>NZ_QMKK01000010.1 GCF_003287875.1 Martinezella tropici
GCAATGGCCGAAGCGCGAGACCATGAGCAGCACCTTCATGCGCTTCTTGGCATCGTGGATCTCCGCATCCATGGCGAACTTCTCGGCGATCGGCTTGAAGCCTTCGGCAAGCGCCGGCCCACCCACCCCTTCCTCGGAGATGAAGGAGACGCGCATGAAGAACTTGCCGGTATCGAGATCGTCGAACTGGCTGGAATCGACGATGTTGCAGCCCTGCTCGGCCAGATAGTTCGAGATCGCCGCAACGATCCCACGCGTCGA
>NZ_QMKK01000011.1 GCF_003287875.1 Martinezella tropici
TCGCCGGTGGCATAATTGTATTGGCTGGCGCCGCCCGTCAGGCGGATGGTCTTGCCGTAGACCGGCGCATTGACATGGATATTGCGGGCAACGACGTCGAACAGGTCGACGGCGCCGGGGGCGGCCGCGAAGTTTCCGCCTGCCCCTTCGAAGGTGACGTCGCCGCCATTGACGGTGAAGCCTGACAGGCTGCCGTCGGCGCCAATATTCGGAACACCCGTCGTCAGCGTCGCATGTGGCGTGTTGATGAAGCCGCAGCCGTTGCAGGTCACGCCGTTCTGGTTCGCAATGATGACGTCTGCCCGGCCCCCGAACACTTCAGTCGGTCCGTTCAACGCCGAGCGATTGCCTGACGTGACTTCGTTGAGAATGACGGAAGCCGGGTTGGAGGCGTTGAGGTTTGGGTTGCCGGGTGTCGCGCCGCCCAAGTTCGACGTGCCCACTTCACCCTTGAAGTTGTTGAGGATAAGCCCTTGTGTGCCGACATTGAAGCTGTCGTACTTGTTATGCGAGAGACCACTGGCGTTCGGTGTGACGATATCGATTAGCGGTACGCCATTCGGGGCGGCTCCGACACCCGGCTGATTAGCGGCAGGTGCCGTGGTGCTTGCCGATACCGACTGGGCATTGGCAATCGCCGGCTGTAAAAACAAGAGCGCGCTAAGTGTGACAGCAAGCGATTGGTGTCCGAGGCGCAACAGCCGCCGAACGACTCTGCTTGCTCCGGTCCGCTCGTTGAACGATTTACTGGAATCGTGCCCTGGATGCTTGCCCACGATACGCTCTCGCCCTTTTGAGGCCAGGCCACGTCCGCGGTTCTCGCCGGAAAATGTAGCCTACTTCTCGCCTCGCCCAGGCCGCGTCATGCGGCACATATTGATCCTTTCTCTTGATGGACTTGGCAGCGAACGTCAATCTTTACACGGATATGGAGAGTAAACTTTGGGGAGTTCGCGTAAGTTTGGTAAAGCCTGTGTGAATTTTACACCAATGACTTTGCTTAATGCGGATAGGAACACGCATAGCGGATATTGGAGTTTGGGTAGATGCAACGGAACAGAAACCCTACATAAGAGCGGTCAGCGCCAGCGGTCCAGCCCCTTGATCGTTTTCCTATGGCATTTGAGGTGATGCTTCATCAGCTTGATGTCATGGAGATAGTCATGCTCCGGCTGAAATTCGCAGTTCGGATCGATGTGGAAGCGGTTGCGAGTAAAACACTCGAACAGATGAATCCCATCCCAGGTGTCGATAACCTGTTAGAGGCTTTTCGCCATATGATGTAACGGCGAGCCAGGCTCGTCCGCATCCCTCATCTTATGGAGGCGCAAATGGACGTGCTGGAGCATGTCGGTCCGCATGTAGCTGTTCAAGAGCATGAGCGAGTGGGCCGGGGTTTTCGGAACTGCAACACCCATCTTGTCTTCCGGTGGCAACGCCGTGTCATCCGGGCGCTCGTCATTGTCAGTCATCACGTTTCTTTCGCGGCGGTAGATCAGACCTTACGGCGGGTCGATGGCGGACGCATCACGACACGATGCTCGAGCACGAAACCTGGCTCTTGGTCGCGCAGCACGTTTGACAGACGGGCAAACCGCCCGCAGGCATCACAACGGAACCGGCGATCGCCGGTGTCTGAATCAAAGCCGCGATAGTGCATGCCATCTGTTGCGCCGCAGTTCGGGCATGGAATATCAGGACGGATCTCCATGCCAAGCCGAACCTTTGCGTCCCAATGGCCGGTCGGATCGAGCTGCACGATCCACTCACGCGTTCGTTCGATCCAGCGCTTTACCGTGACGGCCTTCACACCGATAGCCTCGGCTGCCTCGGTGACTGGCCGCTGTTGCGACAGGAGGCAGACGAATAGGCTAAGCTTCCGAAACTTGAGGCCTGACAGCGGTGTCCCAGTGGTGCGGCGAAAATGTATTTCGCACGTTTGACAGCTGAACACGGGTATAACGGGCCTGGGAGGTGACGCACGCGCCTTGAGGACTGTCCCTTCGCCTTGGCAATGCGGACAACGTGGCGGCGCTTCGGACAAAGACAGGATCTCGTCGAACTGGCCCTGCAGCCAGACACTGAAGGCCTTGTCTTCCGTCTCGGGAATGGGCCGATAGTGCCCCGTTCGCGGCAGCATCGGATCGAAGGTGCGTTTCGGGGGCGCAGCGTTGGTCATTACGCCAGCATAACGGCCAGCTATGACGCCGTCTATACCCCCACAAACTCTCGTTTTTGTGTGCGATTTGAATAGCGGGTTTCATGAATGATTATTTTGCTCTTGGAGGACTGAACCATCGACCCTGTTGTTTTCAGCGTAAAGCGGAGCCAATTCCGCTCCGGCCGTACACCAACATTCTTCTCTTCGCGTGACCAGCGACGACGGCGCTCTACGGACGTGATAACCTCAATTGGATGCTTCGTCATATGACCACTCCTAGTGTTATCACTAGGAGTGGCAGTCAGCAGCCCTCTATCGCAAGACGGCCTTCACCGTGGGCTTACCCTGGAAGCCCGTCTGGCAGTCGAGACAATCGTCAAACTCTTGGGTCGGCTCCCGGAAGAAGCAGTCTCTATTGCGCCAGATATCCAGATATTTCTGGCCGAGAATGCCTAGCCCGAGGGTAGGCCGCAACACATCTGCGACCAAAACAGGTTGGACAGTTCACTCACTTATGATGCCATCGCATAAAGACGTATCTCAGAAACGCCGGTGCTGCGCGTCTTGAAACGATGCACCAAGTCCGCGAGATTTTCGGTTTCCTGCGTCAGGCTTTGCGCGGCCGCCGTCGTCTGTTCCACCATGGCCGCGTTCTGTTGGGTGACTTTATCCATCTGGTCACCCGCAGCTGAAACTTCTCTCAGGCTTGCCGCCTGTTCACGCGCTGCGACAGCAATCTCTGCAATCGTCGAGCTCATGGCACCTACCTGCTCCACGATGTGGGAAAGCGACGTACCGGATTCCCCGACAAGCTGGACGCCCGTCTTCACCTGATCCGTGGACATGGATATCAGCGACTTGATCTCCCTGGCCGCCGTTGCTGATCTCTGTGCCAACTCGCGCACTTCCTGGGCAACGACGGCAAAACCTTTGCCTGCTTCCCCGGCCCGAGCTGCCTCCACGCCGGCATTCAGAGCCAGCAGGTTGGTCTGAAATGCGATCTCGTCGATGACACCGATAATGTTGCCGATCTGGGATGATGAGTTTTGGATTTCGGTCATTGCCGCGATCGCACGGGCGACAATCGCACCACCATTTTCTGCGTTAGCGCGCGCATTGACCATCGCGCTTTGAGCATGGCTTGCTCCCTCCGCAGTTCCATTGACACCGCGCGTCACATCGCCCAAGGCCGCAACGGTCTCCTCGAGAGAGGCTGCTTGCTGTTCCGTGCGGCGCGCAAGATCGTTGGACGCCGTCGAGATTTCGGCTAGGCCGGACTTGATGGTGGCAACCGCGCCGATAACGGAATCGACAGCCTCCTCCAAACTGGATACCGAGTTATTGAAGTGATCCCGGATGCGGGCATAGCGGACATCGACGTCACCGACCCTGGCGGTCAGGTCACCCTTAGACAGGGCATCCAGGCCCAGCGAAATCTGTTGGAACGCGTGCTCCATCACCTGTGCATCGGCAAGCCGCTCGGCCTCTTGGCGAAGCCTGTCTTCTTCGGCTGCGATGCGTGCCCGTTCGGCCGTGGCTTCGGCAATGAGCTTGGCTCGCCCGGTCTCCTGAAAGACCTTCAATGAGCGTGCCATCGCCCCGAGCTCGTGACGTTGTTCGGTACCGCTTATGGTCATCGTGTCATCGCCACGAGCCAGGCGTTCCATCAAGCGTGCCATGCTGCGTACGTTGGAAGAAATCAGCTGCCCGATAAAATAGGCAAGAACGAGACCGATGACGATCAGAACTCCGCTAATCGCAAGCGTAGAGCTACTCGCGGCGGCGACGGTCGCATCAACCGATCCATCGAGCGTCTTTTGCGTGTCCATGACGGACGCTTGCAAATCCTCGAAGCCCTTGGCGATCTTCGGCGCGAGAACATTGAGTTCGTTGTCGCGGATCTTGTTGGTCGCCAGCAGGACATCCCGAACATCGCCAAGGCGGCTTGTATAGTTTTGCATGAGCTGCCCCGCACCCATGACACGCTTGTGCTGCAGTTCATTCTTTGCCGCCTTCGCGGCCACGTCGTTTAACCCCATCGCTTCATTCAAGGCCGACTGCGCCTTATCGTAGGCGGCAAGGTCGCCGGAATGGATGAATCGCTCAGAGAAATAGAGGCTGCGGTTTAAGGCCTCGAGCGTCGCAGCCGTCGCATGCAGCAACGCCACGTCGTTCTGACGCCAGGCGCTCCGCATCACGTCATTGAGCGCGATACTGGTCCAAGGTCCAAACTCCGTGACTTTGGAAATCAGGGAATCTCGCTTCGCCTGTAGCGTCACGATCCGCTCAAAAGCTGCGCCGTAGGCGCCGACATCCTGACGAATTGCCGTCATACCTGCTTGAAGCGTAACATTGCCGGCGAAGCGCGGATCGTCCTCGGCAAACGACTTGACGCCCGCATGAAAACGATCAATCACATCCTGCGTCGGGCTCGATCGAAAGGCCTCCACTGCCTTTTGGATCTCGCTAAGTTCATCGCTGTAGCGGGAAATGGCAAGGCTTTGTCCCGCAGTCCCGCGATAGGACGTGAAGATCGAGGAAAGTCCAGCCATACCGGAAAGGGCGTTGATCGAAAGAAAGCTCATAAGCAAGATTAGTGGTAGGAAACCCGCGGTAATCTGGCCTCGGATGCCAAGTTTATTCCAAAAACGTAACATCGTGTTTCCCTCGGTCACTGGGTCTTCGGCAGGTAGTTAGTGATATTTTGTGGCGTCACCAGTTCGAAAGGCACGTTGTTTTCCCGTGACACCTTCTGTCCGCTGGCAAGTTTGATGGCCACATCGACCGCCGCTGCTCCCTGCCCAGAGGCGCTTTGAAGAACAGTGACTGCCAGGTCGCCAGCCTGCATTGCCGCCAAAGCATCGTCGGTTGCATCGATGCCAGCAACAACGACGTTTTTCATCGATATGCCATTGCGCTTCATCGCACGGATTGCGCCGAGCGCCATTTCGTCGTTGTTGGCAATCACAGCATCAAACTTCACACCCGCCGACAGCCATTCCTGCATTTGTTGATCGGCATAGTCACGCGACCAATAGGCGGCCTGCCGTTCGACGACCTGCAGATCCTTGCAGGCGGATGTGGCGAGGACGTTATCGATATCCTGCGTGCGGGCGCGCGCCGCCGCATGGAAGGGTTCACCCATCAACACCACCAGGCGCCCCTTTCCCTTTAGCAGAGAGCAGACTTCTTTCGTCTGTAGCGTTCCTGATTCCTTCTCGTCTGACGCGACGACGGCCTGAGTTTCGGGCAGGTCCGACAGATTGGAAGGCACATTGTTGATGTAGACGAGGGGAATATGGGCGTCCGAGGCAAGTTTCGTCATTTGCGGGCCGAGGTCACCGTCCGAAACGGCAACGATAATCGCGTCGACCTTGTCCGCGATGAACTGTTGAACTTGCTTCTTTTGCAGCTCATTGTCGCCCTTGGCGGTTTGGGTGACCACCTTCAATCCCGAAATCGTCTTTCCGTGGGAGACAATGCCGTCGAGCAATGCGGTTCGGAATTTATCGAGATCGGACATGGCCACGCCGATCGTCTGGGCATTTGCAGTCGAGGCTGCTATCGACATGATTATTGCAGCAAGTATGGCCTTGTTCATCATCCCCTCTCAAAAGATGCTCGATGAGAGTGGGATTCGTATATGAATATGGTTAAAGAACTTTTTGTTTGGTTTTCGATCTTTAATATTCGATAATTATAAAATAAATGCCCGGAGTACCACATTAATTAATGAAGCTGGGATAATATATTACATTCCATGTATTTTCACTGTCGAAAACTACCAGCGGATGCATCTAAATCCTGATATTGAATTTTCGCTTCGAACTGAACTCCCCTCATGCCCACCTCAGCATTTTCTAGCGAAGTTTGGTTCGCAGATCGTCGACTAGATCAGAGACACACGCTTCGCCTGGTTTTCGCGCCGAGGGAGCCCGGCGGCCGAGCAAACTCTGCTAAAGGGCGAGCAAAGATTTTGAACGGCTAACTTATTCGCGCTCACCTGCGGCGAGCGGCGGCGCCACGACCACCGTATCCTCGGCCATAAGCATGCGCCCGTCCTGCGCCCGCAATTCCAGCCGCCGCACAGGCATATGCGTCGCCCTGTCGACGAGCATCACATGAGGCTCATCCGGCTCGAAGAAGAAATCCTCGCCCCATTGGCGAAGTGCCACCAGCAGCGGAAACAAGCCCTGCCCCTTCTGCGTCAGCACATATTCCTGATAGGGGGTACCATCGGAAGCCGGCACGGTATCCATGATGCCATGGGCGACGAGATTGCGCAGCCGAGCCGAGAGGATATTCTTGGCAAGGCCGAGGCTTTTCTGAAATTCGCCGAACCGGCGCAGACCATCGAAGGCATCGCGGATGATCAAGAGCGACCACCAGTCGCCGATCGCATCCAGCGGCCGCGCTATCCCGCAGAGGGAATCCTTGTGGCTTACTCTCTTGGCCATCTGATCTTTCTCACTTGCTTCCGCATCTGTGCCGATGCTGCCTCAAGAACGCAGGCAAACAGCTGCAGCACCATCTCAACATATCGGTTGCAAACTAAAACCACAAGAGATATTGAGATCGTGGTTTCAAATTAAAACCATATTAGGAGAGCGACCGTGATTCCTTCCGATGCGACCTTCGCCGGCACATACCCCTTCGCACCGCATTTCACCAAAGCACCCGGCTTCCGCATGCATTATGTCGACGAAGGGCCTGGCGACGGCGAAATCATCCTCTGCCTGCATGGCGAGCCGACCTGGGGCTATCTGTTTCGCTATCTGATCTCGACGCTGAGCCGCACGCATCGCGTCGTCGTTCCCGATCATATGGGCTTCGGCAAGAGCGAAACGCCCGCTGGCCGCAGCTATTGGCTGCAGGATCACATCGCCAATCTTGAGGCTTTCGTGCTCGCGCTCGGCCTCACCGACATCACCCTCGTCATGCATGATTTCGGCGGACCGGTCGGCATGGCCTTCGCCGCCCGCCATCCCGAGCGCATCCGCCGCATCATCTCGGCAAACGGGCCGACATCCTTCGGCCAACCGGATGCTGTCGATCGGGCGGTAGCGAACGCCGCTCGATCGCCCTGGTTTCAATGGATCATTAAGGCCGAAGCCGACGGCACGCTCGAACCGGTGCTCAACAATCTCGGCTTCAACATTCTCAGCACGCTCAAGCTCAACGGCTTCGAGAACAACGCCGTCATCACCGACACCTGGCTCGATGCCTATGGCGCACCCTTCGCAACGGAGGCCGATTGCCTCGGCGCGCTCGGCTGGGCCAAGGGCTTTGCGACCGGCGCGCATGAATTCGAAAGGCCCGATCCGGCAGCCGAGCGCATCATCCGCAGCAAGCCGGCACTCGCCATCTGGGGCGAGGCGGATCGAACGCTGCTTGCCGAATATTTCCTGCCGCTCTTCTCCGCCCTATTCCCATCAGCTCCCATCGAGCGCCTCCCAGGCGTCGGCCATTACTGCTTCGAAGATGCCCCGGAAATCATCTCGAACCTGATCGTGGACTTCCTGCGGCGAACCTGAACCCGCGGTTCAAGATCGAATTCAAAGCAAAGCGCAGGAGCGGGGAGACCTTCCCGCGTCTGGCGATTAAGACATAGCTCGACGCCTACCACCCCTCGCCGTATGGCGCTTCGACAAGCCATCGAAACTCGGCGAACGATAGCCGATATCGACTGACTCGATGCACCATTCAATTGACATTCCCAACGGCTGTGACACCGTTCCGGCTGGTTGCTGACCCAGCGTTTCGAGGAAAAATGACAAAGAGATCGCAAGCCGTTATCACCACAGCCGAAGAACGCCCGCGCGACGGATGGAATGACCCCGTCCACGGCTCCATCTCCTGGCACACGCTCCTCAGCAGCGACATCACCCCCACCGACAGCATGAGCGCCGGCATCGCCGACCTTGCGCCCGGCGGCGAACTCAAACCGCATCGCCACGACCCATCGGAAATCTACTTCATCTTCGAGGGAACCGGTATCGTCCGGATCGACGGCCAGGAAACGACGGTCAAACCAGGCACGACCGTCTTCATCCCCGGCAACGCCGAACACGGCATCCGCAATGAATCATCCGCTAATTTGAAGTTCTTTTACGTGTTTCCGACCGGGTCTTTTGGCGAGGTGGTCTATCGGTTCCCCGAGGGTTAAGGCTCCCCCCTGCTCCCAATTGCGCCGCTTCCCATGCCAGAAGTACAAGGGATCCTCAACAGGATGTGGCGTGACACTGGAAATGATGTTGGACTTTGTCCGGTCTGGTTTCGCCTGCCGAGCGCCTGAAGTTTCTCGATGCAGTCATCTTCAATGTGCTGATCTGCAATTCGGACTCCCCCGCCAAGAACTACTCAGTTCTGATCGTGCTGACGGATCCGCAAAGATGGGCCCGCCGGCACAGCGAGCACGGCGGACGAGGACTCAGTCCCGAAGAGTCGCGTCGACACGGACGGGCACTGGGATCTTTGCAATCAGCCGCGCGCGAATTCTATAAGCGGAGCGATATCACGATTATCTGCGGCGCGTAGCGCTGCGATGTAGCGGGCTCGCAATTCGCCAACATTGGCCAGACTGCCGCCACCCCAACTGAAAAGCGAGCCGCCAAGGCGCTCGATTAGGAGGTCGGCCGCCAGCCGCGCGTGGCGACCGTTTCCGTTCGGGAACGGATGGATGGCGACGAGGCGATGATGAAATCTGACCGCTATTTCATCGGGGGGAAATGTCTCATGCTCAATCCAATATCGAACGTCATTCAATAGGCTCGCGAGCTCAGTTCCGACGCGATAAGCTTGAATGCCAATATTGCGTTACGTGGCTCGGAACGTGCCGGCGCACTGCCAGACGTCACCGAACATCCGCTTATGAAGCATCCGCATGAAATCTTCGCTTAGCATCCGCTCGAGCGGCAAGCGCCGCCGGCCAAGCGCCCAAGCCGCACCATCGACGATATTTTCCTCCTCCGCCTCGTTGAGGTCGCGTCGGTGAGTGATCCACGTCTGAAGCAAGCCCTCTCGCTCCTGCGGCTCGAGCGGTCTAGCGTCTTCAGGTTCCTGAAAGAGATCTGTCATGCCTCGTTCCAGAGGTCACGTTCAGCGAGCTTGTTGCGGATATATGCCTAAACACGAGATTCGAAATCCGCATTATCCGTGCCTTGAGCTTCCAAACGCATCGTGTGGGCGACACGCTGGAGTTCACGTATCGCGATCTTGCGCGCCCGCGCCTCGACAACGGTCTCAAGCGAAGTGTTGGGGACAAGAGCATAGACGAGCGTGCAATCTAATGCCTCAGCGGCACGGCGCGACGTATTGAGCTGGATTGTTCCAGCTGCTTCGGATTTTTCGATTGATTCAACTGTCTGCGGCCGGATTCCTATGCGTGCGCTGAGCTGCGCACCGTCATGCCAAGGGCATCGCGAAGGGCTCGTATCCAACCCTTCGGCGATGTCTTGAACCGGTCACTTGGCTGTAGCGCCCGAAGTCTTTCATCGAGCCGCTGCCGAGCCCTTTTCGAGTATCACTTTCATCTTTCAGCCTACAAACTGATCCTTGTTTTCATATATCAGCTTGAAGGCTGATATATAATGACATCTCAGCCCATAGGTTGATCACTAATCGGACCGGCCAAATGCCCACCGTGAAGCGCAGCGAAGAACCGTGCCTAGCGGTCGCAACGCAACGCCGCCGCCTACTAGCTTTGTGTCGTTTGGCATGTAATCGTAAGAATGCGCCCGTTCCGGCGGGCGATGGCATTTTGTGATGAAGCTTGGTGCGCAATGGTTTTACTTCGAGCACCGCAGGCTGGACTATCGCCGGCCGCGATATGGCGATCGAATGTGAATCTTGTTGTAGAATTCACCGTATTGAACTTTTCCGCCGCGCGGGGTTCCATTAGGTAATGGACATAAAGCTCGCAGATTTGAAACTGAAGCCGTACCTTCTCGCGGAACTCCATCAGCTTGGTTATGAGACGCCGGACGACCTCCAGCGCTCCAAAAACGCCGAACTCTTGAGAATCCCAGGCATGGGCGGCCGTGATTGGCGAACCATCGCACGCGCAATGGGCGTGAGCTTACGACGAACCGCAAACCGAAAAGTAAGAACGGATAAAAGGTAGTGTCGGCCCTGTGGCCTGACGATCGGAGTCCGGAAAACACTCTTGCCGAGTTTGCCACTATGCTTTCCTCTTGGATTTCGTAATCTCTCAATCGTGCCGCATATAGCTCTTCTTTCCTTCATGGGTCATGCAGAAGCGGCCGCCGCGAGGGCCGGTGCAATATTTGCCGCTGTCGCAGGAACAGTCGCCGGTCTCCGTCGGCGCCATTTCGGTCGAGCCTGATCCCAGCAAGCCTGCGGCCATCCCGAGGCCTCCGGTATAGGCTGGGCAGGATTTCTTGCTGCTACTGACAGATCCGTCATTGCAGATGAAGGTATTGCCTTGGCAATGGTTGATGCCGCCCTTATGACCGCTGCAGGGCGTATTTTGTGCCTGTGCAGTGAATGGGGCCAGCAAAAATGCTGCAGCCAGGACGATTGTCGGTTTGCCCATTGCTCCTCCGCGGCGGCGAGCGCTTTGAAAACTTCAATGGTTTCCAAACCCTCCAAGCGATGTCAGATCAGGAAGCTGATAGGACGGATTTAACATGTGCGACTCAGTAAGTTAAAAAAACTCGATTCCTTTAACATATGCGCAACACCCTAAATCCGCATCCCCCTGATCGCCAATGCGTGGCAATGCAAGATCTGAGTTGAATTCCAAGAAAGAGATTCGCCGAGCGGCGCCTTCAGCGTGGCCCTGTGATCAATTGTGATCGCAAACAGGCAAAACCCGCTACGGCTATCGCAAGCATAAACATCGTAAATATATGATAATACATACTTTTATTGCGGAGAAGGTGGGACTCTCCGCCAATTAAGCCCGCGATACCCGGATCTCAAGGATCTCATTTTTCGACGTCGTGATGAAGCACGGAAATTCCCGAAGAGCGTGTCTGCGCGCGCTTCCCGATCGGTAAGGATCGCGTTGATCTACGAGAAATCTTCCTGTACGGTAAGCCATCTCAGGCGATGCTCGATGTTCAGATCCGCACGCGATTTCGGCACCGCCGTCCGGGAGAAACGCAAGGCGCTTGGTTGGACGCAGACAGAGCTTGCCGCTCGGTCCGGCACGGGTGAGCGCTTCATCGTCGAGCTTGAATCCGGCAAGCCAAGCGCCAGCTTGAAAAGTCGTTGATCGTAGCGCGCACTGTCGGCATCGAGATCGGCGATCTCAGGACGGCCCAAGCCGCGTCGACCTCGCCTGACGATGACCTGGACTTCCTACCGACCTTCGGTGACGGTCGATGACGACGATCTTCTACGAAGCCCTCCCTGTCAGCCACCTGACCTTCGATGGCGATTGGCGGCTGGACTATGACCCGAGCTGGGAAGCGCGCCGCTCGGCCTTTCCGACATCGCTGACCATGCCGCTCCGTTCGGGCCCCGTCGCTGCCGACAGGCTCCTGCCCTGGCTCGCCAATCTGCTCCCGGAAACGCACCTCGCCGAAATCGGCCAGCGGCTGAAAGTGTCTCCCCAGGACATCGTCGGTCTGCTGGGCCATATCGGCCGGGACACCGCCGGCGCATTGTCGATTGGTGCACCCCGCAAGCCGGGCATTCATCTGCAGCCCGTGCCAGATGCGGCGGCACTGGAGCGCATCCTGGACGAGCTTCCCGCAAAACCCTTCCTGGTCGGCGAACGCGGCGTCTCCATGTCTCTCGCGGGCGTGCAAGAGAAGCTGCCGGTTTTCGTGGATGAGGGCAGCTCCATCTCCATTCCCGTCGATGGGACGCCCTCGACCCATATTCTGAAGCCGGATTCAAAACGGCTTGCAGGCAGTGTCGAGAACGAAGCTTTCTGCCTTAGCGCTGTCGACGGCGCAACAGCCCGGAGACGTTCATCGCGAAAGGAGACGATGTCTTGTTGCGCCAGGCCGATCAGCGTTCGATGGGAAATATCGTGACGCCGCAGGACATCGATGCGCTGGCTTTCCTGAGTAAAGCCGCGCTTCGTTGGCGAAACCTCTTGCTGGTAGCGCTTCAAGAGCTGACCGAGCGTCATGGTCTCGAGGATCTTCGTGTCCGGCGCGATACCGAAGCGGTCGACCTGAATCTCTAGATCGCGTGCCCACTTCTCAGCGTCGGCCTTGCTGTCGAAGCTTTTTGCTCGGGGCTTCATTCCGCGACGACGCACCTGCGCTTGCCAACGTCCCCTAAGCTTTCTGATCGTTGCCATGTCATCTCCAATCGAAATTGAAGATCACGCGTAGGATGCCCCTGGAGAGGTGCCAAGGATTATCCCGGAACGAGCGTCGTCCATTAACCGCAATCCAGAATATACAGCCTCGCGCCTACAACAACCTTGTCAGCTTGAGGTCTATGTAGTTTGATAATCTTGGGCTGGGGGCTTGTTCATGCATAAATTGCTTCGATCTGCCGCGTTGAGCGCTGCGCTATGTGTAACAACAATGGTCAGCCCTGCAGCCGCGTCTGAGAAAGTCTTTGGTCCGTTTGTCTTGGACGACGCCAAGCCAGATGTCATAGTGATGAACGGCGATATCGACGTCGGCTCAGCGCTCAACTTCCGGCGGGCTCTTCACGCAGCCCCCGGCGCTAAGCTTATTACCTTGAACAGCTCAGGCGGCGCCGTGCAAATGGGTCTGCTGATGGCGGATGATATTCATGAGCGAAAGCTCGCGACCTACATCCCGAAAGACAGCGCATGCCTATCCGCATGTGCTTATATGTTTCTTGCCGGCATCGAGCGGAAAGTTGACGGCAAGCTCGGCGTGCATCAGATTTCCTCTGATACATCGGACCTTGTGGGAGCGCAGCTCACGATTTCCGACATCATTGACGTCCTCAACCGCTTCGATACTCCGGTTGACGTGTTGAGCGTCATGTTCAAGACGCCGCCGAATGACATGCACGTCTTCACGCCAGAAGAGATTGACCGTTATAAGCTCAATCGAACTGGCGATGCGTTAAAGCCCTCTGCCGCCGGCGCGTCGGCAGCACCAGATACAACTCCGCCCGCCCCAAACGCGACGAGCACAACAGAATCAACTACGCAACCGGTGACACCGGAGCAGCCGCACTCGACAGAAACAACGGTAAGCGCAACGCCGACGCCGCAGACACAAGCGAAACTCTCAACGATCGAAGAATTCACGAAGCGCCCAAATCGGATCGCCGTCTATACCGGCTTGGATCTCTTCGGCGACGACATTTCTTCTATCCGCGCAAGCGACGCTGCGGAATGTGCTCAGAGTTGTCTGGTGATGAACGGTCAATGCACGGAGTTCACCTCGAACGCCATCCTCGCGTGGTCGAAGGAGCACAAGGTCGAATGGCACTACATCGCGCCGGGAAAGCCGATGCAGAACGGCTACGTCGAATCCTTCAACGGCCGCATGCGCGACGAGCTGCTGAACGAGAGCCTGTTCTTCGGTCTCGGCCACGCCCGTAGCGCCATTTCCGAATGGGCGCAGGATTATAACCATTTCCGGCCGCACTCATCGCTCGGTTATCAGACCCCGGCAGGCTACGCCGGGATCATCGCCGCAACCGGCTCCAACGCTGCGCAAGATGAAAGCTTCGCGTTTCCGCCGGTTGCTCACACCGCGCCACTTGGCGTATTCAAAACCGCCGAGGCTCTAATCGCCGTTGGATGAAAGTTCAGTGGCAGGTCATCCTGAACGGAGCCGCGCTTCATGGGCGAGACTTCGAGCTGGTAGCGCTCCAGAAGCTGACCGAGCGTTGTCGTTTCGAGGATCTTCGTGTCCGGCGCGGCACCGAAGCGATCGACCTGAGCCTCAAGATCGCGTGCCCATTTCTCGGCTTCGACCTTGCTATCGAATGACTTGCAGCGGGGTTTCATACCGCGCCGACGCACCTGTGCTTGCCAGCGTCCTCTGAGCTTCCGAATTGTCGCCATGTAATCTCCAATCGATATTGAAGATCATGCGTAGGACGCCCCGGAAGGGGAACCAAGGATTATCCCGGCGCAGATTCGGCAATCTTCTCCACAATTGATTCTAACCGAGTCAAGTCGCGGACTCTAGGAATCACACAAGAATCATACTATATTCAACTGGAAATAGGCGTGGAAACTTAATGTTTCTGCGCTTTCTTTGATTCAACACGAAGGAGGCGAGCATGTCTACGAAGCAAATTCTCGCGCTCCTTAACTCGCACATCGACGGAGATGAAGATCAGCTTCTGTCGATCGCCTTGCAGATCGCTGCCCAAGAGGCCCGCCAGGGGCGCCCAGAGGATGCCGATAAGCTCAAGCGGCTTGTCCAGAAGGCCCGCGACCAGCGACGCCTCGGTAAGTCTGCGAGTGGTCAGACCCCCATTCCGCTTGCCCGCCCGCGGGGCGAGTTACAGGGGCTTGTCGAAAGCACCTATCCTAAAGTCACGCTGTCGAGCATGGTGCTGTCCGATGACATCGCCGGCCGTCTCAGGCGCATCGTTCGACAGCAACAGGAGCGTGTGACCTTACGCGAGCATGGGCAGACGCCCGCTACGCATATGCTCCTTGTCGGTCCACCTGGAACTGGCAAGACCATGACGGCCTCGGTGTTGGCTGGTGAACTTCGCCTACCACTTTTTACTGTGCGTCTGGAGTCTCTTTTCAGCCGGTTTTTCGGGGAAACAGCCGGCAAATTGCGTCTGCTCTTTGACCAGATTGCGCAGACCCGCGGAGTTTACTTACTCGACGAGTTCGACGCGATCGGCGCACGCCGTGGCGATCCAAATGATGTCGGCGAGATACGTCGTGTTTTGAACTCGGTTCTGGCATTCATGGAAGAGCCGAACTCGACTGATAGCCTTGTTCTAGCTGCGACGAACCACGTTGAAATCCTCGATGAGGCTTTGGCTCGGCGCTTTGACGAAGTGGTTGAATACACTCTTCCCAATGCTGAATCTGCTCGTGCAATCATCGAACAACGGCTGGGTAAATTTAAGTTCGCGGCCAAATCTTGGCCTGCACTTGCGACGGCGCTTGAAGGTCTGAGCCAGGGCGAATTGGTCAGGGCCACCGACGCAGTTGTTAAGGACGCTATTCTTGAGGGCGTATCGAAAGTTTCAACCGATGCGCTATACAACGCCTTGAAAAACCGCCAGACGTTGAAGTATAAGTTTCGTCGTCAGTTCGACCACTAGGCAGGTTCCACTGGTCGGATTGAATGGAACACACTTGCACAAGCAGGTCCTATGGCGGAGTCTAGTAATTTCGACGCAAGAAATCGTCCACATATATTGATCGATCTCTTCCGTGACACAGCGGCATACACTTTTCCCTCACGAAATCAGGAGCGCAAACCGCTCCGTGATGATTATGCAGCACACGCTGCCCAGCTACTGAGCCAACTGGCCGCTGCTCTCGGAGAGCAGCCGCAGGCTAGTTTCGATCCGCGCCTTGCGGTTCAGGGGTTGAAGCCAGGAACGATTGTCGAGATCACGACCCTCGCACCGGCCGAAAATTCTCGCACCAAAGCCGTTAAAATTCCTGCTGCACTCGAATTTCCGACGCAGGACGTAATGGTGCTTCGTTCTCAACGTAATGACGATCGCACCGAGAGTGCCTTGCTCTTCGTGCCGGACGATGCGCGAACCTTTTTGCAAGGGCGAATAGCCGAATATGGTCGTGCTCCGGGCAATCAACGCCGACCGGACGTCGAACGATTCGAAGTCGTCGAGGAAGTCCGGGCGTCAGAGGCTTCTTCGCTATTCACCGGCAAGGTGGACCTGAATGCACCGAATATTCTCTGGTGGGAACTTTGGGTGCGCCAACCGATCGCCCTGGCCGATCGTATCGCTGCAGCAGCGCGCAATGCGAATATCGACACGCATGAAGACCGGCTCCTCTTCCCCGATACAACGGTGCTCTTTCTTCACGCATCCGCGGCGACGATTTTCACCTTCGCGGCGATGGTCCCAGGCGCCATTACGGAAATTCGCCGGGCGACAGGAACTATTGAACCGCTCCTTGATCGGGGTGCGACGGGCATTGGCCAGCATGATTGGGTCGCAGAGCTTGCCCAACGTGTCACAGCACCCGGGCAAGAGACACCCGTCGTCTGCACCCTAGATACCGGCGTCGCCGCTGCGCATCCTCTGATCGCACCTGGCCTTCGTGGCGCGTGGGCATATGACGCAACCTGGGGGCCAGACGATCACCAGCCGAACGGCGGCCATGGAACACCACTTGTGGGACTCGTGCTATATGGCGATCTCGAGCCGCTCATGAGTGACATGCGACCTGTCGTCCTGACGCACGGCGCGGAGTCGATGAAGCTTCTGCCACCGCACGGTTTTCCGCCGACCGAGCCACCAAGCTATGGCATAGTTACACAGGGCGCAGTCAGCTCAGTCGAGATCGAAAGCCCGGGCATTCTTCGCAGCTTTTGCATCGCAACGTCCGCGACGGACTTCCCTTCAAGCCGACCGTCAACCTGGAGCGGCGCGATCGACCAGATCGCATCTGGCGCCATGCCTGGTGAAGCGGATGGTAAAGTCCCCGCCGCTGAGCTCCCCAAGCGTCTGCTGGTCGTGGCAACCGGAAACGTGTCCGGTGGAATGGCGATTGAAGTTCTTCCGTCGCAGTCGCTGGAAGATCCCTCGCAGAGCTGGAACGCTCTAACGGTCGGTGGGTTCACCCGAAAAGAACAGGCGCCAACACCTCCACCCGCACTCAATCCTGCCGTGCCGGCTAACCACCGCAGCCCGTTCAGCCGGGGATCGCAATCGCTTCCTGAGGACCTAACGCCTATCAAGCCGGAAGTCCTTTTCGAGGCGGGAAACATGGTATCTGACGCAGCGGGCTTTTGTGGCTGGGACCCCGCGGTATCGCTTCTCTCGACGGGTTCAGATGTGACTGGGGAGCCGCTGGTGCCTTTTTGGGCGACGAGCGCAGCAGCTGGCATGGCCGGCAACTTTATTGGACGCCTGCAATCCGCTAGGCCCGATCTATGGCCAGAAACACATCGCGCGCTGGCGGTAGACTCAGCTCGGTGGCCAGAGCCTATTCGTAAGCGTTTCATTGGGCGCGGCGCGCACTGGAAAACCGGGAGCAAAGCAGAGAAGCAGAAAAACCTTCGAGAATTTGGATATGGCGTTCCTGATATAGAGCGAGCGATTCTCTCAGCGCAGAACGATGCGACGTTGATTGCCCAGGCAGAGATCCAACCTTTCGCCGTCAGTGCAGACGGTAGAACCGGCGTCTTCAACGAGATGCACTTCTACGACCTTCCCTGGCCGAAAACAGCGCTGGAGCAGCTCGAAAACGAGATTGTCACAATGAAAGTGACGCTCTCCTACTTCATCGAACCGAACCTCACCGGCAAAGCGGCCACGCGACCTGACACTTATCGCTCCTTCGGCCTTCGCTTCGATATGAAGAAGCGCGGTGAGACGGATGCACACTTCCGCAGCCGGGTGTCGGCAAGTCAACAAACAGACGGCACGGAATCTGATAGTGAGCAGAGCTATTGGTTGTTAGGACCGAAAGCTGTGCAGGCCGGATCGTTGCATTGCGATCTGTGGCGAGGCTACGCAGCGGATTTGGCTCTGCACGACGCGATCGCCGTCTATCCAGTCGGGGGCTGGTGGAAGTCCCACGCAGGGCAAAAGCGCATGACCGATACGGGCCGATACGCTTTAGTCATCTCGATCTCTGCTCCGGGCCAGAACATCGACCTCTATTCCGACGTCGCAGCCCTTGTGAACGCGAAGGAAATTGAAGTTACACTTAACTAGAATACTCTCCGGTGAGCGCTCACACCGATATACGATGCGCCCCGGCAGGGAGTGCCAAGAATAATCCCGTTAGGGCGACCGCCTTACATTTTCCCTGTAATCGGTCGAAATCGAACGCTCGAAGAAGCAATTCAGCAATCTTCTATGCCTAATGATGCCTCGGCAATTTCGACCACGAGATTTAATTATGGAAAACTCAGCCGCTTTGAAACATCCGGAATCTACACTCGACATTAAGGAAAAAGTCGACTTCCTAGGATTCTGTAAAGTTTTATTCACAGGAGAAGCAGCAAAAAGGTTCAATAATGCAAAGTTAGTTTCAGATTACCTAGGAATGATCACAAGATTTGGATTTATCTGGGGTCTCTTCGTTTGGATAAACGTTAATCCTCAATTTATTACAGAATCACTAAGGTGGCCTAACTGGTATTATTGGCCCCTTTATGTGAGCACGCTAGTCTTTGCATTCCCGATGGGAGTTTGCCTTGTGACAATTCCATTGATGCTTCTTTATAGCGAGGTGAAATGGTTAAGGGAGGATTTGGGGTCGAAAGTGGCGACTATCTTTTATGCAATATGGCTTGTCTCCGTTGCCGGCATCATCGCAATCATATCGTTCCAGCCAATATTCCAAGCACTGACAGCTAAGGGCTAGCTGTCTGCAGAATATCTATTGGCGAGCCCAATTAAGCTCTAGTCGACCTTCTTCAGCACGCAGGGCAAGGATCTGCTCGAGGTTCGGATAGATTTCAAGGACAACACCCGCGGAAAAGAACGCATTTCGAACCTCTGGAACTTCAACCGCGCTGGGAATGGCGGCTTGCGTCCCCCGCGCAAATCCAAAAGCGCTGGTCGTCATGGCGTATACGACGGCCCATCCAATTACCTCGGATATTGCGGAATAAGCAGGCAATGACAATTCTGCGACGTGGGGGAGGATGATAGCCGCCTCCGTTCCCGTGCGCCTCGCCTGAAAGACCTGGAAGTGCCTAAGAAGGTTGCTCAATCTCTCTTGTGAAATAAGGTCTGCATTTTCAATTACCTCCTTCAAAACTGAAATGCAGTGGTCTGGCACAGTCTGGAATACCACTGCAGGAGGTAACTCATAGCCTACAGGCTGGTGCCCCTCCGCAAACCTCAACCTCATGTTATTCAGGGCTATCAAGCAAAGTTCGGAGAGTATCGCAGGTAACACCGCTCGCGCGGCAGCCAACGATCGCTGCCGTCGCTCTTCCTCGATCTCGTATGCTTGACGGATTTGAGCTTTGTTCCCCTGGAGTGCAAAAAGAGCTGCCCCAATCGAAAAAAGTGCGACTACGATATTTCCGAAGAAGCTCACCCAGTCGTCGTCTTTCAAATGAAAATCGATCATCGTGAATGCCACCAGAAATACCAGAGTGGAAATAAACGCCCCCAGCGCCACTCCGTCCATATAGGAAATGCGCCTGTCGGTAGGCTTGCTCATTGCATGGGCTCCGCTCCTATCAGTTCAATCAAGATCTAAATCGTTGTTCGATTCGTGCCTAGGTGAACTTCGGTGAGACGGCAGCCTCTATCGCACGACATCGTTCGGCGAAATGGAAGTGCCGGGGGTGTGGATGAACTATCGAAAGCATAGTTCAGCGCTGGCTCTAACTAGCTTCAACGGATTCGTATAGTGCGGGGTAACCCAGGCCCAAAATGGCGGAGAGGGTGGGATTTGAACCCACGATACCCTTGCAGGTATGCCGCATTTCGAGTGCGGTGCATTCGACCACTCTGCCACCTCTCCGGTTATGCTGGTCGGCGCGTTTTTCAGCGCGGGCTGTCTCATAGCGACAGAAGAGGAGGATGGCAAGGGCGAATATGAAAGCTTTTCATCCTTTCGCCTTGACAGATCAGGGGCGCTTATATATCCCGTGCGACGCAATAGGTGTGGATAAGTCCGCGCCTTTCTCACCCTGCTTCGCGCAGGGTTTCACCGGCAGAATTTTTTGAGGGCTCAAGCCTTTGGAATCCCTGCTAAGTTTCGACTGATAAAAAGACGGCCGCTCGTCCTTTGGGCGAGAGAGCCGGAACGAACATGAAAGGATAAAAAATGTTCGCAGTCATCAAGACCGGCGGTAAGCAGTACCGTGTGGCAGCCAACGACGTGCTGACCATCGAGAAGCTCGAAGTCACCGCCGGCGACACCGTAGAATTCACCGAAGTCCTCGTTATCGGCGAAGGCGCCGACGCTGCGATTGGTGCTCCCTTCGTCAAGGGCGCCTCCGTCAAGGCCGAAGTGGTCGAGCACAACCGCGGCAAGAAGGTCATCGCCTTCAAGAAGCGCCGTCGTCAGAACTCGAAGCGTTCGCGCGGCCATCGCCAGCATCACACGGTTGTCCGCATTACGGACATCGTGGCTGCCAAGTAAGTAACGGGATCAAGGTTTAAAGGAGAACTCCAATGGCACACAAAAAAGCTGGCGGTTCCTCGCGCAACGGTCGCGATTCCGAATCCAAGCGCCTTGGCGTGAAGAAGTTCGGCGGCGAAGCCGTCATCGCAGGTAACATTATCGTGCGTCAGCGCGGTACGCAGTGGCATCCGGGCGCCAATGTCGGCCTCGGCAAGGATCACACGATTTTTGCGCTTACGGCGGGCAACGTGAATTACCGTACGAAGGCCAACGGCCGCGTGTACGTGTCTGTAATGCCGAAAGCGGAAGCAGCGGAATAAGCCGGTAGCGCTCTAAAACAGCCGGCGTCTCATCGACCCGGCTGACCGCATCAGGTTCAGTCCAGAAAACAGGGGAGATGGGGCGCCATCTCCCCTTTTTCTTTACCCTCAACCAAGGAGGACTGAACCATGCAAGGCGAATTGTTAAGGGAAGGCCAATCGAGGTCTCCCGAAGAACGGCTGAGGCCGGATAGATTAAGGACCGATTGCCCTGTCTTACTGTCGGAAAGGCTCGTTCTGCGCGCGCCCCACGAAGAAGACATCGACGCCCTTGCCCATCTCGCCAACAACGCCAATGTCGCCACAATGGTATCGCGTATGCCGCACCCGTATACGAACGCCGATGCCGCCGATTTCGTGCGACGCACGAAGCTTGGCGAGATTGGCAAGTGCGTCTATGCCATTACCAAAGCCGACAATGGCGCCTTTCTCGGTTGCTGCGGGGTCGAGCCCACTGGCGATCCGAATACGGTCGAGATCGGTTACTGGTTGGGCGAGCCCTACTGGAACCAGGGCTACACCACGGAAGCGGCCCATGCCCTCATCGACATGGTCTTCCGCACGCGTGAGAACGTCGCGCAGATCGATGCCCGCTGCCGGGTGACGAACGTCGCCTCCAGGCGCGTCGTGCAGAAGTGCGGCTTCCAGTTCCAGGGATCCGGCCTTGCCGCGTCGCTGGCGCTTGGCAGCACCGTGCCGGTTGAATGGTACAGGCTCGACCGCAAGACCTGGATCTCGCTGCGCAGCTGGGGAGGCATGAGATGAACGCTCTCGCCCTCACCCGCCGCGATGCCCGGACCCTAATGCCCGGGCCGACGCCGGTCATCCAGACCGGCCGACTGACGCTGCGCCCGCACCGGCTCAGCGACGCCGATATGATTGCGGAATCGCTTTCGGATTTCGCCGTCACCCGCATGCTGGCCCGCATTCCCGCGCCCTATGACCGGCAGGATGCGCTCGACTGGCTGATCGAGCACACCTCCGGCCTCGGTGTCGATTGGCAGCTCGCCATCTCCGAGCGGGATGATGCCCATATCGGCTGTGTCGGCATCGAGCTTCGCCACGGCCGCTGGCACCTCGGTTACTGGCTGAACCGCTTCTACTGGCGGCAAGGTATCATGACCGAAGCAGTCAAGGCTTCGCTCGAACGTTTTGCCCGCCGCATGCCCGAAGTCGCCGTTCATTCCGGCGTCTTCGCCGACAATCCGGCATCGCTCAAGCTGCAGCAGAAGCTCGGCTTCGAGATCACCGATTGCTCGGAGATCTACAGCTTTGCCCGCAACACCATGGTTCCGCATATCGAAACCGTGCTGAAGCCGGGCGCGCTGCGGCTCTCGCAGGCGGCCTAAGGCCCTGAGAACAGGTCATCGCCGGCTCGTCCGGCGATGACTGTCATACCAATCATGAAGTTCCGCCTCTTTATGGCACTGGAACCGCACGATATTCTTTGACCTCAGCCCGAAGCGCCTATATCGAAGGCGACATGACGGGCAAACGGCCGCCCGATGTGTCTTTTGGATGCAGAAAGAGCGGCAGATATTGAAAAGAGCGCATAGGCTTTTGTGAATCCCATTCGATCCGAAGGGATATGCGCCGACACCGGGTGACGGACGTAAGATGAAATTTCTCGATGAAGCAAAAGTCTATATTCGCTCGGGCGATGGTGGCGCAGGCAGCGTCTCCTTCCGCCGCGAGAAATTCATCGAGTTCGGCGGCCCGGATGGCGGCGATGGCGGCCGCGGCGGCGATGTCTGGGTCGAGGCCGTCAACGGCCTGAATACGTTGATCGATTTCCGCTACCAGCAGCACTTCAAGGCGAAGGTCGGCATGCACGGCATGGGCAAGAACCGCGCCGGCGCCAAGGGCGATGACGTGACGCTGAAAGTGCCGGTGGGAACGCAGATTTTCGAAGAAGACCAGGAAACGCTGATCTGCGATCTGACGGAAGAGGGCCAACGCTTCCGCCTGGCCGCCGGCGGCAATGGCGGCTTCGGCAATGCCTATTTCAAATCCTCGGTCAATCAGGCGCCGGACTGGGCCAATCCAGGCCTCCCGGGCGAAGAAAAGACCCTTTGGCTGCGGCTGAAGCTGATCGCCGATGCCGGCCTCGTCGGTCTGCCGAATGCCGGGAAATCGACCTTCCTTGCAGCCGTCAGCCGCGCGCGGCCGAAGATCGCCAACTATCCCTTCACGACGCTGCACCCTAATCTCGGCGTTGCCACCATCGACGGCCAGGAATTCATTCTGGCTGACATTCCCGGCCTGATCGAAGGCGCCCATGAGGGCGTCGGCATCGGCGACCGCTTCCTCGGCCATGTCGAGCGCACCCGCGTGCTGTTGCATCTTGTCTCCGCCCAGGAAGAGAAGGTCGGCAAGGCCTACAAGACCGTGAAGCATGAGCTGGAAGCCTATGGCAACGACATCACGGACAAGCCGGAAATCGTCGCCCTCTCGCAGATCGACGTGCTGGACGAGGAAACGCTGAAGAAGAAGACGCGCGAGCTGGCGCGGGCCTGCGGTAAGACGCCCTTCCAGATTTCCGCCGCCACCGGACGCGGCATGACGGAAGTGTTGCGCGCGCTGCGCGACGTGATTGTCGAAGCCAATGCCGGCGAAGCGGATAAGCCCGCGAAAACGCCGAAGCTGCGGCACCGAGACATGCAGCTTTCCGACGATGCGGGCGAGGATGATCGCCGTAGTGACGACGGGGATCATCAGGGATGACTGCCCGCAAGCCGCTTGATCGCTACCGCCGCATCGTCATCAAGATCGGCTCTGCCCTTCTCGTCGATCGCAAGACCGGCTTGAAGAAATCCTGGCTCGACGGCATGTGTGCGGATATCGCCGCACTGAAAGCTAAGGGCATCGATGTGCTGGTGGTTTCCTCGGGCGCGATCGCGCTCGGCCGTTCCGTGCTCGACCTGCCCTCCGGAGCGCTGAAGCTGGAGGAGAGCCAGGCAGCGGCGGCGGTTGGGCAGATTTCGCTGGCCCGCGCCTGGTCGGAAAGCCTGTCGCATGACAATATCGTCGCCGGCCAGATCCTGCTGACGCTCGGCGACACTGAAGAGCGTCGCCGTTATCTTAACGCCCGCGCCACCATCAACCAGCTCCTGAAGATCGGCGCGGTGCCGATCATCAACGAGAACGATACGGTCGCGACCAGCGAAATCCGCTATGGCGACAATGATCGCCTCGCCGCCCGCGTCGCCACCATGACCGGCGCCGATCTTTTGGTGCTGCTGTCGGATATTGACGGCCTCTACACCGCCCCGCCGCATCTCGATCCCCAGGCGAAATTCCTCGATACGATCGCCGAGATCACGCCCGAGATCGAGGCCATGGCCGGCGGTGCCGCCTCGGAACTTTCGCGCGGCGGCATGCGCACGAAAATCGACGCGGGCAAGATCGCAACCGGCGCCGGATGCGCCATGATCATCGCATCGGGCAAGACCGACCGGCCGCTGAACGCGATCGAAAGCGGCGCCCGCTCCTCCTGGTTCGCGCCGTCAGGCACACCCGTTACCGCTCGCAAGACCTGGATTGCCGGTCAGCTGCAGCCGGCGGGTGAATTGCATGTCGACGATGGCGCGGTGACCGCGCTTGGCGCCGGCAAGAGCCTGCTGCCCGCCGGTGTGCGCCGCGTCGTCGGCCATTTCGGCCGCGGTGATACCGTTGCCGTCATCGGGCCCTCCGGCCGCGAGATCGCCCGCGGCCTTGTCGGCTACGACGCCGAAGAGGCCCGCCAGATTACCGGCCGCAAATCGGCTGAGATCGAGGCGATCCTCGGCTATGCCGGCCGCGCCGCCATGGTGCATCGCGACGACCTCGTCATGACCGCTTCCGTCAAGACGAAGGCCGAGAAATCGAAGAAGGATGAAGCTCATGCTTGATACTGTCGCACAAAGCCCCGACATCGATGCGCTGATGAATGATATCGGCCGCAAGGCCCGGGCTGCGTCGCGACCGTTGGCCTTCGCGTCGACTGAAAGCAAGAACAAGGCCCTGAATGCCATGGCGGATGCCATTCTGGCCCGAAAGGATCATATCCTCTCTGAGAACGCCAAGGACCTGAAAGACGTCGAAGGCACCGATATGCTCGCCTCCTTCGTCGATCGCCTGACGCTGAACGACAAGCGCGTCGCCGAGATGGCCGAAGGCATCCGCGCCATTGCTGCCCTCGCCGATCCCGTCGGCGAAGTCATTGCCGCCTGGGACCGCCCCAACGGCCTGAAGATCGAGCGCGTCCGCACGCCGCTTGGCGTCATCGGCGTCATCTTCGAAAGCCGACCGAACGTGACCGCCGACGCCGGCGCACTGTGCCTGAAGGCCGGCAATGCCGTGATCCTGCGTTGCGGCAGCGACTCGCGCCGCTCCTCGCAGGCGATCCATGAGTGCCTGGTCGAAGGATTGAAGGCTGCCGGCTTGCCGGAACATGCTATCCAACTCGTGCCCGTCAGCGATCGCGCCGCCGTCGGCGCCATGTTGCGCGGCCTCGAAGGCAATATCGACGTCATTGTCCCGCGCGGCGGCAAGAGCTTGGTCGGACGCGTGCAGACCGAGGCGCGCGTGCCGGTCTTTGCCCATCTTGAGGGCCTTTGTCATATCTACATCGATGCGTCGGCTGATCTCGACATGGCGAAATCCATCGTCGTCAACGCCAAGATGCGCCGCACCGGCATTTGCGGTGCCGCCGAAACGTTGCTGGTCGACAAGAAGGTTGCCTCCACCCATCTGAAGCCGCTGCTCGACGGCCTTGCCGCGGCAGGCTGCGAAATCCGTGGCTCCACCGATGTCCTGCAGGTCGTTCCCGGCCTCAAAGCGGCAACGGAAGAGGATTGGACGACGGAGTATCTGGCCGCGATCATCTCCGTCGCGCTGGTCGATGGCATTTCCGGAGCAATCGACCATATCGGCAAATATTCGTCGAACCATACCGAAGCCGTGATTGCCGAAGATCCTCGTGTTGTCGAACGCTTCTTCACCGAGATCGATTCGGCGATCCTGCTGCACAACGCCTCGACGCAATTTGCCGATGGCGGCGAATTCGGCATGGGTGCTGAAATCGGCATCGCCACCGGCAAGATGCACGCGCGCGGGCCTGTTGGCGTCGAGCAGCTCACCTCTTTCAAATATCGCGTTCGCGGCACCGGACAGATACGGCCCTGACGTGCTGAAGGAAGAGGTCGATCAACGCTATCTGCGCATGCCCCATGCCGAGCGCGGCATGGTGGTCGGTCTTTTCGGGGGATCCTTCAATCCGCCGCATGAAGGCCACGCACTCGTGGCCGAGATCGCCATCCGAAGGCTGGGCCTCGATCAGCTCTGGTGGATGGTGACGCCGGGCAACCCGCTTAAGAGCCGCAATCATCTGGCGCCGCTCGCCGAACGTATCACGCTCAGCGAACGGCTTCTCCACGACCCGCGCATCAAGGTGACCGCCTTCGAGCAGACGCTGGGCATGAGCTACACCGCCAACACGTTGGCGCATGTGAAGGCACGCAACAGTCATGTCCACTTCATCTGGATCATGGGTGCCGACAGCCTGAATACGTTTCACCGCTGGCAGAAATGGCAGGAAATCGCCCGCACCTTCCCGATCGCCGTCATTGACCGGCCGGGATCGACGCTATCCTATCTCTCGGCCAAGATGGCCAAGACCTTCCATTACGCGCGCGTCGACGAGGATGACGCCCGCGTGCTCTGGAAGAAGCGGGCGCCGGCCTGGACCTTCATTCACGGACCGCGCTCGGCGCTCAGCTCGACAGCCCTACGCGACGCACAATAATCGATCCAAATTCCTGGCCAAAATTTTTAGGAAGAGTTTAAAAATAAAAAGCCCGACGCGGGAGGAGGTGCGTCGGGCTTTTGAACCTGATCAGCAACTGGGAGGAGGAGAGTTGCTGATCCATATCGAACGGCATTGGGAGGAGGAGATTGCCGTTTCGATGATTATGTTTTAGCAGATTTTACCGATATATAAATGGCCGATTGCGCAATGCAGCAATGCAACAGACGCATGTCTCTGAAAATTTTCTGCCCAAAAAACGCTTCTTTTCCAAATTTTTCAGGATTTGATTTTCATTGTCGAACTTAATTCGGCGAAAGAATGGCACGGGACCCCACGTTTCGTAACGTTAAGTCTCGCTTCGTGAGCGTTCGCCAATCCACTGGGCAAATCCAGTCATGCATTTTTGTAATGCCCAAGATCGTTCGTATGCGCTGCGCCACGGAAAATCCATAGAATTCGTAGGGTTACACGATCGCTTCGCGATGTATTTTTGTAAATACATCCCTAGTCAAGTCTCGCGTGTCGTTATATCTCTCAAAATATGTCGATATCTTTGGAGAGAATAAAATGGCCACCAGCCGACGCCGATGGATCAAGCTTGCAACCGCCGCCCTTTCCGCCGCGTGGCTGGGCCTCTCGAGCGCGCCTGTGCCGGCATTCGCCGCCGACAAGATCGTGGTTTTTGCCGCCGCTAGCATGAAAAACGCACTTGATAATGCCGACGCCGCCTTCACCAAGGAAACCGGCAAGGAAGTCACCGTCTCCTATGCGGCAAGTGGCCCGCTCGCCAAACAGCTTGAAAACGGCGCACCGGCCGATGTCTTCATCTCCGCCGACACAAACTGGATGGATTATGTTGCCAGCAAGAAGCTGATCAAGGACGATAGCCGCGTCAACCTTCTTGGTAACAAGCTCGTCCTCGTTGCCGCCAAGGACAAGGTGAAGCCCGTCGAAATCAAGCAGGGCTTGGACCTGGCCGGCCTGCTCGGCGACGGCCGCCTAGCGATCGGCCAACCGGAATCGGTGCCGGCTGGCAAATACGGCAAGACGGCGCTGGAAAAACTTGGCATCTGGGCTTCCGTCGAAAAGAAGATCGCCGGCGCCGAAAGCGTGCGCGCCGCCCTCGCACTGGTTTCGCGCGGCGAAGCGCCTTACGGCATCGTCTATCAGACCGATGTCTCGGCCGATCCGGGCGTTGCCGTCGTCGGCACCTTCCCGGCCGACAGCCACCCGCCGATCGTCTATCCGATCGCCATCACCAGCAGCAGCAAGAACGCGGATGTACAAGCCTATTTCGACTTTGTGAAATCGGCTAAGGCTGGACCATTCTTCGAGCACGAGGGCTTCACGATCCTGAAGCAGTGAGCGTCATCACCGCAAGTCAGGCATGAAAAGTTCAAGCCATCAGGCTCGCAGGCTCGTGGCGAGCCTGAGATGTTTAAGGGGGCGGGTATTTGGAAGCGTTGGGTCTGAGCAGCGACGAATGGACGGCGATAGAGCTGAGCTTGCGGGTTTCCATCGTCGCCATGCTGGTCAGCCTGCCCTTCGGCATTGTCGCCGCACTCCTGCTCGCACGCGGTCGGTTCTGGGGCAAATCGGTCCTCAATGGCATCATCCATCTGCCGCTGATCCTGCCGCCCGTCGTTACTGGCTTCATCCTCCTCATCCTCTTCGGCCGCAAGGGGCCGATCGGATCTTTGCTTGATCAATATCTCGGTATCGTTTTCTCCTTCCGCTGGACGGGTGCCGCACTTGCCTGCGGCGTCATGGGCTTCCCGCTGATGGTCCGAAGCATCCGCCTGTCGATCGAAGCCGTCGACCGCAAGCTGGAGGAAGCCGCCGGCACATTGGGCGCCAGCCCCATATGGACCTTTCTGACGGTCACCCTGCCCTTGATCCTGCCCGGGATCATCGCCGGCATGATTCTCTCCTTCGCCAAGGCCATGGGCGAGTTCGGCGCCACCATCACCTTCGTCTCCAATATTCCCGGCGAGACGCAGACGCTATCGTCTGCCATTTATACCTTCACCCAGGTTCCGGGCGGCGATGCCGGCGCCATGCGGCTCACCATCGTCGCCATCGTCATTTCCATGGCAGCGCTGCTCGCTTCTGAATTCCTTGCCTATCTCGCCGGACGGAGGGTGGATTTCGAATGACGCTTTCGGTCGATATCCGCCACCGCCTCGGCGCCTTTTCGCTGGAGGCTGCCTTCACGTCCGATGGCGGCGTGACGGCCCTTTTTGGCCGCTCCGGCTCCGGCAAGACGTCGATCGTCCGCATCATTGCCGGCCTCACGCGCCCTGATCACGGCCATGTCAGCCTCGACGATACCGTACTTGCCGACACCAGCAGGCAGGTCTTCGTGCCGCGTCACCACCGCCGCTTCGGCTATGTCTTTCAGGAAGCACGCCTGTTTCCGCATCTTTCGGTACGACAGAACCTCAATTACGGCCGTTGGTTTGCGCCCAAAAGCGAGCGCGGTGAAAGCTTTGACGGCGTCGTCGATCTCCTTGGCATCAGTGCTCTTCTCGATCGCCGGCCAGCAAAACTTTCCGGCGGCGAGAAGCAGCGCGTCGCGATCGGGCGCGCCCTGCTTTCCTCGCCGCGCCTCCTATTGATGGACGAGCCGCTTGCCGCCCTCGACGAAGCCCGCAAGGCGGAAATCCTGCCCTATCTCGAGCGGCTGCGCGACGAGACGAAGATCCCGATCATCTATGTCAGTCACTCGATGGCCGAGGTGGCACGCCTCGCCAGCCGCGTCGTCGTCATGCGTGATGGCAAGGTCGAGACGATCGGCGCCGCCGTCGATATTTTCAGCCAGCTGTCCGGCCCGCTGGCGGCCGATCGCCGCGAAGCCGGTGTACTGCTGGAAGGCCGCGTGGAGTCGGTGGACGACCAGCATCATCTGACCGTTATTGCCCTGAAGACGGCGAAACTGGTGGTGCCGGGTCAGGCCGTCGCTATCGGCAAGACCGTGCGCGTCCATATCCCCGCCCGCGACGTCATGCTGGCGACAACGCGGCCAGAAGGTCTCAGCGCCCTCAATATCCTCGACGGCGAAGTGCTGGGGATCGGTGCGGCCGCGGACGGAACGGCGGAGATCAGGATCGATTGCGGCGGCGACGCGGTGCTTGCACGCATCACGCAATTCTCCGCCGAGCGGCTGGGATTACGCATCGGCCTACCGATCCATGCTGTTATCAAGACCGTGGCGCTCGAACATTGATCAGGATTTTTCCTGGGAAGCCTTAGCGGGGTTGCGATTGGCCTCGAGCCAGTTGAGATCGTCGGCTATTGCTGCCCGCAGCGTCGTTTCCATGCCACGGAAACGCTGCAGCAACTCCTCGCCGAACGGCGTCAGGGCCGCGCCGCCGCCCTTCTGCCCACCGCGCTGCGACTCCACCACAGGCTCGCGGAACATATGGTTCAATTCGCTGATGAGCAGCCAGGCCCGGCGGTAGGACATATCCATGGCGCGGCCGGCGGCCGAGATCGAGCCGGTCTCCTGTATATGTTCGAGAAGCTCCATCTTGCCGCGCCCGAGCCGATCCTGCCCCGAAAAACTGATCCGGAGAATAGGCTTCAAGGGCGGTTGCGGAGCATTTGTCATGGCATCTGTAACGGTTTGGTTTACCGGGAACACGATGCCGAAAACTGTAAGCGATTTTCGGATAACATCATGCTCTATCTATTTGATGCTAGCGCGGATTCAGATTTCAGGTCAATTCGAGCTGAAACCCACAGCGGCGGTGGCGCGGCCTCCGCCTGCCTGTATATGCCGGCGGGAATGGACGAGCGGCGACACCGGCCTATCTGATCTCCAATATAAAAGACGCGTCCACATGGAAACCGAGGCCCGAGCGGGATTGCGCGGGAATTCGGCTTCGCGTGGGAGGGAGACACTATGCCGGCTTATATCATCTCCGACGTCACGGCGAGGGATGCCGAAGCTTTCGAGGCCTACCGGACCCGCGCTGCCGCCTCCATAGCCCATTATGGCGGCCGCTATCTGGTCCGCGGCGGTCCAATCGAACAACTGGAGGGCAACTGGTCGCCGCGAGCCCTCGTCATCGTGGAGTTTCCCGACATCGAGCAGGCCAAAGCCTGGTATCGCTCGCCGGAATACGCAACCGCGCTCGACATCCGCGACAGGGCCCTCACCCGCAATCTCCTTCTTGTCGACGGCGTGAGCCCGGAAGCTTGATTTTTGGCCCGCGGCGCGAATATTTACCCATATCTGGTGCGAAAGAGCCCTAGTCGGACACAAATCCTTGTCCTGAACGCCCCAAGATGGCCTTTGGCGTCTTGAAACCTTAATGCTTTGATGCCTATCTTTACGAGGTGATCGACTCAGATCACCTCCGTGCATGTTCTGTTACTCAAGGAAGGAAGAGCACTGACAACAGTACACGCCAAGGGAAGAACGCCTGTCGTTATCCCGAAGAGCTCGGAACGTGGCGCCGATGCCGCTGCCCGCGCCCTGCAAGCCGTCCTCGCAAGCCTCGAGGATTCCAAGGCCGAGAATATCGTCACCATCGACATTGCTGGCAAATCCGCGCTTGGAGACTACATGGTCGTCGTCTCCGGCCGATCGAACCGCCATGTCCTGGCGATTGCCGACCATCTCATGACCGATCTTAAGGACGAGGGCTTCGGCACTGCCCGCGTCGAGGGTCTTGATGGCGGCGACTGGGTGTTGATCGACACCGGCGACATCATCGTTCATGTCTTCCGACCCGAGATCCGTGAGTTCTACAACATCGAAAAGATGTGGGCAGCACCCGATCTCGACGAAGGCACGCTGCACTAACCGACCCCGGAACGCTTTCCCGGCCCCGGTTGGCAGCTTTACATCGCCGGACATGAGCTTCCGGCAGGAGTTTCGTTTTGTGCCGCCATGACGGCGGATAGGCTTGGGAGCGGGAATGCGGATAGGTCTTTTTGCGGTGGGACGGCTGAAAGCCGGCCCGGAAAAGGATCTTGCGGCTCGCTATCTCGACCGTTTCGCCAAGGCCGGACCGGCGATCGGCCTGGAATTGGCGCGCATGACCGAGGTTGCCGAAAGCCGCGCTTCCAATAGCGAGACCCGCAAGCGCGAAGAGGCGGGTCTCTTGCAAAAGGCCCATCCGGAAGGCGGCGTCCTCATTCTCCTCGACGAACGCGGCAAGGCGCTCGACAGCGAAGCCTTCGCCGCTATGCTCGGGACATACCGAGATCAGGGCAAGCGCGACCTGACGATCGCCATCGGCGGCGCCGACGGCCTCGACCCGTCCCTTTACGACAAGGCCGATCTGACCATTTGCCTCGGCAAGCTGACATGGCCGCACCAGCTGGTCCGCATCCTGATCGCCGAGCAGCTCTACCGCGCCGTCACCATCCTCTCCGGCCATCCCTACCACAGGGTGTAACCGTCCCATCCCGTTTCGAAAACAGTTTGGCTTTCGGGCTTTTTGCGTTAACGAAACGCTCACAGAGGCGTGTTTTGATTCTCGCCCTGAAAATGACGATGCTTCCTAGCTGATCGCGGCAAATCAGCCTATTTTCACGCGATCCGAAGGGACCAGGCCCGAATCGACTGGATGAGAAAAGCCCAGCCCATGCTTTCCCGTCTTCTGCTGCCACCCTTGGCGGCATGTCTCGGTGTGGGCGTCTATATGACCGCCCCTTTCCCTTTGCTGAGCGCGGCCGTGGCACAGGAGGCCGATAGCACTGCACCCCAGGCGCCAGATGATCGCGCCGCGACGACCGCATCGGTGCCGCCAGCGCAAGAAGCGCCCGACCCGGCAGCGGATCTCGCTCGCAAGCGCGACGAAACCCGCGCTCAGCTGGATGAACTGTCGAAGACGATCAATCTCTCCTCCGGCAAGACGAAAGAGCTGGAAGACAGCATCGCCTCTCTCGACAAGAGTACCGACAGCCTGCGCCAGGCGCTGATCGACAGCGCCGCCCGCCGCAAGGAACTCGACCGCAAGATCCAGCAGAGCGAGAAGACGCTGACGGGCCTTGCCGTCAAGGAAGGCAAGATCCGCGCTTCCCTGCATGACCGCCGCGCCCTGCTGGCCGAAGTGCTGGGCGCTCTCGAGCGCATGGGCCGCAACCCGCCGCCAGCGTTGCTGGTGACGCCGGACGATGCGCTCGCCTCGGTGCGCAGCGCCATTCTCCTCGGCGCCGTCGTGCCCGGTATGCGCAAGGAGACGGACAAGCTCATCGCCGATCTCACGGATCTCAGCAAGCTGCATGCCGACACGGCCGCCGAAAAGGCGAGCTTCACCGCCACCATGACCAACAGTCTGGAGGAGGAGCGGCGCATGGATCTGCTGATTGCCGAAAACGACAAGCACAGCAAGGAGAATGCCGCCCAGCTCGGCGCCGAGCGCAAGCGCGCCGAGGAACTGGCGAGCCAGGCAACCAGCCTGGAAGGACTCGTCGCCTCGCTGGAAAGCCAGATCGGCTCGGTACGCGACGCTGCTGCTGCCGCGCGTGCGGAAGAGGCGCGCCGGGCGCAAATGACCGAACAGCAGCGCGAGCAGGCGAAAGCCCTGGCCGAGAACGGTGTGCCCGATAAAAACCGCATTACGCCCGCATATCCCTTCTCGGACCTTAAACAGAAGTTGGAGCTGCCCGTGGCGGGCGATACCCTCCGCCAGTTCGGCGACGACGACGGTACCGGTCATACGGCGATGGGATTGACCATTGCGACAGGTCCGGAAGCACTCGTCACGGCTCCTGCCGATGGCACGGTTGTCTATGCCGGCGCGTTTCGCAGCTACGGTCAGATGATCATCCTGGATACGGGTGACGGTTACCACATGGTGCTGTCGGGAATGGACGCGATCAAGACGCGCCCAGGCAGATTTGTCTTCGCCGGCGAGCCGCTCGCCACGATGGGCCAAAAAAGAGTCGCGAGCGCGACCGCATTGGCGCTGGAAACGGATCGGCCAACGCTTTACATTGAATTCCGAAAAGATGGAAAACCAGTCGATTCCCGGCCCTGGTGGACCTCCAAAGACACTGGAAAGGCACGCAATGATACGTAGGGCTTCTCTTGTTCTCGTCGGCGCATTGATGGGTGCGACCGCGATGGGCGTTATCTACTCGGCGGTAGCGCCGGCGGAAGCCGCTGGCACTTCCACCTATAAGGAGTTGTCGATTTTCGGCGACGTCTTTGAGCGCGTGCGCGCGCAGTATGTGACGCCGCCGCAGGAAGACAAGCTCATCGAAGCCGCCATCAACGGCATGCTGACCTCTCTGGACCCGCATTCGAGCTATATGAATGCTAAGGATGCCGAAGACATGCGCACCCAGACCAAGGGTGAATTCGGCGGTCTCGGCATCGAAGTGACGATGGACAACGACCTCGTCAAGGTCATCACTCCGATCGACGACACGCCCGCCGCCAAGGCCGGCGTTCTTGCCGGCGACTACATCACCGCGATCGATGGCCAGTCCGTTCGCGGCCTGAAGCTGGAAGACGCCGTCGAGAAAATGCGCGGCCCGGTCAAGACGCCGATTAAGCTCACCTTGATGCGCAAGGGCGTCGACAAGCCGATCGAACTCACCGTTGTTCGTGACGTCATCGCCGTCGCCGCCGTCAAGTCGCGCGAGGAAGGCGGCGATGTGGGCTATATCCGCATCATCTCATTTACGGAAAAGACAACGCCGGATCTCGAAGCCGCGATCGCGAAGATCAAGAAGGATATTCCGGCCGACAAGCTAAAGGGCTATGTGCTCGACCTGCGTCTCAACCCGGGCGGCTTGCTCGACCAGGCGATCAATGTCGCTGACGACGTGCTCGAGCGTGGCGAGATCGTTTCCACGCGCGGCCGCAATCCGGACGAAACCCGCCGCTTCAACGCCACTCCCGGCGATCTGACCGACGGTAAGCCGATCATCGTGCTCACCAACGGCGGTTCGGCTTCCGCTTCGGAAATCGTCGCAGGCGCCTTGCAGGATCTGCGTCGCGCCACCGTCCTCGGCACGCAGTCCTTCGGCAAGGGCTCTGTCCAGACGATCATTCCGCTCGGCGACGGCAACGGCGCGCTGCGCCTGACGACGGCACTCTACTATACGCCCTCGGGCCGTTCGATTCAGGGCACCGGCATCACACCTGACATCAAGGTCGACCAGCCGCTGCCGGATGACCTTAAGGGCAAGCTGACGACGGAAGGCGAATCCAGCCTGCCGGGCCACATCAAGGGCCAGAGCGAAACCGACAAGGGCTCCGGCTCTTCGGCCTATGTGCCGCCGGACCCGAAGGACGATCTCCAGCTCAACTATGCGCTCGACCTTCTGCGCGGCGCCAAGACCGATCCGGCCTTCCCGCCGAACCCGGAAAAGGCAGTTTCCTCCAAGTAAGGGGATGGCGCCGGGCTGGAAACAGACCCGGCGCTTTCACGAAGGAGGGAGCAGCATTTGCGTTGGTCCGCTCCCCTTGGCCGGATGACATCGGCCTTGTTCAAAACAGCTTTGTTCACGTTTTGGAACTTTGAGTGTTGCGGGCATCTTGCCGCTCGGCTGCGGGGGAGAGAGTGCCCGGCGCCGATACAGTTTTCCGCTTGAGGTGGATAGGAACTTTGGGAACGGATCTGCATGCACCGTTGGGACAGAATCGCCGCCCCGGCCGCCAGCGGCGTCTTCCACCCTTTGGGCGCATTCTCGGCAGCTTCTGTCTGATCGCGATTGCCTGTTTCTCCCTCTATTCCGCGCTGCAGCGCGACGAGCTTCAGAAAACCCGGCCGATCGAGACCGCAAAGAAGGAAGAGCCAGCGCCGCAAGCCGAGACCAAGGCGACGCCGAACGGCCAATCGACCCTGACCCAGGTCGATCCGCAATCCGGCGCCAATACGACGCGTGTCGTCACCGACGACGGTTCGGTCGTCACCATGTTCAGCCCCGGCAATCGCGACGGAAGCGGCCCGGTCTTGATCAACGCCAATCAGGTGGGCCAGGATCCGCGCATGGCGGCAACGCCGAACGAAAGCCTGCTGGAGGATTCGCCCTTCGGCAAGCTGCCGATCACCGCGCCGAGCGGGCTTAGACCGATGGATCAATATGCGCGACCCTGGTCCGGTACCCGCGGCACGCGCATCGCCATCGTCGTCAGCGGCCTCGGCCTCAGCCAGACGGGCACCCAGCGCGCCATCGAAAAGCTGCCGGAGGAAATCACGCTCGCCTTTGCCGCCAGCGGCAACAGCCTGCAGCGCTGGATGCAGGAAGCAAGGCGCGGCGGCCACGAGATCCTTATCCAGGTGCCCTTCGAGCCCTTTGATTATCCCAGCAACAATCCCGGCCCGGATACGCTGCTGACCTCGCTGTCGTCGGCGAAGAATATCGACAACCTGCATAAGGCAATGGGCAAGATCACCAATTATACCGGCGTCATGAACTATCTCGGCGGCCGCTTCCTTGCCAATCCCAATGCGCTGGAACCGGTGCTGCGCGACATCGGCAAACGCGGCCTGCTGTTCTTCGATGATGGCTCATCGGCACAATCGAAATCCGGAATGCTGTCGAAAACGCTGGAAGTGCCGCATGCCTTTGCCGATATCCAGCTCGATGGAGAGCTGCAGCAGGATGCGATCCTGAAGAAGCTCGATGAGCTGGAGCGCATTGCGCGCCGCAACGGTTCGGCGATCGGCGTTGCCTCCGCCTTCGATGAAAGCGTCGACGCCATCGGCAAATGGAGTGAGGAAGCCGCCATGCGCGGCATAGAAATCGTTGCTGTCTCGGCGCTTGCCGAAGACCCGAAACATCCCTGATCGCTGGAGAGAAAGATGAGCACGCCCCACGCGCCCGTGAGAGCTGAAGACCTGCCCTACCGCCCCTGTGTCGGCGTCATGATCCTGAACCGGGATGGTCTGGTCTGGGCCGGGCGCCGCATTCCCGACGGCAATTCCGAATACGACGGCTCGCCGCAGCTTTGGCAGATGCCGCAGGGGGGAATAGACGAGGGCGAAGATCCATTGAAAGCCGCCTATCGCGAGCTCTACGAGGAAACGGGTATGAAAACCGTGACCCTGCTGGCGGAGGCGAAAGACTGGATCAACTACGATCTGCCGCCGCAGCTGATCGGCATCGGCCTCAGGGGAAAATACCGCGGCCAGACGCAGCGCTGGTTTGCTTTCCGATTCGATGGCGACGAAAGCGAGATCGCCATCAACCCGCCGCCGGGCGGCCATGAGCCGGAATTCGATGCATGGGAGTGGAAGCCAATGGAGGCGCTACCCGAACTCATCGTCGCCTTCAAGCGATCGGTCTATGAGCGGGTCGTCTCGGAATTCAGCCATCTCGCGGGCCTGAAAGCCGAGGACTGATTACAAGAGAACCGGCCGCGAAAGCGGCCGGTTCTGCAAAGCGTCAGCTATTCTGCGGAATCGGCGGAGTCGGCGTTGAGCTGGCCATATTTGGCTTCGCCGATCTTCCCGAGGAGTTCGAGCTGGGTTTCCAGGAAATCGATATGGCCTTCCTCGTCCGCCAAGAGCTCTTCGAACAGCTTCATCGAAACATAGTCGCCGGCATCGTGACAGATGTCGCGGGATTTCTTGTAGGCCGTGCGGGCGTCGTATTCGCCAGCGAGATCGGCTTCCAGCACTTCCTTGACATTCTGGCCGATGCGCAGCGGCGCCAGCGTCTGCAGGTTGGGATGACCTTCGAGGAAGATGATGCGGGCAACGAGGCGATCGGCGTGCTGCATTTCCTCTATGGATTCTGCGCGCTCCTTTTTGGCGAGTTTGGTGTAGCCCCAGTCTTCGAGGAGTCGATAATGAACCCAATATTGATTGACTGCACCAAGCTCGAGAAACAGCGCCTCGTTAAGCCGCTCGATGACTTTTTTGTCGCCTTTCAATGTCCGCTCTCCTGTTGTCTTCATGGAATTTTTTCAGGCGGGACATGAAATCAAATATTTCCGCTTCCGTCGAGTGGCGACGGGCATGATAATCCTCGGTTGTCTGTATAATGATATCAACGACATTTGGGAAACAGCCGCAGCAACGGCCGCGCTTTTCCATAGCGTGATAAACCTTGGCGGGAACGATGAGCTGCCAACAGTCCTGATCGAGGAGTTCAGTGATGACGTCCCTGATTTCCTTGTCGGTGATGTAATTACAACTGCAAACCAGCATTCTTCGTTCAGCCCGTCAAACATGACATCCGCTGTCTTGTTATCTGCTAAAGAAGACGCCCTTTGTCAAGAAAGAAACGATTCGAATTCATCCGTCGATGAGGCCATTGACCTTTCGCCTGGCATGCGAAGGCCGGAATCTCAATGGAAATTACGACCTCGCGGCATGACTCTGGCCGTTTCGGCACCGTTGCTGCGGTCGTCCGCCGCTGTCCCGGCAGCGGTTCCACCTGGCAGCATAGGGGACTTCTCCTTTCGTCGGTGGTCCATAGTCGGCCGCAGCGCCTCATCCGCCCGATCGCTGACGCCGAAACGCCGTGCCTCGCGCTGAAGAATGCCGAGCGCCGGCGTCATATCCTCGATATGATCGACCACCACGTGGATGACGCCGCTCTCGCTCTGCAGCCGGCCACGGATCTTCACCAGCCGCGCGCCCATGACGATGGCGCGGTATTTCTCGAATTTTTTCCGCCAGACGATCGCATTGGCGACACCGGTCTCATCCTCCAAGGTCATGAAGATCACCCCCTTGGCCGAACCCGGCCGCTGGCGCACCAGCACCAGGCCCGCGATCGTCACCATCTGCCCATTCGCCACCTTTGGCAGATCCCGGCTTTGCACGATGCCCTGCCGCGCGAAATCGGCGCGCAGGAATGAAACCGGATGTGCTTTCAGCGACAGCGACAGATAGCGATAATCTTCGATGACCTGCTCGCCGGGCAGCATTTCCGGCAGCGCAACCGCCGGCTCGACCTGCAGCTCCGCATGATCGCCGAGATCGAAGAGGGGAAGCTTTTCGGCGGCACTTCCGGCATCGAGGGCCCGCACGGCCCATAGCGCCTCCCGTCGGCTCAAGCCGATCGAGCCGAACGCATCCGCATCCGCCAGACGCTCGATCTGCGCCTTTGCAAGACCGGAGCGCAGCCAGAGATCGCGCACGGACCGATAGCCATCACCACGACGCTCGACGAGCTGCTGCATCTCCTCCTCGGATAGGCCTTTGACCTGCCGGAAGCCGAGGCGGACGGCACATTGCGTCTTGATGATCCCGCGCATCGACGCATGGCGCGGCTCGACCGCATCCTTATCGAAGCGTCCCCGCTCGAGCAGGCAATCCCAGCTGGAACGATTGATATCCACCGGCCGCACCTCGACGCCATGCTCGCGTGCGTCACGCACCAACTGCGCCGGGGCATAGAAGCCCATCGGCTGGGCATTGAGGATCGCCGCACAGAAGACATCGGGATAATAGGCCTTGAGCCAGGAGGAGGCGTAGACGAGCAGAGCGAAGGAGGCCGCATGGCTTTCGGGAAAGCCATACTCGCCGAAACCTTCGATCTGGCTGAAACAGCGTTCGGCAAAGTCCTGAGGATAGCCATTCGCGACCATGCCCGAAACCAGATCCTTCTTGAATTCATCGACCCTCCCCGTTCGCTTGAACGTCGCCATGGATCGGCGCAGCCGATCGGCCTTGGCGGGCGAAAATCCGGCTGCGGTGATGGCGATCTGCATCGCCTGTTCCTGAAACAGCGGAACCCCCAAAGTTCGCTCCAGAACAGCCTTCAACTCCGGACGATGATATTCGATCGGCCGCTTGTGAAGATCGTCATCCCGCCGCTTGAGGTAAGGATGAACCATGTCTCCTTGAATGGGGCCGGGACGGACGATCGCTACCTCGATGACCAGATCATAGAACTTGCGGGGCCGAAGACGCGGCAACATGCTCATCTGTGCCCGACTTTCGATCTGAAAGACGCCGATCGTATCGGCACGACAGATCATGTCATAGACCGGGAACCGGTCGGGGTATTCACCGCTGCCAAGGTCGGAGAGCTGCTTCTTCACGTCGTAATGCAGCAGCAGCAGGTCGAAGGCCTTGGCAAGGCAGGTCAGCATACCAAGCGCGAGCACGTCGATCTTCAAGATGTTGAGATTGTCGAGATCGTCCTTGTTCCACTCGATCATATAGCGATCGTCCATCGCCGTATGCATGATCGGCACGACCTCATCCAGCCGATCCCGGGTGATGACGAAGCCGCCGACATGCTGGGTCAGATGCCGCGGAAACCCCATTAGCGTCGAGGCATAGGAAAGGACGTTCTGCGTCGTCTTGTTTGTAAGATCGAGGCCGGCAATCTTCGCCTCACGCTCGGACAGTTCTTCCGTCGACCAGCCCCAGACACCGCTGGCAAGGGCGGACTGCACATCCTCCGACAGACCGAAGGCTTTCGCCACTTCACGGCCAGCCGAGCGCGCCCGATAGCTAGTGACCGCCGCCGTCAGCCCGGCATGCTCCTTTTTGTAATGCCTGTAGATGAACTGGATCACCTCTTCCCGCTTCTCGTGCTCGAAATCGACATCGATATCGGGCGGTTCCTCGCGCTCCGTCGAGATGAAGCGCTCAAAAAGCAAGCTTGTTATTTCCGGATTGACCTCGGTAATCCGGAGGCAATAGCAGACCGTCGAATTGGCCGCCGATCCGCGCCCCTGACACAGGATATTCGCACTGCGGGCAAACTCCATGATGCGATGCACCGTCAGGAAATAAGGCTCATATTGCCGCTCCCGGATGAGTTTGAGTTCATGTTCGATCTGCGTCGAAACCTTCGGAGGAATCCCTCCAGGAAAGCGCCATCTGGCGCCCTCCCAGGTCAGTCGCTTCAGCGTTTCCGCAACGGTTTCGCCCTTGGTGCTTTCGTCGGGATAGTTATGTTTCAGCTCATCCAATGAGAAAGACAGCCGGCTAAAAAACTTCTGCGTATTGGCGATAGCCTTCGGATAATCTCTGAAGAGTCGCGCCATCTCGGCAGCGTCCTTCATGTAGCGTTCGGCGTTCGCCGCCAGCCTGAAGCCGGCCTCGGCGATCGGTACATGCTCACGGATCGAAACGACGATATCGGCAAGCGGCTTGCGTTCGGTCGCATGATAGAGTGGCTGGTTGCTGGCGATCAGCCGCACGCCATTGCGCTGCGCCAGGATGGAAAGCGTCGCGAAGACCATGCGGTCCCGCCCGTCATAGGCTGGCGACAGGACCATGTGGAACTTCCGGCCGAAGCGCATCCAGAGCCGCTTCAGACATTGTTCCAGCCTTGCCTGCTCCTCCGGCGCCTCGACACTTTCAGCATCGGGAACGAGCGCCAGCATCATCTCGTCACCCCATTCTACGAGGTCGCTTTCATTAAGGATGCATATGCCTTTTTCGCCGCGCAGATTACCGGCGCTCAGCAATCGGCAGAGATGCGCCCAGCCCTTGCGATTTTCCGGATAGGCAAGAATGTCGGGGGTGCCGTCTGAAAACACGAGGCGGGCGCCCGGCTGGAAAGGGACCGGCTTCAGAAGCGGCTTTTCTGGCTCGCCCTTGGCTCGAAGCGTCAGATTTTTCTCAATGCCTTCCTTATATTTTTCCCAGAGAACCTTGGTATGCGCATGCGCCTTGACGACGCCGGCAACCGAATTGCGGTCGGCAATCCCAAACCCCGACAGTTTCAGGATGGCGGCCTGCGCCACCATTTCCTCCGGATGCGAGGCACCTTCGAGAAAGGAGAAATTCGTTCTCACACCGATCTCGAAGAAGGGCATGGGTTCGTGAAAGCTCGGGCGCGCATTCATGCGAAGACCCCATGCATATACCAGTCCGGCGTCGTGCTGCCTCGGCCATAGAGCCCCTTGCGGAACAGCCAGAAACGATGACCTTCTTCATCTTCGATCTGGAAGTAATCGCGGACAGGTTCTTCCTTTTCCTCAAGCCACCATTCCGCCGAAAGCCGCTCCGGCCCTTCGGCCCGGCTGACCCGATGCATGACCCGCCGCCAGCGGAACTGCCGGGGAGGGCCGTCAGGCACTTCGGCAGCAATGGTTTCGACTAGTTCCGGCATGCGAAGCAGCCGCAGCGGCCGCTCGCCGCGGAAGAAGCCGTGGCCGGCATCCTCCTGACCTGCCCGCCGCCTCGATGCGAGGATAGTCATGGCCGGCAGTGGCCGCACGGCTCGTTCGGGGATATGGCTCTGCCGCAGCTCGAATCCTTGCAGGCAGTCCGGTCCGAGCCGGGCGGCCACGCGATCGACAAAGGCGGCAAGCGACCCTTCCTGGCGGCCTTCTCCGACGAAATCACCTTGCATGGCATCGAAGGGCGCATGCTGCAGCACATTGAGGCGGATGATTTCGAAACCATAGCCGACATCGAGATCGTCATGAATGGCGCCAAAGCGCTCCGTGAACAGGCTGGCGATCCTGCTCGGCTCCCGCAGCGGCTGCGACGCGCCGGCCGCGATGCGGAAGACCGCACCATCCACACGGAAGAGCAGGAGCTCGAAGGAACGACCGCCAATGCCGCGGGCTTCCAGCCCCGACTTCAGGCTTTCGGCAAGCTGGCGGGCAAGCTGGAGAATATCGGCTTCCGCCTGCACCGGCTCGGCCAGCCGCCGCTCGGCCGATAATTGCGCGACTGGACGGCGCGGCGAGATCGGCTCCTCGACGAGGCCGACGGCCTGATCGAGCCGCAGCAGCAGCTGCGCGCCGAACCGGCGGACAAGCGGCGCCCGCGGCGCGGCCAGAAGGTCGCCCACCTGCTTCAATCCCAGCTTCTGCAACGCGGCAATGGTCTCTTCACCGAGCCTCAGAGACGCCACAGGCAGTGGCGCCAAGGCTTCCTCCATGGCTTCCGAAGGAACGACACGGCTATCGTCGAAACGAGCAACCGCCCAGGACAGGCCGGGCGCGGAGGAAATGGCGCCGCGCACATCGAGACCGAGCCGGGAAATCCGGATCAGGATGTCCTCGAGGAGTGCCTCTTCGCCTCCGAAAAGATGGGCGCAGCCGGTAATATCGAGAAAAAGGCCATCCTTGCCGTCGATCGCCACCAGCGGCGTATAGCGGTCACACCAGTCGGCAATCGCTTCCAAAAGCTTGCGATCCGCGGCGAGGTCCTCCTCGACGACATCGAGATCGGGACAGATCGCCTTTGCCTCGGCCACACCCTGACCCTGCTTCAGGCCGATCATCTCCGCGCGCTCGTTAAGGGCGGTCAGCCGCATGGCATTGTTGAGCTTGCCGGCGCAGGCGAGCGGCGGCGCTTCAAGCCTGCCTGTCGAACGCCAAGACAGACCCCATCGCTTGCGCGCGATGCGGTCGGTCGGCAGATGCGGAAAGGTCAGCGCCAGAATGCGCTGCGTGTTCGCCGGGAAAGGCGGGGCGTTGAGTGTCGAGGATAGGGGCAAAGCGGCGGTCATGGGCATTCCACTCCAGGGTTATGGAAAGGGGCGCCGGATTTCGGCTCTTTTCCAAGGTCAGACGAAAGGCCGGATGACCGATGCTGCCGCCAAGCACCGATCCGTCCGGCAGGGGTCGCGCCAGCGCCGGCGCGGGTTCGACCGAAAAGCGGAAGAGGGCGCTGCTTGCCTCCTCCTCGCCTCCCTGTCGCAACAGAAATAAGGGCCGCCCCGCCGCCTTGGCCCTCAGCGCCAGCCGCCGGCTTTCGGTTAGGCCGAAACGGGCGGGATTGCCGCGCACTTCCAGAATGACGACGGCAAAGGCCGCACTGCCAAGGGCTGCTTCCGCCACCCAGAGCGCATCGTCCAGCTTGCGCGGCGACGCCTGCAGGAAAGCCTCAGGTTCCAAGCCGAAATCCCGGATGCCGATGACATAGGGCAGGCCCGCCTCCATCGTGGCGACCGTATCGCCGATCCACAGGATTGGAGACTTGGCCACGGCCGTATCCGACGTTTGCGCGTGAAGCCGCGCGGCAAGCGCAAGGGTAAAGCCGCTCGCGGCCCCCGCATCGCGCAGGCCGAGCGAACGGATTTCCGTTAGCGCATCGAGCGGCAGGCCGCCTTGCAGGCCAACATCGAGATCGTCGACGCCGGTCGCAAGAAACGGCTGAGCCGGCTTAGGCTGAGCAGACCCTGGCTGGACAGGTAGAGGTTTCGCAATACCTGCCGATTCCATGGCCGGCTTGGCCGCCAGCATCTCATGCGCCGCCGCTGCCAGTGCCGGAATCGGCCTGCCTTCCAGTCTGGCAATGGTTTCACGCAGGGCAAAAAGCGTTTCCCGCGCCACGGCGGCCTCGGCCATGACGTTCACTCCAGATCGATAATGTTCCTGTTATGTTCTTATGGATTCCAGAGCTTGCGAAAAGAGTCAACACCATTTCATGAGAAAATATTCCTCTGCCGCAATCTACACTCGTAAAAGCGGCGCAAAGCCTCTATATGACCAGCCAAGGAAGGAATATTCATGGCTCGCGTCGACCAGAGCGAAGATTGGCGGGATCGCCACTCGCCCTCCATCAGCACATTCGAATCTCTGGCAATGGAGGCTTACAGCCATCTGCCGGATGAATTCCGCTCACTCACCGGTGATCTCATCATCCTCATCGAAGATTTCCCGGATGACGAGGTATTCGAGGACATGGCGCTGGAAACACCTTTCGACCTGCTCGGTCTCTTCGAAGGCCGCGGCATTTCGGAGCGCTTCACCGCCCAGACCGGGGATATGCCCAACAAGATCCGCCTTTATCGCCGACCGATCATCGACTATTGGGCTGAAAACGACGAAACCCTCGGCGACATCATCACCCATGTCCTGATCCATGAGATCGGCCACCATTTCGGCCTGAGCGACGAGGACATGGAGCGCATCGAGGCAAGCGCTGAAGAAGCAACGGATCGCTGATACCACCCCGACCGCAAGACGGCCGGGGGAAGAACTTCAGTTATGGCTTACTGTTCGGAAAGCTTCATATCCGGATCGTAATCCTTGCCGGCCACGTCCTTGATGACGGCCTGGCCGCACTCCATCCGGCCGCTCGCGGCATTGAAGCCATAGGTCGGCGAACCGTACAGCTCCCAGCCCTTGTTCAGCGCCGCACTTACCTTGTGGCAAAAGGAAGCGTCATCGGGACCAGTGAGGAAGCGGTAGAGTTTCATCAAAGCATCTTTCTTGTATTTAGCAATCAGACGTCGCTACGGGGCGTTCCGGCAGCGCCCGAAGAGCGCTGCTCGATCAGGCGAGCTTTATGGACGAGTCTCTCCGCCTGGACAAGGTGCAGCCGCTCCACCATCCGCCCACCAAGGTTCACGACATTGAGAGCGTCAGCGCCCGGTTCGGCAAAGGCTGATATGATGGCTTCAGCCTCGGCGATGGCAGCTTCATCGGGGCCGAAATGCCGGTTGGCCGCTTCGATCTGGTTCGGATGGATCAGCATCTTGCCGGCAAAGCCCATGATGCGGCCTTGGCCGCATTCGGCCTCGAATGCCGCGTCATCCTTGAAATCGTTGAGGACGCTGTCGATAGCCTCGAGCCCATAGGCGCTGACAGCAAGCACCACCTGCATCAGCCAAGGCACGAGATAGGCGCGACCAGGCTGCGGCAGGACACCGGTTTCCTTTCTGAGATCGTTAAGGCCGACGACGAAGCAATCGAGCCGGCTGCCCGCCGTGCGTCCGGCCTCGGCGATCGAAGCAGCGTTCAGGATACCGCGCGGCGTCTCGATCATCGCCCATATGCGCAAGCTTTCCGGCGCATCGGCTTCCGCGAGCCTGTCGCTGACGCCGGTCACATTCTGCGGTTCGTCCACTTTGGGCAAGAGGACCGCATCCGGCTCCAGCTCCGTGACCAGCGCCAGGTCGTCGGCCCCGAAATTGGAGGAAAGCGCATTGATGCGGATGATCCGCTCCTTGCCCGGAAGCGGCGAGGCCAAAAAGAAGGTCCGCAAATTCTCCCGCGCCTCGGCCTTCTTTTCCGGCGAGACCGAATCCTCGAGATCGAAGATAACGGCGTCGCAATCGAGGCTTGAAAGCTTGTCCAGCGCGCGCCGATTGCTGGCGGGAACGCTTAAGACCGAGCGGCGCAGGCGGGCGGGGCGGGAAGGGGAATCTTGGCTCGCGGAATGGCTCATTGTGCTGTTTTGCCGCGCTTTTGATCATCAGGCAAGTCAACAAAAAGCCACGCTCCTCTTGCAGATGACAGAGATGAGGACCACATTGCTCGGAGTAGAGAGGTCTCGACCATGCAGAATATCCGTTCCCTGTTCATCGCGCTCGCCGGTATTACCGTGTTTGCAGCCATGGCGCTGTTTACCGTTTCGGTCACGCTTGCCGTCGGCGGCATCCTGACCGTGCTCATGGCAGCCCGCGCGATTTCGCTGCGCATGAAGCCGGCGCCGGTGCACGCCAAGGCAAAGACGAACGGCCAGCGCGAAATGCGCATCTGGAACGACGGTCGCGGCACGATCATCGACCTCTGAGGTCGAAACAGGTGAGGGTAGCCTCTCGCGGGCTGCCGAACGCATTCACCCAAGCTCGGACACGTGCTCGAAGGATGGAATGCGACCCAAAGCGCCGCCTTTTATAGCATTTCCAAGATTCTCCTTCATTTCGGGCCGGATTTGCTCTATTGGCAAGATAATTCGTGCTTAGACGAGAATGAAGGCAGGACCCCATGGACAAGTTCGTGAAGTTGACCGGTGTCGCAGCACCTCTCCCGGTCGTCAATGTCGATACCGACATGATCATCCCGAAGGATTATCTGAAGACCATCAAGCGCACGGGTCTCGGCAAGGGCCTCTTCGCTGAAGCCCGCTACAATGAAGACGGTTCTCCGAACCCGGATTTCGTGCTGAACAAGCCGGCCTATCAGAACGCCAAGATCCTCGTCGCCGGCGACAATTTCGGCTGCGGCTCTTCGCGCGAGCATGCTCCCTGGGCACTTCTCGACTTCGGTATCCGCTGCGTCATCTCGACCAGCTTCGCCGACATCTTCTACAACAACTGCTTCAAGAACGGCATCCTGCCGATCAAGGTCAGCCAGGAAGACCTCGACAAGCTGATGGACGACGCCTCGCGCGGCTCCAACGCCATCCTGACGGTCGACCTGGAAAACCTTCAAATCACCGGACCGGACGGCGGCTCGCTGAAGTTCGAACTTGACGAATTCAAGCGTCACTGCCTGCTGAACGGCCTCGACGATATCGGCCTGACGCTGGAAAAATCCTCCGCGATCAACAATTTCGAAAAGACGAACGCCGCATCGCGCCCCTGGGCAGCCTGATCGGTTTTATCATTATTTCGCGTTTCGAAGCCGGGCCTTGCGCCCGGCTTTTTTCATGCCGAAACGGACTCCCTGTCCCGCCCCCCTTTCCCCGTAAAAAGGGGCAATTCCGTCAAACCCCTTCGCCCCGTCCTGAGCTTGTCGAAGAGGCGGAGAAGGGACTATCCCGCAGTTGCAGCACCTCAGGAGCGGGAAACGCAAATCCCGCGAAAACAGCTGAGACATCACCTTTCTCATCCGCTGTAATATGATCGACAAGAAGGAGGTCCATACAGGCGTGCCGAGAACCTTCGGGCATCTCTCCCACCCTTAAATTTCTCCACGCATTGGAGCCCCTCATGACCTCCCTTCCCATTGTCGGCGCCGCAATGACGCTTGACGACGTCGAAATTCATCGTAACTGGCTGCTCGAAAAGCCGCGCGACCTGGAACTGCAGAGCTTCGTCGAAGCCGAAATCCTCAACGGCGACTGGGCTCCGCTGGCCGAACGCGCCCGCAAGCTGCTCGACGGCCATCAGGGCCGCCTTGGCATCCACGGCCCGTTCTGGGGCTTCGTCATCGCTTCTCAGGATCCGGATATCCGCGCCGTCGTCTCCAGGCGCCTGCTGCAGGCCCTTGACGTCTGCGCCAATATCGGCGCCACGCAGATGGTCATCCATAGCCCCTATACGTCGTGGTCCTACAACAACCTCGACAACAACAAGGGCGAGCGCGAAAAGATCATCGAATACACGCATCTGACGCTGAAAGAAGCCGTGAAGCGTGCCGAAGATATCGGGCTGACCATGGTCATCGAGAATATCGAGGACAAGGATCCCCATATCCGCGTTGGCCTCGCCGACAGCTTCAATTCGCCCGCCGTCGCGGTTTCGATCGACACCGGCCATGCCCATTACGCCCACGGCTACACGGGCGCTCCGCCGGTCGACTACTACGTCCACGCCGCCGGCAATCGCCTGCAGCATGTCCACCTGCAGGACGCCGACGGCTATGCCGACCGTCACTGGAGCCTCGGCGAAGGCAGCATCCATTGGCGCGCCGTCTTTGCCGCCCTTGCCAAGCTTAACAGCAATCCGCGCCTGATCATCGAGATCAAGGACAAGTCAAAGATTCCGGCATCGGCCGCCTACCTCGCTTCGCTCGGACTGGCGGAGTAAGGTTCGGATATCCCTTCTCCCCTTGGGGAAAGGTGCCCGGAGGGCGCGGATGAGGGGCGGCACCAAGCTGCCGCTACCAGATTTACCTAAAATCTCCGGTAACGCTTCCTCACCCCGCGCGTTCCGCGCGCCCTCTCCCCGATGGGACGAGGGTAAGCTTTCGGTTCAATACGCCCGAAAACCGTACCGTTTCGGCCCTTTCCCCGCTTGAAAAGCCGTATTTGCAGGTCTAAAAACCCCGCAACTTTTTCTTTCGCGGAGGCTTTCCCATGACAGTGCGCAATCTTTTCCTCCTTCCGGGTGATGGCATCGGTCCCGAAGCCATGGGCGAAGTTCGCAAGATCATCGCCTATATGAACGAGGCAAAGAATGCCGGCTTTGTCACGGATGAAGGCCTTGTCGGCGGCTGCGCCTATGATGCGCATGGCTCCGCCATCTCCGAAGAAGACATGGGCAAGGCGCTTGCGGCTGACGCCGTCCTCTTCGGCGCCGTCGGCGGCCCGAAGTGGGATGCTGTACCTTATGAAGTGCGTCCGGAAGCGGGCCTGCTGCGCCTGCGCAAGGATCTGCAGCTGTTCGCAAACCTGCGCCCGGCTATCTGCTACCCGGCGCTGGCATCGGCCTCATCGCTGAAGCCGGAGCTGGTCGACGGCCTCGATATTCTCATCATCCGCGAACTCACCGGCGGCGTCTATTTCGGCGAGCCGAAGGAAATCATCGATCTCGGCAACGGCCAGAAGCGCGGCATCGACACACAGGTCTACGATACCTACGAGATCGAGCGTATTGCCGGCGTCGCCTTCGAACTGGCGCGCACCCGCAGCAACCGCGTCTGCTCGATGGAAAAGCGCAACGTCATGAAGTCGGGCGTGCTCTGGAACCAGGTCGTCACCGCAACGCATAAGGAAAAATATGCCGATGTGCAGCTCGAGCATATGCTCGCCGATGCCGGCGGCATGCAGCTCGTTCGCCAGCCGAAGCAGTTCGACGTCATCGTGACGGACAACCTGTTCGGCGACATGCTCTCCGACGTCGCCGCCATGCTGACTGGCTCGCTCGGCATGCTGCCGTCCGCTTCGCTCGGCGCACCGGACGCCAAGACCGGCAAGCGCAAGGCGCTCTATGAACCCGTGCATGGCTCGGCCCCCGATATCGCCGGCAAGGGCATCGCCAACCCGATCGCCATGATCGCCTCCTTCGCGATGTGCCTGCGCTATTCCTTCGGCATGGTTTCTGAAGCCGATGCGCTGGAAAAGGCGATCGCCAACGTGCTCGACAGCGGCATCCGCACTGCCGACATCATGTCGGCTGGCAGCCGTCAGGTCGGCACGACAGAAATGGGCGACGCCATCCTCGCCGAATTCAAGGCGCTCTCAGCCTAAGCCAGACAGATCGCCTGATATATTTCACGTGAAACACGAAACCCCACTCTGCAGCGCAGCGCGGGGTTTTCATTAGAGCGTTTCCGCTTTTCCTCGGATCGGCGGACCGATCTCGGAGCTCTTAAAAATACTGTTACAGGAACCTGCTAGTCATCCGGCTGATTGGAAATCGAACGGGCAATGGTTATGCAGGCGATCTTGACGTCTCTCGACAGGCGTTGGCGGCGAAGCGATGCGGCACTGGCACCGTCTCACTGGAAAATCTGCCTTTTCCTGACAGCCAATATTGTGCTGCTCTCGGCGCTTCTGTTCGACTGGCCTGTCGGAGCCACCATCAAGAACCTTTCGCCACCCCTTCACTTCTTCGGCAAGATGCTGACGAATTTCGGCGATTCCGAGTGGATCATCATCATCAGCGCCTTCCTGTTCTTCGAAGGCTGGGCCGGTAGCCGTCTGCTGCATTCGCAGCGCTGTCGCTGCAAGGCGTTGCGTATCTGCCAGATCGGCGGCTACCTGCTGACGACAGTCGTGCTTTCCGGCCTTCTCGCCAATCTGCTCAAGCGCGCCATCGGCCGCGCCCGTCCGACCCATTTTGCCGATTGGGGGCCGTTCGGCTTCTCGCCCTTCAACGGCCGGGCCAGCTTCGAGAGCTTCCCGTCAGGCCATGCGACCACCATCGGCGCCCTCTTCGTGGCGCTTGCTTTCCTGTTCCCGCGCTACCGCTACATCTTTGCTGCCTGCGCTCTGTGGCTGGCGATCACGCGTGTCATGGTCGGTGCGCACTATCCAAGCGACGTCATCGCCGGCCTGGCGCTCGGCGGCTGGTTTTCCTTCATGACGGCGATCGTCTATTCCCGCTACGGCCTGCTTTTCCGCATCAACGCCGCCGGCTGGCCGACGCCGAAATGGCAGTTGTTCAAGGGCAGCAAGTCAGGTCAAGCCAACACTTGATCCGATCCGCATTATCGGCATCCGCAGCATCGAACCGACAGAACTCTCGATGAACCAAGGCAAAGCTTCCACCAGCGCGGTAAAAGCAGCTTTCAATAGCAACCGCGCCGCAAAGGTTGCCAAGCCCGCCGTACATTCATATATCTGAGAGGCGGGTCACCGAAGGCGGTCAACCCGATTTCGTTCATTTGCGATGAAAATCATGGATGCCGGGCCGATACGTTTGAGCGAAAGGCAGATGGGATTGATCTCCCGGGCACTTGCCGAGCCGCGACGTGTGCAGATCCTCAAGGAAATCGGCACGCGCAGCGAACCCATGCCCTGCAGCACGCTCAACGAGTGCCATGCCGTCAGCGCCGCGACGATGTCCCATCATATCAAGGAACTTGAGAATGCCGGTCTCATCGAGATCCAGCGGGACGGCAAATTCGCAAACCTTGTCCTGCGTCGCGATACATTGAACGCCTATATGGCGGAACTTTCCAAGATCTGACGCTTCCGACAATCTCGCCAGCATTTGCTGTCGCTGCTCTTGTATCAGTTAGATGATTATCTAAATATCAAAGTGACGATGCGGATCGGTTTTCGGGTCGCATGCGCCAAATGATTTGATGATTATAAAACTGTCTTACAATTTCCGAAGGAAGATGACATGAGCAAACTGGCAGGCAAGGTCGCGATCGTGACCGGAGCATCCAAGGGAATCGGCGCGGGCATCGCCAAGGCGATGGGCGAGGCGGGTGCAGCCGTCATCGTCAATTATGCCTCGAGCCGCGAAGGTGCCGATAAGGTGGTGGCGGAAATCACGGCAAAGGGCGGTAAGGCGCTCGCCGTTCATGGCGATGTTTCCAAGGCCGACGACGTCAAGCAACTCTTTGCCGAAGCTAAACAGGCCTTCGGACGCGTCGATATCCTCGTTAACAATGCCGGCGTCTACCAATTCGCCTCGATCGAGGAATTCGCCGAGCAGGAATTTCATCGCCAGTTCAATATCAATGTGTTGGGCACATTGCTGACTACGCAGGAAGCCGTAAAGCATTTCGGCTCCGAAGGCGGCAGTGTGATTAACATCGGCTCCAACGCCGTCAGCATGAACTTGCCGACTGCCTCCGTCTATACGGCAACCAAGGCCGCTGTGGATTCCATCACCAAGATCCTCGCCAAGGAACTCGGTTCACGCAATATCCGCGTCAACAATTTGGCACCGGGCGGCGTCGAGACCGAAGGCGTCGTCGCCGCAGGTATTATCGGCAGCGATTTTGAAAAGCATCTCGTCTCCCAGACCCCTCTCGGCCGTCTCGGCCAGCCGACCGATATCGCTCCGGTCGCCGTCTTCCTCGCTTCGCAGGATGCCGCTTGGGTAACCGGCGAAACCCTCTATGTCGGTGGTGGTCTGAAGTAGTCGCTGTTCGCGATATTTCCCTCCGAGAGGAGGGCGGTTTGCCGGGCGCGACACAACCGCGCGCCCGGTCGATACTTTAGCAAACAATTGCCAAACCACCTCATTTTCCTATTTAGTAGATCCGTTCGGGTTTTCCGACCAAGCATCACAGCCGCCAGGCCGCAAAGCGGCAATATCAGGCCGTGAGATTTCAAAACGATTCTATCTTCAATGCGATCCTACGCGGCAGCGAATGCCATCGAACTCCCCTAAGATCCGCCGGCGATCGCTGTCGTGAACAACAACGGAGGACGTCTTTATGAATACCGCCAATACCAAATCGAAATTGGGTACGCGCACCAATCTCAGCGAGGAGGCAACGCGCGATATTTCCGCAGCCTTGAGCGCCCTGCTGGCGGATGTCTTTGCCCTTTATCTCAAAACCAAGAATTTTCACTGGCACATGAGCGGGCCGCATTTCCGCGACTATCATCTGCTTCTCGACGAACAGGGCGAGCAGATTTTCGATATGACCGACCCCATGGCCGAACGCGCCAGGAAGATCGGCGGAACGACCCTGCGGTCGATCGGTCAAATCGCCAAGCTGCAGCGCATTCCGGACAATGACGCCGAATATGTCGATCCGCAGGACATGCTCGCAGAACTGGCGGACGATAATCTGAAGCTCTCTGCCGAAATGCGCGCCGTCCACGACGTCTGCGACGAGTACGGCGATGTCGCTACAGCCAGCCTTCTGGAAAACTGGATTGACGAGACCGAGCGCCGTACCTGGTTCCTGTTTGAAACCACACGCAAGTCCAACCGCTGATACTGAAACGGCGCGCCTTCGAACATGGTGAAGGCCCGTTTCGGCACGCTCGATTTCCTCGCTTCCGCACCGATGGAAGCGAGGAAATCCTTGACTCCTGTGGAAAACATCTTAGAACCGGCGACGGAAAAGGAAGACTTCCATGGTTCGCTTCGAACAGCTCGATAGCTTCAGTCACCTGGCGCAATGTGCCGGGCGGGATTTCCATTTTCCGGTTTCTTCCAAAACCAAGGCCAAAACGACGACGAAAACCGTCTGACGTCTCTGGCCTGCCGCTCTCTCCCCGGCTCGGCCGGGGACAGGAACCGGTCGTTATGACCGCGGTTCCCCCCTCGCCAAAGAGGAGAGAAGAGAAAGAGAGCTTGAGAAATGGGTTTCAAAGTTGCAGTAGCGGGCGCGACCGGGAATGTCGGCCGCGAAATGCTCAACATCCTGGCCGAACGCGGCTTCCCGGCCGATGAGGTCGTGGCACTCGCATCGGCCCGTTCGCAGGGAACCGAAGTATCCTTCGGCGACCGGACGCTGAAGGTTTCCAACCTGGAGAACTACGATTTCTCCGACACCGACATCTGCCTGATGTCGGCCGGCGGCGACGTTTCGAAGAAGTTCTCGCCGAAGATCGGCGCCCAGGGCTGCGTCGTCATCGATAACTCCTCCGCATGGCGCTACGACGCCGATGTGCCGCTGATCGTTCCGGAAGTGAACCCGGATGCCGTCACGCAGTTCACCAAGCGCAACATCATCGCCAACCCGAATTGCTCGACCGCGCAGCTCGTCGTTGCGCTGAAGCCGCTGCATGACTTCGCCAAGATCAAGCGCGTCGTCGTTTCGACCTACCAGTCGGTTTCCGGCGCCGGCAAGGACGGCATGGACGAGCTGTTCAACCAGACCCGCGCCGTCTTCGTCGCCGACCCGATCGAAGCGAAGAAGTTCACCAAGCGCATCGCCTTCAACGTCATTCCGCACATCGATGTCTTCATGGAAGACGGCTACACCAAGGAAGAGTGGAAGGTGCTGGCCGAAACCAAAAAGATGCTCGATCCGAAGATCAAGGTCACCTGCACGGCTGTGCGCGTCCCCGTCTTCATCGGCCATTCCGAATCCGTCAACATCGAGTTCGAAAACGAGATCACCGCCGACCAAGCCCGCGATATCCTGCGCGAAGCTCCCGGCTGCCTCGTCATCGACAAGCAGGAAAACGGCGGCTACATCACGCCGTACGAATCCGCCGGCGAGGACGCGACTTACATTTCGCGCATCCGTGAGGACGCAACGGTCGAAAACGGCCTCAACATCTGGGTCGTCTCCGACAACCTGCGCAAGGGCGCCGCGCTCAATGCCATCCAGATTGCCGAACTGCTCGTCAACCGCGGCCTGATCAAGCCGCGCAAGCAGGCTGCGTAAGGATCCGTAAACCAATTTACGGTTTATAAATCCTTGCCGGCTAAGCAGGATCGAATGAAAGCCTCGCCATTTCGGATGAAAGGCGGGGCTTTTGCAAATGGGTTTGGGGGTCGTGTTTCACGTGAAGCGAAACATTGATCGCTAAAATGAGATAATGACAGAACGGTTGGATGCTGGCATGGTCCAGTGGCAACTAGACAGCGCATAAGCCTGGAAACTGGAGGGTTTATGCGCCTTTCAAAACGGTTACCGCGCCCGCGGCGCGGTGAGAATTCGGGGACACTGAATGCGCATCACAAAGTCTGGAATGGCAACTCTCGTGGCGGGCGGGTTGTTGCTGGCGACGCCGATTGCCGCAAATGCGGCATCCTGTGGCAACACTTCCGCCGGTTTCGAGAATTGGGTGCAGGAATTCAAACGCGAAGCGCAAGGACAAGGCGTCAGCGCCTCGATCCTCGATAGGGCCTTCGCCAACGTTCATTACAACCAGCCCACCATCCGCGCCGATCGCGGCCAGAAGAGCTTCAAGCTTTCCTTCGAGGAATTCATGAAGAAGCGCGGCGGCCAGACCATCATCAATCGTGGCAGGAGCATGAAACAGGCCAACGCGGCACTGTTTGCCAAGATCGAGAAGCGTTTCGGCGTCCCCCCAGGCCCTATCATCGCGATCTGGGGCATGGAAACTGGCTTCGGCAGCTATATGGGTGACCAGCATACGCTCTCCGCCGTTTCGACCCTTGCCTATGATTGCCGTCGTTCGGCCTTCTTCACCGAGCAGCTCTACTCCGCCCTGAAGCTTGTCGGCGAAGGCTACCTCAGCCCGTCGGCGCGCGGCGCGGCGCATGGCGAAATCGGCCAAACGCAATTCATGCCCAAGAACGTCGTTGCCTTCGGCGTCGACGAAGATGGCGACGGCAGGGTCGACCTCGTCGGCTCGCGCGCGGATGCACTCGCTTCGACGGCCAACTTCCTGCGCGGCCATGGCTGGCAGCCCGGCGCCGGCTATCAGCCCGGCGAGCCGAATTTCTCCGCTATTGCCGGCTGGAATGACGCAAGGGTCTATCAGCAGGCGATCGCCTATATCGGTCAGCAGATCGACGGCAGGTAAGCCTGATACCATGAATTAAAAAGGCGCTGCGACCGGATGGTGCGCAGCGCCTTTTCATTTGATCTGCCGTTCGCCCCAATAAACGTCCGGCCGTTAAACGTCAGGGCGGATGAAATCGCGGGTGCTTGGGTCCATGATCCATAGCTCGCCCGTCGAAATGTCGAACCATGCACCATGCAGGTGCAACTTGCCCTCTTCTTCCCGCGCCTTGATCTCCGGGAAACTGCGCAGATTCTCCAGCGAATTGCGGATCGAAATGCGCTCAAGCGCCGTCTGGCGCTCGGCCGGTGTCATGATATCGTTGCTCTGGATCTGTTCGGCGGCCGGCTTCAGCAAGCCCATCCATCGGCCGATGAAATCGCCAGGAGACAGCGGCTCGGCATCAGGGTCCAGCGCGGCGCGGATACCGCCGCAACGGCCGTGGCCCATCACGACGATATCGGAGACCTTAAGCGACAGGACAGCGAATTCGAGTGCCGACGACGTTGCATGGAAATTGCCATCCGGCTCATAGGGCGGCACCATGTTGGCGACGTTGCGGATGACGAAGAGCTCTCCCGGGCCGGCATCGAAGATGATCTCCGGGGCCGAGCGGGAGTCACAACAGGCAATCACAAGGGTCGATGGGTTCTGGCCGAGCTCGGCCAGATTGCGATAGCGTTCGCGCTCATCGACGTAACGCCCGCTCATGAAGTTACGATAACCGTTCAGAAGGGTGTCGGGAAAGCTTTGCATGACATTGAATTACAGCGCAGTTTGGCCGATGGCAACTGTTGCGCTGCAAAAAGCGTTAACCGTCGTAAGCCGCTATTTTTTTCGCCTCTGCGCCGGATGGACCAGGTGCCGCAGCTGCACCATCGCCATCGGCGTCGACAGGCTCGCTGAATCGACGGCAAGCGTCAGCTCGTTGCTGCCGCGTTTGACGGCGCGCGCCAGCACTTCGTAGACGCTGGCCGTCGTCAGCTGCAGTGCCCTTTCCTCGTCCACGCCGGAGAGCAGGCGCGACAGGAACACGGCGGACAGGAGATCGCCAAGGCCGTTCGGCGCCCCCTCGATGCTGCGATGCTCGGCAAGCAGCGCGTTTCGGCCGCTGAGATAGAGATTACCGATGCCGCCGGCCATCATCGGCACAGCCGAGGTTACCAGCATGCGCGAAGGTCCCAGCGCAAGGGCCGCCTCCATGATGGCGTTGTTATCCTCGAGTGGCGCACCGGCCAGCCACGCAAGCTCGTAACGGTTCGGCGTGGCCAAGGAGGCTAGCGGGATCAGGAGATCGCGGATGGCTTCGGCCGTTGCCTCGGGCACGTAAAGGCCGCCAGCGTCGCCGATCACAGGATCGCAGGCATAGAAAAGATCGGGATTCTTTTCCCGCAGGGCAGTCACCAGCCTGGCGACGGAGCGCGCCTGTGCGGCATTGCCGAAATAGCCCGAGAGAACCGCCTTCACCTCGGAAAGCCAGGGTGCCGCTATGAGATCGTCGACGGCGTGGTCGAAATCCGCCTCGTTGAAGGTCAGCCGCGTAGAGCGGCCATGCCCCGGATGCCAGGGCAGAACGATGGTCGGCAGCGCCCAGACAGGGTGGCCGAGCGTTTCCAGCGCGAAAACGGCCGCACGATTGCCGACGGAGCCTCTGACGACATGACTGGAAATGACGATAACGGCGCCGGCCGACATTTGCGACATGATCTTGCTTTCAGTTCAGGGCTTCGCACTGCATGGCGCCGTTGATGATCCCTTTGGCGCCACTCTGTCAACCGCGCTTCACAGAGTCATGAAAACCTCTGTTGACGTCCGTGTTTCGCCAATTTCATGCCAATGTTCATCTGCTTTGCATCCAGATCGCATATTCCAGCAAGATTTTTAAAAAAACGGAGCGAAATCGGTCCAAAAGCAACCAAATCCGCATTCTTTTTGCCAGTTTTTTCGCTAAACCTTCTGCTACTGTGGTCAGAATTTGAAAATCGGGAGGAATTTCATGGCGCCCAGAACCAATCCGAAACGGGAAAAACAGATCGACACGGCACGCAAAATAGCCGCGGCATCGGGCAAGGCGCATCTTGATCCCGAAATCCTGTTCGGTCGCGCCAGCAATGACGATATGGAGCGGTACACTCCGGAAATGCTAGCTCTTGCCGCGAGGCACGCGGCCAGGGAACTGGCAGCCTGGAGCGGTACCTCTCCGCGCGTCAGCATCGAGCAGGTCGCCAATATCGAGCCCGATGGCACCGCCGTGTCGATCCTCTCCATCACCGACCACAACATGCCCTTCCTTTACGAATCGATCATGGGCGAGGTGACCAGCAGCTACCGCGATCTCTATATGGCGGTGCACCCTATCCTGGTCATCGAGAAGGGCAAGCAGCCGAGCCTCTATTCCGCCGATCAGCCAAGCGACCCAGCCCATCGCGTCAGCCATATCCAGCTTCATCTCTCGCCCTTGACGACAGCGCAGGCGACCGATCTGACCAAGCGGGTCCAGACCGTGCTCGATCAGACGCATCTCACCGTTTCCGACTGGAAGCCGATGCTGTCGCGCCTCGATACCGTCATTTCCGAACTTTCCACCTATGAGGCAGCTGGCCGCCGCAAGAACGATCGCGACGAGGCGCTCGCCTTCCTTGCCTGGCTACGGGATGGTAATTTCACCTTCCTCGGCATGCGCGAATATGTCTATTCCGGCAAGGGCGCCAATGCCAAGGTGGAGCGCGATCGGGGCACCGGCCTCGGCATTCTCTCCAATCCGGATGTGCGCGTTCTCCGACAGGGGAAGGACGCCGTCACCACGACGCCGGAAATTCTCGCCTTCCTCGACGGGCCGGATTTCCTGATCGTCACCAAAGCCAACGTCAAATCGATCGTCCACCGCCGTGCCTATATGGATTATGTCGGCGTCAAGCGCTTCGATGCGGACGGCAATGTCACGGGCGAACTGCGCATTGTCGGCCTTTTCACCTCCACAGCCTATACCAGTGCGGCAGCCGAAGTGCCGCTGCTGCGCTCGAAAGTACAGAAGGTCAAGGATCATTTCGGCTTCGATCCCACGAGCCATTCCGGCCGCATGCTTGAAAACACGCTGGAATCCTATCCGCGCGACGATCTCTTCCAGATCGACACCACGCTGCTCGCAAGCTTCGCCGAACAAATCAATGACCTGACAGACCGGCCGCGGGTGCGGGCGCTGCCGCGCATCGACCATTTCGACCGTTTCGTCTCGGTGATCGTCTATGTTCCGCGCGAGGAATATGATTCCGTCGTCCGCGAAAAGATCGGCAACTACCTGAAGTCAGTCTATGACGGTCGCGTCTCCGCCTATTATCCGGCCTTCCCGGAAGGCGGCGTGGCGCGCGTGCATTTCATCATCGGCCGCAGCGCCGGCAAGACGCCGCATATTCCGCAAGCGAAACTCGAAGAGGCGATCCGCGCCATCACCGCCCGCTGGGACGAACGCTTCGTCATGCTGGCAGGCCCGAAGGCGCCGAGCATCTCCGTCAGCCAGGCCTTTCAGGAAGCCTTCTCGCCGGAAGACGCTGTTGCCGATCTGCCTGATATCACGGCAACCGCCGGCGCCGAACCGATCCGCATCGCCTTTTATATCCGCAAGGATGAGGCCGGCGACATTTTCTCGCTGAAGATCTTTCATGGCCAGGGCAACCTGGCGCTGTCGCGCCGCGTGCCGCTCCTCGAAAATCTCGGCTTCAACGTCATGAGCGAGCGCACCTTCGATATTTATGTCACTGCCAGGGACGGCTCGACCGGCCATGTCGTCCTTCACGATATGGAGCTCGAAGCTCGCAGCGGCGCGACGATCGATCTCGCCCGCCATGGCGCGGCACTGGAGGAAGCTTTCCTCGCCGCCTTCGACGGCACGATCGACAATGATGCCTTCAACCGGCTGATCGTCTCCGCCGACCTTTCCGCTCGCGAGACCAATGTGCTCCGCGCCTATTCCCGCTATCTACGCCAGGCAGGCATCGCCTATTCGCAGGATTACATCGCCGCGACCCTGGACAAATACCCGCGCATCGCTGCCTCGCTTTTCCGCCTCTTCCATGACACGCTTGATCCGAAGCTCAGCGAGAAGAACCGCACGAAAAAGCTTGTCGACCTGCATGCGGGCATCGAAGCCCAGCTTGCCGACGTTCCAAGCCTCGACGACGACCGCATCCTGCGCCGCTACGTCAACGCCATCGATGCGACGCTACGCACCAACTATTTCCAGAAGAACACCGACGGCACGCCAAAGGCCATGCTTGCCTTCAAGCTCGATCCGAAACTGCTGGATGGCCTGCCCGAACCGCGCCCCTTCCGCGAAATCTTCGTCTACGGCGTCGAAGTGGAGGGCGTCCACCTGCGCTTCGGCAAGGTGGCGCGCGGCGGCCTGCGCTGGTCGGATCGTGCGGAAGACTATCGCACCGAAGTGCTGGGCCTCGTAAAGGCGCAGCAGGTCAAGAACGCTGTTATCGTGCCCGTCGGCGCCAAGGGTGGCTTCTATCCGAAGAAGCTTCCGGTCGGCGGCAGCCGCGACGAAATCTTCAACGCCGGCCGCGAGGCCTATAAGACCTATATCCGCACGCTGCTGTCGATCACCGACAACATCTCCGGCGCCGATATCATTCCACCGGCCGACACCGTGCGGCTTGACGGCGACGACCCCTATTTCGTCGTCGCCGCCGACAAGGGCACCGCCACCTTCTCCGACACCGCCAATGCGCTGGCGCAGGAAGCCGGCTTCTGGCTGGACGATGCCTTTGCCTCGGGCGGCTCGGCCGGTTACGATCACAAGAAGATGGGCATCACCGCCCGCGGTGCGTGGGAAACGGTGAAGCGGCATTTCCGCGAAATGGACATCGACATCCAGACGACGCCCTTCAGCGTCGTCGGCGTCGGCGACATGTCCGGCGACGTCTTCGGCAACGGCATGCTGCTGTCGCCGAAAATCCGCCTGCTTGCCGCCTTCGACCATCGCGACATCTTCATCGATCCCGATCCGGACATGGACAAGACGCTCGCCGAACGGCAACGCCTCTTCAACCTGCCGCGTTCGAGCTGGCAGGACTTCGACAAGTCGGTCCTGTCGAAGGGCGCCATGATCATCTCGCGCTCGGCCAAATCGGTCACGCTGACGCCGGAAGCGGTCGCTGCCATCGGCATCGAGAAGTCGGTCGCAACCCCCTTCGAGATCATGACGGCGATCCTCAAGGCGCCGGTGGACCTGCTATGGTTCGGCGGCATCGGCACCTACGTCAAGGCAACCGCTGAAACGGACTCGGACGTCGGTGATCGCGCCAACGATCCAATCCGCATCACGGCCGACGAGGTTCGCGCCAGGGTGATCGGCGAGGGCGCCAACCTCGGCGTCACTCAGAAAGGCCGCATCGCCTATGGCCTGAAGGGCGGGCGCTGCAACTCCGACGCCATCGATAACTCCGCCGGGGTCAACACCTCCGACGTCGAGGTCAACATCAAAATCGCGCTTGCGAATGCCATGCATGACGGCCGGCTGACACGCGCCAAGCGTGACACGCTGCTCGCCTCCATGACCGACGAGGTCGCAGCGCTCGTTCTGCGCAACAATTATCTGCAATCCTTGGCAATCTCGCTGTCAGAGCGCAAGGGCACAGGCAACGCTCTCGAACTCAGCCGCTTCATGAGCGTGCTGGAAGCGGCCAAGCAGCTCAACCGCAAGGTGGAGACCCTGCCGGACGATCAGACCTTCGCCGAACGCTATGCCAACGGACGCCCGTTGACCCGCCCCGAAATCGGTGTGCTGCTCTCCTACGCCAAGATCGTTCTATTCGATGCGATCGTTGCCAGCGACCTGCCCGACGATCCCTATTTCGCCGCCACCCTCAGCCGCTATTTCCCGGCCAAGATGCAGCGCTCGAATGCCACGGATATCGAAAACCATCGTCTGCGCCGCGAGATCATCGGCACGGCGCTTGCCAACGAAGCGATCAACCGTGGTGGCCCGGGCTTTGTCGTCAGTATGATGGACGCGACGGCCGTATCGGCTGCCGAAGTCGTCAAGGCGGCCGTCATCGCGCGCGACGGTTTCGATCTCGACCGGCTCTGGAACGAGACCGACGCGCTTGACGGTAAGGTCGGCGGCCAGATGCAGAACCGAGTCTATGGCGAGATCACCGAGGTCTATACCGCGCTGACGCGCCTCCTCCTGAAGACCGGAGCGACCAAGGGCGATATCGACGAAACCGTTAGCCGGCTTGGTGCGGCCCTGAAGAAGCTGCGGCCAGTCTTCCTGACTCATATCCCAGCAGATTTTGCAGCCGAAATCGCCGCTCGCGAAGCCGAATACCAGGCTGCCGGCCTGCCGGAGAAGCTCGCTTCGGAGATCGCCACGATCTACGCGCTCGTCCTCGTGCCTGAGATCATGCAGATCGCCGAGCGCACTGGCGATACGCTGAACCGGGCCGCAGAAAGCTACTTCACCGTCTCGCAGACCTTCCGCGTCGGCCGTCTGTTGCTCGCCGGCAGCCGGATCGTGACAGGCGATCATTATGAGAGCCTCGCTTTGGCGCGCAGCCTCGACCAGATCGCCGGCGCTCGCCGCGATATCGTCATTTCCGCATTGTCCAACCATCCGAAGGACAAGCAGCCGGTTCAGGCATGGCATGCGGAAGACCGTATCCGCATCAATCGCATCGCCGAAGAGCTCGGCGGCCTAAGCGAAAGCGGCGATCCCAATCTCGCGCGCATCACCGTCGCCGCCGGTCTGCTCACCGATCTTGCGAACGGCCGGGCAAGATGACACAGTCCGCCCGACCCCGTCATGCGGGTGAGGGAATGAGGGCGGAATCTGGTGGCGACCGAAATTGTTGACGATAACGTGCCGGCAAAAGTGCCGGCACGCGGTATCTGGGGCTGGATGTTCTTCGACTGGGCGGCCCAACCCTTCTTCACCGTCGTCACCACCTTCATCTTCGGCCCCTATTTTGTCGCGCGGCTGACGGCCGATCCCGTCTCCGCCCAGACGACATGGAGCAATATGGCGACGATCTCCTCGGTGATCATCGCCATTCTCTCCCCGGTCCTTGGCTCGATCGCCGATCAATCCGGCGCCCGCAAACCATGGATCGCCTTCTTCGCCGTCATCAAGATTGCAAGCCTTTTCTGCCTCTGGGGCGCAGCCCCTGGATCACCCGTCATCTATCCGGTGATTTTTATGATCCTGGCTTCGATCTCGGCCGAATTCTCGATCGTCTTCAACGATTCCATGATGCCGCGGCTGGTGGGCAAGGACGATGTCGGCAGGCTGTCGAACGCCGCCTGGGGGCTCGGCTATCTCGGCGGCATGATCGTGCTGATCGCCGTCGTGACCCTGCTTGCCGGCAATCCGCAGACCGGCAAGACCGTTCTCGGCCTCAGCCCGCTCTTCGGCCTCGACGCCACGCTGGGCGAGGATGCGCGTATCACCGGGCCGATCTCGGCCGTGTGGTATTTCATCTTCATTCTGCCGATGTTGCTCTTCACGCCGGATGCCGCACGCGGCCTGCCGCTTCGCGCCGCAGTCCGCTCCGGCCTGCAGGAACTCTCCACGACCTTGGTCGAGCTCAGGCGCCGGCGCGGCATCAGCCTCTTTCTTGTCGCCCGCATGATCTATCAGGATGGCGTCAACGGGCTCTTGATCCTTGGAGGCACTTTCGCGGCCGGCATGTTTGGCTGGGCGACGATCGAAATCGGCATCTACGGCATCATTCTCAACGTCATCGCCATCTTCGGCTGCTTTGCCGCCGGCTATGTCGATCGCTGGCTGGGATCGAAGACAACAGTCGTCATCAGCCTGACTTTGCTGCTCGTGGCCACCTTCGGCATCATATCGACCGGACCGGGCTTTACGCTCTTCGGCCTCGTGCCGCTTTCGACCCTCGATGCCGGCGGCCTGTTCGGCACGGCAGCGGAAAAAGCTTATATCGGCTATGGGCTGCTGATTGGCATCGCTTTCGGTCCCGTCCAGGCCTCCTCGCGCTCCTATCTTGCTCGCAGCGTCAGTCTTTCGGAGGCCGGCCGTTACTTCGGCATCTATGCGCTCTCGGGCCGCGCCACCAGCTTCATGGCGACCCTGTTCTTCTCGCTGGTGACCTATTGGAGCGGCTCTGCCCGCCTCGGCATGACGACGCTCGTCATCTTCCTCGCCGGTGGCCTGCTGCTTCTGTTGCCGACACCCTATCCAGCCGACAAGGCGAAGTAGGCAAAGAAAATCCCGGCTGGCAAACCAACCGGGATATACGCTTTACAAATCCGGTATATCCGCCGCTCAGTGGCGGAAGTGGCGAACGCCCGTGAAGACCATTGCGACGTTATGCTCGTTGGCCGCGTCGATCACTTCCTGGTCGCGCATCGAGCCGCCGGGCTGGATGACGGCCGTGGCGCCCGCGGCAATCGCCGAAAGCAACCCGTCGGCAAACGGCAGGAAGGCTTCGGAAGCAACAGCGGAACCGCGCGTCAGCGGCTCGGCAAGCCCCATGGCCTTGGCGGCTTCCTCGGCCTTGATAGCGGCGATCCGGGCAGAATCGACGCGGCTCATCTGTCCGGCGCCGATGCCGGCCGTCTGGCCATCCTTAGCGTAAACGACAGCGTTCGACTTCACATGCTTCGCGACGCGGAAGGCGAACTTCATGTCTTCCAGCTCCTGCGCCGTCGGCGCACGCTTGGTCACGACCTTGAGCTCCATATCCTCGACCAAAGCATTGTCGCGGTTCTGAACCAGCAGCCCGCCGGAGACGGTCTTTGCGGTCAGGCCAGCTGCACGCGGATCGGGCAGGGCGCCGACCGCGAGCAGGCGGAGATTAGGCTTGCGGGCAATGATCGCCTTGGCTTCCTCGCTCACTTCAGGCGCGATGATGACCTCGGTGAAGAGCTTGACGATCTCTTCGGCCGTTTCGGCATCGAGCAGGCTGTTCAGCGCAATGATGCCGCCGAACGCAGAGGTGGAATCGCAGGCAAGCGCCCGCTTATAGGCTTCCACCAGGCTTGGGCCGGTGGCAACGCCGCAGGGATTGGCGTGCTTGATGATCGCGCAGGCTGGCCCCTTTTCCGGCAGGAATTCGGCAACGAGCTCATAGGCCGCGTCGGTGTCGTTGATGTTGTTGTAGGACAACTGCTTGCCCTGGATGAGCGTCGCCGTCGAGACGCCGGGGCGGTTTTCGCCGGTCAGGTAGAAAGCCGCCTTCTGGTGCGGGTTCTCGCCGTAGCGCATCTCCTCGCGAAGAACGCCGCCGATGACACGGTGGCGCGGCGTGGCGATATCGAGCGCTTCGGCAAACCAGTTGGAGATCATCGCGTCGTAAGCAGCGGTGCGGGCAAAAGCCTTGGCGGCCATGCGCTTGCGGAAATCATAGGTCGTCTGGCCGGCGTCGGCGGAAAGCTGCGCCAGCAGTTCGGCGTAATCGGCGGGATCTGTCAGTGTCGTTACATAGGCATGGTTCTTGGCCGAAGCGCGGATCATCGCCGGGCCGCCGATGTCGATATTCTCCACCGTCGTCGGATAGTCGCCACCGGCCTTGCGCACGTCCTCGAAGGGATAGAGGTTGATAACGGCAAGATCGATGCCTTCGATGCCGTGTTCCTTCATCGCGGCCTGATGCTCGGCATCGTCACGAATGGCCAGCAGGCCGCCATGCACCTTCGGATGCAGCGTCTTGACGCGGCCGTCCATGATCTCCGGAAAATTTGTCACTTCCGAAACGTCGGTCACCGCAAGCCCTGCTGCAGCAATCGCCTTGTGCGTGCCACCGGTCGACAGCAGGCGCACGCCCTGTTCGCTCAGCGCACGCGCCAGCTCGACGATGCCGGTCTTGTCGAAGACGGACAGAAGCGCGGTTTTCACCTTCACCTTGTCGGGAGCGGGAATTTTCTTGGAAACGACGGCCATGGGCTTTCTCCGGTCTAGAGCAACTCCAGGAAAAGTGTATGGCGGTTTTCCGTCCGGAGTTGCGATAACAAAAAACAGAGCGGAAACGCTCTGGAATGAGGAGATGAAGCGTCCGGCGGGAAGGCGCGGGACGGATAATGCCGCCCCGTTAGCATAGCTCACGCGCTTAGCCTATGGCCGATGCGATAAAAACCAGCGGATTTCCGGCTTTTCCGTGATCCGGAAGACGATCTCGAGCTGATCGGAGGAGCGCATGCCCGAGGGATCGGCAAAGAAGATATCCTCCGCGACAAGCACTTCATTGCCGGGCGAGGAGAAGACCCAGGTCTCTCCATCCGGCGCGATCAGCAGCGCGGCATCCGTCTCGGTCTGCAGCAGGCTGATGGAGGGGTGAATGTGAAAGCGGGCCGAAGCGATGCCCTCACCCTTCGGCTGATGCTTCTTGCCCTCCGGCGCGAAGAACCGGTCGCGGCCGGCGACGATCGTGCCGCTGGCATTCAGACTGATCTCGCGCTCATGAACATAGCCGAAGGCGGAGAGATAGCCGTCATGCGCGGCGCGGACATAGTCTCGCCCGTCTTCCGTCTCGGCGCGCTCGACGATGACCTTCTTGACGCCGCTGACCATGATCGGCCCAAGCGATTTCGATTTGGAGAACTGACAGGACGAGGTGTCGTTGAGCGTGACGGTCGAATGCGCCGCGGTCGCCCGCGCGGTTTGCGCAAAGCGATCACCCGCAAACTCCGGCGAACCGGAATTAATGATGAAGCGCGTCTTGCCCGACGACATTTCGAAGGAAAGACAGCCGGCATGGGCCGTGCGGCTGAGATCGGCCGAAGCCGCGGTTCCCACGTCGACGATGACGACGGCCGGACCGGCCGCCAACCGATGATATTTGGTATGCGGCAGCGCCTTGAAGGCCTGCCCTGCTGTTTCGTCATAGCGCAGCACCGACATCAGCTCGTTGGCGAGCGTCGAGGTCGCACCGTTGAACAGCGCCAGATCGCCATCCTGATGGCGGAAGAAGCGCAGTGCCGGATACATGCGGTCGATGCCGGGAATGAGCCGGATCGGCACGTCATGGCCGAGATTGACATAGGTCTGGCGGAGCGGCAGCAGATCGAGCAGGAGCTCGAGCGATGCCCGCGGATTGCGCGAGATATGGCCGCCATCCTGGAGGATTTGCCGGTCGATCTCCCGGTCGAGTGCCTGCCCCGCTCGCTTCAGTGTAAGGGAACTGCTCGGCATGGCGACCGAGGCCATGGCAAGCGCGATACGCACGCGGAACCTTGTGATCCCGTCAGGGGATGACGCAACGATCCGCCGCAGAAAGCGCACATGAAAGACGAGCATGCGCATGAAGCGGCGGTAGAAAGCACTATCCGTGCCCTGCAGGAGTACAGGCGAATGCGACAGAAGCGCGATCAGCCGCTGCGCCGCTATATCGGGCGACCAGGCAAGGCCATGCAGCCGGCGGCCGTGGACGGCAATCCAGTCGGTGAGGATCGATCGCGCCGCGGCTGAGGCCTGATCACTCTTTTCCGCCCGTAAATGCCGCAGCCAGCGAAAATTATGCAGCCGGGCGGCAAAGGCCAGCGATGGCAGCTCCAGCGAAAAGGGCGATGCGCCCTGCGTTTCCAGGACGCGCCCGGCGAGCAGAATGCGGCCGTTCAAAAGCTCTTCGACGAAAAAGGGATCGATGCTACGCAGGTCGGTCGGTGCCACGATCAAGCGCTCCGGCACACGCATCGTGTGGCGGGTGAGACGCAATCGCGTCAACGCCGCGCGGCGCGACATCCGCCGCCATGCTTCCCGCATGTATGAACTCACAAAACCCTGCCGCAGATCTGCATATTTGCTTCTGCTTACTCTCACTACCCGTGGTTAAAAAGAGGTTACAAATATACCAATTAAAGACATGTTCACCGGTTTTTTAACCATCCGGTAAAAGCGATCTGAGCTGGGGAACTAACGCGTGCGGCGAAGCACGACGGCAAAGAAGCCGTCGAGACCGGAAGCAAAGCCATCGGCAAGCGGCAGCATGTCCGGCGTGGTGCGGAACGCTCCAAGCGGCGAGATCGCCGTTTCGAGACCTAGCCAATTGCTCGCAGCGATCGGTATGCGCTCGACATTGTCGGTATCGGAGAGGAGGCGCGCGACCAGATCTTCGCCCTCCTCGGGATCGAGCGAGCAATTGGAGAAGACCACCACACCGCCCGGCTTGACCAATGTCAGGGCATGGCGCAGCAGGCGCTCCTGCAGGGCGGCCAGCTTGGCGATATCCTCCGGTCCCTTGGTCCACAGCACGTCCGGATGGCGGCGTGTCGTTCCAGTCGAGGAGCAGGGGGCATCGAGAAGAGCCGCGTCGAAGAGTTCGTCAGGGCGATATTTGCTCATATCGGCAACGACGGTTTCTGCCTCGAAGCTCAGGCGTGCCAGATTACCGGACAGCCGCTTCAGCCGATTGGCGGATTGATCGAGGGCCGTGACCTTAGCGCCGGCGAGAATGAGTTGCGCCGTCTTGCCGCCAGGTGCTGCGCAGAGATCCACCACCCGCTTGCCGGTCAGCGAGCCGAAAAGCTTTGCGGGAATGCTGGCGGCGGCATCCTGAACCCACCACTCACCCTCATTGAAGCCTTCCAGCGAGGGAATGGACCCTTCGAAAGCGGCAAGCCGCACGCCGCCGGTCGGCAGCACTACGCCGTTCAACCGCTTCGCCCAGCCTTCGGGATCGGATTTGACCGTGAGGTCGATCGCGGCAGGCTCGAGCTGCGTGTCAGAAATCTTTAGCGCGGCGGGGGCGCCATAGGCGGCTTCCAGGCGGGACAGGAACCAGGCCGGCATGGCCGGCACGTTCGCAACCCGCTCGAGGATTTCCTGCTTTTCGCGGCCGATGCGGCGGAGAATGGCGTTGACCAGCTTAGCGAAACGGCGATTGCGCGGATCGCGATTGGCTTGCTCGACAGCAAGATCGACGGCGGAATGATCCGGCACGTCAAGATAGAGGATCTGCGTAGCACCAACGACGAGCACATGATGCAGGGCACGGGCGCCTTCCGGCAGCGGCGAATCCAGCAACGACGATATCGCCGCCTCGATGCGCGGCAGGTGCCGCAACGCGCTGTTCAGGATGGCCCGTACCAGTGCCCGGTCGCTGTCGCTGAGCGTGGTATAGGCGGCACTGCCACCTTCGGCATCGAGCATGCCGTCGAGCGGCGTCTTGCGGTCGAGCACGGCTCCCAGAATCTTTGACGCCGCCGCGCGGGCCTCAAGCCCGGGCTTGGGCGGAGACGAATCAAGCGGCCGCGATTGCTGCGGCCGCTTGCCCGATCGTTTTCCGTCTCTATTGGAAGCTTTGTTTTTCGTGTCAGAACTCAAGACCAGGGACCCTTCGGCGGTTGCGAACCACCGCGACCCGTATTCGGCACGGAACGCGATTTGCGCCCCGGATTATCAGTGAAGGACGGCCCCGTCGAGCCAAAGCCGGAAGATGGGGCGGAAGAGGATGTCATAGGCGAGCCGCCGCCGCCACCGAAACGAGCCATGTCATGCAGCGCGACGATGCGGTTTTCCGTATTCGGATGGGTGGAAAACAGATTGTCCATGCGTTCGCCGGAGAGCGGATTGATGATGAACATATGCGCGGTCGCCGGATGGCCTTCGGCCTCTTCGTTCGGAATATGCGCTGCACCGCGAGCGATCTTGCCGAGCGCGGAGGCGAGCCAAAGCGGATTGCCGCAGATTTCCGCGCCACGGCGGTCGGCAGAATATTCGCGCGTCCGGCTGATCGCCATCTGCACCAGCATGGCAGCCAGGGGGGCGACGATCATCGCCACGAGAACGCCGACGATGCCGAGCGGATTGTTGTTGTCGCGGCGGCCGCCGAAGAAAAAAGCGAAATTGCCGAGCATGGAGATGGCACCGGCAAGCGTCGCCGTGATCGTCATGGTCAGCGTGTCGCGGTTCTGCACGTGCGCAAGCTCGTGTGCCATCACGCCGGCTACTTCCTCCGGCGTCAGCGCGTGCAGCAGGCCGGTGGAGGCTGCAACAGCGGCGTTTTCCGGATTGCGGCCCGTTGCAAAGGCGTTCGGCTGCGGGCTGTCATAGAGATAAACCTTAGGCATCGGCAGGCCGGCGTTGCGGGCGAGATCGCGGACGATGCGGTAGAATTCCGGCGCGCTACGCTCATCCACCTCCTGAGCACCATAGGTTGACAGCACCATGCGGTCGGAATTCCAGTAGGAAAAGAAATTCATGCCCGCGGCGGCGACCAATGCGATCAGCATGCCCGATTGACCGCCGATCAGATAGCCGACGCCCATGAACAAAGCGGTCATGAAGGCAAGCAGCATGGCAGTACGCATGAGATTCATCGAGAGGTCTCCAACACATCTGTCGTCCAAACCTTTCTCTTTGCGGCCGGACGCACTATGATTTGGCTATTCCTCCCTCCATTTCAATATTTCGGAGGTCGCGCGAGACCATGCAAACCGCAGATAACGACAATAAACTCGACACCGAAGCCGGCGATATCACCCGCAAGCCACTCTCGCCCGCCGCCAAGCGCGCGCTTGCCGAAGCCGAGGAGCGCCGTAAGGCGCAGGAAGCTCAAGCGCAGGCCGAACTTCCCCCCGAAATCGGCGGCCGCGGCGGTGCCGACCCCGCACGCTTCGGCGACTGGGAAATCAACGGCCGCGCGATTGATTTTTGATTCTCGACGAAGTTCGAGTGCATTCGCTACGTTGATATGAACTGTACTTCCCCTATCGGAACCAGGCGCGCATTATTGGAGAGACAATGGGTTCAATTTCCGAACCCTACTACCAAGTTGGCGACATAATGCTGCATGCGCGATTAATGGCCCTTATTGACGAAGGAAAGCTCATTGCTGAGGGCGATCCGTGGAATATCCAGACTTGCCAATCTGGCTTTTGCAATGAGCTCTCGAAATCAGTGAAGGTTTCACGTGAAAAAAATTGGCGAGAGACAAGCCCTCGCCAACGCAAATTTCCTGATTTTACGATATGAGTGGGAGCGGCGCTCCCACTTGCATCAAGCCGCATCCGCCTTGTTCTGCCTATTGGCGATCAGATCATCGACAACAGCAGGATCAGCGAGCGTCGAGGTATCGCCGAGAGCGCCGAAATCGTCCTCGGCGATCTTGCGCAGGATACGGCGCATGATCTTGCCCGAGCGGGTTTTCGGCAGGCCGGGGGTGAACTGGATCTTGTCGGGCGAGGCGATCGGGCCGATTTCGGCGCGGACATGTTTTACCAATTCCTGCCGTAGCGCTTCGGTGCCTTCCATCCCGACCATCAGCGTCACGTAGCAATAGATGCCCTGGCCCTTGATCGAATGCGGATAGCCGACGACGGCGGCTTCCGAGACGTGCTTGTGGGATACGAGCGCCGATTCCACCTCCGCCGTACCGAGACGATGGCCCGAGACGTTGAGTACGTCGTCGACGCGACCGGTGATCCAGTAGTAGCCGTCCTCATCGCGGCGGCAGCCGTCGCCGGTGAAGTACTTGCCCTTGTAGGTGGAAAAGTAGGTCTGGATGAAGCGCTCATGGTCGCCATAGACAGTGCGCATCTGGCCGGGCCAGCTGTCGGTGATGACGAGATTGCCGTCGGCCGCCCCTTCCAGCACATTGCCTTCATTGTCGACCAGCTGCGGCTGCACGCCGAAGAAGGGCAGGGTGGCCGAACCGGCCTTGAGATCGGTCGCGCCCGGAAGCGGCGTGATCATGTGACCGCCGGTTTCTGTCTGCCACCAGGTATCGACGATCGGGCAGCGGCTGTCGCCGACCACCTTGTAATACCATTCCCAGGCTTCCGGATTGATCGGCTCGCCGACCGTGCCGAGAATGCGCAGGCTGGAGCGCGAAGCGCGCTTGACGAACTGATCGCCGGCGCCCATCAGCGAACGGATCGCCGTCGGCGCAGTATAGAAGATATTGACCTTGTGCTTGTCGATCACATCCCAGAAACGGCCCTGATCCGGGTAGTTCGGCACGCCTTCGAACATCAGCGAGGTCGCGGCATTCGCGAGCGGCCCGTAGACGATATAGGAATGGCCGGTGACCCAGCCGACATCGGCCGTGCACCAATAGATATCGCCGGGGTGATAGTCGAACGTATATTCATGCGTCATCGCCGCATAGACGAGATAACCGGCCGTCGTGTGCAGCACGCCCTTCGGCTTGCCCGTGGAACCGGAGGTATAGAGGATGAAGAGCGGGTCTTCCGCCTTCATCTTCGCCGGCGGGCAATCCGCCTTCACCTTGGCGGTTTCCTCGTGATACCAGACATCACGGCCGGGCTCCCAGGCAACCTTGCCGCCGGTGCGGCGCACGGCGATCACGGTCTTGACCGCGACCTTCTGCTTGGCGGCGATCTGGATCGCCGTATCGGTATTTTCCTTCAGCGGAATGGACTTGCCGCCGCGGACACCTTCATCGCAGGTGATGACGACGGTCGAGGCGCAATCGACGATGCGGCCGGCAAGCGCTTCCGGCGAGAAGCCGCCGAAGACGACCGAATGCACCGCGCCGATGCGGGCGCAGGCCAGCATCGCATAGGCGGCTTCCGGGATCATCGGCATGTAGATGGTGACGCGGTCGCCCTTCTTGACGCCGTGCTTCTTCAGCACATTCGCGAGCCGGCAGACCTGCTCATAGAGCTCACTATAAGTGATCTTCTTGTCGATATAGGGATTGTCGCCTTCCCAGATGAAGGCGACGCGATCGCCATGTTTCTTCAGATGCCGGTCGATGCAATTGTAGGAGACGTTGGTGACGCCATCCTCGAACCACTTGATCGACACCTTGCCGGTAAAGGACGTGTTCTTGACCTTCGTGTAGGGCTTGAACCAGTCGATGCGCTTGCCGTGCTTGCCCCAGAACTTGTCGGGATCCTCGACGCTCTGCTCATACCATTTCTGGTACTTCGCCTTGTCGATCAGGGCGCGTGCCTTAACCGGTTTCGTCACGGGATGGATCTTCTCCGACATTGTTTCCTCCTCAAATCCCTAGCACTCCGATTTGTAACCGCGAGCACTCTTTCCGCGCAATAAATAGCAGGTCAAACTACGACAGCAATTGGACAAAGTGCATTTCATCCGCAAAGAATTGCAATTCCGCGACACTGTCGCTATATAGGGCCGTATTTCCCGGACAATGTGGTGTTACACCCCGGACCGCGACACCGGCGCGGACTGACAGAAGGACTATATCCATGGCTCAACAATTGCTCATGCCGAAGGCAACCGCCATCTGGCTTGTCGACAATACGGCCTTGTCATTCGACCAGATCGCGCAGTTCTGCAGGCTGCACCCGCTCGAAGTGAAGGCCATTGCCGACGGTGAAGCCGCACAGGGCATCAAGGGCCTCGACCCGATCTCGACCGGCCAGCTGACGCGTGACGAAATCGCCCGCGCCGAAGCCAATCCGAACCACAAGCTGAAACTTTCCGAGCCGAAGGTCCGCGTGCCGGAATCCAAGCGCCGCGGCCCGCGTTACACGCCAGTCTCCAAGCGGCAGGATCGCCCGAACGCCATCCTGTGGCTGGTGCGCAACCATCCGGAACTGAAGGATGCGCAGATTTCCCGCCTCGTCGGCACCACCAAGTCGACCATCGAACAGATCCGCGACCGCACGCACTGGAACGCAGCCAACCTGACGCCGATGGATCCGGTCACGCTCGGCCTCTGCAGCCAGATAGACCTTGACATGGAAGTCGAAAAGGCCTCCAAGGGCCGTCCGCTGCCGACCGCCGCCGAACTCGGCGCGACCCTGCAGCCGGCTCAGGAAACCGAAAAGCTCGGCTTCAGCTATGATCGCGATGACGAGAAGGAAAAGGAAATCGACGCCGACGCCGTTTTCGCCAAGCTGAAGTCGCTGAAGTCGACCAGCCGCGACGACGAGGACGACGACCAGTTCTAAGATCCGGTTTCATCGCAGATTTACGAAGCCCCGGTTTTCACAGCCGGGGTTTTTTGTCGGGAGACACGGCCAACTCGTCCTTTGACGGGCTCAGGGTGAGGATGGAAGCGCTCTGCGGTGTAAGGCCCAGCTCCTGTAGCTGAGGCACAGTTTAACGTACCGTCTTGCATAGGAAACTAGCCCTCGTGGTGAGGTGCGTAGGCCGTGAGGCCGGAGCCTCGAACCACGAGGCGGTAGCCGTGGCTTTTATTTTCGACCGAATTTATCGCGCCCCGAAGATCGCAGAACCGACCCGGACGCTTGTCGCGCCGAAGGCGACGGCAATTTCGTAGTCGCTAGACATGCCCATCGAGAGCTTTTCGACGCCGGCCCGCTTGGCGAGCTTTGCCAGGAGGGCAAAATGCGGCCCCGGATTTTCCTCCGCGGGCGGAATGCACATCAGGCCTTCGACCGGAAGTCCGAGTTCCTTGCGGCAGAAATCGACGAAAGCGACTGTGTCATCAGGGGCGATCCCGGCCTTTTGCGGCTCCAGCCCGGTATTGACCTGCACATAAAGCCGCAAAATCTTGCCCTGCACCTTCATTTCATCGGCGATGGCGCGGGCGATCTTTTCCCGGTCGATCGTCTCGATGACGTCGAACAGCGCCACGGCATCGGCCGCCTTGTTCGATTGCAGCGGGCCGATCAGGTGCAGCTCGATCCCGGGCGTTTCGGCCTTCAGCTCCGGCCATTTTGCCTGGCTTTCCTGCACACGGTTTTCGCCGAACACACGCTGGCCGGCCGAAATCGCCGGGCGGATCTGGTCGGCATCGAAAGTCTTCGAAACGGCAACGAGCTGCACGGAACCCGCCGGCCGGCCGGCCTGACGCTCGGCCGCAGCGATATGGGAACGGACTTCGTTCAGGCGCTCTTGAAGTTCCATCTTTTCGCCTCGATATGTTCGCTTGCTTTTTCAACCCTTGCAGTAATGAGGCGGGCAGGCTTTGCCAAGGGCGAATACGGCCGAATCCGGCTTTGCTTTGCAAGATAAGGCACTTGCCGCAACCGCTAAACTTGACGCTTGGGTAGTTTCGTGGTGAAGGTCACCCCCTAACTCCCCATGATTTTCCGGAATACAAGATCAGATGACGACCGAACGTTATAATCCGCGCGATGCCGAGCCCCGCTGGCAGGAAAAATGGAACGAAGAAAAGGTCTTCGTGACAGACAATGCCGATCCGCGTGAGAAATACTACGTTCTAGAGATGTTTCCCTATCCGTCGGGCCGCATCCACATGGGCCATGTGCGCAACTACGCCATGGGCGATGTCGTTGCCCGCTACAAGCGCGCCCGCGGCTACAACGTGCTGCATCCGATGGGTTGGGACGCCTTCGGCATGCCGGCAGAAAACGCAGCGCGCGACAACAAGGTGCATCCCAAGGAATGGACCTACCAGAACATCGCCTCGATGCGCACCCAGCTGAAGGCCATGGGCCTGTCGCTGGACTGGAGCCGCGAATTCGCGACCTGCGATGTGGACTATTATCATCGCCAGCAGATGCTCTTCATCGACATGATGGAGAAAGGTCTGGTCTACCGCAAGAAATCGAAGGTCAACTGGGATCCGGTCGATAACACCGTTCTCGCCAACGAGCAGGTCATCGACGGCCGCGGCTGGCGTTCCGGCGCGCTTGTGGAACAGCGCGAGCTGACGCAGTGGTTCTTCAAGATCACCGAGTTTAGCCAGGATCTGCTGGATGCCCTGGACACACTCGATCATTGGCCGGAAAAAGTGCGGCTGATGCAGAAGAACTGGATCGGCCGGTCGGAAGGCCTGACCGTCCGCTGGGAAATCGTGGCCGAAACCGCTCCCAATAGCGATCGCGAGATCACAGTCTACACGACCCGCCCCGATACGTTGTTCGGCGCCTCCTTCCTAGCGATCTCTGCCGACCATCCGCTGGCCAAGGAAGCGGCTGCCAAGGATCCGGCGATCGAGGCTTTCTGCGAGGAATGCCGTCGTGCCGGCACCTCGCTGGCCGCGCTGGAAACCGCGGAAAAGAAAGGCATGGACACCGGCATCCGCGTCCGTCACCCCTTCGATCCGTCCTGGGAACTGCCAGTCTACATCGCCAATTTCGTGCTGATGGACTATGGCACGGGCGCCATCTTCGGCTGCCCGTCCGGCGACCAGCGCGACCTGGACTTCGCCCGCAAGTACGGCCTGCCCGTCGTTCCCGTCGTCATGCCCGCTGATGGCGATGCTGCGAGCTTTACCGTCGGCGACACTGCCTATGATGGTGATGGCGTCATGATCAACTCGCGCTTCCTCGACGGCATGAGCACCGAGGAAGCCTTCGAGACGGTGGCAACGAAGCTTTCGGAAACGAGTCTTGGCAACGCGCCGCAGGCCGAGCGCAAGGTGAATTTCCGTCTGCGCGACTGGGGCATTTCCCGGCAGCGCTATTGGGGCTGCCCGATCCCGGTCATCCATTGCGACGATTGCGGCGTGCTGCCGGTGCCGAAGCAGGATCTGCCGGTCCGGTTGCCCGACGACGTCACCTTCGACCAGCCAGGCAACCCGCTCGACCGGCACGCCACCTGGCGGCATGTCGCCTGTCCGCAGTGCGGCAAGGATGCGCGGCGGGAAACCGATACGATGGACACCTTCGTCGATTCGAGCTGGTATTTCGCCCGCTTCACTGCTCCCTGGGAGAACCAGCCGACGGATCAAAAGGCGGCTAACCACTGGCTGCCGGTCGATCAGTATATCGGCGGCATCGAGCACGCGATCCTGCACCTGCTCTATTCGCGCTTCTTCACGCGCGCGATGCGCGAAACCGGCCATCTTGACGTGAAGGAGCCTTTCAAGGGCCTGTTCACGCAAGGGATGGTCGTGCACGAGACCTATAGCCGCGGCAATGGCCTGACGCGCGAATGGGTTTCGCCGGCGGATATCAAGATCGAGGAGGTGGACGGCCAGCGCCGCGCCACGCTGCTGTCGACCGGCGAGGACATCGCCATCGGCTCGATCGAAAAAATGTCGAAGTCGAAGAAGAACGTCGTCGATCCGGATGACATCATCGCCTCCTACGGCGCCGATACGGCTCGCTTCTTCGTGCTCTCCGATTCGCCGCCCGATCGCGACGTCATCTGGTCGGAAGCCGGCGTCGAAGGCGCGCATCGTTTCACGCAGCGCATGTGGCGGCTGGTGTCGGAAGCCGCCGATGCTCTGAAGACAGTTGAATCGACTCCGGCTAAGGAAGGCGAGGGGCTGGCGATTTCGCAGGTCGCCCATCGTACGTTGAAGGCCGTTCAAGGTGATTACGATAAGCTCGCCTTCAACAAGGCCGTGGCGCGCATCTACGAATTCGTCAATGCGCTGGCCGCACCACTCGGCAAGGTGGCGGCCGGTCAGGCGGATGGCGCCTATCGCTCTGCTGTCCGCGAGGCCGTCGAAATCCTGATTTCGCTGGTTGCGCCAATCACGCCGCATCTGGCCGAAGAATGCTCGGCCGCCCTCGGCAACACGCATATGGTCGCGACCAGTGCATGGCCGGTCTATGACGAGGCGCTCGTCATCGAAAACGAAATCGTCTATCCCGTTCAGATCAACGGCAAGAAGCGCGCCGAATTGACAATCGCGCGCGATGCAGATCAGAATGCCGTGCAGCAAGCCGTGCTCGCCCTGGATGCCGTTACGAGCGCATTGAATGGTCAGGCGCCAAAGAAGATCATCGTCGTTCCACAGAGGATCGTAAACATTGTCGTCTGATAGTCTTTTCAAGTTCGCCCGCATCGCTGGCGTCGCTTCCCTTGTGGCTGTTGCCGGCCTTCTGTCCTCCTGCCAAGTTCGGCCGCTGTATGCCGTCAGCACCGGTGTGACGCAGAAGCTCTCCGAAGTCGCTTTCTCCGACGTCGGTTCGCGCGTCGGACTGCAGGTCCGCAATCAGCTGATCTTCATTGCGGGCCGGGGCGCCGGCGAAACGAAGACGCCGAAATATACCGTCGACCTCAGTGTCACCTCCGGTACGGGAGGCGTTATCTATCTGCCGTCGTCCAGTACATCGGCAGCCGGCCGCACCACGGTGACAGCGTCCTTTACGTTGAAGGAAGCAGTCACCGGTAAGGTCCTCAAATCCGGTAGCCGCTCGGTGACGTCGCTTGTCGACTTCCCGACACAGGAATTCGCCAAGCAGCGCGCGATCCGGGATTCGGAAGACCGCGCAGCCCGCGAAGTTGCCGAGATGGTGGCTGCCGACATAGCAGCTGCACTCAGCCACTGACAAAGAGCGCGGCATGGCGGAAATCAAGTCTCACGAATTCGACGGATTTCTCCAAAATGCCGCGCGAAACTACCGCATCTTTGCCATTTATGGGCCAGATCGTGGCTTGGTATCCGAACGTGCCGCCCAAATCGCCGGCAAGACCGGCGTAGACCTGAACGACGCCTTCTCTCTCATCAAGCTCGACGTCGCGGATCTGCAGAATGATGCCGGCCGCCTGCTCGATGAAGTAAACGCCATCGGTTTGTTCGGCGGCGAGAAGCTCGTCTGGATTCGCGGTGCCGCCAACGAAAAGGTGCTCATCGATTCGCTGCAGATCCTTGCTGACAATCCTCCAGATGCGAGCTTCGTCATCATCGAAGCCGGTGATCTCAAGAAAGGATCGGGGCTACGCAAGGTCGCGGAGCCGGCTCGCAGCATCGCCACGATCCCTTGCTATGCTGATGACATCAGGGCTCTCAACAGCCTGATCGATACTGAGCTGGCAAACGAAGGGCTGCGCATCACGCAGGCGGCTCGCCAGACACTGCTGGAGCTTCTCGGCGGCGATCGCATCGCCTCCCGCAATGAGGTTCGCAAGCTTGCCCTTTATTGCCGCGGTCAGGACATGATCGAGGAGCAGCACGTCATCGAAATTATCGGCGACGCCAGCGCGGTTTCCGCAGATGACGCGGTCGACGCCATCCTAAAGGGTGATTCGGAGGCTTTTCTGCGCGCGATGCAGAGAATTGCTTCATCCAAAACTCCGATGTTCCTCGTGCTTCAGGGCTGTTTGAGGCAGTTTCAGATGCTTGATACGATGCGAGCAGAGATGGATGAAAGGCGGATCGCTCCCGCCCAGGTCATGCAGACACATGGCCGTTATCTGCATTTCCGCCGCAAGCCCATCATCGAACAGGCACTGAAAAGCTGGACCGGGCCGGCCATTGCCCGGGAAATGAATAGATTGCAGACAGCGATTCTCCAGACACGCCAGCGGGCTAGCCTGGAAGATACTATTGCCACACAGACCCTATTATCGACCACGTTGCAATCGGCTCGAAAAGGTTGATGTTTCACCGGAAATGACAGGAAAAGTTACGGGGCCCATTCCTGATGGACCCAGTTTTGCCTCGGTATGCTGACTGTAATCGCCAGGGCTACGGGCTGCCTTTAGCGCCGCTCCAGCAGTCGGCAAATCTCCTCGAGCTGCTCCAGCGTCTTATAGCTGATCTTCACCTGGCCGCCATTGCCGCGATGGTTGATCGAAACGTCCAGACCGAGCGTATCGGAGAGCGTGCGTTCCAGCGCCAGCGTGTCAGAATCCTTTTCGTCCTTGCGGGCGCCTGCGGGACGGGGATCGTTCTGAGCCTTGATGTCATTCTGCGCCAGCCGCTCGGCATCGCGCACCGACATGCCTTTGGAGACAATGGTGCGGGCCAGCGAGGCCGGATCCGAGGTCGACACCAGGGCACGCGCATGGCCGGCAGAAAGACTGCCGCCGGCAAGCATATCGCGCACCGTATCGGGCAGCTTCAGCAGCCGTAGTGAATTGGCGACATGGCTGCGGCTTTTGCCGATGATTTCGCCAAGGTCGTTTTGCGTATAGCCGTGCTCGGCAATCAGCTGCTCATAACCCAATGCCTCTTCCAGCGGGTTGAGATCGGCGCGCTGGACGTTTTCGACGATCGCAATTTCAAGGGCGGTCTTGTCGTCGACATCCCGGACAATGACCGGAATTTCGATCAGGCCGGCGAGCTGCGCGGCCCGCCATCGCCTTTCGCCGGCTATGATTTCATAGCGGTCCGCCGAAACCGTGCGTACGACAACCGGCTGGACGATGCCGTGTTGGCGGATGGAGCTGGCCAGATCATGCAGCTCGGTCTCATCGAAATAGCGACGCGGGTTTCTCGGATTACGGCTGATGAATTCGATCGGCACAAGGCGATCCGGATTGACAGCCGGCTTGCCCGCATCCACCGGCGTCGGCTGGTCCATCTCACCGATGAGAGCAGCCAATCCGCGCCCGAGACGCCGCTTCGAAAGATCATCATTCATCACCAATACTCACTCTGGAACAATACTATTTCATGCGGCAGCCTTGCGCTGCCGTTCTCTCTGGATCACTTCCGAGGCCAGTTGCAGATAGGCTTGGCTGCCCGCACACTTCAGGTCGTAGAGAATGGCTGGCTTACCGTAAGAAGGCGCCTCGGACACGCGTACGTTGCGCGGAATCAACGTATGGTAGACTTTTTCTCCCAGGTGAGTGCGGACATCGCTGACCACCTGCTGCGCCAGATTGTTGCGGGAATCGAACATCGTCAAAACGATCCCCTGAATATCCAGAGACGGATTGACCGTGCGGCGGACCTGATCGACGGTTTCCAAGAGTTGACTGAGGCCTTCTAGTGCGAAAAATTCGCACTGCAACGGTACGAGCACCGAATGGGCCGCCGCCATGGCATTCATCGTCAGCAAATTGAAAGAAGGCGGGCAATCGACCAGAATATAAGAGAAGGCGAGGGCCTCCGAGGCATTTAACGCCCGGCGCAGCTTAAAGACGCGATCCGACTGCTGCGCGATCTCCATCTCGATACCGAGCAAGTCCATTGTCGATGGCACAATGAAAAGATTGGGAACAGCGGTTTCCTGAACGGTATCCATGACCGAATGAGTGCCAACCAGGAGATCATAGGAAGACAGCTTCCGATCCCGGCGCTCGATACCGAGACCCGTGCTGGCATTGCCCTGCGGATCGAGATCGACGATCAGAACGCGCTCGCCGATCGCGGCAAGCGCAGTCGCCAAGTTGATGGCGGTCGTGGTCTTGCCGACGCCGCCCTTTTGATTTGCGATGGTAATAATCCGGTTTCGCTCGCCGATCATCTGCCGCATATCCAATGATGGTTAATTCAGGCGTCGCAGGCGATTGAGCTCCAAAATAACGGAATCTCGCTCGACGACACTCCGATGTTTTACCAGATCGAATTCCCAACGGCCACGGGCTTTCTCAAGCTCACGCTCGTAATCCCGGCCTTTATGCAGGAAAAGGCGCAGATTTTCATTGCGCTCCACCCAAGGCGCTGCATAGTCCAGCAGTAAGTCCAGCTCCGCAAGAGCCCGCGCCGAGATCAAGTCGCAATGTCTGACAATCCCCGGCGCCTCCTCGATGCGAACCGCGTGAACTGCACCCCGGGCTTCGCATTCTCGCAGGCAAACCCGCAGGAAAGCAGCCTTCTTCTGATTGCTCTCGATTAAATCGACATGTCCGGTGCCCGTTTCGGCCAGGAGAATCGCCGTTATCACTCCAGGAAAGCCACCGCCGCTACCGAGATCGACCCAATGGCTCGGCGTGGGATGAAGCTGAAAAATTTGAGCGCTATCGGCAATATGGCGGCGCCAGAGATCATCAATGGTCGAGGGCGCAACAAGGTTTATCGTCTTCGCCCACTTCTGGAAGAGCTCAGCGAAATGCTGCAGTCGCTCCTGTGTTTCACGTGAAACACGTACACCGTTCAATTCCATGCTTTGGACTCTCTAACCTTGTAGTATCAAGATACGAGTTTTTGCGCATCCTGAGTGCTCATCTTTTTAAGATGCGCCAGCAACAGAGAAATGGCCGCTGGCGTCATTCCGTCGATCCGCGACGCTTGAGCAATGTTCTTCGGATTCGCTGCGGCCAGCTTCTGCTTCAACTCGTTGGACAGACCAGAGAGAACGGCGAAGTCGAAGCCAGAAGGAATAGCGCGCTCTTCTTCTTTCCGAGCCTGCGTTATATCCGCAGTCTGCCGATCCATATAGACCGCATAGGCCGCTTCGATCTCGACCGCTTCGGCGACGCTCCGTTCCATGGATTGCAGCTCCGGCCAAAGGCGCGACAGCGCTTCGATCGACTGACCCGGATGCGAGAGGAGTTCATACGCCGAACGCCACTGACCATCCTTGTTCAGGTGCATGCCGGCTTTTTCGGCTTCGTTCGGAGTGATCCTCAAATCTTTCAGACGAATGCGTGCTTGTTCAAGCTTCCTCACATATCGGTCGAAACGCGATGCGCGATCAGCACCGACGCAACCGATGGACAGGCCAACCGGCGTCAGGCGCACATCCGCATTGTCGGCTCGGAGCGAAAGACGATACTCCGCGCGGGAAGTGAACATGCGATAAGGCTCCGCGACACCGCGCGAGGTCAAGTCGTCGATCATTACGCCAATATAGGAGTCCGTTCGGCTGAATTCGATCGCTTTGCCACCGGAGGCAAGACGCGCCGCATTTAAGCCGGCAACAAGGCCCTGTGCGCCTGCCTCTTCATATCCCGTTGTGCCGTTGATCTGTCCGGCCAGAAAGAGACCGGGAATCTTCTCCACCTCCAGGGAGAGTTTCAGTTCGCGCGGATCCACATGATCATATTCAATGGCATAGGCGTGCTGGAGAATTGTAACTCGTTCCAGACCCGGAATGGTTTTGATGAAGTCCTCCTGGAGATCCTCCGGAAGGGAGGTGGATATGCCGTTCGGATAGACGGTCGTGTCATCGAGGCCTTCCGGCTCCAGGAATATCTGATGGCCATCGCGCTCACCGAACTTCACGATCTTGTCCTCGATAGAGGGACAATAGCGTGGTCCAACGCCTTCGATCTGCCCTGAATACATCGCCGAACGTTTCAGATTCTCGGCGATGATCCTATGCGTATCCGGCGTCGTTCGCGTCACGCCACATTCGATCTGTGGATTCACGATGGAATCAGTCATGAAGGAAAAGGGCGTGGGATCTTCATCAGCGCCTTGTCTTCCGACTGACGCCCAGTCGATCGTCGTGCCATCGAGCCGAGCCGGGGTTCCCGTCTTCAAGCGCCCGAGGGCGAGCCCATGCCGCAACAACGTGCCTGAAAGGCCTACCGAAGGCTCTTCGCCAACGCGCCCAGCCGGAATTTTCTTGTCGCCAATATGAATAAGGCCGCGAAGAAAGGTTCCTGTCGTCAAAACGACAGCGCCACACCGGATGATCCTGCCATCCTTCAACGTGACTGCAGAAACGCGTCCGTGCTCAAGGACGAGATCAAACGCATCCCCTTCTATGACATCAAGATTGTCGATCGCGCCGATTTCGGCCTGCATGGCCAAACGATAAAGCTTACGATCGGCCTGTGTGCGCGGCCCACGGACAGCAGGGCCCTTCTTGCGATTGAGCATGCGGAATTGAATACCGGCCGCATCGGCAACCCGCCCCATCAGGCCGTCGAGTGCATCGATTTCCCGCACGAGATGGCCTTTGCCAAGACCGCCAATGGCGGGGTTGCAGGACATGACGCCGATCGTATCTCGTTTATGCGTCACCAGCGCGGTGCGCGCGCCCAGGCGTGCGGCCGCGGCCGCGGCCTCGCTGCCGGCATGGCCGCCACCTACAACGATCACATCATATGATTCATCGAACATCATCAAGTCCTCGGTCGTGCCGTCTGTTTGGCACACCAATTTCAGGAGTCAAGAAGGTTTCACGTGAAACGTCGGTTCGAATCCAATTCGATATCCGATCGGCATGTTTCACGTGAATCATTTGCCGATGCAGAATTCCGAGAAAATCACATCCAACAGATCTTCGACATCGACGCGTCCTGTGATCCGCCCAAGGCTCGTAGCGGCCCGTCGCAAATACTCCGCCCTGATATCAAGACCTCTGTCCTCGGAGGCGAGTGCCGCAGCGACGGCAGCTAAACTCTCACCCAGCAGCATCCGATGCCGCAAGCGGCTCGGCAATGCCAACGACAGAGATTCCGAGCGATCCTGCAGATCTTGCCGGAGAAATTGATGTAGCGCCGGCAAGCCCGCCCCCGTCTCCGAGGAGATAAGCACATCATACTCGCCGTCGCCCTGACCAGGGTGTAAGTCTGATTTCGTCCCGAGCGTGACGATCTTGCCGGAGAAACCGGGGAAATCGAGCTGCGGACCATGGCCGATTTCCGCTAACGATAGGACAAGATCGGCATCAGCGACGGTGTTAAGGGCGCGGCGTATCCCCTCGCGCTCGACAATCTCATCGGTTTCCCGCAAGCCTGCCGTATCATAAAGCTTGACAGCATATCCCTCAATATTCAGATCGATATGCAGAACGTCCCGCGTTGTTCCGGCGATGTCGGTGACGATCGCCACCTCCCGCTTCGCCAACGCATTCATGAGGCTGGACTTGCCGGCATTCGGCGGCCCGGCAATCACCACTTTCAGACCATCGCGTATAATCTCGCCAAGATCGGCGCCTTTGAGATGGTCGGACAACTCAGAATGCAGACGCTGCATGTCTGCCCATACCATATCCGATACGGAGCCGGGAATGTCATCCTCGTCTGCGAAATCCAGCTCGGCTTCGATCAGCGCCCGCGCGCGGGTCAGCCGGTCAGCCCAGCCATTATAGAGCTCCGATAATCCGCCGGCAGCGTGTTCCAACGCGAGCCGGCGCTGCATTTCCGTCTCGGCACTAATGAGATCCGCCAGGCCCTCCACCTCGACAAGATCCATTTTGCCGTTCTCAAGGGCACGGCGCGAGAATTCTCCATGCTCCGCAAGACGGCACCCATCAAAAGTGGCAAGCTCTGCCAGAAGCGCATTCACAACCGCCTTGCCGCCGTGAACATGAACCTCGACGCAATCCTCTCCGGTGAAAGAGGCTGGCCCCGGAAAAATTAAAACAAGACCACGGTCGATAGTTAAACCGTTACGAGTCCGAATCGTTTTCAGCGCGGCTTGCCGAGGAGCTGGCAGCGTTCCGGCAAGGGACCCAGCGACGGAAAAAGCGGAACGACCGCTGATGCGGATAACGGCGACGCCGGCTGGCAAGCCGCCGCTGGAGAGTGCATAGATGGTTTGGTCTGCCGTCATTGAACTGATCCGTATCCGAATCGATTTTCGTTGATACTTCGCCTAAGAAATTCTGCTCAATAAAACGAAATCGGGGCCGCTAGAAGGCGACCCCGATCATAGCATGTGCACCGTATCTCTAAAGCGATACGCTCACGGAATCCGGCTAAGGATTACGTATTCATCGAATCGAAGAAGTCCGGATTGTTCTTCGTCTGCTTGAGCTTGTCGATCAGGAACTCAATCGCGTCGGTCGTACCCATCGGCGCCAGAATGCGGCGCAGGACGAAGATCTTCTGCAGATCCTGGCGCGGCACCAGCAGGTCTTCCTTACGCGTACCGGACTTGAGAATATCCATTGCCGGGAAGATGCGCTTGTCGGCCACCTTGCGGTCGAGCACGATTTCCGAGTTACCGGTACCCTTGAATTCTTCAAAGATAACTTCGTCCATGCGGCTGCCGGTATCGATCAGGGCCGTCGCAATGATGGTCAGCGAGCCGCCTTCTTCGATGTTACGCGCAGCACCGAAGAAACGCTTCGGGCGCTGCAGGGCGTTGGCGTCGACACCGCCGGTCAGAACCTTACCAGAGGAGGGGACCACGGTGTTATAGGCGCGGCCGAGGCGGGTAATCGAATCGAGCAGGATGACGACGTCGCGGCCATGCTCAACCAGGCGCTTGGCCTTCTCGATGACCATTTCAGCAACCTGGACGTGGCGCACGGCCGGCTCGTCGAAAGTCGACGAGATGACTTCGCCGCGCACGGAGCGCTGCATATCTGTCACTTCTTCCGGACGTTCGTCGATCAAGAGAACGATCAGATAGCAGTCCGGATGATTGGCGGTGATGGAATGGGCGATGTTTTGAAGGAGAACGGTCTTACCGGTACGCGGCGGTGCGACGATCAGGCCGCGCTGGCCCTTGCCGAGCGGTGCTACGAGATCGATCACGCGGGGCGAAAGATCCTTCGACGTGGGAACGTCGAGTTCCATACGAAAACGCTCGTTCGGATAAAGCGGCGTTAGGTTATCGAAGTGAACCTTGTGACGGATCTTTTCCGGATCATCGAAATTGATCGTGTTGACTTTCAGCAGCGCGAAGTAGCGTTCGCCTTCCTTCGGTCCGCGGATCGGTCCCTCGACCGTGTCGCCCGTCTTCAAGGAGAAGCGGCGGATCTGGGAGGGGGAAATATAGATATCGTCCGGACCGGGAAGATAGTTAGCGTTCGCGGAACGCAAGAAACCGAAACCATCTTGCAGAACTTCGACGACGCCCTCGCCGATGATTTCTACGTCTTGGCTTGCCAGCACCTTCAGGATTGCAAACATCAATTCCTGCTTGCGCATCGTGCTGGCGTTTTCCACCTCGAGCGATTCGGCAAAGGCCAGGAGATCGGTCGGGGATTTATTTTTCAGTTCCTGAAGCTTCATTTCAGCCATGAAGGGAGTTACTCATTTTTTAGGAGGGGAAGGCAATGTTGCTCGTATTCAGAACCGCGATAGGGGCGCTCGCGGGAGACAGAATGGATACATGCCACGAAGAGAAGATGGCGGGAAAATAGCGACTCACTTTCTGAACCGCAAGGGGGGCACGCAAAATGAAAGAAATTTTACGTCGTGTCTAATATAGCCCCGCCTCACGCAAAGGGCTTGACGACCACGAGAATGACGATCGCGATCATCAGAAGCGTCGGCGCCTCGTTCATGAGCCGCCAGTATCGGGCAGAATGCTTGTTCTGATCGCGGGCAAAGGCGCGCACCGCAGCGCTGAAATGGCCGTGAACGCCCGAGAGAATCAAGACAAGCCCGATCTTGGCGTGCAGCCATCCGCCTTGGAAATCATAGACGGACCAGGCAAGATAAAGCCCGAAAATCCAAGTCAAAATCATTGCCGGGTTGATGATGTAGCGCAGCAGTCGCTGTTCCATGACCTTGAACGTCTCGGATTGCTGCGAACCGGGTTCGGCGTCGGTGTGATAGACGAACAGCCGCGGCAGATAAAACATGCCGGCCATCCAGGAGATGACGGCGATGATGTGCAGCGCCTTGATCCAGAGATAGAGATCGGCCGGATGCCAGGCGAAAAGTCCGATCGCCAGAACCGCAAAAATGAGGATCATGACATAGGCGCGTCGTCCAGCCCTCTGACCCGGAGCGGCGTCCGTCTGCTTTTCCACCGTCATCAGTTCCTCCATCCCCGCACACGCTCAACAAGCCTGGCAACATTATCGGGATCCGCCTGCGGGGTAATGCCATGTCCGAGATTGAAGATCAGCGGGCCATTCCCGAGCTGCTGCAGGATATCGTCGATCCCGACGTCCAAAGCCTTGCCGCCGGCAACCACGCGCATCGGATCGAGATTGCCCTGCACCGGCCCGTCCTTCTGCAGTTCCCGAGCAAAGGCCAACGGCACCGACCAGTCGAGACCGATCGCATCGGCTCCCGTCTTCTGCCGATAGGTTTTCAGCAGGTATCCGGCCCCTTTGGCAAAAGCGATCACCCGCGCCTTTGGCCGCCGTGCCTTCACCGATGCGATCATTTTCGCAACCGGCTTGACCGCAAAAGCCTCGAATTCCTTCTCGCCGAGCACGCCGGCCCAAGAATCGAAAATCTGCACGGCATCGGCGCCGGCGTCGATCTGCGCTACGAGATAATCGGCCGAGATATCGGCAAGCAGCATCAGCAGATGTTCGAACGCTTTGGGATAGCGATAGGCAAACAGCCGGGCAGGGGCCTGATCGGGCGTACCATGGCCGGCGATCATATAGGTCGCAACCGTCCAGGGTGCGCCACAGAAGCCGAGGAGCGTCGTCTCCACCGGCAACTCCTGACGCAGCCGCCGTACCGTCTCCATGACCGGCGCCAGATGCGCCATGATGCCCTCCGGCTTCAATGCAAGGATGCTGGTCTCATCGATCGGATCCATCACCGGCCCATGCCCTTCGGTGAAGCGGACATTCCGCTTCAATGCGTCGGGGATGACCAGGATGTCGGAAAAGAGAATGGCGGCATCGAAACCATAACGTCGTATCGGCTGCAGTGTTACCTCGACGGCGTGATCGGGCGTATAACAGAGATCAAGGAAGCTCCCTGCCTTTGCGCGAGTCTCTCGATATTCGGGAAGATAACGGCCCGCCTGCCGCATCAGCCAGAGAGGGGGAGGGGTGAGCGTTTCACCGCTCAGCACTCGCATGATCTTCCGGCGTTCATCGCTCACAGACGTCGTCCTATATAAAACCAAACATATATTGAAAGGTTTCTATTTCTTAGAGTCGGTGACTAGCAAGGATTAAAGTTCATCCAGCGCCTGTCCAATTTGTCGCGCCTTCGGCATGAATCTGCAAAGATTTTGACGCGAGCTGTCGATATGTGGAAAGAAAAGATGATCCTTCAATCTTTTGAAGAGCTTGCAAAGAGATCTGTCTCTCGCCGTTCTGTGGATAAATCGAGGATGGAAGTGGCGCTACCGATCTTGTCCACATTGCCCACAGCCGCGGCGGAAGCCGTCTCGCGAAAATTCCAAATGTGGAAAACTTGGCCGTTTTCCACTTGCCGAGGACGGGCCCCTTCTCGTACCTGTCTTTTCTCCCGAGATATCAACAGGTGATGGAAAGTAGCGTGGAAAACCGAACAAGCTTCTTTCATCTGCACCTGATTTCTGACTCAACGGGTGAGACTCTCATCTCCGCCGGCCGTGCCGCCTCGGTGCAATTCCATGCCAGCCAGCCGATCGAGCATGTCTATCCGCTGATCAGAAACCGCAAGCAGTTGCTGCCGGTTCTGGAGGCGATCGATAACAGCCCCGGCATCGTCCTTTATACGATCGTCGATCGTGAACTCGCCGATTTCATTGCCGAGCGGTGCAAGGAAATGGGCGTACCATCGGTCAACGTTCTCGAACCGGTCATGAATGTCTTCCAGACCTATCTCGGCACGGCATCGCGCCGCCGAGTCGGTGCGCAGCATGTGATGAATGCCGATTATTTCGCTCGCATCGAAGCGCTGAACTTCACCATGGATCATGACGATGGCCAGATGCCCGATGATTATGATGAAGCCGATGTCGTCATCATCGGCATCAGCCGCACCTCGAAAACGCCGACGAGCATCTACCTGGCCAATCGCGGCATCAAGACCGCCAATATCCCGATTGTCCACGGCGTGCCGTTGCCGGAGAGCTTGAGCAGGGCGACGAAGCCGTTGATCGTCGGACTGGTGGCAACGACCGACCGGATCTCGCAGGTACGCGAAAACCGTATTCTCGGCACGACACCCGGCTTCGATCGTGGCGACTACACGGATCGCGCCGCCATCTCCGAAGAGTTGAAATATGCCCGCTCACTCTGCGCGCGGCACAATTGGCCGATCATCGATGTCACGCGGCGCTCGATCGAAGAGACCGCCGCCGCCATTGTTGCCCTGCGCCCCAAGCTGCGTTAAGCGCTGCACATTATTATCTCGGAGGCAGCCTTCATGACCGCGCCCCTTATTCTTGCATCATCCAGCCCGTTCCGACGAATGCTGATGGAAAATGCCGGATTGCATTTCCAGGCCATCGCCGCCGATATCGATGAACGCGCGATCGAAGCCCCGCTCGAACGGGATGGCGCCAGTCCGGATACCGTCGCGCTCGTGCTGGCAAAGGCGAAGGCGAAGGAGGTCAGCGATCGCTTCCCCGGTTCCCTCATCATCGGTTCGGACCAGACCATGTCGCTTGGTGTCCAGGTCTTTCACAAGCCGAAAACAATGGCGGATGCGGAAAATCATCTGCGAACCCTGTCGGGCAAGACGCATCGCCTGAACAGCGCCATGGCGCTGGCGCGCAATGGCGATATCATCTGGGAGCACGTGTCTCACGCCGATCTGACCATGCGGGACCTCGCGGCTGACTTCATCCACCGGCATCTCGGGCGCGTCGGAGAGAAGGCATTGTCAAGCGTCGGCGCTTATCAACTCGAGGGAGAGGGCATCCAGCTCTTCTCGAAAATCGACGGCGATTACTTCACGATCGTTGGATTGCCGATGCTGCCGCTGCTGGAAAAACTGCGTGAGTTGGGGACGATCGATGGATGATTCACGTGAAACATCGCCCGTAAACGCTTTCGTAACGGGTTATCCGGTCAAGCATTCGCGCTCGCCGCTGATCCACGGTTATTGGCTGAAGCAGCTTGGTTTGGCTGGGACCTATCGTGCCCATGAAGTCTCTATAGAGGATTTCGCTGCCTTCGTCGCGTCTTTGAAAGCTGGCACCAGCGGCTTCGTCGGCGGCAACGTCACGATCCCTCACAAGGAAGCGGCGTTCAAGCTCGCCGATCGGCCTGATGAGCTTTCGGAAGAACTTGGCGCGTCCAACACTTTGTGGCTCGAGGACGGGCTGCTGCATGCGACGAATACCGATGGCCGCGGTTTCACGGCGAACCTCGACGAGCGCCATCCCGGCTGGGATCGCACCGATAGCGCCGTCATTCTTGGGGCAGGCGGTGCCAGCCGGGCCGTGATCCAGGCCGTGCGCGACCGCGGCTTCAAGGAAATCCACGTCGTCAACCGCACGGTCGAGCGGGCGCAGGAATTGGCGGATCGCTTTGGCGAACGGGTCCATGCTCATCCGATGGCCGCGCTCGGTGAGGTCATGCAGGGTGCCGGCCTCTTTATCAATACGACATCCCTCGGCATGGACGGCGAAGCAGCACCTCGGATCGATTTCTCGCCTCTTGCACAAGGGGCTGCCGTCACCGACATTGTCTATGTACCCTTGAAGACGCCGCTTCTGGCGCAGGCCGAGGAGCAGGGCTTTGCCATCGTCGATGGTCTTGGCATGCTGTTGCACCAGGCGGCGCCAGGTTTCGAAAAATGGTTCGGAAAGCGTCCGGCGGTTGACGATAGTTTGAGGGCGTTGATCATCGCGGATATGGAAAAACACTGATGATCAGGATCGGGCTGACGGGATCGATCGGCATGGGAAAATCCACCTCGGCGAAGCTCTTTGCCGAAGCCGGAATCCCGGTGAACGATTCCGATGCGGTCGTTCATGATCTCTATAGCGGCGAAGCGGTTCCTCTGGTCGAGGCTGCATTTCCCGGTGCGACCAGTGACGGCAAGGTCGACCGGCAGGAACTTAGCCGGAAGCTTGCAGACGATCCCTCCGGTTTCAAGCGTCTCGAAGCCATTATCCATCCGCTTGTTCGCGAGCGCGAGCGTGAGTTCCTGGAACGCCAGCGGCAGGCCGGCGCCGACATGTTGGTGCTGGATATCCCGCTTCTGTTCGAAACCGGCGCGGACAAGAGGGTCGATAAGATCGTCGTCGTCAGCTGTGATCCACAGATTCAGAGAGAGAGAGTGCTTGCCCGGCCGGGCATGACGGAGGAAAAATTCAACATGATTCTCTCCCGGCAGACGCCGGATGCGCAAAAGCGGGCGCGCGCCGATTATGTCATCGATACCGGCGGCAGTATCGATGAGGCCCGCAAGCAGGTAAGAGAGATCATCGCGGATCTGCGGCGCAAACAGCAGATTGAGAAATAGGAAAGCGGAACTTCGACATGCGCGAAATCATTTTCGACACGGAAACCACCGGCCTCGACAACAGGGCAGACCGGATCATCGAAATCGGCGGCATCGAGCTCTTCAACCATTTCCCGACCGGAAAGACGCTGCACATCTATATCAATCCGGGTGACCGCAAAGTACACCCCGATGCTCTGGCGGTGCATGGCATTACCGATGAGTTCTTGGCGGACAAGCCACCCTTCGAAACCGTCGTGGATCAGATCCTCGAATTTTTCGGCGATGCCAAGTGGATCGCACACAACGCCACCTTCGATATGGGTTTCGTCAACGCGGAATTTGCAAGACTCGGCCGTCCGCCGATCCTGCCTGACATGGTGATCGATACGCTGGCCATGGCCCGGCGCAAGCATCCGATGGGTCCGAATTCGCTCGATGCGCTCTGCCGTCGATACGGCATCGACAACTCGCACCGCACGAAACACGGAGCCCTGCTCGACTCCGAACTGCTGGCCGAAGTCTATATCGAGATGATCGGTGGCCGGCAGACGGCACTCGGGCTTGGCAGCGCCACCGGTTCGTCGATGCGCTCACGCCAGAACGATCTCGTGGAAGAAGTCGTCGTCGACATCTTCGCGCGGCCCGCTCCGCTGCCGGGCCGGCTGACCGAGGAGGAACTCGCGGCTCATGCGGCGCTGGTCGCCAAACTCGGCGCGAAGGGAATCTGGTCGAAATATAGCGCTTCCGAGTAAAAGCACTTTCCAAAACACCAAAAGAAAATGCCCGGACCTGTAATCCGGGCATTTTCTTTTCCAGAATAGGAAAGTTCAGGCTTAGTTCGGAACGGCCGAAACCTGGGCGCGGGCCTGTTCTTCGGCCATGCGCTGCGTGAACATCTGCGCGAAATCGATCGGGTCGATCATCAGCGGCGGGAAGCCGCCATTGCGCGTGACATCGGCGATTATCTGGCGTGCGAAGGGGAACAGCAGGCGCGGGCATTCGATGAAGAGCAGCGGCAGCATGTGCTCCTGCGGGAAGCCGGTGACGCGGAAGACGCCGCCATAGACCAGCTCGGTATGGAAGAGAACACGCTCGCCATCCTTGGCTTCGGCGTTCAGCGTCAGTACCACGTCAAAATCCTCGTCCGACAGCGGATTGGCGTTGACGTTCACATTGATATTGATGTCGGGAGCATTTTCCCGGGCCTGAAGCGAGCGCGGAGCACCCGGATTTTCGAAGGAAAGATCCTTGGTGTACTGAGCAAGGATGCTAAGGCTCGGGCTGGCTGCACCGTTGCCGTTGGTCTCGTTGGCCATGGGGGTGTCCTCTCACGTCTCGATGGGTGTCGCCATCTAGCATTTAGAAAAGGGGCTTACAACCCTTATGGATCCGGCGCTCCCGAGGCCGTCCCCTAGTCTTCCAGACGCTTTTGATCCGACCACGGTGACTTCCGGTTCGGCTCGCGATGGAAATCGTCTTCGTCGAGATCGACAACGTTTCCGGGTTTATTCGGCCGGCCTTGCGGTTCGGCGCCCGGACCCTGTCCTCGCCGGAAAGCACGCGAATTGCCGACGACGACGATGCGCTTGCGCAGGACCGTCCAGGCGAGATCGCGCACTGCCGGAATGAAAAGCAGCAGGCCGATGATGTCGGAAATGAAGCCGGGCAGCATCAGGAAGAAGGCGGCGACGACAATCATGGCGCCATGCACCATCTCCCGGCCGGGATCGCCGCCATTGCGGCTTTCGGCCGAGATGCGCTGGAGAATGCCGATCCCCTGGATCCTCAAAAGAGCGGCACCGAGCAGCACGCTGAGGATGACGAGCCCCAATGTGGCCCAGACGCCGATCATCTTTCCGACGATGATGAATCCGGCAATTTCTGCCAGAGGCATCAGAGAAATGAAGACAGGAAGAAGTGATAGGCGCATGTTACGGTGGTCCTGAAAGCGGGTTTCTTCGGTTAGGCGTTGGTTTCTCCGCGTATAATAAAGAAACCGGTCCGCTATTTGAATGATAGATCGATGCGGACTATATGGGGATTGATCTTTCAATTTTAACGGTGGTTCCGATACGAGATGGGTGCAAACGACTTTGTGACGATCTTTTTCCTGGTGGCGGCGGTGCTGATCTTCTTTCAGCTGCGTAGTGTTCTTGGCCGCCGCACGGGAAATGAGAAGCCGCCGCGCGATCTCTATGGTTCCGCAGATCCGGTAAATGGCCCGACGCCGCCGGATGCCGGCAAGGTCGTGACCCTGCCGCGGCGCGACGCGGCCGAAGAGGAAGACCGTTTTGCTGCCATCGATACATTCACACCAGCCGGCACGCCGCTGAACGATTCTCTGCGTGAAGTGAGCAAGGCCGATCCTGCCTTCAATCCGAAGGAATTCGTCAACGGCGCCCGCATGGCCTACGAAATGATCGTCATGGCCTTTGCCGAGGGGGACCGCAAGTCGCTGAAGGGTCTGCTGTCGCGCGAAGTCTACGAAGGATTCGATGCTGCCATCTCCGACCGAGAGGCCAAGGGCGAGAAAGTCAAATCGACCTTCGTCGGCATCGACAAGGCCGATATCCTCAGCGCCGAGATGAAGGGCACGGAATCTTTCATCACCATGCGCATCGTCAGCCAGATGATTTCGGCTACCTACGACAAGGCCGGCACTTTGATCGATGGCGATGCCGAAGCCGTGGCCGAGATCAGCGATCTCTGGACCTTCGCCCGCGACACGCGTTCGCGCGATCCGAACTGGAAACTCGTGGCGACCGAATCCGAACAATGACGATCCCATCGCAGGAATTCAGGCTGGAGCCGGCAACCTTCGCCGATCTGAAGGGCTGGAAGGACGATGATCCTTCCAGCCTTTTTCGCACGATGATGGACTGCCGGACCTATATTCGCGACGTGAAGCCCTATCGCACGGGCGCGGCGGGACTGACGGCCGATGATCTCCTGACACTCCTCGATGCCGCCGAAGGATGGAAACCGCGCGATGCAGCGGAGGCCAGGGCTTTTTTCGAGGAGCATTGCCGGCCTTTCTTCATTCGTCGCAATGGCGGTGCGACCGGTTTCGTGACCGCCTTCTATGAGCCGGAAATCGCAGTTTCAGCCGAGGCGGACGAAACCTATCGTTACCCCTTCTATCGCAGACCGGATGATCTGATCGATCTGGATGACGGCAATCGGCCTGCCGAGCTTGACCCTTCCTATATGTTCGGCAGGCTTCAGGGTGGCGCAATTTCCGCCTATCCCGATCGCGGCGAGATCGATCGCGGCTATCTGGAAGGGAAAGGGCTGGAGATCGCCTGGGCAAAATCCAAGGTCGATGTCTTCTTCGTGCATGTGCAGGGCGCGGCGCGTCTGCGCTATGCGGATGGGCGTCTCGGCCGTATTACCTATGCCGCTAAGGCCGGCCATCCCTTCTCGGCCGTCGGGCGCCTGCTCATTGACCGCGGTGTGTTGGACCGCGCGACGATCTCCATGCAGACGATCCGCGACTGGCTCTACGCCCACCCGGATCAGGTCGATGAGGTCCTCTGGCACAATCGATCCTATATCTTCTTCCGTGAAGCCGATGTCAGCGATCCCGCTCTCGGGCCGATCGCAGCGGCGAAGGTGCCGCTGGTACCGGGCCGCTCCCTCGCGGTCGACCGGCTGATCCACACCTTCGGCTTTCCCTTCTTCATCCGGTCTGAAAGCTTGACCCATCTCGATGGCGGCAAGCCTTTCGCGCGGCTGATGCTGGCGCTCGACACGGGCTCGGCGATTGTCGGGCCGGCGCGCGGCGATATCTTTACCGGTTCGGGCTATGATGCGGGAGAGCTCGCCGGCACCGTGCGCAATGACGCCGATTTTTATATACTCATTCCGAAGGCGGCGGCGCAGAGGTTCGGCTGATGGCCCCGGAACGGCAGAATAAGGATCGAAAGCTCAGCGCGGAAGACCGCATCCTGTGGGGTAAGGTCGCCAAGAGCACCCGCCCCATGCCGGGCCGAATGGCCGATATCGAGGCTTTTGAAGCAGCGCTGCGCGCGGAAGCCGAAAATGAGGAAAACAGCCGCGCCGCAAAGGCGAAGATGGCGCCTGCCCCAGCAGAAATCCAGGAAGCATCAGCGCCTGCGAAGCAGCCCAGCGGCCGGCACCATCCGCTGGAACGTCCGGTCAAGCGCAAGATCGCCAAAGGCCATCTGGCACTCGAAGCCCGCATCGACCTTCACGGCCTCATCCAGAGCGAGGCGCATTCCATGCTTCTCGATTTTCTGCTGCGGGCTCATAGCCGCGGCCTTCGCCATGTCCTGGTCATAACAGGCAAAGGCAGCTCCATGGGTAGCGAGGGTGCGCTGAAGCGTGCCGTGCCGCTCTGGTTTTCCAAGCCTGAATTCCGCTTTCTGATCTCCTCCTATGAGACGGCGGCACAACATCACGGTGGCGAGGGTGCGCTTTATATCCGCCTGTCGCGCTTGAAGGGGGAAAAGCCGTGACTCCGTTCGGCGAAGCAGTGCGCAAGCTGCGGCTGCGCAAGGGCGTCTCGCAGAAGCAGATGGCGGCCGCCCTCAATGTGACTCCGGCTTACTTATCCGCCTTAGAACACGGAAAGCGCGGTCTGCCGACCTTCGATTTGCTGCAGCGCATCGCCGGATATTTCAATATCATCTGGGACGAAGCCGAAGAACTCTTCCTGCTGGCCCGATTTTCCGATCCGCGCGTGGTTGTCGATACGTCCGGGCTTGCGCCCGAATATACGGCCTTTGTCAACCACTTGGCCGGCAGGATCCGCAGCCTTGACGCCGCGACGATCCGTGAACTGACCCGCGTTTTGGAAAATGCCGGGAAAACCGGCTGAAAACCGCCGTAATCCCCTGTTTTATACCTGATTTCGGGGCCTTCCGTTTGGAACTTCAGGGCGAAACATCCTATATATAGGCTAGGAAAAACCGCTGATTCGTTAGGGTCGGATGATTTCAGGTCGCAGCGACCGGAAATCCGAATCCGCTCTAAACTCAAAGAAGTAGAGCATGATGTCGTCCGGAAACCGCTCACACCGTTCGGCATCACGCTCTAGCGATCGGCAGGGTTCTCTAAAACACTGGAAAGACTTCAATATATGACCGACACATCCGTAACCGACAACGGCGGCAACGCCGAGTATGGCGCAGATTCCATCAAGGTCCTGAAAGGACTTGATGCGGTGCGCAAGCGTCCCGGCATGTATATCGGCGACACGGATGACGGCTCGGGCCTGCATCATATGGTCTATGAGGTCGTCGACAACGCCATTGACGAGGCCTTGGCCGGCCATGCCGATATCGTAACGGTGACGCTCAACCCTGACGGTTCCGTCACGGTCACAGACAACGGCCGCGGCATCCCGACGGATATTCACAGCGGCGAAGGTGTTTCGGCCGCTGAGGTTATCATGACCCAGCTTCACGCCGGCGGTAAGTTCGACCAGAACTCCTACAAGGTCTCCGGCGGTCTGCACGGCGTCGGCGTTTCGGTCGTCAACGCGCTGTCCGTCTGGCTGCGCCTGAAGATCCGCCGTCATGGCAAGATCCACGAAATGAGCTTCACCCATGGCGTTGCCGATGCACCGCTGAAGGAGACGGGTGATGCCGGCGATGCCACCGGCACGGAAGTCAGCTTCATGCCGAGTTCCGAAACCTTCACCATGACGGAATTCGATTACGGCACGCTGGAACATCGCCTGCGCGAACTCGCCTTCCTCAATTCCGGCGTCCGCATCCTGCTGACCGACAAGCGCCATTCCGACATCAAGCAGGAAGAAATGCTTTATGACGGCGGCCTGGAAGCCTTCGTTTCCTATCTCGATCGCGCCAAGAAGCCGCTGGTCGACAAGCCGGTCTCAATCCGCGGCGAAAAGGATGGCATTACTGTCGAAGTGGCGATGTGGTGGAACGATAGCTACCATGAAAACGTGCTCTGCTTCACCAACAACATCCCGCAGCGCGACGGCGGCACTCATATGGCCGGCTTCCGCGCGGCCTTGACGCGCCAAATCACCTCCTACGCCGACACCTCGGGCATTACCAAGAAGGAAAAGGTGACGCTGACGGGTGATGACTGCCGCGAAGGCCTCACGGCCGTGCTGTCGGTCAAGGTTCCCGATCCGAAGTTCTCGTCGCAGACCAAGGACAAGCTGGTTTCCTCCGAAGTTCGTCCCGTCGTCGAAAGTCTCGTCAACGAAGCGCTCAGCACCTGGCTCGAAGAACATCCGTCCGAGGCCAAGGTTCTGGTCGGCAAGGTCGTCGAGGCCGCTGCCGCCCGTGAAGCTGCCCGCAAGGCGCGCGAGCTGACCCGCCGTAAGGGCGCGCTGGATATCGCATCGCTGCCCGGCAAGCTTGCCGATTGTTCCGAGCGCGATCCCGCCAAATCCGAAGTCTTCCTCGTCGAGGGTGACTCGGCGGGTGGTTCGGCCAAGCAGGGCCGGTCGCGCGAAAACCAGGCCATCCTGCCGCTGCGCGGCAAGATCCTGAATGTCGAACGTGCCCGCTTCGACAAGATGCTGTCGAGCCAGGAAATCGGTACGCTGATCACCGCGCTCGGCACTGGCATCGGCAAGGACGAATTCAACGCCGAGAAGCTGCGTTACCACAAGATCATCATCATGACGGACGCAGACGTCGACGGCGCGCATATTCGCACACTGCTCCTGACCTTCTTCTTCCGCCAAATGCCCGATCTCATCGAGCGCGGCCATCTCTACATCGCCCAGCCGCCGCTCTATAAGGTGACGCGCGGCAAGTCGGTGCAGTATGTCAAGGACGAGAAGGCGCTGGAAGAATATCTGATCGGCCAGGGCACGGAGGATGCTAGCTTGCGCCTCGGCAACGGCGAAGTCCGCATCGGCCAGGATCTGCGCGAGGCGATCTATGATGCGCTGCGCCTGCGCACGCTGATCGACAATCTGCATTCCCGCTACAATCGCGCTGTCGTCGAGCAGGCTGCTATTGCAGGGGCCCTCAACGCCGAAATGGTCAGCGATCCCACGCGAGCGGAAGCGCTCGCCAACGACGTTGCCAAGCGGCTCGATGTCATCGCCGAAGAAACCGAACGCGGCTGGAGCGGCGCTGTGACCGGCGAGGGTGGCCTGCGCTTTGAACGCACCGTACGCGGCGTCAAGGAAGTCGTGTTCCTCGACATGGCGCTTATCGGTTCGCAGGATGCCCGCCTCATCGACCAACTCGGCTCACGGCTGAAGGAAGTCTATGTCACACCGCCGAAGCTTGTTCGCCGCGATGGAGAGACGGAGATTTCAGGTCCCCGCCAGCTGCTGGATACGATCTTTGCCGGCGGCCGCAAGGGCCTGACGCTGCAGCGTTACAAAGGTCTTGGCGAGATGAATGCCGAGCAGCTCTGGGAAACGACGCTCGATCCGAATGTCCGTTCCCTGCTGCAAGTGAAGGTAACGGATGCGACCGATGCCGACGGCTTGTTTGCCCGGCTCATGGGTGATGAAGTCGAGCCGCGGCGCGAGTTCATTCAAGACAACGCGCTGAACGTCGCCAATCTCGACATTTGACCATTTACGTCAGATGCAAAAAGGCCCACCGAAGGTTTCGCGGGCCTTTTTCTTTTCTATCAATTACTTGGCGATGAAGGTGCCGTTGAAGCCCAGCTCCGAGAGCGGCTTGCGCTGGCTCGGCACCTCGCGCTCGCGCAGCTTTTCCGGAAGCTGGTTCTTGTCGCCGACCTTGCCGATCGCGACCGCGGCCTCGACGCGGAAACCGTCGGGAATGCCGAGAACTTCATAGGATTTTTCGACATGGAAGCCGGTCATGCCATGGGCTTCGTAGCCGGCTAGATGCGCTTGGATCGCCAGGAAGCCCCAGGCCGCTCCGGCATCGAAGGAATGGCTGTAGCTGGGCTTCTGTTCGGCCGAGCCGAGCTCGCCACTGTGGGTGCGCGAAATGACGAAAAGCAGGGCGGATGCGGATTTCACCCAGCCCTGGTTGAAGTCGATGAGGACGCTCAGGAACCTGTCCCAATGTTCCGAGCCGCGTAGCGCATAGAGGAAGCGCCAGGGTTGCAGGTTTGAGGCGGAGGGTGCCCAGTGCGCCGCTTCCAGAATAGTCAGCAGATCGGCTTCCGGCATGGTCTCGTTGGAATAGGCGCGCGGCGACCAGCGGTCGAGAAAGAGCTTGTCGATCGGATATTGAGATTCGCGGCTGTTGCTTGATGTCATGAGGGCTTCTTTCCTTGGAGATGATCGGTCGCAGGCGGTCGAAACCGGCCGTTGGCTGGTTATAGATAGAGGATGCGAACTTAAACTCGGGCAGCCCAGCTTACGTCGAGCTCCTCGCGAAAGGCGAAGCGCTTGAGGTGATCCACGACAACGTTCTGCATGCGCTCGAGGTCTTCGGGCTTCTCGACTGTCAGCGTCATGATCAGGTTGCCGGGCTGGGCCGCCAGATCGAGGAAGCTTTCCGCACTGAACGGTACCCTGCCGGCGGTCGCATTGAATTCGACGCTGAAGCGGTGGCTCCAGTGCTTGCAGAGCTGCTGGAGATAACGGCTGGCATGGTCGGTTTTAACGTTGGAAACGGATGTCGCCACAGGATTTGTCCGATAAAGCTGATCGCAAACGCATCATTGCATACATAGAGCTATCCGCATTCGCCAGGTAGACAGTCTGTTTCAAGTTTGCGTTATTCCGGTGAAATTCTGTTCCGCTATGGTGCCCTCACGAAGGAACGCGCGCGAGTGGAGACAGAGCCTTGCTGGTAAATGGGAAATGGACTGAGGATTGGCAGCCGGTCCAGGCAAAGGATGAGAAGGGCGGCTTCGTCCGCCAGACTTCGAGCTTTCGCAATTGGGTCACGCCCGATGGCCGCGCAGGACCGACGGGCGAAGGCGGGTTCAAAGCTGAGGCTGGCCGTTATCATCTTTATGTCGCGCTGATCTGCCCCTGGGCGTCGCGGACCCTGATCGGTCGCAAACTGAAGGGGCTGGAAGAGGCCATTTCCGTTTCCATCGTCGAACCTGCCCTGTCCAAACAAGGCTGGCGGTTCGGCGAATATCCAGGCGCCACGAACGATGCCATCAACGGCGCCACCTATATGCACGAGATCTATACGAAAGCCGATCCGGCCTTCACCGGCCGCGCCACGGTGCCAGTCCTATGGGACAAGCGCACCGGTACAATCGTCAACAACGAGTCATCCGATATCCTGCGCATGCTGAATGACGGTTTCGGCGATCTCGCAAGGCATGACATCGATCTTTATCCGGCCGGAAAGCGCGACGAAATCGACGGTTTCAATGCCCGGATCTATCCCGCTCTCAACAACGGCGTCTATCGCGCAGGCTTCGCTACGACGCAGATCGCTTATGAGGAAGCCTTCAATGAAGTCTTCAATTGCCTCGATCAGGTCGAGACCGAGCTGGAAGGCAAGGATTTCCTCTTTGCTATCAATCCTACCGAAAGCGATATCAGGCTCTTCGTCACCCTCGTCCGTTTCGACCTCGCCTATCACGGCCTGTTCAAATGCAATCTCCGCCGGCTGTCGGATTATGCCAACCTCCAGTCCTTCTGCCGTCGCATGCTGGATTGGCCGGGGATTGCCGAAACCGTCAGCTTCGATCATATCAAGCGCGGCTACTACTCGATTTCGACGCTCAATCCCAGTGGCATCGTACCGCTAGGACCTGCTCTCGACGAGCTGTTCTGATACTCGACCACATATCAAAACCGGTCTAAGGTCCGCCTCGTTCGATGGAATAGGGAGGGCCGTCATGGATTGGGAAGAGTTCCGGCAGTGGTCGGAGAAGGCGGCACATTGGGGAGCCGATTATCGCGCATCGCTTCGCGACAGACCGGTCCGGGCGAAGATGGCACCGGGCGAAATATCGGCGCATATAGCTGATTCTCCACCGGAGACGGGCGAAGCCATGGAAGATATCTTCAGCGATTTTGAGGATATCCTCGTGCCTGGCATGACGCACTGGCAACACCCGCGCTTCTTTGCCTATTTCCCAGCCAACGCCGCTCCTGTCTCGGTGGTTGCCGAATATCTGGTCAGCGCCATCGCCGCCCAATGCATGCTCTGGCAGACATCGCCCTCCGCGACCGAACTTGAAACGAAGGTCGTCGATTGGCTGCGACAGGCGCTCGGCCTGCCGGAAACCTTCACCGGCGTCATTCAGGATTCCGCCTCGACCGCCACGCTTGCCGCCGTCCTCGTGATGCGCGAGAGGGCGCTGGACTGGCAGGGCAACAAAAGCGGCCTTGCGACAAACAAGGCAGTGCGCATCTATTCTACAGATCAGGTCCACACTTCAATTGACCGTGCCATCTGGATTGCCGGTGTCGGGCAGGAAAATTTGGTGCGGATTCCCTCTGGTGGTCCCAACAAGGCTATGGATCCGAAAGCACTTGCCGATGCGATCGAGCGTGATCGCGCTGCCGGGCTGCTGCCGGCCGGCGTCATCGCCTGCGTCGGTGGCACCAGCGTCGGCGCCTGTGACGATGTCGCTGCTGTCGTCAAAGTGGCCCATGCGCACGGACTTTATGTGCATGTCGATGCCGCCTGGGCGGGCTCGGCGATGATCTGCCCCGAGTTCCGCACCCTGTGGCAAGGCGTCGAGCAGGCCGATTCCGTGGTCTTCAACCCGCATAAGTGGCTTGGCGCGCAATTCGATTGCTCTGTCCAGTTCGTTCGCGAGCCGGAGACGCTGGTCCGCACACTGGCGATCCAGCCCGAATATCTGCGCACGCATGGCCATGACGGCATCATCAATTACTCGGAATGGTCCGTGCCGCTTGGGCGCCGCTTTCGCGCACTAAAGCTCTGGTTCCTGTTGCGCTATCACGGCTTGGAAGGATTGCGGACGATGATCCGCAACCATGTCTCCTGGTCGCAGAATCTGGCTAAGCGTCTTGCTGCCGAGCCTGATTTCGAAATCGTCACCGAGCCCTTTCTGTCGCTGTTCTCTTTCGATCACAAGGCGCCTGCGGGTGTCGGTCAGGAAGAGCACACACAGCGACTGATTACGGCTATCAATAACGACGGCCGCATCTACCTGACGCAGACTCGTGTCAGCGGCCGGCTGGTCATTCGCTTCCAGGCCGGCCAGTTCGAGTCGACGGTTGACGATATCGCCATGGCTTTCGACGTCATCGTCGAAATCGCCAGGTCATTATCCCCGAACTAGAAAAGCTGTTTTTCCAGCGCGAAGCCCCCGAGCCATGCTAGGCTCTCGAAAATCGATTGATGACACTGGTGAATAATTCGTTCATATATGATGTTATCAATCTCGTCTTTTGAAAATGCAGGGAAGGAAAATCCATGAAATTGTTGCGTGTTGGCGAAGCCGGCAAGGAAAAGCCGGCGCTTCTGGATAGCGACGGCAAGATCCGCGATCTTTCCGCCCATGTCGCCGATATCGGCGGCGAGGCCATTTCGCCCGCAGGTCTTGCGAAGATCGCAGCCCTTGATCCGAAAAGCCTACCTGAATTGCCGGAAGGCCGTCTCGGCGCTTGCGTTGCTGGCACCGGCAAGTTCATCTGCATCGGCCTGAATTTCTCGGATCACGCCGCCGAAACCGGCGCCACCGTGCCGCCGGAGCCGATCATTTTCATGAAGGCAAGCTCGGCCATCGTCGGCCCGAACGACAACGTGCTGATCCCGCGCGGCTCTGAGAAGACCGACTGGGAAGTCGAGCTCGGCGTCGTCATCGGCAAGACGGCGAAATATGTCAGCGAAGCTGACGCGCTCGACTATGTCGCCGGTTACTGCGTTTCCCACGATGTCTCCGAACGCGCGTTCCAGACCGAGCGTTCCGGACAGTGGACCAAAGGCAAGTCCTGCGACACCTTCGGCCCGATCGGTCCCTGGCTCGTTACCAAGGATGAGATTGCCGATCCGCAGAATCTCGGCATGTGGCTGAAGGTCAACGGCAAGATGATGCAGAACGGTTCGACCAAGACGATGGTCTACGGCGTCGCTTACCTCGTTTCCTATCTCAGCCAGTTCATGTCGCTGCATCCGGGCGACATCATTTCCACCGGCACACCTCCCGGCGTCGGCATGGGCATGAAACCGCCTCAGTATCTGAAGCCTGGCGATGTCGTCGAGCTCGGCATGGAAGGCTTGGGCACGCAGCGCCAGACCTTCCTCGCCGACGCGTAAGGCCTGCGAAACTCAGGAACTTTAACCTTTCGAGATCATTGTTGATGCCGGGGAAGCGATTCTCCGGCGTTTTTTATAGATAAGAACCAATTGTAGTTATGTTGCTCTGCAGCAAAAACTGCTAGGTTGGATCAGAGGAAGGATGAGGATCGCGCCCGAGAGCCGTATCCTCCTGCTGCACAGCGCGACCGGAGGAGCGCCGCAGCGAGGCAGCGACACGCAAGGCGCGTGCGCTTCAATGATTTAAGTGATTTGCGCGGCGAAATGCCCGTATCGCAAGAGGTAAAGCCCCCCATGTTTTATCAGTTTTACGAACTCAATCACGCCGCTCTCGCACCTTTTCGTGCCGCGGCGGACATGATGCGCCTGGCCTATTCCAATCCGCTTAATCCACTTTCGCATACGGCGTTCGGCCGCACCTTGACGGCCAGTCTAGAGGTTTTCGAGCGCACCACTCGGCGCTACGGCAAGCCGGAATTCGGACTTCCGGAGACGACGATCGACGACAAATCGGTCTCAGTGCATGAAAAGATTGTCTGGAAGAAGCCCTTCTGCAATCTCATCCATTTCGAGCGCAGCCTGCCCGCCGGCCACAGCGCCGATCCGCGCATCCTGATCGTCGCGCCGATGTCGGGCCACTATGCGACGCTGCTGCGCGGCACGGTGGAAGCCCTGCTGCCGGCCGCCGATGTCTATATTACCGACTGGATCGATGCCCGCATGGTGCCGATGACCGAAGGCACGTTCGATCTCGACGACTATATCGATTACGTCATCGAAATGCTGCACCATCTCGGGCCAGATACGCATGTCGTGGCCGTCTGCCAGCCCTCGGTGCCGGTCCTGGCCGCCGCTGCCGTGATGGAAGCGGCGGGCGATCGCCTGGCGCCGTCGTCGATGACGTTGATGGGTGGCCCGATCGATACCCGCATCAATCCGACCGCCGTCAACCAGCTTGCCAAGGAAAAGCCGCTGGAATGGTTTGCCGACAATGTCGTCATGAACGTGCCCTGGCCGCAGCCGGGCTTCATGCGGCCCGTCTATCCCGGCTTCCTGCAGCTTTCCGGCTTCATGTCGATGAATCTTGATCGCCATATGATCGCTCACAAGGACTTCTTCGTACACCTCGTCAAGAATGACGGCGAGCCGGCCGAGAAGCATCGCGATTTCTACGACGAATATCTGGCGGTCATGGATCTGACGGCGGAATTCTATCTGCAAACGGTCGATCAGGTCTTCATCAAGCATGCGCTTCCCAAGGGCGAGCTCATGCATCGCGGCGAACGGGTCGATCCCTCCGCCATCCGCAACATTGCGCTTCTGACTGTCGAAGGCGAGAACGACGATATTTCCGGTGTCGGCCAGACGCATGCGGCACAGACCATCTGCACCAATATCCCCGACCATATGCGCATGCACTATCTGCAGCCGGATGTCGGCCATTACGGAGTCTTCAACGGTTCGCGTTTTCGCCGCGAGATCGCGCCGCGCATTCTGGCCTTCACCCGCGAGCATGCCCGCACCGGCCGGCCGGTGGTCAAACGGGTCATCAAGGGCGGAAAATCCGCCTGAGAGACAGTAAAATCAAACGGATAGAGCGGTTCGGAGCTTCGTTGGAAGCCGAACCGCTTTTGCTGTGCAAACTATTAGCTTTTGTTGAATTATCCGCGCCGATTCAAACACTTGTCCGATTCCGCCTGGCGATCCCATTGAAGCCTCACGAAGAGGTTACCATCTCGATTCCGGCGGTACCGCAGAGATGATCGGGCCGTTTACCGCGCCGCGCGTCCTTGGAACGCGCTGAGATGCAGGTAGAGCTTTAAAAACCGCGCAGAAGCCTTTCCATCGATCGCTGTCGGTCGAGGGGCGATGCGCCGTGCGAGGATACCTGACAATGAACCAATCTGCATTGCTTCGCCCGGATTGGACTCCGGCTACTATTGCCTTGATGGTGCTTGGCTTCGTGGTCTTCTGGCCGCTGGGCTTTGCCATGCTCGCCTATATTCTCTTCGGAGAACGTTTGCGGGAATTCAAACGCGACGTGAACGAAAGGACCGATGGCATGTTTGCCGGCTGCGGCCGTCATCGCGGCCGTCACCGTCATTCCTTCTCCACCGGCAACGTCGCCTTCGACGACTGGCGCAAGGCTGAACTCGAGCGCCTCGAAGAGGAGCGCCGCAAGCTCGACGAGATGCGCGCCGAGTTCGACACCTATGTCCGCGAGCTGCGCCGTGCCAAGGATCAGGAGGAGTTCGACCGTTTCATGCGCGAGCGCAACAGCGTCAAGCGCAATGACAATGGCGGTTCGCCGACCGAATTCCAGACGCCGTGACGGAAGTTCCGTCGCGAGGTCAAAACCGGCATCAAACGATGCCGGTTTTTCTTTGCCAGAAATCCCTGCGAATCATATAAAACTGCCTCATGTTTCCGCTGCTCTCCAGATCCCGCAAATCGCAAGCCAAGCTGGCCGCGCCGGAAACGCGCACGCTCGATGTCGCCGGCCGGCTGATGCCGCTGACAATCCGTCAGCACGAGCGGGCCACGCGCATTACGCTCCGGATCGAGCCCGGCGGTAGGTCGCTGAAGATGACCATTCCACGTGGGTTGGCGGCACGCGAGGTCAATGCCTTCCTCGACCGGCACCAGGGCTGGCTGCTGACGAAGCTTGCAAAATTCTCCGTCGACACGAGTCTGCGCAGCGGCAGCGAAATCCTTCTGCGCGGCGTGCGCCACCGGATCGAGCATACCGGAACCCTGCGCGGCCTCACCGAAGCCATCGTCGTCGAGGGCGTTCCGGTGCTGCGCGTCAGCGGCCTGCCGGAACATGCCGGCCGCCGCATCGCCACTTTCCTGAAGAAGGAGGCTCGCGCCGATCTCGAAAAGCTTGTGGCTGTCCACGCCAGGGCCATCCGCGCCAGCGTCACGTCCATCACCATGAAGGATACCCGCAGCCGCTGGGGCTCCTGCTCCTCGCAAGGGAACCTGAGCTTCTCCTGGCGCATCGTCATGGCGCCGCCTTTGGTCATCGATTACCTCGCCGCCCATGAAGTCGCGCATTTGCGCGAAATGAACCACGGCCCGCGCTTCTGGGCCCTCTGCCGCAAGCTTTGCCCCGACATGGACGAGGCCAAAGCCTGGCTGAAACGCCATGGCAGCCAGCTGCACGCGATTGATTTTGATTGAACTGCATAATGGCGCGCAAGGCATTCGCGTATAGGCAGGTTGGACCCTCATCCGTCCTCTCACAGTTCGCTTCACTCAACTGTTCGAGTCCACCTCTCCCCGCCTCTCGACAAGCTCAGGACGGAGCGAAGGATTTGGCGCTGTCGTCCCCCTCTGCCCGTCAAAACGGGGAGAGGGCCGGGGTGAGGGGCACTTTCTATTTCATATGCGATGGCTCTGGAACACCGCAAAAATCCCGCTAACGTCGCCTTTAGGCTCGACTCTTGCGAAATTTCGTGTCACTCCGCTGCCATGAACCCCGATATCAAAATTTGTGGTCTGAAGACGCCGGAAGCGGTGGATCGTGCTCTTGAGCGCGGCGCCACCCATATCGGCTTTATCTTCTTTGAAAAGAGCCCGCGCTATATCGAGCCGGATCTCGCCGGTGAGCTTGCCGAGCGCGCACGCGGCAAGGCGAAGGTCGTTGCCGTTACGGTCAATCCGTCGAATGACGATCTCGACGAGATCATGTCGCTAGTGAAGCCGGATATGCTGCAGCTCCACGGCAATGAGAGCCCCGAGCGTGTCTTGACCATCAAAGCGGTCTATAATGTCCCCGTCATGAAGGCCATGTCGGTGCGCGATGCTGACGATCTGAAGCGGGTGGAATCCTATATCGGCATCGCCGACCGCTTCCTGTTCGACGCCAAGCCGCCTGTTGGTTCGGAGCTGCCGGGTGGAAACGGCGTGTCCTTCGATTGGAGCCTGATGAACTGGGTCGACGATCGCGTGGACTATATGCTGTCGGGCGGTGTCAACAAGGACAATGTCGCCGAGGCGCTAGCCTCCACCAGGGCCAGCGGTATCGATCTTTCCTCCGCGCTGGAAAGTGCGCCTGGTGTGAAGGATCTTGGCAAGATCGACCAGTTTTTCGACGCTTTTGCAGAAGCATGTCTGCCGGAACCGGCAGCAGGGAGTAGAAAGTGAACCAGACGCCTAAACCCAATTCCTTCCGCTCCGGCCCCGACGAGGACGGCCGTTTCGGCATTTACGGCGGCCGTTTCGTAGCCGAAACGCTTATGCCGCTGATCCTGGATCTGCAGGAGGAATGGGCGAAAGCGAAGGACGATCCGGCCTTCCAGGCGGAGCTGAAGGCTCTCGGCGCCCATTATATCGGCCGCCCGAGCCCGCTTTATTTCGCCGAGCGCCTGACGGCCGAGCTTGGCGGCGCCAAGATCTATTTCAAGCGTGAAGAGCTGAACCACACCGGCTCGCACAAGATCAACAACTGCATCGGTCAGATCCTGCTCGCCAAGCGCATGGGCAAGACCCGCATCATTGCCGAAACCGGCGCCGGCCAGCATGGCGTGGCATCGGCGACCGTTGCCGCCCGCTTCGGCCTGCCCTGCGTCGTCTACATGGGCGCGACCGATGTCGAGCGCCAGGCGCCGAACGTCTTCCGCATGAAGCTCTTGGGCGCCGAGGTCATTCCGGTAACGGCCGGCAGCGGCACGCTGAAGGACGCCATGAACGAAGCCCTTCGTGATTGGGTTACCAATGTCGAAGACACCTATTACCTGATCGGTACGGCCGCCGGCCCGCACCCCTATCCGGAAATGGTTCGCGATTTCCAGGCCGTGATCGGCACCGAAGCCCGAGCGCAGATCCTGGAAGCCGAAGGCCGCCTGCCGGATCTGGTCATCGCGGCCGTCGGCGGCGGCTCGAATGCCATCGGCATCTTCCATCCCTTCCTCGATGACGAGGGCGTCAAGATCGTCGGCGTCGAAGCAGGCGGCAAGGGTTTGCAGGGCGATGAGCATTGCGCCTCGATCACTGCCGGCTCGCCCGGCGTGCTGCATGGCAACCGCACCTATCTGCTGCAGGATGGCGACGGCCAGATCAAAGAAGGTCATTCGATTTCGGCTGGTCTCGACTATCCCGGCATCGGCCCGGAACATTCCTGGCTGAACGATATCGGCCGCGCCGAATATGTGCCGATCATGGACCATGAGGCGCTCGAAGCCTTCCAGATGCTGACGCGCCTCGAAGGCATCATTCCGGCGCTCGAGCCGAGCCATGCGCTCGCCGAAGTGATCAAGCGCGCCCCGAAGATGGGCAAGGACCAGATCATCCTGATGAACCTCTCCGGCCGTGGTGACAAGGACATCTTCACCGTCGGCAAGATTCTGGGAATGTGAGTTAGACGCCATGACCGCACGTATGGACAAACGCTTCGCCGCTTTGAAGGCAGAAGGCCGCCCGGCACTCGTCACCTATTTCATGGGCGGCGATCCCGACTACGAGACCTCGCTCGGCATCATGAAGGCGTTGCCGGAAGCCGGCGCCGACGTCATCGAACTCGGCATGCCCTTTTCCGACCCCATGGCTGACGGCCCGGCGATCCAGCTTGCCGGCCAGCGCGCCCTGAAGGCCGGACAGACGCTGAAGAAGACGCTGCAGCTCGCCGCCGATTTCCGTAAAGTCGATGCCGATACGCCGATCGTGATGATGGGCTATTACAATCCGATCTATATTTACGGCGTCGAGAAGTTCCTCGATGACGCGCTTGCCGCTGGGATCGACGGCCTGATTGTGGTCGACCTGCCGCCGGAAATGGATGACGAGCTCTGCATTCCGGCGATCCGCAAGGGCATCAACTTCATTCGCCTCGCAACACCGACCACCGACGATAAGCGCCTGCCGGCGGTTCTGAAGAACACGACCGGTTTCGTCTACTATGTCTCGATGAATGGCATCACCGGTTCGGCTCTACCGGATCCGTCGCTGGTTTCCGGCGCCGTCACGCGCATCAAGCAGCACACGGACCTGCCGGTCTGCGTCGGCTTCGGTGTCAAGACGGCCGAGCACGCCAAGCTGATCGGCGCTGCCGCCGATGGCGTCGTTGTCGGCACCGCGATCGTCAACCAGATCGCCACCAGTCTCACCAAGGACGGCAAGGCAACGGCCGATACCATCCAGGCCGTGGCCACCCTGGTGCGCGGTCTGTCGACAGGCACTCGTTCCGCCCGCCTTGTTGCCGCCGAATAGTTTCCCCATATAGGCCCTTCGGCAATCCGCTGCGGATTGAGGAAAAGGCCTATGGGCATTTGGTGACGACTGAGCTATCGATTAATTCGGTCGATTAGGAGTTTCGAATTGAACTGGATCACGAACTACGTCCGCCCGCGGATCAATTCCATGCTGGGCCGCCGCGAGGTTCCGGAGAATCTCTGGATCAAATGTCCGGAAACCGGCGAAATGGTCTTCCACAAGGATCTGGAAGAGAACAAGTGGGTTATCCCCGCATCCGGCTTCCATATGAAGATGCCGGCCAAGGCACGTCTTGCCGATCTCTTCGACAATGGCGAATACGAAGCCCTGCCGCAGCCGAAGGTCGCGCAGGACCCGCTGAAGTTCCGCGACTCGAAGAAATACACCGATCGCCTCAAGGATAGCCGCCTGAAGACCGAGCAGGATGATACGATCCTCTCCGGCCTCGGCAAGGTTCGCGGCTTGAAGCTCGTCGCCATCGTGCATGAGTTCAACTTCATCGGCGGTTCGCTCGGCATGGCAGCAGGTGAAGCCATCGTAAAGGCTTTCGAGCGCGCGATTGCCGAAAAATGCCCCGTCGTGATGTTCCCGGCTTCGGGCGGCGCCCGCATGCAGGAGGGCATCCTGTCACTGATGCAGTTGCCGCGCACGACCGTTGCCGTCGATTTGCTGAAGGAATCGGGCCAACCCTATGTCGTGGTTCTGACCAATCCGACGACCGGTGGCGTCACGGCTTCCTACGCCATGCTTGGCGATATCCATCTCGCCGAACCCGGCGCCGAAATCGGCTTTGCCGGCAAGCGCGTGATCGAGCAAACGCTGCGGGAAAAGCTTCCCGAGGGCTTCCAGACCTCGGAATACCTGCTGGAGCACGGCATGGTGGACATGGTCGTCAAGCGTCACGACATTCCGGACACTTTGGCGACGCTTCTGAGGATCCTGACCAAGGCGCCGGCAAACGACGTATCGGTCAAGAGCAAGAATGGCGCGGCACTGGCGATAGCAGCGAGCGCCTGACATCATCGATTGCCGACGGGCGGAGGTGCGGCATGACGTCTATGGATCAGTCCGCAATGAGCGAGGCAGCACGCGAGATAGAGAAGCTCATGGGGTTGCACCCCAAGGGCTTTGATCTTTCTCTGGAGAGAATAACAAGGCTGCTCGAAGTCCTCGGAAATCCCCACCAGAAATTGCCGCCGGTGATCCATGTTGCCGGCACCAACGGCAAGGGCTCGGTGACGGCCTTTTGCCGCGCGCTGCTCGAAGCCGGCGGCTATAGCGTTCATGTCCATACCTCGCCCCATCTCGTCAACTGGCACGAGCGCTACCGCATCGGCGTCAAGGGCGGCCGCGGCAGGCTTGTCGACGATACCGTGTTCGCCGATGTGCTGAGGCGTATCGCCAAGGCCAATGACGGGCAGAAGATCACCGTTTTCGAAATCCTGACAGCCGCGACCTTTCTCCTCTTTGCCGAGCATCCGGCCGATGTTGCCGTCATCGAGGTCGGTCTCGGCGGTCGCTTCGATGCCACCAATGTCATTTCCGATCCCGCCGTCTCGGTCATCATGCCGATTTCGCTCGATCATCAGCCCTACCTCGGCGATCGCGTCGAGCTGATCGCGGCCGAGAAAGCGGGCATCCTCAAAGCCGGCCATCCGGTCGTCATCGGCCATCAGGACTATGATGCCGCGCTCGATGTGCTGATCTCGACGGCCGAGCGGCTTCGCTGCCCGACGGCCGTGTTCGGTCAGGATTTTTCCGCCCATGAGGAATATGGCAAGCTGGTCTATCAGGACGAGTTCGGTCTGGCCGATCTGCCGCTGCCGCGCCTGCCGGGCCGTCATCAATATGGCAATGCCGCTGCCGCCATACGGGCGGTCAAGGCCGCCGGTTTCGTCGTCACCGAAGCGATGATGGAAAAAGCGATGACATCGGTCGAGTGGCCGGGACGCCTGCAGCGGCTGACGGATGGCGAGTTGCTACCGCATGCCCCCGAGCGTGCGGAAATCTGGGTCGATGGCGGCCACAATCCCGGCGCCGGCGAAGTCATCGCGGAGGCCATGGCCAATTTCGAGGAACGTCAGCCGCGGCCTCTGTTCCTGATCATCGGCATGATCAATACCAAGGATCCAGTGGGATACTTCAAGGCCTTTGCTGGCCTTGCGGAGAAGGTCTATTGCGTGCCGATCCGCGGCAGTGAAGCGATGATCGATCCGGTCATCCTGGCCAATGCCGCCTATGATGCCGGCCTCATAGGCGAGCCCATGTCTGATGTCGTCGAGGCGCTGGATGCCATCAAGGCCGTCGCAGTGCCGAACTCGTCAGCGCCGCGCATTCTGATCGGCGGTTCGCTTTATCTGGTCGGCGATGTGCTTGCGGATAACGGCACGCCGCCGCGGTGATTTTGGTCGGGTGGTCAACCATCCGCCCTCGTGCTTCGAGACGGCCTGGGGGCCTCCTCAGCATGAGGGCTAACCTTTGCGCCCAGCCGCTCCGGGCTCATTTCTTCGTTGCCTGTGCTTTGCCACGGCGACGAGCCTGCCCCATCCTTACCCTGAGGTGCGAAGCCTCGAAGGGCGAGGATGGCTCGCTCTCTCCGCACCAACAAAAAACCCCGCCGAAGCGGGGCTCTTGTTCCATGCGATCGATACGGATCAGGATGCGCTGGAAATCCAGCTCTGCAGGGCTGTCTTGGGGGCGGCGCCAACCTTGATGTCGGCAACTTCGCCGGCCTTGAACATGGCGAGCGTCGGGATCGAGCGAACGCCAAACTGGGCGGCCAGTTCCGGGTTCTCGTCGATGTTAAGCTTGGCAACCTTGACCTTGCCTTCGAACTGCACGGCGAGTTCTTCCAGAGCCGGGGCGATCATCTTGCACGGGCCGCACCATTCGGCCCAGAAATCAACGACAACAGGCTCTGCAGACTGCAGCACTTCAGTGGCGAAGTTGGAGGTATCGACTTTAACGGTAGCCATAGGCTGCTCCTTACCAGGATTTGCGGGTTGCAAGATATGTGATGGTGCGGTGCCCATATGTCAATATGTGGTATTTCACTTTGTCTCGAGCTCCGCAAGCGCCAATGCAAGCGCCCCGTCCGACAGCATGTAGATCGAGGCATTTTCGGTATAGACCAGCATGCAGTCGATGCGCTTTCCGGAGTAAAGCGGCGCAAGGATCTCGCGATAGATGGCAAGCTGTGCCTTATGCGCGAAGGGAATGGCGTTTTCCTCGTCAGGCGGCACGCGATTCGTCTTGTAGTCGAGAATGACGACACGGTCGTCGAGCACCGCGAGTCGGTCGATACGGCCAGAGACGGCATAGGACCGACTGCCGAGCTTTAGCGTGCCCATGATCGATACTTCGGCCTGCGCATGGGTGCTGAACGCGCCCTGCAGATCCGGATGCGACAGCAGCGCCATGACAGATTTTACCAGTGCCTCGCGCTCGGCCTGCGGCCAGAAGCGCGCGGCCCGTTCGGCATAGCGGCGGGCGGCATCGGCGCGCTCCTCGGGCGCGATCTCGGGCAAGGTCTGCAGCATCCGGTGAATGAAGCGGCCTTTCTGCAGGGCGCGGTCGGATTTCGCCTTCTCGCCGAAAAGCGCCGAAGTCACCAACAGATCGTCGGCTTCCTCATCGATGACGGTGCCGACGCCGGAGGGGCTGAGAGGCCGCGGCAGGCTTCTTTGCGGTGGTAGGGGGCGGTGGAGGCTGCCAGGCAGGCCAGCGCGTTCGGAACGCTTCTCATGCCCCTTAGCGGTCTCGAATTCGAGCTGGACCTGGGCAACCCGCCAGCTCAAGCCTTGCCAATCGCCATCAGGGCCGGTGAAAGTCTTCTGCGTGCAGCGCAGCTCATCGCCACGCAGGGCGGTTGAAATCATCGCATGCCAGGTATCGGCATTCTCGCGGACGCCACGGTAGCCGCAAATGATCAGCCGGTCGGCGGCGCGGGTCATGCCGACATAGAGCAGTCGGCGATATTCCTCCTCCGCCAGCGCCTGCAGCCGCGCCGTATCGGTCTGCGTCAGCGAATTGGCGAGCGCCGAGACTGGTACCCAGACCGGCAGCGGGATCTCATCTCCTCTGGTTTGGATCAGCCGCAACTTCGGCAGATGTGTGTGGGTGAAGGCCTTGCCGCCACCATCGACGAGAAAGACGATCGGCGCTTCCAGCCCCTTCGAGGCATGCACCGTCATGATTCGCACTTCGTTGCGGCCCTTGTCCTGCTCGCGCTTGACCGTCGGCGCTTCCAACTCCAGCGTCGAGATGAAGGATTGCAGGCCGGGCAGGCCGCTCGTCTCGTGATCGAGCGTGAAGGTCAGGAATTCGTCGAGGATATCGCTGACCTCCGTGCCGAGCCGTGCCAGAAACTTCCGTCTGCCGCCGAAGCTGCCGAGCACGCGCGCATAGAAATCGTGCACGGGCAGGCTCTTCGAGAGGGCAAGGAAAGTCTTCAGCCGTTCGACCACCTGGCTGAAACGGTCGTGGCCGTCGGTTGCAAATCTCTGCAGATGGCTCCAGACGCTTTCCTCGTCATCGCGATAGGCGGCAACGGCAAAGACATCTTCCTCGCTCAGATCGAACAATGGGCTTTTCAGGAGCGCACACAGCGAGAGATCGTCCTCCGGCAGCAACAGAAAGCGGCCGAGCGCCAGAAGATCCTGAATGGCGATATGGCTGGTCAAGACAAGACGGTCGGCACCGGCGACGGGAATGTTGCCGCGCCGCTTCAGGGCGCGGGTCAGCGCGTTGACGAAGCTGTCGCGCTTGCGCACCAGCACCAGAATGTCGCCGGCCTCGATAAAACGGGCCTTGCCCTTCTCGATAATTGTTTCCCGCCCGACGAGATTGCCGATCGTATGTGCCATCCGTCGTGCCAGAATGGCCGCGGGTGCGCTTTCCGGCGTCGAATCGAAAGGTGCCGTCCAGTCCTCTTCCTTGGCGGCCGGCTCTGGCGCGATTATCTCCCAGAGGTCAACGGCGCCGGGGTGGCCGATGCGGCTGGAGCGGTGCACGACAGGCTCGTTGACGGCGCTAAGCCCCCTGGCATTCTCCGCACTGGTGAAGACATGATCGACGGCGCCGAGCACATCGGCCGTCGAGCGGAAGGAGAGGGGCAGGCGGATCGACGAGAATTGCTGGCCGCTCGCCGCCACGCGCCGCCTTGTGCGGTCGCTCTCCTCCGAAAATCGTTCGGGACGGGCACCCTGGAACGAATAGATCGATTGCTTCTCGTCACCCACGGCAAAGATCGTGCGCAGCGTCGGCCGGGCGCTGTCACCGGAGAAGAAATCCTCCGCCAGCGACTGGATGACGCTCCACTGGATCGGGCTCGTATCCTGCGCCTCGTCGACGAGAATGTGATCGATGCCCTGATCTAGCTTGTAGTGGATCCACGGCCCGACATCCTTCTTGGTCAGAAGGTCGGCCGTGCGGGTGATAAGGTCTTCGAAATCGAGCTGGCTGCGCCGCTTCTTCAGCTCCTCATAGTCGCGATTCAGACGATCGGCGAGAATGAGCGCAGCATGGGTGGCCCGATACATCCGCATCAGCTTCAGCCGGTCGCGGCTGGCAACGACATGGGCGCGCGCCGCAGCCACGGCATCGGCGAGGGCAGGCGCATCGGCGAGCATTGCCTTGACGAAGAACTGGCTGTCCGATTTCGGTTCGCCCTTGGCGGTCAGCATGGCCTTCTCGAGGATCTCGGCGCGGGCAAGCGGATCTGCCTCGCGTTTGGCGAGGCGCAGCGCATAAGCAACTTCCTGAGCCTTGGCACCGCCCTTCTGGTCGGCGAGCGTGAGATAAAGCTCCAGTGTTGCGCCGGACAGATCGGGCAACGGCCAATACTGCTCGGCAATGCCCGTTTCTGTCTCTCCGGGCGTGAGGCCGAGCCGGGCAAGCAACGCAGCCTCGATGCCACCTTTGCGTTCGGCTGCTTCCATGAAACGACGGATCGCATTGCGATTGGCAACGATATCGCCGAGCAGGGTCTCGAGCCCGGACTCGTCGCCGAGATCGAGTACATAGTCGAACGCTCGCGCCAGTTCGGCATCGCCATGCGGTGTCGTTGCCGTCAGCAGCGCACGGCGGGCATCATCAAGCAGGACCTCGGCCGCTCGATCGTCGAGAACGGAGAAATGCCCGGCGACGTTTGCCTCGAGCGGGAACTGATGCAGCAAGGCTTCGCAGAAGGCATGGATGGTCTGGATCTTCAGTCCACCCGGCGTTTCCAGCGCCTTGGCAAAGAGCCGCCGCGCCTCGGCAAGCTTGAAGAGATCCGGCTCGTTGCCCTCGATATCGGCGATACGTTTCTTCAATTCTTCGTCAGGCATCGTCGCCCAGGCCGCGAGCCGGTCGAAGACGCGGTTCGACATTTCGGAGGCCGCGGCCTTCGTATAGGTGAGGCAGAGGATCGCCGAGGGCCGCGCGCCGGAAAGAAGCAGACGGATGACGCGCTGCGTCAGCACGTGCGTCTTTCCGGAGCCGGCATTGGCCGAAACCCAGGCTGAGCGTTCGGGATCGGAGGCGATGGACTGCTGGATGGTCGTCCAGCTGATCCAGACGCCGGGATCGTCGCTCTCGGGCAGGATGGCGATATCGTCGGCGGGAAAGTCACTCATCGCCGCCGCCTTCCTGCTCGGTCTCGGCCGTCGACCATTCCGAAACGCGGGCGAGATGATCGTAGTCACCGCCATATTCGAACTGCTGCGCCGGGATCAGCCGCGAGGAAAAGCCTTTCTCGCCCGATTGCAGCAGCGAGACGAATTTCACCAGCTGGTCCATCGATTCCTGCGCGAGATCCATAGCCGACTTCGTTTCCGTCTTGCCGCCGCGGCTGGAATGCTCGTTGTTGACCTGGTCGACCTTGAAACGATCGCCGGGCCGCAACCGCACATAAAGCAGGTTCTCGGGGATCAGTGCGCCGATATTGCGGAAGGCGCCTGCCTTCAGCGCATAGGCTTCCAGTGCCAGCTGCGGATCGAGCAGCGCGCGCGCTTGCGGCGGCGAGGGATTGTAGCCGGTCTTGTAATCGATGAGATCGGCGCCCTTGTCGCTCTTGATATCGATGCGGTCGGCAACGCCTGTGAGACGAATGCCGATATGCTCGATCTCGACGCCGGCAGGCACTTCCGTCGCAGTTTTGCGAACCACCGGCCGCCGTTCCGCTTCCCAATCAAGGAAGGCGCGCGCTACCTCGCGGAAACGTGGTCGCCAGACGCTGTCGATATGGACGGGCAGCCGTTCGGCGTCGAAAAGCTCGGCGATGATCCGATCCATGGCCAGCGCCGCATCCGGCGTACCGGCGATGTGTCCTTCCCGAACGAAGCGATCGATGATCTTGTGATAGAGCGTACCACGTTCGGCTGGGCCGGGATCGCGGTTGAACGGATCGACCGGATCGAGCCGCAGCACGCGCCGGGCATAGATCGCATAGGGATCGCGTCGCAGCCGGCCCACTTCGCTAAAGGAATAGCTCTTCGGCTGCAATTCTGCAGGCGGCTTCGGAGCCGGGCGCAGCGCCGGCGCCTGGTTTTCGCCGTCATCGATCATTGCAGCCCAATGGCGATACTGGTCGCCGCGCGCCTTCATGGCCTCTTCCAGCTCCCTGCCGCCGAGTGCGATCAGCCGCTGCAGCCAGCGGGATGCGACCGTCGGCGTCGAGCCCTGGCGCAGCGCGCGGGAATAGATCAGGTCGCGCGTTCCGTTCGCCATTTCGAAATCGTGCGCCAGCTGGCCGATGCGGCGCTCGGGCGGCTCCAGTCCGATCTCGGTTTTCATGCTGCGCGAAATGAAGGGATTGTTTGCCGTTTGCCCCGGCCAGGAACCCTCGTTCAACCCTCCAAGGATCAGCGTATCGACGCTCTGCAAGCGCGCTTCCAGCGTGCCGAAGATGAAGAGACGGGGATGGCTGAGCGCCCGCGGCTTCACCGCCTGTCCCACACCGAGCGCAGCCATGATGTCGATCCACTGCACGCCATCGGCTTCAAGCTGACCTTCGGTCTCGATGACATCCCGAAGCAGGCTGGCAAGCGTATCTCCCGCCTCGCCAGACCAGAGGCCTGCCAGGCTGCCGCGCTCGTCGACGGCCGCAGCTTCAAGGGCACGGCCCGTACGCTCGGCCCAATCCGAAAGTGTTAGGAGGCTCTCTGACGCGGGCAGGGACAGCGCCGATACCAGCGGTTCGCAGGCCGCAGTCACTCGCTGGGCTAGCGCCCGCGCATGCTCGATGGCCTCGGCCGGCAGCGCTTTGCGCCATTGCGGCGCATGGCGGTCATTTGCCTGTTCTGCCACGCGGTCGTCGAGCAGGGCTTCCAGCCTGCCGATGTCGATGTTGTCGACGCCGCCCCTGAGCGCGAGGATCTCCAGCGCATCGATGCCCGGCTGGTGTATTTCTGCTGGCAGGCCGAACAAAGCGAGGGGATGTTTGAGCAGTGAGACGACGGCAACGGGATCGCCGGGTCGAAGGGATGCTTCCAGTAGCAATTGCAGCAACGTGCCCTGTGGCGTTGCGTTCAGCGGCGTGCCGGCCGAATCGTCGGCGGTGATGCCGAAACGGGCAAGCTCGGCCGTCACGCGTCGGGCGAGATTGCGGTCGGGCGTGATCAAGGCCGCCTGGCTTTCACCGCCGTTGCGCCCCGGCTTGTCCAACGCCAGCCGCAAGGCGATGGCGATCGCGGTCGCCTCCTCGCGCTCATTAGCCGCTTCTATCAGCGCCACATCGGCGAATGCATCCGGGATTGCATCGGGAGCGAGCGTCTTGCGCCAGCCTCCCCAGCCGCTCGTCGCCTTGGCCGGCGCCAGGGCGCGCGACAGGATCTGCGCCCGCATCTGCATGGTATCAGCCGCATCCGCGACAGGTTCGACATCGCGTCGGGTGACGCGCAACCGCTTCAGGAGCAGGGAAAGACCATATTGCGGATGGCTGCGCGTCGTCGGGTCTGCCCTTTCGCTGATCGATGTTTCGGGCGCCACCAGCTGCCAATCCTCTTCCGGCATCGCAAGATCGAGGCCGGGCAGCACGATCACGCCTTGCGGCAGGGCCGCGACGGCCGCGATCAGCTCCGCCGTTGCCGGCACCGAGCCGGTCGAGCCTGCAACGATGACAGCCCCGGGGTGCCGCATGGTGGAGATCCGTTGCGCTTCGGCACGCAGGATGGCATTGCGGTTGCGGGCGGGCGACGATTTGCCGAGCTCTTCGAGGCGCGCCGGCCAGAAGGCGCTAGCAATCGCCAGGAATTCCGCCGTCAGCTGCCACCAGAGCGCATGATCCTCTGCGCTGAGGCTGGCAAGCTCGCTCCATTCACGATCCTCGGTCTCAAGCGAATCGATGAGTTCGGCGAGATTGCGGGCGAGCCATATGGCATCCGCCGGGCTTGCGGGCGCCACCAGCGGCGAGTCGGAGTGAATGTCGCGCACGATCTGCGGCAGTTTGTTGCGCCATGCAAGAATCAGCCGCGCCAGTTCCAAGAGCCGCGCCGTATTGGCAAGCGGCTGTGCCAGGTCGGCCGTTTCCGGCAGGGCTTCTTCGAAATAGCCGCTGTCGTCATCGGTTTCGCCGAGCGGGCGGATGACGGGCAGAATGGCGGAACGGCCGCCGAGCAGATCGACGAATTCCGACCGCAGTACGCGCGCCGCGCGCCGCGTCGGCAGGAAGATGCTGACCTTGGCGAGCGACAGCGGGTCGCTCGGATCATGGCGGAAATGTTCGGTCAACCGCCCGTCGCAGAGAGCGGACGCAAGGGTCTTCAGGAAGGGCAGGCCTGCCGGAATCGTCAGGATGCGCTGCCGGTGCCCGCCCGTCATAGGCTCACGCAAACGCCCGGAACGTCCGGATCGCTTCCTCCGCCTCGCCGATCGCCTCCGGCGTACCGACAGTCAACCAGTGACCATCCATCATGGTACCGTAGAGCCGGCCGCGCTCAATGGCCTTGTCGAAGTAGATATTGACGTTGAAGGCATCATCAGGCGCGTCATCGAGGAAGGAGGGGTTCATCGCGATTGCACCGGCATAAACGACGCCATCGCGTCCGACATCGCGGTAGCGGGCGAGCCTTCCGTCTTGCGCCATGGCGAAGTCATTCTTGCCATTATGGCCAGTGGTCCGTTCCAGTTCGACGCACAGCATAGCCATGTCCATGCGCTGTTCGTCGTAGAACCCGGCTAACTTTTCGAGATTGGTCGGGTGGCCTGGCTTCTCGCCGATCCAGAACAGATCGGCGTTCATGACGAACACCGGATCGCGGCTCAGAAGTTTCAGGCCCTTGACGAGGCCGCCGCCATTGTTCAGCAGCGCGTCCCGTTCGTCGGAAATCAGGATTTCAAGGCCGCAATAGCTGCGCAGATGCGCCTCCATCTGGTCGGCATGGTGATGGACATTGACGACAGCCCGCTCGACACCTGCCTGCACCAATGCATCCAGCGCGTAATCGAGCATCGCCTTGCCGGCGATCGTCACCAGCGGCTTCGGGATGGTGTCGGTGATCGGCCGCATGCGGGTTCCGAGCCCCGCCGCCAGTACCATGGCTTGCTTGATAGTCATTTCGTCTCGAACTTTCGATTCATATCTTCTTTCCATAGCACAAGGCCGGAAAGCCGTCGTGGGTCTTGGTTCACCGGGTTATTTCCGCTTCACTTCGCCGCCGATCCGCCCGTCAGACTGATCGCATCTGACCTAAGTACCCCATCGAAGGTGTTGTTGCGAAGTCAGTACCGATTTTTAGTGGATTGATACTCCACTTCTCGGCAAGCCGTGATGGATTATCCTCCGAGCCAAAAATCCAGCGGCTGTATAGGGGATCGGATGTTTTGCTGAGATACTCTGGTGTAAGCGCTGAAATTTCTGGCAGGCCGAGATCCATTTCATCTTGCGTTGTTGCGCCAAAATTCAGAGTAACTGTACCATCGGCGACGCTAAAAGCCCGCTCCATTGCGCCGTGGCGCGCACGTTGCCACACCTGGGCGTTGACCACTCGATAAGAGGCAAAGTACTGGGCTTCACCAAATCTATTCGATAGATCGCATAAGGTTTTCCGCAAAGCCTCACTATCACCATCAACGTTTAGCCCGGTGACAACGAGTGTCCAGCCATTGATGGGCGGGCATACAAAAACGGGAACTCCCTTCGGGGGATAGGCATGAGTTTCTTCGAGCCCTCGTCGCCATGTCGCAGCTTGCACCTGGGTTAGCCCGAGTTCATGAATGACCGCAGCCGTATCACTGGTGCTAATTGCCAACCAACCAGTCTTGTAGCCGAAGGGCTCTGGGTTATCGGGACTGGCCAAATCTTCTCCAAAACTGCGCTTTACCAAAAACATAAAGCCGGAGAGCCAAGCGATCGAGAACAACGTCCGGCGCCCTAAAAGCATGTCCTGATTTCGCCTATTGCAAAATATCCATAACTCAAACCCCGCCGATCCCCGCCTTCTCGCACCATTCGCGCAAAGGTGCGAGCGCTTCATGCTCGAAGGCTATGGCGAGATAGGCGAGCGTGCGCGGCATATGCCTCAGATAGCCTGGCTTGCCGTCACGCTGCAAGAGCCGCACCCAGAGGCCAGCGAGCTTGCAATTGCGCTGCGCCGACATGATCGCCCAGCTCTTCAGGAATCTAGCCTCGTCGAAGCCGCCCTGGGCATGGCGAAGTGCGAGATAGTCCGCCATCAGCTGGTCATGCAGATCGCGCTCGATCGTCACCCGCGCATCCTGCACCAGCGAAGCGACGTCATAGGAGGTCGGCCCGATCATCGCGTCCTGGAAATCGATGAGGCCGATACGCTTTATGCCCTGTTCATGCGCCCGCCAGATGATATTCGGCGAATGCATGTCGCGCAGCAGCAGGTTCGTTTCCGCGTCATCGAGCTGATCTATCAACTTGTCCCAGATCGTCAGATAGTCGGCCCGTTCCTCGTCGCTTGCCGGCGCGCCCCGCTTCCAGGGCAGATGCCAGTCGAGCAACAGCCGCGCTTCCATCTTCATCGCGGTCCGGTCGAAATCCGGAATGTGATGGACGTGATCGGGCGTGACTGGAATATCGCGGGGAATCGAAAGGCCGTGCAGATGCGCAAGGCAGGCGACGCTGGCACGATAGCGTTCGGCAATAGGCTTTCCCTCGGCGTCGAGCACGCCGCCGGTGCCGAGGTCCTCGATCAGAAGAATGCCCTGGTCGTAGTCGGCGGCGAAGATTTCCGGCGCAGCGAAACCGTTCTCGCGCAGGATATTGGCGACCGCAACGAAAGGATAGGCATCCCAGGCCAGATGCGCGACCTTCGGATAAGGCTTGCCGTCGAGCACGGCCGGCCCTTCCGGCAGGCGTGGCCAATCCATCAGGATCACGCGGCCGCCACCGTCCTTGGGATAGATGGACTCATAGGCACGCAGCGAGGCATCGCCCGTGAGGAAGCGCCTATGAGCACTGCGATAGCCATGCGAATCGAGAAAGGTGCGGATGGCTAGCACGCGCTCGATGCGCGCCATCTGTTTGGCCGGTGCCGTGATTGCGGCGCGCCGCCCTTCGCCCTCATGCGTGAGCTTGAGGTCCACGCGCTCATTCGGCAGTTCTCCGTCGGCCATTTCCGGCCATTCGACGAGGCAGATACCGGTCTGCAGGGCCTCGTCAAAGCCGAGCTCCGTCAATTCGCTCGGATCGCCGAGGCGATAGAGGTCGAAATGCGAGACCGGGATGCGCAACTCATAGAATTGCACCAGCGTGAAGGTCGGGCTCGGCACATCCAGTTCGGCATCGTCCGCCATGGCTCGCAGCAGCGCGCGTGCGAGCGAGGATTTGCCCGCGCCAAGATCGCCCGACAGTGCCAGACAGTCACCGGCCTTCAAGGCCAGTGCCAGATCTTCGCCGAGCTGGGCTGTGGCCGTATCATCTGCGAGGAAGAGGGAAATGCTGCTGCCGGAGGCTGTCATTCTGCTGCGACGGAATGGGGCAACTCAGCCGAAGGGATCCGGCAGGTCACCATCGTCCCCTTGCCGGCCTGGCTTTCGATGGAAACCTCGCCCTCATGCAGGCTGACGAAGCTTTCGACGATGGAAAGGCCAAGGCCTGCACCGCTGCGCTTGCCGCCCTTGCCGCCGGAGGCGAAGCGGTTGAAGACCGTGTGAAGCAGCTCTTCCGGAATGCCGGGACCTCTGTCTGAGACCGAGAAGACGAAATCCATGCCCTCGCGTCCGCATTTAAGCGAGATCGTCGACCCCTCGGGCGCGAAATTGGCGGCATTGGTCAGGAGCTTCAGCAGGATCTGCTTCAGCCGCTGCTGGTCGGCGACGATGGAGCCGAGATGGGCAGGCACGGTGATCTCAAGCATCACGCCGCTTTCCTGCAGCCGGTCGGCGATCTGCATCGATACTTCATCGAGCAGATCGTTGAGCACGATCTCGGAATAGTTCAGCCGCATAATGCCGGCATCGACCGTCGCGAGGTCGAGAATGTCGTTGACCAGCGTCAGTAGTACGGAAGACGAGGTCGAGATATGGTCGATATATTCGGCCTGCCGCTCGTTCAATGCGCCGATGCCCGGCGTCTTCAGGAGGTCAGTGAAGCCGATGATGTTGGTCAGCGGTGAACGTAGCTCGTAGGAGACGTGCTGGACGAAATCGTTCTTCAGCTCGTCGGCCTTGAGCAGCGCCTCGTTCTTCTCGGTCAGGGCGCGCTCGGCGCGCACGCTGTCGGTCTTGTTGACGAAGGTCAGCATGGTCTGCGCATTCGGCAATGGAATGACGGCGTAGTCGAGCACGAGATTGGAGTAAAGCTCGAGTGTGCCCTGCGATGAAGGCCGCTCGTCGTCGAAGCTGGTGATCTGCTCGGCAAACCGCTTCCAGCCGTCCGTCCGGTCGTAGGAAGGCGCGCACGCCTCCGCCAGAGCCTGGATATGCGTTCCGGGCTTTGCCTGTGCCTCGGTGATGTTCCAGAGGATGCGGAATGCCGGGTTCGACAGTCGGATGCGGCCATCGGGGCCGAAAACGGCGACGCCTTCGGAAAGGTGGTCGATGGTTTCGCCCTGAACCTTGACCAGCGTGTTGTAACGCGTTTCGAGATCGACCTGCTCGGTCAGGTTCTCGAATACCCAGGTGGCGCCACCCTGCGGATGCGCCGTGGCGAAGACCCGGAGAATCTGGCCGTTGGGTAGGTGCCAGAGATCGGCCTGTGTATCGAGTGCGCGATAGACCGAAAGGACGTCGTCCTTCCATGTCTTCCAGTTCAGCTGCTCGGGCAGCTTCTTGGCGCTGCGCAGCCGGTCCAGAAGCTCGCTATTGTCGGGCCGCTTTTCCAGAAATGCTATGTCGAGCTCCCAAAGCTGGACGAAAGCCTGATTGTAGAATTGCAGCCGCCGCTCGCCGTCGAAAATCGCAACCGGCGTCGCCAGATGGTCGAGCGTTTCGGCGTGGCTCTTCAGCGTGCGCGCGAGCTCCGCGCGAACGGATTCCGCCTCGGACACGTCGATGGCGATACCAGCCGATCCGTTCGGAGCCCTGACATCGACGACATCGAAGAAGGTGCGGTTGCCGTGCACGACAGTGGAGATCTTGTCGTGGAAGGGCGATTCCGGCGTGGCCGCCGCACGAATGCGTTCGCGGGCCACCGTCGTCAGGAATTCGCGCCCCTCGCGGAGTGCCTCTTCTGCGGAAACGGCTTCCACCGCTTCGCTATAGGCCTGGTTGACCCAGGTGAGCTTGCCTTCGGTATCGCGTTGCCACACCGGCAGGTCGATGGCATCAAGCAGGCTCTGGAAGGTGGAGATCGAGGTCATCAGCCGGTCGCGCTCGATCTTCAGCTCGGCGAGTTCGGCACGCAGATTGTTGAGCGCGATGAAGCGGACGAAGGCGCGTCCGCCGGAAATGCGGCCCTGTGCCTCCAGGATCTCGTCGCGATTGGTTTCGACCACCATGTCGAAGCTCTGGCCGCTGCCGCGCAGCTTGTCGATCGCCTTGTCGAGTTCGCCGGCCGACCATGATTTCAGCCAGCGGCCAAAGGCCAGGAATTCGTTGTCCTGCGGCGCGCCGGTCTCGACCGGAAGCTGGCCGAGCAGTTCGGGCCGCGCATTCGGGCCGTCCCAGATGACGATGCGGCGGTTCTTGTCGGCAATCAGCGCCTGATATTGCGAAATGCGCTGGTTTGCGTCCGAAAGGGCCGTGCGGATCTCGCGGCTTTCGCTTTCCATGTTGCCGCGCTGTCGGACCATCCACATGGTCGAGAGGAGCGCGGCGGAAATGACGCCGATGATGACAGAGAAGACAGCCATTTCGGATGAGGTGAAGAGACGCATGCTCGCCTGCGCGGCGCTGTTGCTCTGCGCGAGAACGGGACCTGCCAGACCGGTCACGAGGCCGCCGAAAACGCTGAGCCGCAGCAAGCGGCTCAGGCGCGCCAGCCGACCTTTGCCCTGCTTCGTTTTTGCCGATAGCCGATATGAACTACCCCGCTGCAACCGCGCCGCCACTCGGTGTAGCGCTGGTTGATGCAGGTTGTCTTCCCCTTCAAACATAAGAGGTCTGTCTCCGTCCTATAATGTGCCGCATCCTGACAAGACATCCCATTTTCATGGCTCCGGGTGGGCCCGGTTCGTCACGAATCAAGTGTAAAAACAATACTGCCTAAGGAAATCGGCGGGAAGGGAGCTGGCTAAAAAATAAGCCCCGGCACTTTGTCAATGCCAGGGCCACAAGATGTTGTGGATACTGTTTTTTATAATCAGTATCTGTAGTGGTCGGACTTGAACGGACCCTTCGGCGTCACGCCGATATACGAAGCCTGCTCTTCGGAAAGCTCCGTCAGTTTGACGCCGAGTTTGGCAAGATGCAGGCGAGCGACCTTTTCATCGAGGTGCTTCGGCAGCACGTAGACTTCGTTCTTGTACTGGCCGGGCTTGGTGAAGAGCTCGATCTGCGCCAGCGTCTGGTTGGTGAAAGAGGCCGACATGACGAAGGAAGGGTGGCCGGTGGCGTTGCCGAGGTTCAAGAGGCGGCCTTCCGACAGCAGGATGATGCGGTTGCCCTTGGCGAACTCGACCATGTCGACCTGCGGCTTGATGTTCGTCCACTTCAGGTTCCGCAGGGCGGCAACCTGGATCTCGTTGTCGAAGTGGCCGATATTGCCGACGATCGCCATGTCCTTCATCGCGCGCATATGGTCGATGCGGATGACGTCCTTGTTGCCTGTCGTGGTGATGAAGATGTCGGCCGAGGAAACGACGTCCTCGAGCTGAACGACTTCATAGCCGTCCATGGCGGCCTGCAGGGCGCAGATCGGGTCGACTTCCGTGACCTTGACGCGGGCGCCGGCGCCGGAGAGCGAAGCGGCAGAACCCTTGCCGACGTCACCGTAACCGCAGACGACGGCGACCTTGCCGGCCATCATCACGTCGGTGGCGCGGCGGATACCGTCGACGAGCGATTCCTTGCAGCCGTATTTGTTGTCGAACTTCGACTTGGTGACGCTGTCGTTGACGTTGATCGCCGGGAAGGGCAACAGGCCCTTCTGGCTGAGCTGGTAGAGGCGGTTGACGCCGGTGGTGGTTTCCTCGGTCACGCCCTTGATGGCGTCACGCTGTTTGGTGAACCAGCCCGGCGTTGCCTGCAGGCGCTTCTTGATCTGTGCGAAGAGGATTTCCTCTTCTTCCGAATGCGGATGGGAGAGCACGTCCTCGCCGGCTTCGGCACGGGCGCCGAGCAGGATGTACATCGTGGCGTCGCCGCCGTCGTCGAGGATCATGTTGGAGAGGCCGCCATCGGCCCACTGGAAGATCTTGTCGGTATAGGTCCAGTAGTCCTCCAGGCTCTCGCCCTTGACGGCGAAGACCGGGACGCCGGAAGCGGCGATGGCCGCGGCGGCATGGTCCTGCGTGGAGAAGATGTTGCACGATGCCCAGCGCACCTGAGCGCCGAGGGCCACCAGCGTCTCGATGAGAACGGCCGTCTGGATCGTCATGTGCAGCGAGCCGGTGATCCGCGCGCCCTTCAGCGGCTGCGCTTCGCCGAATTCGGCGCGGCAGGCCATCAGGCCGGGCATTTCGGTCTCGGCGATTGCGATTTCCTTGCGACCATAGTCGGCAAGGCCGATATCCGCGACGATGTAGTCCTTTTCAGTGCTCATGAAGGTCTCCAGCCTGAACGATGCAATCGCGCCGCGGGCAACGCCTAGGCCGAATGCAACAAGAATTGCACGCTGACAGCGTGTGGATGATGCCGTGTAGCAGGCTTCAGGTGGGAAATCAATGATGATATAAAGAAGTCTTTATGTCTTTATATCCAGTTGGCAACTGCAGGCAGGGCTTAGATTTCCTCGCCGAACTTGTTGGCAACCAGCTGGTCGAGCGCTTCGAGCGCTTCGGCGGCCTGATTGCCGCTTGCCGTCACCAGCACGCTGCAGCCGGGGCTGGCTGCCAGCATCATCAGGCCCATGATCGAGGTGCCGCCAACCGTCGTGCCGTCCTTCGAGACGGTAATCGCAGCGTCGTAGGCTTCGACGGTCTGCACGAATTTTGCCGACGCACGGGCGTGCAGGCCCCGTTTGTTGACGATCAGGAGTTCCCGGGAAAGCTCGGTCATGGGGGCGGTGTCTGCCTCGTTATTTGCCACTGAGCACACGGCTGGCCACGTTGATATATTTGCGCCCGGCCTCCGAAGCTTCCACCAAGGCCCTTTCCATGTTGTTGTCGCCGCGCACGCCCGCAAGCTTGATCAGCATCGGCAGATTGACGCCAGCGATGACCTCGGTGTGGCCGCTATTCATGACGGAGATTGCGAGATTGGAAGGAGTGCCGCCGAACATGTCGGTGAGGATGATGACGCCATGCCCGTCATCCGCACCGGCAACGGCCTGCAGAATGTCCTGCCGCCGCTTGTCCATGTCGTCTTCGGGACCAATGCATACCGTCTCTATGAACTTCTGCGGACCAACGACATGCTCGACGGCATGCCGAAACTCTTCAGCCAGCTTGCCATGAGTGACAAGCACAAGTCCAATCATGATATTACTGCTCCCATGGCATACGCAAACAGGTGGCCCATATCGCAATGCAGCAATGTCGTCCACCGGTGGGGGGACATCTTGGCCATGAAAAGGCGAAGTGCAAGCTTAAAATATAGGATTTATGTGCCTGTACGGGCCTAAATGGCCGATTGGCCGAAACTCGCGCCGATTTTCGCCATTATTATGGCCAGCGGATTCGCGGAGGTTGCGGCCACGCGGATCAGGGGCAACCGGATGGAGCCGGTAATATCGACCTGCTCGTCCTCCGGTGGCAGCCTTTCCGCCGATTCCGGGTCGACCGGGCGGATGGCAAAGTGCATTTCGCCCTCGGAAATATAAGGCATCCGAACGATACCGGTATAGCGGATTTCCATGAGCCCCGCGATCGAGGGCGGGCATTTCGCGAGAACGGAGCCATTCTGTTCTGTGATCAGCACTCGGTCGTCTGCGATCAGGCTCGCGGCAAGCCCGAGCGGCCTGGCTGCCGCCAGGGATGAGAAGGCAAGAGTGGATTTGCCGCTGCCCGAGGGGCCGAGAAACAGAAGCCCGGTCGTACCGATGACGATTGCAGTGGCGTGGATATTGGTCGCTTCGCCGGCCATGCGAGCGCTCACGCCGTCGTCCGGGCGGGCAGCGACAGGATGAAGCGGGCGCCAAGCAGCGTCGAGCCGTCGCTGTCGACGATGTTCTCGGCGCGCAGCGACCCACCATGCGCCTCGGCAATCTGCCGGCTGATCGAGAGACCGAGGCCGGAATTCTGCCCGAAACCTTCGGATTCGGGCCGGTCGGTGTAGAAGCGTTCGAAGATGCGGTCGATGTTTTCGGCCTGAATGCCGGGACCATTGTCTTCGATATAGATGACGCAGCGCGTCCGCGTCCGCGTCAGCCGCACGGTGATCTTGCCGGTTTCCGCCGGGACGAAGGATCGCGCATTTTCAATGAGATTGGTGACGATCTGGCCGATGCGCAGGTCGTGACCGTCGATGGAGAAGTTCGCCCTGTTGCCCGGTTTGCGGTCGACGATATAGTCGATCTCGACGGCTTTCTTGCTGTGGCCGACCTGTCTGGAAATCTCGATCATGTCGCGCAGCAATACTTCCAGATCGAGCGACTTGGCATCCGAACGTGCAAGCTCGGCATCGAGGCGCGATGCATCGGAGATATCGCTGATCAGGCGATCAAGGCGGCGAACGTCATGCTGGATCACATCCATCAGCCGCTTCTTGGAATCGTCGCTCTTGGCAAGCGGCAGCGTCTCAACGGCGCTGCGCAGCGATGTCAGCGGGTTCTTGAGCTCATGGCTGACATCGGCGGCAAAACTCTCGATCGCATCGATACGATCATAGAGTGCCGAGGTCATGTCGCGCAGCGCGATCGACAGGTTGCCGATTTCGTCCTGGCGGGCTGAGAAATCCGGAATCTCCTCGCGCTCCTTCGCCCCGCCGCGACGCACGCGGATGGCAGCCGCCGAAAGCCGGCGCAGCGGATTGGCGATGGTGGAGGATAAAAGCAGCGACAGAACGACGTTGACCAGCGTCGCGACGCCGAAGACGCGCATGATCGCCAGGCGCTCGGCATGGACGATCTTGTCGATATCGCCGGCCTGGGTCGACAGCAGCAGCACGCCGAGCACGGCGCGGAAGCGCTGGATCGGCACAGCGACCGAAACGATCAGCTCGCCTTTCTCCGTGGTGCGGACAACAGCGCCGCGCACGCCCGTCAGCGCGTTCATGACTTCCGGATAGATGGAACCGTCGCCGCCTGGCGCTTCCTTGTATACGGGCAGGTTGCCCGGCTGCAGCATCTTGTTGAGCAAACCGCTGAACCAGTCGGACCAGCTCTGCTTCTCGTCGTCGACCGGCGGCAGGTCGTAGCGCAGCACCTGGCCGCGCGAATAAAGATGGCGGCTGTCGAGCAGCAGGTTGGCATCGGCATCGAAGATGCGGGCGCGGGTGCGCGTCGGAGAGATCAACCGTGTCAGCACCGGCGCCACTTTCTCCGGATCGATCGGGAATTCCAGATCCTCGTCGTTCGGAACCGGCGTGATGCTCTGGCCCGCCTGCAGTTCCAGCAGCTTCTGCGGATCGATGGTGATGGAATTGGTGTCGACCGATGCCGAAGCCGAGACGGCGCCTGCGATGATCTCGCCCTGCGTCAGCAGGCTCTCAACGCGGGCATCGATCAGGCCTTCGCGGAACTGGTTGAGGTAGAGAATGCCGCCGACGAGGACGACCAACGCCGCTAGATTGAAAAACAGGATGCGCCGCGTCAGGCTCGAAAAGACGGCATTGCCGAAGATGCGGCGGATCAGAACGAAGGGATGGGTCCAGCGCCGGCGCGCGATTCGAGCGCCGCTCGGGCTTTCCGAGTCGTCTATCTCTCTGTCCTGCACCAGCTGCGCCAAGCCAACGGCCCTTTCGAAGAACGGGATCGGCGATCCCGTCCGCATGCTCTTATTCCATCGTCCGCCGTATGGTCCAGTTAACTCTTATGCAGCTTCGCGGAAGCGGTAGCCGACGCCATACAGCGTCTCGATCATATCAAAATCGAGGTCGACCATCTTGAATTTCTTGCGTAGCCGCTTGATGTGGCTATCGATCGTGCGGTCGTCGACGTAGACCTGCTCGTCATAGGCCGCGTCCATCAGCGCGTCGCGGCTCTTGACCACGCCCGGGCGCTGGGCAAGGGAATGCAGGATGAGGAACTCGGTGACGGTGAGCGTCACTGGCTCGCCCTTCCAGGTGCAGGTATGGCGTTCCTGGTCCATGACGAGCTGTCCGCGCTCCAGAGAACGGGCCTGCTGGGCAGCCCCTGGCTTCGCAACGGCATTGCCGCCGGCAGCATTTGCGGCTTCGCGGGCGGAGGCACGGCGAAGCACCGCCTTGACGCGTTCGACCAGCAGGCGCTGCGAAAACGGCTTGGTGATGAAGTCGTCAGCGCCCATCTTCAGGCCGAAAAGTTCGTCGATCTCTTCGTCCTTCGAGGTGAGGAAGATCACCGGCAGGTCGGATTTCTGGCGCAGTCGACGCAACAGCTCCATGCCGTCCATGCGCGGCATCTTGATGTCGAAGATCGCCAGTTGAGGCGGCCGGGCCAGCAGGCCGTCCAGCGCCGAAGCTCCGTCCGTGTAGGTCTCTACCTTATATCCCTCTGCTTCCAAGGCGATAGAAACGGAAGTCAGGATATTGCGGTCGTCGTCAACGAGCGCGATTGTCAACATGGTGTTCGTCTCCGTCATCAGTGCGCGTCTCCCGGATTTGGAATCCAGCCCAGGCGGTCTGCCAGCTCGGTCGGCGGTAACCTGGCGCGCTTATGGGGATAAAGGTGGAACAAATTGTGGCAAAGATAAAGGGGAGGATTGTCGCGAGGAAAAACCCTTGTGCAGGGGTTGTGTGACGTGACGTCCCTCCACCCTCTATTCAAACGATTTAAAATTGAGGAAATTTATTTAAATCGATTAAATAACTGATATCATTAAATATTTCTCGCTTATGGCTCTTGTGCTTTTAAAAAGAGCCCTCTACGCTTTAGTTAGTTCTAACGGCCAAGCCCCTTTGTAGAGGAAAAAGTGATGGAGCAATTCGGCGTTCGCAATCCCGCAACGGAACTGGGATCGATCGGCCTGGGAGCCGCCGCCAGTGTTCGCTATAACCTCATGGAAGCTCATCTTTATGAGGAAGCGATTCGCCGGCGCGAAGCCGATCTGACCGCCGATGGCGCGCTCAGGGCCTTGACCGGCCAGCACACCGGCCGTTCTCCGAAGGACAAGTTCGTGGTGCGCAATGCCACCACGGAAGATCAGATCTGGTGGGATAACAACAAGCCGATGTCGCCGGAGCATTTCGAGCTGCTTCATGAGGACATGCTGGCCCATGCCCGCGGCAAGGACCTGTTCGTGCAGGATCTGATCGGCGGCGCCGACGTCGACTATGCTTTGCCGACGCGCGTCATCACCGAATTCGCCTGGCACTCGCTGTTCATCCGTAATCTGCTGATCCGCCCCGATCGCGCGGCACTGGAAAGCTTCGTGCCGCAGCTGACGATCATCGACCTGCCGAGCTTCCGCGCCGATCCGGAGCGCCATGGCTGCCGCACGGAAACGGTGATCGCCTGCGATCTCGTCAACGGTATCGTCCTCATCGGCGGCACTTCCTATGCCGGCGAGATGAAGAAATCGGTCTTCACCGTCCTGAACTACCTCCTGCCGGAACGCGGCGTCATGCCGATGCATTGCTCGGCCAATGTTGGCCCCGAAGGCGATGCTGCGATCTTCTTCGGCCTGTCGGGCACGGGCAAGACGACACTCTCGGCAGATCCGACCCGCACCCTCATCGGTGATGACGAGCATGGCTGGGGCGAAAACGGCATCTTCAATTTCGAAGGCGGCTGCTACGCCAAGACCATCCGCCTGTCGCCCGAGGCCGAGCCGGAGATCTACGCCACGACGCGCCGCTTCGGCACCGTCCTGGAAAATGTCGTGCTCGACGAGCATGGCCGGCCGGATCTCGATGACGGTTCGCTGACGGAAAACACCCGCAGCGCCTATCCGCTGCATTTCATCCCGAATGCTTCGGAATCCGGCATCACCGGTCATCCCGAGACGATCATCATGCTGACGGCAGACGCTTTCGGCGTCATGCCGCCGATCGCCAGACTGACGCCGGATCAGGCGATGTACCACTTCCTATCCGGCTACACCGCCAAGGTCGCCGGTACGGAGAAGGGCGTCGTCGAGCCGGAAGCGACCTTCTCGACCTGCTTCGGCGCTCCCTTCATGCCGCGCCATCCGGCCGAATACGGCAACCTCCTCAAGGAGCTGATCGCACGCCACGGTGCCCGTTGCTGGCTGGTCAACACCGGCTGGACCGGTGGTGCCTACGGCAAGGGAAGCCGCATGCCGATCAAGGCAACCCGTGCATTGCTCGCTGCCGCCCTGAAGGGCGATCTCGACAATGTCGAATTCCGCATCGATCCGAATTTCGGCTTTGCGGTTCCGGTCGCGGTCGACGGCGTCGATACCGCGATCCTCGACCCGCGCTCCACCTGGGCCGATGGCGAAGCCTATGATGCGCAGGCCAGCAAGCTGGTGCAGATGTTCGTCACCAACTTCGCGAAGTTCGAGGATCATGTGGACGGCAACGTCCGTGATGCCGCTCCGGGGATCCCGGTTGCAGCGGAGTAAGTAATCTCACCGGAGCAATGACTCACGTGAAACCCGGCGGCCAGTTCGCCGGGTTTTCATTTTATCTGTCAGTAGTTTTCAACCGCGCATCAATGTGGGATAGACAGGCGCGGAGAAAATCATGGCCAGCGAAGCGCTTTACATCAACGATCGGATCACGATTGCCGGCTGGGAGCTGACGGAACAATTCGTTCTGGCGGGCGGTCCCGGCGGTCAGAACGTTAACAAGGTCGCAACCGCTGTCCAGCTTTTCTTCAACGTCCAGAATTCCCCGTCGCTGACGGAGCGCGTCAAGGCGAATGCGATCAGGCTCGCCGGCCGGCGGGTTTCCAAGGATGGCGTTCTGATGATCGAGGCCAGCCGCTTCCGCAGCCAGGATCGCAATCGCGAGGACGCGCGCGAACGCCTGAAGGAGCTGATCCTCGAAGCTGCCGCCCCGCCGCCACCGCCGCGCCGAAAGACCAAGCCGACGAAGGGGTCGATCGAGCGCCGATTGAAGGAGAAATCCGGGCGCTCCGAGGTCAAGAAGATGCGCGGCAAGGTCGGCGGCGACTAAGGTTTGGTTTTCGGGCTGCAGTTTTGATTTGGTTGGGTAAAATGAGGCTTTGTCAGGCAAGTTCGGCGTTGCCGTAACTCTGTGCCTGGGCCTTCATCCTAACCTTCTCCCCGCAATGCGGGGAGAAGGGACGACAGCGCTAAACAACGAAAGCTCTCTGCTCGTGACGAGTTGGCGTCGGACACGATGGATCCCCTCGCCCCGCTTGCGGGGAGAGGGCTGGGGTGAGGGGCCAGGCACAATAGTTCGGCAATGACCGCTCACCTGACCGGCATCATCGTAGGAAACCAAAATGCTGCTCCCCAACGGAATTCGCCATCTGCCCGGATATCTCGACCGCCCCGCCCAGGAAGCCTTGGTTGAAGCGATCCGCGGCGTCGTGGCCGAGGCGCCGCTCTACACTCCGGTCATGCCGGGCACCGGCAAGGAAATGTCCGTCCGCATGACCAATTGCGGTTCGCTCGGCTGGGTGACGGACAAGCAGCGCGGCTATCGTTATCAGTCGACCCATCCGATCACCGGCCGCCCGTGGCCGGCCATACCGCCACAACTGCTCGATTTCTGGCGCAATATAGCAGGCTATGAAAAACCTCCGGAGGCCTGCCTCGTCAATTTCTATGGCGACGATGCCCGCATGGGGTTGCATCAGGACCGTGACGAGCAGGATCTCAAGGCGCCTGTGCTCTCGATCTCGCTGGGGAACACTTGCCTCTTCCGGGTCGGTGGCCTCAGCCGCAATGATCGCACGCTATCCTTCAAGCTTGCGAGCGGCGATATCGTCGTTCTGGGCGGTGAGGGAAGATTGTGCTTTCACGGTGTCGACCGCATCTATCCGGCAACGTCGACATTGCTGAAGAACGGCGGACGGATCAATCTTACCCTTAGGCGCGTCCAGCCCTGATCCTCAAAGCTTCCTCAACGCCACCTGCTCGATCAGGTGATTCCTGCCCTTCTGCAGGATGAGGTCGGCACGCGGCCGCGTCGGCAGGATGTTCTGGCGCAGGTTCTTCAGGTTGATGTTCTTCCACAGCCCCTCGGCGATCGCCAGCGCCTCGTCCTCGCTGATGGAGGCGTAGCGATGGAAGAAGGAATTGGGATCGCGGAAGGCCGTCTCGCGCAGCCGCATGAAACGGGCGACATACCAATTGTGGATCAGTTCTTCGTCGGCATCGATATAGATCGAGAAGTCGAAGAAATCCGAGACCATGGGTACGATCTTGCCGTCAGCCGGCAGATGCCGCGATTGCAGCACGTTGATGCCTTCGAAGATCAGGATATCCGGGCGGTCGACCGTCTTGAATTCGTTCGGCAGCACATCATAGACGAGGTGCGAATAGGAGGGCGCCTGCACATTCGGCTGGCCGGCCTTGATCGCCGAGAGGAAACGCAGCAGCGCTGCCGTATCGTAGCTCTCCGGAAAACCCTTGCGCTGCATCAGGTTGCGGCGCTGCAGCTCGGCATTGGGATAGAGAAAGCCGTCCGTGGTGACGAGATCGACCTTCGGGCTCGACGGCCAGCGGCCCAGCAGTTCCTTCAGGATACGGGCCGTGGTGGATTTGCCGACAGCGACCGATCCCGCGATGCCGATGACGAAGGGCGTCTTGGCGATATCGGAAAGGCTGAGGAAGCGATTGCGCTGCTCGAACAGGATCTGCGAGGATTCCACATGCGAGGACAAGAGCCGCGACAGCGACAGATAGATGCGCCTGACTTCGTCGAGATCGATCGGGTCGCCCATGGAGCGCAACCGCTTCACTTCGTCTGATGTCAGCGTCAGCGGCGTGTCCGCGCGGAATTTCGCCCATTCTTCCGAGGAAAAGAAATAATAGGGCGAATAGGCTTTCGCCTGGAAAATATCGAGCGTCTCGTGTGCCGGCTCGGTCTTGGTCGCTGTCGTCATCGCGTTCTTACCGGCTTGCCTTCTCTTGAAGGCCGGATTGACTGGTGCGCCTTTCGAGCTCACCCATGACATTCTCTAACGGAATGTCCGCAATCTTCAATACGACCATAAGATGATATAGCAGATCGGCGGCCTCATAGGTAAGATTGTCGCGATCGTTGGTGACCGCTGCCATCACGGCCTCGATCGCTTCTTCGCCCAGTTTCTTCGCTGCCTTCGGCTGGCCGGCGGCAACAAGCTTCGCTGTCCAGGATTCGTCCGGCGAAGCCTTGGAGCGTTCCTCGACGATTCGTTCGAGGTCGGAAAGGGTAAATCCGCTCATCGCTTGCTGTCTCCTAATCCAGCCGCATCGGAATGCCGCGCTCGGCCATGTAGCGTTTTGCCTCGCCCACCGAATAGGTGCCGAAATGGAAGATCGAAGCGGCGAGCACCGCCGTCGCATGGCCTTCCTTGACGCCGGCGACGAGGTCGTCGAGATCGCCGACGCCGCCTGACGCGATAACGGGCACGCGTACCGCATCGGCGATCGCCCGCGTCAGCTCCAGATCATAGCCGACCTTCGTGCCGTCGCGGTCCATGGAGGTGACAAGCAGCTCGCCGGCACCGCGCTCGACCATCTTGCGGGCAAAATCGACGGCGTCGATGCCCGTCGCGTTGCGGCCGCCATGGGTGTAGATTTCCCAGGCGCTCAGATTGTCGCCGCCGAGTGCCTCGGTGCGCCGCCGCTTGGCATCGATGGAAACGACGATGCACTGGTTGCCGAACTTGTCGGCCGCTTCGGCCACGAAATCGGGATTGTTGACCGCCGCCGAATTGATCGAAACCTTGTCGGCGCCGCAAAGCAGCAGCTTGCGGATATCGGCAATCGTGCGAACGCCGCCGCCGACCGTGACCGGCATGAAGCACTGTTCGGCTGTGCGGGCCACCACGTCGAAGATGGTGTCGCGATTGTCGGAGGAAGCGGTGATGTCGAGAAAGCAGAGTTCGTCGGCGCCGGCCGTGTCATAGGCCTTGGCGGCCTCGACGGGATCACCGGCATCGACAAGATTGACGAAGTTGACGCCCTTGACGACGCGGCCGTCCTTGACGTCGAGGCAGGGGATGACGCGGGCTTTCAGGGTCATTGCGCTGCCTCCTTGGCCTGCTTGATCAGCGCCAGTGCTTCCGTCGGATCGATCCGGCCATCATAAAGAGCGCGGCCAGAAATCGCACCCTCCAGTTTGCGGGCGTCGGGCTGGATCATGCGCTTGATATCGTCGAGCGAGGCGAGGCCTCCGGAGGCGATGACGGGGATGGAAACGGCATTGGCCAGTTCCAAAGTCGAGTCCCAGTTGATACCGGTCAGAATGCCGTCGCGGTCGATATCGGTATAGATGATCGCGGCAACGCCGGCGCCCTCGAATTTTTTCGCGAGTTCGATGACGCCGAGTTCGGAAGCCTCGGCCCAGCCCTCGACCGCCACTTTGCCGCCCTTGGCGTCGATGCCGACGGCGATATGGCCCGGATACCGCCGGCAGGCTTCGATAACGAGCGCCGGATCGCGCACGGCGACCGTGCCAAGGATGACGCGGGCAAGCCCGCGCGACAGCCAGTTTTCGATATGATCGAGGGTGCGGATGCCACCGCCCAGCTGCACCGGGTTTTTGGTCGCCTTGAGAATGGCATCGACGGCGGCACCGTTCACGGTCTCGCCGGCAAAGGCGCCGTTGAGGTCGACGACATGCAGCCATTCGAAGCCCTGGTCTTCAAAGGCTTTCGCCTGAGCGCCGGGATCGGGATTGTAGACTGTCGCTTGGCTCATGTCGCCGAGCTTGAGGCGCACGCATTGGCCGTCTTTTAGGTCGATAGCGGGAAAAAGTATCATGGTGTCTGTCCTTGGAGCGCGAGCCTTATGGCTTCCAGCGCAGGAAATTGGCAATCAGGGCAAGGCCGAGTTTCTGGCTCTTTTCCGGATGGAACTGCGCGCCGGCAATGTTGTCTCGGCCGACGAAGGCCGTCATCGGGCCGCCATAGTTCGTCGTCGCGATAACGTCGTCGCCGTGGTCGGCGGCCAGATGGTAGGAATGGACGAAATAGGCGTGCAAGCCATTAGGCCCGGTCTCGATCCCCTCGAAGAGCGCGTGCGGGTGGCGGATATCCAGCGTGTTCCAGCCGATCTGCGGGATTTTCAGGCTGGGATCGCTCGGCGTCATTTCCTTGACGTCGCCCTTGATCCAGCCGAAGCCTTTCGTGATGGTCTTTTCCAACCCGCGCGACGACATCAGCTGCATGCCGACGCAGATGCCGAGGAAGGGGCGGGCCTTGTGTTCCACAACGTCGATGACCGCTTCTGTCATGCCGGGCACGGCATCGAGACCGCGGCGGCAATCGGCATAGGCGCCGACGCCGGGAAGAACGATGCGATCCGCAGTTGCGACGCGCTCGGCATCGTCAGTCAGATCGATCTCGGCGTCTATACCTGCCTCGCGGGCCGCCCGCTCGAAAGCCTTGGTGGCCGAGCGCAGATTGCCGGAACCATAATCGATAATCGCGACGCGCATGGTCAGCGTCCTCCATCATAGCCGGGAAGGCCGAAGCTCGGGCCTGGGCGGCTGGTATTCGTGTTGGTGGCCGAGATATCCCAATTTTTCGAATGGATATTCGGGTTTGGCGCCTGTTCTAGCTGTGAAAAGTGGATTTCTTCTGCGGTCGTCAGATCGTGTGCCGAGACGAGGTTTTCAACCGTCCAGCCGCGGCCAAGGAGACGACTGCTGACCGCATGCCGGCCCTCAAGAGCCGCAAGGACATGCACGCCCAGCAGAAGTGCGGCTCCAGCGGCAAAGAAGCCCGGCTGACGCATCAGTTCCAGCGCAATACCCTGCAGCAAAAACGCAGCGATCGCGTGCAGCCACAGCCGATGAAAGAGCATCCAGAGCGTCGGAAACAAAAACGCCGTCCACGAAAAGCCGTCGCGGATAAATCGCGTGTGATCGCGATACCGATCCGATGCTTCGGACCGGTTCGTTGCTCCGGGAGGCGTCAAAATCAGATAGCTTGCCATTCTTCACTTCCCCAGTTTGGGGCTTAGGCGAGCGTGCCTTTCGTCGAGGGCACCCGGCCTGCCTGCCGCGGATCGATCTCGGTTGCGGTGCGCAGTGCGCGCGCAACGGCCTTGAAGCATGTCTCGGCTATATGGTGATTGTTGGCACCATAATGGTTGAGGATATGCAAGGTGATGCCGGCATTCTGCGCTAAGGCCTGGAAGAATTCGCGTACCAGTTCGGTGTCGAAAGTGCCGATCTTCGGGGCGCTGAACGAGACGTTCCAGACGAGGAAGGGCCGACCGGAAAGATCGACGGCCGCCTTCGTCATCGTCTCGTCCATGGCGAGATCGATCGATGCATAGCGGGTGATGCCGCGCCGGTCGCCCAGGGCCTTGGCGATCGCCTGGCCGATCGCGATGCCGGTATCTTCGACGGCATGGTGATCGTCGACATGCAGGTCGCCCTTGGTGTCGATGTCCATGTCGATCAGCGAATGTCGCGACAGCTGTTCCAGCATATGGTCGAAGAAGCCGACCCCCGTCGAAATCGTCGATTTGCCGCTGCCGTCGATATTGACGGAAACGGAGACCGAGGTCTCGTTGGTCTTGCGGGAAACGCTTGCCGTGCGGGTCGCTGCGGTCTCTGCCATGGGCTGCTCCATCGGAATACGGCCGTTCCTTATCAGGCGTATCGGGAAATATCCAGAAGTTACGCAAAGGCCTTACGCGTTTAGCCGGCTTGCCGCCATTATTCGGGCGCGGTTGCCATTTGCAATCGCCAAAACCCCTCTTACATAGGTGCTGACGGGGCCGATACGCGGCCCGGCAGAGAGCCCGCCGAAACGGGGGCAAACAGGTGTTAAATGACGACAATCGTGACTATTCGCAAGGGTGGCAAGGTGGTGATGGCTGGTGATGGCCAGGTGAGCCTTGGCCAGACCGTAATGAAGGGCAATGCGCGCAAGGTTCGCCGCATCGGCAAGGGCGATGTCATCGCCGGTTTCGCCGGCGCGACCGCCGATGCCTTCACCCTCCTCGAACGCCTCGAAAAGAAGCTCGAACAATATCCCGGTCAGCTGATGCGTGCCGCCGTCGAGCTCGCCAAGGACTGGCGTACCGACAAATATCTGCGCAACCTCGAAGCCATGATGCTGGTTGCCGACAAACAAGTAACGCTCGCCATCACCGGCAACGGCGATGTGCTTGAGCCCGAACATGGCGCCATGGCGATCGGCTCCGGCGGCAATTTCGCGCTCGCCGCCGCACGCGCGCTGATGGACAGCGACAAGTCAGCTGAAGATGTCGCCCGCCGCGCTCTCGATATTGCTGCCGACATCTGCGTCTACACGAACCACAATGTGGTCGTCGAAACGCTCGATGCCGAAGCCTAAGACGTTCCTCTCTTGATAGTTTCCAGCCCTGACAGGGAACATACGAAATGACCACTTTTTCCCCCCGCGAGATCGTTTCCGAGCTCGATCGCTATATTGTCGGCCAGCATGAGGCCAAGCGCGCCGTGGCGATTGCGCTGCGCAACCGCTGGCGCCGCCAGCAGCTCGAGCCCGAGCTGCGCGACGAAGTCATGCCCAAGAACATCCTGATGATCGGCCCGACCGGTGTCGGTAAGACGGAAATCTCCCGCCGCCTTGCCAAGCTTGCCGGCGCCCCCTTCATCAAGGTCGAAGCCACCAAGTTCACCGAGGTCGGCTATGTCGGCCGCGATGTCGAACAGATCATCCGCGATCTCGTTGAAGTTGGTATCGGCCTGGTGCGCGAAAAGAAGCGCGCCGAAGTGCAGGCCAAGGCGCATATGAGCGCGGAAGAGCGTGTGCTCGATGCGCTGGTTGGTGCCACTGCCTCGCCGGCGACGCGCGACAGCTTCCGCAAGAAGCTGCGTGACGGCCAGCTCGACGACAAGGAAATCGATATCGAAGTGGCCGATACCGGCTCCGGCATGCCCGGTGGCTTCGAGATCCCCGGCATGCCCGGCGCCAATATCGGCGTGCTCAACCTCTCCGAAATGTTCGGCAAGGCCATGGGCGGCCGCACGAAGAAGGTGCGCACGACGGTCAAGGAGTCCTACAAGGAGCTGATCCGCGACGAATCCGACAAGCTGATCGACAACGAGGCGATCCAGCGGGAAGCGGTGCAATCAGCGGAAAATGACGGCATCGTCTTCCTGGACGAGATCGACAAGATCGCCGCCCGCGACGGCGGCATGGGTGCCGGCGTCTCCCGCGAAGGCGTGCAGCGCGACCTGCTGCCGCTGGTCGAAGGTACGACGGTCTCGACGAAGTATGGTCCGGTCAAGACCGACCACATCCTCTTCATCGCGTCCGGTGCGTTCCACGTCTCGAAGCCTTCGGACCTCTTGCCCGAATTGCAGGGCCGTCTGCCGATCCGCGTCGAGCTCCGTCCGCTGACGAAGGAAGACTTCCGCCGCATCCTGACGGAGCCGCAGGCAAGCCTCATCCGCCAGTACAAGGCGCTGATGGAAACGGAAGACCTGAAGCTCGATTTCACCGACGATGCCATCGACGCGCTCGCCGATGTCGCGGTGCATCTCAACTCCACCGTCGAGAATATCGGCGCCCGCCGTTTGCAGACCGTCATGGAGCGGGTACTCGACGAGATCTCCTATAATGCCTCGGATCGTGCCGGCGTATCGGTGACTATCGATGCCGCCTACGTCCGCGAGCATGTCGGCGATCTTGCCAGCAACACCGACCTGTCCCGCTTCATTCTGTAAGCCGGCCGGCAAAGGCGATTTAAAACAGTAAACACTCGACAGCGGGCCGTTAACTTTTTAGTTAGGGGCCCGTTTCTTGTGTCGCGTGGCTTTATTCGGCCAAGATTATCCGTCAGGCAGCCGCACGGAAACATCGGTGGAAACTTCGACAGGACGGCCATCTTGCGACGCATACTGATCACCCTTCTTCTGGCGGTCGCCAGCTTCTCCTGGATGCCAGCCTATGCGGATGCGGCGACCGCGGTGCCTCCGGGCAACCGCAATGCCGAGCAGCCGCCGGTTCCTGGCGCCTCCGTCCGACGCACGCGCGGCACGAATTCGACCTTTGAACGCAAGTACCAGAAGGTCCGCGAATTGCTGGCGACCGACACCAAGCTGATGGCGAAGATCAAGTCGACGGCGCGCGCTTACGGCATCGATCCGATCCACATCATCGGCGCGCTCGTCGGCGAGCATACCTACAATGTGGACGCCTATGACGGTCTGCAGTCCTATTATGTCAAGGCCGCTTCCTATGCCGGCCAGAGCTTCCGCTTCGCCTATGATGGCGAAAACGTCGATGATTTCGTTGCCCGGCCGCAATTCGATGCCTGCAAAGGCAAGGGTGATTCCTACAGCCTCTGGACCTGCCGAGAAGACGTCTGGGAAGACGATTTCCGCGGCAAGACGGTTGGCGGCAAGTCCTATCCCGACAATCGCTTCAGCGCGGTCTTCTTCCAGCCTTTCTATGCCGGTCAAACCTTCGGCCTCGGCCAGGTCAATCCGCTGACGGCGCTCGAGCTCTCTGACCTCGTCAGCCGCACCTCTGGTGTTGCGAAGCTGGACGAGAAGGATGCCGGCGGCGTCTACAAGGCGATCATGGACCCGGACCTGTCGCTCGCCTTCGTTGCGGCCTCGATCCGCAAGTCGATCGATGACTATCGCTCGATCGCCGGCATGGATATTTCGGGCAATCCGGGCATCACCGCGACGCTCTACAATCTCGGCAATTCCCGCAAGCGCGCCGCCGCCCTTGCCGCCAAGAACCGCGGCTCCTCCCAGCCGGTCTGGCCGGAAGAAAATTACTACGGCTGGCTCATCAATGATAAGCTGAGCGACCTGAAGTCGCTTTTATAAGCGGGCAGCGCGACGTTTTATCGTCTGGATTTTGCAGGCGGCGTTCCCCATATCGAAGGGGTGCGCCGCTCTGATTGCGTTCGTTCGGCAATGGCCAGTTTTCGAGGAGAGTTGATTCATGGATATGATTCCGGAAGCCTTCTCGCCGCCGGCTCCGATCCCGCGCACCGTGCCGCCCTCCCGTTTGACGATCATCCGCACGATCCTGCGCAATCCGCTCGAACTCTGGGGCGAGCCCTCCTATACGCTACCCTGGATCAAGACCAAATTCTTCAACGAGCGGACGCTCATCGTCAATGATCCCGGACTGATCAAGCATGTTCTGGTCGACAATGCCGCCAACTACCGCATGGCCGATATCCGCCAGCTCGTGCTCCGGCCGATCCTGCGCGATGGCCTGCTGACGGCGGAAGGGCCGGTCTGGAAGCGCTCGCGCAAGGCGGTCGCGCCGGTGTTCACGCCGCGCCATGCTCAAGGCTTTGCCGGTCAGATGTTGGGTCAGAGCCTGGATTATGTGAAGAAATACGAGGATGTCGGCAACGAAGGCACGGTGTTCGATATCGCTACCGATATGACCGAACTGACCTTCGCCATTCTGGCGGAGACGTTGTTTTCCGGCGAGATCGTCACCGAAGGCGAGCATTTCGCCGATGAGGTCAACGAACTCCTGCATCGCATGGGCCGGGTCGATCCCATGGATCTTTTGCGTGCCCCGGCCTGGGTGCCGCGCATCACCCGCATCGGCGGCCAGCGCGTGCTCGACAAGTTCCGCGGCATCGTCCGCACCACCATGGACAAGCGGCTGGAAAAGATGCGGAGGGACAGAGCCAGCGCACCGGACGATTTCCTCACGCTGCTTCTCGAAAAGGCCGGTCCGGATGGGCTGACCATGGAGGAGATCGAGGACAATATCCTCACCTTCATCGGCGCCGGTCATGAGACGACGGCCCGTGCACTTGCGTGGACGCTCTATTGCGTCGCCAATAGTCCGCACATTCGCGAGGCTATGGAAGAGGAAATCGACCGGGTACTTGCAACCGATGGCGAACCGGTTGCCTGGCTCGATCTCATGCCGAATGTCCGCGCCGCTTTCGAGGAGGCGATGCGCCTTTATCCGCCAGCGCCGTCGATCAACCGCGCCGCCATCGCCGATGACGAATGGGTAAGCGTCAAGGGCGAGCGCGTGACGATAGAAAAGGGGATCACCGTCCTGATCATGCCCTGGACCCTGCATCGCCATGAGCTTTATTGGGAAAAGCCGCGCGCCTTCATGCCGGAGCGCTTTCTTCCGGAAAACCGGGCCAAGATCAATCGCTTCCAGTACCTGCCGTTCGGCGCGGGCCCCCGCGTCTGTATCGGCGCGACCTTCGCGCTGCAGGAAGCGGTCATCGCCCTTGCCGTCATGATGCGCCGTTTCCGCTTCGACCTGACCGAAGAAACCGATCCCTGGCCGGTGCAGAAGCTGACGACGCAGCCACGCGGCGGTTTGCTGATGCGGGTTACGAGACGATAGAACTGTTTTTGCCGCCTGCCAGCTAGCGGCTTGGCCCGGAAGGGTGCAATAACGGCATCGCAGTGCATTCAAGAGCTGGATATTGCCGTGACATCTCACTTCCTGCTCGGCATCGATACGGGTGGAACCTACACCGATGCCGTTCTCTTCCATGAAACCGATGGCGTGATCGCCAAGGCGAAATCGCTGACGACGCGGCATGATCTGGCCGTCGGCATTGCCGGCGCTGTCGATGCCGTCATCGCCAAGGCCGGTATTCCCGTTTCGGCCATCGGCCTCGTATCGCTGTCGACGACGCTTGCCACCAATGCGCTTGTCGAAGGGCAGGGTGGCCGCGCTGGGCTCATCATGATCGGCTTCGGGCCGGATGATCTCAAGCGTGATGGTCTTGCGGAAGCGCTGGGGTCCGATCCCGTGCTCTATCTCCCCGGCGGCCACAATGTGCATGGCAATGAAAATCCGCTGGATCTGACGGCGCTGCGTGACGCATTGCCGGAACTGGCAAAGTCGGTCTCGTCCTTCGCCGTTGCCGGCTATTTCGCTGTGCGGAATCCGGCTCATGAAATCAGGGTGCGCGACTGCATCCGCGAACTCTCGCATCTGCCCGTCACCTGCAGCCACGAGCTTTCATCGAAGCTGGGCGGGCCGCGCCGCGCCCTGACGACGCTGCTGAATGCCCGTCTCGTATCGATGATCGATCGCCTCGTCGGCGCCTGCGAAGGGTTCCTGGCGACGCGCGGCATTTCCGCACCGATGATGGTGGTGCGCGGCGATGGCGCCCTGATTTCGGCTGACGAAGCCAAGCTTCGGCCGATCGAGACCATCCTGTCGGGCCCGGCGGCAAGCCTCGTCGGCGCGCGCTATCTCACCGGTCTCGACGATGCCGTTGTGTCCGATATCGGCGGCACCACCACCGACGTCGCCGTCATGGAGGATGGCCGGCCACGGCTGGATGCCGATGGCGCCGTGGTCGGAGGCTATCGCACCATGGTTGAGGCCGTCGCCATGCGCACCTATGGTCTCGGCGGCGATTCCGAAGTGAAGATCAACGATCGCGGCCTCGTCGCCGCTTTCGAACTCGGCCCCCGCCGCCTGCTGCCTCTGAGCCTCGCTGCTCATATGCACGGCGCTGTGGTGCTTGAGGTGTTGGAGCAGCAGCTGCGGGCGACGCATCTCGCTCGCAATGCCGGCCGCTTCGCGCTCCGCACCGGCGTGCCGGATCATCTGGCAAGCGGTCTTACGGCACCCGAGCAGGCGTTGTTCGACCGGATTGGCGCTGCTCCCATGGCGCTCGACAAGCTTCTGACGATGACGTCGCAGAAGGCGACGCTGGACAGGCTGGTGGCGCGCGGCCTTGTGCATCTGAGCGGCCTGACGCCCTCAGATGCAATGCATGTGCTCGGCCGGCAGGGCCAGTGGAACGCTGAGGCGGCTCGCCTTGGGTTAGCTCTGGCGATGCGGCTGAAGGACGGTTCCGGACGCGCCATTGCCGCATCCGTCGAGGAGCTGGCGCAGAAGATCGTCGATCGGCTCACGCGTCAGTCCGCGGATGTCATTCTTGCCGCCTGCCTCGCCGAGGATGGCGTTGCCGATCTGAATCCGGCGAAATCCATCTCCATCGATCGCGCCCTTCGCCGAGCGCCGGGCATCGCCCGCTTCGCCATTTCGCTCGATCGCCCCCTTGTTGGGCTCGGCGCTTCTGCCCCGGTCTATTATCCTGCCATCGCGGAAATGCTGGCGACGGAAAGCGCCATTCCCGCCGATTCGGATGTCGCCAACGCCGTCGGCGCCGTTGTCGGCCAGGTGCGCACCAGCGTTACTGTTTTCGTCACCATGCCGGAAGATGGTATCTATGTGCTGAACGGAGCCGGTGAAAGCCTGCGATTTACTGACGAGGACCGGAGCTTCGTCAATGCCCGCTCGCGCGCCGCCGAGGCGGCGATGGCGCAGGCAAGGCTCAATGGCGCGGTGGACCTCGTGTTGGCGATGGATGAGCAGGTGGATGCGCCTGAAGTCGAGGGTAATCGAAAACTGATCGAGGCACGGTTCATCGCGACAGCAAGTGGCCGACCGCGAATCGCCATGAATTGATTATTTCCCGGAGCGCATAAATCTTTCGAACTATTGCCAAATTGACGGAAGCGAAACCATCGGCAAAGTGGCAGCATGTGAAAAATGAGCCGAAAGATGATCTTGAGGAGTATTTGGCATGAGCCGCATTGAGAAGAACGGGCTGCAGATCGAACCGGTACTTTATGATTTCCTCGTCAGGGAAGCGCTGCCAGGTTCGGGTATCGACACCGAGACCTTTTTTGCCGGCTTTTCCAAGATCGTCCACGATCTTGCGTCGAAGAATCGCGAGCTCCTCGCCAAGCGAGACCGCATGCAGGAGGCTCTCGACGACTGGTATCGCAAGAACGGCGCGCCCGTCGATCTCGCTGCTTATGAGGCTTTCCTGCGCGACATCGGCTATATCGTGCCCGAAGGGCCTGCCTTTACGATCTCGACTGCCAACGTCGATCCGGAAATCTCGGAGATCGCCGGTCCGCAGCTCGTCGTTCCCGTCATGAATGCCCGCTATGCACTGAATGCCGCCAACGCTCGTTGGGGATCGCTTTACGACGCCCTCTATGGCACCGATGCTATTCCCGAGACAGACGGCGCCGAGAAGGGCAGGACCTATAATCCCAAGCGCGGCGAGAAGGTCATCGCCTGGGTTCGCGATTTCCTCGATTCCGCGGTCCCGTTGATCGGCGCAAGCTGGAAGGACGTCGCCGGCCTTGCCGTGAAGGATGGCGTGCTGGCAGTTACGGCGAAGCCCGGCGCCACGGCGTTGGCGGATCGCAGCCATTTCGCCGGTTATCTCGGCGATGCTGCCAAGCCTTCGCATATCCTCCTAAAGCACAACGGGATCCATATCGAAATCGTCATCGATGCCAACACCGATATCGGTAAGGCCGATCCAGCCAATATTTCCGACGTTCGCCTGGAATCGGCAATCACGACAATCATGGACTGCGAGGATTCGATCGCGGCTGTCGATGCCGAGGACAAGGCCGAGGTCTACCGGAACTGGCTCGGCCTGATGAAGGGCGACCTGACCGAGGAAGTCGCCAAGGGCGGCAAGAGCTTCACCCGCCGGCTCAATCCCGATGTCGCCTATACCGCGCCGGATGGTAGCACCTTCGACCTGCATTGCCGTTCGCTGATGCTGGTGCGCAATGTTGGCCACCTGATGATCAACCCGGCCATTCTCGACCGTGACGGCAACGAGGTACCGGAGGGCATCATGGATGCTGCGATCACCGGCCTGATCGCGCTCTATGACATCGGTCCGAACGGCCGTCGCAAGAATTCGCGCACCGGCTCTATGTATGTCGTCAAACCGAAGATGCACGGCCCTGAAGAGGTCGCCTTCGCGGTCGACATCTTCTCGCGCGTCGAGGACCTGCTTGGGATGCCGCGCAATACCATCAAGATGGGCATAATGGACGAGGAGCGTCGCACGACGGTCAACCTCAAGGAAGCCATCCGCGCCGCCCGCGAGCGCGTCGTCTTCATCAATACCGGCTTCCTCGATCGCACCGGTGATGAAATCCATACCTCGATGGAAGCAGGCCCGATGATCCGCAAGGGCGATATGAAGCAGGCGGCCTGGATCGGCGCCTATGAGAACTGGAACGTCGATATCGGCCTCGAATGCGGCCTTTCCGGCCATGCCCAGATCGGCAAGGGCATGTGGGCCATGCCGGATCTGATGGCGGCCATGCTCGAGCAGAAGATCGCTCACCCGAAGGCCGGCGCCAACACCGCTTGGGTGCCGTCCCCGACGGCTGCGACCCTGCACGCCACCCATTACCACCGCGTCAATGTCGCCGACGTGCAGAAGAGCCTGAAAAGCCGCGCCCGCGCCAAACTTTCCGACATCCTGTCCGTGCCGGTCGCCTCGCGACCGAACTGGACGCCGGAGGAGATCCAGCGCGAAATCGACAACAACAGCCAGGGCATCCTCGGCTATGTCGTGCGCTGGGTGGATCAGGGCGTCGGTTGTTCCAAGGTACCCGACATCAACAATGTCGGCCTCATGGAAGACCGCGCCACCCTGCGCATCTCGGCACAGCACATGGCCAACTGGCTGCACCACAAGGTCATCACCGAAGTGCAGATTCTCGAAACGATGAAGCGCATGGCGGCCGTGGTTGATCAGCAGAATGCCGGCGATCCCAACTACATCGCCATGTCAGGCAATTTCGACGGTTCGGTTGCTTTCCAGGCAGCCCTCGATCTCGTCCTCAGGGGCCGCCAGCAGCCGAACGGCTATACCGAACCGGTCCTGCATCGCCGCCGCATCGAACTGAAGGCAAAGCAGGCTGGGTAAGCTCCGTCTTTGCTTCGGAGGCCACCTCGATCCTTCGAGGCCTTGGCGTCTGCGCTGACGTTTTGACGGCAAGGTACCTCAGGATGAGGTGGGGGGACTCTTGCGGCCAGCGGAAAAGCGCGCAGCCAAAGGCGAAGCCTCGGACGAGGGCGGGTGTGATGGTTGGGATCGATCCCAAATCCCTCAAACAAAAAGCCGCCGGATACCGATCCGGCGGCCTTTTTCAATCCGAATGCCAAGTGATTACTGAATAACGACGACCTTGGTGCTGCGGCCCGGAAGAACGCGGCTGTAGAGATCGATCACGTCCTGATTGATCAGGCGGATGCAGCCCGAGGAGGCAGCAGTGCCGATCGAAGCCCATTCCGGCGTGCCGTGCAGACGGAACAGCGTGTCCTGGCCCTTTTCGTTATAGAGATACATGGCGCGTGCACCGAGCGGGTTGGAAAGACCCGGGTTCATGCCGCCCTCGACATACTTGGCAATTTCCGGACGGCGAACAGCCATTTCCTTCGGCGGGTGCCAATTCGGCCATTCCTGCTTCCAGGCTACGTATGCAGTACCGGACCAGGAGAAGCCCTGCTTGCCGACGCCGATGCCGTAACGCATCGCTTCGCCATTGCCGAGGATATAATAGAGGTGACGCTCGCGCGTATTGACGATAATCGTGCCTTCAGCTTCATCCGTGTTGTATTCGACGATCTGACGGCGAAACTGCGGCTTCACCTTCTGGATCGGGATCGCCGGCAGCTGAAAGCCATTGTCGGTCGTCACACCATAGTCGCCATCGAAAGTCTTGATGGTCTCGGTAGCCGAATTTGCGGTGGCGGCCGGCGCTGCTGCTGCAGTGCTGGCATAGCCAGCCGATGCAAGCGTTGCGACAAGGCCGAGTGCGGTCATAGCATTACGGATGCGCATGAAAGTCTCTCGAAATTTCGTGGCGGGGGGCGGATGGTTATCTACCATCTTTGTCTACGGTATATTTTCCATTAAACTAGTCTTTGCAAGCTGCTCTGGCCCTACAAAAATAGGGCCGGCGCGCAAATTAGAAGGACATGGTTTTTTTGCAACAATGCTTGACCTGTCCACGAGACAATTCATGACGATTTTGAACGTTTACAATAACAATCCGTTAATAGATGGTCGGCAGTCGGAACGGGCCATGCTTGTACGCAAGGGTGTGCAGCTATTACTGCACGACATGCGTCACGCCGTCCTACCGGAGCTGCCGCTCGCCAGCGGTCGCCGCGCCGACCTCATCAGCCTTTCGGAGAAGGGCGAGATCTGGATCATCGAGATCAAGACGTCGATCGAGGACTTTCGCGTCGACCGCAAATGGCCCGAATACCGGCAGCATTGCGATCGGATGTTCTTCGCGACACACAAAGACGTGCCGCTCGAGATCTTCCCTGAGGATTGCGGACTGTTTCTATCGGATGGTTACGGCGCCCATATGCTGCGCGAGGCGCCGGAGCATCGCCTGCTGCCGGCGACGCGCAAGTCCGTGACGCTGAATTTCTCCCGCGCGGCCGCCCAGCGGCTGATGCTGGCCGAATGGGCAACGGGCAAGGATTTTGCCTTCTCCCCTCGGGGAGAAGGTGCCCGAAGGGCGGATGAGGGGGGCGAGGAGCTTTAGTTTCGGGCGCTTTTTGCAGCTCGCGCTTATAGCGTCCCTCTCCCGAGGCAAAGGCATGCTCTATTTCGGCGCCCGCTTGGCGAGGATGCGCTGCAGCGTGCGGCGATGCATGTTGAGGCGGCGGGCCGTCTCGGAAACGTTGCGCTCACACATTTCATAGACGCGCTGGATATGTTCCCAGCGGACGCGATCGGCCGACATCGGGTTCTCGGGCACTTCGGCCTTTTCGCCGGGGCGCTGCGTCAGCGCCGCATAGACGTCGTCCGCATCGGCAGGTTTGGCGAGATAGTCGAGCGCGCCGAGTTTGACGGCGGTCACCGCCGTCGCGATGTTGCCATAACCTGTCAGGACGACGATATGCGTATCGTCGCGCCGCTGACGGATCGCCTCGATCACGTCCAATCCTGTGCCATCACCCAGCCGGAGGTCAACCACGGCGTATTTGGGCGGGTTCGCCTTGGACCTGGCAACGCCTTCCGCTACCGATTCCGCCGTCTCGACTGCAAAGCCGCGTGTTTCCATCGCGCGTGCCAGGCGGCGTAGAAACGGGCCGTCGTCGTCGACGATCAGCAATGTGGCATCCGGGCCGATATGGGCCGCTGCATCCTTCACTCCGGCGTTTGGAGAAGCGCTCTCTTTTTCCGTCATTTTTATCTTCTATCCCGGCGACCATCCGCCTGCATATTCAACCGATTTTGACGACCGCTGTTTTAAGCCGTGAAAATCATTTTGTCGAATTACTGTCGATCAGCACGCGCGGCCATTCGACGCGGACACGAGCTCCCGGTGTCTCGGGATCGCGATTGCCGAAGAAAAGGGTAGCGCCCGAGCGCTCGAGCAGTGTCTTGGCGATGAAGAGGCCGAGTCCGAGGCCGCCGGCGGTATCGTCCCGCTGGCGCGATGTGACATAGGGTTCGCCGATGCGCGCCAGTATTTCGGGTGAATAGCCGTTGCCGTCGTCCTCGATGACGATGGTCAGAGTGTCGACGGTATATTCCACGGTAATGGTCACCGTCTTGCGAGCATAGTCGACAGCATTTTCGATGAGGTTACCGAGCCCATACATGATGCCGGCATTGCGTGACAGAACAGGTTCGCCGGAGCGCGGGCTCTTCTCGATCAGTTTCAGCGTGATCCCGAACTCGCGATGCGGCGCGATCACCTCTTCCATCATCGAGGATAGCGTCAGCCGCCGCATATGCGCCTCGTCTTCAGAGGAGAGCGTCGTCAGCCGTCTGAGAATATCGCGGCAGCGCTCGCTCTGGCTGCGCAGCAGCGCCACGTCCTCGCGAAAGCGGTCATCCTCGCGCAGTTCACGCTCCATCTCCTTGGCGACGACGCTGATCGTCGCAAGCGGTGTACCGAGCTCATGCGCCGCGGCCGCCGCCAGCCCGTCGAGCTGCGACAGGTGTTTTTCCCGCTGCAGCACCAGCTCCGTCGCCGAGAGCGCATCGGCGAGCTGCGACGCCTCCATGGAGACGCGATAGGCATAGAAGGCGGCGAAGGCCATGGTAGAGGCAATGGAGCACCACACGCCGAGCTGCATGACGCTGTGCACGTTGACGGAGACACCTTCGTACCAGGGAAGCGGGAAGGGCGAGAAGGCAAGGCCGGTAATGCAGATCATCGCCAACAGGATCAGCGGCATGCTGTAGCGGATCGGTTGCGAGGCGAAGGAGATGATAACGGGCACGCAGACCAGCGCCGAGAAAGGATTGGCAAGGCCGCCGGTGATCAAAAGCAGCCCGCAGAGCTGCAGAAGATCGAGGCTGAGCAGGGCAAAGGCCGCCGGCGGCTCCAGCCGGTGCGTCGGTGGATAGCGCAGCGTCAGGAAGAAGTTAATCCAAGCCAAGCAGGCGATCAGCACGCCGCAGGGCAGGAGCGGCATCGGAAACTTCAGCCAGAAAGCGACGATCATCACAGTCACCGTCTGGCCGCCGACGGCAAGCCAGCGCAGGCGCACCAGCGTCTGCAATCTTAGCCGTCGGCTCGTATGGTGGCCCTCCTGCGCCTTCGTTTCGGCTTCGGAGAGCTTTTCCAGTCCCCGGAAGAAGCGTGCCATCGTTAGGTTCCCCGTGGTTTGGCGCGTGTGGTCGGCAGGGCCTCGGCCGGGTCTTCCGGCCAGGGATGCCTCGGGTAGCGCCCGCGCATATCGGCGCGCACATCCTTCCAGGATCCGGCCCAGAAGCCCGGCAGGTCGCGCGTCGTCTGGATCGGCCGGTGCGCCGGCGATGTCAATTCAAGCAGCAGCGGCAACCGGCCGCCGCCGATGGCCGGATGCTGCTTCAGTCCGAACAGCTCCTGGACGCGAATGGTCAAGAGCGGCTCCTCGCCGTCATATTGTATGGGATGGCGCTGGCCGGTCGGCGCTTCGAAATGCGTCGGCGCCATCCGGGCGAGATCGCGTTGCAGTTCATGCGGCACGAGAGACATCAGCCCGTTGGAAAGGCCGCCGACGGAGATGTCGGAGAGGCCGCGCGCATCGGTCTGAAACGGCGTGAACCATTCGTCGAGCCGCGTGAGCAGCGCCTCGTCGCTCATATCGGGCCAGGGTTCGCCGATCGTGCGATGCAGGAAGCCGATTCTTTCCCGCAGCTGCGCAGCCTCTTTCGAGAAAGGCAGGACGCTGATCCCGAGGTCGCGAATACCTTCGGCGAGGGCCTTCGCCGCCTGCTCGCCGGTGGGCCGCGGCAGGGGCGTTTCCTCGAAGATGATGGCGCCGAGCCTTGTCGCCCGCCGTGCCCGCACCTGACGGCTTGCCTTGTCGAAAAAGCTCTGGTCTTCGGTGCGGATCTCGCCCGGCAAATGCTCTTCGACATCCGCGCGGGAAATCTCCGCCGCGGCCAGAATGCGTGCCTGCGCCGCACGTCCGGTCAGGTCGGCGATGACAAGCATCTGCGAACCGGCAAGCCGTTCGGTCTCCGGCAATTCCGCGCCGCGCCCATTGGCCATGACGAAGCGTCCCCGCCCACCGCGCTGCAGGGCGATGCGGTCGGGAAAGGCATGCAGCAGCAGCGCACCGGCGAGCGGGGGAATAGAAGAGGTTGAATTGCCTTTGCCACCGACAGCCTGAGCAAGGCGTCCGGCCAGCCGGCGCGCGGCCTCGGCTCGTTCGCCTTTCTCGGTCTTGAAGCGCCGCAGCCGGTCTTCCAGGTCGATGCTCGATCCGCCGAGCCCCTGTTCCGTCAGCAGCATGGCAAGCAGCGCCGCTTCGCGTGCCTGGCCGAATTCGCCAGCCGATATCACCATCGCCGCCAGGCGCGGAGGCAGGGCGAGTTCGCGCATCAGCCGCCCGCGCGCCGTCAGCCCGTTTTCCGCGTCGAGCGCACCCAGCTGCCGCAGCAAGGTCCGCGCCTCGGCAAGTGTGGTTGCAGGTGGCTGGTCGACGAAGGCGAGCGTTGCCGGATCCTGCACGCCCCAATGGGCGAGATCGAGCGCCAGGCCTGAGAGATCGCTGGAAAGGATCTGCGGCGGCGTAAAGGCTGGAAGCGCCGCCGTCTGACCCGGGTGCCATAGGCGGATGGCGATGCCCGGTTCGGTTCGCCCGGCGCGGCCGGCGCGCTGATCGGCCGAGGCGCGCGACACGCGCACCGTCTCGAGCCGCGTAATGCCGGTGGAAGCCTCGAAAACGGGCAGGCGCTGCAATCCGCTGTCGATGACGATGCGCACGCCGTCGATGGTGATGGAAGTTTCGGCAATCGAGGTCGCCAGCACGATCTTGCGCGTGCCCCGCGGCGCTGGCCGAATTGCCGCATCCTGCTCCTTCTGGCTGAGATTGCCGTAGAGCGGCGCAATCATCGTCTCCGGCGAGAATCGCCCTTCCAATCGCTCCACCGTGCGGGTGATTTCCGCCTGACCGGGGAGAAAGGCTAGGATGGAGCCCTGCTCGCGCGCATGCGCATCGAGGATCGCCCGCGTCACCGTATCCTCGATCCGCTCTCCCGCTGGCCGATCCTGGTGGCGGATATCGATCGGAAAGCTGCGACCCATACTTTCGATGACGGGCGGGTGGTAGAGGAGTGCAGCGACACGCTCCACATCGAGCGTTGCCGACATGACGAGGATGCGCAGATCCTCTCGCAGGGCTGCCTGAACGTCGAGCGCCAGCGCCAGGCCGAAATCTGCATCCAGCGAGCGCTCGTGGAATTCGTCGAAGATGACGGTGGAGATGCCGGAGAGTTCGGGATCGTCGAGGATCATCCGCGCGAACACGCCCTCCGTCACCACCTCGATGCGGGTCTTGGCGGAGATGCGGTTGTCGAGCCGCATGCGGTAGCCGACTGTATCACCCACTTGTTCGCCGAGCAGCGAGGCCATACGGGCAGCAGCGGCCCTCGCCGCCAGCCGTCGCGGTTCCAGAAGAATGATCCTGCCATCGCCGCGCCATGCCTCGCCCAGCAGATAAAGCGGCACCAGCGTCGTCTTGCCCGCGCCAGGTGGTGCGGAAAGCACGGCGCGCCGCTCGTTAGCGAGGGCTGTGCCGATATCGGCAAGCACATGCGAGACCGGCAGCTCAGGTAATGAAGGCACTCTATATGTCACGCCTGCCTGCCCCGCATATATCCATAGGCAAAAGCTTGCACTTGCCGGGTCGGCGCGGCCTGCGCCTGCCTTTTATCGAGAAGCACCATATCCGCTCCCTTCAATCTCTCGATGTCTATTAGGTCCTGGGTGTCCGGCTGGCAATGAGAGGCGGATCCGATGCTTGCAACAGGATGCAAGTGGCCCGTTACGAGCGCGTATCTGGATGATTCCGGCAGGCAGTGTAAAATGAATCCTGAAATCGCGGCCAATCGCGAAAAAATCTCCAAGTTTTCGATCGAGTTGACAAATCCTCTTTTCCATTCAATCACTTACAAAAATGTCAGAATTTTTACAGCTGGAGTGTTGACTTGGTTCGGAGGTAGGGTCTATAAGCCCGATCACTGACGAGGGCGGCGGC
>NZ_QMKK01000012.1 GCF_003287875.1 Martinezella tropici
CGCTCATAGGCCTGCTTGTAAGGGTTCGCTCCCTTGAAGGACGGCAGGAAGGAATGGTGGATGTTGATGATGCGGCCCGACATCTTCCGGCACAGAGCATCCGACAGAACCTGCATATAGCGGGCCAGCACCACGAGCTCGGTGCCGGTCTGCTCGACCAGTTCCAAAAGCTGGGCTTCGGCCTGCGGCTTGTTGTCCTTCGTCACCTTGATGTGGTGGAAGGGGATGTCGTGATTGACCACCACCTTCTGGTAATCAAAGTGGTTGGAGACGACGCCGACGATGTCGATCGGCAATGCACCGATCTTCCAGCGATAGAGCAGGTCGTTCAGGCAATGGCCGAAGCGCGAGACCATGAGCAGCACCTTCATGCGCTTCTTGGCATCGTGGATCTCCGCATCCATGGCGAACTTCTCGGCGATCG
>NZ_QMKK01000013.1 GCF_003287875.1 Martinezella tropici
GTCGGCATCAACCGGATCGCGGCCCCTGAGCGGGGCGAGGGCAAGAGCCGGCTGGTGGGGGATGTCGCCTATGGTGAAGCCTCCGAAGTCGCCGTTGCGATCACGCCGGTTCCAGGCGGTGTCGGGCCGATGACGATCGCCATGCTGATGGCCAATACCGTCATTGCTGCTTATCGAAAGGCCGGCAAGACACTACCCAGGTTCTGAGATCAATTGGACTTTAAGCGCCTTTATTGCAGTTGAACGGATACGAACCAGCGACCTATAAATATTCGGTCCGTTCACGCGGCCGGGGGCAAGGGATCGGTGCCCTCACTCAGAATTGCAAGATATCGGCTATAGCTGAAAACTCTGCCGCGCTTG
>NZ_QMKK01000014.1 GCF_003287875.1 Martinezella tropici
GCGACCGGCGATCTCGAAACCGGGCTGATCTCGTGCACGCCGGCCGGCGCCATGCTGCTGGTGCGTTCGATCCACGGCGAGGACCTGTCGGGTCTCAATGCCGTCGTCATCGGCCGCTCCAACCTGTTCGGCAAGCCGATGGCGCAATTGCTGCTTTCTGCCAATGCGACGGTCACGACGGCGCATTCGCGCACGAAGGATCTGGCTTCGGTCGCGAGGGGTGCCGATATTCTGGTGGCGGCTGTCGGCCGTCCGGAGATGGTCAAGGCCGACTGGATCAAGCCCGGCGCCACCGTCATCGATGTCGGCATCAACCGGATCGCGGCCCCTGAGCGGGGCGAGGGCAAGAGCCGGCTGGTGGG
>NZ_QMKK01000015.1 GCF_003287875.1 Martinezella tropici
TGAGACCCCATGTCCTTAGCCGGCAGGGTGGCTCGTCTCGCATTATGTTCAGAACGAGGGTTAGCTGCAGCGCCAGAGCCTCAAACATAGGAGACGAGCCGTGGTCGATGATATCGCAGTTTACGTTGGTTTGGATGTGAGCAAGGAAAAAATCGCGATCGGTCTGGCGGAAGCGGGCCGCAAAGGTGAGGTTCGCTATTACGGCGAAATTGCCAACCGTGCTGATGCGGTGCGCAAATTTGTCGACAAGCTTGCTGGACGTCACGGACGCCTGTGCCTTTGCTATGAGGCCGGCCCGACAGGTTATGGATTGTATCGTCAACTTCGCGATCTTGGCCATGAATGCCTTGTCGTCGCGCCATCGCTGGTTCCGACCCGTCCGGGGCTTCAGATCAAGACGGATCGCCGCGATGCTGTCGCGCTTGCCGCGTTGTTGCGCGCTGGTGAACTGTCGTCCATCTGGGTTCCCGACGAGACACATGAGGCCATGCGCGATCTCTGCCGGGCAAGGGAAGTGACGGTCTCGGATCTACGGCGCGCGCGCCAGCATCTTTTATCGTTCCTGCTCCGGCACGGGCGGGTCTTCGAAGGCCGCTCTCATTGGACAAGAGCTCATCGAAACTGGCTGGCGACACAGCGCTTTGATCACCGTGCGCAGCAGATCGCTATGGAAGAATATATTCGTGCCATCGAGCAAATCGAGGAACGGCGTGAGCGGTTGACCCGGCAGATGGTGGCGCTCTTGCCGGACTGGTCGCTTAACCCTGTCGTCGAAGCGATCCAGGCCCTGCGCGGTGTCGCACAGATCTCGGCGGTGACACTGGTATCGGAGATCGGCGACTTCAGACGCTTCAACAATCCCCGGCAGTTCATGGCATGGCTGGGTCTGGTTCCCAAAGAGCGCTCGACCGGGGCCAGCGTGTCGCGGGGTTCAATCACGAAGGCCGGCAACACCCGTGCGCGGCGCATGCTGGTCGAAGGCGCATGGACCTATAGATTGCCTGCGCGTGTAAGCCAGGAAATCCTGAAACGAACGGAGGGGCTGCCTGAAGCGATCAGGGCGATCGCCTGGAAGGCGCAGGTGCGGCTATGCCAACGATATCGGCGCATGCAGGCTAGTGGCCGCCCCACAAACATCGTCATCGTCGCCATCGCGCGCGAGCTCGCTGCCTTCGCCTGGGCGATTGCGACGACAGTTCCCATTACCCCAACAAAGGCAGCCTGACGAAAAGGCATCAAGGGAAAGGAGAAAACAAGTTCAATTCCATCACGCTGTTTATTGCTGGGCGTGGCGGCCGGTCAGGGTAACCCTCGTTGTGATTCTGCGAGCCTGAAACGGCAACACGCGCCATGTGAGACAGAGGAAGGCCCGAGACGAACCACGGTCCTGCGGTATCCAACCCGCGCATCAGAGTCTGATCAACCGTCGTCTCAATGCCGCCGCGTCCTGCAATAACCAGCCCGTTTCTTTCGGCGCTGAAAAGCGAAACGAAAACCTATACCCCAATCCTTGAAAACGGACATGAGAATCACAAATTCTTCAAATCCAAAACTATTTTATGGGTATGTGACCTAGAGCAATTCCAGGAAAAGTGCATAGCAGTTTTCCGTCCGGAATTGCGCAAATACAAATGGATAGAGCGTTTTCGCGATTCGAAGAAAAGCGAGAAGGCTCTAGGCTCGCACGGCCATCGATCTGATTTTGAAGAAGCGGCGCGGAAAACGCGCCGCTTCTCCTGTTTTGCGGATAAGATCCCGGCAGTATTATTCCAACGCAGTGTGCAGGCAATGATCTGGTTCGACGCAGTTCTGGAACATCCGGCGGACGATGACCTGCTGAGAGGCCGCATCGCGGCGATGCTTGATCTGCGCACGCAGAGCGTGGACATCGTCCACGACATCGGCGAAATGCGCGATGCGCCCGTCACTTGCGTGGTCGGTGGCGCATCGGAAGACGCCTATTCGCAAATCGTGACCATCTATCTTTCGGGGGATCTTCAACAGCCCGATATCATTGAAAGTGGCGCACGCCTTGCACGACTGCTCGGCAGATCGTTGCTTCTTGCGGATGACGCCACCTCGGACCCCTACTCGTTCATTCTCGTGTCCGAGACCGGGGTTCGGTCGGTCGTATCGGTCGATCCCGGCGAGCTGGACATGCACGACCGTTACGTGATCCAGGCGCGACAGGAGCGTTAGGCGACTGGAGTCTATCGGCTCGGCGCCTCTACGTTTCGCGTCTGATTTTTCCGGCGGACCGACCTTTGCGGCGATCCTCTATTGCTGTTGTCGTCACGCCTGGCCGCCTTCTCCACCAGACGGTCGAGATGCTTCAAATCCTCCTCGTCCAGGTTCTCGATGCCGATGAAGCGATTCTCCGCGGCACTGGTCAGGATGAGTTCGTTGAGCTTGGCCTGGATGGCACGCGTATCGCGCGTCTGCGCGTTCTGCAACAAAAAGACCATCAGGAAGGTGATGATCGTCGTGCCTGTGTTTATGATGAGCTGCCAAGTCTCGGAAAAGCTGAAGATCGGCCCGGTCAAGCCCCAGACGACGACCGACAGCAGCGCCAGTATGAAAACAACCGGTTTTCCCGCCCCTTCTGAAACCACCGTGGCGAAACGAGCGAAGATATGTTTAAGCCTTGCCATGAACATCATCCTCGGCTGAACCCACCTATCTCTCGAACTATTCCAGTTCGCGGGATAGACGCAGATCAACGCTGCAAGGTCACGCTGGTTCCCGCCTAGGAGACGGGAACCAATGACAAGCCGGCGCCTAGTGAGGCTCGGCTGGCACCACAAGCTTGCGATAGAGATGCCAGGTGGCATGCCCGAGTATGGGCATGATCACGGCCAGCCCCGCAAAGATCGGAATCGTGCCGATCACCAGCAGTGCCGCCACAATCAGGCCCCAGACCGCCACCGGTATCGGATTGATCAGCGTCGCCCGGATGCTGGCGTCGATCGCGGCCACGACGCCGACATCGCGGTCCAGCAGCAGCGGGAAGGTAACGACCGTGGTCGCCAGCACGACAAGCGCAAAGATGAAGCCGAGGAGATTGCCCCAGAACATCATCGCTATGCCTTCGGGCGTGGTCAGGATAGTCGACACGAAGGATGTGAGCTTCGGCGGCGCGCCATCACCGAAATAGAAGAAGTAGAGATTCTGCGCCACGAAGAGCCAGACGATGAAAAGGCCGAACAGCAAGAGGCCGGCAACGATGATCGACGGCAAGGCTGGTGAGAAACGGACCTCGAAAGCATGGCTCCATGACGTATCCAGCCCCTTCTCCCGCCGTCGGCTGATCTCGTAGAGGCCGATTGCCGCGATGGGACCCAGCAGGGCAAAGCCTGACATCAATGGAAACAGCAGTGGCAGCAGGTTCTGGTCCGTGCTCCAGATCGCAAGCGCAATGCCTGCAATCGGATACATCAGGCACAGGAACACATAGTGCGATGGCTTTTCGCTGAAGTCGTCCAGCCCCATTTTCAGGGCATCGACGAGGTCAGCAATGCCGATCTTGCGGATGGCCGGGCGGCTGAATGTATGGTCCGCTCCTGCCATGACGTGAAAGGCCGTCATGATGCTCTCCTCCTCAACCTCGATGTGCTCGGCTGGCGGCGCAAATGGCGGCAAAATTGGTTGCCGACATCCTCATTCGCTACCGGCAGCCGCGATATTAGCAAATTTTGCCGCAATTGTCGCCTTTCTCACTTGACAGTTGAGCTCCCCTTTTCCACATCGGCGCAATCATGAAAGCCTCCGACGCAAACATTCTCATCATTCCCGGTTATACGAATTCCGGCCCCGACCACTGGCAGACGCGCTGGGAGCAGAAGCTCTCGACCGCGCGGCGCGTGGACCAGGCGGAATGGTCGAAGCCGGTGCGCGATGACTGGGTCGCCCGCATTGCCGAGGAAGTGAACGCTTCGGATAAGCCCGTTGTCCTCGTCGCGCATTCGCTCGGCGTCCCCTCGGCGATCCATGCGATCCCGCATTTCCGCAACAAGATTGCCGGCGCCTTCTTCGTGGCACCGCCCGATGTCGCCAATCCGGATATCCGGCCGAAGCATCTGATGACCTTCGGTCCCTATCCGCGCGATCCGCTGCCGTTTCCCTCTGTTACCATTGCAAGCCGCAACGATCCTTTCGGCAGTTATGAGCATGCGGATGATGTTGCCAGCAGCTGGGGTTCGCTGCTGATCGATGCCGGTGAAGCCGGTCATATCAATACCGAATCCGGGCATGGTCCCTGGCCTGAAGGCACGATGGTCTTCGCCAAATTCCTCAGCCAGCTGAAGCCTTGATTGCGGTGGAACAACGGTGGGTAGAAGCACGCCTCGCCTCACTAGCCTGTGAAGTAGCAGGCACCTTCATTCCATCGTCAGATAAAAGCCTGTAAAACAGGCTAGCAAAGGATCCCGATTCCCAGCATTGGCACCCCGTCAAGGCCGGAATTCCGAGGAAGGAGGCGCAGGCGGATTGTGAATTCGCTTCTTATCCGTTATGGGGACGCCCACATATGATCCACTTGCGCTATACCGTAAGCGCCAAAGACAGAGAACAATACCAATGAACCGTCGCCGCCGTATTTACGAGGGCAAGGCCAAGATCCTTTATGAAGGGCCTGAGCCGGGCACGCTGATCCAGTTCTTCAAGGACGATGCCACCGCCTTCAACAAGAAGAAGCACGAAGTCATCGATGGCAAGGGTGTTCTGAACAATCGCATCTGCGAATATATTTTCAGCCATCTGAACAAGATCGGCATTCCCACGCACTTCATCCGCCGCCTCAACATGCGCGAGCAGCTGATCAAGGAAGTGGAGATGATTCCGCTCGAGATCGTCGTGCGCAATGTCGCCGCCGGCTCGCTCGCCAAGCGCCTCGGCATCGAGGAAGGCGTCGTGCTGCCGCGCTCGATCATCGAGTTCTACTACAAGTCCGACGCACTCGAAGATCCGATGGTCTCCGAGGAGCACATCACGGCTTTCGGCTGGGCCAATCCGGCCGAACTCGATGACATCATGGCACTCGCCATCCGCGTCAACGATTTCATGACCGGCCTTTTCCTCGGCGTCGGCATCCAGCTCGTCGATTTCAAGATCGAATGCGGCCGCCTCTTCGAAGGCGACATGATGCGCATCATTCTGGCAGACGAGATCTCACCGGACAGCTGCCGTCTCTGGGACATCGAAACCCGGGAGAAGATGGACAAGGATCGTTTCCGCCGCGACCTCGGCGGCCTGTTGGAAGCCTATTCCGAAGTGGCGCGCCGCCTCGGCATCATCAATGAAAACGAACCCGTGCGCGGCACGGGCCCGGTTCTCGTCAAGTAAGTTCAGAAAGGACAATCGTGATCAAGGCTCGTGTAACCGTCACGCTGAAGAACGGCGTTCTCGATCCGCAGGGCAAGGCAATCGAAGGTGCGCTCGGCGCACTCGGCTTTGACGGCGTCCATCAGGTCCGCCAGGGCAAGGTCTTCGACCTCGAGCTGGAAGGTGCCGACAAGGGCAAGGCCGAGGCGGACCTCAGGGCCATGTGCGAGAAGCTTCTCGCCAACACGGTGATCGAGAACTTCAGCATTTCGATCGACTGATTGTCCTCTTTCGCGAGCCGTGCTTCCTTTGCCTGAGGCAATGGGGTATGGCTCACGAAGACCATTCCAGCGATTACTCTTCGCCTATTGCGGGACCAGCATCATGAAATCAGCAGTCGTCCAACTCCCCGGCCTCAATCGCGATCGCGACATGATTGCGGCACTGACCAAGATTTCCGGTCATGCGCCGGTGACGGTCTGGCAGACCGAAACCGAAATCCCTGATGTCGACCTGATCGTCATTCCCGGCGGTTTCTCCTATGGCGATTATCTGCGCTGCGGAGCAATTGCCGCCCGCATGCCGATCATGCAGGCGATCAAGGACAAGGCCGACAAGGGCGTCAAGGTTTTGGGCGTCTGCAACGGTTTCCAGATCCTGCTTGAAGCCGGCATGCTGCCTGGCGCGCTGATGCGCAACGCCTCGCTGAAATTCGTCTGCCGCGAAGTGAAGCTGGAAGTCGTCAATGCCGAGACGGACTTCACCGCCGCCTACGCCAAGGGCCAGGTCATCCGCAGCCCGGTCGCGCATCACGACGGCAACTATTTCGCCGATGCCGAGACGCTGAAGGCGATCGAAGACAACGGCCAGGTGGTCTTCCGCTACGCCGAAGGCACGAACCCCAACGGCTCGGTCAACGACATCGCCGGCGTGATGAACGCCAAGGGCAACGTGCTTGGCATGATGCCGCATCCGGAAAACCTGATCGAGGCCGCCCATGGCGGCAGCGACGGCCGCGGATTGTTCGCCTCCGCGCTCGGTGTGGTCGCCGCCTGACACCAGGCCGATCCTATATCGAAACCACGAAATCGGCGCCTTCGCATAAAACGGCACGGCGCCGAACCATGATCCGGCAGACCTCGGCAGAACAGCCCTAACCGCCTCACTGGAAAGAGATTGATGCGCCCTCGCCTCCTGACAGGACTTTATTCCGCCGCCGCCATCGCGACGCTTGGGCTGCTGGTAACTTCGTGCGGCCCGCGGCCGCCGGCCATCACCGCGACGGATCACAGCGCCCTGTCGACGATGGAACGTATCATGCTCAATGCCAGCGCCTGCTGGTTCAAGTCGTCGGACCCGGCCTTCGCCGGTTATCAGCTCTCTCCGGAGCTCAACTCCTTTACCGGTCGCCCGCGCATTCTTGTGGTCGACAAGAAACACCCGACCGGCCGGCCGTCGCTCGTCGTGCAAGCGGAAGGCAATCCCGCACAATTGCAGGCCTTCGGTCCGATGATGTCGGGTGCCTCTGGCGGCCGCATCACCGGCGACGTCAATCGCTGGGCTGGTGGCTCCAAGGCTTGCAGCTAGGCCAAAGGCCCGAGGCTGTTTTCCGCCTGAGCCACAATTACACCGGCGCATGACGTCCCCTCACTCTCAGGGATCATGGTCATGGACAGGTTTGTCATTCTTTCCGGCTGCTCGGGAGGTGGAAAATCCACCCTATTGGAAGCGCTCAAGCGCCGCGGGCACCAGGCTATCGAAGAGCCGGGGCGACGCATCGTCGTCGAGGAGTTGGAAAGCGGCGGCTCCGCTTTGCCATGGGTCGATGCACCGGCATTCGCGCGCCGGGCAATCGCCATGTCGCTCGCAGATCGCGAGAAAGCAATAGCGTTTCCGGGGATTGTCTTCTTCGACAGAGGCTTGATCGACGCCGCATCGTCTCGAGCATTTGACGGGCGAGCCCGTGCTGGCTGCACTCGGTCAACTGCACCGCTACAACAGGCATGTCTTCCTGACCCCGCCATGGCCGGAAATCTATGTCGGCGATCGCGAAAGAAGGCACGATTTTACGGCGGCGGTTGCGGAATACGACCGATTGACCGCCGCCTATCCCGCGCTCGGCTATGAGGTGCATGTCCTGCCGAAGATCGGCATCGAGGAACGCGCTGACTTCATATATTCCGTTCTGGACCTCGAATAGGCGGCGGACAGGCAGGGCTGCCCAGGTTTATCCGCCCGTTCAATCCCAGAAGAACGACTTCTTGGCTTCCGTCGCCGCCTCGAGCCGCGTCAGGCCGATGTCGCGCAGCTGATCATCCGTCAGGTCTCGTAGGACCCAGCGGCTCTCGCGCTTTTCCAGCCAATGCAGATAAATATTCCAAAGCCGAAGCGCCGGATGCGGCCTTGGCTGCGCCGTCCGGACTTTTACGCCTACCGAGGACGCGTCTTGCGCCTTGGTCGCGCAGATTGCATCTATTGTACTCATCTTCATTCTCACATGATGGTGACAATTTTCGCGTATCGAGCCAAACGATACAAATTGACTCATACGCTTGACTCCATAACAGAGACAATCTAGGAAATTGTCATTATGACAAATTGGCTTCCTGACATTTCCAGCGGAACTGGCCCGGTCTATATCCGCGTCGCCGATGCCATCGAACACGCGATTACCCATGGCGTTTTGCCGCCCGGCACCAAGCTGCCGCCACAGCGCAATCTTGCCTATGACATCGGCGTCACCATCGGCACCATAAGCCGGGCCTATGCGCTCGTGCATGAACGCGGCCTCGTGGCCGGCGAAGTCGGCCGCGGCACTTATGTGCTGGAACGCTCGAACGGCAAGCAGATCGAGCTCGTCGATCCGATCACTCAGGCGCTTGCCGGCACGCGCGGCCTGAATACGCCGGAAGCGAAGATACGCTTCGACACGACCGCGGCGCCCGACATTGGCCAGGGCGAAATCATCGGCAGGCTCTTTGCCGACATCAGCAGCGAGCATCAGACGGAAATTTCCTCCTATTCCCGGAATTTCCCGGCAAGCTGGTTCCAGGCGGGACAAATCTGGCTCGCCCGCAACGGCTGGCAGCCGGCAATCGAGACGATCGTGCCGACGCTCGGCGCCCACGCCGCCGCCATCGCAGTCATTTCGGCCGTCACGTCGCCGGGCGACAAGATCGTCTTCGAGAACCTGACCTATACGCAGATCAGCCGCGCCGCGCGCCTGCTCGGGCGCCGCTCGATCCTGGTGGATTCAGACGAGCACGGCATGATCCCGGAGGATTTTGAGCGCCTTTGCCAGCAGCAGCATCCGCGCCTCGCCTTCGTGATGCCGACGGCACATAATCCCACGCTGGTGACAATGCCGGAATCCAGACGCCGGGCAATCGCCGCCATCGCACGCCGGCACAGCGTCTGGCTGATCGAGGACGACCTCTATGGCGGCATGACCGGCGACCCCAATCCGCTTATGGCCGCCATCGCGCCGGAACGGACTTTCGTGGTCAGCAGCCTGTCGAAGTCGGTCACGGCGGGGGTACGCGGCGGCTGGGTCGCCTGCCCGCCGCATTTTGCCCAGCGCATCAAGGTCACCCACAAGATGACGACCGGCGGCCTGCCCTTTATTCTGGCGGAGACCTGCGCCCGGCTCGTACTTGGCGGTCACGCGCTGGAACTGCGCCGCAAATCGGTCGAGGAGATCAGGGCGCGCGAATTGATCGCGCGCGAGGCGCTGGCCGGTTTCGAGTTCAACTCGCATCCGCATCTGCCGTTCCTATGGCTGAAGCTGCCCGAGCCCTGGCTTTCGGGCACATTCAAGAACGCCGCCCTCGCCGAGGGGGTGCTGATCGATGACGAAGACGAATTCAAGGCAGCACGAATCGAACGGGTTTTCCACAGGGTCCGCATCGCCTTCTCCTCACCACCGCAACGAGAAGATGTTGCAGACGGCTTCATAATATTGCGTAGGTTGTTGGAAAACGGTTCATCGACATACGATAGTCACATTTAAGCAAGTCTTATCAATTTATCGACGGACATCTTGCGGAAATACTATTGCATCATCTCGACTCTTAGGACGCTACCATTCTATCAATAAGTCAGGATTCGCCCGCCACACCAGGGGGAGTGCATGGCTATTGCAGGCTATTTAAGCAAGCGTTTAGTTACGAGTTTTCTGGTAATCAGTTCCGCATTCATAGCAGGTCAATCCATCGCAACCGCCGCAGACACGGTTGCGGTTGCCCCTCAAGCCAAGATCTTCGATGAATTGCGATTTGGCGCGAGCGGATCGGTTCAGAGCGGATATGATCACGAAAATGGCGTCTTTCCGGACGTCCAGGTGTTGTTCAATCCGTTTGGTTACAATCCGACCGCAGATTGGAAAGACCAGCTGACCCATCCGCGTATTCATCTGGGAACTTCGATCGGCACCGGAGGGTCGGCGACCCAGGTCTATGGTGGCCTTTCCTGGACACTCACGCATAGCAACGGCATCTTCACGGAAGTCGGCTTCGGCGGCACGGTGCACACCGGCAATCTCCACGATTGGCAGGATCATGGCCCGATGCTCGGCTGCCGCCTGCTGTTCCACGAATATGCCGGCCTCGGCTATAACTTCGACAGCCATTGGAACGTGATGGCGCAGATCGCGCATGCGTCGCATGCCAATCTCTGCGATGGTCCCAATGGCGGCATGACGCGCGCAGGCGTCATGGTTGGCTATAAATTCTGACGATCTCGCGCGACCTTCAATGGCCGCGCAACCGACTTCTCCAGCATCAATGCCGGCGTGTTGTGAACGCCGGTGATTTTCCTGTCGCACGACAGGGAGAGTTGCGCTAAAGAGACCCCGATCCCTGACCGGTCTTCAAATCCTTTACAGGCAAGGACACTCGAGCGCCCATGACCATTTCCAATTCGATCCAGATCACCCCCGAACTGATTGCCGCCCACGGCCTGAAGCCGGATGAATATCAGCGCATTCTGGATCTGATCGGCCGCGAGCCCTCCTTTACCGAGCTCGGCATCTTCTCCGCCATGTGGAACGAGCACTGCTCGTACAAATCCTCCAAGAAGTGGCTACGCACGCTGCCGACCAAGGGACCGCGCGTCATCCAGGGTCCGGGCGAGAATGCCGGCGTGGTCGACATCGATGACGGCGATTGCGTCGTCTTCAAGATGGAGAGCCACAACCACCCCTCCTACATCGAGCCGTATCAGGGCGCTGCGACCGGCGTCGGCGGCATTCTGCGCGACGTCTTCACCATGGGCGCTCGCCCGATCGCTGCCATGAACGCCCTGCGTTTCGGCGAGCCGGATCATCCGAAGACCCGCCATCTCGTCTCCGGCGTCGTCGCCGGTGTGGGCGGCTACGGCAATTCCTTCGGCGTTCCCACAGTCGGCGGCGAAGTCGAATTCGATGCGCGCTACAACGGCAATATTCTGGTCAACGCCTTTGCGGCCGGCCTTGCCAAGTCCAATGCGATCTTCCTGTCGGAAGCCAAGGGCGTTGGCCTCCCGGTCGTCTATCTCGGCGCCAAGACCGGCCGTGATGGCGTCGGCGGCGCCACCATGGCGTCCGCCGAATTCGACGAATCGATCGAGGAAAAGCGCCCGACCGTTCAGGTCGGCGACCCCTTCACCGAAAAATGCCTGCTGGAAGCCTGCCTGGAACTGATGCAGACGGGTGCCGTCATCGCCATTCAGGACATGGGTGCCGCCGGCCTCACCTGCTCCGCCGTCGAAATGGGCGCCAAGGGCGACCTCGGCATCGAGCTCGATCTCGACAAGGTGCCCGTGCGCGAAGAGCGGATGACGGCCTATGAAATGATGCTGTCGGAAAGCCAGGAGCGCATGCTCATGGTGCTGCAGCCGGAAAAGGAAACCGTCGCCAAGGCGATCTTCGTCAAGTGGGGTCTGGATTTCGCCATCGTCGGCAAGACGACGGATGATCTGCGCTTCCGCGTCATCCATCAGGGCGAAGAAGTCGCCAATCTGCCGATCAAGGATCTCGGAGATCAGGCACCGGAATATGACCGCCCGTGGCGCGAGTCAGACAAGCGCGCAGCCCTGCCGGCCGATCTCGTCGCAGCCCCGGAAGACTACGGTCAGGCTCTGCTGACGCTCGTTGGCTCCGCCAACCAGTCCAGCCGCCGCTGGGTCTATGAGCAATATGACACGCTTATCCAGGGCAATTCGCTGCAGCTTCCCGGCGGTGACGCCGGCGTCGTCCGCGTCGAAGGCCATGCGACTAAGGCTCTCGCCTTCTCCTCCGACGTGACGCCGCGCTATGTCGAAGCCGATCCGTTCGAAGGCGGCAAGCAGGCCGTGGCCGAATGCTGGCGCAACATCACGGCGACCGGCGCCGAGCCGCTGGCTGCGACCGACAATCTGAACTTCGGCAATCCGGAAAAACCCGAAATCATGGGCCAGTTCGTCGGCGCCGTTAAAGGCATCGGCGAAGCCTGCCGCGCGCTGGATTTCCCGATCGTTTCGGGCAATGTCTCGCTCTACAACGAGACCAATGGCGTCGCAATCCTCCCGACCCCAACCATCGCCGGCGTTGGCCTGCTGCCAGATTGGAAGGCCATGGCCCGCATCGGCTCCGCTTCGGAAGGTGACCACGTTTTGATGATCGGTGTCGACGGCAGCCATCTCGGCTCCTCGATCTATCTGCGCGATATCGTCGGCTCGACCGATGGCCCTGCTCCGGAAGTCGATCTCTTTGCCGAGCGCCGCAATGGCGATTTCGTCCGCTCCGCCATCCGCAACGGCCAGGTCACGGCTTGCCACGACATATCGTCCGGCGGACTGGCGTTGGCACTCGCAGAAGTGGCAATGGCATCCGGCAAGGGTCTGCGTGTCGACCTCGCGGAATGCAAAACTTTGCCGCATGCAGCGCTTTTCGGTGAGGATCAGGCCCGTTACGTCATCGCCGTTCCGGCCGATGTCGCCGATTTCGTCTGCATCAATGCGGAAAGCGCCGGAGTGCCCTTCCGCCGTCTTGGAACAGTCGGCGGCGATGCGCTTGCCATCAGTGGCCTGTTAACGCTTCCGGTTGAACAGTTGCGCGAGGCGCATGAATCGTGGTTTCCTGCCTTCATGGATGGCGGCTCGCTTGCCGCTGCTGAATAAATCGAGGTACCACTCATGCCCATGAACCCCGGCGATATCGAAGACATGATCAAGGCCGGCATTCCCGGCGCCAAGGTGACGATTCGCGACCTGGCCGGGGATGGCGATCACTATGCCGCCGAAGTTGTCGCGGAAGCCTTCCGCGGCAAGAGCCGCGTGCAGCAGCACCAGATGGTCTATGATGCCCTGAAGGGCAATATGGGCGGTGTGCTGCACGCCCTTGCGCTACAGACGTCAGCGCCCGACTGAGAGCACCTTTGCCTCTTCGCCGGAGTTGAAGCTCAGCTCCGGCAATCTCTTCGATGAGAACTCAGCGAAATCCGACACCGGCAGCGGACCGGCCGTCATCAGCGTGAAATCGAAGAAGGCTTTCACATCGGGGCCGAGGACATATTGCCGGTGAACCCGCAGGAAATCGCGCTTGATCTTCCTGTAATGCTTCTGCGACAGCATCTGCTTGAAACGCACGAAGAGGATCGAAGCCTGCGCCGCATCCGTATGCCCGCAAACGGCGGCGACCTTCGCCTTATAAAAGTGAATCGCGTCGGTCAGACAATGAACATCGAGCCAGAAGATCTCCTTGCAACGTGCGATCAGCCCGACACGCGAGCGCAGCTCGGATGCCGGCCGCATAAGGGCGCATTGCAGAATGGCGCTGCCGAGCGTCATGAATACCACGCGCTTGCCCTGCAATAGTTCCGGCTCCCGCTCGAGCAGCAGGCCGATCACATGAGTGGCAACGGACGAGCCCATGCTATGTGAGGAAATAACGAATTCGTCGATATCGGGCTCATCCAGGGCCTGACGCACGCTGATCGCGCTCGCCTCCAGCCATTGCTTGGCGCCGAGCCCGTTCACTCCCGCCATGGCCACCGCCATTTCCCAGTCGGAGAAAAGATGCAGCGTATGCAACTTCTCCGCCTGCGGCAGAAATACATAGACGAAGAATGCGACGGCCAGCGCGATGCTGCCGATATGGCTCCAGGCCGGCAGGCCGAATACGAACGGCGTGAAGGCGATGGAAAGGCTGATCGACAGCCCCGCAAGCATCAACAGAAAGGGAAAGACGAAAAACAGGCCGAAGCGCCAGGCGTGACGGAAATAACCGACCATCCCGCCCGAAACGGCAACCCTTGCGGCGGCAAGATATCCCTGCATGAGCCGCGTAAAGAACGGCCTGCCGTTCAAGGCCGAGACAAGATCGTTGTGATCGACGATATGAATGCGGCTCTGCGTCTGCCAATCCGCAGCCGCTGCGGTCACATCGAAACAGGGTGCCCGGCCGAAGTTTTTCAGCTCGTCGACGGAAACCGAAAAATCCCAGACTGCGGCGCTCTGCTGCGCCGAACGCCCGTAGCGAGCCCGATGCGCTGCCGCATCCAACGGCTCGAAACCAGGGAAGTGGAGAACCACCCTCTTCTTGATATTATTCATCTGGCAGTCTGTCCCTGGGCGCACGAGCGGCATCGAAAATACTGGAAATCGCCAAAACCACGGGCTACGGGCTTTTTCATGGCGGCGCCCACAATTCATCTCAACATAAAAAGATTGAAATCAAGTGTTTAAGGTCGTGGCCGTTGGCGGGAAAGAAGAACGCTTATAGAGGTCACCCGACTCGCTGCTGTACCGCACGGTGACAAGAAGGCGACCTCAGCATTCGCGGCCAGGATAGGGAGAACTGTCTGCACAGGGGTCCGCCGGCGGCGCGATCATGATTTTTTGGACGATCGGCGGCACCGCTGGTTGCGGTGTCGGAGCAGTCGAAGCGCGGTAGCCGAAGGCAATGCTCAAAACGAGCACGATGGCACAGACGGTCACGGCACTGTTCAGAATGGAAGCCCTTGGCGTGCGCACATGCTCATAATATTCCCGCTCGCCCTCGCTTCTTTCCTCCGAACTGTAAAATTCCCGCTCTTCACCAACCTGCCCGTCGGAATAGTGATGGTGGCTCATGGTGTCCGCTCCCTCAAAAATACGAATGCAATGTCAACAAGGGACCGATACGCGCCAAATCGCATCAATCGACAAACTCTAACAAACATACCGGCCGTTTGTAAATTAAGTAGCGGCCTAATATTAATCGTCCCTTGCTTGAAATTTTCATTTGTGTTGTTCAGGCTTGGAGTTGAAGAGGCGTTTTCAAAACGCACTGTTCAGAAAAGATTGCCAATGAGCCATTTCGGCCATCTTTCTTAACAGCTGATGCTGGAAATCCATTCATGCGATGAAAAAGGAAAAGCCTGCGTTTTGCCGCTGGAAATCGCGCCTGTCGCTTGCTATTTAAGGAACAGATTTAACGCTGCGGACCTTGACTCCGCATGTGAAAGGAACTGTCCAATGAGCGGTATTCACGAATTCATCGACAACGAAGTCAAGAACAACGACGTCGTTCTTTTCATGAAGGGCACGCCCCAGTTCCCGCAATGTGGCTTCTCAGGCCAAGTGGTCCAGATTCTCGATTATATCGGCGTCGACTATAAGGGCGTCAACGTCCTTGCCGATGCCGAGATTCGTCAGGGCATCAAGGACTATTCCAACTGGCCGACCATTCCGCAGCTCTATGTAAAGGGCGAGTTCATCGGCGGCTGTGACATCGTACGCGAAATGTTCCAGGCGGGCGAGTTGCAGCAACACCTCCAGGAACACGGCATCAGCGTTCGCGGCGCCGCCTGACCGGGCACCGGGCTCCCCGTCCGGTTTCCATAGTTCAATTGGATCGAAAAGGCGCTGCCATCGGGCGGCGCCTTGACATGTTTATGGGAATAAAACCGTGACGAACACATCCCAGGCTATGTCCCATGGGCAGCTGCCCATGGGCAAACGCGAGTTCATCGCGCTCGCGGCCTTCCTGATGGCGATCAATTCGCTCGCGATCGACATCATGCTCCCCGCCTTGCAGCAGATCGGCTCCAGCCTTGGCGTGATAAACGAGAATCATCGGCAATATGTGGTGACGGCCTATCTCATCGGCTTCGGCTTGGCGCAGCTCATCTACGGTCCCCTGTCGGATCGCTTCGGCCGCCGCCTGCCCCTGCTGATCGGCCTTACCGTTTACGTCATCTCCGCTTTCGGCATTGCCCTTATCCCGTCCTTTGCAGGCCTGCTCCTCCTGCGCTTCATCCAGGGTCTCGGATCGGCGGCGACACGTGTTATCACCATTTCGATCGTTCGTGACGTCTTCGGCGGCCGTCTGATGGCGGAGGTCATGTCGCTGATCATGATGGTCTTCATGATCGTGCCCGTCATCGCGCCCGGAAGCGGCCAGATCATCTTGCTGATCAGCACCTGGCACATGATCTTCGTCTTCATCGGCACGATGGCGACACTTGTCGGTCTCTGGATGTACTTCCGGCTTCCCGAAACGCTGAAACCGGAAAACGTCCGGCCTTTGACGGTCAAATCCGTTGCCGCGGGTTTCCGCATCGTGCTGACGAACAGGGTGGCCCTCTGTTACACCCTTGCCAGCACGTTCCTGTTTGGGGCGCTGTTCGGCTTCATCAACTCGGCTCAACAGATCTACAGCGGCATTTACGGACTCGGCGTCTACACGCCCGTCGCCTTCGGCGGCGTGGCGCTGTTCATGGCCTTGTCATCCTTCATCAATTCGCAACTCGTCGGCCGTTTCGGCATGCGGCGGCTGTCGCATGCGGCGCTGCTCGGTTTCTCCGTCGTCACCTTCATCTGGATGATCGTCCAGCTTTACGGCCCGGCGCCGATGCCCTTCCCGCTCTTCATGATCTTTTTCGCGCTGGCAATGTTCCAGTTCGGCTGGATCGGCTCCAATTTCAACTCGCTCGCCATGGAGCCGCTCGGCCATGTCGCCGGAACCGCTTCCTCGGTGCTCGGCTTCATGAGCACGGTCGGCGGTGCATCGATCGGCGCCGGCATCGGCCAGTATTTCAACGGTACGGCGACGCCGATGGTCATCGGCTACTTCACAGTCTCGCTGATCGGTTTGATGTTCGTGCTGATTGCCGAAAGGGGTCGCCTCTTCCGCCCGCATAATGCGCCCCCTCCGGCCGACCAGTCTCTCGCTTTGCATTGACAGGCATATTCAAATGACAACCGCGCCTCAGTCTCACCAGCCGGAACAGTCCGGCTCCAGCCGCATCGGCCTCGGCATCGTGGAATTCATCCTGCTGATCGCCCTGATGACGGCCAGCATCTCCATGGGCATCGACAGCATGCTGCCGGCACTGCCAAACATCGGCCAATCGCTTCATGTCGCCAACTCGAATGACACTCAGCTCGTCATCGGCGTCTACTTCCTCGGCTTCGGCATCTGTCAGCTGTTTTTCGGCAGCATGTCGGACACTTACGGCCGTCGGCGCATCCTGCTCGGCGGCCTCGCCTTCTACATGGCGACGCTGTTTGCGGCGGCCTGGAGCGGCAATCTCTTCACGCTGCTCGTCCTGCGCTTCGCCCAGGGTGTCGGCGCCGCAGCCGTGCGCATCACGACGCTTGCCATCGTGCGCGACTGCTTCGGCGGACGCGAAATGGCCCGCGTCATGTCCTATGTCATGATCGTCTTCATGATCATGCCGATGGTTGCCCCTTTCGTCGGCCAGATGATCGTTGCCTATTCAAAGTGGCAATGGATCTTCATCCTGCTCGGCATCGTCAGCGCTGGCCTGTTCCTGGTCGCCTTCTTCCGCATGAAAGAAACGCTTCCAGCCGAGGAACGCCTGCCGCTTTCGGTCGCCTCTGTCCTGTCCGGCTTCAAGACAGTGTTGACCAATCGCATCACCTGCGGCTACACGATCGGCCTGACGCTCTATACCGGCATCATCTGTGCCTACATCGTATCCGTGCAGCAGGTTTTCGGTGAAGTCTACGGCCTTGGGGACACGTTTCCGATCGCCTTTGCGGCAACGGCAGCCGGCACCGCCGTGGCACAGTTCGCCAATGGCTATTTCGTCCGCAGCTTCGGCATGCGCCGTATTTCTCATGCCGCCATGATCATTTTCACCGTTTTAGGCGCCATCGGTTACATCGTCGGCATGTTCGGCCAGCCGAGCTTCACCTTCATCTATGTACTGATCTCGGTGATGCTGATGATGTTTGCAGTGATCACCACCAATTGCATGGCGATCAGCCTCGAGCCGATGGGGCATCTTGCGGGCACGGCAGCCGCCATCACCAGCTCGATCTCCACGACGGTCGGCGTTCTCATCGGCGGCATCGTCGGTCAGATGTTTGATGGCACCGCGCAACCGCTGCTCGCCGGCTTCACTGTATTCGGTGCGCTATCGATCGTCGCGACGCTTTGGGCGGAACGTGGCAAGCTCTTCACTCATCCCGGCGATACACCGGCGCTGGAGCCGGGCATGGGGCATGTTTGAACGACGTGCCTCCCTTCCTTAGAGCGGTTCAGTTTTTCACGGAATCTCTGAACCGCTCTATCTCTTTGTTTTCACGCAATTCCGGACGGAAAACCGCTGCGCACTTTTCCTGGAATTGCTCTAGGCGCCGCTGCGCGGCCGACTGACCCAGCGCACAGCCGCAGCGATCGCAAGCCCGAAGAGCGGCCACATCGCCCATGGTGTTCCGTGCCAGGTGAAAAGGTTGATGGTAACGATCCCGATACCTGTGATGACAAGGCTCGCGATCGCCATATCGATCTGCGGGTTGCTACGGACGTAACGATACGCGTTGACCCACAAAATCGCGAGTATGGGCCATTTCGCCCAAAATTCGCCATCCCAGGTCAACCCGTTAAGAACGGCTAGGCCGATGCACACGACTAGAGCAACACCGTAGCTCCGCCGCCAGTCCTGCGGCAAGGATTCCCGCATCGCCGCTTCGGGCGCCCGCACGGGAGCCGGCTCCTGGGCCGACCGATAATCGGATGTGGTGTCGACAACCTGCACGCCGCCGATCCGCACAGCATAGCTTGGCACGCCGCCTTCGATGTTCTTGACCTCGAGCTGCCCGAGAAAATCGAAACCGACCGCCACCTTATTGCGGACTTGATCGTAGACCGTGTTGGAAATGACGATGCCACCCGGAGCAGCGCGCGATTGCAGCCGGGCGGCAATATTGACGCCGTCGCCATAAAGGTCATCGCCATCGGCGATCACATCACCGAGATTGAGGCCGATGCGAAAGAGCATCTGCTTGTCGGGATCGGTCACTGCATTGTAGCCGGCAAGCTCGTTCTGCGTGTCGATCGCAGCGCGCACAGCTTCGACGACGCTCGGAAACTCGGCAAAGACGCCATCGCCCCAGGTGTTGATGACACGCCCGCCATGCGCTTCGATCAGCCGTTTCATCGCCTCGCGGTAACGACGAAGGGTCGAAAGTGTCCCCTCCTCGTCTTTGCCCATGAGGCGCGAATAATCCTGCACGTCGGCGCAGAAGATGGTGGTCAGCTTGCGGCTCGTCTCGGACATTTGTCTTCATCCTCGCGGCAAGCACCGACCAGGGCTCTTGCCTGTTACAGCAAAGATAGCCCTCCAGCCGGCACTTTCCAAGTAGGGCACCGTCGGCAATTCAACCGCGAAACCCGCTTTAGAGGGTGAAGACCTCACGCCGCAGCAATTCCCAGGTATCCTTGTCCGCCGCAATCAGCAGCCCGCCGTCGAGGTGGTGCGGCAAATAGGGAGAGCCGTCGAAACGTCGGACATAGGCGCCAGCCTCGGCAGAGATCAGCGCTCCCGCCAGATGATCCCAGGGCATCAGCTTGTTGTACATGAGATAATGCACATAGCCGCCGGCAAGCGTGCGGTATTCGTGGGCCGCGCACCGATAGCAGGTCGTGTAGCGTACTTTGGCGAGATTACCCATGATCTCGGCGCGCTTTTCCTTGGGCAAAAAGCCTGTAGCCGCCATGCCGACCAACTCTTCCAGCGCGACGGAGGGCGCAACGTTGAGACGCAGCGTCTCGCCGTCCGGCCGCCGCAGCCATGCGCCGCTGCCGCGCTCTGCCAGCACCCAGTCGTCGCCCATCGGGTCGAAGATGATGCCGGCGACCGTTTCTCCCTTGGAGACGACCGAGGCCATGACACCGAAAGCCGGAATGCCGGCAGCGAAATTGAACGTGCCGTCGACTGGATCGACGATGATGGCAAGATCGGCATCCGCCAGCTTGCCAAGCAACGACGGATCAGCGGCAACCGATTCCTCGCCGACGAACAGCGCCTCGGGCCAGAGCCGCGAAACCTCGGCCTTGATCATGCGCTCTGCACGTTCGTCGGCTTCCGTCACCAGATCCGTCGCCTCGCTCTTGGCGCGGATATCGTCGCTGCCAAGCCTGCGAAAACGCGGCAGGATCTCCGTCTGTGCCGCGCGGCGCAGCACATGAGCAAGCGTGGTAACGTCAACAAGCGATGTCATGCTTTGTCCTTTCCCGTCAGGCACCAATGATGTCGCGACGAATCATCTGCCAGCTTTCTTCATCCGGCGCAGAAATAATGCCGCCCACGGTTTCACCGGGCCTGTAGGGCGTACCATCGAATTTGGCGGTATAGCCGCCGGCTTCCTGATGCGCCAGCACGCCGGCAAGATGATCCCATGGCATAAGCTTGCAATGGCCGATGAAATGCCATTTGCCTGAAGCCACCATCCAATATTCATAAGCCGAGCAATTCAGCGAGAATGCCATGCGGGTCTTGGACAGGTTGGCGCTGATGCGGGACCGGTCAGGTTCGTCCATGTGCCCCCAGGATATGGCGCCCGTCATGGCGCTTAAGGGCGCGGGTCTGGCAACGGAAAGCCGCCTCACCTGTCCCGTTCTCCGGCGCAGGAAAGTGCCGCCGCCCTTCATGGCGGTAACGGTGTCGCCCAGTACGGAATCATGAATGATGCTGCCGATGGTCTCACCATTGGCGACAATTGCCAGTATCGTCCCGAAGACCGGCAGGCCGGCAGCGAAATTGAATGTGCCATCTACCGGGTCGATAGCGAAGGCAAGCTCCGCATGCGCCAGAGCAGGCACAACTGTTTTGTCCGCCTCATAGGCCTCTTCACCAACGATAAGGGCAGCCGGGAAGCGCGCCTTCAGCGCCGTGGTGATATGCTTTTCGGCCAGTAGATCGGCCTCGGTCACGAGGTCGATAGCCGAGGTCTTTTCCGATATGTCGCCGGCATCCAGATTGCGGAAGCGCGGCATGATCTCCTTTGACGCCGCTTCTGCAACGATCGTCATCACATAGTCGAAATCAGCATCGGAGAAGGTCATCGGAAGCCTCTGTTTTGAAAGGGCTTCCTCTTATGCCCGATTCGATGACATCGGTGTGGCAAAAGCCCTGAAATTAAGCGGAATCGCTCGAAGAGCCCTGCGTCATCAAACCCGCAAAATCGAACAGCTTCGGATCGAGCAGGTGCGACGGGTTCACATGCGCCAGGGCGCGCAGCATCGTATCCTTGCGGCCCGGCATGCGCCGCTCGATATCAGCGAGCATGTCCTTCATGGCATTGCGCTGCAGCCCATCCTGCGAGCCGCAGAGATCGCAGGGGATGATCGGAAACTGCATGGCCGCGGCAAACTTGGCAAGATCGTCCTCAGCGGCATAGGCGAGCGGACGAAGAAGCATCAAGTCGCCTTCGTCGTTGAGCAGCTTTGCGGGCATGGAAGCCAAGCGGCCGCCATGGAAGAAGTTCATGAAGAAGGTCTCGAGAATATCCTCGCGGTGATGGCCAAGCACCAGCGCATCGCAACCTTCCTCGCGGGCGATGCGATAGAGATTGCCGCGGCGCAGGCGCGAACAGAGCGAGCAATAGGTTGCCCCCTCCGGCACCTTCTCCTTCACGATGGAATAGGTGTCGCGATACTCGATGCGATGCGTGACACCGATCTTCGTGAGGTATTCGGGCAGGATATGCTTTGGGAAATTCGGCTGCCCCTGATCGAGATTGCAGGCGATCAGCTCCACCGGCAGCAAGCCTCGCCATTTCAGATCAAGGAGCAGTGCCAGCAAACCGTAGGAATCCTTGCCGCCGGAAAGGCCGACCAGCCAGCGCTTCTGGCCCTTCAGCATCTGGAAGTCTTCCATTGCCTGGCGCACTTGCCGCAACAGGCGCTTGCGAAGCTTGTTGAAGGAGACCGAACGCGGCGCATCGAAAAACATCGGATGAACGGCAGAACTGCCATCTTCAGCCTCGATATCGATGTCGTCTTTCACAGTGGTCGCGATATTCATTGCGTCATTCCTTGCATCTCGCCACGCTGATAGCAGAAAGCGGAACGAGAAGACACCGTATCAATCGCCGAACACCGACCAGCCGGTGCGCGCAGCCAGCATTTCCAACGCTACGGCGCCGAGTTGCGAATTGCCGACCTTGTTCAGCCCCGGCGACCACACGGCGATCGAGCCGATGCCCGGCGCCACCGCCAGAATGCCGCCACCGACGCCGCTCTTGCCCGGCAGGCCGACATGATAGGCGAAGTCCCCCGAGCCATCATAATGGCCGCAGGTCAGCATGAGCGCATTGATACGCCGCGCCCGCTTCGGCGAGACGACGGAGTGGCCGGTGATCGGATTGCTGCCGCGCGCAGCGAGATAGAGCCCAGCCTTGGCAAGCTGCTGGCAGCTCATGGACAGCGCGCATTGATGGAAATAGACACCGAGCACATGCTCGACCGGATGGTGGAGATTGCCGTAGGCGCGCATGAAATTGGCGAGCGCGAAATTTCTATAACCGGTTTGGGTCTCTGAACGCGCAACCTTGTCATCGATGGTGATCGTCTCGTCGTCAGCTACATAGCGCACGAAGCGCAGCAGCTCGCCGATCGCCTCGCGCGGCTCGTGCCCGGCCAGCACGACGTCGCTGATGGCGATCGCGCCCGCATTGATGAAGGGGTTGCGCGGTATCCCCTCTTCGCGCTCCAGCTGGACGATGGAGTTGAAGGCCGTGCCGGACGGCTCGCGCCCTACACGATTCCACAGGCTCTCGCCGACTTTGCCCAACGCCAGGGTCAGCATAAAGACCTTGGAAATACTCTGGATAGAGAAAGGAACGCCGGCGTCGCCGATGCTGTAGACATCGCCATCGACCGTCGCGATTGCCATCCCGAACTGCTTCGGGTCGACCTTTGCCAGCTCCGGAATGTAATCGGCGACCTTGCCCTCGCCGATGCGCGGCGAAAGCTCCGCATGAATGCCGTCGAGAATGGCCTGCAAATCCGTCATGAGGCGCTCCAAAGACAAAAAAGCCGCTCGAACCGAGCGGCTTTTCATTCATCAAGAAAGTTATACGCTTATTAACGCGAATAGAATTCGACGACCAGATGCGGTTCCATGACAACGGCGTACGGTACGTCGCCGAGAGCCGGAACGCGAGCGAAGGTCGCAACCATCTTGTTGTGATCGACTTCGATGTACTCCGGAACGTCGCGCTCAGCGAGCGAAACCGATTCGAGAACGGTTACGAGCTGCTTGGACTTTTCGCGAACTTCGATAACGTCGCCAGCCTTGCAGCGGTAGGAACCGATGTTGACGCGAACGCCGTTGACGGTGACGTGGCCATGGTTGACGAACTGACGGGCTGCGAAGACGGTCGGAACGAACTTGGCGCGGTAGACAATCGCGTCGAGGCGCGATTCGAGCAGGCCGATCAGGTTTTCCGAGGTATCGCCCTTGCGGCGGTTGGCTTCGTCGAAGATGGCGCGGAACTGCTTTTCACGCAGGTCGCCGTAGTAGCCCTTCAGCTTCTGCTTGGCGCGCAGCTGCACGCCGAAGTCCGAAAGCTTGCCCTTGCGGCGCTGGCCGTGCTGGCCCGGGCCGTATTCGCGACGGTTAACCGGGGACTTCGGACGGCCCCAGATGTTTTCGCCCATACGGCGGTCAATTTTGTACTTGGACGATTCGCGCTTGCTCATCGCATTTCCTTTCAAGTGTTATGGCGGCCCGTTGCCGAACCGCGAAGGAAACACGCCCTCCTCTGAACTCCGTTTTCGAGCTCTGACAGGCCTCTCACGTTAGCGAACGGACGAAGCCACGGGACATGTCAAATGAAACACCGGACATTTCTGCCCGGCGTTGGCGCGGTCTGTAAGGGGTCGTTATGAAAATGTCAACAGCCGCACGCGACGCTGTTGAGAATGAAGCAGCGAATGCTATATTTGATGCTTGATGCTTGATGCTTGATGCTTGATGACCGATCAAGGTGCAATGATGCGAACAACCCTTGCAATTGACGACGACGTACTTGCCGCGGCAAAGGCGATGGCAGAACAGCAGCACCGCAGTATCGGTGATGTCATTTCCGACCTGGCTCGCCGGTCGCTCAACCGTCCGCAGCCGGTAAAGGAGCGGAATGGTATTCCGTTGCTCACGCCTAAGACGGGCAATCCCCCTGTTACGCTCGATCTTGTCAACAAACTTCGTGACGAACTTCCGTGACATTTTTGTTGGACGTCAATGTTCTGATCGCTTTATTCGACCCTGGCCATGTATCGCATGATATGGCCCATGAGTGGTTTCACTCCCTAGCCGGCGATAGTTGGGCAACGTGTCCGTTAACGGAAAATGGGGTTGTGCGGATTCTTAGCCAGCCCAACTACCCTAATTCTCCTGGGCCGCCGTCAACAGCTGCGGTTCTTGTTGCCCAACTTCGCAGCTTGCCGGGTCACCAATTCTGGGCCGACGATATCAGTCTGCTGGATGATACTTTGGTGGATTCGACACGCATTCTGACTCCTGGACAAATCACCGACACCTACCTGTTGGCATTGGCGAAATTCCATGGGGGCCAACTGGCAACGTTCGACCGGCGCCTATCAACTTCGGCCGTCAAGGACGGCAAAGCCGCACTCCACATCATCGCCAGCAACGTGTAACCGGCAGCTATTCAGCCGCCGCCTGCTCACCGCCGTCGAGATCGGGCGCATTGGCATCGCCGGGCGCGGTCTGCGACCCCATATCCGGAAAGGCGACAATGCGTTTGCCCGAAAAATCCGTGTGGACGACGACGCTGCCCTGCTCTTCGAAATAGCTCAGCAGTCGCCGCGCGCGCCGGGCCGAATGAGTACCATAGGCGCGGGCGATGCGGGCGTCGGACGGGCATGGCTCGCCGCTGATAGCGGCCTTCGCCAGCATCAGGAAAACACCCTGCAGATCGTCGGTGACGCTGGCAGATAGCGAAAGCGCCGTTGCCCATTGATCCGTCGCCATGACTTCTTCGTCCGCACCGGAGCGGGCAATCGCCACGCGTCGACGGAACTCCGAAAGGCTCATGGGTGCGCCGGGAACGCGGCGCATGCGCAAGCGTACAAGAAACTCCTGATAAAGCACCGAATCCGTTCGGAAGCCCGAGGCCGGATCGTCGAGGATTTCGGAGAGCACGGCGCTCACTCTCGCCTCGCGATCCTCGCTCGATAGTTCCGGCTGGCTGACCTTCGGTTCCGAAGGTGCCGGGCTTGCCGCCGGTACGGAGCGGGAAAGCTCTGCCAGAATATCGGTCGTCGGACGCGGCGCCGGTGTGGTACGGCGGACAACGGGACGCGTGAACTCTTCCGGATCCGGCGTGAAGATCAGATCTTCGATATCCTGCGGTGCATCCGGCAGCGGCATCAGCTTCGGGCTGGAGGAACGCGCCGATGTTTCCACCGTGCCGATGGTGATCGGCAGCGGGCGACGCGAAAGTGCCGGCCCGAGGGCGACGAAATTGCCACGCTTGAGGTCGCGAAACATTTCCGCCTGCCTGCGATCCATGCCGAGCAAATCGGCCGCGCGGGCCATGTCGATATCGAGGAAGGTACGGCCCATCAGGAAGTTGGAGGCTTCTGCGGCAACGTTCTTGGCAAGCTTCGCCAGGCGCTGCGTCGCGATGACGCCGGCAAGGCCGCGCTTTCGGCCGCGGCACATCAGATTTGTCATGGCGCCTAGCGACATCTTGCGCGCATCTTCCGAAACGTCGCCGCCGACCGAGGGGGCAAACATCTGCGCTTCGTCGACCACGACCAGCACGGGATACCAGAATTCGCGGTCGGCATCGAACATGCCATTGAGGAAGGCGGCGGCAGCGCGCATCTGCTGCTCGATATCAAGCCCTTCGAGCGTCAGCACGCAGGAAACGCGATGCTGGCGAATACGGTTTGCGATGCCGGCAAGCTCTGCTTCCGTGCGCTCGCCATCCACGACCACATGCCCGAACTTGTCGGCCAGCGTGACGAAATCGCCTTCTGGATCGATGATGACCTGCTGCACCCATTGCGCCGACTGTTCGAGCAGGCGCCTCAAAAGATGCGATTTTCCGGAACCGGAATTGCCCTGTACCAGGAGACGCGTCGCCAGCAGCTCCTCGATATCGAGCTGGGCGCTGGTCCCGCCGGACGCCGTTCCCATGTCGATGCCGACCTGCAATGCACTTCCCCTATGAGCGAGAATCAAATGTCGATGCGTCCCATCTTTCTGAAAGGACGCGCCTCCGTCTAGCAAAGATTTCCAAGCTTCGCGCCCGTGGATTGAAAAAACCCACAGGCGATTGCGAGACCTACCTGAAGCGCAGGTTTGCGCGCGACAGCTGGCTGACCGATGTGCAGCCCATGAGCTTCATGTCGCGCTCCACTTCGGTACGCAGGTGCCGCAGTGCCCGTTCCACGCCCGCCTGACCGGCAGCGGCCAGCGGATAGAGATAGAAGCGGCCGAGGCCAACGGCCTTGGCACCGAGCGACAGAGCCTTCAGCACATGCGTGCCGCGCTGGACGCCGCCATCCATCATGACATCGATGCGATGGCCGACGGCGTCGACGATTTCCGCCAGCTGATCGAACGCGGAGCGAGAACCGTCGAGCTGCCGGCCGCCATGGTTCGAGAGCACGATGCCGGTGCATCCGATATCGACCGCACGCTTTGCGTCCTCGACCGACATGATGCCCTTCAGGCAAAACTGCCCGTTCCAGTGCTTCACCATCTCGGCAACGTCGTTCCAGTTCATCGACGGATCCAGCATCTCGGTGAAATACTTGCCGATCGACATCGCACCGCCGCTCATGTCGACATGCTCGTCGAGCTGCGGCAGGCGGAACTTCTCGTGGGTGACGTAGTTCAGCGCCCACGCAGGCTTGATGGCGAACTGGGTGATCCCGGCTAGATTGAGCTTGAACGGAATGGAAAACCCCGTGCGAAGATCGCGCTCGCGATTGCCGCCGGTAATGCTGTCCACCGTCAGCATCATCACGTTGACGCCGGCTTCCTTCGCCCGCTCCATCATTGCCCGATTCAGGCCACGATCCCTATGGAAATAGAACTGGTAGACCTGCGGTCCCGCATGCTTCTTGCGGATTTCCTCAAGGCTGACGGTACCGAGCGAGGAAACGCCGAACATGGTGCCGAGCGAAGAAGCTGCGGCAGCCACCGCGTTCTCACCCTGATGGTGGAAGAGACGCTGCAACGCCGTCGGCGAGCAATAAAAAGGTGTCGCGAGCTTTTGCCCCATGACGGTGACAGACATATCAATCTCGCTGACCCCGCGCAGGACGTTGGGAACGAGATCGCAACTTTCGAAGCTGGCTGTGTTCCGCCGGAGCGTCACTTCGTCGTCGGCTGCGCCGTCGATATAGTTGAAGATCGGGCCGGGAAGACGCTTTTTCGCAAGAAGGCGAAAATCATGGAAGTTGTGGCACTCACGCAGACGCATGGCTTGCCCCGACAACACTGCAATCAATCTCAAAAGACATCAAATATCGCCCTCCCAATATTCCGCCACTCAGCCCAATGCTGCATTACAACCGATGCAAGCGTGCCTCCCACTTGTAAAGCACATCCGGCTCCTTTTCCTCATTGCCTGCCCCATCCGACTCGTCAACCACGAAGAAGCCATGCTTCTCGTAAAAGCGGCGCGCAGGCTCGTTTCTCTGGAACGTCCAGAGCGACAGCGCCGGATAGGTCGACTTGGCGATATCGACAAGGCGGCTGCCGATGCCGCGCCCCTGCGCCTCAGGCAGAACATAAAGCTGGTCGATCCAATCCTCGAGAAAGGCGATGACGCCAACAAGACGACCGCCCTCTTCCGCACCCCAAATCTGGCAATCTTTGAAAACGACAGCGCTCCAGAAGCCAACATCTTCTTCGGGCGTATGAAGTCCGGCAAGCGCCGGCAGCCGCTCGTTGAAGGAAGCGCGATGGACAGCGGCAGCCGCCGGCATATCCGCGAGATCGAGTTTTCGCAGCGAAACCTTGTCTTTCATCATCAAGCCTTGAGTCCAAAACCCTGCATCAGCCGGCGCGTGGGGAAATCGGGTGCCCCGGAGGTAAACACCGCAAAGTCGAAATTGTCGGGATGCACAGCATCGGCCATCTGCGGCACCAGGCTGCGGGCGCGCCTTGCGATGGCTTCAGCCGGATCGAGCCAATCGACCGGCCAAGGCGCAAGGCGACGGAAAATATTCGCCATGAAAGGGTAATGCGTGCAGGCAAGCACCACGATATCGGTCTTGCGGCCATCCATCTCGACGAAGCACTGATCGATCTCGGTCATGACGGCCTCGTCTGTAATTGCATCGCCGCGAATATAGCTCTCCGCCAGGCGCGCCAGATTTTCCGATCCGACAAGCCGCACATGGCATTGTGTGGCAAAGGACTGGATCAGATCGCGCGTATAGGCGCGCTTGACGGTGCCCGGTGTCGCCAACACGGAGACCAACCCGGAGCGCGTGCGCTCCGCAGCTGGCTTGATCGCCGGCACGGTACCCACGAACGTCATCTGCGGAAAGGCGGCACGAAGAGCGGCGCCGGCCAGCGTGAACGCCGTGTTGCAGGCGATGATGCAGACTTCCGGATCATATTGCGCGAGCAGCTTTGCGAAGAGACCGACAATGCGCTCTTTCAAGGCTGCTTCTTCCCAACTGCCATAGGGAAATGCGGCATCGTCGGCGATATAGATGAAACCCCGCTCCGGCATCAGCACGCGTGCTTCGCGCAGCACGGTCAAACCGCCGATCCCTGAATCGAAAACAAGGACCGGTTTCAGCTCATTCGCCGCTGCTGTCATCGTTCGTGGTTTCCTTGGGTGCTTTCGAGGATCGGGGATGCGAGCCACTGCCGCGCGGGGACTTCCGCGAGAAGCGGTCGAGAGACGAGATCACCCCGCGCAAGACGCTGATTTCCTGTTCGGTGAAGGCCCGGCGCGAGAGGACGGCCCGGAGATTGTCGACCATTTTCGGCTTTTTCCCGGCGGGATGGAAATAATTGCGCGCATCCAGCGCTTCCTCGAGCTGGTCGAAAAGGCCGAAAAGCTGCTCCTTCGTCGAAGGCCGCTGCTCGATCGCCTGGAAAGGCACATCGCCGAGATCCTCCATGCCCGACTTCATCCACTCATAGGACATCAGCAGCACGGCCTGCGCGATGTTCAAAGAAGCAAAGGCGGGATTGACGGGAAATGTCACGATCTCGTCGGCCAGCGCCACTTCCTCGTTCGTCAGGCCCCAGCGCTCCCTACCGAAGAGGATGCCGGTACCCTCACCTGCTTGGAACTTGGCACGAAGGGTTTGCGCGGCAATAACAGGCGAACGCACCGGCTTGTAACCATCCCGCTCCCGCGCGGTTGTCGCATAGATGAAATTGAGATCAGCGATCGCCTGCTCCAGTGTCTCGTAGACCTTGGTCGCTTCGATGATGTGATCCGCCTTGGAAGCCGTCGCCTGTGCCCTCTCGTTCGGCCAGCCATCGCGAGGATTGACGAGCCGCAACTCGGCAAGGCCGAAATTCGCCATGGCGCGCGCCACCATGCCGATATTTTCGCCCATCTGCGGCTCGACCAGAATGATGGCCGGCCCTTCGGCCAGAAGTTGACGCTCGCTGTTCGTGCCTGCCATGATGCCTAAATCTCCGCGCGCGAAACCAATCGCGCTAATTCGAGCATGATGCCGAGAAGTGTTAGCGGTTTTCGGACGACATCATGCTCAATGTCCTGATTCCGGTGTCGCAATAGCGAGACGCCAGCCGATCGGCAAGGTTTTTGCGCTTGAACGGCAGAACGAATCCGGCCCGATTATTGTGGATTGGCGGGCTTCTGATCCGACGGTTGCTGCGTCTGGTCTGTCGGCTGTTGCTGCTGTTGTTTGACGAGATCCACCATCACGCTCTTGAGCGAGCTCGGATTGCCGTTGTCATCGTTGGTGACGATATCGTCCACCAGGGGCCTGCCGCCCTCTTCGATGACCTCGAAACGAACCGTGGTCACCTTCTGATAATCGGCATCTGATCCCATGCAGGTGGATTTCTTGAAGGTCGCCAGCACCTCGGTCACATTGTTCTTCGGCGTCTGGGCGGCAATCTTCACGTCCTCCAGCGGACACGCATCCTGCGCATTGACGATGACATCGTAGTCGAAGGGCGAGATACCATCCTCGTCGGCGGCGGGAAATTGCGCCGCCGCCTGATATTTCGCCGCGAAATCCTTGCTGTAGATATCCTTGAGCTTGCTCTCGTCGAAGATATCCTGCCAATCGCTGTCGCCGCCCGCCCAGTTCGAGACGGTCGCATCCATGATGGCCTTGACCGGCGTCGTCGCATCGGCGGCCAGTGCCATATGCGCGCCTAGGGAGAACTGAAAGAGCGTGAAGGCAAGCGCGGATGCGGCAAATTTCTGCATGACGTGATTCCGTAATAACAGGCAAAACATGCGCGACCTTAGCCCCATCGACCGCTTTGGCAATGGCCGGATCGCAAAAAGCGGATGATGTCACGAATGATCAAAAACACTATGCCCAAGGCTCTATCGGCTTTGCGTTCCGCACTTGCGGTGCTATAGCCCTCGGGACTTCATATTACTCACAGGACCATCGGGTCCCATCAGCTTAAACGAGGCAGAAGCATGAAGAAGATCAAGGTCGCAAATCCCGTTGCCGATCTCGATGGCGACGAAATGACTCGCATCATCTGGCAGCTCATCAAAGAAAAACTGATCTTCCCCTACCTCGACATCGATATCGATTATTACGACCTCTCGGTCGAAAACCGCGACGCCACCAATGACCAGGTCACCGTCGACGCCGCTAACGCCATCAAAAAATACGGCGTCGGCATCAAATGCGCGACGATCACGCCGGACGAAGCCCGCGTCAAGGAATTCAACCTCAAGGAAATGTGGAAGAGCCCGAACGGCACGATCCGCAACATTCTCGGCGGCGTCATCTTCCGCGAGCCGATCATCTGCAAGAACGTTCCGCGCCTCGTTCCGGGCTGGACGCAGCCGATCGTCGTCGGCCGTCACGCTTTCGGCGACCAGTACCGCGCCACCGACTTCAAGTTCCCCGGCAAGGGCAAGCTCACCATCAAGTTTGTCGGCGAAGACGGCACGGTCATCGAGAAGGAAGTCTTCAACGCTCCTGGCGCCGGCGTTGCCATGGCCATGTACAACCTCGACGAGTCGATCCGCGAATTCGCCCGCGCCTCGATGATGTACGGCCTGATGCGCAAGTGGCCGGTCTACCTCTCGACCAAGAACACCATCCTCAAGGCCTATGACGGCCGCTTCAAGGACATCTTCGAAGAAGTCTACCAGAACGAGTTCAAGGCTCAGTTCGACGAAGCCGGCATCACCTACGAGCATCGCCTGATCGACGACATGGTTGCCTCGGCTCTCAAGTGGTCCGGCGGCTACGTCTGGGCCTGCAAGAACTACGACGGCGACGTCCAGTCCGATACCGTTGCCCAGGGCTTCGGCTCGCTCGGCCTAATGACCTCGGTTCTGCTCACGCCGGATGGCAAGACGGTCGAAGCCGAAGCCGCACACGGCACGGTGACCCGCCACTATCGTCAGCACCAGAAGGGTCAGGAAACCTCGACGAACTCGATCGCTTCGATCTTCGCCTGGACCCGCGGCCTCGCTCATCGCGCCAAGCTCGACGACAATGCCGAACTCGCGAAGTTCGCTTCCACGCTCGAAAAGGTTTGCGTCGACACGGTTGAAGCCGGCTACATGACCAAGGACCTGGCGCTGCTGATCGGCCCCGATCAGCCGTGGCTCTCGACCACCGCCTTCCTCGACAAGATCGACGAAAACCTCAAGAAGGCCATGGCTGCCTAAGCCTCGTCACCATCTGGACATAAGAAAACCCGGCCTCAGCGCCGGGTTTTCTTTTGCGCGGAATCTTGCCGCCGGGGCGAACCGGTGGCAAAAATGCGCGCAACAAAAGGGAGAGGCAGATGGCTGAGGAACTCGTTTTCTATACCAATCCGATGTCGCGCGGACGCATAGCCCGCTGGATGCTGGAGGAAATCGGCCAGCCCTACCGCACCGAATATCTCGACTACGGCACGACGATGAAGTCGCCGGAATATCTTGCAGTCAACCCAATGGGCAAGGTGCCGGCCATCAAGCACGGCGACACCGTCGTCACCGAAGGTGCCGCCATCTGTGCCTATCTGGCCGAAACCTTCTCGCAGGCAGGCCTTGCCCCGACAGCGGCCGAGCGCGGCCGCTATTTCCGCTGGATGTTTTTTGCGGCCGGCCCGTTCGAGATGGCGATCACCAATCGCACCCTCGGCTTCGAAGTGCCGCCGGAACGCCTGCGCATGGCCGGCTGCGGCAGCTTCGCGAATGTGCTTGATGCGATGGAGTACGCCGTCACGACCTCGCCGTTTATCGCCGGCGACCGCTTCACGGCCGCCGACGTCTATGTCGGTTCGCATATCGGCTGGGGTCTCAATTTCGGGACGATCGAAAAGCGGCCAGCTTTCATCGACTACTGGAGCCGGGTCAGCGACCGCGACGCCTACCGCCGTGGCAACGAGATTGATAATGCCGCGATGCCGAAACCGGCTAATGCCTGACAATACAAGGTATTGAAAGGAAACCCTCTATCGGGATCTTATGCCGCTACTGAAGCGGCATATAGATATCCGTCAGCAATTCCGTCGGCGGTACATCACGCGGATTGTTGATATATTCCTCGAACATGAGGGTATCGCGCAGCTGCCGTCCGGAAGCCGGAAGCCATTGCGCATAGAGCCACTGATAAGCCCTATGCATGTTCGCATAAGGCCCCTTGTGACGCAGCACGGCATATTCACCGCCCTCCAGCGAGCGCCGTTCCAGTGGGGCGGCAGTCGCAACGGCCTCGCTGGCAGTAACACAGGCATAGGAGCGCAGATTGTCCGCTTCCACGACATCGGGATCGTCGAGATAGACGCCGATCATGCGCATGTCCGGCCCTGCCAGACCGCGGGCGAAGATGGTGCCGAAGAGTGTTTCGAAAGCCTGGCCTATCTGCATGTAGGAGCCGCGATGGGCGACACCGATCAGTGACATCGGGGAAATGGTGCGAAGCGTAACGTCGAACATGATCGTGATCCTTCCTTGAGTATTGGGTTCGAAGATCCTGTGGCTTCCCTCATTCCGATATCGCGCCGGCGGCATGCCGTAGACGGATCTGAAGATGCGGTTGAACGATTGGAGGTTGGGATAGCCCGACCGCTTTGCAATGTCGCTGACGGATAGACGGGTGTTGACGAGATCGCCGGCGGCACGGTGCAGCCGCAGCCGCTTGACGGTCGCCGCCGCCGTCTCACCATAGATCGCCCGATAGATCCTGTGCCAGTGGTAGCTGGACATGCAGGCGATCTCGGCGAGCTTTTCCATATCGAGTTCTTCATCCAGATGCTCATGGATATAGGCCGAAACCCGCCGCAACCGGGTCTCGTAAAGCGTCCACGCCGTTCCACCACTCATGTCTAACCCCCTTGTAAATCGATCGGCCGACAAGAGCATAACCGGATTTGACAAATCCTGCGGAGTTGCCTGCATAAACAAAAATGGCGGACACCGAAGCATCCGCCATCCTGGATTATCTATCGGAAATCAGCGACTTAGCCAGCAAGTGCTGCAGCAATTGCCTCGATCGCTTCATCAGCCTTGGCGCCATCCGGGCCCCCGGCTTGGGCCATGTCGGGACGGCCGCCGCCGCCCTTGCCGCCGAGCGCAGCCGAAGCAACGCGCACGAGATCGACGGCGCTGAAGCGGCTCGTCAGGTCCTCCGTGACGGCGACGACGGCGCTGGCCTTGCCATCATCCGAGACGCCGATCAGCGTCACGACGCCGGAGCCGAGGCTTGCCTTAGCCTCATCCGCCAGACCCTTGAGATCCTTGGGATCGACGCCGGAAACCGGCTTGCCGAGGAATTTGACGCCATTGACTTCGCGGACAGCATCGGCCGAACCGCCCTGACCGCCGCCCATGGCAAGCTTGCGCTTGGCATCCGCCAGTTCGCGTTCCAGCTTGCGGCGCTCGTCCATGAGCGCTTCAACGCGCGTGACGACATCGGCCGGCTGTACCTTCAGCGCCGAGGCGAGGCTCTTCACGCGATCGTCCTGCTCGGCGAGATAGTCGCGCGCGGATTCGCCGGTCACGGCTTCGATGCGGCGCACGCCGGCACCGACGGCACTTTCGCCGAGAATGCGGACGAGGCCGATCTGGCCAGTGGCGGAGACATGCGTACCGCCGCAAAGCTCGACGGAATAGGGCTTGCCGGCCTTGGCACCCCGCACGCCCTGCCCCATCGATACGACGCGGACTTCGTCGCCATATTTCTCGCCGAACAGTGCCATCGCACCTTCCGCGATGGCATCGTCGACGCTCATCAGGCGGGTCGTCACCGGCGAGTTCTGCAGGATGATCTCGTTGGCCATCTCTTCGACGACCTTGAGCTCCTCGGCCGACATTGGCTTCGGATGCGAAACGTCGAAACGCAGCCGCTCGGGGGCAACCAGCGAGCCCTTCTGCGCCACATGCGTGCCGAGTACTTCGCGAAGTGCCTCGTGCAGCAGATGGGTGGCGGAATGGTTGGCGCGCAGGCGCGAACGCCTGTTGTGATCGACGGTCAGGACGACGGCGTCGCCGACCTTGATCTTGCCTTCCGAAACTTCGGAGCTGTGAACGAAGAGGCCCTCGCCCTTCTTCTGCGTATCGCTGACAGCGAGCTTGCCGTGATCGCTGGAGATCACGCCCGTGTCGCCCATCTGGCCACCGGATTCACCGTAGAACGGCGTCTGGTTGACGACGATCTGCACCTTGTCGCCGGCAGAGGCGCTGTCGACCGCGACACCGTCCTTGACGATTGCCTGGATGACGCCTTCGGCGGTTTCCGTGTCATAGCCCAGGAATTCGGTCGCACCGTTCTTTTCCTTGAGCTCGAACCAGATGGTTTCGGTTGCCTTGTCGCCGGAGCCGGTCCAATGCGAGCGCGCCTCGGCCTTCTGGCGCTCCATGGCATCGGTAAAGCTGGAAATATCGACACCGATGCCGCGGGCGCGCAGCGCATCCTGCGTCAGGTCGAGCGGGAAGCCGTAGGTGTCATAGAGCTTGAAGGCGGTCTCGCCGTCCAGACTGTCGCCCTTATGCAGATCCGAAGTGGCATCGTTGAGCAGCGAAAGGCCGCGTTCCAGCGTTTTGCGGAAACGGGTTTCTTCGAGCTTCAGCGTCTCGGAGGTCAGCGCCTCGGCGCGCACCAGCTCCGGATAGGCGCGGCCCATCTGCTGGATCAGCGCCGGCAGCAGCTTCCACATCAGCGGCTCTTTGGCGCCGAGTAGCTGCGCGTGGCGCATGGCGCGGCGCATGATGCGGCGAAGCACGTAGCCGCGGCCTTCATTTGACGGCAGCACGCCATCGGCGATCAGGAAGGCAGACGAACGCAGATGGTCAGCAATGACGCGATGGCTGGCACGATGCTCGCCCTCGGCCTTCACGCCGGTCGCCTCTTCCGAAGCTTCGATCAGCGCGCGGAAGAGATCGATATCGTAGTTGTCATGCTTGCCCTGCAGCACGGCGGCAACGCGCTCGAGGCCCATGCCGGTGTCGATCGACGGACGCGGCAGGTCGACGCGCTGCTCCTTGGTGATCTGCTCAAACTGCATGAAGACGAGATTCCAGATCTCGATGAAGCGGTCGCCATCTTCTTCCGGAGAGCCGGGAGGGCCGCCCCAGATATGATCGCCGTGATCGTAGAAGATTTCGGAGCAGGGGCCACACGGACCGGTATCACCCATCGCCCAGAAATTGTCGCTGGTGGCGATGCGGATGATCTTGTCATCGGAAAGACCGGCAATCTTCTTCCAGAGATTATAGGCGTCGTCATCGGTGTGATAGACCGTGACCAGCAGGCGCTTGGCATCGAGACCGAATTCCTTGGTGATCAGGTTCCAGGCAAGCTCGATGGCGCGCTCCTTGAAATAGTCGCCAAAGGAGAAGTTGCCGAGCATCTCGAAGAAGGTGTGATGGCGCGCGGTGTAGCCGACATTGTCGAGGTCGTTGTGCTTGCCGCCGGCGCGCACGCATTTCTGCGCCGTCGACGCCGTCGTATAGGGACGCTGCTCTAGGCCGGTGAACACGTTCTTGAACTGCACCATGCCGGCATTGGTGAACATCAATGTCGGATCGTTGCGCGGCACCAGCGGGCTCGACGGCACGATCTCGTGGCCGTTTTTCTTAAAATAGTCGAGGAAGGTCGACCGGATTTCATTCACACCGCTCATATGGGGCCCTTCAGTCCTGCGCTCAGCAACTTGCATCAAAGTCAGTGGCTTTTATCGTCCGCTCCCGGCGCTGTCCAGCCGCACGAACAAAACCGGCCGCACATCCCTTGGACAATACGGCCGGTTTCGAATTTTAGTCTCGGTCTTGGATGGGAAATTGCTCCCGAAAATCCTTATTCGGCGGAGGCGTCGCCATCATCGGCATCGGGACCGCCATTCTGCAGGAAGCGATCGGCGATCAGGCCGGCATTCTGGCGTAGCGACAATTCAATCTCACGGGCGAGATCCGGATTGTCACGCAGGAAGAGCTTCGCGTTTTCGCGGCCTTGGCCGAGACGCTGGCTGTTATAGGAGAACCAGGCACCGGACTTTTCGACGATACCGGCCTTGACGCCGAGATCGACCAGTTCGCCAGTCTTGGAGACGCCTTCGCCATACATGATGTCGAACTCGACCTGCTTGAAGGGCGGCGCCATCTTGTTCTTGACGACCTTGACGCGGGTCTGGTTGCCGATCACTTCTTCGCGCTCCTTGACGGCGCCGATGCGGCGGATGTCGAGGCGAACCGAGGCGTAGAACTTCAGCGCGTTACCGCCCGTCGTCGTTTCCGGCGAGCCGAACATGACGCCGATCTTCATACGGATCTGGTTGATGAAGATCACCATGCAGTTGGACTTGGAGATCGAAGCCGTGAGCTTGCGCAGCGCCTGGCTCATCAGACGGGCCTGCAGACCCGGCAGGCTGTCGCCCATCTCGCCTTCGATTTCGGCACGCGGCGTCAATGCCGCAACGGAGTCGACGACGAGAACGTCGATCGCGCCGGAGCGCACCAGCGTATCGGTGATTTCGAGCGCCTGTTCGCCGGTATCGGGCTGCGAAATCAGCAGGTTTTGCAAGTCGACGCCGAGCTTGCGGGCATAGACCGGATCGAGCGCATGTTCCGCGTCCACAAAGGCGCAGATGCCGCCCTTCTTCTGGGCCTCTGCAATGGTCTGCAGCGCCAGCGTCGTCTTACCCGAGCTTTCCGGCCCGTAGATTTCGATGATGCGCCCCTTCGGCAAGCCGCCAATGCCGAGAGCGATATCGAGGCTCAGAGAGCCAGTGGAAACCGTTTCGATTTCGACCACGTTCTCGTTAGAGCCGAGCTTCATGATCGAGCCCTTGCCGAACGACCGCTCAATTTGAGAGAGTGCCGCTTCAAGTGCCTTGCTTTTATCCACCGATTTGTCCTCTACAAGCCGCAAAGAATTCTGAGACATCCGATCCACCTTTAGGTTATTGAAGCCGCTCTAGCAATGTCGCCGCCGATGAGAATTGTGTACTCGATTTGTTCTCATGTCGCAAGGCCACAACAAGCAATTGAAAGAAAAAGGTAAAATGAATTCCGTTCTATTTTTGTTTTCTTCTTTCTTCCCAGGCACTTGCATGACCGAGGCGGTGAATTGCCAGATGTTACCGACCCGTCCGATTCGTCCTTTCGACCGCTGAGGAAAACCATATGGCGAAGAAGATTCTCGTTCTCGGCGGCGCCCATATCGACCGGCGCGGCCGTATCTTCGGCGAGACCGCACCCGGCGCCAGCAACCCCGGCGCCTGGTTCGAGGAACCCGGCGGCGGCGGTTTCAATGCGGCCCGGAATCTCGCCCGCCTGGGCTTCGACGTAAAGCTGATCTCGCCGCGCGGCGGCGACCCTTCGGGCGAAATGGTGGCGGAAGCGGCAAGCCATGCCGGCATCGACGACAAGCCCTTCGTCTTCCTCGATCGCAAGACGCCGAGCTATACGGCGATCCTCGAACGCGACGGCAATCTGGTCATCGCGCTTGCCGACATGGAACTCTACAAGCTGTTCGTCCCGAGGCGTCTGGCTATTCGCGCCGTGCGCGACGCTTTCGAAGAAACCGACCTCGTTCTCTGCGACGCCAATCTGCCGGCAGAGACCCTGGCCGCGATCGCAGCAAGAGCCGCCGCCTGCGGCAAGTCCGTCGCGGCAATCGCGATCTCTCCGGCGAAAGTCGTGCGGCTGAAGCAGAGCCTTGCCGGCATCGACCATCTCTTCCTTAATGAAGCCGAGGCCGCCGCGCTGACCGAAAGCCGGCCTGAAGATCCACTCGAATGGGTGAGCGGATTGCGCGCCCTTGGCTTGCGCAATGGCGTCATCACCCGCGGCAGGCGGCCGCTGATCGCATTTTCCCGGGATGCCGTCGTCAGCCTGCAGCCACCCGTCGTCGACGATGTCGCCGATGTCACCGGGGCGGGAGATTCGCTCGCTTCCGGCGTGCTGTCGGCCCTGCTTGACGGACATGATCTCGCAGAGGCTGTCCGCCACGGTGCTGCAGCCGCAGCGATCACCGTGCAATCGCCCTTCGCCACCGCCGAAAATCTGTCTCCCGAGCTTTTGGAGACGATGTTGGCCCTTGTTCCCAAGGCCGAAATTCTGTCATGAAGCCTGCTCAGAACGCGTATATTGTTTCAGTGAATTGGAAACGACAATGACCCAGCCTATCTCGCCACTGCTTCCGATCTCCTATTCGAAGGAAGTCGCCGCCGCCAAGCTGCGCGGCGCCCCGCTCGTGGCACTGGAATCGACCATCATCACCCACGGCATGCCTTATCCCGGCAATATCGAGATGGCTCGCAGCGTCGAGGCGATCATCCGGCAGGAAGGCGCAGTGCCAGCGACTATCGCCGTCATCCATGGCGCGCTGCACATCGGTCTTGAGCCGGAAGAGCTGGAAGCATTGGCGAAGACGGAAGGGGCGATGAAGGTTTCACGCGCCGACATCGCCTTTGCGATCGCCGAGCGGCGAACCGGCGCGACCACCGTCGCCGCCACGATGATTGCCGCCGCCCGCGCCGGCATCAAGGTTTTCGCCACCGGCGGCATCGGCGGCGTCCATCGTGGTGCCGAAGAGAGCTTCGACATCTCTGCCGATCTTGAAGAGCTTGCGCGCACGGGCGTCATTGTCGTCTGCGCCGGCGCCAAGGCGATCCTCGATATTCCGAAGACGTTGGAAGTGCTGGAAACCCGCGGCGTTCCGGTCGTAACCTACGACAGCGCCGAATTTCCGGCCTTCTGGTCGCGTTCTTCCGGCCTGGCAAGCCCGCTGACGCTGAACAGCCCGGCTGCCATCGCCAATTTCCAATCCACGCGCGAGCAGCTCGGCATCGATGGCGGCATGCTGATCGCCAATCCGGTGCCGGAAGCCGACGAAATCCCGCGCGAGGAAATGGAAATCTATATCGAGCGCGCCCTCGACAGTGCCGAGCGCGACGAGATCACCGGCAAGGCCGTAACGCCCTATCTGCTCAGCACCATCTTCGACATCACCGAAGGCCGCAGCCTCAAGACGAACATCGCGCTTGTCGAAAACAATGCGCGCCTGGCCGCCGAAATCGCGGTCGCTCTGGCAGAATAATTAGATAAGCAGTTACGAAAACGGCCGGGCGCTTCAAAAGATCGTCCGGCCTTTTTCGTTTCAGATCAGGGAGAACAGACCCAAGGCGTCGCGTAATTCCGCAAGCGTTGCCTCCGTCCGTTCCCTCGCCTTTCTCGTCCCCTCACGCACGACTTCCATCACATAGTCCGGCTCGGCAGCATAGTGTGCTCGGCGCGCGCGGATCGGAGCGAGCAGCGCCTGCAGGATATCATCAAGACGTCTCTTTAAGGTGATATCACCAAGTCCACCTCGGCGATAATGCGCCTTCATGTCATCAACCAACTGCCGGTCCTCGCAGAAGGCATCCAGATAGGTGAAGACGACGTTTCCCTCGACCCTGCCGGGATCGCCGACGCGCAGATGATCGGGATCGGTATACATCCGCCGTACCGCATCGCTTATTTCATCCGGCGAGGAGGAAAGCGGGATGGCGTTGCCCTGGGATTTGCTCATCTTCGCCTTGCCGTCGACGCCTGGCAGGCGCCCCACGCTCGGCACCATCGCCGTTGCTTCCACAAGAACATCGCGCCCAATCTGCCGATTGAGACGGCGAACGATCTCGTTCGTCTGCTCGATCAATGGTGCCTGATCCTCGCCGACGGGAACGATCGTCGCCTTGAAGGCGGTGATATCGGCAGCCTGTGAAACCGGGTAGCAGAGAAAGCCGGCAGGCACGTCACGTTCGAATCCGCGCAGCTGGATCTCCGTCTTGATCGTCGGATTACGCTCCAGGCGACTGACCGTGACGAAATTCAGATAAAGCAGCGTCAGCTCCGCCAGCGCCGGCAAAGCGGATTGGACGCAGATCGTCGTCAGCGCCGGATCGACGCCGACTGCAAGATAATCGATAGCGACCTCAAGAACGTTGCGACGGACCTTCTCGGGATCATGGGCATTGTCGGTCAGCGCCTGGATATCCGCCAGCAGCAGGAATTGCCGATGGCTATGCTGAAGCGCAACGCGGCTCTTCAGCGACCCGACATAATGGCCGAGATGAAGCGGACCGGTGGTCCGGTCGCCCGTCAGGATGACGGGGCGAGTGTCGGTAGGAGAATGCATTTGGTTGCTCCGCAAAAGGAGCCGCCGCAATCGGGAAGGGAAAACGGAAAATGGACCATGCCTGCCGGATCACGGCGGCAGGGTCGATTTCAAGACATGACGACTGCCGCTCCTAGAAGGAGCGCCACCACAAACGGCAAATGGGTTCGGGGAGGTCGATCATGAGGCTGTCGATAGCATCCTTTCGCCGCCATCGGCAACAGCTGCTTCTCGCTTAGTTCTTGTCCAGCGTCTCGCGCACGACGACGGCAAGCTGCTTCAGCGAGAACGGCTTCGGCAGGAAACCGAACTGCGCATCCGCTGGCAGATTGCGGGCAAAGGCATCCTCGGCGTAGCCCGAAACGAAGATGAATTTCAGGTCCGGATATTTCTTGCGCAGTTCCCGCAGCAGCGACGGGCCGTCCATCTCAGGCATGACGACGTCGGACACGACGACATCGACCTGGCCGTCGAGCTCGTCCATGATGTCAAGCGCCTCGACGCCGGAGCCGGCCTCGTAAACGGTATAGCCCCGCGTCTCAAGCATGCGCTTGCCGCCGCGCCGCACCGCCTCCTCATCCTCGACCAGCAGCACGACTGCGGATTTGCCGGTAAGATCGGCCGGCTCTTCCGGCGGAGCGACTATGCCGACACTCTGATCCATGGCCGCGACATCCCGGCTCTCCGGCGCCTTGACATCGGTTACGGCCGGCATTTCGACGACATGGCGCGGCAGGAAGATGCGGAAAGTCGTCCCCTTGCCCACTTCCGATTCCGGCTGGATATAGCCGCCGGACTGCTTGATGATGCCATAGACCATCGCGAGGCCCAGACCCGTGCCCTTGCCGACTTCCTTGGTCGTGAAGAAGGGCTCGAAGATCTTATCCATGATTTCGGGCGCAATGCCGGTGCCGGTATCGCTGACCTCGACAAGCACCATGTCTTCATGCGGCAGGAAGGGATAGTTGAAGGCGCTGACATCAGCCGCAAGCAGATTGCGGGTGCGCAGCGTCAGCTGACCGCCGCCGGGCATGGCATCGCGGGCGTTGACACAGAGATTGATCAGCACCTGCTCGAACTGCGAGAGATCGGTTTTGACAGGCCAGAGATCGCGGCCGTAATCGACGTCCAGCTTGACATGCGTGCCGGACAGAAGCCGGTCCACCAGCATGCGCAAGTCGCCGATCACGTCAGTGAGATTCAGGACTGTCGGCCGCATGGTCTGCTTGCGCGAGAAGGCGAGCAACTGCCGCACCAGCACGGCCGCACGATTGGCATTGCGCTTGATTTCCATCAGATCCGCGAAGCTGGCGTCGGAAGGCCGCGCCTGTAGCAGCAGATGGTCGGAAGACAGGAGGATCGCGGTCAGCACATTGTTGAAGTCGTGCGCGATGCCGCCTGCAAGCGTACCGACGGCATTGAGCTTCTGCGTCTGCGCCATCTGCGTCTCGAGCGCCTTCTGCTCGGTCACCTCGACGGCATAGACGATGGCGGCTTCTTCCGGCGCCTCGTCGGTCTGGTCGATCACCGCATTGATGTAGAAGCGGAAATGCCGTGCCTCATCCTTCGGATTGCGGGAGTCGATCGGCGGAATGTCGCCCTGCCGGTCCTTTGCGGCCGCCAGCGCCTGCTGCAGCCGCGGCCGGTCGCTTTCATTGACGACGCTCTCCAAGGCCGCGCCACGCTCGATATCGTCGCGCGAGACGAGATCCGAGAAAAGCTTCAGGAACGGCGCATTCGTCCGCAGGATGCGGCCGTTGCCATCGACGGAAGCGATCGCCATCGGCGTATTGTTGAAGAAGCGGCTGAAGCGCATCGCCGCCGCTGAAGCAGATTGCTCGGTATCCGCGCCGTTCTGCCGGGTGAGGACGATAGTGCGGCTCTCGCCGGGAGCGCCGTCGCGCATCGAGGTGACGCTGTGGACGATCTGCACCGGCAGGCTCTGGCCGTTGGCGCGACGCAGATCGAGATCGAGCGTCACCGTTTTCTTCAAGCCCGGTTCCGCCTGAACGGACTGGATCAGCGCCAATCCCTCGCCGGCCACCAGATCGCCGATTGTCATCGAGCCTGGCACGAACTTCGTCAGATCTAGGCCCAGCCACTCGGCCAGCGTCGCGTTGAGATAGAAGATTTCGCCCTTGCGGCCGGCGGAGAAGAAGCCGGCGGGCGCATGATCGAGATAGTCGATCGCGTTCTGTAACTCCTTGAAGAAGCGCTCCTGGTCGTCGCGTTCGGAGGTGATGTCGGTGATCTGCCAGATATGCAGCACCTTGCTGCTGCCCTGCTCCGGCGGCAGCACACGGGCCTTCAGCCGATACCAGTGCGCCCCGTTGCCGCTTCCATCCGCAGGGCCGAGCGGCTTCAGCAGGCGAAACTCTTCCGATCCCTCCTTGCCGTCGCGCAGACCATTGGCGAGACGGTACAAGGCCTCGTTGGATTCGCGGTTTCGCGACAGCAGCATTTCCAGCGACTGCACTTCCGTCGCCTTGGTAGCGCCGGTCAGCCAGCCATAGGCGGCGTTGGCATAGACGATGCGCCCCTTCTCGTCGGTGATCAGCGTCCCGTCCGGATGGCTGTTGAGAAATGAACGCGCCAGGCTATCGGATTGCGGCTGCGGCATAACCTCGACGAAGCCGATGATCGAGGAAACGAGGAAGAAGATGCCGACCATGGCAAGAATGCCGAGGCCCCCGAGAACCGCTTCATTGTCGAGCTGGCTTTTGAAGACGACGAAGGCGGCGGCGGCGGCCACGAGAACGAGCGCCAGCAGAATGATGCGCAGCACCGTTCCCGAACGAACTCCGCGATCCACCAGCGGCACGCTATACTCGTCGGATGGACGCTGCTTCGTCATAAACCCCTCGTCTCCGCCGTTCTCCTCGCGACATGTCATACACGTTAAGGATCGCCGGAGTCGGACCTTTCGAATCTTCTTTACCAATTTGCGTCATCGGCAAAAAGCTTTGCCGAGCCAGAAAGGCTTGAATTCACAGGCAATAGAGCACAAGACGTATCAATCGCATCTTGTCTCAGCCGCGATCCTGCTCATATGATCGCCGCATAGGAAGGCCAAGTTCAAGGCATCTACCCGCCGGAGCTGCATAATAGGCCGCGACGTCGGGGACAAATACGGGAGCATCTCGACATGTTGGACGACATCGCCGGAGCCTATGGCAGCCGTTTCCTCCTCGCAGCCGGTGGGGTTGGCATCGCCCTGATCGTGTTGATCGCCATTCTGTGGGTCCTGCGCAATCGAGCGCCTTCTCCCTTCGTGCGCGGCGGCAAGAACCGCCAGCCGCGTCTGCAGGTGCTGGATGCCGCCGCCGTCGATGCCCGCCGCCGTCTCGTGCTCGTCAGGCGCGACGGCATCGAACACTTGATCATGATCGGCGGCCCGACTGATATCGTCATCGAGTCCGGCATCTCCGATCCCGCGCGCGCGGCCGTCGCAGCGACGCCCGTCGATCCTCCCGTAGCAGCGACGCCTGTCGATGTTCCCCTGGCCTATGAAAGCAGGCAGCAACAGCCGGAAAAAGCTTCCGAACCCGATGCCACTCCCGCGCCACTTCCACAGGGTCGGCAATCCACCGAAGACAGGATCGAAGCCTATCTGCGCTCCGAAACGCCTACTGCTGCCCCTCGGGCTCCGGAGCCAGCACCGCGCGCGGCTGCCGAACGTCCGCAACCAGCTGCCGTCAGTCCGCCGCAGCCAGCTCCCCAAACCGCTCCGACCATCAGCGAAGCCGAAGCCGCCGACATACTGGACGCCGCCCGCCATGTCGTCCTGCCGCAGCAACAGCCGGCTCCCGCTCGCCCAGTGCCCGTCGAGCCTGCCATTGCATCTCCGCGCGCCCCCGAGCCTGGCAACGATTTCCAGCGCATATTAGAAGCCGAAATGTCGAAGAATCTGACTGCCGAACGGATTATTCCCAACACGCCGACGCCGCGGCAGGTGCAACAGCAGCCCGTTCCATCACCGGCACCAAGCCCGGCACAGAGGGTCGAACCCGAGCTTGCGCCGCTGACCGGGGCCGACAGCGCCCTCCAGCAGGAAGTGGCGCGCATCTTTGGTGAAATGAGCGTCAGTCGCGACAAATAATGCGCGGCGCGAAATGCCGGAAATGAAAAAGCACGAAGAATGAATTCCTCGTGCTTTTATTTGTATCCAGTCGAGCCGACAACTCGATTATTCGTCGCGATAAACCTTTTCCCGGCGCTCGTGGCGTTCCTGCGCCTCGATCGACAGGGTCGCGATCGGACGAGCATCCAGGCGCTTCAGGCCGATCGGCTCGCCGGTCTCTTCACAATAGCCGTAAGTACCGTCTTCAATACGCTGCAATGCGGCATCGATTTTCGAGATGAGTTTACGCTGGCGGTCGCGAGCCCGAAGCTCGATGGCCCGGTCTGTTTCCGAAGAGGCCCGATCGGCCAGATCGGGATGATTTGCGCTTTCTTCCGCCAGATGATCGAGGGTCTCGCGCGCTTCTCTAAGGATATCGTTTTTCCATGCTATCAGTTTCGCTCGAAAATAAGCTCGCTGATTCAGATTCATGAACTCCTCGTCTTCCGAGGGAACATAATTGCTAAGATCGATCTTCTCACTCAACGCGATTCTCCTGAAGAACATCTCATATGGCTGGGCTGTATATCCCAACCAATAGTGCCGGTTCAAGCCAAATAGATGCTGTCAACTGATTTTTAAATTTGTCATAAAATTCGGCTAAGCGTCTATTTTTTCATCATTTCTTCTCATTGAGCCGGAATCACGTCTCTCGTAACCTTCGCGTGAAGGTAGGACATTTCGCCTTCTGGCGGATCGCGCCGCAGTTGACTGAGCATGCAAACAGACGTTACCTCATTAGGGAAATCGAGCTCCGGAATTTCGCCATGGTCAGCATTTCGCCGCCGCCCTCCAGGATCTATCTCCTGCGTCATGCCGAGGCCCAGCAGGCCGCTCCCGGCCAGAAGGATTTCGACCGTCCTCTGAGCGACAACGGCTATGCTGCGGCCGAGATCGTTGCGGACGAGGCCGCCGACAAGGGCTACAAGCCGGACCTCGTCATTTCATCGACGGCCACGCGCTGTCGCCAGACTGCCGACGCCATGCGCCGTGCCGTCACGCCCTCGACAGAGTTCCGCTTTGTCGATGCGCTCTACAACGGCACGCCGGACATCTACCTGTCGCTCATATCAGCGCAGACTGATCAGGACTCGGTCATGCTGGTTGCGCACAACCCGGTCATCGAGCTGACGCTCGCAGCCTTGATCGGGCGCGAGGCCATGGCCGGCGCGCTCCCGCGCGGCTTTCCGACGGCCGGTCTTGCCGTCGTCGATTCGACACCGTCAGGCTGGGTGCTGACCGACTTCATCACTGAATAGGGATATTCGCCGAGCCGCTTGTCTCGCTCGCCCGAAAACGTACCCTGCCCCTGATTGCAGACGTTTGCGTCTTCATCTTTTCGGGGCAAGTTTCGATCCCTATATTCACGGTCACGCTGTCATCCAGGGATCCCGCCTTGCCCCCAAGCCTGACCTCTTTTACTGACGACGCCCTCATTGCCTTTGACAATCTTGCCGATCGCGCAGCAGGCCTCGTCAATCCCACAATTCGTCTGGGCGTCACGGGCCTCTCCCGTTCGGGCAAGACCGTCTTTATCTCCTCGCTGGTGCATAATCTTCTGAACGGTGGGCGTCTGCCGCTGCTCGAACCGGTGCAGTCCGGCCGCGTGTCCGCCGTTCGCCTCGAGCCGCAGCCGGACGATGCCGTGCCGCGTTTTCAATATGAGGATCATATTCGCGCGCTCGTCAAAGACCGCATCTGGCCGGATTCGACGCGTGCCATCTCCGAACTGCGTATCACGCTGGATTATCAAAGCGCCAGCGGCTGGAACCGCCTGTTCTCGCCAGGCCGCCTCTCCATCGATATCGTCGATTACCCGGGCGAATGGCTGCTGGACCTGCCGCTGCTTGCCAAGGATTTCCGCATCTTCAGCGAGGAAACGCTGGCTCTGGCCAAATCCGGCATTCGCGCCGAACTGTCACGTCACTGGCTGGGGATAACGGAACAGGCCGATATCGTGGCACCTGCGGATGAAATGAAGGCACGCGACCTTGCGACCGCCTTCGCCGATTATCTGAAGGCCTGTAAATCCGACGAACGCTCGCTTTCCACACTGCCGCCCGGCCGTTTCCTCCTGCCCGGCGATCTCGACGGCTCGCCTGCCCTCACCTTTGCGCCGCTGAAACTGCCGGCCGAAGGCAGCGCTCCGAAAGGTTCACTCTGGACGATGATGGAGCGCCGCTATGAGGCCTATAAGTCCGTCGTCGTCAAACCCTTCTTTCGCGAGCATTTCGCTCGTCTCGACCGGCAGATCGTCCTCGTCGATGCCCTGCAGGCCATCAATCGTGGCCCCGAAGCCGTGCAGGATCTGGAACGGGCGCTGACGGACGTTTTGGCATGCTTCCGTCCTGGCACGAACTCGCTCCTTTCCTCGCTGCTCGGCCGGCGCATCGACCGCGTGCTGGTCGCCGCCACCAAAGCCGACCACCTCCATCATGAAAGCCATGACCGGCTGGAGGCCTTGACGCGCCGCCTCGTCGAAAGGGCCATAGAGCGCATCGGCATGGCCGGAGCCGGTATCGAGGTCATGGCGATCGCCTCCGTACGCGCGACGCGGGAGGCAACCGTGACCCGCGACGGCCAGACGCTCCCTGTCATCGTCGGCACGCCGATGGATAAGGAAACCATCGCCGGCGAGCTGTTCGACGGCAATCGGAAGACCGCGATCTTTCCCGGCGACCTGCCGGAAAATCCGCGCTGGCTGTTCGAAGCCCTTGAATCGGATGGGTCCAAGGTCCATCTGCCCGAGGTGAACGTCGTGCGGTTCCGCCCGCCGGAACTGGATGAAACCGGCGGCGGCATCAAGCTGTCAGTGCCGCATATCCGCCTTGACCGCGCCATGCAGTTCCTGTTCGGAGACCGTCTCGCATGACGAAGCCGACCGAAAACGAGCCGAACGGTAATCGCCGACCCGCCGCCTTCACACTGGAACCGGACGTCTCCGGAAAAGATGCCGATCTCAGACCCATCCCGTCGACAGTGCGCAAGCCGCAAAGCTTCAATACCGATGTCGTCCTGACTCCGGACGAAGAAGATCCATTCATCAATCCGACCCTTGGCGCCGAGGCGGACGGAACCGCCATTGCCAGGCCTCGCCGCACAGGTTTCTCCTTCGGCAGGGTGGCGCTCGGCGCGCTCGGAATTCTCGTCTCGCTCGCCTTCGGTCTCTGGACCGATCAGCTCATCCGCGACTTGTTCAGCCGAGCTGACTGGCTCGGCTATACCGCGCTGGCGACTGTCGGGATCGGCATTCTCGCCGTGCTTGCCATCGTCATCCGCGAAACAGCCGGCATGATGCGGCTCGCCGCCGTGCAGACCATCAAGGCAGAAGCGGAGGCCGCTATCGGGGAGACCCGACCGATCCGCGCCAAAGCGCTGGTGAAGCGTCTTTGCACGCTGCTGGAAGCCAACCCGGATACGGCCAGGGGCCGTGCGACGTTAAAGGCGGCAGAGGATGACATCATCGATGCGCCACAGCTGATCGACCTTGCGGAGCGCGAACTGCTCGGACCGCTCGACCGACGTGCCCGTGCGCTGATTCTTGGTGCCTCGAAGCGGGTGTCGGTCGTGACGGCCGTCAGCCCCCGTGCCCTCGTCGACATTCTCTACGTCCTCTATGAGGCGGCAAAACTGGTCCGCGCCATGGCGGAACTCTATGGCGGCAGGCCGGGCACGCTCGGCATGATCAGGCTGATGCGCGACGTGATCGCCCATCTCGCCGTCACCGGCTCCATCGCCGTCGGCGACAGCATCATCCAGCAGCTGATCGGCCACGGGCTCGCATCGAAGCTTTCAGCGCGTCTTGGCGAAGGTGTCGTCAACGGCATGATGACGGCAAGGATCGGTATAGCGGCGATGGATCTTTGCCGCCCGCTTGCCTTCAAGGCGCTCAAGAGGCCCGGCATCGCCGATTTTGCCGGCGACCTCACGCCGACTATCACCGGCCGCAACACGACGTGACGACCTGAAAATCAGGTGCTTTAGCATCACGGAAACCAAGCATTAACCATTCTGCGGCAAAAGTGGGAACCAGTTTTACGGTTCCGCCTCGCTAGGAAATATCCATGTTTTCGCGTCGATTTCTTCTTGTAAGCAGCTTTGCCGCCGCAGCCCTGTCTACGGGCGCTGGGGTGCAATCAGCCGACGCGGCGCCCCGCGACAAGGCCTTCTTCCAGTCGATCTCAGGCACCTGGAGCGGCCCCGGCGAAATCGTGGCCGGCAAGTACAAGGGCACAAAGTTCACCTGCAATCTCACGGGCAAGCCCTCCGACGGCGGCAATGCCGGCGTCAAGCTCGACGGCACCTGCCGCGTCGGGGTCTTCCAGCAGCCGATGTCGGCCGAGATCACGCAAAACGGCGGCTCCTACAGCGGAAAATTCCTTGACGGCGCGGCCGGCAAGGGTCTCGACGTCACCTCGGGCACGGTCAATGACAATACCGTCGTGCTCGGACTGATCCGTCAGAAGCTGAACGGCGCCATGATCGCTCGCGTTTCGGACAACAAGTCGATGAACGTCACCATCTCGGTGAAGGTCGGCGAACAGATGGTGCCTGTCATCGGCGTCACCTTGAAGCGGGCCGATGTCGACCAGATGGCAGTCGGATCGATCCAGTAAGCTTTGAATATCAATGCCCAAAGGCAAAAGGCCGGCAAACTCGCCGGCCTTTTGCTTTTTTCATATTGCGATTCAGACGGTTCGCCACCAGTCACGGTTTTCATCAGCGACCTCGATGCCCTCGACGTCGACCTCCCGCAACCAGTCGCTGATCTTGCGGCCGTTGACGACGAGATCCGCTGCAAAATCGGCAAGCGGCATCAGCACGAAGCCACGTTCGACCATCCGCGGATGGGGTATGGTCAAGAGCGGCTCAGCCCGCTGCAGATCGCCATAAGTCAGCACATCGATATCGATCGTCCTTGGCCCCCAGCGTTCGATCCGCACCCGCTTCATCTGCCGCTCTATATCGAGGCATACGTCGAGCAGTGCTTCCGGCGCCAGGGTGGTATCGATGGCCGCGCAGGAATTATAGAAAAAGGACTGGTCCGTCTTGCCCCAGGGCGGTGTGCGATAAAGCCGCGACACCGAAACCACATGGCAATCGGCGCGCTGATCCAGTGTGCGAAGGGCGAGCGCCATGGCGCGGACAGGATTGTCCAGATTACCGCCAAGACCGAGCGTCGTCCGCACCGCCAGGTTTTCAGGCAAAATGCTCAATGCTCACCTGCACATAATCGAGGACGCCCGGAACAGGGGCATTGGGTTTGCGCACCGTGATCTTGGCGCGGCGGATACTGGGAAAGCGCCGACACAGCTCCTTCGCCACATCGAGCGCCAGCGCTTCGATCAGGTAGCGGCGGCGTCCGGTCACGATCTCCTCGATGACGGCGAATGCGACTCCATAATTGACGGTATCGTCGATCGAATCGCGCTCCAGCGCATCGCCCGCTTCGACGTCCAGCTCGGCATCGACGAAGAAGCGCTGACCAAGGAATTCCTCCTCGTCATGCACGCCGTGGCGGGCAAAGAAAGCGCAATTCTGCAGAGTAATGGTGTATGTCACGGCGCTCATGGCGTCCCTCCGTTTCGAACAGGCACGACGGCGTCCGAAAAACGCTCCCTACCTTCAAGGATCATGTTTAAGTCTCGCGCGCGTCCTGAGAATAGCATCCGCGACCGCCAGCGCGTCCCTGTTGATTGCGACATTGTGTACGCGGAATAGCGCAGCTCCCTGCAGGCGCAGGATCGCGCTGGTCGCAGCCGTTCCGACATCCCGATCGGACGCATCACGGCCCGTGACGGTGCCGACAAACCGCTTGCGCGAGGTGCCGACCAACAGCGGCAGCTCGAAGCGGAGCAGCGCATTGAACCGCACCATCAATTCCAGATTCTCCTCCGCACTCTCCTTGGCAAAACCAAAACCGGGATCGAGCACGATATTCTGCTTGTTGACGCCCGCCGCCGCGGCGATATCGAGCGATCGGCTGAGGAACAGCATCTGGTCGTCGATCACGTCGGGCAGCTTCGTTCTGTCACGACCGGTATGCATGATGCAAAGCCCGGCACCCGTTTGCGCTGCCACCGCGGCAATATCCGGCTCGCGCTGCAGGCCGAAGACGTCGTTGACGATGTGCGCACCGGCACCGACCGCCAGCCGCGCCGTATCGGCACGATAAGTATCGACCGAGATCAGGGCGTCAGTCCTGCCCCGCAAGGCTTCGATGACGGGCAGCACCCGCCCCTGCTCCTCGCTGGCGCTGACGGCGGCAGCACCGGGCTTCGTCGATTCGCCGCCGATGTCGATGATGTCGGCCCCCTCCTGGACACAAGCCAAGGCATGCCCAACCGCCGCGTCGACGGCCTCGTAATGTCCGCCGTCGGAAAAGGAATCCGGCGTCACATTGACGATCGCCATGATGACACTCTCTTTGCCGAGCTCGAGGCTGCGGCCATGGGCGACATGCCAGGTTTGGCTGCGAAGCTCCGTCACGAACCGTCCCATCCCATTGAAAATGAAAAAACCTTGCGCTTGATATTGCGCTCACAGTGGCTATGCCGCAAGGTTCGCCGAAGTTCAACATGGTAGCGACACGAATGCCGCTTGCGTTCCATAAGATAAGTATTTCGTGTGCTCTGTTGCTCGCGTTCTGCATACCCAGCGTGGCCGATGCGGAAGTCGTCGCCCGCAAATCCATTTCCTATTTCGACATCAAGGGCAGCACGGCCGACGAGCTCGATGCGGCCCTGAACCAACGCGGACCGCTTGCGATGGGTTCCAGCAGCCATCATCCCGGCGCGACGAGAATTCGCTTCGGCGGCAACGCGACCTACAGCGAGGCAAATGGGCGCTGCTATATCTCCAGCGTCAAGGTCACGGTCGATACCGAAATCATCCTGCCGCGCTGGCGCGACCGGCGGCATGCCAGCAAGCAGCTTTCGACGATATGGGACACGTTGGCCGCCGATATCCGGCGCCATGAGGACCGGCACGTCGAGATCGCCCGAGAGCACGCACGAAGAATGGAACGGCAAATCCTGTCCCTGCCGTCGGCGAGCAATTGCGATGCGCTTCAGGAAAAAGCAAATGACGTGACGACGCGGGAAACCGAGCGGCACGACGCCGACCAGGCCCGCTTCGACCGGATCGAGGCGATCAATTTCCAGAACCGGATACAGCGGTTGCTGTACTATCGCAGTCGTCACGGCGGCCAGCGATAGATCACGTCTCCCGCTATTTCAGGGAAATCGCCCACGCACGAGCGCCGACTGTGGGAAAACAGCCACTATTTCTGTGAATCGTCCGGCCGCGCTGCTCTTTGAACTTTACGAGAATCTGAAATAGGTTTTTGCTATCAATTACAGAGATAAACGCACCGGATGATTCGAAAAATACTGGGCGGGATCTCGAAAAAGATCGATTGAGAGTGCCTGCGGCGGCGGGTTTGTTTGCTCTTCGGCGCAGTCGGGTTTGTTTTTCAAAGCATTTGGTAAGTGTTCTCCTGGCGCGTCCTTAAGCCGCAGGTGTTTCCTCCCTTGCCTGTCGGTGATGCGCCCGCCTCGCCTCGCTCGCTAATCAGCTGAGCGAGGCATCTTTTTGGTATAGGACCCCGAAATAAATTGTCCGGTGAGTATCAAGAACTTCGGCGCAGGAAGCGCGCCGGGGAAAGCGTCAGGCCTGACGTTCCGGCACATGCACGACGAGTCCGTCGAGAGCGCTCGTCATCTTGATCTGACAGGAGAGACGCGAATTCGGCCGGACGTCGAAAGCGAAGTCCAGCATGTCCTCTTCCATCGCCTCGGGGCTGCCGACCTTTGCGGTCCAGTCCTCGTCGACATAGACATGACAGGTGGCGCAGGCGCACGCACCGCCGCATTCTGCTTCGATGCCGGGAACGGAGTTTCGTACGGCATTTTCCATCACGGTGGATCCCTCGTCGACATTGAGGTCAAAGCGCGTGCCGTCGAAGGCGACGATGGTCAATTTGGTCATGTGGGTGAATTCCGATATTCGTGAATGAAGGATGATCGGAATTTTACTTCCAACAAATCGCTGGGGCAGTCAACATTTGCGCCGCCGAAACGGTCTACCCGTCTGGCGGCGCTGGCATCAAGTTCAGTTGACCTTCAGGCGGCTCGGTTCAGCGCGAGAGCTTCAGAATGAAATTCTCGGCCTCGACGACACAGGTCGTTACCGCCGCCATGCGCGCGGCATCGCCGGCATCGCTTTCGAGCGCGCCAGCTGCATCGGCCACGCGGAAGGCGCCGACGGCGCCGGCCGCCCCCTTCAGCTTATGCGATGCCGCCTCGATGCGCTTGGGGTCACCGCTGCCGATCTCCTGCAGGCAGGAACGGGCCTGCCTCGCAAACATCTGCAACACCTCGACCTCCAGCGCCTTGTCGCCCATCGTTTGCTTGCCGAGATGGACGAGATCGATCGCCCGCTCCCGCGACGGGGCAGCGCCCCTCGAATTATCGGGAGATTCAAACGCGATATTCAAAGCTGCCATGTGCCAATGCTCCCGTCATTTATCTGTGACTGTTTTAGGGACATGCCGCATAGTTGCGGCCCGGGCATGGCCATCCAGTTAAATTTTGGCACATTGAGGGCCGAAAACTCCAGACATGGTTAACGTCCGTTAAACATGCTCAAAATCTTGAGTTTTCATGGCGTTGAACAGGCAAACAGGGTTAATGCGCCCTTAACGATCCACTGCCTTTAAGGTGGAATTAATTGTCATGACTGGGGGAATGTGTCACTACGATACTAGTAAATTGGGCTTATGGCACATGTCTTTGCCCAGGAAGTGGATGATGGTAATGTTTTCATAACATCCGTTTGAAAAACCAGTTATCCACTCTGAAATGTAACGGGAAATCCAACCTCGATATTGATCGACAGCGGAGGACCCAACGGGAGGCAGGGGTCGTCTTTTCCGGAGCGGCGGAATTACCGGAAAAGACACGGCAAGCCCGAGTGAGTTGTAACGAGGCGTAACCGCATGGCGAACAAAAAGTACATCGAGTCGGTCGAGGACAAGGCCTTCCAGGCATTGGACGAAGCTCTGCAGATCGATTTCAGTGACGAGAGCTTGGAGTCTCGCAGTGCCCCTACACCCGATGTCCCGGAGCAAAAAGTGTCTGAGCCGCCGAAACAGCCGATAAAGCAGAGCAGGGATGATGCAGCCCGCAATACCGGCGGCATGCGCAGCACTGCAGCCCCCGCCGCAACACCTCGCTCCGCCGAGGCGCCGAGAAATCCCAACCTTGCGGCTGCCAATGATGGCAATCGGGCAAGTTCCGCCAGCATCCTGAAGGCGCTGGACAGCGGCTCTCAGAGCCGGGCGGTGCGCAATGCCACGATCTTCTCGCTGTTCTGGATCATCGGCGGCGCCGGTCTCGCCTTCCTCCTCTACGGCACCCAGATCCGAAATATCCATTCCTTCGCCGATCTGGCCGCCCTGCCCGGCGTTATCGCCTGCATCGTCGGCATCATCGTTCCGGTCCTTCTTTTCTATGCTTTCGGCATGATGATCTCGCGCGCGCATGACATGCGCAACGCGGCCCGCTCCATGGCGGAAGTCGCTTTGCGCCTGGTCGAGCCGGAAACGGTCGCCTCCGAGCGCATCATGACGGTCGGCCAGGCGGTACGGCGTGAAGTCTCGGCGATGAATGAGGGTATCGAGCGCACCATTGCGCGCGCCACCGAGCTGGAAACCCTCGTCCATTCCGAAGTCAACGCCCTGGAGCGCAGCTACGCCGACAACGAACTGCGCGTACGCGGCCTCGTCCACGAGCTCGGCACCGAACGCGACGCGATCATCAATCACGCCGAGCGAATCCGCTCGTCGATCGTCGGTGTACACGATCAGATCAAGGAAGATCTGTCGCTGGCGACCGAAGAGATCGCGGTACGCCTTTCCACCTCGGGCGAAGCCTTCGCGTCGATGATCGACACGCGCGCGGCCGTCTTGATGGAAAAGTCGGATTCTGCAGTCGAGGCGCTCGGCACGCTGCTTGCCGCCAAGACCGACAGCCTGTTGCAGAACCTCAATGCCTCCGGTCTGGCGCTGAGCCACGAATTCGATACCCGCCTGGAATCCCTGTCGTCGACCCTTTCCGAACGCGGCAAGGAACTGCTCGGCCACTTCGAAACACGCGCCTCAACCCTTGACGCGAACACCGAAAAGCTGAACTCCGCGCTCAATGAACGTGCCCGCCAGCTCAATGAAACGCTGGTCGCGCGCACGAAGGAAATCAGCGAAAGCCTCACCGGCGGCGAGCGGTCCATCACCGGGACGCTGGACAATGTGCTGTCCCGCCTCAACACTGCGCTCGATGAAAAGGGCGCGAGCTTCCGTCAGAGCCTGCAGTCGACGGCCGATGACGCCATCATGGATATAGACCTGCGCTCCGGCTTTTTCGACGAGCGCTTCCAGTCGACCATCGCGCAGCTTTCGACCGCCTTCGACGAACGCGTATCGGAATTCACCTCCGCCTTCGACAAGCGCGCCGGCTCGCTGGACAGCAAGCTGTCTGAAAGCCTGGCCCGCATCAATCAGAGCCTCGGCAGCAATTCGGATGCATTGGAAGGCATTCTGACCTCCAGCATCGAACGTCTGGGCTCGCATCTCACCGATCAGTCTCTCGCGCTCGCGACCACTCTTGCGACCGGCCAGGAAGTGCTGGAAAGCGCAATCGGTTCCAGGGCCGGAGAGATCACCTCCGCGCTTCAGAATGCCACCAGCGGAATTTCCTCCGCCCTGGCATCGGGCACGAGCGAACTGAACACCACCCTCGCCTCGCATGCCGACGCCTTCACCTCGGCGGTACAAGGGGTCACGCGGGATGTCTCGACCGCGCTGCAAAGCGGCACGGAAGAACTCACCACGGCCTTTGCCGGCCGCGCCAGCGAGATCAACAACACGCTCTCTTCCCGCACGAGCGAAATCACCCAGGCGCTTGGCTCCGCGCATGAACGCATCGATGCCGTTATGGCCGCACGCAGCAGCGCGCTTTTCGGCGCGCTGACCGACAACCAGTCGCGGTTTGAACAAACGCTTGCCGAGCGTTCGCAGGCAATCACCGATGCCGTCAGCGGCTCTCACGAGCACCTGACCGCCGCCCTCGACGAACGCACATCGATGCTGGCGATTTCGCTGGCGGAAAACCAGCTCCGCCTCGAAAATACGCTGGCAAGCCGCGCCGACGCCATCACCGGCGCCGTTACCGATATGCATGGCAAGCTTGCCGACACGCTCGACGACAAGACGATGGCGCTTGCCATCGCCCTTTCCGAAGGTAAGTCCCGCTTGGAAGACGCTGTGTCCGGCCACGCGGATCATGTCGCCGGCACCATGGACGCAAAGACCAAGGAGTTCGCACGCGCGCTTGCCGAAGGTCAGGCGCGTCTCGAAAGCACCGTTTCCGGCCACGCCGAAAGCGTCACGAACGCTCTGGACGACAGAACCATGGCGCTCGCCATCGCGCTTTCCGAAAGCCAGGCAAGGCTGGAGGAAACCGTTTCCGGCCATGCCGAACGTGTCGCCGACACGCTGGACGGCAAGACCGGCGCGCTTGCCGCCGCCCTGACCAGCGGGCAAAGCCGCCTCGAAGAAACGCTCGCCAATCGCGCCGAGGAGATCATCAAGGCGTTTGCCGGCAATCATGCTTCCCTGGTCGACGCTCTCGATGACAGGGCAATGGCGCTCGCCATTGCGCTTTCGGAAAGCCAGGCTCGTCTTGAGGGCGCAATCTCGGGTCACGCCGACCAGGTCACCACCACGCTCGACGACAAGACGATGGCTCTGGCTATCGCCCTTTCGGAGGGTCAGGCACGACTGGAAGACACTGTCGCCGGCCACGCCGAACGGGTTGCCGATACGATGGACAGCAGGACGAAGGCACTGTCCGACGCGCTGACGTCAGGCCACTCCCGCCTCGAGGCCACGCTTGCCAACCGCGCCGAAGCGATCACCAGCGCCTTCACCGGCAATCATGCTGCTCTGGCGGATGCTTTGGACGAAAAGGCGATGGCTCTCGCCATTTCCCTCTCCGATACGCAGTCTCGGCTTGAGGATGCCGTATCAAGCCGGCTGGACGCACTGTCCGAAACGGTTGCCGGAACGCACGACAAGATCGTCAACAGCCTTGACGACAAGACAATGTCCCTGGCGATCGCCCTTTCGGAAAACCACGCGAAACTCGAGGAAACCCTGGAGAACAGCGCCAAGGCCATTGCCCACACCGTCGCCAGCGGCCACGAGGCATTGACCAATACGCTCGATGACAAGAGCATGGCCTTTGCAATCTCGCTCGCCGAAAACCAGAACCGTTTCGAAAGCACTCTGGAAGAGCGCGCCAATGCCCTGCTCGATAGCGTCTCCGGCGCTGAAGCACGGGTTGCCGGCGCCTTCGGCGACAAGGCGGACGCAATCCGTGCCGCCTACAGCGAAAATCAGGATCGTCTCGATCGCTCGCTCGCAGTTCATACAGAAGCCCTGTCCGGCTTGCTCGGGAGCAGCAGCGATCGTATCGAAACCGTTCTCGGCTCCACGACGCGCCAGCTCGAAAATACGCTTGGTGTCGGTCTGTCTCAGATGGACGAGAACCTTGCTTCCGCCTACGAGCGCATGCGCTCGACACTGGAAGATCGCAGCAACGCGATCAGCCTGACTCTGCGGGACGCCCATGAGCAGATCGACAACACGCTTATGGAGCAGACGACAGCCATCGGCACCTCCATCGCCACAAGCGCCAGCATGCTCGAAATGTCGCTGGAGGACCGCGAGGCATCGCTGCGTCGGACCATCGATGCAAGCGCAAGGACATTGGAAGAACGCCTTAACAGCGGCGCGGGCGACGTTGCCGGCCGCATCCAGCAGGCCGCCGGCGACATCCAGCGTTCGGCCGAGACCTTCTCGTCCAACCTCAACCAGACGATCGAGGGCATGACCGGCCGCTTCGCCGAGACCGGCTCCCGCGTCGAGGCGAGCCTGTCGGCTCTTGAGAACCGGATCCACGAAGGCGTCACGGGCGTCACGGCCCAGGTCGACGCGGCCGGCAACCGTCTCTCCGAAACGCTGGCGAGCGGCGCCGCCCAGATCGACAATAGCGGCAGCCAGGCCGCGGCCCGCATCGAAGAGCGCCTGTCGACCATGGATCGCGCCCTCAATGTCGGCCTTGAAGCCGTCAACCGCACGATCGAGGGCAAGGCCGCCAATCTCGCGACAACGCTGCGCACGGCCGTTGCCGATGCAGCCCAGGGCATGGATACGGAGGCAACGCGTACGGCCGAGCTGCTTGCCAATACCGGCCAGCAGTTCGCGGACAACCTCGGCAATCACAGCGACGCGTTCGCACGCGCCATGACCGAGCGCTCCAACGATCTCGTCAATCGCGTCTCGGAAACACAGAACCGCTTGGCGAGCCAGGCCGCGGCTGTCGCCCAGACTTTCTCGGAAGCGGGCAACGCAATCGTCAACAAGGTTGCCGAAGCCGAAGGCCTCGTCAGCAACCAGGTCAACACGATCTCGCAAGCCCTGTCTTCGGCAGAACAGTCGCTGGAAGCGCGTGGCGCGGCCATCCGCAATACGCTGACCGGCGGCAGCGAGCAGATTGCCGCCACGATGGCACAGGTCGAGCGCGCGCTCGACGAGCGCAGCACGGCCATCCGCACCTCCCTGGAAGAGCGTGCCCGCGAGATCGACGCAACCCTTACCGGCGTCGACAACGCGCTGGAAGCCCGCGGCGCATCCATCCGCACATCGCTCGACGAGCGCACCCGCGAGCTCAATTCGATGCTGGCTGGACGCTCCACGGAGCTCTCCCGCCTCATCGACGAAAAAGCCCGTCCGATCGTCGATCGCTACGCGGCAACAGGCCAGGAAGCGGCAGCCCTGATCTCGGCAGCCGCCCAGGAAAGCACGGAACGCCTGCGCGCCGAAAATGCCGCCTTGATCAACGCGATCGCATCGCGCACGGAACATGCGGTCAATACGGTCAGTGCGCTCGAGAACAACCTGCTTGCAAGCGTCAACGGCATCATCGCCCGCCTCGCCGAGAACAATTCCGCGATCGCTGGACTGCTGACCAATGCCGCGACCGAGTTCGCGACCGTTGACGATCGTCTCACCGCGACGTCGACGCGCTTCGCCGAATCCGCGGCGAAAGCCGGCGAGATGGTTTCAGCCTCCAGCCGCCTTCTCGAAGGCAAGGTCGACAAGCTGTCCGAAATCACCGGCCAGACGCTGTCGCAGGTCGGCAGTATCGTCGGCCGCTTCGACGATCACTCCAAGGTTCTGACGCAGGCTTCCCAGCTTCTCGGTGCGGCACAGTCGAACCTCGTCTCGACGCTGGAAGAGCGTGAGACAGCATTGCAGAACCTTGCCGTCGGCCTCGTTCAGCGATCGGAAGAGATCGAGAACACCATGCGCGCCCTCGGCACCATGGTGGAAACCGCCTTCGACCGTGCCGAGCAGCGCTCCAATCAGGTCACCGGCAATCTGCGCCAGAGTGTCCAATCCTCCTTCGCAGACATCGGTCGTGTCCTCTCCGAGACGGAGAAGCGCGCCGAAGATGCCGCGGAGAACATGCGCGCCGCATTGCACAAGGCCGGCGAGGACGCGAGCCAGGCTGTCGAAAGCACCTTCGCCAATACCGAACGCCGCTCCAGCGAACTGACAAACCGTCTGCGCGGCGGCCTCACGGCGTCGCTCTCCGAGGTCGAGCAGATGCTCGCCGATGCCGGCAAGACTTCCGATACGGCCGCACAGCAGCTGCGCGAGACGCTGCGTGTCGCCGTCGATGACGCTATCGGCCGCTTCGCCGGTGCGACGGACGAGATCCGTCGCTCGGCCGGCGATATTCGCCGCGAACTCGACCTTACCCGCAGCGAATTGAAGCGCGGTGCCTTCGACCTTCCGGAAGAAGCGAAGGAAAGCGCTGCTGCCATGCGCCGCGCCGTCGCCGAACAGATCAAGGCGCTGCAGGATATCTCTCAGATCGTTGGCCGCTCGACGCAGCAGCTGGAGATTTCCGAGCCGTCGGCCCGCGCTCTGGCGGATGCACAGCCGGCCCAGCGCCCGCAGCCGGCGGCTCCCGCCCCGGCTCCGGCTGCCGCCGCTCCCCGACCGCAGCAGCCTGCCCCCCAGCAGCCGGTGCCGCAGCAGCCTTCGATTGAGTCCCTGGGTCTGCGCGGCTCCATCCCCGCAGAGCGTCCGGCGGCTCAGCCGCAACGTCCCGTCGAAACGCCGGCCCCTGCCCGCCAGGAAGCAGCCGGCGGCGGCTGGATCAGCGACCTGCTGCGTGGCGCCTCGCGTGACGAAAACGCCGGTCTGCAGCCGGCGCGCCAGGCAACATCGAAAGCACCGGCGGAACCGGCACCCGCCGCACGCAATCCGCGCCATGTCGTGGAATCGCTGAACTCGCTCTCGGTCGATATCGCCCGCGCCATCGATCACGACGCGTCGGTCGACCTGTGGCGCCGCTACCAGCGTGGCGAACGCGATGTGTTCACCCGCCGCCTCTACACGCTCAAGGGCCAGCAGACCTTTGACGAAATCAAGCGCAAGTATGACCGCGAGCCCGAATTCCGCACGGCAGTCGATCGCTACATCGCCGATTTCGAAAAACTGCTCGCCGATGTCCAGCGTACGGACCGCGATCGCACCGTCACGCAATCCTATCTCACGTCGGATACCGGCAAGGTCTACACGATGCTGGCCCACGCAGCCGGCCGCCTGAACTGAGGCAAAGATAAGAAACGAATACTCAATCCCCGGCTCGAGAGCCGGGGTTTTGATTCAATGCCTTCTTCCCATTTGACGGCATGAAAAAGGGCGGTCCCGAAGGCCGCCCCTGCTTCGCCTGCCAATGATTGCGCCCGATTTACCGGGCCTCATGCACCTTCGAAATCAGCCCGCTGGTAATGCCGACAAGCAGGAAGCTGTTCTTGAGGCGAACCCAGTGATAGCCGCGCGGAGGCGTGGACAGCCGGTAGGCGCGGTAGTCGATTTCCGTTGCGCGGCGGCGGTCGGAGGCCGACAGGCGGCGCCCCTTGACCCAACCGCCCTTGCGGATAACGACCTTCTTCTTCACCGCCTCTTTCTGAACGACGGCCTGCTTGCCGGCAGGAGCCGGCTTGACCTGCGCTGTCGCAGCCAGCGGCATCGCCAGAACGGAAGCCGCAAGAAGGGCGGTGAAGATTTTTCTCATTGGTTGTTTCCTCATTTCAGAATCTGCACGCGAACTTACCGTGACAGACATGAAACGAGTCTGACAGTCGAATTACAATTCCGTAATAGAGGCGACGGCAGGCAGGTTTTCCATTGCATTGCCGGAAGTCATCGCCCTCACAGTTCATCGTAGTTGAACCAGTCGAAATCCGCTGTCTTTACCCGGCCGGATGTGTCGAAGGCAAACATGCCGACGAAAGCACCGGTGAAGGAACCGTGCTCGCCGCGCCCGCCCTCATCCGAGATGACGCCGGCATCGAGGACCGGCCCGATAGCCTGCCATGCGCCCATCCCTTCCGCCTGCCAGAAGAACTGTAGGTCGTTGTCGCGCACCTCCATGGCAAGCTGGATCCTTCCATCGGGCACGGCAACCCCGCCCTCGATCGGAAAACTCAGGCGGCCGTTCGGATAATCGCCCGGGCAAGTCATGATGGTGACGCAGCGGCCGAGCTTCTCGTGCAGGGTCACGGCAATGGCATGCAGCTTGAAGCGATTGTAGTAATGCGTCAGGCCAGCGACCTGCTGATAGGTGTCGGGCTCGAAATCGACGACGGTTTCGGCCCGGAAGCTGTGATGCTCCTGCCGGCGGGCGACAAGCGCTTGCTCGAACCAGGAACCGATGCTCTCGCGGGCGATAAGCCGCAAATGGCCAGGACGTTCCGCTACGCTGAAGATGCGTTCAGGCTGCGGTGTGCGCAGCCATTGGAAATCCATCGGCAGTCTGGCCTCATCGAAATTGTAACCGTTGCGGCGCGGCTTTTGGACCGGCACGGCACCGTTCAAGCCTGCGACCTCGACATCTGGAACGCTGGTGCCATTTTCGAGATAGAGCCAGCCATCCTCCTTCCACACGCATTTCTGCAAAGCCGTCTCGCGGCCGAGCGTGCAGCGACGATGCGGCGGCAGAGGCCGCCCGCAAAGATGCGTATGGTAGAATTGCCCGTCATGCGTCTCGACATACTGGCCATGGCCCGCACGTTGCAGCGCCGCCTCCGGATGATCCTTCGAGATAATCAGGTGCTTGTTCGGATGCAGTTCGTACGGCCCGGCAATATCGCTGGATCGGGCCATGGTCACGGCATGATCATAGCCGGTGCCGCCCTCCGCCGTGGTCAGATAGTACCAGCCGTTGCGCTTGAAGAGATGCGGCCCCTCGACCAGCCCCAGTTCCGTACCGGCAAAGATATTCCTGATCGGCCCCTTCAACGATTTCGTCGCCGGGTCCCATTCCTGCAGCAGGATGCCGTCGAAGGCCGGTGTCTTCGGCGAGCCACCATAGCTCTCGGTACGATGGTTCCATTGCATGTTGACGAACCACTTGCGGCCGTCATCGTCATGGAACAGAGACGGGTCGAAACCGGAGGAGTTGACATAGGCCGGTTCGGACCATTCGCCTTCGATGGTCGGCGAGGTCACGATGTAGTTATGGGCGTCCTTGAAGTTTCCGTCATAGCGCTTGACGTCGGTATAGACGAGCCAGAACAGCCCATCCGCGTAAGAGAGGCAGGGCGCCCAGATGCCGCAGCTATCGGGTTCGCCGCGCATGTCGAGTTGCGAAGCGCGCTCCAGCGGCCGCCTCACGAGCGTCCAGTTCACCAGATCGCGGGAGTGATGGATTTGGACGCCCGGATACCATTCGAATGTCGAGGTGGCGATATAGTAGTCCTCGCCGACGCGGCAAATGGACGGGTCGGGATTGAAGCCCGGCAGGATCGGATTGCGGATCATGAAATTCTCTCCTCCGGAGACCGTAACAAGCGGCAATTAAGGTAAAACGCCCGGAAACCGGTTCCGGGCGCCTTGGGATGATCAATCGCGTTCGGCGGATTTGGCCCAGAGATTGATGTCGGCCTCCTTGGCATAGACATCGATCTGCTTCAGCTCTTCGGCCGTGAAGTCGAGATTATCGAGCGCCTTGACACAATCGACGATCTGCGACGAACGGCTGGCGCCGATCAGAGCCGATGTGATGCGGCCGCCCCGCAGAACCCAGGCGATCGCCATCTGCGCCAGCGTCTGGTTGCGCTTCTCTGCGATCTCGTTGAGCTTTCTGATGTTGTCGATAATCGACGGGCGGATGAAGTCGCGCTTCAGGAAGTGGTTCTGCGCCGCGCGGCTGTCGTCCGGAATACCGCCGAGATACTTGGTCGAGAGCATGCCCTGAGCCAGCGGCGAGAAGACGATCGAACCGATACCGAGATCTTCGAGCGTGTCGACCAGACCGTCATCCTCGACCCAGCGATTGAGCATGGAATAGCTCGGCTGATGGATCAGGCATGGCGTGCCGAGGTCCTTGAGGATGGCGGCAGCCTCGCGCGTGCGCTGCGAATTATACGAGGAAATGCCGACATAGAGCGCCCTGCCCGAGCGAACGATATGGTCGAGCGCGCCGCAGGTCTCCTCCAGCGGCGTATCCGGATCGAAACGGTGCGAATAGAAGATATCGACATAGTCGAGGCCCATGCGCTTCAGGCTCTGGTCGCAGGAGGCAATCAGATACTTGCGGCTGCCCCACTCGCCATAGGGACCCGGCCACATGTCATAGCCCGCCTTGGAGGAGATGATCAACTCATCGCGCAAGCCCGCGAAATCGGTGCGAAGAATCTCGCCGAACGCCGTCTCGGCGCTGCCGGGAGGCGGTCCGTAATTGTTGGCGAGGTCGAAATGGGTAATGCCGAGATCGAAGGCCGTGCGGCACATATCGACCTTGCGGTCATGCGGCGTATCGCCGCCGAAATTGTGCCAGAGCCCCAGCGAGACCGCCGGCAGCTTGAGACCGGAACGGCCGGTCCTGTTGTACTTCATTTTTGAATAGCGATCGGATGCCGGTTGCCAGGCCATGATGGAATTCCTTCGAGATGAAAAAGCGCGCGGGGTTGGTCACCCGCGCGCAAACTAGCTCTTCCAGCGCCTACTTCAAGAGCGCCTGAGCCTCTTCGATGCCAAGCGCTGCCGGCTGCGTGCAGGTCGTGCTGAGATCGATGAAACGGCCCTCTTCGCCCGACTTCAGGATCGATGTCATGACATCGACGCCATGCAGCGTGCGATCGAGCGAGCAACGGGCATCACGTCCGTCGATCAGCGAGGCAGCAAGATCGGCGAGGCCGGCCGTGCGATAGTTGGCGCGCGGACCGCTCGGGCTTTCCTGATTGGCGATACCGAAAGGATGCGCCCAATTTTCCAGCGGCTTGATGTCCTTGTCTCGGCCGCTCGCCTCGACGGTGCCGCCGAAGAAGTTCGGATCGGGCACGTAGAGCGAGCCCTCGGTGCCGTAGAGCTCCATATTGGCATGGCGGTGCGACCACACATCCCAGCTCGCCGTCAGCGTGATCCGGGCGCCACTGACGAATTCCAGCAGCGCCTGGATCGTCGTTGGGGTCTTAACCGGAATGATCTCGCCATGACGCGGCTGGCTGGTAATGGTGCGGGTCGGCGATGCCATGGAGGTCATCGCACCAACGCGCTTCACCGGGCCGATCAAGTTGATCAGATTGGCGATATAGTAAGGGCCGAGATCGAGGATCGGGCCGCCGCCGGGCAGGAAGAAGAAGTCCGGGTTCGGATGCCACATTTCCATGCCTGGGCTCATGACATAGCATGCGCCCGAAGTGACACGGCCGATGCCGCCGTCGTCGATGAATTTGCGGGCGAGCTGATGCGCACCGCCGAGGAAGGTATCGGGAGCGCAGCCGACTGCCAGCCCCTTCTCTTTGGCGATGCGGCGCAGCTCCTCGCCCTGCTCCAGCGTCAGCACGAGCGGCTTTTCGGAATAGACATGCTTGCCGGCTTCGAGGATGCGCTTGGAAACGGGGAAATGCGCATCCGGGATGGTCAGGTTGACGATGACGTCGAGCTCGTCATTGGCGAGCAGTTCGTCGATGGTCTGGGCCTTGACCTTGTATTCCTCGGCGCGCAAACGCGCCGCATCCATGTTGATATCCGCGCAGGCCAGCACCTTCAGGCCCTTGAAGAGCGGCGAGAGCGAGAAATAGGTCGTTGAGATGTTGCCGCATCCGATGATGCCGACGCCAAGTTCCTTAGCCATGTGGAAATGCCTCAAAAGCTCTTGAAGGATGCGATGGAGCGCGTGATCAGGCGATCGACATCGCTCGGATTGTCATGTTCGACGACGAAGTGCTTGGCCCTGGTGCCGGCGAGCGCCTTGAGCAGCCTTGCCCATGGAACAGTGCCGTGTCCGACATCGGCCCAGCCGTCTTCATTCTTGTTCTCGCCCGCCGGCGCAATGTCCTTGACGTGAACGGCGGTGATGCGCGGACCGAGCTTTTCGATCCAGGCGAAGGGATCGCCGCCGCCACGGATGACCCAAGCAATATCGGCTTCCCAGGAAATATCCGGAGCGCCTTCGAAGATCTGTTCGATCGGCAGCGAACCGTCGGCCTGCTTGACGAATTCGAAGTCGTGGTTGTGCCAGCCGAATTCGAAGCCCGCATCCTTGTAGGGCTTGCTCATTTCATGCAGGCGCTTGCCGAAGGCGCGCCAGCCGGCGGCATCCTTCGGGCGCTGATCAGCAGCGATATGCGGCGCATAGATCGAATCCATGCCGAGCGTCTTGGCAATGGTCAGCGACTTCTGCACTTCGCCGCCAAGGAAATCCGGGCTGAAATGGCCGCTTGCCATCCGCAGGCCGTTCTTGTCGAGTTCGGCGCGCAGGTTCTTGAGGCCCGCCTCATCGAGATCGGCATAGATGCCGCCGAAGCCTTCAACTTCGGCGTAGCCGGCCTTGCCGAGCTTGACGAAGATCTCCGAATAGGGCTGGAAATTGCGGGCGCTGTAAATCTGAAATCCAAGTTTCGTCATCAATAGTCCTCCAATGGCCTTCGGGCCGTCTATCTTGGGGCTTGGGGCCCCGAAAGCGCCGCCACTGCGACGCGATGGCTCAATCCACCGACTGGCTGGATTGCAAATCGTAGATGCGGAATTCGGGCACGCCGCTTGCGAGCGGCTTGGCTGGCGTGAACACGACGCGGCGGCTTTCGCCGGCGGCAAGATCGAAGGCGTTGTCGGAATAACGCCCTTCCGCCTCGCTCTCGATCATCACGAACAGCGCAAGTCCCTTGGCGGTGACAGTGAGTTCCACTGTCCCGTTTTCCTCTTTCTCCTCCCGCAGCACCGTCAGCCCGGCAGGCTGAAGCTCGAGCGCCTTATAGGTGCCGTGGACATAGTGCCCCTCGCCGCCCATGCCGTTCGATGCGGTGAAGCGCCACGCCAGCAGGCAATCCGCCGGCACTTGATCCGCGTCGATCGATAATGCCGTGACGGCAGCATCCGGCGTGCAGACGGCATGCGCCGTCGTCAGCGGCACACGCTCGCCGTCGAGCTTCAGCAGCGATACCGAAATATCGGCCATGATGTCGGCATTGGTATCGTTGACCAGAGAAAAGCGGATCGTCTTGTTGTCTTCGGAGGGAATTGCCGCGACGGATACGTGCTGGAAGAAGCGCCGCACCAGATAGTGCATCACCTTCCATCGGCCGCCGTAATCCAAGCTGGACCACGAAGCGACAGGCCAGGTGTCGTTGAGCTGCCAGTAGATCGTACCCATGCAATGCGGCTTCAGCGACCGCCAATATTCCACCGCCGTCTTGATGGCGAGGCCCTGCTGGACCTGGCTCAGATAGACGAAATTCGGGAAATCCTTCGGGAAGCGAAAATAGCGGAACATCGTGCCGGCAATCCGCTCGTTGCCGCCGGCGTTCTTCTGGTGCAGCTCCATGACCGGAGAGGCGATATTCATATCCTTCGCCTCGGCATAGGTCTTGATGACGGGCAGTGAGGTGTAGGACTGGAAGCCGAATTCCGAGCAGAATCGCGGCCGCACGGAGCGATAATTGTCGAAGGATTTGTTCTCGTGCCAGACCGACCAATAATGCATGTCGCCGGAGCCATCGGCATGCCAGGCGTCGCCGAAATTGAGATAACCCGAAGCCGGGCTCGACGGCCACCAGATCGCATCCGGCAGGGCCTTCTTCATTGCCGTCTCGATCGTCCTGTTCAGGCGATCGTAGGAGACGAGATAGCGATCCCGATCTTTGCGGGACTCCTCGAACCAGGTGAGCGCGCCCACCAACTCATTATCACCACACCAGAGAACGATGGAGGGATGCGTCGCAAGCCGGCGAACCTGATAGCCAACCTCCTCCTCGACATTCTCAAGGAAATCACCCGTCGACGGGTAGAGATTGCAGGCGAACATGAAATCCTGCCACACCATCAACCCCAGTCGGTCGCAAGTATCATAGAACCAGTCATGCTCGTAGAAGCCGCCGCCCCAGACGCGGATCGCATTCATATTGGCATCGACGGCGGATTGCAGCAGATCCTCGGTCGCGGCCGGGTTGGAGCGGGAAAACAGTGCGTCAGCCGGAATCCAGTTTGCCCCACGGGCAAAGATCTCGCGGCCATTGACCTTCAAGGCAAAACGGCTGCCCGCTTCATCCTCCGTAGTGATCAACTCCACCGTGCGCAGGCCGATCTGGCGGGTGACGGTTTCGAAATTGGTTTCCACCGAAAGCGTATAGAGCGCCTGTTCGCCATTGCCGGCCGGCCACCAGAGCCTCGGCTTGTCGACATGGAAGAAGTGGGTGATTGAGGTTTCGCCGGCATTGACGCCGACGTCGAGGCGCACGCGCTCGTCGCCGAGCGAGAAATAGAGTTGCGCAATCCCCGTTCCCTTGGCAAATAGCGCCACCGTCACCTTGAGATCGACGGAGCCGTCGTCATTATGGATCTGTTGCGTGACGACATTCTCGATACGGGCGATCTCGAGCTTTTTCAGTGCAATGGTGCCGTAAAGGCCGAGCGGCGCAATCGCGATGTTCCAGTCCCAGCCGAAATGGCACTGCGGCTTGCGCAGCATGTTGCCGTTCGGGATCGGCGAATTACCGGTGCTGTAGGGAATGTAGAAGGGCTGCTTCGCCTGCAGGGCGGCTCCGGCAGCGATACTCGAATGCAGGACGATGCGAATGGTGTTCTCACCCGCCCTCAGCGCCTTCGAGACATCGGGACGATAACGCTGGAAGCAATTATCGGCCTCCAGCACCAGCGTATCGTTGACATAGACGCTGGCGACGGTGTCGAGATAATCGATATCGAGATACCAGTCGCCGCCCGCGTCATCCAGCGTGAAGCTGCGTGTCAGCTCCCAATCCTGCTGGGCGACCCACTGCACGACCTCTTCGTTGCGGCCGAAATAGGGATCGGGAATAAGCCCTTCCGCATGTAGGGCCGTGTGGACGTCACCGGGCAGCGACATGGCAAGCGAATGATCGCTGTCGGGAGAGGTCAATCTCCAGGATCCGGCCAGATCGACGGTGAAGTTATCATTGAGCGAAGACGACATCGGACCTCCTCGGACCGCTGTAAGACGGAGGCGGCAAGGCCACCTCCTTGCATGTGATCAGATTCTGAGCTCCGTCTGCGCATCAAAGAGCGATGCGAGAGACATGTCAAAGCCGAGCTTTACGGCCGAACCGGGGCCAAAGCGCCTGGCGCCGTTCACGCGAACCGACATCGTATGGCCGGCATGCTTCAGCCACAGAAGGTTGTCGGCACCCATCGGCTCCTCGATATCGACGGTGGCATCGTGGATCTCGGCGCCGGCCGCGGCCTCTTCATTGACCTTGATGTGCTCGGGACGGACGCCCAGCACGACCTTGCGGCCAGTCTGCAACGCCTCGCCAGCCTTATAGCCATCGAGAGAAAACAGCACGTCATTGGTCGCGAACACAACCTTGCCTTCGCGATTGACCAGCTCGCCCTTGAGGAAGTTCATCGATGGCGATCCGATGAAACCGGCCACGAAGAGATTGCGCGGTTCATTATAGATCGTCGTGGGATCATCGAGCTGCATGATGACGCCGTTCTTCATGATCGCGATGCGGTCGGCGAGCGTCAGCGCCTCGATCTGGTCATGGGTGACATAGATCATCGTGTTCTTCAGCGACTGATGCAGCCGCTTGATTTCGACGCGCAGCTCCGAACGCAGCTTGGCATCGAGGTTCGACAGCGGCTCGTCGAAAAGGAAGACGTCGACATCGCGCACCAGGGCCCGGCCGATCGCGACGCGCTGACGCTGGCCGCCCGAAAGCTCGGCCGGCTTGCGCTTCAATAGCGGCTGGATCTGAAGGATCTCGGCGGCACGCGCGATGCGCTTGTTGATCTCATCCTGCGGCACCTTGGCAACGCGCAGGCCGAAGGACAGGTTCTTTTCGACCGTCATCTGCGGATAGAGGGCATAGGACTGGAACACCATGCCGATGCCACGATCCTTCGGCTCTTCCCAGGTGACGTTCTTGTTCTTGATGAATATCTGCCCCTCGGTGATGTCGAGCAGGCCGGCGATGCAATTGAGCAAGGTCGACTTGCCACAGCCCGACGACCCCAGGAGCACCAGGAATTCGCCGTCATTGATCTCGAGATTGAGGTTCTTCAGAACGGTGACCGAGCCGAAATCGAGCGACAGGTCTTTGATGGAAACGCTGCTGTTCATGGATCACCCCTTCACTGCGCCGGCGGCGATGCCCCGAACGAAAAGCCGTCCGGAGACGAAATAGACGATAAGCGGAACCAGACCCGTCAGGATCGTTGCCGCCATGTTGACGTTGTATTCCTTCACGCCCTGGACGGAATTGACGATATTGTTGAGCTGGACGGTCATCGGATAATATTCCGGCCTGGTGAAGACGACGCCGAACAGGAAGTCGTTCCAGATGCCCGTAATCTGCAGGATCATGGCGACGACAAAGATCGGCAGCGACATGGGCAGCATGATGCGCAGGAAAATCTGCCAGAAGCCGGCGCCATCGATGCGCGCAGCCTTGAAGAGCTCCGCAGGAAGCGACGCGAAATAGTTGCGGAACAGCAAGGTCAAGATCGGCATGCCGAAGATGCTGTGCACCAGGATAAGACCGCTGAGCGTCCCGTAGATCCCGATTTCGCGCAGCACGATGACGATCGGATAGATCATCACCTGATAGGGGATGAACGCGCCGATGATGAGGATCGAGAAGAAGAAATCCGCGCCCTTGAACCGCCAGTTGGCGAGCGCATAACCGTTGACCGAAGCAATCGCGATCGAAAGGATGGTGGACGGCACTGTGATGCGTACGGAATTCCAGAAGCCGCGGGAAAGACCGTCGCAATTGAGACCGGTGCAAGCCGTTGCCCAGGCTTTCACCCATGGTTCGAATGTGATCTCGAGCGGCGGCGAGAATATGTTGCCAAGCCGGATTTCCGGCATTCCCTTCAGGGAGGTGACGATCATCACATACAGCGGCAACAGGTAATAGGTCGCGGCAACGAAGAGCGTGCCGTAGAGCATGATGTTACGGCCGGAAATCACCCGGCGCGGCTTGCGGCCGCTCGGTCCGGAGAGCGTCTTGTCCGTCAAGGCAGCACCGCCGTTCGCATTCTTGAGAGTAATGGTATCAGACACGTTTGCGCCCTCCGCCGAATTCCAGGTAAGCCCAGGGGATGACGACGATCGCCACAGTGACCAGCATCATGGTGGAAGCTGCAAATCCCTGACCGAGGTTCTGCGCCTGGAACATGTAATCGTAGACGTATTTTGCCGGGACTTCCGAAGCGATGCCGGGCCCGCCGCTCGTTTGCGCGACGACGAGGTCATAGACCTTGACGATACCGCTGGCGATGATGACCAGAGTTGTGATGAAAACGGGGCGCATCATCGGAATGATAACGAACAGATAGGTCTTCCACATGGGTATCCCATCCACACGCGCTGCTTTCCAGATGTCCTCGTCGATGCCGCGAAGGCCGGCGAGCATCAGGCACATCACCAGGCCCGTTCCCTGCCAGAGTGCAGCGATCAGCACGCCATAGATGACGATGCTTGGCGTATAGAGCGGATCGAAAGTAAAGGTCGTCCAACCGAGCGAACGCACCACGGACTGAATGCCGAATTCGGGGTTGAGCAGCCACTGCCATACGAGGCCGGTGACGATGAAAGAGAGGGCGAAAGGATAGAGGAAAATCGTACGGAACGTGTTTTCGAACCGGATCTTCTGGTCCATCAGCGCGGCCAGCACGAAGCCGATGACGAGACTGAATATCATGGAAAGAATGCCGTAAACGGCAAGGTTTTCGATGGACACGACCCAGCGCGGCGCTGCCCACAAACGATGGTATTGGTCCAGCCCGACGAAGCTGAGACGTGGCAGCAGCTTTGAATTAGTGAAGGAATATACCACGGTCCAGATTGTGCCGCCCAGGAAGATGACGACGGCCGTCAGGATCATTGGAATGGATGCAATCTTCGAATTGAGATTGCGCAGTAGTTGATTTGGCCGGCCGGCTTTCGCATGACCCGTCATTGTAGCTCCTTCTAAAGCGCTATTGCTTCGACGATCAGGAACTCTGGGATCATGGCCCGGCTCCTGTCGCTCTCTCCTCATTCACGGCCAACGTCACATCTCTATGGGCCGGTCGCCTGAGGCGCCGTAGCCGGCCGGGTCACAGAACGTGTCCCGGCCATGATACCGACCCGCAGCGCGAGGCCGGTATCCTACAGCGAGAAGATAGAGATCAATCAGCAGCGGTGATGATCTCGACGAAGCGCTTCTGGGCGGCTTCCGGCGTCATCGAAGGATTGGCGAAGAACTCGGAGAACAGATCCTCTTTCTGCTTCTGGCTGTCGGCAGAGAGAAGCTGGTCCGTACCCTGGATCACATTACCCTTCTTCAGGATCTCCAGGCCCTTCTTCATGCAGTCGTTGGCTGCTGTGAGGTCCACGTCGCCGCGCACCGGCAGCGAACCCTTCTTCAGGTTGAAGGCAACCTGGGTCTTCGGATCGAGAAGCGTCTTGGCGAGAGCTTCCTGAGCCTTCGACTTGGCCTCATCCTTCAGCAGCGGGAAGTAGAATGCGTCGCCGCCTGTGGAGATGACTTCATTGACACCGAGACCCGGAAGGCAGGTATAGTCCGTGCCTGCCTTCTGGCCTGCCAAGGCGAACTCACCCTGCGCCCAGTCCCCCATGATCTGGCCGCCGGCCTTGCCGGTGATGACCAAATTCGTGGCCTGGTTCCAATCCTGAACGTTGGAGCCCTTCGACATCTTGCGGGCGTCGTCTGCAGCCTTGAAGACCTTGGCGATCTCCGGCCCAGCAGCTACTTTCGCATCCTTGTCCTTGAACACTTTCTCGAAGGTATCCTTGCCGGCGATGGCGACCATCAGGACGTCGAAGGCGCCTGCCGCCTGCCATGGCTGACCGCCGACAGCGAGCGGAACGATGCCTGCCTTTTCCAGCGCAGGAGCGGCGGCAACGAACTCGTCCCAGTTCTTTGGAACCGCGACGCCGGCCTTCTTGAAGGCTGCATTCGAAAGCCAGAGCCACTGCCAGGAATGAATATTGACCGGTGCGCAATAGATCTTGCCGTCGATCGTGCAGGAATCGAGCAAGCTGGATGGACGAACGATATCCTTCCAGTGTTCCTGCGTCGCGACATCGGTCAGGTCGCGCATGAGGCCCGCCTGCACCAGTTCCTCGGCCTGACGTCCGTGGTTGAATTGAGTGGCGCCCATCGGATCACCGCCGGTGATACGGCTGATCATGATCGGACGCGCAGTACCGCCGGAGCCGGCGATCGCGCCATCGACCCAATGATTGCCAGTTGCGTCGAAAGCCTTTGCCAACTCGGCCACGGCGGCTGCTTCACCGCCCGAAGTCCACCAATGGGTTACCTCCAGGTCGGTCGCCTTGGCCGCACCAAGTGGCAATACGACGGAAGCAGCCAGCGCAGCAGCTATCAAACGAATATTCATGAGTTCTCCTCCCTCACTGAAACGTTGCCGGAAAAACGTAGTCGAATCATTTTCGCTGCGCAACCGCCAACTCGAGATTTTTTCGATAATGGACGATTATACAACCTGTGGCTAAATTTTCGTCTACAAAATTAGGCCGAACGCATTGACTTTTCAACAGGCAGACTCAAGGGCCTTTCCACGTAACTATCTGATTATAAAACAATATAATTGTAGGAATCTGTAACCGCCCCCTCGTCCTATGCTACGAATGAAACCCGATCCGTTCGCAGGTTCGAATACAACCGCTGGAAATATTATCGAAGGACGCATCCAAAATAGTGCTCGACATTCGTACTGTATCGTTACAGTTTCTATTCAGAGCGAGGAGGCGCCGCGTTTCGCCCGTGCTTGCGATGCAGGCCTGGGCAATATAAGCGGATTGGCCGCGGGAGGCGGCCGGGAGGCGGGCTTGAACGGAATGGACAATAAGAGAACTTCAGGCGGCGGCACGCAGTCTGGGCCGGAGCGGCCAACACTGAAAACGATCGCCTTCATGACGGGGCTTGGAATTACCACTGTTTCACGCGCGCTGAAGGATGCTCCCGATATCGGTGCCGAGACCAAGGAACGCGTGCGTATGGTCGCCCGCCAACTGGGTTATCAGCCGAACCGGGCCGGCGTGCGCCTCAGAACGGGCAAGACCAATGTCATCGCGCTGGTGCTGAGCATCGACGAAGAAATCATGGGCTTTACCAGCCACATGGTCTTCGGCATTTCCGAGGTCCTTGCCGGCACGCAATATCACCTGGTCATCACGCCGCACTCGCATAGCAAGGATCCGCTGGTGCCGGTGCGCTACATCCTCGACACCGGCTCCGCCGATGGTGTCATCATATCGCGTACAGAGCCGGACGATCCGCGCGTCGAGCTGATGCATGATCGCAACATGCCTTTCGCCACGCACGGGCGGACGGATATGGGCATCATCCATCCCTTCCACGACTTCGACAACGAGGCCTTCGCGCACGAGGCCGTCCGTGCACTGGCTGCAAGAGGGCGGCGTCGCCTGGCCCTGCTGCAGCCATCGAGCAAGCTCACCTACTATTCGCATACCCGCATCGGCTTCCAGACCGGCCTGCATCAATATGGTGCCGAGGAGATTCCGCTCAGGATATCCACCGACAATGCGCTTGCCGATATCAAGGACGCGACCGAAGCACTGATGCGCTCTCCGCATGCGCCCGATGGGATCATCTGTTCCAGCAGCGGCGGTGCTATCGCCGTCAATGCCGGCATCGAGGCGGCAGGCTTCCGTCTCGGCCGCGACATCGACATGGTCTCCAAGCAATCGGCCGATGTCCTGAGCTGGATCAGGCCCGAGATCATCACAGTGTCGGAAGATTTCCGCCATGCCGGCCGGGAACTCGCCAAAGCCGTCATCGCCCGTATCGACGGCGTGGAGCCGGAACTGCTGCAGAGCATCAGCCCACCCGTCTGGCCGAAGAGCTGACAACGAAAGGCCCGCCGGATGTCTCGAGCGGGCCTCTTTGTTTCAGATCCTGGGATTTCTTTTAGCCGTTGGCGCCGCTGCCCCACGGGCCGTGATGAATATCCTTCCCATCGACTCGGTCGAAACCATGCGCGCCGAAAAAGTCGCGCTGCGCCTGGATCAGGTTGGCGGTGCCGCGAGCCTGGCGATAGGCGTCGAAATAGGTCAGCGCCGATGCAAGGGCTGGAACCGGAAGGCCGGCAGCGGTCGCAGCCGAAACGATGCGGCGCAGCGACGGGATCGATTCCTTGACCATCTCGGCAAAGGCCGGCGTGACGATCAGGTTCGCCGCATCCGGGGTCTTGGTGAAGGCGCTGGTGATTTCGTCGAGGAACTGCGAACGGATGATGCAGCCGGCGCGCCAGATCTTGGCGATCACAGGCATTGGCAGCGACCAGTTGAATTCCTTCGAGGCCTCCGCCATGACGGCAAAGCCCTGTGCATAGGCGCCGATCTTGGCTGCAAACAGCGCAAGCTCGAGGTCCTTCAGCAGGTCCGGACCAAAGCTGATCGGGAATTTGTAATCCGGCGTGCCGAAGATCTTCTCGGCAGCTTCACGCTGGCTCTTGATCGCGGACAGGCTGCGGGCCGCAACGGCCGCCTCGATCGCGGTCGCGGGAATGCCCATGTTCTGCGCTTCGATGGCAGACCACTTGCCTGTGCCCTTCTGGCCGGCTTTGTCGAGAATGACATCTGGCATGGCACTGCCGGTCGCCGGGTCCTTGGCGGCCAGAACCTTCTCGGTGATCTCGATCAGGTAGGAATTCAGGCGGCCCTTGTTCCAGTCGCCGAAGATCGAGCTGATTTCAGCGGCGTTCTTACCGAGGCCGTCACGCAGAATGCCGTAGATTTCGGCGATCATCTGCATGTCGGCATATTCGATGCCATTGTGGATGGTCTTGACGAAATGTCCGGCGCCGTCATTGCCAAGCCATGCAACGCATGGATCGTCATTGTATTTGGCGGCAATCGACGTCAGCACCTTTTCGACGCGCTTGTAGGAATCTTCCGTGCCGCCGACCATGATGGAGGGGCCATGACGCGCACCTTCCTCGCCGCCGGATACACCCATGCCGATGAAGGTCAGGCCAGTATCCTTCAGGCGATCGAAACGGGCGATCGTATCGCGGAAATTGGCATTGCCGGCGTCGATCATGATATCGCCCCTGTCGAGATAGGGCTGCAGCGCCGCCATCTGCTGGTCGACCGGCTCGCCCGCCTTGATCATGATGATGATCGGCCGCGGCGGACGGATTGCCTCGACGAATTCCTCGATCGTCTTGCAGGGAATGATCTTGTCCTTGAGCGCGCCCGCATTCGCGTAGAATTCATCCGTTACCTGCGGCGTGCGGTTGAACACGGCGATTTTATTGCCTTTTTCGGCAATGTTGAGCGCCAGATTCGATCCCATTACCGCGAGACCGATCAGCCCGATTTCTGCCTTTTCCACGACAATCCTCCAATGAGTCTTTGACTGCGCCCGGCCCTATCCTGAAGACGCATCAACATCCGATATGACGCAATGCCCTCGACGTGACCTGCGACGGCCCTACGTTCGGCGTTGTTGTTGCACTCCGGACGGAAAACGGCAAGCCTTCGCAAGCCATGAATCGTCCCCTTTGCAGGACTGTGCAAGAATGTTGCTGGATTCGTGATTTATCCATTTCCCGAAGCTGCAATGACCGATCGTCAGCCCATGAGGGATATAGAGGAGGAAGACACCATGTCGACCATGAGTGCGAAGATCGTGCATATCTCCATCGATCGCAACTGGAAGGAAGTCTACGGCTATGCCAGCCGTCCGGAAAACATGCCTTTCTGGGCCTCGGGCCTGGCATCTGGATTGACGCAGGATGGAGACGATTGGATCGCGGAAGGGACGCTCGGTACTGTCCGCGTGCACTTCTCGCCCCGCAACGATTTCGGCGTCATCGACCATCGGGTGACGCTCGAATCCGGCCTGCAGGTGCACAATTCCCTGCGCGTCGTACCGAATGGCGATGGCTGCGAGGTCATGTTCACCCTGCTCCGGCTGCCCGGCATGACCGAAGACCAGTTTGCAGCCGATGCCGCGCACATAATGAGGGATCTGAAGACGTTGAAAGAGCTTATGGAGCGCTGAAGCAATTCCAGGAAAAGTGCGCAGCGGTTTTCCGTCCGGAATTGCGTAAAGCCCTGGACTTGCAAAAACGGAAGGATAGAGCAGCTCGGATATCCCGCGAAGAACTGAACTGCTCCGGGCGCCCTTACAGCGAACGCAACGTCCAATCGACGAGCTCGCCGGCCACGCCTGCAAACGCTGCATCGAGCGCGCGGACGAAATCCGGATTGCTGCCACCGCTGACCGGCACGACCTTGCGGAAGACATTCTGTGCCTTCACCGTACCGGTGCGGTCGTTCAGGATCTTTTCCGAGATTTCGACCGTCGCCGTCTTATGGCCGCCGGAGGCGTTGATCTCGAAGGAGCGGATGTCGGTGACGATCTGATAGTCGATCGCAAGGCCCTGCCCCGGCACGCCGACGCCGCCGAGCTTTCCGGTATTCTCGAAGGCCTCCACCAGCTTCGACTGCACCATCTTGCTCAGCTTGTCGCTCCATTGCGACTTTCCGAGATACTGGATTTCCGAAGGCGAGACGCGGATGACGATCTGGTTGCTGTCCAGTGCCTGCAGCGCCGTCGGCGGCGGGATGAGGATCTGGCGGTTCTTGACCGAGGGCCCGTTTGCCTTCACCGACGCGGAAAGATCGTAGGTGTCATTATTCGAGGCTGTTCCACAGCCTCCGAGCAGGGCTGCGAGCACCGGCAATACGATCACAGCTTTCCACACCTGATGACGCTCACTCGACACGCAACCGACCATATTCCGCTTATCCCCTGGAAATCAGATATCGCTATTCATCAATGCCGCGCGCGGCCATCATATGTCTTGACCGTATCGCCGCCGAAGATCAGTCGCTGCGGATTGCGGTCGAAATTTGTGATTGTAGTATTCAGATTGTCAACCGTGCCCCGCATGTCGTTGATCAGGGTCTGTGCGTCGCGCAGGCCACCGCTTGAGAACTTCTGCAGGTTGTCGGCGATCGGCCCGATGCGGGAGTTGAGATTGTCAGCCGTCTTCTTGAAGGATTCGAGCGTCTCCCTGGCCTGGACAAACAGCGACTGGGTGCTGTCGTTACCGAGCAGGGAATCGACCTTCGTCAGAATGCCGTCGACCTTGCCGGATGCCGTATTGAGCTTGGTGGAGATATCGCGGGCATTGGCAATCGTCTGATCGATATCCCGCTGGTGGGAAGCAACGGAGCTGGCGACATCGCGGATAGAGGCGATGGCTGCGCGCGCCTGCTTCGTCACCTCGGCAACGTCATCGACCGATCCCTTGACCTTTGCCGGATCGATCGATGCAATGATCTGGTCGACGCGCTCAAGCGTCTTCTGCGCCTTCTGGCCGAAAGCATTGTAGGTGTCGGCCGTCTCCTTGAAACTGGCAACGGTCGCCTTCAGATCGGTTGTGGCATCCGCCACGTTCGCCGTGATCTTGTCGGCATTGGCAATGACGTCGTTAACCTTCTGGGCATCGACTGCACGCACCAGCTTCTCGATCGCATCCAGTGTCGAGTCGACGCGGACCGAGACAGTCCTGAAGGTATCGGACAATTGTCCGACGCTTGCCAGGAACTTATCGATATTGTCGGAATTGTCGGCAATGGCCTTGGAGAATTTCTGCGCGTTGCGCACCGTGTCGGTCAAAGGTCCGCGCGAATCCGAAACGAAGCCCTGGATGTCGCCGATCGTGTCGTTGGCACGGTTGAGGATCTTGTCGGCCGTCGTCAGCAGGTTCGTCACGCTCGACTGATCGGCGAGCAGCACCGCGCGCTTGCCGGTATCGACCGAACGCTTCAGGATGTTCTCGTCGCCGTTGCGCCCGCCGGAGAGCTCGATATAGGCAGCACCCGTCAGACCCTGAATTTCCAGGATAGCCTTGGTCGAGGTATAGACCGGCGCATCGGCGCGTACCTGGGTGAAGGCCAGAGAATAATTGGGATCGTCGGCGTCAATCGACAGCCCCTGCACCGAGCCGACCTGAATGCCGTTGAAGCGGACCGGCGAACCGACGCTCAAGCCGTTTGCCGAGCCGGGAATGCGCACCACGAGCTCGACCATCGGGCCGCCGCGGCCGTACTCGGCCATCCAGTAGACGAAACCGAAGGCAGCCGCGATAACCAGCAGCGTGAAGAATCCGACGATCGTATAATTCGCTTTGGTTTCCATTGTCTCCAGTCACTTCTCGCGGCCGTTGGCGACTGCGCCCTTGTCGTCGTTGTGCCCCCTGATGTCTTCCCGCGGCACGATCGAACGTGCGCGCTTGCCCCTGAAGTATGATTGCACCCAGGGGTCATCACAGGCGAGCATGTCCTCAACCGTACCTTCCACCAATACCCGCTTCTGTCCCAGGACAGCAATACGGTCGCAGACGGAAAACAGGCTGTCGAGGTCGTGAGTCACCATATAAACGGTCAGGCCGAGCGTGTCGCGCAGCCTGGCAATCAGCTCGTCGAATTCGCTGGCACCGATCGGATCGAGGCCGGATGTCGGCTCATCGAGGAAAACGAGGTCGGGATCGAGCGCCAGCGCTCTCGCCAGTGCTGCGCGCTTGATCATGCCGCCGGAAAGCTCGGAAGGATATTTGTCGGCAGCATCGGCGGCAAGACCCACCATCCGGATCTTCATCAGCGCCAGTTCGTCCATCATCTCCTGCGGCAGGTCCAGATATTCCCGCATCGGCACCTGAATGTTTTCCTTTACCGTCAGGGACGAAAACAGCGCACCCTGCTGGAAAAGGACGCCGAGCCGCATGTCCAGCTGGTTTCGCTCCGGCTCGGAGAGCGTGTCATAGTCCTCACCGAGGATCTCGATCTTGCCCGAGCGCCGCGGCAACAGCCGCAGCACCGTGCGCAGCAGCACCGACTTGCCCGCGCCTGAAGCCCCGACGAAACCAAGGATCTCACCGCGATAGATATTCAGGTTCAATTTATCCAGTACGACTTTCGATCCGAAAGCGACGGTGACATCCCGCGCCGACAGCACGATATCGCGGCCATGCTCATCTTTCTGCAGCGGAATGTCCGAGTGAAGCGCGCTCATCCCTGCCATTCCTCAGAAGTCGATTGCTGCGTAGAACATGGCAAAGAGCCCGTCCATCAGGATGACGACGAAGATCGACTTCACCACGGACGAGGTCACATGCTGGCCAAGCGATTCGGCGCTGCCTCCGACCTTCAATCCCTCCACCGCCGCGACGATGCCGATGACAAGCGCCATGAACGGCGCCTTGATCATGCCCGAAATGACCGTCGACAGGCTGATGGCCTCGTGCAGGCGCGAGATGAAGGTCGCAAAGGTGATGCCGGAATAGGCCCAGGCGACCATCGCGGCGCCAAAAAGCGAAGCGAAGTTGGCAATGACCGTCAGCAAGGGCAAGGCCACGGTCAGCGCCACCAGCCGCGGGAAAATCAGCACGCCGATAGGGTTCAAACCCATGACCTTCAGCGCGTCGACTTCCTCCCGCATCTTCATCGAGCCGATTTCCGCGGTGATCGCGCTGCCGGAACGGCCGGCGATCATGATCGCGGTCAAAAGCACGCCGATTTCGCGCAATTGCAGGATGCCGACCAGATCGACGACGAAGACTTCGGCGCCGAAATAGCGCAGCTGGAAAGCGCCCTGCTGCGCGATGATGGCGCCGATCAAAGATGACATCAGCAGAATGATCGGAACAGCGCGCACCGCCATGTGATCGATCTGATTGACGATCGAGGCCGGCGAAACGCCGCTGCCGCGCCCGAATTTGAGCTGCGCGCCGCGCACGGCCGAACCCAATATATACATGGCGGCGATAAGATTGCCCCAGATCTCATAGACGCTCTTGCCGATGGGCGCGAGAATCCGCTCCGCCAAGGATGTCTTCGGTTTCGGCTCTCCGGTTTCCGCGTCGGGATCTTCATCGAATGCCGTCAACAATTCGTCGATATGCGGATTGGAGCCTTCGATGGTGACGTGGGCTTTATGTGCTTCCTGGCTTTCCTTGAGCCGGCGGATCAGCAGCGCACCCGCCGTATCGACATCCGAAAGACCGGAAACGTCGATCACGACCTCGCCGCCGGAACTGCGCTTCGACAGCTGCTCGATCTGCCGCAGTACGCCATGCACATTGGCGCTGCGCCAATTGCCTTCCAGCCGATAGCGATGACCCGCACCCTCGGGCGCATCATCGATTCTCGGTGCATCGGACTTTTGTTCGGCCGCTTTCAAATTCACGCGTCTTTCAAATCTGGCACAACATGCGCCGACTCAGAGAGCCTGCATGGTCGATGTTTAATACACCGACTAGGCAGGGAATTTCCATCTCGCGCCGGCGCCAACATATGTCACGGCTTTTTGATATCCAAATGAATTTGTTGCACCGCGTTAGGACACGCCGTGAGCGCCTCCGCCTATCGCCGTCTTTCGGGTCTGCAGCCCATAGGCGAAAATGACCATGCCCAGGCCGAAAGCGGCAATGCCGGCCATGACATAATAGCTTTCAATGTCCAGCCACGCATAGAGATAGCCGGACGCCAGCGTCATCAGGCCGAGGAACATACCGTTATAGAAATAATAAGCGCCCTGAGCCGATGATTCCTGCGTTTCATGGACCGAGGCGACGATGCGTCGCTGGATGCCGGTATGAACGCAGGCATAGGTGCAGGAATGGAAGCACTGCAGCACGAAATAGCCCAGGAAACCGAAATTCATCGGAAACAGAATCCAGCGCAGGATGCACATGGTCGAGCCAAAAAAGATCAGCGTCCACGCGCTGAACCGCCGGCTCAGCTTTTTCGAAAGGAAGAAGACCATCACCTCCGCCGCAACGCCGATACTCCAGAGAACGGCGATCTCCGCACCGGAAAAGCCCAGCTTGCGCCAATAGATCGACGCGAAGGTGTAAAGCATCGCATGGCTCGACTGCTGTATCGATACCCCGATCATGGTGACAAGCAAATGTGGGGAACGCAGGTTTCCGATTGGCGGTTGCAGATTGATCGGCTGGTCGCGGCGGCGCGTCGGCCCGATGCGCGGAGCAAACAGGCCCATCAGAGTCGTCAGGATGAAACCTGCCACCATGACAGGCAATACGGTCGCTCCGCCCCACATGCCGATCAGTTGACCGCCGAGAAGAGTCGACACGATGAATGTGATCGAGCCCCACACGCGCATGGAGCCGTAATCGAAGCCCCAGCGGCGCACCCCCGACATGGCGATCGATTCCACCACCGGCACGTATGGCGCATAGGTTGCGCCCTGGATGCCATAGACCAGGAGCACCGGCCAGAAGTCACTGGTCCAGTAGAGCGCGATCGCCGTCAGAAGCGACAGGGCGCCGGACCACAGCAACACATCGGCACGTTCCGTCATATGATCGGCAAGCACGGCGATGACAGGCGTCACCAGCACGCGCACGACCATGGGGATCGCGATCACGAGACCGATCTCGTGGTCGCTGAAATTCAGCCCCGCCAGCCAGACGGGAAAGAACGGCAGGGCGATTCCGTTCACGAATAATGGCGCGCAATAGGACAAGGCGGTGCGCAGGCGGAAATATGGGGGCGCACCCTCGCCCTGGAAGGATTTGATCGCGGGAATCATGACAGACCTGAAGGGGAACTGATTTGTCCCTATCATGCTATCGAGAGTACGACTACGGCGAGAAATGGCCAAAATCGTAACGTTTCGGATAAATCCGAAGCTTTGGCGGTTCCGCGACGATCAATAATTATGACAGGCCATTATCAAGCCCGTGAAAAGATGTGGATCAGGCCGCCTGGGCACCGAGCGACTGTGGCATTTCCTCGACTGGCGAACCGACCGGCTGCGTATCGAGAATGCTTCGCCAGGTGATGAGTTCGAACGTGCCGTCCTCATGCTCCGCGATCGCCGTGCAGCTTTCCACCCAGTCGCCGGTATTGATATAGCGCACGCCGTCGAGATCCTCGATGACGGCATGGTGGATATGACCGCAGATGACGCCATCGGCATCGTTGCGCTTGGCTTCCTCGGCGACGACACGCTGGAACTCGCCGATGAAGTTGACGGCATGCTTGACCTGCAGCTTCGCCCAGGCCGAGAACGACCAGTAAGGCATGTTCAGGCGACGGCGGACCGCGGCAAGACCGACATTGATCAGGATGGCCATGTCATAGGCCCAGTCGCCGAGATAGGCGAGCAGGCGGGCATTGCGCACGACGACGTCGAATTCGTCGCCATGCAGGATGAGATACTTCTTGCCATCGGCCGTTTCATGCATGGCGCGCTGCGCCACCTCGATGCCGCCGAAATGCATGCCCGGGAAATCACGCAGGAATTCGTCGTGATTGCCGGGAATGTAGACGATCCGCGTGCCCTTGCGCGCCTTGCGCAGGAGCTTTTGCACGACATCGTTACAATCCTGCGGCCAGTACCAGTTGCGCTTGAGGCGCCAGCCGTCGACGATGTCGCCGACCAGGAAGATGGTATCGGCCTCGTGGTGACGGAGGAAGTCGAGCAGGTAGTCCGCCTTGGCGGCCTTCGAGCCCAGGTGCACGTCAGAAATGAACAGCGTTCGGAATCGCCGGGTGTCCATGTTTTCATTCACGAACTTTAACGTCCGTGCCCTATCTACCTTGGCTATTCCAAAACCAGACTCGTGTTTCAGGAAGATGACAAACCCTGTGTCTGCCGCCTAATCGAGACGGATCAGCCGCGTCTGGCCGTGATTGCAAGGTCTGGACGGTCGCTTGTAAAGCTGGCGACACCAAGGCGAAACATGGCGCGCGCCGCCTCCTCGGTATGTGCGGCCCATCCATGTACCTTCATGCCGCCCTTGCGGAAAAACTCCACGATCTCTGCATCCAGCGCATCGGCGCGGATTGCGATCTCCCGCACTCCAGAGCTGCGCAGAGCCGCCATGATCCCATTCCAGCCCAGCTGTGCGGCAGCCTGGGGCGAACAGAGGAAGATGAAGCCGAGCAGTTCGCCGACATTCCAGCCGCGTTCATCAAGCGCCACGGCAAAGGCCTCCAGGCGCGGCAAAGCGAAACTCGTCACCATGGTGCGCGTCAGCATGCCCGTCACTCGCAGCTCATCGACAATTCGGGCTTCCATGCCCTCATAGGGCGAACCATCCGCCTTGGTCTTGATCTCCAGCCGGAGGTCGACGGCGGACGGTCCGAAGATCTCCATGGTTTCCATCAGCGTCGGGATGGTTTCGCCGCCACTTCCGATCACGATATGGCGCATCAGCTTCGCATAGCTGAAATCGGCAATCGCACCCTTACCGTCCGTCATCCGGTCGATCAGCGCGTCGTGGTGAACGACGAGCTTGCCGTCCCGGGTCTGATGGACGTCGAATTCGACGAGATCGATGTCGAGCTTGGCGGTCTCCGAAAAGGCGAGCCTGGTGTTTTCGGGCCACAGATGGGCACCACCGCGATGGGAAGCAATCAAAGTCATGAGAAAATCTCCGCGTGAGAACGTCATAGGCCGCGGTAGTGAACTCCTGATGACGCGGCTGCCGTGGCGCGACCTGCGGCAATCCGTGCTTTGCCACGACAAAAACGCGCGGGAGCATCAATTGCATACTGTGAAGGCGAAGCGATTGATGTATGGAGGGGGCTCTAGCGCAGGCAGGAAATGGAGACGCGAGTTGGATACGAACGACACTTCGAAAGCAGCCAAGAACATGCCGAGCGGCAATTTCGACGATCAGGCGCTTTATTTCCATCGCTATCCCCGCCCCGGCAAGCTTGAAATTCAAGCCACAAAGCCGCTGGGTAATCAGCGCGATCTGGCGCTTGCCTATTCTCCTGGCGTCGCCGCCCCCTGCATCGCCATCCGCGACAATCCCGAGATGGCTGCCGACTATACGTCCCGCGCCAATCTCGTGGCCGTGGTCTCGAACGGCTCCGCAGTGCTCGGTCTCGGCAATATCGGCCCGCTCGCGTCCAAGCCGGTCATGGAAGGCAAGGCCGTCCTCTTCAAGAAATTCGCCGGCATCGACGTCTTCGACATCGAAATCGCAGCGCCGACGGTCGATGAGATGGTCAATACCGTTTCGGCGCTCGAGCCGACCTTCGGCGGCATCAATCTCGAAGACATCAAGGCGCCTGAATGCTTCGACGTCGAGCGCCGTTTGCGCGAGAAGATGGAAATCCCGGTTTTCCACGACGATCAGCACGGCACGGCCATCATCGTCGCCGCCGCCATCCTCAACGGACTGGAACTGGCCGGCAAGAAGATCGAAGAGGTCAAGATCGTCGCCTCAGGCGCAGGTGCCGCTGCCCTCGCCTGCCTCAACCTGCTCGTCATTCTCGGCGCCAAACGCGAAAACATCTGGGTCCACGACATCGAGGGCCTGGTCTACAAGGACCGCAACGTCCTGATGGACGAGTGGAAGTCCGTTTACGCCCAGGACAGCGACAAGCGTGTGCTGGCCGAATCCATCCCAGGCGCCGACGTCTTCCTCGGCCTGTCGGCAGCCGGCGTGCTGAAGCCTGAACTCCTGGCGCAGATGGCCGAAAAGCCGCTGATCATGGCGCTAGCCAACCCGACGCCGGAAATCATGCCGGATCTCGCCCGCGCCGCCCGACCCGACGCGATGATCTGCACCGGCCGCTCGGATTTCCCGAACCAGGTCAACAACGTCCTCTGCTTCCCCTATATCTTCCGCGGCGCGCTCGATTGCGGGGCCAAGACGATCAACGAAGAGATGAAGATGGCGGCCGTGCGCGCCATCGCCGCACTTGCCCGCGAAGAGCCTTCCGATGTTGCCGCGCGCGCTTATTCCGGCGAAACGCCGGTCTTCGGACCCAACTACCTGATCCCCTCGCCCTTCGATCCACGCCTGATCCTGCGCATCGCGCCGGCCGTGGCGAAGGCCGCCGCCGACAGTGGCGTGGCACTGCGTCCGATCACCGATTTCGACGCCTATATGGACGAACTCAACCGCTTCGTCTTCCGCTCAGGCTTCGTCATGAAGCCGATCTTCGCCGCTGCGAAGGTTGCCGAGCGCAAGCGCGTCGTATTCTCCGAAGGTGAAGACGAGCGGGTGCTGCGCGCAGCCCAGGTCCTACTCGAGGAAGGCACTGCCGTCCCGATCCTCATTGGCCGCCCGTCGGTCATCGAAACCCGACTGAAGCGCTACGGCCTGAAGATCCGTCCACATACCGATTTTGCCGTCATCAATCCGGAAGACGATCCGCGCTTCCGCGAATATGTCGATCTCTATTTCTCGCTCGTCGGCCGCGCCGGCGTCATCCCCGAGGCTGCACGCACGATCGTTCGCACCAACGCAACGGTGATCGGCGCGCTTGCCCTGAAGCGCGGCGAAGCCGACGCGCTGATCTGCGGCCTGGAAGGCCGTTATGAGCGCCATCTGCGCATCGTCCGGCAGATCATCGGCAAGCGGCCGGACGTTCGGGATTTTTCGGCACTGAGCCTGCTCATCTCGCAGCGCGGCGCCACCTTCTACACCGATACCTATGTGACGTTTAATCCGACCGCCGAGGAAATCGCGGAATCGGCCATCCTGGCAGCGGAAGAAATCAAGCGTTTCGGCATAGAGCCGCGTGCCGCTCTCGTTTCGCATTCCAACTTCGGCTCGCGGGAATCGGAAAGCGCCACCAAGATGCGCGATGCGCTGGCGCTCGTTCGCGCGGCCGCGCCGGAACTGGAAGTCGACGGCGAAATGCATGGCGACAGCGCCATCTCCGAAAGCCTGCGCCGCCACGTCATGCCGGACAGCACGCTTTCCGGCGAGGCCAACCTGCTCGTTTTCCCGAACCTCGATGCCGCCAATATCACGCTCGGCGTGGTCAAGACCATGACCGACGGCCTGCATGTCGGCCCGATCCTGCTCGGCACCGCGCTTCCGGCCCATATTCTCTCGCCGTCGGTCACCTCCCGCGGCGTGGTCAACATGGCGGCTCTGGCCGTGGTCGAGGCATCCCAGCTCGTCTAACGCCAGATGCTCCAGGTAAGAATTCTCGCAGCCGTCATCGGGCGGCTGCGAGCTATAATTTCATGAAAATCCTCTCGAAATCCATGCGTTTTCATGGATACGTTGTTAAGCTACACCATGTAATCTTCAGCGACTTCAAACCGCTTTCGAGAGCAGAACCGTGAATCGCGGCACCCATCTAGTTTCCTTTGCCCTGCTATCCCTGCTGACGGCCACGCCGAGCCTCGCACAAGTGAATTTCTGCGATGAATTGCGCGGCCGCTATACAGACATCGATGACGTGATCGGCGCGAGCCAGGAAACACGCCAGCTCTCGCGCGCCATCGTGCAGCAGAACCTATTGATCCGCCGGACGATGAGCGATTTGCGTAGGCAAGGCTGCGTCGAGGATGATGACGCGCCATTCGGCGAGGAAAACAATCAGGGCGCCTGCGACGACATGCGAATGTCCTTGAATCAGATGCGGGATGATCTTGCGACGCTGATGGATCGACGCGAGGAAAGCGTCGGCCGCGTCGATGCCGTCGCCATGCAGCGCCGGCAGTTGTTGGATGCGATGCAGCGGAATGGCTGCAGCCTGCCGGCTTCGGCAACGCCGGATATCGTCATCGATACCCACACGAAGCTGAATGCCTACGCACCAAATCAGCAGTCCCTGGCGCAGCCCGACAGCTCCATCACCGTCATCGAAACGCCAAGGCTTCAGAAGGACTCCAGCCTGGAGCACAAGCAGGCCCCCGCAGCAAAAGCGCCGGTGGTGACACAAGCCGCGCCGCAGCAGTTTCCGCCGGACCGGCCCTACGATCCCTCCGAAAAAAAGGTCCGTCAGGTCGGGCCGCAATTTCTCGCGACCGACCAAGGCAGCATCGACCTGAAGCATCCGAAGGCAGCCGGCCCTCAGCCGGCGCAATAAGCAGGCGGGCGTTTTGCATGGCCACCCGCTTCATCTATTTATTGTCTGCCAATTCCGCGCTGACGTAACAGCGAGATAATGACGTCGTCTCCTTCTTCCTCCGCGAGATCACGATAGGACCGTCCGGATGCGTCCCTGACCGACCGATCCGCACCATGCTCCAACAGGAGGCGCACGGCATCGGCGCGCCCGTTAACGATGGCAAAGCCGAGAGGCGTCATCCAATCGCGGTCGAAAGGTTGGCCGCGAGGGTGGAGATCACCAAAGCGGAGATCTCTCACTTCGGGATGTTTGGCGAGATGTTCGGCAAGCTGATCGAGTTGCCCGAAGGCAGCGGCCGCGAAGATATCGAGCGGATAGGTCTTCAGAAACTCGACCATGTCCAGCTTGCCATTGTAGTTCGCCCAGCCGATCGCCGGTGCGTAAAAGTGGGGATCGCGAATGGTGGTATCGGCGCCATGCTCGATCAGCAGTTTCGCCATCTCAATATGGCCATGTAGCGCCGCTTCATGCAGCGGCGTGCGGCTGGTCATCGCGTTGACGTCGAGACCTAAAGCCAGCATCCGGCGGACAGCTTCAAGGTTGTTTTCGCCAGCAGCATCGTGCAGCATGGCGGGGTGAGCCCTGTGCATTGCAGCTGCTATATCGAGATTGCGCCCGCCAGGCATTTGCTGGAAAATTTTCTTGATCTGCTCGGCGTCGATATCCTCGGCCTTTACTTGAATGTAGGCCCAATCCTCAGGCTTCAGGCGAACTGCCACAGCCCCCTTGCGCACTAGATACATCGCCAACTCACGGTCACCGCCAAGGCGAGCCCACTCGAAGGGTGTTCTACCATTCACGACCTTGGCGACATCGGCACCATTTTCCACCAGCAGGCGCACCCGGTTACTCATGCGATGTTCCAGCGCCCATGCGAGCTGATAATCGAAAACGGTCTGCGAGTTCGCAACAAATCTGCCGTCCTCGCGCACCAGCCAATTGTTGGTATCCGTCGCCGACAAGCCGTATTCCAGCAGCAGCTTCAGGCACGTGTCATCGGGCTCGAACATGCGGTTGTAGAGCGCCTGGCTGTCATTGGCTTCGGCGCCTGCATCAAGCAAAAGCCGTGCGAAAGCCTCACAATCCGGATGCGGAGGCTGGCGATCCTTTCCCGCCTCGCCCTCGCCGAAGACGCCTGTCAACACAGTGAATCGGTACTGTCCGCCATCGAGGAAGAAAGCATTGACGTCAGCCCCGCGCCTGACCAGTTCGCGGGCTGCCGGCAAGCTGGAACGACCCGGCACGCGGGCATAGGCGGCGCACATCAGCGGCGTTAGATCATGCGGCCCGCCCTTGCGATCGAGAAGCTGCGGCTGCCGATCGAGCCAGCGAGCTATGCCGTCGGCATCGCCAAGCGCGGCAGCGACATGGATACTGTCTCCGGCAATCCCAGGATTCGCTTCCAGGAGCTCCAGCGCCTCATCGAAGCGTGCAGGATCGGCCGGTATATCGGCAAAATAGGAAACTGTTGCCAGCGACAGGAAGCGGTTGGCGAGCTGATCGGGCGAAACACGCTTTCGATCGCCATTCTCCAGATGCACCTTGAGTTTGGTCCAGCTCGAAAAGCCGAATTCGCGGGCAAGGACCATCTGAATGTCCTGGAGCCCGACGCTGGCTATGTCGGCAAAATAGGGTGCAACGCGGCCGCGTGCCGCAACATCGCCGGCCTGTACGGCCTTGAGGAAAGACTTGGCCTGCTTTTTCAGGGAATCGAGAGTGGCTGTGCTCGCCAAAGAGCGCGTGGTCACGATAGACCTCCTTCCATTTACGTCCGGTATCCGCGCCCACAGACTGAAAAGAGGTGTGGCAGTCTCATTTTACATGCATCAGGTGGGCTCTGCCCTTCCCGCGGATCGGATGCGCCCTGCGAACGCATCCAGATCTATAGCGCCGGTTGCAATCTGTCCAGAGCTCAGGCCGGCTCGTATCGCACATAGGCGAAGGAATCACCATCCGGTGACCAGTTCGGCACGTTGATCGATCCCTGCCCGCCGAAGAGCTCGAACAGCGTCGTGATATTGCCGCCATCCATGTCCATCAGCCGCATGCGGACATTCAGATCGCGCGGATGATCGAATACATCGGGATCGTAGGAGATCAGCACGACCTTGTCGTTCTTAGGCGATGGATGCGCGAACCAGTTGCCGTAATTGTCGTGGGTCACCTGCTGCAGGCCGGTGCCGTCTGGATGGATGCGCCAGATCTGCATCAGGCCGGTACGGCTCGAATTGAAATAGATCCATTGCCCGTCGGCGGAGAAATCCGGCCCGTCATTGCGGCCCTCGCCATGCGTCAGGCGCGTCTCTTCGCCGCCATCGATCGAGATCGTATAGATATCGAAGACGTCGTTGCGGATGCCGCAATAGGAAAAACGCTGTCCATCCGGCGACCATCCGTGCCAGTAGGACGGCAGATTGGTCGTGACCTGCCTCGGCGCGCCGCCCTCGGCCGGCAGAACATAGATGCAGGACTTGCCATGTTCGGTCTTGTCGGAAATGGCAATCAACGAGCCGTCAGGCGAAATCCCGTGGTCGTTGTTGCACCGCGTCGCAAAGCCGGTATCGACGCGGACAACGTCACCGCTGCCATCCAGCGGCAATCGATAAAGCAATCCGTCGCCGTTCAGCAGCAGATAGCGTCCGTCGGGCGCATAGTTGGGCGCCTCGACAAGCTCGTCCGTCTGCCAGACGACGCGATTTTCACCCCTGCGGATGTTGTAGATCTCGACCGAGCTGCGCATTCATCCTCTTCCTGTGCCAGCGTGCGATCAGCGATCGCGGAACCGGTTGGTGATCGGATAGCGGCGATCGCGACCGAAATTCTTCTTGGTGATCTTCACGCCCGGCGCCGACTGGCGGCGCTTGTATTCCGCGAGATAGAGCAGGTGTTCGACGCGATGCACGGTCGCGACATCATGGCCGCGCGCCACGATCTCCTCGACCGACATTTCCTTTTCCACGAGGCATTCGAGGATATCGTCAAGCACCGGATAGGGCGGAAGCGAATCCTGGTCGGTCTGGTTCGGCCTCAGCTCGGCGGAAGGCGCCTTGTCGATGATGTTGTAAGGGATAACCTCACCTGACGGACCGAGCGCACCCGGCGGCACATGCAGGTTGCGCCAGCGCGACAGCGCATAGACCTGCATCTTGTAAAGATCCTTGATCGGGTTGAAGCCGCCGTTCATGTCGCCATAGAGCGTGGCGTAGCCAACGGACATTTCCGACTTGTTGCCTGTCGTCACCACCATCGAACCGAACTTGTTGGAGATCGCCATCAGAATGGTGCCGCGGGCGCGGCTCTGCAGGTTTTCCTCCGTAATGCCGCTTTCTGTGCCTTCGAAGAGATCGGACAGAGCCGAGGTGAAGCCGGTGACGGGATCCTCGATCGGCACGATATCGTAACGGCAGCCAAGCGCCCTGGCGCAATCGGCCGCATCCTTCAAGGAATCCTGCGAGGTATAGCGATAGGGCAGCATGACGGTGCGCACGCGCTCCTCGCCCAATGCATCGACGGCAATCGCGGCACAGATCGCCGAGTCGATGCCACCGGAGAGGCCGAGCACGACCGACTTGAAGCCGTTCTTGTTCACATAGTCGCGGAAACCCAGCAGGCAGGCGCGATAATCGGCCTCCTCGCCTTCCGGGATATGCGCCATCGGACCTTCGGCGCAATGCCAGCCATCGCCATTCTTCTTCCAGGTGGTGACCGCCAGGGCAGTTTCGAACTGACTCATCTGGAAAGCCAGAGTCTTGTCTGCGTTGAAACCGAAGCTTGCGCCATCGAAAACCAGCTCATCCTGGCCGCCGAGCTGAGCGGCATAGATCATCGGCAGGCCCGTCTCGATAACCTGCTTCAGCACCACCTGATGACGCACATCGACCTTGCCGCGATAATAGGGCGAACCGTTCGGCGACAGAAGGATTTCCGCACCGCTCTCAGCCAGTGTCTCGCAGACGCCGAGCTCGCCCCATATATCCTCGCAGATCGGGATACCCAGCCGCACGCCGCGGAAATTGACCGGCCCTGGCATGGCACCTTGGTCGAAGACACGCTTTTCATCGAACTCGCCATAATTGGGCAGGTCTACCTTGTCACGGACCGCGATTACCTTCCCGCCGTCGAGCACGGCAATCGAATTGTAGCGGCCGGTTTCGTCCTGCCGGGGAAAGCCGATGATCACGCCCGGTCCGCCGTCGGCGGTATCTGCAGCGAGAGCTTCCACTGCTTTCCAGCAGGCGCGGATGAAGGCCGGCTTCAGCACGAGATCTTCCGGCGGATAGCCGGAAATGAACAACTCTGTCAGCAGGACGATCTGCGCGCCTTCGCGCGCCGCTTCGGCGCGTGCCTCGCGCGCCTTGGCGAGATTGCCGAAGACGTCACCGACCGTCGGATTGAGCTGCGCGACGGCGATGCGGATGGTGTGGGTGATCGGGCTTTGCTCTGTCATGCCATACATTTAGCGATGGCATCCTCCTTCCGCAACCGACTTCCGCCGCCCGCAGGCATCAAAGATCGCGAAACGCGCATAGGCCGTGTTCCTACACGGAAAAATACTAAGCCTGCCTTGCAGTTCATCCGTCGTTCATGACAGAAGCATGACAATTATATGAAGAGCTTTTAGCATTTGGAGACGGCATTGGTCGCACTGGTCATTGAGTCCGCCCTCGCGGGCAGGCTTGCCCTTTTCCAGAAGATCGGCGCAGCGAGACAAAAGTCCGCAGCTCTGCGCCTGCTTCTGAGCCTCCTGCTGACCCTGCTTTTCTCCTTATCCCTCGTCGTGGCAGTCGAATGGATCGCACGCGGCGAGCTTACGCCGGTCTGGCTTTATCTCATGTCGCCGTCCCGCCCCGGCCTCGCCACGATCGGCCTCGTCATGCTGGCGATGCTGATCCTCGATGCTCTTGCCGGGCGCGCGCATTTGTCGGCCCTGGTTGTCACACCTCTGCTGCTCGTTCCCGCCTTCATCTCCAGCCAGAAGCAGCACTTTCTATCCGATCCGCTCTATCCGTCCGATTTCCTGTTTGCCCGGCAGATTGTGGAGCTTATGCCCGTCATGGTGCGTGATCGTCCCTGGGCCGCCGTGGGGCTTGGCATCGGCATCGTCGTCGGCCTGGCTGCCACAGCCCTGCTCGGGCGCTATGTCTGGAAGCACGCGGCCGCACTTTCCCGTCGAGAGCGCATGGGGCGGCTTTCGGTCTGCCTGCCATTTGCGGCGCTGTTTGTCTCGCAGATGGATCCGACGCAATATTCCTTCATCCGGGAAAAACTGGGTATCATTCCGATCGTCTGGGATCAGACCGAAAACTATAATCACAATGGCTTCGTCATCGCCTTCGCGCTCAACCTGCCGATGGCCGACGTCAAGTCACCGGTCGGTTACGGACCCAATGCGATCGATGCGATACCGGCGCGGAACTACGGCTATCTTTCCGGCCCGCGCGAAAAGCCCGACGTCATCATGCTGATGAGCGAGTCCCTTTGGGATCCGACCCGACTTTCCAACGTCACCTTCACGCCCGATCCGATACCGACCATCCGCGCCAGACAATCGGGCAATGTCTTCTCGCCGGAATTTGGCGGCATGACCGCCAATGTCGAGTTCGAAGCGCTGACGGGCTTTTCCAACGCCTTCCTCCCCTATGGCAGCATTCCCTATCAGCAATATGTGCGCCGGCCGCTGCCGTCGCTTGCCAACTTCTTCCGCGGCGAAGGCTATACGGCACGCGCGCTTCATCCCTTCAGCGGCTGGTTCTGGAACCGCAATGAGGTCTATCGCGCCTTCGGCTTCGAGGAGTTCCACACCGAGGAAACCCTGCCGACCATGGACAAGCGCGGCATGTTCGCCGCCGACGATTCCCTTATGAAGGAGATCATGCGCGAGGGAGACGCGGCCGAACGCCCATTCTTCTTTTTCGCAGTCACCTTGCAGGGACATGGGCCTTACGAAGCCAACCGCTATGCTGAGAATACCGTTCATATCGACGGCAATCTGAGCGAAGACGACCGCGAAACGCTCGCCACCTATGCACAGGGCGTGCGTGAAGCCGATGGCAGCCTGAGAATGCTGATGGACTGGGCCGAAAGACGCGACCGCGAAACGATCATCGTTCTCTGGGGCGATCATCTGCCGCCGCTCGGCAATGTCTATCCGAACACAGGCTACATGCCGCAGCAGGTGGCAGCCCGGAAAGCTCCGCTCGATGTCATGAGGAAGGAACACGAGACGCCGCTGGTCATCTGGTCGAGCAAGAAGGGCCTCCGTGCGGACATCGGCACCATCAGTCCGTCGCAGCTCCCCTACCAGCTGTTGAAAACGGCGGGTTACGAGCATCCTTTCTACACGGGCTTCCTCGGCCGCGTTCAGAAGAAATACAGCATCGTCGACCGCTACCAACTGGCTACACGCGACAATCAGGCTTTCCCCGATTGGGCGCGCAAGGAGCAGGATATCGATCCGATCATACGCGAGTACCGCTATCTGCAATTCGACATGATGTTCGGCCGGCAGCAGGGTTTGGAACGCTTCTTCCCGTCACATGCGCAACTGATCGGCCAAGAGAACAGCTAGACCTATTGTTGATTAAAGCTCTTCCGTCGTTGCATTTTTGCATGTTGGTCGAATAGTTGCGTTCAACGCCATTCAGGATGCCGGAGCTTGCCATGCACAGCCTGCCTAATTTCATTCATCTGCATTTCGACAAAACGGCCGACGAGCTCGGTGACATCGAAAAACGCGTTCTCAAGAAGGCGCATGAACGAAAAATCATATCCACCGATATCAACGCGGCCCTCTCGGCGGAAGCGTCCACGGGGCAGCGCCTGGCGGACGGCATTGCCCGTGTCGGCGGCTCCTGGTCCTTTATCATCGCCTTTCTGGTGTTCCTGGCGTTCTGGTGCATCGTCAACACCATTGTTCTCGCCACGCGGGCCTTCGACCCCTACCCCTTCATCTTCCTGAACCTCGTCCTCTCCATGCTCGCCGCCATCCAGGCGCCGATCATCATGATGTCGCAGAACCGCCAGGCCGAACGCGACCGCTTCGAAGCCGCCAAGGACTATGAAGTCAATCTCAAGGCGGAACTGGAAGTGCTATCCTTGCATCAGAAGATCGATATGCATGTGCTGACGGAGCTTGCGGTCGTGCGCGAAGACATCGCCAAGCTGAGCAAGCTGGTTGCCGAGAAAAGCGGAATCTGAGGTCAGTCGGACGGGCCGGCCGTCAGCAATCCGGGCCGTCCCTGCCGATACTGCGGCAGTCCATCGCCGATCTCATAATAGTCGCCCTTGTCGGCGCAGTAGATGTGATAGGCCAGCTTCAGATCGCTCGGCTGATCGAACAGCCCTGCCATGATCGATATTTCGTCGACGTCATCCGCCGCCCAAAACAGGGCCGAGCCGCAGGTCTTGCAGAAGCCGCGGCGGGCGAATGTGCTGGCGCGATACCAGGTGATCGCGTCTTCCCCTTCGATCGTAAGGTTGGCGATCGGCACGTTGGTCGCGGCATAATAAAGCCCGGTCTGCTTGCGGCACTGCGAACAATGGCAGGCCACCACCTCACGCAATTCGCCGCGTGTTTTGAAACGCACGCCGCCGCAAAGACAGGCTCCGCTGTGTTCGTCTGTCATGGTCGCTCCTCTTTTTCGAGAAGCCTTCCCGAGAACGATCTTCGGGTCAATCTCAAAGAAATGAAGCGTCATTCAACCGAATTGATCCGCCGGCCACAAAAGCAGACGGGCCGGCGATAGGCCGGCCCGTCTGATGAATATCGGCCCTGCGTTCGCTCAGCCGTGCGCGCGCATGCGCTTTTCGTCACGGCCGCCCTTCATCCGCTCGGCGAGCAGGAAGGCAAGCTCGAGCGCCTGGTCGGCATTGAGGCGCGGGTCGCAATGCGTATGGTAGCGATCCTGCAGGTCTTCGGCGCCGACAGCGCGGGCGCCACCCGTGCATTCGGTCACGTCCTTGCCGGTCATCTCGATATGGATGCCGCCCGGATGCGTGCCCTCGGCGCGATGGATCTGGAAGAAGCTTTCCACTTCCGACAGGATGCGTTCGAACGGACGCGTCTTGTAATTGTTGAGCGTGATCGTGTTGCCGTGCATCGGATCGCAGGACCAGACGACCTTGCGGCCTTCCTTCTCGACAGCGCGAATGAGGCGCGGCAGGTTGTCGGCAACCTTGTCGTGGCCAAAGCGGCAGATCAGCGTCAGGCGACCGGCTTCGTTCTGCGGGTTCAGAATGTCGATCAGATTAAGCAGATCGTCCGCCTGCAGCGAAGGACCGCATTTCAGACCGATCGGGTTCTTGATGCCGCGGAAATACTCGACATGGGCATGGTCGGCCTGGCGCGTACGATCGCCGATCCAGAGCATGTGGCCCGAGGTGGCGTACCAGTCGCCGGTCGTGGAATCGACACGCGTGAACGCTTCTTCATAGCCGAGCAGCAGCGCTTCGTGGCTGGTGAAGAAATCGGTTTCGCGCAGGCTCGCATTGCTCTCGGCGGTGATGCCGATCGCGCGCATGAAATCCATGGTCTCGCCGATGCGATCGGCGAGCTTGCGGTAACGCTCGCCCTGCGGGCTGTCCTTGACGAAGCCGAGCATCCATTTCTGCACGTTTTCCAGGTTGGCATAACCGCCCATGGCGAAAGCGCGCAGCAGGTTCAGCGTCGCGGCAGACTGGCGGTAAGCCATCAACTGACGTTCCGGATTGGGAATGCGCGCTTCTTCGGTGAAGTCGATGCCGTTGATGATGTCGCCGCGATAGCTCGGCAGCGAAACGCCGTTCTGCGTTTCGATGTTCGAAGACCGCGGCTTGGCGAACTGGCCGGCGATGCGGCCGACCTTGACGACCGGCAGCTGCGCGCCGAACGTCAGCACGACAGCCATCTGCAGGAAGGCGCGGAAGAAGTCGCGGATCGTATCGGCGCCGTGTTCCGCGAAGCTTTCGGCACAATCGCCGCCCTGCAGCAGAAAACCGTTGCCCTCCGCGACATTGGCAAGATGTGCCTTCAAACGACGAGCTTCACCGGCAAAAACGAGCGGAGGATAACTTGCAAGCTGCGCTTCCGTATCTGCAAGCGCTGCCTTGTCCGGAAAATCCGGCACCTGCTGGATCGGTTTCTGCCGCCAACTGTTCGGTGTCCAATTCTGTGCCATCTCACTCACCTGCTTGTGCGCCCGGTCTCCGCCGGGCGTGCCGTCGTCGTAAATAACGCGCGCTTATAAACCTTTGCCGCCCCCTTGCATAGGCAGGCAAACTACTGTGCTGATCTTTTGTGGTGCAGCCGATATTTGCGTGAAAACGGGCGCGTTACACGCGCTCGCCGTTGCGAATGCGATAGCTCGGCGAATACATCGTCACCAATTCTTCCGCCGCCGTCGGATGCACGGCCATGGTGCGGTCGAAATCATCCTTGGTGCAGCCGGCCTTTATGGGAATGCCAAGAAGCTGCGCCATCTCGCCGGCATCGTGGCCGAGAATGTGCGCGCCAATCACCTTGCGGTCGGCGGCATTGACGATCAGTTTCATGATCATCTTCTCGCTGCGGCCCGAAAGCGTCGCCTTCATCGGCCGGAACTGCGCGCGGTAGACTTCCAGTTCCGGATAACGCTTTGCGGCGTCTTCCTCTGTCAGGCCGACCGTGCCGATCTCCGGCTGCGAAAAGACCGCCGTCGGGATCAGCTCGTGATCCGGGCGGGTGGGATTGTTCTTGTAGACGGTCTCGATGAAGCACATGGCCTCGTGGATCGCCACGGGTGTCAGCTGTACCCGGTCGGTGACGTCGCCGAGCGCATAGATATTCGCAACGGAAGTACGCGAATATTCGTCGACGATAACGGCGCCCTGCTCGTTAATCGCGACGCCAGCAGCCTTAAGCCCGAGATTTTCGGTATTCGGCGTACGGCCGAGCGCCAGCATGACAGTATCGACCGTCAGGAGCTTATCGTTCTTCGTCCGAACGCTGAGCCTGCCCTCTGCCTTCTCGACGTTCTCGATGATGTCATGGCAGAGAATGCGGATGCCCTTTTCCTCCATCGCCTCGTGAAGACCCTTGCGCAGGTCCTGATCGAAGCGCGAAAGGATCTCGGCACCGCGATAGATCAATGTCGTGTCGACGCCGAGACCATGGAAGATATTGGCGAACTCGACGGCGATATAGCCGCCGCCGGCAATCAGGATCGACTTCGGCAATTCTTTGAGATGGAAAGCCTCGTTGGAGGAGATGCAAAGCTCATGCCCCGGCAGGGCGGTATGCAGGTTCGGCCGGCCGCCCGTGGCGATGACGATGGTTTCCGCAGTGACGGTCTGGCCGGTCTTCAAAAGCTTGATCGTATGAGTGTCCACCAGCTCGGCGCGGGTATCGAAGATTTCGGCCTTGGCGTTGTCGAGCCCCTTGCGATAAAGCCCCTCAAGCCGGGCGATCTCCTTGTCCTTCGCCTCGATCAGCTTTTTCCAGTCGAATGTGCTTTCGCCGACCGTCCAGCCGAAACCGGCTGCATCCTCGAAATGCTCGCTATATTGCGAGGCGTAGACGAACAGCTTTTTCGGCACGCAGCCGCGAATGACGCAGGTGCCGCCGTAGCGGTATTCCTCGGCAATACCGACCTTCTTGCCCAATGAGGCCGCGACCCGCGCGCTGCGCACGCCGCCGGAGCCGCCGCCAATCACGAAAAGGTCGAAATCAAACGAAGGCATCGGTGGCTCCAGTCGAAATGAACATGCGCAAAAGCATCATTGAGGGTTCGCACTCATATAGGGAGCCGCGATACAAAAAGAAAAGCCCGGATCTCGCCCGGGCTTCGAATTTGCAATTGCCAACCGATCATTCCGACAACGCAAGACGTCGCGCCGAAAATGGCCGGGCAAGAATTTCTGCTTACTGCTTCGGCGCGGGCTGCGCTGCGGCGGCACCGGCGTCCGGGGCTGCAACGGGCTGCTTGACGACCTTTTGCAGAGCGTCGTTGCTCTGCTTTGCGAGATCGCGCGAAATGCCCTGGCTCCAGATGTCGGCCGCCTTGTAAAGCTCGCGGGTGGCGAGCGGACCATCCTTGAGAAGCTTCTTGCCGGCCGGCGAATTGTAGAAATCGGCAATCGCCTTGAGCTCGTCGGCAGAGAAGGCCTTGGCATAGGTGACGGCCGCTTCGCGCTCGAGATCGGCACGACGCGGAGCAAGCGCCAGAGCGGTCGCGTCGACGGTCGAGTTGATCGCATCACCGAAATTCGGGTTTGCCTGGATCATCGTGCTCTTCAGCTGCTCGGCGAGATTAGGCAGAATATTGTCGAACTGGTTGGTGATGCCGAGAGCGTTGATCGCAGCGCGCGCAGCCTTGATCTGATCTTCGGAGACTTCCTGAGCGTTCACGGAACCGAAGGCAATGCCCGAAAGAAGGATGGTTGCAGCGGCAAGACGGCCAAGACCCGCAAGTTTGATCATGAGATGAGTGCTCCTATGTATTGTTCGCCTGCAACGTACGCGCACCGGCAGGGCCGGCAATGATCGCTAATGTCGCCATATGGATAAAGAGCCCGTGTTCGACAACGCCGGGAATCGAATAGAGCTCGCTCGACAGCGCCTCTGCATCAGGAATGCGGCCGAAAGATGCATCGACGATGTAATGCCCCCCATCGGTGATAAAGAGGCTGTCGCCCGAGCGGCGCATGTTGAGAGCGCCGGAGAGCCCAAGACGCGAGGCCGCCTTCTCGATGAGGATGCGAGTGGAAACGAGACCGAAAGGATTGATCTCGATCGGCAACGGAAAGGCCCCGAGCGTCTCGACGACCTTGCTTTGATCCGCGATGACGATCATGCGGGCCGAGGAAGCAGCAACGATCTTCTCTCGCAGCAGCGCGCCGCCGCCGCCCTTGATCAGCGTCAGCGCGCCATCCAGCTCATCGGCCCCATCGATGGTCAGATCAAGTTCCGGAAGCTCGTCCAGCGATTTTAGCGGCACACCGAGCTCGTTGCAGAGCTTGGCAGTCCTTTCAGACGTCGGAACGCCCTCAATCGAGAGGCCAGCCGCGACCTTTTCCGCGAGCAGGCGAACGAATTCCTCCGCCGTGGTGCCGGTGCCGATCCCGAGCCGCATGCCACTTTCGACATGAGCGAGTGCAGCTCTCGCAGCCTCGATTTTCATCTGGCGGGCGTCCATGCGCCACCTGCTCCCATTGTTACGTTGGTCTGCTGTTTACACGGCTCTCCAGCCAAACGAAAGCCAAAATAACGGCATGATATAGAAATCCCCGCCCCCTCTTCACCGGGGCTTCCGGGGTGCTTCGGTTGCAATTGCCCGCGCGATCTTTTAACTCCGAAAGACGCACTCTTTTCTCTGCAAAGGCCGATTCCTCGTGAAATCCCCCCTTGTCGTATTCGATCTCGACGGCACGCTGCTGGACACGCATGCGGACCTTATCGTCAGCCTGAACCATACGATTGCCGCGCTCGAGCTTCCGCCGGTCAGCTACGACGACGTGACGCATCTTGTCGGCAATGGTGCGCAGGTGATGATCGAGCGGGCCTGCAAGCTGCACGGCTATGCGCTGACGTCCGAAGAATTGCCGGCTCTGCTGCAGCGCTTCATAACCCATTATTCCGAGACGATGCCCGGCGTCACCCAGCCCTATCCCGGGCTTCTGGCCGCGCTTACGACGCTGCGGAACAAAGGCTACAAGCTGGCCGTCTGCACCAACAAGATGGAATCGCTGGCGCGCACGCTTCTCGACCGGCTCGAACTCACCCAATACTTCGAGGCTATCACCGGCGGGGACACCTTCACCGTGCGCAAACCGCATGCCGAACATCTGATCGGCACCGTAGAGCGCGCCGGCGGCGATATCGGCCGAACGGTCATGATCGGCGACAGCATCAACGATATCCTCGTTGCCCGCAACGCCGGCGTACCTTCGGTCGCCGTCCCCTTCGGCTATTCCGACGTGGGCGTAGAAACGCTCGGCCCGAACCGCATCATCTATCACTATGACGAGCTAACGCCGGAACTGGTCGAGGGATTGCTGGCGGCCTGAAAATACCAAAATCCCTGTTGGTTCGGATGGCGTGGTTGTAATGGGCCTTGCACGATTCCCGCGCTTGCGCCACAACCTATCGACGTTCTGCGATCAGCATCGCGGCCGCGCGAGGAAAACGCTCCCTGCGCGATGTTGTCGAGGCGGGACGATCACTCGATAGCGGAGCGCTCCCCCTTGCTCGTAGCAGATCCCGAAGACCGTAATGCCGGTAGATTGCCAAGCCGCAGAGGGTGGTTTGCTCCTATTGTCCGAACGCTGATCATCTGCGCTGCACTATGCGCAGGTATTTGGTTCTACATCTACGGCGACCGTATTATCGGGTACGTCGAGACGGAAACCGGAGCTGGCGCCAAACCCGATCCTGCTCTGACCGCGGTCTATGAGCATTTCGACATCCCGCCTTTGCCGAACATTGTTGCAGGCAGGCCTGCGATGGCAGCCGATCTCGATATGTTGCGGCGAGAGCATTGTGATTGGAATGCGGTCTACAAATTCGCAGACGAACTGGCAAAGCAGGGCTATCGCCGCGAAGCGGCCAAGGTCTTCATTGCCTTTTCCAGCAAATGCAAACCGTCGAATATCGCCTTGAGCTCAGCCGCCCAAATTCTGGACGATCTCAGCGACTTCGACGAAGCGCTGAAAGTCTCGAACCAGGTGATAGCAATGTCACCGGGAATGCCCGATTTCTATTTCCAGCGTGCGCGAATTCGCCAAAATGCCAAGAAATATCGCGACGCCATTGATGACTACTATTCGGTTATCGGCCTTACCGACAATATCGCGATACTGAACAGCGCCGTATTCGAGGGAATCTCCGCCAGCTACCGCGAGCTTGGTGAATATTGCGAGGCGATCGGACCGCTGCAGCTTTGGGTTTCCACCAATCCCGACCGTAACGACACAGCGGTCGTACGTGGGATCATTAAGCTCTATGAAACCATGGGCAAATGCGCCTCGACTTACGCCACCGGCAGCGATCGATTTCCGACGCAGGGCAAGAACGTCATTCTTGCCAAGGTCTTGGTCAACGGTACGGAGGGCATGTTCATCGTCGACACCGGCGCAAGCTTCGTGGCGGTGAGCAAAACCTTTGCCGCACGAGCCAAGCTGCCGGTCGACGGCAACAATGGAATATCTCTTCAAACGGCAAACGGCGTTTCTCAAGCCACGCGCACAACGGCGACTACCGTGAAGGTCGGGCATGTCCAGGCTAGCGATATCACGGCCGTGGTTCTCGACGACAACGCAGCGCTCGGCACGGAAGTCGACGGGCTGCTCGGTCGTTCCTTCCTCTCGCGCTTCGACGTCACCTTCGGCAGCCGGGAGTGGCGGATCGAGGCAAAGAATTGAACTGAATTATCCGCTGACGCCGCGTGACATTCTCATATGACGGGCAAGTCATGACCTCCACCAGAGGTGGAGGTTTGAAACGCTGCGCTTGAACCGCTAGAAGCGGTATTGTTAGCGCTTAGTAGCTACGATTGAAGAGGTCGGCAAAGTCGGAAGCTTTGTCGGCCTTTTCCTGATTACGGATATATTGTCTGACGACCTGCTCGTTATAGCCCGTCGTCGATACGAAATACCCGCGTGCCCAAAAGTGATACCCTTTGTAGCGGCGCTTGCGCGCATATTTGTTCGCTACGTAAAGGGCCGTCTTGCCCTTCAAGAAGCCGACAATATGCGAAACCGAGTATTTCGGCGGGATCGAGATCAACATATGCACATGGTCGGGCATCAGATGACCCTCCTCGATCTGGCAGCCTTTCTGCTGTGCCAGCCGACGCAAGAGTTCTCCCAACTCACGCCGCACGTCCCCGTAAAGTCTTTTCGTGCGGTATTTGCTGCCAAAAACAATGTGATACTTGCAGTCCCACGTCGCATGCGAGAGCGTTTGCTCATCCATAAAACCTCCTTGTTCGAAGTCTGGGCCACCCCAGCGGTTCAAGCAGGAGGTCTCTCAACTACCGTGTAGAACTCGTCCAGTCCTCCACCGTAGGTGGAGGTTTATTTATCGATATAA
>NZ_QMKK01000016.1:0-100000 GCF_003287875.1 Martinezella tropici
GCTTACGCTGGTGACGCGGGGTGGAGCAGCCCGGTAGCTCGTCAGGCTCATAACCTGAAGGCCGCAGGTTCAAATCCTGCCCCCGCAACCAATTACAAAAAAAGCCCGCTTCAAGCGGGCTCAGACTGCTGACAAACCCCGTCAAATTTTGGCGGGGTTTTGTATTTCTGGTGTGTTTGTTTCCTGGGTTGCGGCATTGAAGGGAGATCGGTCCTGCTCCTGTGATTCATGCGAGGCTCGGTTTGGGTGTCTTTGTGAGCGCCATCGCGATCTTCTTGATGTTCTGGGCTGCGGCGGCCATCAGGCACTGGCATCGGACTTTGATGAGACTTCGGAAGCGGGCGTAGCGATGGCCGTGCAGCTGCTTGGCATCGGCAAAGGAACGCTCGACCGTCTCCTTGCGTCTTTTGTAGATCGCCTTGCCCCAGGATGTGAGACGGTGACCGTCGGTGCGCTCGCGGGCATCGGCCCAAACGTGCCGGGTGATGGTGCGGATGGCCTTGCCGTTGGACGTGCACGACGCCAGAAGCGGGCAGGTGCCGCAGATGGCAGGATCGGATGTGTAATGCTTGTAGCCGTTGCGGTCGGTGGTGGCGTAGGTGAGAAGCTGGCCTTGCGGACAGCGATAGCCATCGGCTCGCTGATCGTAGACGAAGCTGTTCTTGCGCATCATGCCGGCTTTGGGCGGGGTCGGATTGCGATAGCCGGTGACACCGAGGATGGCGCGGTCCTCCAGGCCTTGGGCGATGCCTGAGGTGGCATAGCCGGCATCCAGCCCGACAGCCTTCACATCGAAGCCGAAGCGTTGGCACTGCCGGTCGAGCCTGCCGAGATAGACGATGCTGTCATGCACGTTGGCCGGCGTCACATGGGTATCGGTGATGATCGCATGTCGGCCGTCCACCGTGCGATGATCGAGATAGAAGAAGCCCTTCGGCTTGCCGTCACGCACCATGTAGCCGCTCTGGGGATCGGTGCGCGACACCTTGGTCTCCTTGATCTCGGCCTGGCGCTCCCCGTCCTTCAGCGGCTTCTGGCCATGCAGCTTGCGCTCCGCGTCGATCGCCCGGTCGAGGTCGGCCCAGTAGTCGGCACGCGATTTCTCGATCATGGCCAGATCGTATTTGCCCTTGTTGGCATTGGCCTTCAGATGGGTACTGTCCGTATAGAGTACCGTGCCGTCCACCAGCCCGTGGGAAACCGCCTGTTCAACGATGTGGTCGAAGATATCCTGGGCCACCGACGTATCGTTGAAGCGTCGGCGGCGGTTCTGCGACAGGGTCGACGCATCGAACACGCCATCCGTCAGCTTCATCCTGAGAAACCAGCGATAGGCGACATTGACCTCGATCTCGCGCACCAGCTGCCGCTCGGAGCGAATGCCGTAGAGGTAGCCGATGAACAGCGCCTTGAACATCAGCGTCGGATCAAGCGGCGGGCGGCCATTGTCGGCGCAGTACAAGCCGGCAACGCGATCGTGGATGAACGAGAAGTCGATCACCGCGTCTATTCGGCGCAGAAGGTGATCCTTCGGCACAAGACTGTCGAGCGTCACCATCTCGAGAGCCGTCTGTTCGGGAGCAGGTTTCTTCAGCATGTCCCATTGAATCAAAAACCTCCGGCTGACGCCAGAGGTTTGTCAGCAGTCTGAGCCCGCTTCAAGCGGGCTTTTTGCGTTCTGCCAACGCCGAAAGCATCCAACCAATCAGCCCCCAGAAAAAAGCCTAACCAAACCACGCTCCACAATACAAAGCCGCCTAACAAAACAATAACCTCCCCAAGCACTAAACAATCGCTGGCCCAAAGCATAAACGCAAATCCCAATCCTAGCGCCGCTCCCACATCGCAGCGCAGGATTGTGGGAATCGGCCATTTCCCCGCCGCGCGGACCACGATGAGGTCGTGAAGCTGCGGGCCGATTCCGCCCTCCCGCACAAGGAAGGTTTCCGTGGCGAGGTCTCGCCATGCGATGCGATCGCACTGCGCCAACGGGTAGGCTTCCCGCATGACGACCATAAGGCGGTCGTGCCAGATGATGCGGGAATGCAGATCGGGGATTTCGTGGGTGCAGGCCATGAAGGCAACGTCAAGCTGGTCTTCCCGCACCATGAACTGTGCGTCTCTTGCTGTGCCTTCGGTGATGTGCAGACCAACGCCAGCATGAAGGCTGCGGAAGCGGTCCAGCAGCCGGTCGCGAAACCCGCCTGATGCGAGAGAATGAACTCCGGTGTGAAGTTCTCCTTCCTCGCCGCGCGCGCATCCCGGCGGTTTTGATGGCATGGTCAAGAATTTCCACGGCATCATCGACCTGATCGACAAAGCGGCGTCCTGTCTCGGTCAGCCGGACGCCGCGTGTCTTTCGGTCGAAGAGGATGATGCCAAGGTCTTGCTCCAATGCCCTGATCCGCAAACTGACACTTGACTGGTTGGTTCCGAGGGCGTGAGCTGCGCCACGAAAGCTAAGATACTCTGCAACAGCGAGCGTCTGAATCAGGGCGACCATCGGGATGCGGCCGCCAGCAATAGTAATTACCCGTTCTTCGCCCAGTGCCTTACTTCGCCGCCCACGCATTCCGTCGCCCTAGGCGCAAATTCTGCGCCCGGTTTCCAAATCGGATCGGATTGAACCTGCGCAGCGCGCCACTGGTGGTACGGTCTTTGACGTTACCCTGAGCCAACAATTCGGCCTCAGGCAAGAGATCGATATTCCTCATAAGCGATCCTGTAGGTTGCGCTCCTTCGCTCGACTTGAGCGAAACCGAGTTCGCCAAGGTGCATCCCCGCAATTAGTAGGTGTTCCGAACTGGCAAGGTCCAGCAGCCTCGTTCGTGTCTCGGCGGCGAGATGTGCATCCTGATCGAACGCAATCGACACGTCGGGCCGCGGAATCTGAATCTCGGGGAAATGGACAATATCTCCCCAAACCAGCAGATTTTGACCGCCGGATTCGAGGCGATATCCGGTGTGCCCCGCGGTATGGCACGGAAGCGGAACCGCCGACATGCCGAGAAGGACCTCACCGGCATCGAAGGTGCGCAGCCGCTCGCGATAGCCGTCGAATGCCTGACGGGCCACGAGGAAGTTGCCACGGGCGCGTTCGGGCGCACGGTTCAGATTGCTGTCGTCCTGCCAGAACGCGGCTTCCCGACGGTGGACGACAAGTTCGGCATTCGGAAAGACGGCTTCCCCTGAAGCGTCCATCAGCCCTCCAACATGATCAGGATGGGCGTGCGTCAACAGGATCGCGTCGATCTCCGAAGGCTGAATGCCCGCGAGCAGCAAAGTGGTCTTCAATCGGCCGCCCCATTGCTTGAGGCCGCCCGCACCTGCGTCTATCAGAACCGTGCGGCCGCCTCCGCGCACCAGATAGCAGTTGATATGGATCGAGGTATGATCCGCTATCCCTGCTTTTTCCTGCATACGCGAGGCGTCAACCGGGTCGATGTTCGCGAGAAAATCGAAACTGGTATGGAGATAGCCATCACTGACGGCAGTGATCGTCAAGTCACCGATCTGATGGTTGGGTAATACGAGACTAGACATGGTTCTCCTCCAGGCGTCGGCTCAATTTCGTGCGTGGATGCTCGAGGCTTCATAGCCAAAGCAACGGATGCGCGCGGTGAGGTCGGTATTGCGTCTTATGGCGTCGTCCAGCCCCTCCATGAACTGCGCCATGACCGGCTGCGTCCGAAATGGCTCAAGGCGATATCGGATTTCCGCGAAAGCGGGGTGCCCCCGACCGTGCCGGACAGAGACATAGACGATATGCACTTTCTCCAACGCGGCCCGAAGGATGCCGGTGCAAAGTTCGGTGCATTGCTCCGTGAGGCCTACGAGAGCTGCGTCCGGCGGCATCCTGTCCGCAGGAATGTAGATCGTGACATTCGGCATCGGTGCTACCGCGCCTTCCCGACAGCGGCGTTACCGTCGTTCGTCAACTGCGCCGTCATCGGCACATAGACATGGACGCCTTCCGGAAGATGTTCGATGTCAGGCGCATTGCCGCGCTCCACCTTGGCGAGCCAGCGGTGTTCCGGGAACTTCTCCATAGCGACCGCGTGCATCGCATATGGGGTGAGGCCCAGCCGGGTCAGCGGCTCGGGGCCTGCTGCGCTGGACGCCAGATATTCGCCATCGCCAATCGCTGGCGCGCGCTCGACGCCGCCGTAGAGGTTCCGGTGCCAGTCGATGATGTGCTGCTGCCAGCGTGCGAAATTGCCGCCGCCCTTATGGCGATATTCCTCACCCGTCAGAATATCGAGGCCATCAATCGAATGAAGGGCGAGATAGACAGGGCAGCCGGGGCTCAACGCCTTGAAACGCTGCGAAGTATGGAAGCCGCTCACAGAAATGAGCGCTGGCAGTTTGTCCAGGCTGTAAAAGTCGTTCCATTCCGCTTCGCTGGCTGGATCAGCAAAGCTGCATTCTACCGTATAGATCATCGCGCCACCTTCGACCGAAAGCGCAGCGCTTCCGGCTTGTCTATCGTTGATATTTTCTCATGATGGATCGCCAATTCTTGCCTGTATATCGATATTGAATCATGCTTCAGTGATTGAATATCAAGGTGGCAGGGGGGCGAATGCCAAGCCATCCTGTCAGGAGCCGTCATGCGCCGCAAGATTCCCAGCAATTCCGCACTCATGGCGTTCGAGGCGTCCGCTCGTCATGGAAGCTTCGCGCGCGCTGCCGACGAGCTGGCTCTGACCGAAGGGGCGATCAGCCGCCAGATCGCTCGGCTGGAAGCGTTCCTCGGCGTCACGCTGTTCGAGCGGGTCGGCAATCGCGTTCGGCTTCTGCCAAATGGAGAGCGTTATGCGCTTCAGGTTCGCGAGACGCTCGACCGGCTGGAACGAGACAGCCAATACCTAATGGGGCAGCCCAGCGATGGCGCGAGCCTCGACATCGCCACCATCCCGACCTTTGCGACGCGCTGGCTTATTCCACGATTGGCGCGGTTCCGCGAAGTGCACCCGAATATCACCGTGCATCTTGCCGAACGGATGGAGCCTTTTGTGCTTGCCGGAAGCGGTTTCGATGCCGCGATCCATTTCGAGCACCCCGCATGGACGGGAATGAGAACGCATCGCCTGTTGCAAGAGACATTGGTTCCCGTTTGCCATCCGGCTCTTCTCGGTAAAGGCGAAGGCATGGCATCTCTCGATGAACTGCCGCGCCTTCATCGACGCCAGAACGCGGACGTCTGGCAACGCTATGCGCAGGAAACAGGTATCGAGCTAACCAACCCTGCGGTTGGTGCCCGTTACGATCTTCACTCCATGCAAATCGAAGCCGCGTTGGCCGGCCTCGGCGTTGCGCTGGTGCCGCGCCTCTATATCGAAGCCGAATTGGCGGAAGGTCGCTTGGTCGCACCCTGGCCTGATGGCACGTCGATCTCCAAGACCTTCTGCCTCATCCTGCCGGAGCCGATCCGATTGAGTGGGGGACCAATACAAGTGTTCGCAAACTGGCTTATCAAAGAAGCTCGATCGTCAAACCCAATGCTTTGATGTCAGGCAGCGCTGCGATGTGGGGTCCGCTCCGCCCGCCATCGGTTACGTCCGATCCTGCTGCGGTTGAGTCCTTTCATGCGCGTCTGCTGGACGTTCCGCCTCGAACGCCTCTTTCCGCTTTCCGGCCCACAGTTCCCGCGCCCGTTCACCGTCTTCGCTGTTAAGCTTTTCGGCCATTCAGATGAGCGCGCCGAGCATGACGGCGCGATCATCGTTCGTCAGTTCGACAACGCCGGATTTGACGACGAGCCCGCCGAGTTCGATCAGATGGCGCGTCCGCTTTCGTCGCTCGATCTGCCACGTCCGCATGTCAGTTCTGGCCTTCGCCGCCCGATGCCGGTTGCGTGCCGAACGGTCGCGCCTGAGTGCCGCCGCTGTCGCCGTCATTTGCCGGTTGAGATCGGCGTAATTTCCCCCGAAACCATGCTGCTCTTGATTGTCTTCCAGACTTAGTCGTTGCGCTACAATGGGGTAGAATGGTAGAAGATTGGTTGATTAGGTAGAAGCGGAGCACCTCCACATGAGCCTCAACGTGAAAGATCCCGAAGCGCATCGCCTGGCTCAGGCGATTGCCCATGCGACCGGGCAGAGCATGAGCCGTGTCGTGACCGACGCGCTGCGGGAGCGGTATGCACAAATCGAAAAACAGAGGGGTAGGGCCTCCGTCGAAGAGCTTCTGGCGATCGCTGACAGGGCCGCGGTTCACCTGAAGCGGCCTTACGCCGATCACGCCGAGCTCCTCTATGACGAGGACGGCCTGCCGAAATGATTATCGATACATCCGCCATGGTGGCGATCCTCTACGGTGAACCGGAGGCAGCTGCCTTCACGCGACTGATCCACGATTCCACAGCCAGCCGGATCAGTGTGGCGAACTATCTGGAACTGTCCATGGTGATCGAGAAACAGCTCGGGCCGGAAGGTATGAGGCAGGCCGATGCCTTCTTCCGCCGTGCAGCGATCGATATCGAACCTGTAACAGTTGAACAGGGTCATCTGGCGCGCGAGGCATTCCTCGATTTCGGGAAGGGCCGGCACAAGGCCGGGCTGAATTTCGGCGACTGCTTTGCCTACGCTCTCGCCAAGGATTTCGGAGAACCGTTGCTGTTCAAGGGCAACGACTTCACCGAGACGGATATCCGTTCGGCTACGTGACTTCGTGGCTGATAGCGACCGGATCAACCCCGCGACGTTTCAGGCAATCTCCAATCCGTTTGTGTAGGCGTTTAAGGGCAGGGGACTGTTCCGTGGTTCAGAGCTATGACTGCCGATCCACGGGGTGTTATTTGTAAGCGTATAGGCGACCCCACGTAGCATAGCGGCTCGATATCGCTCATTTTCCGCATGAATCATGCGGGGAATTCTATGAGTGAAGATATGAATCAGGGCCGGACGTTCGTGATTCTGACGGCTGAACCCGTCCGGAAGCGGCGAAAGCCGAAGTTTTGGTCAGATAAGGATAAGGCTCTGATCCTGGAGCAAGCGCTCGTTCCGGGCGCGAACATCTCTGCGGTTGCGCGTGCCCACGACATGGATCCTTCTCAGCTTTTTGGTTGGCGACGCGCGGCACTTGCGTCCGGCGCGGTTCGGCGGCTTGATCAGGCACCCGAAGAGGAGGTGTCTGCGGAGACTGTTGAGTAATTCCTGCGCGGCCCAGACCGGATGCCTACCCACGGCGGCTCGGACGTGCCAGGGCCAAAAATGTCATTGTTATGGTGCCAGCTTTGGTATGTCCCGCGTGAACAATCGCAGGAATGATTAGTTGCGAGCCCCCACAACCAAATTTTCCCATGACAACGATGTATTACCGCCGCTCGATCTGGAGGGTGGCATCGCGTATTCCTGACAATCGCCCCCAGGCCCATATCACGAGAACCTTGACGAACCACATTGGTTCACCAATAATTATAGTGAACCAAAGAAAGTTAGATGCCATGACTGCTGCATTTACTGTGCGGGTTTCGGATGAAACCGCGGACAAGCTTAATCAGATCGCGGAAAAGCTGGATCGCTCCCGCGCGTACATGGCGGCCGAGGCCATCGAGGCGTTTGTTGAACAGCAAGAGTGGCAGCTCGCCGAGATCGAGGCTGGGTTGGCCGAAGCCAACCGGGGTGAATTTGCCAGCGATGATGATGTGGCGAAGGTTGTCGGCAAGTACGTCAAGTCTGCCCGTCAATCATGAGTCGGAAACGCATCCGCTGGACGCTGCGAGCGTTGCGGCGGCTTGATGAGATTGGTGAGTATATCCAGAAAGACGATCCAGACGCTGCTGCGCGTGTTGTCGCGCGGATTGTGTCGGCTGCTGACATACTGGCGGACTTTCCGGCGACGGGACGTGCCGGCCGCATCAAGGGCACCCGTGAAGTGGTGCTCGCGGATATTCCCTACATAATTCCATACCGCGTCAATCAGGACATTGAGATTATCACCGTCATGCATGCTCATCAGCGGTGGCCGCAGACGTTTTGACGCGCCGGATACTTTGACGGAATCGCCCTGAGGATAGGGGCGGGACAACCGCTGTTCATCGCATAGCCCCTGATTAGTCAGTTGCCTCCCGTCCATGTGACAAGCGGCTGTCGTCGGCTTCCGATCGCAAAAGGCTGCGGTGTTTGCCCCGGCCACCTTCCTGTCGTTCTCCGTTACCGGCTGAGCCACGCGGCCGGAACGGTCGGGGTATGCGCCCGGTTTCTGCCGCCGGCAATCGGCTGCCCGCTCCATTCGCTACGCTCCCGTGTTGCCGTTGCCTGCGTCCGCCTTCGGCTCAGAAAACGCGGTCGCCAAAATCCCCCGACCGGCCACGATAGGCGCAGCCGGATAACCAACGGGAGAACCGAACATGAAACCGACCCAAAAGAGCAAACCCGACTACGCCGTCTATGTTGTAGAGGGAGAAGGCGACAAAGCGCATTGGACGAGAGTAGGCGCGGGATGGACACATAGTGACGGCGAAGGCATCAACATCACGCTTACAGCCCTGCCGCTCAACGGGCGCTTGACCATCCGCAAGCCGAAAACCGAACAGAACGACGCATAATGCGCCCCGCCGCAACACCATCCTGTACGGCGACTGCATCTCCTTGATGCAGCGCCTGCCGGGCGGGGCCCGGCGAAGGCATTGGTCGCAACCGCCAGAGCCAAAGTGGCGAACGAAATCGTTCTTGCGCTGAGAGACATTAATAACTCCATACGAAACCCATGCGCCACCCGTTGGCTCGCAAGGTCTCTGTTTGCGTTGGAGAACCGGAAACGGTTCCTGCTTCTCTCCCGTGCCGCCCGTCTCGGGAAACGGATCGGTGTTAGGAGATGCAGGTTATTTTGCTCGTCAGAATTGCGGGTACATTGCAGGGTTTTTGAAATATCACAAAATTATCAAGTATTTTTAGATAATTGCGTAGATTTCTTTAACTATATTGTAAGAAAGAGCGCGGCCGCCAATATGCTGAATAGGAATGGGCAGCCGCTGAAGACAGCCCCAAAGGTGTGCAATTTCCGGCGCTTTTGTTTCGGTGGCGATGGTCGCCGGCCCATTGAGGATCGAGGCGATCATATTCCTGGGTTTAAAGGCCTATTCGCAGCGCTGGCCGCTTGCGCGGTCGAAGAGATGCAGCGAGCTCGCGTCGAAGCCGAGCCTGAATGTCTGTCCCTCCGCGATCACGGTGCGCGGCGGCAGGCAGGCCATCAGCCGCTGCGAACCCGCCTTCGCGGTCACGATCAGCTCGGGGCCGGTCAACTCTGCCACTTCGCAGATCGTCTCAAGCAAGCCGTGCTCATCAAGACGCAGGGTTTCCGGCCGGATACCGACCACAAGCTGCTGTCCTTGGCTGATGCCAGCTTTCGTCGCTGGCATCGGCAGCGTGATCGAGGTTCCGTCGATGCGGAGCGAACCCTGATCGGCGGTCGCATTCAAAAGGTTCATCGGCGGCGCGCCGACGAAGGTCGCGACATAGAGCGTTGCCGGATGATTGTAGATCTCGTCCGGCGCGCCGAGCTGTTCGATACGGCCGTCGCGCATCACGGCAATGCGGGTCGCGAGCGTCATCGCTTCGATCTGGTCGTGTGTGACATAGACGACGGTGGTCTTCAGCATCTGGTGCAGGCGCTTCAGCTCGGTGCGCATCTCCATGCGCAGCTTGGCGTCGAGATTGGAGAGCGGTTCGTCGAAGAGGAAGACTTCCGGCTTGCGTACCAGCGCCCGGCCAATCGCCACGCGCTGGCGCTGGCCGCCGGAAAGCTGGCTCGGCTTGCGTTCCAGCAGCGCCTCGATCTGCAAAAGCTTCGCCGTCTCGCGCACCGCCTTGTCGCGCTCTGCTGCAGGCACTTTGCGCATTTCGAGGCCGAAGCCGATGTTGCGATGAACGGAGAGGTTCGGATAGAGCGCATAGGACTGGAACACCATGGCGATGTCGCGGTCCTTCGGATGCACGCCGAGCACGGAGCGCTCGCCGATGCGGATATCGCCGCTGGTGGCCTCAGCAAGCCCAGCGATGATGTTCAAAAGCGTGGACTTGCCGCAGCCAGACGAGCCGAGCAGAACCAGGAACTCACCGCTTTCGAGCGAAATATCGATGCCTTTCAGTGTCTCCACTTCGCCGTAGCTCTTGCGGATGTTCTGGATTTCGAGCGCGCTCATTGAACGGCCTCCTCGGATGCTTGGGCCGGGCCGTAGCTGCGCGGCAGTGTGGAAATGGCGCGGGACGCGACCGCGGTCCCCGCCGAAAGGCAGGCCGCAGGCGGCTCGCCGCGGGCAAGGGCGGCCAGGAAGCCGGCATTGAAGACATCGCCGGCGCCGATCGTGTCGACGACAATAACCTTTGGTGCCGCGGCCGAAGCCAGCACGCCGTCGGCATCGATGGCGATCGCACCGTCCGGACCGCGCTTGACGACGAAGATCGCGCCTTCGGGCATCAGGGTATGGAGCGCGCGAGCGGCTTCGGCCGGATCATTCATGCCGGCCAAGGTCGTCGTCTCGACCTCGTTCATGAGCGCTACGCCGCAGCGGGAAAGCCAGCGCCGCGTGGCGTCGCAATTCTCCTTGGTCCAGCCATCGAGCGGCCAACCGGTGTCGAGTGCGACGGTGATCCCGTGCTTGTCAGCCCAGTCGAACAAGGCATCGTAATCCCGCGTGAGATCTTCTGTGAGGAAGGCGCCGCAGAGCAGCGCATAGCCGCCAGCAAGCTTCTCGCCGTTGAGAACCGTAAACACGTCATCGAGATTGAACCTCGGCAGGTGGCCGCGCGTGGTGAAGAACGTACGCTCGCCATCGGGATGGGTGATGCCGACCGAGAGCGTCGTGCTCTCAGGGCTGACAGGCCATTTGCTGCTGCGCGCGCCAAATGCCTCGCTGAGCCAGCGTCCGAACTGATCGCTGCCGACATTGGCCGCGATCTCGTAATCAACGCCGAGGCCCTCCCAGGCAAGCGCGCTATTGCCCGCCTGACCGCCGACGCGCAGTTCGTCATGATCGACGATGATCTCCGTGCCGGCCCTTGGCCATGGCGCCGCCGGTCCGAGGATCAGGTCAATATTGACATTGCCGATGACTGCAAGCGGCTTCATTCATTCGCTCCGGGTGATCTTGGTGGAGCGTATCGGCGTGCCGGCATTCTCCACGCGCTCGTCGGCAAAGGCGATCATCAGCGACTGGGCGACGGGCAGCATCTGGAAGATGGCGGCAAGTCCGGTTTCCGGCTTGAAGCGCAGCGTGACACAGCCGGGCACCGGTTCTTCCTCGGAGCCATCGAAGACGATCACTGGGGCACCCGTCTCGACTGCGGAAACGGCCATGGCCGTTACGAGGTCCGCCGTCGCATCATTGCCCCGGAACAGCACCGCGCCGATCGTGGGGCCAAGCATTTCCATCGGACCATGTCGCAGCTGGCCTCCTTCGAGCGAGAAGCACGGACGGCGGGACAGTTCGGTGAGGCCGAGCGCAAGAGCCTCGGCCACGCCCTGCAGGCGGCGGCCCGAGGTGACGACTGTGGCGACATTGGCGAGTGCTGCGAGCGCAGGCTTAATATCGAGCGTTTCAGGCGTGCGAAGCACGGCGAGCGCAGGCGCCGGATCCTGCCCGAGGGCGGTGAAGATCGCCAGATGCAGCGCGAAGGTGACGGTGAGGCTGCGGGTTGCCGCAAAGGCAAGCTCGGTACCGCCGGCGCCGACAAGAGAAAGCGCGTTTTTTGCAAGAAAGGAGCTGCCCTCCAGCGTCAGGCCGAAAGTATCGGCAGTGCCGCCCGTCTCGTTGAACCAGCGCAGCACTTCGGCGCTTTCACCGGATTGCGAGGTCATGAAGATCGTGCGGCCATCAAGCGACAGCGGCTGGCCGAGCTGTTCGGAGAGCGGCAGGGCGATCGCATCGATGCCGGCGGCGCGATAGAGCGGCTCGACGGCGCGGTTGACAGCATGCGAGCCGCCCATGCCGAGTAGCAAGAGCCTGCCGGTGCGCTTCAGCGAGGCAGCGGCCTTGGCGGCCATATCGCTCGCAGCCTCGAAGGAGGCAAGTGCATCGGCATGCTGGCGGGCCATTTCGCGGTCGATGGCAGCAAGGCCTGCGGGGCGAGTTTTCTCTTGGGTCATGGTCATCCCTTGACGCCGCCATTGGTCAGGCCCGAGATCAGGGCACGTTGCATGACAAGGCCGATCAGCACCGGGGGCAGGGCGGCTAGCACACCGGCAGTCGCGATCAGTCCGTAATCCGAGACACGGCCGCCGGCGAGATCGGCAATGGCGACAGTGAGGGTCTTGGCGCGCTGGTCCGAGGTAAAGAGCAGCGCATAGAAGAATTCATCCCAGGCTAGCAGGAAGGCAAAAAGCGCCGAGGTCGCCATCACGGGCATCGCAAGCGGCAGTGTGATGATTCGCAGCGTCTGGAACAGCCCGGCGCCATCGATCATGGCAGCCGCTTCGATCTCCTTCGGAATGGAATCGAAGCCGGATTTCATCAGCCAGGTCGTGAATGGCGCGAGAATCGTCAGATAGACGAGCACCAGGCCGAAAACGTTGTTGAGCATGCCGAGATGGGCAAGGCCCATATAGAGCGGCACGGCAAGCGCCACCGGCGGCAGCATATAGGTGGCGATGACCATGGAAAGTGACCATCCGACGGACGGCGTGCGCGACACGGCCCAGCCGGCGGGGATAGCGAGCGCGATCGCCGCGATGGTCGCCATGCCTGCGACTTCGATGCTGTTGCGCAGCGACGAGGTGAAGGCGGCACCCTCGCTGTTTTCCAGCGTCGACAGCAGCAGCTTGTAGCGCGAGAAATCCGCCGTCTGCGGCCACCAGCGCAACGGCTTGGCAGCGAGATCGGCAGCCGGCGAAATGCTCATGATGAAGAGCCAGGCGATCGGTGCCAGGATAACGATGGCGAGGAGGAGGGCGCAGACATAGATGAAACAGGTGAAGAGCGGGCTTTGGCGTTCCATCAGGCGGCACTCCCTGCGGTTTTGCGCACTAGGGCGGCATAGGCCGCGGCAAGTAGCGTGACCAGCAGCGTGACGATGAGGGCGAGTGACGCGCCGGACCCCGCTCGCTGGAAGGAGAAAGCCTCCTGATAGACGAGGATCGATAGTGTGCGCGTGCTGTTTGCCGGGCCGCCGCGCGTCATCACCCAGATGATGTCAAAGACCTTGAAGGCCTCGATGGTGCGCAGCACCAGCGCCACCATAAGCGGCCCCACAAGATAGGGAAGGATGACGAAGCGGAAGCGCTTGAAGGGGCCGGCGCCATCAACCAGCGAGGCGGCCGTGATATCACGCGGCACGGCCTGCAGGGCGGCGAGCGCAATCAGCGCCACGAGCGGGAAATTCTTCCAGCAGTCGGCGACGATGAGCGCCGTCAGCGCCGTGCCCGGTTCGCCGAGCCAGGAGCGGTAGGCGTCGATGAGGCCAAGCTGAGTGAGGGCTGCGTTGAGCGCGCCATATTCGGGATTGTAGATCAGCCGCCACAGTGTCGCGTTGACGACGGTCGGCAGCGCCCAGGGCAGGATCATCAGCGCGCGCAGCACGCCGCGGCCCTTGAAATTCTGGTTCAGCAGCAGGGCGGCCAGCACGCCCAGCACCATTTCGGCGGCAACGGAGACGATCGCGAACCAGGCCGTGGTAATCAGGGTGCGCTGGAAATTGGAGTTCGCCAGCATCTTGGTGTAGTTGTCGATGCCGACGAAATTGCCGCCGGTTCCCACCAGCTTGGCATCAGTGAAAGAAAGGCCGACCGTGTCGACGAGAGGCCAGCCGATGACGGCGATCATCACCACAAGCAGCGGCAGCATCAAAAGCCAGGCACGAGTTGTCATGGAGGTGCCGGACATGGCAGGCCCCTTCTTTCATTCTTCATGGAGGAGGTAAGAGGCGGGCGGCGATTGGCGCCGCCCGATGAGATTATCAGAGACCGCTATTGTCGGCAGCAGACTTCAACGCATCTTCCGGAGAAGACTGGCCGAGCAGCGATTCCTGGATCGCCTGCTGAAGTGCGGTCGACAGTTCCTGATATTTCGGCGTCGTCGGACGCGGATACATGGCAGCGAGGCCGACCTTTGCGGCCGCAATCAGTTCTTCCTGGCCTTTTGTAACGGCCGGATCGCTATAGGACGAGGCCCAGATCGGCAGGCTGAGCTTCGCATACTGGTTCTGCGTTGCCTGCGAGGTCATGAAGGAGATGTACTTCCACGCCTCGTCGGGATGCTTGCTGGCCGACGTGATGCCGAGACCCATCGAGCCGTTCACCGCGGAAGCCTCGCTCTTGCCGGCAACGCCCGGCGCCGGCACGACGCCGACCTTGCCAGCGACCTTGCTGTCCTTAGGGTCGTTCGCCATGTTGTACATGTAGGTCCAGTTCAGCGCGAAGGCGGCATCGCCGTTTTCGAAGACCTTGCGGACATCCTCTTCGAGGAATTCCTTGGAGTTCGGGTTGGTGAGGCCGGACTTGTAGCTGGTGACCATGTATTTCAGGGCATCGAGGCCGCCGCCGGTTTGGAAGTCCGGCTTGCCGTCCTTGATGAAGTCGCCCTTATAGGCGCTGACGAGCGTGGCGTAGTCGCAGATTGCGGCTTCGGCCTGTGACCAGCTCCAGGCGATCGGGGTGGCGAGAAGACCCTTGTCCTTGATGATCTTGGCCTGTTCGTTCAGTTCGTCCCAGGTCTTCGGCGGCGTCTTGATGCCGGCCTTTTCTAGGATTTCCTTGTTATAGAACAGGTACTTGGTATCGAGGATCCACGGCATGCCATAGTACTTGCCGTCATACTGGACCGTCGTCCATGCACCCGGCAGCACGTTCTTCTTCGTGTCGTCAGAGATGCGCGAGGAAACGTCGACCAGAACCTTGTTGGTCGCGTATTCGGCCGGCCAGATCACATCGAAGAGCACGACGTCGTAGCCGCCGCCGGACCCTTGCGCGAGCACGGTCTTGTCGTGCAGGCCTTCATAAGGGACGAATTCGAGATTGACCTTGATGTCTGGATTGGCCTTGGAGAAGGCATCCGTCATGGCACGCACATCGGCTTCGCTATAGGCAGCCTGCGCCATGAAAAGGGCATTGATCGTGGTTTCGGCAAAGGCGTGCGAGGCGAAGGATACGCCGATCAGCGCTGCGCCGAGCAATGTCTTGTTCAATGATTTCAACATTCCAGCCTCCGGTTTTTGACAGTCACGCGATTTTTCCAATGGCGGCTGACGTCGCCATCAGTTGTCGAGCAGGCAATTGGCCGGGTTGGCTGCCGAGCATCGATCGGCGCGTTTTGGAGCTTCAAGGCTCCCTTGCGTTCCCTGATGAAACTCTGTGGTTTCTTTTAAGTCAATTGTCTTGACTAATTTGTTCTTCAATATTCTATTGCTGTCAAGAGGCAAAAACAGATGAACGATATTCGCCCGATCAGGGCTACCAGCGGAACGAACCACGAGGGCACCAGCGCCCATAACCGGCGGGTGATCATCGATGCCCTGCGGTTGAATGGTGCGCTCTCTCGCGCCGATCTCGCCCGCGCCACCCGCCTGACGAAACAGACTGTCTCCAACATCATGGAGGAGCTGGAAAACGATGGGCTCGTCACATCGAGGGAAACGGTGCGCCGCGGCCGCGGCCAGCCTTCGACGCCCTACAGTCTTGTGCCAGAGGGCGCTTTCGCCATCGGCCTGCAGATCGACCGTCACATCACCCGCGCCATCGCCGTCGATCTCGTCGGCAATGTGCTGATACGCAAGGAAGCGAACCTACCGGCAGGTGGACCGGCGACAGGTACGCCCGTCGTCTTGCAGCTCGTGGAAGACGTGCGCAGCGAATTGAAGGAGCGCGTGGCTCAGGCGGAGAAGCGCCTCGTCGGCCTCGGTGCCGCGATGCCGGGTCCGTTCGGAATCGAGCAGGAGGATGCCGACAATCCTTGGATGATGGGTGCCTGGCAGCGCTTTCCGCTGCTGGAAACGCTTTCTGCGGGCACTGGTCTCAACGTCACTCTGCAGAACGACGCCGCGGCCTGCGCGACCGCCGAGCGCATGGTGGGTGCCGCACATGGCCTCGACCATGCCGTCTGCCTCTATGTCGGCTATGGTATCGGTGCCGGGCTCATCCTCGGCGGCGAGCTCTATAGCGGCGCCCATGGCAATGCCGGCGAAATCGGCATGGCGCTGCTGACATCAGGCGGGAGGCAGACCCAGCTGGAGCATCGCGCCTCGCTGGCTTCTCTCTACGATCACCTCGGCGTCGATCCGATGGCGCCTGATATTTATTCGCTGATAGATAAGCGCGCCGCTGCCGACGATCCCGATATCCTTACCTGGATCGAAAGGGCGGCGATCGACCTACGCTGGAGCGTGCAGCTCATCGAAACTATCTTCGATCCGCAGACGGTTATTCTGTGCGGCGGCGCGCCCCCAGCGCTGGCAACGCGGCTGATGGCTGCGATGCAGCCGCTGTTGCCCTCCAATGCCGATCGTCCCGATCGATTGCTGCCGCGCCTGCAGCTCGGCATGACCGATCCTTGGGCAGTGGCGCGCGGTGCGGCGGCGGAGCCGATCGGCCACGCCTTCGATCCGCGTTTCCAGGCGATCTTGAAATCCTAATAGTCAGGGATGTCTCGGGCTGGCGCCGAGGCGCGCGAGCACCTTATTCGGAATGCCGTAGCGCTGGATGACGTCGCGGCCGTTGCGCAGGCCGCAGATCTCGCGATGGATGAACATGGCCCAGACGGCTTGCGCCGCGATATCCACCAGCCGCTCGTGCTCCACGCCCTCTTTGCCCTTGGCTTCGCCCTCCTGCAGCGCGGCAAGCGCTGTCTCCACCTTCATGCCATGATGGCCGAGTGTGCTGGCGCGTTCCGATAGCATCTCATATTCGAGAATGCCGAGGCCGGTTTCTTTGGTTTGCGATGGATTGAAATTGCGTGGCGGGCGAACTGTCATATCGGGCTCCGCATGCTTGATGATCTGTCTCTCTATGGTTTTACACAATCCCAGCCACTTTCCCAAGTCTGAGCCTGTTGCCCGCGTCATCTTAAGGCTGTCCGCATGAATCCGGATATGCCGGGATTTTCGTGACCGTTGGCCGTTTTCGGGTGGTTGCCGACCGTCATTTGAGGTCCAATAGCGACATAAGTGCTCCATCAGAGGCAATCTCGCCCGATGCCACGAGCGCAATTCAAAGAAAGGATATCGGCATGACCAAAGCGCAGAAAAATGCGGAAAAGCAGTATGTCTATCGGATCATCGATTCGCCCGTTGGCGCCTTGAAGCTCGTCGGCAGCGATGATGGGCTTGCCGCGATCCTTTGGGACAATGATCGCCCAGGGCGTGTGCCGTTGCTGATCGTGGCCGAAGACGATAGCCATCCCGTGCTCGTGGAAACCGAGCAGCAGCTCCGCGAATATTTCGCCGGCAAACGACAGGTTTTCGACCTGCCGCTCGATTTTGCCGGAACGGAATTCCAGCAGAAGGTATGGCAGGCCCTGCTCGCCATCCCTTTCGGCGAGACGCGCAGCTACCGCCAGATTGCGACCGAGATCGGCTCGGCTAAGGCGATCCGTGCGGTCGGTGCCGCCAATGGTCGCAACCCGATCTCGATCATCGCACCCTGCCATCGCGTCGTGGGATCGGCCGGTGATTTGCGCGGGTTCGCCGGCGGTCTCGAGCGCAAGGCCTATCTGCTGCGGCTCGAAGGGGCTGATGCGACGACATTCGACTTTGCCGCGTGATCGTTTGATGGTCATTCAGGCAGGCACGAAAAAGCCCATCCAGTCCTCCGGATGGGCTTTTTGTTTCAGCGCTGCTTGACGGCGCCAGACCTATTTCAGCCCTCGAGCCACTTCACCTGTTCCGGCGTCAGCTTGATGTCGAGCGCCGAAAGGCTATCCTCCAGCTCGGCGATCGTACGCGGGCCGATCAGCGGGATGACCGGGAAGGGCTGCGCGACGACATAGGCCAGTGCGATATGGATCGGGTTGCGGCCAAGCTTCTGCGCCAGTTCGATCGCCCTGTCGCGACGACCGAAATTGCGGTCGGAATACCAGACGCGAACCAATTCCTCGTCGTCGCGCTTGTCGCGGCCGGCGCGATCGGTGAAGAAGCCGCGGCCCTGGCTCGACCAGGCGAAGTTCGGGATCTGCTTCGCATTCAGCCAGGCTTTCCACTCATCGTCCGAGGCGGCGATGCAGCCGGCCCAGATCGGGTCGAGCATTTCCGCAAGCGAGAAGTTGTTGGAAAGGGCCGCCGGTGCCGTCTTGCCGTTCTTCTCTGCATAGGCGATCGCCTCGTCGAAGCGGGCGCGCGTCCAGTTCGAGCCACCGAAGATGCCGCGGATGCGGCCGGCCTTCACCTCGGCATCCATGGCATCGACGAACTCGCCGACCGGAACGTCGGTATTGTCGCGATGCATGAAGTAGATGTCGACATAGTCGGTCTTCAGGCGGTTGAGGGATTGGTCGAGCTGCTTGGCGATCACATCCGGATAGCAGAGCGGCGAATGCGCACCCTTGCCGATCAGCACGATCTCCTCGCGCGGCACGTTGCGGCTGGTGTGCCAGTCGCCGAAGATGCTCTCCGTCTTGCCGCCACCATAGACATAGGCCGTGTCGAAGGCATTGCCGCCAGCTTCATAGAAGGCGTCGAGCGTCAGCGAGGCGGCTGCGAAATTCGGGAAGAATTCGAAGCCGAGCGTGACGATCGATGCCGGCTTTGAGATACCCGGAATGCTGCGCTTCGGAATGCTGTTGCCCTTGGTGACGGTCGCGCCGGCGATGTTCTTCGTCCGTTTTGCTGCCTTCTCGACGCTATATTCCAGGCCGATCGACGTGCGCCATTGGTCGAGCACCTTGAGGTTTCCGATCGAATCGGCCCAGCTGATGCCGGGATATGCGAATTCCTTGTTTCCGGCGCGGATGGCATCGCCGGCCGCATCGACCTCGAAAGAATAGAGCCAGCGATCTTCCTTGACCTCGATCGTCTCTGTCTCGCCACCCTTGATGACGTCGATCTTGCCGATGCCGCCCTTGTGGCCTGAGGCGAACCAGAAGTCCTTGACTTCGATACGGCCTTCGGAGCCGATGATGCGCAGCGTGTTGTCCTGGTTCGCCATGATCGAGCAGGACACTTCGGCAATAACGTTGTTCGGGAACTTCAGGACGGCGGAAGCCCATTCGTCGACACCGGTCTGGCCGAGGTGGCCGACGCCCGAGACTTTTTCCGGATCGAGGAACGGCTTGCCATCGACCGCACCGGCGATCAGGCGGGCCATAGAGACCGGATAGCCGCCGACATCGAGAATGCCGCCGCCGGCCGTCTCATTGGCAAACAGCCGGTGATCCGGATTGACCTTGCCCATATTGAAACCAAAGGATGAGCGGATGATGCGCAAGTCGCCGATCACGCCGCTCTTGACGAGTTCGATCAGTTTCGCCGTCTGCGGATGGACGCGATACATGAAGGCTTCGCCGGCGAAGACACCGGCCTTCTTGGCTTCATAGTAGATGGCTTCCGCATCGAAAGCGGAAAGCGCGATCGGCTTTTCAACGAGCACATGCTTGCCGGCACGGATCGCCTTGATTGCCCATTCGGCATGGCCGGTGTGCGGCGTAGCGATATAGACGGCGTCGATTTCCTTGTCGGCGAGCAGGGCTTCATAACCGCTAACGATGCGCGCGCCCGGGAAACCGTCGCCGAGACCTGGCTTGTCCGGGTTGCGGCTGGCGATGGCCACCAGCTTGCCGCTGCGGGAATGGGCGATACCATCGGCAAAAGTCTGCGCGATCCTGCCGGGGCCGATAATGCCCCAGCGGATTGGTGTCTCAGTGGTCATGGAACGATCCTTTCCTAAATCTGCATGCTGTCTTGGGGGAATGGGAAGCGCCTACCGCAATCGGTTGCCGGCGCTGTCGAACAGGAATGTCTTGGCGGCCGCCAGCGCCACGGTGAGCTTGTCGCGGTTGCCCGTGTTGCGGGACTCCTCGCGCTCAATGACGATCTGCTCGCCGCCTTCGATATTGGCGTAGATATAGCTGGTGTTGCCGAGATGCTCGGCGACATCGACGTCGACGATCATGTCGACCTCCCCGCGCCCGCCTTCGAGGAAATGCTCCGGGCGAACGCCGAGTGTCACCGGCTGGCCGATCTCGAGCTTGGCGGAGGTGATCGGCAGCGTCAGGCGCACATTGCGCTGGCCCTTGAGCACCACGGCGATGCGGCTGGGTTGGTTATCCGTAACCTCGGCCTGCAGAAAGTTCATCTTAGGCGAGCCGACGAAACCGGCAACGAACTGGTTTGCCGGGTCGTCATAGAGATCGAGCGGCGCGCCCACCTGTTCGATATTGCCGCCGCGCAGCACGACGATCTTGTCAGCGAGCGTCATGGCTTCGGTCTGGTCGTGTGTGACGTAGATCATCGTCGTGCCGAGCTTCTTGTGAAGGCGCGAGATTTCGACGCGCATCTGCACGCGCAGCTCGGCGTCGAGGTTGGAGAGCGGCTCGTCGAACAGGAAGATCTGCGGCTCGCGCACGATGGCGCGGCCGATGGCGACGCGCTGGCGCTGGCCACCGGAAAGCTGTTTCGGCCGGCGCTGCATCAGTTCGGTGATCTGCAGGATCTCGGCCGCCTGCTTGACGCGGCGGTCGGTGTCGGCCTTGGGATTGCCGTTCATCCGCAGGCCGAAATTGAGGTTCTGCTCGACGGTCAGGTGCGGGTAGAGGGCATAGGACTGGAAGACCATGGCGATGCCGCGGTCGGCCGGCTCCATGTCGTTGACCACGCGCCCGCCGATCTTCAGTTCGCCGCCGGAAATATCCTCCAGCCCGGCAATCATGCGCAGCAGTGTGGACTTGCCGCATCCGGACGGTCCGACGAAGACGACGAACTCGCCGTCCTTCACCTCGAGATTGGCGCCGTGGATGATTTCCAGCGAACCGTAGCGTTTGACGATATTGGTGAGAGAAAGTTCAGCCATACGGATCTCCCGGAATTATTTGATTGCGCCGGCGGCAATGCCGGCGATGAAGTGGCGTTGCAGGAGAACGAAGACCACCAGGATCGGCGCCGTCAGCATCACGGCACCGGCCATGATGCCGCCCCAGGAGACCCTGGTGAGGCCGATCAGCGTTCCGAGCGCCACGGGTGCCGTCATCATCCCAGGCCGGGAGTTAATGAGCAGCGGCCAGAGATAGTTGTTCCAGGAGGCCAGGAATAGGATGATGGCGAGTGCTGCCATCGTCGGCCTTGCAAGCGGCAGGGCGATGCGCAGGAAAATCTGCCACTCCTTGACGCCCTCGACGCGGGCGGCATCAAAGAGCTCGCCCGGCATCATTGAGAAGGCCTGGCGCATGAAGAGCACGCCGAGCGAGTTGAAGAGCGGTGGTACGATCAGCGCGACCCATGAGTTGGCCAGCCCGAAATCGCGCGCCACCATGATGAATTGCGGGATGACGACAACGGAGTAGGGCAGGGTGATCGTGCCGAGGATGATGCCGATGACGCCGGAACGGCCGGCGAACTGGTAACGCGCCAGAGCCCATCCGGCCATCGATGTCAGCAGCACCGAAAGGAAGGTGTAGGTGACCGCAACGACGATGGAGATCGTCATCGCGCCGACGAAGTTGGTGTCGGCCTGTAGGTTTCGGAAGTTGTCCATGAAACCCGTCGACGGTGTCAGGATGATGCCGGGGCTGAAAATGCCGTAATCGGGCATGGTCGAAAAGACGAACATCATCCAGAGCGGAAACAGCCAGATGATGGCGAGCGGCGCCAGCAGGCCGTGCAACGCGATCGAGCGGATCAGAGTGGATCTGGATTTTGATTTCATTTTGGTTCGCGCCCTACCCAGAGATTGAGGAGAGAGATGGCTACCGCAAGCGCCGCCATCGTATAGGCGATCGCGGAGGCATAGCCGAAGTTGGTCGACTGGAAAGCCTGGCGATACAGCAACAGGCCGAGCGTTTCCGTCCCGCCGCCGGGGCCTCCTCTGTTGGTAATCAGATATGGCTCGGTGAAGAGCTGCATGGTGCCGATGACGGACAGGACAACGCAGAACAGAATGATCGGCTTCAGGAGCGGCAGGGTGATGTGGATGAACTGCTTGAAGCGGCTGACGCGATCGAGGGTTGCAGCCTCGTAAACATCCTCTGGGATCGATTGCAGCCCGGACAGGATGATGATGGCGTTGTAACCCGCCCAGCGCCAGGTGACGGCGATAACGATGAGCACCATGGCGGCGTGGGAGTCGGCGAACCACGACACCGGCGCGATACTCACATTGCCGAGCAGCTTGTTGATGATGCCGAAATCGACGTTGAACATCAGGCGAAAGACCGCGGCATAGGCCACTTCTCCAACGACGACGGGCGCGAAGAAAGCAAAGCGAAAAATGCCGCGTGCCTTCAACAGCGGTGAATTCAGCAGCACCGCCATGACCGTGGCGAGCGTGATCATGACCGGCACCTGGACGATCAGGATGATCAGCGTATTTTCAAGCGCGTTGTAGAATGCCGGATCGCCGAACAGCCGCCCCCAATTGAGCGACAGATTGAAGGTCCACGGATTGACTCGGGTATTCTGGAACGAGATCAGGAACGAATCGATGATCGGCCAGACCCAGAAAGCGGCGAATACCAGAAGATAGGGTGCAAGGAACGCGTAGGCGCTCCGGTTTCGCAACCGCATGAAAGCCTTCTCCTTTATACGCAGGAAAATGATGCGTAACATCGCATCCCCGCCGCCCTAGAACGTGACGCCGAAAAGTGTAGGCGGTTTTCGGACGACGTCACGCTCTACGTCTTTGATTCTAGGGCGGCGGGGAGGCCGGGCGCGGCTTGGGAAGCACGCCCGGCGGTGTCACTCATTTCGCGATCGGCAGACCCGTCGCCGAAGCGATCTGCTGAGCCGCATCGTCGAGCGCAGCCTTGCCATTCGGATATCCGCCGGCGAGATATTTCGTCTGGACAGCCTTTATGACTTCGTCGGCATCACTGAAATACTGAGTGCCTGGGCTCGGGCGGATCTTCGGCAGGGTTGCGAGGATATCGGCCCAGACCTTTTGACCGCCCCAATAGGGCTGCGGCTGATTGACGAAGGGATCCTGGACCGCGGTCAGCAGCGACGGCACGAGGCCGAAGGATTTCAGCATGGTTACCTGGCCCTCATTGGTGCCAAGCGTGTATTCGAGGAATTTCCAGGCGGCTTCCTTGTTCTTCGAGCCGCTGGCGATGGCGAGTGACGAGCCGCCGAGATTGGCCGCATGCGGACCGTCGGCCGTCATGCTCGGCATCGGGTAGACACCCCATTTGCCAGCAAGATCCGGCGAGGTGGAGCGGACGGTGCCTTCATACCAGCCGCCATAGAGCTGCGATGCCACCTTGCTTGCCGTGTTCGCCTGAATTTTCTCGTTCCAGTTCGCCGCGCTCATCAGGCCGGCGTCTTTGATCTCCTTCACCTTGTCCAGAGCCTTGACGCAGGCCGGTTGGTTGACGGTGATGCTCTGGCTGTCGTACGAGAAATAGCCGCAGCCCTGTTCATTGGCGAGCATGCGGAACCATTCGGTGTCGCCGTTGAGATCGGCCTGCGTCATGATCACGCCCGGATTGGCGGCGGAGATCTTTTTGCCGGCGGCTATGAAATCGTCCCAGGTCTTGATCGTTGCCGGATCGACGCCTGCCTTTTCATACATGTCGCGGCGATAGAACATGGTGACCGGACCGGAATCCCACGGCATCGCGTAGGCGGCATCGCCGACTTCAAGCTCCGCGCGTTTGAAATCCGGAAACTGCTTCTTCAGTTGATCGTTGTAGCCAAGCTTCGTCAGGTCGGTCAGGCAGTCCGGAAAGCGATTCCAGAAGATCGAAGCCTTGTGGTTTTCGATCGACATGACATCAGGCAGGCCATCGCCGCCGGCAGCGCAAGCAGCCAGCATCTTGTCGAAGACCTGCGGATTGCCGATGTCTTGAACCTCGACCTTGATATCAGGATTTTTCTTGTTGAATCCCTCGACAGTGGACTTCAGCGCCGACGCGGCGATGTTCCAGCTCCAGACAGTGATGGTGGTTTGCTCAGCAAAGGCAGAACCGGAAGCGAGCAGGGCAGCAAGTGCCGTCGCTCCAGCAAGTTTTAAACGCATTGAAAATCCTCCCTTTTCAATTGCCGTCCTCAGTAGAACACGCTTAAACTATCCGCCGGTACGCTTCTGTCTCCTAAAAAGGGAACATCGACTTGGCGAAAAGTAAGGTGGGTCAAAGGGCGGTTTATCAGCCGGGTGCGAGCAGTGTCGAAGGGCTCCCAAACGTCCTGCAGATGTTTCATAACCACCCGTTGCCGATGGCAAAGCCGCATTGGCACGCACAGGTGGAAGTCAATTACATCGTCCGCGGAACCGTGCATTACCGCATCGGCGATCACGAGCTTACTTTGAGAGCGGGCGAGATCTGCCTTTTCTGGGGCGGTCAGCCGCATCTGTTGGACGAACTGTCGGAGGATGCGATCTATGCCGGCGCGCATCTGCCGCTTGTCCATTTCTTCCGCCTGCGGCTGCCGCTCGATATCTCCGGCCGCCTCATTCGCGGGCAGACCCTGATCAGCTCGGCGACCGATGCCGCCGATGACGAGAACTTCGCGCGGTGGCACCGCTATGTCATGTCCGAAGACGGCGCCAAGGCAGAACATGCTGTCGCGGAACTCCTCCTGCGTCTGGAGCGCATCGCCTTCGAGCCCTATCGCATGGTGCCGGAAAAGCCGGCGAATCCGGTGAATGAGCAGGCTCATCCGCAATCCTCGCGCAGCCTGGCGCGCATGTGTGATTTCATCGCCGAAAATTTCCTGCATGACATCGATACGGTCGATATTGCCAAGGCAGCGAATCTCCATCCGAAATACGCCATGAACCTCTTCAAAAAATCGACAGGCATGACGCTGGCGAAATATGTGAGCCTGCTGCGCCTTTCGCGCGCCCAGGCGATGCTGATGCGCGACGGCGCCAATGTGCTGCAGGTCGCGATGGACAGTGGTTTCGGCTCGATCAGCGCTTTCAACAAATCCTTCCGCCATATTGCCGGGATGACGCCCTCCGATTTCCGGCGCGACATGCGCGTGCTCTCCGCAGTGAAAGTAGAGGCCATCAAACCTTCGATGCCGCGGCCGTCGCAGCAATATCATCGCTAGAGAGGCTTGCGGTCACGCATGATCTCGCGCATTGCTCCTGACCGATGAGGGAGGAGGATCTCATGCGGCAGTTTTCGGCTTGTATCGAGTGGTTGTTTGCGCGCGACGGTGATGCTTTTGCCGATCGTATCCGGATGGCGTATGCGGCCGGGCTCGATGCGGTCGAGTTCTGGCGTTGGACGGACAAGGATCTCAATGCGATCGCCGCTGCCGCAGCCGAGACCGGCATTGCCGTCTCGAGCATCGTCGCCGAGCCGATGATCGCTCTCACGAATCCGGCAAACAAGGAAGCATGGCTGAAGGGGTTGCGGGAGTCCGCTGCTGTCGCCCAACGTCTCGGCGCACCGGTTCTGATTGCGCAGGCCGGCGACGATCTGCCGGAGTTTTCGCGTGCCGAGCAGCGGGCGGCCATCGTCGCTGCTCTCAGCGCCGGTGCCGATATTCTCGAAGGGTCCGCCGTCCGGCTCGGCGTCGAGCCGCTGAACACGAGGATAGACCATCCCGGCTATTATCTGTCCTCGACCATGGAAGGCCTCGATATCGTCGATGAGGTCGGTCGCCCGGAAATCGGCATCGTCTACGATCTCTATCATTCGGCCGTCATGGGCGAGGATACGCGTGAGGTCGTCGGCGATCGCATCGACCGCATCGTCCATATCCATATCGCCGATCATCCCGGCCGTAACGACCCCGGCACCGGCCATATCGATCTGGCGAAGCGGCTGGATTGGCTGTACGCCCAAGGCTATCGGGGCAGGGTGGGTCTGGAATACAAGCCGGCGATGCAAGATCCGGCGGCCGTTCGCGCGGTCGTGAAATCGCTCGGCGGCTAGACCGGCTCCATCATGCCGAAGACGGCGACCAGCCCGATGACGACAATGCCTATGACGATCTCTGCGATGCTTCCAAGCCGGAGCGCCTGCAGAGCGCGGCTATGGTTACGGCCGCTCCAGGGAACGAAGACATAGCGATTGACGATCGCCACCACCGCCATGACGGCGACCAGCGCGATCTTGATGGCAAGCAGCTTCTGATAGGGCGACGACCAGTCCGTCGGTAGCCGTTTCAGGATCAGCATCACGTTGACGACGCCGGAGATGATGACGAGCGCGACGGCGACATGCCCAGCACTGGAGAAACGACGCAGCGCTAGCAGCGCTTCCGCCCGGCAATCCGCTCGGTCGAGAAGCCGCAGAATGGGGATCAGCGGCACGAGCGCTCCCAGCCAGCCGCCGGCGGTCAGCACGTGCAGGACATCGTTGGCACGATGCACCTGCCGCAGCCAGCCTTCCAGCATCGAGGCGTGCCCGGTCAAGGAAAGGAAGGCAAGCCCCAGGCCCGAACCCAGCGCCAGCCCGCGCCGCCGCCAGCTTTCCGGCAGCAGGAAGGCGCCGGCCATGACTGCGGCCGCAACTGCCTGTGCCTGCCAGGCCAGGCCGACTGTGGTCTCGAAAAGCACGTCATGAATCATGCCGGCATCGAGCGCATCGCCCCATCCATTGCCGAGATTCGCCATGGTTATGGGGAGTGCCGCCAGCACCGTCACGGCCGTAATGGCGGTCGCTGCGACGAACATCCTTGCGGACAGGCGCCAGACGGCGTCGGCCAGCGTTTTCGGCACGAGCAGGCAGAGATAGGCGCTCGCACCCCATAGAAGCACCAGCGACGCATCGTGAAGAAAGCGGCAGAGTTGGAGCGCTGTCGTCGGATCCATCAGGGCTTCACGATAAGTTTACAGGCGCCATGAGTGCGAAGTTCCAGTTTGATGCGGTATCGATTTCGCCGGCTTGGCGAGCGCGATAGGATTGCGGATACCCACTGTCAACTTTCTCCATGCATAAAGGCGCCATTCGGGACGCTTTGCCGCAAGGCAATTCGCTATCGCAGGCCTTGGCCGATCACGATATCGAATCATGGGCGCGATTCTTGCTTTCTTGGCAAAGAATCGTCGCTTTTGAGTCCTTTTTGCAGACATAATTGGGGCGTTCCGGGGTGTGCGCTCGAAAGGCAGTTTCATGGCGGCATCTAGGATACGCGAAAAAATGGCCAGTGGCTTCGCTCATCGCCGGAGTCGCGAATGGCTCGAACATCTCGATATGCCCACCTACGTCATCGGCGATGTCCATGGCCGCTACGATCTCCTTAGCGCACTGGAGCGCAAGATTTTTGCAGACGCGGCAGGGCTGCCGGGCCGAAAGCTCATAATCATGCTCGGCGATTTCATCGATCGCGGCCCAGCCTCGGCGCAGGTGGTCGGCCGCCTGATGGCGTCGCCGCCGAATGGCTTCGACCGCATCTGCTTGACGGGCAATCACGAGATGGCCATGCTCGCCTATATCGACGGCGAGATATCGCTCGATGATTGGGTGGCGCTCGGCGGCGATGCAACGCTCGCGTCCTATGGGGTGGATATCCAGAAATTGAGGGAGCGATATCCCAAGCAGAAGCAGCTCGATACTTTCATAAGGACTTGGCTGCCTGATGATCACGTCAATTTTCTGCGGCGCCTGCCGATCCTGCTGGACACGCCCGAGGTGCTGTTCGTTCATGCCGGCATCGATCCGGACAGACCGATTTCCGAGCAGCAGGACGACGATCTTGTCTTCATCCGCTCGCGCTTCCACGACAGCGCGCAGCCGCTGCCGAAGTTGATCGTGCACGGCCATACACCGATCCGGCAGGCCGAAGTCGATGGTCTCAGGCTCAATCTCGATACCGGCGCCTTTTATACGGGCCGTTTGAGCGCGGCCCGGCTGTGGCAGGGCCGCGTTCACATTACCTCAACTTGATGTGCGGGCTATAGATTGCCGATGCAGAGGTACTTCATTTCCAGATAGTCGTCGGCGCCATGGCGCGAGCCTTCGCGGCCGAGACCCGATTGCTTGATGCCGCCGAACGGTGCCGTCTCCGCCGATATCAGGCCGGTATTGATGCCGACCATGCCATATTCCAGCGCTTCGGCGACGCGCCAGACTTTCTTGAGGTCGCCAGCGAAGAAATAGGCGGCGAGGCCGAATTCGGTGTCGTTCGCCTGCGCGATGACATCCTCAACGGTGTCAAAGCGGAAGAGCGGCGCCACCGGGCCGAAGGTCTCCTCGCGGGCGACCTTCATGCTCCGGTCGACGCCGGTCAGGATGGTCGGCGCGAAGAAGGTGCCGGCACCTTCGATGCGCTTGCCGCCGACAACGATGCGGGCACCCTTCGAGACGGCATCCCGCACATGGTCTTCGGCCTTGGCGACACCCTGTTCGTCGATCAGCGGCCCGACTGATACTCCCGCCTTGAAGCCGTCGCCGACAGAGAGTTCGCCCACCTTGGCTGCGAGTTTGGCGGCGAAGGCGTCATAGACGTTGGACTGGACATAGATGCGGTTGGCGCAGACGCAGGTCTGGCCGGCATTGCGGTATTTCGAAGCCATCGCCCCTTCGACGGCGGCGTCGAGGTCGGCGTCGTCGAAGACGATGAAGGGCGCATTGCCGCCGAGCTCGAGGCTGACCTTCTTGATCTGGTCGGCGCACTGGCGCATCAGGATGCGGCCAACCTCCGTCGAGCCGGTGAAACTGATCTTGCGCACCTTCGGATTGCCGCAGAGCTCGCGGCCGATCGCCGGCCCGTCGAGGCCGACGATGATGTTGAGAACGCCGGCAGGAACGCCCGCCTCTTCGGCAAGCACGGCAAGCGCGATCGCCGTCAGCGGCGTCTGCTCGGCAGGCTTCGAGACGACGGTGCAGCCGACGGCAAGGGCCGGCGCGATCTTGCGAGCAATCATGGCCGCCGGGAAGTTCCACGGCGTGATCGTGCCGACGACGCCGACCGGCTGCTTGATGACGACCATGCGCTTGTCGTTCGAGGGGGCGGGAATGGTTTCGCCGTAGATGCGCTTGGCTTCTTCCGCATACCATTCGACATAGGAGGCGGCGTAGAGGATCTCGCCTTTCGCTTCCGGCAGCGGCTTGCCCATTTCGGCCGTCAGGATTGCGGCTAGCTCGTCGGCATTGGCGACCATAAGGTCGAACCATTTGCGTAAGATTGCGGCCCGTTCCTTGGCCGGCCGGGCGGCCCAGGCGGCTTGCGCGGCATAGGCGGCGTCGATGGCGGCCGTCGTTTCGGCAGCACCCATATCCGGCAGCGAGGCAAGCACTTCGCCGGTCGCGGGATTGATGACATCGAAAGTCTTCGTCGCCCCGCCGCCGGCCCAGGCGCCGTTGATATAGCCGGCGGCGCGCAGGAGGCGCGAGGAGAAGGGAACATGCTTGGTCATTGCTGTTGTAAAGGACATGGTCTGCACTCCGACAGGTTTCGCCCGGCAGGGCGCACGGACGGACAAATGAGAAAATGCTGATGGCGACGATCAGCGGGAAACGCTCGCCTCGATCAGCGATGCCTCGAGAATGTCGAGCGCTTCGCTGAAGACGCCGTCCTGAATAGTGATCGGCGACAGGAAGCGGATGACATTGCCATAGACACCGCAGGTGAGCAGGATCAGCCCCTTGTCGAGGGCGATCAGCCGTACCTTGTTGGCGAAATCCGCGCTCGGCAGCTTAGTCGCCGCGTCGTTGAATTCCACGGCATTCATGAAGCCGGGACCGCGGATATCGGCGATTTCGGGCACCTTGTCGCGCAGCGATTCCAGCCGCTGTTTCAGGCGCGAGCCGAGCTGGTTGGCGCGGTCGCACAGGCCTTCGTCGGCGATGATGTCGAGCACCGCATGGGATGCGGCGATGCCGAGCGGATTGCCGCCATAGGTGCCGCCGAGGCCGCCTGGAGCGGGTGCATCCATGATCTCGGCGCGGCCAGTGACGGCGGCAAGCGGGAAGCCGCCGGCAAGGCTCTTTGCCATGGTAACGAGATCGGCCGCCACCTCGTGGTGATCCATCGCAAACATTTTGCCGGTGCGCGCAAAGCCGGTCTGTACCTCGTCGGCAATCAGGAGAATGCCGTGCTGGTCGCAGATCTCGCGCAACGCCTTCATGAAGGTTGAGGGCGCCGGATAGAAACCGCCTTCGCCCTGTACGGGTTCGAGGATGATTGCGGCCACGCGCTGCGGATCGACATCGGCGGCAAAGAGCTTCTTCAGCGCCGCTAGCGACTGTTCGACACTGATGCCGTGCAGCGGTACCGGGAAGGGCGCATGGAAGACGTCACCCGGCATCGGGCCGAAGCCGATCTTGTAGGGCGCGACCTTGCCGGTCAGCGCCATACCCATGAAGGTGCGGCCGTGGAAACCGCCACCGAAAGCGACGATCGCGGAGCGGCCGGTAGCGGCACGGGCGATCTTGACGGCGTTTTCGACCGCTTCGGCACCCGTCGTCACGAAAATCGTCTTCTTGGCGAAATCGCCGGGGACGATCGCGTTCAGCCGCTCGGCAAGATGCACATAGCTCTCATAAGGCACGACCTGGTGGCAGGTATGCGTGAAGCGGTCGAGCTGTTCCTTGACGGCGGCGATGACGCGGGGATGCCGATGGCCGGTATTCACCACGGCGATGCCGGAGGCAAAGTCGATATAGCGATTACCTTCCTTGTCCCAGATTTCGGCGTTTTCGGCGCGATCTGCATAGATCTGCGTCGTCATGCCGACGCCGCGGGAAATGGCGGCGTTCTTCCGCTCGGTTAAAGTCATCGCAGTCGCTCCCAGTAAGCTGTTTCGAATTATCTTGCAGAAGTTCTGCAATTTATTTAGAAAACTCCTACATTTTTCCTGCAAGATTTCAAGCGGGATTTTGTGCGACTGGCAAGAAGGCGCCAAAGGCTCTCATGCAGCGTCGTGCATTTTTAAGGCGCGTTAAGGCGCTTCATCCATGCTAGACGGGTCGACAGACAAGGGATCAGGGAAATTGGCAATGAGCAGCATCGAGCCCGAGCGCTACCCCGTGCGCTATAAGGTGGCGGAAGCGGCGCGTCTTGCCGGCGTATCGGCCTCCACGCTGCGGTTATGGGAAAGCCAGGGGCTTGTCGTGCCCTTTCGCTCCGAGACCGGGCACCGTCAGTATAGCGCCGAAGACGTGGCGCGCCTGAAGCGCATTGCATGGTTTCGGGCGGAGCGCGGTCTCAATCCGGCTGCGATTCGCGAGGCACTGGAGGCGGAAGAGGGTGGCGCAGCGAGCCTGGAGAATGGCGAGCAATCGGCATCCTCGGAGATCGGCCGCAGGCTTCGCTCGCTGCGCCATGCCGCCGGTAAGACGCTGGAGCAGGTCGCCGCCGATATGGGCATGACGTCGTCGACGCTCTCGACCCTGGAGCGCACCTCTCAGGGCGTCAGCTTCAAGACCCTCCATGACCTGGCGGAGTACTACGGAACGACGGTGTCACGCCTTTCGGGCGAGGAGCGCGAGGATGTTCCGGCACTCATCCGATCCGGCGAATGGCGTGCCTGGCCGGAGACGACGCCGGGCGTCACCGTCCAGCTGCTTGCCGAAGGTAGGAGGATGATGGATTGCCATCGCTTCGTGCTTGCGCCGGGCGCGGCGAGCGAGGGCGCTTATCGACACGAGGGCGAGGAGTTCATCCATGTCCTTGCCGGGCGTTTGGAACTGGTGCTCGACAGCAACCAGTTTTTCGATCTGTTGCCCGGCGATTCCCTTTATTTCGAAAGCCGCCGCTATCATTCCTGGCGCAATCGCCACGATGGCGAGACCATATTGCTCTGGATCAACACGCCGCCGACATTTTGAACGGCGCCTGCATCGTTATCCGGTATCGTTATCGCCTCGTCTGTTCTATAGAACGGACGAAAAGCGAATTTCGAATACAGCGCCGGGAGAATTTCATGGCTGCCACCATCCGCTATCACGAAGGTGATATTTCCGCCGAAGATGCCGCCCGCTACACCGGCGCCATAGCCATCGACACCGAAACCCTCGGCCTCATTCCGCGCCGCGACCGTCTTTGCGTCGTACAGCTTTCGTCGGGTGACGGCACTGCTGATGTCATCCGCATTGCCGCCGGCCAGAAGCAGGCACCCAACCTCGTCGCCATGCTTGCCGATCCTGCTCGGCAGAAGATCTTTCATTATGGCCGCTTCGACATTGCTGTCCTGTTCCATACGTTCGGCGTCACCACTACGCCGGTCTTCTGCACCAAGATCGCCTCGCGCCTGTGCCGCACCTATACCGACCGCCACGGCCTGAAGGATAATCTCAAGGAGATGCTCGACGTCGATATCTCCAAGGCACAGCAATCCTCCGATTGGGCCGCGGAAACGCTGTCACCGGCGCAGCTCGAATATGCGGCTTCCGACGTTCTCTATCTACATGCGCTTCGCGACAAGCTGACGGAACGGCTGCTGCGCGACGGCCGCATGGACTATGCGGATGATTGCTTTGCCTTCCTTCCGACCCGCGCCAAGCTCGATCTCCTCGGCTGGGAAGAAGCCGATATCTTCGCACACAGCTGATCGCCTCGTTCCGCGGGAGAAATATCCACAGGCCAGTGCCGTGAAAGCGGCATTGGCCTTTTTTATTTAGCAATCTGTTAAGAAACGGGCTGCTATCTTTCCATATGGCTTCCAGTCCGACGCGTTCGCGTTTCGCTCTTCCGGTTATCCCGGTGCTCGAAGACCCACCGGCCGCATGAGCGGACCCTGATTGAACCTGCCTCCGCTTCCATCGTCGCATTGCCAGACAGATTTGCCAGACAAAGGAGCATGTCATGTTGCTTCCCGTTGGTGCCGTGTCCGCCGTGGGTGCGCCCATAGAAAAGCCGATAGTTGCGACAGCGGAGACCTCCGGGCTCCAGACTGCTGCGACGCCGCTGGCCGTTCTATCGAGCACGATCAATGCCAGCGTCGAGGGCAAGCTGAACATGCTCCTGGTTGCGGCCCGCGAGCGGATGCTCGATAGCCTCCTGTCCGCTATCGATGCCGCGAGTCAGGTGGTGAACGTTTCACGTGAACCGGGCGAGAACAATGCCGCCTATGCGCAGCGCGTTGCCGCCGGGATCCGCAGCCTGACGCCACAACAGCTCGTCGTCGCCCAACAGCGAATGGATACGCAGATGAACATGCGGGTGCCACTGCCGCTTCTGGCCGAGGCGCTGGAGGATCCGGAGACCCCGCACGCGATCCAGCTGGCTCTCAGCCTGGAGCCGGCGTCAGCCGCCGAACCCGACGCGGTGCTGAAGGCCGTCGTCAATTCCTACGGCCAGAATGCCGGCAGGACGGAAGCGCCGGTCCCGCAGGCGCCAGCCTCAACCCCGCTGCAGCGAGCGGCCGATCTGGCCACCCTGGCAACGGCCCTTGCGGCCGCCGCAGAAGAGCCGTTGCTTCCCACGCCCACGCCCACGCCCACGCCCACGCCCACGCCCACGCCCACGCCCACGCCCATCGCATCGGCAGCGCAGCCCGCGGCCCCGTCGGCATTCGCGCCGGTGCAGACGCCGGAACAGGGTGCTCCCACACAAGCCGCACCTCCCACGCAAGCCGCACCGGCTGCAGCTCAGACGGTTCCGGTCCAGACGTCCGCGCAAAGCGCAACGCCGTCTGCCCCGCAAGCTGCCGCTATCGGCAGCGTTGCCGCCGGTGCGCACCCGGCTGCTTCGCAGCTTGCGTCCCTTGTCGACGATCTTGCCGTGGTAGCACTGCTGACCGCGATCGGTGACGAAGCCGAACTTCCGACCGAAATCGCCTTGATCAGATCGCCGCTGACGCCGCCGTCGGTGCCGCGTGATATCCAGCAGATTCAAGCCGATATCAAGCAGGGGCTGCAGGTCGTCATCGACCCGCCCGCGATGGCGACCAGTTCCGACCTTGAGCAGATCATCAGCAATCCTGCGTCCTCGGTCGAGAAGATCATCGCACAGGCGCTGACGGCCAATGCGGCAATGCCACCGCCATCACAGCCGGCCGTCGTCAACGAGAACGCGAGAAGCCTGGCCTCGGCCGTGCCGGTATCGTTGACGGATCAGCTCGACGCGCCTGCCGCCGCGCTCCCCGGCAGCCCGCAGCCGTCGTCCGCAGCGCCGATGGGAATGTACGAGGCTGCGGAGCAGACGGGATTATCCGCACCCCTGCCGCTCGGCGTTCCCTTTGTGGTGGCGAACTATTTGCCCGCCGATGTCCCAGTCAAAACCGGCGAATCGAAACTGCTCAACCGCGTCGATCCCGTCGACGACGAAGAAGGCGGCGGCGCCCGGGACGAAGAGACGGCGCATCAGCAGGATCAAGACGAAGCTCAAGCGGAAGAAGCGTCGCAGAAAGCTGAAGAGACTTCCGACGAAGCAGACGCGGGGCTTCCGCCTCCTCTTGACGAGGCCGCGCCGGATCACCTTGCCTTGCCGCAGCCGTCACGCGATCCGCTGCACGATCACGCCTTCGATTTCTATCGGCGCATGGTGGCGTGGGAATAAAGCATGTCGCGCAAAAGTGTGCAGCGATTTTGCGGCAACGACATCCGCAAAATCAAAGACCTGAAGCGCAAGAAGCGAATCTGAAAGATCGCGATGCGCTTTAGGCCGTCTCGGAGGACGGCGGCATAGGCGCGGCTAAACCGATAAAGAAAAACCCGCCGGATCGCTCCGGCGGGTCTTTTGTTTCCAAGCGTCTGCCGAAGATTATTCGGCGTTGCGGTTCTTCAGAGCCGCACCCAAGATGTCGCCGAGCGAAGCGCCCGAGTCGGAAGAACCGAACTGAGCAACGGCTTCCTTCTCTTCTGCGATTTCCAGAGCCTTGATCGACAGCATGATCTTGCGGTCTTTCTTGGAGAAGTTGGTGACGCGGGCGTCGACAACCTGACCAACCGAGAAACGCTCCGGACGCTGTTCGTCACGGTCACGCGACAGATCGGCGCGGCGAATGAACGAGATGATGTCTTCGTGGTTGACGAGCTTCACTTCGATGCCGCCGTCGTTGACTGCGATGACTTCGCAGGAAACGACTGCATTCTTGCGCAGGTCGCCGGAAGCAGCAGCTTCACCAACGCTATCCTTGCCGAGCTGCTTGATGCCGAGCGAGATGCGTTCCTTCTCGACGTCAACGTCGAGAACGACAGCCTTGACGACGTCACCCTTGTTGTACTCTTCGATGACCTGCTCGCCCGGACGGTTCCAGTCGAGGTCGGAGAGGTGAACCATGCCGTCCACATCGCCGTCGAGGCCGATGAACAGACCGAATTCGGTCTTGTTCTTGACTTCGCCTTCGACTTCGGTGCCAGCCGGATGATTGCGGGCGAATGCTGCCCACGGATTTTCCAGCGTCTGCTTCAGGCCGAGAGAGATACGACGCTTGGTCGGATCGACTTCGAGAACGACGACTTCGACTTCCTGGCTCGTGGACAGGATCTTGCCGGGGTGAACGTTCTTCTTGGTCCAGGACATTTCCGAGATGTGGATCAGGCCTTCGATGCCCGGCTCCAGCTCGACGAACGCACCGTAGTCGGTGATGTTCGTGACGGTACCGGAGATCTTCTTGCCTTCCGGATACTTGGCCTGGATGCCGTCCCACGGATCGCTCTCGAGCTGCTTCATGCCGAGCGAGATGCGGTGGGTTTCCTGGTTGATGCGGATGATCTGTACCTTGACCTGCTGGCCGATGGACAGGATTTCCGACGGATGGTTCACACGGCGCCATGCCATGTCGGTGACGTGCAGCAGGCCGTCGATGCCGCCGAGGTCAACGAACGCACCGTAATCGGTGATGTTCTTGACGACGCCGTCAACAACCTGGCCTTCTTCGAGGTTCTGAACGATTTCAGAACGCTGCTCGGCACGGGACTCTTCCAGAACCGTGCGACGCGAAACGACGATGTTGCCGCGGCGCTTGTCCATCTTGAGGATTTCGAAGGGTTGCGGGTTGTGCATCAGCGGGGTGACGTCGCGGATCGGACGGATGTCGACCTGCGAACGCGGCAGGAAGGCGATAGCGCCGTCGAGATCGACGGTGAAGCCGCCCTTGACCTGGTTGAAGATGACGCCTTCAACGCGCTCGCCAGCTTCGAACTTGGCTTCGAGCTTGATCCAGCTTTCTTCGCGGCGAGCCTTTTCGCGCGACAGAACGGCTTCGCCAAGCGCGTTTTCGATGCGCTCGACGTAGACTTCGACTTCATCGCCAACCTTGAGCGTGCCGTCCTTGGCGCGTGCACCGAATTCCTTCAGTGCGATACGGCCTTCGACCTTGAGGCCGACGTCAACGACCGCGACATCCTTTTCGATGCCGGTGACGATGCCCTTGGTGACATAGCCTTCAGCCAGATCGTTCTTGGCGAAGGATTCTTCGAGAAGGGCCGCGAAATCTTCGCGAGAGGGGGAAGTTACAGACATAAAATCTCCTGGCGTGTCCTTGATTCATGCAATCTGGACACTGATGCGCCGGCGGTTCGTGTTAACGGGCCTGACCCCAGTCCGCTTTCCATTCAAGGAAAGCTATCCGGCGCTTGGACGGAATGTCAGGCTATTTTGAAATCGGCGGTTCCGGGCGCGGGGCGCGCGCGAAAGCCGCTCATATTTTCAGGCATTTCGGCTCAGAGCGGCGTCGACGATCGACTTTGCCGTCTGAAACGCCGCTTCTATACTCATTTCTGAGGTATCTAGCAAGTACGCGTCTTCAGCTGGTTTCAAAGGGCTGTCGGTGCGGCCCATGTCGCGCTCGTCGCGCCGTTTCACATCCTCGAAAATGGCGTCGTAATCGGCGCTGCCGCCGGTATCGACGATCTCCTCGTAGCGCCGCTTCGCGCGGACTTCCGCCGAGGCCGTCACATAGAGCTTCACCGGTGCGTCAGGGCAGACCACGGTGCCGATGTCGCGGCCGTCGAGCACCGCACCCGGCTTCTTTTCGGCAAAGCGTCGCTGAGCCTCCACCAGCGCCCGGCGGACTGCCGGCATGACGGCGATCTTCGATGCGGCCTCGCCGATCTCGTGCCTGGACAGAACCGTCCGGTCGAGCCCGGCCAGATCGACCTTGCGCGCCATGCCTTCGGCGATAGCCTCGTCGTCGAGCGGCAGCCCAGCATCGAGCAGCGCCTTGGCGGTGGCGCGGTAGGTGAGGCCGGTATCGAGATGATGAAAACCATAGGTTTCGGCGATCCGGCGCGCCAGGGTTCCCTTGCCGGCAGCCGCAGGCCCATCAATAGCGATGATCATGTCTTCTTCCGTCCCTACGCGGTCTCTCGTTATTGTCTGGAGCGACGCACCAGTTCGGCCGCTTCCGCCACGGCTGTACGATCGAGCACAGCGAGGCCCTCGGCGATGCCAGTCGGTCAGCCAGCGTCCGGTTCTGGCTCACCTTCCATTTGCCGTCAATCGTCTGGACATCGATTTCAATGCCGGTAATGTCTTCCATCGGGGCTGCAATGCAGTCCGGCGGCGCAGCTTCCGCCGCCCTGGGCATTGCACGGTCTATTAACCGCCGGTCCCGATCGTCGCGCCCAATCTTGTCATCATAGCAAAAAATTCGGGAAAGCTGGTGGCGATCATGGCCGAATCGTCGATCGAAACCGGGTGCTCGCTGGCAAGCCCCATGACGAGGAAGCTCATGGCGATGCGATGATCGAGATGAGTCCTGACTTCGGTGCCGCTGGAACTGCCCAGGCCCTTACCGTCAGGTCTGCCGCGAACCGTCAGCGAATCCCTGCCTTCGCTACAGTCGACACCGTTGAGCTTCAATCCTTCGGCGACAGCCGAGAGCCGATCGGATTCCTTAACCCGGAGCTCATCCAGCCCCTGCATGATCGTTGTGCCTTCCGCAAAAGCGGCCGCGACGGCCAGCACGGGATATTCGTCGATCATCGACGGCGCGCGTTCGGCCGGCACGGTGACACCCTTGAGCGCCGAGGAGCGCACATGGAGATCGGCGACATCCTCGCCGCCCGTCACGCGCCGGTCGAGGATCTCGATATCCGCGCCCATCTCCTGCAGTGTCAGGATGAGGCCGGTGCGCGTCGTGTTCATCAGCACGTTGCGGATGGTAATGTCGGAGCCGGGCACGATCAAGGCCGCCACTAGCGGGAAGGCGGCGGAGGAGGGATCGCCGGGAACGTCGATAGTCTGGCCGGTGAGTCTGCCCTGGCCTTCGAGCCGGATGGTGCGCACGCCGGCTGCGTCGGTCTCGACCGAAAGTGCTGCGCCGAAACCGGCGAGCATTCTTTCGGTATGGTCGCGGGTCATGACTGGCTCGATCACCGTCGTAATGCCAGGTGCATTGAGTCCTGCCAGAAGCACGGCGGATTTGACCTGTGCCGAGGCCATCGGCACGCGATAGGTCAGCGGGCTCGTTACACCTGGCCCATGCAGGGTGACGGGCAGCCGGTCGCCCGTAGCGGCGCTGACCTGTGTTCCCATGCGGCGCAGCGGATCGAGAATGCGGCCCATCGGCCGTTTCGACAGCGAAGCATCGCCGACGAAGGTTGTTTTGAAATCGTAGGAGCCGACCAGGCCCATGGTCAGGCGGGAGCCGGTGCCGGCATTGCCGAAGTCGAGCGGTGCCTCGGGCGCGAGCAACGCGCCATTGCCGGTGCCGTTGACGATCCAGGCATCGCTGAACCTGCGGATCGTAGCGCCAAGAGCCTGCATGGCCCCGGCGGTGTTAAGCACGTCCTCGCCTTCGAGCAGACCTTTGATGTGCGTCTCGCCCGAAGCAAGGCCGCCGAACATGAGGGAGCGATGGGAAATGGATTTGTCGCCGGGAATGCGGATCGTACCGGAAAGGCCGGCCGAGCGGCGTGCCACGGCTGGTTGGGGGAGGGTATCGTGCGGCATAGGCAATTCCTTTGCGATGCCGGTATTCCATCCGCATTCTGTGCTGGCTGAGATCGTTCTTGGCCAGATGTTCTGCGGTTCACGCTGGCTGGTTAGCACAGGCCCATTCCCCAGTCATCCCGCAATGCGTGAAAACTGCGTGCGAAGCGGCATGAACTTTAGCTTTGACAGAAACGGCCGCAACGATTAAGGGGACCGGCTGATATTTCCCTTAAAACGCCGGCTTCCCCGGCATTGCCGAATTTTCATTCGGCCATTCATGAGGCTTTGACAGTGGCGAAAGCGGAACTTGGAACAAAACGTACCGACCCCGATACCGGCAAGAAGTTCTATGACCTGAACCGGGATCCGGTGGTCTCGCCCTATACAGGCAAGTCCTGGCCCTTGTCCTTCTTCGAGGAAACCTCCGCTTCCAAGGAAGTTCCGGAAGAAGACGAAGTGGCCGAAGTCGATACCGAAAACACGGAAGTCGAACTGGTCTCCCTCGAGGACGCCGATGATGCGGCAGGCGGCGACGACATTCCGGATATCGGCGATGACGATGTCGAAATCGGCGACGATGACGACGATACCTTCCTGGAAGCCGACGAAGATGAAGACGATGACGACATGAGCGACATCATCGGCGTCACCGGCGACGAAGACGACGTCTAATCGGAACGACAGTCGGCCCGGGTCTCAAGAAAAATTTTCCCGGGCCGAATTTTTCGGCTTGCTATCTGTGAAAACCACAAGTAATAAGCCGCCACCCCGACGGGCGAAGCGCTTGGAAGGGACCCAGGGCCGGTCAAACGGCACCATCTTGATGGGGCTATAGCTCAGCTGGGAGAGCGCTTGCATGGCATGCAAGAGGTCAGCGGTTCGATCCCGCTTAGCTCCACCACGCTTCGCCCTTACGGGCTTCGCGTGGCGCAGCCGCGGGAAACCGTTAGGCCGAAGCAGTGCCCGGTAAAGCCCGTAGGGCGACGACGGGGTGGAGTCTCCATAAAACATTTCCGGGTACAAAGACACGCTCGATTGCATATAGAATTTGCGTTCGAATCACCGGATGCCAATCGATCGAGATGCGGATGTGGTACGTTTACATCCTTCAAAGCGTGGATTTTCCCGACCAGCAATATACCGGATCGACTTCGGACCATCAGGCAGCGGCTTGCCGACCACAATGCCGGTAAGTCGACCCACACCGCAAAGTTCATGCCGTGGGTTCTTCCCTGGTATTCTGCCTTTCCTGACAAATACCGTGCTCTTGAGTTTGAGGCCTATCTGAAGTCTCATTCTGGCAGAGCATTTGCAAGGAAGAGGTTGCTCTAAGAGACACGCCCGTATCGCTCTATCGACAACTTGGTAGATACTCCGCATTCCCCCAACTTCATGCTAGCCTCCGACCGTCCGCAACCCACTCCGAATCGCCCATGACCAGACAGCGCCGCCGTCGTCTCATCAAGACCCGCCGTACCGTGACGGGGTTTCTGCTCGTTGCCTCGATCGCCTTTCTGGCGGGCATGACCGATGCCGTCGGCCTGATGCTGACGGGCAATTTCGTGTCCTTCATGACCGGCAATACGACACGGGCGGCGATCGCCCTCGGAATGGGCGAGTTCGGCCATGCGGCGGTGCTGTTCTCGGCCATCCTGACATTCATCATCGGCAATGCGCTCGGCATCGTCATTGCCCATGCGGCGGACCGGCGAGCTTTCGTGGTGCTTGCCTGCGTCAGCATCCTTCTGGCCGCCGCCGCGGGCTTCGCGGAGCCGTCGCTGGTTCTGGTGCAGTTCTATCTGGTGGTGCTTGCCATGGGCATGGTCAATGCCACGGTCGAGCATATCGAGGGCCTGCCGATCGGCCTCACCTATGTCACCGGCGCGCTGTCGCGCTTCGGACGCGGTCTTGGCCGTTTTCTCCTGGGGGATCGGGATTTTCTTTGGACGGTGCAGATCGTGCCCTGGAGCGGCATGATCTCGGGCGCCATCATCGGCGCACTTCTGGCCGGCGCCTTTGGCGCACATGCGCTCTGGCTGGTTTCTATGGTCGCTCTCGTCCTGGCGCTGTCGACGCTTTTCATCCCCCGCCCGCTGCAGCGCCGCTTCAATCAGCGCTTCGTTATTTCGGCGTCCACGGTGCGGCGACCGAAATAGCCACATTGCAGTGCACAAAAATCTGCTAGGGAGAAAAACGAATCGTTTTGCCGACAAGCCTAAGGATATGCCGTGTTCGTTTTTTCGAAACTTGTCTGGATTTTCGGTCAGCCACTCTCGCTGGCATTTCTCTTCGTACTGCTGGCATTTATCGCCGCTCTTCTGCGCTGGCGCGCCACCGTGATTGTCTCCTCGCTGCTGTCGGTGCTTATCCTGTTCGTCTCGCTCTATACGACGGCCGGCGCCTATGTCGTCCAGGGGCTGGAGGAGCGTTTTCCGCATCCCACAACCGATCCCGCCGACCTCAAATGCATGATCGTCCTCGGCGGCGCCACGCAGAACGAGGTAACGACCGCGCGTGGCGGCTATGAGTTCGATTCGGCCGGCGATCGCCTGGTCGAAGCGCTGCGTCTCTCGCAGAAATATCCGCAGGCGCGCATCGTGATCTCGGGCGGCGATGGCTCGATCGGCGGCACCTATGAGGGGGATGCCGTGATTTCCGAGCGCTTCTTTACGGCACTCGGCATTCCCAGAGACCGCATGGTTGCCGACACCACCTCGCGCACCACCTTCGAGAATGCGGTCAACACGAAGGAATTGCTGGCGCAGAACGGGCTTTCGAATTGCCTGCTCATCACATCAGGCTTCCACATGCCCCGCTCGATGGGCATCTTCCGCAGGCAGGGCATCGATGTCGTGCCTTGGCCGGTCGACTACCGAAGCACCGGCAAGGAAACGCCGGGCCTCGATTTTACCCAGCCCTCGCGCAACGCACAGCTGCTGGCGACAGGATTGCGCGAATGGGTCGGCCTGGTCGGCTATTACGCCGTCGGCCGGACATCGGCGCTCTATCCCGGGCCGTAACTACGTGCCCGGGCCGTAGCCACGTGCCCCGGGGCGTAACCACCTGCCCCTGGGCCGTAAAGCCTACTTCTTCGAGATCGTGACGAATTTGACGCCGCGGACCCTGACGGTGATCTCGCAGCGGTCCTCGCCGTCCTTGCGGTCGCAGAAGCGCGGATGCATTTTCATGACCAGCACCATGTTGCCGAAGCGCTGGATGAAATCGTAGCTGTAGATCCGCGCAGTGGCGACGAGCAGGTAGCCGCCCTCGGCCACCTGGACGTAGAAATTGTAGGGGCAGCCTTCGTCCGTGCAGTAGGGGCCTTTTTCGCCCTTGCAGGTGATCTCGCCCTCGTTAACGACGATATCCATCAGCTTGTCGTTATTGATATCCTGCTGAGTGGCGAAATTGTCGCCGAAGCTCGCCTGACCGTCGCAGCTTTTGGTGAAGTGATCCTTCTCGAATGCGACGGGATCCTGCAGGATCGATTGCTGCGCCTCGGCCACTGCGGGCATGATCACGAATGCGATGAGATTGAGGATCACGATCAGCAGGGATTTCACGGGGGATTCCTCTTCGAAGCGCCGTCGCGGCCACGATAACAGCAGCGGCCGCTGCGAGATCTTTGCATCAGCCGGCTTGCGCGGCCCTTGCCGTCGTGATTCATTTCGAGAAAATCGCCGGCGCCTCGTTGGAGTTTTCGATGTCGCTTCTCTCGTTTCTTGATTATGCCGGCGTCGCTCTTTTTGCCGCAACCGGTGCGCTCGCGGCTTCGCGCAAGCAGCTCGATCTGATTGGCTTCCTGTTCCTGGCCGCCGTCACCGGCATCGGCGGCGGCACGCTGCGCGATATCGTCCTGGGCCGAGTGCCGGTCTTTTGGGTGCTGAATCCGACCTATATCATCATCTGCGCCGTGGTCGGCGTCCTGGTCTTCTTCACCGCGCATCTCTTTGAATCGCGCTACAGGCTGCTCATCTGGCTCGACGCCGTGGGACTATCGGCCTATTGCGTGATGGGAGCCGCCAAGGGCATGGCGGCGACAGGCTCACCCACCGTCGCGATCGTCACCGGCGCGCTGACGGCAACGTTCGGCGGCATCCTGCGCGATCTGCTGGCGAATGAGCCTTCGGTCCTGCTGCGCCCGGAAATCTATGTGACGGCGTCAATCGTCGGCGCTGGCGTCTTCACCGCCGCCAATGCGACGATGTTGCCGCTTTACGCCTCTGCGGGGCTGGGCGTGATTGCCGCCTTTGCGGTGCGCGGCGGCGCGCTCTGGTTCGGCTGGACATTTCCGACCTATCATCACAAGCCAGGCCGGCATCCGGACGATGTGATGTGAGCTGAGAGGCAGTCGTTCTACTGCCTACTGCCTCTGCTTGCGGCGCAGGCGGATCACCACGTCGACATGGGCGATTTCCATCCCTTGCGGCGGTTCGGGCAGGTTGTCGATCGTCAGGTTACTGATCGGGATATCCAGCACTTCATTGTGGCCTTCCACGAAAAAGTGATGGTGATCGGAGACGTTGGTGTCGAAATAGGTTTTGGTGCTTTCGACGGCGAGCACGCGGATCAGGCCGGCCTCGGTGAACTGATGCAGCGTGTTGTAGACGGTCGCGAGCGAAACTGGAACGCCGGCGGCGACGGCTTCTTCATGAAGCTCCTCCACCGTCAGATGGCGGTCGCCCTTGGCGAAGAGAAGGTCTCCCAGCGCAATCCGCTGTCGGGTCGGCCTCAGGCCCACATTGCGCAGCCTGGTTTCGATCGCGATTTCGGCATGTTCTGCCATTCAGGGACTCCGGATTCCTGATCTCTATAATTCTTTACTAAGCCATATAACTTTTGCCTTGATTGCTTTCAATAGTTTCAATGGGGTGGGAAGGTGCTCAAAAGCCGCAAAAAACCGGCTTTTGGCGCAATTCGCTCTGGTCGCGGCTCTGGCGTTCCTGTATGCGACCACCACATAACGGCTAGTGCGGTCGATCGAACGGATGAATGAGAGTCCAATGCTTTCGCTTCATTTTCTGTCCATCTTGCACTAAAGCTTCACATCCATCGGCATTCATGCGGGGGAAACGGAATTTTTATGACGACGAGACAGTCCAGCTTCAATTACGAGGAAATCCTGGCTTGCGGCCGCGGCGAACTGTTCGGCCCGGGCAACGCGCAGCTTCCCCTGCCGCCGATGCTGATGGTCCATCGCATTACTGAAATTTCCGAGACCGGCGGTGCCTTCGACAAAGGCTTCATCCGCGCCGAATACGACGTGCGCCCCGATGACTGGTATTTCCCCTGCCATTTTGCCGGCAATCCGATCATGCCGGGCTGCCTCGGCCTTGACGGCATGTGGCAGCTGACCGGCTTCTTCCTCGGCTGGCTCGGCGAGCCCGGCCGCGGCATGGCGCTTTCGACGGGCGAAGTGAAGTTCAAGGGCATGGTCCGCCCGGATACGAAGCTTCTCGAATACGGCATCGACTTCAAGCGCGTCATGCGCGGCCGTCTGGTGCTCGGCACCGCCGATGGCTGGCTGAAGGCCGATGGGGAAACCATCTATCAGGCGACGGACCTGCGCGTGGGCCTGTCGAAGGACAAGGTCGCCTGAACTGCGGCGCCGCCGCCTCCACAAAGACAGACGTTTTAGAAAAGGTCATCGACATGAGACGGGTAGTTGTTACGGGTCTGGGTATTGTCTCTTCGATTGGAAACAATGCTCAAGAAGTGACCGCCTCGCTGCGCGACGCCAAATCCGGCATTTCTTTCTCTCCCGATTTCGCCGAGCATGGCTTCAAGTGCCAGGTCTGGGGCTCGCCGAAGATCGACACAACCGATCTGGTGGATCGCCGCGCCATGCGCTTCCTATCGCAGGGCGGTGCCTGGAACCATGTCGCCATGAAGCAGGCGATCGCCGACAGCGGCCTCGAGGAAGGCGATATCACCAACGAGCGCACCGGCATCATCATGGGCTCCGGCGGCCCGTCGACCCGCACGCTGATCGAAGCGGCCGACATCACCCGCAAGAACAACAGCCCAAAGCGCATCGGCCCCTTCGCGGTGCCGAAGTCGATGTCCTCGACCGCCTCGGCAACGCTGGCGACCTGGTTCAAGATCCACGGCGTCAATTACTCCATCTCGTCCGCCTGCTCGACCTCGGCGCACTGCATCGGCAATGCCGCCGAGATGATCCAGTGGGGCAAGCAGGACGTCATGTTCGCCGGCGGCCACGAGGATCTCGACTGGACCATGTCGAACCTCTTCGACGCCATGGGCGCCATGTCTTCGGACTTCAACGACAACCACCCGGAAACCGCCTCGCGTGCCTATGACGCCAAGCGCGATGGATTCGTCATCGCCGGCGGCGCCGGCGTGCTGGTTCTGGAAGAGCTGGAACATGCCAAGGCCCGCGGCGCCAAGATCTATGCCGAGATTGTCGGCTATGGCGCCACTTCGGACGGCTACGACATGGTCGCACCGTCGGGGGAGGGTGCCGTGCGCTGCATGCGCCAGGCGCTCGCCACCGTGAAGGGCGATATCGATTACATCAACACCCACGGCACTTCGACGCCGGTGGGCGACAGCAAGGAAATCGGCGCAATCCGCGAGGTCTTCGGCGACAAGATCCCGCCGATCCAGTCGACCAAGTCCCTGACGGGCCACTCGCTCGGCGCCGCAGGCGTTCAGGAATCGATCTATTCGATCCTGATGATGCAGGAGCGCTTCATCGGCGAAAGCGCCCATATCACCGAACTCGATCCGGAATTCGAAGGCGTGCCGGTCGTGCGCAAGCGCATCGACAACGCCAAGTTCGATATCGCTCTTTCGAATTCCTTCGGCTTCGGCGGCACCAACGCCACGCTCGTGTTCCAGCGCTACAACGGATAAGGCAATGACGGGAATCATGCAGGGTAAGCGCGGCCTCATCATGGGCGTCGCAAACAATCACTCGATTGCCTGGGGTATTTCGAAGGCGCTTGCTGCCGAAGGCGCGGAACTGGCTTTCACCTTTCAGGGTGAGGCGCTCGGCAAGCGCGTCAAGCCGCTCGCAGCCGAAGTCGGTTCGGATTTCCTGCTGCCTTGCGATGTCGAGGATCTGGCTTCCGTTGATGCCGTCTTCGACGCGATCAAGGAGCACTGGGGCAGGCTTGATTTCATTGTCCACGCCATCGGCTTTTCCGACAAGAACGAGCTGAAGGGGCTCTATGCCAACACCACGCGGGAGAATTTCACCCGCACCATGATAATTTCCTGCTTCTCCTTCACCGAGATCGCGAAGCGCGCCGCCGAACTGATGACCGAAGGCGGCAGCATGCTGACGCTGACCTATAATGGTTCGACGCGCGTTATTCCGAACTACAATGTCATGGGCGTCGCCAAGGCGGCGCTTGAGGCTTCCGTTCGTTATCTCGCCGCCGATTACGGCCCGCGCGGTATTCGCGTCAACGCCGTTTCCGCCGGCCCGATCCGCACGCTCGCCGGCGCCGGCATTTCCGACGCCCGTGCCATCCTGTCGTGGAACCAGCGCAACGCGCCGCTGCGCAAGTCTGTTACCATCGACCAGGTCGGCTCGTCGTCGCTCTACCTCCTGTCGGATCTGGCGGCAGGCGTCACCGGCGAAGTCCATTTTGTCGATGCCGGTTACAACATCACCTCCATGCCGACGCTGGAAACGCTGTCGAGCGCGGACGCCGAGTAAGCGCGCTGATCTCAATCGCCCTCCCGGTCTTTGGCCGGGGGGATCATTTTCCGGATATCCTTCCCGATGACGTCCAACGAGGCGAAATCCCTCGCATCGACCGAACGGCTCATCCTCCGCCGCTTTGTGCCGGAGGATTTTAAAGCCTATAGCGCCTACCGCTCCCTGCCGGAAATCTATCGGTTCCTGTATCGCGATCCGCCTTCGCCTGAAGTGATGAGAGAGCGTTTCGATCTCAATCTGAACTCTCCTTTCGCCGAGGACGGAGATACGCTGCTATGTGCTGCCATTCGGCGGGAGGATGATGCTTTGGTCGGTGATGTCAGCCTGACATTCGCAAACAAGGCGGCGCTTCAAGCCGAGCTTGGCTATACCTCCAACCCCGCTTATGCCAGGAAGGGATATGCCACCGAGGCGGCACAAGCCATGATTACTCTCGGCTTCGAAAAATTCGGCTTTCACCGGATCTTTGCACGGCTGGATGCGAAAAATGCCGGATCCATTGGCGTCGTCGAACGGCTGGGTCTTCGCCGTGAGGCACTCCTGATCGAAAACGATCGTTTCAACGGCATATGGGGCGATGAATGTGTCTATGCCGTACTGCGCCGGGAATGGGCCGCAAGGGTGTCGAATTGGACGCGTTAACCTCCATTCGACAAGATTTTACGAAAATTTTAGGTTAATTCTATCTTGCCGGGGATGGCTCGTTACGGCTGGCGGGAATTCCGATACAAGGCAGGCAATCAACAGTATCTCCTGCATGTCCATCGGTATTCACCAGCCATTTACGGGAACCCCAGCCGTGAACACCATAACTGTTGCCAGCTCCAAGCTGCTAGATCCGCTGGGCGAGGCGGTACCGCTCGAATCCGCCGCCACTCCAAGGACATTGGGGCCGGATCTGTTGCGGGCGCTTGCCATCCTCCTCGTCATGCTGGTGCATCTGCCGGTGGAGGCGACGCCGCTGCCGCTCGCCGGCATTAGGCCCTATGGCTGGATCGGCGTCGACATCTTCTTCGTGCTCAGTGGCTATCTCATTGGAACTCAGTTGATGACGGAAGCCGCGCGGCGCCGCGCCGTCGACTTCAAGGCTTTCTATCTGCGCCGGGCGTTCCGCATATTGCCGGCCTTTCTGCTCGTGCTTGCCGTCTATACGTTCTTCCCCTCCCTGCGCGATGCGCCGGCGATGCAATCCGCCTGGCGGTTCCTGACCTTCACGGTCAATTTCGGCCTTGATCCTCGCCTGGGCAGCGCATTCACCGAGGCCTGGTCGCTGAGTGTCGAGGAGCATTTCTATCTCGTTCTTCCGGTTCTTGTGGTCCTGCTCAAGCGGCGAGCGACGGTGGGCTTTGTGACGCTTCTGGTGATGGCGATCGTGATCGCCGGCATAGGCCTGCGGTTTGCGCTCTGGCAGAGCCATGTCGGTCCGATTGTCGAAATGCAGGCCTACAGGGAAGCCTTCGCCGTCTATCTCAGGGAGGTCTATTATCCGACATATAACCGGCTTGACGGCTTGACCTTCGGCGTCGTTCTGGCGGCGATCCGGCTGTTCAAGCCGCTGCTATGGGAACGGTACATGCCGCCTCACATCGCGCTCGGCATCGGCGGTATGCTCGTGACGGCGGCGCTCGTGATCTTCTCCGTTCGCGGGCCGCTCGCCGAAGCCAATGTGCCGCTCGTGTTTCAGCCTCTTCCGGGCGCGGCCGTCGGTTTCCCGATGTTTTCGGCGGGGGTGGCAATCATTCTCGGCGCATTGCTGGACCTGCAGCCGAGGATCGGTCGCTGGCATCTTCCAGCCATATCAGGCGTCGCGGCGCTCTCCTACAGCCTCTACCTCACCCACAAGGGCGTCTACCATCTCGACCAGATGGTGTTCGGCAAGGACAATCTTCTGGGGCTGTCAGGCCTCGTCATCTATCTCGCCACCTGCTTCATCGTGTCGGCGACGCTCTGGTTTCTCGTCGAAAGGAACTTCCTGATCCTGCGGGATCATCTGATGCCTCGTGCACGTCGTGCCGACGAAGCCTGATCCATGAAAGAAAGGCGGCCCTTGGTCGCCTTCCTCTCTTATTTTTTTGCCCAGAGCACCTTGTAGCGGGCATTGCGGCAGGTCTCGCCGAATTCCCTGAAATTCTCGGCCAGCACCGGCTCGTAGGGCAGGCCGCGATTGGCGACCAGCATGAGCCGGCCGCCGCCACGCAGCGCCGAGGCGGCCGTCTTGATCATCGCCTGGCCAAGCGAAGGCTCGGCGGCATGGCCCTCATGGAAGGGCGGGTTCATGATGATCAGGTCGTATTTGTCCTTGACCGGCTCGCTCGCCAGATCGTGCCAGAAGAAGCGCTGGGCGACCTTCGGGCAGTGCGACAGCAGATTGGCGCGTGCGGCCTCCAGAGCGCCGTAATGGGCCTCGTAGAGGTCGATGCGTTCGATCCGCGGCGATTTCGTTGCGAGCTCTACGGAAAGATAGCCCCAGCCGGCGCCGAAATCGGCGGCATCGCCGGCAAAGTCGGTCGGCAGGCGCGAGGCGAGCAGCTCGGAACCGGCATCGACACGGTCATGGGAGAACATGCCGGGCGCCGTGGTGAAGCTGTCGTCGACGAGAGTCGCCGGCTTTGCGAGCTGCGCTGTCAGTATCTTGATGTCGGCAGGACGCGCAAACCAGAAGGCAACGCCGTGATATTTCGGCATATGCTCGATCGCAAGACCGAAGGCTTCGATGCGCTTGCGTAGCGGCTGGATACCATCTTCCTTGCCGCCGGCAACGAGGATGAGACCGCCTTCCTTTACGCGCGCCAGCGCTTCAGCGATATGGTCCTCGTTCTCGCCCTTGTGCTTGCCGCAAAGCACGAGCGCTCCGTCATAACCTTCGCCTTCGATCTCCGGCGTCACGTTGATGCGCTGCGCCTGCAGCTGGCGATAGAAGGGACGGAAGCCCTGAACGGCCGAAAGCTCGGCAGCAAATCCCTCCGGCAGCGCAAAGCCCGCTTCGGCGCCGAGAAACAGGATCCGCTGCCCCTCGCCGGGCGCGTCGATGGTGCCGGAGGCAAAGGGATGGAACAGGGTCTTCAGGGCATCGCGGCTCATGGGCGTGGTCTCGTTATTGTTTCGTTGGTCGGGCCTGCGGGCGGGTTTCTGTCTGTGTGCTTGTCCCTCACCCTAGCCCTCTCCCCGTTGGGACGGGGAGAGGGCTAGGGCAAGGGGCCGGGCACAGAACTTCGGAAAAACCGAGATCGCCAGCCTCTTCAATATAAAAAGGGCGCGGAAAAGATCCCGCGCCCCGGAACTTGGATGAAGGCGCAGCTTATTCGGCCGCGTCGTCCTTCTTCTTGTCGGCAGCGATTTCCTGGCCGGTCGCCTGGTCGACGACCTTCATGGACAGGCGAACCTTGCCACGCTCGTCGAAGCCGAGCAGCTTGACCCAGACCTTGTCGCCTTCCTTGACGACGTCCTGCGTCTTGGCAACGCGCTCGGAAGCGAGCTGCGAGATGTGGACGAGACCGTCACGGGCGCCGAAGAAGTTGACGAAAGCGCCGAAGTCGGCGGTCTTTACGACCGTGCCTTCGTAGATCTGGCCGACTTCCGGTTCAGCGACGATCGAGTGGATCCACTTGCGGGCCGCTTCGATTTCTTTGCCGGAGGAGGAGGCGATCTTGACGGTGCCGTCGTCCTCGATGTTGATCTTCGCACCGGTCTTTTCGACGATTTCGCGGATGACCTTGCCGCCGGAGCCGATGACTTCGCGGATCTTGTCGACCGGGATGTTCATCACTTCGATGCGCGGTGCGAATTCGCCGAGCTGGCCGCGGCTCTCGGAAATGGCCTTGGCCATTTCGCCGAGGATGTGTAGACGACCGCCCTTCGCCTGGTTCAGGGCGACATTCATGATCTCTTCGGTGATGCCTTCGATCTTGATGTCCATCTGCAGTGCGGTGATACCGGATTCGGTGCCGGCGACCTTGAAGTCCATGTCGCCGAGGTGGTCTTCGTCACCCAGGATGTCGGAGAGAACGGCGAAACGCTCTTCTTCCTTGATCAGGCCCATGGCGATACCGGCAACCGGCTTTGCCAGCGGCACGCCGGCATCCATCAGCGCCAGCGAGGTACCGCAAACGGTCGCCATTGAGGACGAGCCGTTGGACTCGGTGATCTCAGAGACGACGCGCAGCGTATAGGGGAACTGTTCCGCCGTCGGCAGCATCGGGTGGACAGCGCGCCAGGCGAGCTTGCCATGGCCAATTTCACGGCGGCCCGGAGAACCCATGCGGCCGGTTTCACCGACCGAGTAGGGCGGGAAGTTGTAGTGCAGCATGAAGTTTTCTTTGTACATGCCGGTCAGGCTGTCGACATACTGCTCGTCTTCGCCGGTGCCGAGCGTGGCAACCACGATCGCCTGCGTCTCGCCGCGGGTGAAGAGGGCGGAGCCGTGCGTGCGCGGCAGCAGGCCGACTTCGGCGAGAATCGGGCGGACCGTCTGCAGGTCACGGCCGTCGATGCGGCTGGAGGTATCGAGGATGTTCCAGCGAACGATCTTCGCCTGCAGGTGCTTGAAGATGGCGCCGACTTCCTCGGCCGTGTACTTGGCTTCGCCTTCTTCGGGCAGGAAGTGTGCCTTGACCTTCGCCTTGACGGCGTCGACGGCGGCATAGCGATCAGCCTTCTGCGTGATCTTGTAGGCGTCGCGCAGTTCGGCTTCGGCAAGGCCGAGCATTTCCTTCTCGAGCTCGGAGTAGTCTTCCGGCTGGAAGTCACGGGGCTCCTTGGCGGCGACTTCGGCGAGCTTGATGATTGCGTCGATGACAGGCTGGAAGCCGCGGTGACCGAACATGACGGCTCCGAGCATGACGTCTTCAGGCAGTTCCTTGGCTTCGGATTCGACCATCAACACGGCTTCCTGCGTGCCGGCGACGACGAGGTCGAGGCTCGATTCGTCCATCTCGTCGAGATGCGGGTTGAGCACGTATTCGCCGTTGATGTAGCCGACGCGAGCGCCGCCGATCGGGCCCATGAAGGGGACGCCGGAGAGCGTCAGGGCAGCCGAAGTTGCGACCATCGACAGGATATCGGGATTGTTTTCCAAGTCATGCTGGATAACGGTGACGACGACCTGCGTGTCGTTCTTGTAGCCTTCCGGGAAAAGCGGGCGGATCGGGCGATCGATCAGGCGCGAAACGAGCGTTTCGTTTTCGCTCGGACGGCCCTCGCGCTTGAAGTAGCCGCCGGGGATCTTGCCGGCTGCGTAGGTCTTTTCCTGGTAGTTGACGGTGAGCGGGAAGAAGTCCTGACCCGGCTTCGGCGCCTTGGCGGAAACGACGGTCGCAAGCACCACGGTCTCGCCGTAGGTGGCGACGACGGCGCCATCGGCTTGGCGGGCGATCTTGCCGGTTTCGAGCTTCAGCGGGCGGCCTGCCCACTCGATTTCGACGGTATGGATATCGAACATATCTTGTCCTTGCATGATGCGGGAAAAGGCGCCGTGGCCGACGATTTCGGCAGGGCGCATCTTCAACCGCACGAAATGTGACGCATCACGGGCAAGACAACGAGAGGCTTTCGAAGATCGGCCGAAGCGCGAAGCTTCGGCTGAAAGCATCCGGCAATCCTGCCCCATGACAGGTCAACGGTTGTTGTTGGCAGCACCGGCCCATCCGGCCTGCCGGCAGCTTCGCGGCGCGCCGTTGCAAGGCGCAAGCGAAACAGTCTTAGGGGTTCATACCCCTCATAAGCAACCGGCGGGCGTTCAGGTGAACGCCCGCCGGAAATTCCGTTAGCGGCGGATACCGAGGTTGGTGATCAGCTTGGTATAACGGCCTTCGTCCTTCTTCTTGAGGTAGTCAAGAAGCGAGCGCCGGCTAGAAACCATCGTCAGGAGACCACGACGGGAGTGGTTGTCCTTCTTGTGGTCCTTGAAGTGTTCCGTGAGGTTGTTGATGCGCTCGGTCAGGATCGCAACCTGGACTTCCGGAGAACCGGTGTCGCCTTCGGCGGTCGCATATTCCTTGATCAGCGCAGCCTTGCGCTCAGCAGTGATCGACATCGGATGGTCCTTTCTATGAGAGGAGATTGAAGTCGCCAAACGCCGGGATGTCGTCCAGCATTGGCCGCGAATGCAATCAGGCACGCCTGATGCTGGCGCTGCCTATAAACCAAATGAGCGGCAATTGAAAGAGGGTTGTCCCCCCGGGCGGCTTCAGCGCCCCGCCATGGCGTTCCGGATCATGGCGTCGTAGCCTTCTGGATCCTGCAGCATGGCAAAATGGCTGGCGTCCTTCAGGATGACGAGCTTCGCGCCCGGAATCTCTTTCGCCATCATCTCAGTGTGGTCCAGCTTCACCGCTTCGTCATGGTCGCCGATGGCAAGCGTCACCGGCACCGTGATCTTTCCGAGGTCGGCTGCGGTCCATGCCGGCTGCGTCGCCCACATTTGCGAGATCTGGTTGACGAAGGCGTCATATTCGTTCGGGGTCGGCGACAGCTTCCTGTAATAGTCGCCGGCGACGTTGATGTAGTCGTTGAAGGTCTTGTTGCTCATGACATCGGGCTTCACGCCGTCGGTCGTGACATTGGCGGCTTGCGCGATCACGCGGGTCAGCTTTTCGGGATATTTCATCGCCACATCGATGCCGATGATGCCGCCATCGGACCATCCGACCAGCGTCACCTTACCGATCTTCAGGTGGTCGAGCAGCGCAGCATAATCCGAAGTCATCAGGTCGTAGCCGAAGGGCTGTTCGCTGCGCGTCGAGCGGCCATGCCCGCGGCTGTCGGCGACGATGACGAGATGATCTCTCGCGAAATCGGCAACCTGAGCGCCCCAGACATCGGCATTTCCGAGGCCGCCATGAATGAAGAGGATCGGGTCGCCTGCGCCATATTCAGCATAATACATCTTGATGTCGTTAACATCGGCCATGCCGCTCGTCTTCGGTTGCGGCATTGGAGGAAATGGCGGTAGCCCGGCCCATCGCTCGGCGGATTGGGCGTTCGCAACTGCCAGAAACAGAGAAAGGAATGCAACTATTCCGAATGCAATTCTGCGCATGTTTGCCCCCTTTGGACGGGCCATGATGGCCCGTCGGGGAGCATATCGCATAGCCATTGCGCTGCAATAGCGCTATTTCTGGCTGAGTTTGGCTAGCCGAATACGCGCTTCGGACGAAATTCGCCCTGGCCGATTTCGCCGATGGCGATCAGCTTGCCGCGTGCCGTGGCATAGGCCTCGGTTTCGGCGACCGGAGCATCGCGGCCGCGCACGAGGATAGGGTTGCCCATCTTCAGACGGTGCGCCTGGTCGTCGCTGATGACGAGGTGCGGCAGCGAAGAAAGAGCTTCCGCCGTGTCGATCAGCAGCGCATCGAGGGCTGCGAGCCGCTCATCCGCGTCCTCGATCTCTTCGAGCGCCACGAGATCGGCAAGCGGCACCATCGCCTCTTCGGCGAAGGGTGCGACGAAGCTGCGGCGCAGGCCGGAAATATGGCCGTAGCAGCCGAGATCGCGGCCGAAATCGCGGGCAAGTGCGCGTACATAGGTGCCTTTACCGCACTCGACTTCGAAATGCGCCGTATTGGCATCCGGGCAGGCAAGCAGCGTCAGGCGGAAAATCTCGACTTCACGCGAGGGGATCTCGACCGTCTCGCCTTCGCGGGCAAGGTCATAGGCACGCTCGCCTGATATTTTGATGGCGGAGAACTGCGGCGGGATCTGGTTGATGACACCCGTATAGTTCGGCAGCAGCGCGCGAATATCCTCTTCGCTCGGACGCTTGTCGGAGGTGGCGGTGACTGCGCCCTCGAGGTCGTCGGAAGCGCGTTCCTCACCCCAGGTCACGGTGAATTCATAGATCTTGCGGCCGTCCATGACATAGGGGACCGTCTTGGTGGCGTCGCCGAGCGCGATTGGCAGCATGCCGGACGCGAGCGGATCGAGCGTCCCGGCATGACCGGCCTTCTGGGCCTTGAACAGCCACTTGATCTTGGAAACGGCTTCGGTCGAGCCGAAATCCACCGGCTTGTCGAGGATGAGCCAGCCCGAAATCGGGCGGCCCTTGGGCTTGCGTGGTTTGGACATTCTCTGTCTCTGTTATTGATCTTGGTCGTTGTCGTCGTCGAGATCGCGGCTGACCTCGGGCGAGCGCAGAAGCGCGTCGATTTTCTTGTAATTGTCGAAGCTCGTATCGTCGCGGAAGCGGACTTCCGGCATGTACTTCATCTGGCGAAGCTGCGGGCCGAGGCGGCCGCGGATATATTTCGCATGGCGGTTCAGCGCCTCGATGATGGCGCCATGATCGGCAACGCCAAGGGGGGTCACGAAGGCCGTCGCGATCTTCAGATCGGGCGACATACGCACTTCGGAAATGGAGATCACGGTGCGCTCGATCAGGTCGTCGCGCACTTCGCCGCGCTGCAGGACCTGCGTGATCGCTGAGCGCACCTGCTCGCCGACGCGAAGCATGCGCTGCGAAGGCGCGGAAGAAGTTGGTCTGGTCATGGTTGTTCCGTTAGCAGCGTCTCTTGGACGCGATAAAGCGGGTCAAATGACTCGATCCGGCGCAAAGGTCAAGGCTGGACAGGCTTAGCGGCTCGCCGGAGGCTCAGAATCCTCACGAAAGCGGCATCCTGCTCGTCATGCGCAAGAAAAAACCGCCGGTTTCGGCCGGCGGTTTTGATATCCTGCAAATCGAAAGATCGCTTACAGCGTGCGGGTGATGTGCTCGACACGGAAGCACTCGATGGTATCGCCGGCGCGGATGTCTTCGTAGTTCTCGAAGGCCATGCCGCATTCCTGGCCGACATTGACCTCAGACACTTCATCCTTGAAGCGCTTGAGCGTCTTGAGCTTGCCTTCGTGGATGACGACGTTGTCGCGCACCAGGCGGACGCCGACGCCGCGCTCGACCTTGCCTTCGGTGACGCGGCAGCCTGCGACCTTGCCGACCTTCGTGATGTTGAACACCTCGAGGATCTCGGCATTGCCGAGGAAGGTTTCGCGACGCTCCGGAGAGAGCAGGCCCGACATTGCCGCCTTCACATCATCCACCAGGTCGTAGATGATGTTGTAGTAGCGGATCTCGATGCCCTGACGCTCGGCGAACTGACGTGCCTGCGCGTTGGCGCGGACGTTGAAGCCGATGATCGCCGCATTGGAAGCTTCCGCCAGCGAGACGTCCGACTCGGTGATGCCGCCTGCGCCCGAATGGACGATGCGGGCACGAACTTCGTCGGTGCCGAGCTTTTCGAGAGCGCCGGCAATGGCTTCGATCGAGCCCTGCACGTCGCCCTTGATAACAAGCGGGAATTCCTTCACGCCGACAGCCTGCAGCTGGGTCATCATCTGTTCGAGCGAGCCGCGCTGACCCGACAGGCGGGCAGCCGCCTTGTCGCGGGTGAGGCGCTGGCGATATTCCGAGATCTCGCGGGCACGGCTCTCGCTTTCGACGACGGCGAACTTGTCGCCGGCCTGCGGTGCGCCGGAAAGGCCGAGCAGTTCGACCGGCATGGCCGGGCCTGCTTCCTTCACATGCTCACCCTTGTCGTTGACGAGTGCACGCACGCGGCCCCACTGATCGCCGGCAACGACGATCTGGCCAGGACGCAGCGTACCCTTCTGTACGAGCACGGTAGCGACCGAGCCGCGGCCGCGGTCGAGCTGGGCTTCGATGACGGTGCCTTCGGCCGTACGGTTCGGATTGGCCTTGAGGTCAAGGATTTCCGCCTGCAGCAGAATGGCTTCCAGCAGCTTGTCGAGGTTGGTGCGGTTCTTCGCGGAGACTTCCACGTCGAGAACTTCACCGCCCATCGATTCGACGAAGACTTCGTGCTGCAGCAGTTCCGTGCGGACCTTCTGCGGATTGGCCTCGTGCTTGTCGATCTTGTTGATCGCGACGATGATCGGAACACCCGCCGCCTTGGCGTGGTTGATCGATTCGATCGTCTGCGGCATCACGCTGTCGTCGGCCGCGACCACCAGGATCGCGATGTCGGTCGCCTGGGCGCCGCGGGCACGCATTGCCGTGAAGGCGGCGTGACCGGGGGTGTCGATGAAGGTGATCTTCTGACCGTTCTGCTCGACCTGATAGGCGCCGATATGCTGGGTGATGCCACCGGCTTCGCCGGCGACCACGTTCGCATGACGGATGGCATCGAGCAGCGAGGTCTTACCGTGGTCGACGTGACCCATGATGGTAACGACCGGCGGACGGGAAACCAGTTCGCCTTCCTCGTCGGCAACGTTGAAGATGCCCTGTTCGACGTCGGATTCCGAAACGCGCTTGACCGTGTGGCCGAATTCGCCGGCGATGAGCTCGGCCAGATCGGCGTCGATGACGTCGCCCGGCTTCATCATCTGGCCTTCCTTCATCAGGAACTTGATGACATCGACGGCGCGTTCGGACATGCGCTGCGACAGTTCCTGAATGGTGATGGTCTCCGGCAGCACGACTTCACGCGAGATCTTTTCGCGCGTTTCCTGCATCTGGCTGCGGCGGAATTTTTCCTGGCGACGGCGCATGGCCGAAAGCGAGCGACCACGGGCGTTGCCGTCTTCGTCGACATCGGCGGTCGTGACCGTCAGCTTGCCGCGGCGGCGCTCGTCCTCGGTCTTTGGACGTGTGGTAACCGGTTTTGCCGGTTCCGGACGCACGATCTTGCCGCGGGCAGGCACGCCACCACGCGATGGACCGCGATCTTCTTCTTCCTGGTTGAGCCGCCGACGGTTGGCCGGCGCTTCCATCGAGGGGGCACCGGGGCGGGCCGGCTGGGGAGCCGTGTCCGGGCGACGCGCAACAACGGGCGCTGCAGCCGGCTGTGCCACGGGCTTCGGCGCTTCCGCCTGAGGTTCAGCCGCCGCCGGTGCCGCTGCCTTGACTTCGGCAGCGCGGGCAGCCTCTTCGGCGGCGCGGCGTGCGGCTTCGGCCTGCTCGGCGATGCGGCGTGCTTCCTCTTCTTGGCGGCGACGCGCCTCTTCCTCGGCGCGACGGATGGCATCCGCGGCATCGCGAGCCTGCGCGTCGGCGAGCGCGCGGCGGCGGGCGTCCATCTCATCGGCGGACAGGTGGTTCAGAACCACCGGACGCGACGAGCGTTCCTGCTGCGGGCGCTGCTGATAGCCCTGGTTGGATTGTGCGGGCCGCTGCTGCTGGCCGCCCGGCTGATGAATGCGCGGAGCCGGCTGCGGCGGGCGCGGCGGCTGCGGCGTCGGTTCGGCAACGCGCGTCACCGAGGGCGCGGCTGTTGCTACCGGCGTGATTGGCTTTTCGTCTTCAGGACGTAGCGGGCGGCGCTTACGGGTCTCAACCACGACCGCCTTGGTGCGACCGCGGCCCATGTCCTGGCGCACGGTGCCCTGGTTTACGCCTGAAGGCTTCAAGGTGAGGGTCTTCTTACCCGAAACACTCAGCGTCTTGTCGTCTTGATTGTCGGTCATTCCGTTCCTGTTCCTTCGGACAGGGCACGGAAACGTCCGTCAGACCCTGTCGTTCAATGCATGTACCTTAATGAGGCGTCCGGCAAAGGCCGGTGACCGCGTCATTGTTTTCGCCGGCCAGCGCCGCCCGTTGCCCGGGACTGACCGCCGTTGCGGTACCGTTCGAGCAGGTTTGCGCGCTTCACTACACCCTCACCCGCCTGCCCTGCAAGCGCTGCGGCATGGATAAAAGCATTCTGGCCCATCAGTTCGTCCATTTCGGCCTCCGTAAAGACACGGAAGGACGGTATTTCCGCTTCGGTCTCCATGCCGAGATGCCAGGCCTTCCTTGCCTGATCGATCTTGCGCACGCCATCGGCGGCGGCGTTCATCGCATGGAACACGGCAAGTGCCGAGCCGTTGCGAACGGCGCCATCCACCTTCGACGAGCCGGATACGAACTGGCCCGCCTTGCGTGCCATGTTCATCATCCCGGCCAGTTGCGCCGCAAGAAGGCGGTCGACGGTGGCGCCAAGATCGCTCGGCGCGGTCACCTCCGCCTTCAGGGCGCGGGAGAACAACTTCTTTGCCACTGCCTTGTCCACGAGTGCACGGTCGATCTTGACCCAGCATCCGCGTCCCGGCAGCTGCCGCTTCAGATCCGGAACGACTGTTCCGTCCGGAGCGGCGACGAAGCGGATCAGCTCATCCGGCGATCCGCTTTCGCGTGTTACGATGCACATACGGCCATTTGCGCCGTCACCCGAAAGATCGTCGTCTTCGGCTGCGGCCTTCGGCCCCTCTGCGCTCATCATGCTTCCTGCTCGGCCTCGCCCTCATCTTCCGACGCCTCTTCGGCTTCGGCGGCGAGATCGGCTTCGGTGATCCAGCCGGCCAGCAGGCGAGCCTGCACGACCATCTGTTCGGCTTCGACGCGCGAGACCTCGAGCTTGGAGAATAGGCCCTCGAACTTCTTCGTTTCGCCGTTCTTGCGTTCGCTCCAGCCGACGAGGTCGTCAGCGGCGCAGCCGGCGAAGTCCTCGATCGTCTTGATGCCGTCCTCGCCGAGGGCGACCATCATCTGTGCGGTCATGCCATTGATCTGACGCAGCTCGTCGGAGACGCCGAGCGCCTTGCGCTTCTCGTCCATCTCCGCCTCGAGCTTTTCGAGATATTCGCGCGCACGGGTCTGGATTTCCTGGGCGGTGTCTTCGTCGAAGCCGTCGATCGAGGAGATTTCGTCGAGATCGACGTAAGCCAATTCCTCGACGGCGGCAAAACCTTCCGAGGCCAGAACCTGGCCGACCATCTCATCGACGTCGAGCGCGTCCATGAACAGATTGGTGCGTTCGTTGAATTCCTTCTGACGGCGTTCCGATTCCTCGGCTTCCGTCATGATGTCGATATCCCAGCCGGTCAGCTGCGAAGCAAGGCGGACGTTCTGGCCGCGGCGGCCGATGGCGAGCGAAAGCTGCTCGTCCGGAACCACGACTTCGATGCGCTCAGCATCTTCGTCGAGAACGACCTTGGCGACTTCGGCCGGCTGCAGCGCGTTGACGACGAAGTTCGCCGGCTCGCTGGACCAGGGAATGATGTCGATCTTTTCGCCCTGCAGCTCGCCGACGACGGCCTGAACGCGCGAACCGCGCATACCGACGCAGGCGCCGACCGGATCGATCGACGAGTCGTTCGAGATGACTGCGATCTTGGCGCGCGAGCCCGGATCGCGGGCAACCGACTTCACCTGGATGATGCCGTCGTAGATTTCGGGCACTTCCATGGTGAAGAGCTTGACCATGAACTGCGGATGCGTGCGCGACAGGAAGATCTGCGGGCCGCGCTGCTCGCGACGGACGTCGTAGACATAGGCGCGGACGCGATCGCCGTAGCGGAAGTTTTCGCGCGGGATCATTTCGTCGCGGCGGATGATGCCTTCGCCACGGCCGAGGTCGACGATGACGTTGCCGTATTCGACACGCTTGACCGTGCCGTTGACGATTTCGCCGACGCGATCCTTGAATTCGTCGAACTGGCGGTCACGCTCGGCTTCGCGCACCTTCTGCACGATGACCTGCTTGGCCGACTGGGCTGCGATGCGGCCGAAATCCATCGGCGGAAGCGGATCGGCGATGAAATCGCCAAGGGCTGCGTCCGGGTTGCGGTCGCGGGCGAGTTCCAGCGGGATCTGCGTGGAATAGTCCTCGGCCTTCTCGACCACTTCGAGCAGGCGCTGCAGGCGGATTTCACCCGTCTTCGGGTTGATGTCGGCGCGGATGTTCGATTCCGTGCCGTAACGCGAACGCGCGGCCTTCTGGATCGCGTCCGCCATTGCGGCAAGCACGATCTCGCGGTCGATGACCTTTTCGCGCGCCACTGCATCTGCGATCTGCAGAAGTTCTAGCCGGTTCGCACTGACTGCCATTGTCTTTAGTCTCCGTCTTCCTGCCCTTGGGTTCCCGTTCCGTCAGGCGGTTCGTTGATCGGTTATTCCTGGTCGTCCGCTTCGTTCTGGTTCGCAGCCTCGGCTTTGGCCAGCTTGTCGGCGCGCAGCGCGTCGCGGATGAGATCGTCCGTCAGGATCAGCTTGGCTTCGGCCAGCGTGCTGAACGGAATGGTCACCCTGGGCTCCTCGCCATAGGCAACCTGGTCGCGTTCGATCGTGAAGCCGTCGGCATCGACGGCGGCGATCTTGCCGCGGAAACGCTTGCGGTTATCGACGAGGATCGACGTTTCGCACTTGACGAGATGGCCGATCCAGCGCTGAAAATCCGATTTCCGCACCATCGGGCGATCGATACCCGGCGAAGACACTTCGAGATGATACGTCTTATCGATCGGATCTTCCACATCAAGAACCGGCGAAATGGCCGTGGAGACCTCTTCGCAGTCCTCGACGGTCATGGTGCCGTCGTTGCGCTCGGTCATGATCTGCAGCGTTAGGCCGTTCTGGTTCAGGAGGCGCACGCGCACCAGGCGAAAGCCCATGCCCACAAGGACGGGCTCGATGATGGCGGCAACGCGCTGATCAAGGCCGGTTTCGACGATCAGCCTGGGTTCATTGGTATTGTCTGCGTTTGTCACGTCCGACAAGCATTCACTCCTGCATTGTTCATGCATTGGGAGATCGCGCTAATAAAAAAGAGCGGGTCCTTGCGGCCCACTCTTCATCACACGATCAAGAATTTGATGCGGATATAAGCCTCTTTCCGGCAAATTGCAAGGCATTCGCGTCGAAGGCGGTTTTCGCCGCTATTTCAGCACGCCGAGCATGGAGCTGTCGGGATAGCAGGTAGGCTTCATGCCGCTCTTTTCCTGCCATTGGCCGATCGAGCGCCGCGTCTTGTAGCCCGGCAAGCCGTCGGTGCCGCCAACATCGTATCCCTTGCGCTCCAAAGTCTTCTGCATATTGGCGACGTCAGAGCGCAGCATCTTGCCGACATCGCCCCATTTTTCCCGGAAGGCGCCGCTGCCATAGGCGATGCGGTCGGCGAGATTGCCGATATAGAGGCCGTAAAGGTCGGAATTGTTGTATTCCTTGATGACGTAAAAATTCGGCGTCACGATGAATTCCGGCCCGTCGCGGCCAGCCGGCACCAGCATCATCCCGCTCGCCCGCAATTCGTCTGCCGGGAGGGTCTTGCCGGAAACCGGCTTGATCCCCAGCGAAGCCCATTGCGAAATCGGCTTGGCGAGATCAGGCCCTTCCTGCGCGCAGGAGACGTTCTGCGGGATGGCGACTTCATAGCCCCAGCCGCGGCCGCGCTGCCAGCCCTTCTGAACCATATAGTTAGCTATGGATGCCAGTGTGTCCGGCACCGAAGTCCAGATGTTGCGATGGCCGTCGCCATCGAAATCGACGGCGAATTTCAGGTAGTTGGTCGGCATGAACTGCGGCTGGCCGAGTGCACCGGCCCAGGAGCCCTTGAACTGATCCGGCGTGACATCGCCATGTTCGAGGATGCGCAGCCCAGCGATCAGCTCATTGCGGAACATGTCCTTGCGCGTCGACATGAAGGCTTTGGTCGCCAGCACCTGGACCGCCGAATTCGGCAGCTTGGCAATGCCGAAGCCGGTCTCGCGGCCCCAAATCGCAAGCAGGATCGGCCCCGGCACGCCGTAGGTCTTTTCGATCCGCCTCAGCACCGGCCCATATTGCGAGGCGAGGCTTCGCCCCGTTACGGCCAGTTTCTGCAGCCGTGCCTCATTGAAATAGGGGGCGGGGGAGGAGAATTCGGCCTGGCTTTGCGCCTGTTGCTCCGGCTTCGGGAAGCCCGGCGGCTCAAGATCCGGCAGATTCCAGTTCAGCGTCACGCCAGTGAAGGCAGCCTGGAAAGTTTTTTCGGATATTCCTGCCTTTCGCGCTTCAGGCCACAGATCCTTTTGAATCCAGGCCTGAAACTGCGCTTCGACATCAGCTTTCGAGGCGGCGAGCGCGGGGAGGGGGAGAAGGGCGAGGAGGAGGACGCAGAGTAGGGAAAGCAGCCATTGCGCATGTCGAGCCGCTGATACCCCCCTCTGTCGCTGCCGCGACATCTCCCCCACAAGAGGGGAGATTGTTGGGAGTTCGCTGCGACCCTTATTCGTAAAATTTCTCTCGGCATCTGCAGGCAGGATATTGGTTTGAGGCCGATCTCCGCTGCGGGCGACCAATCTCCCCCCTTGTGGGGGAGATGTCAGCGAAAGCTGACAGAGGGGGGTAAAAACTCTCCTCATACTCTTTCCTCTGTTGCAGCTCTCAAATCAAATCGCCGTCCGCGCCCTCAGCGCCGCCGCAAGCGTACCTTCGTCGAGATAGTCGAGCTCGCCGCCGACGGGCACGCCATGGGCAAGGCGGGTGATCTTGACCTCGAGGCCATCAAGCTGGTCGGTTATATAGTGTGCTGTGGTTTGCCCTTCGACCGTTGCGTTGACGGCGATGATGACTTCGCGGACGCCGCCCTCGCTGACGCGGGCGATCAATCCGCGAATGTTGAGATCGTCAGGTCCGACGCCGTCAAGCGGCGACAGCACGCCGCCGAGAACGTGATAGGCGGCGTTCATCGCGCCTGATCGTTCCAACGCCCAGAGGTCGGAGACATCCTCGACGACGATGATGACGGACTGGTCGCGGCGGTCGTCGGTGCAGACGGTGCAGGGATCGACGGTATCGACATTGCCGCAACGCGAGCAGATCTTCACCTTGTCATAGGCATCGCCCATGGCATGGGATAGCGGGCCGAGCAGCTGGTCCTTCTTCTTGATCAGATGCAGCGCCGCGCGCCGGGCCGAGCGCGGCCCGAGGCCCGGTACTTTCGCCAGGAGCTGGATGAGTTTTTCGATTTCGGGGCCGGTGACTCGCTTTGCCATGGGAGGCTTTTAGCTCATAAGCTTCAAGAACGGAATCTCGGAAGGAACGGTTGAGTGATGAAAATTCTGGCCGTGTGCCGCGGTGCCCCTGAAACGCTGCCGGGCAAGAAGGTGAAGACCGGGATCAATAAGCACGCGGTCAGCGGTGCCGTCATGATCGACGAGCTGGGGCTGCTCGGCGATGCCATCTGCAATCGCAGGCATCATGGCGGCCGTGATCAGGCCGTTTATGTCGAGGGTTCCCTGACGCTGGGCTGGTGGGCAAGCGAGCTTGGACGATCGCTGGAGCCCGGCGCCTTCGGCGAAAACCTCGTCATTGAAGGCGTGGACAATTGCCAGGTCGCCGTCGGCGACCAATTCATAGCCGACGATCTTGTTTTGGAAGTCACCTCGGCGCGCATTCCCTGCTCCACCTTCGCGGTGAAGATAGGCGATCGACAATTCGTCAAGCGATACGTCCAGGCCGGGCGGCCCGGCATCTATTGCCGCGTTCTTGCGAGCGGCACGGTGAGGGCTGATATGCCGGTCACCTATCTGCCTTATGCTGGCGAGAGGGTGACGATGCCGGAAATGCTGGCGACATTCGGCAGGCGATTGTCAGCGGAGGATCGGGTGCGCTATCTGGCGGCGCCCGTCCATCACAAGCTGCGTGCACTCATCGAAAGCGACGCAGCGGTCTGAACTCACCGCATGGCAATCGCAACGGCCGCGCCTGCCATGGTGCCGGCGCTGGCGCGATTGGCGATGCGCACGGCGCGGCGGCTCCTGAGGAAGGTTCTGGCTTTGGCCGCCAGCATCGCCCAGGAGAGGTCGATGACGACAAGCACCGCAAACATCGTCGCCACCAGCTCGGCCCAGCCGGAGATCGTGACGGCATGCAGATCGATGATCGAGGGCAGCAACGCCACGTAAAACACCATGATCTTGGGATTGCCCATGGTGACTGTGAAGCCCGCGAGGAAAAGCCGTATGGCTGATTGTTCGTCCGGCAGTTCCTCTCCCGCCGTATCGGAGGAGGCAAACCACATCTTCCAGGCAAGATAGAGCAGATAGGCGACGCCAAGCCACTTGATCGCCACGAAGGCGAGGTGGAAGGTTTCGGCAATGGTCGCAAGGCCGGCAACGGCGCAGGTCAACCAGATCGCCTCGCCGAGCCACATGCCGGAGAGGAAGGGCAGCACGTTGCGCGCGCCCTTCGTCAGCACGCGCGCCACGAGTGCCGCGATGTTCGGTCCCGGCGATCCCGCCGCAATGAACAAGGCACCAGCAAAAACAAGCAGCGTCGATAGGCTCATCGCATTCCCTCCAACAGGGCAGGCTGGACGATATCTGGAAGAAGAGCGCCAGAGATAGCATTCCGGCGCGGCTTTTCCAAACGCCAGATTTGCGTTCAGCCAAGCTCGGCGCGAAAACGCCCGAAGATTGCCTTGCCTTCCGGCCAGTCACCCAGTCCGGATGCCGCATTGATATGCCCGCGTGGCCCGACATCGACGAAGGCGCTGCCCCAGCTTTCGGCGCTGCGGCGCGCATGGTCGAAGGAGCTGAAAGGATCGTCGGTGCTGGCGACGAGCAGGGATCGAAAAGGCAACCGCTGCCGTGGCGGATCGGCAAAGCTGCCGGCCTCGGCAAGATAGATTTCGCCCGTGGGATCAGGCGCGGCCACCATGAACGCGCCGAGGATCGCCGCCTTCTTGATGGGCGCCCAATGGGCGATCAGCTGGCAGGCAAGGCTATGCGCGATCAGGATCGGCGGCGTTTTGGAGCGCGAGATTTCGCGCTCGAGCGCGGCAATCCAATCCGTGAGTATCGGCCTGTCCCAGCTGGAAGGCTGGAAGCGTCGCATGGCCGGATCGTCCCGTTCCCACAATGTCTGCCAGTGACCTTCGCCCGAACCGCCAAGCCCCGGTAGCGTGATGATATCGCTCATCTCTATCCTTTCTCCATGGTCTTTCCCGGAAAAAAGCTGGCATGCCGGGATGTCGATTGACATTGCAATCCATCGGATAAAACTTGTCCCAACCGATGAATTGAAGGTGAGCCATGGATACTATCGAAAGAGGACTGGATCCGACGGATCTATCGATCATCGAAATCCTGCAGCAGGACGGGCGAATCTCGGTATCGGAGCTCGGCCGCCGTGTCGGCCTGTCGCAGCCGGCGGCATCGGAGCGGCTGAAGCGGCTGGAGGAGCGCGGCGTCATCGCTGGTTACCGAGCGGTCGTCGATCCCGCTGCCGTCGGGCTCGGCATGATGGCGGTCATCCGGCTGCGGACCACGCATGAGCATATCCGGCCCTATCTCAAGCAGTTTTCGGAAATGCCCGAGATTATCGAGGTGCTGAGGCTGACGGGCGAAGATTGCTTTTTGCTCAAGGTTCTCGTGCCGACACCGGCTGACCTTGAAACCATCGTCGATTCCATTGCCCGCCATGGCGGGGTGACGACATCGCTGGTGCTGCGAAACGAACCTGTAAAGGCGATTGGCCGCGATCTGATCCGCAAGGCGGCCGCTCGTTAGAGCCGTATGATTTTAGGTCGAGTCGACCTAAAATCTGAATCCGCTCTAGCATCAAAGAATAGAGCGTGATGTCGTCCGAAAACCGCCCACGCTTTTCGGCATCACGCTCTGACGGGGGAGCGTGCCCGTCTCAGAACGGCAGCTTGAAACCAGGCGGGATCGGCAGGCCGGCGGTCAGTTCGCGCGTCTTTTCAGCGGCGATCGCCTCAGCCTTTTCCTGGGCATCCTTGTTGGCGGCGACGATCAGGTCTTCGAGGATTTCGACATCGTCTTCCTTGAACAGCGACGGATCGATCTTGAGGCCGACCATCAGGCCCTTGCCGTTGACGGTGACTGTGACGAGGCCGCCGCCGGCCTTGCCTTCGACGCGAATGTCGGCGATCTCCGACTGCATCTTCTCCATCTTGGCCTGCATTTCCTTCACTTTGCCCATCATGCCCATGATGTCGCGCATCGTTATTGGTCCTTCTTCTAAATGCTTCTATTTCCCATCGGCTCAGATGGGCCGTCGGCCGCCAGGAGCGTCGAGCCACGCGGTTCCGCTGCCCGCTATCCTACCCTTAGAATTCTATATCGTCGCCCGGCAGGATATCGCCATCGACGGATTCGGCGACCGCCGGCGGGGCGGCTGCTTCCTCTTCGTCGTCCGTCTCGGGTGCCCGCACGCGCACGTCGATGATCTTTGCGCCCGGAAATTGCGCCAGGATCGCCGCAACATCGGGGTCTTGCCGTGCATCGGCGACTCGCTGCTTCTGGGCGTTCGCTTCTGCTTCGACAAGCGTCGGCTGACCCTCTTCGCAGCTCAGGCTGACGATCCAGTGGATGCCGGTCCATTCCTTCAGCTTGACGGCAAGCTCATTCAGCAGCGTGCCGGGAGCACCGGGGGCCAGGCTCACATCGAGCCTTCCCGGCTCCAGCTTGACCGGGCGCACGAAGGTACGCACCAGCGCCTTCATCTTCGGATCGCGCTTCTGGCTCGCAAGTTCGGCGATATCAGCCATCGAATTGACCGGTACGAGCGGTTTCGGCGCTTCGGCTGGTTTCGTCTCGATGCGGCCGACGGGCTGCGAATCCGGCTGTGTATTCGGCACGGCGCGCAACATGGCGACCGGGGCGGAAGGTGCAGGCCGTGGCGCCGGTGTTTCGACCGCGCGGGCCATGGCGCTGCCCTGATAGGACACTGCTCCGCCGCCATTGCCGCCGCTCGGAGATGGTGAGGGGCGGGAGCCGCCATTGCCGTCGGAAAATTCGGCAAGCCTGCGTGCCGCATCTTCGGGTGCGGGAAGGTGGGCGGCATGCGCAAGACGGATCAGCACCATTTCGGCAGCGCCGGCGGTGCGCGAGGCATTCTCAGTCTCGGTAATGCCCTTGAGCAGCATCTGCCAGATGCGGGAAAGTGCCGTTACCGCGACCCCTTGCGCGAATTCCGCCGCTTTCGTGCGCTCGATTTCGCTGAGCGACGGATCGTCGGCGGCATCGGGCACATATTTGAGGCGGGTCACGAGATGGGTGAAATCGGCAAGGTCGGTCAGCACGACGACAGGGTTGGCGCCGGCCTCGTACTGGCCGTTGAATTCGGCCAGTGCCGCGGCGACGTCGCCTTTGACGATGTGGCCGAAGAGATCGACAATGCGGGCGCGGTCAGCAAGTCCAAGCATCGCGCGTACCGCGTCGGCGGCAACGTAGCCGCTGCCATGGGCGATCGCCTGGTCGAGCAGCGACAGGCCGTCGCGCGCCGAGCCTTCGGCGGCGCGGGCGATCATGGCGAGCGCTTCCGGCTCGGCCTCGATGCCTTCCTTGCCGGTGATGGTGGTGAACAGGCCGACGAGATCGGAGGCGCTGATGCGGCGCAGGTCGAAGCGCTGGCAGCGCGACAGCACCGTGATCGGAACCTTGCGGATTTCGGTGGTGGCGAAAATGAACTTCACATGCTCGGGCGGCTCCTCCAGCGTCTTCAGCAGCCCGTTGAAGGCCGCCGTCGACAGCATGTGCACTTCGTCGATGATGTAGACCTTGTAGCGGGCCGAGACCGGCCGGTAGCGCACCTGCTCGATGATTTCCCGGATATCATCGATACCGGTGTGGGAGGCGGCGTCCATCTCGATGACATCGACATGCCGGCCTTCCATGATCGCCTGACAATGCTCGCCGGGTTCGCGCAGGTCGATCGTGGGCCGATCGACGGCAGCGGTCTTGTAGTTGAGGGCGCGGGCCAGGATGCGGGCGGTGGTGGTCTTGCCGACACCGCGAACACCGGTCAGCATATAGGCCTGGGCGATGCGGCCGGTCTCGAACGCGTTGGTCAGCGTGCGAACCATCGGCTCCTGGCCGACCATCAGGTCCGTGAAGTCCTTGGGTCTGTATTTGCGGGCCAGCACCCGGTAACCGGTGCCGGTCGAGGCGGCATCTTTTGCTTGTCGCTCGCTGTCGCTCATCGCCCTGCTTTTTGCCCGGTGCCCTGCTTGTCGCCCGGAAAGCCGGGTCCTGCTTTCGGAAAGGGTGGGAGGCTGGCACGATGACCCGTGCCGGGCTCGTTAGGGCTGCTTCCTTCCGGACCTGACCCGGTTGGCGAGTGGCTCGTCCACCACCAACCTCCCGGATGCACATATCGGCAATATCGTCATCAAAAGCAAGCCAAGGTCAAAAAAAACTGCTAAACATTTGATAAAACTATGGAGGATGCCCCCCTTGAAGGAGTTTACGCTCGACGACCGTCTGGCGAATGACAGCGTTTCCGTCGCCATCACCGGCCTGTGCGACGTGCGGCTGATGAAGGATAGCCGCTGGCCGTGGCTGGTGCTGATCCCCCGCAGGCCCGGCAAATCGGAGGTTTTCGAGCTGACCCCGCTCGACCGGATCCTGCTGACCTTCGAAACGGATAAGGTCGCAAGCGCCCTGAAGACGGTGACGGGTGCGATAAAAATCAATGTCGGGGCACTTGGAAATATCGTCCGTCAGCTTCATGTTCATGTGATTGCGCGGTTCGAAGGTGATGCCAACTGGCCAGGCCCGGTCTGGGGCTACGGCAAGGCCGAACCCTATTCGGACGAAGACATGAACAACCTCATAGCCAAGTTGCGGGAAACGCTTTCACAATGAGCCATTCCATCTTTTCCTCGGATGCGCCGCATCCCGAAGCCAGCAGTCTCACCGCCTTTGCGGAAAACCAGCTCAACCGGGATGCCGAGCATCGCGACGAGGAATCGATCAAGCAGGCCCTCGCCAAGGACGGCACGCATATCCTGGCATTCGCACAGGATCGGCTTGTCCTGAAGCATGACGGGCAGGTACTCGATCCGCTGTTTGCCCGCTACGAGCTGCAGGAACTCGATCCGAATTGGGAGGAAGCCGTGTTGCTCGGCTATCGCAAGACCGGCGAGCCCAGGCTTGCCGTGCCGGTGCGGGTCAATGCCGACGAGCTTGCCAGCCAGTATAAGCCCGCCGACATGCGCTCCCTCTGGCGCGACCTGCTGCTCGAAGGCGAAATCCTGGGCGAGGCCGCTCAGGGCATGAGCCTCCTCCGCTGGAATGGCGACAACCGCTTCTGCGGCCGCTGCGGCTCGGTCATGGACAGCCGGATCGGCGGCTACAAGCGGGTCTGCACGGCCTGCGAACATACGATCTTCCCGCGCACGGACCCTGTGGTCATCATGCTTTGCATCGACGAGGAGAGGAATCGCTGCCTGCTCGGCCGCAGCCATCATTTCGCGCCGGGCATGTATTCCTGTCTCGCCGGTTTCGTCGAACCGGGTGAAACCATCGAGAATGCGGTGCGTCGAGAGACGCATGAGGAATCCGGCATTCATATCGGCCGCGTGCGCTACCATGCTTCCCAGCCCTGGCCCATGCCGCATTCCCTTATGATTGGCTGCTATGCCGAGGCCAAGTCGACGGACATTCATATGGATGAGGCCGAGCTCGAGGATTGCCGCTGGTTTACCCCGGAGGAGACGCTCGCCATGCTCGACCGCGTCTCGGCTTCCGGCAACACATCTCCGCCCAAGGGCGCCATCGCCCATCGCCTGATGCGCGACTGGGTGGAATGGAAGCGCTAGGACTATCCTGCCATGGCCCGCTCCGAACGCTTGCTGACGCTGTTGCAGACGCTGCGGCGCTATCGTCGTCCGGTGAGCGGTGCCGTTCTGGCGGAGGAAACCGGCGTCAGCCTGCGCACGCTCTATCGCGATATCGCCAGTCTGCAGTCGCAAGGCGCTATGATCGAGGGCGAGCCCGGCATCGGTTATGTTCTGAAGCCCGGCTTCATGCTGCCGCCGATGATGTTTTCGCAAGACGAGATCGAGGCGCTGGTGCTGGGGTCGAGATGGGTGGCGCGAGCAACCGATGCCCGCTTGGCGGCAGCCGGAACCGATGCTCTCGCCAAGATCGCTGCCGTTCTGCCTCCAGAGATGCGCGAGGCGATCGATCAGGCCGCCGTGGTCGTCGGCACGCGCCGCATCACGGAAGACAAGGCCGATCTCTCCCTGATGCGCAAGGCGATCCGCACCGAACGCATGGTGCAATTGACCTATGGCGATGTGAACGGCGCCATTTCCACCCGCCGTATCTGGCCCTTCGCGCTCGGCTATTTCGACAATTCCCGCATCATCATGGCATGGTGCGAGCTGCGCCAGGATTTCCGCCATTTCCGCGCCGACCGCATCGTCGATTTCGCGGTGCTCGAGGCGCGCTACCCGCGCCGTCGCGTCGCGCTTGCAAGAGAATGGCAAGCCAAAGAGGGCATTGCCCATAATTGACTGGCTGGCGCGATGCTACTGCCAGAAACTGTCAGTAGGGATAGTTATAATCGGCTCCATCCAAACAGGAAGGAGGACCGATCATGGCAAGTAGCGTTTTCATCACGATGAAAGGAATGCATCGCGGCGACGTCGAGGCGCACAGAGGCAAGCATCGGTCATGGCTGGATCGTCTTTCTGAGATCGCGCTTGGCTATTTCACCCGCCGGTGGAATCGCCTCGATATCGAAGAAGTGCCGGATTCCGTGAAACGAGATCTGGGCTTCCTGGACGGCTGTGCTCCGTATCGAGAGGAAGATCGGATGCGCTGAGGCCGGCCGCGGGAGCTCGTCGCGGCCTTCGCGATAACGACATACGCATAATCAAACATCCGAGCGCAAGGCGCTGATCTCAACAGCGCAATGCCCTTTGGAAGCGCATCTTCGCAAGCACCCAACCAGGCAATGACACGGTCATCTCCGGCGAACTTTGTTCCGTTCGCCGGCCCTATCCGCATGCCCTTAACTCCACCAAAACAAGAGGAATATCCAAATGACAAGCCCGAATCTCATCATCTTCTACGTCAAGGATCCCAGCGAAAGCACGCCGTTCTACCGCGATCTCTTTGGCCGTGAGCCGGCATTCGCCTCGCCGAATTTCGTGGCCTTCGCGCTCGATAATGGCTTAAGTCTCGGTCTCTGGCGCCGCAGCAGCGTCGAGCCACAGCCCTCCGCCATCGGCAATCGCGGCGAACTGGGCTTCATGGTCGAAGGCACCGGGGCCGTCGAGCAGCACTACAGGGATTGGAAGGCGCGCGGCCTGCCGATCGCGCAGGAACTGACGACGATGGATTTCGGCCCGACTTTCGTCGTTCTTGATCCCGACGGCCATCGCCTGCGCGTTTGTGAGCCGGATAAGTGAATTCATGCCCTGCCTGCCCCTCACCCTAGCCCTCTCCCCGCTTTCGGGGAGAGGGGACGATCTGTGTTCCCTCGCCAAGCCGATGATGGAAGGTAGGCTGCAGGTGGGTCTATCCCCTTCTCCGCAGGCGGGGAGAAGGTGGCCGCCCTTCGGCAAGCTGAGGAGGCCGGATGAGGGGCTTGAGATGATAGGCGTCCGCAAAAGACATTGATCGATGCACCCAAAACCACGCGAGGAACAGTTGCTCCATCATATTTCGTTCGGTGTATCCGATATCGAGAAAGCCGCCGCCTTCTATGACGCAGCATTTGCGCCGCTCGGTTATATCAGGGTTTGGGAAGACTTGACCCCCGGCGATCCCGACCAGGCGATCGGATATGGCCCGCCGGGTGGGGGCGATAAGTTCGCCATCAAACTGCGCGGCAAAGAGGCTCATGCGCCAGGCCCAGGCTTTCATCTCGCCTTTGCTGCACAGGGCCGTGAGGCTGTCGTCCTGTTCCATCAGGCCGCATTGGCTCATGGCGGCAAGGATAATGGCGCACCTGGTCTTCGACCGCATTACGGGCCGACTTATTTCGCCGCCTTCGTCATCGATCCGGACGGGCATCGCATCGAGGTCGTGACCAAGGCCGAAGGATAGCCGGCCGTGGAATTGTAGCGGTTTAACCACTCGTCCTCGGGGTTCAAGGCTTTGCTCTTCGAGCTCCGCACCTCACCACGAGGACTGATCTTTGTGTGCCTCACCACAGGGCGTTATCCACCTCGTGGTGCAGAGCGGCGCCGTCAAGCGCGGCGAAAACGGTGCTGCCTCGAACCACGAGGTGGCCCGGGTTCGCGTCGAATGTTAGAGATCGCCCCGCGTCGGATGACCCTTGTAGACGCCCAGGATCCGGACCTTTTCGGAGAAGAAACGCAGTTCCTCCAGCGCGCGGCGCACATGCGGATCCGAAGGGTGGCCCTCGATGTCCGCATAGAACTGCGTTGCGACAAAACGGCCGCCGAGCTGATAGCTTTCCAGCTTCGTCATGTTGATGCCGTTGGTGGCGAAGCCGCCGAGCGCCTTGTAGAGGGCGGCTGGAATGTTGCGGACGTTGAAGACGAAAGTCGTGACGATCTTTTCATCCGCCGAACTGCGTTCCGTCCAATCCTCGTCGCGCGAAAGGATGACGAAGCGCGTCATGTTGTTTTCGGTGTCTTCCACATTCTCGGCGATGATTTCCAGCCCATAGAGATCGGCCGCAAGCCGCGGCGCCAGCGCCGCCATGCTGCGGTCGCCGGTTTCCTTGATCAGCTTGGCAGCCCCCGCCGTATCGCCGGCAATGACAGGCTTCCAGCCGTTGGCGCGGACGATGTTGCGGCATTGGCCGAGCGCATGGATATGGCTGTGCACCGTGCGGATTTCTTCCTTCTTTACGCCTGGCAGCACCATCAGCTGGAAGCGGATCGGCATGAAATATTCGCCGACGATATGCAGGCGCGATTCCGGCAGCAGATGATGGATGTCGGCGACGCGGCCGGCGATCGTGTTTTCGATCGGGATCATGCCGAGATCGGCATCGCCGTTCTCGATGGCGGTGAGGGCATCCTCGAAGGTTTGGCAGGGCAGCGGCTCCATGGTCGGGAACATGTCGCGGCTGGCCATGTCGGAATTGGCGCCGTACTCGCCCTGGAAGGAGATCTTGTTGGTCTTGGTAATCATGGGACTGCCCTTGGGGGAATGCCGTCAGAGAGAAGCGGCGGAGAGGATGCATCTGGCCTTTTCGAGGTCGGCGGGAGTATCGACACCGAGCGGGACCGTGTCAACGATCTCGACATCGATGCGCATGCCGGCCTCCAGCGCCCTCAGCTGCTCCAGTGATTCGCGCAATTCCAGCGTCGATGGGCCGAGGCTCACGAATTTCGCGAGTGCAGCGCGGCGGTAAGCGTAGAGGCCGATATGGTGATAGAGCGGCCCCTTGCCGTAGGGGGCGGTCGTGCGGGTAAAATAGAGCGCGCGCAGGCGGCTCTCCGAGATCGGCGAGCCGATGACCTTGACGACGCTCGGCGCAGTCTTTTCTTCTTCGTCCTTGATCTCGACGGTCAGCGTCGCGATGTCGACGGCCGGATCTTCCAGCGGGCGCAGCGAGGCGCGGATGGTCGCTGGATCGATGGTCGGCAGGTCGCCTTGCACATTGACGACGATCTCCGCGCGACCTTCAGGATCGACCGCCTGCAGCGCCTCGTAAATGCGGTCCGAGCCGGATTGATGGTCGGTGCGCGTCATGACGACCTCGAAGCCGGCATTAGCGACGGCGGCATAGGTATCCTCATGGTCGACGGCGACGACGATGCGACCGATCGCCGCCTCGCGCGCGCGCTTGGCAACCTGTACGATCATGGGCAGACCGCAAATGTCAGCCAGCGGCTTGCCCGGCAGGCGCGTGGAGGCCATGCGGGCGGGAATGAGGACCAGCGTCTTGTCTAAATTCGGATCAGTCATTGTTGGGCCTTCTATTCCCGAGGGAAAAGTGTCAAAACGTCTCACGGTGGAGACCGTTTACAGAGTTGCAAGAAACAGCCAAAAGACATAGGTTTCGCGCGAATTCAAGATGGGCCGGCGGAGGATGCCGGCGGCGAGGGGAGCATAGCAGATGAATTCATCCTACGTGAACATGGGTGTCGGGGCGCTTCTGGCCACGCTGTTCGTGTTGAAGTCCGTGTCGCTCGCGTCAGGATTTATTTTCCATTCAGAGACACCGGAAAAGCCCGGTTTCGCGATTGTTGCGACCGAGGAGCCGGCTGCAGGCGGTGACAAGGGTGCGGCCGCCAAGGCGGAAACGCCGATCGCCCAGCTGCTGCAGAAGGCTGACGCCAAAGCCGGCGAAGCCATCTTCAAGAAGTGTCAGGCCTGTCATTCCGGAGAGAAGGGAGGACCGAACAAGGTCGGCCCCGATCTCTGGGGTATTGTCGACCGTCCGGTCGCCGAACACGAGGGCTTTGCCTATTCGGCCGGCATGAAGGAATTTTCCAAGGGCGGTTCGGAAAAGTGGACCTATGATCATCTCTATCACTTCCTCGCAGCTCCGAAGAAGTTCGTCGCCGGTACGGCGATGGGCTTTGCCGGTCTGCCGAAGGAAGAGGACCGCGCCAACGTGATCGCCTATCTGCGTACGCTGGCCGATACGCAGGTGCCGTTGCCGGATCCGAACGCACCGGCCGCTACGAACTGAGATAATCTGAATGATGGATTGAAACCCGGCTGCCAGGAGCCGGGTTTTTCATGCTGCTGTTCAGACCGAATGGCGGCGTGATTTCGTTCTCTGATCGAGGTCGAAGACCTTGAGACCATCCACGGCGCTCGGAGGCGTGCGCCAGTCTTCCGCGGCCAGCGCCTTGCGGGCATCGCGCAAGCCGGCCTCCCAATGCTCGTGCATCGATAGCGCCGAAAACTCGTAGTCCTTCGAATGCGAGCGGAACTGCTTGTTGCGATAGATCATGTGAATGATGGTGACGCCATAGTCGGAGCAATGCTGCTCCAGCTTGCTGATTTCCGGATCGGCTTTGGCCTCTTCTGGAAGGCGCGCATAAAGCTCGGATATCGCGCGCCGCAGGCGATGACGCTCCAGAAAGAGATCGGTGTTGAGCCGGGTGCGGCTCGAATAGGTGATGTCCTTGCGCCGCTCTTCCACCTCTTCCAGGTCCTGCGGCAGCGGGCCGATGGCGCTGAAGAGATCGACCTGGAAGACGACCGTATCGATTGCGGCGCCGTTGCGCAGCACATAGGTCAGAGGCGTGTTCGAGACGAGACCGCCATCCCAATAATATTCACCGCCGATCTTGATCGCTGGAAAGCCGGGCGGCAGCGCGCCGCTCGCCATGACGTGCTCGGGGGCGATCTTGATGTCCCGATTGTCGAAGAATGCGAAATTGCCGGTGCGCACATTGACCGCGCCGAGGCTGAGGCGCACCGGACCATGGTTGATCCGGTCGAAATCGACATGATCGAGCAGCGTCTGGCGCAATTGTTCGGTATCGTAGACACTGGTGGCACCCGCCGAGCCGCGCGCTTGAAACCAGGCCGGCAGCTGCCAGGGCGAGAAGAAGCCAGGCACGCCGAAGGTCGATACCCACCAGCTGCTGACGGTGCGATAGAAAGGGTTCGTTTCTCGCTGCCGCTCCATCAGGAGGTCGACCGGAAGCTGAATGGTGACCTTGTTCCAGAAGGAGCGCAGCTTCTCGAGCCGCTCGCCCGGCACGTTGCCGGCCATGATGGAGGCGTTGATGGCGCCGATCGAGATGCCGGCGATCCAGTCTGGTTCGATATTCTGTTCTCTGAGCGCCTGAAAGGCGCCGGCCTGGTAGGAGCCGAGGGCGCCCCCGCCCTGCAGCACGAAAACCTTCTGTGAATAGGCGGACGCTGGATTGGTAACTGGAGCTGCAATATTCATGTGCCATCCTTTGCTGCGCTCCGGGTGGGAAGGCCGGGATGCGCAAATATATGACCATTTTCCTGCCTGCTTCTCCGAATGCGGAGATATGCCATTGCAAGTCGGCGGAACCGGACCGGCGCTAGGCGAGCAGATAGGCCCAGAGCGACACCGAGAATGCCCCGAGCGCCGTCGTCAAAGTTATCGTCGAGGCAGCGAGACTGTGACCGACGCCGAAGCGATTGGCAATCAGCCATGCGTTCACACCTGTGGGAACGGCGGCGGTGAGCACGAGTGCCGCCCGCCATTCTGGGCTGAGGCCGAGCAGAAGACCCGCCGCCAGTACGCAGGCCGGCAGCAGAAGCAGCTTGAAGCCGGCAATCACGCTGGTGATGCCGAGATTGCCCGACAGCCCGTATTGGCGCAGCGCCATGCCGAGCGAGATCAGCGCCGCCGGGCCGGCGATGTTGGCGATGCTGTCGACCACGGTGCCGAGTGTCGCGGGGATGGGAACGCCTGTGAGGTGAACGACAAGGCCGCAAAAGAGCCCGATGACAAGCGGATTGCGCACCAGGTTCCTGCCGACCTGCCGCAGCAATTCGCTGGTGCTGCGGCCGGCGCCGGCATTCTCCTTGCGCTCGGCCTGCTCCATCAGCAGCGTGCCGGCGATCATCATGGTCGGCAGGTGCACGGCAATCAGAATCGACATCGCCATGACGCCGTCCGGCCCGACGGTGCGTCCCACCAGCGGCAGGCCGATGAAGATCGTATTGGCGAAGGCGGATGAGACGCCGGCCAGCACGCCGATCCGTGCGTCCCGCCCGAACATCCGCGTCGCAACGATATGGCCGGCAGCCCAGGTGACGGCGACACCGGAGAAATAGGCGATCCATAGCCGAAAGGGCGAAGCACCGCGAAAATTCGCCTCGGCAATGGTCTGGAACAGCAGGAGCGGCACGGCGACCTTGAAGACGAACTCGCTCATTGCTTCGCCGACATCGGCTTTCAGCAGGCCGGTGCGCACGATGACCCAGCCGACGAGAATGAGCAGAAAGACGGGGAGGACGTCGATGAGAATTTCGGACATGCCGGGCGGGGGCCGTGAAAATCGTGGCTTGGGAAGAGCGATCAAGGAGTTGTAGCAGCTTGCTCAAAGCATGTCGCGCAAAAGTGCGGAGCGGTTTTGCGAAGACGACATGCACAAAATCAAAAGCTTAAAATACCAGGAACGGATCTGACGGATCGCGGCGCCTTGTAGGTGTGAGAACCTGTAAAAACAAAAAAGCGGGCAATGCCCGCTTGTGTATCCGGCCTCGCCGGAAAGTCCCCCCGGTGCACATGCCGCCAGTTCATCCGTGGTCGGCCCGCGTACCGGTGAGGCGGAAGGCATCATTCCTTCCCAGACTGGCTCGGAAGTCTTTCGAGCTTCCCATCCCAGCCGCTTGATAAGCATTTAAAGATAGAAAGTGACAGGCAAATGACTGATTGAGCTCAAGTTGGCCGCGCCGGCGCTGATTTTTCTTCCAAACTTCGGAAAAACCGATAATACCGGATACCGGCTATCACCAACACCGGGATCCTCCAATAGATGACTCGCTTCGATGTACTGACCGTTGGCAATGCCATCGTCGACATTATCGCCCGTTGCGACGATCAGTTCCTGATCGACAACAACATCACCAAAGCCGCGATGAACCTCATCGACGCCGAGCGCGCCGAACTGCTTTATTCGCGCATGGGACCGGCTCTGGAAGCCTCGGGCGGCAGCGCCGGCAACACGGCGGCAGGTGTCGCGAGTTTCGGCGGCAAGGCGGCTTATTTCGGCAAGGTCGCCGAAGACCAGCTCGGCCAGATCTTCGCGCATGACATCCGCGCCCAGGGCGTACACTACGAAACCAAGGCGAAGGGCACCTTCCCGCCAACCGCTCGTTCGATGATCTTTGTCACGGAAGATGGCGAGCGCTCCATGAACACCTATCTTGGCGCCTGCGTCGAACTCGGTCCGGAAGATGTCGAGGCGGACGTCGTAGCCGATGCCAAGGTAACCTATTTCGAAGGCTATCTCTGGGATCCGCCGCGCGCCAAGGAAGCTATCCGCGAATGCGCCCGCATCGCCCACGACAATGGCCGTGAAATGTCGATGACGCTGTCCGACAGCTTCTGCGTCGGCCGCTACCGCGACGAATTTCTCGATCTCATGCGCTCCGGCACCGTCGATATCGTCTTCGCCAATCGCGACGAAGCCCTCTCGCTCTACGAGACCGATGACTTCGAGAAGGCGCTGAAGCTCATTGCGGCCGATTGCAAGATCGCCGCCGTGACGACGGGCAAGGACGGCGCCGTCATCGTGCGCGGCAGCGAACGCTATATCGTCGATGCCCACCCCATTGAGGAGCGTGTCGACACGACCGGCGCCGGCGATCTTTTCGCTGCCGGTTTCCTGTTCGGCTATACGCAGGGCCGTAGCCTGGAAGATTGCGCCAAACTCGGCAACCTTGCCGCAGCCATCGTCATCGAACAGATCGGCCCGCGGCCGATGCGGTCGCTCTCGGAGGCCGCAAGGGAATTCGGGCTGCTCTGACCGTCTTTAGATTCGCCATCAACAGCTCATGGAAGCCGCCTTCAGCAGTTCGCTGGGCGGCTTTTATCATGAACTCGCTGGGCAAGGCTCATTACCAGAAGAGCCTCGCGGTTCCCGCCTCATACAGGATGAGGATACCGAGCGCGATCAGCACGAATGGGACGACCCTGTGTCCGTGTCGCCTGATCGGCGCTCCGAGCTTCGGATGATTGACGAGGGAATGGGCCGCGCCCAGCCACACCGCCGTCAGCATTGCGAAAATGCAGCCGATGATCAGGATCTCATGAGCCGAGCGGGTGGCGAAAAGCGGCGTGTAGATGCTGATATTGTCGCCGCCATTGGCGATCGTTACAAGGGCGATGGCCGCTATGTTGCCGTGCCCAGCCGAGGCCTTCTGGTGATCTTCCGCATCATCCCCTGTTTCGACGCCGTTCCAGATCTCCCACAACCGCCTCAGGCCGAAATAGATCGGAGCAAGGCCGAGCAGGCCGATATAGGCGGCGGGAATGACGAGGACGAGCAGCGAGGCGACGGCGCTGAAGCCATAGAGCGCGCCGATGCCGAGATATTGGCCGATGACGATCTGGTTCAAGCGGAATTTAGGATCGGCAAAGAAACCGAGAAGAACGAAGATGTCGTCTACATTAGTCGAAACGAACGTGGCGACAGCAACGCCGAAGACACCAAGCACATAACCCAAGATCGCCGCTCTCCCTTTGCGATACCGGATATTTCATCGCGCCGGAAAAATCGCGCGGCTGCATTCACCGAGGAACGACGCGGGTTTGGTTATTTGAAGGCTTCACCGGGGTAAGCGCCCCAGATCTCGGATTGCGCCACCCAGCCCTCGGTGCCATCGGCGCTGACGAGACACCAGTCGCCGGTGCATTCCTTGACGGTCATCATCACGCCGGGCTGAAGCTTGGCGATGACGGCGGCGGACGGTTGGGACTCACGGCGCATGTTGACGAAGACGGCCTTGCCCTTGCCCTTCATCCAGGGAGCGGCAATCGCCGAGCGCTGGCCTGATAGCAGCGACTGGTTGACCCAGCCTTCCGTGCCGTCGGCATCGCGCACGCGCCGCCAATTATCATACTCCTGGATAATTTCGACTGGCAGTCCCTGTTTGAGGTAGAGCCACGACACCGCGTAATCGGCACTCGGACCGATGCGCAGATTGACCCGCTTCGACTTCAGCGTGACGAAGCGCGGCAGCGGCAAGCCGCTCGGCCCCTTGGCCGCCTGGGCGGCGGCAAGATCCGCTGACGCAGCGGCCATCATCAGGCCGATCGCGAAAATGGCGCAGGACTTCAAGACGTTGCCACGCATGGGATTTCCGTTCGTTCGTCATGACAAAGGCGCCATTCCGGCAACCTTTCGCTCCGGTGAGCGGCAAATCTCCGGATCGCGTCAGCGAGTTTTGTTTGTCTTCGCCTGCGGGTCTGGTAGAAATGCCCGGAACGGGAAAATTATCCTGCTTCTTGGTTAAGAACATCTGAACAAGGCATCGCCGCTCGCCATGACGACGAAGAAAAAACCGAAGGTCTACGTCACGCGCAAACTGCCGGACGCGGTGGAGACGCGGATGCGCGAACTCTTCGATGCCGAACTCAATATCGATGATCGCCCGCGCAGCAAGGCCGAGCTGATCCAGGCTGTCCGCTCCGTCGATGTGCTGGTGCCGACGGTCACCGACCGCATCGATGCGGAGGTGATCGAAGAGGCCGGCCCGCAGATGAAGCTCATTGCCAGCTTCTCCAACGGCACGGATCATATCGATGTCGAAGCCGCCGCCCGCCGCGGCATCACCGTGACAAATACGCCCAATGTGTTGACGGAAGATACCGCAGACATGACCATGGCGCTCATCCTCGCCGTGCCGCGGCGGCTGGCGGAAGGTGCGCGCGTGCTGACCGACAAACCCGGCGAATGGGCTGGGTGGTCGCCCACCTGGATGCTCGGCCGCCGCATTCACGGCAAGCGCATCGGCATCGTCGGCATGGGGCGGATCGGCACGGCCGTCGCCCGCCGCGCCAAGGCCTTTGGCCTGTCGATCCACTATCACAATCGCAAGCGCGTCAATCCGGCAACCGAGGACGAGCTGGAGGCGACCTATTGGGACAGCCTCGACCAGATGCTCGCCCGCGTCGATATCGTTTCGGTCAATTGCCCGTCGACGCCGGCCACCTATCACCTGATCTCGGCCCGCCGCCTGGCGCTGCTGCAGCCGACGAGCTACATCGTCAACACGGCGCGCGGCGACGTCATCGACGAGACGGCGCTGATCAAGATCCTGCGCGAGGGCAAGATCGCCGGTGCCGGTCTCGACGTCTTCGAGAATGAACCTGCCGTCAATCCGAAGCTGGTGAAGCTCGCCAACGAGGGCAAGGTGGTCATCCTGCCGCATATGAGTTCGGCGACGCTCGAGGGCCGCATCGACATGGGCGACAAGGTGATCATCAATATCCGCACCTTCATCGATGGCCATCGTCCGCCCAATCGCGTGCTGCCGTTTCGATGACCGAAGCGTTCTGATTCTCCTGCCGAAACGGGGCTGAATACCCAGCTGCAAATTTGATCTCACTTCCCTCTCGCCGGTCATGTGCATGTCATAAAGCCGGCCCAGAGGTGACCACGAATACAAATCAGGAAGGGCGGAAACGATGGCGCGGGCGCTGCCGCATGAGCGGATTCAATATGTGGTTGAGGGCGGCTTCAAGCTGTCGGGCGAGATCGAGCCGAGCGGCAACAAGAATGCCGCGTTGCCGATCATCGCCGCGTCGCTTTTGACCGACCAGCGCGTCGAGCTCAGCAACGTGCCGCGCATCCGCGATGTCGAAGCGCTGGTGGAGCTGATCCAGTCGGTCGGCGCAAACGTGCGTTGGCTCGGCCGCAACGAGCTCGAAATCGAAGCGCGGGAGCTTCGCCCCGCCAATCTCGATCCCGATCTTTGTGCCCGCATCCGCGCCTCCATCCTGCTTGCCGGCCCGATGCTGGCGCGCTGCGGCGAGATCACGCTGCCGCCACCCGGCGGCGACGTCATCGGCCGCCGGCGTGTCGATACGCATTTCCTGGCGCTGGAACAGCTCGGCGCCAGGATCGAGGTCAACAGCGTCTACAGCTTCCGCACGGAGGGCTTACGCGGCGCCGACGTCTTTCTCGACGAGCCGTCGGTGACGGCGACGGAAAATGCGCTTTGCGCTGCCGTGTTTGCCGAGGGGACGACGATCCTGCGCAATTGCGCCTCCGAGCCGCATGTGCAGGATCTCGCCCGCTTCCTGATTGCCATGGGCGCCCGAATCGAGGGCGTCGGCACCAATATGATGACCATCCATGGTGGCCAGCGCCTCGGCGGTGCGTCGCATCGCATCGGCCCGGATCACAATGAGGTTGGTTCCCTGATCGGCCTTGCCGCGGTCACCGGCTCGGAAATCACCATCCGCCGTGCAGGTGTCGAGCATCTCCGCTCCACCCTGATGACCTTCGAGCGCCTCGGCATCCGCTGCCAGATCGACGGCGATGATCTGATCATCCGCTCCGGCCAGGAAATGAAGATCCAGCCCGATTTCGGCGGCCATATTCCGAAGATCGAGGATCAGCCCTGGCCGGCCTTTCCGGCCGATACCATGTCGATCGCCATCGTCACCGCCTCGCAATGTGACGGAGTCGTGCTGATGTTCGAGAAAATGTTCGAAAGCCGCATGTTCTTCGTCGACAAGCTGATCGCCATGGGCGCCCGCATCGTGCTGTGCGATCCGCATCGCGCCATCGTTGCCGGCCCCTCCAAGCTGCGCGCCGCTCAGCTCGAAAGCCCGGATATCCGCGCCGGCATGGCGATGCTGATCGCGGCGATGTGTGCGGAAGGCACGAGCGTCATCAACAATGCCCAGCAGATCGAGCGTGGTTACGAGCGAATCGAGGAGCGGTTGAACGCCATGGGTGCCCGCATTACACGAATTCCGCCGCGCACCCCTTCTCCCCTCGGGGAAAAGGTGCCGTCAGGCGGATGAGGGGTGTCTGCCAGAAGTACGAAAATTCGTGAATTCAAATCGGAGAACCCCCTCATCCGACGCTTCGGGCCACCTTCTCCCCGCTGGGGAGAAGGAGCTTCCGGTGCTCATCCGCGCCATGTGCTACAGCCCCGCCATTCGGCGTGAGGAAGGGTATTTAGGCAATCGCCTTGCGCATCTCGATCGATGTCGTCCGATCGAAGCCGGGGTGGCGATTTTCGGCCGTCTTCTGAAAGCCCCATGCGGCGAAGGTAGCATGGTTGTCGACCAGCTCAATCCGCGTTTCCAGCCGCAACGCCTTGAGGCCGAGCTCTCGCGCCGTTGTCTCGGCCAGGCTCAGCAGTCGCTTGCCGATACCTTTACCCTGTGCCGTCGGCAGCACGGCGAGCTTGCCGACATAAAGGCTTTCCGCCTCCGGCCGGCAGAAAATGCAGCCGACCAACTGCTCGCCATCGAGTGCCGCATAAGCAATCTCGCTAAGTGCCTTCGCTTTCAGCGTTTCGGATGTCAGCGCGAATGCGGAGGAGGGCGGATCGATGCGTCCGTTCATATGGGCGAAGGACGCCAGGATCAGATCCAGCAACGCATCCCAGCGATCGAAGCCGTCATCGAGGCGACGAAGCGTCATATCGCTCATTCGGCAGCAACCCGGGCACGTTTGCGGCGATAGCGCACGGTTTCGAAGCGCGAGGAAAGCCCGTCATAGAGCAGCAGGCGGCCGATCAACGGCTCGCCGATGCCCGTGATGAGCTTGATCGCCTCCATCGCCATTAGCGTGCCGATGACACCCGTCAGTGCGCCGATGATGCCAGCTTCCGCGCAACTCGGAATGAGACCTTCCGGCGGGGGCGCGGGAAACAGATCGCGATAGCGCGGATTGAGGTTGCCATCCGCGTCGCTTTCGTAAGGCTTCAGCGTCGTCACCGACCCATCGAATCGGCCGACTGCACCGGTCACCAGCGGCAGGCGCGCTGCTTCGGTCGCATCGGCAGCCGCATAGCGCGTATCGAAATTGTCGGAGCCGTCGATGACGAGATCGAAGCCCGCAAGATGCCGGGTGGCGCTGGCGGCACAGAACCGCTCCTCGAAGCGGATGGTGCGCACATGCGGGTTCAGCCGCGCGATGGCGTCTGCCGCACTCTGCGTTTTCATCTCGCCGATCGTGCCCGTGTCGTGAATCACCTGCCGCTGCAGGTTGGACAGCGAAACGCGGTCGTCGTCGGCAATACCAAGTGTCCCGACACCGGCAGCAGCGAGATATTGCAGCACCGGCGCACCAAGACCGCCGGCACCGATGACAAGCACGCGGGCCGCCTTCAATTTTTGCTGGCCGGCGCCGCCGACCTCCGGCAGGAGGATATGGCGGTGATAGCGGGCGATTTCGTCTGAGGTCAAAGGATCCATAGATACGAATCTATCACAATCGAGGGCGAAGAGGCGCTAGGATTTCGTAATGCCGCCATGCGCCACGGTAAAGAATTGCGCTCGCTCGCCGAGAGCCGAGAACATGGATTTGTCGGTGCCGGTCATGAAAGCCTGGCCGCCGAGCCCGTCGATGAGATCGAAGAGGGCTGCACGCCGTCCTTCGTCGAGATGCGCCGCGATCTCGTCGAGCAGCAGGATCGGCGCATAGCCCGTCAGATTGCCGACAAGGCGCGCATGGGCAAGGATGAGGCCGACGAGCAAGGCTTTTTGCTCGCCCGTCGAGCAGCGCTCCGCCTCCATGTCTTTCTCGCAATGCCGTACCAGAAGGTCGGCCCGATGCGGCCCGTCCAGCGTGCGGCCGGCGGCTGCATCGCGGTAACGCCCCTCGCGCAGCATATCGGCATAGGCGTCCTCCAGATCGACGGCCGGCCGGTCGAACTGTCCGTCCAGGAAGCCGGAGAGCTCCAACGCCGCCGAGGGAAAAGGTGTCGTCTCGCGCGTTTCGGAGATCAGCCGCGAGAGAAGGCCGAGCATTTCCTGCCGCGCGATCGCCATGGCAATGCCGAGGCTCGCCATCTGCTCCTCAATGCCGGCGAGCCAGGATGGATCGAATCGGTTTTCGGACAGCAGCTTGTTGCGGCTGCGCATGGCGCGCTCGAAATCGCTGGCCCGGCGGCCATGGGCGGGATCGAGCGACAGCACCAGTCGATCGAGGAAGCGGCGGCGCTCCGAGGAGCCGCCGGTAAACAGGCCGTCCATGGCCGGCGTCAGCCAGAGTACGCGTAAATGGTCTGTCAGCTCGTCGACGGTCTTGGCCGGCGTGCCGTTGATTCGGAGCCGACGAGCGGTCGATTCGTCCATCGTGTCGATGCCGGTACCGATTTCGACGCTGCCATCCATGCCTTCGAGCTCCGCGAAGATGGAAAAGCCACCCGGCGCATTGACTCGGGTGATATCGGCATAGGCGGCGCGGCGCAGGCCGCGGCCGGGCGACAGCAGCGAGACCGCTTCCATGAGATTGGTCTTGCCCGCGCCATTGTCGCCGGTCAGCACCACATGCCGTCCGTCAAACGTCAGCGCCGCTGCCGCATAATTGCGGAAGTCGGTGAGCTTCAGGCGCGAAATGGAAACCTTGTTTGGCATGGTCTTTCGGATTCCGGGTCGATGGGCGAGGCGTATGCCGAACCCCGCAGGAGTGCAAGGAATATTGAGGCGATGGGATGGCGCCGTCCATGGCCACCCTCGTCCTTCGACGGGTCAGGATGAGGGTGGAGCGGATCTAGCACCCGGCCGCAAAGGAGCAATCCGGTGGATGTCCGAAGGAGCCCTCAAACTGGAAGGAGGAATATCGCGACTGGGCGCAAAAGATCAGCCTCATGGTGAGGCGGGAGCGAAACGACCTTCGAACCACGAGGACGGCTGATTCGCGCGCCCAAATAAAAAATCCGGCCGAATCATCGGCCGGATTCATGTGAAACATTTTGATTCGCGAATCAGTCGCTGAACGTATCGAAGAAATCCTTCATGCGGGCGAAGAAGCCCGTCGATTCGGGATTGTTGTCCTTCGAGGAGATCTGCTCGAACTCCTGCAGCAGCTCGCGCTGGCGCTTTGTCAGCTTCTGCGGCGTCTCGATCTGGATCTGGATATAGAGATCGCCGACCTGGCTGGAGCGTAGCACCGGCATGCCCTTGCCCTTCAGGCGGAACTGCTTGCCGACCTGTGTCCCCTCGGGAACGGTGACACGCGATTTCGTGCCGTCGAGGGTCGCGACATCGAAAGTGCCGCCGAGAGCCGCCGTCGTCATCGAGATCGGCACGGCGCAGTAGAGATCGGCGCCGTCCCGCTGGAAGAATTCATGCGGCTTGACGGAGAGGAAGATGTAGAGATCGCCCGCCGGTCCGCCGCGCAGGCCAGCTTCGCCTTCGCCCTGCAGGCGGATGCGCGTGCCGTCTTCGATGCCGGAGGGAATATTGACGGAGAGCGAACGCTCCTCGGTCACGCGGCCCTGGCCATGACACTTGGTGCAGGGATCGGGAATGATCTGGCCGCGGCCGTGGCAAGTCGGGCAGGTGCGCTCGACGGAAAAGAAGCCCTGGGCAGCGCGTACACGCCCGGAGCCCTGGCAGGTGCCGCAGGTCTTCGGCTGTGTGCCGGGCTTGGCGCCCGAGCCGGAACAGACATCGCAAGTGATCGACGTCGGAACCCGGATCTGTGCGGTCTTTCCGGTAAAGGCCTCCTCGAGAGAGATTTCCATATTGTATCGAAGATCGGCGCCACGTTCGCGGCCGCCGGAGGAACGTCCGCGCGAGCGGCCGCCACCCATCATCTCGCCGAAAATATCCTCGAAAATATCGGAGAAGCCACCGCCGCCGAAACCGGCCCCGAAGCCGCCACCGCCGCCCATGCCACCATGTTCGAAGGCTGCATGGCCATAGCGGTCATAGGCTGCGCGCTTCTGCGGATCCTTGAGCGTTTCGTAGGCTTCGTTGATTTCCTTGAACTTCCGCTCGGCATTGCTGTCGTCCGGGTTCTTGTCCGGATGATATTGCATTGCCAGCTTGCGAAAGGCGCTCTTCAGCTCTTTCTCGTCCGCTGTTTTTGAGACGCCCAATGTCTCGTAAAAATCCGCTTTTGCCATTAAGGATTAGACCCCGGAAATGGATTTCCGGCTGCCGAAGGCAGCCGGATTCAAGTCTCCTCAAGAACCTTTCGGTTCGCGCTTATGCAGACCGCTTGCGGTCGTCTTCGTCCTTGATTTCCTCGTAGTCGGCATCGACGACATCGTCCTTGCCGGCTGCGGAGGCATCGGCCGAAGGAGCTTCCGCCTGCTGGGCCTCATAGATTGCCTGGCCGAGCTTCATGGAAACTTCCATGAGCGTCTGGGTCTTGGCCTTGATGTCTTCGGCGTCCGGCTCGGAAGCTTCGGTTGCCGTCTTGAGCGCAGCGATCGCGTCGGAGATCGCGGTGCGATCGGCTTCCGTGACCTTGTCGCCGTAATCCTTCAGCGACTTCTCGCTGGAGTGGATCAGGCTTTCAGCCTGGTTCTTGGCTTCGACGCCTTCGCGGCGCTTCTTGTCTTCGGCAGCATGCGCTTCTGCATCCTTGACCATCTTCTCGATGTCGGCGTCGGAAAGGCCGCCGGAAGCCTGGATGCGGATCTGCTGTTCCTTGCCGGTACCCTTGTCCTTGGCCGAAACCTGGACGATGCCGTTGGCGTCGATATCGAAGGTGACTTCGATCTGCGGTACGCCGCGCGGTGCCGGCGGCAGGCCGACGAGGTCGAACTGGCCGAGCAGCTTGTTGTCTGCAGCCATTTCGCGCTCGCCCTGCGAAACGCGGATGGTCACGGCCGACTGGTTGTCGTCGGCGGTCGAGAAGGTCTGCGACTTCTTCGTCGGGATCGTCGTGTTGCGTTCGATCAGACGGGTGAAGACGCCGCCCAGCGTTTCGATGCCGAGAGACAGCGGGGTCACGTCGAGGAGCAGAACGTCCTTGACGTCGCCCTGCAGAACGCCGGCCTGGATGGCGGCGCCGAGTGCGACGACTTCATCCGGGTTGACGCCCTTGTGCGGCTCCTTGCCGAACAGCTGCTTGACGACTTCCTGTACCTTCGGCATGCGGCTCATGCCGCCGACGAGAACGACTTCGTCGATTTCAGCAGCGGTGACGCCGGCATCCTTGAGCGCTGCCTTGCACGGAGCGATGGTGCGCTGAACGAGATCGTCGACCAGGCTTTCCAGCTTGGCGCGGGTCAGCTTCAGCGTCAGGTGCTTCGGGCCGGTCGCGTCTGCCGTGATGAAGGGCAGGTTGATTTCAGTCTGCTGCGAAGACGACAGTTCGATCTTGGCCTTTTCGGCGGCTTCCTTCAGGCGCTGCAGAGCGAGCTTGTCGCCCTTGAGATCGATGCCGTTGTCCTTCTTGAACTCGGCGACGAGGTATTCGACGAGACGCATGTCGAAGTCTTCACCGCCGAGGAAGGTGTCGCCGTTGGTCGACTTCACTTCGAAGACGCCGTCGCCGATTTCCAGGATGGAGATATCGAAGGTGCCGCCGCCAAGGTCGTATACGGCGATGGTCTTGCCGTCCTTTTTGTCGAGGCCATAGGCGAGCGCGGCAGCGGTCGGCTCGTTGATGATGCGCAGGACTTCGAGACCGGCGATCTTGCCGGCGTCCTTGGTTGCCTGGCGCTGAGCGTCGTTGAAGTATGCGGGAACGGTGATAACGGCCTTGTCGACCTTTTCGCCGAGGTAGGATTCGGCGGTTTCCTTCATCTTCTGAAGGATCATTGCGGAAATCTGTGCGGGCGAATAGCCCTTGCCGTTGGCTTCGACCCAGGCGTCGCCATTGTCGCCCCGAACGATGTTGAAGGGAACAAGGTGCTTGTCCTTCTCGACGGTCGGATCTTCGTAGCGGCGGCCGATGAGGCGCTTGACAGCGAAGAGGGTATTCGTGGGGTTGGTGACAGCCTGGCGCTTGGCCGGCTGGCCGACGAGACGTTCACCATCGTCGGTGAAGGCAACCATGGAGGGGGTGGTCCGGGCGCCTTCGGCATTTTCGATCACTTTCGCGTCCTTACCGTCCATGACGGCGACGCAGGAATTTGTCGTTCCAAGGTCGATACCAATTACTTTTGCCATGTCATTCTCTCCTTGAAGCAAGCTGTCGGAACCCCTGTCAGGCATTCCATTGACAGCCCCTTACGGGATGGTCTTGAGGATTGCGCAGCCATGACTGCGGTGATGCCGCGTATATAAGTAGCGGTTTTACTGACTGCAAGGCAGGAAATTGCCCGAAATCCAGCAAAACAAATGGTTTGTCGCGCAAATTCCACCTGACCCCATGTGCGCCGAGGACACGTGGATTTGACGCGACCGCGCATCAGAGCAGCCTTGCCGCGGCCATGCAAGCGTCTCCTGCGTAATTCCTTAAATCGGGATCGATTTAGGCATAAAATCATGCGGCAGCTCTAAATCAAAAAGTTAGGGCGGGATGTCGCCCCGAAAACTGCTCACACTTTTCGGCATCCCGCTCTACCGCGCCATATATGACGCGCAGCGCTGTGGGCACAAAAATTGCGATTTTATCGGCCCAGGATGACGTCGAGCAGCGAGGAGCGATGCGGCCGCGCCGTTGCGACCGGAGCGCCGCTGTCGCCGATGTCCGCCGGCGGTATATCGCCGCTGTCATAAGAGTAGGAGCTGTAGGGATTGGTGTCGTCGGCAAGGTTCGCCGGCGGCAGGTCCTGCGGGTCGTCATTGATCGCGGTCTGGTTGACGATCTGGGGCTGGATCGGTCTCTGCCGCAGTGTCGGTTGCTGCACGACCTGTCCGTCATCGGCGGCGCCCGAGATGATATTGCCGATCGTCGTCGGCTGGTCGCCATTCGGCGCCTGCGCCATTGGCGGGCCGTTGTCGATGATCTGGCCGCCGCCGAAGATCGGCGTCGGCGTAATGCCCTTGTGGGCGGCGACCATGAACTCCTTCCATGCCTTGGCCGGCAGCCCACCGCCGGTGACCTTGCGCATCGACTTGCCGTCGTCATTGCCGAACCAGACGCCTGTCGTCAGATGGCTGGTGAAGCCGACGAAAAGCGCGTCGCGGAAGGATTGCGTCGTTCCCGACTTGCCGGCCGCCTGCCAGCCGGGAATGCGGGCCGCCTTGCCGGTGCCGTAGGCGATGACGCCGGCCATCATGGCGTTCATGTTGGCAACGATATCCGGGTTCAGCACCCGCTCAGGATTGTCGGTATTGGCTTGGTAGAGCACCTTGCCGGAAGCGGTTGTCACCTTGGTGATGACATGCGGCGCCACCTTGAAGCCGCCGTTCATGAACGTGGCATAGGCGGAAGTCAGCTCCAGCAGCGACACTTCGGACGTACCAAGCGCAATCGAAGCATTGGCCTGCAGGTCTGATTCGATGCCGAGCCTGCGGGCGACCTTGATGACCTGATCCGGCCCGATCTCGGCGACGAGCTGGGCCGCAACAGTGTTCAGCGATTGGGCCACTGCAGTGGCGAGCGTCACGGGACCGCTATAGCGCTGTTCGTAGTTCTCGGGCGCCCAATTGCCGATTTTCACCGGCATGTCGTTGCGGATCGAATTGGGTGTCAGCCCTGCTTCCAGTGCGGCGGTATAGACGAACGGCTTGAAGGCGGAACCCGGCTGGCGCTTGGCGGTGACGGCGCGGTTGAACTGGCTCTGCGCATAGTCGCGGCCGCCGACGAGCGCGCGGATGGCGCCCGTCGCATCGACGGAGACGAGCGAGGCCTGCGAGGCACTCAGCTTCTTGCCGTCCTTGGCAAGCACGTCTTCCAGCGCCTTCTCGGCCTTCTCCTCAAGCGACATATCGAGCGTGGTGTCGACGATCAGGTCTTCCTTGATGTCGCCGCCGATCAGCTTCGGAAGCTGGTCCATGACCATGTCTGCGACATAGTTCTCGGCACCTGTCCAATAGCTTTTCGAACGGGTCGGCGGCTGCGACATGGCGGTCTTGATGTCGGCCTCGGAGATGAAGCCCTGATCATGCATCGCCTGTAGCACCAGCTGCGCGCGGGCCTCGGCGGCAGCCGGATCGCGGGCCGGCGACAGCCGAGAGGGCGCCTTGACCAGGCCGGCGAGCATGGCCGCCTCGCCGAGGTTTACGTCCTTGGCCGACTTGTTGAAGTAGCGCCGCGAAGCCGCCTCGACGCCATAGGCGTTGGAGCCGAAATAGACGCGGTTCAGGTACATCGTCAGGATCTGGTCCTTGGTGTATTTGTGCTCCAGCCACAGCGCCAGCAGCACTTCCTGCACCTTGCGCTCCAGCGTGCGGTCCGGCGAGAGGAACAGGTTCTTGGCGAGCTGCTGCGTGAGCGTCGAGCCGCCCTGAACGGCGTGTCCGGTCAGGACGTTCGTCACGACGGCGCGGCCAAGGCCGATCGGGTCAAAGCCGAAATGGGAATAGAAGCGGCGGTCCTCGATGGCGACGATCGCCTCCGGTATATAGGGCGACATGTCGCCAAGCGCCACGGCTTCGCCGCCTGTCGTACCGCGATTGGCGAGCAAGGTGCCGTCGAGATCATTGATCTTTACGTTCGGCGGGCGCTCGGGGATCGACCAGGTGCTGGCGCTTGGCATGCGCGAGCCGTAATAGGCGACAAGGCCTGCAAGGCCGATGCCGGCCCAGAGGCAGAGCACTAGGCCCCAATAGATCGTGGAGCGGATGAAGCCGAAAAAGCCGCGCCGCGGGCGGGCGCGCCGCGCCGGTTTGCGCCGGCTGCGGGCCCGGGTGCGGCGAGGTTTTTCGACCACGGGCTCATCCTTGTCGTCTTCATCCTCGTCGTCGTCGAGTTCCGGCTCGTCGTAGTATGTTTTGGAAGAAGACGAATATGTATTGGCCGAGCGCCTGCTGCCGACGATGCGCTCGCCGGCATTGAATCCGTCATCGATGCGTTCCCGACCGCTGGAAAAGGATGGTTCTATCCTCTGGCGTGATTTCTTCTTATCTGCCATTGCGGGCCGGTTGTACCTCGGTGTCCAGTATTCCCCAGTGTTCCTATGTCTTCTATCAGGCTGATCACAGCGGCGGTAGAAATCTTTGCGACCGTTCGGCCGTCTTCAAGCGGGCCGGTCGCCCGAGAGCCGATATGGCTGCCAAGGCGGCTACCGCCATTTGTTCACGAGCCCTCGTGAAGACATCAAGTCCCGCCTGAACTGTAAATGCGGCGATTTAAGGAGGAATTAAGAACAATTCCGACCCGTACCGCCAGATCGCTCCAGCTCCCTGCTGGCGGGCTGCAGAGGGAACTTTTCGCCCCTTCGGACATTAACAGAGCACAACAACAAAGAGGGCGAGCCCATGAGTTCATTGATCAAGGTGGAGGAAGTCGACAGGAGCAGATTGCGGGAGGTCTGGAGCGTCGAGGATTTTGCCCGCCGCCACCGGCTTTGCAAAGAGGAGGAAGCCCGGCTGAAGAAGCTGTTTGGCGACTTTGCGACAAAGCAGGAGCTGCTCTCAAACGCGCAGAGGCCGCCGCAATTTCGCTGAAAGGAAATTTGGCAGGCCAAGCGCGATAGAGAGCGCGCGATGGAAATGACGCGATAGACATCGTGGGCCGCTACGACCGAAGGTCGGCAGTGGAGGAGGTTGCGTCAATGTGGAAACGTTTCGAACTATGGCTAGTCGATCAGATCGACCGGATATTCGGCTTGGAACGCCTTGCCCGCCGGGCAGGTTTTTCGCCGGACGAGGCAAGGCGCATCGCCCGTGAGAAGTAAATCGCATGCGATGCACCTCCAACCCTTCTCTAAGTCAAGGTTTGGAAGTTCATCGCATTCACGTCGTCCCGGCATCATCCGGGCCGTATTCGCCCGATCACATCGACCCGACATGTCGCGGCAAGCTCGAAATCTTTCATATTTTCGAAAGTTCTGATCGGGGTTATAGTACGGTGCGGCCGTCGTGGAGGACGGTTCCAAGCAATTGGTAGCGCGTGAGGAGGAGTATTCATGCGGCACGTCAAATGGAGCAATCCCATTGAAGTCGGTTTTGCTCATGGTAGTTTCCAGCTAGTGACCGGTCCTTCCGATGCATTGAATTGCATGGCCAACCTGTGGCCCGATCGGCGCGGTCCTTTGTATGTTGCAGCAAGAAGCCTTTGCCGGGCAGCCATCGACGGTCGTAAGTCTGCCGAAGAGGCGCGGGAAATGTTCATCTCGGCGACGCGTGAAGCGCACCTGAAGATGCACTGAACCGCTCGGCATTTTCAAGCCGTTCGTTCGATCCCTGCGAGCCGCTGGAGGCGCGCAAGAGATCTCGTTCAAGATATTATTTCCGCTTGAGTGCCGCTTCTCGATAAATAGCGCATCAAAAAGCCAGCGATCTCCAAGATCGCTGGCTTTGATTTTGCGGACTCCGGAAGGCGCCGCTAGAACGGTTCAGCTTTTCAGGGAATTGCTCAGCGGTTTGAACCCCTTACGGACATCCGGCAATTCGGTTCCGAGGCCGGGCAGTCCTTGTGATCCGGGCTATAAGGGCCTGGCGTACGCGTCTCCTGTCGTGGATTGTTCTGCGGCTGCGGCTGCGGCTGCGGCTGAGGTTGTGCCTGCGGCTGAGCCTGAGGCGACTGACGCTGGGGTTCCGGGCGGGGGCGGTTGTTGTCGCGCGGGCGGTCCGACCGGTTATCCCAGTCCTGGTTGTTGTCCGGCCGCTGACGGCCCCAGTTACGATTGTCGTCGCGCTGCCGATCCCAGTCGCGATCGGGGCGACGGTCCCAGTTGCGATCCGAATCATCGTCCCAATCGCGATTGCGGTAGGGACGGCGGTCCCAATTGCGGTCCGGGCCGTTATCCCAGTCCGATCCGCGATCCCAGCCACGGTCGGGCCGACGATCGACCCAGCCGGGGCCACGCCGCCAGCGGTCACGGTCACGATAGAAATCGCGGCCGCGATAGTAGCGACCCCAGTAATCATCGAAGTTGAAAACCACCGTCGGAATGCCGAGCGGCCGATAATATTGCGGGCCGACATAGATGCGGCGTGATTGATAGGTGGCCTGGATGTAGCGGCCAGCCACCCATCCGCGACCGCCGTAGAACGAGACATCGCACCAAGGCGTCTCGTTGAGGCAGCCGTTGATCTGCAGCGGCGCTCCGACGGGAATCATCGTCACCGCCGGATAGGCCGTGCTCGGACCTGACCGCATGTTGACGTTTGCGGTGGCAAAGCCCTCCGCGGCTTCCGCAACGGCCGGCAGCGCAATGAATGCGGCCAGCAAGCTTGCGGCAAGAACCTTGAACCTCATGAATACTCTCCCTTTGCGCACCGTTGTCGCGAAACCGCCAACGAATGTCTTCCGCATCTCATGCGCCTACCCCGGCGCCGGCAAGATAAAGGTCGCCCCATGCACGGAATCGGATAGGATTCCATGGTAAGCCTTCAATCTTTACATGTGTTTTAGAGGCATTCGCATGAATGCAGCTTGAACGATGGCTTGCGGTGGCCGGAAAATCTGCTGGATTCGTTGCGATGGCCCGGTTGTGGCTGAAGAGTGTGGCGTCACTGGCGGCCGTCAGTGGAGAGATCGGTCGGAGAATTTCGGATGACGGCCTTGAAATTGCCACCTTGCCCGCCGATATAGACCTCAGTCATGCAGCCGAGGGCGGCTGGCGCGCTTCAAAGCGAGCCGTTTTCGTTCATCATGGTTTTGGAAGAGAAGTTGACCTTTGGTTAACCTTTCATGATCAATCTGGCTGCAGTTCCGCATTGCCTTTGACCACGGATGTACTGGCACTGATGCGATAGCGGATGGCGAAAGGCCGGGTTATTCCGGCCTTTTTGTTTTTGCGATGGCGTGCTCTTGCGCAAGCGGAGCGCGCCATTTTCAGTTTCAGCACGGAAGCTCCTTCATCTCTTCGGCATCAAAAGAAAAACCGCCACGGGGAACGCGGCGGTTTTCGCTTTAGGCTTTTCAGTTCAAGCAAAGTGCCTGGCGGACCGGGCGACCTTGTCAGTTCGCCTTCTTGGCAGCGACCTTGACGACCTTGGCCGGAGCCGCGGCCACGGTTGCTTTGCCAGCTGGCACGTAGCCGGCACCGATCGCGACGTTCAGCGAGATATAGTCGATGGCGCTCTGCTGAACCGCCTGAGCAAGGCTCTGCTGAGCGCTGGTCACGTTGCGCTGGGCGTCCAGAACGTCGAGCAGCGAAGACGCGCCATCCTTATAGCTGGCGGTCGAGAGCTGCAGGGCTTCCTGGTAGGACTTGACCTGAGCGTGCAGGGCCGCAACCGTCTGCGCATCGCGGGTCACCGCCGATAGGGCGTTTTCAACGTCCTGGATCGCGGTTCTCACCGTCTGCTGCCAGACGATGTATTGTTCGCGGCTGGACGATTCCGCGCTCTTGACACCGGCGCGCAGGGTGCCGCCGTCGAAGATCGGCAGGTTCAGCGCCGGGCCGAACGACCAACTGGTGAGGCTGCCGCTTGCGGACGGGCTATGGATATAGGACGGCGAGATCGCACCGCTGAGCGTGATCGACGGGAAGAGCTTTGCTTCCGCAACGCCGATCTGGGCGGTCGCGGCGGCAAGGTTCCGCTCGGCGGCGCGAATGTCAGGACGGTTGCGGATGAGATCGGCCGGGACGCCGGTGCGGACGCTGCCGCGGAATACCGGCTGGCTGCCGCCGCCCTGCATCTGCGCGATGATCGTAGACGAAGGCACGTTGAGCAGCGTTGCGATGTGATGCACCGCCTGGCGGTAGCTGATCTCGAAGCCGGGAATCGTCGACAGTGTCGAGTTGACGAGACCTTCGGCCTGGACGACGTCGAGGCGCGAGGCAGCGCCGGCTTCGAGCTGGAACTTGGTCAGCGAAAGCGTGTCGCGCCGGGACTTCAGGTTTTCGCGGGCGATCGCCACCAGCGCCTGATAGTAGCGGGCATTGACATAGCTGGTGGCTAGGTCCTGCAGATAGGTGAGGCGTGCGGTATCGACGTTGGAATAGGCGGCATCGAGCGAGGCGTTGGCGCTTTCCGTTGCGCGGCGATACTGGCCCCAGAGATCGAGCAGCCACGAAACCGAGGCGGTGCCGCCGGTGCTGTTTCGCGTTTCGGTCTGCGTGCGCAGCGAGCCCTTCTGGCCGCTGGTCGTGTGGTCGCCGGCAACCGTCAGGCTCGGCAGGCCGCCAGCACCTGCGGTCACGACCGCCGCTTCAGCCTGGTTGATGCGTTCCAGCGACTGCTGGATGTTGAGGTTCTGGGCAAGTCCCTGTGCGGCGAAGGCATTCAGCTTGGAATCGCCGAAAGCGGTCCACCATTGCGAGCCGGCGATATCGCCGTTCGCCTTCGTACCGCCCTCCGAGAATTTGGCCGGGAGAGGCATTTCCGGTGGCTTATGGTCTGGGCCGCTGACGCAGCCTGCCAAAACAAGCAGCAGGGCGGGGGCGGCAGTACGAATGGAAACCATCACATTGTCCCACAATTCAATTTACATGATCAGTGTCTTTAACGGAGTCAACATGACTCCAGGTACCGGTGCTCCAGTCTTACGCAGTACAAACAATGACCCGAAGCGGTCGGCGTCAATCTAGCAACGAGTTTTGCAATAGCACAGTGGCTTTTACGAATTCTCGGCAGCGAACATATGGGTGATCGGGCGAAATATCAGCTTATCGGTAAAAAAAATCTGAAGTGTTGCAAAAAACATACCCCTGCCTACGCAATCAGGGGATGTAAGAGGCGCAAAAACTTATAGACGCCACAACTTCTGCGAAGTTTCGGCATACCGATTCAGCTGAACGATGGTCCAGACCGTCGCTTTAAGGGAAATAGCGGGCGAGGCTTGCGCGAACCCGGTCACGCGGTGTTGCACCGCGATCGTCAGGCACGAAAGGGGTGCCTGTAATCGCTTCGAAGGCGCGGATATAGACCTTGGACGTCTCTTCGACGAGCTCGCCCGGGATTTCGGGAATCTCATCCTTGTAGGGATCGCAACGCTCTGTGACCCAGGCTCGGACGAAATCCTTGTCGAAGCTTTCCGGGCGCATGCCCTTTTCGAAACGCTCCTGATAGCTGCCGGCCAGCCAATAGCGGCTGCTGTCGGGCGTATGGATTTCATCGGCGAGGATGATGGTTCCGTTTTCGTCGGTCCCGAATTCATATTTCGTATCGACGAGGATCAGTCCGCGCTTGCGGGCGATTTCCTGCCCTCGTGCGAACAGAGCAAGGGCATAGTCAGACAACGTCTGCCATTGCTCTTGCGTCAGAAGCCCGTGTTCGACGATTTCAGTCGGCGTCAGGGGCTCGTCGTGACCGCCGTCGAATTCCTTGCTCGTCGGCGTGATGATCGGCTCCGGCAGGATCTGGTTGTCGCGCATGCCGTCAGGCAGCGTGATTCCGTACATCTCCCGCTGGCCCTTCTTGTAGAGCGTCAGGATGGACGTACCGGTCGTACCGGCGAGATAGCCGCGGACGACGATTTCGACCGGGAGAATATTCAGTCGCTTGCCGACGACGACATTCGGATCCGGATAGTCGATCACATGGTTCGGGCAGATGTCGCGCGTCTGTTCGAACCAGTAGCGCGCGGTTTGCGTCAGGACCTGGCCCTTGTAGGGAATGCAGGTGAGGATGCGGTCGAAGGCGCTGAGCCGATCGGTGCTGATAATGATGCGGCTGCCGTCGGGCAGGTCGTAATTCTCGCGCACCTTGCCGCGATAGTAGTTGGGCAATTCCGGAAAATGGGCTTCGGAGAGAATTCGCAACGTGTCCACCAACAAGCTCGTGCATCCGCCCGACGGATGCTTCTTGAGCGGACCCTTAGCGCATCACGGCCGGAATCGGAACGGCCTTCCTATATATAATATGTAATCCGTTGCTGGTCGCCTCGTCGCGCCGGCCAAAAGCCGTTAGTTCGGCCGGCGCCAGCAGCCGTTTTCGCTTCGCTCGAGGATCGGCGTGGAAAAGACGCCGACGATCCGCTCGCTCCATTGCTTGCCGTCGATATCGACACGATCGCGCCAGCGCTCGGATTGCAGCATGGCCGCCCCGATCACCGCAGGCTCGATGCCGCAGGACGTCAGGAGAGAAAGCCCGGAGACGATCGAGGCGCCGCTGGAAATGACATCGTCGATCAGCGCCACTCGCTTTCCTTCCAGCAGCGGCAGCATTCGCGGGTCTATATAGAGACGCTTCTCCTGGTTCGGCGTGGTGATCGAGGAAAGCGGGACCGACAACTCCGCGCGATACCAGAACTTGCGCGATGTTCCGAGCGGCACATAGCGCGCATGACCGAGCGCGCGCGCCACCGCTGCCGCCAGCGTCAGCCCGAGCGTCGGCAATCCGGCGACGACGTCGATATTGTGAGTCGCGATCCGCGCTGCCAATGCTGCCGCCAGCGCCTCCAGCACGGTAAAGCTCGCCTGATTAATGATGAGCGACGCCAGCGCGTGTTCGCCGTCCGCGAGTACGCGGATCGGCAGGCGCAACTGACGTCCGTCCGGCAGTTCGGCCACATGAAAATCCGCTCGCTCCTCCATCGGGTCGAAGCTGCCCGGCGCATGCAGCTCCTGCCAGAAGTCATGGGGTTGCATTGCATTCCGCCTTCTATCTGTTGACTTTCATTCCGGCGCGCCGGCGCAGGCCAAGGATTTCGGCCTCGGTCAAGGCCCGCACGCCGCCCTTCGGCAGATCGCCGAGCGCGATATCGCCAAAGGCGACACGCACCAGCCGCAGGCATTCGATACCGAGCGCCTCCAGCATGCGCCGGATCTGTCGGTTGCGGCCCTCCTTGAGTTCCACCTCGATCCAGCTGTTGCGATCGCCGCTGCGCAGCAGGCGGGCTGAGCTTGCCGTCAGAAGCTCGCCATCGTCGACGATGCCGCGCTCCATGCGCGCAAGCTGTTCCTGATCCATGATGCGGTCGACCTGCACGTGATAGGCCTTGCCGACATGGCTGACGGGATCGAGCAGCGACTGGGCCAGCACCGTATCATTGGTGAAGAGCAGCAGCCCTTCGCTCGCCTTGTCCAGCCGTCCGACCGGCGCGAGGTGCCGGGCATCGATCTCCTTGAGGCAATCATAGACCGTCGGCCGCCCTTCGGGATCATCGCGGGTGGTCACCAGCCCGCGTGGCTTGTTCAGCATGAAATAGAGCTTCTTTTCCGCTGATATCTCTCTGCCATCGACCGCGAATTTCGAATGCTCCAGATCGACCCAGGTAGCGGGATCCGCGATCTTCCGGCCATCCACGCTGACGCGGCCGGCGGTAATCAGCGCCTCCGCCTGGGTGCGAGAGCAGTAGCCGAGCTTGGAAAGCGCCCGCGGCAAGGTCACGCGCTTGCCTTCGGGCTCCTGGGCGCGCTTCGCCGCCTTGCCGGATCTTTGCGGTGATTGCCGCTGGCTCACCCGTTCTGCCTCATGATCATCGTTGCTGTCTTCATCGCGTGGCCGGGCGTTGCGCCCGGGAAGGACATCCTTTCGCATGGCGGCGGCGGGGACGCAAACCGCATTGTGCGGGAAGAGACTATTGAAACGCAAACAGGGCTCGCACTTCGTGGATGCGAGCCCTGTCGTGGGCCGGAGCGGGCGATGGGGTCGGGTAGACGGCAGGGCTGCCGCCATTCGCTCCGGAGGGATAGCCCTTGCCCGGAAACCTGCACTGCTTCTTTTGCTGGTGTTTTTCAAAAGAGGAGAAATTTGTTACAGTTTGTAACGCCGGCCGTTTCCCTGTTGCCAAAACGACCTCTCGCCCCGCATGGAAGGGCCATGGTTTCCGCATCGCTTCTTCTGGTCGAGGACGACCGCGAGATTAGGGCGCTCCTTGAGGAGTTCCTGAGCCGTGAGGGTTTTTCCGTGCAGACGGCCGATAGCGCCGCCGTCATGGATCGCGTTCTGTCCAAGGGTTTTCCCGATCTGATCATTCTCGACCTGATGCTGCCCGGAGAGGACGGGTTGTCGGCATGCCGCCGCATCCGCGCGCGCAGCAAAGTGCCGATCCTTATGTTGACGGCGAAGACGGAAGATATCGATCGCATCGTCGGTCTCGAAATGGGCGCGGATGATTATCTCGGCAAGCCCTTCAATCCGCGCGAGCTTCTGGCGCGCATCCGCGCCATCCTTCGGCGATCCGGGCCGGAACGGCCGGAAGACGCCAGCATCCCGTCACGCCGTAAGTGTTTCGCCGGCTTGACCGTCGATCTCGACGGCCGCGTCATCGAAATGGACGGCGAACGCGTCGTGCATCTGACGACGGCGGAGTTCGATCTGCTTGTCTGCTTCCTCGAGCGGCCACGGCGCGTCCTGTCGCGCGAACAATTGCTCGACTGGACACGCGGCCGCGGCGCCGACCCCTTCGATCGCACCATCGACGTCACGGTCTCCCGCCTGCGCACCAAGCTCGGGCACTGCCTGCCCGATGGCGCCCATATCATCACCACCGTGCGCAATGCCGGCTATCTTCTTACCACGGACGTGAAGGATGTCTGAGCCATGCTGAAACTCGGTCTCGTCGCCCGCATCATCATGATCGTCGCCGTGGCATTGTTCGTCATACAGCTCGCGGCTTTCGCCGCCGCCCAGCTGAAGCCGGATACGTCGTTCAATCCGGAGCTGTCGCCGGCCATGCGGGTCAAGACGGCGGTCCGCCTTCTCGATGCCGTCCCGCCCGAGACGCAGCCGATGGCCGTGCGGGCGCTGAATGCCAATGGTCTG
>NZ_QMKK01000016.1:105000-108380 GCF_003287875.1 Martinezella tropici
TTAAAGTGGAAGAACCTGGAAAGGTTTGCCGTAGAGGGTGACAGCCCCGTACGCGTAGATAGCTTTATTGTCCTAGAGTAGGGCGGGACACGTGAAATCCTGTCTGAACATGGGGAGACCACTCTCCAAGCCTAAGTACTCGTGCATGACCGATAGCGAACCAGTACCGTGAGGGAAAGGTGAAAAGCACCCCGACAAGGGGAGTGAAATAGAACCTGAAACTGGATGCCTACAAACAGTCGGAGCCCGCAAGGGTGACGGCGTACCTTTTGTATAATGGGTCAACGACTTAGTGTAACAAGCAAGCTTAAGCCGGTAGGTGTAGGCGAAGCGAAAGCGAGTCTGAATAGGGCGATATAGTTTGTTGCATTAGACCCGAAACCGAGTGATCTAGCCATGAGCAGGTTGAAGGTTGGGTAACACCAACTGGAGGACCGAACCCGCATCTGTTGCAATAGATTGGGATGACTTGTGGCTAGGGGTGAAAGGCCAATCAAACTCGGAAATAGCTGGTTCTCCGCGAAATCTATTTAGGTAGAGCGTCTGGCGAATACTCCCGGGGGTAGAGCACTGGATGGGCTATGGGGACTCACCGTCTTACTGATCCTAACCAAACTCCGAATACCGGGAAGTACTACCAGGCAGACACACGGCGGGTGCTAACGTCCGTCGTGAAAAGGGCAACAACCCTAACCTCCAGCTAAGGTCCCCAAGTCATGGCTAAGTGGGAAAGGATGTGAGGATCCCAAAACAACCAGGATGTTGGCTTAGAAGCAGCCATCATTTAAAGAAAGCGTAACAGCTCACTGGTCTAGTCAAGGGTCTTTGCGCCGAAAATGTAACGGGGCTGAAGCCATGCACCGAAGCTGAGGATTCCTCTTTGAGGAGTGGTAGCGGAGCGTTCCGTAAGCTGATGAAGGGATACCCGTGAGGGGTCCTGGAGGTATCGGAAGTGCGAATGTTGACATGAGTAACGATAAAGAGGGTGAGAGACCCTCTCGCCGAAAGACCAAGGGTTCCTGCTTAAAGTTAATCTGAGCAGGGTTAGCCGGCCCCTAAGACGAGGCGGACACGCGTAGTCGATGGGAACCACGTTAATATTCGTGGGCCTGGTGGTAGTGACGGATTGCTTAACTTGTTCACACTTATTGGATTGTGTGGGCGGGGACGCGGTTCCAGGAAATAGCTCCACCGTATAGACCGTACCCGAAACCGACACAGGTGGTCAGGTAGAGTATACCAAGGCGCTTGAGAGAACTATGTTGAAGGAACTCGGCAAATTGCACGCGTAACTTCGGAAGAAGCGTGACCCTTATGTGCGCAAGCATGTGAGGGTGGCACAGACCAGGGGGTAGCGACTGTTTACCAAAAACACAGGGCTCTGCGAAGTCGCAAGACGACGTATAGGGTCTGACGCCTGCCCGGTGCTGGAAGGTTAAGAGGAGGGGTGCAAGCTCTGAATCGAAGCCCCAGTAAACGGCGGCCGTAACTATAACGGTCCTAAGGTAGCGAAATTCCTTGTCGGGTAAGTTCCGACCTGCACGAATGGCGTAACGACTTCCCCGCTGTCTCCAACATAGACTCAGTGAAATTGAATTCCCCGTGAAGATGCGGGGTTCCTGCGGTCAGACGGAAAGACCCCGTGCACCTTTACTATAGCTTTACACTGGCATTCGTGTCGGCATGTGTAGGATAGGTGGTAGGCTTTGAAGCAGGGACGCCAGTTCTTGTGGAGCCATCCTTGAAATACCACCCTTATCGTCATGGATGTCTAACCGCGGTCCGTCATCCGGATCCGGGACAGTGTATGGTGGGTAGTTTGACTGGGGCGGTCGCCTCCGAAAGAGTAACGGAGGCGCGCGATGGTGGGCTCAGACCGGTCGGAAATCGGTCGTCGAGTGCAATGGCATAAGCCCGCCTGACTGCGAGACTGACAAGTCGAGCAGAGACGAAAGTCGGTCATAGTGATCCGGTGGTCCCGCGTGGAAGGGCCATCGCTCAACGGATAAAAGGTACGCCGGGGATAACAGGCTGATGACCCCCAAGAGTCCATATCGACGGGGTTGTTTGGCACCTCGATGTCGGCTCATCGCATCCTGGGGCTGGAGCAGGTCCCAAGGGTTTGGCTGTTCGCCAATTAAAGCGGTACGTGAGCTGGGTTCAGAACGTCGTGAGACAGTTCGGTCCCTATCTGCCGTGGGTGTAGGAATATTGACAGGATCTGTCCCTAGTACGAGAGGACCGGGATGGACATATCTCTGGTGGACCTGTTGTCCTGCCAAGGGCATAGCAGGGTAGCTATATATGGAATGGATAACCGCTGAAGGCATCTAAGCGGGAAACCAACCTGGAAACGAGTGTTCCCTATCAGAGCCGTGGAAGACGACCACGTTGATAGGCCGGGTGTGGAAGTGCGGCAACGCATGAAGCTTACCGGTACTAATAGCTCGATTGGCTTGATCGTTCCCATTGCCAGTGCTCATCGAATAAATTCGACGAGCCAATAGGATGTAGGCAGTAGGCAATAGCCGCTTCTGCCCAGCATCCAAGACGTGTTCAAATAAAAAAATCCAGCTTCTCAAATTGTCCATGCAGCAGCATGAACAGCAAGCCTCCGTATGGACGGCTGATGTCCCCTTCGAGCGACAAGCGAGAAGGAAAGGCATATCAGCCCAGAAAGAGCAACTTGTTGATCCATGCGTTCGCATGGATCAACAAGTTGCGCTTTGCCGACCTGGTGGTTATGGCGGGGTGGCTGCACCCGTTCCCTTTCCGAACACGGCCGTGAAACGCCCCTGCGCCCATGGTACTTCGTCTTAAGACGCGGGAGAGTAGGTCGCTGCCAGGTCTGCTAATCGCAACTCCACGCTAAATCGATGAAATCGATTTATGCGTCACGCTAAATTGCTCAAGCAATCTATGCCTCATAAAATCTTCTCATCACACAGACGGCTCAAGCCGTGCTACAATAGGCCGCTCATGCGGCCTTTGCCGCTTCTGGAGCCAGGAAATTACCCCGACGCGCCCGAAATACGGTGCCAAGGGCGCGACAAACCAAAGGGTTTGCGCAACCGCGATAAGCCCAAACGCGGCTTACGCTGGAAATACGCGACAAATCGCTCCGCGATTTGCGCTGGATAAGACGACAAATCGCTCCGCGATTTGCGTCGGTAACGCGATAAGCCACAACGCGGCTTACGCTGGGAACAAGGGACAAATCCTTCAGATTTGCCCGGATGAAGCATGAACCGCATAGCGGTTCACGCAAGCGCGATAAGCCGCAACGCGGCTTACGCTGGTGACGCGGGGTGGAGCAGCCCGGTAGCTCGTCAGGCTCATAACCTGAAGGCCGCAGGTTCAAATCCTGCCCCCGCAACCAA
>NZ_QMKK01000017.1 GCF_003287875.1 Martinezella tropici
AGATCGTCGAACTGGCTGGAATCGACGATGTTGCAGCCCTGCTCGGCCAGATAGTTCGAGATCGCCGCAACGATCCCACGCGTCGATTGGCAGGATACTGTGAGCACATGGGTGGTCATGACAATCCTCTGTCGAACCGCCATCGAGCGGTCTATTCGAGTTGATATTGACAAGATGAGGGAGATCAGGCGGCGAGCAGTTGTTTCAGCTTGATCTCCGGTGCGGCAAGCGCTGCCGGATCGGGATGGCGTCCAGCGGCGATCATCATCTCGGCGAGCCGGATATCGCGAGCGATCGCGTTGCCCGGTCCGATGCCGCTCGCGGCAAGCAAGCGGCCATCGGCGCCAAGATGGAAGAGGATGAATGCCTCAGTCGACAGATCACGTCGAACCGCCGTTACAGCCCCCTCGGCAAGCCCCGCGATCTGCAGCGTCAGGTCGTACTGGTCCGACCAGAACCACGGCACAGCGGCGCTGGTTTCTTGTGCGCCCATCATGTTGGCGGCGGCAAGCGCGCCCTGCTCATGCGCATTGCGCCAGGACTCTAGCCGGATACGCCGACCACCGTAGTGGCCGATCGGAAAGGAGCAACAGTCCCCGGCCGCGAAGATATCGGGATCGCTTGTTTGCATATGCTGATCGACCGCGATACCGTTGTCGATGACAAGGCCGGCTGCATCGGCGAGCGCCACATTCGGAATCGAGCCGATACCGAGGACCAAAAGGTTGGCCGCAATCACCCGGCCTCCTTCCAACGAGATGCGCACGTCACTCGGTCGTTCATCGATCGCGGCTATTTTGATACCCAAGAGAAGGTCCACGCCCGCGTCGCGATGGCGCTTGCAGACCACCTCGGCGATTTCGGCTGGGACGCCGCGGGTAAGAACGCGCGGTAGGCTTTCGAGAAGCGTGACGCTAGCGCCCAGTTTTCGGGCGCTAGCAGCAAGCTCCAAGCCGATGAAACCGCCGCCGATGATCGCGATATGGTTGCCTTCGGCCATGTGCGGGCGGATGGCGGAGGCATCGCCATAGCTGCGCAGGACGCGGATGCGGCCGTTCGAACACGGCATCCCTGGTAGTTCTCGCGCACTGGCGCCAGTTGCCAGAAGAAGCTTGTCGTACGGACGTCGGGAGCCGTTCGAAAGCGCTACATTTCTTCCGTTCCGGTCGATTGCGGTCACCGATACGCCGGTGACTATGCGGATGCGCTCCGCCTCGAAGCGAGCGGCATCGGCAACGAAAGTCGGCTGGGCACCCGCGACGATGGCATCTTTAGAGAGTGGTGGCCGCTCATAGGGCAAGAGCGGTTCGGTACCGACAAGTGTGACAGTGCCGTCGAAACCCCGTTCACGCAGCGCAAAGGCTGCGCGTGCGCCGCACTCCCCGGCGCCTACGATGACAAAAGAGGACATGACCAAGCCTCGCGTGAGAGAGAGAAAGTAAAACGTGTTCCGACCGGATGCCTCAGCCCGGCAGTTCGACCAGCACCGTTCCATCCTCGATGCGCGCGGCGTATACGTTGAGGTTCTTGCATACTGGCAGGCGCTTGGCCTCGCCTGTGCGGTAGTCGAAAATGCCGGAATGCTTGGGGCATTCGATCTCGTAGTCCATGACGAGTCCATCGGCGAGGTGAATAGCCTCATGAGTGCACAGCCCATCGGTGCAGAAGACCTCGTCGTCCGGGGAGCGATAGAGCGCATAGGTTCGGCCGGAGTGGTCGAAGCGGCGCGCTCCTTCCTGTTCGATATCGTCGAGGCGGCAGGCGGGAATCCAGCTAGTCATGATGTCCTCGTTACTTTGCGGCGCTTGCCGCATTGGCGCGGGCCTTACGCTTTTCATATCGTGCTTGCATCCGCGCATCGCTTTCCTTGGTCCCGTCGTGCCAGGTACCGAACCACTTGTCGAAAGGTACAAGGCCGTCGCCGTAGTTCACCTCGAAAAACTTGTGATGCAGGTAATGGGTATAGGCATGGCTGTCGATCGCTGCCTCCGCGCCCAGTTCGATCTTGTCGAAACCAAGATGGCCGACGACTGCCCCGAAGCCGGAATAGTGCAACTGATAGATCGCAAGAATGGGATTCGATGGAATGACAAGGTGGATCAGCGCGGAGGAAAAATAGAGCAGTTGCTCCACCGGGTGCATCGACAGCGATGACCAGGGCGACGGATTGACCGAGTTGTGGTGGACGGAATGGATCCAGCGATAAAGCGGGCCCCAGTGAATCAGCCGATGAATCGCGAAGAAATGCGCCTCATGGAAAATCGGCATGACAAGCGCGATTCCGAACAGGTACCAAGGCTTCGCGGCGAAGGACACCCATGGCACGAGCCCGTTGGCGAAGGCATAGAGGATACCGACCTCCAGTGCCGTCCAGATTGGAAGAGCCGTGCCGAAGGTCCGGATGATGCCGTCGGCATTCTGGCTATCGAAGAGGAAGGCCGGGTTCTTGCTGTCGCCGGGAAACTTGCCATTGTACTTGAAGCGGTTTTCCTGGGTGCGAAGGATATACAGGCGCAGTTCAAAGGCACCGTAAAACAGGAAAACGGCAACGCAGTTGACGAGAAAGAGCCGCAGGATCCACGCAATGTGGAAGGTTTTCAGGACCTCCGCTTCCGGCACGATGAAATGCCAATAGGCAACAGCGGAGGCGGCGAAGAGCACGTTCCACGGTAAGAAATAGTGTGGCAGCCATTTCAGGAAGGCCACCGGCTTCGGAGGAAGGGTGAAGACGGGGGCGGTCTCAATCCGTCCGTCGGGAGCCCAATCGCCCCGTTTGTTACGTTTGCCAAAGCTGAGGTCATCCATCGGGGTCTCCGTCAGATTGATTGGGCGAGAGTGGAGAAGCGTTCGAAGGCGGTGTCATCCATGTCCACCTGATGCTTCGTTTCGGGGTAGGCGCCGCTGGCGACATCGGCAGCAAAGGCGCGGAAAGCTTCAACGCGTTTCCTCTGCAACTCGGCCGTGAGGGCGACGAAATCGGCGTATCGTTTGGCATGACGGGGATAGTGGTCCGCATGCGTGCCAAGCACGCCCGACGAGAAGAGATATTGCGTGTCGCAGGCCGAACCGCAGCCCATCCCCATGGTGATCATCGGTGTGTTGCGGGTGATATAGTCGGCCAGGCGCACTGGCACCACTTCGACCTCGATCGCTGCGGCGCCTGCATTCTCGAGATCTTTCACGGCGCGTAGCACACGCAGCGCTTCCTCCGGTGTCCTGCCGATCGCTCGGAAATTTGTCCATGTGGCGCGGTTTGGCACGAGCCCGACATGACCGGTAACCGGTATGCCTTCCCGCGCCATCGCCTCGATGAAATAGGGAGAATGCGAACAATAGACGGAGTCTGCACCACGCTTCAACATCTGAAAACCGAGACGGATTGCTTCTTCCTGCGATGAAACGGCACCGTGAGGCATGCCCACCGACAAGAAGGCGAACGGCACGGCCGAGCGAATGGTTTCGAGATGGTGATCCGGTTCGCAGGACAGGATGGTGATCCCGCACTCCACCGCTGCGGCGGCTTCCTCAGCGTTGTCAACATGCAGCTGAAGCCACTTGCGCGAGCCTTTTTGGCTCTGCAGATCATGGACCGTGATGCGTCTTGTCATCAGATCTCCCCTCGATTTATGGGGCGATCATAGGATGGAGGTGGAACATCCGCCGCTAGTTTTCTGATCAAATCAGATCAAGCGGTATCAGAGATTTTCCCGAGTGATTGTAACGAACCGGATCGGATCGTTGGCGACGGGCTCGCTGACAAGGCCGAGGCGGGCGAGCATCAGATCAAGCGCGCGGCGCGCCTGAGCCTCTGGCGCCTGGTCCAGGACCACGGACATGACACCTTCGCGTAAGGCGGTTGCACTTCGCTCGGTAAGTTCATGGCCGACGAAGAAGATGTCCCGGCCGCGTGGGTGCTTGCGCAGGACCGATGCGAGCGAGGAATTGGCGCCCCCCGCATTGTAGAAGCCCACTAGGTCCGGCCACACGTTGAGCGCCTCTACCAGCATTTCTGCGCTGCGGACGGCCTCGTCCTGCCCAAAAAGAACAGCGACAAATTCCATTCCGTCGCGCGGGCGCTCCGCGAAATAGTCGGAGAAACCGCGAATGCGATCGCGGTGAACCTGGTATATCTGGCTGTGACAGAGCGCGACGACCGTACCGTCGTGCGGCTGCATTCTTGAGATAAATAGGCCAGCGCTTCGCCCGGCGGCGTAGTTGTCGATCCCGACATAGTTAGCCTCGACGTTTTCTGCCCGCGTGACGATCTGGATGACCGGAACGCCTTCAGCCTCGACCGAACGAAGCGCGGCGCGGACCTCCGATTGGTCCGGTGCAGCGACAATTAGGCCGGCACGTTTTTCCTTAGGTCTTGCGATCCAATCCGCAATCATGAGTGAATCTTGCTCATCCAGGAAGGTGCGATGCACCGCAATCGTTGAATCGAGCAAAGCGGCACCTCGCCCGAAGGCCTGCGCGAGCCGGGAGTAGAACGTCGTCTCAGGTCGCATGAGAAGGACATCGATACGCACGATACCGCGATGGAGATCCGGCAGCCGCTTCGGATAGTCGAGTGCACGTGCAGCGGCGGTGACCTTCTCCACAAGGGCGGGACGCACTCCTCCGCGCCCGTTCAGCACCCGCTCGACCGTTGCCGTTCCGACACCCGCGAGGCGCGCGATATTCTGGAATGTTGGCTTCATTTTTTTATTCCACCTCAGCGGCCACCTGGCGGATTGATCCAGGATAACGGACGAGTGATATAGCAAAGCGAGGTAACGATCTCGTGCTTTAACACTTTTCTATTCTGACATGGTCACGGGAGATGCGGCACTGGTCAAGCGGGACGTCTCGAAAGGCGGTAATGGCGGTGCTCTTCTTTCTTCGGCGTTTGCCGAGCTATAAACGAGAGTGGATCACATTGCACTTATCCGTCTGATACTGCCCGGCTCGTTGAAGCCGGTGCATCAGGTGCCGAGGCGCAATGAAGTTTCCAAGCCTCTTCCGCGGTTGAAGGGGTTTCGCTTTCCGCGTGAGATTGCTGAACATATGGGGTGGGACGATCACCGGTTTTTTGCTGAGCATGGCGGATGTAGAAGACCTGCTTGCCGAACGCGGTGTGATCGTCAGCTGGAAAACTGTTTGTGTATAGATTAATCGCATTGGCCGCCACTTTGTCACCCGCATTCGCAGGGACAGCCGCAAGCCCGATGGCAAGTGGCGTATATATGAGGCCGTGATTGCGATCGGCGGACAGAAGTTCTGGCTCTGAGGAGCGATCAATGCTGACGGCGATGTGCTCGACATCTTGGTTCAGCGGCGCCGCACCACCAAGGCAGACGAGCGCCTCTTCTCCAGACTGGTCAGGCAATTTTGCGAGCCGCGCATCGTCGTGACAGATAAGCTTGGCAGCTACGCCAAGCCTGTGTAGATCTTGGCGGCGGACGCCGATCATCAGGCGCATAACGGTCTGAACAACAGAATTGAAAACTTACACCGGTCGACCCGAAACGCGACAACATCATGGGGTGGTTCAAATCGCCTCGTCAGGCGCAACGCTTCCTGTCGGCCCTTGACCAAATCAATGCGATCTTCAGCCCTCACCGCTACGATCTCACCTCCATTGCATACCCGCCATGCACTGGGATCGACGCATTTAGCCTGTGGGCCGAATAAATCGCTGAAAATGGGGGCGCAAAATACTCGCCCCGTGGTGACAAGCGACCCAGCCTCAAACAACTTCGTAATGTCGACTGTTGGTTCCATAAACTGGATTACGCTCCAAACAACGCACCGTAATCAACAGATCGGGTTTTCAATCGCTCAGCGCATTAAGCGCGCGGATCGCTGGTTCAAAACCCTTCAAGACCAATCAAAGCCATTTGCGTTTTTTTGTGTAAGCCCTCTCGGGCGCTTTGATGTGAGTTCATGCTGAACCTTGACGGTTCACAGATAATCTTACTGAGCTAAGAAAGGGTGGGTGTTATGGCCGCATTCAACGTGCGTGTTTCAGACAAGACGGCTAGTAAACACGACCAGATCGCGGAGACGCTTGATCGCTCGCGCTCTGATATGGCAGCCCAGCAAATCGAGGATTATGTTGCTCGTGAAGAGTGGCAAATTGCTGAAGTCGAAGCCGGATTGGCTGAAGCCAAGCGAGGCGAATTCGTGACCGATGAAGAAATGACGAAAGTTATCCGAAAATACACCAGGTCTGCTCATCAATCATGAGCGAAAAGCATATTTGCTGCACGAGGAGAGCGCTGCGACCGCTTGTTGAGATTGGCGCATACATCCAGAAAGATAATCCGGATGCCGCTGCGCGCATATTGCCGGATGTTTGCCTCCACTGCTTCGTCGACCACGTGATAATGGCCGGAGAACAGCGATATCTCGTAATCGGTGTCGACCATAAGAAGGTGCTGAAGGAGCATTTAGGCATTCACGAACAAGCGTTGCTCTGACTGTCGGGCGCTCTGCTGCATTGACTTCATTGCGGGAATGGATGATTTTGGTACGCCATATTATGGTATCCGAAGCCGAGGGTTGGAAAATGAATGACGATGGGCTTAGCACTGCAATTCGCGTGGAACGTCCGGCCAAGACGCTGCGTGAACTTGCGCTCGACAAGGTACGAGAAGCGATCGTCAATGGTTATTTCCGGCCGGGAGATCGGCTGGTGGAGCGCGATCTCTGTGCCCAGCTCGGTGTCAGCCGCACCATCGTTCGCGAGGTTCTGCGCCATCTCGAATCCGAAGGCCTTGTCGCCAATCTCCCGAACAAGGGGCCGATCGTCGCCCAGCTCAATCACGACGAAGCCAAACAGATCTACGAGATCCGCGCAGCACTGGAAGGGATGGCGGCGCGGCTTTGCGCCGAGCAAAACAATCCCGCGATCGCCGATGCCCTGGACAAGTCGCTCGAAGACATAAGGCAGAGCTATCGCGGCAAGGACATGGCCGGCGTGCTTGCTCACACATCCTCTTTCTATCAGACGCTGTTCAGCAGCGTCGACCGCCACGTGGCATGGGGCGTCGTCAATCTACTGACGGTGCGCATCAATCATCTGCGTTCCATGACGATCAAGACCAGGGATCGTGACGTTCAGGGGCCAGCACAGATGGCGCGCATCGTCGATGCTATCCGGCGCGGTGACGGCGAAGGCGCCTATCGGGCGGCGATGGAACATGTCGCAAGCGCCAGTGCCATCGCCCAGGCCGTGCTTTCCGATCGCCAACCGGCCGACTGATCTTCGTGCCACTACCCGTGTTCCGGGAAAAACATCGTCGAGGCTGATGCGAAATGACCAACTCTCTTTCCTTTCTCGGCCTTCCAGATCGTTTGGATGAGGGGCGCATACCGCGCGCGGTCATCTTCGCTGCCGGTCACGGCAGCACCTATGCCGGCAAGGATAGCAGCGGCCATGCGCTGGCGGCCGGCACCATCCGTGCTGCAAGCCAGGCGGACGCGGCGCTGATCGATCACTGGGATTTCGATCTTGGCGGCCCGCTGTTCGATGGCAGACCGCCCAGTTGCATCGATGCGGGCGACATCGAAACCACCATGCATGACAATGCCGGAAACCGAGCCCGGATCGAGGCTAAGACGCGCGAGGTGCTGGCATTGCAGGCCGTGCCGATCCTGCTCGGCGGCGACTGTTCCGTCACCATGCCGTTTATCGCAGGCTTTGCCGATCACGGACCGGTCTGGGTCCTGCAGATCGATGCCCATGTCGACTGGCGCGATGAATTGCATGGCGAGCGTTACGGCTATTCGAGCCCGATGCGGCGGGCAAGCGAAATGCCGCATGTCGCCGGGATGGTGCAAGTTGGCCTTCGCAGTGTCGGAAGTGCCCGGCCCGAAGAGATCGAAGCCGCGCAGCGTTACGGTAGCCGTTTCGTGACCGCCCGCGAGATCCATGCTGAGGGAGTGGCCGCGGCTCTCCGGCATATTCCGGAGGGAGCGCGTGTTGTCGTCACCCTGGATTGTGACAGCATCGATCCCAGCATCATGCCGGGAGTTGCGGCGCGGACACCCGGCGGCCTCATCTATACCGAGGTCATCGACCTGATTGCCGGCCTTGGCAGGCGGGCAAGGATCGCCGGCTTCGATTTGGTGGAGTTTTATCCTCCCGCCGACATCGATGGCCTGTCGGCCGTGACCGCCGCGCGTGTTCTCGTCAACGCGATCGGCGCCATCGTGCGGCAGGTTTGAACCCGATCGGTTTCCCCGAAGCCTGGCTCAAAACGTACCGCACCGTCGGCGGTATTCGACCTCATCAAATTGTCGTTTGGCCGTCGACGCGGATTGACTCATTTTCGCGTTCGAGGTGATGGTAGACCATAATAACTAATACAAAAGCGGACCATGGGTAACTGGTGATGTGTAATGAACAGGCAGCGCCTGCGCAAGCGCTGTTCTGAGTGTCGCCAAGCCATTGTTATATATGATTTAATTTTGAAATCGACACGACTTTCGGGTTCGTTCGTTCAAAGCCGCTTGACAGCAATGTATTATGGCATACCATCATATGTAATTTTAGATGAGAGCGAGCCATGAACCTTCAGATCCGAAAAACCGTCCTGCAGATCGAAACGACGCTTGTTGAAGGGGGCAGGGCGGCGGCCACGCCGTTGAAGCTCTTCTCGGCATGCGCGATCGTCAAAAACCCTTGGGCTGGTCGCGGCTTCGTCGCGGATCTGAAGCCCGAGATTCATGCCGCGGCACCCGTTCTCGGCGAACTGCTCACCACGATGATCATCGATGCGGTCGGATCGGGCGAGGCCGTCGAAGCTTATGGCAAATCCGCCGTCGTCGGTCTCGACGGCGAGATCGAGCATGCATCCGCGCTGATCCACACTCTTCGCTTCGGCAATCATTATCGCCATGCCGTCGGCGCCAAATCCTATCTCGCCTTCTGCAACACGCGCGGACCGGCCAATGCGCCGATCATGATCCCGCTCATGGACAAGAATGATGAAGGTCGCCGCTCGCATTACCTGACAATCCAGACGTCGATACCCGATGCACCGGCCGCCGACGAAATCGTCATTGCGCTTGGTGCCTCGATCGGTGGTCGGCCGCATCATCGCATCGGCGATCGCTATCAGGATCTTAAGGATCTGGGACAGGACGTCTCCAATCCGGCCGGCGTTTAAGAGATCGGGCATCTGGATGCCGGCGATGGAAACGATGGATCAGAACAAGGCCGATCTTCTGAATGTGGGAGGTTTGCCTCGCAAGCACACGGCGCGCGGCACAGCCTATCATGAAGTCGGCAAAGGCGAGCCGCTGGTGCTGATCCATGGTGTCGGCATGCGGCTTGAAGCCTGGACGCCACAGATCGAGGCTTTTTCCAGAAGCCATCGCGTCATCGCCGTCGATATGCCGGGTCATGGGGAAAGCGTTGGTTTGCCTCCGGGCAGCAAGCTGGAAGCCTTTGTCGCCTGGTTCGGCGGCTTTCTCGATGAGATGGCGTTCAGTGAGGTCAATATCGCCGGCCATTCGATGGGCGCGCTCGTTGCCGGAGGGGCGGCCGCAAGCTTCGGAGAGCGGATCAAGAGGGTCGCCTATCTCAATGGCGTCTATCGGCGCGATCCCGAGGCCAAGGCGGCCGTGCTCGCACGCGCAGCCGCGATACCGATTTCAGGTGTCGACAAGGAAGGCCCGCTGCTGCGTTGGTTCGGCGATGATGCTCGAAGTGGAATCGCGCGGGAACTCACGCGGAACTGGTTGAGCCTTGTCGATCCGAAAGCCTATGCCACGGCCTATGCGGCTTTCGCCGGTGGCGATGAGACCTATGCCGATCGCTGGCCGGATGTCGGGGCGCCGGCCTTGTTCCTGACGGGATCCGACGATCCGAACTCGACGCCGCGGATGGCGGAGGAGATGGCCGCGGCGGCACCCAAAGGCTGGGCACGGATCGTCGAAGGGCACCGCCATATGGTGAACCTGACCGCGCCAGATATCGTCAATGAGCTGCTTGCCGAGTGGCTTTCATGCGGGGAGGACGCAAGATGACGGCACAAGATTTCGATCCAAGGGCGCTGCGCGACGCCTTCGGCGCGTTTCCGACGGGCGTGACGGTCGTCACCGCGCGCGATCAGGCTGGTCTGCCGATCGGCTTTACGGCGAATTCCTTCACGTCGGTATCGCTTGAGCCGCCCCTTCTTCTTGTTTGCCTCGCCAAGACCTCGCGTAATTTTGCGGCCATGACGAGCGCGAAGCACTTTGCCATCAATGTGCTCTCGGAGACGCAGAAGGCCGTCTCCAACACCTTTGCCCGACCCGTTGAAAACCGGTTCGCCGCCGTCGAGTGGACTTCCGGGGCGTATGGCTGTCCGATCCTCGCCGATGTCGCCGCCTGGTTCGAATGTGCCATGAGCGAAGTGATCGAAGCAGGCGATCACGTTGTCCTGATGGGACGTATCGTCTCGTTCGACAATAGCGGCCGCAATGGGCTGGGCTATGCCCGTGGCGGCTATTTCACGCCGATCCTGGCGAGCAAGGCGGTCTCCGCTGCGGCGGAGGGCAATATCGAGCTGGGTGCCGTTCTCGAGCGCGACGGTGAGATCCTGCTGCTCGGGGACGATGTTCTGGCTCTTCCGAATTGCGAGGGCAGGGAGGGCAGCCCCGCCGATATTCTCGGTCAGTATTTACAGACGCTGACCGGCCTTACCGTGACCGTTGGCTTTCTCTATTCCGTCTATGAAGGCAGGAGCGATGGCAAGCATCACATCGTCTATCGGGCCTTTGCTTCACAAGGTGAGCCGCGCAAGGGCCGGTTCCTCAAGCCGGATGCGCTCAAGACTGCGCATTTCAAGACCAGCTCCACGGCCGATATCGTCTCCCGATTCGCGCTGGAAAGCCAGATCGGCAATTTCGGGGTCTATTTTGGCGACGAGACCTCCGGCATGGTGCGACCGGTTTCCGGAAAGGCGGTGCGGGCATGAAATTTTCTCTCTTCGTTCACATGGAGCGCCTCGACGCGAGCCAGACGCATAAGAGCCTCTATGAGGAGTTCGTCGCGCTCTGCGAGATCGCCGACAAGGGCGGCATGCACGCGATCTGGACGGGCGAGCATCACGGGATGGATTTTACCATCGCACCCAATCCGTTCGTGACGATCGCCGATCTGGCGCGGCGGACATCGCGGGCAAGGCTCGGAACAGGAACGGTGATCGCGCCTTTCTGGCACCCGATCAAGCTTGCCGGCGAAGCCGCCATGGCCGACATCATCTGTGACGGCAGGCTCGATATCGGCATTGCCCGTGGCGCCTATTCCTTCGAATATGAACGGTTGCTGCCTGGTCTCGACGCCTGGGGTGCCGGCCAGCGCATGCGCGAGCTGATCCCAGCCGTTAGAGGTATCTGGCAGGGGGATTACGCCCATGAGGGCGAGTTCTTCAAATTCCCGTCGACCACCTCGGCGCCAAAGCCGCTGCAGGAGCCCAATCCGCCGATCTGGGTTGCCGCGCGCGACCCGAATTCGCATGAATTCGCCGTCGCCAATGGCTGCAATGTCCAGGTGACGCCGCTCTGGCAGGGTGACGATGAAGTCGAGGCGCTGATGGGGCGGTTCAACGACGCCTGCGCCAAGAACCCGGACATCGAGCGACCGAAGATCATGCTCCTCCGCCACACCTATGTCGGCTCGTCCGAGGATGACATCGCGCGGGCCGCCCATGAGCTCAGCGTCTATTACAACTACTTCTTCGCCTGGTTCAAGAACGAGAAGCCGGTCCATCAGGGCCTGATCGAACGCATTCCGGAACAGGATATTCGTGCCAATGCCATGTTGTCGGATGCGGTCATGCGCAGCAACAATGTCGTTGGCGATGCCCAAACCGTGATTGCCCGACTGAAGGCCTATCAGGCGATGGGCTACGACGAATATTCCTTCTGGATCGACACCGGCATGTCGTTCGAGCGTAAGAAGGCATCGCTCGAACGCTTCATCGCCGAGGTCATGCCGGCATTTCAGGAGTGAACGCCATGCAGCGCTTCCAGTATTACATCGACGGCGAATTTCTGGATGGAGAAGCCCGCTTCCAGAGTATCGATCCCGCGACCGGCGACGTCTGGGCAGAAATGCCAGAAGCGCGGGAGGCCGATGTCGACCGCGCCGTCGATGCCGCCGAGAAGGCGCTTTACGCAGCCCCCTGGGCAAAGATGACGGCGACGCAGCGTGGCAAGCTTCTCTACAGGCTTTCGGACCTCGTCGCGGCCAATGCGCAGAAACTTGCCGAACTGGAGACACGAGACACCGGCAAGATCATCCGCGAGACCTCGGCGCAGATCGCCTATGTCGCCGACTATTATCGCTACTATGCCGGTATTGCCGACAAGATCGAGGGCTCCTATCTGCCGATCGACAAACCGGACATGGATGTCTGGCTGCGCCGCGAGCCGGTCGGCGTCGTCGCCATGGTCGTGCCCTGGAATAGCCAGCTTTTTCTCTCGGCGGTGAAGATCGGCCCGGCGCTCGCCGCCGGCTGCACGATGGTCGTCAAGGCGTCGGAGGATGGCCCTGCGCCCTCGCTGGAATTCGCGCGCCTGGTCCACGAAGCCGGCTTTCCGGCCGGCGTCGTCAACATCATCACCGGCTTCGGACCTTCCTGCGGTGCGGCACTTGGGCGGCACCCCAAGGTCGCGCATATCGCCTTTACCGGCGGGCCGGAGACCGCGCGCCACGTCATCCGTAACTCGGCCGAAAACCTTGCCTCGACATCGTTGGAGCTCGGGGGAAAATCGCCCTTCATCGTCTTTGCCGATGCCGATCTCGAAAGTGCCGCCAATGCGCAGGTTGCCGGCATTTTCGCAGCAACGGGCCAAAGCTGCGTTGCCGGCTCGCGGCTGATCGTCGAGGCCAGCGTCAAGGAGGCATTTCTGTCGATCCTCAAGCGCAAGGCCGAAGCAATCCGCATCGGCTCACCGCTTGACATGGCAACCGAGGTCGGTCCGCTCGCCACCAGGAGACAACAGGATCATGTGGCCGCGCTCGTCGAGACATCCATCAGGAGCGGTGCTCGGCTCATCACCGGCGGGCAAAAGCCCGACGGCGTGGGTTACTATTTCCCGCCGACGATCCTGGATTGCGATGGTGTCAACTCGCCGTCATTGGCCGAGGAATTCTTCGGGCCGGTTCTGTCGGTTGTTTCGTTCGAGACCGAGGCGGAAGCGCTGAGGCTTGCAAACGACACCCGCTACGGCCTGGCATCCGGTGTCTTCACCCAGAACCTCACGCGTGCCCATCGCCTGATGAAGGGCATCCGCGCCGGTGTCGTCTGGGTCAACACCTACCGCGCGGTATCGCCGATCGCGCCGTTCGGCGGCTTCGGCCTTTCCGGTCATGGTAGGGAAGGCGGTCTTGTGGCCGCGCTCGACTACACGCGCACCAAGACCATCTGGCTGCGGACGTCCGATGACCCGATCCCCGATCCCTTCGTCATGAGGTGAAGCCGATGTTTTACGAGATCCGCACCTACAGGCTGAAGAACGGCATGATCCCGCAATATCTGAAGGCCGTCGAAGAGGAAGGGATTGCTATCCAGAAGGCGCATCTCGGCAATCTTGTCGGTTATTTCCATTCGGAAATCGGGGTGCTCAACGAGATCGTGCACATCTGGGCCTATTCAAGCCTCGACGATCGCGAGGCGCGGCGCAGGCAGCTGGCGGCGGACCCCGAATGGCAGGCTTTCCTGCCAAAGATCCGCGACCTGATCGAACAAGCGGAAAACAAGATTATGAAGCCCACCGGTTTCTCCCCATTGGAATGAACGGGCAGGCGCGTAAGGCATGCCTCTAAGAACTTAAAAACAAGGACAAGGGAACATGAAAGCAAGAATTGCACTCGCGGCCTTTGCCGCAATGATAGCAGCATCCATGCCCGCCAAGGCCGAGACAATGGTCTTTACGAGCTGGGGAGGAACGACGCAGGATGCACAGAAGGTCGCCTGGGCCAACCAGTTCACGGCAAAGACCAACATCGGCGTCATGCAGGACGGCCCGACTGATTATGGCAAGCTGAAAGCGATGGTCGAAGCCGGCCAGGTCAGCTGGGACGTCGTCGACGTCGAGGGTGATTATGCCGCGCAAGCCGGCAAGGCGGGTCTGCTTGAAAAGCTCGACTTTTCCGTCATCGACAAGTCCAAGCTCGATCCGCGTTTCGTCAGCGACTACTCCGTCGGTAGCTTCTATTATTCCTTTGTCATCGGCTGCAACGCCGATGCGGTCAGCGCCTGCCCGAAGACCTGGGCTGATCTCTTTGACACGAAGAAATTCCCCGGCAAGCGGACCTTCTACAAATGGTCCGCGCCGGGCGTCATCGAAGCGGCGCTCTTGGCCGATGGCGTTCCCGCCGACAAGCTTTATCCGCTCGATCTCGATCGTGCCTTCAAGAAGCTCGATACGATCAAATCCGATATTGTCTGGTGGTCGAGCGGCGCGCAATCGCAGCAGCTGCTGGCGTCGGCCGAAGCGCCTTTCGGCAGTCTCTGGAATGGCCGCATGACCGCGCTTGCCAATAGCGGCGTCAAGACGGAGACCTCCTGGAGCCAGAACATCACGGCAGCGGATTCCCTTGTCATCCCGAAGGGTGCGCCGAATCTCGAAACGGCGATGAAGTTCATCGCGCTCGCGACCTCGGCACAGTCGCAGGCCGATCTGGCCAAGGCCACCGGATATGCGCCGACCAACCTCGGTGCGGCGAAACTCATGGACCCTGAGATAGCCAAGACATTGCCCGACCAGCAGACCGCCAGTCAGGTCAATGCCGACATGAATTACTGGGCCGCGAACCGGGATGCCATCGGCAAGAAGTGGTACGCCTGGCAGGCGCAGTAAGCGGCGGAGATGATCAGACCACCGCGGAAAATCTCCGCGGTGGGGCAATGCGAGGTCCAGGCCCGCGAGTAGTGATCGCTGCTCATTGGCGCCCATGATGGGAAAGGATTGCTATGTCGACATACATAGACGTTGCGGACGAGGTCGCACCGGCGCGCAAGGCGGCAAGGCCTACCGGATTTGCCCAGGTGGCGCCGGCTCTCGCTTTCGTCGCGATCTTTTTCATCTTTCCGGTCATCGCGCTGCTTTTGCGCAGCGTGATGGAGCCGGCATTCGGCTTTGGCAATTACTCGGAATTGCTGGGCTCCGAGACCTATCTGAAGATCTTCGGAAATACATTCATCGTATCGGGTGTCGTGACCGTCTTGTCGCTGCTGATCGGTTTTCCTGTCGCATGGACGCTGGCGATCATGCCGTCCCGCTGGTCTTCCGTCGTCTTTGCGATCCTGCTGTTGTCGATGTGGACCAACCTGCTGGCGCGAACGTATGCCTGGATGGTGCTTTTGCAGCGCACGGGATTGATCAACAAGATGCTCGTCGGCATGGGCCTGATCGACAAGCCGCTTGCCCTCGTCAACAACCTGACCGGTGTGACGATCGGCATGACCTATATTATGCTGCCCTTCATCATCCTGCCGCTCCACGGCGTCATCAGGAAGATCGATCCGGCCGTGCTACAGGCGGCGGCACTCTGTGGCGCCAGCCGTCTGCAGTGCCTCACTCGCATTCTGATACCGCTTGCCGCTCCCGGCATGATGGCGGGGGCCTTGATGGTGTTCGTCATGTCGCTCGGCTACTACGTCACGCCGTCGCTGCTTGGCGGCACCGCGAACATGATGCTCGCCGAACTCATCGCTCAGTTCGTGCAATCACTCGTCAATTGGGGCATGGGCGGCGCGGCGGCCTTCGTCCTGCTCGTCGTCACTTTGACGCTCTATGCCGTCCAGCTGCGGCTCTTCGGCGTTCAGAGCACGGGAGGACGCTGAGATGCTGCTGAATTTCGATCGTCTCGGCTGGTGGAAATATGTGCTGCTTGCCATCACCGTCCTGACCGCGGCCTTTCTTCTTCTTCCGATCCTGTTCATTGCAGCCTTGTCGTTCGGTTCATCGCAATGGCTGATCTTTCCGCCGCCGGGCTGGACCTGGCGCTGGTACGCAGAACTGCTTTCCGATCCGCAATGGCTGGCTTCCGCCTGGACGAGCTTCAAGAGCGCTTCGATCGTCACCGTGCTTTCGGTGCTGCTCGGCCTTGTGACATCCTTCGGCCTGGTGCGCGGGAAGTTCATGTTTCGCGATGCGCTGAAGGCACTGTTCCTGACGCCGATGATCCTTCCCGTCGTCGTCTTCGCCGTCGCTCTCTACGCCTTCTTCCTGCGAATTGGGCTGGGCGGCACCTTGGTCGGCTTCGTGTTGTCCCATCTTGTTCTGGCGCTCCCCTTTTCCATCCTCTCGATCGCTGGCGCGCTCGAAGGCTTTGACAAGTCGATCGAGGATGCCGCCGTGCTTTGCGGCGCGTCTCCGCTGGAGGCGAAGATCAGGGTCACGCTGCCCGCCATCAGCCATGGATTGTTCTCGGCTGCTGTCTTCTCGTTCCTGACGTCCTGGGATGAGGTGGTCGTGGCGATCTTCATGGCGAGCCCTACGCTGCAGACGCTGCCCGTCAAAGTCTGGGCTACGCTCCGGCAGGACCTGACGCCAGTGGTTGCTGCCGCCTCCACGCTTCTCATCCTATTGACGGTCATGTTGATGACGCTGGCCGCGACCGTGCGCAAGGTTCTAAAAAAATGAGCGAATCCTTCCTGAAGATCAAAGGCATCCGCAAGGAATATGGTCCCGTCGTCGCAGTTCACGATGTCAATCTCGAGGTCACGCGCGGCGAGTTCCTGACCTTTCTCGGCCCCTCCGGCTCGGGCAAGAGCACGACGCTTTATATCCTCGCCGGTTTCGAGAGCCCAACCGAGGGCGATATCTTGCTGAACGGCGAGACGCTGCTGTCGACGCCATCGCACAAGCGGAATATCGGCATGGTGTTCCAGCGCTATACGCTATTTCCGCATTTGACTGTCGGAGAGAATATCGCCTTTCCGCTAAAGGTTCGCCGCAAATCCAAGGCAGAGGTCGACAGCCGGGTCAGGGAAATGCTCCGCCTTGTCCGGCTCGAAGGCTTCGAGGATCGCAAGCCCGCGCAGATGTCGGGCGGCCAGCAGCAGCGCGTCGCTCTTGCAAGGGCACTCGCTTACGATCCGCCGGTGCTTTTGATGGACGAGCCGCTCTCGGCGCTCGACAAGAAATTGCGTGAGGAAATCCAGCACGAGATCAGGCGCATCCATCAGCAGACAGAGGTGACGGTCCTCTATGTAACCCACGATCAGGAGGAGGCGCTGCGCCTGTCCGATCGCATCGCCGTCTTCTCCAAGGGCGTCATCGATCAGATCGGCACCGGCCCGGAACTTTACGCCAATCCGCGCACGCGTTTTGTCGCTGAATTCATCGGCGATAGCGATTTCATCTCCTGCGTCCTGTTGTCGTCGGGCAATGGTCAGGCGACGATCTCGCTCGGTGGCCAAGCTGTGTTCGAGCATATTCCCGTGCATGGCCGCGCGGCTTCCGGCAGCAAGGCGGCGCTGATGCTGCGGCCTGAGCGCATTCGGCTGGGACACGGCAATAGTGAGGGCAAAGGCCTTAGCGCCACCGTCAGTGACATCACCTTCCTCGGCAACAACGTGCATGTGGCAACGCAGACGGCGACCGGCGAAGCCCTGTCGGTGCGCCTGCCGTTTGGGCATGAGGCGATTTCGCAGTTGAGCCGCGGCGACAGCGTTCATCTCGAATTCGATCCCGGTGCTGCTCACGTGTTCTGCTGAAAAGTCGTTATATGAAGCTCGCTGATCCCTCGCTTTTCCGCCAGTCATGCCCGGTCTCCGATCTCGGCGCCGCGGAGACGGAGGAGGCGATCAGATCGGCCGACATCGCGAAGAAGCTTCAGGCGAGCAAGACGGCCGGGGAACGGGCGCCCATTCTCAAGGCATCGCACTGCCTGATGATCGAAAATCGCGACGATCTGGCGACGACCCCGACGCTGGAGCAGGGAAACCCTTGGCCTCGGCCAAAGTGGGATCGAAGAGACTGGCCTCAGGAAGCCTTAGCTGCCCTAAATCGGCTGAAGGAAATCGAACCTAACGGTGACATACGAAATCGGATCGAAGACTTATTAGCGAAAAAAGAGTTTCAATAAACTGCAGAAAATTTCAGCTAGATCAAGCCTTTGGCTTGCTGACGAAGCTCGCATAGAGGGAGTTTTCTTGATACCAAGGTCGCGGGTCCTGATCCCATCACATCAAACGAATACTTTTGATGAGCGATGTTAAACGGCGCCATTTTCGGAGCAAGGTGATCTTGTGGGCGGTGCGCCGGTATCGCCGCTACGGGTGAGTTACCGTGATCATCCAGCAGATGATAGGCGGGCGCGGTGTGTCCGTCGATCATTCTAGGATATATCGCTGGGCCCAGAAATGTGCGCCAAAGATTGAAAAGCGGCTGCGCCGGCCGCAATCGACGAGTTGGCGGGTCGATGAAACCTATGTGAAGGTTCGTGGTAAATGGACATATCTGTACCGCGCTGTCGACAAGTCGGCAACGCGATATAGTCCTCAGACGGAGGCGTCTCACACCTGAAACAATTTACCATCTGTTACCGGCTTCGCGGTCGTGATCGGCATGGTGAAATCCAGAACCATTCGACCCTCGATCTTGCCGGCCTTGAGCTTGGCAAAGATTGCATTGATGTCGCTTAACGGCGCTTTGGTGATATCCGCCTTGACCTTGCCGTCGGCTGCAAAGGCAATGGCCTCGTCCAGATCGCGGCGCGTCCCGACGATCGAGCCGCGCAAGGTGATTCGCTTGAGCACAACGTCGAAGATCGGGGTAGGGAATTCGCCCGGCGGCAGGCCGACGAGGGCGACCGTGCCTTTGCGGCGCACCATTTGGAGTGCCTGGGAGAAGGCCGGCGGCGAGACGGCTGTTACCAGAATGCCGTGTGCTCCGCCGCCGGTCGCCTTAAGGACGTCGGCTATTGCGTCAGGCGACCGGGCGTCGATCGCGACATCGGCGCCCGTCGCACCCGCCAGAGCTAGCTTCTCCGGTGCGACATCGAGTGCCACGATCTTAAGGCCCATCGCCTTTGCATATTGGATTGCGATATGGCCGAGGCCACCGATGCCGGAAATTGCCACCCATTCGCCCGGACGGGCTTCGGTTTCCTTCAGTCCTTTGTAGGTGGTGACGCCAGCGCACAGAATAGGGGCGATCTGCGCAAAATCAACGTTGGCCGGAAGCCGTGCGGTGAAGGCCGCCGAGGCGATGACATATTCGGCAAAGCCGCCGTCGCAACTGTAGCCGGTATCATGCTGGTGCTCGCACAGGGTCTCCCAGCCTGTCTCGCAATATTCGCACCGCATGCAGGCGTCATGCAGCCAAGCGACCCCGACCGGATCGCCTTCCTTGAAATCGGTCACTCCCGGCCCAAGCGCCGCGACGACGCCGGCAACTTCATGGCCTGGAATAAACGGCGGTGACGGTCTCACGGGCCAATCGCCGTCCGCTGCGTGGAGGTCCGTATGGCAAACACCGCAGGCAATGACCTTGACGAGAAGCTCGCCCGGTCCGGGAACCGGCACCGGCACATGCTCTATCACAAGCGGCTCACCGAACCGGCGCACGACCGCCGCCGCCATTGTCTTTGCAATCATCACTCGTCTCCTTCATCCATTTCAAAGTTGATGAGGCGAGACTAGCCGTAACGGCAATGCCGACCATGACATAGATCAACGCTCAATATTCAGTCCAATGACAGCCTCGTTCGAATGGGTCTAGTAGATCGTGTTTGAATGCTTACGACAACGTCACCTACCATGCTGGAGCCGATCCCGGTCCCTCGATGAAGCATCGCTTCAGGACAAACGATCCCCATTGTCGCCATAGGGCCATTTCCAATTGCTGATTTCCGGCATGTCTTCACCGTATTGGCGAATGTAGCGACCGTGCTCTTCGAGCTTGTCGCGGAAAAGCTGGATCACATCCCGTGCCTTTTCCTTGAGACCCGGCACGCGCTCGATCGCCTCGATGGCAAGATGGTAGCGGTCAAGCTCGTTGAGAACGGTCATGTCGAAGGGCGTCGTCGTGGTTCCTTCCTCGATGAAGCCGCGGACATGGAAGTTGCGGTGGTTGGTGCGCCGATAGGTGAGGCGGTGGATCAGGTAGGGGTAGCCATGATAGGCGAAGATGACCGGCCGATCCGGTGTGAAAAAGCCGTCGAAGATCTCGTCGGCGAGACCATGAGGATGCTGTTCGCTCGATTGCAGCGCCATCAGATCGACGACGTTGACAACGCGGATCGACAATTCCGGGATATTCTGGCGGAGAAGATCGACGGCAGCGAGCGTCTCCATGGTGGGGACATCGCCGGCGCAGGCCATGACCACATCCGGTTCGATCGCGTTCTGTTCGTTACAGGCCCAATGCCAAATGCCGATGCCGGCTTCGCAATGCTTCGCCGCTTCATCCATCGACAGCCATTGCAGCTCCGGTTGTTTGCCGGCGACGATGACGTTGATGCGGTCATAGGTTTTCAGGCAGTGATCCCCGGTCCATAACAGCGTATTGGCATCCGGCGGCAGGTAGATGCGCACGGTGTCGGCTCTTTTGTTGGCAACAACATCGATGAACCCCGGATCCTGATGGCTGAAGCCATTATGGTCCTGTCGCCAAACGTGCGAAGTCAGAAGGTAGTTCAGCGAGGAAATCGGTTTGCGCCATGGCAGTTCGCGCGACACCTTCAACCATTTGGCATGCTGGTTGAACATGGAATCGATAATGTGGATGAAGGCTTCATAGCAGGAGAACAGACCATGGCGCCCGGTGAGCAGATAACCTTCCAGCCATCCTTGGCATAGATGCTCGCTGAGGACCTCCATGACCCGGCCGTCTCGGGCAAGGCTAACGTCATAGGGTTTCATCTCCTCCATCCAGACACGGTCGGTCACTTCAAAGACGCTACCGAGACGGTTGGATTCCGTCTCGTCTGGGCCGAAGATGCGGAAGTTGGCGTGATCGGCATTGAGGGTCAGGATGTCGCGCAGATAATGGCCAAGGACCTCGGTTGATTGCGCCATTGTTCGGCCGCGCTCCTCGACGGCAACCTTATAGTTGCGAAGATCAGGCACAACGAGTTCACGGCGCAGCAGCCCGCCATTGGCATTTGGATTGGCGCCCATGCGGCGTTTCCCTTTCGGCGCCAGTGCAGATAATTCCTCTTTCAAGCGCCCGTCGGCGTCGAAAAGATCCTGCGGATCATAGCTGCGCATCCAGTCTTCCAGGATTTTTCGATGGCTGGCGTCCTCGCGGCAGTTGGAAACCGGCACCTGATGCGCCCGCCAGAAACCCTCGACTTTCTTGCCGTCGACTTCCTTCGGTCCCGTCCAGCCTTTCGGGCTTCTCAGCACGATCATTGGCCAACGCGGGCAGAAATTGCCGGGAGCGCCGGTGCGGGCCTCAGTCTGGATGGCGCGAATGCGGTCGAAGACCTGTTCAAAGGTCGCAGCCATCGCTTGATGCATATGGTGCGGGTCAGAACCTTCGACGAAGAACGGTTCGTAGCCATAGCCGATGAAGAGATGACGCAGGTCCTCGTCGGTGTCGCGACCAAGGATGGTCGGATTGGCGATCTTGTAGCCATTGAGATGGAGGATGGGCAGCACGGCGCCGTCGCGGGCCGGATTGAGGAACTTGTTGGAATGCCAGCTGGCGGCCAACGGACCGGTTTCAGCTTCGCCGTCGCCGACGACACAGGCGGCGATCAGGTCGGGATTGTCGAGGACGGCGCCATAGGCATGAACCAATGCATAGCCGAGCTCGCCGCCCTCGTGGATCGATCCCGGAGTTTCGGGGGCGGCGTGGCTGGGAATGCCGCCGGGAAAGGAAAACTGACGGAACAGTTTGCGCACGCCGTCCGCATCTTCGGAAATGTCCGGATAGATTTCGCTATAGGTGCCTTCGAGATAGGTGTTGGCGACCATGCCGGGGCCGCCATGGCCAGGCCCGCAAATATAGATGATATCGAGATCGCGATCGAGGATGATCCGGTTGAGGTGGGCGTAGATGAAGTTGAGCCCTGGTGTCGTACCCCAGTGGCCAAGCAGGCGCGGCTTGATATGCCCGGCCTGTAGCGGCTCGCGCAGTAGCGGATTGTCCAGCAGGTAGATCTGGCCGACCGAGAGGTAATTGGCGGCGCGCCAATAGCGATCGATGAGGTCGAGTTCGGCGGCGTTGAGTGGATGCGCAAAAGTTGCGCTTGGCTGCTTATCCATGTGGTCGCTCCAATTCAATATGGTCATTCGTCAGCCTACCGCGAACCACGCGATAGGCGGTTGATCTGGATCACTCAGCCGCCAAAACTGACAGCGCTTCATTGGCGATGATCTGCTCCTCGTCCGTTGCGATGACGAAGGTCGCGACAGGGCTTGCCGATGTGCTGATGATGGGCCCGCTAGTGGCGTTCGCATTATCGTCGAGGGCGACGCCCAGCCATCGCAGGCGACCGCAGATCGCAGCCCGAATTTCCGGCTGGTGTTCGCCGATCCCGGCGGTAAAAACGATGCCGTCAAGGCCGCCCAGCGTTGCCGCCATACGGCCAATTTCTCCCGCAATGCGCAAGGCAAGGAGATCGATCGCTTCGCGCGCCTCAGTGCGCTCGTCCTTCAGGAGATCGCGCGTGTCGCCGCTAATACCCGACACGCCAAGCAGGCCTGAGCGATGATAGAGCATCTCCTCAAGGTTGCGCAGCGTCCGGCCTTTCGGCCCGAGAAGATGCAACAGCACGCCGGGATCGAGAGCGCCGCAGCGTGTTGCCATCGGTATGCCGTCGAGCGTTGAAAATCCCATGCTGCAGTCACGGCTTTCGCCGCCATCGAGGGCGCACAGGCTCGCACCACTGCCGAGATGCGCGACAATCACCTTGCCCGCGGCCACCTTCGGTGCGCGCGCTCGTAGTTCCGTGGCGATGAAAGCATGGGAAAGACCATGAAATCCGTAGCGCTTGATCCCCTGATCGTGCAGTGCACGGGGCAAGGCAAATCGGCGAACTAGATCGCTCTGGGTTGCGTGGAAGGCTGTATCGAAGGAGGCCGTCTGCGCTAGCGTCGGTCGTAGATGTTTGACCGCACGGATCAGGCGGAGCGCCTGAGGCTGGTGCAAAGGCGCGAGCGCGGTCAACTGGTCTATATCGCCGATGCTAGTCTCGTCGAGGCGAATGGGACCGACGAACCGCTCGCCGCCATGTACGACACGATGACCGACAGCCCGCACGGCATCCATGTTGAAATGCCTGCCGAGTGTTTCGAATGTTTCGGCGATGACATTGCGCAGATCCTCACCGCCTTCGGCGTGTATGAACGTGTCGAAGACTGCCGGTCCTTCCGTCAGATGAAGCGACAGCGGGCGCCTGCTGAAGTCGACCAAACCCTTGCCGATGCGACGTGCTCCGTTCACATCACATTGGAATAAACCGATCTTGAGCGTTGACGAGCCCGCATTGAATGTGAGCAGCAACTTGGCGTCAGTCATCATGGTTCCTTCGGTTGGAAATCAGCTGCCAACGATTAAGCCGAGACAGTCGGCTGCGATGAAATGTTGCGCCGAGTTTCCACCCAATCCGGAGAGCTTGACCAAGCTTGAATACAGCCATCGCTTCTAAGGCTGGCCTCCGCCTTTTGCATTGACCCACATCAAGCTGTGTGACGCCAGCGATCGATCTTCGATCCGGGGTGTTGACCAAGATCAAGGCGCAGCGCCCGCCGGTGCATAAACTCAGGCCCATCGAACAACGAGTTCAAACAGGAGGTGTGACCATGCAAGCGAAGACCATTTTGAGTGTCATCGGCGTCAATCAAGATGATGACGATCTGCGTTCCGCAATCGAATTGTGCCGGGAGGCGAAAGCCCATTTGTCCGTGCTGGTGACGGCACTCGCTGCTCCGCCGATCGGCGGACATGGCGAAGTGACGTCCACGGTATGGTTCGAGGAGCGTGAGCGTCAGACGGAAGATCTTCGTCGGAAGGTCGCTGCTACCAACGCCATTCTGCAGGCGGATGATGTTTCATTCGACGTAAACAGCCTCTTTACGGAATACGGATGGGCGGAGAATGAAATCGGAGACCGGGCGCGCTATGTCGACCTGACGCTGATCGGCGGCGGCTTTCTGGCCCATGACGACATGCGGCAGGAAATTTTGAACGGAGCCCTGTTTCGGTCGCCGGCGCCGATCCTTCTTGTGCCGAAAGGGCATGCCGCTTCTCTTCGCCCGAAAACGGTCTTGGTTGCGTGGGACTCTCGCAACGAGGCGAGCATGGCCGTGCGGGCTGCGATGGACCAGCTGATTGCGGCCGATAGCGTGTGTGTCGCCATGGTCGATCCATCCGCGACGATCGGCAGCAACGGCGAAGAGCCTGGAGCCGATGTCGCGACCTTCCTAGCACGGCATGGAATCCGGGTCTCGGTGGATGTCTTGCCCAGCGGCGGGCGTGCTGTCGCGGACGTGCTGCGTCAGCATGCGATCGATATCGGTGCCGAACTGATTGTCATGGGTGCTTACGGGCATTCGCGGGTGCGTGAGTGGATCTTCGGAGGGACGACGCGCTCCATGCTCGAGCAGACGCCCGTTCCGTTGATGATGACACGCTGACACCCAATTGGCTCATGACCCCGCCGACAGGTGTGGTCGATTGCCTTTATTCTTGGAAAGGAAGAAGAATGGCTGGCACTTATGTTATCGCCGCGCTGCGGCCGGATCAGATCGTGCAAGCCTATCCTCTTGTCCAGGCAGCAGTTCCAAACCTTGGCATGGTTGCATGGCGCCGGATGGCATCCGACGCCAATCGCCACGACGAAATCCTCGTCGCGGTCAACCCTCGAGGCTACATTCAGGGCCTAAGCATCTATAGGCCCTGCGATCATCCCGCCGTCGGGCTGCTGCTTGACGTCATTTTTCTGATTGTCGCAAGTGCAGCTGATGAACGTGGCATTGCGCAAACCCTATTGGCGAGCATTCGATCGCGGGCCAGGGAACTCAAGTACAACCAAATTAGATTCTGGAATCAAAATCCGGGCAATTGGGAACAGATGCACGACGAGGAGCGCGTTTATCGATTGGATCACGGGCTTATGATGTTCTGCAACGAAAGGGACCGATGAGGATTCGTTCGCAGCGAGGTCGCCTTTATCTCTTTGCGGTAAAGACGTAACCCACACCGCGTATCGATTTGATCAACTGTGGATGCGTGGAATCGGCCTCGATCTTCTTGCGCAGTCGCGCGATCTGGGCATCGATCGTCCGATCGTACACCTCCAGATTCCGGCCGCGCGTCGATTCCATGAGGAATTCGCGGTTGAGCACCCGCCCGGCATGGCGCGCGAACACGACCAGCATGTCGAATTCGCCGGTGGTCAATTCGATTTCGATTTTGGCCGGTGAGAGAAGCTGCCGTTTGCCGATATCGAGCTGCCAGCCCTCGAAACGAAACACGTCACCGGGTTCGGTTTCCTGAGCTTTTGCCGCCGGTTGTCGGCGGCGAAGAATGGACTTGAGGCGAGCATGCACTTCCCTGAGATGAAAGGGCTTGGCGATGTAGTCGTCGGCGCCAACCTCAATTCCGACGATCCTGTCGACAACATCGTCGCGACCGGTCAGCATGATGATCGGAATGTCCGACTGGCTGCGGATTTCGCGGGCAAGGTCCAATCCGTCCTCGCCACCGGGCAGGACCCAGTCCAATAGAATGATATCAAAATTGTCTTGCTGCAGAGACGCTCGCATCTCAGGGCCGTTCGATGCAGTGCTTACGACATACCCTTCGTCCTCGAAGTAGCGTGTCAGCATCTGACGGATTCTGGGGTCGTCGTCCACGACCAGAAGATGTTCACGCCGCTGCTGATCGAGTGCCATTGCAAGGGTTCCAGTAAAGACGGGCTGCGACCTGTGACAATCCGTTACAAAATTGCACGATCTCTAACACGCGTAACATTCGGCTGTCACTCGGAAGGCAACAATCTACACGGCATCGGAACAACATTTGAGAGGGATTGTCATGTTGTCGGCAAAGAGCGCTGAGCGAGCTCAGAGTTACAATGAGGTTGTCGTTGCCTTCGATACCGAACCGACCTGTCTTCAATCACTGTTCTCGAAGCAACCACTGGAACAATTGGATGCCGGCGGAACGTTGTTCTTCGAGGGCGACCAGGCAAAACAGCTCTTTGAGCTGGTAGAGGGGGTTCTGCGCATTTTCAAGATCATGGCGGACGGCAGGCGCGTCATCACAGGCTTCCTCTACCCGGGCGATCTTGTCGGCGTTTCCCTCAGAAATCACTATCTCTATAGCGCCGAAGCCGTAACCCCTGTCAGATTGCGCCGTTTCTCCCGGAGAGCCTTCGAGGATACGGTCGGCAATTCGCCGGAACTGAGGCCGCAACTTCTTGCCCGTCTCTGCGACGAAATGGCGGCAGCCCAGGATCAAATGGTGTTGCTGTCCTGCAAAAATGCCGAAGAGCGGCTTTGCAGCTTCTTGCTGCAGCAGCTGCAGCGGAAACGAGAACAGGATCGCTCATGCAGTGTCGTTGATCTTCCGATGACCCGTCTCGATATCGCCGACTATCTGGGCCTCACGATCGAAACAGTTTCCCGAACCATGACGAGGCTGACAAACAAGGGTATCGTCGGTCCCGCGGGTCGCCATTCCATCCGCATTTTAAAGGCCAGGATGCTTGCACATCTGGCGGGAGAGGGTGATGAATGCGACGATCGCTATTCGCCCGTCATTTCCTTGGATGATGCCCGGCGGCGCCACTAACCGAATGCAAATGGAAGTTCGATGATCGATCAGCCCTCAGGACAGCAGGCCGCGGAAACCAGGTTGGACGAAATCGCCCAGATCCTCGATAGCGCGAATATTGTCGTGCACACGTTCGACGGAATTATCCGCAGGTGGACGTCGGGATGCGAGCGGCTCTACGGCTGGACCCAACAGGAGGCCATTGGCCGGGTGGTTCATGAGTTGCTGTCGACTATTTTCCCGGAGCCTCTCGAGGAAATCCGCGGCAAGGTCGCCCGGCAGGTTGCTTGGCAGGGGGAGCTTGTGCATCTACACAAGGACGGCAGGCCCGTCGTCGTGACGAGCCGTTGGGTTGCGGCATCCTCTGCCGATCCAGACCAACACGTCATCGTTCAAACGAATAATGACATCAGTCACTTAAAGCAGATACAGGCGGATCTGGCCGAGCGTGAGGCTCATCTGCGGTCAATTCTGGCGACCGTCCCCGAATCGATGATTGTGATCGACGAATTAGGAGTGATCGCGTCCTTCAGCACCGCTGCGGAAAAGCTGTTTGGATATTCGGCGGAGGATGTGCAGGGAAAAAACGTTTCGATGCTGATGCCTTCGCCAGACCGCGAGGCCCATGATGGATATCTCTCGCATTATCTGACGACCGGCGAGCGCCGCATCATCGGGTACGGCCGCGTGGTCAGTGGCCGACGCAAAGACGGCACGGTCTTTCCGATGGAATTGTCAGTTGGCGAGGCGATCGCCAACGGCAAACGAATATTCACCGGCTTCGTCCGTGACCTGACGAGCCGCCACAAGATCGAAGAGGAACTTCGACAATCACAGAAGATGGAAGCCATAGGCCAATTGACTGGCGGCCTGGCCCATGACTTCAACAACCTGCTCACCGTCATCAGCGGCAACCTGGAAATGATCGAGGCGCGGCTGCAGGATCCGAAGTTGCTGTCGTTGGTTTCCGAGGCACAGGCAGCGGCCGAGGACGGGGCGAAGCTTACCGCTCAACTCCTTGCCTTTGGTCGTCGCCAGCCTCTCAATCCCAAGCTTATGGACGTGGGGAGGTTTGTATCCGGCTTTTCCGATCTCTTGCGCCGCACATTGGGCGAGGCGATCGAATTGCGAACCGTCATTACTGGTTCGGCGAACGAAGCACTTGTCGATGGCTCTCAATTGCAAAATGCTCTCCTTAACCTCGCCATCAACGCACGGGATGCGATGCCCCGCGGTGGGCTTTTGTCGATAGAGATTTCTCGCCAGCGGCTCGATGCTGACTACGCACGCATGTATCCGGAGGTCCGGACCGGTGAATACGTGTTGATTGCAGTGACCGATACCGGTGTTGGCATGTCGAGCGAGACGAGGGAGCGTGCCTTTGAGCCGTTCTTTACGACAAAGGGCATGGGGGCTGGTACTGGGCTTGGCCTCAGCATGGTCTATGGCTTTGCCAAGCAGTCAGGTGGCCTTGTCCAGCTCTATAGCGAGATCGGCCAAGGGACGAGCGTTCGCATCTTCCTGCCTGCTCAAAAGGCACGAACGGAAATGGAGCCAGTTCATGCAGACGACAAGAAGCCTGACATGATTCCAAAAGGCTTCGAGCGTATCCTCGTCGTCGAGGACGATGCTCGTGTTCGCCGCGTCACCGTCTCCCGGCTTCTCGATGCCGGATACAGTGTCCTTGAGGCAGGCAATGGAACCGAGGCCCTGGCCCTTTTCCAGGAGAATCACGACATCGCATTGCTGTTTACTGATGTCGTCATGCCGGGCGGCATGGCTGGGGATGAACTGGCACATAAAATCCGGGCCATGCGCCCTGAAATCAAGGTGCTATTCACATCCGGCTATGCCGAACCCACGATCGCCGGTCGCGAATTGGCGGAGGCTGGCAGTTGGTTGAAAAAACCCTACACCGCCCGCCAACTTGCTATCCGCCTGCGTGAGCTGCTCGATTAACTTTTTGCATTCAAACGGCGGCGCTGTGGCGCGCTTTGTTGGTTGCCAGATAGCGATCGAAGCGGGAGGCAATCGTGCGGACAAAGGGCCGCCACTCTGGCTTCATTGAGAATACATCCCCATCAAAGTGGACGACGTCGGACTCTACCGCTGCAACGTCTTCAACCTCTGCCAAGAAAGCGTCGACCTCGGCTCCGAAAGCTCGCTTCAGATCGGAGAGGGAGAAGGAGAAATTGCACATGAGGCTCTCGATCAACCTGCCGATGATGCGATCGGAAGGCGAAAGTGCGAAGCCGCGCATAGTAGGAAGCTCGCCGGCTCTGACCTTGCGGATATAGTCCGCAGCAGAAACCGAGTTCTGGACATAGCCTTGTGGCAGCCTGCCGATCGAAGATGCTCCAAATCCGATCAGCGTCTCAGCATCGTCCGTCGTGTATCCTTGGAAATTGCGTCTCATCCTTCCATCGCTGGCAGCAGTGGCAAGATTGTCGTCCTGGTCGGCGAAATGATCGAGACCGAGTGCGATATAGCCGGCTTCCACCAATTGAGCGGCACCACCGCTTGCCATGTCGAACCGCTCGGCCGGACCGGGAAGGGTATCTTGATCGATAAGGCTTTGGTGTTTTTTCACCCAGGGGACATGCGCATAACCGAAGAGTGCAATACGATTGGGCCGCATCGACACCGCGAGATCGATAGTCCGTCGCAGCGTCTCCGTTGTCTGTAGCGGCAGACCGTAGAGAATATCGAGATTGATTGAGCCGATGCCGGCGTTGCGCAAGGCTCCCACGACGGCTTGTGTCTGCTCGAAACTTTGTGGCCGATTGATTGCCCTTTGAACGTCGGGATCGAAATCCTGGATGCCGAGGCTTGCACGCGTGATGCCAAAGCGGTGCCAAGCTTCGAGCTTATCATGGTCCGCATTGCGCGGGTCGATCTCGACGCTGATCTCACAATCCGGATCCAGGTCGAAAGCACCATCGAGTTTCGCACGAAGACTGCCGATGTCCTCAGGCTCGATCACGGTCGGCGAGCCGCCACCGAAATGGACGGCGCTCACACGCCGCCGACTCGGAAGAATCCGCGCTGCAAGTGCGATCTCCTCCCCAAGCGCGTCCAGATAATCGTCAACGGGATCGTAGCGTCGTACCTGCTTGGTATGACAGCCGCAAAACCAGCAGAGCCGATCGCAAAAGGGCACATGCAAGTAGAGCGAAACGGGTTTATGTGGATCCGTCTCGCCAAGCCATCTGGCATAGCACGCGCCGTCAATGCCGTCGTGAAAATGCGGCGCCGTCGGATAGCTGGTGTAACGCGGCACGGGTTGAGTGTAACGGGCAAGCGAACTGGTGAGCACGGGAGGCGTCTTTCAATTGATCAGGCAGAGGGATCGATTGGTGGGCATGGGCCGGGCGACGTGCCCGGCCGCCGGGGTACTATCCACGCTTGTTCTTCTCGGTATTGTCGTCCACGAGTTCGTACCACATGGCGTTGAGGACGGCGAAGGCGGCGGCAAGCGGGAAGCCGAGAAGCCAGGCGAAATACCACATGTTCTTTCTCCTTGTATGGGGGTTAGTAGGCGTGGCCGTTCTTGTCGTTGACCATCTCCTCGTCGACCTTGCCCCACAGCACGCGATAGACCCACGCGGTGTAAACCAGGATCATCGGCAGGAAGATCAGCACTGCGATCAGCATGACGAACAGCGTCATATGGCTTGAGGACGCGTCCCAGACCGTGAGGCTGGAGCGGAGGTCGAGTGAAGAAGGCAGGATGAAGGGGAACATCGAGACGCCGACCGTCGAGATGATGCCGAAGATGGCGAGCTTGCTGAAGAGCAGGGGCGCCACTTCACGGCGAGCAATCATCGACAGCAGCGTGGCGATGGCACCAATGAAGCCGAAGATCGGAGCGGCTATCATCCACGGATGGCTGCCGTAATTTGCAAACCAGACACCGCTGCCGTGATCGACCGTCTTCAGGAGCGGATTGGACGGCCCGATCGGATCGATCTGGCTGGTAATGCGATAACCGTCGACGCCGTACCAGAGAGCAAGGCCGCCAAGGGCAAAAAGCACGATCGTCGCAAGCGCCGCCAGGCTGCCATAGCTGCGTGCGCGTTCCGCGACAACGCCGCTGGTTTTGAGCTGCAGCCATGCCGCACCGTGCATGGCGAGCATGGCGACAGAAAGGAGGCCGCAGAGTAGGGCATAGGGATTGAGCAGGCCGAAGAACGAGCCTTCATAATAGATCCGCATATCATTATCGAAGCGGAAGGGTACGCCTTGCAGCACGTTGCCGACCGCAACGCCGAAGATCAGCGAGGGAACGAAGCCGCCGATAAACAGCGCCCAATCCCAGCCTGTCTTCCAGCGGGCGCTCTCGCGTTTGGAGCGGTATTTGAACGCAACCGGCCGCAGGATGAGTGCGAAGAGGATGGCGAACATGGCAAGGTAGAAACCGGAGAAGGACACGGCGTAAAGCGGCGGCCAGGCGGCGAAGATCGCGCCGCCGCCGAGTAGCAGCCAGACCTGGTTACCCTCCCAGGTCGGGCCGACGGAATTGATGGCGATGCGTCGCTCCGTATCGGTCTTGGCGACGAAGGGAAGGAGCGCGCCAACGCCGAGGTCGAAGCCGTCGGTGACGGCAAAGCCGATCAAAAGCACGCCGAGCAGCAGCCACCAGATGACGCGCAGGGTTTCGTAGTCGATCAACTCATGAAGGATCATGGTGGTTACTCCGCAGCAGGAATGAGAGTTTTGGAGGTGAGGTCGGCTTCTGGTTCGTCGCCCAGTTGCGGGCCTTTGCGAATGGCTTTCACCATCAGACTCATTTCGATAACGATCAGCGCCGTGTAGATCGCCGCGAAACCAAGCAACGTGATCAGCACGCTAACAGCTCCAAGATTGGAAACGGCAGCGGCGGTTGGCAACACGCCTTCGATAACCCAGGGCTGGCGGCCGAATTCCGCCACGACCCAGCCAAGCTCGATGGCGACCCAGGGCAGGGGAATGGCGAAGACCGCGATGCTCAGCAATAGCGGATAGTGATCCAGCTTCCGTCGTGCCGAGAGCCAGAAGAAGACCGTCGTCAGCAGGATGAAGAACAGGCCGAGCCCGACCATAATGCGGAACGACCAGAAAAGCGTCGGCACATTTGGAATGGTGTCGCGAGCCGCTTGCGCGATCTGCTCCTCCGTTGCCTGGCGTGGATCGTCGACGTAGCGCTTGAGCAGCAGGGCATAGCCGAGCTCGTGGCCCATATCCTCGAAGGAGGTGCGCGCGGTTGCGACATCCTGCGAAACTTCTCCGGGCGCTGCCGGCTTTGCCGCACGGATCTTCATCAGCGCATCATAGGCCTTGATGCCCTCGCGAATATGGTCCTTGGCCTGTTCCTCGAGCTTGTCGATGCCAGGGATTTCCGTCGTCAGCGATCGCGTCCCGATCAGGCCCATGGCCCATGGAATGTGGATGGCATAATGGGTCTCGCGGGCCTCCTGATCCGGGAAGCCAAAAGCGGTGAAGGCAGCCGGCGCCGGTTCGGTCTTCCACATGGCTTCGATTGCTGCGAGCTTCATCTTCTGATGCTCGGTCGTCAGATAGCCGCTTTCGTCACCGAGCACGACGACTGACAGCGCCGAAGCCAGGCCGAAGGATGCGGCAACCGTCATTGAACGCTTGGCGAGCTCGACGCTGCGGCCCTTCAGGAGATACCAGGCCGAGACACCGAGCACGAAGACCGAGGCACAGACATAGCCCGCCGAGACAGTGTGAACGAACTTTGCCTGCGCCACCGGATTGAAGACGACATCGAAGAAACTGACGATCTCCATGCGCATGGTCTGCGGGTTGAGCGCCGAGCCGGCCGGGTTCTGCATCCAGCCATTGGCGATCAGGATCCACAGCGCCGAGAAATTCGAGCCAAGCGCAACAGCCCAGGTGGCGACCAGGTGGCCGACCTTCGACAGCCTATCCCAGCCGAAAAAGAACAGGCCAACGAAAGTCGCCTCGAGGAAGAAGGCCATCAATCCTTCGATCGCCAGCGGCGCGCCGAAAATATCGCCAACGTAGTAGCTGTAATAGCTCCAGTTCATCCCGAACTGGAATTCCATCACGATGCCGGTTGCAACGCCGAGTACGAAGTTGATGCCGAAGAGTGTCCCCCAGAACTTCGTCATCTGCCGCCAAATCTGGCGGCCGGTCATGACATAGGTCGTTTCCATAATGGCAAGCAGCACGGAAAGGCCGAGCGTCAGCGGCACGAATAAGAAATGATACAGCGCCGTCATGGCGAACTGCAGGCGCGACAGCGCCACGATATCGAGTTCCATAGTCTTTCTCCCACCCCTTGCGGTGTTTGATGCACCGCAGCCTTGGATGAGCTGCGGTTATGAGTGATCGCTCGGCCGCGTCAGTCCTGCCTTAGCCGTGCGAGTGCTGCGTCGAATTCAGCGTCTCCCCGCCGCACATTCGTGACGATACGACCTTGATCGAGAAGGACGATTCGGTCGGCGATCTCGGCTTCACGGCGAATATGCGTGGCGATAACCAGCGAGCGGCCGCGGCTGCGGTCGGCAATGCGTTGCATCACGTCACGTCCCGTTTCACGGTCGAGCGCTTCAGTCGGCTCGTCGAGAAGCCAGATCGGCGTGTCACGCAGGAACATGCGAGCAAGCGCCAGGCGACGGGATTGTCCGCCGGATAAGCCAAGCCCGCTTTCGCCGAGGCGGGTGTCGAGGCCTTTCGGCAGGGCCAGTACGTCTTCCAGGAGGCCGGCATTCGCAAGCGCCGCGTCGAGCATCTCGTCGTCTGCATCCGGGTCAGCAAGGCGCAAATTATCCCGCAGACTGTCTTGGAACAGCTCCGTGCGTTGGGTGAGCATCGTCGCCGGAGCGGTTTCGACCACGCCGCGTTCGATGGCGAGTTCGCCGGCCACGATGGCAAACAGGGTCGACTTTCCGGCTCCGCTCGGGCCAATCACTGCGAGATGCTCGCCCAATGCCAGAGACAGCGTGATATTCTCCAGCGACGCCATCGCGGCTCCGTCATATCGGGCGGAGACGCCGGAGACTTGGATGGCAAGCCCGTCTTCCGGCATAGAATGTGCGGGCGGGTGAGCAGTGTGTATCGGACGAGGGGAAAGGCGCCGAGCGGCAAGCACGGTGCGACCGAGCTCCAGCGCCCCACGGCGCAGCGCTGCAAAAGGTTCGAGCGCTGCAAGGGCTACCAGCAGGCCGAGAGCGGCAACCGGCGCACCGATAAGGTTCCGCTCGGCCAGGGTGGTGACCGCCAGCAAAGTGCCGGACAGCAGCGCAGCCGAGGCGAGGCCGAAGCCGGCGACAACACCGCTTTCGATCCGGTTCAGCGTATCATCTGCCTCTCGCAAACGATAATCGGCGACAGCGAGCGCCGCGCATTGCGCCTGCAATCTGCCGGCCATGACGAGTTCGGTCTGTCCGGCGACGAGATCGATGGCGCGCGAGCGCAGCGCTTCTATCGCATGCGCACGCCGCCGTGCCGGTTTCAGCGCTAGACGTCCTGCAAGGGCGGGAATGCCAAGACCGGCAGCGACAAGCCATAGGCCAACGAGCAGCGCGAACGGGACCGAGAGCAGCATCAGCGCGATGCTGACCGCCAGAGCGGAGACGATGGCGACGGCGGCCGGCACCAGAATGCGCGAATAGAGAGAGTCGAGCGCATCGATGTCCACCGTCAGCCGGAAGAGCAGCTTGGCAGGCCTGCGCATCAACATTGTTGCTGCACTGGGTGCCGCCCAACCGCGAAACAGATTTTCGCGAAGCGCGGCAAGAACACTGAGCGTCGCGTCATGGGTAGTCACCCGTTCGCCATAGCGTGCAGCGGTGCGAAGGATCGCCAGCAGCCTGATGCCGGCGGACGGGGCAAAGACATCGAAGGTGATGGCCGTTGCCGTCAGGCCGGCAAGCGAAGTCGCCGTAATGAGCCAACCCGAGAGCCCGAGCAGAGCGATGCCGGCAAGCACGGTAAGGGCCGACAGCAGCGCGCCGAGCAATAATACGCGTCCGCGCGCCGCCAGGAAAAGCCGACAGATGGTATAAAGAGCGGGGAATGTCGACCTCATGCGGCTTCCTCCCGGACCGATGCGTCGATATGGATTAGCCGGCCTATCCTTGCGGCCAGAACCGGGTCGTGTGTGGCAACAACGAGTGTCCGTCCGCGAGCAACTACCAATAATGCCTCGGTGATTTCGCGTGCGGTTTCGCTGTCGAGATGCGCGGTCGGCTCGTCTGCGAGGATGATGTCGATATGTGGGGCCGCGGCGGCACGGGCAATCGCTAGCCGCAGGGCCTCGCCACCGGACAGACCTGCCCCGCCTTCGCCGATGGACGTGACGCCACGCTGGGTCACAGTTCGCCGCAGATGGGCGAGGTCAATCGCTCGTTGTACCGCGTGCGGGCCGACTTCGGGTCGGCCGAGCGTGATGTTGCTGGTGATCGTGCCGGCAAAAATATGCGGCCGCTGCCCGATCCAAGCCATCCGGCGGCGCAGCATTGCGGCGCAGGTGTCGTCAAGGCGCTCTGCGCCAATATGGATCAGGCCATTCTCTGGAAGGGCCAGACCGGCAATCAACGATAGCATCGTTGTCTTGCCAGCACCGCTTTCTCCGAGGAGAGCCACATGCTCACCGGCTGCGATCGCCAGGCTGAAACCGTCGAAAACAGGCATTTGTTCAGCCTGATGCCGGAAACAGAGCCGTTCGACATTGATTGACGGCAGCGTACGATCACGGCTGGTTTCCGCCACCTTTTCATCGCGCCAGCCAGGCAACGTCATGCCAGTGCTGGATAGTGCGTCGAGAGCGTCCAGGGCTGCCTCTCCGGCTGCCCGGTCGTGCCAGACCGCCGATAGTTCTCGCAGAGGCTCGAAGAAGCTCGGAGCCAGCAGGAGAATGAACAGACCTTGGGTCAGGCTCAATCTGCCGGACCACGTGCCGACATCGATTGCGCCGAGCAGATTGAAGCCGACATAGACGGCCATTGCGGCAACGCCCAGAGCGGCGAACAACTCCAGAACTGCCGAGGATAGAAAGGCTATCTTGAGCACAGCCATGGTTCGCATCTTGAGCTGTTCTGCATCAGCCCGCAGTCGCAAGGCGGTGCGATCGACGGCGCCGAGCGCGCGAATAGTGGCAAGGCCGCGCAGCCGGTCGAGGAGAAAAGCATTGAGCCCGCCGGTCTCGGCCAGTTGCTTTTCGCTTGCGGCCTTGGCTCGCCAACCGATCAAGGCCATGAACACGGGGATCAGTGGCGCCGTAAAGAGCAGAATGAGGGCTGCAACCCAGGAAACCGGTGCAACGCAGATGAGGATGACCGGTGGGACGGCACTTGCTTTCAGCCGCGCCGGTCGGAAGCGAGCGAGATAGGGCACGATGGTTTCAGCCTGCTCGGCGACGAGACTTGCGGCAAAACCGGACGCTGGACGATCGCTGTCCAGTGGCGATCGGGCGGCGAGTGCCGTAACGGCAATCTCGCGCCGCCGGCTCAGTTCTGCGCGCGCGGCTTGAAAGGCCAAACGTCCGCCCAAGGCATCCAGCCCGGCACGCAAGGCGCCAAGGAGAAAGACGAACAGCGCCGGTACCGCCGTTGCCGTTATGCTATGTCCGTCAGCGATCACGCCTATTCCACTGGCAAGCAAGGCTGCTTGGGGTATCCAGAGGAGTGTCGCCAGCGTTTGCACGAGGGCGGCCGGTGATAATTTGGCGCGCATTGTCCTTGGCGGCCGGTCTTTTGGGGAAGACGGTTGGATTGAGCTGTCGGTGACGTCGGTCTCCGCCTCTCGTCTGACTTCCGATCCCGTATCGAAGAATGCGGTGGTCATCGTGCCTGCCTCTTGTCGATGGAGTTGGCGCTCATGCCCTTGCGACCGAGCAAATGACGCGCGTCTTCGCTGCTTCGACAAGCACGAGATGAATGAGGAAGGATTGGACGAGAGGCGCAGGGCTCATGATGATTTCCGTCGCTTCATTGCTTTTAGACAATTCTAAATGCACTTCATTCAGTGCGAGATTTTTGGGTTGGTCTGGACTGTCTGAATGGTGAACTCGACGTTTAGTAATCTGCCTGTGACGCTTCAGCTTTGACCTAGGTCAACTTCGAGAAATTATGAGAGACGGGTGTTGCCAGACAGAGTCTCAGCCAGTGGGGAAAAGCTCGGTCGTCACCAACAGCTAGTTTTTGGCTGTCCGAGGAATCCAGATGGCGATCAAAACGGCGCGTCGAGCCAGTCGTTCGCCGCCCGCCATATCGCCTTTGTGCCTATGGCGATTGTGTTGTTCAGACCGCTTCACTCGGCGCCGGCATGGCAACACCGAGATAGGGATCGATCCATGTGATCTGGTCGGTAACGGACTTGACGCCCGGCACATTCTCCGCTGCAACCTTGGCAGCCAGTCGCTCTCTTTCGTCGAAGATAGTGCCGGACAATTCGACAACGCCGTTCTGAACGCTGACTTTTATAAAGCCATTCTGGCTCCAGCTCTGATGGGACAGCTCGGCAATGACCGCCTCGGCGATCTGATCGTCGCTGGCCTGGACCTTCTCCTTTGGCAGCATGTTCGCCAGCGCCCGCAACAGGTCTGATCGGCAGACCATCCCGATCACTTTGTCTTGGACGACGACAGGCAAGCGCTTGATCCCATGCTGCTCCATCAGGTCGACGGCAACGGTGAGCGTTGCATTGGGAGCGATAGTGACAACCTCCGACGTCATCACTTCTTCAACGTTGCGGCCATGCGAAAGAACATACTCATCAGCAAGCTTGCCGGGGCTGGTCAGAAACTCGAGCAGCCAGGATCGCTTGCGCTCCGTCTGCAATTCCGAGCGGCGAAGGAAATCGCCTTCGCTGACAATGCCGACGATGTTTCCGTTGGCATCAACGACTGGAAGACCGCTGACGTGACGGTCGAGCATAATCGTTGCCGCATCCACCACCGATGTTTTGGGACTTACGGTGATGGCTGGTGCGTTCATGATTTCTTGAATGAGCATGGTCGTCTCCCGGCGATGGATTTGGTTTGTGGTGCCGATAGGGGTTTGGATTGTTCCATGCCGAGAAGGTTACAGAGCGCACGATTGCGATGCTTTGATCGACATCAAATGAGCGGGGCTAGTTGAGGTCATTGGCAAGTTTTGTTTGCGCGACGATGGACCGCAGACCATTTGCTTGAAAGCTGCGCTGCAACTTCAAACAGCCACAGCGGGAGAACCGCGGGGGAGGCGCTATGAGACGAACATCATCACGGCTGCGACCGCCATCAACGCGACCGTGGCCCAGCCGATATATGCTGCCAATATCCCTATCGTGTACGGGCCCATGACCTTCGGGTTTGTCGCCAACAACAGGATGATGGCAATCAAGGGAACGGCCAGCAGCCCATTTATAACGGCGCTCCAGAACAGTGCGTTCATCGGATTGATCGGCGAATACTGAATGACCAGGGCGAGCAGCACACTTATGGCGATCACACCGTAAAAGCCTCGGGCGTCATTGGGAGCGCGCTCGAGCCCGAATTTCCAATCCATGGCCTCTGCAAGCGCATAGCCGGCGGAACCTGCGAGAACAGGCACGCCGATGAGACCGACGCCTAAAATTCCGAGCGCGAAGATAAGTGCGGCAAAGGGTCCGGCCAGCGGCCGCAGTGCGCTTGCTGCTTGTACGGCCGTGTCGATCTGGGTGATGCCGGCGACATTGAGCGTCACGGCGGTCGCCAATATGATGAAGAAGGCCGTGAGATTGGAGTAGAGCATACCACTCCATGTGTCCCAGCCAATGCGACGAAGTTCCTTGGGAGCTGTCGCACTGTCTCTGGACAAAGGCACTGAATCGGGAGCGGCATCATATCCTCCACTTCTTCCGATGCCTGCCAGAAGAAGAGGTAAGGACTGATCGTCGTCCCGAAGACGCCGACGACGACCGCAGCATAGGTCGACGTCGGGGTGGTCGTCGGCCAGATCGTCCTCAAGGCAACTTGCTGCCAGTCGATATGGACGGTGAAGAGGACCGCCGCATAAGCCAGGAGCGAAATTGTCAGCCACTTCAGGAACGCGACATAGCGGTGATAAGGGATGAAGACCTGAAGCGCGAGCGTCCCGAAAACGAAGAACATTGTCATCAGGTGTCGGTTGAAGCCTGTCACCAGCCCCGCGACCTCGCCCATGGCGGCAACATCGGCGGCGATATTCAGAATATTGGCGATCAGGAGCGAGAAAACGACGGCATAGAGGATCACCGGTGGAAATGCGGTCTTTATGTTCGCCGCCAGGCCCTGTCCGGTCACACGCCCGATCCGAGCGCACGTCGCCTGGACGACCGCCATCATTGGAAATGACACCGGCATTGTCCAAAGCATGTTCAGACCGAATTGCGCTCCCGCCTGGGAGTAGGTGGCAATACCGCTCGGATCATCGTCGGCGACGCCGGTGATCAGGCCTGGACCCACACTCGCGAGTGGGTGCTCTCGCAGGCGAGCAAGGCGACCCGACAATCGCGATCGCCACGAGGATTGTCCAATAGTGGCGAGTTCCTGACTCATTGGCCACTGTCTCGCCTCGTTGAAACGCTGATGGCGTCCGAAGGCAGGAGCGTTGTCCGATCGATATATCCATTGATTCCTCGAATTCCCTCCACAAGCGTTCGGATCGCCTTTTGTTGGATATTGGATTCGAGGATTCCCTTCACCTGTACCTGGCCGTCTTTGACGATGACGTCGACCTTGTTGCTAGCAATCCCGAGATCCGCGGCCAGCCGGGTCTTGATGGCGAGCCGCATGGCGTCATCACCTTTAGCGACGTGTCGATCAGGTGCATCGATGACCAGATTGATCAAATCGCATCGACTGACGATACCGACAAGACGACGGTTGCTAATGACCGGAACTCGCTTGATTCTGTGGGACAGCATCAGGTTACCAATCCGCCCGACATCCGTTTCGGGGGTGACGCTGATAACCTCGCGGTGCATCGCCTCGCCGACCGACCATCCGTAGATTTGAATGTAAGTGTTCAAGCCATGCCGATCGTCTTGCTCGAACTTGTCTTTGGCCCACGACGCCCAGTTATCGCCGACGCGTCGCAGGAGATCCCCTTCGGTGAGGATGCCACAGACCTCGCCGTTGTCGCCAATCACGGGAAGGCCGCTGATATCATTGGCGCGCAAGAGCAGCGCCGCGTTTCGGACGCTCATCGTCGGCGTGGTTGTGATGACATTCCGTGTCATGATGTCTTTGGCTTGCACGACGGCTCTCCATCTTCACTTACTTTAGGTATTCCCGCTATTGCCGCGCCTATAGAATCCCAGGCACGCCAAAAGCCGCTCGATGTCATCGTCAGGCGTCGTTTCGGATCGATTCCAGAACGATTGCCTGCTCTTGGGCCGAGGCCAGCAGTTCTTCCGCATATTCCTCAGCGGACTTCGTGTCGGTTCCGCACAGTCTGGCGTCATGGCATTTGCGATCGATGGCGTGCCGCATTGCTTTGATGAGATCTGCTCTCTCGCCGATATCGTGAAGACGTATCAGACGGGTGAGCGCCGTCAGCGCGATGAGTTCAAGGACCATCATGCGCCCTTCCACCTCGCCGAGGGAGGGAATGGCTTTAGAGGCTGCACCGCCCAGGCTGTCGCGTCTGGCTCTCAGCATTGGCTTGCTCCTTCATGGGTTTGGTAGCAGGAAGCAGTCTGCGGATATTTGCCGCCGCGGCATTGATCAGGATCAATGAGGGGAAGGATCTTCCCGACCAGACGCAAAGCGACGTGGTGATGTGATCCGACTATCCGTGCTTCAGGATGTTTGCGTCTTAGAGGCAGGTCTGGTCGCTATATTCGCTGACTGGCTGTATGGGCCGCCCTCCGATTTGGACGGCCCAAGGGCACGCAATGCATTCAGGATAACTGCGACATCGATGACTTCCTGAAGTAAAGCACCGTGCAGCGGCGGCAAATAGCCAAATGCCGCGGCGATCATGCCGGCAACTGAAAGGCCAATCCCAGCAACCACGCTCTGGCGGGCGATCGCAACGGTCCGGCGGGCGACAACCAGGGCGGTTGCCAAAGGATCGAGTCGGTCCACGAGCAGTACGATGCTTGCCGCCTCCGAAGAGGCCGCCGCCCCACGCGCGCCTAATGCAACACCTACGTCGGCCGCCGCAAGTGCCGGCGCATCGTTGACGCCGTCACCCACCATCATCACCGGACCGAAGCTTTTCGCCGCGATAACGGCCTCCACTTTCGAAGCCGGTGTCTGTTCGCCAAGCACCTGTTCGATACCGAGGATGTTGCCGACGTTCGAGGCAACATCCAGGCGATCGCCTGAAGCAAGAACGATTTTCGCAATTCCGGCGCTGCGCAATCGCTGCAGAACGCTGATCGCCTCGGCGCGCACCGGATCGGACATTATGATATTTCCCGCGACAATACCGTCGATTGCGACTGTCACCGCAACTTCACCAGATCGGTGATGATTTTCGAAGACTTGGGAAGCACTTCGAGAACTTCGGCTTTTCACAAAGCGGCTATCACCGATCACGACGCGGCGTCCGTCGACCGTTCCTTCAAGCCCGGCTCCGCCAACTTCCTCGACATTGGTTGGTGGCGACAGCCGCAGATTGCGCTCCTGCGCTCCCTCGATCAAAGCGGCAGCCATGACGTGGCTCGATGCTTGATCCAACGAAGCGGCAAGACGCAACAACTCGTCCTTATCGATCCAAGCGCTGCAGCCGACTGTTATGATTTGGGCTTTGCCGTGTGTGAGTGTGCCGGTCTTGTCGAGGACGGCAACCCGCACGCGGCTTAAGGCTTCAAGGGCGCTACCGTCTTTCACCAGGCAGCCTATCGAGGCACAGCGCGAGATACCCGACATAAGCGCGACCGGTACGGCCAGGATAAGCGGGCAGGGCGTGGCAATGACGAGAACGGCAAGAGCACGTCGCGGATCGTCGGACAGCAACCAGGCCGACAATGCTATCGTTACCGTCATGAGCAAAAATGCCAGGCCATAGCGGTCCGCAAAGCGCGCCATCGGCGCCTTGCTCTTCTGTGCCGTCTCGACGAGGCGTACAACCGCAGCATATGTGCTCTCAGAGGCGGGGCGAAGTGCCTTGACAGTAAAGACGGGACCGATCGATGCGCTGCCGCTTAGCACCTCTTCACCAGCCCGATGATCCACAGGGAGTGGCTCTCCCGTTAACGCAGACTCGTCAAGAATAGCGCGGGGAGACAGAAGAATACCATCGACGGGCAGCACTTCGCCTTGGCGGATCATGATGTGATCGCCAGCAACTATCTTCTCGATGGGAGTTAGTTCCAACCGATCGCCAACATAGCGAAATGCGGTTCGTGCCACCCGTCCCATCAGTAATGTCATCTCACGGGCGGCGCGGCCGGACGCATATCCCTCCAGCATCTGTCCACCTGCATACATCAGCGCGACGACGTTGGCTGCGAGGCTTTCGCCAAAGGAAAGGGCGAGCGCCATCGACAGGGCTGCGACGATATCCAAACCGAAATCGCCGTTACGCAAGGAACGGAAGGTCTGAAGCAACAACGCGCCCAGGATCGGCAAGGTGGCGAGCGCCCAGACAAGGGAGGCAAGCGCGACGTTATCGACCAATACGAAGGTAATGCCTGCCAAAAGCCCGGATGCTGCAATCAGCACCAAAGATGATCCACTGGTTTCTACCAGGAAACCTACCGTGCTGGTCACGCTGGAGAACGTCATGATTGGCTCCGGTGGCTGAGTTTGTATCCGCTATGCTGGTGCGCTCGATCAGCTGATTAGAACCGTTTCCATCGAACAGACATTGATCCGCCTCAATGCGGCCCGTTCCGAGAGACATGCGAATTTAAAAAAAGAGCGGATGATCGCGTATTCCGCTCTGCGGCGGTTCGCAGCGTATTCGTCAAATGTCGAGCGCATATTTAATCCGCCGCGAATAGTCGAGCGCACGCAGAACGTGCGTCGATAATCGTCGTGCTCCCGAGAGTTTTATCGCCCTATAGTCGGCTCTGGTTCCGATCTGCGTGTTTTGACTATGCTTGCTGAGTTCGACGATGTTTTCTCTCACCGTAAGAATATTGGCGCCGTGGTCCCATCCACGTTCCAAGGCGACATCAAAGGGGAGGGTCATGGTCCGCATTGCCGAGGTAATCGCGTGCGCGCCATTGCGGGTGACGATGTAGCATGCGGCGGATCCCTGGGGACCGTGCAAACAACGGCCAATCTCATCTTCAGAAATCGTCGTGGCGACCCGCCGGAACCCACGGATTCTGTGGTTGAACAGCTTGACGATGTCAGCAGTCGGCACCGCGGCAAGTATCTGCGAGGTTCGCTCCAGCAAATCGCTGACGATTTCCACGTCGTCCTCGATAACGATGGAGGCCTCAAATGTGCTGGATAGGAACATGTCCACGGCGCGCAGGTGGCTTCGGTAGCAGCCGTACTCGCCCGGCAGCAATTGTCTACCGCCATGTCTGAAAAAACCGGCGTGATCGACGTCGACATAGTTCATGGGAGCGACGTTACGCCCGTCAATGGCGGGAACCCGTGTGATATGAATACCATGGGCGAGCGCCTGCGAGCGGATAGCTTTCCACCTGTCAACACATCTGGCCAGGTTAATGACATAGACACCGAGGCTCTCGGGCAAAACAACCATTGATCAGTCACCTCTGCTCCCGTCCGTCAATGACAGGGGTTTTGTGCGGATTCCTGAGGAAAGGTTGTCCATTCTTCGTAAGAGGGTATGCTTTAGCAAAAGCCACACCAATTGCCGAAGACGACAGATAAAACGTGATGCTTCTAGCCATGCGCGATAGGGCTGAACAGTCACGTAGCGCCATCGCGGCAAATGATAGGTTCGGCGTTTGGCCTGGATCTGGGACGGCAATCCGGTATCCTGGTTGATCGGCACGGGGAAGACAAAAGCGGCCCTCAGGCCCGCCAGATATTCAAGATCGAAGGCAAGATCGAATGGCAAACGCATCGGGACGAGCTTTTCGACAAACCAGGTTGCCGCGCGACGGTTGAGCAAATAGGCGCCCGATCCTTTCTCGCGAGTAAGCGCCACGGCAAGGGAACGTTGGGACGTCAAGTCGGCAAACGGGTACTTGCGACCGCGATTGACCGTCGAAAGCCGCAAGATGTCCCAATCGGCTTGCGCCTCGATTGCGGCCCTCAAGAGTTGTTTCAAGTCGGCGGGAAATTCGAGATCATCCTCCAGTATCAGGGCGAATTCTGACTGCGAGGCAAGCAGGCGCTTTGCGCAGTCAATATGGCTAAGGTAGCAGCCCGCCTCCGCGAGATTGCCCCTTCTTCCATGCAGAAGCCTGTAGGTTCCCTCGTGGAAGTCCCTGATGGGCAATTCAAGCGCTTGCCCGTCGACGGCAGCAACTCGTTCGAACGGCAGTCGTATACCATCAAGCTTATCCTGCATGGCGGACAGGCGATCAGCGGCACGGTCGAGATTGATGAGATAAGTCTTCAGGGGAAGATCGCTAAGATCTTTGTCATTCATGTTAGGCGCTCGTTCCGACAAGAATGGTGGCGATTGTGTTTGTCGGAGCGGACATTGTTTGGCCTGGCTTACGGGCGGCTTACAGAAACTTGTCAAAAAAGTGAAAATAGCCTTCAGGTTAGATTTCTGGGGCAAGTTTAGCTGGAGTGCCCAGCTCATCGCCCAAGCGGGAGTGATACGGAGGCTTTCCTCGTTCGTCCGCCGCCGGGATATCGAATGGGACATCGCGACGCGCGAAGCGGCAGGATCAAGGCGGGTGCGGCAAAACGGATGCGAATAGGCGCCGCCTCGAATTCGCCAAGAACAAGGAGGCCTTTGCGTTAAAATCGCCCTACGGGATCAACGCGAAAGTTTTGGACTGGTTCATGCGTGTGTTGCTCGTTGAAGACAATGCCAAGCTCGCTTCACTGACAAGCGAGGCAATGCGTTCGCATGGTTTTGCCGTCGATTGGGTCAGTTCAGCCAGCGACGCCGAGGAAGCTATGTCCACGATCAGCTATGAGGCGGTCATTCTCGATCTTGGCTTGCCAGATCGCGACGGCCTGTCCTTGCTCGAACCTGTGCGTCGCCGGGCGCCCTCGACGCCTATTCTCATCCTGACGGCACGCGATGCCGCAAGTTCGATTATCGATGCGCTCGACAGGGGTGCCGATGACTATCTCGTCAAGCCCTTCGTTATGGGCGTGCTGATCTCGCGCGTCCGTGCCTTGATGCGTCGCCCAGCCCTACGCCATGATACGATCCTCAACGAGCGCAACGTCCATCTTGATCTTTCACAGCATGTCGCCAAGGTCGGGGAGACCGAACTGCAGCTCAGTCGCCGCGAGTTCGCCGCGCTGGAATTGTTTCTTCGGAGATTCAACAGGGTTCTCTCCAAGGGCGAGGTCGAGGAGTCGATCTATGGCTTCGGCGAGGAACTGAGCTCCAACGCCGTCGAGGTTCTCATCCACCGATTGCGTAAAAAGCTCCAGGCTGCGGGTGCCGCGATCGATATCCATAACATGCGAGGTGTCGGCTATATGCTGACGGAGGGACGTTCATGACATTTGGCCGGCTGACGCTATTCAGGCGCCTCGTCGTTGCTATGTCTATCGTCGCACTGGTTGCAGTCTGTGCGAGTGTTGTTTTCTTGTACGTCCGTTTTCAAGCGGCCAACGATGCTTTTCGTGAAGAGACGCTCTCGACTTTCGCCCAAGACATGCAGCGCCAGTTCGCCTCAGATCCGCAACTTGCCAGTGGGTCCGCAACTGCCTTGAAAACGCGAATCAAGGAACTGAGCGGACAATTCGCCATCGTGACCGATACAGGGAGAGTTCTTGCCAGTTCTGAGACGTTGGGTCAGCCCCTGGTTCCTGTGTCAAACCAGAAGGTTCGGTACTTTTTGCTCCCGGGTCACGACAAAGTCAGAGCCCTTTTTGGCATTTCAATGCAGCTTGATGGCACTAATCCCGTGCATTTCGTGCAAATCGCCTTCCCGCGGGAGCACGTCATTTTCGATACCGTATTGGAGGAGTTCGTTACCGACATCGCGTGGATATGGATTCCATTTGTTTGTCTTCTTCTGCTGGTCAACATCCTCGTGCTGAAATTCGCACTGAAGCCATTGAGCCAGGCGGCGGAAGAGGCACGGCAAATCGGGCCCTCCAGCATAGCGGCGCGACTGACGGAAACCAGGATGCCGGAGGATGTGCTGGCATTGGTGAGCGCGGTCAACGAGGCGCTTGATCGCTTGCAGGCGGGCTTTCTGTCACTTGAGCAGTTTTCGAGCCATCTTGCCCATGAGCTTCGGACGCCGCTCGCGATTATCAAGGCTCGCCTTGCGCTCTCGCAAGATGCAATCGCACGGAAAGTCGAGGAGGATTTCGACGGTGTAGAGCGGCTGGTCAGTCAATTGGTCGATCGCGTCAGGGTCGGTGGCCTGCATTTTGAGGCAAGCGACCGGGTCGATCTCGGCGATATCGGACAGCGGGCAGCGGCATTCCTTGCGCCGGTCATTCTTTCCAAGGGCCGCGACATCGAATTGCAGTCACCCTTAGAGCCGGTCGTGATTAGCGGCGCGTTCGATTTTATCTTTCGAGCCCTGCGCAATCTTATTGAGAATGCACTGAACCATACGCCTCCGGGCACGACGATTACGGTGACGATCTTTCGATGCGGCATCACGGTCTCTGATTCCGGCCCAGGATATCCCGCCCGATGGCTCGAACCGGTGGCGGTCGTCGGCAAACCCGACAGCGGAGCGGGTGGCCTCGGCCTTGGCCTGTCGATCGTGAAGGAGACGATGATTGCTCACGGAGGCGATCTCAAACTCACCAATTTGCCGGAGGGCGGAGCATCCGCGACAATGGAATTTCCAATCCATCAGAAAGCGATCTGAGAATGGAGCTTTCATGTTCCGCGGAGATTATCCTGACAGAACGCCGAGGCTTGGCCGTCGTCGGACTTGCTGATGCAACTCCTTTGCTCAGGCTACTGAGCTTCGGCCTTCTTTAGAAGGGCTCCACCAGTTCCTTGACCTCGATCAATGCCGCAGCCTTTGGCTAGTCCTATCCTTTTTCCGCTAACGGAATCTCAAGGAGACGGTCATGGACGACATTACTCTCAGACAAAATATTCTGGATGAACTGGAATTTGAGCCGAAAGTGGATGCGGCCGAAATTGGTGTGACCGCCCGCGACGGCGTCATCACTCTCACCGGACGCGTTGCCACATATGCCGAGAAGGACGCAGCCGAGAAAGCCGCGAGGCGCGTCAAAGGCGTCCGCGCCATAGCCCAGGAAATAGACGTTCAAATCCTAGGTCCGCGGCGGACAGACGACGACGACATCGCCCGACGGGCTGTCAAAATGGTAGACTGGAATATCTCCATTCCAAAGCAAATGGTGCAGATCCGCGTATGCAAGGGCGTCGTCACGCTTACCGGCGAGGTGGAATGGCAGTACCAAAAGAATGCCGCCGCCGCCGCTGTCAGGGATCTCGCCGGCGTCGTCGGCGTCTCCAATCTCATAGAGGTCGTTCCTGGCATCAGCGCCGGTGACGTCAAGAAGCGCATCGAAAATGCATTGGAACGCGATGCGGAATTGGAGGCGCAGGCGATTCAGGTCGATGTCTCCGGCGGCAAGGTCACCTTGAAGGGCAAGGTCAGGACCTTGTTCGAGCGGCGCGCAGCGGAACGTGCCGCGTGGTCGGCGCCGGGCGTCTACGCACTCGATGATCAACTGTCCATCGGCTGATCGACTTTCGATAGAAGGAGGGATGTAAAACCATGAGCACGGATTTCACACGAACGGAAGAAGCTCTGCTTGCCGGTGCCGGATATCCCCTCCCGCACCACCAGGATTGTGACTTTCGCCTCGACAGAGCAGACAGAGACAAATGGGAAATTACAATTGTGTCGTCCCGCGCTCAGGCGTGGGTTCATGATGAATTGTGCAATCCCCTCTGCCAGTGTCTGAGTGATAGCCTCAAGGTAGATATATTGGGTGCGGATCGTTTTCTGAAGCAGGTCCATGCCTTAGGCTTTCGAACCGAATTTGTCGGCACCGGCGGCAAGGATCTGTTCTGAGGTGGAGCTATGTATAAGTCGGTTGTTTGTGCGGTTGGCCTCGGATCGAAGGAGAAAGCCGAGCATCTGATGCATACGGCTTCGCAGCTTCTCGATGCCGATGGAACCCTACATGTCGCTCATACCGTCGAGCGCTTTCCCTCCCTTGTCCGGCAGGGGCCGGATGAATGGGCGGTCTCTGTCATCAGTGAGGCGGAAGAAAAGCTGTCGCTGCTTTGCAGAGAGCTTTCAATGCCAGCGCTTGTCCATGTTCGCACCGGTCGCGCCGCCGACACGGTGCTCGCCATTGCGATCGAAACAAAGGCCGATCTGATCGTGGTCGCTGCTCATACCATCGATGTTTTCGATCGGGTATTTGGATCCACCGTCGACCACATTGTCCACCATGCGAAATGCTCCGTTCACATCGATCGGATTCCCTCGCCGCCGAAACAATAAATATCCAACTTATTCAAAGGCTGGATTGCGTCCTCGCATTGGAGGCCCGATCGTACAAGCGTGGGCAAGAGGGCGTATGTTGCGGCCGTTCACGGCCATCGATCTCAAGGCATATGGTTTGACCTTTGACCTTCCAATCAACAGGATCGCGATCGACGAACCTGTCAAAAGCCTGTCATGGGAAGACGAAAGCAGTCTGCCGAGAAGATGTGGCCGTGCATTTCGCCGCAATTGCTCCCCTAGATGTCAGGGCTCTTAGGAGCTGCTGTTTGGTCGTCGCCGTCAATTATGTGGTTGCAGCCAAACGTAACCCCTTTTTGGAAATCAACGAAAATTGAGCGCCATGACAGATCCGCGAAAATCATCCTCCAAGCTTAATCGCTCTATCGGAGCCGGCCTTGTCCTTGCCGTGCTGGCGGGGCCGGCCGTGGCTGCCTCGCTCAAAAGTATCATGGGCAGCATGGGCGATAACACCACTTCAGCCAAGGCCGTGCTTGCCAACTTCGACAGCAAAGCCGCCGAGCAGGTCCTGCAGCGCTACGCGGCCGACGCCGAGGCCGCCGACGCCATGTTTGCCAACCAGAGCGGCGCCAAGGAGAAGGATCTCCATGCTCGCTTCAGCAAGATGGCCATGATTGCCGGTACCGCGAGCCAGAAGGCGCAAGACAAAGCCTCGTTTCGCAAGGCATTCGTGGCCGTGGCAGCCGAATGCAAGTCCTGCCACACGGCTTACAAATAGCTGCTGCAATCCTCCAGAATAGGAAATTCCCCATGAGCGAACAAAGATCCGCCTACGAACCCTATTGCGAACCACCCGCCGAAAATGGCGGCAAGATTTCATCTGCCAAGAGCGATCTCGTGCGTGCCTGGGACCTTCCCACGCGTCTGTTCAAATGGTCGCTCGTCGCCTTGATCATCACGGCCTGGGTGTCGAGCGGTTTCAACGATCCGGATATGACCGTTCACAAAGCGGCCGGTTACGGCGTTCTCGTCCTGTTGGTTTATCGCCTCCTGTGGGGTGTTTTCGGTAGTTCAACGGCGCGGTTTTCCGGTTTCGTACGCTCGCCCACCGCTGTATGGGCTTACCTGCAGGCGCTGCGGCGCAACCGTGCGGGGCACTATCTCGGCCACAATCCAGCCGGTGGTCTGATGGTCATCGGTCTCATTGTCGTTTGCGGTGTGCAGGTTTTGCTTGGATTATTCTCCAGTGACGGAGTGACCGCCGCGGGGCCTTTTGCCGGACTGGTAGGGGAAGCCGCTTCGAGCTGGGCCGCTTCCATCCATGCTGCGTGGTTCTACTTCGCCATCCTCGTTCTGGCGGGATTGCATATCGTTGCGAACCTGTGCTATCAGTTCGTCAAGCGCGAAGACCTCATCGGCGCCATGATCACTGGCCGCAAACGGCGCGAAGCCTACGTCGACCACAATGAGGCGACGGGCGGGTCGCTGCCTGTCGCCGCTGTCTGTCTTCTGGTCGCCTTTGGCCTGGTTTATGGCACCGTAACGCTGCTGGGCGGAAGCTTCTTCGCTTCAATCTAGAGTTCGTTTTGGTCAAACAGGAGCGTCATGGCTGTAAGATGGCCAGGCTCCACTTCAATCTCCAGCCGCCCCTTATGCAACGCCATGATCCGGCGCACGATCTCAAGGCCAATCCCCATGTGGTCGGCTTTGAGCTCGCCAAACGGGACCTGTGCCGGAGCGTCAAAAACACCAGCGTCATCCTTCACCGTCAAGCGCAGACCAGGGCCGGCAACAACGTCGATGGCCGCACCTTCCGGGGTATGTTTTAAGGCGTTTTCGATGAGGTTTCGCAATGCGTCCTCAAGCAGTGGCGCATGACCTTCAACAGAGCCAGCGCCAAGATTGCTGTAGGCAATGGTGTGGTTGAGGTCATAGACCAGGGGTGCGATATCGGTGACCACCCAATCAGCCAGCTTTGCCAGATCGACCGGCCGGAACACGGCACGGTCAGCACTTTCGAGCCGCCCCAGCGCCGTGATCTGGCCGACAAAACCCGCCAGTGCGTCGAGATCTGTCTCGATCTTGCGCGCACGGGGATGCTCGATATTGCCAAGCTCCAGCTTCATCATAGCCAGAGGCGTGCGGATCTCATGAGCGACAGCGGTGGTGAACAGACGCTGTGATTTCATGAGCGCGCCGATGCGTGCAAGGCTCCTGTTGACGGCAGCGGCAAGATCGGCGATTTCCCGCGGCATGCCGGTCTCGTTGATCAGATGGCTGGGGTCCAGCGGATCGAGATGGCCGGCCTCCCGTGCTGCTTTTGCAACGGGGCGCAGGGCCTGGCGGATTGACAATAAGGTCCCACCGAGGACGAAGAGCAGCATGATGGCCATCGGGGTGGCCAGATGATCCGCAAATTCACGCCCGATCACCGCCCACATGATGCCGTCGCTGTCGTGCAGGATCGCGATTTCGATAAAAATCTTGTCCCCATGGATTTCGTAGGTCTTGCCGCCGGCGACGGCGAGCGGTTTGCTGTTGCTCAGCATCCGAGACCAGAGGTCCGGCGGATTGACCTCGTGCGGCAAAAGGTGATTGTCGCAGCGCGCGTCGCAGTTCGTATAGAGAATCTGACCGGTGGGTGTGCGGATGCGAGTGATATAGAAGCCACCCTGGACGCCGTAACGGTCGAGGTCGTGCGGCAACTTGTAGGGCGCCTCGTCATGGCGGCGTTCGAAACCCTTCAACAGCTTTCCGGTTTCACGTTGGATCATCAACGTCGCCAACTGCTCGTTGTCGAAATAATAATCGGCGAAGACGAGTGCGGCCTGCACCGCCATGGCCAGCGCTGCAAAGAGCGCGATGCGCAGTGTGATCATGCGGATCAGCGTTGGCGGCCGAGCAGATCGATCAACCATTTTGGCGCTTTTCGCGCAGCAGATAGCCGATGCCGCGTATTGTTTCGATGCTGATGGGCAAATCGAATGGGGCGAGGCGGCGGCGCAAGCGGGAGATCGCCAATTCCACGGCGTTGGTCGAGATATCGTCGCCAAATTCGGAGAGCTTGCTTTCGATCAATTGCTTGGGAGTGACCCGGCCCGCGTTGCGAATAAGCAGTTCCAGGACGGACCGCTCGCGCGGTGCGACCGCGAGCGGTTCACCGCCTGCGGCGACCACGCCGTTTGTGGGATCGAAAGATAAGCCGCCAAGGACAATGGCTTCAATATAGTGCGGCGCTCTGCGGCGCAGAAGGGCGCGGCAGCGCGCGAGCAATTCGATGTGATTGAACGGTTTGACGAGATAGTCATCGGCACCGCCGTCGAGGGCCGCCACGCGATCTTCAATCGAACCGCGCGCCGTGATCACGAGGATCGGTGCAGTAAAACCTTCGCGACGTAGTTCCCGGATGAGATCCAAGCCGTCGCCGTCCGGCAAGCCTAAGTCCACCAGGGCCAGGTCGTAGCTGACGGTTTTTGTTGCCAGCAGCGCCGCGCCTACCGTTGCCGCACCATCAAGCCGCCAACCCGCCTGATGGACACTTTCGGTCAGCAAATCGCGCAGGCGGGCACTATCTTCGATCAGTAACAGACGCATACAGACCCCGATTTGCGGTCACGGTGGTTGCGGACCACGACGACAACTTGCTGGTAACGCTTCCCGCCGTGCCAGAGCCCACTCTAGACGAATGAGCCACGCGGTTCGACTGGGATCTTGCAATAACATCGAAATCAGGACCGTACCGCACGGTGGATGTCCAAATCCGAGGCCCGGATACCCTCACGCAGGAATTGCCGAAGCTATTTTCCAGGCAACGAAGACGGTCGACCCATCTGTGATGCCGCGGCTGGTCCGTGACCTCAATTGAGGCATGTCAAAGTAGCCAACCAAATGCCTTGATAAACGTAATATTCGCGACCTTTTCAGCGACGTTTGCCTGTGCGGGTTGCTGATATTCTCGCGCCCGGGGAATCACGCTTTATGAAATGGCATACATCGCATCAGTTTCCCGCGCTGAGGCTCGTCGTACGCGCCGGCGAGAAGTACAGGGTCATCAAGACCGTCCGGGATGCGGCGGTAGCATTGATCTCGGATTGGCCGAGCGATGATGGCGAGGAATATGTCATGGCGATCAGGGCATGCCTTGATGCCCTGAACGACGTCATCCCTCCGGAAGCGGCCAGGGAGGCGCTTATCCGTGCTGCTGCCGAAGAGCGTATCCTTTATATTTCAGTCATCGGATGACGTTGGTTGCGCAAAGGGCGTGCGCTCCCTCTGCGCAGCCACCTCACCCTATTGACGTAGATCAAGGTCCAAAATCGCCAGAGAACCTACCATTTGATCACGAATGCAAAGTGGACTTTTCGTTGTCCGCCTTGACTTCGGGATGGCAGATCCGTGACAAGGAGAAGAACATGCGTGCAGCTTTGCTGGTCGCCGCGATAGCCGGCCTTATCTTCGGTGCCTATGCCTACCAATCCAGTGGCTCCGACAAATCAAAAGAACCGAAGCAACAGTCATCGACGAATACGGGCAGCACAACCGAAAAACCTAAGCTCGGTTACCCGGATCCCTATATTCCCCCGACAAAGGGCAATGGCTTTTGATTTCTAACGACAATCAAAGGATGAAATAATGTCAAAATGTAACCCGACTGTCGTGGTCAAACGTCGGCGCTCGCGTGCGCCGCGATCGGCCTTGAGCCCATCGAAGGCTTTAGGCTCTCTTCCAACAGTCGGTTCTCCCTCCAATATCCAAAGTCCGCCAACTCGTCGCGTGCTGCATCTCTCCGGAATTTCCTCCCGCGACGGGACGACTCATTTTTTATGGCCGGACGCCCGCGTCCAGGCTTCCGACGAGGCCTGACGCCCTGTCGGCCTTTGGATCTTTCACAAAAGGCACCGAGATCTGCACAGCCGGCGATCGATTTTTCAATATGCACGGATGAAGAATGCCGATGGTGCCGACATCCGCGACCGACTCATGCGTGCCGTCGCTGCTCATTATTGAGTTTTCCCTCAATACCTATGCGAGAAGATGCTCGCTGCGCGGTTGTCTCATCCGTCTCAGCAAAGCTGGCCGGATGGAGGATCTCGGATCAACACCGGCGTGAATGCCGTTGGCAGCACGATTGTTATTCGCAGTGACAAATCGAAACATGAGTTTGCCGCCTTCCGCTATGACCCGACGTCGGTGGCCGAGATCGTCAGCGGAGGTTTACACATTTTCAAATCTTAGGAGTGAGTCTCCAGGCATGGAGAAGGGTCCGTCAATTCACCCGCTGACTCGATGCCAGCCTGAGCAGAATTATATATGAGACCGTACTTAACCTGTGTCACGCGCAGATCGCGGTACCAGTTGACGAGATCGCCCCAAGGGTCATTTATCTTTGAAAGACCAGACACGAAGGCGACGACTGTTCCGATTTCGGTCTTCCCGGTAACGACGAAATAGCCGCCCAACGCGAAGATGCCCGCGTAGCCCATCTGTGTCATCAGATTCATCATGAAATTCATCGTGAACTTGATTTTGTAGATGCTCATGTTGATCCGGAAGACATCTCCGATACGCGACGCCTGATGGCCGTCTGTATCAATTGCTTGCCCCATTTGGACGATGTCCTCGCTGACATTGCGCATGATGCCGATCCTTTTTCCGACGCGGCGGTTGATCGCTGCTTGCATGATCGGGACAAAACCACTTTGCGGAAGAAAGATCGTGATGACGATGATCGTAATGAGTGGCTGCAGATAGACCAGATAGCCGCAAACAGCTGTCAATATCCCCATCTGCAACAGAGGCTCCGAAATACTTGTGCCGACGAAGCCACCGACAGGTTCGGCTTCGGCCAAGATGATCGAGAGTTGGACACCTTCGCTGGTCATCATGGAGCCGTCCGTCATCGATGTTCTTGATGCCTCGAATACCTGCAAACGCAGCCATCGGACGGCCGCTTCTCCGATCCAACTGCTGTAGATATTGAGCACAAGTTTCACGGCTCCCTCGGTCAAAGCCAAAAGCACGTATATCAACACCAGCACGGCGATCGTTCGATAGGAGCCATTCTCCGTTGCCGCATTCACGATCCGTCGTTGTACCTCCAGCGGTATGGTTCCCGCTGTAAAGAGCACAATGGATAGTATTGCGGTGGCCAGCTGATGCCACCCCGATGCCCGAAAAACGAAGCCATATAGCGTCCGGGGAAGAATGATTTCCTTCGGGAACGGGCGTGATAGAGCCTCCTTCGCACCGCGAAATGTTTTCAGGATGGTCATTGCGTTGCTGACTTCTCAAGCGCGGTCTGTCGCCCGGTGCCGGTAATCGGCTTCACCCACAAAATGCCGATGATCGTCGCGATCATGACGATCAATATGATCATCAATAGCTTTTGCACTGATGCCCTCCTGACGTGCCAAACAATGTGTCCTGCCTCGAACGCTTTCACGTTTTTGCTATGCGCGCGTTGATCCGGATCAAGGCCGAAGCACAATTTGTGTGAGAGACAAGGGTGGTAAATAACAGCGCTCGCCGCAGCCGTTCCTTTGGCGGAAGAGGTTGCTTGAAACGCAGATCGCACGCCGTTTCCAGGCTTTTTCCTCCGACATCGAGCTTCAAAACGAGCCCCAACTTCGATGGGCTTCAGCCATGAAAGCGATGGTTCTCCAACAAATCGGGAAGCCGCTCATATTTGTCGAACGCGATGATCCAAGGCCCGGTCCTGGCGAGCTGAGGATCAAGGTCGAGGCATGTGCCGTCTGCCGTACTGATCTTCACGTTGTGGACGGCGATCTCAACAATCCAAAGCTTCCGCTTGTACCGGGTCATGAGATCGTGGGTATTGTCGATGCTGTGGGCCCCGGAATCGAAATCGCCAAACTCGGTCGCCGCGTCGGCGTCCCCTGGCTCGGTCATGCATGCGGAACCTGCTCTTTCTGTCAAATGAAGGCTGAGAATCTATGCGACCGGCCGCAATTTACCGGCTATACCCGTGACGGCGGTTTCGCGACGCATGTTGTGGCCGATGCGGCATTCGCATTCGCTCTCGATGCGAGTGCCGATCCCGTATCGCTCGCGCCTCTTTTGTGTGCCGGATTGATTGGCTGGCGTTCGCTCAGGAAGGCCGGCGACGGCAAGCGCATCGGCCTTTTCGGCTTCGGAGCTGCCGCGCACATCCTGACACAGGTCTGCCTTTGGCAAGGCCGCGACGTTTATGCGTTCACGCGCAGCGGCGACCATGCAGCGCAGCAGTTTGCGCTCGATCTCGGCGCCAGATGGGCCGGCTCATCGGAAGAAAGCGCACCAGTTCCGCTCGAGGCAGCCATCATCTTTGCACCGGCAGGCGATCTTGTGCCGATTGCGCTCAAGGCGGTTCGCAAGGGCGGAGTAGTTGTGTGTGGCGGAATTCACATGAGCGACATACCGGCGATGCGTTACGCCGTTCTATGGGGGGAACGCGAGCTTGTCTCAGTTGCCAATTTGACACGCGCGGACGCAGCTGAGTTTTTCCCGATTGCCCAGATGGCCGGCGTGCGAACCCACACCAAGGTCTATCCGCTCGCGAAGGCCAACGAGGCGCTCTCCGATCTGCGCGCCGGGCGTCTCGTCGGCGCAGCGGTATTGGTGCCCGAGGCAAGTTAGCCCGATATAAGCAGCTTTCGCCAATATTGCCGTCACAGTCATCGCGGACGAAAATAGAAACGTTTCACCAGCTCGAGCGCAGCCGCGTAAATCGCCGAGATTGCGATCAGACCTCCCATCAACGGCGCAGGGAGCGGCGTGAAATCGAATATGCTCGCGGCCATTGGAATATACGGCAGGACAAGCGCTATGAGTATAATGACTGCCGTCGACCACAGGAGCAGAGGCCCCGGCTTATCTTTCCATGCCGTCATGGTCGTACGAACGATCAGCATGGTCGCAAGCTGCGTGATGAGGGACTCCACAAACCAAGCCGTGCGGAACTGGTTCGTTGATACATGCACGACGAAAAGCAGAAATCCGAACGTCGCGAAGTCGAACAGTGAACTGACCGGGCCAAAGAAGATCATAAAGCGTTGGATGCTGCGGATGTCCCAACGCCTTGGGCGCTGCACCTGCTGTCGATCGACCCGGTCCGTGGCAATGGCCATGGCTGGAATGTCTGCAAGGAGATTGTTGAGCAGGATCTGCTTGGCGAGCAGCGGTAGGAAGGGGAGGAACAGAGAGGCGATTGCCATGCTGATCATATTGCCGAAGTTCGCGCTCGTTGCGATCGATATGTATTTCATAGTGTTGGCGAAGGTTCGCCGACCGTCGTCTACACCGCGAATCAGCACGTTGAGGTCCTGTTGAAACAGGACGAGATCCGCAGCCTCCCGGGCGACATCGACCGCACCGTCGACAGAAATGCCGACGTCGGCCTCATGAAGGGCTGGAGCATCATTGATGCCGTCGCCCATATAGCCGACGACATGCCCGGAGCGCCGCAGAGCTTTGATAATGAGCTCTTTCTGGTTGGGATCAATCTCGACAAACAGATCTGTTTTTGGCGCGCGGGCAAACAATGCATCACTGCTCATCGACACCAGCTCTGCGCCGGTCAAAACTTGTTTCGTTTTCAGACCGATCGTGTCGGCCAGATGTTTGACGATGTAGCGGTTGTCGCCGGATATGATCTTGATGCCGATACCGCGATGTCTCAACCCCGCCAGTGCATTCTTGATACCTGCCTTCGGCGGATCAAGAAACAATAGAAAGCCCTCGAGGCAGAGCTCGCACTCGTCGTCCACGTCATAAGCCCCCTCGTCTTGAGCGAAACGCCTGGTGGCGATTGCGATCGCCCGAATACCGTCCTCGCCCCACTTGCGATAACGCGCATCGATGTCCGCACGCGACCGGTCATCGAGGGGCTCGACAGCATTACCTGTCCTGACAGAGGTACAGACGGAAAGGATATTGGCGACTGCGCCCTTGCAGACCATCATCGTACCCTGGCCGACCTCATCGACGATGACCGACAACCGTTTGCGCATGAAATCGTATGGAATTTCGTCTTTCTTCACGAAGCCTTTCAGATCTGCGTTAGTCTCGCCGGATGCCAGTATGGCATCATCGAGTGGGTTTTTAAGGCCGGCCTGCAGCGATGCGTTCAAAAAGGCGAGTAAGTGGACCTGCTGCGAGTGCATGCCGCCTATATCGACGCTATCGTCGAGCTTTATGATGCCTTCTGTCAGCGTGCCGGTCTTGTCGGTGCAGAGAAGGTTCATGCTCCCTAGATTTTCAATGGCGTCCAGCCGGCGAATGATGACACCGCCGGCGGCCATGGCGTGTGCGCCACGGGCGAGCGTCATGCTGATAATCACCGGCAAAAGCTCTGGAGTGAGCCCGACGGCCAACGCCAGAGAAAACAGCAGAGAGTCGATCAATGGCCGGTGCAGGAGCAGGTTGGCAACAAAGACGGTAATGACGATCACCAGCATGATCCGTGTCATCAAGTAACCGAATCGTCGTATACCTCGCGAGAAATCCGTTTCGGGTATCTGTCTCGCGATTGCGCCGGCGATGGTCGCATACTCGGTGCGCGTACCCGTATTAACAACGATAACCGTCGCTGTGCCGCTGCGAACCGATGTGCCGGTGAAGACGCAATTGGTCCGGGTGGCGATCGGAGCGTCGGGGGGACAGACACCCGCCATCTTGCCAACCGGGAAGGTCTCGCCCGTCAGAGCGGCCTCGCTGACGTTCAAGTCACGTGACGAAAGGATCATGCCGTCGGCCGGCACAAGACTACCGGCAACAAGCTTGACGATATCACCCGGGACAACGGTGCTTACCGGGACAAGAGATTCTATTCCGCCCCTTACAACCGTCGCCGACAATGAAATACTTTTCTTTAGCGCCTCTAGCGCCTTGGTTGCTCCGTATTCCTGAGAAAAGCCAAGCAAGCAACTCGCAAGGACGATGAGGCTTATAATGATGGCATCATGCATCTCCCCGACCAGCGAAGATACCGTCGCGGCAAAGATAAGAATGAGAACGAGGGGATTCAGAAATTGCCGCACCAGAATATGAAGTGCGTTCATGTGTGTCATCGCGACGACTGTATTCGGACCGTAGCTTTTTAGCCGGGAAATTGCCTCTTGAGGCGAAAGGCCTTTTGCCTGCGAGCCGAGATCGTGCAGCAGAACATCCTCGCTCTTCGACCAATAAGGCGACGGCGACATCGTCGTATCTAGGTTTGTGGAAGCCGGTCTTTTAAGCGGAGCGTTCTTGGTGGTTTCGTCAATTTCAATAGGCATCGGCGGTCACCTCTGATGCCTTACTAGCCATTGCACGGCGCGTGCGCCTTGACCTTTGTCAACAGGCGATCATCCGCTCGCTAAAGCCGGCATGCCGTGACTGTCCCCCGAGATGCGCCACCACTGCGACAGCATGGGAAATGCGCTGATCGAAATGTTGCGATTGGCCCAAGCCGGAACGATAGATATCCGGCATCCAAAATTTGGGGGCGGGGAGTAAACGTTGATATCAATCGTCCGCTGCTTGATCAGTGGGCAACAAGAACCGGCATATCGAGATCGGATAGCAGTGATCGAGTGACTCCTCCAAGGGCAAATTCACGAATTCGGGAATGCCCATAGGCTCCGGCGACAAGCAGATCCGCGTGCAGAGCTCTTGCGCTCGATTGGATAGCGACGGCTACCTCTTCGCCATTTGCACCGGCCACGACAACCTCTACATCCAAGCCGCTGTTGCGTAACACCTCCGCATATCGGGCCCGGCTCCTCTCATTCATTGAGCCATCATCGGTGATCGATATCAAAATGACCTTCGATGCGCCTTCCAGGAATAATCTGGCGCCTGTCAATGCTCTCGACAGCGGCGCGCTGCCATCCCATGCGATTGCCACCGTGTCGATCCGGCCGCAGACGTGTTTCGCAGGGAACAGGACGAGAGGTCGGCCGCTTTCGAACAGAAGGTTCTCAAGCAATGGCATCATGGTCTCGGTCGCCTCGATAATTGACAGGTCATAAGCACGCGAGATTTCTACCAGAGTCTCAAGGATTTGCGGCTCCGACGCTTCGAATGGCTCAATGATGGCGCGAATGTCTGCTTTGCGGGCGTAGTCGTGCACTGCTTCGCTCAACGCGACACCGCTGTCGCGGCTGAAGCGTTTTGCCTCCGAGCTCAGTCTTTCGACGTCGTCAACCCATGGGGATGATTGACCAACGAGTGGCGTCTTGATCTGCAGGACGCTCGCGGTGAGATCCGCCTTTTGATGTCGCGCCAAGTCGATCGCGTTTTGAACGACGGAAAACGAACAGGCTGTGGGATAGGTGATCAATGGCAGATGGAATTGCGGTTTCATGTCAGTCTTCTCCAGCAGGCGGACATAATGATCGCGTGCCCGCCGGCCCGCCGCCTTGATGAAAGTCAAGATTGTTCGACCGGAGAGGAGCCTTATCTGCGCTCATAATCGCCAAATGAAGGCTTCGATCGCCTAACGGCGAGCGATATCGCGCCATTTTGATGCTGATCAATGAACAGTCTGGCAACCTCGTCTTTGATGACTCCGCGTCTCACGATGACGGTTTGGAAAAGGGCCGGGACGAAGTCGTCCTTCAAGGGTCCTCGCAACGAAGAGGAGAAATGATATGCCCGACATGGCAAGAAAACTTCCTGTGAGCACGGAGAAGAAGACGGCGCCCGCTATGGAGCGCTGGGCGCCCTTCGAGAGCCTGCGATCGGAAATTGATCGTGTCTTCAATGACTTCACTCCGGGCTTCCTAGAAGACCGCACACTCGCGCGTTTCCCGAATGCCTTCACGCGCGGCATGCCGGCTGCCGACTTCATCGAGTCCGACAAGACCTATGAGCTCACAGTTGAGCTTCCTGGGATTGACGCGAAGGAGTTGGATCTGACACTCGCCAACGGCATCCTGACGGTCAAAGGCGAAAAGCACGAACGCAAGGAGGAAAAGGAGAAGGAATACTATCTCAGCGAACGGCGCTATGGGTCGTTCCAGCGCAGTCTCCAACTTCCCAACGGTGTCGATGCAGACGGTATCAACGCATCCTTTGAAAATGGTGTTTTGAAGGTCGTTTTACCGAAGACGGCTAATGCTCACAAGAATGACCGGAAAATTGCAATCAAGGCAAGCTAGCCCACAAGCGCTCTACACTTGTCCGTCGCGGCTCAGCTGTAGGTTGCCAAGGGGGCCGGCGGCAGAAGAAGGGAGGGGCTCACCCCTCCCTTTGGCGTTAGCCGACATGAAGATGATTTTCAACAATCGCGACGCCGGGGACAGACCATGCGGCTTGCTCTGCTGCATGACGTTCGCTCCAGGCATGAACGTCACCTTCAAGAACGACTTTGCTGTCGGCGACGCGAACTTTGATTCCATCCGCCTCGATCTCAGCGTTTCGCCGTAGCGCCTGCTCGATCCGTTCCTTGATATCTGACGCGCCGACAAGTTGCCGGATGGTTAGGATATTCGTCACGCCAACAACGCCGCCAAGCTTTTTGACAGCATTTTCCGCCGCCATGCGCTGGAAGTGCCAGCGTACTTCGCCAGAGAGTGTTACCCATCCGCGCTGGACCTTGACGTCAATGGCGCCGTCGGGCAACGCAGTGTCCCAGGTAATGATATCAAGTGCGCGAGCTGCGATTTCATCGTCGGCATGCCTTTTCTGCTCGGGCCAACGCACATCGATCTCATCGGCAATCGCCCGGACGCCTTTTACCCGCCGAGTAACTGCCTCCGCCGCCATTTTCTCGGCACAGCTCTTCACATGGCCAGATAGTGTCGCGACGCCATTCTCCACCGAAACGCCGATCGCGGCAGCGTCAATGCTGGGATCAAATTCCAGTTCGTCGAGGATATCTCGACGTATCTTCAGGTCACTCAAGATGTCCTCCTTGAAGACAATTGATCGAGGCTCGCGCCTCAAACCAAATCTCGTCAATCCGGCGTGCGGTGTCATTGCGCTGGGTCAAAGACGAAACCGCGTCTTGGCGAACTTCGTCGGGTCGGTCGGGGCCGGCGGGTAGACCCGGGTCGCATGGAACGGAATCCTCCGATGCTCGGATCAGGGGCTGTCAAGCTTCGTCTTCTGTCGATTGCTGACTGGCCGCATTTGCTGATTTATGGGCTATCTGTTGACCATGCGACGTCTACAATATGCTTGGCGGGCATCAAGGAGGCATGCCGGAAAACAGCATTTGCCCTTGCTTTCAGTGGGCAAGAAACAACGGTATGTCCGAGTCTTTCAGCATCGATCGTGTCACTCCGCCGAACAGGCGTTCCTGTAAGCGTGGATGACTATAGGCTCCCATGACGATCATGTCGGCTGCGATGTCGGCGGCGTGTTGTCGCAACGTTTCATCGATCAATCGACCGCCGCTCGCAACGCAGTCGACATCGACCTTGACGCCATGTCGCGCGAGGAAGGCGGCGATATCCGCGCCAGGCTCTTCGCCGTTGACGGAGCGCTCAGCAAGGGGATCGACAAGCGTGACATGCACCGTTCCGGCGGCTTGCAAGAAGTCGATCGACTGGCGCGCGGCGCGCGCTGCCTCCTCCCCAGAGTCCCAGGCCAGCAAAATTGTTTTCGGCAGGAGCCGAACCATCTTGTCGCCCGGGGTGACAAGCACCGGTGTGGGCGACTGAAATAACGCCCCGTCGATCACTCTTCGCCGAAGTTCCTCGTTGCGGGCGGCCTGCGGACCGATGAGGACAAGATCGGCATAAAGAGCTCGCTCGGCTATGTCATCGTCTGCCCAGGCAAATTCCGTGTAGACTTCCTGCACGTCATAGGAGGACGCGCTCCCGCTGAGCAGCGTTTTGATATCGGCTGCTTTTTCGGTCAATCTGTCTATTTCACGTTGCCGCTCATCGAGCCTGATCGTGGAGAGGGCATCATATGTGGTGAGCGGAGGCGTGACGCACATCGAAACCACCAAGGCGGTAAGATGGGCACCATGCGTTTGGCAAAAGTCGACGGCGCCCTTCAGGTCATCCTTGAATTGACTGACGTCGAGGATACTCAAGACGGTTTTGATGGGCATGGTCGGATCGCCTTTCCTGGTTGGAGGAAAGGACAGCAAACCTCACTTTCAACCTCATTTCCTTGATTTTCCGCAAAGCGAACCCGATCCGCCGCGCATAAGGTTGGGTGCATGCGAGGGAACCAGATGTCGGATTCAATTTTACATTTCTACGGTGCGGCCGGATCGGTAACCGGCTCGTGCTTTGTCCTTGAGCACCGCGGCACACGCACAATGGTCGATTGCGGCATGTTCCAGGGCTCCAAGACAGAGAAGGAACTGAATTACAGGCCGTTCCCGTTCGATGCCTCTCTGGTTGACGCCGTCATTTTGACCCATGCGCATATCGATCATTCGGGACTTATCCCGAAGTTGGTGAAAGCCGGTTTCGAAGGGCCCATCCATTGCACGCCGGCGACCTTGGATCTGTGTTCGATCATGCTGCAAGACTCCGGACATATTCAGGAATCAGAAGTCGAGCAGCTGAATCGCCGCCACCGGCATAGATCGCGCGATACGTTGCAACCCATTTACACCGCAGAAGACGCGCGTGCCGCGATGATGCAGTTTCGAGCGGTTGCCTATAAAGAATGGCAGAGATTGGAGGGCGGACTTGGATTTCGGCTTTGGGACGCCGGACATCTGCTCGGTTCGGCTTCGGTCGAAATCGAGCTTGCGACCGAAAATGGCCCCATCCGCATACTGTTTTCCGGTGACGTCGGTCCGCAACACAAACTTTTGGAGGCCCGGCCGGATGCTCCTAAGGACTTCGATTACGTCATCTGTGAAAGCACGTATGGGGATCGTGAACGAGACGAAGCTTCCGACGTCGCTCGTCGCGGGCAACTTCGCGAGATCCTTCTCAAGGCCTATCATCCCAACAGCGCTCTGCTGATCCCATCATTTGCGGTCGAACGCACACAGGAATTACTTGCTGATATCAATGTGCTGATGGATGCTGGTGAGATATCCCGCTGTCCGATCGTCATCGACTCTCCATTGGCTTCGCGCGCGACCGCAATCTTCAAGCAGTATGCGCATTCCATCCCCAACGGCGACCTACTGATCAAAGCACTGAATGCCAAAAATGTACGCTTTACGGAAACGGCCGAGCAATCAAAAGCAATCGACCTCATTCGCGGCTTCCATATCATCATCGCTGCCAGCGGCATGTGTGAGGCCGGCCGCATTCGTCACCGTCTCAAGAACTGGCTATGGCGCGATGAAGGCACGGTGTTGCTCGTCGGATTCCAGGCAGCCGGCACGCTCGGGAGGATTCTTGAAGACGGCGCGCGCACCGTAAAAATCCAGGGCGAAGAAATCATCGTCCGCGCGACTGTGCGATCACTGGATGCCTATAGCGGTCACGCCGACGCCAGCGAATTGAGCGCTTGGATAGACGCCAGAAAGCCGATTCGCTCAGGGCTGTTTCTGGTCCACGGCGAGCCTGCCGCGCGCGACAGTTTGAAATCTCGTCTGCTGGTCGAGAAGCCGGAAGCGACCATCATCGTGCCATCGCTCGACGACAGCTACAGTCTGACGAAAACAGCCGCCGTACCGCTCGCACGTGGTACGCCGCCTCCGCGCCTAGTACCCCAGGATGTCGGCCATTCGGATTGGCATAATGACTATCAATCGATCGTCCTCGATCTGGAGGAGCGGTTGCGTCAAACCGCCGACCGGAAAGGGCGCGCCGTCATTCTTCGGCGCGTCAAAAGAGCTCTTGAGGAAGACGGGCGTTCAAGCTAACCACAAAGGAACAAGACCATGCTGACAACGAATCGTGATTGCAGAAGGGGAGGGCAGCGATTTGCAATTCCGACACTTGGAGAGGTCGAGGGCAAGCTCATCGCCTCGGAAGTTGTCGCCACAAGTTGCCTCCATGAGCTTTCGGCCCATTCCGGCAGCAAGGGAATGCTCTCGATCAGGAATAAGATCAGACAAGCCCTTGATGCGCGCTGCACAAGCGCAAGCCTTTGTCACGAGGATACCGATGTGGCGGTAGCATATGCCTTGGAGCTGCTTGATTCAGCAGCGGAAGTCGCAGGCAACCAGGCTGGTACCACAGCGAAGTCCGGTGGTTGCGAGACTGTCCGCCGATTGCGGCGCATGGCGAGCGTGAAATGACGGCGCACGGCAGCAATCGGTCGGAATAGAGGGCAGCGCGGCAAGCCCATGCGTTTCTCAAATCGCAGTTTGCCTGTGTTCCTCTTGTTAAGCTACGCGGCGCTATTTGATTGCTGTGGGCGCTCGGGCCAGAGCGACCCGAGAGAAGGATTTATCGCCAGTCTGACTTTCTTGATCACAGGTGGGCTCAAGCGATGATCCAGCAATTTGAAGACATTCTGTGCTGCTTTTTCGACGCCCATATCATTCAGCCTCACTGATCGCGTGCCTATGCTCGCAAAGAAATCCTTTCTATTTGAGCACGGTTGGGTGTGTTCAGGTTGCCAGTTTTCGTAGAATAGTCCCCGGATCAATGGCGGCAGATGCGCTGAGAAGTCAGCCATGGCCTTCTGGCCCATGGAATCCCGAAGCGCGTGTAGGACACAGCGCAGGCAATCATAGGCCTCATTCCGTTCGCAATGGAGATATTCGGACAATTCTACGATCCATGTTTCGGCTTGGTGCGCAGAATCCGAGAAGGTCTGGGAAGGAATAAAGTTCATGGCAAGCCTCCTTGATCGAGACTATCGTCACCGAATTCCCGATGATGCGCATTGTCCTGGATCAACATCACGGTTCTATTTGCGCGGGATGTTGGTGCGAAGTCTTGCCGGGCTTTGACGATTAATTGCAGAACTATTTTTCCCGAGTTGAACGGTCTCCATCGATCACTTATGAAAGGCGACCTTCGGCGCCATAGAGCCCGCTGGGAACTTCGCGCCATAGATCAGCGGGATCCTTGTCGATGACGACCTCAATCCCGGTGAGTCCACCCTCCGTCTGTTCGATCACGGGCATGCCTCCGCCGCCCGTGCAGATGACGGTCACGCCGTTATCGACCAGTGGAGACGAAGCGGGACCTGTCTATCAAGCCGAAAGAATGGCAGGGGGATGTGAGATCCTACGGCCTTTTGCTGTTTCTGGCCGGCCGAAATCTCTCGCAAAGGACGGAAAATCTTTCTTCACGGATCGGATCGAACAATGTCTCGAGTGACGGCGACGTTTGCACTCGGCAGATGATCTACATCAATGATGGGGAGTCCCACCCGTGAATAATGAACGCAGCGCCTGAGTGGTTCGCCACGCCGGCAGCACCCACCAATTCGTTCTTCGGGAGCCGGTTCTTGCACAAATCCCACGTCCCTCTTTTTTTCGCCGTTGTTGCGGTCCTGAGCCTAAATGCAGGAAGCCGCGAGGTCGCGGCGCGAGATGCAACAACATTTAGCGATCACATGCAGCAGCTCTGGAGCAAGTTGCGCGGCAACCAACAGCCGGCCGGCATCGCGATGTCCAACGGTCGCATAGAGGCGCAACAGGTTCTGATTTCCGCGAAATTCGCTGGTCGTGTCGCTGATATTCTTGTTGAAGAGGGACAGATAGTCGATGCTGGCGCCGTCATTGCGCGCATGGACACGTCCGAGCTCGACGCGCAGCTTTCGGGTGCGGAGGCGGACGTTCGGCGTTCCGAAACCGGTGTGGCGAGCGCCGAGGCGACTATTGCGCAGCGCGGGAGCGAACTCACGCTCGCGCATCAGGAGCTTGACCGCGCCTTCGATCTCAGCGCCACGGGAAGTGGTACACGGCAACAACTCGACCTGCGTCGCAGCCAGCTCGCCGTTGCCGAGGCCACCTCCCGTTCCGCGCTCGCAAGCCGAGATGAGGCTCAAGCCGCCCTGGATGCCGCCCGCGCCGAGGTGGCGCGCATTCGCTCGCAACTCGACGATGCGATCCTAAAGGCGCCCAGACGAGGGCGTGTGGAATACAAGTTGGTGCAGTCGGGCGAAGTGGTGGCAGCCGGGGCGCCGGTTGCGACGCTGCTCGATCTGGCGGACGTCTACATGACGGTTTTTCTGCCGGCGCGAACCGCTTGGCGTCTCGCTTTTGGCGATGAGGCACGCATCATCCTCGATCCCGCTCCCGACTACGTCGTGCCCGCGACCATATCCTTCGTCGCCGCGGAGGCGCAGTTCACGCCGAAAACAGTGGAGACCGAGGATGAACGCGAGAAGCTGATGTTTCGTGTCAAACTCCGTATCGCGTCCGATTTGCTGAAGCAGTACGAAACGCGGGTGAAGACAGGAGTTCGAGGCGTGGGCTACGTGCGCACCGACCCAGCTGCTCCCTGGCCGTCGCAACTCGTTGTGAAGTTACCCCAATGATGGGTACTGCTATCCGCTTCGATGGCGTTACACATCGCTACGGAAAAAAAGTCGCGCTCGACGGGGTCGAACTCGCCGTTCCGGCCGGCTGCATGGCGGGCGTGATTGGCCCGGACGGCGTTGGAAAGTCGACGCTGCTCGCGCTCGCTGCCGGTGTAACGAGGCTGCAACAAGGCAACATACACGTCCTCGACGGCGATATGTCCAATGCGCGTCAACGCCGTCTCGTCGGCGCCAGCATCGCCTACATGCCCCAAGGTCTGGGGCGTAATCTCTATCCGACGCTGAGCGTTGCCGAAAATCTCGATTTCTTCGGTCGCCTCTTCGCGATGGATCGCAATGAGCGCCGCGAACACATGGACGAACTGCTCAAAATCACCGGGCTTTCCCAGTTTCGGGATCGCCCCGCCGGTAAGCTGTCTGGCGGCATGAAACAGAAACTTGGTATCTGTGCTGCTCTTATTCATGATCCGGACATTCTTATTCTCGATGAGCCGACGACTGGTATCGATCCGTTGTCCCGCCGACAATTCTGGGAGTTGATCGCACGCATGCGGGCGCGGCGGCCGGGGATGAGCGTCGTCGTCGCCACGGCGTATATGGAAGAAGCCGAACGTTTCGATTGGCTTGTCGCCATGTATGGCGGCCGGGTCATCGCGACGGGGAGCCCGGCCGAGATCAAGCGAAGCACAAGACAATCCTCCCTGGAGGGTGCCTTCGTTGCACTCTTGCCGGAGGAGGTACGCAGAGCCGATGCGCCGCTTCTCGTCGTCCCGCGCCCGGTGGGAGATGGTGTCCCCGCCATAGAGGCTGAGGGACTTACCAGACGTTTTGATGACTTCACGGCGGTGGATCACGTAAGCTTTCGCATCGAAAGGGGCGAGATTTTCGGTTTTCTCGGCTCCAATGGCAGCGGCAAAAGTACGACCATGAAGATGCTGACGGGTTTGCTTCCCGCAAGCGAAGGGGAGGCGCGCCTCTTCGGTCAGCCGCTTAAGGCCGGGGATTTGGAAACCCGGCGTCGCGTCGGCTACATGTCTCAGGCTTTTTCTCTTTATAGCGAACTCTCGGTCCGCCAGAACCTGGTGCTGCATGCACAGTTGTTTGGCCTTTCGGCCGAGCAGGTGACGGTTCGCGTCATGGAAATGCTTGCCGATTTCGAACTGGCGGCTGTTGCCGATAATCGCCCGGAGAGCCTGCCGCTCGGCATGCGACAGCGCCTGCAACTGGCGGCGGCGGTCATCCATCGCCCGGAGGTATTGATCCTGGACGAGCCGACATCCGGGGTCGATCCGGTCGCCCGCGACAGTTTCTGGCGCTCACTCCTGAGCCTGTCGCGCAAAGATGGCGTAACGATCTTTCTGTCCACGCATTTCATGAACGAAGCCGAACGTTGCGATCGCATTTCCATGATGCACGAGGGCAAGGTGCTCGCCGTCGGCAGCCCGGCGGGGCTGAAGAAGCAGCGCGGTCGCGAGGCGCTGGAGGATGTCTTCATCGACGTCCTCACCGAGGCGGGAATGGGACGGGACGACACGCCGGCAATCACAACTGCGGCAAAGGCTGCCCACGTCTCAAAGCCGGGCATCTTCGATCTTCGCCGCTTATGGGCCTATGCATGGCGCGAGACCCTGGAAATACGCCGTGACCCCACGCGTTTGATCTTCGCATTTCTAGGTCCGGTGATCCTCCTCTTGGCATTCGGTTACGGCATCTCCTTCGATGTGGAGCGTCTGCCCTTTGCGGTTTTCGATCAGGACCAATCGGCTGAAAGCAGGCAACTTCTGGAGAGCTTCCAGGGTTCGCGCTATTTTGATGAGCAGCCGGCGGTATCCTCCATCGATGACCTGGAGACCCGTCTCAAAAGCGGCGAGCTGAAGCTGGCGATCGAGATTCCCACCGACTTCGGGAGAGATGTCCAACGTCAGACACGCCCGGAAATCTCGGTCTGGCTCGACGGCGCCATGCCTTTCCGGGCGGAGACGGCGCGCGGCTATGTCTCAGGACTTGCCACGGCCTACCTGACCGACAACGCCACGCGCCGCAGCGGTCGCAACACATCAGCTTACCCGATCGATATCGAAAGCCGCTTTCGTTACAATCAGGCTTTTAAAAGCGCCAATGCCATTGTGCCAAGTGTCATCGTGCTGATGCTGGTGCTCATTCCCGCCATCATGACAGCGCTTGGCGTCGTCAAGGAGAAAGAGACTGGATCCATCGCCAACTTCCAGTCGACGCCCGTCACGAAGATCGAATTCCTTCTTGGCAAGCAGTTGCCTTATGTCGCAATCGCCTTCCTGAGTTTCATTCTTCTTGTGCTGATCACACGTTTTGTCTTCGCAGTGCCGGTCAAAGGCTCCCTCCTGACCTTTGCTGTTGGGTCGCTGCTTTATGTTTTCGCGACGACCGGCTTCGGCCTGTTCATATCGAGCTTTGTCCGCAGTCAGGTCGCCGCTATTTTTGCAACGGCCATCATCGCCATTATCCCGGCGGTAAATTTTTCCGGACTGCTCGTCCCGGTCTCGTCGCTTTCGGGGGGCGCGCGCCTGATGGGGCTTGCTTTCCCGTCGGCTTGGTATCAACCAGTCAGCGTCGGTGTCGTTGCAAAGGGGCTCGGTTTTGCCGACCTCTGGCTCGATATGTTGGTGATCGGCCTCTTTGGACTCGGGTTCATCGCAGCTGCGATCATTTCGTTGCGAAAGAGGGGCGCGTGATATGGTTGCCCGTCTTTTCCGGATCCTTCGTCTCGGCATCAAGGAACTTTATAGCCTCAAGGCTGATCCCGTTCTCGTCGTGCTGATCGTCTATACATTTACCTTCGCCATCTACGCCGTGGCGACGGGTGCGAAATTCGAGGTTGAGAATGCCGCGGTGGCGATCGTCGATGAAGACCGTTCGATGCTGTCCGCACGATTGCGCGATGCCTTGCTGCAGCCCTTTTTCAAGCCTCCGGAACTGATCGATGCCGACGAGATCGATGCTGTGATGGACGCCGGCCGCTTCGTTTTCGTCGTCGAGATTCCACCCAAATTCGAGCAGGACGTGATCGCCGGTCGCCATCCATCGGTCCAGCTCGATGTCGACGCGACCGCGATGTCGCAGGCCGGCAACGGAGCCTCCTATATCCAGAATATCATCCTGCAGGAAGTGCTGACAGCAATGCCCGGAGCTGATCAGAAACAGCCGATCAATCTGGTCGTAAGGGCGAAATTCAACCCCAATCTCAAATCCGAATGGTTCACGGCGGTGATGCAAGTGATCAATAATATCACCATGCTCTCGGTCATCTTGACGGGCGCAGCACTGATCCGCGAGCGCGAACATGGAACGATCGAGCACCTGCTCGTCATGCCGGTCACCCCCATCGAGATCATGCTCGCAAAAATATGGGCGAATGGCCTCGTCATCGTCGTCGCGGCGACCTTTTCGCTTATCGTCGTCGTCGAGCGCCTGCTCGGTGTGCCCGTCGCCGGATCTGTGGGCCTCTTTGTAGCCTCGGCCATCCTCTACCAGTTTTCGGTGACGTCACTCGGCATTTTGATTGCCACCGTTTCGACCTCGATGGCGCAGTTTGGACTGATTGTGATGCCGGTTCTTATCATCATGAATCTTTTGTCCGGAAGCACGACACCTATGGAGAGCATGCCTGGCTGGTTGCAGAATGTAATGCAGCTTTCGCCATCGACACATTTCGTCTCGTTATCGCAGGCGGTGCTTTATCGGGGAGCCGGGTTTGCGATCATATGGCCGCAAATGCTGGCGCTCTTCGGCACCGGAGCGGCATTCTTTGCCTTGGCCACGTTGCGTTTTCGCAAGTCGCTTCTCAGCGGTCAGTGAGGTGACTGGCAGTGGGATTTGGTAGTCCAGATTGCTTGCGCATTCGCTCGTCAGTATTGTCGTAGAATGGATATCATGGAAGCGTTTCAGCGTCTCAGCCTCGCTCTTGCTATCGGCATTTTGGTCGGGGTTGAGCGCGGCTGGCAGGAGCGTGAGACGGCGCCCGGTAAAAGAACGGCCGGTATTCGCACGTTCGGCCTGTCCGGCTTTCTCGGCGGCTTGGCGGGTTTCCTTTATATTAAGCTCGGACCGATCCTGCCGACCGCCATTTTCACTGTGTTCGGCAGCGCCTTCATCGTCTTCAACCGATACGAAGCCGAGCGGGAACAGGATTACAGCGTCACCAGTGTCATAGCGGCTCTTGCGGTCTTCGTCCTTGGGGTCATTGCGACCGTTTCCGACATGACCGTAGCTGCGGCCGGAAGCGTCGCGGTGACCGCCTTGCTGGCTGCTCGCCATAGCCTGCATGGATTCCTGCGAAACCTGACCTGGTTGGAACTAAGGGCTGCGCTCGTGCTGCTTGCCATGACGCTCGTTGCGCTGCCGCTCCTGCCCGACAGAACAATCGATCCCTGGAATGCCATCAATCCATTCCAGCTATGGCTGCTGACCATCATGATTGCCGCCATCTCCTATGTCGGTTATCTGGCGGTCCGCATTGCCGGACCAAAACATGGAATCCTCTTTAGTGGCGCCGCAGGCGGGTTCATTTCATCGACTGCCGTTACCTTGTCCTTTGCGCGTTTATCGTCTGGAAGCGCACAGGCAACCCGCAGCCTTGTTGCCGGCGCGTCGATCGCAGGAGCAATGTCCATTGGACGGGCACTGGTCATCAGCGGCATACTGGCGCCTGTGCTCGTTCCCAAGCTAGCCGCCGCGTTCGTTCCCGTTGTTCTCGTCTTTCTTTCGGCAACCTTCTTGATGCTCAGGGGAGCGAAGGCCGACGATAACGCCATGGACATCAATCCGGATAATCCGTTCGAATTGCTCACGGTTCTACGCTTCGGAGCATTTCTCGGCGTCATAAGTTTTATATCGAAATTCACGATCGACCAGATTGGGCTGTCGGCTATCTTTGTCGTCGCACTGCTTTCCGGACTTGCCGATCTTGATGCTATCACTCTGTCGACGGCGCGCATAGCGGGCTCGGCGCTGACGACGGAGGCTGCGACCATCGCGATCTCCTTGGCCGCAGCCGCCAATCTGACAATGAAGATGGTGCTGGCCATCCTGTTCGGAAGCCGCGCCTACGCCACAGCACTGAGTGTGACAACAGTGACTGCGCTCGTGGTCGCCGTTGCCGCCTATTTTGGGTTTAGCGCGTTGGCCTGATAGTGGGCTCAGGGCCGACCCTGAGCATCGCAAACTCTCGCGGAGGCGCGGCCGACCGGAGCCCATTTGACGGAAATCAATGCCGCGCTGCTCCCTCGATTTAGATCTGGATGGAGAATGTCCAGACACGTCTTGTCGCATCTACCTAGAGGATCGAGATGCTGAGCATGTCGTAAAACTCGGCTCTTGTTCTTGATATCCATGACCTAAGGAAGGATCGCCATGTTTCGCGAGCGCATAAGAAACAGGGAGCTGCTCGAGCGCATTGTCAGCGCGGACGATGCCGCCCGGTTGATCAAGGACGGAATGACCATCGGCATGAGCGGCTTTACGCGTGCGGGCGAGGCAAAGGCCGTGCCCATGGCGCTTGCCAGGCGCGCCAAGGATGAGCCGCTAAAGATCACACTGATGACCGGCGCATCACTGGGGAACAATCTCGACGGGGCCTTGGTCGAGGCGCATGTGCTTGCCCGTCGACTGCCCTTTCAGTCCGATCCGGTTCTGCGAAACGCAATCAATGCCGGCGAAGTCATGTTCATCGATCAGCATCTGTCCGAGACGGTGGAACTTCTTCGCAGCCGGCAGATTTCGCCGGTCGATATTGCCGTGATCGAGGCGACTGCCATAACCGAAGACGGCGGGATCATTCCGACAACATCGGTCGGCAATTCGGCAAGCTTCGCCATCCTGGCCGAGAAGGTGATCGTCGAAATCAACCAGTCGCAGCCACAGGAATTGGAAGGGCTGCACGACATCTACATCCCGACGCGTCGACCAAGCCGCGAAGCAATTCCGGTCATGACGCCAAGCAGCCGGATTGGCGTTCCTCTCATTCCGGTTCTCCCGGAGAAGATCGCCGCCGTTGTTGTCACGCATAACAGCGACAGTTCTTCGACCATTCAGCCGCCCGATGCCGAAACGCGAGCGATTGCCGGACATCTGACTGAATTCCTGATGCATGAGGTCAAGCTCGGACGCTTGAGCCAAAGCCTGCTGCCGCTTCAGGCCGGCATCGGCACGATCGCAAATGCCGTACTCCACGGTTTCATCGATACGCCGTTTCACGATCTGACAATGTATTCCGAAGTTCTCCAGGATTCGACCTTCGATCTGCTTGACGCCGGAAAGCTCACATTCGCATCCGGTTCCTCAGTGACCCTGTCGGCCGACAAGTATCGCAAGGTCATTCCAGATATCGCAGCGTATAAGTCGCGGCTGATCCTGCGCCCGCAGGAGATCAGCAATCATCCGGAGGTCATTCGTCGCCTCGGGATCATCGGAATCAATACCGCGCTGGAGTTCGATATCTACGGCAATGTCAATTCGACCCATGTCGGTGGCACGCACATGATGAACGGTATCGGCGGTTCCGGCGATTTTGCCCGCAACGCCTATATGTCCATCTTCGTCACGAAATCGACGGCAAAGAACGGTGCGATTTCAAGGGTCGTGCCCATGGTCAGCCATGTGGACCATACCGAACACGACGTCGACATACTGGTGACGGAAATCGGGCTGGCTGACCTTCGTGGTCTCGCGCCGCGTGAACGCGCCGCCACAATCATCGGCAACTGTGTACACCCAGCCTATCGCGAGGCCCTGTCCGACTACCACAAAAGAGCTCTTACCCGAGGTGGACAAACCCCACACGTCATCGAAGAGGCACTCAAATGGCACAGCTCACTGCGCGAAATCGGTCGAATGCTGGCTTAGCTTGGATATCGAGGATCATTTATTCACGATCGGCCTCTGATGGGCGCCTCCTCTAAATGGTGATCAACGTCTCCATTCTGGCACACAGATGCCGTCGGGGGCCTCCACCCCATCAGAGCCGTTTTGAGTTCGCTCCAGCGGCACACCCCTGCGGAAACAGGGAGTTTTTTGAAATCGGAGCGTCGACGCACGCGATATTGATCGTTGCCGCGCGGGAGATCGAATCTTGCATGCGGAATGAATCGGCTTATACCTACTGCCTTTTGCAACCTTTTGCCGATAGACGTGGGTCGAGCACGGTTCCTTTTTCGCCGCGGACGATGGCGCCCGCGTCCTCCAACCTGCCGATGCCGGCCGGTCTATCCATTTCTTTTGCGAACCGGATCGCGGCGGCGACCTTCGGCGCCATCGAGCCTGGTGGGAACCTCATGTCAGATAACGTCTCCGGAGCAATGCGACCCAAGCTTTGAGCCTTTGGTGTCCCGTAGTCCAGATAGACTGCATCGACATCTGTCAGAAGCAGCAACATGTCGGCATTCAGCTGCCTTGCCAGCAGCGCACTGGCGGCATCCTTGTCGATCACGGCTTCTATCCCGGTAAGTCTGCCATCAGCCTGCTCAATCACGGGGATGCCTCCGCCGCCGGTGCAAATGACGGTCACGCCGTGATTGACTAGCAAGGCGATGGTTTTCGCCTCGACGATTGCCAAGGGTTTTGGCGAGGCGACGACGCGCCGCCAGCTCTCACCGTCTGGCGCAATCCTCCAACCGCGCTCTCTGGCGAGCCGTCGCGCGGTCGCCGCATCGTAAACCGGCCCGATGAACTTGGTCGGTTGTGAAAAGGCGGGATCGGTCGCCTTCACCCGCGCCATGGTCAGCAAGGTTGCAATTGGGTTGTTCTCCAGGAGATTTCCGAGCTCCTGTTCGATCATATAGCCAATCATCCCCTCTGTTTCGGCGCCCAGAACATCCAAGGGAAAACCATTGCCGTTGGAGGCTTCTGCCTGCAGAGCAAGGAGCCCGACCTGGGGACCGTTGCCATGAGTGATGACCAAAGAGTGACCGGCATGAATGAGATCAGCCAAGGCGGCAACGGCGATCCGGATATTGGCGCGCTGATGTTCAGCGGTCATCGGCTCGCCGCGACGCAATAGTGCGTTCCCGCCGAGCGCAGCAACGATCAGCATGTCAGCCTCCGATCGTCGCGACGAGTAAGGCCTTGATCGTATGCATGCGATTTTCGGCCTGATCGAAAACAATGGAGGCATGAGACTCGAAAACCTCGTCCGTCACCTCCATGCAATCAATGCCATATTCCTTAGCGATGCGGGCGCCGATTTCCGTCTCGGTGTCGTGAAACGCTGGAAGACAATGCATGAATTTCGCATAGGGCTTTTCGGTCGCCTCGATCACCTGGGCGGTAACCCGGAAGGGGGAAAGAAGCCCGATGCGCTCCTGCCAAGCAGATTCACTCTCGCCCATTGAAAGCCAGACGTCCGTATAGACAAAATCGGCCCCCAGTACCCCTGAGCCAACATGTTCCATCAAAGCGAACTTGCCGCCGCTCTTCCATGCCTCCGATTTCACATGATCGACAAACGCTTGGTCCGGCCACAAAGCCGTCGGCGAGACGAGGCGAAAATCGATCCCCACCTTGGCGGCGCCGAGCGCCAGCGACATCGCCACATTGTCGCGCCCGTCGCCAAGGAAGGCCACGACCATGTCCGACAGATGCTTGTGGGTGAATTCGCGCATGGTCATGAGATCGGCGAGAATTTGCGTCGGATGAGAAACGTCAGTCAGCCCATTATAGACGGGCACGCCGGAATAGGTTTTCAGCGTCTCCACTGCACGCTGCGCGAACCCGCGATATTCGATGGCGTCATAAATGCGGCCGAGAACGCGCGCGGTATCCTTCATCGATTCCTTGTGGCCGATATGGCTGCCGGTGGGACCCATGTAGGTGACGTGGGCGCCCTGGTCATAAGCTGCCACCTCGAACCCGGTTCGGGTGCGTGTCGAGTCCTTTTCGAAGATAAGTGCGATGTTCTTTCGCGTCAGGCGCGGCACTTCGTAACCGCCCAGTTTTGCGGCCTTGAGATCGGCCGCAAGGCGCAGCAGATAACGAATGTCCTCGGCATCCAGATCATCGAGGGACAGAACGCTGCGACCATGAAGATTGATGGGCATGACAAGTTCCTTTGCAACTAAAGGGGGGCACGAGCAATCGGGCACGTCATGCAATGACCGCCACCGCGGCCACGGCTGAGTTCTGCTCCTTCGATGGTAATCACCTCGACACCTGCACGACGCAGCAGCGTATTGGTATAGACGTTGCGGTCGTAGGCGATGACAACGCCGGGCTCGATGGCGATGACATTGTTGCCGTCATCCCACTGCTCGCGCTCGGCTTCATAGCGGTCGCCGCCGGTCGCAACGACACGCAAGCCCTTCAGTCCAAGCGCTTGCGCAACCACGTCGGTAAAAGGAGATGTCTCCTCCCGGGTATCCACCGAACCTTCAGCATCGCCCGGCCGCAGCGAGAAGCTCCGCAAGCGATCGACGACGGGAGGATACATGGTCACCAGATCCCGGTCGCAGAATGTAAAGACGGTATCGAGATGCATGAAGCTGCGATCGCGCGGCATAAGGGCCGCGATGACGCGTTTTGCAATACCGCTTGCAAAGAGATTTTGAGCAAGCGTGCCGACCGCCTGCGGAGTGGTGCGCTCACCCATGCCGACCAGGACGACACCATTGCCAATTGGCATCACGTCGCCACCTTCAAGACTGGTTCCAGTGACCGGGCTCTCAGGCGAGACGAATGTGAAGTCGGCTGCGTCGAACCGAGGATGAAAGCGATAAATCGCTTCGACATTCGCGGCTTCTGGCCGTCGCGCCTGCCAATACATGGCATTGACCGAGACGCCGCCATAGATCCAGCAGGAACTGTCACGGGTAAAGAGTTGGTTCGGCAGCGGTGGTAGGACGAAATCCTGCGGCGCCAGTGTCCGTCCAGTGAGCCCAAGCGGCTCAAATGGCAATTCGGCACGCGCAATGCCGCCGACGAGGTAGGTTGCCAACTGATCGGCTGGCATCTCGTTCAGCCAGCCGCGCAGTTCGTCGACCATGTCATGTCCGACAACGACGGATTCGACGCGGCGATCAAGCAGCCAGCGGCGTGCCGTGGGCAAAGCCATCGTTTCCGTGAGCAATTCGCCCAACGACTGCACAACGACGCCGCGTTCGCGCAAAGCATCGACGAAGATGTCGTGCTCCTGGCGGGCACGCTTGACCCAAAGCACGTCGTCGAAAAGCAACGCCTTGCAATTGTCCGGTGTCAGGCGCCGAAGGCTCAGGTCAGGGCGGTGAACCATGACTTCGCCGAGACGACCGACTTCCGAATGAACCCCGAGAACATTCATGACGCTGCTTCCTGTCAAAACGGGCTGACGATGCCGGCCCAGATTTCGTAGGCGGCAAGGAGGGCCACCGCCACAAGCACGACGGCAAGCACGGCTTCGAAGAGACGGAAGGGCTTTTGACCCGACTCTCGGCAGGCAAGAACATAGAAGAGAATGCCCGGCGCATAGAGGATCGCACACATGAACAGGTAGGCCGGGCCGGCGGCATAGACGAGCCACAGCCCGTAAAACGTTGCCAGTATCCCGACGAGCATTGGGGCCGTTCGCTGCTCACCCGGTGCATAGCTTTCGCCTGATATGGCCAGCTTTGCAGCATAGGCGCCGGAGAGGATGTAGGGCACGAGGATCGCGGTTGATGCGATGGAAAACAACGCCTGATAGGTGCTGTGAGCAAAGAGCGTAACGCCGAGGAACGCCTGGACAAGAAGATTGGTAATCAGCAGCGAAGCCCACGGGACGCCACGGTCATTTTCCAAGGCGAGGAATTTCGGCATGGTTCCGTCCTTGGCCGCCGCAAATGGAATCTCAGCTGCGAGGAGCGTCCAGCTTAGAAAGGCACCGATCACCGAGATGACAAGCGCGATATTGATGAGAGCCGCACCCCAGTGACCGACCACCGCCTCAAGCACCCCGGCCATAGACGGATTTTTCAGGGCGGCAAGCGCAGGTTGGTTGAGGATGCCGAGGGAAAGAAGGGACACGAGCGCGTAGAATGCGAGGCAAGTGAAAAAGCCGAGCACCGTTGCCGTCGCAATATCGCTCCGCCGTTCCGCCCTGGCCGAGAATACACTGGCACCTTCTATGCCGATGAACACCCAAAGGGTGACCAGCATGGTGCTCTTGACCTGGGTTGTGATAGAGCCAAGGCTCGCATTGCCCAGGCCGGTGAAATCGAGCGAGAAGACATTCAGCTTGAAGGCGACGGCGCCGACCCCGACGAACAATACAATCGGCGCGATCTTCGCGATGGTGACGATAAGGTTCGCGACCGCCGCTTGGCGGATGCCCGCGAGGACAAGCGCGTGGATCAACCACAGCAGGATCGATGCACCGAGCACCGCCTGCCAGGTGTTGCCATCGCCGAAGGACGGGAAGAAATAGGATAGCGCGCTGAAGACGATAACCGCATAGGAAACATTACCGATCCATGCACTCAGCCAGTAGCCCCACGCACTGTTAAAGCCGATAAATGGACCAAATCCAGCTTTCGCATAGGCATAGGGCCCCACATCCAGGTTTGGTTTGCGAGTGGCCAGGGATTGATACACAAAGACCAGCGCCAGCATGCCGATCGCCGTGATCCCCCAGCCAATTGCGATGGCCAATGGACCGGCGCCCGCCGCCATGTTCTGTGGCAGGCTAAAGACGCCGGAGCCGATCATCGAGCCGATGACCAATGCCGTTAGCGAACCCAGGCGCAATTTTCGGCTAACCGCCACCGGCTCGGTCGAGGCGACAAGCTTCATGCCGATCGAAGTCATGGTTTTCTCCCAAGGATCAAGGATGTCTATGGGAGACACTGGACACCGGGCGGCGGCGACAAACCTTGATCCTGGTCAAGGCGGTTGTCATTTTTTGCAGGCTTGGACACCGCACCCAGAATGTGGCCTGACAGTCCTGGAGTTCGCCGCAGCTACAATGCGGCATCACCCGCCGTCAGTCTGTTTGGCGTCATATTGCAAGCCTGCGCCCAGCAATCTCTCCAGACTTTCCAGGAAGGGGCGTTGACCACCGATGATCTTTTGGCCTGCCTCGGAAAGAGAGAACCATTCGGCACGATCGATCTCCGGGGAGGACTGGACATGCCCACTTCGTGGCGGCCACTCCATTTCAAATAGATTGCTGCGCAAGCAGGATGTATCGAATACTCCCTCAAGGGCAAAGGCGGTGACGACCTTTCCGCTCTTCTGGCGCAATTCGCCAAGAGGCTGTAGCGCGCCCTCAATTGCACAGCCTGTTTCCTCAATGAATTCCCGTCGAGCGGCCGCTTCAGGTGCCTCATCATCGCCGTATTCACCCTTGGGAATAGACCACGCACCGTCATCACGCTTACGCCAGAAGGGGCCGCCCGGATGGACAAGCAGCACGAATATGCTGCTTCGCGCCTTTTTGTACATTAGGATCCCGGCGCTCTTCTTCATGTCCGATCGTTCCTATCAATGGAACTCCGCATGTCTTTGCCTCGATCCCAAGATTTGACCACACAAGGGCGATTGGATGCAAGGCAAACGAATACGGCACTTAAACCGCCCAACCAGCGACATGCTCTCAGCTCATCACGTCGGAAGCAACCGTCAAATGACGGACGATCGCATTGTCACCCCTGGTCGGGATCAAAGCAAAGGAGCAAGCCCGCAACCGTCCGAGCGGAATTCGGTCTCGAATTTCCGATGGCGGCGATCAACCATGTATAGATAATGAATACCGACAGTCACCGACCAAAATCGCGCCGCAGCACGACGATCGTAGGATCGTCCTTGTCATCATAGGCGTGGAAGGCCATGTCGCGCTCCAGCTCGATTGCAGCATGGTTTTCGCGACTTTCTATGGATTCGATGCTTTTGAAATTATGCCGTTCTGCATAGCGGCAGATGTGGGCCAGCATTTCCCAGCTTATACCCTGATGCTTGTAGTCTTCACGAATGGTCAGCGCGACCTCTCCGCGTTGAGTGTCCTTGCCGACCGCCAGCATCGCCACGGCCAGTAAAATCTGATCCGATGAAAAGGCAAGGAAATTGACGCGCTTGGGATCACTAGCGCTTGTCATTTCAACGAGCCTTTCATGGGAAACGGATTTCATTCCGGATAGGAAACGAAATCTGACGTCGTCTGGTGTAACGTGAGTGAAAAAATCAGCGACGATTGCCTCATCTTTTGGCTCTGCGGCGCGAACGTGAAAGTGAAAGCCGCTACGCGTTGTTAGGTCACCCTTGGTATCTCCGATTTCCATCATGCTTCTCCTTCAGGCCCGCGGAACAACTGTCAATCGATGTCTGGACACGAGCGGTCAGGCGTTGAGCCTAGCAGATTTGCACATATCGACTTTGATCCAGCGCAAAACTGGCCTGCCGATCAGGATCATTGCGCGTCTCTACAATCCTTGGAAATTCTTCGTTGTAAGCGTCCAACGTTCAGCCGTTGCTGAGCCTGAAGAACATCTCGAAGAGTTTTCCCGGAGTGAAAGCGAGTTGTTTTCCAGTCGGAAGACCTTGGCCTGCTCTAAAATGAAGAAGTTCCATAAATCCGACTATGCCGGATTGGATGCCTAAGCCATTGAGAATATGGGATGTAGAGCGACAATCTGGCTGAGATCCGCGTCTCATCTTCGTTGTCGCGCTGCAATGGGATGCGACACGAAAACAGCGGTTCGATTCCTTATCAAGAGCTCACCCCTTCCCCGCCGTTCATCCCGCCTCAAGAACCACCTTCCCAAACCCACCACCTGCTTCCATGCGACGATGGGCATCTGCGGCTCTATCAAGTGGAAAGACTTCCCCGACGAGTGGTCGAAGCCGTCCGTCTCCGAACATCGGTAGCGCGTTCTCCGCAAAACGCCGAACCATTGCCCGCTTTTCCTCGATGGCGCGCGACTTCATAACCGTCCCGATCACCCTCAGGTGCTTGTAGAGCACTGTGTCGAGCGGAATGATCGCGTTGTCGTCCCGGCCCAGCAGCCCGACCTGCACAAGGCGCCCGCCTTCAGCAAGGCTGCGGATATTCCGGGCGAGATAGCTTCCGCCAACGAAGTCGATGACTAGATCGGCGCCGCAGGATCCAGTCGCATCGATGATCTCCGCCTCGAAATCCTGCCGGTGGTAATCCCACACAGCCTCGGCGCCAAGAGAACGAACCTTGTCGATATTGCTGTCGGAGGCGGTTGCGAACACTCTGGCTCCCATCGCCACTGCAAGCTGGACCACTGCAGATCCGATCCCACCGGCGGCGGCATGGACGAGCACGCTCTCCTGTAGTCGTATCTGGCCGAGATGGCACAGAGCTTCGTAGGCGGTAACGAAGCTCTCCATGACAGCCGCCGCTTCTACATAGGACATAGCACCTGGTATGTGGATGGACAGGCCACTGTCTGCTCTGGCAACTTCCGCATAGGCTCCGCCGCCAACGATCGACATTACACGGTCGCCGACGGAAAACTTCGAGACGGCTTTGCCGACAGCGATGACCTCTCCGGCGACCTCGAGGCCGAGGATAGGGCTGTCTCCAAAGGCGCGCGAGCCGTAATGGCCTTCGCGCTGAAGGAGGTCAGCCCGATTGACGCCAGATGCCATGACCTTCACGAGGATGTCGGTCGACCGGAGCTCGGGATAGGGAACCTCGGCAAGCCGGAGCACATCCGGCCCACCAAAGTCGTCGAAGATGATCGCCTTCATTGGTCTTTTCCTTACCTGGCGAGAGCACGGCGTGCGATGCTTGCGGCGAAGAACGGCGTTTCGCGTCGATTGTGATCGCCACCGGCCGCCTGCCGGGCGGCGGCCGCGTCCTCGTAAGTGACGCCGTGCTCTTCCAAAAAGGTCATGAAGGCATCCGTCGGATGCGCGGTCACCCGATTGGTGTAACGCGTCCGGTTTTCGTCGATCTTCTCGGCGATCAGTTCCCAGACTACGTTGACCTGCGTGCGGCCGTTCGCTGTGAACACATCCGAGATGGAGTTCATGCGGCAATAGGCAGCCTCGGCAACCTCGGCGACATAGTGCTGGACGACCAGCCCGGAGCCGATCTGTTCGACGTTGATCGACATGCGGCGCCCATCATCCGTCCACGTGATGCCGGCTGCGATATGATCCGGCGCGCAGCAGCGCAGATATTCGGCTTCCGGCAGCGTGAAGAGCCAATCGGCGATATCGATCTTTTCGAAGGGGACATCGATCTCGGCCGAATATGCCGACTGCGAGAGAATTGTGTCGAGAACCTTGACCATGGGGGACTTCCTTCTGTTGAGTGATGGGCTAGACAAGCGCCCTGTTGACGAGAAGGAATGTGCTCCGGATGTTCTTTGGTGATAACGACCTCAATGCTCGAAACCGTTTTGCGCTGTAGGCAAAGATGAGAGATCCACGCTTTGCCGAACATCTGGCCGTGTATGTCGAGGTTGTTCGCTCCGGGAGCTTTTCAGCTGCGTCCCGTCGGCGTGCGGTAACCCCTTCGGCGATTGTTCGACAGATCGATGCACTCGAGCAGGATCTTGGCGTTCCACTGCTGGTTCGTTCCACCCGGGCCCTTTCCATGACCGATGCCGGCCGGCATCTCTATGACCGTGCCCAGCGTCTGCTCGATGACCTGGCCGACACTCATGCCGAAGTTGCCGCGTTCGACGGTGCTGTCGGTGGCACCCTGCGGATTGCCTGTTTCCCGACGTTCGGCAAACGATACGTCATTCCGATCCTGGGTCCGTTGATGTTCGAATATCCAGCTCTTAGGGTGGAACTCGATCTGACAGAGCGCCTCGCGGATCCCGTGGCCGAAAGACTCGATCTGGTCATCCGCATGGGGGAGCTTCAAGACAGCTCGCTGATCGCCACAAAGATCGCGCCTCTAACGCGGGTCTTGGCCGCAAGCCCGGTCTATCTCGAGCGCTTGGGGATGCCACAGTCATCAGAAGACCTGGGAAGGCACAGACTGCTCGACAAGCTTCACGGCAATGATCTGCTGGGCTGGTCGGATCTGCTGGGCAGCCCAGCCAGCGTTAAGGTCTGCGACTGCGTCGCCTTCCGCTCGGACGACTTCGAGGCATTGAACAGTGCAGCGATCGCTGGAATGGGGATCGCCCTTCTTCCGGCTTGGGTGTCAGGACCATCGATCAAGGCAGGCGAACTGATCCGCATTCCGCTGGACGACGAGGCGTGGAACGGCAAGCCTCCGGGCATCCACCTCCTGCGCGCGCTCCATGAGCCCTCGGCGAAGGTTCGAGTGTTCACGGAGAGGCTCAAGGCCTTTATCGGATCACCGCCCATCTGGTCATGACGCTGTTTGCAAACCCAAGCCCCTCAAAAGTTCGTAGTTTCAAACGCGGGTCGAGCTCGCTTTTTCTGTTGCACTGAAAGTTCGTATCCCTTCACATTAACGGACCCGATTTTGTTAACTGTGGGTGGGTCTTTGAAAAGTGGCCCTACAGCCAAGTGCGGGACGACTGCTCTGCGCCTTTATTTCAGTCACTAAGCTCGGGTCGACATGATTTCAAAGCCTGCCGTCCCGACGACAGTGGCTTCGAAGGCTTTCCGCACTTGTGGGCGTTGCCGTCCCTGAACCTCTCAAATCTTACCCCGGTGGTAATCAAAACGGTGGCCCCAAAACTCTGAGAGACGAGCCGTTGCACCGCTCCCCTTGCGTTTCCGGCTTCCGTGAATTAAATGTAGTTACGTAACCACAAATATCGAGATCACGAACTTTGGAGCTTACCATGACCGTCACCATGCTTTCAGGCCGTGAACTCAATCAGGATCTTGGGCGCGCGAAGCGGGCCGCACAGGAAGGACCTGTGATCATCACTGACAGGGGACGCCCCGCGCACGTCCTCTTGTCGTTCGATGAGTACAAGCGGCTTACCGGCAAAATGCGGACTCTCGGTGATATGCTGGCCGCGCCAGGTGGGGATGACGTTGATTTGCCGCTCCCGCAGCGTACTGAATATGCCAGGCCGGTTGACCTGTCCTGATGCTGTTGCTCGATACCAACGTCGTGTCCGAGCTCCGCAAGGTCGCGAGCGGCAAGGCCGACCCCAATGTCGTGGTCTGGAACGAAACAGTCGATCCGGCCGAATGCTTTATTTCATCCGTGGTTCTGCACGAGCTAGAGATTGGCGTCCGGCTGGTCGAACATAATGACGCAGTCGCAGGCAAGGTGCTGCGCGGCTGGCTGGAAAATATCGTCCTCACGGCATTTTCCGGCCGCATCCTGCCGCTGGACGAGGCGTCGGCCGTTCAGGCAGCGAAATGGCATGTTCCCGATCCCAAGCCGATCAATGACGCCTACATTGCTGCGGTAGCCTTCACCCGGCGCATGATACTGGTTACGCGAAACGTTAAGGATTTCGATGGCATGGGGGTGATGCTCATGAATCCGTGGGATATGCCCGCGTAACAGTTGAGATTCCAGACAAGGAGTATGTCGCGGCCCAAG
>NZ_QMKK01000018.1 GCF_003287875.1 Martinezella tropici
AGATCGTCGAACTGGCTGGAATCGACGATGTTGCAGCCCTGCTCGGCCAGATAGTTCGAGATCGCCGCAACGATCCCACGCGTCGATTGGCACGTCACTGTCAATACATAGCTCGTCATGCTGATCTTCCTCCGCCGTCTGCGGCCAAAATTCCGCCGTCGTGCCGGGGGATCGTACCCCGGCACCTGATCCCTTAAGGGCATCTTTTCACTCTGCACTCAGATATCGAGCGTGCTGTCGCGTTCCCACTGCGTGAAATGCGAGCAGTAGGCGTTCCATTCCTGATGCTTGAGTTTCAGATAGGCGTCGGAGAATTCCGAACCGATCGCCTGCTTCAGCCCCTCATCCTCGTCATAGGCACGCAGCGCATCGAGCAGATTGAGCGGCAGGCGCGGCGCATCCTTCACGAGATGACCCTCCGCATACATGTCGATATCGTGATGCGGCCCGGGATCGGCCTTGCTGCGCAGGCCGTCGAGGCCGGCGGCGATGATGACCGCCTGCAGCAGGTAGGGATTGACGGCACCATCGGGCAGGCGCAACTCGAAGCGGCCGGGACCGGGCACGCGCACCATATGGGTGCGGTTGTTGCCGGTCCATGTCACGGTATTGGGAGACCAGGTGGCACCCGATGTCGTGCGCGGCGCATTGATGCGCTTGTAGGAATTGACCGTCGGATTGGTGATCGCCGCCAGCGACGAGGCATGTTTCATGATGCCGCCAAGGAAATGCTTGCCCTCGGCCGACAGGCCAAATTCGGCTTCCCTGTCGGCAAAGACATTGGTCCTGCCATCATTGCTCCATACGGAAATATGGCAATGGCAACCGTTGCCCGTGAGCCCCTTGAAAGGCTTCGGCATGAATGTCGCCCTGAGGCCATGCTTTTCGGCAATCGACTTGACCATGAACTTGAAGAAGGAGTGCTTGTCCGCCGTCTTCAGGGCATCGTCGAATTCCCAGTTCATCTCGAACTGGCCGTTGGCATCCTCGTGGTCGTTCTGATAGGCGCCCCAGCCGAGCTCCAGCATATAGTCGCAGATCTCGGAGATGACGTCATAGCGGCGCATGACGGCCTGCTGGTCATAGCAGGGCTTTTCCGCCGTGTCGTATTCGTCGGAAATCTTGGAGCCATCGGCCGTGATCAGGAAGAATTCGGCCTCGACGCCGGTCTTGACGCGCTTGCCCGCGGCTTCCGCTTCTTTCACGAGCTTCTTCAAGACGTTGCGTGGCGCCTGGGCGACCAGTTCGCCCTCCATCATGCAATCGGCCGCGACCCAGGCAACATCCTTCTTCCATGGGAGTTGGATGACGGAGGAGGCATCGGGTACGGCAAAAAGATCAGGATGGGCGGGCGTCATGTCGAGCCAGGTGGCAAAACCGGCAAAGCCGGCGCCCTCCTCCTGCATACCGGCGATCGCCTGCGCCGGCACCAGCTTGGCGCGCTGGCCGGAAAAAAGATCCGTATAACTGATCATGAAATATTTGATGCCTTTGTCCTTTGCAAAGGCAGCAAGATCCAGTGTCATTCTCGTTCCCCTTTGGATTTCTTCGAGACACTTCGATGATGCATGCGGCGGCCGGACCTCTCAGGCCCGGCCGGTATCTTAAAAGCCTCCCTTGCCCGGGTACCAGTTGGTGCCGGCGAGCGGAATCTGCGCCATGGCGGCGGCTTCCATCGTCAGCGCACAGAGATCCTCCGGCTCCAGATTGTGCAGGTGATTTTTGCCGCAGGCGCGCGCGATCGTCTGCGCTTCCAGCGTCATCACCTTGAGATAGTTGGCAAGGCGCCGGCCCGCAGCAATCGGATCGAGCCGGCTTGCGAGCTCCGGGTCCTGCGTCGTGATACCAGCCGGGTCCTTGCCCTCGTGCCAGTCGTCATAGGCGCCGGCCGTCGTACCGAGCTTCTGATATTCTTCTTCCCATTTGGGATCGTTGTCGCCGATCGCGACCAACGCCGCCGTACCGATGGCAACTGCATCCGCACCCAGCGCCAAGGCCTTGGCCACATCGGCTCCGGAGCGAATGCCGCCGGAGATGATCAGCTGCACCTTGCGATGCATGCCGAGATCCTGCAACGCCTGCACGGCGGGGCGAATACAGGCGAGCGTCGGCATGCCGACATTCTCGATGAAGACGTCCTGGGTCGCGGCCGTGCCGCCCTGCATGCCGTCAAGCACCACGACATCGGCACCGGCCTTCACGGCAAGAGCGGTATCGTAATAAGGGCGTGCGCCGCCGACCTTCACATAGATCGGCTTTTCCCAATCGGTAATCTCGCGCAATTCCATGATCTTGATTTCGAGATCGTCCGGACCGGTCCAATCCGGATGGCGGCAGGCCGAACGCTGATCGATGCCCTTCGGCAGATTGCGCATGTTGGCGACACGATCGGAGATCTTCTGGCCGAGCAGCATGCCGCCGCCGCCGGGCTTGGCGCCTTGGCCCACAACGACTTCGATTGCGTCGGCGCGGCGAAGATCCCTAGGGTTCATGCCGTAGCGCGAGGGGAGATACTGATAGACCAGCGTCTGCGAATGGCCGCGCTCCTCGTCCGTCATGCCGCCGTCGCCGGTCGTCGTCGACGTACCGGCAAGTGTGGCACCGCGGCCAAGGGCTTCCTTGGCGTTGCCGGAAAGCGCGCCGAAGCTCATGCCGGCAATGGTAATGGGGGTCTTCAGCGTGATCGGCTTTTTGGCGAAACGACTGCCGAGGACGACGGTCGTATCGCACTTCTCGCGATAACCTTCGAGCGGATAGCGCGATATCGACGCGCCGAGAAACAATAGGTCGTCGAAATGCGGCACCTTGCGCTTCGTGCCGGCGCCGCGAATGTCGTAAATGCCCGTCGCCGCCGCACGGCGGATTTCCGCCAGCGTATGATCGTCGAAAGTCGCGGACTTGCGCGGCGGCGTGTGCGGATTGTGGTAGCTCATGAGGTCCCCTTCGCCTTAGTACGCGTCGGCATTGTCGATATTGAAATTATAGAGCTTGCGCGCCGATCCATAGCGCTTGAATTCCTCCGGCCTGACGCCGCGCACGCCGGCCTTTTCCAGAAGCTCGGAGAGCTTTTGCAGGTGTTCCGGGCGCATCTCCTTTTCGATGCAATCGGAGCCGAGGCTTTTCACCGAACCACGGACGAAGAGCTTGGCCTCATAGAGGCTGTCGCCCAGCGCATCGCCGGCGTCACCGAGCACGACGAGATGGCCGGACTGCCCCATGAAGGCGGACATATGGCCGATATTGCCGTAGACGACGATGTCGATGCCCTTCATCGATATGCCGCAACGCGAGGCGGCATTGCCCTTGATGACAAGCAGGCCACCCTGCCCGGTCGCCCCGGCATACTGGCTGGCATCGCCTTCGATGACAACGGTGCCGGACATCATGTTTTCCGCAACGCCCGGACCAGCCGAACCGTGGATGGTGACATTGCCGCCATCGTTCATGCCGGCGCAGTAATAGCCGACGGAGCCCTTGATATCGACGGTGACGGGCGCGTCTATGCCGGCGGCCACTGCATGATGGCCGCGCGGGTTGACGACTTCAAAGGCTAGATCGTTGGCGCCCGGGGCAAGGCCATGAAGGGCACTGTTGAGTTCGCGCAGCGGCGTGACGGACAGGTCGAAAACTGGCATGTAAGATCTCTCTCGATTGCGGCGCTTCTGATCAGGCAGCCTTTTCGTGATCCCAGAAATAAACGGTCGCCGGCTCCGGCTCCCAGATCCGGGCATCCTCGATGCCCGGGAGATTGACGAGCGCGCGATATTCTGAGCCGAAGGCGACATACTGGTCAGTCTCGGCCATGACGGCCGGCTTACAGGCGATGGGATCGCGAACGACGCCGAAACCCGACTTGGTGCCGACGACGAAGGTGAAGAAGCCGTCAAGATCGTCGACAGCGCTTTCGAGCGCCGCCCCGAGATCCTTGCCTTTCGCCATCTCGGCCGTCAGATAGGCAGCGGCCACCTCTGTATCGTTTTCCGTTTCGAAGACCATGCCCTCGCGCTTCAGCTCGCGGCGCAGGTTGTTGTGGTTCGAGAGCGAACCGTTGTGAACCAGGCATTGGTCCGAGCCGGTGGAGAAGGGATGGGCGCCGAGCGTGGTCACGGCCGATTCCGTCGCCATGCGCGTATGGCCGATGCCGTGCGTGCCGGACATGGCGGTGACGCCAAAGCGGGAGACCACGTCCTTCGGCAGGCCGACCTCCTTATAGATCTCGACGGTATCGCCGCTGCTCATGACGCGGATATTCGGACGTGATGCCGCTAGGGCCGCCCTACCCTCGTCAAGCTTGTCCTTGGCAAGGGTGATGACCGCATGCGTGCTCTTGACCACGACGGATACCGGGACGTCGAGCGCGCGCCGGAGTTCATATTCCAGCCCGTCGAAATCCTTTTCCGGATCGGCCGACTGAACGGTTATCTTCGCAGTGTTGCCATTATCGTTGCCGTAGATCGCGATGCCCGCGCTATCGGGTCCGCGATCGGTCATCGTGATCAGCATGGAAGACAAAAGCGCGCCGAGTTTCGGCTCCAGCGCCTTATCCTTCAAGAAAAGACCGACAATTCCGCACATGCCCAAACCCTCCGTTTTCGCATCTGCAAAAATGGCTATCAGGTCCAATGCGGTTTTTCAACTCAAAAGAATAAATTTTTCTTTTAAGGCAAGTCAGTCGGTCTTGCCTCTTTGTGGATAGCTGATGATCGACAGGTATTTGGCCGGCAGTTTCACCAGCACCTCCGGGCCATGCGGCGCATCCGCATCGAAGAAGAGGCTGTCGCCCGGCTGCATGGGGTAGAGCTGATCGCCGTGGCGGTACATGACCTCACCCTCGAGCATATAAAGGAACTCCATGCCCTCGTGCTGGAACGTCGGGAAGACGTCCGAATCCGCCGTCAGGGTGATGAGATAAGGCTCGACGATAACGCCGCTCGAATTGTTGTCGATATGGCCGAGGAGATTATACTGATGGCCTGCGCGCGTGCCACGGCGCTCCAGCTCGACGCCCTGGCCGGCCTTGACGAAAACGGCATTGCGCGGCTCTTCATAGCGACGGAAGAATGCGGTCAAGGGTACGCCGAGCGCGCGCGACAGCGATTGCAGCGTCGTCAGCGACGGCGAGATATTGCCGTTCTCGATCTTCGACAGCATGCCGAGCGAGATCCCCGTCGCGGCGGCGAGATCCGTCACCGTGATGCCGAGCTTCTTGCGATAGGCGCGAACCTCGTGGCCGATCGCCATTTCGAGATTGTTTTCCTTCGGCTCGCGCACCGCATGCGGATTTTGGGAGAAGGCCGACCGTCCAGCATGGGATTGGTCGTCGGCCGATACACTGTCTGCCTTGGTTTTCATTCCGTATCCTTTTTGCCGGCAGGGCTTGCTGGGAAGAACTCTATCCTCCCAGTGAAATTTTCTCAACTACGACGAAAATCAGCCGTGGCGGGTTTCGCCGGGAGCCATGCCATAAAGCGAGCGATAGGCTCTGGAGAAATGTGCGCCGCTGGAAAAGCCGGTGGCGATGGCGATTTCGGAAATCGAAAGCGGACTTTGCTCCAGAAGCCGCCGGGCATGCTGCAGGCGTATCCGCCGATATTGATCGAGGAATGTCGAGCCGAGATGAGCGGCAAACAGCCGGTCGAGATGACGCGGCGTGACACCGGCAATCCGCGCCATGGCCTTGCGGTCGAGCGGCATCTCGATCGTCTCTTCCATTTTTTCGAGCACGCTCAGCAAACCTGGATGGTGAACGCCATAGCGTTCGGCGAGCGACCCGCGCTGCGGCGCCGCAGGCTCGCCGACTTCGGTGTGCAGATACCAGTCGCTGACACGCCGGGCGAAATCGGCCCCCATGCGCTCTGATATCAAAACATGCATCATGTCGAGCGGCGCGATGCCGCCGCCGCAGGTGATGCGATTGCCGTCGATCACGAAGCGCGCCTGGCGCGGCGACAGTGTTGGAAAGGCTTCGAGCAAGGCGGGCGCATGCTCCCAATGAATGGTGAAATCGCGCTCGGCCAGAAGCCCGGCGGCGGCAAGCAGATAGGGACCGCCGGAGATGCCACCGATGCGCACGCCCTCGCGTGCGAGCTGGCGAAGGCAGGCGAAAACCGTGGGATAGTGCCAATCGCGCGGCGATCCGCCGGCGCAGACGAAGACCGTGCCGAGGCCGGATCCGCGACCCGGGAGAGGCTCGGCCGGCACCGGTACACCGCCAGAGGATACCGCCGGGGTGCCGTCCGGCGAAAAGATCGACAGTCGATAGATTTCGCGCCCGGCCAGAAGATTGGCCGCCCGCAGCGGCTCGCTCGCCGAAGCATAGGACATCAGTGCGAATCCCGGAATCAGGATGAAGCCGATGGATTGGCTATTTCGTGCATCGATTGGAGCCATGTCCCTTTTCTACTGAAAAAGGTCCCAATCAGGCAAGTCTGCATTTTTCACTCTGTCATCATGGATGCAATTTAAAGCGGATCGAACTATGCGCTATTCGGCTTTCTCTGTTTTCCTCAACGGTCTTCGCGGCAACACAGGCTGGGCGCCCGCCTGGCGCGAGCCGCAACCGAAACCGCATTATGACGTCATCATCGTCGGTGGCGGCGGTCATGGGCTGGCAACCGCCTATTATCTCGCCAAGACCTTCGGCATCACCAACGTCGCGGTGCTGGAAAAGGGCTATCTCGGCTCGGGCAATATCGGCCGCAACACCACGATCATCCGCTCGAACTACCTGTTGCCCGGCAACAATCCCTTTTACGAGCTCTCGATGAAGCTCTGGGAGGGGCTTGAGCAGGATTTCAATTTCAACGCCATGGTCTCGCAGCGTGGCGTGCTCAATCTCTTTCATTCGGATGCACAGCGCGACGCCTATACCCGGCGCGGCAATGCCATGCGCCTGCACGGCGTCGATGCCGAGCTGCTCGATCGCGAAGCCGTTCGCAAAAAGCTGCCCTTCCTGGATTTCGAAAACGCGCGCTTCCCGATCATGGGCGGCCTATTGCAGCAGCGCGGCGGCACCGTGCGCCATGACGCAGTCGCCTGGGGCTATGCCCGCGGCGCCGACAGCCGTGGCGTCGACATCATCACCGGCTGCGAAGTGACCGGTATTCGTTCCGACAGTGGCCGGGTCCTTGGCGTCGAGACCACGAAGGGCTTCATCGGCTGCGGCAAGCTGGCGCTGGCGGCCGCCGGCAATTCTACCGTCGTCGCCGACATGGCGGGGCTGCGCCTGCCGATCGAAAGCCATGTGCTGCAGGCTTTCGTCTCCGAAGGCCTGAAGCCGTTCATCGATTGCGTCGTCACCTTCGGCGCCGGACATTTCTATGTCTCGCAATCCGACAAAGGCGGTCTCGTCTTCGGCGGCGATATCGACGGCTACAATTCCTACGCCCAGCGTGGCAACCTCGCGACTGTCGAACATGTCGCTGAAGCCGGCGTTGCGATGATCCCGGCACTGACGCGCGTGCGCTATCTGCGCACATGGGGTGGCGTCATGGACATGAGCATGGACGGCTCCCCGATCATCGACCGGACCCATATCGACAATCTCTATCTGAACGCCGGCTGGTGTTACGGCGGCTTCAAGGCCACGCCGGCGTCGGGCTACTGCTACGCCCATCTGATCGCCCGCAACGAGCCGCATGAGACGGCGACGCAGCTGCGCCTCGATCGCTTTCGGCGCGGCTATCAGATCGATGAGAAGGGCGTCGGCGCCCAACCGAACCTGCATTGAGGACATGACACGATGGCAAGCCTGATTTCCTGCCCTCACTGCGGCACACGTCCCAAGGAAGAATTCACCATCAAGGGCGATGCAAGCCTCCGCCGCCCTGCTCCAGATGCCGGTGCGGAAGACTGGTACGACTACGTCTATCTGCGCGACAACCCCAAGGGGCGGCACAATGAATATTGGCACCATTCCTCCGGCTGCCGCCGCTGGCTGATCGTCGAACGTGACACAGTTACCCACAAGGTTCATGGCGTCAGCGACGCGGCGCTTGCCAAGCTTGGAGGCGGCGCATGAGCAGCTATCGCCTCTCCTCCGGCGGCTTGATAGACCGCTCCAAAACCGTTGCCTTCCGTTTCGACGGCCGGAATTTGACGGGTCATCCCGGCGACACGCTCGCCTCCGCCCTGCTCGCCAACGGCATCCAGCTCGTTGGCCGCAGCTTCAAATATCACCGACCGCGTGGCATTCTGACGGCGGGTACCGCCGAACCCAATGCACTTGTCACGACCGGTATCGGCGGTCGCACGGAAGCCAACACCCGTGCCACGATGATCGAGCTTCATGACGGGCTGATCGCGCGCAGCCAGAACCGCTGGCCCTCGCTCGCCTTCGATGTCGGCGCTGTCAACCGCCTGCTGTCACCTTTCCTCAGCGCCGGCTTCTACTACAAGACCTTCATGTGGCCGGCCGCCTTCTGGGAGAAGGTCTATGAACCGCTGATCCGCAAGGCCGCCGGTCTCGGCAAGGCCTCTTATGAGGTCGATCCCGATTCCTATGAGAAAAGCTGGGCACATTGCGATCTGCTCGTGATCGGCGCCGGGCCTGCGGGCCTTGCTGCGGCGCTGACGGCGGGGCGCGCCGGCGCGCGCGTCATTCTCGCTGACGAAGGCTTTGCTCTCGGCGGCAGTTTGCTCTCAGAACGCAGCTCGTCCCTCAAGGATATGTTGGACGAACTCGACGGCCTGCCGAATGTGCAATGCCTGCCGCGCACGACGGTTATCGGCTGGTATGACGACAATGTCTTCGGCGCGGTCGAACGCGTGCAGAAGCATGTGGCGGCACCCGATCCACACCAGCCGGTCGAACGCCTTTGGCGTATCATCGCCAAGCAGGCGATCCTTGCGACCGGTGCCGAGGAGCGGCCGCTTGTCTTCGGCGGCAATGACATTCCAGGCGTGATGATATCAGGCGCCATGCGCAGCTATCTGAACCGGCAGGCCATCGCTCCCGGCAAAAGCACCGTGGTCTTCACGACAAACAGTTCCGGCTACCGCACCGCCGCCGACCTCGAGGCCGCAGGCGTCGGCGTGGCCGCCATCGTCGATACGCGCGCCGATGGCGAACATTGGAACGGCAGGGCGCGGGTGCTGACCGGCGCTTGCATCATCGATGCGGTGGGCACCAAGCGCGTCCGCCGGGTCAAGATTGCGAGCGGCTCGGGCATACAGGAGATCGATGCCGATGCCCTCGCCATGTCCGGCGGCTGGAGCCCGATCATCCATCTCGCCTGCCATCGCGGTGCCAAGCCGGTCTGGTCGGAAAAGCATGCGGCCTTCCTCGCGCCGGAAAGACAGGATGGCCTGCTGATTGCCGGCTCCGCGGCTGGCCTTGCCTCCACCGATAGCTGCCTTGGCGACGGAGCAATCAAAGCTGCCGAGGCACTGGAGGCAATCGGCTTCGGAGAGATCGCCCCCGCCTTTGCGTCAACGGAGGAGACATTGCCGGCTGCCAAGCCACTCTGGTTCGTCAACGGCGGCAAGGGCAAGGCTTTCGTCGACTATCAGAACGACGTGCACCTCAAGGATCTCGGCCTTGCCGTTCGCGAAGGCTATGGCGATGTCGAGCTTGCCAAGCGCTATACGACCAATGGCATGGCGACCGATCAGGGCAAGCTCTCCAATATCAATGCCATTGGCATCCTCGCCGAGGCCCGCGGTGTCTCCCCGGCCGAAGTCAGCACCACGACGTTTCGTCCCTTCTATACGCCGGTCTCTTTCGGGGCGCTGACGGGCGCCTCGCGCGGCAAGCACTTCCAACCCGCGCGCAAATCCCCTTTACACCAGTGGGCAAAGAAGAATGGCGCGATCTTCGTGGAGACCGGCCTTTGGTATCGCTCCTCCTGGTTTCCGCGCGAGGGTGAAAAAACCTGGCGCGAAAGTGTGGATCGCGAAGTGCTGAACATCCGCAGGAATGCCGGCATCTGCGATGTGTCGACGCTCGGCAAGATCGAGATCTTCGGCAGGGACGCGGCGACCTTCCTCGACCGCATCTACTGCAACGGCTTTGCCAAGCTGCCCGTCGGCAAGGCACGCTACGGCATCATGCTGCGCGAAGACGGCATGATCTATGACGACGGCACCACCAGCCGATTGAGCGACGATCATTTCTTCATGACTACGACGACGGCGCTTGCCGCTGGCGTGCTGACGCATCTGGAATTCTGCGCCCAGACGCTCTGGCCCGAGCTCGAGGTCTATTTTGCCTCCTCGACCGACCAATGGGCGCAGATGGCGGTAGCAGGCCCGAAATCGCGGGCGATCCTTTCCGAGATCGTCGACGAGGACATCTCCGATGCCGCCTTCCCCTTCATGAGCGCACGCACGGTTTCGCTATTCGGGGGCAAGCTCGAGGGCCGGCTTTTCCGCATATCCTTTTCCGGCGAGCTTGCCTACGAACTTGGGGTGCCGGCGGCCTTTGGCGAGTCCGTCGCCGATGCCATCATGCAGGCGGGCCAGAAACATGAGATCTGCCCCTATGGCGCCGAAGCACTCGGCGTCCTGCGCATCGAGAAAGGCCATGTCACCCATGCCGAGATCAACGGCACGGTGACGCCAGGCGATCTCGGCTTTGCCCGAATGGTCTCGACGACGAAGCCCGATTTCATCGGCAAGGCGATGCTTGCCCGCGAGGGGCTTCAGGCCGCCGATCGTCCGCGCCTCGTCGGCATCAAGCCGCTGGATGCGGCCACGAGTTTCCGCACCGGCGCTCATATCCTTGCGGATGGCGCGGCGGCGGCGCTCGAAAACGACCAGGGCTATGTCACGTCAAGCGCCTTTTCACCGACCCTCGGTCATACGATCGGGTTGGCCCTGGTCAAGAACGGACCGGAGCGCATCGGCGAGAAGATCACCGTCTGGAACGGCCTTAGAGATGAATACACGAACGCGGTGATCTGCAGCCCCGTCTTCGTCGACCCTCAGAACGAGAAGCTCCATGCCTGATTTGCCCATATATAGACCGGTTCTGGCCGGCAAGGCCACTGTGGGTGGCGACACCATCCGGCTGGAAGCCCTGCCCGAGAGGCACCTCCTGCATGTGATGGGCACGACGACGAGAGAGGAGATCGAGGCGCATCTTCTGGCGGCCGGCCTCAAGGAAAGCTCCGTGCGCCCGGCCGGGTACCGGCAATGGTTCATCACCGGCAATGATCGGCTTTCCGATATTCACCTGCGGGCATTGACCGGAGCGCTTGCGGGCCGCGCCTTCATCTGCGACCAGAGCCATGGCCGTATCCGTATCCGCGTCTCGGGCCTCAATGCCACTCGAGTGCTCAACAAAGGCACGGCGGTCGATCTGCATCCATCAGCCTTTCCTGTGGGAAGCACGGCGATGACGCTCTTTGGTCACATCTCCATCCAGCTCACGCGCACCGGTGCGGATGATTTCGAGCTGACGGTGCTGCGCAGTTTTGCGGAATCACTTCATGAAGAGCTCGAGGCACTGGCTCTTGCCCATGGCGCCAAGCGCCTTACAGCCTGAACGACATTGCCCGCCGAGGGCAGTGATTCGCTCCAGCCGTGCCGTCCGCACCGATATCGAGAGCGTTGCCAATTCAGTTATATCTCGCGTTTTGCTACCAAAAGTGTGAGTAAACGTATCGGGCAACTGTTACGATGCGACGAAATAAATATAATGGAATCAAATAGCTAAATATCTTCAGCCTGACATGATTTCGTCATACGCTGATCAGCCATTACGCCTTAATCTCTGGACGGTCTGACAGAATCGTGTTCTACCTTTTGTCGGGCATAGGTCGGCAAACCGGCATTGAGCCGCCAAGAGGGACAAATGGCGATAGCAGAGCGCATGGAGACAATAGCTCCTTCCAAGGAAGATGCAGGCGGCAAAATTGCGCGCCATGCAAACCTGCTGTCGGGCCAGTTGCAGCAGCTCAGAACCCGGATGTATCCGCCGAAGTCCGAAAAAATACTCCGGCAGTTCCTGACCAATGAAGTGTCCAAGCTGACATCGATCCCGGATTCGACCCTGAAACTGATGTCGAGCGAGGGACGGGGGCCTTCGCCGAGCCGGTTGGAGAACAACCATCGGGTCTACACACTCGCACAGATCAATGAATTGCGTGAATTGTTTGCAAAGCAGAAGCCGTCCGATGCCCTGCGGTTCCTGCCGCGCCGCCGCCCGGGCGAACATCTTCAAGTGTTGGCGATCGCCAATTTCAAGGGCGGCAGCGCCAAGACGACCACCAGCGTTCATCTCGCGCATTATCTTGCGCTTCACGGCTATCGCGTCCTTGCGCTCGACCTCGATCCGCAAGCGTCGCTTTCGGCCATGTTCGGAGCGCAGCCGGAAGTCGATGTCGGTGCAAACGAAACCATCTATGCAGCCTTGAGATATGACCAGTCCGAAAGACGGTCGATCCGCGAGATCATCCGCAAGACCTATTTCGATGGCATCGACCTCATTCCGGGCAATCTGGAGGTCATGGAATATGAACATGAGACCCCTCGTGTTCTGGCGCAGAAATCGGGTGCCGGCGCCATCTTTTTCGAGCGGCTCAAGCTTGCGCTTGCCGAAGTCGAAGCAGATTACGATATCGTCATCCTGGATACGCCTCCTTCGCTCGGCTTCCTGACGCTGAGCGCGATCTACGCGGCGACAAGCATGATCATCACCGTGCATCCGGCCATGCTGGATGTCGCGTCGATGAGCCAATTCCTGCTGATGATGGGCGATCTGATCAACGTGCTCAATGAAAGCGGCGCCCAGCTCGACCAGGACTTCATTCGCTATCTGGTCACGCGCCACGATCCAAACGACGCGCCGCAGTCGCAGGTGGTTGCAATGCTGCGCCATCTGTTCGGTTCCGATGTCCTGTTGCCGACGGCGATCGAAAGCACTGCCGTCGAGGCTGCCGGTCTTGCCAAACGCTCCGTTTACGAACTCGAGATGGGCCAGATCGGTCGCGATACGCAGAAGCGCGCGCGGGAAGCCGTGGATGCGGTCAACGAGGCGATCGTTCAACTCATCAACGCAAGTTGGGGGCGTGGATGAGCAAGAGCCCAAGGAAATCGATCGTCGCAAGTTTCGGTCTTCTTTCTGCCGAGTTGGAAGGTAGCGACGCTGCTATTGAACAGCCTTCGCCTGCCCCTGCCCCCGCAGCACAGCCCGGTCGTGTCGGCGCAGGCGTCATCGGGGCCGCGCATCGTGCCATTGGCGACATTCGCGCGGAACGTGACCGGTTGCGGGCCATCGTCGAATCCGGTGAAGGCTGGATCCAGGATCTGGATCCTCACATCATCGATCCATCCCCCTATCCGGATCGTCTGCCGGACGACAATCCGCATGATTTCGAGACATTCAAGCGCTCGATCGAGGAGGAAGGCCAGAAGGTTCCGATCCAGGTCCGGAGACATCCGTCTTCGGCCGACCGATATCAGGTGGTCTATGGTCATCGCAGATGGCGAGCTGCTCTAGAGCTCGGCCGTAGCGTCCGGGCCATAGAAGTCGAGATTTCGGATCTCGATCTCGTTCTCGCGCAGGGCATCGAGAATGCCAACAGGCAGGATCTGACATGGATCGAGCGCGCGTTGTTCGCCTCGCGCATGGACGATGCCGGCATCAAGGCGCGGCACATCTATGCGGCACTCTCGATCGAGGATGCCGAGCTGGCGCGGATGCGCAGCGTCTATCGGGCAATTCCGGCCGATGTGATCGAAGCGATCGGCAGAGCGCCGAAAGTCGGCCGTCCACGTTGGCTGGAACTGGTCAAGGCCGTTTCCGCACAGCCGGATGCGCTGCAGGTGGTTCGCGCCGCCCTGTCCGATGCAAATGAGACAAAGGAAACCTCGGACGAAAGATTCCAGCTGGCGTTGAATGCGATCAAGCCCCGCGCCGGTTCTCGCAACACCCAGGTGCCGATTTCCGATGCGTCGGGAACGAGGCTGGGAGCGTGCGTGATATCGCCGCGTGAGATGCGGATCTCCGGCGAGGGTAAGCTGGGAACAGAATTCATAAAGTTTATCGAGGAGGAGTTGCCCGACCTGGTCGAGCGCTTCACTCGCCGGAAAAAGTCGTAACCCCTGACACCTGTCAGGGTTTTTTCAGATCGGAAAGGAAGTCTAGCAAAAGAAAAAAGGCCCCCAAACGTTGCCGTCGTGGAAGCCTTCTCTTCAATGTAGCAACTGAAGAATCGCATTTCCACGAATCCCAGTCAAGAGTTTTTGGCACCGTTTTTTTGGTGAGCGGATTTCTTTTGCCTTACGAGGGTGAGGGAAATGCAGAATGGAAGTGTAACGACGCCCTTTGGGCGGCGGCCGATGTCGCTTGCCCTGGTGCTGCGGCAGGTCGCTACGGCTGAAATCGCGCCTGGCAAGACGGCTGACAAGTGGAAGGTCTTTCGGGATGCGTCCGAGGCCAGAGAGCTGCTGGGATTGCAGGATCGTAGCCTGGCGGTGCTCGATGCATTGCTGAGTTTTTATCCCGATAACGAGCTGCGCCAGGATGCGCAGCTTATCGTCTTCCCTTCCAATGCGCAGCTGACCTTGCGCGCCCACGGCATTGCCGGGGCTACGCTTCGCAGGCATCTCGCGCTTCTCGTCGAGGCTGGACTGATCGTTCGCAAGGACAGCGCCAATGGCAAGCGCTATGCCAGGAAGGACAGGACGGGTGAAATCGAGAACGCTTTCGGCTTCGACATCTCGCCGCTTCTGCTGCGGGCAGAGGAACTTGCAGGCATGGCGCAGAAGGTGGCAGCAGATCGCCTCGCATTCCGACGTGCCAAGGAAAGCCTGACGATCTGCCGGCGCGATGTGCGAAAGCTCATTACGGCCGCGATCGAGGAAGGTGTCGCGGGCAACTGGGCAATGATCGAAGATGTTTATACCCGCCTCGTCGGGCACATTCCGCGCTCTCCCACGATGTCAGAGGTTGCCGGCATCCTCGAAGAGATGGAGCTTCTGCGAAACGAGATCGTCAACCTTCTGGAAAACCAGCAAAAAGCTACAAAAAATAGCACCAATGATGCTCATATTGAGCGTCACATACAGAGTTCGAATCCCGAATCCATTTATGAACTTGAACCAAGCTCTCGAAAAGAGCTGGGAGCGATGCCCGAGAGGAAAAGCCGGCTGCACAGCGAGACGATGCGAACGTTCCCATTGGGTTTGGTGCTGAAAGCTTGCCCGGAAATTACTGCCTACGGGCCGAATGGGGCCATCGGCAATTGGCGGGAGCTGATGTCTGCCGCAGTCGTGGTTCGATCGATGCTGGGCGTCAGCCCTTCGGCCTATCAGGAAGCCTGCGAAACGATGGGAGCTGAGAATGCCGCAACAACGGTCGCCTGCATTCTTGAGCGGTCGGGACACATCAATTCCGCCGGTGCCTACCTGCGGGACCTCACGATGAAGGCGAAGCGCGGCGAGTTCTCTGTCGGGCCGGCAATTATCGCTTTGCTCAGAGCAAACGGCCATGGCGACTATGTGACGGGAAAAGCCTCATGAACTCATCGCTTCTGGATATGCTCTGTTTGCTGCGGGCCAGGACGGGGTTGGCGCGACGACAGATTGACCGCTTGTCTTTCCCACAAACAATAGGGCCACAGCCGGAGTATTGAGCTGTGGCCGAGGGATGCGATCGAAGATGTTCGATCACAAATGCGGACTTAACGGCAGACGCGTTCCTTGCGAATAACCCAATGACCATGAACCTTGTGCTTCACGGTCTTGACGAAGCAGTCACGATGATGATGGCGGTGGAACGGAGCCGCCTGGGACGGAGCACTAACGGCAACGACGGATGCCAGGGCTATGGCGGAAGCAAGAAGCAGGTTTTTCATATCGGTCCTCGTAAGCATTGGGGGTTGATGCTGCGCGATAACGCCTGACTTTGATGCCCCAATTCGCCTTAACTGAAAATGAATAGCATGCTTACAAATTTGTAATGCTCCGGTGATGCCCATGGGAAGGGAGCGCCGGATTGAGAGTCGATACGAGCGAAGATCGCATATCTCTGCCTTTTGCGAGAGGGATGACATTGTTCCCTCCCCTTCTCTTTCGTGATCTTGCCAGTTGATTTTCCGCTGGGCAACCGAGGGTGTTTACGATCGCTGCCTGTCCGCGGCCCGAAAGTCGCCATCGATTATCGAGGCAGACCTGCGGTCTCGCTCGTCAGCTTTGAACAAGGGAGGTCTGCTTGCCGCCCCGCGCTGCCATCAACACAGTTCCCGCAAGGCATGCGGCTCCAAGGAACGACATGACACCAAGCGGTCCCTGCAAGTCGATCAGTATGCCGCCCAGGACCGCGCCGCTGGAAATAGCGACCTGGAAAGCAGTTAGGAGCAATGCTCCTGCGCTTTCAGCTTCGTCCGGCGCGGCACGCGTGATGTAGCTCTGGATGGAGACGGGAAATGCGCCGAAGGCGAAACCCCAAATGGCGACTCCGACAATCGCGGCGAGCTCGGACGCACCCACGGTCACGAAGATAGCGGCGGCAACGGCGATCAGGCTCGACGAGAAGACGGTGCCAATAGCAGAGCTGCGCTCCGCAATCATGCCACCGACAATATTGCCGAAGAAACCACTGACGCCGTAAGCGAGAAGCACCAGCGACACCATCTCGACGTTGAGGTGGGCGATACCTTCCAGATAGGGGCGGATATAAGTGAAGCCGGCAAAATGGCCTGCAACGACGAGAAGTGTCGTGATCAGACCCACCCGGATCTTGGGCCGCGTCAGAACGGCGCCGAGCGTCGACAAGCCTGCGTGACCTGCCGGTGGTAACGATGGCACGGTGATAGCCTGGGCAATCAATGCAAGCACGCCGACAGCTCCTGCGAGGACGAAGGACGCTCTCCATCCAAGGGTTGATCCCACATAGGAGCCGATCGGTGCCGCCGTGACGGTGGCGAGGGAGACGCCGGTAAAGATCATCGCCATTGCTCGGGGGAGATGTTCGATTGGGACCAGCCGCATTGCAAGCGCACCGGCCATTGCCCAGAAGCCGCCAAGCCCGACTCCAAGCAGAACTCGCGATAGGAGAAGCAAAATCAAATTGTTGGCGGTTGCTGCCAGGACGCAGGAAAGGATCAGAAGAGCAGTAAGGCTAAAGAGCACACGGCGGCGGTCGAAACTTCGGGTGGCTATGACGATACCCGGGCCTGCAAATGCGGCGACGACAGCCGTTGCAGTCACCGTTTGGCCGGTCTCCCCGGCAGAGAGACCTAGATCGGAAGATATTGGAGTGAGCAGGCTGGCCGGCAGAAATTCCGCCGTAACGAGACCGAAGACGCCGAGCGCCAGGGCGACGACGGCATCCCATCTTGGTCTTTGGGATGTCTCTGCCGTCGGCTGGTTGTGAAGGGACGGTTTGGGCTTGAAATCGCTCTCTGCCATGGGGTGCAGTCCTATTTTAAGATATCTTGGCGTGCTGTCGATGCCATCTGGCAAAAGGTAGTCGTGACAGTCTGTACTTTCCATGCTAGGAAATCCGAGATGCTTGACTATTCGTCCAAAGACAGTATTGGCGAGACTCATGATGCTCTGAGCGAGATGCTGAGAGGCTTGCGGCTCGACGGCGTTGAATATGGGCGCTGCCGGCTTTCGGAGCCATGGGCGACCTATTTTGCGCCGCAGCTGTCGGCGAGATTGCATTTCATTTCGTCCGGTTCCGCATGGCTTCAGGCGCCGTCAGGCGATTGGCTCCAGTTGGGACCCGGCGATGCTGCACTTCTGCCGCGTGGCAATGCGCATGTGATTGCAAGCGAACCAGGCATTCCGCCGGTGCCTTTCGAGCAATTTGACCGCAAGGAAGTCTGCCAGGACGTCTTCGATCTCCAGTGCCCCGATGCCTGTGGGGGAACGGTGGCTTTGACCGCGGCGATGCGCTTCAATATCGACAATCTTCATCCGTTGCTGCGGTTGATGCCTGACACGATGCTCACCAGCGATCTGGCGAAGAACGAGCCGGCGATCCCGCATTTGCTCGATGCCATGACGCGTGAAGTGCAAATGGATCGGGTCGGCGCGGGAGGGATACTGGCCAGGCTCGCGGATGTGTTGACCGCGACGCTGATCAGGACGTGGGTCGAACATGGCTGCGGCGATACAACCGGCTGGATTGCCGCGGTGCGCAACCCCGAAATCGGCCGCGTACTGGCTGCGATTCACCTCGAACCGGATCGTGACTGGAGCTTGGCAGCACTTGCGAACCTGATGGGCATCTCTCGGTCGGGTTTCGCCGAGCGCTTCCTGAAAGTCGTGGGTGAAACGCCGGCGCGCTACGTGGCCAGGGTGCGCATGTACCAAGCTCTTCAATGGCTGCGCAATGGAATGCGTGTGTCCGTGGTCGCGCAGAGGTTGGGCTACGACGCAGAGGCATCGTTCAGCCGTGCCTTCAAGCGTATTATCGGTGCTCCACCGAGCCAGTTCCGCAAGGGCAGCGAGGCTGACATGAATTCGCTCCCCGTTGATTGAAGTTCTCACTGTCGAGAATGTGGCACGCCGGCGGCAATCGTTTCAGACATTGTCAGCCTTCACGGATATGGCGCTCTTCAACGGCATCAGCGCGTGAGACAATGTAGACAGCAGGACGTCTCTTGGCACCCCGTCGGCCGCTTGCACCGATAAGCCGTGGAGAAAGGCGGCGTAGAATTCCGCCAGGGCGCGCGGGTCCGCGTCGGGTTTCAGCTCGCCGTTCTCCGACGCCTTCTTCAGACGCTCATGTAGGGATGCAGCGCGGTCCCGGCGGTATGTGCCGAGCCGTCTTCGAACGGCCTGGTTATGGATCGTATAGTTGGTGGCCGCCATCACGATCATGCAGCCATGCGGCTGATTTGGACGGGTGTAGAGCGAGACCGCATCGCGCAGAAGCCGCTTGAAGGCATCGAAGACATTCGGCTCCTCGGCCAAGGCACGCGTGGCGAATCCACCCTCCCCGGAGGCGTACAGCGTAACTGCTTCTTGGAACAGGGCCTCTTTCGATTCGAAAGCAGCGTAGATGCGTGCCGAAGCGATGCCCATGGCATCGACGAGGTCGGACATCGAGACGCCTTCGTAACCTCGCTCCCAGAAGAGGTCACGGGCTTTGGCCAGCGCCTCATCACGATCGAATTCCCGCGGTCTTCCTGCCATACCGAGCCTCAATCTTTGTCGTTCAACAAATAATCATCTTGACTCGGCTATGCAAGCCTCACATTATTTGTTGATCGACAAAGAATTGACGGAGAGGATAAATGGATCACATTGCAGAAAGACCATCAGTCGGAACCGGCGCGGCGAATTTCAACCGGGCGGCTGCGCTCGCGCTCCTCGCATTCGCACAGTTGATCATCTCGCTCGATATCAACATCGTCTTCGTGGCCCTGCCGAAAATCGGCGAGGGCCTCAGCTTCTCAGGTCAGACGCTGCAGTGGGTCGTCAGTGCCTACACGGTCTTTTGCGGCGGCTTTCTGCTATTCGGCGGGCGTGCGGCGGATCTTATCGGCCAACGGCGATTGTTCATCACGGCCCTCGGGCTCTATGCGGCGTCCTCGTTGGTGGGGGGATTGGCCTGGGAGCCTGCAGTCATCATCGCAGCGCGAGCCGTCCAGGGGATCGGCGGCGCTTTTCTCTTTCCTGCCACGCTCTCCCTCGTCAACCGGCTGTTTTCAGAGGGAGCGGCGCGCAACCGGGCTCTGGCAGTCTGGGGAGGGGCCGGTGCCAGCGGTCTTACGATCGGATCGCTTGCCGGCGGTTTTCTAACGAGCGCTTTTGGCTGGCCGTCGGTGTTTTTCGTCAATGTCTTCCTCGCCTTGATTGCAATCGTCGCAGCCTTCTTCGTTATCCCGCGAGATCCTCACGTGTCTCATGGCCGCTCCTTCGACTTGCCGGGAGCGCTGACGGTTACCGGAGGCGCCACGCTGCTGGTATTTGCGCTCGTGCAGGGACCGGTGTTCGGGTGGAATGCCGCACCGATTCTCTGCACTTTCGCTCTTTCGGCGCTTCTGCTGCTGGCATTCATGATCATCGAATCGCAAAGTCGCGATCCATTGATGCCTCTCAGGCTGTTTGGCAATCGTATGCTTGTGACGAGCATGGCTATCACCTTCCTCTACATGGGTACGTTTGGAGCCCTGCCTTATTTTCTGACAGTGCTGTTTCAGGATATTCACCATTTCACAGCCTCGGAGACGGGCCTTGCCTTTCTGGTTCCCTCGCTTGCGATTGCCGCCGGTACTCAAATCGGCGAGCGTTATGCCTCACGCATTTCGGCGCGATCGACATTGATCGCGGGAATGCTGGTGGGGGCGGCGGGCACGGCTATCATGATTGCCGGGGCATGGCCTGAGAGCAGCTACACAGCCATCGTTCCCGGTCTGCTCGTTTCGGGAATTGGTCAGGGCGTCGTGTGGACGGCAATGTGGATTATTGCGGGTTCCGGAGTGCCGGATCGCGAACAAGGTGTCGCATCAGGGATGGCGTCAACCACGATGAACATAGGAAACGCCGTTGGCCTTGCCGTCCTCGTTGGTTTTGCCAATGCGCATGCCGGTCTCGCAGATGGCGAGGTATCGTCCGGCGATCTGGCGAGCGGTGTTCGTCTCGCGTTCTGGCTCTGCGCGACGGGCGGCGTCATTGCGACGGTTATTGCCGTGGCGGCGTTGTTCCGGCCGCGGCGATCGCGATAAAGCCCTACAAGAAACTGCCACATCCAGGCGCGACGGAAAGAACGTGCACTTTGTCGCGCCCCCAATAGTTGGTTTGCCCAGGCAAGCCGATACGTTCTTTGTGCAAGAACGCAAATATGCCTTTTATAGCGGAAAAAAGCAGATACCTTTGGGAGGCATATTTGTCGAAGCAGGTCAGATCACGTCAAGGCTGACATCATGCTAGGACGACTTTTCAGCTTAGAAAGTCCATATCACTTCTAGTCCCGAACGCGTATATAGCTAACGGAAGAAAGTGTTTTCTTCTGTTCCATATACAAAGAAATGTCTAGCAAAAACATTATGTTATATGGATGCGAAATTCGCTACCATATGGGTAAATTGTGAGTAAATATGGTGGTCGAAGTGCGTTCCGCCGCACCTTGCTGAAGTGCCAGCCTAGATCTTAGCCATCAGTGAGTGAGCTACAGGGCTTTTCGACATTTCTGTTGCATCCGCGGTATTGAAACCTTTGTTTCTAGTTCTTTTGTCGTGAGAACCGGGAGGGGCCGTGCTGATATCGGCCCACGGCGGTTACGGAAAGGTCCGGCGTCGAGACTTCGGCCGGCTCGGCAGTCTGGGGCCATCCGCCCATGACTCAATGCTCCAACCCTTGCACCGAGCTTTGCTGTCTCAACATCAACCGTCGTTCGAACTCTCAAATTCAGAGGGCGCGATATCTATTCGAGATCAGTCGATCAAAATTGGCGGCCGGGGTTCACAACGAAGGGCTGGAATTCATCGACTTGCGCAGAAGCCGGATAGCCTCGGCGACAGTCCGTCCTGTGGCGGGCGGCGGGTCGGCGCGTTCGCAGAATTCACGCCATACATAGAGGGTTAGCTCCGCGCCATCCGTTTCCGAGTTCCCCTGCCCTTCTGTAAGACTTTCCAGCACCCGATAGCGGGGATCTTGCCAGAAGAGCTCCTCGACCCAATCGTAGATCGGGATCACATGGAAGTGGATCGTATAGTCGGGAATGTGCCCATAGCGGCTTATATAGACACGTCGCGCACTCAGCCGCTGTCTCAGGTTGGTCTGTACTCGTGCCAGCAAGGGGCCGAGCTCCTGCAAGGTGCCCGCGGACAATTCCGATAAATCGGTGGCAAAGTTTTTAGAGCTGATAATAAGATAGCCGGGGAGAGCCGAATCTGCGCGATGAGTGACAAGCCATCCGTCAGTTTCGGCTATAAAATGTGGATCGAGCTTCAAACAGCCTCCCCTTTCGCCTGTCCAACCACAGCGGTTTTGTACGGCGCTTCACTTTCGCCGGATCGATGGCTGGCATGGAGCAAGCTTGAGTATCGAACCGCATGAGGTGAGCGACATAGGCTTGGACTATTCACGTCGAGAAGCGAAATGGCAAGCGCTGACGCTCCACGTCTTTCCGGCCGCCGCTGACCGTTCATGTCCTTCATCAAAACCCTGACAGCTGTCAGGGTTTTGGCTGTAGGATCAATATTTCAATAGGAGGAACGAGGCTCGTCTCCGAACGGTTCACGGCAGGTGTGAACTTTCGCCTCGGCTTTTCGCCCGATATGCAATGGATGAAAACCCTGACAGCTGTCAGGGTTTTCATGAGCAAGCTTGTTATCTCCCAGCCGAGCAGGCGTGAGTTTCCGGCGGCGCCTAATGCCTCTATGAGGCTCTCCAGCCGAGAAGACATCGCGCAAAATGACGGCGAGGGGAATATCGCGTGGGGAGCAAGCCTCAGCATCCGGAACGTCGCTGGGCAAGGCGAAAGTGAAGCTTGGCCCAGCATCTGCTCGTTGAACCTGTCAAACTTCGCCATCGAACATCATCGACGATCCGGCTTGTGCAATGGGATGGCCGGTGATCTGGCTGAACACGCCGTACCGGTCGCCATTCGAAAGGATGACACCGACATAATTGGAAGGCATCGGTAGAAAGCGTTTTTGAGGAGCGGGCGTTCCGCTCCGATAGCGCGATAAATGGCGAGGCGATCGAGCTTCAGTGCGGCGCAATTACCAAGAAAACGCATCCTTAGGGGCTGACACGGGCCGAAGAGTTGTCTCCCCTCCCGGCTCTCGCGACACATATGCTTCAGGCCACGCCCGACGCTTCATCCAAGTGGTGCTGCCGGCGATGCCGATTTCGCCCGTGTCCCAGGTGATGTGGTGCCGCTCAGCAGATATGGATCGCGCACGGAAGGCCGCGCCTTTCTCCTGCGCGGCTGCGCCACTGGCTGGGGCGGCAGATGCAGCCCTCGTCAGTATATCCGGCTGGTTTGCCGGGCCGTCGGCCCCGTGCGGCCGAGTCCGAACGCCGGTCGGTGTTCGCGTGCCGTCGAACGGGCTCAGCCGCGTCTGGCAGCCTCGATCGCAGCGACGTCGATCTTGCGCATGGTCATCATCGCATCGAAGGCGCGTTTTGCCTCATCGCCGCCAACTGCGAGTGCTTCCATCAGGATGCGCGGTGTGATCTGCCAGGAAACACCCCATCTATCCTTGCACCAGCCACACTCGCTTTCCTGGCCGCCATTGTTAACAATGGCGTTCCAGTAGCGATCCGTCTCTTCCTGATCTTCGGTGGCGATCTGAAAGGAGAAGGCTTCATTATGTTTGAATACGGGACCACCGTTCAGCCCAACGCAGGGAATGCCCGCTACCGTAAACTCAACGACCAGCACATCGCCTTGCTTGCCTTCCGGATAGTCGCCGGGAGCTCGGATGACGGCGCCCATCGCACTATCTGGAAAGGTTTCGACATAGAAGCGGGCAGCGGCTTCGGCGTCCTTGTCGTACCACAGGCAGATCGTGTTCTTTGCCATTGCAAGTTTCCTTCCCGGTTGTTGTGATTTTCGATGGGAAATAGGCGACAGGTTGTCTTTCTCCAGTCCTGGGAGAGCTATTTTGCGCTTGATGCCAGTCAAACAGCCTTTAAATTGTTCGGCATGATCACTTCGGACCGATTGCGGAAAGGCGAGGCGGTGCTGTCCGCGACAATAGCCTCGGCATACTCACCCTTAATCTATCTATTGGATCTGCGGTACCGCCAGCTTGCGCGACCGCGAGGTCGGCGCTTCAGCATATCATGAATATTTCGAAGAAATGACTAACGGAAGTATTTGCGCTTTTAAGTTCAATATAGTGAAAGAGCCATGCTTATCCATACGGTTAACAAGGTCTGAAAAGCAGGCGGAGGTGTAACTGGCGCAAAATTGCCTGGCAATTCGGAACCGCCGGAGGCTCAAGCGGCTCTCAATTGCGATGGACCGACAAAGCTGTTTATCTAACGAGAAATTGCAAATGGCTGAACCGCAAAAGGCTGCGTTTGAGATGGCCCCTTATCTGCTATTATTTTTCATTTTCGTCACATGCGGCCTGGTCGATATGACGCGCCCTCGAAACTCTGTTAGACCGGTAAGTGACCGAGACATCGAAACGCTTACAAAGCGGCTTTCAAAATTGAATCCAAGGAGACGGTAGAGCGACGAAAGCTCATAGGCCTCCTTCTGGTGATTGCACTGCTAACCGACACACTCCTCATTGCGTGGATAGTTCGTTTCGCCTGATAGGTGGCCGCTGACTGCCGTATCTCTCCCCGCAGGAACAAAGACACCATCGATTCCGTTTCAGCACCAGAGGTCGATTATGGTGATGTATGGAATATGGCAGAGACCTGTAAATATCCTGCTGCAGTGCGTCGGCGAGTTGCGGGCGATCAACAGCAGTTCGGAAGCACTCGACTGTCTGTTGGCGGATTGGCCCGTCGAGGAGGATCAGGCCTATCAGGACGCGTTGATCATCTGTCGCGCCTCTGTCGAGGGTAATTCCAATCCGGAGATCGCGCGGGATGCCTTTATCGTGGCGGCATACGAAGCTCACATCTATATGAAGCTCGGATATATCGACCGCGATTTTATCGCTATCAAACCATCGAAACCGGTATTTTGAGAATTGTGCGCATCCGCTGTGCTCCGATATTCTCAAATCGCGAAGCCACAACGCCGCCGTTCCGGGTCGGCAGATCGCCCTACTATTGCCCCATAGAAAACGTTTGGCGGCCACATTGTCGCCGGATCGGTCCTCAACCCTAACCAGCGGCTAAATCACTGCGATATGCCGCCTTTCGCTCTACGCCACTTAAAGAGGTGTTCCCCCGCACTATCGAAGAGGAATCAAGATGATCACTCGTTATATCTCTGCCGCATCGGCAACTGCCACGGTCTTGGGCTTGCTATTTGTCACCAATCCCGCATTTGCGCAGCAGGCGACACAAGAGAACCAGCCCACCCAAGCACAACCCAATAGCAGCGGGACAGCTGCCACCGTCAGCGATCAAAAGATCGAGGCTTTTGCAGTCGCGTATCTGCAGGTGGACAAGATCAGGCAGGAATACTCGGCCAAGATCGGAGCAACGTCGGACGCGACCGCGAAGCAGCAGCTGCAGACCGAGGCAAGCAAACAGATGGTACAGGCCGTCCAGACCTCTCCGGGCATGTCGGTAGACGAGTACAACGCGATTCTCACGGCAGCACAGAAGGATCCGGCGCTCGTTAAGAGAGTTCAGGACAAGATTCAGAAATCCGAGCCTGGGCAGCAGCCCGCACCCGCACAGCAGTAGGCGACGTCACAATCGACAGCCAAATTGATCCCCGCCACGACCGTGCCAAGTACCGCAATCTTGGCACGGCGTGGATCAGCGTTTTTTCCTCATGAAGGCGCACGCGTGCCCCGGCGGAACGACGGAATGGCGTCGATCCTCGATTCTGTCTCAAGAGGCGTCAACCGGTATAGTCGGTTGAGGGGATCACGCATACCAGCATCTTTTGACGCCCCGGGGCGTCAGGTGCGCCGTTCGAATGTATCGACATTCGTCTGCACCGAATGAGCCCACCCAAGCTTCTCAGCCTGACCCGACTTTCCGACCTTCGCGCTGGTTACGACGTGCCACACTGTTTGGAGCTTGTCCTCTCGCAACATTCCAGTGAATGAGCAGATTGACGTCGGACCGTCTCCCGCCACACCAAAGGCGAAATTAATGCAATCATCGAACCAAACACCCGTTGCCTGCAGTTCATGGCCAAAGAAAGCACTATCCTGCAGAGCAGTCTTGAACGTGCCTTTGATCAGCCCATCCCGATCCTCGATGATCGTCAGCGTAGAGTCATATTGATTGCGCCAAGTGCCAGTCCAGGTCATTTCGAAAATCTCCTCATCTTGTAGATAAGGAAACTGGTCTCACGCGCGGGTGTTCCGCTCCGAACTCGTAGCCAGGGAAATCTTTCGCATAATCTTCATAAAGGCGCCGTCGATGTTTGGCGCAAGACCGAATGTCCGTCTTCGTGGCCGGAGTTTGCTCGCCCTACACCGGTCTTGCGAGGGTTGCCCGGGTAGGCCGAGCCGATCCTCCTCACAGGAGGACGAGCTGTGGTAGATCATAAAGACGCTTTTGTCGGAATCGCGTCGCCAAGCTGAAGAATGCGATTGCGACTTCAGCGGACGCTTACGGTCCGCTGGTTTAGTTACTTCTTCTTCTCTTGATCGCGATGCCATTTGACGGCGAAGAACATGCCCGTGCCTAACACGAGAAGCTTGAGCGGAAAGAAGACTATAGGGAACCAATCCCACATTTCGGATATTTCCAGGCTATTACTTGACACTCTATCGTGAGGGAGCACTACCCCAAAACTGCTGCATACGACATCAGTCATCTTGACGCAGATGGGATACCCACGGCGTCCGAAACGGGCCAATGTTCCTCGGGGTCAATGTGCTGGAAAAAACAGCGCTCACTGTTTGGCTGCGACGCTGCGCTGGTGACATCAGCAGACGTAGGGCTGCGCGCCGCAGCCGCGCCGAGACGCTGCGCGGCTGCCTTTGGATCGGTAAGGGTGGAGATCAAATCGCATTCGCGCGTGAGGCGAGGGGGGCGGAACCCCGATCCCGCCGTTCAGCGCTTGCGGACGAATTCGGTGCGCAGCACCAGCCCCTTGATCGTGTCATGCCGGCAGTCGATCTCCTCGGGATTGTCGGTGAGCCGGATCGACCTGATGACGGTTCCCTGCTTGAGCGTTTGCCCGGCGCCCTTCACCTTGAGGTCCTTTACCAGGACAACGGAGTCTCCGTCCGCCAGAACATTGCCTGATGCGTCGCGGACCTCCGCGGCTTTTGCGGCCTCCGCCGCAATCTCCGAAGCAGGCCGCCATTCGCCGCTCACCTCGTCATATATGTAATCGTCGTTCTGGTCGCCCATGTCTGTCCTGCCGTGTCGTCTTGTTCAGCTATGCCGTTTGGCGCCGCGCTCTCAGCGTGGATGGCCAATCCGCTGGAGCCCTTTATCCCGCAAATGCCGCGAAATCAAATCGCGGCCACCAGCAGCCGACGGTGACATGAATCCATGCGATCGAGAACCACGAGGCTGAGCATTCACCGATGGCCGCGTTTCAAGCGGCCGGTACGAGCGTCTGATCGGCCTGGTGGCGCGCCCAGGCGATCCCGTCCTCGAGCGATGTCGCCCGGTATGCCAGATCGGTGCCGCCGGAAAATGCGGCCATGAACCTGCGTATCTTGCCGTAGCTGTTGTCCAGCACCGCATGCGGCCGGCCGAGCAGGATCGAGCAGATATGGACGTGAAGCCGGTCAGTGACGAGCGCCCGACCGCGGGAGATCTGCCTGATGCCGCGACCCAGCCTGTTGTGGGCCGCCGCATCGAGCTTGCGCAGCCGTATTTCGGCCGGCTTGAGAGCGAGCAAGGCCGTCGCCGCACCAAGCGCCTTGGAGATGCGCACCCGTCTGGCGGATTCGGTGGTCCAGTCCTCTTTCGGAATATCGGGATAGGCCGAGAGATTGGCATCTCCGACTTTTTCGAGGTCGGATCTCAGCATGGCAAGGACGGGAAATTCCGGCTCCTGCGGCTGGATTGCTCCGATGGAAAAGGCCATATCCGGGCAAAGACGCACTTCGCAATCGAAATGCTTGAGGGCGAACTCCTTCGACTCCTCGTCGCGCACCAGCAAGACGAAGTTTTTGTGCCGTCCGATGACGCGGGCGCTTTCGGCGAGGCGGGCCTCGGACTTGTAGTGGATGGATTGCGGGAACTGAATCACCTGGCGATCGGGAAACCGCTCCAGGACCCGTTCGCGGAAATCCTGATGCGCATCCCATATATCGCCGAAATTGCCGCCGCCATGAATGAAGATCGGACCGGTCGGCATGGTCCGCTCGAGTTGCTCGGGTGAAAAATCGTCGATCCGCGAGACATAGGTCGGCCGCTTGCCGTATCTCCGCTTGAGATAGGCCATTTCGCCGAGCCAGATGGCGGAGTCGCCACAATTGCGGATATCGGGAAAGTCGAGGATCGCCAAAGGCTCATCATGGCTGATGTAGTCTTTCAGGCAATCGTGGATCATGTCGTCCAATTTTGCGATCAGGACTCGATTTGATTGCAATGTCATTTCCCCATTCCCCTTTAGATGACAAGGCAGCTCGGCCGGCCTGGCCGAACGTTCTCAGGCAAGGCGCAATTTCGGCAGCACTTTGCCGAGTATGGTTTGGACCTCTGTTTCGGGACCGGTCGGACGCTTCATCAACCTCCAGAGGAGGAAAGTCGAACCGCAATAGAGCAAGCCGCCGAGCACGATCAGCATGGCGAGATGCGTCACGAGCAAGAGCTTGTCGTCCGTCGGCGCCAGATGGCTCGATGCCAGCGATACGCCGGCCGCCATCACGGCGACGCTTGCGAGCGCCCGAAGGTTCACCGACAATTGTTTCGCAACGGTGATGCCGGTGAAGCGCCGCACGAGCATCATGTTGACGGCGGTGCTGAAGAGGCCGGTGAAGACCCGGCCGGCAATGACGCCCGACAGGCCATAGAGCATCAGGCCGCCAATCATGATCGGCACCCGCAGGCAGAACATCTGGGTATCGCGGACGAAGAGCACCCGGGTCTCGCCCTTGGCCATGCCGAGCGGCTGCACCAGCGAGCCGAGCGTCTGCAGCGCAAAGACCGAGGCAAGCGACTGGATGATGAAGATGACAGGTGCCCATTTGTCGCCCAGCGCGAGCCTGACCAGCGGATCGGCGGTCACCGCCACCCCGATGCCGGCGGGAAGTGCTACGGCGGCAACCAGCGCCTGCACGCGCTGATACGCGGCGGCGAGCCTGCCGGGGTCGTTATGAATGCCGGCAAAAGCCGGATAGATCGTCTGCGTGAGGGGTGCGGTCGCTTCCCGCGTCGGCATCATGGCGAGGTTGCTGCCGACGGAATAGTAACCGAGCTGAATCCCGCCGAGCATCTTACCGACAAGCAGATAATCGAAGCGCCAATTGAGCGTGCTGACGATCTGTCCGGCTGTAAGCCAGGCGGAAAAGGAAAAGAACTCCCGCATATGCTTGAAGGTGATCCTGGGCCGGAACGGCAGCACGAGATAGGAGACGATGACATTCGTCGCCTGGCTTATGAGGGTTCCGATGACCAGCGCCCAATAGCTTTGATAGATCACCGCAATCGCAACGGAGGCGACGAAACCGGCGAATTTCTGCGAAACCGCAAGCACGAACTCCTGCCAGAAGATCAGATCGCGCTGGAGCATGATACGGCGTGGATTTGTGAGGCCGCCCATCAGCATGCTGATGCCAAGTGCCAGCATGACGCCCGTCAGTCTGGGCTCGTTGAAGAGGGCGGCGGCCGGATAGGCAAAGATCGCAAACAGGATGCAGATTGCCAGTCCGCGCGCGGCGTTGAGGGTCCAGGCAGCGCTGAAATGGGATTCGTCCGGCGCCGCATGCCGGATCAGCGCTTCGGAAAGGGAAAGTTCGGTAACGGTCGTGACGATCATCAGTATCGTCATGCCCAGGGCGACCACGCCGAAGTCGGCGGGCGCCAGATAGCGCGCCAAGACGAAAGTGCTGAGTGTCGCAAGCCCGTTCACGATCGTCCGAGACAGGCTCAACCACATGCTTCCCTTGACGAGGCGTCCAGTGATACTGGTCATACGATATCCAAGTTTCCGCTACGCAATCAGGTGACTGGAGGCGCGATCCGCACGAATAAACCATGCCGTACCGATCCTTGCGGATCGGAACAGCGCGGGAGAGCCATATGGTCGCTGTAAGCAAAGGACGCCCCGGCGTCTCAGCGGGAACTAGTTCGAAGATTTCACATGTCAACGCTTCCAATTCATTTTCGCATCATTTCTGGATCATTTTCGCATCAGTTTCAGATCATCGGCCCGCGACACTCGATTCATCGGAAATTGGATTTGTCTGACTCGCTGACGGTCTTGGCCAACGATGCCGCAACACGTTGTCAACTGTGACGTGGCAGCGGTCGCCCGATCGATCGCAGCCGTCGGGCCCGACACCCATCGGGACCTTCGATCATGTCATGCAGCGACTGAGAGCGGTCCTTTAGCAAGCTGCATTGGATCGCCTATTGCCAGGCTTGGAACCTGGTTTGATAAAGCCGGGGACCGCCGTTGCGGAAGCCAAGTCAGGGCGCTTCTCGCACTCGTCACTCACGAATTCTGTCAATGCGGTTCCAACTTGTGATGGCGGCAATCAGCCCTGAAAGCGGAACATTCCGGTGTCCAATCGTATTCCCCTTTCAGCTCTTCGGAGCCGATAAGCAAAGGAGAATGCTATGCGTACGAAACTTATCGTGACAGCGGCCGCCGCCTTTGGTCTTCTCGCTGGTTCAGCCTTCGCGCAGTCGTCGACGGTTACCGGGGCTGCGGGCGGCGCGGTTACCGGCGCTGTTGTCGGCGGCCCCGTGGGCGCCGCCGTCGGCGGTGTGACGGGTGCCATTGTCGGCACGGCAATCGATCCGCCGCCGCAGAAGGTCATCACCTACGTACAGGAACAGCCGATGCCTCCTTCCGAGGCCGTCGTGCAGGATCGAATTGTCGTAGGCCAGCCGCTTCCGGAGACCGTTGTCGTCACGCCGGTTCCTGAAAATCCGGCTTATGCCTATGCGGTCGTCAATCATGAGCGCGTTATCGTTCAGCCGAAGACGCGCAAGGTTGTCAAAATCCTCGATTGATCGCAGCGAGGGCCTCCCCCGCGGGGAGGCCCTTTGGGCGTGACATCGGCTTCGGTGAAGGCACCGAGGGCGTGTTAGGCGAGCTCTTGCGCTTGCTCACAAAGCCAAGCGCAAAGCTGTCTGGGCGCGAGGCGGGAGTCGTCAGTTCGCATCAGCGCAAAATGCCAGGCCGGGCCGCTGAGCACATATGGGAATGGTGCGATCAGAAGTCCCTGTTCCAGAAGCGGCCGATATAAGGAGGGCGATAGCAGAGCGACACCGACACCTGCGATCGCCGCGTTGGCGTCCAGATCGTGCGTGGGGTAATCGACCGTGACAAACTGCAGAGTTTGCGGCAGCTCAGATCGAGCGTTCCAAAACCACGCTTCCCAATCCGGATGCGGTAAAAGCTTGAAATCGGCCAATGCATTCGGCTCGTTCAGGCGCCTCGTTCGAAGGAGGGAAGGCGCCAGCATCGGCGTCGCTTCAACCGGCATAAGCCGGTATTCATCGAGCCCTTCCCAGCCACCGCGGCCTGTGCGAATGGCAACGTCAAACGCGCTGGGATCACGGATATCGGCGGAAACGTCGACTTCGATGGGCGGCGTACCCGCCGAGGGATAGCGTGACAGCCGCGGCGCGAGCCAGCGCGATGCGAATGTCGGAGGTGCCGTCAACCGCAACGGTGGCGTGGTCGCCTGAAATTCATCAAGGGCTCCCGCAATTCCATCCAATGCCTCGCGGATTCGGCTTGCCAGAACGGCAGCCGCGGCTGTTGGGACGACACGCCGGCCGAACCGCTCGAAGAGGGGCTGACCAAGTTCGGTCTCCAATGTGCGGATGCGAAGGCTAACGGCCGCAGGGGTGAGGCATAACCGATCCGCAGCGCGGGCGAAGCTGCCGGCCGCAACGCAGGCTTCCAATATCCGCAAGGATTCCAACGGCGGCCGCATGTTCTTTTCTCTTTGACTAGCTTTTCTTGTGACGATCTCAAGCAAAGCGCGTTTTGGGCGTGAAATGCCTTCGGCTAGGGTTCGGTTCAACAATAGGAGATCCGACATGACCCTGCAATCTCGGCACTTATTCACTCTTTTCATGACGCTTCATCCCGCGTTGGAACTTGGCAAAACGCCGGCGGGTAGCCGTCGGGTGTTTCCCGTCTCGGGCGGGCATTTCCGGGGGGAGCGCCTGAAGGGGGAGGTCTCACCGCTTATCGGCTCCGATCTCCTGCTGGCACGCGCGGATGGGACGTTTCAACAGGATGTAAGGCTTCTGCTCGTCGCAGACGATGGCGGCCTAATCCTGATGACCTATCGCGGCGTCAGGCGCTCCAGCCCTGTCGTTGACGAGCGTCTCGCTCGTGGCGAGAAGGTCGACGCCTCCGAATATTATCTCCGCACAACGCCATATTTCGAGACTGCCGCGTCGCGGCACGCGTGGCTCAACCAAATCGTCGCGGTTGCCCAGGGAGGGCGCTGTCCCGGCGGCGTCGAGTATGACGTTTTCGAAATTCTCTGAACGCGCTTTCGGCCGAGTTGATTCACGCGCATCGCTTCGGACAGCAGGAAGTATCACGATTGGAAGGCACGGTCAGATAGCTTGATCGGAGACCCCGCGCCCGGCGATTATCCCTTTATTCCGGCGGAAAGCATGATGGCGCGCGTGATCTGCCGTTGGAAGAGGAGGTAGAGAATGGCGACCGGGAGGCCCGCCAATACCGCGGCGGCCATGTCTTTGGCGAAACGGACGCCGAAGACATCTTTCACCTGCGTGATACCAACGGGGATGGTGATTGTCGCATCCGACGTCGCGACCAGGAAGGGCCACAGGAAATTGTTCCATGCCGCTATGAATGTGGTGATGCCAAGCGCGGTAATGACACCCCAGTTCATCGGCACATAAATCTTCCAAAGCGTTCTCAAGTGACCGGCATTGTCGAGCATTGCCGCTTCGCGGAATTCCTTCGGGATCTGGTCGAAGAACTGCTTCAGGATGATGATGACCGACGGCACGACCAGTTGCGGCAGAACGATGCCGCCCCAGGTGTTGATCAATCCGAACGAGTTCATCAGCACGAAATGGTTGATGATGAGCGCTTCAGTCGGGACCATCACCGAGGCGATCAGCGCGCCGTAAATCAGGCGGCGGCCGGGAAACTGGATTTGGCTGAGCGCATAGGCGCAGCAAAGGCTCATCGCAAGCACCAGAACCGCGACAATCGCCGATGTCGCGACGGAGTTGACATACCATTGGATGATGCTGGAGCGTTCGATCACATAGAGATAGGGCTCCAACGTCGGCGCTTTCGGGAAAAGCCCGGGCGTTTTGCTCACCACCTCGGTGTCCGATTTCAGCGATGTCGCGATGGCCCAGTAAAGCGGAAAGAACCAGATCAGCGCTCCGAGCGCGGTCAACACGGTTAGCGCGCGGCCGCTCCAGCGTCCGGCAGCGACATGGTGGCTTGCCGGCGCAAGGCCTGCTCCCGGATCACTTATCCGGCCGCTCATCTTTCGCCTCGTGCACGCAGGAACTGGTATTGCAGGACTGAGGCAATCAGGATGATGACGAACAGAATAGTGGCGACGGCCGCACCTTCACCGCCCTTGTTCTGCTTGAAGGCGAGATCGTAGATGACGCTCATGACGACGGATTGAGCGTCAGCTGGCGTGCGGGCGAAATAGCCCAGCAGGTAGGGCTGCGCAAAAATCTTGAACTGCGCGATCAGCTGCAGCGTCAGCACCAGTGCCGTGACCGGCCAGATCAGCGGCCAGGTTATCCTCGAAAACACGCGCCAGCGATTGGCATTGTCGAGTGCGGCTGCCTCGTAGACGTCGGGCGAAATGCTGCGCAGGGCAGCCAGGAACAGAAGAATATTGAAGCCGATCGTCCACCAGATCGTGACGACGGCGACGGAAGGCATGAAATAGGTCGGCGAACGCAGCACCGGCAGCGGCCTGCCGCCGGTAAACAGGCCGATGACGTTCTGGATGACGCCGTATTGCATGTTTGCAATCCAGCTCCAGATCTGGGTCACGACGGAAACCGGCAGAATGGAGGGCAGGAAAAAGCACGCGAGGACCAGCATCTGTGTGCGCCCGCTCAAGCGGTTGATGCCCATGGCGATGAACAGTGCGAGAAACGTGCCGGGAACGACGGTCAGAACGATGAAGTACAGCGTATTCACAAGCGCCTTTTGCAACTGGGGTGAGGCAAGCTGGCGCATGTAATTGTCGAGGCCCACCCATTCGCCGGGGCCGATCAGCGGCGCATTGGTCAGGCTCATGGCCACCATGCGAAAGGTCGGATAGGCAAAGATGAGCAGAAAGGTGATGACGGCCGGCGCCACCAGCAGTGCCGCAATCACATTGTCCTGCTTCCTGTTGCTGACTGCCGCCATCTGTCACCTGTCTTGGTTGCCCAGCCCCAGGGGAGGGTATGGCCCCTGGGGATCGTTGACGGAGAACCTCATTGAGAATTCATGTGGTCACGAAACTTCTCAAGCGTCTCCTTCACGTCGCCTTCGCCGTTCAGCGGGCCGGACACCATGTTCTGCCAGTCGTCATCGAACTTGGACGCGGCACCGGTGAGCGGCGTCTTCGGCATGTAGAACGCATTCAACGCCATGGCGGCATAATCCGACTGCGGTTTGAGCGCCTTGTAGGCCGCGGAGGTGCTGACGGGCAGATAGGCCGGGATATGGCCGGCGGCGGCCCATTCCAGCGAGTTCACGTTCATCCACCGGATGACTTCGAGAACCGCGGCGCGCTTTTCCGGCGTCATGGTGACACCGACATTGTTGGGAATGACGAAGGAGTGCGAGTCAGCCCAATTGGCCGGCTTGCCCATCCAGGCCGGAATGTTGATCATGCCGTAATCGAAACCGTTGCCCTTGGCGACTTCGGTTTCCATGGTCGGCAGCTCCCAGTTGCCGTTCAGGAAAAAGGCGGATTGCCCGGCGAGGAAGGTCGGCGTGATGGTTTCCGAGTCGATATAGGGCTGAGCCCAACCTTGCTTCACCCAATCGGCAACCTCGCTATAGGCCTTTTCCATCTTGTCGAGATTGTCGCCTTGCAGGAACTTGCCATTGTCTGTCAGCGTACCTCCCAGTTGGCCGAACAGCGTATAAATGTCGCGCAAATCGCCGGTTGACGAGGCAATGACGACACCATCTTTTCCTGCCTCCTTGGCCTTGGCCAAGAGCGCGCGCCAACCCTCCAGCGTGTCGATGCCGGCGGGCTTGCCGTCGTTGCCGAGCGCTCCGAGGTCCTTCAGCACATTCTTGTTGTAATAGAGCACCTCGCCATGGACATCAAAAGGAACGGCATAACGGACATTGTCGACCGTCGAGGCGGCAATCGCGTTCGGCGGATAGTCGCTGTCCTTCAGCCCGACGGCCTCGAGCTCCTTCGGATCGATCGGTGAGACCGTCTTGGCCGAAACCGCGGCAGCCAGCCGCGACAGGTGATAGGTCGCGATATCAGGTCCTTGGCCGACGGCAGCGGATGTCTGCAGTTTGGTATAGTAAGGAATACCCCATTCGAGGGTCGTGCCCGTGATCTGAATCTTGTACTTGTGCTCATCGTTGAAGCGCTGGATCAATGCCTTCATTCGCACGCCGTCGCCTCCGGACAAGAAGTCCCACCAGACGACATTCTCGACTGCGAATGCCGGAAAGGCGGTAACCAGGGCTAGCGCAGCGATCGATGTTCTCAACAGATTACGCATTTCTCTCCTCCAGACTGTTCTATTTTCCTCCCAAGCCTCCCTTCAAGGGTGGCCTTATGCCCTGTAACGCCGCCAATGAGCTGCGTGATGATCGTTCAAATGGCACCCTTTCGTTTCGCCGGCGGCAAATGCAGCCAGCCGCCACCTGTCCATCTGATACGTCGATGCCGATGACCTCCTGCATCTCCTCTCGTTGACGTGCGGTGATCCGCTTCTGCCGCAGAGCTATCCGGCAGCCGCTGTTTCGATGATGCAATCAAGCAAGGTTGCTGCGACGGGATCGGCGCCGGCGGACTCGCGCATCAGACCGAAGGTGGTGGCGACAACGCGGCCAGCACCGACATGTCGTTCGGCAATGGTCGCACAGGGTTTGTGAATCCAGCCCACCATCGTGCCGGCATGGACCAATCCGTCGAAATGGATCGGACGGAAGCCAGTGATGACGCGGTTGGGATTGACGCCGACGAAGGAAAGGTCTGTCAGCGGGCCGCCTGGCAGCCGCTCGAAAGGCCCCGAGCGTTTCACCCAGCTGAAACCTGTAACCCAATTGCCTTTCCAGATGGTGCCGTTGCGTTCGGTGACACGCATCTGCGGCATGGACTGCCCGCGATCGCCGCCGGTCGGATAATTCCAGTTTGGCTGGTCATTGCGCAGATTGCCGAAAGGAAGGGGTGCCGCATCGGCCAGCGACACATAATGGGCGCCGTGCTCCATGGCATCGATATCGGTTTGGCTGAGGGAGGATGCGACCCGCACCTCCGCCCTGTCGGCATCGGCAAGCTCGTAGCCAAGCGCGCGCAGATATTGTGCGATCTCGGGTTCCGCGGAGAAGACGGAGATTGCAGGCTTTGACCGGCGACCATAGACGCTGACCTCGAGGCTGTTGCGCGCGATCTCCCGGTCGCCGGCCGTAAGCGCGAACTGGATAGTGATCTGTTTGCCGGCCATATCCGTCGTGAAGGGCAGGGAAAGGGCTGGCAAATGATGCACCGACGTCGCGTTCAGCGCCGGAATTGCGATTCTTCCGGTATTCGCGCCATTGACGCTCCAGCGCAGTTCGGTTGGTGGGAGCGCCTTGCCGCCGGTCGAGATTTCGAGTTCGATGCTCACCGCATCGCCCGCCCAAACCGCGTAATGCTGCATGCGCGCCACGATGACGATATCGGTATTAATCTCGTGGAAGCGGTTGTGATAGGCACGCCTGTTGCGCTGCATGTCCATCAGGCCATTGGCTTCCCAATGCAAGTCGGTCAGCTCGGTAATGACGTAACCCTGGATCGAGGCATGGCGGCGCATTTCCTCGATCTCGAATTTGAGCGCATTGAACTGATGCCACTGCGTGTCCTCGATGAAGGACCCGAAGGTCGGAAAGACCTTGTCGAACTGATAGGTACGGAAGCGTTGCTCGACGCCGTGCGGATAGGTCGCGCCGTCGCTATCCCATTCCAGACCGTTGATGAACCAGAACGGCTCCTTGCCGTCCTGCTTGAGCTTGTCGGGATGGGGCAGGCCCCAGACGCCGAACTCGGAAACGACGAGCGGCTCGTCGCCACGCCGTTTGGCATCGCCGTTCGGCGAATAGGACCAGCTCGGCCTTCCGGCGAAGGCTGAAACCCAATCGGCCCATTCACGTGCCATTTCCGGGACGGAGGCATAGTAATGGTAGTCGTCGATGTCGGAAACGACATGAAAGTTGGGAATGCAGGCGGAATTGTCGACGACGAGCCGCGTCGGGTCCTTCTCTTTCAGCCAGTGATAGGCCTTTTCCAACCAGGATCGCTGATCGGCGCTTTCGACGAGACGTGTTCCCCAGTCCTCGTTGATGATGGTCCAGATCACGATGGAGGGATGATTGCCATCACGGCGCAGAATTCCTTCCATCGTATCGAGCAGGCGCTTCGCCGACTTCTCGGTGAAGGTCTGAATGTTCGGGATTTCCGTCCAGACCAGCAGGCCGAACCGATCCGCCACATCGTAGTATCGTGGATCGGGCACCTTGATGTGGCAGCGCAGCAGGTTAAGCCCGAGTTCCTTCGCCTTGCGCGCCTGATCTTCCAGGAACTCGATCGATGGCGGCGTGTAGATGCCCTCGGGATAATAGTCCTGATCCAATGCGCCACGCATGTAGAAGGGCTGTCCGTTCAGGAAGAACTTGCCATCCTTCGCTTCGAAGGTGCGAAAGCCGAAATTCTCCTCGGCTGCGTCGATTACGACGCTCCCCTCTGACAGCTCCGCAACGGTGCGATAGAGCGCGGGATCGTCGAGCGACCATGCCTCCACGTTGGCGACTTTGAGGGTAGCGGAGGCTTTTGCCTCACCGTTAAGTGCGCGCTCGGTGGCTGATGCGACCGCACCATTGCGGTCGAGAAGCGTGATCGTCAAGGCGCCGGTAAAGCCTGCCGCCAGCTCGACATCAATGGTGACGTCGCCCGTGGCGAGATCGGCGCGAATGGCCTGGTGGGTGATGTGAGCCTTACAGCGGCATTCGAGCCAGACGGACTGCCAAATTCCACCCAGCATGCCGTACCAGCTCTGCTTGCCGTGCGGGATCTCGTCAAACGGAAAGTCGGGAAAAGCCTGGGCGTCGGCACTCGGCAACGTAACCTTCACCTCCAGGCGCATTTCGTCGTCAAGGAGATCGCCGGGAATGACGAATTCGAACGGCAGATAGCCGCCTTCGTGAGAACCGAGCGTGTGGCCGTTGACCGAGACTTCGGCGAAATAGTTCACGGCGCCGAAATGCACGATGACCTGACGATCGCGCCATTCCTTCGGCACGGTGAACGCACGTGAATAGAGTGCCACGCCAGCCGCGGCTCGCAGATCCGGAAAATGTGCCTGCCAGGGCGCGGGCACGGCAATCGTCGTCGGCGTTGTCCCTTCCAGATGAAAGTCCCAGCTTCCGTCGAGAGACAGGCGCGCACGCGGCCCGGAACGTGTGTCGGCGAAACGGCGGGAGGCGATGGTCATAGCCGCGAGCTTTCCGGTTGGATTAAGTCACAAAATAAGTTACATAAAAGTTTCGTAACTTATATGCTTAACTTCCGCAAGAGCCGCAGCTTCACATCGCCCGTCAGATTTTCTAACGTGCATGGAGCCGCCCTGAATCCGAGAAAGAAACTGAGTGAACGACCAAACGACGAAACGACCGACCATGTCCGATATCGCCTCGCGGGTCGGCGTTTCCCATGCGACGGTTTCGCTGGTGCTGAACGAGGTGCCCGGCAGGCGGGTGTCGGAGAAGGTACGCGAGCGTGTGCTGGCGGTTGCCGGGGAACTTGGCTACCAGAAGACCGTGCCGGCCAATGACCCGATCGGCGGAATCATCGTTCTACTGATCGACGATCTCATGGCCTCGCAGCATGCCGCGCCGCTGATAGAAGGCGTGCGGGTCGCAGCGGAGGAGCAGGGTCTGGCGGCACTCACCGTCGTCACCGGCGGACAGGTCGAATTCGCGGAATCCATTCTTGACTATCTCGGGCGGCGCCAGATCGTCGGCGTGATCTATGCCACGTTGATTACTCAGCTCGCCCCCGTGCTGCCGTCCAAGCTCGGCAACTATCCGACCGTGCTTTTAAACTGTCACCAGCAGCGAGCTGAATTCTCGTCCATCATTCCGGGCGATCATGCCGGCGGTTTCGCGGCCACGGAGGCGTTGATCAAGGTCGGGCATCGCCGCATAGCCATGATCGATGCAGGCAGGCAGCGGTTGGAAGCGGCGCGGGATCGCCTCAGCGGCTATCGCCAGGCACTGACGACTTACGACATCGCCGTCGATCCGGAGTTGATCCTCTCGGAGGCCTGGTCACTCGATCTCGGTCGGGAGAAGATGCTGCAATTGCTCGACCTGCCGTCGCCGCCGACCGCGGTGTTCTGCTTTTCAGACAGGGTGGCAATGGGTGCCTATGACGCGATCAGGATGCGCGGCTTGAAAATCCCCGACGATATTTCCGTCGTCGGATTCGACGATGAAAGCCTTGCCCGAAAAATCCTGCCCCCGCTCACGACGTTGAAGCTACCGCACATGGACATGGGGCGATGGGCGGTGACTGAGCTCCTGGAAAAGGTGGCGCAGCCGAAGAAGTCGCCGGTGCGCCTGAAGATGGAATGCCAATTGGTTATACGCGATTCCATCGGTCCACCGCCTTGAGACCGAATTGCAGCCTTAGTTGACAGCCGATCAGGCCTGAAGAATGTGCCTGCGCGTCAGTTCCATCAGATGACCGACATCACCTTTCTCTATCGCATCAACCATCTGCTGATGTTCGTGGCCGGACTGTTCGATGCGCGCGCGCGTTCGCCATTGCGACACAGGGGCCGACGACGTTCGCTGCCGAATTTCCGTGATCAGCTCCACGAGCTCCTGATTGCCGGCGATTGCAAGCAAATCGCGATGAAAGGCGAGATTGGCTTCGTAAAGTTCAAGCATGGTACCGTTCAGCACCAGATCGTCGAAGCGTGAAGCAAGAACCCGCAAATTCGCGATATCTGCCGCGCTCGCCTTCGCAACGATACGGTCGCTGACGGCGACTTCGAGAATGACACGAATGTCGCTGACCTCCTGAGCGCGGCGTCCATCCTGCTCATGAACGTGATAGCCACGATTGGGAATATGCTCCACCAGTCGCTTCTGCACCAGCCGGTCTAGCGCCCGGCGGACCTCGGGTCGCGTACAGCTGTATCGCCGTTCGAGGTCGATCTGCTTCAGCCAGGTTCCGGGCGGGAGGCGGCCGGCAAGAATATCCTGGAGAATGAGTTCAGTCACATCGGGCGTTTGCGGCTCTTGTGCTTGCGCTGCCGCTCCGGCTTCCAGCGAATTCATGCAGTTCTCCCCAGCCTTCCGTTTTCGGCGACGAGTATCATAGCTCTCCCTTGGCTCACAACGAGCCCGATTATCGGTGCTGAAAAAATATTCATGCTTATCTCTTGCGCAGTCATTTCAATTGGCGCATAAATTGGCGCCAATTTTGATACCATTATATGAGGCGGCTTGTAAATCGATGCAAAACTCCGATGCGATCTGGGACATTGTCGAAAAAAAACGAGCGGCCTTCCTCGAGCTGAGCGACCGGATCTGGGACATTCCGGAGACGAACTACCTGGAGTACCAATCCGCCGAAGAGCAGGCACGCCTGCTGGAAACTGAAGGTTTTCGCGTCGAGCGCGGCATTGCCGGCTTGCCGACGGCGGTCATGGGAGAAGCGGGCGAAGGCGGTCCGGTGATCGCGATCCTTGGCGAGTTCGATGCCCTGCCGGGGCTTAGCCAGGAGGCGGGGATTGCCGAGGAGCGGCCGCTGGTCGACGGCGGCAATGGTCATGGCTGCGGTCACAATATGCTCGGTGCCGGATCGATGCTCGCTGCCGCTGCCGTCAAGGATTTTCTTGCGGAGAACGGCCTGAAGGGACGGGTGCGCTATTATGGATGTCCCGCCGAGGAGGGCGGTTCTTCGAAAGGCTTCATGGTTCGGGCCGGCGTTTTCGACGATGTCGATATCGCGATCTCCTGGCATCCGGCAGCTTTTGCCGGCGTCAACAATCCCATCTCGCTCGCCTGCAACGAAATCAACTTCCATTTTTCAGGCCGCGCCTCGCATGCCTCCGCCACGCCTCATCTCGGCCGCAGCGCCCTCGATGCGGTGGAGTTGATGAATGTCGGCGTCAACTACATGCGCGAGCACATGCCTTCGACCGCGCGCATCCATTATGCCATCACCGATGCGGGTGGTGCGGCGCCCAACGTCGTGCAGGCGCGCGCCACGGTGCGCTATCTCGTCCGCGCGAGAACCTTGCCGGAACTCCTGTCCCTGGTCGCCCGCGTCAAGAAGGTCGCCGAAGGTGCAGCCCTGATGACCGAGACGACCGTGCGCAGCGAGATCATCAGCGGCGATGCCAATCTCGTCGGCAACACGCCGCTCGAAGAATGCATGTTCTCCCATCTGCAGCGGCTTGGGCCCCCACGGTTCGATGATGCGGACCGGGAAATGGCCCGCAAGTTCCAGCAGACCTTCAATGCAGAGGATATCGCAGCCTCCTATGGCCGTTTCGCGCTGAGACCGAGGAGGGATCAGCCGCTTTGCGAGGAGATTTTCCCGCTGAACGCCGGCGATGGCACGCTGGTTGGCTCCACCGATGTCGGAACCGTCAGCTGGGTGGTGCCAACAGTGCAGATGCGCGGCGCGACCTATGCCATCGGCACGCCCGGCCATTCCTGGCAACTGGTCGCCCAAGGCAAGCTGCCGGCTGCTCATAAGGGAACCGAGCATGCCGCCAAGGTAATGGCCAGCACGGCCGCAGATCTCATCCGTAATCCTCAGTTGATCGAAGCCGCCAAGGCGGATCACAAGGCACGCCTTGCAGGAACGCCTTTCGTCAACCCGATCCCCGATGATGTCGAGCCGCCGCTGCCGGAGAAGGCCCATGCCTGACGTGGCCCTGCAGCCGGATCGTGAACAGCTGATGGCGCATATCCGCGAATTTGCCCGCCGGGTGAAGTTGTCGGGAACGCCGGAGGAACTGGAGAGCTTCCATTACCTTCAGGCGCAGATGGACAGCTACGGGTATCGCACACGGCTGCTGTCGCACGATGCTTTCATCAGTCTGCCCGGCACGGCAAAGGTCGAGATCGACGGCGAAAGTCTTCGTTGCATCACTCATTCGATGTCGGTTTCGAGCGGGGCAGGAGGTATAAGCGGTGAGCTCGCCTATGTCGGCGAAGGGACGGAAGCCGATTTCATCGGCAAGGACGTCGCCGGCAAGATCGTTCTGGTCGATGGAATTGCCACCGAAGAAGTCGCCGCGCTCGCAAGTGCGGCCGGCGCGCTCGGCCAGCTTCATCTAAGTCCAAACGAACACCTTTACGAAATGTGCGTGTCGCCGGTCTGGGGCAGCCCGTCGCAACATACGCAGGCCCAACTCCCGAAGACTGTCATCTGCACTGTTGCCAGGGACGATGGCATGCGCCTGCGCGAACGGCTTGCGCGCGGCGAGCAGGTGCAGGCAACGCTCATGGCAGAGGTCGACACCGGATGGCGCACGACGCCGCTCCTTGTTGCCGAGCTTCAGCCGGCGGGTGAGGACGAGCCATTCGTGCTGTTTTCAGGCCATCACGACACCTGGCATTTCGGTGTCATGGACAATGGCGGCGCCAACGCGACCATGCTGGAGGCGGCCCGCCTGCTTGCCCTTCAGGCAAGTGATTGCCAACGCGGCCTGCGCATCTGCTTTTGGTCCGGTCATTCGCACGGACGCTACTCCGGTTCTGCCTGGTATGCCGACGAATATTTCGATGAGCTCGATCGCCGGTGCGCGGCGCACGTCAATGTCGATTCCACCGGCGGCGAGGGGGCGACCGTTCTCACCAATTCCGGTGTCATCGATGAGTTGAAGCCACTGGCCGCGGAGGTGATCGAGCGGCTGACCGGGCAAAAGCATGCCGGCAGACGTCACGGCAGAGCCGCGGATCAATCCTTTTGGGGTATCGGCATCCCCTCGATGTTCGGAAGCCTCAGCCATCAGCCGCCCGGTCCCGTCAAAATGCTGACGGCGCTCGGCTGGTGGTGGCACACCCCGCATGACACGGCGGAACATATCGATCCCGACAATCTCCGGCGGGATACACAGATCGTGCTTCAGATACTTTGGCGCCTGCTGACCTCGCCGATCCTGCCGTTGGACTATACCGTTTATGCGGATGCCCTTGGCAAGCAGGTCGCCCAGTTGCAGACGGAGCTCGCCGGCCGCATCGATATTTCGGTTCTTGCAAACGCAATCGACGAGTTACGCACCAACGCGAAAGCCATATTGGAGGCGAAGGACCTGTCCGCCGCCAACGCAGCTCGCATCAATGCCGCGCTCATGCGCGCAAGCCGCCATCTCGTGCCGCTCAACTATACGAGCGGCGAGCGCTTCCATCATGATTCCGCCCTACCGCACCCCGCCTGGCCGTCGCTGGAGGGGCTGCGAGCGCTGGCAGCCCTACCCGCGGCATCGCCGGAGACAGCTTTCTACGCCGTCCATGCCCGTCAGGTGAGGAATCGCGTCGCCCATGCGTTGAGGCAAGCCAATGCAGCATTGCGTGCGGGCCTGGAGGGCTGACGCAGTCATATCTCAAACTAAACAAACGGCACCTCGAGGCCGAAAAGAGGGAACTGAAAATGAAGAATAGAAACCTGTTTGCTGCCGTGTTCGGCGCCATTGCCTTCCTGGCTCCGCCTGCCGCCGGCGCCAAGGACTGGACACATGTCAAGGTCGGCATCGAAGGCGCTTTTCCGCCCTGGAACCTCATGGATTCCAGCGGCAAGCTGGCCGGCTTCGACGTCGATCTCATCAATGACCTCTGCAAGCGCGCCAAGGTCGATTGCGAACTGATTGCCGGCGAATGGAATGCGATGATCCCGAGCCTCAATGCCGGCAAGTTCGATCTGGTGATGACGCTCGGCATCAACGAGAAGCGCAAGCAGGTGGTCGATTTCACCGTGCCCTATGCAAGCGGCGTTGCGAGCTTCCTGCTTGTGAAGGATGGGCCGGTCGCTTCCCTGCCGATGACCGGCGAACGGCTGAATCTGAACGATAAGGCCAAGGCCGACCCGGTGATGGGTGAAATCGGCAAGGCTCTCAAGGGAAAGACCGTCGGTGTGGTCCAGTCGACCAGCCAGGAGCAATTGATCAACGCTTATTTCGGATCCGATGTCAGCGTGCGCGCCTACAAGAATTCCGGAGAACGTGACCTCGATCTGAAGGCCGGGCGAATCGATGCCGGTTTCGACAGCGGTGTTTACGAAACCTCCGTACTCGGCAAGCCTGGCAATGACGACCTGATGATGTCCGGCCCATTGGTGAAGGGCGCGATGCTGGCAACCGAAGTCGCGCTCGGCATGCGCAAGGGCGAGATCGATCTGAAGGCTAAATTCGATGATGCCATCAAGCAGGCGGCCAAGGATGGCACGATCAAACAGCTCTCCGAGAAATGGAGCAAGATCGACCTGACGCCGACCTTCGACACCAATTGAGCGCTCTTTGTCCGCGTCACCCTTAGTCGAGGCTAGACAATGTTACTTGCCGCAAAAGTCCGCTCTCCCGGGGCTGTATCATGAACCAGCCAAGTTTATTTGAGCTTGCTGGCTTCGGTCAGGAAGGCTGGGGGCATGCTCTTCTGGCCGGAGCGTGGATGACCATTCTGGTTGCCATAGCCGGTTATGCCGTTGGGGCCTGCATCGGCACGATCGGGGCATGGGCCAAGATCGCCGGCAACGGTTTCGCTCGCGCCACGGCCGATGCCTATACGACGGTGCTGCGTGGCATTCCCGATCTGCTGGTCATCTATCTCTTCTATTTCGGTGGCAGTGCCGCGGTCACGGCGATCGGCAAGCTTTTCGGCGCGGAAGGCTTCCTCGGCTTTCCGGGCTTTCTTGCCGGTTCGCTGGCCGTGGGCGTCACATCCGGTGCCCAGTTTACGGAAGTGCTGCGAGGCGGGTTCAAGGCGGTACACCCAGGCGAGATCGAGGCTGCCATTGCTTGCGGCATGCCGCGCTGGCTTCGCCTGCGGCGGATCATTGCGCCGTTGACCCTGCGTCATGCGCTTCCCGGTCTCGGCAATGTCTGGCAGGTCGTCTTGAAGGAGTCGGCGCTGGTGTCGATCACCGGCGTCGCCGAACTCCTGCGTCAGGCCCAGGTCGGAGCTGGATCCACCGGGCTTCCATTCGATTTCTACCTGATCGCCGGCGCGATCTATCTGATGATCTCGACCCTTTCGAGCCTCATCATCCGGCAGGCCGAGCGGCGCCTGTCGCGCGGCGTGAGGAGGCGTTGATGGATTGGCAGTTTCTCGCAGAAACATTCCTGAGCCTGATCGCTGCAATCCCGCTGACGATCGAACTTGCCGTGACGTCGATCTGCCTCGGCGCCATTCTGGCGCTGCTGCTGGCGCTTGCCCGTCTCTCTGGCGTCGCCGTGCTGGATTGGTTCGCGCGGCTTTATGTCTTTATCTTCCGCGGCACGCCGTTGTTGGTGCAGATATTTCTCATCTATTACGGCCTCGGCCAGTTTCCGGCCATACGGCACAGCATTTTCTGGCCGTTCCTGCGTGATCCCTACTGGTGCGCGGTTCTGGCGCTGACCTTGAATACCGCGGCCTATGCCAGCGAAATCATTCGCGGCGGCCTGCTCTCCGTACCGTATGGTCAGATCGAGGCTGCCCGCGCTTGCGGCATGCATCGCTTCCTGATGTTTCGCCGCATCGTGCTGCCCTTGGCGATCCGCCAGGCCTTGCCCGGCTATGGCAACGAAATGATATCGATGGTCAAGGCGACGTCGCTTGCCTCGATCATCACGCTGATGGAGGTGACGGGCGTTGCCGCCAAGATCATCTCGGAGACCTATAGGGCAATCGAGGTCTTCGTGGTGTCCGGGGCGATCTATCTTGCCATCAATTTCGTGCTGACGCGTCTCATTCAATTTGCCGAATACAGGCTGAGCCCGCATTCGCGCGCTCCTCTTGCCGTCACCCAAGAGAGTGCCGCAACGGCGACCCCTGCAGGAGAACCACAATGACGGCCACGCCCATCGCACTCAGCGTGCGCGACATGCACAAGAGCTTCGGGCCTGTCGAGGTTCTCAAGGGCATTTCCCTGGATGCAATGGAAGGCGATGTCGTTTCCATTCTCGGCTCGTCCGGTTCAGGAAAGTCGACCTTCCTGCGCTGCATCAATCTGCTGGAGACGCCGGATTCCGGTGAGGTGACAGTTGCCGGCGAAACGATCCGTATGCAGCGCAATGCCCGCGGCGCGCACCGTGCGGCGGATGGAAAGCAGGTCGACCGAATCCGCTCGCAGCTCGGAATGGTGTTCCAGAGCTTCAATCTCTGGTCTCACAAGACGATCCTCGAAAACCTGATCGAGGCGCCGATCCATGTTCAGCGCCGCTCGCGCGCCGAATGCATCGAGGAGGCCGAGGCGCTGCTCGCCAAGGTCGGCATTGCCGACAAGCGCAATTTCTATCCCGCCCACCTTTCCGGAGGCCAGCAGCAGCGTGCCGCCATTGCGCGCGCTCTCGCCATGCATCCGAAGGTGATGTTGTTCGACGAGCCGACGTCCGCGCTCGACCCCGAGCTTGTCGGCGAAGTGCTGCGCGTCATGCGCTCGCTTGCCGAGGAGGGGCGCACGATGCTGGTCGTCACACATGAGATGGGTTTTGCGCGCGATGTCTCCAGCCGCGTCATCTTCCTGCACAAGGGCGTCGTCGAAGAAGACGGCAAGCCCCAGGACGTCTTTTCGAACTCGCGATCGGAGCGCTTCCGCCAGTTCATCAGCCAATAACGCACCACGCTCAATCAAGAAGGGGAACTCGAGCATGAAATACCTGACTGCAATTCTGACGGCGTTCATGATGATCGCCACCTTGGCCGTTTCGACCGCCGTACGCGCCGACGAGAAGAAATGGACACATGTGACGATCGCGACCGAAGGCGCGTTTCGTCCATGGAACTTTACCAAGGCCGATGGCAGCCTCGACGGCTACGAAATCGAGCTGATCAAATATTTCTGCGCCCATATGAAGGTCGAATGCACGACCGTGATCCAGCCATTTGACGGCATGATCCCGGCGCTGAATGCCGGCAAGTTCGATGCGATCATTTCCGGCATGTCGGCGACTGCCAAGCGCGAGGAAGTCATTGCCTTCAGCGATTCCTACGGCACGACGGGGCAGACTTTTGCGGCATTGAAAGACTCTCCGCTTGCCAACCTGCCTTTGAAGGGCGAAGTCTTTTCGCTGGCAACGGATGAGGCCGGCGCCGCCAAGGCGGTGAAAGAGCTTGAACCCTTGCTCAAGGGCAAGACGATCGGCGTGCAGACCGCATCGATCGCTGCGACCTTCCTCGATAAATACCTGAAGGGCGTCGCCGATATCCGTGAATACAAGACGACCGAACAGCACGATCTCGATCTGAAGGCCGGCCGCGTCGACCTCGTCATGGCATCCATGGCTTATCTTTCGACCGCGGCGGCAAAGCCGGGCAACGAGGACATGATCGTCGCCGGCCCGCGTTTCCAGGGGGGCATGCTCGGAAGAGGCAGTTCCGTCGGTCTGCGCAAGGACGATACGGAGTTGAAAACCATGTTCAACGATGCGATCGCCGCAGCCAAGGCGGACGGCACGATCGCCAAACTGTCCCAGAAGTGGTTCGGCTTTGATGTGACGCCGAAGTGAAACGCGATTGTAATCGCTGACCCCGCGCGGATTTGCGGGTTTATTGAAGTTGAACGCAGCCAGGTTGGGTGCAGCAGCTTCCGCCGCAATCGAACGATTCCAAGCCCGGCCTAGCCGCCGGGCTTTATCGTCGGTAAGGGGCACGCCGAAAAATCATTGCGGCAGGGATCTCTCGACGGCTGCCAGCCGTTTCTGCCGTGAAGGGCATAGGCCTGTTCCTCCTTCCCTTTATGGTTGGTATCAAGTTGGTTGTGACAATGAAATTGTCTTGACGGATTTCCGCAACGATCTTTAATTAACTGATCTGCTGGACCAACCAGTAGACCGGGGGGCGCGATGGACGGAAGTCCGATCTTGACCGAGGTACCGAATATCGCGCGGAGCCTCGCCCGCCGGACGGCGCGTGACGTCATCGCCGAGAAGCTGATGGTCCTGATCGCCACCAACATGCTGCGGCCGGGCGACGAGCTACCGGGCGAGCGCGAATTGGCCAATGTTCTTCATGTCAGTCGCGAAACGGTGCGTGGTGCTATTCAGGCGCTTGCCGCACAGGGCATTATCGAGGTTTCCCATGGCAGCCGAAGTCGGGTCTGTGAAGTCGATCTCAGCCACATTACCGTGACGATCGCCTCTTCCAATGCAATTGACGGCTACGATCTGGAATCCGTCCACGCTGCCCGTCTTCATATCGAACTCAAGGTTGTCGGCGACGCCGCCGAGCGCATCGATGACGTCACGCTGGCAAAGCTGCAGGTCCTGCTGGAGGCGCAGCGTCTCGGGGGCAATGACGCGATGCGTTTCCTGATCTGCGACCGCGAATTCCACGTCGCCATCTATCGGGCCTGCGGAAACCCGCTGCTCGCGGCCTTCGTCACCGATCTGTACACCTACATGATGAATTACCGCCGCTACGCCATGGCCAAGCCGGGCGCCATCGAGGCGAGCTACAGCGATCATCTGGCGATCTTTGAAGCGCTCGCTCGCCATGATCGCGATGCCGTCATTGCGGCCTTCGAGCATCATCTGACACGTATTTACGATACGACCAAGGTTCAACTGGCGATTGGCAATCCGGTCTGATCTGACCAGTATGAGGAGATCTGTCTGAGATGCACGTGAGGGAGACAGGGATACCGGTCGTCGGCCGGGGATAGAATGTCGAAGTCGAATCGATCCATTCTGGCGGTTAGTGCCTCGGAGGAGGGACGACCGTAAGTCAAGCAAGTGAAAGGTTCTGGGAGGGACTTTTATGGCAGGTGTCGAGTTTGTCGATGTCAGGAAATCATTCGGGGCGTTCCCTGTTATCAAAGGTGTGAACATCGAGATCGCCGACGGGGAATTCGTGATCCTGGTCGGGCCGTCCGGATGCGGAAAATCCACGCTTCTGCGAATGCTTGCCGGGCTGGAGAACATTTCCGCCGGCGAGATCCGTATCGGCAATCAGGTCGTCAATGGAGTGGCCCCCGGCGACCGCGACATAGCCATGGTCTTTCAGAATTATGCGCTTTATCCGCATATGTCGGTGGCCCAGAACATGGCTTTCTCGCTGATGCTCAAACGCGCGCCGAAAGCGGACATGGATCAGCGTGTCAAGAAAGCGGCGGAAATCCTGGGTCTGACCAAACTTCTCGATCGCTATCCCCGCCAGCTTTCCGGCGGTCAGCGCCAGCGTGTCGCCATGGGCCGGGCGATCGTGCGCGATCCCCAGGTCTTCCTCTTCGACGAACCGCTTTCCAATCTTGATGCCAAGCTCCGGGTCGCCATGCGCGCGGAAATCAAGGAGCTTCACCAACGTCTTGGCACCACGACCGTTTACGTCACGCATGACCAGATCGAGGCCATGACGATGGCCGACAAGATCGTCGTCATGCATGACGGCGTCGTGGAGCAGGTGGGAAAGCCGCTGGATCTCTACGACACGCCTGCCAATCTTTTCGTCGCGGGTTTCATCGGTTCGCCGGCGATGAACATGATCAAAGGCCACCTCGATACGCAGAGCGATAGCCGGTTCATCGCGTCGGACGGAACTGTCTTGCCCGTTGCAAATCCGCCCGCCGGCGCAAAGGGTCGGAATCTCGTCTATGGGTTGCGTCCGGAATACATCATGCTCGATGCCAATGGGCTGCCCGCGGAAATCATCGTGATCGAGCCGACAGGCTATGAGACGCAGATGACGGTTCGGTTCGGCGGCAGCGATGTCAACTGCATCTTCCGGGAGAGGATCAATGCCAAACCCGGCGATACGCTGCGCATTTCCATCGATGTGCCGCATGTCCATCTCTTCGACGCCGAAAGCGGTCAGAGATTGACGATCTGATGTCGCTTCGGTGGGGAGCCGGAAGAAGAGGAGTCTCCCTGCTCACCCATCGATGCGGAAGCATCCGACCGGTTCGGATGCGATAGTCGTCGTTCACCAAACGGGAAGGTGGGCGCCGGGGGAATTTGCTCCCGTTTTTCAAAGGAGGAGTATCATGGCATTCAAGAGACGTGACTTTCTCGCCGCATCGGCGGCAGCGGCCGGCATTGCCGGCCTCGCGCCACTCGGTATACGCCCATCATTCGCCCAGGCCGAACCCGGCTACACGCCTGAAAAGGGCGCAAGTCTCAGGCTTCTTCGCTGGACACCCTTCGTCAAGGGAGATGAGGATGCCTGGCTTGCCAATACCAAGAAATTCACCGAGGCCACGGGCGTCGAAGTTCGTATCGACAAGGAAAGCTGGGAAGACATCCGACCGAAGGCCGCCGTCGCTGCCAATGTCGGTTCCGGCCCCGACATGGTGATGTGCTGGTTCGACGATGCACATCAGTATCCGGACAAACTCGTCGACCTGACCGAACTTGGCAACTACCTCGGCAACAAATACGGCGGCTGGTATGACGGCGTGCGCGGTTATGCAACCCGCGGCGACAAGTTCATCGCCATGCCGCTGACCGCGATCGGGAACGCCGTCGTTTATCGCGACAGTCACGTAAAGGCTGCCGGTTTCAGTGAATTCCCCAAGGACACCGCGGGATTCCTTGAGCTTTGCAAGGCCATGAAGGCCAAAGGCACGCCCGCCGGTTTTCCACATGGCAAGGCTGTTGGCGATGGCAATAATTACGCTCATTGGCTGCTTTGGAGTCATGGCGGCAAGATGGTGGACGAAAGCGGCAAGGTGACCATCAACAGCCCTGAAACGCTGGCGGCAATCCACTATGCGCAAGCCCTTTATGCGACCTTCATCCCCGGCACGGAAAGCTGGCAGGACATCAACAACAACCGGGCCTTCCTTGCCGGACAGGTATCGCTGATCGCAAACGGCGTTTCCGTCTATTACGCAGCTAAAAAAGATCCGAAGCTTGCCGAAATCGCGGCCGATATCAGAACCACCAACTTCCCGATCGGTCCGGTCGGCAAGAGTGTCGAACTGCACCAGACGAGCTCGCTGGTTCTCTTCAGCCATACCAAATATCCGGAAGCAGCCAAGGCCTATATCAAGTTCATGATGGAAGGCGACCAGATGAACGCCTGGATCCAAGGATCGAGCGCCTATTGCTGCCAACCCTTGAAGGCCTTTGCCAACAATCCTGTCTGGACCGCCGATCCCGTCCATGCACCCTATGCACGCGCATCGGAAACGCTGCGCCCGAACGGCTATGCCGGTCCGCTGGGCTATGCTTCGGCAGGTGTGATGGCCGATTACGTGCTCGTCGACATGTTCGCCGCCGCCGTGACCGGCCAGATGACGCCGGAGGATGCGATGAAAGAGGCTGAGCGCCGCGCAAACCGCTACTACAAGGTTTGATCCCCCGCGAAGATCTGCAGCATGCCGGCACCGGCATGCTGCGACTGTCCATCAGGAGATAATGCCATGTCGACCGTGACATCCGGCGATACGACGCGCAGTCCGATCCGATCGCTCATGCAGAACAATAATATGCTCGGCTTCCTCTTCATGTTGCCGGCGGCCATCTTTCTGGTTTGCTTTCTCACCTATCCGCTGGGACTTGGGGTCTGGCTCGGTTTCACGGACACGCGGATCGGGCGTGCCGGCAGCTTTATCGGTTTGGAGAATTATCAATTCCTGGCCAATGATTCCGTGTTCTGGCTATCGGTCTTCAATACGCTGCTCTACACCTTCATCGCCTCCGTCCTGAAATTCGTGCTCGGCCTTTGGTTGGCACTGCTTCTCAATCAGCATTTGCCGTTCAAGTCGTTCTTTCGGGCGATCGTGCTTCTGCCCTGGGTCGTTCCGACGGTGCTTTCGGGATTGGCATTCTGGTGGATTTATGATTCCCAATTTTCCATCATCTCGTGGTCCCTGATGAAGATCGGCCTGATCCATGGTCCGATCAATTTCCTCGGCGATCCGACCAATGCGCGGATTTCGGTCATCATCGCCAATGTCTGGCGCGGCATTCCCTTCGTGGCGATTTCGCTGCTCGCCGGCCTGCAGACCATTCCTGCTTCGCTGCAGGAGGCGGCATCGCTTGATGGCGCCACAAGCTGGCAGCGTTTCCGTTATGTAACGCTGCCGATGTTGACCCCGATCATCGCCGTCGTGATGACGTTCTCCGTGCTGTTCACATTCACGGATTTCCAGTTGATCTATGTGCTGACCAAGGGCGGACCGGTCAATGCGACGCATCTGATGGCGACGCTTTCCTTTCAGCGCGGTATCCCCGGAGGGCAGCTTGGCGAAGGTGCGGCAATCGCGGTGGCGATGATCCCGTTCCTGCTCGGTGCCATCATGTTCAGCTTCTTCGGTCTGCAGCGCCGCAAATGGCAGCAGGGCGGACAGGACTGAGATCGGGAGAACGCCATGACCATTAAAACCGAGACAGCCAATCCCGTTCTGACCGACGACATCCAAGGCATGGGTTATCTGAACCGCCTGCCTCGCCGTATCGTCATGCTCTATCTGCCGATGGCGGTCTTTGTCTTCGTGCTTCTGTTTCCCTTCTACTGGATGGCCATAACGGCCATCAAGCCGAACGCACAGTTGACCGACTACAATAATTACAGCCCCTTCTGGGTCGTGGGACCGACGCTCGATCACATCAAGTACCTGTTCTTTGAGACCTCCTATCCAGGCTGGCTCTGGAACACGATATTGGTGGCGGTGGGGTCGACCGCGCTGTCGCTGCTGGCGTCGATTTTTGGTGCCTATGCAATCGAGCGCGTGCGCTTTACCGGCTCTCGTTCGATCGGGCTGCTGATTTTTCTGGCCTATCTCGTTCCGCCTTCGATCCTGTTCATTCCCTTGGCTTTCATCGTCTTCAAGCTTGGAATTTACGATTCCAGACTTGCGCTCATCTTCACCTATCCCACCTTCCTCATCCCATTCTGCACATGGCTGCTGATGGGTTATTTCAGATCGATACCCTTCGAGCTGGAAGAAAGCGCGCTGGTCGATGGCGCCAGCCGCTGGCAGATCCTTGTCAAAATTATCCTGCCGCTGGCGGTGCCCGGACTGATATCGGCCGGTATCTTCGCCTTTACGCTGTCCTGGAACGAGTTCATCTATGCGCTCACCTTCATTCAATCGTCGGAAAACAAAACGATCCCTGTGGGTGTTCTGACGGAATTGGTTCGTGGTGATGTCTTCGAGTGGGGTTCGCTCATGGCTGGCGCATTATTCGGTTCATTGCCGGTCGTCATCCTCTACTCTTTCTTCGTCGATTATTATGTTTCGTCGATGACTGGTGCAGTGAAGGAGTGATGATTGCTGCGGCAGCAGATCGTTCGTGCAGCAGTGACCGCCGGGAGATGCTGGCGCAAGCAGCCGGCGGCCGCCATTGGGCCTGCCGCCGGCTGATTGGAACGATCAGTTCTTGATGGCGATGCGCTTGACCTGCGATTGCGCCTTCTCGCTCTTCGGCAAGGTCACGCTCAGCACGCCATTTCGGAAGCGGGCATCCACCTGGTCTTCCTTGACCTCGACACCGAGCGGTATGCGGCGCTCGAACCGGCCGTAATAGCGCTCGGAGAACTGGCGATCCTTGTCTTCGGTCTCGGAACGCTTTTCACCCTTCAGCGTCAGGACGCCGTCATTGAGCAGGACCTCGATGTCCTTCTCCTCAAGGCCGGGCACCTCTGCCGTCACCTTGATCTCCTTGTCGGTATCGGAAATCTCAACGCTTGGCCAACCGGCGTTGAACGCGGAGCCCTTGCCGAAAGACGGCAGGCCCGAGCCGAAGCCGCGGAAGACATCGTCGAAGAGGCGGTTCACCTCGCGATGCAGCGACAGGAAAGGATCACGGTCGTCATCGCGCAGGAGACTTGGAACCTGGTTACCGTTGTTGCGGCTCCAGGGAATGAGATCACGAACACTCATCGTATTTCTCCTTTCTGTTGGTCTGTTGGCAAAGTTTGCCCGCTGGCGCCGAGCCTCGCCCGGCGCCTTTGCGCGTGTCGAACTGGTGGAAGGCCTAAGCCGCGTGCTTCTCAGTCTCGATCTGCTTCGTCTCGGCTTTCGGTAGAGCCATATCCGTCGAAATCTCGATCCGGCGCGGCTTCATCTCTTCGGGGATTTCGCGCTTGAGATCGACGGTCAGCAGACCGTTCACGAGACCGGCGCCCACGACCTTGACATGATCGGCGAGCTCGAACCGGCGCTGGAACGCGCGGTTTGCGATGCCGCGATGCAGATAGTGGACGTCTTCGCCGTTTGCCTTCTGGCCCGAAACGACGAGAAGGTTTTGTTCCTGTGTGATCGTCAGTTCGTCCTCGGAGAAACCCGCCACTGCCATGGCAATGCGGTAATCGTCCTCACCGGTTTTGACGATGTCGTAGGGCGGCCAGTTGTCGATCGTATCGACGCGGCTCGCAGCTTCGAGCGCATTCAACATTCGGTCGAAACCGATGCTCGACCGGAACAGGGGAGAAAAATCGAGGTTTGTCCTCATAGCCATATCCTCCTTATAAGCAACATGGATACAAGGAGGCGCCAAGAGCACATGGCGCCTCCTGGACTTCGTCGATTCCCATTGGGCAATCGAACAATATTCATATAATTCCGGGGCTTGCCGGTTTCAAGAACAGGTGAATCATCCGCTTGAAAATTTGATCTCTCATTGGTCTCACCAAGCTCCTGTTGAGGAAAATGAAGGAGCAATTGGCCATGACCATGACTTTTGACGGCGTGGTCGTCGTCCTTGGACCTGTCGGTGAAGCGCTGGGCAGAGATTATCGCGGCCGGCGCGACGTGATCTGCGCTCGCCCAGGCAATTTGCGTGAGCCGGCAATGATGAAGCGTTGATAGGCGAAGGTGGACATCTGCCGGCAGACAGGGGGTGTGATTTGCTGACGGCCGGCGAGGACGATCAGCCCGACGAAGCCGGCGGGCCGAGGGATCGCCATTCATCAAGTCGTCGTGATCACCCGAACATCGCCTTGACGATCGACGACGTCGACCACGAATTGGCGGCGGGATCGGCGGATGGCGATGTCAGCCGAACCGTCGCCGATCCGCAGGTGTCGCAGGAGCACCTCATCGAGGAAAGAAGGCAGCTGTGGCTCGTTGAAGCTGACGTGCTGCGCGTTCGGATCAAAGTCAAGGCCCAGGCACGACTGCAGCAGGAAGAGCGGCGCGGCGGCCGCCCATGCCTGTGGGGAGCAGGCGACCGGATAGAAGGTCGGCCCTTGCGCCTGCTGGCGCGGCAGCCCGCAGAAGAGCTCTGGAAGCCGGCGCAGGTCGATATAGGTCGATGCCGCAAACAGGCCTTCGAAAATCCGCGCAGCTTCGGCGCGATGGCCGTAGCGGGCAAGGCCGGCGGCAATCAGGGCATTGTCGTGCGGCCAGATCGAGCCGTTGTGATAGCTCATGGGATTGTAACGCGCCTCGGTCGAGGCAATGGTGCGGATACCCCAGCCGCAGAAGGACGAAGCACCCATCAGCGTTCGGGCAATGACGCGTGCCCTTTCGGGATAGGCGATGCCGGTGAAGAGGGCATGTCCGGCGTTGGAGGATCGAACCCGGCAGGGGCGTTTATCTCCGTCCAACGCAAGTACATAGGTGCCGAGTTCCTCATCGAAAAAGCTCGTGTCGAAAGCGCGGCGCAAGCCCTCCGACCTCGCGAGGAATTTCGTGGCCCTTTCCGCTTTGCCGAGCCGGCGAAAGATCTCGGCGGCCCCCTGCCAGGCGCCGTAGAGATAGGCCTGAACCTCGGCGATGGCGATCGGTCCCCTCGCAAGCGTGCCGTCAATGTGGAAGATGGAATCGTGGCTGTCTTTCCAGGCCTGATTGATCAGGCCTTCTTCTGTCCGTCGTCCATATTCGACGAAACCGTCGCCGTCTCGATCGCCATGTTCGTCGATCCAGGCAAGGGCCGCCTCGATAGCAGGGAGCAGCGACTGGATCGTGGCAAAATCAGCCGTACGTTTGAGATATTCGCCAGCCAGCAGCACGAAGAGGAGCGTGGAATCGATACTGCCATAATAGCGGCGGAAAGGCACCTCGCCGAGTTCGGCCATCTCTCCATAGCGGACCTCGTGCAAAATCTTGCCCGGCTCCGCATCCGCGATGGGATCGATCTCCGTCGCCTGGTTGGCTGCCAGATGGCCGAGCACCCCACGGGCGATTTGCGGATCGAGCCAGAGCGTTTCCAGCGCGGTGATCAGGGCGTCGCGGCCGAAGACGGTGCTGAACCAGGGAATGCCGGCATAGGGATAAGGTCCTTCCGGCTTGTCGGTCATCAGCATGTAGAGATCGGAGACGCTGCGGCGGACCACCTCATTGAAGATCTCGTTGGACGTAACGATCGATGCCGCGCGCGAGGAAGACGAACGCAGTGCTCGGCGTGCATCCCTGAGCGCAAGGAAAAAGGAACGGTGGCTCGGCCTGTGGTCAGCGACTTGATCGCAGCCTATCTCGACGAAGAGCGATCGTGTCTCATGCGGCTCAAGTTGGAGGTCATAAACAACATGATCGCTGCGAATGTGCTTCGGCCTTGGATCAAACCAAACGCGGGTCGACCGCTTTCGCTCATCAAGCCCGATATAGGAAAGCAGGATCGAAGCCTGCTCCACAACGGGGGTAAGATGGCGACCTTTGCGTGCTCTCACAGTCCCGCGGACCTCGAACAGGTCGGCGAAATCGGCCGCCAATACGATTTCGATACGAACATGCTGCGGCCGATCGTCATAATTCCGGATGGCCAGCCGCTCATAGCAACCGCCATTCCACAAGAATCGGGATCTGCGAAGATGAATGAGATCGTGACCGAGGGTGAGCTTACCTTTTTCGTCGAAAAGATCGGGATTGGTGAGATCGCAGGTGAGCATCGCGTTGTCGTCACGCAGCGTCGACGACAACAGCATCGGCCGCTTGCCGTTGATCGTCAGATGGAAATGCGAGAGATAGCGCGTATCACGATGGAATAGGCCTTCGGGGCTACCCGGCCCGGAAAGCGCATCGCCATTGTGGTCGAAGACGGCGAAGGTATCGCCGTGCTTCAGGGTGCGCGGTCGCCGCTCCTGCAGGGATGCGGTTGCCGGAATGAAGAACTGGGCCACTGGGGCGGCCGGCTCTGCCGGCGCGACGGATGGCTTGCTGTCCACAGAAGCTGTCGACATGCTGCTATGTCTCCTACGCCACGACCTGGAGATCCAGATCCTGACCGTTGGCGCGGCGCAGCGACGCCGCCTTTGTGCGAACGCCGGGCAGGTTACGATAGATAGCGAGATAGTCTCGCGCCATCCGTTCTGCGCTGAAACGCCGTTCGAAGGTCGCGCGTACCTTGTTGCGATCCATTCGCAGTGCCCATTCGACATTTTCGGCCGCTTCGGTAACGCTATCGACGACGATACCCGAAACACCGTTGTCAATCACTTCCGGAACCGAACCGCATCCGAACGCGACCACCGGGGTGCCGCATGCCATTGCCTCGATCATCACCAGCCCGAATGGTTCGGGCCAGTCGATCGGGAAAAGCAACGCGCCCGCGTTACCAAGGAAATCGGCCTTCTGGTGCTCGTTGATTTCGCCGATGAACTCGACGTTCGGATGGCTCTTGACCATTGGCGCGATCACCGTGTCCCAATAGGCCTTGTCCGCATTGTCGATCTTGGCGGCGATCTTCAGCGGCATACCAACCTTGGCTGCGATGCGGATCGCGCGATCCGGACGTTTCTCGGGGGAGATTCGTCCCAGGAAGGCAAGATAGTTGCCTTTGGGCTTTGCCGTGAAGGAAAGAAGATTGGTCGGAAGACCGTGATACACCGTCCCGGACCAATTGACCGGTGGCATCGGGCGACGCTGGTCATTGGAGATCGATACCAGCGGGATATCTGGAAAAGCCTTGTAGAAAGGCTTGAGATCCGGCAGGTCGAGGCGTCCGTGTAGCGTCGTGACTGTACGATCCGCAAAATCCCGGATCAGCGGGAAATGCAGGAGATCGATATGGAAATGCAGGACATCGAAGTCATGCGCCCGCCGGCGGATTTCCTCCAGCAGGACGACCTGATGCGGAAGATGGTCCTTGACGGACGGATTAAGCCTGAGCGCGACATCCGAGCACGCCACCAAGGTAGCGTCGGTCATGGAATCCCCGCTGGCAAACAGCGTGACATCGTGACCCTGACGGACAAGTTCTTCAGTGAGATAGGAAACGATGCGCTCGGTTCCTCCATAAAGCTTCGGTGGAACGCTTTCGGCAAGCGGCGCAATCTGGGCGATCTTCATCGGCAAAACCTCCTCATAAGAGCAAAGAATGGACGGCAAAAATCGGGGTAGCGTCCTAAACAGGCACGCGTTTACAGGGTGGAAGTCTAGACTTCTGATAGCTGGCGGCGGCGCCCTCCCTTTCGCAGGCCATTGGAAACAAAACGGTTGGCAAAATGGCGCAGCCGTGAGCCATGACGATGGAGTTTACCGGCTGCCGTAGAGTGCAGCGAGATCATGTCTTGGCTATCGTCCAAGGACTTCAAGGCCGCGATGATGTCGTCATAGGAGACGATATGGTCTGCGCCTGGAACGCGCCGAAAGCCCGGCATCGATTCAATTGCAAATATGTCCGAGGCCCAGGACGCAAGAATGGCGCGCTTGTAATCCCTGGCGATGTGCTCTGCTGCCAGAACGTCGCGCGGATGAGCAAAATGTCGGGCAGGATGCAACAAATGCGCTGAGGTGATTGCAGCGGTAGATTGGTCGGCTACTGTGATATTGTCGGTTTCCTTTCTCATATCTGGCTCCATCGATGTCTGGTCGCTGAGCTCTTGCCACGTCAGGGAGCTTCAGCTCGGTGTCCTGCCTCCATGAGCGCCCCTCCAGCAAGAGAATTGCTTTCGATTTCGGAGAGGGCTGCCGCACGCAAGGCTGACGGCTCGTGCATGCCTCTGCGATAATATCGTGCGACCGTCGCCATGATCCGAGCAACGGCTGTGGGGTCTCGTGAGACTCCCCTATCGCGAGCGATCGCTTTGACGACGTCGACGCACATCCGCAAATCTTCCCGTGAAAGAGGACGATGGCTGTTCATCCTTCCGCCACCTCCGGAAAAGTGCCGCGTGCACCCTGAACCAATATTTTCAGCTGCTCCGGGTTCCTGACACCCTGACGATACAACTCCATCAGGATTGCGGCGATGCGCTCGCCTTCTTCCGATTTGCGCGGGATATCCGCTGCTGCCCGGATCTCATCGAACACGCGCTGGCAAAGTTCCAGATCACGTGCATCCAGCGGCGCATTTGATCTTTTGATGATCGTCTGAACCATGGTGATCTCCGTCGTGAAGCCCGCTCCACCGTCCGGCGGAGCGGGCACTTCAAGCTGTTAGAAGTCCATTCCTGCTCCGGCCGGCAGCGCCGGTGCCGCTTCCTTCTTCGGCTTTTCCGCGATCATGGCTTCCGTCGTCACCAGGAGGCCGGCAACGGAAGCTGCGTCCTGAAGAGCCGTGCGCACGACCTTGGCCGGGTCGATCACGCCTTGCGCATAGAGATCGCCATATTCGCCGGTCTGCGCATTCCAGCCGAAGGAGAAGTCGCTCTTCTCTCTGAGCTTGCCAACGATGATCGAGCCTTCGGCACCGGCATTTTCCGCGATCTGACGCACCGGTGCTTCGATGGCACGGCGCACGATATCGACGCCGACACGCTGGTCATCGTTTTGTGTGGAGAGCCCGTCGAGTGCTTTGATCGCCCGAAGCAAGGCAACCCCGCCGCCTGGCAGTATGCCTTCCTCGACAGCCGCACGGGTCGCGTGGAGCGCGTCGTCGACACGGTCCTTCTTTTCCTTCACTTCGACTTCGGTCGAGCCGCCGACGCGGATGACGGCAACGCCGCCAGCGAGCTTGGCAAGACGTTCCTGCAGCTTCTCGCGGTCGTAGTCGGAGGTGGTTTCCTCGATCTGAGCCCTGATCTGGGCAACGCGGCCTTCGATGTCGGACTTGGCGCCAGTGCCGTCGACGATCGTCGTGTTTTCCTTTTCGATCGAAACCTTCTTGGAACGGCCGAGCATGTCGAGGGTGACATTCTCCAACTTGATGCCAAGATCTTCGGAGATGACGGTGCCGCCCGTCAGGATGGCGATGTCTTCCAGCATGGCCTTGCGGCGGTCGCCGAAGCCCGGAGCCTTGACGGCAGCGATCTTGAGGCCACCGCGCAGCTTGTTGACAACGAGGGTCGCAAGCGCTTCGCCTTCGACGTCTTCAGCGATGATGA
>NZ_QMKK01000019.1 GCF_003287875.1 Martinezella tropici
GGTCCGTTCTGGACACATAGGTTACGGTTTATTCCTGAGACATAGGTAACACCTTTGGGCCGAAGGGGTTCGGCAGTGGTTCGAGCCTGCATGTCTCGTCATCGAAGTATCCCAGATCGTAATCCATGAAGCTTGCGAGCCAGATATGGTCTTCGACCTGTTTGATTCCAACGGCCTGTCCGGCAAAAACCAGGCTGAGATTGATCTTCTTTCGTTTGTAACAGATGCGGCCGCATGTTGTGACGGTCACGGTCTGGTCGTGGAACGGATAGTCGAGCTCCGGCAGGCCGTGATAAGGTCGTGATGAAGCGTGGTAGCGCTCTGCCGGGCAAGCCATATTGAGGGCCTGGTGTGGCCGCTCGGTGTTAAATTCTTCGACGAAGTCGTCAAAGCGGGCCTGCTGCTGCAGGAAATTGGCGCCGGCCGGCTTGGTGGTTTCCAGCTTGAGTGTGAGATGCATGCGTTCGTGGCGGCCGTTCTGCTGCGGATTGCCTGGCTTGATGCGTTCGATGTCGATACCGAGCCGGAGCCACCAGACCGCCAGTCGCGACAGATTGAACAAGCCGTTGGGACTGGCGAAGGGGACGCCATTGTCGGTTCTGATCGCTCCGGGCAGGCCGAACTCCTTGAAGACGCTCTCGAACACGGTGAAGGCGTAAACTTCCTTCGTCGTGTGCAGCGCTTCGCAAGCCAGGAGATAGCGGCTAGCGAAGTCGGTGATCGTCAAGGGATAGCAGTAGCGCTTGTCGGCGAGCATGAACTCGCCCTTGTAATCGGCGCACCACAGGTCGTTGGCCTGGCGGGGTTGGGAGAGCGGCGTGCCTTCCGCCCTGTTGCGCCGTCGCTTGCGGTGCTGGACCAGCCCGTTGCGGTCGAGCACCGCATGCACGGTCGAGATCGCCGGCGTTTGCACGTCCGGATAAAGCCGCGCCAGTCGTTCCCTGATCTTCGGTGCGCCCCAGTTCGGCTTCTCCTGCTTGGCACGCACAATCAGCTTCTCGATTTGGAAAGGAAGCTGATTGGCGTGCCGGTAGGGACGCCGCGAGCGATCCGTCAGTCCTTCCAGCCCGCAGGCATTATAGCGGCTGATGATCTTGTGGCCGGTCTTGCGGGAGATGCCGAACTCGCGGCATAGCGCCGCGATCTTCTCGCCATCCAGAACCCGCGCAACGAATTTGAGACGCTCGTCCATGCGGTTACACTCCTGCCAAGGCACCTTCGCTCTCCTCGCAAAGGCCAAAAGTGTAACCCATGTCTCCGGTATGAACTGTCACCCTTCTCTCGGGAAGGACATATTGCGCAATGAAATCAAGCGGTTAGCACATCAGAGAATTCGAAAACGGAACACTTTTTCGGTGCATAATTCCGGATCAGCGGCTGGGCGTCCCATCAGCACGCGGTTGCTTTCCTTGTTGCCGCACTCGCATCGGACTTGCTACGGGCTTACAGCCATCATGAATTTCCGCCCCACATCAGTGAACCGCAGTTCCTTAAACATACGAATGCCCGTCTGAATGCTGTTGCCGTGCTCATCTTTGTCAAAGATCGGCTCTTGATTTGTGGCGTCATAGAATGCGGTGACACCCAGTGCATACAAGTGTTGCCCGTAAAACTCGATATTCTCCGGGAAGACGAGACCGTCGCGCGGTATCTCATCAATCTCCATCGCGACGGGACCAAAGCGGTTCGATTTCCGGTCGTAGTCTTGAGTGAATTGCTGGCGGAAAGAACGCCCCTCCCTCTTCTGAAGCGCCCACATGGCATTGAGCAAGGCCGCTTCGTCCGGCGATAGCTGCTTTATGATCTGCGAAAAGGCGGGGTGCGCATCATGAGCGCGCGTCTGATCCATGCTCGTGCTTAAAAGCTGCGAGAACATTTCAGATATCGGGCTGTCCTCTGGTTCATACCGTATGCCTTCAAGGATCGGCCCTAAGATCTGCGGGGGAGGAGGAAGCCGGTTATCTTCCGCAACGCGACCAACAGACTTGTCGAGGAAAGGGCGGAGCTTATCTTGTAGCGCCGCCGCGATCTGAAACGGCGCAAAGACAAGCCGAATGGTTTTCGCGATATCTTCCGCAAGCATTCCAATTTGCCGGGCGGCGGGCTTTGCTAGGTCGTCGTAGGTATCTCTAACTGGGATTTGCTTAGCAACTTCAATGGCTATCGCTGTCGCAAGGTCTATCTCTTCTGCCATCGCCGTCTATCCTGATTCGCGGATGAAGCTACTGTAGCAATAAGCCCGTCTATCTTCACCGGCGAGATCATGTTCATGCCTCCCGCTGGAACTTCGGTTTCCAGCCACGCACTAGGCCGTTACCTATGAGCAGGGAGGCTGTCTCAAGCTGATCATGAAGGAAGGCGGCATCGGCGATCACACTGCGCAGCGCAGCCAGGGCATCCCCGCCGTGAGCATCGAGAATGGCTTGTACGAAGTCTTCTTGGCCGGATGTTATTTCGATGCGCTGGGCCGTTGGTATAGGGGCACTCCTGAGGACAGAATAAGTTCCTATTTTGTTCTCGTTGCCGGGCGAGTCAAGCCCGTCGCATAAAAGTCGTTTGATAGCCGCCATTTGCTCGCGCCATCATCCAAAATCGCAGATGGAGGTGATTCGATGAAGCAAAATTACAGTCTAAAGCATGAACCATTTGCTTTGAAAATGTGAGCGGCGATACGCTTGCAGACGCGCGTAAATCGAACGAAGGATGCCATGGAAAATAGCCAAGATAACAAGGGTCAACGCGTGAACAGAGTTATTCCACTGATATCACTCATACTTATCCCGTTCTTGACGATATTTTTTTCTCACTTCCTTGAGACAGGTAAAGATGACTTCGAACGCTTTCGATATGCTAGCGAAATATTATCAAATGACAAATCTACGACAGAGTTGAAGAATTGGGCGTTGTCCGAGGTATTATCTTATATGGAGAAAAATAACTCCCCTAAGGCAGACATGGATGCCGAGAAGGCAAAGCTATATGCATTAATTGTTGGCCCTATCTTAAACAAAAATAAGGGGATGTATTGCTATAATATTAGCTCTGCGCTTGATCAGATGAAAACCGAAAATCCCAATTTAGCGAATAAGCGAAAAGATTTCATAGATACAGTAAAGTTAGATAATATTAACGTTAAGCAGTCGGACGCGTTGAGAAAATACATAAAAGATTCTATTCAACAAACCAATGATCAAGTTGATTTTGTGATTTCTTCTGTTAAATTGTCATGCGAACAGGTCGATCAAGGTATTGATGATCTAGCAAAGAGACCACCCAATCCGGACAAAAATCACGGAAGATGATGACTGTTTATCTGTTTGAGGTATGTAAACGCCCGCCGATCTCCCCTGGCGGGCATTGTGCCGTTAAGTGACTGGCTTCCTCCAAGTATTGTCTGAGAAAACTCTGCCGCGGCGATTGTTATTCCAACACTTAAATATTGTTTGACCTTTTTCCTCCATCTTGTTCGCCATCATCTCGATACAGGCGATCATGAACCACGCTTCCCAGGAACTGCTGCTTTCCATCGTTGCCCCCTGCCACAATGAGGAGGAGGGGCTCGGGGAATTTTGCCGACGGGCGGTGGCGACGGCGCGGGGGATTGCCGGTGAGGCCTTTGAGATCATCCTGGTGGATGACGGATCGACCGACGGCACCTGGGAGGTGATTGCCTCGGCCGCGGCTGAGACGCCGCAGGTGCTGGGCGTGCGCCTGATGCGCAATCACGGTCATCAGCTTGCGGCGACCGCCGGTCTTGCCGCCTCGCGCGGCGAGCGGGTGCTGTTGATCGATGCCGATCTGCAGGATCCGCCGGAACTGTTGCTGATGATGATGCCGATCATGGATCGCGACGCGGATGTCGTCTATGGCCAGCGTGTGCGCCGGCAGGGGGAGAGCTGGTTCAAGCTCGCTTCGGCTTCGCTCTTTTATCGGCTGCTGTCGCGGCTCGCCTCGGTGGCGATCCCGCGCGATGTCGGTGATTTCAGGCTGATGCGCCGCCGCGTCGTCGATATTCTGCTCGCGATGCCGGAGCGGGATCGCTTCATCCGCGGCATGGTAAGCTGGATCGGCGGCAAGCAGGTGGCACTGCCCTATGAGCGCGATGCGCGCTTTGCCGGCACGACCAAATATCCGCTGCGCAAGATGATCAATTTCGCGCTCGACGCCATCACCAGCTTCTCCACCGTACCCCTGCGCATCAGCACCTGGCTCGGCCTTGCCAGCGCCGGCTGCGCGGCCCTGCTGCTCGTCTATACGCTTATCCGCTGGTTCGCCGGCGAGACGATCGTCGGCTGGTCGAGCATCATGGCGGCAATCACGGCCTTCAGCGCCATCCAGCTCATCTGTATCGGTATCATCGGCGAATATGTCGGCCGCCTGGTGCAGGAAAACAAGCGGCGCCCAATGTTCATGATCGAAAGCCTGCTGCAGGGTGGCCGCTCGCTTGAAATCCCCAGCGACTTCTCCGATCTGGACGCAGCGGGCAAGCGGCGCGCGCTTGACCGTGCCTTGAGCGGCTCCGGCGAGATGGCTGACAATGCGGAGCAGGTGAGGGCGGTCCGCTGATGCCGCAGCCACCGGAAAATGCGGCTGTTTCCGCGACCATGCGCGAAACAGCCGATACGGATGCCGCCATCGTCAGGCAGAGGCCGGGTCTGGCGATTTCAGCCTTTCTGATTCTGGTCGCGATTTTCGTCACCGTTTTCAAATTCCCGCCGATCCTCGATTATCCCAATCATTATGCTCGCATGTGGCTGCTCGCCGGCGGCATCGACACGCCGCCATTTCATCAGATCTATGCGCTCGATTGGAACAGGACCTTCACCAATGTCGGCATCGATCTCGCCGCCTATTGGCTGGGGCCGCTGATCGGCGTTTCGCTGCTGGCGCGCAGCCTTCTTTTCCTGGCGATCGTTCTGCCGCCGCTCGGCGCGATCGCCCTGCACCGGCGCCTGCATGGCGGCGGCTATTATTGGCAGATCGGCATATTATATTTCGCCTGGTGCGCGACGCTGATCGGCGGCTTCATCAATTTCCAGATCGGACTCGGCATGGCGCTGCTTTTCGCAAACGCCGACCACGCCCTGCAATCGCGCAATCCGGCCGTGCTGTTCGTTTGGCGCCTGTTCGCCGGCCTGCTGCTGACGGTCATGCATATCTTTTCGCTGGGCTTCTACATGGCGCTCGTCTGCGGTCTCGAATTCTCGCCGACGGCGGCGGCCTTGAGATCACCCGGTACATTCCTGCGCCTGGGGGGCAGGCTTCTGATCGCGATGCTCGCCTGCACGCTGCCGGCGATCTGCCTGTTTCTCTACCAGCCCGTCTTGCCGGATGGCGGCGGCGGCCTGGATGCCTCCTGGAACGATTCACTCGTGCTGATCCTGGCCAACCTGATGTCCGCGCTGTGGAGCTATGCGCTGCTGGCCGACATGCTGCTCCTGATACCGCTGATCCTCCTCTGCACCTATGCGATGCGCACGCGCCGTCTGACTATTCATGTTGGCATGGCGATCGCCGCCGCCGGCCTGCTGCTTCTGTCCTGCATCGCGCCGCGCCACATGCTCGGCACCGGCTGGATCAGCTGGCGCTTCCCGATCATGACGGCGCTTGCGGCCATGGTGATGATCTGCCCCTTGCCGCGTCTGCCGCGCCGCCAGGCTTTGATCGTCATGCTCGTGCTCTCGACGGTCGTGCTCGGCCGAACCGCCTGGATCGGCTTCAACTGGTGGCAGGGGGATGCAGATGCGGCCGCCGTTCGGGCTGTGCTGGCGTCGGTGCCGGAAGGCGCGGCGGTCCTGCCGGTCATGCGGCAGCCGGATGGGCACGGTTTTGCGGATCATCGCTACTTCGCCTGGAATCAGGATACGTTCCGGCATCTGCCGACGCTTGCCGTCCCCTACGCCCATGCCTTCGTGCCGACGGTCTTCACTGCTAAAGGCAAGCAGCCGTTGACGGTCTTGCCGCCCTGGAGCGGCATCGCCGTACCGGAAGGCAATCTATTCTCCATAGGCCTGCTGGATTGCCCCGATGAAGTCAGGGCCGTCAGCGCCATCGCGCCCTATCTCGGCGATTGGCGGCAGCATTTCGATTTCATTCTGCTCGTCAATGCGGATGTTAGGGATCGCTTCGGCGGTGCCGTGCCGCAAGGCGTGAAGCTCGCCGCCGAAACGCCCTTTGCGAAACTCTATGCCATCGATAGGGCCTTCACGCCGGTGGCAGATGCACCACCGCGCAAAAGCTGCGCCGAGCTTGCCGCAGCACACGGATAAAGCCTCAAAACGCAGACGGGCGGCCCTCTCAGGGCCGCCCGCTGGCATCGTCTCGTGATGAAGCTTTACAGCACCGCGCGTTTCAAGACGCGCCGAGATCGCTGTAATACTTTGAAATGCTGCATAATTGTCCCTTAAATCGATTCCGGTTCAAGGAGTTATGCGGCAGCCTCAGCTTTCCGCTGCTTCTGCCTTTTCCGGCGGAGCCAGAAGCTCGGTGCAATAGGACGAGCCGTTGACACCCGGCTGGTCGCCGAGAATCTTGACCGAGCGGATCTCGTAGCTCTGGTTGGTGACGATATCGGCCTTGCAGCTGAGGGAGCGCTTGCCGGCCTTCTTGCCATCCTTGTTGACGATAGTCACGTTCTTGTAGCCGCCGCGCCAGGTGTAGACGCGGTTGCCGCCTTCGTCGCGGTCGGAGATCGGCGGGCCATAGGCCGCGAAGAAGCGGCCTGCGGATTGGCCCTGCCAGCGATCCTGAACGGGGTTCTTCGCAAGCAGCGGAAGGGCTGCCGTCGTTGTCGTCGTCGTGGTGCTGCAACCGGCGAGCGCCAGCAACAGTCCAGCCGCGGTGATCATGCGGATATTCATCGTGTCGTCCTTGAGCTTCTGTCACGCATAAGGTTGCGGAAAGGCCGCTGTCCCACGGCATTTTCCACCTGTCCCGCTTAGGGCTTTAGCGCCAAAGCCGGCAAAAGAAAATTCCCATCCGCGTGTACAAGCGGGATTTTACTTGATCTGTTGCGTCTTTTGCACGCCGGCAATTCCGTGCCTCGTTTCCTGCCGATTTTCTAGGCAGACGCAGCTGTAATTTTTTCGTCAAAAATCAAAAGGTTTTTTGAGATTGGTGCTTGTGCATCAAAAATGGCTGGTCTATAGAAGCGCCGCTGGTCACGGAGTGTAGCGCAGTCTGGTAGCGCACCACGTTCGGGACGTGGGGGTCGAGTGTTCGAATCACTCCACTCCGACCAGCTTAAAACACTGATCTTCCTCCCGAAAAAATCTCCCACAAAAATGTAATCTGAAATCTTGCCCGAAGGCCGCGTGGCTATCGTCTGATATAGACTTGCTCCTTCTGTTCCGCGACATGCGGCCTGGAGATCGGCTTGCCTGAGATCATCTTCAGCCGCCGCACGGCTGGCTTGGAGCCTGGACATGCGCCTCCGTCTGCATTGCGGCTAACATCAATCCACGCATCAGGCCTGCTTTTGTAAAACCGGCTCTTTTTGTCGCCCGAAGCACTATATACAAGGAAGAGGGACGTGCATCCGACTCGGGCAAGAGTTCGGCTGGCGGTGCTGAAGCGGAGTGACGGAATGGATCTTGTTGACGGGGCGGCCCGAGTGGCCGGGGAGAAATTTGCAGGTAAGCAAAGGCGCCGTGCCGTGGGCTCGGGCGCCATGGGGCGGAGAATGGGGATAGCTACGGGCCTCGGCGTATTGGCGCTGAGCGCGGTGTTTCTCCTCGGCCCCAGCACCAATTCGCTGCGTGCCGCCGATTGCGGGAATGTCGCAGCACCGGGCCTTGATTGGAGCGGCTGCAGCAAGACCAACATCATGCTGCCGAGCAGCGATCTGCATGGCGCCAATCTCGCGGGCGCCCATTTCGACAGCACCGATCTGAGCGATGCCAACCTGACTTCCGCCAATCTCGAAAAGGCGACGCTGGTGCGCGCCTGGCTGAAGAATGCCAAGGCCGACGGCGCGAACTTCGCGAAGATCGAAGCCTATCGCTCCGATTTCACCAACGCCTCCGCCAGTGGCGCTTCCTTTGCCAATGCCGAATTGCAGCGAGCCGAATTTGCCGGTGCGCAGCTCAACAATGCCGATTTTCAGAAGGCCGAGCTCGGACGCGCCGATTTCGACAAGGCTGTGCTGACGGGCGCGAATTTCTCTTTCGCCAATCTATCCCGGGCGACGCTGAACGGCGCCGTGATTGATGGCGCGACCTCCTTCAGCGGAGCCTTCATGTATCTCACCCGCGTTGAGGGGCTCGATCTGTCGAAGGCAAGCGGCTTGCAGCAGGCGCAGATCAATCTGGCCTGCGGGAACAATACGACCATATTGCCCTCATGGCTGAAGGCGCCGTCCAGCTGGCCTTGCCCGCCGGACGAGAAGGACTGACATTTCTCCAAACGGCATCTTCGAAAGGCCAGTTCATGTTCGTGGAAAAAGCGATCCGAAACGACAGCAAGACCGAATTCTATCGCGAGCTTGCCGATCAGCTGAAGGCTTTGCTGGATGGCGAGCAGGATCCGATCGCCAACGCCGCCAATACTTCCGCGCTGATCTTCCAGATGCTGCCGGATCTCAACTGGGCGGGATTTTATTTTCTGCAGCGGGAAGACGAGCTGGTGCTCGGGCCGTTCCAGGGCAAGCCGGCTTGCGTGCGCATTGCGGTCGGCCGCGGCGTCTGCGGGACGGCGCTCGAAAGGGCGCAGTCGATCCTCGTCGAGGATGTGCACGCCTTTCCCGGTCACATCGCCTGCGATGCGGCCTCGCGATCGGAGCTGGTCGTGCCGCTCTTCCGCCATGGAAAAGTCTTCGGCGTCATCGACCTCGACAGCCCGCTTCCAGGCCGTTTCGACAGTGACGATCAGGCCGGCATCGAGGCGCTGGCTGCAATTTATGTCGCTTCATGCAAGGGGAATGGCTGAGGCCGGGAAAGGCCGAACGTCACGCCGTCGTGATCGATATGGCAAATCGCTCATGCGATGCCTATATTGGCTCTGCAAACACTCCCTTAGCGCTGATCGAGCTTCATCCGGCCTTCTCGCGTCCCCTAGAGGACCCGGCCCAGCTCGGAATGCGTGCCGAGGGACATGGAGAACAACAATGGGCAAATACAGCAAGACGGCAGAGGCCATCGCCAAGCTTACCCCTGAACAATATCGCGTGACGCAGCAGAGCGGCACGGAACGTCCCGGCTCCGGTGAATATCTCTATAACAAGCAGCCGGGTATCTATGTCGATATCGTCTCCGGCGAGCCGCTTTTTGCCTCTGCGGACAAGTTCGATTCCGGCTGCGGCTGGCCGAGCTTTACCAAGCCGATCGAACCCGCCAATGTCAGCGAATTGACCGACATGTCGCATGGCATGGTGCGCGTCGAAGTGCGCTCGGCCAATGGTGACAGCCATCTGGGTCATGTTTTCCCGGATGGACCGATCGACCGCGGCGGCCTGCGCTACTGCATCAATTCGGCTTCCCTCCGCTTCGTGCCGCGTGACCGCATGGAGGCAGAGGGCTATGGTGCCTATATCGATCAAGTGGAGGATGTAAGATGACAACGGAACGTGCAGTTCTCGCCGGCGGTTGCTTCTGGGGCATGCAGGATCTTATCCGCCGTTACAATGGCGTCATCTCGACGCGCGTCGGCTATAGCGGCGGCGATGTTCCTAATGCCACCTACCGCAACCACGGCACCCATGCCGAGGCGATCGAGATCATCTTCGATCCGCAGAAGATCAGCTATCGCGATCTGCTGGAATTCTTCTTCCAGATCCACGATCCGTCCACGCGCAACCGCCAGGGCAACGATGTCGGCTTGAGCTATCGCTCGGCGATCTTCTACACCAGCGAAGAACAGAAGCAGGTCGCGCTCGATACGATCGCCGATGTCGACGCTTCCGGCCTGTGGCCTGGCAAGGTCGTCACCGAGGTCGCGCCGGCCGGCGATTTCTGGCAGGCAGAGCCGGAGCACCAGGATTATCTGGAGCGCTATCCGAACGGCTATACGTGCCATTTCGTCCGGCCGGGCTGGAAGTTGCCGCGCCGGCAGGCTGACGCAGCGCAGCGCGCGGCCTCCTGATGGAAGGATCGGCCGGCATCGGCCGGCTGAACCTCTATCTCGGCACATGGGAGGTGAAGCGGCGGATCATCGACCGCTTCAATCGCTCCGTGATTACATTCGAGGGGCAGGCGTTCGTGACGCCTGTCCAGTTCGAGGAACATGGCGATACGCGAAGCGAGCACGCGACGCTGAGAAGCAGCCGCACCTATCGGCTCGATGACGCGCACGACGATCTCGTCGTGCGTTTTCCCAATCTTTCGGAATTCATTCGCCTCGGTGAGGGTGCGTCACAACGCGTCATTCATCTTTGCGGTCCCGATCTTTATCGAGGCCGTTTCTTCTTTCGGACATCCGATGCCTGGGCGGAGATGTGGCATGTGCGCGGGCCCAGAAAAAACTATCTGAGCCTCGCACACTATTGCCGTGTTTGAGCCGAGTTAACGTACCCGTCGCCGTGCCTGAACGGCCTTTGCCAGATCTTCCAGCGTGCGCACCGAACTCGGCCAGTCGATGCAGCCATCGGTGATGCTCTGGCCATAGACCAGGGGCTTGCCCGGCACGAGGTCCTGGCGGCCGGCAACGAGATTGCTCTCCATCATCATGCCTTTGATCCGCCGGTCGCCGGCTGCGACCTGTTCCGCGACCGACGTGACGACGAGCGGCTGGTTTTCCGGGTTCTTGCTGCTGTTGGCATGGCTTGCATCGATGATGATGCGCGGCTCGAGCCCGACCTTGAGGGATTGCTCCGCCGTCGACTGCACGCTGGCTGCGTCATAATTGGGCTCTTTGCCGCCACGCAGGATGATGTGGCAATCCTCATTGCCGCGCGTCGAGGCGATCGCCGCCAGGCCTTCCTTGGTCACCGCCGGGAAGTGATGCGGTTGCGATGCCGCGACGATCGCGTCGAGCGCGATTCGCACATCACCATTCGTGCCGTTCTTGAAGCCGACGGGGCAGGAGAGGCCTGATGCCAGCTGCCGGTGCACCTGGCTTTCCGTCGTCCTTGCGCCGATCGCACCCCAACTCACCAGGTCGGAAATATATTGCGGCGTGATCGTATCGAGATATTCGCAGCCTGCCGGCAGGCCGATCTCATTGACGTCGAACAGCAGCTTGCGGGCGATGCGCAGCCCTTCCTCGATGCGGTAGCTGCCGTCGAGATGCGGGTCGTTGATCAGGCCCTTCCATCCCACTGTGGTGCGCGGCTTCTCGAAATAGACGCGCATGATGATTTCGAGATCATCGGCAAAGCGATCCCGTTGTTCCTTCAGCCGCGCGGCATAATCGAGCGCTGCGACCGGATCATGAATGGAGCAGGGGCCGATGACGACGATCAGCCGGTCGTCTTCGTCGCGCAGGATGTTGTGGACGGCGTTGCGCGCCCCGGTGACGGTCGCCGTCACCGCCTCGTCGCGGGGGATTTCGTCAATGATCCGAGAGGGCGGCGTCAGCGCCGTGATCTCGACAATGCGCAAGTCATCAGTGGAATTCAACACGGTATCGGTTCCTTTAAGGGTCATACCGTAGCGACAAAAAAGCCGCCAGGTAGACTAGCGGCTGTTCGGGTCTTTGCTGTCGTGTCTTTTCTAACTACGCACAGGCCCGCCTCCGCTGAGAGCAGCGGTACGAATAAAATCGCGAGGCATATGCATGGGCGAACGACATGGGATGTCTCTACGACAAAAAATGCTGGATGTCGATGCGTTGATGATAGGGAAATCCGGGCAATTGGCAGCGCGGTTATTCGCTCGGCAATCGATGCGCCCGCGCATGGCGGCCGACGCACGCCATCCGCAAATGAATCGACCCCTTCTCGGGAAGACCGGCCCGACTTCGCTGGAAGTCGGACCGGTCCCCATCCGATCAGGGGTCAAGTCAGATCAGATCTCAGTAAAGTGGTATTAGAAGCTACGCTGGAAGCGCAGGACACCAGCCCACTGGTCCTGATTGATGGAGTCCCAGTTGGTGTAGGAAACTTCCGGGGTGATCTGGAGGTTCTTGACCGGGTTCCAGCGGACGTTTGCGGTTGCCGCGAAGATCTTCGAGTCGGTGTAGGCAACCTGAGCGTTAGCCTGCAGCTTTTCGTTGATCGGAACGGTGACGCCGCCCCAGACAGCCCAGTCGCCCCAGCCGATACCCTTGGCAGCGCCGCCGCCGTTGGCGTTTGCGTACTTGTTCAGCTTGTCGCCGTCGGTGTTCCAGCCGCCCATCACGAAGGCCTTGAGGACGCCGAAGTCGGCATCGACGCGAGCCTTGATGGCGCCTTCTTCGACGATCGAGTCATAACCGCCGACGATCTTGAAGCCGAAGTTGCCAGCCTTGTAACCAGCACCGGCAACGACGTCCGGAGCATAGTGGTCGGAGCTGTCTTCGCCGTTGACGCCCGTAGCGCCCGAACCGGAGTTCGTGTCTTCAACCGAGATCACAGCCGTGAAGCCGTTGCCCGCGTCGTAGTTGTAGGTCAACTGGTTGAGTTCGTACGGACCGTCATTGACCACGTCGTCGTTGATGACGTTGCCGGCGTAACCGATGTACGAGTTGTACTGGGAGTCAGCCTTACCGACGAGGAAGCCGCCGAGGCTGATGTTTGCGAACAGCAGCTTCGTGGTGGTCGCGCCGCCTTCCTGCCAGTCCCAACGGATGACCGTGTTGGTCTTCAGCGGGCCGTATTCGGTGTCGGTCGCAGTGTCGAGGCTCAGATGAGCGCGCGTGTGCCACAGCGTGCCGTTCCGGCTGGTCGGGTTGTAGGCATCGTACCACTTGCCTTCGGTACGGACATAGCCGCCGATCTTGAGGCAGGTTTCCGTGCCCGGAATGAAGAAGTAGCCAGCGCCATATGCGTCGCAGATGCGGACATATTCGAGCGGTTCCGGCTCAGCAGCAACGATAGCGTCAGCCGCGTGAGCGCCAGAAACTGCTGCCAGAGCAGCAGCGGAGCCGAGAAGAAGGCTCTTGATGTTCATAAAAACTCCAATCCAATATAGATTGGGCATAGGCTATCGCGCCGAAAAATCGACGTGCCTTTCCCTATCCCTGTTTAAAAACCCCGACTCGGGAGAAACGGGCCCCACCCGCTTCTGGTCCTTATTAGAGACGAATTCCTATAAAGTTATATGATATATTTTTCTCAAAATGCCTTTTCCGTGGTTTTTAAATTTCAGTTGCAGGAAAGCCACATTTGCAAATGCAGATAGTAAGTAACGCATAATATTGGCTGCGTAATAATCATTTCGAGGTACGAAATGGCCGCCATCGTGATTTCAGTCTTCTTGCGGATACTATGAGATGAGATCGGACGGCAGCGGCTAGTGGCCATTTTGCGTTTTGGCCGCGGCAATTATACTCGACCAGCAGCAGAAAGTGCTCCGTCGAAAGAACCGTTGGTTGTTTCAGGAGGATGCAGGCCGCTTCGAGGCGGAAACGATCAGCCTGCTGAGTGCAGAGCCGATCATGATGCCCCAGAGCCCGCTGGTCATCCCGACGATGATATCGAATGTCGAGCCATAGTTGCCGTCTGCCACGAAATGCGACACGGAAAGCGCAAGCACGCTGCCGATCATCAGAAGGCATGTGAAGGAGGGGGATTGCGGGTAGGCGAGGCGGGCAAGCATGCCCGCTATGCAGAGAGCGCCGGCACGAAAGATATCGAACGGATTGCCAAATGCGGCCTGCCAATTGAAATGCGCAAGCGTTACGCCGATGAGCGCCGCTATGTAGGTCCAGGCAATAGTTTTCAAAAACCGGTCTGATATCATGGGGATATCATATAGCAGCAGCGTATATGAACGCCAGTCTCGTGCCGTTCGGCCGATTGTCCGAGTGCCGATTCGGCGCGCACATTTTATGTGGCGACGAAACATAATGTTGCGTCGCTCCATGGTGTTCGATCCTTGTCGGCCTTTGATTTGCCGCCTTGCTGTGCCGCCATCGCCGGCCGGATCGCCGGGACCGAAGCCCCGGGCCGGTTGCTGATGCTGCCTTACCCTTTCGATGCGCGAAGCATCTCTTCGTCCTCTTGCAATTGATCCGTGTCTTCAGTGCTGACGGCCGATGACGTCCGGCCGAGGAAAGAAAAGACGACGATTGCAGTGATGAGGGTGATGGCCGTCAGCAGCCAGAGCAGTGCGCTGAAGGCGTGGCCATAGTCTTGAATGAGGACGTCATGCCCGATCGCCGGCACATTCGAGGCCGCCGCCGCCAGATTGCCGGTGACGAGCTGTTGCGCCGCGGCCGAAGCATGCTCTGCTGCCGAGGCCCCGAGTTTCGATTGGATAAGAGCGGACAGAACGGCGCTGACGACCGCGAGTGCCACGCCTTCGCCGGCGACGCGGGTGGTGCTGAAGATGCCGGTTGCCATGCCGGCACGCTCCTTGGGAACGACGCTGACGGCAAGTCCATCCATCAGGCCCCAAGGCAGGCTGATGCCGACGCCGATCGCAAGCAGCGGACCGATGAGCGCGGAAGGAGCCGAACCCGCCGTGACATGGCTGAGCCAGAACAGACCTGAGGCCGAGATGACAAGGCCGGTGCCGCAGATCGTTGCCGGGCTGAACCAGCGGGTCAGAAGCCCGGCGACGATCGGCAGGATGAGCAGCGGCGCTGATAGCGCGACCATCATCCGGCCTGCTGCGATCTCGCTCATGCCTTCGATGCCGACGAACCGCACGGGCAAAAGGATCAGCAGCACGACGAAGGCATAGGCGGGTGCCGCCGCCAGCAGCTGCACGCCGACGAAGCGCGGATAGCGAAACAGGCTGAGATCCAGCATGGGCCGCTTCACGATGCGCTCGATGATACCGAAGGCCAGGAAAAGCAACGCCGCACCAATCAGCAGGCCGATGACGAGCGGATCGCTCCAGCCGGTTTCGGGTGCGCGCAGGACACCATAGGTGAACAGCGTCAAGGCAAGGGTGAAGCTCAGCGCACCGGGCCAATCCAGTCCCGCCGCATCCGGATCACGTGATTCGCGCAGAAAATAGGCGCCAAGTCCGAGGGCGAGCAATGCCAGGGCAACCACGAGAACGAAGATCGATGACCAGCCGAAGGCATCGATCATCAAGCCGGAGGCGATCGGCCGAAAGCCAGCCCGACGCCAAAGCTGGAGCCGACGATGCTGAAGGCCCGCATGCGCGCCGTCCCGTCGAATTCCTGGGCGAGCGAGGCCATGCCGCCGGAAAAAGCGGCGGCGGCACCAAGGCCCTGCAATGCCCGCAATATGTCGAACCAGACGATGTTACCGGCGAGCGCCAGTCCGGCTGAGAACAGCGCGAAGCAGGCGACGCCGGTCAGGAAGATGCGGCGCCGGCCAAAACTGTCCGCCAGCGCGCCTGATGCCATCAGGCAGCTGCCGAAGGTCAGCATGAAGGCATTGGTGACCCAGTTAAGCGCAATCGGGCTGCCGCCGAGCGTTCGGCTGATGGCGGGGAGGGCGACGGCCGGGCCGGTGAATGTGAGCGGCATTGCCGCTGCGGCGCAGCAGACGGCGACGAGCACGAAGAATTTCTCGGTCGCGCTTGCGACCTTTGTCTGAGATGAAATCATCGGATTACCATTGGGTTCGAGCAAGGAGAAGGCCGCGGGCTATGCTGGGAGTGATGCTGGCCGGAAAGGCCGCCCACGAACCTGAAATGACCCAAAGAGGATAGTTTTGCTGCAATCGAATGATAATACCGCTATAGCTCCATATATACCGGAATAAAACTCTCGAATGAGGATATACCTATGGATCGCTTGAGCGGATTGACGGCCTTCGTTCGCACGGCGGATCTCGGCAGCTTCGCGGCCGCCGGGCGTGTGCTCGGCCTTTCTGCATCGGCCGTCGGCAAGGCGGTCAGCAATCTGGAGCGCCAGCTCGGCGTTCGGCTGCTGCAGCGCTCTACCCGCAGCATCCGGCTGACCGAGGAGGGGCGTCTCTTTCATGAGCGCTGCCGGCGCGTGCTCGACGATCTCGACGATGCGCAGGCATCGCTCGCTCAAGCTATTGCCGTTCCGCGCGGACGGCTGCGCGTCAGCGTGCCGATCGTCAGCTATCATTTCCTGCTGCCCGTTGTGCCGGAATTCGTCGCCCGCTACCAGGATGTAGAACTCGACATCGATTTCAACGACCGCATCGTCGACATGATCGAGGAAGGGGTCGATGTCGCGATCCGCAGCGGCCAGCTGCCCGACTCGCGGCTGATCTCGCGGACATTGCGGCCGTTTCAGATGCTGCTCTGTGCCGCGCCCAGCTATCTTGAACGCTTCGGCATTCCCGATTGTCCGCGCGCGCTCAACGAGCATCTGGCCGTCAGGTTTCGCTTCCCCAACAGCGGCAAGCTGCAGGATTGGCCGCTGACCATGCCGGAAGGCGAGCCGGAGTTGCGCATGCGAACGGCCTTTTCCTGCAACAATATGGAGGCTGTGCGCGGCGCGACGATCGCCGGCCTCGGCATCGGCTGCATGCCCGATTTCCTCGTGCGCAGCACGCTTGCGGAAGGAAAGCTCAAAACGGTTCTCGACGATTTCATCGATGAACCCGGCCATTTCCATCTGCTCTGGCCGTCCAATCGCCATATGTCGCCCAAGGTTCGGGTTTTCGTCGATTTCCTGAGCGAGCGGCTTTTCGCGAAAAGCTGCGATGTTTTGCCGGCCACGGCTGCTGTTTGAAAAAGAGGCCCGGCAGCCGGTTTGAAGCCTGCATGCTGGCCAGGCGGTATATTTCCCCGAATTGCCGTCGAAACGGTTGTCGGCGGCATTCGATTTTGCAACGGTAGACATCTACGTTTTAATTTGCCGCGCCGATTTAAGGATTGGCGGCCGCCAAATTTGGAAATCACGATGAGCCGTTTCTGGAGCCCCATTGTTCACACCCTGACCCCCTATGTCGCCGGCGAGCAGCCGACGATGGGCGGCATGATCAAGCTGAACACCAATGAAAGCCCTTACGGGCCTTCTCCGCTTGCGCTGGAGGCAATTTCGAAGGCGACGTCCGACAGGCTTCGGCTCTATCCCGATCCGACGGCGCGGGAGTTGCGCAGCGTGATCGCCGAAAGCTTCGGGATCGACAAGGACGAGGTCTTCGTCGGCAACGGATCGGACGAGGTTCTGGCCCATACGTTCCAGGCACTGCTGAATCATGAGGAGCCACTGCTTTTCCCCGACATCAGCTACAGCTTCTATCCGACCTATTGCCGCCTTTACGGAATCGAGTTCCGGCGGGTTCCGGTCGATGCCGAAATGTGCGTCCGCATTGACGATTATCGCCAGCCCTGCGGCGCAATCATTCTGCCCAATCCCAATGCGCCGACAGGGATTGGCCTGCCTCTAGTCGATATCGAAAATCTTCTTAGGAATCATCCCGATCAGGTCGTCGTCATCGATGAAGCCTATGTCGATTTCGGCGGCGAGAGCGCCGTCCCGCTTGTCCGGACATACCCAAACCTCTTGGTGATCCAGACCCTGTCGAAGTCCCGCGGGCTTGCCGGCTTGCGAGTGGGCTTCGCCGTCGGGCAAAGGCCGCTGATCGAGGCCTTGGAAAGGGTGAAGGACAGCTTCAATTCCTACCCCCTCGATCAGCTTGCGCAGGCAGGTGCTGTAGCCGCCTGGAAAGACCGGGACTGGTTCGAGCGTCATCGCGCCTTGATCATTGCCAGCCGTGAGCGCCTGGCCGTCGGGCTCAAGGAACTCGGCTTCCACGTCCTCCCGTCCTCCACGAATTTTCTGTTCGCACGGCATCCGAGCCGTTCAGGCGCGGAACTGGCGGCAGAGCTGCGGAGCAGGAACATTCTGGTACGACGGTTTTCCGGCGAGCGTATCGACGATTTCCTGCGTATTACCATCGGTACGGATGATGAGTGCGATCGGCTGGTAGCGGTTCTCGGTGAAATATTGCAGTAACACTGGCTGTCTCGGAAGAATTTGCTTCAGGGCCTTAAAAAGACCAGGAGCTGCCTCAACCGCAGTCGTGCTGTCACCGCAAAGCGGCAAATGAAAAAGGCGGCGGAGCCAAGCCCGCCGCCTTCTGTCATCACATGCGATAGCGATCAGATGTCGCTTGCCGCGTTTGCCCAAATTTCCGCTGCCTGTGCGGCGGTGACGCGGCGCACATCCGTTTCATCGCGGCGGTTGGCGAAGAGTTCGCTTGCCATGATCTGCTCGGCAAGATCGGCCGGCAGCGACAGGAGAACGCGCTGGCCATCCTTGTGGATGCCGCCGACATCGGAACGCTTGCCGGTGATCATGCCGCCCGCAACCGTGTTGTTGCTTTCCGGATCGATCAGGATGAAGGAGCCGGTCGAGCGGTTTTGCTCATAGGGATCGAAGATGGCACTCTCGTCGAAGGTCAGGCGAACCTTGCCGATAGCATTCATCCACAGCGCCTGCGCCGGAGCCCAGGCGCCGGTCTTCAGCTCAAGCTGCGCGATCGGCTGTACCTGAACACGCTGGCGGCGGCTGCCGCTCTTCAACCAGTAGCGCTTGCCGGGTTCGATGCCTTCCGGCTGCAGCGCGACGATCTGGGCATCGAAGGAAAGGCCCGTCTGCGGCTGGCTGTCGATGGCGACGATCATGTCGCCGCGCGACACGTCCACCTGGCGGTCGAGGACGAGCGTGATGGCGTCGCCTGCGACCGCGGCATTGCGCACGAGATCGAAGGTGACGATCTTCGAGACATTGGCCACCATGCCCGACGGCAGGATCATGACGCTGTCCCCCGGCTTCACCGAGCCGCCGGCAACCGTACCCTGATAGCCGCGGAAGCTTTCGCCGGGGCGGGAGACGCGTTGCACCGAAAGACGGAAGCCGACCGTCTGCGCGGAGCGAACGGTCGCCAGTTCCAGCGTTTCGACCAGCGTCGGGCCGGTATACCACGGCATGGCAGCCTGGCCGGAATAGACGACGTTTTCACCCTTCAGCGCCGACATCGGGATGGCCGTGATCTGCTTGACGCCGAGCGAAAGGGCGAATTCGCGGAAGTCGTTGGAGATCTTCTCGAAGCCGGCACGGTCGTAGTTCGTCAGGTCGATCTTGTTGACTGCGAGCACGAACTGCTTGATGCCGAGCAGCGACGCGATTGTGGCGTGGCGGCGGGTCTGCTCGAGGATGCCCATGCGCGCATCGACCAGCAACACGGCGAGATCGGCGGTAGAGGCACCGGTTGCCATGTTGCGGGTGTACTGCTCGTGACCGGGCGTGTCGGCGACGATGAACGAGCGCTTGTCCGTCGAGAAATAGCGATAGGCGACATCGATGGTGATGCCCTGTTCGCGCTCGGCCTGCAGACCGTCGAGCAGCAGTGCGAAGTCGGGCAGGCCGAGGTCATTCTGCTTGCCGGTGGAATCGCGCTGCAGCGTGGCGGCTTGGTCTTCCTTGACCGCTTTGGTATCCCAGAGGAGACGGCCGATCAGCGTGGACTTGCCGTCATCGACACTGCCGCAGGTGATCAGGCGAAGCGGGCGCGAATCGCGGAGAGCCTTGGCCGGTTCGGCGGCAGACCCAACAGCGGGCCCCACAACAGGCATCGTGACGACGTTGGCGTTTGCGGTCATCTCAGAAATATCCTTCACGCTTCTTCTTTTCCATGGAGCCGGACTGGTCGCGGTCGATAGCGCGTCCCTGACGTTCGGAAACCGTGGCGATTTCCAGCTCTGCAATGATGTCTTCAAGGGTCGTGGCGGTGGAGCGGATGGCCCCGGTCAACGGGAAGCAGCCGAGGGTGCGGAAGCGGATCACTTCCTCGCGCTTGGTTTCGCCCGGCAGCAATTCCAGCCGCGGGTCCGCGGCCATGATCATCATGCCATCGCGCTCGACAACCGGGCGCTTGGCCGCGAAATAGAGCGGCACGATCGGGATTTCCTCGGCCTGGATGTAGCGCCAGATATCCACTTCGGTCCAGTTGGAAAGCGGAAAGACGCGAACGCTTTCGCCCTTGCGGATCTGGCCGTTATAGATGTTCCAGAGTTCCGGGCGCTGGTTGCGCGGATCCCAGCGATGGTCCGGCGTGCGGAAGGAATAGATGCGCTCCTTGGCACGCGAGGCTTCCTCGTCGCGTCGAGCGCCGCCGAAAGCGGCGTCGAACTGGCCGGCATCGAGCGCATGGCGCAGCGCTTCGGTCTTCATGATGTCGGTATAGCGGGCCGAGCCATAGGTGAAGGGCGTGATATTCTCCGCCTTGCCGCGTGGATTGATGTGCTCGATCAGGTCGAGATCATACTTCTTCACGATCTCGTCGCGGAAGGTGATCATCTCGGCAAATTTCCAGCCGGTGTTCACATGCAGGAGCGGGAAGGGGACGCGGCCGGGATAGAAGGCCTTGCGCGCCAGATGCAGCAGTACCGACGAATCCTTGCCGATCGAATAGAGCATGACAGGACGCTCGAATTCGGCGGCAACTTCGCGGAAGATATGAATCGCCTCGTTTTCGAGTGCCTTCAGATGCGGATCGAGGGGCGGCTTGACGCTTTGCGGATTGGAGATTTCCGTATCCGGACGGCTATCGGGCATTGATGACTCCAGAACTTTCAAATGTGCCGGCCGGAATATGGACCGGAAAGAATGGATGCTTTGGCTCCCTAGATATCGGCGGCGTAGGAAACGCGCCTTGGATCGAAAGCCGGGAGCCGGCGGGTATTTTACTGTGCGGCGGCTGTGATCTCTTCATGAACGTGCAGACCGCATTCGCGCTTTTCGTCGTTTTCCCACCACCAGCGGCCGGCCCGCTCGGGCTCGCCCGGCTTGATCGCCCGCGTGCAGGGCTCACAGCCGATCGAGGGATAGCCGCGGGCATGCAGCGGGTTCACCGGAACGCTGTTATCGGCGACATAGGCGCGGATGGCATCGATGTCCCAGTCTGCGAGCGGGTTGATCTTGATCAGGTTGCGCTCGGGGTCGAATTCGGCGAAGGGCGTATCGGCGCGGTTGGCGGACTGGCCGCGGCGCAGGCCGGTGATCCAGATGGTGGCGCCCGAGAGTGCCCGCGCAAGCGGCTTCAGCTTGCGCACGCCGCAACAGGCGTGCCTGGCTTCGACGCTCTCATAGAAACCGTTCAGACCGTATTTTTCCGCATAGGCATCGATATCGGCCTGTTCCGGCTCGTAACGGACGATGTTGATATCGTATTGGCTTTCGGTCTCGCCGATCAGGGCGAGCGTTTCCGGGAAGAGACGACCTGTCTGCAGGGTCGCCACTTCGATCGGCAGACGGTGATTGCCGATCTCCGCCGTGATCACCTGATCCTCGATCCCGAGCGACGTCGTGAACACGGTGCGACCTCCGAGGCCGGCCACGAGAGACAGACGGCCAGCAAGATCGAGCGATGCGAGTTGGCTGTTGAGCGTCGCGGCGTCTTCAATGGATGTAATGGCAGTCATGGGGGATCCTGTCCTGATATTGGCAGGAGTATCGCAGCTCGTGACGTTTGCGGACAGAAAAATAGATTTCGAAAGGGAGCGGCTGGAGAGTAAATATCTCCATGAAGCAGCACCGATAAGGAAAAGCGACCGCCCCGGCTGTTAACCAAGGCGATTTGCCGCGGGAAGCGGCCCTTCGGAAGCACTTGATATGGCGAGCCATGTTTAAGTGCTTGCTTTAATGTCTATAGAAATAGTAGAGTTACACATAGCTTGTCAAATGGAAATCGGAAGTGATGCCCAAAATGATGCGCTGCGGTGGATTTTGCGCTAAACTATTGGCATAGCGACAAAGAATGACAACAAGTCTGGGTTGCTAACGTTTCCTGGCCGTGCGCCAAGGGTGTGAGTGCTTCGAAATTGCCCCGGGGACGAGGGCTGAGGAGTTCTGTAGCGGACCGGGCGAATCGCTCGACCGGACGTATCGCATGTGTGTGTGAAGCGGTTCGAAATGATTACTCAGAAAGCAAAATATGCGCTGCGGGCGCTGTCTGCCTTGGCCCAATCCGAGGCGGGCGAGCCGATGATGATTTCCGACATCGCCGCCCAGCAGAAGATTCCGAAGAAGTTCCTCGAACAGATCCTTCTCGACCTGAAGCATCAGGGTATCGTCATAAGCCGTCGTGGCAAGCAGGGCGGTTATCTCCTGCGCAAGCCGGCAGACGAAATCACCTTCGGCGAAATCCTGCGGGTCATCGATGGGCCTCTGGCGCCGCTGCCCTGTCTGTCATTGACAGCCTATCGCCGCTGCGACGATTGCGACGGTGAGCAAAACTGCGAAATCCGCCATGTCTTCGCCCGGGTGGCGGATGCGACCCGCAAGGTGTTGTTCTCGACGACGATCGCCGATGCCATTGCTCAGCCCGATGGGGCTGAGGTCACGAGGTTGATGGCCTAATCAAGAATCGGAATGGCAGGCCCTGGGCCTCAACCGGCGGCATGCTCCTCGCTGCCTTCCTTCTCCATGGCCCGCCGGGCGCGGATGGCCGCTGCGATGAAGACGCGCGACAGGCCGTGATAAAGCGGCTCGCGCGAGAGCAGCCGGGACGTCACATAGCCGATCATCGATACCGCCATGATCGGGATGACGGCCTGATGATCGCCCGTCATTTCCAGGATGATGACGAAGGCCGTCATCGGCGCCTGCACCACGCCGGCGAAATAACCGGCCATGCCGAGGATCGCAGCGAGCGCGATGCTGCCGCCGACCAGCGTGCCGACCGTGCTGCCGAAACCGGCGCCGACAGCAAGCGATGGGGCAAAGATGCCGCCGGGAATGCCCGAGATCATCGACAGAAAGCTTGCCAGTAGCTTCTCGACGAAGAAGAGCAGGGGCAGGGCGTGTCCTTCCACTGCGCCGCGAGCCTGCTCGTAACCCGTGCCAAAGGTCTGGCCGCCGGAAAGCACGCCGACGGCGGCAACGACAAGACCGCAGAGACCGGCCAGGATCAGCATGCGCTGGAGCGGTTGCGGTTGTGCCCAGCGGCGGATGCGGATGCCGGCGTAGAGCGCCAGTCCGCTGAAAGTGGCGCCGAGCGTGCCACCGCCGACGCCGCAGATCAGCATGACGATCCAGTCCCGAAGCATCGTCGGCGCGGCGTCGGCCGTGCCGAAATAATTGTAGCTGCCGGAAAGGCCGAGTGCGGCAAGGCCGGAGAGGATGACGGCCGTCAGTACCAGGCCATTGGCGCGGGATTCGTAGGTGCGGCTCATCTCCTCGATGGCAAAGACGATACCCGCAAGTGGCGTGTTGAAGGCGGCCGCGATGCCGGCGGCGGAGCCGGCGAGGATCAGCCCCTTGGCCTGCGCCATGCCGCCGAAGCGGGCAACGGCCAGCATGAAGGAGGCGCCGACCTGCACTGTCGGCCCCTCGCGACCGATGGAGGCCCCGCTTAGGAGCCCCAGTATGGTCAGCACGATCTTGCCGAAGGCGAGCCGCAGCGACAACAGCTTGGTGCGATCCTCTTCATGATGCAGATGTCGCGCGGCAATCGCCTGCGGGATGCCGCTTCCTTGCGAATTGGGAAACAGCGTCGCTGCGAGATAGGCGGATAGCACGAAGCCGAGCGGCGTCAGCAGGAGCGGCAGCAGCCACATCCACTCGCCGGATTGCGTCACGCCGGTAAAAGTCCGTTGCGCCAGATCGGCGAGCTTGGCGAAGCCGACGCTGATGACGCCGATCGCCAGGGCACCTGTCCAGAACACCAAACGCGGCCGCCAGAGATTGAAAGACCCCCAGAAAACGCGGGAACGGCGGAGCAGCTTGGACTTGCGGTAGATAGGGGGCATGGGACGTGTGACCGTTATGCTGGCCGGCATGCCCTTTGGAGGCATTTTCCGGGCCGCTCACCTCGTGGGGAGAATTGCGATATCGATCTTTCTTACAGAATTTCCTTTTGCGGCCAAGGCTTAATCCACGTGTTGACCGTTTCGAGCCATCGAATAGAATGTATCGCAATTGCAATGCAAAGGAGCCGATGAATGAAATCCGCTTCCATACCCCCCTTGAGGGTTGATCCCGCCTTGCGCGCCGCTGCTGAAAGCGTGCTGCGAGAGGGTGAGTCATTGTCAGCATTTGTGGAAAGTTCGCTGCGTGCGCAGATTGAACACCGCCGAACGAGGGCCGAATTCATCGCTCGCGGCCTTGCTGCGCGGGAGGATGCGAGGAAAACAGGCGTGTATCATAGCGCTGACGACGTGCTGGGAATGCTGAAGCGCAAACTTGAAGCTGCAAAAGCGTCCGGACGAAAATGACCTTTGCAGTGCGTTACTCCCAAGGCGCGCTCGATGATCTCGAACGACTCTATGACTATCTCTTGGTAAGAGACATCGAGCTTGCGGAAAAAGCCTATCAGGCGATCGCCAAGGCAATGGAATTTCTGGAGAATTTTCCGTTCAGTTGCCGCAAAGCGTCGGCGGACGACGCATTTCTCCGCGAACTCGTCATTCCTTTCGGCTCGTCAGGTTATGTCGCTCTATTCGAAATCGAGGATAGCGAGACGGTGACGATACTAGCGATCAGGCATCAGCGAGAGGAGGATTACCACTGATGCGCGCCCATCCTACCGATCGCTTGTCTCCCACCGCGGATTGATCCAAGGCTCCTGGTTCGAGCGTGCCAGCCTCGGCTTGCCAAGGATGTGGTCGGCCGCTTTTTCGCCTGTCATGATCGAAGGACCGTTCAGGTTGCCGTAGGTGACATGCGGGAAGATCGAGCTGTCGGCGACACGCAGGCCGTCGACGCCGATGACGCGGGTGTCGGGATCGACCACCGCCATCGGATCATCCTTCGCGCCCATCTTGCAGGTGCCGCAGGGATGATAGGCGCTTTCCAGATGTTCGCGCAGGAAGGCGTCGATCTGATCGTCGGACTGAACGTTCGGTCCGGGCTGGATTTCCGCGCCGCGATAGTCGTCGAAGGCCTTCTGCCCGAAGATCTCACGGGTGAGGCGTACGCAGTGGCGGAACTTCTCCCAGTCTTCCGGATGGCTCATATAGTTGAAGCGGATCACCGGGTCGGCCTTCGGATCGGAGGAGCGTAGCGTGACGTTGCCGCGCGATTTCGACAGGTTATAGCCGACATGCACCTGGAAGCCGTGGCTCTTCGCTGCCGCCTTGCCGTCATAGCTGATGGCAACGGGCAGGAAGTGGTACTGGATATCGGGCTGTTTGACGCCGGGTGCGGAGCGCAGGAAGGCGCAGGCTTCGAACTGGTTGGAAGTGCCGAGGCCCTTCTTGAAGAGAAGCCACTGCGCGCCGGCAATCCCCTGCATGTACCAGGGCAGCCATGAATAGAGCGACACAGGCTTCAGGCTCGTCTGCTGGAAATAGAACTCCATATGGTCCTGCAGGTTGGCGCCGACGCCCGGCCGGTCGGCCTTCACCTCGATCCCCATGTCGCGCAGATGCTGCCCAGGTCCGATGCCGGACAGCATCAGCAGCTTCGGAGAATTGAACGAGGAGGCGGAGATGATCACCTCACGGTTCGCCCAGATGACCTCGATCTTGCCGTCCCGCTCGACTTCGACACCGGCCGCGCGGCCGTTTTCGATAATGACCTTGCGGGCGAAGCAGCGGATGAGGTTTACGTTCGGCCGCTTCAGCGCAGGCTTGAGATAGGCTGTCGCCGCAGACCAGCGCCGGCCCATCCATGTCGTCTGCTCCATCAGGCCGAAGCCTTCCTGCTTGCTGCCGTTATAATCCTCCGTCGCCTCGAAGCCCGCCTGCTTGCCGGCCTCGATGAAGGCGTGGAACAGCGGGTTGCGGGCATCGCCTCGGCGCACATGCAACGGGCCATCCTTGCCGCGCCAGCCCTCTTCACCGCCATGCGAATGCTCCATCCGCTTGAAGTAGGGCAGTACGTCAGCATAGGCCCAGCCCTGCGCACCGAGCGCCTCCCAGCGGTTGAAGTCTTCCGCATGGCCGCGCACATAGACCATGCCGTTGATCGAGGAGGAGCCGCCGATCACCTTGCCGCGCGGCGCGGTGATGCGTCGGTTGTTGAGCTGCGGTTCGGGCTCGGAAAGATAGCCCCAATTGTAACGGTCCATGCTCATCGGCCAGGCAAGGGCCGCCGGCATCTGGATGAATGGGCCGAAATCGCTGCCGCCAAATTCCAGAACGATGACCGAATGCTTGCTGTCTTCCGACAGGCGGTAAGCCATGGCGGAGCCGGCCGAGCCCGAGCCGACGATGACGAAATCTGCTTGCATGACGATGTGCTCCTGGTGGCAACGGGCGTAAATCAAAGGGGTCTACACCCTCCCCTCGAGGGGGAGGGTCGGCCGCGGGCCGGGGTGGGGTGATTGCTGTTACGCGCGCTGCGGCTGGTCACCCCCACCCGCCGCTACGCAGCGGCCTCCCCCCTCAAGGGGGAGGTGGATCAATAAGGCGCCTGTACCGGCCCCATGCCGACATAAACGGTCTTCAGTTCTGAATAGTGCTCCAGCGCCGCCAGCGAGTTCTCGCGACCGAAACCGGATTGCTTGGAGCCGCCGAAGGGGATTTCGACCGGGCAGAGATTGTAGGTGTTGATCCAGAGCGTACCGGCTTCGAGCTGGTCGACCACGCGGTGAGCGCGGGTGAGGTCGGCGGTGAAGACGCCACCGGAAAGGCCGAATTCGGTGGCATTGGCGCGGGCGATCACCTCGGCCTCGTCATCGAAATCGAGAACGCACATGACCGGCCCGAAAATCTCCTCGCGGGCGATCGTCATCTCGTCGGTGACGTCGGCAAACACGGTCGGCTGGATATAGTAGCCTTCGCCGGAGACATTGTTCGGGATGCCGCCGCCAGTTACGAGCGTTGCGCCCTCAGCCTTGCCCTTTTCGATGTAGGAAAGCACCTTCTCACGCTGCGCCCAGGAGACCATCGGGCCGATCTGCGTTGCCTCGTCCATCGGGTCGCCGATGAGCATGGCGTCTGTGCGGGCCTTCAGGCGCTTCAGGAATTCGGGCTTGATCTTGCTGTTGACGAAGACGCGCGTGCCGTTCGAGCAGACCTGGCCGGTCGAATAGAAATTGCCGAGCATGGCCCCGCCGACCGCGCTATCGATATCGGCGTCGTCGAAGACGATCAGCGGCGACTTGCCACCGAGTTCCATGGTGACATGCTTGAGGGTGCCGGCCGCCGAAGCCGCCACCTTGCGGCCGGTCGGCACCGAGCCGGTCAGCGATACCTTCGCCACATCCGGATGGTTGATCAGCAGCGGCCCGGTTTCGCGGTCGCCCTGGATGATGTTGTAGAGACCCTTCGGCAGGCCTGCCTCAATAAGGATTTCGGCGATCTTCAGCGCGCCGAGCGGCGTGTTTTCCGAAGGCTTAAACACCATGGCGTTGCCGGCGACGAGGGCCGGTGCACCCTTCCAGCAGGCGATCTGCTGCGGATAGTTCCATGCGCCGATGCCGACGCAGACGCCGAGCGGCACGCGCTTGGTATAGGCGAAATCACCGCCGAGCGGGATGTAGGAGCCGTTGAGACCGGCCGCCGCGATGCCGCCGAAGAATTCGAAGCTGTCGGCCCCGGAGGTCGGGTCGGCCACGATGGTTTCCTGGATCGGCTTGCCTGTATCCAGCGTTTCCAGTTCCGAAAGCTCGCGGTTACGTTCGCGCATGATCTCGGCCGCTCGCTTCAGGATGCGGCCGCGCGCCGTTGGGCTCATGGCCGCCCATTCCGGCTGCGCACGCTTGGCACTGGCGATCGCCTTTTCGACGATGGCAGGCGTTGCCGCGTGCAAACGGGCGATCACCTCGCCGGTCGCCGGATAGATGCTTTCGATAAGAGTGCCGTCGGTGTCCTCGACATATTCCCCGTCGATGAAATGCGAGGCTTTCGGTTGTGCGCGCATTATAGAACCCTCAATTCTTCGTAGGACACCATGACATGCTCTTGAAAAGCAGGCCGCTCGGTGAGGTTTTCGTAATAGCGCTGCAGCCGTGGATGGGCGGGGCGCTGGATGTCTATGTCGAAATAGCGATGGAGCGCATGGCCGAACTGTATGTCGGCCAGCGTCAGATTATCGCCGGCTAGGAAGCGATGCCGTCCGAACTGCGACTCGGCGATGTCAAGCTTCGCACCGAGGGCAGTTATAGCCGTAGCGATCACCTTCTCATCGCGCAGGGCAGGGGCAGTCCGCACCGCACGCCAGAATACCGGGCCGGTGAAATTCAAGGCGATGTTGATCTTGGCCCATTCGGCCCATTTGTCGATCTGGGCGCGATGGCGCGCATTCTTCGGCCAAAAGGCATCCTCGCCATATTGCGTGGCGAGATAGCGCAGGATGGCGCCGGTTTCCCAGAGCGGCTCGTCGTCGCCGTCGCGCAGCACCGGAACGGTGCCGTTCGGGTTCATCGCCAGGAATTCAGGAGTGTCGTTGACGCCATAGGTGAAGCCCGCATCGATGCGCTCATAGGCAAGACCGAGTTCGCCGATGCACCACATCAGCGCCTGCACATTCGATGACGATTTGCGGCCCCAAACGGTCAGCATGGCTTCAGCCTTTCAACGCGTTGAGATGGGTCGTCAGGTAATCTTCCGTCAGCGCGATCGAGGCCTCGGTGCTGATCGGCGCGGAGCGAAGGCCTTGGCGGATATAGAGCCCGTCGATCATGGCAGCCGCGCCCTCGGCGATCCGCCCAGCGTCGCCGGCCGGGCACAGAGCCTTGAGATTGGCGACCAGATTCGAATGCAGGCGGCGTGCGTAGATGACGAGAAAGCGCCGCGTCTCTTCCGAGCGCTGCGCCTCGGCATAGAAGGCGAGCCATGCAGCGATCGTTTCCGGCGCGAACTGGTCGGCCTGGAAGCTGACGCGGATGACGGCCGAGAGCTTTTCGCGCGGCGTTTTCGCGGCTTGCAGCGCCGTCACGACGCCGTCGCGCAGCCGCTGTAGATGCACGCGGACGGTCTCGATCAGCAGCTGTTCCTTGCTGCCGAAATAGTGATGCGCAAGGGCAGGAGAAACGCCGGCCTGCTTGGCGATTTCGGACATGGTGACGGTCAGCGAGCCGTGATCGCCGATCACGCGCATCGCGGCATCCACCAGCGCCTTGCGGCGCACGGGTTCCATTCCGACTTTCGGCATGCGTCAAACTCCAGTCTGGGAACTAGAGTGTATTTTTGATTGACTGATCAATCAATAAAAAAATTACACGAAAAGCGTTCCATGGCAAAAAATCCGCAACCTCTTTCCGCCAAGCATTTCTGTGCCATACTTCCTCTTAGGAGGAGGTGCAGTCATGGTCGATATTCTTGATGAAGTCCCGTCATCCGCAATGCGTAACAAATGGGGCTGGTTTGTCGGGCTCGGCATATTGCTTCTGATCTGTGGCGGCATCGCGCTCGGCAATCTGTTCCTGGCCACCGTCGCCTCGGTCTATTATGTCGGCATGCTGATGCTGATCGGCGGCATTGTGCATCTGGCCCATGCCTTTCAGGTGCGGGGCTGGGAGCACATCCTGTTCTGGGTTCTCAGCGGCCTGCTCTATACGATTGCCGGCGTGCTTGCTTTCGCCAATCCGCTGTTGGCCTCGGAAGCTTTGACGCTGTTCCTCGCCATCGCGCTGCTCATTGCCGGAACGTTTCGTGTCTGGGTCGGCCGCAAGCTGAAGCCGGAGCGCGGCTGGGTCTGGATCGTCATCAGCGGCCTTGCGACCGCCGCCGCCGGCATCGCCATCGCGGTCGGCTGGCCGGTCAACAGCCTCTGGATCCTCGGCCTTTTCCTGGCCCTCGATCTGATCTTCCAAGGCTGGACGCTGGTGGCCTTCGGTCTTGTGCTCAGGCGGTAGGCGATCTTCCAAAAGGGGTAACGAACTGCTACTTTTTGACAAGGAGCGTGAGCGGCGCTACTCTTTGTCCCTCCGCTAATAAGGCGGAGCGGCGTTGAGTTATTGTGACGGCGGTACCTTCATTTGGAAACACGCATGTCCGGGACATGCCCTGAAGGCACTGTCGAGGCCGCGGAACATGCTTTCAGCCAAGTTTCCGCATAACAACGTCAAGGGAGGAATATCATGCCAATGGTAACGGTTTCCATCTCCCCGCTTCAGGCTGCCGGCATCCGTGCAGCGGTCGATACCGGCACCTATGCCTCAAGCAGTGAAGTCGTGCGGGAAGCTTTGCGCATGTGGGATGCAGCCCGCAAACGCGATGACATTTGCGACGTGCCGCATGCGGCCAACGATGGCGGAGACACGGCAAAAGGCAGCCGTTGCGTCGCCGATATGTTTGCCGATTACGACGCGGAACGGCACACGCACAATTAGTTCACAAGCTGCTGGCGATAGCAGCGGCGCGTGCCGGCGCACCGTCTGCCTCCCGTCCTGACGAATGGTTAACATTGCTTTACCATTCATGAAACTTTCACATGCGGGAAAGGTTTCGTTGACGCTTATGGCGCATCTTGGGGCGAAAACGCGGTAAATCCAAAGTTTTACTTAAATAAATTAGAACAGAATCCGCAAGTGGAGATGGGCATGTCACTGACTGCCGCGGTCGAGCCGGGCGTATTGCGCCGATATGCCAGCGACCAGATTGTCACTCTCGCCAAGCTCGTTATCGAGAATGCATTTCAGCCGATCGTCGAGGCGGGCACCGGCGCCGTTTTCGGTTACGAGTCCCTCATGCGCGGACAGGAACGCATCGGTTTTGCGAGCCCGGTCGATATCCTCGACGAGGCCGAGCGCACTGGCCAGCTTCTCGGTTTGGAGCAGATGGTCACCAGCCGGGCGCTGGCGAAGTTCGCCACTTTGCCCAATATCGCTGCCGCTACCCTTTTTCTCAATCTGGATGTCCGGTTGATCCCGCAAGGTGCAGCATTGATGGATGGCCTGCTGCAGCACATGCGGAAGGCCGGGATCGCGCCTTCGTCCGTCTGCTTCGAATTCTCCGAGCGCTTCGACAACACCATCGTACCCGGGTTTCGCGATCTGGTCGCCCGGATGCGAAATGCCGGCTTCAAGCTGGCGATCGACGATTTCGGTGTCGGCCACGGCGAAATGAAGCTCCTATCCGATTACCCGATCGACTATCTGAAGATCGACCGGCACTTCATTGTCGGAATCGACCGTAGCGCCCGCAAGCGCCATATTCTCCGGCATCTCGTCAATATCGCCCATGTGCTCGGCACGCGCGTTATCGCCGAGGGTATCGAGACCGAGGCGGAATTCCTGACCTGCCGCGAATTCGGTGTCGATCTCGTCCAGGGCTGGTTCATTGCCCGCCCGACAGTGCTCGTCAACGAGCTCAAGCCAAGCTTTCCGCATCTGCAGGAGCTCGGTAAGGTCGCCCGCAACAGTCAGTCGCTCGATGAAATCCTCATCCGCAAGCAGATCGAAGTGCTGCCGACCATCCGCGAGAGCGACAGCATCGACAGCGTCTTCGAGCTTTTTCGCCGCAATCCGCGCCGGGCCTATTTTCCGGTCGTGAATGCCAATGACGAGCCGCGCGGCATCATCCATGAATATCAGCTGAAGGAATATATCTATCAGCCCTTCGGCCGCGATCTCTTGAAGAACAAGGTCTATGAGCGTTCGATCTCGCATTTCGTCGAAATGGCGCCGATCGTCGGCCTCGATTCCGATGCCGATACGCTGATGGCGATCTTCGCCAACATGGAAAGCAGCGATTGCCTGATCGTCACCGAAGGCACGCATTATGCCGGTATCGTCTCGGCCGCCTCGCTCATCAAGGTCATCAACGAGAAGCAGCTGAAGATCGCTCAGGATCAGAACCCGCTGACCGGCCTGCCGGGTAACCGGGCGATCCACGATTTCATGCAGAGCGCCGGCCGCGATGGCGATGAGATCAGGCATTTCTGCTATTGCGACTTCGACAATTTCAAGCCGTTCAACGATGCCTACGGCTTCCATCTCGGCGACCATGCCATTTCCTTGTTCGCGGCACTGATGCGCCGCTATTTCTTTGCCGAGCGCCATTTCCTCGGTCATGTCGGCGGCGACGATTTCTTCATCGGCGTCACCGGCTGGAGCATGCAGGAGCTGCGCGAGGTTCTGGATCGGCTTCTTGTCGATTTTCATGCCGACGTCCTCGATCTTTACTCGGCCGAGGATCGGGCGGCCGGCCGCATTCGCGGGCATGACCGCAGCGGCGCCAAGGCGGAATTCCCGCTGATGCGTTGCTCCATCGGTATCCTGCAATTGCCCGAGGGACTGGTGATCGACAATATCAACCGCGTCAGCACCTCCATTGCCGGCATCAAGACGAAGGCAAAGGAAAGCGATATCGGCATCGCATTTCTCGGTCTGGCCGAGACGAATTGACGCCCTCCCATGACAGCTCCTTTTCAAGCGCTCTGCGCTAAACTATCTCCACTGCTTTGCTGGGAGAGGAGATAGCGCCATGCCCTTGCCATCTGAAATGCGTTTCGTGGATTTGCCATCCTTTGGCGGACCGGAGGTCATGACCATCGGCCGCCGGCCTTTGCCGGTCCTGAAACCGGGCGAGATCCTCGTCCGTGTCGAGGCTGCCGGTGTAAACCGCCCGGATGTGGCGCAACGGCAGGGCATTTATCCGCCGCCGAAGGATGCAAGCCCCATCCTGGGTCTCGAAATATCAGGCGAAGTGGTCGACGTCGCGCCGGGCGTGACGGAGTTTGCCATCGGCAACAAGGTCTGCGGCCTCGCCAATGGCGGCGGCTATGCCGAATATTGCGTCCTGCCCGCCGGCCAGGCGCTTCGTTTCCCGAATGGCTATGACGCCGTGCGTGCAGCGGCTTTGCCTGAGACGTTCTTCACGGTCTGGGCCAATCTCTTCCAGATGGCCGGCCTGACGGAAGGTGAAAGCGTGCTGATCCATGGTGGCTCCAGCGGCATCGGCACGACGGCAATCCAGCTTGCCCGCGCCTTCGGCGCGACGGTCTACACCACGGCCGGTTCTAAGGAAAAATGCGAGGCCTGCGAGAAGCTCGGCGCCAAGCTGGCGATCAATTATAGAGAAGAGGATTTCGCCGAGGTCATCAGGGCCGAGACGGAACATGGCGTCGATATCATCCTCGACATGATCGGCGCCGCCTATCTGGAAAAGAACCTCGCTTCGCTTGCCCGTGACGGCTGCCTTTCCATTATTGCCTTCCTTGGCGGTGCGGTGGCGGAGAAGGCCAACCTTGCGCCGATCATGGTCAAGCGGTTGACCGTGACCGGTTCGACCATGCGTCCGCGCACGGCCGAGGAAAAGCGTGCCATCCGCGACGACCTTCTCTCCCAGGTCTGGCCGCTGCTGGACGAAGGCACCGTCGCCCCGGTCATTTATCGGACCTTCTCTTTCGACGACGTGGTCGAGGCGCATCGCTTGATGGAAAGCAGCGACCACATCGGCAAGATCATGCTGAAGCTGGCTTGATCGTCAGCGACAGGGCGATGGCGACGAGGCCAGGTATGGCCATCAGCGTATAGAGCCATGTTGCGGCAGAGAGGCCGCCGGCAATGCCACCCGGATGGGTCAGGCCTGCGCCATTGACAATGACGCCCGCGAGCGCGGCACCGAATGCGCCGCCCAGCGACTGCGTCATCGAGATCGCCGCCGAGGCCTTGTCCTGTTCGGTCCTGCGAGCGATGCCGATGATTCTGGTCACGAGATGCGCCCATCCCAAGCCGACGCCGAAGCCCATCAGGAACATGGCGATCACGGCCGGCGTGAATTCCGTGAGTTCGGAGAAAGGCATTGTGGTCGCCAGGAATGGGATCAGCGATGCCGTGGCTGCGGTTTCCAGAAGGCAGCCGGCAATGATGGCGACCGCCGCTGGCCTCCCCGAGAAGGAGTTGCTGAAGAAGGCCGCAATGGTCCAGCCGAGCGCTACCAGCGCCACGAGATAGCCCGAGACCAGCGGCGTTACGCCATGGAGCGTCTGCAGGAAGTAGGGGATATAGATGTCGCTCGTCAGCACCAGCATCATCGTGAATATCGTCAGATAGAGCCGCGCGATGGGGTTGCTGAGCATGACTGCCCCATAGGGCAGGAGGCGCACCTCGCTCTTGCGCTCGATCAGCACCATCGTTGCAACAAGAGCGACCGAAACCGCAATCAGCGTGGCCTTGTAGGATCCATGTTCGATCGTGCCGGCAATGCTGACGAATAAAACTGCGGCAAGCAGAAGTATGATCTGGATCAGCGGCGTTCTGGTGTCGATCCGATCGTCCGCGACATCGGGCAGCAGCCAGCGCCCCGAGAGCGCCATGAGGACAGCCACCGGCACGAGGATGAGAAAGGCCTCCCGCCAGGCGCTCCCCGCGGCGAAGAGGCCGCCGAGCGTCGGTCCAAGTACCGTCGCTACGCCCCAGATGGCGGCGTAGAGCGTCGAGGCCCTGCGCCACAGGGGTTCCGGATAGATGAAGCGGATGAAAGCATAGGCAAGTCCGGACAACATGCCGGAGCCGTAGCCCTGAACGGCGCGCCCGATCAGCAGCACGGGCATGGTGGGCGCGATAGCGCAAGCGAGGCTGCCGACGCCAAAGGCGAGTGCCGCTGCAACATAGACGGCGCGCAAGCCTATTCCCTTCGGCCTGGTCGCAACCGTGATGGAGCCAAGCACGCCTGCGGCGACGAAAAGCGTCGTCATCCATGAGAATAATTCGAGGCCGCCGATGTCGCGCACGATCGAGGGGGCGATCGTGGCGGTGATGTAGGATTCAACGGCATAAAGCGTGACGCCCCCGCCCAGCATCAGTGTCGCAGGCAGAAGTCTTGGCGAGAACAGCGTGAAGATGGAGGCTGATTTGAGGGGAACAGTGGTTTCGATGCTGGACACCGGGCGATCCTCGGTATTTCCCTAGCGGTTGATTATTTTCCAAGTTATAATTTGGAAATTACATCCTCGCCAGATTAAAACAAGAGAAAACTTGGAAAAATGCGTCAGTCACCCGCCAATCGAATTCTGATCCTGTTGAAAACCGACGGGCCGCAGCTGGCAGCCGCCATCGGCGATGCGCTCGGCATATCGTCGGAGGCGGCCCGTCAGCAGCTAACGAAGATGGCGGAGGAGGGACTGGTCGAGCCGGTGGCGGAGGCGGCAGCCGGCAGGGGCAGACCGCGCCAGCTCTGGCATCTGACGGCTGACGGCAACAAGCGATTTCCCGATGGCCACGCGGATCTGACCGCCACGTTGCTTGCGACCATGGCCAGCCAGTTGGGACAGGGCGCCGTCGACACCGTCATCTCCGCCCGCGAAACGGAAACGCTTCGGCGCTACCGCAGCGAGATCGATATGGCGGCCAATCTGCCGTCGCGCGTCGCAAGCCTCGTAGCTATCCGCACGCGGGAAGGCTATATGGCCGATCACTGGCAGGACGAGGACGGTTCGCTGGTGCTGGTGGAGAACCATTGCCCCATCTGCGCGGCCGCATCTGCCTGTGCCGGCTTCTGCCGATCCGAGCTGGAGACTTTTCGCATGGTGCTCGGCGCTGATGTCGAACGGGAGGAGCATATTCTGCTCGGCGCCCGGCGTTGCGCCTACAGGATCCGCGACGCGGCCTGAGAGATCGCTTTTTGATGCTGGCCGCCGGCATCGGCGATTGGCAATCAATGGTGCAGCGGCTATCACTGCCCGTCTGGCAAATTAAAGGCAGCTTCCATCATGTCCAATCCCGTCTGCGTCGATGTCACCCGTGGCAACCAGGTCGAAAGCCATCACCGTGGCTCGGTCGTTGTCGTCGATGGCGATGGAAAGCTGGTCTTCTCGCTCGGCGATATCGAAAGCGGCGTCTTTCCGCGTTCTGCCTGCAAGGCGATGCAGGCGCTTCCGTTGGTCGAAAGCGGTGCCGCGGATGCCTATGGCTTTGGTGACAAGGAATTGGCACTCGCCTGCTCATCCCACAATGGCGAGGACGAGCATGTGGCGCTCGCCGCCTCGATGCTGGCGCGAGCCGGTCGCGATGTCGGCACGCTCGAATGCGGCGCCCATTGGTCCTTCGACCAGAAGACCCTCATCCATCAGGCCCGCACCATCGACAAGCCGACGGCGCTGCATAACAATTGCTCCGGCAAACACGCCGGCTTCGTCTGCGCCTGCTGCCATCAGGATATCGATCCCAGGGGCTATGTCGGCTACGATCACCCGCTGCAGCAGCAGATCCGCGACACCATGCGGAGCCTGACCGGCACCGTTCTTGCCCATGACAATTGCGGCACGGACGGCTGCTCGATCCCGACCTATGCGGTGCCGCTAAAGGGACTGGCACATGGCTTTGCCAGGATGGCGACGGGCGCCGGCCTGGAGCCGCTGCGCGCCAAGGCGTCCCGCCGGCTGTTGGAGGCCTGCATGGCCGAACCGTTTTACGTCGCCGGCACCGATCGCGCCTGCACCAAACTCATGCAGATCGCTCCCGGCCGTATTTTCGCCAAGACCGGCGCCGAAGGCGTGTTTTGTGCCGCGATCCCCGAGCAGGGTATTGCCATCGCGCTCAAATGCGACGATGGCACGACTCGTGCCGCGGAGGTCATGGTCGCGGCGGTGCTGGCCCGTTTCTTCGAGAAAGACGACGCAGTACATGCCGGCCTCATGGCGATGGCCGACAGGTCTTTCAGGAACTGGAACGGCATCCATGTCGGCAATATCATGCCGGCAGCTGCATTGACTGCCTAGAGCGGTTCACGGAATCCCCGAACCGCTCTATCTCTTTGTTTTCACGCAATTCCGGACGGAAAACCGCTGCGCACTTTTCCTGGAATTGCTCTAGCCTCCGTTCTTCGGTTCAGCCGATCGTCTGCCGGGCGGGCGCATGCTGCCGGACGATCCTGTATTCCTTCCAGATCAGGATCATCACCACCAGGTCGAAGACGGTGAGAATGACAAGCCCGATCCCGTGCGTTTCGGTGAAGCGGTAGAGCTGGTAGACGATGAAAAGCCCCAGGGCGACCAGTGAAGCCGGATAGGCCCACATCTTGCCCTTGAGCAGCCCGATGACGAGCAGCACCTTCACCAGCCCGTGGCTGAGCAGATAATAGGCATAGAAGTCCTTTGTGCCGACCGAGAAATCCTGCGCCCACGCGAGCAAGTGTGTCGCGATAAAGTCCTTGGGATCGTTGAGCAGCTCGGGCTGCGTGATCCTGTTTGCCAGGCGAAGGATGGACTCGGTGCTGACGAGCGCAAGCACGATGCCGCCGATGCATTCGATCAAGGCATGCGCGCCCTTCAGGAGAACACTGATTTCGAAGAGCTGATGAATGCGGCGTTCGTTCACGGGCGATCTCTTGGGCATGGTGATGCAGGCTTGACCGGCAACAACGGCAAGGCAGGCCGATGTGTGAGCGGCATAGGATCAATCTTCGGCCGTATGATGATGATAATGCAAATTGCGTAAAGCGGACTCGCAACCGACGTCAGGCCAGCAAGAGTGCAAGCTCGGTCTCCCGATAGGGTGCCAGGCTTTCTTCCGCAATATCGGACGGCACAACGAGGCCTGACACATCCTTCATCGGCAGGATCTGGTATGGGGAGGCCGCATCAAGCTTTTCGCCCGTCGCCAGTACATAGGTTTCGGCCGAGCAATGGGCGATATGCCGCTTGATAGCCGCCTCCTCGAAATCGCCGGTCGAAAAGCCGCGGGCGGGATGGATAGCTGTGACCCCCAGAAAGAAGATGTCAGCCCTTATGGAGGCGATCATCGCCATGGCGGCCGCACCCGTCGCCACCATCGAATGCTTGTAGAGCTTGCCGCCAATGAGGATCACCTCGGCGGCGGGATGATGCTCCAGTTCGCCAGCGATCGTCGGGCTGTGGGTGACGATGGTGGCGGCAAGATCCTTCGGGAGCTGACGAGCGATCTCGGCATTGGTGGTGCCGCCATCGAGAAACACCGTCTGGCCCGGCTGGATCATCTTGGCCGCATAGGTGCCGAGCCGTCGCTTCGCATCGGAGGAGACTGTCTGCCGAGCGGTGAAATCGGGTAGCTCAGGTGACAGCGGCAGTGCGCCGCCATGCACGCGCTTCAGCAGCTTCTCCGCTGCCATCTCTCGCAGATCCCGGCGGATCGTGTCTTCGGACAGATCGAGTTCATCGGCCAGAACCTTGGCGATCACTTGGCCGTCCCAGCGCAATCTGTCGAGGATGAGGGCTTTGCGTTGGCTGGTCAGCATGTCCATCTCTGCACGATATATCACGAATGATCACGAATTTATCAGAATCGATTCGACATTCAAGGAAATATGCGCATATTCGTGCAAATTCCTGCAGGAAGCAGGTGTTCAGAATGGAGACATGACATGTTGATCCTGATTGCAGGCCCGTATCGCTCCGGCACCGGCGATGATCCGAAAAAGATGGCAGAAAACCTCAAGCGCCTAGAGGAGCCGTCCTATGCTCTGTTCAAGGCAGGCCATCTTCCCATGATCGGCGAGTGGGTTGCGCTGCCGGTCTGGCACGCCGCCGGCGGCAAGCGCGTCGGGGACGATCTCTATGAAGAGATCTTCCACCCGACAGCTGGCCGCCTGCTGCAGCTTTGCGAGGGTGTGCTGAGATTGCCCGGCGACTCCAAGGGCGCCGACAATGATGTCCGTATCGCCCGCGAGCGCGGCATTCCCGTCTGGCACAGGCTGGAAGACGTGCCCGGCTGCGCCTGAACGCGAGCCGCCCATCCCCATTGAGCCAGCCCATGGGGATGGGCGTGCATGGCCGATCGATCAAAACCTTTTGTGGCGCCCATCAGCATCACCCACTTCCGTATCGGCCGGGTTCGCTTTAGCTTCCTCGCGGAATTCAATCGAGGAACGGAACATGCTGACATTCTATTTTGCGCCCGGAAGCTGCGCGCTCGCCAGTCTCATCGCCCTGGAAGAATCTGGTCTCGCATATGAGCACCGTCGCCTCAACCTCGCCAATGGCGATCAGCGCCAGCCGGACTATCTGGCCATCAATCCCAAAGGTCGCGTTCCGGCCCTGGTGACCGACAGAGGCGTCATCACCGAGAATATCGCGATCATGGCCTATATCGCCCAGATCGCACCGGCCGCCAAGCTGGCACCGCTCGACGATCCCTTCGAATTCGCGCAGATGCAATCCTTCAACAGCTATATCGCGACCACCGTTCACGTGAACCATTCACACAAGGGACGCGGCTACCGCTGGACCGACGATCCCGCTGCCATCGAGGCAATGAAGGCCAAGGTGCCGCAGACCATGACCGAAAGCTTCGCCTTGATCGAGGACAAGATGCTGAAAGGCTCTTGGGTAATGGGAGAGCAATATACCGTCGCAGACGGCTATCTCTTCACCATGGAGAAGTGGCTGCCGGGAGACGGTGTCGATATCAAACAGTTCCCCAAGGTCAGCGCGCATTATCAGCGCATGCTCGAGCGCCCGGCCGTTCAGAAGGCGCTTGCCGTCGAACAGGGCTGATGTGGATCAGCCGAACGTTGCCAGAAGTTTTTTCGGGGCGCGGTATCGCCACGCCTCGATCAAGCGTAGCTCTAGTTCCTCGTCATCGATCGCACCAATGCGCAGCGGCAGGGATGGCCAGCCGACATAGTGATCGGTCTGGAAATAGATCTCCGGCGCCATTTCCATCAGCTGCTCCTTGCGGTCGAGCGGCAGCGACAGCACGATGGTCTCGTTATTCTTCACCGTCACGAATGCCTTGCCGCCGACCTTGAAAGCCGGTAGGCCGTAATGCAGGCCGGGTTCAACCGCCGGCAGCCGGGCTTGCGCGATAAGCCGCTGCAATCGTTGGGCGATGACGTCCATATCGATGACCGATGTCATGTTTTACGGATATAGAGCAGGTCTCTGTCAGGCGCATTCTTCCGGCTGAACGCACCGTTTGTCTATAGGCCGCCCGAGATTTTCCGGCATGAGCGGCAGGTCGGCCAGTTCTTCCAGCGACATGCTCGCGAGCATTGGGTGCTGCAGCGGATCGTTTTCCTGTTCGCGATCCTCTTCCTGTAGATGATTGAAGAAAAGCTTCAAGATCGACATGTGATTGCCTCCTTGGATCCCCGCATCGATGCAACCCAAGGAGCATCGGCCGGCGGGGTAGCGGCACTTTTCAATTTCATATTGCAATAATCGCGCGTATTCCCGCTTTGCGCAATTGAGAATGCCGAGATGCTGATATAGATATTCTATAATGAGAAATCTCAACAACGTTCATCTGAATGGCTTGCGCGCTCTTGAGGCGGTCGGGCGGCTCGGTTCGCTGCAGGCGGCCGCCGACGAACTTGGCGTAACGGTCGGCGCGGTTAGTCAGCAGGTCATCAAGGCGGAGGCGCAGCTCGGGCGGCCACTATTCGAGCGAACTCCAAAAGGCATGACGGCCACGGCATCGGGGCTGGCGGTATTGACGAGGCTTGGCGAGGGCTTTCAGGCGCTTGCGGCCGCAGTCGCGCTTGCGCAGCACAAGGATGAAAATATCCTCACGATTTCGGTCGCGCCGGTTTTTGCAGCCCGTTGGTTGGTTTATCGGCTCGACCGCTTCGCCAGCCGCCACCCGGATATCCGCCTGCGCATCGATGCCACCACGCGGCTCATCAATCCGGCGACGTCGGATGTCGATATCGGCATTCGCGTCGGCAGCGGGCAATGGCCCGATGTCAAAGCCGAGCTGCTGCTGGCGCAGGAAGTGTTCCCGGTGGTTACGCCGCAGATCGCCGCCACGCTGCGGGAACCGGCCGATCTCCTGAAAGTCCCCGCCGTGATCGACGGACACGCGATGTTCGGCTGGGAGGTCTGGCTGCGCAAAGCCGGGCTTTCAGGCCATTGCATGGAAGAGCGGCACATCTTCAATGACGCGTCGCTCTGTCTGGATGCGGCTATAGCGGGGCAGGGGGTGATGCTCGCCTGGCAGACGCTGGCTGCCTATGCCCTTCAGCAGAAATGCCTCGTCGATCCCTTCGGCATCCGTGTAAAGACGGGCTTCGGCCATTATTTCGTCACCGCCGAAGGCGTGCGCGAACCTAAGAAGGTGACCGCCTTCAAGGCCTGGATTCGCGAAGAGATGGAAGAGAGCATGCGTCTCTTCCGATAGAAGCTATCAGATCGGCTCCTGAGCGCGCGTCGCCTGCATGGCCTTGTAAGCATCGCGCGACTGGCAACGCTCGATCCAGGCTTTCATCTTCGGACGCGCATCGAACAATTCCTGTTCGGTCTGGGCGTAGCGCAGTACTTCCGCGAGATTGAGATCGGCGGCGGTGAAGCGATTGCCGACGAGATAGTCCTGGTTTTGCAGGTGCTTTTCCAGCACGTCGAGCGGTTTCTTCAGTGAGCGGCAGGCGACTGCGATCCCCGTCTTGCCGGCCTCGCTGTTTTCCTGGGCATTGTCATAGATGCGGACGAGCGCGACGCTGTAGGGCTCGACTTCGGTTGCCGCCCACATGGTCCACATCGACATCTGCCCTTCTTCCTCGATCGTTTTGCCGGCCAGCGGACCGCCATACTTGCGCGCGAGGTAAAGGTTGATGGCGAGCGATTCATGCAGGACGAGATCGCCGTCCTTGATGCAGGGGATCATGCCCATCGGATTGACGGCCAGGAACTCCGGCGACATCGTATTGATCGGCGCATCGGCGGCAAGCGGGTTGGGCAGCCGGCTCGCCTGGATGACAGGCACGGATTTGAACTCGACGCCGAGCTCATTAGCCATCCAATAGTTGCGCGAAGCGCGCGAGCGATAGACACCGTAGATCGTCAGCATATGGGTCTCCCAGATTCGAGTCGGCGCGACATTATTGGTCGCTTGGGAGGAGCGGAAGGCCTTGCCGCTGATATCTCGATGAAAGCTTGTGATGGAATGGTGTATAGATAGCTGGGCCGCCTCGTCCTCCGAGGGCTGATGGCTGGCATAGGACAAGCACGAAAATATCAGACAAGTCCCCCAATTCTTTGCAAATCATGCTGTTGATGCTTCGCCTTCGTTCGGAAATTAGCGTCGGCGCATGCTAGAATTCCAGCATGATTTTCATCGGAAGCGGTAGGAGGCTTCCGGCGAAATTAAACATGCGCATTCGATGACTGCGATCTCGGGAGGAGAGCAGATGCTTGCGACCAGTGTATCGCTAGACGACAAATATACCGCAGAGGAAGGCCGCGTCTTCATGACCGGCCTGCAGACGCTGGTACGCCTGCCCATGACGCAGATGCGGCGCGACCGCGCTGCCGGCCTCAATACGGCAGCCTTCATTTCAGGCTATCGCGGCTCGCCGCTCGGCGGTTACGACCAGCAGCTCTTGAAAGCCAAGACTTATCTCGACGCCCACGACGTCACCTTCCAGCCCGGGATCAACGAGGATCTTGCCGCGACGGCCGTCTGGGGCTCACAGCAGGTCGGCCTTTCGCACGGCGCCCGCAAGGATGGTGTGCTCGGCATCTGGTATGGTAAAGGCCCCGGCGTCGACCGCTCCGGTGATGTGCTGAAGCACGGCAATGCCGCTGGCACCTCCAAGCATGGCGGCGTCCTCTGTTTCGCCGGCGACGATCATTCCGCCAAATCCTCCACCATGCCGCACCAGACCGACCATGATTTCATGTCTGCGGTCATCCCGGTCATCTATCCATCGTCCATCCACGAATTCCTCGAATACGGCCTGCTCGGCATCGCCATGTCGCGTTATTCCGGCTGCTGGGTCGGCATGAAGTTCATCGCCGACACCATAGAAACGACGGCTGCCATCGATCTCTCGGGGGAAAGGCGGCAATTCGTCCTGCCGACCGATTTCGAAATGCCGCCCGGTGGTTTGAATTTACGCTGGCCCGATCCGCCGCTGGTGCAGGACGATCGGCTGCAGACTTATAAGGCCTATGCGGCCATCGCCTTTGCCCGTGCCAATCGCGTCGATGAAATCACGCATGATGTGCCGAACGCCCGCCTCGGCATCATCTCGTCCGGCAAGGCCTATGAGGATGTGCTGCAGGCGCTGCGCGAGCTGGAGATCGGCCCTCAGGAAATGGCCGCGATCGGCCTGCGTATCTTGAAAGTGCGTATGCCCTGGCCTCTGGAGCCCGAGGCTGTCAGACATTTCTCGGAAGGGCTCGACGAGGTTCTTGTCGTCGAGGAGCGCCGCGAGATCATCGAAAACCAGATCAAGCAGCAACTCTTCAACTGGCGTGCCGATGTCCGTCCGCGCATCGTCGGCAAGTTCGATGAGCACGACAAGCCCTATCTCAGCCTATCGGCGGCATTGACGGTGGGCGCAGTGGCGCGAGCGATCGCAGGGCGCATCGTCAAGCTCGATCTCGATCAGGGCCTGCATGACCGCATCGCCGCCAAGCTTGCCTATCTTGCCGAGCGCGGCCAGATCAGCCGCAGCCATGTCGCGCCGCTGAACCGCACACCCTTCTTCTGCTCCGGCTGTCCGCACAATACGTCGACCCGCGTCCCTGAAGGCAGCCGCGCCATTGCCGGCATCGGCTGCCACTACATGGTCACCTGGATGGACCGCAACACCGAGACCTTCACCCAGATGGGCGGTGAAGGCGTGCCATGGACAGCGATTGCGCGTTACACCGATGAAAAGCACATGTTCGTCAATCTCGGCGACGGCACCTATTTTCACTCCGGCATTCTCGCCATCCGCCAGTCCGTCGCCTCCAAGGTCAACGTCACCTACAAGCTGCTCTACAATGATGCCGTCGCCATGACCGGCGGCCAGCCGATCGACGGCTATCTGACGCCGCAGCTGGTGACGAAGCAGCTGCATGACGAGGGCGTCAAGCCGATCTATCTGCTTTCGGACAATCCCGCCGCCTATCGCGCTTCGGAACTCGCGCCCGGCGTCAAGGTGCTGCATCGCGACCATATCGATCAGGTAATGCTGACGCTGCGCGAGACCGAGGGGTGTTCGGCGATCGTCTATGTCCAGACCTGCGCGGCCGAAAAGCGCCGTCGCCGCAGCCGCGGGCTGATGGAAGACCCGGCGAAGCGCGTCTTCATCAATCCGGCTGTCTGCGAGGGCTGCGGCGATTGCTCTGTGCAGTCCAACTGCATCTCCGTCGAGCCGCTGGAAACCGAATTCGGCCGCAAGCGCCAGATCAACCAGTCGAGCTGCAACAAGGATTTCTCCTGCGTAAAAGGCTTCTGCCCGTCCTTCGTGACGGTTCATGGCGGCAAGCGCCGCAAGCGCAAAGCACTTGATCATGCCGATGTCGATGTGCCGATGCCCGAAATTCCCGTCATTGGCGATCGGCCCTGGAATATTGCGATTGCCGGCGTCGGCGGCACGGGCATCCTGACCATCGGCGCTATCCTCGGCATGGCTGCGCATCTGGACGGCAAGGTGCCGATGATCCTCGACATGGCCGGCCTTGCCCAGAAGGGCGGCGCGGTCATGAGCCATCTGCGCATTGGCCATAATCAGGCCGATGTCACCTCCTCGCGCATCGTCAATGGCGGCGCGGATCTCCTGTTTGCCGCGGACGAGGTGGTGGGTGCCTCCAAGGATGCGATCACGCTCTGCTCGCCGGGGCGCACGACAGCCATCGTCAACACTGGGCTCATGCCGGTCGCCGATTTCGTCCGCAACCGCGATTTCGATTTCAAGACCGGCTCGATACAGCACACCATCGCAAAGACCGTCAGCGAGAAGTCCGTCTTCCTCGATTTCAACCACGTCGCGACCGAGGTGACCGGCGATGCCATATCGACCAATATCCTGCTGACCGGCTTTGCCTGGCAGCGCGGCCTACTGCCGCTGTCGCTCGAGGCGATCGAAAAGGCGATCGAACTGAACGGCGTCGCGGTCAAGGCCAGCCTTTCCGCCTTCCAGTGGGGACGGCTTCTGGCGCACGATCCGCAGGCCGTGCATGCCATGATGGCCGAGCCGGAGAAGGGCAGGACCCTGGCGGAGATGAGCCTCGACGAGCTCATCAAGCATCGCAAGGCTCACCTGACGGCCTATCAGAATGCAGCCCTTGCCGAACGCTATGCCGCTTTTGTCGCCCGCGCCAATGCGCTGGCCGCAAAAGAGCGGCTTTCGGATAAGGTGCCCTTTGCCGTTGCCGTCACCTATGCACGCGTTCTGGCCTACAAGGATGAATACGAGGTCGCCCGCCTGCTGACGGATCCCGCTTTCGAGGCGCATCTGCGCGAGGAGATGGAAGGCGACTTCAAGCTGGCCCTCAATCTCGCGCCGCCCATCCTTGGCGGCAAGGATCCGAACGGCCGGCCGAAGAAGCGGGAGTTCGGCGCATGGATCCTACCGGTGCTGCGGGCGCTTGCGCCGATGAAGCGTCTGCGCGGCACGCCCTTCGATCCCTTCGGCTATATGGCGGAACGCCGGCTGGAGCGTCGCCTGATTGCTGAATATGAAGGGGTTGCCGAGCGGGTGCTCGCCGGTCTGCGCCACGACAACGAGGCCGAGGCCCTTGCCATCCTCTCGCTCTTTGATGAGATAAGGGGCTTCGGACCGGTCAAGGAGGAGGCCGCCCGCAGGATCACCGTGAAAATCGCTGACAAGCTGAAGGCCTATGAGTCGCCGCAGGAGAAGCAGGGCAAACAGCCTATGCCTGCCGATGCTGCATGACGGCGCCGGCCGAAACTTGAAGCGGGTATGAAGAGATATAGGTTCGTAAGGATCGCGCGTTCGGGACGATCGGGAGGAGAAGCCGGATGTTTGCAGGGGGATTGAACTTTGCGCTTGGCGAGGACATCGAGGCGTTGCGCGAACAGGTGCGCCGTTTTGCTGCCAACCGTATCGCACCATTTGCCGATGAGATCGACCGCAACAACAGTTTCCCGATGCATCTGTGGCGGGAGATGGGTGATCTCGGCCTGCTTGGGATCACCGTCGACGAAGCCTTTGGCGGAGCGGGCCTCGGTTATCTCGCCCATACGGTGGCGATGGAGGAAATCAGCCGCGCTTCCGCCTCCGTCGGCCTGAGCTACGGCGCCCATTCCAACCTCTGCGTCAACCAGATCCATCGCAACGGCACGACGGCGCAGAAGGAGCACTACCTGCCGAAGCTGATTTCAGGCGAGCATATCGGTGCATTGGCGATGTCGGAGCCCGACGCCGGCTCCGATGTCGTCTCCATGAAGTTGCGTGCCGAAAGGCGCGGCCGCCGCTATGTGCTGAACGGCAGCAAGATGTGGATCACCAACGGTCCGGATGCGGATGTTCTCGTCGTCTACGCCAAGACCTCGCCGGATGCCGGCCCGCGAGGGATCACCGCCTTCATCGTCGAGAAAGGCTTCCCCGGATTCTCCGTGGGCCAGAAGCTCGACAAGCTCGGCATGCGCGGTTCAAACACCTCGGAGCTGATCTTCCTCGATTGTGAAGTGCCGGAGGAGAATGTTCTAGGTCAGGTGGATGGCGGCGTGCGCGTGCTGATGTCGGGTCTCGATTACGAGCGCGTCGTGCTCTCGGGCGGTCCCATCGGCATCATGGCCGCCTGCATGGATGTGGTGCTGCCCTACATGCATGAGCGCAAGCAGTTCGGCCAATCGATCGGCGAATTCCAGCTGATGCAGGGCAAGCTCGCCGACATGTATGTGACGATGAATGCCGCGCGCGCCTATGTCTATGCGGTGGCCGCCGCCTGCGATCGCGGCGAGACGACCCGCAAGGATGCCGCAGGCTGCATTCTCTACTCCGCTGAAAAGGCGACGGCGCTGGCGCTCGAATGCATCCAGGCGCTCGGCGGCAATGGCTATACCAATGATTATCCCGCCGGACGGCTGCTGCGCGACGCCAAGCTCTATGAGATCGGCGCCGGTACATCCGAAATCCGGCGCATGCTGATCGGCCGCGAGTTGTTCGGCGAAACGGCCTGATTTCGAATTCCATTTTACTCGATCCGCGAGGCCGCATGACCGTCCTGAAGTCAGAGATATCGACGCATACGGATCGCTTCCGCGACAATCGCGCCGCCATGCTGGAGGCGATCGGCGTCGCTGAGGCTGCGGCGTCGCAGGCGGCGGAAGGCGGAGGGGCGCAGGCGCGCGAGCGCCATGTCAGCCGTGGCAAGATGCTGCCGCGCGATCGCGTCGCCGGCCTGATCGATCCCGCCACGCCGTTTCTGGAAATCGGGACGACTGCCGCTCATGGTCTCTATGGCGGCGAGGCGCCGGGTGCCGGCCTGATCGCCGGTATAGGCCGCGTTTCCGGCCGCGATTGCATGATCGTCTGCAACGATGCCACGGTCAAAGGTGGTACCTATTATCCGATCACGGTGAAGAAGCATCTGCGTGCGCAGGAGATCGCGGCCGAGAACAATCTGCCCTGCATCTACCTCGTCGATTCCGGCGGCGCCAACCTGCCGAACCAGGACGAGGTGTTTCCCGATCGCGATCATTTCGGCCGCATCTTCTACAATCAGGCCAATATGTCAGCGGCGGGCATTCCGCAAATCGCCGTCGTCATGGGGTCCTGCACCGCGGGTGGCGCCTATGTACCGGCCATGTCGGATGAAGCCATCATCGTCGAGAAGCAGGGTACGATCTTTCTCGCCGGTCCGCCGCTGGTCAAGGCGGCGACCGGGGAAGTGGTCTCGGCCGAAGATCTCGGTGGCGGCGATGTGCATACGCGCCTTTCCGGGGTTGCCGATTATCTGGCGCGTGACGACGCCCATGCGCTTGCGCTGGCCCGGCAGGCGGTCGCCAATCTCAACCGCCGCAAACCCGAGAGTGTCGAGCTTCGGACGCCCGAGGCACCACTCTACGATCCCGAGGATATTCTCGGCATCGTCCCCTCCGACCTGCGCACGCCATATGACGTACGCGAGGTCATCGCCCGTATGGTGGACGGCTCCTGCCTCGATGAGTTCAAGGCGCGCTACGGTACGACGCTGGTCTGCGGCTTCGCTCACATCCATGGCATCCCAGTCGGCATCATAGCCAACAACGGCGTTCTCTTCTCGGAGTCGGCGCTGAAGGGCGCGCATTTCGTCGAGCTTTGCTCGCAGCGCAAGATCCCGCTGGTCTTCCTGCAGAACATCACCGGGTTCATGGTCGGCCGCAAATACGAAACCGAGGGCATCGCCAAGAACGGCGCCAAGCTGGTGACGGCCGTGGCTACGACCAAGGTTCCGAAGATCACCATGCTGATCGGCGGCTCCTTCGGTGCTGGCAATTACGGCATGGCCGGTCGCGCCTATTCACCGCGCTTCCTCTGGACCTGGCCCAACAGCCGCATATCGGTCATGGGCGGGGAACAGGCGGCGGGCGTGCTCTCCACCGTACGCGGCGAGGCGCTGGCCCGTGCCGGCAAGCCCTGGACGAAAGAGGAAGAGGCCGCCTTCAAGGCGCCGACACTCAGGATGTTCGAGACCCAGAGCCACCCGCTCTATGCATCGGCCCGCCTCTGGGACGATGGCATTATCGATCCGCGCAAGAGCCGCGATGTGCTGGCTCTTTCGCTTTCAGCAGCACTTAACGCGCCGATCGAAGACACACGCTTCGGTCTGTTCAGGATGTGAGGAGATGGAGATGAAACGCGATGCCATCAATGCCAAGAATGCGCCGCAGCCCCGCGGCGGCTACGCACAGGCCGTGAAGCTGGAGAATTTCGAGCGATTGCTTTTCATCAGCGGCCAGATTCCGACCGATGTCGACGACACCCTGCCGGAAGGCTTTCAGGCGCAGGCCCGCCAGGTCTGGCACAATATCGACGCTCAATTGAAGGCGGCCGGCATGACGAAGGACGACATCGTCAAGGTCACGACTTTTCTCGCCGACCGTCATCACACGATGGAGAACCGCGAGATCCGCAGCGAATATCTCGGCTCGCTCGCGCCGGCGATGACTGTCGTGATTGCCGGCATTTTCGACAAGGCCTGGCTGCTTGAAGTCGAAGTCATTGCCGCGCAATAGGGTCAGCCGATGTTTTCGAAGATACTGATCGCCAATCGCGGGGAAATCGCCTGTCGGGTCATCCACACCGCAAGGCGCCTGGGCATCCGCACGGTCGCCGTCTTTTCCGACGCCGATCGGGATGCGCTGCACGTGGCGCTGGCCGACGAGGGCGTTCATATCGGCCCGGCGGCTGCGAGCGAAAGCTATCTTTCGAAAGAGAAGATCATTGCCGCCTCAAAGCGGGCCGGCGCAGAGGCCATCCATCCTGGTTACGGCTTTCTCTCGGAAAATGCCGATTTCGCCGGGGCGGTCGAGGCCGCTGGTCTCGTCTTCATCGGTCCGTCGCCGGCCTCGATCCGAGCCATGGGGCTCAAGGATGCGGCCAAGGCGCTGATGGAGCGGGCCGGCGTGCCCGTCGTTCCCGGCTATCATGGCGATAGGCAGGATCCCGGCTTTCTTACCGAGCAAGCTGATAACATCCGCTTTCCCATTCTCATCAAGGCGCGGGCGGGCGGCGGCGGCAAGGGCATGCGCCGCGTCGACCGGCTGGAGGATTTCGACGCCTCGCTGCAGGCGGCAAAGCGCGAGGCGAAATCCGCTTTCGGCGACGATGCCGTGCTCATCGAAAAATATCTCGTCAAGCCGCGCCATATCGAGATCCAGGTGTTCGGCGACAGCCAGGGCAATGTCGTGCACCTCTTCGAGCGCGATTGTTCGCTGCAGCGCCGGCACCAGAAGGTGATCGAGGAGGCGCCGGCGCCCGGCATGACAGAGGAGATGCGTAGCGCCATGGGCGAAGCGGCGGTTCGCGCCGCCCGCGCCATCGATTATCGCGGCGCCGGTACCGTCGAATTCATCGCCGATGTTTCCGACGGTCTGTCGCCGGATCGCTTCTTCTTTATGGAAATGAATACCCGCCTGCAGGTCGAACACCCCGTCACCGAGGCGATCGCCGGCGTCGATCTGGTGGAGTGGCAATTGCGCGTGGCGAGCGGCGAGCCGCTGCCGAAAACGCAAGGTGAGCTCACCATAAACGGTTGGGCTGTCGAAGCCCGTATCTATGCCGAAGACCCCTCGCGCGGCTTCCTGCCGGCAACCGGCACGCTTTCCCGCCTTCGCTTTCCCGAAGGCGATGTCCGCATCGACGCGGGCGTGCGCGAGGGCGACAGCATCACTCCGCACTACGATCCGCTGATCGCAAAGCTGACGGTGCACGCCCCGGATCGCGCCGCTGCTTTGGCGAAGCTCACGCGCGGATTGGAGCAGGCGCAGGTCGCCGGGACCACGACCAATCTGGATTTTCTCATACGGCTCAGCCGCCAGTCGGATTTCGCCGCCGGCCGTCCGGATACCGGACTGATCGACCGAAACGCGGAAGCGCTGACCGCGACGCAGCAGCCCGATGACGCAGCCCTTGCCATCGCCGCCGTTGTCGAGGCGGGCGGCTTTGCTGAAACCGCTGGCAACGATCCCTGGCATTCGCTCGGCGCCTGGCAGCTTTGGGGCGAAGCAAGCCGTCCAGTTACGCTGCACTTTGCCGGCAGCCATAAGAATTGCCGGGTGACTGCAAAGGGTCGGATGTTTTTCAGTGTCGCCTTCGAAGATCGCTCCATTCTCGTCCGTCTCTTCGAAGACGATGATGTTGCCCGGCGTGTCGAAATCGACGGCCGGCAGACCCATGTCGATATCTTCGCAACATCGGCGGGCCTGACATTGTTCCTCGACGGGCACACCCATCATTTCCACCGGCTCGATCCGCTTGACGGCGCGGAGGAGGCTGCTAGCGGCGATGATCGCGTCATTGCGCCGATGCCCGGTCTCGTCAAGATCGTCCGCGTGCGCGAGGGCGACGCGGTGGCGAAGGGGCAGGCGCTGATCATCATGGAAGCCATGAAGATGGAGCTGACGCTTTCGGCGGCGCGCGACGGCATTGTCGAAAGCCTGCATGTCGGCGAGGGGGATCAGACCAGCGAAAGCGCCGTGCTTCTCTCGCTTCGACCGGAGGACGCGGCATGACCGAGAAGCTTTCCAATCAGGTCACCATCGTCGAAATGGCGCCGCGCGACGGCCTGCAGAATGAGAAAAAGCCGGTCGATACCGCGCGCAAGATCGAGCTGGTGGATCTGCTCTCCGATTGCGGTTTCGAGCGCATCGAGGTCACCAGCTTCGTCAGTCCGAAATGGGTGCCGCAGCTTGCCGATGCCGCCGCGGTCATGGCCGGGATAAAGCGGCATTCCGGTGTCCGCTACGCAGCGCTGGCACCCAACATGCAGGGTTTTGAGGCAGCACTTGCCGCCGGTGCCGATGAGGTGGCGATCTTCGCCTCAGCATCCGAAGCCTTCTCCATGCGCAATATCAATTGCTCGATCGCCGAAAGCATCGAACGCTTCCGGCCGGTCGCGGCAGCCAGCAGGGATCGCGGCATTCCGTTGCGGGGCTATGTCAGTTGCGTCGCCGAATGCCCCTATGAGGGCGCCGTGCCGCCGCAAAACGTCGTGAGCGTTGCCCGGCAATTGCAGGCGCTCGGCTGCCATGAGATCAGCCTTGGCGACACGATCGGCAGAGGCGAACCGGAGGCCGTGGACAGAATGCTGGAGGCCGTTCTTGCCGAACTCCCCGCCGCCATGCTGGCCGGCCATTTTCACGATACGTCAGGCCGGGCATTGGACAATATCGGTGTCGCTCTCGACCGGGGTCTGCGGGTGTTCGACGCTGCCGCCGGCGGTCTTGGCGGCTGCCCCTTCGCCCCCGGCGCGAAGGGCAATGTCGATACCGTGGCGGTTCACCACTATCTGGCGCTGCACGGCTTCGAGACCGGCCTCGACGATGAAAAACTTGCCCGCGCCGCCGCCTTTGCCCGCAGCCTCAGGAGCACCTCATGACATCGCAAACGATCCGCATCACTACCGATGACCGCGGTGTTGCCCATCTCACGTTGGCGCGCGCCGAAAAGCACAACGCCCTGTCGGCTGAAATGATCGATGCCTTGACGGCGGCAACGCACGATCTTGCCCGTGACAAGGCGGTGAGGGTCGTCGTGCTCACCGGCGAGGGTGCGAGCTTCTGCGCAGGCGGCGACCTCGGCTGGATGCGCGACCAATTCGACACAACGCGTGCCGGACGCATGGTCGAGGCGCGACGGCTTGCCACGTTGTTCAAGGCGCTGAACGAGCTGCCCAAGCCACTGGTCGCCCGTGTCCATGGCAATGCCTTCGGTGGCGGCATCGGCATCCTCAGCGTCTGCGACATGGTGATATCGGCATCGACCGCCCGCTTCGGCCTGACTGAGGTGCGCCTTGGCATCATTCCCGCCACCATCAGCCCTTATGTCATCGCCCGGATCGGCGAGACGAATGCCCGTCCGCTCTTCCTCTCCGGCAAGATCATCGATGCCTGGCAGGCGCATGCCGCCGGCCTCTTGTCGCGCGTCGTGGCGGAAGAGGCGCTGGATGAAGCCGTGGAAGCGGAGGTCCGCCATTTCCTGGCGGCGTCGCCACAGGCGGCCGCCCGCGCCAAGGCCCTGGCTCGCTCCGTCGGCAGGCCGATCACCGACGGCATGATCGATCACGTCGTCGAGCAATTGGCCGATGCCTGGGAGACCGAGGAGGCGAAGGAGGGCGTCACCGCCTTCTTCGAAAAGCGGCAGCCGAACTGGCGGTCGGCCTAAACGAGTTTGTTGTTTTCGATGGTCAGCTGCGGAAACTGCATGCTTCCCTTGATCAGCTCGCTCGATGCCGGCTTGTCCCAGCGAAAGCCCATGATCGCGGCGTGCTGCATCTCCTGAAAGAGATTGCCAGCAATCACCGCGGAGCCGGCGCCGTCGGCGACCGAGACCACGCAGCCGATGCCGGCATGTCGGACGATATTGCCTGTCGCGACGACGTCGCGGAGATATTGACCCCAGCCAAGCCTCAAGCCCCAGAGTGGTGCATTCTCAATGACATTATCCGCAATCAGCGTATCGGCTTCGGCCGAGATGCCGATGCCAAAGCCGCCATCTTGCGCGTAGGGTGCGGTGAGCGAGAGGTTGCGGATGACATTGCCCGTCACCGAGGCGAGCCTGCCGCCCCTATCGAAATTGGTGACCGAAATACCGTTGGCGGCGCCATCGATCAGGTTGTTGTCGATCGTGGCGCCAATGAACTCGAATTCGCAGTAGATGGCCGTCTCGCCTGAGCGCAGGCACTGATTGTTCGAGATCTGCACATTCGATGCCGAGTTGGCGCGGACGGCGGTGAAGGCGCAATCGGCGATATTGTTACCCGAAACCGTCACGCCATCGGCGCGGAAAACATTGATGCCGTTGCCGTTCTGGCCGGTGCCGCCGCCATTGGCGCGAATGCGGGCAATGCGGTTGCCGGTGACGCTGCTGCCATCCTCGGCTTTTTCCCAGCGATGGATCAGGATGCCGCCATTGCCGCAATCCTCGACGCGATTGCCTGTCACCGTCAAACCGGCCGACTGGACGGAATAGATCCCGGCTTCCGCCGCTCCGGAGATGCGGCTGCGCTCGATCCGGCCGCCGCAGCGTTCGAGCTGCAGCGCATGCTTGCGGCTGCCGGTAACTTCGCAATTGTCGATCAGCACCTCGTCGACACCGGCAAATTGCAGGAGGCCGCCTGCATAATCGGCAAGCCAGCGATTGCCGCCATCGAGCACAAGGCCGGAAAGCTCGATGCGTCTGGCCTTGTCCGCATTCATCAAATGGCCGTCGCCGCTATAGACCAGCCGCGAAGCGCCGGGAACGCCTCTGATGCACGTATTATTAGGGAGTGTCAGGTTGGAGATGTTGTAGGTGCCCGGTGGCAGGAAAAGCGGCATGTTGTTGCGCGCCGCATTGTCGATCATCGCCTGCAGCTTGCCGCTCCTGACGTCGCTCGTTCCCGGCGTCGTCTTCAGCGCAATGGCATCGATTGGCCCCCGCAGCTCGGCACCCGTCATCTTGGCCAGCGACGCGGCAACAACGCGGGGCGCAAGCAGGCCAGCCGCTGCCGAAGCGGCGAGGGAAGCGATGAAGGCGCGGCGTTGGATCATTGTGAGCTCCGGGAATCATGCCGATGAAGCAGAAATCATGCCAGGCCGGTCTGTGTCGTTTTGATGCAGAGGCCGCTCTTCAAATGCTTTCGGCCGGCTAGGACCCCGTCGTTTTTCTATTTTATTTATCGGTCCGGCACGGACGATGCCCTGCGTCCGATCCATTCGCGCTAGGGACGACTCACCGCGCATGTTACTCCTGCGGCATGCGGATCGCGGCCTTTCAACGCCTGGCACTTTTCGACGCCGTCGAGCAGGCGGCCGAGGTTTTGGCGCGCGATCTGGCCTGGGCGGAAGAGCAGGGCATCGATCTCGCCCTTTTTCCCGAATGTTATCTGCAGGGGCATAGCTATGATAAATCCGTTGCCAAACGCCGCGCGCTTTCTCTGGATGATCCGTATCTGAACGCTCTTGTCGCCCGCTTCGCTGCCGGGGGGACGACGGCGATTGTCGGCCTTTTCGAGAGCAGAGGCGATGCGATCTACAATAGCGCCATCGTCGCCAAGTCGGGCCGGACGATCGGGGTCTATGCCAAGGCGCATCCGCTTGAAAAGGGCTGCACCCCCGGAAAAGATTTCCCCGTGTGGGAGGAGAACCATTGGCGCTTTGGTATCAATATCTGCGCCGATCTCAGATATCCTATACCGCGGCGCGACTGGCCAGAAAGGGAGCGGGGATCATCTGCAACCCCATCAATCTCATGCTCCGACCTCACAAAGCCGAGCTGTGGCATAAGCCGGGCATTTCGGGCCTGCAGATATGTGCCAGGCATACGGGCTGCTGGGTGATGGCGTCGGATGTGGTCGGCAGTAACGACGACGGCTGGGTGAGCTATGGCAGCAGCGCCATCGTCGATCCGAACGGTGTCGTCGTGGCGAAGGCGAAGCCCTATTGCGAGGATGTCCTGGTTTTCGACCTTCCAGATCGGCAACCGACACGCGGATTCGATCAAAAAGCTGCCGTCGTCGCTACCTAATCGTGCAAATCGCGCTATCCTCATAGTCATGAGACCCGATCAACTGCTTTATCCGGCGCCAGAGGGCCTGTTCTGTCCGATTGGCGGCTTCTATATCGATCCCGTGCAGCCGGTCGGTCGCGCACTCGTCACGCATGGCCATTCGGATCACGCCCGCTCCGGCCACGCGCATGTGCTCGCCACTCGGCAGACGCTCGATATCATGCGTATCCGCTATGGCGACGGTTTTGCCGGCTCGGAACAGGCGATCGGCTTCGGCGAGGAGGTGACGATCAACGGCGTCAAGGTGCAGTTCCATCCTGCCGGCCACGTGCTCGGCTCCGCGCAGATCGCGGTGGAGAAGGATGGGCTGCGCATCGTCGTTTCGGGGGATTACAAGCGCCGGCCGGATCCGACCTGTGCAGCCTATGTGCCGGTTCCCTGTGATGTCTTCATCACCGAGGCGACGTTCGGGCTGCCGGTCTTCCACCATCCCGATCCCATGGCCGAGACGCGGAAGTTTCTGGCCTCGCTTCGCCAATTCCCCGAGCGAACGCATCTGATCGGTGCCTATGCGCTCGGCAAGGCACAGCGCGTCATCCGTCTGCTGCGCGATGCCGGCTATGACAAGCCGATCTATATTCACGGTGCGCTCGAAACGCTGTGCGACTACTATGACAGCCAGGGCATCGAACTCGGCGAACTCAAACCGGCCACCATAGAAAGCCGGGATCAGTCGATCTTCCATGGCGCCGTCGTCGTCGGCCCACCCTCCGCTTTCCAGGATCGCTGGGCGAGGCGGTTCCATGACCCGCTGCCGGCATTCGCCTCCGGCTGGATGATGGTGCGCCAGCGCGCCAAGCAGCTCGGCGTCGAGCTGCCGCTTGTGATCTCCGATCATTGCGACTGGCCCGAACTGACCGAGACGATCTCCGACTTGAAGCCGAGCGAGGTCTGGGTCACCCACGGCCGCGAAGAGGCGCTGGTGCGCTGGTGCGAGCTGCAGGGCATCGCCGCCAAGCCGCTGCATCTCATCGGCTATGAAGACGAGGGCGATTGATGAAAGCCTTTGCCGACCTTCTCGACCGCCTGGTGCTGACGCCGAGTCGCAATGGCAAGCTGAAGCTGTTGACCGATTATTTTCGCGACACGCCCGATCCGGACCGCGGCTATGGTCTGGCCGCCATCGCCGGCACGCTCGAAGTGCGCAATGTCAAGCCCGCAATGCTGCGCGAACTCGTTCTCGAGCGCATGGACGAGGTGCTGTTTCGCTATTCCTACGATTATGTCGGCGATCTTGCCGAGACGATCTCGCTGGTCTGGGACAGGGAGAGCGATATAGAGCGCCCTGCCGGCGAGCAGCCGAAGCTCGGCGACGTCGTTCGCAGCATGAACGCGCTGGGGCGGACCGAGGTGCGCAGTTTCGTCCGCGATCTGCTGGACCGGCTGGATACGTCGGGCCGTTTCGCCTTCCTGAAGCTCGCGACCGGTGCGCTGCGCATCGGCGTTTCGGCACGCCTCGCCAAGCAGGCGCTCGCCGAGCTCGGCGGCAAGGACGTCACCGAGATCGAAACGCTGTGGCACGGCCTGCAGCCGCCCTATGAAAGCCTGTTTCGCTGGCTTGCGGGGGAGGCTGAGAAGCCGATCCTGGCGACGCCGGCGATCTTCCATTCCGTCATGCTGGCCAACCCGGTGGAACCTGGCGATCTCGATGCGCTCGACCCGCGGGATTTCGCCGCCGAATGGAAATGGGATGGCATCCGCGTCCAGCTTTCACGCTCCGGGGAGACGAGCAAGCTCTATTCGCGCTCCGGCGACGACATATCCGGCGCCTTTCCCGACGTTGTGGGCGCCATGAATTTCGAGGGCGTCATGGATGGCGAGCTGCTGGTCGGCGGCACCGTTCGCTCCAATAGCCCGACACGCAGCTTTTCCGACTTGCAGCAGCGCCTCAACCGCAAGACCGTCACCGCAAAGATGCTGGAGGAGTTTCCGGCCTTCATCCGTGCTTACGATCTTCTGTTCGATGGCGCCGAGGATGTGCGCGCCCGCGGCTTCCTCGATCGGCGCGAGCGGCTGACTGACATCATCGACGCGGCACTGCATGATCGTTTCGATCTGTCGCCGCTCGTCGATTTCTCCTCCTGGGAGGAGCTCGACCGATTGCGCACCGCGCCGCCCGATCCGGTGATCGAGGGCGTAATGATCAAGCGCAAGGACAGTTCCTATCTCGCCGGCCGGGCCAAGGGGCCTTGGTTCAAGTGGAAGCGGGATCCTTATAATGTCGATGCCGTTTTGATGTACGCGCAGCGCGGCCATGGCAAGCGCTCCAGTTACTACTCCGATTTCACCTTCGGCGTCTGGGCGACGACGCCGGAGGGCGAGCAGCTCGTGCCTGTCGGCAAGGCCTATTTCGGCTTCACCGATGCCGAGCTGGAGGTGCTCGATAAGTTCGTGCGCAACAATACTGTCGATCGTTTCGGCCCGGTGCGGGCCGTGCGCGCCGATCGCGATTTCGGCTTCGTGCTCGAAGTGGCCTTTGAAGGCATCAACCGCTCCAGCCGGCACAAATCGGGCGTCGCCATGCGTTTTCCCCGCATTGCAAGGCTACGGCCCGACAAGCCGCCCTACGAGGCGGACAGGCTGGAAACTTTGATCGCGATGATTGACGCCAAGGCTCCTGTTGTCGATGAATAGGGCAGGGCGATTCCTCACCACAATGTGAGTTGGCCTCGCCTTTCGACCCGTGCAGATTTGGGCTGCGCCGGGATATTTGGACAGAGCTATGACCATGTCTGACGACCACCTATTCCGTCTCAATCGCCGTGCGGTTCTGGCCGGCATTGCTTCCACCCTTTTCGCACCCCCTATCGTCAGAGCGGCCGATGACAGCACGACCGGAAGCAAGCCTGCCGAGACCAAGGGCGAGATTGCCCGGAGCGATGAAAAGGCGTCCGATGCGCCGCCGCAGCTCGCCGGCGATTATGCCAAGGAGCGCCATCTGTTCCGGACCGACCTGCTAAGCAAGGGGCCGGCTCCCGATATCTACGAGCCGCTGGCCACGCCATCGACCGCCGATCGGCTTTTCTATCGCAGCGGCGTTGGTGACGAGCTGGAACTCGTCGCCTGGGTCTCCCGCTACACGCGCTCGGCAAAGCCGAAGCCGGCCGTGCTTTTCCTGCATGGCGGTAACGCCATCGGCCAAGGGCACTGGCAGCTGATGAAGCCGTACATCGATGCCGGCTATGTCGTCATGATCCCGTCCATGCGCGGGGAGAATGGGCAGAGGGGCAATTTCTCGGGCTTTTACGACGAAGTTGCCGATGTGCTGGCGGCCTCCAACCGGCTGCGGCACCTGCCGGGCGTCGATCCACATCGCCTGTTCCTGGCCGGACACAGTATCGGCGGCACGCTGGCCATGCTGACCGCCATGTCGACAAAGCGCTTTCGCGCGGTCGCGCCGATATCAGGCAACCCGGATGCCTATGCCTTCTTCGGCCGCTATCCGCAGGATATCCGCTTCAATACCAAGAATCCGCGCGAATTCCAGATGCGCTCGCCGCTCTGCTATGCGCACAGCTTCAAAAGCCCGATCAAGCTGTTCCATGGCACCGAGGAAGCCCATTTCGACTCACGTCTGGCGCTGCTTTCGAAGCGGGCGACGGCCGCCGGCGTAAAGATGGAGATGGCAACGGTGCCGGGCAGCCATAATTCGGCTTTGCCGGGCGAAATCGAGCAGAGCATCGAATTCTTCAGGAGTGTCGCTGTCTAAATAGCTGCTGACGCCATCAGTTTCTCTATCAGCGCCGCTGCCGCCTCCGCGATCACGGTTCCGGGCGGAAAGATCGCGTCTGCGCCCGCCGCTTCGAGGGCTGCGAAATCCTGTGGCGGAATGACGCCACCGACGGCGATCAGCACCTTGCCCGCATGGCGGCGCGCGAGCGCAGTTTTCAATTCCGGCACCAGCGTCAGATGACCGGCGGCAAGCGACGATGCGCCGACGATGTCGACCCCCTCGCGCACGGCGACGTCGGCCACTTCCTCCGGAGTCTGGAACATCGCGCCGACGACGACATCGAAGCCGAGATCGGCAAAGGCCGTGGCAATGACCTTCTGGCCGCGATCGTGCCCATCCTGGCCCATCTTGGCGATCAGGATGCGCGGCTTCTCGCCCCGCGCCCTACGGAACACCTCGACTTTGGTCACGGCCGCATTGAAGACGGGATCTTCGGAGCCGACCTCCTTGCGGTAAACGCCGGAAATGGTCCTGATCTCTGCGACATGACGGCCATAGGCTTTTTCAAGCGCCAGCGAGATTTCGCCGACGGTGGCTCTCGCCCTTGCCGCCTTGACGGCAAAATCGAGCAGATTGCCAGTGCCGTTTCGCGCGGCATCCGTTAAGGCATCCAGGGCTGTTTCGACGGCAGCCGTTTCGCGGGTGCCCTTCAGTTGCTGCAGCTTGGAAAGCTGGCGTGCCCGCACCTCGGAATTCTCGACCTTCAGGACATCGACTTCGATATCCTGCTCCGGCTTGGAAAAATTGACGCCGACGACGGTCTGATGACCGCTGTCGATGCGTGCCTGCGTGCGGGCGGCCGCTTCCTCGATCCTGAGCTTCGGAATGCCCTTCTCGATCGCCTTCGCCATGCCGCCGAGCGCCTCCACCTCCTCGATATGGGCAAGGGCGCGCGCGGCTAGATCATGGGTCAGCCTTTCGACATAGGCCGAGCCGCCCCAGGGGTCGATGATCCCTGTCGTGCCCGATTCCTTCTGCAGCAGGATCTGCGTGTTACGGGCGATGCGGGCGGAATGGTCGGTCGGCAGGGCCAGCGCCTCGTCGAAGGAATTGGTATGGAGCGATTGCGTATGCCCCTGCGTTGCTGCCATCGCCTCGACCATGGTGCGGATGATATTATTCATCGGGTCCTGCGCCGTCAGCGACCAGCCGGAGGTCTGGCTGTGGGTCCTGAGTGCCAGGGATTTCTGGTTCTTCGGCGCAAAATTCTTCTGTATCAGCGCCGCCCAGATCAGCCGTCCGGCGCGCATCTTGGCGACTTCCATGAAGAAATTCATGCCGACGGCCCAGAAGAAGGAGAGGCGAGGGGCGAAACTGTCGATATCGAGCCCGGCTGCGACGCCGGCTCGCGCATATTCGATGCCGTCGGCGATCGTGTAGGCGAGCTCCAGATCCGCCGTCGCGCCTGCCTCCTGCATATGGTAGCCGGAGATCGAAATGGAATTGAACTTCGGCATCCGCTGGCTGGTATAGCTGAAGATGTCCGAAACGATCCGCATGGAGGGCTGAGGCGGATAGATATAGGTGTTGCGGACCATGAACTCCTTGAGGATATCGTTCTGGATCGTGCCTGATAGCTTGTCCTCGGAGACGCCCTGTTCCTCGGCCGCGACGATATAGAGCGCCATGATCGGCAGCACCGCGCCGTTCATGGTCATCGACACGCTCATTTCATCGAGGGGAATGCCGTCGAAGAGCTGGCGCATGTCGAGGATGGAATCGATTGCGACGCCCGCCATGCCGACATCGCCTGATACCCTCGGGTGATCGCTGTCATAGCCGCGATGAGTAGCAAGATCGAAGGCGACGGAGAGGCCCTTCTGGCCGGCGGCGAGATTGCGGCGATAGAAGGCATTGGATTCCTCGGCCGTCGAGAAGCCGGCATATTGCCGGATGGTCCAGGGCTGCTGGACATACATCGTCGGGTAGGGGCCGCGCACGAAGGGTGCCGCGCCGGGATAGGTCTCAAGGAAGTTCAGGCCGGTGAGGTCGCTTTCACCGTAGGCGCGTTTGACGGCGATGCCTTCAGGGGTTTCCCAGGCTGGGGCGTTGGTTGCCGGCGCGGTTGCCTGCGGTTTGATCCAGGGGATGGTGGCGAAGTCGGGAATCCTGGTCATGGGTTCGAAGCCTCCGTGGACGTCGAAAGTCTGATACCCCCCTCTGTCGCTTTCGCGACATCTCCCCCACAAGGGGGGAGATTAGAAACTTGCGGGGCCTTTCTGCCCCAAACAGATACCGCATCTGCGGCAGCGCAGGTTGGCATTCCCGCTGGGGTCAAATTCTGGCACGAAACGATCTCCCCCCTTGTGGGGGAGATGTCACGAAGCGACAGAGGGGGGTGGGCATTCTCCGTGAATTCAGCAGTCGCCATCATGACACCCCCTCATCCAGCCGCACCGGCATCAACCCCATCCCGCCAGCAACCGGCCCCAAGGCCCCCAAAACAATCACCGGCCGCTCCGTTTTCATCGCAAACAGCGTCGTTCCCACGATCGGCTTGACGATGCGATCGGCTTGCGCCTCGGTAATCATCGCCGCAAGCTCGCCGCTGGCGATCACCTTCGCCAATCCACCTTTGCTTTCGATATCGGTGAAAATATCCCATGCCCGCTCGGCCAGTGCATCGGTCAATGCCTCGATGCCGCCGGCTCCGACGGCAGGATCGACGACGTGATCGAGATGGCTCTCGGCCATGAGGATCGTCTGCGTGTTGCGCGCCAGGCGCCGCGCCAGCGGATCGGGAATGCCGTGCGTCAGGCTGTGCGGCAGGACGGAGATTTCGTCAGCACCGCCGACGCCGGCTGAAAAGGCCGCAATCGTATTGCGCAGGATATTCGTCTCGGGATCGCGATAGGTGAGCATGCGATAGCTTGTCTCGGCGAAGAGATGCGCCGGCTGCGGATTGGGAACGCCACAGGCCTTGGCGATCCGGGTGAAGATCAGCCGTGCCGCGCGTGTCTTTGCCATCGTCGTGAACTGGTTCTGATCGGCGGAAAGGCAGATGCTCATTGCCGCAAGCGCTGCCTCCAGCGAAAGGCCCGCCTCCTCTAGCAGTCGCAAATGGCCGACGAGGCTTGCAGCCATGACGGCCAGCTCCTGTGCTTCGGTGCCGCCGGCATTGTGCACCACGCGACCGTCGGCGTTGACGATCGTGCCACGGAGGCCGCGCTCGGCGAAGCGCTTGATATCCTTCGCAAAGGTAGCCCGTCCTCCATCGTAGGAAAAGGCATCGAAACCGAGATGCAATGTCCTGGCAGCCGGATCTGCAGTCGCTGAAACCAGGGCGTCGAGTGCGCCGGAGGAGAAACCGTCGAAGCGCAGGACAGCCGCTTTGTCCCATATCGCCGCTGGTGAGCGGGAAAGGCCTGGGCCTTGCACGTCGATGCCGGTGCCGAAGGCGGAAGCGGATGTTTTGGAGACGAGACAGATGCCGGTTGCGCCATTGGCGAGATCGTCATCAAGCTGCGCCAGCGCCCGCTCGGTGCCTGGATCATCCATGCGCTGGATCACCGTCCAGGGCATGTCGGCCCGCTGGCGGGAAAGCGGCATGCCATCGGTCCGCCGCTGATAAAGCGGCTCGATGGCAATGCCGTCATCGGTCCGCGACACCAGCGTCTCTTCGAAATCCTGGCCTTTCAGCGCCCGTTCCACCAGCTTCAGCCAACCCTTGCGGTCGGTCTGATCGAAAATGGCCGGGTCGAGACTGTCGATATTCATGCGATCCTCCGTCCTGCAATGGTCTAACCCATGACGGCGCAAGGGAAAACAGAAGTTTGGCCGATCCGGACAATATCTCACCGCGGACAATATCTCGACGATGACGCCAGCTTCGCTCCAGCCGCGACAGTCATCATGCGGCCGACCCAATATGTCCCAACTGGTTTCCGATGATGGCCGATCTGCTGCCCGCCTCCCGTCACCTGCTCGCCTCTGCCGCTCTGGCGGCATTGTCCGCCTGCAGCATCATTCCCGATACCGGTGCGACAGATCCGGACCGGTTCGCACAGGAAACCGCGCCGATCTTCTATCGCCCCGAAGGCATCGACCCGCAGAAGGTGCAGCGTCTGCCGGTGCAGCCCGTGCCGCAGGCGCGTGATCTCTTCCGCACCCAGTTCCATCAGACCTACGGCCTGCCGACCTTCAATCCGGTGCATCAGGCCATGTATGCCCAGCGAAACGAAGATGATTTCATGCTGCCGGCCGTGCCCTACAAGCGCATCGATCCGCGCTTCCTGCGGCAGGAGGTCGACTACCAGACCAATGAACGGCCCGGCACCATCGTCGTCGATACGCGAAACCACTTCCTCTATTTCGTCGAGCCGGGCGGCAGGGCCATGCGCTATGGTGTTGGCCTCGGCGCTGCGGGATATGCCTGGCATGGCAGGGGCATGATCCAGTGGAAGCAGAAGTGGCCACGCTGGACGCCGCCGGCCGAGATGGTTGCGCGCGACCCGCAGATGAAGTCGCTGGCGGCGGAGCGCGGCGGCATGAATCCCGGGCCGACCAACCCGCTCGGCGCGCGGGCGCTTTATATCTATCAGAATGGGCGGGACACGCTTTATCGCGTTCACGGCACGCCGGATTGGCAATCGATCGGCAAGGCAGCGTCCTCGGGTTGTGTCCGCATGCTCAATCAGGACGTGATTGATCTCTACAACCGGGTGCCCGATAAGACGGAAATCGTCGTTCTGTAGGGATAATTTACCACAAATTTTCGTGATGTTGCATAAGTGCGATAGCGGGCTCCGGCTACGCTCTTTAGTTTTGCTCCTGTCTCTGCGAACCTCTCGGGAAGCCGAATCAGCTTGCGTGCTGCGGATTCTTGGCTCCCCTTCAATAGGAACGATGCTGTCGACATGAGTCTGCCTTCATCACTATCCCGACGTAATTTTCTCGCCCTTGCTGGCATCGGCGCCGTTTCGACGCTCGCCGGCTGCGCCTCCACCATCGATAACGGCCCGGTCGTTAGCCCGGTGCAATATACCGGCTCGCCAAGGCCGTTCCGCACCTGGTTCTCCAGCTATGATGGCGAGCAGCCCGATCCGGCCGTCATCTATGCGGCCATGGATGATGGCGGTTTCCATATCCCCGCGGTTCCCTACGAGCAGATCGACCGGCGATTTTATCGTCAGCGCGTCGTGGATCCGACCGGGGAAGCGCCGGGTAGCGTAGTCGTCAATACGACGGAGCGCATGCTTTACGTCACCGAACAGGGCGGCACGGCAATGCGCTATGGCATCGGCGTCGGCCGCGAGGGCTTTGCCTGGCAGGGCCGAGGCGTCATTCAGTGGCGCAAGAAGTGGCCGCGCTGGAACCCGCCGGACGAAATGGTCGCCCGTCAGCCGGAGCTTGTGAAGTATTCCATCGCCAATGGCGGCATGGATCCGGGCCTGAAGAATCCGCTCGGCGCGCGTGCGCTTTACATTTTCGAAGACAAGCAGGATTCGCTTTACCGCCTGCACGGCAATCCCGACTGGCGCTCCATAGGCAAGGCCGTATCCTCCGGCTGTGTCCGCTTGCTGAACCAGGATGTCATCGATCTATACGATCGTGTGCCGGAGCGCGCGCCGATCCTCGTGACGGCCTGATTGAATATCATTGAAACGGGCGCCTATTCGGCGCCCCTTTGATTTCCCGACTTTCCGAGGGCGGGGCAGGTTCCTGTGCCGGAGGCTTCATTCCGCCGCCAGATTGACCTTCAGCTTTTGCAACTGATCGCGCAGATTGGCCATTTCGGCCATGTCGCAGCCGGTCGCCTGGCCGATGGCATTCATGATCGTGCCGACCTGGCAATTCATGCCTGCGCCTTTTTCCGTCAGGGAAATGATCACTTGCCGCTCGTCCTTCGGGTCTCGCGCCCGGCTGATCAGGCCGGCCTGTTCGAGCCGCTTCAGCAATGGCGACAGCGTTCCGGAATCGAGGTCCAGCTTCTCGCCGATGGTCTTGACCGACAGACGGCCCTTTTCCCACAGCACCAGCATGACGAGATATTGCGGATAGGTGAGGCCGACGCGATCGAGAATCGGCTTGTAGGCCCGGTTAAAGGCATGCGCAGCGCTGTAGACGGCAAAACAAAGCTGGCTTTCCAGCCGCTTTTCCTCGTCAGGTATCATGGTCTGCCCATCCGCCTTGTCCGTCATTGCTGCTCCGCCATTTTTCTTGTTGCAGGCATTGTCACAAATTCACTTTGCAAAATCAAATTGCAAAAAATACATATTTCGCGCGATTAAATCGTGATGTATATAATCGCCATCCGAACACAAAAGGAGACATGACATGCCAATTCTCTATACCACCAAAGCTTCCGCCACCGGTGGCCGTGCCGGCCATGCAGTTTCCGAAAACGGTGTCCTCGATGTCACGCTGACCGTGCCGAAGGAACTCGGCGGCGACGGTGCCACGGGCACCAATCCGGAGCAGCTCTTTGCAGCCGGCTATTCCGCTTGCTTCCTGGGTGCCCTGAAATTTGTCGCAGGCCAGCAGAAGGTCAAGATTCCGGAAGACGCGAAGGTGACTGCGACTGTCGGCATCGGCCCGCGCGCGGATGGCGGCGGCTTCGGCATCGAAGTGTCTCTGGCGGTCCATATCCCCGGCATGGACAAGGCCGAGGCTGAAAAGCTCGCTGCCGCGGCGCATATCGTATGCCCCTACAGCCACGCCATGCGCACTTCGACCGAAGTGCCGTTCACCGTCGTCTGAGGCGAGTTGCGGCATAGCTTGAAAGCTTCGGGAGCAGAGGTCTCGCCTCTGCTCCTTTTCTTTTGCAAGAAATATGCTATATTCTTTCTTAGGAAAGGATTGGCTATGGCAATGGCACAGGTAGCAGGCCAGACAAAGCCTGGCGAAGCACTCGTCATTACCAAGGCGGTGGTCAATGCCGCCGACCGGCTGGGATTGAACGCCCGCATATTGGCGGCCGTCATCGGTGTCTCGGAAGCAACGGTGTCGCGTATGAAGCGGCAGGATCATTTGCTGGAGCGCAACAGCAAGCCGTTCGAGTTGGCCGTGCTTTTCGTTCGGCTCTTCCGCTCGCTCGATGCCATCGTGGGTGGCGACGAAGCTGTGGCCCGCCAATGGCTGCGCAACGGCAATCTCGCCTTCGGCGCCGCGCCGATCGACAAGATCATTTCGATTTCTGGTTTGACCGATGTCCTTGCCTATCTGGACGCCCGCCGCGCTCTTATCTGAGGCGAGGGCCATTTCCGGCCGTTATTGGCGACTGGTGGAAGTGCAGCATCAGGTCTCGACGCTGAAGCTTGTGGATACGCTCGAGGAGCAGATGCTTCTCGAAAGTCTATTGGAGGAAAGCAAGCCGGCGCTGCCGCCGGAATGCGCCGGTCTCGACTATCTGCTCGCGACACCCTTCCGCTATGGTGCGATCTACCCGCACGGCTCTCGTTTCCGTCGCGCTGGCCGCACGCTTGGCGTTTTCTACGCCTCCGAGCAGGTGGAAACGGCCCTGGCGGAGATGAGCTTCTATCGGCTGCTCTTTTTCCGTGATTCGCCCGACACGCCGCTGCCGGCCAATGCAGCGGAATACACCGCTTTTGCCGCGTCGATCGCCACGAAGGCAGCGATCGACCTGACCATATCCCCCTTGGATCGCGACCGGCAGCACTGGGCCGATCCGCTCAACTACGAAGCATGCCAGTCGCTTGCCGAAGCGGCGCGGGCCGGCGGCATCGAAGCGATCCTCTACCGATCTGTTCGGGATTCTCGGGGCGGCAGGAACATCGCACTCCTGACGGCCAGGGCCTTCTCCGCGCGCGAGCCGGTGGAGCGCCAGACATGGCGCATCCGGCTGTCTCGCGCTGGTGTCCAGGCGCTCTGCGAATTCCCCCGGCGTCGCATCGGCTTCGAAAGGCAGGATTTCGATCGCGATCCCCGCTTGTCGGAGCCACCATTCAGAGCAGAATAGCAAGATCGCGGCGCAGACGGTCGCCATTGCCGTCGGGCAGCCGCTCTTCGAGGGCCGCATGCGTTGTCTTCCAGACCGGCACCGCGGCGGCAAGCGCTGCCTTTCCGGATGGCGTGAGGCTGAGAAGGCGGGCTCTTCGGTCTTTGGGATTGGGGACAATATTGATCCATCCGCGCCGCTCCAGTGGCTTCAAGGCCGCCGTCAGCGTCGTCTGATCTATTGCGAGCAATGCCGTGACCGATCCCATGGAGGCCGGCGCCGGCCGGTTCAGGGACATCATCAGGGAGAATTGGCCGTTGGTGAGCCCAAACGGCCTCAGCGCTTCGTCAAAACGACGGGCAAGAGCGCGCGCGGCACGCTGCACATGCAGGCAGAGGCAGGTATCGCGTACTAACAGCGTGGTTTCAAAGGGGATTTCAACTGAGTTTGACATGATTCATTAATATTGATATCAATGTATTTGTCAAGATTTGGGAATGAAAACGCCGGAGGAGGGCGCTGACAATGAACCAGGTCGTTTCCAGGGAAGTGTGGCTCGAAGCCCGCCGCCAGCTGCTCGCCAGGGAGAAGGAGGCAACGCATCTTCGCGATCGCGTCAATGCGGAACGCCTGGCCTTGCCTTGGGTGAAGGTCGAGAAAGACTATGTTTTCGACACGCCGGCCGGCAAGAAGACGCTCGCGGATCTCTTCGATGGCCGCAGCCAGCTGATCATCTATCACTTCATGCTCGGCCCGGATTGGGATGCCGGCTGCACCGGTTGCTCCTTCCTCGCCGATCATTTCGATGGAACGCTTCCGCATCTCAACAACCACGATGTCACGCTGGTCGCCGTTGCCCGCGCGCCGATCGAAAAGATAGAGGCCTACAAGAAACGCATGGGCTGGAAGTTCCCATGGGTGTCGTCTTTCTCCAATGATTTCAATTTCGACTATCACGTCTCTTTCACCAAAGAGCAGCTTGCCGGTGAAAAGGTGTTCTATAACTTCACCGATATGGACGCCGCCAACGGCAATGACGAGTTGCCGGGCCTCAGCGCCTTTTACAAGGATGAAGCCGGCAATATCTTTCACACCTATTCCAGCTATGCCCGCGGCGGCGAGGAAATGATCGGTACGCTGATGATCCTCGACAATGCGCCGAAGGGCCGGAATGAAGACCACACCATGGATTTCGTGCGTCGCCACGACGAATATCAGGAGGCGGCGAAGGCGGGCTCCTGCTGCCATTGAGGCATGACGGGACTGCCAAATTCATGCCATGCGGCGCAAGGGGTCGAATTATTATGCCTTGCGCCTAGTTAAGACCTGGAGCCTGCTCGCCGGGAAACGACGGGTTATCGATGAGCCATCGTTCGGCCGTCACTTTCATCGGCCATGATGCGCGTGCGCCGACATCAGGCTCAAGACAAGACGGATGACCGCAACAATCACAACAGGGAGAGACGCGATGGCTGAGAAAGGATATTTTGTCTGGTACGAGCTGATGACCACCGACATGGCGGCGGCCGAAGCTTTTTACCGCAAGGTGGTTGGCTGGGATGCGGCGGATGCCGGCATGCCGGAAGTCGGCATGGACTATACGTTGTTTAGCGCTGGTGCCGGCCCTGTTGCAGGCTTGATGATCTTGCCGGAGGAGGCGAAGGCCATGGGCACCCCGCCCTGCTGGACCGGCTATATCGGCGTTCCCAATGTCGACGAGACGGCAAAGACGATCGCCGCCAAGGGTGGCAGGATCTATCGCGAGCCGACCGACATTCCAAGCGTCGGCAGATTTGCCGTCGTCTCCGATCCCTACGGCGCCGCCTTCTGCCTCTTCACGCCGCTGCCGGGCCAGGATTGGCAGCCGCCAGCCCCCGCCACCCCAGGCTATTTCGGCTGGCATGAGCTCTATGCCGGCGACGGCCCGAAGGCCTTCGATTTCTACAGCGAGATGTTCGGCTGGGAATTAAGCTCCGATTTCGACATGGGGCCGATGGGCAAATACAAGATCTTCAAGATCGGCGATCGGGACTTCGGCGGCATCATGACCAAACCGGCGGAAATGCCCACGCCCGCCTGGAATTTCTACATCAACGTCCCGGCGATCGATGCGGCGATCACCCGCATCACGGAAGGCGGCGGCAAGATTGCCAACGGCCCGATGGAAGTCCCCGGCGGCAGCTGGATCGTCCAGGCCACCGACCCGCAGGGCGCCTTCTTTTCGCTGGTTGCGCCGGTGCGGTAGTTTTCACCCTCCTCTTGAGGGAATAGTACCTCCCCCTTGAGGGGGGAGGTCGCCGCAAAGCGGCGGGTGGGGGTGACGCCCAGATCTGTAAAGATCGTCGCAGATCACCCCACCCCGGAGCTTCGCTCCGACCCTCCCCCTCAAGAGGAGGGTGATTTTTTACCGCTTCAAGCTGCCGAGAATGCCGCGCACCAGCGCCCGTCCGACCTGCGTGGCGACCGTGCGCGCCACGCTCTTCAACGCCGCTTCCATGATCGTTTCGCGCTGATAGCCCGAACGACGCCCGGCAGGCTTGCTGTTGTCGCCGCCGAATCCGGGCAGGGTCCAGCCATCGCCGGCACTCTCGTTCTGCGGCGCTGCCGCCTTGCTCGCACGCTCCGCCAGGATTTCATAAGCCGACTCGCGATCGATCGTCTGGTCGTAGACACCGGCGACCGGGCTTGCATTGATGATCGCCTGCCGCTCGGCGTCGCTGACCGGGCCGATGCGGCCGGACGGAGGGCGGATCAGCGTGCGCTCGACGACGGACGGTGCGCCCTTGCCCTCCAGCATCGAGATGAGCGCCTCGCCGGTACCAAGCGTGGTGATGACGGTGGCGCAATCGAAGGCGGGATTGGGCCGGAAGGTCGAGGCCGCCGTCTGCACGGCCTTCTGCTCGCGCGGCGAATAGGCGCGAAGCGCATGCTGCACGCGGTTGCCGAGCTGTGCCAGCACCGTTTCCGGGACGTCGAGCGGGTTCTGGGTGACGAAATAGACGCCGACACCCTTGGAGCGGATAAGGCGCACAACTTGCTCGACGCGTTCGATCAGCACCTTCGGCGCGTCGTTGAAGAGCAGGTGCGCCTCATCGAAGAAGAAGACCAGCTTCGGCTTTTCCGGATCGCCCACTTCGGGCAGTTCCTCGAACAGCTCGGAGAGCAGCCACAGCAGGAAGGTGGCATAGAGGCGCGGGTTCATCATCAGCTTCTCGGCTGCGAGCACCGAAACCTGGCCGTAGCCGTCATTACTGACGCGCATGATGTCGGAGATTTTGAGCGCCGGCTCGCCGAAGAAGTTTTCCGCGCCCTGCTGTTCCAGCACGAGCATGGCCCGCTGGATCGAGCCGACCGACGACTTCGAGATCAGGCCGTATTTGCTGGAAAGCTCGCTGGCATTCTCACCCATATAGTTCAGCAGCGCCTGCAGGTCCTTGAGATCGAGCAGTGCCAGGCCGTTTTCATCGGCGATCTTGAAGGCGATGTTGAGCACGCCCTCCTGCGCCTCGGACGCATCCATCAAGCGTGCCAGCAGCAGCGGCCCCATCTCGGCGATGGTCGTGCGCACGCGATGGCCTTTTTCGCCATAGAGGTCCCAGAAGATCACCGGGAACTGATCGAATTCATAGGGCGAGAGGCCGATCTCTTCGGCACGCTTCAGCAGGAAGTCCTTGGCCTCGCCCTTGGCGGCGATGCCGGAGAGATCGCCCTTGATGTCGGCACAGAAGACGGGCACGCCGGCCTTGGAAAATCCTTCCGCCAGCACCTGCAGTGTCACCGTCTTGCCGGTGCCGGTCGCGCCGGTGACGAGGCCGTGGCGGTTGCCGAATTTCAGCGTCAGGAACTCGTCCTTGTTGATGCTGTCATCCGGATTGCGGCTCGCGCCGACGAAAATCTGTCCATCCTGCTGCGGCATGGTGTCGTCTCCCTTAAAGCACTTCCAGCAAAAGTGCGAAGCGGTTTTGCGTCCGGAACTGCGTAAAAACAAAAAGATAGAGCGTTTTCGCGATTCGAAGAAAAGCGGAAATGCTCTAGAACATGATGCCGAAAAGTGTCACCGGTTTTCCGACGACATCATGCTCTACCTATTTGATCCTAGTACCGGGTGATTCTGCATCGATTCGATCCAGAATCATCCGGTACTAGGGCGGCGGCACAGCAGCCTTTCGGGCAGTCAGGGCCATTCATCGATTTGTCCTGACACTGTTATAAGAACTGACTTGAATGCGGACAACTGTTCGCGTCGCGGTTATGCTTCTGGTAGCGTAAGGACCGCCAGCGCGGCTTGTGCCGGTCGCTTCATTCAGTTACGTTGACGTTAACGTCGTAAAGGTAGAGGCCACAATGAACGAAGTTATTGATCAGATCGCGACCAAAGCCGGCATCGCTCCCGACCTCGCGGAAAAGGCCGTCGGCATGATTCTCGGCTTCCTGCAGCGCGAAGCTCCGGATGGTCCTGTCACCAAGATGATCGAATCCATTCCCGGCGCCAGCGATCTCGTTGCGCAATATAACGGCGAGGAAACGGGCGGCGGTGGTCTGCTGGGTGGCCTGCTCAGCGCCGTCGGCGGTGGCGGCGGCCTGATGGCGCTCGGCCAGCAGCTGATGAGCAGCGGTCTCAGCATGGGCGAAATCACCTCGCTCGCCAAGGAGACGATTGCAACCGCCCGCCAGCATGCCGGCGACGAGGTAGTCGACCAGGTTGTCAGTTCCGTCCCGGGCCTGCACCAGTTCATTTGAGGCTGCTATTGCTTTTGATAACGAGAGCCGCCGGCTAATTCCCGGCGGCTTTTGTTGTTCAGAAGGCAGCCCCGACTTCGTCATATTGCGCCCCGTTGACGGATGACAGCGACAGCCGGCCTCTATCGGTTGATCTTCTCCAGGGTCAGAACTTCCTGCCCTTCGGCGTTCCGTCGATCTCATGCCATTTGCGGCCGTCGCGTTCGATGAGTTCGTCGGCGCAGGCAGGACCAGTGCTGCCGGGCGCATAGGGATCGGGTTTGCCGCCCTCTGCCCAGAGATCGAGGAAGGGCTGCACGGCGGCCCAGCCGGCTTCGATGCCGTCGGCGCGCTGGAAGAGCGTCTGGTCACCGACGAAGAGTTCGTAGAACAGGCTTTCGTAGCCAGTCTGCTTGCCGATGTCGAAACTGTCGGCATAGCGGAAGTCGAGCGAGACCGGCGCCGTTTTCAGCACCAGCCCCGGCGATTTGATGGAGATTTCCATGTCCAGCCCCTCGTCGGGCTGCACCTGGATGATGAGCCTGTTCGGCGGAAGTTCCGGGCGGGATTCGTGGCGCGGGAATTGTGCAAAAGGCACCTGCCGGAAGGTGATGACCACCTCCGTATCGCGTGCCTTCATCGCCTTGCCCGTGCGCAGGTAGAAGGGCACGCCGGCCCAGCGCCAGGTATCGACGAACAGCTTCAGCGCCACGAAGGTTTCGGTATTGCTGTCAGGCGCGACGTCTGCGGTCTGGGTATAGGCGGGCAGATCGTGGCCGGCGAGCGGGCCGGCCGTATAGGCGCCGCGCACGCCATTCTTTGCCGCTTCCTCACGCGAATAGAGACGCAGGGCTTTCAGCACCTTGCCCTTTTCATTGCGGATCGATTCCGCATCAAAGCTGTTCGGCGGCTCCATCGCCACCATGGCCAGCAGCTGGAAGAGGTGGTTCGGCACCATGTCGCGAAGCGCGCCGGTCGCATCGTAGAACTTGCCGCGCATGCCCACATCGACCAGCTCGGCCGCCGTAATCTGGACGTGATCGATATAATTGTTGTTCCACAGCGCCTCGATCATCATGTTGGCGAAGCGCGTCGTCATGATGTTCTGGACGGTTTCCTTGCCGAGGAAGTGGTCGATGCGATAGATTTGGCTTTCGGACACATGGTTCAGCAGCCGCGCGTTCAAAGCCTGTGCCGAGGCAAGATCGTGGCCGAAGGGCTTTTCGATTGCGATGCGGCGGAAGGCGCCGGTCGCCTCGTTCATCAGCCCGTTTTCGGATAGTTTCTCGGCGATATCGCCGAAGAAGCGTGGCGGCACGGCAAAATAGAAGGCCGCATTGGCGCTTGCCGCATGCGAGAGATAGTCCGAAATCTCCTTGTAGACGCCATTCTGCGTGAAGTCGCCCGAGATATAGCTGATGCGCTTGCGCAGGCTCTGCCACGCGGTTTGCCGCTCGGGATCGTCCATATCGCCGGAGGTCTTCAGGAATGATTCCAGGCGATCCAGCAGCATGTCGACGCCGCCGGTCTCTATGCCGATACCGAGAATGTGCAAATCCTCTCCGACGAGCCCGCTGCGGGTCATGTTGATCAGAGTCGGGATCAGCAGGCGCCGGGTGAGATCGCCGGCAGCACCGAAAATCACGAAGGTCAGGGGCGGGGCGGGCGCCAGGTCGGGGGTGGTCATGGGCGCTTCTCCTTCTGACAAACATGGAGCGGATTTCTGGGGGGCATCGACTATCTCCTCGGAGCTATTGCTGTTTTAGCCTCGGCTGAAGGTGTTCTAGCGCGGGCCGGCGCCGGTTGTCGATGGGATCGGCACGCCGGCGTCAGTCTGTTTCGGAACGGATCGGTTCCTAGTTTTTTACGGCAACCAGGAAGAGCCGCGGGAACCGCAGCAGCACCTTGCCGTCGACGAGCGGCGGATATGCCTTTTCTATGTGCTTCAGATATTCGGCGGTGAAGGCATCGCGATGCTCTGCGCCGGCATGGTCGAGGTAAGGGCGCAGGCCCGTGCCCTTCACCCATTCGACGATGGCGGCGGCATTCTCCAGCACGTGATTGTAGTTGGTGTGCCAGATATCGACCCGGGCCGATTTGCCGACCAGCCTGTTGTAATAGACCGACGGTGCAGGCAGCGGATTGCGGCGTACGCTCTTCTTGGCGAAGGCATCGCTCCAGGGACCGTTCTTTGCGGTCTCTTCCATCATCAGATGGCTCTGCTCGGTCAGGTTGTCGGGCATTTGCACGGCAAGCACGCCGCCAGGTTTCAGCCCGTCCATCAGGTGGTCGAGGATGTCGAGATGATTGGGCAACCACTGAAACACCGCATTGGCAAAAAGCAGGTCCAAGGGTTCTTGCGGCCGCCACGTGGCGAGATCGGCCTTTTCAAAGTGCGTGCCGGGCATGCGCTTGCGAGCGGCCTCCAGCATATTGTCGTCGCTGTCGAGGCCGGAGACACCGGCGGTGCCGTAACGCTCGACGATCAGCTCGGTCGAATTGCCAGGCCCGCAACCGAGGTCGATCGCTCGTTCGACATGCTCCAGCGGCACTTGCGCCAAGAGGTCCCGTGCCGGGCGCGTGCGTTCATCCTCGAATTTCACATATTGGCCGGCAGACCATGCCATAAGCGTATCCTCTTCGTGGATTGCCGTTTCCCCGATGCCCATAGCACCGGGATATATCAGAACCGTGTAATGACGCTGATGCCCTTGCCCTCGGCCTTATCAAGCGTCATCAGCGCCGGAACGGCTTCTTCCAGGCTGATCCTGCGGCCGATGAGCTTCTGCGGCGCGATCTTGCCGGCGGCGAGCATGTCGAGCATGGCATCGTAGCGCCAGGCCTGCATGCCGTGGCTGCCGTAAATCTCGAGTTCATGGCCGATGACCTGCGCCATCGGGATCTGCGGCGTTGCGTAGTCACTGAGCATGAGGCCGACCTGCACATGCCGGCCGCGCCGTCGCAGGTTCTTGATGGAGTTGAAACAGGTCGTGGGATGGCCGAGCGCATCGATCGAGACATGCGCGCCACCCTTGGTGATCTCGCGCACCGCCTCGGCCACATCGGTGATCTCAGACGCATTGATGGTTGCCACCGCGCCGCACTCGCGGGCGAAGGCCAGCTTCTCGTCGGAAATGTCGATGGCGATGGCATTGGCGCCAAGGGCGCTCGCAATCATGATCGCCGACAGCCCGACGCCGCCACAGCCATGCACGGCGATCCACTCGCCTGGACGGGTCTTGGCCTGGTCGGCAACGGCGCGGAAGGAGGTGGCGAAACGGCAGCCGAGGCTTGCCGCCGTCGCATCGTCGACCGTCTCGGGCAGGTGGACGAGATTGGTGTCGGCATAGTCGATCGCGACATATTCGGCGAAGGAGCCCCAATGGGTGAAGCCAGGCTGGAACTGACTGGGGCAGACCTGCTGGTTACCGGAATGGCATTCGGCGCAATGACCGCAGCCGGAGACGAAGGGAACGGTGACGCGATCGCCGACCTTGAAACGGACGACGCCGCGCCCTGTCGCCACGACCTTGCCGGCAAGCTCATGGCCCGGCACATGCGGCAGCCTGATATCCGGATCATGTCCCATCCAGCCATGCCAGTCGCTGCGGCAGAGCCCGGTCGCGCCGACGGCGATGACGACGCCGTCCTCACCCGGTGTCGGGTCCGGCAGGGCGCGGATTTCGGGCGTCGCCTCGAAGGTCTCGTAATACATCGCTTTCATGGGAGTTCTCGCTCTTCCCTGACGGTTTGGCCGGCTCATCATTTTTCCTGATGGACCTATTCGTCAAGCTGTTGTTTCGACGCATGAAAATTGCGCCATGAATGCGGTATCGAGCGCTTTGTTGCAAATGAATTTTGCCGCATAGTTTCTGCTTGACCCTTGGGTTGCGCGGTTATTTGCTTTTCGCCACCCAGAGCAATTCCAGGAAAAGCGCGTAGCGATTTTCCGGCTGGAGCTGCATGAAAACAAAGAGATGGAGCGGTTCGCAGAGTCCATGAAAAGCTGGACCGCTTGAGGAGAGGAAGCACCATGTCCGTCGATACGTCGCCCCGCACCACCACCTGGACCCATGTCGAGGGAGAATGGCTCTCCGGCAATCCCCCGCTGATCGGGCCGACTTCGCATGCCATGTGGCTCGGTTCGACAGTGTTCGATGGCGCGCGCTGGTTCGACGGCATCGCGCCCGATCTCGATCTCCATTGCCAGCGCATTAATCGTTCGGCCGTCGCCATGGGGCTGAAGGCGATCAAGACCTCGCAGGAGATCGAGGCGCTCGCCTGGGAAGGTATCAGAAAATTCGACGGCAAGACGCCCATCTACATCAAGCCGATGTATTGGGGCGAGCATGGCTCGCCGGGCAGCGTCGTTGCCGTCGATGCGGAATCGACGCGCTTCGCCCTCTGCCTGTTCGAGGCGCCGCTTGGCGGCAATGGCGGCATCACGCTCACAGTCTCGCCCTTCCGCCGCCCGTCGCCGGAAACGGCGATGACCGACGCCAAGGCCGGCTCGCTCTATCCGAACAGCGGCCGCATGATCCTGGAGGCGAGAAGTCGCGGTTTCAATAATGCGCTGGTGCGCGACATCAACGGCAACGTTGTCGAGACGGCATCCTCCAACGTCTTCATGGTCAAGGACGGTATCGTCTATACGCCCGTCGCCAACCGCACCTTCCTTGCCGGCATCACGCGCGCCCGCGTCATCGGTCTGCTACGCCAGGAGGGCTTCGATGTGCGGGAGGAAACCCTATCCGTCGAACAGTTCATGGGCGCCGACGAAATCTTCACGACCGGCAACTATTCCAAGGTCGTCAGCGTCAACCGCTTGGACGACCGCGAATTCCAGGAAGGACCGGTCGCCCGCAAGGCGCTGGAACTCTATATGGATTGGGCTCACGGCCGCAGCGCCAGCGAGGAATAACCCTTTTCGTAAGGAGAAGGACATGCGGAAGAGTGCGGCCGTTTATGGCCGCACGGGTGTTCCCACACGACCTGCCGAAGCGATGTAGGATCGCGGCGCGAAGAAAACGCCATCAGTCTCGAAAGCCTCGAGGTCTTCGGCCTGGAGCGCGCGGCGGACGCTCGGTCTTGTGCTGACGCGGGCCATGAACTCCTGTAACGCCGGCCTGCGTGCGACGTCGATCTTGATCCACGGCGACCAGTTCAAGCAGACGAAGAGATAGGCGTCAGCCACCGTGAAGTCGTCACCGGTCAGATAGGGGCCGACAAGCCGGCTGTTCAGCCAGTCCAGTCGCTTGCATACCAGTTCATGAATGCCGGCATGGGCGCCTTCATAAGCGGCGTTGAAGAGCATCGCCATTGGCTTGTGAAGTTCGGCGGTGATGAAATTCAGATAGGATTGAACCTGGCTTCTGGCATAGGTTCCGGCCTCCGGCAGGAGGCGCGACCCCTCCGGTGAACATTCCGCGAGGAATTGCACGATGGCAGGACCTTCGGTCAGCACCCTCCCATCATCAAGCATCAATGCCGGCACGTAGCCATTCCCGTTGATGGCAAGGTAGTCCTCGCCCGAACTCGTCCGATGAGTCTTCCGATCGACTTCGACCAGTTCAACATCCAGCCCCAACTCCCGACAAACGATGTGCGGCGACAGGGAGCAAGCGGCGGCGTGCATGTAGAGTTTCATGGGTTTCTCTCTCCTTTTCGATGCAGGCGCGAGGTATGGCGTCGGCACCTATTGAATATTTGTACCATTTCGCATAAAACTCATCCGGTCAAGATTTTTGTGCGAAGTAGTATAAAATATGAAAAGCGAGAAAAAACAGGGTCGTCCACGCGCTTTTGACGCCAAAGCAGTCATCGGGCAGGCGCGGGAGGTTTTCTGGGACAGGGGGTTCTCGGCCGCCTCATTGGATAATTTGAGCGCCGCGACGAAACTGAACCGGCCGAGCCTCTACGGCGCGTTCGGTGACAAGGAGGATCTCTATCTTGACACCTTGGAAGGCTACCGCGAGGACAGCCTCGATATATTGTCTGAGGCACTCAACCCGACCCTCACGCTGCGAGAAAATCTCACGCGCATCTATGCCGAGGCTCTGAAAATATACCTGCATGGCGAGACTGCAGCGCGTGGCTGCTTCCTGATCGGCACTGCCACGGCAGAGGCTATTCAGCATGATCGGGTGCGGGAGGTGTTGCGCCGCAGCCTGAATGAATTCGACGGTGCGATCAAGGAACGCATGGAGCTTGCGGTTGAGCAGGGCGAACTCCCTGATAACACGGATGCTGCAACGCTCGCAAAGCTCGCATCCGCCGTCATGCATTCGCTTGCCGTTCGAGCGCGTGCAGGCGATACGCGCGGGACGCTGGAGGCGATCGCGCGTTCTGGCGTCGATTTTATCTGCGGCCGGCTATAAGGGGCAGCTTGATGCTGCTCGGATCGATCTCCAGACAGCAAACTCGCGCAAACTCATCGATCCCTGTGTGATTCTGTCTTCGGGCTGACCCACCAGCAATAGATGGCTCCGAGTGCCAGCAGTACGCAGGTTCCGAGGAAGACTGCAGGCATGCCGACATGCCCGCCGACGAAGCCGCCCAGGACCGGGCCTGCCACCTGGCCGACATATTGCGAGGAGATGGAGAGCCCGAGAATGCTGCCCGTCGCCGCATCGGGAACATTGTGCCGGATGACGGCGGTGATGCAGGGCAGAAGGCCGCCGAGCGCCACGCCCATCAGGAAGCGCAAGCCGATCAATTGCCAGGCCGAGGTCACGAAAGCCTGCGGGATCAGGAGCAGCGCCGCAACAGCAAGCGCCGCCATGATGACGCTCCAGTAGCCGATGCGATCGGCAAGCTTGCCGAGCCGTGAGGACGACAGGATGCTGCCGAGCGCAGCCGCCGCCATGACGACGCCCGAGACCATCGTCACCTTGGCGTCCGTGACGAACTGCGCGACATAGACTGTGATGATTGGCTCGATCGACATATTGGCCAGCATCAGCAGCAGGCCGAGCGACAGCATGGCGACGACGGGGCGCTTGTCAGGAATGGACGCCCAGCTGCCACTTGCCTTCGCAGCCTTCTTCCGCGCCGTGGATTTCTCCTCCTTGATGAGGAAGGTTGTCGCCAGGAAAGTGAAGAAGATCACGCCGCCGGCCAGCAGGAAGGTGCCGCGAATGCCGATGATCGGTGGCAGCGCGCCGCCGATCAGCGGTCCGACAAGGTTCCCGGCCATGATGCCGGCAGACAGCGTGCCCAACGCCCAGGCAGAGCGATGCTTCGGCGTCTGGGCCGCCACCAGCACCATCGATCCCGAGGCATAGCCGCCGGCAAGGCCGGTGAAGAGGCGCAGCGCTACCAGCTGCCAGACATTGCCGGCCATGCCCATCAGCGAGATGGCGACCGTCATGCCGAGGCTGGCGCGGATCAGCATCAGCTTGCGGCCATAGATATCACCGAGCCGCCCCCAGAGCGGCGCGACCAAGGCTGCGGCAAAGAAGGTGGCGCCATAGGCGATGCCGGACCATTGCACGATCGCGGCCTTGTCGCTGACGCCGAGTTCCTCGACATAGAGCGGCAGGAAGGGGAGCAGCAGCGTCATTGCCACGATCGTCGTGAACGAGCCGACGAGGCAGATAACCAGGTTCCGCATCCAATGCGCGGTTTCCGGCTCGGCCGGTGCGGCTGCATCCCATCTCGTCTCGGTCATTTCTCGGCCTTTGCATTCAATGTGTAAAACAGTTCCTGGCTGCCCGATGCGAGGATATGACCCTTCGCGGCAGCAAGCAGATCGGCGCGGGTGAAGAGATCCGGCAGGTTCAGTCGGTCGACATCGAGCGCATAGACGGTGACGTGATAGCTGTGGACACGCGCGTCATTCCAGGGTGGGCAAGCGCCCATATAACCGCCATGCGGCCCGTCCTTCAAATTGCCGCCGCCCGCACCATTCTGGCCGCGGCGTCCATAGGCCGTGCGTTCGAGCGGCAGGCCATTGGCTGAAGGGCCGTTTCCGTCTGCGCCTTCGGCAAGGCTGGTGCGCGATACGGGAATATCGGCCAGCACCCAGTGAACGAACTCCATCCGCTTGAAATCCTTCGGAATGGTTTTGTCCGCCTTGTTGAACAGCGAGAAATCCGCGGGCACGTCAGGGTCGACCATCGTCAGCGCATAGGATCGCGTGCCCTTCGGCCCGTTCGACCAGGAAACGGCAAGGCTCTTGTTGGGACCGGGTGCCGACTTGTCTGAAGATGTCGAAATGCAGGAGGCGTTTTCCGGCATCATCATCCGGCCGTTGCTCTTTGCGAACGTCACCTTGAGATCGGCCGAAAGGGCCGGCGTGGCGACAACTGCTGCGATGACGGTGGCGTTCAGAAGGTTGAGCATGGTTTTCATGATGTTGCCCTTTCGCGGTTCGCTCTTGTGAGCTTCGAGGGCTGGGTCTAACAAATTCGTGCTGAGCGGCTGCGCACACAAACGCTCAAAATGCGGCCTAAAACGCTCATGCACCGCGAAGTCGATCGGCGAAGCGGCGTGGCGAGCGATAACCGGTAGCAAGGGCTGCTTCGCGCAACGACAGCCCGTCCTCGGCGAGAAGGGTCGTTGCCAGCGCCACGCGTTCGCTTGCCAGTACCTCTCGCAGGGAAGCGCCCTCGCGCGTCAGGCGCCGGCGCAGCGTCGCGTTGCTGGTGCCGAGCTCGGCGGCGATGAGGTCGGCAGTCCAGGGGCGATCCGGCTGCCAGCGTACCAGCGCCCGCACCGCCTCTGCGGTTGTCTCCGGCGACCCGGGCAGGGCGCCGCGCATGCCCAGCACCATGAGTATTTCCAGGAGCCTGTGTTCGATCAGCGGGATCGGCATGTTACCGCCGGCAATGCCTTCGCCGGCATGGCTGATGGCAGCGGCCAGCAATGGATCGAGTGGCAGGTCGATCTGCGATGCGGTTTGGGCCGGCGGAAAGGCTTTTGCGGCGCGGCGCGTCAGTTCCTCGGGAAAAGTGATGAAGATCGCCCGATAGAAGCCGGTCTGCGGATCGGGATCGTTGACGACATCGCCGCTCCAGCCGGCCGGCAGCACGAGCACCGTACCGGCTGCAAAATGCCGCTGCCGTCCCATGCTGACGATTTCCTTGGAACCTTCGAGGATGGCGACGATTGAAACCTGAGAAAAGGCCGAGCCGGCAATGCGCTCGCGTTCGCGCGTGACGAAGGTGAAAAGCGTGGAATAGCTGCCGATGCTGCTCAGCGCGACAGTCGGACGATTGTCCTTTGCCGCCAGGCGGCGCAGCTTTTCCAATATGGGATGATGAGCCTCGGACACGACGATGGCTTCCTGCTGATATGGGGTGCTGCGAAGTTTGGACCACGCGGACGACAATGCCAAGTCCGCAAAGCGCCTTGTTGGTTCGCCCGGCTGATGTTATAAACTGATTGCATTTTGCAATCGGATTACCATAGGCACCGTGATTGCGCCGATGCAAGGAGGAGGCACATTATGAACTCTCTCGAAAATGTCCGTTGCGATATCGTCAGACGCCTGTTTGCCGCCTATGTGGCGCAACAGCCTGATGTCGTCGATCCGATGCTGACCCGGAACTTCACCTTTTCGAGCCCGCGCGACGATCATATCGACCGGAAGCGCTATTTCGAGCATTGCTGGCCGAAGGAGAATATCTTCCGCGACATCCATATCGAACATCTGGTGGCGGATGGCGATGACGTTATCGTCAGCTATCGCGCCGAGAAGATGGACGGTGGCAGCTTTCGCAATGTCGAGATGATCCATTTTGCCGGCGACCGCATCGCCGAGATCGATGTCTATTTCGGACGGAACTTATAACAGGTCAGCCGTGGCAATTTTTGCGATTGCCGCTGCGAGAGCGGCCGCCGGGCCGGTTATCGGTCGTTCGACGCCGTCCGAGAGAAGGTCGACGGCACCCGTCATCGACGCCTGCGCGAAAGTGACCGTGACGGCGCCTTCGCCATGGGCTTCCCTCACCGCATCGGCGATGGAGGCGAGATAGGCCCGCAGATCGCCTGACCGGAAATGTGTCCATGCGCCAGGAACCAGCCGAACTTCGATTTCCGCGCCTGTTGCCTTTGCAGCAGCCTCGAAGAGGGCTGTCGTCGGGATGATGGTCGTTTCGACGGTGCAGAGAACGAGGACCTTGCCGCCGGCCTTGACCGCCTGTTCGGCCAGCGCCGCATCCGCCCTGATGATCGGCGCTCCAGCACCCGCCGCGACCTTCGAGACGGCCGGGCCGAGCGTCGAACAGTTGAGCACGACGGCATCGGCATCCTCGGCCAGATGCCAGAGGAGAGCCGCCGTTTCGGCCGAAATCTCATCCGTCAGGCGTCCCAGTTTTTCGGCGGCAAGCAGGAGGTCGGCGCGGACATGATGACGCAGCGTGCCCTCAGGCAATCCGAGTGCTTTTGCCGCCGCCTCATAGACGGCAATGTTGCTTTCGGACGTGTGCAGGCAGGCGATCGTCACGGGATATCTCGTAGAAGGCAGAAGGTCCGCGAACCTAGCCTCGACCATGTGCTTTGTCGACAGTTCACCGTCGCCTTCCTGGATGCATTGCCGCGTCATCATATGCAATGACGCAAATTTCTAAGTCGATGCTATACATGATTGAAAAATAGGGCAATTTTTGCTCCCGTACGCAACTTTTTTGGCATGTCGCCGGTTGCTCTTCCAGGCGACCGCTCCTATGTTCCGGTTCACCTGCCGACGCAATTTTTTGCCAAGAGGAGATATGACCATGGCTTTCGAATTGCCTGAACTTCCTTATGATTACGATGCACTTTCGCCCTTCATGTCGCGTGAGACGCTCGAATATCACCACGACAAGCACCACAAGGCTTACGTCGACAACGGCAACAAGCTCGCTGCTGAAGCAGGTCTTGCCGATCTGTCGCTCGAAGAGATCGTGAAGAAGTCTTTCGGCACCAATGCCGGCCTCTTCAACAATGCAGCCCAGCACTACAACCACATCCATTTCTGGAAGTGGATGAAGAAGGGCGGCGGCGGCAACAAGCTGCCGGGCAAGCTCGAGGCTGCCTTTGCCTCCGATCTCGGCGGCTATGACAAGTTCAAGGCCGATTTCGCCGCCGCCGGCGCAACACAGTTCGGCTCGGGCTGGGCATGGGTTTCCGTCAAGAACGGCAAGCTCGAAATCTCCAAGACCCCTAACGGCGAAAACCCGCTGGTTCATGGCGCCAACCCGATCCTCGGCGTCGACGTTTGGGAACACTCCTACTACATCGACTACCGCAACCTGCGTCCGAAGTACCTCGAAGCCTTCATCGATAGCCTGATCAACTGGGACTATGTCCTGGAGCGCTACGAAGCTGCGACGAAGTAAGGTCTGCCAAATAGGCTGGCTTTCGCACCCGGCGTCTTTTCGACGTCGGGTGTTTTCTTATCAGCCAGCCCTCACCGATGCCTCCGCGTGCTGCCTTACCGGCGCAAGGAAGCCGTCCAAGGAGGACGAATGCCGTCCGCACCGCTTTTCCGCTTCGGTGTTATCGCCGATCCGCAATATGCGGATCTCGAGCCCAATCTGACCCTCAATCGCTATCCGGCCAAGAGCCTCGACAAACTTCGCAACGCGATAGAGGAATTCAACCGGCACGACCTTGCCTTCGTCGTGACGCTCGGTGACATCATCGACCGCGAATGGAAGAGCTTCGACGCGATCCTGCCCGTCTACGAGATCTTGCGGCACCCAAAATACTTCCTCCTCGGCAATCATGATTTCGCCGTGGCACCCCAGAATCTGGGCAGTGTCCCGGCCCGCGTGGGCATGCCCGCTGCCTATTATGATTTCAGCCATTGCGGCTACCGCTTCATCGCGCTCGACGGCAATGAGATCAGCCTCTTCGCTCCGCCGGAAGGCGATCCACGCCGGCAGGAGGCGAAGAACCTGATGAAGGCGCTGGATCGAGCCGGCGCGCTGAATGGCCAACGCTGGAACGGGGCGATCAGTGATGCGCAATATGACTGGCTTGCCGCGAAGCTGCGGGAGGCAAAGGCGGCGGGCGAGAAGGTCTTTATCCTGAACCATTATCCCGTCTTCCCGGAGAATGGCCACAACGCTTTGGACAGCGACCGCATGCTGGCGCTTCTGGCCGAACATGACCATGTCGTCGCCTACCTTAACGGGCACAATCACGCCGGCAACTTCGGCGCTGTCGAGGGAACCTATTTCGTCAACTTCAAGGGCATGGTGGATACCGAAGACAGCAGCGCTTACGCGATCGTTTCGGTTCACGCGGATCGGTTGGATATTGAAGGATTTGGGCGCGAAGAAAGCAGAGCGCTGGCGCTTCAGATGCCTTAATGAGATTTCCGCATCTTTTGATGTCTGTAGGGAACGATCCGCATCGCTGAATGTTTAGAAACGGAGGCTGCCTGTGAGGCGAAGCTGATGTTTCCGACGCTGCAAATCCTGACAATCCTGATTGTTGCAGTCGCCATGGCGCTGGCACTGGCGCATGTGCTGGAGCTGCCGGGCAAGATGCGGCTATCGAAAGAGGATTACCTGACGGTTCAGCGGATTTACTATCCGGGCTTTACGATCGGCGGTGCCAGTGAGCCGCTCGGTGCTCTGCTGCTTCTGCTGCTCCTGTTCCTGACGCCAGCCAATACGCTCTCATTCTGGCTATTGGCTGCTGCCTTTGCTGCCATGGTCGCCATGCACGCCGTCTTTTGGCTGCTGACCCAACCGGTAAACAATTTTTGGCTGAAAGATGCGAAGCTGGAAGGAATGGGCGCAGGTTTCTTTTCTCACGATCCATTCGGTGGCCATCAAATGGAAACCGCCGTCAAACCGGATTGGACCATGCTGCGCGACCGGTGGGAATGGTCGCATGCCGTCCGCGCCGCCCTGGGATTGCTGGCTTTCATTCTATTGGTGACTGAGGTTGTTTTGTAGCGCCGCGCGAAGCCGGCGCATCTTCACTCCGCTGCCATCCCCGTTTCGGTTGCATCTCTTCGGGCGGTATGATCTTTCCAGGCTCTGATCGTAACCTCAAAGAGCCTTAGCGCCTCAGCCGGCCGCGGCGGGGGTGTTTACCTGCCAGCCATTCACCCAGATCTGCCGCAAGCCATCACCTTCGCCCTTGAACCACAATCCCGTCGCCTCGCAGCCTTCGATACGATCGCTGCGAAAGTTACGGATAGCCTGGCGCAGCTCGCACCAGGCCACGATGTTAGCCGTCTCCGAATAATAGATGAGGGCAATTGGCCGGATGATGCGTTCCGTGGCGCGGCCGAGCTCGTCGCGGTAGGCAAGGTCCAGCTTTTCCTCATCACGAATGGCGCGTCGCACCAAAGCCAGATCGATCGCCGAGGCAGAAGGTGCGGCAAAGCCCCAGGCATGCAGTGCATTGGCGTCGAGCGTCTGGCGCAGCGGCGGCGGCACGGCGCCGGCAATCTTCGAGGTGACGCGCTTGGCCGCCTGCTTCAGCTCGGCATCACCGGTGCGTTCCAACAGGGCCAGCGACAGCACGATCGCCTCCATCTCCTCGATCGAGAACATTAGCGGCGGCAGGTCGAAGCCGGGCCGCAATATATAGCCGATGCCGCGCTCGCCCTCGATCGGCACGCGCATCGCCTGAAGTGCTGCGATATCGCGATAGACGGAGCGTACCGTCACTTCCAGCCGGGCGGCGATATCGGCTCCCGTCACCGGCCGCTTGGCGAGCCGCAGGATCTGGATAATCTCGAACAGGCGCGATGCCTTGCGCATTTCATTACCCTCAAGATGAAGGCTACTGACAATACCCCGTCAGTTGGCTCGATTTATAAAGCCGCCTATTCACTTGAAAATCAACCATTTCCTCTCCTGTTTCCATGGAAAGGGCGATAGGCAACTGACATGGGTTACGCAGAAAATCTCTGGCTCTTCTTCATCCTTCTCTTGGGCATCATCATCGTGCCAGGCATGGACATGCTGTTCGTGCTCGCCAATTCGCTGACTGGCGGCAGCAATCGCGGTCTTGCCGCCACGGGTGGCATCATGCTGGGCGGTGCGGTGCATTCGCTGAACGGCGCCATCGGCATCGGCCTGCTGATGCATTTCGTGCCCATTCTCTTCAACCCGCTGCTGATTGCCGGCGGTGCTTATATGGCCTTCATCGGCTACACGCTGATGCGCAGTTCCATCACGGTGGGAGGCGAGGGGCCGGCCGGCAGCCGCTCTGCCTGGAAAGCCTTCCGGCAGGGAGCCGTGACTTGCCTCATCAATCCCAAGGCCTATCTCTTCATCTTCGCCGTCTATCCGCAGTTCCTGAAACCGGATTACGGGCCGATGTGGATACAGGCCGTCATCATGGGAGCCATGACCATCGCAATGCAATTTGCCGTCTATGGCGGACTTGCCATCACTGCAGGGCGCAGCCGTGACCTGCTAGTGGCCAATCCCAGGGCGACAGCCTTTGCAGGCCGCGCAGCCGGGTTGCTTCTCGTCGCTGTTTCGGTGTTCACGGTCTGGGAGGGCTTGAAAATCATATAAAGGCTGATGCGGCGAATGAGTGTCTCGATCGCATGACACCGATTTCACTCAACTCTCACCACTTTGTGACTTCATTGCCGGAAGGGAAACCGGCAAACATGTCGCCGTAATCATGCGCAGCTCGCGCATGCCGGTCTTTATCATCAGGAGAGGTAGGAGAAGGAAATGAAGTGGAAAGCGATTGTGGCGGCAGTGGCTCTGGCCGGCATCGCCTTTGGTTCGGTCGTTGCAGCCGACGGCACGCATGACTCCCGCATCGGGTTGATGAAGAAGATCGGCGGCGCCACCGGAGCTCTCGGCGCGATTGCCAAGGGCGACAAGCCCTATGACGCCGATATCGTCAAGGCGTCGCTGACGACGATCGCCGAAACTGCCAAGGCTTTCCCGGATCAGTTCAACCCGCAGAGCGACAAGACCGATCCCGAGGTCAATCCGAAGATCTGGGACAATCTCGATGACTTCAAGGCGCATGCCGCCAAGCTTTCCACCGATGCCGAGACGGCGCTCGCTCAGCTCCCTGCCGACAAGGCTGGCGTCGGCGCGACACTGAAGACCCTCGGCGCCAGCTGTGGCGCCTGTCATCAGGCCTATCGCATCAAGAAGGATTAAGCGGTAGGTCTAGAAATCGATCTTGGCGTCCGCACCGGTTCTGCCGGTGCGGAGCCTTTTTGTTTTAGAGCTAAGGCTTGGGGTGGGGTGATGGCGCGGTTTATTCGATTGTTGCTTTGCCTTTTCGGCGTGATCATCCTCGGCAGCGGCACATTTTACGTCATCACCGCGCCGTCGCCCTTGCCCGCGAGCCATTGGGCCAATCTCGGTGATCCCGACATCAAGAACGGCGAGATCGTGTTCTGGGCGGGCGGCTGCACCAGCTGTCACGCTGCTCCCGGCGCGCAGGGTGACGCCAAGCTGGTGCTGTCGGGCGGCCTGGCACTCCCCAGTCCCTTCGGCACTTTCCATGTGCCGAATATCTCGCCGGATGAGAAGGCGGGCCTCGGAACCTGGACGCTTGCCGATTTCGGCAATGCCATGAAGCGGGGAGGCGGCAAAAACGGCGAGCATCTCTATCCGTCCTTTCCCTACGGCTCCTATACCCGCATGAGCGACAAGGACATCAACGATCTCTGGGGCTTCCTGAAGACGCTGCCGAAAAGCGACAATGTCGCCCCGCCACATGAGCTACCCTTTCCCTTCAATATCCGGTTGGCGCTGGGCGGCTGGAAGTTCCTCTATCTCAACGACCAGCCGCGTGTCGCCCTCGCCAATGCCGACGACAAGATCAAGCGCGGGCAATATCTGGTGGAAGGGCCGGGACATTGCGGCGAATGCCACACGCCGCGCGACAGCCTCGGCGGCTTCGTGAGCGGCCAATGGCTGGCGGGCGCGCCCAATCCGGAAGGCAAGGGTCAGATCCCCGATATCACGCCCGGCTCGAAGGCCATCGGCAGCTGGAGCGCCGGTGATATCGCCAACTACCTCGAAACCGGCTTTACCCCGGACTACGATTCTGCTGGCGGCTCGATGGCCGAGGTCCAAAAAAACATCGCCCACCTACCGGCAACCGACCGCGAGGCGATCGCGGCCTACCTGAAGGCGCTTCCGGCGAAATAGGCCTGGTTTTTCAGGCCGCGCCCGAGCGCTTGGCGAGATAGAGATGCGTCTCGTAACGCAGCTCGAATATGCCGCCATGCGCGTTGATGGCATCGGCAAGCTCGGAAAGCAGAGATTCCCGCTGATCTTCGGCCAAAAGCCAGTAGCTTGAAAGCGTGCGCAAAAGGTCAGTATAGCTCTGCGCCGTGTGCGATCGGCTCCAAGGATGGCAGTGATGTGCTGGAGCTTCGAAGTGGTCGGACTGCTGCAGCTCCCGAACAAAAGGGCCATCGGGCAGGTACCAGGCCTCCGCGGGCGGGCCAGTAAGCTGCGGGGCATGGCGAGCGTAGATCCCCGCGAACTTTTCTGACAATGGCGATTCCGGCTTCATCGGCACATTGCCGAAGACGGCGAGCATTCCTCCCGGTGTGAGGAGGGCTGCCGTCTTGGCGCAGCGCAATTCTGGCGTAACCCAATGGAAGGATTGTGCCGCGAATATCAGCCTGAAGCTCTCCAGCTGCCCCGGCCATGCTTCGAAAGTGGTTTGCTGGAATTGCACCTGCGGAAATTCCGCCAATCTTTCCCGCGCGACCGCAATCAGTTCCGCGCCGGGATCAAGCGCGAGAATGGAAAGGCCGCGGCGAGCAAAGCCCTCTGTCGCCTGTCCGGTGCCGCAGCCGATTTCGAGAACCTGATCCTTGGCTTGCAGGCCGGCAAAATCGATCACATCGGCAAAAAGCGCATCGGGATAGAGCGGGCGGGAAGTATTGTAGAGGCTGGCGACGCCATCGAATGTGAACCGCTGTTCCAAGCCGCATCTCCAGTTGCAGATCGAAGTCGACAGCCATTTTTCTAGCGCATTTCCGGTCAAGCTTGTAGCCAAGGATTCGGCAACAGGAGAGGGTGGTCGTGGACGCAAGGGTGGCGCGGAAGGTTCCTTATTTCAGCCAATGGGAAACGCCTGACATGACACTGGCGGTCGTCGCCGAGGGTGCGCAATCGGCCTTGCTGAAGGATCCGCTCTGGGCGTCATCCGGCGCAAGCAGCGTCGAGGATTATGCGCGCTGGGCCGGCAATCTCTGCGGCATGGCCTGCCTGAAGATGGTGCTCGCCGCCCGCACCGGCAAAACCATCCCGATCATGGATCTGGCCATGGGTTGCAGGGAGTATGGCGGCTATATCGAAGAGGCGGATGGCCGGATCAAAGGCTTGATCTACGCGCCGTTCGTCCCATTCGTTCGTGACCGCTTCGATCTGGATGCCCGGGTGGTAACCGGGATTTCCGTCGCTGACATCGCCGATATCCTCATGAAGTCGGAGTTTTTCATCGCGTCGGTGCATCATTCGATCCGTTGGCCGGAGACCGAGCCGCCGGCCAAGGGCGGCCATCTCGTGCTGGTGACATCTGTCGACGGAAACAGCATCTGCTTTCACAATCCTTCAGGTCATGTCGATGCGACGCGCGAGAACGCGGAGATGCCGCTGGAGATATTCGAGAAGTTCTTTGCAGGCCGCGGGATCGCCATCGATCGCTGAAGCATTTCCAGGAAAAGTGCGCAGCGGCTTTCCGTCCGAATTGCGCAAAACCAGAAACACTCTAAAAATCAATATCGAATGGCGATCCTCTTAAAGGCCGGCATCAGGCGAGTGCCTGGAGGTAGCGCATGCCGGTGACCGGACGCGGCTTGAAATCCATGTTTTCGTAGAAGCGGTGGGCCTGGAAATTGCCCGTCGCAGCACCGACCGAAAGATAGCTGCAGCCGGCCTTGCGGGCGATATCGCGGGCGCGGTCGACGAGATGCTGCCCGACGCCGTGGCCGCGATGGCCGTCACGCACGAAGAGATGATGCAGGTCCATGCCGCGCTGTCCCTCTTGCGCCTTGTAGAGCGGCACGAGGATGGCGTAGCCGATCAGCCCCTGTTCGCCTTCGGCAACAAGCGCCGTGATCCACGGCATAGGACCGAAGAGGTCGCGCTCAAGCTGCTCGGGCGTGGTGCCTGAGGGGTCGCCATGATGGGCGGCCAGCAGCCGGATCATGTCGTTGAGCTCAGGCAGGTCGCGCGGCTGAGCATTGCGGATTGTGAGCACCGGCGGGCGGAGAAGTGAGATGTCGCTATCGTCTAGCATGGCATTTGGCGTCCTTGTTTTTCAAATGAGCCGTCAGGACGCTGCCGATACAACAAAGCCGCCTGACGGCGGCTTGTTGACAATATGATCTGTCTTGGCCGCCCGTTACAGGTACAGCCAAAAATACGAGCAGTTATGGAGCGCGTGCGTGATCATGGCCGCATCAATGATCCGGTTCAGCACGTTTGTCAATGGGGGCACGTTTTGGGGGGCTCAATGCTCGTGTTCGCATAGGCCGTGATCGGAAAGCGCACGGATGACATAGCAGTCTTCGATGCTGTGGCCGTCGCAATGCGAAACGATGCGCTCCAGCTCATGCTCCAGCTTCTTCAGCCGCGCGATCTTGGTGCGAACGTCATCCAGATGCTCCTTGGCGATACGGTCGGCGCCGACGCAGGGACGGTCCGGATGCTGGCTGAGCGAGATCAGCTCCTTGATGGCATCGATCGTCAGGCCGAGGTCGCGGCCGTGACGGATGAAGGCGAGGCGCTCCAGATCGGTTTTGGAATAGCGTCGCTGGTTGCCTTCGCTGCGATCAGGTTCCGATATCAGCCCCATCTGCTCGTAATAGCGGATCGTCGGCACTTTCACGCCGGTACGCTTGGATAGATCACCGATCGACAGCATTGCATGGCCTCCAATACCTCTAGTCTCTATAGAAATAAATATGCGATTGGCAGTGGAATTTTCAAGGATGTGCCGAAGGCCAGTCCGGATGTGTTTGCACAGCCGCCTGATCCGGCAGCGCCGCTTCAAGACGCGGCTTCCAATCGGTCGCCAAAAATAGTATACCCCCCTATATTATAATCGAGGCCACAATGTCCCACACTATTCGTCAGCAAGCCAAGCTCCTGTCCCGCATCCGTCGCCTCAAAGGACAGATGGAGGCGGTGGAGCGAGCGCTCGAAGCCGAGCGGCCGTGCGGGGAGATACTGCAGCTTCTTGCTTCCATTCGGGGCGCGCTGACGGGCCTGACAGGAGAGGTCCTGGAAGATCATCTGCATGAGCATGTGCTTCATGCCGAAACGGAGGAGGCCCGCCGTCAGGCGGTTGATGAGATAGCCGACGTGCTGAAGACGTATCTGCGATGAGCAGGCCGTGTCTCGCAAATGGTGCGGCAGATTTAACTGGAGACTGACGTCATGAGTATTTCCTCCGATACGGGCCACAGCCACGTCTTTCTGGGCTCCGATCACCAGCGCAACGAACGCCGCATCTGGCTCGTCATCGCGCTGACCGCCGTCATGATGGTGATCGAGATCGGCGCTGGCACGGTCTATGGCTCGATGGCGCTGGTGGCCGATGGCTGGCATATGTCGACCCATGCCAGCGCTATGCTGATTTCCGCTCTCGCCTATCTCTACGCCCGCCGGCATGCGCATAATACTCGCTTCACCTTCGGGACCGGCAAGCTCGGGGATCTCGCAGGCTTCGCCAGCGCTATCGTCCTGGCGCTGATTGCGCTGATCATGGGCTGGGAGAGCACTCTGAGATTGCTCGATCCGGTGGCGATCAATTTCCGCGAGGCCATTGCCATCGCTGTGGTCGGGTTCATCGTCAATCTCGTCAGCGCATGGCTTCTGCGCGACGATCACAGCCACCATCATCATGGCCATTCCGGCCATGGGCACAGCCATGATCACGCTCATGATCATGACCATCATCACGAGCATGATGGCGACCACCATCATCATGACGGGGGTAGGGACAACAATCTCCGCTCCGCCTACGTCCATGTCATAGCCGACGCGATGACCTCGGTTCTGGCAATCGTTGCCCTGCTGCTCGGCAGTCGTTTCGGCTGGACCTTCCTCGATCCTGTCATGGGTATCGTCGGTGGCCTGGTGATCCTGCAGTGGGCCTGGGGCCTGCTGCGCATTTCCGGCGCGGTTCTGCTCGACTTCATTCCGCCGGGTGAGGACCTGCCTGATGAGATCCGTGAGGCGATTGAGACGGGCGAGGACCGCATCACCGACCTACATGTCTGGCAGGTCGGCCCCGGACATCATGCCGCCATCGTCGCGGTTGCAACGTCCGTGTCGCGCGACCCGTCTTTCTACAAGGCACGGCTTGCCGCTATTCATGAATTGTCGCACGTCACCGTTGAAGTCACGGTCGACAAGGCGGCATAAAATCCGCTAGCAATCGGTGAGGTCAGAGGCTTGCCATATTCCTCGCATAGCCCAACATCTGCCCGATTCTGCTGGAGGCTTTTCTCATGCCCACATTGCTTACCCGCCGCCGCCTCATGGCGGGCTCGGCGCTGCTCCTTCCCGCCCTGACACTTGGCCCCGATGCGCTGTTCGCCCAGGAGAGCGGCGCCTCATCACAGACGCTCCCGACGACGGACAATTCGGCGGCGCCCGACGCCGGCGACCAGGGCATGGAAGGCGGAGCATCGCAGGACGGCGCACAATTGTCCGACGATGTCGACAAACAGCTTGCGGATCTTGAAAAGAAGACCGGCGGCCGCCTTGGCGTCTCCGTGCTGGACACCGAAACCAATATCTCCCTTGGCCATCGCGAGGAGGAGCGCTTCCCGCTGTGCAGCACCTACAAGGCGCTCGCCGTCGGCTTCGTGCTGGCGCGCGTCGATCAGGGCACGGAAAAGCTCGATCGGCGCGTCATCTACGGCAAGGACAAAGTGGTCACCTATTCGCCGGAGACCGAAAAGCATGCCGGCACCGATGGCATGACCGTCGCCGAACTTTGCGGTGCGGCGATCACGCTGAGCGACAATACGGCCGGCAATCTGCTGCTTGAAAGCTTTGGCGGCCCTGCCGCCCTGACCGCCTGGTTGCGCACGACAGGCGACACCGAAACCCGCCTCGACCGCAACGAGCCCGATGTCAATCAGGCGGTCAAGGACGACCCGCGCGATACGACGACGCCGGATGCGATGCTGGACAGTATCGGCCTCCTGACCCTCGGCAATACACTGTCGGAAACTTCGAGGGATCAGCTGGTCAACTGGCTGGTCGCCAACACCACGGGCAATAATCGCCTGCGCGCAGGCCTGCCGAAGGAGTGGAAGGTTGGTGACAAGACCGGGACCGGTAACAACGGCTCCTATGCCGATATCGCGGTGATCTGGCCACCGGAACGCGGGCCGATCCTCGTGACGACCTTCGTTGCGGAGGCGACCGCATCGGCGAAGGATATTGAAGCGGTCTTTGCCGAGGTCAGCAAGATCGTTACCGGGATGGTCGGGCAATAACGAAACATATCAAAAGAAACAAGGCGATACGGCCATCACCTGAATCAGGTTCGTATCGCCTTCATGCAGTCCCGTAATGTCTTCAGGCGATGGACAATGCCGATGCGGCGCTGTCCGTTTCCTTGTCGCCATCTCCCTCGCCGTCGGCATTGCCAACACCAAGTTTCTGTTTGATCTCGGCAGCGATCTGATCGTTGATCGCCTTCTGCTCATCGGCCGAAAGCGCCTTGAAGGAATCTTCCGTCAGGCCGTGCGCTTCGAGATACTGCGCACGAATCTTCTGCGCCGGCGTCATATTCGCCCATTTGGCAAACTCGTCCAGAATGTCCTGGTCGGATTGCCTGCTCGACGAGGCCGAGCTGCTGCCGGAAACGCTCGCAGCCGACCGATCGTCGGCGGCGTCCGTTGTGGAGGACGACGCCTGGCTGAGCTGGTTGAGCCAGAAGCCGGAGGAAATGGAAGAGGGGACGCCGCTGGACGAGATGGAAGGTCCCTGCGAACCCTTCTGTTGGTCGCCGCCATCACTCAGTAGCGAGAATGTCGAGCTGTCGTCGCTCTCGCTGTTCTGTTGGCTGCGGATCGGCGTACTGAAATAGTTCTGGGTGCTGTGGTGCACTTTCATCGTGATGTCTCCCCATGGGTTGAGGAGACGATGACTCTGCAAGCATGCCCGGGGCTTATGCTTCCGGCTTTCTTACGTGCCGCAGAAGGTCTGCAGCACGCGCTCGCTCGGCAGCGGAGGTTCGGCATAGGGTGCGAAGGCAGGCTGGTCGTCATAGGGTGTCGCAAGCACCTTCAGCAATGCCTCGAACAGGGAAAAATCACCGTCTTCGGCGGCGGCTTCGATCGCTTGCTCGATTCGGTGATTGCGGGGAATGAAGACCGGATTGACCCTGCGCATCGTTGCCGCGCGCGTCGTCGGCGTTTGAGGATCGCGGCTAAGGCGCTCACGCCAGCGTTCGAGCCACGGCGCCGTCGATTGCGGATCGCTGAAGGTAGCGGCAAAATCGCCGGCGTCCTCATCCACGGCGAGGGCGGCAAGCCGGCGAAACGCGAGCGTGAAATCCGCGCCTTGCTGCTGCATCGTCGCCAGCAGCGACTGGATCAGGTCCAGATCGCCGTCCTCCTCGCTTGCAAGGCCGATCTTGGCGCGCATGCCGGCAAGCCAATAGGCCTGGAAGCGTTCGCCATAGGCCTTGATGATGGTGTTCGCCAGATCGATCGCCGTATCGACGGACGGGTCGATCAGCGGGATGAGCGTCTCGCCGAGGCGCGCGAGATTCCATTGGCCGATCGCCGGCTGGTTGGCATAGGCATAGCGGCCATTGCGGTCGATGGATGAAAAAACGGTCGCCGGATCATAGGCATCCATAAAGGCGCAGGGACCGAAATCGATCGTCTCGCCCGAGACCGTCATATTGTCGGTGTTCATCACGCCATGGATGAAACCGACATGCAGCCAGCGCGCGATCAGAGACGCTTGCCGCTCCGCCACGGCTTCCAGCAGGACGAGATAGGGATTCTTGCGGTCTCGAATCTCGGGATAGTGCCGGGCAATGACGTAATCCGCCAAGGCCCGCACGCTCTCCGTATCGCCTCGCGCCGCAAAGAACTGGAAGGTGCCGACGCGAATATGACTCGCCGCTACCCGCGTAAACACTGCACCCGGCAGCACTTCCTCGCGATAGACAGGTTCTCCGGTCGTCACGGCGGCAAGCGCTCGCGTCGTCGGGATGCCGAGCGCGTGCATCGCCTCGCTGACGATATATTCGCGCAGGACCGGGCCGAGCGCGGCGCGCCCGTCGCCGCGGCGGGAAAACGGCGTCGGTCCCGACCCCTTGAGCTGGATGTCGCGGCGTCTGCCGTTCCGATCCTTCACCTCGCCAAGCAGGATCGCGCGTCCGTCGCCGAGCTGCGGCACGAAATTGCCGAACTGATGGCCGGCATAAGCCATGGCGATCGGCTGCGATCCCGGCAGCAGCTCGTTTCCGGAAAAGATCGCCGCCGCATTTTGCTTCAGCGCCTCCACATCCAGCCCGAGCTCCCGTGCCAGCACCTCGTTGAATTTGATCAGCTGCGGTGCGGCGACCGGGGTCGGCGTCTGATCCGCGAAAAACTGCGGCGGCAGGCACGCGTAGCTGTTGTCGAAGGCGACCGTCGGCGCCCGAAGGGCGGTATCATCGTGAAGAGGAGAGCTCATGTCCCTAAGGTAGGGGCGACAGTGAGGCAGCGCAAGGCGCCTGCTCCGGGTAGGAAATCATCCTACTTTATCCTACCGGATAAGAGAATTCTGCGATGAAAGAGAAACTGAGCATTTCGCTCCCCAGTGAAATGGTGGCTGCGATCAAGGCGCGCGTCGATGCGGGTAGCTATGCCTCTACGAGCGAGGTGTTACGGGCGGCAGTCCGGGTCTGGCTAAGGGAAGAAGAGGAATATCAGCAGCGGATCGCAGGGATCAGGCAAAAGGTTGCCGCGTCCTTGGATGATCCTCGGCCAAACCTGAGCGGACACGACGTAAAACAGCGCCTTGATGCTTTTTTTGACAAGCGTCGGTAGATCATGGAGCGATATGCGGTCGAGTATCGCCCGGAGGCCATGGAAAATCTGCTTGAAATCGCAGCTAACGTGTTCGAGCTAAGTCAGAATATCAGAACAGCGGAGGGATATATTGGCCGTATCTATGCGCGTTGTGAAAAGATCGGTGATGCACCGTTCGGAGGCGTTGCTCGAGACGACCTAGGTACCGGCATTCGTATGGCGGTTCTCGAAAAGAGCGTCGTCATCCTTTACACCGTCGCCGAAAATACAGGTCTGGATCACCATATCTTCTTCGGAAGCAGAGACTACGCAACGCTTGTGGAGCGCTCCTAGTCTTCCTCCAGCTCCCGCGCCATCTCCGCAAGCTTGCGCACGGTATTGAGATTTCTCGACGTTCCCGCCTTCAGCGCCGGCAGCTTCAGCTTCGAGCGGCCCGAGCCATCGGGATAATGTACATAGATTTCGCGGCCGGCGACGCGCACTTCTTCGCCGCCGGGCGCGACGAGCTTGTCCAGTGCATCCTTCGGTGCCTCATCTTGCAGGAAGGTCACCAGTAGGTAGTTCGGCTTGGCGTGCGGGAAGGGCGAATGTTCCGCTGCCCTTTCCAGCGCTTCACGGTTGCGCAGGATCACGCCCGGAGACTTGCCCATCTTGGCCGCCAGCGCCGTTTCAAGCCGAGCCTGCACCGTTGCCTCGTCCTCCTCGGCGCAGAAGACCACATTGCCGCTCTGGATGTAGGTGCGCACATCCTTGAAGCCGATCTCTTCGCAGAGCGTCTTGAGATCGGCCATGGACAGCATGCCGGTGCCGCCGACATTGACGGCACGCAGCAGGGCGACGAACACGGCCATGGCTTCCTCCCGCAGTTCGGCTTACATCTTCTCGGCAACCTTGACGGCGAAGGCGTATTCGAACGCGACTTCCTCCAGGCGCTGGAAGCGACCGGAAGCGCCCCCATGGCCGGCATCCATGTTGGTCTTCAGCAGGATGGGCGCGTCGCTCGTCGTCTTCTCGCGCAGCTTGGCGACCCACTTCGCCGGTTCCCAATAGGTGACGCGCGGGTCGGTGAGGCCGCCGAGCGCGAGGATCGGCGGGTAGGGCTTCTCGCCGACATTGTCATAGGGGCTGTAGGCGGCGATCTGCTCGTACTCTTCCTTGCTTTCGATCGGGTTGCCCCATTCCGGCCATTCCGGCGGCGTCAGCGGCAAGGTGTCGTCGAGCATGGTGTTGAGCACGTCGACGAAGGGCACGGCGGCGATGATGCCGGCGAATTTTTCCGGCGCCATGTTGGCGACGGCTCCCATCAGCATGCCGCCAGCCGATCCGCCTTCGGCGATGATCTTCGCGTAAGAGGTGAACTTCTGCTGATTCAAATAGTCGGCTGCGGCGATGAAGTCCTTGAAGGTATTGGTCTTCTTTTCCATCTTGCCGTCTTCGTACCAGGCAAAACCCTTGTCCTTGCCGCCGCGGATATGGGCGATGGCATAGACGAAGCCGCGATCGGCGAGCGACAGGCAATTGGTGTTGAAGCCGGCCGGGATGGTAACCCCGTAGGCGCCGTAGCCATAGAGAAGGCAGGGGGCTGAGCCGTCGAGAGGCGTATCCTTGCGATAGAGCAGCGTCACCGGCACTCTCTCGCCATCCCAGGCAGGGGCAAAGACGCGGCGCGTCACGTAGTCGGCCGGATTATGGCCAGAGGGCACTTCCTGCGTCTTCAGCAAGGTGCGCTCGCGCGTCACCATATTGTAGTCGTAAAGCTGGCTCGGCGTCGTCATCGACGAATAGGAGAACCGGATGACATCCGTGTCGTATTCCGCCGCACCCTGCAGGCCGAGCGCATAGGCCTCCTCCTCGAAAGCGATTGCATGTTCCTCGCCAGTGCGGCGATCGCGGATGATGATGCGCGGCAGGCCATCCTTGCGCTCCAGCCAGAGGAGATGACGGGCATAGGCGAGGTGGCTGAGGATCAGCGTGCCCGGCTTGTGGGGCACGATCTCGCGCCAGTTCTCCTTACCCGGCGCCTTCGCCGGCGCCTCCATGATCTTGAAATCCTTGGCGTCGCCGTCGTTGGTGAGAATGTAGAAGACGTCGCCGCCTTCGGTGATCTCATATTCGATCTCCGTTTCGCGCTCGGCGACGATCTTGGGCTCGGCGGTCAGGTCGGAGGTCGGGATGATGCGATATTCGCTGGTCTCGTGATCGTGAATGTCGATGAAGATGTAGTCGTCCAGCAGCGAGCCGCCGACGCCCATGAAGAAACCTGGATCCTCCTCCTCATAGACAAGCCGGTCGTCCGACTGCGGCGTGCCGATGATGTGATGGAAGATCTTCGAGGGGCGATGGTTTTCGTCCTGCAGCGTGTAGAAGAAGCTCTTGCCATCGGGCGCCCAGACGGCATCGCCGCCGGTATTCTCGATCACGTCGGCAAGGTCCTCGCCGGTCTCGAAGTTGCGGATCTTCAGCGTGAAATATTCCGAACCCTTGTCGTCATAGCCCCAGATGCCGTGGCTGTGATCGGAGGAATGATCGAGGCCGGAGAGGCGGAAATAGGACTTTCCTTCATTCTCCTTGTCGCCGTTCAATAGCAGCTTGCGGTCGCCGCCGTTGCGCGGCTCGCGGAAAAAATGGGGCTGCTCGCCTCCGGTGACGAAAAGCGTGCCGTAGGCGTAGGGGCCGTCCTTCATCGGGATCGAGCTGTCATCCTCCTTGATGCGTCCCTTCATCTCGGCGAAGAGAACCTTCTGCAGTTCCTTCGTGTCCGCCATCGCGGCGTTCATGTAGGCGTTCTCAGCCTCCAGATGCGCCCGGATTTCCGGTGCCAGGATCGACGGATCCTTGAACATCGCCTGCCAGTTATCAGCGCGCAGCCAGGCATAATCGTCGGTGCGGGCAATGCCGTGACGTGTATCCGTAAACGGCTTTTTCTCGGCGACGGGCGGAGTGGGAAGATTTTTGAAAACTGGCACGAGAGCACTTTCTCTGGTGTGAAAGTCGAATGTGAAGAGAAGAGAGAAATAGAGGGCAGCGACCTTGGGTTCAAGCGGCAAGTCCGCTCCTCAAGCTTCATGCAAGCCGTCGTCATTAATCTCGATCGAACAGGCGGCTCCTGGCATGAATGGCGCGCTGCCTTGATGAGACCACATTCTTTATCGAAGTCGGCATACAGTGCGTCGACATGAAGGCGATCAAGACCTTCCCCGATGAAACCGGCGCACTCAAAATCCAAAACAATGCAAGGGACCGGTCTTCATGCTGAAACTCTTAGCCATCCTTATTCCATTGGCGTCAGTCGCTAACTGCGCCTTCGCCGTCGATTCGGCCATCAAGAAGCAGTTGGAGAAACTCGACCCCTCGGAGCGGATGGAGCAGGCATGCGATGCCGAAGCCATGAAGCGTATCGGCACGGACAAGACGGGTTTCAAGCCGGACAAGGTGATCGCGTATACTTTCGGCGATCCCGATATGAAGCCGGATGCCATGAATGCGCCCGGCGCGGTTTTCCGCAGCAAGGGTGACTGGTACCACCTCTCCTACACATGCGTAACCGGCCCGCAGCATATTCATGTTCGGGATCTGAGCTACCAGATCGGCGACAAGGTGCCGCGCGAGGCCTGGCAGCAACATTATCTCTACGACTGAGCGTTTCGGCCCCGTAAGACTGCCGGGGCCACGACGTTCCATCTTGATGTCGCAGCGGCACGATGCGTCGAACGCTATCGCCGTCTCCGGGATTCGACGCGGGTGAGCTCCGACAGGATATGCTCCTGCACGTCGATCGGCTGACGGCAGACGGCATCTGTCAGGTCGCGCAGCGTCGCCCTCAGGCTGTGAAGCTGATCCACCAGATCCATGACGACATCGACGCCGGGTTCGTTGAGCCCCATTGCTCTGTCGAGATCGAGGATCAGTCGGCCGCGCGCGATATCGGCCTCGCGAAAATTCCGTCCCTGATCCGTCTCTTCCGGCACCAGCCAACCCTCTGAGATCCAGACTTCCAGCACGGAGGTCTCGATTTGGAGGTGCAGTCGAAACTCGCTCTCGTTCATCGCTTATCCTCCCATGGACTTTCTGGGATCTTGTGCCTTGCCCGCCTCCCATTCGGAAACGAAGCGTGTCAGTTCGGGATCCGGCGTCTCCGGCAGGACGACCTTCAGGGTGACATAGGCGTCGCCGTTTTCCTTGCCGCGCACGGGTGCGCCCTTGCCCTTCAGGCGCAGCACCTTGCCCGTATTGGAGTTCGGAGCGAGGGTAACGGTAACCGCGCCGGACGGCGTCGGAACCCGGATCTTGCCGCCGAGCACTGCTTCCGACAGCGAGATCGGCAGTTCCATCCGGATATCGTCGCCATCGCGGGTATAGAAGCGATGCGGCCGGACATGCACCGCGATCAGCGCATCGCCGGCAGCCCCGCCGCCGAAGCCGGGATCTCCCTTGCCCTTGAGGCGAAGCGTCTGGCCGTCGCGCGTGCCGGGCGGGATCTGGACGTCGAGCGCCGGCCCGTCGGGCAGGCTGATCTGTTTCTTCACGCCGTTGATGGCGTCAAGGAAATCGACCTCCATCGTATAGTGACGGTCTTGACCCTGCATTTTCGTTTGGCCCCGGCTGCGCCGCGAGAAGAAACTGGAAAATATGTCGTCGGCATCGCCGAAATCGGCAAAGCCGCCGGCATTCTGATAGCGGCCACGCTGGCCTTCATTCGCTGCATAATCACGGTAATAGTTGCGCGGTGCCTGCTCGGCGCCGCTGCTGTCGATCTCGCCGCGGTCGAACCGCGCACGCTTCTCCTCGTCGCCAAGAATGCCATAGGCTGCCGAGGCCTCCTTGAACTTGTCCTCGGCCTGCTTGTCGCCGGGGTTGAGATCGGGATGCAGCTTCTTGGCAAGCTTGCGGTAGGCGCTTTGAATATCCTTTTGCGGAGCGTCCCGCTTCACGCCCAGAACTTCATAGGGATCGCGACTCATGCATGTCTCTCTTTGGGAGCAGGGAAAAATATGCAGATAGTGCTACGGCAACCTCATATCAATCGTAGCACAGACGACACCTGGTTGAAGTCCGCACTTGGAGGCTTTCATGTCCGGCGCATTTGTGCTGTGAAATGAGCCGAGCGACGCCGGTTTGCCATATTTCCGGCGTGTTGCCGGATGATGGCGGCGTTGCAGCTGACATGATCATCATTCGGCCGCCCGATTTCGTTTGTTTGATCCACCCGGTGGTCGCCTCGATGAAACGCCTGTTGCCGACATTCATGCTTCTGCTTGCCGCGCGAGCCGTCCTTGCCGCGCAGACCGAGCAGCCGCCTGCCGGCTGGCCGCAACTGCCGCCTAAGGCGCCGCCGTCGAACACCAGGCTTGTCGAGCCGCATCTGCACGTCGATCGGGCGGGCAAGGGCGCGCCCCGCATCGCGCTCACCTTCGACGCCTGCATGGGCAAGACCGATCCACGCATTCTCAGCACCCTTGTCGATCAGCGCATCCCGGCGACGATCTTCGTCACCGCGCGTTGGCTGCGCACCAACCCCGACGCATTGAAGGTCTTCCTGGCCAACCCCGATCTCTTCGAACTGGAAAATCACGGGCAGAACCATATCCCGGCCGTCGACATTCCGACCAAGGTTTATGGCATCCCCGCCGCCGGCTCGCCTCAGGCTGTCGCGCAGGAAGTCAAGGGCGGCGCCGAGGCGATGATCGCGGCCGGAATTCCGCAGCCGCGTTGGTTCCGCGGCGCGACCGCGAAATACAGCCCTTCCGCCATCGCGCAGATCCGCGGCATGGGCTATCGAGTTGCCGGCTATTCGGTGAACGGCGACAGCGGCTCGCTGCTGCCGGCCAAGATGGTGGAGAAGCAATATGCCTCCGCCAAGGACGGCGATGTCATTATCTCCCACATCAACCAGCCGACGCATGCGGCGGGTGAGGGGGTCGCGGCCAGTATTCTTGCGCTGAAGGCGAAGGGCGTGGAGTTCGTTCGCCTGCAGGATATCTCCGAAAAGGGTGACGACGGGACGACGAATTGAGGAGTTAAAGGGCTTAACCCGGCAATTGCGGCTGGACCTTTTCCTCGATGAATAGCTCTTCGACGACGGTCATGACGATCAGCGACAGCGGCAGGGCCAGCATGGCGCCGACGGCACCCCACATCCATGTCCAGAAGAGGATGGCAAGAAAGACGACGAAGGGATTGATCTCCCATTGCCGGCCCATGATTGCGGGGAAAACGAGGTTTTCGACCGCCAGATGCACGGCGAAAAACGCGATGGCGGGCGCGAGGCCGAAGATGATGTCGGAATGCGTGACGATACCGGCAATCGCCAATGCAATCGTCATCGTCGTGATGCCGAGGAACGGAATGAAGCTCGAAACGAAAGCGAAGGCGCCCCATAGCACCGGCACGCTTAAGCCGCCGACATAGGCGATAACAGTCATGGCAACGCCTATTCCCGCATAGATCAGCGAGGCTGTCGCAAAATAGAAGCCGAGCACCTGTTCCACCGCATTCAGGATCCGGATCGTGGTCAGCCGCGACGCGTGGGTGGAGAAGGCCAGAATGATCGTCTTGCGCAGGCTCACCCTGCCGGCAAGAAACAGCAGCAATGCAGCGAAGAAAATCAGGATTTGCACGATGGCCGGTGTCAGGCTGGTCGACACGACATGCAGGACATTGCCGCTGTTTTCCAAAAGGGTGCTGATCGACATCGGACCGCCCTGAAGGCTTTCGGACGACACATGCAGCCATCTGAACCTATCGAGGTAGGGCATCAGTCGGTCGGAGGTGCGCTGAAAGAAGTCAGGCGCTTCCTGGGCGAGTTTGCCGACCGGTCCGGCAAGCGCGTTGATGACGAGGAAGATGACCAACGCCACGGCCGAAGACAGGAGCATGGCGTTCAGGACGCGGGGCACGCCGAGCTTGCTGAGCTTTTCCGCCGCCAGCCCGAGGATCATGCCGACGACGACCGCGAGCGTTACCGGGATGAGGATCAGTGACATCATGTAGACGCCGGCCAAGGCCAGGATAAGGAAGATTCCTATGGTCGCCCAGGATGCGGCGATGTCGAGCCTGCCACGCATCGATCCGTGGGAAATGTCGAAAATATTGTCGTCGTCGCGCTCATCTTGAGATGTGTTGCGTTCTGCGTCGGTCCTGCCTTCGCATGTAACCGTTGTTTCCGATCGCGTGGTAACGACTTTATCGACTTCCATGCCCTGCACGTTCCCAGAGGCACAATCGCCTCGCTACTCCAACGCGAAAAGCCCGTTCCGGTTCCGCAACGGGCTTACGTGATAGCGATTTGGGCAGATCAGGCGATCAGGTTCAGTCCGATACCCCAGGGGTCGCGCAGCGAAACGCCGCCGTCGCGTTTCTCGGTTTTGATCTCATGCTGCTCCAGGGCGGAGACGGCGCTATCGAGCGCGGCCTTGTCGTTGAACCGCAGCGTATAGTCGGAAAGACCGGTCATATGTTCGGAGCGCAGACCGGCGCCGCGGCTGTTCCATGTATTGGCGCCGAGATGATGGTGGTAGCCGCCCGTCGCAAGGAAGGTCGCGCCGGGATAGCGCGCGGCCATTACCTTCATGCCGAGCACGTCGCGATAGAAGGCATTGGCTTCCGCCACATCGCCTACCTGCAGATGGATATGGCCGATGGCCGATCCCTCGGCCATGCCCTCCCAGCGGTCCTGCGGGGCGCTTTCGTAGAGCTTCTGCAGATCGAGCCGAAGCGTGGCCATCTCGACCGTGCCGTCGTTATGGAAGGTCCACTCATCGTGCGGCCGGTCGGCATAGATCTCGATACCGTTACCTTCCGGATCGGAGAGATAGATGGCTTCGCTGACGATATGATCCGATGCGCCTTCCAGTACGACATTGTTTTGGGCGGCATGGCGAAGCCAGCGCGCCAGCTCGACGCGGCTCGGCATCAGAAAGGCGGTGTGGAAGAGGCCTGCGGCGGTCTTCGGCGCGCGCATCGCAGCCCGATCCGTCGTCAGTGTCAGCAAGGGATGGCCGGCAACGCCCAAGACCTCGCCGCTTGCTGTCTTCTCGATCACCTTCAGGCCGAGCATGTCCTGATAGAAACGCGACACCTGCGCAAGGTCGGTGACGACGAGGTGCGACTGGCCGACATAGGCGGGACGGGTCAGAGCATAGGAAGGGGCAGTTTCGGTCATAGGATCAGTTCCAGCCTCGATACTTTAAAAAGGCAACCGGCGTCGGCGGCTATGGGCCGCCAGGGGCGGGGGAGTTTGCCGATTGATTGCCTCTTTGGATATCCTCTGCCCGCCGTACTTGCAGTTGATATGGCGGATTTCGATTGTTCACAGAAGCCCATAAATTGCGGATTGAGCGTTCGCTTTCCATTGACGCATGCGGTGGGTGGGCCTCGTTTACGAAGATTGATCGATGCGCGCGTTTGGCGCAGTTGCTTCCTCTTCGCCCCGGTGCGAAGATCGAGTTCGGACGGAAGCGGACGGAGTTCAATGACCGAGTATAGGGGCATCCGTTGGGCCTATGATCGCTATGAGATTATCGCCGACAGCATCGTCAATGGTGTCGGGGTCGTCTTTGCATTGATCGGCGCGACCGTATTGATCTTCTATGCGACGGTTTGGAGCTCTCACGGAGAGATTGCAGCGGCCTGGATCTATGGGATCGGCCTGGTGCTGACGCTCGGAATGTCCTTCACCTATAATCTCTGGCCGGTATCCAGGACGAAATGGTTTCTGCGCCGTTTCGACCACTCCTTCATCTATGTCCTGATCGCCGCCACCTACACGCCCTTTCTCGAGCGGGGGACCGGCGACCCGCTGTTGCTCGGCGTGCTGATCGCCGTCTGGGTCTTCGCCGCCTTCGGCATCATCCTGAAATGCCTGTTTCCAGGGCGCTACGACCGATTGGCGATCCTGCTCTACCTGGCCATGGGCTGGAGCGGTATTTTGGTCGCCAAGTCGGTTTCCATGCATATCCCCTTCGCCTCGATGCTGCTCATCATCATCGGCGGCGTGATCTATTCGCTTGGCGTAATCTTTCACGTCTGGGAAAAGTTGCGTTTCCAGAATGCCATCTGGCACGGCTTTGTCGTCGCCGCGGCCGCCGTGCATTATTCGGCGGTGCTGACCTGCTTCAGCCTGTCACCGGAAAGCTTTTGACGATCTCTGCCGTCGGCGTGCACTTCCTGGTCGAGCGCAGGCTGCGCACCAGGCGCATGACGATGGCATCGTAGCGCTGCATATCCGTTTTCGAATAGTCCATCTGGAAGAAGGCCGCCGCCCCATTGCAAAGGGCGACGCCGCGGACATATACGATGCGCCCCTGCCTGGTGCCTGAGAAGCTGATGCCGCGCGAGTTCGATTTGGAATAGGAAATCTTCCAGCCGTCCTCCCTTGCCAGTGCCATGCGCCCATTCGCTTCCGAGGCAAAATCGCCATTGGCGATCATCGTGCTGAAAACCAGCAGCGTCGCCGAGCGGTCCGCCGGTGACAGCGCGAGCCGATCGGTATCCCCGGAAGGAGTTGCGAGATGGAATTCCGGCGGCAGCTCGATCGCATAGCCGAGACCGGCATTGTCATAGGACCGCCAATCCGCGGCAAAGGCCGAGGCGGGGGAAAGAAGCAGGAGTGCGATCAGACGGGCGAGCATTGCGGTTCCTGGGAGGCGGGATCTGCAAACCGGTCAAGAATAACGCATTTTTCGGCGGAAATTCCATAGCGATTGAAGATGCTGGCACAAATTAGCGCAAATTCGTTACAGCTTCATTGCGAGCTATGCGTAATTGGCGGTTTGTCTGGCCCCGCTGCCCGCAGTTTACGAAGCAGTCACGGGTCCAGCCGTTTGCAACGTCTGCAGGCCACCGTTTAAAAAGCCGATTTCAGTGGTTTACGTCCGGTTTTCCCTTTCCAGGGCTTGAGGCGATGTGCCCTTTCGCCTATCCCTTCAAGTCAGCTCCGGCATTGACGGATTCGATGATCATTCAACAAAGGGGGGGACATGGCCGCCGCCACCGCGGGCCTGACATTCCTGGCACTATGCCTGCCCTTTCTCGGTGCATTGATCGCGCCCATCGCTGTTCGGCGGCTAGGTCATAATGCGGCCTGGCTCTTGGCGTTGCTTCCAGCGCTTTCCTTCATTCATTTCGTCGGCTTTCTTCCTGCAATCGCGGCCGGGCAGGCTGAATTGGGCGGCTTCGATTGGGTGCCAAGCCTCAATCTGCGGTTTTCCTGGCTGATTGACGGCCTGTCGCTGACCTTCGCGCTGCTCATCACTGGCATCGGCACGCTGATCGTCCTCTATGCCGGCGGCTATCTGAAGGGGCATGTCGATCTCGGCCGCTTCTTCTCCTTCATCTTCCTCTTCATGGGCTCGATGCTCGGCCTCGTCGTCTCGGATGGCTTCTTGACGCTCTTCGTCTTCTGGGAGCTGACCTCGATCACCTCCTTCCTGCTGATCGGTTTTGATCATCAGCGGGAAGCCTCGCGCCGGGCGGCGCTGCAGGCGCTGGTCGTGACCGGCGGCGGAGGGCTGCTGCTGTTGGCAGGCCTGCTGCTGCTCTGGCAGATAACCGGCATCGCCGCGATGTCCGACCTGTTGAAAGCCGGCGATCTCGTGCGTGCGAGTCCGCTCTACCTTGCAGCCCTGATCCTGGTGCTTGGCGGCGCCCTCACCAAATCGGCGCAGTTTCCGTTCCATTTCTGGCTGCCGAATGCCATGGAAGCGCCGACTCCCGTTTCGGCCTACCTTCACTCGGCAACCATGGTGAAGGCGGGCGTCTATCTTGTGATGCGGCTCAATCCCGTCCTCGGCGGTACGACGGCCTGGCAGGCCATCCTTCCGCTTTTTGGTGCCGCCACGCTGCTCGTCGGAACCTTGCTTGCCATCCGCCAGACCGATCTGAAGCTGAAGCTCGCCTATACGACGGTTTCCTCGCTCGGCCTGCTGGTCATGCTCACTGGCTTCGGCACGGATTATGCCATCGAAGCAGCTGTCCTCTATCTGGTGGCGCATTCGCTGTTCAAGGGCGCGCTTTTCATGGTCGCCGGCATCGTCGATCATGAGACGGGAACACGCGACATCACCCGGCTGGGCGGCTTGCGCTCGGCCATGCCGCTGACCTTTGCCGCCGCTCTGGTTGCAGCGGTCTCGATGGGGGGGCTGCCGCCGGCTTTCGGTTTCCTCGCCAAGGAAGAGATCTATGCCGCGCTGGCACAGGCATCGCCCGCCGCGATCATCCTGACGATCATCGCCGTGGCCGGCAACGCGCTGATGTTCGCCATCGCCTTCGCCGTCGCGCTGAAGCCTTTCCTGGGGCCGCTGACCGAGACGCCACGCCATCCGCATGAAGCGCCGCCCTTGCTTTGGCTCGGGCCGGTGACACTTGCCTTGCTCGGCATTGCTTCGGCCTTGTTCGCACCCTTATGGCACGTTTACATCTCCTCACCGATGGCAAGCGCTGTCAGCGGCAAAGGTTTACAGATCGCAGTTTCGCTGACTCCGCATATCGGCCTGCCTCTGGCACTCTCCATCGTGACCGTGCTGATCGGCATCCTTGTCTATTGGCAGCTCGATCGCGCCCGTTTTTTCATGTCTGTGGTCCTGCGAATGCTGGGACCGGGCCCGGATCGCGGTTTCGACGGGTTCATCTCCGGCCTGGTGCGGCTCTCACACGTCGTCTCGCGTTTCCTGCAGCCCGGGCGGCTGGAAATCTATGTCGCCGTCACCTTCCTCTGCCTTGCGGCGATGCTGCTGATCCCCCTCGTGATCCACGGCGAATTGCCTCATGTGCCTGCCTGGCCGGACCTGCAGTGGCACGAGGCGGCGATCTTCCTGATCGCCATCATCGGTGTTGCCGCAGTCGTCTTCGCGCGGGACCGGCTGACGGCCATTGTTTCGCTCGGCATTCAGGGATTTGCCGTCGCCGTCATCTTTCTCTTGTTCGGGGCACCGGATCTGTCCTTCACGCAGTTCATGGTCGAGACCCTTTCGGTCGTGATCCTGGCCCTGGTGATGACGCGCCTGCGCCTCTCGCCTTCGGATCACCGGCCGCCGCTCGCCAGGGTCGCTCATGCCGTATTGGCGATCGCCTGCGGCATCGGCTTTGCGCTTCTGCTGCTGAAGGCGACCCAGGCACCGTTCGACCTGACGCTGACGGCCTTCTTCAATCAATATTCGAAGCTGATCGCGCATGGCGATAATGTGGTGAATGTCATCATCGTCGATTTCCGCGGCACGGACACGCTCGGCGAGATTGCCGTCGTCGCCGTGACCGGCCTTGCGATCCTGGCGCTGATCCGCATCCGTGCCGGCGGCGAGCGTAAGCTTGCAACCAACGACCCAGATCTTGAGGAAAAGGCCGGTCTCGGCGAAAGGATGGAGGCCGAGCGCTCGTGAACACGCTGATCTTCCGCACCGCCGCGCCGTTTCTGACCGCCCTGATGCTGCTTTTTTCCGTTTTCGTGCTGCTGCGCGGCCATAACGAACCCGGCGGCGGCTTTATCGGCGGCCTCATCGCAGCGTCGGCCCTGGCGATCTATGGTATTGCCTGTGGCGTCACGGCGGTCCGGCAAGCCATTATTTTTCATCCGCTGGCGATTGCCGGTTTCGGTCTGCTGGCGGCAACCCTCGCCGGTTTTGTGTCCGTCTTTTCCGGCGTGCCGTTCATGACCGGCCTTTGGATCTATCCGCATCTCTTCGGCGTCGAGGTGCCGCTTTCGACCGTCATGCTCTTCGATATCGGTGTCTATCTGGTCGTCGTTGGAGCCATTACTTCGATCGCGCTGGCGCTCGAAGAGCGGGAGGCGGATTGATGGAGGTCGTCTTTGCCCTCGTCGTCGGCCTCTTCTTCGCCGCCGCGATCTATCTGATGCTGTCGAAATTCTCGATCCGCATCATGCTCGGCATCGCCATTCTCGGCAATGCCGTCAATCTTCTGCTTTTTACCGCCGGCCGGGTCACGCCCGAAGTGCCTCCCATCATCCGGAAAGGGGCGAGCACGCTCGACAACGCAGCCGCCAATCCGCTGCCGCAAGCCTTGATCCTGACGGCGATCGTCATCTCCTTTTCATTCCTTGCCTTTCTGCTTGTCCTGACCTACCGCGCCTATCAGGACTTAAGGACCGACAATACGGGCGAGATGCTCGTGGCCGAACCGGACGAGCGGCCGTTGCCGCCCCTGGGATACTGACGCGATGGCCGGCCTACCCGATATTCCCGTCGATCTCTTCGCCGCGCTGGTTGCCGCACCCGTGCCTGTGGGCCATTGGCTTGTCATCCTGCCGGTCGCCTTGTGCATCGGGCTCGGGGCGATTCTGCTGATGTTGCGCAACCGTACCGAATGGCATGCCGCGATCGCTATTCCCGGTCTCGTACTGCTGGTGCTGATCGACGCTGCCTTGCTCTATAAGGTCGTCGACGAGGGCGCCGTCACGATGGTCATGGGACGATGGCTGCCGCCTTTCGGCATCGCCTTCAGCGTCGATATTTTCGGCGCGCTCATGGCCCTGACGGCAGCCATTGTCGCCCTGTTGGCGAGCTTCTACTCGCTCGGCGAAATCACCGTGAGCGGGCGGCGATATGGTTTTTTCCCTTTTCTGATGCTGTTGCTGGCTGGCGTCAGCGGCGCCTTCCTGACGGGCGACGTCTTCAATCTCTATGTCTGGTTCGAGGTGCTGCTGATCTCGTCTTTCGGCCTGCTGATCCTCGGCTCGGAGCGCGAGCAGATCGATGGCGCATTGAAATACGCCGTCCTCAATCTCATCGCCACCACGCTGTTCCTCGTCTCCGTCGGCTATCTCTACGCCGTCTTCGGTACGCTCAACATGGCCGATATCGCCATGAAGGCGAGGGCGGGTGAGAGCAATGCGCCGCTGACGACCCTGGCAGGCCTGTTCCTGTTGGCCTTCGGCATGAAGGCGGCAGCCTTCCCGGTCAATTTCTGGCTCCCGGCTTCCTATCACACCCCCCGCATCACCGTTTCGGCGCTCTTCGCCGGCTTGCTGACCAAGGTCGGCATCTATGCCCTCATCCGGGTTTTGGTTATGCTGCTGCCTGTCGAGCGGGCAGGGCTCGGTCCGCTGGTCACGGTCATCGCCATCGCGACCATGCTCGTCGGGGTTATGGGTGCGCTCGGGGCAAACGATGTCAGGCGCATGCTCGGCTATATCGTCATATCGGGCATCGGTACGATGCTGGCTGGCGTTGCCCTCGGCAATGCCGATGGCCTCAGCGGCGCGATCTTCTATGCGCTGCATTCGATGGTGCTGATGACCGCGCTCTATCTGCTTGCAGGGCAGGCGGCTCGGCTCGGCGGCAGCTTTTCACTCACGGCTCTCGGCGGGCTCTATCGGCAGAGCGGCTGGTTTGCCGGTCTTTCGCTGGTGCTCTTCTTCGCCGTCAGCGGTCTGCCGCCCTTTTCGGGCTTCTGGCCAAAGGTCGTACTGGTGAAGGCCGCGCTCGCAACGGGCGCCTGGTGGCTCGCCGCAACAATCTTGCTGGCCGGTTTCCTGACAACGATCGTTTTCGGGCGGGTGTTCCTGCTCGCTTATTGGCGACCCGCGGCGGGCGATAGCGTCGCGGCGGAGCCGATCAGGTGGCAGGCCGCTTTGCCGCTTCTTGCTCTTTCGCTGCTTGTCATCGGCTTCGGCCTGTTTCCGGAACGGCTCCTGCACCTGACCCAGGCGGCGGCCGCCGGCCTCGAGCAGCCATCGGCCTATCTGCACTCCGTCTTTCCCGCGGCAGGAGGCGCTCGATGATTCTCTTCATCTTCAATCTGCTGCTTGCCATCGTCTGGGTTGCCGTAACCGGCAGTGCTTCCTTCATCAATCTGGTCTTCGGCTTCGTCCTTGCGGCGATTGCGCTCGCGATCGTGCGATCATCCTACGGAGGCGTACTCTATCTCGGGCGTGCTCGCCGCATCCTCGCGCTCGTGGTACTGTTCATATGCGAGCTCGCAAAGTCCGTCTGGGCTGTTGCCGTGGCCGTCATGAGCCCCAGGATCGATGTGAAGCCCGGGATTTTCGCCTTTCCCCTGACGGTCGACCGCGATTTTGAAATCACGCTGCTTGCCAACCTCATCACGCTGACGCCGGGCACGCTATCGGTCGACGTCTCGGATGACCGCAGGATGCTTTATGTCCATGCGCTCGATTGCTCCGATCCGGAAGCCATCAGGCGCGGCATCGCCGACGGCTTCGAGCGCCGCATCATGGAGGCTTTCCGATGATGGTCGCATCTATCGTTTCGGCTGCAGCAATGGTGGCGCTGGGCATACTGAGCATCGCCTTCCTGTTCACCGTGTATCGCGTGGTTGCCGGTCCGACATTGCCGGATCGGGTTCTGGCGCTCGATATGCTGGTGGCGATCGCCATCGGCTTCATTGCCGTCATCGCCATCAAGACCGGCTTCACGCTTTACATCGATATTGCCATTTCGCTGGGCCTCGTCGGTTTCCTCGCCACTGTCGCCTTCGCCCGGTTCATCCTGACGCGGGCGCAACCCGATGTTTCGAGCCGGCATGCTGCACGCCCGGAAACTATCGGCGCTTCCGAAAGCAAGAAGACGCGCAAGCGGAACAAGCAACGGAAGGGAGGGCGTTGATGGATTTGCTTTGGGCTATCCTGGTCGCCATGCTTCTGTTGGCTGGCGCATTGTTCTCGCTTATTGCCGCCATCGGCATTGTTCGCCTTCCGGATCTCTACAGCCGCATGCATGCGGCATCGAAGGCAGGCACGGTTGGTTCCGGCCTATTGCTACTTGCGGTTGGCATTCATTCGCAGGACCTGTCGATATTGGCGCGGGCGCTGGCCGGATTTGTCTTTTTCGTATTGACCGCACCGATTTCGGCACATCTTCTTGCGCGTGCGGCGCACAAGGCGGGGCATCGCTTGACGGCGCCTTCCGTACGCGACGAATTGGTGCGGCACCAGCAGCTCGCGAAACACGGGAATGGAAAAAAGGGCTAACAAACGCAGAAATTGTTAATGAAGGAATATCTGTTCGCGTTATTAGTTATCCATTTTTTAGTAGATGAATTTTTTGCGAAGAAATGTTGGGATTAAAAACTGGACATTTGGGTAAAGAGTGCTAATTCAGATTCAAGTAGAGTTCTGATGTTAAGTTAGTCTCGACCGGGTTTAAGCTCTCAATGCTTTTATCTTTCCTTGATACAAAGCTGAGCAAAACTTTGTTCCGATCAGCGATTAGAGATCGCTATCGTGGTCGCTAATTCTGATATCAGGCGGCAAGAGGCGGTTTTCCCTCGCGTGAAATCTAGGGGTGGATTTCATGCGATAAGAAATATGGCGTTATGCACCGTTTTCTTGCTGATGGCTGCTACGAATACGAGCAATACGTTTGCGCGAATTGCTCGGCGCTGGGAAACTCCGGGATCAGCAGATTTCCGAAGTCAGGCGCAGATTATACAGCAACGCTGTGCCCTGCGCTCTCTTTTGGGGCGCGGCGCGGCAAGCAAGCCGATGAACAGGAGAACACAATGACAGATGCGGCCCTTGGCAACGGGCAGGAGTTACTGGTTGAACTGACCGCCGACATCGTTGCGGCCTATGTCAGCAACCATGTCGTACCGGTTAGCGACCTTCCGAACTTGATTTCCGACGTACATTCCGCCTTGAGCAACACCTCGGCTCCGGCTCCTGCCGTAACCGTGGTCGAAAAGCAGAAGCCGGCCGTATCGGTTCGCAAGTCCGTGCAGGATGATCAGATCACCTGCTTGGAATGTGGCGGCAGCTTCAAGTCGCTGAAGCGCCATCTTATGACCCATCACGGTCTTTCGCCGGAAGAATATCGCGAGAAGTGGGATCTGGCCGCCGATTATCCGATGGTGGCACCGGCTTATGCCGAAGCCCGTTCGCGCCTTGCAAAGGAAATGGGTCTCGGCCAGCGCCGCAAGCGCGGCGGCCGCTGAGAGTTCATTACTGATCAAAGAAAAACCCGGCTCTCAAGCCGGCTCAGACTGCTGACAAACCTCTGGCGTCAGCCGGAGGTTTTTGATTCAATGGGACATGCTGAAGAAACCTGCTCCCGAACAGACGGCTCTCGAGATGGTGACGCTCGACAGTCTTGTGCCGAAGGATCACCTTCTGCGCCGAATAGACGCGGTGATCGACTTCTCGTTCATCCACGATCGCGTTGCCGGCTTGTACTGCGCCGACAATGGCCGCCCGCCGCTTGATCCGACGCTGATGTTCAAGGCGCTGTTCATCGGCTACCTCTACGGCATTCGCTCCGAGCGGCAGCTGGTGCGCGAGATCGAGGTCAATGTCGCCTATCGCTGGTTTCTCAGGATGAAGCTGACGGATGGCGTGTTCGATGCGTCGACCCTGTCGCAGAACCGCCGCCGACGCTTCAACGATACGTCGGTGGCCCAGGATATCTTCGACCACATCGTTGAACAGGCGGTTTCCCACGGGCTGGTGGACGGCACGGTACTCTATACGGACAGTACCCATCTGAAGGCCAATGCCAACAAGGGCAAATACGATCTGGCCATGATCGAGAAATCGCGTGCCGACTACTGGGCCGACCTCGACCGGGCGATCGACGCGGAGCGCAAGCTGCATGGCCAGAAGCCGCTGAAGGACGGGGAGCGCCAGGCCGAGATCAAGGAGACCAAGGTGTCGCGCACCGATCCCCAGAGCGGCTACATGGTGCGTGACGGCAAGCCGAAGGGCTTCTTCTATCTCGATCATCGCACGGTGGACGGCCGACATGCGATCATCACCGATACCCATGTGACGCCGGCCAACGTGCATGACAGCATCGTCTATCTCGGCAGGCTCGACCGGCAGTGCCAACGCTTCGGCTTCGATGTGAAGGCTGTCGGGCTGGATGCCGGCTATGCCACCTCAGGCATCGCCCAAGGCCTGGAGGACCGCGCCATCCTCGGTGTCACCGGCTATCGCAATCCGACCCCGCCCAAAGCCGGCATGATGCGCAAGAACAGCTTCGTCTACGATCAGCGAGCCGATGGCTATCGCTGTCCGCAAGGCCAGCTTCTCACCTACGCCACCACCGACCGCAACGGCTACAAGCATTACACATCCGATCCTGCCATCTGCGGCACCTGCCCGCTTCTGGCGTCGTGCACGTCCAACGGCAAGGCCATCCGCACCATCACCCGGCACGTTTGGGCCGATGCCCGCGAGCGCACCGACGGTCACCGTCTCACATCCTGGGGCAAGGCGATCTACAAAAGACGCAAGGAGACGGTCGAGCGTTCCTTTGCCGATGCCAAGCAGCTGCACGGCCATCGCTACGCCCGCTTCCGAAGTCTCATCAAAGTCCGATGCCAGTGCCTGATGGCCGCCGCAGCCCAGAACATCAAGAAGATCGCGATGGCGCTCACAAAGACACCCAAACCGAGCCTCGCATGAATCACAGGAGCAGGACCGATCTCCCTTCAATGCCGCAACCCAGGAAACAAACACACCAGAAATACAAAACCCCGCCAAAATTTGACGGGGTTTGTCAGCAGTCTG
>NZ_QMKK01000020.1 GCF_003287875.1 Martinezella tropici
GGTCCGTTCTGGACACATAGGTTACGGTTTATTCCTGAGACATAGGTAACACCTTTGGGCCGAAGGGGTTCGGCAGTGGTTCGAGCCTGCATGTCTCGTCATCGAAGTATCCCAGATCGTAATCCATGAAGCTTGCGAGCCAGATATGGTCTTCGACCTGTTTGATTCCAACGGCCTGTCCGGCAAAAACCAGGCTGAGATTGATCTTCTTTCGTTTGTAACAGATGCGGCCGCATGTTGTGACGGTCACGGTCTGGTCGTGGAACGGATAGTCGAGCTCCGGCAGGCCGTGATAAGGTCGTGATGAAGCGTGGTAGCGCTCTGCCGGGCAAGCCATATTGAGGGCCTGGTGTGGCCGCTCGGTGTTAAATTCTTCGACGAAGTCGTCAAAGCGGGCCTGCTGCTGCAGGAAATTGGCGCCGGCCGGCTTGGTGGTTTCCAGCTTGAGTGTGAGATGCATGCGTTCGTGGCGGCCGTTCTGCTGCGGATTGCCTGGCTTGATGCGTTCGATGTCGATACCGAGCCGGAGCCACCAGACCGCCAGTCGCGACAGATTGAACAAGCCGTTGGGACTGGCGAAGGGGACGCCATTGTCGGTTCTGATCGCTCCGGGCAGGCCGAACTCCTTGAAGACGCTCTCGAACACGGTGAAGGCGTAAACTTCCTTCGTCGTGTGCAGCGCTTCGCAAGCCAGGAGATAGCGGCTAGCGAAGTCGGTGATCGTCAAGGGATAGCAGTAGCGCTTGTCGGCGAGCATGAACTCGCCCTTGTAATCGGCGCACCACAGGTCGTTGGCCTGGCGGGGTTGGGAGAGCGGCGTGCCTTCCGCCCTGTTGCGCCGTCGCTTGCGGTGCTGGACCAGCCCGTTGCGGTCGAGCACCGCATGCACGGTCGAGATCGCCGGCGTTTGCACGTCCGGATAAAGCCGCGCCAGTCGTTCCCTGATCTTCGGTGCGCCCCAGTTCGGCTTCTCCTGCTTGGCACGCACAATCAGCTTCTCGATTTGGAAAGGAAGCTGATTGGCGTGCCGGTAGGGACGCCGCGAGCGATCCGTCAGTCCTTCCAGCCCGCAGGCATTATAGCGGCTGATGATCTTGTGGCCGGTCTTGCGGGAGATGCCGAACTCGCGGCATAGCGCCGCGATCTTCTCGCCATCCAGAACCCGCGCAACGAATTTGAGACGCTCGTCCATGCGGTTACACTCCTGCCAAGGCACCTTCGCTCTCCTCGCAAAGGCCAAAAGTGTAACCCATGTCTCCGGTATGAACTGTCACCCTTCTCTCGGGAAGGACATATCGTCGGCAACGATTGCATCAAGAAGATCCAAAGCAAGCGAAGCTGCTCAATTGGAATCGCCGTCCCGTATGTCTTCCGAGGATAAATGCCGGCAAGCGCCAGTCACCCCACCTTACCAAGGTTTAACCCAACGGACGTCCGGCGGTAATCTTCGGCACGCTATTGTCTGATCGTACTCAGCGGCCAAGCGCCGCTCCTATTGGACATAAGGATCAAGACTATGTGGACCACCATGCGTACGCTCGTTGCCACCGGTCTGGTCGCCTTGACAATTGCAGGCACGTCAATTGCCACCGCTTCCCAGGCTGAAGCTCACAACAATTTCGGCCGCGGCCTTGCCGCCGGCATCGCTGGCGCCGTCATCGGCGGGGCTCTGATTGCCGGTGCGACCGCGCCTCACGCCTATGCCGAGCCCATGTACGCCGGCCCCGCCTATGCACCCAGCTACTTACCGCCGGCAGCTTATTATCCCCAATGCCATGTGGTCTGGCACCAGAATGCTTGGGGCGATATGTACCGCACCCGCGTCTGCGATTGATAAGCCTCCACGCCCGGGCCTGATTTCAGCTCAGGTGGATGAAATAGATCGGCGTGGGGAGACCGGCCATTTTCCGGGTCGTCTTCCCATCCGGCAGCGATAAGCTTGTGATAGCTCAATGAGCGACGCGGCGAGCGCATAATGGAATTGCGGAAACCGGCCAAAGAGGCGGTTTCACAGCTTCAACACCACTACATCCGGTTGAGATGACAGAAATCAGATCGACAATGGGTGCCTGCCCTTTGCGGGGCAGTAATCAATTCAACCCGCCAGCCGGCGGCAAGCCCCCGCCGCGCCGGCATTCGCTTTATAAGAAAACGGCTTTTCCTCAACCTAATGGTTCTTGTTCGGCCCCTTGCCGGTCGCGAAGCTGCAGGTCTTGATCTTGCAGTTCGGATCGTCGCTGGTGGGCACGCTGGCGCTGGCCATGGCGCCTTGCCCCAGGCAAGCCATCGAATTCGAGACGGTCCGATGGTACATCATCAGGCCCGGATGGTGTGAGGGATATCGCAGCACGATCGACCCTTCCTGAGCCATCTTTTCATGCACGGCTGCGCAGGTCATCGACTTGGAATTATAGGCTGACATGGCCATCGCGTTCGTGGAGAACATTCCAACTGCGGCAAGTATCATGATCGTCTTCATGGGGCTTCCTTTGGTCGCGCCGAAGGGCGCTATCGAAAATGAGATAGTCGTTGATTAGCATTGGGTTTATGACAGCGAACCGACTTCCCTTTATCGGCTGTTTGACCACTGCCAAGGGTGACCGACGCCTGTCTGGATACGACTGCGCTGGAGGTCACTATGCGTCGCACGGTGCCGGTCGGCAGGATGCGGTGCGAACGGAGATTCAGAAATCGTCCGTCACGACAGATGGGGCCCGATACGAAGACCGGGCCTCATTTCTGTGAACGTCAGCCGAGACCAAAAGCCTCAGAAGGTTCGCTCGAAGCGGAGGATACCCGAAAAGCTATCATCGCTCGGCAGATCATAGTGAACATAGGTGAACTCCGGCTCGACGAGCAGGTTCTTCACCGGATTGAATTTGACGTTGGTGGTCGCTTCGAAGATCTTGGAATCGGTATAGGCGAGCTGCAGGTTCCACTTCAGCTTGTCGTTGATCGGAACGCCGACGCCGCCCCAGACTGCCCAGTCACCCCAGCCGCAATCTGCGCCGTGAACGACGCCGTCGGAAGTCGTGCAGGCCGAGACGTTCTGGTTCGAACCGGCATATTGGTTGAGCTTGTCGCCGTCGGTATTCCACCCGCCCATCAGGAAGGCAGAGAAAACGCCGAAATCGGCATCAACGCGCGCCTTGATGGCCCCCTCTTCGACGATGGAGTCATAACCGCCGACCACGCGAAACTGCCAGGCGCCGGCTTTATAGCCGAGACCGGCAACAACATTCGGAGCGTAATGATCGCTCTTGGAGAGCTGCCAGCTTCCGCCATAGGCGCTGGTCGTCGTTCCGGAGTTGCTGTCTTCGAGCGAGATGACGCCGGTGAAGCCCGTGCCGCTGTCGTAGTTGTAGGTGATCTGGTTCAGCTCGTACGGGCCGTCATAGATCACGTCGTCCTGGATCACGTCGCCGGCGTAACCGATGAACTGGTTGTACTGCGAGTCCGTCTTGCCCACGCTGAAGCCGCCGAGGTTGATGTAGGCCCACAGCAGGTTCGTGCCGGTGGAACCGCCGTCGTTCCAATCCCAGCGCACGATGGTTTCGGTCTTCAGCGGACCATATTCGGTATCGGTTGCGGTATTGAGGTTGAGCTCGGCGCGGGTATGCCACTTGGTGCCGAAGTTGCTGGCGCGATTGTACGGATCCTTCCACTGACCTTCGGTGCGAACCTTGCCGCCGACGCGCAAGCAGGTCTCCGTGCCGGGAATGAAGAAGTAGCCCGCACCGAACGCGTCGCAGATACGGACATATTCCAGCGGCTCCGGTTCGGCGGCAACGATGGCATCGGCAGCATGTGCGCCGGATACGATGCAGAGGGCAGCGGCAGAACCGATAAGCAAACTCTTGATGTTCATGGTAACTCCATCCGTCGAATGAACTTGCGCGATGGACGAACCTGGGGGTCGCTCGACATCAAGTTCCAGTGCCTAATTCGAAGCACAAGCCTCACTTCGATTAGTAAGCTGCATTTACTATTTTCCCGTGACAAGGATTTAACTAGGCCCTCAACATATGTGACAGCACCCAGATATGGCATGTTGCTCAAACAACGCATATGTGTATGAACGATGACAACCGGGTGACAACTAGATGACAACACAGACAGTTAAACCCCGTTTGCCATGCTCCACCGAGATACATTGCTGGACTGGTGGCGACGAATTTTGGTAGACTCTTCTGCAGAGACAGCACATCCATCCACGGCAAATCGCAGGCAGGATCATCATGCCGAAGATCGATATTGCAGCCATACCCGAAGTCAAAGGCACGCGTTATCCCGCCCCATTCAATGACCCCTGCGCCGAGCGCATACGCCAGCGGCTGGGCGATGCCGGCGGCCTCATGGATTTCGGCGTCAACCTGATGCGGCTGCCGCCGGGGAACTGGTCGAGCCAGCGGCACTGGCATTCCGAGGAGGATGAATTCGTCTATATACTGGAGGGCGAACTGACGCTGATCGAGGATGATGGTGAAACCATCTTACGCGCCGGCGATTGTGCCGCCTTTCCGAAAGGTTCGGGCAACGGCCATCACATGATCAACAAATCGGCTACGACGGCTGTTTATCTTGAGGCCGGCACGCGCTCGCCCACGGATCTAATTACCTGTTCGGATGTCGACATGATGAGCTCCAGCACCGATGGACGCTTCGTGCACAAGGACGGCATGCCCTATCCGGACGGCTAAGTCGGCTCGTCGATATCAGCCGCAGCCAGCCGATGGGAAAGCAGATGGGTCGGCGCACCATGCAGCATGACTTCACGCTCGAAATGGAATCCACATTTTTCCAGCACGCGCAGGGAGGCCAGATTGACGGGGCGTACAAGCCCGATAACGCGCTTCGCCTGCAGATCGTTATGGGCGAAAGCCAGCGCCTCCCTCACCAGCTCGGTCGCATAGCCGTTTCCCCAATGATCAGGATGCAGATGATAGGAGAGATTGAGCCCCTCGAATTCGGTGGAAACGGTAACGCCCCCGAACCCGATCAGCCGCCCTTCCGTTTCGATCGCCCAACGCCCGAATCCATGCAGCCGCCAATGTGCCCGGTCACGGGCCAGGCGCCGGGCACTCTCTTTGGGAGAATCCGGCCTCGGATCCGGCCGATGGACGACCATTTCCGGCCGCAAGAACAGGGCCGTCAGAAAGTCGATATCCCCCTCCTCCGGCATCCGCAGGGAAAGGCGCGAGGTACGACGGATCATGGCGCCTCCGCTCGAAGGGTCAAACAGCTTCCGCGAGTTCAGGCGGATCGTAGCAGCAGGCATCCGTGGAAACACCCATGCGGCACCCGCTCGCCTCGAGCGCTTTCTTAACGACATCAACGAAAAGGCGGCGGAACCATACCGAGCGGCTGTCGGCCTGATCGACGCGGCGATAGAGCATCGTCACCGGATCAGCCGGCAGCTCGAAAGGCGGCTCCGAAATCGTAAGATCATGCAGTTGCGCCATGCAGCGGGCAATCGCCTCGGGAACCGTCGCAATGGCGGGAATGGCTTGTAGCGTCGTCGGCAGGGCCGAAAAGCGGGGAACGGTCGCCACCACTTGCCGGCGATGGCCGAGGCGCGCGAGAGCGACATCGACACTGGTGGATATGGAGCCTTCAAGCGAAACAGTCACATGCGGCGCGCTGGCAAAATGCTTGAGGCTCAGCGGCGCCGCGCATTTGAGATGCCGGCCATCATAGATGCAGAGCGAAGCCTGTTCGAACAGCGGCGCGCGAACATGCCAGGAAGCGGGCTCATCATGCACGGAGATACTGAATTCGAAGGCGCCCTCGTCCAGCAGCCGCACGGCATCACGCCGGTCGAAGGCAACGCTGGTCAGCCGGGCATTCGGCGCGAGCTGGCGCAGCCGCGCCGCCAGCGGCCCGAAGAAGGATGATTCGAGATTGTCGCAGAGTCCGACGCGGAATTCCCCCTGCCAACTTCCCGGATCGAAGGCCGCCGGCGGGCGGATGGCACGCTCGATACCGGAAAGCGCATCCTCGATCGCCGGCGCGATAGACAGCGCCCGCGGCGTGGGCTGCAAGCCGCGCCCGACGCGCACGAACAATTCGTCATCCAGCGTCTCGCGCAGGCGGCGCAGCGCCGCAGAAAGCCCGGGCTGGCCGAGCAGCAGCCGCTCGGCCGCACGGCTCACATTCCGCTCCTGCATCAGCACGGAGAAGGCGAGCAGCAGATTGAGATCGATCTTTCGAAGCGTGGCATCATTCATCATTATCAGTAATACCTGACATGGTTACTATCAATTTGCAATAGGGTTTGAAGGTGTACATTTTCTCGTTCCCTGCCGTTTTCAACCTCCCAAGAGGCGGCAGCCTAGAAAGGAACGATCCCGATGACTTCTTCCCAAACCCGAAGCGGGGCCGGATTGGCGTTGCTGCTGCTATGCGCCGCCAATTTCCTGGACGCCATGGACGTATCCACCATTGGAGTGGCGCTGCCCGCAATCCAGACAGAATTAGGTATGAAAGCCACCTCGCTGCAATGGGCCGTCAGCGCCTATGTGCTCGGCTATGGCGGCTTTCTGTTGCTTGGCGGCCGCGTTGCCGACCTTTTCGGCCACCGCCGCGTCTTCCTCTGGTCGCTTGCCGTCTTTGCCGCCGCCAGCATTGCCGGCGGGTTCGTCGATAGCGCTCCGACCCTGATCGCCGCCCGTCTGATCAAGGGCATCGCCGCCGCCTTCACGGCCCCTGCCGCGCTTGCCCTCCTGCTCTCCGTCTTCGGAGAAGGCAACGCCCGCGCCAAGGCGCTCGGCGTCTTCTCCTCCACCGGTGCCGCCGGTTTCGTGCTCGGCATGGTGCTCGGCGGTGCGGCGACTATCATCAGCTGGCGTGCGACCCTGGTCATGGGGGCTCCCATCGCCATCCTCGCGCTGATCGTCGCGCCGCTCGTCCTGCCCGCCGATCACAAGAGAAGCGGCGTGCGACCTCCCTTCGATTGGGCCGGCGCATTGACGATTACACCCGGCCTTCTGCTTTTCGTCTTCGGCGTCACCAATGCCGCCGCCGATGGCTGGCAGGCATTTGCAACCTGGGGTTCTCTGGTGGCAGCGCTCGTTCTGATCCTGCTTTTCCTGGTCGTCGAGTCCCGCCACCGGGATCCGATGGTGCCGCTCGCCATGTTCCGGCGTGCCAAGCTCAGCCATGCCAATGCCATTGCCGCGCTGTACCAGGGAGCCTATGTCGGCTTCCAGTTCATCGCGACACTCTATTATCAGACCGTCATCGGCTGGTCGGCCTTTGCCACGGGTTTTGCTTTCGCCATCGGCGGGACCTGCGTCATGTTCCTCGCGCCACGCTTCGCCACGATCGGCCAGAGCCGCGGAACGACGCTCCTGATGACCTTCGGCGTGGGATTGCAGGCCATCAGCTATCTTTTCTGGGTGCTGTCGGCCGGCCAGATCGATACGATCGTGCTCGTTATCGTCTCGCAGCTGTTGCTCGGTATCGGCTATGCCATGACCTATCCGTCAATCCAGGTCGCGGCCCTGTCCGAAGTCGGCGAGGATGAATCCGGCCTGGCGTCGGGCATGCTGTTTGCCTCCTTCCAGATCGGCGGCGGCATTATCCTGGCAGCGGCCTCGGCCGTCTTCAGCGCTGCACCGAGCTTCGGCTGGAATCCCTACATTGCCGGCATCGGTTTCGTGACGATCCTCGCGGCTGCCATCACGCTGCTTGCCGCCATCGGCCCGCGCTCATCCGCCGCGAGAGCCGCAAATTATCAGGCTGCAGAATAGCTTGAAACAAGCTGATCCGCCTCCCGGGCGGATCAGCTCTTCTCCGCGTCGGCGGCTTCGGCGGCGCGGCGCAGCAGCAGGTCACGCTCCCTTTGATTTTCAGCGATCGTGGCTGCCGTTTCGAAGGCCAGCCGCGCTTCGCCGTATCGACCAAGCTTATAAAGAAGATCGCCGCGAACGCTCGGCAGAAGATGATAGCCCTTCAGCGCCGGCTCGTCGCGAAGACGTTCAATGATCTCCAATGCCGTTTCGGGACCTTCGACCATGCCGACGGCAACCGCGCGATTGAGCTCGACGATCGGCGAACGCGTGAGTTCGGCAAGCTCTGCGTAAAGATCAGCGATCAGCCTCCAGTCGGTTTCATCCGATGTCCTCGCCCTCGCATGGCATGCGATGATCGCGGCTTGCAAAGCATAAAGGCCGTCGGCGCCCCTAAGCTGCTCTACTCGCCTCAGCGCTTTCAAGCCGCGCCGAATCTGCAGGCGATCCCAGCGGGCGCGATTCTGCTCGAGCAAAAGTATCGGGTTGCCGTCGGCGTCCGTCCGGGCCGCTACGCGGGATGCATTCAGTTCCATCAGGGCCAGTAACGCATGCGCCTCCGGCTCCAGCGGGGCGACGGAGGTCAACACCCTGCCCAGCCGCAGTGCCTCATTGCACAATTGCAGCCGAAGCCAGTTCTCGCCGCGTGCGGCCGTGTAGCCTTCGTTGAAGATCAGATAGACAACCTCCAGCACCGAGGCCAGGCGCTCCGACAATTCCTCGCCGTGCGGCGTCTCGTAGGAAAGCCCCGATTCCGATAACGTCTTCTTGGCGCGGACGATGCGCTGGGCGATCGTCGCTTCAGACACCAGAAAAGCCCTTGCGATCTCTTCCGTCGTCAGGCCGCAGATCATCCGCAAGGCCAGCGCCACGCGTGCCTCGCGCGAAATCAGCGGATGGCACGCCGTGAAGATCAGGCGCAGCATTTCGTCGCCGATATCATCGTCGAGAAGGGTATCTAGATCAGGCATGATCCGCTCGTCCTCCTCCATCTCCCGAACGATCAACTCGTGCTTCTGGTCAAGCATCCGGCGGCGGCGCAAATGATCGAGCGCCCGGCGCCTGGCGGTAGTCATCAGCCAAGCGCCAGGGCGTTCGGGGATGCCCGTTTCCGGCCATCGCTCCAGAGCCACGATCAGTGCTTCTTGAGTGAGATCCTCGGCCAGCGGTACGTCGCGCAGCAATCGCGCCAGGCTGGTGATCAGCCGTGGCTGTTCGATCCGCCAGACGGCCAGAATCGCCCGATGGGTGCCGGCGGGCGTCACGGCCACCCGCCCCGATGACAGGCCGAAATCATCATGCCCTTGCTTCGGCGAGAGGATCGCATACCCCCTCCGCGCCCGGCTCGAAATAGGCACGCACTTCACATGTGCCTTCCCAGCCGGGCATGAAATCCTTGTGCAGCTGCATGAACTCGACCGCGAGCGCCACGGCCTCCTCCTTGCTTTGCAGCTCGAAGATCGCATAGCCGCCGACGATCTCCTTGGCCTCGACGAAGGGGCCGTCGATCACGCTCAGCTTGCGATCCTTGATGGTGACGCGGGCTCCGGTCGCAAGCGGCATCAGCCCGGCCGTGTCGAGCATGCGGCCGGCCTTGATCTCCCGATCGGCCAGCTTGCCCATGGCCTCGGCAAGTTCCGGCGTCGGAGCCATGTGATGGGAAGAGGTGACGATAGACATGAAACGCATGGAAAAAATCCTCCGGAAGCGAGACACCGGCACCATTGCCGCTTAACAAGCCCGCTCATATTGACGACGAAGCAGTCATTCGCAAATCGACAATCGTTTCAAAAAAATCAGCTTGCGGCCGGGCGCCGACAAATCCATGTCCGGCGCCGCGCAGTTCATCAAGATCGACAGCGCCCAGACGATTCGCGATTGGAAATTTGGATCGAACGATCCGATAACCCGTCGCTTCGCTTTGTTGACTTCCCATCACCATTGCAAGATGGTGAGACCCAATTGAACCTGCGGGCTTCGAAAGCTGGCATCTTCCAGGGGCGGCTTCGCAATACTCCGCAGACAACACGGAGCGGGTTTTCATGTTCGACCACATCTCGATCGGCGTCAAAGATCTGGCGCGGGCAAAGGCGTTCTACGATGCTGCATTGGCACCGCTTGGCTATGAACGTCTGACCAATTTCGACGGCACGGTCGGATATGGGGCGGAACGCGCCCAGTTCTGGGTCAGCGAGGTGGAGCGCCCCGTGCCCGCCGACCGTGGCTCCGGCCTGCATTTCTGTTTCATCGCCCCGAGCCAGGCTGCCGTCGATGCCTTCTATGCCGCAGGCATCGCCAGTGGCGGCGAAGACAACGGCAAGCCGGGCATCCGACCGGACTACAGCCAGTTCTACTATGCCGCCTTCGTCATCGATCCCGATGGCTATCGGCTGGAAGCCTATTTTCAGACGGGCGAATAGAGCGCAACCAAGGGCAACGTCGAGATCTGTTCGACCGGTCAGGATCGACCTGACCGGCATTGGTCGTGCCGTTCGATTTTCTTAAGCATTTGATCTTTCAGGCTGCTGTCAGGCTTCTGTCGTAGTGGACACTCGATAGTGGCCGCCTCAGCTTTTTTTGCAAACCCGGGCGGGCGCTCTTTTGAACTTGTTCAGACCGTGGCCGGCGTTCCCGATGTTCGATAATTCCATTGCCTATACAAAACGAACGGTCCCGGTAAGCAGATCCTTCGTCGCATTTCTGGCGCTCTTCACGCTCTGGTGGGTGCTGCTGTTCGTCTTCTATCATTTCCCCGCTATCGATCTCCTCGTCGCCAGGAGCGTCTTCACCGCGGCGCCTTGCGCGTCGATCACGCTAGCCGGCAAAGTGTGTGGCGCCTTTGCACTCGCCAAGAATCCTCTTCTCGAGATCGTGCGGGCTGTGACGCTTGCCCTGCCCTACATCGCCGCTGTCACCCTGGTTGCGAGTTTGATTTCATCCTGGCGCAAACATGGCGCTCGATGGCGCACGCCGATAACGGATCGATATGTCGCCGCATTGATATCGCTGACCATCGGCTGCGGCCTCATCGTGAACACCTTGCTTAAAAGCTATTCCGGCAGGCCGCGGCCGCGCAGCACCGATCTCTTCGGCGGTTCGCTCGACTTCGTCCAGGCAGGATCGTTTGCCGGTAAGTGCCTTGGAAATTGCTCCTTCGTTTCCGGAGAAGCGTCGTCCGGCGGCTGGCTGCTCTGCCTCATATTGCTGCTGCCGCCACATCTGCGCCTCCGGCTCGGGCTTCCGCTCGCGATCATCTCGATCATGATGCCGGTCCTGCGGGTAATAACCGGGGCGCACTACCTGTCGGATGCCGTTCTGGGCTGGCTCATGTCGTTGGTGGTCTTTGCCGCTGCCCTGGCCGTGATCGACGTCCTGCGGCTGGCAAGGTCAGCCCAATCCTGAAAAGCCGCGACTCAGCTGACATTGCGGATGCGCTTCAAGCTGCCGCGCGAGGCTGCCTTCCGCACACGGACCGCCATCTCGGCGAGCGCAAAGGGCTTCACCAGATAATCCACGGCGCCGATGCTCATGGCGGTCATCTGGTCCGAGAGCTGATCATAGGCAGACATGACGACGACCGGCGTCGTATCGCCGCGCGCTTTCATGAGCCTCAGCATGTCGAGGCCGCTTCCATCCGGCAATCGAAGGTCGAGAAGAACCACATCATGCTTACTCGACGCGGCCGCGGCCGTTGCGGATTCGAGAGTGATCGACCAGTCGACCGACCAGCCGTCCGCATGCAGATGATCCTGCACGGCATTGCCTATAGCCGGATTGTCTTCGATCAATAAGAGCCGCACGATTGCTCCCCGTTGCAAGCGGGCAGCTATGATGCCTATTTCTGACGGCGACCTGAACTCAAAGCGGGAGGCTGACAAAAAGCGAAGATAATCCGAACAGGGCTCGAAACAGCACTGCACAACGGTCCGTCATTCAGGTAAATGTCAGTATTGATCACCATGGTGGCCAACTTTGGCAGCCAAAACGCACCCTGCGGTAGTGGGCACTTCCGCCCCAACCGCCAGCAGATGCGCGGAGAAGACTATTGACCAATAGAAACGCCACGCCGGACCGGCAAAAATTCAGGCCGGCCATCGGCAGTGTCACGCTTTGCTTCATAGCCGCTTTATATGTACTTCTTGTGACAAACCGGATGTTTTGGACCAAGGCATACGGCTATTTTATCGCTGAACCCGCCGCCTTCGCCGCCTTCGTAATCGGCATTTCCGCTGCCATCCTGGCGCTCTTCACGCTCTTTTCCGCCAAATACCTCACGAAGCCGGCCCTGATCTTCTTCGTGCTGGTGGCATCGGTCTCTTCCTGGTTCAACGATCAGTTCGGCGTCATCATCGACAAGGAAATGATCCGCAATGCCGCAGTGTCGACCGGAGCGGAAAGCGGACACCTGATCACGGTGCGCTTCGTGACCTATGTCCTGCTGACGGGCGTCTTACCTTCGCTGGTCATCATGTGGATCCGGATCGTCCATCGTCCCATCCTCAAGAAGCTTGCCTACAATACCGCCGTCATTCTCGCCTGCTCGGCGATCTTCGTCGTTGCCGGCACCAGCTTCTACAAGACCTATGCCGGCGTCGGCCGCGCTCATCGCGACCTGATGGATACACTTAATCCGGTCATCCCGATCACCAGCGCTGTGCGCTACGCAATCGATGCCCAAAAGAACGCCAACGTCGTCGCGCAGCCGCTGGGTACGGATGCCCGCAGGGTCGGCGCGGTCGATAACGGCAAACCGCGCGTCACGATCATCGTTGCCGGCGAAACCGCGCGCGCGCAGAACTTCTCGCTCGGCGGCTACGCCAAGATGACCAATCCGGAACTGGCAAAGCGCGATGTCGTCTACTTCCCCAATACCAGCAGCTGCGGGACGGCGACGGCAACCTCCATACCCTGCCTGTTCTCGGTCTACACGCGTGGGCAATACACCCACCGTAAGGGGCTTGAGACGGAGAACCTGCTCGATGTCCTGACCCATGCCAAGGTGGATGTAACCTGGCTGGATAATGACACCGGCAGCTACAACGTCACCGATCGCGTCTCCTATACCTACCTGCCGCCCTCTGCCGATCCGCGCTTCTGCAAGGACGGCGAATGCAGGGACGAAATCCTCGTAGATAAGATCGACGGCTGGCTGGACAAGGTGAAGGGCGACAGCGTGCTGGTGCTGCACCAGCTCGGCAGCCACGGCCCGGCCTACTATCAGCGCTACCCGGAAGAATTCCGCCGGTTCCAGCCGGATTGCCGCTCCAATGACTTCAGCTCCTGTTCCCAGGAGGAAATCACCAATGCCTATGACAATACGATTCTCTACACGGATCACATCGTCGCCATGGTGATCGACAAGCTGAAGCAGCGCTCGAACTCGGTGTCCGGCTCCGTGCTCTATTTCTCCGATCATGGCGAGTCGCTCGGCGAAAACGGCATCTATCTGCACGGCACGCCCTATATCATCGCCCCTTCACAGCAGACGCATGTGCCGATGCTGGTATGGATGGCTGACGATCTCGCTAAGGCCGCCGGCTTCGACATGGCCTGCCTTGCCAAGCAGGCCGCCGAGGGCACCTACTCTCACGACAACATCTTCCACAGCGTTCTCGGCATGATGGACGTCTCGACGAAGGTCTATGATCCGAAGCTGGATGTTTTCGCGGCCTGCCGTACGCCGTCGAACAAGCTGGCGCTCAACTGATGGACTGGTCAATGTCCGGCAGCCCTTGACGGGCTGCCGGACCATCGGGATCGGTTAAAGCCGCTTGGGCGCGCGGATCGTCCGCTCGTTTTCGACATTGCCGGTATTGAGCGTCGTATTGCGCTCGAACAACACGACCTCGCAGGTCGGCTCGGCGACCGGACAGTGCTCCACCCCATGCGGAACGATGATGTATTCGCCAGGGCCAAGGACGATGTCGCCGCCGTTTTCCTCGCGCAGCTTCATGCGCAGCGTGCCCTTGACGACCAAGAACAGCTCATCCTCTTCTTCATGATGATGCCAATGGAAAGCGCCATCCAGCTTCACGAGCTTGACCTGGAAATCGTTGATGTCGCCGCCGACGCGCGGGCTCCAAGTCTCATCGAAGGCTGCAAAGGCTTTGGTAAGGTTCACCTTTTTCAGTGCGACCATGTGTTTCTCCTTGATTCAACCGCGCTCACTTCGGAGCTAATATTGGCGTGAGTACCACCGATCGCAACGCCGGCACTGCCGAATATCGCCGGTTGCCATCGGCATATCGAATTCTTCGAAGATTTCAGCCGAAACTTTCCGGGTAGTGGATGGTCGGGAGCGACACTACATGCTGTCTCAACATTATCATTTCGACACATGACAGGAAAAATCATGACGACAAACAACGTCGAATTCGGCCTGGATACTTTCGGCGACGTGACCTTCGACGATAAGGGCGCGCCGTTGCCGCATGCGCAGGTCCTGCGCAATGTCGTCGAGGAAGGCGTCCTTGCCGACCAGCTTGGAATAGACTTTTTCGGCATCGGCGAGCATCACCGTGAGGATTTTGCGGTCTCCTCGCCCGAAACGATCCTGGCCGCCATCGCCAGCCGTACATCGAAAATCCATCTGGGATCGGCCGTCACCGTGCTGAGCTCGGACGACCCGATCCGCGTGTTCCAGCGCTTCTCCAGCCTGAACGCGGTTTCGAACGGCCGCGCCGAAGTCATTCTCGGTCGTGGCTCGTTTACGGAGTCCTTCCCCCTGTTCGGCTTCGAGCTGTCGCAATACGAGCAGCTCTTCGAGGAAAAGCTCGATCTGTTCGCGGCCTTGCTCAAGAATGAGCCGGTGAACTGGCAGGGCAGCATCCGCCCGCCGCTGCGCAATCAAAAGGTTTTCCCGACCATCGAGAGCGGCCAGCTGAAGACCTGGATCGGCGTCGGCGGCAGCCCGGAATCGGTGGTGCGTGCCGCTCACTACGATCTGCCGCTGATGCTGGCGATCATCGGCGGCAGCCCCTATCGCTTCCAGCCCTATGTCGATCTCTACCACCGCGCCTTCGAACAGCTCGGCAAGCCCGTCAAGCCGATCGGCATCCACTCGCCCGGCTATATCGCCGAGACGGATGAACAGGCACGCGAGGAGCTGTGGCCCTGCTTCAAGGCGATGCGCGACCGCATCGGCCGCGAGCGCGGCTGGCCGCCCATGACGCGCGCGGAATTCGACAACGAGATCGAAAAGGGTTCGCTCTATGTCGGCTCGCCGGAAACGGTCGCCGCCAAGCTCGCCCCGGTCGTCAAGACGCTCGGCATCAGCCGCTTCCAGCTGAAATACAGCGCCGGCGCACTCGGCCATGACAAGATGCTGCGTTGTATCGAACTCTACGGCCAGAAGGTGATCCCGGCGGTGCGAGCCGCTTTGGCGGAATAGCCATAGCCAACTCTCCCGCCGACCTTTAACGCGATCAAAAGGGCGCTTTGCGATACAGCGAAGCGCCCTTTATTTGTGCTGTCATTCTTTTGCAGCAAATGCTACAGATAATCCAATTGGTAGCATTCACTACAGAAGATGTCCGATGGCAGAAGCGACGCAGAAACCTCGCACTTTCGAAGACCGCGTTCTCGATGTGATCGAGACCCTCGCACCCTCAGAGCAACGTATCGCGCGTTTCTTCGTAGATCAGAAGCAGGCCGCACTGTTGAATTCGGCCGCCCAGATCGCGCAGCTCGCCGGCACCAGCGACGCGACGGTCGTCCGCACCGCCCGCGCCCTCGGTTTCGAAAGTCTGTCGACGCTGCGGGCCGCTCTGCTTGAGGAACTGACCGGAGCGCCATCCCCCGGAACGCGGATGCAGCGCACGCTGGCTGAAACGGGCAGCCAGGCCAGCGATGTGCTTCACCATGTCATCAGCATACACGAACAGGCTTTGGAGGTTCTGCGGCGCGAGGAATTCGCCGCAAGCTTCGAACGCTGCGTCGACAGTCTCGCCAAGGCAGCCCGACGTCATGTCTTCGGCATCGGGCCTTCGGGCGCGATAGCGGATTATACCAGCCTGCAGTTCAATCGCATCGGCCTGCCGAGCAGCGCGCTCTCGGCATCTGGCATAGCGCTTGCGGATCGCCTGCTTGGGATTAGCAAAGGCGACGTCGTGCTTGTCATGGCCTATGCGCCGCTCTATCGCGAGGTCGAGGTGCTGCTGGAATACGCCGGCAAGCATGGCGCTCCGATCATCCTGATCAGCGACGATCTCGGCTTACAGATTGCCGACAAGGTGACTGAAGTCCTGCCTGTGCCGCGTGGCAACGCCGGCCACCTCGCCATGCATGCCGGCACGCTGGTGCTGATCGAATCTCTGATCGTGGCGCTAGCCGCGAAGGGCAAGGATGCTGCCATCGACCGCCTCGATCAGCTCAGCCAGCTGCGCGGTGCGCTCGATAAATCATGGAGCAAACGCGGCACGAGGAAACGCAAGTGAACCACGCCAAAGTGCAGCGCGCACGCGATATCGGCATTTGGCCAAGCCTCGGCTCATCCAAGACATGAAGAACCATCGTCCGGCAAATACCGTTCGCATTCAACGCCTTAATCGTCATTCGGGAATCAGTTCATGAACAGCCTCACGCCCATTCTCTCCACCGTGACGGCATCTTTCCTCGGCTCATTTGTCGAAGTCGTGGAAGCCTTCACCATCGTCCTTGCCGTCGGCGTCACACGAAGCTGGCGCCCGGCCCTCACGGGTGCCGCGCTCGCCCTTGCAGTGCTGGCTGCCCTCGTCCTCGTCTTCGGACCGCTGCTGGCGCTGATACCGATCGAGATGTTGCAATTCGTCGTCGGCGTTCTGCTGATCCTTTTCGGCATGCGCTGGCTGCGCAAAGCCATACTTCGCTCCCTCGGCGTCATCGCCCTGCACGACGAGGAAGCAGCCTTCTCCAAGGAGACGGCAGCATTACAGGCGCAGTCCACAGATCGCCGCGCCGATTATCTCGCCGGCCTTGCCGCCTTCAAGGCAGTGCTGCTCGAAGGTGTCGAAGTGGTCTTCATCGTCATCGCCGTCGGCGGCGCGCATGGCCTGACACTCTATGCCGGCCTCGGCGCGCTTGCCGCTTTCGTGCTCGTCATGCTGATCGGATTGCTGGTGCATCGCCCGCTCGCCACCGTGCCGGAAAACACCCTCAAATTCGTCGTCGGCCTCATGCTGACAAGCTTCGGCATCTTCTGGACCGGTGAAGGCATCGGTGCGCACTGGCCGGGCGAGGATTTCGCCCTGATCGCCATCTTCGCGATCGTCTCGCTCGCCTCCTACGCCATCATCCGCGGCCTGCGCGGCAACCCAGCAACAAAGGCAGCCCAATGACCATCCTGCGCATCGCTCTCTCCGAACTTATCGGCATGTTCATCGACGACGGCAGCCTTGCCACGCTCTGCCTTATCCTCATTCTCCTTATTGCCGGAGCGGTGGAAATCCTCGCCTTTCCACCACTCGCGGGTGGCCTTCTCTTGCTGGTCGGCTGCCTCACCATCCTGTTCTACAGCGTCCGCCGCGCCGTGAAACGATGAGATTCACAATCCTCTGCAAGAGCTTGGATTTGCAGAAGGTTGTCGGGTCAGCTGCCAATCCGCTTTAGCTCTCGACAGACGCTTTCGCAGATGCGAAGAATTTCGCACGGCAAATGCAAAGGAGAAACGGCATGAGCAGCGCCTATCCCGAAGTCTATCTGGTACGCCATGGACAGACGGAGTGGAGCCTTTCCGGCCGGCACACCGGCCGGACCGATATTCCGCTCACCGCTGCCGGCGAAGAGGCCGCCCGCAAGGTCGCCGGTCGCCTGCCTGCCATCGATTTCGCCGCCGTCTGGTCGAGTCCATCGCAGCGGGCGCAAAATACCTGCACACTGGCCGGTTTCGGCGACCGTCGCGTCGTCAAGGACGATCTGGCGGAGTGGGATTACGGCGCCTATGAGGGCATCACCACCAAGGCGATCCTTGCCGAACGTCCCGGCTGGCAAGTCTTCCGCGACGGCTGCCCGAATGGCGAATCTGCCGCCGATGTCGGCGCGCGTGCCGACCGCATCATCGGCGAACTTCGCGGCATTGCCGGCTCCGTCCTGATCTTTTCCAGCGCCCATTTCCTGCGCGTCTTCGCTGCCCGCTGGGTTGGCCTGCCGCCGGGGGGCGGTGCGCATCTGGTCCTCGACACCACGAGCATCAGCGTGCTCGGCTACGAGCATGACCTGACCGAGCCGGTCATCCGCCGCTGGAACGAAATCTGACGGACCCGCGCCTGCCCGCCAAATCTCCACAAACGCTTCGAGCGGCCCAAGGCCGCTCGAAGCTTTTTTCAAGAACCCGGTCTCTGTCGTTTACCAGGCCTTGAGACCCAGCAGCTTCTCGCCGAGCGGCGTCAGTTTGGCCGTCGTCGCATTGTGCTTTTCCCATTCGCGGGGGTCGCCCGGAAAGGCGTCGCGCTTCGGGGAGTCCAATTCCCGCCACAGACGAATGCGCTCCTCGCGCTCGGCGATATTGTCGTATTCCGCCGGATGCATGGAGATATATTGCGCCATGCGAACGCGGTTGTCCGAATGGTTGGGACGGACGCCGTGCGCCAGCAGCGAGTTGAAGATCATCAGGTCGCCGGGCTCCATGTCGATATTGACGACCGAGAGACCCGCCATGTCGGGATGCATGGGATCGCGATCCGCGGGCTGCGTCTTTTCCCATTCCTCGAAATGCTCGAAGAGCTGCGGCACGCACTGAAATCCGCCGACATCGCCATCCTGCTTCTTCAGGCTCAGAACACCCTGCACGCCGATCGGCAGGGGCCGGATCGAAGTATCGACATCCCAGTGGATGAAGCCGTTCGGATTGCCCTTCACCTTCTTCGGCGGGTTGAGATTGGCGCGATCGATCGTGACCCAGAGATCCTCGCGATCCCAGATATCGACGAAGACATCGTAAATCCGCTTTTCCATGCGGTTATCCCAGAGATACTGGTGATTATAGATCTCCAGCATGCCGGTATTGTTGAGTTCCTTCATCTTGTGCTCGCGCCGCTGCGGCGCATACCAGGTGGAAGGGTCGTTCGGGTCCTTCTCGTCAAAACGCCACAAGAGCTCGACAAGCCGCTCGACATTGACAGCAGGCACAGCCTGCCGCACGATCACATAACCCCTAGTGATCCAATGCTGCCAATCGTCCTTCGACAGCACTCTGAGCGGCAAAATCTTCCGAATATCCTTCAGTTGCGTCGTGACCGCTGACGCGGTCGGGTGAGCGTCTCGTTTCAAGGCAGGCTGCATCGGTCTCCTCCATCTCGCTGACCCTTTTGTTCTCGGGTTACGGAAGAAGTTGTAGCTCCAACAGGAGTTTCGATGTTGCCCGGCTCTGGCCACTTCTGATACTATTCTGGCTTGTCATCTATTACGGACGCTCCATGAGGCCCTATCTTGAAGTTCTGCCTCGTTCACCGGAAGCATCGTGGAGCATGCTGAACCGCCGGCTCGACGACTGCATTCCATTCCAATGGCACCACCATCCGGAATTCGAGCTGACGCTGACGCTGAATTCCATCGGTCAGCGTTTCATCGGCGATCACAGTGGCGACTATGGTGACGGCGACCTCGTTCTCGTCGGCCCCAATCTGCCGCACAGTTGGGTTTCGCATGCCAAGATCAAGGAAGAAAAGCCGCATATTGCCTTGGTGCTCTGGTTCAATCGCGACTGGCTTTTGCAGATGACGGGCGGCGCCGTCGAATTCCGGTCGATCGAAGCCATGCTGCGGCGTGGAGACAACGGCCTGCACTTTTCCGAGGCGACCTCCGCCGCCGTCCGCCCTGCCTTCGAAACCATTTTCGAAAAGCCGGCTGTCGAGCGCCTTCTGGCTTTGCTCGGCATTCTGGTGAAAGTCGCGGAAGACCGTCAGGCGACGCCGCTCGCCAGCGCGCCGGCGCAGGCTCCGGATCTCAAGGAAAGCCGTGAGCGCATCGACCGTGTGTTGACGCATATGCATCTTCACTATGCCCGCGCGATCAGCCTCGATGAACTGGCCGACATTGCGGCGCTTAGCGTCTCCGGCCTGCACCGCATGTTTCGCCGCCATACCGGCGGGACGATATCGGACTATCTCATGCGCATGCGCATCGGCGATGCCTGCGCCCGCCTCTCCTCCACCGGCCAGGCGGTCCACCATATCAGCGATGCCGTCGGCTATGCCTCGCTTGCCAATTTCAACAGGCAGTTCAGGGCACTCAAGGGCATGACGCCACGCGAATATCGGGCGATGTTTCTCAGGCGCTGACCGGCACTGCTTCGAGCAGTCTTGCAATCCTCGCCGCCGCCGCATCCGCTGCGTGCGCCTCCATGCGGGCGATGCCGAGCAACAGTCCGGGCTGCGCAGCACCCAGGTACAGCGCAGAGATGGGCCGAACCGCGAAACCATTGGCGTTGATTACACGCGCTACGGCGACATCATCGGTCTTTCCGTCGCGGAACCAGCTTGCCAGCTGCAACCCGCCGCCGCCCGCTCCGATCTCCAGCCAAGCGCAGCAATAGCGATCGAGTGCCGATACGGTCGCCGCCATGCGCTCGGCATAAATGGCGTTCATCTGCCTCAGATGTGCACGGAACCGCCCCTCGCGCATGAAATCGGCGAGGGCCGCCTGGATATGGATCGGTACGACGGTGCCTCTGAGCCGCTGCGCCGCCTCGGTCGCCGCCACCAACCGGGACGGCACGACGGCGTATGCGACACGCAGGCCGGGCGCGAGCGTCTTCGAGAAGGTGCCGACATAGGCAACGACTTCGCTGCGATCGATACCCTGCAAGGCGGCGATTGGACGCGACGCATACTGGAACTCGCTGTCGTAATCGTCTTCCAGCACGATCGCACCATTGGCCCGGGCGAATTCGAGCAAGGCGAGACGGCGCGGTAGACTCATAGTGGCGCCGGTCGGATATTGATGCGAAGGCGTAGCATAGATCAGCCGCGGCGGTGGCCCTGCACCTCGCGCAATATCGATACCCTCTGCATCGCAAGGTACCGGCACGAGACTGGCGCCGGCCATCCGCAGGATCGCTTGCGCGCTGGCATAGCCCGGGTCTTCCATCCAGACGATGTCGCCCGGATGATCGGGCTGAAGCAACACGCTCGCGAGCAACCCGATCGCGGCACCGGTCGACGGGACGATCACCACCTGTTCGGGCCGGGCGATCACGCCCCGCGTTGCAGCGATATGATCGAGGATGGCTTCGCGCAGTTCGCGGATACCACCGTGATCACTATAGCCAAGGTCGTGTACCCGCAAAGAGCGGCCCCTGGCCCCGAGATAACGCGCCCAGACTGCGTGGGGAAAGGCTGACACATCCGGCACACCCGGCTCGAACAATCCTCCGGTTTTGAATTCGGTAACGCGCGGCTGGTTCGGCAGTGGCGCAGCGGCTTGCCCTGACAATGGTGCCGATGGAAAGGCTGCGACGCGCGTTGCAGCACCGGGTGCCGATTGCAGATAGCCCTCCGCTTTTAGACGATCATAGGCATTGACGACGGTCGAACGCGCAATGCTGAGCGAGAGCGCCATTACCCGCGTCGACGGCACACGCTGTCCTGCCGGCATTTGCCCATGCAGAATACGGTCGCGCATCAGGCGATAGACTTGCCCCTCCAGGTCACCCGAATTCCGGTCGAGTGCCGGCCATTGCGCCACCGATGCCACGGAACCTCAACTGGTCTGCTAAAAATCAAGAAACTGGCTATTTATAGCCTACCTCTTTGCTGCCAGAGATCAATGCTCAATCGACGAGGAAGCCATGGCCGATCTCAACGCGCCCGATACGAAGACCTATCCGACCACCGAACGCACCCGGGTGCGGCGAAGCCCGAAGCGTGGCAGCCACGCCCATGCCGATGTCCATGCCATTCTGGATGCCGCTCCGCTCTGTCACGTCGGCTATGTCATCAACGGCGCGCCCTATGTGACGCCGACCCTGCATTGGCGGGAGGACGATTATGTCTATTGGCACGGATCATCCGCCAGCCGTTTCCTGCGCGCCGCAGAAGATATGCCGGTCTGCCTGACCTGCAGCATCATCGACGGCTATGTGCTGGCCCGCTCGGCCTTCAATCATTCCGTCAATTACCGTTCGGCCATGGTCTTCGGCACGGCCCGCCTGGTCGACGACATCGAGGAGAAGACCGATGCACTGCGCCGCTTCATCGAAGACCTGTTTCCCGGCCGCTGGGACAGTTTGAGGCCGATGACCGGTCAGGAGGTCAAGGCAACTTCTGTGCTGCGCATGAAGATCGATGAGGCCTCGGCCAAGATTCGCAACGGCCCGCCAGGCGATTTGGAGGAGGCAGATCATCCCGTCTGGGCCGGCGTCCTGCCCATCGAAAGCCGTCTGGTATCGCCACAGCCCGCCCCCGGCTTGCCCGATGGGATGGAACTGCCACAATCCCTCGCAGACCTGATACACTCCGGCCGGCTCCGCTAGGCTGTATTTGATGACCAAAGGACTTTGACATGGATCTGACGAACTGGAAGGGCGTATCCCGTCCCGAGCGCATTACTCTGGAAGGCCATTATACGCGGATAGAACCGCTCGATCCGGCCCGTCATGGCGACGATCTCTATGCCTCGGCCCGCGCGCCCGGCGCGGAAGATCGTTTCCGCTATCTCTTCGAAGACGCACCGGCTGATCGCTCTGCCTTTTCGCCCTGGCTTGAGAAAGCCGCATCCAGCGCCGATCCGCTCTTCTTCGCGACGATCGACAAGCGCACGGGCCGTGCCGAAGGCCGGCAGGCTCTGATGCGCATAGACAATACACATGGCGTCATCGAGATCGGCAGCATCCTTTGGGGACCCGCCATCGCCCGCAGCCGCGTGACGACCGAGACGCTCTATCTCTTTGCATCCTATGTCTTCGACACGCTCGGCTATCGCCGCTTCGAGTGGAAGTGCAACAACCTCAATGAACCTTCGAAGCGGGCAGCCGAACGGTTCGGTTTCGTTTTCGAAGGCATCTTCCGCCAGCACATGGTCGCCAAGGGCCAGAATCGCGACACCGCCTGGTTTGCCATGATCGACGCCGACTGGCCGCGGCTGAAGGCCGGCTACGAGCGCTGGCTGAAGCCGGAGAATTTCGATGCGGCCGGACAGCAGAAAACGAAATTGACATTCGCCTAGGCACAGTCCTGTAGCTCCGGCCTAGAGCAGCTTTCGAAAATAGACCACGCGCCTGGTTTCGACAAAACCGAGCGCTGCATGGAAGGCATGGCTCGCAAGATTGTCGATCAATGCATCCGAGGCAAACTCCGTGCAGCCGGCCTCCCGCCCCCAGGCGGCGACAGCCTCGCAAAGTGCCTGTGCCACCCCTTCCCGTCGATTTTCCGGGCGCACATAGATTCCCTCGAGGAACAGAACCGGGGATGTCTCGCAACCGTTGACGTAATCGTGCCGCAATGTTGCTTCGGCAAAACCGGTGATATGACCGGCAGCATCGATCGCCACGAAAGCAATACCGTTTTCATTGGAGCAAAACTGCGCAAGTTCCGCGCGGTGATGTTCGACCGAATGGCCGGGCCAAAGCGCCGCGCGCAAGCCAACCCACCCCTCCAGATGCTCGTGTCCCGCCTTTTCTATCCGCATGTTTCGGTCTCCCTTCCAACTGCCGTCGCCAGCGATCGGAAAAATTTCGCTTTCGACTCCACAATCATCGCGCTACATATCCCGCATACTCACGCGCAAATTTTTCGCTGATCAGAATCTGAGGATGATGGAATGACATTTCAAAGCAGTTCGCGTCTTTACGCTGCTGTTTCCTCCCTGTTGTGGCCTGCCATCCTATGCGGTGGACTAACGGGAGCCTATTTCGCCTTCCAGTCGGATATGCATCTTCTCTGGTTCAATGTCGTCTATCTTTCGACGGTGGCCATAATCGCCCTCTTCGAGCGGTTGATGCCTTACGAGAAGACTTGGCAGAAACGCGATGGCGAAACCTTCAACGATGTCGCCCATACGCTGCTGAACAAAGGCGGCGTGCAGATCGCCGCTGCGATCGGCACCTCTTTCCCCATGGCCGTTGCAACGGTTGCGCAGCCGGCACTGAGCTACCATTCGCATTTCTGGCCGGATCAGTGGCCGATGATATTCCAGGTGGCGCTCGGCCTCGTCATCGCCGAGTTCGGCCTCTATATGGCCCATCGTCTCGCGCATGAGCATCTGTCGCTATGGCGCTTCCATGCGCTGCATCACAGCGTCGAGCGGCTATGGGTCATCAATACAGGCCGCTTTCACGTCATCGATACGCTCTTCAAGATCGCGCTCGGTCAGATTCCACTCTATCTGCTCGGCGCGCCTTTGCCGGTCTTCCTCTGGATCGGTGCGGTCACGGCTTTCATCGGCCTTTTGACCCATTGCAATGTCGACATGCGCACCGGCCCGCTCGACCTCATATTCTCGACGCCGCGCCTGCATCGCTGGCATCATTCAAAAGTGCTTGCCGAAGGCAATACGAATTATGGGGAAAACCTCGTGATCTGGGACCAGCTTCTCGGCACCTTCTACAATCCGCCGCGCCCCTCCTCCACGGATATCGGCATCACCGGCAAGATCGCCAAAGGCTTCCTCGCCCAGCTCGCGCAGCCCTTCTCGAAGAAGGGCCGCAAGGAGATTATCGGCAAGAAGCCGAAGGAATTGATCCTTCAGGAAGAACAAGCCGCAAAGGCCGCCGCGGCAAGGCGGAACAGCAACATCAGGATCCGCAAATCAGGCTAGGATCGCTTTCGATAAACGCGCCGATCGCCTGGCGCACGGACGGATGCGTTCATCGATACATGCCTGTGGACAGAAACATCGCGAAAAACTCAAGCCCGGCGATTCACGTATTTCGGTTTCAAACCGAGAAAATATTGTCATTTAACGTGTATTGAAAAAGGTAGCCCAGGGGTCTACCTAGGTCCACGCAATTAATTTGGACGAAAGATTAGGAAAATCATTGAGATGGAAGGGAGGTTTACAACAGAATACCTCAAGCAACTTCACAGAATATTTTTCGTTTCCAGAGAAATAGACCGTCTTGAGCGAGAATTCATCAAGCAGGGCATAGCACATTTCCATGTTTCCGGCGCCGGACATGAGTCCACGGCGCTGCTCAACGAGTTTCTCCAAGACGACGACTGGCTGCATCTCCATTATCGCGACAAGGCATTGATGCTCGCGCGCGGCATGCCCATTCGTGAGTTCTTCTCCAGCCTGCTCGCCACAGCCAGTTCACACTCGGCCGGCCGGCAGATGAGCGCGCATCTCTCTTCCCGCGCTCTCAATATCACCTCCATCGTCGGCCCTGTCGGCAACAATGCGCTGCACGCTGTCGGCGTTGCCGCATCCCTGAAGCACAAGCCCGGCATGCCGATTGCCGTCTGCTGTGTCGGCGACGGCACCACCCAGCAGGGCGAATTCGTCGAAGCGGTCGCCGAGGCCGTGCGCGGCCAGTATCCCGTCGTCTTCGTTATCGAGGATAACAGCTTCTCCATTTCGACAAGAACGAGCAAGCAGACCTTCTTCGACCTGCCCGGCGGCCCGGCCTCCAGCTTTTATGGCGTCGAGATCATCCGCACCGAGGGTGACGATCTGCGGGCCTCGCGCGAGGCCTTTCACAAGGCGGTCCGCCACAGCCGCAACAACCGCACGCCGAGCATCGTGCTCCTCAATGTCGAGCGGCTGTCCGACCACACCAACGCCGACGACCAGAAGACCTACCGCACCCTGCTCGAAATCGAGGCCGGCTCCTCGCGTGATCCGCTGCCGAACCTGCGAGCCATGCTGCAGAAGGCAGGCACCGACGCCGACGCGCTTCGAAAGCTCGAACAGGAATTGACGGCCGAAGTCCAGGCGGAAGCCGCCCTCGCCCGCAAGGAAGACGCGCCCAAGGTCGAACCGGAGGCGAAGGCTCCCTATCCGGCTTCCTTCAAGGGAAAGACTGAATATCGCGGCAATGAAAAAACATCGACCTTGACGATGCGCGAAGCGCTGAATGCGGTCCTCGACAAACAGCTTGCCGCCAATCCCGACGTCGTCCTGTTCGGCCAGGATATCGAAGATCCGAAGGGCGACGTCTTCGGCGTTACCCGCGGTCTCAGCACGAAATATCCCGATCGCGTCCGCAATGCCGCTCTCAGCGAGTCCACCATCGTCGGCACGGCCGTCGGCCGTGCGCTGGCCGGGCAGCGCCCGGTCGCCTTCCTGCAATTCGCCGATTTCCTGCCGCTCGCCTATAACCAGATCGTCTCGGAAATGGGCAGCATGTTCTGGCGCACGGAGGGGGCATGGGAAGCTCCCGTCATTCTGATGGTGAGCTGCGGCGGCTATAAGCCCGGCCTTGGCCCGTTCCACGCCCAGAGCTTCGAGGGCATGCTGGCGCACACACCGGGTATCGACGTCGTCATGCCCTCCAGCGCCGGCGATGCGGCGGGGCTTCTCAATGCCGCCTTCGACTCACGGCGCCCCACGGTTTTCCTTTATCCGAAGGCCGTGCTCAACAATTCCGACGGCCGCACCTCCGAGGATATCGACAAGCACTTCGTCCATCCCGGCCTGTCACGCCATGTTACCCGCGGCCGCGACATCACGCTCGTCAGCTACGGCAATACCGTTTCGCTCTGCGCCAATGCCGCGAGCGCTTTCGAGGCCCAGGGCTTTTCCGTCGAGGTGATCGATCTGCGCTCGATCTCGCCTTGGGACGAGAAGGAAGTGCTGGCGAGCGCCCGGCGCACCCGCCGTCTGATCGTCGTCCATGAAGATAATCGCACCGTCGGCATGGGTGCGGAAATCATCGCGACCGTCACCGAAAAGACCGACGTGCCCGTCGTCGTGCGCAGGCTGGCGCGCTCGGATGCCCACATTCCCTTCAACTTCCGCAATCAGCTCGAAACCTTGCCCTCCTACCGCAAGCTGGTCGATCTGATGGCAGAGGTTCTCGAATGCGAAGTGACCTGGCATGAAGAAGATGACAGCGGCCCGACGGCAGCTATCAAGGCTATCGGCTCCGGCCCTGCGGACGAAAACGTCCTGGTGACGGATCTGCTCGTCAAGCCTGGCGACAAGATCGAGGTCGGTCAGCTCGTTGCCGTCGTCGAGGCGACGAAAGCCTCTGTCGAGATCTGCGCCAATATCGGCGGCGTCGTGCAGGAAGTCTTCGCCAAGGTCGGCGACCAGATCGCCACCGACAGCCCGCTTCTGACCGTCGATGCCAACCGCGATCTGAGCGAACAGAATTTTGCGCTTGCCTCCGAAATCCAGAACAAGTTCGTGCTGCGGCGCCTGAAGTCGCACGTCATCCCGGCGCTGCGCCGCCACACCGGCAGCTTCTCGGAAGTCGTCATCAACGGCATCGGCATCGCCACCGGCGCCCGCCGCGTCACCAACGAAGAGATCATCCACAATTGGCCAAATCGCCGCGCCGACGAGATTCTTGCACTGACGGGTATCAAGAGCCGCTTCTGGGTCGGGCCTGACGAAGGCACGCTGAGCCTCGCGACGAAGGCGGCTCGCGATCTCCTCAAGCAGAACCAGATCTCGATCCACGATATCGATCTGGTGATTGCCGCCACGGGCACGCCTGACATCGCCACGCCGTCGCTCGCAAGCCGCGTCGCGGTTGCCGTCGCCGAAGACGGCGTGCGGCCGTCGCTTGCCGCCTATGACATGGGCGCCGCCTGCTCCGGCTATCTCTACGCGCTGCAGCAGGCCTATGATTTCATTGCCCAGCAGAACGACGCCAAGGTGCTCATCATCACCTCGGAAGTCCTGTCGCCGCTGCTCGACATGAACGATTTCTCGACGGCGATCCTGTTCGGCGATGCCGCAACCGCCAGCCTCGTGACCAGCCGCGACATGGCGCGCAATCCGCTCTTCACCGCAAGCCGTCCGATCGTCAGCGGTCGGCCGGAACCGGGCGATCTACTCTACGTTCCGCTGCCGGACGATGGCGTCATTGCCATGAACGGCCGCTCGGTCTTCACCGAAGCGGTGCATTCGATGACCCGTTCGATCGAAAACGCCTGCGTCGATGCCGGCATCGAGCTTGCCAATCTCGATCTCCTGGTGCCGCATCAGGCCAACCAGCGTATCATCGACACGATTGCCAAGCGCAGTGGCCGCCCAGCCCTCAGCGTCATCGAGACCTACGGCAACACCAGCTCGTCAAGCATTCCGCTCGCCATGCTGCATGTTGCCGACGAACACTCCGAACCGCTCAACCTCGGCCTCGTGGCTTTCGGTGGTGGCATGACGGCAGGTGCTGCAATCGTACGGACAGTGAAATAACCTCAGTTTCATTCCCCTGGCGCCTCGAAGCCTTCAGAACGACGAACGCAACATCGCCGATTTGCCGCACTTCAGCGCTTGCGCGTGACTGAATAAAACAAAACCCCGGGCTCCCTCAGAGAGACCGGGGTTTATGAAGCTAAACAGTCGATAAAATCAGGGTTTCGGGCGGTTTCTAAACGCCTCGGCTTCGGCGTAGAACTTCTTTTCCCATTCCTTGTGGTTGTCGAGACCTTCCTTGATGAAGGGCGTGAAGATCGCCAGGTTCATCAGAGCCCAGTTGATGAAGCGGGCCGGGAATTTCAGCGGCTTGACGAAATCGACGAAGAGCACCACGCGGGTCTTGTCGGTATGGTTCCAGGCTTCATGCTCATAGGCGTCGTCGAAGATCAGCGCCTTGCCTTCCTGCCAGTGGCAAACCTGCTTGTCGACGCGAATGGCGAGCTTGTCATTCGGCTCCGGCACGATGAGGCCGAGATGCAGGCGCAGCACGCCATTATAGGGGCCGCGATGCGCAGGCAGATGTTTGCCCGGCTCGAAGATCGAGAACATCGCCGTCGTCAGGCCGGGAATCTTCTGCACGGCCGCCCAGGTATTCGGGCACGCCTTGATGTTCTGCTCGGACTTCACGCCGAAACCGAGAAGGAAGAACGTCTTCCAGCGCGTATCGGTCGAAATGGTCTTCACGTCGGTGGAGATGTCCTGGAAGGTCGGCAGCTCGCTCTGGCGCAGCAGCACCTTTTCGAGCTCTGCGCGGATGGCCGGATAATCCTTCTCGATCTCGGCCGCCCAGGGGAAGGTCGCGGTGTCATAGACCGGCGGATTGCCGAGCTTGGCATATTTCAGGTTGAGGCTTTCGGCCCAGGCAACGATGCTCATAAAAAAGCGGGTCATGGCGCTCGGACGGTCCATCGGCGCGATGCCGGCGGTGCCGAAGGTCTGTTCCGGAGCAGAAGATTGGTTGGAAGTGGGAGCAGGTGCGCTCAAGGGACTCTCCGTCATGTCTGTCTTTTGGGGCGGTGCGGTCCGGGAGGAGGTTGCCCGGGGAGTCCGCATGCGAATCCCGGAGCGAGAACAGGCTTGTCATTGGGAATGCTTTGCCGGTGCTTATCCTGATCGACGCCCGACTCCTTGTGTTATGCGGTGATCTTAATAGGCGATTATATGAGTTGATTAGTCGAATTTCGCAAGAGAGTCCGTTCGCAACAAACGGTGGTTTGTCGTGGAATGAACCTCTGCGATTCTCAAGAGGGATTCACCTCGGAATCGGCAAAAATGCGGCGAAATCTGCCGACGCCCAATCACTATGCCGTTTGAACCTGAATTATTAGCCGGACAATTGCAAGTCCTGCCATCAGAGCCCCGATCGACAGGAAAACGGACAGGCCGATATAGGCGATGGCCGGCATCCATTGGCCGCGCTCCCAGAGCATGACGCTCTCCAGCGCAAAGGTCGAAAACGTCGTGAACCCACCCAGAAGGCCTGTTGTTAGAAACAACCGCATCTCCTGCGACATACCGCCGCGAAAAGCGAAATACTCCGTCAGCAGCCCCATGATGAAGGCACCAAGCACATTGATGATCAACGTGCCGAATGGAAATTCGACCCCAAGCAGGCGGGCAACGAGCTCATTGATACCAAGGCGGAACGCGCCGCCCAATCCGGCACCGAGAAACACGACAAGATAGAGCACGACAACCTCCGCCGTCCTTGCGTCAAACCTTTCCGACCTTATGGGCATTTTCCCGCCGCGTCTTCAAGCCGCTCTCGCGAATATGGCGAAGCGGTGTATCGGCCGGGATGTTATCGGAAGCACCTTTGGCGATGCCGAGCCGCTGCGACAGATAGATGCTGGTATGGCCGCTGCAGATATAGGCAAGGAAGCATGCCACGGCGAGATAGACCGTATGCGTCGCGCCGAAGAGCTCGATGCCCATGATCATGCAGGCAAGCGGCGTGTTGGTGGCACCGGCAAAAACGGCAACAAAGCCCAACCCGGCAAAGAGATCGGCCGGGGCACCGAGAATGACGGCAAGCGCATTACCGAGCGCGGCACCGATGAAGAACAAAGGCGTCACCTCCCCGCCCTTGAAGCCGGCACTGAGTGTCACGATCGTGAAGACCGCCTTCCAGAACCAGCTCCAGTAATCCACACGGGCAGGATCGAAGAAGCCGAGGATCGTCGCATCGTCAGGGTTGGGCGACCAGACGCCAAGCCCGAGATATTGCCGCGTGCCAAGCAGATAGACGAGACCGATCAAGATCGCACTGGCGATGACAGGCCTGAGCGGCGCGTAAGCGCAGAGCCGCTTGAATGCCGCGGACGCCCGATGCGAGACCTCGCTGAACGAGCGCGCCATCAGGCCAAAGATCACGCCGGCGATGCCGGCCTTGACGAGCAGCAGTGCATCGAGATGGAAGGTGCCGGCTGGCGTGCCGGCGAGATAGCCGATCTGATACTGGATGTGCTCGATGCCCCAGGCATGGCAGGTCCAATCGGCTATGATCGCCGCCGCAAGGCTCGGGATCAGCGCCTCATATTGTATTCGCCCGATCGTCAGGACTTCGAGAGCGAAGACGGCACCAGCGATCGGCGTGCCGAAGACCGCGCCGAAGCCCGCAGCGATGCCCGCCATGAGGAGGATGCGGATCTCGGCATGACTGAGCCGGAAAACCCTCGCAAAGGCGCTGGCAATGCTGCCGCCGAGCTGCACGGCTGTCCCCTCGCGTCCCGCCGAACCGCCGACCAGATGCGTCAGAACCGTCGAAACCAGGATGAAGGGCGCCATGCGCAGCGGCACGCCGCCGCCGGGCTCATGGATCTGATCGACGATCAGATTGTTGCCGCCTTCCGATCCGCGGCCGAAGTGCTGATAGACCAGCACCATCAGGAAGCCGGCAACCGGCATCAGGAAGATCAGCCAGGGATGGTCGAAACGCGCGGCCGTCGCCTTGTCCAGGCTCCAGAGAAACAGAGCGCAAAGCGAGCCGACGACGACCGCCATCGGTACGACCAGAACTATCCATTTGAACAGGCTGCGAAACTGCTGAAAGCGATGATGAAAATAGGCGGAGGCGGACATCAGTTTGCCCCTCCCGCAAAGCCGGCGGATGGCCCCGCGGGGACGGTGGATAAATGACACGAATGGGATAACGGTAGAAAGACAGGCACGACTCTACTCCTTCGCCTCTCAGGCGCGTTGAGTAGGAGTCATCAGCTTCCCTGGAGAAATCAGAGCAGCGGTTCGGCCACCATGGCCCGGCAGAAATCCATTACCGTTATATTTTCCATACAGACACAGGCCCGCCGCTGTCAATGGACCGTGGCGAACCGCATCCGGCACAATGGCCTCAAATGGCTTTGGCAATCATCTCGATCGGCGCAAGCAGGCCGCCCTCTACCGACACGTTGACGTTACTCATGCGCTCGCCAGCCCGCGGACCCATCAGCGTACGGACACCCTGGTCTCGCACACCGCCGGCCGCAGCCGCCCTGGCGCGCGCTTCATGTGCCAATCGGATTGCGAGAGCGCTGCGGTCCTGCTCGAGCTCGACCGTGAAGCCGGCTTCGTCAAGCAGATAGCGATAGACATCGGGGCTGCGGACGAAACTCGTTTCCGGTTCCATCGCCCAGGGCATCGGATAGGGCAGCGTTCCCTCCCGCATCTGCATGATCTCATAAAGCCCGAAACGGCCACCGGGCTTGAGAATGCGCCTGATCTCGGAAAACAGCCGAGCCTTGTCCTCGATATTCATGCCGACATGGATGAGCGTCGCCCGGTCGAAACTGCCGCTCTCGAAAGGCAATGCCAACGCGCTGCCCTGCCGAAAGGAAACCAGATCCTTGAGACCGCAGCGGGCCGTCAGCGAATTGGCGACCTGAACGAATTCTTCGGTGAGATCGATTCCCGAGACGATGCATCCATAGGAATCGGCAAAATGGCGGCCAGGCCCGCCGAGCCCCGATCCGATATCGGCAAGTCGCAGGCCGGCGGAAAGTTCGAGATCCCTTGCGAAATCAACTGTCGCAGCGTGCCGCCCCAGATGGAATTCATCGATATCGGTCAGATCGCGGATGCGCAGGTTGTCGATATCCTTGCCCTCGGCAGCAAGCGTTTGCAGGATCGCCGTTTCCAGCGATCCATGCGTATAGTGGCTGGCAACTTTTTCCTCGGTAGACATGCACGCACTCCCAAGGCTTGGCCTGAAGATGGACTATTGCATATTAAACTGCTGCAGCGCCATCAGACCTTCAGTTCGCGCCGTTCGACTTCCGTCACCATGGCAAGATCCAGCACGCGCTGCAAGTTGGCCGCATGGCGGAAGCTCGGGTCCTGGCTGCTGCCGATCATGACAGCTTCAGCGAAGCGTTGATAATTGGTCAGGACCGGCTGCACTTCAAGCACCCTCCACGTGGCCGTTTCGGTGTCATCGCCAAGGCAGCCGCGCAATTCGGAACCGTTCGGGCTATGGGAGACTTCCAGGCCGCCGCGCTCGCCATAGATGCGCAGCTTCAACTCATTTAGATGCCCTGTCGCCCAGCGGCTCGCATGCACGACGCCGAGCGCACCGTTGGCAAAATCGACCGCCATCGAGAAGCTGTCGTTCGCATCAAGCGTATATTCGCCGATACGTTCACCGGGCGCTTTCTCGAAGGTCTTCAGACGGGCGAAGACGTGATCGATATCCGTCGCGGCGCCATAAGCGGCGAAATCGAGGATATGGATGCCGATATCGCCGAGTACGCCGTTCGAGCCATGCCCGGTCGACAGCCGCCAGAGCCATTTGGATTCACTGCGCCAGTCCCCCCAGGCCTTGGAGACGAGCCAGCTCTGCAGATAGGATGCCTCCACGTGCTTGACCGTGCCGATCTCGCCGGAGATCACCATCTCGCGGGCTTTTTGCAGTTGCGCGACATTGCGATAGGTCAGGTTGACCATGTTGATGACCCCTGCCCTTTCGGCGGCTTCCGTCATCTCGAGCGCCTTTTGATAATTCTCCGCGAGTGGCTTCTCGCAGAGAACATGCTTGCCGGCGGCAAGCAGTGGCAGGGTCGTCGGATGGTGAGCCTTATCCGGCGTGACATTGGTCGCCGCATCGAATTCGCCCCAGGCAAGCGCCTCGTCCAGCGACAAAAAGCGCTTCTCGATATCGAACGTATCGCAAAAGGCGGTGAGCCTCGTCGCATCCGTATCGACGGCGCCGACGATTTCGACGCCAGGAATACGGGCGAAATGCTCCACATGGTTCTTCGCCATGCCGCCCGTGCCAACTACTATGAGACGCATATGATACCTCAGCGATAACCGGCTTCGCCGGCCTGGTGCAGTTTCGGGCCGCGTTCGACGATCGGCTCCAGTGCTTTTTCGACCGGTACGTTCGGCGCATCATGGATGCTGGCCTGGGTGCCGAGTGGGTTGTAGGCCCACTTCACGGAATTGATCAGGACTTTCTGAACCGTGCCGTTGTGATAGGTCGGATAGGTTTCGTGACCCGGGCGGAAATAGAAGATGTTGCCGGCGCCGCGGCGCCAGGTCATGCCAGACCGGAAGACTTCGCCGCCCTGGAACCAGGAGATGAACACGGTTTCCAGCGGTTCCGGAACGGAGAACTGTTCGCCGTACATTTCCTCATTCTCAAGCTCGAAATGCTCGTCAAGACCGGCTGCGATCGGGTGGCGGGGATTGATGACCCAGAGGCGCTCACGCTCACCGGCTTCGCGCCACTTCAGCGCGCAGGGCGTACCCATCAGGCGCTTGAAGACTTTGGAGAAATGGCCGGAATGCAGAACGATGAGGCCCATGCCCTCCCACACCCGCTTTGCCACACGCTCGACGACTTCGTCCTTGACGGCGCCATGATCCTTGTGGCCCCACCACAAAAGGACATCGGTATCTTTCAGACGGGCTTCGCTGAGGCCATGCTCCGGCTCCTGCAGCGTTGCAGTGGACGCTTCGATACCGGCGTCGGCGTTCAATGCCTTGGCGATGGTATTGTGCATGCCCTTCGGATAGATCTCGGCAACGACCTTGTTTGTCTGCTCATGAATGTTCTCGCCCCAAACGACGGCACGAATAGTCATTTCGGCACTCCTCTTATACCATTGAAATTGAATGGGTTTATGCGATCCAAAGCGCTTTGGGAAAGCGCCGTACTTCAAGCCTCCATCAGCCCGCCCGCGGCAAGAGATAAAGCCTCCCCGTGAATTTGACAAAGACAAAAACGACCATAGACAACACCTGTGTTTTCAGTGCGACACGGATTTTGAAAAGAGATTGACGACGAGTACGCCGGCAATGATCAGACCCAGGCCAATGACAGCGGCAAGGTCAAGTTTCTGGCGGAAAAGCACGACCCCCACCATCGAAATCAGCACGATACCGAGCGCACTCCATATGGCGTAGGCAATGCCAACCGGGATGACGCGCAACGTCACCGAAAGACAATAGAAGGCGGCCGTATAGCAGATCACCAGAACCACCGTCGGGCCGAGGCGGGTGAACTGCTGCGACATCTGCAATGCCGTCGTGCCGACCACCTCCAGCACGATCGCGACCAGCAGCATTGCATACACGGATGCGTTCGCCATTCCATTGTCTCCGATAAGGTTAGAGCTGGGTCAGCTCGATCAGCCGGTTAATCAGCTTCTGACGGGCGCTTTCGTCCATGTCGTGGCTGCCAAGCAGGTCGGCGAGCCAGATCCCATCGGCCGCCAGCCTGACGATTGCCGCGTCCACCGAGGAATCCGTGCCGATATATTCCTCGCTGCGCTCGCGCACCCATGCGTGCCACCGCTGCCGCAATTGCGGCTCGGTCAGCAGCACCATCGTCACCTGCGCCCAGTCCTTCGTACCTTCGGGCTGATCGCGCAGCGCCAGGCAGGCATGCAGGTAGCCGCGGGTAAAGCGGCCATGCGGCAACGGATCGGCGCGCATCGCTTTCTCGATTGCCGCATCCAGCCGCTCCAGCAGGCTGTCGAACAGCGCTTCCAGCAGCATGTTCTTGCTGGGAAAATGATGCAGCAAACCGCCCTTGCTGACCCCGGACGCGCCGGAAACGGCGTCCAGCGTCACCGCCGTCATCCCCTTTTCGGAAGCAAGACGCGCCGCGACCTCCAGCAACTGCTGGCGGACGAACAAGGGCTGCTTCTTTCTGTGGTGCGCGGTGGACATGGCGATATAACATACCAGTTGGACGGTTTCGTCAACGGCCGACTTGATTGCCTCTGAACCTTATCGAACGTGGCTGATCTTTGTGTTCCTCCCTCCCTTAGTTTACGGAATGATGGGCCGCATCATTCTCATCGAAGATGCTTACCTTTGCGGCATCGACGGTGAAGGCGATCGGCGAGCCGGTCGTGATCGTCGTCATGCCGGGATCCGTGCCGATGATCTTCGAACCGTCCTTGAGCCGGACGTGAACGAGCGAACGGTCGCCCAGGCGTTCGATGGTCTCGACCTGCCCCCCGATATCGCCCTTCTCCGCCGTCGTAACGACCAGATGTTCCGGACGGATGCCGAGCGTCAGTCCGGAATTCGAAAGGCCATTGAGCGCAACAGCCGTCTTGATGATCGAACCATCCGGCAATCTCGCAGTCGCCAGCCCGCCTGCCTCGCCAACTTCTGCTATATTGATGAAGTTCATCCCCGGCGATCCAACGAACTGGGCGACGTAACGCGTCGCCGGGCGCGTATAGATCTCGACGGGGGTCGCCACTTGCTCGATCTTCTTGTTGTTCAAGAGCACGATACGGTCGGCAAGCGTCATCGCCTCCACCTGGTCATGGGTGACGAAGACCATGGTCGCGCCCAATCGCTCATGCAGCTGCGCCAACTCGACGCGCGTACGCGTGCGCAGGCCGGCATCGAGGTTGGAGAGCGGCTCGTCGAAAAGAAAGACGTCAGGCTCGCGCACGATGGCGCGGCCGATCGCGACACGCTGGCGCTGGCCACCGGAGAGTGCCGAGGGCTTGCGATCCAGCAGATGCGGCATTTCCAGGATCTTCGCAGCCTCCTCGATGCGTCTTGCGATCTCGTGCTTGGGCGTTTTGATATTTTTCAAGCCGAAGGACATGTTGTCGCGAACGGTCATATGCGGATAGAGCGCATAGGATTGGAAGACCATCGATACGCCGCGCTCGCCGGGCGGCAGCTGGTCGACCCGCTTTCCGCCGATCCAGATCTCCCCGCTGGTGATCGTCTCGAGACCTGCAATCATGCGCAGCAAGGTCGACTTGCCGCAGCCCGAGCCGCCGAGGAAGACGACGAACTCGCCGCGCTCGATCGTCAGATCGATGTCGTTCAGAACCTGCACGGCACCGAAATGCTTGGTGAGGGATTTGATATTGATACCTGCCACTTTACGCCTCCTGCGGAAAATCGAACTTATCGAACTTATCGAACTTGCCATTCGTCGCGCCCGCCCGGCGGCTTTCGCCGAACGGAGCTTCCGCATTGGTTATTTGACGGCACCTACCGCGACACCGCGCGTCAGCGTCCGTTGGAAAATAAGGAAGAAGATGATCGTCGGCGTTATGCCAAGCAGAGAAGCCGCCGCAATCGCAGTCGGATCCTGCGTATTGGCGCCTGTCAGCACGCCCATGGCAACCGAGATTGTTTGATTGTTGTTGGAGACCAGAAACACAAGCGGGATCAGGAATTCGTTCCACGTCCAGATGAAGAAGAAGGTCGCAAGCACCGCGAGCGTCGGGCGCAGCACCGGCACGATCACCATCCAGAGAATCTGCCACCGCGTCGCATTGTCGATCTGCGCAGCCTCGATGATCTCGCGCGGGAAGGTCGCCAGCACCGAAGACAGAAGATAGGTTCCGAATGCGGTATGCAGCACGCCGATGATCAGGATAACCGAGAGCATCGAGTCGAACAGGCCGACCTGCTTTGACATATAGTAGAGCGGATAGACCAATGCCTCCTGCGGCGCCATAATGGATATCAGCAGCAGGACGAGAAGCCCTTGCCCGCCTCTAACGCGTCCTATGCCGATGGCATAGGCATTCAGGAGACTGAGGACGACGGCCAGAATGGCGGTGCATCCGCTGATGAGAATACTGTTGAAGAGCTTCCGGGGGAAATCGACGGTCGCCCAGAAGTTCTTGAGTGCCGTCAGATCGAAGCTGTGAGGAAGAGCAAGCGGACCGTTGGCGGCATAGTCGGAAGGCGTCTTGATGGCGTTGACTGCCGCGAGAAAGAACGGAAAGAGCGTGCCAGCAAGGAAAACCAGCAGAATGCCTAGAACGACCCAGCGGCCGAAGCCCCTTCTTACGCGATGCTCCGTCGAAGCGATGTGTGTGGAAATCGAGGATGCCGTTGCCATCTCAATGCCCTCCTTCGGCCTGCTTCGACTGCATACGCAGGAAGACAATGCCGAGTATGATGGTCATGACCGTCTGCAGCGTCGCGATGGCTGCCGCATATCCGACGCGATTCGTCGTGAAGAAATGATAGTAAGACAGGTAGGATGGAACCGTCGTCGCATTGTCCGGTCCGCCTGACGTCAGAACATAGATCGGCGCAAAGACCTTGAGGGCTGCAATCAGCGTCGTCAGCGCGACGACGAAAATTTCAGGCATCAGCATCGGGATTGTGATGGCGCGGAAACGCGCGAACCAGCTCGCATTGTCGAGCTCGGCGGCCTCGTAGAGCGAAGGATCGACGCGAGCCAATCCGGACATGAACACGACCAGGCAATAGCCCACCTGAACCCAGACGATGACGGCCGAAACCGCCCACAGCGCATAAGTGGCATCTCCCAGCCAGTTCTTCGCCATGAAATCGAGGCCGATTGCCTTGAGCACCGCATTGATGATGCCGATGGGGTTGAGAATCCATGCCCACAATACGCCGGCTGCGGTCAGCGGCAGGATCTGCGGCAGGTAGAAGCCTGCGCGAAAGAAGCTCGACCATGTCTGGCTGAATTGTGCACTGATATAATCGAACAGCACCGCCGCCAGCACCAGCCCCAATATGATGGGCACGATCGTCATCGAGATGATGAACAGCAGCGTATGCTGGATGGAACCCCAGAAAGCCGCATCGTGAAGCAGCCGCTGGTAATTCTCAAAGCCAACATATCGCGGCGGAATGACGCCGCCCTTCCATGTCGTGAAGCTGATGGCGAAATTGGCAATCAGCGGAACGAGCACGACAAGAACAAACCCCAGCACGCCGGGGATCATATAGAAATAGTACCCCGCCCTGCCGGCGCTCTTCGACTTATCCATCGAAATCCTCCAGTCCGATACGGCAAGGCGGCATGAAAGCCGTCTTGCCGTTGTGATTGTCGCCGATGGTATTACTGCGCCGCCTGCACGTCGTCGTAGGCCTTCTTCAGACGCTCCGCGAACTGATCCGGCGTGGTCGAACCGTTGACCAGACCCGTGGTCGCCTGGATCAGCAGTTCGTAGTAGCCAGGTACCGGCCAGTCCGGATAGAAGCCGAGGCCGCCCTTGCTGGAGATCTGGTTGAAGAGCTCGACATTACGCTTGCCGACCTCATCGGTGACCGAGGCCGGATCGGCGGCAATGGCAACGCCACCGAGATTGGCCTGCAGGTTCTGGTTTTCCTTGCTCAGGACGAGATCGATGAACTCGTAGGAGAGATCCTTGTTCTTGGCGCTCTTCGGCACCATGAACAGGTTGCCGGTCGAACCCACGCTGTACTTCGGGGTCGGGAAGATGAACTGGCTCCATTTGAAGTTCTTGATCGAGCTCGCGAAATTGCCGTTGTTCCAGGTGCCGCTGACGAACATCGGAGCTGTGCCGGACGAGAAGAGATTGTCGGCGCCGCCGGTACCCTTCAGGCCGGTCGAGTCCTTCGAAATATAACCCTTGCTCACCCAGTCGGCGATCTTCTGAGCGGCAAACAGGAAGGGTTTGGTATCGAGCGGTGCCTTGAGCCCCTGATAGTTCTTGACCCAGGTGTCGTCGGCTTGCGTCAGGGCCAGCGTATAGACCAGATGCTGCGCGTTGGAATCCACCGTACCATAGGCAAGCGGCGTAACGCCCTTCTTCTTGAAAGTGTCCAGCGCGGCTTCGAACTCGTCCAGCGTGGTCGGCACTTTCACGCCGTTGGCCTGGAACATGTCGATATTGTAGAAAACCGAAACGAATTCGCCATAGACCGGGATGCCGACAATCGGACCGGAGCCGTAGATGCCGTTGCCATCATATTTGCTGAGCTGGCTATTGGTTTCGTTGAGGATCTTGTCCCATCCGCGCGATTTGAATTGATCGTCGAGCGGCGTCAGCAGGCCCTGCGAGGCGACGAGGCCAGCCGTGGCATTGCCCTTGTTGTATTCCAGGATATCAGGCGCCTGATCCGAATTGAGGATGAGGCTGCCTGCCTTCTGCAATTGCTCGAAAGTCTTCTGTTCGAAATTGATCGTAACGTCGGGATGCTTGGCTTTCAGCTCTTCGAGCGCCTTGGTCCATGCCTTGGCCTGCGAAGTATCCGGCAGTTCGAACCACCAGACGTTAAATGTCTTGCTCTGCGCTTGCGCCACACCGGCGGCAAGCAGAAGCGACATGCCGGCAGAGATCGCCAGCTTCGAAAAAATATTCATACATTCTCCTCCACCATGCGAACCGTGACGGTATCTGTCCGATGACATGGCCCGCGCTGCCATCGGCGTTTTCCTCTCACCTGCACCAGCGCCCGCCTATCCCATGGGACAAGGTGCGGACGCTCGACAGTTCCTCCGTTGGGGTATCCCGTCATGCCCTAAGCGTCGATCACTCAGGACATTTCATTAACGCACAACTTGCCTCTTAAATCGATGCGGTTTTGCAAATGCATGCATTACTCGACGAAGTCCCCACCCCGGCTTGCCTTGAGATAGTTCAGGCCGTGAACCTGGCCAGTCATTTCCAGCGCATCGCGATAGACGGGATCATGCCAGCCTTCGATGTCGATCGAACCGGACCAGCCGGCGAGGCGCAGCTCGGAAATGATGTCGGTCCAGTTGCTGTCGCCAAAGCCCGGCGTGCGCATGAAGACAAACTTCTCCTTGCCGAAGATGCCGTGCTCCTTGATGACATCCCAGCGGATGGTCGCATCCTTGCCGTGAACGTGGAAAATCTTTTTCGCCCACTTGCGGATCTGCGGCAGCGGCTCGATCAGATAGACCATCTGATGGCACGGCTCCCACTCCAGGCCGATATTGTCGTTCGGGGTCTCGTTGAACATCAACTCCCAGGCATCCGGATTATGCGCGATGTTCCAATCGCCGGTCGCCCAGTTGCCGTCCATGGCGCAATTTTCGAAGGCGATCTTGATGCCCTTGTCGGCCGCACGCTTGGCAAGCTCGCTCCAGACCTGCTTGTAGCGCGGCAGGCTGTCGGTGAGCGGCTGGTTGCGGATACGGCCGGTGAAGCCGGCAACGCAGGTCGCGCCGAAATGATGGGCGTTGTCGATGCAGTCCTTCCAGCCCTGCAGCGTCTGCAGGTCCATCTCACGCTCTTCGAGCGGATTGCCGAACATGCCGAGAGTCGAGATCGTGATGTCGCGGTCGCCGATGGCCTCGCGGCAACGCTTGCCGAGTTCCGCAAGGTTCTGGCCGTTGGTGCTCTGCCAGAAGAACGGCTCGAAACTTTCGAAGCCCAGATCGGCGATCTTGGCGATGTTCTCTGCGGCATCCTCGTTCGTCGCCCTGATCATCGTGCCGATGCGGATGGCCTTTGCCGGATTTGTCATGATGTCATTATCCTTGTGCTGAAATGTCGACGCGCCGGCCGGTCTTGGCGCTCTCAATGGCGCCTAAGACCATGGCAAGGCTGCGAATATTGTCAGAGCTCGCCGTCTCGGGCGGCCTGCCGGTTTTGATCGCTTCGATGAAGGATGCGATGACGCTGGCGTGGCCGTGCGTCTCCTCTTCATGTTTCGGCCCGGGGACCTCGATCGGCGTGAAGCCGTGCAGCAGACCCGGCTCGTTGCCGGCAATGGCCGCTTCGAAATTCTCCTCGCCGTCCCAGGTCAGCATGCCCTTGCTGCCCGTGAGCCGCCATTGGCTTTCCCAACTCGTGCGCCGGCCCTCGGCACACCAGGAGCCGCGATAGCTGAAGACGACGTCGTCGGAAAAATCGAACAGCGCATGCGCCGATGCGCCATGCTTGTACCAGGAGCCCACCGGGTTCTTTTCAAGGCAATAGACCGAGAGCGGCACCTTGCCGGACACGAAGCGAGCGGCATCGAAGGTGTGGATCGCCATATCGAGCAGCAGCACATTGTCCATTTCCTCGCGGAAGCCACCGAAATGCGGACCCAGGAAGAAATCGCAATGAACGCCCGTCAGTTCGCCGATCGCACCCTCCTCCACCAAGCGTCGCAGGCGACGGATTCCGGAGATAAAGCGGCGGTTCTGAATGATGGCGTGGACCTTGCCGGCTTCAGCGGCGAGATCGATCAGCGCGGCGCCCTCTGCGAGCGACGTCGCCATCGGCTTTTCGCTCAAGACGTGACAACCGGCCTTCAGCGCCGTCGAAACCACGCCGAAGCGCGCTGCCGGAATGACGATATCGAAGACCAGATCCGCCTTGGTGGCAGCAATGACCTCGGCGAGATCGAAGCCGATGACGGCACCGTCCAGAGAGAATTCTTTCGCAAGGCTTTCAGCGGTCGCTCGATTGAGATCGACCAGACCGACGATCTGAATGGATTCAGCGAGCGCCGGCGTCGAGGCGATGGCCCTGAGCCAGCCCTTGGACATAGCTCCGCACCCGCACAAAATGGCATTAAATTTCACGATGTCCTCCTGCGGGCCGTGCATTACCCCTCATGACACGCGCTCCGTAAACGTTTACGATACTATGCGAAAAGATTTTCCTGTGTCAATAGAGGAGGACTCTGGAAAATGGCGCATGGAGGAAAACTGCGGCCGATGAAGGGAATTCGTCAGCTTGCCGAGCATCTCGATATCTCGATCGGCACGGTATCACGCGCATTGAACGGCAAGCCCGATGTCAACGAGGAAACCCGCAAGCGCGTTCTCGCCGCTGCCGAGCAGCTCGGTTACGTGGCCAACCAATCGGGACGCAGCCTGCGACAGGGCACCACCAACGTCATCGGCCTGATGATCCAGTCCAGCCGGGAAACGGTTGAAAACAGCGACAATTTCTTCCTGACCGTGACGGGCGGGCTGCAAAGCGTCTTCTCGCGGCATAACCTCGATTTGATCATGCTCCCGTGTCCGCATGACGAAGACCCTTATGAATATCTGAAGCGTATGGTTGCGCGGCGTATTGCCGATGCGATGATCATTTCGGAGACGCAGCGTGTCGACAAGCGCTTCGATCTGCTCGCCAAGGCAAAGATCCCGTTTGCAGCGCTTGGCCGCAGTCTTTCCGGCGCGCAGCATGCCTGGGCCGACCTCGATTTTGCCGGCGTCGCCAATGCGGCCGTCGACCGGCTCGTCGCACACGGACATCGCCGCATTGCCATCAGCGCGCCGGCAAGCGATATCAATCTCGGTTTCATCTTCGTGGAAGGCTATCGCCGGGCGCTGGAGCGGCACGGCATCCCTTATGATCCTGCTCTGGTCCTTCGCGCCAAATCGAGCGAACAGGGTGGTTACCAGGTTGGCGACGAACTGCTGGAGCTGCAAGACAGGCCGACCGCCGTGATCCTGATCTACGAATTGATGGCGATCGGCTTCTATCGGCGCGTGATGGAAGCCGGCATCATCCCTGGGCGCGATATTGCGGTCGTCAGCTTCCGTGAGGCGCCGCGCGCCAAATTCCTGCAGCCGGCGCTGACCTGCTTTCGCACGTCCGTGCACGATCTTGGCGTCGAACTGGCGGAAATCCTGCTTTCCAGCATGCCCGCCTATAGTCAGGAATACCCCAGGAAGACACGCCAAACGGTGTGGCCGCTCGAGCTCATCCCCGGGGAAAGCGATGCATTTCATCTGACGACCGAAAGATAAGGCAGCGCCGAAACGCCGCACAGCCATTCCGAGGTTGCGACTTCGCCCGTCAATTGCCATGTAGACATCGCAAACAGGGGCCTGGGCTTGAGCGAAGAAACCATCACACTTTACGAAGCGATCGGCGGCGACCGAACCGTACGGGCGCTGACTGCGCGCTTTTACGAACTGATGGATACGCTGCCGGAGGCGGCCAATTGCCGTGCCGTGCATCCGCCGAGCCTCGAAGGCTCGCAGGAAAAATTCTACGAATATCTGACCGGCTATCTCGGCGGGCCGCAGCTCTATATCGAGAAGCGCGGCCATCCTCGCCTGCGCAGTCGCCACTTCGTTGCCGCCATCGGCCCGAAGGAGCGCGATGAATGGCTGCTATGCTTCCGCCGCGCTATGGATGAAACCATCGAGAATGAAAAGCTGCGGGCTATCATCTGGGAACCGGTTGAGCGTCTGGCTTTCCACATGCAGAACAGGGAATGAGGAAAACATGAGAATCGGCGCCATAATCCGTCCGGTCACCCTGTTTATCGCCGGCATTCTCGGCGGCGGCGGTGTGGCGCTTGCCGCAGCCGCGACCCATGGTGGCGACACGCATTTCCTCGGCGCGGCTTCCACCATGAGCCTTGCCCACGCCCCTGCCCTTCTGGCGCTCTATGCCGGCTATGATCGTATCCGCACGGCGCCGGCGGCAGCTATCCTGCTAGGGTTGGGAACGCTGGTTTTCGCCGGTGATCTCGTCAACAGGCATTTCGGCGGTGGCTCGCTCTTTCCGATGGCTGCACCGACAGGTGGAATGGGTATGATCGCCGGATGGGCGGCGGTAGCGCTCGGCGCTTTCTTCAGAACCGGTGCGACCAAGGCCTGAGAGAGACCTATCTTGCCGAGGTAGGTGACGCTGCCTCAAATCCCCGGCACGACAGCAAAACCTTCGAATTGCGGCGGCCCCCAATAGAGCCGCTTGTTATCGGCCGCGTTGCGGTGGGCCATGCGAAAATGCTCGGATTTCGTCCAATTCAGAAACGCCTCTTCGCTGTGCCAGGTCGTGTGCGAGGAAAACAACGTATAGCCCTCCTCCACGCTCGATTTTCCGCGCAATAGGCGGAATTCGAGAAAACCTGGGACTTCCGATAATCGTGAATCGCGGCCTCTCCAAACCTCTTCGAATTCGCCCTCCAAACCGATGACGACCTTGAAGCGGTTCATGGCGATATACATGGCAACCTCGTTCGACGATCAGACCTTCTTGCGATGGCCTACAGTCTTATCTACGGCAGGCGCAAAGGCAACGACATTTGCGCCATTGCGGCTTGCTTCATCGAGCGGCTGCTCCGGCGCCTCTCCCGGCGGCCGCGTCCTCCAGGCTGGAAATGTCGCGACATTGGCGGCCCGCCGTTGTTCCTCGGCGCGGCGCATCAGCAATTCATAGAGTTCGGGCACCAGGCCATCGCCGTTCTGTGCGGCCAGCTTGTGCAGGCCGATCAGCAGAAACCCGTCAGGGCCATGATCGATCATCGGGAAGCATCTCGTTCGTTCATGGTCTGCAGCGCTCGCTCGAGGCTCGACTTGCTGCCATTGCGCAAAGGGATAAACGCCTTGCCGAATTTCTTGCAGCCCGTCTTCACCCGCAGGCAGGCGTCGTGGCTGATGCAATCGATCGGGCAGAACACACAGTCGACCGATGGCAGCACGGTATCGATCCGCGATACCGCTTCGCGCAGGCCGCCATCATGATGGATCAGCTCGGCGCCGAAGCTGCTGGCGATCTCTCGCAGATGCGCCACCTGGCAATCGCGCCCACCCACATAGAGGAAGCTGCGTCCATCGAGAGTGGATTTTCCGGAAACCGGTGCCGTTGTCTGCGCCTCACGGCTCTCGCGGCCAGAATCCTTCTTCCCCTTACGCGCCATGCATCACCCGCTTGCTGGTTGCTCTTATGCCCTCGACTCCATCGAGCGCGATGGCGACCATATTAAACTTGATTTTTGCAGTAAAGTATAAAGTTGAGAATTTTCATCATATTTTAAAGCAGTGCCGGCGCAAGGGCTAGCGCCCGCCGACCTGAACCGCTTGCATGAACGGCCAGGTCGGCCTGCCCCACTCCGAAGGCAACGGTGGAAATGGCGCCGCATTCCGGATCTGCTCCATCACGGCCTGATCCAATCCGGAGTCTCCGGAGCTACGTGCCACGGAAAGAGAACGAAGCTCGCCACCGGAACCAATCGTCAAGTTTATAACGAGTGTCAGGCCCTTTTCATATTTCGAGGAGACCCGTTGAACATAGCGCCGAATACGAGATTGCACTTTGCCTTTATAGTTTGCGACAGCGGCATCACCCGAACCCGTGCGGCGAGCATTTACTTGCGAACTTGCGTCGGACTGTGCGGTCTCGACACCATCGGCAGAGCCTCGCTTGGTATCCTCCCGGCTCTCCCCTCGTGACCCCGACTTTGCCTTGGCGACCTTTGCAACCGGCCTCTTGATTTCCTTCGGCTTCTCGATTGGCTTCGGTTTTTCTACAGGCGTTGCCACTGCCGTGGGCGGCTCTACCGGCTGGGCTTCGACGACCTCAGTCTCCATGGGCTGCACCGGTTCGGCGGGCTGAACCACCGTCGTCTCGGCCGGTGCCTGCGTCGCCAATATCTGCGGCTGCTCCGGCACGACTGTCATTGGTTGAGCCTGCTCGACAGGTTCAACACTTTGCACCTGCTGCGTCTCGACTTCCTGTGGCTGAACGACGTCCGGCTGCGGTGGCTGAGTCTCTTCCGGCGCTACCTCGCTTGGCTGAACCGTTTGCGGCTGCACGGCCTCGGCCGTCACCTGTTCCGGTTCGCTCTGCGGCGTCTCCTCGCCGGCGGCCATCTGATCGGTATCGGAATTGCCGATCATGATGACGCTGACAGTGTCGCCGGCTTCCTCCTGCGCCTCTTCCGGCGCCGCCACGAAGGTCAGCAACACCACGGCAACGATCGCGGCATGAAACAGGCAGGACCCCATACCGGAGAAAAGCAGTGACGTCCTATGCCCGGCAACAACGTCGCGCGGCCTTTCGGGCAGCGCGTCCATCGGCAGGTGCTCCGCCGTCTCGACGGGCGCGGCTTCGCCTGGATGATCCGGAAAGGAACTGATCTCACTAAATCGACTGTAATGCGCCACTGCTTCGCCGGCCGGCGGTCGCGGCGTGCCCTCAAGGCCGGTCAGCTCGTGGCCCGGCAGCATACTCGGATGGTTGTCATTCAAGCCGCCGTTGCCGCGGCGTTCCATGGAAACCCTGGCCGAGCGTGTCGCCATGGCTTCAGCCCTCGAAGGGAACTGATGTCTGGGAACGGGTGGTCAGCGCCGCCTTGCATTCGCCGGCTGCCGGGCCATCACAGACCGGCGTATCATTGATGATGATGCGCGATACGGTCTCGCACTTCACGCCGGGCATATCGAATTGCCGTACTCGCTTCTTGCCGAGCGGCAGGTCGCGAAAATCGAGAACGGTAACGCGATCGACCGCGTTCTTGTCGTTGAAGAAGGCGAGTTCGAAGGAAATCTTGCTGATTGGCGTCGCCATGTCGTTTTCGGCGACGAAGGTCATCATGCACCCCTTCTGCGAAGGCGCCAGTGCATTGAGCTCGACGTCGAGCTTGTGTGCGGCGGCCGGAGCTGCCGATGCAGGCGCCGCTGCCGCATTCGCATCCTGGGCGGATGCGGGAATGGAGGATGCCGCGGCAAACAGCCCCGAGATAGCGAGCGCCAGGATCGTTTTCGTCAGCATCGGCATGCCTCCTGAATATGTTTTGACGCTTACCTCCGGGCCGACGGCCCTCGCGTGTAGCGTCGAAATTTTTAAACTTGACTTTGTCAGTCTCCTATTGCGTGTTTATGAAACCATGAGTATGAGAGTCAAGATAAATTTGGTCGCACGACGGTTCGGCCCCCGATGAATTTTCAGGCAAAACTAAACAGGATGATTGCTGAGAAGCCCCCTACGCCGCCGGTGCAGTGCATGGCCGCACCGCAGGTAAGAATTGTCGAGAGCACGGATATTTTCCGGGGCCAGACCGAAATCATGATCAGGCACGAGGGCGTCATCTACCGCATGAAGATTACGCGCCAAGGCAAACTCATACTCAACAAATAGGCATGACAGATGACTGATACGACCCGACCGACCCCTGCCGAAATCCGGGCCTTCCGCGCCGAAAACCCGAAGATGCGCGAGCGCGACATCGCTGCCCGCCTCGATATTTCCGAAGCTGCTCTGGTTGCAGCGGAAGTCGGCATTTCCGCCATCCGCATCGACGCCAATGTCGATCGCTTTTTGGAGCGGATCGCCTCGCTCGGCGAGATCATGGCGCTGTCGCGCAATGAAAGCGCCGTGCATGAGAAAATCGGCGTCTATGAAAACATGAAATTCGGCGCGCAGGCGGCCATCGTGCTTGGGGAAAATATCGACCTGCGCATCTTCCCGAAGCGCTGGGTGCATGGTTTTGCCGTCACCAAGACCGATGGCGATCAGAAAAAACTGAGCCTGCAGTTCTTCGACAAGGCCGGCGATGCCGTCCACAAGGTGCATCTGCGCCCCGCCTCGAATGTTGAAGCCTATCACACCATGGTCGCCGAACTGCGCATCGAGGACCAGTCGCAGGAATTCATTGAAGACCGCTCGGGCTATGACAGCGGCGCGACGGATGGCGATGTCACCCGCGACGAACTGCGCGACCACTGGAGCCGGATGACCGACACGCACGAATTCTTCGGCATGCTGAAGAAGCTGAAGATCGGCCGTCAGGACGCAATCCGCACCGTCGGCGACGATTATGCATGGAAGCTGGATACCGGCGCTGTCGCCGAGATGATGCACGCCTGCGTGCGCGAGGGGCTGCCGATCATGTGCTTCGTGGCCAACGAGGGCACTGTGCAGATCCATTCCGGCCCGATCTTCAACGTGCAGACCATGGGTCCCTGGATCAACGTCATGGACCCGACCTTCCATCTGCACCTGCGGCTGGATCACATCGCCGAGGCATGGGTGGTGCGCAAGCCGACCAAGGACGGCCATGTCACCTCGCTCGAGGCCTACAACGCCCAAGGCGAGATGATTATCCAGTTCTTCGGCAAGCGGAAAGAAGGCTTCGATGAGCGCCCCGATTGGCGCGCCATCCTGGAGAGCCTGACGAGATCAGGCACCAGCGTTGCCGCGTGAGAGATGGTCCATGACGATGTTTAAGAACTTGAAGCGCATCAGGCTGTGGGAGGTCGCACTCACCATGGTGGTGATGGCCCTGCCGCTCGTGCCGGCCAATCCGATCTCCAGCTTCGGCAGCCTGGTGCGCCAGGCGCATGCGGCCGAAACGCCCAAGCCGGATACGTCGCGCCTCGTTTCCATCGGCGGTGATATCACGGAGATCGTCTATGCGCTCGGCGAGGAAAAGCGGCTCATCGCCCGCGATTCCACCAGCCTCTATCCGAAAGAAGCGACCAAGCTTCCCGATGTCGGCTATATGCGTGCCCTGTCTCCAGAAGGCATCCTCGCCGTCAATCCGACCGCCATCATCGCCGTCGAGGGTTCCGGCCCGCCGGAAGCCCTGGCCGTGCTGCGCAATGCCAGCCTGCCCTTCGAAACCGTGCCGCAGCACTATGACCGTGACGGCATTCTGAAGAAGATAGAGACCGTCGGCGCACTGCTCGGCGTACCGGAAAAGGCGAAGGCACTGGAAGACAAGGTTGCGGCCGATCTCGATGCGGCAATCGCTGACTCCGCCAAGCGTCCGGAGGACGAGCGCAAGCGCGTGCTCTTCGTGCTCAGCAATCAGAATGGCAAGATCCTCGCATCCGGTAGCAACACGGCCGCCGATGGCATCATCAAACTCACCGGCGCCGTCAATGCGATCAGCGGCTTTTCCGGTTACAAGTCGGTGACGGACGAAGCGATCATCGAAGCCAAGCCCGACGTCATCCTCATCATGGATCGCGAAGGGCCTCTGTCGATATCGGATGAGGACCTGCTGAAGCAGCCGGCCATTTCACTGACGCCGGCCGCCGGCCGCAAAGCGATCGTTCGCATGGACGGCCTGTACCTGCTCGGCTTCGGACCACGCACGGCCAGCGCCATTCGCGAGTTGAACGCCGCGATTTACGGAGGCTGACGTGGCATTCAACGATGCCGTGGCGGGATTGAAGCAGATGTCGCAAACCACGGCACGCCGCCGCGCGGGGGATCGCACCGCACGTGCCATCCTCGTCATCGCCGGTCTCGCTCTGGTTTCCGCCGCTGCATTTTTCTTCTCCATCATGACAGGCGCCTCGAATGCTTCGGTGTTCGACGTGATGACAGGCATGCTGGGCGGCAGCGTGGAAAGCGCACTCAGCAACCGCGACCGTATCGTCATTTTCGACATCCGCCTGCCCCGCGCCATGCTTGGCTTCCTGATCGGCGGTGGATTGGCGGTATCGGGTGCGGTCATGCAGGGCCTGTTCCGCAACCCGCTGGCCGATCCGGGTCTGATTGGCGTGTCCGCCGGCTCCAGCCTCGGCGCCGTGTCCATGATCGTCCTCGGCGGTGGCGTGCTTGCTCCGGTCGCGCATCTTTTCGGCATCTTCGCGCTGCCGCTCGCAGCTTTTATCGGCGGCCTGGTAACGACCATTCTGCTCTACAGGATAGCAACCAGGCAGGGACAGACATCCATCGCGACCATGCTGCTTGCGGGCATCGCCCTCGGGTCTCTCGCTCTCGCGGCAACAGGAATCCTCATCTACATGGCCGACGACCGGCAATTGCGCGATCTCACCTTTTGGAGCATGGGATCGCTGGCGGGCTCGACCTGGAGCAAGGTCAGCGGTGCCGGCCCTATCATCGTCCTTTCCCTTCTGCCGCTTCCCTTCATGGCACGCGGCTTGAATGCACTGACGCTCGGCGAGGCTGCTGCCTTCCATATGGGGATATCAGTGCAGCGGCTGAAGAATATCGCTATAGTCAGCGTGGCGGCTGCAGTCGGCGCCTCCGTCGCCGTCAGCGGCGGCATCGGCTTCGTCGGTATTGTGGTGCCGCATATTCTGCGTATGGTCATCGGACCCGACCACCGCTTCCTGCTGCCGGCGTCCGCGCTGCTCGGCGGCTCGTTGCTGATCGTGGCCGATGTCGTTGCCCGCACCATCGTGTCTCCGGCGGAATTGCCGATCGGCATCCTGACGGCCGGTGTCGGCGGCCCCTTCTTTCTGTGGATGCTGCTGCGGCAGCGCTCGCGCCTCAGCCTGTGAACCTGCGATGATCGAAGTCTCCAATCTGAGCGTCCGGCTTTCCGGCAAGGCGGTCGTGCAGGATATATCCTTCACGGCCGAGGCCGGAACGCTGACTGCGATCTGCGGGCCGAACGGCTCCGGCAAGACCACTACGATGAAAGCGATCTCCGGCGAACTGGCCTATCGCGGCTCCGCGCAGGTGAACGGCGCGGAGATCGGCAGGCTGGAAGCCTGGCAGCTCGCCGAAACGCGCGGGGTCCTGCCGCAGGCAAGCTCCATCTCCTTTCCCTTCACTGTCCGTGAGATCGTTCGCATGGGTCTGACAAGGGGGCGCAACCGTCACCCCGAACAAGCGGATCGCACGGCTGCGGAGGCCCTCGCCGCCGTCGATCTTGGCGGCTTTGAAGGACGTTTCTACCAGGAGCTTTCCGGCGGCGAACAGCAGCGCGTGCAGCTTGCCCGCGTGCTCTGCCAGATTCCTGAACCCGTCGTCGACGGCAAGCCCTGCTGGATGCTTCTCGACGAGCCGGTCTCCAGCCTCGATATCAGTCACCAGATCACCATCATGACGCTTGCCCGGCAGTTCTGCCGGCGGGGCGGCGGCGTCATCGCCGTGATGCACGATCTCAACCTGACCGCACTCTTCGCCGACCGAATGATCCTGCTCAAGGACGGCCGGCTGCGGGCCAAGGGCGCCGTCAAAGACGTGTTGACGGACCGGCATCTCCAGGAGGTCTTCGGCTGCAATCTAAGGGTCAACCGCATTCCTGCCGACGGTGCCCCCTTCGTTCTAGCTCACAGTGCGCTGATCGACTGACCCTGCTTCCACCGGCCTTTCCGGAACTTTTTGCTGCACCCGCGCGTTGAAACCATGTGATCGAAATCGATGTTTCGAACGCTTGATTGTCTGGTGCGTTGGATAATTTCCGATCATCGCGACCAACAGGGTGTCCCCAGGGGCGCCGAAGCAAAGCGAAAGGGAGCTGAACATGGCTACATCCATTCTCCATTCGGTGCGCGGCAAGCGCAATGGCAGCAGCCTGCATGATGTCGAGGCAAGCATTGAGGAGCAGATCGAATCGCTGCGCGAGGAAGTTGCAGCTTTCGCCAAGCTGATCGGTGAAAACAGCGCCAAGCAAAGCAGGAAGCTACGCGCCAGCGCCGAGTCCGGTTTCGATGATCTGGCGGTTCGCGGCGAGGAGCTGCTGCGGGAGCTCCAGCGCGGCTATGCAAGGGGCTCGCGCGAAATGCGCAGGACCGTCCGGCAGCATCCCGTCGCTACCGTCGGGGCGGCGGCTGCTTTCGGCCTTGCCATCGCCCTGCTTCTATCTCGCCGCTAGGGTGGCGGGATGATCGCCCCGATCCTTGGCCTGCTTCTGTCAGGCATGTTCAACCGCACCGTTGCGCGGACCAAGCGCAACGGTATTTTCATCGCCATTGCGGCTCTTCTCCTGCTGACGGCCTATGCCTTCGCGCTGATCTCGGCGGCCATCTGGCTCGCGACGATCTACGGCGCGGCCATCTCGGCCCTGCTGATTGCGGCAGGCGCATTGCTGCTCGGACTGATCGTCCTTGTCATCATGGCGATCATCAACCAGCAGGAACAGCGCCGCGCCCGCGAACGCCGGCTGGCAATGGAGTCGATGGCAGCGGCAGCTCTTGGCCTTGTGCGCAAGCAGCCGCTGATGACCGCAGCCGTTGCAGCGGCCCTCGTATTCGGCAACCTCTTCGCCACGAGCGACGATGACGATTGACCCGCCAGCCTTCAACGCCTGCTGGGCGTTGAAGAAAATCGCGGGCAATACATCGGAGCGCGCCAAGCAGGCACAATGCCACGAATGAAATGATCCAGTGGAAGAGAAGACCCGGTCGAGAGACTGGGTTTTCTGTTAGAAGGCGAACGCCTTGGAGGTCAGCGGCGCTGACGTGGCATCCGGACCGAAATCCGCCTCGCCGGAAATATCCAGCAGTTCCTGCAGGCGCTGGCGGGCGCGGTTGACGCGGCTCTTGATGGTGCCGACGGCGCATCCGCAAATTTCGGCGGCTTCCTCATAGGAGAATCCTGAAGCGCCTACCAAGATGATGGCTTCGCGCTGATCCGGCGGCAGCTGATCCAGCGCTTTGCGAAAATCCTGCAGATCGACCGCCCCATATTGAGAGGGATGAGTTGCCATGGATTCGGTAAACACGCCGTCGCTGTCCTGTACCTCGCGGCCGCTTTTGCGCATCTGGCTGTAGAGTTCGTTTCGCAGGATGGTAAAGAGCCAGGCTTTCATATTCGTGCCCATCTCGAAATGATCCTGCTTGGCCCATGCCTTCATGATCGTGTCCTGGACAAGATCATCGGCGCGATCGTGGCGGCCGGTCAGGGAAATGGCGAATGCTCGCAGGCTCGGAAGGGCCGCAAGGAGTTCGCGCTTGAAGCTTGATTGCGTTTCCATCACGCCCACCTCCTATTCGGAGACCTTTGCGGAAGCCAGGCGCTCGGCCTGATCAAGCTTCTCGAGCAGATCGAGAAAGCGATCGGGAATGGCTTCGTCCTGCATGGCGGCATAAAACGAACGCAGCCGGTTGCCGATTTGGTTGTTGGGGTCGAGGATATCCACCGCGCGCAGGTCTGATGTCTTCTTGTCTGCGTCCTCGTGATTTTGGATAGTCATTATAGCCCGCTCGCTTCTTAATTGTCTCGCGTTCATGGATAAGCGCACCCTTTGCCTCCCGTCAGGAGACAGATTGACCTCATCCAAACATATTGCCTAACGAATCGTAAAGGATGAGATCTGCCGATTGTAAGCATTGTAATGCGACTGCCTAAAAAAAGTTCCGCCAAAGAGGAACTTTTTTACTCAATTGACGTTTGTTAGTCATTGCAGCGTCCGCGCTGTATTTAATTAGAATTTGATAAAAGGCGGGAGCCATTGATGACACTTTCGACACGCATTGCGCCGCATCTTCCCTATTTGCGGCGTTATTCACGTGCTTTGACCGGAACGCAGACGTCGGGAGACGCCTATGTTGCTGCGGTTTTGGAAGCCATCATCGCTGACATCTCCATCTTTCCGGACACGGACAGCGACCGTGTTGCACTCTATAAACTGTTCACGAAGCTGTTCGGTTCCGTGACTCTTCAGATTCCCGAGCCGATGTCGCCCTTTGCCTGGGAACAGCGCGCCTCGGTGAACCTTTCCAAGGTGTCTCCGCTTGCCCGCCAGGCATTCCTGCTTGCCTCCGTCGAAAGTTTCCGTCTCGGCGAGATCGCCGATATCCTGGACGTCTCTGAAAGCGAGGCCATGCATCTTCTCGATACGGCCTCCCAGGAAATCTCGCGCCAGGTGGCGACGGATATCATGATCATCGAGGATGAGCCGCTGATCGCGATGGATATCGAGCAGATGGTGGAAAGCCTGGGACATCGCGTCACCGGCATCGCCCGCACGCATGCCGAAGCCGTCGCTCTCTATAATGCGACAAAGCCCAACATGGTGCTTGCCGACATCCAGCTCGCGGACGGCAGTTCGGGTATCGACGCCGTCAACGACATTCTCAAGACCGCCAGCATACCGGTGATCTTCATCACCGCCTTCCCGGAGCGGCTGCTGACGGGCGAACGGCCGGAGCCGACCTTCCTTGTAACCAAGCCATTCAATCCCGACATGGTGAAGGCCCTGATCAGCCAGGCCCTTTTCTTCAACGAAACCACAAAGGTGGCTGCCTGATCGAAGTGCCCCCTCCGCAGCGGAACAAAGATAACGGCCGGACGTTGCCGTTCAGACCGGCCGGTTTACCGACTGTTATGCAGCGCGATTTAATAGGTCGGTTCGAGTTCTTGGAAATGAGAATGCCCTATCGGCGGGCTTCTCAAAATGCGAGTGAAAGGCAAGCCGGTGAATACGTCTGAACCATTACCCGGTGCGCCTTTGAGCTTGGAAGGCAAAGCGGCTCTGATGGAGCGGGCGCTTGCGAGCGCCAACGTGTCCATCCTGTTTCAGGATGTAAATTTAGCGATCCGTTTCGCCGACAACCTGCCGGACCAGCTGCGGCCATCCCTTGTCATCGGAGGCAACGACTCGCATCTGTTCGGCGAAAAGGATGGCGAGCATCTCTTGCGCCTGAAGCAGGGCGTGCTCGAAAGCGGCAAGTCCGCAACCGCCGAGGTTGAGATGGCAAGCGGCGACGGCGTTCGCGTCTATGAGCTGAAGATGGAGCGCATCGGCGGGCGAAAGGCGCAAGGTGTGCTGTCGGTCATTTCCGAAATCACCGAGAGCCGCCATCGCGAAAAAGTTCTGAAATCGCTGCTGCGCGAACTGTCGCATCGTTCCAAGAACCTGCTGGCGATCATACAGGGTATTGCCACGCAGACCGCGCGCCACACGCTTTCCGTCGACAATTTCCTCATCAAGTTCCGTGGTCGCCTGCAATCTCTCTCGAATTCGCAGGATCTCATCACGGATTCGAGCTGGCGCGGTGCGTATCTGTTCGAACTTGCGGAAAAGCAGTTCGCTCCCTACTGGCCAGATGCCGGCGTGCCGATGCCGATTTATGGAATCAATGCGCATCTGACGCCCAATGCAGCCGTGCATCTGGGGCTGGCGCTGCACGAACTGATCGTCAATTCCGCCTCACACGGCGCGATTTCGACGGGCGCCACCAGCATCACGCTGAATTGCAAGGAGGCCGAACTCGACGGCAAGAAGGCAATCGAGGTAGCCTGGTCGGAGCGCTTCTATGCGCCTTCCGATCACGAATTCGAGGATAACAGCTTCAGCCGTACGGTGCTCGAGCGCGTCGTGCCGACCTCGATGAACGGCCGCGCCGATTTCGCCATCACGGACGGCAGCATCGGCTATCGCCTTACCATTCCCGAGACTGAGTACGAGATCCTGAGGCGCCGCTGAGGCGCCGCCCGCCTTCAAGACGCGCCAAGCTGTAACACTTTGAAATTATGCAGGAGACAAAGGAAAACAGCCAGTGCGACGGCGGCGCACTGGCTGCTTTGCACTCATCGGGAGGGGACCGTGAGTATAATCCTGAGATGTTATTGGGCGTGCATCAGGAGATGCGATCATCGTCAGGATACCGTCATAACGACGCTGGGGACCCTTGGTTCCATGCCACCCAAGAAAAAATTCACCTATTCTTCATATTCTTCCCAACGCCAAGGCGCGGATAGCGCTTCGATCGCCGTCCCGCTGGGAGAGCGAGATGGCCACCTCTTCGGAATTCTTTTCACCGTCAGCCAAATAAAGCCAGCGAAAGCATGGGTTGAACGATCACGATCGATCGAAGCCGCATGTTTCCTCACACGGTTCGCCGCACGTTCGGCGACCCACGCAAGGACAAAATTTTACCGTTTGATAAATTTTTTAAGCTGAGTTACCGTTCCAGTACTAGCCGTTTACTATAAGAGGGAACTTCAATGGGACGACTGGAAACTGGGATTCATAAAGGCAGGCTCACGCCCGCCGAATATGATGCGAACTTTTCCGATCTTCACCCGCGCCTCACCAAACACGAGGCGCTGGTCGCATCCGACCGATGCTATTTCTGCTACGACGCGCCGTGCATGACGGCCTGTCCCACCTCCATCGACATTCCGATGTTCATCCGCCAGATCTCGACGGGCAATCCCATCGGCTCGGCCAAGACGATCTTCGATCAGAACATCCTCGGCGGCATGTGCGCCCGAGTCTGTCCCACCGAACAGCTCTGCGAGCAGGCTTGCGTGCGCAACACTGCCGAAGAGCGCCCGGTCGAGATCGGGCGCCTGCAGCGCTATGCAACCGACGTGGCGATGGCGGAGAACAAGCAGTTCTATTCTCGTGCCGAATCCACTGGCAAGAAGATCGCCGTCATCGGCGCTGGCCCAGCCGGTCTTGCCTGCGCGCACCGTCTCGCCGTCAATGGGCATGACGTTACCATCTTCGATGCCCGCGAAAAGGCCGGCGGTCTGAACGAATACGGCATCGCCACTTACAAGGCGGTCGACGATTTCGCTCAGAAGGAAGTCGATTACGTCCTCGCGATCGGCGGTATCGAGGTGAAGAACGGTCAGGCGCTTGGCCGCGATTTCAGCCTCTCGGACCTCTCCCAGCAATACGACGCCGTCTTCCTCGGCCTCGGCCTTGCCGGCGTCAACGCGCTGCGCGCCGAAGGCGAGGATCTCGAGGGCGTCGCCGATGCTGTTGCATACATCGCCGAACTGCGCCAGGCCGGTAACAAGGCCGATATCGCCATCGGCCGCCGCGTCGTCGTTCTCGGCGGCGGCATGACCGCGATCGACGCAGCCGTGCAGGCAAAACTGCTCGGCGCCGAAGAGGTGACGATCTGCTATCGCCGCGGCAAGGAACACATGAACGCCTCGGAATTCGAGCAGAATCTGGCCGCCTCCAAGGGCGTCATCATCCGCCATTGGCTCGCCCCGAAGCGTATCCTCGACAAGGATGGCAAGGTCGCCGGGATCGAGGTCGAATATACCGAGTTGCGTGACGGCAAGCTCGTTGGTACCGGCGATGTCGGCGTCATCGCCGCCGACCAGATCTTCAAGGCGATCGGCCAGACGTTCGAGGCTTCAGGCCTCGGCGCGCTGCGCATGGAATCCGGCCGCATCGCCATCGATGGCGAAGGCCGCACCTCGCTCGAAGGCGTGTGGGCCGGCGGCGACTGCGTGCTTGGCGGCGATGACCTGACGGTCTCGGCCGTGGCACAGGGCCGCGACGCGGCCGAATCCATCAACCGTGCGCTCGCTGCCGCCACGCCGGCCGCTGCAGTCGCCTGAAAGGAGAACCGACATGGCTGATCTCCGCAATAATTTCGTTGGCATCAAATCCCCGAACCCGTTCTGGCTGGCGTCCGCGCCGCCGACCGACAAAGCCTACAATGTCGAGCGCGCCTTCAAGGCGGGCTGGGGCGGTGTCGTCTGGAAGACGCTCGGCGAAGAAGGACCGCCAGTCGTCAACGTCAACGGCCCGCGCTATGGCGCGATCTGGGGTGCCGACCGCCGCCTGCTCGGTCTCAACAATATCGAACTGATCACCGACCGCGACCTCTACACCAACCTGCGCGAAATGAAGCAGGTGAAGAAGAACTGGCCGGATCGCGCGCTGATCGCCTCGATCATGGTCCCCTGCGTCGAGGATGCCTGGAAGGCGATCCTGCCGCTGGTCGAGGAAACGGAAGCCGACGGTATCGAACTCAACTTCGGCTGTCCCCACGGCATGTCCGAGCGCGGCATGGGCTCTGCGGTCGGACAGGTGCCGGAATATATCGAAATGGTCGTGCGCTGGTGCAAGCAGTACACGCGCATGCCCGTCATCACCAAGCTGACACCCAATATCACCGACATCCGCAAGCCCGCCCGCGCCGCCAAGGCCGGCGGCACCGATGCCGTGTCGCTGATCAACACGATCAATTCGATCGTCTCGGTCGACCTCGACAATTTCGCTCCGAACCCGACCGTCGGCGGCAAGGGCAGCCATGGCGGCTATTGCGGCCCGGCGGTGAAGCCGATCGCGCTGAACATGGTCGCCGAGATCGCCCGCGATCCGGAAACCTACGGTCTGCCGATCTCCGGTATCGGCGGCATCACCACCTGGCGCGACGCGGCCGAATTCCTGGCGCTCGGCGCCGGCAACGTGCAGGTCTGCACGGCGGCTATGACTTATGGCTTCAAGATCGTCGAGGAGATGATCACCGGCCTTTCCGACTGGATGGACGAGAAGGGACATCGCAGCCTGGACGATATCATCGCCCGCGCCGTGCCGAATGTCTCCGACTGGCAGTATCTGAACCTCAACTATATCGCCAAGGCGAAGATCGACCAGGATGCCTGCATCAAGTGCGGCCGCTGTCACATCGCCTGCGAGGACACCTCGCATCAGGCGATCACCAACTTCGTCGATGGCGTCAGGCGCTTCGAGGTGATGGAAGAAGAATGCGTCGGCTGCAATCTCTGCGTCAACGTCTGCCCGGTCGAGAACTGCATCACCATGGAAGAACTGCCGGCAGGCGCTCTCGACAAGCGCACCGGCAAGATCGTCGACCCCAACTACGCCAACTGGACGACCCATCCGAACAATCCAATGGCTCGTCAGGCGGCGGAATAGTAGCTGTAGATATGAGCACCCGCCCGGTAATCCGGGCGGGTATTTTCTCCATTAAAACTTGAGGATAGGGTCTTCCTGAGCCGCCTGGATCTCTTCCGGCATCCGCTCTATGGCGCGCAGATAGCTTTGTGCTGTTTTGTCCGGCGAACGTTTGCCCTGCTCCCAATTGCGGAGCGTTTCCAGATCGATGCCAAAGCGGAGCGCGAACTGCTCCTGAGTAAGGCCGAGTTTCTGGCGAATTTCCCTGACGTCGACCGGACGGACGGCGATGGCCTTGACAACGAGCCCGGTCTCCTCCAGTTCGCGTGCGAGATCGCCCTGGCTTTCGACATGCGGGACGAGCATGGTTGCCTGCCCCTTTTCCATCGCTCGTTCGATAGCCTTCTTCGCCGCTAGCATGGACATCCCGCCTTTCACCAAGGCACGGACCGCAGAAATAGACCGAAACCCCTTTACGGGCTGGTCAAAATGCAGGGATATCGCGACGGGTGAACCGGACTGGCCGCGGCTTACGTCCTCGACCGGCCCCAGTCGTTCGAACCGCTCCTTCAACGACGAGTTCATGGCACTCCATTTCCTCCATGGCGATCTCCGCCAGATTCCTGAGCCGATGTGCTCCAAGGTCGTTCATTGAAATGTCCTCGCCCTGGATATGGAAACCGCGAAGATAGAGTGCGCTCCCGATCATCTGAGGCTCAGCCATCACCGAGATCACACCGTCCGGCGTATGAATTTCAACCGTACATACAGGATGATATGTGATTTCATTCACAAAATGAAAGGCAACGTCCTTCTTCATCCATATCTTTTTCATAGGCCAATGACCGACCAAAATCAATATCTATACCATAGCGCTTATCAACCAGAGAGAGCGCGAATCGATACCACACCCTTAACGGGAGAAAGCTCAGAGGATTCGAAAAATTCAATAAAATGAGGATCCGTGTGAATATGTGGTGCTCTAAGCGCGGGGTCCTCGAATCCGAAGCCCGTCGACAAAAAGCTGTTCCAGATAGCGCGCGGCATCCTCGAAGCGCCCCTCGCCCGAATGCTCCGGCCCCAAGACCGCACGCACCTGCACGTCGAAATCCGCATAATGCTGCGTGGTCGACCAGATCGAAAAGATCAGGTGGTAGGGATCGCACTTGGCGATTTTGCCAGCCTTTGCCCAGGCCCGGATGACCTCGGCCTTCTCGTCTACAAGGTCCTTCAGCGGCCCGCGCAGCTCGTCCTCCACATGCGGCGCGCCCTGCAACATCTCATTGGCGAAGAGTCGGCTTTCGCGTGGAAAATCGCGGGCCATTTCGAGCTTGCGGCGGATATAGGAGCGGATCTCGCTTTCTGGATCGCCGTTGGCATCGAAGGCGCGCAGCGGCTCCAGCCAGGTAAACAGCACCCGGTCGATCAGGGCCCGATGCATGGCCTCCTTGGTGCGGAAATAGTAAAGCAGATTGGGCTTCGACATGCCGGCGACTTCGGCGATCTGATCGATAGTCGAGCCACGAAAACCGCTGACGGAAAATACGTCCAGCGCGGCTTCCAGTATGATTTCCTCTTTCTCTTCCTGGATACGGGTGCGGCGCTGCGTCTTGGCGGCTCTGGGGATGGCCATGTGTGCTCTGTTTCTCCTTGAAATCCAAGCCTTTCGGCCGTGCCCTTATCCACCCTGCAGATGCATCGGATTTAGGCAATCACCTGAAATTTTATCGGAAATTTTCGTGCTTTTCGTCTTGAGCCGCGCCACGGAAGTTGTAATGTTTACCAATCGGTCAAATTATCCGTCAGATGTTTCTTAAAGGCAACTGGGGATTTTCCGGGCGAGAAAAACAAGAGAACGCTCCGGATAGACCAATGGGAACAATCGGGCATGCGCCTTGCGTGCGCCGGGACAAACAGGTGAGGATTGCATCATGGTGGCAGCGCCAGGAGAAAACATGCGTATCAATGGCGACCGCCTTTGGGATACGCTGATGGACATGGCGAAGATCGGCCCCGGTATCGCCGGCGGCAATAATCGCCAAACCCTAACGGATGCCGATGCCGAGGGCCGCAGCCTTTTCAAGACCTGGTGTGACAAGGCCGGCATGACCGTCGGCGTCGACAAGATGGGCACGATGTTCGCCACCCGCGCCGGCACAGATCCGAATGCGCTGCCCGTCTATGTCGGCTCGCATCTTGATACCCAGCCGACCGGCGGCAAATATGACGGCGTCCTCGGCGTGCTCGCCGCGCTTGAGGTCGTGCGTACGATGAACGACCTCGGCATCAAGACCAAGCATCCGATCGTGGTCACCAATTGGGCCAACGAGGAAGGCGCGCGCTTCGCGCCCGCAATGCTTGCCTCCGGCGTCTTTGCCGGCGTGCATTCGCTGGAATTCGCCTATGGCCGCAAGGATCCGGACGGCAAGACCTACGGCGAGGAACTGAAGCGCATCGGCTGGCTCGGCGATGAAGAGGTCGGCGCCCGCAAGATGCATGCCTATTTCGAATATCACATCGAGCAAGGCCCGATCCTCGAAGCCGAGGACAAGACCATCGGCGTCGTCACGCACTGTCAGGGCTTGTGGTGGCTGGAATTCACGCTGACCGGCAAGGAAGCCCATACCGGGTCGACGCCGATGAATCTCCGCGTCAATGCCGGTCTTGCCATGTCCCGGATCGTCGAGATGGTGCAGAATGTGGCAATGGAAAATCAGCCTGGCGCCGTCGGCGGCGTCGGCCAGGTCTTCTTCTCGCCGAACTCGCGCAACGTTCTGCCCGGCAAAGTGGTCTTTACCGTCGACATCCGCACGCCCGACAAGGAAAAGCTCGATCGCATGCGCGCCAGGATCGAAGCGGAAGCGAAAGAGATCTGCGACACCCTCGGCGTCGGCTGCTCTGTGGAAGCCATTGGCCATTTCGAGCCGGTGACCTTCGACCCCAAGCTCGTCACCTCGGTGCGCAATGCGGCTGAAAAACTCGGCTACAGCCACATGAACATCATCTCCGGCGCCGGTCACGATGCCTGCTGGGCCGCCAAGGTCGCCCCCGCCACGATGGTCATGTGCCCCTGCGTCGGCGGCCTCTCGCACAACGAGGCCGAAGAAATCTCAAAGGAATGGGCGACCGCCGGCGCGGATGTGCTGTTCCACGCAGTCGTCGAGACGGCCGAAATCGTGGCGTGACCGCCACGATTCCAGCATCGGAACCTAACACATCTGGAGCATACACCATGAGCACAGTCATCAAGGGTGGAACCATCGTCACGGCCGACCTGACCTATAAGGCGGATGTGAAGATCGAAGGCGGCAAGATCGTCGAAATCGGGCAGAATCTTTCGGGCAATGAAGTGCTCGATGCTTCCGGCTGCTATGTCATGCCCGGCGGCATCGATCCGCACACGCATCTCGAAATGCCGTTCATGGGCACCTATTCCTCCGACGATTTCGAAAGCGGCACGCGTGCGGCCCTTGCCGGCGGCACGACGATGGTGGTGGATTTTGCGCTCCCCTCGCCCGGCCAGTCGCTGCTCGAAGCGCTGACCATGTGGGACAACAAGTCCACCCGCGCGAATTGCGACTATTCCTTCCACATGGCGATCACCTGGTGGGGCGAGCAGGTCTTCAACGAGATGGAGGCTATCGTCCGCGACAAGGGCATCAACACCTTCAAGCACTTCATGGCCTATAAGGGCGCGCTGATGGTGGATGACGACGAGATGTTCTCCTCCTTCCAGCGCTGCGCCGAGCTCGGCGCATTGCCGCTCGTTCACGCCGAAAACGGCGACGTGGTCGCGCAGATGCAGGCAAAACTGCTGGCCGAAGGCAATAACGGCCCGGAAGCGCATGCCTATTCCCGCCCTGCGGAGGTCGAAGGCGAGGCAACGAACCGTGCCATCATGATCGCCGACATGGCGGGCTCGCCCGTCTATATCGTCCATACCTCCTGCGAACAGGCGCATGAAGCCATCCGCCGCGCCCGCCAGAAGGGCATGCGCGTCTATGGCGAGCCGCTGATCCAGCACCTGACTCTCGACGAAAGCGAATATGCCAATGCGGATTGGGATCATGCCGCCCGCCGCGTCATGTCGCCCCCCTTCCGCAACAAGCAGCATCAGGACAGCCTCTGGGCCGGCCTCGCCTCCGGCTCGCTGCAGGTGGTCGCGACTGACCACTGTGCGTTCACGACCGAGCAGAAGCGCTTCGGTCTCAACGACTTCACCAAGATCCCGAACGGGACCGGGGGACTCGAAGACCGCATGCCGATGCTCTGGACCCATGGCGTCAGCACCGGCCGCCTGACGATGAACGAATTCGTCGCCGTCACCTCCACCAACATCGCCAAGATCCTTAACGTCTATCCGAAGAAGGGCGCGATCCTCGTCGGTGCCGATGCCGATATCGTCGTCTGGGATCCGAAGCGCTCGAAGACCATCACCGCCAAGACGCAGCAGTCGGCGATCGACTACAACGTCTTCGAGGGCAAGGAAGTCACCGGCCTGCCGCGCTATACTCTGACGCGAGGCGTCGTCGCCATCGAGGAAGGCACGGTGAAGACGAAGGAGGGCCATGGCGAGTTCGTCAGGCGCGATCCCTTCACTGCCGTCAACCGGGCACTTTCGACCTGGAAAGAGGTCACCGCGCCGCGCAAGGTGCAGCGCAGCGGCATCCCCGCCAGCGGGGTATAAGGCTTGGGCACGGCGCTTCGGCTCATCGGCCACCTAGAGCAATTCCAGGAAAAGTGCGTAGCGGTTTTCCGTCCGGAATTGCGCAAAAACAAAAAGATGGAGCGTTTTCGCTATTCGAAGAAAAGCAAAATGGCTCTACCGCGGCACATACCGCTCCAGATCCGGCAGCAGGACGACGCTTTCCTGCTCGTTCGGATCGGTGCGGGCGATGACCGCTGTTGCCGGCCGATCGCTCAAGTTCGCGGGAAGATGCGGGACGCCGGCCGGAATATAGAACATCTCTCCCTCACGCACGACGACATGCTCTTCCAGCTCGTCGCCGAACCAGCAATGCGTCTCGCCGGAAATGGCGTAAATCGCCGTCTCGTGCGAGGCATGAAGATGCGCCTTGGCGCGGGCGCCCGGCGGTATCGTCAGGAGATGCATGCAGATCCCCGTCGAGCCCACTGTCTCGGCGGCAATCCCTTCGAAATAGTTGAGGCCCTGTTTTCCGGCATAGGTGTTGCCGGGCCGCACGATATGGCAGGTGGGCTTCGATGACAGACTCATGGCATTGCTCCCCTGGATCCAGCAGCAAGGCGTCCTCGCCTCTCAAAGCTGCAGCAATGCCAAGCAGGATAACACGCAATCCGCCCCAACCATGCGGCGAAATCAGGACTGGTAGGTGTTAATGACGTCATCCGCTTCCTCCGTCGTCTCCGCGCGGAATCTCTGTCTCACCTACGATACGAATGACGGGCCGGTGCATGCGCTGAGCAATGTCGATCTCGACGTCCGCAAGGGTGATTTCGTCTCCTTCATCGGCCCCTCCGGCTGTGGAAAGACCACCTTCCTGCGGGTGATTGCCGATCTCGAGCGAAAGAGTTCAGGCGATATCAGCGTCAACGGCATGTCGCCGGAGGAAGCACGCAAGACCCGCGCCTATGGCTATGTCTTCCAGGCCGCGGCACTCTATCCCTGGCGCACGATCGAAAAGAACATCGCTCTACCGCTCGAAATCATGGGTTATGACGGGCAAGAGCAGGCCAAGCGCATCGCCCGAACGCTGGAACTGGTGAACCTCAAAGGCTTCGAACATAAGTTTCCCTGGCAGCTGTCCGGCGGCATGCAGCAGCGCGCTTCGATCGCCCGAGCGCTCGCCTTCGACGCCGATCTGCTGCTGATGGACGAACCCTTCGGCGCACTGGACGAAATTGTCCGCGATCATCTGAACGAACAGCTTCTGAAACTCTGGAAGCAGACGAACAAGACAATTTGCTTTGTCACCCACTCCATACCGGAAGCAGTCTATCTCTCGACGAAGATCGTGGTCATGTCGCCGCGTCCGGGTCGCGTGACCGATGTCATCGAATCGACGCTACCGACGGAGCGGCCGCTCGACATTCGCGAAACGCCGGAATTCCTCGAAATCGCCCACCGCGTCCGGGAAGGCTTGCGGGCCGGACATAGCTACGAGGAATAGGATCAGATCATGAACGCACAATTCCTCCTCTGGCTTGTCGGCGCAATGGCGATCTTCATCGGTGCTGCCACAGCTTCGCGCGCCTATATCGCCAACAACAACATGTTGGTCTTGATCCTGTCGCTCGCGCTCTATTGCGTCGGCAATCTGATGATGGTGCGGCTGATGCGTGAAGGTGGGCTTGGCCTGGCGATCTCCGCCTCCTCCATCGCCCAGCTCGTCGTCGTCAATGTTATCGCCTTCATCGTCTTCGGCGAACGGCTGAGCCTGCAGCAGCTTGCCGGCGTGGGTCTTGGCATCGTCGCCATGATCCTCATGCTGCTTCCCGCGCAAGGAAGGGCATGACCATGGAAAGGGAACGGTTCTTCAAGCACAAGTTCCTGCCGATTACGACCATCGTCCTGGCGATCCTGGTCCTGTGGTATGTCTTCGCGGTCATCCTCAACGCACCGTTCCAGCGCGATCTCGACCGGCGCGGCAACGTCACCCCGACGACGACGGAATTCATCGGCAAGACGCTGTCGCAGCCGAAGCCGATCCTGCCCGCGCCACATCAGGTGGCGCAGAATGTCTTCGACAACACCTTCCTTCGCGCTCCCACGAGCAGCCGCAGCCTCGTCTACAATGCCTGGGTCACCCTGTCTTCGACGGCTGTCGGCTTCGCCTTCGGTACCGTTCTCGGCATCCTGATCGCAGTCGGCATCGTGCATGTGGTCGCCCTGGACCGAAGCCTGATGCCGTGGATCATCGCTTCGCAGACCATACCGATCCTTGCGATCGCGCCTATGGTCGTTGTCGTGCTGGGTTCGATCGGCGTTACCGGCCTTATTCCCAAGGCGCTGGTCTCGACCTATCTCTCCTTCTTCCCCGTCGCCGTCGGCATGGTCAAGGGATTGCGATCGCCGGAGGTCATGCATCTCGACCTGATGCGCACCTATAATGCCAGCGCCATGCAGACCTTCTGGAAATTGCGCGTGCCCGCATCGATCCCCTTCCTCTTCACCTCGATGAAGGTCGCGATCGCCGCGAGCCTCACCGGCACGATCGTTGGCGAACTGCCGACGGGTGCGGTCGCTGGCATTGGCGCCAAGCTCCTCGCAGGCTCGTATCAAAGCCTGACAATCGATATATGGGCGACGCTCGTCGCCGGCTCGATCCTGGCGGCCGGATTGATTGCTGCCGTCAGCATCGCGGCGCGTATCGTCGATCGTGCCATGGGGGGCCGCGCGGCATGAGGAATTTTCATTCGTCGTGGCAGGGTACGCTCTCCCTCCTTCTCTGCCTTGCGGCCCTCCCTGTGCTGCCGCCGCTCGCAGCCGATGCCGCCACGCCCTTCAGCAGCGGCACCACCTTCGTCATTTTCATTCTCATCGCCGCCGCAGCCGCCATTTCCTTCATGAACCTATCTGCAGCCCTCTGCGCGGCGATCCTCTTCTTCGCCGCGCACGCGGTCGCCTGGCTGTTGCTGGCTGGAATATCGGGCAATGAGGGCAGCGCGGCTGCATCATTCTTTATCCTCCTCGCCGCGGCGTGGCTGCTCGCCTGGCGTTGCGTTTCCATCCTGTCGGCCATCCGGGTGAAATCGACCGCCGACAGCTATACATTACGGTTGCTGATCCCCGTGATCTTCGGCGTCTGGATCATCATCATCTGGGAAGCGGTGACGCGCGGGGCCGGTATTCCTTTCATCCTGCTGCCGCCGCCAAGCGCCATCGGCGCCCGTATTGCCGGCTCCATCTCGATCCTCTGGACGGATGTTCAGCAGACGATCTTCCGATCGGTTCTGATCGGCTATATCATCGGGTGCTCCAGCGGCTTCGTCGTCGCCATCCTCGCCGACCGCTTCGCCTTCCTGCGGCGCGGCCTGCTGCCGATCGGCAACCTCGTCTCCGCTCTGCCGATCATCGGCATTGCTCCGATCATGGTCATGTGGTTCGGCTTCGATTGGCAATCGAAGGCCGCCGTCGTCGTCGTCATGACGTTCTTCCCGATGCTGGTGAACACGGTGGCGGGCCTTGCCGCTGCCGGCAACATGGAGCGCGACTTGATGCGCACCTATGCATCGAGCTACTGGCAGACGCTGCTCAAGCTACGCCTGCCGGCCGCCGCTCCCTTTATTTTCAATGCGCTGAAGATCAACTCGACCTTGGCCCTGATCGGTGCCATCGTGGCGGAGTTCTTCGGCACCCCTATGTCGGGCATGGGCTTCCGCATCTCGACCGAAAACGGTCGGCTGAACCTCGACATGGTCTGGGCCGAGATCGCGATTGCCGCGGTTGCAGGCTCCGTTTTCTACGGTATCGTCGCCATTGTCGAGAGAATGGTGACGTTCTGGCATCCGTCTATCCGCGGTGGGCAGACGTAATCCGGGGTCCCTTCCAGGGGATCAAGGCATAACTTCAGAGGGAAAAGGGTAAAGAACATGAAAAAACTGATGTTCGCATTGATGGCAGGCACGATGACGCTGGCTGCCACGCAGGCCGCGATGGCCGCCGACAAGCTGACCTTGCAGCTGAAATGGGTGGCTCAGGGTCAGTTCGCAGGCTATTTCGTCGCCAAGGACAAGGGCTTCTACAAGGAGGAAGGCCTCGACGTCGACATCAAGCCGGGCGGCCCTGATATCGCACCGGAACAGGTCATCGCCGGCGGCGGCGCCGATATCATCGTCGACTGGATGGGTGGAGCGCTGGTTGCCCGCGAGAAGGGTGTGCCGCTCGTGAACATCGCCCAGCCCTTCGACAAATCAGGCCTGGAATTGATCTGCCCCAAGGATGGCCCGGTCAAGACGGAAAAGGACTTCAAGGGTCATACGCTCGGCGTCTGGTTTTACGGCAACGAATATCCCTTCTTCGCCTGGATGCATAAGCTCGGCCTGAAGACCGACGGCGGCAAGGACGGCGTCAACGTGCTTAAGCAGAGCTTCGACGTTCAGCCGCTCGTCCAGAAGCAGGCCGACTGCATCTCCGTCATGACCTATAACGAATACTGGCAGGCGATCGATGCCGGCTTCAAGGCTGAAGACCTGACCGTCTTCAACTATAGCAAGCTCGGCAACGACCTCTTGGAAGACGGCCTCTATGTCAAGGAAGACAAGCTGAAGGATGCAAAGTTCAAGGCTGACATGGTGAAATTCGTCCGCGCTTCGATGAAGGGCTGGAAATATGCCGTCGAGCATCCGGACGAAGCCGCCGAAATCGTCATGGACAATGGCGGCCAGGATGAAAACCATCAAAAGCGCATGGCCGGCGAAGTCGCCAAGCTGATCGGCAATGGCAAGCTCGACATGAAGCTTTACGACCGCACGGTCGAAGCACTGCTTGACCAGAAGATCATCAACAAGAAGCCGTCAGGCGCCTTCACGCACGAGATCACGGACGCTGCTCTGAAATAAGTTCGGAGTACTCGTAAAGACTTGAACGCGCGGGGTTTCAGGCTCCGCGCGTTTTTTTCATTTTGTAACAGCAGCAACAAAAGGCTGGCTTTCTCGCAAAACTTGGCGGAAAAGCCCTCGACTATCAACTATTCGAATGCTGACATCACAATGCCGTGATTGCTTTGCAGGGTTGCAAAGGATAGAAATACCCGCGAAATCATTTTCTCGTGATCTTGCGTAAATTGAAAACCGCTCCCATCTAGAGGAGCGATTTTAGGATGAGGGGCCTGCAAGGCATGACAGACGGATATTACAGCGCCGCACGTCAAATATGATGCGCAAGGCCGCTGTTCCTTAAATCGATTCGATTCAAGGAATTATGCAGTAATCCGCCGGAGAAGCCGGCACGCATGCATCGATCCCCGTATTCGCGACGGAAACAGCGAAATCCATTTACCAAACGCTGAACTGGAACTGGACGCATGGCTCTCACGCCGTTTAGACTTCTGAGCACGACCGCCATCCTGCTTTCCCTGCTGGCGGCGCCGGCCGCGCTGGCCGAGCAATCCGCCGTCACGACGCCGAAGCAGAACCTGCCGGCGATCGTCATCACCACAGCCACGATGCGCCACCTGACCGACAAGGTCGTTGCGACCGGCACGGTGAAGGCCGTCGAGGATGTTTACATTCAGCCGCAGGTGGATGGCCTCTCGATCCGCTCGCTCAATGCCGATGTCGGCGACAAAGTCGAGGCGGACAGCACGCTTGCTACGCTGAACGACGATGCATTGGTCCTTCAGAAGAGCCAGATGCAGGCGACAAGGGCAAAGGGCGAGGCGAGCCTTGCGCAGCTGCGCGCGCAATTGACCGAGGCGCGCGCCAATGCCGAAGAGGCGGAATTGCAGCGCGTCCGCGCCGTCACCATGGGAGCCAAGGGCACAATGTCGACCTCCTCGGTCGAGCAGGCCAACGCCGCCGCTGCCGCCAACAAGGCGCGCGTGGTCTCGGCCGAACAGGCAATCGCCGTTGCCGAAGCCGATCTTAAGGTCACCGACAGCCAGATCGCCGACACCGACCTGAAGCTTGCCCGCACTGGCATCAAGACGCCCGTCGCCGGCACCGTCGCCTCGCGCAACGCCCGCATCGGTGCCATCGCCAATGGCAGCGGCGACCCGCTCTTCACCATCATCCGCGACAGCCGGCTCGAACTGGTCGTCGATGTGTCCGAAAGCGATATCACCAAGATCGTTATCGGCCAGAAGGCTTTCATCGCCCTCTCCGGCAGCCGCGAGAAGCTTACCGGAACCGTCCGCCTCGTCGCCCCGATCGTGGATTCCGTCACCCGCCTCGGCGCGGTCCATATCTCGATCGACGATGGCGAGAAGGCGCGGGCCGGCATGTATGGCAGCGCCGAGATCATCATTCGCCAGGAGGATGGCGTCGCTCTGCCGCTGACGGCAGTCAACAGCGAGGAAAACGGCTCCTCCGCCCGCAAGGTCGAGAACGGCGTGGTCAAGTTCGTGACTGTCGAAACCGGCATTCAGGACGCAGGCTATGTCGAGATCCTCAAGGGCCTCAAGGCCGGCGACGAGGTCGTCGCCAAGGCCGGTGCCTATGTTCGCGACGGCGACCATATCACGCCCGTGCGTGATGCGTCGCAAGCCTCCAACTGAGCGAGAACGGCAAGATGAACTTCTCCGCCTGGTCAATCCGAAATCCGGTCGCCCCGCTCCTCGGCTTCTTCCTGCTGATGGTGGTGGGCGCGCACGCCTTCTTCAATCTGCCCATCACCCGGTTCCCGAATATCGACGTGCCTGTCGTCAACGTCACCGTGACGCAGAGCGGCGCCTCCCCGGCCGAACTCGAAATGCAGGTGACGAAGGAGATCGAAGACGCCGTCGCCAGCATCAACGGCATCGACGAGATCCAGTCGACCGTCACGGACGGTCAATCGCAGACCGTCGTCATCTTCCGCCTGGAAGTGCCGACGCAGCAGGCGGTTCAGGATACCAAGGACGCCATCGACCGCATCCGCGGCAACCTGCCCTCGACGATCGATGAGCCCATCGTCTCCAAGGTCGATGTCGAAGGACAGGCGATCCAGAGCTTTGCTGTTTCTTCTCCGAACATGACGCTGGAAGAGCTGTCCTGGTTCGTGGATGACACGGTCAAGCGTGCCCTGCAGGGTCAGGCGGGTATCGGCCGTGTCGACCGTTACGGCGGCGCCGACCGTGAAGTGCGCATCGAGCTCGATCCGAACAAGCTGAATGCCTACGGCATAACGGCGCTTTCCGTGAGCCAGCAGCTGCGCAGCACCAATATCGACCTCGGCTCCGGCCGCGGCCAGGTGGCCGGCAGCGAGCAGGCGATCCGCGTGCTCGGCGATGCCCGCAATGTCGCCCAGCTCGCAGATACGACGATCGCGCTCACCAACGGCCGCTTCGTCAAGCTTTCCGATCTCGGCGCGATCAAGGATACCTATCAGGAACCGAAATCCTTCTCCCGCTTCAACAGCACGCCCGTCGTCACCTTCGGCGTCTTCCGCGCCAAGGGCGCCAGCGAAGTGACGGTCGCCAAGACGGTGGGCGACACGCTCGACAAGGTGCGGGCCGAAAACTCGAACGTTTCGATCGAGATGATCGACGACGCCGTCTACTATACCTATGGCAACTACGAATCGGCGATGCACACGCTGATCGAGGGTGCGGTACTGGCCGTCATCGTCGTTTTCCTGTTCCTGCGGAACTGGCGCGCGACGCTGATTTCGGCGGTGGCGCTGCCGCTGTCTGCGATCCCGACCTTCTGGATCATGCACCAGATCGGCTTCTCGCTGAACCTCGTAAGCTTCCTGGCATTGACGCTGGCAACCGGTATTCTCGTCGATGACGCCATCGTCGAGATCGAAAACATCGCCCGCCACATCAAGATGGGCAAGACGCCTTACCGCGCCGCCATCGATGCCGCCGATGAAATCGGCCTTGCCGTCATCGCGACGACCTTTACCATCATCGCGGTCTTCGTGCCGGTCTCCTTCATGCCGGGTATCCCCGGCCAGTATTTCATCCAGTTCGGCCTGACGGTCGCCTTCTCGGTGTTCTTCTCGCTGCTGGTGGCGCGCCTGATTACGCCGATGATGGCCGCCTATCTGATGCGCGCCGAAGACGGTGTCGACGATCATCATGACAATGACGGCCGTTTCATGCGCGGCTACAGCTGGCTGGTGCGGCAGACGACGAAGCGCTGGTACACGCGCTATCCGACGCTGCTTGCCGCCTTCGCCTTCTCAATCGCCTCCGTCGTGGCGCTGGTGATGTTCGTCCCCGGCAGCTTCATTCCCCCTGACGATTCCTCGCGCATCGTTCTCTCGGCCGAACTGCCGCCGAACGCACGGCTGGACGATACGGAACAGGCGACCAACGAGATCTACCGGCGCGTCAAGGACATCGATGGCGTTGAAAACGTCTTCGTTCTGGGTGGCGCTTCGCCGAAGGGCGACCTGGAACTGCGCCGCGCCACCGTGACGCTGACGCTCGGCAAGCTCGACCAGTCGCTGATGAAGAAGCTGGTGAACGACGTTCTTGGCTCCATACCCGGCATCGGTCCATATCTGCCGAAGGTCGCCGTGCACGGCCGTGTGCGCCCGCAGTGGGACGTGGAAAAGGAAGTCTTTGCGAAGCTTCGCTCGATCCCCGACGTCCGCATCACCAAGCTGAACGACCGTGGCGACCGCGACCTGACCTATAACTTCCTCTCCCGCAGCGAGAAGGATCTGAACCAGGCTGTGGGCATTCTGGAGGCCAAGCTGCGCACCGATCCGGCGCTCGCTAACGTCAGCGCCGACGGCGCCCTGCCCCGCCCGGAGCTGCAGATCTATCCGCGCAAGGATGAGGCGGCGCGCCTCGGCATCACGCCGCAGACGATTTCAGACACGATCCGCGTCGCAACCATCGGCGATATCGACGCTTCGCTTGCGAAGATCTCGCTCGACGACCGCCAGATTCCGATCCGCGTGCAGGCCTCGCTCGGCATGCGTCGCGACCTGGCGGCGATCCGGGCGCTGCGCATCAAGACCGCGTCCGGTACGACGGTGCCGCTGTCGAGTGTCGCCGACGTCGACTATTCGGAGGGCCTCTCCTCCATCAAGCGCAACAACCGCTACCGCGTCGTCGCCATCGGCGCCGACCTGCCGCAGGGCGTGGCGCTGGATACGGCGTCGGAACACTTCCTCAATATCGTCAACAGCGCCCAGATACCGGCAACCGTTCATCTGGCGGAAAGCGGTGACACCAAGGTCCAGAAGGAAATGCAGCAGAGCTTCGGCAATGCCATGCTGCTCGGCCTTCTCCTCGTCCTGACCGTGCTGATCCTGCTGTTCAAGGATGTGATCCAGCCCTTCACCATTCTGCTGTCGTTGCCTTTGGCGATCGGCGGCGTGGCGCTGGCCTTGATCATGACCGGCAACGCGCTTTCGATGCCCGTTATGATCGGCATTCTGATGCTGATGGGTATCGTGACGAAGAACGCCATCCTGCTGGTCGATTTCGCCATCGAGATGATGCATCAGGGCATGCCGAGGCTGGAGGCCGTCGTCGAAGCCGGCCGTAAGCGAGCCCGCCCGATCATCATGACCTCGATCGCCATGTCGGCCGGCATGCTGCCATCGGCCCTCGGTGTCGGCGAAGGCGGCTCCTTCCGCGCGCCAATGGCGATTGCGGTGATCGGCGGCATCATCGTGTCGACGGTACTCAGCCTGGTGGTCGTGCCGTCGTTCTTCCTGATTATGGACGACCTGTCGCGCCTGCTCGGCTACCTCTTCGGCAGGCTTGTCGGAAGCAAGGATGCGGACGACGAAGTCGTGACCAAGGAAGGTCTGGCCGTCGCTGTCAACGAAAACCGCCAGTCGCTCACCAATCTAGAAGAGCGGCTGGAGGCCATCGAAAACAAGGATGGAAGAAACAGGTCGGTGGGCACGAATGTGCTGAAACTGCCGCCCTTCGCGGCTGAATAGAACAGGCTCGGCAGATGTGTGGATAATGACAGGGCGGATTAAAGACCGCCCTGTTCTTTGAGGAAGCTGACGATCGTGCTGACGCCATCGCCCCGCTTCATGTCGGAAAACACAAAGGGCCGAGCCTGGCGCATGCGGGTGGCATCGCGATCCATCACCTCGAGATCCACGTCGACGAAAGGCGCCAGATCCTTCTTGTTGATGACGAGAAGGTCCGATTTGGTGATGCCGGGGCCACCCTTGCGCGGGATTTCCTCACCCTGGCACACCGAGATCACATAGATGGTAATGTCGGCGAGGTCGGGCGAGAAGGTCGCCGCCAGATTGTCGCCGCCGGATTCGATGAAGACCACGTCGAGATCGGGAAGCCGCTCGTTCAGGCCGGCAATGGCTTGCAGATTGATCGTCGCGTCCTCACGGATCGCGGTGTGCGGACAGCCACCGGTCTCGACTCCGACAATGCGGTCCGAGGTCAGTGCCTGCATCCGCACCAGCGCCTCGGCATCCTCCGTCGTATAGATGTCGTTTGTCACGACGGCGACGGAATAGTCGTCACGCATCGCCTTGCACAGCTTCTCGGTCAGCGCCGTCTTGCCGGATCCGACGGGGCCGCCGATGCCGACGCGCAAGGGTCCATGTCTCGATTTCATGCTCGCAACTCCGATAAGGCGCTAGAGCGGTTCAGCTTTTCAAGGAATCTGTGAACCGCTCTATTTCTATGTTTTCTCGCAATTCCGGACGGAAAACCGCGGCGCACTTTTCCTGGAATTGCTCTAGCATAACGAAGCGTTCGGCCGCCGCACAGCGGCGAATGACGTAGTGACGCCAGGATCATGATATTTCCCCAACAGCGCATCATGAACGGAAGAGCCGCGTGCCCTGGGTTTCATGACGCAAGCTCGCTATGTCAGCCTGCACGCTCGCTGAGCCGAGATCATCGAGGCTGGATTGCGCCACCCGTCGCGCCATAGCGGCAAAGAAACCCTCCAGCCGCGCAAGGATGGCAACGCCATCCTTCTGCCCGCCGACACCGAGCCGGATGCCGGCCGACACCATCTGCGAGGCCAGCGCATGCAGGAAAGCGGCGGCGGCCTTTTCTGCCGGGATGCCATGAGCACCCGCGATTGCACCGACCGCAACAGGGTAAGCGATCCTTGCTGGAAGCATGGAAAAAATCTCCTGCGGCCAGGCGGCAGCGGCAGAAAGAAAGGCATTTCCAAGCAACAGGGTCTCATCGTGCCGCTCCTTCGAGCCTGCCAGCGCTTCGGCCAGCTCCGCGACTGCTGCGAGCCGCTGCGCATCCGCGCCCGCCCGATGCGCCTCGACCAGCAGGACCACGTCATTCCACACCGAACCATTCTGCATGAGCGTGGAAATCCAGTCTCCGAGCCCGGCACTGTCTGCCACCAGACCGTCGTGTACGGCACGCTCGAGACCACCGGAATAGGCGAAGGACCCCACCGGAAACGCCGGCGATAGCCAGGCCATCAGCCGCAGGAGCGCCTGCAGATCGTCGCGATCATCCGTCACCGCAATGTCCATCGACGTTCAATCGTGCGCGTGATCATGATGATCATGCCCATGATCGTGATTGTGCCCGTGCCCGTGCGGATGGCCGCCATGGGAGTGATAGGCGCCGCGGGCAGGCTGGAAAGGCTCGCTCACCTCGGTCACAACTGCGCCCAATCCTTCGAGCATGGAGCGGATCACATGATCGCGCAGGATCAGGATGCGCTCTTCCTCGATCTGCGCGGACAGATGCCGGTTACCGAGATGCCAGGCGAGCTCGATCAGATGCCTGCGGTCGCGCGGGCGAATCTCGAAAAGCTTTTCGTCCGCCGCGACGATTTCGATCAGCTCGCCATCCTCGCGCACCAGCAGATCGCCGCTCGCAAACAGCACCGGCTCCTTGAGGTCGAGCATGACCATGTCGCCATTTTCGAGATGCAGCAGCTTGCGGCGAAGATGCCTGAGATCATGCGGCAGGACGACACGATCGATCGGATTGGAAGAAGGAGTGCCGGCCGGCAGATAGGAGGTGACGCGTTGCATGTCGGTTCCAAATTATGAGTTTGTCAGACCATGCAAAATAGTCATCCGCTGTGCAAGCATCAATGACACGCCTATGTGCTACATCCGCTGCACGTAGCGCTGCAGCTCCCGGGGATCGGTCGTCGCTTCCTGCTCGTGCTCGGTCGCGCAGCGATGCCAGACCTGCGACAGTCGCTCGCGCTCGTGCATGACACGATTGCGGCCGAGCGTTTTGGCAAGATAAAGGGCCTTGTCGGCCGCGGCATAGACGGTCTCCGTCTTGCGCTCCCTGGTGATGTCGGCAATCCCGGCGGACATGGTGATCTTCACCGAGCCGCCGTCGACGACGATTGGGTGTTCGGCAATCCGTTCCTTGATTTCTTCGATGCGCGCAATGCGCGCGGCAGTGTCGCCACCATAAATGATCGCGCCGAATTCTTCGCCGCCGAGCCGGGCGATCACGTCATCTCCCGTAAAGGCGTCGGAAAGTATCTGCGACACCGCAACGATTACGGCGTCGCCGGATGCGTGTCCGAAGCGATCGTTGATTGCCTTGAACCGGTCGAGATCGAAGATAACAAGCGAAGCGCCGTCTGCAGCCGTATCCAGCGCCTCGGTGAAAGCGCGGCGGTTGAGGAGGCCGGACAGCATGTCGGTACGGCTCAGCCGTTCGAACTCGGCGCGGGAGACCGCAAGCCTGTGAATCGAAAAGCCCGCCAGCACTGCCACAGCGCCGGAAACTGTGCCGCCGATAATCCATGCCAGAAGAACGCCGAAGCGCATTGCCTCCAGAATCGGCAACGGCAGAAGATCGAACCATTGCAGCAGGAAAAGCATCGCCAGGATGATGGCAAGCGACATGATGACGGCGACAAAACTCATCTTAAGCGCGAAAATAAAAATCGCACGTCGCTGCTGAAAGTTACCGAGCTCGGCCTGCAGCGAAATCCATCGTTTCATGCGATTCACCTTCCTCAGCCTACCGTTTCGATCATGTGAGATAGGGGTGAAGGCGCTTCCAGGTCTTTAATGTAATGATTAAAATGCGTTGCATTTCCCAAGTTGTGAACAACCAAGAGCGCTGATCTGCAAAATCAGGGTTGCCGATGGAAATGCGAGGCGCCGGCACCGCCACACCACGCTTTCGGCAAAACCGCATTCGGCGCGCAGCATCGGAAAAACCCCGAAACCGGGGCTTTCTCACACTCGCCGGCAATCAAGCTTGGAAATGTCCTCAGAACAGGAAATAGCGCTGCGCCATCGGCAGCACCGTCGCCGGCTCGCAGGTCAGCAGCTTGCCATCGGCGCGCACTTCATAGGTTTCCGGATCCACCTCGATATGCGGCGTTAGGCTGTTATGGATCATCGATGCCTTGGAGATGCCGCCGCGCGTGTTTCTGACGGGCAGCAGCGCCTTGGCGATGCCGAGCTTGCCGGCAAGCCCGGCATCGAAAGCAGCCTGCGAAACGAAGGTCACGGAGGAGTTCGTCCGATTCTTGCCATACGCGCCGAACATCGGCCGGTAATGCATCGGCTGCGGCGTCGGGATCGAGGCATTCGGATCACCCATGGGCGCCGCGGCAATGGACCCGCCGAGCAACACCATCTCCGGCTTCACGCCGAAAAAGGCCGGATTCCAAAATACCAGATCGGCGCGCTTGCCGACTTCGATCGAACCGACCTCATGGCTGACGCCATGCGCAATCGCCGGATTGATCGTATATTTGGCGATGTAGCGCTTCACCCGGAAATTGTCGTTGTCGCCAATCTCCTGCGCCAGACGGCCGCGCTGGCGCTTCATCTTGTCGGCGGTCTGCCAGGTGCGGATCGCCACTTCGCCGACACGGCCCATGGCCTGGCTGTCGGATGAAATGATCGAGAAGGCGCCGATATCGTGGAGAATATCCTCCGCAGCGATCGTCTCCTTGCGGATTCGGCTTTCGGCGAAGGCGATATCCTCCGGGATCGACGGCGACAGGTGATGGCAGACCATCAGCATGTCCAGATGCTCGGCGATCGTGTTAACCGTATAGGGACGCGTCGGATTGGTCGAAGACGGGATGACGTTCGACTGGCCGCAGATTTTGATGATATCGGGCGCGTGCCCGCCGCCTGCGCCCTCGGTATGGAATGCATGGATCGTGCGACCCTTGATGGCGCCGATCGTATCCTCGACGAAGCCGCTTTCGTTCAAGGTATCCGTGTGGATCATCACCTGAACGTCGTATTCATCGGCAACGCTGAGGCAGCAGTCGATCGCCGCCGGCGTCGTGCCCCAGTCCTCATGCAATTTGAGTGAGCAGGCGCCGCCGAGCACCATCTCCTCCAAGGCGGCGGGCAAAGACGCATTGCCCTTGGCCGAGAGGCCGATATTCATCGGGAAAGCGTCGAAGGCTTCGATCATGCGCGCCAGATGCCAGGGGCCGGGCGTGCAGGTCGTTGCCAGCGTTCCATGGGCCGGGCCGGTACCGCCGCCGAGCATGGTGGTGATACCAGACATCAGGGCTTCATCGATCTGCTGCGGGCAGATGAAATGGATATGACTGTCCATGCCGCCGGCGGTGACGATCTTGCCCTCGCCCGCGATCGCTTCCGTGCCCGGTCCGACGATGATGTTGACATCGGGCTGCATATCCGGATTACCGGCCTTGCCGATCGCGACGATGCGGCCCTCCTTCAAGCCGATATCCGCTTTCACGATGCCCCAGTGGTCCAAGATCAGCGCATTGGTGATGACGGTATCGACGGCCCCGTTGGCGCGCGTCACCTGGCTCTGGCCCATGCCATCGCGAATGACCTTGCCGCCGCCGAACTTCACTTCCTCGCCATAGGTGGTGAAATCCTTCTCCACCTCGATGAACAATTCGGTATCGGCCAGCCGAACCTTGTCGCCGACGGTCGGTCCGAACATGCTGGCATAGGCGGCGCGGGAAATCTTGTAGGGCATGGGTCAGTCTCCTTGGGAGGCAGAGATGAGGTTCGTGTCGGCAAGGCGCCGCAGGCGGCCGAGGGATATGTAAGCCTCCGCCAGCCGTTTTTCGGCGGCAAAGGGATGTTCTTCCCAGCCCGTGTGGCTGAAACCGGTAATGGCGATATCATCGTCGGGATGGCGCAACAGCACATCGGCAATCACGATTATGCCGCTGCTCGGCACCACATAGGAGCCTGGATCGTAACCCGCCAGCGCCGCGTCCACGCCTTCGTGAACGGATTGATCGATCACGACATGCCGCTTGCCGGTCGCCTGGCAAAAGGCAGCGAACTGATCGGTATAATCGTCGCAGAAATCGTCGAGTTCCGGATGCGAAATTGCCAGCGGTGCGCGCAGTGCGGCGAATTTTCTTGGATCGCGCACGCTCCAGACTTCAGACGAGGAGGCAACGGCGGGGCTCCTGCGCCACTCGGCCGAGCCGAGCATGGCGCGTGCCGGCTGGCCCGTATTGCAGACCGCGACGACATCGGTGCGGCTGCCGCCTGCTCCCATCGAGCGACAATCGTTGAAGCGGATCACGAGATCTGCAGCATCGATGACATCCGCCGCGCCTGCCGCGATCTCACCATTACCGACGATCATCACTGCGCGCCTCAGGCTCACTGATTGCCCTCCGGCCCAGCGGCGAGATCCTTCAATTCCTTGGTTCGCTTCTTGGTCAAATCAGCTTTGCAACCGGAAACAAGCATGGGCTCCATGGAGCCGCCCCGCGCCTGAAATCCCTGCGCCTCGCACTCGCCGTCGCGATAATCCACCCAGGCGCGCTGCGCTTTGATGAGCGCCTTTTCGGCACCCTTCATGTTATTGTCGAGATCCGCATCGATGGCGACCATAGCTGCGCGCGTCTTCTTATATTGTGCGTTCAGTGCCTTGTCGGCCTCACCGAATTCGAGCACAGCACAAACGTTCAAGTCCGTCTGTGTCTCTGCCTTGGCACAATCGACCTTCGGTTCGTGCATGGTCTGCTGTGCAGAGACTGGGCCGCAGGTCAGGACTGCGACAAGGGCCGCAACCGGTGCAAGCGATTTCATCGGCATGGAGCTTCTCCTACCCTAAAGCTTGCCCATGACCAGCTGGCGGAAACCGTAGACTTCGCGCTTGCCCGACAGTGGGATCAGCGTCACCGAGCGTGTCTGTCCCGGTTCGAAGCGCACGGCGGTTCCGGCGGGAATATCGAGCCGCATGCCCTTCGCCTTGTCGCGGTCGAAGGAAAGCCCGGCATTGGTCTCGGCAAAGTGATAGTGGCTTCCGACCTGCACCGGCCGATCGCCGGTATTGGAAACCTCAAGCGTCACGGTCGGCGCTCCGGCATTGAGTTCGATGTCGCCGCTCGCGGCGATGATTTCACCTGGGATCATGGTTCTCTCCTCATGCGGCCTGGATGGGCGCACATCCCTCAGCTTTTAGAACACGCTTGGTCGAAGCGGGATATTTGGCAAGCAGCGCCACCGGGCGGATGGGACGCCGCGCGAAATCACCGCCGCAGTTCGGGCAGACGCCGTCCAGCACCGCATTGACACAATCGGCGCAGAAGGTGCACTCGAACGTGCAGATCATTGCCTCCTCGCTGTCCGGCGGTAAATTCTTGTCGCAGCATTCGCAGTTGGGTCTCAGTTCCAGCATTTCAACCTCACCGGATAGGCTCGTGGACGGTCACGAGCTTGGTGCCGTCGGGGAACGTCGCTTCGACCTGAACGTCATGGATCATCTCGGCGACACCTTCCATCACCTGATCGCGGGTAATGACATGGGCGCCGGCCTCCATGAGCTCGGCGACGGCGCGGCCGTCGCGGGCGCCTTCCACTACGAAGTCCGTGATCAGCGCGATGGCTTCGGGATGATTGAGCTTGACGCCGCGCTCCAGCCGCCGCCGCGCCACCATCGCCGCCATCGAAATCAGCAGCTTGTCTTTTTCTCTCGGAGTGAGGTTCATCGCCTACCTATGTGATTGCTGTTTGCTCAATTTACAGGTTCCAGACTTTCGGCACAGGCGCTCCATTGCGCAAGGTGGAAATGATCGGGATGAGGATTTTTCTGAGCGCGAAACCATCGGCGGCGGCAAGGCGCACGACGAGCTTCTCGCCCCAGTGGCTGGCGCCTCCCATATGCGTTTCGAGGAGCGGCCGGATACGGCCGAGATAGGCTTCCGCCTGCGGACCGACATAAAGCAGGGTCGCGAAGGCAACCTGGCCGCTCAGGACAGCCGCCTTGGCCGTTAATGCGGCTACATCGCCGTCCAGGCACAGCTCCTCGGCATGAACCAGCCGTTCGCCGCGGCGGATGCGCCAGCGATCGCGAAACAATCCCTGCTCCATGGCCTCGCCCATGGCTTTCCGCCCAAGCAGGATCGCCTCGACGGCAAGGAATTCGGCCGTGCCGTCAAGCTCTACAGTCAACGCGCGCGAAAGCGAAGCACGATCGAAGAGGATGGTCTCCTGCGGCAGCCAATCGACCCGCGCACCGGCGCCAATCTTTATGGATGTCAGCACCTCGGCCGTACCCGCCGAAGCCTTGTAGATCTTCTCACAGGCCTGCGTCGTCACATCAATGCGCGTACCCGGCCCGGCGACGACGCTCCAATCCATCCGGTCGCCGCCGGTCAGGCCGCCGGCGGTGTTGATAATGACGGCTTCCATGGAATGGTCGAAGGTTTCCGGCAGTCTGATCTTTGCCGCACCCTCCTGAAAGAGCTCGGCAAGGCGCGTGCGGCCGCCAAGCGACTTGGCCGCAAGATGGCCGCGACCACGCGCCCTCTGCGGTCTCGTGCCTGCCGCCGTCATTGCCATCTGCCTCTCCACACATCACATCATGCCAAAGCCCCTGCATAATTCCCTAAATCGGCATCGATTTAAGGGTAAAATTATGCAGCAGATTAAAAGTGCTACAACGACCTTTGCGCGTCATGATTGACGCCCAGCCCTGCAGCCATTGAAACCCGGCAAAGAACAAACGCAAGCAATTTCTGTGCCTTATGCGATGCCACGCGATATCGGCCCATTATCAGCCATGTCAGCCACATTTTTCATCAAAAGCCAAAAAGAAAGGCAATCGCCTCAGACGGTCAGATGACGCCGGGCCTCCGGCGTATCCAGTGTCTCCGCCAGGCCTTCATGCACGATCTCGCCACGATCCATGATGTAGACGTAATCGGCGAGCTCGCGGCAGAAATCGAGATATTGCTCGACGAGCAGGATCGCCATGCCGGTGGAATCCCTGAGATAGCGGATCGCGCGGCCGATATCCTTGATGATCGACGGCTGGATGCCCTCGGTCGGCTCATCCAGCACCAGGATCTTCGGCCGCGTCACCATCGCGCGGCCGATCGCCAGCTGCTGCTGCTGGCCGCCGGAGAGATCGCCGCCGCGGCGCGAGAGCATGGACTTCAGCACCGGGAACAGGCTGTAGATATCATCAGGAATGCTGCGGTCGCGTCGGGAAAGCGGCGCATAACCGGTCTCGAGATTTTCCTTCACCGTCAGCAGCGGAAAGATCTCGCGGCCTTGCGGCACATAACCGATCCCCTGCTTGGCGCGCGCGAATGGTGCCATGCCGTTCAGTGTCACACCATTGAACGCAACCGTGCCGGCCGACAAGGCATGCTGTCCGGTGACCGCACGCAAGAGCGAGCTTTTGCCGACGCCATTGCGCCCAAGGACGCAGGTGATCTTGCCCATCTCGGCCTTGATGGAGATGCCGCGCAGCGCCTGAGCGGCACCATAATGCAGATTTGCGTTTTCGACTGTCAGCATCTCAATTCTCTTCCTTTTCCCTCACGCCCCCTCATCCCAAAACCACCTACCGCCCCAGATAGTTCTCGATTACCCTCGGATCACTGCTGACGAAATCGATCGATCCTTCCGCCAGAACAGATCCTTCGGCGAGACACGTGACCTTGACGCCGAGATCGCGGATGAAGCCCATGTCGTGCTCGACCACGACGACCGAACGCGTCTTGGCGATTTCCTTCAAAAGCACAGCGGTTTCCGCCGTCTCGGCATCCGTCATTCCCGCCACCGGTTCGTCGACCAGCAGGAGCTTCGGCTCCTGCGCCAGCAGCATGCCGATCTCCAGCCACTGCTTCTGGCCATGCGAAAGGTTGGCCGCCAGCTCGTCGCGCCGATGCGAAAGCCGCACCGTCTCCAGGATTTCCTCGATACGCTCGCGATCGGCGGGCGTCAGCCGGTAGAACAGCGTCGCGAAGACGCCGCGATTGCGGTTGAGTGCCAGTTCGAGATTGTCCCAGACGGTATGGCTTTCGAAGACGGTCGGCTTCTGGAATTTCCGGCCGATGCCGAGCTGGGCAATATCGGCCTCGTCCTTCTTCGTCAGGTCGATCTGGCCATTGAAGAATACTTCTCCCTCGTCCGGTCGCGTCTTGCCGGTGATGATGTCCATCATCGTCGTCTTGCCGGCACCGTTCGGTCCGATGATGGCGCGAAGTTCGCCAGGCTCGATGACGATCGACAGCGAGTTCAAAGCCTTGAAGCCATCGAAGGAAACGGAGACGTTGTTGAGATAGAGCATACTGTTGGGTTTGATATCGGGGATCATGGTCCTACTCCGCAGCCTGCACGGACTGTTGGGCTTCATCCTTCGCAGCCTTGGGCGGTGGGCTTGCCGGCGTATGTTTCCTTCCGAGATACTGCGCGATGGTGCCGACGATGCCCTTTGGCAGGAACAACGTCACCGCGACGAACAGGCCGCCAAGCGCAAACAGCCAGAACTCGGGAAACAGCCCGGTAAAGATGGTCTTGCCGCCATTGACCAGCACGGCGCCGATGATCGGGCCGATCAGGGTCGCTCTCCCGCCGACGGCCGTCCAGATGACGACTTCGATCGAATTGGCCGGCGCAAACTCGCCGGGATTGATGATGCCGATCTGCGGCACGTAGAGCGCGCCGGCAATACCGGCCATCATGGCCGATACGACGAAAACGAAGAGCTTCATATGCTCGACGCGATAGCCGAGAAAGCGCGTGCGGCTTTCGGCGTCGCGCACGCCCACAAGCACCTTACCGAACTTCGAGCGGACGATGGCCGAAGACAGCATCAATGCCAGCGCCAGGAACACGGCCGTGATGGCGAACAGCACGGCACGCGTGCCATCGGCCTGGATGTTGAAGCCGATAATATCCTTGAAATCGGTCAGACCATTATTGCCGCCGAAGCCCATGTCGTTGCGGAAGAAGGCAAGCAGCAGCGCATAGGTCATCGCCTGCGTAATGATCGACAGATAGACGCCGTTGACGCGCGAGCGGAAGGCAAACCAGCCGAAGACGAAGGCAAGCAAGCCGGGCGCGACGAGGACCATCAGCATGGCGAACCAGAACTGATCGAAGCCATACCAGAACCACGGCAGCTCCTTCCAATTCAGGAAGACCATGAAGTCGGGCAGGATCGGATTGCCGTAGGTGCCGCGCGAACCGATCTGCCGCATCAGATACATGCCCATCGCATAGCCGCCGAGCGCGAAGAAGGCGCCATGGCCGAGCGAGAGAATGCCGCAATAACCCCACACCAGATCGAGCGCCAAGGCGAGCAGTGCATAGGTCAGATATTTGCCGAACAACGACATCAGATAGGTCGGCACATGTAGTGCGCTCGTTTCGGGCAACAGCAGGTTCGACAGCGGCACGAGCACGGCGACGGCAAGCAGGATCGCGATCGCGATGCTGATACGGCGGTCGAGCGAGCGAAGAAGAAAGGCCGTGATCATGCTTCCACCGCCCTTCCCTTGAGGGCGAAGAGCCCGCGCGGACGTTTCTGAATAAAGAGGATGATGAGAACGAGGACGAGGATCTTGCCGAGCACCGCCCCCGCATAGGGCTCGAGGAACTTGTTGAGGATGCCGAGCGAGAAGGCCCCGACGAGCGTCCCCCAGAGATTGCCCACACCGCCGAACACCACGACCATGAAACTGTCGATAATGTAGCTCTGGCCGAGGTTCGGCGAGACGTTGTCGATCTGCGAGAGCGCGACACCCGCCATGCCCGCGATGCCCGAGCCGAGCGCAAAGGTGAAGGCGTCAACCCAGGAGGTACGGATCCCCATCGATGAGGCCATGCGCCGGTTCTGCGTCACCGCCCGCATCTGCAGCCCGAAGGCCGAGCGCTTGAGAAGAAGCAGGAGCGCAACGAACACGCCGAGCGAAAAGACGATGATCCAGAGCCGGTTCCAGGTGATGGAGAGATAGCCGAGGTCGAAGGAGCCGGACATCCACGAGGGGTTGCCGACTTCCTGATTGGTCGGCCCGAAGATCGAACGCACCGCCTGCTGCAGGATCAGCGAAATACCCCAGGTGGCGAGCAGCGTTTCGAGAGGCCGGCCGTAAAGGAAGCGGATAACGCCGCGCTCGATGACGAGGCCGACGGCACCGGTGACGATGAAGGCGACAGGCAGGGCGATCGCCAGCGACCAGTCGAAGAGTTCGGGATAAGAGGTGCGGATGATGCTTTGAACGACGAAGGTCGAGTAGGCGCCGAGCATCACCATTTCACCATGGGCCATGTTGATGATGCCCATGACACCGAAGGTAATCGCAAGGCCGATGGCGGCCAGCAGCAGCACCGAGCCGAGCGACAGGCCATACCAGACATTCTGAACCGCATCCCAGAACTTCAATTGATCCTGGATGCCCGCAATGGCGGCGGTAACATCGGGCTTCAGGCTATCATCGACGGAAACCGACGAGAGAATGCCGATGGCATCGCGGCCGCCTTCGTTCTTGATCGTCTCGATTGCCGCCTTTTTTTCTTCGATCGGACGGTCCGAGCCGAGCACGGCAACCGCTTTTGCGCGTTCAAGCACACCGCGAATGTCCGTGTCCTTCTCGGACTGCAGCGCCGTCTCGACGGCGTCAAGCGAATCCGCACTCGGCGCCTTCAAAACGGATTGCGCCGCCTCGAGCCTCGTAGCGCGATCCGGGCTCATCAGCGTCAGACCGCCGAGAGCCGCGCGAACCGCACGGCGCAGATTGTTGTTGATCTTGATCTTGCCGAGATTGTCCTTGCCTTCCTGGCCGACCACCTGCCCGCTCACGGGATCCAGCAGATCCATCATGTCGCCAGAGGATTTGGCGATGAATACCTGATTGTCGGATTTCCTGACATAAAGATCGCCGTCGGAGAAGGCCTGCAATGCCGGTACGACCTTGGGATCACCTGACTTCGCAAGGCTCTGGACGATATCGCCGGCCTTCTGGAAATTGGCCTGGCCGAGCGAATTGATCAGGCTATGGGCGTCCTCCTGGGCGCGCAGGCTTGTCGCCATCAGCACCAGCATCAGACAGAAGCAGGCGACCAGCGCCAAGGCCATGCGGTAAACGAATTTGTCGAACATTGCGCTAGTCCCCTCAAGCTGCCGCGGCCAGAAAATCCTGCCCGCGGCGATCTTGTGTCGGCTGGTATCAGGAGCCCTTGCCGCCGCACTTGCCGGTGGTGACGTTGAAGTTGCCGCAGTTCAGCGGCATGCGCCAATCCGAGATCAGGTCCTTGCTATCAGGCAGGTAGTCGGACCATTCCTTGCCGACCACGGCCGGGGTCTGCGACACGACGTCGAACTGACCGTTTTCCTGCACTTCGCCGATCAGGACTGGCTTGGTGATGTAGTGGTTCGGCATCATGGTGGCGGTGCCGCCGGTGAGGTTCGGTACCGCGACACCGACGAGCGCGTCGATCACCTTGTCCGGATCGGTCGTGCCGGCCTTCTCGACGGCCTTTACCCACATGTTGAAGCCGATATAGGCGGCTTCCATCGGGTCGTTGGTCACACGCTTGTCATTCTTGGTGTAGGCATGCCACTCCTTGATGAAGGCGGCGTTGGCGGGCGTATCGACCGACTGGAAGTAGTTCCAGGCGGCGAGATGTCCCACAAGCGGCTTGGTGTCGACACCGGCAAGCTCTTCTTCGCCGACCGAAAAGGCGACGACCGGAATATCTTCAGCCTTGACGCCCTGGTTGCCGAGCTCCTTGTAGAAGGGAACGTTGGCGTCGCCGTTGATGGTGGAGACGACGGCCGTCTTCTTGCCGGCCGCGCCGAAGGCCTTGATCTTGGAGACTTCCGTCTGCCAGTCGGAGAAGCCGAACGGCGTGTAGTTGATGATGATGTCTTCGTCCTTGACGCCCTTCGATTTCAGATAGGCTTCGAGGATCTTGTTGGTCGTGCGCGGATAGACATAGTCGGTGCCTTCGAGCACCCAGCGCTGCACGCCTTCGTTCTTCATCAGGTAGTCGACGGCCGGAATTGCCTGCTGGTTCGGGGCGGCGCCTGTATAGAAGACGTTACGCTCGGACTCCTCGCCTTCGAACTGTACCGGATAGAACAGGATCGAATTCAGTTCCTTGAAGACGGGCAGCACTGACTTGCGCGACACGGAAGTCCAGCAACCGAACACGGCGGAGACCTTGTCCTTCTGGATCAGTTCGCGGGCCTTTTCGGCAAAGAGCGGCCAGTCGGAGGCCGGATCGACGACGACGGGCTCGAGCTTCTTGCCGAGAACGCCGCCCTTCTTGTTCTGCTCGTCGATGAGCATCAGCATGGCGTCCTTCAGCGTCGTTTCCGAGATCGCCATGGTGCCGGACAGCGAATGCAGGACGCCGACCTTGATGGTGTCGTCGGCTGCGAAAGCGCCGTGGAATGCTGTCGTGGACATGATGGCGCCGAGCAGCGCGCCGGAGACGAGAGTCTTGAGTTTCATCTATGGTTCCCCTCTTTTGTCTGCCGCAACGGCCGGTAAACAAGGATTAACCGTTGCCTTCAGCGACTATCCGGCAGCCCCTTGGGAAACCACATACGTAATATGACGTAGGCGCCGGGGCGAAATGTGCAGCTTTGTGCACTCTCATGCCCTTAAGCACCGTATCGATCCGTGTTACGACATCTCTGGACCGCCGGAACGACCAAGGCGGGACGACTGAAGGGCAAGCATGGCTGCGCGGCAACGCATCATTCCGGTAAGACGCGAATATAATCGCTGGGTCGCAAACCAGACGCTGGAAGACTACGCCCTGCGTTTTACCGCCAAGAGCGCACGCCAGTTTTCCTCGCAACGCATCTCGCAAACCGCGATCGGCGCCATTTCCTTCCTGGCGCTGGAGGCGATCGGCGGCACGATCACGCTGTCCTACGGCACGACCAACGCTTTCTACGCGATCATCGTCGCCAGCCTCGTCATGCTGGCCGTCGGCCTGCCGATCAGCCGATACGCCATCCGCCACGGCGTCGACATCGATCTTCTGACCCGCGGCGCAAGCTTCGGCTATATCGGCTCGACCATCACTTCGCTGATCTATGCCAGCTTCACCTTCATGCTGTTTGCGATCGAAGCCTCGATCATGTCCGGTGCGCTCGAGCTGACACTCGGCATACCCGTGTGGATCGGCTACATCGTCAGCGCCGTCATGGTGATCCCGCTCGTCACCCATGGCGTGCGCCTCATTAGCCGGTTCCAGCTGCTGACGCAGCCCTTCTGGATCGTTCTCAACATCCTGCCCTTCGTCTTCATCGCCTTTGCCGACTGGGAAAAATTCGATCTCTGGCGCGCCTTCGCGGGCATCCATCATCCCGCGAGCGCACCAGGCACCGCCGCCCCCTTCGATCTGATCGAGTTCGGCGCCGCCTCCGCCGTCATCCTGGCGCTGATGTCGCAGATCGGCGAACAGGCCGATTTCCTGCGCTTCCTGCCGCCGGACGGCCATCGCAAATGGCGCCATCGCCTCGCCATCTTTCTCGCTGGACCGGGATGGGTCATCATCGGAGCGCCGAAGCTGCTCGCCGGTTCCTTCCTCGTCGTCCTGACGCTGACCTCTGGCGTGCCGGCCGACCGCGCCGCCGATCCCGCGCAGATGTATCTGACCGCCTTCGGCTACATGATCCCCTGGCACAATGCCGCGCTGCTCCTGATGGCAGCCTTCGTGATGATCTCGCAGCTGAAGATCAACGTCATGAATGCCTATGCCGGCTCGCTCGCATGGTCGAACTTCTTTTCGCGGCTGACACACAGCCATCCAGGCCGCGTCATCTGGCTGGTCTTCAACGTCGCCATCGCGCTCTTGTTGATGGAGCTCGGCATCTACCGGCTGCTGGAGGAGACGCTCGGCATCTTCTCGATCATCGCCATGGCCTGGCTCTGCACCATCTCCGCCGATCTCTTCATCAACAAGCCGCTGGGGTTGGCCCCGCCCGGCATCGAATTCAAGCGCGCGCATCTCTACGACATCAATCCGGTCGGCCTCGGTGCGATGGCGCTTTCGGCTACCATCGCTCTCATCGCGCATTTCGGCGCCTTCGGTTCGATCGCCGCCTCGCTTGCACCCTATATCACCCTGATCGTCGCACTCATCGCCTCGCCCGCCATCGCCTGGATCACGGGGGGCAAGTACTATCTTGCTCGCAAACCGCGACAGAGCTGGAAGAACCTGACCACCATTACCTGTTCCGTCTGCGAACACCCGTTCGAGCCGGAGGATATGGCGTGGTGCCCTGCCTATGCCGCGCCGATCTGCTCGCTCTGCTGTTCGCTCGACAGCCGCTGCCACGACATGTGCAAGCCGAAGGCGCGCCTCAATACGCAGGTCGCTACCGTCGCAAGGACCCTGCTGCCGGAAAGCATCGTGGCGAAGCTCGCCACGCGCCTCGGCCGCTACGGCATTGCCGTTGCCGTGGCGCTGACCGCCGTGGGAGCGATCCTGGCAATGATCGCGCATCAGGTCGGGGCCGCTTCTCCGGAGACGGCCGCCGTCGTCAATCGCACCATTCTCATCGTCTTCTTCGTCTTTGCCGTCATCGCCGGCGTCGTCTGCTGGTTCTATGTGCTTGCCCATGACAGCCGCGTTGTCGCCGAGGAGGAATCCTCACGCCAGAACACGCTGCTCTTGAAGGAAATTGCTGCGCACAAGAAGACGGACGCTGCCCTGCAGGGTGCCAAGGAAGCGGCGGAGGCGGCAAACCGCGCCAAGAGCCGCTATGTCGTGGGTCTCAGCCACGAGCTGCGCACGCCGCTCAATGCTGTGCTCGGCTATGCGCAGATATTGGAGCGCGACGAGACCATTCCGGCGCCCCGGCAATCCTCGCTGAAGGTCATCCGGCGCAGCGCCGAGCATCTTTCAGGCCTGATCGACGGGCTGCTGGATATTTCGAAGATCGAGGCGGGCCGTTTGCAGGTCTATTCCAACGAGATCAACATCCAGGATTTCCTCGACCAGATCGTCGACATGTTCCATCCGCAGGCACAGGCCAAGGGGCTGACTTTCATCCACGAACGCTCTCCAGCGCTGCCCGACTATGTCCGCACCGACGAGAAGCGGCTGCGCCAGATCCTGGTCAACCTGCTTTCAAATGCCATCAAATTCACCGATGAAGGCAGAGTCCGCTTCGAAGTGAGCTACCGCAACCAGGTCGCCACCTTCACGGTTTCCGATACCGGTCGCGGCATCGCGGCAAAAGATATTACCCGTATCTACGAGCCTTTCCAGCGCGGCGAGGCCGACAGCGTCAGACCCATGCCGGGGCTTGGCCTTGGTTTGACGATCACCCAGCTGCTGACGAATACGCTCGGCGGCGAGATTTCGGTCACAAGCGAGAAGGATGTCGGCTCGACGTTCAGAGTGCGCCTGATGCTGTCGGCCGTGATTCGGCCGATGAAACCGCCGGCGCAGGAGCAGCGCATTGCCGGCTACGAGGGGCCGCGCCGTACCATCGTCGTTGTCGATGACAATGAAGATCATCGCGAGCTGATGCGCGAGATACTGTCGCCGCTCGATTTCATCGTGCTGACGGCGGCCGGCGGGCCGGACTGCCTGACGCTGATCGAGGGCATCAAGCCGGATCTGTTCCTGGTCGATATTTCCATGCCCGGCATGAATGGTTGGCAGCTCGTCTCGCGGCTTAGGGAAAACGGCCAGACGGCGCCGATCCTGATGCTGTCGGCCAATATCGGCGATGCCGCCGCCGCGACCGACAGCGACGACAGCCACAACGACGCCATCTCCAAGCCGGTCGATATCCGCCAGCTGCGCGACAAGCTTGCGCTGCACCTCGGGTTGAAATGGCTCTATGCCGATGCCTCCGCCCCGGTCGCGCCAAAGCCGCCACCGCCCCTGAAGAGCCCAGGGATAGAACATGTCCGCGAACTGATGCGACTCGGCGAGATCGGCTATATCAGAGGCATCGAGGCGAAGCTTGCGGATCTCGCCAAGCTGGACGAGAACAGGCCCTTCACCGACGCTTTGCGCGCTCATGTCCAGGCCTTCGATCTCGACGGGTTCCTGAACGTGCTGCACGGCTTCGATACTGAAAAGGTAGAACAGATTGGCTGAGCCCACCCTTCCCCGTGACATAGTCTTGCTGGTGGACGATTCGCCCGAGGCGCTCGGCTTCCTGACGGATGCGCTCGAGCAATCCGGCTTCTCCGTACTGATCGCCACGTCCGGATCGGCGGCACTGAACATCGTCGAACGCATCACGCCCGATCTCATCCTGCTCGACGCCGTCATGCCAACGATGGATGGTTTTGAGACCTGCCGCCGCTTGAAGGCCAATGCGGGCATCGCCCAGATCCCCGTCGTGTTCATGACCGGACTGACCGAGACCGAGCATGTGGTGCATGCGCTCGAATCGGGCGGTGTCGACTATCTCACCAAACCGATCAATATCGATGAGCTGCGCGCCCGCATCCGCGTGCACTTGCGCAATGCCCGCTCCGCCCAGAGCGCCAGAGTGGCTCTCGACGCTGCCGGCCGCCATCTCCTGGCGGTCAAGGGCAATGGCGCCATCCATTGGTCGACGCCGCAGGCGACCCGCCTCATCAATGCCGCAACCGGCAGCGACGACGGGCTTGATCTCGCCTCGAAACACATTGCCGCCTTCATGCTGGAACGGGAACGGCTCGGTGCGGCACGCGACAATCTTCTTTCGATCAGCAATGGCGGTCAGGCCGCATTGCAATTCACCTTCCTCGGAGCCATCGGCCCCGACGAATATCTGTTTCGCCTGACGGCCACCAGTCAGCGCGCAGACGACGAAGCCTTGCGCCAGCACTTCGCGCTGACGCAACGCGAATCCGAAGTGCTGCTGTGGCTCGCCAAGGGTAAATCGAACCGCGACATAGGCGAAATCCTCGGGCTGTCAGCCCGCACGGTGAACAAGCATCTGGAACAGATCTATGTGAAGCTTGGCGTCGAGAACCGCGCATCGGCCGCCGTCAAGGCAGCGCATGTTCTGCATGAAGTGTAGGCACCGTCACGCCCTCTCTCGGCTTGCGGCAGGAAGAAGCTATATCACCCGATCCGGCGGCTGGTGCCCGGCAAAGAAGGCGGTGATATTGTCCACGACCTTCATGCCCATGGCGGTGCGCGTCTCTTCGGTGGCGCTGCCGAGATGCGGCAGGAGGACGACATTGTTCATCGCCCGCAGACGCTCGGGTACATGCGGCTCCGCCTCATAGACATCGAGGCCGGCGCCGCGGATCGTCCCCTTCTCCAGTGCGGAAATCAGCGCCGCCTCGTCGACGACATCTCCCCTTGCCGTATTGATCAGGAAGGCGCCGGGTTTCATGGCTGCGAAGCGGGCCGCATTCATCAGGTGACGGTTTTCGGCACCGCCGGGGCAATGAAGGGAGACGAAGTCCGAGACTTCGAGAACATCCTCCACCCTCTGCAGTTGCACGGCGCCATAGCGCGCGGCCTCCATCGGATCGATGGCGGAGCGGTTGTAGAAGACGACATCCATGCCGAAGCCGAAATGGCAGCGTTGCGCGAACGCCCTGCCGATGCGGCCGAAGCCGATGATGCCGACTGTCTTGCCGGTGACTTTGGTACCGACGAGATGCGTCGGCCGCCAGCCGGTCCATGCCCCGGCCCTGAGTTCGCGCTCCCCTTCTCCGCCGCGCCGGGCAACGGAAAGCAGGAGCAGCATGGCGATATCGGCCGTGCAATCCGTCAGCACGCCGGGCGTGTTGGTGACGACGATGCCCTTTTCCTTGGCGGCGGCGACATCGATGTGATTGAAGCCGACACCGAAATTGCCGAGGATTCTTGTGCGGATTACCTGACCTTCGAAGAGCGCGGCCGGAAGCTTGTCGGATACGGTCGGCAGGACGCCGTCATAGGTGAGCAGCGCCTCGCGCAGCTGCCCCGCATCGAGTGCTGCGTCATCCCTGTTCAAAGTGGTGTCGAAACGCTCCGAGAGCACGGCCTCGACCGCGGCCGGCCAGCGCCGTGTAACCAGAATACGGGGTTTGCTCATGCTGCCTTCCTCCTGCCGATACAGGGGCAGATTTAAAGCAGCTTTTGCACGAAGGAAACGGCGAACCGACTTCGGAACTATGAAAACGGCATGAGAAAAGCCCGGCCGATGGCCGGGCTCCTAAGATCAGCAATGCCCGTAAAGGCGATGCAAGAATTACTTCGAGATTTCGTCGTAGTTGTACTTGCCGTCGGAGCCCTTGGCCCACTTGTACATGACGTAATCCGGACGGGTGATATCGCCCTTGGCGTTGAAGCCAAGCTCGCCGATGGCGGTCTTGAACGGACCCTTTGCCTTCAGAGCGTCCGCAACAGCCATCGGATCGTTGGAACCGGCAGCCTTGGCAGCGGCAGCGATGACCTGCAGAGCCGAGTAGGAGTAGAGCGTGTAGCCTTCCGGCTCGTAGCCTGCAGCGCGGAACTTGGCAACCAGATCCTTGGAAGCCGGGTTCTTGCGCGGATCCGGCGCGAAGGTCATCAGCGTGCCGTCAACGGCGTCGCCGGCGATCGAAGCCAATTCGTTCGAGACGATACCGTCACCGGACATGAAGTGAGCCTTTACGCCCTGGTCGGCCATCTGACGCATGATGAGGCCGGCTTCGGTATGCAGACCGCCGTAATAGACGAAGTCGACGCCAGCCTGCTTCATCTTGGCGATGAGGGCGGAGTAGTCCTTGTCACCGGGGGTGATGCCTTCGTAGAGAACCTCCTTCACGCCGGCGGCGTTGAGGTTCTTCTTGGTTTCGTCGGCAAGGCCCTGACCATACGGGGTCTTGTCATGAACGACGGCAACCTTGGCGCCCTTGAAATTGTCGGCGATATACTTGCCGGCAACTTCGCCCTGCTGGTCGTCGCGACCGCAAGTACGGAAGGTGTTCCACAGGCCGCGTTCCGTGAACTTCGGATTGGTCGAAGCGGGAGTGATCTGCAGGATGCCGTTTTCGGCGTAAACTTCGGAAGCCGGGATGGAAACGCCCGAGTTGAAGTGACCGACAACGAACTTCACACCGTCTGCGACGAACTTGTTGGCAACTGAAACGCCCTGCTTGGCGTCGGAGACGTCGTCGCCGAGTTCGATCTTGACCTTTTCCCCATTGATGCCGCCAGCCGCATTGATATCGGCAGCGGCCTGCTCGGCACCCTTCTGGAGCTGCGCGCCGAACGCAGCATTCGGGCCTGTCAAGGGACCGCCAACGCCGACAATGATGTCGGCCTTAGCAACGCCGCCGAATGTGATCATCGCCGACAGAGCCACCGCCGACAGAAGATACTTCTTCATATTGTTACTCCCAATTTTTTAAGCGGGTTCCGTTTGATTTGCCCTGCGCGATACCCACCAATCATCACGCCGGTAAAGCTTGTATTCCGAACTTTGGAAGCATCATCCTGTCGTCGGTCTTTCGTTTTTATGAGGCAGGATGACGCAACTTCTACATACAGACTGTGCCTAGTTTCGGCACGCTGTCAATTCTTCTTCTTCCAGGAAAAGGCCGAGGTCTTTTCATAGAGCCAGTAATAGTTATTCACCATCTGATCGGTACGCCGATACCGGTATCCCGCCGTCGCAAAGACGAGCAGAAGAACGATGTCGATGATGTAGATGGTGGGATCGAACACCGGCCCTTCGAATAGCGAATGGTGCAGAAACTGCAGGCCAAGGCCGATCAGAAAGCTGTAGATGACGACAAGAGGATAGGTTTCCCAGTTGGAGGCGACAGCGCGGCCTGCGCGCCATGCGGTCCAGAAGCCGAGAATGACGATAACCGCGCGGATGACCATGCGGCCGCCGGTATCGCTGTCGAAGAGAAGTCCCTGCATGTCAAATTCTCCGAGGAACGAAACTCAATGATGTCCGCCTTCGAGATAGGCGGCGCGCACTTCCGGATTGGCGAGCAGTTCCTTGCCCGAACCGCTCATCGTCACACGGCCGTTGACCATCACATAAGCGCGGTCGGATAGCTTGAGCGCCGCAAAGGCATTCTGCTCGACAAGAAAAACCGTCAGCCCCTGGGTCCGGTTCAAGACCTTGATAGCCTCGAAGATGCCCTTGACGATCAAAGGCGCAAGACCGAGCGACGGCTCGTCCAGCAACAGCAGCTTGGGACGCGCCATCAGCGCGCGGCCGATCGACAGCATCTGCTGCTCGCCGCCCGAGAGCGTACCGCCGCGCTGCGACTGGCGCTCCTTGAGGCGCGGAAACAGCGTGAAGATCTTCTCGACGTCCTCGTTGAAATGCTTGAGCTTGTCGAGGCTCGCGCCCATCTGCAGGTTTTCATAGACCGTCATGCGCGGAAAGATGCGCCGGCCTTCAGGCGACTGGGCGATGCGAAGCCGCGCGATCTCGTGCGTCGGCATGTGGGTGATATCGCGGCCGTCGAAGGTGACCGATCCGGTTCGGGCCTGCGGGCTGCCGCAGATCGTCATCATCAGCGTCGATTTGCCGGCACCGTTGGCACCGATCAGACTGACGATCTCACCGCTGTTGACTTCGATATCGACACCGGCAAGCGCGCGGATATTGCCGTAGTAGGTTTCGACACCCGCGACCTTCAGAAGTGGTTGCCCCGCCATCAATTTTCACCCTCTTGGAGGTGTTCGACTTCGGCAATCACCTCTTCCACTTCCTCATCCTCGACACCCAGATAGGCAGCGATCACCCTCGGATCGTTCTTGACCTCATCCGGCGTACCGTCGGCGATCTTCTGTCCGTATTCGAGCACGATGACATGGTCGGAGATTTCCATGACCACAGACATGTCGTGTTCGATCAGCAGGATCGACGTGCCGGTATCCTTGCGGATGCTGCGCAGGAATTCATTCAGAACCAGGGATTCGCGAGGGTTGAGACCGGCCGCCGGCTCGTCGAGGCAGAGCAGCTCGGGGCCTGTGCACATGGCGCGGGCAATTTCCAGACGGCGCTGAGCACCGTAGGAGAGATCACCAGCGGGATCGTCGGCGCGGTCTATGAGATCGGCTTTCTCAAGCCAGAAGCGCGCGAGCTCGATCGCATTCTTCGCTTCGCTGCGATACCGGCCGATCCCGAGAAGACCGAGGATCGTGTAACCGGAGGCGCGCATCAGCTTGTTGTGCTGCGCCACCAGCAGGTTCTCGAGCACTGTCAGGCCCGAGAACAGGCGGATATTCTGGAAAGTGCGCGCCACCTTGGCCTCGCGCGTGATCCGAAAATCCGGAAGCCGTTCCAGGAGATATTCCTTGCCGGTTTTTTGATGCAGGCTGATCATGCCCATCGTCGGCTTGTAGAAGCCGGTGATGCAGTTGAACACCGTGGTCTTGCCGGCGCCGTTAGGGCCGATCAGTGCCGTGATGTCGCCGCGCTTCGCCTCGAAGGAGAAGTCGTTGATCGCCATCAGGCCGCCGAACTTCATCGACAGGTGATCGACCTTCAGCAGGATGTCGTCGGGGGTTGCGGTCACAGCGTTCATCAGCCGTGGCCCTCCTTGGTGAAGCTGCCGGAGATCGCTTTTCGCTCCTTGAGGAAAGCGGTCGGCTCACGCGTGCCGACAAAGCCGCGCGGCTTGAAGATCATCACGACCACCATGGCAAGGCCAAAGATCAGCATGCGGTAGAGTTCCGGTGTGAAGTCCGGGCCGAAGCCGGGAATGATCGTCGTATCGCCGAAGACCAGCCCGGTCTTTAGGAAGCTCATGTTGCGCAGCAATTCGGTGCCGCCAACCATGGCGATCGCAGCAATCGCGATGCCCTTCAGCGATCCCATGCCGCCGAGAACGACGATGGCGAGGATCACGGCGGATTCGAGAAAGACGAAGGATTCCGGCGAGACGAAGCCCTGACGCGCGGCGAAGAAGGAGCCGGCAAAACCGCCGAACATCGCGCCGGTTGCGAAAGCCGTGAGCTTCGTCGTCACCGTATTGATGCCGAGCGAGCGGCAGGCGATTTCATCTTCGCGTAGCGCTTCCCACGCACGTCCGATCGGCATGCGGCGCAGCCTGATGGTGACATAAGCGGTCAGCATGCAGAGCAACAGGATGACGTAGAACAGGAAGATCTTGTACCAGGCCGACGAGATCGGCAGGCCAAAGCTACGGACGAAGTTGTGCGGATCCTTCATATCGAAGGTGTAGAAGCCAAAGAACGATGCCTTGGTGATGTTGGAGATGCCGAAGCTTCCCTGCGTCACGTCGGTCCAGTTGGTCAGCACGATGCGGATGATTTCGCCGAAGGCCAGCGTGACGATCGCCAGATAGTCACCTCGCAGACGCAGGACCGGAAAGCCCAGGATCATACCCCAAAGCGCTGCAAGAAGGCCCGATATCGGCAGAAGCAGCCAGAAGGACAGACCGAAATGCATCGACAACAGCGCGTAGGAATAGGCACCGACCGCGTAGAAGGCGACATAACCGAGGTCGAGCAAGCCGGCGAGGCCGACAACGATATTCAGGCCCCAGGCGAGCATAACATAGATGAGGATCTGAATGCCGAAATTGTCGACATAGGTCAGCGATCCCTGCGGGCCTAAGATCGCCACCGCCGCCAACGGATAGATGAGCAGGAGGACGAGCGCGATCTTATTGAAATGCCTGGTGGCGAAGCTGGGTTCGCCCTCCACCTCAACGACCTTGGCCTTGGCGGCCTTTCGCGCGGCCAGATAAGGCTGAACGAAGACCGTCATGATAAAGCGACCGACGGCAGCGATTGCAACGATGATCGCCAGAAGGCCCCAGCGCTGCACGATGATCAGCTTGTTGTCCATGTTCTGTTCGGTCTTGAGACCGATGTAGAGAACGAACATGCCGAAAGCGATCAGCGCGGTCCAGAAGGCGTCCGTAATCCCTTTCTGGACAAGGCCGGGTGCGGTCTTGCCTGCAACGAAGTTTGAATGTGCCATGGCGTTATACCTTTTCGACTTCCGGCCGGCCGAGAATACCCGTCGGCTTGAAGATCAGCACGTAGGCCAGGATGCCGTATGTTGCGACGTCCTTGTACGCGATAGCGAAATTGCCCGACCAGAACGACTCGATAAGACCGATCATCAACCCGCCGAGGACTGCGCCCGGCAGCGAGCCAATGCCGCCGAGAACCGCGGCGGTGAAGGCCTTGACGCCCGGCACGAAGCCGTCCGAAAAGTTGGCGACGCCATAATACATCAGATACATCGTGCCGGCGACGGCAGCCAATGCCGCACCCATGATGAAGGTCACGGAGATGGTGCGGTCGACATTGATGCCGAGCAGAGCCGCCATCTTGCGATCCTGCTCGGTGGCGCGCTGGGCGCGGCCAAGCGCCGTCTTGTTGACCAGATACCAGAAGGCGGCAAGCAGCACGACCGTGATGATGTAGATGACGATCTGCTTCAGCGACACCGAGACGCCGCCGAAATTATAGACATCGCCCACAAGCGTCGGGATCGGCTTGTTGCGCGGACCCTGAGCGACCTGGATGAAGTTCGACAGCACGATCGACATGCCGATTGCCGTGATCAGCGGCGCAAGGCGGAAAGAACCGCGCAGCGGACGATAAGCTACACGCTCGATCACCCAGTTCCACAGGCTCGTCATCAGCATCGCGACGATGAGCATGACGAGCAGCATGATCGCCACCGGCAGGCCGGCGAAGAGCGAAACGAGGACCAGATAGGCGATGAGAGCGGCAAAGCCGCCAAGCATGAAAACATCACCGTGGGCAAAATTGATCATGCCGATGATGCCGTAAACCATGGTGTAGCCAATGGCGATCAGGCCGTAGATCGACCCGAGAGTCAGCCCGTTTAAGAGCTGCTGGATAAAATAATCCATATATCATTTCCCCTGGATGCGGCGTCAGCCCACCGCATCTCTTATTGCTTTTTTAGGTTCCTTCGCGAAGGCCCGTGGCCGCGATTCCATACTGTTTTCGAAGGAAATGTGAAGCCAAAAAGGCAAGAAATTGACAAATTCTTTTCAAATCGCTGTGGGCTGACGCGAATCCGACCAAAAATGACACAAAAGCGGCAGCTCGTGGCTCAAAAACAGCCAAAACGACCGAACTTCGAATCTTCGCTGAAAAGCTTTTATCAGCGACAGACCCTATCTCGGGCCTGCCGTCCTTGCGCTCGACGATATCTGTCAGGCGCGCATGCGTGCGCCATCGGCATCGAACAGAGGTTCAGCCTGCAAGCTCGCCGGCAGAAGCTCGCCGAGCAATTCAATTGACCACCCCTGCGCCTCGTCGGCGATGTCCTTCGGCACATAGCCGACGGCAACCGAAAGCCCGGAGGCGTGGGCGTAGCCGCCCGACGTAACCCAGCCGCAGACGGCGCCATTGTGATAGATCGGCTCGTCGCCGATGACATCGGCGTCCTTTGCCGAGAGAATGAAGCTACGCAGCCGCAGCACCCCGCCTTCCGCTTTCTCCTTGGATGCAGCCGCCTTGCCAATGAAATCGGCCTCCTTGGACAAGGCCACGAAGCGGTTCAGTCCCGCTTCCAGCGGCCCGTAAAGCGGACGATATTCACGCGCCCAGCTGCCATAGGATTTGTCGAGACGAAGCGCGTTCAATGCCCTCAGACCAAAGAGCCGGATGCCGAATTCGGCCCCCTCCTCCATCAGGAGGTCGAAGATGTAGCGCTGATATTCCGGTTTCATCCAGATCTCATAACCGAGATCGCCGGTGTAGGAGACCCGGCCGACGATCGCCGGCGCCATGCCGAGATCCATGCGGCGGATCGACATGAAGGGAAACTCTGCGGTGGAGAGGTCCTGATGGGTCAGCTTCTGCATGAGCTTGCGGGCATTCGGACCGGCGACCGACAGGCCAAGCAGCGAAAGGCCGAGAGCCTGCAATTCGACCGAGCCATCCTTCGGCAGCAGGCTTTCGAACCAACGCATATGATAGGCCTCGGCAATGCCGGAGCCGATGAGAAGGAAATCCCCCTCGCCCAGTTTCGCCAGGGTGAAATCGCCGATCAGCTTGCCGTCATGCTTCAGCATCGGAGCCAGCGTCATGCGGCCGATGGCGGGAATGCGGCAGGTGAGCAGCGTATCGAGGAAGGCTTCCGCGCCCGGCCCCTTGACCGAATATTTGGCAAAGCCCGAAGTTTCCATCAGGCCAACGCTCTCGCGCACGGCCTTCGCTTCGGCGCCGACGACATCGAAGTCGTTGGAACGGCGCCATGAGAATTGGTCGACCTCACCCTTCGGCGCGAACCACAGCGCCTGCTCGAGACCGTAATAAGCGCCGAAGACGCCGCCGGCCTGCTGCAGTATGTCGTAGATCGGCGTCGTCAGCAGCGGACGCGCCGCCGGCAGCTCCTCGTTGGGATAGCGGATCGAGAAGCGACGGGCATAATTCTCGCGTACCTTGGCATTCGTATAGGCGAGCGTCGCGTAGTCGCCATAGCGGGAAACATCCATGGCGAAGACATCGAAGCCCGGATCGCCGTAGATCATCCAGTTGGCGAGCGCGAGACCCACACCGCCGCCCTGGCTGAAGCCGGCCATGACGGCACAGGCCGACCAATAGTTCCTCAAGCCGCGCACCGGCCCGACGAGCGGATTACCATCGGGCGAGAAGGTGAAGGGTCCGTTGATGATCCGCTTGATGCCGGCATTGTTGAAGGCCGGGAAATGGCGGAAGCCGACTTCCAGTTCCGGGGTGATGCGCTCGATATCCTCGGCCAGCAACTCGTGGCCGAAATCCCACGGCGTCGTCACCGGCGACCATGGACGGCAGGCCTTTTCATAGGTGCCCATCAGCATGCCCTGCCGCTCCTGGCGCAGATAGATCTCGCCGTCGAAGTCGACACAATGCATCAGCTCCTTGCCCGTCGTCTTGTTGAAGTCGATGACCTCGGGCATGTCCTCGGTGATGAGATACATATGCTCCATGGCGAGCACCGGCAGCTCCAGCCCCACCATGCGGCCGACTTCGCGCGCCCAGAGACCGGCGGCATTGACGACATGCTCGGCGATGATCTCGCCCTGGTTGGTGATGACGCGCCAGGAGCCATCCTCGCGCTGCACCAGCTCCTCCACCTTGGTATGGAGATAGATTTCAGCGCCGTTCTTCTTGGCCGAACGGGCATAGGCATGAGTTGTGCCATAGGGATCGAGGTGGCCTTCGACGGGATCGTAAAGCGCGCCGACGAACTGATCGGGATCAAGGAGCGGCATCATGTCGTGCGCTTCCTTCGGCGTCAGCAGCGTCGCCTCCAAACCGTTGTAGCGGCCCTTGGCGAGAATGGATTTCAGCCAGTCGAAGCGCTGCGGCGTGGCCGCCAGCATCAGGCCGGACGTCAGATGCAACCCGATATCCTGGCCCGAATATTCCTCGATCTCCTTATAGAGTTCGACCGTATATTTCTGCAGCTTGGCGACGTTCGGATCGCCATTGATCGTATGCATGCCGCCGGCGGCATGCCAAGTCGAGCCGGATGTCAGTTCGGAGCGTTCGAGCAGCACCACATCCGTCCAGCCGAATTTCGTCAGGTGGTAGAGCACCGAACATCCGACGACACCGCCACCGATGACGACGACCTTGGCATGGCTTTTCATTGGGAATCCCCTGTTTTCGGCACGAAGCCGCCGGGTGTCTTCCCGCGCGACCGACCGTATTTGAGAGGAAACCTAGAGGCTATCCGGAAGGCCAAATAGCCCGAACTGCGAAACCGATATGTCTGTTTGCGCCATCGCAATTGTTCGGATCGCGCCATCTGCTATCGGCAACGGAATCCGGCTGCAAGCCATTCCATGTCCGGCGACATAAGGTTTTTCAATCGGCGAAACCGGCCGTCAGCGCGAACTCCCGCCCAATTTCCATGATCTCTTCGAAGACGCTGCCGGCATAGGAGCGCGGCACGATGATTTCGAAGCGATCGAGGCCGGTGCGCGCGACATTGGCGCCGACATGGCAGCACAGCATGCTCGCTGACTGTCCCTCGGCAAAGACCTGCGGATGCAGATCGACAGCCACGCATTTGGCAAGGATTCGGCGAACGCTGGGACCGGAAATGCGCAGCAGCACACGGCCATCGCTCTGCTCGAAGAAGGAAAGCCGGGCCGGATCGAGCTTGAAGAGATCCCGCGCCACACTATCGGCGCCAAGCGCCTCCGACACGACAAGCCATTCCCTCGGTCCGACGTTGCGAACAGATACGTCCTTGATCGCCTTCAAGCTCGCCAAGACATCATCCTGATCCCCGGCCTTGCCAAGCACCGAGAAGATCACCGGACGACGCAGCACAGCGAGATGATTCGGATTTGCGGCCGCCTCGAAGCCCGAAATATGATCTTCCAGCACGTGCCTGTTCTGAAACGCGACGCTCATCAATCCATCACCCCAAAAGTTTCTTGTTGTCGGGATCGACAAAGACCGGACTGCAGATTTCCGCCCCCACTTCCTCGCCGCGCAATCCGTCCCAGACGATCACATGCTCGCCAATCCGCTCCCGGCCCGACTTCAGGAAAGCGAGCGCGATGGAATGACCGAGCGTCGGCGAGAAACAGGCCGAGGAGACATGACCCTGATCGTTCACGGTCGATGGCCGTGCGCCTTCCTTCAAAAGATGCGCGCCGGCGTGAATTTCCTTCGTGGTATCGAGAGGCTTCAGGCCCACGAGTTGCCCGCGATCGGCGGCCGTCAGACCAAAGCGGGTCGAGAGCCTCTTGCCGATGAAATCCGGCTTCTGCGCCGCCATCATCCGTCCGAGCCCGACATCGTCAGGTGTGGTGCGGCCATCCAGTTCATTATGGGTGACATGACCCTTCTCGATACGCAGCACGTTGAGGGCTTCGACGCCATAGGGGCAGATGCCATGCACCTTGCCGGCCTCCATGATGGCATCGGCAACCGCCTCGCCGTAGCCGGCCGGCACCGCCAGTTCATAGGCGAGCTCACCCGAGAAGGAAATGCGGAACAGGCGCGCCCTGAGCCCACCCTTCAGCATGATTTCGGCTGCCGCAAGGAAGGGGAAGAACGCGTCGGAAATATCGTCTTCCACGATCTGCTCCAGCACCAGCCGCGCCTTCGGGCCGGCAATCGCCATCTGCGCCCATTGATCGGACGAGGACACGAAGCAAACGTCGAGCTGCGGCCAAAGCGTTTGAGCGCAGAATTCCATATGCGTCATCACCTCACCGGCCATCGCCGTCGTGGTCGTCATGAAAAAGTGGTCGGGCGTCAGCCGACTCGTCGTGCCATCATCGAAGACCATACCGTCTTCGCGCAGCATCAAACCATAGCGCGCCTTGCCGATCGGCAGCTTGAGGAAGGCGTTGGAGTAGAGCCGGTTGAGGAACTCCGCCGCATCCTTGCCGAAGATCTCGATCTTGCCGAGCGTCGACACATCGCAAAGCCCGACATTGTTACGGACATTCAGCACCTCGCGGTCGACGCTGTCGCGCCAGCCCTTCTCGCCCGGCCGGGCAAACCAGGACGAGCGATACCAGAGACCAGCCTCGACGAAGGCCGCGCCATTCTTCTTCGCCCAGCCATGCAGCGGCGATTCCCTGATCGGCTGCGCATGCTTGTCGCGCGCGGTTCCCGCCAGTGCGCCAAAGGATACCGGCGTATAGAACGGCCGGAATGTCGTGGTGCCGACGGCGGCCGGGCTGACACCGCGCATGCCGGCGATGATGCCGGCGGCGTTGACATTGCCGAGCTTGCCCTGGTCCGTTGCCATGCCGCTGGTCGTATAACGCTTGGCATGCTCCACATGACCGAAGCCTTCACGCAAAGCGAGGCCCAGATCCTTGCTGTGGACGTCATTCTGGAAGTCGACGAATGCCTTGTCCTTGGCACCCGGCACATGCCAGATCGCGGCGAAGGATGGATCATACTCACCCTCCACTTCGGGCAAGTCAGCCGCATAAGCCGTGCGGCCCAGGTTTTCGACAATCTTCCGTGCCTTGTCCGCGCCGTCGGCAAGACAGCCGGAAACGCTCTCGATACCCGCAGCCGAACCGGCAATCTCCAGCTCTCCAGAAACGATTGGCGCCATGAAGGCCTGCTTCTCGTCCGACCAGACCGGCTTGGCGCCGCGCTGGCACGCAAGATGGATGATCGGCGACCAACCGCCCGACATTGCCAGTGCATCGCAGGCGATCAGCTCATCCAGCCCACCGCGATCGGCGATGACGCCGCTGATGCGATATTTGCCTTTGGTCGCGTGGACGCTTGCCGTATGAACCACGCGCACGCCCTGAGGAGCAGCATCCGCCGATGCGGCACGCGTGTCGAGGATTGCCGAAATCTCGACGCCTGCAGCGGCGAGATCGGCCGCAGTTCGGTAGCCGGAACCGCCATTGGTGAAAACCGCCACCTTCTGCCCGGCAACGACGCCATAACGGTTGAGGTAGCTGCGCATGGCGCCGGCCATCATCACGCCCGGGCGATCATTACCGCCGAACACCAGCGGCCGTTCTTCCGCACCCGAGGCGAGGATGGCGCGCTTGGCGGCGATGCGCCAGAGCCGCTCGATCGGCAGGTCGGGCGATGGCATCGCTACATGCTTCTGTACCTTCTCGACCGCGCCGAAGACATTGCCGTCATACCAGCCGAACACGGTGGTCCGCGGCATCAAGGTCACGTTATCGAAGCTCTGCAGCTCCTCAAGCGTTGCCTGCACGAACACGTCAGCAGAAGCGCCGCCGATCGTCAGCTTTTCCGACAATAGCGAGCCGCCGAGCCGAAAGCCTTCGTCGGCCAATACCACGCGCAAGCCCGCGCGGGCAGCGGTCAGAGCCGCCATGAGCCCCGCCGGACCGGAGCCGATCACAAGCAGGTCGCAATGCGCCCAGGCCTTCTCGTAACGGTCCGGATCGGCCTGCATGACCGCCTTGCCGAGGCCGGCAGCGCGACGGATCAGCGGCTCATAGACCTTTTCCCATAAGGCGGCCGGCCACATGAAGGTCTTGTAGTAGAAGCCGGCGCCGAGGAAGGGCGAGAACAAGCCATTGATCGCGCCAAAATCATACTTCAGCGACGGCCAGCGGTTCTGGCTCACTGCACTCATGCCCTGATAGAGCTCAGCGACGGTCGCGCGCGTATTCGGCTCGGTGCGGCCATCCTTGCCGATGGTGACGAGCGCATTCGGCTCGGCCGAGCCTGCGGTCAGAACACCACGCGGCCGATGGTATTTGAAGCTGCGCCCGACCAGCATCTGATCGTTGGCAAGCAAGGCGGCGGCGAGTGTATCGCCTTCCAGACCCTTCATTTCCTTGCCGTCGAATTGGAAGGAAAGCGGGCGGCTCCGATTGACGAGCCCGCCTGTCGACAGTCGATAGGCCGTCATCGTGCCGCCTCCCTCGCCTTGTCCTCGGCATCGGTAACGGAAAAGACCTCGTGCGTGACATTGCTGCGCTCGACGACCAGCCAGCGGCGACATCCCGCGCTATGATGCCAGTACTCTTGAATCCGGCCGCGCTCGTTGTCGCGGACAAAGACATAGCGGTTCCAGTCTTCATCCGGTGCAGTCGGCGCCGGGCGAACGACGGATGCGCCGCGAATGGAGAATTCTTCCTTGGGTCGCACGCCGCAATGCGGGCAGATGATCAAGCTTGCCATTGGTATTGTGCCCTCAATGCAGGTTCGGCTGCGGACCCTTGCCGCCTTCGTCGATCGCAAAGCCGCGCTCGAAACGGTCGAGGCGCAGAAGGCGGCTGACATCGTGGCTCTCGCCCTTGGCGATCAGATGCGCGAAGCAAAAGCCCGAGGCGGGCGTCGCTTTGAAGCCGCCATAGTTCCAGCCGCAATTCAGATAAAGATTTTCGATGGGCGTGCGATCGATGATCGGCGAACCGTCCATGCTCATGTCCATGACGCCGCCCCAGGTGCGCAGCACGCGGACGCGCGACAGGCCGGGGATAAGCGCCACCCCCTCCTCCATGGTATGCTCGACGGTCGCAAGATTGCCGCGCTGCGCATAGGAGCTGTAGTAGTCGATATCGGCGCCGAAGACCAAGCCGCCCTTGTCGGACTGGGATATATAGAAGTGTCCTGCGCCATAGGTGATGACATTGTCGATAACAGGCTTCAGCCCCTCGGAAACGAAGGCTTGCAGCACATGCGTTTCGATCGGCAATTCCAGATCGGCCATATTGCCGAGGATCGATGTATGGCCGGCGGCCGCGAGCGCCAGCTTGTTGCAGCCGATGAAGCCACGGTTCGTTTCCACCCCTGTCACTGCACCACCCTCGTCGCGGCGGATGCCGATTACTTCGCATTGCTGGATGAGATCGACGCCGCGGCTGTCGGCGCCACGCGCATAACCCCAGGCGACCGCATCGTGCCGCGCCGTGCCGCCGCGCCGCTGCAGGAGGCCACCAAGAATCGGAAAGCGGGCATGATCGAAGTTCAGATAGGGCATCATCCGGCGGACCTGCTCGCGATTGAGCAATTCGGCATCGACGCCGTGCATGCGCATGGCATTGCCGCGCCGGGCATAGGCATCGCGCTGGCCATCGGAATGGAACAGATTGACGATGCCGCGCTGGGACACCATGGCATTATAGTTGAAATCCTGCTCAAGCCCTTCCCAGAGCTTCATCGAGAACTCGTAGAAAGGCTCGTTACCGGGCAGCAGATAGTTGGAGCGGATGATCGTCGTGTTACGCCCGACATTGCCGGAACCGATATAGCTCTTTTCCAGCACTGCGACATTGGTAATGCCGAATTCCTTGGCGAGATAATAGGCCGTCGCCAAGCCATGTCCGCCACCGCCAACGATGATCACGTCATAATGTGGTTTCGGCTCCGGCGTCCGCCACAGCGGCTGCCAATGGCGATTGCCTGAAAACGCCTGTTTTAGAAGCTGATAAGCCGAATAACGCATGCATTCATCCCGATCACGACCCGGCCGCACATTCGCACATGCAATAAAAACGACAAGTCCCGAAAGGACGAAAAAGCTTCGCAAACAGAACAAGATCTTTTCCGAATGCGCAGTGACGGGCACGGTCTGCTCTCGGAAGAATACATTGCCAAGCTGCCGAAAAGCCCGCCCACTCGGAAAGCCACACGGGGCGCTGTTGCTAAACCTTTGCTTACACGTTAAGGCGAAGGAAGGGGCATCGGAAGTCTAAACTTCGCAATCGCAACTTCTTATATATAATGTCCGGAGAGTTCAGGCGCGGACTGTGCGCGGAAGACGAAGAAGCAGATGCTTGCAACATTCGAAAAGGCGGCGCTCGAGGCAGGAAAGGCCATTCTGGAGGTCTATCGTGCCGGCTATTCCGTTGCCTTGAAGCAGGACTTGAGCCCCGTCACGCTGGCGGACGAACGCGCCGAAAACATCATTCTCCGGCACCTCGAACGCGATTTTCCCCATATCCCCGCCATTGCCGAGGAGCAGGTTGCCGCCGGCAAGATTCCGGACGTACGCGGCCGCGCCTTCTTTCTGGTCGACCCGCTCGATGGCACCCGGGAATTCATCGAGCATCGTGACGAGTTCACCGTCAACATCGCCTATATCGAGGATGGTATTCCCCTCATCGGCATCGTCTATGCCCCGGCACTTGGTGTCGCCTTTACCGGTGAACCCGGCAGAGCCCGCAAGCTGATCGTCGACGAGCAATTTTCCGTTGCCGACCGCCTGACCATCGCCGTGCGCGAACCACCCGCCAAACTGACCGCGCTAGCCAGCCGCTGCAACAGCAATGCGAAAACCGAAGGCTTTTTGACGGACAATGCGGTTTCCGGCTGCACATCGATCGGTTCGTCGCTGAAATTCTGCCTGCTCGCCGAGGGTAAGGCCGATGTCTATCCACGTTTCGGCCGGACCATGGAATGGGATACGGCAGCCGGCGATGCCGTGTTGAGGGCGGCGGGCGGCATGACGGTAACCGTCGAAGGCGGCCTTCTGACATACGGCAAGACCGATCAGAGTGAGGATTGCGACTTCGCCAATCCGCACTTCATCTGCTGGGGTGGACAGAAGCAAGGCGTGTCGGCGTAAGTTTATTTTTGCAAGTAAAAACAATTCTTGCACCTGCTCCCGAGCCGCAGAGCAGCAAATCAGCTACCGAAATTTCGGCCCTAAAGCGTAAGTTTTCACTGACGAAAAATCATAGAGTGAATACGATTCACCCTGAAATAACAGGGACTTTCAGGTGTTTTGCTCAGGCGAAACATACGCAAATCACCTCTCCGCCACATTGATTAAATTTATTAGCAAAGTCTTACCATGTGCTTAGGCAATTTTTAAATGTGGCAAGATAGAGTGCCTCTCGTGGTCTTGAGTGTGTGTAGAGAGTCCAATGACCGAAATGATACGTCCCCGAGTGAAGTATGTCATCGGCCCCGATGGCAGCCCGCTGACGATAGCAGACCTTCCGCCGCCGAATACGCGCCGCTGGGTCATTCGTCGTAAGGCAGAGGTTGTCGCCGCCGTGCGTGGTGGTCTGCTCAGCTTGGAAGAAGCCTGCGAACGTTATACGTTGACCGTCGAAGAGTTCCTCTCCTGGCAGTCGTCCATCAATACCCATGGCCTTGCCGGCCTCCGGACGACCCGCATACAGCAGTATCGCCACTGACAGCAGCGACAGCACCACCTTAATTTGCTTTTGTGTTCGGGCCTCTTTCCAGCAAAGAGGCCCGAATTATTTGTCGCACTGCTCTCTGAGAATGTAGCGCGCTTGGCAGCAAAGGGCTTGGCTCGGCGTTTTTCGACACCAATTTAAACGGAGACGATCCGTTAACAATCTCGATGGTTGGCATACGTCGGAGCACATGCAATCCTCGTCATCTGCAACGCGTTAAGGGAAAAAATCATGGATATCCGCAACGAAAACAATGCATCCGGCGGGCGGTATGTCGCGACCGTCGAAGGCCACGAGGCAGAAATGACGTTTTCCCGCACCTCCCCCAAGCTGATCATCATCGACCATACCGGTGTGCCGGATGCCCTGCGCGGCAAGGGTGTCGGCCAGGCTCTGGCCCTTCACGCCGTCGAGGAAGCACGCCGCGGCGGCTGGAAGATCATTCCGCTCTGCCCCTTCTTCAAGGCGCAGTCGCAACGCCATGATGACTGGCGCGACGTCGTCAATCTCTAAGCGCGGCGGCAGCAGGAACCGTGCGCACACTCACGTAATGCTTCATGCACATATTAATCCGTCCAGATAGACGGATTACTTTTCAAAATGCAAAAGCTGCGCATGGCCGGCCCCGTCACGGCCAGTCATGCGCAGCTTTCATGCGCCCTTCGTAAATCGCCCGCATTGCGAAGATTACCCTCATATCGGGATGAAGCTAAACCCGATCCCGAAAGGGGCGCGAACTTGCGTTGTCAGGCGCGTGCCCGCGCCGAACCCAAACCATCACGCTCCTCGAGCGCGGCAGCCTTGGCATATTCCGCCTGCATTTCCTCGAGCGAACTTTCCAGCGTTTCTTCCTGAACCTGCAGCTCACGGATCGACACCTGCAGATTGTCCGCGCGCTGGCGGGCCGCCTTGGCAAAAGTCGGGTAAGCAAAGTGGTTAGGATCGGAAATGCCGGACTTCTTCTCTTCCAGCACGATCTGGCTTTCCAGTTCCTTCGTCATGCGGTCAAATTCCGCCATCATCATCTGCAGTTGCTGCAGTTGACGGCGTTTTTCGTTCACCTGAAACTCTTTCAGGCGAACAAGGCTCTCACGTGACTTCATACGCATTACTCCCGTGATGCGAGACCCCGGCTCTCGATATTCCCGCCCGCCGAACCGCTTTGAGACGGCTTGGTTAAAAAAATTTCCAGCGATCTTAATAAAAGCCTACCGCTGGTAACCTTTCGTTTACGGGCATCGTTAATGATAGGCGCAATGATTTAAGGCTCGGTAAATGTTGCGGTCGGATTTCGACATGTTGTCATTGATGAGTCGGATGAATCACTTGGCGTGAGTTCTTAATGCGATACTTTAGGAGAAGGTTTTACTGATTGTCGTTGGAAAACAGTGCAATGGAAAAATTATTTAATAAATTCGATACGACTTGCCAGAGTGAATCAGAATTTGTTAACCATTGCATGGCAGCTTCCAAATCAACCAGTGATTTGATCGGTATCGCGTAAGGGGGCTGACGACCTTTCGGCGGCGGTAAAGGGGACAATTATGCGGGTTCTACTCATTGAAGACGACAGCGCGACAGCGCAGAGCATCGAATTGATGCTCAAATCCGAAAGTTTCAACGTCTATACCACCGATCTCGGTGAGGAAGGCGTCGATCTCGGAAAGCTTTACGACTACGACATCATTCTTCTCGATCTCAACCTTCCTGACATGTCCGGCTACGAAGTGCTGCGCACCCTGCGCCTTTCGAAGGTCAAGACGCCGATCCTGATCCTCTCCGGCATGGCCGGCATCGAGGACAAGGTTCGCGGACTCGGCTTCGGCGCCGACGACTACATGACCAAGCCCTTCCACAAGGACGAGCTGGTCGCCCGCATTCACGCCATCGTCCGCCGTTCCAAGGGCCATGCCCAGTCGGTGATCATGACCGGCGAGCTCATCGTCAACCTCGACGCCAAGACCGTCGAAGTCGGCGGCCAGCGCGTGCATCTGACCGGCAAGGAATACCAGATGCTGGAGCTGCTCTCGCTGCGCAAGGGCACGACACTCACCAAGGAAATGTTCCTCAACCATCTCTATGGCGGCATGGACGAGCCGGAACTGAAGATCATCGACGTCTTCATCTGCAAGCTCCGCAAGAAGCTGGCCAACGCCGCCGGCGGCGCCAACTATATCGAAACCGTTTGGGGCCGCGGCTATGTGCTGCGCGAGCCCGACAGCAGCGATTTCGCCGAAAGCGCCTGAGCCAAACCTGCCTTTACCGCCGATACACGGAAATCCCGCCTCCTCAGGCGGGATTTTTTTTGGCGCTGCAATGGAGCGCAAAAGAACAGCCGCCTCGAAAGACGGCTATCGCTGCTTGATATGCCTCGTTAAAATTTACGCGGCCGCCGCACGATCGCCGAAGATGGCCGTCAGGATCTTGCGATCGAATGGTTTCAGCAGAAAATCGGTGGCGCCCGCGCGCTTTCCGGCCATCAGCTTGCGAAGGTCAGCCTCGATGACGCAGTAGTAGATCTTCACGTCCTTGCCATTGGGCATTGCCCGGATGCTGGCGATGAGCTCGAGCGCCCCTTCCATGCCGGCATCCACGATCAGATAATCAGGCATTTCGGCTTGGCAGCGCATCAGCGCCTCACGTGCATCGCCGGCTTCGCTCACGAGAAAATCCAGCTCGGACAGGATTCGTTTGCCGACCTTCCGTACGACATCCGATGTATCCGTTATCATGAACCGCTGCATCTATGAGCTCCCTGGCATCAGCCGCCATCATCCAATGCCGGCTTCAAATTGAAACGATAGGAGCAGCAAGCTAAGGATTCGTTACCGCTACATGATCAATTGAGCGGACAACCCCAAGATTGCACAGAATTTTCAATGCACGAAAAAATAAACCCGCCGCCGATGCTCGACCGCGGGTGAAAGACACCGGTGAACCGATCCGTTTATTGTGCTGCCATGGACGCCACGAAGGTCAATTCCTCCGGCGTCGCATTGTAGGAAAGCTCCATGCCGCTCTCTTCGGCAAGAAGAACCGTGTAGTAAGGCTGGATCGAATGTGCATCGATCGCCTCCTCCAGGGTACCCGAGCAGATTTCGGCAAATTTCGGTGGCACGCGCATCAGCCGCCCCTTCACGGTGATCGTGAACTTGGCGTCGAATTCCGGATTTTCGAGCGTCACGTCGATATTGCCACCGCGCGGGATGGCGCCATAGGCAACGAGGAAGAGATTGAGCAGCAGCTTGACGCGATTCTTGGCGATGATGGCGCGCGGGCCGATCCAGTTGACCTCGGTCTTCTTCTCGGCAGCGGCGAAATCCTTGGCCGCCCGCTCCGCTTCGCCCGTGTCGATCGAGGCCCCGACCGAGCCCGAAGCGCCGAAGGCAAGGCGCGCGAATTTCAGGCGGACGGAAGCGTTGAGCGCGCTTGTGCGGATCAGATCCATGGCATCGGCGTCAGCACCACCCTCGTCGAGCAGCTCCAGGCCATTGTTGATCGCCCCGACCGGGGAGATCACATCATGGCAGACGCGGCTGCATAGCAGTGCGGCCAGATCCGGTCCGGTCAAAGTGAGATTCGGGTTCTTCGACATTCATTGTCTCCTGAATGCTGGCAAGGCAAAATGCAGTCGAGTCCACGTTGCCACGGTAAGGTTGCCCGAGGGTTGTCGCAGCCAGTGTACCGCGCGCCATAATGACACCATATTTGGTAAACCGATTGTTAAGACCATCGACGCAAAATGCACTCATCACCATCAGACTTTTTCGCACGCGAATCGGCCTGCGATAGATGGGCGGAATGGTCTGAATATGGGGGCGTGCCATGCGTGGCGCATTCAGCCGAATGCGTTGCTTATTCGTCCCCGTTGCACCGACCATGATGAACGGATGACTTTCATGCGCTATGAACTCCTCAAGAGAATGCCAAGCCCCGGCACCAGGACGCTCGGCCTCGGCCTGATCCTGGCCATTGTCGCATTCGTGAGCTTCGCCTTGCCGGTCCGCCAGGCTTCTGCCGCGCCCACCAATCAGTACTCGGCGCAGGAAATCGTCGATGCCGGCCATTCTTTCTTCGGTTCCACCAGCGGCGGCCTCGCCAAGGTGGTCGAGCGGGCCTTCCAGCAATATGGATTGCCGAATGGCTATATTCTAGGCCAGGAGGGTTCCGGGGCGTTCCTCGCCGGCCTGACCTACGGCGAGGGCCAGCTCAACACCAAGAACGCCGGCGAGCATCCGCTCTACTGGCAGGGTCCGTCGCTCGGCTTCGATTATGGCGGCCAGGGCACCCGCGTCATGATGCTGGTCTACGACCTGCCGAGCATTGACAGCGTCTATACGCGCTTTGGCGGCGTCAGCGGCCAGGCTTTCGTGGTTGCCGGCTTCGGCATGACGGTACTGAAGAACAACAACATCGTCCTCGTGCCGATCCGCACTGGCCTTGGCGCCCGCCTTGGCGTCAACCTCGGCTATCTGAAGGTTACGTCCAGCCCGACCTGGAATCCTTTCTGATCCCGGGCCTCATATGGTCTCCCAGGCGCCCCACCTTGGCCCGCGCAAATCGCGGGCCTTTTCTTTCCGTAAATTCGTCCTCGTGCCGATAAACCATATCCGCGTTAAACGCTTGCCCGCATGGCTAACCCATGATTAATCATTTTATCGAGATCGAACATAACTCCAGGATACTGGCCGCGTCGTGATTCAATTTGCTCTCTTGTTCGGATTGGGCTTTCTGACGGCCGCTCTTCTGGTCTTTCTCATCGCGCCGGCAATCCATCGCCGCATCGTCTGGTTCACCGAAAAGCGCCTGAAGGCGACCATGCCGCTGAGCCCTCAGGAAGTGCGCGCGCAGAAGGATATGGCGCGCGCCCTCTTTGCGGCCGAAAACGCCAGAACCGAACACGCCCTGAGCCAGGAGCGCGACAAGACCGTTGCCCTGCAGATCCATAATGGCAAGCTTCAGCAGGAAGCGAGCCGCCTCTCCGCCGGAAACGCGGAGCTGCAGACACGCATCGACGATCTGGAAGCGGAAGCGGGTGAACTGCGCTCCCGCCTGAGGCAAGAGGAGAGCTATATCAGCCAGCTCAAATCGGGCATCCATGCTGCCGAGCAGGCCAGTGCCGAAAAAGAAGCCGATATCGACGGGTTGCGCAAGCGGATGACGAAGATGGCCGCCGACACGGACAATCTCAAGATCGATCTCGCAACGCGCGAAACCGAAATCGAAAGCCTGAAGCTGCGCATCAATACATTGCGGGACGAGCGTGATACGCTGCGCCAGGAGCTGAGCGCGGCAAACCTGCGCGCTGCGGATGCCGCACAGGCTCTGCGGCAGGAAAGCGACAAGAACAAGCGGCTCGAGGAGCGCCTCAATCGCGAGATCGCCGGCAGCGCCGACAAGGAAACCGCGATCGAGCGGCAGGCTCAGGATGTCATCCGACTGAGGGAGCGGCTCGAGACCGCCGTCAGGGAATCCAAGGAGGCCGGCAAGGCGTTGCGCGCCGCCGGTCTAACGCCACCGAAAAAGCCGGCAAGAACGCCGAAACTTTCAGCCGCCGCGGTGATCGCGACCGCCGATGATCAGGCAAAATCTGCAGAACCGCCGCAAATGGCAGAACCGGAACGGACAGTGGAAGACGAGATCGCCGAAATGACGGAAGAGGTCCGCAACCGGGCTACGGCTCTTTCGGACCGTCTGGCAAAGACCCGCTCGCCCGCGCATGACGACGCCATGCGCGAGGAGATCGCGAAGATCGCTGCCAATATGGTGGCGCTGACGGCGCTGAAGGAGGGCGATAGCTCTCCGATCTTCGATCTCCTGCCGAAGGATAGAGAACCCGCCGACTCGGGTGCGCGCCTCAGCCTTGCCGATCGCGTCGCGGCCATGCTGCCGAAGCATCCCTGACCGCCCTGCTCAGATGCGGCCGTGCTTCGCTGCCATCTCGTAAAGTGCGATGCCGCTGGCCGTTGCGACGTTGAGACTGTCCAGCCCCGGCGCCTGCGGAATGCGCACGCTGTCGAAGGCGGACAGAATACTCTCCGGCAAACCGTCCCCTTCCGTGCCGACGACAAGCGCCATGCGCTCCGAAGCCGTGACGTCGCGAATATCGACCGCCCCGTGCGGCGAGAGGCTCCAGATCGCAAAGCCATGCTCGGCCAGCGCCGCAAGCAGCTCCACGCTGCTCGATTGCCGGCGGTAGGGCACGGTCAGGATCGAACCGACCGAAACCCGCAGCGCCTTGCGATAGAGCGGATCGCAGCAGCTCTCGTCGAGCAGTACCGCATCCGCGCCGAAGGCTGCCGCATTGCGGAACATGGAACCCATATTGTCGTGATTGGAAATGCCACAGCCGACGAGCACGAGCGCGTGCTTCGGGAGGCGATCGAGAAGGCCGCTCATCCCGTCTTCCACCGTTCTGCGTCCAATTGCCAGAACACCGCGATGGAGATGGAAACCGACAATGCCGTCGAGCACCTCGGCTTCGGCGACATAGATCGGGACATCCGACGGGAAGGTGTCGATGATGTCGCTTAGGCCGGCAACGCGGTTCTTGAGGAGCAGCACCTTTTCGGCGGTGAAATCGCCAGCCGCCGAATGAGCGCTGGCAAGAAGCCGCAGCACGACAGTGCCTTCCGCAACAAAGCGGTTCTCGCGACCTGTCAGATCGCGCTCGCGGATATTGCGGAATTCGGCGATACGCGGATCGTCGGGATGCGTGATCTCGATGAGCCGCTCACTCGCCATCGTCAGGCCGTCAGTTGGACAGCGATACGGTCGCCACGATGCGGCCGATACCGTAGTCGAAGACGATGGCTTGGCGCTGGCCGCCGGCAAGCGTGCCGTAGAACAGGATCTGGTTGCCCGACAGCGCCGTGGACTGCACCGTAAAGCCCGCCGGCAGCAGTGCCGTCACCGCAACCGGGGCATCGGACGGAATGCCGGACGCCGCCTGCCCTGCGGGCTTGGCCGCTGGCTTCATCGTCTTGTAGACAACCGCACCGAAGACAGCCATAAGGCTCACCACCATGACGGCCGCAGAGACGATCTGCAGGCGGATCATCTTGCGTCGGACTTTCTCCAGGGCCGGATCGAGGGGTTTTTCCTCTTGATCGTCTGGCTCGAGATTCGTCATCGATGCGTCCTTGCTTCCTGAAGAGCGCTTTGAGCGCCGGAGAATAGATTTGAGCGACCCCTTTAAAGAAGCCGCGGGCATTAGAAAAGTCCTAACCGCCGATGAAAATGCCGAAGGACGGCTGGATTCATGGCTGACGGCCGAGATCGGCGAGGAATTTTCCCGCAGCCGCGTGCAGGCGCTGATCAAGGACGGCGCCGTTAGGCTCAACGGCGCGCCGGTGACCGACGCCAAGCGCAAGGTTCGCCCCAGCGATGTCTACGAGATCACCCTGCCCGAGCCGGAAGACCCGACGCCGCTGGGCGAGGATATTCCGCTGGACGTGCTCTACGAGGACGACGATGTCATCGTCATCTCCAAGCCCGCCGGGCTGGTCGTTCATCCCGCCGCCGGCAATTGGACCGGCACGCTGGTCAATGCACTGATCCATCATTGCGGCAGCAGCCTTTCCGGCATCGGGGGCGTTCGCCGTCCAGGGATCGTGCATCGGCTGGACAAGGATACGACTGGCGTGATGGTCGTCGCCAAAAACGATATCGCCCACCGGCATCTGTCGCTGCAATTCGCCGATCATGGCAGGACGACTTCGCTGGAGCGTGCCTATCGGGCCATTGTCTGGGGGCGCCCCCGCCAGCTTGTCGGCACCATCGATGCGCCCCTCGGCCGGTCGAGCAGCGACCGCACCCGCCGAGCCGTCAAGCGTCCGGATTCACAGGAGGCCGATGAGGCCATCACGCATTACGAGGTGCTGGAGCGCTTTCACGAGACGCCGGACTCGACTGCACTCGCCTCGCTGATCGATTGCCATCTGGAAACCGGCCGCACCCACCAGATCCGCGTGCACATGGCGCATATCGGTCACCCCCTGCTTGGCGACGCCGTCTACGGCGGTGGTTTCAAGACCAAGGCCAATCTTCTGCCCGAGACCGCAAAGCAGGTCGTCAACCGCTTCACCCGCCAGGCCCTGCATGCCTACATGCTGCAATTCGAGCATCCCCGTACCGGCGAGGTCATGCATTTCGAGGCGCCACTGCCCGAGGATATGGAAGAACTGGTTGAAGCTCTCAGGGGCTAGGAGTTCGTCTCCGGAGCGAGCGGCTGGACGTTCACGGCCTGCCGCCCTATAATGCCAGATATGGAGGACCGAAGTCCGAGCGCTTGTGTCTATCGAAAACGCGACCGCGTTTTCGAGGTCTATGTGACCGAGTTGCCTGGTGCCGGAGCATTCGGGAGGATAAACCCAAGGGCGAAGTCACGGCGGGACCGGCGGTCACGCTGCAATAACACTTGCGTGACCACATCCTTGAATCACCATTTCGCCGTACTTATCTTTACATTGGTTCAGTGCGGGGTCCTCGGACCCGTACGCCTTGGTCCGCTTCGAAGAAGGCGCGCAAAATACGCCCCCAGGAGGAACCAAATCTCGAATAGGAGGGTGCAAAATCATGGCCCGTAATACCTTACCGTCTATTGCTGCCGGAGAAGCCGGCCTCAATCGCTATCTCGATGAAATCCGCAAGTTCCCGATGCTGGAACCGCAGGAAGAGTACATGCTCGCCAAGCGCTATGCGGAACATGCCGACCGTCAGGCCGCGCATAAGCTCGTCACCAGCCATCTGCGCCTCGTGGCGAAGATCGCCATGGGCTATCGCGGCTATGGCTTGCCGATCGGCGAAGTCGTGTCGGAAGGCAATGTCGGCCTGATGCAGGCCGTGAAGAAGTTCGACCCGGAACGCGGCTTCCGCTTAGCCACCTACGCCATGTGGTGGATCAAGGCTTCGATCCAGGAATATATCCTGCGCTCCTGGTCGCTGGTGAAGATGGGCACGACGGCTAACCAGAAGCGCCTGTTCTTTAACCTGCGCCGGCTGAAGGGCCGTATCCAGGCTATCGACGATGGCGATCTGAAGCCGGAACACGTGGCCGAGATCGCCACCAAGCTGAACGTCTCGGAAGAGGAAGTCGTTTCGATGAACCGCCGCCTTTCCGGCGACGCTTCGTTGAACGCCCCGATCAAGGCTTCCGAGGGCGATTCCGGCCAGTGGCAGGATTGGCTCGTCGATGATCACGACAGCCAGGAAGACGTGCTGATCGAACAGGACGAGCTCGACACGCGCCGCCGCATGCTGGCGCGCGCCATGGGCGTGCTGAACGATCGCGAACGCCGCATCTTCGAGGCACGCCGCCTCGCCGATGAGCCGGTGACGTTGGAGGATCTCTCGTCTGAATTCGACATTAGCCGCGAACGTGTCCGCCAGATCGAAGTTCGTGCCTTCGAAAAGGTCCAGGAAGCCGTTCAGAAGGATGCGCTGGAACGCGCCAAGGCGCTTCGCGTCGTTGAAGCGACGGCCTGAAGCCTGTCTTCGGATAGATTTCTCTATAGGTGAAAATCAAAAGGCGGGCGGCAAGCCCGCCTTTTGCATATCCATCGATTTCAGAAGCCTTACTGACCGTTCGAGGCGACACCGCCAAGTGCCTGCCATTCCGAAATCGCCTTGTTGAAGGCATCGGTGCCGGTCGGGCCTTTTTCCATCGTCAGCAGGGCGCGCCGGCCGTTGCGATAGACGACCGGAATATCGATCCAGTTACGGCTCTTCAAGAGATCGAGATTGGTCTTGCGCGCATCGGGGAAATCGTTGAGCGCGACCATATAGACATCATCGGTCACCTTGGCCGGCACCGCGATCAACGCATCGCCACGATCCTGCTCGGTCGCCTTCAACGCCACACGCTGGACATTATCGATCGCTCCGCCTTCGAAAGTCGGGGGAACCTGGAACGCCAGCTCGATCAGATGGCTCGCCGGAAGCGAGGAATCCGAATTTCGCGAAACGGTGATGGTAGCGGTCAGGCCGCGATCCGGAACGGTGATAAGACCCTGTACTGAAGGCTCCGGCCGGCCATCAGCCCCCTTGCCTTCCTGAACGGACCAGGTGACCGTGCCCTGGAAGGCGGATGGCGACGTTTGACCAAGGCGCTCCTCATAAAGGAAAACCTTCTGCCCGTTGGTAGCCGTCGCCGTCTGCTGCGTCACAGGCGGCGGCTGGTTGGCAGGTGCCTGCTGTTGCTGGCTGGCCGGGGGTGTCTGCTGGTCCGCGGAAGCGGATGGGTTCGGCGCGGCAGTCGCAGGTGCCTGGGTCTGCGCGGCAGCAGCATTGTTCGCCGGCGGCGTCGCCGTCGCGGAGGGTGCGGCGGAAGCGACATTCTGCTGCGCAACGGACTTGCCCTCGACGACACCCGGCTGACCGGTGGGGGCAGGCCCTTGATCCTCTTCCGTGCCATTGGCCAGAAGACGCTGCGTGAACTTCGTGTTGACCGTATTCGGGTCGCTGGTCACCGCGGCAACATCCGTATTGCCCGCACCCGACGGCTGCTGGCTCGCCGGATTGTTCGGCTGCGGCGCGGCCGCCTGCTGCTGGGCGGGGGCGGAAGCGTTACCGTTCTTCGGTGCATTGTTGCCTGCCGTATCAGCCGCAGGTGGCGTTGCCCCATTCTTCGTTGCCGAGCTGACGAGTTTCGTCACCATGTTGTTGAGCGCATCACGGTTCAGCCAGGCCGCATAGCCACCGCCTCCAACGACCGCAAGTCCCACAAGCGTGACGATAATGCCGGTAATGTTGAGCCGACGGCGCTTCGGCTCCATGCGGAAGCTGCGGCCCTGCAGTTTTGCCGCCATGCCCTGGTCGAGATCAGGCGGACCGGAGGAGCCACCACCGCGCTCGTCTTCCGCGCGCTTATCGAAGCCGGCAAGCTCCTTGAGTTCGCGCCAGCCATCGCTGGCAGCATCGGCATCAGGCGCCGTCTTGCTGGGAGAATGCACATCCGCAAAGAGATCGACGTCGTCAAAGGCGTTTTCCGGCATCTGCCGAGCCGGCTGCTGGACCGGCTTGGCAGCGGTAGACGAAGACTGCAATTCCTCGAAGACATCGGCATCCCAGACGAAGCCCTTGTTGATGGCCGGCGCCTTTGCGGCCTCGGATGCCTCGACGGGATGGCCGAACGGCGTCTCCGCGAAAGCTGCGGCCGGCATGACCGGCTCGGGCGCGGAATGACGAGTCGGCGCATCCACCTCGGCCCAGATCTGCTCGACCTGGCTTATGACGTCGTCGACCGGCGTATATTGCGCGCGTTGGTCGGGCGCGGCCTGGACAGGCTCAACGGCAACCGCCGGCGCTTCCTCCACGTGATGTTGCGGCTCGTCCTGATAAACCGGCTCGACCGCCGGCGCCTCGTCTATCTCGGCATGGTGCTCGGCGCCGGCATGTTCAGCAGCAGGAACATGGAGTTCCTCTTCACGATGCGGCTCGCTCCATTCCTCGGCTACCTGATGCTCATGTGCATGGTCCTGCTCCACATACGAAGCAGGCTCTTCGTGAGCGGGCTCCTCACGGACAGGTTCTTCGTGGGCCGGCGGGGCAACGTCCGGTTCCTCATGGGCATGAGCCTCGGCCGGAGCCGCTGCAGGCTCTTCCACATCCGCTTCGGCATGGACGTCCTCAGCCGGATGTTGCTCGTAAACAGGCTCGGGCGCAACATCCTCGTGCACCGCAGGCTCTTGCACCTCGGGCGCTTCCGCGATCGGTTCCTCCGCTCCGGGAAGGGCCTCGGCATGCTCGGCCTCGACCTCGACGATTGCGGCCTCGAGCTTGTCGAGCTGACGGCGCAGCATTTCCTCGGGGGGGCGCGGCTTCATGCTCTCGAGCTGCCGCTGCACGGCACCGCGAGCTCGATCATAAACCTTGACCCGCATTTCGGGAGTATTTTCGGCCAGGCCGTCAACGGCCCGTCGAATAACTGCTACAAAATCCGCCATCAGTACTTTCTCATGATGCCCGACGGGCAGCCGGGCCGGGATTCGTCATAGATACGCGACTTTAGCCCTCAAAGGGGTCAGTCACAAGTATGGTGTCCTCGCGCTCCGGACTGGTCGAAAGCAGTGCTACCGGAGCCCCGATCAGCTCTTCCACCTGGCGGACATACTTGATCGCCTGCGCCGGCAGATCGGCCCATTTGCGCGCACCGACGGTCGATTCCTTCCAGCCTTCAAGCGTGATGTAGATCGGCTCGACGCGAGCCTGCGCCGCCTGGCTTGCCGGCAGGTAGTCGATTTCCTTGCCGTCGAGCGTATAGCCGACGCAGATCTTCAGCTCGTCGAGGCCGTCCAGAACGTCGAGCTTGGTAAGCGCGATACCGGTGATGCCCGAAGTCTTCACCGTCTGGCGCACCAGCACGGCATCGAACCAGCCGCAGCGGCGTGGACGGCCGGTGTTGACGCCGACTTCGCGGCCGACGGTCGAAAGATGCTGGCCGATCTCGTCATGCAGTTCGCAGGGGAACGGTCCCTCGCCGACGCGCGTCGTATAGGCCTTGGTGATGCCGAGCACGTAGCCGAGCGCCGTCGGGCCAAGGCCGGAACCGGCCGCTGCCTGTCCGGCGACCGTGTTGGACGAGGTCACGAAAGGATAGGTGCCGTGGTCGTTATCCAGCAGCGCGCCCTGGGCGCCTTCGAAAAGAATGCGGGCGCCGGCCTTGCGCTGCTCGTCGAGCAGCCGCCAGACCTGATCGATATAGGGAAGAACATGCTCTGCAACGGAGCTGAGCTCATCGTGCAGGGCATCGAAGGAGATCTCGTCGACGCCCATGCCGCGGCGCAGCGCATTGTGATGGGTCAGAAGCCGGTCGATCTTGGCCGGCAGCGTTTCCGGCTCGGCAAGATCGCCGACGCGGATGGCCCGGCGGCCGACCTTGTCTTCATAGGCGGGGCCGATACCGCGACGGGTCGTGCCGATCTTCGTGCCGCTGTTGGAGGCAGCATCTTCGCGCATGGCGTCGAGATCACGGTGCAGCGACAGGATCAGCGGTGCGTTCTCGGCAATGCGCAGCACATCGGGGGTCACCGCGACGCCCTGGGCGCGCAGCTTTTCCACCTCGGCGACGAAATGGTGGGGATCGACGACGACGCCATTGCCGATGACGCTGAGCTTGCCGCGCACCAGCCCGGAGGGCAGCAGCGCCAGCTTGTAACTGACACCGTCGACAACAAGCGTATGACCGGCATTATGACCGCCCTGAAAGCGCACAATCACATCGGCGCGTTCCGAAAGCCAATCGACAATCTTGCCTTTGCCTTCGTCACCCCATTGCGAGCCGATCACTACAACGTTCGTCATTTATCCATTCCCGCTTCCTGCGCGCAGCCGCGCGCCTTGCTCAAACCCGCGCATCTATAAAGCTTTGTTTTTGGGAAAGCGACCCTGTTGTCTCAGGAGATTCGGCTTTTTGCATGACGAATCAGCCCCTCCAACAGGAATTTTCCCGGCCAGCGGCTGGGCGCACCCCGCCAATAACCCTCATCCAGCTGACTACCCCTCCTCATAAAAGACCGGACTTGCGCGCGACGGCATGGAAATATCCGGGCTCTGCCAAGACCATCGCACCGGTTATACTCCGATGCCGTGATTATTCTTCCATCGAAGATCGGCGGCTCCCGCTCCTGGTTAGCACAAGAAGATTGTGGCTAACCGAGCTCGAGCGTGGTCACGCCAAAAATGCGATCGAGGGGTATTTCCGGCGCCTTGCCGCGATACATGCGAGCCGTTTCGAAAACCGGCGACAGGCCGCAATCTTCCGCAAGCTTGATGGCGTGAGCATTCTCCGCCGGCACATCCAGATAGACCGGCGCGCCCTTGGCCTTTGCAAGCAGCCTGCTCAGCAAGGCAAGTGCCACATCGGGCTTGTTGGCGAACAGCGGGCCGATCTTGTAGCCCTCGAAACAGCGCCGGATCGTGCCATAGCCGCGAACCCTGCTGCCGCCGCCTACGATAAAGGATGCGCGCCTCTCCGGAGCACCGCACCACGCACGAATGAAGGAGTGGCGCAGACCGGGGAAGATTTCCGCATCGTAGTGCACCAATCCGTCAAGCTTGCCGTCGATTACCGGCACCACCTGCCTTGCCTGCTGCTCCTCCACATCGGGCACCTTTGGGATGCCGCCGTAGCGCAGGGTCCGGTACGCGGTCTCGAAGCCGTGGCGGCGATAATTTTCCTGTTGCGCGACGACGCCGTCCAATCCGACCGTGCGGTTGCCCGCAAGCATCATGCCCTTGTTCCAGAGCTGCTTGCCGTATCCTCTGCCGCGAAGCTCCGGATGAAGAATGTAAAGACCGAGAAACGCGAAAGCCTCGCCGTATCGAACGACGGAGATGCAGCCGACAGGCACCTCTCCGACCGCACCGACCAGAAAGCCGGATGGATCTGCTTCCCAAAAGGCGGGAGCATCATCGACCCCGGGGTTCCATCCCTCTTGCCGAGCCCATTCCAGAGCAAGCTCCAGCTCACCAGCCCGCATTGTACGCACGGCAAAAGTCGACTTCATGCAATAGTCCCGAACCGCCCATTATACAGCCGCTCCCCACGGAACGATTGCGCCCAATTCATCATGCGGCAACATGATGCCAATCACAAGCGACAGCAATGATAAGCTGGAACTACAAAGGCTTCGTTTCACGCCGACCACAAAGAACAACGCCAGTGAAACCACAGCAAGACAAACCGCCTTTTGTGACACTTCTATTGCAATTACTCCGGCAGGGTCGTCGCATATAGGCGTCCCTCGCGATCCTGTGTATAAGCACATTCAATCGCCAATGCCGGTTTCGTGCTTTCTCATGGGATCCGGCGCCAGCAAAAGGAATGAAGTTTCATGCGCATCACGATGATCGGCTCGGGTTATGTGGGACTGGTGTCCGGCGTCTGCTTTGCCGACTTCGGCCATGACGTCATTTGCGTCGATAAGGACGCAAGCAAGATCGAGGCACTGCGGCGAGGCGAAATACCGATCTTCGAACCGGGCCTGGAGCAGCTCGTTGCGGACAATGTCCGCGCCGGCCGCCTCTCCTTCACCACGGACGTCGAAACCAGCGTCGCCGACAGCGACGTCGTCTTCATCGCGGTCGGAACACCTTCAAGGCGCGGCGACGGCCATGCCGATCTCTCTTACGTTTATGCTGCCGCCCGCGAAATTGCCGAGCATGTCAAAGGCTTCACCGTCATCGTCACCAAATCGACCGTACCGGTCGGCACTGGCGACGAGGTCGAACGCATCGTGCGCGAAACCAATCCGCAAGCCGACGTCGCCATCGTCTCCAATCCGGAATTCCTGCGCGAGGGTGCCGCGATCGAGGATTTCAAACGACCGGACCGCATCGTCATCGGCCTCAACGACGAGCGCGCCCGCGGCGTCATGACCGAAGTCTACCGGCCTCTCTACCTCAACCAGGCGCCGTTGCTCTTTACCTCCCGCCGCACATCGGAACTGATCAAATACGCCGCCAATGCCTTCCTCGCTATGAAGATCACCTTCATCAACGAGATGGCCGATCTCTGCGAGAAGGTCGGCGCCAATGTGCAGGAAGTCTCCCGCGGCATCGGGCTTGACGGCCGTATCGGCCCGAAATTCCTGCATGCCGGCCCAGGCTATGGCGGCTCCTGCTTCCCGAAGGATACGCTGGCGCTCGCCAAGACGGCGCAGGATTACGACAGCCCCGTGCGCCTGATCGAAACGACCGTGTCGATCAACGACAACCGCAAGCGCGCCATGGGCCGCAAGGTGATCGCGGCCATGGGCGGCGATATCAGGGGCAAGGCGATCGCGGTGCTCGGCCTGACCTTCAAGCCGAATACCGACGACATGCGAGACAGCCCGTCGATCTCGATCATCCAGACACTGCAGGATGCCGGCGCCACGGTGACCGGCTACGATCCCGAGGGCATGGAGAATGCCCGCCTGGTGATCGACAACATCACCTATGCGGACGATGCCTACAGCGCCGCACGCGATGCCGACGCGCTTGTCATCGTGACGGAATGGAACCAGTTCCGCGCACTGGATTTCGCCCGGCTCAAATCCGTCATGAAGGCTCCGGTCCTCGTCGACCTCAGAAACATCTATCGCCATGACGAGGTCACAAAGCACGGCTTTGCCTATACTAGCGTCGGCAGACCCTCGAACGACGCCACACTTTAGAGCGTTTACGCATTCCGAACGGAAAACCGCTACGCACTTTTCCTGGAAATGCTTTAAGCAAAGGCCGATCAATGCGCTATCTCATCACCGGCACCGCCGGCTTTATCGGATTCCACCTCGCCAGGCGCCTGCTCGACGAGGGGCATTTCGTGGTCGGTTTCGACGGCATGACGCCCTATTACGACGTTAGGCTCAAGGAGAAGCGAACCGCCATCCTCGCACGCTCCAACGGTTTCAAGGCCGTCACCGGCATGCTGGAGGACAAGGCGGCGCTGGATCACGCCGCCGAACTCGCCGAGCCGGATGTGATCGTCCATCTCGCCGCGCAGGCAGGCGTCCGCTACAGCCTCGAAAATCCGCGTTCCTACGTCGATTCCAATCTCGTCGGTTCGTTCAACATCCTGGAATTGGCAAGAAACCTGCAGCCGAAGCACCTGCTGCTTGCCTCCACCTCGTCAGTCTATGGCGCCAACGAAAAGATCCCCTTTGCCGAAAGCGACAAGGCCGACGAACAGATGACGATCTATGCGGCGACCAAGAAGAGCATGGAGCTGATGGCACATAGCTACGCCCATCTCTTCCATGTGCCCACGACAGCCTTCCGCTTCTTCACGGTCTATGGCCCCTGGGGCCGTCCGGACATGGCGCTCTTCAAGTTCGTCGATGCCATCAAGAACGACAGGCCGATCGAGATCTACGGCGAAGGCAAGATGAGCCGCGATTTCACCTATATCGACGATCTCGTCGAAGGCATCGTGCGCCTCATCGGCGTCGTGCCGTCGGAGGAAAACCGCGTGGTATCGGATGCGGTCATCGACACCCTGTCGAAGAACGCTCCCTTCCGCGTCGTCAATATCGGCGGCGGCCAGCCAGTCGGCCTGATGAGTTTCGTCGAAACCATCGAGACGATGCTCGGCAAGAAGGCGATCCGCAAGATGCTGCCCATGCAGCCCGGAGACGTCCACAACACCTATGCCGTACCGGACCTCTTGATAGCGCTGACAGGCTTCAAGCCGCAGATCGAAGTCGACGAAGGCGTGCGGCGCTTCGTCGAGTGGTATCAGGAAAACTATTGAGCGAAATGACAGGCATCGTCGAAACGGAACATTGGATCGAGAGCGGCGCCGGGCGCCTCTATGCAAAATCGTGGACACCGGATGCCGGGATCTCCCTGCCGCCGATCATCCTCTTTCACGATTCCCTTGGATGCATCACGCTCTGGAGAGATTTCCCCGAGCAGCTCGCTCATTCCCTCGGCCGTCAGGTGATCGCCTATGATCGGTTGGGCTTCGGTCGATCCGATGCCCGCACCGACGTTTTGCAGCAGAACTTCATGACCCTGGAGGCCGGACAGGCTGTGCCGCTGCTATGCGAGCAGTTCTCCATCCAAGAGTTCGTCGCCTGCGGGCATAGCGTGGGCGGCGGCATGGCAGTTGAAACGGGAGCGCGCTTTGGCGAACGCTGCCGGGCCGTGATCACTATCGCCGCTCAGGCTTTCGTGGAGGAGAGAACCCTGCAGGGCATCAGGAGCGCGCAGCAGGAATTCAGATCTGCCGAGACCTTCGCCCGGCTTGCGAGATATCACGGCAGCAAGACCGATTGGGTGCTGCACGCATGGATCGACACCTGGCTTGCTCCCGAACGCGCCGAGTGGAGCCTCGACCCTGCGCTTGAAAAGCTACATTGCCCGGTGCTTGCCATTCACGGGGACCGTGACGAGTATGGTTCCGAGGCCCATCCGCGCCGGATTGCGGCCAGACGTGGGTCGCTCCATATCCTGCCGGACATCGGACATTCGCCGCATCGCGAACGCCCTGGCCTCGTTATGAAAGCCATCGAAGACTTTCTGGCGTGAAGCGATGAGAAGGCCGGCTTACTCGGCCTGACCGGCGGAATGATAGGCCCGGTCGAAATAGATGAGTCCCTGTCCGCCATCGCGCTGGCGGATGGCATCGACCTCGCAGAACAGAATGTCATGCGTGCCGCCATCGGCCCGACGCACAATCCGGCAATCGAACGATACGAGAGCATCTTCGAGCACCGGCGCACCGGTGGACAATTCCGACCAGGAAGCGGCTGCGAAACGCTCGGCGACCGGGGTCTTGCCACCGAAGAGACGCGACAGATCCTCATGCGCTTCCGACAATACGTTGACGCAGAGCACGCCATTTTGCGTGACGGCGGGATGAACGGAAGCGCCGCGGTTCAGGCAGACGAGCAAGGTCGGAGGACTGTCGGTGACACTGCAAACCGCCGTCGCCGCAAAGCCGGCAAGCCCGGCCGGGCCATCGGTCGTGACGATGTTCACGGCTGCCGCCATCCGTGCCATGGCGTTACGAAAATCGGCGCGCGCAATATCCGGATCGGCGACGGGCACCGCCCTCTCGATTGCCACGGAGGTTTTCATGTTCATTCCCACAGTCCCCTAACTCGCGCCGGATAACTCATACTATCTGGAGGATCGATGCGCCTCAAGAAACGACATTTTACGGAAGCGGCTCTTCGCGAGCAATTAGTTCCCCATAAAATCTATAAACAAAGGAAAATAACCAAGGCAGGAACCGAAGCTGTGAGGATATTCCGAAGCAGGTTTCAGGTTCGGGTGGAAATCAGAAGAAACATCGGCCGCTCGCGCTCGATTGCCCAATCCGGATGGACGGCGAGCTCCTCATCGCTCGGCGACCATTCCTCGACATGCGCAATGGCGAAGCCCGATTTGATCAATAGGTTCAATGTCGTGCCCATCGTCCGATGCTGCTTGACGACGCCTTCGGCGAGCCAGTTCGTCACCCGCGGCCCCTCGATCTGATAGGCGCTGAGCGGCCAGACCTTGTGACCCTCGGCATCATCTAGCCATTCCGGCCGCCGTGGCGCCATATAGATCGGATGCTCGATCGAAAAGATCAGCCGACCGCCCGGCTTCAGCGCTTGACGGATCGTCGCCAGAAGGCGTGCAAAGCCTTCGATATAGTGGAAGGCCAGGGAACTATAGACGAGATCGAAGGCTGCCTCGGGAAGCTGAAGTTTCTCCAGATCGGCCCGGTCATAGCGAATGCATGCATCCGCCGTCTCGGCGCGAGCCCGCGCCAGCATCTTCTCGGAAACGTCGAGGCCCAGCACGCTGGCGGCCCCCTGCCCGACAGCCCACCGGCAGAACCACCCGAAACCGCAACCAAGATCGGCGACGTCGAGGCCTTTCATGTCAGGCATCAAGGCACGGATGGCAGGCCATTCCGCCGCGCCCTCCAACCCGTCGATCGAGCGCTGCAGGCGGCTATAGCCTTCAAAGAAGGCCGGATCGTCGTAGATATTCTGGGTCATATTCGTCTTCTATCCGCTCCGTGGCCCGGAACCGGCCGTATCGGAGGCATAGTTCGTTTCCTCTTCGCTTAGACCATAAACATGCCGACGAAAAGCCGGTTGAAAGGGAGGTTCGGCCGATGTCGGTCAAGCTGCCGGCTTTGGCCGCGATAGCCACTGCGAGTAGGGCTTTACGCCGAAATCCGGATCCGCCGCCTCCTCAAGCACATGGATGAATTCGATCGAATGCCCGTCGGGATCCGAAAAATACTGCGACACGGCCGGCACCCAACCGCCAACGACCGGCTCATCGAGCGGCTCTCCATTAAAACCCTTCGGCTGAATGCCATGAGCCTTCAATGCTGCAGCGGAGCCGAGTACATCGGCAAGAGAGGTTCTGAACGCGATATGAAGGCGCATCTTGAGAGGGGAACTGCCCGTTTCCCACAGGCCGAGCATACCCATGCGTTTATCGTCGATCCAAAGGAAGGCGACATTCCTGCTCTCGATGACCGTCCCGACCTCCAGCTTCAGGACGTCGCGATAGAAAGCGATCGAGCGCTGAAGATCGGCAACCGTCAAATGCGTCTCGTAAAGGCCCAGAATGCGGGGCATCGACGGATCGGCCGAATGCTCGGCATGACCGGTCGTCATCACATCACCTTCGCCGCCGTGACTTCGACCTCGACCAGAAATTCGGACCGTGTAAACCCGCCGACGATCAGCAGCGTGGAGGCCGGTGCAGGATTTTGGACATAGCGGTCACGCACGGCCATATAGGCGGGAAAATCCTCGCGCGTGGTCACGAAGCCGGAAATGCGGATGACGTCGGCAAAGCTCATGCCGGCCTCATCCAGGATGGCATTGATCGCCTTGAAGCATAGCTCGGCCTGGGCGGTAACGTCAGCCGGAATGCGGTCGTCGAGACCGATGCCGAGCTGGCCGGATGTGACCAGCAGGCTGGCGCCCGGAGGCACCAGCAGACCATGATTGTAATTGCCGAAAGGGCGGCGGACGGATGGGGGATTGAATACCTTTTTCATCGATACCGACTCCTAGTGGACCGGACCGATTTCAGCATTTTGATTGTATGCCGACAAGCCGTTCAATGCGCTTGCGCTGAAATATCAGCCCGATTTCGGCGCACTTCCAACAAGATATGTCCGAAAAGTGCTGCAAGCACAATCGGCCCGCCGATGAGCGTCGCCGTCGAAGGGCGCTCGGCAAAGATCATCCAGACCCAGAGGGGCGTCAGCGGCACTTCGAGCGCTGTCAGCAGGGCGGCATCCGACGCCGGAACCAGCCGCGAGCCGAAGGTATAGAGGCTGAGGCCCATGGCGTTCTGGATAATGCCGAAGGCGATGATCAGCCCGAGATCCTCTCCCGACAGGGAAAGCGGCGAGGCAAACCAGAAGGTGATGAAAGAGCACAGCCAGGCGGACAGGGCCATGGCCGGCAGCATCGGCACGTTGCGATGCTGGCGCATGACGACGGCAAGGCAGGCGACGGTCAGCGTCATCATGGCGGCCAGCCCCTTGCCGAGCCAGCTGCCGGCATCGCTCACATGGCCGGAAAGCATGACGAGCACGCCGATGAAGGCAATGCCGCTCGCAATCAGCGTCCGCAAATTCGGACGCTCGCGGATGAAAAGGAAAGCGACGCCCGCGGTGACAAAGGGCACGGTCGCATAGATGACCATGGCATCGGCGACCGACGTATAATAGATCGAGCCGATGCCGCTGATCATTGAGGCGGTGGAAAAGATCGTTGCCGCCAGCGAAGGCCCACCCATGGAGCGCAGGATGCGAAAGGCGTTGCGGCGCTCGATATAGAAGAACAGCGCGAAAACGCCGAGCCCGGAGACAATGCCGCGGCAGAACAGAATGGTCATGAGATCGGCGTGGATCGCCCGCACGAAGAGACCGGACGTCGACCAGGCAAGCGCCGAGAGCGCGACATAAGCCACACCCAACCTATATTGCTGCTGTTCCCCCGGCGTCACGATGAAATCCCCTGCCCCGTCGAGGCAGATCATTAGCGGGTGGCCATGAGGCCTACAAGCTAAGCTTGCGTCGCAGCGTGTCGCTGATGCCGGAAGATGACGATGGTTGCAGGAACGCCACGCCAGTTGCGGCGAACCATCGAAGGCCGTCATCTCGCTCTGTTGTTGGCGAGATCATATTGATCTTGCACATATTTGCGATCGCTCTACGGTTCCGGCAGCTTCGCCGAAGGAGAATCAATTGCGCCTGCTGTCAGTCACCTTGTTTGCCTGCGGCTGCGTCAGCCTCATCGACGGTCCGCTTTGGCCGCCGGCGCAAACCTATGTCGACAAGACGGTGCAATGCAGCCAAAGCGGCAATCCCGGCCGCTGCGAACACACGCGCGATAGCTGGAAGGCCGATTATGAGGAAGCCGTCGCAGGCAGATATCGGGCGCAGAAGCATGTCGCCCTGTGCCTGAGCACCGGCTGCGACGAGGCGATCCAGCCCGACAAGATGCTCGGCTGCGCCTGGCGCATGGTCATTGCCGAATCACAACATGCTCTGCCTGACAGCATGGATGTCGCAAATCTCAACCGCTTCTGCGGAACGGACTATCTTGACGAGAAGGGAAAGCTCGCAGCCGCCTCGCAAGCGAGGGCGATGCTGCGCCTCATCGGCAAATAGCAGACCACGCGGCAGGAGCTTTCTGCCGCGTGGCTTGGTCATTTCTCGAGCTTACGCATAGGGCATAAGGAATTTGCCGATGGCCTCGATCTCGTTAGGGCGAATATCGTGACCGCCCGGATGCCATTCGAGGGTGACCTCCACATCCTGCCGCGCAAAGTAATCGGCGAGCGACTTGGTGACCGGCGCCGGCGCGATCGGATCGCGCTCACCCGCGGTGATCAGCACGCGCTTGCCCGCCAGCCTGGCATTGTCCTTCGGCTGAAAGGGGATCAGCGGATGCATCAGCACCGCCGCATCGAACAGATCGCCATGCTCGATCAGGACGTTGGCGAGGATATTGGCGCCGTTGGAAAAGCCGAGGCCAAGCACCTGCGATGCGCCATATTCCGCCGCCAGTTCCGAGACATACTTCGCCATCTTTTCCGTCGCCCTGGCAAGATCGGCCATGTCATAGATGCCCTCGCCTGTGCGGCGAAAGAAGCGCGCCGCGCCATATTCCGAGACATCGCCGCGCGGCGAGACAATGGTGGCGTCAGGCAGCAGCCGAGCAGCGAAATCAAAAAACTGGTTCTCGTCGCCGCCGGTGCCATGGAAGGTGAAGAAAATAGGCTTTCCGGGTGCACCGGCCTTCAGCCGGTGCACATAAGTCGTATCCGTCATGATCTTTCTCCTGGATTAGCCTTCCAGCGGTTCGAGATGCTGCTCGATCAGCCCACGCAGATGCGCATGTTGTTCTGGCAGTTTCAGCGCCTCGCCAAGATGGGCCGTATCCTCATCGCGGTTGAAGCCAGGTTCGTTGGTGGCGACTTCGAACAGCACGCCGCCCGGCGTGCGGAAATAGATCGCCCAGAAGTAATCGCGGTCGATAACGGGGGTCACCTGATAGCCCGTATCCATCAGCGCCTTGCGCACCTCGAGCTGCTTTGCGCGGTTCTCGACGGCAAAGGCGACATGGTGGACGGAGCCGGCGCCCGGAAGCGCCCGATTGATGTTCGGCATGGTTTCGAGGTCGACATAGTCGGCACCATTGCCGCCGGGAATGGCAAGCCGCTTAATGCCTTCATGCGTATCGACCACCTCGTAGCCCATGTATTTCAAGAGCTCGGCCGTGGCGCCGTCGTCCCTGAGCCGCATGGCAACGGAATGGAAACCGCGGATGGCATGCTCGGCATCGACGCCGCCATGAGTCCATGGCAGACGCTTGTCGTCCTTGACCTCGACAAGCGCGAAGCCATCGCCATCCGGGCCGGCAAAATGCAGGCGCTTCTGACCGAAGGATTCGTCGGTTTTCAGGCCTTCGACACCGCGCTGGCCAAGCCGTTCAGTCCAGTAGCCGATGGAACCTTCGGGAACGGAATAGACCGTATTGCCGACTTCGCCGGTGCCCGGGCGGCCGCGCGCCATCTTCGGAAACGGGAAGTAGGTCATGATCGTGCCGGGCGTGCCGATCTCGTCACCATAGTAGAGGTGATAAACATCGGGAGCGTCGAAATTCACGGTCTTCTTGACGCGGCGCAGGCCGAGCGTATCGGTGAAGAACTTGTTATTGGTGCGGGCGTCTTCCGCCATCGAGGTAACGTGGTGAAGACCTTTGATCTGGTTAAGCATCTTAAACCCCTTGTCTCGCCTGCACCGGCAGGCGTTTCTCATGGGCAGAAGATGGTCTTGTCGGCCGCGTTTCGATAGCCCCGAATAGCCAAACGGATTGTCTTCTATGAGTGAACGATAAATTCTGATCGTTCACTGACATAAGCTACGATCCGGAAAGCAGCGCCTTACTGAGCATCCGGATTGCTCGGCAGCGCCCAGTCGATCGGATCCCGGCCATGCGCGACCAGATAGGCATTGGCCTTGGAAAAATGCCGGCAGCCAAGAAAGCCGTTATGGGCCGATAGCGGCGAAGGATGCGCTGCCTTCAGCACCAGATGGCGATCGGTGTCGACAAAGGCGGCTTTCTTCTGCGCATAGGAACCCCAGAGCATGAAGACGACGCCGTCGCATTCGTCGTTGACCCTGCGGATGACGGCGTCGGTGAAGCGCTCCCAGCCCTTGCCCTGATGCGAGGCGGCCTGCGATTCCTCGACAGTCAGCACACTGTTGAGCAGGAGTACGCCCTGCTTTGCCCAGCTTTCCAGAAAACCGTGGCGGGCCGGCGGAATGCCGAGATCGGTTTCCAGTTCCTTGTAGATATTGACCAGCGACGGCGGAATGCGCACGCCGGGACGCACGCTGAAGCAGAGCCCATGCGCCTGGCCGAAACCATGATAGGGGTCCTGCCCGAGAATGACCACCTGCACTTCGTCAAGCGGCGTCAGATCCAACGCCCGGAAATATTCGCTGCCACGGGGAAAGATCACCTTGCCGCGCTGCTTTTCCTCGACAAGAAAAGATTTGAGCTGCTGCATATAAGGGCTTTCGAACTCCTGCGACAGCGCCTCTTTCCAGCTCTCCTCAAGCTTGATGTTCGCCTCAGCCATCGTCTCGGGCCTCCGTCTGTTGTCAGCATGTCGATTGAGGATGAAAGAGCCGGCGTGTCAAGAAAATGGCGGGGGCCGCGGTGGGGAGATCACAGTTTTTGGAGGTGGTGTGGCCTGCCTCCGGGCTTGTCTCGTAAATGACGTATAGTAGCAGCAGGACACGCAAGCGTTGACAAGGCGGTTCGCTTCCGCCAATGGAAGCCATCCCAATTTCCGACCGGTGTCTCATGCTTCCCTTGCATTCCCTTGGCGAGCGCATCGTTGTGCTCGGCCCCTCCAATGCTGGCAAGTCAACCTTGGCGGTTGCACTCTCCAAGAAGCTCGGCTTTCCGACCGTGCATCTCGATCAGCTCCATCATCTGCCCCATACCGATTGGCAACAGCGACCTGAAGCAGAATTCGCAGCACTTCACGACGCGGCGATTCTGGGCGAACAATGGATCATGGAAGGCAATTATACGCGCCTGATGCCACAACGTTTGGCCCGCGCGACCGGCGCCATCCTCATCACCTCCAATCATTGGCTGCGCTTTTCCCGCTATCTCAAGCGGACCCTGATCAACCGCTCAGATCGAGCAGGCCATCTCGAAGGCGCCAAGGACAGCGTCAAATGGGAGATGATTCACTGGATACTCGTGAAGACACGCAACAGCGGCGCAAAATACGCAAAAATTCTTCAGGAAGCCAATTTGCCGATAGTGGAATGCCACACAGCGGAGGCGCTCAATGGCCTTTATCGGGCTTGGGATCTGCCGAGCAGGCGATAGGCCTCATACCGAAATGGTCTTCAAGTTAATACACGCGGTCCCCAATCACCCCTTGATCCGCACCATCTGCGGATCATAAAGCGGCTTCAGCGACACCCGACACGGCACTCGGCTCTGTGCGACATCAAGCTCATAGCGCCCTGAAAGCACGAAATCCTCGGTCACACCGCCGGGATCGCGGACATAGCCGTAGCCGATCGCCTTGCCGATCGTGTAGCCATAGCCGCCACTCGATAGCCAGCCGACGCGCTGGCCGTCGCGATAGATCGTCTCGCGGCCGAGAAGCACGATTTCGGGATCGTCGGGCACGAAGCAGGCGAGCATCTTCTTCACGCCCGAGGCCAGCTGCCGCTCGATCGCCTCCCTGCCGCGAAATGCGACGTCCTTCTTCGTCTTCACTGCCCAGGCGAGCCCGGCTTCGACCGGCGTATGATCCGGCCCGATATCCGAGCCCCAGGCGCGATAACCCTTCTCCAATCGGCAGCTCTCGATAGCGCGATAGCCGGCATTGATAAGCCCGTATTCGCGGCCGGCCGCCATCAGCACGTCATAAACCGTAGTGGCATATTCCACGGGCACATGCAGCTCATAGCCAAGTTCGCCGACATAGGTGATGCGCAGTGCCCGTACCGGGCAGCCGGCGATGCCGACGGTTTTCACCTTGCCGAAGGGGAATGCGGTGTTCGAAACATCCGCCGAGGTCGCGGCCTGCAATATCTCGCGCGACTTCGGCCCCATCAGTGACAGCACGGAATAGGCGGAGGTCACATCCACCAGCTCCGCATGCATCTCGTGCGGAATGTTGCGGGCGATCCAATCGAAATCATGAGTGGCGAAGCCGGTGCCTGTCGTGATGTAGAATTCATTCTCGGCGATGCGGGCAACGGTAACGTCGCACTCGATGCCACCCCGATCATTCAGCATCTGGGTGTAGGTCAAAGCACCGGCGGGCTTGGTGATATCGTTGGCGGCAATCCAGGAGATCGCCGCCTCGGCATCCCTGCCCTTCAGCACGAATTTCGCAAAGGAGGTCTGATCGAAAATAACGGCCGCTTCGCGCACCGCCTTATGTTCGCGGCCGACGGCATCGAACCAGTTCTGCCGTCCATACGTGTACTCGTCCTTCGGCTCCTCGCCGGCAAAGAGATCGGCAAACCAGTTCGGCCGTTCCCATCCGAGCTTTTCGCCGAAACAGGCGCCCTGCGCCTTCAGCCGATCGTAAAGCGGCGACTTGCGGCAGGGCCGGCCGCTGGAATGCTCCTCGAAGGGCCAGGCCATGGTGTAATGCTTGCCATAGGCCTCCAGCGTGCGGGTGCGCACCCAGTCGGTGTCGAAATGCGGGCGGCCGAAGCGCCTGATATCGACAGGCCAGAGATCGTAGGGCGGTTCGCCCTTGGCAACCCATTCGGCGAGCGCCATGCCCGCCCCGCCGGCGGATGCGATGCCGAAGGCATTGAAGCCGGCGCCGACGAAGAAATTCCTCAGTTCCGGCGCCTCGCCGAGAATGAAATTGCCGTCGGGCGTAAAGCTCTCCGGCCCGCAAAGCAGCTGCTTGATGCCGGCCGTCTGCAGCGCCGGCACACGCACCAGCGCCTGCTCCATGATCTGCTCGAAGTGGTCGAAGTTGCTGTCGAGCAAGGTGTAATGGAAATCTTTCGGGATGCCATCGAGCGCCCAGGGAATGGGATTGGGCTCATAGCCGCCCATGACCAGCCCGCCGACCTCTTCCTTGTAATAGGTCAGCCGATCCGGATCACGCAGCGTCGGCAAGTTGGAAGGCACCCCGAAGGATTCGGTGATGAGATATTGGTGCTCGACGGAGACCAGCGGCACATTGACGCCAAAACGGCTTGCAAAAGTTCGCGTCCATTGCCCGGCGCAGACGACGACGCGCTCGCATTCGATACGGCCTTTCTCGGTGATGACGGCACGGATCCGGCCCTGGTCGATCTCCAGATCGAGAACTTCGGTATCCTCGAAGATCGACACGCCGCTCATGCGGGCGCCTTTCGCCAGCGCCTGGGTGATATCGGAAGGATTGGCCTGACCGTCCGTCGGCAGGAAGGCGGCGCCGACGAGATCGTCGACATCCATCAGCGGCCAGAGATTGAGCGCTTCCTGCGGCGTCAGCAGGTGCATCTGCAGGCCGAAGGACTGCGCCGTCGTCGCCTGCCGCTTTACCTCGGTCCAACGCTCCTCGTTGCAGGCAAGGCGCAGGCCGCCATTCATCTTCCAGCCGGTGGCAAGCCCCGTCTCCGCCTCGAGCTTCTTGTAGAGATCGACGGAATAGCCGAGCATCTGTGTGATGTTGGCGCTGGTGCGCAGCTGGCCGACGAGGCCGGCAGCATGGAAGGTCGTGCCCGAAGTCAGCTTCTTGCGCTCCAGCAGCACGGTATCGGTGAAGCCGAGTTTGCCGAGATGGTAGGCCGTCGAGCAGCCGATGATGCCACCGCCGATGACGACGGTCTTTGCGGTAGCTGGCAGTTCCTTCATGACATTACCTCAAGAATGGCGAAAATCCTGCCAGGCGCTCTCGAAGCGTCTGAGATTTTCAGCTGTATAGGAAGAATAATCGAAATCGATGTCGGAATGGATTTCCGAAACCATGCTCCACATCGTCTCGCGCAGGAGTGAGGCGCATTTCATCGCCTGATAACGATGGCGCAGATCGCCGCTGACGGGAGCCTCGAAATAGGCCTCCAGCATCGCCTCTTCCTGCGCCTCGGAGAATTCATTGTTGGAGGCAAGGCCGCCCAGATCGAACAGCGGCGTGTTGAACCCCGCATAATCCCAATCGATCAACCACAGCCGCTTGCCGTCGTCGAGGAAATTCGCCGCCAGCAGATCATTGTGGCCGAAACCGATCTCGAAAGGACCCGCTTCGCGTTCGAGGCGCTCTGCCGTCTCCAGAAAGGAAGGCAGCATCGCTCGATGCCGGCTACCGCCGGCCTCGAGAACGGCCGCATAGTCCCTGACCACATGGAAGACCCAGAAGATCGCCGCCTGCCCACGAAAATACTTGCCGACGTCGCGATGACAGGACCGGACGAGCGGCACGGCACGGCTCATCCTGGCTGGATTTCTCATATCATCGGCCGACAGCGGCCTCGCATCGATATAGTCGAGCACCAGTATGCCGGGTTCATGATGGATCACAGCAGGCGAAAGACCGGCCGCATGGGCAGCCCTGCTCGCCGCCAATTCATTGGCGCGGCTGATGTGGTGAACGGGAATATCCGCCCCAAGTCGGACGACGAAACGCCGGCCTGCGTTGCCGACCAGATAGTTGCGATTGGTAATGCCGCCCGCCAGCGGGGCGATCTCGATCGCCCCGTGCCAGATGCCCAGAGACTGGATCCTGTCTTCCGGCGTCGCGGCCATTCCCCCTCCGGTACCACTGCTGAGCATCCTTCGGATGAGAAAGGTCCCTTACAAACGCGAAGCTGTCAAGGGCACCCCACAAAATGAAACGAGAATTTGGCTTTTTGTTGGTTTCGAGAGGCCACTCGAATTGGATGAGCTATGGATATCGCGAATACGGCGCTTCACCATAGGTGAGATTTGTCTTAAAAACTCAAGCGCGAGGCAATCGGATCAAGCTGTGCGAACTGGCGCCTCTGGGGCGACAGGGTCAGTTATTCTGGACGCCGGGCACATTTCGGGATCAATACCCTCAATAGGATCAGCAACCATGTCGGGCATATCCCAGCCACCGCTTCACTCCAATCATCGCGAACGCGAGATTCTGGAGGAACTGCGCCTGGCCGGCGGCGCGAGCCGCATCCAGTTCCTGGCCGAACGGCTCGGCGTTTCCGAAGAAACCATCCGCCGCAATATCCGCAGCCTGGAGGCCAACGGGCTCGTTACCAAGGTGCATGGCGGCGTCCACATCAAGGATTCGATGATCGAGCCGCCGCTGCATCTGCGCATGAACGAGAACGCGGAGGCCAAGCGGATGATCGCCGCTTCGGTCGCCGCCATGATCGAGGATGGAGACGCACTCTTCCTCGATGTCGGCTCGACCACCGCCTTCATCGCCGTCGCGCTGCAGAAGCATCAGAACCTCTTCGTCGTCACCAATGCCGTGGCGGTCGCTCACGCGCTTGCCACTCGCAATGGCAACCGCGTCTTTTTCGCCGGCGGTGAGCTGCGCGGGCATGACGGCGGCGCCTTTGGCATGGAGGCCGCCAATTTCCTGCGCCGCTTCAACATACGCCATGCCATCCTGTCGGTGGGTGCCATCAACGCCACCTCCGGCTTCATGCTGCACGATTTGGAGGAGGCGGAATATTCCCGGGAAGCGGCCGGCCGCGCCGAAAACTGCATCATCGTCGCCGACAGCGCCAAGTTCGGACGCAGCGCGCCCATTGTCCTCAACGAACCGTCAGCATTCGACAAATTGGTCACCGACGATACGCCGCCATCAGACATTCGCGCCATGCTGGAGCGCAACAACATCGAACTCGTGGTCGCCAATCGGCAGCGGGCCGAGCGGCGATAGATTGAAAGTGATGCTATCAGCATCGCCGGCATCCGCTTCCGGAATGCGTTGAATCTCCTCAATCCTTGCACATCGCCTCAAGCGTCAGCGCCGCCTTGCTCGCATGACGCTCCTTGTGACGCAGCAGCCGGAAGCTGCGGACGGGCAGATCGAAGGTTGCTTGAACAAGCAAACCCTGTCCGAGATAGGCGCTTGCCGCAGCACTGGAAACAGCCGCAGCGCTTTCCCCGGCACAGACGGCGGACAGCACCGCCTCATTGGAGGGAAGGACGAGCGCCACGTCGAGATCTCGCGGGTTTGCACCGAGCCTGGCGACCGCATTCTCGAATTCCGAACGCGTGCCCGAGCCCTCCTCGCGCATCACCCAGGAGGTGCCGGTGGCCAAGTCGGCCGCGGTCAACCGCCGACCATCGGCCCAGAGATGATGCGGCGGCACAACGATGACGAGCGCATCCTGAGCGACGATCTTCATCGACAGCGCCGGCGCATCTACTTCGCCTTCGATGAAGCCCAGCTCGGCCGCACCGTCGATAACGGCTTCGGTTACGGTTCGCGTATTGCCGATCGTCAGATCAAGTTCGATGCCAGGATAGTCGCGATGAAACCGCATCAGCAGAGGCGGCAGCCAGTAACTGGCGATGGTCTGGCTCGCATAGATGCTGAGCCGGCCGCGCTGCAGCCCACCCAATTCGGACAGCATGAGTTCCGCCGAGCGCACGCGGGCGAGCGTCGCCTTGGCTTCACCCAGGAAGGACCGTCCCGTCTCCGTCAGCTCGATCCGCCGGCCGACGCGATGAAACAGCTCCACGCCGTAATAGGCCTCGAGATTCTTGATCGCCGAGCTGACGGCCGAAGGCGTCAGATGGATGGCTTCGGCAGCGTTAGTCAGATGTTCGCGCTCGGCGACGGCGACGAAAATTGCGAGCTGCTCGAAGGTCATGGGAAATCATTCTAATTTATCGAATGAAACATAGGATAATATTCGATGGATGTCGACATCGACAGATGAGACTTTCCTGCCGTCACCGAAGCATACCAAACGAACGACGGCACGATATGTCACTTGCTCGACGCGCAAACACGATCCTCCCCGGCCTCGCGCTCACCTGTGCCGTCGCCTCTCTCGCCTATGCCGGCGAACATCTCGAAATCGGCCTGTTCGGAGGCCGATGGATCGAAAGCCTGGTGCTTGCCATCGCGATCGGCATCGCCGTCTGCACTCTCAAGCCGCTGAACCCGGCCATGAAGCCCGGCATCGATTTCAGCGCCAAGACCCTGCTGGAAATCGCCATCGTGCTTCTCGGCGCCTCCATCAGCCTCCCGGCCATTCGCGGCGCCGGCGTCTGGCTGATCGCCGGCATCGCCATTGTTGTCATTTTGTCGATCGCCGCCACCTACGTCATCGGGCGCGCGCTTGGCCTGCCGCCGAGGCTGGCAACGCTGATCGCCTGCGGCAATTCGATATGCGGCAACTCGGCAATCGTAGCCGTGGCCCCCGTGATCGAGGCGGATTCGCAGGAGATCGCAGCCGCACTCGCCTTTACCGCCGTCCTTGGCATTGCGGCAGTGTTTCTGCTGCCGCTTTTCTATTTCCATCTCGGCATGAGCGTACCGCAATACGGCACTCTGGCCGGATTGACCGTCTACGCGGTGCCGCAGGTACTGGCCGCGACCGCGCCCGTCGGTCTGCTCGCCATCCAGACCGGCACGCTCGTCAAGCTTGTCCGCGTCCTGATGCTGGGTCCCGTGATCTTTCTGTTCGGCATCATTACCAAGGCTGAGGCCGTTGGCGCCGACGCCCGCGGCAGCCACCATCATTCGCTTGTTCCCTGGTTCATCTGCGGCTTTCTCGGGCTGATGGCGCTGCGCTCCTTCGGCCTTATTCCGGATACGCTGGTTGCTCCAATGGAGGTGGTCTCGGGCATCCTGACGGTCATCGCCATGGCGGCGCTCGGCTTGTCCGTGAATATCCGCTCCGTCGCGCATGCGGGAGGTCGGGTCATCGCCGCTGCGACGCTATCGCTGCTGATGCTCGGCCTGATCAGCTACGGCTTGATCGCCGTCTTGCAGATCCAGTAACCCGCGTGCCCGCCGTGGATCGGTTCTTGTCCACGACAAGAGCCGCTTTCAGCAACGCAGCAATCTCGCTTCCAGAAGCGGGATAGCCGATGGCATAGCCTTGCAGTCCGTCGCAGCCGACTTCCGCCAGGATGCGCGCATGTTCTTCGGTCTCGACCCCCTCGGCTACGACCTCGACATTCAAGGCGCGCGCAATATCGACGATGGAACCGACGAGTCGGCGCCGCTCGTCCGATACCGTCACCGCCGTCACCAGTTGCCGGTCGATCTTCAACCGCTTCGGCTTCAACGCGACCAGGCCGATCAGCGACGCGTGTCCCGAGCCGAAATCATCGATCTCGATATCGATTCCCATCTCCTTGATGCCGGCGATATTGGCGAGCACCCGCTCGTCGGGAGCATCGAGAAAGATTGTCTCGACCAGTTCGAAGGCGATGGCGTTGCGGGGCATCTTGAGCGCCCTCAACCCTTCGATAAGATCCGGATCCGCAAGTCGGCGCCCGGAGATATTGACGGCAATGCGCGGCGGCGAGAGACCTTGCGACACCCAGTCCGACCGGTCGGCAAGCGCGCGCTTCAGGACGGCCGCATCGATCTCCGCGGTGAGCCCGTATTCATCGGCCACCTTCAGGAAGGCGATCGGGCTCAACAATCCCCTTTCCGGATGGCGCCAGCGGGCGAGCGCCTCCAGCCCGACAATGCGGCGGCTGCGGGCATCCACCTGAATCTGATAGAAAGGCTCGATCTGACACAGCACCGGCGCCAAACGCAATTCGTCGGCCAGTTGACGTTCCGCCTGCAGGTCGGACTGCAGCTTCGGCGTGAAGAACTCCACCCGGTTGCGACCGAGCTTCTTGGCCTGGAAAAGGGCGACATCGGATTCCGCCAGCAGATTGCCGGCGCCGCCGGCCTCGCTCATGGCCACACCGATGGACGCGCCAATGCTCAGCATCTCACTGCCGAAACGCACCTCGCGTCGCAATCGCCGGAAAATATCATTCGCGATCGCCTCCAGCCTCTCGGCGTTACCGACATTCACCAGCACAGCCACGAATTCATCGCCGCCGATACGCGCGACTATATCGTTGGCGGTGATGGCTCCGGATATGCGCGCGGCAGCACTCTGCAATGTCGCGTCTCCGGCCGCATGACCCCATTTGTCGTTGATCTCCTTGAACCCGACGAGATCGATGTGGAGCACGGCCAATGTCTCGATAGATGCGTCGTTGCGCAATTCAGCCAATCGCCGATCGAAATAGCGCCGGTTCGGAAGGCCGGTGAGATAATCGTGGTCGGCGGCATGCTCGATTCGCGCGCGGCTCTGCTCCAGCGCAACGGCGCGGGCTTCCGCAATGGCCTTTTGGCTGGTCAGCTCGCGATTGAGCAAAACATCGGCGGTTACATCCCATTCGGCGCCGATGAAGGAAGGCCCGCCGTCGGCATCTTCATAGTAATGCGCGCGCGAACGCAGATGGCGCACCTCACCGCTGGGCAAAATGATGCGGAACTGCGAGTTGTAGAAACCCTTCCCCTCGAGCGCGATCTGGAAGTCGTTGATCGCCCTTTCATGATCCTCCGGATGCAGCGCCTTAAACCAGACATCGGAGGAAACCCGGCGGTTGTGGCGCCCTGTTCCGTAGAGCTTGTGCATCTGCTGGTCCCAGAGCAGCTCCTGCTCGTTGACGTTATGTTGCCAGACGCCGATTTGTGACGCCTCCAGCGCCAGCTCCAGCCTTCTCAAAAGGTCCTGGAACTCTTCTTCGCTTCGCCCTGATATAGTCTCTGCCAAAGAGCTCCACTCCCTTCGGGAACTGAAGAGACCGCATAACTGCCGCAAGTATATATGCACTACTCCCTTTCACGAACTTTAATGGTAGTGCATTGGTCATCAGCAGTTTTCGATATCTGAACCAGAGCATGATGCCGAAAATGCAAACGGCTTCGGAACGACATCTTGCCCCACCTGTCTGTTTCTAGCGCGGATTCAGATTGTAAGTCGATTTTACCTAAATCACCCGGCGCTAGTGGTTATGCCTCGGCGGTATAGCGGCGATATTGCGGAAATCCGCAGCGCCATCGAGGACGGCGCCATCGGAAAGCTGCGTGACCGACCGGCGATAGATCCGCTGCCACGGCGTCGCATCCGGCGGAACGGACGGAATGCCGTCGCCCTTGCGGCGTTCGATTTCAGCTTCGTCGACCAGCATGTCGCATCGGCCATGATTGAAATCGATGCGGATGATGTCGCCGGTCCTGAGCCAGGCAAGGCCGCCGCCGGCGGCACTTTCCGGCGATGCGTTGAGGATGGACGGGCTGTCAGCCGTACCCGACTGGCGACCGTCGCCGATCGTGGGGAGGCTGCGGATGCCCCGCTTCAGAAGCGCGTCCGGCGGCTGCATGTTGACGACCTCGGCCGAACCCGGCCAGCCGATCGGCCCTGCCCCCCGAATGACGAGGATCGTGTTCTCATCGATCCCGAGCTCGGCATCGTTGATGCGCTTGTGATAATCCTCCGATCCGTCGAAGACGACAGCCCTGCCCTCGAACACACCTTCGCGGCCCGGCTCCTGCAGGTAACGGCTGCGGAATTCATCGGAGACGACGCTCATCTTCATGATGGCGAAATCGAACAGATTGCCCTTGAGAACGAGGAAGCCAGCCCGCTCCTTCAGCGGGTCGGCGAAGGGGCGAATGACCTCGCGATCGGTCGCCTCACGACCCTTCAGATTCTCCGCCATCGTTTTGCCCGTGACGGTCGGACAGCTTCCGTCCAGCTTGCCGGCCTGCAGCAGCTCCCACATGATGGCCGGAACGCCGCCGGCGCGATGGAAACGCTCGCCGAGATAGGCGCCTGCCGGCTGCACATTGGCGAGCAGTGGAATGTCGAAGCCATGCACCTGCCAATCGTCGGGATGAAGCTCGACGCCGGCGTGCTTGGCCATGGCGGCGAGATGCGGCTGCGCATTGGTCGAGCCGCCAATGGCGGAATTGACGCGGATGGCATTGAGGAAAGCCTCGCGCGACAGCACATCGGAAGGCTTGATATCGGCGAGAACCAGCTCGACTGCCCGCCGCCCGGTGCGATAGGCCATCTGTCCCCGCTCGCGATAGGCGCCGGGAATGGCGGCGCAGCCGGTCAGCGACATGCCGAGCGCTTCCGCCATGGCATTCATGGTCGAGGCCGTTCCCATGGTGTTGCAATGGCCGACGGAGGGCGCCGAGGCGAGCGAGGCCTCCATGAATTCTTCCTCGTCGATCTCACCCGCCGCCAGCTTGCGGCGCGACCGCCAGATCACCGTGCCGGAGCCGGCGAGCTCGCCCTCATGCCAGCCATCGAGCATCGGACCACCGGAAAGAACGATCGCCGGAATATTGACGGTCGAGGCAGCCATCAACGCCGATGGCGTGGTCTTATCGCAGCCGGTCGTCAGCACGACGCCATCGAGCGGATAGCCGTAGAGCACCTCCACCAGGCCGAGATAGGCAAGATTGCGGTCGAGTGCCGCCGTCGGACGCTTGCAGTTCTCGAAGATCGGGTGGGTCGGAAACTCGATCGGGATGCCGCCGGCATCGCGGATACCGTCGCGCACGCGCTTGGCAAGATCGAGGTGATGGCGATTGCAGGGCGTGAGATCGCTGCCGCTCTGGGCGATGCCGATGATCGGCTTGCCGGAGCGCAGCTCTTCCGGCGTGATGCCGTAGTTCATGAAGCGCTCGAGATAGAGCGCTGTCATATCGATATGATCCGGATTGTCGAACCAGTCCTGCGAACGCAGACGACGCTTGGATGCACCCTTATCGTTCATCACTTCCTCAAGCCTTTCCTCGGGCATTCTTGTCTTCCAAATGCCGCAGCAAACCGCTGTGATCCTGCTCGCCGCCGCCATTCTCGACGAATTCGGCAAATTCGGCTCTCACAGCTTCCGTCAAAGGGAGATGAAGGGCGAGACTCTCCGCCGTCGCCAAGACGGTATCGAGATCCTTCAATTGGTTGCGGGCGGTTCCGCCCGGCTCGAAGTTGCGCTCGATCATGCGCTGGCCATGCAGTTCCAGGATGCGGCTTTCAGCGAAGCCGCCGCGAATGGCGGCACGGAATGCTTCGCGCGAGCCGCCGCCGGCCTCGACCAACAGCATCGCCTCTGCGACGGCTCCGATGGTAACGGCAACGATCTGCTGATTGCCGAGCTTCGCAAGCTGGCCGGTGCCGCTGGGGCCAACATGGGTCACGCGTCCGAGAGGCGCCAAGATATCGCGCACGCTGTCTATCACCTCGGCATCGCCGCCAGCCATGATCGCAAGTGTCCCCCTTTCGGCACCCACGACGCCACCGGAGACCGGAGCATCGATATGCCGGATGCCACGCTCGGCAAGCTTGCCCGCATGTTCGCGGGCAATAGCAGGCGATATCGAGCTATGATCGATCACGATCGCACCGACCTCAAGCACGTCAGCCACGCCGCCACCGAACAGGACCTCGCCGACGGCGCCGCCATTGGTCAGCATGGTGAAAAGAACGGATGCTCCCCGCGCCGCTTCGACCGCCGTATCCGCGACAGACGCGCCGTCGGCAGCCAAGGGTTCCGCCTTGCTGCGGTCGCGATTCCAGACCGTCACCGCGAAACCGGCGGCGAGCAGCTGCCGTGCCATCGGCGCGCCCATCAAGCCCGTACCGAGAAAGGCGATCTTTCTATCCTGCATAAAGTATCCTCCGAATTGCAACGCATCGGACACCGAAACCGGATAGCGAAGCGCCCTTGGTCATGCCGGCGGATCCGGCGACGATCTCGCGCCGCGGCCGACCTCAAAGCTCCACGATCCGCAGGCGACTCCCCACGCCCGATGTACGTCAATCAACTCATCCAAAAGCTTGATAAACCTCTGGAGGCAGCATGCAAAGGAAATCGGCTATCATGCGGCAAATTCTTCGAAAGAAGGGTAAATTAGCCAAAATGAAAATATGAATATATGAAAAGGGCGGGACCTTTCGGTCCCGCCCCTTGGCGTGTCGACGACTGGAGTGCCGCTCGGCACCGCCTCCTATTCGGCGGCGATCGGGAGTACCTCCGCCGAATGTTCGTTGTCGTTGTGGTGATGCTGCTTGAGCGGACGGTTGCCCGTCAGCCTGCGGATCAGCACGTAGAAGACAGGCGTCATGAAGATGCCGAAGAAGGTGACGCCAATCATGCCCGAGAACACCGCGACACCCATGGCAGCACGCATCTCGGAACCGGCACCGGTCGAGGTGACCAGCGGCACGACACCCATGATGAAGGCCATGGAGGTCATCAGGATCGGACGCAGACGCAGGCGGCTGGCTTCAATCGCAGCCTGAACCGGCGTGCGGCCCTCGAATTCCAGCTCGCGAGCGAATTCCACGATCAGGATCGCGTTCTTCGCTGATAGACCGACGAGCACCACCAGGCCGATCTGGGTGAAGATGTTGTTGTCTCCACCCGTGAGCCAGACGCCGGTCAGCGCCGCTAAGACGCCCATCGGCACGATCATGATGATGGCGAGCGGCAGGGTCAGGCTCTCGTATTGGGCGGCCAGCACGAGGAAGACGAGGAGCAGCGCCAGCGGGAAGACGACGACGCTGGAATTGCCGGCCAGGATTTGCTGGTAGGTCAAATCAGTCCATTCGAAGTCGATGCCGGGCGGCAACGTCTCATGCAGAATCTTCTCGATCGCCGCCTGTGCCTGGCCGGACGAGAAACCGGGCGCCGGGCCGCCATTGATGTCAGCCGCCAGGAAGCCGTTGTAGCGGTTCGTGCGTTCCGGACCGGTCGTGGCATCCACCTTCAGCAGGGCTGAAAGCGGGATCATCTGACCCGATGCCGAACGAACCTTCAACTGGCCGATATCTTCCGGCTGAGCGCGGAACTTGGCATCGGCCTGCACGCGGACGCTGTAGGTGCGGCCGAAGGCGTTGAAGTCGTTCACATAGAGCGAACCGAGATAGATCTGCAGCGTCTGGAAGACGTCGGTGACGGAGACTCCGAGCTGCTCAGCCTTGGCGCGATCGAGATCAGCAAAGAGCTGCGGCACGTTGATCTGGAAGCTCGAGAAGATGCCGGTGAGTTCCGGTGTCTGGTAGGCCTTGGCGATCACTGCCTTGGCCGCCTGGTCGAGCGCATGGTTGCCGAGGCCGGCGCGATCCTCGATCTGCAGCTTGAAGCCGCCTGTCGTACCGAGACCGTTGACCGGCGGCGGCGGGAACATGGCGATGAAGGCATCCTGGATGGCGCCGAACTTCTGGTTCAGTGCCATGGCGATCGCCCCGCCCGAAAGATCCGGCGTCTTGCGCTCGTCGAAGTCCTTCAGCGTCACGAAAACGATGCCGGCATTCGAGGAATTGGTGAAGCCGTTGATCGACAGGCCCGGGAAGGCGATCGCATTGGCGACGCCCGGCTGCTTCAGCGCAATGTCCGTCATGCGCTTGATCACGTCTTCCGTACGGTCGAGGCTTGCGGCATCCGGCAACTGTGCGAAGCCGATCAGATACTGCTTGTCCTGCGACGGCACGAAACCCCCTGGAACCGTTGTGAACAGGCTGTAGGTCGCTCCCACCAGCGCGAGATAGACCACCATGACGATGCTCTTGCGCGACAGCAGGCCGCCGACGCCCTTGCCGTAGTATTTCGAACCGGCTCCGAACGCCCGGTTGAAGCCGCGGAAGAACCAGCCGAAGACCGCATCCATGATCCGCGTCAACCCATCCTTCGGCGCATGATGACCCTTCAGAAGCAGGGACGCCAGTGCCGGAGACAGGGTGAGCGAGTTGAAAGCCGAGATGACGGTCGAGATGGCGATCGTCAGCGCGAACTGGCGGTAGAACTGGCCGGACAGGCCGGAGATGAAGGCGAGCGGCACGAAGACCGCGACGAGGACCAGCGCGATCGCGATGATCGGGCCGGAGACTTCCTTCATGGCCTTGTAGGTGGCGTCTCGCGGACTGAGCCCGTTCTCGATATTGCGTTCGACGTTCTCCACCACCACGATCGCGTCGTCCACGACGATACCGATCGCCAACACCAGGCCGAACAGACTAAGCGCGTTAATCGAGAAGCCGAAGACATACATCACCGCAAAGGTGCCGATGATCGACACGGGAACGGCGATCAGCGGGATGATCGAGGCACGCCATGTCTGCAGGAACAGGATGACGACGAGAACGACGAGCGCGATGGCTTCGAGCAGTGTGTCGATCACCTTCTCGATCGAGGCGCGGACGAATTTCGTCGTGTCGTAGACGATCTCGTACTTGACGCCCGCAGGCATGGCCTGCTGCAGCACGTCCATGGTCGAGCGCACGTTGTTCGCGATCTCGATGGCGTTCGAACCGGGCGCTTGGAGAACGGCGACGGCGACGGCCGGCTTGCCGTCGAGCAGCGAACGCAGCGTATAGTCTTCCGCGCCGAGCTCGACGCGGGCGACGTCGCGAAGGCGGGTGATTTCGCCATTGGCGCCCGTCTTGACGATGATGTTGCCGAACTCCTCAGGCGTGCGCAGGCGGCCCTGGGCATTGACGTTGAGCTGTAGATCCACGCCCGGCCGGCTGGGTGAGGCACCGATGATGCCGGCTGCAGCCTGGACGTTCTGGGAGCTGATCGCATTGCTGATGTCGCTGGCGGCAAGATTATGCTCGGCGGCCTTCTGCGGATCGATCCATACGCGCATGGAATAGTCGCCGGCGCCGAAGACCTGCACCTGGCCGACGCCTTCGATCCGGGCAAGTCGATCCTTGATGTTCAGGGTCGCATAGTTTCGCAGATAGGTGATGTCGTGGTCGGCTCCGTCCGAGACGAGGTTGACGACCACGATGAAGTTGGGCGAGCTCTTGATGGTCGTAATGCCGAGGGCACGGACTTCCGCGGGCAGGCGCGGTTCGGCCTGCGAAACGCGGTTCTGCACGAGCTGCTGCGCCTTGTCCGGATCGGTGCCGAGCTTGAAGGTGACCGTCACGTTGAGAGCGCCGTCTGATGTCGCCTGGCTGGACATGTAGAGCATGCCCTCGACGCCGTTGATCTGCTCTTCGAGCGGCGTTGCCACCGTTTCGGCAATGACGGTCGGGTTGGCGCCGGGATAGGTGGCGTGCACGACAATCGATGGGGGCACGACCTCTGGGTATTCGGAGATCGGCAGCGCTCTGAGGCCGATCAGGCCGGCGACCACGATGAGGACCGAAAGAACACCGGCAAAGACCGGACGGTCGACAAAGAATCTGGAGATGTTCATATCAAAGCCCCCTCTGGGGTGAGAACGGATGCAAAATTCCTGTCCGACGATTTGAGAGCCGCCGGCGGATCATGTGATTTCGGAATGTCGGCCTTCTGCCCATGGGCAGAAGGCGAAGTCTTACTGAGCGGTCGCGACCTTCTCTGCCAACTGCGGTGCGACGACTGCACCGGGACGGATGCGCTGCAGCCCGTTGACGACGATCTTTTCGCCGGCTTTCAGGCCGTTCTCGATCACGCGCTGGCCGTCGGCCAGCGACCCGAGCTGGACCTGCCGGTAATTGACCTTGTTCTCGCCATCCACGACGAAGACGAACTTCTTGTCCTGGTCGGTGCCGACTGCCCGGTCGTCGATGACGATCCTGTTCTCGGCCTTCGGCTGGCCCATACGGACCCGCACGAACTGACCTGGGATGAGACGACCGCCCGGATTATCGAATACGGCGCGAACGCTGACGGTGCCGCTCGCCGCATCGACCTCGTTGTCGATCAACTGCAACTTGCCCTTGATCGGGGTGCCGTTGTCGCTTGCCGTCCCGATCTGAACCGGGATCTGCTCGACCGGCGGAGCCACGCCATTGCTGGTGGGCAGCTCGGAGAGCGCCTGGGTGACGGTCTGTTCGTTGGCGCTGAAGCTCGCATAGATCGGATCGACCGAAACGAGCGTCGTCAATGCCGGTGAAGAAGAACCGGCGGCCACGAGATTGCCGACGGTGACGGCGATCTTGCCGACGCGGCCGGCGATCGGAGCGCGAACCTGCGTATAGTCGAGGTTCAGCTGCGCGGTCTGCAAGGCCGCTTGCGCCGCCTTCAGATTGGCCTCGGCTTCGGCATAGTTGCTTGTGCGCGTGTCCATGTCGCTCTGCGAAATGGTCTTGTTGTCGAAGAGCTTCTGTCCGCGACCGACTTCGACCTTGGCGAGATCGAGCTTGGCTTTTGCTGCTCCGACCTGGGCCTGAGCCTGGGCGACGGCCGCCTCATAGGGTGCGGGATCGATCGTCACCAGCAGGTCGCCCTGCTTGACCAAGGCGCCTTCGCGGAAATGCACGGACTGGATTGCGCCGGCGACACGCGGCCGGATTTCAACCCGGTCGATGGCTTCGAGCCGGCCGGAAAATTCCTGCCAGGAGGTGACGTCGCGCTGCTCGACAGCGGCAACCGTAACGGGGATAGCCGGCGGTGCCGCCTGGCTGGCCGTTTCCGTCGCCTGAGCACCGCGCGGCAGCTCCAGATAGAAAGCCGCACCTGCAACAGCCGCAGCAACACCCATGCCAGCGCCCCACAGGGCCCAGCTTTTACCGTTGGACTTCATGTTGGTCTCTCCTTTGGTCCCGCCTTGGGACACGGGACCGAAAATTCCTATCGTCTCAATAAAATCAGGGGCCGAAGCGCGCGCATTCGCGTGACCACCGCTCCGATCTCGTGCCTTCGACGCCTCACCCCATTCGCGCTTGTCTCTCGCGGACGGAATAGTCTAGCCGATCAAGCCTGCACGTCTTCGACAAACCCCTTGAAACAGCAACAGATATCCTGCTGCCACGAAGGCCTGTCTTTCGACTGCCCGCCATAGAGGGTGGGCCAGCCTGTCCCGGCGGGAAGGACTTGCTGGCGAACACGGACGCCAGCCGCTTTCAGCCGGCTGCCGTATTCCATGCTCTCGTCGCGGAGCGGGTCGTCCTCGGCCGTGAGCACCAATGCCGGCGCGAGGCCCGAAAGCCGCGAACAGTATCGAGGCGCTGCATAAGGATGGCAGACACCGCCCAGGAAGCCCAGGTATCGGTTCCAGCCGTCCGTCCAGCGCTCGCGCATGCCGCTTTCCTCCGCCTGGAGGAAAGATTTCGATCCCATGAAAGGATCAAGCAAAGGCGAAATCAGCACCTGTCCGTCCAGCGAACCGGGCATCTGATCGCGCGCCTTTAAAGCGACGCCCGCTGCGACATTGCCACCCGATTCCTCTCCGGCGACAAACAGCAGCGATTTTTTCGCTCCACCCAGCGCAAGCATATTCCGCTTGTTGCTGAGGTAGGCGAGAATTCCGTAGGCACATTCGAGCACCTTCGGAAAAGCATTCTGATTGCCGCTCGTATAATCCGCGGCAACCACGATGGCACCAGCCTCGGCGAGACTTGCCGCCACCGGCCTGTCGGTTGCGTGATCGGTGTCGAGGAAAGCGCCGCCGTGCAGATAAAGCACGAGAGGTGCCGCCTTCTTCAAACCTTCGCCGTTGTAGATCCGGGCTTCCACGGGCCCCGTAGGCACGTTTTCCAGCACAACATCTTTCCACGGCGCACTCATCGACCAATTCCTTGTCTGCTCGAGCGAATATGATTCAATTCAGCAGCGGTCTATCCGGCTTTGCAATCATATTCTCGAATGCGGTCTTTGGCGCCCCCATGCCGCATTGCAACAATTACGATAAAAACATATTGTTATTCCGCTTCGAGAATAAGTAGCATATATTCGATCAGACTATTCACGATTACAAACAATCGGCCTCTTTTCTTTACGGTCCAGGGATATCATAGAATGGATCAGTTATCAGCAATGCGGGCATTCGCGCGCGTGGTGGAAACGGGTAACTTCACCCGAGCCGCCGCTGCCCTTTCCATGCCGAAAGCGACGGTGACGACGCTCATCCAGTCGCTCGAGGCGCATCTGCATGCCAAGCTCCTCAACCGCACGACCCGGCGCGTCATGGTGACGACGGATGGCGCGCTCTATTACGAACGGGCGGTTCAGATCCTTTCGGAAATAGAGGAGCTGGACGGCAGCATCAGCAATTCACAGAGCCTGCCGAGCGGGCGCCTGCGTGTCGAAATGGCCGGCGCCTTCGCCGAGAAGATCGTCATGCCGGCGCTATGCGATTTCCATCAACGCTATCCCGATATCCATATCGACCTCGGTGTCGGCGACCGTCTGGTGGATTATCTGGCCGAGAATGTCGATTGTGCGCTGCGCGCCGGCATGCCGAGCGACCAGTCTCTGATTGCCCGCCGCGTCGGTGAAGTACACCTCATCACCTGTGCGGCGCCGCTTTACATCGAGAAGCATGGCTTCCCCGAACGGCCGGAGGATTTGGAAACCAGCCATTATGCAGTCAGCTATTTTCGCGCGCAAACCGGCCGGACGATTCCTTTCCTGTTCGAACATGGCAACGAGGCATTGGAAATCAGCCCTCGCTATATCCTTTCGGTGAATGACAGCCGCAGCTATCTCCAGGCGGCATTGATGGGGCTTGGCATCGCGCAGGTTCCGAGCTTCATGGCTCGGGATGCGCTTGCAAGCGGCGAGCTCGTTCCCATTCTTCCCGCGTGGACCCGGCCATCATTGCCCCTGCATATCGTCTATCCGCCCAACCGGCACCTCAGCAACAAGGTGCGTGTCTTCGTGGACTGGATGGCGAAATTGCTGGTGACCTCGCGAGTAGGCGAGGTTTGAGAATCCAGGCCACCTTCCTCCTCTTGCTGTGAGAAGAAGGTGGCGCTCATTGCGGACGATCAGTTCCAGGATGCGCCTGCCTGCTGGCGGACGGTCGAGTTCAGCCGGTTCCAGACATTGTCGATGGCGATCGCGACGATCAGCGCCGACAGGGCCTTCTCGTCAAAATGCTTTGCCGCTTCGTTCCAGATCTCATCGCTGACGGCATCGGGCCGATCGGCAAGCCGGGTAGCCGCCTCCCCGAGAGCGAGAGCAGCGCGCTCCGCATCCGAAAAATAGGGCATTTCGCGCCAGGCCGAGACGCCGACGATTCGCTCGATCGTTTCGCCGGCTTTCTGAAGCTTGCGAAAGCCCATGTCGGTGCAGACGCTGCAGCCGTTGATCTGGCTAACACGCAGATGCACGAGGTCCATGATATTTTCCGAAAGGCCCTGATCCTTGATCGAATTGATGACGGCCAGAAGCGCCTGCAGCGTTTCTGGCAGAACGAGGGCTGGGTTCTTCATACGAGCTTGCATATCTATTTCCTCTGATTGTGAGAGCATGGTTGCGGCTCAAGTCCGGACGATGCACTTTCCTGCCGATCCGCTGTCACACCGGCCGGATTTCACTCGTCATGGGTCTGACGAAACGAGATGAGGGAATGTGACCGATGGACGAAAAAAAGTGGCAGGCTGAAAAATTCGAGGCAAACCGGCCGCATCTTCGCGCGGTCGCCTATCGCATGCTCGGCTCGCGGACGGAGGCCGAAGATGCGGTGCAGGAAACATGGCTGCGCCTGATGAGGAGCGATACCTCCGGCATCGAAAACCTCAGCGGATGGCTGACGACAGTGACGGCGCGCATCTGCCTCGATCTGCTGCGGTCACGCAAATCCCGCCGCGAAGAGCCGCTGACAGTCCAGATCCCCGAACCGATGGTCGTGCATGAAGCCGGAGCCGGCACCGATCCGGAACAGGATGCATTGCTGGCCGATTCCGTCGGCCTTGCCCTCCTTGTCGTGCTGGAGAAGCTGAATCCTGCCGAACGGCTTGCCTTCGTCCTACATGATATGTTCGACGTCTCCTTCGTCGAGATCGCCGCGATTCTGGGACGCACGACAGTCGCGACGCGCCAGCTTGCAAGCCGTGCCCGCCGCCGCGTGCAGGATACGCCGTTAACGACGGAGGCCGATCTTACCCGTCAGCGCCATGTCGTCGATGCCTTCTTCGCTGCCTCGCGTGACGGCGACCTGCAGGCGCTGCTCGCCGTCCTCGACCCCCAAGCCGTCTTCCGGCCGGATGCCGTTGCCGCCCGCATGGGCGCGGCAGGCGAAATCCGCGGGCGCGTGGATGTCGCCAAGACCTTCCAGGGCCGTGCACGGGGAGCCCGGCTGGCGGTTATCAACGGCGCCGTCGGCGCTATCGTTGTCATCGACGGACAGCTGCGCATCGCTCTTCGTTGCACCTTCAATGCGGATGGCATGATTAACGTCATCGACGCGATGGCCGATCCGGAAGAACTGCGCAAGCTCGAGATCGTTTTAATTGAAACCTGAAATTAGCGCATCTGCGTCGGGCTCGTGCCCGTCAGCCGGCGGAACATGGCGATAAAGGCGGAAGCATTGCCGTAACCCAACTGCGCCGCGATCCGGTGCACGGGCTCACCGGCCTCGATCAGCGAAAGCGCCGCGACGAGCTTTAGCCGCTGCCGCCATTCGTTGAAGGAGAGGCCTAGATCCTCCTGGCATCGGCGCGATAATGTGCGCTCGGTCGTCCCCATCCTGCGCGCCCATTCTGAAAGAGAATGCCGGTCGCCGGGGTCGGCCTGCAAAGCGCTCAGCACCGGACCGAGCAGTGGATCGTCGGAAAGCGGCAGATAGCTCTCGCAGCGTGGCGCCAGGCGAATCTGATCGACCAGCACCTGAGCAAGCCGCAGGTCCTCGGTTGTTTCGGGTATGGTGACATCACGCGCCGCAAAATCCGCCAGGATCGCCTTCAGCAGCGGGCTGATGCCGAGCGTGGAAGGCCTGTCCGGCAGATCGTGGCAGAGCGCGCGTTCGACATAGACGGTGACATAGCGCAGGTCATGCTGGTTATAGGCACCATGCATCGTGTCCGGCGGCAGCCAGATGGCATAATGCGGTGGTGACAGATAGCGCACGCCCTCGATGTCGAACTCGCAGACACCGATAAGCGCATAGTTGAGCTCGCCCCAGGGCTGGCTCTTTCTGGGAAAAACCGTGCCTGCCCTATAATTCTCGGTTCGGAAGGAAACCGGATTTGGCGGATCGCCCTCGATGCGTGGAGACCTGACGGACATGTCCTCATTTCGCTACTGATGTCTTAATCTCGCTATATACCAGAATTCGGACAGACGATAGAAACACTTCGGGACGGCGATCCACGTCCGCCCTCCTTTGTTTCGCCCAGGCCCGAGGATGACGAGAGACATTCATATGAGCACCCAGCCGAACGTTTCCGCTACCATCGTCGGCGTGGCCGGACTTGCGCCGCTGCTGACGGTACTGATCTGGTCCGGCAACACCGTGGTCACCAAGGCATCCGCAGGCGTGATCTCGCCGGGCTCGATCTCCTTCTATCGCTGGCTGCTCGCCTTCGTCGTGCTCCTGCCTTTCGTTGGCCGCGCGGCATGGCACAACCGCGCCCTGCTCCGGCAGCACTGGCTGAAACTCGCCACGCTCGGTGCCCTTGGCATGGTGATTTATCAGAGCCTCGCCTATGAGGCGGCCAAGACCACCTCGGCCGTCAATATGGGTGTCATTGTTGCTCTGATGCCGTTGCTGTCGACGTTTTTCGCAAGCCTTCTGGCCGGAGAGAAACTGACTGCAACAAGCCTTATAGGCGGCGGCATTTCATTGATCGGGCTCGTCTATTTGACATCGCAGGGCGATCCGATACGTCTTGTGGATGGCGGTTTCCATATCGGCGACGGCCTGATGATCATCGCCGTCCTCTCGAATGCGCTCTATGGCGTCATGCTGAGGCGCTGGACGATGCCGATTCCCATGTGGCAGCAGCTTTTCTGGCAGATCGGCTTTTCAACCCTGTTGCTGATCCCGATCTTCCTGATGGGTGATATCTCGCCGATCACCACGGCCAACCTGCCGCTAATTCTCTATGCCGCGATCCCGACCTCCCTGGTCGCGCCCCTCTGCTGGATGATCGGCATTCAGAGGCTCGGAGCCAGTCGCACCTCGCTGCTGATCAATCTCCTGCCGATCATCGTTGCGGCACTGGCCTGGGCGCTGCTTGGAGAACAGCTGCATGCCTATCATGCGATCGGCGGCGCTCTTGCCCTCATCGGCGTCGGGCTTGGCCTGCGAAAGACCCCGGCGAAGAAGGAGGAAGCCGCACCTGCAGCGGATGAGGCGGGCTGGAAGGCCGAGGAGGCCTGAGCGCCGTTCTGCAAGACCCTTTCCTTTCGCTCGCCCTTCGTTCTACCATGAACGAGTCCTGATAAGCGAAAAGGAAGCGAGCGTGCGCATAGCCCTGGAACCGGTGTCCTCCAGAACGACGATCCAGGAGAGCGTCTATCAGCAGCTGCGAAACGCGCTGATGGCCGGCAATTTCGATCCCGGCCAGACGCTGACCATCGCCTCGCTTGCCGAAACCTTCGGAACCAGCAACATGCCGGTGCGCGAGGCCCTGCGCCGGCTCGCCGCTGAAAACGCGCTTGAGGTCGCGGCAAACGGCTCGGCCCGCATCCCCATTGTCACGCTCGCCCGCTTGGACGATCTCTGCCGCGCCCGCATCGCCGTAGAGGGCCTGGCCGCGGAGCTCGGCATGCCGAACCTCACCCCGACAGACATTGAAGCGCTCGAGCGCATCGCCGGCGAACAGCATGTGATCGGCCGCGGCGCCAATGTTTACGACCTGATGGCCAAGAACCAGCAGTTCCACTTCACCATCTATCGCGCCTCCGGCTCCGAGGTGCTGCTGCAGCTGATCGAAACCTTGTGGCTGCGCTTCGGCCCCTACATGCGCATGCTTTCCGCCTCGGTCGAGCCTTTGATGCGCAGCGGCGAACTCGATCCCGCCGGCGAGCATGTTGCCGTTGTCAACGCTTTAAAGATCGGGGACTTCGCCGCCGCTCGCGACGGTATCGTCGCCGACATAAGCCGTACCCACGAAATCCTCCGGGATTATTGCCCGGCCACGCAGGATGAGCCGCGCAAAGGCTCCGGCTCCGGCCGCCGCTAGCTTCAAAAAGAGACTGAGAAATTTGGTTGAACCTTAAAGTATTTTGTGATCAAATGATCAAAATTGAGATTTCAATCCCATGATCAGAGCGAGATCCCCATGAACTCCGCCGCTTCCGCATCGCAATTCGCCGGCCACAACAGCTTCCCGGTCGACGAGATCCGCGCCATGTTCCCGGCCATCCGGAAGGCTGGCGATTTCGTCTTTCTCGACAACGCGGGCGGCGCGCAGGTCCCGCAGTCGGTTGTCGATGCAGTCGCCAATCACCTCATCGATTTCAACGTCCAGCGCATGGCGAAATACCAGCACAGCCAGGGTGTCGACCGCAATCTGGAAGAAGCCCGCGAAAGCGTCGCCATGCTGGTCAACGCCTATCGCCCGGAAGAAATCTCCTTCGGCCAGAACGCCACCTCCTTCATCCGTCTTGTCAGCCTCGGCATTGCCAAACTGCTCGGCGAGCGCAACGAGATCGTCGTCACCGACATGGATCACGACGCCAACATTGCCACCTGGATGGCACTGGACGCCGATGGCGCCAAGATCGTCTGGTGGCGCATGCGCGAGGACGGCACGCTGCATGTGGAAGACCTGAAGCCGCTGCTCAACGACAAGACCCGCCTCGTTGCCTGCACCGTCACCGCGCATTCCATCGGCACCATCGTCGATGTCGCCAGCGTCTGCAAACTGGCGCAGGCAGCCGGCGCCGAAACCTTCCTCGATTGCGTCCATTACGGCCCGCATGGTCTGATCGACGTGCAGGCCTGGGGCTGCGACTATCTCGTCTGCTCCGGCTACAAGAATTTCTCGCCGCATATGGGCTTCCTCTGGGGCCGCTACGACGCGCTGGTGAAATTGCCGACATTCAAGGAAGACTTCATTCCGGACGTACCGCCCTACAAGATCGAAGTCGGCACCTTCACCTATGAGAACGTCGCCGGCATGAATGCCGCGGTCAAATATCTCGAAGGCCTTGGCCGCCGCTTCCTGCCGACCGGTGATCACAGCCGTCGCGAGGCGCTTGCCGCCGCCATGGGCGCAATCCGCCAATACGAACTGATGCTCTCGCGCGAGATGATCGCGGTTCTAAAGCGCCACGGCGCCACCATCTACGGCATCTCCGACGAGGCACGTCTCGAACAACGCGTTCCCACGATCTGCTTCAACATGCCGGGCATCACGCCGCAGGAATTTGCCGACGAGATGGGCAAGCAGCGCATCGGCCTGCGTGACGGCCACATGTTCGCACCACGCCTGATGAAGCGCCTCGGCTTGTCCATGGAAACGGGTGCCATCCGCGTGTCGCTGGTGCATTATAACAAGATCGAAGAGATCGCGCGGTTCGACGCGGTCCTGACCGAGATCATGGCGCGGCGCAAGTAAGCCGTGCCTCAGAGCGGTGGCGGCGCCCGAACAACTCCGCCGCCGCAATGCCTCCGTGCCGCTGCGTGATGGCACGGAAAGCTGTTTTGAACGCAGAGCAGATTGCCGTTTCGCAGTTGTATCTTTCGGTCTATCCCTCGATGGGAGACCGCTAAATTGAGGATGACGATGAGCGATTTCCGCCGGAACTGTATCGAGCAGAAGCTGCTGATTGGTACGTTTGCGGCCATTCCGCATCCAGTCGCGATCGAAGTCACGGCAGCCTCGGGTGTCTATTTCCTCTGCATCGACTGGGAGCATTCGCAGATTAGCCGCGAACGCATCGAGGATCTGATCCGCGCCGCCGATGTTCATCGCGTTCCGGCCATGGTCCGCGTCCCCGGCCATGCGGCCGAGGATATCGCGGCCGTTCTGGATGCCGGCGCTGCGGGCGTTCTCGTGCCCCGTGTTTCGACGGCGGAACAGGCACGCGCCGCCGTCAACGCCACCCGCTATCCCCCGCTCGGCGCGCGTGGCGTTGGCCCGGGTCGGGCAGCAGCCTATGGCTACCGCATTCCGGATTACCTCGCCAAAGCCAACGCGGAACTTGTGCTCGCCATTCAGGTCGAGACGGCCGAGGGGCTTGCCAATATCGCCGAAATCGCTGCGGTCGATGGGGTCGACCTCATCTTCGTCGGACCTGGCGATCTCTCGGTTTCGATCGATGCGACAGGACCGACGGGCAAGGACAGGCTCGACGCGGCGATCAGAACCATCACCGAAGCCGCTTTGGCCGCCGGCCGCGCAGTCGGCATCTTCCGCCCCTCGCCCGATGATATCGGCGCATGGTCCGAGGCCGGTATCAGCTTCTTCATTCTCGCGAGCGACACAATGTTTCTGGGCGCCGGCCTGGCCGCCGGCGTCGATGCCGCAAGAGCGGGCGCGCATGACAGAGGAGCGAAATAAAGCTGATTTTTATCAGAGAGTTACCGCATGGAAGGACAGCATGAAACCGAGCAGGAAGGTAGACTTTTTAAGCTTAAAATTTGTCCTTGAAATGCGGTTGTTTTTGGATAACCATTCGAAATCGAGGGGTTGCTCGAGCGAAAGCTTCCAGAGCCGTTTGAACCCTCCAATACCGAATTCCCAGGGGAAATTTCTTGTCTCTACCGCAGCATAACCTGCCGAACGCGATATCAGGCCGCGATGCTCTCGAAGGCATTCGCGCGCAGATCCGCGACATGCGCACCGACAACATTGCCGTGCTTGCAAAGCGCGCCCGCGAACTCGGCGGCGTCATTCCGCTCTGGTTCGGCGAAGGCGATATCGTGACGCCGGGGTTCATCCGCGATGCTGCGAAGAAAGCGCTCGACGACGGCGCGACCTTCTATGTCCCGAATATGCGTGGCCTGGCGACGCTGAACGAGACACTGTCCGACTATCAGACGCATTGGCACGGCCGCCCCATTCCGATCGAGCGCACGACGGTTGCCCCAGGCGGCATGCAGGCGCTCTACATGGCGCTCGAGCTGCTCGTCGATGTCGGCACCAATGTCGTCTATGTCGCCCCGCAATGGCCGAACATCCATAACGCCATCCATCTGATCGGCGGCGAGCCGCGCGCCGTGTCGCTCGATTTCGATACCGATTGGCGCCTCGATCTCGACAAGCTTTTCGCCCGCTGCGATGCCCGCACCCGCGCCATCTTCCTGTCGACGCCATCCAATCCGACGGGCTGGACAGCGTCGCGCGAGGAGATGCAGGCGCTGCTGGATTTCAGCCGCCGCACCGGCATCTGGATCATCTCCGACGAGGTCTATGCCCGCCTCTATTTCGATGGCGACATCGCCCCTTCGATCTTGCAGGTGGCCGAGGACGGTGATCGCGTCATCGCGATCAACAGCTTCTCGAAAGCCTGGGCAATGACCGGCTGGCGTGTCGGCTGGCTGACGCACCCGTCTGCCGTTGCCGGCCAGCTCGGCGCCATGACGCAGTATATCAACAGCGGCACCTCCGCCATGGTTCAGGCCGGTGCGGCAGCCGCGCTGCGTGAAGGCGAGCCGCTGGTTTCAGAAATCCGCGGGCGCATCAAGGCCGGCCTCGATCTGGCCTATGAGAAGCTGCCGAAGATACCGGGTATCATCTTGCCGGAAAAGCCGCGCGGCGGCATGTATGCCTTCTTCGCGCTGCAGGGCGAGCCCGATGCGACGGCGCTGTGCGAGCGTATTCTTGAAACGGCCCGCGTCGGCTTGGCGCCCGGATACCATTTCGGAGAATCGTCGCGCGCCTTCCTGCGCATGTGCACCTTCCGCGAAACCGAACAGATGCGCATCGCGCTCGATCGCATGGTCAATGCGATGACATGAGACGGCCGCCGGTCGGGCGGACGGAATACCCCGCGGGTGAGAGGAAAAGCCCGCGGCCATCACCAGAGGGAGACTAAAAATGTCCATGACTCGTCGCAGTCTGCTGATCCTGGCGACCGCCATCGGCCTCGCCGGCGGAAGCCATTTCGCCTATGCCGCCGATGTACTGAATGTCGGTTCCTATCCCAACAACCCGCCCTTCGAATACAAGACCGCGAATGGCGGCTTCGAAGGCTTCGAGGTCGATGTCGTCAACGAAGCGGCCAAGCGCGCCGGCATGACCACCAATATCGCAGACTACGGCTTCCAGGCCCTGTTTGCCGCAACCAGTTCCAAGCGCATCGATGTGGCGATCTCATCCATCACCATCACGCCGGAACGACTGAAGTCGCAGTCCTTCACACAGCCCTTCTACGATTCCGACATGGGCGTCGCCGCCAAGGACGGTAGCTCGATCAAGACGCTTGCGGATCTGAAGGGCAAAACCATCGGCGTGCTGTCGGGTTCGACGGGTGAAAAATGGGCCAATGACAACAAGGCCGCTCAGGGATTTGCCGACGTCAAGGGCTACAACTCGCAGCAGGACATGTTCCTCGATCTCGGCGCCGGCCGCATCGATGCCGTCGTCAGCGATATCCCGGGTATGCAGTATCTCTTCGTCAAGACCAAGGGCTTCGCCATCAAGGATCGCATCAAGACCGGCGAACAATACGGCCTGATGATGACCAAGGATTCGCCGCTGCTCGGCAAGATCAACGATGCCATAACGGCGATGAAGAAGGACGGCACGCTGGGAAAGATCCACGAGAAGTGGTTCGGCGGCAAAGCGCCGGCGGGTTCCTCCACCGTCACCGAATTGCCTATCCCCAAGGCGTGATCAAAAGATCATTGTTGAAATGAGCTACGCCGGTCGCAACGACCGGCGTGGGTATAAGAAATCATATCTTCGTTCTGCGCGCGGGAGTGCCAATGTCTTTCGTCGATACCTTCTTCAATTCCGACGTCATGATCTCGGCATTTCCTCAGCTGGTGCGCGGGCTTTGGATGACCATCGCGCTCGGCGTGGTCAGCATCCTGATCGGCGTGACGGGCGGCCTCGTCATCAGCCTGATCCGCCTCTATGCCCCCAAGCCGCTGCAACTCCTGATGATCGCCTATATCGACATCATGCGCGCCATGCCGATGCTCGTCGTGCTGATCCTCATCTACTACGCGCTGCCTTTCATCGGCATCAGCTTTTCCGCCTGGTGGTCTGCGATCCTCGGCTTCTCGATCGTGCTGGCGGCCTATTCGGCAGAAGTCTTCCGCTCAGGGATAGAAAGCGTACCACGCGGCCAGTTCGAAGCCGCCGCAGCACTTGGCATTCCCTTCCTGATCACGCTCTACAAGGTCGTGCTGCCGCAGGCGGTTCGCATCGTCATCCCGCCGACGACGAGCAACTGCGTGTCCATGTTCAAGGATACGTCGCTCGCGTCGACCGTGGCTTTGCCGGAACTGCTAAAAGAAGGGCAGAATGCCCAAGGCCTCTATGCCAACCCATCGCCGCTGATCATGGCCGCGCTAATCTATATCATCCTGCTCTGGCCGATGGTGCGCCTCGTCAGCGTGCTCGAGAAGAAATTCAAGAACGAGCGGGCTAGATAAGCACCGTCTTCAGTCGAAGTCGGCACCGGAAAGATGGTTGCTGACTGAGGACTTCACCGCGCCGATATCCCGCCACAACTCGCTGACGATCGCGGGCTCCACATCCGCCATCAAGTCGCGCAGCCAGCCTTCATGGGCAGCGGCCATGGCGCTGAATTGAGTTTCGCCCTTCTCCGTCAGCTTCGCGACCGTCACGCGCCGGTCGCCGTCGGGCGTCACGCGCTGCACAAGGCCATCCGCTTCCAGCCGCTCGACAAGACCAGTAACATTGCCATTGGTGACCATGGTGCGCTTCGAAAGCTCCCCAAGCCGCAGACCCTCGCGTTCGCGATAGAGCTGCGCCATCAGGTCGAATTGCGGCAAGGTCGCGCCGAACTCATTGCGCAGCCGGCGACGAATTTCCTGCGAGATCAGCTTCGTGGTCGAGAGCATGCGCAACCAGAGCCGCAACTCCAGCTTTTTGCCTTCCTGCGCGCCCTGAACGATGATCTCCAGGTCAACGGTTGCACTTTCCGGTTCTGCCATCACGCCAGCTCAATTCAATGCTCTGCATTCACGATGTGAACGATCTAGGGACCGACATTTGAAATGTCAAAGGTTTACGCGTCAAGCCAAATGGTGCTTATTTGGCCAGCATTTTCCCCAGCATGAAACCGGAGCCTGCCCCCGTTCCCGCACCCGGCCATGTCGAAGCCCCGCACATATACAGAGATGCCACGGGCGTCCGGTAATGCGAATAGCCGGCAACGGGGCGGAACAGGAAATTCTGGTCGAGATGATGGCTGCCCGAGAGATTATCGCCGCCGACAAGGTTCGGATTCTCGTGCTCGAGATCGATAGGTGAAAAAACAGAACGGCCCAGTATCTTGCCGCGCAAGCCTGGGGCATAGCGTTCGACGATATCGAGAACGCGCGCTGCATAGGCATCCTTGATCTCGTCCCAGCTTGTGCCGGTGATCTCGCCGGCCGCATCGCCATGGAATTCCGCCGGCAGGACACGCACCTGTATCCAGAGCACATGCTGCCCGGCCGGCGCGCGCGACGAGTCGATGGCCGTCGGCTGCCCGACCACCAGCGCAGGTTCGGCCGGCAGGAGGCCGCCCATCGCCTCGGCATAGACACGCGACATCATTTCAAGATCCGGCGCGATATGCACATAGGCGAAATTCTGCAGCGCCTGGCCCGCCGTCCAATCCGGAAGACCCGACAGCGCCAGATGAATCATCATCGTGCCGGGTCCAGCCCGGAAGCGGGACACCTTGCCGTCGAACTCCCGGCGTGATGGGTCTTGTTCCAGAAGCTTGCCAAACAGGATCTGCGGATGGACATTGGCGATGACCGCCCGCTTCGCCTCGTAGCGGCGTCCATCGGCCAGCACGACACCCGTCGCCCTGCCGCCCGACGTGACGATCTTGTCGACGCGCGTTCCCAGCATCAGCTCGCCGCCCTTGCTCGTCAGCACGGCAGCCATCGCCTTGATAATCGTATCGGCTCCGCCCTTGCCGATCACCATGCCGAATGCCTGATTGGCCATGGATTCGAGATAGGGAAACAGCGCACCGCCGGCGACATCGGGCGCAAAGTCGAGATGCAGCCCCCAGGCGGCCATCATCGTCTTGAGCTTGGTATTCTGGAAACGGGCATCGAGAAAATCACGCGGCGAGGCAAAGAGCATCCGGGCGGTATCGTACACCCAGCCCATCCCCTTTTTGCGCCAAGCCTTCCAGACGACCTTGGCCGCGGCCATAGATGGCATGGGCGAGCCGAGCAGACCGAAAATATGCGGGGCATCCGTCCCGAACTCAGAGAGCATGTTGCGCCAGGCGGCGGCATCCTGCGGCGAGATATCGGCGATGGCGCCGGCGGTCTTCTCAAGATCAGTGCTGACGCCGAGATAGGTGTTGTCACGAAAGACACTCGCGAAGCAATCCGACGCAGGCACGAAGCCCAGACCTTCGGCCAATAGCTCGTTCTTATACTGCGCGAAGAAGGCAGAGCCGGCGAACATGGAGAGATTCATGGCACAGAGATCATGCCGAAAGCCGGGCAGCGTCACCTCGCGCGTCTTGACCGCACCGCCAGGCTCCGCATTGCCCTCGATGACAGCCACTTTCCAGCCCCTGGAAGCCAAATGCACGGCCGCCGCCAAGCCATTATGGCCTGCCCCCACTATGATCGCATCATAGCTCATCGCTTGCCCCCTCTTTGAATTGTGATTATTATTGTCATATGCATACATTCTGCGCTTTAAGCTTCAAGTATCTATAGGCGCGAATGATAGGATCATGGCACAACTATAGGTAGAAAATCTGCAAGCAGTCCCTGAGATTAACGTTCCTTTTCAGTATTTTATCGATCCAATCCGGCTTCGGATCGAAGCCCAATTTTGACCTCCGGAAGTAGCCTGCAATGCTTGCAATATCATATATTGTGACATAGGCTCCCTTCATTCCGCCGCCGCGCGGGCCCGGTGCCAGGAGGAAAGGCACCCCGCGCCTGGCGATACTGACTTCAAGCCTGATCCTGAACAAAAGACCCGCAGAAAGGCTCTTCCCATGGGATCATGCGACAACAAGGGGAACTCGAAAACATGACCGCTACCACACTCGCCAGCCTCGCCTCGGCCCTGCTTTCGGGCTCCGTCAAGGTCGTCGATCTCACGGCGCCGCTCGGCCCGGATACTCCGGTGCTCTACCTGCCGCCGCAGTTCGGCAAGAATACGCCGTCGGTCAAGGTGCACCAGATTTCCGAATATAACCAGGACGGCCCTTTCTGGGCGTGGAACTGGCTGGAACTCGGCGAGCACACCGGCACGCATTTCGATGCGCCCTGCCACTGGATTACCGGCAAGGACAATCCGAACAATACGACCGACACCATCCCGCCGCAGAATTTCGTTGCTCCGGTCAATGTCATCGATCGCTCCAAGGAAGCAGCCGCCGACCCCGACTATCTGCTGACGGTCGAGAGCATCAAGGAATGGGAAGCTGAGAACGGCACGATAGAGGCCGGCAGCTGGGTGTTGCTGCGCACCGACTGGTACAAGCGCAACGGTTCGACCGAGACCTTCCTGAATGCCGATGAGAGCGGCCCCCACTCTCCCGGCCCGACGGCCGAGGCGATCGAATATCTGCTGAGCAAGGGGATTATCGGCTGGGGTTCGGAAACGATCGGCACCGATGCCGGCTCGGCCGGTGGCATGAACCCGCCCTTCCCGGCGCACAACCTCATGCACAAGGCCAACCGCTATGGCCTCGCCAGTCTCTCAAACCTCGACCAGCTTCCCGCCAAGGGCGCCGTGCTGATCGCCGCTCCGCTGAAATTCGTCAAGGGCACCGGTTCGCCGGTTCGTGCACTGGCATTGATTGCATGATAGGCTGAAAGGACCGGAGCCCGGCGGGCTTCGGCCCTTTCGTTCATCTTGCCTGTGAGGGGCAGCGGCAATGGGCGATCATGATTACATCGTCGTCGGCAGCGGCATCAATGCGCTCGTCGCAGCCGCGATGCTCGGCAAAAAAGGCCACAAGGTGCTCGTCCTCGAGCGCAACGACCGCATCGGCGGTTGCCTGCGCACCGAAGAGATCACCGAACCCGGCTTCATCCATGACGTCATGGCAACGACCATGGTGCTGTTCCTCACTTCGCCGGCCTATGGCGCCATCGGTAAGGATCTCGAGGCGCGAGGCCTGGAATTTGCTCATGCCGAGCTTCCTACAGGCGTACTGCGACCCAACGGTTCGCATGTGATCTTTTCCAAGAACAGGCAGCGAAATATCGCCACCTTCGACGAGTTGTCGCTCGGTGACGGGCAAACCTTTTCCCGGGAGATGGAGGCCCTTGCCGCCGACGCGCCATTCCTGTTTTCCCTGCTTGGCGGTGCGTTGTGGTCCGGATCGACGCTGAAGACTGTTGCAAAGCAAGGCTGGAGCCGCGGACTGCGGAAGCTGGCTGCGTGGTTTGGCGAGGCCCTGACACCAGCGCGCGGCTATCTCGAAACCAGCTACAAGTCAGAGGATATCCATGCCCTCTGGGCGCCTTGGGTACTTCACTGCGGCCTAGGCCCCGAAAGCGCCTATTCCGCCGAGATGCTGAAGGTCATCGGCTTTGCGCTGGAGCTGGGCGGCGCCCCGATCGTCAAAGGCGGAGCCGCGAAACTGCTGGCCGCCTTCGAACGGCTGATTGCCGATAATGGCGGCGAAATCCGTGTGAGTGCCGATGTCGAGGCCATCGTTCCAGGCCCCAACCGCCGCGCCGGCGGCGTGCGCCTCGTAGATGGCGAGATATTAAGAGCAAAAGCCGGAGTGATCTGTTCCGTGACCCCCAACCAGCTCTACGAGCGGCTGATCGGAGATTGGCCGGATTCGCTGCCGGCCGAGATAAAATCCGGCGTCGCCGGCTATCGCTATGGCAAGGGCGACATGCAGATCCATTACGCCCTTTCCGAGCCGCCGCGCTGGAAAGCCGATGCCGAGCTCGGCAAGGTAGCGCTGCTGCATCTGACCCCGGGCCTCGACGGCGTCTCGCGCGCCGCCAACGAATGTGAGCGCGGCCTATTGCCTGCCGAGCCCACCGTCTGCGTCGGCCAGCCCATCGCGCTCGACCCCAGCCGCGCGCCGGATGGCAAATCGATCCTCTGGCTGCAGCTTCCCGAAGCGCCGCGCCACATCAAAGGCGATGCCGCGGGCGAGATCGAAACGCCGGAGGACGGCCGCTGGACAGAGGAGGTGCGCGAGCGCTACGCCGACCGCATCGAAGCCCTGCTTGCGCACCATATCGAGAATTTTGCAAGCATCAAGCTCGCGCGCCGCGCTTATTCCCCGGGTGATCTGGAAGCGATGAACATGAACCTTGTCGGCGGCGACCCCTATGGAGGCTATTGCGGCCTCGACCAGTTTTTCATCTGGCGTCCCCTCAAGTCATCTGTTAACCACCGCACCCACATACCACGCCTCTACCACATCGGTGCTTCGGTGCATCCCGGTGCCGGCCTCGGTGGGGGCTCCGGCTTCCTGCTCGCATCGTCGCTGAAGTAACACGTTTCCGGAGGAATATCGTCGATGGAAGAACGGTTTTCAGGCACCGTTTTGAGGCGCAAGCGGGATGAGAACGCAAAGCGCCCGACCATGGGCGAAATCGGCCTCAATCACTTCGCACCCTATTTGATGAACCGGCTGATGGCCCGCTGGAATGCCAACCTTTCGGAAGAGCTGCGCGAATACGACATGACGACCGCGAAGATGCGCGCGCTTGCCGTCCTCAGCGTCTCCTCCAGCGTCACCATCAACGAACTCTCCGTCTTTGCCGTCACCGAACAATCGACGATGAGCCGCACTTTGGACTCGCTCGAGCAGCAGGGCTATATCCGCCGTCAGCCGCGCGCCGAAGACATGCGCATCCGCGATGTCTCGATCACCGAGGAAGGCCGCGCAGCCTTCGAGAAGGTCTGGCCGACCATGTACGACCTATTCCTGCAGATGTTCGACGGCGTCGACGAAGCCGAATACCGCACCTTCATCTCGACCCTGCACAAGGTGCTGCACAATATCAGGAAGCACGAGATCTGAGGAGATCGGGGGCCGTGGCCACCTCGTGGTTCGAGGCCCTGCCGCCTACGCTGCGGCTTCGACGTCAGAGCACCTTACCATGAGGTGGAGAGAGTTGCCCGACCAAGCGAAAAAGATCAGTCCTCATGGTGAGGTGCGCAGGTCCATCGGACCGGAGCCTCGAACCACGAGGGCGGGTGATTGACCCCGTCTCATAGCGTCTCTACAGTCTTCAGCGCCCCATCAAGCGCAACACCCTTCTCGTCCAGTAGTGCCGCCTGCCGGAGCCGCCGCATCCAGGCGGCACCATCCTCGCGGTCACGCAGCATCGGCAGCGCCGACATGACCCGATCGAACTTCGACAGCCCCCGCGCATGCGTATCGGAATAGCCTTTGACGAGGCGGCGGTTACCGAGCACTTCGACGGCGAGATCGTAATTCACGGCCAGCAAATTGGAGGCCGCCGCAAGCCAGGCCTCGCGATGCTCGACCTCTCGCGCATGACGCAGCGTGCCGCGACGGATACGGCGTAATGCCGAGACCATATAGAGGCTGAGGAACCAGAACAGCGTGCCGGTCTGAACGCGGCGTCCCTTGTTGATGAAGCGGTCGAGCCGCGCAAACAGGCGCGGCCGGCTTTCGATCCAGAGACCCATCGCCTTCGGCATGGTGCCGCAGACTTCATCCATGCGCGGATGCATGTATTCGGTCATGTAGACGATCTGGTCGTCCTTGGCGCCGACTTCCTTACGAACGCGCTCGAAGCGGGAACCGCGCACCTTCAGATCGGCAACGCGGATGACATCGTCATAAGCCATGGCGACGGCGACATACTTCGCCGCCTGCACGGTGAAGGCGAAATCCCTGTTCGCGCCGCCGGCCTTGCGATCCAGCTCATGAAGTGCCGCGACACGGCTCAAATACTCATCGGCATAGGCCGGGTCCTGATAATCGGTCAGCCTCTTGACGCCGGCAAACAGCAGCGGCCAGGCAACTTCCGGAAATTCCGAGCGGATGCGATTGACCAGCCGATCCAGAGCCGGATGACCGGCCGTCTCGGGCAGAGCATCGAAATGCTTCGGCGGCGTTGCGGAAACCGCATCGCGCGGCTTCTCCTTGACACGCTCAAAGGCGGCGTTGAATGCTTTCAGGCTAGGCTCGATGCCCTTGCCGCCGGCGCGTATCATCGCTTCGAAAGCCTGCTTGCCGAACGGCAGCGCACCTGAGCCGGCCAGAGCGCCGAACATGGAAGCCGAAATCACACTGCCGTTCCTAACGGCCATCGTTTCCATATCGAAGGCGATGGTGCGCTTGGCGGCGAAATCCGTAGCGTCGACCACCACCTCGGCATTGCCGATGCCATCGCCCGGCTTTTCCTTTTCCGCAACCGCAAAGGAGCGGTGCGTCGAGGCGATCAGCAGCGTCTTGTCCGGCGTGACCAAGCCGCGCAACACAGAGCGGCCAGCCTCCATCAACTCGGCCGCCATGACGACATCGACATCGCCCGGCGTCGGCATCAGCGAAAAGATCGGCGCGTGGCCATCCTTGGCCGGCAGCATCTCGATATAATAGATCGTCGCACCGGTACGCTGGGCAACGCCGGGCACAGAGGTCGTCTGCGCCATCCAGCCCTCAGCTTCCGCAAGTCCAACGATCCAGTCGGCCAGGACGCCGCCGCCCTGCCCGCCCATGGCGAGGATGGCAAGCGACAGCGGCTTATCCGTCGAAAGCCTGGCAGCGCCGAGATCACTCATGCTCACATGCTCGTTCATAGCGCCCCCTCAATCTGAAAAGACGATGCGGCCGGCGCGGCGACGTGCTTGCAGCCAGCCGATGACGCCGGAACGCATGCGGGCAACGAAGCGATCCCAACCCGTCGGATTGTGGATGATATCGGCACGATAGAAGGAAGGACAGAGCACCGCAGCCTCCGAGACCTCACCGCAATTACCGCATCCCACGCAATTATTGTCGATCGCCGCCACCGGATCGTCCTTCAGCGGGTCGTCGGTATGTTTGACCGACAACGAAGGACAGCCGGAAAGGCGGATGCAGGCGTGATCGCCGGTGCAGACATCCTCGTCCACGCCGAAGCGCTCCTTGACCATGCGCTTGCCGTCCTTGACAGCCTTGGCAAACTGCGGCTTCACGCGGCGCTGCTTGTTGAGCATGCATTCTGAGGAAGCAACGATGATCTTCGGCCCCGGTTCCTTCGAGGTAAGAGCCTCGCGTAGCGTGTCGCGCATCTTGGCGACATCATAGGTCCGGTCGATCTGTCGCACCCATGTCGCGCCGATGCCCTTGACGGCATTGACGATGGAATTGTTGGTCTTGCGGCGCGGATTGAGGGCACGCGAAGACGGTATGTCCTGCCCGCCGGTCGCCGCTGAGTAATAGTTGTCGACAACGAGGATGACGCCATCCTGCTTGTTGAAGACGGCATTGCCGACCGACGTCGCAAGCCCGTTGTGCCAGAAGCCGCCATCGCCCATGACGGAGATCACGCGCTTGTCGGCTTCGACATTGAAGGCCGAGGCGGCTGCTGGCCCGAGCCCATAGCCCATGGTCGTACTGCCGATATTGAAGGGCGGCAGGATCGAGAAGAGGTGGCAGCCGATATCGCCTGATATGTGATGCTGGCCGAGTTCGCTCTCCACCATCTTCATGGCAGCGAAGATCGGCCGCTCTGGACAGCCGATGCAGAAGCCGGGCGGGCGTGGCGGCACGACTTCGGCTAGCGCCTTGATCTTCGGGTCGTTGAGAACAGGCGTCGGATCCGGCAGCGGCGGCTGGTTGCCAAGTAGCACGCGTTGATGAACTTCCAGAAAATTCTTGATGCCCTTCATCAATACGGGCGCGGTATATTCGCCGCCCATCGGCAGCACGTCCTTGCCAGCCACCTTGGTCTGGATATCGCGGCGGCGCAGGATGGTATTCAGCGACTGCTCGATATATTCGGGCGCGCCCTCTTCCACCATCAACACGGCCTTTTTGCCAGCGCAGAATTCGGCGATCTGGTCATCGACAAGCGGATAGGCGACATTCAAGACATAAAGCGGCACGGCGGAATTGCCGTAGACATCGGCAAGTCCAAGCTGCTGCAGCGCGCGCAGCACGCCATTATACATGCCGCCAAGCAGGATAATGCCGACATCGCCTTCCGAGGGGCCGAAATACTCGTTGAGCTGGCGCTTCCTGATGAAATCGACAGCAGCCGGCCAGCGCTTCTCCAGCTTTTCCTTCTCATGCATAAAGGATGCGGGCGGCAGCACTATACGGTTGACGTCGCGAACCGGATTTTCCAGCGCCTGCCTCAGCGTATAGGCCGGCCGCTTATTATCCTTGGCGACGAACTGGCCGTGGACATGGCAGCTGCGGATGCCGACCTGAAGCATGACCGGCGTGTTCGACACTTCCGAAAGCTCGAAGCCCTCTTCCACCGCCTGCACGATCGACGGCAGGTTCGGGCGCGGATTGAGCAGCCACATTTGCGATTTCATCGCATAGGCATGGCTGCGCTCCTGCATGATCGAGGAACCCTCGCCGTAGTCCTCGCCTATGATGATGAGCGCGCCGCCGGTCACCCCGCCCGAAGACAGGTTGGAAAGCGCATCGGAGGCGACATTGGTGCCCGCCGTCGATTTCCAGGTGACGGCGCCGCGCACCGGATACATGACGGAGGCGGAGAGCATGGCAGCAGCAGCAGCCTCCGAGGCCGACGTCTCGAAATGGACGCCCAGATCCTGCATCACGTCCTTGGCGTCTGCCAGCACGTCCATGAGATGGGAGATCGGCGAGCCCTGATAGCCGCCGACATAGGAAACACCGGACTGCAGAAGTGCCTTGGTGATCGCGAGAATACCCTCGCCGCGGAAGATATCGCCTTCCCCGAGCTTCAGATCCTCGACCTCGCGCGCAAACGATCGCTCGGCCATGACGTTACCCCTTTGCCCTTGTGGGCTTGTTTTAAATCATTTGCAAAATCATATTTTGAACTTCCTTGAACTGTCAACGAACATTTATGCGATACCGCCGCATCATTTTGCGATATCGGCCGCGCAGCAACACGCTGTCGCCAGCCGATATTATTGACTCGGATATCTCCGTTGCGCTCAAATATATGTGTATGCATAAAATTTATGCGGACATATGAAGCCGAGTAAGAATTGCGGACCGGGATTTTACGGAAGCATCAGAGAAAGCGCTTGCCGCTCCAAAATATGTATTTTAAGATTAAAACATTCCGACAATAAATCGCCAGCGGCAGTTGGGCGTCATGCTTTTCTGTCGCTTAACAGGGGAACGGAGTGACCATGACAACGCTTACTCGGCGCGAGGCCCTGAGCCTCGGCGCAGCCGCATTCATGACTGGGATTTTAGCCGGCAGAACGCCTGTGGAAGCAGCGGAAGCCGGCACACTGACCATCGCTTTCAACGTCAATTTGCCCTCTTTCGATCCGACGACAGGCCCGTCGGCCGTTAATCCGACGATCCAGGCGATCTATCGCTCGATCTTCGATCAGTATATCGGCCAGGGACCGGACCTGAAGTTCCAGCCGGGCCTTTTGACGGCCTGGGGCTGGAACGACGACAAGACCAAGGTCTGGATGGACGTGCGCGAAGGCGTGACCTGGCACGACGGCTCCAAGTTCACGCCGGATGATGTCGTCTGGTCGCTGGAGCGCGCCGCGAAGCAGGACACCGGCAACCCGATCCAGTTCATCTGGTCGACCGCCAACAATTACAAGGTGGAAGGTAACCGCATCACCGGCGATGTCGTCCGTTTCGAGCCGACCTATTTCAAGTGGATGGCCTTCCTCACCGGGTATGTTCTCCCAAAGGATTATTATACTAAGGTGGGCGCGCAGGGCTTCGAGAAGAAGCCGATCGGCACCGGCCCCTATATGGTCGATGCCTATGAAGGCAATTCCTATCTGCGCCTGAAGGCGAATCCGAACTATTTCGGCGGCAAGCCGGCCTTCGATACCGTCATCTTCAAGTTCGTGCCGGACACGACCAGCCGTGTCGCCGAAATCGAGTCCGGCTCGTCCGACGTGACGCTGGAAATCCCCTATGAGGATTTCGACCGGCTGAAGAAGAAATCCGGTCTTGCGGGCGTCGCCACCCCCGTCTCCGATATCGGCATGATCTTCATCAGCAATGTCGACCCGATGCTCGACAAGAATGTCCGCCTCGCCGCCAATATGGCGATCGACAAGGAAGCGATCATCAAGCGGCTGCTGCGCGGCTACGGCAAACCTCTATCGACGCTGGAAGCGCCGGAATACGAGGCCTACGACGCGTCAGTCAAAATCCCATATGATCCGGATCAGGCCAAGAAGCTTCTGGTCGCCAGCGGCTATTCGCCGGAAAAGCCGGTGAAATTCGCCATCAAGACGACCCGCGGCTTCAAGCCGAAGGATTACGAGATGATCCAGGCGATCGTCGGCATGTGGCGCAAGGTCGGAATCGAGGCTGATATCGAAGTCTACGAAATCGCCAAGCATTACGAGCTGCGCGCCGCCCACCAGCTCGGCCCGGCCGCCTTCTACAACTGGGGCAACGCCATCGGCGATCCCACGACCTCGACCGGCTTCGCCATGTTCGGCCCCTCGCCGCACTCGGCCTGGAAGACCAAGGATGTCGACGACATGCTGGGCCCGCTCTGGGTGGAAAAGGACGAGGCGAAGCGCATTGCCGGCTGGAAAGCGGCGATCAAATACATCGCCGAACAGGGCTATGTGATCCCGCTGCTGCAATATGCCCAGCCGATCGTCTACAAATCGAGCCTCAAGGTCACGCCGAACGTCTCCGGCGCCCTGCAGCCGACGCTGGTGTCGAAGGCTTGATGCGTCGAGCTTTGATCGTGCAGCCTTGCTCCTCACCCTAGCCCTCACCCCGCAAACGGGGAGAGGGAACGACCTCTATATCCTCGCCGGAACGCGTTGTTAGGGGTAGGCTGCGGGTGCTTCTTTCCCCTTCTCCCCGCCATAGCGGAGAGAAGGTGCCCGACAGGGCGGATGAGGGGCTTAGGACTCTTCAGCGCCATAGCCGTGCCATCGGAACTCATAACGCATGATAGCAGTCTCCATATTGAACCGGCTGATCATGGCCGCGATCACCCTCTTCGGTGTGGCAGTGATCGTCTTCGTCCTGCTGCGCGTCGTGCCCGGAGATCCGATCGCCATGATGATCTCGCCTGGTGCAAGCCCCGCCGATATTGCAGCGCTGCGCGCCCATTACGGGCTCGATGCAAGCCTGGCCACGCAATTCTGGCTCTGGCTGAAATCGGTTCTGACGGGCGATTTCGGAACATCGATCTCCCTGAAACGCGATGTGTTGTCCCTGTTGGGAGAGCGCCTCCCCGCAACGCTGGAGCTTGCCTTTGCCGCGCTGGTCCTAGCGGTGCTTCTCGGCGGCGCGGTCGCGATCATCGGCACGCTCGCCCGCCGCACGATTCTCGAACCCGTGATCGACGGCCTCAACGGCCTTTTCCTCGCAGTACCGGATTTCGTCTGGGCCTTGGCGCTGGTTCTGGTTCTCGGAGTTCTCTTTCCGCTTTTCCCACTCTCCGGACGCATCGATCCGAGTATCGACGCACAATTCGCGACCCCCTTCTACCTCATTGAAAGTCTTGTAACGTTTCGCTTCGGTATCTTCACGGACATCTGCGCCCATATGGTCATGCCGGTCCTGGCGCTCGGCCTGCCGCTGGCGGCCATCATCGCCCGCGTGTTGAAGGCCGCCCTCTCCGAGGCCATGGTGCAGGACTATATTCTGCTCGCCAAGCTCAAAGGCATGTCCGAGCTGCGGCTGGTGCTGCAGGAGGCGCTACGCAATGCTGTCGGCCCGACGATCGCGCTGACCGGCGTGCAATTCACCTTCCTGATCGGCGGCACCGTCATCGTCGAGCGCATCTTCGCCTATCCCGGCATCGGCAATATGGCGATCGATGCCGTCATCAATCGCGACCTGCCGCTGATTCAAGGATTGGTGCTGGTTTTTGGCGCTCTCTTCATTCTCGTCAATCTGGCAGTCGATCTCCTGGTCGCGGCCTTCAATCCGAGGCTCGCCCATGGCTGACGTCACCGCGCCCACCATGTCGCGCTCGCCTTCCAGAACGACGAAACGCATTCTCGCGCTGCTTTCCGAGCCGAAGGTGATCTTCGGCGGCGGCTTCATTCTCATCCTCCTGATCCTTGCGATCTTCGCTCCTTACATCGCACCGAAGGATCCGCTCGAGCAGGATCTGATGTCCGGCACTCTGCCGCCGGCATGGATCGAGGGTTCCGATCCGGGCTTCCTGCTCGGCACCGACGATCTCGGCCGCGACGTGCTCTCGCGCGCCATCTTCGGCACGCGCATCGCGCTGACGGTCGCCTTCGTCGCAGCCGGACTTGCGGCCCTGATCGGCACCCTGCTCGGCCTTCTCGCCGGCTGGTATGGCGGGTGGGTCGACAAGGCGATCTCCCGCCTCGTCGATATCTGGATGGCCTTCCCGCCTGTGCTTCTATCGATCCTGCTCGTCGCCGTCTTCGGCTCCGGCGTGCATTCGGTCATCGCGGCCATCGTCATCATCGACTGGACGCGCTTCTGCCGTGTCGTGCGCTCGGAAACGCAGGCGCAGGCGCGGATGGATTATGTGACCGCCGCCCACACGATCGGCTTTTCGCGGGCCAGAATCCTCTTCAGCGAAATCCTGCCCAATGTGACGCCGGTGCTGATCGCCCTCGTCAGCCTGGAAATGGGCATTGCCGTCATCGTCGAAGCCATCCTGTCCTTTGTCGGCCTGTCGGTCTCCTCCGATACGCCGACCTGGGGCGGCATGATCGCCGAAGGGCGGCAAATGATCTACCAAGGCTGGTGGGTGCTCGTCGTACCGCTGCTCGCACTCTTTGCGACGGTGCTTGCCTTCAATCAACTCGGTGACGGCCTGCGCCGCGCCCTCGATCCGGTAATGCGTCGATGACATCTCCACTCCTCTCCATGACCGGCCTCAGCGCCATATCCGATCGCGACGGCGGCGCCCCGATCCTGCGCGATGTTTCCCTGATGCTGGAACGCGGCGAAGTGCGCGGACTCGTCGGCGAAAGCGGCGCCGGAAAATCCACCATTGCCAAGGCCCTGCTCGGCATCCTGCCGCGCAGCGTCCGCATCACAAGCGGCTCGATCCTCTTCGAGAACCGCGACCTTCTCGCTCTCTCCGCGAGGGAATTGCGAGACATCATGGGCAGCGAGATCTCATTGATCCCGCAGGACCCGCAGACGGCCCTCAATCCCGGCCGGCGCATCGAAGCGCAGCTGACCGATGGCTTGCGGTTGAAACGGGGTATGTCATCGGGCGATGCACGGCGGCGCGCGCTGAAGCTGTTGGAGGAAGTGCATATCCGCGATCCCGAGCGTGTACTGCGCGCCTATCCCCACGAATTGTCCGGCGGGATGCGGCAGCGCATCCTGATCGCCGCCGCCTTCGCGCTGGAGCCGAAACTGGTAGTCGCCGACGAGCCGACCACCGCGCTCGACGTCACCGTGCAAAAGCAGATCCTGCGGCTGATCCGCGGCCTGCAGGAGGCGCACGGCACCGCCGTCATCTTCGTCACCCACGATCTCGGCGTCGTCGCCCAGATCTGCGACAGCGTGACCCTGCTCTATGCCGGCAAGGTGATCGAAGACGGACGCACGAGTGACGTGCTGGCGTGTCCCAAGCACATCTACACGAAATCGCTGCTATCGGCCGGGCCACGCTACGACCGGCCGGATGCCGGGCTGACGCCCGTTCCGCAGGCCGTCTTCGAGCAACTGCGCCGCGAAATCGGCATTTCGGAGGGCGGCCGATGAGCGTTTCCGAGCATCTGCTGTCGGCCAAAGGTATCGAGGTCATCTATGGTGCCAAGAAACATCTTTTCGGACCACCAGGCCTTGGCATCAAGGTGCTGCACGGTGTCGATATCGATATCCGCCGCGGCGAAACCATCGGCATTGTCGGCGAAAGCGGCTCGGGCAAGACGACCCTCGGCCGCGCACTGCTGCGGCTGGTCGATGTGACGGCAGGCAGCATTCATTTCGATGGCCGAGACATCACGCATCTGCCCGATTCAGAGATGCGGCCGCTACGCCGCCGCATGCAGATGATCTTTCAGGACCCGATGGCCTCGCTCAATCCTCGCCACACGATCCGCCGCATCCTCGTCGAGCCGTTACTGCTGCATCGGCTGGCTGCGGACCGGAAAGAAGCCGAGCGGCAGGTTGCCGCAATTCTCGAACGGGTGACGCTGCCTCAGGCATGCCTCGGCCGCAATCCGCATGAACTCTCGGGCGGGCAGCGCCAGCGCATCGGCATCGCGCGAGCCGCCCTGCTGAAGCCGGATTTCGTACTCGCCGACGAGATCGTCTCCGGCCTCGACGTGTCGACCCAGGCACAGGTTCTGAATCTACTGAAGGAGCTTTCGCGCGATCTCGGCCTCTCCATGGCCTTCATCAGCCACGATCTCTCCGTCATCCGTGCCATCTGCGACCGCGTCTACGTCATGCGCAACGGTCGCGTCGAAGAAGAAGGCGATTGCGAGTGTGTCTTCACCGCCCCCGCTTCCGCCTATACCCGCATGCTGCTGGACGCCATCCCCCTGCCGGAAGTCGACCCGCACTGGCTCGGCCGCGAAGCCTGATGGAAGGGTCCGATGCATGAAGGTCGCCTGATCGGGTCGCAAAGCTCGGGCTTGCGACGCAGGCGCCAGCGAGACTGCAACAACATCGGCATATGGAAAGGGAAGACCCTATGAAGGATCCTGTTTCAGCAGCAACAAAGACCGCGGGCCTGCCCGGTCTCCGTGGTCACGATCATACGGGACTGACGGTGCCGGATATGAAGCAGGCGGTCGATTTCTTCGAAAACGTGCTCGGCTGCGAGGTCATCATGTCGTTTGGTCCCTTTGCCGACGACAAGGGCACATTCATGACCGATCTGCTTGGTGTCGATCCCAAGGCTCAAATCAAGCAGATAACCCAGGTGCGATGCGGTTTTGGATCGAACATTGAACTGTTCGAATATTCCGCGCCCGATCAGCGGGATCTAAAACAGAAAAACAGCGATATCGGTGCGTTTCATATCTCGCTCTATGTGGACGACATTGACGCAGCAAAGGCTTATCTGGACAGCATGAACGTTGCGACGCGGCTGGGGCCGCTCTCAATCACAGACGGACCGGCAGCTGGCCAGTCGATCCTTTATTTCCAGGCACCATGGGGCCTGCAGTTCGAAGCTATCAGCTATCCCAAGGGCATGGCTTACGAAAAAGATGCCGAAACCGTGCTGTGGAGCCCGAAGGATCCGGGTAAATGAAGCGAGGCGTCTCCTGACCGGTATCTTCAGTTTCGCAGGCGGAAGCGCTGTATCTTGCCGGATTCCGTCTTCGGCAAGGCTTCGACGAAGACAATGGAGCGCGGATATTTGTAGGGCGCGATGACGGCCTTGACGTGATCCTGCAGCGTCTTGACCAGCAGATCCGAGCCGGTGACACCGGGTGCCAGCACGACATGGGCCTGCACGATATGGCCCCGCTCCTCGTCCGGCTGGCCGATGACAGCGCATTCAAGCACGTCGGCATGCGAAAGAAGGGCTGCCTCCACTTCCGGTCCGGCAATATTGTAACCGGCCGAAAGAATGATGTCGTCGGAACGGGCGGCAAAATGGAAATAGCCTTGCTCATCCTGAATGAAACTGTCGCCGGTCACATTCCAGCCGTCGCGCACGTAGTCGGCCTGTCTGTGGTCGGCGAGATAGCGGCAGCCGATCGGTCCGCGAACAATGAGTTTGCCGATGACCCCACGCGGAACCTCGTTCATCTCGTCATCGACCACGCGAGCCTCATAGCCTCTCAGCGGCTTGCCCGTGCAGTTCGGCCTGGCATCGGAGAGATGATTGGAGATGAAGATATGCAGCATCTCGGTCGAGCCGATGCCATCAAGGATCGGCTTGCCGGTCTTGCGCGTCCACTCCTCGAAGATCGGCCCCGGCAGCGTCTCGCCGGCGGAAACCGCGATGCGAAGCGAGGAGAGATCCGCTCCCTCTTCCATCGCTGCCAGCATGGCGCGATAGGCCGTCGGTGCGGTGAAGCTGATGGTCGCGCCGTACTCCTGGATGATCTCGACCATGTTCTTCGGAGAAGCGTTTTCCAACAGCGCCGTCGATGCGCCGAAGCGCAGCGGAAAGACGACCAGACCCCCGAGGCCGAAGGTGAAGGCAATCGGCGGCGAGCCGATGAAGACGTCGTCGGGCGTCACCTGCAGGACTTCCTTGGCATAGGCGTCGGCGATGATCAGGATATCGCGATGGAAATGCATCGTCGCCTTCGGCACACCCGTCGAGCCCGAGGTGAAGCCGAGCAGCGCCACATCATCCCGCCCGGTTTTGACCGGTTCGAAGCGAACGGGCTTGTTGAGCGCGATCCGATCGAGTTCGGCGTCATGATTGGCGGTACCGTCGAAGCCGATCACCTGCTTCAGGAAATGGCTGTCCTTGGCCACCGAGACAAGCTCCTCCAGCAGCCTGGTATCGCAAAGCGCCAGCGAGATCTCCGCCTTGTCGATGATCTTCGAAAGCTCTCCGGCCCGCAGCATCGGCATGGTATTGACGGCGACGGCGCCGACCTTCGTCACCGCCAGCCAGCAGGCGATCATGGCAGGATTGTTGCCGGAGCGGATAAGAACGCGATTGCCCGGCTTCACATCGAAATCCTCGACAAGAGCATGGGCGATGCGATTGGTCCAATCCGCCAGTTCCTTGTAGGTGCGGCGGCGGCCGTTGCCGATCAGGGCCACGTGATCGGCAAAACCCTTTTCGACCATACGGTCGCTGAGTTCGAAGCCGGCATTCAGCCATTCCGGATAGTCGAAACCCTCCATCCGCAGCTCGGGCCATTCGTCGAAAGGCGGCAGATTGTCTCGCGTGAATGTATCGGTATGACCGGTCGGTCCCAGCATTGCCTTGCTCCCGCATTCTTATCGATCAATCGCCACGACAGCCGTTTCCCCGCGGCGCATGTGGCGTTGCTAAAAAAGATCGCACCGAAGGCTGCAATGTTCAAGCAAGAAATTTTAAGCCTAAACTATTTTTGATTTCCGATTGATTCGAAAGAGCTATTTTCGATTTTCCTGCTATTGTGGGTGCCTACAGACCGCATATCGGAGCAGGAAAAGCCTTGACGAATGGCCCCAACAAGATATTTTAAACTTAAATTATTTTGAGCTCGGCTCCGGCCGAACGAGGAGGGAAAGCGATGCGCATCGTCTGTATCGGCGGCGGCCCCGCAGGGCTTTACTTTGCGCTTCTGATGAAGAAGCTCCATCCCGAGCACTCCATCCGCGTCGTCGAGCGCAACCGCCCCTATGACACCTTCGGCTGGGGCGTCGTCTTCTCCGACGCGACCATGGTATCGATGCGGGAATGGGATCCGGAAAGTGCCGCCGAGATCGAGGATGCCTTCAACCATTGGGACGATATCGAAGTCCTGTTCAAGGGCACCCGCCAGCGCACGTCTGGCCACGGCTTTGTCGGCATTGGCCGTAAGAAGCTTTTGAACATTCTGCAACGCCGCTGCGAGGCGCTCGGAGTCGAGCTGATCTTCGAAACGGAGGTCAATTCCGATCTCGACTATCCGGACGCCGATCTGGTCATCGGCTCGGACGGCCTCAATTCCAAGATCCGCAATCATTATCCGGAAGTCTTCCGGCCTGACATGATCACCCGGCCGAACCGCTATATCTGGCTCGGCACCAACAAGCTTTTCGACGCCTTCACCTTCGATTTCCGCCGCACCGATCACGGCTGGTTCCAGGCGCATATCTACAAGTTCGACGACAAGACCTCGACCTTCATCGTCGAGACGACGGAAGAGGCCTACCTCGCCCACGGCCTCGACAAGATGGATCAGGACGGCTCCATCGCCTTCTGCGAAAACCTGTTCTCCGAAGTACTCGACGGCGCTTCGCTGATGACCAATGCCCGCCACATCCGCGGCTCGGCCTGGCTGAACTTCAACCGCCTGATCTGCGGCAAGTGGAGCCATTTCAACGGCAATTCCCATGTCGTGCTGATGGGCGATGCCGCCCACACCGCACATTTCGCCATCGGCTCCGGCACCAAGCTTGCCATCGATGACGCCATCGAGCTGACGCGGCAATTTCAGATCCACGGGCATGAGAAGGACAAGATACCGGCCGTCCTCGAAACCTACGAGGAAATCCGCCGCGTCGATGTCGCCCGCATCCAGAATGCCGCCCGCAACGCGATGGAATGGTTCGAGGTCGTTGGGCGCCGCTATGCCGATACGCTCGAAGCGCCGCAATTCATGTATTCGATGCTGACCCGCTCGCAGCGCATCAGCCATGAAAATCTCCGGCTGCGCGACAAGACCTGGCTTGAAGGCTATGAGCGCTGGTTCGCCGAAAAATCCGGCCTCGATGTCGGCAACGATCGCTGCCTGCCGCCGATGTTCACGCCCTACCGGCTGCGCGATGTCCAGCTCGTCAACCGCATCGTCATGTCTCCGATGGCGATGTACTCGGCCAAAGATGGCGTGATGAACGATTTCCACATCGTCCATCTCGGCTCTCGCGCGCTTGGAGGCGCAGGGCTGATCTTCGCGGAAATGACCTGCGTCACACCGGACGCCCGCATCACTCCCGGCTGTCTTGGCCTTTGGAACGAGGAACAGGTCGCGCAATGGAAGCGCCTCGTCGACTTCGTTCACACGAACAGCGCCGCCAAAGTCGGCATACAGCTCGGCCATGCCGGCCGCAAGGGCGCGACGAAGCTTGCCTGGGAAGGCATCGACCAGCCGCTCTCCGAAGGCGAATGGCCGCTGATTTCGGCATCATCGGTCCCCTACCTCAAGAACAGTCAGGTGCCGAAGGCCATGGATCGCGCTGACATGGAGCGCGTCAAGGCCGATTTCATCCGCTCGACGGAACTCGCGATCGAGACCGGTGCCGACTGGCTGGAACTGCATTGCGCCCACGGCTATCTGCTATCGAGCTTCCTGTCGCCGCTGACCAATCTGCGCAACGACGAGTATGGCGGCAGCCATGAGAACCGCGCTCGCTACCCTCTTGAAATCTTCCGAGCGATGCGCGCCATCTGGCCGGCGGACAAGCCGATCTCGGTTCGCCTCTCCTGCCATGATTGGACCGATGGCGGCAACACGCCGGAAGATGCGGCGATCTTCGCGCGCATGTTCAAGGAAGCCGGCGCCGACCTGATCGACTGTTCCTCAGGCCAGGTCTCGAAACAGGAAAAGCCCGTCTATGGCCGCCTGTTCCAGACGCCGTTCTCCGACAAGATCCGCAACGAGATCGGCATCCCGACGATTGCCGTTGGCGCGATCTCCGAGGCCGATCACGCCAATTCGATCATCGCCGCCGGCCGCGCCGATCTCTGCGCCATCGCCCGCCCGCATCTGGCCGATCCGGCCTGGTCGCTGCATGAAGCCGCCAAGATCGGTCTGACTTCCATTCCCTGGCCGAAGCAATATCTTTCCGGCAAGACGCAGTATGAAACCAACCTCGCCCGTGCGGCCACAACCGCTCCAGCGAAGTGAGGATGAAATGACGACTTCGGGCAAACTCGCCGGCCGTCACGCCCTCGTCACCGGGGCCGGCAGCGGCATCGGTGCCGCGATCGCCAAGGCGCTCGCCGCCGAGGGCGCACGCGTCAGCCTAGCCGGTCGCCGCCGCGAGCCGCTGGAAGCGGTTGCCGCCGAAATCGGCGCCCAGGCATTCGTGGTCGATGGCTTCGATGTCACCAGCACAGACGCCGTTGCCCAAGGCCTTGCCAAGGCACGCGAAACATTCGGCCCCGTCGATATCCTCGTCAACAATGCCGGGGAAGCGCCGAGCGCGCCCTTCGAGAAGACAAGCCTTGAGGCCTGGAACCACGTCCTCTCGGTCGACCTCACAGGCGTTTTCGTGGTGACGCAGGCTGCCCTTCCCGACCTGAAAGCCCACGGCTCCGGCGCGCGCATCATCAATATCGCCTCGACGGCCGGCCTGAAGGGCTATGGCTACGTCTCGGCCTACGTCGCCGCCAAGCATGGCGTCGTCGGCCTCACCCGCTCGCTGGCGCTGGAACTGGCGAAAACCGGCATCACCGTCAACGCCGTCTGCCCCGGTTTCACCGATACGCCGATCATCCAGCGCTCGATCGAGACGATCGTCGCCAAGACCGGGCGCACGGCCGAACAGGCACTCGGCGAATTCACGAAATCCAATCCGCAAGGACGGCTGATCAAGCCGGAAGAAGTTGCCGACACCGTGCTCTGGCTGGCCTCGCCGGCTGCGGCATCGATCAATGGACAGGCAATCGCGGTTGCCGGTGGGGAGATTTGAGGAATGAGCGATCAGGACATGACGATGAAGGGACATCTGAGACCTTTCAAGGATTATAAGCCTGAGCATTTCCTCTGGGATGTCAGCGAAGACGGCCGCGTCGCCACCATCCGCCTGAACCGCCCGGAACGTAAGAATCCGCTGACCTTCGACAGCTATGCAGAGCTGCGCGATCTGTTCCGCGATCTCGCCTATGCCTCCGATATCCGCGCCATCGTTCTGACTGGCGCGGGTGGCAATTTCTCCTCCGGTGGCGATGTCTTCGAGATCATCGAGCCGCTGACGCGCATGGCGATGCCCGAGCTTCTGGCCTTCACGCGCATGACCGGCGATCTCGTCAAGGCGATGCGCAAATGCCCTCAGCCGATCATCTCGGCAGTCGATGGCATCTGCGCCGGCGCCGGCGCCATCCTCGCCATGGCCTCCGATCTAAGGCTCGCGACGTCCGAGGCAAAGACTGCCTTCCTCTTCACCCGTGTCGGCCTTGCCGGTGCCGATATGGGCGCTTGTGGCATCCTTCCCCGCATCATCGGCCAGGGCCGCGCCGCCGAGCTTCTCTTTACCGGCCGATCGATGACAGCGGCGGAAGGACAGGCCTGGGGCTTCTATAATGGTTTGCACGCCAGTGCCGAGCTTGAAAGCGAAGCGCTCAAGCTCGCCCGCTCACTGGCCGACGGTCCGTGGTTCGCCCACGGCATGACCAAGACCATGCTGAACCAGGAATGGGCGATGGGCATCGATGAAATGATCGAATCCGAAGCGCAGGCGCAGGCGATCTGCATGGCGACGCAGGATTTCCGCCGCGCCTTCGAGGCTTTCGCCGCCAAGCGGCAGCCGGAATTCCAGGGGGATTGAGGAGATGTCCACGGCAAGCAGCCTCGCCGGCCCGACCCGCGATCATCTGGATTGGCCCTTCTTCGAAGACCGCCACCACCGTTTCGCCGCCGAAGTCGACGCCTTCGCGAAATCCGGCGTCATGGCTTCGATCGATCATGCCGATGTCGACGGCACATGCCGAAAGCTGGTCAAGGCGCTGGGCGAAGCCGGGCTTTTGACCGCCGCCGCTGGGTCTTCCGACAACGAACCGCTGATCGATTCCCGCATGGTCTGCCTCGCCCGTGAAACGCTGGCCTGGCATGACGGCCTTGCCGATTTCGCCTTTGCCATGCAGGGGCTCGGCACGGGCGCCATCGGCCTCTCCGGTTCGCTCGAATTGCGTTCAGCCGTTCTGCCCAAGGTGCGCTCCGGCGAATGGCTCGCCGCCTTTGCGCTGTCGGAAAAGGACGCCGGCTCCGATGTCGCCGCGATGAGCTGCGCTGCCCGCTCCGATGGCGATCACTATATTCTCGACGGCGAGAAGACCTGGATTTCCAATGGCGGCATTGCCGATATCTACACCGTCTTCGCGCGCACCGGCGAAGCGCCGGGAACCCGCGGCATCTCGGCCTTCGTCGTCTTTGCCGACGATCCCGGTTTCTCGATTGCCGAGCGCATCGAGGTCATTGCGCCGCATCCGCTGGCGACGATCCGTTTCGATAATTGCCGCATTCCCGCTTCCCGCCGCCTCGGCGCGTCAGGCGAAGGTTTCAAGATCGCCATGCGCACGCTGGATATCTTTCGCGCCTCGGTCGCCGCTGCCGGCCTCGGCTTTGCCCGCCGCGCGCTCGATGAATCGCTTACCCATGCACGCTCACGTCCGATGTTCGGCGCAGCCCTTGCCGACCTTCAGTTGACGCAGGCCGCCCTCGGCGATATGGCGACCGGCATCGACGCGGCGGCACTGCTCACCTACCGGGCGGCCTGGCGTCGTGACGTGCAGCGCTTGCCGACGACGCGCGAAGCCGCCATGGCCAAGATGACGGCGACGGAAACCGCGCAAAGCGTCATCGACCGCGCCGTTCAGCTCTTTGGCGGACGTGGCGTGAAATCGGGCGAGATAACGGAAAAACTCTATCGGGAGATCCGCGCGCTTCGCATCTATGAAGGTGCGACGGAAGTTCAGAAACTCATCGTCGCGCGCGAACTTTTGAAGACCAATTAATGGGAGATGCCAGCATGAGCCGCGAGATTTTCGACTGGGCCGACCCGTTCCGGCTGACGGAACAGCTGAGCGACGACGAAAGGATGGTGCTGGATACCGCGCATTCCTACGCGCAGGAAAAACTCGCGCCCCGCGTCCTCGAAGCCTTCCGGCATGAAAAGACCGATCCGGCCATCTTCCGTGAAATGGGTGAACTCGGCCTCCTCGGCCCGACGATCTCCCCGGAATATGGTGGCGCCGGCCTCGGCTATGTCGCCTACGGCCTGATCGCCCGAGAAGTCGAGCGCGTCGACAGCGGCTATCGCTCGATGATGAGCGTGCAGTCCTCGCTCGTCATGGTGCCGATAGAGACCTTCGGCTCGGATGCGCAAAAGCAGAAATACCTGCCGAAGCTAGCGACCGGCGAATGGATCGGCTGCTTTGGCCTCACCGAACCGAACCACGGCTCCGATCCCGGCTCGATGGTCACACGCGCAAAGAAGGTCGATGGCGGCTACAGCCTGACCGGCGCCAAGACCTGGATTTCGAACGCGCCGATCGCCGATGTCTTTGTTGTCTGGGCAAAGACCGAGGACGGCCTCATCCGCGGCTTCATTCTCGAAAAGGGCTGGAGGGGCCTGTCGGCACCCGCCATCCATGGCAAGGTGGGCCTGCGCGCCTCCATAACGGGCGAAGTCGTGATGGATAATGTCTTCGTGCCCGAGGAAAACCTGATGCCGAACGTATCAGGCCTCAAGGGTCCCTTCACCTGCCTCAACTCCGCACGCTTCGGCATTGCCTGGGGTGCGCTCGGCGCGGCGGAGGATTGCTATGCCAAGGCACGCCAGTACGTGCTCGACCGCAAACAGTTCGGCCGTCCCCTTGCTGCCAATCAGCTGATCCAGAAGAAGCTTGCCGATATGGTGACCGAGATCACGCTAGGCCTTCAGGGCTGCCTGCGCCTCGGCCGCATGAAGGAAGAAGGCCATCCGCCCGTCGAGCTCACCTCCATCCTCAAGCGCAACAGCTGTGGCAAGGCGCTGGATATTGCCCGCGCTGCCCGTGACATGCTGGGTGGTAATGGCATTTCCGATGAGTTCGGCATCGCCCGCCATCTCGTCAACCTTGAGGTGGTCAACACCTATGAGGGCACGCACGATATCCACGCCCTCATCCTCGGCCGCGCCATCACCGGCATCGCCGCCTTTTCGAACTGAGGCGGCCGTGACGTTCAAGACCACCAGACCCCTGCGCTTCGGAGATTGCGATCCTTCCGGGATCGCCTATTTCCCATCCTATCTGAACATCCTCGTCGGGGTGCTGGAAGACTATTTCGCTTCGATCGGCTTCTCCTGGCGAAAGCTGATCGACGACCGCCGCATCGGTGTTCCCACCGTGCGGCTCGATCTGACTTTCATCAAGCCGGGCTTGCAGGGCGACGATCTCGAATTCGTCCTTGCAGTCCGTGGCGTCGGCCGTTCCTCGCTCGATCTCGAACATCAGGTCTCGGCGAATGGCCATGTGCTGTGGACGGCTAAACACCGCGTCGTCGCCACCTCGCTCGATACGCACACATCCCTTGAATGGCCGGAGGATATCCGCGCCGCGCTGACCTCTCATCTGGAGACGACCGATGCACACCATCCTGCAACCTGAAGGCTGGGCCAAGCCGATCGGCTATGCCAATGGCATGGCGGCGACGGGCCGCATGGTGTTCGTTGGCGGCCAGGTCGGCTGGAATGCCGCCTGCGAATTCGAAAGCGACGATTTCGTCGAGCAGGTGCGCCAGACGCTGAAGAATGTCGTCGCCATTCTTGCCGAAGGCGGCGCCGAGCCGAAGCACATCACGTCGATGACCTGGTATTTCACCGACAAGCAGGAATATCTCGGCAATCTGAAGGGGATCGGTCAGGCCTATCGCGAGATCATCGGCCGGCATTTCCCGGCCATGGCCGCCGTGCAGGTCGTTGCCCTCGTCGAAGATCGTGCCAAGATCGAGATCCAGGCGACGGCAGTCATTCCGGAATAATATAGGCGGTCAAGATCATGTCGGCATTGCGCTTTTCGGACACCATCTCGGCGGCGCTGACCGACGAGATTCTCGTCGTCACCATAGACAACGCGCCCGTCAACGCGCTTTCCGCCGATGTCCGGGCCGGCCTCATGGCGGCGTTTGATCACGCCGAAAAGGATGGCACGACTAGGGGCATCGTGCTCACCGGTGCGGGGAACAGCTTCATCGGCGGCGCCGATATCAAGGAATTCGGCAAACCGCCGGTCGAGCCGCATCTACCTGATGTCATCGCCCGCATCGAAGCCTTTGCCAAACCCGTTGTCGCCGCGATCAATGGCGTGGCCCTCGGCGGCGGTCTGGAAGTGGCACTCGCCTGCCATCGTCGCCTCGCGGCGCCGACCGCCAACCTCGGCCTTCCCGAAGTCAAGCTCGGCATCGTACCCGGCGCCGGTGGCACGCAGCGCCTGCCGCGGCTGACCGGCATCGCCGCCGCTATCGATATGATCGCCAATGCACGCATCGTCTCCGCCGCCGAAGCGCTCACGCTCGGCATCGTGGACGGCGTGGCCAAGGGTGAATTGATCGCCGAAGCTATCACCGACGCCAAGACGGCCAATGCCGCACCGTTACGCCGCACGGGATCGCTGACGGTTCCTCCGGAAGCTACAGATGTGATCGACAAGGCGGCATCGGACGCATTGCGCAAGGCGCGCGGCCAGCATGCACCTGCCGAGGCCATCCGTCTCGTACGCCTGGCGGCGACCGTCTCTTTATCCGAAGGGCTGGCCGAGGAACGCCGCACTTTCATTGCGCTTCGCGACAGCGAAGAGGCCGCAGCGTTGCGTCATGTATTCTTCGCGGAACGCGCCGCCGGCAAGATCGAGGAACTGGAGACCGTTGCCGCACGCAAGATCGAAACCATCGGCATTGTCGGCACCGGTCTGATGGGATCAGGCATTGCCGTTTCCGCCCTCAACGGCGGCTTCCGCGTGATCGGAGTCGAGCAGACCATCGATGCTGCAGATAAGGGCCGCGAACGGATCGCTGGCCTCCTCGACAAGGCGGTGCAATCCGGTCGCCTCGATGCAGCGGGCCGCGAAGATCGCCTCAGCCGACTGACCGTGACGGCGGAGATTCAAGAGCTCGCAAAAGCCGATATCATCATCGAAGCCGTTTTCGACGATCTCACCGTCAAGACCGAGCTCTTCCGGCGCCTCGATGCGATCGTTCGCGCCGATGCGATCCTTGCGACCAATACGAGCTATCTCGACCCCGACGTAATCGCCGCCGCAACGCAACGGCCAGAGCGCGTCGTCGGACTGCACTTCTTCTCGCCAGCCAATATCATGCGGCTCCTGGAAGTGGTGAAGTGCAAGAACACCGCGCCGGATGTGCTGGCGACAGCCCTTGCCCTGGCAAAGCGGCTCGGCAAGCTGCCTGTCGTATCGGGCGTCACCGAAGGCTTTATCGGTAACCGCATCTTTTCCGCCTATCGCCGCGAAGCGGAATACATGGTCGAGGACGGCGCCTCGCCGCAGGAGATCGACGCGGCACTGGAAGCCTACGGCTTTCCGATGGGGCCTTTTGCTGTGTTCGATATGGCAGGTTTGGAAATCGCCTGGGCGCGCCGTAAGCGGCAGGCTGCGACGCGCGATCCCTCGGAGCGCTACGTCGTCATCGCCGACCGGCTCTGCGAAGCCGGCCGTTTCGGCCAGAAGACCGGCCGCGGCTGGTATGCCTACCCCGACGGCAAACGGACTGTTGATCCTGAGGTAGCGGCCATGATCGAAGCCGCGCGCGCCGAAAAAGGCATTGTACCAAGGAGCTTCACCGCGGAAGAGATCGTCAGCCGCCTGCTGAAAGCCATGGCCACCGAAGGCGAGGCGTTGCTTGCGGAAGGCATCGCCGCCCGTGCCAGCGATATCGATCTCGTGATGATCAACGGCTATGGCTTCCCGGCAAGCAAGGGCGGCCCGATGTTTGCGTCCAGCCGCTGCTGAAAGCAGTCACGGCAGAGGGATCAGGCCGCCGAAGAGAGTAGCGTGAACAATTCCTGAGGCCGCTTGACGCCGCGCAGCGCATAGCGGCCGACGGAAACGAGATCGTTGCTTTGCTGGCCCGATAGCGCCTCGACGAAATTCGATGACATCAGGACATTGCGGTCGGCCGATCGGCACATCGAGGCGATGCGGCTGACCTCGTTGACGGCCGGCCCGATGACGGTGAAGTCCAGCCGGTCCATGCTGCCGATATTGCCGTAGAAGACATCGCCGATATGCAGGCCGAGATAGACGTCCGTGACCGGACGGCCTTCGATCTGCCGCTGCGAGTTGAGATCGCGCAGCCGCTGGCGCAGCAGCGATTCCGCCATCAGCGCAGCCGCGCAGGCATCGGCGGAATTGCGAGCCTTGAAGATTGCCAGCGTGCCGTCGCCGATCAGCTTCAACACGTTGCCGCCCGCCTCATGGATCGAGGAGATGACCGCATCGGCATAGGCATTCAGCATCGGGATGATTTCATCCGGCTCGGCCGTATCCGAAATGCGCGTGTAGTTGGCGAGATCGGAAAACCAGAGCGCCGCCGAAATCCGCTCCGTTTTGCCGCGGGTAATCTTGCCCTCGAGCACATGCCGGGCAGCGTCCTCGCCGAGATAGACCTCGGCAATGGTGCGGGCGATGCGGCTCATGCCGGTGCATTTGATGGCCAAAGCCAGCGCCGGCGTCAGCTTGCGCAGCACGCGCAAATCCTCTTCCGGGAATCCCATTTCGGCGGCGGTAGCGAAGTTGGAATAGAAGCAATCCATCTCGCCGATCGTGCCGCCCTCTTCGAAACGGTGCACCATGGCGATATAATCGGTGTGACCATCTGCCAGCAACGTATCGAGCCCGTAGAAATCGGCAGGCTCGCCGAAGCCGATACGTCGGCGCACCTCGTCTCCACCTGTTGTCAGCATGTGATAGAAGGCGGAACGCTGCCAGTTTTCAGACGCGATCCCCTGTTGCGTCGGGCCATATTCGAACTCGCGCTCGATGATCTGATTGCCGTCCCAGCGGAAGGCGCGGCCCTCATAGACCGGATGCAGCGTATCCATCAGCGCCATGGCCCGATCGATGTTGAGACCATGCTGACGGCACTGCTCGCAGAAACCCGAGAGGATATCGACTTCCGTCATTCCCTTGAGACCGGCCTGCATGAGCCAGCTGGCAATTTCGCCAATGTCCTTCGCGTCCATGGATATCTCCCGACCCTCTGAAGGAATCGCTTTAGTACGAAACTCCAAGGCTTGGAATGCTGTACAACGCAAAATAGCCCTGATGCACGCACCAGATCGCCGCTTCTGTGGCACAGAAGCGGCGATTTGACACGCTCAAAGGATGATCGCGGGTCTCAGGCTTTTGTATGCGGCTTCAGCAGGTCTTCCAGACCGATGCGGCGGAAAAGCTCTGCCCGAACCCGGTCGGCAACACCGTTGACGATCTCAGCACCATCCTCAGAAGGGTCTATATGGGTACGGAATGGCCGCGTTCCAAACGGCATATCGACAATATCCACGATTGCCGTCGCCACCGAAGCGGCATCGGCATCCGCCGGTTCCAGCGAGGCTAGTCCCTTCAGCGCCTGGTCGGGAACGCCGGCATAGGGACCGTTGTCATATTCGGCGGCGCGAGCCTTGTCGTCCGGGGAACCGGAATGCGCGAAGTGGTTGGTGCCCTTCGTAAAGGCGCCGGGCACGATGATGGCGGTCTCGACGCCCCAGCGTGTCAGTTCGGACGCATAGGACACGGCAAGCGAGTCCATGGCTGCCTTGGCTGCGAAATAAGGCGAGAGGTAAGGCGGCGTGCCGCCCCGCGTGCTCGACGAGGAGACCCAGACCACCAGCCCCTTTCCTTGCCTGCGCATATGAGGCAGCACGGCACGATTGACGCGCTGGGTGCTGAGCACGTTGATGTCGTAGAGTTCGGCAAACTGTTCGGGCGTGAATGCCTCCGCCGGGCCGAAGGACATATGGCCGGCATTGTGGATGATGGTGTCGATGCGGCCCTGCTCGCCGATGACGGCGGCAATGCCGGCTTCGACAGAGGCGTCCGAGGCGACATCGAGTTCGACGGTCCTGAGATCGACGCCGTTCTCCGCGGCGAATGCCGCCGCTGCGGCGACCTGTGCCGCATTACGCCCTTGGGTTTCGCGGATACCGGCATAGACCGCATGGCCTGCCTTGGCGAGAGCGCGTGCCGTCAGGGCGCCGAAGCCGCTCGATGCGCCGGTAATAACGATGACTTGCTTGCTCATGATTCTGTTCCTTCAAAGGATTGGCTGTTGTCGACGATGAAGTGGAGGACGGCAGGCATTACCCTGCCGCCAAGTTGGCTCAGATCATGCCGCCATTGGCGCGCAGCGTCTGACCGTTGATCCAGCCGCCATCCGGGCCGACGAGGAAGGAAACGGCGGCGGCGATGTCTTGCGGCGTGCCCAGGCGCTCCAGCGGGTTCATCTTGGCCATACGGTCGATGAGCTCGTCGCTCTTACCGTTGAGGAAGAGATCGGTGGCCGTCGGGCCGGGCGCAACCGCATTCACCGTGATCGAGCGGCCGCGCAGTTCCTTCGCCATGATGCCGGTCAGAAGCTCGACGCCGGCCTTGGTTGCGGCATAGACGCCGTAGGTTTCAAGCTTGAGGCCGACGATGCTGGTCGAGAAGTTGACGATGCGACCGCCGTCACGCAGGCGCCTGCCGGCTTCTCGCAGCGTATTGAACGTGCCCTTCAGGTTGATGGCGATGTGGCGGTCGAAATGCGCGTCGTCGGCATCGGCGATCTTCGCGAGCTGCATGATGCCGGCATTGTTGACGAGGACATCGACACCGCCGAAGGCAGCTTCGGCTGCGTCGAACATGCGGCGCACGGCTTCGACATCGGAGACATCGGCCTTCGCGGTCAGCGCCTTGCCGCCCTTTTCCTCGATCTTGCGGGCGAGCCCCTCGGCGGCGGCTTCGCTGCCGGAATAGTTGATGACGACGGTGAAGCCATCCTCGGCCAAACGCTCTGCAATGGCGGCGCCAATGCCGCGCGATGCGCCGGTGATGATTGCTACCTTGTTGGAAATATTGCCCATTTCTCCCATCCTTCATTGCCTTGCGCCGTAGCGCGTTTCGATGAGGAGAAGATGCCCCTTTTCATGAAGCGGATAATCAGCCAATAATCGGCATCACTATCCGAATTTAGCGAACAAATAATATGGACAGATTCGATGCCATGCGGGTGTTTTGCCGGGTCGTGGAACGACGCAGCTTCACGCTGGCCGCCGAAGACACCGGCCTGCCCCGCTCGACGGTGACGGATGCGATCAAACAGGTCGAGGCGCGTCTTGGCGTGCGCCTGCTACAGCGCACGACGCGGCATGTCAGCCCGACGCTCGATGGCGAAGCCTATTACCAGCGCTGCCTGCGCATCCTCTCCGATATCGAGGATGCTGAAGGCGCCTTTGCCGGGGCGAAGCCGAAGGGTGTCCTCCGTGTCGACGTGCATGGAACGCTTGCGCGGCACTTCGTCCTGCCGAACCTGCCTTCCTTCCTCGAAACCTATCCCGACATCGAACTGCAGATCACCGAAGGCGACCGGTTCGTCGATCTGATCCGCGAGGGGATCGATTGCGTGCTGCGCGTTGGCACGCTGCAGGATAGCGATATGATCGGCCGCCGCGTCGCCATGCTGGAAGAAGTGACGCTTGCGGCACCCGCCTATGTCGAACATTTCGGCATGCCCGCCCATCCGGAGAAGCTCGATGGCCACCGCATGGTCGGCTTCCGCTCTTCCGCAACGGGCGGATTGCTGCCGCTGGAATTCCAGATCGACGGCGTCGTGCGCGAAATCACCCTGCCGGCCACCATCTCCGTCAACGCGGCCGAGAGCTATTTCGCCGCGGCCAAGCTCGGTCTCGGCCTGATCCAGGTTCCGCGCTATCACGCCGAGGAAGCCCTACGATCGGGCGGGCTGCTGCATGTCCTCCCGGACTATCCACCGACACGGACGCCCGTCTCGATGCTCTATCCGCGCAGCCGCCAGCTTTCACCGCGGGTCCGCGTTTTCATAGACTGGCTGGTCAAGGTTTTTGCCGGACAGAACAGCACTGAAGTCGAGGACGGATGAATATTCCGCGAAAGCGATCAAATAAATGAAATCGGCTCTTTGAATGGGCGAGAAGCACGCCTACGTCGTAAGGCATCATTCCGCTGGCGGAGCCGTTATGACGTCATAGCGGCTGACGATTTTGGAGAGAGCCCATGACCGAACAGAAGCAATTGAAGCTGGGCGCCTTCATGCGTCCCGTCAGCCTGCATACCGGTGCCTGGCGTTATCCCGGCGCCTATCCGGACGCCAACTTCAATTTCCAGCACATCAAAAGCTTCGCGCAGGAGCTGGAAAAGGCAAAATTCGACGCCTTCTTCATGGCCGATCACCTCGCGGTCCTCAACATGCCGATCGAGGCCCTGAAGCGCAGCCAAACCGTCACCTCCTTCGAGCCCTTCACCCTGCTTTCGGCGCTCGCCGCCGTTACCGACAGGATTGGCCTCGTCGCAACCGCCTCCACCACCTTCGACCTGCCCTATCATATCGCCCGCCGCTTCGCCTCGCTCGACCATATCAGCGGTGGCCGCGCCGGCTGGAACATCGTCACCACCTCCAATCCCGATGCCGCCCTTAATTTCGGCCTCGAAGAACACATGGAACATGGCGAGCGCTACCATCGCGCTCGCGAATTCTACGATGTCGTGACCGGCCTCTGGGACAGCTTCGCCGACGACGCCTTCATCCGCGATCCGGAAAGCGGCATCTTCTTCGATCCCGAGCGAATGCATGTCCTCGGGCACAAGGGCGAGGAACTGAGCGTTCGCGGCCCGCTCAACATCGCCCGCCCACCTCAGGGCTGGCCCGTCATCGTGCAGGCCGGACAATCGGATGCCGGTCGTCAGCTTGCCGCCGAAACGGCCGAAGCCGTCTTTGCAGCTCCCCGCAACCTCGCCGATGGCAAGTCGATCTTCGCCGATATCAAGGGACGGATGAAGGCGATCGGCCGCAATCCGGATCATCTGAAGATCCTGCCCGCCGCCTTCATCGTCGTCGGCGATACGGTCGAGGAGGCAAAGGCCAAGCGGGCAAAGCTCGATAGTCTCGTCCATTACGATAGCGCCATCGCATCCCTGTCGATCGCACTTGGGCATGATGCCTCCAAATTCGATCCGGATAGCTCGCTGCCGGAGATTCCGGAAACCAACGCGAGCAAGAGCGGCCGCGAGCGCGTCATCGCCCTTGCCGAAGCCGAAAAGCTCACCGTGCGCCAGCTTGCCCAGCGCCTCGGCGGCTATGCCGGCCTCGCCTTCGTCGGCACGCCTGAGAGCATTGCCGACGAGATGGAGCAATGGCTGCACGAGGAAGGCTCTGACGGTTTCAACGTTGTCTTCCCCTTCCTGCCGCAGGGTCTGCTTGACGTGACCACCCGCGTCGTTCCAGAGCTGCAACGCCGCGGCATCTTCCGCCGCGATTACGACGGTACGACATTGCGCGAACATCTAGGCCTGCCGCGCCCGGAAAACCGCTTCTTCACGAAATCGGCAGCGGCAGCGCAGTAAGAGCCCGGTATAAAGAGAGTAACATGAGTCATATCACGCCGATCGACTACGAGACCGCTTCCGAGGCCGTGCGCGCCGAGCATGACCGCGAAATGCAGCTGCGCGGCCGCATGACGAATATGAAACGCACCCTGCTGCACTCGCCGGTCGCGCATCGCATCTATGCGGAATGGTTTCCCTTGCGCGAGGAGCTGCGTCCGGCTCTGGACGATCGCGCCATCTGGCTGCTTTGCCATGCCATCGCAATCGAATGCCGCTCGATCATCCCCGTCGGCTTCTTCCGGCGCGCGCTGATCAATGCCGGCCTCACGCCGGAAACGATCGTACCGAGCGAAGACGAGGCGCTGCTGATCGAATTCGGCAAGGCGATCGTCAGGGATTCCAATGCAATTCCGGAAGGGATTTGGGATCGATTGAAGGCCCGCTACGACGAGCCGACGCTCGCCAACCTCGTCGCCTTCGCCGGCATCATGATCGCGACGGCAATCTACAACAATGCCGTGAAAGTGGATATCGACCCGGAGCTTGGACCTTACCTTGAAGGGTTTGAGTTTCCGGCGAAGTGAGGGGCAACGGCAGATGCCGAGCCATCTCGCCCTTGGCGGGCGAGAAAGCAATTTCATTGGTTTAGGAATTGCGATACCGAAGGTCACACATATTCAGAATGCTAGCGCAATTTCTAAGCCATTGAAATTGCAAGAGCGGGGGCCGGTGCGTCCCTGCCTACCCCCGCCCTTGCAAAATCTAGCACTTAGCCTTGCGGCTAAATGCTGATTTTGCGTTCCCGCGCGCAAGGGGCGGGATAGACCAAATCTCACCCCGAAATCACCGTCTCAAATTGCGGATTGCCGCGGATCGTGTTGCTCACCGTGCAAATCTCATCTTCGGCGGCATGCGCAATCGCGTTGCGAATTTCATCGCTGAAATCACCTTTGATGGTGAAGGCAATGTTGAATTTCTCCACGCGCGAGAGGCCTTCGGTCGCCTTCTCACCCGTGACGACGGCGGTGACTTCGGTGAGCTTGTCGAGCACGCCGAGGCTGCTAGCGGCCATGCGGGCGCTCAAGGCCAGGCAGGCCGAGAGCGACGAATAGAGCAGGTCGAGCGGGTTGAAGCCAGGCTGCGACGGCGAGGTGACGATATCGATTTCGCCGCCGGTCACCGAGGTCACATGCGGAAAGCCGGTGCGGCCGACCGTAGCGGTTGCGCCCGTCTGCCTTGTCTTCACTTTCAATTCGGCCATGTCGAAAAATCCCTGAATAAAAGCGTGAAACCCTTTCCTTCTACATAGGGATTCGTCGGGCAGGACACAATTGCAGTTCCTGGCCCTTGCGTCTTCCAGTCAGTTAAGCCACCAAATGGTTACAGGCTCTGAGAAGCAATTTCAGGAAAAGTGCATAGCGGTTTTCCGTCCGGAATTGCGTATAAACGCTCTAGCAGACAGGCAGTTCGACATGACCGTTTCCGATCCCCGCGCCTTCCTGACCTCACTGTTCGATGCCGCCGTGCGTGCAGCCGATCCGTTGACCGGCATCCGTACGCATCTGCCTGCCAAACCGAAGGGCCGCACGATCGTCATCGGCGCCGGCAAGGGATCTGCCCAGATGGCGGCCGCGCTGGAACAATGCTGGGATGGCCCGCTGGAAGGCCTCGTCGTGACGCGATACGGTTTTTCCGCCCCCTGCCGCCAGATCGAGATCATCGAAGCAGCCCACCCCGTGCCGGATGAGGCTGGTCTCGTCGCCTCCCGTCGGCTACTGAAACTTGTCGATGGCCTCACAAAAGACGATCTGGTGATCGCCCTGATATCAGGCGGCGGCTCGGCGCTGCTTCCCTCGCCAGCGGGCGGCTTGAGCCTCGCCGATGAAATCGCCGTCAACAAGGCGCTGCTTGCCTCCGGCGCGCCGATCTCTGCGATGAATGTCATCCGCAAGCATCTGTCGACCATCAAGGGCGGCCGGCTGGCTGCCGCAGCCCACCCGGCCAAGGTCGTCTCGCTCGTCGTCTCGGACATTCCCGGCGACGACCCTGCCCTGGTGGCCTCCGGGCCGACCGTGCCGGGCGCCGGCACGCGCGCCGAAGCACTCGATCTCATCCGCCTCTACCGTATCGAACTCCCGCCAGCCGTTCTCGCCCATATCGAGAAAGTTGAGGCGGATGCGCCGCGCCCGGGCGATCCGCGCTTTGCCGGCAATGAGGTCCATGTCATCGCGTCAGCCGGCGTCTCGTTGGAAGCCGCTGCCGAGGTGGCGCGTGCCGCCGGCATCGAAGCCGCCATTCTCTCGGACGCCATAGAGGGCGAGGCCCGCGAAGCTGCGCATGTCCACGCTGCCATCGCCCGGGAAGTGCTTCATCGCAATCGCCCCTTTCCGAAGCCGATCGTGCTACTCTCTGGCGGCGAAACGACGGTGACCTTGAAGGGCAACGGCAAGGGCGGGCGAAACTCGGAGTTCCTGTTGTCGCTCGCCATCGATATCGACGGTCACGCGGGCATTCACGCCATGGCCGCCGATACCGATGGCATCGACGGCAGCGAGGACAATGCCGGCGCCTTTGCCGATGCAGGTACGGTGGCGCGGTTGCGCAAGGCCGGAATGGTGCCGGCCGAGCTGCTGGCAAACAATGACGGTTGGACAGCGTTCGACGCGATTGGCGATCTCTTCGTTCCCGGCCCGACCGGAACGAACGTCAACGACTTCCGCGCCATCCTGATCCTGTAGCCGCTAGGTGCAAATGAGATCAGACGATGGCGGTGCAATCGTCACAACGCCAGTAGACGGCTGCCATCGATGACCATCGGAAGAAGTGCCGGCTGCAATGGTCGCACTCGATTTCAATGATGTGCGTCTTTTCGGCAATGACGTGTGGCTTTGCCTTGACCTTGCGCTCGCTCTTCCACTGCTCAAGTCTCGTGACGGGCATCATCAACCTCCACGCAATACTTCAACCCCGATAGACTAGCTACCTAAAGTAGGCGTAACTAATAAAAGAAATATTGCAAGTCCGACCCAAGCTTCCGCAGGGTTGGAAGACTAAAATTATCCATAGTAGTGCAGGAAAGACATAGCGAACCGGCGCGGCCCGGTGATGCGGCATCGCCCGATTAAAAAATTCCGACAGCCGATATCGCCATTTTCGCGCGTGACACCATGTCATCTGTGGGCGATTTTCCACCAAGACAATAATGGGAGGCATATTCATCATGCGCCAATTCCGCCAACGGGCGATATCCTCGGTGACGCTCGTCACCTTCGCCCTCTTTTCCGTCACCGCCAGAGCCGCCGCGCCACCTCCCGTCGAAGCTGAACACGGCATGGTGGTTACGGCACAGCATCTGGCCACGGACGTCGGCGTGCAGGTATTGAAAAACGGCGGCAATGCCGTCGATGCCGCCGTTGCCGTCGGCTACACGCTCGCGGTGGTCTATCCGACCGCCGGCAATATCGGCGGCGGCGGCTTCATGACCATCCGCATGCGCGACGGCAAGACGGACTTCCTCGATTTCCGCGAGCGCGCGCCGTTGGCAGCCAAAAAGGACATGTATCTCGACGACAAGGGCAATATCGTCAAAGGCGCCAGCACCAATGGCTATCTCGCCGTCGGCGTTCCGGGCTCGGTCATGGGCTTCGAGACTGCCCGCGAGAAATACGGCACGAAATCGCGTCAGGATCTGATGGCGCCGGCCATTCGCTACGCCAGGGAAGGCTTCACGCTGAACCAGGCCGATGCCGCCGAACTGAACGAGAGCAAGGATCGACTCGCGCGCGATCCGGCCACCGCGGCGATCTTCACCAAGTCGGATGGCAAGCCCTTCACGACGGGCGACAAGCTCGTACAGCCGGATCTCGCCAATGCGCTGTCAGGCATTTCGGATCAGGGGCCGGATGGCTTCTACAAGGGACCGGTCGCCAATGCCATCGTCAAGGCGAGCCAAGACAAGGGCGGCATTCTCGCAAACCAGGATTTCGAGCAGTACAAGGTCCGTGAGCTGGACCCCGTGAAATGCGACTATCGCGGCTACGAGATCATCTCATCTCCGCCACCCTCCTCCGGTGGCGTCATCATCTGCGAAATCCTCAACGTGCTGGAAGGCTATCCGCTCTCCTATACCGGCTACGGCTCGGCCGATACCGTCCATCTCATGGTCGAAGCCATGCGCCACGCCTATGTCGACCGCAACTCGGCCCTCGGCGATCCCGACTTTGTCGACAATCCCGTCAGCAAGCTGCTGGACAAGGCCTATGCCCAGAAGATCCGCGACGACATCTCGCCCTATAAGGCGGGCGTCTCCAAGGATCTGATGCCCAAGGGCTTGGGCGAAAGCCACGAGACCACGCATTATTCGATCGTCGACAATGACGGCAATGCCGTTGCCGTCACCTACACGCTGAACGGTTCCTTCGGCGCCGGAGTCGTCGCGCCTGGTACGGGCATCCTCTTGAACAACGAGATGGACGATTTCACCTCCAAGCCCGGCGTGCCCAATCTGTACGGCCTGGTGCAGGGCGAAGCCAACGCCATCCAGCCGAAGAAGACGCCGCTGTCCTCCATGAGCCCGACGATCATCGCCAAGGACGGCAAGCCCTTCATGGTGATCGGCAGCCCCGGCGGCTCGCGCATCATCACCATTACGCTCGAGGCGATCATCAACGTCATCGATTTCGGCATGAACATCCAGGAAGCGATCGATGCGCCGCGCATCCATCATCAATGGCTGCCGGATAAGGTCTACATGGAGCCCCGCGCGTTATCGCCGGATACGATCAAGCTCCTGACCGGCATGGGCTACACGGTTCAGGTCGACAATAGCTGGCCGATCTGGGGCCAGGCGGCCGGCATCCTGGTGGGCGGCAAGAGCCTCAGCGATATCGCCAAGGGCGGTGGCGCCCGCTACAACGGCGCCATGGACAGTCGCGCCGGCTCGGGACTTGCCGAAGGCTACTGATCGCCTCGGTGCCTGCTGACGACTCGGATCGGTGCCATCACCAACTGGCACCGGTCTTTTTGCCTATGGCATCCGGCCAAACCAGCACATTATCTTACGCGAAAAAACTAAGCGTGAGCATTTCGGCGCGATATCGCGCCTATTCCTTCACCTCACGTTCATTTGAAGCCGTTTGCCCTTGCATGTGGGTCATTTTTTTCATCCCATGAATGGGATTTGCGATTTCTGATATAGCAATCGCGTGCAAGCAGGAGTATACAAACCGCCGTTCAAATAGGCCTTCGCGCCATGACCAGATTTGCGGTTCTGTCCTCGGACCCCACCGCACCATCGAGAGCGATCCCCGACAATGTCGGATCAGATATTCCAGGCCGCCCCCACCAGGCGGGCCGCACCGAATTTTCGTGTAGTAGCGCTTATCGTAGCAAGCGCGATGTTCATGGAACAGCTTGACGCGACCGTGCTCGCGACTGCCCTTCCGACCATGGCAAGAGACTTCAGCGTCAGTGCGCCGGCCATGAGTATCTCGCTGACATCCTACCTCCTCAGCCTCGCGATCTTCATTCCCGCCAGCGGCGCCATTGCAGACCGCTTCGGGTCGCGCACCGTCTTCCGATCCGCCATTGCGGTTTTCGTTGTCGGCTCGCTTCTCTGCGCGCAGGCGCCGAACCTGTTCTTCCTCGTGATCGCGCGGCTGCTGCAGGGCCTCGGCGGCGCTATGATGCTGCCCGTCGGGCGTCTCGTGCTGATGCGCAGCGTCGCCCGCAAGGATATGGTCAACGCCATGTCCTGGCTGCTGATCCCGGCGCTGGTCGGCCCCATTCTCGGGCCGCCCGTCGGCGGCATGTTCGTCACCTATCTCGACTGGCGCTGGATCTTCTACATCAACGTGCCGATCGGCGTCATCGGCTTCATCCTGGTGACCATGTTCATCGAGGAGGTGAAAGGCCCGCGCACCGGCCGTTTCGACCTCTCGGGCTTCATCCTCTCAGGCATCTCTCTCGGCTCTCTGCTCTTCGGCTTCGAAATGTCGAGCCGTGAGGGCGAAGGCTATCTTGCCGTCTTTCTGATCTCCATCGGCCTCTTGTTCGGCATTGCCTATCTGCGCCACGCCCGCAGGCACCCCTCGCCGATCATGGATTTTTCGCTGATGAAGGTGCCGACCTTCCGCACCTCGGTGATCGCCGGTTCGCTGACGCGCATCAGCCAGGGTGCCCATCCCTTCCTGATCCCGCTGATGCTGCAGCTCGGCTTCGGCCTTTCGGCCGCTGCGGCCGGCCAGATCGCCATCGCGACCGCGCTCGGCTCCATGGCCATGAAGCCCTTGCAAGTCCGCATTCTGAGGACGCTCGGTTTCCGCACGGCCCTTATCATCTTCGGCCTGATCGGCACGCTCGGCTACGGCATGTGCGCCATCTTCCAGCCGGATTGGCCGCTGCCCGTCATCTTCGTGATCCTGTTCTTCTGCGGCTTCTTCATGTCGTTCCAGTTCACGGCCTACAACACCATCGCCTATGACGAGATCGAGCGCGATCGCATGAGCATCGCGACGAGTTTCTACTCGACCTTCCAGCAGCTGATGCTGTCTCTCGGCATCTGCGTCGCCGCCCTTGCCCTGCATGGCTCGATGCAGCTGCGTGGAGAGACGAAAGCCGAGATGATCGACTTCTCGGTCGCCTTCATCGTCGTGACGGCCATTGCACTGCTCGCGGTGATCTGGAACGCCAGCTTCTCGCGCACCGCCGGCTCCGAAATCAGCGGCCATCGCCGCAAATCGCCGGAAGATGGCCTCGGCGAGCATTGAGTTGGCTAGGGCATGATGCCGAAAGTGTAAGCGGCCCCAGGACGAAATAATCATCCGGCGCTCAGCTTGGGAGTGCAAAGTCGCAACGCGCATCGATCATGCATCGGTGCTTCGACCTTGATGGGTTTTGTCCGCCTTGCGGAAACAGGGGTGAATAAAAAAGAGGCCGGACCAACCCGACCTCTTCCTTCATTGCCTAACGATCTATACCATCTCATCCATGGTCCAAGACCGGAAAACAAATGGCTTACATAGCTTCGAGCTGGTCGGCCGACATCTTGCCCGAACGCTTGTCCTTGACAAGCTCGTAGGAGATTTTCTGGCCGTCGCGCAGCGTGCTCATTCCAGCGCGCTCAACGGCTGAAATATGCACGAAAACATCCGTCGCCCCATCATCAGGCTGAATGAAACCGAAACCCTTGGCAGCATTGAACCACTTTACAGTACCTGTGCTCATAACGATGACCTTTCAATCACTCACATAAAGACGTCAACCAGGAAACACTGGTTGGCAGTGGACCGATTTTGAGAGGGAAGTTCGTCGTTGTCGCGCAGAGTGCGTCGAGGCAAAGCGTCGGTCACAAATATCGATGACGCATCTTGTATCGGATAGGTATATTCTCCACAAGCAGAAACATCTAAATTAACTAATGTTGGATAGCGCATCAAAAGATGACATACGTGATGGCGCTGATACAGCTGCTTTTGAATAGAGTCGAAAGACCCTCTCCTTTGGACTCCGCTCGTCTGCTTCTGCAAAGGACTGCGGAATTGTGTCGTTGATGCGGGCATCTTCTGCTACAGCATGATACCATCTCCATTGTGCCTACAGTCGATCAGCTTGGGCTATTTGCGACCAGCATCAACACGATACAACCCCATGGAGGCTGATATGACACCACCGAATAAAGAGAACCTATTCGGCTCAAAGAGACAGGCGCCGGCAGATAAAGCCAATCAGCTCGATTCGGCGGTTAAAGAAATTCTCGCCAGCGAGCATGCAATCCGTGAGCGAAAAACGGCCCGTCTGCGCGAGCTCCGGCTTGAAAAGGAAGCTCTGCAACCACAGCCGGAGCCAAAGACAAAGTCCAAACGGAAGGCTCCGAAAAAATCGGGGGCGGCTGAAACCTGATCTGACGGCCGATGCAGCGCGATAAAAAGTTGCGTTTTTGTGAACACTGCCTTCTACAGACCACACATTGCATTGAACAATGGCCCCGGCCTAAATAGCGACCAGAACGAATAACAGTCTGGAGCATCCCATGGTCGCCGGCATCCATCACATCACGCTGATCACCCGAAAGGTCCAGGCGAATGTCGATTTCTACGTCGGCTTCCTCGGCCTGCGCCTCGTCAAGCGCACCGGTGGTTTCGAGGACGCAACGCAGCTTCATCTCATCTATGGCGATGCCACAGGCTCGCCGGGCTCGCTGATCACCTTTCTCGTTTGGGAGGATGGCTCGCCTGGCCGCGCCGGCGTCGGCCAGGTCGGCGAGATCTCGCTTGCGATCGATCCAGCCAGCATCGGCTTCTGGCTGACGCGCGCCCTGAGCGCCGGCCTGAAGCCGGAAGGTCCCTCCGAGGAGTTCGGCGAACCCGTCTTACGGCTAAAGGACCCGGACGGCGTCATCGTCAAACTGGTGGGGACCAATACTCTGCAAGCGGCAGCTCCATGGACAAGCGATACCATTCCGCAAGAGCGCGCGATCCTGCGCATCCGCGGCGCGACGCTGTTCAGCGAAACGCCCGAGGAGACCCGGGCCATCCTTGTCGATCACTTCGACTACCAGCCGCTCGCCACCAGCGGGGCGATCAGCCGGCTCATCTCGGTATCGGGCGATATCCTCGACATTCGTGATGCGCGCGGCTTCTGGGCCAGTGCTCCGGGCACGGGCACGGTCGATCATGTCGCCTTTCGCGCCAGCGACGACATCGAATTGCAGTCAATCCGTACCGCCCTGCAGGCGATCGATTCCGGGCCGACAGCGATGCATGACCGCAAGTATTTCCGCTCGCTCTACGTCCGCGAGCCCGGGCGCATCCTGTTCGAACTCGCAACCGACGCGCCCGGCATGCTGGTCGACGAGGACGAGGCAACGCTCGGCACGCGCCTCTTCGCCCCCGGCGACAGTCCGAAGCTTCTGGCCGAATTGAACGTGATCCTGCCGCAGTTCTCCATGCCCGGCGAGCCACGCGTCATCTATCGCGATCTGCCCTTCATCCATCGCTTCTTCACGCCTGACAAGCCGAACGGCAATGTCTTCGTTCTGCTGCACGGCTCCGGCGCCAACGAAACGACCATGCTGCCGCTCGGCCACAAGATCGATCCTGCCGCGACATTGCTCAGCGTGCGCGGCCGTGCGCTCGAGGAAGGTGCACCGCGCTGGTTTCGCCGGACCGGCCCGATGTCCCTCGATCAGGCCGATATCGTGAGCGAAGCCGAAGCCTTCGCCGCCTTCATCGATGGCGCGATCCATGTTTACGGACTCGATCCGGATCGCATCGTCTATATCGGCTACTCGAACGGCGCCAATCTGCTGAACGCCATGCTGTCGCTGCACCCGCATCTGATCCGCCGCGCCGTGCTGCTGCGCTCCATGGCCGCCCTCGAAAATCCGCCGGCAGCCGATATGTCGGATGCCGAAGTCCTGGCGATTGCGGGCGAGAAGGATCTGTATGGCCCATACGCCCAGCCTCTCGCGGAACGCCTGCGGGATGGCGGCGCCAAGGTCGAACTCGCGACGGTGCCCGCCGGTCACGAATTTGACGATGCAGACGTGACGGTCATTCGGGACTGGTTGAAGCGGAACGTGTAAGGCCGATATGCCGACCTTCTTCTTCCCTCGGGGAGAAGGAGGTCGGCTGCAGCTCACCCCTTGAACGTATATTCCGCGATCGATTCCGGCTTCATCTCGATCGAGAACCCCGGAAGGCTCGGCGGCATGTAGGCCGCGTCGCGGATGATGCAGGGGTCGATGAAATGCTCATGCAGATGATCGACATATTCGATGACGCGGCCGTCCTTGGTGCCTGACACGGCGATATAGTCGATCATCGACAGGTGCTGCACATATTCGCAGAGGCCGACACCGCCGGCATGCGGCCAGACCGGCAAACCATATTTGGCGGCGATCAGCAGCACAGCCAGCACTTCGTTGAGACCGCCCATGCGGCAGGAATCGATCTGCACGACATCGATGGCGCCCTCGGCGATGAACTGCTTGAACATGATGCGGTTCTGACACATCTCGCCGGTCGCGACCTTCACGGGACCGATGGCTTGGCGGATCTTGCGGTGTCCGGCGACATCGTCCGGGCTTGTGGGTTCTTCGATGAAGAAGGGCTTGGCGAAGGCGAGCTTCTTCACCCAGTCGATCGCCTGATTGACTTCCCAAACCTGGTTGGCATCGATCATCAGATAGCGGTCGGGGCCGATCACTTCGCGGGCAATCGTGAGGCGGCGGATATCGTCTTCGAGATCGCGGCCGACCTTCATCTTCACATGGTTGAAGCCGGCGTCGATCGCCTCCTGGCACAGGCGGCGCAGCTTGGCATCGTCATAACCGAGCCAACCGGCAGAGGTCGTGTAGCAGGCATAGCCCTCGCGCTCGAGCGTTGCGATACGGTCGGCCTTGCCGGCTTCCGCCTTCTTCAGGATAGCGACGGCCTCGTCGCGGGTCAGGACATCTGTCAGGTAACGATAGTCGACGATATCGGCAATCTGCTCGGCATCCATCTCCGAAACCAGCCGCCAGACCGGCTTGCCGGCCTCCTTGGCGAGTAGATCCCAGACGGCATTGACGACCGCGCCGGTGGCAAGGTGCATCGCGCCCTTCTCCGGGCCGATCCAGCGCAACTGGCTGTCGCTGGTCAGATGCCGCCAGTATTTGCCGGGGTTTTCCAGAACCGTCGCAAGCTCGGTACCGACGACCAGATGCCGCATCGCCTCGATCGCCATGCAGCAGATGTCATTGCCGCGGCCGATGGTGAAGGTCAGGCCGTGGCCGGCAAGCCCCGGTCTGTCGGTCTCGAGGATGACATAGGCTGCTGAATAGTCCGGATCCGGATTCATCGCGTCAGACCCGTCGAGGCTTTGCGATGTCGGGAAGCGCAAGTCGAAAACGCGAAGATTGGTGATGCGCGTCATTGGAAAACTCCTTCTATATCCATCGCGGCCTCTCGACCCGTTAACCGAGGCCGAACTCCTCCCAGAGTGCCGCATTATGCTCGCCAACGTGCGGGGCCGCACGCTCGAATTTCGGCCGCTGCCCATCGATGCGGATGGGCGAGCGGGTTGTCTGCAGGCTGACGCCATCTTCGCGCCCGACCGTCTGCAGCATGTCGAGAACGCGAAAACCTTCGCTACCTAGCAGCTCTGGCCAGCTCAGCACTTTTGCGCACCAGATGTCGGCAGGTTCGAGGATCGCCAGCCAGTCGTCAACGTTGCGGCTGGCGATGCGCGCCGCGATCAGCGCCTTGATCTCATCACGTGCCGTAAACCAGCTTTTCTCATGATCGCGATAGGGCGCAAGCTCGTCCATGCCGAGCAGATCGGCAAGCTTGGAAATCGGCGTCATGGCGATAGCGAGATAACCGTCTGCGGCGCGATAGACGCCATAGGGAGCCGAAAGATAGGCGTGGGCACTGCGAACATGGGAGCGCTCCGGCAGCTTGTTGCCGCTGTTCATGTGCACGCTCAGCACCTCGACCTGCAGATCGATCAGGGCTTCCAGCAGGCTGGTCTCCACCAGCCCGCCCTCGCCCGTCACGCCGCGCCGCACCAGCGCCGCAAGAATGCCCTGCGCCGCTGCCGCACCCGCCAGCATATCGCCGACCGCGAGACCAAAGGGCACCGGTCCCTGCCCCTCATCGCCGTTCAGCCACATGACGCCGGAGCGCGATTGCGCCAGAAGATCCTGCCCCGGGCGCGAGACCCACGGCCCCTCTTCGCCGTAGCCGCTGATCGAGCAATAGACGAGACGCGGATTGAGCTTGCTTGCGGCCTCATGATCCAGCCCCAGCCGCTCGAGCACGCCGGGGCGAAAATTCTGTATAAGCACATCGGCCTTGGAGATCAGCTTGCGCAGCGCGCTCATATCGCGCTCGCTCTTCAAGTCGATCGCGAGACTCTCCTTGGAGCGGTTGATAGCATGGAAGATCGTCGAATCGCCGCTCTCACGGTCGCTGAGATAAAGCCTGCGCGAGAGATCGCCCCCACCTGGCCGTTCGATCTTGATGACCCTGGCGCCGAGATCCATCAGCCGCAGCGAACAATAAGGACCTGACAGAAACTGGCTCATGTCGACGACGACAAGTCCGGCCAGAGGCAAGTCCTTCTTCAAGACCATCGATATTCCCACTCCCTGACATCGCCCGGCTCAAGGCGCTCCGCCGCCTTGAGGAATATCCTCGCAGCTGGTTTTCGCATCGGCCCAATTTTCTTATGTGAATAGTATTTTCACATATGGATGAATTTTGCAAATGAAAAGAGGAGGAAAATTCGACCGCGCTCCCCGCCGACACGGCGGAAAAATGCGCTATGTTCCGGCACAGTCAGGATTGCTGAAGGAGATAGAGAATGACGACGGTGAAATTGCTCGATGATGCGGAAGCAGACGCAATCCCGGCGGTCAAGGCTGTGTTCGATGACATTCGCGCGGTGAGGAAATCCGATTTCGTCAATAATTTCTGGCGCGGCTTGGCAAATGATCCCGCCTTGCTGAAACGGACGTGGGAGGGCCTGAAAGCGGTCATGATGGCGGAAGGGGCGCTCGACCCGCTGGTGCGCGAGATGATCTACATCGCCGTCTCCACCGCCAACGGCTGCACCTATTGCGTCCATTCCCATACGGCAGCTGCCAGGGCAAAGGGCATGACCGATGCACAGCATGGGGAGTTGCTCGCTGTCATCGGGCTTGCCGGGCAGACCAATCATCTGGTTACGGCAATGCAGATCCCCGTCGATCCGGAATTCGATGTGAGCGGCCGATGAAATGCAGAAGGCCCGCTGATATAGCCAGCGGGCCTTCCATAAACAATCTTCGCCTATTAGCGATCCGACGTTTCCGCCGCCTGGCTATCTGCCGCAATGGCAGCGACGTTGACGCCGTTGTTCACAGCCAGCAGCCTTTTACGAACAAGAACGCCCATAACGCGGGCAGCCGTCGAAAAAGTCATCGTATCAAGCGGACCCTCGCCCTCCCAGGGCTTGGTCAGCCGCTCGGTCACGGCCGAGACGATGTTGTTGGGCACGATATCAGTGCATTCGCGCATGGCTTCGAACACGACACTGATGGGATGGATACGCCCTTCGAACGTCACGATCGGTTCGGTGACTTCGCTGTCCCATTCCTCGAAGGCGTAGAGCGCTTCGCGGAAGAGCTGCTGCAGAGTGATGGGGGCATGACCCTCATGAAGGGGCGGCAAGGCATTCGACATGTCTGTCTCCTTTCAATTGGAAGTCCGGCGCATATATGTAAAGTTGATGGTCTCTCCTCCGAGACCCAAGCGCTGCTTCTTCAATTTGGCGCGCCTTATTGAGGGGAACGGCGCGGCAAACCATTTCGTGACCGGCGCAACGCGGGATGCACACGAAATGTTCCCACCGGTCATGTAACTTGATCAAGTTTATAGATTAATCCCGACTTGAAAAGCCTTATTGATAACTTTTTGTAATTCCCTTTATTTTTGAATGGCTTCGCGTAGAGTGAAACAACAGCGTTCCCGTGGAGGGCATGCGAATCTCCCTCCAAAGCCGAAAGGACGACCATGTGCGGCGATCATGAGCATGGGCATCAAGACGGGCACGATCACAGCCATCAACCGGTCGACTGGCGTGAACATGGCGTCAAAATCATCCCCGGCAATGCCCTCGACCCGAATACCGCGCAGACACCGGGCATGAACCGCGCAACCGCGATCAACCATGCGCGCGCCGGCGCGGAAAAGATCTGGGCGGGAACCGTGACGATCCACGCCAACGCCAAGACCGGCGCCCATCATCACGGCGATCTCGAAAGCATCATCTATGTCGTCAAAGGCAAGGCGCGGATGCGCTGGGGTGACAATCTGGAATTCGTTGCCGAAGCCGGTCCTGGCGACTTCATCTTCGTGCCGCCTTACGTGCCGCATCAGGAGATCAATGCCAGCCGCGACGAAACGCTGGAATGCGTCCTCGTCCGCTCCGGTCAGGAGCCGGTGGTTGTCAATCTCGACATAGAACCCGTCGAAAAACCGGAGGAAGTCCTCTGGAAGGACCCGATTCACCGGTGATGCGCTCAATTTTTAGGCAAATGCTCATTTTGCCGCATTAATAATCTACAATATTTATGGAAAATTAGTTTGCTCTTTCGCGTTGCACTGAAAAGAGTTTTTCAGAACTGCGCCGCACAACGCATGATCCTGCTTCGCGGACAGAACGCACGTCTGAGATGATCCTGATGTCACCGAGAAAAACGATCTCGATCATCTGGAACAGGATTTCCCATGACTGAAAAGCTTTCTAAAGGTTTCGACGCGCCGCGCCTTTCTCGCCGCGCCGGCCTTGCTGCCCTCCTTGCCTCCGCTGTCGCCGTGTTCGGCTTGACGGCGACCGCTACGCCCTCCTTCGCCGCAGACAAGACGATCAAGGTCGGCATCATGAGTGGTGAGGACGAGGATGTCTGGCGCGTCGTGGTCGCTGAAGCTGCCAAGAAGGGCCTGAAGGTCGAGCCGGTCGTCTTCAACGATTACACCCAGCCGAACGAAGCCCTGGAGCGCGGCGAAGTCGAGGCCAATGCCTTCCAGCATCAGCCCTATCTGGACAACCAGATCAAGCAGCACGGCTATCACATCGTCAACGTCGGCTATACGGGCGTCTGGCCGATCGGGCTCTATACCAAGAAGTACAAGGCTGTCGCCGACCTTCCGAAGGGTGCCACTATCGGCGTGCCGAACGATCCGTCCAATGAAGGCCGCGCCCTGCGTGTTCTGCAGCATGAAGGCGTGATCAAGCTCAAGGACGGCACCGGCATCCTCGCCACCACGGCCGACATTTCTGAAAACCCAAAGAACGTCGAGATCAAGGAACTGGACGCCGGCATCGTCGGCCGCTCGATCGACGACCTGGACGCAGCCGTCGTCAATACCGACTGGGCGCTGAAGAGCGGCTTGACCCCGAAGGATCGCATTGCGCAGGAGCCGATCGACGGCAACCCGTACCGCAACTTCATCGCCGTCAAGAAGGGCAGCGAGAACGAGGCCTGGGTGAAGACGCTGGTTGCAGCTTACCAGAACGACACCGTCAAGGCCGAGTTCGACAAGGTTTACAAAGGAACGGGCATCAGCGCCTATTGATGTCAGAACGGCGCGGGGACCGCGTTGAGCGGCGAGGCGGCCGGGGTATCTTGCCCGGGCCGCCTTCGATGTTTAAAGCCCATGCTCAACCCGCGCCGAACGTAAAAAAGAAGATTGGGAAGCAGATATGAATTCCTTCATCCCAGCCACATCGATCGACGGACAGGCGCCGCCTGAAGCGACAGGCGACGAGATCGTCCGCCTGGTTGATGTCCGTCGCCGGTTCGGCGGCACGCCGGCACTGGACGGTATCTCGCTGACCGCGCGCCGTGGCGAGATCGTCGGCATCATCGGCCGCAGCGGCGCCGGTAAATCGACGCTGATCCGTTGCCTGAACGGGCTGGAGCGCGCCGATAGCGGCGAGATTCATATCGAAGGCCGCGACATTGCCCGCCTTTCAGAACAAGAACTGCAGCCGCTGCGCCGCCGCATCGGCATGGTCTTCCAGCATTTCAACCTGCTGTCGGCAAAAACCGTCGAAGAGAACATCGCCCTGCCGCTGAAGATCGAGGGCGTGGCCAAGGCCGAACGGCTGCAGCGCGCACGCGAACTGCTCGAACTCGTCGGCCTCGCCGACAAGGCCAAAGCCTATCCAGCCGCCCTTTCCGGCGGCCAGAAGCAGCGCGTCGGCATCGCCCGCGCCCTAGCCGCCCGGCCCGCATTGCTCCTGTCGGACGAGGCGACGTCAGCGCTAGACCCGGAAACCACCCGATCGATCCTGGCGCTGCTGAAGGATATCAACCGCAAACTCGGCCTGACCATCCTACTCATCACGCACGAGATGGAGGTGGTGCGCTCCATCGCCGATCGCGTCGCTGTCATCGATGTGGGCCAGATCGTCGAGGAGGGTTCGGTCTGGTCGGTCTTCGCCAATCCACAAACGGAGATCACGGCAAGCCTGCTTGGCGGCATCCGGCCGCAATTGCCGGAACATATCGCCGCGCGCCTCTCCCCGACTTCCGGCATCGAGGCCATTCTCAGCGTCGATCTCGCCGGTCCGGCCGCGCAGGGCGCGCTCTTTGCGGAGCTTTCCGCTGCCCTGCCGCGCTCTTTCCGCCTGGTTCACGGCGGCATCGACCACATCCAGAACCAACCCGTTGCCCGTTTCTTCGTCGGCGTCCCGACGCGCGATCCGGACCTGCCGGCGCAGGTCAGCGATTTTCTGAAAGCCCGCTCCGCCCGGGTGGAGGTTTTAGGCTATGACAACTGATGTGATCCTCGGCCTGCTTTGGCGCTCCTTCTGGGAGACGATTTGGATGACGACTGCGTCCGGCCTCCTCTCCCTGGTCATCGGCCTGCCGCTCGGCCTAGCCCTCGTCGTCACTGGTCGCGGCGGCATTGCCGAGCAGCCTGCGATCAACAGCATCCTTGCCGCGCTCGTCAACGGCTTCCGCGCCGTGCCTTTCGTGATCCTGCTGATTGCCCTCATCCCGCTGACGCGGCTGATCGTCGGCACCGCACTCGGGACAACGGCGGCGATCGTGCCGCTGACCATTGCCGCGATCCCCTATTATGCCCGTATCGCCGAGGTCTCGCTGCGTGAAGTCGATCGCGGCTTGATCGATGCGGTGCGCGCCATGGGAGGTAATCGCTGGACGATCATCCGCGAAGTGCTGGTGCCCGAGGCCATGCCCGGCATCGTCGCCGGCTTCACGGTGACGCTGGTCACGCTGATCGGTGCTTCGGCGATGGCGGGCACGATCGGCGGCGGTGGCCTCGGCGACCTTGCGATCCGCTACGGCTACCAGCGTTTCGAAACCGGCGTCATGATCGCCGTCGTCATCGTACTGATCATTCTGGTCTGCGGCATGCAGTGGCTGGGCGATCGTCTCGCCAACCGGCTCGACCGCCGTTAGTCCCGTCAATGCAAACCCATTCCCCGCGCAGAGGGACACCGCGCCGGGAATGGAGACCTGCTGTCAGTTGCGCGTCACCGGTTTCGAACGCATGCGCGACACCGTTTCCCGCTCGGCGCGCTTGCAGCGCATCGGTGGCAGGCCGCGATCCATCAGATCCATATCCTCCAGTACCATGTCGCCCATCCTCTTGAAGGCGCTGTCGAGAGCGCCGGCGCGATGGGCCGAGCGCAGAAAGCCCTTGAGCTTGCGCACCGGATGATTAAGGCCGAGCGGCTCCTCAGGATAGACGTCGCTCGCCGCCACGATATGGCCGGAGGCGACTGCCGCCATCAGCGCCTCGAAATCCACCACATCAGCGCGGCTGAGCAGTATGAAGGCTGCACCCGTGCGCATTTTCGCAAAAGCTTCGGCACCGATAAAACCCTTGTTCTCGCTGGTGACCGATGCGACCACGAAGACGAAATCGCTGTTGGATAACACCTCATCGAGCCCAGCGGGCTGAACGCCATGTTCCCGGAGGATCGACGGCGGCATCCAGGGATCGAAGACCCTGATATTGGCGCGGAAGCCGGACAGCACGCGGTTCAGCGCCTTGCCGAGATCACCGAAGCCGACAATGCCAATATCGCTGCCGCCAACGAGCCGTGCCTTCGCATTGCCATCGCCACCCCAGAGTTCCCTGCCCTCGCGGAAATCGACATCGGCATCGACGATCCCGCGCGCCAGGCTCAGAGCAAACCCAAGGCCGATCTCGGCGACCGGCTCGGCAAAAACGAGGCCAGTGGTCACGACGTGGATGCCGCGCGCGAAAAGCACTTCATAAGGCATGTTGTTGATGAGATTGCTCTCGACATTCAGAATGCAGCGCAGTTGCGGCATGCGGTCGAGCGTCTCCTTCGACAAGGGCGGCTGGCCAATGATATAGCGCGCCTCGCCGAGCACATCGTCACCCAACCCGCCGATATCATCCGCACCCACTTCGACGATGCGATATTTCGACTGAAGGAGCGACATCGCATCCTTGGTGAAGATAAGCTCGAGCGAGCGCGGCGCCGGCGCGCTGATGGCCAAGGGTCTGCTATCGGTCGTCATTCTGCTCCTCCTGTATCCCGAGGCGATCCAATATCATTCGATGGATGAGATCAATCAGGCCTCATCCTCCTCCCCTGGCATTCCGACGGAGAAGGCGCAGATGCGCGAGAGATGGGTGAGTGGCAGACCCGTCTCGGCATGCCAGGCATTGAACTGATCCTGGATCAGACGCAGGTCCTTCTTCGTCGGTTTGCTTTCGGAAATCGGCACGCCGGAAAGCCGTAAACAGACGAGAACGTCATGGCTCATGACGAAGCTGTCGCGGCCGATCGCCCGCAGGAGATACTGGCCGGTCATGCCGCCGAGCGGGTTCGCCTGCTTGTCCAGGATGGCAAGCAGGCCGATCTGATCCTCCAGCGGCCAATCGGCGAAGAAGCGGCCCGCGCTGCCATGCTGGTCTGCAAGCTTGCGAACGAATTGCGCATTGGCCCGCACCGACATGATTTTGGCGCCGTTGCGGATGACACGCGTGTCGGAGGTCAGGTCATGCCAATAATCATCCGGTGTTAGATTGAGAAAAGCCGGATCGAAACCGGAAAAAGCAGTCTCGAATCCCGCCCATTTGGCATCGATCACGTTGCGGACGAAACCCGCATAGAAGATGTAACGCGTCATTTCCGACAGGATGCGGTCATCAGGCAGGGCACGCAGGGCATCATGGTTCGGCACCTTCGGCATCAATGCCTTCAGGCCCTCGGCGCCGCCCTTGCGCTTCTCGGCCCGTTCCTTGATCTCCACAAAACTCGCCATCGCTTTCTCCATGCCTGCGCGGTGCGTCCAAGTCTTTTATGATCTTCGGCCGACGCGCAAGTAATCTTCATAGAATGATCGCCTGTGAAAACACGGCATCGAAAGATATGACTCGAAAGTTGATCGCGCTTCCGCATGAATTGATTTCCGCGGTGATTGAAACGGCTCCCAGCTGCTCCACATATCGTCTTGAAATTAACTTGAGTTTTCAGGCAGCACAGCGTTAGTTTCGGCGGCATCGGATCGGAGCCTCGTACCATGAATAGTAAAGACTGGAATTATCCCATCATGGTCATCTGCAAGCGGACTGGAAAAGTTTACGCCGTCACCAGCACGAAGGAAGCACTGGACATGTTGCTGAATGCCTGGCCGGTGGCGGAGGGCAAGGCATTCATGATGGCTCTGCAAATCTGCGCCGACGTCGAAAGGGGTCAGGGACAGCCGCTGGAGGCTCGCAGCAGCTTTGTCATAGCGGCGGCGGAGGCCGGCGTCCCGCTCGAAATTCCCGTGACTCAATAGAATTCACCCAATCTTCCACATGCATCCGTGCACCAAACGGCCGCCTGTCTCTCCATATGATTGGGACATCAATCGTCTGTGCGCCCTCCCGCCGGCCTTGCTCCGCCATGCCATCCGCCCCGCGTCAGGCTGTAAGACAGCCACGATCGATTTTTCGTAAATTGCGAAACTTTTTGTCGCGACAGGAGTTTCGATCACAATGTCGGAGCACCATCGAAAATGACCATGATATTTAATGGGGGCGAGGTCCGCTGGCCCGAGCCCGTTTATCTGCGTATCGGCTATGGCATACCGGAAGCAATTCGAAGTCCGAAAGAAGCCCACGATTACCTCCTTTTCCGTTGGCCGGCTCTCAGGGGCGAGAAATACAAGTCGGCCAGGAGCCTTTGCCTCGCCGCCAACGACGATCCTCTTCTCTGCGACAAGGCCAGGAAAATCTTCATCGAGGCCTGCGTTGAAGCGGACGTATTGGATTAAGGCTATCTAGAACCCGTCGCCGGCTCGGGAAGCAAGGCGCTCAAGCCAGCCAGCTTCTCAGCGACCTCCATTCCGATCCGTTCAGGCTAGCGCCAATAGACGGGACCTCGACCATGCTGCGGCGGTGGAGGGTTGTCGCGGGTCTGCAAGTATCGCGGCGGGAGCCGGCCGATGCGAGAAACCCTCGCGGACAGCCGGCGGTTCACGCCGCTCTCCGTGGACAAACGAAACCAGCTCGATAAACGCCAGCTGAAAGCCGTTCGATCCGGAATGCTTTTTGCAACGTTACCGAAGCAAGTATGTTTCGGAGGTAATGCGTGTTGAAACGAGACACTTTACGACCATTTCCGGCTATCACGCTGGTGATCGGAGAAAACGGCAGGCAGCGCCGCGTCAATTCAGTACATCAGGTCGCTGAACTGCTGCTGGAGCATTGGCCGGTCGAGCATGGCGAGGAGTATGTCGCCGCGGTGCGTATCTGCCTTGAAGCGATGCTTGGCGCCGTCCCGCCCGAGGCCGTGAGGGAGGCCTTGATCAAGGCTGCCCGCGAGGCCGGCATATCCGTATTGCAGTAAAAACGCGCCGCCATCCCGCGTCAGGCGGGATCTCCCTGAGATAATTCACTTTTTATGAAGGAGTGCCGGCGATGTTGCCAATAGAGGCAGGCGATTCGCTCTGCCAATGACGGAGAGAATATGTCGCTTCTACCATTCCCGGCCGACAGGCGTACCAGTGATGTCAGGCGGTGTGCCAAAGCCCTGCAGCAGCTTCACGGAGAGGCGGCAAACCGCTTCTGGCGTTCGGAAATGGCGAGCTTTGCCGCCGTCCTGCGGGAACAGGGAGTGGAAGACGACGAAATCTCGCGGCAGGCCGGCCTCTATATGCACGCAGTCCAGATGGAGCTGCAGCTTGCCTTTGCCGAGGAAGAGCTGAACGCGTCGGCCTGACGGGGATAGAGCCTTCCGCTTTTCCTCGAATCGCGAAAACGCTCTATCCTTTGTTCATGCAATTCCGGACGGAAAACCCCTACGCACTTTTCCTGGAATTGCTCTATTTAGGCAGCCTGCAGAATGCGATCGATTTGTCGCCGCTGGTCGGCGACCTGATCTGCACCGTCCATTCGCCGCCGGGAAAATGAAATCCCTTGGAGGAAGCCACGCCGGCAATCTGCATGCATGCCTTCCTGGCGTCGGCACTCGGCAGATCTATCGTCGCTACGACAGCGTTCTTCCTGCCGGCAACCTGACACGGCGCAGTAAACAAGCCGGTATTGTCGATCATTTTGCAAACCCGGAGCGCGTTGTTCGCGGCTTCATCGGCAGCCATTGCAGAATTGGCGACCACCAATGCAGTGGTCACCGCCAAAAACAGTCTCATTGAAAACCCCGATCCCCTATGGCGGCACGGTGCCAGAGCATGTTTCTTCTTGCAAGACATGTTGCACGGATTTGCGGTGACTGTTTGGAAATACAACGTCAATGACGATAACTTGTTCGCCGGAGAATTGGATTATCCGATAGCCTTCGCAGGTCGCCAATTTCTCTGAAAACGAATGGGGAGCCGCCGCCGCGCGCACGATCATCAAGAACACTGGCCCGATCTGCGAACCAGCGGCCGCATTCCCAGCCTGACGCTGAATACGCTATATATGCAAGTCGTCTCTACCGATTTGAGGTTAGGCCATGAAGCAGGAGATCCAACTTTTTGGCGCTATTGCGGTTCGACCCGCCGTCCTTGCTCTCTTACCTCAGTTCGAAGCGGCCACAGGATACAAAGTTGCGGTCAAGTTCGAGCTCAATCCAACCGTAAAGAGGCAAATCGAGGCGGGAGAGCCTTTTGACCTCGTCATCATCAATCCGCATCTGGTTCAGGAGCTGACCGCCTTGGGAAAGGTCAGGTCGGGGAGTGAGGTAGCGTTTGGGCGGATAGCAATGGGCGTGGCAGCCAAGGCAGGCAGTCGACCGCTCGACTTAGCGTCCGTGGAAGCGTTCGAACACGCATTGAAGAGCGCCACATCAATCGCCTACGCCGCTGAGGGAACCAGCGGCGACTACTTCTCCGGTTTGCTGGAGCGCCTGGGAATAGCGGACGAGGTGAAGCCCAAGCTGGTAGGCACACCGCCAGGGCAGACAGCGCTGGCTGTAGCCCGTGGGGAGGCCGAGTTGGCGGTCGTACCCGTGACTTCCATTCTCGCCGCCGCTCCCGATGTCATGCTTGTCGGTCGTTTTCCGGCGGAACTCCAAAGTTACATCGACTTTGCCGTTGGCATCAGCGCCGATCCAACGGACGCGGAAGCTGCTAGGCAACTATCTAAGTTTCTGGCATCGGCAGACGTGAATGGCACATTGGCGGCAAAGGGCATCGAACGTCGCTGAGGGCATACTGGATAACAAGCGATCGGCTCACCGGGAACATGGTTCCTCCGCGCCTATTAGAACGGCAGCGCGGCGTTGCTGAAAATCTCCAGCCGCAATCGCGGAACGCTAAGCTCTGCAGCGCCTTGCCGACCGCTTCATCGGTCGACCCATGAAATGCATGCAATTCACAGCTCCGCGTTAACATCTCCGATATTAGAGCATGGCACATTAGTAAAAGATAGAAATCAGGAAACCAACGCGATGACGGCGCTGTCAGCCGAAGGTCGAGCATCCCTCCGAAAACGTACGCTTCTCGGCGGCAAGATCATATTCAACGACGGACATTCGGTTTTTGATTGCACTGTCAGAAACCTGTCGGATACCGGCGCCATGATCCAAATCGAAAACCCGCTCGCGGTACCAAACACCTTCAATCTGCGATTTCCGGACGATAGGCTGCTGGCCTGCGAGGTGCGCTGGCGAAAAATCAACAGTGTAGGCGTTGAGTTCGTGTGAAGCCGCCCCTCGCCGGCGGCACGCATTGCATCAGCTGACGATGCGCTCAGCCCGGAGAAGAAGGTGGCGCTCGCAGGAAGCGGCATGAAGATCGCCGTTTCCGACCTTCCCTTCGGTTGGTGCGGCTCGATCGACGTCTCGGCCGATCATCTCTTCCTGCGTCACGGCAAGGTCGCCGAACCGTATCCCTTCACGACACGCCTGGGCTTCGGCAAAGAACTCCCGCCGCCACTTCGGCATCGATTTGCCTGATCGAGAGACGTTCGCGGAAGAGACGGGCAAAGCGTCGCTTGCTTCATACAGGGCGATTTCACTGATGCAGCGAAAGCAGGCCGACCACAATCATGCAGGTCAGCAGACCAGCGGACAGAAAGAACATAAGAAGAAGCTTATAGCTCGACATCAGGCCTCCCTTCGAAGTTGCTCTTGGTGTCGTCATGGAAAGCCGCACCCCCATCGGGCATTCGCGGTTCAAGGCGCTCGATTCCACATGAGGATCAAGTAAAGCTCGTCACCTATCTCTACGCAGGCAGCCGCTCTTGGTTCCGACGGAAGCGCACCACAGGAACAAATGTCACACTCGGAGCATTCCCGAAGATACGACGCTCCGTTCAGTTTCTTTGCAAAGGAGATGGCTATGAACCAGGAAACGATCGACCGACTCGACTCGATTAACCAACAGCTTCACACGCGCGCTCTTGCTCTATCCCAATCCCAGGAAGGTCATGACCACGCTCTCACGCTCTCATGATGTCGGCATTGAGCGCCATGATAGAAGTTGTGCGATCTTTGGACGAGAACATGACCCGTCTCGATGGCCCGAAAGGGATCGGTTCGGCAGGCTCGTGAGGCGAGCTCTGTCTATCTGGAGCGGGCAGAGAGAATCGGGGATCGATAAATTTCTGATTTTACTTGGAATTTTGGTAGCGGAGGAGGGATTTGAACCCCCGACACAAGGATTATGATTCCTCTGCTCTGACCTACTGAGCTACTCCGCCACGCCACATTTGATGTTGAAATCAAATGCAAAGGTCAAACGAACCGTCGCTCGAAAGCGCTAGCTCGTCGGTTGAGCGGCTTATAAGGTGCGGTTCGGCTTGGTGTCAAGCGGATGATTTGGAAAAATCAGTGCTTTCTCTTGACGCCGATACATCCGCCCTCAAGCAGCCACCGGGCCTGCCAGTAGCGCCTTCAAGGAAGCCTCCGCCATCGGCTCGCGTTCCGAGCGTTCGATGAAGCCGCCGCCATAGACGCGGGCGTCGTCGCCCGGTGCCGAATAGAGCGCGCAGGCCTGACCTGGAGCCACGCCGGCCTCGCCGACGGTAAGATCGACATAGATGCCGCTGGCATCGGCATGCAGCACGGCAGGCGACGGCGCGCGGGTGGAGCGGACCTTGGCGAAACAGGCAAAACCTTCACCGGAAGCGGCCTGCGAGAGCGGTTCGTCACCCAGCCAGTTGACATCTCGCAGATAGACGCGATGCGTTTCCAGCGCCTCTTTCGGGCCGACGATGACGCGCCGCGAGCGGGCGTCGAGATAGACGACGTAGAGCGGCTCGCCTGTGGCAACACCGATGCCGCGGCGCTGGCCGATCGTGTAATGCAGGATGCCTTCGTGCTGGCCGAGCACACGGCCGTCGAGATGAACGATCTCGCCGGCAAGCGCCGCATTCGGCTTCAGCTTGGCGATGACGTCGGAATATTTGCCCTGCGGCACGAAACAGATGTCCTGGCTGTCGGCCTTCTTGGCAACGACGAGGCCCATCTCTTCAGCAAGCGCACGAGTCTCCGCCTTCGGCATGCCGCCGAGCGGAAAACGCAGATAGTCGATCTGTTCCTGCGTCGTCGCGAAAAGGAAGTAGCTCTGGTCGCGATCGGCATCGGCCGGGCGATAGAGCGCGCGACGATGCGGATGTTCAGCAGAGGGATTCGGGCGCGAGCGGATGTAATGGCCGGTCGCCAGCGCATCGGCACCGAGTTCCTTGGCGGTCAGCAGCAGATCGGCGAACTTGACCGTCTGGTTGCAGGCAACGCAGGGGATCGGCGTTTCGCCGGCCACATAGCTCTCGGCGAAAGGATTGATGACCGTCTCGCGGAAGCGCTTTTCGTAATCAAGCACGTAATGCGGAATACCAAGCGTTTCGCAGACGCGGCGCGCATCGTCGATATCCTGGCCCGCGCAACAGGAGCCGGCGCGATGCACGGCCGCGCCATGGTCATAGAGCTGCAGCGTGATGCCGAGCACATCATAGCCCTGCCGCTTCAAAATGCCGGCAACGACGGAGCTGTCGACACCGCCCGACATGGCGACGACGACGCGGGTATCTTCCGGCCTCTTGTCAAAATCCAATGTATTCACGGTCGTTGCCGCCAGTCTTGAACGATCTTCGATGCTGTCCGTAGCGGGATGACCTTCCTTCGAAACGTCGTCACGCTCTCACGATTTCATTTCGCACGATCTGATCCAAAAACCGCTGCACACTTTTCGGGATCATGCTTCCTGCCGCCGGATGCCATGCAAAAGCGGCGAATTTTCATGCGAGCAATGGGCTGCACCATTCGCAACCTGCCTAATTCTGGAGGGATATAGAAAGGATCGCTATCCGGCGCAAGGGGGCGGCAAAAGTGCCGATCAACCCTTTGCCTTCAATTGCCGGATCAGATTGCGGCTGCGCCTCCATACCGTGACCGCCGAACCGATGGCAATGATCCAGAGCGCGATCGTCAAAACCCAGCTGCCGCCGCTCCATAGCGCCTCGACAATCGAAAGCAAAGCCGCTGCCGTAGTGACCGCCATGCGATGCTGCTTGGCCATCGGACCGCCGAAATTGCTGGGATTGCCGGCGGCGCGGCCAAGCTCGCGCACATAGGCGGTCAACACAGCAAAGGCGCCAGCCGCCCAGCCGAGGCCTGGCATCGCAATGCCATAACCGATACCGGCGAAAATGAGGATATCGGCGATCCGATCCGGAAATTCGTTCCAGAACGGCCCGTCGGCCTCCCCCTTTCCGCCTTCGACTGCCACCATGCCGTCAAGCAGATTGCAGAGCAGACGCAGCTGGCAGAACAAGGTGGCAAGGATCAGCAGGGCCACTCGCATACCGAGACTATCGGCGGCGCCGGAGAGCCAGAACGAGGCTCCCGCCAGCGCTGCCATGAGCATGCTCGCCTGTGAGATCCGGTTCGGCGTTACCGAAAGCGCCGTCATGCGCCGCGCCAGCATCTGAGCCCACCGCGTATTTCGGCTCGCCAGCGGTCGTCTGTCGCCCATCCCCTCGCCTGTCATCGCCCCTCACCTTCCATGACTTCGCAGCCTTCCGCCCGAGATCGAGTAATTATAGATCGCCGCATAGCTGGAGGAGACCAGCAGAGGCACGGCGATGGTCTTCAGGATCTCCGGCGTGCCGCTCAGCGCATGGATGAGAACCAGGATGGTCGCCGAGCCCAGGCAGGCAATCAGCGGCGGCGCCCAAAGGCGCAGAAGGCCACTGAATCGCCGCGACAAAGCCTCGACCACGGATTTCAGGAACAGTGTCAGGCAGCCGGAAAGCACGCCCTGCACGAGGCCCGCAATCAGTGGCCGCGGCATCGGGTGCATGCGATTGGCGAAGACCGCCCAGCCGCCCATGGCGAGAAAGGCGAAAAGCACATGCACGATGGTGCTGCCGGCAAGCGCTTTCAGCTTCTCGCTCATGACAGCGACCACCAGAAGCGCACGAGGTGGAAGAAGATCGGCGCGGAGAAGACGACCGAGTCCAGCCGGTCGATCAGCCCACCATGCCCTTCGATCAGATGCCCCCAATCCTTGACGCCGCGATCCCGTTTGATCGCCGACATCACGAGACCACCGAAGAAGCCCATGATGGTGATGATGAAGGCGAGCAGCCCGGCCTGCAGCGGCGTGAACGGCGTCACCCACCAGAGCGCCGCGCCGATCAAGGAAGCGCTGATGACACCGCCCACGAAGCCTTCCACCGTCTTCGATGGAGACAGCCGTGGCGCGATCTTCGTTTTCCCGAACAACTTGCCCCAGACATATTGCAGGACATCGCTGAGCTGCACGACGATCACCAGGAAGGCGATCAGCAGCACGTTGCGGCCCTCGTAGCCGGGAATATGCAGCGTCAGCAGCGCCGGCACATGCGAGGCGCAGAAGACGCAGATCATCAGCGCCCATTGCACTTCGGCGATGCGCACCAGAAACCGCTCGGTATCGCCGCGCAGCACTGCGATAATCGGCATGAAGAGGAAGGCGTAGACGGGAATGAAGATCGAATAGATGCCGTATTGCTCGGCCCAGAGCAGGTAATATTGCACCGGCAAGGCGACGAAGAAGGCGGCGGCAAGCGCCCAATGATCCGCCCGCTTCGTGTTGATCAGCGTCACGAATTCGCGCAGTGCCGCAAAGGAGCAGAAGGCGAACAGCAGGATGACGCCGGCACGCCCGGCAATGAAGGCGATGCCGATCAGCACCACCATCACCCACCAGGCCTTGATGCGCGCATTCAGGTTTTCGATCGCCGCATTCGATCCGTCGGGCGAAAGGCGCCGTTCCAGCACATAGCCGATAACGGAGGCGACGATCAGGACGCCGAAAATGCCAAGAACGAGGTGGATCAGATCGGCACTTGCCGCACTCATGTTCTGTCTCCCGCCCGCTTGGGCGCCAGCGCCAGTAGCGCCGCTTCGGCTCTTGCCAGGAACTCCGCCTTCTCCTCGGTGTCGCCGATATGCAACGCCTCGCCGAAGGTGACGGTGCAGATCAGCGGAATGGGCACGAACTCGCCCTTGGGCATGACGCGATTGAGGTTATCGATCCAGACGGGCACGAGATCGATATCAGGGCGAGCGTGGGCAAGATGGAAAAGCCCGCTCTTGAAAGGCTGCAGCGGCTGATCAGTCAGATTGCGGGTGCCTTCCGGAAAGAGGATAAGCGAGGAACCGGCATCGAGCGCCTGCGTCATCTGCGTGACCGGATCTTCCTTGCGCGCCTCCCGATCCCGCTCGATCAGCACGGCATTGAAAACATCCCGGCCGATGAAGCTGTTCAGCGGCGATTTCAGCCAGTAGTCCGCGCCAGCCACCGGGCGGACGCGTCGGCGCAGACGCGGCGGCAGGACAGTCCAGATCAGGATGAAATCGCCATGGCTGGAGTGATTGGCGAAATAGACGCAGCGGCGGGTTTGCATGCCGCTCTCGGGCCAGATCGCCCGAACGGCGGTGATGGCGCGCGCAAAGAGCACGATCGCCACCGAGGCCGGCTTCGCCAGCCACTCGATCGGCGTGCCCATTCCTTCCCCGAGAATGTTCTTCCGCAAAGCCTCCATGACATAGAGATAGGCGCGTTTCCTCGCCCCCGATAGTCTACGCACCGGGCTTATCCACAACCCTCACAACCATAAAGAAAGCCCGGCGCAACTCGTATCGCGCCGGGCTTTCGGATTGGCTCTTGGGAGGAGCGAATTCTATAGCTGCCGCCCCTCTTCAGGGCGGGCAGGCTCAGTCGACGTTGAACACCAGCGGCTTTGCCTGACGGATCGCCTGATGCGCCGTCAACTTGCCAAGCACCTCATCACTGATCGGACCGTCGACATACAGAAGCGCGATGGCATCACCGCCCTGCTTGTCGCGGCCGAGCTGGAAGTTGGCGATATTGACGCCGGCGGAGCCGAGCGTCGTGCCGATGAAGCCGATCATGCCGGGAACGTCGGTATTGGCGATATAGACCATGTGGTTGCCGACATCGGCATCGAGGTTGATGCCCTTGATCTGGATGAAGCGCGGCTTGCCGTCCGAGAAGACGGTACCAGCAACCGAGCGCGTCATGCTGTCGGTGGTAACGGTCAACTTGATATACCCGTCATAGACACCGGTCTTGTCGCGCTTGACTTCGGCCAGCACGATGCCCTTTTCCTTGATCATGATCGGGGCCGAAACCATGTTGACGTCAGCAACCTGATTACGGATCAGGCCGGCGAGCAGCGCGCTGGTCAGGGCCTTGGTGTTCATGTTGGCCGTGACGCCATCATAGAGGATCTCGATTTCCTTGATCGGATCTTCCGTGACCTGACCGACAAAGGCGCCGAGAACATCGGCAAGCTTGATGAACGGTTTCAGGATCGGCGCTTCCTCAGCGGTGATCGAGGGCATGTTGATGGCGTTCGAGACGGCGCCCTTGACGAGGTAGTCCGCCATCTGCTCGGCGACCTGAAGAGCGACGTTTTCCTGCGCTTCCGTCGTGGAGGCACCGAGATGCGGCGTGCAGACGACGTTCGGCAGGCCGAAGAGCGGGCTTTCCTTGGCGGGCTCGACTTCGAACACGTCGAAGGCGGCGCCGGCGACATGGCCTGATTTGATGGCGGCAGCAAGAGCCGCTTCATCAACGAGACCGCCGCGAGCGCAGTTGATGATGCGCACGCCCCGCTTCATCTTGGCAATCGCGGAGGCGTCGATGATGTTGCGGGTCTTGTCGGTCAGCGGCACATGCAGCGTGATGAAGTCGGCGCCGGCGAAGAGTTCATCGAGCTCGACCTTGGTAACGCCCATTTCCTCGGCGCGCTCCTTCGACAGGAAGGGGTCGTAGGCCAGGACATGCATCTTCAGGCCAAGGGCGCGGGCAATCACGATGGAACCGATGTTGCCGGCGCCGATGATGCCGAGCGTCTTGCCGGTGATTTCGACACCCATGAACTTCGACTTTTCCCACTTGCCGGCCTGGGTCGAGGCATCGGCAGCCGGAAGCTGGCGGGCAACGGCAAACATCAGCGCGATGGCGTGTTCGGCGGTCGTGATCGAATTGCCGAACGGCGTGTTCATGACGATGATACCGCGGCGCGAGGCGGCCGGAATATCGACATTGTCGACGCCGATGCCGGCGCGGCCGACGACCTTGAGGTTCTTCGCCGCTTCGATGATCTTCTCCGTCACCTTGGTGGCAGAACGGATGGCAAGACCATCGTAATTGCCGATGATTTCGAACAGCCGGTCCTTGTCCTTGCCAAGTTGCGGCTGGAAATCGACTTCGACGCCGCGATCGCGGAAGATCTGAACGGCGGTTTCCGACAATTCATCGGATACGAGAACGCGAGGTGCCATGGAGGCCTCCTGAAAAGTCAGCTAAGACGAGCAATCCCACGAAATGCGAACGGTTTTCCGGTCGGAATTGCATGAAAACAATGAGAATTCGGAATGCTGGGCTCCGCCTGTCGGGGCGGAGCCATAAACGCTTCAAACCTCAGGCAGCAGCCTGGGAGAGCGTCGCTTTCTGCGTTTCGAAAGCCCAGGCGAGCCAGGGCATCAGCTTCTGCATGTCGGAAGCCTCAATCGTTGCACCGGCCCAGATGCGCAGGCCCGAGGGCGCGTCGCGGTAATGGCCGACGTCATAGGCGACGCCTTCCTTCTCAAGGAGCGCAACCAGGCCCTTGGCAAAATTCGCCTGACCATCGGCATCGAGAGCGACGACATCCTTGTCGACGATCTTCAGGCATACGGAGGTGTTGGATGCCGTCTCGGCCTTGACGGCGAGATTGGCGATCCAGTCGTTGGCGGCAACGAAGTCGTGGATGACCTTGGCATTGGCATCGGCGCGACCGATCAGTGCTTTCAAGCCGCCGAGATCCTTAGCCCAGAGGAGAGCGTCGATATAGTCTTCGACGCAGAGCATCGAAGGCGTATTGATCGTCTCGCCGGTGAAGATGCCTTCGATCAGCTTGCCGCCGCTGGTCATGCGGAAGATCTTAGGCAGCGGCCAAGCCGGCTGATAGGTCGTCAGGCGCTCGACAGCGCGCGGCGACAGAATGATGACGCCATGTGCGCCCTCGCCGCCGAGAACCTTCTGCCAGGAGAAGGTGACGACGTCGAGCTTGGCAAAATCGAGGTTCTGGGCAAAGGCCGCCGAGGTGGCGTCGCAGATCGTCAGGCCCTTGCGGTCGGCCGGGATGAAATCGCCGTTCGGAACGCGGACGCCCGAGGTGGTGCCGTTCCAGGTGAAGACCACGTCGCGATCGAAATCGACAGCGGAAAGATCGGGCAGCTCGCCGTAGCCGGCTTCGAGCTTGCGGACGTCCTTGAGCTTCAGCTGCTTGACGACGTCGGTAACCCAGCCGGCGCCGAAGCTTTCCCAGGCGAGCATGTCGACACCGCGTTCGCCGAGCAGCGACCAGAGCGCCATCTCGACGGCGCCGGTGTCGGAAGCCGGAACGATGCCGATGCGGTAATCCGCGGGCACTTCCAGAATTTCGCGAGTAAGATCGATGGCCTGCTTCAGCTTTGCCTTGCCGACCTTCGCGCGGTGCGAACGGCCGAGAGCCGCGTCGGAAAGAGCGTTAAGCGTCCAACCGGGACGCTTCGAGCATGGACCAGAAGAAAAATGGGTATTATTCGGACGGATGTCCGGCTTGGCGAGCTTAGTCATGATGCTATCCTCTCAGATAGAAAGCTCCTCGTTGGGGAGGAGTGTCCCGCCGCCGGGTATATTGAAAGCCAAGCGCCGGCGCAATAGTAAAATTTGCGGATGGCGCTCGATCACAAAGTCGTGCGAAAAGTTTGAAGGTGCGTAAGTTACGCACAATGAAATTCAGCCAAATTTGGCCACACAAAAACTGGTTTTTTCGCCGAAGCACAATCATATAGGGTTTGGCGTCCCTGGTCGCGCCGGTAGAAATGACAAATGTGTCCAATGTCTCTAACTGCGCTTATTGAAAGCTCTCCCATACCCGCACAGATCGTGCCGGTCTATCTGATCAATATAGACCGAGCGGCGGAGAGATTGGCGGAGATCCGACGACAGAGCGATGAATTCGGTTTCCGCTTCGAACGCATCGACGGCATCGACGGCGCCCTCATCCCACGTGACCAATGGGTCGACGTGGATCACGATCGCTTCCAGCGCCGGCACGGCCGGACCATCCTTCCAGGTGAATATGGCTGCTATCGCAGCCATTTGCAGGCACTACGCCAGTTTCTTGCGAGCGATGACTCGATGGCCGTCATCATTGAGGACGATGTCGCGCTGGATGCCGATTTCCTAGCGCGCGCCATGGCCGCCAAGGATGCAGCGCCGACGGCCGACCTCATCAAGCTTGTGAACCACCGCTGGAATGGCTTCCGTGCCATGATGCGCAGCAGGAAGGGAGACATCGTCGGCCGTTGTCTTTTCGGCCCGCAGGGTTCGACGGCTTGCTATCTCGTCACGCGCCACGGTGCCGAAAGAATCGTCAAATCGCTGGCGGTCATGTCGCTGCCTTGGGATGTGGCGGTGGAGCGTGGCTGGGACATGCAGATCTCGATCTTCAGCACGCGCACCAATATCGCCGGCTTCAGCCGGTTGCAGCGCACCACCATGATCGGCTGGCGCCGCGATTATCGCGCCGCCAAGGCCTCGGCGTGGCGGCGCATACCCGCCCATATCTTCCGAACCTTGGACTTCTTTCGCCGCATCAACTACGTGTTGACGATGCCATAGGGCAACGCCAGGAAGAGTGCGTAGCGACTTTCCGTGTGGAATTGCGAGAAAAACTGGAGCGGCTCAGAGCTTCCTTGAAAGCCAAACCGCTGCGCCTCGAACCTACCAGGTGGTGATCCTGAGGCCGATGCGGATTTCGTGGCGCGAAAGCGCGCCGTCGCGGCCCATGGTGCCGCCGGCACCCGCGACCGAATCGGCGGCGGAATAGCCGAACATGTCTCCGCCGGCGACGTGGGAGAAGCGATAGCCAAGATCGACCTTGATGTTCGGCGCAACCTCATAGGCGACGCCTGCCATCAGCGCATAGGTCATGCGCCAGTCGCTGTCGCCCGGATAACGTGTGCTGACCGAAGCTGCGCCACCACAGCCGGAAGCACCATCCACGCAGGAACCGATGCCATTGACGCTGCTCCACGAGACGCGCGTCGCGCCTAGACCCGCGCCGACATAGGGTGTAAAGCCCGCAAGTGTTCCGAGATCGACATAGCCATTGACCATCAGGCTGCCGGCCCTGAAGGAGGAATGTGCCTTTGTGGAGCAACCGGTACCGGCCGATCCGCCGGAACAGGGCGAATTGCTGGAGACGCGGCCGTCGAAATCGCCACTGAAGAAATCCCCCGTGACATCGGCGCGAAACAGGTCGTTGAATTGATAGCCGACACCCAGGCCGCCGGAAAAGTCGCCGCCGAAGCGGCTGGAATCGAAACGGCTCGAACTGTAATCGCCACCGGCCGGATCATAAGCATGGAACGTCGTGTCGTTGCGGCTGGCATTGACTGCATAGCCGATATCACCGCGGACATACCATCCCTTCGCATCCTTGACGCTGACCTCGGGGACGCTGACTTCAGGCACCTTGATTTCCGGCGGCGTATCGCCCGCAAGAGCAACGCCCGCCGATGCGCCTGCCATCGCTGCGGCCAGCGCCAAAGCGTCAAAACGGATCATTACCCCTCGCCTTCCATCCTCGGGCGAATGCCCGCGCGTCGAATCGGTCGGCCTTTGCTTCCCTGCGAGCCCGTCAGAGAAGAAACTCTGCGGGAAAGCCGCCATTCTGATTTCATTAACCATAGGGAATTCATGGTTAATGAAGCTTTAAAGCACGGAAGAATTGCTTAACGGGGGAGAGAAAAGACAAAAGCCGTCCGGAGGAAACCGGACGGCTTTTCAATGGCTTGCGTGAGTTACGCTTATTTGTAGACCGGCTGGGGCGGAATATCGGCCGGCGGCATGTAGCTTGCCGTCTGGCAGCCGCCGAAGGTGTAACGGGCACCGATGCGGGCTTCGTGCAGGTTCAGGCCCTTGTCATAGCCCGGACCGCCATTTTCATTGTAGCCGAACATGTCGCCGCCCTGGACGTGACGGTAGCGGTAACCAACATCGGCCTTGAGATTGCAGCTCAGGTCGATCGACGTACCGGCCATGAGCGCATAGGTGAAGCGCCAGCTACCGCGGCCATTATGTGTGACCGTGCCATCGCAGGAGTCCGGATTTGCATCCGAGCAGGACGTGTTCTTCAGGTTGCTCCATTTGACGTAGGTACCACCGAGGCCGCCGCCGACATAAGGCGTGAAGATGCCGTAGGTGCCGAGATCGACATAAGCGTTGGCAAGCAAACTGTAGGCCGTCAAGGACGCCAGATCGCGGGACGTTGCGGGAACGGACGAGAAGCCGGGACCGCAGCCGCCGCAATTGCCGCTCGTCGAACCCTTGAAGTCGGACTTAAAGAGATAATCGAGCGTCACGTCCGTGCGCAGATAATTGTTGATCTGATAACCGACACCGCCGCCGATGGTGAAGTTGTCGTCGAGCGATGCCCTATCGAAATCGACCAGGCTGGCGTTGGAGCCCTGGAAATAGTTGGCGCCGCGCAAGTTCGTGAAGGCATAGCCGACATCGCCGCGCAGGTACCAGCCGCTGGATTGGGCGACAGTCACCTCCGGCGCCGGCTGGACCGGCTCCGGTGTATAGAGATCAGCGGAAAAGGCCGACGTGCCGACAAGCAAAGTGGCAAGTGCTCCTATTAGGGATTTCATCATGGCTTTGGCTCCAAATTTCTTGCCTTGGCACAGCAGATGCTTGCCAATCGAAATGACATGACAGGGATAATGATGAAAATGAGTTAAAACCTGATTAACTACGAATATTTACCGTGTTTATTCAGAGACTATACTTTATTTAATATATTAGAGATCGGTGATCTTACAACAAAGAGAACGGGATGCGGCCGTTTCACCTCCTCCCTTCTTCGCGAGCGCATGCGCCATCGGGTCCTGTGGAGGCCTGGATTTCTAAACGAATTGGCAAGAATAGCGCCCTTACATTGTCATAGCCGGGAAGCTAGAGCAGATCCTGTTCAATCCGGGTCATATCCAGCAGCCTTGAAGTAATTCGCGCATTCTGCAGGAGTGAAGCGGGGTAGCAGGGCGCCAACTGCGTCCCACAGGGCGTCGATCTTTCGCTCTGCCCGACCTCGCAACATGGCTTTCAGTTTGGAGAATGCGTTCTCGATGGGGTTAAAGTCAGGGCTATAGGGAGGGAGAAACATGAGTTTGGCACCGGCACGCTCAATGGCGTCGCGCACGCCGGATGTCTTGTGTGCCGGCAAGTTGTCCATGACGACGACATCACCGACCTGAAGGGTCGGAACCAGCACCTGCTCGACGTAGGCCAGGAAGACGTTACCGTTCATGGCGCCATCGTAGACAAACGGTGCGGTCATTCCCGTGAGGCGCAATGCTCCGGTAAAGGTCGTTGTTTTCCAATGGCCGTGCGGAACACCGGCTCGGCAACGCTCGCCTCGAAGTGCACGCCCGCGTAGACGGGCCATCTTCGTCGAGAGGCCGGTTTCATCTATAAATATCAGTCGTTCAGGATCGAGATCGAGCTGACCATCAAACCAAACGCGCCGACGCTTCAGGACATCCGACCGGTCTTGCTCCAGTGCATGTGCGGTTTTTTTAAACGTCCATCCGCGGCCTCGCAGCCAGGCACCAAGCGCACTCCGGCTGATCCTCACCTGTTGATCAACGGACAAACGCTCGACCATTTCATTGAGCGTGATGTCCCTACGGTCCTCGATCAGTTCGACAACGAACGCCTCGTGTGCATCGAGCGCCGACGGTCGTCTCCAACCTTGTGGCCGGGAGGTCGGCTCGCCCTCTTTTGCTCGTGCGATCCACCGGATCGCCGTCGAAATTCCAACTCCGAACCGGGCTGCGGCTTGTCGTGCTGACATGCCCGCCGCAGACGCTTTCAAAACCCGTAATCGAAGATCATCGCTCAGCGCTTGTGCCATCATCCACCTCTTTGCTGTGGATGTTGAATCAGCTTCGCCGCGCCGCGTCACTTCACAATCGATTCATCGATCGCAGGACCTGCTCTA
>NZ_QMKK01000021.1 GCF_003287875.1 Martinezella tropici
ATATGTCCTTCCCGAGAGAAGGGTGACAGTTCATACCGGAGACATGGGTTACACTTTTGGCCTTTGCGAGGAGAGCGAAGGTGCCTTGGCAGGAGTGTAACCGCATGGACGAGCGTCTCAAATTCGTTGCGCGGGTTCTGGATGGCGAGAAGATCGCGGCGCTATGCCGCGAGTTCGGCATCTCCCGCAAGACCGGCCACAAGATCATCAGCCGCTATAATGCCTGCGGGCTGGAAGGACTGACGGATCGCTCGCGGCGTCCCTACCGGCACGCCAATCAGCTTCCTTTCCAAATCGAGAAGCTGATTGTGCGTGCCAAGCAGGAGAAGCCGAACTGGGGCGCACCGAAGATCAGGGAACGACTGGCGCGGCTTTATCCGGACGTGCAAACGCCGGCGATCTCGACCGTGCATGCGGTGCTCGACCGCAACGGGCTGGTCCAGCACCGCAAGCGACGGCGCAACAGGGCGGAAGGCACGCCGCTCTCCCAACCCCGCCAGGCCAACGACCTGTGGTGCGCCGATTACAAGGGCGAGTTCATGCTCGCCGACAAGCGCTACTGCTATCCCTTGACGATCACCGACTTCGCTAGCCGCTATCTCCTGGCTTGCGAAGCGCTGCACACGACGAAGGAAGTTTACGCCTTCACCGTGTTCGAGAGCGTCTTCAAGGAGTTCGGCCTGCCCGGAGCGATCAGAACCGACAATGGCGTCCCCTTCGCCAGTCCCAACGGCTTGTTCAATCTGTCGCGACTGGCGGTCTGGTGGCTCCGGCTCGGTATCGACATCGAACGCATCAAGCCAGGCAATCCGCAGCAGAACGGCCGCCACGAACGCATGCATCTCACACTCAAGCTGGAAACCACCAAGCCGGCCGGCGCCAATTTCCTGCAGCAGCAGGCCCGCTTTGACGACTTCGTCGAAGAATTTAACACCGAGCGGCCACACCAGGCCCTCAATATGGCTTGCCCGGCAGAGCGCTACCACGCTTCATCACGACCTTATCACGGCCTGCCGGAGCTCGACTATCCGTTCCACGACCAGACCGTGACCGTCACAACATGCGGCCGCATCTGTTACAAACGAAAGAAGATCAATCTCAGCCTGGTTTTTGCCGGACAGGCCGTTGGAATCAAACAGGTCGAAGACCATATCTGGCTCGCAAGCTTCATGGATTACGATCTGGGATACTTCGATGACGAGACATGCAGGCTCGAACCACTGCCGAACCCCTTCGGCCCAAAGGTGTTACCTATGTCTCAGGAATAAACCGTAACCTATGTGTCCAGAACGGACCATAAGAATCTGGCGCACCCGACAGGATTCGAACCTGTGACCTTTGGAATCGGAATCCAACACTCTATCCAGCTGAGCTACGGGTGCATGCCTTGGGCGGTTTGAATCGCCTGTCCGATGGCTGGTTCTTAGCCCAGGAAAGGCTTGGCTTCAATGCGGAAAATTCAGGAAAGCGTGAGATCGGGCGTTTTGTTGGGATAAGGCCGCGGGCTTTGGGCGCGCGGCCTTGGTGTCATCGGCCGTTCCGGCTCATTCCTTCATCGCGCCGGGGCCGGGGGTGGCCTTCGGGGGGACCTTGCCGAGGATGATCATGCCAAGGACTTCGTCCTTGGTGACGTCTTCGGTGCGGGCGTGGCCGACGACCTGACCGTTTTTCATGACCGAGACGCGGTCGGCGAGGTCGAAGACATCGTGGATGTCGTGGCTGATGAGGAAGATGCCGATGCCTTCCTTCTTCAGCTGCTTGATCAGCTCGCCGACCTGCGCCGTCTCCTGGGGGCCGAGTGCCGCGGTCGGCTCGTCCATGATCAGGATGCGGGCATCGAAGAGGATGGCGCGGGCGATCGCGACCGACTGGCGCTGGCCGCCGGAAAGGGCCTTCACCGGCTCCTTGAAGCGTTTGAAGTTGGGGTTGAGGCGCCCCATGACCTCGCGGGCCTTGGCCTCCATCGCGACGTCATCGAGCGTTCCCCAGCGGGTCTGCAGCTCGCGGCCGAGATAAAGGTTGGCGGCGGCGTCGACATTGTCGGCGACGGCGAGCGTCTGGTAGATCGTCTCGATGCCGTATTTCTTGGCGTCGCGCGGGGTGCGGATATCGGCGGGTTCGCCGTTGATCAGGATATCGCCGCTGTCGCGCTTGTAGGCGCCGGAGAGAATCTTGATCAGCGTCGATTTGCCGGCGCCGTTATGGCCGAGAAGTGCGACGACTTCGCCGGGGTAGAGATCCACCGAGGCATTGTCGACCGCGTGGATACCGCCGAAGGAGATGGAAATGTTCTTCATTTCCACAAGCGGAGTGGTTTGATCCGTCATGGTTCAGAATTCCTTTTACTTGGCGCGCGAGCGGTAGACGATGTCGAGCCAGACGGCGATGACCAGGACGACGCCGACGACGACGTTCTGGATCGGCGTATCGACATTGGCGAGCCCCATGCCCGATTGCAGCGACTGCATGACCAGGGCGCCGAGCATGGCGCCGGCGATCGTGCCGCTGCCGCCGGCAAGCGAGGTGCCGCCGATGACGGCCGCAGCGATGGTGAAAAGCTCGTAGGTCGTGCCCTGCGAATTGGCGGCGGCGTTGAGGCGGGCCGTGGAGATAGCCGCGGCAACCGCCGCAAGCAGGCCCATCAGCGCGAAGATGCGTACCGTCACCCAACGGGTCTTGATGCCGGCGAGTTCTGCCGCTTCCGGATTACCGCCGATCGCGAAGACGTAACGGCCGAAGCGCAGGCGGGTGGCGATGAAGGTCATGACAATGCCGATGCCGACGGCGATCAGCACGGGCACGGCAATGCCGTAGGGGATATCGAGCCCGGTTTCCGGCCAGGGGATATTGTGCTCGGTCGCGTATTTCTTCGCGATGCCGACAGGCCAGTAATAGATGTTGAAGACGTAGATCGTCACAAGGACGAGGGCTGAGCCGAGGACGGCGAGGAAATATTCCGCCCAGAGCGGCCGGCGCGGGAAGTTGAAGCGCTTGCGCTGGTGGCGCCCGCCGACGATGCCGAGAACGATGAACAGGCAGGCGAGCCCGCCGAGGATCCAGCTCCATGTCGCACCGATCGAGCCCTCAGCGCCGCCGCCCATGATGCGGAAGGTGGCATCGAGCGGGGCAACCGTCTGGCCGCTGGTGACATACCAGGCAAGGCCGCGCCAGGCGAGGAAGCCGCCAAGGGTGACGATGAAGGAGGGAACATTGAAGAAAGCGATGATCACACCCTGGAAGGTGCCGAGCAGCGTGCCGACGGCGAGGCCGCAGAGCAGCGTGATGACCCAGGTCCAGGAGCTGTCGAAGCCGAGATAGGCCGGCAGATATTTCGCCTGGACGACGCCCATGACCATGGCGACGAAACCGAGCAGCGAGCCGACGGAAAGATCGATGTTGCGCGTGACGATGACGAGCACCATGCCGGTGGCAAGTACCGCAATTTCACAGGTCTGGACGGAAAGGTTCCAGAGATTTCGGGGCGTCAGGAACAGACCGCCGGTATAAAGATCGAAGCCGATCCAGATGATCAGCAGTGCGCCGACCATGCCGAGCAGGCGGGTATCGATTTCGGTGGCACGCAGGAAGCGCGTGATGACGCCTTCCTCTGCATTGCGCGGACCGCTCGATGTTGTGGAATGCGTCAGGTCGGCCATCGCTTTGCCGTTCTCCCACTGTTGGGCGCAGGCCAGCGAATGCTCTTTCTCGATCGCTGGGCAGTATCCGCGCTGGTCACAATAGACGTCATCGCTCGCCCATCCGGGTTTCCCGGTTCCACGACCGCCATCCGGCAGGCCGATCGGATATGCGATGACGCAACACATGCGGGAAGCCTTGTCCCTCCATTCTGGGTGGAGTTGCGGGCCTCTTATCCGCATTCGACGCCGCAACGGAGAGCCCCTTGCGGCGTCGGCATTATCTTCGGGTCAACCCGTCAGCCAGATGCTTACTTGCAGGCAGCGACGCTGCCGGCCTTGACGCCCTGGCAGGCTTCAGCCTTGCTGATCCAGCCGGCGTCGATGACGACGTTCAGGTTGTCCTTGGTGATCGGGATCGGGGTCAGGAAGACCGACTTCATCGCAACGTGCTTCGGGCCGCCGTTGAAGGTCTGGACGCCTTCGATCTGGTCCTGGGTCTTGCCGCCGGCAAGAGCGATGGCGATTTCAGCAGCGCGCTTGCCGAGTTCGCGCGAGTCCTTCCAGACCGAAACGGTCTGCGTGCCGAGCGCGATGCGGTTCAGAGCTGCCTTGTCGGCGTCCTGGCCGGAAACCGGAACGGAACCGGCGAGGCCCTGGGCGTCGAGTGCTGCGACAGCGCCGCCGGCGGTGCCGTCGTTGGAGGCGACGACCGCATCAACCTTGTTGTTGTTGGCGGTCAGGAACTGCTCCATGTTGCGCTGCGCGTTCTGCGGCAGCCAGCCGTCCGTGTAGGCTTCACCGACGTTCTTGATCTTGCCGGCGTCGATGGCGGACTTCAGCACTTCGATCTGGCCGGAGAAGAGGAAGTCGGCATTCGGGTCGGACGACGAGCCCTTGATGAAGACATAGTTGCCTTCCGGCTTTGCCTTCAGAACTTCGCGAGCCTGCATGCGGCCCACTTCCTTGTTGTCGAAGGTGATGTAGAAGGCGGCCGGATTTTCGATCAGGCGGTCGTAGCCGACAACCGGAATGCCTTCGTCGGCAGCCTTCTCAACGGCCGGGCCGATGGCGTCGGAATCCTGCGCCAGGATGATGAGGGCATTGGCGCCCTGCGAAATCAGCGACTCGACATCAGTCAGCTGCTTGGAAGCAGACGATTGGGCGTCGGCGGAAATATATTTGGCGCCGGCTGCTGCAAGCGCCTTCTTGATGGCTGCTTCATCGGTCTTCCAACGCTCTTCCTGGAAATTCGACCAGGAAACGCCGACGACGAGATCCTTGGCGAATGCGGCCGTCTGCATGGTCAAAACGATGGCCGCGCCCGCAGCCAGCTTGATGAAAGCTTTCATGTGATCCTCCCGATTGAATGCGACCGCACGTATCCTGAACTCCCGTCGGCCGCGGCGAAAATGCTGACAAGAAAAGCTTTGGACTTTTTTCTCGACAGTCGAGAAATTTAGTGTCAGAGATTTTTTCAGCTGTCAACACCCGCGCCGCCAGGTTTCATCGGTCGTCCGAAAAAGCTATCAGGGGCTGCGGAGGAGGAGGGTTGAATGAGCAGGGAGTTTGCCGATGCTGGCCAAATCGAGCACCGAATTGGTCCGTCAAAAGAACAGCGCCTTGGTCTTGTCGGCGCTGCGCCGGCACGGCCCGCTCGCCCATACGGAGCTCTCTGATTTCACGAAGCTTTCCTCCGCGACCGTGTCGGTCATCACGGCCGATCTCGAACGGGCGCAGATCATCGAAAAGGCCGAGCAGCAGGCGGCCAGCGGCCGCGGGCGGCCGCGTGTTTTGTTTTCACAGCGGCGTGACTGCGGCTATCTGATCGTCGTCGTCATCTCGTCGGATGCCGTGCAATATTCCCTTGTCGATTATACCGGACGCCTGATCGATCGTTTTACCGAGGATCGGCAGCAGAATGTCGTGGGTGTCGACCGTTTCGTGGCAGGATTGCGCGATGCCTTGGACCGGATCGTCACCCGTTCGCAATTGCCACGCGACAAGGTGCTGATGATCTCGATCAGCAGCAAGGGGCTCGTCGATACCTCGGAGCCGGTGCTGCGCTGGTCGCCGATCTTCGGGCGTGAGGAAATCGATTTCGCCGCCGTGCTTCGCGACGAATGGTCGGCGCAAGTCATTCTCGGCAACGAAACACTGCTGGTGGCCGCAGCCCTCGGGCGGCAGGAGGAAATCAGCACGCATGGCGGTTTCCGCGCAATGGCGGCGCTCTCGCTTGGTCATAGTATCGGGCTCGGCATCGTGCGCCGGGATCAGGAAGGCAATCATCATATATCGGCGCCGAATTTCGGGCATATGATGCATGTGCCGGGCGGCGGCCTTTGCCGCTGCGGCGCGCGCGGCTGCATCGAGGCCTATGCCGGTTTTTACGCCATGCTGCGCACGGCCTTCGATGTGCCGCTCGACACGATCCCGGCGAAGTTCGTTCCGATTGCCGAGCTGGATAAGATCGCCGCGAGCGCGCGTCATGGCGGACGCCGCAATGTGCTGGCCTTCCGTCAGGCCGGTCTGGCGCTCGGCAATGGTCTTTCGCGTGTGTTGAGCCTGCACGAGCGGATGCCGATCGTCATCACTGGGCCGGGCGTACGCTACTATGATCTGCTGATCGAGGGCATAACAGAAGGCCTGGCGGAATCGCACGTCGTGCGCATGGAAGGCATGCCGGAGCTGCGGGTCATCGCCGACGAGCCGACGCTTGTCTTCGAAGGGCATCTGAACCGCGCATTTTCGATCATCGACAATGATATCGTGAAGAGGGGAGCCTCGGTCGTCGAGCTGCGCGATCAGGCGGGTTGAGAGGTGAGGGCGGGGCAAGGCTTGGCAATGCGGCTGGCCGCAGGGTCGTCATCCCGATCAATCTGACAGGCCCAAGGGCTGTTCGTCTTCGCGGACCTGAAGAATACGGTCGATCAGCCCCCATTCCAGAGCCTCTTCCGCCGTCATGAAGTGGTCGCGATCCATGGCGCGTTCGAATTCTTCGTAGGAGCGTCCGCAATGCTCGGCATAAAGCCGCGTCATGCGATGCTTCGTTCGCCTCATTTCTTCCGCGTGGATAAAGATGTCCGATGCCTGTCCCTGGAATCCGCCCAATGGCTGATGAATATGGATGCTGGCATTTGGAAGCGCGGTGCGCTCACCCGGCTGGCCGGACATCAAGAGGAAGGAGCCCATCGAACGGGCGGTTCCCATGCATAGCGTATGCACCGGCGCGCGGATGTAATGCATGGTGTCGTACATTGCGAGACCGCTGGTCACGACGCCACCGGGTGAATTGATGTAGAGATGGATCGGCCTCTTGGGATTTTCGGCTTCCAGGAAAAGCAGTTGCGCGCAGACGAGGGCGGAGACGTCATCGTTCACCTCGCCATTCAGGAAGATGATTCTCTCGCGCAGCAGGCGGGAATAGATGTCGAAAGACCGCTCCCCTCTGCTGGATTGTTCGACAACCATGGGGACGAGTTGCATCGCTTCGCGCATCGGCGAACTCCAATGTTCTTGAGATTTGAGGTGTGGTCGATGCCGTCAGGCGGCGCGCATGACGGTCAGGCTGTTATTGTTTGCCGCAGCCTTTTCAGCCGTGCGAAGCCGTACATCATCCAGTTCGTGGATGATTCGCAGGCTCGTGCCGCCATTCGCATTCGGGGCTATCCTGAAGGTTACGGTACTTTCGAGGAATGGTGGTGCGTCGTCACGCAGGCGGTAGCGCACCTCTTTACCCGGTGTGACGGAGATTGCCTGAGGATCGGCCAGGGCTTCGTTCGGCAGCCAGTTTTCGCGAAGTTCGGGGGTGCTGACCGCGCGCCAGACCTTCTGGGGAGGCTCATCGAGATCGTACTCAAGTTGGACGCCAGGTTTTCGCAGAGCTGTCTTCAGGTCATTCATTGATCCATATCCTTCAGCAACACCTTGAGAGCTTCGATGCGGGCGGGCCAGTAGGCGCGGTATTTCGCCAGCCATTGCGCGATGAGGGCCAGCCCCTCCGGATCGACTTCATAATTCACGAACCGCCCCTGCCGTTCTTCCCTGACCAGCCCGGCGCCCCGCAGAACGGCGAGATGCTGGGACATGGCCGGTTGACTGATATCAATGCCTTCGCGCAGAGCGCTGGCGTTCATGCCGCCCGCAGCCAGCTTTTCAAAAATGGCGCGCCGGGTCGGATCCGCCAAAGCCCGGAATATCTCGTTCTCTATCATGAGAACAGATAAGCATGTACTTATGTGATTCGCAAGAAGTTTCGGTGAGGGAACGGCGCAACCTCGAAGGGCAGAGATGCTTGGGCCTTGCTGCCAAAGAAAAAGTCCGCCGCGAAGCGATTCGCGGCGGACTTTTGGGAGGATTGTATTCCTGCGGGAATAGGGGACTGCTTAGCCGATCTTTACCAGACGGCCTTCCTTTACCGACTGCAGGGCGGCATCCGCCAGCTTCAGTGCGGCAAGACCATCGGTGCCCGAGGGGGTGATGGTGGCACCCTTTTCGATCGCGGCGATGAAGCTCGCGATCTCGTTGGCATAGGCTTCGGTGTAGCGCGTCATGAAGAAATCGTGCAGAGGCGGGCGGGTGTAGCCATCGCCGTTGGCGACTTCGATCGAGAAGGGGCGCTGGTTTTCGGCCGATACCATGCCCTTCGAGCCGTGAATCTCGATGCGCTGATCGTAGCCATAGGTGGCGCGGCGGGAGTTGGAGATGATCGCCTGCTTGCCCGACGCGGTCTGGAGGATGACGGAAACGCTGTCGTAATCGCCGGCTTCGCCGATCGCCTTGTCGACCAGCACGGCGGCGGTGGCGGTGACGGCCACGGGCTCTTCGCCGAGCAGGAAGCGGGCCATGTCGAAATCATGGATGGTCATATCGCGGAAAATGCCGCCGGAGCGCTTGATGTAATCGACCGGCGGGGCGCCCGGATCGCGCGAGGTGATCGTCACCATTTCGACCGTGCCAATGCGGCCTTCGTCAATGGCCTTCTTGACGGCCATGAAATGCGGATCGAAGCGGCGGTTGAAGCCGACCATCAGCTTGCCCTTGGTTTCATTGACGACCTTGATGCAGGCCTCGACACGGGCGACGTCGAGATCGATGGGCTTTTCGCAGAAGACGGCCTTGCCGGCGCGAGAGAAGCGCTCGATGAGATCGGCATGGGTATCGGTTGGTGTGCAGATGACGACAGCATCGATATCCTTGGCCGCCTCAATCGCCTCGATGGTGCGTACTTCGCAGCCATAAGCGGCCGAAATGGCTTCCGCAGCCGCCGGAAAGGCATCCGCGACAGCGACAAGCTTGGCGTTGGCATCGCCGCTAACGGCCTTCGCATGCACCTTGCCAATGCGTCCGGCGCCGAGCAGACCAAATCTGACAGTCATTTTTACCTCCCTGGATTCGGAACAAATGAGCCGAATATCAATTTCTTCGGAATTTTCATTCCATTTTCCCGGGAAGCCGTCAAGCCGCCCGGACTTCACAATTCCGAAAATCATAGCGCCCTGCCGGCATATCCGGAATTTGCCCGCGACACCTTATTTTATCCAGGCGCTTCACAATTTTCCCGATGATGCGCTAAAGACAAGTCTTCTTGAACAGGCAAAAGAGACCCATGCAACTGATCGATCCCAGCCACCCACTCTATAAACCGCTTTGGGTACGCATCCTCATCGTGGCCGTCTGTTTTGGCTGGGCAGCCGTCGAAATCCTTGGCTCGCAGCCGTTCTGGGCGATGCTGTCGGGTGCGCTCGGCGCCTATTCGGCCTGGATGCTGCTTCTGAATTTCAAGCCGCAGCCGCCTGCGGCAACCAGCGACGCGCCCGCGCAGGATGATGCCGCCGGAGATGACGAGCCCACCGAAGACAAGAAATAATCATTGCCTGAGGCGGCGGATGGCTTCGTCGATCAGCTGATTGGCAAGCGTCATGCGGGTCGTTGCCTGTTCGCGGAACAGGGCTGCGACGCTATCGGGATGATTGGCCTTGGCGAAGCTGCGGCGTTTTTCCTGCAGGGCTTCACGTGTGTGTTCGAGAGTGATTGCGAGTTCCGCGGCGATCTCTTCCCGTGACGTCCGGCTCAGATATTCCGGCATGGTTGGCGGCTCCGGCTCTTGCGGCGCGGATTCGGGTTCCGGTTCAGGCGGGATGATCGTGTCGCCGAGATTGTCGCGATAGGCTTCGTCGGGCCGATGGGCGTCCGGCGTCTCGCCGCCCAGCACCGTCGCGGCAAAGCTGACGTTCAGGCCGCGGATGCGATGTGCGGCCTCTTCCTCTTCCGCAGGCTCCTCTTCGCTGTCGAGGCGATCGAGCACGGATTGAAACAATGATTGCTTGAACAGCATGCGTGGTCTCCACGCCACGTTTCATAGGAGCGGAAGTTGGCGCGGAGCTTATGGCGCCAGCGCTTCTTCGTTCAGCTCAGCGAGAGATGCCGGCTCTCTTCCAGGATCATGTCGTGTAGCAGCCGTGCGCTCGGCGGCATGGCGCGTTCGCGGGCGGTGATGAGGCTGTAGGGCCTTACGTCGATATCGAAATCGATCGGCAGGATAGAGGATTCGCCGGCCTGGGACGTTTGCCCGCAGATGAATTGCGCCATGTCGAGGGCAACCGGCGCGATCGCATCCGTCTTGCAGACCACGGCCAGCGTCAGCAGCAGCGACGAGGTGTTGACGACGTTTTCGGGCAGGGGCACGCCGGCGGCGAGAAAGATGTCTTCCACCTTGCGGCGAAGCAATGTGCCCGGCGGTTGGAATACCCAGTCGTAACCGGCCAGATCGTGCAGGCTGGCCACACCTTTTTCAAGCAGCGGATGTCCGTTGCGAACCACCAGGCATGCCTTTTCGACACCGATTTCGTGGGTGGTAAAGAGGCGCGGATCGAGGTCGTCGGGAATGCGGCTGATGATGAAGTCGTGACGGGCCGCCAGCAGCTCGCGCGCGAGCACATTGCTGTTTTCCACTTCGATGTTGATCTCGATGCCCGGATAGGTGCGTGTCACGCGCTGGATCGCCGGCACGACAAGGCTGATCGCCGGCGCGGTCACAGCCCCCAAAAAAACGGAGCCGCCCTTGCCCGTTCGCAAAGCGCCAAGCTCCCGACCTGCCTCGCGCAGCTCCAGCAGGATCTTGCGCGCCCGTTTCGCGAGCGCAAGGCCGAATGGGGTCAGCACGACGCCCCGGGCGACGCGCTCGTAGAGCGGACTTTTAACAATCGACTCCATTTCTGAAAGCATGCGCGAAGCCGCAGGTTGTGACATGTTCATGGACTCAGCGGCCGCGGAAATTTGCCCGTGATCCTCGATCGTAACGATCATTCGCAGGTGATTGAGCTTCAAACCGGCTTTCAGCAACGTGTCGTCGCGAAAATTGTCGGAATGAATCTCAATGCCTTCGCTCAAATAATCGTTATATATTTTCTCCATGGCGGCCAAATTTCCCCTTCATCGGCAAAAAAGTACTATTTTTTAACATTATATCAAACTTGGTATATGTTTTACCAGTTATTCTATTTGACAGTTATACGAAATCGTACGAGTTTGCCGATCGTGCGCTGGTTACAGCTCACAAACCGTGAGAGCGTGGAGGAGACCTACTTCGTTTCTCACAATTAGAAGTAAACCATTCCTTCTACGGAACCTGCCGCAGTTTCGGGCGGGCATTTTTTGTCCGCCGCATTAACAACAAGGGAGAGAGTAATGAAATCCATTATCTCATTGATGGCTGGCGCTGCGTTCGGCGTCGCTACGCTGGTGGTACCTGCCTTCGCGGCGGATAAAGGCACGGTAGGCATCGCCATGCCGACCAAGGCTTCGGCCCGCTGGATCGATGACGGCAACAATATCGTCAAGCAGCTCCAGGCTGCCGGTTACGGCACCGATCTGCAGTATGGCGATGACGACATTCCGAACCAGCTCTCGCAGATCGAAAACATGGTCACCAAGGGCGACAAGGTTCTCGTCATCGCTTCGATCGACGGCACCACGCTGTCCGACGTCCTGCAGAAGGCTCACGATGCCGGCATCAAGGTCATCGCCTATGACCGCCTGATCCGCAACAGCCCGAACGTCGACTATTATGCGACCTTCGATAACTTCAAGGTCGGCGTCCTGCAGGCAAATTCGATCGTCGACGCTCTCGGCCTCAAGGATGGCAAGGGTCCGTTCAACATCGAGCTGTTCGGCGGTTCTCCGGACGACAACAACGCCTTCTTCTTCTATGACGGCGCAATGTCGGTCCTGAAGCCGTACATCGACAGCGGCAAGCTGGTCGTAAAGTCCGGCCAGATGGGCATGGACAAGGTCGGTACGCTGCGTTGGGACCCGGCAACGGCCCAGGCTCGTATGGATAACCTGCTGTCGGCTTACTACACCGATTCCCACGTCGATGCCGTTCTGTCGCCGTATGACGGCCTGTCGATCGGTATCCTCTCCTCGCTCAAGGGCGTTGGTTACGGTTCCGGCGGCGTGAAGCTCCCGATCGTTACCGGCCAGGACTCCGAAATTCCGTCGGTCAAGTCGATCATCGCCGACGAGCAGCACTCCACGATCTTCAAGGACACCCGTGACCTCGCCAAGGTCACCGTCAACATGGTCAACGCGCTGATGGAAGGCAAGACGCCTGAGGTCAACGACACCAAGACCTACGACAACGGCGTCAAGGTTGTTCCGTCCTACCTGCTGACCCCGGTCGCAGTCGACAAGACCAACTACGAGAAGATCCTCGTCGAGGGCGGTTACTACAAGGCTGATCAGCTGAAGTAATTTTCCAACATAGCGGTCAGGGCTCGCCGAAACGCGGGCCCTGGCTTTGATATTTAAGACGATCGCGCGGTCTGCTATGTTCGATCGCGGCGTTGGATACGGACAATGGACAATACCATCCTCGAAATGCGGAGCATTACCAAGTCGTTCCCCGGTGTGAACGCCCTGGAAAATGTCAATCTGAAAGTCCGTCAGGGCGAGATACATGCTTTGGTCGGCGAAAATGGAGCCGGCAAATCCACTCTCATGAAGGTGCTCTCGGGCGTTTACCCGGCCGGCACCTATGACGGCGACATCTACTATGATGGTGCGGTTCGCCAGTTCAGGACCATCAAGGATTCCGAAGAAATCGGCATCATCATCATCCATCAGGAGCTGGCGCTCGTGCCGCTGCTGTCGATTGCCGAAAATATCTTCCTGGGCAATGAAGTCGTCGCCAATGGCATGATCAATTGGCAGGAAACCTTCACCCGCACCAAGCAGCTCCTTGCCAAGGTCGGCCTCAAGGAATCTCCGAACACGCTCGTGACCGACATTGGCGTCGGCAAACAGCAGCTCGTCGAGATCGCCAAGGCCTTGTCGAAGAGCGTCAAGCTTCTCATTCTCGACGAGCCGACGGCATCGCTCAACGAAAGCGATTCCGATGCTCTCCTCAATCTCCTCATGGAGTTCCGCAACCAGGGCATCACCTCGATCATCATCACGCACAAGCTCAACGAAGTGCGCAAGGTGGCCGATCAGATCACGGTGCTGCGCGACGGCATGGCGGTGAAGGCACTGGACTGTCACGAGGAAGAGATCAGCGAAGACATCATCATCCGCAACATGGTGGGGCGCGAGCTCGCCGACCGCTATCCGCCGCGCTCGGTGCCGATCGGAGAGACCATCTTCGAAGTCAGGAACTGGAATGCGTTCCATCAGCAGCACCGCGATCGTCAGGTTCTGCACAACATCAACATCAATGTGCGCAAGGGCGAAGTGGTCGGTATTGCCGGCCTGATGGGTGCGGGACGCACCGAATTCGCCATGAGCGTCTTCGGCAAGTCCTATGGCCACAAGATCAGCGGCGAAGTCCTGGTCGATGGCAAGCCGGTCGATACCAGCACCGTTCGCAGGGCGATCGACGCCGGCCTCGCCTATGTGACGGAAGACCGCAAGCAGCTCGGCCTCGTTCTGACGAACAATATCCTGCACAATACGACGCTTGCCAATCTGATGGGCGTCTCTAAGGGAACGGTCATCGACGACGTACGCGAGCTGCAGGTGGCGACGAATTATCGCGCCAAACTGCGCATCCGTTCGTCCGGTGTTTTCCAGGAAGCAGGCAATCTGTCCGGCGGCAACCAGCAGAAGGTGGTGCTGTCGAAGTGGCTGTTCTCGGATCCGGATGTCCTGATCCTCGACGAGCCGACGCGCGGCATCGATGTCGGCGCCAAATACGAAATTTATTCCATCATCAACCAGCTTGCCGCCGACGGAAAGGGCGTTCTGATGATCTCATCGGAAATGCCCGAGCTTCTCGGTACCTGCGACCGCATCTACGTCATGAATGAGGGTCGAATCGTTGCCGAGCTGCCGAAGGCAGAGGCAAGCCAGGAGAGTATCATGCGCGCTATCATGCGCTCAGGGGAGAAGCATCAATGAGTTCGGCCAACCCAGCCACGGAAAGCAGCCACGTCGTTTCGATCGGCGACCACATCCGCAACAACATCCGCGAATACGGCATGCTGATTGCGCTCGTCGTCATCATGCTGTTGTTCCAGTATCTCACCAACGGCGTTCTGTTCAGGCCGCAGAACCTGACCAACATCGTGCTGCAGAACTCGTTCATCGTCATCATGGCGCTTGGCATGCTGCTGGTCATCGTGGCCGGGCATATCGACCTGTCGGTCGGTTCCGTCGTCGGCTTCGTCGGCGCGGTTGCGGGCGTACTGGTCGTGCAGATGCATATGAACCTGGCGCTTGCGACGGTCATTTGTCTTCTGATGGGGGCCGCGGTCGGGGCCTGGCATGGATATTTCATCGCCTACCACCGCATTCCGTCGTTTATCGTCACGCTCTCCGGCATGCTGGTCTTCCGCGGCTTGACCTACACGATCATCAACACGACCGGCAACGGCAGCAGCATCGGTCCGTTCCCGCCGGCGTTCCAGATCGTCGCGACCGGCTTCGTTCCCGATTTCATCGATATGGGCGGCATCCGTTCGACATCGATCTTCCTGACGATCGCCATCCCGATCGTCATGTTCCTGCTTGCATGGCGCCGCCGCAGCGTTAACGAGAAGCACGGCATCGATGTCGAGCCATTCGGCTTCTTCGTCGGCCAGAATATGGTGGTTGCCGCAGCGACCATCTTCATCGGTTACCAGATTTCCTCCTACAGAGGACTGCCGAACGTTCTGGTTCTCATGCTGTTGCTGATCGCGCTCTACAGCTTCGCGACGCAGCGCACCACGATCGGCCGCCGCATCTATGCCATGGGCGGCAATGAGAAGGCGACGAAGCTTTCGGGTATCGATACCCGCCGGCTGACTTTCTACACCTTCATCAACATGGGTATTCTTGCCAGCATCGCCGGCATCATCATCGCCACGCGCCTGAATTCGGCAACGGCCAAGGGCGGCGACGGCCTTGAGCTCGACGTGATCGCGGCCTGCTTCATCGGTGGCGCTTCGGCCTCCGGCGGCGTCGGCAAGGTGACGGGTGCCGTTATCGGTGCCTTGATCATGGGCGTGCTGAACCAGGGCATGTCGATCCTCGGATACCAGACGGACTCGCAGAAGATGATCAAGGGTGCAGTCCTGCTCGCCGCCGTGTTCATCGACGTCTACAACAAGAACAAGGGCTGATCGCTCAAGCGACCAGCCGAGACTTTAAAAACCAAATCCATGACAGAGTCCGGCTCTCGCTGAGAGCCGGAACGGGAAACTGCATCCGATCTCTGTCTGTTAGGAAAGGATGAAAGACATGCTCATCTCGCAGATCAAGGGTTCGAACGGCGAGATCGTCGTTGCCGTCCGCAATGGACCCGGCGAGGCCGCCAAAACAGTCGTCAACGGCGGCAGCGTCTATGCTTTGGCTATGGAAGCTGCCGACAGCGGCAAATCGCTTGCATCGGTCATCGAGGCACATGGTCTCGGCGAAACGGTCGATCTCGAAAAGGTCTATGCCGAAGGGCGTTTCCTTCCGCCGATCACTCATCCGGATGCTGCCCATCTGCATCTGACCGGCACCGGTCTGACACATCTCGGCTCCGCAGCCACACGCGATTCCATGCACAAGAAGACGACGGAAGCGGCTGAAGAGACGCTGACCGATTCCATGAAGATGTTCAAGATGGGCATCGAGGGCGGCAAGCCGAAGGCAGGCGAGAAGGGCGTTCAGCCCGAATGGTTCTACAAGGGCAACGGCTACGGCGCTGCGGCCCCGGGCGCTGCGCTGGTGTCGCCTTCCTTCGCGCTCGACGGCGGCGAAGAGCCGGAAATGGCCGGCATCTATGTCATCGCCAGGGACGGCACGCCGTTCCGCATCGGCTTTGCCCTGTCGAACGAGTTTTCCGATCACGTCACTGAGCGGATCAACTATCTCTATCTCGCCCATTCCAAGCTGCGCCCGGCAAGCTTCGGTCCGGAAATCCGCATCGGTGTTGCGCCGGAAGATATTCGCGGCACGTCCCGCATCAAGCGCGGTGACAAGGTGATTTTCGAAAAGCCGTTCCATTCCGGGGAGGCGAACATGTCCCACACCTTCGCCAATCTTGAATATCATCACTTCAAGTACGGCCTCTTCCGTGTTCCCGGCGATGTGCATGTCCACATGTTCGGCACGGCGACGCTTTCGTTCGCGGAAGGCATCAAGCCGGAAGCCGGCGACGTCTTTGAAATCGAGGTTGCCGAATTCGGCCTGCCGCTGCGCAATCCGCTGGCCGTCGACGCAGAAGAAGAAGTGGCTGTTCGCCAGCTGTAATGCATCGAGCCCGGCTGCAAGGGATCGGCCGGGCATTTTCAATACGATCCAGGAAGGCATGACGCCATGACCATTCATCAGAACTTGATCGCCGGGGAATGGACGGGGACGAACGGCACCGAGAACATCAACCCGTCGGATACGAACGAGGTCGTCGGCCTCTATGCGAGCGCAAGCGCGCAGGATGTCACGGACGCGATCGCGGCGGCGAAGGCTGCCTTTCCGGCATGGTCGCGCTCCGGCATTCTGGAGCGCCACACGATCCTGAAGAAGGCCGGTGACGAGATCCTGGCGCGCAAGGACGAACTCGGCGCGCTGCTCGCCCGCGAAGAGGGCAAGACGCTTCCCGAGGCGATCGGCGAGACGATCCGCGCCGCGCAGATCTTCGAATTCTTCGCCGGCGAGGCGTTGCGCCTGGCAGGCGAGGTGGTGCCTTCCGTGCGCCCGAACATCGGCGTCGAGATCACCCGTGAGCCGCTTGGTGTCATCGGCATCATCACGCCCTGGAACTTCCCGATCGCCATTCCCGCCTGGAAGATCGCGCCGGCGCTCTGCTACGGCAACACCGTCGTCTTCAAGCCGGCCGATCTCGTTCCCGGCTGCTCATGGGCAATCGTCGATATTCTCCATCGCGCCGGCCTGCCGAAGGGCGTGCTGAACCTCGTGATGGGCAAGGGTTCGGTCGTCGGCCAGGCGATGCTCGACAGCCCGGTTCTTTCCGGTATCACCTTCACCGGTTCGGTCGGCACCGGCAAGCGTGTGGCACTGTCCTCGGTCGAGCACGGCCGCAAGTACCAGCTTGAGATGGGCGGCAAGAACCCGATGGTGGTGCTTGACGATGCCGATCCGACGGTTGCCGTCGAAGCGGCTGCCAATTCCGCCTTCTTCTCGACCGGCCAGCGTTGCACGGCTTCATCGCGCCTCATCGTCACCGAAGGCATTCACGACAGGTTCGTGGCGGCGCTGACGGAGAAGCTGAAGACGCTGAACGTCGACAACGCCATGAAGGCTGGGACGCATATCGGTCCGGTCGTCGACGCCAAGCAGCTGAAGACGGATACGGACTATATCGAGATTGGCCGCCAAGAAGGCGCCAAGCTCGCCTTCGGTGGTGAACTCGTCAGCCGCGACACCCCCGGCTTCTACCTGCAGCCGACGCTCTTCACCGAAGCGACGAACCAGATGCGCATCAGCCGCGAAGAGATCTTCGGGCCGGTTGCTTCTGTCATCCGCGTCAAGGATTACGAAGAAGCCTTGGCCACGGCCAACGATACGCCGTTCGGCCTGTCCTCCGGCATTGCCACGACCAGCCTGAAGCATGCGACGCATTTCAAGCGCAATGCGGAAGCCGGCATGGTGATGGTCAACCTGCCGACGGCAGGCGTCGACTTCCATGTGCCGTTCGGCGGCCGCAAGGGCTCGTCCTTCGGTCCGCGCGAGCAGGGTAAATATGCCGCCGAATTCTTCACCACCGTCAAGACGGCTTACACGCTAGCCTGATCATCGATTTCAAAGCCCAGGCGCGAACGAGGCGGCCTGGGCGACGCAAAGGGTACTGAGACATGAAAAAGAAAGCTGAATGGCCGCGCAAGCTGCGCTCATACGATTGGTTCGGCGGCACCGGCAAGAACGCGATCATGCATCGCTCCTGGATGAAGAATCAGGGCCTGCCGGCCGATACGTTCGACGGCCGTCCGATCATCGGCATCTGTAACACCTGGTCGGAGCTGACGCCCTGCAACGCACATCTGCGCGATCTCGCAGAGCGCGTCAAGCGCGGGGTCTACGAAGCGGGCGGCTTCCCGGTCGAGTTTCCGGTCTTCTCCGTCGGCGAAAGCACGCTGCGCCCGACGGCGATGATGTTCCGCAACCTGGCGGCCATGGATGTCGAAGAGGCGATCCGCGGCAATCCCGTCGATGGCGTCGTGCTGCTCGGCGGCTGCGACAAGACCACGCCAAGCCTGCTGATGGGCGCGGCTTCCGTCGACATCCCCGTCATTCTCGTTTCCGGCGGCCCGATGCTGAACGGTAAGTGGCGCGGCAAGGATGTCGGCTCCGGCACGGCGATCTGGCAATTTTCAGAAATGGTGAAATCCGGCGAGATGTCGCTGGATGAATTCATGGATGCGGAGCAGGGCATGGCTCGCTCGGCCGGCAGCTGCATGACCATGGGTACGGCTTCGACCATGGCGTCGATGGCCGAAGCGCTCGGCATGACGCTGCCCGGCAATGCCGCCATCCCGGCTGTCGATGCACGCCGCCGCGTCATCTCGCAACTGTCGGGCCGCCGCATCGTCGACATGGTCAAGGAAGACCTGAAACCATCAGACATTCTGACCAAGGAAGCTTTCGAAAACGCCATTCGCGTCAACGGCGCCGTCGGCGGTTCGACCAATGCCGTTCTGCACCTTTTGGCGCTTGCCGGCCGCGTCGGCGTCGATCTGTCGCTGGATGATTGGGATCGTCTCGGCCGCGAAGTGCCGACGATCGTCAACCTGCAGCCGTCGGGCAAGCACCTGATGGAAGAGTTCTACTATGCCGGCGGCCTGCCCGTCGTCATCAAGGCGGTTGGCGAGATGGGCCTGCTGCACAAGGACGCCATCACCGTTACCGGCGATACGATCTGGGCCGGCGTCAAAGATGTGGTTAACTACAACGACGACGTTATCGTTCCGAAGGAAAAGGCTCTGACGCAGTCGGGCGGTATCGCCGTTCTGCGCGGCAATCTCGCACCGAAGGGTGCCGTCCTGAAGCCATCGGCCGCTTCGCCGCATCTGATGCAGCACAAGGGCCGTGCCGTGGTCTTCGAAAGCATCGAGGACTATCACGCCCGCATCAACCGCGACGATCTCGACATCGACGAGAACTGCATCATGGTGCTGAAGTATTGCGGCCCGAAGGGTTATCCGGGCATGGCGGAAGTCGGCAATATGGGCCTGCCGCCGAAGGTGTTGAAGAAGGGCATCACCGACATGATCCGCATTTCCGATGCGCGCATGTCCGGTACGGCCTACGGCACCGTCATCCTGCATACGGCTCCGGAAGCTGCCGATGGCGGCCCGCTGGCGCTGGTGCAGAACGGTGACATCATCGCCGTCGACGTTCCCGCCCGCACCATCCAGCTCGAAGTATCGGATGAGGAACTGGCAAAGCGCCGCGCCGCCTGGGTTTCCCCGGTCAAGCCGCTCACCGGCGGCTATGGCGGTCTTTATGTGAAGTCGGTCATGCAGGCCGACACCGGCGCCGACCTGGACTTCCTCGTCGGCCCGCGCGGCTCGGAAATCCCGAACAATCGCGACAGCCACTAAAAACTCATCTTCTGAAATTGGAAAAGGGGCGGGACGAGAGTTCCGTCCCTTTTTCTTCCAGGAGCTGCTAGCTCTGGCTCTGACTTTGCCCCTGGCTTGCCACCGTCACCTTGACGGTAAGGGTTTCGCCGGGTGTGCCGATCCGCATGCCGGAGACGGGAGCGGCGTCACGATAGCAGAGGCCTGTCGCGATGTGGACATAACGGGCATCGGGGCAGACATCGTTGGCGGGATCGAAGCCGACCCAGCCCAGGCCGGGAATATGGGCCTCGGCCCAGGCATGCGTGGCCGCCTGCTCGTTCTTGCCATCCATCATCAGATAGCCGGAGACATAGCGAGCGGGGATTCGCAATGCGCGGGCGCCGGCGAGGAAGATATGGGCGTGGTCCTGGCAGACGCCGCTCTTGGCCTCCAATGCCTGTTCCGCCGTCGTCTCCGTGTCGCTGGTGCCCGGCTTGTATTCCACGGTCTCGTGGATTGCCCTCATCAGCGCGTGCATCTTGCTGAGTTCATTGTCCCCGGAAACGCCGCGCAACAGCTCCTTCGTCAGCTTGCCGGCCTTGGTGCGCGGAGATTCCCGCAAGTAAAGCCAAAGCGGAGCAAAACCGAGATGCTGCCCTACGACGCCATTCAGATCCCGCGTTTCGATTTCGCCTGATGCGACGATCCTCGTCGCGTCCTGCTGGCCGTCGAGCGAGACGAGCGTGATGCGATTGCCGAACTGGTCGTCGTATTCCACCTCGGGCCGGGCGCCCTCGACCGTGAGCTTCCAGTCGATGACCGTTTGCCCGACGCCGGTCAGCGGCGTCAGGCGCAGGCGCTGCAGGGAGAACTGCGCCGGCTCGTCATAGCGATATTCGGTGATGTGGCTGATCGTCAGTCTCATGATATCGCCCGCCTACTCGTAGAACCGATAGCCGTCGGAGATCTCGGCACCCAGCTTGTTATTGCTTGCAACGAAATCCTCCAGGAATTCATGCAGACCCTGATCCATGATGTTCTTGATCGAAAGCCGCTGCAGTGATTGGCGAATGACTTCGGCCGTTTCGTGCGCCGGCAGCCGCTTCTCGTATTCGGTGCCGAGATAGCCCAGATTGCTGACGATCTTCTCGTAGCAATAGGCAAGCGAACGCGGCATCTGTCCGTTCAGGATCAGGAAGTCGGCGATGTTGGCCGGCTTGTATTCCGGATCGTAAGCCCATTTATAGGCTCGGTGCGCGGAAACCGAGCGCAGGATCGATTCCCATTGCGCATTGTCGAGCGAGGAGCCGACATGGGAGACAGATGGCAGCAGGACGTAATATTTCACGTCGAGAATACGAGCCGTGTTGTCCGCACGCTCGATGAAGGTGCCGATGCGGGCGAAATTATAGAGCTCGTTGCGCAGCATGGAGCCGTGAAAGGCGCCGCGGATCAGGCCGGCGCGCTGCTTGATGACGTCGATCATCTCGGGCAGTTCCGCGGTCTTGAGCCGCCGGCCGAGCAGCGACTTCAGCTCGATCCAGCATTCGTTGGTCGCTTCCCAGGTGTCGCGCGTCAGCGCCGTGCGTACCATGCGGGCATTGTTGCGGCCATATTCGATGCAGGACATGACGCTCGACGGATTGGAGCGGTCGCGCATCAGGTAGTCGATTGCGTCGGTGCCGGTCAGCCTGCCATGCACTTCGTCATAGGCTTCGCGCACGCCGGCGCTTTGCAGGACGCCGTCCCAGTCGTCGTCAACGGCGTCGCTGCGCGTCAGCGACATGCGCTGGCCGGCGTCGACCAGGCGGGCAATGTTTTCGGCGCGCTCGATGTAACGGAACATCCAGTAGAGGCCATTCGCGGTTCTTCCCAGCATGTCCGATCAGTCCTCCAGAACCCAGGTGTCTTTGGTGCCGCCGCCCTGGCTGGAATTGACCACCAGCGAGCCTTCCTTCAGCGCCACGCGGGTCAACCCGCCGGGGATGATCCGCACCTTGTCGGAGACGAGGACATAGGGCCGCAGATCGACGTGCCGCGGCGCAATGCCCTTGTTGACGAGGATCGGCACGGTCGACAGCGAAAGGGTTGGCTGCGCGATGTAATTGTTCGGCTTGCTCTTGAGCTTCTCGGCAAAGGCCGCCCGTTCCTTCTTGGTGGCCGTCGGTCCGACAAGCATGCCGTAGCCGCCGGAGCCGTGGACTTCCTTGACGACGAGATCGGCAAGATTATCGAGCACATATTGCAGGCTGTCGGGCTCGGAACAGCGCCAGGTCGGCACGTTTTCGAGGATCGGCTTGCGGCCGGTATAGAATTCGACGATCTCGGGCATGTAGGAATAGATCGCCTTGTCGTCGGATATGCCGGTGCCGGGCGCATTGGCGATGGTGATGTTGCCCGCGCGGTAGACGTCCATGATGCCGGGAATGCCGAGCGCGGAATCCGGGCGGAAGGTGAGGGGATCGAGGAAATCGTCGTCGACGCGACGGTAGAGCACGTCGATGGCCTCATAGCCGCGCGTCGTGCGCATCTTCACCTTGCCGTCGATGACGCGCAGATCCGAACCTTCGACCAGTTCCACGCCCATCATGTCGGCCAGGAAGGAATGCTCGTAATAGGCGGAATTGTAGATGCCGGGCGTTAGCACGGCGACGCGTGGCTTGCCTGTACAGCCGGGAGGGGCGAGTGACGCCAGGCTCTGGCGCAGCAGCAGCGGATAATCCTCGACCCGCTGCACCTTGTTCTGGTGAAACAGCTCAGGGAACATCTGCATCATCGTTTCGCGGTTTTCCAGCATGTAGCTGACGCCGGAAGGGGTGCGGGCATTGTCCTCGAGCACATAGAACTGGTCTTCGCCGGTGCGTACGATATCGGTGCCGACGATATGGGTATAGACCCCGCCCGGCGGACGAAAGCCGATCATTTCAGGCAGGAAGGCGTCGTTCTTCTCGATCAGCTCGCGCGGGATGCGGCCGGCGCGGATGATTTCCTGCTTGTGGTAGATGTCGTCGAGGAAGGCGTTGAGGGCGATGACCCGCTGTTCGATGCCCTGGGCGAGCTTGCGCCACTCACGGCCTGATATGATGCGGGGAATGATGTCGAAGGGGATGAGCTTTTCGGAGGAGTCTGCGTGTCCGTAGACCGCGAAGGTGATGCCCGTTTTCCGGAAGATAGTTTCCGCATCGCGGGATTTGGCAATGAGGTGGCCCCTGTCCTGGCCCGAGTACCACTCGAAGTATTTCTCGTAAGGCGCGCGCGGACTTTCATCCGCAGTAATCATTTCATCAAATGCCAAAGGTGTGGTCCCCGTGTTTTTACCCATTTGAATACAACGGTTTTTACAATGCAAGAACTATGCGCAGTTGCCGTTGCGAATTTCGCAGCCTCTAAAAATGCCGGATTTACAGGCATTTAAGAATAGCCGGATCGTCATCCGCCGGGTTTTGCCGCAATGCTCGGATCAAAATTTGAGCATCTGCTTATCTTGCGGGCCGAACGTCTGGGTAGTGGGTGAAATTCCTGAAACCAGCAATGGCTCGTCAAACGTGAAGAAAAATTGATTGCTGTTTTCAGCAGATCGATTTTGACCGCTCCACCGCCATCGGCTATCAGCCTTCAACCTCTCCGCGCGAAACCCGAGTTCGACCAGGATTCCGGCTCCGACGCGCCAAACATATCGGTCCGATTTCCATGTCCCTCGATAAACTCGCGCCGGCGATCTTCGTCCTTCTCTGGTCCACCGGCTGGATCGTTGCAAAATATGCGTCGCAGCATGCGGGTCCTTTCACCTTTCTGATGATCCGTTACAGCCTGTCGGCGCTCGCTTTCGTGCTGCTTTGTTCGATCGTCGGCGCCCGGTGGCCGCGCGATTGGTCGAGCGTGTTCCGGGCCATCTATTCCGGCATTTTCCTGCACGGCATCTATCTGGCGGGTCTCTGGTGGGCGATCGCCGAGGGCGTGCCGGCCGGCATTGCCGGCGTTATCGCGGCGCTGCAGCCGCTGATGACCGCCATGGCCGCGCCGCTCCTCGTCGGCGAACGGTTGCAGTCGATCCAGAAGGTCGGCCTCCTGCTCGGTTTCCTTGGTATCGCCATCGCGATCTCGCCCAAGCTCCTGACGACGGATACGGCCGATCTCTGGCAGTCTGCCGTTCCTCTCATCGTCAATCTGCTGGCGATGGTCTCCGTGACCTATGGCACGCTCTACCAGAAGCGCCACCTGCAGACCGGCGATCTGCGAACCATCGCGACATTGCAATATGTCGGTGCACTGATCGTTACCGTTCCCTTGGCTTTCATCTTCGAAGGTTTGCATTTTGACGGCACGCAGACGGCGATCCTGTCGCTGCTCTGGTCGGTCTTCGGCCTGTCCATGGGCGCCGTCGGCCTGCTGCTCTATCTCATCCGCCGCGGGCAGGTGTCGCGCGCCGCGTCGCTGATCTACCTGATGCCGCCCGCCGTCGCCATCGAGGCTGCGATCGCCTTCGGCGAACCGCTGACGATGCCGATTATCATCGGCACCGTCATTGTCGTAATCGGCGTTTATCTCACCAACCGGCGCGCGGCGGATGTAGTGCCGGAATAAGCTGGGACGTCTTGCCGATGTCGATATCTCACCGCCATCGCAAGAATCTGCCATCGACAACAACCAGGCTTGAGATGATCAAGGCCAATCCAAAAAACTCATAAAGCTCCAGACGTTCGCCGAGGAACGTAGTGCTCAGGATGATTGCACTTGCCGGAACGAGGAGCGTTACCAGAGATGCATTTGTCGCGCCGGCGGAAGCGATGAGATTGAAATAGAGAATGAAGGCGAAGGCAGTCGTCAGAATTGCGAGAGTGCCGACAGCCATCCAGATCGATATATTCGAGCTTACGATATCCCTGGGCTCGTAAAGAAGAAGGACGATCGGCGTCATTAAGACGGTGGATGCGGTCAGCTGTCCGGTGGCAACGACCACCGGCTTCATATCCCGAAACTGTTTAGCAAAGACAGCTGCAAACGCATAGGAAATCGCTGCACCGATGACAGCGAACTTCGCCCATGTCGGTCCGCCGAAATTGGAGAGGAAACCGGGACCGATCATGGTGGCGGCGCCGACAATCCCGAGTGCCACGCCCGCGAGCTTGCTCGCGGAAAGCTTTTCGTCCGCCGTCAGTAGATTCGCTGTCAGGACCGTCCAGAGGGGCGTCGTTGCGTAGAGGACCGAGGCAAGTCCCGCGCCGATCGCCGTTTGCCCAATGAATATGAGAGAAAACGGAATGACATTGTTCAGCAATGCCAGGATCAGGAACGAACCCGATCTGGCCAGAGCCGGCATGAAGGAAATGCTGTTTATGCGCAACCAGACATGCAGGACAAGCGCGGCAATCGAGACCCGGTAAAGGACCAGCGCCAGAGGCGGAATTTCCGCCACCGCTATGCGCGCAAAGAAGAATGATCCGCCCCACAGCGCACCGAGAAGCAAGAGCTGGCCCCAGTGGCTTGTGGTCATCGGCTGTGTCGCCGTCCTCTGCAACGTGCGTCCCTCCAACTCCATGCACGCTCTAAGCTATGCCGGGGAGGGCCTGGTTGGAGGAAACAGTCATCCAAACATTGCTCGCTAAGCGAAATCGAAATGTCAGGCGGCCATGAAGTTTCGAATTTACACGCACGACCGCGTCGGAAGTCATGCGTACAGGCCCTATTGGCCATGGAACCGGCGATAAAAAGGGGGCCAATCGGCCCCCTCAATTCACTGCATCAGGCGCGTTCGCGGCGCTGGCCGCCATTGCCGCGGCGGCGCATGCGGCCGTTGCCGCCATTGCGTTGTTCGCCCTGGGCGCCGCGCTCTTCATTGTGGCGGCCGGTTGGACGGCCATGGGAATGGCGCTGGCCGCGATGGGCGCCGCCCTCATGCGCGGCGCCGTTGCCGCTGGACTGCCCGTTGTGCTGCTTGCGAGCGGGACGGAAGTCCGAGGTGGAGACGAGATCGTTGTCGGCTTCCGGACGCGGCGTCGGCTCGTTACGGCGCTGGCCGCGGAAATCGGCATTGCGATTGTTGTCGCGCTGCGGACGATCGTCGCGTTGGCGGCGTTCCTGGCGCTCGCCGTTCTCACCACGGGTTTCGCCGTTTTCGTTGTCGAAGAACGGACGGCGGGCCGGGCGCTGCGGGCGGCCTTCGCCGCGCTCGCGTCCCTGGCCGTTCTGGCCTCTGCCCTGGCCGCCATTGCCGCGATTACCGTTACCTTGGCCGCCGCGACTCTTGCCGCGAACGGGACGGCCGCGATCGGCCGGAGCCTCGCCGCTGGCAACGGCGATCTCGATGCCCATCAGGCGCTCGATGTCGCGCAGCAGGCGGATTTCGTCAGGAGCGCAGAAGGCGATGGCGATGCCGTCGCGACCGGCGCGCGCGGTGCGGCCGATGCGGTGGACATAGGCATCCGGCACTTCCGGCAGGTCGAAGTTATAGACATGCGAAACGCCGGGGATGTCGATGCCGCGGGCAGCGACGTCGGTCGCGACGAGAACGCGGACATCACCATCACGGAAACCCTTGAGCGCGCGCTCGCGCTGGCCCTGGCTCTTGTTGCCGTGAATGGAGGCGGCGGCGAAGCCGACGTGATCGAGGTGCTTCATCAGCTTCTCGGCGCCATGCTTGGTGCGCAGGAAGACGATGGCGCGGCCATCCGGATTGGCAGAGATGGTTTCTTTGAGGATCTCGGTCTTGTGGTTCTGGCCGGCAACGAAGTGGACATACTGTTCCACCTTGTCGGCTGCCTTGCCCGGAGGCGAGACTTCGACCTTGACCGGGTTGGTCAGGTAGTCGGAAGCGAGATCGGCGATCGCCTTCGGCATTGTGGCCGAGAAGAGCAGGGTCTGGCGCTTGGCCGGAACCATCTTGGCGATCTTGCGCAGGTCGTGGATGAAGCCGAGATCGAGCATCTGGTCGGCTTCGTCGAGGACGAGGTGGGTGACATGGCCGAGCGACAGGGCGCGGCGGTTGATGAGGTCGAGGAGGCGGCCGGGCGTTGCGACCAGAATATCGGTGCCGCGCTCGAGCTGGAGCTGCTGTTTGTTGATCGACGCGCCGCCGACCACGAGGTTGATCCGCAGCTGCGTCTTGCGCATGAAGAGACGGAGGTTATCAGCGATCTGATTTACCAGTTCGCGGGTCGGAGCGAGGATCAGCGTGCGGACGGTGCGGTTATCGGGACGCTTGGCTTCCTTCAGCAGCATCTCGATGATCGGCAGGCCGAAAGCGGCCGTTTTGCCTGTGCCGGTCTGGGCGAGGCCGATGAGATCACGGCCCTGGAGAACGAGCGGGATGGCCTGAGCCTGGATGGGCGTTGGCGTCGCAAAGTTGTTCTGCGACAGTGTATCGACGATCTGCTTGGAGAGACCAAGCGAGTGAAAATCGGTCAATTCAATACCTTTCGGGGCGCCAAAGCAAATAGGCCGGATCGCACCATGCGGTCCGGTCTGTCTCTGGCGTCAAGAACCCCGCGTGAAGTGGGAACTTGTAAGTTGGAAATAGCTTTCCCAGCGCATCGGCCGCAGCGCCTGGCGCGGCCTCATTCATAAAAGCGCTTTTGTCCTTCTCTTGCGTACAGATTGTCCCGCAGGGCACGCTCACGCGGCGGCCGGAAGGTGAAAGCTGAGGCGCATTTGGTCTTAAACGTCAGGAATGTCAAGAGGTGTAAGCGAAAGCTTTTCATCAGGCGTACAAAAATGCCGCCGAAATCCGGCGGCATCCAAGATCTGATAAGGGCGCATGCCTTCGATAAAGCAGTTCCTGATCCTAGCGGCAAACCTCGACGCGATAAGGGCGGCCCCAGCCATCGTGACGCCATGCCCAATAGCAGCTGGGGTAGGGGCGTACATAGACGCGCTCGTAGACTGGGCCGTCATAGTAGGCCGGATATGCCGGATAATAAGCCGGGTAGGCGGGCCGCGCAGCCCCGGCGATCAAGGCGCCGCCCACAACACCGGCGGCAAGACCGCCGAAGAAGGCACCGCGGCCGGACGCGTTGGCGGTAGTGGCGGTTGCGGTGGCGGCGCTGCCAAGCGTCAGCGCGATCAAACCGGCCGTCGTTAATGTGCGAAGCACAGACATTGACATCCCTTTCCCAAAACACAGGCTGGCTCCTAGCCAAACCCGAGCTTGACGTTGCGCAGGAAAGGGGGCGAAGTCGCGGCCAAAAAGGGCGGCGCGAAATTAAATTTCGTTCATGATCTGGAGTATAAAGCCTTTGATTTTCAATTAGAAATCTGTAGGGACACCGCCCTCTGCCTTGCGCTTAGCGACAAAGGCGTCGAGTTCCTCCTCGATTGCCGGATCGAGCGGGGGCCGTTCATAACGCTCGAGCGTTTCCTTATAGACACGGTTGGCATGATCGTAAGTCGTGGGCCGCCCGGCTTCCGTCCAGGTTTCGTTGTTTCGCCAGTCCGACAGGATCGGCGAATAGAAGGCGGTTTCGTAGCGGGCGAGCGTATGCGCCGTGCCGAAATAGTGGCCGCCGGGACCAACGTCGCGCACGGCGTCGAGCGCCAGCGCATCGCTGCTGACGTCGAGCGGCGTCAGGAATTCGGCGACCATCTGCAGCATGTCGACATCGAGGATGAACTTCTCGAAAGAGGCGGTAAGCCCGCCCTCGCTCCAGCCGGCAGCATGCAGCACGAAATTGCCGCCGCCCTGGGTCAGTGCCCACAGTGATAGCGCCGATTCGTATGCCGCCTGGGCGTCGAGCGTATTGGAAGCGTTCGTATTGGAGGTGCGGTAGGGGATGCCGTAGCGGCGGGCGAGCTGACCGCCCGCGATGACGGCCTTCATATATTCCGGCGTGCCGAAGGCGGGCGCGCCCGTCTTCATGTCGACATTCGAGGTGAAGCCGCCATACATGACCGGCGCGCCCTTGCGCACCATCTGTGTGAAGGCGAGGCCGCAGAGCGCTTCGGCATTCTGCTGCACCAGCGCGCCGGCGATCGTCACCGGCGCCATGGCACCAGCCAGCGTGAACGGCGTCACCACGACTACCTGGCCGCGCGAGGACATTTCGATGATGCCCTGCAGCATCGGTCCGTCGAGACGCAGCGGCGAGGAGGAGTTGATGATGGTGAAGAGCGAGGGCTCGCGCTCCATCTGCTCCATGCTGATGCCGCGGCCGATGCGGGCGATCTCGATGGCATCGAGATTGCGCTGCTTGCCGAGCGAATAGCAATGGAATGCCTTGTCTGTGAGCTTGACGATGTCGGAGAGGCAATCGAGATGGCGGACCGACGCGTGGATATCGATGGGCTCGACCGGATAGCCGCCGGTCATGTGAATGACGTCGTAAGATTGGGCGAGCTTGATGAGCTTGCGGAAATCCTCCTGATTTCCCGCCCTCCGGCCACCCTCGCGGTCGGCGACGAAGGGGGCGGAGGCAACCTGGGCGAAGACGAGATTGCGGCCGCCGATTTCGACGTTTCTCAACGGATTGCGGGCATGCAAGGTGAAGGCCGAGGGGATCGAAGCGATCAGCTCCATGATCATGTTGCGATCGAAGCGGACGCGTTCCTTGCCCGGCGTGACATCGGCGCCGGCCGCCTTCATGCGCTCGCGCGCTTCCGGCAGGATGATATCCATGCCGATTTCTTCGAGAATGGTCAGCGACGCCTCGTGAATATCGTCCAGAGCCTCAGGCGACAGGAGTTCCGTGCGAGCGAGATTGTTGACCAGATTGAGATATTTCGTGCCACTCGGCTTGCGGATGCGCTCGGCGCCGCGCCCTCCGGCCCGCCGCCGCCGTTCGCCCGTCGCAGTCGCGATCTGCGCTTCGTTCAAGGTCAGGCTTTCTTCGTCGCTCATGGCGCTCGCTCCCAATGATCTGTTGACCGATTCTTGGCAGAGTTTCCCTCCGTGTGCCGCCGTCGTTTGCGACCAAGGGATGACCGTTATAGGACAGTGCATAGTCTGAACGCGACGTTGGCGCGGCCGCCAAACATGGTTAAGGCTTTGTTAAAGCCACTTGTGCTAGAGCGTCGTTTCATGAACTATCATGCGCGGTGAAAAGAGAGGCTCCGTTTGACCCTGGACGGTGAACTGCTCGACATAGCGTGCCGCCGGATCGCCAATCTGGACAGGCCCGCCTACATCAAGAACAGCGAGCTTCGGTACGTCGCCGTCAACGATGCCTATGCGCGTTTTTTCGGTCGCGATATTTCCGATTTCATCGGCAACCGCAGCCAGGATCTTCTCGATGCCGGTGAGAGTGCCGATAGGGAGGACAAGGAGCGCCGCGCCCTCGTCTTCGGTTCGGAGGAGGTTGCGCTTTGCTTCGATGCGTCGGGCCGCCAGCGTTCGCGCGTGGAGATCGAGAGCTTTTCCCCGTCGGAAGACCGTGTCTACATATTCGGGGTGTTCTTCGCCGTACCGGCTGTCGCGCGCGATGCCTCCTCTGCCGGGGCAGTGCAAAGCGAGGCTGATGAGCCCGACTTTTTCCGCAGCATTCTGGAAGGTCTGCCGGTTGCCACATTCGTGCGCGATTCCAACCATCGACTGGTCTATGCCAATGCGGCCCATGCCGATATCACCGGGCTCGATCGCAAGGAAATGCTCGGTAAGACCGAGCATGAAATGTTCGACGTCGGCGCCGACGACTTCTTCGTGAAAAACGAAGCCGTGCTGCAGGGCGGGCAGGGCCACGAATTCGAAAGCGAAATCGTCGACCGAAAACAGGTGACGCATCCGGTGAAAATTCGCCTCAACCGAACGACGACGGCGGAGGGAAAGCATTATGCGGTGGGTTCGGTCACCGATACTTCGGCGCTGAAGCAGCGTGAGATGCAACTCATCGAGGCGCAGGCCCGTGCCGAAGCGCTGCATCAGGATCTCGATAACATCCTCCGCTCGATGCCGATCGGCGTGCTCATCCATAATAGCGACCATATTGTCGAATACGTCAACGATGCCTTCTACGACATTTGGGAATATTCGAAGGACGAGCGTTTCGGAGGCCGCCCCTATCGCGATATCATCGCCAAGCACTATTCGCTGGCACGTTTCGGCGCCGATGGCCGCAGCATCGACGACATTTATCAGGCGTGGCTGACCACGCTGCGCAAGGGCGGCGCGCATCTGCAGACGGAAGTGAATTTTGCCGACGGCAAATCCGTCATCATCGATGCGCGCCAGATTTCCAATGGCCGGACATTGATGTCCTACACGGATATTTCGTCCGTGAAGCAGCAATCCAAGGAGATCACCGAGACCCGACTGGCGCTGGAACATCTCGGCGAGTTGATGGCTGATGCCATGCAGGCCATGTCGCAAGGTCTGCTGATCGTCCAGGATGGCACGATCCTGCTGGCCAACGACCGGCTGAAAGACATGCTGAAACTCCCGGCCGAGCTCCTGGAGATCGGCAAGGACTGGTCTGCTGCGTTCGACTATTGCGCGGAACGTGGTGACTTTGGCGATGGTTCCGATGGTCTGCGGGAATCATGGGCGCAGAGCGTTGCGGCGGGCAAGCCGATCTCCTGCGTCTTCCAGGTCGTCGGCGACCGCTGGATACAGCTCGGCGCCGCGATCGGCGAGCATCGCCGCTGGACGGTGGTGTTCACCGATGTCACCGAGATGAAGGAACGCGAGGCGGACCTGCAGCTGCTGCTGGCGCGCAGCAATGCGGCGGACCGCGCGAAATCCGAATTCCTGACCCATATGAGCCATGAAATCCGTACGCCGATGAATGGAGTGCTGGGCATGGCGGAGCTGCTCGGCAAGACGGATCTCGATCCGCGGCAAAAGACCTTTGTCGATATCATCGTCAAGTCGGGCAATGCATTGCTGACCATCATCAACGACATTCTCGATTTTTCGCGCATCGACACCGGCGACATGCATCTGCGCAAGATGGCATTCGATCCCGCCGAAGCTGTCGAAGACATAGCGACGCTGCTGGCCGCCGCCGCATCGGAAAAGAATGTCGAGCTGATGGTGCACATCGCTCCCGGCGTGCCGGCGGCGATGCTCGGCGATGCCGGCCGCTTCCGCCAGATCGTGACCAATCTCGTCGGCAATGCGATCAAGTTCACTGAACGCGGCCATGTGCTGGTGGAGCTGAACAGCCAGCCTGCGCCGGACGACAACATATTGCTCGTGCTCCGCATCGAAGATACCGGGATCGGCATTCCCGCCGAGAAGCTCGATACGATCTTCGACAAATTTTCGCTGGCGGATTCTTCCTTTGCGCGGCGCCTTGAAGGATCAGGTTTGGGCCTTGCCATTACGGCAGGCCTCGTCGATCTTTTCGGTGGTTCGCTGTCGGTCGAGAGCGAATGGGGCAAGGGATCGGTTTTCACCGTCCATTTGCCCATGCCGCTGGTCGCCTTGCGCGGCAAGGCTCCGGAGCTGCCGGCCAACGTGAAGCGCGCCGGGATCCTGATCGTGGAAGATGATGAGATCCATCGGCGCATCTTGACGGAGCAATTGGTGCAATGGGGCTTCGACAGTCATGCGGCCGAGGACGGCAAGACCGCGCTTGCCATTCTGGATGCCGCGTTCAACATGGGCGTATCGGTCGACGCGATCATCGTCGACTACAGCATGCCCGGCATGAACGGTTATCAGATTGCGAGTGCGGTACACGCCGACGCACGTTTCGAATCGTTGCCGATCGTATTTCTGACATCGATGGGTGTCGCCAGTCGCGATAAGGATTTTACCGCCGTCAATGGTCAGGCGCATCTCATGAAACCCGTGCGTGCCAATGTCCTGCGCAACACGATCATTGATGTCGTGCGCGCGTCGCGACGGAAAAACGCGGGCGAACAGCCGGGCTCCACCGCCCGGCCGTTGCCGATTGAGGCGGAGGCCGCAGCCGCAATCGAAGCCGCCGACCGGATGACGCCGGCTATACCTGGCAACACCATCGACGTTCTCGTGGCCGAGGACAACGAGGTGAATCAGATTGTCTTCACGCAGATCCTGCAGGCGACGGGACTTCGCTTTCTCGTCGTGGAGAACGGCCAGGCGGCGGTGGACGCATGGCGTCAATTGCGGCCGTCGTTGATCCTGATGGATGTTTCCATGCCGGTCATGAACGGCCATCAGGCGACGCGCATGATCCGGCAATTCGAGGCACAAGCCGGGCAGGGATGGCACGTGCCGATCATCGGGGTAACGGCACAGGCATTGGACGTCGATCGCATCGCATGCATGCAGGCGGGCATGGACGACTGCCTGTCCAAACCGATCAGCCCGGAACTTCTCGAAGCGAAGATCCAGCGCTATCTCGGCGATGCCGTTTTCCAGGCCGATCGTTCCAACAGCTAGGGTTGAGATCGATGGACCCGGGAAGGTCGGCGAGCTTTCGGCCATTACGTTGGTCGGCGTTCTCAGCCATCGGTCGAAACGGTAATGGATCTCCATGCTTCGATCTCCTGTTTGAGACGCTCGATCCTGTCCGTCACAAGTCCAAGGGCGTCGCTGCCGAGCAGGAGCTGCGGCGGAGGCGCGTCGGATTCGATCAAGTCCAATACGGCGGCCGCGAGCTTGTCGGGATCGCCGAGCTGCTTGCCGCTTTTGGCCTGCCGCGCCTGGCGGATCGGGTCGAACAGCGCGTCGTAGTCGGCGATCGAGCGCTCGGTCCGGACCATCGAGCGGCCGGCCCAGTCTGTCCTGAAAGAGCCGGGGCATAGGGCGGTGACCCGAACGCCGAACGGGGCCATTTCCGCACGCATGACTTCGGAAATGCCTTGAAGGGCGAATTTGCTTCCACAGTAATAGGCGATGCCGGGCATGGTGATCATGCCGCCCATCGAAGTCACGTTGACGATGAAGCCGCTACGCCTTTCGCGGAAGCGCGGTAGGAAGGCCTTTGCGACCGCAACCGCGCCGAAGACGTTCACGTCGAACTGGCGCCGCATCTCCTCGATGGGCGACTCTTCAAGAATTCCCTCGTGGCCATAGCCGGCATTGTTGATCAGAACGTCGACTGGTCCATGGTCTTCTTCCACCTGTCGCACGACGTCGGCTATCCGGTCGAATTCCGTCACATCGCACAAAACGGACCGGGCTGCCGGCAAACGTTCTGCCAGATCTGCCCGCGACTGTTCCGAGCGGACGGTGCCGATAACCTTATGGCCGTTCCGGATCGCGGCGGCTGCGATTGCGAAGCCGAAGCCGGAATTCGCTCCGGTGATGAAGAAAGTCTTCTGTGACATGATAGATGTTCTCTTCTTGATTGGTTGATGCTTATGACTGATAATCTTCCAAATTGTTGTTAGCGATCGCGAAAACTATGACTATCTTGCCAAATCCTATGAATAAGAAGGACCAATGGTCGAGGCGTCGGGAGTTGGTGGAGCTGGCGGGCCTTCTTGCTCCTCGCCAGGGATACAACCCGACCGGGCTTGCCGGCGTGCGCCTTCTTAGAACCGAAGCGGTCCTTCATGACGTTCCCGTGCTCTACAAGCCGGGCGCGGTATTCGTGCTGCAGGGCCGAAAGCAGGGCATGCTTGAGGGCGAAGTCTATCTCTACGATGAGGAGCACTATCTGGCGATATCGGTACCCGTTCCGTTCCGCATGGAATCCTCGGCCAGCCCAGACCGTCCCTTGCTCGCGGTTTACGTCGAGTTCGATATGCTTCTGGCTGTAGAGATCGCCTCGGAAGTGGGGATGAGACGCTCCGAGCCGAAAGCCGGCAAGGTGCGAAGTCTGGTATCGAGCAGAATGGAGCCGGTTATCGAGGATGCCGTGCTGCGTATGCTGCGGGCGCTGTGTGATCCCGTCGAACTCGCGGTTCTTGGGGCAGGCATCTTGCGCGAGCTGCATTACCGGGTGCTCGTCGGCCCGCAGGGCGGCGCGATGATCTCGGCCCTGCAGCAGCGGGGCACATCCGGGAGGATCGTGCGAAGCCTGGTGCGGTTGCGCGAAACCTACGGTTCGGAGATTTCGGTCGCTGCGCTGGCGCATGAGGCGGGCATGAGCATTCCCTCCTACCACGTCCATTTCAAGGCCCTGACGGGCAGCAGCCCGATACAGTATCTAAAGGCCATGCGGCTCCACGAGGCGCGGTTGATGCTTGCGCGCCAGGACAAGACGATCGCCGAGGTCGCTACATCGGTCGGCTATGACAGCCCCGCGCAGTTCAGCCGTGACTTCAAGCGACACTTTCGGCGGACGGCCTCGGAGGAGGCCAATTGGGTTCGCCAGCATCTGGGCGAACTGGCCTGAATGCTCGCGACAATCGTCTTCCGACCTCAGGCCGGCTTGACGCCGCAGAGCATTTCGCGCTTGCCGGCGAAGCCCTTGCGCCGCTCCACGATAAATCCTGCAGCCTGCAGGTTTCGCCTTACGAAACCGGCTGCTGCATAGGTGGCGAAGGTGCCGTTCGGAGCCGTCTTGTCATGGAGTGCCTGCATCAATTCCGGCGACCACATGTCGGCGTTGCGGGAGGGTGCGAAGCCATCGAGATACCAGGCATCAAAGCCCGGTTCGGCGCGACTGACGCCTTCGAGAGCCGGGCCGCAGACGACGCTGAGGCGCGTATTTGCATCTAGCCTCAGCGACACGACACCCTGCGGGTTGTTCGGCCATGCTGCGGCAAGAGCCTGGCGCTCCCTATCGATTTCAGGCCAGTGCGACAGCGCGCGGTCGATCTCCTCTGCTTTCATGGGATAGAGTTCGAACGACATGACGTGCAGTTGTGAGCCCGGGGCTGCCTGCTGCCGCCACTGGCGCCATGTCTCGCAGAAGTTCAGTCCGGTGCCGAAGCCGAGCTCGCCGATGAGGAAATCCTGCCGCCCCTGCCAGCGGGCGGGCAGGCCGTTGCCAGCCAGGAAGACGTGCCCGCATTCCAGGCGGCCGTCGGTCTGGCAATAAAAATGATCGCCAAAAGCCGTCGAATAGGGCATATCGCCGTCGCGCCATTCGAGCTCCGGGCTTGCCACAATGGTTTCGGACGTCTCAGTCCGATCGGAAACTGGATCTGTCATGGAAAGAGCCGATAATCCCACACGACCCGTCGGTCAATCATCTGTCGATCTGTTGATCGTCGGCGGCGGGATCATGGGCCTTTGGGCGGCCGTTCATGCCGAGCGTCTCGGCATTCGCGCCCTGCTCGTGGAAGCCGGCCATTTCGGGCAAGGGGCGAGCGGCGGTCTGCTCGGTGCGCTGATGCCGCACATGCCGAACAAATGGTCTGACAAGAAGCAGTTTCAGTTCGATGCGCTCGTCTCCCTGGAAGAGGAAATCGCAGTATTGGAGGCAGAAACCGGGCTTTCGGCCGGCTACCGTCGCGCCGGCCGGCTGATCCCGCTGCCGAAGCCGCATCTCAGGCAGATTGCGCTTGGGCATTCCCGAGATGCGGAAACGCATTGGCGCCAGGATGAACATGAATTTCACTGGCATGTGCTCGATGCGGCGCCCGTTTCAGGCTGGATCGACCCCGCCGCCGGCGAAAGCGGTTTCGTCTTCGATACGCTTGCGGCGCGGGTTGCTCCGCGGGCCTTGCTGAATGTGCTTCGGAGGTATCTTGCCGGAGCCACGCACGTGCAACTTGCCGAGGGTGTGACCGTCGAAAGCATCGATCCAGCCAGAGGACTGGCGACCATGAGCGAAGGCGATATCCGCTTCGATCGCTGCATCCTTGCTGCCGGCCATTGGTCGTTTCCGATTCTCGACAGGTTGACGGAAGGCCGCAAATCCTCGCTTGGCCAACCGGTGAAGGGGCAGGCGGCCATGCTGAAGGCCGATGTCGACGGCAGCCTTCCGGTTATCTTCCGCGATGGCCTCTATATCGTTCCGCATGAGGACGGATTGGTCGCGGTCGGCAGCACGAGCGAGAATCACTTCGACGACCCGTTGTCGACCGATGGGCAGCTTGACGATCTTCTGGCGGCAGCGCGCATCATGGCGCCGGTGCTGGCCGGTGCGGAGGTGGTGGAACGCTGGGCCGGCCTGCGGCCGAAGGCGGTCGATCGCGATCCCATGGTGGGTGCGCATCCCGACCATCGGTCGTTGATTGCGTTGACGGGCGGCTTCAAGGTGAGTTTCGGATTGGCGCATCGGCTGGCCGAGGCGGCGGTGCGGCAGGCGGCGGATATGGCTTGTAGTTTCAAATTGCCGCAGAGTTTCACTTTAGCAAGTCATATTTCAGTCATATCACATAAAACGTGAAGTCACGCCCCTTTCGGGTCGTTAATCTGTCACGCAAATCACCTATCTCCTTGGCCATCGGTGCCGGTTCGGCCTGTTGGATGTTGCGCCCTGGAGGGAGATTTTATGCGCTATGCCATCTGCTTCACACCGTCTGCGAGCGATCCGCTGACGCTTGTGGCGGCGAATTGGCTCGGGCGCAATGTCTATTCCGGCGAGATGGTCGAGCCGCCTGCGGTCCGAGGGCTCGGTATTCATGAGATTGCCTTCTATACCGCCGTTCCCCGCCGCTATGGTTTCATGGGCTTGCTGAAGGCGCCCTTCCGGCTGGCGGACGATATGTCCGAGGCTGCGCTGTTGCGTGACCTCATGCGGTTTTCCGGCTCGGTCGCGCCTTTTGAAATTCCCCAGCTGGAGGTCGCGCGGCTCGGCGGAGCGCTGGGCCTGGTTCCGTCCACACCCAGCCAGCAGATGCATTTCCTGGCGGCATCCCTGGTTCAAGCCTTCGACCAGTATCGCGCGCCATTGACCGAGGCGGAGATCGAGCGGATCGATCCGGACGGCCTTTCGGCGACGCAATTCGCCAATCTGCACCGCTGGGGCCATCCGCACGTGATGGACGAATTCCGCTTCCAGATGATGTTGACGGGTACCGTCGGCCCGGCTGATCTGCAGCGCATGGAGCAGGCATTGCGCGACTTCTTCGAGCCGGTGCTTGCCGCACCGGTTCCCGTATCCAATATTGCGTTGATGATGGAAGATGGTTCCGGCGGTCCCTTCCGCGTGCATTCGCTGCATCCGATGGGAAAGATCAGTGCCCGGAAAATCGCGTAGGATAGCGCGGCGGCCCACCATTGAAGAGAAAGTGATTTTCCCACTTTCCGTCTCGACTTTCGCTGTGCGGATGCTACCGTCCGCTGATCAGAGAAGGTGCTTCAATGTCGGAAAACTATTCCCGCAATCTCATCGGCTACGGCCGTAACACGCCGGATCCAAAATGGCCCGGTGACGCCCGCATCGCGGTGCAGTTCGTGATCAACTACGAAGAGGGCGGAGAAAGCTGCATTCTCGACGGCGATCCGGCTTCCGAAAACCTGCTCTCCGAGATTGTTGGTGCGGCACCCTGGCCGAACCAGCGCAATCTCAACATGGAATCGATCTACGAATACGGCGCTCGTGCCGGTTTCTGGCGGCTGTGGCGCATGTTCACAGAGCTCAAGGTGCAGGCGACCGTCTATGGCGTGACGCTCGCCATGGCACGCAATCCGGAGGCGGTCGCCGCGATGAAGGAAGCAGGCTGGGAGATCGCCAGCCACGGCTATCGCTGGCTGGAATACAAGGATTTTTCCGAGGATCTGGAGCGTAAGCACATTCTCGAAGCCGTGCGGTTGCACACCGAACTGACCGGCGAGCGGCCCTACGGCATGTACCAGGGCAAGCCGTCGGACAATACGCTGCGGCTCGTCATGGAGGAGGGCGGCTTTCTCTATTCGTCGGATTCCTATGCCGATGATCTGCCCTACTGGGTCGACGGCTTGAATGGCAAACCATTTCTGATCATCCCCTATACGCTTGAGACCAATGACATGCGCTTTGCGACACCGCAGGGCTTCAATTCCGGCGACCAGTTCTTCATCTATCTCAAGGATGCCTTCGACACGCTCTATGAAGAAGGCAAGCATGGCAGCCCGAAGATGATGTCGGTTGGCCTGCATTGCCGCCTGGTCGGCCGCCCCGGCCGCGCTGCGGCTTTGCGGCGGTTCATCGAATATGTGCAGAAGCACGACAAGGTCTGGATTCCGAAGCGTATCGAGATCGCCCACCACTGGTATGAGAATCATATGCCCGGGGGAGAGCGCTAACATGATGTCGCGGGCCGATTTTGTCGGCCGCTTCGGCGGCGTCTTCGAGCATTCTCCCTTCATTGCCGAACGCGCCTACGATGCCGGTGCTATCTCCGAGCCTCTGACCTCGGGCGGCGTGCACGCCGCTTTAGCGCGGTTCTTCCGTGCCGCAAGCGAGACGGAGCGGCTTGGTGTGCTGCGGGCTCATCCGGACCTAGCGGGCCGGCTGGCGATTGCCGGCGAGTTGACGGAAGACAGCCGCAAGGAGCAGGCCGGCGCGGGGCTCGATCGGCTGAGCCCTGCGGAGCATGCGCGGTTCACCGAACTCAATGCCGGCTACGTGAGCAAGTTCGGCTTTCCCTTCATCATCGCGGTCAAGGGACTCGGCAAGGAGGATATCCTGACTGCCTTCGAAACGCGGATCGATAATGACCGGGATACGGAATTTGCGACGGCAACGGCCCAGGTGGAAAAGATCGCATTGCTGCGCCTGCAGGCCATGCTTCCCGAGGGCTGATAGCGCGCTGTTTCCCAAGCCGCTCATGATTGAGTATTTCACAAACTGAGGCTGTGTCATATGAGCCTGGATCGGCTAATCGCCCACCTTGATAACATGCAGCGGGCCGTGTCCGAGGCAGATCAGTTCCTTCGCGGAATTGATCAAGACGCGTTTTTCAAGAATGTCGAGAAGCAGCGCGCCGTCGGGATGACACTCCTGATGATCGGCGAGGCGGCCGCGCGCATTGGAGAGGAATATCCGGAATTTGTCGTTGACCATCCGGAGTTGCCTTGGCATGAGATGCACGACGTCAGAAGCAGAATTGCGCAGGGCTATTTCGACATCGAGGTGACGAACCTGTGGGACATCGCGCAAAAATCTCTTCCGAAATTGTTCTCTCAACTGGATTCCATTCGCCATTGGCGCGCGGAAGGCGAATGATCATCGAATGACACGGCATCTTGAAATTCTTCCACTGACGAAGGCCGCGTTCGCGCCTTTCGGCGATATGATCGAGGCCGATCCCGCAACGATGCGGTTCATCAATGGCGGTACGACGGAGCGTTTTCATGCGCTCTCCAGTGCCGAGGCCATCGGCGACGGTGCGCGGGTCATCCTGAACCTCTTTCGCGGCCAGCCGCGTGCCTTTCCTTTCACCATCGAGATGATGGAGCGCCATCCTTTCGGTAGTCAGTGTTTCGTGCCGCTGAAAGGCCGGCCGTTCCTCGTCGTCGTTGCGCAGGATGAGGGCGGCAGGCCCAGCAAGCCGCAGGTCTTCCTGGCACGTGGCGACCAGGGCGTGAACTATCGGGTCAATACCTGGCATTACCCGCTAATGGCGCTCGAAGAGCAGAGCGATTTCCTTGTTGTCGATCGCGACGGGCCTGGAAACAATCTGGAGGAATATTTCTTCGAAACGCCCTACATCATCGGAGCGCCGACGTTATGACCGGACTGACCACACATGTACTCGATACCGCTCTCGGCAAGCCGGCCGAAGGCCTGGTGATCGATCTCTTCAGGATCGAGGGCGATATCCGCACGCATCTGAAGACGGTAACGACCAATGCCGACGGGCGTGTGGATGGCGGCCCCATCCTGATCGGCGACGGCTTCGTTGCCGGCACCTACGAATTGCTGTTTCGGGCCGGAGATTATCTGAGGGCCAGCGGCGCCAAGCTGCCTGAGCCGGCTTTTCTCGATCTCGTGCCGATCCGCTTCGGTATCGCCGATACGACGGCGCATTACCACGTGCCGCTGCTGATCTCACCTTACGGTTATTCCACCTATCGCGGGAGCTGAGGCATGCGATTTGCCGCCATAGCAGACATCCACGGCAATCACCTTGCGCTCGAGGCGGTGCTTGCCGATATCCGCAGGCAAGGCATTACCGAGATCGTCAATCTCGGCGATTGCTTCAGCGGGCCGCTTACGGCGGGCAAGACGGCCGATATGCTGCTGGAACTGAATGCGCCGACGGTGCGCGGCAATCACGATCGATATCTGATCGAACTGGCGCCCGAGGCGATGCATGTTTCAGATCGAGCAGCGCATTCTGAACTGACGGAACGCCACCTCGAATGGCTGCGCGCCTTGCCCATCAGTACAGTTTATCGGGATGAGACCTATCTTTGCCACGCGACACCAGCCGATGATAATGTCTATTGGCTCGAATCCGTCTCTTCGGACGGTCAGGTCTATCTGAAGCCGATCGAGGAGATCGAGGCACTTGCCGCCGGCATCGATTTTCCGCTGATCCTGTGCGGGCATACTCATATTCCGCGCGCCGTCCGGCTCCGCGATGGCCGCCTGATCGTCAATCCCGGCAGCGTCGGCTGCCCTGCCTATGACGATGACCTGCCTTATCATCACAAGGTGGAAGCGGGAAACCCCTTCGCCTCTTACGCTATTTTGGAAAAGACCGGCAACAGCTGGCTGCCGGTCTTCCGGCAGGTGGCTTATGATCACATGGCGATGGCGACGCTGGCGGCGCAGAATGGTCGCGAGGAGTGGGCGAGCGGTCTGGCGACGGGCTGGCTGCGCTAGAGCATGTCGCGCAGAAGTGTGCAGCGGTTTTGCGGTAACGGCATGCGCTTTTAAAGGTCAGCCAAGATCGACCGATCCACCGCCTTGATATCCTGCTTGCCGCAGAGTGCCATGGAAATATCCAGCTCCTTGCGGATGATCTCTAGCGCGAGCGTTACGCCTTCCTTGCCCATGGCGCCCAGACCATAGAGGAAAGGGCGGCCAATGTAGGTGCCTTTGGCGCCGAGTGCGACGGCTTTGAGCACGTCCTGGCCCGAGCGGATGCCGCCATCCATATGCACTTCAATCTTGTCGCCGACCGCGTCGACGATCCGCGGCAACATGCTGATGGAGGAGTGGGCGCCGTCGAGTTGGCGACCGCCATGATTGGAGACGATGATGGCGTCTGCGCCGGTATCGACGGCCGCCTTCGCATCCTCGACGTCAAGAATGCCCTTGATGATCAGCGGGCCGCCCCATTGCTCCTTGATCCAGGCGACATCGCTCCAGGAGAGCTTGGGGTCGAACTGCGAATGAGTCCAGTGCGACAGCGTCGTCATGTCGGAAATATCCTTGGCATGACCGATGATATTGCCGAAGGAATGGCGCTTGGTCTTCAGCATGCCCATGCACCAGCCCGGTCGCATCGCCATCTGCCAGAGGTTTTTTGCCGTCATTTTCGGCGGCGCGGACAATCCGTTGCGGATATCGTTATGGCGCTGGCCGAGGATCTGCAGGTCTGCCGTCAGCACCAGCGCCGCGCATTTTGCCGCCTTGGCGCGATGGATCAGGTTCAGGACGAAATCGCGATCCTTCATCACATAGAGCTGGAACCAGAAAGGCTGCTTCGTGACCGAAGCGATGTCCTCGATCGAGCAGATGCTCATGGTCGAGAGCGTGAAGGGGATGCCGAACTCTTCCGCCGCCCGCGCCGCCAGCATTTCGCCATCGGCGTGCTGCATGCCGGTCATCCCCGTCGGCGCCAGCGCCACCGGCATGGAGGCCTTCTGACCGACCATCGTGGTTGCGACCGACCGACCGGACATGTCGACGAGCACGCGCTGACGCAGCTTGATCTTGGCGAAATCCGCCTCGTTCGCCTGATAGGTCGATTCGGTCCAGGAGCCGGAATCGGCATATTGGAAGAACATTTTCGGCACGCGCCGCTGCGCAAGCGTTTTCAATTCGGCGATGGTCAGCGGCACGGTCATGGCTCTTTGCCTTCCGGAAGGTTATATGGAGGTGGGTTGGGATTGCCTCATTGCAGGATGGATTTCATCGGCTTTCCAGCAACATAGGTTTCGATGACCGCCCGGTCGTCGCCCATGGTCTGAAGCAGGAACAGCTCTTCGGTAAGGCTCTTCGTCACCTCCATCTTCAGCGCCATGGCCGGCGTCGCGGCCGCGTTGAGGACGATCAGGTCGGCTTCAGTGCCGGCATCGAGCGTGCCGATCTTGTCGACGAGGGAGAGGGACTCGGCATTGCCGCGCGTCATGTAATAATAGCTTTCCAGCGGGTTCAGTCGCTCGCCGAGCAGCTGCTGGATCTTGTAGGCCTCGTCCATCGTGCGCAGCATGGAATAGCTGGAGCCGCCGCCGATATCGGTGGCGACGCCGATGCGAACGGGCTTCTCGCGACGAGCGAGCGCCTTCAGCGGGAAGAGGCCGGAGCCGAGGAAGAGGTTCGAGGTCGGGCAATGCACCGCAACCGCACCGGCCTCGCTCATGGCATCGGCTTCGCGGTCGGAAAGGTGGATCGCATGGCCGAACAGGCTCTTGGGGCCGAGCAGTCCGTAGCGGGCATAGATATCGGTGTAGTCGATCGCGTCCGGATAGAGCTCGCAGGTAAAGGCGATCTCGTCGTGATTCTCGGAAAGATGCGTCTGGATATGCAGGTCCGGAAATTCGCCGGCAAGCGCGGCCGTTGCCTCCATCTGCGCCGGTGTGGAGGTGATCGCGAAGCGCGGCGTGATGGCAACGTGATTGCGGCCCTTGCCGTGCCAGTCCGATATCACCTGACGGGTTTCGTCATAGCCCATCTCGGGCGTATCAAGGAGGCCCTGCGGGGCGTTGCGATCCATCATCACCTTGCCGCCGACCATGCGCATGTTGCGACGGATGGCTTCGGCAAAATAGGCGTCGGCGGAGGTTTTATGGACCGAACAATAGGCAACGGCCGTCGTCGTGCCGTGGCGGATCATCTCGTCATAGAAATGCTTGGCGATACGCTCCGCATGTGCGCTTTCGACGAAACGGCATTCCTCGGGGAATGTATAGGTGTTCAGCCATTCCAGAAGGTTGGCGGCGTAGGAGGCGATCACCTGCATCTGCGGGAAATGCAGGTGCATGTCGATGAAGCCGGGCAGGATGAGATGCGGACGGTGGTCGATCTCGGTTATGCCTTTCGGGGCGTGCGCCTTGATATCGGCATAGGCCCCGGTCGCGACGATCAAGCCGTTTTCGATCAGCAGGCCGCCATCGCTTTCATAAACGTAGCTGTCGGTATCATCGAGGCTTTGCGGCAGGCGCTTGAAGGAAAGCAGGCGGCCGCGCAGAAGGGTGGTCATTGGCTCTTTTCTCCGATGGAGCTTTCGAACCAGGCGACCAGCAGCTTGCGCTCCTCCGGTGTGACGTCGGTGACGTTGCCGGGCGGCATGGCATGGCTGCGGCCGGCCTGGATATAGATCTCCCGGGCATGCATAGCGATTTCCGCGTCATTTTCCAGCGTTACGCCTTTCGGCGCACGCACAATCCCCTCATAGACAGGCTCGGCCGCATGGCACATGGAACAGCGCGCGGAGACCATTTGCTTGACCGCCGGGAAATGGGCGTCCGAGGCGAACTGCTGGAAGGCGGGGGCGATCGCGTTGGCTTCCTTCTCGCCGGTCAGCACCTTCGGAACGGTCGAAAGCCACATGATGATGATGAAGAGGACGATTGTGACAATCCAGGTCCAGGTCGGGCGGCCCTTGCGAGCATGCGTTGTGTTGAACCAGTGGCGGATGGTGACGCCCGTCAGGAACACCAGCGCCGCTATCACCCAATTATAGGCCGTGCCGAAGGCCAGCGGATAGTGGTTCGATAGCATGAAGAAAATGACGGGCAGCGTCAGATAGTTGTTGTGCAGCGAGCGCTGCTTGGCGATGCGGCCGTATTTTGGATCCGGTGTGCGGCCGGCAATGAGGTCGGCGACGACGATCTTCTGGTTGGGAATGATGATCATGAAGACGTTGGCTGACATGATCGTCGCGGTGAAGGCGCCGAGATGCAGGAAGGCGGCGCGGCCGGTGAAGAGTTGCGTATAGCCCCAGGCCATGAAGACCAGGACGGCGTAGAGCACGATCATCAGCCCCCAGGTATTGTTGCCGAGCGGCGATTTACAGAGCAGATCGTAGACGATCCAGCCGCCGGCAAGCGAGGCAAGCGAGATCAGGATGGCGACGGGGACGCTGACGTCGAGCACATGCCGGTCGATGAGGAAGAGATTGGCGCCGCCGTAATAGACGATGCACAGCATCAGAAAGCCGGAAAGCCAGGTGAAATAGCTTTCATATTTGAACCAGGTCAGATGCTCCGGCATCTGCGCGGGGGCGACGAGATATTTCTGGATATGATAGAAGCCGCCGCCGTGGACCTGCCATTCCTCGCCATAGGCGCCGGGCGGAAGATGCGGGCGCTTCACCAGCCCGAGATCGAGCGCGATGAAGTAGAAGGACGAACCGATCCAGGCAATGGCGGTTATGACGTGGAACCAGCGGGCAGCAAAGGCGAGCCACTCCCACGCTATGGCGTATTCATACATTCAGTTCCCCTTTTCTTCCTCCGACTCGACACCTTGCAAAATGTTGAGAGCGTATGGAAGAGGGGTGTTTGATATGTCGGTAAAAAGCCGCGGCCTTGTCTAGCGCCCAGGATGCATTAGATCAGATTGTGGCAGTTTTTTAATAAAATGCCTTCGGCTGCTTGGAGCGGGCCGTGTCCGCGGCGGCCACCTATTTTTTTCGACGGAGAATTGCCCATGCGAGGTATTCTGGCGTTCGTATTTTTTCTTCTCTCTACAGCCTTCGCCCTGGCGCATGAGGCGCCCTCCGGCTGGACTTACGACCCTTATTGCTGCAATGGCGACAGCAAGACAGGTGATTGCGAGATGATCCCGGCGCGCACCGTTACCATCGTGCCTGGCGGCTATCGAGTGACGCTCAATCCCGGCGACCATCGCTACGTAACGCACGCGCACATCTTTAATCTGCCACAGCAGAAAACGATGCGCTCGCCGGACGGAGCCTATCATCTCTGTCTGTTCCCGGATGAAAACACGCCGCGCTGCTTTTATGCCCCCGACATGGCTTACTAAGCACTGGAAAGTGGCGCAGCTATCTCGTTATTTCCGCTGGTTTTGGAGTGATAGCTGCTGCGCGGATTTCCTGGAATTACTCCAGCGGCATGCCGAATTCGCCGAGGATCCAATCCCGGAAGGCGCGGATGCGCGGCGTATGGCGCCTGTTTTCGGGGTAGGCGATCCAGTAGTCGGTATTGTCGGATGAAAGAATATCGAAGGGCTGGATCAGTCGGCCAGAAGCCAGATCATCCGCATAGAATTCCGGAGTGAGGATAGCGACACCCTGGCCGGCCAATGCGGCGCTCGCCTCGAAGGACTGGGCGCCGAGCCTGCTGCGCGGCCGGCCCTGAAGGCCGGGGTCGGGAACGCCGACCTCCCTAAACCATTGGGCCCACCATGGATCGCCTGCGTCGATGATGCGAAGCTTCAGGAGATCTGCCGGCTCGTGAATGCCGCCAACCGTCTCAGCGAGCGCTGGACTCAGCATCGGCGTAAAATAGACCTTCATCAGCAGATGCGCGCGCAGTCCCGGCCACTGGCCACGCCCGGCACGGATGGCGATGTCGGAGGCCTCCCGGGCGAAGTCGATGAGCGAGGCTGAAGTGTCCAGCCGGACGGCGATATTCGGATGCTTGAGCTGAAACGATCCGACATGACGAGCCAGCCATTGCGAGGCGAAGGTGGGTGTCGAATGAATGCGCAGCGTCGTTTCGGCGTCGCCGCTGATGGAGGCCATCGCCTCCTGCAGCATAGCAAAGGCTTCCGCGACTTTCGGTGCGAGTTGTTCCCCGGCCTCGGTCAACAGGATCTGCCGCGGGCGGCGCAGAAATAGAGGCTCGCCCGTCGTCTCTTCAAGCAACTTAATCTGATAGCTGACCGCCGTCTGCGTCATGCCAAGCTCTTCGCCGGCGCGGGTGAAACTGCCGAGCCGGGCTGCGGCTTCGAAGACGCGCAAGGCATTCAGCGGGAAGCGCTTTGAGAGCTTCATGGATAAGTTCTCTTTATGTATCCAGACGATAGTTCGATTGGAATTTCAGCATTTTTCGCGCCAAACTGCAATTCATATCGCTGATCTGACTGAGGTGTTGTCATGGATTGCTATGTCGTGGAACAAGCAGAAACCGCAAGGCCCGGTATTCTGGCTCGTCTTCTGGAATCGTTGGCGCAGGCCCTCGTCAAGCATGCAGAGCCCTCGCTGCATCTGGATCTCGACGACATGCCGGACCGCCTAAAGCGCGACCTTGGATTTCTCGATGGGCGCGAGCCGCATTATGACGATAGGTCGCTGCTGTAAGTCATGAGTGGAGACCGTTGATATGTGGAGAGTGCGCACCCCCCTTCTCCCCAGCGGGGAGAAGGCGCCGCCAGGCGGATGAGGGGTGGCCGCCAAGACCACCAAAATTCATGAATTCAAATAGATAACCCCCTCATCCGACCCTTCGGGCCCCCTTCTCCCCAAGGGGAGAGGAGCTTATGGTGCTCGTCCGCCTCCATATGCGATAGCCCTGCCCACAAGGGGGAGATGTCAGAGGGGGCTGCGTCAAATGTAGCTCCCTCCTTTGGCGGGAGGACAATTACATCCCCTTCAGCCCCTCGACCGCCATCAGCACGCGCTCCGGCGTTGCAGGGGCATCGAGGCGCGGGCAGATGCGGTAATCCGCGACGCTGGCGACCGCCATCGATAGGGCCTCCAGCACGGATATGCTGAGCATGAAGGGCGGCTCACCTACGGCCTTGGAGCGGCCGATGGTCGCCTCCGCATTTTCGGACCATTCCGCCAGCCGGACGTTGAAGATCTTCGGCCGGTCGGAGGCGAGGGGGATTTTGTAGGTGGACGGCGCGTGCGTACGCAGCCGGCCCTTGGCATCCCACCAGAGCTCCTCGGTCGTCAGCCAGCCCATGCCTTGTACGAAAGCGCCTTCGACCTGGCCGATGTCGATCGCCGGGTTGAGGGAGCGGCCGACATCATGAAGGATGTCGGTGCGGTCGATCAGATATTCGCCTGTCAGCGTATCGATCGACACTTCCGAGCAGGCGGCGCCATAGGAGAAATAGTAGAAGGGCGTGCCGCGGCCGGCCTTGCGATCCCAATGGATCTTCGGCGTCTTGTAGAAGCCGGCAGCGGAAAGCTGAACGCGGGCGAAATAGGCCTGCTTGACGAACTCCGCGAAGGGAATTTCCACCTCGCCGACGCGCACGCGGTTGGGAAGGAACTGCACGTCTTCCGCGCCCACATCCCATTTCTCGATAGCGAAGGCGACGAGCCTTTCCTTGATTTGGCGAGCGGCATCGAAGGCGGCCATGCCGTTCAGATCCGAGCCGGATGAGGCGGCCGTCGCCGATGTATTCGGCACCTTGCCTGTTGTTGTCGCTGTGATCTTCACCCGGTCGATATCGACCTGGAAGCTGTCGGCCAGAACCTGCGCCACCTTCGTATAGAGGCCCTGGCCCATTTCGGTGCCGCCATGGTTCAGATGGATGGAGCCATCCTGATAGATGTGCACCAGAGCGCCGGCCTGGTTGAAAGCGGTCATGGTGAAGGAGATGCCGAATTTCACCGGCGTCAGCGCGATGCCCTTGCGGATGAAGCGGCTGGAGCGGTTGAACGCGATGATGGCGCTGCGGCGCGCCTGATAGTCGGATGTCTGTTCGAGCTCGTCGACGACGCGGTTGATGATGTTATCGGTGACCTCCTGGTGATAGGGGGTCAGCGTTCGGCCGGAGCCCGGCTGGCCATAGAAATTGGCGCGGCGGATTTCGAGCGGGTCCTTGCCCAGCGCATAGGCGATCTCCTCGATCATGCGCTCGCCGCCGACCATGCCCTGCGGGCCGCCAAAGCCACGGAAGGCGGTGTTGGAGACGGTATGCGTCTTGAGCGGTTTTGAGACCAAATGCACATGCGGGTAGAAATAGCTGGAATCCGCATGGAACAACGCGCGATCGGTGACTGGGCCGGAAAGATCGGAGGAGAAGCCGCAGCGCGCGGCGTAGGTGGCGTCGACGGCGTTGATGCGGCCGTCGTCGTCAAAGCCGACCTCGTAATCCACGAGGAAGTCGTGTCGCTTGCCGGTCGCGCTCATGTCCTCGTCGCGGTCGGGGCGGAATTTGACGGCGCGGCCAAGCTTCTTGGCGGCGACGGCGGCGAGCGCTGCGAACTGGTTGCCCTGTGTTTCCTTGCCGCCGAAGCCGCCGCCCATGCGGCGTACATTGACGGTGACGGCATTGGACGGGATCCCCAAGACATGGCCGACGATGTGCTGGATTTCGCTCGGATGCTGCGTCGACGACCAGACGGCGACTTCGTCGTCCTCGCCGGGGATCGCCATGGCGATGTGGCTTTCGAGATAGAAGTGCTCTTGGCCGCCGATGCGCATCTGCGCCTTGATGCGGTGCTTGGCGTTGGCCATCTCGGTTTCGGGTTCGCCGCGCTTCAGCGTCATCGGTTCGTAGACAAGCGGTGCGCCATTGACGAGCGCGCCGTCGATATCGCTCCAATGCGGCAGATCACGATAATCGATCTTGGCGAGGCGGGCGGCACGCCGGGCGGCATCTCTGGTTTCGGCGATGACGGCGAAGATCGGCTGCCCGTGGAATTCGACCTTGGTCTCGGCAAGCAGCGGTTCGTCATGCATGCCGTTGGAGCTGGTGTCATTGACGCCGGGAATATCGGCGCCCGTGAAGACCCAGACGACGCCCGGATATGCTTTGACAGCCGAGAGATCGATGCCGGCGATCTCGGCATGAGCACGGTCGGAAAGGCCGAGCGCGCCATGCAGCAGGCCGGCCGGTTCGGGAAGGTCATCGATATAATCGGCGGCTCCGGTGACATGCTTGTGGGCGGAATCATGGCGCAACGAGCCATGCATCGAACCGTTGATGACCTTACGCTCTTCGAAGGTGGATTTGTCCATGGCTCAGGCCTCCGCGGTTTCCCTTCTCCCCAGCGGGGAGAAGGTGGCCGGCAGGCCGGATGAGGGGGATGCATCGCAAAGCGATGCATGTGCCGAAACCAGATGAAAGGATGCTTGCTCTTTGCCGCGTAACCCCCTCATCCGCCCTTCGGGCCCCTTCTCTCCGAGGGGAGAAGGGGGAAGGAAGCGGCTGCCGTCGTCCGGCGAAAGGTGCCATGCCGTGTCCAGGAAATATGGTCGAATAAATTCGCAATTCGTCATCATGCCAGCACCTCGAAACGCTTCAATTCCTGCGGCGCGCCTGATGTCTCAAGATAGAAGCGGATGAGAAGGTTCTTGGCGGTCAGCTGGCGGTATTCAGCCGAGGCGCGCCAATCGGTCAGCGGCGTGTAATCGCTGTCGAAGGCATCGCGTGCGGCGGTAACCGTCGCCTCCGTCCAGGGCTTGCCGATCAATTCTGCCTCGACCGTGCGGGCGCGTTTCGGTGTGCCGGCCATGCCGCCGAAGGCGATACGGATATCTTCGACATTGCCGTCAGCATCCAATGACAGATGGAAGGCGCCGCAGGCGGCCGAAATATCCTCGTCGCGGCGCTTGGAGATCTTGTAGACGGCGAAATGCGCATCTTCGGCAGGATAGGGTACGAAGATATTCTCGACGAACTCGCCGGGATTGCGATCCTGCTTGCCGTAGTCGATGAAGAAATCTTCCAAGGGCAAGCTGCGCGTGCCGGCAGTCGAGCGCAGCGTCACCGTTGCACCGAGCGCGATCAGCGGCGGCGGCGTGTCGCCGATCGGCGAGCCGTTGGCGATATTGCCGCCGATAGTGCCCATGTTGCGCACCTGCTCGCCGCCGATGCGGTCGATGAGGTTGGCGAATGCCGGGATCTTTTCGCCGATCACAACAAAGGCGCGACTGTAGGTGACGCCGGCACCGATGGTCAGCCCTGCGTCTTCGACGACGATCTTCTGCAGATCGGTCAGATGATTGATGAAGACGACCGGGTTCAGCCGGCGCATCTGCTTGGTGACCCATAGGCCGACATCGGTCGAGCCGGCAACGACAGTTGCCGTCGGCTCGTCGGCAAGCACCTGCGCCAGTGCCGAGACGGAGCCGGGCACGATGAGGCGATCCTCGCCCTCGGAAATCTCGATGGTATCGCCGCCCTGCATGGCCCATAGACGGGCGATGATATCGGCTCTGGTCTTTTCGAGAGGATCGAAGAGCGCGCTCGGCCGCTTCTGGCTGACCTGCTCGGCCGCCTTGACGATCGGCTCGTAGCCCGTGCATCGACAGAGATTGCCCTGCAGCGATTTTTCGATCTGAGCCCGGCTCGGCTTTTCCGTCGTTAGCCAGAGGCCATAGAGCGACATGACGAAACCCGGCGTGCAGAAACCGCATTGCGAGCCGTGGCAATCGACCAGCGCCTGCTGCACCGGATGAAGCGTGCCGTTCCGGGCGGCGAGATGCTCAACAGTAACGACATGGGTCGCATGAAGCGAGCCGACGAAGCGGATGCAGGCATTGACGGATTCATAGTGCAGCCCACCATCGATCAGGCGTCCCACAAGCACCGTGCAGGCGCCGCAGTCGCCTTCCGCACATCCTTCCTTCGTTCCTGTCAGCCGCCGCTTGAGGCGCAGGAAGTCGAGCAGCGTCTCGGTGGGGCGCAGGCTGGATAGCGTGATATCCTCGCCGTTGAGGATAAAGCGGATGCTGTCGCTCATGTCGTTCCCGTTTATCATTCGTTTGTCGGGGCCGGATGCGCAGACGAATCCGGCCCTAACCGTCTATGGTTATTCCGCGGTCCAGCCACCGTCAATCGAGACGTGCGTGCCGGTCACCTGACGTGCCTCGTCGCTTGCAAGGTAGAGCGAGAGGGCGCCGATCTCTTCGGCCTTGACGAACTCGTGCGTCGGCTGGGCCTTGAGGATGACTTCGTTCTTGACCTGCTCCTCGGTCATGCCGCGGGCCTTGGCGGTATCCGGGATCTGCTTTTCGACAAGCGGGGTCAGCACGTAGCCGGGGCAAATGGCGTTCACCGTCACGCCGAATTCGGCGAGCTCGAGCGCTGCCGTCTTGGTCAGACCTAATATACCATGTTTTGCCGCGACATAGGCGGATTTGAAGGGCGAGGCGACCAGGCCATGCGCCGAAGCGATGTTGATGATGCGCCCGTATTTCTTCGCCTTCATCAGCGGAATGGCGGCGCGAATGGTGTGGAAGGAACTGGAGAGATTGATCGCGATGATCTGATCCCATTTCTCGATCGGGAAATCCTCGATCTTCTCGACATGCTGGATGCCGGCATTGTTGACGAGGACATCGACGCTGCTAAAGGTGGCGTTGGCGGTCGCGATCAGATCGGCGATCTCGGCAGGTTTCGTCATGTCGGCCGGATGATAGATCACCTTGCCGCCGCCGGAAGCTTCGAGCTTGGTCTTGATCGCGTTGATTTCCTCGGGCTTTCCGAAGCCGTTGATGACGACGTTATCGCCCTTGGCGGCGAAGGCGGCCGCGATGGCGAGGCCGATACCGCTTGTGGAACCGGTGACGACAACTGTTCTTGCCATGATCTTCTCCTTGGACAGCGCAGCTTCCTGCTGCAGTGCAAAACCGTTTCAGCCTAGTCCCAAACCCGCGGAGATGGCAATCGTAATGCTGCCGGCCCTTTGGCCACGATGCCGTGAACAGGAAAGCGCATATTTCAGCGAAAAATTTCGTTTTGCTTTCTTTTCACATTCGTTTTGCTCGCGTATCTGTTGTTTCGGGATGCAATAGGCGGGAGGAACGCATGAGCGGTTATGTCTTGGCGATCGATCAGGGAACGACGTCGACGCGGGCTATCGTTTTCGACGGCAAGATGAAGGTTGCCGGTGTCGGACAGAAGGAATTCACTCAGCATTATCCGAAGCCCGGCTGGGTGGAGCACGATCCGGAAGAAATCTGGTCCTCCGTTCTCGTCACCGTCCGCAAGGCCATTGAGGCTGCCGGCATCACCGCCAAGGACATTGCCGCCCTCGGCATCACCAATCAGCGCGAGACGGTCGTCGTCTGGGATCGCGAGACGGGCAAGCCGATCCATAATGCCATCGTCTGGCAGGACCGCCGCACGGCGGGCTATTGCGAGAAACTGAAGCGGCAGGACCTCGAAAAGCTCTTCACACGCCGCACCGGCCTGCTGCTCGATCCCTATTTTTCCGGCACCAAGCTATCCTGGCTGCTCTCCAATGTGAAGGGCGCGCGTGCCCTTGCCGCCAAAGGCAAGCTGTGCTTCGGCACCATCGATACCTTTCTGATCTGGCGGCTGACTGGCGGCAAGAGCTTCGTTACCGATGCGACCAATGCCTCGCGGACGCTGATGTACAATATCGGCGGAAACGAATGGGATGAGGAGCTACTGGAAATCCTACGCGTTCCCGCTGCCATCCTGCCCGAGGTGAAGGATTGTGCCGACGATTTCGGCGTGACCGATGCCACGCATTTCGGCGCGGAAATCCCGATCCTCGGCGTTGCCGGCGATCAACAGGCGGCGACGATTGGCCAGGCCTGCTTCGAACGCGGCATGATGAAGTCCACCTATGGCACCGGCTGCTTCGCGCTTCTCAATACGGGCGCGGACATGGTGCGGTCGAAAAACCGCTTGCTAACCACCATCGCCTACCGGCTGAACGGCGAGACGACCTATGCGCTCGAAGGTTCGATCTTCATCGCAGGGGCTGCCGTGCAATGGCTGCGCGACGGGCTGAAGGCCATTCAGCGCGCCTCGGATTCCGGCGAACTGGCGGCCAAGGCCGATCCGCTGCAGGAGGTTTATCTGGTGCCGGCCTTTACCGGCCTCGGCGCACCGCATTGGGATCCGGATGCACGCGGCGCGATCTTCGGGCTGACACGCAATACCGGACCTGAGGAAATCGTCCGGGCGGCGCTGGAGGCCGTCTGCTATCAGTCTCGCGATCTGCTGGATGCCATGCACAGGGATTGGCGCAACGGCAACGGACAGGAGACGGTACTGCGCGTCGACGGCGGCATGGTCGCTTCCGACTGGACGATGCAGCGGCTTGCCGATCTGCTCGATGCACCGGTCGACCGCCCTACGATCCTCGAAACGACCGCACTGGGTGCCGCCTGGCTTGCTGGCAGCCGCGCCGGGGTCTGGCCGGATCGCGCAGGCTTCGCCAAGGCCTGGGCGCGCGACCGGCGGTTCGAGCCCAGCATGGATGACAAGACCCGAAACGCGAAGCTCAAAGGCTGGAAGAATGCGGTGTCGCGCACCTTGAGTACACGGCAGGGGTGATCGGCCTTCATCGGCTGCTCACCCCAGGTTATATCGTGTAAGATTTCTTTATTTTGCTTATATAAGGGCACGCAGCGATACTTGTCTTGTTCGTGGCTCAGGGAGGATTCCAGGCCACATTTCGCCGGACCGCACTCCTCGAGGGCGGACGCCTTCTTAAGAGACGATAAAGCGAATAATGGCTGCTCAATTTTCTGAACTGAAGAAACATTACTACCGGCAGATCAAATATCATTTGACTCGGCCGAAGCCGCCAATGCTGGCCGAGCGGTTCGATGGGCCTGTTCTGGTCGTCGGCTCGGCGCCGGTTTCGAACAAGCCGGTGGATTTCGATGAAAGCTTCAAGGTCATCACTATTAATGGTTCACAGACGGTGACGAAGGGCTGGGGGATCGAGGCGCCCGATGTGACGCTCGTCCAGTTTAATCAGATCGAAGGTACGAACACCAATGCCGTCGAGGTGCGCCGCGTTCTGAACGGCGAACGGACCAAGATGCTCTACGTCCTGCTCTGGCGGAAAGAGCTTCAGCGGCTGGAAGAGGGGTTGCGGAGCTTCAATTACAGCTACGACAAGCTGGAGATCGTCAATCGCTACAAGCGTATGGCGCTGCTGGACCGGGTCGGCGGGGTAAAGTGCAGCGAGCTCGGCGCGGACGACAAATGCTCCAACGGCATCAACGCCGTGCTCTTCGCGCTCTATAATGGCGCGACCGAGGTCATCATCACCGGCATCAATCCCGATTCCGGCGGGCATGTCTACAATACGGAGAACCTGGCGCGGCTGCATGTGCGCAAGGACCGCGAGGTTCTCGAGCGGCTTCTCGAGCGCGGCTATCCGGTGTTCACCACAGATCCCGGCGTCTCGCAATCCGTCGGTCTGCCGCTATGGACGGGCAGGGGGAGGGCCGGTCGGACGGTGGATGCCGATGCCAAGGCCAAGCGGCCGGCACCGATAACGGCTGCGGCCGTCATCAACCCTTGAGCTAAGGGCTCGCCAACGGTCAATCTGTAGCTGACGCTGGTCGTGATTCCGTGCCAAGATCGCGGCTTAGAATCACTCGATTGCGCAGAGGTCAGTCCAATGCTGATGCCGCCGCCACTACGGCCGGGCGACAAAGTGCGCTTTGTGTCGCCCGCAAGTTCGCCCGACAGGGATATGGTTCTGAGGCATGCTGAAATCCTGAAAGGCTGGGGGCTTACGGTCGATTTCGGTGAACATGCCTTTCATAAACGAGACTATCTTGCCGGCACGGACGAGGAGCGGCTGTCGGATATCAATGGCGCTTTCCGTGACCCAGAGGTTCGGGCGGTTTTCACGACACGCGGCGGCAAGGGGTCGTATCGGATTGCCGATAAACTGGATTTCGCCGCTGTGCGGCGCGACCCGAAATTCGTCATCGGCTTCAGCGATATCACCGTATTGCATCTCAGCCTCTTGAAGAGTGGCCATCAGATCGGCATTCATGGAGCCTTCTTTTGCGGACCGAATGACGATGGTGTCAGCCCCTACACGCGTGAGGCATTATGCCGGACGATGATGACAACCGAAGATATCGTCATCGAAGCTCGTCCGCATGAACCGACGTTCGGTCTGACGACAGGCGGGACGGCCAGAGGGCGACTGATCGGCGGCAATCTGGATACGGTTGCGACTTCGGCCGGTTGGGCGCTGCCGGATTTGAATGGCGCGGTTCTTTTGCTAGAAGCCGTTCATATGTATCGCGGTCAGGTGGACCGCCAGATGACCATGCTGCGCAAGGCGGGGCATCTAAATGGTTTGGCAGGGGTCGCTATCGGCCAGTTTACTAACTTTGAATTCGACCGCCCTTATTCGGTGATCGATATCCTGCGCGAACATCTGGCCGAACTAAAGGTGCCGATCCTCGGCGGCTTGCCGCTCGGGCACGGCGATAGCCCGGCAAGCGTTTTTATCGGCGCTGTGGCGGAGCTTGATGCGAAGGCCGGTATCCTGGCGATCCGGCATGGGAACATCTGAGGTCATCTTCGATATTTTTTGACGTAGCCTGTCGGAGCAGGTGATATTCCTTCGTCTTTAAAGGGAGAAGGGAATCTCAATGCTTTACGCGATCCTATGCTACAACGACGAAGATACCGTGTTTGCCTGGTCCAAGGAACAGGAAGACGCGACGATGGCGCGGTTGATTGCCGTGCAGGAACCGCTCAGGGAGGCCGGCAAGCTTGGCCCGGTGGCACGCTTGATGCCGACGACGGCGGCTACGACCCTGCGCAAGGGCAAGAACGAACCGATCGTGATCGACGGCCCCTTTGCGGAAACGAAGGAGCAGTTGCTCGGTTTCTACGTCGTCGACTTCGAAACCCTTGACGAAGCCATTGGCTTTTCGAAGGAGCTTGCCGCGGCCAATCCCGGCGTCGGCTCCTATGAAATCCGTCCGCTTTACGTCTTCCGGCCGGGAGCTGTTGCAACATGACCGACATTGCCTGGATCGACATCGCGCTTACCAACGCCCGGCCACAGGTAATGGGCGCGCTTTTGCGCTACTTCCGCAATCTCGACACCGCCGAGGAGGCCTTTCAGGAGGCCTGCCTCAGGGCCTTGAAGACCTGGCCTGATAAGGGGCCGCCGCGCGATCCCATTGCCTGGCTGATCTTCGTCGGCCGCAATAGCGGCATCGATACGGTGCGCAAACAGGCCAGATTGCAAAGCCTGCCGGATGAAGAGGCGATCTCCGATACGAGTGATGTGGAGAGCGATCTGGCCGAACGGCTCGATGGCTCCGGATATCGCGATGATATCCTCCGGTTGCTGTTCATCTGCTGCCATCCGGATTTGCCGGCGACGCAACAGATCGCGCTGGCGCTGCGTATCGTTTCCGGCCTTTCGGTGCAGCAGATCGCCCGGGCCTTCCTCGTCAGCGAGAGCGCAATGGAGCAGCGCATAACCCGCGCGAAGGCGCGGGTCGCCGCCGCTGGAGTTGCTTTCGAGACGCCAGGTGCGGTCGAGCGCAGCGAACGTTTGGCACTCGTCAGTGCCATGATCTATCTCATCTATAACGAGGGCTATTCGGCCGGTGGAACGCATCGCGAGGCTGCCGCCTTCGCCGATGAGGCGATCCGGCTTGGCCGGCTTCTGTTGCGGATCTTTCCCTCGGAGCCGGAGACCATGGCGCTGCTGGCGCTGATGCTCCTGCAGCAATCGCGCAAGGATGCCCGGTTCGATGCCAATGGGCAGATCATCCTTCTGGAAGATCAGGATCGTTCGCTTTGGGATCGGACGCTGATCGACGAGGCGCTGGCGCTGCTCGACAAAGCGATCCGCCACCGCAAGCCCGGCCCCTATCAGGTGCAGGCGGCGATCGCAGCGCTGCATTCGCGGGCGAAGCGTGCCGAGGATACGGATTGGGAGCAGATCGACCTTCTCTACCAGATGCTGGAGCGGTTGACGCCGTCACCCGTCGTCACGCTCAATCGTTCGGTCGCGCTCTCCAAACTGAAGGGGCCGGAGGCGGCTCTGGCGCTGATCGCGACGCTGGAAGCACAGCTCGACAGCTATTTCTACTTTCATGGCGTCAGGGGTGGCCTGCTTGTGCAGCTCGGCCGCGCGCAAGAGGCGCGTGTCGCTTTTGACAGGGCGATTGCGCTCGCCCGTTCGCCTGCCGAGGCCGCCCATATCCGATATCAGCTCGACCGGCTGAGCGCGGATGCTCTTGCAGCTACAAAATAATCGAAAAATTTGCGTCTGTGCTGTCGGGAAACGGCAGGCTCGAACGTCATTCGTGTATGGGCCGAGCAGGCCGCGTCAAACAATAAAGAGGAGCAAGATATGACTGAACAGAGCCAACGCCACGAGCTTTCCCTGACCCGCGTCATCGACGCACCACGAGACAAGATCTTCCGTTGCTGGACCGAAGTGGAGCTTCTGAAGCAATGGTTCGCGCCACTGCCGTGGACGGTATCGGCAGCCAGTATCGACGCTCGATCCGGCGGCTCAAGCTCGATCACCATGCGCAGCCCCGAAGGCGAGGATTATCCGGGTAACGGCGTCTATCTGGAAGTCGTTCCCAATGAGCGGATCGTCTTCAACGACGCTTTCACCAGCGCCTGGGTGCCGTCGGCAAAGCCCTTCATGGTGGTGACGATCCAGCTCGACGATCTCGGTGGCGGCAAGACCCGTTATACCGCGACCGTCCTGCATTGGTCCGCGGAGGATCGCGAGGCGCATGAGAAGATGGGCTTCCATCAGGGATGGAGCCAGTGCGCCGATCAGCTCGCGGCACTGGCGGCCAAGATCTGAATTTCCGATTCAATTCCGGAGGATATGGCAATGTCTTATGTAGCTGATTCATCTTTGCCTTCGGTTACGCGCGCGCAGCGCGTGGCCGGTATGATCCTGAGCGGACTGGTCGTTGCCTTCCTGCTGTTCGATGGCGTGATCAAGCTCGTTCCGCTTCCGGTCGTCACCGAGACGATGGCGGGGCTCGGCTACTCTGCCGATCCGGCGCTGGCCCAGCTGCTTGGTATCATCACGCTCGGCTGCGCCATTCTCTATGCAATCCCGAGAACGTCGGTCCTTGGCGCCATCCTGCTGACGGGCCTGCTCGGTGGCGCAATCGCGACGCATTTGAGGGTCGGCAGCCCGATCTTTTCGCATCTGCTGTTCGGCGTCTATCTCGGCGTAATGGCCTGGGGCGGACTTTATCTTCGTTATGAAGCGGTTCGCAAAATGATTCCGTTCTTTGATCGAAGCTTTTGATTTCGGATTCGATTTGCTAAGGCTCGTCTCTCAATAAGTATGGAGCGCGCCATGCCACAGGTGATCATCGCGCCGGTCAAACAATCCGATGCGGACGAGCTGATCGCCGCCAATATCGCCAGCCGCGCCCATCATGTGCCCTGGGCCTATCCCTTCCTCGATCGCGATGGTTTCGACGCCTGGTTCGGCCAGACGGTGACGGGGCCGAACCTGGGTCTGGTGGCGCGCGATCCCGGCTCCGGCGCCATCGTTGGCGTCGTCAATATCAGCCAGATGGTTTGGGGAGGTTTTCGCAGCGCCTTTCTCGGCTATCACGGCATGGTAGGTTTCGCCGGCCAGGGGTTCATGACGGAGGCGGTTCGGCTGGCCGTGGCGCACGCATTCGATGCGGTGGGCCTGCATCGCGTGGAGGCCAATATCCAGCCGGGCAACCATCCGTCCATTGCGCTGGTCAAGCGGCTGGGCTTCCGGAAAGAGGGGTTCTCGCCGAAATATCTGAAGATCGGCGGCGTCTGGTGCGACCACGAGCGCTGGGCATTGTTGGCAGACGATCCGCGCTCCTGAGCTCTTTCGGAATTCGAAAGTCGCGCTATCTGGCAGAAAGCCCAAAAAGACATTGACTGCGCGAAGGGAAGGGGCGAAAGCGACCTTGAGCCTCTCGCCAAACCGCTGCTGAGAGAGCGAGAGTGCCGGAAGCCGTAAATGATCGTTTCGACCGAAGAAGAACTGACCAAGCTGAAAGATATCGGCCGCATCTGTGCCAATGCGTTGCAGGCCATGGCCGCGGCACTGGAGCCGGGCATCACCACGCTGGAGCTGGACGCGATCGGCCGAAAGGTGCTGGAGGATGCCGGTGCGCAATCGGCACCGGAATTGGTCTACAAGTTTCCCGGCGCGACCTGCATCAGCGTCAACGAGGAAGTGGCCCACGGCATCCCAGGAACGCGCGTGATCCAGGCGGGAGATCTGGTCAATCTCGATGTTTCCGCCGAGAAGGACGGCTTCTTTTCCGATACCGGCGCATCTTTTGCCGTGCCGCCGGTCAAGCCGAAGATCGAGCGCCTCTGCCGCGACGGCAAGAGGGCGCTATGGGTCGGCCTCAATCAGGTGAAGAGCGGTGCGCCGCTTGCGAAGATCGGGCAGGCCGTCGGCGCTTTCGCGCAGAAGAACCGCTATACGTTGATTGCCAATCTCGCCAGCCATGGCATCGGCCGCTCCCTGCATGAAGAGCCCGCCGAGGTTTCCACCTGGGCGGACCCTTCCGAGACGCGGATCATGGAGGATGGCCTGGTCTTCACCGTCGAGCCGTTTCTCTCGCTCGGCGCGAGCTGGGCGGAGGGAGGCGACGATGCGTGGACGCTCTATGCCGAACCGCAGGCGCCAACGGTCCAGTACGAACACACCATCATCGCCACCCGCAACGGGCCGATCATCCTGACATTGCCGGATAAGTGACGTCCTAAAGCGCATCGCGAATCCTTCAGATTCACTTCCCGCGCTTCAGGTCTTTGATTTTGCGCATGCCGTTGTCGCAAAACCGCTGCGCACTTTTGCGCGACATGCGTCGCTCAATCGTCAGCCTTCGGCTCGTCCTGGCCCTTCGTTTCGCCGCGGATGATATCGGCGGCGGCGCGCTCGAGGATTGCCGCGATGCGCGCGCCTTCAGCCTTGCTCCACGGGAATTTCGAACGAAGCGCGGAGCGCAGCAGATGGCGGGCGCGATGGACGTCACCGGCGCCGTGGCGATCGAACGGATTGTCGCGGCCGTCCTCGTCGTCACCGCCGAAAACCTCGCGGACGCGGGCCATCTTCTCGCCGATGGAGGTGAGCTTGGCGAGCGTTGCCTCGACCAGATCGCGATTGTCGTCGACGCGCTTCTGGCCGATTTCGGTGATGCGGTAGAGCTTCTTCGTGCCGCTCACCTCGACTTCAGCCTGCCCCGTCTCTTCGAGATAGGTGAGGGCGGGGTATATGACGCCCGGGCTCGGCACGTAGAAGCCGCCGGAGCGGTCCTCGAAGGTCTTGATCAGTTCATAGCCATGGCGCGGCTGTTCGGAAAGCAAAGCGAGGATGATGAGCTGCAGGTCGGCCGCATCGAACTTGCGGCCGGTGCGAAACCCGCCGCCGAACATGCCGCCCTTGAAGCCTCTCATGAAGTCTCTCCTGTGCTCGCCGCGCGATTCACGGCCTCGGCCATGTCGTAGGATATATGCCTCGACCATGTCAAAGCCATCTCCGAACATGCGATCTCTGAAGCCTCTCATATCGTTTCTCCTTGAAGGGTGAGAGTTTATATCGTTAGTCATGTCGTAAGATATATATCGTAAGATAGTTTTCTGCAAGGGGAGCTCAGTCAGAATAGAGGGTCCGAAAGGGAATGCGTTCCATATGGGGAAGGAATTCATCCAATAGGTGAAATTTCGCAGCTGAACAACTGCATCACGATCGTGGGATAAGCGATTACATCTACGTAAGAATAGGCCTCCGGCGGTTGCCGCTCCCGGCGAACTGTCCTAGGCTCGCCTCAAATTGACGTCATGTGTGGTTTTTAACCGCCCTCATAGGAAAGCTGCGCCTCCCGTGTTTCACTCGTTCTTCCCACAGCCGAAGCTGTTTTTCTCGTCCCTGCTGGTTTGGACCGTCGTTTGCCTTGCTATCTGGTATTTGTTTGGAGCGAATCTCGCGGCAAGCGTCGGCATCGTAACGCCGCCAGAGGGCAGTGAGCCGTATGACCTGACGTTTTTCTTGGTCGCCAGCAATGTGTGGTTCTACAGCTACTTCCTGCTTTGCGTGATCCTGTTCTGCGGAGCGTGGCACATTTTAGCCAGGAATCATCCCTGGAAGAACTGGTCGATCTGGGGCTCGGCGCTGATCGTTCTGGTAACTTATTTTCTGGTTCAGGCCGCAGTCGTTTTGAACAACTGGCGCCTGCCGTTCGGCAACACCTTGCAGAACGCACTCGCCAAGCAGGGCGCGACGACCGCATGGGATTTCTATAATCTGTTCATCCTGTTTGCGCAGTTGGCGTTTCTGAGGATGTTTCTTCTGGTGATGACGGATTTCTTCACCAGCCACTATATTTTCCGCTGGCGTACGGCGATGAACAATTTCTACATGTCGAAATGGGAAAAGCTCCGGCATATCGAGGGCGCTGCCCAGCGTGTTCAAGAAGACACGATGCGATTTTCGACAATTCTCGAGGGCTTGGGCAGCAGCCTGATCAATTCAGTGATGACGCTGATTGTCTTCCTGCCGATCCTTTTCGCGCTTTCGAGCTATGTCACGGATTTGCCAGTCATCGGCCAGATTCCGCATACGCTTTTTTGGCTGTCGCTGTTTTGGTCTGTCTTCGGCACGCTTTTGCTCGCAATTGTCGGTGTCAAACTGCCAGGGCTCAATTTCCGCAATCAGCGCGTCGAGGCCGCCTATCGCAAAGAGCTTGTCTACGGTGAGGATCATGCGGATCGCGCTCAACCCGCAACCGTCACGGAACTTTTTGCCAATGTGCGGCGCAACTATTTCCGATTGTACTTTCACTATCTGTATTTCAACATCGCCCGCTATTTCTATGTTCAGGCCGATGGCATCTTCCTGACCATCATGCTCGTGCCCACGATCGTGGCGGGAAAGATCACCTACGGCATCTATCAGCAGATACTGACGGCCTTCGGGCAGGTCAGCGATTCCTTCCAGTATCTCGTCAGTTCCTGGACCACGATCATCGAGCTGCTGTCGATCCACAAGCGTCTGAAAGCCTTCGAAGCTGCGATCGACGACGAGCCCCTGCCGAAGATCGATCAGACCTATCTGGAGCGTGAAGCGGGCGTCATCCACGCCGACGGCTGATGAAAAGGCTCCGTAGACTTTTCGTTGGTTAGAACATCCGGGCCATCCTCGCCCTTCGACAAGCTCAGGTGAGGATGGAGCGCGTTGTTGCGCGAAGCCAGTTCAATATCCAGCCTTGTGCAGGGGCGCCCTCATGGTGGGAAGGCCTGGAAGGCCGTCTCGAACCACGAGGGCTTAGCCCGACGGCTCCTCATCCTTGCTGGGACTTGCCTCTGGCGGCGATCAGCGGGATGGCTTCGGAATAGCTGACGCAGGCGACGTCCTGCTTGTGGCAGACGTCGCTGACGAAGCGGTCGAGCGCGCGCCAATAGGCGCCGTCGTTCATCTCGACGAAATGGAAGCCGAGCTGCAGCGGGATGCGCTCGCCCTCATATTGCTTGTTGAAGGCGGCTTCGAAGGCGTCGAAGGTGCGGTCCTCATAGGTCTTGGCGTTCGCTTTGTCCTCGGCGCCCTTCGAGTGGCGCACATAGAGATTGTAGTCCATGCCGATGACCGGACGGTGTTCCGGACCCTCTGGGATCAAGGGCAGGCCGAAGCGGTAGATGCCGTCGACCACCTGCGGCAGGGCAGGCCCTTTGGTGACGAGGCTTGCATCATACTGGAAGCCCGCCTCCTTCTCCGCCGGCACAAGGCCGTCGCTGGTGGAAAGGTAGGGCGCGCGGAATCCCCTAACGTCGTTCGTGGCGAAATCTTCCCAGCCCTGTGGTTCCTTGTCGGCAAGGCCGACATTCTTCCAGGCGTCGCGAAGAGCGATGCGCGCATCCATGAATTCTTGGCTCCAGTCGGCAGCACTCCAGCCTTTGCCGTCGAAATGGCCGCAGGCATGGCTGGAGATATCGTGGCCCTCCAGATGGGCGCCCCAGATGTTGGCGATGCGGGTGCGCACATCGTCCTCGCTCTTGGCGAAGCCGACATTCGATTTGCCTGGACGCTGTTTCGGCCCCTGATAGGCCTTGGCCTGCGCCTTGTTCATCAGGAAAGTGCAGGAAAGAAAGTAGGTGAAGTGCGCGCCGTTGCGCGAAGCGATTTCCCGGCTTCTGGTCCACAGCGCATTGTCGTGAGCGCCGTCGAAGGAAATCATGACGAGTTGCCTGGGCTTGCCGTCCGCATGGGCTGCGGCAGGAAGAACAAGAGAAAACGCAACGGAGAAACAGGTAACTAAGCGAAACATGGGCACCGAATATTGATTTGATGAGCACGGTTTTGCGAAGGTCGATCTACGATATCGATGGCGTGCTCCGGATGGCCTCCTTCCTTTCGCGCAAATGCGGCGAAGCTGCGGTGATGCTGGCATTTTTTTGCCACAGCCGATAAGGATGTCATTACAAGATCGTAGGGGGCTTCATTCATGGCATTGCTTATTCTTGGCATTGTTCTTTTTCTCGGCATCCATCTGATCCGCGTCGTTGCTCCAGGCTTGCGGAGCTCGATGATCGCAAGCATTGGCGAATCCGGCTGGAAGATCGCCTATTCGATCGCAAGCATCGTGACCCTGATCATCCTCATTTACGGCTTCGGCCAGGCGCGGGACATGACGCCGATCTGGTCGCCGCCTTTCTGGATGAGCCATATCACCATCCTGCTGATGCTATTCGCGATGATCTGTCTTGCCGCTTCGCTGCTGCCGGCGGGGCACATCGCCGTCAGGACGAAGCATCCGATGGTGCTGTCCGTGAAGATCTGGGCCTTGGCGCACCTGCTCTCCAATGGCGATGGTGCCGCGATGCTGCTCTTTGCCGCTTTCCTCGCCTGGGGCGTGATCCTTCGCATTTCGCTGAAGCGGCGCGAGCGCGCCGGCGAAACCACCCTGCGTCCGTTCGTCTCGGCGAAATACGATCTCTATGCCGTTGTCATCGGCGTCATTGCCTGGGCTTTGATCATTTGGAAGCTTCACGCGTGGATTATCGGGGTTTCGCCGCTCGTTATGTGACGATTTCTGCCGTTCCCCCTTACATCAGCCGCAAAATGGAGTAGAAGGCCCCACTAAACCTAAGCTTTGAACTATTTGGCCTGGGCCGGAGACGAGAATGGCATTCAATGACGATAGCTTCATCCGCGAGGTGAACGAGGAACTGCGTTCGGACCAGCTACGGTTCGTATGGCGCCGTTTTGGCAGGCTGATCATCGGCGGCGCCGTGCTCATCGTTCTCGGCACCGCGGCCTATAGCGGCTATCGCTATTGGGCGGGCAATCAGGCCGGCAGCGGCGGTGACCAGTTCATCGCAGCTCTGACGCTGGCCGACCAGAACAAGACTGACGAAGCGCTCGCCGCGCTGACGGCAATCGAAAAGAACGGCCCCGGCTCCTATCCGGTGCTGGCGCGGTTGCGCGCCGCGACGCTGCAGGCGCAGAAGGGCGACAAGGCAGCCGCCATCGCCGCTTTCTCCGCGATCGGCAAGCAAACGGATATCCCGGTCGTCGTCCGCGATGCGGCGCGTCTGCGTGCCGCCTATCTTCTTGTCGACACCGGCACTTACGATCAGGTTGCCGCCGAGGTGCAGGAACTGGCGGTGCCAGCCGACGCCTTCCGCCATTCGGCGCGCGACGTTCTTGGCCTTGCCGCCTATAAGGCCGGCGATTTCGCCAAGGCCCGGCAGTGGTTCCAGGCGATCGTCGACGATCCGCAGAGCCCGCGCAACGTCGCTAACCGCGCCCAGATGCTGCTCGATCTCATCACGGCATCCGGCAAGGCTCCGGTCGCAAAAGGCTGAAGGATCGTTAAATGAGCTTCACGGTCGCGATCGTCGGTCGCCCGAATGTCGGCAAGTCCACACTGTTTAACCGTCTGGTTGGCAAGAAGCTGGCGCTTGTCGACGATACGCCGGGCGTCACGCGTGACCGCCGCCCCGGTGACGCCAAACTGATCGATCTGCGCTTCCGTATCGTCGATACCGCCGGTCTTGAAGAGGCACAGGATGAATCACTTCAGGGTCGCATGCGCGCACAGACCGAGGCTGCGATCGACGAGGCGGATCTGACGCTCTTCGTCGTCGACGCCAAGATGGGCCTGACCCATATCGACAAGACGCTCGCCGAAATGCTGCGCAAGCGCGGCCGGCCTGTCGTGCTCGTTGCCAACAAATCCGAGGCGCGAGGCTCCGATAGCGGCTTCTATGACGCCTATACGCTCGGCCTTGGCGAGCCTTGTCCTATCTCGGCCGAGCACGGCCAAGGCATGATGGATCTGCGTGACGCGATCGTCGAGGCGATCGGGCCTGAGCGCGCCTTCCCGGAAGAGGAAGACGAAGCGGAGACGAATGTCAGCATTCCGCGTCCTGCCGTCGGCGAAGATGGCGAAGAGATCGACGAAGAGCCCGTCTATGACGAGACGCGGCCGCTGCGCGTTGCGATCGTCGGCCGTCCGAATGCCGGCAAGTCGACGCTCATCAACCGCTTCCTTGGCGAAGACAGGCTGCTGACCGGTCCCGAAGCCGGCATCACCCGCGATTCCATCTCCGTCGACTGGAGCTGGCGCGGTCGCACCATAAAGATGTTCGATACGGCCGGTATGCGCCGCAAGGCGAAGGTGACCGAGAAGCTGGAGAAGCTCTCGGTTGCCGATGCGTTGCGCGCCATTCGTTTTGCCGAAACCGTCGTCATCGTCTTCGATGCGACCATTCCCTTCGAGAAGCAGGACCTCCAGATCGTCGATCTCGTGATCCGCGAGGGACGTGCCGCCGTGCTCGCCTTCAACAAGTGGGACATGATCGAGGATCGCCAGGCCGTCCTTGCCGAGCTGCGCGAAAAGACCGACCGGCTGTTGCCGCAGGCACGCGGCATTCGCGCCATACCGATTGCCGGCCAGACGGGCGAAGGGTTGGACCGCCTGATGCAGGCGATCGTCGATACAGATAAGGTCTGGAACAAGCGCGTCTCGACTGCGCGTCTCAACCGCTGGCTCGAGACACAGCAGGTGCAGCATCCGCCACCGGCGGTCTCGGGCCGCCGCATCAAGCTGAAGTACATGACGCAAGTGAAGGCGCGGCCTCCGGCCTTCATGATTTCCTGCACCCGCTCGGATGCCCTGCCGGAATCCTATGTCCGTTATCTGATCAACGGTCTGCGAGAGGATTTCGCCATGCCCGGCGTGCCGATCCGCATTCATTTCCGTTCGTCGGAAAACCCCTACGAAAACAAGAAGAAGCGGTAATTTTCTCAAGCGGCGCCGGATGGATGGCCTTCGCTCAGGCTGCGTTCTTGCTGAGCGCCTCGCGCAGCATCGTGATTTCCGCCTTCAGACGTGTCAGTTCGTCAGGCGTTTGCTCCGTAGCATCCAGAATGCACGGGGGAACTGTTGCCGCCTTCTTTTTCAGCGCTTTGCCTTCGTCGGTAAGGTGGATCAGCACTTGTCGCTCATCTTCCTTGCTGCGGATGCGCTGAATGAAGCCGGCGGCTTCCAGGCGCTTCAAAAGCGGCGTCAGCGTGCTCGATTCCAGGAACAGCTTTTCGCCGATGCCACCGACGGTCTGGCCATCCTCTTCCCATAATGTCACCATGACGAGATATTGCGGATAGGTGAGATTGAGCGCATCAAGCATCGGCTTGTATAGCCGATTCATGGCGTGGTTGGCCGAATAGAGGGCGAAGCAGATGAAGTTATCCAGCTTTAACAGGTCGTCGGTCATCTCAAGTCCTCCCTGAGAAGTCTTATGTAGATCGTGCGATAAATAATTGTACACCTAAAAAGGCGCTGGAGCTACGGATTTCTTCGGGATTTGAAAAGCCGGCTTCGGATGGCGGCGCACTTCCAGCCCGGCAGCCACATCCACCCCTATGGCAGGTGCAACGAGATCCGCTGGCCAGACGCTCGGGCTTGCGATCACGGGTGGGCGCTCTCGGTTATCTGGCGCAGGATGACAAAGGATTCAATATCGAACCCAAATGAAGTGGGGGCTCAATGCTTATGAGCCCGACCCCGGTGGTTGGCGATCCGGACGTTGCCGATGAACTGTGTGGTGGCGGCTTCCCAGGAATAGCTGAGCGCCAGGGAACGGGCCGCCTCGCGCGAGCAGGAGAGGGCGGCAAGGCAGGCCGTTGCCAGATCGGCATCCACGACGCCGGCTGCCCTGTCGCCGGCGAGAATATCCGCAGGCCCGGTGACGGGATAGGCTGCAACCGGGACGCCGCTTGCCAGCGCTTCCAGAATGGCATTGCCGAACGTGTCGGTCTTCGACGGAAAGACAAAGACGTCGGCTTGGGAATAGGCATGCGCCAGTTCCTCGCCGAATTTGGCTCCCAGAAAATGCACATCGGGATAGAGCTTCTGCAGGTCCGCCCGCGCGGGACCGTCGCCGACCACTACTTTCGATCCGGGCAGGTCGAGATCGAGAAAGGCCGGCAGGTTTTTTTCAAGCGCCACGCGGCCGACGGTCATGAAGATCGGGCGGGGCAGACCGAAGGGATTGTCTTCCTGGGGCTGCGGTCGAAACAGCGAGGAGTCGATGCCACGGCTCCATGGCAGCAGATTATGAATGCCGCGCTGCCTGAGCTCGTTTGCAAGACTTGGTGTCGCCACCATGCAGCCGTAGCCGGCGTTGTGAAACCATTTGACGAAAGCATAGAGCCAGCTTTGCGGTATCGGCAGGCGGGCGGCCACATACTCGGGAAAGCGGGTATGATAGCTCGTGGAAAAGGGCATGCCGTTTCGCAGACACCAGCGCCGCGCTGTCAGCCCAAGCGGGCCTTCCGTGGCAATGTGCACATAGGTCGGCCGCATCGCCTCTATTCTCGAAGCGACCTTGCGATAGCTGGCGATCGAAAGCCGGATTTCTGGATAGGTGGGGCAAGGGATATTGCGAAAGCCGTCCGGCGTAATCATGGAGACTTCGATCCCCATGCGGGTCAGTTCGCGATTGGTGTTCTCGATCGAACGGACGACGCCGTTGACCTGCGGATGCCAGGCATCGCTGACAATAAGCAGGCGTTCGGGTACTGCGACAGGTGTCGCCGCCTGGGTCCAGGTGGTTTGATCGATGTCCGACAAGCGTTGCAACATGCCCAAAACAGTCCATCCGCACCGCATCCTCGTGATGACGGTGCCAGCGATTGCGGTGTTTCAAACATGATTCCCGCGCCCACTCTATTGTGAGGCGTGTCCATGATGGAAATATTACAGTGTCTATTTGGCGACTTTCAGCTTCTGCGGAGAAACGAGCGCGCCGTATTCCCGAATGACCTTCGCCGCGATTTCGGCGGCGAAGCCGGCGGCGGCAACCGCATCCTGATGCTGCAGATAATGCGCCAGAAATGCGCCGTTGAAACTGTCGCCGGCGCTGGTGGTATCGATGACCTTGGCGACCTTGACCGCGGGAACGAGTGTCTCGTCGATGCCATCGCCGATGGTCGCACCTTCAGCGCCATTCTTGACGACGACCATGTTGGCGCCGTACTGCCGGTAACGGCGAATGGTGGTGGCAATGGAATCGTCGCCGAAATGCACAGCCTCGTCGTCAAAGCTCGGCATGACGAGTGTTGCCGCGCGTGCGCCTTCCGCGATCATGGTGTGCATGGCATCCAGGCTCGACCATAGGCGCGGACGCAGGTTCGGATCGAAGGCGACGAGCTTGCCGGCCGCCTTGGCGCGGCGCAGTTCCGCCAGCAGGGTGAAAGCGTCTTCGCGCGACAGGATCGCCAGCGTGATACCGGAGAAATAGAGGACGTCGGATGCCTCGATTGCAGTGCGCAAGGCGTCGCCGTCGGCGGCGAGCTGGCGGGCGGCGGAGCTGTCGCGCCAATAGCTGAAAGAGCGTTCCCCGTCCTTCAGATTGATCATGTAGAGGCCGGGCGTCTTGCCGCGAAGGCGGCGGATACTTGCTGTGCCGATGCCGGCGCCGGCCATGAAGGCGATCATTTCGTCGGACATGGCGTCGTCGCCGAGTGCGGTGAAATAGTCGATCGACCAGTCTGCCGGCAGGCAGGCGCGGGCATACCAGGCGGTGTTGAACGTGTCGCCGGCAAAGCCCTTGCGCAGGTGTCCGTCATCGGCTTGCGACAGTTCCACCATGCATTCGCCAATCGATAGAAAACGCCCGCCCAAGACTGCCTCCCGCATTTTTGCCTTGGTGCTGCATACGCGCAAGCGGCGGCGGGGGCAAGGTGGACGGCGGCTGCCGCCGCCCACTTTTGCTGGATCTGCTTTACGGCCGGTCCATGTGATAGCAGGCCGCCGTCTGGCCTGGGCGCACGTGCTCGGTCGGTGGCATCTTCGTGCGGCAGATATCCGTCGCCTTCCAGCAGCGGGGCGAGAAGACGCAGCCCGGCGGCGGATTGAGCGGCGAGGGCGGGTCGCCCTGCAGGCGGATGCGCTCGCGGCCGCGCGCCAGCTTTGGATCCGGAATAGGTGCGGCGGAGAACAGCGCCTGCGTATACGGGTGGGCCGGATGATCGAAGACCGTCGCGGCTTCGCCCGCTTCCACCACCTTGCCGAGATAGAGCACCAGCACGTCGTCCGAGATCAGGCGCACGACCGAGAGGTCATGGCTGATGAAGATCAGGGTGAGGCCGAACTCCTTGCGCAGGCGGCGCAGAAGCGTGATGACCTGTCCCTGGATCGAGACATCGAGGGCTGAAACCGGTTCGTCGCAGATGATGAGCTTCGGCCGGGTGATGACGGCACGGGCGATGCCGATGCGCTGCGCCTGTCCGCCCGAGAACTCATGCGGGTAGCGGTTGATCATCTCGGGAACGAGGCCGACCGCCGCCATGATTTCGCGGACGCGATCCTGCCGCTGCGCCCGGGTCAATTTCGGTTCGAAGACGGTCAGCGGCTCGGCGATGATGTCGCCGACGGTCATGCGCGGATCGAGCGAGGCGATCGGGTCCTGGAAGATGATCTGCATGTCACGGCGTGCGGCGCGCATCTCTTCGTCGGTGAGATCGAGAAGGTTGCTGCCCTGCCAGAGGATGCGGCCCTTCTGCGCCTTGATCAGCCGCAGGATGGAGCGGCCGAGCGTGGACTTGCCGCAGCCGGATTCACCGACGATGCCGAGCGTCCGGCCGGTCTTCAGCTCGAAGCTGACATCGTTGACCGCAGTCAGGATCATCGGCGGTTTGAAGAGGGATTTCGATGGCAACTCGAATTCGGTCGTCAGATGCTCGACCTTCAGAAGCGTTTGCTCAGCCATGGACGAGGCTCCGTTCCTGATTAGCCGAAAGGGGATGGAAGCAGGCCGCGCAACGGCGTGGCGCCAGCGGATCGAGCGGCGGCGCCGCATCCAGACAGTCGTCCTGCACATGCGCGCAGCGTGGCGAGAAGGCACAGCCGCGCGGCAGGTGCATCAGGTTCGGCGGCCGTCCAGGGATGACGGTGAGATCGTCGACATCCTGGTCGGGCCTCGGGATCGCCGAGTGAAGCGCCGCCGTATAGGGATGAGCCGGACTTTCGAACAGCTCCTCCACCGGCGCTTCCTCGACGATACGGCCGGCATACATGACGGCAACGCGATCGGCGAGGCCGGCGACGACACCGAGGTCATGGGTGATCATGACGAGCGCCGTGTGCATTTCCGCCGTCAGCTCATTGAAGAGATCGAGGATCTGCGCCTGGATCGTCACGTCGAGCGCGGTCGTCGGCTCGTCGGCGATGAGCAGCTTCGGCTTGGTGAGCAGCGCCATGGCGATGACGATGCGCTGGCGCATGCCGCCCGAAAGCTCGTGCGGATAGAGGTTGAAGCGACGGGTCGGGTCGGGGATGCCGACACGCTTCAGCATGTCGAGTGCTGCTGCCGAGGCTGCGCGCGCCGTCAGGCCGCCATGGACCTCGAGCTGCTCCGTCAATTGCCGCGATATGCGCAGCGACGGGTTAAGCGCGGTCATCGGGTCCTGGAAGACCATGGCCATATCCTTGCCGCGCACATGGTCGAGTTCGCGCGGCTTCAGCGTCAGCAGATCCTTGCCGTCGAGCAGCGCCTGGCCGCTGGTGCGGCCGTTCTTGGCGAGCAGGCCCATCAGGCCGAGGAAGGTCTGGCTCTTGCCGGAGCCGGATTCACCGACGATGGCGATGCGCTCGCCGCGGCCGATCTTGAGGTTCATCTTCGAGACCGCCGCCACTTCGCCTTCAGGCGTGCGGAAGGTGATGGAATAGTCTTTGAGTTCGAGAAGGGTGTCTGTCATGTCAGCGATCCTTCGGATCGAATGCGTCGCGCAGACCGTCGCCGATGAAGAGCAGGCTCATCAGCAGCGCGACCAGGAAACCGGCCGGGAAGAACAGCAGCCAGGGCGTCGTCTCCATGCCCGCAGAGCCTTCAGCAATCAATGTGCCGAGAGACGTCAGCGGCTCCTGAACGCCGAAGCCGAGATAGGAGAGGAAGCTCTCGGTCGCGATGATTTCGGGAATGGTGAGCGTCGCGTAGATGACGACCGGACCGACGAGGTTCGGCACGATGTGTTTTAGGATGATCTTGAACGACCGCTGGCCTGAAGCGCGTGCGGCCTCGATGAATTCCCGCTGCTTGATCGACAGCGTCTGGCCGCGCACGATACGGGCCATGGTGAGCCACTCCAGTGCACCGATCGCCGCAAACAGGAGATAGACGTTACGGCCGAAGATCACCATCAGCAGGATGACGAAGAGGACGTAGGGCAGGGCGTACATGATATCGACGAAGCGCATCATGATCGCGTCGACGCGACCACCGAAATAGCCGGCGACGGCGCCGTAAAGCACGCCGATGACGACCGAGACGAGGGTCGCAACAAGTGCGACCGTTAGCGAGACGCGCGTGCCGTAGAGTGTGCGCGCCAGCAGATCGCGGCCATTGCCGTCCGTGCCGAAATAGTGGCCAGCGGCGAAGTCCGGAGCGCCGCGGAACGACGTCCAGTCCGGATCCTCATAATTGAAGGGCAGGAAATACGGGCCGAATATAGCGACCAGAACCAGCACGGCCAGTATGACCAGCGAAAGTGCTGCCGCCTTGTTGCGCAGGAGACGACGCATCGCATCGCCGGTGAGGGAACGCCCCTTGGGTGCTAGCCCCTCTGCCGAAAGCAATTCCGCTTCCAGCAATTCTCTCTTGGCGGAATTGAGGATCATCGCATTCTCACTTTCGGGTCGAGCCAGGCATAGGCGATGTCGACCAGCAGATTGAGGACCACGATCAGGACCATGTAGAAAATGACCGTGCCGAGGACCATGCCGTAGTCGCGGTTCAGCGCCGCGCCGACGAAGTAGCGGCCGACGCCGGGGAGGCCGAAGATGCTTTCGACCACCAGCGAGCCGGTGAGGAGATAGCTTGCCGCGGGTCCGAGATAGGAGACGACGGGCATCATGGCCGGCTTCAGCGCGTGGCGCATGATCGTCAGTCGCGGGCCGATGCCTTTGGCCTTGGCGGTGCGGATGAAGTTCTGGCCCATCACCTCGATCATCGAGCCGCGCATCAGGCGGGAGATGCGGGCCGCGTGCGGCAGCGTCAGGACGATAATGGGCAGGATCAGGAACTTGATCGAGCCGTCGCCCCAGCCGCCGACCGGCAGCCAGCCGAGCGTGTTGCCGAAGATGAGCTGCAGGATGGGAGCGATGAGGAAGCTCGGCATGACCAGGCCAATGAGGAGACCGCCGCCCAGCCAGTAATCGGCCGCGCGGTTTTGATAGAGCGCCCCAAGACAGCCTATGAAGATGCCGACGATGGTCGCGAGCACGAAAGCGGCGCCGCCGATGGTCAGCGTATAGGGGAAGCCGGACATGATCTGCTGGGTGACGGTGAAGTCCTGATTGGCGAAGGAGGGGCCAAGATCGCCCTTCATGACGTCGCCGACATAGATCAGGTATTGCTCAACCAGGGGCTTGTCGAGGTTGTAGTGAGCCGCGAGGTTGGCTTTGACTTCCGGCGGCAATGGCCTTTCGCCATCGAAGGGGCCGCCGGGAGCGAGGCGCAGAATGAAAAAACACACTGTCACGGCAATCCACAAGACGGGGATTGTCGACAGCAAACGACGGAGAGCATAGCCAAACATGATCTTAAACGGCCCCTCCCGATTGTGTCCGGGAGGGGCCTGTTCCCAATTATTCTTTGATCGACAGCCAGCGCGTGCGGTGGATGTCCTGGATATTGTCGACGAAGCCCTGGACCTTCGGGGCGACGATGTTCTGGGAAACGTAGTAGTAGATCGGGATCGCGGCGCTGTCGTCGAGGGCCAGTTGCTCGGCCTTCTTGTAGATTTCGGCGCGCTTCTTGAGATCGGTTTCTTCATTGCCCTGCTTGATCAGAGCATCGTAGTCCTTGTTGCTCCAGCGGCCGTAGTTCATTTCGACGCCGGTGGAGAGCAGGTTCAGGAAGTTGATCGGGTCGTTGTAGTCGGCGAGCCAGCCGGCACGGCCGATCTGCACCTCACCGCGCTGCATTTCATCGTAATGCACCTTGGTTTCGGTGTTGTAGAGCTCGATATCGACGCCGAGCGGCTTCCACATGGCGGCGATCGCAACTGCGATGCGCTTGTGGTTGTCGTTGGTGTTGTAGCGCAGCTGAGCCTTCAGCGGATGATCGGGGCCGAAGCCTGCTTCCTTCAAGAGCTTCTTGGCCTCTTCGACCTTCTGCTTGTAGGGCTCGTCCTTCCAGCTGACATAAGCCGGCGTGCCGTAATTGGCGGTGCCCGGCGGTACCCAGGAATACATCGGCAGTTCGCCTGTGCCGAGGATCTTCGGGCCGATGACTTCGCGGTTGACGGCCATGGAGAGAGCCTGACGGACGCGCTTGTCGTTGAAGGGCGGCTTGGTGGCGTTCACGACGTAATAGTAGGTGCCAAGGAACGGCACCACATGCGCCTGGCCGGGAAGGTTCTTCTGGATCCAGTCATACTGGTCGGCCGGGAAGGAGGTCAGAATATCGAATTCGCCGGCGCGATAGCGCTTCAGGGCGGCGGCCTGGTCTTCCAGCGTATAGTAGTTGACGTTGTCGATCTTGATGTCCTTGGCGCCGTAATACTGGTCGCTCTTGACCATGCTGACATGCGAACCAGGCACCCATTCGGTGGGCTTGTATGGGCCGTTGGTGACGATATTGCCGATCTTGACCCATTGGTCGCCCTTGGCTTCCACAACGTGCTTCGGCAGCGGATAGGCTGTGTAGTGCATCAAGGCGTTGAGGAAGTAGGGTGTCGGGTTTTCAAGCGTGATTTCCAGCGTCTTGTCGTCGATCGCCTTCACGCCGAGCTGGGTCGGATCCTTGATTTCACCCTTGTTGATCTTTTCCGCATTCAGGATGGTGTATTGCAGATAGGCGTATTGGGCCGCGGTCTTCGGATCCATCAGGCGCTGGAAGGCAAAGACGAAGTCCTGAGCCGTCACCGGTTGGCCATCCGACCATTTGATGCCGTCGCGAAGCTTGAAGGTATACACCTTCTGATCGGGAGAAATAGTCCAGCTTGCAGCCTGGCCGGGAATTGGGTTGTCCTTAGGATCTTCGGTCACCAGCCCTTCGAAGATATCGCCGTCGATGCGGTTCTCCCAATCGCCGGAAATTTTTTGCGGATCGAGCGAAGTCGGGTCGCCGCCGTTGTGGATATTGAGGGTCGCGGCATGCGCCGAAACGCTCAATATCGTGCTGACGAAAGCCGCAGCGATAAATTTTCTGGTGATATGCGCCATATGTTTTCCCACCTTTCTGGAGTTCTTGTCCTTGTTTTACAAGGGTGTTTTTGATCCGCAGGTGACCTGTACGTGCAGGTCAATGCGCGAAGTTATCGAAAGCGACGTCGCTTTCAAGCCCAAAAGAGTAAGGCTTGCTTAGTGTGTGAATTTTCATATTGGTAATTCTCTAAAATTGATACTGCGAATTTACCCGCCCAGGTAGCCGAGTTTGGCACGCGGCGGATTGCAGCTTGCCGCTTGCGGCGGAGTGTGCAAACTGAGGGGCCGATGCGATATCGAGGCCATTTGATGAAATCGACGAATAAAGCGGCGGGAGCCGATTGGTGGCGCGGGGCCGTGATCTATCAGGTCTACCCGCGGTCGTTTCAGGATACGGATGCCAATGGGCTCGGCGACATCAAGGGAATTACCCGCCGCCTGCCTCATATTGCCGCATTGGGTGTCGATGCGATCTGGCTGGCACCGTTCTTCACCTCGCCGATGGCCGATATGGGCTATGACGTCGCCGATTATTGCGACGTCGATCCGATCTTCGGCACGCTTGCCGACTTCGACGAGATGATGGCTGCGGCGCATGAACTCGGCCTCAAGGTCATCATCGACCAGGTCATTTCGCATACATCGGACCGGCATCCCTGGTTCGTGGAGAGCCGGGCAAGCCGCGACAATCCCAAGGCGGACTGGTATGTCTGGGCCGATCCGAAGCCGGACGGCACGGCACCCAACAACTGGCTGTCGATCTTCGGCGGCCCCGGCTGGGAATGGGACGGCGTGCGCCGGCAATATTACCAGCACAATTTCCTCACCTCGCAGCCTGACCTGAATTTCCACAATCCGGAGGTTCAGGATGCGGTGCTGGCGGCGGTGAAATTCTGGCTCGACCGCGGCGTCGACGGCTTCCGCCTGGATACGGTCAACTACTATTTCTGCGATAGGAAGTTGCGGGACAATCCGCCGGCGCTTGTCGCAACGGGCGGGCTCGATGCCCCCGAGAGCAACCCTTACGGGATGCAGAACCATCTCTACGACAAGACGCAGCCGGAGAATATCGGCTTCCTGAAGCGGTTCCGGGCCTTGCTCGACCAATATGAGGATCGCGCGACCGTCGGCGAAGTGGGGGATGGCGCGCGCTCGCTGCAGACCGTAGCCGCCTATACCAGCGGCGGCGACAAGCTGCATATGTGCTATACCTTCGATCTGCTGGGGCCGGATTTCACTCCGGCGCATTTCCGCCGTTGCGTCGGCGATTTTCAGGATAATGTCGCCGATGGCTGGGTCTGCTGGGCTTTCTCCAACCATGACGTCAAACGCCATGTCAGCCGCTTTGCGGAGACGGAGGAAGAGCAGCCGCGCGTCGCGAAGCTCGCGATTTCACTGCTATCAACCCTGCGCGGCTCGATCTGCCTCTATCAGGGAGAAGAGCTCGGCTTGCCCGAAGCGGAGCTTGCCTTCGAGGATCTGCGCGATCCCTACGGCATTCGCTTCTGGCCGGCCTTCAAGGGGCGCGACGGCTGCCGCACGCCGATGCCCTGGGAAGCCAGCCGCGCCCATGCCGGCTTCACCACCGCCGACAAATCCTGGCTGCCGGTTCCCTACCAGCACGCAGCGCTTGCGGTCGACAAGCAGGAGGCGGACGAAGATTCCGTGCTGCATCATTACCGGCAGACGCTGGCCTTCCGCGCAGAGTACGCCGCCCTGCGTGACGGCGATATGACCTTTCTCGATACCGAGGAACATGTCCTTGCCTTCACACGTTCCAAGGGCGGCGAGACGCTGCTGTTCGTTTTCAATCTCTCGCGCACGCCGGTGAAGGTCGCTTTGCCCGAGGATGTCAAGCTCGGTAAAACTATCGTCGTGCCGGGGTTCGGTACGGCGGATGCAGGATCGGCGGTGGCGCTTGCCGCATTGGACGTCTATTGCTGCAAGCTCACCTGATCAGCCGATCAATATGAACTTGTCGACATCGACCAGGCCTTTATCCGATATCTTCAGATGCGGGATGACGGGCAGGGGTAGGAAGGCGAGCTGCAGGAAGGGCTCTTCCAGCGTCGCGCCAAGGGCATAGGCTGCCTGGCGCAGATGGTGCAGCGTATCGCGCACGCTTTCATAAGGCTCGAGGCTCATCAGGCCGGCGACGGGCAGGGCGATTTCACCGGTCACGACGCCATCCTCGACGACGACGAAGCCGCCATTGATATCGCTGAGGCGGTTGGCGGCGAACGCCATGTCATCTTCATTGACGCCGACGACGCAGATATTGTGGCTGTCATGGCCTACGGTGGAGGCGATCGCGCCTTTCTTCAAGCCGAAACCCTGGACGAAACCGTTTGCGTGGTTGCCGTTCTTGCCGTGCCGCTCGATGACGGCGACCTTGATGATATCGTTGCCGAGGTCGATATCGGTCTGGTTGCCCTTGGCCGGCAGGCGATAGCGGCGATGTTGGGTGATAATCTTGCCAGGCGTCACGCCGATGACCGAGGTTTCGCCTTCCGTTACCGGCACGCCGAAATCGGCGGCGTTGATCGGGCGGGCCTTGACGCTGTCGAGGCCGACGGGGGCGACGGAATTACGGGTCGCGAAGAGTTCGGGGGCAACGCGGCGGCCTGCGGAGAAGACGATCTCGGCCTTGCAGCTTTCCAGGCTGTCGATGACGACAAGATCCGCGCGCCAGCCGGGCGCCACCAAGCCGCGATCGCGCAGACCAAAGGCGCGCGCGGCTGAGATCGAGGCGGCGCGGTAGATCGCCAGGGGCTCGACGCCGTGGGCAATCGCCGTGCGGATCATGTAATCGAGGTGACCCTGTTCGGCGATGTCGAGCGGGTTGCGGTCGTCGGTGCAGAGCGCCAGATGAGGCGACAGGCGCTCGGTTATAATAGGCATCAGCGCGTGCAGATCCTTGGAGACGGAGCCCTCACGCACGAGGATATGCATGCCCTTGCGGATCTTTTCCAGCGCCTCTTCTGCCGTGGTCGATTCATGCTCGGTGCGGATGCCGGCCGCGAGATAGCCGTTGAGATCGTTGCCGCGCAGCAGGGGAGCATGGCCGTCGATATGGCCATCCTGGAAGGCTTCGAGCTTCGCCATGCAGACGGGATCCTTGTGGATCACGCCGGGGAAGTTCATGAATTCGGCAAGGCCGATCACCTTCGGGTGGTTGCGGAAGGGCAGGAGCGTCTCGATCGGCAGATCGGCGCCCGAGGTCTCCAGATGCGTTGCCGGCACGCATGAGGAAAGCTGGACGCGGATATCCATGATGGTTTCCAGCGAACAGTCGAGGAAGTAGCGTATGCCTTCGGTGCCGAGCACATTGGCGATCTCATGCGGATCGCAGATGGCGGTGGTCACGCCATAGGGGAGGACGCAGCGGTCGAATTCGAGCGGGGTCACCAGCGAGGATTCGATGTGAAGATGGGTGTCGATGAAGCCTGGTACGACGATGCGGCCGGCGATATCGATTTCCTCACGACCGGGATAATCGCCGCAGGTCCCGACGATACGGTCACCGCAGATGGCGATGTCCGAGGCCACCAGCTCTCCCGTCACCAGATCGAAGAAACGTCCGTTCTTGAGAACAATGTCCGCAGGCTCCCGGCCAACGCCCTGGTCGATATAGCGTTCGAGTTTGGTGGTCATGGTGTTTTTCCTGCATTTGCCGTGATTCGGGATAGCCCCTCACCGTAGCCCTCTCCCCGTTGCACGGGGAGAGGGAACTCTTCGAGTTCGCCGATCGTATCGTGATCTATGAAAAGCGACCTAGATATTATTCTGTAAGATCTCGCGGAGCTTGCCGAACAGCTCGTCGATATGATGTTTTTCGATGATCAGCGGCGGGGAGAGCGCGATGATGTCGCCGGTGGTACGGATCAGCAGGCCCTTTTCGTAGGCCTTCAGGAAAGCGGTGAAGGCGCGCTTGGTCGGCTCGCCGGCGATGGGGTCGAGCTCGATGGCGCCGATCAGGCCGGTGTTTCTGATGTCGATGACGTTTGGGCAGTCCTTCAGGGAATGCAGGGCATCGGCCCAGTAATCGGAAAGTTCGGCCGCGCGCGTGAGCAGCCCTTCTTCCTTGTAGGTGTCGAGCGTCGCAAGCGCTGCGGCCGAGGCGATCGGATTGCCGGAGTAGGTGTAGCCGTGGAAGAACTCGATCATATGCTCGGGTCCCTGCATGAAGGCGTCATGGATCTCCGAGGTCACGAAGACCGCGCCCATCGGGATGACGCCATTGGTCAGGCCCTTGGCTGTCGTGATGATATCCGGCTTCACATCGTAATATTGGGCGGCAAAAGGAGTGCCGAGGCGGCCGAAACCGGTGATAACCTCGTCGAAGATCAAGAGGATGCCGTGCTTTGTGCAGATGTCGCGCAGCTTCTGCAGGTAGCCCTTTGGCGGAATGAGGACGCCGGTGGAGCCGGCCACCGGCTCGACGATGACGGCTGCGATGGTCGATGCATCATGCAGCGTAACGATGCGTTCCAGTTCGCTGGCGATATCGCCGCCATGCTCCGGCTCGCCGCGGGTGAAGCTGTTCTTGCCGGGGAGATGCGTGTGCGGCATGTGATCGACGCCAGTCAGCAGCGTGCCGAACATCTTGCGGTTGGTGACGATGCCGCCGACGGAAATACCGCCGAAATTGACGCCGTGGTAGCCGCGCTCGCGGCCGATAAGGCGGAAGCGCGAGCCGTTGCCCTTCACGCGGTGATAGGCAAGGGCGACCTTCAGGGCCGTCTCGACCGATTCAGAGCCGGAATTGGTATAGAGGACATGATCCAGGCCGTCAGGCGCGATATCGACCAAGCGGTTCGCCAGCTCGAAAGCCTTGGGATGGCCGAGCTGAAAGGCGGGGGCATAATCGAGCTCGCCGGCCTGCTGGCGGATCGCCTCGGTGATCTTTGGGCGGCAGTGTCCGGCATTTACGCACCACAGGCCGGCGGTTCCATCCAGAACCTGGCGGCCGTCATGGGTGGTGTAATACATATCCTTGGCGCTGACGAACAGGCGCGGTTCCTTCTTGAACTGCCGGTTGGCGGTAAACGGCATCCAGAAGGCGCGCAAATCATTAGGGGTGGCATTCAAACGGTCCGACATGCTGTTCTCCAACGGCCATTCGGGGGCCATTTTCCCGATCGCGGCGCTGCGCCACGTGATTATATTTACTGCCTGGTCAAATTATCAGCCGGCCTTTTTGCGTCAAGGCAAAGATGGGGCCCCAAAGAGGGAGGCTCTGGATCGATGGTACCAAGGCGGAGCCTGTTCGACAGGCTGAAGCGCGCTTGCGCGGCTACCTTGGTGCAAACATGAAAAAAGCTGGCAAGTCCGAGGACTTGCCAGCTAAAAATGGTAAAACACCTGGTAATGAAAGCAAGTCGATCTTTCGGGGTCTTTAAATGTCCCCACGGATCGTTCGTCGGCAGACGCGGAGCCCTTGAAAGCTCTTAAGCAGCCGATCTACTTTTTTCCGGCTCACAATAAATGTCTTCCAGCGTTTCAAGAACCCGGATGACGGATTCCGATGTGCTGGAGTAGTAAATCGTTTGAGCATCACGGCGTGTCTTCACCAGCTTTTGGGCGCGCAGCTTCGAAAGATGCTGGGAGAGCGCTGACTGGCTTAGTCCGACCTGATTGGCCAAAACGCCAACGGGAACTTCGCCTTTAACAAGACTGCAAAGGATCAAAAGACGCTTTGGGTTCGCCATTGCTGATAGTAATGCTGCCGCAACATTGGAGTGTTCGGCCAAATTTCTTGTCTTCATGTGTTAATCTTCCCAATGCGGAGCGTACATCAGAAATTGTGCTGTTTCTAAACCGGCACCTAACCGATATCTAACAATACCAAGACGGGTCGAAGATTGTATATACCTAAATTTAAGGTATCGAGTATGCTATTTTAGGTATGTATGTATGACGTCGCGGCAATAGCGTAAACGGCGCCTGATGTGCCCTTCACGGACTGAATGCGCCCAAAATAGGTCGATTATGAGCGCTCCCGACCGCAAATATGCCGATTTTGGTCACGAAGGGGTTGCATTCTACCAATAATGGTCGATGCCGCCCGGAGCTGCCTGCCTACTAATTCTCGCACTATTGTATGATTTTTTGCCGACCGATTTTGCTTTCGGCTCAAGGCATCAACAGGTCCTTTGAGGACAAAATATACGCCTTTCCGAAGCCTCCGTTGAGGCTGGCGTCAAGCGGAACGAGACGGAAGAAGCAGAAATCCGGAAAGTCGATATAGAGCTTGGATTTCGGGTGACGATCGAGGAAGCGGTCGCGAATGCGTTCATGCGCTTCGCTTTGGCGGTCGATGCGCTTAGCGTCGCATCGCACGGTCAAGCGAGGATGGGCGAGGGGATCTCCCCTGCCGGGTTCACCGAAAAGCACCGAAGCCCGCGGGTCCTTTGCCAGAGCCTTGGTATGCGAGGAGAGACCGGAGACCAGAATGACGGGAACGCCGTCGGTATCCATCGCAATGAGAACGCGGCTCACCGAAGGAAAGCCGTTCTCAGGGTCGATGACGGCAAGCGCCGCATGCGCGGCCGTATGCATGAGGTCGCGCGCCTGATTGCGCGCTTCCTCGTCCGTTTCCCTGATCACCGATGGCTTGTTGCTCATGAACTGCTCCGTGGATCGAGGAGCAGCCGTGAACGGGCTACTCCTTGCGCCGATGGCTGGTGAGGCCGGCCACCACATCTTGCGCCGAGATCGTTCCGATAATCGTGCCGTTGTCAACGACGCCGATATTGCCCGGCTGGCGCGTCAGAGCATCGAGAATATCGACGAGCGGCGTAGCAGCGGTTGCCGTGGCGGTGACGGAGCCGGCGTTGGCGGAATGGCCGACGCCCTGCTGCATGACGTCGCGTGCCGTCAGCATGCTGATCGGATTCATGTGCTGCACGAAATCGGCAACATACTGATCCGCCGGATTCTTGACGATCTCCTGCGGCGTTCCGCACTGGATGATGTGGCCGCTTTCCATGATGGCGATGCGGTTGCCGATGCGGAATGCCTCGTCCAGATCGTGGCTGACGAAGAGGATGGTGCGCTTCAGGCGGCGCTGGAATTCCAGAAGCTCGTCCTGCAGGCGGGTGCGGATCAAGGGATCGAGCGCGGAGAACGGCTCGTCCATCAACAGGATCGGCGCGCCGGTCGCAAAGGCGCGGGCGAGGCCGACGCGCTGCTGCATACCGCCCGAGAGCTCATTGACCTTGCGATTGGCCCATTGGGTGAGATTGACGAGCTGAAGCTGCTCGTCGACGCGCTTCTTGCGCTCAGCGTCCGGCACACCGGCAAGCTCGAGCCCGAAGCCGACATTGTCGGCGACCGTGCGCCAGGGCAGCAGCGCGAACTGCTGGAACACCATGGAGACGGTATGCATGCGCAGATCACGCAACGCCTTGGGGCTGCAGGTGTAAGGGTTGATCGGGCCGTTCTTGGTGTTGACGACGACATCGCCGCGCACGACCGGCGCAAGGCCGTTGACGGCACGCAGCAGTGTCGATTTCCCCGAGCCCGAGAGACCCATGAGCACGAGGATTTCACCTTCCTCGATCTCCAGCGAGGCATTGGCGACGCCGAGCACCATGCCTGTGGTCTTGCCGATTTCATCGCGCGATTTGCCCGCGTCGACGAGTTTCAACGCGGCATCTGGGCGATCGCCGAAGATGATGCTGACATTCTTGAAGCCGACAGCGACGGTCATGAGCGATCTCCTTCGCCGGGGGCACGGAACATGCGGTCGAGAATAATCGCCAGAATGACGATGCAGGCGCCGGAATCGAAGCTCTTGGCGACGTTGACGCTGTTCAGCGCGCGCAGAACCGGCACGCCAAGGCCCGGCGCGCCGACGAGGGCGGCGATAGACACCATCGAGAGCGACAGCATGATCGTCTGGGTCAGGCCTGCCATGATCTGCGGCGTGGCGAAGGGCAGCTCGACCTTGCGAAGCACCTGCCGCGGCGTCGCACCGAAGGATTCAGCCGCTTCCACCAGCGAAGGCGGTGTGGAAATGATGCCGAGGCGTGTCATGCGGATCGGAGCGGGAATGGCAAAGACGACGGTGGCGACCAGACCCGGCACCATGCCGAGGCCGAGCAGGATCATGGCCGGCACCAGATAGACGAAGGTCGGAATGGTCTGCATCAGGTCAAGGATCGGCCGCATGAAGGCATAAAGCCAGGGGCGCCGCGCTGCCGCGATGCCGAGAGGCACACCGACGAGCATGCTGACAAAGGTGGAGGCCAGCACCAGCGCGAGCGTTTCGGTCGTTTCCTTCCAGTAACCCTGGTTGATGGTAATGAGCAGGCCGATGAATGTCAGGGCCGTGACCGCAACGCTGCGGCGCATCCAATAGGCAATGGCGGCGAAGACGACGACGACGATCAGCGGGTGCGGTTTCTGCAGGAGGAAAAGCAGTGCGTTAATCACATGCGCGACGACGAACGAAAGACCGTCGAAGAACCATGTGACGTTGGTCGTCAGCCAATCGACGACGGCTTTGGCCCACGGCCCGATGGGAATGCGGTAATCGGTTAACCAGTTCACGTCTTTGCCCACGATTGGGGGCGGCGTTTCCGATTGTTTCTTATGATGCCGGAGGTGCCGCCGAATAACGGTCTGTCACGCCACACGGCCGTTGTCCGGGCGGTGGCGGGACGCGAAAGCAAGCAGTCCATGCGCGGAAGAGAAAGGGGCGGTTCAGCCGCCCCTTCATCCACCTATGTTACAAGCCAAGCTTGGCCTTGACCGCCGCCAGGCCGTCGCCACCGTCCTTGGTGGTGACGCCGGCAAGCCAGGGTGTGACCGCCGACGGATTGGCCTTCAGCCATTCCGTGGCAGCCGCTTCCGGCTCCTTGCCGTCGTTCAGGATCTTGCCCATGATTTCGTTTTCCATCGGCAGCGAGAAGACGAGATTCTTCACGAAGGCGCCGACGTTCGGGCATTCCTGCAGGTAGCCGGCCCGGACGTTCGTGTAGACCGTTGCGCCGCCGAAGTTCGGTCCGAAGACGTCGTCACCGCCGGTGAGATAGGTCATCTTGTAAGTGGTGTTCATCGGATGCGGGGCCCAGCCGAGGAAGATGATCGGCTTGCCTTCCTTGTCGGCGCGGGACACCTGGGCAAGCATGCCCTGCTCGGAGGATTCGACCACTTCGAAGCCCTTGAGGCCGAAGGAGTTCTTGTCGACCATATCGATGACCAGGCGGTTGCCGTCATTGCCCGGCTCGATGCCGTAGATCTTGCCGTCGAGATCGTCCTTATGGGCGGCGATGTCCTTGAAGTCCTTAATGCCGAGTGCAGCGCCCTTTTCGTTGGTCGCCAGCGTGTATTTGGCGCCTTCCAGATTGGCGCGGACGGTTTCGACCGACTTGTCCTCGGCGAACGGCTTGATGTTCTCGGCCATGGAGGGCATCCAGTTGCCGAGGAAGACATCGATGTCCTTGTTCTTTAGCGACTGGTAGGTCACCGGCACGGCGAGCACCTTGACGTCGGTGTCGTAGCCGAGAGCCTTCAGGAGGATGGAGGCGGTCGCCGTGGTGGAGGTGATGTCGGTCCAGCCCACATCGGCGAAATGTACGGTGCTACAGCTTGCCGGCTCGGCGGCGGAGGCGGCCGTGGCGCCGAGTGTCAGTGCGGAAAGAGCTGATGCGAAAGCGAATACAGTAAGGGTCTTTTTTATCATTGCGTGACTCCCAGTCTAACGTTCCCAAGCAACCATCAATAACCGACATTTTCAAGCGACCACAGTGTATTTGCGGCGGTTTAAGGGGGCTGATTGCGACGCCTGCATTTTTCAGCGCGATCGTTTTCAGCGCATTCTTAGCAAACCTATAGATCCTGAATCCTGTGGTTTTTGCCGTGGATATCTTTCCTTATCATCTCGCAGCACCCATGAAGCATTCAAGGAGAATGTCATGGCCAAGCTCTATTTCCATTATTCGACGATGAATGCCGGCAAATCGACCATGCTGCTGCAGGCGGCCTATAACTATCAGGAGCGCGGCATGCGCACCGCCGCCTTCATCGCAGCTCTCGACGATCGCGCCGGCCGCGGCACGATCGCCTCCCGCATCGGCCTTACGATGGATGCCATACCGTTCGAGATCGGCGATGATCTCTATGTCATGGTCGAAGACATGCATGCGAGCGAGCCCCTGAACTGCGTCTTTGTCGATGAGGCTCAGTTCCTGACGCGCGAGCAGGTGTGGCAGCTCGCCCATGTCGTCGATCGTCTCGGCCTGCCGGTGATGGCCTACGGCTTGCGCACGGACTTCCACGGACACTTGTTTCCGGGATCGCAGGAGCTGCTGACCATCGCGGACGAATTGCGTGAGGTGCGGACGATCTGCCATTGCGGCCGCAAGGCGACGATGGTCGTGCGGCTGGATGCCGCCGGCGAGGTCGTGCGCGAAGGCGCGCAGATCGAGATCGGCGGCAGCGACAAATATGTCTCGCTCTGCCGCCGTCACTGGGAAGAGGCGATCGTCTGCGAGTGACGGCATGTGGCCGGCGTGACGCGGCAGGAATTTAATCGAGGGGACGATGAAACTGCTTTGCCTGGCGCCGGCCGTCATCATGCTTGCCGCGGCGTCTTCGGCGCTTGCTGATGGAGATGCGGTTGCGGGTGCCATCGTTTTCAGGAAATGCGGCGCCTGCCATACGGCGACGGTGCCGGAAAACCGCGTCGGACCCTCATTAATGGGCGTTGTCGGCCGGCCCGTCGCAAGCGTGCCAGACTATGCCTATTCGCGGGCGATGAAGGCCTTCGGTGCCGATGGCAAGGTTTGGGACGAGGCCTTGTTGCGCGAATACCTGCCGGGGCCGCAATTCCTGGTCAAGGGCACCAGAATGACGTTTCTGGGCCTCAAGAGCGAGAGGGATCTCGACAATCTGATCGCCTATCTGAAGAATCCGGCGGCGGCGCAATAGTCCTTTCGAGCATTTTCCTCGCCGGCGGTACGCTCTGTGCGCTTCAAGCTCTCGGTTTTTCGCATGTTGTTACCGCAAAACCGCTACACACTTTTGCGCGACGTGCTTTAGTCTCACTCCTCGGGTAGGGAGAGATGCTTTCATGGTCAGACCTCATTCCTTCGACGGCATGCTCGACAAGGCAAGCGCGGCACTTGATGACGCCATCAACAGCGCAAACGCGGCCGTCGCGACGCTGGCCGGCCATGCCAGGGGCGAGGGACGCAGCGGCGCCATCAACTTTCCCATGGAGGAAGTGCTGGTGCGCGAGGCTGTCGAGCTGCTCGAGCGCTGGAAATCGCTCGCTTCATCGCTGGTGAAGGAGCTCGATCGCGCAACGCAAGAGGCCGATCTGCAGCATCGGCGGTTGTTCGACGAGAAGATCGGCCTTGAAGATGCGAGCCTGCTCGGCAGGAAGCTGGCGCGCGGGCCTTCGAAGCCTCAGACGATCATCACCGAGCTCGAAGTGGTTCTTGATGTTTCGGCCGAACTCGATCTCCTGTTCAAACAGGCAAGGCCCGCCTTGTCGCGCTGCTTTCATGATTGCGAGCGCCATCTCGAAGGCGTGATCGAGCATCGGCGGAAACTCGATTTCGATATAGAGGAGGTGCAGCGTCGGGCCAATGTCCTGACGGAGAAACTCATGTACCAGCGGCGCAATCGTCCTTCCTCGCGCCACGCCGATTTGCAATCCGGCTTGGAGGCGGATTATGGCGATCTGCTTGCCGAGCAGGACGATATTCGGCGGCAGGAGGCCGGGCTTCAGTCGCGCCGAACGGCCGGGCAGCGCCTGATCGATATCTATGAGGGCCTGGCGGCATCCCTGAATGTTCAGGTTGCCGCCGTCAGCGCCATGGCAGCCAAATCGGCTGTTGATATCGAGCAACGGATCGCCTTGCTCAAGGCGTTGGCGTCAAACGCGAATAGCCACACCCCCGAGGCTGCGCGAACGGCCGCGGTCGAAGACTTGATCCGGGCCTTCGAGGCAAACATACTGGCCGGGCAGGATCTGGCTGCGCGCAAGGCGCATGTCGATGCCGTGTTCAAGAGGCGGCTGGAGCCTCACCTGCCGCCCGTGTCCGAAGATGCGGGTGAAACCGCCGGCGATGCGCAACCGGAGGGATGATTCTGTCCGGCATCGAAAATTCGGCGCAGACGGTTGTTGTTTTTCTCAAGAACACATATTTGCTGAAACGCGAATGGCGATAAGGCCTATCCTATGAAAATCGAAAGGGATTTTCGGAAGGGCCGGTGTGCAGGTTCAGTGTGGTGCGTCCTTCGCGTATAGGCAGGACGCGCGGTTGCGGTTTTGGAGGCGTTGGTCCATGCTTGACTCGATCACAGCGTTCTTGAAGCGGATCTGGGCCGCCATTGCACGATGGTTGGGCTTGGTTTTCGTCGGGCTCGCATGGCCGTTTCTTGCCGCGCGCGGCTGGTATCGCCACAGCAACTGGCTGATCAAGCTGCCCATCGTCGCTTTCGTGACGCTGCTTGCTGTGCTTTACATCTATTTCATCTGGCAGACGCAGATCTGGTCCGGGTTCAATCCGGCCTATCCCGACGTCTACAAATTCTCCGAACGCAAATTCTCCGCCGGAGAGGAGTTGCCGGCGCAGGCTGCGGCTGCGGCGCCGAAGTCGTGCCAAACCTCGGCAGTCGTGGATGTCGCTGCCGATCTTACCGATTTCAACGTCAACCAGAATGCCTGGATCTCCTCGATGCTGCTCTACAAGCTCGGGTTCTTCGGCGTTTCATGGGATGACACGCCTTTCCTCGACAACAAGGCATCCTTCCAGAGAGGCGTAAACTCGGTGGTCCGCCGCACCTCGGCAGAATTGGTCGACACGCTCGGCCGTGTGCGCGGGACGTCCGGGATCAACGGCGATCTGCAAAAGGCGCGCGGCAACCTGCAGTTCGACGAATCGAGCTGGTATTTCGGCCTGCATCCGTTCGGACCGAAGACGCCAACCCCAAGCTATTATCGCGCCGCGATCACTAACCTGCGCAACTTCAATACCGATCTCAGCAACTGCAAGGTGGTTTTCGACGGACGCGCGGATAATCTTCTGCAGTTTCTCGATCATGTCGCCGGCGACCTTGGCAGCACGGCAAATATCCTGGCGGACCGATCGCAAAACTACAGCTATGGATGGTTCGACACGCGCGCGGACGATCGGTTCTGGTTTGCCTATGGCCAGCTTTATGCCAATTACGGCATTCTGAGCGCGGCCGGCGCGGATTTTCAGCAGGTGATCGCGGAACGCAACATCGGCAGGCTCTGGAACGATACGCTCGGGATGCTGCAGACGGCGCTCCGCATTCAGCCGATGATCATTTCCAACGGCCGCGAAGACAGCTCGTTCATGCCAAGCCACCTCGCGACGATGGGCTTCCACATCCTCCGGGTGCGTTCAAACCTCGTCGAAATCCGAACGGTGCTTGGAGGCCGCTAAGGGCGAGGCGGATATTGAGCGGAGCATTTCGAGAGCGGAGCCGTCTTCGGTCCGGACTGCCTAAAATAAAAAGATGAAACGTCGGCGCGATCTGAAGAAAGCAAAAAGTTGCTTAGCTGATCAACTTGAGGCGGATGGCCTTGGCGACGAGCTGCGTGCGATTAACGCAATCGAGCTTCTTGATAGCGTTCATCATATAGGCATTGACCGTATGGTCGGAGAGGGAAAGGATCTGGCCGATTTCGACCGAGGTCTTGCCCTGGGCCGTCCAGCGGACCACTTCGAGTTCGCGGGCCGAGAGCGAATGCGGCACGGCGCTATCGCTGCGCTTCAGACAATTATAGGAATCCAGCGCCTGCAGCATGATCAGCGTGAGTTCATTGATTTCGCTTTGACCGAGGCTGTTGCGATTGCCCATGAACCAGAAGAGAAGACGCTGCCCATCCGGTGAATTGACCGGAACGATCACGCTCATTGGGCAATTGTAGTTGATCAAAAGCATATGGAGCTCGCGCGGAAGATCGCTGTCGAGTTCGAGGTCTTTTTCCAACAGATGCCAGGAGCGCGGCAGCACCGAGTCCCGCGTGCGCAGCAACATCGGGCAGCGCCGCACCAGCTGCTGACGATCGAAATCACGCACGAACTGCGCCGGCACGGTACCTTCGATCAGCAGCGGCGTCATCATGGTATCGTCAGGAACCGGGGCATTCATGAATGCCATGTAGCTGAAGCCAAAAGCTAACCCCGCCTGCTCCAGCGCCAGCGCAAACGCTGCTTGTGTCCGAGCAGCAGCGAGCTCGGCAGAAAGCAGCAATTGTCTCTCGGCGGTGATGATATAGGACATATAGGTTGAAGCGCCCACAGCGTGTTATCGTTATCAAATACCGGATTTATGAGTGAATGCTAGACGCAAAAATATCACAGGACCAGAAATAATTTCATTTTCATATATTTTAATATTCGGACGTGTGTATTTACATAAATCTTCGCCCAGAAAGGGCATTAAACGCAAAAAAATGCTGTTTCGCTGATCTTATAACGACGGCGCTGTACAGATGCCGGTGTTGCGGTGTCAAGGACGGACGACCGAAGAGCGTCTCGGAATAGCGAAAATCTATCTGAAACGACCCTTCAAATGCCACGACGGCGACCGCCTGAAGGTCGCAATTTGATACAGGAGGGGGCGTCCTGCATCGCGATATTTGCCGCCTAAGTGTTGCGACGAATGGAAGAAAAGGTCGAGGTGGTGCCTGCGCAGTGTGCATGCATGGCCGTCTGCTTCCATCTTGCAGCCGTTCTCCGTCTGGCAGTTTTCGACGCCCCTGGGCCAGCCGTTTTCGCAAATGATGCGCCATTGCGCCGGCATGCCTTGCGAAGGCCCAAAGCGGTTGCTATCGGTCTTGGCAAAGCAATCGCTTCCAGGCGTATATCTCATGAATTTTCGTTTTTTCCCGCAGCTTGCGATGCGGTGCTGCCGAACGGCGTTGCGGATTGTCACGGCCGTTTCGCTTCTGCTCGTTGCGCCAGCCTTTGCCGAAGCGGCGGATGGCACCGGCGGCACGCCGATGCGCTTCCTGCTCGTCCACGGCGAGATGGGCCAATGCCGCGCCGACAATACGTGTCCGGACTGGATCTCCGCCGAGGGACAGATCATGTCCGACACGCCGAGGAAGCTGCAGAAATTCCTGAAGCAGCTTGGCAGTCGGCGATTGCCCATCGTGGTCAGTTCGCCGGGGGGCGATGTCAAGGCGGCGATGGAGATGGCGCGCACCATCCGCAAACAGAAGCTTTCGATCGCCGTCGGCCGCACCCGCTCGCGGGCATGTCCCTATGCCGAGCCGATCTGCCCGGCAGCCTTTGCCGAGGACGGTTCGATCAAGGGACAGGCCTTTTCCGCAGACGCGATCTGCTTTTCGGCATGCCCGCTGTTTTTCGCAGGCGGCGTCCAGCGTGTTTCCAGCCCCTTCGCATTGTTGGGCGTCCACCAGATCACCACGACCTATAGCGAGGTGCGCGTCCAATACCGCACTGAATATGAAATGGTGGATGGCAAGCGCAAGGTGCTTTCCAAGAAGGAGATCGGGCGGAAATTCGTCGGCAAATACGACACGACGAAGCTCGACAAGGCCCAGCGGACGCGGTTGGTCCGCTTCCTCGACACGATGGGTGTCGACAAGGGACTTGTCGATGTGATGCTTGGAACCGAGCCGAGCGGGATCCATCTGATGTCGCAGATGGAGGCGCTAAGGCTGAAATTGACGACGGAACTTGCCGATGCGGACGCGCTGGTTTCCGCGCGCAACTGCAAGGACGGGCAATCGATCTCCGATTGCGCCGCACCCCCGCCGCCGATGAGCAGCGCTTCGGCTATGGCCGGCAAATAGCCGATTTTGGCGTCAAGCGTCCTTGGCTTTGCTTTTCGCCATGATCCTTTCCAGAAGGCCCAGCAGTACCGCCGAAACGACGAAGGCGAGATGGATGATCGTGAACCACATCAGCTTGGCGTTGTCGTATTGAGTAGCGTTCAGGAAGATCTGCAGCAGGTGGATCGAGGAAATGGCGACGATCGAAGAGGCGACCTTGATCTTGAGGCTGCCTGAATCAAGCTTGCCGAGGAAGGAAACCTCACCTTCGGCTTCGTCGAAACGACTGACGAAATTTTCATAACCGGAAATCATCACCATGACGATCAGGCTCGCCACCAGGGCGGCGTCGATAAGGCCGAGGATCGCCAGGATCATGTCGGCTTCTTCATAGACGAGTGCGTTGATCGCGACCTTGTAGAACTTATAGGCGAACGAGACGGCGTAGACGGCGAGCGAGGCGGCAAGACCGAGATAGAAGATCACCAGAAGCCAGCGACTGGAGAGAATGATGCGCTCGACCAGCAATTCCAGGGATTTCATATCTTTTCCTTCTTTCTCGGTTGCATTTGGAAGCCGAAAATAGGCATGTCCCTGTCCCGCGACAAGGCGGCCTCTTTCGCAGAGGACAGTATGCCGTTGCTATTCACACTTGATACGTATTGGTTTATCCCGACAGGGAAATGACCGTATATTTGGGGCGAATATAATGGCGGCGGTGGCATCGGATATCGAAATCGCTCGTGCGGCGAAGAAACTGCCGATTATCGAGATTGGTGCCAAGCTCGGCATTCCCGCGGAAGATCTCGCGCCCTACGGCTACGACAAGGCAAAAATCGGCGCCGGGTTCATCGCATCGCTAGCCGACAAGAAGGATGGCAAGCTGATCCTCGTTACGGCGATCAACCCGACGCCGGCGGGCGAGGGCAAGACCACGACGACGGTCGGCCTCGGCGATGGCCTGAACCGCATCGGCAAGAAGGCCGTCGTGTGCGTGCGCGAGGCATCGCTCGGCCCCTGCTTCGGCGTGAAGGGCGGAGCGGCCGGCGGCGGTTACGCGCAGGTCATTCCGATGGAAGACATCAACCTTCATTTCACCGGCGATTTCCATGCGATCACCTCGGCCCATAATCTGCTTGCGGCGCTGATCGACAACCACATCTATTGGGGTAACGAGCAGAATATCGATATCCGGCGCATCACCTGGCGTCGCGCGATGGATATGAACGACCGCGCATTGCGCGATATCGTGTCGTCGCTCGGCGGCGTCGCCAACGGTTTTCCGCGCGAGGGCGGCTTCGATATCACCGTCGCCTCCGAGGTCATGGCGATCCTCTGTCTGGCATCCGACCTCAGGGATCTGGAAAAGCGGCTCGGCAATATCATCATCGGCTATCGCCGCGACCGCACGCCCGTCTATGCCCGCGATCTGAAGGCCGACGGTGCGATGGCGGTGCTTCTGAAGGATGCGATGCAGCCGAACCTCGTCCAGACTCTGGAGAACAATCCGGCGCTCGTGCATGGCGGCCCTTTTGCCAATATCGCCCATGGCTGCAATTCGGTGATCGCCACGCGCACGGCGTTGAAACTTGCCGATTATGTGGTGACGGAAGCCGGCTTTGGTGCCGATCTCGGCGCCGAGAAATTCTTCGACATCAAATGCCGCAAGGCCGGCCTTTCACCGGATGCGGCCGTTATCGTTGCGACCGTGCGGGCGCTGAAGATGAACGGCGGCATCAAGAAGGACGATCTCGGCAAGGAGAATGTCGATGCCCTCGTCAAGGGCTGTGCCAATCTCGGCCGGCATGTCGCCAATGTCCGCAAGTTCGGCGTGCCTGTCGTCGTGGCCATCAATCATTTCGTTTCGGACACGGAAGCCGAAATCGAGGCGCTGAAGAATTATGTCGCGCGGCTCGGGGCCGAGGCGATCCTCTGCCGGCATTGGGCCGAGGGCTCGGCGGGGATCGTCGATCTCGCGCATAAGGTGGTCGAACTCGCCGAATCCGGCCAGGCAAAATTCCAGCCGCTCTATCCGGACAATCTGCCGCTCTTTGAGAAGATAGAGATCGTCGCCTCGAAAATCTACCATGCCGGCGAGGTGACGGCCGACAAGGCAGTGCGCGATCAGCTTCGGTCCTGGGAGGACCAGGGCTATGGACACCTGCCGGTCTGCATGGCGAAGACGCAATATTCCTTTACCACCGATCCGAACGTTCGCGGCGCGCCAGAGGGGCACATTGTGCCCGTTCGTGAAGTGCGCCTCTCGGCCGGCGCGGGTTTCGTCGTCGTCATCACCGGCGAGATCATGACCATGCCCGGCCTGCCGAAATCACCTTCGGCCGAAAGAATTTTCCTCAATGATCATGGCTATATAGAGGGGCTGTTTTAAGTTCAGAATCTGATTCAACCGGGGTCGTTTGAACTCAGGAACTTTGCCGGTCCGACATCACCTGCAGCAGAATGCGATGCGATTGAAGGGAGAAAAACCGCGCGTTCGCTTGACGCCACCGGCAGCAGGATCGACAACGGACATCGGCATCACCGGATGGAAGAGCGGAGGCAGATCATGACTGCAGACAGCCGTGCCAGCTTGGCCGATATACGTGCCTTCCATGCGAAAATGATGGCCGCCGCCGGCAACTCGGCGGATGAAAGGCTGGAACAGGCCTTCCGCCAGGTGCCGCGTGAAGCCTTCATGGGGCCGGGACCCTGGCAGATCGTGGTCAAGGGACGCTATCTCGAAACGCCAAGCAGCGATCCCGCCTTTCTCTATCAAAATGTTCTGGTCTCCCTGGATAGATCGAAGGGCATCAACAATGGCGAGCCGTTTCTCCATGCCGCCTTCCTGGGTGCCGTCGCGCCCAAGCCTGGCGAAACCGTCGTTCAGATCGGCACGGGGACGGGATACTACACCGCCATTCTCTCAACGCTGGTGACACCGGGCGGACATGTCCATGCCATCGAGATCGATGAGGCACTGGCCGGCCGCACGCGAGACAATCTCGCCTCCTATAAAGACGTTTCCGTCATCTGTACCGATGCGACTTCGTTCGAGCTTCCGGATACGGATCTGATCTATGTGAGTGCCGGCGTGGTGGCACCGCCGAAGTCATGGCTGCAGGCGTTGCGACCCGGAGGGCGGCTCATCGTGCCCTGGCAGGCGAATGAGAAGGTCGGGCTTGCCGTGGTCATTACGCGAGAGGATATCGGTTTCAGCGCTCGTGCTTTGATGCCTGCTTATTTCATTCCATGCATCGGCGCATCGGATCCGGCCCAATCCATTAAAATTCCAAATGGTGGTGAGGCTCGGTCCATCCAGTCTATCTGGCTGACCGAGGAGCGCGCGCCCGATGAAACGGCGGTTGCGATCTACCGGGATGTCTGGTTCTCAAATGCCGGCATCCGAGCTTGATCGAGCCGGTATTTTGACAATGTCGAACCATCGATTGATCGGCGTGCTTTTCAAGCCATTCCAGGAAAAACGCGTAGTGGTTTTTGTCCTCTAGTGGCAGTAGCGAAAGCCGCCATTCCTTTCGATGACATCGAGATGGAAATGCGTTTCGTGGGCAGCGTCGCTTTCCGGGTCGAGGACAGTGGTGAAATAAAGGCAGGCAGAGGCGCTGGCTGCACGCTGGAACGCGCCTGTCAGCGTCGGATCTTCGCGGCGCGGCTCAATCGCGATGGTCTTGCCGTTTTCGAAGGTGAAGCTCGCGACATCGATGGCGTTGCCACGGGCATGTTCCGAGATCTTGCCGGTCGAGGCATTGTTGCGTAGGCGGCAGATATAGGTCGAGGCCTGATTGATGGCGACGATCTTGCCGTTGTCCAATGCGGCGGCTGATGGGAGCACGCTCTCCTTCATCCATTGGGCCAGTGCCAACGCCGCTTCGCAGCGCATCGTTCCTTGAGGTTTGAATTCGATCCCCGGCAGCGGCGAAGAAAGCGAGATCGGCTTGTCGATGCCGCAGCCGTTGCCGTCGTCAATGCGGGGAATTTCCTTGAAGATTGCTCCCATCGCGGTCAGTTCCTTCAGGCACGCCTGGTGTTCCTCGTCCGGCTCGGAGGCGACGGTCGGGGGCGGGCGAGGGGGACCTTGCATCTCGCCCGTCGTCTGCTCCTCAGGCGGAGTTGCCGGCTTGTCCTCTGGTTGGGCATCCGGCTTTTCCGGCGGAACGACAGGTTTGTCAGGAGATGCTGCCGGCTTCTCCGCCGGGATCGGCGGCGTGCCGCTCGGCTGAGCCCGTTGCTGATCCGGCTTTTGTTCTGGGAGCGGACCGGTCTGGGGAAGAGAAGCGGCCATAAGTAAAATGACGGCAGAGGTTAGTGAAATGCTTCTAAACAACATCAAGTAAATCAGCCAATTCTAATGATGATGTCATCAGAACGCTTGAGGTCGCCATTTCGTTGCAATTCAGCAACGTTCGTCTTCCGTCTTTAAACATGATAATTCTATTCATGATTATATGGATGAGATATATTGACAATAATAGTCATGTTTTTTATGCGGCAGAAAGAAGGCGAAATATTGCCGTCTCATCAACAAAACTGACCTAGCCAGCCCCTTGCCTGCATTCGACGCAGCAACCAGCCAGCCCGGTGAAGCAATTCGAAAGGAATGGTTATGGTTGTCCGGCGCTCACGCTCGGTCCTCTTGGCATGCACCGCGTTTCTGGCCCTTGGGCTGACGACGACATCTTTTGCGCAAACAGCCGCTCAAAATGAAGACGCGGCGGGTGAAGCCGCCACGGGGGATCGAGTCACCAATCTGAAGCCGATCGTCGTGAAGGGCAAAGGCAAAGCGAACAAGGATGTGCTCGCCGACTCTCCGACCACAAGCGAGACGACGGCCAAGGACATCGACGACAAGCAAATCACACGTATCGAGGACCTCGGCCGCAGCACCGAAGTCGGCGTCGGCTTCAACCGCGCTACCGGCGGCGTCAATATTCGTGGCCTCGGCGACGACCGCGTGCTGACCACCGTCGACGGCATCCAGATTCCTTTTCTTCTCGATGCCTCCCGCGAATCCGACGGTGGCATCAACAGCTTCGATTTCAACGCGCTTTCCAGCGTCGATGTCGTGCGAGGCGCCGATTCCAGCCGTGCCGGTTCGGGTGCTCTTGGCGGCGCCTTCGTGCTGCGCACGCTGGAGCCGGAAGATCTGATTGCGCCCGGCTTTACCTGGGGCGGAGTCTTCAAGTTCGGCTATAATGGTGACGATCGGAGTGTCGGCGGTGCCGCAGCCGTTGCCAAACGCATCGACAATACCGCCGTTCTCTTCCAGGGCGGCTACACGCATGGTCATGAGCTTGAGAACAACGGCGATGTCGGCGGCTATTCGACCAAACGTACCGAGGCTAACCCGGCCGACTACAATCAGAGAAGCGGCCTGTTCAAGATCCGTCAATATACCGACGCCGGTACCTTCGGCATCACGGCCGAGCACTACAACAAGGATAAAACCACCGATCTGATGACCCTGCAGAGCCCGACCGGAAACTTCCGGCCTGGCAATTACAACGGGACAGACAATGTCGAGCGCAATCGCGTGTCGCTCGATTACAAATATGAAGCCGATAGCGCTGATTCACTGCTTGATACCGCCAATGCCGTCTTCTACTGGCAGAATCTTGTGCGTGAAACCGGTACTGCGGGCTATCGGTACACGTCCGTTATCGGCGACTATTCCCGCCTCAATGAAATGGACGACCGCAGTATCGGCTTTAGCGGCAACGCGGCGAAATCTTTCGACACCGGTAACCTGCATCACCAGCTCACTTTCGGTCTCGATGTCGCCTTCGACAAGGTTCACCAGTATTCGGCCGGCAAGGATAGCTGCGCCAACCCGCGCTGGCGCGCGACTTGCGCCTTCCTCCACACCAACCAGTCCGACATGCCCGATGTCGATGGCAAGCGCGTCGGCGCCTTCATCGACGACAAGATCGAGCTAGGATCCAGCAACTTCTATCTGACGCCGGGTCTGCGCTTCGATTGGTATGATTACTCGCCGAAGAACACGGCTGCTTATCGTGACAGCGCCAACTATGATGGCCTGCCCTCTGGGCAATCCGACAGCCGCTTCTCGCCAAAGCTGCGCGCCTCCTATCAGCCGCAGGACAATGTCGAACTTTACGCGCAGTGGGCAATGGCCTTCCGCGCGCCTAATGTCAGCGAACTCTATGTGAACTACGGCGTGCCTGGCGGATACGTCAACATCGGCAATCCGAACCTGAAGCCTGAGACCAGCAACGGCATCGAAATCGGCACCAATCTCGGCGATGACGATTTCGGCGGCCATATCGGCGCCTTCTACAACAAATACAAGAACTTCATCGACACGTTGAATTATCGCGATCCCACGGGCACCTATCCGCTCGGGATTACCGAATACTTCAATCGCGCCAACGTCCGCATGTTCGGTGTCGAGGTCAACGCGCACAAGACGTTCGACAACGGCATCCACGTCAAGGGCTCGCTTGCCTATGTGAACGGCAAGGATTCCGATACCGGCCAGTGGATCAATTCCGTCGCCCCGGCCAAGGCTGCCTTCACCGTCGGCTATGCGGCCGATGTCTGGGGAACGGACCTGACCTTCATCACCGCGGCGCGCGAGGCGAAGAAGACAGGCGATACGCTGCAGACCCCTGCCTACGGCATCTTCGATCTCACAGCCTGGTGGGAACCGGAGCAGGTGAAGGGCCTCAGCATTCGTGGCGGCGTCTACAACATCTTCAACAAGACCTACTACGACGCTCTCAACGCACCGTCCTACAGCGGCACGCTGACCCAGCCTGCTTCCTATTATTCTGAGCCCGGTCGGACCTTCAAGCTGACGCTGACGCAAAGGTTCTAAGCGGTTACATCGATGCAGCAAACTTGAATCCGGCGAATTTGGGCGATGCTTCGGCATCGCCTCTTTTTTGCTCTCTCGCGTGGCATCGGGCGATCTGCGCAATTGTAAATGGCAGCGTTCGATGCTATTCGAACAATGCAGTCTTTAACCGTCGAGAAAAGAGAGGAGGACCGTATGACCAAGATAGTCTGGCATATTCGCCAGTTCGGTCCGACTCGTGCCCTGCAGATGCGTTTGCAGGGCTGATCAGAGGCTGTTTCTCACTCATTCCTTCTGGTCTGCCCTTGGGGCGACGCGAGCCTGCGCAACCGCGCGGCTGCGTCATGACATGTTTTCGAGCATTGGCCTGTTTGGGCCATCGGCATTGGCGTAGCGCGGCAAAAGGAGCCGCCGGCGATGTCTTGAGATGCTCGATCGAGACCGGAAAAGACCATGACTCTGATCAATCTTCGCAATCTGGGCGTCACCATGAGTGCGCCGTTGTTTTCCAATCTCAACTTCACTGTGGATGCCGGCGATCGCGTCGGCATCGTTGCTGCGAATGGACGCGGGAAGACCACGCTGCTCAACTGCATCACGGGCAGGCAAGAGCCGACCACGGGCGAGATCACCCGCGCCCGGGGCTTGCGCGTCGGCTATGTCGAACAGAATGTGCCGGCGAACCTGCTGGATGTCTCCTTCTATGAGGCAGTCCTGCGCGCTTTGCCCAAGGAGCAGGTCGCGAGCGAGGGCTGGCGTGTCGACGTCACTCTCGATTCACTCGATGTGCCTGATGCGATGCGGGAGAGGACGTTGGCTCAGCTCAGCGGGGGCTGGCAGCGGCTTGCCATGCTTGCACGCGTATGGGTAACCGAGCCCGACGTGCTGCTGCTGGATGAACCGACCAACCATCTCGATCTCGCCAAGATCGCGCTGCTGGAGGATTGGTTGAATGCCTTGCCGCGCGACGTGCCCGTCATCATCGCCAGCCACGACCGCGCCTTCCTCGATGCCGTCTGCGATCGCACTTTGTTCCTGCGTCAGGATCAGTCGCAAACCTATGCGCTGCCCTATAGCCGGGCGCGTGCGGCGCTGGACGAAGTCGATGCCTCGGATGAGCGGCGTTACCAGAAGGAGATGAAGACGGCGCAGCAACTGCGCAAGCAGGCGGCCAAGCTCTATAATCTCGGTGTCAATTCCGGCAGCGATCTCCTGACGGTGAAGACGAAACAGCTGAAGGCGCGGGCGGAGAAGCTGGAGGACAGCGCCAGACCGGGCTACCGCGAGCGTTCCTCCGGCTCGATCAAGCTCGTCAATCGAGGCATCCATGCCAAGGTGCTGCTGACGCTGGAGGATGTCGCGGTGACCACGCCCGACGGTACGCTGCTGTTCAAGACGGGCCAGCAGTGGATTTGTCAGGGTGATCGCATCGTGCTGCTCGGGCAGAATGGCGCCGGCAAGACGCGGTTCGTGGAGATGATCCGCAGGGCGATCGCCGATCCGTCTGTCGGTGGCGCAATCAAGCCGACGCCGTCTCTGGTGCTGGGTTACAGCGATCAGGCGCTCTCCAATCTCGGCCAGAAGGACACGCCGCTCGGCATGATCACACGCCTGTTCGAGCTCGGCGAGCAGCGTGCCCGCACGCTGCTGGTCGGCGTCGGAATCAACATCGACATGCAGGGCAAAGAGATCGGCCGTCTGTCCGGCGGGCAGAAGGCACGGCTTGCCATGCTGGCGCTGCGGTTGACCAATCCCAACTTCTACCTGCTCGACGAGCCGACCAACCATCTGGATATCGACGGCCAGGAGGCGTTGGAGGGCGAGCTGACGGCGAATGAGGCGAGCTGCCTTCTCGTCTCGCATGACCGTAGTTTCGTGCGATCGGTCGGCAACCGGTTCTGGCTGATCGACCGGAAGCGGTTGGTCGAAGTGGATGGCCCGGAGGAGTTCTTCGAGGCGGCGAGAGTGCAGGAATGAGAGAAGGATGGGCGGAGGCGAAAAATCGTTTCTGCCCATTCTCCAAGATTGCGGCTTGCGTATCCCCTCATCTCACGCTAACAATTCCCGCCATGACCACGTCCTTGAACAACATTGCAGTTTGGTGGTGGGCACGCTGAGGCGGCCTCGACCAATCGTGTTCAAAGACGACGAGTGAGCCGCCCGAGATTTCGAGGCGGCTTTTTTGTTATATTGGCCGCCTGTCATCCGGGCCCGACAACGGAGTGAGGAACAATGGTAACGATCCTTCGGGATGATGGTGCGGAAATCTACGAGACGAAGGGCGGCATCACCGTCACCCGGCAGCGCCGGCCGACGCCCTATGCGGATGCCGTATCGTCTTACATCGATAAGCTCGATGAGCGCCGCGGCGCGGTATTTTCGTCGAACTACGAATATCCCGGCCGCTATACACGCTGGGATACCGCCATCGTCGACCCGCCGCTCGGCCTGTCCTGCAACGGGCGCGATGTCTGGATCGAAGCCTATAACGAGCGCGGCGAAGTCATCCTCGGCTTTATCGCTGAGAAGCTGAAGACCGTTTCCGAAGTGGTGCTTGGCACCTCGACGCCGCGCCGGCTCGATCTCACGGTCAAGACGCCGGATCGCGTTTTCACCGAGGAAGAGCGCTCGAAGATGCCGACGGTCTTCACCGTGCTGCGCGCCGTGACCGATCTATTCTATTCCCAGGCCGATGCCAGCATCGGCTTCTACGGCGCCTTCGGCTATGATCTCGCCTTCCAGTTCGACGCGATCGATCTGAAGCTCAAGCGCCCGGACGACCAGCGCGACATGGTGCTCTACCTGCCGGACGAAATCCTGGTGGTGGATAACTATTCCGCCAAGGCCTGGATCGATCGCTACGACTTCGCCAAAGGCGACGTATCGACGGAAGGCAAGTCGGGCGAGATTGCGCCAGAGCCGTTCCGGCACACCGATGCCATTCCGCCGAAGAGCGATCATCGCCCCGGCGAATATGCCGAACTGGTGGTCAAGGCGAAGGAGAGCTTCCGCAAGGGCGACCTCTTCGAAGTGGTGCCCGGCCAGAAGTTCATGGAGCGCTGTGAGAGCAAGCCATCCGATATTTCCAAACGCCTGAAGGCGATCAATCCGTCGCCCTATTCCTTCTTCATCAATCTCGGCAATCAGGAATATCTCGTCGGCGCTTCGCCTGAAATGTTCGTGCGCGTATCCGGCCGCCGCATTGAGACCTGCCCGATTTCGGGAACGATCAAGCGCGGCGACGATCCGATCGCCGACAGCGAGCAGATCCTGAAACTGCTGAATTCCAAGAAGGACGAGTCGGAACTCACCATGTGCTCCGACGTCGACCGCAACGACAAGAGCCGCGTCTGCGAGCCGGGTTCGGTCAAGGTCATCGGCCGCCGGCAGATCGAGATGTATTCGCGCCTCATCCACACGGTCGACCATATCGAGGGCCGTCTGCGTGACGATATGGACGCCTTCGACGGCTTCCTCAGCCACGCCTGGGCCGTCACCGTCACCGGCGCGCCGAAGCTCTGGGCCATGCGCTTCATCGAGAGCCACGAGAAGAGCCCGCGCGCCTGGTACGGCGGCGCGATCGGCATGGTGGGCTTCAATGGCGACATGAACACCGGTCTGACGCTACGCACCGTTCGCATCAGGGACGGCATTGCCGAGGTGCGGGCCGGCGCGACGCTGCTCAACGACTCGATCCCCGAGGAAGAAGAAGCCGAAACCGAACTGAAGGCCTCCGCCATGCTTTCCGCCATCCGTGATGCCAAGACCGGCAATTCCGGCAAACAGCAACGCGACGTCGCTTCCGTCGGCAAGGGCGTGAAGATCCTGCTCGTCGATCACGAGGACAGCTTCGTCCATACGCTCGCCAATTATTTCCGCCAGACGGGCGCGACGGTGTCTACCGTGCGTACGCCGGTGCCGGAAGAAGTCTTCGACCGGCTCGATCCGGATCTCATCGTGCTGTCGCCAGGACCTGGCAATCCGAAGGATTTCGATTGCAAGGCGACCATCAAGAAGGCGAGGGCGCGCAACCTGCCGATCTTCGGCGTCTGCCTGGGCCTGCAGGCGCTGGCCGAAGCCTATGGCGGCGAGCTGCGTCATCTGGCGATCCCGATGCACGGCAAGCCTTCGCGCATCCGCGTGCTGGAGCCGGGTCTCGTCTTCTCCGGTCTTGGCCGCGAAGTGACGGTCGGTCGCTACCACTCGATCTTTGCCGATCCGTCGAGCCTGCCGCGCGACTTCATGATCACGGCCGAGAGCGAAGACGGCACGATCATGGGCATCGAGCATGTGAAGGAGCCGATCGCGGCCGTGCAGTTCCACCCGGAATCGATCATGACGCTCGGCGGCGATGCCGGCATGCGGATGATCGAGAATGTCGTGGCGCATCTGGCGCGGCGGGCGAAGACGAAGGCCGCCTGAGGCCAGCGTTTAGAGCGCAGAATTTGCTAGCCCCATGCACTCGGAAAAAGTGCATGGGGCTATTTTTATGCCTTGAAAGAGCCAACAAACCGCTGAAGAAATTCAGTATTGCAGGGGGCTTTCAGTCGGTGATCTCAAGAATATTCAAGGGCGTTTTCTTCTCCGTTCTTGCCGTCGTGCTCCTTGTCGGTCTCGGCATCGTCGCGCCGCGTCCGCTCTGGTATGACCAACCGGGTGCGCGCAGCGAGCGCTCACAACAAATCCTCGTGCTCAGCAACCCCATCCATACGGATATTGCCATTCCCGTTGATGGCGATCTTCTCACGCGTTTCGCCTTCCTGCGGTCGGCCGGGCTGGATCTCGGCAATCCCAACCTGCGCTATCTCATTTTCGGCTGGGGCGGCCGAAGCTTCTATACGGAAACGCGCACATGGGCCGATTTGAAGGCGGGTCCCGTCTTGAAGAGCTTTGCGTTCGACCGTTCCGTCATTCATGCGGAGCTGGCGGGCGATATCCCGCTGGAGGCGCCTGCTGTGACGGTCATCGACATCGATGCCGAAGGTCTTGAGCGGCTCAAGCAATTCGTTCTCGCCAGCTTTGATCGCTCCGATAGCAATCCGATACCCCTGCCTGGCAGCAACTATGGGCCAAACGATGCGTTCTTCGAAGCGCGGGGTTATTTCAACGCGCTGATGGGATGCAATACCTGGACGGCTGCCGCGCTGAGGCAGGCGGGCTTGACCTCCGGTCTCTGGACGTCATTGCCTTGGATGCTGCGAATGTCCTTGCGGCTGCATAATGACGACGAACGCTTTGCGGCAAGCCATACTTTGCCTTTGAGGCGGTTTGACTTGCTTCAGGTTGTATCCTAGTCTTTTCGTCGTTCCTGTGGGGCACATCGGCATCGGGCCGAAAGGGCTAGGCCTGCCCGCTGATATCACTCAGCAGGAGTCTGTCCATGCCAACCCTCGATACCTACCGTAAACAAGCCAAGCTGTTGATGCGCTGGCACCGAGAGCGCGACTATTCCATTGGTGGAAGAGTGCGAATGCTCGATCGTTTCAAGGCGCTGACGGATCGCGAGATCCTGGCGATGAAATTCCCCTTATCGTTAGCGCAGGAGATCGTCGCGGTCGAAGCGGGCCACAGGAGCTGGGCGGAATTGAAGTCCGTTGCAGCGGACGCCCCGAAGATGCCGGCTGCTGCAGCGGAGCCGCCGGTTTTCAAGAGCATCGTTCCCATCCTTTTCGTGCGGGATGTGGCTGCGAGTGCGGCCTTCTTCAGGGAGAAGCTGGGCTTCTTCGAGGACTTCCTGCATGGGTCGCCGCCGTTCTATGGGGCGGTGTCGCGCGACGGCATCTGCATCCACTTGCGGCTTGTCTATGAGCCCTATTTTGCTGCGGCGGCGGCAAAGGAGGGGGCACTCATTCTGGCTTCTATCGAAGTTTCGAATGTCCAGGGATTGTTCGAAGAGTTCAAGGCTAGGGGCGTTGATTTCGCGCAGCCGCTGACCAAGCAGGCATGGGGTGGCACCGATTTTCATGTGCGCGATCCGGATGGCAACGTGTTCTCGTTTGTCGCGTTCCGATCGTAACGCTTTGAGCCGTCGAGGGTTGCCGCGGAGCGGCGGCCCTCACATGTCCTCGCAATTCTGCCAGCCTTCCTCGAAGACAAGCTTGTCGAGCGGCAGGCGATCACGCCATCCCTTCACGGCGAGTTCCGGCATGTCATAGAGTTCGTCGACATAGCCGACGCAGAGCCAGGCGACGATCTTCACATGCTCGGGAATGCCGAGGATCACCTTGATGGCATCCTCATGGAAGATGCTGACCCAGCCGATACCGACGCCCTCGGCCCTTGCGGCAAGCCAGAGATTCTGGACGGCGCAGACGGTCGAATAGACATCGGTGTCCGGATTATGCGTGCGTCCGAGCACGACGGGGCCGCCGCGCCTGGTGTCGCAGGTGATGCAGATGCTGAGCGGCGCCTTGCGGATGCCTTCCAGTTTCAGTCGCTGATACTGCGCGCGACGATCACCCTCGAACATCGCGCAGGCTTCCTCATTGGCCTGATGGAAGGCCTGCCATACGCGCTCGCGCGTTTCTGGCTGACGGATCAGGATGAAGTTCCATGGCTGCATGAATCCGACCGACGGTGCCGAATGGGCAGCCTGGAGCAAGCGCCTGACGAGATCGTCAGGAAGGGGATCGGGCCGGAACTGGTCGCGCACGTCGCGCCGCGTCTCGATGGCACGATAAACGGCGCTGCGCTCCTCTTCAGAGAATGCGCCGGCTGCAACCAGATGCTCCGAAGCGCTGGCATGGATGTCAGCAGTGAGAGGTGAGGCGTCGGCAGCGTTTTCAATGGAGGGCATATTCAACCATGGTTTCATAAGGAGCGACGGTTCATCGGCGGTACCGGAACCTTGCACATCAGGCTGAGGCCCAGCTTAGTGCGCAATCGCGGACGAAATTACCAGCATGATTTTCCACAGGCGAGCGTGTAATCGGCTTCCTGTTGTCACGGAACGGCGGCTTGCGCCAAATCTTGCTCATGCTTCGGCCTGCATTACAAGAGCGCGCTTCGTTCCAGTCGTGCGGTGGGGGCGAATTGTCGTGCGGAAAATGGCGACCACCTTTGACAAACTCGGCATTGTGTCGCATATGGACCGTCAATAAGCCGCCTGCGCGAAATTCGCGCGGGCGGTTTTGCATTTCAACGGCGCCTTTCTTGCAATTCATTCGCATGAGCAGGCGTGGGGACATTTGGAGACGGGCATGAACAGTCAGGGAAACGATACGATCAGGCGGCTCGCCCTCTGGGGTATCCCGCTGTCGCTCGGCGTCATGGGACTGAAGATGCTGGCCTGGTGGCTGACAGGCTCGGTGGCGCTCCTGTCCGACGGGCTTGAATCGCTCGTCAACGTCGTCGCTGCCTTCATCGCCTTCTTCGTCATCCGCTACGCGCAGAAGCCGGCAGACCACGATCATCCCTTCGGGCATCACAAGGCGGAATATCTCTCTGCCGTTACCGAAGGGGTGATGATCGTCGTTGCGGCGCTGATGATCGTGCAGGAAGCGGTCGGGCATCTCGGCAATCCGCAGCCGATGCAGGCGCCTGTGCTCGGTCTCGCCATCAACTTCGTCGCCGGCGTCATTAACGGCGCCTGGGCCCTGACCTTGATCCGAGCCGGAAGGACGCACCGCTCGCCGGCATTGACGGCGGACGGCCAGCACATCATGTCCGATGTCTATACCTCCATCGGCGTGCTGATCGGCCTGTTGCTGGCACTCGGCACCGGTCAGCCGATCTTCGACCCTGTGCTTGCCATTCTCGTCGCCATCAACATTCTCTACCAGGGCTGGAAGGTCATCTCCAGTTCCATCGATGGACTTATGGACAAGGCCGTGCTGCCGGAGGAAGAGGAGATCATCAAGGATGCGATCGCCAAGAATGCCGAGGGGTCGCTCGGCGTTCATGATCTCAAGACGCGCAGGGCAGGGGCCGTGACCTTCGTCGATTTCCACATGGTCGTGCCCGCCGCCATGCCGGTGCGGGAGGCGCATCGAATCTGCGATCGCCTTGAAGATGCCATACGGGCGATCCATGCGGGCGCCGAAATAGCCATTCATGTGGAGCCGGAGGGCGAGAAGGCCCATGGTATCCGCGTTAAAGTGATCAAGGAGACTTAAAGATGCCCAAGACCGATGTGTCCGGCCTGTCGATGCTCGGCAATCAGACGGAAACCGCCAGCAATCCGGAAGAGGCCGTTCTGGAGAAGGTGCCGTCCGGCCATGCCGGCACCGATTACGTCGTGCGCTTCACCGCGCCCGAATTCACCTCGCTTTGCCCGATGACGGGACAGCCCGATTTTGCCCATATCGTCATCGACTACATTCCGAACGAATGGCTGGTGGAATCGAAGTCGCTGAAGCTTTTCCTGCATTCCTTCCGCAATCACGGCGCGTTCCACGAGGATTGCTCGATCTATATCGCCAAGCGCCTGGTGGATCTGCTGCAGCCGAAGTGGCTGCGCATCGGCGCCTACTGGTATCCGCGCGGCGGCATTCCGATCGACGTCTTCTGGCAGACAGGCAAGCCGCCGGAGGGCGTCTGGTTGCCGGATCAGGGTGTGCAGCCATATCGCGGCCGAGGCTGAATGAAAAAGCCGTCATCCGGGGATGGCGGCTTTTCTGCTAGATTCGATGAGGCTGCGGCTCAGGCGAATGAGTTGTCGTCGCCATCGTCATAGGACGAGTCATCATAATCATCGTCCTGAGCGTCTTGGGCAGCGTCCTGGGCGTAATCGGCCGCGCTCTGATCATTCTGATCGCTATTGTCGTCATTGCCGAAATAGTTGTTGTTGATGATCGTTTCCTGCACCGGCTGTTCGGCCGCATTGGCCGCCGTGCCGCCGAAGAGACCGCTGCCGGCATTGCCGCCAAAGAGGCCGCCGCCAGTCCCGCCCAGATGCGGGCTGAAGAGGCTGGAGAGCGATTCCGCCAGCATTACGCCACCCGCGACGCCGGCTGCCGTGCCAAGCGCACCGCGCAGGAAGCTGCCGCCAGCCGAAGGCGCGGCTGCCTGCTGGCTCCACGGGCCTGACGGCTGTGGTTGCGGCTGGCCAGCCCAAGGGCCGGACTGAGGCGCATTGCGGGCATAATCGTCATAGAGGCGGCCCTGCTGCTGCGGATTGCCGCCCTGTGGAGCTACGGCGCGCTGCTGCTGGCCGCCGCCGAAGAGCGAGCCGATCCCGCCGAGGAAACCGCCGCTCTGGCCCTGCGGGTGATTGTCGGCGCCCTGCTGCTCGAGTTCATGCACACGGGCCTCGAGCTGCTGGATGCGGTCAGCCGCAGCCTTCATGCCCTGTTCCTGCATGATGACGGCCTGCGCCAGGAAATAGGGCGCATAGGGCTGGTCGCGGACCGCCTGGTTGATAAAGGCCTCCGCGTCGGCGTCGCGCTGCGTGCTGGCCGCACCGCGCACGCGATCGAAGAGAGAGGCAAGCAATTGACGTTCTTCTGGCGACATGATGGCCTCCTTGGCTATCCGTGCTGTAAATTCGGGGCGCGATCTCTAACCGCGCTGACCTGACGTAGGATCAAATCTCGGCTTTTCAAAGCCATTCAAGTTACATTTCGGTAATCCGCAACCATAACACCATGTTGTCAGCCGCTATTCCCGCCTTGTCTTTTTCCGGCATTGTTTTACGCATTGAGTCGCACTATGTGCGGTGAACGACGCATCATGCTGGAGAGTTGAATGAACGACGAAGACGAACAGGAAGACAAGAAGACCGAGCAGCCCTTGGGCAAGGACGCGGAGGCGAATCTTTTCAAGTCGCGTTCGATCTTCATCTATGGCGGCATCACGCAGGAACTGGCGCAGAAGGTCTGCTCCCAGCTCGTGGCGCTTTCCGCTGCCAGCGACGATGATATCCGCATCTATGTGAACTCGCCCGGCGGCCACGTCGAGTCAGGCGATTCCATCCACGACATGATCAAGTTCATCAAGCCGAAGGTCTGGATGATCGGTACGGGCTGGGTCGCCTCTGCCGGAGCGCTGATTTACGTCTCCGCTCCCAAGGAGCGCCGTATTTGCCTGCCGAACACGCGCTTCCTGCTGCACCAACCGTCCGGTGGCACGCGCGGCATGGCCTCCGACATCGAGATCCAGGCACGCGAAATCATCAAGATGAACGAGCGCCTGAACAAGATCTTCTCGGAAGCCACCGGCCAGCCGATCGAAAAGATCGCCAAGGACACGGACCGCGACTACTGGCTCTCCGCCGAGGAAGCCAAGGCTTATGGCCTGGTCTCGCGCATCGTGACCTCGCAGGCAGAAATCTGATCTAGCGGGTTTTGCTCGATTGAATTGAGCGCCCTCGCTAGCCGGAAGGCTGGCGGGGGCTTTGTTTTGAGGTGGCGGGATTGCGTTCGCTTCGACCGAAGAGAAAGAGCTGGCAGCGAGAGAGCCGCCGCCAGCCTTCGCCACCAGGAGATTGCAACGTTTCCAGGGGCGGCGAATTGGAGTGCTTGAGCTGCGAACCCTGCGGAATTGGCCGACCACTGCCTAAGCGGTGATCTCGACCGGCGTTCCGTCCGGCATCGCGATGACGGCCTCGTAGAAGCCGTCTCCTGTCATGCGGGGCGCGGATTTCAGACAGCCGTCCGTCCGGCATCGCTCGGCCAATGCATCGACGAATGTCCGATCTCCAAGCGACACGGCGATATGATCCCAGCCGATGCGCTCATCCGGCCTACCGGCAGCAAGCCAGGGACCGGTCATCAGCTCGATCTGATCGCCCCTTCCGGGTAGATGGACGAAACGGGAGACGAAGCCAGGCCGTCGCTGGCTTCGATAGGGTTCGCCGACGGTCGCACCGAAATAGGTTTCCCAGAAATTCGCGGCGGCATCGAGATCATGCGTCCATAGAGCGGTATGAGCGATCCGCATCTGTCTCTCCCTGTGCCTGTTCGTGATTGCGGGTAACGATGCCGGCGCAAAGCGGGGTGACGCAGAGCAATAGAGCGAGCATCCAGAAGGCACCGTGCAGGCCAAGATGATCCGCCGCGAAACCGACGCCGGCGGGGCCGACGAGCACGCCCGCATATCCCGTCATGGTGATGGCCGCGACGGCAAGGCCCGGCGGCATGATCTTTTGCGCGCCGCCCATGCGGAAGAGCACCGGAACGATGTTGGAGGCGCCAAGACCGATCAGCAGGAAACCGCTCATGGCGAGGATCGCGATCGGGCTGAGGAGGAGGATGACAAAGCCCACTACCGCGACGATGCCGCCCCATAGCATGATTGCCCTGTCTCCGACCCGTGCGGTAATGGCGTCGCCGCTCAGGCGGCCCGCCGTCATCGCAATCGCAAACAGCATGTAGCCAAGGCCGCCATGACTCGTATCGACCTGGCCCTGCGTGGTGAGAAGCAGAGCACTCCAATCGAGGATCGCGCCTTCGACGAGGAAGGTGATTGCTGCCAGCGCGGCCAGCAGCAGCACGACGCCGCGTGGCATGACGAAAAGCGGCGCGTCCTCCGCGGGGACGGTTCGCAGCAGTCGGGGCCATGCGACAATCATGGCGATCACCATAACTGCCGAGCTGAGAAACGTTGCGGCAAGAGGACCGGCCTTGGCGGAGAGGAGCAGGGTGACGAGCAGGGAACCTATGAAGCCGCCGATGCTGAACAAGGCATGGAAGCCGGACATCAGCGGCCGGTCCGCGCCTTTCTCCACTTCGACGGCGTGAATGTTCATGGCGACATCAAGCGATCCAAGGCAGGCGCCGAAAGCCGCCAGCGCAAGGCCGAGTGTAAACGGCGTGCCGGCCATGGCCAAGGTCGGCAAGAGAAGTGCGAGACCAAGACCGCCCGCGATGATGATCGGCTTGCTGCCATATCGCGCGCTCAACATGCCGGTCGCAAGCATTGCCGCGACCGAACCGAGGCCAAGGCAAAGCAGCAGCATGCCCAGCACGCCGTCATCGACCCCGAGACGAGCCTTGGCGAAGGGGACGAGGGGAGCCCAGCAGGCGAGCGCGAAGCCCCCAACCAGAAAAGCAAGTCGTGTTGCCAGCCGGGTTTCCGGCCGATCCGTGGATTGCATGGTCATTTCTTATCTTTCAAAATCAGGAGGATGACGTGACTTCGCTTGCCTTCACGAGCGAGAAGCCGGCGTCGGCGACCGCCTTTTCATCAGCGACAGGCAGGTCATCCTCGACAACAAGCCAATCGATATCGTCAGCGCCGCCGATGCGGTGCGGCGCGCGTTCGTGAAACTTCTCCGAGGTGATCAAGGCGATTCGTGCTGCGCTTCTCTTGAGCAGCGTCCGCTTGAAGATCGCATCTGCATGTTCGTACACGCTGATGCCGTTTCTTGCCGAAACGGCGCAGACACCCAGGAAGCAGCGATCGATGTTCATGGCTTCGATGGCTGCTACCGCGGATGCATCGACGCTGCCGCCGACAACAGGATCGACCGCGCCACCGATCAGGACGAGCGGGATATCGCCGCGCTTCATGACGGCGCTGGCGATATCGATGGAGTTCGTCGCGATCGTCACGTCCAGGTTCTTCGGCAAAAGATCGACCATTGCGAGATTGGTGCTGCCGCTGTCGATGAACAGGAATTCGCCAGGTTCGATCATTGCGACCGCGGCCTTGGCCAAGGCTCTCTTGCGGCCGGATTCCTGTCCGACCCGCGCGGCCATGGGCTGCGAGGGCGTTAGCAAGGGAAGCGCGCCGCCATAGACGCGGCGACATTTGCCCTCTGCGGCAAGCGCCCGCAGATCGCGGCGCACGGCATCCTCGGACACGTTGAATTCGGCGGCCAAAGATGCGGCAACGATCTGCCGGCCTTCTGCAAGCCGTGCTTCGATGGCGTCCCGGCGGGACAATGGGAGTGAATTGCTCATAAATTTGCATTAACGTGCATAAATAAGAGAGTCAATATGCACGTTTACACACGATATGGCTCGCCGACGATATATTCCGCGAGCGATTTTGCTTACCGACACTGTCATTTTGCGCGAAAACAGCACTTGCACGCCCGATGCTTGTGATGCTCCATGCGCTTCAGTTGATCCTTCTGCGCTCCTCGAGTCTCCATCGCCATGCTCAAAGATTTTTCCGTTCAAAGCCTGTTCATGGGATGCCTCACGGCCTTCGTCGGCTTTGCCAGTTCCTTCGCTGTCGTCTTTCATGGCCTGCAGGTGGTGGGCGCCTCGGATGCGCAGGCAGCGTCCGGTCTGACGGCGCTTTCGGTTGCGATGGGCGTTTGCGCGATCGTGCTCAGCATGGCGACGAGGCTGCCGATCAGCATTGCCTGGTCCACACCGGGAGCCGCATTGCTCGCAAGTGCGGGGGCGATCGAAGGCGGCTTCCCGGTGGCTGTCGGTGCGTTTTTCATTTGCGGCATATTGATCGTCATTGCCGGCCTTTTTCGGCCTTTTGGCAGGGCGGTCGCCTCCATACCGGCGCCGCTTGCCAATGCCATGCTGGCGGGTGTCCTGCTCGGCCTTTGTTTCGCGCCCGTGAAGGCGATCGCCTTCAATCCGGCCTTCGGCTTGCCGATCATCCTTGCCTGGATCGTGGTCGGCTCGTTCAAGCGGCTTTGGGCCGTTCCGGCAGCGCTTGCGGCCTTTGCCCTGGTGCTGGCCTTTGGCGTGAAGATACCGGATGGTGCCTTCGCCTCGCTCGAGCATTCGTTGTTGCCTACCGTCGAATTCGTGAAGCCGGTCTTTACGCTTGCCGGTATCGTGTCCATCGCGCTGCCGCTGTTCATCGTGACCATGGCGTCACAGAACATTCCAGGCATCGCGGTGCTGAAGGTGCATGATTACGAGCCGAAACCCGGCCCGCTGTTTGCCGTGACCGGCGTGTTCTCGCTGCTTGCCGTTCCCTTCGGCGGCCATGCCGTCAATCTCGCGGCGATCACGGCCGCCATGTGCGCCGGACAGGACGCTCATGCCGATCCCAAGCGGCGTTATTGGGCAGCGATTGTCGCCGGTATCGGCTATGTGATCCTCGGATTGCTGGCGAGCGCGGTTACGGCTTTCGTGGCGCTCGCGCCGCCGATCCTCATCGAGGCTGTGGCCGGCCTGGCCCTTGTCGGGGCGCTTTCCAATTCCGCCTTGAACGCCTTCCAGCAGCCGGAATCACGCGAAGCCGCCGCCATCACGTTTTTGGTGACGGCATCGGGCGTTTCCTTCGGCGGCATCTCCGGCGCCTTCTGGGGGCTGGTCGCCGGTGGGCTGATGCTGGCCCTGTCGCGTGGGGTGCAGATGCTGAAGAAGTGAGCAGGGGGTTGCTTCTTTTTGATCCGGCGGCTATAAGCGCGGCCATGAAGTTGACTGGCGCAAAGATTTCCGAACAGATTGCACGTGGGCGCGTTGCCCTGCGTGACAATACGCGCGCCCTTACCTCGCTTCTCCTCCTCGGCCTTACGCGCGGTTGCCGGGTCCTTTGAGGAGCGCCCGGCGGCCGAAAGCCCGCTGGCCATCGCTCCTCGCGACTTACCCTAAAATCGACAGCTTACCCGCAAAGGGTCCGCATTTATCATCGCCAAGCCGCATTCGATCGGCTAAGAGGCGGGATAAAATGACGGGAAAGGAAGAGACGAGACCATGGACGCGAACAGCCATTCCCCCAAAGGCATGCCCGAAGCAGCGGTGAAATACCGCGCCTATCCCCAGATCAACATTCCCGACCGGACCTGGCCGTCCAAGACCATTACCAAGGCGCCGATCTGGTGCTCGGTCGATCTACGCGACGGCAATCAGGCGCTTGTCGATCCGATGGGTCACGACCGTAAGGCGCGCATGTTCCAGCTGTTGCTGGACATGGGCTTCAAGGAAATCGAGATCGGCTTCCCCTCGGCTTCGCAGACCGATTTTGATTTCGCCCGCTGGTGCATCGAACAGGGCAATGTGCCCGCTGATGTGTCGCTGCAGGTTCTCGTCCAATGCCGTCCGGAATTGATCACCCGCACCTTCGAGGCACTGGAAGGCGCCAACAAGCCGATCGTGCATTTCTACAATTCCACCAGCGAATTGCAGCGCCGGGTGGTGTTTGCCAAGGACGTGCAGGGCATCAAGCAGATCGCCGTCGATGCGGCCAAGATGATCACCGATATGGCGGCGAAGGCAGGCGGCGGCTATCGCTTCGAATATTCGCCGGAGAGCTTCACCGGCACTGAGCTGGACGTGGCTTTGGAGATCTGCAACGCCGTTATCGATGTCGTGAAGCCGACGCCTGATAACAAGCTGATCATCAACCTGCCGTCGACCGTCGAAATGGCGACGCCGAACATCTATGCCGACCAGATCGAATGGATGTGCCGCAATCTCGATAACAGAGGGAACCTGATCATCTCCCTGCATCCGCACAATGACCGCGGCACGGGCATTGCTGCCGCCGAGCTGGCATTGATGGCCGGCGCCGATCGTGTCGAAGGCACACTGTTCGGAAATGGCGAGCGCACCGGCAATGTCGATGTCGTCACCATGGCATTGAACATGTTCACGCAAGGGGTCGATCCGGAGCTCGATTGCTCCAACATCGAGCGCATGAAGGAAGTCTTCGAATATTCCAACCAGATGGCGATCGGCGAACGTCACCCTTACGTCGGTGAACTGGTCTACACGGCCTTCTCCGGTTCGCATCAGGATGCGATCAACAAGGGCATGAAGGCCGCCAAGGTCGCCAACGACCCGGTGTGGGAAGTGCCTTACCTGCCGATCGATCCGCAGGATGTCGGCCGCACTTATGAGGCGATCATTCGTATCAACTCGCAGTCCGGCAAGGGCGGCATCGCCTATATCATGCAGCAGGACTACGGCTTGAACCTGCCGCGCAATCTCCAGGTGGAATATCGCGAGGAGATCCAGCGTATCACCGACGAGGAAGGCAAGGAATTGCCGTCCAAGCGCATCTACGAGCATTTCATCGAACGCTATGTGACGCAGCCCGAAGCGCCGCTCCGCTTCGTCGACCACCACACCTTCGCCGATCCCGAGCACAAGGGGCAGCGTATCGTTGCGGCCGAAATCACCGACAAGGGCGAAGTGAAGCGCATCGAGGGCAGGGGTAACGGCCCGATCGACGGCTTCATCAATGCGCTCTCGATTTATCTCGGCATCCCGATGTCCGTCGAGGATTATTCCGAGCACTCGTTACAGCACGGCTCCAATGCTGCGGCGATCTCCTATGTCGAGGTCTCCTATCCGGGCGGCAAGCTCTTCGGTGCCGGCATCAACACCAATATCGTCGCAGCGTCCCTCGAGGCGATCGTATCGGCGGCAAACCGCGTGCTCGCTATCAAGGCGGCGTAAGGCTCTGGCTGGATTACGGTTGATTTGAGAAGCCCCCTCGATTGTAGAGGGGGCCTTTTGTTGCGTATCAGTCGGCTGCCGACTCATCGCCCTCGATGAAGCCGCCGGATTGGTGCGACCACAGCGTTGCGTAGATACCGTTTTGGGCGATCAGCTCCGCATGCGTGCCATCCTCGACGATGCGGCCGTGATCGAGCACGACGATGCGGTCCATGCGCGCGATGGTCGACAGGCGATGCGCGATGGCGATCACGGTCTTGTCTTCGATGATCCCATAGAGCGTATCCTGGATTTCGGCTTCGACTTCCGAATCGAGGGCAGAGGTTGCCTCGTCCAGCACCAGGATCGGGGCGTCCTTGAGGATGGCGCGGGCAATTGCGACCCGTTGCCTCTGACCGCCCGACAGCTGGACGCCGCGTTCGCCGGCATGGGCATTGAAGCCGGTCCTTCCTTCCTGATCCCGCAAGCCCGCGATGAAATCGCTGGCAGCGGCCTTCTCGGCCGCAGCGAGAACCACATCCTCCGAAAAGTGGGGATTGCCATGGGCGATGTTATCGCGAATGGAGCGGTGAAGGAGCGATGCCTCCTGGCCGACCACGGCAATCTGCCGGCGCAGGCTATCCTGCGTTACCTGCCGAATATCCTGCCCATCGATCTCGATGATGCCTGATTCCGGATCGAAGAAGCGCAGCAGCAGGTTGACCAGGGTCGATTTGCCGGTGCCGGAGCGACCGACAAGGCCGACCTTCTGGCCTGCAGCAATTCGAAGCGAAACGCCGTTCAGCCCGCCATCTCCCTTGCCATAGTGATGCGTGATTTGCCGGAAGACGATCTCACCCTTGGTGACGGCAAGCGGCTTGGCGTCCGGCATATCGGCAATCGCAAGCGGCTGCGAGACGGTCAGCAGTGATTGCCGCATGGCCCCGAGATGGGCAAAAAGCGACGACACCGCATCCAGCATCCATTCGGCCATGCCGGTTATGCGGAAGCTTAAGGCGAGCGATGCCGCGATCAGTCCTAGCGGTGCGCCGCCGGACTGCCACAGCACGACCGCATAGCCGACGAGCGCGACGATGAGGAAGCTGCCGAGAAACAGCATGCTCGAATTGACAAGCACTTCCAGCCTCTGCACCCGGACGAATGTTTCTCGCGTTTGAGAGAAACGACGACGGGCTTCCTTGTCTTCCGCCATGGCATCGGCAAAAAGCTTGATGAGGTCGATATTGGCATAGCTGTCGACCAGCATGCCCGTCAGCTGGGCATAGGCTCCCTGGTACTGTGCGGAAGCCTTTTGCAGGCGAGGGATGACATAGGCCATCAGTCCGAGATAGCAGAGCAGCCAGATGGCGAGGGGCCAGATCAGGCGCGGGTCGATCGAGGCCATCAGCCAGAGCGAGCCGGCCACATAGATCGTGACGAAAGACAGCGTGTGCAGCACGGCATAGGCGGCGCCTGTTGCCGCCGTACCGATGTCGCGCACCTGGCTGGCGATCCGCCCGGAAAAATCCTGACGAAACCAGCCGACGGATTGCCGAAGGACGTGGCTATGGGCGCGCCAACGAAACAAGGTCTCGGCATTCGGCCGAAATGCGATGTCATCCAGGCTTTCGCGGAGATAGCCGGCAAGCGGCCGTCCGATCAGCACAAGTGCGGCCGCAGCAAGCAGGCCCAATCCTTCGGACGTCCAGAAATCCTCCCGGCGAGCGCCGGCCAGATTGTCCACCAGCCGGCTGGAATAGCCGATGAGCCAGATCTCGATGACAGCGCCGATGACAGTCAGGCCGAGGCTCATCGCCATGACTGTGCGAAACGGGCGAAGGTTGGTTAGGAGATAGCGCCAGGCCTTGGATGATGGTTGCGGCTCATCATGATCCTGGAACGGATCGACAAGCTCTTCGAAGCGACGAAACATGAGGGCCCTCCACGGGCGAACATAGCAATCTGATGGTCGGGCCGATAAAGCAGCCCTTCACGGCACTGCTTTTCAGCGGTGGTTTCCTGTGCCGTGATTTTTCATCAGAGTGCTCTCCTCATTGATCGCTACAACCTACATAGCGTGTATTGGCGCCGATGTCAGCAGCAATTGTATTGTGATCGCTCGACACGGCTCGCGTCGAAGTCGTCCGAGGATATGTGCTTCAATGGCGTATTTTGTTCAAGGCCTGCCCTTGGCAAGCTCTTCGCGCTGCTTCGTCAGGCGCTCGAGTTCTTCTTCCTGTTCGGCAATCCGCTCCGACGTCCGTTCTTCGTCGGCTGCGCCGGAGAAGGCGGCAGCTTGCTCGATCAGTTCGCGAAGATTGTCTCTTATCACCGCAATGCGCCTGTCGATTTCCGGAATGGTCAGCAGAACGTCGGACATGTGGAAACTCCAGTAAGAATATCGGCCTCATGCGATTGCCGCAGGGTCATTATCCATCCGCGAGCGTTCGGCTGCAAGCTGCAAAGAAAGAGAGGGGGCGGTCAGATCTCCGACGATACCCTATTGGCGATCTGGTCGAGCATCGCATCCGAGGACGGGCCGACGACGGCGTAGGTCGCGCCATCGCGATGCCAGGACACGATGCTGATATCGTCCTTGATGGTCTCGTTGAAATCGTTGTCGTTGACGGCGCCGTCAGTCTTGGTGAAACAGACGGCGACGACATCGCCATCGAGATTCTTATAGATCAGCTGGCCAACGGGCTTGCCGCCGGCGATGAACATCCGCGCGCCCTGGAAGACAAGGCCGTCGGCAGCCAGATCCGGGAAATTGAACTTGACGCCGACCGTGCTGCCCAGCCACTTGCTGATTTCGTCCAGTTCGCTTGCCTGCAGTTCGACCATATGGCGTGGCTGACGCGAATAGATGCGATGATAGGCGGCTATGTCATCCAGCCAGTTTCGCGTCGCGGCCTGGGCCGGGGTGACGGGTGCCGCCTCCGGCGCATTGGCGGGTTGTGCGCCCAGGAGATATCCTATGCCGCCGCCGACCGCGAAGAGGATCAGGGCCGCCGCCAGCGACTGCCTGCCGTTCGGCGCCAATTTCAGGGATGGCCTGGCGAGACGGGGAGAAGGGTCGCGGGTCTTCGGGGGCTGGGCGCTCTTGATGGAACGGACGAGTGCAAGCGGGACAGGCTCTTTCAAAACCTCGTCGAAAGCCTTGCGGCCGACATCGGAGCCGTGCTTCAGCTCATCGAATATGCGCTGCGCATTCGGATCGGAAGCGATGAGCTTTTCCAGCTCTTCCTTTTCTTCCCGGGTCGTCTCGCCATCCATGAAGGCGGACAAGCGGACTTCGAGCGGCGTTTTTTTCATGTCCTGCAATGCTTAAAACCTTCGAGGCGAGCGGCTGTGACCTTGAGAAGCAAGGTAAAGGCGTGCGCTGGAGAGTCGCGACATCACTGCCGACAGCGGAATGCCGAGGATATCGGCCGCCTGCTTGTAGCTGTGTCCTTCGACATCGACCAGCAGGAAGACACTGGCAAGTCCTTCGGGCAAAGATGTGACGAGGCGATGCGCTTCCCCGGCTTCAACCGGATTTAAATGTGTTCCGGATGCCGGGTCGCCCTCTTCCAGAGCATTGCCCTTGCCGGCAGGGCGCAGCTTGTGGTGCCGCGCCTCGTCGATCCATTGATGCCGAGCCATGGTGTAGAGCCAGCTCTCCAATTTGCCGCCGCTGTTCCACAGATGGAATTTGGCTATGCCGCGCTGACAGACGCTCTGCACAAGCTCGTCCGCCTCGGCCAGATCGCCGGTCAGCGTTACCGCGAAGCGCCGAAGCTTCGGAAGAAGGCCGACCAGATCGCGTCTGATATCGATGGCTGCTACCGGCGTTGGCATGGTCTTTCCAAAGAAGCGTTGGAGGTTGTCACATGGGCGACGTGCTTCCGCAAAGAGTGACCTTTCCCTTGGAAAAGGTGATGCGAGCAGAATGTTCGTCCTGTGTTGGTATGAACCATTTCCGTGCCGTTTCGCAAGCCTTCAAAACACTCGCACTTAACTGTCCTTCTCCGGGCGGCGGTCTGTGCATGCGCCGACCCATGCTGTCTCAATAGGTGACATGGCCCTTCAGCGATTGCAGTAGCGAGCGGTAAGCCCAGCTATTTTCGCCGCCGCGATCGCGGATCTCGACCAGCTGCACGCGGGCGCCCTGAACATCGCCCTGCTCGAGGAGGGCCTGTCCCATATAGGAGCGCGCAAGGATATAATTCTCGTCGCGTTGCAGCGCCTTGCGATAGTAGCTCATGCCGAACTCCATGCGGCCTGCTTTGCGATTGGCGTAACCAAGGTAGTTGAGGATGCGGGGGTCGTCCTGGTTCCTCGCCAGCTTCAGGACGATGATGGCGTTATCATACTGCCCCGCATAGGCGAATTCGCGCGCTGCCTGGAACAGTTGATCGTCATTGAAGGCGCTTTGCTTTGGCTTCACGCATTGCTTCTTATCCTTGTCCCAAACCTTGCCATCGGTGCATTGGGTGGTCGTCTTGCTCTTTGGCGGCGGGGCCGTTTCGTCATTTTCCGAGCCGGCGGCGATGGCCTGGAGGCTGGCGGCAGCCAAGAATCCGGCGGCGAACGCCACAGTTGAGAAGCTTTTCATCACCGCCTTGAAACCCATCCTATCCTCCCGGGATTCCGATGGTCCGATTGTAGCTCCGTATCTTAGAAAACGCTACCGAAACGATGCGCGCGACGTTCTAAAATGCCGATCATGTCGCCAGGATATCGATGCCTTCCGGATCGACGCCATTGCCGTTGTCGTTGAGGCTGTAGCGTTCGGCCTTCAACTCCCAGGCGCCGGGACGACCGGCGATCGTAAAGAGATTGTAGGCGGCGCGCGGCTTCAGGCCACCGACCCCTTGCGAGGCGGAAGCGATCCCGACGATCGGCACGGGACCCATGTGGCCGCGCAGCCAATGCAAGGTGTTGAGATGCGTATGCCCGTGCAGGACCAGTTCGGCCCCGCCCGTCGAGAGGACCGCCGCAAAGCGGCGGATGCCGATCATGCGCTTGTAGAAGCTGGTCGCGCCGCGAATCGGCGGGTGATGGATCATGACGACACGAAAGAGCCCGGCTTCGCCGGCAGCGCGCAGGATATTGACCGTCTCGCGCGCCTGGCGGGCGGAGTAGAAGCCGCTGGCGGCAAAGGGCGGCGTGGCGACTGCGGTCGAGCAGCCGATCAGCGCCACTTGATCCCGGATGCGCAGATAGGGAAAAATGCGCTGGTCTTCCGGCCATTCGGCGGGAGCGTGATCGCCGCTCACATAGGGATACCAGGCACGCATGGCCTTTTCGTAGGCGCCGGGCACATAGGCATCGTGATTGCCCGGCACGACTGACGTGTGCAGCGGATCGCCGACCGTCTTCAGCCATGCTGCTGCGGTCTGGATCTCCATGCCGCTCGCAAGATTGACGAGATCGCCGGTTACGGCCAGATGATCGGCCTGCTTTGCCCTTATGTCGTCAAGAAGGAGATCAAGCGTACCGCCAAAAAGGTGCTTGCGCCGGTTTCGGTGCCAGTTCACAAATCCGGTAATGCGTTTGGAGGCGAGCTCTCTGATCGAAAGGCGTGGCAGCGGACCAAGGTGAACATCGGAAATATGCGCGAGCTTGAACATGGGATGAGACATAGCCCACTCTATTGTCAAAACAAATACATGCCCAACCTCAATGCGGATCGGGACATCGGGTTTCACGCATGAGCGACGATATTTCGAGGGACGAAAAGCAGAGTTTGGCAGTGCGGTTGTTCGGCCGGGCACTGCATGTCTATTTCGGCCTGACTCGCAGCATGACGCTTGGCGTGCGCGCCGCCTGCTTCGATCGGGAGGGGCGAGTGTTCCTGGTGCGCCATTCCTATATCGCCGGCTGGCATATGCCCGGCGGCGGCGTCGAACGTCATGAGACGGTGGAGGAAGCGCTTGCGAAGGAGCTGCGGGAGGAGGGCAATCTGGTGATCTCGGGCCGGCCGCAGCTCTTCCACGTCTATTTCAACAATCGCACCAGCAAACGAGACCACGTCGTTTTCTACCGTGTCGAGGTCACGCAGACCGCGCCGCGCAAGCCGGATCGCGAGATCGTCGAAAGCGGTTTCTTCGCGCTCGATGCGCTGCCGCCCGGAACGACGAAGGCAACCTATCGCAGGCTGAAGGAATTGGAAGGAGCGGAAGCCCCTTCCAATCACTGGTAGCCACCGGCATTCAAGTCAAGCGGCTTTTGCCAGTCGCTCGCGGCCGTGCGGGCGATCAAACTCCAGATCGGGGCCGACCGGCACGATGCCTGTCGGATTGATCGTCTTGTGGCTGCGATAATAGTGGTTCTTGATATGCGTCAGGTTCACCGTCTCGGCAACGCCGGCGATCTGATAGAGATCCCGCAGATAAGCCGAGAGGTTGGCATAATCGGCGATGCGGCGGATGTTGCATTTGAAATGGCCGACATAAACGGCATCGAAGCGGACGAGCGTCGTGAATAGGCGCCAGTCGGCTTCCGTCAGCCGGTCTCCGAACAGATAGCGCTTCGTCGCCAGCCGCTGGTCCAGCATATCGAGGGTTTCGAAGAGGCGAAGTGCGTTTGCCTGGTAGGCTTCCTGCGTCGTCGCAAAGCCGGCCTTGTAGACGCCGTTGTTGACGGTATCGTAGACGCGCTCGTTCAATGCATCGATATCGGCGCTGAGATCGGCGGGATAGAAATCCGCCTTGGAGCCGGTGAGGCCATCGAAGGCGGTATTGAACATGCGAATGATTTCGGCCGATTCGTTGTTAACGATCGTGCCGGTCTGCTTGTCCCATAGAACGGGAACGGTCACCCGGCCGGAATAACGCGGATCGGCCTTGACATAGACCTCCCAGAGCTTCGTCGCGCCGAAGAGATGGTCGACGGTGCCGCCGTCTGTGCCTTTGAACTCCCAGCCATTTTCCAGCATCAGCGGATCGACGATCGAGACCGAGATCAGCTCCTCCAGCTTCTTCAGCTTGCGGAAGATCAGGGTCCGATGTGCCCAGGGGCAGGCGAGCGAGACGTAGAGATGGTAGCGCCCGGCTTCAGCCTTGAAGCCGCCGGTGCCTGTCGGCCCAGCGCTGCCATCCGCGGTCACCCAGTTTCGGAACTGCGACGCGGCGCGCTTGAAATGGCCCTTCGTTTCTTTGGTATCGTACCAGACGTCATGCCAGACGCCGTCCACCAACATGCCCATTGCTTGATCCTTTCGGGAAACTGCCGAAACTATATATCAAGAGATACGGCATGCACGCCGGATTTCGAGACGGCAAATGATGAACACTGCGTCGCATGCATGGCTGAGAGGCTTCGGGCACCGGCGTTATGCGTGAAGGCCAGAATGTGGGCACGATGCCGCATTAAAAAATGGCATCATGTATTTTGCATTGGACGCGCCGGATATTTCCTGCTATCCGGCTTTTCACAATTTAAGGACCCTTGTCATGAAAGTAGCCAGAAGCCTGCGACGACGCCGATGATCTTGAACGCTCCACGAGCGCTTTCGGGAACAATATCGTTCGTCTATCTGGTTTCACTGGTCTAATGTACAAGCACGATCTGGTCTACCTCACTGAGGATGCGTCGCACGACGCCGTCATCGAAATCATCAACGAAGAAGCGTTCGGTCCTGGCCGGTTTACGCGCGCTGCCGCTCGCATTCGCGAACAGGGGCCGCATGACCGGTCGCTGTCCTTCATCTGCGCCGACGATGGCGAGACGATCGCCTCCGTGCGGATGACGCCGGTGCTGGCCGGATCGGTCAAGGGCCATCTGCTCGGCCCGCTTGCCGTGCGCCCCTCCCACAAGAACAAGGGCATCGGTCGCGAGCTCGTGCGCATCGCCGTCGAGGCCGCCAAGCGCAAGGGCTCGGAAGCCGTCATCCTCGTCGGCGATCCACCCTATTATGGTCCGCTCGGTTTCGAGAAGGTCGCCTACAACGCATTGACCTTCCCGGGGCCTGTCGATCCCAACCGGGTGCTGGTCGTGCCGATCGCCGCCGACACGCATGCGCGGTTGCACGGTTCGATCGCCTGGCGCGATGATTCCACTGCGGCTACGGAAGCCGAAGACGACGATCTGGATGATGTCGTGCAGTTCACGGCGATCGCTGTCTAAGGCGCTATCAATAAAAATCGCCCTGCTTGATGTCAGCGGGGCGACAACGTCTTCTTCAGAAAGAATCGGCTGCGACCAGCCGGGAAATCCGGCAGTTCGCCGAAGATCGTATAGCCCTGCCGCTGATAGGCTTTCAGCGCCTGCGGGTTGAAGGTATCGATCCACGCGCCGAAACAGCCGCGCGCGCTTGCCTCCGCTTCCGCTGCCTCTAGCAACTTTCCGGCCATGCCCTGGCCGCGCAGACTTTCGGGCACGAAGAGCCATTGCGTGAACAGCCACCCCCAGGCGGTATAGCCGGAAATGCCGCCGATGGTCCTGCCGGCATCGTCGCGGATCAGGACCGCCAGGGGACGGCGCTCCGAGGGCCCGACATCGGCAGCATTGAAGGCCGTCAATCCCTCGCTGATGGCTGCGAGTTCGCTTTCGCTTGGGGCATCGGTCACGTCAATTTTCATCACGGTCACCGTCCTTCGCGCCACCATGTGGCGGAGAAGGCAAAGAGGAGGGCGGCAAGACCGGCAAAGCCCGCAAACAGCGGCAGTGTATTGATGCCCTTCAACACGGTTTCGTCGGTCATGCGGATGGTCAGGCGCTGGTTGTCGGCGACGCGCACGGCGCCGCGCACGGGAAGGACCTGAGGCACTGTCACGCTGCCATTGACGCCGGCAACCCGGGTGACGAGACCCTTTGTTTTCTGCGACAGCGGCTTCAACGTCTCGGTGGTCGAGATCATCGCCCGGAATTCCGGGGCATCGATGGCGCCGATATGGACGAGCGTCGACAGATTGCCATTGGCAATCTGATAGAGCCCGATCTCGTCCATATGTTTTTCGGCCTGATAGAGACCCGGCTGCGTCTGTTTCAGCGGCAATGTCTGTGACCTGCCGGATGGCGATTTGATCGTGGCGGGGCCGGGATCGTCGCCGATGGTCTGGCGCGTCACCTGCAGCGTGCGGCCGGCGGCGTTCGCAGTCAGCGCTTCTTCCTCCAGCGCCGGCTCCTTCAACAGCCAGTGGGCGATGCGGCGATAGAGCGACACGTGCGGGCCGCCGCCTTCGAAGCCGCGCGCCCAGAGCCAGCCTTCGTCGGAGAGCAGCATGGCGACACGGCCCTGGCCGACGCGGTTCAGCACCAGCAAGGGGCTGCTATTCGCGCCGACCATCACGGTCTGTCCCTGCGGCGGTTCGACATCGACGCTGCGGAACCAGCGGCCCCAATGCGGCGGCTCGGCGTCGGATCCATCCAGGCCGCGTGTCACGGGATGTTTGCGGCCCTGATCCGACAGACGCGGATAGAAGGCCTTCTCGATCATCTGGCCCGTCGGCTCGGCCGGCAGCACGGAAGCTAGCGGCGTCAGCGCGATCGAACTGCCGCCGGCATGTTCCGGACCGGCGGCCACGAGCAGGGCGCCGCCGTTTTCGACATATTGCGCCATATAATCATAATAGATCGTCGGCAGGACGTTCTGACGATCCTGGTAGCGATCGAAAATGATCAGGTCGAAAGAATTGATCTTGTCGACGAAAAGCTCGCGCGTCGGGAAGGCGATCAGCGACAATTCGTTGATCGGGGTACCGTCCTGCTTATCCGGCGGACGCAGGATGGTGAAGTGCACGAGATCGACCGAGGCGTCCGATTTCAAAAGGTTGCGCCAAGCGCGCTCGCCGGCATGCGGTTCACCCGAGACGAGCAGAACGCGCATGTTCTGGCGGATGCCTTCGATCAGCTGGACGGTGCGATTGTTGATCGCCGTAACCTCGCCAGGCACCTCGGCGACGGCGAATTCGAGGACATTGTTGCCGGCGCGGGGCACCTTGAAGCTGAAGGGCATGTCCTGGCCGGGTGTCGCCTGCAGCGTGGCGATTTCGTCGCCGTTCATCTTGACGGTCACTGCCGCCGTGACGCCAGGGCTCTTGCCATCGTCAACGACACGAAAGACGAGCTGCTGCTCGTCGTTGACGATGCCGAAACGAGGGGCGCGCACGATTTCGATGCGGCGATCGAATTCGTCCGGCTTGCCTGTGATTAGCCCGTGGATGGGTGCGTCGAAGCCGAGTTGCTGGTTGATGCCGGGGATGTCATGGATCTGGCCGTCCGTGAGGAAGATGGCGCCGCCGATGCGGGCGGGCGGCACGTCCGCGATCGCCGAGGACAGCGCCGAGAAAAGCCGCGTCGACGGCGATTCTGCTTCCGCCGGATCGCGCACCTCGACGATGCGTGGCTCCATTCGGGGGAATTGCGCCAGCCGGTCCTTGAGCATCGCCAGAGCGTCATCCGTCATCTTGGAGCGTTCCGGTGTCTGCTGGCTGAGACTGTGGTCGACCACGATTGGGACGATGGTCGTCAGTTGCTCGCGATCCTCCTGCATCAGCACGGGGTTGGCGAGCGCGGCCAAGAGGGCAATCCCTGCCAGCGCGCGGATCCAGCCGCCGCGAAGGCGCCTGAAGATCGCAAGCGCCGCGATGGCGAGCGTCAGCACCGCCAGAGCGGTCAGGATAGGCCAGGGGAGGAATGGGGCGAAACCGATATTCATATTACTGCCCCAAGCGCTGCAAGATATCCGGAACGTGGACCTGATCGGATTTATAGTTTCCGGTCAGCATGTACATCATGATGTTGACGCCGGTGCGATAGGCGTATTCGCGCTGGGTTTCGTCCGGCGGCACGGTCGGCAGCAGCGGTGAACCGTTTTCATCGATGGCCCAGGCGCCAGCCAGATCATTGCCCGTTATGATGATCGGCGTCACACCGTCGGAGGTTGCGACCGCATTTGCGTCGCGGCGCACATCCTGCCGCGCCTCCACCCAAAGCGGACTGTCGGCATAGCGGCCGGGGAAGCTCGACAGAAGATAGAAGGATTTGGTCAGCACGTGTCCTGCCGGTACCGGCTCCAGGGGCGGAATATCGAGATTGGCGAGGATCTGCTGCAAGCGCTGGCCGTTCGGGCTTGGCGTCGAGGTATCGCCCATCGTGTCGATGGCGTCACGGGTGTCGAACAGCACGGTGCCGCCATTGCGCATATAGGCGTCGATGCGGTTGATGGCGTCATTGGAAGGCATCGGCGCGGTCGCTGAAACCGGCCAGTAGATCAGGGGGTAAAAGGCCAACTCGTCCTTGGTCAGGTCCAGCCCGACTGGAGGGCCGGGCTCGAGCGTCGTGCGATAGGTGAGATAGTCGGAGAGGCCGGCAAGGCCGCGCTCCGAGATATGATCGACCTCCGACTCGCCCGTGACGACATAGGCAAGATGGGTCTTATCCAGCCGCGAAAAGATGGTGTCGTCACCGGGTTTTGAATCGTCGGCCAATGCGATTGCCGGATGCAGGAAGATGGCAAGCGAGGCGGCCAGCAGCAGCATCGCTGCGCCACCCGCCATCGTCTTTGCCGATCTGCCGAGGCGCGGGAAGGCGCCATTCATGAACAATACGATGATGCTGTCGGCCAGCAGGATCAGGAAGGCGAGGGTGAAGAGGATCGGCTTTGCCGACCAGGCTTCTCCGCCGATTAGGCCCTCCCGTGCGACCGAACCCAAAGCCGAGGCATCCAGCGGTTTCAGTTGCGTGCCGCTCGAAAGCGTATTCAGTGCGACAAAGCCTTCTTCGGAGCCGTAGAGGCCGGGCGGATTATCGAAACTTGCAATCGACGCTCCCTTGCCGTTCGGTTCCAGCGGGCGCGCGCTGCCGATTTCGCTGGTCAATACGCCCTTTGCGGTCAGGAGCCGGTAAGGCGGCATCGCTTCGCTTCCCTTGGCTGCGGCACCTTCCGCCGGAGTGACGCCGCCGGCATGGGACAGTTGCACGATCCGGCGCAGCATTTCGACAAAATCGCCTGAGATCGGCAGGTCGGACCATTGCGGCTCGGCGCTGACGTGGAAGAGAACGATGCGGCCTGCCTGCATCTGCTTTTCGGTGACCAGCGGAGTGCCGTCGGCAAGGCTTGCCCAGGTGCGCTCGGCCAGATCCGGCGTCGGCTCGGCCAGGACCTGCCGCTTGATGAGCACATCCTTGGGCTTCGGCATGCCGGCGAAGGGGCCGAATGCCGGGAAATCGGAAAGTGGCTGCGGCTCTGCCCAGGAAAGTGCGCCGCCGAATGTGCGCTCGCCCTGCCGCAGCGTCACGGGCACGAGCGGATCGTCGGCGGGTGCCGCGGCAAGGCGCGGGCCGGCGAAGCGGACGAGCGTGCCGCCATTCTGGATCCACTTCTGCAGCGGCGCATAGGTTTCCTGCGGCAGGCGGCCGACATCGGCCATGATGATGACCGAGGGATTGCCGGTGAGCAGCTCCGGGATCGATTTGGCAAGATCGGCGCTATTCGGCTGGGTCAGGTCGACATAGGGCTGGAGGGCGCGCTGGATATAATAGAGTGGCGACAGGATCGGCTGGAATTCGTCGGCTGCCTGACCGGAAAGAAGCGCCACGCGCCGGCGCCGGAAACCATCGTCGAGCAGATAGACGCTTCCGGCACTCGCTTGCCGGTCGAGGCTTATGCGGGCGAAATCATTGCGCATCTCGAAAGGAGCGGCAATGGAGCTGGTGGCGACGGTCTGGCCGCCGGCGAAATCAAGCGAACCGGCGGCAATCGGCCGTCCCTGATTGTCCTGTGCGGTCAGCCCGAGGCGCACCGGGGCGGTACCATTCAGCCGCGTCGCGGTGACGGTCATGTTGTTGGCGGTATTGGCCGCGCCGGTGATTGCAATGATATTTTGACCGTCGCCTTCGATCAGCCGCAGCTCGCCTGGCTGCAGCGCGGCGAGCCGGCTGACGATGTCGTCCTTATCCCTGCTCTCGACGCCATCGGAGATGAAGGCGATCGTGCCGGGCTTGCTGCCGTTGAGCGCGGCCTTAACGGCGTCGGCAGCGCGCTCGCGATCAGGCCCCAGCGGCCTTGGATTCATGGCATGCAGCTTGTCACGCGCCGATGTCGCAGCTCCTGGCGTCGCATCGTTGCTCTGCTCTGCGGTGAAGGCGATCGATACGGGAATGCTCTTGGCATCCGCATTGTCGATCAGCGCGTCAGCCGTGCGTACGCGGCGTTCCCAGTCGGAGACGCTCGCCCAGCTATTGTCGATCATCAGCACCAGCGGCCCGCCGCTCGATAGCGTATTGGTGCGCGGATTGAACATCGGGTTGGCGATGGCGAGGATGACGAGGGCGGCCAGCAGTATGCGCAGCAGCGTCAGCCACCAGGGGCTGCGCGCCGGCGTTTCCTCGCGCTTGAGGATGGCGGCCAGAATGCGGAGCGGCGGGAACACTTCGGTGCGCGGTTGCGGCGGCGTCAGGCGCAGCAGCCACCAGATCGCAGGGAGCAGGATAAGAGCCGCGAGGATGGCGGGCGAGGCGAATGCAAAGGAGAGACCGCTCATGGCTGCCCTCCGGAAGCTACTCTGGCGGGCATGCCGGAAAGATACATATGCACGGCGACCAGCGCTTCGGAGGCCAGCCGGTCCGTGCGGTGGCTGACGAAGGTCCAGCCGAGATGACGCAGCGATTGGCCAAGGTTTTCACGGCGAGCGAGATAGGCGCGCTGATAATCGTCTCGCAGGTTTTCTGCGCGGCCGGCAATCAGCTTCGAGCCCGTTTCGGGATCGCTGAATTCGGTCCTTCCGCTATAGGGAAAGAGCTCTTCGGCGGGATCGGCAACCTCGATCACATGGCCTCGCAAGCCCCGGCGCGCCAAGGGGCCGATCCTGCCCATGACGCTATCGGCATCGTCGAGAAAATCGCCGATCAGCACGATATCGCTCCAGCCACGGATCATTGATGTCTGCGGAAGACCGCCTTCGAGCGGGGTATGCATCAGGGCTGCGGCCAGACGCTCGGCAGCGTTGCGGGTCGAAACCGGCTCCATGATGCCGGGGCAGCCGATACGCTCGCCGGAGCGGGAAAGAATTTCCGCCAGGGCCAGCATCAGGACGAGCGCGCGACCCTCCTTGGACACATGGCCATAGGTCGACTTATACATCATGGACGGCGACAGATCGGCCCAGAGCCAGATCGTATGCGCGGCTTCCCATTCATGATCGCGGATATAGGTATGATCGTCGCGGGCCGAGCGCCGCCAGTCGATGCGCGAAAGGCTTTCACCTTCGGTATAGGGGCGGAACTGCCAGAAATTCTCGCCGATCCCGCGCTTGCGCCGGCCGTGCCAGCCGGCGATCACGGTATTGGCGATGCGCTTGGCTTCGACGAGGCAATCAGGCACGAGGGCGGCACGGCTGCGGGCTCGGGAGAGGGCATCGTTGCCTGAGGTCGGTCTGACGATCTGTCCGATGGATGCCACGCGCTATACTCTCCTCGACATCCGGGTCACGATTTCGACTTGACCAGCCCTGCAATGACATCGCGCACGGACATACCTTCTGCGCGGGCGGCAAAAGTCAGCGCCATGCGGTGTTCCAATACGGGTTCGGCCAGTGCATGAATGTCGTCGATCGACGGCGCAAGCCGGCCTTCGTAAAGGGCGCGGGCGCGGGCGCAGAGCATCATTGCCTGGCCGGCGCGTGGGCCGGGACCCCAGGCGACATGCTTGTCCGTCGAGGCATTGCCCTGGCCCGGACGGGCCGAGCGCACCAGCGACAGGATCGCATCGACCACGCCGTCGCTGACCGGCATCTGCCGGATCAGCTGCTGGATTTCCAAGAGGCGCTCGGCATCGATGACTGCCTGCGGCGTCGCTTCGCTCAAGCCCGTCGTTTCCAGCAGGATGCGGCGCTCGTCGGCAAGCTCGGGATAATCGACGTCGACCTGCAGCAGGAAACGGTCGAGCTGGGCTTCCGGCAGCGGATAGGTGCCTTCCTGTTCCAAAGGATTCTGTGTTGCGAGAACGTGGAAGGGAGCGGGAAGGTCGTAGCGCTGGCCGGCGATGGTGACGTGGTATTCCTGCATGGACTGCAGCAGGGCCGACTGCGTGCGCGGCGAGGCGCGGTTGATTTCGTCGGCCATCAGCAATTGCGCGAAGACCGGTCCCTTGACGAAACGGAAGGAGCGGCGGCCGCTCTCGTCCTGATCCATCACTTCGGAGCCGAGAATATCCGACGGCATCAGGTCGGGGGTGAACTGCACGCGATTGGAGGCAAGGCCGAGCACGGCGCCGAGTGTCGTCACGAGCTTCGTCTTTGCAAGGCCAGGTACGCCGACGAGCAGGGCGTGACCGCCGGCGAGCACGGCGAGCAGCGTGTTTTCCACGACGCTTTCCTGGCCGAAAATGACCTTCGACACCTCTTCGCGGACGCGGGCAATATCGCCAAGCGCCTTTTCGGCTGAGGCGATGATGGCCTGCTCATCGAGGCTCGTTTCGGTCGATTTGATCATGCCCATTTGCGTCTCCAATGGCAGAAAAACGGTGTGCGTGATTCGCAGACGTTACACATTTGCCTCATAATCAATACAACTTATCGCCACCAAGACGGCTGACAAGCACGTTTCAAATGACTATCTCGTGAGAACTGTCATATTCCTGACTAACGACCAACCGGGACAGAAGAATGGCAACCGAGGAAATCAGGACAACGGGCGATGCCGCAAGCCTCGCGGCGCTGATTTCGCGCGCGGCCGGTGATAGCGGCGGCCGTAAGAAGGGGCTGCCGCCCGTCGATCGCTGGAATCCGCCGTTCTGCGGCGATATCGACATGGAAATCAGGGCCGACGGCACCTGGTTTTATCTGGGCACGCCGATCGGCCGCGCGCCGTTGGTTCGGCTGTTTTCCACCGTCCTTCGCAAGGATGCCGATGGGAAGACCTATCTCGTCACGCCTGTGGAAAAAGTCGGCATCCGCGTCATCGACGCGCCTTTCGTGGCTGTCGAGATGAGCGTAACGGAGCGCGACGGCAAGCGCGTGTTGACCTTCCGCACGAATGTCGGCGATGTCGTCGAGGCTGGCAGGGACCATCCGATCCGCTTCGTCATCAGCGGTGAGAACGATGAATTGAAGCCTTACCTGCATGTCCGGGGGCGTCTTGAAGCGCTGGTGACGCGGGCGGTCATGTACGACCTCGTCGAACTCGGCGAACCCGTCGAAATTGCCGGGCGCGAGATGTTCTGCGTGCGCTCAGGGGGCACGATCTTCCCTGTCATGCCGGTTGCGGAACTGGATGCGCTGACTCGATGAGCGAATTCCCTCTTTATTCCGCGGATGAATTCCGGCGTCGCGCCCTCAATCAGAGCGGTGGCCCGATCGATCTCGCCTGGCGCGATCATGGCGATCATCTGCTTAATCCGGAGACCATAGCGCAGGTCGCGGACCTGAAGCTGAAGGATGCTGCCGTACTCGTACCGGTCGTCGACAGCGGCGACGATGCCAAGGTCATCTTCACGCTGAGGACATCCACCCTGCGCAAGCATTCCGGCCAGATCGCCTTTCCGGGCGGTGCTATCGACCCGGAAGATGCCTCGCCGGAAATGGCGGCAGTGCGCGAGGCGGGCGAGGAGATCGGGCTGGCCGACATCTTCATCGAGCCGGTGGCGCGGCTGCCGCATTATCTGGCGGCGACCGGCTTTCGCATCACGCCGATTCTCGCGGTGGTGAAGCCGGGCTTTCACCTGGCTCTCAATCCGACGGAAGTGGAGGATGTCTTCGAGGTGCCGCTCTCCTTCTTGATGGACCCCGACCACCACGTGACCGACACGATGCTCTGGCAGGGAACTGAACGCCATTTCTACCGCATGCCTTATGGGCAGCGCATGATATGGGGCATTACCGCCGGTATCGTCCGCACGCTTTATGAAAGGCTCTATACATGACGTCCGTTGCCGATGAGGCCTGGTTTCGCGATGAGGCATTGCAGCGGGTGCTGTCGTTGCTCGATGCCGAGGGTGGCGAGGGGCGCGTCGTCGGCGGGGCGGTGCGCAACAGCCTGATGGGATTGCCGGTCGCCGATATAGATATAGCGACCACCCTGTTGCCGGAGGCCGTTGTCGAAAGAGCCGAGGCGGCGGGGATCAAGGCGGTGCCAACGGGCATCGCGCATGGCACCGTGACCTTGGTCATTGATGGAAAACCGTTCGAAATCACCACCTTGCGGCGCGATGTGGAGACGGATGGACGCCGCGCCGTGGTTGCTTTCAGCCAGGATTGGCAGGCCGACGCCGAGCGGCGCGACTTGACCATCAATGCGCTCTATGCGTCTGCCGACGGCGAGGTCGTGGATCTTGTCGGCGGGCTGGCCGATCTGGAGCGCCGCAATATCCGCTTCATCGGCGACGCGGCGACACGGATCGCCGAGGATTACTTGCGTATCCTGCGGTTCTTCCGCTTCTTCGCCCACTACGGCAGCGGCCGGCCGGATGCGGACGGGCTTCGCGCCTGCGCAGCTGCGAAGTCGAAGATATCGACGCTCTCGGCCGAGCGCGTCTGGTCGGAAATGAAAAAGCTTCTGGCGGCTCAGGATCCGGGCAGGGCGCTGCTCTGGATGCGCCAGATCGGCATATTGACCGAAGTGCTGCCGGAAACCGAGAAATGGGGCATTGACGCCATTCCGGGGCTTGTCGCCACCGAGCAGGCGCTCGGCTGGCCGGCGGAGCCGTTGCTGCGGCTCGCCGCGATCGTGCCGCCGGATGCCGCGAGACTTGCAAAACTTGCCGAGCGGCTGCGTCTTTCAAAAGCCGAAGGCGCCTATCTCCAGGCATGGGCGAATGCGCCTGTGGTCAAGGACGATATTTCGGAAGCGGCCTTCGACCGCCTGCTTTATCGTCACGACCCATCGGGCATCGTGGTTCGCCTGAAGCTGGCGCTTGTGACGGCGCGGAGCAAGGCGGAGAGCGATTTCGAGGAAATGGGACGTGCCGCGCGGCTCGGCAAGCTGCTGGAACGAGCGGCAAAATGGAAAAGACCCGCTTTCCCGCTCAGCGGTGCGGATGCACTGGCTGCGGGCGTCGCCGCGGGGCCGCGCGTCGGCGAGCTTCTTGGCAAGCTCGAGCAGGAATGGCTCGACGGAAACTTCAAGATGAACCGGGCGAGCCTTCTCGCCCGACTGAAAGAGTTGGCTGCCGCGTGATATCGAGACCCGTTGCCGGCGCCTAATCAGGCCGCATTGGCTTCGTCGCGAATGCGTGCCTTGATATTGTCGACCATGTTTTCCCGAATGATCGTCTCACCATGCGCATCGCGCATGTGCTCGACGGCACGGCGAACCACTTCGGCATCGTCCTGGGCGCGAGTATGCCAGGAGCAGCCCGGCACCAACGTACCACACTCGAACAGTCGCATATCTTCCTCCTCATCTCTCCAATCGTTCCGGTCCCTCCATGCCAAAGGCGTAGGGCTGAACGACATGGGGCTAAACGCGGTCGGTGGAAAAAAGTTTCTGCCGGCGCCAAGCCTCCCGCTTGCCGCCGGCTGTCTCCCGGATTCAATCCGGCATTGCCCAGGATCTGAAGCAGTCCGATGACTGATACTTCGTAACCGGTGGCTGCCTTGCCGAGCGATCGGCCGCGAAGCGGGCGATGTCGTTCGGTGATTTACCCGCCAGCTGCATCCTCACCTGTTCGATGAAGCAGGATAGCGGCAGGTCGGATCCGCTGCGGATCCGCATATCTTCGGCCAGTCGGACGATAAACTCGGGACTATCGACCGTGCGTGAAAGTTTCTGCTCTTTCGAAGCTTCGGTGACGTGTTTCTCTGCTGCCATTTACAACCTCCTCCGATTGAAACGAGCATTAGGTCACTTAGTCACTCCTCCCGCCGATTTCAGGGCATTATCCGATCAACTCCGTCGGATATCTAAAGCGTATCGCGATTTTTCACACTCGCCCATTACGCCCCGCATTGCCTGCTTTTGCATGTCGTTATCGCAAAACGCCGCCACACTTGCGCGACATGCATCAGGGCCAACGCACCACCGGCGGCAGGGACGAAAGAATGGACTCCACATTGCCGCCAGTCTTTAGTCCGAATATTGTACCCCTATCGTACAGCAAATTGAACTCCACATAGCGCCCGCGGCGAATTAATTGCTCGTCACGGTCCTCTTCCGTCCATGTTTCGTTGAAATTGGAGCGGACGATGCGCGGGTAGACCATCGTGAAGGCGCGGCCGACGTCGCGGGTGAAGGCAAAATCGGCATTCCAGCCGCCGGCTTCTTCCGAAGAATGCAGCCAGTCGAAGAAGATGCCGCCGATACCGCGCGGCTCGTTGCGGTGCTTCAGGAAGAAATATTCGTCGCACCAGCTCTTGTAGTGCTGATAGTCCGCGACGGCGTGACGGTCGCAGACGATCTGCATGGCGCGATGGAAGAGCGCGCTGTCGGCATCTTCCTGCGTGCGCCGGCGCTCGAGCATCGGCGTCAGGTCAGCGCCGCCGCCGAACCACTGGCTCGTCGTCACCACCATGCGGGTGTTCATGTGCACGGTCGGCACGTTCGGATTGACGGGATGGGCAATCAGCGACAGTCCCGAAGCCCAGAAGCGCGGATCTTCCTCGGCGCCCGGAATCTGGCTGCGGAAATCGGGAGAGAATTCGCCATAGACCGTCGAGGTGTGGACGCCGACCTTTTCGAAGACGCGGCCTTCCATCATCGACATGCGGCCGCCGCCGCCCTGGCCCTTGTCTCTCTGCCAGTCCTTGGCGACGAAGCGGCCGGGCTCCTGGTCGGAAAGGGGCCCGGTCAGCTCGTTCTCCAACTGCTCGAACTCCGCGCAGATCGTGTCGCGCAGGCTTTCGAACCAATGTCGTGCTGCTTCTTTCTTCTCTTCAATATCCTCGGGTAATCCTTTGGGAAGATTGGGTCGTTCCATTCATGCTCTCCGACGGCGCGAGCAGCTGGCGGCCCGCGATTCGCGCTGTATGTATCGTGAGTTGGAATATCAGCAAGATTGCGGCGCAGCCAGTGCAGCAACGTCGCAGGAGAATCGACTCGCAAATTTCACAATGCGGTATTATGTTCCCTCTCTCAAAGGCGAGGTTTTATCATGAGGATACCTGGACCGCCGCCCCTTGATGGGTTGAGACGCAGAATATTCCGTTACCGGCAGGACCATCCCGCCGGTGGAAAGAGTGAATTCGTTCGCGAGACCTTTTGTCTCAGTCGCCCCGAAGCGCGTGAAAAGGCGCGTGAATGGTTCACCGAATTCCCGAAAGCTGCCTACTGGACCGAAGTCGAAAGCTGGCGTCAGGTCGACGGCGACCGCATCGAATTCACCATGCGGCGCTTGCCATCGGCGGACTGAAACCGAACGACATGGCGCCCGCATGAGGGGTGATGGCTCCCGAAGCGTGCTCCCGTTTCTCCGAGGCGTGCTGGCGATGTGTCGCGAGCTCAATGCGGCATGGGCGGTGGCGGATCATCCGATGGACCGAACGCGGGCGGCTGAGCGCTTGGCATGGGCCACGGGGAGAAAGCTTTCTTGACCTTCTCGATCCCAGTCGTGTTGCCACTGGCTGGAGCCGGAGGTGAGGGAGGCTTTGTCTCTGGTATTGCCGGCCGTTCGGCCGCGGCACCGAGTGTTGCAGCTTGGTGTTCTCCAGCTTTCCGATCTTCGGCGACGGGCGATGCCGCAAGAATTTCCATCAGCGTGATGGTCACCGGCAGGTGGCCGCTCAAATCGGTGTTCGTGTGATGCCATGCATGCGCGACGCGCTGATCGGCGCGGATGAACCGTCGGGAATTGATCTCGCCGAACCAGTCCCACTCGCCCATGACATCGACGACATCGGTGAATGCCGATGGCATCGCGATGCGCGTACCGATCGTCACGATCTTGGTATGCCGCGCCAGCTCCGCAACCCGCCCCTCATCCTGCTTCGAGAGGTTATGCAGGGCGGCAGAGAGGACCAGATTGCCTTTGGAGTGGCCCGCCAGCAGAGGGAAGGAGAGGCGGGGATCGGCAAGAAGCGCCTGCACCGTTCTGGTGTCCAGGCTGGTGCGGGCAGCAGTTCCATCGCGCTGCGCTCCAACCTTGGGCCGGCCGGCAAGATCATCCAGGCTTTCAAGCAGCGGCCGCAGCCCCCTCAAATGACCGAAGAAAAACGATCCGCCGAAGGCTTCCGTGATGGCATCGGCTATGCCGTAGCCTGAGACGACGACCGCGACCGGTGCGTCGATCGCATCTGCCACGTTGCGGGCAAAGGCGGCCGCGCCGAGCGCGGAGCCGCCGATGCCGGCGACTGCGAGCGCCCGGGCATTACCGCCGCCGCGCAAGACGAATTCATCGATGGTTTCGCAGAGGGTGAGCGCCCCAAGACCGCTCGGCGGCACGATCAGGATCGCGCCTTCGGCGGCGAGCGAGTCGCTGATGTAGAAGGCTTCCTCGGGTGTGATGACCTTGACGTCGTAAAACAGCGCATCGAGAGCGAAGTTGCGCTGGCGAAGGCCCTCCAGCGCGAGGTTGCGCAAAGGGGAGTGCTGGAGCCGCTCGGGAAGGCTCAATGTACGTGCGAACTGCGTGAGGGAAAGCGTGAATGCCGTCTGGAACATGGGTCACCTCGTCAAGGCTGCCTGAGTTAGAGCATTCCAGAGCGAAGCTTCTCACACTTTATCCGGCGTGCCAACGCCTATTCGGGTGCGACATTCAGGCCAGGTGCGGCCCCGGTGCGGTAAGCGGCGGCCATTGCGTTTGCCGCAAGGCTTCCCCCGATATCATGGCGGCTGACATCGCAACATTGATGGAGCGTTGGCCCTCGACCATGGGGATCAGCACGCGGCCATCGGCCTTTTCATGCACATGCTCCGGCACACCGGCGCTTTCGCGGCCGAAGAGGAGAATATCGTCGTCGCGGTAAGCAAAATCCGTGTAGCGCTGGGCCGCCTTCGTTGAGGCCAGCACCAGCCGCCGTCCGCTTTCCTGCCTCCATGCCTCGAAGCGCTCCCAATTGACGTGTCTGGTCAGGGTGACAGTGGCAAGATAATCCATGCCGGCGCGCTTCAGATTGCGGTCCGATATGTCGAAGCCGGCCGGCTCGATAATGTCGACGCCGAGGCCGAGGCAGGCGGCGAGCCGCAGGATCGTGCCGGTGTTGCCGGGAATGTCGGGTTGGTAAAGGGCGATGCGCAGTTTTGTCATATGCTGCAACTAGCGAAATCGCCTGGATTTGTCTCAGATTTTTCGCGCACCCTTCATTTCCGTGATCTCTCCCATAAAGAGAATTGAAGGATTCAGCCCATTTTTCAGGCATATTTCGCTTTTCAAACAGGAAAAGTCGCGCTAAAAAACGTGCGCTCTACAACTTGCGAAAGAAGGAGGCACAGATGGATATCTTGTTTGTGATAATGCGCCTCCAGGCCGTGAACACACGGATTTGACTGGCGCTACAAGGCGCGTATTCGCAAGTACCCCCTTTCTTTAAGTCATTGCGCGGCCGGCTTGGCCTCGTTGTTTTATCTTCCGGCCACCATATGAGTCTGCGATCTTTCAGCGCAGTGGGTGGTCGAAGGGTCGAGTCTCTGGAGCATTTCAATGTTTAGCTGGTTCGAACGCCGACTAAATCCATTCCCGAGCGAAGTGCCGGATACGCCGCCGCGCGGCCTCTTCGCCTTCTGCTGGCATTATTCCAAGCCGGCGCTGCCGTGGCTCATCGCCATGAGCATTCTCACCATGTCGATCGCTATCGGCGAGGTGGCGCTGTTCCAGTTCCTCGGCGATATCGTCGACTGGTTGACGAAGGCAGACAAGGCGACCTTCCTGCAGACGGAATGGCCCAAGCTGTTCTGGATGGGGGCGATGGTGCTGATCGGCTTGCCAGCTGCGGCGATCCTCGACAGCTTCATCATGCACCAGGTGCTGCTCGGCAACTATCCGATGATTGCGCGCTGGCAGATGCATCGCTTCCTGCTGCGCCACAGCATGACCTTCTTCGCCAACGAGTTTGCGGGCCGCGTCGCCACCAAGGTGATGCAGACCTCGCTTGCCGTGCGCGAGACGGTCATGAAGATCCTCGACGTCTTCGTCTACGTCTTCACCTATTTCCTGTCGATGATCCTCGTCATCGCGGCAGCCGACTGGCGGCTGATGATTCCGATCCTGCTCTGGCTCGGCGTCTATGTCGCCATCGTCGCTTACTTTGTGCCGGTGCTGCGCAAGATCGCAGCGCAACAGGCCGATGCGCGATCGATGATGACGGGCCGCGTGGTCGACAGCTACACGAATATCGCCACGGTGAAGCTATTCTCCCATGCGGGCCGCGAGGAGACCTATGCCAGGGCCGGCATGGAGGAATTCCTCGATACCGTGCACAAGCAGATGCGCAAGGTGACGCTGTTCCACGCCTCGGTCTATTTCAACAACTGCGCGGCGCTGTTCATCGTCTCGGCTCTGTCGATCTGGTTCTGGCTCAACGGCTCGATCTCCGTCGGCTCCATCGCCATTGCCATCGGCCTTGCCATGCGCGTCAACGGCATGTCGCAGTGGGTGATGTGGGAGGTTTCGGCGCTCTTCGAAAATATCGGCACCGTCTATGACGGCATGGAGATGATGACGAAGCCGCACGATATCGTCGACAAGCCGGCGGCATCGCCAATCGTGGCCAAGCAGGGTGCGATCCGCTTCGACCACATTCGCTTCCATTACGGCAAGGCGAAGGGTGTCATGGAAGACCTGACCCTCGATATCCGCGCGGGCGAAAAGGTCGGTCTTGTCGGCCGTTCCGGTGCCGGCAAGACGACGCTGATGAACTTGCTGCTGCGCTTCTACGATCTGGAGGGCGGTCGCATCACCATCGACGGCCACGATATTGCCGGGGTAACGCAGGACAGCCTTCGCTCGATGATCGGCGTGGTGACGCAGGACACATCGCTGCTGCACCGCTCGATCCGCGACAACATCGCCTACGGCCGTCCGGACGCGACCGACGAGGACATCATCCAGGCGGCCAAGCGCGCCAATGCCTGGGACTTCATCGAAGGTCTGGTGGATATGCATGGCCGCACCGGGCTCGACGCGCAGGTCGGCGAGCGCGGCGTCAAGCTTTCCGGTGGCCAGCGCCAGCGTATCGCGATTGCCCGCGTCTTCCTGAAGGACGCGCCGATCCTGGTACTCGACGAGGCAACCTCGGCGCTCGATTCCGAAGTGGAAGCGGCGATCCAGGAAAACCTCTTCGCGCTGATGCACGGCAAGACGGTGATCGCCATCGCCCACCGCCTGTCGACCCTGACAGAGATGGACCGCCTCGTCGTCCTCGACAAGGGCCGGATCATCGAGATGGGCACGCATCAGGAACTGGTCCAGGAGGGCGGCATCTATGCCGAACTCTGGAGCCGGCAATCGGGTGGCTTCCTCGCCGACCACGAAGAGGTCGAGGCGGCTGCGCAATAATGAATCGGAGAGCTGGGGCGCCACGGCGCCCCATCATTGTTTCAACGATCTTCTCGTCCGTGCCATATGCGCAGAATGAAAACAGTCGAGCCTGCAATTTCGTAGCGCATTTCATAAGCGCCTACCAGGATGCGCCTGACGTCGCGAGGCTCGAATTCTTCAAGTCTTTCCCCGATGCGCGGATGCTGAAGGAGCTGCGGCGGAGCGGATGAAAGAGTTTGTGCGGCTCTGATTGCCGCAGGCCTGTTGACCGGTGCCAGAAAGTCGTAGACGCGGATCAAATCGGATTGTGCTTTCGCAGTCCACTTGATTTCGATCAACGGGATTGAGCCTCGTCTTCCGACGTGCCCAAGCTGCGCACCCAATCCCCAATAAGCTGATGGTCGACAACATTCCCGGCATCCACATCGGCCAGTGCTTCAAGTGTCAGCCTGTGACGCTCTTCCTGCAGAGCGACCCAGTCATTGAGTGCTTGCTTCACGATCCATCCCCGGGAGCGCTCCAGCCGAGCGGCTATCTGGTCAACTTTTTCCGCCAACGACAGCGGAACATGTGTCGTCAGAACTTTCGTATCGGCCGTCTTGTTGTTCATTTCGATCGCGTCCTATCCCTTGCTATAAAATAGGCGAATGATAGATTTTGTATAGATTTTATCGGATTCAATCTTTCTGATTAAGGTTGATTAAATCACCGATGACGAACGGAACTCAAGTGCGCGGCTGAACATGAAGAAAATATAAGCCTTTCTGCGGCACGCCGTGAGTTTGCGTGTGTCTCAAAATTCCCTATATCGCTGGCATGCTCATCCGCTCCGTATACCGTCTCTTCGAGACCTGGATTGATCCCTATTACCGCAGCGGCGATCTCCGGCCGCCGCGGTCGCTCGGCGCGTTCATCTGGTATTATGTCAGCCAGGCCAAGGGGCCTTTCCTGGCGATGGCGGCGCTCGGCGGGGCCGTCGCCATGCTCGAAGCGGCGCTGTTCTGGTTCGTCGGCCATCTCGTTGATATCCTTGACAAGGTGAAGCCGGGCGAGGGGTGGAGCGGGCTGCTTGCCGGCCACGGCGCGACGCTGCTCGGCATGGTTTTCGTCGTCCTTGTCGTGCGTTTCGTGGTGGTCAGCCTCGGTGCATTGGTCGAGGAGCAGGTGGTCGTGCCGGGGTTTCTCAACCTCGTGCGCTGGCAGGCCTACCGGCATGTGGCGAGACAATCCGTCGAATTCTTCCAGAACGATTTTTCCGGCCGCGTCGTCACCAAGGTCTGGTCGGCAGGGCAGGCGACGGGCGATCTCGTTGTCTCGCTGCTGCAGGTCGTCTGGTTCATCATCATCTATGCGGCATCGACCATCGCGCTGGTCGGCGGACTGGATTGGCGGCTTGCACTTGTGATCGCGGTCTGGATCGGTGTCTTCTCCATGCTTGCGCGCTATTTCGTGCCGCGCATCCGCAGGCATGCGCGCAATGCGGCCGAAGCGTCATCGATGCTGAACGGCCGCATGGTCGATGCCTATGCCAACATTCAGACGCTGAAGCTCTTCGGCCGCGAAGAACAGAACGACTATTACATCCGCAATGGCTTCGACCGCTTTCAGGCGGCCGTCATGCCGTTTACGCGATTGCTGACCGGCGTGCGTTCGTCGCTTGCGCTGCTCTCCGGCGTCATGATCACCACCATCGGCGCGCTGGCTGTCCATCTCTGGCTATCGGGCGAAATTTCGACCGGCGGCGTCGCCTTCACACTCAGCATGGTGCTGCGGTTGAACATGCTCTTCGGCCGCATGATGGCGCAATTCAACGCCATCATGCGCAACCTCGGCACGATCCAGAATTCGGCCGAAATGATCTCCGAACCGATTGGCCTTGTCGACCGGGCAGATGCCAGGGACCTGACGATCACGGGCCCCGAAATCCGTTTCGACAATGTGGCTTTTCACTATGGGCGCGGCGGGGGTGTCATCGACAATTTTTCCCTCAACGTCGCCGCCGGCGAGAAGGTCGGCATCGTCGGCCGCTCGGGTGCGGGCAAGACGACGCTCGTCAATCTGCTGCTGCGCTTCTATGATCTCGAGGGCGGCCATATCCTGATCGACGGCCAGGACATCGCCGCGGTGCGGCAGGAATCTCTGCGCGGCGCGATCGGCATGGTGACGCAGGATACGGCGCTGCTCAATCGCTCCATTCGCGACAATATCCTTTTCGGCCGTCCCGATGCCACAGACGAGCAGATGGTGGAAGCGGCGCGGCAGGCCGAGGCGGATCGCTTCATCACCGCTCTGGAGGATCAGAAGGGGCGCACCGCCTATGCCGCCCATGTCGGTGAGCGCGGCGTCAAGCTTTCAGGCGGCCAACGCCAGCGCATCGCGATCGCGCGCGTCATGCTGAAGGACGCGCCGATTCTGGTGCTCGACGAGGCGACATCGGCGCTGGATTCGGAGGCCGAGGCCGTGCTGCAGTCCAACCTCGATGTGCTGATGAAGGGCAAGACGGTTCTCGCCATCGCGCACCGGCTCTCGACCATCGCCAAGCTCGACCGGTTGATCGTCATCGACAAGGGCAAGATCATCGAAGAGGGGACGCATGACGAGCTGATTGCCCGCGGCGGCCTCTATTCCGAGCTCTGGGCCCGTCAATCCGGCGGCTTCATCGCGGTGGATGCCGATTGACCGGCATCGGGCCTAATTGATCGCGGCGTCGTTTGAACCACCGCTGCGAGGCACGCTGAAGTCCGTCATCAAGCCAAAATGGTTCGAGCCCATAGCGTTGCGAATCTGCTTGACCGATATCAGCCTCAGTGGCGCGCCGGCGAAGACGTGATCGATGCTGACGCCGTAGGCACCCAAAGCGATCGGCCAGGTCGCAGGTTCGGGGAAGGCATGGCGAAGGCCCGTCGCGGCCAGGAACTCGCGCATGTCGGGAGCGATGACCGACGCGTTGAAATCTCCTGCGAGAATCAACGGCCCTTTCACGTCGTTCAGGGCCGGAGCGAGGAGGCCGAGTTCGATCTGGTGGAATGCATCGAAATAGGGTTTGCTCAGATGCACCGAGGCGAAATTCACGGGCTGGCCGTCCATGTCGATGGCGGCCAGAATGAAGCGATTGTCCCAGAGGCTGCCGAGGCTGCGCATCAGCTGACTTTGGAACGGCCTTTTCGACAGCAGCAGGGAGTCGCAATCGGTGGTCATTACGCCGCAACCGATGCGGTAAGGATAGACCTTGGTGATGCGGTCCATCTCGGAAAGGATTGGCCCCGCCTCAAAAATTTCGACGACATCGGCTTTCGAGGTGATAACGAAATCGGCGATGCGGGCGCCGTTTTCGAAATTGCTATCCTCGATGTTGAAGGATAGGAGCCTGAAATTTTTGCCACCTGCCTCTGCCGAGGCGAGGAGGGAAGACGCTGCGTATTCCTGGAGCATGAGGAGCGAATGGACCAGCAGCACGGTTCCGGCCGCCGTCAGGAACAGCGCGTACCAGTGACGCTTGAAGACGAATGCGATCAAGGCAAGCAGGATCGCAAAGAGGCTCACGTGGGTCTGCAGGCTTTCGAAGAAGGCCAGCAACCAGGAATCGGCGATATAGCGCGCCGCAAGGATTCCCAGCGCCAGCGTGGCGAGAACGCACAGAACGCAATAAATCGTGTGTCTCATGGCAAGTTCTCGTGCTTCATGTTCCGATGTTTTGACGGCACAAGGCAACAGTGACAATCGTCCACAAATCGCAAGACAAATCTATTTGGTTTTAAGAGGTAAAGGCTCATGCTGACGATGGACAAAGCTGCGATGATCACGCGGACTTTTGCGCTGCAGCATTGAAATTATTGCTTATTTTGCGATGCGGCAGGAAGGAATACTATATGAATCCACTGTTTTTTCATGCGCTTAACCTTCACGCTGCCGGGAGGGGGAGCTTGAGCTTCGAACCTGCGACGCAATAGCGCGATTTTGCCGCGACATTGTGCCCTCTCCCCTTGCCAAGACTGGACATAATTTGCGATCAAGCTTAGAACGCAGCGGGTTACGGAGGAATCTATGGCGGAATTATGGTCGCATTGATTCGCCGTTAGTGAGAGGGGTACCGCGGTTTTGCCGTGGTTTGCGGGAAGAGGATGTGCAGCCTTGAGCGAGCATAGTACGACAGTTGATTCCACCGGCGAGCCGACTCGTCGCGATTTCCTTTATTTGACGACAGGCATGGCCGGCGCGGTGGGTGCAGCTGCCGTCGCATGGCCGTTTATCGACCAGATGCGGCCGGACGCATCGACACTCGCTCTTGCATCCATCGAAGTCGACGTGTCGAGCCTGGAGCCTGGCATGTCCCTGACCGTGAAGTGGCGGGGCAAGCCCGTCTTCATCCGCAACCGCACGCAGAAAGAAATCGACGATGCCAAGGGCACGCAGCTTTCGGATCTGAAGGATCCGATCGCTCGCAACGCCAATCTTCCGTCCGATGCACAGGCAACCGACGTTGCCCGTTCGGCCGGCGAGGGCAAGGAAAACTGGCTCGTCATGATCGGCGTCTGCACCCATCTGGGTTGCATCCCGCTCGGCCAGGCAGGTGAATATGGCGGGTGGTTCTGTCCCTGCCATGGTTCGGTCTACGATACCGCCGGTCGCATCCGCCATGGGCCTGCGCCGCAGAACCTCTTCATACCGCAATATGCGTTTACGTCGGAAAAGAAGATCAAGGTCGGTTGAGGGGGAGCTGAATCATGAGTGGTCATTCGTCTTACGAGCCATCCACAGGGCTCGAAAAATGGGTCGACGCGCGGCTTCCGCTGCCGCGTATGGTCTATGATAGTTTCATCGCCTATCCGGTCCCGCGCAATCTGAACTATGCCTATACGTTCGGCGCCATGCTCTCCGTCATGCTGCTTTTGCAGATCCTGACCGGTGTCGTTCTTGCCATGCATTATGCGGCCAATACGGCGATCGCCTTCAATTCGGTCGAAAAGATCGTCCGCGACGTCAACCACGGCTGGCTTCTGCGCTACATGCATGCCAACGGCGCGTCCTTCTTCTTCGTGGCCGTCTATCTCCATATCGCCCGCGGTCTCTACTACGGCTCGTACAAGGCGCCGCGCGAAATCCTCTGGATTCTCGGCGTGATCATCTACCTGCTGATGATGGCGACTGCCTTCATGGGCTACGTACTGCCCTGGGGTCAGATGTCCTTCTGGGGTGCGACTGTTATCACCGGTTTCTTCTCGGCCTTTCCATGGGTCGGCGACTGGATCCAGACCTTCCTGCTCGGCGGCTTTGCCGTCGACGATCCGACGCTCAACCGCTTCTTCTCGCTGCACTACCTGCTGCCGTTCATGATTGCTGGTGTTGTCATCCTGCACATCTGGGCGCTGCATGTGACCGGCCAGACGAACCCCACCGGCGTCGAAGTCAAGCTGAAGACGGATACAGTGGCCTTCACGCCCTATGCGACGCTGAAGGACGCACTCGGCGTCTCCATCTTCCTGCTGGTCTTCGCCTATTTCGTCTTCTACCTGCCGAACTTCCTCGGCCACGCCGACAATTACATTGCGGCCAATCCGCTGAAGACGCCGGCCCACATCGTTCCGGAGTGGTACTTCCTGCCGTTCTACGCGATGCTGCGCTCGATCACCTTCAACATCGGGCCGATCGATTCCAAGCTCGGCGGTGTCTTGACGATGTTCGGCGCGATCATCGTGCTGTTCTTCCTGCCGTGGCTCGATACGTCGAAGGTTCGTTCGGCCGTCTATCGCCCGTGGTACAAGCTGTTCTTCTGGCTGTTCATTGCCGACGCCGTCCTGCTCGGCTGGCTCGGCTCGCAGCCGGCGGAAGGCATCTACACCACGGCCGCGCAGTTCGCGACGCTGTTCTACTTCCTGTTCTTCCTCGTCGTCATGCCGGTGCTTGGCATAGTCGAGACACCGAGGCGCATTCCGAATTCGATTACGGAGGCGGTTCTTGAAAAGCAGGGCGTCAATAAAAAAGACGCCGTCGCGATGAGCGCCTGAGCGGTTGGAAGGAAGAAAACGATGAAAAAGATTGTTGCCGGCCTTCTCTCGCTTGCCCTGATCGGCGGCTCCATGACGGTAGCCGCCATGGCGGCGGAGACGAAACCAGCCGCAGAGAACGAAACGCCGCATTATCCGCTGAAGGAACCGCGCGAGCAGCATTGGACCTTCGCCGGCCCGTTCGGCTATTACGACAAGGCCCAGCTGCAGCGTGGTCTCAAGGTCTATACGGAAGTCTGTTCCGCCTGCCATTCGATGAAGCTGGTGGCTTACCGCACGCTGGAAGACCTCGGCTATACGGAAGCCCAGGTGAAGGCCTTCGCCGCCAATTATGAAGTGCAGGACGGGCCAAACCCCCAGGGCGAGATGTTCACCCGCAAGGCACTTCCGTCGGACCATTTCAACTCGCCGTTCCCGAACGACGAGGCTGCTGCGGCCTCCAATAACGGAGCGGTGCCGCCTGACATGTCGCTGCTTGCCAAGGCGCGTGAAGTCGAACGCGGCTTCCCGCAGTTCATCTTCGATATCTTCACTCAGTATCAGGAAGGCGGCCCGGACTATATCTACTCGCTGCTGACTGGCTATGAAGAGCCGCCGGCTGGCTTCAAGGTGCCGCAGAACTCGCACTACAATCCGTATTTCGATGCGGCCGCGACCTTTGCGATGCCGAAGCCGCTTTCGGATGGACAGGTAACCTACGACGATGGCGCGCCGCAGACCGTCGATCAGTATGCGCGCGATGTGTCCGCATTCCTGATGTGGACATCCGAACCGCATCTGGAAGACCGGAAGCATCTCGGCTTCATGGTCATGGTGTTCCTGCTGATCTTCTCGATATTGATCTATCTTACCAAGCGCTCCGTCTATGCCAAAGCCGGCGCTCACTGAGTATTGTGATGCTTCAACGAAAAGGCGGCCCGTCGAGGCCGCCTTTTTTGTTGGTATGGAGCGCTGGTCTTGATAGGGTGCGGCCGGCCCTATCATAGCCTGAGAGTACGTATTTCATGAACACCATTGCTTCGGAGCTCGCTGCCAGCATCCGCTCCATTCCGGATTATCCCAAACCCGGTATCATCTTCCGCGACATCACCACGATGCTTGGCGACGCCAGGGCATTCCGCCGTGCTGTCGATGCGCTGGTGCAGCCCTACGCCGGCACGAAGATCGACAAGGTCGCTGGAATGGAGGCGCGCGGCTTCATTCTGGGCGGCGCGGTGGCGCATCAGCTGTCATCCGGCTTCGTGCCGATCCGCAAGAAGGGCAAGCTGCCGCACGATATCGTCTGCATCGCCTACAGCCTGGAATATGGGGTGGACGAGATGGAGATGCATCGCGATGCCGTCAATCCGGGCGAGAGGGTCATTCTCGTGGACGATCTCATCGCAACGGGCGGCACCGCCGTCGGCGCGACGAAGCTTCTGCGGCAGATCGGAGCCGAAGTGGTTGCCGCCTGCTTCGTGATCGATTTGCCTGATCTCGGCGGCCGCAAGAAGCTCGAAGAGCTCGATGTGCCGGTTCATACGCTGGTGGAATTCGCCGGACACTGAGTATGCTCGTTAGCTGGCGGGGCCGCGTCGACGGCACCGCCGGCCGTTATTCGAAGGCCAGCACGGTGCTTTCGAAGCGCAGGGCCGGGGCGCCATGCTGGTTTATGCCATCGCAGCTGAGTGTGTAGAGCGCCCAGCCGGGGCGCGAGGCGAGTGGCCGGCTGCCGAGGATCGCAACGCCATAGCTGATCGTGTCGCCGGCAAAGACCGGCCTTAGCCATTGCAGGTTCTTGAACCCCGGAGAGGGACCGAGATTGGGCGGCGTCTTGCCCTCGGCGATCAGCCGTGCGGTCTCGGACTTCCAGTAATCGACGAAAGTGCGCATCCACATGGAGCAACTATGCCAACCGGAGGCGCAGAGCCCGCCGAATAGGGATTGCTTTGCCGCTTCAGCATCCATGTGGAAGATCTGCGGATCGAAGCGCGAGGCAAAATGGATGATGCCCTCCGGCGTGAAGGTATGGCTGCCGATGTCGATGCGTTCGCCGACAGCGTAGACGTCGCTCAACTTCATGCCGAAACCTCCGCGACGCTGCGCATGCGGATCATGACCGCGTTCTCTCCGAGGCAGACGAGCTCGCCGCGCTGGTTCTCGACCTCATGGCGAAACTTGACGATGCCGATGCCTGGACGAGAGCGCATGGGGCGTATCTCGACGACGATGGACCGGCCTGAGAGAGTATCTCCGGCCAGAACCGGCTTCTTCCATTCCATGAAATCGATACCAGGCGCACCCTGCGCGTCGGTAGCGAGGAGGTAGGAATCGCACATCATGCGCATGAACATGGATGAAGTATGCCAGCCGGAGGCTGCGAGGCCGCCGAGAATACTGGCGCGGCCTGCCTCCTCATCCAGATGCATCGGTTGAGGGTCGAATTCACTAGCGAATTCTATGATCTCCGCCGCCATCACATGTCTAGGGCCGAGCGGAAATTCCCGTCCCGGCTGAAAGTCTTCATAGACGAGTTTCGTCATCTTTCCTTCCATCCTCCCATTCTGCCTATGGGCCATCGCATCTGGGTGGCGATGGCGCAAGCATTTTCGTGGTCGCAGGGAGGGCAAAGATCTGCAGCTGAGCCGGCGCTCCGGTGGGCGCCGGCAGCCGAAAAGCAATCAGGTGTTGAAGCGGAAGTGGATGACGTCGCCGTCCTGGACGACGTATTCCTTGCCTTCGTCGCGCGCCTTGCCAGCTTCCTTGGCGCCGGTCTCGCCATTGTAGGCGATGTAATCGTCATAGGCGATCGTGTTGGCGCGGATGAAGCCGCGTTCGAAATCCGAATGGATGACGCCGGCGGCCTGCGGCGCCTTCGTGCCCTGTTCGATGGTCCAGGCGCGCGTTTCCTTCGGTCCCACGGTGAAATAGGTGATGAGGTGCAGGAGCTTGTAACCTGCGCGGATCAGGCGGTCGAGGCCAGCTTCATCGAGGCCGAGCGCGGAGAGGAATTCCTTCGCCTCTTCGTCGGGCAGCTGCGCCACTTCCGCCTCGATGGCGGCGGAAATGATGACGACTTCCGAATTTTGCTCCTTGGCCATGGCGGCGACGGCCGCCGTATGCTCGTTGCCGGTCGCGGCATCACCTTCGGCGACGTTGCAGACGTAGAGCACCGGGTGCGAGGTCAGAAGGTTCAGGCTCTTGAGAATGCGGATCTCTTCGGCATCAAGCTTCGACAGCAGAGTGCGCACCGGCTTGCCTTCCTGAAGCAGCTTCAACGAGGCTTCCATGATCGGCAGCATCGCCATGGATTCCTTGTCCTTGCCGGTGGCGCGCTTGCGCGTCTGCTCGGTACGGCGCTCAAGGCTCTCGAGATCGGCGAGCATCAGCTCGGTCTCGATCGTTTCGGCATCGGCGACGGGATTGATGCGGCCCTCGACATGGGTGATGTCGCTGTCTTCGAAACAGCGCAGCACATGCACGATGGCGTCGACCTCGCGGATATTGGCGAGGAACTGGTTGCCGAGGCCTTCACCCTTTGACGCGCCGCGCACGAGGCCGGCAATATCGACGAAGGAGATGCGCGTCGGGATCAGTTCCTTCGACTTGGCGATGTCGGCGAGCTTGCGCATGCGCGGGTCGGGGACGGCGACTTCGCCCGTGTTCGGCTCGATGGTACAGAACGGATAGTTTGCCGCCTGTGCCGCCGCCGTCTTGGTCAGCGCGTTGAACAGAGTGGACTTGCCGACATTCGGCAGCCCGACGATACCGCATTTGAAACCCATGGCACCTTGTCCATATCTTGAAAATCTTTGCAGTGCCTATGGGGGAAGGGCCGTTGCGGGTCAAGTCTTGTGCGGGCAAGGAGGCTTTTTTCTGCCGAAAGGGAGGCGGGAGTCGCTCGAATGCCCCTTTGCCTTCCTTAATAGATGCCGTCGTCCTTGAACCGCGTGGTGCGCTGCACTATAATTTCTCCCTATTAGCCCAAAACTCTTTCCCCTGTCGTCAACGGTGATGCCGATGAGTGACAATGATGTTGTCCTGAAGCCAAAGCCTAAAACCAAGCCCAAGGTCGAAAGGCCGAAGCTCTATAAGATCATTCTCGTGAACGACGATTATACGCCGCGGGAATTCGTGATCATGGTGCTGAAGGCCGTCTTCCGCATGAGCGAGGAGACCGGCTATCGCGTTATGATGACGGCGCATAAGCTCGGTACTTGCGTGGTCATGGTCTGTGCGCGGGATATTGCCGAGACGAAGGCGCAGGAGGCGGTCGATCTTGCCAAGAGCGCCGGTTTCCCGCTGATGTTCACGACAGAGCCGGAAGAATAGGAATGACTGCGACCCGTTAGGTCGCCGAGGTACGGCGGACCTGGAAGCCGGTCTTGTCCTGCTTGAAGCCGCAATTGGCATAGAAGCGTAGCGTTGCTGGATTTTTCGAGCCGGTCAGCAGCATGACCTTGTAGCAGTTCCTCTCCCAGGCGATTGCGAATGCCTTGCGGATGACCGTGCCGGCGAGACCGCGTCGCCGATAATCGGCGTGGGTCACCACATTCTCGATCAAGGCATAGGGCGCGCCGCCGCGCGTGAGATTTGGGATGACGGTCAGCGTCACGGAAGAGACGGCCTTGTCGCCATCAAAGGCGGCGAGGATCGTCATGCCGGGATGGGCAAGGATTTCCGCCAGGCGGCTCTCCGCCAGCCCTAGCTCCAGCACCGGATCTTCCGCGTTCAGGTGCTGGTAAAGTGCAAGCAGCGTCAGCAGGTCCGCCATCGCAACCGGCCTGATGGGGAGATTGGCGACGTCTTCCATGGCTGTCTGCGACATCTCAATTGTCCTTCTTGCCGAACATCCTCTTCAGCATTTCCGCCATGGGACCGGTTTCCGGAATCTTCGGCTGGCTGTGATTGCGTGCCTGATGGATATGGGACTTGGCCGGTGCCTTCTTCTCCGGCCTTGGCTTGTCCTCTTCCGCCTTGCCGCCCAGGGCAAGCGCGATCTTGTTCATCAGCTGCGAATCCTCGCCGCGCACCAGCATGTCGGCGTTGTCGGCAAGTGCGTCGAACAGCGGTTCCAGCCAGCTTTGGTCCGCTTTGGCGAAATCGCCGAGAACGTGGTTGTGCACCAGCTCCTTGACACCGGGATGACCGATGCCGAGGCGCAGGCGTCGATAGTCCTTGCCGCAATGGGCGTCGATCGATTTGATGCCGTTGTGTCCGCCATGACCGCCGCCGGTCTTCAGCCGCGCCTTGCCCGCCGGCAGATCCAGTTCGTCGTAGATCACCACGAGGTCGGAGGGTTGGAGCTTGTAGAAGCGCATGGCTTCGCCAACGGCTTCGCCCGAGAGATTCATGAAAGTCTGCGGCTTGATGAGCAGCACCTTCTGGCCGGCGAGCTCGCCTTCGGCAATCTCCGCCTTGAACTTCTTCGACCAAGGCGAAAAGTTATGGCGGCGATAGATCGCATCCACGGCCATGAAGCCGATATTGTGGCGGTTGCCCTGATATTTGGCGCCCGGATTGCCGAGGCCCGCGATGAGAAGCATGCGCTTCACCCCTTGGAAAATATCGATGCCCTTCACCACAGGGATTTGGCGGCAAAGTCAAGGCGGGATGCGGTCAGTCGCCGAGGTTGAGGCCGTACTTCAGGTAAATCTGCTTTTGCGTTCCGTCGGCGATCTGCGCATTCAGCGCTGCCTGCATCCTGTTCAGAAGGTCGGTCGGGAAATCCTTCTGACAGGCGATCCCCATGGGCTGCTGGGAAAGGATGGTCACCTTCTCCACGGCATTCCCCTGGGCTTTCAGCTTGTCGAAATAGAATTCCGAAATCGGCATCAGGTCGATGCGATCGCTCATCAGTTTCTTGAGCGTGGCCTTGAAATCGCTGCCGACGTCGATGCGCGGGAAATTGTTCCGGCGCAGTATCGTCTCCGTATAGTCCTCCCGCCAGGTGCCGACGAGATATTTCCTGGCTTCGTCAATGGTGGCGGCAGCAATCTTCGAGCCGCTATGCTTGATCAGGATACTGCGATCGATCAGCAACGGTTGCACCCATTTAAAGAGCGGATCGCGTTCTTCATTGTGGGCGGTCGCAAAGACACAGGTCATGGGCTCCGCCAGCGCCTCATTATAGGCCCGCGCCCAGGGCATGATGGCGATGGTATAGTCGACGCCGATATCGGCCATCACCTTCTGCACCTGTTCGGTGATCGCTCCGACAGCCGTCTTGCCGTCGCGATAATTGAAGGGCGGATATTCCTCGGTGGTGAAATGAACTGTTTCGGCGCGGGCCGGAGAGAAAAGGAATAGCGAAAACAGGCTGATTGCAATCGTGAGCAGCGGCTTTCGCATGCGGTTCCTCATCGCTATGACGCTTGCGCTATGGGTGAAGGATAATCCTGCTGCTGGCTGACGAGCGTCTTTGCCAGTATATCCGGATGCAGCGGCCGATAGAACAGGTAGCCTTGGCCGTAATCAATGCCCATGGTGCGCAGCGTCGCGCACTCCTCTTCGGTTTCCACGCCTTCGGCGATGACCGTGCAGTTCATCTTGTGCGACAGCGTGGTGATGCTTTCGACGAGCATGCGGCTCTTGGAGCTGACATCGGATGCGGTATCGTTGATCGCGCGGATGAAGGACTGATCGATCTTGATGATATCGACCGGGAAGCGATTGATATAGCTGAGCGATGAATAGCCAGTGCCGAAATCGTCGAGTGCGATGCGGCAGCCGTAGCGGCAAATCTCGTTGATGACCATGCGTGTCTCCGGATTGTCGTCCATGAGCACGGCTTCGGTAATTTCGACGACGATGCGCCGGGCAGGAACGTCATAGCTCGAAAGCAAGGCGGCAATGCGCAGCGGCAATTCGGGCTCGAATTGCAGGGGCGAGAAGTTGATGGCGAGATAAGTGTCCTGCATGCCATCGAGACGCGACAGGCGCGCGAAATTGGCGATCGCCTTTTCCATGATGCGGTTGCCGATGCGAATGATCGAGCCTGTCTCTTCGGCGACCTCGATGATGCGGGCAGGGGGCAGGATACCCTTCTGCGGATGGTGCAGGCGCATCAGCGCCTCGAAGCCGGCGATCGAACGGTCGTCGATATTCACCACCGGCTGCAGATAGGCCTCGAACCAGTCCTCCGCGAGGCCGGCTTCGATGTGGCTTTCCAGTTCGGCGCGGCGGCGCGAGTCATCGAGCATGCCGTTGTCGAAGATTTGTGCGCCGTTCTTGCCGTCGCGCTTCTTGGCATACATGGCGATATCGGACTTCAGCAGCAGTTCGGCCGCATTGGCCGCATGGCGCGGATAGATGGCGATGCCGATGCTGGCGCTGAGGCGCGCATCGCCATGGAACGGCGCTTCGAAGATTTCGGCGATGCGGGAGGCCATCTCCATAGCTCTCGCTTCGGCGTTTTCCGCCAGCAGCAGGATCGCGAATTCATCACCCCCCAGGCGGGCGGCGATGTCACCCGATTTCAGGCATGTCTGCAGGCGGGAGACGAGCTCGCGCAGGGCCGCGTCGCCGGCAGCATGGCCCATATTGTCGTTGATCCATTTGAACCGGTCGAGATCGATGAAGAGACAGGCAAGTTCGCGCTGGCGCAGATCGGCCTCGTTGATCTTGGCGTCCAGTGCGGTCTCGAAGCCCTGACGGTTGAGGAGGCCGGTCAGGTGATCGGTGATGGCCTGCCGGAGGTTCTTGTCCTCGGACTGCTTGAGCTCGGTGACGTCGGTCATGACGGAAAGCGAAAGGCCGTCCTGGATCGCGGTGGTCTCCAGAATCAGGACGTCCATCACCCGTCCGTTCCGGCACAGGAACTTGACGGTGACCGCTAGACGGGCGGCGGTATCGGGATTGCCGTTCTTGCGCTCGACATACTGAGCCCGCGATTCCGGCAGGACCAGGCTTGCAAACTCGCGGCCGATCACCTCGGCGCGGCCATAGCCGGTTGTGGCGAGCCAGTAGTCGCTGACGGCGGCGATGCAATCGTCCTTGTCGAGGGAAAAAAGCATGGCGGGCGTCAGGTTATAGGTATCGGTGGCGCGGCGATGGGCAAGCTTCAGTTCGGTTTCCTCGCGTTGCAGCTTGCTCTGCATATCGTTGAAACTGCTGGCGAGCCGCCCCATTTCGTCGTTCGACTGCCAGTCGACATGATGACGAGAGCCGAGCCGCCGTGTTGCCTCGATGGCATGCGTCAGGCGCATCAACGGCTGGATAACGAAAATACGGTTGCCGATCAGCGCCGCGCCGAAGACCGTCAGCACGGCGAAAATGAAGATGGATATGAAGACGATTTCCTCGTTCTTCAGACCATCGAAGAGACCGAGCTGGGGATAGAAGACCGTGATGGTGCCGAGCCTCTTGGTGCCATCCACGCCGTTGTAGACGATCGGCCGCGCAATGGACTCCAGATTGCCCTTGTAGGATTTCGGAATAGTGGATTGGGTGACGTCGAGCTGGCCGGAGAGATCGCGCACATTGACCCGAACGATCGCGCCTTCGGCGACCGTCGTGGCGCTGATCTGGGTGACGCTATCCTCATCCAGATCCCACAGCGGTTTCGCAAGCGCCTGGGCATTGGCGACGAGCAGGACGGTTATATGATCCTTGATTTCCTTCTCGGCGCGTTCGGACGACAGGAAAAGAAAAAGGATGAAGAGCGGCGCTACGAAAACCAGCAGCGCACCGCAGACGATCGCGAAAAACCTGTTTTCGACCGAATGGCTCATTGTTCCGTTTGCTCCGCAAGCCACAGACCAGCGGATCTTGGGGGCCGCTTTCTACAACTCTTTCGCGTAGATTTTCATGAATCTGTTAAATGTTGCTGAAATTCTGGGGTTAATGGAAATCAACGATAGTATAGATTTCAAGACGTTTATATTTTTACTTTCTCTAATATTTGTTTTCGAGCATAAAAAACCCACCTTCCCTCGAAAGGGGAGGCGGGTTTCGATGCCTTAGGTTGAAGATGCCAATCAGGCGCTGGCTTCTTCACCGCCTTCTGCTTCTTCTTCAGCAAGACCGGCTGCCGGGGCAACGATCGTTGCGATCGTGAAGTCACGGTCGGCGATGACCGGGGTCACGTTCTTCGGCAGCTTGACGGCCGAGATGTGGACGCTGTCGCCGCTCTTCAGGCCGGTCAGGTCGACGGTGAAGAATTCCGGGATCGCATCGGCCGGGCAATGGACTTCGACTTCGTGGCGAACGATGTTCAGCACGCCGCCAGCCTTGAGGCCCGGGGACTTCTCGTGGTTTTCGAAGTGAACCGGGATTTCGACGGTGACCGCGGTGTTGCCGGAAACGCGCAGGAAATCGACGTGAAGCGTGAAGTCACGAACCGGATCGAGCTGGTAGTCCTTCGGCAGAACCTTGATCTTCTTACCGTCGACGTCGATCGTTGCGATCGTCGTGAGGAAGCCGCCGGCGTGGATGCGCTTCGTCACCTCATTGGTGTTGAGAGCGATGGAAATGGGGGCCTGCTTGTCACCATAGATGACAGCGGGAATCAAACCGTTGCGGCGAAGTTCACGGGCGGACCCCTTACCAACCCGTTCGCGCGCCTCGGCCTTGAGCTCGTAGTTTTCGTGGCTCATGGCTATTCCTTTCGAGGTTATTTGGAGAGTTCATCCGATCGGCCAGTGCCATGTCGGCTGAACTGGAGGAGGGCATGCCCTGCCTCATCCGCGTTGCCTCCAAGGGTGTCTACGCGGACGCGTGGCGTATAATACAAAGCGGCCAAAGGTGCAAGCACCCCGGAATGCGAAGCTTTGTGGTGGCCTTGCAACGGCTGAGACAAGCCTGCGATACCGTGTCTATCAACGCCTTGACATATACCGTCGGCCCCATCAACAGTCGAATTCAATCGATCAGGGTCAGAAAGTGAGGTCGGGCATGCGCTCTAGGGTTATTGCCGCCGCCGTTTTTTCCATAGGTCTTGCCGGCGCGCCGCAGGCTGCCGAGATTAATGAGCAGGGCGCCAGGGAACTTCGCAATATCCTCACCCAACCGCTCTCGCAGGATCTTGCCCGCAGCGATTTCGTAACCGTCAAGCCGGTGGGCGACCAATACGAAATTGTCTACGATCTCGCGAAATTCTTCGACAAGATCAATTCGCGCGCCTTCTCGGTTACGGGCTTTAAACCGCTCTCCCTCTTCGCGCGGCCTCTCGAACAAGGGAGATGGCACCTGACGGGCGACAACAGTCTCGATGTCGCCCTGCATTCGCCGACTTCAGACCTTGCCTATTCCATTGCTTCCAACTCCTTCGACGGGATTTTCGATCCGAAGATCGAGATGATGCGGTCAATGGGCATCAAGAGCAGTGGTGTGAAATTCTCCAGCGTCGGTAGCGGCCCAAAGAGCGGGCGCAAGCTCGATGCCACCATCGACAGCCTCTCTTTCGCTCACACCGTCACCGACAGCAGCGAAGCCGGCAAGGTCGACCTGCAATTGCAGGGGACGCTGCAGCGTCTGAGCGAGCAATTCACCGTGCGGCCGGATGGTTCGCCCGTCACCTTCAGCGCCGACAGCGTCGATACGAACCTCACCGCCACCAGCCTGCCGGCGAAGGACCTGCGCGCGCTCATTCGCTTCTTCGTTCAGCACGTCAAGGCCAAGCAACTTTCCGAAAGCGGCAGCGAGAAGTTCGAGCAGCTGGTGCATCGCGCCTTGCCGGTTTTCGGATCGCTCAACAAGACCGTCACCCTCAACGATGTCCTGGTGGTGACCGACAAGGGCAAGGTCGGCGTGAAGCGCATCGACTACAGCTTCAAGATGGATGGCCTGACCAAGGCCTCCAACGTCAATCTGGAGCTGCGGGCCGAGCAGGTCACACCGGATTCGGGTTTCGTTCCGGCGGCTTATTCGGCATTCCTTCCGTCAACGCTCGACGTGCAGCTCGGTGTCCCCAACATCAACTTCGAGGGTCTTATCGATACCGGGCTCGATGCGATCGCCCCGAATGCCGCGCCGGTTTCCGGCGAGGCGTTGAAGCGCACGATGTTCCCGAGCGGCTATGGAACTCTGGAGTTTCCGAAGATCAGCGCCACTTCAGGCGTCTATGATGTCGAGATTTCCGGCGCGCTGAAAGGTTCGACCAAGCCGCATACCGGCTATTCGCTACAGGCGACGATCCTGGCGCGCGATTTCGACAAGACGGTTGCCGCCATCCAGGATGCCGCCAAGGCGGAACCGCGCCTGAATAAAGTTTCTTTTGGCTTGCTTGCCGCCAAGGGTTTTGCCAAGACCGATCCCGACGGTCGTCTACGCTGGGACATCGCGATGGATGAAGACCGCACAGTGACGGTCAATGGTCAGGTGATGAAGAAGCCTTGATGTCTGGGGAGCAGGCCGATGGATCGGGGCGGCAATAGAGTTTCATTCGAAAGACCGCCCGGTCCTTTTCGAATTTTCACATTTCTTTTCCATCATGTTTGGGGGTGAATTATGCGTTTCAAAGCGATTGCTGCAGCGACTGTCGTCGCTGCCGGCGTTATTGGCGGTGTGCAGGCGGCTGAGGTCAGCGAGCAGGGTGCGAAGGATCTCTATGGCAACCTGACCTATTTCCTGCCTGACGATATCGCCAAGAGCGGTGCAATCTCCGTCAAGCCGGTCGGTGCGAATTATGAGGTGACTTATGATCTGCAGAAGCTGCTCGACAAGTTGAATGTGAGCGGTTTCAACATCAGCGGACTCAAGCCTTTGATGATGCTGGCGACGCCGCTCGACAGCGGCCTTTGGAATATCGAAGGCAACAATGCCATGGACGTGACGGCGCGCTCCGAGCCTGGCAAGGGGTCTGACAGCGAGTTTCGCTATGCATTGGCCTCATCCACGGTCAAGGGCGTTTTCGATCCCGCGCTCCACTATCTGCGTTCGATGGAAATGAAGGGGCAGGGCCTTACCTTCGCCGCCAAGACGACCGACGAAAACAAGAGCGTTCAGAAGAACGACGCCACCGCCGAGAGCATCTCTTATGCGCTATCGTCGGCCGATAGCGGTGAGCCGGGCAGGCTCGATATCAAAATGGACGGCAGCCTGCAGTCGCTCTACAACAAGATCTCGTCGGATGACGAGACGCTGGGTGAAATCAAGATCGCGGCAATCGATTTCAACATGGGTGCGACGAAACTGCCCTTGAAGGCGGTGAACTCGTTGCTGCAGTTCGTCTCCGAGCACAAGGAAGAGAAGACGCTTTCGGATAAGGACAGCGAAGCACTCAAGGCCTTGGTTATGAATGCCATGCCGATCGTCGGCTCCTTCGATGAATCTGTTGCCATAAAGGACATCGCGCTTGCGACGCCGCTCGGTAATGGCGGGCTGCAGAAGATGGGCTACTCCTTCAAGATCGCCGGGCCTGCCGATGCCATGAACGCCGATTTCGGATTAAGTGCAGAAAAGCTTACTTTGGAAACGGGCATGGTACCCGAGGACTACGTCGCCTTCATTCCCGATACCGCCGATATTCAGGTGCAGGTACCGAACCTGAACTTTACCGCCCTGATGAATGTCCTGAAGGACACCAATTTCAAAGAGCCGGACGGCAATAAGGCCATCGACGAGAAGCTGCAGAAGGCCATGTTCCCCGATGGGACGGTGACCATCAACTTCCCGAAAATCAGCGCCGTTTCCGGCCTCTATGATGTCGAGGCTTCCGGCAGCATGCGCAGCTGGCTGACCGAGAAGGATCGCGTCGCCATGAAGATGACGGTTTTTGCCCGCGATCTCGACAAGACGATCGCCGCCATCCAGGAGGCGGCAAAGACCAAGGCCGATCTTTCCCAGGTCTCTTTCGGCCTGATGATGGCCAAGGGTTTTGCCAAAACGGACGCGGATGGGCGCTCGCGCTGGGATATCGATCTTTCCGATGACGGTCACGTGTCGGTCAACGGTCAGGTCGTGAAGTAAGTCATCCTCAAATCAGAATGCGATCATGTTTGTCCTGAAGCCACTCAGCCAGCGCTCGATCTCGCTTCTATGGGCCGGTCAGGTGCTGGCGGCGACAGGCTCCGAATTCTACATGGTCGCGGTCGTCTGGATCGCGGCCGATTTCATCGGCAGCGATGCGGGATATGTGTCCGCGCTGCAATCCGGCGCGCTGCTGATCGGCAGCTTTTTCGGCGGCATCGTTACGGATCGTTGGCGCCACAGCACCACGATGATCGCGAGCGATCTCATGCGGGCGGCTCTGCTGCTGATGCTGTCGCTCGCCGGGCTTCTGCATATGATGAGCCTGCCGCTACTGATGGTGCTTGCCGGGTGCATCGCCTTGCTCACATCAGCATTCGATCCGTCGCTGCAGGCAACGCTGCCGAGGATTGCGGTCGATCCGGACGTCCGACATGCGACAAACGGCCTGTTCGACGCCACCCGCCGCATGGCGCGCATTCTCGGCCCGAGCCTGATCGCACTGGTGAACGGGTTTCTACCGAAATCGCAATTCTTCACCGTGACGGCAGCGACTTTCGGGCTTTCGGCGCTTGCGGTTTGGCTGGCGGTGGCAAGGCTGCCGGCGGCCCCGCGACGGCGCGAATTTTCTGGAATGGCCGCTGTCGTGGATGGTGTTCTCGGTGGATGGCGCGCGGCGCGAGGCCATGCGGCGATCCTCTATGGCCTGTTCACCAACCTGATGGGAAATATCGCCTGGGCCATGGGAATCCTGCTCGGCATGATCCTGCATCTGCGCGAAACCAGCGCCGATCCGCTGACCGATTATAGCCTGATGATGACCGCTTATGGCGTCGGCAACCTGACGACAAATCTGATCCTAAGCAGCGTCAGGCCACGCCGGCCGGTGGTCTGGATCGTCGCGGCAAAGCTCATTTTCGGAGCAGGAGTCTTCCTGTTGCCGCTGATGCATGACCGCATATGGCTGATGATCGTCGCCTGCTTTGCGGCGATCAACGGTCCGTTCGAGAACCTTGCCATGCTGCATCTGATGCAGACGCGCAGTGAGCCGCATAGGCTGGCGCAGGTCTATCGTCTGCTGATGTGCGCGATCTTTACGGGCCTGCTTTTGGCCTATCTGATGTCGCCGAGCTTGTTTGCCTGGTTCGGCATCGGACCTTCGATCATGGGATCGGGGGCGGCCGTCTTCATTTCCGGCCTGATCGGAATTGGTCTGCTGGCATGGAAGCAGGCACATCCGGCGAGCGCAAAGGCCGTCTGAAATGTCGTTCTAGCCTTAATCGAACAGGCTTGAAACCGATTCTTCCTGACTGGTGCGGTTGATGGCTTCGCCGATGAGGGTTGCCGTCGTGATGACGCGGATGTTGGGCGCCGATTGCACGGCGGTCGTCGGCTGAATGGAATCGGTGATCACCAGTTCCTTCAGCTGCGAGTTGGCCACGCGCGTCACGGCGCCGCCGGAGAGCACGCCGTGGGTGATATACGCGGTGACGCTTGCCGCGCCCTTTGCGAGCAGAGCATCGGCCGCGTTGCAGAGCGTGCCGCCGGAATCGACGATGTCGTCGATCAGCAGGCAGTCTTTCCCTTCCACTTCACCGATGATGTTCATCACTTCGGATTCACCCGGGCGATCACGGCGCTTGTCCACGATCGCCAGCAGACAGTCGAGGCGTTTGGCGAGCGCGCGGGCGCGTACGACACCGCCGACGTCCGGGGAAACGACCATGACGTTGCCGATATCGTAATTCGCCTTGATGTCGCGCGTCAGGATCGGCAGCGCATAGAGATTGTCCGTCGGGATATCGAAGAAGCCCTGGATCTGGCCCGCGTGCAGGTCAAGCGTGAGAACGCGGTCGGCGCCTGCCTCGGTGATCAGATTGGCCACCAGCTTGGCCGAGATCGGCGTACGACCGGAGGCTCGGCGATCCTGGCGGGCATAGCCGAAATAGGGAAGGACCGCCGTGATGCGTCGCGCCGAAGAGCGCCGCATGGCGTCGATCATGATCAACAGTTCCATGAGATGATCGTTGGCCGGGAATGAGGTCGGCTGGACGACAAATACGTCCTCGCCGCGCACGTTCTCCTGGATTTCAACGAAGATTTCCTGGTCCGCGAAGCGCCTGACACTGGCCTTGCCTAAGGGAACGTTGAGATAATTGCAGATCGCTTCGGCGAGATGCCGGTTCGAATTGCCTGCGAAAACCTTCATTGTGGCCCGCCTGTTACCAACCTGATAGCCGCGCTTTTAACCGCCTTGCTCTCGAATGCAAGGGGGAGATGCGCGTTAGCTTTCATATTTCTGAAAAGCTTATGGCTATCCACCGTTGGAATCGCGCCAGGAATTGAATTCCGACATGGTTTTGGAGGCAATTTTCTGCATGACGGTCGGAGGAACGGCCGACCATGGGTCGCCGCGCTTCAGCGGCGTGCTTTCCGAACCCTGTATGCGGTGTACGCGGTTGCCGTTGCCATCGAGTACATCCCACACATAGGTCACCGAAATCTGCGGACCGTCCTCGAAAGCCGAGAGATAGCCCTTGAGAATATAGGCTGCGCTGGAATCGCTCGAGCTCTTGATCGTCAGGCCGAGGGCGCGGGCGTCGGCGCCGAGCTGGCGCGACAGCGGCGTGACGGCATCGACGGGCGCACCGATGATCGGCAGGAAACGGATGCTGTTGCCTCCGGCCGCAGCTGCCGGCGGCAGGGATGCCTGCTGTTGCGGCGGCTGATCATCCGCAGCCTGTTCCTGCTGCTGTTGTGGTGGTGGCGGATCTTCCAACAGGCGCCGGTCGGCCTCGCGTTGCTCGTCGGCCTCCGAGAACTGATTGTTGGCAGGGGCGATGGATGCGGTACGGGAACCGTCGAGCGGGCGGGAGGCATAAGGATTGGTGCCGTTCGATTTCAGAGCCGATGCCTGTTCATCGAGCGTGCCGCCACCGCCGTAGTTTTGCGGCTGATAGGCTTGCTGCGAGGTCTGCTGCTGATAACCGTAGCTCTCCTGAGAGCCTTGATAGGTCTGGCGACGCTGGGGTGCCGCGGCTATGCGTTCGACATCGCGCTGCGTGACCGGGCTCGAGCCGGCATCGCCGATCGCCTCGGGCGGTGTCAGGGCGTCCGTGGTGTTGCAGGCGGAGAGCGCGAGGCAAATGCCGGCGACAGTCAACGTTATCCTGACCAATCCCATCGACGCGATCCTTTCTCCCGACGGCCTGACCGCCCAGGATCGCTATCTTACGCCCTAACGGTTAAGAAATTCGAGAGGGTGGCGGGAAAGGGCTTTCGGGGCTTGCGATGTCGTCAGATAGGTCTGGCCGAGGGTCATTGCGGTGCCGCTGTCGGAATCCATGATGATCATGTGCACGAAGAGGGACATGTTCTCCTGGATCTCCTGCGGATTGCCCATATGGAACATCTCATGCTCCATCCAGGAGGGCGAGAAGCGGGCGCCGAGCGAATAGCCGCAGGCGTTCAGCCGATGCCGGGCAAGGCCGCGTTCATCCATGATCTTGGCATGCATGTCGAAGACGTCGCCGAAGGTGTGCCCCGGCATCAGGATCGTCTCGATCGCCTGCAGAGTTTCCAGGCACGCGCTGTAGAGTTCGCGGTGGCGATGGCTGGGATTGCCGATGACGATCGTGCGCATCATGGCCGCATGGTAGTGGGCATCGACCCCAGCCCATTCAAGCGTCAGCTGATCATCGGGGTCGAGCTTGCGGCGTCCGGATTTGTAGCGGCAGAGCAGGGCTTCCGCGCCGGAGCCGATGATGAATTCGTTGGCGGGGTAATCGCCGCCGCCGGAAAAGATGGCGCCTTGCATGGCGGCGAGGATATCGGCTTCGTCCGCGCCGGGCTTTATCAGAGACAGGGCTGCGTCCAGAGCATTATCGGCCAATGCGGCGGCGCGTTCGACATGGACGATTTCCGCAGGGCTCTTCGTCAGGCGCAGGCCGCTTATCAGATAGGAGGCATCGGCGATCTGGCCGAAACTGGCAAGCTGCTGATCGAGAAGGCGGGCTACTCGGCCGGTCATGCCATGGGTATCGTATTCGACGCCGATGCGGGTTCCGAGGAGGTCGAGGTCCGACAAAAGCTCCTTGAGATCGAGCGTCGGATCGGCGTTGACGCGATCGACCCAGATGCGGATGTCTGTCATAACGGATGTGAGTTGTGCCTGGCGCAGATCGGCCGAGCGCGTCAGAAGCGTCAGGGAACCGTCCGCCTTGACGACCAAGGCCTGGAAGAAGCAATAGCCGAACGTATCGTAGCCGGTCAGCCAGTACATGCTCTCCTGGGCGAAGAGCAGCATGGCATCGAGCTTTTCTTCCTGCATCCTCGCCAGCAGCCGCGCCAGACGAGCATCGTATTCGCTGCGTTCGAAATGCAGGGCCATATCAAGCTGCCTTCCCGATGGCGATGGCGGAAATCTGTCGACCGTAATCCGGCTCCCTGGCATGGGTCGTGCGCCGATAGGAGAAGAAGAGTTCCGGATCCGGGTAGGTGCAGAGGTTCAGGCTTTCGGCCGTGACGCCAGCCTTGCGCAGGCGATCGACGGTTAGGGACGGTAGATCGAACATGGCGTGGCCGTCTCGCTCCGAAGGGGCGAAGTATCGCGCATAGCCAGGATCATGGGCGAGGAAACGTTCGACGAATTCGGGGCCGACCTCATAACTCGACTGACTGATAGAGGGGCCGAGGCAGGCAACGATCGTCTCGCGTCTCGCGCCAAGTGCTTCCATCGCATCGATGGTGTTTTCCAGGACGCCGGTCAGCGCGCCCTTCCAGCCCGCGTGGGCGGCGCCTATGACCCGGTTTTCCGGATCGGCGAAGAGGATGGGGCCGCAATCGGCGGCGAGCACGCCAAGCGCAATACCAGGCGTCGCGGTCACCATCGCGTCGGCCTGCGGCCGGCTGCCGTCATAGTGTGCGCCGATGGTTACGACATCGGGCGAATGGACCTGATGCACGGTGGCAAGCTGATCGAGAGGAAGCCCGAACCAGCCGGCGACGCGGCGCCGGTTCTCCTGTACGTGCTCGCGATTGTCGTTCGAGCCGAGCCCGACGTTCAATCCGCGATAGAGACCTTCAGAAATACCGCCAGCACGGGTGAAATAGCCATGGCGGATGCCGGCAGCCTCGGCGGCGCTCAGCAGCGTGCTAGCAAGTGGTGTCGGCAACTGGAACGTCCCTTGATATCTGGTTTTGCCTATCGTGCTTGACATAACGCAGCCGCGGCGAAGCAGTTCGATCTCAGCGGCGATGTTGGCCCAGGCCTACGCGCACTGTCAATCCGCCGGATCGATAGTGGGGATTCAGCCGACAGGGCGAAAGGGCAGGAGCTCGATCGCCGGGCTGGAAACGGCCAGCACCTTGAAAAGCTCTCCCATCTTGCCTTCGCCTGTGCCGGCGAGCCTCTCTACGGCGATGCGGATGTTCTCCTGCGTTGCTGCATCCTGGTCCCGTCCGAGGGCGGCTGCGCGCTCGAGCAGACCGAGCCCGACGAGGAAATCGCCTTGATGACAGCAGCCATTGATGTGGATGCCGGAGGCGAGCGCGGTTTGCGCAAGATGCTGGAAATCGACATGGCTGGTGAGATCCGCTTCGCCGGGATGTTCCAGCGGCGGGTCGTATTCATGCATGCGCACGGCCTGCAGCGTGTCGCCGAAGCTTGTCGCCATGTGACCGTAATCGATGGCGAGCGCCGTACCGCCATGCGCCGCCAGCCGGTCGCAGATCGTCGTCATGACGGCCTGGCGGGCGGGAGCGATCTCGAACACCGTGCCGATCGGCGGAAGCCCGCCGTCCGGAAGAAGCGCGGGATCGAGCGTGGCGACACCCGTCGTGAAAGTCAGCTCGTCGTTGACGTCGAGGCCGACGGCGCGCTCGCGAAATCCGTTGGCGGTGCGAACGAACTGACGGATCGGAATGGCATCGAAGAGTTCGTTGGCGACAATCAGCGTGAAGCCTTCCGGCACTTCGGCAAAATCCGTGTGCCAGGAGATTTTTGCGCCGTAGGCTTCGAGGGTCTGCTGCTGGAAGCCCTGCAGGCGCTCGCTGGTTTCGACGAGATGGACCGTCATGGCATCATAGAGCGGCGGAGCCAGCTTGCCGATGACGCGCAGCATGTCCGACATCATCGTGCCACGGCCCGGGCCGATTTCGACGAGACGCACTTCGACCGGCGTTCCATGCCGCTGCCAGGCGTGCACCATGAAGACGCCGATCATCTCGCCGAAAAGCTGACTGATTTCGGGTGCCGTGACGAAGTCGCCGGACTGACCGAAGGGTTCGCGCGTCTTGTAATAACCATGCACCGGATCGGCGAGACACAGCGAAAAATAATCCGTGATGCTCAATGGCCCGTTGGTGCGGATGATGGCTTTGATTTTTTCACCGAGCGCCGTCGTCATTCTTTGCTTTCGCTAATGCGCGGTCCTGACAGGCTGGGAGCCTCTTTTGAAAAGACCACGCGATATTGACCCCACCTCAAACCATCTGCCTGATCGCCGCCTGACGGGCGCGGATCACAGCCCAAAGGCCGATGGCGACCATCGGAAGCGACAGTACCATGCCCATTGTCAGCCAGTTCGTGCCGAGCAGATAGCCGAGCTGTTCGTCAGGCTGACGGAAGAATTCGACAAAAATACGCGAGAAGGCGTAGCCGATGATAAAAATACCGCTGACCGTGCCTGGTTTCTTCAGTGCCAGCGCCCAGCGCGTAAGGGCAAAGAGAACGAGGAAGAGAATGATGCCTTCGATGCCGGCTTCATAAAGCTGGCTCGGGTGGCGCGGGTCGGGACCTGCAGGGCAGACGCCGTTATGGGCAGCGATCACATGCGGGCTGCAGAAGACCATGGCCCAGGGGACGTCCGTGACCCGTCCCCAAAGCTCGCCGTTGATAAAGTTGGCGATGCGGCCGAAGAAGAGGCCGACCGGCGCGGCTGCAGCGACGATATCGAACAGGCTCCAGACCGGAATCCCGCTGCGTTTGGCAAATAAAAACATGGCGATGGTCGTGCCGATTAAGCCGCCATGGAAGGACATGCCACCTTTCCAGATCTGGACCGCGCGGATCGGATTGGCGATTACCTGATCGAGGTCGTAGAAGAGAATATAGCCGATGCGGCCGCCCAGAACGATGCCGAAGGCGACCCACAGAATAAAGTCATCTAGGTGTTGGCGCGTCATCGGTGCGGTGTCGTTCAGCCAGAGCCTGCCGCTGTCGACCAGCCATCTTGCATAGAGCCATCCCAGCAGGATGCCCGCCACATAGGCGAGGCCGTACCAATGGACCGGGACGGGGCCGAGGTTGATAGCGATCGGATCGATATCAGGAAAAGGCAGGATGGCGGCGAGATTGGCGGATGTCAGCAAGATCGTCAGGCCCGTTGCAGCATGTTCCCGAAAGTACCGTGCCATTTCGGAAATGTGCGCGGAACATGGCGTTCGCTATCGAAACGGTCAAGTCGTTTGTTGCTGCGTCCGTGATCCGGAGGGGCATTGTCCCGTCCTATCTCAATTTGCTTGCATCGGCCCCTTGGAAATCTTACCTCAAGACTATCTGGCCCATATCGATGCCTGACCGTTGAGGGCCGACGGCCGCAAGGAGACTGCCATGAGCACTGGACCGAACCGAATCCTGGATGAATTCGCCAAGCTGATGACCGATGCCGCCGGTGCTGCCCAGGGCGTGCGCCGCGAGATAGAGACGGCCTTCAATGCCCATGCGGAGCGTTGGCTGAACAGCATGGACATCGTCAAGCGCGAGGAATTCGAGGCCGTTCGCGAAATGGCGATCAAGGCGCGCGATGAGAACGATGCACTGCTCGCAAGAATCGAAGCGCTGGAAGCCAAGCTCGCTTCCAAGGGCAAGTAAGTTCGATCTTCGCCCGCTGACCGGTGCGGCACCCGCTTGCCGCACCTTTTTCCTCTGAAAATTTCCGTCTGTTTTTCCACTTGTGGACATAGGCAAAAAAGCCAATCGCCAGAGTCGGTTATGACTCCCTTCTGAATAGACGTCGGAAGAGCTTTCCACAGTGCCGTTTCCAAAATCGATGCTCAGGGGCTGGCATGCCGGGCATGCCGCTATACACTGATTTTAAATGATGATTCGAAACGGACTTGGTAAGCCCCGGGCATGGTGGAAGCGTTAGTCTGGCAGCCGTTCAACATCATCCCGAATATGTTTCCGGAGTAAAACTGTTTGCGTTCTTTCAGTGTTGGGTCACGGGAAAACTGCAATCGTTCCGGTCAAGAAGGTGCTGCATGAGCCTTATGGAAATGGAAGTCGAACGACAATCGAATCCGGTCGACATGATCGAGTTCGTTGCTGCCAATAACGACTGGTCGTTCGAGCGGTCGGGCGAGGATGAAATCGCCATGACGGTCGAAGGGCGATGGACCGATTATCACGTCTCTTTTTCCTGGATGGAGGAGTTCGAGGCGCTGCACATAGCCTGCGCATTCGATGTCAAGGTTCCCGATCCGCGTGTCAACGAGGTGATCAAGCTCTTGTCCTGCATCAACGGACAGGTGCTGATGGGTCATTTCGATCTTTGGCGTCAGGAAGATATCGTCATCTTCCGGCAGTCGCTCTTGCTGTCCGGCGGGGCCGAGCCCACCAACCGGCAGGTGGAAGTGCTGCTTTCCAATGCGCTTGACACCTGCGAGGCCTACTATCAGGCTTTCCAATTCGTGGTATGGTCCGGGCTTGACGCGAACCGCGCCATGGAAGCCGTGCTTTTCGAAACGGTGGGCGAAGCGTGACATGACAGGTCAATCATCCGCCAATACATTCGTATCCTCCGGGCCGATCGTGCTGATCGGCGCGGGGAATATGGGTGGCGCCCTGCTGACGGGATGGCTGAAGAACGGTGTGCCGGGATCGTCTGTCATCGTCGTCGATCCCAATCCGGCCGAAGCGATGCGGAAAATGATCGTGGATGCGGGTGCCAGCCATGTCACCGAAGCTCCAGCCGGGCTGACGGCTGGCGTTCTTTTCATTGCCGTCAAACCCCAGCTCATGGATGCGGTCCTGCCGCCGCTCAGATCGCTTGTGGGCGAGGGGACGGTCGTCGTCTCCATTGCCGCGGGCAAGACGCTCTCCTCGCTTCAACGGCACCTTGGAGAGGCGGCGATGGTGCGAGCCATGCCGAATACGCCCGCCATGGTTGGACGGGGCGTGACCGGGGCTTTCGCGAATGCCGACGCGAGCGATCGCCAGCGGCAGCTGGTTCACAACCTGTTGAAAGTGTCCGGCCCCGTTGAGTGGGTGCCTGAAGAGGCCGACATCGACTCGGTGACCGCGGTTTCGGGCAGCGGACCTGCCTATGTTTTCTATCTCGTCGAATGCATGGCGGAGGCGGGCCGGAAGCTCGGCCTGCAGGCGGACCTCGCCATGCGGCTTGCACGGGAAACCGTCGCGGGGGCTGGTGAACTGTTGCACCAGTCTCCCGACGACGCTTCGCGCCTGCGCCAGAACGTGACGTCTCCCGGCGGGACGACCGCTGCGGCGCTCGGCGTGCTGATGGCGGAAGACGGCATGCAGCCATTGTTCGATGCGGCCCTGGAAGCGGCCCGCAAACGGGCACAGGAACTGGCCGGCTGAATTTTGAAGGCAAGAGATGACGGAAGAAATCACTTACGGCGATTTCGAGCGGGTGGACATCCGCGTCGGCACGATCCTCGAAGCGGAGACTTTTCCGGAAGCGCGCAAGCCCGCTTACAAGCTCAAGATCGATTTCGGGCCGGAAATCGGTATCAAGCGCTCCTCTGCGCAGATCACCGTGCATTATACGCCGGAAACTCTTGTTGGCCGGCAAGTGCTGGCCGTCGTCAATTTTCCGCCGCGTCAGATCGGGCCGGTTCGTTCCGAGGTGCTGACCCTCGGCTTCGAAGACGAATCCGGCGCGATCGTGTTGGCCGCGGTGACCCAGCCGGTGCCGAACGGCAAGAAGATGATGTGAAAGTGTTACCTTCGCCCCAGCGGGGAGAGGGTCGCGCGTAGGCGCGGGGTGAGGGGCGTTGCCGGGAAAGCGGCCTTTCATTTGTGCTCAAGCCTGCGTCGCTTTGCTCGGCCGCCCTCTCATCCGAGCTGTCGCTATTTCGCTTTGCTCAATCGTTCCAGCCCACCTTCTCCCCGCTGGGGCGAAGGCGCTCAGTGAATATCCCGTGATACTGGGTCGGTCAGGCTGAAATGGAGGAACTCCGCCTCGAAGCCTTCACGCTGCGGCGAGCAGAAGGCCGGGCCGACTAATAGGTCCTCTAACGTCGGATCGAACCAGGCGAGCCTTGCCATGCGCCACTCGCTCATCCGGTCGGTGCGGTATTGGATGAAGAGGGCATCCCCGTTGCGCGTGACCCGCGCGGATATGGCGTCGAAGTCGTGATCGAGCCGGAAAGCGGACCAGTCGGAATTGCCGTTGGTGACGACGACGCTGAAATGCTTGGCGCCGTCGGTATATTCGATCCCGCATTTCATCCAATGCCTGGCGTCGTGGCGGACCATGAGGCCGGCTTGATCGTAAAGCTCTCGATAATGTCCGATGAACGTCACCTCGGCGGTGAAATCGCCACGGCGGGGCATTCCGAGAAAATGGCCGTCGTCGCGATGGAAGCCGTAATAGGTTTCCTGCCAGAAATCGGTCTTGCTGCCGGAGCGGACGAATAGCCGGCCCTGGTTCATTTCCCACAGCGGCGGTGCGTTCAGCCAGTGCATGCCATCAATATCGATCGGCATAAATGTCCCCCTCAAGCAGGAATGCGGATCGTTGCGCGCAAGCCCCCGAGCGGGCTGTCGCCGAGCGTGACATTGCCGCCATGGCTGCGGGCTATATCGCGTGCGATGGCAAGGCCGAGGCCCGTGCCTGACTTGTCGAGATTGCGCGCGGTATCCAGCCGGAAGAACGGCTTGAAGACGTCGTCTCGCGCTTCGACAGGTATGCCGGGTCCGTCGTCGTCGAAGACGATCGTCAGCCATTTGGCGCTGTGCCGGGCCTCGACGCGGAGGCTGTTGGCATAGCGGCGGGCGTTGGTGGCGAGATTGGTCACCAGGCGCGTAAAGGCATTGGGCCGGACGGAGATCTCATCGTCGCCGTCGATGGAGAAGCTCATGGATTTGCCATGCAGCGTGAAGTCCTGTCGGATCTTTTCAAGGATATCGCTGAGTTTGAATTGACCGACATCTTCCTCCGCCTCGCCGCGGGCGAAGGCCATATAGCCCTCGAGCATGCTCTGCATGTCCTCGACATCCTCGCTGAGGCCGACAAGATCGGGATTGTCGCCGACAAGGGCGAGCTGCAGCTTGAAACGGGTCAGCACCGTCCGAAGGTCATGGCTGACGCCGGAGAGCATGGCCGTGCGCTGCTCGATCTGCCGTTCGATGCGCTCGCGCATCAGGATGAAGGCGAGGCCGGCGCGGCGTATCTCGTCGGCCCCGCGGGGGGAATAGTTTTCCAGCCGCTGTCCCTTGCCGAAGCTTTCCGCGGCCTGAGCCAGCGCCAGGATCGGGCGGATCTGGCCGCGCAGGAAAAGCACGGCGATGCCGATCAGCACCAGCGAGGTGCCGACCATCCACAGAATGAAGATATGAGTATTGGAGGCATAGGTCTGGCTGCGCTTGGCGAAGACGCGCAGCACCTTGTCGGGCAGCTTGATGCGGATCTCGACCAGGCTGGAATTGCCGACGGTGTCGATCCAGAAGGGCAGGTTGATCTGATCGCGGATCTCATCGCTCAGAATGCCATCCAGGATCGAGAAGAACGGCTTTTCGGCAGGCGGCGGCAGTTCACCACCCGGTTCGATCGAAATGGCCAGATCGAGCTTCTGGCGTGCCATCTGGGTGACAGCGGAATAGTCGGCATCCTGCGGATAGGTCTGGATGATGCTGATGATGGCGGCGATGTCGCGTGTGGTCGCCATCGACAGCCGCTGCGTCACCATCTGCCAGTGGCGCTCCATGAAGACGACGGTGACGACTGCCTGCAGGATGATCATCGGCAGGATGAAGATCAGCAGCGAACGCGCATAGAGACCGGTTGGGAGAACATACCGGCGCAGCCAGCGCGTCAGCCACCGGAATCCGTTGGAAGGCGTGTGGTCCTGGTCGCGCCTGATCGAATCGAAAGTCACCATCGCCTGATCCCGCTGGCCGATCTCAGTCTATGCTCAGGCGGTAGCCTATGCCACGCACCGTCTGCAGCCAGATAGGGTTGGCCGGATCGTCTTCAATCTTGCGACGCAGCCTGTTGATCTGCACGTCGATGGTCCGTTCGCCCACCTCGGCATCGCTGCCGATCAACTCATGACGCGGGATCGTCTCGCCGGCGCGCTTCGCGAAGAGCAGCATGATTTCCTGCTCGCGGTCGGTCAGGCGGATGAGTTCCGCCGCCTTTTTGAGTTCCTTGCGGGTCAGCGAAAACGTATAGGGGCCGAACATGACGAGCTCGATCTTCGGGGAATCGGCGGGAGTATTGCGCCGAAGTATGTTGTTGATGCGCAGCACCAGCTCGCGCGGATCGAAGGGCTTCGGCAGATAATCGTCCGCGCCGGCCTCGAGGCCCGCTATGCGGGAGTCGGCTTCGGCAAGCGCCGTCAGCATGATGATCGGAATGTTCTTGATGGCGCGCAGGCTCGATGTCAGCGTGATCCCGGATTCGCCGGGCATCATCACATCCATGATGATGAGGTCGAAATCGAGCCCTTCCAGTTTGCGGCGGGCCTCGGCGCCGTCGGCGGCAGCCGTCACCCGGAAACCCTTCTCCATCAGGTAGCGGTTGAGGAGGGCGCGGATACGCGTGTCGTCATCCACGACCAGAAGATGTGCTGCATCATCCGAGATTGCTGTTTTTGTCGTCATTCGATCCGTCTCGATCCTGTCCTACCCATAGATTGAGATGAGGCACTCCCGCCGGCCCCCCCGGTCTGGATTGCCGTCACTTCTCGGTCTGCATTCCCCTCAGGAAGCGTTTCACACTTTCGCGCGTCGCTTCCGATGCGCCTTCGAATGCCCGTTCAATGCGGCGCGATTGCGGCTCGGCCAGCGCCAGAGCCAGATCGCGGCCGGCCCGCGTGGGGTACAGCTTTCGCTGCCGCCGATCCTCCGGACCGGCAACCTGCCGAATATAACCCGAATCGATCAATTGTTTGAGAACCCGCGCCAAACTCTGTTTGGTGATCTGCAATGTTTCCAGAAGGTCCGCAACAGTCATGCCGGGTTCGCGGTTAACGAAATGGACGACGCGATGATGAGCGCGCCCGAAGCCGCTCTTGACGAGAATTTGGTCCGGATCCGAAACGAAATCGCGGTAGGCGAAGAAAAGAAGCTCGATCACCTCGAAATCAATGCTTCCCGCATTTCGCATCGGTGTTTCCAGCAGCTCCATCTTTGCCGCGTTCTGGCTCATCTGTCGTGGCACCCTGGCACTTCCTTTCCAATTTTGGAGCATCGGGGAAACTTACGTAAAAATATGTCAGCTTCGTTGACGCATTTTTACGCCATCGACTGTTTTCACACAATTGCCGCACGGCGCAAGCGACGTTGCCGCATCGGAAATCAGACCTGCGGTCCCGCCAAATTCCAATATATCTCGTATTGTCCCCTGCTGCATCTCGTGGATAGAGCGCGGTGGAAGCGATAATCAACCCCCGATGTGACGGTGAAGGCGATCTTTGCGGGCATGGCGGGGAGAGAGGCCGTATGAATGCAAACGAATGGCGGCATTCGATGCGGCTCTGTCGAGATTCGCTGCGATCCCCATTCCGAGGCGCAGATGGGTGGGGGCCGATACCGGGTGTACCAGCATGAGAATCGGCACAAGCCGGACAAGTTGCTCCGCCGGCCTGTGCGATTTGATGAACTTACGACTTGCGGCCGAGAACCGCGCCGACGATGGCGGAAAGCACGCCGCCGGCGATCAGCGAGGATATGCCTTGCGCAATGAGGCCGGTAAGGGCTTCGCTGCCGATCAGATTAAGGATCAGACCGCCGCCGAGACCGCCAATGGCACCTGCGATCGTTCTTGCAACAAGGTTTATCCCTTCCTGCTTCAAAACGGCACTCGCGGCGTTGCCACCGATCGCACCGGCTATCAATTGCGTGATGATAGGCCCTAAACTTTCCATGACTACCCTTCTCCCATTGCTCCGGAAGACACTCCCGGATCCCCTCTCGTCGCATCCCGGATTGCTGCAGCAGGAAGCGGCGATAATCCTCAGTGGATATTAGAGTTACATCAAGCAAGGATCGCTGCAAATAGAAGGGCAACCCAAACGGGAGAATTCTGCAATAATTTCAGGGGAAATTCGCTATGTGTGCCTGCGGCCGGATAGCCGCAAGCCAATTTCGCCATCTTGTTCGGCTTTGCGGCCGAATCAGCGATAGACGTAGACGACGCGACGCGTCCCTGGATCGACCAGGACCGGCTGGTTATTCACTTCGACATAGCTGTACCGATAGTCTGGAATCCGGTGCACCTCCACGCTTTGCGGAACCGTGGCGCCGACGACCAGGTCGCCGTTCAGCTGGACCGTATCGACCGGATTGTCATCGATATAGCTTCGGATTTCCTCAGGCGGCGTGATCGCCACCACATTGCCCTTCTCGACGGGGCCGAGCAATTGGTCATCCGGGCTAGGCTGCGCGGCCTGGACGCTGCCGGTCGTAACGGAATCGGTCTGTTCGTAGGTGATGGTGGGAATGCCGAGATCGTCGCGATGGTCCTGGACGACCACCGATGCACCGTTCTGTTCGACGCTGAGATACTGGGCATAGACCCAGCCTCGCATGCCGTTGACATCGACACGGCACCAGCGGCTGCCTTCGATGCAGCCATCCAGCGTGGCCTCGGATCCGCGCGTTGCGACGCCGACGGTCGGGAATTCCGCGCCCGGGCCGGAGCGAACTTCAATGTCGGTGGCGGTGGTTGCCGACATTTCAGCCTGGGCCAAGCCCGCGCTGCCAGCAAGAATGACACCGGCCAGCAGCGTGTTTCTCTTCAAGGACATTGGTTCTCTCCTTCTGGCCTCTAAAGACCTACCTTCAACGTTTCGGCTGCTTCAGTGTTCCGGCTGGCCTGTCTTGATGGCGCTATCGTTGAATGAATGCACATTTAAGTGTTTGAATTTTATATATTTACTCGCCGTTCTGCGGGTCGGAGATCGGCTTTCGCACCGCTTTGAAGCCGGTGGGGGCTGTTTTGCTTGAGGTTTGCGGCTATATCCGCAGCAGGATGATCAAACAGACGAGGCGCTCCATGGGCATGCTCCAGGCCGGTATCATTCCGGTGACCCCCTTCGAACAGAATTGCACCATCCTGTTCGATCCGGAGACCAAAGAGGGTGTCGTGGTCGATCCGGGCGGCGATGTCGATATCATCCTGCAGACCGTGCGCGAGAACGGCATCACCTTGAAGGCGATCTGGCTGACTCACGGCCATATCGATCATGCCGGCGGCGCCGACGAGCTGCGCGAGGCGCTTGGGATCGAAGTGATCGGTCCGCATGAGGACGATCGTTTCCTGCTGGAGGACATCGAAGCCAAGGGCAAGATGTTCAACATTGCCGGCGTGCGCAATGTCGTGCCGGACTGCTTCCTGAAGGAGGGCGACACGCTCTCTTTCGGCGAGCATGAGTTCGAGGTGTTCCATTGCCCCGGCCATGCACCTGGCCATGTCATCTATTTCAACAGGAAGCAGGGCTTTGCCCATCTCGGTGACGTGCTGTTCAACGGCTCGATCGGGAGAACTGATTTGCCTGGCGGCAATCACCAGCAGCTGCTGGAATCGATCCGAGACAAGGTCTTCCCGCTTGGTGACGAGGTCGGCTTCATCTGCGGTCATGGCCCGGGCAGCCGGATCGGCGACGAGCGCCGCACCAATCCTTTCCTGCGAGGATTGTAAAAAAGCGCCGCTCGGAAGCGGCGCTCAGACTGCTGACAAACCTCTGGCGTCAGCCGGAGGTTTTTGATTCAATGGGACATGCTGAAGAAACCTGCTCCCGAACAGACGGCTCTCGAGATGGTGACGCTCGACAGTCTTGTGCCGAAGGATCACCTTCTGCGCCGAATAGACGCGGTGATCGACTTCTCGTTCATCCACGATCGCGTTGCCGGCTTGTACTGCGCCGACAATGGCCGCCCGCCGCTTGATCCGACGCTGATGTTCAAGGCGCTGTTCATCGGCTACCTCTACGGCATTCGCTCCGAGCGGCAGCTGGTGCGCGAGATCGAGGTCAATGTCGCCTATCGCTGGTTTCTCAGGATGAAGCTGACGGATGGCGTGTTCGATGCGTCGACCCTGTCGCAGAACCGCCGCCGACGCTTCAACGATACGTCGGTGGCCCAGGATATCTTCGACCACATCGTTGAACAGGCGGTTTCCCACGGGCTGGTGGACGGCACGGTACTCTATACGGACAGTACCCATCTGAAGGCCAATGCCAACAAGGGCAAATACGATCTGGCCATGATCGAGAAATCGCGTGCCGACTACTGGGCCGACCTCGACCGGGCGATCGACGCGGAGCGCAAGCTGCATGGCCAGAAGCCGCTGAAGGACGGGGAGCGCCAGGCCGAGATCAAGGAGACCAAGGTGTCGCGCACCGATCCCCAGAGCGGCTACATGGTGCGTGACGGCAAGCCGAAGGGCTTCTTCTATCTCGATCATCGCACGGTGGACGGCCGACATGCGATCATCACCGATACCCATGTGACGCCGGCCAACGTGCATGACAGCATCGTCTATCTCGGCAGGCTCGACCGGCAGTGCCAACGCTTCGGCTTCGATGTGAAGGCTGTCGGGCTGGATGCCGGCTATGCCACCTCAGGCATCGCCCAAGGCCTGGAGGACCGCGCCATCCTCGGTGTCACCGGCTATCGCAATCCGACCCCGCCCAAAGCCGGCATGATGCGCAAGAACAGCTTCGTCTACGATCAGCGAGCCGATGGCTATCGCTGTCCGCAAGGCCAGCTTCTCACCTACGCCACCACCGACCGCAACGGCTACAAGCATTACACATCCGATCCTGCCATCTGCGGCACCTGCCCGCTTCTGGCGTCGTGCACGTCCAACGGCAAGGCCATCCGCACCATCACCCGGCACGTTTGGGCCGATGCCCGCGAGCGCACCGACGGTCACCGTCTCACATCCTGGGGCAAGGCGATCTACAAAAGACGCAAGGAGACGGTCGAGCGTTCCTTTGCCGATGCCAAGCAGCTGCACGGCCATCGCTACGCCCGCTTCCGAAGTCTCATCAAAGTCCGATGCCAGTGCCTGATGGCCGCCGCAGCCCAGAACATCAAGAAGATCGCGATGGCGCTCACAAAGACACCCAAACCGAGCCTCGCATGAATCACAGGAGCAGGACCGATCTCCCTTCAATGCCGCAACCCAGGAAACAAACACACCAGAAATACAAAACCCCGCCAAAATTTGACGGGGTTTGTCAGCAGTCTG
>NZ_QMKK01000022.1 GCF_003287875.1 Martinezella tropici
CCTAGCACTACTTTGGCAGATTAACCGGTCATTTACGATGATGGGCCATCTTGGGCACTTTCACAGGGGTGCGCGAGATGTCGGAACTGGATGTTGCGCTGGCGGATTGGCTGAAGCCGTTCGTCGAGAAGCTTGGTCACAAGAAGCGGCGGCAGATGTGCCCGGTCTATATTTCGGGCCTCATCGGACCTGGTGATCGCAAGAGTATCGAGCCGATGGCGGAACGTCTGGCACCTGATCGCTACGACCGCCTGCATCATTTCATCTCGGATGGGATTTGGGATGCCGGTCCTCTTGAGGCGGAACTGGCGGTGCAGGCCGACAGGATTGTCGGGGCTTCAGATGCTTTTCTGGTGATCGACGACACAGGTCTACCGAAGAAAGGCGACCATTCTGTTGGGGTGGCGCCGCAGTACGCGTCGATGCTCGGCAAGCGCGCCAATTGCCAGACGCTGGTGTCGTTGACGCTGGCCCGCGACGAGGTTCCCGTCCCAGTGGGCTTACGATTGTTCTTGCCCGACAGTTGGACGAGTGATCAGGATCGGATGGCGAAGGCTGGTGTTCCCGAGGAGATGCGCCGATCCCGCACCAAACCGGAGATCGCGCTCGGCGAGATCGATCGGCTGATGGCCGCAGGCGTGCGGTTTGGCACCGTGCTTGCGGATGCCGGCTATGGTCTGTCGGCTGCGTTTCGCCAGGGGCTCAGTGCACGCAATCTCACCTGGGCTGTCGGTATTCCCAAGCATCAGAAGGTTTATCCTCATGATGTCGCATTGGTCTTTCCTGTCGCCGGCCATGGACGGCCACGCAAGCATTCGATCCCCGATACGCTGTCGACCGCAGCCGAAACGATCTTGGAAGGAAACACCTGGAAGAAGGTCAGTTGGCGTCACGGCACGAAAGGTCGACTGACAGCACGCTTCGCTGCCCTACGCATTCGGATTGCTGATGGCAACCCGCAACGCATCCTCGACAAGGGACAGCAGCACATGCCGGGCGAAGTGGCGTGGCTCGTTGGTGAATGGCGTTCAAACGACGAGCGCAAATACTACCTCTCCAATCTGCCGGCCGAGGCGACCTTGAAAGCGCTCACGGCGGCCATCAAGGCGCGATGGGTCTGCGAGCAGGCCCATCAGCAGATGAAGGAAGAGCTCGGCCTCGATCACTTTGAAGGTCGATCATGGCAGGGCCTCCACCGACACGCGTTGATGACGATGATTGCCTATGCCTTTCTTCAACATCAACGCCTCAACAAGGCAAAGCGGGAAAAAAAGGAAGAGGCACGGCCCGCCTAAGCCGACACTGCCGGCCATCCGACGCGCTGTCATAGCCGCGCTCTCAAACCACCATCCACCACAACGATGTCCTCACTGCCGTATCAGGTTCCTAATGACCCCAAATTCAATTCTGCCAAAGTAGTGCTAGCTGCAACAATGCCGTAACTGCATACGTGTTGCAGGAGCGCCCGATTCGGTTGCAGCGGGCAGCTTGATAAGAGGCGGCAGAATCCGCCCCTCCCATGTCCTTTTTCTTCGTTTTCGAGACTAGGCGCAGCAACCGCTTTGGGAGGCGGTTAGTCCGCAGCAGGCAGCGCCCCCCTTTGCGTTCTCGACCAACCAGCGGTCACGTGGCTTGCAGCTCGCCGGGCGCGGCAGGAGTTCGACATGGACAGCTCCGCCCCGGAGTGTCGGTAAAGATGCGCAGTAGAGCTGCATCGGTCGCACGCCGTCGCTGACTTCGAAGGTTAGCTTCGCCGATCCGTCGAGCTGCACGTGCTCGGTCACCTTTCGGATAATCGAGTGGAACTTGCCCACAGCCATGTGCGTGCGATCGGCTTCATCGATGTCCCAGAGCTGGATGAATATCTCTGACCAGGCCTCCGGATTGGCACCGCAGTCGAGAGCCGAGAACTGTCCGGCCTTGACCTCTGTGACGTGATAACCGGACTTCACCGGATGTCCGTCATAGTAGAACACCAGAGGAGAATCCTTCGCTCTGGAAAGAATTGAGACGAGGGCGCCCAGGCTAATGTCGTCCGTCTGTATTTTGCTGTTGTCGATGGCATTCATTTCCGGTAATCCTTGTTTCAACAATTCAAGGATTATTGAAATATGGATCAACGTCAAGCCCTGGCGTCGTTCGGCGCCCTGTCGCAGGAGACGCGTCTACAGATCATCCGAATGCTTGTGGTCGCCGGACCCGATGGCATGTCCGCAGGCGCGATCGCCGAGAACGCGGAAGTCTCTCCGTCGAACGTCTCGTTTCACCTCAAGGAACTGGAGCGAGCAGGTCTCATCAACCAGCAGCGGGAGTCCCGCTCGATCATTTATTCAGCGGCCTACGATGCTCTTGGGGGACTTGTTCGGTTCCTGATGGAAGACTGCTGCGCCGGACATCCTGAAATCTGCGCTCCGGCTGTAGCCGTGGCCGCATGTTGCGCGGACGGGGCGACGTCGATGTCGAAGAAGGCGAACTGATGCAAGAGTTCGATCTTCATCGGCGGCTGGCTGCAGAAGCCATCGGAACCGCCTTGCTGGTCGCGACCGTCGTCGGTTCCGGCATTATGGCATCCTCCCTGACGCAGGACACAGCGCTCGCCCTGCTTGGGAATACGTTGGCGACGGGCGCGATGCTGGCGGTGCTCGTCACGGTGCTCGGCCCGATATCGGGAGCGCATTTCAATCCCGCCGTGTCGCTGGTGTTCGCCCTGTCGCGTGTGCTGCCTAGGCGCGACCTAGCTGCCTACATCATCGTTCAGATCGCTGGCGGCGTCTCGGGTACGATGGCGGCTCATATGATGTTCGCACACCCCATCCTCGAATGGTCCTTGAAAGAGCGCTCTGGAGAGAGCCAATGGTCGGCGGAATGGGTTGCCACTTTTGGGCTCGTATCGGTCATTCTTCTCGGCATCCGCTTCGATCGAGGGGCAATCCCTTGGTTGGTCGGCCTGTACATCACGGCGGCCTATTGGTTCACGTCCTCTACATCATTCGCCAATCCCGCCGTCGCGGTCGCGCGCGCCTTCACGAACACCTTCTCTGGAATTCGGCCCGCCGATCTTCCGGGATTCGTTACGGCGGAGTTCATCGGGGCGCTATGCGCCTTCGTTCTGGTCACTTGGCTGCTTCGGCCGACCCCAACCGTGGAGACAGCATCATGAACGTCACCATCTACCACAATCCGGATTGCGGCACGTCCCGCAACACGCTGGCCATGATCCGCAATGCCGGGATCGAACCGACCGTTATCGAATACCTGAAGAACCCGCCCACGCGCGCCCAGCTCGTGAAACTGATTGCCGACGCCGGATTAACTGTCCGTGAAGCTATCCGCGAGAAGGGCACGCCCTATGCGGAGCTGGGTCTCGACAATGCCGACCTGACAGGCGCGCAGCTCTTGGATGCGATGATAAAAGATCCGATTCTGATCAACAGGCCGTTCGTCATCACGCCCTTGGGGACCCGCCTTGCTCGGCCTTCGGAAGTCGTCCTCGACATCCTTCCTGACACTCATAAAGGACCGTTCAGCAAGGAAGACGGCGAAAAGATTCTCGACGCTGATGGGAAGCGCCTTGTCTGAGCGAGTGCCCGTTCTTGCCGTGCTTGCGCTCGGTCTGACACAGATCATCGGTTACGGCACGCTCTACTATTCCTTCAGCATCCTTGCACCGGACATGGCAGCGCAGTTCTCTTGGTCCAGCGAATGGGTATTCGGCGCACTGTCCGTCGCGCTACTGGTCGGCGGGCTGACTGCCCCATGGCTGGGTATCTTATTCGATAGGATCGGTGCCGCCCGTGTGATGACGATCGGATCCTTCGTGGCTGCTGCGGCTCTGACCGTTTGTGCCCTCACGCCTAACAAGGCGGCCTATGTCACCGCACTCATTGCTGTCGAAGTTTCGGCCAATCTGGTCCAGTATGGCGCCGCCTTCGCGTTGCTCGTCCAAATCCATCCTCACGTCGCTTCCCGCAGCATTACCTATCTGACATTGATCGCCGGGTTCGCCTCGACAATCTTCTGGCCGATCACAACCGCGCTCCATGCGCATCTGAGCTGGCAGAAGGTCTATCTAGTCTTCGCAGCGCTGAACCTATTCGTCTGCATGCCGATTCACACTTGGCTGTCTCGCGAAGGAGCTTCGAACCGCGTGAAGGCCTCCACCGCTGCACCCGTTGTCGAGGGCATGCTCCCACCCGCACGACGCCGTATCGGCTTCGCGGTCATGGTCACCGGCTTCTCCTTGATGTCGCTCATTAGTTCGGCTGTTTTGGTACATCTTGTCCCATTGCTGTCCGGTCTTGGACTCGGTGCGACGTCCGCCCTCGTTGGAGCGCTTTTTGGCCCCTCGCAGGTCAGCAGTCGGCTCGTCAACATGGTCTTCGGGAAGAACTTGTCCGCGCTCCATCTAGCAATGATCGCAGCAGTGCTCATCCCCAGCGGCGTCCTTGTGCTTCTGTTCTCAGCGCCATCCGTGCTGGGTGCCATGGCCTTCGCAATCATCTTCGGCATGGGCAATGGCCTGTTGAGCATCGTGACCGGAACGCTGCCTCTGCATCTCTTTGGAAGTGAGGGCTATGGCAGGCTGCAGGGGAAGATGATGGCAGCGCGCCTGATCCTTTCAGCGCTTGCGCCATTCGTGCTTGCCTTCTCGATGGAGAACATCGGCATACCGTCATCTCTCGGCATCACGGCGACCTTGGGTGGACTTTCGATAGTCGCGCTGCTCTCCATCACGGTATTGCGGCAAGAACAACACAGGCCAACCGAGCAGAACTGACGAACGGAATGCTTCGGCGGAGCCGATCGGTCCCACGTCCCGCCCTTGGCGGCACTATGACGACGCTCCTGCTGCCTTGAATCCGCCTAAGCATGCGGCGAATGACAACCGCGATCTTTCTTCCAGACCAGCGATAGACAGCAGGATTGGCCCCACTCGACTTCGTACGGCCTTTTCCGCCCTCACAATCTCAGACCAGACATCGCTGGATTATACAGCCGATAGGCTCCCCCCATTTTCACCTTCCCGTAAAATCCCGGCATGTCACAATCCTTCCCCCATGCCTTGTCATGTCCTTCGCAACACCAATTTCGAAGGAGATGGCAATGATCCGGCAGGGCATCGCAATCGTTTATCACAGCGGCTATGGCCATACGGGCCGTCAGGCGGAAGCCGTGAGGGCGGGGGTTGAGGAGGTGGATGGCGTCGAGGCTATGCTGTTGACGGTGGACAAGGTGGAGCGCCACTGGGATGATCTCAACGCGGCGCAGGCCATCATCTTCGGATCGCCGACCTATATGGGCTCGGTCTCCGCATCGTTCAAAGCATTTCAGGAGGCAACATCGCATGCCGTTCTCGCCAGGGGCTATCTGTGGAAGGACAAGATTGCGGCGGGCTTCACCACTTCGGGGTCACGATCCGGTGACAAGCTTTCGACGCTGATGCAGATGGTGATTTTCGCAGCCCAGCACGGAATGCATTGGGTCGGCCTCGATCTTCCTCCGGCAAATTGTTCTTCAACGGGCTCGGAAGAGGATCTGAACCGCCTCGGCTTCTGGCTTGGCGCGGCGGCGCAGGCGAATACGGATGAAGGGCCGGAGACCGCACCGCCTGCTTCCGATCTCGCCACCGCCCGCCATCTTGGGCGACGGGTGGCGCTGACGACGCTGCAGTTCGTCTGCGGTCGCGACGTCAATCCGTTCGCACATGAACTTGCGGTCCATGTGTGAAATGCCGTCCGACCCGATCTTTTCCGAGCTGCGCCCGCGCCTCGTCAGGCTCGCCTACAGGATGCTCGGGTCGGTCGCGGATGCCGAAGACGTCGTGCAGGATACCTGGCTGCGCTGGCTGGCGGCCGATCGTGCCACGATTCGCACGCCTGCCGCGTTTCTGCGGACTATCGTCACCCGGCTTTGCCTGAACGAGCTGAAATCGGCACGCCGTCGCCGGGAGACCTATGTGGGCTCCTGGCTGCCCGAGCCGATCTTCGATCCGGACGATGGCGATGCGGCCGACGACATCACGCTGCCGTTGATGCTGGCGCTGGAGCGCCTGTCGCCGCTGGAGCGTGCAGCCTTTCTCCTGCATGACGTGTTCGGCATGGATTTCGACGATGTTGCGCTCGCGATCGGTCGCGAGGCTGCTGCCTGCCGCAAGCTTGCCAGCCGGGCGAGGGCGCATGTCACCGAAGCGCGGCCGCGCTTTGCCATCGGCAAAGAGCAGGGGCTCAAATTCGCCACCGCCTTCTTCACGGCGTCGAGAACGGGAGACATGGCCGCTCTTCGCGCTCTGCTTTCCGAAGATGTCGTTGTCTATGCCGATGGCGGCGGCAAGGTACCGACCTCGCTGCGGCCGCATGTCGGGCTTTCCGCCGTCATGCTCCTTCATGAGCAGCTGGCACGAATTTTCCGCGCGCAGCCCTCCCAGCTGGTCCATTATGCCGCCATCGACGGCCTGCCGGGTTTCGTGACGATAGAGGGCGGCAATGTCGCGCAGACGACCGCGCTGCAGATCGAGCAGGAAAAGGTCGTCGCCATCTATTGCACCCGCAATCCGGACAAGCTGCAGCACGTTATCAAGGCTTTGCCGCATTGACGATTGACGGCGCGAAGAGAGAGATACGAAAGCGGTCGACACCGAAGCGTAGAAGGTCGGCGAAGTCTATCACGACGAGATACTGATGCGCCTTGATACAAGTGCCTGAAAGCACTGTTCGAATTTATCCAAAAAATCCCGAGTCCAGTGGCGACTCGCTCTCGTTTGTCACAGAGCTGGACGGCTGATGACGATCTGCGGACGAGCCTGTGTCTCAGCGTGCGTATTGTTGCCGTCACTACTTCAAGCCGACGCCGCTTTACCATGCATTAACCATGACTTTCAGAATTTCTTCAGTGAGCTCAATTTGCATCGCAAAAACGCCAAACTGCAATCATGATTAAAGCACCGTTAGGTGATTGGAGCGTAGCAGGATACCGGAATGAGGGATGTACCGGTATCAGACCTCCGTCAGAGTAATGAGTAGCGGCTTGGGACAGATGACATCAGAAAATCGTGCGGTGACATGCGCAGCGGGTATGCGTTGGTTTGCTCTTTCCCTGATGTGCGCAACCATCACGGCGTGCGGAACGTCTCAGAAGGTTGCTTCGACGCGCAAGCACGGCAAGGAATATTTCTCCGAGAAGGAATATGGCGTGAAGGCGAGCCCTCGCGTCGTCAATAACGGCCCCGTGCCGAAGGGTGGCGGCCGCTTCATGGTCGGAAATCCTTACCAGGTGAAGGGTAAGTGGTATTACCCCAAGGAAGATTACAGCTACAGCAAGGTCGGTATCGCTTCCTGGTACGGCTCGGCCTTCCACGGCCGCCTGACGGCCAATGGCGAAGTCTACGATCAGCAGGCATTGACCGCCGCGCATCCGACCTTCCCGCTGCCGAGCTACGCCCGCGTTACCAATATCGAAAACGGTTCCTCCATCATCGTGCGTGTCAACGATCGCGGCCCATACCATCCCGGCCGCATCATCGACCTTTCCAACAAGACCGCGCAGATGCTCGACCTGCAGCACAGCGGCACCGGCGACGTGCGCGTGCAATATGTCGGCCGCGCCCGCATGGACGGTCATGACGAGCCTTATCTGATGGCCTCCTACATTCCGAAGGGTTCGCGCCTGCCCAGTATCAATCCTGGCGGCCAGATCGCAACCGGTGTGATGGTTGCTTCCGCCGGCCGCATGACGGCGGATCAGTTGCCCGAAACGGATACTCCCTTCCGCGCTAGCCGCCAGCAGCGCAGCTATGAGGCCGCGCCGGCGATCGCTCCCATTCCGCGCCAGTCGCCTTATGCGACGACGGCTTTCGCCGGTTCTACGCCCGACGCCGGTTACGATGGCAGCAAGCGCAACAATCTGCCCCCGATGGAATGGAATGGCGGCGCCATGCCGGCCGCAGAGCCGGCGGAGCCGTCCATGGTCGTTCTGCCGAGAATTGGCCCGATCCCCTACGAGCGGCCGGACTTCCCGCGGCGCCTTGCGAGCCTGACGGATGGAACCCTGGGCTCGACCGTTGCCGCCTACCAGGAGGCTCCCGTCAAGACCGCGTATGTGAACCTCGCCTTCGATGCCGTCATGGTTCGCAATGACGGGCTGACGCAGGAATCGATCCTTTCGTCCTATCGCCGCCAGCATCAGGGTACGACGCAGGCGGACTGATCGGTATCATTGCCTGAATCTCAACCCGTCACTAAAATAATCGTGCCGGTAATCGGATGAAGGGGACGATATGCCAAAGAGTTTGATTCTTTTGTTCCTTTTTGTCCTCGGGCTCGGCAACGCCCCCGCCTTTGCGCAGGCGGCACCCGGTACTTTCGATACGAAAGCCGCGCAGGCATTCATGATCGAAGCCTCGACCGGCACCATCCTGCTTGCCAAGAACGAGGACCAGCTGATTTCGCCGGCGTCACTTGCGAAACTGATGACGCTGGATGTCGTTTTCGACGCGATCGGGCGAGGGCAGATCAGCCTCGATACGGAATATCCCGTCTCGGAAAATGCCTGGCGGACGGGCGGCGCTCCCTCGCGTGCGTCGACGATGTTCGCAGCCCTGAAATCGCGCATCCGCGTCGGCGATCTGATCCAGGGTATTGCCGTGCAGCAGGCGAATGACGCCTGCATCGTTCTAGCGGAAGGCATGTCCGTCAGCGAGCGCGAATTCGCCCGGCGCATGACGGCACGGGCGCGCGAGATCGGCATGCCGCGGGCGACCTTCACCAATTCCACCGGACTTCCCGATGCCAACGATCCCAATGGCGGCGGCAAGGTCTCCGCGCGCGAGATGGTTCTGCTGGCACAGGATCTGCAACAGAAGTACCCGGACCTCTATAAGTATTTCGGCCAGGCCGACTTCACCTGGAACAAGATCTATCAGCGCAACAAGAACCCGATGCTTCTGCTCAATATCGGCGTGGATGGCCTGGGGCTCGGTTTTGCCGAAGGCGAGGGTTTTTCGATCGTCGCCTCCATTCAGCGCGATGGTCGCCGGCTGTTTCTGGCGCTTGGCGGACTGAAGAGCGACAAGGAACGCATTGAGGAGACGCGACGCGTGCTTGAATGGGGCCTCAGCAACTTCAAGAGCCAGCGCATCTTTGCCGATGGCGAGGTGATCGGCGATGCCAGCGTCTATGGCGGCGCCGCATCGACCGTCGGCCTGCGGGCTAAGATACCAGTCGACGTCTACGTCCCTGTGGACACGCCGGATCGGCTATCCGCCCGCATCGTCTATCGCTGGCCGCTGACGGCGCCGGTTGCTGCGGATTACGAAGCGGGAACTCTCCGCGTCTTCCTGGGCGCACGTCTGTTACGAGAGCTGCCGCTTTACACGAAGGAATCGGTCGGGCAGGGCACATTGGGCCGCCGCGCATTCGATGCTCTGATGGAGTTGACCGAGTCGCTGCTGTTCTCCTGGCTGTGGGACAAGCCTTTGCCGAGTTGAGAGGGCCGTACGGCTCGCGAAATCTCTGTTCACACCCCATATAGAGTCACGCACATCGAGACATGCATGGTTCCACCGAGGCATGTCTTGGGTTAAACAGGGTGCGTATCGCATGCCAGACGGATGGCACGCGAAAAGTGCAGGACATGATCATTGGCTGATGCAAACGGATTATTCGTAAGCTTCGAAGGCGGGGAAGGGGCCGGCAAATCCACCCAGATCCGCCGGCTGGCTGAACGGTTGCGCGAGCGTGGCCATGAGGTTCTGGTGACGCGCGAACCTGGTGGGTCACCGGGGGCCGAGGCTGTGCGGCACGTCCTGCTTTCAGGTGCTGCGGAAATGTTCGGCACGCGCATGGAGGCCATTCTCTTTGCCGCCGCGCGCAACGATCATGTCGAGGAAGTCATTCGCCCCGCGCTTTCGCGCGGCACCATCGTCCTTTGCGATCGCTTCATGGATTCCTCACGCGTCTATCAGGGCGTGACGGGCAATCTCGAGCCCGACTATATCGAGGCCCTGCAAAGGGTCGCCGTCAATGGTGTCGTGCCGGACTGCACGCTGATTCTCGATATTCCGGCCGAAATGGGCCTGGAGCGTGCACGCAAGCGGGCCTCGGGCGTCGCCGCGCCCGATCGATTCGAGAAGGAAGAGATGCAGACCCATGAGAAACGCCGCGAGGCCTTTCTCGATATCGCCGCTCGCGAACCCGATCGCTGCCACGTCATCGACGCACAGCGGTCCGAAGACGATATCGCGGCGGAAATAGCCGGGATCGTGGACAAGCGACTTGGCGCCGCCAATATCGCCTCGGGATCGGAAGCGGCACAATGAGTGACGACCGGCCGGGCGTCCTCGACGGCGCCATTCCTCCTCAAGACAATACGAGGCTCTTCGGCCATGAGGAGGCGGAAGCCTTCCTCGCCCAATCCTATCGCTCCGGCAAGGGGCATCACGCCATGCTGATCGAGGGGCCTGAAGGCATTGGTAAGGCAACCCTTGCCTTTCGTTTCGCCAATCATGTCCTCTCCCATCCCGATCCCGCATCCGCACCCGAGACGATCGGCGATCCCGACCCGGCATCCGCCGTCAGCCGCCAGATTTCCGCTGGCGCCTCCCACAATCTGCTGCATCTAAGCCGGCCGGTCGACGACAAGACCGGCAAGGTGAAGTCCGCAATCACCGTGGACGAGGTGCGCCGCGCCGGAAAATTCTTTTCGCAGACCTCCGGCACCGGCAATTGGCGGATCGTCGTCATCGACCCCGCAGACGATCTCAACCGCAGTGCGGCCAACGCCATTCTGAAGATCCTCGAGGAACCGCCGAAGCGCGCTTTGTTCCTCGTGCTTTCGCATGCACCGGGTCGGCTTCTGCCGACGATCCGCTCACGTTGCCTGCCCTTGAAGCTCGCGCCGCTTCCCGATGATGCCTTGCGTATGGCGCTCGAAAATCTGGGCGTGCCGGCCGGGCAGGGGAGCGAATTGCTCTCCGCAGCCAAGGGCAGCGTCAGCGAGGCGCTCAAGCTCCTGAATTACGGCGGCGGTGACATCATCGAGGCTTACAGGCAGGTGCTTTCGGCGGATGGACCCGCGGCCCGCAAGGCGATGCACCGCCTCGCCGATGCGCTTTCGGCCAAGGATAGCGACACGATCTTCGGTTTCTTCGTCGCTCATATCGGCGACGACATCATCGATCGCGCCCGCGCCGCCGCGCTCCACGGTTCCGTTGCCGCCGCCGAAAGACTGGCCCGCCTGCATTCCGAGACCACCGAGCGGCTGAACGTGTCGCAAGCCTATAATCTCGATCGCAAGCAAACGCTCATCGCCATCCTCGGCGAGCTCAAGCAACAGCTTTCGGCATAGACAGGCCACAATTCCCAACGGCAGCCACCACGGAGCCTCCTCTGAATCGTATCAGGGAAAGAGTAGCTTGCAGGCGACGATAGCCAGTGTAACGGCAAGGATGATGCGGACGGACCGCTCGTGCAGGCGCGGCGCCAGCAGGCTGCCGGCAACGATGCCCGGGATCGAGCCCACCAGCAGGGCGAACAGCATCGTCCAGTTGATCTCGCCGATGAACCAATAGCCCATGCCGCCGATCAGGGTCAGCGGCACGGCATGGACGATATCCGAGCCAACGATTTCGCGCACGTCCGTCTGCGGATAAAGCACCAGCAGGACGGTGACACCGAGCGCGCCGGCGCCGACCGATGTCATGGTGACGAGAGTGCCGAGCATGAGGCCGAGGATGACCGTCAGCAGGGCGATGTTGCGTGGCGATATGGTACCGCGTTCGCTGCGCCATTTGCGGATGGCCTGAAGAATCTGGCCACGGAAGATCAGCATCAGCGCCGTCAAAAGCAGGAGACATCCCAGGGACAGGGTGATGGCATGAGCAACGGCGGGGCTCTCGCGATTGACGCCGGCCATGATCCAGAGCATGGCGAGCGCCGCCGGCACGCTGCCTGACGCCAGAAGGCTCACGACCTTCCAATTGACCCGCCCATGCATGCCGTGCACGGCCGTTCCCGCTGTCTTGGTGATTGCGGCATAAAGGAGGTCGGTGCCGACGGCCGTCGCCGGGTGCACGCCGAAAAGCAGGACGAGGAGGGGCGTCATCAAAGAGCCGCCACCGACGCCGGTTATGCCGACCAGCATGCCGACGAAAAAGCCGGAAAAGGAATAAAGCGGCTGAAAGGAACCGATCAAACTCAAATTCACAAGCCCTTGAAGCAGTTGGGCAGACCAATACATAAAGCAATGAAATTCACGGCCGTCTCAGTCCTGCGTTCCAGTCTTGCGAAGGGGTAAAGGCGAGGCGGGGCCAAGTCAAGCAAGGCGCCATCCCCAACTTCCGAATGCTGCGGGCGCGAAACTTGGTGTTTCGCTCCCGGCAAACATGCGCTAAAGCGAGCGGAGCCAAGAATAACAGAGACGCAACAGTAAAAGCGGACCACTGCCCGACATGACCGAAAAAACTCCGTTCTACATCACCACCGCGATCGCTTATCCCAACGGCAAGCCGCATATCGGCCATGCCTATGAGCTGATCGCCACCGACGCGCTGGCGCGCTTCCAGCGCCTCGACGGCCGCGACGTCTTCTTTCTGACGGGTACGGACGAACATGGCCAGAAGATGCAGCAGACGGCGCGGGCCGAGGGCATGGAACCGCAGCAGCTCGCCAACCGCAATTCCGACGAATTCCAGGCGATGGGCAAGCTGCTGAACGCGTCGAACGACGACTTCATCCGCACGACGCAGCCGCGCCACCACGAGACATCGCAGAACATATGGAACCTGATGGCCGATGCCGGCGACATCTACAAGGATTCCTATGCCGGCTGGTACTCGGTGCGCGACGAAGCCTACTACCAGGAAAACGAAACGGAGCTGCGCGCCGACGGCGTGCGTTACGGGCCTCAGGGCACGCCGGTCGAATGGGTGCAGGAGGAAAGCTATTTCTTCAAGCTCTCCGAATACCAGGACCGCCTGCTGAAGCTTTACGAAGAGAACCCGGATTTCATCGGCCCGGCCGAACGCCGCAACGAAGTCATTTCCTTCGTGAAATCCGGCCTCAAGGATCTGTCGATCTCGCGCACCACCTTCGACTGGGGCATCAAGGTGCCGAACGACCCCTCGCACGTCATGTATGTCTGGGTCGATGCGCTGACGAACTACATCACGGCGACCGGCTATATCGAAGACCGCAACAATCCCCGTGCGAAATACTGGCCTGCCGATCTTCATATCATCGGCAAGGACATCATACGCTTCCACGCGGTCTATTGGCCGGCCTTCCTGATGTCGGCAAAGCTGCCGCTGCCGAAGCGCGTCTATGCCCACGGCTTCTTGCTCAACAAGGGCGAGAAGATGTCGAAATCGCTCGGCAACGTCGTCGATCCGGTCAATCTCGTGAACCATTTCGGCCTTGACCAGGTGCGCTACTTCTTCCTGCGCGAAGTCTCCTTCGGCCAGGACGGCAGCTATAGCGAGGAGGCGATCGGCACGCGCATCAATTCCGATCTCGCCAATGGCATCGGCAATCTTGCAAGCCGCTCCCTGTCGATGATCGTCAAGAACTGCGACGGTCAGATTCCGGAATGCGGTCCGCTGACCGACGAGGACAAGGCGCTTCTCGATCAGGCAGATGCCCTGCTTGCCTCGACTCGCGAAGATATGGGCAAGCAGCTCATTCATCGCGCTCTCGCTTCCATCATCGCAGTGGTTTCCGAAACCGACCGCTATTTCGCGAGCCAGGAGCCCTGGGCGCTGAAGAAGACCGACCCGGCCCGCATGGCGACCGTGCTTTATGTCACGGCCGATGTCGTGCGCCAGATCGGCATTCTGCTGCAGCCCTTCATGCCGGAATCCTCCGCGAAACTGCTGGATCTCATTGCAATCCCTGCCGACAAGCGCGATTTCGCGGCGCTCGGCGCGGCGGGCCGACTCGTCGCCGGAACGCCGCTGGAAGCGCCGAAACCAGTCTTCCCGCGCTATGTCGCGCCGACCGCCGAATAAGGTTTTCCATGCTGATCGATACGCATTGCCATCTGGATTTTGCCGATTTCGAAGAGGAGCGCGACGCGATCGTCGCGCGCGCTCACGAGGTCGGCGTCAAGCAGATGGTCACCATCTCGACCAAGGTCAGGAAGCTCGATGGATTGCTTGCGCTTACCGAGCGCTATCCGTCGGTTTTCTGCTCGGTCGGCACCCATCCGAATAGCGCCGACCAGGAGTTGGACATTCAGACGGAAGACCTCGTGCGGCTGGCCAACCAGCACGAAAAGATCGTGGCGATCGGCGAGGCGGGTCTCGATTATTTCTACGACACCGTCAAGCCGGAGGACCAGAAGACCGGCTTCCTGCGCCATATCGCTGCCGCACGCGAAACGCAGCTGCCGCTCGTCATTCACAGCCGCAGCGCCGATGAGGATATGGCCGCGATCCTGACGGAAGAGACGGGGAAGGGGGCTTTCCCCTTCATCCTCCATTGCTTCTCCGCCGGCCCTGCCCTTGCCCAGACCGGCGTCGAGCTCGGCGGCTATATCTCCTTCTCCGGAATCCTGACCTTCCCGAAATCGGAGGAGCTGCGCGAGATCGCCAAGACCATCCCGCATGATCGGCTGCTGGTCGAGACCGATGCGCCTTATCTCGCGCCAAAGCGCTGGCGCGGCAAGCGCAACGAGCCATCCTATGTCGTCAATACCGCCGAGGTGCTCGCCGATACGATCGGCGTCAGCATGGCGGATATCGCTGAAATCACCACGGCGAACGCCTTCCGTTGCTTCTCCAAGATGACGAGGGTCTGACGTCGTGACATACCGGCGACGCTTCACCATTTTGGGCTGTTCATCGTCGCCGGGCGTTCCCCGTATTACCGGGGATTGGGGCGATTGCGATCCTAAGAACCCGAAGAACCGGCGCACACGTGCGGCGTTTCTCGTCGAGCAGATCGCACCGGATGGCGGGATTACCACGGTCGTCATCGATACGGGACCGGATTTTCGTGAGCAGATGATCCGCGCCGGCGTCAGCTCCATCGACGCCGTGCTCTATACCCACGCCCATGCCGACCATATTCACGGCATCGACGATCTGCGCGGCTTCTTCCATATCTCGCATGAGCGGATCCCGATCCATGCCGATCCGCCGACCATGGATCGCATTCGCGAGGGTTTTCGTTATTGTCTGGAGACACCGCCAGGCAGCAGCTATCCGCCGATCGTGCGGCCGGTGCTGATAGAAAGCCTCGAGGCAAGCTTCACGATTGCAGGGGCGGGCGGTCCGATCCGTTTCTGGCCTCACAAGCAGCTGCACGGCGATATTCATTCGCTCGGCTTCCGTATCGGTAAACTCGCTTATTGCAGCGATATCAGTGATTTCCCGCCGGAATCGGTAGAAAAAGTTCAAGACCTCGATGTCCTGATCATCGACGCTCTGCAGTATCGGCCGCATCCGAGCCATCTATCGCTGGAACAATCGCTTGGATGGATCGAACGCTTGGCGCCGAAACATGCCATCTTGACCCACATGCACACGCCACTCGATTATGACACCGTGCTGGCAGAAACGCCCGATCATGTCGAGCCGGCCTACGATCAGATGCAGATCGAACTCGACGTGGAGGATGACGATCTATGAGCGAAGACAGCAGAAAGCTTTCGAGCCTGGAGCGCGTCGAGCTGGCGGCGAGCAATCTGGGTCTGGATATTGCGATCAAGCGTATGGAGCAGTCGACGCGGACGGCCGAGGAAGCCGCCAAGGCAGTCGGATGCGCCGTTGGCCAGATCGTCAAGTCGCTGGTTTTCGTCAACGCCGACACGCATGAATTGACGCTGCTTCTTGTTTCGGGCAGCCATAATGCCGATACGGCATATATAGCAACGACGTACGGTGTTCGACTGAAGCGCGCGGATATCGATCGCGTTCGCGACGAAACCGGCTTCGCGATCGGCGGGGTCGCTCCGATCGGCCATCTCGTCGATCTGCCCGTTTTCATGGACCAGAGCCTATTGGCTTACGACCAGGTCTGGTGCGCGGCTGGGCGCCCGGATAGCATCTTTGCCTGCAATCCGGCGCTGCTTGCCGAGAAGATCGCAGCCATGACGATCCGCATCAAGGCGAACTGAAGCGGCAATCCGCGGGCATTTAATCGGCCGCGCCGCGCAAAGCGCAGCGATACCCACGACCAGGAGGACGTGATGAGTGAGGCAGCAGGCGCAAAAAGAACCGATACGGCTTCCAGAATAATCCGCGCTACGCCACACGCGATCTTCGACGCGTTCGTCAATCCCGAAGCATTGATCGCCTGGCTTCCGCCCAAAGGCATGACGGGACACATTCACGTCTTCGAGCCACATCCAGGTGGCATTTATCGGCTGGCGCTGTCCTATGATGCAGCGGATCATTCCATACCCGGAAAATCTTCCGAACACACCGACATCGTTTCCGGCCGGTTCCTCGAAATCGTTCCTGACAAGCGCATCGTTCAGGCGGTGAATTTCGAATCCGACGACGCAGCCTTCGCCGGTACGATGATCATCACATGGTCGTGGATGGAGCTGCCGTCTGGTACGAAGGTCACCATAGTTTGCGAGAACGTGCCACATGGCATCAGCAGGAAAGATCATGACGAGGGCTTGAAATCGACTCTCGAAAATCTCGACAACTATCTGAAATGAAATAAAAAAATGGCAATCTCTTTATCGCGACCATATCAGCTTTTGTTCCATAATCTATCTTATCTGATTTTTGTGCGGCCGGAGGTGGGTTCCATTTTCGAATGCAACAGACACACAGCATTAGCCATGATTTTTGAGCATGGAATGGCCTGCTCTTCTCCGCGATTGAACAGGCCTGCCCCTCACGCCTCCAGTGTCATAACGACGATCCAGGCCTGCCATCTGACGCCTGGGATTTTGAGCAGCAGATTGTCGATCTGTTCGCCGGTGCCCCGAACCGCGGCGCCGAACGGGCTCCTGCGAAACGGAATGGAAGCAAGCGCGGCGAGCCCGAAGAACTCCAGATCGCACTTCGAAAAATATCGGCGCACGATGTCGAAGTCGGATTTCAAGAGCGGGTGCTCATCGACCGTGCGGGCCTCCGGCGTCCGGTTGCGATAGAGATTGATCACGGGGTTGTGGCCGAGCGGCTCGAAAAAGAAGGCCTTGCCGCCGGGTCTGAGCACACGCCGGATCTCGCTGAGCGATTTTTCGAGGACCAGGTGGTGCAGGATTCCGCTGCCGAAGACGACATCAAAACCCGCTGACGGCAGGCTCATCTCCTCAGCATTATCGACCTGGAACGTCACGTTGTCGATTCCGCGGAGAGCTGCCGAATTCGTGGCCTGCTGAATGGCAACATCAGAAATGTCGATACCGGTGATCCACTTGGCGGAGTGCGCGAGACCGATGCTGCTCATGCCGTTCGAGCATCCGTATTCGAGCACGTCCTTTTCGGGGCAAGCCATCCTCACCAGCCGCCAATAAGCATCCACAGCGGCTTTGACAGCGAAATAAAACGAATCCTCCTTGCGCTCCTCCACTGCACCAAAACGTTCATTATGAAAGTCGCGCTCACGCGTCAAACGTGCATCATCATACGTCATTCCGGTCCTCCCAACTTGACCCAATGCGTTGAAATATTTGCTAGCGAGATCTTACAGGAGCATCAGACCGGTCGCGGCCAATGATGGATCCTTCATTTTCGGAGAATACAAACTGAAACCAGATATCTCCGCCTATGCGAATTCGCAGTTCGGCGCGGATTCCTACCAAATCACGACAAGCGCAGCGAACGAGCAACGGTAGACATAGGGCAGTCCGCCAGTTCGGCAATCACTGTTCGTCTATTCATCATGAGAGAGCCCTCTCACCGATCGACCATGAAAAAGCCTTGCGTGAAGTTGACGGTCGGGGCATCATATTTTTGCACGAAGAAACCCGCCCCCTCACCCTGTCATGCGGCGGGATTAGCTTCTCCTCGCAGCGACTTCGGAAACGGAGCCACCCCTTATCAGCCGCCAAAAGATCAATGGTCGGCTGAATGCTGAAATCGAGCCGAAATCAGTTCGCCGAGCTTTGCTTGGGAGCGCCGGTCGATACCGTGGCCGTCGTCGCCACCGGGGCCAGATAAGTGTCCAGAAGGCTTGCCATCTTGTCGTCGCGAATCTGGGCGGTCTTCTCCCCCATGACCACGCCGACGACGCGACGGCCGTTCTTCGTTGCAGACGTCACGAGATTATAGCCGGAGGCATCGGTATAGCCGGTCTTGATGCCATCGGCACCGGCGTAGCGATACATGAGATTGTTGTGGCCGCGCAGCTTCATGCCACGGAACTTCATGCCGCGCAGCGAGAAGAGTTTGAACTCCTCCGGAAAGTCGCGCATCAGCGCAATGCCCAGCGTTGCCATGTCATGCGCGGTCGTGACCTGTTCCGGATCCGGCAGGCCGGAGGGATTTTTGAAGACAGTACTGCTCATGCCAAGCTGATGCGCCTTCGCAGTCATGATCTTGCCGAAGCTCTCCTCGGAGCCGCCAAGCTGCTCGGCAATCGCGACAGCCGCATCATTGGCCGATAGGACGACGATGCCTTCGACAGCCTCGCGCACCGTCACCTTACGGCCAGCACCGATCGCGAATTTGAAGGGCTCCTTGCTCTCGGCATTCTCCGACAAGGTAAGCTTCTGATCCCATGTCAGGCGGCCGCCATGCAGCGCCTCGAAGGCGAGATAGAGCGTCATCATCTTGGTAAGCGATGCCGGATAGTTCAATTCGTTCTCATTCGATGCCTCCAGCACCTGGCCGCTACGCGCGTCCACGACGTAACTTGCCTGACCGGCCTGCGCTATCGAAAGACTGCCAAGAAGAGACACGGCCGAAAGCGCCGCGGTAAGAAGCATTGAAGTTGTCTTGAGCATGGAACTCTATCTGGTACTCTGAATTGACGATCCGGGCGGAAGGCACCGCTGAATTTGGAAGGCGATGGATCAGACAACTCTATGGCGGAAAGAAGAACGCTGCCACAAAAAGGACTGCATGAGACATATTTGCTGTGTACTGAGGTTGAGATCATTCGGAGTGCCGGTCCCTGCCCGCTCCAAGGATCAGGTCCTGCTGCCGTAATCCGCTGCGCGCGCGTCAGAGATGAGGATGGCATAAAGTCCTCCGACCGTCCGCTTCCGGCAGTCACTTCCTGCATGGGCCCTCTCTGTGCAAACGGCACAGTTATGCGGCTCCTCTCCGGAACCTTCCCCCTTCCCGTAGCTTCGGGCCATTCAGCTCCAGAACCATGACTTGCGGACCTCGGTTCGCGCTTCGGCGCGCGTCATCCCGATATCGTGAAGCTGATCATCGGTCAGGTCGCGCAGGCTCCATCTTGTCTCGCGCTTTTCGAGGTAGATCAGAAATCTTTTGAGCGCAGCCCGCAGAAATCCCGGCTTTCGCCGTTCCCTGCCCGCACCAGCCGCTGGCGTTGCTCTACCGATATCGATTGTCATCTTCATGCTCCCTGAGCCGCATCAACATGGCTTCAGGATGCACTGGTGTTAGCAGCGATTGAAGCTTATGATCTTTATGCAATCCATAAGGAATTCTTCTAATGCTTAATCTGGATCAGCTCGCCGCCTTTATCAGCGTCGTCGATCTCGGCAGTTTTACCGCCGCGGCCGACAGGGCAGGGCTGACGCAACCGGCCGTCAGCCTGCAGGTAAAGCTTCTGGAGCAGCGCCTCGGTGTGAGACTAATCGAGCGTGTCGGCCGGCGGGCGCAGCCATCGCCGGCAGGTGCCGATCTGCTTCCGCATGCGCGCCGCATCGTAGAAGCCTGCTCCATGGCGGAAGAGGCGATGATGCCGTTTCGCGAAGGATCGGTTGGGCGCGTGAGGATCGGCAGCGGCGGCACGGCCTCGATCCACCTGCTGCCCCGCGCCATCGCAACTGCAAAGAAACGCATGCCCGATCTCGAGATCATCGTCCGCATCGGCAATATTGCAGAGATACTGCACGATCTCGAAGCCAATGCGCTCGACCTCGCGGTGGTCGCCCTGCCCGCCTCCGGTCGCTCCCTCGAAATCGAACCATTCCATGACGACGAGCTTTTGGCGGTAGCTCCCAAGGGAAGCGTAATGCCGGATGGCGGACCTGATGTCGAATTCATGAAGGACAAGGCGCTGCTGCTTTATGAAGGCGGCAATACGCGTCGCGCCACGGATGACTGGTTCCGAACTGGCGGAGCCCAACCGGAGCCCGCCATGGAATTCGGCAGCGTCGAGGCCATAAAGGAGCTGGTCGCGGCGGGCCTCGGATGGTCCATTCTTCCAGACATGGCGCTGAGGCGTGACAAATCGGACCTGTTGGTCACCTCTCCGCTCCGACCAAGACTCGTTCGGCAACTCGGCATAGTATTGCGCCGGGACAAGCATCTCACAAAAGGTCTTCGTGAAATCATGAAATCCCTACGAGAATTCCAGACGATCGGACATGCGATGTGATCGTGACAAGGTATTCTCCGGTCGTCCCGATCCTTCGATTATCTATTTCCACTGCTTGCGGCGCTCGATCTCCTCTTCAGACGGATCCGGCCCGACGAAGGAACCTGTCTTCACCGGCCCATCCGGCTGATAAGTCGCAAAGATGACACCGGTCGGAGATGACTGTGTGCGCAGCAGTTTCATCGCCGCGGGAACCGCCCCGCCGGCGAACAGCTTCTTGCCGCTACCCAGCACGAGCGGAAAGATCATCAGATTGAATTCGTCGATCAGTCCGTGGCGCAGCAAGGTCTGAATGAAATCGCCGCTGCCTTGGATGAGGAGATCCGGCCCCTCGCCTGCCTTCAGTTCCTTGATCGCCGCCACGGCATCCTTGCCAAGGGACCGGCTCTTGTTCCATTTCAGCTCGCCGTTACCGCGTGTCGCAACATATTTGGTGACGCTGTTGAATTTCGCGGCAACCGGATTGTCATTGTCGATATAGGGCCAATAGGCGGCAAAAATCTCATAGGTCTTGCGCCCGAGCAGAAGATCGAACGGCTTTTCGAACACTTCGAAGAGTGTCTTGAAGGTTTCTTCGTCGGAATAAGGAAATACCCAGCCGCCATTCTTGAAACCGCCGGTCGGATCCTCATCCGGACCGCCGGGTGCCTGCATGACGCCGTCGAGGCTGATAAATGTGGCTGCGATGACCTTGCGCATGATGTCCTCCTTTTTGCTTGGTGCTCGAAGGACGTCCCGCCGATTTCGATCCCGACATGTCATCGATTATTTTTTGAACACGCAATCTAACGTTCGCGCGGGACTTGTGACCAATTGACTCTTGAACGTCGCCACGGAATCGGCAAAATTCATCCTATCAATACTTTCCCTGAGATACGAACCCGATTGCGGGCCCGCCTCGTTTAATTGTGCTTGGATAAAAGCGTGAGCAGCGATTCATCAAGAAACGCGGCGCGGCCATTGGCCTCGCGCGCGCATATCAACGCGGTCGGTTGGGGCCAGGGCCTCTCGACGATCGTTCGTATCACCCATATGACGCTGCGCCACCCCTGGCAGACAAGCTTGGCCATAGGAGCAACTTTTGTAGCTGCAACGTTGCAGTTGACGATCCCCAGGCTTCTGGGTCGAGCCGTCGACCAGACACAGACGGCGGTTGCTGGTGGCGCTGCTGGCCAGATCGCGGAAAATGCTTTGATGACGACGGCTCTGCTGCTGCTTGTCGTCAGCATCCTGCGCGGCCTGTTCACGATGGTGCAGAACTATTACAGCGAATCCGTCGGCCACCACATGGGCTATGAGCTCCGCCTCGCCTGTTACGAGAAAATCCAGCAGCTCTCCTTCAGCTTCCACGACAAGGTCCATTCCGGCGATCTCATCACCGTAGGCCTGCTCGATCTCGAAGGCGTGCGCATGTATTTCTCGACCGCCCTGGTGCGCACGGTGTTGCTCACCATGCTGATCGGCGTCGGCGCCTATATGCTGCTGTCGACCGATGTGGCACTCGGCCTGCTCGCCCTGAGCTTCGTGCCCTTCGTCGCGTGGCGCTCCTCCGTCACGCAGTTGCGGCTGCGTTCGACCTGGCTCGAGCTGCAGGAACGGCTCTCGGTGCTGACGCGCGTGATGGAAGAAAATCTCGGCGGTATCCGCGTCGTCCGTGCCTTCGCCGCCCAGGCGCATGAACTCATGAAGTTCGACCGCGCCTCGCATAACGCGCTTTCGCTGGCCCATAAGCGCGTCGGCATCCGCGTCATCAATACCAGCGCCATGAACCTCTCCTTCTTCGTGTCGATGGGGCTGGTTCTCTGGCTGGGTGGTCTCAAGGTCATTGCGGGCGAGATCAGCGTCGGCACGCTGGCCTCCTTCCTGACCTTCATGACCATCCTGCAGATGCCGGTACGCCAGCTCGGCCTGATGGTGAATGCCTTCGCCCGCGCATCGACCTGCGGTTCTCGGCTGTTTGCACTGCTGGATCTCGATATTCCCATCAAGGATGCACCGGATGCCAAGCCGCTTGTCGTAACCGACGGTACGCTGCGTTTCGAGAATGTCGACTTCAACTATCCCGGCTCGGAAACGCGGCCGGTGCTGAAGAATATCTGTTTCGAGGCAAGACGCGGCGAGACGATCGGCATCGTTGGCCCGCCCGGCAGTGGCAAGTCCACCATCGCCCACCTCATTCCGCGCTTCTATGATGTCACGGCCGGGCGGATCACCCTCGACGGCCAGGATATCCGCAAGGCGACGCTGCAATCGCTGCGGCAGAACGTGGCCGTCGTGCAGCAGGATTCCTTCCTGTTCACGACAAGCATCGAGAACAATATCGCCTATGGCGATCCCTGGGCAAAGGAAACCCGCATTGAGCGCGCCGCCGAGTCGGCACAGCTGCACAACTACATTCTCGGCTTGCCCGCCGGCTACACCACGGTCGTCGGCGAGCGCGGCGTGTCTCTTTCCGGTGGTCAGCGCCAGCGCCTGACGATCGCCCGCACCTTGATGCTGAAGCCGGCCGTGATGGTCTTCGACGATTCCACGGCGGCGATCGACGCTGCAACCGAGCAGCGCATCCGTAGCGCCATGAAGCGCTTCTCGCGGGATCGCGTGACGCTGATCATCGCCCACAGGCTGAGTTCGCTCATGCATGCCGACCAGATCCTCTTTATTGAGGACGGCGAGATCGTCGAGCGCGGCACCCATGAGCAGCTTCTGGCCGCTGGAGGCCGATACAAGGCGCTTTACGATCTGCAGGTTCGCCCGGAGGACGATGTCATCAGGACATCCAGTGGCGGCACGCTCGAAAGGGCAAAAAGGGAGGTTTGACAATGTCGGAAATCACCGAAACCGAGCGCAATGACGTGCGCGAGGATGGTCGCCGCCCTCCCCGTGCCGTGGTCGGCTCGCACCGCGTCGAAGAGGAGGTCTTCGGCAAGGTCTTCGACAGCAAGATCATTCGCCGCATCTGGGCCTTCGTAAGCCCCTATCGCCGCCAGATCTATATTTCGGTCGCGGCCGTTCTGCTGTTCACGGGATCACAGATTATCATACCGCTCGTCATCCGGCATGCGATCGACAATGCGATGGCACCGGGCGCCATAGACTACTCGGCACTCTGGCTGTCTCTCGCAATTTTCGCGGCGGCAATTCTCGTCAATTACGGGGCGAGCTATGTGCAGGAGACCTTTGTCGGCCAGGTCGCGGAGGAAGTGCTGTTCGACATACGCCGGGCGATGTTTGCGCATCTGCAGCGCGTCTCGCTGTCCTTCATGGACAAGACGGAAGTAGGACGCCTGATGTCGCGCTTGCAGGGCGATGTTAACTCCATGCAGGAATTCCTTGAAACTTCAGTGCTTTCCGTCGGTGACATAGCCCTGCTTTTCGGCATCGTCATCGTCATGCTGTCGCTGGATTTCCGTCTTGGCCTGCTGACGCTTTCCGTCATGCCGATCCTCTTCATCGTGCGGCTGTTCTGGCTGCCGAAGGCGCGCCTCGCCTTTATGAACGCGCATGAGACCAACTCCGTCACCAACGGCGCGCTGGCCGAAGCAATCCATGGCGTGCGCGCCGTTCAGGGCATGCATCGGCAAGGGGTCAACTTCTCGCTTTTCGACGACAAGGCGCATACCAATCTTCAAGCGCATCTGACGGCGGCGCGCTATGCGCAGATCATGGTGCCGATCGTCGATACGCTGACCGGCATGGCAATGGCGATCGTCATCATCGTCGGCGGCTCGATGGTCCTGAACCACAGGCTCGATGTCGGCATCATGGTCGCCTTCCTGTTCTACATCCAGCGCTTCTTCGACCCGATCCGCTCCCTCACCATGCAGTATTCGGTCATGCAGCGCGCCATGGCGTCCGGGCAGCGACTGACCGAGGTGCTCGATGTACCCATCGACATCAAGGATGCACCCGATGCCGTCGAGCTTTCGCGGGACATGGACGGCTCGGTGGAGTTCCGCGACGTCGTCTTCGGTTACAATCCCAAGCATCCGGTGCTGAAGAATGTCAGTTTCAGGGTCAATCCGGGTGAAACCGTAGCGCTGATCGGCCCCACAGGTTCGGGCAAGTCGAGCTCGATGGCACTTATCCATCGTTTCTACGACGTGCAGCAGGGCCAGGTACTGGTCGGCGGTCACGACGTGCGCTCCCTCACCCAGGATTCGCTCGGCCGCCAGATCGCCATGGTGTTGCAGGAGCCGTTCCTCTTCACCGGCACTGTGCTCGATAATATTCGCTATAACAAGGCGGAGGCGACGCGCGAGGAAGTCATAGAAGCTGCCAAGGCCGTCGGTGCGCATGAGTTCATCATGCGTCTTCCGGATGGCTACGATTCCGTTCTCGGCGAGCGCGGCGGCGATCTTTCGCTCGGCCAGCGCCAGCTCGTGAGCTTCGCCCGCGCCCTTGTCGCTGACGCCAAGATCCTCGTACTCGACGAAGCGACAGCGAATATCGACAGCTACACCGAAATGCTGATCCAGAAGGCACTGGTGAAGCTGCTCGAGGGCCGCACCGGCCTCGTCATCGCCCATCGTCTGGCCACCATCCGCGAGGCCGATCGCATCATCGTGCTGCAAAATGGTCAGCTGCTTGAAAGCGGCAACCACAATCAGCTCATGGCGAATGGCAAACTCTATTCGAAGCTCTATAATCTCAACTACGCGTCGTTCGACGATATTCCGGAGGAGGAAGTCTCCGCTTCGGTGCCGGCGGAGTCGCGAACCTAAAGCAATTCGCGGAAAAGTGCGTGGCGGTTTTCGTCCAGAATTGATTTGAAAACAATGGGATAGAGCGGTTCAGAGATTCCATGAAGAGCTGAACTGCTCCAGACATGCCGCGCGAGCTGTGAGGACATAATCGCCAATGGTCGACAGTATTCTGGTTCTCTACGGTTCCTACCGGTCGGATCGTGTCGGCATCCGTCTTGCGAATTATATCGTAACCGGACTTCGCGAGCGCGGAAACGCCGTCGAACTCATCGACGCCAAGGCGGTTGGACTGCCGATGCTCGATCGGATGTACAAGGAATACCCCAAAGGTTCCGCGCCATCGGCAATGGAGCAGCTTGCCGAGAAAATCCGGGTGGCCGATGCCTTCGTTTTCGTTACGGGCGAATATAATTGGGGCATGCAACCCGGGCTGAAGAACCTGACCGACCATTACCTTGAAGAGTGGTTCTGGCGCCCGGCGGCAATTGCCAGCTATTCCGGCGGCCGCCTTTCCGGCGCCCATGCGGCAGTCTCATGGCATGGCACCCTTTCCGAGATGGGAATGGTCGTCATCTCAAGCACCCTCGCGGTCGCCAATATCTCGGCGGCGTTGGACGTTGACAGTAAACCGACCGGGAGCGGAGGCGATGCGTTGGCAAGAGCTTTCCCCCGTTTTGCTGAGGATCTCGCCTGGTGGACCGAGGCAGCAAAACACCAGCGCGCCCGCAAGGCACCTCCTTACTAAGAACTCGCGGCGTGGCTACAGCCGGGCACATCGCGCTTATTCCCATCTAGCCTCACATCAGCAGATTGAGTTCTCGTTTCGCGCACACGCCGGTTCATGATAGTAACTTGCATAATGCTAGTTACTCATGCTATCTGCCCTGCCCATGCAGAGAACCAGCTTCAGCACCTTCAAATGCCCAGCCGCCCGCGCGCTCGAAAGCGTCGGCGACTGGTGGAGCATTCTGATTCTGCGTGATGCCCTTCAGGGGTTGAGCCGGTTTGACGAATTCCAGAAGAACCTTGGAATTGCGCCGAACATCCTGACGCGTCGGCTCAAGCACCTAACCGATGAAGGCTTGTTCGAGCGGCGTCTCTATAGTGAGCGGCCGCCGCGCTACGAATATGCGCTGACCGACAAGGGTCGGGATTTCTTCCCGGTTCTGATGGCGCTTTTCACCTGGGGCAACCGGCATTTGCCTGCCGAAGAGGTCGCCGTGCGGCTAGCCGACGCCAATACCGGTGAAGACCGCGACCCGCTTCTCATCGACCGCGTCACTGGCCGCGCCTTTCAGCCTGAAGACACGATCCTCGTGCCTGGGCCTGCGGCCGACGAGGCCGTTCATGACCGCATCGCCCAGATGAAAGCATGGTTTCTGGGCTTCGACGCCTGACACAATAGGAGCAAGACATGGATCGTATCGTCGTTACCGGCATGGGGCTGGTTTCTCCCCTGGGTGTGGGTGTCAATGCGAGCTGGAAACGGCTGATCGAAGGCCGTTCCGGCCTCCGATTGCTGCCTGAGGAAATGGTAGGTGATCTCGCCGCCAAGATCGGTGGTGTCGTTCCCGATATAGCGGAGAACCTCGAAGCCGGCTTCGACGCCGACCGCTATGTGCCGGTTAAAGACCAGAAAAAGATGGACCGGTTTATCCTGTTCGCCATGGCGGCCGCCGAAGAGGCAATCCTGCAGGCCGGCTGGCAACCGACTGACGTCAGCGCTCTGGAACGGACGGCCACGATCATCGCATCGGGCGTCGGTGGCTTTCCCGCCATCGCCGATGCGGTTCGCACGGCCGAAACAAAAGGTGTGCGGCGTTTGTCGCCCTTTACGATCCCATCCTTCCTTGTCAATCTCGCCGCCGGCCAGGTCAGTATCCGTTACGGATACAAGGGACCGCTCGGCGCGCCGGTCACCGCCTGTGCCGCCAGCGTTCAGGCAATTGGCGACGCGGCGCGGCTGATCCGCTCAGGCGAGGCCGATATTGCCATCTGCGGCGGTGCCGAAGCCTGCATCGACAAGGTGAGCCTCGGCGGCTTCGCTGCAGCGCGCGCGCTCTCGACCGGCTTCAGTAACCGGCCGGAAGAAGCCTCCCGCCCCTTCGACAGCGGTCGTGACGGTTTCGTTATGGGCGAAGGCGCCGGCATGCTTGTGATCGAAACGCTGGAGCATGCGCTTGCTCGTGGTGCTACGCCGCTGGCCGAACTTGTCGGCTATGGCACAGCCGCCGATGCCTATCACATGACTGCCGGGCCGGAAGATGGCGATGGTGCGCGCCGGGCCATGCTTGCCGCCCTTTCTCAGGCTCGCATTTCGCCGGCCGAGGTCAAACACCTGAATGCGCATGCGACATCGACACAGGTCGGGGATCGTGGCGAGATGGAAGCGATCAAGACCGTCTTCGGCCGCGAGGGTGCAATTGCCGTCAGTGGCACGAAGGCCGCGACCGGCCATCTTCTGGGTGCCGCCGGCGGCATGGAGGCGATCTTCACTGTCATGGCGCTGCGCGACCAGATCGCTCCGCCGACCCGCAATCTGCAGGATCCGGATTCGGCGGCCGAGGGTATCGACATTGTTGGTGCCAAGGCGCGGCCGATGGCCATGGACTATGCGATATCCAACGGCTTTGGCTTTGGCGGCGTCAACGCCAGTGCTCTCTTCCGCCGCTGGCAGTAATCGCTTCCGCTTGATACCAAAGCGCGCTATGCTCTTCCCATATGGCTGGGATCGAACATGCGCGCTTTTTCCATAGCCGCTTTTCTCTGCTGCATCGCCTTCGCACCGGCCGCCCGCGCAGACGATCCGGTTCGAACGGCACAGAGCCTCATTGAACAACAGATCGAAGCTTTTCTGCACGATGACGCAGCGACGGCCTATTCCTTCGCCGCGCCCGGCATCAAGGCGCTCTTTCCGGACAAGGACACCTTCTTTGCCATGGTGAAGAAGAGCTATCAGCCGGTCTATCATCCCGGCAATTATGCCTTCGGCAAGAGCCGCGCGATCGACAACGGCGCGGTCGTCTATCAGGAAGTGCTGATCGCTGGCACCGACGACAAGGACTGGACCGCGATCTATCAGATAACCCGTCAGCCTGACGGCAGCTACAAGATCAATGGTGTGCAGATACTCCCAAAAGCAACGAGCGAGGGCATCTGAACATGGCTCATCCCAAACAAAACAGCGCGCCTCTGAGAAAGAAGCGCGCTGCTCGAGGGTTTGAGCCAGTTGGTGCTAGCCGCGAATTCTAAGCGAATTTTCCGCAGGCGCGTTGCCGTCAAACTCCGGGCGCGGCTGCGGAATGACGACCGTCGATGCCGGCATTGGGGTATTCGTATAGGTGGTTTCGCCGCTCGAAAGCGGTCCCGAAATTGCCATGTCCGTGGGTGCCGGTGTCGGGATCGGTACCGCAGCCGGGATCAGAACGGCACTCTGCGGCATCGTCACCACCGGGTTGGAAACAGGCGTAAAGGCCATAACCGACGAAGCGGATTGCGCCGGCTGCGTTTCCGGCAGGACGAACGGAGATTGCGGCGCACCCTGCGTGGGCACATAATTCATCGCAACCTCGTAGGCCGGAAGCGGCGCGGGCGTCTGCAATTCACCATCGCGACCACGCTTCTCATAGAACGCGTTGCCGCCGGCATAAGCGACGTAGTGCATGTTATCGTAGGGGAACCTCAGGCCCTCGGTATGGAAGAACATTGCGTCCTTCACCTGGGGATGCCGTTCGCCGCGCAGGATCTTCGAGGCAGCGACCTCAAGATCGGGCTTTGCCTGATCCTTGACCTCCCTGGTCATCACGCCTGGCGCGAACTGCTTTTCCTGGGCGACGACGCCGCAGATCGTGGGCGGATAAGCACCGGAGGTCAGGCGGTTCATTACGACCGTACCGACGGCCATGTAACCGCTCGGGTCTGAACGCTCCGATTCGAAGTACATTGCACGTTCGAGACAGTCCTTGTCCTTCGTCGTGTAATTGTACGTTACTTTCGCGCCACGAATGGGCTTGGTGGTTTTGCTGGGGGTGGGGGTTGTCTTCTGCGTCGTCGTGCAGCTGGTAGCCGCTAGACCGACAATCAATAGCCCTGAAAGACATGCCCCGAATTTACGTTGCGCCCTCAACGGCAAGTGCCTCCTATTTTCGGTAGTACAGCCCTTATCGATCAAGAGAATGCGTTTTAGCCGGATTTTTTCAAAATTCCAAGCGGCCACACAATCAAATCAGCCAATGACGTTTTTCAAAGGCGGATGGACCGTTTATTCCGATTCGCTATTTTTCCCAATGCTTTATTGTCGCCAGGTTCATTTTGAAACACGGCCGGAAACGGAGATTGCCTAGGGCAAGTCCATTCCAGCCGGCTCAAAATGACGTTGGTTAAGGATAGCAATCAATCGATAATAAATGATTTACCAACAGGGCAAGGTCCATGCGCCAGCCGACTTCGATGAGAATTCGCCCCGGTGCAAAACAATAAAACGACCAATTGCCACGTATGGCCGAAGGTGGCTTCCAGATCTCGCAGCCACTCGATTTCGCCCGTTCGAACAACAGATCGACGGCTTCTCGAGAGGGCTGCATGAAGCCGATATGATAGGTATTGCGGCCAACAGAAACGGTATCGGCACCGCCGAATTTCTCGACAGGCCGGCTGATGACAAGTTCAAGCCCGGCATCATCGCGAAGGATGGCAAGGCCATTGGCGCCCCGCGTTTCCACCTCCGTCAGGCCGAAAACGGAAACAAAAAAATCCCGGGTCGCAGCGACATCGGGAACATGCAGATCCAGGTGGTTCAGTCTCATGACAGCTCCAAAAGGCTTTCCCGCGGAGACATGTCGGTCGATCCGGCCCACGTCAACGCGAGACACTCGACCACAATGGCCAAGTTCCGCGTCGCGGGCTCTCATCACCAATGGCAAGGAGCAGTGCTTCCATATTGGAAGGAGTTGGGCCTACCGAAACCAACCCTGCCTTTTTCGACACGCTTCTGTTAGCGCGAAATCGTCATGGGAGCAAGATCGCGTAGTGCATCCTCATCGTAGCTCAATCACACCGGCTCGAGATCGCCCCTCGCCCAATTCTCCATCGTTTCAGCCATGAAATCAGCGAAGCGGCCTTCGGCGATCGCCTGGCGGATGCCCTGCATCAGTTCCTGATAGTAGGCGAGATTATGCCAGGAGAGCAGCATGCCGCCGAGCGCTTCGTTGGCGCGGACAAGATGGTGCAGGTAGGCGCGCGAATAATCCCGTGACGCCGGGCAATTGGACTGCTCATCCAGCGGCCGCATGTCTTCGGCGTGGCGGGCGTTGCGGATGTTGACCTTGCCGCGACGCGTGAAGGCCAGTCCGTGACGGCCCGAGCGGGTCGGCATCACGCAATCGAACATGTCGATGCCGCGGGCGACCGATTTCAAAATGTCGTCGGGCGTGCCGACCCCCATCAGATAGCGCGGCTTTTCCGTCGGCAGCTCCGGAAGCGTGATCTCGAGCATACGCAGCATAACCTCCTGCGGCTCGCCGACGGCAAGGCCGCCGACTGCATAGCCCTTCAGGTCCATGCCGCTCAATGCCTGTGCGGAGCGGACGCGCAGCTCAGGCACGTCGCCGCCCTGAACGATGCCGAACATTGCCTTGCCGGGCTGATTGCCGAAGGCCACCTTGCAGCGTTCCGCCCAGCGCAGCGACATTTCCATGGCGCGTTCGATCTCCTTCGGCGTTGCCGGCAGGGCGACGCATTCGTCGAGCTGCATCTGGATATCGGAATCGAGCAGCCCCTGGATCTCGATCGATCGTTCCGGTGACATGTGATGCAGGCTGCCATCGACATGCGATTTGAACGTGACGCCCTGCTCATCGAGTTTACGCAGACCGGACAGCGACATGACCTGGAAACCGCCGGAATCGGTGAGGATCGGATGCGGCCAGCGGATCAGCTCGTGCAGGCCGCCAAGGCGGGCGACACGCTCGGCGGTCGGGCGCAGCATCAGGTGATACGTATTGCCGAGGATGATATCGGCGCCGCTTTCGCGCACCTGATCGAGATACATGGCCTTGACGGTGCCGACCGTGCCGACAGGCATGAATGCCGGCGTGCGGATCGTGCCGCGCGGCATGGAAACTTCGCCGAGGCGCGCACCGCCGTCGGTCTTCTTCAATTGAAACTGAAAGCTCTCGCTCATCTCGTTCTAGTCTTTCCGGTAGAGCAGGCTGCCATCGCCATAGGAATAGAAGCGATAGCCCGTCTCGATAGCATGTGTATAGGCCGCGCGCATGGTATCGAGGCCCGCAAAGGCCGATACGAGCATGAACAGGGTCGAGCGCGGCAGGTGGAAATTGGTCATCAGCATATCGACGGCCTTGAAGCGGTAGCCGGGCGTGATGAAGATGCCGGTAGCACCCTGCCAGGGCTGGATGGTGCCATCGTCGGCGGCAGCACTTTCGATCAGTCTCAGCGAGGTCGTTCCGACACAGACGATGCGCCCGCCCCTCGCCTTGACGGCGTTGAGCCTGGCGGCGGTTTCGGCATCGACATAGCCAATCTCGAAATGCATCTTGTGATCATCGGTATCATCGGCCTTGACCGGCAGAAAAGTACCGGCGCCGACATGCAGCGTCACGAAATGACGCTCGACGCCCATGGCATCAAGTGCGGCAAACAGGGATGGCGTGAAATGCAGACCCGCAGTTGGTGCTGCGACGGCACCCTCTTCCCGCGCATAGATCGTCTGATAGTCGGCGCGATCGCGCTCGTCTTCCGGGCGCTTCGCAGCGATGTAGGGTGGCAGCGGAATATGCCCAACGCTGGCAATCGCCTCATCGAGGGCGGGACCGGATAGATCAAACCGCAGGGTAATCTCGCCGCCCTCGCCTTTTTCCTCGACCGTGGCGTCGAGCGAACCGAGCGCGCAGACATTTTCGCCGTGACCGAACTGGATGCGGTCACCGATCTTGATGCGCTTCCCGGGCTTGGCAAAGGCCTTCCAGCGATCCGGCGCGACACGCATATGCAGCGTCGCCGAGACCTGCTGGCCAGGCGCGCCTTCGCGATGGCGAATGCCTTCCAGCTGTGCCGGTATCACCTTGGTATTGTTGAAAACCATGGCATCGCCGGGGCGCAGGAAAGATGGCAGATCCCGCACCTGATGGTCACTCAGCGTGTTGGCACCATCGTTTGGATCGACGACGAGCAGACGCGCGCTATCGCGCGGCTCGGCGGGCCTGAGCGCGATACGCTCATCCGGCAGATCGAAGTCGAAAAGGTCAACACGCATTCAGGTCGTCCAGGCAGTTCATTCAGGCAAAGCGAAACCCGCCCCTCACGCCATAAGCGCAAGAGGCGGGTTTCAGGAATAATCACGATCAGACGTCGGCGGCAACCCGCGCGGATACGATCGAATCCGGATCCTTCACCGGTTCGCCGCGCTTGATCTGGTCGACGAATTCCATGCCGGAGATGACTTGGCCCCAGACGGAATACTGCTTGTTCAGCCAGGGAGCATCAGCGAAGCAGATGAAGAACTGGGAGTTGGCCGAGTTCGGGTTCTGCGAACGGGCCATGGAGCAGGTGCCGCGAATATGCGAGGTCGCGGAAAATTCCGCCTTCAGGTCCGGCTTGGAGGAGCCGCCCATGCCTGCGCGGCCCGGGTTGAAGGTTTCGCTGCCCTGCTTGCCGAACTGCACGTCGCCGGTCTGGGCCATGAAGCCATCGATGACGCGATGGAAGACGACGCCGTCATAGGCCTTCTCGCGGGCGAGTTCCTTGATGCGGGCGACATGCTCGGGGGCGACCTGCGGCAGAAGCTGAATGATAACCTGGCCCTTGGTGGTTTCCAGGATGAGGGTGTTTTCTGGATCCTTGATCTCAGCCATGTTCGTTTCCTCTTCTCTCTTCTTGATTGCGCATGATCCTGTCCAAAAATCGCGTCGAGCTTTTTGGGATCATGCCTGTGACATTACTTCTTGGTGACCGTAACCTTGATCATCTTGTCCGGGTTGCTCACTTCGCCGTTCTGACCTTCGCCGCGCTTGATCTTGTCGACAAGCTCCATGCCGGAGATGACCTTGCCGACGACCGTGTATTGACCATTCAGGAAAGCACCATCAGCGAACATGATGAAGAACTGCGAATTGGCGGAATTCGGGTCCTGCGCGCGTGCCATGCCGACGGTGCCGCGCTGGAACGGAACCTTCGAGAATTCGGCCGGAAGGTTCGGCAGGTCGGAACCGCCGGTGCCGGCCTTGTTCGGATCGTAGCTCTTCGTCGCATTGCCGTACTGGACGTCGCCGGTCTGGGCCATGAAGCCATCGATGACGCGGTGGAAGACGACGTTGTCGTAAGCACCCTTCTTGGCCAGCGCTTCGATCTGCGCGACATGCTTCGGCGCAACTTCGGGCATCAGCTGGACGACGACAGGGCCGTCCTTGAGCTGGATCGTCAGGAGATCGGCGGCCGCAGCCGAGATTGCGCTGCCTGCGAATGCGGCAAGGCTCAAAGCGCCTGCCAATGCGATATGAAAGAGTTTCATTAGTGCTCCGTTCGGAAATGAATTCGGGCTCAGTTTTTGACGCTGGCCGTATCTTTGAGTTTGCCGGTCAGGGCTTCCAGAACCGCTGACGGCACAAAGGCGCTGACATCGCCGCCCATGGATGCGATCTGCCGCACCAATGTGGCGGTTATGGGCCGCGAGGCCGTACCGGCGGGCAGAAACAGCGTCTGGATATCCGGCGCCATCTGCCGGTTCATGCCGGCCATCTGCATTTCATAGTCGAGGTCGGTGCCATCGCGCAGGCCGCGCACCAGCAAGGTGGCGCCATGGGCGCGGGCGGCATCGACGACCAGATTGTCGAAGGCGACGACGGAAATGGCACCCGCCTTCTGCGGCACAGCCTCGGCGAGCGATCTGCGGATCAGCTCCGCCCGCTCCTCGAAGGAGAAGAGCGGCTTCTTGCCGGGATGAATGCCGATCGCGACGATCACATTCGAGGCAACGTTCAACGCCTGCACGAGGACATCCAGATGTCCATTGGTCATCGGGTCGAAGGATCCGGGATAAAAGGCTGTCGTCATACCAGGCCGGCTCGTTGTTTTGACGCCTTTTGTCACGGATGGGGCCGCATCGCAAGTCATTTGCAACCCGGGGACCGCCTCTGAACATCGGATGAACGCGACGTTCAAGCCTGTTTCAGCTCGACAATGCTTTACTGGCTTCAACATCGAAACGGGCCCTGGCTCAATGGCTCATCGATCTCCGTCTCAGGGAAATCATTCCATGCTCGTCTTCATTATCGCAGGCGCCATCGTCGGTTCATTTCTGGTCGAATACCTCGTTCATCTTTTCGCCGACAATTATGAGATCGAATGGGATTCTGATTTTGAAAGCGGCAAAGATGTCGATTTTGCCCAAGAAATCGCCACTGCCATGCGCAAAACGCATCGCGAATCTGAACGCCAGATGAACAAGCTATTCAAGGTCGCTTCAGGCGCGCATTGCTAGATAGACCTCAAGATCGGCGGAACCATTTAGGAAACGCCGCGTTAACAGTCCGAAACTCAGCTCGCGTATTGCGGCAAGAAGGAAGAAGAGTATGCCCGACAAGATCACCCTCATTAACGTTGTTTGGATGGCCATGATTTCGGGAATGCTCGCGGCAACCGTTGCACTTTACGATCAGAAACCCGACCAGTCGAAGGTCTACGGTCCCTTTGCTTCGGCTCGTCCCTTCGTTGCCACGAGCCAATACTAAAGGGATCTGAACGCTAGTCCCACCAAAGGAGGGAGCGATCATGTTCACAATTTTGACGCTGCTTACGCTTTTTATCAGCATCATGTTCATCGTGTCAGTCGCATCCACCATTTCGGCGCTCCATCGCGAAAGCGAAGAGAGCAAGAGATTGCATAAGCGTCATAAGACGCTCTGATCTCCGCGTACCGAGCATCCTCTCCCCGCCAGATGCTCGGATGGACCATGAACCGGACGCTACCCGCCAGCGTCCGGTTTTTTATTGCCAATACATTGACCTTCGCATCCTGTCACCCTCCGCAAGCATATGATCTTGCTTCGAGAAGCGCGGCGGTAGCCACGATCGTGCTATGATGAGTCGGTTCAATGGGGGATCGACATGCGCGTTATTCTGACAGGCAGTTCAGGGCGGCTTGGCCGAGCAATCTTCAACGTGCTGTCGGCAAATCACTCAACCGTAGGAATCGATCGTTCGCCGTTTTCGACAACGCATCTCGTCGGAGATTTTACCGATGCGGTGCTGCTGCGCCAAGCGTTGGCTGGTGCGGATGCGATCGTCCATTGCGCAGCGCTGCACGCTCCACATGTCGGAACGATCTCCGACGATGAATTTCGCCGCATCAATGTGGAGGGAACGCGTTTTCTGGCAGAAGCGTCCCTCGCGGCCGGTGTGAGGCGGCTGGTGTTTACGAGCACGACGGCGCTTTATGGCCACGCAGCCGCTCCCGGCCGTTGCACATGGATTGATGAAGACACCGCGCCACAACCGAAAAGCATCTATCACCGCACGAAACTGGAAGCCGAACGGATCCTGGCGGACATGGCCGGTCCAGATTTGCAGGTACGCGTTTTACGCATGTCTCGAAGCTTTCCGGAACCGGCCGATGTGATGGCCGCCTACCGGCTGCACCGTGGCGTCGATATCCGGGACGTGGCCGATGCCCATCTCGTGGCATTGACGAATGGCGGCAGGGATTTTCAGCGGCATATCATTTCAGCCGGCACGCTGTTCAAACCCGAGGATTGCGAGGCACTCGCCGTTGACGCAGCCTCCATCATCCGATTGCGTGCTCCGGGCCTCGCTGCGATATTTGCACAGCAAAACTGGTCTCTGCCGCAAAGCATCGATCGCATCTACGCCTCGAAATCCGCAGGCACGGTCCTCGGATGGCATTTCCGCTTTGGCTATGACGAGGTTCTCGCTCAGCTTGATCGGGAAAGCCTCGAGGTTCTGCCACCCTTCTCCCGAGACAATAAGCAGTCCGAGTAGATCCTACCGCGATCCTCCGGCAAGTCAGCCTGTGCTCCAAAAACAATCGCACGAGCCTGTTGCCAAGCTCATGCGATTGAAAAATTTCCATTTTCAAGCAGGTCAGTCGGATCGGTGTCCAGCTTTCCCGACCGGATTGCAGCGCGATTTTATTCTGCGCCGCCACCCTCGACATCTCCTGCCTCGCCGGCAACAGCGTCATCTTCGGCCGTTGCATCATCTTCGCCTTCCGGCTCGCTGATGCGCTCGACGGACACGACCTTCTCATCCTTCGCAGTGGAGAAGATGGTGACGCCCTTGGTGGCGCGGCTGGCGATGCGAATGCCACCGACGGGCACGCGGATCAGCTGACCGCCATCCGACACGAGCATGATCTGATCGCCGTCCTCGACCGGGAAGGCGGCGACAAGTTCGCCGATCTCGCCCGTCTTCGACGTATCGGTGGCGCGGATACCCTTGCCGCCGCGGCCGGAGATGCGGAAATCATACGAAGACGACCGCTTGCCGAAGCCCTTTTCCGAGACCGTTAGAACGAACTGTTCGAGCGCCTTGAGTTCTTCATAACGCTCGTCGCTGAGCTGCCCCTCTTCGGTGACCTCTTCGCCGACCAGCGCAATCTCCTCGTCGTCTCCCGTTGCGGAGCGGCGCTCGTTGACGGAGCGCTTCAGATAGGCGGCACGCTCCCAGGGCTCTGCATTCACATGCCGGACGATCGTCATCGAGATGATCCGGTCTCCGGATGCAAGACTGATGCCGCGCACGCCGATGGAGTTGCGGCCGGCAAAGACGCGCACGTCCGAAACCGAGAAACGAATGCACTGGCCGAGCGCCGTCGTCATCAGCACGTCGTCATGCTCGGTGCAGGTCTCGACGGAGAGGATTTCGTCACCCTCCTCCTCGAGCTTCATGGCGATCTTGCCGTTGCGGTTGACCTGCACGAAATCCGACAGCTTGTTGCGGCGCACGGTTCCGCGCGTCGTCGTGAACATGACGTCGAGATTATCCCAGCTATCCTCATCCTCGGGCAGAGGCATGATCGTGGTGATGCGTTCGCCGGGCTCCAGCGGCAGCATGTTGATCAGCGCCTTGCCGCGTGATGTCGGCGTGCCGATGGGCAGACGCCAGACCTTTTCCTTATAGACGATACCACGGGACGAGAAGAACAGGACGGGCGTGTGCGTATTGAGAACAAATAGCCGCGTAACGAAATCTTCATCGCGGGTCGTCATGCCCGAGCGGCCCTTGCCGCCACGGCGCTGCGCACGATAGGTGGTCAGCGGCACGCGCTTGATGTAGCCGAGATGGGAAACGGTGACGACCATGTCCTCGCGGGCGATCAGATCCTCATCGTCCATCTCGAGACCACCATCGACGATCTCGGTGCGGCGCGGCGTTCCGAACTCGTCGCGAACAGCAGCAAGCTCTTCTTTTACAATGGCTTGGATGCGGGCCCGTGACGAGAGAATATCCAGATAGTCCTTGATTTCGACGCCGATCTGGTTGAGCTCTTCGTCGATTTCATCGCGACCGAGAGCGGTCAGACGTGCGAGACGCAGTTCGAGGATCGCGCGGGCCTGCTCTTCCGAGAGATTGTAGGTGCCATCCTCATTGATGCGGTGACGGGGATCATCGATTAGCCGGATAAGCGATTCGACGTCTGCAGCATTCCAGCGGCGCGTCATCAGCTCTTCGCGGGCCGATTGCGGATCCGGCGCCTGGCGGATGACACGGATGACTTCATCGATATTGGCGACGGCAATCGCCAGGCCGACCAACACATGAGCGCGATCACGCGCCTTGCGCAGCAGATACTTCGTGCGGCGGCTGATGACTTCCTCGCGGAAGGCCACGAAGGCGCGCAGCATGTCCATCAGGTTCATCTGCTCCGGCTTGCCGCCGTTCAACGCCACCATGTTGCAGCCGAAAGAGGTCTGCAGCGGCGTATAGCGATAAAGCTGGTTCAGGATGACGTCGGCATTGGCATCGCGCTTCAGCTCGACGACCACGCGATATCCCTGGCGGTCGGATTCGTCGCGCAGATCCGAGATGCCCTCGATGCGCTTCTCGCGCACGAGTTCGGCCATCTTCTCGATCATCGACGCCTTGTTCACCTGATAGGGAATCTCGGTGATGATGATCTGCTCGCGATCGCCGCGCATCGGCTCGATGGTCGCGACACCGCGCATGACGACCGAACCGCGCCCCGTCTCATAGGCGGAGCGGATGCCGGCACGGCCGAGAATTTTCGCACCCGTCGGGAAATCCGGGCCTGGGATGATCTCCATCATCTCGGGCAGCTCGATTGCCGGATTATCGATCAGCGCAATGCAGCCGTTGATGACTTCGGAAAGATTGTGCGGCGGAATGTTGGTCGCCATGCCGACGGCGATACCGCCTGAACCGTTGACAAGCAGGTTCGGGAAGCGCGCCGGCAGAACCTTCGGCTCCTCCGTCGTGGCGTCGTAGTTTTCCTGGAAATCGACCGTTTCCTTGTCGATATCCTCCAGAAGCTCATGGGCGACCTTCGCCAGGCGCGATTCCGTATAACGCATCGCCGCCGGCGGGTCGCCGTCGATGGAGCCGAAATTGCCCTGCCCGTCGATGAGCGGCACGCGCATCGACCAGTCCTGCGCCATGCGGACCAAGGCGTCATAGATCGAGGCGTCGCCATGCGGGTGATAGCTACCCATGACGTCAGCGACGGGACGGGCCGACTTCACATATTTGCGGTTCCAGTGATAACCGCTCTGATGCGCCGCATAGAGGATGCGCCGATGAACGGGCTTGAGACCGTCTCGAACGTCGGGAAGCGCGCGGCTGACGATGACGCTCATGGCGTAATCGAGATACGACCGCTGCATTTCCTCCATGATGGAAATCGGCTCGATGCCTGGCGGGAGCTTCCCGCCGCCGGGTGGTGTTTGCTCAGTCAAAACAGATCACGATCTCTTTTAGAATCACTGCGAAATTTATAGCCGAAAGGCCTGGCGAGCGCCAATTTGGGCCGGTGTTTTTGAACAGGTTTTGCCCCTTTAAGCCATGGAATCGAACATTTCCATGGCGAAACTGATCGACACCGACGCATGACCCTTTGCCAAAGCCCATTCGTCGCATAACAATGCTTGATAACAGCGACAGAATAAGCTTTGGGGACTATATGGCGAGCGCGGATACGCTGATCAATGCCTTCACGACTCTGCTTGTCACTGTCGATCCGCCGGGGCTTGCACCGCTTTTCATCGGACTTACGGCTGGCATGAATCGCTCCGAGCGCAAACAGGTGGCTCTGCGCGGCTCGCTGATCGCCTTCTTCATCCTGGCAGCCTTCGCTCTATTCGGAGCGAGCGTGCTTGGCGTGCTCGGCATCTCCATCGGCGCCTTCCGCATTGCCGGCGGCCTGCTGCTCTTCTGGATCGCCTTCGAGATGGTGTTCGAGCGGCGGCAGGACAGGAAAGAGAAGACGACCGAAGTCGCGATCACGCAGGATCACATCCGCAATATCGCGGTCTTCCCCCTCGCCCTGCCCTTGATTGCCGGTCCCGGCGCCATCTCGGCCACCATTCTGTTGGCCGGCTCGCTACAGACGACGCTTGACCGCGCGCAGCTGATCGGCGTCATCGCCGTCAACCTCGCCCTGGTCTTTGCAGCCCTTGCCATTTCCGACAGGCTCGACCGTATGCTGGGCGCAACCGGCCGCGCCATTCTAACCCGCCTGCTCGGGGTTATCCTTGCGGCGCTTGCCGCGCAGTTCGTCGTGGATGGGGCAAGGGCGGCGCTGACCCTTTCGTGACAAAGCCCGGCATGAGGCGAGCTTTCAAAGTTCTCCCGCGTATGCTCAGCTCAGAAGGGGATGTCATCATCCAGATCGCGCGAGAAATTGCCGCCACCGCCCTGGTTGCCACCACTACGGTTGCCCCAGCTTCGCCGGATCCGGAGCCGTTCCTATTGTGAGGCTTCCGCGTATCGGATGATGCTTTGATTTTGCACGTTTTCGACCAATTCATCCGCTCGAGATAGAAGCCGGCGGAGCAAGGGAGAGGAATTTGCTTCGCTGTATCCCAGAGTGAGATCGACTGTCGGAGGCACACCTTCGAGCGCTCTGGCAACAACGTTTGGTGCCAGTATATTTTGCGCATAAAGCGGGAGAAGAGTAACTCCGCCAGTGGATGCGACGAGCGACATTGCCGACGATATGTTCTCGCCTTCGTATTTTGCCTTGAGTACGATCCCGGCGCTCGATGCGTAATCCTGGATGACAGCTTGCAATACCGGCGACGTTCTTGCCGAGCTGACGTAAATTTCGCTGGCGAGATCTTCCGGCCGAATCTTTTTGCGAGATGCCAAGCGATGGCTCGCCGGCAGCACGGCGAGTAGCGGCTCCTTCGCCAGCAGTTTGAAAGATAGGCCTAAACTTTGTTTCTCAGGGCGAAGGAAGGCCATGTCCAACTTTCCGCGCATAAGTGCAAGAGCAAGCTCCGGGGAGGATAGACTACACAATGTGATCTCGGTCTCCGGCGCCTCCTCGCGGATCATGCGCAATAGGTGAGGTAGCCACGTGACCTCCAGCCCGACCAGAAATCCCATAGCGAGTGTGGGCCTCTTCGGCTCTGCCGTTCGTCGGGCGCCTTCGATGGCCGCCTCGACTTGTAGAAGCGCCAGCCGAGCATGATCCAGAAAAACGCGCCCCGCATCCGTAAGCACAACTCCGCGTGCCTGTCGCTCGAACAGCTGAACGCCGACTTCAGATTCGAGATCGCGAATCTGCCGGCTCAACGATGGCTGCGAGGTGTTCAGTCGCCGTTGGGCAGCGGTCAATAAACTGCCCTGCTCGGCAACCGCAATGAAGTAGCGTAAATGGCGGAGTTCCATCCGATCCTCGCTATACTTCCAAGGCATAGGTCAAACGTACAAAGTCTTTGTCGCAGATGGAAGTGAAATCTACCTTCGCGCTGTAATCAACGAAGGAGAAAACAAAATGTCTACGGCATCCAAGCCTACCATCGTATTCTGCCATGGCCTCTGGGCGGATGGTTCATGCTTCAGCAAGGTGATAACGGTCCTGCAGGCGGACGGGCATGAGGTGATCGCCGTCCAATATGGCCTGGATTCATTCGAAGAGGATGTGGCAACGATCAAGCGCACGCTCAATCGCGTCGGCAGCCCTGTCATCCTCGTCGGCCATTCCTATGGTGGCGCGACCATTACGGCGGCCGGCATTGACCCGCGCGTGGTCGGCCTTGTCTATATCGCGGCCGTCGCCCCTGATGCGGGCGAAACCGTGCAGGACCAACTCAACAAATATCCCTCGGACATCTTCGGTTACGTTGAGATTGCTGACAACCGTGCTTGGCTGCTGCCGAGCGGCACCCAGTTCTTTTGTGGCGACCTTTCACAAGACGAGCAGAAGCTGGTTTGGGCGACCCATTTCGCGCCTGGCGCCGACGTGCTCAACCAGCAGAAGCTAGCGGCAGACCAGGTGGCGTGGCGGACCAAGCCGAGCTGGTATGTACTTGCGACCGAGGACCACACCGTGCATCCCGATCTCCAGCGCTGGGTTTCGAAGCGCATGGGGGCGACTGTTACCGAGGTGGCAAGCAGCCATGTGCCGATGCTCTCCCAGCCCGCCGCCGTCATCGAAGTAATCCGGAAGGCGGTGGGCGCTGTTCAGAACGGCTGGTGAAAGCCATTATTCACTCAACGAATGGTGAGAGACTGCCCGCAGGGCGGTCTCTCTTACCTATGTGAAGCGTACGGCTTTATTTTACAGAACGTTCCACCCTCTTATCTCAGAACGGGATGTCGTCATCCAGATCGCGCGAAAAATTACCGGCGCCCTGGCTGCCACCGCCACGATTGCCTCCCCCGCTGCGGGATGAGCCCTGCGCGGAGGATTGACCATAATCGTCGCCGCCACCGTAGTCGCCGCCATAACCGCCGCCGAAATCACCACCGCCACGGCCACCACGGCTGCCGCCTTCAATGGAGCCGCCGCCTTCGCCGCGGCCATCGAGCATGGTCAGCGTCGAATTGAAGCCCTGCAGCACGACTTCGGTCGAATAGCGGTCCTGACCGCTTTGATCCTGCCACTTGCGGGTCTGCAGCGCACCTTCGATGTAAACCTTGGCGCCTTTCTTCAAATACTGTTCCGCGACTTTGCAGAGACCTTCATTGAAGATGACCACACGGTGCCACTCGGTCTTTTCCTTACGCTCACCGGAATTGCGGTCGCGCCAGGTTTCCGAGGTCGCAATGTTGAGGTTGGCGATCGGGCGGCCGTCCTGCGTGCGGCGGATTTCCGGGTCCGCCCCGAGATTTCCAACCAGAATTACCTTATTCACACTACCGGCCATGACACCACCCTGCTTGCCGCCCATCGACGGCTTTGAAATTCTATCGGCGCACCTTAACCCATAGCGGCTGTCAGGTGCTATTTATGCGGCCTTCCCAGTTCCGTTCATCCACAAAGAAATCGCCGCGATGATTTTGTTCTTTATTTGTTCTAATTTATCCCTATGATGATGTCAACGGAATCGAAAACCCGGCTCTACTCTTCATTTCAGCCTCGACTCGCGGGCTGACATCACTAAATAAAGGCAGACTCCAAGGGACCTGCATACGACGATGAGCGAACTGAAGACTATTTCCATACGTGGTGCGCGCGAGCACAATCTCAAGGGCATCGATCTTGACCTGCCACGCAACAAGCTGATCGTCATGACCGGCCTTTCCGGCTCCGGCAAGTCGTCGCTCGCCTTTGATACGATCTATGCCGAGGGCCAGCGTCGCTATGTCGAAAGCCTTTCGGCCTACGCACGCCAGTTCCTGGAAATGATGCAGAAGCCTGATGTCGACCAGATCGACGGGCTCTCGCCGGCGATCTCGATCGAGCAGAAGACCACCTCACGCAATCCGCGCTCGACGGTCGGCACGGTCACGGAAATCTACGACTATATGCGTCTGCTGTTTGCCCGCGTCGGCGTTCCCTATTCGCCTGTGACGGGCCTGCCGATCGAGAGCCAGACGGTCAGCCAAATGGTCGACCGCGTTCTCGCTTATGACGAAGGCACCAGGCTTTACATCCTGGCACCGCTCGTGCGCGGGCGTAAGGGCGAATACAAGAAGGAACTGGCGGAGCTCATGAAAAAGGGCTTCCAGCGCGTCAAGGTCGACGGCCAGTTCTACGAGATCGCCGATGTGCCTGTTCTCGACAAGAAATACAAGCACGACATCGACGTGGTCGTCGACCGTATCGTCGTCCGGCCCGACATGGCGGCGCGTCTCGCCGACAGCTTCGAGACCTCGCTGCGTCTTGCCGACGGTCTTGCCGTCGCGGAATTCGCCGACAAGCCGTTGCCGCCTGAAGAGACCGCTGCCGGCGGTTCGGCCAACAAGTCGTTGAATGAGACGCATGAGCGCGTGCTATTCTCCGAGAAATTCGCCTGTCCGGTTTCCGGCTTCACCATTCCGGAAATCGAGCCGCGGTTATTCTCCTTCAACAATCCCTTCGGCGCCTGCCCGTCCTGCGACGGGCTGGGCTCGCAGCAGAAGATCGATCCGGAACTGATCGTGCCGGAGCCGGAACGTACGCTGCGCGATGGCGCGATCGCTCCGTGGGCCAAGTCGACCTCACCCTATTACAACCAGACGCTGGAAGCGCTCGGCAAGCATTACGGCTTCAAGCTCGGCAATCGCTGGAACGAGCTGTCCGACAAGGCCAAGGATGTCATTCTGAACGGCACGGAAGACAAGATCGAATTCCATTATGCCGACGGTGCGCGCTCCTACACCACGCACAAGAATTTCGAAGGCATCGTGCCGAACCTCGAGCGGCGCTGGAAGGAAACGGATTCCGCCTGGGCGCGCGAGGAGATCGAACGCTTCATGTCGGCCGCCCCCTGCCCGGCCTGCAACGGCTATCGCCTGAAACCGGAAGCCCTGGCGGTCAAGATCAACAAACTGCACATCAGCCAGGTGGCGGAGATGTCCATTCGTGTTGCCCGCGACTGGTTCGACGCGCTGCCGGGAACGTTCACTGACAAGCAGAACGAGATTGCTGTCCGCATCCTCAAGGAAATCCGCGATCGCCTGCGCTTCCTCAACGATGTCGGTCTCGAATATCTGAGCCTGTCGCGCAATTCAGGCACGCTGTCCGGCGGCGAGAGCCAGCGCATCCGGCTTGCATCGCAGATCGGTTCAGGATTGACGGGCGTTCTCTACGTTCTCGACGAGCCCTCCATCGGACTGCATCAGCGCGACAATGCCCGCCTGCTGGAAACGCTGAAGCATCTGCGAGATATCGGCAACACCGTCATCGTCGTCGAGCATGATGAGGATGCGATCCTGACCGCAGATGATGTGGTCGATATCGGCCCGGCAGCTGGCGTCCATGGCGGCCAGGTGGTGGCGCATGGCACGCCGCAGGATATCATGGCGAACCCGAAGTCACTGACCGGTAAATATCTTTCCGGCGAACTCGGCGTGCCGGTTCCGGATGAGCGCCGCAAGCCCAAGAAGGGCAAGGAAATCAAAGTCGTCGGCGCGAGAGGGAACAACCTCAAGAATGTCACGGCGTCTATCCCGCTCGGCGTCTTCACGGCGGTTACCGGCGTGTCCGGCGGCGGCAAGTCCACCTTCCTGATCGAGACGCTTTACAAGTCGGCGGCACGCCGCGTCATGGGCGCCCGCGAAATCCCGGCCGATCACGACCGCATCGACGGTTTCGAACATATCGACAAGGTCATCGATATCGACCAGTCGCCGATCGGCCGCACGCCGCGATCGAACCCTGCGACCTATACCGGCGCCTTCACGCCGATCCGTGACTGGTTCGCCGGATTGCCGGAAGCCAAGGCTCGCGGCTATCAGCCCGGCCGTTTCTCCTTCAACGTTAAGGGAGGCCGCTGCGAGGCCTGCCAGGGCGACGGCGTCATCAAGATCGAGATGCACTTCCTGCCCGACGTCTACGTCACCTGCGACGTCTGCCACGGCAAGCGCTATAACCGCGAAACTCTCGACGTGACCTTCAAGGGCAAGTCGATCGCCGACGTGCTCGACATGACGGTCGAAGAAGGCGTCGATTTCTTTGCGGCCGTTCCCGCCGTGCGCGACAAGCTGCAGAGCCTGAAGGATGTCGGCCTCGGCTATATCAAGGTGGGACAGCAGGCCAATACGCTTTCAGGTGGCGAAGCGCAGCGCGTCAAGCTAGCCAAGGAATTGTCGAAGCGATCGACGGGCCGCACGCTCTACATCCTCGACGAACCCACAACCGGACTGCACTTCCACGATGTCGCCAAGCTTCTGGAAATGCTGCACGAACTGGTCAATCAGGGCAATTCGGTTGTCGTCATCGAGCACAATCTCGAAGTCATCAAGACCGCCGACTGGATCCTTGATTTCGGTCCGGAAGGTGGCGATGGCGGCGGCGAGATCGTTGCCGTTGGAACGCCGGAAGCGGTCGTCAACGAAAAGCGCTCCTATACGGGACAGTTCCTGAGGGAACTGCTGGAGCGGCGTCCGGTGAAGAAGGTTGCGGCGGCGGAGTGAGGTTCACCCGGCTGAATGTCCAAGGAGGAGAGAATGACCAAAGCGGGCGAAATCCGCACAGGCATAGGCGGCTGGACCTTCGAACCCTGGCGCGGGACTTTCTATCCTGACACGCTGAAGCAGAAGGATGAGCTGAATTACGCCAGCCGCCAGCTGAAGGTGATCGAGGTCAACGGCACCTATTACAGCACGCAGAAGCCTGAGGTTTTCGCCAAATGGGCTGCCGACGTTCCTGACGGCTTCATCTTCTCCCTGAAGGCGACACGTTTCGTCACCAACCGCCGCGTGCTTGCCGAAGCGGGCGAGTCCATGCAGCGCTTTCTGGAATCCGGCATCAGCGAGCTCGGCGATCATCTCGGTCCGCTGCTCTGGCAGTTCGCGCCGACGAAGAAATTCGATCCGGATGACTTCGAGGCATTCCTGAAGCTGCTGCCGGCGAAACAGGATGGGCTTGCACTCAAGCATGTCGTCGAAGTCCGGCACGATTCCTTCAAGGTGCCGGAATTCATTGCGCTGCTTGAAAAGTATAATGTGGCGCCGGTTTGCGCCGAGCATTTCGAATATCCGATGATCGCCGACGTGACCGCAGATTTCGTCTATGCCCGCCTGCAGAAAGGCTCGGACGATATCAAGACCTGCTATCCACCGAAAGATCTGAAAGCCTGGGCCGATCGCTTGAAAACATGGGCCGCCGGCAAGGTGCCGGACGACCTGCCGCTGATCGATGCGAAACGCAAGGTCAAGGTCGAGCCGCGCGACGTCTTTGCCTTCATGATCCATGAGGGCAAGGTAAATGCACCGCCCGGTGCGATCGCCTTGCAGCAGGAAGTGGCGAAATAGCGCTATAGCGGCTTGACGGCCGCGACGAGATCTTCAGCGGTCAGCCCCTTGCCGGCATGCTGGCCCGCAAGGCCGTGCAGCCAGACGCTGGCCGCTGCGGCTTCGAAGGCGGGCGCGCCCTGCGCCATCAGACCGCCGACAATACCGGCCAGCACGTCGCCTGCGCCGGCCGTGGCAAGCCAGGGCGGCGCATTGGCATTGATCAGCGCCCGGCCGTCAGGGGCGGCAATCACGCTGTCGGCACCCTTGTAGATGATGGCGGCGTGGGCTCTCGCGGCCGCGGCCCTCGCCTTGTCGATCTTGCTCAAAGCTTCGTCCGCAGCAATATCGGGAAAGAGCCGTGCAAACTCCCCTTCATGCGGCGTCAGCACCAAGCGTGTCGGTCCCTCGGCAAAAGCATCGAACAATCGCTGCGGCTCGTCGCGAAACGACGTGATGCCGTCCGCGTCCAGCACCAGATGGCGATCTGCAAGCGCGAGGCAGAACTGGCGCGCTTTTTCTCCGGCGCCGAAACCTGGTCCGAGAATGAAGGTCGAGAGCCGCTGATCGGCGAGCCATTGCCGCAACGACGCTTCATCCCCGACCGCGTGCAGCATGATTGCGGTCAGCAGGCCGGCATTGACATCAAGCGCTTCCGGCGGCGAGGCGATGGTGACGAGCCCTGCCCCGGCCTTCAGCCCCGCCATGGCCGACATGCGTGCAGCACCGGTTGCGTTCGGACCGCCTGAAAAGACGACCAGATGACCGCGCTTGTATTTGTGCGTCTCCGCGCTGGCCGAAGGTATCTCAGCCTGCCACTGCGCCGGCGCATTTTCCGCGATCCGATTGTCGGCATGGGTGCGAACGATGCGCGCGGGAATGCCGATATCGAAAACCTCCAGCTCGCCGCATAGATCGCGGCCCGGCAGGAGAAGGTGGCCCGGCTTGCGCGTCATAAAGGTCACGGTGCGCGTGGCTTGGAAGGCGGCGCCGAGAATCCGGCCGCTACGCCCATCGATGCCGGACGGCAGATCGACGGCGATGACAGGAACTTGCGCCTCGGCGGTTCGCGCAATGACCGCGGCAACTTCATCAGGAACGGAGCGGGAAAGCCCCGCGCCGAAGATGGCGTCGATCACCACATCGCCGACCTTCGGAACATAGCTGCCGATCGCCGCGCCTCCGACAGGACAATCGGCAAAGGCACTGATAGCATCGCCCTTGAGCCGCTTGGGATCGCCGAGATGGAAAAGCCGCAGTTCGGCGCCGGCCTGCTGCAGCGCGCGTGCAGCGACATAGCCGTCCCCGCCATTATTGCCCGGACCGCAAAGAACGATATATCGATGCGCCTCGGGAAAGTGCCGGAGCGCTGCGGCAGCGACAGCCTGACCGGCCCTTTCCATAAGCCCATAGGAATCGATACCGGACGCGGCGGCAGCGCTGTCGACAGCGGCCATATCGTCGGGCGTGAGAAGCAGGTCGGCAAGCGGCAACATCATGACGGATATTATAGATGCGAAATCTGCCTCAAAAACAACCGTTTTCACAGCATGCGATTTGATTGATAAATATGCATTTGCATAATAATTAAACAATAACATTCAATGGCTTGCCGGGGCATAGACATGGCCTGCGTGGCACTTTTTTTGCGAAATTTTGCTTATCCCGTGCATTTCGGCGCGAAATCGCTTCCATTTTTCCAAAAAATCCTCATCAATCCATCGTCTCGGTACGAATTCACCGGGATTTTCTACGGCAGCTCGTTCGCAACTGGCATGATACGTGCATTACGTTGGCCGAGCGGGGAGTAGTCCTGCTGTAACAGAAGAAGCGGAGAGACATTTTCTCATGAAAAAGATCGAAGCGATCATTAAGCCCTTCAAGCTCGACGAAGTGAAGGAAGCCCTTCAGGAAGTCGGCCTGCAGGGCATCACCGTCACGGAAGCGAAGGGCTTCGGTCGTCAGAAGGGCCACACGGAGCTTTACCGTGGCGCCGAATACGTCGTCGACTTCCTGCCGAAGGTGAAGGTCGAGGTTGTATTGGCGGACGAAAATGCGGAGGCGGTGATCGAGGCCATCCGCAAGGCCGCACAAACAGGCCGTATCGGCGACGGAAAGATTTTCGTTTCCAACGTGGAAGAAGTCATTCGAATCCGCACCGGTGAGACGGGCATCGACGCCATTTAATCCGCCCGGTCCCTGCGGCCGCGGCTCGTTTAATCGTCATCTAAGTCAAGGGAAGCAATTTAATGACGACCGCAAGCGAAATATTGAAACAAATCAAGGACAACGACGTAAAGTTCGTCGACTTGCGCTTCACGGATCCGAAGGGCAAGCTCCAGCACCTCACCATGGATGTGGTCTGCGTCGACGAAGATATGTTTGCCGATGGCGTCATGTTCGACGGTTCCTCGATTGCCGGTTGGAAGGCCATCAATGAATCCGACATGGTGCTGATGCCCGATCCGGATACGGTCCATATGGATCCGTTCTTCGCACAGTCCACCATGGTGATCCTCTGCGACATCCTCGACCCGGTCTCCGGCGAAGCCTATAACCGCGATCCGCGCGGCACCGCCAAGAAGGCTGAAGCCTATCTCAAGGCCTCCGGCATCGGCGACACCGCCTTCTTCGGCCCGGAAGCCGAATTCTTCGTCTTCGATGACGTCAAGTACAAGGCCGATCCCTACAATACCGGCTTCAAGCTCGACTCGAGCGAACTGCCGTCCAACGACGACACCGATTACGAAACGGGCAACCTCGGCCACCGTCCGCGCGTCAAGGGCGGCTACTTCCCTGTCCCGCCGATCGACAGCTGCCAGGACATGCGCTCCGAGATGCTGACGGTTCTGGCCGAAATGGGCGTCGTCGTCGAAAAGCATCACCACGAAGTCGCAGCCGCCCAGCACGAGCTCGGCATCAAGTTCGACACGCTGGTGCGTAATGCCGACAAGATGCAGATCTACAAGTATGTCGTGCACCAGGTCGCCAATGCCTACGGCAAGACGGCAACCTTCATGCCGAAGCCGATCTTCGGCGACAACGGCTCGGGCATGCACGTCCATCAGTCGATCTGGAAGGGCGGCAAGCCGACCTTCGCCGGCGACGAATACGCAGGCCTCTCGGAAAGCTGCCTCTATTACATCGGCGGTATCATCAAGCATGCCAAGGCGATCAACGCCTTCACCAACCCGTCGACGAACTCCTACAAGCGTCTCGTCCCGGGTTATGAAGCTCCGGTTCTGCTCGCTTACTCGGCCCGCAACCGTTCCGCCTCCTGTCGCATCCCGTTCGGCTCCAACCCGAAGGCAAAGCGCGTCGAAGTCCGCTTCCCCGACCCGACCGCCAACCCCTATCTCGGCTTCGCCGCCATGCTGATGGCCGGCCTCGACGGCATCAAGAACAAGATCCATCCCGGCAAGGCCATGGACAAGGATCTCTACGATCTGCCGCCGAAGGAGCTGAAGAAGATCCCGACGGTTTGCGGCTCGCTGCGCGAAGCTCTGGAAAGCCTCGACAAGGACCGCAAGTTCCTGACGGCCGGCGGCGTCTTCGACGACGACCAGATCGATGCCTTCATCGAGCTGAAGATGCAGGAAGTCATGCGCTTCGAAATGACCCCGCATCCTGTCGAATACGACATGTACTACTCGGTCTGATATCGAACACGAAAGCCCCGGCCTGCCGGGGCTTTCTCCACGATCGGGAAGCCGGTGGCAGGTCTCCCGCCCGATAGCGTCCTCGCATTGAGCGATCGCGTGGCTCGAACGAATGACCCGGGCCGAATGTGACAGTTCGATGAAGGAATGGGGGCAAAATCCTTGATATCAGTGGTGAAAGTCACCACATGATTGCTTGAAAGGAAGTCGTGCCATGAAACAACGAAACGCAAAATTCAACATTGGCGACGTGGTTCGACACCGGATGTTCCCCTTCCGCGGTGTCATCTTCGATGTCGATCCGGAATTCGCAAACACCGAGGAATGGTGGAATTCCATTCCGGCCGAAGTGCGGCCTGAAAAGGACCAGCCATTCTATCACCTTCTCGCCGAAAACGACGAGACCGAATATGTCGCCTACGTGTCAGAACAGAATCTGATCAACGACGAGAGCGGTGTCCCTCTCCGCAATCCGCAGATCGCCCAGATTTTCGACCGGGCGCCGACGGGCCAGTTCAAACCCAAGATGAGCTTCGCCCACTAAGCGCCTGCCAGATAAATTCTTTTTAAAAGGGAAGATGCCCCAAGCGTCTTCCCTTTTTCATTTTCGAGACACGACCGATAGCATAAAAAAGCCCGGATCGCTCCGGGCTTTTTCAATAAGGCAAACTTCTAGAAGCTTACTGCTGCTTGGCGGCCTTCTGGGCGTCTTCCAGCTTCTTGCGCGCTTCCTCGGCCTTCTTCTGCATGCTGTCCTGCAGGCTCTTCTGGCTTTCAGCAAGCTTGCTGTCGGAGATTGCCGGACCGTCATAAGCGGCACCGAAGCCGGTGAGCGAAATCTTGATCGGGTTCGGTGCGCGGCGGAAGTTGATCGAGGTGAAGGTCACATCCGTGCCCTTCTTCAGCGAGTTGATCATCGCGTCGGTCAAGGGCACTTCGGCCGTGCACTTGTCCGGAAGGCAGACGGCGTAATCGAGCTTCTGGCCCTTGCCGCCATCAACCTGCATGGTGATGCCGGGGGGGATCAGGCGAGCCGTCGGAACGGAGATCTGCAGGATCTTGCGGTTGACCTTGCCATCGACGGAGATGAGGCCGACTGCCGTGACCAGCTGGCCGTTGTTTGCCATGATCAGGTTCTGCACGATGCAGATGTCGGCATCGTCCTGCTTGGTGCAGGTCTTGTACCAGCCCAGGCGCGGCTGATTGGGATCGTTGCCGCCATCGGCAGGAGCTGCGTTGGACGCGTCCTGAGCGAATGCAGCAGCCGGCATGGCCGCGCCGATCATGAGAGCCAGAGCAGAGAGACCTGCCCGCATTTTGTTGTCAGTCTTGAACATCATAGCGAAACCGCCTCCTGAAATCCGCTTCGGAACGACAGCGCGCCGTCCCATGCAATTCGGGTCAAACCGTCGTCCACCTGTCGAATGAATAAGGCAAATACATGACCCGAGAAACCCGGCACCCCTGTTACATCGCACCGGCGCGGATATCCAGCTTTTCTTTGGCCTTTTCTGCCAAGTCCTAAGATTTCCGCAGTCGCGTGTTGAATTCGGCACGCTCGTGATAATGTTCGGCCGAATCGTACCTTACCGGAAAGGATGCCATGCAAGCGCTCCGGATCGCTGTCCTCCTGTTCTTAGCAGCCTTGTGCAACGCCGCCGCGGCGCAACCGCTCTATAGCATTGCCACGCATGGAGATCCGGCCCTGCCGGCGGACTTCAAGCATTTCCCTTACGTCAATCCGGATGTGAAAAAGGGCGGGCGCATCAGCTATGGCGTGGTCGGCACCTTCGACAACCTCAACCCTTTCATTTTGAAGAGCATGCGCACCACGGCGCGCGGCATGTGGGATCCGGAATTCGGCAATCTCATCTATGAACCGCTGATGGTGCGCTCGCGTGATGAACCCTTCACGCTTTACGGATTATTGGCACAGACGGTCGAATGGGACGACAGCAGGAGCTACATCCAGTTCAACCTCAATCCCGCCGCCAAATGGTCCGACGGGCAGCCGGTCACGCCCGACGACGTGATCTTCACCTTCCAGCTCCTGCGTGAGAAGGGACGCATACCCTTCTCGTCCTGGCTCGACACGATCGGCGCGATCGAGAAGGTCGGCGAACATAGCGTCATGGTCCGATTCAACGAGAAGGCCAATCGCGAAACGCCCCTCATCATCGCCTCGTCGCTGCCGATCCTGCCGAAACATGCGACCAATTCCGACAATTTCGATCGGACCACGCTCGGCATTCCGGTCGGCTCCGGTCCGTATCGGGTGAAAAGCGTCGATCCCGGCCAGCGAATCACCTTCGAGCGCAATCCCGATTATTGGGGCAAGGACATTCCGACGAAGGTCGGCGTCGACAATTACGATCAGATCGTGGTGAGCTACTTCCTGCAGGACACGACCTTGTTCGAGTCCTTCAAGAAGGGCGATATCGATATCTATCCGGACGGCAGCCCCGCGCATTGGCAGCAGGCCTATAATTTCCCGGCCGTCGGCTCCGGCGCCGTCGTCAAGGAGACGTTTACGCCGAAGCTGCCGAGCGGCATGCTGGGCTTCGTCTTCAACATGCGCCGGCCGATGTTTGCCGACAAGAATGTGCGCAAGGGCCTGACACTCGCCTTCGATTTCGAATGGTTCAATCGCAATCTGGCTTCCAGCGCCTATACACGAACGGAAAGCTACTGGCAGAATTCCGATCTGTCCTCCTTCGGCGTGCCTGCCAATGCCAACGAGCTTGCCATGCTTGGTGCAATCAAGAACCGTATCGATGCCGACGTGCTTGACGGCACCTACAAGCTGCCTGTCAGCGATGGCACCGGCCGTGACCGCAAAATCCTGCGCAAGGCGGTCAACTTCCTCAAACAGGGCGGCTATACGATCAAGGGCGAACGCATGGTCGACAGCGCCGGACGGCAGCTCAGCTTCGAGATCATGACGCAGAACGCGGATCAGGAGCGTATTGCCATTGCCTATCGCCGCTCGCTGGCGCTGCTCGGCATTGCCGTTACGATTCGCACCGTCGACGATTCGCAATATCAGCTGCGCACGACGAATTATGATTATGACATGATCATCAAATCCTATCCGTCGTCGCTGTCGCCAGGCATCGAACAAGTGCCGCGCTGGGGCTCTGCCGCCGCCAAGATGCCGGGCAGCCTGAACTTTGCCGGCGTCGACGACCCGGACGTCGATACGCTGATCGATCACTTCCTGACGGCGCGCTCGGCCGATGATTTCCGCGACGCCGTGCGTTCCTTCGATCGCATATTGATTTCAGGCTATTATGTCGTGCCGCTTTACCATATCGCACAGCAGTGGGTGGCACGGCGCAGCCATATCGCCCATTCCGACGTACTGCCGCTCTACGGCTATTATCTGCCCGCATGGTGGGATGCCTCGGCTCAGTAATGCTGTGTGGTTCCCTTTCGGTAACCGGTTGAAGCTATCGGCACAAAAGCCTAGATGGTGAAGGCTAGCCCAAAACCGAAAGGACAAAACCATGGAACGCATTACGATCGACGTCGTCTCGGACGTTGTCTGCCCATGGTGCTATCTCGGCAAGGCCCGCCTGGAGCTTGCCATCGCCGAGGTACAGGACGAAGTGGGCGTGGATCTCAACTGGCGGCCCTATCGTCTGAACCCCGACTATCCACCTGAGGGCGTCGACCAGAAGAAGGCACTCGAGCAGAAGCTGGGCGGCGCGCAGCGTGTCGCTGAGGGACACAAGATGCTGACAGATCTCGGCCGCGAGGTCGGCATCAAGTTCGATTTCGACGCCATCAAGATCGGCCCCAACACACTCGATGCGCACCGCCTCATCCACTGGGCCGTCACCGAAAGCCGCGAGAAGCAGGACAAGGTGGTCGATGCGCTCTTCAAGGCCAATTTCGAAGAGGGCCGCAATGTCGGCGATCATGCCGTACTGCTCGATATTGCCGAAAAGGCCGGTCTCGACCGTTCCGTCATATCAACCCTGCTCGCCTCCGATGCGGATCGCGATCTGATTATTGGCGAAATCGACGCCGCCCAGAAGATCGGCGTCAACGGCGTGCCCTTCTTCATCTTCGACCAGCAATATGCCGTCAGCGGCGCGCAGACCCCGGACGTGCTTGCCGGGGCGTTGCGCGATATCGCAAAGATGAAGACGGAAGCGCGCTCGGGAATGAACTAGGCGGGATTCCGCGTTTCGATCATAGCTGCAAGAGATTCCACGAATCGCAGATCGCGGAAATAGCCGAGTCATAGCCGGCATCAGGTCTTTGCCAGCAATCCCGAAGCCATTGCCCGGAAGGCCTCTATCGCCTTGGGCAGCACGTCCGCCGGTTTATCGCTGGCGGCAACCCAGAGGGCAGCATTCAGCGCTGCGCCTGAAATGAGGCGGGCTGCCGCCTCGGCATCGACAGGTTTGACCACCTCTTGTTCCAGAAGCTTCGAAACCGTCTGCCGTGTCCCCGCGAGACAGCTGTTCTGGCTGGGCCATTTCGAGGGATCACCGAGCACCGCCGGCCCATCAAGCAGGACGATGCGCTGGACCTCCGGATCGAGAGCCATCTTGATATAGGCCTCACCTTCCGCAAGCAGGCCTTGCCAGTCACCGTCCGCTTGTGCGCCGATCTCCTTCGCCCGCAGTGCCATCTCATGATCGATCTGATCGACGACGGCGGCGAGCAATCCCCGTTTGTCGCCAAAATTATGATAGAGGGCCCCTCTCGTCAAACCGACATCTGCCGTCAGCTCGTCCATCGATGCCGCGGCGAAGCCTTTTTCGGCAAAAGCTTTCCGCGCAGCGGCAATCAGCTTGTTGCGATTTTCTTCCATCGTTTCCAGGCGCTTTGCCATATCACTCTCAAATTCACATACGTTTCGTATTTGAAATATTGACATACGCCGCACATATGAATATTTCACATACACGTCGTATATAAAATCAAACGGCACTTTGGAATGGCTGCCAAAGCTTGTGTCCTTCTGATCTTTTCCCGTCAACACGAATAAGAGGCGAATATAATGACGACCAGGAATGCAATTTTCCCGAAGAACAGACATGCGCTTTATGAGGAGCACGGCTATTCCGCTGCAATCCGTTCGGGCGACCTGCTGTTCGTCTCCGGTCAGGTCGGTAGCCGTGCGGATGGAAGTCCGGAGCCGGATTTCGAAAAGCAGGTTCAACTTGCCTTCGACAATCTGAGAGCAACCCTGGAAGCCGCAGGCTGCACCTTCGACGACATCATCGATGTCACCACGTTTCACACCGATCCGGAGCGGCAGTTCGGCGCGATCATGACCGTCAAGAACCGGATCTTCACCGAAAAGCCTTATCCGAACTGGACGGCAGTTGGCGTCAACTGGCTGGCGGGCTTCGATTTTGAAATCAAGGTCATAGCGCGGATTCCGGATGCTGGGGAGATGCGTGAGCCACAGGCGGCTTGAGGATATGGTCAGTTTCGGCCCGCAGCGGAAAATGGTTGCGGCGGGCCGGCCCTTCATCAGCCGCAAAACTGCTGGCTGAGAGAGACGCCTCCTACTTCGCCAATTCCGCCAGTTGCGTCATGACCACGGCCGCCCCCTGCAGTCGCTTTTCCGGCGTCGGCAGGTCGCGGGTCAGGAAGACACTGTGGTCGGGACGGATCTTTGCCATGGTGCCCTGCTTGGCGATATAGCCGACGAGGTTGGGCGGGTTCGGGAATTCCTTGTTGCGGAACTGCACGACGACACCCTTCGGGCCGGCGTCGAGCTTCTCGACATTGGCGATGCGGCAGAGCGACTTGATGTAGACGATCTTCAGAAGATGCTGCACCTCGATCGGCAAGGGGCCGAAGCGATCGATCATCTCGGCTCCGAAACTGTCGATCTCTTTCAGCTCGGTGATCTCGCCGAGACGGCGATAGAGCGCCATGCGCAGATGCAAGTCGGGCACATAATCATCGGGGATCATGACAGGCGTGCCGACGGAGATCTGCGGCGACCAGCCGGTATCCTGGATCTCGTCGACGCCCTTGACCTCGGCAACGGCCTCCTCGAGCATCTGCTGGTAAAGTTCGAAGCCGACTTCCTTGATGTGGCCGGACTGTTCCTCGCCGAGCAGGTTGCCGGCGCCGCGGATATCGAGATCGTGGCTTGCCAGCTGGAAGCCGGCGCCGAGCGTATCCAGCGACTGCAGCACCTTGAGCCGGCGCTCCGCCGTCGTGGTCAGTACCTTGTTGACGGGCAGCGTGAAGAGCGCAAAGGCGCGGACCTTGGAGCGACCGACGCGGCCGCGGAGCTGATAGAGCTGGGCCAAGCCGAACATGTCGGCGCGGTGGACGATCAGCGTATTGGCCGTCGGCACATCGAGGCCGGATTCGACGATGGTGGTGGAGAGCAGCACGTCATAACGGCCTTCGTAGAAGGCGTTCATGATGTCTTCCAGCTCACCGGCCGGCATCTGGCCATGGGCGACCGCCACCTTCAACTCCGGCACATCCGATTGCAGGAACGCATGGATATCAGCGAGATCGGCAAGACGCGGACAGACATAGAAGCTCTGGCCGCCGCGATAATGCTCGCGCATCAGCGTTTCGCGGATCACGAGGGAATCGAAGGGCGAAATGAAGGTGCGCACCGCCATGCGGTCGACCGGCGGCGTGGTGATGAGCGACAGTTCGCGTACACCGGTCATCGCAAGCTGCAAGGTGCGCGGGATCGGCGTCGCCGATAGCGTCAGCACATGCACGTCGCTCTTCAGCTCCTTCAGCCGCTCCTTGTGCTTGACGCCGAAATGCTGCTCCTCGTCGATGACGAGCAGGCCGAGATTGGCGAATTTGATACCGGCGCCGAGCAGCGCATGCGTGCCGACGACGATATCCGTCTTGCCTTCGGCCACTTCCTTCTTCGTCAGCGCCAGATCCTTGGCGCCAACCAGGCGGGATGCCTGCTGTACCCGGATCGGCAGGCCGCGGAAACGCTCTGAAAAGGTCTTGAAATGCTGCCGGGCAAGCAAGGTCGTCGGCACCACGACAGCGACCTGCACGCCATTCATGGCGGCGACGAAGGCAGCACGAAGCGCCACCTCTGTCTTGCCGAAACCGACGTCACCACAGACAAGGCGGTCCATCGGCCGGCCGGCGCCGAGATCCTCACGCACCGCCTCGATGGCGTTCATCTGGTCGTCGGTCTCGTCATAGGGGAAGCGTGCAGCAAACTCGTCGTAGAGCCCTTCGGGCGAGGTCAGCACCGGCGCATGGCGCGTCAGGCGCTCGGCCGCAACACGGATCAAGTCACCAGCGATATCCAGAAGGCGCTTCTTGAGCTTCGCCTTGCGCATCTGCCAGGCGCCGCCGCCGAGCTTGTCGAGCTGCGCCTCGGTGCCCTCGCCGCCAAAGCGCGAGAGCAGATCGATGTTCTCGACCGGCAGGAAGAGTTTGGCGTCGTCGGCATATTGCAGCTCAAGGCAGGCATGCGGTGCACCGGCAGCCTCGATGGTCCTGAGGCCAACGAAACGGCCGATGCCATGCTCGGCGTGAACGACGATCGAGCCTTCGTCGAGCCCCGCCACTTCCGAGATGAAATCGGCGGCGCGCTTGCGGCGCTTGGAGCGGCGCACCATGCGGTCGCCGAGAATATCCTGCTCGCCGATGACGACGAGATCCCCAGCCTCGAAGCCGGCTTCGAGGCTGAGTACGGCGGCAGCCGCCTCGCCCTTCGCCAGGCCGCTGAGATCCTTGAAGGCCTCAATCGTCTTGACGCGCGCCAACCCGTGTTCGGAAAGCACCTGCAGGAGGCGATCGAGCGAACCTTCGGTCCAGGCCGAAATCAGCACCTTGCCGCCCGCCGCCCGCTTGTCGGCAATATGCTTGACGACCGCATCGAAGACGTTGACGCGCTCGCTATCGGCTGTGTCAGTCGCTGGCCGCGCCCAGCGCGGCCCCTGGCGGGCATCAAGCTCGATGACGCGGCGCGCCTCGCCCTCATGCTCGTTGAAGGGTGAGATGCGGATGGCGCCAAAGGCATCCAAAGCGCTGCCGAAAGCCTTGCCGTCGAGATAGAGCTGGCCGGGCGTAACCGGTTTATAAGGCGTGCCCTGCGCCATCTGCCCCTTGGCTTGTTGGCCGGAATGCAGGCGGGCATCGTAATAGTCGAAGACCAGCTTGGAACGCTCCTCGGCTGCCTCGCGCACGGTGTGATCCGTCACCAAACGGAAGCCCTTGAGATAGTCGAAAACCGTCTCGAGCTTCTCGTAGAAGAGCGGCAGCCAATGTTCCATGCCGGCATAGCGACGGCCTTCCGACACGGCGAGATAGAGCGCATCGTCGCGCGTGGCGGCGCCGAAGGCGGAAAGATAATTCTTGCGGAAGCGGCTGATCGTATCCGGCGTCAGCGTCACTTCGCTCATCGGATTGAGATCGAGCGAACGCACCTGCCCTGTCGTGCGCTGGCTTGCCGGATCGAAGCTGCGGATGCTTTCCAGCGTATCGCCGAAGAAATCCAGGCGTACCGGCTCTTCCGTGCCGGGAACGAAGACATCGAGAATGCCGCCGCGCACGGCATATTCGCCGACCTCGCGCACGGTCGCCACGCGATCGAAACCGTTGCGCTCCAGGCGGGCCGCGATGTCGTCCATCCGGACCTGATTGCCGGGACGGGCCGAGAACGCCAGGCTCTCGATAATGTCCTGTGGCGCCACCTTCTGCAGCATGGCATTGACGGTCACCAGCACGATCGCCGCATGCGGCTTGCGATGATGCGCGATCAGGCCGGACAAAGCCGCCAGGCGCCGCGCCGAGGTATCGGAACTCGGGGAAACGCGGTCGTAGGGAAGACAATCCCAGGCAGGCAGGGTGAGAACCGGGATTTCGGGCGCGATGAAGCCGAGCATCTGTTCGACATCGGCCATATGCTGGCCGTCGGACATGACATAGGCGATCGGCTGACCGGTCTTTGCCATTTCGGCAATCAGAAACGGCTCTAGGCCGGCCGGCACATGACCGACCGTCATCGGCTCGCTGGCGGCGAGCAGCTTCTTCGCGTCGAAACCGGGGATCATTTCGTTAATCCGAACCTTTCGGCGATCTCTTCGAAATCGGGCTTGTACGAGGCCAGACGCTGAAAAAGCGGCGTCTGCAGATGCTGCGGCGTCGGCTGGCTGCCGAGAATCCACTTGAGGAGATCATTGTCCTCTTCGGCCATGATGCGCTCGAGCTCATCCAGTTCAGCTTCAGCGAGGCCCGGCAGCTCATTATCGGCAAACTGGCCGAAGACCAGATCCATCTCGCGGATGCCGCGATGCCAGCAACGGAAAAGGATGCGCCGACGGCGAGGATCGAGATCGGCACTGCTGAGGGTCAGCCCAGTCATCAAAAACACCTTTATGTTGATGCGTCTCTATAAAACCAGTGCTCAAAGGTGGGAACCGGTTTTTCAGAAAAAAGCACCTGCAATGCAATTTTCCGGGGAGTGTTTGATACAATGGCACCGAGTTCCCTACCGCCCCTTGCCAAATGCGCCCTGCCCGTCGCATTTTGCCGGCCATGCGTCCTGCTATCCTCGATCCGCTGTTTGCCTCCATCTCTTCGCTGCCCGGCGTCGGGCCGAAGGTATCCGAGCTGCTGGTTAAGCTGCTCGACCGCGAGACGATCGACGATTGCCGGGTCATCGACCTCATTTTTCACGCGCCGCATTCGATCATCGATCGACGCGAGCAGCCCGGTATAGCCCGAGCGCCGCAGGGCGCAATTGTCACCATCACCGGCCGTGTCGACCGACATCAGCCGCCGCCCAATCCGCGTAGCAACGTTCCCTATCGCGTCTATATGCACGACGAGACGGGAGAATTGGCGCTGGTCTTCTTTCGCAGCAAGGCGCAATGGCTCGAAAAGCAGCTGCCGATCGATGAAACCGTCACCGTCAGTGGTAAGGTCGATTGGTTCAACGGCCGACCGTCCATGGTGCATCCCGACTATATCATGCGCGAGAGCGAGGCGGAAAACCTGCCGCTCGTCGAACCGGTCTATCCGCTAACCGCCGGCCTCACGCCGAAGTTCCTGCGCAAGACCATCGAGGCGGCGCTGCCGCGCATCCCGCAGCTGCCCGAGTGGGATGACATAGCCCTTACTCAGAAGCAGGGTTTCCCCTCGATCTCCGACGCCTTCCACATGCTGCATGCGCCGAGGGATGCGGCGGATATCGATCCGCAATCTCCCGCGCGCCGCCGGCTTGCCTATGATGAATTCCTGGCAGGGCAATTGTCGCTCTCTCTCGTGCGCCAAAGGCTACGCAAGGTTGCGGGGCAGCCGGTGCATGCAACTGGAGAAATCAGCCGCAAGATACTGGAATCCCTGCCCTTCTCGATGACGAACAGCCAGCGCGACGCAGTGGCCGATATTCTCAAGGATATGGCGGGCACCGAGCGCATGCTTCGGCTGCTGCAGGGCGACGTCGGCGCGGGAAAGACACTCGTGGCACTGATGGCGATTGCCGCCGTCATAGAAAGCGGCGGCCAGGCCGTGCTGATGGCACCGACCGAAATTCTGGCTCGCCAGCATCATGCAACGATTTCAAAATTTGCTGCGAATGCAAACCTTTCCGTCGAAGTTCTTACAGGCCGTACGAAGGGGCGCGAGCGAGATGCGATCCTGGAGCGCATCGCCTCCGGCGAGGCGCAGATCATCATCGGCACCCATGCTCTGTTCCAGGACAGCGTCGCCTATGCCAACCTCATGTTGGCCGTCGTCGATGAACAGCACCGCTTCGGCGTTCATCAACGCCTGCGCCTGACCGCGAAGGGTATCTCTCCCCATATGCTCGTCATGACCGCGACGCCGATCCCGCGAACGCTGGTGCTTGCCGCTTTCGGGGATATGGATGTTTCCAAGCTCACCGAGAAGCCGGCGGGCCGAAAGCCGATCCAGACGATCACCATTCCGAATGAACGAACCGGCGACATCGTCGCGCGCCTAAGGAGCGCGCTAGCGGAAGGAAAAAAAGCCTATTGGATATGCCCACTTGTGGAGGAATCCGAAGAATCCGATTTAATGTCCGTCGAAGAGCGCCATGAGACGTTGACCAAGGCGCTCGGACCGGGCATCGGCCTGATCCATGGCCGGATGAGCGGCCCGGAAAAAGACGCTGTGATGATGGCGTTCAAGAACGGCGAGATCCGCCTGCTGGTGGCCACGACCGTCGTCGAAGTGGGCGTCGACGTACCGGATGCAACGATCATGGTCATCGAACATGCCGAACGCTTCGGCCTGGCGCAGCTTCACCAGTTGCGCGGACGCGTCGGTCGCGGTGACGAAGCCTCCACCTGTATTCTTCTCTACAAGGGCCCGCTCGGCGAAACCGGGCATGCGCGGCTGTCGATCATGCGCGAGACGGAAGACGGCTTCCGCATTGCCGAGGAGGACTTGAAGCTGCGCGGCGAAGGCGAGCTTCTCGGCACGCGTCAGTCCGGCACACCAGGCTTCCGCATCGCCAGCCTGGAAGCCCATGCCGATCTTCTGGAAATCGCCCGCAAGGATGCAGCCTATCTCATCGAGCGCGATCCGGAGCTGACCAGCGAGCGTGGCAGTGCGGTACGCACCCTGCTCTATCTCTTCCGTCGCGACGAAGCGATCCGGTTCCTGCGAGCGGGGTAAGCGGATGGACGCGTTAGCCGCGCCCATCGGCATTTCGTCAGATCACTTTGCGGCGAGGCCGGGAATGGTCACCTGGAATACCTGGAACATGGTGTCCACATCGCCCCCGCCGTCACCCTTGTAGGCCGCGCCCACCTGATAGCCATCCTGGGTCAGGAAGTCGTTGTCATTGGCGACGAACAGGAAGTAATCGTCCGGCAGCTTCGGATCCTGAACGCTGACGAGCGACATGGCCTCCCATTTTTCCGAGAGGTTGTTGCGGTCGTTCGGCGCGCCATTATGAAGGCCGAAGCGAGCGAGATCGGCGCTGTCGTTGATATCGATGAACTGGCTAACCGTGGCCGGCTTTACCGAGGCGTCAAGAACACCCTTGGGCGCGACCGCCGTATCGGCATCGAACTTGCTGCCGGCGATGTCGGTCGCAGCCGACACGTCGACGGCGACGATGCTGCGGTAGAGCGACTTGTCGCCCTTTACGCCGTAACCGTTGTTGCTGTCGCGCGCCAGCATCAGGAAGCTTGTCGGCGAGAGCGCATAGATTTCGCTCTGGGCGGCAACAGCCGTTTTGCCCTTGTCATTCGTGAAGACCGGCAGCGGCACGACATATTCATGAACCAGCTTCAGATTTGCCGGATCGGCAGCGTCATAGACCAGCGCGCGGGTGTTCTGGCGCGTGGAGCTGGAATCGCCGCCATCCTGGCGCGTTGCAGACTGCAGCACGGCGATCAGGAACTTGCCGTCCGGCGTCAGCGACATGCCTTCCAGACCCTGGTTGTTCTGGCGGCCGCTCGTCGGGTCCTTCGGATCCGGAGCGGTTTCACCGGGACCCGGGTTGTTGGAAGCGAAGTTGACGGCACCATTGCGCATCGGCAGCAAGGCGGCTGGCGGAGGGGTGGCGGACATCATGCGGCCATCGGCGGCAAAGCGGTAGATATAGGGACCATATTCGTCGCTGATGAACATCGTGCCGTCGGGCAGCCGTGCGATCGCTTCCGTGTCGAGCGAGATCTTGCCGTTCGGCGCCTGGGGCAGCAGCGGCATCGCGCCCTCCGCCTTACGGGTGCCATTGGCCGGATCGAGGCCGGTGGTGTCGGCGCCCTTGTCATCCTTCAGAAGCAGGGTGTCGGAAAGCTTGGCGTCGACGCCTGCCTGCTCCTTGCCGGCCGGCGGCGTCGCGCCGGGCGCGACGGGGCTCAAAGTGACGTCGATCGTGTTCAGGCGCGGACGATAGTCGGTCGTGCCGACAGCATTGTAGCCGCGGTCCGGCAGCAGCCAGAGCGAACCCTTATAGGTGCCGTCGGCATTGCGAACCCAGCTCTTGGTATCGATCGACATGCCTGAACCGGAGCCGAAGGTCTCGCCGAACTTGTCACGCAGGTTGGCGGGGATGCGGCCGACCGCAACACGTCCCTTGTTGACAAGCGTCACGCCCTGGACCGCGATGGAACTATCCGCAAGCGCCGCGACCGGCGCAGAAAAAACAAATGTGGCAAGCACAGCCGACAACAGCGGCAAGCTCTTCGAACGCATAGATTTCAAGACAATATCCTCCGATGAAAATATCTATGGAGACAATGAGATCCATCTCCGGCCCTCTCTCGAGCCGTGTCGAGAAACAACAGCCCGGGTCGAAACTCCGCACGTTCGATGATGAGATGCATCCGATTGCCTGTCCCGTACGACGGTCTAAGGCGTCAATATGATAGGGACATGACAGCTCGCGCGATACGCGAGGCCAGGCAACCCACGACAGGAGCGGGAGTGTCTCTAAGTCAGGGATTTTATCGGAACGGGCCTGGGCAGCCCCTTCGCCGCAACCAGCTCTTCCTTGTATTCGGGGGAAACCAGGCCGCCGGATATCAGCAGCTTGGCGCCATCCTCCGGGCTCATGTCGAGCACCGTGATCTTTTCGCGTGGAACGAAAACCAGAAAGCCGGCCGTTGGCACGGGTGTCGGCGGCAGGAAGACCGCCACCATGTCCTGACCCATAGCATTGAATTTCGAAGCAATCTCACCCTTGGCATCCGTCGATATGAACACCATGGACCAGAGACCGGGGCTCGGATATTCGATCAGCCCCACCTTCTTGAACGACGTACCCTGCTCCTTCAGCACGGTCTCGAAGATCTGCTTGACGCTCTTGTAGATGGTCCGCACCAAAGGCACGCGATTGACGATCGACTCGCCGAAGCGGACGATACTCTGGCCGATCAGGTTCTTGGCGAGAAAACCGACGATCGTGATGAAGATCATCGCGATCACCAGGCCGGTACCGGGAACGGCGAAGTTCAGGTAGCTTTCGGGATCGTAACGCGCGGGAATATAGGGGCGAACCCAGCTATCGGCCCAATGGACGACGGACCAGGTCAGCCACAGTGTGATGGCGATCGGAGCGCATATAATCAGGCCGGCCAGGAAATTGTTTCTGATCCGCGTGGTTACGGACATTTTGATGAGTTTTTCAGTCATTCGCCGCTCGAAAACTCCGTTCCGTCGCTACCGCTATCCGGCAAATTCTCCCCACCATCTCCGTGAGCGAATCGTGCCAGAAATCAGCGCGGCATACAACCCGCCAGCTGCGTCTGCGAGCCGAACAAACGATAGGCTCACGACGACGTGACGGCAAATGTGCGACGGAAAGAATCCTATTCCACGGTAACCGATTTGGCGAGGTTGCGCGGCTGATCGACATCCGTCCCCATGAAGACCGCGGTATGATAGGCAAGCAGCTGAATCGGTAGTGAGAAGATGATCGGCGCGATGATCTCATCGACGACCGGCAGCGCAATTGTCGCCATCGTCGGCAATGTCGAGGCGGCTGCCCCCGCTTCATCCGTGATGAAAATGATTCGACCGCCACGTGCCGCCACTTCCTGCATATTGGAAACGGTCTTGTCGAAAAAGCGGTCGTGCGGCGCGATGACGATGACGGGCATGTTCTCGTCGATCAGGGCAATAGGACCGTGCTTCAGCTCGCCGGCCGCATATCCCTCGGCGTGGATGTAGGAGATTTCCTTCAGCTTCAGCGCGCCTTCCATGGCGAGCGGGAAGCTCGTGCCGCGACCGAGATAGAGCACATCCTTGAACTTCGAAATCTCGCGCGCCAGGCCTTCCATCTGCGGCTGGATGATATTCAGGACATTGGCCATGATGCGCGGCATCTCGACGAGATGGCGCACCATTTCCTGTTCCTCCGCAGCGTTGACGGTACCTCGAGCGATACCCGCTCCGACAGCCAGCGAAGCAAGAACGGCAAGCTGGCAGGTGAAGGCCTTCGTCGAGGCAACGCCGATCTCGGGGCCGGCCATGATCGGAAATACAGCATCGGACTCGCGCGCGATGGTCGATTCCTTGACGTTGACGACCGCACCGATTTTGAGGCCGTGATCCCGGCAATAGCGCAGTGAGGCAAGCGTATCGGCCGTTTCACCGGATTGCGAGATGAACAGTGCCGCCTGCGAGGGCAACAAAGGCATTTCGCGGTAGCGGAATTCTGAGGCCACGTCGATTTCGACCGGCAGGCGCGCATATCGCTCGAACCAGTATTTGCCGATCAAACCGGCAAGATAAGCTGTACCGCAAGCGGAAATCGCCAGGCCCGAGGCATTGCCGAAATCGATCGCCGATGCGCTTGGGCGTACCCGGTGGCTGGCGAAATCGACATATTGGCTGAGCGCGTGCGAAATGACCTCCGGCTGCTCGTAGATTTCCTTCTCCATGAAGTGGCGATGGTTGCCCTTGTCGACCACATAGGCGGTTGCCTGCGAAATCTGCCGCGGCCTCGTCACTTCATTGCCGTTGAAATCGAGAATGGTCGCGCCGGCATGGGTGACGATCGCGCAGTCGCCGTCGACGAGGTAGCTGATCTCGTTGGTGAAGGGCGCAAGGGCAATCGCATCCGAACCGAGGAACATTTCGCCCTTGCCGTAACCCACGGCAAGCGGCGGGCCGGAACGCGCCGCGATCAACGTGTCAGGATCGTTCTCGAACATCACGGCCAGTGCGTAGGCACCAGTCACGCGGTTCAGCATCTTCAGCATTGCGGCGCGGGGATCCAGACCTTCGCGGATATGGTTTGCGAGCAGGTGCGCAACCACTTCCGTGTCTGTCTGCGAAGCAAATACCTTGCCTTCGGCCTTCAACTCCTCGCGCAATTCGGAGAAGTTTTCGATGATGCCGTTATGGACGACGGCGACGCCTTCCACGAAATGCGGGTGGGCATTGGTTTCGTTCGGAACGCCGTGCGTGGCCCAGCGCGTATGGGCAATCCCCGTCGTGCCGGGCAGAGGATCAGTCTCCAGCCGCTTCTCCAGATTGAAGAGCTTTCCTTCCGCGCGGCGGCGATCCATCACGCCATCATGGATCGTCGCGACGCCGGCCGAATCATAGCCGCGGTATTCGAGGCGCCGCAGCGCGTCCACCAAGCGGTCCGCTACAGGCTTCGTTCCGACGATCCCAACAATGCCGCACATACAACTCTCCGTCTGGCCTCAGATATGAGGGCAAGTCCTAATCATTCCTGCAATTTTCTCAATTGCCGCAACGGTCACTTTCGATTTCTGACCGTTACGCGGATCGCCCAAGAGTTTAGTGGCCGGCCTTCTTGGCTGCCTTGATAGCAAGGGCCCGCTCGCGAATGAGCTTGGCGCGTTCCGGCTTCACCTCCTGGCGCGCACGCCCGAAGGCCAGCGCATCGGCGGGAACATCGTCGGTGATAACGCTGCCGGACGCAATGTAGGCGCCATCACCGATGCGGATGGGTGCCACGAGCGATGAATTGGACCCGACGAAGGCATTGGCGCCGATATGGGTTTCGTGCTTGTTCACGCCATCATAATTGCAGGTGATCGTGCCGGCACCGATGTTGCTGGCGGCACCCACCGTCGCGTCGCCGATATAGGTCAGATGATTGACCTTGGCGCCCTCGCCGATCTTGCCGTTCTTGACCTCGCAGAAATTGCCGACCTTTGCGCCACGAGCGAGGTCCGCACCAGGGCGCAGCCTTGCAAATGGCCCGACGGTGGCACCTGCGCTGACATGTGCGCCCTCTATATGTGAGAAGGCGTGGACGATCGCGCCGCCTTCAATGACCGCGCCCGGGCCGAACACGACATTCGGCTCGATCAATGCATCCTGGCCGATAACGGTATCATAGGCCAAAAACACGGTCTCCGGCGCAATCATGGTGACACCGGACAGCATCAGCTCGTGCCGGCGCCGCTCCTGCCAGAGACGCTCGATGAAGGCGAGTTCGGCGCGGTTGTTGCAGCCAGTCATCTCGACTTCGGGTGCATCGACGGCCACGGCGCGCCCGCCCAGCGAACGGGCGATCTCGACGAGATCGGTGAGGTAGTATTCGCCCTTGGCATTATCATTGCCGATGCGGTCGAGCAGATCGAGCGCCTTGCGGCCGTTGATCGCCATCAGACCGCTATTGCACCAGGTCACCGCCAGTTCGGCGTCCGTTGCATCCTTTGCCTCGCGGATCGCGATCAATTCGCCATCCTTGACCAGCAACCGGCCATAGACATTCGGATTGTCGGTGTGAAAGCCGATGACGACGACGTCATTGCCTTCGGCCAGCCCCTGGCGCGCAGCGCGAAGCGGCGTGTCGGTCAGCAACGGCACATCGCCATAGGCAACGAGGATATCGTCGTATCCCCTGGCGATCGCTTCGCGCGCCGCCAGCACGGCGTGACCGGTGCCGAGGCGCTCCTTCTGCAGATAGGATTCGACGGTGATGCCGCCGATCGACGCTGCCGCAGTCACCTCATCGGCATTGCGCCCGACAACCAGCGCTGCCGCCGAAATATCCGTCTTGGCGATCGCCTCCATCACATGCGCGATCATCGGGCGACCGGCAATCGGATGCAGAACCTTCGATATCGACGATTTCATACGGGTACTGTCGCCGGCGGCGAGAATGATGGCGAGGCAGGTACGTTCCATTTCGGGCTCCGAGATATACGATCAGGCGTTGCCCGCTGACGAGCACAGTCACCCTCATAGCAACTAGTCGAGCGGCGAACTACGGCGAAATTAAAGGCAGAGCTCAGGCCTGGGCAAGAGCGGCGAAACCTTCGAGGACGTGCTGACGCCCATCGATGATCACAAACTCCATAGCCTTGTGCGCGGCCGGGCCGTCCCGCGCCGCGATGGCATCGACAATCGCCATATGCGTGTCGGCAATATTGGCAAAGCCATTGCTGGAAGGAGGCGCGCTCATGCGGAACATGCCGACCAATGCCGCCTCGATGAGTCCGCCGAGCGAGCGCATGAACGGGTTCTGCGACGCTTCGGTGATTGCCAGATGGAAATGCAGGTCGGCAACGGCAAGGCTGTCCGACGTATGATGCGAGGCGGCCATGGAGGCTGCGAGCCGGCGCAGGAGATCGATGTCCTCGCGGCTGGCCCGCTCCGCTACCAGGCTGGCGGCGAAAGGCTCGAAAGCCATGCGTATGTCATAGAGGTGGAGAAGGAACTCCTTGTTGACCCCGCTCTCGAAGTGCCAGTTAAGCACTTCATTATCGAACATGTTCCAATGAATTCTCTCGGTGACCCGAGTGCCGACACGTGCCCGCGGCACGATCAGCCCCTTTGCCGCAAGCGTCTTCATGCTTTCGCGCAGAACGGTGCGGGATACCTTGAATCGCTGCAGAAGCTCGCTGTCGCCAGGAAGAATGCTACCGATCGGAAAAGCGCCTGACACGATCGCCTTACCAAGATCGTCGACGACCTGAGCATGGCTCGTTCGCGTCTTTCTCTCGGGTTTTCTGGTATCAAGCAATCGGCTGCGCAAGCATTCTGTCCTTCCCTCAGGCGTACCGTCGATTGAAACGGGAAAGCAGCAGAAGGCCCTTCTGCATCAGAATAAATGCAAACAGCAATAAGCCGATCAATATCTTCGTCCACCAGCTGGAAAGCGTTCCATCGAAGGTGATGTAGGTCTGAATCAGGCCCTGTATGAGAATTCCGATGAGTGTTCCCCCGACGAACCCCGCTCCTCCCGTCAGCAGTGTTCCACCTATGACCACAGCAGCGATGGCGTCGAGCTCAACGCCAACGGTGGCAAGCGAATATCCAGCGGATGTATAGATCGAAAAAACGATTCCGGATAGACCGGCGAGAAAACCCGACAAAGCGTAGATCCGGATCGTCGTACGGCCGACGGGAACGCCCATGAGTTGCGCCGTCGGCACACCGCCGCCCAAGGCATAGACATTGGCACCGAAACGAGTGCGGTGAGCCAGGATGACGCCGCCGGCGAAGACGAGCAGCATGAGGCCACCGATCAATGTCAGCCGGCCGCCGCCAGGCATCAGCCAATAGAGATCGTTCAGCTGCGAATAGAAATCATGCTCGATCGGGATACTGTCGATGGACAGCACGAAGGCTATGCCGCGCGCCAGGAACATGCCGGCCAGCGTCACGATGAAGGGCGGCATGCTGAGATAATGGATGATGGCACCCATGCCGGCGCCGAAAATCGTCGTGATCACGAGGACCAGGGCGAACGCGACCAGGGGATGGATCGTCGTATCGCGAAAGATAACCGCGAGGAAAACGCCGGTAAAGGCAATGACCGAGCCGATGGACAGATCGATCCCGCCGGAAATGATCACGAATGTCATGCCGACGGCCGCAATCCCCAGAAAAGCATTGTCGGTCAATAGATTACCGATCACTCGCGTCGACAGCATGTTCGGATATTGCGTCACGCAGCCGGCATAGGCGAGAATGAAGATGACGATCGTCGCAAGCAGCGGAAGATATTTGGAATTCACTTTGCCTGCTCCTTTTGCACCATCCGCCCTTCGCCTCGGCGCCAGAAAAATGACATGGTGGATTGCATCGCCGGGGACTGGATGACCAGAATGACGATGACGATGACCGCCTTGATCACCAGATTGAACTCCGGCGGAAAGCCGGAGAGCAGTATGCCTGTATTGACCGATTGAATGATCATCGCGCCGATCAGTGAACCGACGATGCTGAAGCGGCCGCCAAGCAACGAATTGCCACCGACGACGACGGCGAGAATCGCGTCCAGCTCCAGCCACAGGCCGGCGTTATTGGCATCGGCGCCCTTGATATCGGCCGAAACGATGATGCCGGCGATAGAGGCGCAAAGCCCGCTCAATGCATAAACCGCCATGAGCAGGACCGGGGTTTGGATACCTGACAGCGTGCTCGCCCGGCGGTTGATACCAATCGCTTCGACCAACATCCCAAGCGCCGTGCGCCGGACGAGAAGGATCACGACAAGTGCAGCGACAAGCCAGATCACCACAGGCATCGGGAGTGCCGCGAAGGAACCGCTGCCGAGAAAGATCAGCCCGTCATTGTTGAAGGTGAGGATCGTACCCTCGGTGATCAATTGCGCGATGCCGCGACCGGCCACCATCAGCACCAGCGTCGCGATGATCGGCTGGATATCGAGCGCGGCGACAAGAAAGCCATTCCATAAGCCGCACGCCAGACCGATACCGACGGTCAGCAACAGAGTGTAGCTCAGCGAATAGCCGGAAACGATCGACGATGCCGCCACGGCACCACATATGGCAATCACCGCGCCGACCGAAAGATCGATGCCCTTGGTGGCGATGACCAGCGTCATGCCGATGGACAGCAGCGCCACCGGTGCGCCGCGATTGAGCACGTCAATCAGGCTCCCGTAGAGTCTTCCATTTTGAATTTCCAGATGAAAGAAATGCGGGAACATAATGAAATTCAACAGAAGAATTACCGCAAGCGCAATGAACTGCGGCAGCAACCGAAGCAAGGATGCCTTGATTTGCGAGCTCATGCGTCTTCCTTTGCATTCTGAGCCGTGGCGATAGCCTCGACGATATTTCCGGCTGATATCTCGCTGCCGGTCAACTCGGCAATATGTTCGCGGTCGCGCAGGACGATGACGCGTGAACTATAGGCGACAAGCTCCTCGAGTTCCGACGAAATGACTACCAGGGACATGCCCTGCCGGCAAAGATCTTCGATCAGCCGGATGATTTCCGCATGCGCGCCAACATCGATACCACGGGTCGGTTCGTCCAGGATCAGGAAATTCGGATTGGTCGCCAGCCATCGCGCCAGGATCGCCTTTTGCTGGTTGCCACCCGAAAGAAGACGGATGGGCTTTTCCCGATCGGTCGTGCGGATATCCAGCGCCTTGATGTAGCGGTCGGCGATGGCATTCTGCTCGCTGCGTGCGAGAGGCCTGGCCCAGCCGCGCCTGGCCTGCAGTGCCATGATGATATTCTCCCGGATGGAAAGATCGCCGATAATGCCATCCGTCTTGCGATCTTCCGGGCAGAAGCCGAAGCCGCGCTTGATCGCAGCGCGTGGGCTGGAAAGCGTAACGGTATTGCCATCGATCTTCGCTTCGCCGCTATCGGCACGCTCGACGCCGAAAAGCACTTCGGCGGTTTCGGTGCGTCCGGAGCCAAGCAGGCCGGCGATGCCGACCACCTCTCCGACATGAACCTCCATGTCGAAGGGCTTGATCTTGCCGCGCTTGCCGAAATTCGTGAAATGATATCTGACCGGGCCGCTTTCCGTCTCTGTCTGCTTGGCCGCACTTTCCGTCTCGGCAAGTTCGCGGCCGAGCATCATGGCGATCAAGGTCTGCCGCGGCAGACCATCCGCATCGCGCGTGCCGACCAGACGACCATTGCGAAGAACGGTGATGCGATCGCAGATCTCGTAGACCTGCTCCAGAAAATGCGTGATGAAGACGATTCCCAGGCCGCGCTCCTTCAGGCGCCTGACGATGCCGAACAGCATCTCGACTTCATGCGTGTCGAGGCTCGCGGTCGGCTCGTCGAGAATCAGCACTTTGCCGGAGAGATCGACGGCGCGGGCAATCGCGATCACCTGCTGTATGGCAACGGAGAAACGGTCCAGCTGGCGGCTGACATCGATATCCATGCCATATTGCGACAACAGGTCTCTCGCCATGCCGTTCATGATGCGGCTGCTGACCATGCCGAACCGCTGCGGCTGGCGACCGAGGAACAGGTTCTCCGCCACGCTTAGATTGGGAAGCAGGTTCACTTCCTGATAGACTGTTCCGATGCCGAGCTTTTGCGCCGCCAGCGTGTCGTGGGGATCGATCTCGGCGCCGTCGAGAACCAGAGTGCCGCCGTCGCGGCGATAGGCGCCTGTCATGCACTTGATCAGCGTGGATTTTCCGGCACCGTTCTCGCCAAGCAGCGCGTGAACCTCGCCGCGCATCAATGTGAAATCAACGTGATCGAGAGCGGTCGAACCGGGAAAATATTTACAAAAGCCTGTCGCTGTCAGAAGTCGCTCGACGTCTTGAGCCATGAAGCGCTGATATCCTTGCATTGAGCCAATGGGCGAAAGCGATAGCCGGCGCATTGCGTCGATGCGCCGGCATCTTGAACAAGAATGCGCACCGGCGGCTCTGCCAGCAGGTGCGATCAGCTTTTGTCTTAGTAGCCGAGGTCCTTCTTCTGCTCGTAGACCTTCTGCGGATCATCGGCCTGGGTGTAGAGCTTGGACTCGGTCTGGATCCACTTCGGCGGCTCCTTCTTGCTTTTCAGATAGGCGTCGAGCGCATCGAAGGCGGGACCAGCCATGTTCGGCGTCAGTTCGACAGTGGCGTTCGCCTCGCCGGCAGTCATCGCCTTGAAGATATCCGGAACCGAATCGATTGACACGACCAGGATATCCTTGCCCGGCTTCAGGCCGGATTCCTTGATCGCCTGGATTGCACCGACGGCCATATCGTCGTTATGAGCATAGAGCGCGCAGATATCCTTGCCGCCGTTTTCAGCCTTCAGGAAGCTTTCCATCACTTCCTTGCCCTTGGCGCGGGTGAAATCGCCGGTCTGGCTGCGAACGATCTTCAGGTTGTCGTGACCCTTGATGGCTTCCTCGAAGCCCTTCTTGCGGGCGATGGCCGGCGAGGAACCGGTCGTGCCCTGCAGCTCGACGACATTGCACTTCTTGTCGCCGACCGTCTTGACGAGCCAGTCGCCGGCGACCTTGCCCTCATGAACCAGGTCGGACGTGACGGCGGTCAGATAAAGGTCCTTCGGCGCGTTGACCGTGCGGTCAAGCAGGATGACGGGGATCTTGGCTTCCTTGGCTTCCTTCAGGACAGCATCCCAGCCGGTCTCGACCACAGGCGCAAGCAGGATCGCATCGACGCCCTGCGCGATGAACGAGCGGATCGCCTTGATCTGGTTTTCCTGCTTCTGCTGCGCGTCAGCGAATTTCAGGTCGATGCCGCGCTTCTTGGCTTCCTGCTTCGTCAGCGTCGTTTCGGCCGCACGCCAACCAGACTCCGAACCGATTTGCGAGAATCCGACGACCAGGTCTTTAGCCGATGCCGACGTGAACATGCAGGCAGCGAGCATCGTCGCACTGATCAGTGCAGTCTTCAACTTCATGATTTCCTCCCAAAGGCCATTTCCTCAGGCCAAGGTTTAAAAATCATATAGTAATACTTTTGTAAATTGGCATTCGATGTTGCAGCGCAACAAAAAGGGGCATTTAAAACGCCCCTTCTCAACTTAAACTATTTCGCCCGCTTATTTCGAAGCCGGCAGCTTGTCGTCGACCCCTTCGATGTAGAAGTTCATGCCGAGCAGCGTGCCGTCATCAGCCTTTTCGCCTGCCTTCAGCCAAGGGGTTCCGTCCTGCTTGTTGATCGGGCCGGTGAAGGGCGCGAGCTCGCCGGACTTGATCTTGGCTTCGGTTTCCTGAGCCATCTTCTTCACGTCGTCGGGCATGTTGGTGTAGTCAGCCATCTTCAAGATGCCGTCCTTGAGGCCGTCCCAGCTCTGTTCGGACTTCCAGGTGCCGTCGAGCAGCGCGTGAACGCGCTTGGAGTAGTAGTTGCCCCAGGTGTCGACGATCGCCGTCAGCTGTGCCTTCGGACCAGCCTTGATCATGTCGGAAGCCTGGCCGAAAGCATGGATGCCACGCTCTTCAGCAACCTGCATCGGCGCCGTCGTATCGGTGTGCTGCGTCAGGATATCGACACCCTGGTCGACCATGGCCTTGGCGGCGTCTGCTTCCTTGCCCGGATCGAACCAGGTGTTGACCCAGACGACCTTGAGCTTGAAGCTGGGATCGATCGAGCGCGCGCCCTGTTCGAAGGAATTGATGCCCATCACGACTTCCGGAATCGGGAAGGACGCGATGTAAGCGGCACCATGATTCTTCGACGTCTTGGCGGCGATCTGGCCCAGGATGTAACGGCCTTCATAGAAGCGCGAGTTGTAGGTCGCGAGATTCGGGCCGCTCTTGAACCCCGTCGCATGCTCGAACTTCACCTTCGGGAACTTGGCGGCAACCTTGACGGTCGCGTCCATGAAGCCGAATGAGGTGGAGAAGATCAGCGAGCAGCCGGAACGGGCAAGACGCTCGATGGCGCGTTCGGCATCCGGGCCTTCCGGCACGTTTTCGAGATAGGGCGTCTCGATCTTGTTGCCGAACTCCTTCTGGACCTGCTGGCGGCCGAGATCATGCGCCTGCGAATAACCGCCATCCGTATGCGAGCCGACATAGACGAAGCAGACCTTGGTCGGCGCTGCTTCAGCAGCGGCCGCAAAGCCGATGATGGCGGCGGCTGTCGTTGTGAGGGCGAGTGCTAGTTTCTTCATGGTTACCCCTGTTGGTTTGACACTATGAAATCCGTCCGATTCTTGTCTTCAGCGTTCCGGAACGAAGGCCTTGCCGAGCGACGCTGGCGTGTTGATCAAGGTCGCGCGGCGATTTTGAGAGATGATGACGAGAACCACAATAGTCGATGCATAGGGCAGCATCGATAGGAATTGCGAGGGAATGCCGACGCCGAAGCCTTGCGCATGGAACTGCAGGATCGTTACGGCACCGAAAAGATAGCCGCCGGCCATGACGCGCATCGGCCGCCAGGATGCGAAGACCACCAGCGCCAGCGTCACCCAGCCGCGGCCGGCCGACATGTTCTCGACCCATTGCGGCGTATAGACAAGCGACAGCTGCGCGCCGGCAAGCCCGGCACAGGCACCGCCGAACATGACGGCGAGATAGCGGGTGCGGATGACATCGATGCCGAGAGCATGGGCCGAGCCATGGCTATCGCCGACGGCGCGCAGCTTCAGGCCGGCACGGCTGCGGAAGAGGAACCAATTGACACCGATGAGTAGCGCTATCGAGAGATAGAAGGTCACGTCCTGCTTGAACAGCACCGAGCCGATCAGCGGAATATCCGACAGGAACGGAAAAACGATCTCCTGCAGCTGCACACCCGGCACGCTGACATAGCCTTCGCCGATCATGCCGGAAAGGCCGAGGCCGAGGATAGTCAGCGCCAGCCCCGTTGCGACCTGGTTCGTCACCAGCGTCAGGGTCAGGAAGCCGAACAGCAGCGAAAACAGCGCGCCCGCAACGATGCCGGTCAGCAGGCCGACATAGGGAGATCCGCTCATCTGGGCGCCGACGAAAGCGGCAACGGCACCGATGATCATCATGCCTTCGACACCGAGATTGAGCACGCCCGACCGTTCCACCACCAGCTCACCGAGGCCGGCGATGACGAGCGGCGTCGATGCGGTGATGATGGTGAGCAGGATGGCTTCGAAGACACTCATGCCGCACCTCCCCGAACCCGCGACCAGACCAGGCGGATCCTGTAATAGATCAGCGTGTCGCAGGAGAGCACGAAAAACAGCAACAGCCCCTGGAAGACGCTGGCCGCCTTGGCGGAAATGCCGGGCGACAATTGCGCCGCCTCGCCACCGAGATAGGTCAGCGCCAATACAAGGCCGGAGAGGATGGCTCCGAGCGGATTGAGGCGTGCGAGGAAGGCGACGATGATAGCGGTGAAGCCGTAACCAGGCGAGATCGCCGGCTGAAGATGGCCGATGGAGCCGGAAACCTCGGATATGCCGGCCAATCCCGAGAGCGCACCGGAAAAGAGGAAGGCAAACCAGACCATCTTGCGCGAGGAGAAACCGGCAAAGCGCCCTGCCCGCGCCGACTGGCCGAGTACCGTTATCTCAAAGCCCTTCAGCGTATATTTCATCAGGAACCAGGCAAGGACCGCCGCGACCACGGCAAAGACGATGCCCCAATGCGCTCGCCCGGAATCTTCCCATATCGCCGGCAGCACGGCTTCCGGGGGGAAATCGATGCTCTGCGGAAAATTATGGCCTTGAGGATCGCGCCATGGCCCGCGCGACAGCCAATCCAGGAAGAGCTGCGCGATATAGACCAGCATCAGGCTCGTCAGGATCTCATTGGTATTGAAATGCGCCTTCAGCAGCGCCGGAATGGCGGCATAGAGCGCACCGCCGATAGCGCCGGCGAGCAGCATCAGAGGCAGGATCGACGGCGAGTGCCAATCGGTGAAGACGATCGGGATGAACGATCCAGCGACTGCACCCATGGTAAACTGGCCCTCGGCACCGATATTCCAATTGTTGGAACGGTAGCAGAGGCACAGGCCGACTGCGATCAGGATCAATGGCCCAGCCTTGATCGCCAGTTCGTGCAGCGACCATACTTCCAGCAGAGGCTCGACGAAGAAGGCATTGAGCGCCTCGACGGGATCCTTGCCCATGACGGCGAACATGATGGTGCCGGCGATCAGCGCCAGGACGAGGGCAAGCAACGGCGACAGGAAGCCGAACAGCTTCGAGACCTGCGGGCGCTTTTCGAGTTCAATGCGCATGGGCAGGCTCCGAATGCGTCTTCGATTCATGCAGCCCGCCCATCAGCAGGCCGATCTTTTCGCGGGTCAGCTCACCTGCCGGATAGGATGGCGACAGCCGCCCTTCCGAGATGACGGCGATATCGGTCGCGATTTCGAAAATCTCATCCAGGTCCTGGCTGATGACGAGCACGGCCGAACCGTCGCGGGCGAGATCGACCAGTGCCTGGCGGATGCGGCTGGCAGCGCCGGCATCCACGCCCCAGGTCGGCTGATTGACAACGAGCACGCTCGGCTGACGATCCAGCTCGCGGCCGACGATAAATTTCTGCAGATTGCCGCCGGAAAGCGCGCCGGCGGCGGGATCCTCGCCGCTTTTGCGCACATCCATCGCCTCGCAGATCCGCTTCGTCGCCTGCTTGACCGCGCCATGCCTGATGACGTTGAAGAAGCCACCACCCAGAAACGACTTGCGGTCCGACTGATGCCTGGCGAGCACGAGATTGTCGGAGAGTTTCAATGCCGATACGGCCGCGTGGCCATGGCGTTCTTCCGGCACAAAACCAGCGCCCAGCAGCCGGCGCGCATTGATGCCCTTGCCTCCCACCGCCTTGCCGCGCAACTGGACGAGATCATCCGATGCAACGGTGTATTCACCTGAAATGACATCGAACAGCTCGCCCTGGCCGTTTCCGGCGACTCCGGCAATCGCCAACACCTCGCCCGCACGTACACGCAGGGCAACATCCTTCAGCGACATGGCAAAAGGAGTTCGCGCGGGCGCCGAAAGGCCGGCGACTTCCAAGAGGATATCCCCTTTCTTGTCCAGACCTTCGTGATGCACGCTCGCGACATCACTGCCGACCATCATACGGGCGAGCGAGCCCGTCGTTTCCTGCCGCGGGTCGCAGGCGCCCGTAACTTTACCGTGGCGCAGGACAGTGGCGCGCGAACAGATGCGCTGCACTTCCTCCAGCCGATGGCTGATGTAAAGCACCGAGCGTCCCTCGTCTCTCAGCTTAAACAGGGTCTCGAAGAGGCGATCGGCTTCCTGCGGTGTCAAAACAGAGGTTGGCTCATCGAGAATGATCAGCTTCGGATTCTGCAGAAGCGCGCGAACGATCTCGATGCGCTGGCGTTCGCCGACCGAAAGATCGGCGACATGCGCATTCGGATCGAGCGGCAGGCCATAGGCATGCGAAAGCTTTGCAGCCTCCTCGGAAATTTTTGCGAGCGGGATATTGCTGTCGAGCGAGAGCGCTATATTTTCCGCGACGGTCAACGCCTCGAACAGGGAAAAATGCTGGAATACCATGCCGATCCCGAGCTTGCGCGCAGTACCCGGCGCATCGATCGAAACGGGCTGTCCCTGCCAGATAATCTCGCCATGAGACGGTTCGAGCACGCCGAACAGCATCTTGACGAGCGTGGATTTGCCTGCGCCGTTCTCCCCGAGGAGAGCGTGAATTTCTCCCGGCTGGATTTCAAGATCGATTTCGTTGCAAGCAGTAAAACTGCCGAACATTTTCGTCAGTTTGCGAACCGACAATAGCGCGCCGGTTGCCGGCGCATCGGATGACGACACGTTCCCCTCATTTCCTTCCCACCGACCTGTCCTTTACGGATCTATGGGATCAGTAGTGTAGTTCCACTCGTTTTCCTGGCTTCCAGATCCGCGTGCGCGCGCCCAGCATCGCCCAACGGATAAGTCTGATGAATATTGATACGCACTTTGCTGCTTTGCACAACAGCAAATAACGCCTTTGCACTGGCTCTCAACTCCTCAGGTGTACCGACATAGGCAAAGAGGCTCGGTCGCGTGGCGAAAAGCGAGCCCTTTTGATTGAGGATGGCGAGATTGAAGTTCTCGATCGGGCCGGAAGACTGGCCGAAGGTGACCCACATGCCGCGCGGCTGCAGGCAGTCGAGCGACTGCGGAAACGTGTCCTTGCCAACCGAATCGTAGACGACATCGACACCCTTGCCCCCGGTAATCTCGCGGACGCGATCGGCGAAATTCTCCTTGCTGTAGTCGATGACGTGGTCATAGCCATGCGCCAGCGCCAGTTCGACCTTTTCGGCGGAACCGGCGGTGCCGATGACGGTACCGGCTCCCAGCGCCTTGGCCCATTGGCCGGCAATCAGGCCAACACCGCCTGCAGCCGCATGAAACAACAGCGTCGTTCCGGGACCGACCTTGAAAGTACGGTTCAGCAGATATTCGGCCGTCATTCCCTTCAGCATCATCGATGCGGCGGTTTTGAGCGGGATATCGTCAGGCACTTTCACCAGATGGCGCGTCTCGATATTGCGCTCGACGCTGTAGGCGCCGTCGCTGCCGACATAGGCGACGCGATCGCCCACGGCAAAATCGCTCACCCCAGGCCCGACTTCAGTGATCGTGCCTGCGGCTTCCTTGCCGAGCGGCAGAGGAAAATAGGGCGCCTTGTAGAGACCGGAACGAAAATAGACGTCGATAAAGTTAAGGCCGATTGCGGCGTGGCGGATCTGCACCTCACCCGCACCCGGAGGCGGCAGGTCCACCTCCTCCAGCTTCATGACGTCAGGACCGCCATTTTCATGGATTCGGATAACCTTGGTCTTCTTCATGATGCGCAATCCTCATTGACGTCCGAGGGACGGGAAAAACTGCAGCACGGCGCCGATGCAATAAAGATAGATGCCACTGATGATGAAGAGGACAACGGCCCATTGCGGCATGACGAAATGCATCAGCAGCGAATAGATGCCAAGCGCCGACCAGAAGAGAAATATGCCAAGGTTCAGCGGCCGCAAGCGCTTGACGCGCACGGGATGCAGAAAATTGATCGGCAGGAAGGTCAGGACGACAGAAACGCCGACGAGGATCATGGCTGTCGTCGCACTGGCGTCGATGACGAAGAGCGTGAAGATCACCATGTTCCAGACGACCGGAAAGCCGGAGAAGAAATATTCGTCCGTCTTCATGCCGGTATCGGCGTAATAGATGGCACTGGAAACCACGATCATCCCGGCTGCGACAAACGACCATGGCTCGCCGATCATGCCGCTCTCATAGAGCGCGAAGGCCGGCAGGAGCACGTAGGTGACGTAATCGATGATGTTGTCGAGCGTGTCGCCGGACCAGTTTGGCAGCACTTCCTTGACGCGAACCTTGCGCGCGATCGGTCCGTCGATGCCGTCGACAAGCAGTGCCAGACCAAGCCACCAGAACATATCCACGAAGCGATGTTCCGACGCCGCGACGACGCCGAGAAAGGCGAGAAACGATCCGGATGCCGTCAGTATATGAACGGAGAAAGCACGCATCTCCGCGTAAGGCACCCGCTTGTAATTGAAGATTTTCATCCGCCCCGTGACTCGCCTGCTTATGCGCCTGCCCCAGCAGGCGGTTTTTTTCTCGCTAATATGCATCCTTTGGCTTGCACCGCCAGCACAAAAGCGTCGATCCCGGCACGCTAGCGCTACTTACTGTCATTTTCACCCATTGCGATGTTTCATCCCATGGATTTCAACAGGCTAAGCGCTTATTTTCAGAACCAAAGGCAATTGAGGCATCGATATGAAGCAGATTGAAGTGGCCGTTATCGGCGGTGGACTCGCCGGCATGATCACGGCGTTCGCGCTCGCGCGCGGCGGAAGATCCGTCGCCCTTGTCGCCGCGCCGCACAACAAGGCCGACAAGCGGACGACGGCGCTAATGGACCAATCGATCCGCCTTCTGGAGCGCTTGACGCTATGGGAAAGGGTAGCGTCTTCGGCGGCACCGCTGACCACGATGCGCATCGTCGACGGCACTTCGCGGCTGCTGCGTGCGCCGACCGTCTCGTTCCGATCGTCCGAGATCGGACTGGACGCCTTCGGCTACAATATTCCGAATGCCGTCTTGCTCGACAATCTCAGCCAAGCCATCGAAGCGGAAGGCAATATCAGCCGCACCGAAGCCACCGCTTCCGAAATCACCTTCCGCGATGACGGCGTCACGGTCGTCATCGACAACGGCGATTCGATCGAAGCCGCCTTCGTCATCGGCGCGGATGGCCGCAATTCGATGGTGCGAGAGATGCTCGGAATCAAAACCAAGGGCTGGTCTTATCCACAATCGGCAATGGTGCTGAACTTCGCGCATAGTCTGCCGCATCAGAACATCTCTACGGAATTTCACACGGAAAGCGGCCCCTTCACGCAGGTGCCTCTGCCCGGCCGGCGTTCGAGCCTTGTCTGGGTGCAGAAGCCGTCGGAAGCGGCGGCCAATGCCGAAAAGTCGCTCGAGGAGCTCGGCCGCCTGGTCGAGGAGCGAATGCAATCGATGCTTGGCCAGGTCACGATCGAGGACAGCGTGCAGGTCTGGCCGCTTTCCGGCATGACGGCCTATCGTTTCGGCAAGGGCCGCGCCGCGCTGATCGGCGAAGCCGCGCATGTCTTTCCGCCGATCGGCGCCCAGGGGCTCAATCTCAGTCTTCGCGATATATTGGCGTTGTCGGATATTCTTTGCTCGCGCGCCGACCAGCCGATCCCGGCGACATCGGGCAACAGTTTCGACCGCAAGAGACGCGCCGATATCGTCACCCGGACAGCAAGCGTCGACCTCCTCAATCGCTCGCTTCTGTCGGACTTCCTGCCTGTGCAGATGTTGCGCGCCGCGGGCCTGCATGTGCTTTCGGCCATTGCACCGCTCCGCAACATCGTCATGCGCGAGGGCATCGAACCCGGCGGAAGCCTGCGCAATTTTCCGTCGCTGCTACGGGAAAAGCTGCGCCGGTAAGGCGCCCGACTTTATCAAATAGAGAACGACGGAAACCGTCACCACGGAACAGGCCGTGGTGATCAGGATGGTGGCGGATGCCCGCTCCTGCCAGACGCCGTATTGCTGGCCGATGACGAAGACATTCGTTGCCGTCGGCAGTGCCGCCAAAAGGACCGCCGCCTCGATCCAGATCGGATCGAATCCGCCGACGGCCTGCAGAACGATATAGACGACAAACGGATGCAGGATGAGCTTCACCGGCACGATATAGCCGATCTCGACTGGAATCCATTTCAGCGGCCGCAATGCAAGCGTCACGCCCATGGCAAATAGCGCACAAGGCGCAGCAGCTTGCGCGAGATAATTGACAAATCGCTCGAAGGCGACGGGCTGATGGAGCGAAAACGCCGCCACGACGAAACCAAGCGCGGTCGACAGGATGAAGGGGTGCAGCAGCACCTTGCCGGCAATATCCGCGGCAAGCCGCAATGGGGATCGCTTGTCTTCACCTTCCAGCGCCATCAGCGCGGGCGCGACGATGAAATGCAGGGCGTTTTCGAAGCAAACGATCAGCGCTACGGGAACGGCGGCCCTTTCGCCCAGCGCCAGAAGTGCGAGCCCTGGCCCCATATAGCCGATATTGCCATAGGCGCCGGCGAAAGCCTGGATCGTGCAGTCGGCAAGTGAATTGCGGCGCAGGAAACGGCCGATCAGAAACAGCAGCAGGAAAATCGAATAGGTCGCGGCGATATCGGCGGCGATGAAGTCGATCCGCGTCAGCTGTTCGATCGGCGTCTGGGATACGAGCTTGAAGAACAGCGCCGGCAATGCGGCATAGATGATGAAGGTATTCAGCCAGCCGAGTGCCTCCGCCGGCTGCTTCGTAACGCGTGTGACGACGTAACCGATCAGGATCAGGCCGAAGAATGGCAGCAGCAGACCAACAATATCAGCCATGGGGGTCAGCCATCGGGCATGTTCCGTTTGCCGGGGAAAATGAAGGCGAAAGGTGTCGCCCGGATTAGCCGATTTTCATCAGGATTGGAAAGGTCTGCTGAAACCAGATCGCCATGTCGCTCACATAGCCGAAAATGAAGGCGAGACCGGTGAGCACCAGAAGCCCGCCCATGATCTTCTCGACCGTACCGAGATGGCGGCGAAAGCGGGAGAGAAAGCTCATGAAGGCCCCGGAAAAGCCGGCGGCGATCCAGAAGGGAATGGCAAGGCCGAGCGAATAGACGGCGAGCAGGCCCGCACCGGCGCCGACCGTCTCACGCGATGCAGCAATGCCGAGAATGGCGCCCAGCACAGGGCCGATGCAAGGCGTCCAGCCAAAGGCGAAGGCAAGGCCCATAATGTAGGCACCCGTCAGCGTCGCCGGTTTGCCGCCGCTCTGGAAGCGTGCCTCGCGGGCCAGAAGGCCGATACGAAAGACGCCGAGAAAATTCATGCCCATGATGACGATGATGAGACCGCCGATCTTGGCGAGGATATCCAGGTGCTGGCGCAGCAGCAGCCCGATGGAAGAGGCGCCGGCTCCGAGCGCGACGAATACCGTGGCAAATCCTAAGGTGAAAAAGAGCGCCGACATCAGGACATTGCCGCGAATGTTCGGCGCCGCTACGGCAGCCGCGCCGCCGCCACGAAACTGCTCGACCGAAATTCCCGCCATGTAGCAGAGATAAGGCGGTACGAGCGGCAGCACGCAGGGCGAAAGAAACGAAAGCGCTCCGGCGAGCAATGCACTCAGAAGCGAGATATCGGCGAGCGACACGATGGACTCCGGCTATGTCATTCCGGTCCCTTCCTAGCGTTGCAGACGACCGAAAGCCAATCACCTTTTCGCGGGCAGTCCCGGTACAGCCTTGGAGACGAACGATTGCTGCGCCCAGCACAGGCTGCCAATCCGTTTCCACAGACGCGACCAAACGCCGCAGAGGAAGCGGATGAAAGAATTCACTTTTCGCCCAATTCGGGGTCCAAGCTGCCATGGTTCGTAGAACAACGCATATTCCATCTCAGCTATTTAACGGAGGAAAGCCCCATGCGAATTGCTACTATGTTCACGACTACAGCCTTTGTCGCACTCTTCAGCGTCAGCGCCATGGCCCAAACCGCGACGACCCCCAGCACCACGACTACGACGACCCCCAGTGCAACGATGTCGACGCCTTCGACGACCACCACGACCAAGCCGAAAGCAATGAAGCCGGCTCAGACTGCCGTGTCCAAGGCATGTTCGACCCAGGCCGATGCCAAGGGTCTGCATGGAAAGGCACGCGCCAAATTCCGCAGCGACTGCAAGAAGAACGGCGGTAAGGTCTAAGGCCAAATACGTCTTACGCAACGATCAACTTTGCCGTTGAAGTGGCGGTAGAGTTGATCGTTGCGATAGGGTCTTCACCTCGCACCATAAGCCGGAGAGATGCGGCACAGGAAAACAGCACGTCTGGCTGCCATGGCGGCGGCAATGTTTGCAACCGACGAGACAAACAGCGGAAACCACTGAAATTGAAGCCCTTTCCTGTCCGGTCGAATCAATGGACGGAGCAGAAACCGGCCAGTCGGATGCGACCGGAGCCATGACCCGCCGAGGATCACTCCGTCTTCGGCTTGAGTTCTCTCGTCGCCGGATCGACCTTACCATCGGCGAGCCTGTTGCGAGGATCGGCAACAACCTTGGCCTTGTCCCTATTCTTCGACACCCGAACCGAATCATGTGCCTTGCTGTGCTGAATCTTCGCCAGCGCCTGCTTCTCTTCGTTTCCGTCCTGCGGATCATGCGATCGATCGTTTGCCAACATACGTCTCCTCTTTGTCGGAAGGGAAACTCGGTCGATTCGATTCCGTTCCAAGGAGGCTGGGGATATCGCTGTCCGACGATTGTCCAATCCGCGGTCGGCGCGGCTTTAAGGACGCCGAAACAACAAGGCGTCATACTTTTAGCGACATTTAATATAAAAATACGACAGTTGATACGAGACGAATTATGAATTTCAGCGTTTAAACGTCGTTGCCAGGTGAGGAGCTGATCATGACGGCGATCGAAAGGAAGAAGTTCGCCCGACTTGTCATGTTGATATTGCTGCCAATCTTCGGCGGCCGGACGGCGGTTGCGATCGCGGCGCTCTCGGCAATCGCATAGGTGCAGGCCGGTTTGCCCGCGCGAATCATCCTGCAGAGGCGATCTTAAGCAGGACCGCCTATCCAAGCCTCACGAGCAGTCGCGGCTGTCGACCGAAAACGAGTAATCCCGACCCTTCAGCTGATAGATGTAATTTGCCAGCAAAGCTTCGCCGGAGCTGAATTTCGGCAGGAGGAAGTTGCACAAGTCGGCAAGCTGGGCGGATTTGACGAGAGGAGGATCGAAATCCTCCTCATCATCATCCACATCGTAGAAATAGCTGTAGATCTGGTCAGTAAAATCTATCTTCGTCAAAGTGGTTTTCTGATCGACCTTTCTGGGCAGGTCCTTGTTGGCGAAGATTACGGGGTAGCGCTCCGTGAGATAGGGAATCACAAAATGCTCTGTCACCGGCGTCGTGATCGCGACGCCAACCAGCGGCAATACCCTCAATGCAATCCCAAACCTCTTTCCGGCGATCAGCCCTAATAGGATCCCGAGGGAACCCAGCAGCCCGCAAACGATTGCGTAGATTTCCCATAAGGGCAGATCTGCCACGAATTCCATTATTCGCCCGTCGTCTTTACCAGCCATCTTTTTGATCAGGGCACCTTACTACCCAATCGAGAGCCTTCACCAGCCATTTTGATACAACCGACATCAACAACCTGTGCGTTATACAATCTCACAAGAAAGGATTTTTCCGTCACGCCTGCCCATTTCGCCACAAGGAGACGAGGAAAAGCATCTTCGAGGCATGACAACTGCTATTTTATGGGTTGACCGCAATAGGGCGTCTGCATATGTTCCGCGCACTTCCAGCCGAGGCAGTATCTGCCTGCGGAAAGGGAGAGCGTAGCTCAGTCGGTAGAGCAACTGACTTTTAATCAGTAGGTCATGGGTTCGAATCCCATCGCTCTCACCAGCGGATTTTTTGTCCATACCGAAGACATAGGTAACAGATTGTCCCTAAGACATGGGTGACAACCTCGTGCCGAACGGGTTGTCGATAGTTTGCAAGGTCCTCTGCTCCAAGTCGATATATCCGAGATCATAGTGCATGAAGCTGACAAACCGATTGCCCTCGGCAAGGCAGCCGATTCTCATCGGGCGCAAACAACGGTAACAATTTTCGCTAATAATCAGGGTTGCAAAGATCGGTTCCATCAGCCTGCAATCGGCAACAGTTGGGGTGCGAATCGTTTTTGGTGTATATCGGTTACTGTTGACAACCTGTCGGGCCCTCAGGAGGTTCTTTTATGGAAGACGCAAACGTAGGTTGGATTGCAGCAATTATCATCGGCGGTTTGGCTGGCTGGTTCGCCGAGATGATCATGAAGAGCAACACCGGCATCATCATGAACATCATCCTCGGCATCGTTGGCGCGCTCGTCGCCAGCTGGCTGTTCCGTGCCCTCGGCATCGCTCTGCCGTTCCATGTGTGGCTAAATTATCTGGTCACGGGCTTCATCGGCGCCTGCATCCTGATTTTCGTCGGCCGACTGATCAGGCGATAACCATATATCGGGCGGGAAGCGCCCGAATCGGGAAGAGGAAAAGGGAAGGCGAGATATTCTCGCCTTCCCTTTTTGTTGCATGAACGGTGTCGGCATGCGCGGCGGGTTGCCACGACATATAAAAATCCGAATATGAGACCCGAGAGAGCCGATGTGCACGATCACAATGCACTTCAAGGCCTTTCCAACCTCCCGCTTGGCGCTATCTACCAGAATGGAACCGAAAGGAGGTTGGAAACATGACGGAAAACGCCAATCGGACAACCACGCGAAGAGTCATCCGAGGCCGCCCTTACAGCATTGCTGAATTTGCGCGGAAATATCGTCTCGACGACGCGGAAGCAAAGCGCCTCTTCTATAAGTTCGGACCCTCGTCGACGGAGCTGGATCTGCTCATGGCAGCCAAACGGAAGCCGCCGAGCCTTTCCACGGCAATAGGCCAATGATGCGCGGCTCTTTCCGTCAGGCGTAAATTGCCGCCGGACCGTCGATTTTCTCAAGGCGGTCCGGAATCATTGAAATACATGGACGTAAAGAAGGCCGGCCGACTGCGATACTGATATATCGCTATCGATTGCCTTCGATGATGCCAGATGACACTCTGTGCCGTCCATGCACATGCCGGAAACCGTCTCGAATGCAGAATTCGCTTAGCCACCTCGCCTATCTCACGCTCGAATACTCGATCGTGACGCTCGAGCTGACGCCAGGCGCCCTCGTCACCGAGAAACAACTGATCGAGATGGCTGGCCACGGGCGAACTCCAGTGCGCGAAGCGATTCAGAAGCTCGCCTGGCAGGGGCTGATCCATGTGCGGCCCCGCGTCGGCCTGCAGATTGCGGAGATCCGCCCCGAGGACCATCAATTCGTCATGCAGGTCCGGCGCGAACTGGAGCCGATCGCGGCCGCGCTCGTTGCCACCCATGCAGATCCGCAGCAGCGTGAGCAGTTGGGGGAATGCGCTCGTCTGATGACGGAGTGTGCCGTTACAGGCGACCTGCCCGGATTTTTCGCCACCGACAAGACGTTCGATGAGATTCTGGAAGCCGCCTGCCCCAACAATTTCATTACGGCAGCGCTCGGACCAGTGCAGACGCATGCGCGCAGGCTTTGGTACTCCACGGGAGCGCATGACCAGATGGGCCGAGCGACAGCCATGCATGTTCAGGCAATAGACGCGATCCGAAACGGCGATGCAGATCACGCACGCGCCGCCATGGCCTCGCTCATCGGCTATCTCAGCAGCCCATGAAAAAGGCGGCTTCGTTGTCGAAACCGCCTCTGCGTCCACATGTCGGCAATTCGCCTAGCCGACGAAGGCGCGTTCGATGACGAACTCGGCCGGCTTGTTGTTGGCACCTTCGTTCAGGCCGGCTTTTTCGAGCAGACCCTTGGTGTCCTTCAGCATGGCGGAAGAACCGCAGATCATGCCGCGATCGATCGCGGGATCAAGCGGAGGCACGCCCAGATCGCTGAAAAGCTTGCCGTTTTCGATGAGATCGGTGATGCGGCCCTTGAAGGGGAATTCCTCACGAGTGACAGTCGCATAGTGGCGCAGCTTGTCACCGACGACTTCGCTCAGGATTTCGTCGTTGCGGATTTCCTCGACGAGGTCGAAGCCGTATTTCAGCTCGGCGACATCGCGCGTCGTGTGGGTGAGGATGACCTCCTCGAACTTCTCATAGGTTTCCGGATCGCGGATAAGACTTGCAAACGGCGCAATGCCGGTGCCGGTCGAGAACATGTAGAGCCGCCGGCCGGGGGTCAGCGCATCCAGAACCAGCGTGCCCGTCGGCTTCTTGCGCATCAACACTTCGTCGCCGGGCTTGATGTTCTGCAGGTGCGAGGTCAGCGGACCATCCGGCACCTTGATGGAGAAGAATTCGAGCTCGTCGGCCCAGGCGGGGCTCGCGATCGAATAGGCGCGATAGAGCGGTTTGCCATCGACCATCAGCCCAATCATGGCGAATTCGCCGGAGCGGAAGCGGAAGCCTTGCGGCCGGGTCATAGTGAAGCGAAAGAGCCGGTCGGTATAATGCGTGACGCTCAGCACCTTCTCGGCGAAGACGCCGGCGGGTACTGCTGAAGCAAATTCATCTGTCTTTGCGGGGGCGTTCATTCTGTCTCGAATCCCGTATTAGTCTTACGCGTTTTCCTGGTCACATATTCCCTGGCAGGCTCATTTCGCGACGCTGATATAACAATATAGCCGGTTTTGAAAGGCATTCCATTCCATCAGGCAGCATAGGACTGAAATATGCGTGTTTCAGTCAAGTTTCCAGATTGCCGATACTACATCGTTCAAAAGGCTTGAATACGGCAATCCGACCCCGTCAAATTGCCGCAAACGCAGGCCTTTCGACATCAGGCCGATTTTGCCGGCAATCGCCGCCAGCTATAGGCCTGCCCGCCCTCAGCCTTCCGCGCGGTCGGCTGATAGTAATGCGGAATACCCGGCAATCGGTTCTCCGACAGGCGCTTCAGCGCCGTCTCGTTGGTCACTGCGAAACTATCGATGCCGACGCGCAGCATCAACGGTATCTGGTCGATCAATACGTCGCCGACAGCACGCAGCTCATTGGCATAGCCGAGGCGCTGGCGCAGCAATGAGGCGTGGCTGAAGGCACGACCATCGTTGAATGCCGGAAACGCGACTGCGACGATATCGAGACGGTCCAGATAGGGCTGCAGCCGGGTCACATCGTCTGCCGGCTTGATGAGAACGCCGAGGCCGGCTTCGTTGCTCTCTTCCGCCTTCGCGATCAGTGCATCAAGACTAAGCAGAGGTTTCTGCGTCTCGGTCGCCTTGACCTCGTCGGTCTCGATGACCCATTGATCATTGTCCACGAAGCCTGTTTCACGCCAGATCTTTGTCATGGTCGATCTCCTTACGCCGCTTCCGCTGCCGACGAGGACGCGCCGTAGAGTGCTGTCTTGAACGGCTGCGGCCCGACGCGTCGGTAGGCGGCGAGGAATGTTTCGGAAGGATCCAGACGAAGGCCGAGATAGGTATCGACAATGGTCTCGATGGCGTCGGTCACCTTATCGGGCTCGAAGCCGCGGCCGATGATCTCGCCGATCGAGGTATTCTCGTCGCCGGAGCCGCCGAGCGTGATCTGATAGAGTTCCGCACCCTTCTTCTCTACGCCGAGCAGGCCGATATGACCGACATGGTGATGGCCGCAGGCATTGATGCAGCCGGAAATCTTGATCTTCAGCTCACCGATCTCGGCCTGACGCTCGGCCGAACCGAAACGCGTGGAGATTTCCTGCGCAACCGGAATGGAACGCGCATTGGCAAGCGCGCAATAGTCGAGGCCAGGACAGGCGATGATATCCGTGATCAGGCCGGCATTCGCCGTTTCGAGGCCGTTGGCCACCAGACCGCGATAAACCGCTTCGAGGTCGGCCAGCGCCACATGCGGCAGGATGAGGTTCTGCTCATGGCTGACGCGGATCTCGTCGAAGGCATATTCCTCGGCAATATTGGCCACGGCTTCCATCTGCGCGTCCGAGGCGTCGCCCGGAATGCCGCCGATCGGCTTCAGCGAGATTGTCACCATGCCGTAATCGGGGTTCTTGTGCGGCTGCACATTCTGCTGCACCCAGCGCGCAAAAGCCGGATCGGCCTTCTTCCAGCGTGCCAGGCTTTCCCAGCCTTCGGGGCGCTCCGGCAGCGCCGGCGGTGCGAAATAGGCTGAAATCGCCTGAACGTCGGCTTCCGGCAGCTTCAGTTCAGTGTCTCGCAGTTTGTCGAACTCGGCCTCGACCTGACGCGCCAGTTCTTCGGCGCCGGTTTCATGCACGAGGATTTTGATACGGGCCTTATACTTGTTGTCGCGGCGGCCATGCAGATTGTAAACGCGCATGATCGCCGTCGTATAGGACAGGAGATCCTCTTCCGGCAGGAAGTCACGGATCAGCTTGGCAACCAGCGGCGTGCGCCCCTGCCCGCCGCCGACGTAAACGGCAAAGCCGATCTCGCCCTTGTCGTTCTTCTTCAGATGCAGGCCGATATCATGCACCTGTATCGCGGCGCGGTCGCGCTCGGCGCCGGTGACGGCGATCTTGAACTTGCGCGGCAGGAAGGAGAACTCCGGATGAACGGAGGACCATTGGCGCAGGATTTCGGCATAAGGCCTTGGATCGGCGACTTCGTCCGCCGCAGCGCCGGCGAAATGGTCGGCGGTCACGTTGCGAATGCAATTACCCGAGGTCTGGATGGCGTGCATCTCGACTGAAGCGAGATCAGCAAGCGCGTCCGGCATCTCAGAAAGCTTCGGCCAGTTGAACTGCAGGTTCTGACGCGTGGTGAAGTGGCCATAGCCGCGGTCATAGGTGCGGGCGACATGGGCGAGCATGCGCATCTGGCGCGAGCTCAGCGTGCCGTATGGAATGGCGATGCGCAGCATATAGGCATGCAGCTGCAGATAGACGCCGTTCATCAGGCGCAGCGGCTTGAAGGCATCTTCCGAAAGCTCACCCGACAGACGTCGCTGCACCTGATCGCGAAACTGGGCAACCCGTTCCGCAACAAAGGCGTGGTCGAATTCATCGTAACGATACATGACTTCCTCGGGACTTCTCAGACTGCAATGAAATCGGGATCGGCCGCGGCATAGCCCGGCGCATATTCCATGGTGGGGCCTTCGGCGCGGATGCGCTCGCGCAGGCGCAGCGGCCAAAGCTTGCCGTCCGTTTCCTGCACGTCGATGAGATTGACGTCGACGACCTTGTTGTCAGCATAGGCCTGCTTGCCGATCGCTTCCAGTGCGGCTTCCGCTTCGGCATGACGAGCGACCAGCGCCTCCTGCAGCGATGTCACCCATTCACCATTTGCGTTCAGCCAGACGGCGACGCCATCGGTAAGCCGGTTTGCGGTCAGAACCTTGTCGACCATCAATCAGTTCCTTGCATAGTCTTGAGCAGCGGTCTCGCGACGGACCAGCGGCTCGGATTGCTCAAAATTCGCACCGGCGACGGCATCGCCGATGATAACCATGACAGGCCCGTTCAACTCGTCGAGGTGCTCGAGATCCGGCAGATCCCGCAGAACGCCATGCATCAGGCGGCGATCGCGCCGACTCGCATTCTCGATAATGGCAACGGTCGTCTCCGGCGGCAGGCCGGCCTGCATCAGGCGGCCGGCGACGGAAGCGGCAACCGTGCGCCCCATATACACCGCAATCGTGGCGCCGGATACGGCCAAGCTCGCCCAATCGGGCAGCACATCGCCTGTGAGATCGTGACCTGTCGTGAAGACCAGCGATGAAGCAACGCCGCGCAGCGTCAGCGGCAACTCGAAATCGGCAGCGGCGGCAAAGGCCGAGGTGATGCCCGGAACGATTTCATAGCCGATACCGGCGGCGCGCAGAGCCGCCATTTCCTCGCCGGCGCGGCCGTAAACCAGCGGATCGCCCGACTTCAACCGCACCACACGCTTGCCTTCACGACCGAGCTGCACCAGCAGATCGTTGATCTCTTCCTGCGACTTGCTGTGGCATCCCTTGCGCTTGCCGACCGACAGGCGCTCGGCATCGCGGCGGCCCATATCGACGATCACCTGCGGCACCAGCGCATCATAGACGATGACATCGGCTTCCATCATGACGCGCTGTGCGCGCAGTGTCAGCAGATCTTCCGCGCCGGGGCCGGCGCCGACCAGCCAGATGCGGCCCTCGACGTCGCGCGACGACTGCAGCAGCTCATCGGCTGCCTGCTCCGCCTGCAAGATATGACCGGCATTGACGGCGTCAGCAACGGATTCGGAGAAGAACTGCCGCCAGAAGACGCGACGCGCAACGCCGCGCGCAACAAGGCGCTCGACCGGCTTGCGGTAGCGCGTCGCAAGCTCGGCAAGCTTGCCGAGCGACGGCGACAACATCTGGTCGATCTGGGCGCGGATCATCTGTGCCAGCACCGGACCGGCACCTTCGGTGCCGATGGCAACGGCCACGGGAGCGCGATTGACCAGCGCCGGTGTATAGAAATCGCAATAGTCAGGCTGGTCGACGGCGTTTGCCGGAATTCGCTCGGCGCGGGCAGCATCGACGATCGCGCGATCCGCTGCGGCATCGCCGGTGGCGGCAAAGACCAAGGTCGCCCCCTTGACCTGATCGGGTGAGAAATCGTCGCGTACGGTTTCGATGCGGTTGGCGATCAGGAAGGCATGATAGTCAGCTTCGGGCGCCGGAGCACAGGCGACGATCCGGGCCTGCGTGTTCAGGAGCAGCCGTACCTTGGCGAAGGCTTCGTCGCCATTGCCGAAAACAGCCGCTACCCTTCCCTCCACGCGGAAGAAGGCGGGAAACACCGAAAGCTGTTCAGTCCTGGGAGGCATCATTATTCCACTTCGAGATTTGGCGAATATCGCCCCTGCTGCCAAGAGATTGAAGAAACAGAAATTCTAATGCCCATGCGTGCGCGTATTCTTTTGCTCGACATGACAAGGATTTGAGCAAAACTCACCAGACGAGCAGATCTGGGTAAACATAGGAAATCTATAGACTTTTAGGATTGACTACCGCCTGCGGCGATTTTATTGCCTGTGACAAACCTGGTCCATACGTCATTTGCGCATTCCGCCGCTTGCGCAATCCCGATAGACTAGCTCAAAACTCCGGAGCAGATCCTTGGCCGACAACAGCATCGCAGCCCGCCTTCTCGATGTCGTGGAGCACGACATCCTGCCCCTGACCAGCAAGGGCGTGGCCGCCGGCAATAAGGTCTTCGGCGCCGCTATCCTGCGCAAATCGGACCTTTCGCTCGTCATCGCGGAAACCAACAATGAATTGGAGAACCCGCTGTGGCATGGCGAGGTTCATACCCTCAAGCGCTTTTATGAACTCGGCGAAAAGCCCGCGACCAAGGACCTGATCTTCCTGTCCACCCACGAGCCGTGCACCATGTGCATGTCGGCGATTACCTGGGCCGGCTTCGACAATTTCTACTACTTCTTCAGCCATGAGGATTCCCGTGACGCCTTCGCGATCCCGCACGATCTCAAGATCCTGAAGGAAGTCTTCGGCCTGGAGCCGGGTGGCTATCGCCGCCAAAATGCATTCTGGAACAGCTTTGCCATTTCCGACCTCGTGGAGACGGAAGCCGATCCGCGTAAGGCCGAGCTGAAGGACCGGACGGCGCGCATCAAGCAGACCTATGCCGGTCTCTCCGACAACTACCAGGCATCGAAGAACAGCAACGACATCCCGCTGAATTAACAGAACAAAACCGAGGCAACGATGGAAGCATCGCGAGACATAAACAGCCTGATCGACATCATGGCGGCGCTGCGAAATCCCGAGAGCGGCTGCCCCTGGGACATCGTTCAGACCTTTGAGACCATCAAGCCCTATACGATCGAAGAGGCCTATGAGGTCGCGGATGCGATCGAACGCAAGGATACGGACGATCTCTGCGACGAGCTCGGCGATCTGCTGCTGCAGGTCGTTTTCCATGCGCGGATCGCCGAGGAGGCGGGAGCGTTTTCCTTCGGTGATGTCGTGCATGCCATCACCCGCAAGATGATCCGCCGCCATCCGCATGTCTTTGCTGTCTCCGATGCCAAGACCGAGGATGCAGTGACGCTGCAGTGGGACCGGATCAAGGCCGAGGAGAAGCGCGAACGAGCCGAACGGCGGGCGAAGAGCGGCATCACCGAAGATTTCAAGGCCGGCTTCCTGGGCTCGGTGCAGCGAACGTGCCCTGCCCTCACAGAAGCCTTGAAACTGCAGGAACGGGCCGCCAAGGTCGGTTTCGACTGGTCGGCGCCGGAGCCGATCCTCGACAAGATCGAGGAGGAGATCGGCGAATTGCGGGCAGCGCTTGCGAGCGGCGACAAGGGCAAGGTCAGCGACGAACTCGGCGACCTGATCTTCGCCGTCGTCAATATCGGCCGGCATGTGAAGGCCGATCCGGAGCAGGCCCTGCGCGGCACGAACACCAAGTTCCGCCGCCGCTTCCATCATATCGAAACAACGCTCGAGGCTGAGGGCGAGACGCTGGAAGGCGCCTCGCTGGAGCGGATGGAAGAGATATGGCAGTCGGCAAAAGCCATCGAGCGGCAGCTAGCCGGAGTCAAAACGGCGTAAAAACGCCTATTCCCAGTCTTCGCGCTGCGGCTTCGGGCCGTTGCCCATGCGTCGCTCCAGTTCGGCCGCCTCGGTCTCGGTCAGGCGGACGTCGAGCGTTACCGTGCCATCCTCGTTGTCTTCGCGACTGTCGACGACGGCATGATTGTAAAGCCAGGGCAGCAGCGCCAGCTTTTCGACGGGCAAGGTGATCGTCGTTTCCGTCAGCACGCCGGAAAGACGCCGGCTGATTTCGCCCATCAGACGATCGACGCCCTCGCCTGTTATCGCCGAGACTGCAATAACGTTTTCCGCGGTCGACGCCTTCTGGACGATGGCGTCATGCGCTTCCGGCTCCAGCCGATCGATCTTGTTCCAGACCTCGAGGATGCGCTCGGCGCCTTCGGCTTCGCCGATGCCGAGATCGCCGAGAATGCGCATGACGTCAGCGCTCTGGGCTTGATTATCGTCATCGGAGAGATCGCGGACATGCAGGATCAGATCGGCTTCCAGCACCTCTTCCAGCGTCGCGCGGAATGCGGCCACCAGGTGGGTCGGCAGGTCGGAAATAAAGCCGACGGTATCGGAGAGAATGACGGTACGGCCATGCGGCAGCTTCATGCGGCGCAGCGTCGGGTCGAGCGTCGCAAACAGCATGTCTTCAGCCAGAACACCGGCACCGGTAATGCGATTGAACAGCGTCGACTTGCCGGCATTGGTATAGCCGACGAGAGCCACGATCGGATGCGGCACCTTCCGGCGTTTGGCGCGATGAAGCTGGCGTGTGCGGACCACCTGCTCCAGCTCGCGCTCCAGCCGGATGATCCGCTCCTGCAGCATCCGCCGGTCGGCTTCGATCTGGGTTTCACCCGGGCCGCCCATGAAGCCGGCACCGCCGCGCTGACGTTCAAGGTGGGTCCAGCTGCGAACCAACCGGCCCTTCTGATAGTTCAGATGAGCCAGCTCGACCTGCAGCGTGCCTTCCTTGGTGGAGGCGCGGCGGCCGAAGATTTCGAGAATGAGGCCGGTGCGGTCGATGACCTTGGCGTTCCATGCCTTTTCGAGATTGCGCTGCTGCACCGGCGTCAACGGATGATCGACGATGACGAGGCCGGCGTTGAACTCGTCGAGCAGCGCGAGAATTTCCTTGATCTTGCCAGTCCCGAGCAGCGTTGCCGGCCGCGGATCGTTGATCGGCACGATGGAACCGTTGACCACGTCGAGATCGATCGCCAAGGCGAGACCTTTGGCCTCTTCCAGCCGGCTCTCGGGCGGGCGCGAGACGAAATTAGCGCTATCGGCTTGAGCGGAACGCGCGGCGCGCGCCTGTTTCAAAACAGGCACGACGACAACAGCGCGCATATCATCCCGGTGTTTTACGGTCTCCGGGATGAGAGAATCATTTTTGGTATCGCGTGTCGTGATTGTAGATAGTCCTGTTTAGGATGCGGCTTCTTCGCTCTCGAACATCTGCATCGGCTGACCCGGCATGATCGTCGAGATCGCATGCTTGTAGACGAGCTGCGAATGGCCATCGCGACGGAGCAGGACGCAGAAATTGTCGAACGAGGTTACGACACCTGTGAGCTTCACGCCGTTAATCAAGAAAATCGTGAGTGAAATCTTTTGCTTGCGAACAGTATTGAGAAACAAGTCCTGCAAGTTTTGAGAACGTTCCGCCATCGCGCCGCTTCTTTCTTTTTTGCCGACCCAGGTCGGTTGAATGTCATGATATACAGAGGTCCCGGACAGGAGATACCCTCATTCTCTCCCTCCAGCGAATGTTGGTATCAAATCGCAGTCTTTTCCGCAACGTCGAAAAAGGCTTCACGAATTTTCTGTGACATGCTGCCCGGATGACCATTGGCAATGGGCTCGCCGTCGATAGAAACGACCGGAAAACATATACTTGTCGCCGCGGTGATGAAGACTTCGCGGGCCTTCATCATCTCCTCGACCGAGAAGAATCGCTCGACAATCGTCACGTCGAGCTTGGCTGCGACGTCCATCAGAGTCGTACGGGTGATGCCGCGCAGGATGCCATGCTCGGCTGGGCGAGTGACGAGATTGCCATCATGATCGACGATCCAGACGTTGGTCGCAGCCCCTTCCTTCACCATGCCGTTGTGGTCGATATAGATCGCCTCCTGGGCGCCGGCCTCCTTGGCCTGCTGGCGGGCCATGGCATTCGGAAGCAAGCCCACAGACTTGATGTCGACCCGGTCCCAGCGATTGTCGCGGACGGTGATCGCCTTGATGCCATCGGCGTTCTTTTTGGCGATCACGGACTGATCGGTGCTCTTGGCGGTCACGACGATCGAGGACGGCGTGCCGGCCGGCGGGAAGACGTGATCTCGACGGGCGACACCGCGCGTCACCTGCAGATAGAACAGGCCATTGCGGACATGGTTGCGGCGTAGCGTCTCGCGAATCACCAGGATCAATGCCTGGCGCGTCATCGGCCAGGCGATGCGCAATTCGCCCAGCGAACGGTTGAGGCGGTCAAGATGGCGCGTCAGGTCGACAATCACGCCATGACGGACCTCGCAAACCTCGTAGACACCATCGGCGAACTGATAGCCGCGATCCTCGATATGCACCATGGCATCGCTGTGCTTGACGTAGCGACCGTTGACATAAGCTATTCTCGGCATGGAAGCCCCTGATCCGAATTCTGAGATGTTTGAAATGTCGAGCGACTGATCAGACGCCCAACGACTTCAGTTTTCGATGCAGCGCCGAGCGCTCCATGCCGACAAATTCCGCCGTACGCGAGATATTGCCGCCGAAGCGGTTGATCTGAGCGATGAGGTAATCGCGCTCGAACATCTCGCGGGCTTCGCGCAGCGGCAATGTCATGATGTGATAATCGTTCTTGGCGGATACCTTCGGCAGCATGTCGCCGAGGTCGGTCGGCAGCATTTCCGCCGTGATCGGCGTTTCTGCGCCATCGGAGCGTGCCAGGATCATCAGCCGCTCGATATTGTTGCGCAGCTGGCGGATGTTGCCCGGCCAGTCATGTGCCTGCAGCACGGCCATGGCGTCGTCACCGATCCGGCGCGGACGGATGCCGGCCTGCTCGGATATCTGGCGCATCAGCTGATCCACTAGGAAGGGAACGTCCTCGCGGCGTTCGGCAAGGGCAGGCACACGCACGGGCACGACGGCCAGACGGTGATAGAGATCCTCGCGGAACAGGCCCTCGGCGATGCGGCTCTCGAGATTATAGGCCGTGGACGAGATGATGCGGACGTCCACCTTGACGCGCTTGGAGCCGCCGACGCGCTCGAACTGCTGATCGACGAGCACGCGCAGGATCTTGTTCTGCGTCTCGCGCGGCATTTCGCCGACTTCATCGAGATAGAGAATGCCGCGATGGGCCTCTTCCAGGGCGCCGATCTTGCGCGCCTGCCCCGGCGAGCCTTCTGTGCCGAAGAGAGCGATTTCCATGCGCTCCGGTGTGATCGTCGCGGCATTCAGCGCCACGAAGGGACCATTCGCGCGGGTCGACTTCTTGTGGATCATCCGCGCGACGAGCTCCTTGCCGGAGCCCGACGGGCCGAAGATCATGACGCGGCTGTTGGTGGGCGATACCTTGTCGATCGTCTGGCGCAGCTGCGAAACGGCAACCGAGGTGCCGATAAGCTCCACGGCGTCGCCGGTGCGGCGCTTCAACTCGGAGACCTCACGCTTCAGCTTGGAATTTTCGAGCGCGCGCTCGGCAATCAGGATCAGACGATCGGCCTTGAACGGCTTTTCGATGAAATCGAAGGCGCCGCGCTTGATGGCGGAGACGGCCGTCTCGATATTGCCGTGACCGGAGATCATGACAACAGGCAGTTCCGGATGGCGCGCCTTGATTTCGTCGAGCAACGCAAGACCATCGAGCTTGCTGCCCTGCATCCATATATCGAGGAAGATCAGCCGCGGCGCGCGATCGGAAATCGCGGCGAGCGCGCTGTCGCTGTCGTGTGCCGTGCGGGTTTCGTGCCCTTCATCGGAGAGAATGCCCGAAACGATTTCGCGAATGTCTTCCTCGTCATCCACTACGAGAATGTCAGATGCCATAAACGCTTTCCTTGTCACTTGCTGTGTGGGCGACGGTGGCCTGCTCACGGCGCGGCAGATGCACGCGGATCATGGCTCCCCTGCCCTGGTCGAAATCGGCCGGCGCGTCGTGGAGTTCGATCTGCCCGCCATGGTCTTCAATGATCTTCTTGACGATGGCGAGACCGAGGCCCGTACCTTTCTCGCGCATGGTCATATAGGGTTCGAGAATGCTGTGCCGGTTTTCCACCGGCAGGCCGCGGCCATTGTCGATGACATCGACGGTGAAACGATCCCGCTCCGGATCGAGCGACGAACGCACCAGGACCTTCGGCTGCTCGCGCGCCTGATCGCTCGGCACGCCTTCGATCGCCTCGACGGCATTCTTGATGAGATTGCCGAAGGCCTGACCGAGCATTCGCGCATCGAACATGCCCTCCAGCCGTTCGTCGCCCAGCTCACGCTCGAACTGGACATGCGTATTGCCCATTTCGCGCAGGAACACGGCGTCGCGCAGAATATCGCGCAGATCGGTCGGCTCCATGGTCGGCTTCGGCATACGGGCGAAGGAGGAGAACTCGTCGACCATGCGGCCGATATCGCCCACCTGCCGGATGATCGTATCCGTGCACTGGTCGAAAATCGGACGGTCTGCATCGGCGATATTCTTGCCGAAGCGGCGGCGGATGCGCTCGGCAGACAGCTGGATCGGCGTCAGCGGATTCTTGATCTCATGCGCAATGCGGCGCGCAACGTCTGCCCAGGCGGTCGAGCGCTGCGCAATCACCAGATCGGTGATGTCGTCGAGCGTGATGACATAGGATTCGTTGGCATCGCGTGATTCCTCGCGCGTCACCTGGACGCTGAGCGTGCGCACCGTTCCGCCGCGAACGAGGCTGATCTGCTTGCGGAAATCGCTGCGATGGCGCGTCGTCGCCTCAGTCACGACTTGATCGACCTCGGGGGCGATTTCCGACAGGTTCTTGCCGATCAGCTCGTCGCTCTTGAGCGTCAGCAGGTCTTCAGCCGAAGTATTGACGATGGTGATGCGCCGGTCATGCTCGACACCGATGACAGCCGCCGTCACACCCGACAGAACGGCCTCGATGAAGCGGCGGCGGTCGTCCACCTCGTCCTTCGCTTCAAGGATTTCATCGCGCTGGGTGCGAATTTCCGAGATCATCTTGTTGAAGGTGCGCGACAGGCTGCCGACGTCGCCATCGGCAGACCGCACGGGCACCAGCACGTTCATATTGCCCGACGCGACATTGTCCGCAGCACTGATGAGGAGGCGAATCGGCCTGACGATACGGTCGGCGATCGCAATCGCGGTCCAGATCGCGGCCAGCAGCACGATGAGCGCGAAGCCGATGTAAAGAACGGCGAAGGCGATCTGGAGCGACATGCGCCCTGCTTCCATCGCCTTGTATTCGACGGTGTTGTCCTCGACCATGCGCATGGCGTTCATGACGCGCGGGTCGACGGCACGCACTGTGTAGAGGAACGAGCCGGGAATTTCATCAAGCTTGATGACTGCGCCGACAAGGTTGGTCACCCCTGGCGGAATGAGTGTCGGCTGGCCGTTGGCGGAGGAATCGAGCGCATCCTTCGGAATGGCCGGAAGCGGCCGTTCGGTCTTGATCTCGGCCTGGACGATCGCACTGCCGTCGCGGCGCACGAGGAAGGCGCCCAGCAAGCCGCGCCCACGTGCCTGCCGGGTCATCAAATCGGCGAAGCCGGTGCGGTCGAGATTGAACAGCGAGCGATTGCGCTCCAGATCGTTCGCCATCGACACGGTCTGGCCCTGCAGATAGCTCGCATTCTCCATCAGATAGGCTTGCGCGACGTTCTGCGAGGAACTGATGATCTGCTGCGTGCGAACGCCGAACCAGCGGTCGAGGCCGACATTGAGCGTCAGGCTCGCGACGATGGCGACGAGAATGGCCGGCGTGATCGCCACGATCGAGAAAAGAACGACGATGCGAATATGGAGCCGAGCCGCGGCGCGGCCACGGCTGCGCGCCTTCATCAGCCGCGCGACTTCGCGGGCGATCAGGGCAATCAGTCCCAGCACGAAGAGACCGTTGATCACGACCGAGGTGAAGACGACCGACGATGTCGGGGCGATCGGCGTCAACCCAAGCAGCATCAGCAGGGTCGCAATGGCACACAGAAGCGCCCCACCAGCCAGGATGAGACCCGGCAGGGCAAAGGAAGCACGGCGGTCCGTCACCTTGACAACCGCCTCGTCGCTCGCCGCCGGCGACACCGCGTCCTGCATCATTCCCATCAATCTCCACGCCCGAGCGACGATCGACGCCCTGGTCAAAATCGCACCGCCGCTTATTTGGCATTTGCGTGCGCGACAGGCAGAGGCGGGAACTGTCGTTCGGTTTCGCATAGGAGCGAAACCTTTACTTCATATCACCCTTGCAACTACCTGAAAAATCTGACGAACTTTCGTTTTCCGAAGAGCAAGCCAAATGAATCGCCACTGCAAAGACGACGAATCAACTGCGTGACCTTTAAGCAACGCATTGTGGCGAAAATGCAACGCATCTGATCGCATTGTCAAGCCGTTCGGGAGCTTCTGTAAACCGAAACTCCCAGTTCTCTGATCTTTTTACGCAACGTATTGCGGTTGAGGCCCAAAAGATCGGCGGCCTTGATCTGGTTGCCGCGCGTCGCGGTCAAGGCCGCGAGAATCAGCGGATATTCCATTTCTGTCAGCACGCGGTCGTAAAGGCCGGGCGGCGGCAGATTGTCGCCGAAACCGGCGAAATAGGTCCGCATGTTTTCCTCCACCGCCTGGGCGATGGTCATGGAGCCGGTGCGGACCGGGCCTTTTTCGATCGGGCTGTCGGGCACGTCGGCCCGCAGTTCCGCGTCGATGATTTCCTTGGTGATAACATCCTGCGGATAGAGCGCCATCAGCCGGCGAATGAGGTTTTCCAGTTCGCGAACATTGCCCGGCCAGGGATAGGCCTTCATCAGTTCGAGCGCTTCCTGGTCGAAGCGCTTGGAACCCAGCCCCTCCTTCTCGGCCTGCTGCACGAAATGGCGCACGAGATCCGGAATATCCTCGGCGCGGTCGCGCAGCGGCGGCAGGCGCAACGGCACGACGTTGAGACGATAATAGAGGTCCTCGCGGAACAGGCCCTGATTGATCGCCTGCTTCAGGTCCTTGTTGGTGGCCGCGACGATGCGGACATCGGTGCGGATCGGCGTGCGGCCGCCGACGGTCGTATATTCGCCCTGCTGCAGCACACGCAGCAGGCGTGTCTGCGCATCCATCGGCATATCGCCGATTTCGTCGAGAAACAGCGTACCGCCTTCCGCCTGCTCGAAACGGCCGGTCGAGCGGGTCTGAGCACCGGTGAAAGCGCCCTTCTCATGACCGAACAGTTCGGATTCGATCAGATCGCGCGGGATCGCAGCCATGTTGATGGCAACGAAAGGCCCATTGCGGCGCTTGCCGTAATCATGCAGGGCGCGCGCCACCAGCTCCTTGCCGGTGCCGGATTCGCCGGTGATCATCAGCGTGAGATCGGTCTGCATCAGGCGCGCGAGCACGCGATAGATTTCCTGCATCGCGGCTGAACGCCCCACAAGCGGCATGCCGTCCTGCATGTCGTCGTCAAGCTTTGCCGGCTTGCGCTTCGGTTCGGACAGGGCACGGCCGACGATCGCGATCAGCTCCGTCAGGTCGAACGGCTTCGGAAGATAATCGTAAGCGCCCTTTTCGGACGCCTTGATTGCCGTCATGAAGGTATTCTGCGCGCTCATGACGAGCACGGGCAGATCCGGCCTCGCCTTCTTGATACGCGGCAATAGATCGAATGCGTTTTCATCAGGCATGACGACGTCGGTTACGACGAGGTCGCCTTCGCCGGCCGAGACCCAACGCCAGAGCGTGGCGGCGTTGGATGTAATGCGCACATCGTAACCCGCGCGGCTCAGAGCCTGGTTGAGCACGGTGCGGATGGCCGCATCGTCATCGGCGACAAGGATCGTGGCTGTCATCGAGTAGTCCCTGTAGAGTTCGGAAGGGGGGCATCTTCTGGGGTAATGCCCTTGGAGGCGGGCATCAAAACGCGGAAAGTGGTACGATGGTTCTGGCTGTCGCATTCGACAATGCCGCCATGGTCGCCGATGATCTTGGCGACCAGCGCAAGGCCGAGGCCGGTTCCATTCGTCTTCGTGGTGATGAACGGATCAAAGAGATGCGGCACGAGATCGGCCGGTACGCCCGGGCCGTTGTCGATGACGCAGAATTCCAGCGGCAGCGAGATTTTTTCGCGTGTGCCGGCGACCGAAAGCCGGATGCCGGGGCGATAGGCCGTCGTCAGCATGATCTCGCCATCCTGACGGTCGCCAACCGCTTCAGCGGCATTCTTCACCAGATTGAGGAAGACCTGCACGAGCTGATCCCGGTTTGCGAAGACCGCCGGCAGCGACGGATCGTAATTCTCTGAGATCTTGATGTTGCGGGCAAAGCCCGCCTTGGCGACAGCCTTCACATGATCGAGCACAGAGTGGATGTTGACGGGGACACGATCGACGGGCCGCTCGTCGGAGAAAACCTCCATGCGGTCGACCAGCGAAACGATGCGGTCCGTCTCGTCGCAGATGAGGCGCGTCAGCGCGCGATCATCGTCCTCGACCGACTGTTCGAGCAGCTGAGCGGCGCCGCGAATGCCCGACAGCGGGTTCTTGATCTCATGCGCCAGCATGGAGGCAAGGCCGGTGACCGAACGGGCGGCGGCGCGATGCGTCAGCTGCCGGTCGATCTTGTCGGCCATGGAGCGTTCCTGGAACACCACCACGACGGAACCCGGGTCGCTGGAAACCGGCGCAACATAGATATCCACCAGCTTGTCCTGCCCCAAACGCGGCGAACTGAGGTCGACACGATACTCGTTGACAGGCGCGCGGCGCTCGCGCACCTGATCGATCAACGCCAACAAAGGGCTGCCGAAGGGAATGAAGGTCGAAATCTTGTAGCGCGACAGATGGGACGCGCTTGCGCCAAAGAAGGCCTCCGCCTCCCAGTTGGCGAAAGCAATCAAGCCGGCCTCGTCGACCATGACGACGGGATTCTGGATCGCGTTGAGAACCGCCATTGCCACGGAGTTGGCCGAGATGTCACCGGCGCCGGAGCTGGAGCTGGATTTCGAAGTCATGCAGCCTCCTGAACGCATTGGGCAAGATTGGCGCCGGCGTGCAGCGCGGCAAGGAAGGATGCAGCCACCTCGCCGCTCTCTTTCGACGTCATGATTTTCACCTTGTCGGCACCTGCCGTCGCCGGCGCATAGCGATCGAGATACCAGGCGAGATGCTTGCGGGCATGGCGAATGCCGACCGCTTCGCCATAAAACTCCAGCATCATGCGATAATGTTCGAGTGCGATCTCGACGATCTCCTGGCGGCTCGGCTCGCGGTGACCGGCCAATACGCCTGCATGCCATGGGCGGCCCTGACAGCCCCGGCCGATCATCACGGCATCGGCACCGGAGCGGCGCAGGATTTCCTCGGCGTCTTCCTCCGTTTCCACATCGCCATTGGCGACAAGCGGAATGGTGATGGCATCGCGCACGGCGCGGATCGCATCCCAATCCGCCCTGCCCTCATAGAACTGCATGCGCGTGCGGCCATGAATGGTCACGAGCTGGACACCGGCCTCTTCGGCCCGGCGGGCGATATGAGGCGCGTTGATGGAATTCTCGTCCCAGCCCAGCCGCATCTTGAGTGTCACGGGAATGTTCACCGCCCGGACCGTCGCCTCGATCAATGTCAGCGCGTGGTCCGGGTCGCGCATCAGCGCCGAGCCGGAATAGCCGCCGATCACCTTCTTGGCGGGACATCCCATATTGATATCGATGATATCGGCACCATTGTCGGCGGCAATTTTCGCCGCTTCGGCCATCCAATGGCCCTCGCGACCGGCAAGCTGCACCATATGCGGCTTCAATCCCGCGCTTTTCAAACGCGCCCAGGATTCAGCCGTATTCTGCACGAGCTCGCGGCTAGCGACCATTTCCGTGACGACCAAGCCCGCCCCATAACGCAATGCGAGCTGCCGGAAAGGAAGATCGGTCACGCCCGACATCGGTGCCAGGATCACACGATTCCGGATAGGCACGGAACCGATGGAAAATGGGGCTGCAAGCTTGGAAGACAGCAAATGATTATCTTTCGGGCACACTATACATCTGCACTATTTTTAGACACGCTTTGAAAGTTTGCCAAGGGGGTTTGAAGAATCCCGATATTTTTTGGGCAGATGCTGGAAAATACTCCGTCGAGGCGATAGACCCTGCTGAAGCAGGGTCCCGTTTGGCGATCTATTTAGCATGTGCTTGTTCAAAAGAAAGCTCTGTGCTTTTCAAGGCCATGCGAGGGACCGAGCCTTTTATCCTTCGGGGGTTATGACGCAAATGCATCCAACGCAACCGTTATCGGTGGGAATCGTGATCGTTGCCGCCGGGCGCGGTGAACGGGCGGGCTCTCCGGAAGAAGGCCCCAAGCAATATCGCCCGATCGGCGGCAGAGCGGTTATTGCGCATACGCTTGAAAGATTCGTGACATGGCCGCAGGCAGCGAAGATCGTCATCGTCATCCATCGCGACGATGAAAATCTGCTCCGCTCGGCGCTGGAGCAGGTTGCAGGACTGCCTGATGTCGAGATCGCCTTCGGCGGCGCGACGCGCCAACAATCGGTACTTGCCGGATTGCGTGCGTTGAAAGACAGCGGCGTGACGCATGTGATGATCCACGATGCCGTGCGTCCCTTCTTCGACCATGACCTGCTCGACCGAGTGGCCGCAGCACTTGCGGATGGCGCACCGGCGGTATTGCCCGCCATGCCTGTCACCGATACGCTGAAGCGCGGCAATGCAGAAGGACTGGTCGTCGAAACCGTCTCCCGCGCCGGGCTTCACGCCGCACAGACGCCGCAATCCTTTCGCCTTGCCGATATTCTTGCCGCCCATGAAAAGGCCGATTCCGGCGGCAGGACCGATTTCACCGACGATGCCTCGATCGCGGAATGGCGCGGACTGCCGGTAAAGCTCGTGACCGGCAGCGCCGACAATGTGAAGCTGACGATCAAGAGGGATATTGCCATGGCCGATGAAAAGCTGAGTGCCGGCCTGCTGCCAGACGTGCGCACCGGCAATGGCTACGACGTGCACCAGCTGGAACCCGGCGACGGCGTGACGCTGTGCGGCGTGTTCATTGCGCATGATCAGAAGCTGAAGGGGCATTCAGATGCCGATGTTGCCCTGCATGCCCTGACGGATGCGTTGCTGGCCACCTGCGGCGCCGGCGATATCGGCGATCATTTTCCGCCCTCCGATCCCCAGTGGAAAGGCGCACCATCCCGCATCTTTATCGAACATGCGGCAAAGATCGTGCGCGAACGCGGCGGCACCATTATGAACGCGGATGTCTCGCTGATCGCAGAGGCGCCGAAAGTCGGGCCGCATCGCGACGTGATGCGCGCCAGGCTTTCGGAGTTTCTCGATATCAGCATCGATCGCTGCTCGGTCAAGGCAACGACGAACGAGAAGATCGGCTTTGTCGGCCGCCGCGAAGGCATCGCAGCCATTGCGACGGCGACCGTCGTCTATCGCGGAGGCAAGGCATAATGCATTTTCCCGATGAAGTTATCGCGCTGGCGCAAAGGATCGTGACGGATTTCACGGCAAAAGGCTGGATGGTCGCCACGGCCGAATCCTGCACCGGCGGGCTTATCGCCGGCGCGTTGACGGAAATCCCCGGTTCTTCGGCGGTGGTCGATCGCGGCTTCGTCACCTATACCAATACCGCCAAGATGGAGATGCTCGGCGTTCAGGAGCAGACGCTGGCGCAATTCGGCGCCGTATCAAAGGAAACGGCGCTGCAGATGGTGCATGGCGCCCTCTTCCGCTCCCGGGCCGATTTTGCCGTAGCGGTGACCGGTATTGCCGGCCCCGGCGGCGGCTCAGCAGAAAAACCGGTTGGGCTCGTCCACCTCGCCGCCAAGGCGCGGAGCGGTATGCTGATCCATCACGAAATGCGTTACGGCGATATCGGCCGCGACAAGGTCCGGCTCGCCACGTTGAACACCGCGCTGGAGATGCTTGTCGCGCTCAGCCAATAAGCAGGCGCGGCTTCAAGCATATATCTTGCTCGCGCGCGTCTCGAAGGCATCCGTGAACATGCGGAAGGCCCGATCGAACATCGACCCCATCAAAGCGCCGAGAATGCGGCTCTTGAACTCATAGTCGATGAAGAAATCAATGCTGCAACCGCCGTTTTCCGACGGCGTAAAGCGCCAGCGATTGTCGAGATATTTGAAGGGCCCGTCGATATATTTCACATCGATCGCGCGCTCCGCCTTGTTCAACAGCACCTGCGTCGTGAAGGTCTCGCGGATCGCTTTATAGCCAACGGTCATATCGGCAATCAGCAAGGTCTTGCCGTCGCGCTCCTTGCGGTTGCGGACCGTGAGCGCATCGCAAAGCGGCAGGAATTCGGGATAGCGCTCCACGTCGGCGACGAGGTCGAACATCTGGTCGGGCGAATGGGGAACGGGGCGATGGGTTTCAAACTGAGGCATGAGCCGCAATTAAGCAGGACGGCCGAGAAGATCAAGGAGCTGACGCATTTCGCCGCGGGATTTCAGCTGCAAAACCGGGACATCAGGGCCGTGTTCGGCAAGTCCGGCAAGGACCCTGGGCGTGAATTTCTCCTCAAATGTCCAGATGAAGCGCAGGAAATCCCAATCGACTTTCTCTATGCAGCCAGGCGCCATCTCCGGTCGCGTGCGACCCATCCATTTGAGCCAGCGGGAAACGGCGCCCCATATGCATAGCACGCGGGGCATCCGCACCCATATGACCAAATCCGTGCGCGGCAGGCGTATGTCGAATGTCGAGGGATTGGTCCCGTCCATGATCCATCGCTCGCCCTGCACCTTGGTGACGATGATGGCGCGCTGCTCCGCCTTGTCGCGCTGAACCCAGCCGGGCAGCCACAAAACATCACGATCGATCGACACATAGGCAAGGCCAAAGCGGGCGGCAATCTTCTGCGACAGGGTCGACTTGCCGCCGCCGGAGCAGCCGATGACGAGGATTCGGCCTGCCTTTTCGAGGATGCGAGCTGCCTCATCTATATCGACGGAACGGACAAGCGCATGTGGCGCGACGATCTGCTCCACGGTACAGCTCCATAATCGAATCGAAAGTGCCGATACCGCTGACAAACGGCGGCGTGTTCCCTAGGCCGCGTCGATGACAAATAAATGACGGAACAACGAAAAACCGCGGCGCAATCGCCGCGGTTCGGTCAAAGGCAAATTCATCCGGCTGGGCTTATTCCGCCGCCAGTAGAACCTTCTTCTCGCGGGCAGCACGCAGCCGCGCGAAATCGTCGCCGGCATGATGCGACGAGCGTGTCAGCGGGCTGGAAGCGACCATCAGGAAGCCCTTGGTGTAGGCCACGGTTTCGTAGGACTTGAACTCTTCCGGCGTGACGAAGCTCATCACCTGATGATGTTTGCGCGTCGGCTGCAGATACTGGCCGATGGTCAGGAAGTCGACGTCTGCGGTGCGCAGGTCGTCCATCAGCTGCAGCACTTCGTTGCGCTCCTCGCCGAGGCCGACCATGATGCCCGACTTGGTGAACATGGTCGGATCCAGTTCCTTGACCCGCTGCAGCAGGCGGACGGAGTGGAAGTAGCGCGCGCCGGGACGAACCGTCAGGTAATTGCCGGGCACGGTTTCCAGATTGTGGTTGAAGACGTCGGGCTTGGCGGCAACGACACGCTCCAAAGCGCCCGGCTTCTTCAGGAAGTCCGGCGTCAGGATCTCGATCGTGGTCGAGGGCGAAGCGGCGCGGATCGCCCAAATCACCTTCTCGAAATGCTCAGCGCCGCCATCTTCCAGATCGTCGCGGTCGACCGAGGTGATAACCACGTGGCTGAGGCCCATCTGCTTGACGGCCTTGGCGACATTTTCCGGCTCCGCCATGTCGAGCGCATTCGGCTTGCCGGTCGCGACATTGCAGAAGGCGCAGGCACGGGTACAGATTTCGCCCATGATCATAAAGGTGGCGTGCTTCTTGTCCCAGCACTCGCCGATATTCGGGCAACCGGCCTCCTCGCAGACCGTGACGAGCTTGTGCTCCTTCACGATCGAACGGGTTTCGGCATAACCCTTCGATGTCGGCGCCTTCACGCGGATCCAGTCCGGCTTGCGCATGACTTCCGTATCCGGCCGATGCGCCTTTTCCGGGTGTCGCACGCGCTTGGCGTCCGGGTTGATCGTGTCGAGAATGGTGACCATGGAACGTCTACTTTCCGCCGCTTGAAATGCGGCCCTTCATCGCCGAGCGAATTTGGCGAGGAATATCAGAATGCATGCACCGATGAAACCGGTGATGAAAAAGCCAAGCCGGCCGCCGGGAACGCCGACATGCAGAGCGACCAGAAGCCCCGCAGCAACAACCGAGCCGGCAATGCCGAGGATGATGTTCAGGATGATGCCGTAACGTGCATCCATCAGCTTGCCAGCGAGCCAGCCCGCAAGACCGCCGATGATGATCAGACCCAGCCAACCTACGCTTTCCATCAAACCCTCGTTCGGGCGCCCTTCAAGACAGTTCTTCCGGGCGTCGCCTTGCGTCTTAATGATGATGCTCTAAGCGATCAATCTCGCCAACAGCACCACGATGATCGCGCCGACCGTGGCATGGATGATCTCCACGACAAGCGCATTTTCAATACCGAGCGATATCCCGAAATAATGAAACAGGAAACCGCCCACGAAAGCGCCGATCACGCCGCTCACCAGGCAACTGATGAGTCCGCCGCCTCCAACGATCAGGCTCGCGAGGAAACCCGCGACCAGGCCGATGAGAAGAAAGACGATCCAACCTTCCGTCGTGATAGACATGTTGATTTCCTTTCCTGTTTTCCACCCTCTGGATAAAGGGCATGGCAGGAAATTATCAAGCGTTCAGCACCCGGCCGTAGGCATCCAGCACGGCTTCCTTCATCGTTTCCGATACGGTCGGATGCGGGAAGATCGTATGCATCAGTTCTTCTTCCGTCGTTTCCAGATTCATGGCTACGACGAAGCCCTGGATGAGTTCGGTCACTTCGGCGCCGACCATATGCGCGCCAAGCAGTTCGCCGGTCTTCTTGTCGAAGATGACCTTGCAGAGACCCTGATCCTCACCGAGCGCGATCGCCTTGCCGTTGGCAACGAAGGAGAAGCGGCCGACGCGGATATCGCGGCCGAGCTCCCTGGCCTTGGCTTCGGTCAGGCCGACGGAAGCGACCTGCGGCTGGCAATAGGTGCAGCCCGGAACCTTGCTCTTGTCAGTCGGATGAACGTTCGGCAGGCCGGCGATCTTCTCGATGCAGACGACGCCTTCGTGTTCGGCCTTGTGCGCCAGCATAGGCGGGCCGGCGACATCGCCGATCGCATAGATGCCGGGGACATTGGTCTTGCCGTAGCCGTCGATGACGACGCAGCCGCGATCGGTCTTGACGCCGAGCGCCTCGAGGCCGAGATTCTCGATATTGCCCTGAACGCCCACGGCCGAGATCATACGATCGGCAACGATCTGCTGAACCTTGCCGTCTTCGGTTTCGACATGGGCGGTGATGCTGTTGGCAGCCTTATCGACCTTCGTGACCTTGGCCTTGGTGAAGATCTTCAGGCCGCGCTTTTCCAGCTGCTTGCGAGCGATGCCGGAGATTTCGGCATCTTCGACCGGCATGATAGTCGGCATGACTTCGACGACGGTGACGTCGACGCCCATGGAGCGATAGAAGCTCGCGAATTCGATGCCGATCGCGCCCGAGCCCATGACGAGCAGCGACTTCGGCAGGAAATCCGGCTTCAGCGCTTCGAAATAGGTCCAGATCAGTTTGCCGTCCGGCTCGATGCCAGGCAGAGCGCGCGGACGGGCGCCGGTCGCGACGATGATATGCTTGGCGGTATAGGTGCCCTCGCCCTTGACGTTCTTCGGCACCGGATGCTGCGGCTCGACGACCGGCTTGGTCGACTTGCTGACGACGATTTCGCCTGGTTTGGTGATCTTGGCTTCGCCCCAGATTACGTCGACCTTGTTCTTCTTCATCAGGAAACCGACGCCGGTGTTCAAACGGGCGGAAACGCCGCGCGAGCGGGCAACCACCGCCTTCACATCCGCGCTCACCTTGCCTTCCAGAACGAGACCGTAATCCTTCAGATGGTTGGAATGATCGAGAATTTCGGCCGAACGGAGCAGCGCCTTCGTGGGAATGCAGCCCCAGTTGAGGCAGATGCCGCCCAGGTGCTCACGCTCGACGATCGCGGTCTTCAGGCCAAGCTGGCCAGCGCGCACGGCAGCGACATAACCGCCCGGACCGGAGCCGATGATAATGACGTCGTAATTCTCAGCCATGTGTTTCCTGCCTTATTGGTGGCGGCGGATCGAAGCCGACGCCTTGAATCTATCAGAGACCGAGCATCATCCGCACGATCGGCTCGAGGCCGCGACCGAGCGCCCGGGTGTTTTCCGCATCGAGATGAACGCCATCGAGCGGCGTGGTGACGGCGACCGTATTGGCATCGAAGAATCCGCATCCGAGTTCATCCGCCAAATCGCTGTAAAGCGTCGGCAGCTTGCTCGATTCATTGACCGCGCCGAGATAACTCGCAGCAAAGGCGGCATTCGCCGTCTCGGTAATCGCCGGCGGGGCGGCAATGAGAATGTCGGGCACCTCATAGTCGAACCCCCAAGCATGATTGCGCACCAGCTGGACCAAGCGGCTGATGCCCTGCAGAGCGGCAAAGGCCGAGCCGGCGACGACCGGTTTCATGTCGTTGGTGCCGAGCATGATGATCACGAGATCAAGGGGATTGTGGGTCTGCAGGATCGTCGGCAGGATTCTCGCGCCATTGCGGTCGCAATCGGCGAGATGATCGTCAAACGCCGTCGTGCGGCCGTTCAATCCTTCCGGGATCACGCGAACCTGGTTGCCGAGCGCCTTTTGCAAGACACTCGGCCACCGATCTTCATAGGCATGACGGCCGACCGTTTCGGCACTGTAGCCCCATGTCAGCGAGTCGCCGTAACACAGAACAGTCTTGGTCATTCATGCCCTCCGTGTTGCCAAAGCTCAGACGAGCATCCCCATCGGATTTTCGATGTAGCCCTTGAAGGCTGCCAGGAGCTCGGCGCCGAGCGCACCGTCGACGGCGCGGTGATCGGTCGACAGCGTGACGGTCATCACGTTGGCAATCACCATTTCGCCCTTCTTGACGATGACGCGCTGTTCGCCGGCGCCGACGGCCAGGATGGTCGCATGCGGCGGGTTGACGACGGCGGCGAAGTTCTTGACGCCCATCATGCCCATGTTCGACACCGCAGTCGTACCACCCTGATACTCCTCGGGCTTCAGCTTGCGCTCCTTGGCGCGCTTGCCGTAGTCCTTCATCTCGTTGGAGATGGTGGAGAGTGTCTTCTGCTCGGCGCTGCGGATGATCGGCGTAATCAGGCCGCCCGGAATGGACACGGCAACGCCAACATCGGCATGCTTGTGCTTGACCATGGCGCTGTCAGTCCAGGAGACGTTGGCATCCGGAACATCGCGCAATGCCAGCGCCAGGGCCTTGATGACCATGTCGTTGACCGAAAGCTTGTAGGCAGGCACGCCGTCCTTCGACTTCGGAGCGGAATCGTTGAGCTGCGTGCGGAGTGCCAGCAGCGCGTCGAGTTCGCAATCGACCGAGACGTAGAAGTGCGGGATCGTCTGCTTGGATTCCTGCAGGCGCTTGGCGATGGTCTTGCGCATGCCGTCATGCGGTACGAGCTCGTAGGAACCCTGCTCGAACAGCTTGAGGACGGCGTCGTCGGAGATGCCCTTCGGTGCGGCCGGAACAGCGGCTGCTGCCGGCTGAGCAGCCGGGGTTGCCGCGGGAGCAGCCTTGGCTGTGCCGCCGGAAACAGCAGCTTCGATGTCCTTCTTGACCACTCGGCCATGCGGGCCGGTGCCGGAAACCGCAGTCACATCGATGCCGGCTTCCTTGGCAAGACGGCGAGCGAGCGGCGAAGCGAAGGTACGATGACCGTCGCTCGCTGCCGGAGCCGATGCGGCGGGAGCTGGGGCGGGTGCGGCAGGAGCAGAAACGCTTGCCGGAGCCGGGGCAGCAGCAGGTGCTGCTTCCACCTTCGGGGCTTCCTTCGCAGCCGGAGCAGCAGCGGCGCCAGCGCCGGAAGCTGCCGCAGCGACATCTTCGCCATCGGCGGCAAGCACGGCGATCAGGGCATTGACCTTCACGCCTTCGGTACCAGCGGGAACGACGATCTTGGCGACGGTGCCCTCATCGACAGCCTCGACTTCCATCGTTGCCTTGTCAGTCTCGATCTCGGCGATGACATCGCCGGACTTGATCTTGTCGCCTTCCTTGACCAGCCACTTGGCGAGGTTGCCCTCTTCCATGGTCGGCGAGAGGGCAGGCATGGTGATGTTGATAGGCATCGATGAGCCCTCCCCTTACTTGTAGCAAACGGCCTTCACCGCATCGACCACTTCGGCGACGCTCGGGAGCGCCAGCTTTTCGAGGTTGGCGGCGTATGGCATGGGTACGTCCTTGCCGGCGATCGTCAGGATCGGCGCATCGAGATAGTCGAAGGCCTGCTGCATGACGCGGGTGGCGATTTCCGTGCCGACGGAGGACTGCGGATAGCCTTCCTCGACGGTGACCAGGCGGCCGGTCTTCTTGACCGATTCGATGATCGTCGGCAGATCCATCGGACGGATCGTGCGCAGGTCGATGAGTTCGACATCGATGCCCTGGGCTTCCAGCTCTGCAACGGCCTTGGTAGCATAGGTCATGCCGATGCCGAAGGAGACGACCGTGACGTCCTTGCCCGGACGGTGGATGCGGGCCTTGCCGATCGGCAGAACGAAATTATCCAGCTTCGGCACATCGAAGTGCTGACCGTAGAGGATTTCGTTCTCAAGGAAGATGACCGGGTTCGGATCGCGGATGGCAGCCTTGAGCAGGCCCTTGGCGTCGGCTGCCGTGTAGGGCATGACGACCTTGAGGCCCGGAATGTGGCTATACCAGGCCGCATAGTCCTGGCTATGCTGAGCGCCGACGCGCGCTGCCGCGCCGTTCGGGCCGCGGAAAACGATCGGAGCGCCCATCTGGCCACCGGACATATAGAGCGTCTTGGCGGCGGAGTTGATGATCTGATCGATCGCCTGCATGGCGAAGTTGAAGGTCATGAACTCGACGATCGGGCGAAGACCGGCCATCGCGGCACCGACGCCGATACCGGCAAAACCATGCTCGGTGATCGGGGTATCGATCACGCGGCGTGCGCCGAATTCCTGCAGCAGGCCCTGGGTTACCTTGTAGGCTCCCTGATATTCGGCCACTTCCTCACCCATGACGAAGACGTCCGGGTTGGCGCGCATTTCTTCGGCCATGGCGTCGCGCAGTGCTTCACGCACCGTCATCGATACCATCTCCGTACCGGCCGGAATTTCCGGATCGACAGGAGCGGCGGCCTTCGGCTGGGCCGGAACCGGTGCAGCGACCGGCGCCGGAGCGGCGGCAGGAGCTTCGGTCTTTGCCGGCTCGGCAGCGGGCGCAGCCTTGGCGGACGAAATGGCGTCTGCAGATTCGCCGTCCTGCAACAGGATGGCGATCTTGGTGTTGACCTTGACGCCTTCGGTGCCGGCGTCGATCAGCAGCTTGCCGATCGTGCCTTCGTCGACGGCTTCCACTTCCATGGTGGCCTTGTCGGTTTCGATCTCGGCAATGACGTCACCGGAAACGACCTTGTCGCCTTCCTTCTTGAGCCATTTCGAAAGGGTACCCTCTTCCATCGTCGGAGAAAGGGCGGGCATGAGAATGTCGATGGGCATAGTGTCCCTCCCCGATTTAGAGCAGAATGTCGGTGTAGAGCTCGGAGGCATCCGGCTCAGGATCGTTCTGGGCGAAATCGGCGCTGTCTGCGACGATGTCGCGGACATCCTTGTCGATATCCTTCAGATCGTCTTCGGTCGCCCAGCCCTTTTCGAGCAGGCGAACACGGACCTGCTCGATCGGGTCGTGCTCGGAGCGCATCTTCTGCACTTCGTCCTTGGAGCGGTACTTCGCCGGGTCGGACATGGAGTGACCACGGTAACGGTAGGTCAGCATTTCCAGGATGATCGGCCCCTTGCCGGAGCGGCAATGCGCAACGGCTTCGTCAGCTGCGGCCTTGACGGCGCGGACGTCCATGCCGTCGACCTGAATGCCGGGAATGCCGAAGGACGCACCGCGCTTGGAGAAATCGGCCTGCGCGGTAGCGCGAGCCGTCGAGGTGCCCATGGCGTAGCGGTTGTTTTCGATCACGAAGATCACGGGCAGCTTCCAGAGCTGCGCCATGTTGAAGCTTTCGTAGACCTGGCCCTGGTTGGCGGCGCCGTCACCGAAATAGGCGACGCTGACATTGTCATTGCCGCGGTACCAATTGGCAAAGCCGAGACCGGTGCCGAGCGAGACCTGGGCGCCGACGATGCCGTGGCCGCCGTAGAAATTCTTTTCCTTGGAGAACATGTGCATGGAGCCGCCCTTCCCTCGGGAATAGCCGCCCTGGCGTCCGGTGAGCTCGGCCATGACGCCACGTGCGCTCATGCCGGTCGCCAGCATATGGCCGTGGTCGCGATAGCCGGTGATGACCTGGTCGCCATCCTTCAGCGCCATCTGCATGCCGACGACGACAGCTTCCTGGCCGATGTAAAGGTGACAGAAGCCGCCGATGAAGCCCATGCCGTAAAGCTGGCCGGCCTTCTCTTCGAAGCGGCGGATCAAGAGCATCTCACGGTAAGCCTTGAGCTCCGCATCGCGATCGAAATCGGCGATCGGGCCGCCATTGGTTTCCTTGGCAGGCCTTGATGCTGTTTTGCGGCTGGAAACGGTCGCGTTTTTTCGCGGCGCCATTCAACCCTCCCTGTGTGAGTAGCCTCGTTTTGTGGTGAGGCGTAACATAGGCAAGATTGTTCGCCACAGCAATGCTATAATTGCATGGCTCATATTCTTCGCAAGTTATTGATATTAATTGAAAAAAGTCGATTAACCGAAATTCGGTTAATTACGGCTATTTGTTGAAGATAACGATCTCGTTCGCCTTGGAATAGGTCAGCTGATAGCGCGCATATTGGTCGAGCATGTCCTTATCCAGGGAGCCGTCGCTCAAGAGCGTGACCTCCTTCTCAAGGTGTTCGCGCTTGGCGACCAGTTCCGCCAATTCCTTGGCGCGGTCGACGCGGCGCTGCTCGAATACTTCAGTCGCCTTCAAGCCGTAGTCACCATGGATACAATGATAACCGAAATAGCTCACAAAGGCGATGGTGATGGCGGGAAGGATGAAACGCCCGAACTTTCTCTTCTTATGATACTTTGTCCACATACTCGCTCGAAACGCTCTGGCTTTAGGCGATCCCGCTCCAAAGCCAATGTGGGCTCGGACAAGATCACATTAAATCAAACACCTAGCGCTAATGTAACCGGCAGAGATTAACCGTCCGTTGACTCTAACTACGCGGTCCAACAAAAAACCGCGCCCGGGAGCGCGGTTCGATTTCAGCGAATAATCTCGTCGCAGACCCACGCGGACCGCGCGGATCAGGCATCAGCCGCGCAGGATGGAGCGGCCGGCATACTTTGCCTGAGGGCCAAGCGCTTCCTCGATGCGGATGAGCTGGTTGTACTTGGCAAGACGGTCGGAGCGCGACAGCGAGCCGGTCTTGATCTGACCGCAGTTGGTGGCAACGGCGAGATCGGCGATGGTGGAATCTTCCGTTTCGCCCGAGCGGTGCGACATCACGGCCGTGTAGTTGGCCTTATGCGCGGTTTCGACGGCGTCGAGAGTTTCGGTCAGCGAGCCGATCTGGTTGACCTTGACGAGGATCGAGTTGGCAACGCCCATGCGGATACCGTCGCGCAGGCGGGCGGAGTTGGTGACGAACAGGTCGTCGCCGACGAGCTGGGTCTTCTTGCCAATCAGGTCGGTCAGCGTCTTCCAGCCTTCCCAGTCGTCTTCAGCCATGCCGTCTTCGATCGAAACGATCGGGTACTTCGCTGCGAGTTCTGCGAGGTATTCGGCCATGGCGCCGGATTCCAGCGTGCGGCCTTCGCCTTCGAGAACGTACTTGCCGTCCTTGAAGAATTCGGTTGAGGCGCAATCGAGGCCGAGAGCGATTTCGTCGCCCGGCTTATAGCCGGCCTTTTCGATGGACTTCATGATGAAGTCGAGGGCTGCCGGGGCGCTGGAGAGGCCTGGCGCGAAACCACCTTCGTCGCCGACATTGGTGTTGTGGCCCTGCGATGCCAGTTCCTTCTTCAGAACATGGAAGACTTCCGAACCCATGCGGACGGCTTCGCGGATCGAGTCTGCGCCGATCGGCAGGATCATGAATTCCTGGAAGTCGATCGGGTTGTCGGCATGAGCGCCGCCGTTGATGATGTTCATCATCGGAACGGGCAGCAGGCGGGCATGAGCGCCGCCGACATAGCGGTAGAGCGGCAGGTTGGCGCTCTGGGCGGCAGCCTTGGCGACGGCGAGCGAGACTCCGAGGATGGCGTTGGCACCGAGGCGCGACTTGTTCGGCGTGCCGTCGAGTTCGATCATGATGTTGTCGAGCTGAATCTGGTTTTCGGCATCCATGCCGCCGATCGCGTCGAAGATTTCCGAATTGACGGCTTCGACTGCCTTCTCGACACCCTTGCCGTGGTAGCGCTTGCCGCCATCGCGAAGCTCGACGGCTTCATGCGCGCCGGTCGACGCGCCCGACGGAACCGCCGCGCGGCCCATACTGCCGTCTTCGAGGTAGACATCGACTTCGACAGTCGGATTGCCACGGCTGTCGAGAATCTCGCGGGCGATAATGTCGGTGATTGCGGTCATGATAGCTTCCTGCTCGCTGGTTTATAAATCGATTTAAATCGTCTTAATCGAAGGCGCGGAAATTACAATGGCGATCCGCGCCGCGATTTGGCACTCCTGCAGGCCGCGTAAAGCAAATTCATGTCAGCCTGTTGAATGCCCGATACTTCTTAAGCCTTGGCCACGGCGTCAAAGGCCAGCAGCTTCTCCAGAAGCCGCGGCATATCCTTCAGATAGACCATGTTCGGGCCGTCCGAGGGCGCATTGTCCGGGTCCTCATGCGTCTCGACAAAAATACCTGCGACGCCGACGGCGACTGCAGCGCGCGCCAGTGTCTCGACAAAGCGGCGGTCGCCCCCAGTCGAACCGCCCTGCCCGCCAGGCTGCTGTACGGAATGGGTCGCATCGAAGATGACGGGTGCGCCCATCGCTGCCATGATCGGCAGCGAGCGCATATCCGAGACCAGCGTGTTGTAACCAAAGGAAGCCCCGCGCTCGCAGAGAAGAATGTTCGGATTGCCGCTCTCATTGAGCTTGGCAAGCACATTCTTCATGTCCCAGGGCGCAAGGAACTGCCCCTTCTTGACGTTGACGACACGGCCGGTCTTGGCCGCGGCAACAAGAAGATCGGTCTGGCGCGACAGGAAGGCCGGGATCTGCAGGATATCGACCGTCTTGGAAACGATGGCGCACTGCTCTTCCGTGTGGATGTCGGTCAAAACCGGAAAGCCATATTCCTTCTTGAGGTCGGCAAAGACCTCCAGCGCCTTTTCCAGGCCGATGCCGCGCTTGCCCGACAGTGACGTACGGTTGGCCTTGTCGAAGGACGACTTGTAGACAAGGCCGATGCCGAGCTTGCCGCAGAGTTCCTTCAGGACGCCGGCAACCATGAAAGCGTGGTCTCGGCTTTCCATCTGGCAGGGGCCGGCAATCAGCGACAGCTTGGCGCTGTTGGAAAAGAGGACCTTGGAGGCACCCTCACCGACGGTGACTTCGGAATTCGTGGTCATGCTATCTCCTCGAAAGCGAACAATGCGCCCTGTCCGGGCGCCAGCCTTGCCAGTATACGATTGTTCTTACGCGTGTAGGTGACGCCGTTAGCAGCGAAATGCGACGATGTCACGGAAAGATCGCGCGTTTTGAAAAGGATTGCGCGTGCGCGCAGCCCGGGATCGCTGGTATGGACCGGCAAATCGTAGAATGCTTCCATTCCTTCCGGCGTCAAAACTTCGACATCGACATTGGCCGCCTTGATCGTCAGGCCAAAGGAATGCTCCGAGATTCGCGGACCGCCAACGACCTCTTCGAAAAAGCTGCGATACACCGCCGGTTTCAGCGCGGAAAGCGCCACCCGCGCAATGCCGGTCACCCCGTTTTTGTGGCGCTCGAGCACGCTGCGATCGGCCGGTAGCGGATTGATGCGCTGGCAGCAGAAGGCCAGGAAATCCGGCGCACGCAGATCCGCCGCAAATGCGAGGCGAAAACCGGCCGTGGTTTCCGTTCCATCCGGCATCTTCATCGGCCGGGAGAAATCCAGCATGGGTCCAGCCGAAATCCCGGCCGCCTTGAAACGCCCATCATCGCCGACAGCATCGTCCGTGCCGAATACCAGGGCCGAAAAACCATCCTCGGCAACGCGGAAGCGATAGGCCTGGTCGCGCGCAACAAAGACATTCCCGTCGGCAATACTCGTCTCGCATTGCTCCTGCGACGCCACGCCCAACGGTTCGAGATAGGTCTTGTCGGCAAGGAACACACAGGCATTTTCAGTGCCGAAGGGGTGGCGCGCATCCGGTGCGACCGTGAAGCCAAGCTTGCCCAGGCGCTCCCGCGCCAGAGCGATGTTGACGGTCGGCAGCACGAGATGATCCAGCGGATGCGGCGACAAAGTCATGGTCCTCCCTTGTTTGCCTGCAAAAGCAGACTTGCGCTCATACAATGCTCAATTCAAGCCGAAAGCCAAGCCCGTGAAAGCGCAGGAGAACGTGGGCCGGACGCAACTGCGGCAACCCGAGCGCACTGATTCTCAACTGCGGTCGGGGTTATGTGCCAGTCGCCGTCTTCATCCGCACACGAGCAGAGCAGGATTGAGATGAATCGTCCATAAGGCGAACAAATCGGCATTTCTCATATTTATCGATGAATTAGCGCGGATATAATTCGCAAGGAATTTCAAGCGATCCATTCGATGACGGTAATTATTTGACAGGCTCCGCGAAGCTTTACCGAAATTTAAGCACTTGCAGAACACATATGGAACATATAGTGTCCGTTCTGGATTTGTTTCACGACGATTTTCTTGATTTGGGGTTCCAAGACGATGTTGACGCGCAAGCAGCAGGAACTGCTTCTCTTCATTCACGAGCGAATGAAGGAATCCGGTGTCCCGCCATCTTTCGACGAAATGAAGGACGCACTGGATCTGGCATCCAAATCCGGCATTCACCGTCTGATCACCGCGCTCGAGGAACGCGGCTTCATTCGCCGCCTGCCCAATCGGGCGCGGGCACTCGAAGTCATCAAGCTGCCGGAGGCCTATAATTCAAGCCTGCAGCCACGACGCGGCTTTTCACCGAGCATTATCGAGGGCAGCCTCGGCAAACCCCAGCCGGTTGCGCCTCCAGCCCCGGCAAAGGTTGCCAACGAAGACCACAATAGTTCCGTATCGGTACCGGTCATGGGGCGCATCGCCGCCGGTGTTCCGATTTCCGCCATTCAGAACAACACGCACGACATTACCGTCCCCGCCGATATGCTCGGCTCCGGCGAGCATTATGCGCTGGAGGTCAGGGGCGATTCGATGATCGACGCCGGAATTTTCGATGGCGACACGGTCATCATCCGCAATTCGACGACAGCCAATCCCGGTGATATCGTCGTTGCGCTCGTCGACGACGAAGAGGCAACGCTGAAGCGATTCCGCCGCAAGGGCGCTTCCATCGCATTGGAAGCCGCCAATCCAGCCTATGAAACCCGTATCTTCGGGCCGGATCGCGTCAAGGTCCAGGGCAAGCTTGTAGGGCTTATTCGGCGCTATCATTAACAGACGAGTTATCACCAACAGTTGGACTATCATTGACGGGTGATATCTGCGCAGGTGGTGTACCGAATTTGCCGGTGCGCCAATCATAGGTTCGGTGCCTGGTCCATGGCCGCTGAGGGTTTTCGAAAGCGGCAGAGACAATGGGCTTATCGGCTGTGAGCGTCATTTCGATGGACCCGGTTTTGCGCAATGTCGCACCGGTTATGAGCATTGCGCCGGAACGGCAATGATCAAGTCGTAGCCGGATCGGCGTGACGACGATGTTTGCGGTATCGCAAGCCGGCGGCAGATAGGCGGCATTTTCGATGGTGACCAACATGGCGCCGTTGTCGAGCATCGCCACGCACCATGCGCCCTTCTGACAGGCGAAACTTCCCTGCATTGTCCGATCCAGAGCCTCCTCCATCGCCTTGCGGACTGCATTTTGCTCTTCCCTGCTTAACCGGCGGCGGCGATCGGTCGTCTTATTGATCTGCGGAAGCCGGTCATCAGCGGGGAGCATGGTGGGTGGCTGATGTTCGGTTGCGACCAGCGCCTTCTGCCATTGTTCGAAAATGAAGGCCTGCGGCCTTTCGCGATTTGTGCCAAGTATATTATCCTGGCGCAATGCAACCAAGACACCATCTTCGGAAATCATCAGATCCGGCTTCGGCACACCTGAGCCGAATGCCGCCACGCCGATGGATGAAAGCAGCAACAGCAAGCCTAAATGGCGAAGCCGGGTCCGCAGCACGGTCATGGTCAGAAAGCCGGCAATGAAGGTCGGCATCAGCCAGCCGGGTTGGCGGCCGAAGGTGATGTCGCCTCCCCAACCGGCCACTGTTTTGGCGATCAGGATGACTAGTTCCAGTCCCTCGCCGGTGACTTTCCAAAACGGCCCGTCCAGGCCGAGAGGCATCAGCAGCATTGCGGCCATGCCGAACGGCATGACAATGAAGGAGACGACCGGCATGGCCGCAAGGTGGGCGGCGAGACCGTATGTCGCAAGCCGGTGAAAATGCTCGATCGAAAAGATGGCCGTCGACGCACCGCCGATGAACGAGGTCGACAACACGCCACCGAAGAAGCGCGACACGAAGAGCAGCGGGCTTATCAGACGGATCCGCGAGAGGATGTTTTCGCGGTGCGGCCGTCGTTTCCACAGCGAATAGCCCGACACCAACGCCAGCGTCGCTGCATACGACATCTGGAAGCTTGGGCCGAGCACCTGCGACGGCGACAGAATGAGGATGACGATGGCGGATAGCGCGACATTGCGAAGGCTGAGCGACGGCCGATCGAAAAGTACGGCCACCAGCATGATCGCCATCATGATGAAAGCGCGTTCGGCGGATACGCCGAAGCCGGAAATCAGGTAATAGGCCGTTACCGTCAAAAGCGCGCCGAAGGCCGCGAACTTCTTGGTCGGCCAGGCCTGAGCAACTCCCGGAAACAAGCTGAACAGATAGCGCAGGCCGACATAGAAGATGCCGGCCGACAGCGCCATGTTCAGCCCTGAAATTGCGATGATGTGAGTGAGACCGGCAATTCGCAGCGACTCGGTCGTATCCTTGGAGATCGCACGTCTCTCATCGGTGACAAGTGCTGCCGCAAAGGCGCCCGTATCTCCCGGCAAGGTTTCCCGGATCCTGTCTCCGATGCCGTTGCGCAGGCCGGCGAGCCAGATATCGGCCTTATCCAGCGGCGAATCTGCAACGCCATCACCGGATGGAGACAATAAGGTCGGGTTGCCATAGGCGAAACCGTTCGCACCGATTCCATTGAAATAGGAACTGAAGGCGAAATCATTGAGGTCAGGCAGAGCAGGCCCGGACGGCGGTGTCAGACGCGCCTTGCCCTGGATGCGATCGCCGAGATCGAACGGCTTCGCCTGCTTGCGTATGAAGATCGTGACCCGTTCCGGCGAACGGCGAATCGTAGGCTTTTCCGTCGTCTCGACCCGGACGACATAGCGCCAGCCTCCATTGTCATAGGATTCGCGCCGCTCGACGCGGCCGGTGACGGTCGTCGTCACCGCCGAGTCGAGCATCACAGTGGAAACCCGCCAACTTTCCCATTGCGCCAGCGCCATGCCGAGGCAAATAAGCATGCCGGCGAAAAGCAGGTGGCGAGACAGCCTACCCGCTTCCCGCCGGAGCGCGAAGCTGGCGGCAAAGACACAGAGGCCCGCCAGCACGGCTTGCGGAGGCGGATCGCTACTAGCCTTGAACCAGAAGATGGCACCAAGGCCCATATAGATCGACGCGAAAAGGATGGCGCGGCCGTGTGTCGCCTCCTCTTCGACCAGTCGGGCAACGCTTCCTCCAATGCGGCCCGCGACCAGAAGGAGACGCGAAGCCAGCGGCGCCTGATCCTGCGTCCGCTCTCCTTGCCGCACCTTGGTGCGAAGCATGATCGTCGCAACGGCAGGGCGAAGCTGCGAAGGCGCAGCGACATCCCGGCCATCTTCCCGCTGCTCCGTTGCCTCCAAATTAGGCACTCGCCACCGCCCCAATACAAAACTACAGCTTTGGCGCGATTTTTGCCGTCACCATGCAGTGATTTCAACCGAAATCGGCATGAGAGAAACGAAATGGAGCCGGTTTCCCGGCGCAGCCTTGTCAATGACGCTACCGCAGTGCCCAAAAGTTGATACCGCATTGCACAATTCGGCAATGGGATAACTTGGCATTAGGCTCTGGATCATATAGCTAGTCGGTAGTCGCTTAACCTTTTGGCGCTTTTTATGGCGTCAATCCCGCCAAATCTTGGAGGATCAGCATGACGGAACAAAGCGCGAAACTAACTTGGGGTGAAAAGACGGTGGATTTGCCGGTGAAGACCGGAACCATCGGCCCAAGTGTCATTGATATTGGTGCCCTTTATAAGAACACCTCCACTTTCACTTACGATCCTGGCTTCACCTCGACCGCATCGTGCGAGTCCAGCATCACCTATATCGATGGCGACGAAGGCGTTCTGCTGCATCGCGGCTATCCAATCGATCAGCTGGCCGAACATGGCGATTTCCTCGAAGTCTGCTACCTGCTGCTTTACGGCGAGCTGCCGACGACGGCGCAGAAGAAGGACTTCGACTATCGCGTGACCCACCACACGATGGTGCATGAGCAGATGTCGCGCTTCTTCACCGGCTTCCGCCGCGACGCCCATCCGATGGCCGTCATGTGCGGCTGCGTCGGCGCGCTCTCGGCCTTCTATCACGACTCGACCGACATCACCGATCCGCACCAGCGTATGGTCGCAAGCCTGCGCATGATCGCCAAGATGCCGACGCTCGCCGCCATGGCCTACAAGTACCATATCGGCCAGCCCTTCGTTTATCCGAAGAACGATCTCGACTATGCGTCCAACTTCCTGCGCATGTGCTTTGCTGTTCCGTGCGAAGACTATGTCGTCAATCCGGTGCTCGCTCGCGCCATGGACCGCATCTTCATCCTGCATGCCGACCATGAGCAGAACGCATCGACCTCGACGGTTCGCCTGGCGGGCTCTTCCGGCGCCAACCCGTTCGCCTGCATTGCAGCAGGCATTGCCTGCCTCTGGGGTCCGGCCCACGGCGGCGCCAACGAAGCCGCGCTGAACATGCTGAATGAGATCGGCACCGTCGACCGCATCCCGGAATTCATCGCCCGCGCCAAGGACAAGAACGATCCGTTCCGCCTGATGGGCTTTGGTCATCGCGTCTACAAGAACTACGATCCGCGCGCCAAGATCATGCAGAAGACGGCGCATGAGGTTCTGGGCGAGCTCGGCATCAAGGACGACCCGTTGCTCGACATCGCAATCGAGCTCGAACGCATTGCTCTGACGGATGAATATTTCATCGAGAAGAAGCTCTATCCGAACGTCGACTTCTACTCCGGCATCACGCTGAAGGCTCTCGGCTTCCCCACGACCATGTTCACCGTTCTGTTCGCTCTCGCCCGCACCGTCGGCTGGATCGCTCAGTGGAACGAAATGATTGAGGATCCACATCAGCGCATCGGCCGTCCGCGGCAGCTCTACACCGGCGCACCGCTGCGCGAATATGTGCCTGTTTCCAAGCGCTAAGCTTCGGTATTGAAACAAAAAAACCGGTCAGAGATGACCGGTTTTTTTATGGGCTAGCATATCCAGAACGATCTGCGCCGCCTTATCGCCGGGGGGCTCCTGCGTCTGCATTCGCTCCCAGACGAGATCGTAACCCGCAAGCATCGCGGCGCGCTCCGGCGTGTCGTTCGCCAGGCGCTCCATATAGCGAACGAGCATTCCTGGCCGCAGAACATCGTTGATCAGCTCTGGCAGGACAGCGTAATCGGCGATCAGGTTCGGCAAGGCCGCCGTCCATATCTTGATGCGCGAGAGCACAAACTTCGCCAGCCATTCCGTTTTGTAGGTCGACACCACGGGAACACCGGCAAGTCCCAGTTCCAGAATCACGGTGCCGGAGGCTGCCATGGCGGCATCAGCCTTAGCAAAAGCGCTCCATTTGGCATCTTGGCCGACGACGATATCCGGCTTGACCTGCCAATTTCCGACAAGAGCGCGCACCAAAGCTTCCTGCCGCGGTACAGTCGGCAACAGAAAACGAACATTATCGTTTCGCCGGCTAAGTTCTTCAGTAGCCCGCTCAAAAACCGGAAGAAGCTGCCGGATCTCCGATGCACGCGATCCGGGCAGCAACAGGATCGTTTTTTGCGTATCGGCGCTGGCGAGACCGCGCAATGCACGCAGACGACGCGTCTCCAACAGATCGGCATCCACAGTCAGACGGTGGCCGACATAGGTCGTGGCCGGGCCGCCCAGGCGCTGCATCGCGGCGGGCTCGAACGGCAACACGGCCAGCACATGATCGACATAGGCGAGCATCTTCTGCGCTCGATATTCCTTCCACGCCCAGACGCTGGGGCAGACATAATCAACGATCGGAAGACCGGGCAGAGCTTTGCGCACCTTCTTTGCGACGCGATGGGTGAAATCGGGGCTATCGATGATCACAAGAACATCGGGCTTTGCGGCAATGATGGCTTCGGCCGTCTGCCGGATACGGGCAATCAGCTTCGGCAGACGCTTGATGACCTGAATGAACCCCATGATCGAGAGTTCGGAATAATCGAAGAGCGAGCGCAGGCCCTGCGCTTCCAACGCCTCGCCGCCGACGCCAATCAACTCGATCGGCCCGTCGTAACGCCGCTTCAGGGCCGCAACGAGATCTCCCCCCAGCAGATCGCCGGAGACCTCGCCGGCAACGACGGCAAGCTTCAAAGGTGCACCGCTCACATGAAGCCCTCCGCGCTCAGGCCTCGGTCGATGCCGCAGACAAAAATGCCGGCTTCGTCGGCGGCGGCAATCACAGCCTGCCGGTCGAGGATCAGCGCTCTGCCGGCTTCGATGGCAACTCCGGCAAGACCAGCCTTCTTGGCATTCGACACAGTGGATACGCCGATGGATGGCAGGTCGGCTCGGACATCCTGCTGCGGCTTGCAGAGCTTGACGAGTACGCCGCGTCGACGCGTCGAAATGCGTCCCGCTGCGCGCAGCTCGGCAACCCGCTCGATCATCTTGTCCGTGCCTTCGGCCCCCTCGAGCGCAACGACGCGACCGCCGACGCTGACCGAGCCCTGCCCGACATCGAGCAACCCCAGCGCATCGGCCGCCTTGGCACCTTGAGCGATGTCGCGCAGATCCTCGTCCGATGGAGAGAATTTTCCAAGAGGTCCAGTCGTCGCCAGTAGATCGGGTGCGATCTCGTGCGCACCGACGACACGAACGCCGCCCGCCTCGATCAGGCGAATGACCATCTGCAATACGGCGTTATCACCACCTGACAGAAGCGTGCGTATGGTCGAGGGCAATTCCTTGATGACGCGCCAAGTCGGATGCACCTGCCGCCAGGATGGCCGGCGCGCGACACCGCCGGACATGACGACGCGATCCACGCCGTGGCGGCGGAACATAGCCTCCAGGCCCGCAAAATTGCCGACACCGAGATTGGCGTGATCAAAGGCCGACCAGTCCCGGTCCGCCTCATCCGTCAAAGCGATGATAACGGGATTTTCACCGGCCTGGCGGGCGGCGTCGGCAACATAAACCGGCAGAAGGCCGCTGCCTGCGATAATCGCCAGCCTGCCTTTGCCGTTTTGGCCGGCCGAAACCACGTCAGCTCTTGCCGCGATTGGGCGACGACAGAGCGCGGTCGCTATCGGCAGCAATGAAATCAAGGATTTCAACCACTTCCTTGCAATCGGCATATTCATCGCGGATCGCAGCCGCGTTGTCACGGATCGAGCCTTCGTTCTCGAAGATGCTCTTGTAGGCGCGGCGAACGCGGTGGATGACGGCCCGGTCTATACCCGCTCGCGTCATGCCGACGACGTTCAGTCCAGACAGCACGCCCGGATTGCCGTTCAGCATGCCATAGGGGATGACATCGTAGCTTGCGGCGGTAAGGCCGCCGATAAAGGCCTGACGGCCGATACGGGTAAACTGATGCACGGCGCAGCCGCCGCCGAGAATGGCGCGGTCTTCGATCGTCACGTGGCCTGCCAGCATGACATTGTTTGACATGATGACGTTGTTGCCGACGCGGCAATCATGGGCGACATGCGAATTGGCAAGGAACAGGTTGTTGTTACCAACGACCGTCCTGCCGCCGTAATCGGCCGTACCGGTATTGATCGTCACACCCTCGCGGATCGTGCAGTTCTCGCCGACATCAAGCGTCGTTTCCTCGCCATGATGATGAACGCTCTGCGGATCACCACCGACAACGGCCATCGGAAAGATCTTCGTTCCCTTACCGATCGTCGTACGACCCGTCACAACGGCATTGTTGAGCAACTGAATATCGTCATGCAGAACAACCTTGGGACCGACATAGCAGAACGGGCCGACAACAACATTCTCGCCGACGACGGCGCCGTCTTCGACAACCGCCAGCTTATGAATGCGGGCGCTCTTTGCTATGCTGCTCATGCCTGTTCCTGATCCTTCCGTACGATCATCGCACCGATATCGGCTTCGGCGACCAAAGAGCCGTCGACCTTGGCGTCGCAATGGAACTTCCAGATGGTGCCACGCTGTTTCAGCTTCACGACATGGAATTCGACCCGGTCGCCCGGAACGACCGGCTTGCGGAAGCGGGCGTTGTCGATTGTCATGAAGTAGACGAGGTTGCCGCCAATGCCATCCTTGCGAGCGCAGATCGCGCCAGCGGTCTGGGCCATCCCTTCGATGAGCAGCACGCCCGGCATGATCGGCGATTCCGGAAAATGGCCGGTGAATTGCGGCTCATTGGCCGTTACGTTCTTGATGCCGATCGCGGAATTGTCGCTATCGATCTCAATGATCTTATCGACCATCAGGAAGGGATAGCGATGCGGCAACAGCTTCATAATTTCCAGAACGTCAGCCGACGACAACGACGCCTTGGCTTCCTCAGTCATGCTCCGCACTCCCGTCTTTCTTTTCCCTGGCTCCTGACCGCTTTGCGATCTCCGCCGATTCCCTTAGAAAATCCCATAGAGGCCGCGCTGGAAGGCCCGCATAGCGCTCTCCCGCCGGAATACTGTTCATCACGCCGCTCTTGGCGCCGATCTGCACGCCGTCGCCGATGTGGATGTGGCCATTGAGGCCCGCCTGGCCGCCGATCTGGACACCATCGCCGATCACCGTGCTGCCGGCGATACCCACCTGGCTGACGATAGCACAATGCCGGCCGATGCGGACGTTATGTCCGATCTGAACCTGATTGTCGATCTTGGTGCCTTCGCCGATCACAGTGTCGTCCATGGTGCCGCGATCGATTGTCGTATTGGCGCCGATCTCGACATTGTCCTGGATGATGACGCGGCCGATCTGAACGATCTTGACCATGCCACGAGGTCCCGGCGCATAACCGAACCCGTCTTGGCCGATGCGCGTACCATTATGAACGATGACGCCATTGCCGAGATAGGCGCAGAGCACGCTGGCGCCGCCGCCAATGCTACAATTGCGTCCGATTTTCACGCCTGGTCCGATAAGAGCGTTGGCGCCGATATAAGTGCCCTCGCCGATCTCAGCGCCGGCGCCGATGACAGCACCCGGCTCGACGCCGATATTGGCCTCCAGCTTTGCTGTCGGATCAACAACGGCGGCCGGTGAAATCGTTCCCGGGTTTACCGTGAATGTGACCGGCCGCATGGCTTCCGGATGCAGCAGGCCGCCGACGATCGCGAAATCCGTATGCGGTTTCTTCGACAGAAGCACCGGAATATGATCGGGAACGAAAGACCTCAGCGCCGGCAAGCAAATGATGGCGGAGGCCCTGCAGGTCTCCAACTCAGCGCGATTCTTTCGGGAAAGGATATAGCAAATATCACCCTCGCCTGCCCGATAGACGGGGGCGATAGATCTGATGGCGACCTCCGAAGAGGCCGCATCAGCAAGTTCCGCCCCAAGATGCTCAGCCAGTTGCCTTAGGCTGATGCCGCCATGGGGCGGGAAAAAACCAGTATGTTCCATAAGCACCAGCTCCAGAACGGTGTTCAAGCCCGAAGTTCTGGACTGCCGATATCAGAACTGGTTGGCGATGCCAAACCGGAAATTCTCAGTCTTGTCGTAATCTTCCTTCAAGACCGGCACGGCGTAGTCAACGCGGATGACACCGAACGGCGACGACCAGATCAGACCGGCACCGAGCGATGCGCGGATTGAGCTATCATTGTGAAGCGTATCGCCGAAGAGATTCGCCTTGTTGCCATAGAGCGTGCCCGCGTCGGCGAAGGCTGCAATGCGCAGACCGATATCCTGCGGCACACCCGGCATCGGCATGCTGGCTTCAGCCGAAGCCGTGAAGTAGGTCGTACCACCGAGCGGATCGCCATGCGACGAACGCGGGCCGATACCGGCATTCTCGAAGCCGCGGATTTCACGGCCGCCGAGCGTGAACTGATCGAAGACGTTCAGCTTGCCATCCGTGGGCATCACGTAACCGGCACCAACGGTAAGCGAGCCGATGATATCGGCTTCGTCGCTGATCATCTGGTAGTAACGAGCCTTACCGCTCAGCTTGTAGAAGTCGGAGTCGCCGCCGAGACCAGCATATTCATGCGTGAACTTGGCGATGATGCCCTCGCGCGGCAGGTTCTGATCATCAAGCGTGTTGTAGGTGAATGTCTGCGAAATAGTCGACTGCGTCCAAGGACCGTTCTCGACGAGGTTGAGATACGGAGCAGAGAGATTGTTCTGCCAATCACTCGTGCCATCGTAGGTCAGGCGCTTGTAGTTATAGCGCAGGGTCGTCGCGAAGTTCTCGGTGATCGGCGCGGTGACACGCAGCGAGAAGCCTTCTTCCGAGTAATCGTAGAAGTCGTCGCTCGACGTCTGGTTCTTGAAGATATCGAAACCAGCAGCAAGGCGGTAGCCGAGGAAATAGGGCTCGGTGAACGAGATGTTGTAGGTGCGGTTACCTTCCGTGCCGGCGCCGGCCGCAATACGGATGTACTGGCCACGCCCAAGGAAGTTCTTTTCTTCGACCGAAGCTTCAAGCAGCAGGCCACCGTTGTTGCCGACAGCGTAACCGGCACCGATGCCGAAGGAGCCGGTCGGCTGGTCTTCGACGTTGACGATCACGATGACGCGGTCGGCAGCACTGCCCTGCGCCGTCGAGATATCGACCTTGGTGAAATAGCCCAGCGCATCGAGGCGGCGCTTGGCGCGCGTGATCATTTCCTGATTGAAGGCATCGCCTTCGTTGAGATCGAACTCGCGGCGAATGACGTAATCGCGCGTACGGGTGTTACCGCGGATTTCGATCCGCTCGACATAGGCGCGCTCGCCCTGATCGACCAGATACTCGATACCGATGGTGTGACCGGACAGATCGCGATTGCCACGCGGCGTGATGCGGGCGAACGGATAGCCAGCGGAGGCTACGCGCTTGGAAATGTTCTCGATCGAGGTCTGGATATCCTTGGCGCTATAGACATCGCCCTTGTGGGTGATGATGAGACCCTTCAGCTCGTCGGCATTGATGCCCTCGACCGTCGAGACCACGTTGATGTCGCCATAGGTGTAGCGCGGACCTTCGTCCACGTTGAAGTTCAGCGTGTATTCGTTGTTCTGCTCGTTCAACGTCGCGTCGGCGCTGACGATGCGGAAATCGGCGTAGCCGTGATTGTAGTAGAACTGACGCAGCGCATCCTGGTCGGCCTGCTGGCGTTCAGGGCTGTAGACGTCCTTACGGGTCAGGAACGACAGGAAGTTGCTCTTCTTGGTGCTGATCACCGAAGCCAAGCGGCCACTGCCATAGGCCTGATTGCCCGAGAAATTGATCTTGTCGATCTTGGTGCGATCGCCTTCGTTGATGACGAATGCGACGTTGAGGCGGCCCGGAGAGACTTCCGCGGTCTGCGTCGTCACCTCGACATCGTTACGACCGATCGAAGCGTAGGCATCCTTGATGGTCTTGATATCAGCCTGAACGCTAGCCTCGTTATACGGGCCTGCCGAATGGGTCTGAATGATGCCCTGAAGCTTGTCGTCCTTGATCTTGCGGTTGCCGTTGAAGACCACGGCGTTGATGAGCTTGTTTTCCTTGACCGTTACGACCAGGGTGCCGCCCGAAACCGTAATGTGGACATCGGAAAAATATCCGGTGGCATAAAGCTGCTTCACCGAAGCGTCGATGTCGCCGGGGGAGAAGTTCTTTCCGGGCTTGATCGTGATATTGTCGCGAACTGCCGTCGCGCCGACACGTTCCGCACCGCGAACATCAACGCGCTGAATGACAGCTGCTTCCGCGACCGAGGCAGAGGCAAGGGTGACAACACCAGCGCCAGACGCAACAACACCAGCAGACAGCGCTACCGCCGACACTGCGTTCAAAAATTTTGAACCAGCCTTCATTTTCACTTCTTACCTTTTTTCAATCGTCCCCAGCCTCGAGCGAACCCGATTCCGGCCACGTGTGTCGTTTTACCCGCTTTTGACATACAAGCAAGGGAGCACGTTAATTTCTGTTTACTTCATTTCAAAGCGTGGCTCATTCGCCACTACAGCTTTGAAACATCGTAAATAAATCGTAATTTCCTCTCGTCGTAGCCCCACTAGCCTATTCTGGAACTGATGTCGTTCCAGGTCGCAAACACCATGAGTGAGAGCACCATCGCAAATCCGATCCGGAAAGCGATATCCTGCGCCCTTGCACCCAGGGGTTTTCCCCTTACGGCTTCAATCGCATAGAACATCAGATGCCCGCCATCAAGTACCGGCACGGGCATCAAATTTAATAACCCTATTGAAACAGAAAGTATGGCGGCAAATTGGAGCACCGCCGCAAAACCCAAGGTTGCCATTTGTCCCGAAAGTTGCGCAACCCTGATTGGGCCTCCCAGCTGATCGGCCTTCATATAACCGCCGATGACATTGCCGATATATTCGAAAGTACCGGAAACGATGCTGCCGGTCTGCTTCACACCTTCAGCAAGCGCCCGGAGGGGCCCATAGGCCTCATAGCGCAGCTTAATCGGCTTCTGGCCGTCGGTGATCCCGATGGTAGCGATCTCCGTCTGCGCACCGAAGGCATCGGTCTCCGCCGACTTCCTGGGCGTCACCGTCAAGTCGCGCATCTGGCCGCCGCGCTTGACCGTCAGTGCCATGGGCTTATCGGCGTGACCAGCCGCATAGCGCTGCACTTCGCCGATGGAGCCGATGTCCCGTCCATCCACAGAAAGAATGCGGTCACCAAGCTCCAGGCCGGCCATCTGAGCAGGACTGTCGGAACCGATCGAGGCAATGATCGGATCGATCGGTGCGATTCCGATGCTGCCGATATCCTTTTTGTTACCGGACGCATCGGTATCGACAAGCGTCTCGGGCATGATCGGGACATCGCGGACCGTGCCGCTGCGCTGTATGGTCAGCACGATGCTCTTGCCGGGACGGTCGGCCACGTAGCGGCCGATATCGTAATAGGTCGCGACGTTATTGCCGTCGACCGCGATCAGCCGGTCGCCTGCCTGCAAGCCAGCCTTGGCGGCCGGACCTCCCGGCTCAACCGCGGTCACCACCGGATCGACGAGCGCAATACCAATACGGCCCATTTCCATCTTGTTGCCGAACTGATCCGTATCTTCGACGAGCTTCGGCACGATCTGGAAATCGCGTTTCTGGCCGTCGCGCTCGACCGTCAGAACGATGGTGCGGCCTGGGCGAAGACCGACATAGCGTTGCACTTCATCGAATGTCGCCACCTTATTGCCGTCGATGGCAACAAGACGGTCGCCCGGCTCAATGCCGGCTTCGGCAGCAGCGCCGTCACGCGTCACCATGGCGACGACCGGATCGGCGACCGTGCGGCCATAGATGCTGAAAAGGACGGCGAAGATCACGATGGCAAGAAGGAAATTGGCAATCGGGCCGGCCGCAACCGTAGCGGCCCTCTTCCAGAGCCTGGCACCGGCAAAGGACTGCGCCCGCTCCTCCTCCGTCATGGCGGAAAGCTGATCCACATCAGTCTTGCTGGAGGCATCCTCGTCACCGAAGAAGCGCACATAGCCGCCGAGCGGGATGAGCGAAAGCTTCCAGCGCGTGCCGTGCCGATCGGTAAATCCGGCGATCTCCGGGCCGAAACCGATCGAGAAAGCCATGATACGGATGCCGGACCAGCGGCCGACCAGATAGTGACCCATCTCATGCACGAAAACGAGCAGCGACAGGACGAAGACAAACGTGATGACGTTGTTCGTCAAGAAACCGATGAAGCCAGCCGCGCTACCCATGCAACGATCCTGTCCGTGTTAGAGCGGTTCAGCTTTCACGGAAGCACCGAACCGTTCCATTTTTCTGTTTTCTCGCAATTCCGGACGGAAAACCGCTGCGCAGTTTTCCCGGGATTGCTCTAGTATCAGACCCCGAGCAGAACGCCGCCCAATGAAAAGGTCTCGCCGCTCATTGTCAGCGACATTACGATAGCCAACAAAAACGCTGCAAAACAAGCAAAAATTAGTCCATCGACCCGATCCATGACACCGCCATGGCCGGGAATCAGATGGCTGGAGTCTTTCACGCCAAACTTGCGCTTGATGAACGACTCGAACAAATCGCCGATCTGGCTGCACATGGAAAGCACTAGGGCAAGGATGGGAATCCGCAGCTCATCGGCGGAGAAGAAGCTCCAGACGACCGCAGTTCCCGCGACAACCGCCGCGATGGCACCGCCGATTGCGCCCGACCATGTCTTGCCCGGCGAGATACGCGGGGCGAGCTTTGGGCCACCGATGGCGCGCCCGACGAAATAGGCGAGAATATCCGTTGCCCACACGGTGGCGAAAACAAACAGCATCAGGACGAAGCCGCGCAGATCGTCATCGCGAATCTCTGAAAGCGCAATCGTCGTCAGTCCGGAATAGAATATGCCGGCCGGCAGCCACCAGCTTCTGGCGCGAACCCCGACCATGATCGCCGTGACAATGGCGAAGACCGCCAGAATTTCGATCGAATAAACGGATTCGCCCAGGACCGTCGCCCCGGCAATCAGCACGAGACCAAGCCAGCCGAGGGCATTTCCCTGGGGATCACGGCCATGCAGATCCGTTATCGTCGACCATTCGTAGTAGACGAGCAGACCGATCGCAGCCGAAAGAAGACGAAAGCTCAAGCCGCCATACCAAGTGGCGACAAGGACGATGACGGCGAGAATGATGCCGGAAATAATGCGCAGCCTGAGTTCGCGGCTCATCAGGACCCCACGGCGGCCGCCTGCTTGGCGGAAAGGCCGCCAAAGCGCCGGTCGCGCGCTGCATATTTTTCCAGCGCGGAGAAGAACAGATCACGGCTGAAATCAGGCCAATAGTCCGGCACGAACATGAACTCGGAATAAGCGGCCTGCCACAACAGGAAATTCGAAAGCCGTTCCTCGCCGCTCGTACGGATAATGAGGTCGGGATCGGGAATTCCGGCAGTGTCGAGACGGGCATCGACCAGTTCCGGGCTGATGTCCTGCGGACGCAGCCGCCCGGCCTCGACATCTCTTGCGAGGCTCGCGAAGGCGCGGGTGATCTCGTCGCGCGAGCCATAATTGAAGGCGATCACCAGCGTCAGGGCCGTATTGTTCCGGGTGGTTTCCTCCGCCTCGATCAGCAGAGGCAGAATATCGCCGCGCAGGTTGCTGCGATCACCGATGACGCGAATCCGGACGTTCTGCCGATGAAGTTCTGCGAGATCGCGCCGAATGAAGGCCTTGAGCAAGCCTAGCAAATCGCTGACCTCAGTCTCGGGGCGGCGCCAGTTTTCCGAGGAAAAGGCAAACAGCGTCAGGTATTTGATGCCGATATCGCCGGCAGCCCGGACCGTTTCCCTGACTGCCTCCACGCCCTTGCGGTGACCCATAGTGCGCGGCAGGCCGCGTGCATTGGCCCAGCGACCGTTACCATCCATGATGATGGCAACGTGTTCGGGTACGACAGAGAACATGGGAGCTGACATATGGGTCCGGTTTCGTTCGGCGGAAATACGCTCTGGTCTCGTAATCTAGGGCGCGGCCACCGCTTTCAATATTGCCAAATCAAAAGCGCGGCCTCTCCCCGGCATGCGATCAGACGTGCATGATTTCCTTTTCTTTGTCGGCTAGCAAGCGATCGATTTCCGAAATCGTCTCATCCGTCATCTTCTGCACACGTTCGGAGAGAGAGCGGCTCTCGTCCTGGCCGATTACACCGTCTTTTTCGGCCTTTTTGAGACCATCCATGCCATCGCGGCGAACGTGGCGAATCGCAACCTTCGCCTTTTCCGCGTATTCGTGGGCGACCTTCACCAGCGAACGGCGGCGCTCTTCGTTTAGCTCCGGCAGTGGGATGCGCAGGTTCTGGCCGTCGACGATGGGATTAAGGCCGAGATTGGATTCACGGATGGCACGCTCGACAGCACTGACCATCGACTTGTCCCACACCGAAACCGTCAGCATACGCGGCTCCGGTACTGTGATGTTGGCGACCTGGTTCAGCGGCATGCGCGAACCATAGGCTTCGATCGTGACCGGATCGAGGATGTTGGCGGACGCACGCCCGGTGCGCAGAGAGGCGATATCGCTCTTGAATGCCGAGATGGCGCCATCCATGCGGCGCTTCAGTTCCTTAAGGTCGGTGCCTTCACTCATGTTCATACTCCCGTCGAATAAGGCGGCACCGGGCATGCCCGGCGCCATAGGAACGTCAATTGTCTGATACGATGGTCTTGCGGCCGCCGCCGGTCAAGATTTCCGCGAAACCGCCCTTCTCGTGGATGGAGAAGACGACGATCGGAATGGAGTTCTCGCGCGCGAGCGCCACGGCGGCCACATCCATGACGGCCAATCCCTTCTCGAGCACCTGGCTGTGCGTCAGATGGTCGAAGCGCTCGGCATCGGGGAATTTCTTCGGATCGGCGGAGTAGATGCCGTCGACCTGCGTTCCCTTGAAGATCGCTTCCGCGCCCATCTCGGCGGCTCGCAGCGCAGCGGCGGAATCCGTCGTGAAGAACGGATTGCCGGTGCCGCCGGCAAAAATCACCACGCGGCCGAGCGAGAGATGATAAAGCGTCGCGCGCTGCGAGAAGCTTTCGCAGATTTCCGGCATGGAGATGGCGGAGAGCACCACGGTGTCGATATCGAGCTTGCGCAGCGAGGTCGCGAGCGCCAGCGCATTGATGACGGTGCCGAGCATGCCCATATGGTCGCCGGTCACCCGGTCGCCGCCCTTCGAGGCCACGGCAACGCCGCGGAAAATATTGCCGCCGCCGACGACGACGCCGACCTCGACGCCCATCGCGCGCGCCTGCGCGATATCGCCGGCAATCCGGTCGGCGACGGTCACGTCGATGCCGAAGCCCTGACTGCCCATCAGAGCTTCACCGGAGGCCTTGAGCAACACGCGCTTGTAGATCGGCTGGGACATCGTAGCTCCTTGAAGTGATCATCGGGGAAATGATTGTGCAAGCCGGATACACGAAGGGCACCGCGTTGTCACGCGATGCCCATACGTTTTCCCTGATATGGTTTCGCCAAACCGGGATATGTCTCTTTTCGACCGTGCTTTTCCGCACTTCTTCAAATTGCGGAAAAGCCCTATCGTTTTGTTTCCTTACGCATTCCGAACGGAAAACCGCTATGCACTTTTCCTGGAAATGCTCAGATCAGCCCTTGGCGACAGCCGCAACTTCCGCAGCGAAGTCACTTTCTTCCTTCTCGACGCCTTCGCCGAGCAGCAGGCGGGCCATGCCGGTGATTTCGATCGGGGCGCCGGCGGTCTTTTCAGCTTCCTTGAGGGCAGCGCCAACCGTCAGGTCCGGATTGATGACAAAAGCCTGCGAAAGAAGAGCGACTTCCTCGAAGAACTTGCGCATGCGGCCTTCGACCATCTTCTCAATGATGGCTTCCGGCTTGCCGGATTCGCGGGACTGCTCGATGAAGACGTTGCGTTCGCGCTCGGCGACGGCGGCATCGACCTCTTCGGCGCGGATAGCCAGCGGGTTGGTAGCAGCAATGTGCATGGCAATCTGACGGCCGATCGACGTCAGAACAGCCTTGTCACCGACCGACTTCAGGGCGATCAGAACGCCGAGCTTGCCGATACCGTCGCCAGCAGCGTTATGGATGTAGGTCGCGACGACACCGTGCTCGACTTCCAGCTTGGCGGCACGACGGAGCGTCATGTTCTCGCCGATGGTGGCGATCGCGTCCTTGATGGCGTCGGCGACGGGCTTGCCGGATGCGGGATAGGTCGCAGCCGAAATGGCTTCGACCGTGCCGTTGGTGGACAGCGCGACTTCGGCGATGCCGCGAGCGAGGTCCTGGAAGGCGTCGTTACGAGCAACGAAGTCGGTTTCGGAGTTGAGTTCGACAACAACGGCCTTGTGACCGGCGCCGGCAATGGCAACCAGGCCTTCAGCGGCGGTGCGGCCGGACTTCTTGTCGGCCTTGGAGATGCCCTTGGCGCGCAGCCAGTCGATCGCGGCTTCGATATCGCCGTTCGTTTCGGTCAGCGCCTTCTTGCAGTCCATCATGCCTGCGCCAGACTTTTCGCGCAGTTCTTTCACCAGTGCAGCCGTAATCTCGGTCATAAGCTTCCTCTTGTCGGTTCATACGGTGCGGCAGAAGGCATTAAGCCGAAGCGGCACCGATTTGAGGGACGAAATGTACCCGTAAGTATGACAGCGTTATGAAGCAGCGTCATACTGTGGAATTCTTGATTGGAACATGCCTGGATTTTCCGCCTACAGCGCCACGCGTCACAGATGACGCGCAAAGGTCGCTGTAGCACTTTAAATCTGCTGCATAATTTACCCTTAAATCGATTCCGATTTAAGGAATTATGCAGCGGGCAAGCAGTTACCAAAAACGCGATAAGGCCGCTCGAACTTGTTGAAGTCGCAAACGGCCTTATCCCGGATGTCATTGCGCTTGGGCGGACGGTATATTGTCCGCCGCACCGCGCGATCAGGCTTCGGTGCCGTCCGCCAGGGTCGGCTCGACCGGAGCTTCTTCGGAAGCGCCGAGGTCACGGCCCGATGCGCTCTGCTGGCGAGCAATGCCGTCGATGGCAGCGCGCGAGATCAGGTCGCAGTAGAGAGCGATGGCGCGCGAAGCGTCGTCGTTGCCCGGGATCGGGTAGTCGATGAGGTCCGGATCGCAGTTCGAGTCGATGATGGCGACGACCGGGATGCCGAGGCGCTTGGCTTCGTCGATCGCGATCTTTTCCTTGTTGGTGTCGATGATGAACATCAGGTCCGGCGTGCCGCCCATGTCCTTGATACCGCCGAGGGCCTTGTCGAGCTTTTCGCGCTCGCGCTCAAGGTTCAGACGCTCCTTCTTGGTGAAGCCCTGGGCTTCGCCGGAGAGGATTTCGTCGAGCTTGCGCAGACGCTGGATCGAGTTGGAGATCGTCTTCCAGTTGGTCATCATGCCGCCGAGCCAGCGGGCGTTGACGTAGTACTGAGCCGAACGCTTGGCGCTGTCGGCGATCAGTTCGGACGCCTGACGCTTGGTGCCGACGAACAGAACGCGGCCGCCGCGAGCAACGGTGTCGCTGACGACCTGCAGGGCGCGGCTCAGCATCGGAACCGTCTGGGCGAGGTCGATGATGTGGATGTTGTTACGATCGCCGAAAATGTAGGGCTTCATCTTCGGGTTCCAGCGATGCGTCTGGTGACCGAAGTGAACACCAGCTTCCAGAAGCTGGCGCATAGAAAAATCAGGCAATGCCATGCCTTTGTCTCCTTTACCGGTTGAACCTCCGCAAGGCGAACAGCACCCTCTTCGAGAATGCCACCGGGCGGAACGATCCGGATTTCTCCCGGACAATCCCATGCCTTACGTGTGGAATGCGGGTGCCCATACAGTCGATTCACTTGGAATGCAAGGCTTGAGGCTCAAAATAGCCGATTCTTATCTCAATCCGTCCCGCAGCAGGCTACTGACAGGCCTTTGTATCGAGAACCTCGAGCTTGGTGAGCTTGCCGGTCAATACGAAGTCGCCGTAATCCATGGTGAGATCACGCGTTATGCCGTTCTCGTAGAGTTTGAAGGACATGCGGTAGACAGGGGTGGCGTCGCCGGTGGACTTCTCGTTGAAATAGGCCACGGTCACCGGCCAGAAGGATGTCTTGGCGAAGGCGCCGGCCTTGTCAGCATCGGGATCATCCGTGGCCGGAGGCTGTGCCTTGCCCACGACCGTGGTGGCGATGAGCGGCTTGTCGCCGTCATCGGAGCCGTCGAAGACCTGCGCCTCGAAGAAATTCCTGCCAAGCTTGGCGTTGTGGATGATGTCGAGCATATGTTCCGTCGGGAAGCGGCTTTGGATGAGTTCGACCTGCTTGCTGTGCGGCTGTGTCAGATCGACTTTGATGCCCCTCTGATCGTCGCTTGCAGCTCCCCGCACGTCCTTGTCGAGCTGGTTATCGGTAAAGGACTTTGTCTCGAAGCGGAACAGGCGCTTGCCGAGATCCTCGAATGTCGTCGTCTGCTGGTCGCTGACGCGGGTGGAATCGCCCGTGTCGATCTTGGTCACAAAGCGAAAATTGGTGGTGAACCCGGTGCAATCGGAGCCTTCGAACTCATAGACCATGCGGCCGACCATGCCGGAAATGCCAGAGCGATCGGAAGCATCCTTCAGCTCGAGATCATAGACGGCGCGATGCGCGATCAGCCCGCTCGGGCCGGCTGCATAGGCGGCCGAAGTCCCCAGTGACAGAATGCCCAGCCCCGAAACGACGGCGGCAGCAAGACTCGAGCGGAACATTCATTATCTCCTGTTGGACTCGCATGCGATGTTATAAGAACGCTTTCGGCTGAAACGAGGCTGCCGATCCTAAGTGACGGAATTTAGTCTTGATGCCGGATTTTTGAAGTTTTTACAACAAAACGGGAGATGAAAATGTCCGACGCCATCGAAGGTCGCCTGAAGGAACTCGGCATCGTTCTGCCAGAGGCAGCGGCACCCGCGGCCAACTATGTTCCTTATGTCATCAGCGGCAATCTTCTTTATCTGTCGGGCCAGTTGCCGATGGAAAACGGTAAGATCGGCGTCATCGGCCATCTCGGCAAGGATGTGGATGTCGCAGGCGGCCAGCGCGCGGCCGAACTTTGCGCGATCAATATTCTCGCCCAAGCAAAGGCAGCCCTCGGCGGCGATCTCGGCCGGATCAGGCGGCTGATCAAGCTGAACGGCTTCGTCGCCTCGACGCCCGATTTCGTCGAACAACACCTTGTGATCAACGGCGCATCCAATCTTCTGGCAAATATATTGGGCGAAGCCGGCAAGCATGCCCGCGCCGCCGTCGGCATGGCAGCGCTGCCGCTCAATGCCGCCGTTGAAATCGATGCCATTCTGGAAATTGCATAATGAACAAGCTTGCCTGGTTGACCGAGCGTCCCGTCGCTCACCGCGGCTATCATGACATGAACAAGGAGGTCTGGGAAAACACGCTCTCGGCCTTCAGCCGCGCCATCGAGGCGGGCTTTGCCATCGAGTGCGACCTGCACTATGCCTCCGACGGCGTTCCGGTGGTCTTCCATGATGACGACCTGCAGCGCGTCTGCAACCTGCCGGGCGAAGTGCGCGAGCGCACCTCGGCCGAACTCGGACTGCTATCGGTCGGCGGCACCGAGGACAAGATCCCGACGTTGAAGCAGCTCCTGCGGCTCTGCGACGGCAAGGTGCCGCTCGTGCTCGAACTCAAGGGACGCGAAGGCGACGACGAGGGCTTTGCAGAATCCGTGCTCGAAGTGCTCGAAGGGTACAAAGGCCATGTGGCGCTGATGAGTTTCGACCATTGGCTGCTCAAGGACCTCAAGGCGCTGGAAGCGCCCTACCCTGTGGGATTGACGGCCGAAGGAAACAAGCCCGAGACGTTTTTTCAGCATGACGAAGCCATGCATCTTGGGCTAGACTTCATCTCGTACTTTTACGGCCACCTGCCGAATCCCTTTGTTACGGCGCAACGCCAGCGCGGTATTCCGGTCATCACCTGGACCGTGCGCGACGAAGCGGCCCGCAAACATACATTTGCCAATGCAGACCAGATGACCTTCGAAGGTTTTGACCCGCGCCTGGCCTCATAAATCGGGATCGATTGAAGGAGAGGCTTTGCGCAAACCCAAATTATCGCTGCGCCTACGACATATCCTTCCTGGTGGAGGCGCAGCGGTGAGAGCCCCTCCCTTCCTTCCAAGCGCAAGAGTTTGATGACAGACGAATTATCCATTCGAGTCGAACGATCCTTCAAGAACATCGCCCCGGAGAGCTGGTCGAAGCTGGCCGGAGCGTCCAGAACCGGCAGCATCCTGCCCTACAACCCCTTCGTCTCGCACGCTTTCCTGTCGTCGCTCGAGGAGTCCGGCTCCGCGACCGACAAAACGGGATGGCTCGGCAATCATCTGCTGCTTGAAACCGACGGCGGCGAATTGCTTGGTGCCGTCGTAGGCTACCTGAAGAGCCATAGTCAGGGCGAATATGTCTTCGACCATGGCTGGGCCGATGCTTTCGAGCGTGCCGGCGGCCGCTATTATCCGAAACTGCAATGCTCCATTCCCTTCACACCCGCCACCGGGCCGCGGCTGCTCGTCGCCGAGGGACAGGATAGGAACGTGCTGCAGCCCGCGCTCGCCGAAAGCCTGAAAGAAGTCACCCGGCAGCTCGGCGTTTCCTCGGCTCACATCACCTTCCTGCCGGAAGATGAGGTTTCGGTTTTCGAAACCGACGGCTATCTGCATCGCACCAACCAGCAGTTCCACTTCATCAACGAGGGGTATGCCGATCACGACGCATTCCTGGAGACGCTGGCATCGCGCAAACGCAAGGCGCTGAAGAAGGAGCGGCGCGCGGCGGTCGAGCATGGCATCACCATCGACTGGCTGACTGGCAGCGACCTCACCGAGAACATCTGGGATCAGTTCTTCGCCTTCTATATGGATACCGGCGGCCGCAAATGGGGCCGCCCCTATCTCACCCGGACATTCTATTCGCTGATCGGCGAGCGCATGCCTGACGACATCCTGCTCGTCATGGCGAAGCGCGAAGGCCGTTATATCGCCGGCGCCATCAACTTCATCGGCGGCGAGACGCTGTACGGCCGCCACTGGGGTTGCATCGAGGATCATCCCTTCCTGCATTTCGAGGTCTGCTATCATCAGGCGATCGATTTTGCGCTGAGCAAAGGCTTGAAGCGCGTGGAAGCCGGGGCGCAGGGCGAACACAAGCTGGCGCGCGGCTATCTTCCCGTCATCACGCATTCCGCGCATTATATTGGTCATCAGGGCCTGCGGCGCGCCGTTGCCGACTATCTGAAGCATGAACGGGAGCAGGTGGAGGAGATGAGCGAAATCCTTACCGAGCACAGCCCCTTTCGCAAGGGTGAGCGGCAGGATATCTAACCGTTCGGCATAAACACAAACGCAAGACGAGGAGATACTGGATGACCAGCCCCGCCTATGACGACAACAATATCTTTGCAAAGATCCTGAAAGGCGAGATCCCTTCCTACCGCGTCTACGAGGATGAGCACACCGTCGCCTTCATGGATGTGATGCCGCAGTCGCCGGGCCATACGCTTGTCGTGCCGAAGGCGCCCTCGCGCAATATTTTCGATGCCGACCCGGCTGCATTGCAGCAGGCTATCACTGTGGTGCAGAAGATCGCCGTTGCCGTTCGGGAAGCCTTCGAAGCGGACGGCGTCTATATCGCGCAGTTCAACGAGCCCCCCGCGGGGCAGACCGTCTTCCATCTGCATTTCCACGTCATCCCGCGCCTCGAAGGAGTCGCGCTGAAACCGCATTCGGGCAAGATGGAGGATGGCGCTGTCTTGGCGGAGAACGCCAGGAAGATCATCGAGGCGTTGGCCTGATGCTCTGAACTCTCAAGGTATTTATGAGCTTTTCTGCATAAATACGGAAAACGGCTGCATTATTCCTAATGCAGCCGTTTCATTTTTCTCAAATCACCGATCGGTGATTACTTGCGCGGCACCTTCGGAACCGTGCCGCCGCCCTTGCGCGGTGACTTGCTGTCAGACACGCCGCTTTCGTTCGAAGGCGAGGCCTTGGCCGAGCGGCGGCTGTCGGCTGCCGTTGCAGCCTTGCCGACGCGGCTTCTAGCCTTGACGGTGACATCGCCGTCATCCTCTTCCACCTCGGCCGGCGCATCGCCGACTTCGGCTTCCGGCTTCGGCCGGATCGGAGCGGTGTCGGCGATCGCTTCGAGCAGGATGCCGGTCGAACCGTCTTCCTTCTTGCCGACCGTGACGTTGACGACGCCGCCCTTCTTCAGCTTGCCGAAGAGGATTTCGTTCGCCAGCGGCTTCTTGATGTTTTCCTGGATGACGCGCGCCAGCGGACGGGCGCCCATCTTGTCGTCATAGCCCTTCTCGGACAGCCAGGCGATGGCGTCCTCGTGCAGGTCGAAGGTCACATTCCGTTCGGAAAGCTGCGCTTCCAGCTGCATGATGAACTTCTGAACGACCTTGTGGATAACAGTCGTCGGCAACGGCGCGAAGGGAATGACCGCATCCAGACGGTTGCGGAATTCCGGCGTGAACAGGCGGTTCAGAGCCTCTTCATCCTCACCCGTACGCTTGGACGAACCGAAGCCGATAGCGGCCTTGGCCATTTCCGAAGCGCCCGCATTGGTCGTCATGATGAGGATGACGTTGCGGAAGTCGATCTTCTTGCCGTTATGGTCGGTCAGCGCGCCATGGTCCATGACCTGCAGCAGGATATTGAAGATATCCGGATGCGCTTTCTCGATTTCGTCGAGCAGAACCACACTGTGCGGATGCTGATCGACACCATCGGTCAGGAGACCGCCCTGGTCGAAACCGACATAGCCGGGAGGTGCACCGAGCAGACGGGAAACCGTATGACGTTCCATATATTCCGACATGTCGAAGCGCAGCAGCTCGACGCCGAGCGACGAAGCAAGCTGCTTGGCGACTTCGGTCTTACCGACGCCTGTGGGGCCGGAGAAGACGTAGCAGCCGATCGGCTTGTTCGGTTCGCGCAGGCCCGCGCGGGCGAGCTTGATCGAGGTCGAGAGCGCTTCGATCGCCGTATCCTGGCCGTAGACGACCGAACGCAGTTCCTGTTCGAGGTTGGCGAGAACCATTTCGTCATCCTTGGAAACCGTCTTCGGCGGAATGCGGGCCATGGTCGCGACGGTCGCTTCGATCTCCTTTTCGGTGATCAGCTTGCGACGCTTCGACGGCGGCAGCAGCATCTGTGCGGCACCCGTTTCGTCGATCACGTCGATCGCCTTGTCCGGCAGCTTGCGGTCGGAGATATAGCGAGCCGACAACTCCACGGCCGTCTTGATGGCGTCGTTCGAGTAGCGCAGGTGGTGATACTCTTCGAAATAGGGCTTCAGGCCCTTCATGATTTCGATGGCATCCTCGATGCTCGGCTCGTTGACGTCGATCTTCTGGAAGCGGCGGACGAGTGCCCGATCCTTCTCGAAGAACTGGCGGTATTCCTTGTAGGTGGTCGAACCGATGCAACGGATCGCGCCTGAGGAAAGGGCCGGCTTCAGCAGGTTCGACGCATCCATCGCGCCGCCGGAGGTGGCGCCCGCACCGATGACGGTGTGGATCTCGTCGATGAACAGCACAGCGCCCGGATACTCTTCGAGCTCCTTGACGACCTGCTTCAGGCGTTCCTCGAAATCGCCGCGATAACGGGTGCCGGCCAGCAGCGTGCCCATATCGAGCGAAAAGATCGTAGCATCGGCCAGAGCTTCCGGAACCTTGCCCTCGACGATCCGCTTGGCAAGGCCTTCGGCAATCGCCGTCTTGCCGACGCCGGGGTCGCCGACATAGAGCGGATTGTTCTTCGAGCGGCGGCACAGCACCTGGATGGTGCGGTTGACCTCGGAGTTGCGGCCGATCAGCGGATCGATCTTGCCGTTTTTGGCCTTCTCGTTGAGGTTAACGCAATAGGCCTTCAGCGCATCCTGCTGCTTCTTGCCATTGCCCTCCTCCTGCTCGCCGCGGGAGGTCGGCTTGCTCTCGGATTCGCTTTCCTCGGCGCCGCGCGGCGTGCGGGTCTGGGAGGAGCCCGGGCGCTTGCCGATGCCGTGGGAGATATAGTTGACCGCATCATAGCGGGTCATTTCCTGCTCCTGCAGGAAGAAGGCAGCATGGCTTTCCCGCTCCGCGAAAATCGCAACGAGAACATTGGCGCCCGTCACTTCCTCGCGGCCGGAAGATTGCACATGGATCACGGCACGCTGGATGACGCGCTGGAAGCCGGAGGTCGGCTTCGAGTCCTCGTCATAGCCCGTGACCAGGTTGGAGAGTTCATTATCGACGTATTCAGTCAGAGTCTTACGGAGCGCGTCGAGATCAACATTGCACGCGCCCATGACAGCTGCGGCATCGGCGTCGTCTACCAGCGCCAAAAGCAGATGTTCCAGCGTGGCATACTCGTGATGCCGCTCGTTCGCGTAGGTCAGTGCCTGATGCAGCGCCTTCTCAAGACTAGGCGAAAATGTTGGCACGTTCAGATCCTCACTTCTTTTCCATAACACATTGCAGCGGATGCTGGTGCTGCCGGGCAAAATCCATCACCTGGCTCACCTTCGTTTCGGCTACTTCATATGTATATATCCCGCACTCGCCCACGCCGTGATTGTGGACATGAAGCATGATGCGGGTGGCACTCTCGAGATCCTTTTGAAAGAAACGCTCCAGGATATGGATCACGAAGTCCATGGGCGTATAGTCATCATTCAGAAGCAGCACGCGGTATAGATTGGGTTTCTTGGTTTTGGGCTTGGTGCGCGTAATCACCGAGGTCCCGCGATTTCCGTTGTCCCCGTTCCTTTCGCTGTTGTTTTGCATCCGGATCGGCTCAGCGATCATTTCATTCATTCCTCAAATCATCCGGCAGAAGCTATCGCATTCCGACTTGGCACTGGGGTTGGGTTCTTCACTTGGTCGGGCCGGATATCCGAACCTCTAACTTAGTTCATATTGGCGTGATTTTAAGCCCCTTGCTGGACACTGCAATCACAATTCGCTGACAAAGCGGGCTGCGGCCAAAAAAGTCGCTGCATATCCTTGGCTCAGGTTCGGCACGCCAAAACGCAAAAGACCGGCCACGCGTCGCGTAGCCGGTCCTTCCGGAAATTTGCCTTTCGGCGAGAACTTAAGCGGCGGTTGCCGTTGCGGCGGCCTTGCCGGCAGCCTTGGTCGCGGCAGCGACAGGCGCTTCATACGGCTTATAGGCGGTCTTGGCGAGATCGGCATACATTTCGCCGAGCTTGGTGGCTTCGGCGATGAAGTTTTCATAGGAGGACTTCACATAGCTGCTCTGCAGTTCGAAGGCAGCTTCGAAGCTCTTGACTCCGGCGAGCGTTTCAAAGTGTGCAACACCATCCTGGAAAGATTTCTTGGAATATTCTGCAGCTTCGGCAGCAATCGCCTGAAAGCCCTTGGTGACATCGGAATAGCTCTTCAGCGCCGTGTCCATGGCTTCCTTGCCCTTCTTGTTCGCTTCATCGAAATTGAACATGCTTCTCCGTCCCTTGTTGGCCGGCCGACGGCCGGTTTACAGGGTAAAGCTTAAATGCGCCGCACAATTAGTCAAGTAGTCTTGTGCGACGCAATATCTTCCCTTAGTTGCATTTCCGATAACAATACGGTGTCAGCGACGATGAGTGCGCCGCATCATTTTGTTTTTTCTAATATATATCATCGTCCTTGCAACCACAGGCTTTGGTCAAAATATTGGCAGCTAGACTGGAAAAGCAGCGGCGATTCAAAACGGCTCCGGAATGATTAAATCGGCAATTGCCAAAGAAAAAGGCCGCATTTCAATGAAATACGGCCCGAATGTTCAATCACTGTACGAGATCGACAAAATCAGAGATCGACGTCCAGGATCGCCATCGAGAAATTATAGGAGCGATCGCCATCTTCATCATCGATATAGACGACGCCCAGAAACTCTTCGCCGAGATAGACTTCCGCAGAATCGTTCTTGCGCGGACGGGCCTTCACCACCATCTGCGGGTTGAACGTGCGCTTGAAATAGGCGTCGAGCTTCTTGATTTCTTCAGGCTTCACAATGCTTCTCCGTGAGGATCTCGGTTGGCTGCTTCTTGCATAGGAAAAGCGGCGGTGTAAAGACCGGAGGCGTGCATACCTTTCCGCCGACAGCGTAAGCCTCCGAAAGTCAGGCTGAATTTTTCCTAGATTCCCGCACCTAGGATCTGATCGACGACCATGCGTTCGGCGAGCAACTGATCCATGGAGCGCGACGGCTCGGAACAACCGGCCTCGCCGACCACCTTAGCCGGAACGCCGGCAACCGTCGTCTTCGGCGGCACTTCCTTCAGCACCACGGAGCCGGCGGCTATGCGCGAGCAATGGCCGATCTGGATATTGCCGAGAATTTTGGCACCGGCGCCGATCAATACGCCATGGGCGATTTTCGGATGACGGTCGCTGCCTTCCTTGCCGGTTCCGCCAAGCGTGACCCCGTGCAGGATCGAGACGTTGTCGCCGATCACGGCCGTTTCACCCACAACGAGGCCGGTCGCGTGGTCGAGGAAGATTCCCTTGCCGATGCGCGCCGCCGGATTGATGTCTGTCTGGAAGATGCTGGAGGAACGGCTCTGCAGATAGAGCGCGAAATCGCGGCGGCCGTGATTGTAGAGCCAGTGCGCAAGGCGATGCGTCTGCAACGCGTGGAATCCCTTGAAATAAAGCACGGGCTCCAGGAAACGCAGGCAGGCGGGATCACGGTCGTAGACGGCCTGGATATCGACGCGGAGAATCGACCCCCATTCGGGCCAGTCGGCCAGCATCTCCTCGAACGTTTGCCGCAGGAGGATGGCCTGCATGTCGGGATGATCGAGGCGCTCGCAGATGCGATAGATGACGCATTCCTCCAGCGAACGGTGATTGATAATCGTCGAATAGAGGAAGGCGGCAAGCAGCGGATCCCGCTCGGCAGCGGCGCGAGCTTCCTCGCGCATGCTGTCCCAGATAGGATCCATGACCTTAACCGCGCCCAAGCCCTCTACTGGGCGAATGTCCGTTGCTGCGACCATTGGCGGCCTCCCGATTTTCTGTCAGGGGTGCATTATATAGAATAAATGCCACACAAGACAAATGGGTCGGTCAGGTGATGAATTTCGAGCATGATTTTGCCGGCGGTCTCATCCGCGCGACGTGCGGCGATGCCATCGGCACCATCACCATCAGTAACCCCGATCGGAAAAATGCGGTGACCGCCGCCATGTGGCGCGCCATCCCCCAGGCCGTGCGCATCCTGACCGACGAAGCGCACGCGCATGTGGTCGTCCTTCGCGGCAGCGGCGCGGATTTTTCCGCCGGCGCCGATATCAGCGAATTCGACAGCGAGCGCAAGAACTCCGCGACAGCGGTCTCCTACGAGGCGTTGAACAGCCGGGCTTTCGAGGCAATCCGGCATTGCCGCGTGCCGACGATCGCTGCAATCCGCGGCATCTGCTATGGCGGCGGCTTCGGACTGGCGGCGGCCTGCGATTTGCGGATCGCCGAACGAGGCGCCCGGTTTTCCGTCCCCGCCGTTCGCCTCGGCATCGCCTATCCAGCTGATGCCGTGCAGGACATCGTCAATGCCCTCGGAGCGCAGATGGCCAAGGTCACGCTGTTCACGGGCGCGCCTATGTCGAGCGAGAAGATGGTTGCCGCCGGTTTTCTTCTTGAGGAAATCGACGCAAGTGCTTTCGACAGTGAAGTCTCCGCCCTCGCCCACGCGATCGCTGCCAATGCGCCGATCGCGCTGCACGCCTCGAAACTCGCGATCCGCGCCGCCATCGAGCAGAATTCCGACCTGCTGCGCGAAGCGGAGGTGATCGGCGCCGAGACCTTCGACAGCGCCGATTATGCCGAGGGCCGCGCTGCTTTTGCCGAGCGGCGCAAACCCCATTTCACCGGCAGGTGATTTGAAACCTAACGCTTCTCCAAGCGCTGGTAGAATTCCAGAACCGCTGCCTTGAAGATCTTATCGCCGACCGCCAGCATATGGTCGCGGTTCGGGATGTCGATGGCCTCCGCATTCGGCATCAGTGCAGCCAATTCCTGACCGGAGCCGGCAATATCGTCCCTGGTGCCGACGGCGATCAAAGCCGGCGCCTCGATCCTTGCCACATCTTCCCTCGCCGCCAGATCGCGCGAGCCCTGAATACAGGCGGCCAGCGCGTGTCGGTCGCTTTTGGTCTGCTCGGCAAAGGCGCGAAACATGCGCCCGCGCGGATGCGTGACGTCATCGAGCGACGGCGCCACCAGAGCGTCCGCGATCGGATCCCAGTCGCCGACCCCCTCGACCATGCCGATGCCAAGCCCCCCCAGCACCAGCGAGCGGACACGATCGGGATGCGCGATCGCCATGAAAGTGGCAACGCGCGCGCCCATGGAATAACCCATCACGTGTGCCTCGGGGATAGCCAGATGGTCTAGCAGTGCCACGGCATCCTCGGCCATGATCCAGGGGTGGTAGACATCGGCGTCATAAAGCTTGTCGCTCAAGCCGTGGCCACGATTGTCGATGGCGATCACACGGTAACCCGCTTCGCCCAATGTCTTGAGCCAGCCCGGATTGACCCAGTTCGCAATCGCCGTCGAGGCAAAACCGTGAATCAGCAGCACCGGGGCGCCGCTGGGATCGCCTTCATCGAAAAAGGCAAGCTTCAATCCATCTCTGACGAAATTGGACATCCTGGGAGCATTCAAATTCATGGCTTCGTCTTTACAAGCTTGGTTCTGTTGGCGCCGGACCATATTTTATCGGCAGTATCAAATGAACCCTATGCCTGCGAAAATCTCTGCATCAAGCCGGACTTTCGCACTACACAATCGGGAAGAAGGATTATAAAGAGGGGCTACTAAGTCTGGCGCAACATTCATGCCGCTCACGGCAGGACGCATTCGGAGATCATCATGGCCGGCCACAATATTCCCCATTTCCAGAACGACGGCGGACATCGCGTCATCGAAATCGGCGTGAAGGAATTCATGTGCACCGGCGCTTCGGTTCCCTACGATCATCCGCACATCTTCATCGATCTCGGCGACGAGACGGAGAAAGTCTGCTCCTACTGCTCGACGCTTTATCGCTACAATCCGTCGCTGAAGGCGGATCAGACCAACCCCGCCGGCTGCGTCTTCCACTTCAAGGCAGCCTAATCCCGTCGATTGCGATCGGACACAATCGATGCCGGTCAAAAGAGCCGCCATCGTCGGCGCCGGAATAGCCGGATTGACGGCAGCGCTGGCGCTGGCAAGACATGGCATAGAATCGGACATTTTCGAACAGGCCGGAGCGCTGACCGAAGTCGGCGCCGGCTTGCAAATATCCCCGAACGCTTCCCGCATCCTCGACACGCTTGGCGTGCTCGATGCGCTTCGGCCCGTCTGGCTGGAGCCTGACGAGGTTCAGCTGGTTTCCGGCTCCTCGCTACGGCAAATCGCATCCGTCCCATGCGGGAATTTTGCAAGACACCGGTGGGGCGCACCCTACGGGACGGCGCATCGCGCCACGCTGCAGAAGGCGCTTCTCGAAGCCGTCGCCGGCAATGCGCTGTGCAGACTGCATCTTGGCCGACGCATCGATATTGAAGACCAAGCGATACCGGACGCGATTGCTGACCGCGACTTTGATCTCGTCATCGGCGCCGATGGCGTCTGGTCGAAGACACGCGCATTCGTGCCCGGCGCCCCCTCGCCACTCTTTTCCGGAAACATCGCATGGCGTTTCACGATGCCGGAAGCATCCGCGCCGTCGATCCTGAACCGCACCAGCGTCACGGCCTTTCTCGGCCGCTCCAGCCATCTCGTTTGCTACCCGATCAGGGAAAATGCTGCGTTCAATATGGTTGCGATCGTTTCCGGCAGCAGCGCCAGCCATGACTGGAACGCCACCGGCAGCAAGGTTCAGCGAGAAAGTATGCTGCGCGGCTTCTCCCGCTGGAACGATGCGATCCTGCACATGCTGGAAAGACAGGAGCAGGCGAGCTTCTGGCCACTCTACGAGATCGGTGACGGCCGCTGGCACAACGGCAAAGACACGATCCTGATCGGCGACGCCGCGCATGCGATGATGCCGTTTGCGGCTCAGGGCGCGGCGATGGCGATTGAGGATGCCTTCGAGCTGGCGGGTATGCTGGCGACACGTCCGCTGGCGGAAGCGTTCGATCTCTACGAGAAACATCGAGCTCCGCGTATCGCCCGCCTGCGCCAGCGCGCCGCCTTCAATCAATTCGCCTATCACGCGCGCGGGCCGATCCGGATGGCGCGCGACCTCGTCCTTTCGTTCCGTCCGCCGCAAAGCCTCGCGGCGGACATGGACTGGATCTACGGCTATCGCGCCATCGGCTGATCAAGCCTCCCACAGCGCCGCGCGTCACATGTGACGCGCGGCGCTGTAACACTTTCAACCTGCTGCATAACTTTATCCTTAAATCGATCCCGATTTAAGGAATTATGCGGCAGCTGCGGCGAAGCCCTTCTCGATATCCGCCTTGATATCGGCGACGTCTTCGAGGCCGATCTGCAGACGGATAACCGGACCCTCCGTCGGAGCCTTGGTGACGCGCCGGTCATTGAGATTGACGTGCAGGGCAAGGCTTTCGAAGCCGCCCCAGGAATAGCCGAGACCGAAAATGCGTAAGGCATCGAGGAAGGCATGGGCTTTCGCCTTGAACTTCTGCGCATCGTCGACTGCGAGAACGAAAGAGAATATCCCGCTTGCGCCTTTGAAATCGCGCTTCCACAATTCGTGGCCAGGGAAGCTCGGTAGGGCCGGATGCAGTACGCGTGCGACCTCTTCCCTGCCCTCGAGCCACCGAGCGATCGCAAGCGCGCTCTCCTGATGCCGCTCCAGGCGCACACCCATGGTCCGCAGACCGCGCAGCACCTGATAGGCATCGTCCGGCGCACCGCAGAGGCCGAGCTGCCCATGCGCGCCGATCAACTGCTTCCAATGCGCCGCATTGGCGGAGACGGTTCCCATCAGAATATCGGAATGGCCGGCCGGATATTTCGTGACCGCATGAATGGAGACGTCGATACCGTGATCGAGCGGCTTGAAAAAGAGCGGCGTCGCCCAGGTATTGTCCATCGTTACCACGCAGCCATGCCGGTGAGCCGCCGCCGAGATGGCGGGAATATCCTGCATCTCGAAAGTATTGGAACCCGGCGCCTCGGTGTGAACCAGCCTGGTATTCGGTCTGATCAATTGTTCGATGCCGGCTCCGATCATGGGATCGTAGTACTCAACCTCGATACCCAAGCGCTTCAGCATGGTGTCGCAGAAGAAGCGTGTCGGGCCGTAGACCGAATCAACGATCAGGGCATGATCACCGGCAGACAAATAAGCGAGGAATGGCACGGTGACCGCCGCAAGCCCGGACGGCACGAGGATCGTTCCAGCCGACCCTTCCAGCGCATCGATCGCCTCGCAGAGCGCATCCGTCGTCGGCGTGCCGCGTGTGCCATAGGTATATTTCTGGTCGTGCGTCTCCATGACGCGCGCATTGGGGAACAGCACCGTGGAAGCATGGACGACGGGCGGATTGACGAATCCGTGAAAATCGAAGGGCGAGTTGCCGATATGGGATAAACGCGTGTTGATGCCGGCGTTCTGCAGCAATGTGTCTTTGTCTTTCATATCCGGATATGCCTTTGGCGCTGTAGGAAACCGGAGTTGTGGCGGGCAAGTCCGGTGGGGTCAACCCCGATCCTTCCCGCAGTGCTTTTTATTCGAAGGCTAAAATAACGAAACCATTGAAAAAACTCCAATTTCGCGCAGTTTTTCGGCAAAATGCCGCCCATTTTGGCGCCAAACGCCATTTTTTCAGCCGCGAAAGGCAAAAATGCCGAATAAATCCGCAATTATTGAGGCGATCTCTTGACCGCTACACCATTTGCGACTGTGATAGAACCACTCGCACCGGGAGGGGAAGGAACGTGGTTCTCCAAGAGCCTGCTTCGGAAGCGATTACATTTTACTATAAAACAAAGAGACAAAGGTTGGGAAAGATGAAAAAGTTTGCTCTCTCCGCATTCCTCGGAGCCGCAGCATTGGCCTACACCGCGTCGGGCGCTTCGGCGTCGACGCTGAGCGACGTAAAGGCCAAGGGCTTTGTTCAATGCGGCGTGAATACCGGCCTTCTCGGCTTTGCGCAGCCAGACGCATCCGGCAACTGGGCCGGCTTCGACATCGACTTCTGCAAGGCAGTGGCTTCGGCCGTCTTCGGCGATCCGACCAAGGTCAAGTACACGCCTCTCAGCGCAAAGGACCGCTTTACGGCCCTGCAGTCGGGCGAAATCGATGTGCTTTCTCGCAACACGACCTGGACCATCAACCGCGACACCGCGCTTGGCCTCAAGTTCCGCCCCGTCACCTATTATGACGGCCAGGGCTTCATGGTTCGCAAGGAGCTGAACGTGAAGTCGGCGCTCGAACTCTCCGGCGCTGCCGTCTGCGTCCAGTCCGGTACGACGACCGAACTCAATCTTGCCGACTACTTCAAGACCAACAACCTGCAGTACAATCCGGTGGTCTTCGACAAGCTCGAGGAAGTCAATACCGCCTATGATTCCGGCCGTTGCGACGTCTACACGACGGACCAATCCGGCCTCTATTCGCTGCGCCTGACGCTGAAGAACCCGGACGATAACGTCGTTCTGCCCGAAATCATCTCCAAGGAGCCGCTCGGCCCGGCCGTTCGTCAGGGTGACGACCAGTGGTTCAATATCGTTAGCTGGACGGCCTACGCGCTTGTTAATGCCGAAGAATTCGGCATCACGCAGAAGAATGTCGACGAGATGAAGGGCTCGGCAAATCCTGATATCAAGCGCTTCCTCGGCGCCGAGCAGGGTTCCACCATCGGCACCGATCTCGGCCTCACCAACGATTGGGCCTATAACATCATCAAGGGCGTCGGCAACTACGGCGAAATCTTCGACCGCAACATCGGTGCAGGCAGCCCGCTGAAGATCGCTCGCGGCCTCAATGCTCTGTGGAACAAGGGCGGCATCCAGTACGCGCCTCCGGTCCGCTAAGCCGGAAATAGCCTAACTATCGGAGAAAGGCGGCAAACCGCCTTTCTCACCTCAAGAAAACAAGCCTGAAACGGGCACATTGGGGAAAAATCTGCATGGCAATTACCGCAAATTCGCCTGAAGGCGAGCGCTCACCCTTATCGGCGGCGCTATACGACCCCAAAGTCAGGGGTGCATTTTATCAGGCCATCACGATCATCATTCTGGCCGGCCTCTGCTGGTTCATCGTCACGAATACGATCGACAATCTGCACGCATTGAACCGCTCCTTCGGATTTGGCTTTCTCGAAGGTCGTGCCGGCTTCAATCTGGGACAGGCCCTGATCCCCTATTCCAGCGACTCCACCAATAGCACCGCCATCATCGTCGGCGTGCTCAACACGCTTCTGATATCGTTTGTGGGCATCATCGCTGCGACCATCGTCGGCTTCGTCGTTGGTATCGGCAGACTTTCGAGCAACTGGCTCGTTGCGAAGCTTTCCCATACCTATGTCGAAATCTTCCGCAATATCCCGCCGCTGCTCGTCATCTTCTTCTGGTACAGCGGCGTTCTGGTATTGCTGCCGCAGGCACGCGATGCCGTGCATCTGCCGTTTTACAGCTACCTCAGCAATCGCGGCCTCGCCTTTCCGAGCCCGATATTCGCCGCGGGCATGTGGGCCGTCGGCGTTGCCTTCCTCGTCGCCATAGCGGCCGTATTTTTCGTGGCGCGCTGGGCACATAGGCGTCAGGCGGCAACCGGGCAGCAATTCCATACCATCTGGGTGTCGCTCGGTATCCTGATCGGCCTGCCGCTGCTCGTCTTCCTGGCGGCGGGCATGCCGCTTTCCTTCGACTATCCCGTCGCCGGCAAGTTCAATCTTACGGGCGGAACGGTCGTAGGGCCGGAATTCATCGCGCTTCTGCTGGCGCTTTCGCTCTATACCGCATCCTATATTGCCGAGATCGTGCGCGCCGGCATTCGCGGCGTGCCGAAGGGCCAGTCGGAGGCGGCGGGCGCACTCGGCCTCCGCGCAACCGCCGTCACGCGGCTTGTCGTCATTCCGCAGGCGCTGCGCATCATCATTCCACCGCTGACGAGCCAATATCTCAACCTCATCAAGAACTCGTCTCTCGCCATCGCTATCGGCTATGCCGATCTCGTCGCCGTCGGCGGCGTGATCCTCAACCAGTCCGGCCGAGCGGTCGAGGTCGTCATCATATGGATGGTCATCTATCTCGCCTTGAGCATCGTAACGTCGCTGTTCATGAACTGGTTCAACGCCAAGATGGCCCTGGTGGAGAGATAGGATGTCAAGCGTAGATCAACACTTCGTCAGCAAGTCGCTTCTGACGGCACAGCCGGCACCCGCCAGCGAAAGAGGCGTGTGGCACTGGTTGAAAAAGAACCTCTTCGCCACGCCGAAGGACATCGTTCTGACCGTGCTTGCCATCGCATTCCTTGCCTGGGCGATCCCGCATCTGGTCAACTGGCTGTTCATACAGGCGGTATGGAACGGAACCGACCGCACATTCTGCGCCACCACGGTTCAGGGCGGAACGCAGCCGGATGGCTGGAACGCTGCCTGCTGGGCCTTCGTTCGCGCGAAATTCGTCGTCTTCATGTTCGGCCTCTATCCCCCGGACGAGCGCTGGCGGCCGGTGCTCGTCATCATCCTCACGGTCATCGCCTTCGTGCCGCTCCTGATACCGTCGGTTCCTAGAAAAGGATTGAATGCGATCCTGGCATTCTTCGTGCTGCCGGTTATCTCGTTCTTCCTGCTGCATGGCGGCTTCGGGCTTGAAACCGTGGAAACAGAGAGATGGGGCGGTCTGCTCGTGACGCTGGTGATCGCCTTCGTCGCAATCGCGGTGTCCTTTCCATTCGGCATTCTGCTTGCGCTGGGACGCCGGTCGAAGCTGCCTATCCTTCGCATGTTGTGCGTGACCTTCATCGAAATCATCCGCGGCGTACCGCTGATCACGGTGCTGTTCATGGCCAGCTACATGCTGCCGCTCTTCATGCCGCAGGGCTGGACAGTGGATAAGCTGCTGCGCGCCGTGGTCGGCGTTGCGATCTTCACCTCGGCCTATATGGCGGAGGTCATTCGCGGCGGTCTGCAGGCGATACCGAAGGGCCAATTCGAGGGCGCCGATTCGCTCGGCCTCGGCTACTGGCAGAAGATGCGGCTGATCATTCTGCCGCAGGCGATCAAGCTGGTCATTCCCGGCATCGTCAACACCTATATCGGCATGTTCAAGGACACATCACTCGTTGCGATCATCGGCATGTTCGACCTGCTCGGCATCGTCCGTCAGAATTTCTCGGATGCCAATTGGGCAACTGCGGTGACGCCGGTGACGGGTCTTGTTTTTGCCGGCTTCGTTTTTTGGCTGTTCTGCTTTGGCATGTCGCGCTATTCAGGGTTCGTGGAACGCCACCTCGACACCGGCCACAAGCGATAAAATTGAGGGAAATATAAAATGGCTGAAGCCCAATCGAAGAAAATGACCGTTTCCGAGACCGAGGTCGCGGTCGATATGATCAACATGAACAAGTGGTATGGCGACTTCCATGTGTTGCGCGATATCAACCTGAAGGTCATGCGCGGCGAGCGTATCGTCATTGCCGGCCCCTCGGGCTCGGGCAAGTCGACGATGATCCGCTGCATCAACCGCCTGGAAGAGCATCAGAAGGGCCAGATCATCGTCGACGGCGTCGAGCTCACCAATGATCTGAAGAAGATCGACGAAGTGCGTCGCGAAGTCGGCATGGTGTTCCAGCACTTCAACCTCTTTCCGCACCTGACCATTCTGGAAAACTGCACGCTGGCGCCGATCTGGGTGCGCAAGATGCCGAAGAAGCAGGCGGAAGAAATCGCCATGCACTTCCTCAAGCGCGTCAAGATCCCGGAGCAGGCCAAGAAATATCCCGGCCAGCTTTCCGGCGGCCAGCAGCAGCGCGTGGCGATCGCCCGCTCGCTCTGCATGAACCCGAAGATCATGCTGTTCGACGAGCCGACCTCGGCACTCGATCCGGAAATGATCAAGGAAGTGCTCGACACGATGGTGGGCCTTGCCGAGGAAGGCATGACCATGCTCTGCGTGACCCACGAAATGGGCTTCGCCCGCCAGGTCGCCAACCGCGTCATCTTCATGGACCAGGGCCAGATCGTCGAGCAGAATTCGCCGAAGGAATTCTTCGACAATCCGCAGCATGAGCGCACCAAACTATTCCTCAGCCAGATCCTGCACTGATTTGAAATAGATCGAATGAACAAAACCCGCCCCTGCATCGCAGCCGGCGGGTTTTTTATGGGGCGCAATATTGCCCGAGGCAATGACAAGCAATCGGCGTAACGGCAGAGCATAAGTCTGGCGATTGGCAGCATGAGCAAGCCCTGTAGCGCTTCTCATAAAACGCGATATACTTTCTGCCGCCGTGAATAACGCGGCGTTCACGAGACGTCGGGAAGTGGGCCGTGAAGAAAAGCGACAGAATCATCGGTGGCCTTGCACTTTTAAGCGCAGCCATCATCGCCATCAAACTGGCCGGATCGATGTTCGGCTACGACCTCATCCAGATGACGGTCGACGCCACAAGGCCTGCGGATGCCGGCGGCTGGCCGACGGCGGCAAACTGAACAGGAATGGTCCTGATATCACTCGGCTAACGGCACCAGATTGTTACCCATGCCTTAGGGACAATCTGTTACCTATGTCTTCGGTATGGACCAACGAGAAAGTGGCGACCCCTGCAGGACTCCCAAAAGTTGGAAATTTACTAATAATTTCAATGATGGAAGCAAGAAATGAGGGGCGATTGGTGACGTTTGATTTTGTTAGATATTTTCTCGGTCATCCCCTCATATATTCGAGCAATGAGCTGGACGTCGCGGCCCGTTTGTGATGCGAACTTTCGATTGCCAAACGCAACTTGGTAAGCCTGGAGGGTCTGCAACTAGTAGCACCAAGGCCTGCGATGACCCTCCCATTTTCGAGCTAGCCCCTCGCTCACCAGCTCTACGCCTATCGACTGACTGTCGCGCTCAACGATCCGCAGCTTGCGGCCATACAGATCCTGGTCACGATCTGCGGCGGCCAACTCGAATGGACCGGCATTGAGCAGATCCTGCAGGCGCCTGGTTGCAGCGTCGCCGAGCTGCTGTTCGCTGTCGCAGCGCGCCGGATGCGTTTCCGGGGCATCGATATCGGCGATCCGGATCTTGATGCCGTCCATCCAGAAGGTATCGCCATCGACGACGCAGTCGATCCGGCGAATGCCTTCCTCGCAGATCGTAAAATGCTTCGGTGTGGATTGCGCCAGGCCTGCATGCGGAAGCATGGCGATCGCCGCTATGGCGACCGAAGTAAGAGCTAGAGATCGGATTATCATTTTTGAGCCCTCTGCCGGTCCATCTTTTCCTTGAGGGCGAAGACGATCTCGGCGCTCTGCGAGCGCATGTTCTTCTCCGCCTCGCCTTCTACCCACTTCTTGATGTCGACTGGAAGCTTGATCTTCACCTGAACCAGATTTTGCCCGCTCATAAGAAGCTTCTCCTATATGGACCATGATGGTACTAGTACCAATGTGGCCCAATTGCATCAAGGACCCCTTTGGTGCAATTCGTGTCCCATGGCAGAAGATCAGACAAAGCTCCAATTCAGGATCCGGATGACGCCTGAGGTCAAGGCCGCCATCGTCGCGGCAGCCGCACGTAACAACCGCTCGATCAACGCGGAAATCCTCGCTCGCCTTGAGGAATCGTTTCAGTCCGGCCGAGCGCTTGGCATCGATCCGAAGGATGTCGAGATCGTCGACATCCTGGAGGAGCTGGAGCGGCTGAAATCGAAAGTCGCGAAGTTAAGCCGGAAGAAGTAGGCCGAGTCAGGTCGCGCAGTTACCGGTCAGTGCCGCCGTCAGATCAGGCGGCAACACCACGGTGTAGCAGCCATCCTCAAGAGACCAGCAAGCCACTTCCCGCTTGAGCCGAAGGGACCGAGGCGCAGCGGCCGGAACAACCGAAAGGGCTGTCGCGAGAGCCAGCATACGCCGATACAAGCCGTTATATGTCTGAGCGTCCGCTCGACGGAGGCGAGCCGCGGCATCCATAAACTCACTGTGAAGATAGCGGAGTACGGCGTCATATTGATCGTGCGCCACCACGATTTGCCGCATGGAGGCGGCGGCGGCGAAGGTCGCCAGTCCACCCAGAATTCCCCGCCGTGTCGGACACGGAATATCTTCCGCGCCGGCGTCAATCCCGGCACGCTGTGCATCGTATTCCATTACGGTATTGCCCCCGAAATAAAGCCTCAACGTTTATACGCATGCCATAATTACAGCCTGTGTGATATGTCCCACCGATGGCCCACCTTGGCGGCACGCGATGCGAGGTGATGCATGGTTAAGACTTTGCTTTCGTTCCATGCTATGGTCGTCGACCTGGGGGATGACAACAGCGAAGAAGCCGGGGGTATAGCCTGGCATGGCAAGAGAAGACTTACATTTCAAACTGCGGATACCCGAAGACCTGAAGCGGCGAATTGCTGCCGCCTCCCGCGCCAGCGAAAGGTCGATGACGGCAGAGATCCTCGCGCGCCTCGAAGCGTCGTTCGTGGCAGCCATCTCCCCCGCAGAAGCGCCAGATGCGGAGCTTGCCGATATTCTTGCTGATATCGAGCGGCTGAAGCTGAAACTGATCAGATTGAAGCGATCTTGACTCAACCCTCACCCGGAACATAATAAGAACGATCATGCGGCGGCAACAAAAGATGAGGAAGGTTTATGCCCCGCGATATTCGCCAGATCACACCCGCCTACGAAATTCTTCGCTTTGTCACATGCGCCTGTATCGGGCGCACGAGCAGGCAGACGCGGCGCGATTTCGCCGGTTATGCAGTCGGCAAGCGCCGCAAGTTGGATGTGGTGCCCTACATTGCGAGAGATATGGCGAAAGAGCTGCTTCGATCGCTTGATGTCACCAAGGGAGAGATGGCCGCCGACCAGGAAGAAGTTGCCGCCAAGATCGAAGCGATCCTTCTCGGTATCGATGACGAAACGGCTTTCAAGCTGGCAAGCATTTCGACCGAGGAGAAGGAAGAGGTCGTCGACCTGATCTGCGACCAGGTGCGCGCAATGATGCTTTCCGACTACACCGTAACGGAGATCGAAAAGGAGCCGGAGCCACCGAAGCCAGAAGAGTTCAATGGCTGGAAGGCCTACGAACGCATCGGTTCCGACGAGAAGCCGCGCTATAAGTGGCGGCACACATGGGCGGACCGCAATGGCAATGATCTGGTCGGATACAAGAATGGCGCCTGTGTCGGGCGCGTCTTCAAGCTTGATTATATCAGGCAGGACGAAAAATGGTTTTGGCTGGTAGAGCACATTCCGCTGGAGCGGCCGGAACGGGAAAGCCGCTCTGCCGGTTGGGAGCGATCAGCCAGAGAGGCGGCGTGTCGAGCGGAGAAGTGCTACGACGCCATCATGCGATTGAACGGGAAACAGGCTTAGGGAGAGAAGGCATGTGCGGTCGCATCTATATCAAGGCGTCATTACGGGAACTGCTATCGAACTTTTCGTTTGCACGCCCAGGCGATACCGAGCCGCTATCGAACAGCTTTCCAAACTATAATGGAGCGCCGACGCAATCCTATCCCATCATCATCAGGGATGTCGTGCAGGAACCGGACATTATGGGGCCGATCTTCGCGTCAGCCCGATGGGGATTTGTGCCGGAGTGGGCAAAGGATGAAGGAATCGGCCGGCCGGCTCCGATCAATGCTAAGGCGGAAGGCATTCAGACGAACGGCTTGTTCCGACAGGCCTACAAGTCAAAGCGCTGCCTGGTGCCGATCAACGGGTTTTTCGAGTGGAAAGACATTCATGGGACCGGCAAAAACAAGCAGCCCTATGCCATCGCCATGAAGGACGGCAGTCCTTTCGTTCTCGCCGGCATCTGGTCCCTTCGCCGCGATAAGGACACAGGCCTCGATCGAAGGACGTTCGCGATCATCACCTGCGCACCAAACGAATTGATGGCAACCATTCACGACCGCATGCCGGTGATCCTGCACCCGGACGACTATGAGCGCTGGCTGTCGCCTGAACCGGATCCCGCAGACATCATGAAGCCATTCCCGGCCGATCTGATGACGATGTGGAAAATCGGCCGCGACGTCGGTTCAGTGAAAAATAACCGGCCCGACCTCATTGTGCCGGTCGAAGACGAATCGGAGCCGCCATTGCTATGAGCGAAACAGCCCCTTCCATAGATCGGCCGATGGATACGGTTCACGTCAATCACTATTGCGAGCATCCCGGCTGCAAGGCGTGGGGCGGCTGGGGATACGATATCGGCAAGGGCGAGACGAAATGGTTCTGCTATGAGCATCAGTGGCTGGACTATCGCCAGCCGCGTTATGGGGATCGCCCTAAGGCCTGACGACCGGCGTTCGGAACAGTGTCTTGTCGGCCTTTCCCTGCATGTCCTCAAGCTTCGAGCTGAGGACCTGGACCTGTGTGCTGACCTTGTTGACGCTGTCGATCACGGTATCCAACTTTCCGCCGAACGCTTCGACGACACGATCGATGCGGGCGTTTGTCATTTCTATCGCCTTCTTGTTTTCGGCTGCGCTCTCGGTGGCGCGCGTCGTCTGGAACGTCAAAGGCGCTATTTGTGCGAGCTGCTGTTGGACGTCGGCAAGCTGGGCCTTTTTATCGGCTCCATCCTTATCCATGCGGTTTGTCAGATCGATGATCTGCTTTCGCAGATCGGCATTGTCATTCCGCATGTTTGCATAGGTTATTCCCCAGCCGGCCGAAGTGACGGCGAGGCCAGCCACCATGCTTCCAAGTGTGACGATCGTATTGAAATTCCACTCAAATCGCTTGCTTCTCTGTGGAAACTGCATGACAACCTCTTCCAACGTGCCGCCCCTTTGAAGTCTCGTGCCCTGATAATTTAGATTGAATGCCACGCCAGCAGCAGGAGAGCTGTCAGCGTGGCGCATGAGATGCAAAATCCGCCGATGAGAAGCCGCTCGATCACTTGCTCTTGTCGACCGGCGGCTGCGGCTTGATCAATCCGCCGAACCCGTCCCGGACGACGTTAATCAGGATCTTCGACGAGCCGAGCAGCGCCACGATTGCTGCCGCATATTTCGGGCTGATCCAGGACTGAGAGCATTCCAGGAGACCAGTGACGAGCTGCGTGCAGCCGCTCGCGATCATGAAGGCCGTAGCGGCCGCCAGGGCCGCGATCAGGATATTGAGAAGATTGTGGATGGCATTCGTATTGAACATGTTGCTTTCCTTTACTGAGCGGCCTTGGCCTGCTGGAGGGCGCTGGTGACGACGGCGTAGGCCTGAGCGACCTTCACGACGGCATCGACGACAGTTGTGTGGGATGGGTCGGCGCAGATCGTCTCGACACCGGCATAGGCTGCCGCTTCCTTGGCAACCGTTTTCGACCCGATTTTGCCGGTGGCGGCGACGGCCGAGAACGCGACGTGCGCGATTTCGAGCGCCGAACATACTTTCGGAAGGTTCTGCTGAATTGCAGTGTCGACCTGGCCGGTCGTCTGGCAGGCGGAGAGCGAAACAGCGGACAGCACAAGGCTTGCCGCCATCGAGAGATGGAGGATGCGCATGGAATGATCCTTTGGTTTTTGAGGGGCTAGGCTTCGTTTACGGAGATCTGGCCGTTAAACGTGGTGTAGGGCAGCACGTCGGACGGCATTGGGTATGTCGATGGGAAACGAAGGCCACGAACGCGGCCCTTGTCCATCTTGACAATGCTGACGGAATTCGACTGGTTTCCGCCGAGCGCGTGGTAATAGTTCGTATCCTGGCCGACGACGAAGAAGACGTGGCCGCCGCCATTGCGTTCGGCCGCACCGATCGCGCCCATGACGGGCTGGTCTTTCGGCACTTCGACGCCGAATTTCAGCCAGTTGAGCGCCCAATAGGGATTGGCGATCATCGGCTCGCGCGGCAAAGAGACCGCTATGCAGGTCTCGACGAAATCGCCGCACCAGGGCAGCTTCGCAGGATCGCCAAGGGTTACGCCATCGCTCTTCAGGAAAGACGACAACGCCTTGTTGTCGCGCACTTCATTCAGCCCCATCTTCGTTTTCGCCAGGCTGATCCATGGCGGCAGCGCCGGCGATTTATCGAGATCGAGGGCAGCCAAGGTTTTCGGCCCGAGCGTACCGGGATATTGCAGGTCCAAGCCCCTATCGGTCTGAAACTTGGTCAAGGCAGCGATCGTTGCCCTCCCGAGGATCCCGTCTGCGCCGGCGTTGCCGACACTATAGCCAAGCGCGATCAAGCGCCGCTGCGCTGTCTGCACGGTGGTATCCATGTGATGCTCCAATGAAAAAGGCCGCCGACGCGGCCATTGGTGGAAGAGAAAATTGAGCGGGCGCGCCACGGCGTGTCTAAAGGATCGTATTTCAGATCAGCCGGTGGTCGCCTTGAAAAACCACCCTGAAGAGCGCTATGAAATCAGGAATTGCGTTGCTAAGTCGAAGAAATTCGACCAAAGAGATTGCGCCTTGAAGGGAAGCTCGCGCTTGTCAAATCTGCAGTATCGCCCTGACATTGACGGCTTGAGGGCCATCGCCGTTTCGTCAGTGGTTTTGTATCATGCCTTCCCTTCTTTGGTGGGTGGCGGCTTCATCGGCGTCGACATCTTCTTCGTCATTTCAGGATATCTCATCACAACAATCCTGATGAAAGAGATCGCTGGCCCGGGTTTTAGCGTACTCGATTTTTATGAGCGCCGGGCAAGAAGGATATTTCCTGCCCTTGCCGTTGTGCTTCTAGCGACTATCGCATTTGGAAAGCTTGTGCTGTTTCCAAACGAAATGGAGGAGCTGGCGAAACACGCCATAGGTGCATCCTTCTTCGCGGCTAATTTCACGCTGCTGAATGAAGCCGGCTACTTCGATACGGAGTCCATCTACAAGCCTCTGCTCCACACGTGGAGTCTAGCAATTGAAGAACAGTTCTATATTTTTTGGCCGATTGTCTGCGTGGCGATGTATCGGCTTCGGCTAGGCATTTTATTTTTTACCATCCTTATACTTGGATCATTTGCGTACAGCGTGTTTGAGCTTCCTCGCGATCAAGCGATGGCATTTTACTCTCCAATCTCTCGCTTCTGGGAACTGGCTGCCGGCGGCGCTCTCGCCTTCTTGCACCAACGCAGAAATGGTCGTTTCAGCCGCCCCCATCCCTTCGGCGGAGTTTATTCCGTCTCAGCCGCGATCATCCTTGTCCTAGGACTTGCATTCATCCGCGAAAACCAATTCCCGGGGGCTGCGGCGCTGGCCCCTGTTTTGGCGGCGGTATTGTTTATACAATCTGGGCAGACTGCTCTGCTCAATAGAACGTTTCTCTCTGCAAAGCCCATCGTATGGGTGGGGAGGATTAGCTACTCCCTCTACTTGTGGCACTGGCCAATCATCTCCTATCTCCACATCGTCAGCGATGTGGAGCCGTCGATATGGACCAGATTGGCGGCCATTGGTGCAGCTTTTGCTTTAGCTGCCGCAACTTTTTACTTTGTCGAGCAGCCATTTAGGCGACGTACAGGCAATGCCAAACCGGCCATTACAGCGACTACCTGCCTGGCGGCCGCTGCTTCGATCGCCATTTTTCAGCTCGACTTACGACAATCCGCGTTTGCGGGAGTGCCAAACGACAACAAGACCTTTCTCCAAGTAGTAGAGGCTATGCGGTCCCCGTGCCCATTTAAGGTGGGGTCGTATACTGACTGCTACGATTTCACTGGCGGGCGGGAGCCGAAGGCAATCCTTCTCGGCGATAGCCACGCCGGTCAACTCTTGCCAGGGCTAGCCCAATCGAGCAGCATTGCCCCTATCCAGGCGTTTATCCTGAACGGCGGCTGTCCACCCCTCCTCGGGGTCGAGCGCCTCGCTGGCGGCCGTCCACTAGACCCCTATGGTGACTCGGGAGCAAAGTGCAGCGAGATCAACAATGCTCGTATCGGGTACGCCGCTGCGTCAAAGGCCTCAGTCGTGATCCTTGCCTTTGTTGCAACAGAATACAACTCCAACGAGTCACATTATGAAAACGGCGCTGACAAATACTCCTACAACGGCAGGAATGGCGGAAATTTGAATGTTGCGACGCTAGCTCTCGCCGATACCGTTGCGAGGCTCATAAGCGCAGGAAAGAAAGTTCTCCTTGTCGGCGACAACCCAACACTGACGCTCGCAAATTATCGCACATGCCTCCTTCCCACCCGACCGATCAAGATCGGTTGGACTGCAGAGAACTTATCTTGCACGGTTGACGTGGATGAAGCCCGCGAACAGCGGGCCAGCATGATGAGCGAATTTTCATCACTCAGAGATCGCTATCGCGATCGAGTCTTCATTTTCGACAGCCAGGACCACCTTTGCGATAATAACGGATGTCCAGTCCAGAAAGACGGGCAAGTTTTCTACCGAGACCGCGACCATCTATCCTTAACGGCTGGAGTGATTGTCGGGAAAGCTTTGGCGAAACGCATCGGCTATACGCTTCTCAAATGACCGTACCAGCCTCAGTGAAGCAGCTGAGCGGATCACGGCCACATCGGCCAAGGAATTCCAATTCCGGCGATTCCGATGACTGCTATCGCACCCGCCTTGCCCGGATAAAACCGCTCACTGTAGCCGAGGCGCCGGCCGTCTGCTGAAATGTCACCGCATATACAGTCGTCGTGGCGGCCAGACTGATGCGCACGATGGGCGAAGATTGTCCTATAACGGCCCCAGCCGCGAAGGTCGCATTATTCAGTGTTCTTGATCCCAGAGTCGTGGGCATTGTGGCGCTGACGGTGTTGACGCCAACCTGAACGTTGGATGGCGCTACCTCAGATGAGCTATTTGTAAATACGGCCGTGGCCTGCACATCCCAGTCGCCGGCGGTCAGGCTGACGCTCGTGGCATTTTGAGCTGCACTCGCCGTGATCGCCGTGCCCGTGGTAGTCGCCGATTGAAATTCCCCGATGCTGCCGGCATTGGCATTATCGTTTGTCGCAGTTCCCAAGATGCCAGCCGTGGAAGATGGTGTGATCGTGCCAGTCGCCGTCACGGTCGTAAAACGGCCGGTCGTCGCGGTCGTTGCGCCAACTGCCGTTCCATCTACGGAACCGCCCGTTATGGCAACAGCAGAAGCAGCCTGCGTGGCGATGCTGCCCAGACCAAGGCCAGTGCGAGCCGTTGCTTGCGTATTGCCCCCCGTACCTCCCTGAGCCACGGATAGCGCCGTGGTTAGACCGGAGAGAGACGTAATGTCACCATTGGAACCCGAGGCTGCCGCACCAATGCCAATGCGTGCCGCCGCCTGGGTCGTGCCGCCGGTACCGCCGGATGTGACGGGAATTGCACTGGAAGATGTCAGGCTACTGAACGCTTGCGCAGCGCTCCACGTATTCGCCCCATTCAGAAGCGGAACATTCGCGCCGCTCGTGCCGATGTTCTTGGTGGCGGCCGTACCCGGTGTTCCGCAATCGGCGATCAGATTGGCAGTCGTACCCCAGCAGGCAAGATTACCCGAAGTCGGCGATGTCGTGCCTGGCTTAACAAAGTCCGTGACGGGTTCGCGGCCGGCCAAACCGTTGATATCGTGCCCAACGACATTGGTGAGCGTCCTGGTCGGAAGATTGTTGACCGATACCGAGGCAGATTGTGCGTGCGCACCGAACGCAATGGCACACAAGGCCAAGGCGCCGAGCAAGAGCTTGGTCAGCTTCATCGTCTATTCCTATTTTTAGCTATTGGCAGGCCAAGAAGCCGCATCGATGTCAGCAGGCGCATTAATCGTGCCGTCGGAAATTTTAGCAATGATCTCTGATTCCGCTGCAAAAGCTGCCTGGACGTGCGCGCCGACCGCATTCGCAACCGTCATTATCTGCGCTGCCGTCAAATTGACAAAACCGGCCGCCGTCTTGAACTTCACTGTTACATCCGGGTTTGCCTGCACATAATTATAAGCCCCGATGATTAGAGATTGGCTCGCCCTATCGGTAGAGATTGAGAATCCACCAACAAATATCCCACCGGTTTCGACGGCAAACCGCTTTGCTGCGGCATAGGCAACGAGATCGGCCATGGTAATCTCGGGAGCCACAGGCGATGTGAATTTCTTGCCGTCATAGGCATATCCTTGCTGCACCGTCGCGTCGCAAGAAAAGAAGGTCTCGGCGAGATCGACGTGGTAGCTCTCTGCGATGTCTACACCATCCGGAAGCGTGACAACTTCTATGACAAGGCCATCGGCCACACGAGCAAAAGTCTGTGTCATTTCCAATCCTCAATATTGAAGGATGACAAGGCCGGAAGCGCCATTGCCGCCAGACTTGGTGCTTGTCCAGCCATTGTAGTAGCAGGACCCCGCGCCACTGCCCTTGGCCTGTCCATCCTGAATTGTGTTTTTAGTGGTAGAGGGCCGACCGCCGCCGCCCTGGCTTGAAGCGCCGCCGGCGCCGCCGTATGAATTCAAATTGGTAGCGCCAGAACCATCTGTGCCGGCTCCGCCGATTTGATTGATCTGACCACCAACACCCGTGCCGCCGGCGCCACCAGAGCAATCCACACCACTGCCGCCGGACCCGCCAGTCGCAGACATGTACGCGCCTATGCTTGAAGTCCCGCCAGTGCTACCAGAGCCGCCGTCCGAGCTCGGAGCATTGGCGCTTGCCGCGCCGCCAGGGCCGCCTGCACCGACGGTTATAGCGATGGATTGGCCAGGATCGACATCGATCCACCCGAATGCCGATCCCCCCGCACCACCGCCGCCGGCGGCTTTCGGGCTGCCGTCCGAACGTTGTCCGATACCTCCGGCCCCACCACCGGCACCAACGCACGTGCAATAGAGCTTATAGACGCCCGCCGGCACGATGAACGTATAACTTCCAGCCACTGAATAAGACGTGACATTGCGCGGCGGCGTTTGCAGAGAGGTATAGTCGAGCAGACGCCAGTTGGCCCCGTCCCATTCGAACTCGGCGACCATGTCCGTCACATATGCGCGCGCCGGCAATGTCGATCCGTCATTGCCAACAATTGTTGCGGGACCGAAGCCGTTGACGTTGAGTGTCGGCGTCGCGCTGCTGTTGATGAAAGGGGTCTTCAGAAAAATCCGCATGCCGACCGTCAGCTGAGTTGGCGGCGGCGTCAGGGTTGCCGTCAACGCGTTTGCAGTGCCGCCGGCAACGGCGTAGTTGATTTTGCCGGCCTGAATGGCTTTCGCTACCTGAGATAGATCGCCATCGCCAGGCGTCAGGCCGGCAGCCGAAATCAACGCCACCAACTCACGCTGGGGCTGCTCGATTGCTTTTGCTGGAACTGCGGAACCCTTTGTTGCTGTCGCGTTGTTGCGGTCGACATACGATGCATCCGGATCATCCGATCCGTATGGCGATTGATATTTCATGAAAGCCTCACAGAGGTTTAGATGGTCACGTTGAGGAAATTGCCGCCTTCGTCGGTCAGGACACGACCGTCTTCGTCGGTCAGCAGGTAGATGATTTCGATGATCGGGATGGTCCACGCAGGCGCCACGCGACGCAGGATACAGAGAAGCCGATCGCCGTCGCCGTAATCAAACAGCAGGTCGTAGCCGCATTCGCTCTCACCGACCCGGAAGTAGTCCACTGCCAGGCTGTAAGTCCGGATGATCCAGTAGCATTCCTGTCTGACGTCGCCGACCGTGTGTTCGCCGCCGCATTCGGAGAAGCCGCATTCGAAAATCGCGGGCTCCTCGATCTGGATGGCGAAGCCATAGGTCGCCGCCAGCCGAATGAAATCTCCCGGCGTAATGATCGCGATCGCGGCCACCTTCGCCGCCAGGGCGCGAAGCCTTTCGGCGACGCTGGTTTCACCCGTCACGCAATTGTCGGGCAGGCCGTATTCGGCCTCCCATTCCGGCAGCAGCTCGTCCACGCCCTGCACACTGGCATTGCGGGCGAGCGTCCAAATGCGCTGATAGAGCCACTGGAAGCTGTCGACCACAACGCGCATCAGGCCGGCCAACCGACTTTTCAGCGAAATCGCCTGGCCATCCGGCGATCCCCATGCGGCACCCTGTGGCAGCATCGTAAGAGCCGCGCCGATCAGGTCGTCATTGCTCGGGTTCGCAAGCGCATCATAGGGACCGGTAATCGCGAGGACATCACTGGCGCCGGATGCCGCTGTCGTCACGGTATTCAGTCCGGGATCACGGGCCATAATCGATCGTCCCCAGCACCGGAAACTGCCCATTGGTGAGCACGATCGGCGCGGACGGCGCAATCAGCTCGTGGCTGTCTTCACCCGCCACGCCGGAAATGGCTTCATCGATCCATGCATCCCAGAGCGTGAAGGTATTGCCGGCGATGCCTGGCCTGCATTTGGCGAGGAACATCGCCTGGATGGCGCTGGCGATGCCGGCGCGAATCTCCGGGGTGTCGGCCGAAAGATCGTGGATGGTGATATTCACAGGAAGCGGCGTCGGCGCAACCATGACGCCGTCATCGACCCGGATCAGCCGCTGCGCATCGACGGCCGCCTGAACGACTACGACATCGGATGGCTCGGGGATATAGTTTGCCCGCCCTTCGAAAAGAAAGAAAACGAAGAGCGTTCCCGGTGACAGGGTTCCGCGAAACGCCCATGCCGCCTTGACGCCCGGTACGGCCAGCACGATGCGCTCATAATCCGTCAGCGTTCCGCCACCCGGAGGGTTGCGCTTGCGCTGCAGACCGCGCGCTCTCAGGCTGTCGTCCAGTTCAATATCAGCGCCGCCGCCAAGACCACCGGATGCCACAGTCCAGCTCGTACCGAGATCCGGATAGAGCACAGGGTCCGCCAGCGACAGGAGGCCGTCGCTCTCGCGGTTGGCAATCGAGCCCTTGTTCTCGGACGTGACCGACAGCGTCAGCGAGCCATCGGCAGCTGATGTCGCCGGCGTCGTCGAAAGGTACGTGACGCTTCCGGAAATGAATCTGATGCCGGCCGGATAGGTCGTCAGCGCCGCGCCGGTTCCGGTGATCGATCCCGATGCGGCGGATGCCTGCTTGCGATAGATGCCGACGTCCGAGCACAGCAGCTCAAGCCATTTACCCGTCGCCGACGTTATGAACATCTGCTTGACGAGGTAGGCGATGCGAAGCTCGAATTCGTGCGCAAGGCCGGCAATAACCTTGCCGATGATCGTCACGAAATTATTCGGAAGCGCGGTATCGGTTCCAGGCAGATATTGCCGAAAGGCGCCGCGAATACGAGCCGAGGCCTCAGCCAGAGAGCGGATATTCCACGCCATTGATCTGATCCCAGAGAAGTTCGAATTTGTTGTCGTAGATTTTCGCGCCGTCCCGCCCGTAGAGCGAAACCTGGTAGCTGACTTTGTTTCCCGGCCGGTCGACCGCAACCGCGACATCGATGCGAGCGACGGCTTTGACTGAAAGCAAGGGCTGCAGCGCCTCCCGGACGTAGGCCTCGACCTTGACCTCGATGCCGTCATAGATCGCCGATCGTCGCAGCAGCCAGAGCCGAGAGCCGAGCGGCTGCTCGTCCGGCCCCATGTCGAAGCTGTCGCCGATCCAGCCACGGTTTTCGTCGCCGTCGCGCAACTCGCTTGCATCGACGCGGCGATCGGTCATCAGGTAGATCAGGACCGCTGTCGCAAGCCCCTGCTCTGCCCGGAAATCGCCGGGTGCATCGGCATGAGTGATGGGATTGATGAGGAGATCGCCGACCTCACCATCCCAGCCGAGATCCGGCGCGCGGTATGGATCGTCGCCATCATCGACTGGGATGATCTTGAGCATGGATTATTCAACCGGCGTGAAGGGCAGGAGATATTCACCGCCGACTTTGAAGCCGCTAGCGGCCTCGGCGTTAATCGTTCCTAGCTCAAGTTTGCCCCAGGGGGTGTATCTGAAGAACTGGTCATTCTCCTTGCTGCCTGACGTAACCGGCTCGAATGTAAGCGTGAAGCCGGCCTGATTTTCCACGCGGCTGATCAGCTTGAACTTCGCTGTGCATATGGGTGCGCTCATGCGTCTTCTCCTTGATGTCGCTCGTTGGTTGCCATGATCGGGCGCGAGCGATCGCCCAATTCATCGAAACTCAGGGGTCCGGTACGCAACCGTCGAAGCGCCCGGTTTCCCCCTCGGCTGGTCCGCTTCTGTCACGCAGTATCCCTGTGCGCGTCCGCACCCGATTGCCGCGCAGTCGCCAGCGCATCCAAATTTTCCGATTAAGCACCGCCGTCACCATCACCGTCCGTGATGGAACCGGAAGCGTTGAGATTGCCGTTGATGGTGACGTTACCGTTAATCGTCACGTCGCCGTTGATGGTCCAAGTACCAGCCGTAAAAGTGGCCGTCCGCGACGCGAAATCGAAGATCACCTCGCTATTCACCAGCTTGATGATGTTGCCGCTCATGTCATAGATGGCAGTCGCTCCGACCGGCAGATTGGCAGGTCGATGCGACGGATGTTCGCCGCCTATGACATAGGCCTGGTCGGGATCTCCGTTCGGTGAAAACAGAAGTGCCTTTGCGCCCTTGATGGGGCTGGAGGCGAAGCCATGCGGCTCAATACGATGGATGCGCGTGAAGGCGTCGTTATAGACACCTCGGCCGCTTACGAACTGCTGCCCCTTGCGCTCCAGGTTGGCGCCGTCGAGTTCGATACGAAAGCCGCTCATTGTTCCTCGAAGTCCACATCGTTGGCGAGCGGCGCCGAATAGACTTTCGCCGACTTTCCGCGCGGGTTTTCGCCGCCCAGCGCACGCGGATCGCAAAGCTCAAGATCGGCCGTGGTCCCGTCGTCGCCCTGATGTAGCGTCACGCCCTTGATCAGCATCAGGCCATCGATCCCGATCCATGGATCGGAAACCTGCACCAGCCAGTTGGGCGACCAGATCTTGCCAGCGCCATCGCGCCAGCCGGTGACCGTGATCGAGGCCGTCGTCCCGTTCCCCGCGCCGCGCTTGGAATGCCAGCCTGCGCGCTTCTTCATGCGATCCGTCGTCGTCTCGCCTTCATGGCGCAGAATCAACACTCGGCGGCGCGAGACACCCTTGTCCTTCGCCTTCGCTTCTGCCCGCAGCTGCTGCTTGTCGACGCCGTCACTCGACTGGCCACGGACCTTCACTTCGGAATAGCGATGGCGCCCCGTCAGGTGGGAACTCGCTTTCTCGACGTTCACACCAAAAATGAGACTGCCGCTGTGCGTGCCTTCCGGCTTCGTCGCGAGCTTAAGCTTTCCTTTCGGCGTGTCGTAGATCAGCACACCGCGCCCCCGGGCGCGACGCTCGACCGACTGGAACAGGCTCTCGCCGACGCGCAGCTTGTGCCGCGGCTCGATCGGCAGGCCGCCATCGTCCTCGATGCCAATGCCATTATCGTCGAGTTCTCGAGCAATATCCGCAAGGGACTTGTCCATGATCTCGCCGGTCTTATGATCGGCGGAGCACTCGACGGCGTCCACTGTGCGTGAAACGATGGATACAGACAGAGACCGGCTATCTGCATCATGCGACGGCTCGACATCACGGACATAACCCGTCAACACGAGATCGCCGGTCGCTGTGATCTTGGTCGGCTGATCCGGTACTACCGGAACACCATTACCAACCGGAACGACATCGATGGTTGCAGTCCGTGCGGCCTCTTCGGCCGACAGCTTTATCGTTATCTCCTTGTGAGGCGGCAGACCCTCAATGAGGACGGTTTCGAACATCGGCTATCTCAAGATGCCAAAGCATCAAATGCAGTGGGCATGACGAGCGGCGTCGCCGAACCGGCAATATCGACCAGGTCGACCGCGCGTGCGGCGTCGCCGTAGAGCTGATAGGCGAGCACGGTCGACGGAAGGGAAATGCCGGTCTGAACTCGAACGATCGGGACGGCATTCGCCGCAAGATCGGAAACAAGGCGGCAGGCAACCTCGACGATTGACGAAAGCCAGGAATAGAGATCGGCGCCATCGCCGCCCATGGCCGACGCGACCGCGAGACCGGCATCGCCGGCCGATGATATCCGCGTGCGAGCCTTGCGCGCCTGCGGCCGCGACTGCCAGTTCACCCGGCCGCCGGCCACTGAGAGGCCGAGGGAGACAAGGACTGCCATCGCATCGAATGTATCGCCAGAAGAAATCGTGTCCGGAATGATGATCATGTCGAAGCCGGTCGGGCTCGTGACGCTCTCGGCGATCACGCGCATAATGTCCAACGCCTCCGGAGCGAAAGCATCGGCACCCAGATCTGCCGCCGCCACGATGCGATCGGACGTCTCGGCGAGATCGTCCGCATCCGTGATGACAGCGGCGGAGAGGTCCGCCAGCCACGACAGGATCGTGTCTTTATTCGCAGCCATCGACAATACCTTTAGAACAAGCGGGCGAACGCTGATGCCGCAGCCGAGAAGCCGGACGCCACAACGGCCGAGACGTCTCCGATCGACAGAGCCGAGACCGGTAAAGCGCCATCCGGGATGAATGTCACATCGAAGCGGATGTAATAGATCCGATCCTTCTCGCGCGTGCGGCGAAAACCCTCCGCATAGGCCATCATGCCGCCATCCATCGGCATGATGAGCATGCCCGGCCCGGCCACGCTGCAGGCAGCCTGGATAGCCTTGGCCTTGATGTCTGCATCGTCGCCGACGAGATAACCGGTGACATCGAAGCTCTCGACGGCCTTGCCCATATCTTCTGGCAGAGTTACCTCCCCGCCAGCATATGTGTGTTTTGCAAGGCGACGACCGCCGCTCAGATCCTCGCCATCGATGAAGAACGGCACACCGCGAAAGCTCGCTGGCAGGAGCGTTTTTCTCCAGTCACGTACTGCCATCAGAAACCACCGCCTCCCCCTGTATTTCCACCAGGCGGCGCGCTCGCGAAGGTGTTGCTCTTTCCCGTATCGGCGTTAACGCGGCCGGCCATCTGACCAACCGCCCCGCCAGCCGACGACGCGTTCTGAACTTTGACGTTAATCGCATTTAGCCTGTTGGCGGCGTCTACAAGGGCCCGTGCCGCCTCAAGAATTGAGGCCGCGGCACTTTCACCGCCGCTCTTGATCGAGTCTCCGGCTTGTTTGCCACTGTCAACAACCACCTTGCCAGCCTCGTCCGCATTCTGTTTCAACGCGTCCGCTCCAACAGTCGGGAGATCATTCCCATAGAGCTTCGTCATCAACTCATTGACGCCTTGTTGAGGCGGAGCGGATAGCGGCTGGTTCTCACGCATCAAACGCCAACCCTGATGATATTCATCATACTGGTCGGCTAGGCTCATGCCTGGCGGCGACGGCGGCTTGGCCACAGTGGTAGCGACACTAGGCGGTGGGTAGTCTGTTTCTTGGCTGCCAAATTTCGGGCGAGAAGCTATCTCCGGCCCGATCTTGGGAAGCCGCTTAATCGTATATCCGTGGTCAATAGGCGGCGGCTGATAATTCTGCCTCCCCACTGACGCCTTGTTTTTCCCGCTGGCATAGCCCTCGCTCCATGTCTGCCGAGACTGTTCGGCATCCAGGTCTTCAGACACATCTCGTATTTCGCCGCGGCCGACACGCTGCAGCGATCGCTTATATTCTTTCAGCGCCGTATCGTTCAGAATGATCTTGTCGCGCCAGCCAGTTGCCGGATGCAGCTCCTTATATCGCTTGATATAATCCCGGCGCTGAGCATTGATTTCATCCGTCGTCATTCCGTCCATGCCGCGACGCTCGGCATCGAGATCGGAAATATAATCGTTGACACCCTTCACAGCGCCGGTGGCACCTGGAAGTATCAAATTCCCCAGACTGACTTCGATATTCTTGATGTTGTTTTGAAGCACGGCAATCTGCGAATTGAACAATTCCATTCGCTTTTCATAGACTTGGTCGACACTGTTCGATGCCTTAGCGGTTTCCTTGTGCGCAACATCAAGGTTGCGCAGCACCTCTTGAAGGCCGGCAACGAGACGCATGGTTTCGTCGGAAAAGCCTTGGCCAAGCAATGCACCAAGCGTGCTCGCGCGTTGCTGCGAAGTCATTTTGTCGAGCTGCTTGAGAAAGAACACCATCTTGTCGTTGCCCGACAATTTGGCGAACTCCTTTGTGTTTCCAACGATCTTCTCAAAGGCGCCTCCCGCCTTCTTCGACAAATTCTCCGGAGCCATCAGCGTGTTCGTCAGCGTGTTCATTGCACGCGCGGCAACTTCGGCCGGCATCTTCAGGTTCAGCATGGCGGCGCCATAGGCCGCGACCTCCTGGGGCGACATGCCAAAGTTCACACCGGACGCGCCGAAGCGATCGACGAAATCCTTGATGTCTCGCTCATCGGAAATGCCGCTATCAGCCAGATCGTTGATCAAGCTGGCATAATTCTTCATGTCCTGGCCGAACTTGATGCCCATCGAAGCATGGAAACCGGCAAAGGCATTCGCAGATTCTTCCGCGGTAACATCCCAAGCATCAGCAACCTTGAGAGAAAGCGAGGCAAACTCTTTCAGGTCGCTGAGCGGAATGCCCGCTGCGGCACCCCGTTCGAATGCTTTCGAGATCTCATCGAGGGATGTCGGCATCTTATGGCTGAGATCGACGATCTCATCGCGCATCGTCGCCATCTGCTCTGAAGAGGCACCGGCCTTCTTCTGGATATTGACGAGGCTTTCCTGAAAATTTGCCGACTCTTTGGTGACCTTGGCGAAGGCGTAGCCGATGGCCGCAACGCCGCCAACACGGGCACCCATTTCCATCAGCAATCCCGACGCCTTGGCCATGTTATCATGGTGCCTGGCCATCGCGCCGGCGGTCTTGTCGAAATCCTTGAAGCGCTTTCCGAACTCGCCAGCAGTCCTGTTGAATGCGGCGGCCTGCTTGTTGAACTGCCCGATCCGCTTCTCGATCTGCCCCATGCGGGTTGCAACGGAACGGAACGCCGGGCCAGTACTGTCCTTACCGTCGACCTCTAGTTCAGCCTTGATTTTGCGATTAGCCATGAATCAACGCCCTGCGCGTGAGATGATGAAGTCGAGCTCATGGACGTATCGCGGGTACAGGCGATCCTCTATGAGGCCTGCGATGACCTCCAGATAGACGTCCGGATTGTTCGTGATGGCATGCGCTGGATTGGGCCCAAACAACTCACGGATCTGCTCTTTCCGCGGATTTGAAAGCATGCTTGTCCCTGGAATGCGACGCAAGACACCGACATGACCGGATTTGAATGCTGCGATAAATGCGTGGCGATAGGAGCCCCGAAGATTGACGTAGACGCCGGATGCATCCTGCACGGCACCCAGTCGGCGCAACGGTATCCAGCCGGACTCGACGACGACTTTTGAGGTGTTGCCGCCAGCATTGAATGCGGCAGTCGTCAAAGATCCGATGACCTCCTTTGGCAACTTGACCTGTTTCGCGTTGCTGTCGACAATCGCTGTTCGTGCCATCTGCGTCATGCGGCGCATGGCGCGGCTCATCGCCTTGGTCTTGATCTCTCCGGGGAGGCGCTCGATCGCGCGTCGGACCTGGACCCAATCGCGATCATCGATGTGAAGCAAGCCGGTGGTCATGGTCTATTCCGCCTGATGCGGCTCAAGTGCTCGGCGTACCGCTCTCCCCAGTAGAGGATCCTTGGCGGCGTGGCATTTTCGACGACTTCTGGGTCGAAGCCGGCCTGGAAGATGAGCCAGTCCGCGACCTTTTCGATGCCGTCGAAATGCGAAAAAAATCACAGACGGCCCTTTCAAGCGCCATCGCATCCGGTGGCTCCAGCCCGGCTATATATTCATACCCAGGCTCGATAACGATCTGCTGCAGGTAGCCGTCGATGACCTCAGGATAGGTCACCTGGATCGGACCACTGGCAGTCATCTGGAATTCGAACGGCTTGCCGAGACCGTCCATGAAAATCTCTTTGTAGGTCGGAAGACGCAGTACGACCTCGTTGAAGGTCTTGTCATGCGCTTTGTATTTACGCGAAAGCGGGACTGGCGTCGTCATCAGCCATCGCTCCGGCTATACTTCTCGGCCGCGATGCTGATGCCCGTGACTTCGCCGGTCTGACGATTGCTCTGTGGATCACCGACCATGAAGGCGCTCGTGAAGTAATGCGTCACACCCGTGAAATCTTCAATGAACGTGATATTGAAGCGGGCTGACTGCATGAGCGCGTTGTAGTCAATGCCGCGGTCGGCAAAATTGAGCTCGACGCGTGCCGGTTGAACCGTGCCGGTCCGATCGACTGAACCATCCTGGTTGGTCACCGCCTCGGTTGAAAGCCGCGACGGATTTATATTGAGCGTTCCGCGCAGAGAAAACGTCGTGCCGGTGGAGAGGCGGACATTGATAATGCCGCCGAAATCCTTGCCTGCCATGATATATGTCTCCTTTCAGGGCGAGCCTCAGGCGGCGTTCGCGAACTGGCTGTATGCGGTGGCGAGACCCGCGAAGATGTCGAGCGGGTTGACGAAATCGAGCGGAAGCGAGACGTTGACACGGTTGGCGTTGTCGCTGTCACGCGTGACGACCATATTGGCAAGCGCGGCCGACGCGTTTTCGAGAACGCCCGACATCTGCTGGTAGCTATGGAACAGCGTTGCCTTGATGTCCTTGACGGTCACGATCGAGTCGAGGTTGTCTGGATTGTCGTCGGCAATCGCCTTGTTGGCATGCTGGGCCGCGAGATCTGCTCGGAATTTCTTCAGCGCATAAGTGAGCTGATAGATCTTCTGGATATCCCGGAACGTCGTATCCGGCGCACCATTGGTCGTCTGCTGCTGCGTGATGATCTTGTCAATCTGCACATTGCCGCTGCGATCTATGCTCCAGGTCGAAACACTGTTTTTGAGCATCGCGTCGCGCGTCGGATAGTCCATCCAGTAGTTGCGGTCACGCGGCGCGGAAATACCCTGCACCACAAGGCCGGTCTGGTTGCGCGAGACATCGCCGTTTGCACCGCCGCCCATCCATGGCGCGATGCGCGCCACGAAGCCGGAAACCCACAGATAATCCGGCTCGGCATTGCCGCCGGCCGAGAAGCGCGGGATCATCGTCAGGTGCCAGCTATCCTTGCCGAGCGCCTTCGTCACCAGGTTGGAAGACGTATCCGTCGCCGGATAGAAGGCGTGGCCATAGAGCTGCTTGGCGTAGGACCAGCGGCCGGATGTGGTGTTGAGGAAGGCATCCAGCAGCGTCAGGTTCGCGGTGTCGCCGAAGGCAGAGACGATCATCTCGAACGGGTCGTCATTCATGGCCGCGAGAACGTTGGCGACGCTCGGAACGCCGGCGCCAGGCACCGATGTCGCAACGGTCAGCAGGCCGTCGAAAGCGTTCACGGTATCGAGCACAGGAACGAAGAGATCGAGGCCGGTAGCGTAGGCGCCCTTATGCCGCGCCGTGATGGTGACGACATTGGTGGCAACCGTGGCCGTGAACGGCAGGGACATCTTGTTCAGGCGATTGTAATAACCGTTGATCGCAGCCGCGAGCGCGGCGGCAACCGCATTGGCCGTATCGCCGGCATTGATCTGCACAGAGACGCTTTCGCCGGCGATCTGCAGAATGCCCTGCCCGCCAGACGCCGGCACAGCGCCGATCGTGATCGTACGCTGCTCGGCCGTACCGGTATCGGCGACACGAGCAATCCAGATCTCTTGCGTCGGTGCGTTGAGCCGGGCAACCTGGAACATTGATTCGAGCATGGAACCGGCGCCGGCGAGGATGCGGGCATCCATCGACGAATTGCAGATCGCGAGATTGCCGGCATCGAGCGAGCCGGCATCAAGGCCATGGGCCAGGATGATCACCCGGTTTTCATTCTCGAAAGCGCCGCCGCTCGTCACGTCGAAGGTGAAGATCGGCGCCGTCAGGTTGGCAGGGATATTCGAGGTCATTGCTGCTCACCTCCGGTCTCGCCGCTCTGGCCTTTCTTGGTGCCAGCGGCTGGGGTTGCGGGTTTCAGGACGAGATCGCCTTCGAGCACGAGGCGGCGCTCGAAATTGTTGAGAGGGTCGACCGGGCGGCCATCCTCCGGCCACGGCACAGGAAGGCGCGCGCCGTCGCGCGGCACGTAAATGTCGTCAGGCATGACAGGCTCCGATGTCAGGGAGAGAGATCGTCGGGTCCGCTCTCGACGGGCCCGGTATTCACATGGATTTCCTTGAGCGCAGGCAGAGGCTCCGCCGCGAAATGTGCCGCGAGCGCGGCAAGCTTGCTCTTCGCATAGGACTCGTCGGGCAACGCGTCGTAGAGCGACTTGATCGGCTCAGGTAGACCACCGGCCGTCATGTCAAAGCAATCGTCGCGGATCTCGCAATGTATGGTGATCGTTACTCGATGCCAGCGCAACCCGAGCTCGGGCAGCGCATAGGTTTTGTATTGCGTGTCGGTGATCTGCCGCACGAGGTGCCGCCAGAGACCGCCGGCTTGGCTGCGCTCCAACGCCCGACGAACCTGTGCACAGAGCGCCGCGAGCACGAGCCTGGCGTCTGGATCGCCGCTCGCCATCGCATCGACGAATGTCACTCCGTTTTCCGTGGCGGTAACGGCAAGCTCGGCGACGATTTCGAGTACGGCTTCAGCTTCGGTATCCCAAGCAGCCGCATGCGGGCCGCGAAGCTTCACGCCGCTTTCTGGCGTATAGAGCGACAAAACCGGCGTATAGGCAGGGTGCGGCTCCGCCACTTCATCCGTCTCGTCGAGGTTTTCGAGAACATCGCCGTTCTGATAGAGATCTTCGAGCGGCATCGCTCGACTATCATAGACCCTGGGGCCAGCCAGGGTGGGAAATGGTCCATTTGGCTGCGACGCGGTCGGCAGCAGGATCTCGATTGCCGCGAGGCGAAGTGCTTCAGCTGCGAGCATCAGGCTTTCACCAACAAATAGGCCGGACGAACCGTGCCGTCGAGCAGGATGGCGGCTATGCGCCAGGTATCGGTACCAACGACAAAGAAATCGTCGCGTTTGGGCTTGTATGGCCACTCACCGGTATGGGCGGTCAGCACAGCGTCATAGGAGACGGTATCGCTGCGATTGCCCATATCGCTGGGATCTGGCGAAAGATGCCGCCAAACCTTCGTCGACGGCGGTCCAAGCTCCAGCGTACCCATGAAATCAAAAGGCTGCCGGCTGGGGTCATTCTGAGCCGCATGATTGACCGAGCGCCCGGAAGCCCGAGGCTGAAGCCGGCACGGCGTGATGTCGAAGACATCGGCGCAGACCGACTCCATGTTTCCGAGAGCACTCGCCCAATTCATCGCGATCAGGCCTTCCAATCAAATCGAGGATCGGCGGGGCGGCCAGAGACCGCCCCGCAAACATTAAGCCGCCTTGGCGCGCTGCAGCATTTCCGGGCGCGTGCAGATGAACAGCGGATAGCTGTAGTTTTCTACACGGTCCCATTCGTCACGGCCGGACGGATCGGACAGAAGCAAGCCGACGACCGGCTGGCCGCGCTTGTTCAAACCGGCCTTGAACTCGCTAGCCGGCGCCCAGCCGACCTGGAAGGCGCCGCGGGCGCCGACTGGGAAGAAGCGAGCCTTGTCCGAAGGGATGGCGATGGTGGAACCGTCATCGGTGCCGCGATAGTTGATGAAGGTAATGTTCTCGATCTCGATCGAGGAATAACCCTCGATATTTTCGAGCATCGGCGCGCGGTTGGTATTGACCTTCGTCTCCTTGATCTGCGGGTGATTGACCAGCAGATCGAAGAAGGTGTCGCCCGCCAAGCTAGCGATACTGGTCGAGGGATTCCATGCGCCTTTCGATGCCTTCTGCATGGCGCGCTGAAGGTCGCGACATTTCTTGCGGACATCGGTATTGGCATCGTCCAGTTCGAAATCGATCTCCGCCGGCTCGGCGATCCCCCACTCGCTGTACCAGTCGAAGAGGACAGTCGTACCGTCCGCATCGAGCACGCGGCCTTGAATCGCTCCGAAGCGCATGTGCTCCCACGTCAGCTCCATGTCGTCCATGATGAAGCCCTGACGCTCCGCCACTTCCTGCGTGATATCGCGGGTCTGCTGGTCGAAGGGGAGCGCCAAGGTTTCGGCGATCTCGGCCATATAAATGGTCGAACCCTTGGCGAGGCGCACGGCCTCGAAGGCGCGAACCTTTGCACCGCGCGGGATCAGCTCCTGTGGAGGCGCGCCTTTTTCCGAGGTCGGGATCAGGCTCAGGACACCACTGCGGTCGGCAACGGCGATCATGCGCGAGCGCGAATATATCGGCTCGAACAAGTTCATGGTGCCCAGCAGCTGCGGCTTGAAATCGACCTTCTCGACGACTTCCTCCTGGAACTCGACGACGCCGAAGGCATTCTGGTTGAAGATATCTACGACAAGTGCCATGGATCGCGCCCCTCCTTATCGGGCGATGATGCCCAGCGCAGCCAGGGAGGCGAGCGCGGCGGTTTTCTGGGGATCGGTGATGCCGGCCGGCCAGGTCAGCATGTCGGCCTGCACCTCGCTATCACGAGCCGTATAGGTGCGGCGAACGTCGGTCGCGGTCGCGTCGCAACCTTCATAGAGGATAGCGACGGCATGCTGGGAACCGTCGACCGCCGATGGGTTGAGCGGCTTCAACTTCTTGGTGCCGGGCGAAACGGTGATATCGAAGCCGTCGCCGCCGACGAAGGCCGTACCACCCGCTGTCGTGGTAAAGGCGAGATCGTTGGCGTTCGCCGCACCGTTCGCGCCGGAGCCGATCTCAAAACCATCGGGATCGACGAGCGTCCATGCGGTGGCCGAAGTGAAGCGCAGCTTGTAGACGCCAAGCTTGGCGCCTTCGAGCAGCGTCACGGCGCTGATGGTGCCATTGCCGGTATTGCCGCCACTCTTGGCAGCTGCGGTCGCCGTACCCAGCGCGACCTGGCCGAGCACCGTGCCTGCCTTCAACATGCCGGAGCCGGATACGACGACGCCGACTTCGCGAGAGCGATAGCCGTTGGCTTCGGAGACGATGTAGCTCGCCGTTGTGTGGCGATCGTCAGAAAGGATCTGAGTCATGATGCAGCCTCCTTACTTGCGGCGCTTGTTGGTGCGGTCGACGGCCTCGGCAAGGACAGCCTTGCCAGCGGCTTTCTTGTCGGCATCCTGGCCAGCTTCCGGCGCTGCCATGTTCGCAGCCGCCAGGCGGCGGGCGGCATAGCTACCCCACTGGCCGCCAGCATCAGCCTTCATCTCCGGCACATTGGCCTTGACGAAGGCGACGACCGTCTCGGCCGACATGTCAGCCGAGCCGACAGCCAGGTCGAGGGCGGCACCCATGCGCTTGCCATCGCCCTTGATACCATCGGCGCCGAGCGCAGCGGCGAAGCGATCGGTTGCAGTCTTCACGCCCTCGGCGTGACCTTCCTTGCGAGCCGCGGCAATGGCCTCGGCATGCCCGGCATCAGCATTGCCTGCGCCGGGCTTGTTCTGAGGGTCAGACATCTCTTCCTCTTTCAGTGAAACCGCCGACGGCGGCGTTGGAGATTGGGACGCGGATGCGCCCGGCACATTCCCATCAAGGGAATCGGTGATCGTTTCGGGCTGTACCGCAGCCCGAACGACATCAAGCAAGTTGCTCATGATCAGCTCCGGTTGACTTCCTTCACGAAGGCGGAAAACGCCTCGAGCGGATCGGCGATCGCATCGACGAGACCGAGCGAGAGAGCGTCGGCGGCGTCGAATGCATCCGCCTCGGTTGCCAGCGCTCTCGCCTTCGTGATCCGCTTGCTGCGCCCGCGCGCGACAGTGTCGGCGAAATCCTCGCGCATAGCCTCGACCTGCGCCTGCCATCGATCAGCGAGATCGGAAGGCAGCGGTTCGTAGGGATTGCCCTCAGCCTTCTTCTTGCCGGCGCGAATGATCGTGACCTTGACGCCGTCCTGCAGGAGCGCCTCGCTGTAGTCGGCATGCATCATAATGACGCCGATGCTGCCAGCGCCGCCGTATTTGGGCATGACGATCTGGCGAGCAGGGCTTGCCGTGAGATAGCCGGCGGAATAGGCGAAGTCGGTCAGAATCGCCATGGTCGGCATCTCGCGCGACATCGCAGCGATGGCAGCGGCGGTCTCGAAAGCGCCGTTGACCTCTCCACCATAGGAGTCGATCTCCAGCACTGCGCCCTTTATCTTGCCGGCTGCCTTCGCCTGGCGGACCGCCGCGATCTGAGTCTGTATTCCCTGGTAGGACGTTTCACCGGACGATGAGCCGATCCACGCGCCCTTATGGACAAGCGTGCCTTCGACAGGGATAAGTGCGACATTCTGAAATACATCGAATGCCGCGTATCCACGGCGATCGAGAAAGCGTCCAAGCGGCTCCCCAAGCTTGCCCGCAAGCGGTCGCCCGTTTTCGAACGCCGTATGCTGGACACCACCAGAACCGTTCGTGACAATGACTTCCGACCCGGTAATCCTAGCGCCGAGAGCGCGTACAAAGGTCTCAGCCTTGCGCTCATCGTAGAGCAAAGGCGTCCCGAAAATCCGCTGCGAAATGTGTGCAAATGCAAAACTCATAGTCAGCAGCCCCAGCGAATCCCTTTGGCGAACCGCGTGCGCGGCTTGCCGTTCTTCTTGGCGCACTCATTCTGAAGTCGGTTCAGCTCAGCATCGAGATCTTCCATGCTGCTACTCGCCACCTGAAGCCGCCGCTGCCCGACCGGAGAGCGGATCTCGGTCTCCTGAACCTGTTCGCCAGACAGGCGTTTCAGCTTCACTGCATAGAGTGCCTGCCAAAGCGCACAGGGATCTTCCATGTCGACGATGGCGCCGTTGATATTGACCGTAACCATCAGGCGGATGTCCCTTGAGATTTCGGCTGCTCGTCCTGGATCACCGGGTCGCTCGGCATGCCGCGCTCGAACGGCGATGGCAACCCGGCAGCGATGTAGCGATCGTGCTCAAGCTTCCGCTGCTCGAAGACTTCATCCGGATCGAGACCCAGTTCGGCGCATTCATGAGCCAGGGTCGTCGTGCCGTTGATGATCCGCTCGCTCGAAGCCTTGGCCGATTTCTGATCGTCCGCGGTTGGCTTCGCCGGCCCCTGCCACAGCGCCCAGCAGACACGATCGCGATTGGCGGCGAACGCCTCATAACCACCCTTGAATGGAATGCTGCCGGTGAAGATCTGCTCGTCGAGCCAGTTTTCATAAGCCATCTGATAGTGCGGCGCTGCGATGCGCTCGCGTCGGCGTAAGACGACGGGCCAGAGCGACGAAGTTTCCATGCGCACCGAAGAGTAGGTGGCATTGGTATAGTTCATTGTCAGCCCGCCAAAGGTAATACCCATGGCGCGCGCCGTGTCGCGCGAGAGGCTGTCGGAAAACGGCAGATATTCACCGCCGGGTGTGCTCGCTTTCTTGAAATTTAAATCCTCGCCCGGCGCCAGGTGCGACACTGTCGGATCGGCGCTGACATTGATGCGGCTCTCCAGAGCGCGATCCATCCGCGCCTTGAGATACTGGGCGAAATCATCGACGAAGGCGCTCGCATTGGCTGGCGAAGCATCCTTCAGAACCTCAAGCGCTTCGAATGCATCGGCGCTCGGCGCCTCGCTTGTCAGCGTGACCGCATAAAGCGTCTGCAGGATGAAGGTCTGCAGCGTGGCGTCATCGAGCATCTCGTGCTGGATATAGCGACGGAAGGTCGGCGCCAGCAGGGAGATGCCGCGGACATCGGTCGCGTCCATCGGGTCGAAGATATGCTCGACGAGCTGCTGACCGAAGGTGTCGTACGCAGGCTTGTCCTCGGTAACGAACATTCCATTCTTGCGATAACGAAAGCGATAGGCCGTCGCGCGTCCGTTCTCGTCATGGAAAACGCCCTGATACAGCCCCAGGGCTTCCTGCGTGTCACGCACCAACCTTGTCGGCGGGACCATCAGCATTTTCGTGCTGGTGCTCAGACCGTAGCGCGCCTGATCGGCATCGCTCAGATGAGTGACCATTGGCAGGCTTTCGCCAAATGCGATCCAGTAACGGATACCGACATCCGCCTGCTGCGGCACGGTCAGCTTGCCACGGACATCGCATTCTCTCCTGTTCCAGGCCCACTGCTTCCAGTCGGTTTTAACCAGTGTGATAAAATCGCGCCGCTCAGCATCATTGTATCCGAGCCGGGTCAAATCCGGCTGCGGGTTAAGCGTCAATTCCGTACCAACCGTGTCGGCAATAATCTGATCGCAAGCACCCTTCAGCCGACCCGAGTTCTGGATCATGTCCATGGCAAGGGCAGCGGTGCGATCCCAGACACGACGGATCTCGTCACGATGCTCCCTAAGGACCGCCGGGCGGGATGCGATCACGCCGGAGCGCGTATCGCGAAGATAACCCTGTGCCTTCGGGGGAGCCAACGTATCCAAAGAGAATGCAAAGGCTTTGCGAGTTTTTGCCAAGATTGAACCGATCAATTGCGAGTTTGCCATCTGTTCGGTTTCTCTGCTGGTTTGCTCTGCGGCCTGGTTGCCGATGTCTCCGCCGGGCTGGACGTGGGCACGAGCCGAGCGAATAAGCCGTCTTCGAAATCGAGCTGCGCTTCCTGAGGTGCAGTTTCCCGTTCCGCCTCGAGCCTATCCCAGATGACATCAGGTAGATCGCGGATGCCGTAGAGGATCGCGGCGACCTCCGCCTGGTTCATCGTGTCCAACATTTCGTTGGCCTGGGTCTTTTCCTTTTCCCACTTGTATTCCGTGAAGCCGTCCTTTCGCTTCTTCGGAACACGTCGCTCGGCCGTGAGCTGCTGGTAGTAATCGTCTTCAAGACCGGTCGGGAAAGCAACGAAGCCACGTTCGAGCGGATCCTGCTTAGCGACATTGCGGTAGAGCGCCATTTTGAGGACACTTGCATTGAAGTTATAAAACCGCTTGGCGTATTTCAGCAGCTTGCCGGTCTTGTGGTTACGTTCCTTCTTGACGCGTTGCGTCAGTGGAGCGCTGTCCGTGTTGCTGCCGCGAACCATGACTAGGCGCGCCGCAGGATGGCGTTTAGCCCATTCCCACACATCTTCCGTATAGGCGTTGCCGTCGATCGCCACCTTGTCCGCGGCAAGCTTCTGTCCGTAGCTGTTCGGCCAGGTCTGCTGCAGCATCGCATCGAGGCGCTCCTGACAGGCCTTGTCCGAAATATGGCCGGGGATGCGGCCGCAATCGATGACGGCGCGTCGAAGATCTCTGCCCCATGCAATCGTCTGCCACTCGACACGATCGTCCTGGCAGTCGATCCCGATCGTAAGAATGAAGAAGCCAGCCGGGATTCGACCCTTGGCATAGTCGGAATTCGCCCCGCGGTCACGAAGCGTTTCCCAGGGAGGCGCTTCGCCAGAGGTGACATAGGCCTTGCCAACCGTATCATTGAGGAACGTCTGTTCGGACGCTGGATCGCCACGGGCTCCAAGCCATTCACGAGCGATACGCTCCCAGGACTGCAGAACCGAGTAGGCCGACCAGATGTAGAACGATCGATGGTGGCGCTTGGCTTTCGGGTTATGCGCTCGGAACTCCAGCCGCCGCGTCATCTGCGGGCGATGATATTCCTCGATAAGTCCGCCGCACTCGATGCAAGAGAAATGCGCGTCTTCCGGCTTCTCCTCGTCGAGGTTCGCCAGCATGTTTTCCCATTCTAGCACCTGGAAATGGTCGCAATGCGGGCACGGCACATAGGGATATTCCTGACTACCATCCTCGAAGTTCCGGGTGATCCTGCACCCGGGCATGACGAGTGGGGTCGATATCTTCAGGATCTTGGCGAATTCGTGAGCACGCGACCGGCTATCGGCCTGCGTCTCCGGATCGCCACCGGCATTGATTTCCCACTTCGACAGGTCGTCTTGAACCTGCCGCTTCATCGTCACCTGGGAAAGTGACGCCGGCGAATTGGCGCCGGAGATCTGGATCGCGCCTCGGCCGTCGATGCGCTCCTTGTAGAGGACGCTATCGAGACCATCCCGGTTCTTCATCGGGAATAGCTTCGACAATGCCGTCGTGTTGCGCAGCATCGGCGCAAGCTTCATCTTCGACCAGCGCTGGGCGTTATTCTCTGTCGGGTGGACGTAGAGAAAATCGCCTGGGTCCATTTCGATGGACCCACAGGTGAAGATGTTGGCGACGACCGTCTTGCCGATCTGCGCCGAGGCTCGGACCGAAACGATGCGGCAAGGATCATCCGGCGAAAGCGCCCTCAGAACCTCGTCGAAATAAGGGAAGAGATCCCGATTGTAGGGCCCCGGAAACTGGCTCTCTCTCTCCGAGAAAACGATGTTGTCCTCGGCCCAGGCGAGATAGTTGACCTCAGGTGGCGGCTCCAGGATCTCCGCCATGACGTCGTAACTGATACGCCTTGCGTTGGCGGTCTCGACGATGACGGACGTCATATCAGTTCAGGCTCTCGATATCGTCCGCCGCTAGCTCGGTTTCTACCGTCTCAGCAAGCTGAACGGCCTGCTTCCGCATATGTTCGGCCGCTTTCACGCGGACATCGCGAAACTTCCTGCGCAGGAGATGCAGGATATCGCGCTGCGGCAGCTTGTATTCGGCAGACATTTCCGAGGCGAAATCGGTCAATGCCCCTTCGAATACCTGCAACATCGTCACGGCAATCTTCGCGCGCTCTGCCCGTGACGCTTCCGCCTCAACCAGCTGCCCGCGCTGCTGCGCTTCCGCGATCGCGCCGTTTCGGTTGATGCGACGGAGTTGCTCAAGCTTGGCCTGCTTGATGTCGCTGTCGATGCTCGGAACCGGCGGCGGCAAGTCGGTTCCCGATCCGCGCGCCCCTGTCGGCCTTTCGAAGGGAAGATCCGGGTCGAGCCGTGTGTCGATCCCGTTCCCCATGCGCTGCGAAATATCGAGAGCGCCGCGCAGATCAGCCTTCGCGCGCTCGACATCGATTTTCGCATTGCGGCCGATCCCGACCAAAGCGGCCTGCGTGATCTTGCCCGCCGCGATGTACTGACTGACACGCCCCGGAGTAACTCCGATGATGGCGGCGAACTCACCTTTCGAAACCGCGCCTTCCATCTCGATCTTTACCGCGTTCTTTAGCTCTTTAGCCGTTCTTTAGAAGTTTAGGCTTCGATTTTAGTGTCAGACTGGGCACCCCGCGGGGTCCTCCGGGCCCGCAGGCGGGCAAAACGGGGGTACGGTCCCTTGCCCCAGGGGGTGGGGTGGGGGTCGGCCGGGGCGTGAAACATCGTGTTTCACGGGGCTGGCGCCCTCACCTTTGCGGCCCATGCCCGAGCTGCTGGCAAAGGAAAAGGCGACCCGAGGGCCGCCTGTCATCTGGAACTTATAGCTATCGCACTGACCCTGACTCGGTCGCCTCATCGGGCGGCATTCAGGGCTGGGGCCGGGTGCATGTTCCCTGAGGCGCTTCCGCCTGCTCTGCCCGTCGTCGCTACGATCGGGGATCGGAGGGTTGCGTTATCCGGCTCGTCCAATGTAGAAATGACTCTCACAGCTTTTTCAGAAATGCAAGAGGCATGCTGTCGATCGGGAACTGACGACCATCCACCGTAATCAGCACGCTCGCCCTCGCCTGGCGTGACCACTTGACCGACACCACGACGCACTCAAATCCAGCAAACGGACCTACCTCGATCAACGCCCTATCTCCGTCCGTCATCGTCTTGTCGGTCGCTATTCTCGGAATTTCACATTCGACCGTAAGTGCCTTGAATGCTTCAACAATCTCATCTCGGACAACGTGGTAACCGGTGTCACCACCGACAATATCCATGACGGATTTCTGACGCTTCAGCCCCACGAATGCATCCGCCGATGGAACGCAGCGGACCAAAATATAGGATGCAAACAACGGGGACTCGCCTTCGATTTTCTCCCCGCGCCAGACCCGCACCCATTTCTCGCGCGGCGCGCACACCTCAACAGACGCATCGGATAAAACTTTTTCCACAGCGAATTCGCGACCCGTTTCGACCCTTAGGCAATACCAACGTGCCGCTTTCGGCTTCGATTCGATGATTTTCGTCGATGCAGCATGGAGCTGATTCGCTATGATCCGCTTGTTCCGTGCGACCCGCTCCTGCCGGCCATAGGCGCGATCACGCTCTTCGCGTGAAAGCTCAGCCTCGATCATCGGCCTGAAATTGATCTTCTTACCGGTGATCCTACGCTGCATGGTCATCGCTCCGCTCCTTGCTGACCGTCTCCTGGACGGCAATTTCGAAATCTGAAAGTTTGTCAGGGCCGCCCTTGGGGAAGAACACGACCTTCATCACGGCGGGCGTCGGCACAAACGGCCAACCCTGCTCTTCGTGATATCTACGCCAGCGCTCCCACATGTCGGAGCCAACCGGCACCGCCTCGCATAGATCCTTCACGCGCTCGAAGATCGGATCAACGGTGACATAGTTGCGATCCTTGGCGGCAGCATGCAGCCGCATAACTTCGGGAAAGCCTTCATCGACCTTTCGACGCTCCCACTCCCGCGCCTCAAAGTCATCGGGGAAAAGCAGCTCACCCGCCTGGTCAAGCATGAGCCCGAGTTTCTGCCGATAATTCAGAGCCGAGGTGGAAGACGCTCTGGTATAGACCTCATAGGAGGCCCGGACCTTTTCCCGGAGATCGTCAGGAAGCTCGAAGTAAACCGGACCTTGAACCAAGGCCCAAGCCCGGGCTGCCGCGAACGCTGGCCCAAACACCGGCACAGCCACCTTGCCGCCCGAGACCGCCGGCGCGCCGCCGGCCACCGGCCGTACTGCCACCTTGTCGGCCTCGGTCAACATCTCCCAGACCTTGTCGCGGAAGTAGTTCGCCACAGGCATAGGCCGCGTCACACGATCACGCTTGCACTTCGCCAGGAAAGCATCCCGCCATTCGCAAGCCGCACGCTGATCATCCGCGGACAACTGTGCAAACTGCTTGGCGATATGGGCGATCGTCGATGTCGCCCATTTCGGCCACTCGCCTTCCCGGTAGCCATCGCCAGTGCAGAATTTTTGAACCCGCTTGGTCAGCTCTGCATTGATGATCGAACCTGAATGATCGCGATCGCGCGCCTCTCTCTCCCTTACGGGTTCATTTACTGGTTCCCTTACAGGGTTACTGTCCAGATTCTGGACTCGGCTTTCGCCATTTTCTGGACTCGGCTCGGCGGCATTTTCGGACACGGCGTCATCGCTCCCGTGTCCAGAATCTGGACACGGCTTTTCCGGCGTTTTGGCAACAAAATCAGCTTCGAACGGAAACCGGTAGCGCGTACGTTCCTGCCGAAACGATCCTTTCTCACGGCGCTGTTCCCGCGCAATCAGGCCCCGCGTTTCGAGTTCGTCTAGGTACACATTGAGAGCGGAGCGAGAGACCTCACAATCGGCCGCAAGCGTCTCCTGTGATGGAAAGCACCCGTTATCAGGATGGAACCGGTCGCACAGCTGCCAAAGCACGACCTTGAGCGCCGGCTTGATGCCCCGCTGTTTGGAAGCCCAGTTGGTCGCGTCGTGGCTCAAAGCACCCTCCCGGGCGAGGAAGCGCAATCATAAAGTTCTGGCTGACTGCGGCTTGATAGCGAGTGTAAGCGTCGCTTAAACAATGAACTGCATAGTTGCAGAACCCCAAACCGAGGAAGACGATGGATCGCGCGACCTACAATTTTCTGCAGACAATTTTTCAGGCCGATCCGTTGGACACGCCAGACAGCTCGCCAGAGGCTGAAAAGGATACATGGGTCCAACTGATGGCGGGTGAAATCAACGCATTTAGACAGGAAGGCCCTTATGGGCCGATCATCCCAGTACTCGAAACGATGATGAGAGATTTTGAGTATCGAACGCTTGCGCCGACCATGGCCGCCGCATTCGAGATGATCCGCCCGATAGACCAGAGAAAGGTGGCAGCCTTTCTTACCCAACTTCGGGACATGCAGAAGACACCCGATATGTTGTGCGCGATCGCTGCTCAGTGGATGTTTGAATTCCGTTACCTCTTTGCCATGCACATGCCGATGAGACCGCAGAACCAAACACTGAAGATCGATCCCTCGATAGAAATGGCAATCGGGGCCGAGATCGCCAGTTACGCGAGCTGGCGCAATCTCGAAGTAGAACATGAGGAGGGACAGGACCGACTGTCCGACCTCGCCGGCAAATTCGCTGTGCAGTTCAACGAGCAACTCTTGAATGCTGAAAAAACGATCAATCGCTTCAATGAAAATATCATCCAGCTTCAAGAGCGTGACGCCGAACTCAGGCAGAGAAATGAGGATTTTGATAAAACCTATGCGCAGCAGACGAAAAATATCGAAGCAGCGGACATGCTCTTGTCGGCTCTCGAAAAGCGGGTGAGCAATACTGAGGCAAACTATACGACCTTCTCCGCAGCCATTGAGCGGAAATACGCCATAAGCGCGACGCGCGACTATTGGAGCAAGCAAGCTAAGAAGACCGGAGAGGCCTTCTGGTACTCTGTTTTCATACTCGCGGTTTTGCTCGTCGCGGTTCCCATTGCACTCATAAGCCGACACACAGAAGTACTCGGCGCGCTGCAGGACGTCCTGATAACTCCCATCGATAATCTCAAGCCTGATGCCACGCTGGCCCAAATTTCTCTGGCCAGTATCAATCGATTGATTTTGATTATTCTTCCTGTAGCTCTTCTTATCTGGTTCGTTCGCCTGTTGGTGCGCTTTGCAACTAGATCGCTTGCTCTCATGGATGACGCGCAACTCCGTCAAGCAATGATGGACACCTTCCTTCGCCTCGACGTCGACAGCAACCTCAGCCAAGACGAACGCAATGTCATGCTGAATGCACTGTATCGGCCAGGCCCGGGCCAGTCTCCCGACGTTCCCGATTTTCCGAACGTAATTGAGCTGATCAACAAGATCGGACCAAGGTGACGGGTCGCGATCGCCGGAACGAAAGGAGTCGCTTATCGTTTTCCCGGAAGGAGGATAAGCGCCATGCATGTTCACAGCTGGAAACCCGCCGTCGAGATTGAGATCGGTCTCGGCAAATACCGCCACATCGCCACTGTCGAGGACGCCGCGCGTCAGCTCTTGGGAGATTGGCCGAGCAGTGGCAAAGCCTTCGTGCGCGCCCAACAGGCCTGCCTGGACGCGATCGAGGAGAAGGCATCGACCGACAGGGCTCGAAAAGCCTTTATCGACGCCTGCCGTGAAGCCGATATCTTTGTGCGGAACTGAATTCACGCTGCCATCCTTTCGACGCGGCAGTGATCCGCGTTGACAGCGACCAGCGCCGCGGCAATTACAGGGGAAACGGAGTTTCCGACGCAGCTGACCTGGATCGATTTCGGAAACGAACGCCATTGCGGCACTCCGCCTTCCAACGGCACGACCCAGGCGCCGTCGATCGCATACTGCGGCGGAAATCCCTGCGCGTTGAACAGCTCGCGCGGCGTCAGCATCCGCATACCGATATCGACAACCACGAAGGTTTCGCCGGCGATCTCAATCGTGACAAACTCCCGATCATCCCAGAAGCCATGTTCACGAAGGAAATCAGCAACCTGGCGCGCCCGGGCAGCCTGATCTTCCGTGAAAGGAGGCGCGCCGATCGAGGCCTCGACGTGGCCGTGCCGATCCTTCGTCGTGATTGTCCGACAAGGCTGATCTTCCTCGCCACCATCACCAGTTCCGTAATAGGCTTGGAGGTAGGGTGCGACCAGCAGGGACTTGCCGCCGCCATCCGCCGTCGTAGTGGCGAGCGGCTTTTCTACGTCATGGCCGGTCGATGTCCCGAACTGACGCGCAATGAACGCTGTTATCGGACTTTGAGTTGAGCCACGGGCTACTATCGTGGAAAGCGGTTCCCGCGCATCATGCCCCGGCTCAAGATAGTTGTGTTGCGCGAGAAACGCCGTCGCAACGCAGACATCAGCTTTCGCAGTGATCGTGGCTGTCGGCTCGTCCGCGCCCCTCGGTCTGCTCTGCCCGGCGCGGCCACCGCAGCCGACAAGGGTCGGTACGATGACCGAATTCTGATCCTTGCTGCTCGCTGTGATCGTATGGTGCGGCTGCTCGACGCTGCGAATGGAGCCGCCCTGCTGGGCCGCCGTCAGGACCGGCGCGACAATGGTCAGTCCCGCGCCACCTGCCGTGATCGTATGTGTCGGCTCGTCGGCTCCGTTGAACGGCTTTCCGGAATTGCGCATCGTCATCAGGTGCGGCGCGACGACGCCAAGCGGTGCAGCACCTCCCGGGCGCTTGATGTACCCATTCGCCGTGATGGTCGATAATGGGTCGCGCAGATCCTGCCCGGTAGCTCCTGTGTTGAAGCGAATAACGGAAGGGGCGATGATCGCATGACGATTTTCGCAGGTGACCGTCGCAAGCGGATCATCGATTTCGCTCGTGCGCTCACTGCGATTGCCAGAATGGCTATAATAAGAGGCTAAATGGGGAGAGACCACTCCGAACGACCCTGCCGTCATGATCGTGTTCAGCGGAGCGTCGATATCGTTCACGCCATTGCGCTTGTAGGCGCTGGTCATATCTGTGCGAACGATGAACGGCCGCTCCGCATCCAGCACATAGCGCTTCATGCCTCGTGCGACGCGGGCCATGGTATTGTCGGCGAGTGGCCGCACGGCCTTCAGGCCATGCTTGGCCATGATGTCCGCACTCGAATCGAAGATCGAAGGACATGGCAACGACCAGTCGATGATTTCCGCCGCGGTGCGCCACGGCAGTTTCTTGCCGGCGATGACGTCGGCATCATCTGGCGCGCCATGGGTCGCAGCCGGCCAGACGATCGGCTGACCATCGAAGCGGATGATGATGAAGAGCCGCTTGCGGATGGTTGGAGCACCAAAATCGCAGGCCCGCAGTTCGCGGTACTCGATCTTGCCACCCAGACGGCGGATTGCCTTGCACCATTTACGGAAGGTCTTACCCTTCTGCTCAGGGTCCGGCATCAGCCCGCGCTCGGTCTCGATCAGCGGCCCGTAATCCTTGAACTCCTCGACATTCTCGATGATGACGACATCGACCTTGCCGCCGCTCTTCTGAATTCGCTCGATCCAGCCCGGAATGATCCAGCAGAGATCGCGGATATTACGCTCGACCGGCTTGCCGCCCTTTGCTTTCGAGAAATGCTTGCAATCCGGCGAGAACCAGGCCAGCCCGATATGGCGCCCGCGCATATAGTTCAAGGGATCGACCTTGTAGACGTTTTCCGAAAGGTGCAGCGTTTGAGGATGGTTCGCAGCGTGCAAGGCCAGCGCCTCGGCATTGTGGTTGATCGCGATATCAGGCGAGCGTCCGAGCGCCATCTCGATCCCGGTCGATGCTCCGCCGCCCCCGGCGAAGCTATCGACGATCATCGGCGGCAGATGGCTGTATTTGTTGCGAAGATCGGTCGTGCTCGCGTCGCCGAAAAGCGTCTCGATATACATCCTAGGATGCCCCCTCTTGTCTTGCGGAAATCTTGAGATCGGTCTCGGCCATGTGAACGGCCGTTCGAATGGCGATGGCGACAGAGCCATCTGCCATGCGGGTGCGCATCTGTTCAGCGAGCTTGGCCTCGACATAGGCGACGCCTGCAGGGTGATGGCGCTCCTGCAGGATACGGCGCAGCGTCATATGCTCGCGATGGAAGACGTAAGGCGGGGCACGCAGCAGCCAGTCGACCCGCTCGGCGTTCGTGGCGCAATCGGCAAGCTCTTCGAGGATCGGCAAATCGGTCATCGGAGCACCACCGCCCACATGAGCCAGACCGCCGCCGAAGCGATGACGGCGCCCGCCAGCAACATGCCGTTGCGAAACGCCGAAAAGGCGCTTCCGGCCGGCGCCGCATTGGCCACGGCCAAGGCGAGCACCAGCGCGGTAAGCAGCAGCGGCAGCCACCCCATTTCGGTTTCGAGCGAAGCCATGGTCATGAATGCCGCCCCGTTTCACCGGATGTTTCACGGGTAGCAATTGCTGTAACAGCTTGATTTCGCTTCGGAAGAATGAGGTAATTCATCGGATCGAGACCGGCGAACCGGCAAAGCAGCAGCACATTGGCAACACTCAGATCATGCTGGCGAATGGCCCTCGACAGCAGTGCGGTATTCAACCCCTCGTATCTGCCCATCGCGGCGCGATAGGAGAGCCCTTCACGCTTCAGCCAGCCGTCAATCCCAGCGGCGAATGAGGCGCGATCGAAATCCGCGCGGTCGCCATCAGCTCGCATCGCGCACCTCCTGACCGCCATCGTCGGTCAGCAGGATATTGAACTCGGCTGGATCGACCCAAAGCGCCGTCCATATCCGCGCACGCGTGCGGCCGTTCTTCAGCAATCCCTGCCAAGCATCCCAAAATTCCTGCCTGGAGACATGGCAACACTCGCGCAGCTCGGCGCGCGCAGCCTTCTCTGCCGAACGGCCATGCGATGGAAACGAGATGCGCGCCATCATATCGACGCGAAGCCGAAGGAAGCGCTTGAGCATGTCGGGCGAGAAGTCAGGCTGCATCATCCGCCACCTCCAGCCCCATGGCTGCGAACATGTCAGGCACGGCGATCCTGGCTTCAGCGGCGCGGCAGTAGTGCAGGCCGTCCGGGAAGTATGTTCCGGACAGCTCCGAAGCCTGCCCGCGGCGGCCCTTCAAGATGGCGCGATACGGCACTGTCATGAGGCCGCCGAAGGGATCGTAGATGATGTCACCTGAGTTCGAATATCGGTCGATCAGCCGATCAACGATATCGAACTGAAGGGGGCAGACATGCTTTTCGAGGTTGCGCTGCGACTGTTCTCCATTGAGCGTGCGCATGCGAACGACATCATGCCAGACGGCCGGGTCGGCAGACGGCGGATCGAGCAACATGAACGTCTTCGGGAGCGCCGAACGCACCGCCAGTTCTTCACCCAGTTCGACATGGCGATCGAAATTGTAAACCGCCTTGAAAGCCTCATCGAACAGCTTGCCGATGACATTGGTGCCGAGCTGCTTAATTTCATCCGGCGTCAGCAGTCGGTTCCCGGACGAAATCCAGAAGGAATGTGCGTCGAGCTGCCATCTGGCGAGGGTATAACCGGAGCCTGGGACATGAGGGCGGCGGTCCCCATCCTTCCACCGCGCCGTTCCACCGTCTTCCGTAACGACAAGCGGCTTCGGCTGCACCACCGGCACATCGGCATAGCCTTTCGACCGGTCGCTCTGCGGCTTGCGAAACAGCAACACATATTCCGGGCAGCCCACGCCCATCTTCGTGCTGTCCTTCATCATTTCGGAATATCCGAGACGATAGGTCTGATTGTTCTCACGAACGACGTCGGTGACGATCGTGATCATCCCGAAATATTGAAAACCATGCTTGCGGTAGTGGAAAATCGCCTCGGCATGGAAAGGCGAGATCGTCGGCACGCCCTCGCCGGTCACGTTGCCGAATAGCACGCGGTCCTTCACATGGATGCAGGCGAGACGGCCCGGCTGCAGGATGCGCAGCAGTTCCGGCGTCAGGTAATCCATCTGCGCCCAAAAATGATCGTTGTCGTCGGTATGTCCGAAGTCGTTATAGCTCTCGGTGTATTCGTAATGGTTCGAAAACGGGATCGAGGTGATGATCTCGCCGACAGAGTTGCTGGCAGTCCGGCGCGCCTCATCGACGCAATCATTATGGGCGATCTTGAAGAACTGCCCCTCTTCGACCCGGCGCGGCACGCCGATGGAGCGGGTCAAAACTTCGTCGACTGGAAGGCTATCGAGACCATAGCGGCGAATGATCTCCGCCATGCGCTCCATCAGGCGATCGTGCTCGGCCCACTTCGTTTCGAGCGAACGCCTGACTTCGCGCTCCGCTTCGGAATAGATGATATCGATCCGGCAGGCCCTGCTCTGCCCGAAACGCACGATACGATGCACTGCCTGGATGAAATCATGAAACTTGAAGCCGATCCCGACGAAGATCTCCCAGGCGCAATGCTTCTGGAAATTGCACCCCGCACCGCTCATCTCGGGCTTGGTGGCCAAATCACGGAATGCGCCGTTCTTGAACCCGATGGCGTTCTGCTCATTGAGGTTGATATCCTGGCTGCCGTAGATCGAACGCACGCCGGGCACCGCCGCCTCGATGGCGCGCCGCTCATCCTCGAGGTCATGCCAGAGAATGCGGTGTGCATCCGGATCCTCAGCGATCAGCTCGACCATCCTAGAAATACGCGCCGCCAGGCTGTCGCGCTTGGCCGCGCTCGCCTGCGTGACGCCTAGGGCGGCGTTGCGGATCAAAAGGCCCTGACCATCACGGTCGAAACCGGCCGTCGAATGATCGATCGGGACCTCGTGCCAATTCACGGTTACCTCGGGAAGGCGGTACCCGTCGTCCGAAAAGCCGAGATCGGAAGGGCTCTGCAAAAAAACTGCCCAGCTATGAACCCAAAGCCAAAACTCCTCTTCCTTGTGAGGAAAAAGGGTGAGATCACCGGCGCTTTCGGAATTGCGCTGGAAGAAGCGCGTCAGCGCCTGTCCCGTATCCATCACGCCAAGGAAGCCGGCATAGTGGATCAGCTCCTTAGTCCGGTTCGGAGATGGCGTGGCCGTCGCCACGAACTTGAAACGCACGCCGGCGAAAAGCGGCAGGAACGTCTGAAACGTCTTCGTGCCATAGCCACGCAAAACAGCCGCCTCATCAAGTGAAACGGCAGTGAAGCTCGATGCGTCGATCTTCGATTCGCGGGCACTCTCATAGTTCGTCAGGTAGACCAGCGGCCCATCTGTATCTTCACGCTCGGCCGTCTCTTCTATGCCGGCCATCGACTGAATGAACTTCAGCCGCACAGCATGATCGCCGACGAAGCGCTCGCGCACCTCGTCAAAGAACTCTTGCCGCACGCCAAGCGGCAGGACGATCAGGCAGCGCCCTTTCGTCTCCTTCGCGATCAGCCGCATCAGTTCGATCTGAATCGAGGTTTTGTGAAGTCCGAAATTCGCGAAGATCGCCCTGCGACCACCCTTCAGCGCCCATCGGACGATAACCTTGCAGTGCGGCGCGAGCGCCGGATTGATATCATCAGGCTCAACGGAAATGCCTGTGGCCCCGGCAATCTGCATTTTGCCGCGAAGAAAGCTGTCGTAATCCTGAATCGTCATGCGGCAATCCCTTCAAGCGGCGGCAGCACGACGCCGGTATCGGCATCGATGCGCAGCATGTGCAATGGGCAGGTGATGACGCCGGCGACCGGCGCGTGATCGGCGAGTGGAACAGCGCGGTGCGGGCAGACCCAGCCGCGCCCGTCATGCTTCGCCTGCTTGCCGGTCCATTCGGCAAAGTGGCACTGCCAATTGCCGTTGAGCTGAACGAGCTCAAAGATGTCCTGCAGCCATGGATTTGCCGGGCGCAGGCATTTGCGCCGACGCCAGACCGGCCTGGGCAAGCCAGCGGAATTAATCCTTTTATTCGTCGTGATCGGCGCAGCGGCGACAAAGCGCCAGAAATTATAGTCATCGTCCCGGCGACGAGCGGCGATGAAGCGCGGATCCGGATGATAGTGCTGCTCTTCGAAACGCAGGCAATGCGCATCGCTATGCTTCGGCCCGATGACAGGCCAAGGCTGGACGCGCCCATACCATTCAGCCTCGACCGTGGGCACAAGGTAGAATTTGCCGATTTCGACCGGAGCGGCCAACTGATCGAGGCGTGGCGTCATGCCGCCTCACCTTCCGGCCGCCCGGCCTGATTTCCCCAGAAATCCCACTGTCCGGCAAGGCGAATGTCACCCTCGGCAAGGCTCTCCCTGCGCTGGAACATCTCCAGCTTTGGCATATCGGGATAGAGCCGGTCGATCTGCTCTGCGAACCACGCCGGCTTTTGCGAATGACGGCCAACCGGATGATCCGTGCATTTTATCGGCTGCGTACCCTGCAATGGCGCCGGAAAGTCACCGCGTGTGCCGATGAGCAGCAGCTCGCAATTGTCAAAGCTCCAGTAACCCGTACCGGTCTGTTCGCCGGGATAGATCTTCTTCCATGCCCAGAAGGATTTGAAGACGAACCCCCAGCTCTGCATGATCCGAATCCCGTTGCCGAGATCTGTCACCCAAAGGAAGAGTGCGGAGATCGAGGCGGCCGGGCAGCCCAGAGCCAGAATGTCGTCGAGCGACATTGTCGGATAATGATTGTCGGCGCTCTTCTCGCCGCCCGTGATCGCGGAATAGGTTTCGAACCGGTGTGGCGGATCGGCATAGATGACCGGATACGCCTTGCCACCGTTGGCGCCCGCGAGCCGCCACCAAGGCGATGCATCCTGCCGCGCGGCGATCTGCGTCGCGAGATCGGAGCGGACGGCATGGCGCTCGCGCTGCTCGCTGGCGCGAATTTCCTTGCTGACCCGCTTCAGCTCCGGAATGTTTGCCTTTTCCGGCATGAACATGGTGCGGATCGGCTTGCGGCGTTCGCGACCGTCCGCCCCGACTGTCTTTTCCAACTGGGGAATTTCCCCAGTTGCCGCCATGCGATCTCGCGCCGAGGAAACCGTCTTGTGATCCACCTTCAGCCGCTCGGCGATGGCGCGCGACGACAATGATGGCGTTTCGCGAAGCTGGGATTCGATCAGGTCGCGCTTCTGGGCGCTGGAAAGGTGACGGCGAGCAAGGTTGAGGGAGCGCGCATGCGCCCGCTTCTCGTCTTCGGAAAGACCCTTGCGCACGAAGCGAGGCCAATCGACGAGACCAAGGCTTTCGCAGATGGCGACGCGGTTATGGCCGTCGAGGATATTGCCGTGCTCGTCATACTCGACAGGAACGAGCACGCCGTTCTTGACGATATCGGCTTCCAGCGCCGCATAATCTTCCGGAGAAAGCGGCGGCATCACCTGATAGAGAGATTGTACGCTCACGCCTCGCCTCCCGGCCGCTTGAACGGCACAACTGCCTCGCCATGCACTACAGGCGCCGGCTCCGCAGGGTAATCCTTCAAGCTCTTGTGAAGCGGCCAAGGGAATTTCACCGTGGCGAGATCCTTCGCGCCGAGGCTCCATAGACGCGGCTTGCCAGCGTCCGGATGCGGCTGTACGGACGACAGAACACGACTGATCACCGCCGCCCGGTTCATTTCCCAACCGGCCTTCGGACCGACGACGATCTGTCGCTTGATGTGCTCGGCGAACTGCCGCATCAAAGCCGGAGTTGCGCCCTCCATCGAAACGGCCAGCGCCGTCAACGCCGATTCGGGCATCACGAAGGGCGCGAAATAACGCGCCAGAATATGGCGACGTTCGGCCTCTCCCGGCAGCTCGATGCTGATCTGGATTTCGAATCTGCGCCAGACGGCTTCGTCGATCCGATCGGCGAAGTTTGTCGCCGCGACCATGAAGCCATTGTAGCGGTCAAGATGCGCTAGCAGCGTGTTGATCGTGAGATTGTGATCCTGCTCGACCGTCTGGTTATGGCCGCTGTTCATACGCTTGGCGGCAAAGCTGTCGAACTCGTCGAAGAACAGGAACACCGGCTCCGAGCGCCGCTTGAGCACATCGAAAAGCTTGCCGATCAAACCGGCGCTGTCGGACATGTATTTCGATTGCAGCCGCTCGGGGCGGATCAGTAGCATAGGCAGCCCCAGCCGCCCGGCCAGGTGGTGCGCAAGCGTCGTCTTGCCGGTACCTGGTACGCCCGAAAACAGGGCGCGCTTGCGCGGCTGCAGCTTGACCGCCTCAAGCTCATCCTTCGCCCAGATTTCGGTCAGCCATTCGAGGAGTGCCGCGCGGAGTGGCCGCGAGAGGATCGGTTCCTCTGCTTCGGACGGCTCTAGCACATCGCCGAATTGCTGCAGACTGTCGATCTGGACTGGGAAAAGCTCGCCCATCAAGTTTCGGGCCCCATGCCATCGGAACCGGATGCCTCGCGCCAGCCCGCATCGAATTTCGGACGCCGCTTGTCATCCCAGGCGAATGGATTGGAGGTGATCGGCTCGTTTGCGTGATAAGCAGCCTGGCCGAGTTCGAACGCGCCAGCCTCGTCGACATCAGGCACCTCGCGAGGCGGACGCGCTGCCGGCGTGGGCCGGGGGGCAACCACGGGCGCGGGAGCATCCTCGATATCCTCGGCATGCGCCTTGCCCTTGGCATCACGCCAAAGGCGAACGGGCTGCTTACCGACCTTGACGATGATCTCACCTTCCATCGGCACCAGCTGCAGGAAGGCGTCGATCACCTGCTCGCGCGCGGCGAGGTCGACATTCATCATGCCAACAGCGCGGAAGAGCGGCGCTTCGGTCGTCATGCCTAGGGCATTGAGATACATGTCCAGCTCGGCTTCCAGCTCTTCCAGGTCTGCAGGCTTGGCCGCACGACGCTTGATGACGAGACGGACGATCTTGGGTGAGAACCCAGCCGCCTTCATCTCGGCCATGACGGCCTTTTCATCTTCGGTGATTTGCTTCTTCTCTTCTGCGAGCCGCTCCAATCGCTCGATGAAGCCCTGCAGCATTTTACCCGAAACCGTATTGCGCCCGGTGGCGCGCCCTTCGCCCTTCGCCATGGCTTACTTCCCCTGTAGCTTTTCAAGTTGACGTTCGCGGCTCACTTGCTCGCGCGCCTTCTGGATGTCCTTCCAGTTCGCGACCCAGTCGGGCAGCGTCACGAGCAACGCGCCTTCGGCCGTTTGCCGACGCTCTGGATTGTCGGTGGAGAGTGCGATCTGCGGCGTCCACTCGGTCACCGGAAGGCGAAAGACACAGGTATATTTCAGGCGCGTCGGCTTGAAATGACCGTTTTCGGCCGGGCGGATCAGCAGCTTGCCCTTGTCAGGCCCCTCGCCGATCAGAATGTCGAAGGACTCGTGATCGCCGTACTGAAGGTGAAACATTGCCGCAGGCATGCTGATCTGCAGGCTGAAAGGGTGTGCACCACGCTGCACGGTCGCGATGCGAAAGGCACCCTTGCTCGCCTTCGGAGGAGGAACGATAAGCTGGAAGGCCATAGCTCACTCCTCCCCGACGACACGCAACGGCGCGATGGAGGCGCTGCCGGCTGCAACGACCGAGGCATGCGCGACGATCAGGTCGTTCGCCTTTTCGATGATGCGCTCAAGATCGCGGATCGCCTGCTTCGACTCGTTGCTGGTCAGCTTGAGATCGGCGAAGGCCGTTGCGGTATTGCCCTGATATTCGGCCGTGCGCCGATTGAGCTCCGCATTTTCGCGCATCAGGCATTGTCCATCGACGGTACGCTCGCGCGGGTCGGACAGCTTGCAGCCGTGAAGTTCGGCCTGTGCCCTAGTCACGGCGAAGTCGCCGCATTCCGCCTCCAGGCGGATGACCGCAGGCACCGGCAACAGTTCGGTATCGGCGTCGCTATGGCAGCGGCCGATCTGGCTCTTCGAAAGCGACGTGATCCGGGCGCTTTCCTCGATCCCGCCATTTTTCTTGATCAACAGGCGGTTGGCCGCCTTGATCCGGTGAAACCATGCATCCGTCAACATGTCCTGCATGCCGCTCTCCAGACAAAAAGACATTTCCCAAGCTGGGAAATCAGCGAGGTTTTTCCCGTAGTGGGAAAGGATCAGAAGTGAGAATGTGCAGCCGTCAGCAGGTCACGGAGGACCACATGAACGGGGCATCCATTTCAAAACAGGCAAACTGGTTGCAGGGGCTGGATTCGAACCAGCGATCTTGTGGGTATGAACCACATGGGATGACCAGGCTTCCCTACCCTGCTGAAAAGAAAGCGCGCCGGACATCGAAGGTCCGCCAGCCCGGCGCGAGTCGGCGCAGTCAGTTGGTGAACTGCGCGAGGGAACGATGCCGCGCCGGAAAAAGGCCGAAACCGGCGCGGCAGATCGGCGGTTCTGGATGCGGCAGAAACCACCAATGGAAAGGTTCGGGATCATTCGGCGGCCTCCCGCATCGCGGAAGGACGCGGAACGTCGTCCGGCCAGCCAACACCATCAGGCCAATTCTTCGAGAACCATGTCATTGCCTTTTCAAAGGTGCCGGTGTTCAGGTCACCGCCTTCGGCAATATCGTCGAGCTTCGAACCGCGATTGAGCACGATCGTTGACACGCGCTTGCGACCAATTCCGGCCGCTTCCGCGTAACGATCAGCAACAACAATGATCTGTTCTCGAAGCATCATGCCGATAGGAATGCGGTCAAATAGCCGCATCTGTCAAGGACAAATAACCGCTTTCAATAATTTTCAATGCGGACGATAATCCGCACATGGTGAAAACAGTGGTTCAGAGACTAAAAGAAATCATTGAGCGGCAAGGGCTTAACGAAGAGACCGCATCTTTGAGATGCGGCTTGGAGAGAAGCTATTTCCGAAAGCTCTTCGAACGACCGGACGCCAGCCCGCGTGGAGAAACCATGCGAAAGATCTCGAAGGGACTCGGTGTCTCGATCGAGGAAATCATGGGAGAAGAACCATCTCCAATGCCCGCACCTGTCAAAAATGATGTAAAGCGCGCAAATGCAACCTTGCCTGCCTTTGCCCATTTGGACAAAGATGTACCGGTCAGAGGAACGGCTGCAGGCTCTCATCTGCGCGGAGCATTCCAGCTGACAAGTGATCCGGTTGACTATGTGAGGCGCCCCGCAAGCCTTATGAGCGCGCGAAATGTCTATTCCCTCTATGTGGAAGGCTCGTCGATGGAGCCGCAATATTGGCCGGGCGATCTCATTTACGTCCATCCGGACAAGCCGCCCCGCCCTGGTGACGCCGTCATCGTCCAGTACAGAAACAGCGACGACGAAGACATCGAGGCTACGATTGGCCTCTACATCAGGCTGACCGCCGAGCGGCTGGTGATCCAGAAGCACAATCCACCTGGGGAAAGGAATATCGTGCGCGACGCGATTGTTTCCATCCATAAGGTTCTCACCAACAACGAGATCTACGGCGTCTAGCGCCACCACACCTCATCTTGACGGATCTTACGCCCGGACGCGCCCGCGTTCCGGGCATTTTTGATTCGCTCTAGCCGACTGTTTTCCGCGTGCATTTTCATGCGGTTACTCCACGATGCGGACAAATGACCGCTTATCCTGTTGACAGCGGTCATTTATCCGCATTATTGTCCGCACATCCGGGCACCCCTCCCAGACCGGAGCGCAGAAGGCGGCCGCCACGGTTCCTCCCCGTGGCGGCCACAACAACCGAAGGCTGAAAGGAGCCGCTATGAAAACGAAAATCGTAAGCGCTGAAGACAAGCGGGACATCAAGCTCGCGATCGACAAGACACTCGAATTTGGCTCGATGAGCGACGAACAGATCCTCGACCTCGGCATCTCGCCGGAAAGCCTTGCCCGCAATCGCAATGCCATCGCAGCCGGTATCCGAGCGAGCGGCATCCAGTTCGCGGCCTAGTCATCTGCTTTGATCTCCGCCCGGAGTACGGGCGGCTTCCAAAGCAGATGTTCAACACAGCACAGGGGAATACCATGACGAAGCGTCTCACCGAGACGACGGCGCAGATGGATTGCGCCATCGGTTCCAGAATTCGAGCCATCCGGGTCATTCGCAGCATGAGCCAGACGGAGCTGGCCGAGGTGCTCGGGATCACGTTCCAACAGATCCAGAAATATGAGAAGGGCACGAACCGCGTTGCCGCTTCCACGCTGATTATCATCTGCCAGGCTTTGCGGGTTTCTCCGCTTGAGATCCTCGGCCTCGAAGGCGGCGGTCTCGGCAATTCGGCCCTCGCGGATATGGCTCTACGCTGTCGAGATCTGGAAGCTCGTATCGCCCGCGCCAAGCGCATGCTTGGCGGCCACGATGACGAGGCTGACGCTTCCACGACGATCGACCTTGTCTTCGACAGTAGCGGCCCGCACGCCTGCGCGCCCGCATCGCCGCCCAACTGATCGGCTTCAGGCAGCCCAGCTTTCTCGACCTGCAACCGAGGCTATCGCAATGATGCACCGTACGCACAGTTCGCATCCGCATCTCAACCATTTCACGCCATTCCTCCCCTCCGGCTCGATGGCGGCACTCCGGGACCGGGACTTGCTGCACATGTCCGTGGACAGGCAGCGCCGCTTCGAATTGGCCCTTCTTGCCGTAATTGCCGTTTCACTCGGTGCTGCCATCGCGTGGATGCTCTGACCATGGCGGCTCTCTTCAGTTTCACCGTCATTGTCTTCCTCGCCTGCGTCGCGATCTTTTACGCGACCATCGTCGGCTATCAGCGACAGGAAGAGCGTCAACGCCGCCTGTTCGACGCGACGATTGAATTCGCCCGTCAGCTCGGCGTTTACGAGTGCCGCGATTTCCTCGCCGTCGCCCAGACGGGCGACCAGGCGGAACTGGAGCGCCGCTGGCCGACATGGCCGGAATTCCGCGACGCCGGCCTGCGTGGCGATTATGCATGGGGGATTGCCTGATGGGCGAAATCCTCACCTTCACGCCAGCCCGAAGCGCGCCCCGCCTTACGATCGTGACGGACAACGATACACCCCGCGCCACCCAGGCGGAAACCGAGCGCTGGCTTGCGCGCCAGATGTCGGAAGCCATGTCATCGCTGGCGATCGCCGGCGCCGATATCGCCGAGGCGCAGAAGCTGTTTCTCCAGCAGGGCACCGAACCGAAGACGATGATCTCGGCCGACACGATCGAAAGCATCGTGCTGGCGCTTGTCCCAACCATCCATCTCTGCGGCATGACAAATCGCGATCGCGCGCTCTACGCCGCGCTCCTCCATTGGCTGCACGGCTACCAGGGAGGTGATCGTGCCGGCTGACAAGCTCCTCCTGTTCCGTGTCCATTTCGAAGACGGCGAGAAGCTCGACGTCCGGGCAAAGGACGCCGCCACCGCCGCCAAGGCCGCGCTTGCCAGGCACGACGGCATCATCAGGAAAACCAAGATCGTGAGGGAAAAATAATGGAGGCGGTATCGATTTCTGACATCACACTTTGGAAACCCGAAGCGAACGTCATCCTGCACCAGGCCCTCGGCAAGCTCGCCGAGGAAACCGGCGAACTGCAGCAGATCGTCGCCCGGTGCCTTATCCAGGGCATATCGGCCTCAGATCCGAAAACCGGTCAGATCAATCATGAGCGCCTCCAGGAAGAGATATCCGATGTCGTGGCGGCGATACGCTGGCTTCGAAGCATCGGCTTCCTTCGGGTCGACAGTCCTCGTGAAGATCGCAAGCTCGCAGGCTTCCGACGATGGGAACGCATGCTCGAGGCAGATCTCTCCATCGCTGCCGGCGCAATTCGCAACCGCATCTTTGCATTGATCGAGGCCAGGACGAGGATCGAGCGCAAAACCCTTGAGGCTCAGCTCGATGATCCCATGATCGAGATGGGCTTTAGCGAGGATCATAAGATCGATCTGTCGGCCGACATCTGGGTGTCGATGCAGGTGCCGATCAATATCGCAATCGACCTCAAGGAAGACGCGACGATCGAAGATCTCATTCATGAGGTCGAGAGACGCGTCCGCAAGCTGGCGGAGGCTATCTGATGTCTGATGGAAGCATGCGGCTCAGCGACCTTGAGGCACAATGCCTGACGGCGTGGCAGGGGATGAATCCGGATTTCGGATATCTTTCCTTCAGCGTCATCGAAAGCCGCTCCAGCCTTCCATCTCACCAAATCCGCCGCGTCACGCGCGCTCTTGCTCGCAAGGGTCTCGTTGCCTACGCCCGCGGCCTTTTTACCGACATGGGCGAACCGGCGGGCGCGGGATACGGCCTTACGGCATCAGGCCAGCAACATCTTTCGAAACTGGAGAAGGCCAATGGCTGATACCAAAAAGATCTCCCTCCCCGCCGTTCTATTCAGCAAGGAATCCGCCATGGACATCGCGCTCGCATGGCGCGAGGTCGAGGTCGCGGAGGAGCTGCTAAAGAAGATCACCGATGAAATCGATCGCGGCCGCGCACCGGATGCACGTGATGCCTTTGGCCGGCTGCAAAACGGCCTGCAGCTCGGCGTTCCCTCAGGTGAAAACGGGCACCGCCTTTTCAACGTTCCCTGGTCGCTCTGCCGCCCGATCATCGAAGCACACATCGCCATGCACCGCGCAAAGATCGCGGCCCTGACCGAAAAGGCAAGGATCGAGCTGGCAGGAGGCTCCGTCGATGACTGACGCGCCCGCGTCCCCTTACCAGCAATTCGTCGCCGAGCTTGCCAAGCTCGATGTCAAGCTCCCGGTCAACGTCACTAGCGAAGTCGGCGTCATAGCCGATGCTGACGGTCGCGGCATCATCACAATCGACGTGAACGGAGAAATGGCGGACGAGGTTGTCGAACAGATTGCCTTCTGGGTCGTGCTGGCGATCAACACCTGCGGCGGAAGGCTCAGCGAGGGCAAGTCGATGGCTGATCACACCAAGATCGAGTGGACCGACGCCACCTGGAACATTGTCACCGGTTGCCAGATCGTCTCGCCCGGCTGCACCAATTGCTATGCTATGCGCCTGGCCGGCACGCGCCTTCGCAATATCCCGAGCCGCTTCGGCCTGACCACGGACACCAAGGCCGGCCCAGTTTGGACTGGCGACATCCGCTTCAATCGCGAATGGCTCGACCAGCCGCTGCGCTGGAAGGCGCCACGCATGATCTTCGTCGCAGCCCACGGCGATCTCTTTGCCGATGGCGTGACCAAAGAGCAGCTCGACCAGATCTTCGCGGTCATGGCGCTCAGCTCCCAGCATATATTCCAGGTACTGACGAAGCGGCCGGAGCGGATGCGCGATTATCTCCTCGAAATGGAGCGTTGCTTCAAACGCGACGAGCGTGAGTTTTCGAGGCGCTGGGGCACCGCTGCGGCGGAGGTAACGAATTCGCCATGCGCCGCCGGCGCGATCGAGGATATCGAATTCCCGCTCTTGAACGTTTGGTTCGGGATCTCCGCGGAAGATCAGCGTCGCGCGGACGAGCGCATCCCATTTCTGTGCGATACACCGGCCGCTATCAGATGGATCAGCGCCGAGCCGCTTCTGGGCGATATCCGCTTTTCCGGTCTCTCGGCCGATCGAAAATATAAGTGGGACTGGCTGACCGGCGAAACAGCCGTCATGCATCCAGACGGCCCTTCTTTTGATTGTGGGCCAAAGATCGATTGGGTCGTCGCCGGCGGCGAGAGCGGCCCGAACGCAAGGCCGATGCATCCGGACTGGGCGAGATCCCTTCGCGACCAATGCGCCACAGCCGGCGTGCCCTTCCTCTTCAAGCAGTGGGGAAACTGGCAGATCGCCAGCGAAGGCAAGGGGCATCTCGATCACAACATGGCCCGCAACGATGCCTTCTGGGTCGATATCGACGGCACACGCCACAAGCCCAGCTCGACGGGCCTGACGAAGCCTTGCGCCATGCATCGCGTCTCGAAGTCTGTCGCCGGCCGCCTACTCGACGGCGTCGAGCACAACGCTTTCCCTCCCCTCCCACCACATTTCAAGGAGCATGACCATGACCAGAAAGCTACCTGATATCCGCGTCATCAAAGAGCATATCGATAACGGGTTAAGCCGGGTCGAGATCGCCACGATCTACGGCTGCCATCCGGACTCGCTCTACCATGTCTTGCGCAAGGCGGGCCTGTTCATCGCCAAGAAGGGCAAGCCCGATCCCGGCCCGCGCCCGGCATACCAGCTGCCCCATCTGCGCAAGGAAGTCGAGATCAAGTCCGACCGGATCGTCTTTACCCGCGAGGTCACCGCCGGCTCCTACGGCGGCATGATGTTCCAGCGCATCTCGGTGCCGCGCATCACCTCGCATATCGCCGCCCTGCAGGACGCCGGCCGATGCTGAAATACGACCGCGGCGCGGGCCTTGCCAAAATCCACTGCGACAGCTGCCCGGCCTCCATGGAGAGCGTCGGCGGATATGTTGAGCGCGTCGCCGTGGCTCGCGCCGTGGAACTCGCCAAGCTTGCCCGCTGGTCGATCGAGAAACACGCCGGCACATGGCAGCACTTCTGCCCAAACTGCCGCCCTACACGAAAACGAGGATCCTTGCTGTGAAACTCATCCGGACAATCGCACCGCTAGCCGTCATCTGCGCAACCTTGCTGTCTTCCTGCAATGATGCGGACGTGGCGTCTCACAATCTCTCGAAGGCAGCCGACAACTTCCAAGTCAATCGCCGCATCGTCGTCATCAATGGGATAACCGACAATTACCTGTTGTCGGTCGAAGGTCTTTGCTCACTCGGAAATGCCGATAAGGATCGCGAGATTTCGATCACCTGCAAAACAGGCCCTGACGCGTACAAGAAATTCTTCGCCGGCCTTTCCGATAACGTCACATACGTTGTCGAGCAGCTAGAGCCCATGCCTGTCAGCGTTTACCGCTACAAGGTGATCTTCAAGCCTTCCGTCATCATTCCCGACATAGATTTGAAGTGAGGGCGCAACCATGATCACCAACAACAAAATCCAATCTGCGAAGGTGATTGCTGAACATATCTCTAAGGCCATGGAAGGCGCTTATGGCGACGACTGGACTGTAGAGCGCTAAAGCCATGAGGAGCTCGTCGAGCGAAAGCCGGCCGGGCAATATGCGCGGCCTCAAACCAAGCATCATCCAATATTCGACGGAACTCCCGAACCTCGACGATTGCCTTGTCGAGCGACCGAAGCCGTTCCGCCTAGTCATCTGGGAACCGATACTGACTAGGGCACCAGGACCATCTCGCGCCCAGCCCTATTGCTGCTACATTAAGACGATCATCTTCTATCACCGCCCCTACATCGTGAGGCCGTTCAAGACCTTCTGGCGCGACCATAGCGGAAAGCTTCACGCGTCGTCATCCGGCTATGAACAATGGGATCAAGTCGAAACGCGCCTCACCTGTGACGATGTCATCATCTTCGAGCACGAACGCTTCTCAGTCGGCTTAGGCGAAGTCGTGTGGGTGAACGCGCCGGCTGAGCCGCGGCGCTGGTATATGCGACGAGACGCACGCCGCGTGGAGAAGCGCTGATGGCGACGGCCGAGGAAATCCAACGCCTGGGGCGCATCCGTCATGAGCTTGGTGCGATCGGTCCCGATCTGATCATTCAGGCCGATGGAAAGGATCTGCACCTTTGCTCCACCGACCCAATGGACGGCGGGATCGCGCCGATCGCCATCCTGCTACCTGGCATCGATATCAGCCTGCAAAACTTTCTGGTCCAGGCCGTCGCCCATCAGCGCTTCCTGCTCGCGCTGCTCGACCGCTGCGCCAGGGCGCGAAAAGAACTCGTAAATCAGTTGCAGCAAATAGAAGAAAGCCGCAAGCCGCCGAATTATGCCACCGAATGCGCGATCAAGTGCCAGAAAGACCAGGCGTTCCGCCGCTTCCTGATCGAATGCCACGACATGCCGGAGGCCGTCGATACCGAGCGCGTCAAAGTCAAGGTGCGCAAGATCCTCGCCATCGAATCCATGACTGAACTAAACGACGATCCGGCCGCGGCAGCTCGTTGGAACAATCTCAAGAAAGATTTCTATCGCTGGAGACGCAGATGATCGACGAACCCTTCGCACGCGAGGCTCAACATGGGACGTAGAGCGATTCCAGTCACGCAGGACGCAATTCAGCGAGCGATCAAGGCAGTCGTGAAGGCCGGCATCGAGGTGAAAACTATCAGGGTCGAGCCGAACGGTGCGGTCGTGATCAATGGCGACGCGAATGCGTTCTCGCAAAAAGAGCTTGACGAAAGCGCCGAAGGATATCTCTGATGGCGGACATGCCCCGCAAACCATATCCTTATACCCTGAAGGAGATCGACCAGAACGGAAACGTTCGCTGGTATTTTCGCATCGGGAAAGGCAAGCGAACGCGATTGCCTGGGCAGTGGGGTTCTCCAGAATTCAACGCAGCCTATCGAAAATGCATGGGGCAAGCGGAAGCGACGCCTGCGCCGAGCCGGCACACGCTGCAATGGCTGTCAGACAAGTATCAGGACAGTGCGGCATTCAAAGGCCTCGCACCTTCAACACAAGCAGTCCGCCGTAACGTCTTGAAATCGATTTGCAAAACCGGTGGAAAGATGATCGCATCGCGTATCGGACGCAAAGAGATTGCTGCCGGCCGCGATCGTCGAGCAGACACGCCCTTCGCCGCGATAACCTACATGAAAGTGATGGGCTATCTCTTTGAATGGGCTGTCGATGCCGGGTATCTCAAGGAAAATCCGGTGATTGGCGTCAAAAAGCCAAAGGTCGCCACGGATGGTTTCAAGCCATGGGAACCTGACGACGTCGCTAAATTCTATGAGACGCATAAGGATGGAACGCAGGCGCGCCTCGCCATGGACCTCCTGTTGTTTACCGGCTTGCGGCGCTCGGATATCTTCAAGATCGGCCCCCAGCATGTGCGCGACGGAATCATCGAGTTTCGCGCCGCCAAGAACAGCGAGCCGCTATTCATCCCGATACATCCCGCTTTGCAAAAGATCCTCGATCAGGTGAAGACCAAACATTTGGCCTACCTGGTGACACCAGTTCATAAGCGACCTTTCAAGAGCGCGGCATCTTTCGGCAATTGGTTTGGGGATGTTTGCCGGGATGCTCACGTGGACGGACGAGCGCACGGGCTACGCAAAGCGCTTGCTCAGATCATGGCAGAAAGCGGCAATAGCAATGCAGAGCTTAAGGCGCGCTTCGGCTGGAGAAGTGACGCAATGGCCAATCTTTATACGAAAAAAGCAGACAAGCGTCGCCTTGCGATTTCGGGCGCAGCGAAACTGAACGAGAACATCCTAACCCCTCATTCTCAATCCAATGAGGGGTTCGCGCAAAATAAAGATGCAAAATCAAATAGTTAAAAAGTAGATGGCGACCCCTGCAGGATTCGAACCTGCGACCACATGCTTAGAAGGCAAGTGCTCTATCCAGCTGAGCTAAGGGGCCGTAAGGCCTGGCCGCACCTTGTGCGGCGGGCAACACATGCCTGAAACCGCCGTCAAACTCAATGGTCGACGTTCAATAAGTGCTTGGCTTCAGTGAGTCCAGGGCTGGATACGATTGAAGCGGAAGTTGTCGGAATAGGACACGGTCTGCCGGATCGGATCCTTCGGCGGGATGACGCGGTAGTCGATGCCGTTACGCTTGGCGTAGTCTTCCGCCTGCTCCTGCGTCTCGAATGTCAGCCTGAGCTGCTGGCGCGTATCGCCCGATGACGTATAGCCCATGATCGGATCGATCTTTCGTGGAGTTTCCTGATCGAATTCCAGAACCCATAGATGAGTCTTGGCCTTGCCGGACTGCATGGCGGTCTTTGCGGGACGATAAATCTTGGCAGGCATTGCTGCAGCGCCTCCGAATCAAGCGGGAACGATCCGCTTACTTTGCTTCTCTTGCCTCGACGCGATCCTTTGCAGGCCGCGCGAACACGACTTTTGCTTAGCCGCGAATCCCTTTGTTTTCAAGCAAAAAGGCAGCCGCTACCAGGACGAATTCAACGACATCGATGGGGGGATTTTAAATGGTCGGAGTGGAGAGATTCGAACTCCCGACCCTCTGGTCCCAAACCAGATGCGCTACCAGACTGCGCTACACTCCGAACCATCAGCACGATTTGCTCACAGGCAATCGCGATCTGATTTCTGTACCGCCGGATACCCGTTTGCGGAACGAGTGGGGAGATACACGGTTCACCTCTCCGCTGCAACAGGTAAAATCACGCTGGGCAGACTCTTCCCCGACGAAAAGCTACTTGCCGAGCTTTGCCGAGATCGTGGGGCTCGTCGCCTTGTCTCCGACGGCAAGGCCAAGCTTCCTGACGATCCCGCCATTCAGTTCGATCACATAGGCGACCGGTCCGCCGGGATTGATGATCGATTCGGAATAGGGCACGGCATTTTCCTGGATATGGGTAATGATGCCGCTCTGGTCCAGAAAGAGCATGTCGAGCGACAGCTCGGTGTTCTTCATCCACATCATCACCGGCCGCACTGTGCCGAAATCAAACAGCATGCCATGGTCGGCCGGCATCTTGTCGCGATACATCAGACCATATTCAAGCTGTGCCGGCGTCAGCGCCAGCTCCACGGTGAATTTATGGGTTTGCCCCTTGGCCGATACGATCGTCAGCGGCTCCGAGTCGAAAGCCATCAGCTGCTGGCTTGCAGTTTGTGCCGCGAAGGACAACGGGCCTATGGCCACAACGAGAAAAAGCGCCAAGATGGCGCTTTTCAGAACTCCAAAAAACATATCTCTATTCATATCAGTGCGGCCGCGTGACCGGGCTCGGCGCATCCGGATGGATTTCCGCCGCCATCAGACCCTTTTCACCCGGCCCGAAGCGAACAAGCACCACCTGCCCCGGCCGCAGCTCGGCCAGACCGAAGCGACGCAGCGTTTCCATGTGCACGAAAATATCCTCTGTGCCTTCGCCGCGCGTCAGGAAGCCGAAGCCCTTGGTGCGGTTGAACCACTTGACCAGCGCGCGCTCCAGACCGCTTGTCGCCGTCACCTGCACATGCGTGCGCACGGGCGGCATCTGCGAGGGATGTACGGCGGTCGACTGATCCATGGAGAGGATCTTGAAGGCCTGATAGCCACGCTCCCGGCGCTGGATCAGCGCAACGATGCGGGTTCCTTCGAGAATCGTCTGATAACCGTCCCGGCGCAGACACGTGACATGCAGCAATACGTCCTGCATGCCATTGTCGGGCACGATGAAACCGAATCCCTTGGCGACATCGAACCACTTCACGACGCCTGAGATTTCGATGAGCTCGACGGTATCGCCCGACATCTCCTCGAAGTCGACAACTCCCTTCGATGAAATTCTGTCACCCATCCTAGCCAGCCCTCGATTACGCGTCACACTGTTACGGTTAACTGATTCCCTGATATCAAGATTAACATCTTGGTAACGGAAAAGCGCAAGTCCTAGTTTTCGTTTATTCCCACCCTAAGATTATTGCTCCAAGACTTGCGCGAAGCTGGTGCCCCGGTCAAAGATCCGACCAGCTCGACATTAAGAGAGGAAATAGAATGCGTTATCTCCATACGATGGTCCGCGTCACCGATCTCGACGCTTCGTTGCATTTTTATAGCACCCTGTTCGGGCTTACCGAAACCCGCCGCTACGAAAACGAGAAAGGCCGCTATACGCTCGTTTTCCTTGCAGCCGACGAGGACGCCGAATCATCCCGCAGCAACGGCGCCCCCAGCCTGGAACTGACCTATAACTGGGACCCGGAAGAATATAGCGGAGGACGCAATTTCGGCCACCTCGCCTATGAGGTCGACGATATCTATGCGACCTGCCAGAAGCTGATGGACAACGGCATCATCATCAATCGCCCGCCGCGCGACGGTCACATGGCCTTCGTACGTTCTCCAGACGGCATCTCCATCGAGATCCTGCAGAGAGGCGCCAACCTTCCGTCTGCCGAGCCCTGGGCCTCGATGCCCAATACCGGCTCCTGGTAGGAGCCAAGCTTTCGCGAGGCTTACGGCACGCGCGGAGCCATCCGTTTCGCGCTTGCCGCCCATGCCCATCCTCCGGCATGCTTGGACGACTCGAAGCATCATGCATCGGATATCGCACGGCCATCGTTCCCAGTCGGCGCATGCGATATCATCGTCCCCTCGCAGGAGGGCCGTTCCGATGCAAACCTTTTGCGGGGAACGTCCCATGTGCGATCAACAGATTTTATACGGCGGGAAGAAGCTCGCAAGCACTATTGCCGTCATCGCTTCATTTGTGATGATCGCCGGCTGCGCGACCACGGCCAAGAAGCCGACGGAGACATCGGACGCAGCACCTGCCGCGCAGCCGACGGCAGCCGAACAGCTCGCGGCCGACATGAACAGCAGAGCCGACGCCAGCCGCAGCAAAGCCGATGGCACCTACCGGGATCCGCTGGTGCACAGCGTCAACGGCACGCGCCAGCAGATCGTCGCCCAGCAGAATCAGGCGCTCTACCCTGCCCCGACGGCAGCCCCCGCTGAAGGACAGACCGGCATTGCCGGCCTCGTCACGCAGCCGACTGGCGTCAATGCCAACAGAAGCAGCATCTTTTCAGCCCCACCGCCGATCGCCGTCAACCTGGACGGGACGCTGGCCAAGACCCAGCCTAACGGCGGCCAGGCCATCACGCCGATGATGCGCAGTGTCTACAGCACGCCGCCGACAATGCAGACCATGGCACCGCAGGCGATGGATGCCGCAGGGAACGGCCGCACCTCGGCCGATATGCTGCCGCCACCCGTCATCCGCAATGCAACCTCGCCGGCTGCGGGTTCGCCGCAGCCGATTGCCCGGGTGACGGCGTCGGGAGCTGCGGCAACGCCGAACCCGAACGTCCACGAATTGAACGGCAGACAGGCGGCCGCGCTGGCGCAGTTCATCGCATCGAAAAACCAGCCCCAGAACGGCAAGCTGCTGGTGCAACCGGTGCAGGGCGCGAGCGGCCAGTAAAGAGCCCGCGTTTCCAGGGAATCTCCGATACCGCCGGCAAGAGCCTGTTAAGTCTCACTTATTCATGGCCGGTGGCAGTTTCACCCATCTGTCATTTTTTCCACAAAAAAGCAAAATTGCCGCTTGCGGGAATGAAATCACCCCGCTATAAGCGCGCCACACAACAGCTGAACGCGCCCTTCGTCTATCGGTTAGGACGACAGATTTTCATTCTGTAAAGAGGGGTTCGACTCCCCTAGGGCGTGCCACTGTTGTTTTCCCCCGTCATGAATTCATTGACCTACCGCTTGCGGACGCAATGGGCTATTCTTATCTGGGCCATGCAGCACGCGCCCTTCGTCTATCGGTTAGGACGACAGATTCTCATTCTGTAAAGAGGGGTTCGACTCCCCTAGGGCGTGCCAATCGCGTGGCTCGACGTTTTCCACAAGCACCTCGAAAATCTTCGCTTAGTCATCGATTTTTCTGGGGTTTTTCTGCGATTTTTCTCGTTTTTCCGCTTGCGGGAATGAAAGGTGCTGACTATAAGGGCGCCACAGCACGCGCCCTTCGTCTATCGGTTAGGACGACAGATTTTCATTCTGTAAAGAGGGGTTCGACTCCCCTAGGGCGTGCCACTGTTTTTCCCCTTAAATTGATGTTTTTACTTGCTAAACGCTGCTATGCAGCCACGTATCCGGCGTGATCTGCGTTACGGAGCTTTCGCCGCGTCCGTAACGCGCAGCTGCACCCGGCGGCTGCCCTGCCAGTGATCGGCGCCGAGCGTGCCGGCGACGTGGATCTGCGCGCCGCGCGACGACATCAGCAGATCGCCCAAAGGCGTCTCCGCCGCCCGGAAGGCGATGCCATCAACCCGACCGCCATCCTGCGCCTCCAGCGTGATCTTGATATGCGACTGGCCGACAAGGCGGGAATCGCGCAGCCTGTGGCTCGGTAGCGCGAAGACGGGCTGCGGATGGCCCGAACCATAGGGACCGGCGGCCTCCAGCCTGTCGATGAGCTCGACGGTTGCGCCGCTTGCGCCGAGCGCGCCGTCGATCTTCAGCGTTTCATTGGCAACCAGCCCAGCCACCTGCTTCTCCGCCTTCTCCGTGAAGAAGGCGCGCAGCTTTCCGAGATTGCTCCGCTCCACCGTCAGGCCGGCGGCCATGGCATGGCCGCCGCCCTTGACCAGCAACCCGGCATCGACGGCTGCACGCACCATGCGGCCCATGTCGAAGCCGTTGATGGAGCGGCCGGAGCCTGTACCCTTGCCCATCGGATCGAAGGCGATGGCGAAGGCCGGCCGGCGGAATTTGTCCTTGAGGCGCGATGCAATAAGGCCGACGATCCCCGGATGCCAGTTCTCGCGCGCCGTGACGATGACGGAGGCACCGTCGCCATTGCCGTACTCAGCCAGGGCCTCGGCCTCCGCCTCCTGCAGCATGGCGGCCTCCATGGCCTGCCGCTCGCGATTGAGCTCGTCCAGCTTCGCGGCGATCGTGTCGGCTTCGCCACCATCGGCTAGCGTCAGCAGGCGTGCGCCAAGAGCTGCATCGCCGATGCGGCCGCCGGCATTGATGCGCGGACCGATCAGGAAACCGAAATGATAGGGCGTGACGGGGCCATTGAGACCGGCCTTGCGAAAGAGCGCTGCAAGCCCGAGATTGCCCTGATGACGGGCGGCAATCAGGCCCTTGACGACATAGGCCCGATTGAGACCTTTCAGCGGCACGACATCGCAAACGGTCGCGAGCGCCACGATATCGAGCCAGGCAAGCAGGTCGATGGATCGCACGCGGGAATCGCCGGCCTCGCGCAGCAGCCGCAAGGCCGCGACCAGAACCATGAAGACGACGCCGGCGGCACAGAGATGCCCCTGCCCCGACAGATCATCCTCTCGGTTCGGATTGACCAGGGCGTGGCAAGGCGGCAGCTCGTGCGCCACCTGATGGTGATCGATGACGACGACATCGATACCGCGTGCCTTCGCCACCTCAAGCGATTCGAAGCTGGTCGAGCCGCAATCGACGGTCACGATCAATGTCGCGCCATTGTCGATGAGCTGGCCGATGGCGGTGGGATTGGGGCCGTAACCCTCGAAGATGCGATCGGGAATGTAGATGCTGGCGAGAACGCCGAAATGTGTCAGGAAGCGATAGAGGAGCGCCGAGGAGGCCGCACCGTCGACATCGTAGTCGCCGAAGATCGCGACCGTCTCGCCCTTCCTGATGGCGTGCAGGAGACGCTGTGCGGCCTTTTCGCAATCGGTCAGCAGATGCGGGTCCGGCATAAGGCCGCGGATGGTCGGGTCGAGAAAGGCCATGGCTTCGTCCTGGCCGACGCCACGCCCGGCAAGAACGCGGGCAATCAGCTCCGGCAAGCCGTGTGTCTGCGCGATGGCCAGCGCCCTGTTCTGGCCGGCCTGATCGAGCCTGGAAACCCAGCGATTGCCTGATACCGAGCGCTCGACACCCAGAAATGCCCGCTGAACTGGATCGACCGGTTGCTCCACCATCTCTCTCGGAATTTGAGAGCGGCGTCCCTTTGAGGCACGCCGCCGCTGCTCAGATTATTCTTTCGGCCGCTCGATGCGGATGACCTGCGGCTCGCCGACGAGATAGCCCTCGTTCTTGATCGAGGCAACCGCCTTGCGCACGGAATCCTCCGTCGTCGCATGGGTGACGAGGATGATCGTCTGGTGATCGGACGGCGCCAGATGCTGCGTCGAGCGCTGGACGATCGATTCCAGCGAAATATGGTTTTCCGCCATGCGGGTCGCCACACTTGCAAAAACGCCGGTGCGGTCGAGTACGGTGAGGCGAATGAAATAACCGCCCTCATGGCTCTGCATCTGCGCCTTACGGTAGGGCTCCAGCGCCTTGGCCGGATGACCGAGCACCGGCACGCGCTGCTCGCCCGGGCGGCTCTTGGCGATATCGGCGATATCGCCGAGGACGGACGAGGCCGTCGCATTGCCGCCGGCGCCGGGGCCGACCATCAGCAATTCGCCGAGAATATCGGATTCGATCGCGACGGCATTGGTGACGCCATCAACCTGGGCGATGACCGAATCGAGCGGCACCATGGTCGGATGCACGCGCTGCTCGATACCGCTCTCGGTGCGCTGGGCAACACCGAGCAGCTTGATGCGATAGCCAAGATCGGCGGCGGCGCGGATATCCTCGATGGAGACGTTGGTGATGCCTTCAAGATAGATGTCGTCGGCCGCGATGCGATTGCCGAAGGCAAGCGTCGTCAGGATGGCGAGCTTGTGAGCCGTATCGTTGCCCTCGATATCGAAAGCCGGATCGGCTTCGGCATAGCCGAGACGCTGTGCTTCCTTCAGGCAATCGGCAAAGGACAGGCCCTCCTTCTCCATCCGGGTCAGGATGTAGTTGCAGGTGCCGTTCATGATGCCGTAGATGCGGGAAATCGTATTGCCGGTCAGCGATTCGCGCAGGGCCTTGATGACCGGAATGCCACCGGCAACGGCTGCTTCGAAATTCAGCAGCACACCCTTTTCTTCAGCGATCTGCGCGAGCTCGACACCGTGATAGGCGAGCAGCGCCTTGTTGGCGGTTACGACATGCAGACCGCGGGCAAGAGCCGCACGCACCGCCGCATTGGCAGCACCCTCGGAGCCGCCGATCAGCTCGACGAAGACGTCGATATCGGCCTTCTGCGCGAGATCGACAGGACCGCCGAACCATTCGATGCCTGCCAGATCGATGCCGCGATCCCGCATGCGATCGCGCGCCGTGACGGCGACGATCTTGACGGGACGACCGCAGGTAACGGCAAGCTCGTTAGCGCGGCTCTGGATGATGCGGACGAGCGAGGCACCAACCGTGCCCAAGCCCGCAATGCCGATTTTGAGGGCATCTGCCATGGAAAATTCCTGATCAGTATTGGGAACGGCAGCCGCGGGAACGGCTGCTGCGCGATATTATGAACGGTGGGCGTTCAGCGAAATAACATTATGCATCGTCTCATCCACGGAGGAGAGGAAACGCTTCAGATTGCGTGCAGCCTGCCGGATGCGGTGTTCGTTTTCAACAAGCGCGATGCGGACATAATCATCGCCCTGCTCGCCGAAGCCGATGCCGGGAGCGACCGCGATGTCCGCCTTCTCGACCAGAAGCTTGGAGAACTCAAGCGAGCCGAGATGACGGAACTTTTCCGGGATCTTCGCCCAGGCAAACATGGTCGCAGCCGGCGGCGGCACGTCGAAGCCGGCCTTGCCGAAGCTGTCGACCAGGACGTCGCGGCGGCGCTTGTAGATGTTGCGCACTTCCGCGATATCGGAACCGTCGCCGTTCAGGGCGTGGGTCGCCGCCACCTGGATCGGCGTGAACGCGCCGTAATCGAGGTAGGACTTCACGCGCGTCAGCGCCGCAATCAGCCGCTCGTTGCCGACGGCAAAGCCCATGCGCCAGCCGGGCATGGAGAAGGTCTTCGACATCGAGGTGAATTCGACCGTCACGTCGATGGCGCCCGGAACTTCCAGCACCGACGGCGGCGGCGCGTCGTCGAAGTAGATTTCCGAATAGGCCAGATCCGAAAGCACGATGATGTCGTGCTTCTTCGCGAAAGCGACGACTTCCTTATAGAAATCCAGCGTCGCGACATAGGCCGTCGGGTTGGACGGATAGTTCAGGATGAGCGCCAGCGGCTTCGGGATCGAGTGGCGCACGGCCCGTTCCAGCGGCGGGAAGAAGCTGTCATCCGGCTCGACCGGGATCGAGCGGATGACGCCGCCTGCCATCAGGAAGCCGAAGGCATGGATCGGATAGGTCGGGTTCGGGCAAAGGATTACGTCGCCCGGCGCCGTGATCGCCTGCGCCATATTGGCAAAGCCTTCCTTCGAGCCGAGGGTGGCGACCACCTGCGTATCCGGATTGAGCTTCACGCCGAAGCGACGGGCATAATAGGCGGCCTGCGCACGACGAAGGCCTGGAATGCCCTTGGAGGAGGAATAGCGATGCGTGCGCGGATCCTGGACCACTTCGCACAGCTTGTCGACGATCGCCTTGGGAGTCGGAAGATCTGGATTGCCCATGCCGAGATCGATAATGTCCGCCCCGCCCGCTCGCGCGCTCGCTTTCAAACGATTGACCTGTTCGAAAACGTAGGGCGGCAAACGCCGGACTTTATGAAACTCTTCCATTTCTTTCCCCATGGGACAGCGGCCCTCAAAACCGCGCTGAAGTTCGTCGATTTCCCGGCCAGCCGCGATACGAACTTGGGACTCGCGGCGCCGTAGTCATGCTATCTCGAAAGATAAGGTGAATCTTGGGCGGCTATGCACGCAAAGTGCAATTCGCCGGTCAGATACATCCAATTTCGGCCTATACGAACGCTTTGCGTCCAAATCGCCTGAAACGCAAGGCTAATTCTGCGTTGGGGCGGGCTGGGCGCCGCCCTCTTTCTGGATCTCCTGCAGCGTATCCTGGCCATGTTCGGCGGCAAGCTTACGCATCTCGGCAACGCGCTTCTGGTACTCGGCCTCCGATATGGTGCCGGCCTTGCGCTGGGCACCGAGCGCCGTCAACTGCTTGACCATGTCACCGGCCTGCTGATCGTTGATCTGCACGTTTGCAGCCGTCGGCGGCGCGTTGAAGGAAGGATAGCCATCCTTGTAATATTGCTGCGTGCTGGTTTCCACGATCGGCGTGCCCTTGGCGGGTTTTACGATCACCGCCTGAGGCGGCTGCTTGCGCTTGGCGTAGGCCGCCTTTTCTTCGGGCGTCGAGCAGCCCGCCAGCGTCAATGCGAGAATCCCGCACATTGCACCGCAGAGTACGGAATACCGGTTCAGTCTTGCCACCATGCCGCCGCCCATAATTGTCTTCCTGCGCTATTCCTTGCTGTGGGTTGCGACTGTTAAATTTGTCGCAGCAGCAAAGCAAGAGCAGGGTTGCGTTTCATTCGACTTGTATTCCTTTTCCCGCAAGATGTACAAATGGAAAACAAGACACGAGCTGCCGCCGGGAGGATGATGCGTGACCGACAGCAAGCGGGACAATAATGAAGGCAACGGCGGCTTTCCCGGCTTCGATCCAAAGTCAGTCGAGCCTTACATCGTCAGGGATCCCGAAGCGATGGCCGTCAACTTTGCCCGCGCGTTGGAAAATCTCGGCAAGGCAGCCTCGGCCTGGCTTGCACCGCGCGAACGCGGCGAGAAGGTCGACACGGTTGCCGATCCCTTCACCGACATGGTCAAGACGCTGTCCAAGGTCGGCGAATACTGGCTTTCCGATCCTCGCCGGACACTGGAGGCGCAGACTCACCTGCTTTCCGGCTATTTCGGCCTGTGGACGAAAACCATGCAGCGCCTCAGCGGCGATTCGTCCGCCGAGGCCGAAGCCGAACCGGTCAAGGACAAGCGCTTCGCCGATGAGGACTGGCAGAAGAACCCCTTCTTCGATTTCCTGAAGCAGACCTATCTTCTGACGTCGGACTGGGCGGAAAAGCTGGTCGGCGAAGCGGAAGGGCTGGACGAGCATACGCGTCACAAGGCGGCGTTCTACACGAAACAGATCACCGCCGCCTTCTCCCCGACCAATTTCGTCGCGACCAACCCGCAGGTCTACCGCGAAACCATCGCCTCCAACGCCGAGAACCTGGTGCGCGGCATGAAGATGCTGGCGGAGGATATCAGCCTCGGCCATGGCGAGCTGCGCCTGCGTCAAACCGACATGACGAAATTCGCCGTCGGCCGCGACATGGCGCTGACACCAGGCAAGGTGATCGCACAAAGCGATGTCTGCCAGGTGATCCAATATGAGCCGGCGACGGACAAGGTGCTGAAGCGGCCGCTGCTGATCTGCCCGCCCTGGATCAACAAATTCTACATTCTCGATCTCAACCCTCAGAAATCCTTCATCAAATGGTGTCTAGAGCAGGGTCACACCGTCTTCGTCATTTCCTGGGTGAACCCCGACCATCGTCATGCGGCGAAGGACTGGACCTCCTATGCCCGCGAAGGCATCGATTTCGCACTCGAAACGATCGAAAAGGCGACAGGCGAGCAGGAGGTCAATGCCGTAGGCTATTGCGTCGGCGGCACGCTGCTGGCCGCCACCCTCGCCCTCCATGCCAAGGAAAAGAACAAGCGCATCCGAACGGTAACCTTCCTGACGACGCAGGTCGATTTCACCTTCGCCGGTGACCTGAAGGTTTTCGTCGACGAAGAGCAGATTGCAGCACTCGAAGAACAGATGAACGTGCTCGGCTATCTCGAAGGCTCGAAGATGGCGACGGCCTTCAACATGCTGCGCGCCTCCGAACTGATCTGGCCCTATTTCGTCAACAATTACCTGAAGGGTCAGGAGCCCCTGCCCTTCGACCTCCTGTTCTGGAACGCCGATTCCACGCGCATGGCAGCGGCCAACCATTCCTTCTACCTGCGCAACTGCTACCTCAACAATGCGCTGAGCCAGGGCAAAATGGTGCTCGACGGCAAGACGCTGTCGCTGAAGGATGTGCGCATCCCGGTCTATAATCTGGCGACGCGCGAGGATCATATCGCGCCGGCCAAGTCGGTCTTCGTCGGCAGCCAATATTTCGGCGGTCCGGTGGAATTTGTGGTGACCGGCTCCGGTCACATTGCCGGCGTCGTCAATCCGCCAGACAAGCATAAATACCAGTTCTGGACGGGTGGCCCGACCGGCGGCGACTATGAGGAATGGCTCGCCGGGGCAAAGGAGACGCCTGGCTCCTGGTGGCCGCATTGGCACGCCTGGATTCTCTCGCAGGATCATCGCATGACGGCGGCACGCCAACCCGGCGGCAAGGCACTCAATGCGCTGGAAGAGGCGCCCGGCAGCTTCGTCATGGAACGGGCATAGACGATCGCCACGCCATGCTTTTCCCCTCGCCTCTCATCTCTGCCCGCCTGATCGCGCGCTACAAGCGCTTCCTCTTCGACGCGGAGCTGGAAGACGGAACCTTCATCACCGGTTCCTGCCCGAATACCGGCTCGATGCTCGGGCTGACAGCGCCGGGCTCGCGCATCTGGCTATCCGAGCACGAAGGAGCAAAGCGAAAATACCGCCATGTCTTCGAACTGATCGAGGCGGACGGCACGACCGTCGGCGTCAATACAGCCATGCCGAACCGGATCGCGGCGGAAGCGATTGCGCTTGGACAGGTTTCCGATCTCGGAGACTATACGGCGGTCAAGCGCGAACAGAATTACGGCCGCAATTCCCGCGTCGACCTGCTCTTGACCGACCCTTTGCGGACAACCACCTATGTCGAGGTGAAGAACGTCCATTTCATGCGACAGCCGGGCCTTGCGGAATTTCCCGATACGGCGACGGCCCGCGGCGCCAAGCATCTCGAAGAACTCGGCGATATGGCAGAGGCCGGTTACCGCGCCGTCATGCTGTTCGTGATCCAGCGGCATGATTGCGATCGCTTCCGAATTTGCGGCGATCTCGATCCGGTCTATGCCAGGGCCTATGAGCGGGCTTTGGCGCGCGGCGTCGAAGTCTATGCGCTGAAATGCAGGGTCTCGCCGACGGAAATCGCGCCTGCCGGGTTGATCCCGATAGACGAACCCGGCATAGCTGCATTAGAACAGTTTAAGATCTCTACCGAAGGCTAGTCATGGTGAATTACATCGAAGCGGCAACGGCGCCGGCGAAGAATACGGGCGCTATCCGCATTTACGGGCAGGATGCCTTTGCCGGAATGCGCAAGGCATGCCAATTGACCGCCCGTTGCCTCGATGAACTCGCAGCAATCGTCAAGCCCGGCGTGGCGACCGACGTCATCGACCGCTTCGTTTTTGAATTCGGCATGGATCATGGCGCCTATCCGGCGACGCTGAACTATCGCGGCTACATGAAATCGTCCTGCACATCGATCAACCATGTCGTCTGCCACGGCATTCCCAACGACAAGCCGCTGCGCGAGGGCGATATCGTCAATATCGACGTGACCTATGTGCTGGATGGCTGGCACGGCGATTCCAGCCGCATGTATCCGGTCGGCGAAATCAAGCGGTCGGCCGAGCGGCTGCTCGAAGTTACCTATGAATCCTTGATGCGCGGCATTGCCGCCGTTCGCCCCGGTGCCCGCACCGGCGCCATCGGCGAAGCGATCCAGACCTATGCCGAGGGTGAGCGCTGCTCGGTCGTGCGCGACTTCTGCGGCCACGGCGTCGGCAGCCTCTTCCATGACTCGCCGAATATCCTGCATTACGGCAGGGTCAATGACGGTCCGGAGCTGCGCGAGGGCATGATCTTCACCATCGAGCCAATGATCAATCTCGGCAAGCCGCATGTGAAAGTGCTCGGCGACGGCTGGACGGCCGTTACCCGCGACCGTTCGCTCTCGGCACAATATGAACATACGGTCGGCGTCACTGCGACGGGCTGCGAAATCTTCACCCTGTCGCCCGGCGGTCTCGACCGTCCCGGTCTACCGCCACTGCAGGGATAATCTATGGCGAAACGTCCCGCTTCTTCCAATGGACATGGCGACATGCCCCTCGACAGAAGCGGGGAGACGGAGGCTTCGGAAGAGGCCCCGCTTCTGGACGAACGGCTATTCTTTGCACCACAAGGCGCCAAGCCCGCCTCGCAGTCTGCCAAATCCGCTCCTGCAGCAAAACCCACCCCGATAAACGCCGAAGCCCATTATCATGGGCACCGCGAGCGGTTGCGCAATCGCTATCGCGGCGGCGGCGACGCGGCGCTGGCCGATTATGAAATCCTCGAGCTGCTGCTCTTCCGGCTGATCCCGCGTCGCGATACGAAGCCGATCGCCAAGGCGCTGCTAGCCCGCTTCGGCTCGCTCGGCGGCGTGTTCGGTGCTCCGGTCAGTCTGTTGACCGAGGTCGGCGGCGTCGGCGATGCGGTCGCGCTCGACCTGAAGCTGGTGGCGAGCGTCTCGCAGCGCATGCTGAAAAGCGAGCTAACGGGCAAGCCGGTGCTCTCTTCCTGGAAAGCCCTCATCGACTATTGTCATGCCGCCATGGCGCATGAAGCGCGCGAGCAGTTTCGCTTGCTGTTTCTCGACAAGCGCAATGCCTTGATTGCAGATGAAGTCCAAGGTTTCGGTACTGTCGATCATACGCCCGTCTATCCGCGTGAAGTCGTCAAACGCGCGCTGGAACTCTCCGCTTCGGCCGTGATTCTCGTCCACAATCATCCCTCAGGCGACCCGACACCGTCGCGCGCCGATATCGACATGACCAAGACGATTATCGACACTGCCAAACCATTAGGCATTACCGTTCACGACCATGTTATCATTGGCAAGAACGGTCATGTCAGCTTCAGAGCACTGCATTTGATCTGAAGTTGCCGCAGACGCGTTAATTTAACTAGTCAAAACTATATCTCATCACATTGATATAATATCATTTTATAGAATTAAAACGTATTCCCATCCCTCGAAAAACCGAGAATCGTTCATAACGATCTCCATTTTGGTTTTTCAGTTCAGCGTCAGGATGATCTGGCAGAAGGATCGCCGCATTCCAGTCGGCGAATCCGCTGGCGGAAGTCGTTGTTTTGATTTGGCCAATCTGCTTGCGCGTTTGGCCCGCACGGAGATCGCATGCCGAAGACATCGCCGATGCTTTCCCATCGCCTCCTTCGTGTTGGCCGCGGCGCGCTTGTCGCCTTGGGAGCCTTCACGGCGGTGGCAGTCGGTTTCTACGCTCATATGCTCTGGACGACGAACTTTCACCCGGTCATCGCCGGCGAACTCTATCGCTCCTCTCAGCCGTCGGCCGCCACGATTGCGGAACTTCAAAAGCAATATGGCATCAAGACCATTATCAACCTGCGCGGCGACAACAGCGGTCATGACTGGTATGACAAGGAAGTCGCCGAGGCCAAGCAGCTCAACATCAACCACATCGATTTCCACATGTCGTCCGCTCATGAGCTGACGCAGCAGCAAGCCGCACAGCTTATCGAAATCATGCGGGACGCGCCGAAACCACTTCTCATTCATTGCCAGGCGGGAGCGGACCGCACAGGGCTTGCTTCGGCGCTCTATCTCGCCGCCATTGCCAAGACGAATGAGTCGACGGCAGAAAACCAGATGTCGATCTTCTATGGCCATCTTTCATTTTCCTTTACCCGCGCCTACGCCATGGATCGGACATTTGAGAAGCTGGAACCCTGGCTCGGCTTTTCCGCATCCTGAGTATGGGCTCTTCCCGTTAGATAATCTGTAACATTGAGCAGCTACCGGTTGACGGAGTGCATGTTGCGTTGCGACATTGATTCCCTATCCAGTCATCCGAGGCTTCCCGATGGACCAATTCGATCTCCTAGTCGTGGGTAGCGGCCCTGCAGGCCGCAGAGGCGCTATCCAGGCCGCCAAACTCGGCAAGAGGGTGCTCGTCATCGAGCAAGGCAAACGCGTCGGCGGCGTCTCGGTCCACACCGGCACCATTCCCTCCAAGACGCTGCGCGAAACCGCGCTCAACCTTTCCGGCTGGCGCGAGCGCGGCTTCTATGGCCGGGCCTACCGCGTCAAGCAGGAGATCAGCGCGGAGGACCTGCGCCGCCGCCTGCTGATCACGCTCGACCACGAAGTCGAGGTGCTCGAGCATCAGTTCGCCCGCAATCGCGTGCAGCATATGCGCGGCAAGGCAAGCTTCATCGATCCGCAGACCATGCAGGTCGTCAAGGACGACGGCGAAGTCATCAATGTCACAGCGACAAGCATTCTGCTCGCTGTCGGCACCAAACCGTTCCGTCCGGATTACATGCCCTTCGACGGCAAGATCGTCTTGGACAGCGACGAGCTGCTCGATATCGAGGAATTGCCACGATCGATGGTCGTCATCGGCGCCGGCGTCATCGGCATCGAATATGCGACGATTTTCAGCGCACTCGACACGCAGGTGACGCTGATCGATCCGAAATCGACCATGCTCGATTTCATCGACAAGGAAATCGTCGAGGATTTCACCTACCAGCTGCGCGATCGCAACATGAAGCTGCTGCTCGGCCAGAAGGCTGAGAAAGTCGAGCGCCTGCCGAGCGGCAAGGTGGAGCTGACGCTCGACAACGGCCGCCGCATCACCACCGACATGGTGCTGTTTGCCGCCGGCCGCATGGGCGCGACCGATACCCTTAATCTCCCTGCTGCCGGCCTCGAAGCCGACGCGCGCGGCCGCCTGAGCGTCAATCCGGAGACCTTTGCCACGAAAGTCCCGCATATCTTTGCCGCCGGCGATGTCGTCGGCTTCCCGAGCCTCGCCTCCACCTCGATGGAACAGGGCCGCATCGCCGCCCGCGTTGCCGTCGGCGCCATCGCCAAGGAACCGCCGAAATACTTCCCTTACGGCATCTATGCCGTGCCTGAGATTTCCACCTGCGGCCTCTCGGAGGAAGAGGTCAAGGAGCGGCACATCCCCTATGAATGTGGCATCGCGCGCTTCCGCGAGACCTCGCGCGGTCATATCATGGGCCTCGACACAGGCCTCTTGAAGATGATCTTCTCGCTGAAGACCCGCCGTCTCCTCGGCGTCCACATCGTCGGCGAAGGCGCGACCGAGCTCGTGCATATCGGCCAGGCCGTGCTGAACCTCAAGGGCACCGTCGAATATTTCGTCGAGAACACGTTCAACTATCCGACGCTCGCCGAAGCCTACAAGATCGCCGGCCTCGACGCCTGGAACCGCATGGGCGATATCAAGTCGGAGATTTGAGGCGGATTGTGATTTGAAGGGTTTATGGGACCATCCTCATCCTTCGAGGCTCCATTCTTCGGCTTTCGCTCCTCAGGATGAGAGGATGGGGCAAGGATCATGCGCAAAGGATGAGCCCTTATGGTGAAGAGGCCTGCAGGGCCATCTCGAACCACGAAGGCGGGTGATAACTCACTCCTGCCCTCCGCCAGAGCCCGGAGGTTTACCCACGATACAAAAAGCCCCGCCGCGAACGGCAGGGCCTAATTTTTGTTCGGAAGAAAGACCGATTATTCGGCGCTGTCTTCAGCAGCCTTCTTCTTCGGAGCGGCCTTCTTCTTCGGGGCAGCAGCCTCTTCGCCTTCAGCGGCAGCTTCAGTCGCCTCGGCCTTGGCAGCCTTCTTCTTCGGAGCAGCCTTCTTGGCGGCCGGCTTATCTTCAGCTTCGTCGTCGGCCAGCAGCGCTTCCTTGGAGACGGTCTTGTCCGTGACGTTGACCTCGGTCAGCAGGTGGTCGATGACCTTCTCTTCGAAGATCGGCGCGCGCAGGTTGGCGGAAGCGCCGGGCGTGTTGCGGAAGAATTCCAGGATTTCCTTTTCCTGGCCCGGGAACTGCTGGAGCTGTGCGTAAAGCGCGCGCTGCAGTTCGTCTTCGCTGACTTCGACGCCGGCCTTCTCGCCGATTTCGGAGAGAACGAGGCCGAGGCGAACGCGGCGCTCGGCGAGCTTGCGGTATTCTTCGCGAGCCTTCTCTTCGGTGGTGTCTTCGTCTTCGAAGGTCTTGCCGGATTCGCTGAGATCGGTTTCGATCTGGCGCCAGATGCTGGCGAATTCAGCGTCGACGAGCTTCTGCGGGGTGTCGAACTGGTACATTTCGTCCAGCTGGTCGAGGATCTGGCGCTTGACCTTCTGGCGGGTCACCGAGCCGTACTGGCTTTCGATCTGGCCACGAACGATTTCCTTCAGGCGGTCAGCCGATTCCAGGCCGAGCTTGGAGGCGAGTTCGTCGTTGATTTCGATTTCGCCGGGAGCTGCAACTTCCTTGACGTTGATGTCGAAGGTGGCTTCCTTGCCGGCGAGGTTCTTGGCCGGATAGTCGGCCGGGAAGGTTACGGTGATAACCTTCTCATCGCCAGCCTTGACGCCGACGAGCTGTTCTTCGAAGCCCGGGATGAAGCGGTTGGAGCCGAGGACGAGCTGCGAATCTTCATCCTTGCCGCCGTCGAAGGCAACGCCGTCGACCTTGCCGAGATAGTCGATGGTGACGCGGTCGCCATTGGCGGCCTTGCCCTTCTTGGTCTCGTAGCTGCGGGCGCTTTCGGCGATCTTGAGGATCTGCTCGGTCACTTCGTCTTCGCTGATTTCAGCGACTTCGCGGGTCACCTTGATGCCGTTGACCGGCTTCAGTTCGATCGCAGGGATCACTTCGTAGGAGAGCGTGAATTCGAAATCGGCCTGAGCGGAGAGGATCTTTTCTGCCTCGTCCTTGTCTTCGGTCATGGCGACTTCCGGCTGGGTTGCCGACTTTTCGCCGCGCTCGGTCAGGATCGCCGGCGGCTGGTCGCGAACGATTTCGTTCACCAGATCGGCCATGATCGACTTGCCGTAGACCTTCTTCAGGTGCGAGACCGGCACCTTGCCCGGACGGAAGCCATTGATGCGGACCTTGTCCTTGACCTCGGCCAGGCGCTCGTTCATGCGCACTTCCATGTCCTTGGCCGGGATGACCACCTTGATTTCGCGCTTCAGCCCTTCAGCGAGCGTTTCGATAACCTGCATTGTCCTACCTTCATTCATGGCGGCCGTGCCCAGCCTGCCGTTCGTTTCGATGAGCACGACGCCGGAAAATCCCGAGCGTGGCTTGGATGCAATTCCCTTTCATCTTGCCAGAGCGCCGCGCCTTCAAATGAACGCGCAAAAGGCAGCTCTATCCCGTCACGAGCCAAAACATCTTATCCCCTTTCCTCATCGAAAGCGGGATGCTTTGGGCAAGATGCGCGTCCTGCGGCATATCGGAAGACAGGCTTCGCGAGCCTCCCCCCGTCCACAAGACAGTGTTGGTGCGGGTAGAGAGACTTGAACTCCCACGCCTTGCGGCACCAGAACCTAAATCTGGCGTGTCTACCAATTTCACCATACCCGCGTTCCCAAAACCGCATGGCGATGCCTGCCCATGGGGGCTTCCGGAGCGCGGCGTCTCTATATCACCCGTTTCAAACCACGCAAAGGAAAAATGACGGTTCCGCGACGAGGCCGAAAGCTTATCGGCATCTTGCGGCAGATATCGTCAGTAAAGCGGCTCCTCGTAGACGGATTTGCCGTCAAGAAGCAGGCTTCTGATATGGGCAACGCCATCGGAAGACACGCGCGCCGCGATGGCGACCCGATTGTCATTGCGAGCGCTCTCGATATCGTGCCCCTGCCCCTCGGGCACATAGTAGCGCTCGATGCCATAGGTGACCCCGATCACCGCCTGCGAGGGGTCGGTCGCATCGCCATGGAAAACATAATCGACGGGCAGGCTTTTGAGCACGACCGTATCGGGTTTCGCATCGAGTGCTCCGAAGGATGATTCGACGATACCCCAGTAACCGTCGTCCTGCTTCTTCAGGCGAACGGACAATATAGCGGCGTTTCGGCTCATTTTCGGTGGTCCTTCGACCATCGTCGAAAACGGAACCCGTGAGATGTCGTAGTTCAAGGTCACGTAATCGCCGCGCAGAAGATCGCGCGGATCGACCGGCGCCGTCTTCAAGAGAATCTCGACACCGCTCCGCAGGCCCCAGGCCCGCTCGCCGACCATATAGCCCAGCACGGCGGTCTGCAGAGCCGCAACGACGATAGCGGCAATCCACAGGCGGCGGGAGCCAATGGTCGGGCTCTTCTCGGCAATATCGGTCATGCCCGCGTCCTCTGCCTGCCATTATCGGAAAAACGCCGTTCCAGCTGGATGACCAGCCAGGCGGCAATGGCCACGAATATACCAGCCGCAAGGAAGAAGCCGGCTGTACCGATGATGGAGCCGATCGTCTCGCCGGCAAGATAGAGGATCTCGCAGGCAAAGACGAAATAGGCGAGATAGCGCACCGCACCATTGTCACGGCCGGCAAGGGCGATGGCGATCACCGAACTCGCCAGCGTCGCCGCGGCGACGAAGACGAGCGGCAGCTTGTCTTCCACCCAGACGTTGTTTTCGAAGGATCCAGTGCCGATCTCGGCATGGACGAGGAAGAAGCCGATCGAGGCGATCAGAAAAGTATAGAAGGCCGGGGCCGCTCCAGCCGACCGCACAAGCGACATCAGCGGCGAAGCGGGAATGCTGACGAGAAGAAAGGCCGCCATCCCGAGCCCGGCAAAGAGGATCGCCGTGTTCAGGCTCTCATGCCGGGCGAAAAGCCAGGTGAACCATCCCACCAGCATGAGGTAGGCGAGATGCCGCGCACCCGGTGCGTCGACATAGCGAACGAGCGCAATCAGGATGACGCCCATCAGAGGCGGCATCCAAGGCATGATGCCATGCCACTGATCGAAATGATCCCATAGATAGACGCCGCAGAATGCCCAAGCGAGAAAACCGGCCAGCACGACTTGCGCGCTTAAACGAAACAGCGCCGCCACGATGCAGGCCGCAGCAAACCAGACGAGCATCATCGTCAGTTCGTCACCGGACAGATTGTACATCTGGCCGACAAGCGCCATGGCGCCGCCAAAACTCAGCGTCCCCAGGATCAAAAGTCCCGATGCGACAATCGAACGACCAAGAGTAAGGAGATGCGCCGCGCCGAGATAGAAAGCCCATATCATCGCGACGAGCCCTACGAGGCGCGAGATCCTCGGAATCGCCTCCCAATTGGCGGAAATGAAAAGCAGTATCGCCAGGCCAAGAAGCACCGCGGCGATGATTGCCAGCACCCGCCCCGCACTGAAGCTCGTTTGGCGACCGTCATATTCACGCAGCACCGCCTCTGCAGCACCTGCATCGACAAGACCTTTTTCGATCCAGATTTTCAGATCCCGTTCCAGCCTGCCCCTGTACATCCCGGCTCCCTAGCTGCGACTCCCCTTGCATAGGAGAAATACCACAATTCAGCCATCTATGCCGCCGGCGCCTTCCGCACAAATATGTCCCACATTAATACAGAATTAAGCGCTGACCTTGCATGATATGGCCTGGTATTCAGATACCGGCACGAGACATGCGCATTCGGCATACCTCCTATGAAATTATTGCGCTGCACAAAATTAAAAAGTCATACTATTTGTAGAACGCCGAAACACGGAGATGGCGCGCCGGGCCAATTCTGGTCGGAAAAGCCTGGGATTTACGTCCCGACACGGAATTCGGAGCCGCACACTCCTCCTCCCAGTGCGCTCCGATAGATTGACGACACTCCTCCTCCCAGTCGTCAATCACCTCAAATGACGCCCACCGCATCCTCCTCCCGCGGTGGGCGTTATTTTTCTCACCTCAAATCGGCTCATATGCATCTGGTGCCGGAAGAACTGGCAAATGCCGGAACCTGACGTGGAAACAGTCGAGTGACGATTCGCGGGCGAAAGACAGCTCATGCAGCCCTCCCGATACGGCATGGCTGGCCAAAACATGGCCGAATGCGGGCAACAAATGGAAGCGCCAGCGAAAGCCGGGCGTTCCCTTGAAGCGAGCCTCTGAAGTAGTTCTTCATTCGGCCGCGATATGCACATAAAGCAGCCGCCATCTTAGGCAGATCGCCCACAAGGCTTGCATGTTATGCATAGGTGACATGAAGCATTCGCTCTTTTAGTTTTCGCGGCGCAGCATATATTTAAATCCATTAGATCGACGACGGAACCAATCGCGGAACCGCTCGATCACAGATCCTCGAAAGGGACTTAAAATGAACCTGACCCGCTCTTTCAACAACTGGCGCAAGTATCGTCAGACCGTCAACGAACTCGGCCGCATGAGCGCTCGTGAACTGCACGACCTCGGCATCGACCGCGCCGACATCCATCGCGTTGCCCGCGAAGCCACCGGCCGTTAATCGCCGGATAGGCTTCGCCCAACAGCGAAAGCCTTCTCAACGCCCGTTGCGGACCTCCGCGGCGGGCGTTCTTTTTTGCCCATCGACTGAGCAAGCGCAGCATAGCCGATCCGCCCCGAGCTATTCCTTATCTGCAAAGCACCCAAATTTTGAGCATCGACTGCTTTTTGGGCGTCATATTGCACAAATGCATAGCAGACGCCTTTTCTTTGCACTGCACAACCGACCTCCTCGCGCCTATATAGAGTGCAAGCGCTGAGACGGTAATCGTACCGCTCGCAACCAAGATACCGAGGATAAGATCATGAACCCGATTCGCATTGCAAAGAACTGGATCAGCTACCGCCGTACCCTGAACGAACTTGGCAACCTCTCCAGCCAGACCCTTTCGGACATCGGCGTCAGCCGCTACGAGATCCGCAACATCGCTGCACGTTCCTTCCGTTAATCGTTAGGAATTGTAGACTGCTTCAAGACGGCGCCTTTCGGCGCCGTTTTTGATTCCGGCGACTAAGCGCCGTTCGATTCAATCAACTCGTAGAGCTTCAGTGATCAGCAGCGAGCCGCTCCCCACTGGCGCCGGATATCAATGCCACCAGCCATAGAGCACCGCAGCAACTTATGCGCCACAAGCGGACATCGCCGCTGCCGCCGTCACGCGCGATTTGGGAACGGAACCGCGTCTTTTCTCATTTACAGGTGGAGAGCTTTTGGCAGAGAGGCGTAAGAATGCAGATCCAAGGAATTTACGCCGCGCTCGCGATGGCAAGCATGGATAGGGCAGAGACGTTCTATACCCAACTTTTCGACCGGGGGCCTGACGATCGCCCCATGGATGGGTTGATCCAATGGCGCGATGTCGCAGGCGCGAACATTCAAATCTTCCATGACAAGGAGAATGCGGGGTTCGGCAGACTAACCATTGTCGTGCCGAAAATGGATCAGGCCCGCAAATCGCTCGAAGACTTTGGCATGAAGCTCACAGGTGAATCGGAAGGCGACTACGGAAAGATCGCCCAGCTTGCGGATCCTGACGGAAATCGCATCACTCTTGCAGAGCCGCCCTCGAGGCCTTTCGATACGTAGTGCCTCTCGGCAGGACCCGAGATTAAATTGCCGTAAGACCGCGGCGCAGTTTTGCGCGGCATGCTTTAGCAAAGCGATTGGATCGCCGCCCCGCTCGTGATAATGACGCGCGCATGACACAGACCAATCCCCACTCCCCCATCAACGTCATCGGCGGCGGGCTTGCCGGCTCGGAAGCCGCATGGCAGATCGCCAGCGCCGGCGTACCCGTCATCCTGCATGAGATGCGCGGCGTACGCGGCACGGAAGCGCACAAGACCGACGATCTTGCCGAGTTGGTGTGTTCCAACTCGTTCCGCTCCGACGATGCCACCAGCAATGCCGTCGGCGTCATCCATGCGGAAATGCGCATGGCGGGCTCTCTCATCATGGCATGTGCGGACAAGCACCAGGTGCCGGCCGGCGGTGCGCTTGCTGTCGACCGCGATGGCTTTTCAGCAGCGGTAACGCAGGCGATCGCAAATCATCCGCTGATCACCGTCGTCCGCGAGGAAATCCAGGGCCTGCCTCCGAGGGAATGGGACCAGGCGATCATCGCCACGGGCCCGCTGACGGCGCCCGGCCTTGCGAACGCCATCCAGGCCGAAACCGGTGCCGATGCGCTCGCCTTCTTCGACGCCATCGCACCGATCGTCTATCGCGACAGCATCAATATGGACATCTGCTGGTATCAGTCGCGCTACGACAAGGTCGGCCCCGGTGGCACCGGCAAGGATTATATCAACTGCCCGATGGACGAAGCCCAGTACAATGCCTTCGTCGATGCCCTGATCGCCGGCGATGCCGTCGGTTTCAAGGAATGGGAAGGCACGCCCTATTTCGACGGCTGCCTGCCGATCGAGGTCATGGCGGAGCGCGGGCGCGAGACGCTGCGCCACGGACCGATGAAGCCGATGGGGCTCACCAATGCCCATAATCCCACCGTCAAGGCCTATGCCGTCGTGCAACTACGTCAGGACAATGCGCTCGGCACGCTCTACAACATGGTCGGCTTCCAGACGAAGTTGAGATACGGCGCGCAGGCAGAGATCTTCCGGCTGATCCCCGGCCTTGAGAATGCAGAATTCGCGCGCCTCGGCGGTCTGCACCGCAATACCTACATCAACTCGCCGACCCTGCTCGATCGCTCCCTGGTCTTGAAGTCGCGCCCGGGCTTGCGCTTTGCCGGTCAGATCACCGGCTGTGAAGGCTATGTCGAAAGCGCTAGCATCGGCCTGCTCGCCGGCCGCTTCGCCGCTGCCGAGCGCAAGGGCGAAGCACCCTCGCTGCCGCCGTCCACCACGGCGCTGGGCTCACTGCTGAACCACATCACCGGCGGCCATATCGTTTCGGACGAGGAGCCGGGCAAGCGCTCCTTTCAGCCGATGAACATCAATTTCGGGCTCTTCCCGGAGCTGGAACCCGGATCGATCGTCAAGCCGGAAGGCGTCAAGCGCTTCCGCGGCAAGGACAAAACCATCATGAAGCGCCAGCTTATCGCCAAGCGTGCGCTTGCCGACTGCGCGAAATGGCTCGGCGTGCAGGCGCCGGTTCTCGCGGAGAGCGCCTGACCATCTGAGCTCGAGGCCGAGCTTTCAGGATTTTCAAGCCTTAGCCGGCGACGCCTGATCCTGCAGCTTGGCGTCCTCACCGGCAACATAGTTGCCAAGCAGCCAGAGCGACACTTCCGCGGCTTCGGCAGGCGTCTTGAATTCGAACGTGCCGTTGTGGTGGGGCGCATCCAGAAAATCGACGGTCAAGCCGCGACCGGTTGCCGAGATCTTGGCATGCGCCCGACCGGGCTCGATCAAATGGACGCTGAAGTGATTGCGCACATTGCGCATAAAGCCCGCTTTGTCGTCATGCAGCCGTACGAAAACCGCCTGTCCGTCGGCCGTCGTCTGCAACTGGCGGATCGCCTCGGTTGGAAAGGCGCGGCCGAACTCCAGAATGGCGAGGCCGGTATCGTGCAGGCCGTCTTCCTTGTTTTGCGATGCCATACGCGTCGCGTAATAGGCAATGAAGATGACGATCGCGAACAATATGCACCAGACGATAATACCCATGGCAGCTCCCCCGGAAATGCAAATTCAAGTGCCGGCACTCTCCATACAGGCCGAGACTTGCGCCAGCTTGTCGTATTTTAGATTTTCTTTGTAATCGACGCCATCGCCATGCGCAGCTGCCGGCGCCATTGCGGCAATGCGAGGGATCGATCGAAGAGACCAGCGCCGAGCTTCTGGGCCTGCTTCAAGACCGGCTCGGCCAGCGTGACGGGCAGAAAGGCCGGGAATACCGCCTGCGATATGGCCCCTGCCGCCCTCGCCTTGGCGAGGTGCTCGCGGCCCAGGCCGGCAAATGCTTCGATGGCCGCTGAAATGCGCTGATTATCCTCGCCGGCAAGGAAGGAATCGCGGTCGAGACCCGTTGCCGTTAAAATCTCAAGCGGCAGGTAAAGCTGGCCGCGATGGCGATGGAGGGGCATCAACAGCAGCAGTCCGGCAACCGCCTGTGCGACACCGGCGTGGCCTGCGGCATCCGCAGAACGCTTCGCCTCATCGGCGGACAAGACCAGACTAGCCAGCTGGATCAGGGCCGAAGCCGTCTCGCCGGCATAGCCTTCGAGGCTGCTGCGGCTCTCCATGGGGTCATCGTAGAGATCGAAGATGCGCGCGTCGATCATGTCGATCAGCGTCTGGCGCGGCAAACGGTATTCTTCGATCGCGGTCAGAAGCTCGGACGCCAGCGGATTGGCCTCGCTCGAGCCATGGGCCTGCCCTTCAAGAAGATCGCGCCAGTATTGCATACGCACTTCACCGGGCAGCGGCTCATGCACAAGATCGCGCACGCGCGCCAGCTCGGCATTGAAGGCATAGAGCGCGGCAAGTGCCGGGCGCTTCTCTTCCGGCGCCAGCAGGCAGGCAAGATAACGATCGCGATCGGTGTCGCGAAGCGTTGCGAGGCAGATGTCCCGGTTGCTACGGGGCGCAGCTGTTATCGTCATACGTGGATCCGAACGTCAGACGGCGATCAGCGCCGCAGCCACGGCACGCGATTCGGACAGCATGATGTTGAATGTGCGCACCGCCGCTCCCGTGCTCATCGGGTCGGACGAAATCTGCTTTCCACGCAGGACAGCCTTCAGCTCGGCGGGAAGCGGTCGCAGCTCCATGCCGGTGCCGACGAGCAGCACTTCGATCTCGGCAGCCTCATCGAGAACCTTCTGGAAGCGATCCGGCGTCAGCGCATCGCCCTGCAGCATGTCCCATCCGTAGATGCCCGAGGGCAGGCACAGCAGCGAGCCGCGATGCGACATGTCGGCGAAGCGGAAGCCGCCATTGCCGTAAGCGTCGATCGGTGCGCGCCCCGGGAAATGCGCGTTACGGATTTCTATTCCTTTAGCCACTGTATCACACCGCTGGTTTGCCTGACTGGATGTTGCCGGCCGCGGGTCCATTGCTCTCGCCGCCGGTCTGGAACTTGTCCGGACGCAGCTTGAACAGGATCAGCACGGGCGCCGCAATATAAATCGACGAGAAAGTGCCGACAGCGACGCCGAAAAGCAGGACGAAGGTGAAAGCACGGATCACTTCGCCGCCGAAGATGTAGAGAGCGAAGAGCGCCAGAAGCGTCGTCGCCGATGTCAGAATGGTACGAGATAGTGTCTGATTGATGGAGGCGTCGATCAGAATCGGCAGCGGCATCTGGGAATAGCGCTTCAGATTTTCACGCATGCGGTCGTAGACGACAACCGTGTCGTTCAGCGAGTAGCCGACGATGGTCAAAATCGCGGCAATACCGGTCATGTTGAATTCCATGCCCGTCAGCACGAAGAGGCCGAGCGTCAGAATGACGTCGTGCAGCGTCGCAATGATCGCGCCGACCGCAAACTGCCATTCGAAACGCAGCCAAATGTAGACGAGAATTGCAACGAGAGCCGCCAGTACGGCAAGGGAGGCCGTTGTCGTGATTTCACCCGATACGGCGGGACCGACGACCTCTACGCGTGAGAAATTATAGTCCTTGCCCAATTCGTCCCGCACGAGGGATACGGCGGATTGTTCGGCATTTTCACCGCCCTCCTGTGCATGGACGCGAATCACGGCGCCGAGGCGATCGGCAAGCCGCTCGACGCGCACATCGCCCGGAACAACGGCCTCAAGGCGCGATTGAATATCCACCGCATCGGCAACACCCTGTTTGGCGCGGACCTCGATGATCGATCCGCCGGCGAAATCGATGCCGAGATGCATGCCGACCGTCGCGAAGGCGACAAGTGTGATGACCGACAGAGCCGCCGATACCGTGAAAGTGTAACGGCGGATGCCCATGAACCGGATGTTGGCGTTGTCGAAAACGCCGCTTCGCACGCCGACCAGCAACGTGCGCGGCTTGCGGCGCGATATCCACATATTCACCAGCGACCGCGTAACGAAGCAGGAGGTGAAGAAGGTGGTGAAGACGCCGACCATGAGAGTGGCGGCAAAGCCGCGAACCGCGCCGGTGCTTGCATAGAAGAGAATGGCTGCGACGATGAGCACGGTCAGATTGGCGTCGGCCACGGTCGCGGCTGCCCGGTTGAAACCGTGGCGCAGTGCATCGACGAGAAGATGAGTTTTCTTTTCCTCTTCACGCACGCGCTCATAGATCAGTACCAGCGCATCGAGGCCGATACCGATGATCAAGACGATCGCAGCCACGCCCGGCAGCGTCAGCGTGATGCCGAGCACACCCATGAGCGCTGCCACCATGATCATGTTGATGATGAGCGAGATGGTCGCGATGATGCCGAGCAGGCGATAGAAGCCGATCATCAAGGCGGCCACGAAGACTGCGGCGGCGATGCAGGCAATCAGGCCGTAACGCGCCGTTTCGCCGCCGAGGCCCGGCTGAATGGTCCGTTCCTCGACCGTCGTCAGCGTTGCCGGCAGCGGTCCGCTCTTGATCATGACGGCCAGGTCCTGCGCACCCTGGACCGTGAAGTCTCCGGGAACGTCGATCTCGCCTGTTGCGATGACGGTCTTCAGGGATGCAGCGGAGATGACCTGATCGTCAAGCACGACGACGATGATCCTGCCGAGATTGCTGGCCGTCGATTGTGCAAAGCGGTGGGTGGCCTCCGGCGTCAGCTTGACGGAAACCGTTCCTTCGCCGGTCTGGTCGTTGGTAACGGAGACCGCGTCGGAAAAATCGACGTTCGAGAGCAGAGGCTGTCTTTGTACGAGATAGCCGACCGGGGGATCATCTTCGGAAAACAGCACGTCGGACCCGGCCGGCGGCTGTTTGTCCATGGCGTCCTGGACCGACATCGACTGATCGATCAGGCGGAAGCTAAGCTTGGCGGGCTGGCCGAGAAGGTTCTTCAGCCGCTGCGCATCGGCGAGATCGGGCACCTGAACGATGATACGATCGGATCCCTGCCGGCGGATCAGCGGCTCTCCCACGCCGAGCTGGGCGATGCGGGCGTGGATGACCTTGATCGCGCGTGCGATCGCCGCTGACACATGGCTATTGATGTCGGCATCGGTGATATCGAGCGTCAGCGCACCGTTATCCCCCTGGGACAGAACCACGGACGGTTTGTCCGGTTCGGCAGTCAACGGTCGCAACGCCGTCAAAGCAGCCTGAACCTGCGCCGGATCGTTAATGCGAAGCTGGATCTTGCGGCCAGTGCCTGTCAAGCCCGAATAAGCGACATTGACGGTGCGCAAGCGCGTCGAGATATCGCTGACTATACTTTCCAGACGATCCTTTTCGACGTCACCCCGTTCGATCTTCAGCAGCAGATGTGATCCACCGCGCAGATCGAGACCTAGCTCGATCTTTCGATGCGCCCACCATGCCGGGAGGGATGAAAGCGCGCGCTCACCGAATAAATTGGGAGCGGCCAGAAGCACGCTCAAGAGAACGACGAACCAGATCAGGGCGGTCTTCCACCAGGAGACGTGCAGCATCGCTCTCTCGACTTAGGGCTTCCCTACCGCGCCCCATCTTCAAAAGAAAATGAACGGGCGCAGTAACATATTGAAATTGTGCACAATCCCTCAGGAAAGTCGATCCCGAATTTCGAGGATCCTGAGCGGCGACGGGCGCTGCTCTCAGCCCAAGGCTTTAAGCGGCGTCTGCCTTGACCGGCTCACCCTTGACGCGAACTTCCGAAATGGCGCTGCGGACGACGCGGATGCGCACGCCTTCGGCGATCTCGACTTCCAGTTCCTTTTCGTCGATGACCTTGGTGACCTTGCCGACGATGCCGCTGGTGACGATCTGATCGCCGCGACGGATGTTCTTCAGGATCTCGTCACGCTTCTTCGCCTGAGCACGCTGCGGACGAATAAGAAGGAAATACCAAACGACCATCAGCGGCACAAACAGGATGATCATTTCAAAGCCGGAACCGCCGAAGGCACTCGCGGCCGAATCTGTCGCGCTCTGCGCATATGCGTTGGTGATAAACATCGAGAACTCCCTTGAACTCCGAGCGGGAACAGGCCCCGCGTCAGGTGGCCGGAATATAGTTACGCGCATGACGAATGCAACAAAAACAGCCGTCAACCGTACCGTTTTCCCGGTCTGTTAGCCTTTCAGCCCCCAAAGGAGCATGATACCCGGCAAGACAGCGCGCATTTTACGACTTTCTTGTTCAATATTCAGGAGGAAATGGTGACTGAAGACCAAAATGCCCTGATCCTTGCCGAAGTCCGCCGCCTTGCCGATGCGCTTGAACGCCTTGCCGGGCCGGCTCCGGCCATCAATGACTGGAACGCCGCCGATTGTTTCGTCTGGGCCCCCGCCCGGCTTCATCTGCAGCCGGTGCCACGACCGAACCGTGTGGCGCTGACCCTCATTCGAGGCGTCGATCATGTGCGCGACATTCTGCATGAAAACACGCTTCGCTTTGCCGAAGGTTTCGCCGCCAACAACGTCCTGCTCTGGGGCGCGCGCGGTATGGGCAAATCGTCTCTCGTCAAGGCCGTGCATGAAGACGTACGTCGGACGACCGGCGTTTCGCTGAAATTGATCGAAGTCCATCGCGAAGACATTTCCTCGCTGCCGGTGCTGCTCGATATCCTGAAAGCCGTTCCGCACCGCATCATCATCTTCTGTGATGACCTCTCCTTCGATCACGACGATACGGCCTATAAGTCGCTGAAGGCGGCGCTGGATGGCGGCGTCGAGGGCCGGCCGGACAATGTGCTGTTCTATGCGACCTCCAATCGGCGCCACCTGCTGCCGCGTCATATGATGGAGAACGAACAGTCGACAGCCATCAATCCTTCGGAAGCCGTGGAAGAGAAGGTTTCGCTCTCCGACCGATTCGGCCTTTGGCTCGGCTTCCACAAATGCAGCCAGGAAGATTATCTGCAGATGATCGATGCCTATGCTGATCACTTCAAGCTAGAGCTCGATCGTGCACAAATGCATCACGAAGCACTCGAATGGGCAACGACCCGTGGCGCCCGCTCCGGTCGTGTCGCCTGGCAATATATCCAGGATCTCGCCGGACGGCAGCGCATCGTGCTGGAACGGGATTGATCTTCGACCAATCAGGCCCTGAACGACAAAAAGCCCGGCACTGACCGGGCTTTTTGCAGAGTCCTTGAGACGCACTACCTATTCAAGGAACGTCATTGGGTTGACCGGAGCCGAATTCTTGCGGACTTCGAAGTGCAGCTGCGGCTGGCTGACATTGCCGCTCATACCGGACGTTGCCAGCGTCTGGCCGCGCTGAACCTTCTGGCCGCGGGTTACGTTGAGCGCATCGGCATGGCCGTAGACCGTAACGGTGCCGTCGTCGTGACGGACGAGAACCGTGTTGCCGAGCTCCTTCAAGCCGTTGCCGGCATAGATAACGACACCGTTTTCAGCAGCCTTGACCGGCGTGCCCTCGGGAACGGAGATGTCGATACCATCGTTGCGGCTGCCGTTGACGTTGGAGCCATAGCCGGCAACCACGGCACCGCGAACCGGCCAGCGGTACTTGCCGATGCCGGTTGCTTCCGGCGCATCGGCCTGCGCATCCGATTTCGCGGCATCGTTGATGGACTGGCTCGGAGAAGCGGAGGCAACTTCCTTCGGCTTGGCAGATGCATCGCTTGTGGTATCCGCATGAGCGACAACCTTCGGAGCCTGCTTTGCGATCGGTTCGGCGGCCGCCTGCTTCGGCTCTGCGACCGGCGTAGCGGTGGGCTTGGCCGAAACCTTCTGCGGCTCGATGGAAGCGGTCTTGACCGGGTCCGCAGCGGCAACGGCGCCGTGCGGCAATGCCAGCGCCTGGCCGATGCGGATGCCGTCGCCGGCCTGCATGTTATTCGCACGCTTTAGTTCGGCGACGGTAACCCCGCTCTCCTTGGCGATGCGAGCAAGCGAATCGCCCGGCTTGACGACGTAAGTGCCGGCGCCCTTCGGGATCGGCCCCTTGCCATTGCCGGCTGCAAGCTTGTTGGGATCGGCGAGACCCGCCTGGGATTTGCCGCGCATCTGGTTGCCGGAAGGCAGCGCGAGGGCTTCCTGCTGCGGCGCCTTGACCGGGGCCGGCATCTTGCCGCCCTTGGAAAGGTCCGTTGCTTCAGACGCCATCTTCGCTGGACTTGAGGCACCGGCGCCATTCATCGTCGGGATGATGATCTGCTGACCCGGCTGAGCACCGGCGCCGTTACGCAGGCCGTTGGCGCGCAGGATTTCCTTTTCCGGAACGCCGTAGCGGCGCGACAGAAGCGCGATGTTTTCGCCCTGGCGCAGCGTTACGCTCGGCGCGTTGACCGTGGTCCAGCCGGGAGACATCTCAGGTGCTGCCGCCGCCTTGATCGTGCCGGTCGACATCGCATCGGGTGCGAGAGCCGGCGCCGCGCGAGAGCCGTTATTGCTGCGCGATGCCGGGAACGGCTGAGCAAGCGCCTCGGTTTCGGTGCGCGAACCACCGCGGGGACGAGCGGCACTGGCGGAAGCGCTGGGAGGAGCAAGTTCGGTGCGCTGAATTGCGACAGGTGCAGTTGATGCACGAGCGCTGGAGTAGGACGGGTTATAGCGAGCCGGCGAATTCGGATAGGGTTGCGACACCGGTGCACTCTGCTGCGAATAATCCTGCTGACCATAACCGCCGGCTTGCGCGACATCGGCGCGCGGCACCGGATCGCCATTCGGACCATTCAAGCCGCGCCGGTTGATCGAACCGGTCGTCACATTGTCCGTCTTGTTGAAGAGCCCGCTGAACCGGGTCGTGTCTGAGCTACAAGCCGTCGCGGTGCTCGCCAGAAGAATGGCCACCAGGACTTTCCCTGCCGATTTACCGAAATTCGAAGAAAGACTGAAACCCATGACTCGACCCACTTGAGACGCAACCGATTATGGGTCGATTAAAGCGCGTTAATCTTACCATGCGGTTAAAGCACTGGTGCGGCATGTGTTTTTTTGAGGAATTGCTAACCATAGAAGATGAAACGGCGCCGAGACGCCATGTTTCACAGGCATTATCCCGAATTGAGCCTCAAAGATAAGAGGCGAGCATCGGCACGATCGGCTGATAGGGAACATCGAACAGCTCTTCACGCTCGAAGCGGCTGCCCGTCTTTGTCAGCCGCACCAAACGGCAGACATCGTCCGATACCATCAGCGGCGCGATCATCGATCCACCCGATACCAGCTGCTCGGCATAAAAGCGCGGCATGGTCGGAAATGCGGCGGTGACCAGAATGCGGTCGAAGGTGCCCTCGCCCGGCAGGCCGGCGCTGCCATCTGCCTGGCGGATGACGACATTGCGCAGCCCGAGCGTATCCATGCGCTGCTGCGCCGAGGTGGTCAGCGTCTTGTAGCGGTCGATCGTCAGGACACGCTCGACGATTCGCCCCATGACCGCAGCGGTGAAACCGCTCCCCGTCCCGATTTCGAGAACACGGTGTCCCGGCTTGATCTTCAGACTGTGAAGAATGCGCACGACCAGATCGATGCCCTCCATGAAGGAACCGCAATCGATCGGGATCGTGCGGCTGGAATAGGCATCATCGGTAAATTGCGGCGGCACGAAAGGCAGGCGCGGCGTCTGCTCGACCGCCGTCATCAGATCGATATCCAATATGCCTTCCGCCCGCAGCCGCAGAACCACGGCCGCAAAGCCTTCCTTTTCCACCAAACGAGGTGTCAATCCGCTACTCCATACCGAGCGCCCGCGCCACGCGGTCCTGCGCCGAATAATCCGTCAGATCGAGTTTCAAAGGCGTTACCGAAATACGATTTTGTTTCAACGCCTGAATATCGGTTCCCGGACGGAAGATACCACTGCGTTCGCCGAAGCGAAGCCAATAATAAGGGAAGCCGCGACCGTCAGCCCGCTCCTCCACCTGCACGTTGAAAGCGAGATTGCCCTGCGCCGTCACTTCCGTCCCATCGACCTCGCCGGGACGACAATTCGGAAAATTGAGATTGAGGAAGGTACCATCGGGCAGGTCGACATCCATGAGCTTGCCGAGCAGGGCCGGTGCATGCGCCTCGGCCACGTCCCAGGGCACGACGCGCGCGCCGTTTTCATAGAGATAGGCCTGGCTCAGCGCAAAGGAGCGCACACCTTGCAGCGTACCTTCGATCGCGCCGGCTATGGTTCCGGAATAGGTCACATCGTCGGCGACATTCGAGCCGGAATTGACGCCCGAAAGCACCAGATCCGGCTTGCCGTCCATAACCTGGCGGATGGCCATGATGACGCAATCGGTCGGCGTTCCCCGGAGCGCAAAGTGCTTGTCGGAAACCTTGCGCATGCGCAGCGGCTCGGGAAGGCTCAGCGAATGTGCGAGACCGCTCTGATCCGTCTCGGGCGCGACAACCCAGACATCATCAGACAAGGTGCGGGCGATACGCTCCAACGCAGCCAATCCTTCGGCATGAATGCCGTCATCGTTGGTCAGAAGAATACGCATCGCCCCACCGCTCGATTATGCTGCTTTTTCGATCCTCTTCACACCACCCATATATGGCAGCAGTGCGTCCGGAACAGTGACGGAACCATCGGCATTGAGATAATTCTCGAGAACGGCAATCAGACACCGGCCGACTGCCGTGCCGGAGCCGTTCAGCGTGTGAACGAACTTGGTGTTCTTGTCGTCCTTGCCGCGATAGCGTGCATTCATGCGCCGCGCCTGGAAATCGCCGCAGACCGAGCAGGACGAAATCTCGCGATAGGTATCCTGCCCCGGCAGCCAGACTTCGAGGTCATAAGTCTTGCGCGCGCCGAAGCCCATGTCGCCGGTGGAGAGCGTCATGACGCGATAATGCAGGCCGAGGCGCTTCAGCACTTCTTCCGCGCAGGCCGTCATCCGTTCGTGTTCGGCAATGGAGCTTTCGGCATCGGTGATGGACACCAGCTCGCACTTCCAGAACTGATGCTGGCGCAGCATGCCGCGCGTATCGCGACCAGCGGAGCCTGCTTCCGAACGGAAGGACGGCGTGAGTGCGGTGAAGCGCAGCGGCAGCTTCTCCTGATCGAGAATTTCGCCAGAAACGAGATTGGTCAGCGATACCTCAGCCGTCGGTATCAGCCAGCGGCCGTCCGTGGTCTTGAAGGAATCCTCTGCGAATTTCGGCAGCTGACCTGTTCCGAACATTGCCTCGTCACGCACCATCAGCGGCGCACTGACTTCGGTATAGCCGTGCTCGCTGGTATGCAGATCGAGCATGAACTGGCCAAGCGCCCGTTCCAGGCGTGCGAGCTGCGAGGTCAGCACCGTGAAGCGCGAACCGGAAAGCTTGGCGGCACGCTCGAAATCCATGTAGCCCAGCGTTTCGCCAATATCGAAATGCTCTTTCGGCTCATGGTTCCAGGTCGGCTTGGCGCCCCAGACGCGCTTGACGACGTTGTCGTGTTCATCCTTGCCGACGGGTACGTCCTCGAGCGGGATGTTCGGGATGCGCGACAGCGCGTCGTTGAGCTCCGCCGTCAGCGCGCGCTCTTCCTCTTCCGCAGCCGGGAGCGTGGTCTTGATGTCAGCGACTTCGGCCTTCAGCTTCTCGGCAAGCTCGCTGTTCTTCTGCGCCATAGCCGCGCCGATTTCCTTGGAGGCGGCGTTACGGCGGGACTGCATATCCTGGACGGACTGAATGACGGAGCGGCGCTTCTCGTCGAGCGCAATGAGGCTTTGCGACAGAGGCTCCGCACCGCGCTTTGCAAGCGCCGCATCGAAAGCCTCGGCATTCTCACGAATCCATCTGATATCAAGCATCTTCGTTCCAGGTCGTTTGACATGAGTACAGCTCCGACCGAGGTCTCGGTCGGAGGTCGAAACGGCAAATACCTGGGAAACGAAGCGGAGGCTTCCTCGCCTAGACGTTATCCGTCTTGGTGATCTCGGAAGTCCCGCCAGTCTCTTCAAGCGCTTGCCGGGTACGCTGGCGTTCCACGAGTCGCGCCGCGTAGATGGAAATCTCGTAGAGAAGGATCGTCGGCAGTGCAAGGCCGATCTGGGACATCGGATCCGGCGGCGTCAGCACAGCGGCAACGATGAAAGCGAAAACGATCGCGAATTTGCGCTTTTCCGCCAGCCAAGTCGACGTCAGCAGGCCGACGCGCGCAAGCAGCGTCGTGATGACTGGAAGCTGGAAGACGAGGCCGAAGGAAAAGACCAGCGTCATGATGAGGCTCAGATATTCCGAGACCTTCGGCAACAGCGCGATGCCGACCTGACCATCGGCTGGCGCCTGCTGCATCTTCAGGAAGAACCACATGACCATGGGCGTGAAGAAGAAGTAGACGAGCGCGGCACCCATCAGGAACAGGATCGGCGACGCGATCAGGAATGGCAAGAAGGCGGAACGCTCGTTCTTATAGAGACCCGGCGCCACGAACTTGTAGATCTGCGCGGCAATGATCGGAAATGAAATCACCAGGGCGCCGAACATGGCGACCTTCACCTGCGTGAAGAAGAATTCCTGCGGGGCCGTGTAGATCAGCTCGGCCTTGGAGAGGTCGAGATGCGCCCATTCGACCGCCCATTTATAGGGATAGACCAGATAGTTGAAGAGATGCTTTGCCACGGCAAAGCATCCGATGAAGGCAATGAAGAAGGCTACGATCGACCAGATGAGCCGCGTGCGCAATTCCATAAGGTGTTCGATAAGCGGCTGCGGCTTATCATCGATATCACCCGTCATGCCTGGTCCTTCTTCTTGGGCGTTTTAGGCGTCGCCTTGCTGGCGGTAGCGGTCGGGCGCTTCCTGGGAGCTGGAGACGCCTTCTCTGCGGCAGCGGCGGTCGCGACTTTGCTTGCGGCTCGTTTCGGCTTTTCCGTTACGACGGGCGTCTGGACGGCGGCGGCCGCAACATCGTCGACCTTGGCGACCGGCTTCGGGCGCGGCTTGCGCACGGCCTTCGGCTTTTCGACGGCTGCACTTGCCACCGCTTCGCTCGCGGCAGCGGATGGCTGGGCAGCGGGCGCGACAAGCGGGGCAGGATCGCTCCGGGCCGATGTGGCCGAGAGCGCCTCCGGCAAGCCGGACGAAACGCCCGGAACCGGCTCGGATGGCAAGGGCGTTGCAGCGGGTGCAACCTTGTCAGTGCTGGTCGCGCGCTGCAGATCGGCCTTTATCTCATTGCCCATCTCGCGCAGCGGGTTCATGGCTTCCCGCAACGAGTTGACCGGATTGAGCTTCTGCGCATCGGCGATCGTCTGGCGCACGTCGTCCAGCTCCGCTTCGCGCATGGCCTCGTCAAACTGGGCGCGGAATTCGCCAGCAACCTTCCTCGCCCGGGCCGTCATCTTTCCTATTGTCCGTAAGGTCGCCGGCAATTCCTTGGGGCCGATCACCACCAAGGCCACGACGGCAATAATCACGAGCTCGGACCAGCCTATATCGAACATGCAAAGGCTCCTGGGCCAACGGCAAGCCTCTCAGCTTGGCGCCCGCCCGACATGATTACTTCGTTTCGTCAGCCTTATGCTCGACAGTGCGGGACGTCGTCTGCGTCGACGTCTCCTCGTCGTCGTTCATGCCCTTCTTGAAGCTTTTGATGCCCTTGGCGACATCACCCATCAGCTCCGGGATCTTTCCACGGCCGAACAACAAAAGCGCGATGGCCAGGACGATGAGCCAGTGCCATATGCTTAGAGAACCCATTACTTTAACTCCCAATTACAGTGTCTTTCCGATGTAAGACGTTTGCGGATGTTTTTCAAACACCAAAATTTACTGCATCCACGCATATCGGGATGATGAACGCCCATGCGGGTGATCAAGCGTCTCCAAGCCGAGAGGATGATTTGTATATTTGCATCCGCTGATGGCGAAAGAGAGACTTTGCCGGTGGTTTCATGAAAATTTATGGAGAGCGCAGCAACCCGTTCCAACGGTCACCAAATGGCTCAATCGCTGGAATTTGCGCCAGTCGGCGGCAGGATGCCAAGCTCTTCCAGATCCATCTGGGTAATCGGATCCTCGTCTTCAGTCAGCTCGTCGTTCATCAAGGGCGACGGGATGTTGAAATTGGCGGGAATCCGGCCGGATAGTAGCCCTGCCCCCTTCAACTCTTCGAGACCAGGCAGGTCGCGCAGCTCTTCGAGGCCGAAGTGATCGAGGAAATCGCGCGTCGTGCCAAGCGTGACCGGCCGCCCCGGCGTGCGGCGGCGGCCGCGAAAGCGAACCCAGCCGGACTCCATCAGCACGTCAAGTGTGCCCTTGGAGGTCTGCACGCCTCTGATATCTTCGATCTCCGCACGCGTCACCGGCTGGTGATAGGCAATGATGGCCAGCACTTCGAGCGCGGCGCGGGACAATTTTCGCACCTCGCTCTCGTCGCGCCGGATCACGAAGGAGAGATCCGCGGCGGTGCGGAAGGCCCAGGCTCCATCCACCTGCACGAGATTGACGCCGCGCGAGGCATAATCGGCCTTGAGCTTCTGCATGACGGCGGCAATATCGACGCCGCGCGCCACGCGCTCGGCGATGAAGGCTTCGGAAACCGGTTGCGCCGAGGCGAAAACCAGCGCTTCGGCGATCCGCTCGGCCTCGCTCAACCGGCGCTCGTCGATCTCAAGCGTTTCCGCCTCCGCTTCCATATGCTCGTCGTTCGGCTCGTTCACGCCTGTCCCCGCCCTATTCCGCTGCTTCCAGCGACGAATGCTTCGGCCCCCGCCGCATATAGAGCGGCTGAAACGCGCCTTCCTGGCGAATTTCCAGCTGACCCTCGCGCACCAGTTCGAGCGAAGCCGCAAATGCGCTGGCGATGGCCGTTACGCGATCGCTGGCAGTCGTCATATAGCTCAGCAGGTAATGTTCCAATGCTGTCCAATCGGTGATCTCGCCGATCATACGATCGAGAATGACACGGGCATCGGCGAGCGACCAGACACGGCGCTTCTCGATCGTCACCTGCGTCACCGCTTGGCGTTGACGCAGGCTGGCATAGGCCGTCAGAAGATCATAGAGGCTGGCATCGAAAGCGGATTGGCGTCGATCGGGAATATGTTCCGGTGCGCCGCGCGCAAAGATATCCCGGCCGAGACGATTGCGATTGACGAGGTCGGTGGCCGCATCGCGCATGGCTTCCAGGCGCTTCAAGCGGAAGGCGAGCGTCGCCGCCATCTCCTCGCCGGTCGGGCCGTCTTCCTTGCTCTGCTGCGGGATCAGCAGCTTGGATTTCAGATAGGCGAGCCATGCGGCCATGACGAGATAATCGGCCGCGAGTTCGATTCGAATGCGCCGGGCGCTTTCGATGAACTGAAGATATTGCTCGGCAAGCGCCAGAACGGAGATGCGCGACAGATCGACCTTCTGGGTGCGCGCCAGATGCAGCAGCAGATCGAGCGGTCCTTCGAAGCCGGCAAGATCGACGACAAGCGACGGCTCGTGCGAGCCGCGCTGCGCCTCGCCCTCCTGCCAGAGCTTGTCCATCGGCGTTGCCGCCTGCTGAAGCTTGTCCGTGCTGCCGCTCACTCTGTCACCCGTCCGTTCCTCGAAGTCCGGTTTACGCCACTGCGACCATCGCGTCGAATTCCGCCCGAATCGAGGCTTCATCGGCGCCATCATTTTTGCCGAATGCCGCTTCGACCGCCTTGGCCCTTGTCAGCGACGCACCCGCCAAAGCGGGAACATTGCGAACGACCTGCTGCATTTCGTCCATGACGCCATTGCAATGCAGCACGATATCGCATCCGCCCGCAATAATATTTGCTGTACGTTCGCCGATCGTGCCCTTCAGCGCATTCATCGAGGTATCGTCCGACAGGAGCAGCCCCTGGAAACCGATATGCCCGCGAATGATCTCCTCATTCACCTTGCGCGACGTCGTGGCCGGGTTTTCCGGATCGATATCGGTGAAGACAACGTGGCATGTCATTGCCATCAACTCGTCCTTGAGAGCCACGAAGGGCGCGAAATCATGCGCCTCCAGCTCCGCACGCGGCACCGAGACGACGGGCAGTTCGTGATGCGAATCGGCAAAGCCGCGGCCGTGGCCGGGCATGTGCTTCATCACGGGCAGTACGCCACCGGCTTTCAGACCTTCCGCCGCAGCACGCCCCATCTCCGTCACCGTCACCGGATCGGAGCCATAGGCGCGATTGCCGATGACATTGCTCGATCCCTCCACCGGCACGTCCAGCACCGGCAGGCAATCGACATTGATCCCGAACTTCAGCAAATCGAAGGCATGCAGCCTCGACATGAGCCAGGCGGCCCGCAGGCCGCGTTCACGATCCTGACGGTAGATATCGCCAAGCGCCTGCCCCGAAGGGTAATGCGGCAGGATCGGCGGACGGATGCGCTGCACCCTGCCGCCCTCCTGATCAATGAAAACAGGAGCATCGCGCCCGACGCTGTCACGCAGGGACGCAACGAGATCGGCGATCTGCGCCGGCTCGGAAATATTGCGCCCGAACAGGATAAAGCCCCATGGCTGCTCCCCCTGATAGAAGGAACGCTCTTCGGGCGTGATGGAGTGGCCGCTACAGCCGAGGATCATGGATTTCGATTCGGTCATATCCGAATCATAAGGCTTGCTCCGGGAAATGCGAGTGACGTCAAGCCGAGATACACAGGAACAGCATATTTCAAACGAAAACGGCGAGCCGAGGCCCGCCGTTTTTATCAGTTCCGTATCCGATCCTTACTTCGAGATCAGGCAGGTGCCGCCGGCGGCGCGATAGCGCGTGCAGATGGCTGCGGCCTCATCCTTGGAGCCGGCGACGACGCGGACGCGATAGTAGGTGCCCTTGCCGGCGATATCGGCCTTGCGGATCTCAAGCGGATGGTTGCCGATGACGCTGGCGAACTTGACCTTGAGGTTCGCCTGCGACTTCTGCGCATCGGCCTCGGTCGGCAGGGATGCGATCTGGACGCCGTAAGCACCGCCACCCGCGGCAGAGGCCGCAGCCGGAGCTGCCGCAGCAGGACTTGCCGATGCAACCTGCTTCGGCTGAGCCTTGGGCTGAGCTTGAACTTGGGCTTCCTGGGCCGGAGCAGCGGTATTGGCCTTGGCGGCGGGCTCGGGACGTGCCGTCGGAACCGGGTTCGTCTTGACGACGCGGATCGGCGTGCTTTCGGCGCTGGCGGCATCGCCGCTATCGGGCTGGGCTGCGGCCGGCGGGTTTGCCTGAGACGGGCGCGGATTGGCCGACGCGACCTGATTGTTCGCGGGCTTCGCAACAGCGGTCGTCGTCGTATCGACGGCCGGCTCGTCACGCGGAACCAGCGAGCCATCCGGCTTGACGATCATCGTGCGGACCTTGCGCGGCGAAACAGCCGGCACCTGATCGTCGCCATTGGCGGCGACATTGGTGTTTCCCCCGTCCTGGTTGGGCAACAGGCGCGGATCCTCGGTTTCGCCGACCGGCGTCGACGTGACCTGATCGGCGCTGCCGTCATCCGGAGAAACCGCCTCTGGGATCAGGGTCTTCTGCACGACATCGACAGGCTGCTCGTTGGAGGAGACGAGAGCCTTCTGCTTCGGCGCTGCAGTGCTGTCGCCCGCCACGCGGTCGTACACGGCCTTGTCCTGATTCGGGACCACGGTGCCACCCGGATTTTCCGGGGCGACCTTTACCGGGTCGCTATCGGCGGTGATCACGCGCGGCTCGCCGGAGAAGCTGGAGATCGGCGCACCGTGGCGGATCCAGCTATAGGCGCCATAGGCGCCGACACCGAGAACCACGATGACGGCAGCGGCGGTCGCAATGCCCCGCATGGAGCGCACAGGGCGGCGGCCGCCTGCGGCCGGGTTCAGCGTCATTCTGGCAACGTTCTCGACGGGACTGGACGCTTCGCGGTAGCTGCGGCGGAAATCTTCTTCCAGCGCACGCTCGAACTCGTCGAACTCCTCGATGGGCTGCTTGGCAACGGGTGCAGCGGGTTGGGCAGCCGCGTTCTTCGACCACGAGGCCGCAGCGGCGGCACCGCCGAGCATGGCAGCGGCAGCCGGCTTGATCGGCTCGGATGCGGCTTCCTTGGCAGGCGTCCCCAGAAGGCTCGCCATCTCCGAATCGAGATCGAAATCATATTCCGGCGGAACGACGACCGGCTCTTCCGGCTCGATCGGCGGCAGGTGCGGAACATGCGAGCCCTCGAAGGTCTCGACACGATCCTCCGTCTCGGAGATTTCAGTGGGATCGAAAGGCAGTGCCTGTTCGACCTCGAACGTGGGAGCGGCAGGCACGACCGGCATCGGCGCTGCCTGGATCGGCTGCGGCGCTACGGCGGCAGCGGCAGGAGCGACCTGCGCCGGCATGACCGGCGTTGCGCGGGAAACGATCGGCTCTACAACGGGCGCTGCCGGAGCCGGCTGCCGCGCATCGGAGGATTTGTCGGCTTCGGCAAAATCGAGACCGGCAAGTTCCATCTCGATATCGGCAAGATCGAATTCGAAATCCTGACCGGCGAACGGATCCTCCGCATCGAAGGCGATCGGCTTCGGTTCTTCACGCGACAGCGCAGCCGCAGATGCAGCCGGCGCTATCGACTGTTCGTCAAACGAAGCGCTGAAATCGCCGAAGGCCGGCTCGTCCGGCGCAGCGGCCCTGGAGGGGACCGGATACCGATTCACATCAGCCAGCAGGGCATCGATCTCGGCGGCAAGCGCTGCGGGATCGGCCTTGGCGATCTTTGGCGGCTCGGGCGCCTTGAAGACAGCCGGAATGGGCTCAGGCTCTACGGGCTTCGAAGCCGGTTCCTGAGCGATGAAAGGCTCGACAGGGCCAAGCTGCTCAAAATCCGGCAGCTCGTCGAACATTGCTTCGGCGGGAGCTGCCGGGGGTACTGGCGGCGCAATGGAGGGCGCCGGCTGCTCGCGCGGCGCAACCGGGGTTGCCAGTGTGAAATTGGCTATCGGCAGCCGCATCGTGGCAGCAGCGGATTGCGGCGTCTTGGCGACCGGAGCCACCACTGGCCGTTCGGCGGGCGCAGCTTTCGGCGCCGGCTGCAGAGCAGGCGTAATCGACATTTCCAGCTCGTCGATCAGGTCACGAGCGCCGAGCGTCGGCTTGACGGGAGCAGCAACCTGCTGGGCAGGCTCCTCAAATTTCGGCTCGGCCCGCACGGGCTCGACTGGAGCCTGGCTTGGAGGAGATACCGGCTCCGTCGGGACGGAGATGTCATTCGCCGGACTCATTCGCGGCGTATCGTACCGCTCGAATTCGCGAAGAAGCTCGTCTTCGAGATTGAAGGCAAGCTCCTGCCGCTGAGCCGCAGGAGTTGCTTGAGCAGCAGAGCGCGGCTCAAAACCTACGATACGAGCGAGTTCTGCGAGCGGATCATCATCCGCAAAGAACTCGTCGTTTCCGCTTGCGCGATACGCCAACTGTTTTTCTGCCATCACCCGTTCCACTCGCAAACACTACAGTTAATGCCAGCGCAATGTGGGTAAATGGTGACGTTTATCGCATTTCGTCAGGTGCTGCGGTCCCGGTTATACCAAGACCCGACTTCAAAACCGACGCGACAGCGTACACCAGCCCAAGTCTGGCAATGCTCAATTCTCGGTTCTTATCGTTAACAAAACGTAATTCAGGTAAATCTTTACCTTTATTCCAGTGTCCATGGAAGGAACTTGCCAGGTCGTAAAGGTAAAATGCGATGCGATGCGGCTCTTGCGACTGCGCTGCAGCTTCGACGATTCGCGGGAACTCCGCAATCTTTGCGACAAGCTGTAGTTCGGCCGGATCGGAGATCGCGCCGAGGACCGCCTTCGACAGATCAAGCGAGGTAATATCGATATCCGGGAAGGCTTCCTTGGCCTGACGGAAAACGGACATGCAACGGGCATGCGCATATTGCACGTAAAAGACCGGATTGTCCTTGGACTGCTCGGTGACCTTGGCAAAGTCGAAGTCCAGGGGCTCTGAATTCTTCCGGTAGAGCATCATGAAGCGCACGGAATCGCGGCCGACTTCATCGACGACTTCGCGCAGCGTGACGAAATCGCCCGAGCGCTTCGACATCTTCACCGGCTCGCCATTGCGATAGAGCTTGACGAGCTGGCACAGAAGCACGGTCAGCTTCGCCGCACCATCGGAAACACCGCGCGCGACCGCCTCCAGCCGCTTGACGTAGCCACCATGGTCGGCGCCGAGGATGTAGATCATCTCGTTGAAGCCTCGGTCGAACTTGTTCTTGAAGTAAGCAACGTCGGCAGCGAAGTAAGTATAGGAACCATCCGACTTGATCAGTGGACGGTCGATATCGTCGCCCACTTCCGTCGAGCGGAAGAGCGTCTGCTCGCGATCTTCCCAATCTTCCGGAAGCTGTCCCTTCGGCGGCGGCAGCGCGCCCTTGTAGACATAGCCCTTGAAGGTCAGGTCATTGATCGCGGTGCGGATCAACGCGGCACCATTGGCATGCAGGGTGCGTTCGGAAAAGAACACGTCATGTTTGACGTTCAGCGCTTCCAGGTCTTCCTTGATCATCGCCATCATCGCGTCGATGGCGCGATCCTTGACGATGGGAAGCCATTGCTCTTCCGGCATGCCGCGCAGCTTGGTGCCGAATTCCCTGGCGAGCGCCTCGCCGACGGGAACCAGGTAATCGCCAGGATAGAGACCCGCCGGGATCTCGCCCACCTGCTCGCCAAGCGCTTCGCGATAACGAATGAAGACGGAGCGCGCCAGCACGTCGATCTGCGAACCGGCATCGTTGATGTAATATTCCTTGGTAACCTCATAGCCGGAGAAGGCCAGCAGGTTTGCCAGCGCGTCGCCGACAACGGCGCCGCGGCAATGGCCGACATGCATCGGCCCGGTCGGGTTGGCCGAAACATATTCGACATTGACCTTTTGCCCCTCACCCAGCTTCGAGCGGCCGAATTTCTCGCCTTCGGAGATCATCGTCGATAGTAGACGTTGCCAGTAGCCGACCGAGAGACGGATATTGATGAAGCCGGGGCCCGCTACCGAAACCTCGGCAACGTCGGCGTCCTCCTTCAGCTTGGCGACGATAATCTCGGCAAGCGCACGCGGATTTGTGCCCAGCGGCTTGGACAGAACCATGGCCGCATTGGTGGCGACATCGCCATGGCTGGCGTCGCGCGGCGGCTCCACGCCGATACGTCCGAAATCGACTTCAGATCGCTTTTCCCTCACAATATCAATTTGCTCGAGAGCGTTCTTAATTCTTACTTCGAAGTCGGTGAAAAGGTTCATCATATTGTCCACGCATAGCTTGATCAGGCCGCTATCGGCCCGACGCCGCCGCTGCCTACCGCAAATCGGGAGTCTGGTCAAACAGGCGCTTGTGGGCGCTGATGGCGTAGGTATCGGTCATGCCGGCCAGATAGTCGCCGACATGCCTTGCCTTGGGGGCGATCGCAAGCCCGGCGATATGGTCGACCCAATAGTGGCTCTGCATCTCCTTGGGATTTTCCATATAGGCGTGGAAGAGATCCGTTACGATCTGCGCCGCGCCGGCACGAATCCGCATGATGTCGGGATGGCGATAGATGCGCTTGAACAGCATCTGTTTGATCAGCCTGTCGGTTTGCGCCATGTCAGGCGAAAAGGTCGCGACGACGCGGCCGGCGGCCCGGATGTCGGCGACATTGCCCGGCCTGATTTCGGCAAGTGCCTGCTGCGATACGGCAATGACATCCTCGACCATACGGGTGATCTGGCGGCGCATGATTTCGTGCGTGTAGCGGCTCGGCTCCAGATGCGGATAGCGCGCCCTCACCTCGGCCATCAGCCCCGCGAGAAACGGCACTTCCTCCAGCATATCGAACGTCAGATAGCCGGAGCGCAAACCGTCGTCGATGTCATGCGTGTTGTAGGCGATGTCATCGGCAATCGCGGCAACCTGCGCTTCGAGGCTGGCGAAGGACGCGATTTCGAGATCGTGGATTTCGCAATAGTCGAGAATCGGCTGCGGCACCGGCCCGCGAATGCCCTTGCCATCAGGCGTCATTAGCGGGCCATTGTGCTTGACCAGGCCCTCGAGCGTCTCCCAGGTGAGATTGAGCCCGTCGAAATCGGCATAGCGGCGCTCGAGCTTGGTAACGATGCGCAGCGACTGGGCATTGTGATCGAAGCCGCCATAGGGCAGCAGCATCTCGTGCAGCGCATCCTCGCCGGTGTGGCCGAAAGGCGTGTGGCCAAAATCGTGAACCAGCGCCACGCCTTCCGCCAGATCTTCGTCCACCTTCAGAGCACGCGCCAGAGCGCGCGCGATCTGCGCCACCTCGATCGTATGCGTCAGCCGCGTGCGGTAGTGGTCGCCATCTTGGGCGATAAAGACCTGCGTCTTGTGCTTAAGGCGCCGGAAAGCGGTCGCGTGGACGATCCGGTCGCGATCGCGCTGGAATTCGGAGCGCGTGGGGCTCGCCCCCTCGTCGTAGAGCCTTCCGCGCGATGCCCAGGGGTCCGTTGCATAGACCGCCTTCTCACCATATCCAAAACCCAATGCATGCGTATCGATCGTCATTACCAATCCATTCCGGCATCTGGCCCCCGCACAATCATAGATGCGAAGGTCGTTTCATCATACCCGGCGAAGGCGTTGCTCGCAGATCGGAATATAGTATCCCATCGCGAAGCGGTGACCCATTGACGCCGCATTGCGGCCTTCATACCTATAGACAAGAAAACAGCAAAACGGTGCGTGGCTCAACCACATAACCAAAGCTGTCACCGGCCTGGCTTTCATGATAAAGGCTATGGATATCAGCCGTTTGAAAGTTCGACGGCCTATTTGGTTCTCTCCGGATCTTGACCCCGGCAGGAGGAAAGCATGACTGAGACTAACGTTACCCTATCGGACGCCGCGGCGAAGCGAATCGCTGCGATCGTCGGCGCAGAGACCGGCAAACGCGCGCTTCGTGTTGCCGTTGAAGGCGGCGGCTGTTCCGGTTTCTCCTATAAATTCGATCTCGTCGAAGGCCCGGAAGATGACGATATCGTTGTCGAAAAGGACAACGCCACCGTGCTGATCGACCAATTGTCGCTGGTCTATATGGCCGGTTCCGAAATCGATTTCGTCGATAACCTGCTCGGCCAATCCTTCCAGATCAAGAATCCGAATGCGGTCGCAAGCTGCGGCTGCGGCACGAGCTTCTCGATCTGAGGCTTTCCCCTTTTCCACAGCTTGATCGCCGGCCGGGAGCCATCGCTCCGGGCCGGTTTTGATATGGGCTGTAGTCAAGCCCGTCGGCTGCAGATACAACAGGGCGAAGCAAAGGAATGAGCTATCCATGAAAATCGCCACCTGGAACATCAACGGTGTCAAAGCGCGTATTGAAAACCTCTGCCAGTGGCTGAAGGATTCGAGCCCGGACATCGTCTGCCTGCAGGAGATCAAGACGGTCGACGAAGGTTTTCCGCGGCTGGAGGTCGAGGCGCTCGGCTATCATGTCGAGACCCACGGGCAGAAGGGTTTCAACGGTGTCGCCATCCTCTCAAAGATCAAACCCGACGAGGTGACGCGGGGGCTGCCCGGCGGCGACGGGGATGAACAGTCGCGCTTCATGGAAGCGGTGTTTTCCGTGCCGGGCCACGGCGCTCTGCGCGTCTGCTGCCTTTATCTGCCGAACGGCAATCCGGTCGATACCGAGAAATATCCCTATAAGCTCGCCTGGATGGAGCGCCTGCGCAAATTCGCGTCGGATCGCCTCGCGCTCGAGGAGCCCCTCGTGCTCGCCGGCGACTACAATGTCATTCCGGAGCCGCATGACTGCTTCGATCCGAAGGTCTGGGAAAGCGATGCGCTGTTCCTGCCACAGACGCGCCAATCCTTCCGTCAGCTCGAACATCTCGGCTTTATCGATGCCGTGCGCGCGACAACGGATGCGGTGAAGCTTTACTCATTCTGGGATTACCAGGCCGGAGCATGGCCGAAGAACAATGGCATCCGCATCGATCACCTGATGCTCTCGCCGGAAGCTGCCGATCGACTCACTGCGACGGCAATCGAAAAGCATGTGCGCGCTTGGGAAAAGCCTTCCGACCACGTCCCGGTCATCGCGCATCTCGATTTCGCCAACTAAAGCATTCCAGGAAAAGGTCTCGCGGTTTTCCGTCCGGACTGCACAGGAAATAAAAAGACAGAGCGTCTTCGCGATCCGAAGGAAAGCGGAAAGGCTTAGACGTCAGCCTAAAACAAGAGAGTTCGGCAACCGCCCCCATCGCGGCAACGGGGCAGTGAAAGCCGGCAATCAGTCAGAGCCGGCGACGTCAAGCTGATGGGCCATGGAGACCGCCACGCGACGGTCGTTCTCATTGGCAACGGAAAATGCCTGCTCCTGCAGGTCTTCCATCCAGCTGCAGTCCTTCGGCTTGCACTTGTCCAGTGCCGCCGTCATGAAGGCGAGACCCCGGATGGATTGACCTTCCTGGAACAGGATATTGCCGAAGACGGCCATGGCACCCGGATGGCCGCTCTTGCGTGCCTGGTTCAGCCACTTCTTGGCCTGCTGCACATTGGTGGCGCCGCCCTCGCCCGTCAGCATCATCTGCGCGAGCTGAAACTGCGCTTCAGGAACGCCGAAGGTGGATGCAACCTGGAAATAAAGCTGGCGGGCCTGATTGAGATCGATCTTGACCGGGCTGTTGGCAATACCGGTCTTGTAGTAGCTGGCAAGCGCAAGCAGCGCGTTGATAAAGAAGCCGGTATCTTCCGAACCCGGCTCCACGCCCTGCTGGGCGATCTCGCTATAGATCTTGAACGCTTCGAAATCGTTCTGCGTCACACCGTCGCCATCTGCATACATGTTGGCGAGAGCCCAGCGCGAGCCCGTATGGCCCTTTTCGGCGGCATAACGATAGGCTTCGACCGCCTCTTCCTTCTGCCCGTTCTTGTAGGCCTTGAAGCCGAACTTGAAGAGGTCGAACGGACCCGATTCCTTGGTGACACCGGCATTGATATCGAATGCCTTGGCTTGACCTGCCAACACCACTGCCGTGGCAAGGGACAGGCTGAGCATCATGACTCTCGCTGATATGAACTCGGACTTAAACATAACAGTCGATTTCTTTCGCTCCATTCGGGCCTGTCACGGCGCTTGCATGAACGCCGTCAGTTTCGCGAATGTTTTCCCTGATGGCGCATGAGACTGGATCATCCTTTGCAAAGACGGTTCCCATGGCATTCAACCGAGGCTGTTTGCCACAATTGCGAGCATAGCTTGCAATTATGTCCAAACCAGCATTCGTGCGGCCGTTATCGCATCCCATCGCCGACCCTGCGCTCTCATTCGCTTGCCGAGGAGTGAGATCGAACGTCGTCAGGCTGACGGTTTCCCTTGGCGGACAAAGACTTTTCCCCTGCATCGGAAGCATCACGGCCCCGATCCCGGATTGTTGCTTATGCCAAAGTGGAAGTTCACCCATCGATCGTTTACGCACTTTCTACAAGGCCAACCCCTGTGCCCACGTAATCGCTGCTCCCCATTTGTGGCGGGAAATGGACAAATTGTAATCTGATCACGTGGCTGCAATGTCTTGAAATAGAGTGTTGCTAATTCGTCACAAAGATTTGACCGACCTTGTGACTTCCTTAACCATAAATCCGGCAAAGAGGCCGGTTTGACGCTTCGACCCATCCAAGCCAGGCAAAGAAAAGCCGCGGGACTTGTACAGGCCCGCGACCTTGTCGATATGATGAGGCGATAGACGATAAGCTTGTCAATCCAACGACTTATCGTCAGAAGCTGACTTTCACCGACGTCTGAAGAGCGGCGACCAGGTCATTGCCGAAGCTATAGGTCGCATCATCGCCATAGACGATGCCGCCGCGGGTGACAGGCCCGGATTTGCCTGATGTCATGAGGCCAAGCGCGCCGCCGAAGTTGAACTGAACGTGCTCCGTCGCCTTGTAGGCAACACCTGCGCCGAGTGTCCACGTGTCGGAGTTCATGCCGTAGCCGTCGCTCGTACCGCGATCCCAGCTCAGGCTGATCGCGCCGCTCCATTTGTCATTGAATTTATGCCCGATACCGCCCGTGATGGTCCAGCCGTCGCGATACAGAAGGTCAAGCGAGGTCAATTGCGTCGGACCGCCGGTCCTGCAGGCTATGCTGCGGGTCGAGGTCGGGCAAAGGGCGATGCTTTGCAGAACGCTCCAATTCGTCCATTTGACCGAGCCGAAGGCCAGCCAGTCCGGCGCGATGCCACTCTGCACTTTCCACTCCAGCGAGTCCGGGGCATCCGCAGACCCGAAGACGGAGGTGACCGAGCCGAAGAACGGCCGAATCGGCGGCAGCTCGGTCAGATCCACACTGCCCTTGAGATTGTCGTACTTGACCCGGCTGTTATAGACGAGGCTCGTGCGGAAGGCATATTCGGGGATTTCATAGGCCAGGCCGGCGCGCCAGCCCCAACCGTGACCGTCCACATCGAGCGAGCCGACGCCGTCGTAGACAGAGGAAAGCGGAGCCGGGATGGCCGAGACGAGGCGTGATTTGAAACCGCTGACCTCCTGGTAGAAGCCGCCGCCGATGATGCGAAATTCGCCCGGACCTGCATCGAACTTGTACGAGCAGGTCGCTCCATAATTGTTCGTGCGGACCTTCACCTTGATTTCATTATTGGCGCCAGCCCAGTTCTTACCCTCATAGAGATACCCGCCGAATGGCTGGGAATAGTCGGCCATGCAGTCGATGTTGTCGGTGATGCCGATCTTGAAGGCGGCATAAGGCATCGCGTAATTTTTCGAGGCATCGGTCGAGTGGCTTCGGTTATTGAGATTGCCGTCTGTCGGATCGATGTCTTTCGCATTCTTCAACTTGCGGTCCGGCATGACATAGGTAACGCCGGACTCGAAGACATAACGACCCTTGTCGAAGAGCAAGTCGATGTCATAACCGGAACGATCGAGGCCGCCCGCAAAGGCTGCGCTCGCAAAAGACGTACCGATGACGAATGAAACTGCGCTCCTCAACGCAATAGAAAATGCCATTGTAACTCCCCCACGTGTGCATTCGCTTTTTCGATTGTTGCGACGATCACTTGAATTGGCAATGCGGCCTACAAGGGATGAAACCCGGTAAAAGAGTGATTGATTTACGTAAGAAAACGAACTGCGCCGCACAAAAACTGTGCAATTAGGTAAATTTTTCCTTTTTAATGTCATTTTCTTCCCTGCTTAGATTTTTATTCTTCGCGGCAATAATTCTGTTACAATATGACAACAGCTCTGTTTTTCACGAACAGCGAGCGGATTCCATGTAATATGTTTTGCCTGTGTGAAACTGGCGGTGGATTAGGGCGCACGGCTCAGTTCATCGACATCGAATCAAAGAAACAAACAAGAAAGGCACGCAACGTAAGCCGCGTGCCTTGCATCAAATTTGAAAGCATGTCGTGCAAAGGCGTACAGTGATTTGCGATTACGACATGCACAAGATCAAGAACTTAGGCGAATCTGAAAGATCCGCGATACGCTTCAGTTCTCTCTTTCTCAGCTCGCTTCACTGACCCGTGCCAGTGCCACCTTCAGGCTCGCCTGTTGCCCTTCGAGTTCACCGAGGCGCTCACGTTCGGCGGCGACCACATCCGGATTCGCGTTCGCAACGAACTTCTCGTTCGAAAGCTTGCCGTTGATGCGCGCGATCTCCTGGTCGTTCTTGGCGATCGCCTTTTCAAGGCGCGCCTTTTCGGCCGAGAGATCGATGAGGCTGCCGAGCGGCAGGCAGACGGTCGCCTCGCCGACAACGATCTGTGCCGCACCTTTCGGCGCGGTATCGGCAAGCGAGACCGCTTCCACACGCGCCAGCCGCTTGATGGCGGCGTCGTGACGGAATAGTCGCTCCCGAGTCAGGCTGTTCGCATCGACGACCACCAGCGGAGCGGTCGCTGCCGGAGGCACGTTCATTTCCGAGCGCACCGAACGAATGCCGGAAACAAGGTCGATCAGCCAGTTGATTTCATCGGCGGCAACATCATCCGCATAGGAAGGCGTCGGCCAATCGGCATGGCAGATCAGGCCGTCGCGCTCATTGCCCTCGCCGGCCGTATGCGCCCAAAGCTCTTCGGTCATGAAGGGCATGAACGGATGCAGCAGCTTGTAGGTTTCTTCGAGAACATAAGCAGCGCAGGACTGGGCTTCCGCCTTGGCGTTCTTGTCGTCACCGTTGAAGATCGGCTTCAGCAGTTCAAGATACCAGTCGCAGAACTGGTTCCAGATGAAGCGATAAAGCGCGCTTGCCGCATCGTTGAAGCGGAAGCTTTCCAGCGCTTCGGTAACGTCGCGCTCGGCACGCGCCAGCTCGGTCAGGATCCAGCGATTGACAGTGAGTTCGGCTGCTTCCGGCACGAAATGCGGGTCGCTCTTGGCGCCGTTCATCTCGGCAAAGCGCGTCGCGTTCCAGAGCTTGGTGCCGAAATTGCGATAGCCGGCGATACGGGCCGGATCGAGCTTCACGTCGCGCCCCTGCGCCGCCATGATCGCCAGCGTAAAGCGCAGGGAATCGGCGCCGTACTGGTCGATCAGTTCCAACGGATCGATGACGTTGCCCTTGGACTTCGACATCTTCTGTCCGTTCTTGTCGCGCACCAGCGCATGGACATAGACCGTGCTGAATGGCTCGACAGGCTCGCCATTCTCATCCTTCATGAAATGCAGGCCCATCATCATCATGCGGGCAACCCAGAAGAAGATGATGTCGAAGCCGGTAACGAGGACATTCGTCGGATAGTAGCGCGCCAATTCCGGCGTCTCATCCGGCCAGCCGAGCGTCGAGAACGGCCAGAGCGCGGACGAGAACCAGGTATCGAGCACGTCTTCGTCGCGCGTCAGGATTTCGCCCGGCTTGAAGTTCTCCAGCAGGTCCTCGACATAGGCCTTCATCGGCCCCTCATGCGAGAGATAATGCTGGATCGCCGCCTGCAGTGCCTCTTCTTCGGTCTTCTCAACGAAGACCTGACCATCCGGTCCATACCAGGCGGGAATCTGGTGACCCCACCAGAGCTGACGCGAAACGCACCACGGCTGAATGTTTTCCATCCAGTCGTAATAGGTCTTGTCCCAGCTCTTCGGAACGAGCTTCGTGCGGCCGTCGCGGACGGAGGCGATCGCCGGTTCGGCAAGCGTCTTGGCGTCGACATACCACTGCTCGGTCAGGCGCGGCTCGATCGGCACGCCGCCACGGTCGCCATGCGGAACCATGTGCTTGTGCGGCTCGACCCTATCCAGCAATTCGGATTCTTCGAAAATGCGGACGATGATCTTGCGCGCCTCGAAGCGATCCTTGCCTTCCAGCTCGTCCCATGCGCCATGCAAGGCGGCCGGATGATCGAGACCTTCGAGGAAATCCTCGTTGTCCTTGATGGTTATGGTGGCTTCCGGGGTCAGAATATTGACGACGCGCAGACCGCGGCGCTTGCCGACTTCGAAATCGTTGAAATCATGCGCAGGCGTCATCTTCACCGCGCCCGTGCCAGCCGTCGGATCCGGATATTCGTCGCCGACGATCGGGATGCGGCGACCGACGATCGGCAGGATGACGTGCTTGCCGATGATCGACTTGTAGCGTTCGTCGCTCGGATTGACCGCGACGCCGGTATCGCCGAGCATTGTCTCGGGACGGGTGGTGGCGACGACGAGATAGTCGCGCGTCTCCCATTCCGTCGGCTTGCCCTCGTCATCGAAGGCAATCGGATGCTGATAGGTGACGCCCGGCTCCAGCGGATAGCGCAGGTACCAGAGATTGCCGTTGACCTCGTGCTGCTCGACCTCGATATCCGAAATCGCGGTCAGCATCTTCGGATCCCAGTTGACCAGCCGCTTGTCGCGATAGATCAGGCCTTCCTTGTAGAGCGTGACGAAGACTTCGAGAACGGCCTTGGACAGGCCCTCGTCCATGGTGAAGCGTTCGCGCGACCAGTCGCAGGAGGCACCGAGGCGCTTGAGCTGGTTGAAGATCAGGCCGCCCGATTCCGCCTTCCATTCCCAAACCTTCTCGATGAAGGCTTCGCGTCCCATCTTGTGGCGATCCGGCTGCTGGCGTTCGGCCAGGCGACGCTCGACGACCATCTGCGTGGCGATGCCGGCATGGTCCATACCAGGCTGCCAGAGAACGTCCTTGCCGCGCATGCGCTCGAACCGCACCATGATGTCCTGCAGCGTGTTGTTCAGCGCATGGCCCATGTGCAGCGAACCAGTCACGTTCGGCGGCGGAATGACGATGGTGAAGGTTTCCGCACCCGGCTTGGCGTTCGCGCCGGCGCGAAAGGCGTCGGCCTCATCCCATTTTTGGGCGATCTTCGGTTCGACGGCGGCGGAATCATATGTTTTGTCGAGCATTTTATGACCGGATCTTGAGGATTGGATGATGCGGGTTGTAAATAGGATGGCTGTGGGCAAGTCAATAAAAAAGCCGCCCCGGAGCCCGGAGCGGCGGATCTGCTACCCGAAGCTCAGGCTGTCAGCGGCGCGGGCCGCGGGCCACTCGTTCGATTTCCTCGCGCACGAGGCGCTCGACGAGGGTCGGCAGATTATCGTCGAGCCATTCCTGCAGCATGGGGCGCAGCATTTCCTGAGCCAGTTCATCGAGGGAGCGGCGCGGGCCGCCATCGACGATGGCGGCAAGCTCTTCAAACGAACGGGTAACCTGCGCGCCGGCTGCTTCAGACATCAGCGGCGATGCAGACACGAGCTGGGCCGGCGGCAGGGACGCTTCCATTTCCGCCGCAACGGCAGCGGTCGGCTCCGGAGCCTGGAAAACCGGTGACTCGACCGACGCGGCTACCTGAGGCACCGGGGCAGCGACCGTCGGCTGCAATTCTTCCCTTTCGGATTCGGCACCGACCTCTGCGGCAGCCTGCATGGCCAGTGAAGCTGCCGGCGCTGCGATATCGGCAATGGTGTGCCGCAACGGCACATCGGCCATCGGCTCGACATGGACTTCGGCAAGACGCGCGGCCATGGCCGGCGGCAATTCACGCGGCTGCGGGGGCTCGCGCCCGGCATTCAGCAATGCAGCGGCGTTGCGTTCGGATGCAGCGCGCACACGCGCGGCGACATCCGCCAGCGACAGGCCGCGACCGGCACCATCCGGCTCGGCAACGGGCATTTGCGAGTTTGCGGCGACGAAACGCGGGTCCTGCTCCGCGGCACGGGCGCGATCCGCGGCAGCGAACTCTTCATCCACGGTCAGCGGAATATCGTCGTCGCGCATGCTGGAAGCGGCAAGATGAGGGGAGGAAATCGGCTTGGTGCCTACAGGCTCGTTGCTTTCGATGATCCTGCGGATCGATGCCAGGATCTCTTCCATGGACGGTTCACGCACTACATTTGGCTGAGCCATATTCATCCCCGTTTTCCATATTCAACGACCGGAAACGCGCCAACACGGCACCCGAATCAGGGCCACCCTAGATGACTGCCTTCGGGAAAAAAATCACCGTCAAAGCACTAAACCCGGTGATGCACAGTTTTGTTACGACCACGACGAATCGCTCCATCGCCTGCGATTCTGCCACAGGCGACGGCAATAAAAAACAGGCGCCTCAAGGCGCCTGTCGCAAGCTGGATCATCAGACCGTTCTGAAAATCAGAATACGAATTCCTTGGCCTTGGCAAAGCCCGGCAGCGGCTTGATCGATGCGTTGAAAAAGACGTTTTCCGAGAAGGCGCCGCGTTCGCGCATGAAAACAGTGGCGCGGGCGGCATGGCCATAGCCGATGACCGTGATCAGGCGGCCGTCTTCGCCGAGTTGGTCGAGCAGTCCCTGCGGCAGCTGCTCGATCGAGCCATCGATAAAAATCACGTCATAGGGGGCATTGCCGGCGTACCCCTTTTCCAGATCACCGGTGACGACCGTGACATTGTCATAGCCGAGTGCGGCGATATTGGCCTTGGCCTGAGCGGCAAGTTCCTCATCGCTTTCGAGGGCGACGACCTTTTCGGCGAGCAGCGACAGGATGGCGGCTACATATCCAGTGCCGCAGCCGACATCGAGAACCTTGTCTTGCTTGGTGATGACGCCAAGCTGCAGAAGCTTTGCCAATGGCGATGCCTCCATGAGAAAGCGGGCCGGCTTGCCGGCCGACGCAGCGGCGATCTCGATGTCATTGTCGATATAAGCCAGGAGCTTTGACTTCTCCGGCACGAAATTTTGGCGCGGTACCGTCAAAAAGGCGTTCAACACGGAATGGGAGGTGACATCCGTCGTCCGGATCTGGTTCTCGACCATCTTCACGCGCGCTGCTTCGAAATCCATCTTGTCCTCTTGCGCCCTTCATGCCCGAACGGGCCTGCTCTGCTTTCTGTTACGCGTGTCTTAATCGCCTGACGCCACGCTTTCAAGGCATTGCGGCAACTGGGGCGGAGATTCATGGCCAGACGTCGCCCGCGCACAACAAACGGCGCCCTGGAATGCGGGTCCGAACCTCTCGACAAATCCCGTTGCCGACGACATCGCGCTGCTCGCCGTGCTTCAGATCGAAGCATCCGTTAGTAAAATGTTAACTTCCCAGGACCACGCTTCATAACCTGGAACCGCCTGAGTGTGGTCACAGATCAACCTTCCGGCCCGAAGCCTTTCGGGTTAAGACTAAATTCGAATAGAAGGTGACTGGGATGCCTGTCTCTCTCGTTCTTTTCGTTGCAACCTCGTTGCCGCTCGTGGTCTTCCTGGCTGCCAGTCTTTCTTCCATGATGTAGGTTTCCGAATGAGGCTTTCGCTCTCCCTCGCAGCGCTTCTCCTTCTTCTGCCTCAAGGCGCATCGAGCGAGGAAGCTCCGCAGGAGGCGACGCCCATCATCGGACACGTCGTGACCGGAAAACAGCTAGACGAATGGTGCGAAGAGGATCGCACGCTCGCTTCGGTCTATATTCAGGGCATTCTCGACGAAGCGCAGCGGACGAAAAACCTGACAATCCGTGCCACCAAGCAGACGCCGAAGAACTCGTCCCGCTACGAGCGCTATCTTCAGCAATTTGTCGGCGCCTTCTGCCTGCCGCCCGATCTCAGCAACACAAAGGCAACCGCGATCGCCTGCAAGTGGATGGCGGAACACTCATGGCAGCTCGAACGCCCCGCCAGTTCGCTGATCGCACGTTCCTACAAATTCGCCTTTCCATGCCTTGAGGAATAGGCATTCACAGTCCCTGCGGCTTCAACTCCCATAAGCAATTGAATCTTCCAAAATCCCGCCCCAGCATGAAGACCCGTGGAACAATGCCTTTGCTTGGCCCACGTCACCGAGGCACGCAACATCTCATTCCTGTTGACAATTAGTAAGTAAAACTTATAATTAGGACGCTGAATTTGATTGACCTCTAGTCCAGCGAAAGGCGGCCCAGTTTTTTCCCTAGACTGGACCGCTTTTGCTTTTCCGGACGTGACGATCGCCGCAACACCCAGCTGCGCCTCACGATATTTCCGCCGCCCGGTCTGCAGAAAGGCCATCTCCCCTGTACCTTAAGCGTCATTTCAGTTTCAAATGCGACGCTGCGGTGGGGGGAATCTCTATGGAATTGCCGAGGTCGCCGTGGTCTACGCTGACGTCGTGCGAGCGCAACAAGCTCGCTCGGCTGGTCATGAAGATGCTGCTGCCAATCTTCGCAGCTCTGACGCTGCTTGGCGTCGCGTTGCTTATCCTGACGACATAATGCGAACAGGTTGCCACTGACACGCACAGCAATCCAAAACGGTGGTGTGGATAACCATGCCCGCCGAACGAACGGCAAATGGATCGGTTTCAGCCACCACATGCTTTAGAAATCGAACAGAACATTTTTCAAAAATTGCCTCTTGCGGTTTTCTTTGGATCATTCTAAATCCGCGCCACCACAACGCAAATTGTTTCCGGATGGCCTCGTGGCGGAGTGGTTACGCAGAGGACTGCAAATCCTTGCACCCCGGTTCGATTCCGGGCGAGGCCTCCATTCTCCCCTTTATATCGGTAGGCAGTGGAATTCGGGGCGTCTTTTTGAAGACGCGGCCATTGGCTGACGCTTTGCCTTCTTTGACCTGGGGCCATAGCCGGAACGGTCCGCTCACTTTCGGGTGAGCCCTTAGCCAGAGGCGCCAGTCCATTCAGGTAGGTTATAGGTACCTGCGGTAGATGCTAAAATCAGCGCTACCGGTTTGGACGCCACCCCCGAGCCGGACAGTGCCGCGTCCGACGAGAATACGCCCCCAAAGTAATGTCGTCGGACGCACCACAGCCAAGCCGGCTCGGAAAACGCCCTTTCCCCGATTTCTTTCCTGGAGAATCATTTCCGCAACCGCGGTTCAAAGCCTTAAATTTGTAGGAGGGCGTAGTGATTGCTCATAGTCGATCGACCAGAAGCGGTGGGTGGCATAACTATGATCATATGACGGCAGCCCTCTTCTCTATATCGGCCGCTCGCATATTCCTTTCACCCACCAACTCCAGCCGTTTCCACGCTATAAAAGCGGATGTCGTGCTGACGATATCGAAAGCGGCCGTGGTCGGTCCCGATTAACGAATTGCGTCATTTTTGCAACAACGTCCATTTTCAAGTAGTGCGCATATAGTTCGTAACTCTTAGTATCTTGCCAAATCAGCGAAGCAGGTTCACGAAATAGTTCGCGAAGCTTATTACTTCGCACCTACTGAATAGGGAACATGAACGGGATGGGGTTGGGCACGTCGTTTTCGGCGCGATATCTCATGCCCAATCAAGAAAGATTGGAGTTACTATGAACATCAAGAGCCTTCTTCTCGGCTCCGCTGCTGCGCTCGCGGCAGTTTCCGGTGCTCACGCGGCCGACGCCATCGTCGCCGCTGAGCCGGAGCCGCTGGAATACGTCCGCATCTGCGACGCTTACGGTGCTGGCTACTTCTTCATTCCGGGCACGGAAACCTGCCTCAAGATCGGCGGCAAGGTTCGTACCGAAGGTGAATGGTACAATGCTTACAACCGTGACAGCCACCAGGGCACGCTCTGGCACACGCGCGCCGAGCTGAACGTCGACACCGCGACCGACACCGAATACGGTCCGCTGAAGACCGAAACCATCGTTCGTTGGGACTGGAACGACGGCGGCTCCACCTCCACCAACCTGCTATGGTCCTACATCAGCCTCGGCGGCTTCACCGTTGGTAAGAAGGACTCGCAGTACAACCTGTACATCGGTTACGCCGGCGACGTCATCAACGACGACGTGATCTATGACGGCCCATACGAACTCAACCAGTTGACCTACGAATATGATGCGGGCAACGGCTTCTCGGCAGTGATCTCGCTTGAAGATTCCAACTCCGCCACGACCGGTTCGGCATCCTACGGCGCAAGCTGGTGGACGGACGACCGGACCAACCACTACGCTCCCGACGTCGTTGCCGGTGCCGGCTTCAAGTCCGGTGCATGGGGCTTCAAGGTTGTCGGCGGTTATGACTCGATCGTCGAAGAAGGCGCCATCAAGGCTCGCGTCGATGCCGATTTCGGCGCATTCACGGCCTTCTTGATGGGCGGCTGGAACACCGACGGCGACAAGCTCAACAAGTATGCCGGCACGAACCAGGACGTCTCCGCTTGCACGGCGCCGAACGGCACCGTCAATGCCTCTAAGTGCGGCTGGGGTGACTGGGCCGTTTGGGGCGGCGTCGGCGTTCCGTTCAACGACAAGCTGAAGTGGAACCTGCAGCTTGCCTACAGCGACTCGAAGATCTTCGAAGCAACCACGAACCTGAAGTTCAATCCGGTCAAGAATCTCCTGGTCGAGCCGGAAGTGACTTACGTTCACTATGACTATGCCCACGACGACACCGTTTCGGGCATCCTGCGCTTCGAACGCAACTTCTGACCTGATCAGACTTGACCTCCGATCAGAGAAGGAAGGGGTCCGGCTTTCCCTGCCGGCCCCCTTTTTGACGGCAACTCCTGGAAATTGCAGAGCCATCCTGCGATCAGCACGCGTGTCACAAGGCTTCCGATCAACCGGAGAAGGGAACCTTGTCGTCACCGTGGCGTTTTTCGCTGAAAGGGACGTGGCTGAATATAGGAGTTACCGCCTTGAAACATCTCGCCTCAATCGCCTTGACCGCCGCGCTTGCCTTGGGTTCCGTACTATCGGCTGCCCTGCCCGCCGCGTCTACAACGCTTGGCAGTTCATCGACGGCTTCGAACGTCATCCTGGTGCAGGAACGCGGAACACGCAGATATCCAGATTACGACCGCCGGCCTTATTGGCGTGACCGTGATTACGACCGCCGCCATTGGCGGGAGCGCCGCTGGGAACGCCGCCATTGGCATAACAGATGGCGGGACGACAGATGGCGGGACGACCGTCGTTATTATCGTCGGCACCATAGCGGCGTAATATTGGAAATCCGCCCCTGATATCCCAGCGCCGCTTCCCGCTAAGCCGCAAGGCAAGATGAAACGGACACGCAATCCTTCCGACTGCACCAAAAGAAAACGGCCGCTGCTGAGATATCGGTAGCGGCCGCTTGTTTTCGGATTAGCCTACTGCCATTCGCGCTGTCCGGACAATCAACTGCAGCGCAAGTCACTTGCTGTTGCGGCAAAAAATCGAGAATGATGTGCGCGCCGCTTTTCACCCGATCGCAGAGCGGATGGGCAGAAGGCGCCGGAGGCGTTCATCGCGAAGATAAAGCCCGCTCCACGCCATGACTCCCAGAAGCAAACTGATAAGTTGTGGCGGCGAGCCGATCTCTCCAAGACGGAAATGCGTGCAGATTGCGCCGCCAAGAAAGCCCGTCATCAGGACTGCGCCGAGCACCGCCGTGTGCGGAACTGCGTAAAGAACCGCACAGACGAGGATGATCAGCCCGACTGCTCCCGCCTGATTGGCCGAAAATCCGGTTGCGGTCATCTCCGCCGTAAGTGTGGCGGGCGAAAACAAGTTGACGGCGGCGTCGGCCGCAAAAGCAAGAGTCACGATCGCCGTGAGCACTCATCCCGCCCACGAAATGCGACGCGTAGCCGCCTTCCAGGCGACTGCATTCTCCACCATGCCAGATCTCCCCTGCCCCCTTGCGGTCCCAGCCGGTGCAAAGAGCACGCGATCCTGCCACGACTTGGAAACGCTGGCAATGAGAACGGTTTGCCGGGGAAATCCAGATAGAAGACAGAGGTCGAGAAACTGCCGGCGCGAAGCATGTGCAATAAAACTGCCAAACTGCGCTGCCAGAGCTTTGCCGTTCAGAGGCTGGCCAACCGCCTGCACGAGACAACGACCATCGCTCGGCAAAACGACGACGCTTTCGCCACTATCTCTATGCTGCAATATTTATGGAAGAAAGTGGCTCCCCGGGCCGGATTCGAACCGGCGACCTGTCGATTAACAGTCGAATGCTCTACCGCTGAGCTACCAGGGAATGCGCTTGGCGCGGTGTGAGTGGGCTTCTACAAATGCTTTCTCGATTTGCCAAGCGGTTTTTTCAAAAAAATCGAATTCTCTTGCATTATTTCCCCGCCTCACCATTTCCTGTGGATGACCGATCAGAGCCGAACGACCGAAAATGCCGATCGAAATGGCCGGAAAACCCGCCGTTTCGGCATTGATCCCGCAACACGCGAGCTTGTTTTCGGCTCCTTGAGAATTCCCCTGCCGCAGTCACGCCTTGCCCGCCTGGGCGTGGGAGTTGCCCTCATCTTCGGCGGCCTGCTCGGCTTCCTGCCGGTGCTCGGTTTCTGGATGCTGCCCTTGGGCTTCATCGTGCTCTCGCACGATATGCCCATCGTTCGACGCTGGCGCCGCCGCTTCGCCGTCTGGTGGGCCAAGAAACGCCGTCCGGCGGACTAGTCGGTCGCTGCGCCGATCGCGCGGGCTGGATTGCCGACAACGGTCGCACCGGCTGCGACATCCCTGGTCACGACCGCGCCCGCGCCGATGATTGCGCCATCGCCGATCGTCACGCCGCCGACAAGGATTGCACCACCGCCGATCCATACGCTGCTGCCGACGGTGACCGGCCGCGCGATTTCGATACCCGCACCGCGCAGCTCGCGATCCTTATGGTGCTCGGCACAGTAGATATGGACGCCCGGTCCCAGCATACTGCCATCGCCGATGCGGACGCTGCCGCTGTCGAGAATGGTGCAGCCGGCATTCATATAGACCCGCCGGCCGAGTGAGATGTTGATGCCATAGGAGCAATGGAACGGAGCCTCGATGAAAACATTCTCGCCGGCATCGGCAAAGAGCGCCGCCAGAGCCGGTCCGATATTGCCGCGCTCGACAGGCGGCATCGTATTGTGCTGATGCACTGCTTCCCGGGCCTGCCAGCGCAGACGATCGAGCTCGGGATCGAAGCAGCAATACCATTCTCCCGCCGCCATCTTCTGCCGCTCGCTCAGGTTCATTGCTTGCCTCCTCGCATGCTTCTCCGGATTCGTCTCGAAGCGATCATGCATCACCACTCGGGCAGGCAGCAAGCAAGCCAATCTTCGGCTTACGAATATGCGAGGAGCCCGGCGCGAACCAGCCAATATCGCACGCCTCGATTAGCGTTGACTCAAATGCCTGATCGTTCAAAGATTGGTTGCCCGAAATCCCTGATTTCGGCCGGAAATGCCCGGCAATACGGGATTCTTGCCCTCAACAAACTGTCACACAGCTTGTCTATAACCCGCGCTACCGCGGACTTGCGCAAGGCCACCGGTTCCGAGCTTTCAAAAAGGAAATAGGGATTATGTCGAAACTTAAAAACTACATTTCGGCCGCTGCTGCCGGCGTCATGAGCGTAGCGCTGGCTTTGCCTGCTGCCGCTGCTCCGGCCAAGTTCGATTTCTGGTTCGGCCTGTCGGGCGACCTGGAACGCGTCGTACAGACGCTCTGCAAGAACTTCAACGATTCCCAGAAGGATTACGAAGTCTCCTGCGTCAGCCAGGGCAATTACGACGCCGCGCTGCAGAACACCATTGCCGCCTTCCGCGCCAACAAGCAGCCGACGATCGTCCAGGTCTATGACGTCGGCACCGCCACCATGATGCTTTCGGGCGCTTACTACCCGGTCAGCAAGCTGATGTCCGAAAACGGCTACAAGGTTAAGTGGGACGACTATTTCCCGGGTATTGCCCGCTATTACGCCACCTCCAAGGGCGAACTGCTCTCCTTCCCGTTCAACTCCTCGACTGCCCTGCTCTACTGGAACAAGGACGCCTTCGCCAAGATCGGCAAGACCGCCGCTCCGAAGACCTGGGAAGAAGCTGCCGAAGACATGAAGGCGCTCAAGGGCGCCGGCTATGATTGCCCGATGGCGATCAACATCTCCGGCAATGAAAGCTGGCAGCTGATGGAGCAGTTCTCTGCTATCCACGATCAGCCGGTTGCCACGAAGAACAACGGCTATGACGGCCTCGATGCCCGCCTGACCGTCAACAAGACGAAGTTCGTCAAGTACGTAACGGACCTCAAGGGCTGGTACGACCAGGGCCTCATCAAGATCAAGTCCAAGGACCTCGGCCAGGACATGGTTCAAGCCTTCGCCGCCGGCGATTGCCAGATGATCATGACCTCGGTCGGCGACCACGGTACCGTTGGCAAGACGCAGAAGGCCGGCATGAACTGGGATGTCGCCGAGCTTCCGGTCTACGCCGGTACCGAGCGCAAGAATTCGCTCGTCGGTGGCGCGTCGCTCTGGGTTCTCTCCGGCAAGTCGGCTGACGAATACAAGGGGGCTGCAGCGTTCCTCGACTTCATCGGCAAGCCCGAAACGGCTTTGTTCTGGTCCACCAACACCGGCTACATCCCGGTCAAGAAGTCCGGCTTCGACTTCATGAAGTCCTCCGGTTTCTATGACAAGGCTCCCTACAAGGGCCGCGAAGTCGCTATCGCCAGCCTGACCGCTTCCGAGCCGACCCCGATCACCCGCGGTGTCCGCCTCGGCAACTTCACGCAGATCCGCGCCGAATTCGGCAACCAGATGCAGGCCATCTTCGCCAACAAGGTCAGCGTCCAGGAAGGCATCGACAACCTGGTCAAGAACGGCAACGCCGTCCTCGACCGCTTCGAAGCCACCTACAAGGGCAAGCAGCTGCCGTAAGCAGCGCAAGCTCGCGACAGACAACGTCCGCCGGGATTCCCGGCGGACGTTCGTTATGAGAGCAAGCGTGGCATCGGGATACCAAGCCGGAAGAGACAATGGAAAAGCGTATAACTTTCAGCAAGTGGAGTGTCGGCATCCTGTTCGCGGTGCCGCAACTGCTCCTCATCTTCACCTTTTTCTATTGGCCGGCCGGTCAGGCGGTCTTCTGGTCGCTGACGCTGCAGCAGCCCTGGGGCGGCGGCAATATCTGGGTCGGGCTCGACAATTTCAAATCGATCCTCGCTAATACTGATTACTGGAACTCAGTCACGATCAGCATCATTTTCGCGGCCATCAGTACCGGTATTTCCATGGGGGCCGCACTGATACTTGCTGCTTTGACCGATCGGCAGCTGCGGGGTTCGAAAATCTACCGCGTGGTATTGATCTGGCCCTATGGTATCGCGGCTCCCGCGTCGGCAATGGCCTTCCGCTTCATCCTGGCGCCGGAGGCCGGATTCATGTCGGTCGTCAACCACTATTGGCCAGGTTTCTGGGATCCGGGCCTTGACGGTACGGCCGCAATGGCCTCGATCATCGCCGCCTTCTCGTGGAAATATATCGGCTACAGCTTCATTTTCTTTCTGGCGGCCTTCCAGGCCATCCCGCGTTCGCTGATCGAGGCGGCCGCCATGGACGGCTCCGGCGTACTGCGCCGGTTCTGGGACATCCAGTTCCCGCTGATCACGCCGACGATCTTCTTCCTGCTTGTCATCAACATCACCGAAAGCTTTCAGGATTCATTCGCCATCGTCGACATCATGACATCGGGCGGCCCGCACAACTCGACCAATCTCATGGTCTACAAAATCTATTCAGACGGCTTCAAAGGCCTCGATTTTTCCGGTGCGGCGGCGCAGAGCATCATCCTGATGCTGCTGATCATCGTCCTTACCATCTTTCAGTTCCGCTTCATCGAGAAGCGCGTGCATTACCGTTGAGGCTGATATGGTCGAGCGCACACCCATCCTTAATTTCTTCACGCACCTGATCCTGTTCATCGGCTTCGTCGTAGCAGTCGGACCTTTCGCCATCGTCGCCATAGCGGCGTCCCATAATCTCGCCGATGTCAATAAAGTGCCGATGTCGCTCATCCCCGGCTCGGACTTCTGGGTCAACATGAAGACGGCGTGGACGACTGCCAATCTTGGTCCCAAGCTGCTGAACAGCCTGATCTTTGCGGGAGGCGTCGCGGTAGGAAAGGTGGCCATTTCGGCGATCACCGCCTTCTCACTGGTCTATTTTCGCTATCCGGGCCGCCACTTCATTTTCTGGCTAATCTTCATAACGCTAATGCTGCCGCTCGAAGTGCGTATCGTGCCGACCTATGCGGTCATAGCGAACGTCCTGTCGCCCTATCAGGGGCTGCTCGACATCACCGGCATCAGCTGGCTTGTCGAGAAGCTCACGGGTGTTCAGATCTCACTGGATTTCGGGCTGCTTAACTCCTCCCTCGGTCTGATCCTGCCGCTGATCGCAACGGCGACCGGGACCTTCCTCTATCGTCAATTCTTCCTGACGATACCGGACGAGCTTACCGAGGCCGCGCGTATGGATGGCGCCGGAGCGCTGCGCTTCTTCATTGATATCCTGCTGCCACTGTCGCGCACCAACATGGCCGCGCTCGGCACCATCATGTTCCTCTGGGCCTGGAACCAGTATTTGTGGCCACTGCTCGTCACCACCGATCCAGCTCACATGACTGCGGTCACCGAACTCAAGCAGCTCATCCCGAACATCGGCGGCCTTCCCGAGTGGCACATCGCCATGGCCGGCACGCTGATCGTCATGCTGCCGCCGCTTGCCGTCGTCGTGCTGATGCAGCGCTGGTTCGTTCGCGGCCTGATCGCAACCGAGAAGTAAGTGCTCCTGCACCATGCTCGGTGCAGTCATTGCGAACCAGTCTCCTCTCTCGGCGCGCGGCGGTGCAAGCACGTGCGAGGCACGTCGACACTGCAAGATCGCTCTCTCCGCGAGGGGAGAACGACCTTGCGGCAACGATTTCGCTTCATACGCGATTGGAGAGGGCGCTGGCTCGCAATGGCCGAAAATAAAAGCCCGGAAGTCGGGAAAGACTTCCGGGCGCACCTGTTGAAAAGTTATGTTTGAAAATCAGCTCGCCAGCACCTTCAGCGGCGTGACTGTGGCGACGGTATCGAGCCGCAACCCGGTATCCTGGGCGAAGAGATGGGTATGCTGCTGCGGCAGCTCCAGCGCGACCGACTGACCGGTCTGACCTGTCGTGTGGTCGGCAACGGCGACCGCGAAGCTCGAACCGTTGATATCGCAATGAATGACGCGGCCCGCGCCGAGTTCTTCGACAAAATCGACCGTTGCCGGGATAGCGCCCGGCGTGCCTGCGGGGACGAGACGCGCATGCTCGGGACGGACGCCGAGGACAACCGGCTGACCGGCATGGCGCTTGCCGATATTGGCGTCGATAGCGATCGGAATGCCGTCGAAGATAAACTGTTCGCCATTGGCAGCAAAAGTGCCTTCCAGGAAATTCATGGCTGGCGAGCCGATGAAGGAGCCGACGAAACGGGTGCGCGGCGTGTTGTAGACCTCGAGCGGCGTGCCGACCTGCTCGACATTGCCCTTGTACATGACGACGAGCTTGTCGGCGAGGGTCATGGCCTCGACCTGATCGTGGGTGACGAAGACCGATGTGGCCGACAGGCGCTTGTGCAGGCGGCGGATCTCGACACGCATCTGCACGCGCAGCTTGGCATCGAGGTTGGACAGAGGCTCGTCGAAAAGGAAGACCTTCGGCTCGCGGATGATGGCGCGGCCCATGGCGACGCGCTGACGCTGACCGCCGGAAAGCTCGGCCGGCTTGCGGGCCAGGAAATCTTCGAGGCCAACGATCTTGGCAGTTTCCTTGATGCGGCGCTCGCGTTCGGCGCGCGGCACACCGGCAACCTTGAGCGCATAGCCCATGTTGGCGGCGACATCCATGTGCGGATAGAGCGCGTAGTTCTGGAAGACCATGGCGCAGCCGCGCTCGCGCGGCTCGAGCTGGTTGACCACCTTGCCATCGATGATGATCTCGCCCGAGGTGATGTCCTCAAGGCCGGCGATCATGCGCAGCAGCGTAGACTTGCCACAGCCGGAAGGTCCGAGGATGACGACAAATTCGCCCGATCGGAAATTCAGGTCGACGCCGTGAACGACCGGATTGCGGCCATAGGCCTTGCGAACTTGCTCGATGCGGATTTCCGCCATTTTTAATCTTCCCCGCCTGTCCATTCTCGGCACGTCAATCGGGTGGACTGCTAGCGAATTTGCATTACAGAACAGTGACAAGCATTCCTTATACCACAGAGGATAGCGAGTTTTCCTTACGCGAGTTGCGTGTGGCATTCGCTTATGTAACGCGCGGTAGCGAAACCATACGATGGTCGGCATCGTATGGGGGTTTCCCCCGTTACAAGGCATGCGACAAGCACAGAGGATAGGCGATCGGCCAGGACCATGACGACATCGACAAAAGAGCCGAATCCCATCCTGCTATGGTTTCGCAAGGATCTCCGCCTCGACGACAACCACGCGTTACAGGCGGCGGCAATATCGGGCCGCGCGGTAATTCCCGTCTATATTCGCGAGCCGGATGCAACGGAGCGTGGCCCGCTCGGCGGAGCGCAGCAATGGTGGCTGCATCATTCGCTCACCGCCTTGCAAACCGCCCTCAATGCACTCGGAAGCAGGCTCATCCTCCGCCAGGGCGATGCGCTGACGGTGCTCGAAAAACTTATTGAGGAAACCGAGGCTGAAGCCGTCGTCTGGAACCGTCGATACGATCCGGCTGGGATCGATGTGGACATCCAAATCAAGAAGGCGTTGCGGAGCAAGGGCATCGAGGCCAACAGCTTTGCCGGCCAGCTGCTGCATGAACCGACACGCCTTCGCACGGGCGCAGGCGACCATTACAAGACTTACACGCCGTTCTGGCGTGCCTTCGAGCAATCCGGCGAGCCGCCGTTTCCGATAGAAGCGCCCGCAAAGCTCCTCGCACCCAGCCGCTGGCCGCAATCGGACGCGCTCGCCTCTTGGTCAATGCTGCCCACAAAGCCCAACTGGGCAGCAGAATTCCCTAACATTTGGACGCCGGGCGAGACCGCGGCACATGAGAAGCTCAAGGATTTCGTCGATGGCGCCATCGATGATTATGCGGTCGGCCGCGATTTTCCGGACAGACCGGCGACCTCCCTGCTCTCGCCGCATCTGGCGCTCGGAGAGATTTCGCCTGCCCGTATCTGGCACGCGACGCGCGGACTATCAGGCAAAATCTCGGCGGATAATATCGTCCGCTTTCGCAAGGAGCTTGTCTGGCGGGAATTCTGTTACCATCAGCTCTTTCATTTCCCGAAGCTTCGGACAGCCAATTGGAACAATCGCTACGATGATTTTCCGTGGCTATCCGATGCCAAGCTGCTCACACGCTGGCAACGCGGGCAAACCGGTTATCCGATCGTCGATGCCGGCATGCGGCAGCTGTGGCGCCATGGCTGGATGCACAATCGCGTTCGCATGATCGCGGCCTCCTTCCTGATCAAGGATCTGCTGATCGACTGGCGCAAAGGCGAAGCCTGGTTTCGGGATACGCTCGTCGATGCCGATCCGGCCGCCAATGCGGCAAACTGGCAGTGGGTTGCGGGCTCCGGCGCCGATGCCTCGCCCTTCTTCCGCATCTTCAATCCGGTGCTGCAGGGTGAGAAATTCGATCCGGATGGCCGCTATGTGAGGGCTTTCGTGCCGGAGCTCTCCAAGCTCGAAAGCAAATATATCCATCGACCGTTCGAGGCGCCTGATGACGTACTCAAGCGTGCAGGCATAGAACTCGGCAAGCACTACCCCCGGCCGATCGTCGATCATGCCATGGCGCGGCAGCGCGCACTCGCTGCACACGCATCGCTTAAAGATGATGGATAGGCGCTATTCGGCCGGATGCGCGGTAATATGCGGCCCGACAGGCCGGCGCTTCCTGCCGCTTCCCAGAAGATATCCGAGCACCCGGAAATAGAGGCTATAGGGCAAGAACTTCAAAAGCTTTGCCCGGAAAACCAGGCTCTTCGGGAAGCAGATGTTGAAGGCCGATGATTTCAATCCGGCCGATATCGCCTCGGCCGCCTGCTGCGCCGATACTATATCGGGCATCTCGAACTTGTTCTTTGCCGTCAACGGCGTATCGACGTAACCGGGCGTGACAAGCTGGATACGGATGCCCATGCGATCGAGCTCGAAATTCAAGCTCTCGGCCATGTTGATGAGTGCGGCCTTGCTGGCGCCATAGGCAGCGCCCCCGGGTAGGCCGCCATAGCCGGCGGCGGAAGATACGAGGGCAACCTGGCCGTATCCCCTGGCGCGCATATGTCGGACCGCCGGAACGAGGCAGTTGACGACACCATGAAGATTGACCGCGAAACTGCGCTCGAACGCCTCGTGATTGAGGTCTTCACCGCGCGCGGACAGATAGATGCCGGCGTTCAGGACCGCCAGGGCGACCGGGCCGTGCTGATATTCGATGGCTGCAACGGTGTGCTCCATATCCTCGGCATTGGTCACATCGCCATCGAGCACGACGATGCTGCCGGCAAGTGCGCTTGCCTCTGCCTGCAAGGCCAGAAGCTTGTCATGGCTGCGGGCAGTCACGGCAACTTTATAGCCTTCATCTGCCAGTTTCAGCGCAAGCGCGCGGCCGATACCGGAACTCGCGCCGGTAATCCAGACGACTCCATGTTCAGGACGTGCGATGAACGGGCTCATGGCTCTTCTCCTTGGCTGGCGGCCGCCTGAATCAAACGCTTTACCGAGGCCGCCCGTGGCATTTTAGAAATAACGTATCATTGTGGCCGCTTTCGGCCTGTTTGGCGGCCCAGCGAGGGAAACAATGTCACCGAATGGAGACTGGCGCGCCGTGTGGCAGACTTCGGCGGACGAAGGTTGCCAAGTCGAATTTTGCGGCGCGAACAAATAGCGAGGAACAGAATTTCTTGCCTATACCGCCTTGTGAAGGGAAAAGACCGTTCTTACAGTAGTTGCGAACAGAAGGCAGATTCCAATGACCGTCCATCCGTCCGTCCTCGAAGCAATTGGCAATACGCCGTTGATCAAGCTCAAGGGCGCCTCCGAGGCGACGGGCTCGACCATTCTCGGCAAGGCCGAATTTCTCAATCCCGGCCAATCGGTGAAAGATCGCGCCGCGCTCTACATCATCCGCGATGCCGAGAAGAAGGGGCTGCTGAGGCCCGGCGGCGTCATCGTCGAGGGCACGGCCGGCAATACCGGCATCGGCCTGACGCTGGTTGCCAAGGCGCTCGGCTATCGCACCGTCATCGTCATTCCTGAGACACAGAGCCAGGAAAAGAAGGATGCGCTGAAGCTGCTCGGCGCCGAGCTGGTCGAGGTTCCGGCTGTCCCCTACAAGAACCCGAACAACTATGTGAAGGTCTCGGGCCGGCTAGCCGAACAGCTCGCAAAGACCGAGCCTAACGGCGCGATCTGGGCAAACCAATTCGACAATGTCGCCAACCGTCAGGCCCACATCGAGACGACCGCCAAGGAAATCTGGCACGATACCGATGGCAAGATCGACGGCTTCATCTGCTCGGTCGGTTCCGGCGGCACGCTCGCGGGCGTAGCCATGGGGCTGCATGCCTTCAACAAGGACGTCAAGATCGGTATTGCCGACCCGGAAGGCGCGGCCCTCTATGAATTCTACAAGAACGGCGAGCTGAAATCCTCCGGCTCCTCCATCACCGAAGGCATCGGCCAGGGCCGCATCACGGCGAACCTGGAAGGCTTCACGCCCGATTTCGCCTATCAGGTTACCGATGCCGAAGCGCTTCCCTACGTCTTCGATCTCGTCGAACACGAGGGCCTGTGCCTCGGCGGTTCGACGGCCATCAATATTGCCGGCGCGGTTCGTCTCGCCAAAGATCTCGGTCCCGGACATACGATCGTGACCATCCTGTGCGATTACGGCAATCGCTACCAGTCCAAGCTCTTCAATCCCGACTTCCTGAAGTCGAAGGGCTTGCCGGTGCCAGGCTACTTGGAAAAGCGGACTGAAATCGCCGTCCCATACGAAACAACAGCGTGATCTGATGACCGTCAATGCCCTCTATCGTGACGATTTCTATCTCTCGACCGCGGAAGCCGTCGTCACCGCAATTCACGAGGACGGGGGTATCGAACTCGATCAGACCTGCTTTTACGCCACCTCGGGCGGCCAGCCGGGCGATACGGGTTTCCTGGAGCGCGGCGACGGCTCCAGGATCATGCTCGGTCAGACGAAACATGGGCCGATCAAGGACATCATCATTCACGTCCCGCTCGAAGATCAGCCCCTGCCCATCCTCGGCGAAAAGCTGGTGCTGCACATCGATTGGGCGCGCCGCTACAAGCTGATGCGGATGCATACGGCCTGCCATCTGCTTTCGGTGGTCTGCCCCTATCCGATTACGGGTGCTGCGGTCGGCGAAGATGAAAGCCGCGTCGATTTCGACATGAGCGAGACGATCGACAAGGATGCGGTGACGGCGAAAATGATGGCGCTCGTCAATGAGAACCATCCCGTTTTCGTCCGCTGGATCACGGACGAAGAGCTGGTTGCCAATCCAGGCATCGTCAAATCCAAGAATGTGCGCCCGCCCATGGGCCTTGGCCGGGTCAGCCTCGTCTGTATCGGCGAAGATTCGGCCATCGACAGCCAGCCCTGCGGCGGCACGCATGTGTCGGAGACGCAGGAGGTCGGCGCTATCCACATCGCCAAGATCGAGAAGAAGGGCAAGGAAAACCGGCGCTTCCGCATTCGCTTCGGCGCACCGAGCGACGAGAATTGACCGGGCAACGCCTATATCCTTATCCCGATATCCCGATATCAAAACCAAGAGACATAAGCAGGGAGAGATCATCATGACAGCGGACAAGAGCCGTTTCGTCGTATCTGCCGACTGGCTGCAAGGCGAGCTGGGAGCCAAGGACCTTCGCATCCTCGATGCATCCTTCTATCTGCCGGCCCAGAAGCGCAATGCCGATGCCGAATATGCCAGTGGCCATATTCCCGGTGCGATCCGATTCGATCAGGACAAAATTGCCGATCATTCGACCAACCTGCCCCACATGGTCCCCTCGCCCGAATTCTTCGCGTCCGAAGTCGGCAAGCTCGGCATCAGCGACAGCGATCGCATCGTGATCTATGACGGTCCCGGCCTGTTTGCCTCACCGCGCGTCTGGTGGCTGTTCCACATCGTCATGGGGGCGCCAAATGTGTTTGTACTCGATGGCGGTCTGGACGGCTGGAAGGCCGAAGGGCGGCCGCTGGAGACGGCGACGCCTAGCTTCGCGCCCGCAACTTTCAAGCCCAAGTTCAACGGCAGCCGCGTCGTTTCACTCGAAGAGATGCGAGAAATCGTCGACAGCCGTTCGCTGCAGATCGCGGATGCCCGCAGTGGCGGCCGTTTCGCAGCTACGGAGCCGGAGCCCCGCGAAGGCATGCGCTCGGGCCATATGCCGGGCGCGAGAAGCCTGCCATCCGGCGTCTTTGCCACGAATGGCAAGTTCAAGTCGCTGCCGGAATTGAGGGAAACCATCGAGAAGGCCGGCATCGATCTCGACAAGCCTGTGGTGACGACCTGCGGATCCGGCATTACCGCCGCCATCATCACGCTGGCGCTCGAATCTCTCGGTCACGGCAACAACAAGCTCTATGACGGCTCCTGGTCGGAATGGGGCAGCCGGGCGGATACGCCCATCGTCACCGGTCAAGATTGAGCATCATGGCCGTGAAGACGCCCTCCTCCATCAAGGTTCACATCACCCGCCTGGAAATGACCGCGCCGCCCAAGGCCAGTCTGCCGGTGCCGGTCAATATCCAGACCGCGATCATGCGGACGCCTGGCATCCCGCTGCCCTTCTACCGCTATCTCTATCGCCAGGTGGGCGCCCGCTGGCATTGGGTGGAGCGTCTACGCCTCTCCGACGAGCAGCTGACGGCCGTTCTTCACGACCAGCGCAACGATATCAGCGTACTTTACGTCAACGGCGCGCCGGGTGGATTCTTCGAATATTTCCGCCAGGATGAGGAGACGATCGAACTCAGCCATTTCGGCCTTATCGAAAACGCGCTCGGTCTCGGCATCGGCAAATGGTTTCTGCTGCAGTCGCTCTACGCCATCTGGACGCTGAACCCGCAGCGCATCGTGACGACCACAAATAATCTCGATCATCCCAGGGCATTACAGCTCTATCAGATGTTCGGATTCTCGCCGATTTCGACTGGCGAAGGTATCGTTCGGCCATTGAGCGACAAGGAGCTGCTTGAGCTCGCCAAGAAAGGCTAGGGAACTGAAGCCGCAGGAATCGGGTGGCTTCGCACCTCTCTCCGGCGCATCACATGGCAAATCTCGAAAGGAGCTTTGCCATGCCTTCCATCGCCTTTGCAGCCATGCCCACGTCCGATGCCGAAGTGTTGTGGAACGGTGGCACAGATGCCTATGGTCATCGGCCGGAGACGATGATTTCCGATGGCCCCGGCCATCCCTGCCGTCACTGCCTGCGCAATATCGATGCCGGCGAAGAGCTGTTCGTCTTCGCCTATCGCCCCTTCCCGGAATTGCAGCCCTATGCGGAGACGGGTCCGATCTTCCTGCACAAGACGCCGTGCCAGCGCTACGAGGCAGTAGAAGTGCTGCCGCCAGTGCTCGCGAACACTCGCGATTTCATCGTGCGCGGCTACGGCAAGAACGATCGAATCGTCTATGGGACCGGTGCCGTGACGCCGACCGGCGACATCCCGGCCTATGCTGCCTCGCTGCTTGAGCGTCCAGACATCGCCTATGTCCACGTCCGCTCGGCACGCAACAATTGCTATCAGTGCCGGATCGATAAAATAGGAGCGCCGGCATATGCGGATGCCGGCGCCTCCATCTGACGTGCGCGCGATGGGCTTTACGCGACGTTCAGAATGCTTTCCGCAGCAACGGCCTCATAGCCGAGCGCCTCGGCCACGGGCCGGTTCGTGATACGGCCCTTATGAACATTGAGGCCATTGCGGAGGTGCTTGTCTTCCGCGATGGCGCGCAGGCCACGATCGGCCAAAGCGAGGCCATGATAGATGGTGGCGTTGTTGAGCGCATGGGCCGAGGTCACGGGAACGGCACCCGGCATATTGGCAACGCAGTAGTGCACGACGCCTTCCACCACGTAGATCGGATCGGAATGCGTCGTCGCATGCGAGGTCTCGAAACAGCCGCCCTGGTCGATGGCGACATCGACGATGACCGAGCCCTTCTTCATGCCTGACAGCATTTCGCGCGTCACCAGCTTCGGCGCGGCAGCACCGGGGATCAGCACGGCACCGATGACGAGATCGGCGGAAAAGACCTCTTCTTCCAGCGCCTGGATGCTGGAATAGCGGGTGTGAACGCGGCCGTTGAAGATATCGTCAAGCTGGCGCAGGCGCGGCAGCGAGCGATCGAGGATGCTGACGTCGGCACCGAGGCCGGCTGCCATCTTGGCCGCATGCAGGCCGACAACGCCGCCGCCGATAATCGCTACCTTTGCCGGCAGCACGCCGGGCACGCCGCCGAGCAGGATACCGAGGCCGCCATTGGCCTTCTGCAGAGCGGTTGCACCCGCCTGGATCGACAGGCGGCCGGCGACTTCGGACATCGGCGCAAGCAGCGGCAAGCCGCCGCGCTCGTCAGTCACGGTCTCATAGGCAACAGCGGTGACGCCGGAGGCGAGCAGGCCCTTTGTCTGTTCCGGATCAGGCGCCAGATGCAGATAGGTATAGAGAAGCTGGCCTTCTCGGAGCTGCGCCCATTCAGACGGCTGCGGCTCCTTGACCTTTACGATCATATCGCACTTCTCGAAAATATCCTTGGCGCTTGCGGCGATCTTGGCGCCGGCAGCCGCATAGGCGTGGTCATCGGCACCGATGCCGGCACCGGCCTTCGTCTCGACCCAGACTTCGTGGCCATGGGCGATGTATTCGCGAACGGATGCCGGCGTCAGCCCGACGCGGTACTCGTGGTTCTTGATTTCCTTGGGGCAGCCAACGCGCATTTCATTCCTCCTCGAATGCTTTTGCGTCTTTCATTTTCTCCAAGTGAAATCAGACCACCTCCGTCCCGCAATGTCCTTGCAAAGACGATTTGCTTTGCGGTCATTTTTCGTGATTTATTGCGTCAAGGGGAGTTTTTTCGAAAGTTCTTCGAATGTCCGACCTCGATGCCATCGATCATTCGATTCTGCGGATGCTGCAGCAGAACGCCCGGATCACCAATTCGGAACTGGCCGAGAAGGTCGGGCTTTCGCCCTCGGCCTGTTCGCGGCGGCTCGATATTCTGGAAAAGAGCGGCGTCATCGACGGTTATCACGCGCATCTCTCGCACAAGGCGCTGGATTACAAGATGATCGCCTTCGTGCACATCTCGCTGTCAGGCCAGTTCGCAAAGACGCTTTTGGAATTCGAAACCGCGGTGAAGCGCTGCCCCAATGTGCTGTCCTGCTACCTCATGTCTGGCGAATATGACTACATACTCCGGGTCGCCGCGCGGGACCTCGAGGACTACGAGCGCATCCATCGCGACTGGCTCTCGGCCCTGCCGCACGTCGTGAAGATCAATTCCAGCTTCGCGCTTCGCGAGATCATCGACCGGCCGAATGTTGGCCTGTGATCTTCGTCAGCGGATATCCAGCAGCAATGCACGATGATCGGACACTTCTGGCTCCGCGACAGGATCGAAATGGATGACCTCGACATTCGACGTCACGAGCATGTAGTCGGCAAAACGCGGCTGCTTCTTGTAATGCGAGGTGCGCGTGTCGTCATGTCCCCTTGAAGTGACGAGATCGACAAGCCCCAGGCTGGCAAGAATCTCGAAGGTCTCGCTATCCGGCAACACGTTGAAGTCACCGCAAACGACCAGCCTGTCGCCCTCTTGCCGAACCTGGCGAATGATCTCGACCAGCGCGTGCGCCTGATGGCGCCGGGCCGGCGTATCGCCCTTGCCTTCCAGATCTCGCAGGCCATGCATATGAGCAATGGTTATAGGATAGCCGCGCTCATAGTCGAAGAGACGGATGCAATGGGCATTGCGGGAGCGCGGATGCGGTCCATAACCGTCAGCCGAAAATTCGCCGTGAACAAAGCCGGCTGCCTGGCCGATGATTGGACGGGTTTTGCGCACGAAAGTTGCCAGTCCGAACTCAGAGTCCAATCGCGTGGCACCGTCGAAGAGATCGCCCCGCGCGACCGGGAGGAAGAAGGCATCGTAAGCCGGCAAAGCAGCCTTCAGCTCCTCGAAGAGATTGGCGCGCTGCGGAAGCTCGACACCATGATCACGATAGACCAGCCACTCAGATTGTGCGTCGTGCGTTCGGACCACTTCCTGCAGGCACAGAACATCTGCATCGACGTCGGCGACATAGGGCATAAGCGGGTCATGCAGCCGACCGCCCCATGCATTCAAAGAAACGATGCGCATATTCTGCCTCTCAACATTCATATTGCGGCCGGGTTCGGCACTGATTTGCGGTATCGATTCGATACGGCCGCCTACAATTTTAGCGATTACCCTAAGCATCCCTCAATGCAAACCTGCTATCCAGAGCAGGAAAAATGCACGAGCCTGGATAACGTCATGCAATTCTCTTCGAAATCTCTCGTTCAAGGCAATCTGAAAATCAAGACGCGGGGTTCGCCGCGCCATCACGCTCGGCTGATGGGCCAGGTTCGCTATTTCACCAAGCTCGTCGCCGGCCGCGTGGTCAATATTTCCACCAGCGGCATCGCGCTCGATCTGCAGTCGCCGCTCTATGCGGCCGCCGGCAGCAAGGTTCGCGTCGAATGCGACGATATCGGCTTGCTGGATGGTTTCGTGCGCTGGGCTCACAACGGCCGCATGGGTATCGAATTCGATCGTTCATCCAACGCCTCGGCTAAGGTCGCGTCCTATTTTCGCTTTTTCCACAAGGACATAAAGCCGGTTCTCAAACGTTGATGGCATGCCGGCGGAAGCCGGCTACGATCCACAATAAGCCTGTCACATTCCTGGTGCACACCTTCAAAAATCGTCCTAATCTCCCTCGCCCGAGAGATGATCGACGGACCATAGCCCCATCGTTGAAGGAGTGTCTTATGTCTTCCATTCTGGATTTGCCCAGCATGTCGCGCCGTTCCCTGCTGCAAGGCCTCAGCGCGACCGCCGCACTGATCGTGCTGCATCCCTTCGCGGCCCGCGCAGCCGGTAACCAGGCACATCTGCGACTCATGGAAACGACGGACATTCACGTCAACGTCTTCCCCTACGACTATTATGCCGACAAGCCGAACGACACGATGGGACTGACGCGCACGGCGACGATCATCGACAATATCCGCGCCGAAGCCACCAACTCGCTCCTCATCGATAATGGTGACGTGCTGCAGGGCAATCCGATGGGCGATTACATGGCCTATCAGCACGGCATGAAGGAAGGCGACGTCCATCCGGTCATCAAGGCGATGAACACGCTCGGCTACTCTGTGGGCACGCTTGGCAACCACGAATTCAACTATGGCCTCGATTTCATGTTCAAGGTGCTGGCCGGCGCGAATTTCCCGTTCGTCTGCGCCAACCTGACCAAGGGCCAGCTTGCTTCCGACCCGACGAAGGACGACCTGTTCTTCAAGCCCTATCTGATCCTCGAAAAGAAGATCAAGGACGGCTCCGGCAATGAAAGCCCGATCAAGATCGGCTTCATCGGCTTCGTGCCGCCGCAGATCATGCTCTGGGACATCAAGAACCTCGAAGGCAAGGCGCAGACCCGCGATATCGTCGAAGCCGCCAAGGCCTGGGTTCCGGTCATGAAGGCCGAAGGCGCCGATATCATCATCGCCCTCTCCCATTCCGGCATCGACGGCAGCGGCCCGAGCGAGAAGATGGAAAACGCTTCGCTTTACGTCGCTGCGGTCGACGGCATCGATGCCGTCTTCACCGGCCACCAGCATCTCGTCTTCCCCGGCCCGAAGACCTGGGATGGCATCAAGGACGCCGATCCGGTCAAGGGAACGCTGCACGGCAAGCCTGCCGTCATGGCCGGCTTCTGGGGCTCGCATCTCGGCCTCATCGACCTGCTGCTCGAAAAGGATGGCAAGAGCTGGAAGATCGTCGACTTCACCTCCGAAGCACGCCCGATCTACCATCGCGACGACAAGAAGAAGGTCATCGCTGACGTTACCGACAAGAAGGAAGTCGTCGAAGCCGCCAAGGCCGAGCATGAGGCGACGCTGACCTATGTCCGCACGCCCGTCGGCAAGACCTCTGCGCCGCTCTATTCCTACTTCGCGCTGGTCGCCGACGATCCCTCTGTGCAGATCGTCAGCCAGGCGCAGATCTGGTACATCAAGAACATATTGAAGGAGACGCAGTACAAGGGCCTGCCGGTGCTTTCGGCTGCAGCACCCTTCAAATGCGGCGGGCGCAACGGCGCCGACTATTATACGGACGTTCCCGCGGGCAATATCGCCATCAAGAACGTCGCCGACCTCTATCTCTATCCGAACACCGTCCAGGCCGTCGTCATCAATGGCGCGCAGGTCAAGAACTGGCTGGAAATGTCGGCCGCGATGTTCAACCAGGTACAGCCGGGCGCCAAGGATGCGGATCTGATCAACAGCAGCTTCCCGTCCTATAACTTCGACGTCATCGACGGCGTAACCTACCAGATCGATGTCTCGCAGCCGCGCCGCTTCGGCGATGACGGCAAGGTTCTGAATGCCGATGCAAACCGCATCCAGAACCTGCAGTTCGATGGAAAGCCGATCGACCCAGCGCAGAAGTTCCTGGTCGTCACCAACAACTACCGCGCCGGCGGCGGCGGCAATTTCCCCGAGATCGCCGCGGACAAGGTCGTCTACCAGGCGCCGGACACGAACCGCGATGTCATCGTGCGCTATGTCCACGAGCAGGGCACGATCAACCCGACCGCCGACGGCAACTGGACCTTCAAACCGCTGGCGGACACGACCGTGCGGTTCCAGAGCTCGCCGAAGGCCAAGGATTTCCTCGGCCAGGTCAAGAGCGTGAAGATCGAAGACGCCGGCGAAGGTGCCGACGGCTTCCGCAGCTACCGGCTGGTGCTGTAAGCATTGACCACCCCTTCTCCCCACTGGGGAGAAGGAGCTCACGATACGAAAAAGCACCTTACGCACCTGGCCTCCCTTTTTCAGGGAGAGGACTTCTTCACTCGGCCGCCAGGCGCTTGTCGTCTGGATGGAACATCTCGACAGTGGACTTGAAGTCCTCCTGACTCGGGCATCGCGACAGACGATCACGGAAAGCCTCGATCATCCAGGCAGCCGCAGGGCCAGGGGGATTATCCACCTTGCGGATGGCATAGAGTGGATATTCGCTCTGGTCATAGGCATCGAGAGCCAAAGGCACCAGCCGTCCCTTCTGCAGATCCTCCATGATGAACGAGGCCGGCAGGCCGCCCCAGCCAAGACCACCGCGGATCAGCTGATGCTTGGTGGCGATGTCGCTGAGATGCCAGATCTTGTAGGACAGGACGTTGAAATCCTTGCCATTGGTGAGGTTTGACGCGTCGGTGACGACCAGTTGCACCTCTTCGCGCACGTCGGCAAGCGTCAGCGGCCGTCCCAGCAGAGCGAGCGGATGCGTCGGAGCTGCGACCGGCATCATGAAGGAATGTCCGATGCGCTCGATGACCAGGGCATCATCCTGCTTCAAGACCGAGCCGCCGATACCGATCGTCGACTTGCCGCTGGCAACCAGCTCCAGCATCGAACCGAGTTCGCCGGTGTCGAGGCGCAGGGAAACATAAGGGAAGCGATCGCGGAATTCCCGCAATACATCGACGGTGGCATGCACCGGCACCATGACGCTGATGGCAACAGCCACCTCCGCCTCAAGGCCGCTCTTCAGGCCTTTCACGCGTGCGCGCATTACCTGCAGATCGGAAAGAATGCGGCGCGCATCCTCCAGCATCACCCTGCCCGCATCGGTCAGCTTCGGCTGGCGCGAGCCGGAGCGCTCGAACAGCGGCATTTCGAGCTGGGCCTCCAGATTGGCAATCGTGTAACTGATGACCGACTGCGCGCGGTTGAGCATCCGCGAAGCAGCTGAGAAGCTGCCTGACTCGGCAACGGTCAGAAAGACCTGCAATTGGTCGAGGGTGGGATTGGGGAGCATCTGCCATCCATTCTATCGATAATTCCAATCCATATTATCACAGTTTTTCTCGATAGCACTGACGACTTATTTATGGAGGCGAACGTGATCGGACTCTCCCAGCCGATTTAGCAACTCATTGAAAAGGAAAACGGATATGTCCTCCATTCTGCTTCTGACCTCCAGCCCGCGTCCGGACTCGCTCTCCACGAAGATCGCCACCGAACTGGCCGAGAAGATCAAGGCCAACAATCCGGGCAAGACGCTCGTCAAGCGCGACCTCGCTGCCGACAACCTGCCGCACATCGATGGCCCCTTCACGGTCGCCATCCGCACGCCGGCTGACGCCCGCACGCCCGAGCAGCAGGAACTGGTCAAGGTTTCCGACGCGCTGATCGACGAGCTGCTGGCAGCCGACACCCTGGTCATCGGCACCGGCCTCATCAACTTCAACATCTATTCCTCGCTGAAGACCTGGATCGACAACGTCGCCCGCGCCGGCCGCACCTTCACGTACACGGAAACTGGCCCGAAGGGTCTGGCGACCGGCAAGAAGGCCTATATCGTGCTTGCTTCCGGCGGCGTCTATTCCGAAGGCCCGGCTGCCCCGCTGAACCATGCCGTTCCCTACCTGAAGTCGGTTCTCGGCTTCATCGGCATCACCGATGTCGAGACCGTTTACATCGAAGGCGTTGCTTTTGGTCCGGAAGCTGCCGAAAAGGCCGTCGGTGCCGCCCAGGCCCGCGCCTCGGAGCTGGCTCTCGCCGCTTGATCGACTGCAGCCTTCAGACATCGACAGGCGGCCGGCATCAGCCGGCCGCTTTGCTATTCCGCCTGTGGCAACTCCTTCACGAACGACCTCACGGTTTCCAGAATTTCATCGGAAAGAGCCTCGTCATTTGACACGCGCGCAAGGCCGAGCGCACCGGTCATCAGGCAGGAAGCGATGATCGCCTTGCGTCTGGCTTCGGCTGTCTCCGGTTTCGGCATGCGCGCCGTCATCGCATCGAAATTCCTCCGCAAGCCTTCCGTCGCAACAGCGCGGACCGTATCGCTGCTGCGCGCCATATCCGCCGTCAGTGCCGCATAGGCACAGCCCTCACCGCAATGATCGCGGTGACGCTCGCTGAGATAGGTATCGACATACTCATCGAGCGAGATGCTTCTGGGATCGATCCCCTTGTCCTCCTGCTGCCGCCGCCATGATCCGATCGCCGACTCCACAGCTTCCGCGACCAATTCGTCGCGGGAAGCAAAGTGCTTGTAGAAGCCGCCGACTGTAAGCCCCGCTTCCTTCATGAGGTCGGCAACGCCGATCCCTTCCAATCCCTCCTCGCGCAGACGCTTGGCGGCGAGCGTCACGATGCGTTCATGCGTCTTCTGCTTCTCCAATTGTGAGCGGCCCATCGAAAATCCTTTCATGCCTGGCTTGACAAAATGGCTTACGATCATAATCCTTATAGATAACGATCATAATCCAGATCGTGTCAAAAGCCAACAGGAGCTACGAACATGCGTCTCAAGAACAAGGTCGCCGTCATCACCGGTGGAAACAGCGGCATCGGACTGGCCACCGCCCGCCTCTTCCTCGCCGAAGGCGCCAAGGTCGCCATAACAGGCCGCAATGCCAAGACACTGGCCGCGGCAGCCGAACAGCTCGGCGGCCGCGTGCTGGCGTTGCAGGCCGACACCACCGATATTCCTGCCATGGAGAAGGCGTTTGCCGAGGCCGCGGAGAAGCTTGGAAAATTCGATGTGGTCTTTGCCAATGCCGGTATTGCCGGCGATACTCCGCTCGGCAAGACCACGCTTGAGCAGTTCGAAACCATCGTCCGCATCAATTTCACCGGCGTCTTCTTCACCGTGCAGGCCGCCTTGCCATATCTGAACGATGGCGGCTCCGTCATCCTGAACGGCTCCGTGCATGCCGTGCTCGGCATTCCCGGCGCCTCGGCCTATGCCGGCACGAAGGGCGCGGTTCGCGCCATGACCCGCAATCTCGCCTCCGAACTCGCGCCCCGCGGCATCCGCGTCAACCAGGTGACGCCCGGCGCCACCAAGACGCCGATCTGGGAGCCGCGCGCCAGCACGCCGGAGGCCCTGGATGCGCTGCAGGCCCGATTTGGCAGCCTCAGCCCGCTCGGCCGCATGAGTGAAGCCGACGAAATCGCGAAAGCCGCGCTCTATTTCGCCTCAGACGATTCCGCCAACGTGACGGCGATCGAAATCACCGTCGACGGCGGCGCGATCAACGCTCCATCCGGCGCGAAGATATTCCGTGCGGCTTGAGCCTCGCGAATTATCAGCCATCAATTTTCAATGAGTGTTATGGGCCGCCAAAGCAGATGCAGAGGCGGCCTTGCATCTGATGCATGTTAAAGGAGTTTGGCTGCTTCAGACCTGGCGGACTTTTTCGCCGTCGCCAAAGAGGCCGGCGCCGTTCTGATCGATGATCTGCTGGCCCTTGCGGAAGGTCGATTCCACGGCATCGTCGGACGAGGTGAAGACGTCGGCGCGGATGAAATTGCGCACCAGGATCTCGCCGTTCACATCCTTCTCGATCCGACCCATGAGACGGAACTGATTGCCCTCGCGCTGCGGCGTCGCATAGATCGTGCAGCCGGCATGCACCTGGGGCTCGATGTTAACTGTCGAGCCGCCGGACTTTTCAGTGCCAGCCTGCGATGCGCCACCGGTGAAGATCGAAAGGATATTTGAAAAGAACGAAGCCATGGATCGCCTTTAGCATGAAGGTTGCGGGGTCGCAAAGTCAAATGATCAGGTTTGCCAGGATCTCGTTTTCGGTGATGTCCTCATAGCCCATGCCGGAACTTTCAAAATTGGCGATAAGCTGCTTGAAATTATCCGGATTCTTCGTCTCGATGCCGATCAGGATGGAGCCGAAATTGCGGGCGCTCTTCTTCAGATATTCGAAGCGGGCGATATCGTCTTCCGGCCCGAGCATGTTGAGGAAATCGCGAAGCGCGCCGGGGCGCTGCGCCAGCCGCAGGATGAAGTATTTCTTCAAGCCCGCATAGCGCATGGCGCGTTCCTTGACATCGGGCAGGCGCTCGAAGTCGAAATTGCCGCCGGAGACGACGGCGACAATGGTCTTGCCGCGGATGCTGTCGCGATCGAGCTTTTCCAGCGCCGTGATCGCCAACGCGCCGGCCGGCTCCAGAACGACGCCTTCCACATTCAGCATATCGGTGATGGTGACGCAGATGGCGTTTTCCTCGATGAGCTCAACCTGCTCGGCCGCAAAACCCTTCAGCGCGGCGAAGTTCAGCTCGCCGATGCGGCCAACGGCGGCGCCATCGACGAAATTATCGACCTTGGCCAGTGTGATCACCTTCCCCGCCTCGATGCTGCGGCGCAGGCTCGGCGCTCCCGCCGGTTCGGCGAAGGTGAAGGCGCTACGGGCAAGCGTATCGGAAAAATAGCCGGTAATGCCAGCTGCCAGGCCTCCGCCGCCAACAGGCAGGAGGACATGATCGACGACAACGCCATCAGGCAATTGCTCGGCGATCTCGGCAGCAACCGTCGCCTGCCCTTCGATGATATCGGCATGATCGAAAGGCGGCACCATGACGCCATCGATCTCATCGACATACTCGCGGGCCGCCTGATAGCATTGATCGAAGAAATCGCCGAAGAGCCTTATGGTGATGAACTCGCCGCCGAAAATGCGGGTCTTGTCGATCTTCTGCTGCGGCGTTGTCACGGGCATATAGACGACGCCCGGCACACCAAAATGCCGGCAGACGAAGGCAAAGCCCTGGGCATGATTGCCGGCGGAGGCGCAGACGAAAGTCCTTCCCGTGCCGCCCTCGGCAATAACTTTGCGGAAGAAATTGAAGGCGCCGCGGATCTTGTAGGAACGAACCGGCGTCAAATCCTCGCGCTTCAGCCAGATGTCGGCACCATAGCGGGCGGAAAGATGCTCGTTCAGCTGCAGCGGCGTTGCGGGAAAAAGGCCACGCATGGCCTCGGTGGCTTCGAGAACAGTCTGTTTGTCCACGGCTTGTCCGTCCTTCTTCAATCCATCCCCGCTATGGCACAGGAAAGATGAGTAAAGAAAGCCTGTTTAGCGCGCTTTCGGACCTGCCGGAACGAGATTCTTCCCAATGATGCCGTCCACCTCTTCATCCCCAAATTCTGCGAGTTGACAGTGCGGCTTCGCCTGTCTCCAATGCGTGACAGCCATCATGATGATGGTTAGAGGCCCGTCCAACACCGATCCGTCGGCTCAGGCGGGCTTCGCCTGGGTCACTCAGGCAAAGCCATAGAGATCAAACTCTTCCCACAAAACATTTCCTTGACTGAATCGCTCAAGTGCTTGAAGGGAAAAAGCACGCGGACGTGGCGAAACTGGTAGACGCAAGGGACTTAAAATCCCTCGGCCTTTGGCTGTACGGGTTCGACCCCCGTCGTCCGCACCAAAAAGTCAAATTCCATCAAGCCCAAACGAAAAAGGCGCAGCTTTTGCCGCGCCCCCTCTCAATCGATATGCAGAATTCAAATCAGGCCGTGAGCTTGGCCGCGATCTTGGCGACGTGCGCGCCCTGATATTTTGCGGCTTCCAGTTCGATTTCCGATGGCTGGCGCGAGCCGTCGCCGTTGGTGATCGTCGAAGCGCCGTAGGGCGAGCCGCCCTTGACTTCCTCGGTGCCCATCTGGCCCTGGAAAGCGTAAGGGAGGCCGACGACGGCCATGCCGTGATGCAGAAGGGTCGGGATGAAGCCGAGAATGGTGGATTCCTGGCCGCCATGCTGGGTCGCGGACGAGGTGAAGACCGAGCCGACCTTGCCGACCAGCTTGCCGCCAAACCAGAGACCGCCGGTCTGATCCCAGAAATTGCGCATCTGCGAGGCAACGGTGCCGAAGCGGGTGCCGGCGCCGATGATGATGGCGTCATAGTCTGCGAGTTCGTCGGGCGTTGCGACCGGGGCTTCCTGATCGAGCTTGAAATAGGAGGCCTTGGCAACCTCTTCCGGGACCAGTTCCGGAACGCGCTTGACGGTAACTTCAGCGCCGGCCGACTTTGCGCCTTCCGCGACGGCATAGGCCATCTTCTCGATATGACCGTAGGAGGAATAATAGAGAACCAGAACCTTAGCCATGAACGTCTCCTGTTTGTTGGACGCGTTGATTGTGGTGGCAAGTTTTATCAGCGATGCGACAACAGCGCAGCCCCCATGCCCGGAACGCACTGTTCATCCCCTGTAGACGAAAAATTCATTTGCGTCGCTTCCCGATGGTTGCCGCCCATGCGAAATCGACCGTTTGCATTCGCGGAAAACGGCGCTACCTATTTCGAACTTTTTGCGAACGCGCCAATGCGCATTTTCACGGATGTCCTCATGTCAAACGATATCATTGTCACAGCCGCCATGCTGGCCATCGGCGACGAACTGCTCTCCGGCCGGACGAAGGACAAGAATATCGGCCATCTCGCCGATGTCCTGCTGCTGGCCGGCATAGACCTGAAGGAAGTCCGCATCGTTGCCGATGACGAGGATGCCATCGTCTCGGCGCTGAATGCCCTACGCCCCCAGTACGACTATGTCTTCACCTCCGGCGGCATCGGGCCGACCCATGACGACATCACCGCCGATGCCATCGCCAGGGCCTTCGGGGTGCCCTGCGAGCACGACGCCGAGGCCATGCGGATCATGGGGGAAATGTATGCGCGACGCGAGATGGAGTTCACCGAGGCGCGCCAGCGCATGGCCCGCATGCCTGTGGGATCGAAGCACATCGCCAATCCGGTCTCGACCGCTCCCGGCTTCAACATCGGCAATGTCTATGTCATGGCCGGCGTGCCGCAGGTCTTCCAGGCCATGCTCGACAATGTCATACCGACGCTCAAGACCGGAGCGCGCGTTTTGTCGACCGCCATTTCCTGCCCTTATGGCGAGGGCGAGATCGGCACGCCACTCGGGCTCATCCAGAAGGCACATCCGGACACGAGCATCGGTTCCTATCCGCGCTATGTCGGCCAATCCTTCTCGACGGAAATCGTCGTGAGGGGCCGATCCGCCGAATTAATTGAAAATGTCGCAGCCGAGGTACGCGCGATGATCGAAGACATCCGCCAGTCGAAAGCCAAGGAAAATCAATCGGCTGAGGCATAATACTCAACGAATGGCTGCACTCCTTGCGGAACCAGAGGCGATCGAAGCGCATTAATTTATCGCGGAATGCAGATATAATGCTGAGATCCAACCCTCCGCATGGGAGATCACGTCATGTCGTACAAGACCCTATTGACCGTTCTCGACAATCCCGGCAACACGCGCATCGCCGCCGATTTCGTGGCGGCGCTGGCGAAGGAGCACGACGCTTGCGTTGTCGGTCTTCATGCGGAAATCGTCTCGACTGTGCCGCTGGTGGCGCCGATGGAAATTCCTGATCCCGTCGCCGTGCAGGCTCTTCAGGATGCCGCTCATCATCAGGCGGTCGAAATCGAGCGGCTGTTCCGCGCAAAGATGGAAAGCGCCGGTCTCGACTATGAATGGCACAGTTTTGCCAGCACGTCCGGCTACGGCACCGAACCACTGATCGAAAGCGCCCGCAGCGCCGACCTGCTGGTTGCCGTGCAGCCGGACCCATCCAAATATGGCGACTCTCAGGTCGACGTCGAAACCTTCCTGTTCGACAGCGGCCGCCCGGTGCTTCTGATCCCCTATATATTGACCGCTCCGAAGCCGATCCGCCGCGTCCTGATCGCCTGGAACGGATCGAAGGAAGCGGCGCGTGCAACGTTCGATGCCCTACCCTTCCTGAAGGCTGCAGATTCGGTCGAGATCCTCTCGGTCAGCACATCCGAGAAAGAATCCCACCCGTCGAGGGAAACCGGCGTTCGCATCGCGGCGGCGCTGACGCGCCATGGCGTTCGCGCCAAATTCGTGACGGCGGCCTGCACCGGCAAGTCGACGCCGTCGCAGGTCATCGAAAACCGCCTGGCGGATGACAGTATCGATCTGCTTGTTATGGGTGCCTATACGCATTCCTGGCTGTGGCAAATGATCTTCGGTGGCACGACGCGCACCCTGCTGCAATCGATGACGGCGATGACGCTTCTGGCCCGCTGAGCCGCCAAAGCGCGAATCAAACGGTTTCGGGTGCGGATGTGCACCGATTGCGGGCTTTGCGGCTATTGCCTTTTGCCGGCAAATCCAGCAGAAAGCAGCGACCGATGACAGAATTCCCGCCAGGGAACCGTTCGCGCGGTCGACGGAGCATGGTCCCGAAAAAGCACATGGCTTTTTCCCGGATGAGATCCTGTTCAAGCAGATAGCAAGCGAATCGCGTTCCGGATTTGGTTCATGGTCCGCGCCCGCCGCGGGGTCTGCTCAGGGTCGCCGGCATTGCCGGCGCGTTATTATTCCATGCCCCGGAGCTTCTGCCATGTCCCTGCCCGATAAAGCCTTTCCCGTGTCCTGGGATCAGTTCCACCGCGATGCGCGCGCCCTTGCCTGGCGGCTCGCCGGTCTCAACCGCGATTTCAAGGCAATCGTCTGCATCACCCGCGGCGGCCTCGTGCCGGCCGCCATCATCTCGCGCGAACTCAATATCCGCCTGATCGAGACGGTCTGCGTCGCCTCCTACCACGACTATTCCAGCCAGGGCGAAATGAACCTGCTGAAAGGCATCGCGCCGGAACTGACGGTCAATGGCGGCGAAGGCGTGCTCGTCATCGACGACCTGACCGATACCGGCAAGACGGCCGTCGAGGTTCGCAACCTGCTGCCGAAGGCACATTTCGCCTGCGTCTATGCCAAGCCGAAGGGCGTGCCGACCATCGACACCTTCATCACGGAAGTCAGCCAGGATACCTGGATCTACTTCCCCTGGGACATGGGCTTCACCTATCAGGAGCCGATCGCCAAGGGTCACCGCGGTTAAACCGCCATTTCGCGTTGCGAATCACTCGCTGATTCTGCTGCGCGTCGAAATCGAACCGGAAGACGGTAATAGAGGTGGGCGCTGCGGCGCCCACTAGATTTAGTAGGCGTCACCATAGCGAGAAAGCGTGGGATTCAAGGGTTTCCGCCCGAATCGTGATGCGCCACAGCATGATTTCGCTGCCTTGCCAATGGTCTCGCGGTCACGGACACAAATTTGTCGTTTTCGACACCCGCAGTGATGAGGCTTGCGCCGTCATCGATCCCACAAAGGGCGAGCATCTCCCATCAAGCTCTTGATTCTTCTACTCTACTGACGTTTCCCCACTTTCCACAGGTGAGCCCACAAGATATTGTGGTTAGCAATCCATTACAAACCACCCCTTGACGGAATCGGGTCTTTCAAAGTTAATGGACGACGTTGCGGCGGCGACTGGACCAGGCGGGTTAGTGAGGGCTGGTTCTCAATTCGAAATCGGATCTTGATTCAAGGCGATTCACCTTTGCCGGTGGCCGCCGCGGGGGTTTTTGTGCCGATCTCGATGCCGTCGAAAAAATAGATGCGGGGACTGGCGGCAATAAGCTGTTAATACTATATTTAGTGTTTGCAGCCACCATCACCACAAGATACAGGAAACTCATCTCCGGGTGACACCTCCTGTCAGAAAGCGGATTGAAGACTGGCTGCGCGTTGAAATCGCGATGCCGGAATGAGAATTTTTGCGCCCTGCTTTCATGCGGGCGCACACCAACGAATGAGGATTGGGACTATGCGCATCGAACGTCGTTTTACGAAGGCCGGCCAGTCACCCTATGCGGATATCGAATTCCGCAAGGCGACCAGCGAGATCAAGAATCCGGACGGCTCGATCGTCTTCCGCCTCGAAAATATCGACGTGCCCGCGCAGTTCTCGCAGGTTGCCGCCGACATTCTCGCGCAGAAGTACTTCCGCAAGGCCGGCGTGCCCGCCAAGCTCAAAAAGGTCGAGGAGAACGACGTTCCTTCGTTCCTGTGGCGTTCCGTGCCCGACGAAGCTGCCATGAAGGATCTGCCGAAGGAGCAGCAGAGCGGCTCCGAAACCGATGCGCGCCAGGTCTTCGATCGCCTTGCCGGTACCTGGACCTATTGGGGCTGGAAGGGCGGCTACTTCTCTTCCGAGGAAGATGCTTCAGCCTTCCGTGACGAGCTTGCCTATATGCTTGCCACCCAGCGCGTCGCTCCGAACTCGCCGCAGTGGTTCAACACCGGCATGCACTGGGCCTATGGCATCGATGGCCCCGGCCAGGGCCATTTCTATGTCGATCCCTTCACCGGCAAGCTCACCAAGTCCAAGTCGGCCTATGAGCATCCGCAGCCGCATGCCTGCTTCATCCAGTCGGTCGAGGACGATCTCGTCAACGAAGGCGGCATCATGGATCTGTGGGTTCGCGAAGCCCGCCTCTTCAAGTATGGCTCCGGCACCGGCTCGAACTTCTCGATGCTGCGCGCCGAGGGTGAAAAGCTTTCCGGCGGCGGCCGCTCCTCGGGCCTGATGAGCTTCCTGAAGATCGGCGACCGCGCCGCCGGCGCCATCAAGTCGGGCGGCACGACGCGCCGCGCCGCCAAGATGGTCGTCGTCGACATCGACCATCCGGATATCGAGGAATACATCAACTGGAAGGTCAAGGAAGAGCAGAAGGTTGCCGCTCTCGTGACCGGCTCGAAGATCGTCGCCAAGCACCTGAAGGCGATCATGAAGGCGACGGTGAATTGCGAAGGCGACAATGACGATTGCTTCGATCCGGCCAAGAACCCTGCCCTGAAGCGCGAGATCCGCGCTGCCAAGAAGGACCAGGTTCCGGAAAACTACGTCCAGCGCGTCATCCAGTTCGCCCGCCAGGGCTACAAGGATCTCGAATTCAAGACCTACGACACGGACTGGGATTCGGAAGCCTATCTGACCGTATCCGGCCAGAACTCCAACAATTCCGTCTCCATCAAGGACGACTTCCTGCGCGCCGTCGAGAATGACGGCGAATGGCACCTGACCGCCCGCAAGGACGGCAAGATCATCAAGACGCTGAAGGCCCGCGACCTCTGGGAGTCCATTTCCTACGCCGCCTGGGCATCGGCCGATCCGGGCCTGCATTTCAACACGACGATGAACGACTGGCATACCAGCCCGGCTGCCGGCCCGATCCGCGCCTCCAATCCGTGCTCGGAATACATGTTCCTCGACGACACGGCCTGCAACCTTGCTTCGCTGAACCTGATGACCTTCAAGGATGCAGCGACGAAGCGCATCAACATTGCCGATTACGAGCATGCCGTCCGCCTCTGGACCGTTGTTCTCGAAGTCTCCGTGATGATGGCGCAGTTCCCCTCGCGCCGTATCGCCGAACTCTCCTACGAATACCGCACGCTCGGCCTCGGCTACGCCAATATCGGCGGCCTGCTGATGTCGTCGGGCATTCCCTATGACTCGGACGAAGCCCGCGCCATCGCCGGCTCGCTGACGGCGATCATGACCGGCATCGCCTATGCGACCTCGGCTGAAATGGCATCCGAACTCGGGACCTTCCCGATGTTCAAGCCGAACCGCGAGAACATGCTGCGCGTCATCCGCAACCATCGCCGCGCCGCCTATGGCGAGACCTCGGGCTATGAGAACCTGTCGGTCAATCCGGTGGCGCTGATCCATTCCGACAATCCGGACCAGGATCTCGTTGCCCATGCCAAGGCCGCCTGGGACAAGGCGCTGGAACTCGGCGAAAAGCACGGCTACCGCAACGCCCAGGCAACCGTGATCGCGCCGACCGGCACCATCGGCCTCGTCATGGATTGCGACACGACCGGTATCGAGCCGGACTTCGCTCTCGTAAAGTTCAAGAAGCTCGCCGGCGGCGGCTACTTCAAGATCATCAACCGTGCCGTTCCGGAAGCGCTGCGCGCTCTCGGCTACTCCGAAAGCCAGATCGCCGAGATCGAGGCCTATGCCGTCGGCCATGGCAACCTGAACCAGGCTCCCGCCATCAACCCCTCGACGCTGAAAGCCAAGGGCTTTACGGCTGAGAAGATCGATGCCGTCAACGCCGCTCTGAAGAGCGCCTTCGACATCAAGTTCGTCTTCAACCAGTGGACGCTCGGCGCCGACTTCCTGAAGGGCACGCTGAAGGTTTCCGACGAGCAGATGGCCGATATGAGCTTCAACCTGCTCGACCATCTCGGCTTCTCCAAGAAGGACATCGAGGCCGCCAATATTCATGTCTGCGGTGCCATGACGCTGGAAGGCGCGCCGTTCCTGAAGAACGAGCACCTCGCCGTCTTCGATTGCGCCAATCCCTGCGGCAAGATCGGCAAGCGCTACCTCTCGGTCGAAAGCCACATCCGCATGATGGCGGCCGCTCAGCCCTTCATCTCGGGTGCGATCTCCAAGACGATCAACATGCCGAACGAGGCGACCGTCGAGGATTGCAAGAACGCCTACATGCTGTCCTGGAAGCTCGGCCTCAAGGCCAACGCTCTTTACCGCGACGGCTCCAAGCTCAGCCAGCCGCTGAACGCTTCGCTGATCGAGGATGACAGCGACGAGGATGCGCTGGAGGAATTCCTGCAGGCGCCGGCCGCCGCGCAGGCCGTCACCATCACGGAAAAGATCGTCGAGCGCGTGATCGAGAAGGTCGTGCGCACGCAGGAAAAGCTTCCCGGTCGCCGCAAGGGCTACACCCAGAAGGCCAAGATCGGCGGACACACGATCTTCCTGCGCACCGGCGAATATGACGATGGCCGTCTCGGCGAAATCTTCCTTGACATGAACAAGGAAGGCTCGGCTCTGCGCGCCTTCATCAACAACTTCGCGATCTCCGTCTCGCTCGGCCTGCAGTATGGCGTGCCGCTCGAGGAATATGTCGACGCCTTCACCTTCACCAAGTTCGAGCCGGCCGGCATCGTCACCGGCAACGACGCCATCAAGAACGCCACATCGATCCTCGACTACGTGTTCCGCGAGCTGGCGATCTCCTATCTCGGCCGTCACGATCTTGCCCATGTCGACACCTCGGACTTCAACAACACGGCGCTCGGCCGCGGTGTTTCCGAGGGCAAGGCCGATGTCGTCTCCAAGGGCCTGACCCGCGGTTACAAGCCGACACTGGTTCCGACCGGCGGCGAACGTCCGGCAGCCGAAGCCAAGGGTTCGGCATCTGGCGCCCCGGTCCGCGGAGCCTCGCTTTCGACCGTGACCGCCTTTGCCGGCAACACGGTGCGCAAGCTGGAGCCGGCGAGCGCGGTCTCGACCTCCGAAGTCGTCGCCTTCAAGCGCGACTATGAGGAGCGCGCGAAGGAATTGGCCGAAGAGATTGCAGAGGAACTGGCGAACGAAACCGCTGAAGCCACCGGCCTCTTCACCGACAAGGCCGCAAGCGACGCGGCAACGGCCAAGACCGAAGCCAAGAAGCTCGAATCCGAACGCCGCGCCCGCTCCATCATGCAGGGCTACACCGGTAACATGTGCACGGAGTGCCAGAACTTCACGATGGTCCGGAATGGAACTTGCGAGAAGTGCGATACTTGCGGCGCGACGAGTGGGTGCAGCTGAGCATCTGATCGCACACGGATGTAGGCAGCCATTGATTCTGTCGCACGGCCACGAAAATGACGCAGTAACAGAAGGGTCGCGTATTGATGCGCGACCCTTCTGGAGAAGAGACGAAGAAAATTCCGACTCCCTGGAGATGGTTCATCTCTTCTTTGAAGACGAATTCGGCCCCCTGATATGTGCTTTCTTCAATGAATACACAAATGGTGTTTTGGACTTTCTTATACTGTAACTAGGAACGGTAACGTCATCTCCAAACTGATGCCTTTTCCATTTCCTTAATCTCGAGTTTCCACTCAAAGCAAGCGATCCCGGAACATCCGGCGAGATCGTTGACCAAAGCAAGAAACATTCAGGCGTCCTCGACGTCTGAAAGCCCTAAAGGGAACGAATAGGGATCAAAGTTAGATGGACGTGCAGATGACAGGTGGAACTACTCCCATAGGTAAGCGCCCCTATCGCGTGCTCTGCATCGACGGCGGTGGCATGAGGGGCATCTACACGGCAGCGCTTCTGGACAAGCTGACGGGCTACTACGCAAAACTCCGAGACGTCGAGGCTCTCGATATCGGCAAGGGCTTCGATCTTATAGCTGGCACGAGTACCGGAGCGATCCTCGGATGCGCTGCCGCCATCGGACGACCGATGTCATCAGTCGTGAAACTCTACGAGGATCACGGCGCGTCCATTTTCCCTCACCGCATCAAAGACGGGGTCGTCAGCCCGCTCTGGCGCGCGCTGACCAAAGGCGGCCGCATCGTCCGGGCCGGCGACAAGGCACTTCAGTCCGCGCTACAAAACGAGATGCGGGACGTCACGATGAAGCAGGTCTTGGACGGGCGCGGAATCAGCCTCTCGATCCCCGCTGTTTCCATGGAGAAACACCGTTCCTGGGTTTTCAAGAAGACCCCCAAGAGCGGCGTACGGGACGACAACTACCGCCTAGCCGATGTGTGCCTCGCGTCAAGCGCGGCGCCGATCTATCGTTCGCTCGCTGCGATCCGGGACCCGGATACAAAATCCGATAACTTTCGTGTTTTCGCCGACGGCGGCCTGTGGGCGAATAACCCTGTTCTCGTCGCCATGATCGATGCGCTCTCTTGCGCCGAACCTGATCAGCCGATCGAGATCTTCTCGATCGGGAACGTGTCTCGACCGGCCGGGTCGCAAATCCAGCCCAAAAAGGTTCATCGTTCGATGCTTTCATGGAAGCTCGGCGCTGAGATCGGGCCGCTTGCAATCGATGTCCAAGAGTTCGCCTATGATCAGATGGCTCGGTTCTTTGCCGGGCACCTGACCAAGCTAGGACGATCCGTGACCCATGTCCGCATTCCGCAGCAGGAAGCAGCGTCGACAATGCTTCAGTACCTCAGCCTCGACGAAGCTCGCCCCGAGGCCCTGAAGGCTCTCATCGCTCACGGCTACGACGATGCAGACATGGTCAAGAGCCTCTGCGACCGCACAGATCACCCAGAAGGCCGAATGATCCACAAGCTTTTCAACGAAGTCCCTGCGATGCCGAAATCGGGGATCCCGATGGAGGTGTTTCAATGAAGAACTGCGACAGTCAAATCCTGAAGTTCCAGCGCAAGATGGTGAAGCTGTCGGACGACGATCGCCTGGACATCAAGGACAAAGCCGACACCAACCGTGACCGCCTGAAAGGCGGACTACGGGTCCAGGAAAAGCCGACACCCATCGGTATGCACACCCAAGGATCATATTCGATGAAGACGATGATCCAGGAGGACGATGCAGACTATGACATCGACGACGGCGTCTACTTCAAGAAGGAAGATCTCGTCGGGCCGAACGGTGGCGAAATGTCTGCGCTCGATGTCCGGAAAATGGTATGCAACGCACTTCAGGACAGCCGCTTCAAACAGGCACCGGAGGTACGCAAGAACTGCGTGCGCGTCTATTACAACGAGGGATTCCACGTCGACGTCCCCTCCTACCGAAAGATCGAAATCAAGGATCCGATCTCCGGCGAACCGAAGACCGCCTGGGAACTGGCCGGTCCTGACTGGAAACGCTCGGACGCCAGAGCGGTTACCAAGTGGTTCAAGACAGCGAACAGCACTAAATGCTCCGATGCGAGCAAGGACGGTAACAGCGGCCAGTTCGTCCGGATGACACGGTTGATGAAAAAGTTCGCCAAAAGTCGCGGCACTTGGAAGTCGAAGACCATCTCGGGCTTCGCGATATCGCGCCTTGTCGAGGAATGCTACCTCGAGATTAGAGGTCGGAACGACAAGGCATTCAGGGATCTGATGCGGAGGATCGTTGACCGCCTGAACTACAACGACGAGATCGAGCATCCTACGCTCAAAGACGAGAACATTGTCAATTCCGGAAGCTCGAAGGTCTCCTTTTTCAAGGAATGTCTCGAAGAGAACCTCGGACATTTCGAGATCCTCGATGATCCGGACTGCACCCATGATCAGGCCATGAAGGCTTGGGACAGGGTTTTCAACACGGACTGGTTCCGAACCCAGCCGGATCCCGACGCCGAGAAGAAACTGGACAGCAGCGCCAGATCCGGCCCTTTCATCAAGCAGGGTGAGACCCGCTACGCGTCCAACGACGGAAGGTACGCATAAGGTTTTCCATGTCCTACCCGACGCCCGAGATCGATGGCTGGTTCGAATCCCTGGAAGGGGCCTTCCAGGGGAAGCTGCCAGACGACCATACTTTGATCCGGGTGTTTGGCGGTCAGGGCTGGCGTGTCCGAACCATGGGCGTGGAACTTTTGGTCGTCGCTGATCGCGACTTTCCATACTCCAAGCCACAGGCGTTCATCGGGCAGTACGATCCCCAGGATCCCAGACCACACATAGAACCCGCCCCACTCCTCGGCGAGATCGCCAGGATTTGCCTCGATACGCCGACCGCCCCTGCCGATCCTCTAGGTGCCGTGAAGGCTGCCTTTCACGATGCTCGCAAGCTCCTACAGGCGAACGAAAATGGCGACGAGGACGGCGATTTTGAAAACGACTTCGGATCGTACTGGGCACACTATCTTCCCCAGAACGCGCGGTCAGCTCGATTAAGCCTGGCGGGCGTTAGGGAGGGGTTGGGTGCATACTTTTATTATTCGAAGGACGACGCCTATTACTGTTTCCCGAACAAGGTGTCGCTCAGAAGGTTTTCGAAGCACCTCTGGAACGTCTTCATTCGCGAGCCGCATCAGTTCCCCGTCATCGAACTGCGTCGCATTCCGCGTCCCGATCGGTATCCGAAGGATGCGGAGGGATTTCTTGCTTTCCTTAGACGGTACTCATCCGGGGGAATGGCAACTGTGGGCGCGCTCCTTCGTCCTTGTCCGCGACGGCTTCCGGTCGTTTTCTCGGCGGAAGCGCGGGATGGGCGCCAGTTCAAGGTGGCCGTCGAGCTTTCGCTTCGGGTGGATAAAAGGGGGCGGCCACCTCACAAGGCACCTGTCCAATCGAAGCTGGCGGACGAGGATGTCATCCGACTTTACGATGTTGGCCGGTTGGACACGAAGGACATCGAATCCTCGCGTAGCCGCCTGCCTGATCCCGAGGTTGCCCGCTTACCCAAGACGGTGGTCATCGTCGGATGCGGCGCCTTGGGTTCCGGCGTCGCGTCCTTGCTGGCAAAGTCTGGCGTCTCCCGGTTGGTCCTGATCGACAACGAGATTCTTGGATGGGAGAATATCCGCCGACACGAACTCGGTGCAGAAAGCGTCGGCATCGCGAAAGTCGACGCTCTCAAGGCGAGACTCGAGCGGCTGATTCCGTCACTGGAGGAGGTCGTCGCCTATCGCACCACCCTGCGAAAGGCAATCGCCGAAAAGCCGGGACTGATGGATGATGTCGATCTGATCGTTTCGACCACAGGCGATTGGGGCTGCGACGTCTTCTTGGATAACAAGGTCAAGGAACTTGGGAAGTCCCTGCCGGTCGTCTACGCATGGACAGAAGCCTATGGGCTCGCCAGCCATGCGGTGCTGATCTCAGGAAAGGACAAATCGTTCGTCGAGGGATTCGACGTCAATGGCAGCTTCATGGGCAAGGCGTCGCACACCGATCTGCCACCGCCGGCGGAGTGCGGAAACAGCACGTCGCCCTTCGGTGCGGTCGAAGTCGCCCAATCGCAGGCGCTTGCTGCGCGGCTCGCTCTCGAAGCCCTTTCAGGATTTAACAAAAGCACAGTCTGGCGTACATGGACGGCCGAAGAAAGCACGGTGGGCGCCGCCGAAGGATGTTGGACTGAGTACTGGCTGAGGGAGCACGGAACCCCGCCGAGACATGGTGGCATTACTGAGAGTGATTGGTCTTTTTGATGGAACGCCTGACCTATCGATTCGGCGACCTCGTGGTCGATCTGATGCCGTCGGCCTTATCGACGATGCTCGCTCACCAGCAGAAACGATTTATGCAGAAGGAGGCTGGCGGCCAGATGTTCGCGTCCCTTTCAGAGAACTACTGGCGGATCGACGTGGCGACCGGCCCCCGACTTGGAGATCGTCGGGGGATGTTTCACTTCTGGCCGGACCGGCGAGCTGAGCAAGAAGAGATCAATCGCTTTTACGAGCAAGGCTTAGAATTCATCGGCGACTGGCATACTCATCCACAAAACGTCCCGCGTCCATCCGCGCAGGACTTTGCAAGCACGGAGAACATCCTGCGAGAGTCGCATCATGACCTGCCAGGACTTCTCATGTGCATTCTCGGCCGGCGTGAACCGCCGGTTGGTCTGTGGATGTCCTTCCATCCGATCGGTGGTGGAATGAGGAAGGACGAGGCAACTGTCAGCAAGGAGGAGAAGCCTCAACGACGAAAGGCTAAGTGGATCTAGCTGAACGGCAATGGAATCCGACGTGCCGGCTAGAAGCGATGCTATAGCAAGACTTCCTCGTTCGGCTCCAAAATGAAAACCAAATTGGTGTCGAGATAAGACCAGGGGTCGTCGAGAAGCCCAGAGCCAGGAGTCCGCCTAGAGACGCTTGCGGAATAGCTCCGTCACCACCGGAACCGCGTGCGGGTTCGAAAATGGCATCGTCCGGTCGCCGCGCGGTATCGAGACCAACGTGGATGGCGACCATTCCGCATCGCTATTTTGAACGCCCTCTCCCGACCTGCAAACCGTCAATCTTGATCATCGTCTGCATAGCTTTCAGCCGAATTTTCGTACCAACGATCCACTTCCAAGGGCACGCTGCCGTTCTCCAGGTAGTCTTCGACTTCAAGGAAAGCTCGGCCTAGGGAGTTTACTTTGACCTCCAGGATGTGACCCTCGACCTCGATTGACCCGTCGTCGATCGGTTCTGCGTACTCGAAATCCATCCACGGAAAGCTCTCGTTCATGAAGTTGCCGAGATCGCTGTACGGCACCCAGCGATCGAACTCAAAAACCGGCTCTCCCCTTGGATCGCCGTAGAACAGGGTGCTGTTACGAAAGTTGAGTGTCTTGTTCACCCACTCGTCGACAACAAGGAATACCGCATCTTCCTCCTGCTTCTCCAGAACCTCCCGCATGAGCGGGACGTCGAGCAGCATGCGAACCCTGCGTACCGATCTGGCATCCGAGGAAATCCCTTGCCGCAGGAACTCACCAGCCGATGCGTTCAGAACCTGGTCTGCAGGAATCTCGAGTGACCATCTTCCTCCACCGTGTTCCTCGACGAGCTCGGGATCCACGCGCTGCCAGACAGTCTGGCCGGTCGTTGGATTGTGAAGGATGATGAAGACCGGCAGGATATGACGTCGCCAATAGTCCAAATGAATTCGCTCGCCATAGAAGACGTAATTATCGCCGCGCTTTTTGAAATATGAATCGCCGGTCTTGATTTGCAGGGCGATCAACTGCCCGGTCGGTACGCCATCGTCCTTGGGCTCGACATGCGCGTCGATGCCGTAGTCGCTGATTGTCTGCTCGCGGAAGATCCAGCCCATATGCAGGAAAATGGCCTCTACCGCGTTCACGCCGACCCGCTCCGTCTGGTTACTATCCGCCATTACAGCCACCCCTACCGCTCGATCGGTTTATCTCGCCATGCTTCCCTCAACTTCTATCGAATCTTTTGATCGCGAGGAAAGCTCTGCAACCTATGTTCAAGCAAGTCGCTGCGGGGGATATGACGCCAATGAGAATTTATGCCATCGGGGACGTGCACGGGCGCGCCGATCTCCTGGATGCTCTCCTGTCGCATCTTCGGAAGGATTCCCTTCGAACGTCGACGCCGTACCGGGTGATCTTTCTCGGCGATATCATCGATCGCGGCCCGTGGAGCAAGCGCGCCATGGATCTGGTCATCGCTACTCTTCTGAACGTTCCGGGCAGCACGCTGCTCCGCGGAAACCATGAAGACTTTGTGCTGCGATTTATCGACAACCCCTTTAATCGAGACTACGAATTGATGAACTGGATGTACAACGGAGGCGTCGCAACGGCCCTTTCGTATGGCGTTACACCAGCAGAACATTGGGGAGAACTCCAGCGCATGATCCCGGAGATGCTAGCGGCGCTGGAGGCGCACCCTTCCCATATTGCCGCCATGCGCGACGCGGAGCACAAAGTAGTTGACCAAGGCCACGTTTTTGTCCACGCCGGCCTTCGCCCGGATGTGAGCTTCAGCGGGCAGTCGATATATGACATGATGACGATACGTTCCGATTTCCTGGACGTGGACTACGACTTCGGCATGCCGGTTGTTCACGGCCACACGGTGACCGCCTCCCGCCTTCCCGAAGTCCACAACTATCGTATCGCTCTTGATACCGGCGCCGAGGAGACAGGGTTCTTGACGGCTGTGGCTGTAGAGGACGGCGCAGTACGATCCTTTGTGAGCACCTGGATGTCGGAAACGGAAACGATCGGAGTCGAAGAGGTCACGCCAAGCTCTTTCCATCTCGTTCCGTGTGGTTGAGGATTGGCTGGAGCCCTAGCTCGCCCATGAAGAAGTCCGACATCGTGGCTTCGAAAGATTCGTCATCCCTGAATTTTCGAACGACGAGAACCTTGCCGTCGGTAATCCTCTCAAGCTGCCCGGCGTCCTTCTGGGCGTCGGTCAGGACCACGCGAAAATCTCGCCCATCCAGTGTGAAGCCCACCAAAACTGTCCGAAACCACGGATCCATGTCGTCGCGGACGGATCGCTTTCCGGTCAGCGTCCATCTGATGACATTGAGAACCGTGGTCTTTCCTCTGAGGTTGTGCTCGCTAAGGACTGCCCAGACGCCCGGTCCCAGTGCATCCCACTTGAAGTCGAACGGAACGGAGCTGTTGCCCTTCACACCTGAAAACTGGATGGAAGTGATTGTCAGCCTCTGTGGCACGGCCTTGGTCTGCCGCGCGGATATCCCGTTGCGAGCGAGGACGTCTTTAACATGGTCAACGTCGCTTCCAGCCTTTGCTGCGATCATCTCCAACCAGGCTTTCCTGCCCTCGTCGTCCGGCTGGATCATGGTGCCGTCGGTCATACGAGCTCCTCCAATGCCTCTAGTCTCTTTAGGACGCGCTCCGCGATGGTTGGTATGAGATCGCCGGTCTGCGCTTCATGATATTCCTTTTGCGCGTGCTGCCTTTTCTTAAGGTCAAATCCACCCCGGCCGTTCGCGACATTCAGTACGAGTTCGGTTCTGGCGCGATACCACTCGAGCGTTGGAAACGCGGATACGATCTCGTCGAGCTTCTGCCTCGAGAACGCCCCTGTGAGGAAGTCATGGCTCGACCTGCCGTCCATCGCCTTGCGCGTGCGCGGCAGAACAAGACCTCGTGACTTGAGTATTCCGAGGGAGGTATCCAGAGGCTCGTAGGCACCGAAATAGCGTCTCAACATCGGGATTTTGCGAAGGCTCGGTTCCTCGTTTTCGAAAATCCGCCTCGCCTGCGCGAGAAGAAAGACGTCGTGACAGTGCTCGTATTGCGAAAGCATCTCGTCTGCTAGGTAGTCCGGGTAACGAACCCAAAAATCCAAGGCCTGTAGCCTCGACTCCCCGGCGAAAACACGATCATGTTCTGGATATGCGGGATCGTTGAATCCGTTGGAGCCAGCCAAGATAATGAAGAATATTCGGAGGGCGTCTCGGCGGTAGTCGTGTTCTTCCATATGCGATGCTCTGCAGTGGGTGATGGCGTCGCGAGCTAATTTCGTTGAACTACCAAAAAGTGCAATCTGAATCTGAGTGATAGAGCGAAAAGAGTAACAGGATCATCCACGGAGGCATCGGGGAATTTCGCGGCTCCGGAACTAGGAAATGAACGAGACTGGCTTCCGATCCTATTTCCGCGAGCATGCGAGCGACTTCGTATTGTCGCAGCCATAAACTAGCGGCGTAGAACTACAACACGCCGGTCCATTTCAAAGCCATGATTGTCCATCCCGCCAGCATCGCAGGAAAGAGGCTGTACACCACGGCGTGAGCCACCCATAGGGCGAGCTGCGTGCTGTCGCTGAGGACGCTCGACCCGCTGTAAAAATAGGCGAACGAAGACGCCGCAACGAATGCGACGATAGTGACAAAGATAAGCCCCCAAACCCTGAGGGCCAAGCATGTCGACACCAGCAGGACGATCGCAAACGGCATGATCCAGGCTCTATTTTCCTGGAGCCATCCTGCGTGGTAGAACGGGTCTCTCAACGTCTGCGTGCCCAATAGGCCCGGTATCAGAGTGACGACGGCCCACGTTACGCCGCCGACGACGTAGTCTAGTGCCTTGTCTGCGATCTTGTCTCCCAAACCCGCCACTGCCGCCTCCTATTGCGCACAGCGGTCGAGATCGTAGTTCACGGCGAAGGGCAGATATGACTGGAACCTGTAGCAGTACTCGTTGTCGTTCGCGCGTACCGTGATCACATGTTCGGATAGAAAAAGTGAATTGTGCAGTAATGCTCGGCGGTCGAGCGTCGTCGAGAACCGTTGCTGCTTGAAGTCTCCGATAAATTCAGATCTCTGTGTTTCGACGGAACTCAGATAAGCGTCATAGTATTCGGGAGCCCCTGCTGCTTTCGTGTCCGCCAGGGCCAGCAACGCCGGCATGGCGATCCGAGCATTGCCCGCGCTCTCACCGCCGAGCGACACGTCGGTCTGGAAACTCACGCTGCTTCCGTCCAATACGACGCGTGAATTTACTTCGAGATCGATCCCTTCGCCGGAGACAGTCTGACGGATCGGGTAGATCGGCTTGCCTTCCTCGATATTGACGACTTTCAGCAGTCCTCGCTGCGCAATCGAGTTCGCGGCCAATACCTGGAGCACGGCGCCGGGCAGAAATTGCTCCCTGTCGACGGCCACTACCTCCGCGAACGGCGACGCGGTCGCTTTGGCGGTCTGAGTTTCGACCCTCCACACCTGAGATTCCGCCTTATTGTTGGTGAATGCGTTCAGCACGGTCCTGTCGATTTCGGGATCCTTGAAGCTCTGGAGCTGCTGCGACCGTGACTGGCGATCGTGCGCACCGGGCCGGAAGTCCTTTACAGATATGCCTGCCAAGCCCCAGTAGAGGTTCTGAATGTGATCCTGCCCCACGTTTTCGATCTCGTATCGCAGGCAGAATTCTGCGGTCTTTCCTGTCGCGGCCCGGTCGGAAAAAGTCCGGACCGGATACGCCTTGGAGGATTCGTAGAATTCCTTCTTCTCCGAAGTTACCGAGGCATTCCTCCCGACTTGAAGACCGCCGTCGTCTGTTTTAGTCAGGCACGCTGCAGGCTGCGCTACCGAGGGCGCCGCGCCAAAGCCGACTAACATTGGAAGCAAGATGGAAAGGTATCGCATCCTCATCAGCACATTCCCCGACCTATCTGCACGGACGTTTTCGAGACAATACAGCTTTTGCATGCGGCGTAAAGCAAGCGTCGGGAAGCGATTCACCGAGCGCCCAAATTCACAGTTGCTCGCAATTTTATCAATTTGATTGCCAGACCTGCAACACGTGTCCCGATATGACATGTTCGACTTCCAATGCGAGATATTACGGATGACAGATTTGAGAGCCGAGGCCCTTAGCAAGGCGAAGGAGGCGATCCGAAACCTTCAGAAGCAGATTTCGGACCGGCTGTTCAAGATGGCGGACAAAGTCGACGGACTTCTCGAGCATCTGTCTCCGAAAGAAGTTGTGCACTTTCTATATGCCGGTTGTGAAATGGATGTAGCCGAAGCATCGACGTATCTTAAGGTGGGAAAAACGCTGAAGGGCTCCGAGGACCTGCTTAGGGAAGCACGTATCCAGTTCCCAGTTCTAAAGGCGCTAGCTGCGGCAGATGACGAGACCCGAGGCGAAGCTATCTCCAGGATTGCCGCAGGGGCGACGTCGGGTTCAGGGACGTGTCCGCCATTCGCGCCAATATTCGAAACAGCAAGAAAACTTTCCTAGAGCGGTCGGTCACGGCTGGCTTCCAAAGTTCGACAAGGACGGCACGTCGGCGGGCGCTGGAGGCCTCGCGCGTCGTCGACAAGGCTGCCGCCGAGCTCCTCGCCCTCCTATACGCCTACCGCCAGAGGAAGATGCCGGAGGAGCACCACGCGTCCGCCCGCACGCGCATCCAAAACTGTGCAGCAGATCTACTGCCGCATTTCGTGTCCGCTTATGGGACCTACGACCTATCTCCACAGGACACCCTGAGGCTTCCGCTGCACTCTAGCGAACGCCCCTTAGCGCTCGCCCACGCCGCGATCACCGCCCTCGCCTCAGGCCGTTTTGGCGGGGAGTTTGGACTTGCCCTCGACCTATCCAGCTTGGAAGCGCAATGGGCGACAAATTTCCAAGAATGCATTCAACCGATCACATCGACCGCCGCACCCATCATGCATGATGTCGTACTGACCCAGCCGGCGCCGCTAACTCGTCTTCCGACGCAGAAACTGACCGTAGTCGAACTGTGCGCGGGCGCCGGCGGAATGTCTCTGGGCCTCGAAGACGCCGGGTTTCATCCTCTCGCCCTTTTCGAATTCGACAAGCATGCGGCCGCGACCCTACGGCTCAACAGGCCGCTTTGGAACGTGGTCGAGGGCGACATCCGCCAAGTGGATTTCACCGAATACAGATCGGCAGGTGTCGACTTACTTGTGGGAGGACCGCCTTGTCAGGGCTATTCCGTAGATGGAAAAGGCCTCGGCAAAGACGACCCCAGAGATCTGTTGCTCGAATGCGCGCGGGCGGCGCGCGAAATGCTACCAAAGGCGTTCGTCTTTGAGAACGTTGCCGGCCTCCTGAATGCCAAACACGCAGACCACCTTGGAAACTTCCTCAGGCAATTGAGGAAGTCTGGATACGCTGTACAAATTGTTCGCATGGAAGCGGAGGATTATGGGGTAGCTCAAGAACGGACCCGGATGCTGTTCGTCGGAATGCATCAAGCTGCAATGGGCGCCTTCCAAGCTCCACCGGTCTTTCCAGAATGGCGACTTAATCTGGGCGACGTCCTTGAAGACCTCATGGCTGCCAATGGATGGACAGGCGCGAAGGAATGGGCGGAAGCCCGCCGCAATCATGTGGTCGTTCGCAATGGCATTGAAAAGCGTGGCGCGCTGGCCTCGACCGTGGTCGGCCGCAAGGGAGGCTCGCGCGAGAAAGAAGCGCTACGCTGGGCAACAAAAGGCATCAACATTGCGACCGTTGCCGACGCTGCGCCGACGCAACACCAGGCCGACGTCTCAGGCCCCGGATTTCTTCCTCAGCTCACTCTAAGGATTCGAGCCCGTCTTCAGGGCTTCCGAGACGATTGGGATTTTGTTGGCGGCAAGGACTCGAGCGCGCGTCAGATTGGCAATGCTGTCCCGCCGATCCTTGGCCAAGCCATCGGCCTTGCGGTTCGGGCAGCGCTCACCAACAAACGTTTCGATTACGAGGCTGTGCTAATCCGGTCTGTGCAGATCCAAGAGCGCGTCCTGCTCGATGCAGTGCCGCCGCTTCAACCTCTCGCTTCAGAGGGCTTCGACGCCGAGAAGGCACCTTCACCGCGGGAACCGGCGAACTAATTTAGAGCGGCGCGATCGAGTGCTTCGCAAGGAGGCCGCTGGTGAACCGGCAGGACTCGAACCTGCAATCGTTATGAGCGGTCAGCACTAACCAATTGAGCTATAGGCCCGGCAACGCTTCCTTAGAAACTACCTGGTCACGTATCAAGAGCGGCAAAGGCATGACGTCGACGTTTGTCGTCTCATTTCGAGCACCTTCACGATGTCGTTAGCAACTTCTCGAAAATGATGACCATCGGCCTGCTCTATCGTGGTCCCCTGCAGTCGTATCAGCAGGACCTCAGCCAGACCGTTTACTGAGTTTTGCCAATCGGCAGTATTCGCGATGTTGCCGGAGCCGGGCATGAACACAACCACCGTCTCCTATCTTTTGATAAAGCTGGGAGAAAAAATTGAGAGCCGCAAGCCATTCCATCAACATGAGATCGTGACGCCTGCCGCAAAGCGGTGGTATTGTTAATCGCGCCCTAGCCGATGGTTTCCTAGAGCCTACCGCGCCCCTTTCATCACCTCCCCCAAGGTCGGGCCTCTTTCGAGCACCACATCGATCAGATCGTCGAGCGCGAGCATGCAGACCAAACCGCCCTCAGTATCTACGATCGCCGGTGTCCCGTTGCAAGCGCACGTTGTCAGGATGAAAAGCCGACGCCTCGCGTCGCGAAGCCGAAGTGGGATCCCTCCCGCTTCTAGGATCGTTTTCTCGACAAGGATGCGCGCTTCGGCGGTCCCGGTTCCCTTCAGGCTGCGCACGACGATTTTCCAGTCCACCTCCGGCCTCGGATTGACCTTGGTCATCTCGAACTCTCCCGAATGATACGCCTGACCTCGTCTCCCTCGATGAGCGCCGTGTCCACCAGCACGTTGGCGATACGTTCGACGGCCGCGCGAAACCGCGTGATGATTTCTCGACTTCGCTCCATTTCCCGCCGTAGAAGCCGCTCCACCCTTGCTGCGACGACGGGGTTGTTCTGACGGACGAGATCACGCTGCTTGATGTCGTTTAGATTGAAGTACGCGAGCCCTTCGCCCATGCCGAACTGTAGTTCCAACCTCGTGGCAAGGTCGCTCGCCTTGTGCAGGTCGCAGCCTTCCGCCGCTCCGGCGCCATCGAAGGCGGTATTAGTGATCACCTCCTCTGCAGCCCGCCCGGCCAGCGTCATAGCGATGAGATCGAGATAGCCCTGACGATCCCATACGGGCTCTTCGTCGAATTCGAAATGCGCGAAACCGAGAGGGTACGAGATGTGAGCCTCCCACGGGACCGCCACGGCCCGAAGATAACCGACGCCGAGTCGAAGTCCGACGACGGCGTGGCCGGCCTCGTGAACAGCGATCGCTCGCCGTTCGCTGCCGACGATCTTCTTTGGCTTCGGAAGCACAGCTAGGACGTCTTCGATGGCGACTGCTCGCCCCGCTCTTCTGGCGATCCTTTTCGCTTCACGACCGGCTTTGGCGAAATGAGCTCCTGCCAATCCCGCGGTCGCTGCGGCGATCGACGCGATGTCTTCGTCGGAAACGTCGTCGCCGAAGTAAAAGCGTGAAAGGTGCTTGCGCTCCTCGGCGTCCGGCAGCGGGATTCTGATGTGGCGGTCGAGCCTTCCAGGGCGAAGAAGTCCGGCGTCGATCACCTCGGGATGGTTCGTCGCTCCGATGACGACCACCCCATCAAGCCTGTCGTGGCCGTCCATCAACTCGAGAAGGAAGTTGATCACCTGGCACCAATAGGTCTCGTGCTCGTTTCCGACAAGCCGGGTTCGGTCGCTGATCCCGTCGAACTCGTCGATGAAAAGGACAGCCGGTTTATGCGCAGTCGCCTCCTCAAAACACCTGCGCATCGCCTTCAAGGTATCATCGAGATGCCCCGCTGCCTGCCATCGTGCGACAGAGGTGGCTACGAGATGGGCACCGCATGACCGTGCTAGCGCGCTGGCGAAGGTCGTCTTTCCAGTTCCGGGCGCTCCGCTCAGAAGCAGCCCCCGGTCGACGTCCGCCCACACGAGCGTCCCTTTCCTCCATGCCTCGATATCCTCGGCGAGAGAAAGTCCCCAGGTCTTTGCCTCGCCATATCCTGCGAGATCTTCGAGGCGCGGCCCGTCCACGGCGGGCCGAGCGGTTGCTTTCACCTCGGTTAGGCGGGCAAGCACGCTCGAAGCAGGCCGTCCCGTTCTGAAGGCCGCGAAGACATCCGAAAGAGGATATTCCATCAACTTCTTTGCGTCCGCCGAATCGACGTTTTGACCCGCAAACTTTTTTGCGGCAGCGACAAGATGGAAAGGGCGGACCGGCGTGACGTCTACGACGCGATCGGCAGCCAGAGCGATCTCTCTCGACATCGCATATCCCGAGGGCCAGACGATCAGTAGCAATAGCTTCAATTTCAAATAGCTTTTGATCCTCTGAACATCGACGCCGCCTTTGATACCCAACCTCGGAGACGCAACTGTAAAGTTGGCTAGACCGTCCGCCTCGCGCACCAGGATGTTCGCTGCGGCGACGTATTCCTCGAACGCAGACCCGACAGGAAGCCTCAGAGCGATCACGATTTGCTGACCGGGCTGGTTATTCCGTTTAAAGGCTCCGCCGAGTCGCGCCGCGGATTTCAAAGTAAGTGCATAAGCCACGCGCTCAAGTGTCACCGTGTGGCGACCTTGTGGGAGATCATTCATTCCACCCTCCTAGCGCTGAAAGCGACGAACGAGGGTCTCGGGACCGATCATCGCCTCATCGAGGTCGACTGCGATCAATCGGTGCAGGACCATCCAGGAAATGCCCGTCATGGGCTGCACCTCGCGGAACACGTGCAAACACTCCCCCACAGACAGGGATCCGGCTTCGTCGAGCGCGGACAACATCCTGATTCTATCGTTGAGCGGAGTCCGGCAATTCGCGTATCGAAGCATGTCGCGCGAGTTCGCCAGGCGAAAACCTCCTTCGATCTCCTCTCGGGCGATGCCGCGGTATCGGAAACCGGCGAGCGCTGCGCCCTCCTTGACTTCAGGGATTTCCTGTTCTTCGACGGCGTCGAGCAGATATCTGGCACCATCCTCGTAGTCGACGAGGAAGTCCGGGACGTGCGGCCCTAGTTCCGTCGCGAATTCGAGCGGGAGGCAGAGCCACGCGATGACGTTGGGGTCCACGTCCAGGATGCAGCCCAGATCGCGAGCGGAGCGTGATCGAAACAGGGCGTCGGCGGAGCAGCGGACGGTGCCCCTTGGATAGAAAAGCTGGATGGAGGCTTCTGCATACGCGGCGTACAGGGCCGCAGGCGTTTCGACGTGCGAATGGCTCATCAGGGACATCCTCAAATAAGGAAAACGATGCGTGCTCCGCCACGGGGCGGTACCGTTCAACCTATTCGAGATATCCAAACGAGCTTCATCATGGTGAACAAAATATGAACAAATTTGCCGGAGTCAACTGGTATCTCGTGTTTTTTACGCTCGGACGCTTCGCTCCCTCGTGCGGCGACTTACGCCGGCTCGGGTTCCTCCGCTGCAAACCCCTGCGCCTTCAACTCTGCCCCGATCCACTTGCGGGCGGTGCCCATGCTCTGCCGATAATCGTCTGCCGCGAGCGAAAGGGATTCCGGCGAGGTGGCTCGATCAAGGTCTTCGATAGACCAGCCATCGACCAGACGTTTGCTTATTGCAAAGCACGTGGCCTTGCCGACGCGGAACGCCATCGATCGCTGCGCGGCCTTCAATACGATCTTCCGCAGCTCCTCTCCCTCTGTCTGCCCAGCGAAGTGGAGCTCGAGTTCGGCAGTCATACGCTCCACAGCCGAGTACAGACCATTGATGAACAGCGTCTGCGCGTCCTTGTAGTATCTCCCCGCCCGCCCCTTCATCTGCTTTTCGTCGACCTCGGCCGGATCGTCCAGAATCTCAATCGTCGGCGCCCGCTCCAAAGCCTGAGATTCCTTGGACAATTTCGCGCCCTCGGGGGCCTTTCGAACCTTCTTGTCGGTAGCCCGCTGGCCGCTGCTACGTCCGCCACGAAGGAAACGGTCTTCCTCGTTATCGATAGGATCGACCGGCGCCGCGCGAGCCTCGTCCAGTCCGACGTCACTATCATCGGTGCGGTCGGGCGCTTTGATCGAGTTCACGAAGGTGGCGGTTGGCAGACGGAATTCGTCAAGCAGCTTCTGAAGATCCCGCTGTAGATCGTCGAGGTTTTCATCCCGCGGAGGATGGGCCTCGCGAATGACGTCCTTGACCCACTCGGGCATCAATTCCCGCACCCTCGAGGCGTATTCGTCCGTCGAAATCGGATTGCGCTCCTCTACGGTCGTGAGTGCGTCCCGGTACTGGTTGGGAAGGGCGTCGTCGTCAGGGATGCCGATTTCGACCGTCAACACTGTCGAACCAAACGGGATGCCGTAATTCGGCGCTACCGCAGACCATTTCTTCCCCGTCCGGAAATCGTAGCGCTCGCCTTTATGCACCAGCGCGCAGAAGGACGTCGATGACGTGGCAGGATTGTTGAGGGCGCTAAGCGAGTGACTATAGTTGGCGTGCTTGGGATCGTGGATGTATTGGATCTTGACGCCGGTCTCGGGGCAGAGGACCACTTCTGCGTTCGGCAGCAGCGGCACCACGTCCTGAAGCGTCTTAAGCGTTCGCGTCTTGCCCGTTTCGTCTTTTCCTCCTCCCTTGGTAAGAGAGACGTCGAGGGTGACCCTGACGCCGGGCTTAAACTCGGCGAACCTTCGGAAAATCTGTGTGGGAACATAGCTCCGGTCCACGCGAATTCCTTTGCCGACCGGCTCCGCAATCGTGTCATGCTCGTCGTCCTCGCCCATCAGCACGACCTCAGTCCAGTCCGAGGACAGATCGACTTTGTGACGTAGCGAGTAGCTTACGTCGAAAATGGACTCTTCCCTGCCCTCTACCTCGAAAGTAAATCGGACGAACGTCTCGGCTTCCTGGTCGTAACCGATAGTGACCTCGTGAACGACGCCGTCCTTGCAGGACCGATAGCGGATGCCCGCCGGCGAAACCGTGAGACCGGAAACTTTAGCGCCGATCCCGAAATTGCCCTTCAACGACATCTGCTTGTTGATGGAGGCCGAGATATTGGTCGCGGTTCGCAGCTCGGTCGCGTTCATTCCAGGGCCGGTGTTCCAAAACGTGAGCTTTCGGACCCCCTCGACGAGAGTAGGATAGATCCGAACAAGCTTTCGTCCTTCGGGAGCGAGCGAGGCGCTTTCCTGGGCGTTCATGAAGAACTCACGCACGAGGGTATGACGCGGTGCCTGACCTATAAGGCGGTTGATCAGGAAACGGTCATCTTCGATTGTCAGACGTTCGGAGCTCATCGAATTCCCTTTAAAGTTTGAAGACGTCTTTCTGAGAGGCCGCGCTGGAACCGAATTTACGTTCAAGATCGGAAACTGCGTCGCGAAGCGCCTTCGTAATCTTCTTAATGTCGCCCTCATCAAACTCGTAGGCGCGCCGGTTCGATAGGTTGCCAATCTTTCTGACTGCTTCCAACGCCAACTGGGTCCGCCCCTCTGCAAGCTTGACGAATTTCTCTCTTTTTTCGCTCATCTGTGCTCCCGATACTTCCGGGCACATAAGATCTCTAGGACGGCAGGTCAACAATCATGATGAATATTTCGCCGAAATTCATGATGTAATTCTTCTTTTCATTCGAATGATATTCGCGGGGCCATAGGCAGGCAACGCGGCGCGGTGTTCGCTACATGGGCGGAATGACCAAGGAATGCTGGAAGGAGGCGCGGCCGTTACTAGGTGAATTTCGACACGGCCGACGCCCCAAGAGGTTGGAGAGCGCTCGGCATTTCGTCGCACGCGGAAATTCGGGAGACCGCAGCGTCCTTCTAGGACATCGGCAGATGCCGATTTCGAAGTGACGCTACCCTGCTGGTATTCTCCTCCTAGGAGGTTGAACGGGTTTCCGTATGTCGCCTTCGCTTGATGAACCGACTGCTAAGGCAGCCGAGCCGACCGGCCGCGCCCGCCTGCGATTGAACGACCGCGGAACCATCATTTGTCAGCGTGGTTAACGAGTCCTTCCAGCCAGGCGCCGGAATCTAGCCCTTCGGTCGCAGTTTCAGAATGGATTCGGCCACATCGGGTTTGCTGAAGTCCTCTTCGACCTTGAGCACATAAATACCGGTCGCATCGCGGATGCGCTGAGGACCAACAGTTCTCGCCAGTTCGAGAACCTGCACAATATTCCCCTCGAGGTCTTTTGCGGTCCAAATAGGGCTCATGTCACTTCATTGCTGACTAAGATTCGACCGTAACACTTTAACAGGCGTCGACGCCTTAGCCTACATCTCTACCGAGGGACCAACAAGTGAAAGCGACGAGCTGGTGGGACAGATTCTCGTTGATACCAATATCATCAGCACGGCCTACCTTCCAGAACCTCCACAATGGATATGGGAGTGGCTGGGCGAGTTGCCGCGCGGCGCCCTCGCCGTATCGTGGATCACCATCTATGAAACGGAGGTGGGTATCCGGGCCGTTCAGCGGCACAACGTCCAGAAGGCCCTTGAACTGCTGGCTTGGTTCGAGGAGTTCCTCTCCAGCCGAATGATCCAGCCGGAAATGGACGTCGCCGCCGCCCGCGTTCTGGGGGCCATGGCGGCTCACCCTCCCCTCCGGCACTTCTTCCATACTCCAGAGAGGAGGGACAGGCATGGCAGGGTGATCAAGCAGGATCGTGTCAACCTCGGATGCGACGCCATGCTGGCAGCGCTCGCCATAGCCCATGGACTGCCGATCGCCACCTTGAACCCCGCCGACTTCTGTCTCATTCACCAGCACTTTCCCCTTCCCGGCGTATACGACCCGCGGGCGGACGTATGGCACGTCGAGCCGCCGCCCGGATGGCATGTCGGCGACGCGGCGAACGACGACCTGGAACCGACGGAATGGCCGGCGCGAAGTGGACGCCTATAGGCATTTGTCACTTGCTCCGGACAGAGCGACCGTAAGGCATACGCCCATACGGAAGCTAACCATGTCGATCAGGCTCATGATCTCGCCAAACAACTACCCCTATACCCATGGCTGGGGGGTATATCCGCAGCTCCCCACGGAGCTTGGGAAGCGGCGGCGAAGTGCAAAAAACCTTCTCGGCTTCATGGATGCTACGCCGGGCGTGAAACCGAGCGACTGGAAGTATTCGACCACCGTGCTCGAGGCTACATTCCGCTCCGTCGCCGGCGAAAGCTCGCGCGACTGGTTTACCCTGTCGAACGACCTTGGCCAGCCGTCGCGGGCCCTCGCGCACGAAGTCTACGAGCATCTGGGCGTCCTGAAGGAGCTGGAGCTGCGGTCAAGCGAGACAGCTCGGGTTTTCGACCACCTCGAAGATCTCGCTCTTCCCGAGATGCTGCAATACTTCCGGGAGACAACCTCCCTGGACGACCCGCGGCCGACCGACATCCGCGAAGGCTGGTGTCATGTGCTTTGGTCGCACGACAGGCCTGAACGCGTCCTCGTCGGGGCCGTCCATGGCACGCCGCTCGAAGTCGCCTCGGTGCTTGACCGGCGGAACGCGGGAAGCCGTCACGGCGTCCTCGCCGCATGGCACGTCGGCGATCCGGACTGGGCCGCATCGCAGCTCGTGCGCACTTTCGGAACGTCGCTAGACCAGCTCGGCCTGATGGAACTCTCCGCCGCCGAGGGCATACCCGTCATCAAGATGCTGACGGAGAACGCGGTATGGAAGACTATCGTTCGGTCGCCGTGGCATCCCGAAGAGCACGTCGAATCCAATCCCGCCCAGGCCGACAGCGACGATCTCCTCGCGGCCTCGGGCCCATAGACGCGCGGGCGAATCCTTGCTTCTAATGGTTGAATCATTGCCGGCCTGGCTACGGTCTCGATTTGGCGCAGGACTCGTGCATGTTTTGAGAGTTCACTAACCAAACTCCCTCGTAACTCACTGAACGGGCGCCATTAATAGAACCTGCGCCATTTTACAGGGTGGACGTCGGCGGAATGATTCACTCTTGCACTGCGTGTATTGTCGCATTATGGTGCGGCCCAGCCTGAAGGTCCGTCACGTTGGCGGATCGGCTTCAAGGAGCATGCCATGACTGCAGTCATGTCGATAACAGCCGGGCCCCTTGCCCGCTTCGCCGCGTAGGCATCGACAGAGCTGCGCCGTGCCCGTGATGAGGGTTCGGCCGCCCGAAGTTCTTATCGCCAATTTTGGAATGAGGGTTCGAAATGTCTGGTTACGAGAACACAACCTTCTCGGCTTTCGCTCGCAACGTTTCCCGGAATAGTGCTGAATTCCCGCAGATAGCCTGACGCCGATTTCGCCGTCTCGTCTGTCCTATCCGTCGCGCCCGATGAGGCCCCGACGGTTCCTTCCGGAGGTGCCTGTGAAAATGCTGCTCCCCTGCGGTTCGAAAACCGCCGTCGCCGCCGCCAGCCTGCTCGCAAGCGTCGTCAAGCCGATAGGCTGACGTCCGAGCGGCCGTAAGCGCGGCCACTTCCCCATCGTGCCTAACAGGACTGCGTCGCAGGCCTAGGACTCGTGCGCGCTTACGAAGCGCCGAGCCCGGCTGCGCCGTCACCCTGCAAAACCCAACGTTTGTCGCAGCACAAGGAGTACGTAGTCATGCGCGACCTGATCGAATCCATCCTCCCCCGCATTCATCTGTCCGAACTCGACGAGGAGTACGGCGTCGTCGACGTCGAGGAGCTCGTCGAAGCTCTCGCTTTCGATGCCGACGATCATTGTCTTTCCGCTACGAGCGCCGCGCTTCAGAAGACGTTCGCGATGATGCATCTCGACGACACCCTGGGCGTGTTCGCGACCTACTCCGAGATGCTGTCGGAGATCGAGGACCTCAACGGCTGGCAGCCGGAGGGCCGTGCGGAAGACGAGGCTGGCCGCGACCTCGCCGACCTCGACCTCGCCGTACTCGACCTTGCAGCCTAGCCGCAGGCGCACGACGCCTGGCCGGGAAGCGCTCCCGGCGGGCATCACCCGATCTTTTGGAAGGACGACGTAGATGATCGCCACGCTTATCGAATCCATGCACCTGCGCGAACAGGGCTTCGACCTCTTCGAGCGCACCGTCGACGAACGCACGCACTTCGCGGAGCCGACCGGTGCCGCCATGCCGGGGGACTGGGAAATATGACAAGAAGACCGGCACGTGGCGCGGAGGTCCGCCGATGCGCGGCGAGACCGACCGCGACGTCGCGCCGAAGGCTCCCCCGGAGACCATCGAGGAGGACGAGGACCACGAGCACGTAAAGACGACCGCCTCGAGCCGCCCGGCCGTGGTCGACCGCAAGACGAACACGTACCACCGCCTGGAAAGCGGTCTGGAGCGCGACCTCGTGAAGCTGTTCTTCCTGCGCGACGATGTCGTGTCGATCAAGGCTCAGGACGGCCCGCACCGCTACAAGGTGGAGGGCAAGTTCCACGAGCACATCATCGACGTGGCTGCCGGTCTGGACGACGGGTCGGTCGAGCACTGGGCGGTCAAGCCGGAAGGTCCGACGGCCGAGCAGACCCGTGCCGAAATGAAACTCCTCAATAACCAACATCGCAAAGATGGAGGCGACGAGTTCTTTTTGGCCACGAGCGAGGACATCTCGAAAGCGCGCGTTAACTTCGCCGGGAACATTCTCCACACCCGCGAGGTGGCGAACGAGTTCGAGACCGCGCGCGTGCATGAAGCACTGCTGGAGCTCGGCGGACGCGCCCGGATCTGGCAACTCGCCGTACGCCTTCCCGATCTTTACCTGTCGGCGGTCCGCACCGCCGTATGGGACCTGATCGACAAGGGCCTAGCCGTTCATGACCATCCAAGTCCCGAGGCCGTCGTGGTCTCCGCGGGATCGTGGATCCTTGCCGTTGGAAAGGATTAAGAAGATGACCGTAGCAGCACCAGTTGGCAGCTATACGAAATACGACTTCGGCGCGGACGACCGCATCCGCTTCGAAGGCCGCTACTGGTGCCTCAAGACCCGCAACGAAGGCGACCCGGAGGAGGTCGCCCGCTGGTCGGAGGGCATCGTCATCGAAACCGTCGACGGAGGGCAGGACCGGCGGGTGAAGGCCTTCAGCTTCGAGTATGTGGACTACCTCTTCCGCCACAAGAAGATCGACTGGGAACAGGGCTACTTCAGCGCGCGCAACGCGATCGCCAGGGCGAAGAAGCTGAAGCGGACGGACCTTCCGGCCGTCACCCTCCTCCGTACCAGGATGGTGCTGGAGTTCCTGGACATGGAAACCGACAAGTACGAGACGGGCGAGTTCTTCACCCGTTCGGAGGCGGGCTTCCAGAAGTTCATCGACCACTTCAAGGCCGAGAACGCCCACCTGATCCCGCCGAAGAAGGGCAAGCGCGAAGTCATTCCGGGTCCGCGGCAGTTCGGCCGCCTGGTGGAGCGCTTCCAGGACAACCAGCTAGAACCCTGCTCTCTGCTCCCGCGCCATCGCGGCGGCGTCGGGCAGAAGTCGGACTTCACGCCCGAGGAAGAAGCCTTCCACATGGAGCACGCGGGCGCGTACCAGAGTAAGGACCGGCCGTCGAAGCTCGACTGCTACGCGCAGATGGACGAGGCGAACCGCAGGCGGGCCGAGGAAGGGCTCGCCGAGCTCAAGGTGCCGTCGCTGCGCACGTTCCAGCGCATCATCGACGACCTTGGCGACTACCGCAACGAGCTGACGCGGGCGGGTGATCCCTCGCGCGTCGCCAGACGGTTCGGAATGTCCCGGCGCGGATACCAGCCGCAGCGTCCGCTCGAATACGTCGAGATGGACGAGCACAAGCTCGACGTGATGCGGCTTCTGGTCCGCAGCGGGATCTGGGAATTCCTCCATCCGGACGTGAAGCGTAAGATCGAGGAGAAGATGACGCAGACGAACGACGGCCGCGTCTGGCTGTCGGTCGCGCTGGATGCCTATTCCAGATCGGTCTGCGGGGCGAAGCTTCTGTGGGGCGCGCCCGATGGCGCGTCCGCGGTCGCGACCCTCGCGATGGTGGCGCGCTCGAAGGAGTTCGAGACGAGGCTGTACGGCACCGCGACGAATTGGCCCCAGGGTGGCACGGCAGAGAACATCCACGTGGACGCGGGCGCGAGCTACACGTCGCTGGAGTTCCAGGAGGCCGCGCTGTCCTACAGCGGCAACGTCACGGTCCCGCCTTCGAAGCACCCTCACCTGCGCGGCCGCGTGGAGCGCTTCTTCCGCACCATCAACCAGCGCTACATCCATCTCCTGTCCGGGCAGACCTTCAGCAACGTGCTGCTACGCGACAAGTACGACGCCCAGAAGTACCGTCACATGACGGACGAGCAGCTCGCCGAGTTCCTCGTCATGCTCATCGTCGACTGCTACCACAACACGCCACACCGAGGGCTCAAGGGCCTTACGCCGCTCCAGGCATGGTATTTCGGGACGCAGAACGCCAACGGCGCCGTCAAGGGCTACCCGTCGGAAAGGGAGTATGCGGAGGCCTTCAGCGTCGTCACGAAGTACAAGGTCGGCAACTACGGGATCATGATCCTGGGGCTGCCGTACTCCAACACGTGGCTTCAGGAGTGCCGGGAGATGCGGTACGACCTCGAGCTGAGCGTCCGCTACAACGAGACCGACATCTCCAAGATTCTCGTCAAGGATCCGTTCAAGGTCAACGAGTGGGTGGAGGTCGAGTGCGCGCTGGACGGCCTCAAGGGCTGGCGGGTGACCCACTGGCTCGAGCAGATCAAGTACCTGAAGAGGCAGTTCGGCGCGTCGAGGTCGATCGGCATGCGGGTGGCCCAGGCGGCACTGGCGAATGCCAGGGATTTTGCAAAGTCGAGCAAGGCGGCGGCCGGGATCGGTTCGCCTCTTACCACCGCTTCGCAGCTCGCCTATTGGGACAGGGAGGTCGTCGCCGGCTTCACGATCGCCAGGGAGACCGTGACCGACTACGGCGAGCCGGCCGAGGCGGCCCGTGTCGACGCCGAGCGGGTCCGTTCTCATCGAAGGAGAAGGACCCAGTGAAGGGGGCCCGCGACGCGGGGCATGCTGCGGCTGAAGGCGGCAGCACGGCTACGGATGCAGCGTACGCGGCAACGGACAGCAGCTCCGACGACACGGATGCCGGGCCGGATAAGAAGCCGAAGAAGCCGGGCAGGAAGTCCAGGAAGTCGCGCGACCCGGTCGCAACGCAAAACACGCAGACCCCTCTGACAGCGCATCCGACACCATCGGAGCCGTCGTTGCCGCCTTCGACGCCGCCTGACGACGGACAGGAGGTGATCCCACGGAAAAGCGGCATCCGCATCGAAAAGACCCGGAAGGACGACCAATGACGGAGCCGAACTTCGACGATGAAATGCTGGCCCATATCAAGTCGACGGTGGCCCCCGCCACCGTCGACCGCGCCGAGATCCTCGCCGAACTGAAGGCGATGCATATCGTGACCGCCGACGACGAGGCGATCGACGTGGAACTCGACCAGATGATCGCCCACATTCTCGCGGGTAACTCAAAAGAAGGCTATGCCCTGACGATCACGGGGAAGAGCGGGGCTGGGAAGACCACTGCCCTCAACCGACGGCTCGACGCCCACCCGTCCTTCAAGCCTTTCGCGGGCAAGTACGGGAACATGCTCTCCCTGAGCCTCCGGGCCACCACGCCGTCTAGCTGCACAGCCAAGACACTTGGAAAGGAGCTTCTTGAAAGAACTGGCTACGTCCTTCAGTCGGACAAGGACGAGCATGACACCTGGCGTATCCTTCGGGAGAGAATGGAGAAGATGCAGACGAGAATTCTCGTTCTCGACGAGTTCCAGCACGTGCTCGATGCTCCGACCAGCAAGAAGTACATGCACCTCAGCAACACCATCAAGAACCTCCTGATCAACGACGGCCGGCCCATCTGGCTCATCCTTTCGGGCGTGCCGAGCATCGTGGACTTCATCGACCGCGACCCTGCAAAACAGTTGGACCGCCGGGCGCCGCTCATCGAAATCACCGGGCTGAAGGACACTCAGGCAGATCTGGAGCGCATCGCCGACATTGTGTACGAGCTCGTCGAAGCCTGCGGGCTGACGCTCGGCTTCGCGCCGACGCGAGACTTCCTGCTGCGTCTCATGCATGGCGGGATCTGGCGGTTCGGCATGACGGTGCAGATCGTCAAGAACGCGATCGAGCGCGGCCTCTGGGACAGGAGCTGGACGAAGGAGAAGGGCGCGGTACTCCACCACCGGCACTTCGCCGAAGGATACAGGCGGCTGGCCCGGAACTGCTCCGCTGAGACGAACGTGTTCCTGATCGACGACTGGTTCCACATCCAGCGCGAGGTCGACGACGAGGGACGCCTGGTGGACGCCGCGGCCCCCAGGAAGCGTGGGCGACCGAGGAAGGCATGATGAACTTGATCGAAACTCGCAGGAACGGGAGATAGCGGTGTCCGGCCTGTTCGACGTCCCTCTTCTCCCGGACGAGCCCCTTACGAGCTACCTCGCCCGTCTCGCTCGGGCGAACGGCGCCGGGACGATCCGCGGCTTCTGCCAGGACATGAAGCTCGACCGGCCCCGTCTGATCCGGGGCGACGAAGACGAGGTCCGCAAGCTGGCCGGACTTGCAGGACGCGATGCAGAGGGACTGCAGGCCAGCGCGATCGTCGTCGACGACCTCTCCGGCGCGACGGTCGCCGGACACTACTTCCCGCACGGCAAGCTCCGGCGGTCGAAGCTGCGCTTCTGCCCGCGCTGCATTGCGGACGACGACGCAGACGCCAGCCGCATGCCCGGCGCACGCCGCTACTCGCGCCTTTACTGGGTGTTTCCGCAGGTGCCGGCCTGCCACGTCCACCGCGTCGCGATCGTAGAGATGGAAGCAGACCAGAGCCACCACTACGACCTGAACACCCAGCTCGATCTCCTGGGAGACCGGATGCACGAGCTTCTGGAAGAATGCGTGCCGCGTCGGCCGACGGCCTTTGAGGGTTTCGTCCGCAAGCGTCTCGCAGGACGAAGCGCGCACGGTGAGTTCCTGAACGGCTTCGGCCTCTCCGCCGGGATGTCGGCCTGCGAGCTGCTGGGCGTCGCGCTGCTGTTTGGAAGGGAGGTCCGCGTCGGCAAGCTCGGTGAGGAGGACCTTCATTGTGCAAGGCAGGCGGGGTTCGAGCGGCTCGCGAAGGGCACTGACGGCTTCACGTCCTTGCTGGACGACGTCAGGTCGACTGACGAGAGATCGAACGTCCGCGGCGGCCAGGCCCTCTACGGAAAGCTCTACCTTTCGCTTAACGAGAACTACGAAGATCCGGACTACGACCGGCTGCGAAGCATGATCCGGAGCCACACCATGTCGAGGGTTCCGATGCTCGACGGGATGGAATTCTTCGGCCCGGTGACGGAGAGCCCATGGACGTCGATCGGGAAGATCGCGGAGGCGACCGGCTACCCGGACGAGACGCTCCGGCGCATCCTTGTCGAGCTCGGCCATATCGATTCCCTCCGACAGTCGAAGGGACAGCGGTACGTCCGGAAGACGGCGGCGGACGAGGCCGTCGCGGCTATCGGGGACATGGCGACCCGCGAGGAGACCGCGGCGATACTCGGTCTCCCCAGCATGACGGTGAAGCGCCTCATCTCCGACGGCATGATCGAACCGGTCCTGAAGAGCGCAGACGCGGGCGAACGGGGATACCGCCTTCTGGACCGGTATTCTCGAAAGGCCGTCGCCGATCTGCGGGATAGGCTTCTGGCACGCGCGCGGCCGGAATTCCCTGCCGACTGGACGAACCTGACAAATTCTGCACGAAAGGCAGGGCTGAGGCTGGTCGACGTCCTTCAGATGGTTCTCGACGGGCGGCTCCGGAACCTCGGGAGGTCGTCCGACGAGGACGGCGTCGCCGCGCTGCGTTTCGACGTGAAGGAGATCGACCCGCTGATCGCTGTCACTGAAAAGGCCTATGTCGAGCGTGCCGAAGTCTGCCGTCGCCTGCTGCTTCAGGCCGAGGCGTTCGCCTTCCTCGTACGGACCGGAAACATCAAGGCCGAGCAGAGGCAGCTCCGTGTCGCACGCGCGCCGACCTGGGTGATGACCGAGGCCGACTTTAAGGAATTCGACGCGCGCTACGTGACGTTCGCGCGCCTGTCGAAGGAGATCGGCGTCGGTTCGCGTGGGCTCGGCAAGATCCTCAGGGAAAAGGGAGCGCCCCTCGCCTTCCCGATGGAGAGCGTGAAGCAGGGGATCGTCGAGCGGCGGTTCCTAACACTCTGAAGAAATGCGTCGAATAGCGCCGCTTGCTGGCGGCATTACCCATGGTCACAAGGTGGGTTGAATTCCGGGTAACGCGAGGTTCCTGATATAGGTTGGCATGAAGGTGCTCCGCTGGCGCATTTCTGGTAAACGGCACAGCATATTGCCGAACGCATTCTGATGATGCCCGGCACGATATTGCGGCAGGATTAGAAGGGCATCGGTGATCACTTCGACGCCCGCAAACCTTGCTTCTTTGACCTCGTGTGAAGCTACTGCGCAACGGATCTCGATCCTCGTCGGGCAATAAAGCTCAAGCGCCCGCTCTACCAAGGTTTCCACGGTCTCAATGTTTGTGGCCATCGAAGTGCTGATGTAGATTTTCTCGGCCTGAAGCTTCTGACGCTTCCGGTACTCTTTCTCGATATAGGTGGCTGTTTCGCCTGGCAACCGGCCCTCAGCAAGCTTCGTCCAAGCGCAATGGCTGGCAACTTGCCCATCTCGTTTTCCCAGACGGTCGATCAACGGGCCGGCAAACTCGTCGAAATCGGCTGCGAGTCCCATGACGCGAGCAATCTCACCATCAAGAAGAATCTCGACCTGAGAGGCGCTTATGCGGCCAAGCAACTGCAGTGCTCCTATTAGATCGTCGCTTCCCGTCCGGAACTCGACCAGTGCGCGCAGAGCACTCCATACCTCTTCCGAAAATTCGTCAGGGCGATAATTCAGATCAAGCGTCATTCCGCCACCTCCATGGCCATCGAGATCAGTTCTCGCGCCGTCGAAGGTGGCGTCGCGCGGAGCTGCTCCTCGAACCGGCACCAGTCATGGACGACCACGCTACCTTCGAATATTTCGTCGTCATCACCGAGTTCGAAAATAAGCGTTCGACCATCGGCCGAAAGGAACAAGGCGTCGTCCTCGGCAGGCAGACTAGCAATCGCCTCATGGAGGGCTTCCGGCGGTTTTTGGAACGACCTGACCATTCCTTTCGAGATTTCACGCGCCCTCTCCAATGTTCCCGAGATTGCTTCGCTGCGAGATGATCTGAACCATGATAGCTCCAAGTGCCAAAGCACCAGTTCCTTGTTACGCGCACTGAGGGGCCCGGCCGTAAGCTGATCAACTTTCTCGAAAAGCGAATTCCACGTTTCGTTCGGCGGCCTCGCTCGGACAAGCGCAGATTCTGGCTTGTAACGCGACAGGCTCTTTCGGAGGTAACTCTCCCGCTCAAGGTCATGCACGACGAGTTCAAGGCGATAAGATGTTTGTTGACCCAGCCAATCCCGCTGATAGCCGAAGTCGAGCGCGATCTCTCTGGTCCACTTTTGTTCCAGTCCATATTTGACCTGGAGATATCGGCTAACCTCAGGAGTGTTGATTACAACGTCATCGACGAAGGCCAGAGCTCCTTGGGTTAGCAGCACTGTTGAAGGATGATGGGGAGCTGTGTCGGGCTCAATGGCTTCTTTGACAACCCAGGAGTAGGCGTAGTCCACCACCTCCACAAGGCAATTAAAAAGCTCGAACCGATAGCCCTCATCATTCGACCTACCGCCTGTCAGCTTGAACCGAAGCCTGGTGGCGGCCGCTTCTCCGACGTGCTTCCGGACGTAGTCTTCGACGTGCATATGGTCACTTTCTTCTGCGACGAAATGCACAACCTCTAACGCCTTTGTTTAAACATATTCCCTACTCCGATCACGGCTCGCGATGCCGCGAACGCGACGCAGCGCGTCGGCAGAATCCTAGGCAGGCGCAACGAAAACTTGCCCCTAAAACAAGATCGCAGAGCCCTCGGAGAAGCTACAAATCAGAAAAAGAAGTTCGGCAAAATTGCCGGTCTGATCAATGACTTGCACGCATCCGTCAAAATCACGTGGCTGCTGCGTCAGAATGGCTTGGCCGGACGTTTGTGCAAGTGGCTGATTTTCCACGAACCGCTGCGTCATAATCACTGGCTGCCTACAACGGAACGCGCCATTAGGTTGTCATTGGCCATTCTGATGTCATTAACGTGACCTTTTGGGCGGACAACCAGGCATCCTTTCCGGGCACTTCGGTGCCCGGAAGTACTTCGCGGAACAAGACAAGAATCAACTATGATAGAAATCGAACGTCGGGTGACAGGCGCCATACGCCAACTTGCGTTACCCGAAGATACTGACGCGCCCCAATTACGCACCGAGTGCCATTCATGAGCCGATCCCTTGGTATTCGGTCTTCAGGAATCTGCATCAATGCAGCGAATTGAATTGCGAGGCATCCCGTTCGTTCAGCTCGCGCCATTGCAGAGGCGTCAGCCCCTCCCAGTCACGAAAGGCGCGATAGAAGGAACTGCGATCCTGATAGCCTAGAAGACATGCGACCTCGTCGATGTCGGTGGATGGGTTGGACAGGAGTTGCCGTCCGAGTTCCTGGCGCGCTTCCGACAGAAGCTCGCGAAAGGTCTTGCCCTCATCGGTGATGCGCCGTTGCAGCGTTCTCTCGCTCATGTTGAGATCCTGCGCTATCTGCGACAACTCCGGACGTCCGCTTGCAAGCGATCGCTTCAGGACAACTTTCACTTGGTCGCCAATGGAACTGCGGGCCTGCAGTTCACCCATGGCGGCAGCAAGCGCCGGCGTGAGGATTTCCAGGAGTTCGGGATTGTGGCCCGGAAACGGCCGGTCAAGATCGGCCGATTTCAGGACGAGCCTGTTCTGAGGAGCGCCATACTTCACAGGACACCCGAAAAAGAGCTGGTACAGATCGCTCTTTGGCCCGGAGCGCATGAACTCGACCCGAACCGGCGTCAGAGCTTGGCCGGTTCCGCGGCGACCAAGCTCGATCAGGAAGGCGAAGGCAACGTCCGTGGCGATCCCGGGCTCAGGCTCGGTCGCGTAAACCCAGTTGCTTGCGATCGAGACTTCGCCTTTGTCCTCATGGAAACTCAACTGCTCGGGCGTACAGAGCCGCTTGAAGCGCGCGACCCGGTAAAGGGCATCGCGATAATCCCTGGCGTGAAAGGCGGCCAAGGTCGATGGTGGATGAACCGCCGTATCCGCCTCGCGGACGAGCCGAAGTCCGAGCGCAGGCTCCGGCATCAACTCTTCGAGCGCCCTGAAGATCGCGAAATACTGCGAGGTCGTCACCATGCCATTCTCGCCCAGATGCAACGTGGCGGGCAAACCGGCCTGACGCAGAACCGCAGACGGTGGCAAGCCTATCCGCTCGACCGCACGCCAGAAGGCCTGCGGCACCTTGCATTTATCTGCTGGCATCACACTCATCTCAGTCGACCCTCTAAGCCCGATCTCGCAGAAGTGCGCTCGTCTGTCATCCGCCTGCGGGAATGTTAGCGCATCTGGCTCATGATGATGCGATCAAACATCCGATCACCGAGCCATTTGCGGATCGCAATCATCGGTTTGGCATATTTGCCGGCGACATAGCGCGTCCGCGGCCTTCTCGCATGCACGGCAGCCGAGACGACATCCGCGATCACTTTCGAATCCGTGCCGCGCCCATGGCCATAGGTCGCCCTCGTGGTCTTGGCGACGGCTTGCGAGACCTTGGCATAGGGACCTGCCCCGGAGCGCTTCACAAGGCCGTCGGCGACCACATCGCCAAATCCTGTCTCGATCAGGCCTGGTTCGATGACAACGACATCGATGCCGAACGGGGCCAGTTCCAGCCGCAGGCTATCCGACCAGCCCTCGAGCGCATGCTTAGTGGCATGGTACCACGCACCGAGCAACGTATAGATCTTGCCGCCCATCGAGGTGATGTTGACGATGGTGCCCGCTCCCTTCTGGCGCATCGCCGGTAGCAGAAGCTGGGTCAGGCGAGCCGGGCCGAAGACATTGACTTCGAACTGATATCTCGCCTCGTCCATGGCGATGTCTTCGACTGGTCCATACAGTCCGAAGCCTGCATTGTTGACAAGGACATCGACGCCGCCGCTTTCTGCGAGAATGATCCCAACGGCCGCCTTGATCTCGTCGTCGTCCGACACGTCCATCTGCAGGGCACGAGCACCAAGGCGTTCGAGATCCAGCATCTTGTCGATGCTGCGCGCCGCTACATAGACCCTGAAGCCATCGCTGATGAGGCGCTTGGCGATTTCCTTGCCCATGCCGGAGGATGCGCCGGTCACCAGCGCTGTTTTCTTGCGTGTATTGCTCATATCTGCCTCTCTGTTCGCAAGATCACAAATAGAAGCTCGCTGGCGGCAGATCATTGGCGGAACATGCCATCACTGTTGCGGATTACGCCAATCGTCAAATGGACGCAAAAGGAACAAGCAGCCGCCGTTCCAAGCTCATCACTGAAAGCCCAAGCGGGCCAACCCTATTGCGGCCGAAACATGTAATTCAGTGATCGGGCTGCCTGAATGGGTGGACAAAGGCCGACGGAATCGTCAACCGATAGGCCAACCACATGAAGGCCTCCGAATTCATCGCAGTAGGCCCTCGCATCCCAAATGCCCGATTTCGGTCACGAAACCGGCGGGAAATCATCCATTTTCATTGGAAGTGTTGCAGCCAGCAACATTCGGTCCGCCGTGCCCTCCCAATCATTCTGCGTGAGTGTCCGGCCTTTCGACTCATTCCCTATCGCTCCATCGGCCCGCAAGGTCCCGGGCAATGGCATTTCAGTCGCGCGAGGCACCGCTTTGAAAACCGGCAGCGATATCACGAGCATTCAATATCTGCGGGCCATCGCCGCAATTTCCGTTCTTTGCTTCCATGTCTGCGAAACATACGGCCTGGACTTCAAGAGTGGTGCGGCGGGTGTCGATATATTCTTCGTCATCAGCGGCTTCATCATGTGGGTCACGACCGACGGACGATCGCTCGGTCCGCAGGAATTCATGTGGCGCCGGCTCATGAGGATCGTGCCGCTCTACTGGATTGCGACGGCGGCAACCTTCATCATCGCCGTGCTGAAGCCGCAATTCTTCTTCGACACGAATTCAAGCATGGAGAACTTGATCGGCTCGCTGTTCTTCGTGCCCCTGATGAAGGACGAAGCGCTGCACCCCGTCGTCGAGCAGGGATGGACCTTGTCCTACGAGATGTTCTTCTATCTCATCTTTTCGATTGCACTGCTTCTGCCGGAATTCAGGCGGCTATGGCTCCTGATGGCAGCCTTCGTGACCATCGTGATTGCGCACTACCTGCTGCCTCTCGGCTACTTCAGTGTTTTCACACAACCGGTCATTCTGGAATTTGCTGCCGGCATCATCATCGGGCACCTGTGGAAACAGGGCTTTCGGCTGCCTTTTTCCGCCGCTATCGGCTTGATGATCGTCGCAGTCGCGTTGCTTGTGGCGAGTGACCCGCTGATCCACTTGGAACGGGCTATCCGCTGGGGCATACCAGCGATGTTGCTGTTGTCAGGCGCTGTTTTCGCGGAACGGGAACGTGGCGTGCCGCAGCTGGCATTCCTGCATTTCCTGGGAGATGCCTCCTATTCCATTTACGTTTGGCATGTGCTGATGGGTGTCCTGGCAACGGCGCTGCTGTTGCGTATCGGGGTGCCGCACGGCACGCAGCCCGTGTTCATTGCATTGGGTTCGCTCGCCTTCACGATCGTTTGCTACCTGTTCATAGAACGGCCGATCCTCCGGAAAACGCGATCCGCACGCCCGCGGCCGGCATAGCGCGGCTGACGCATAAGGGACGAGGTCGCTCGCTCGAAGAATGCTACCGCTGCGCTCCTGGCGCATTAGACGTTCCCGCGACGACCGGACAGGATTGTGGAATTGGTCGATCGAACAAGACCGAAATACTGCAATCGGATGTGAACATCGCCTCGTCGTCATGCCCAACGCCGGGTACCTCGACGACCTTCTGATCGAGTTCGGACGGATGCCGCTTTTTCATATAGTCGAAGTAGGTCAGCCCGCGTGCAAGCCGGTATGGTCCTTGCGCCATTGCCCCGCAGGAGCGATCGATGAGATGGGTGTAGGGGTTCGTGTCCGTCTCCCCCAGCAAGTAAACGACATTACGCGCGGCATATCTCGTTTCGAGCAGCTTGGGGTCCTGCGAGGATACGTATGATGGTGCGCGCCCTAGCCCGTAACGCCATTGCGTTGCCTTCGGGCATGAGGCCAATCCCGCCTGCTGATCCGGCAACGCCGGTCGCTCATTGTCGAAATAGAGGTAACTCGACGGATTGGCGACAAGGTAGCGGACGGAGATGCCGGCACTCGCCAGGCTTTCCGCTTCGCGCCCGACCACCGCATAGCGCTGGACCAATTGCGCTCCCGCCGAGTGCCCCATCACGACGATAGTCTTCAGCGATGGATACAGGCGACGATCACTGAAATGCCCAAGCAAGGCATCGAGCGCGGCGAAGGAACTGATCGGCGCCGGCTGGCGCGCGGCTTCTCCGCCCTTCCACCCGTTTTGCGTCCAGGCCAGGGTCTGCGCGGACAGCGAGAACGCCTTGACATCCGGCCTGATCAGGAACTGCGGCGCGACAACCATCGTCCCCTTCGCCACATCGCCCGCCTTCGCCAGCAGCTTCTCCCCGGTCGCATAATAGGCATCGGCGTTTCTAAGCGTACCGTGGATCACGACCAGCACCGTCGTCACCTCGGGTGCAGCCGTGTCGATCGCATGATCGGCGTAGACGGGCAGCTCCCCCTTCCCGTCCGGCGTGTCGATGAACACGCGCTGGTCCGCGATCTGCTTGACCGGTTGATGGAGCTTTGCATGGCGGGAGATTGCGTTTGCAGACCACGCTTCGGATGATCCGGTGGTGGCGATCAGCATCACACCAAGCAATAGAATTGCGATCTCTCGTGAGATACTCATAGGCAAGTTTTGCTGAAAGCGGACGGAAAACGCGGGCATGGCTGAATTCCTCGTTTCTGTTTGAGGAGCCAGCAATTCGCCAGATATAATCAAGCGCCAGCTGATCTTTCACGGTCCCGTCTGGATAAACGTCACAACAGACTGGAATCCGTCGCATCGCTGAGAAATTTCATATCCATTGCGTTGAGCCAGCTGTAAGAACATGCCGCCGGCAGCGACAATTTTCATTGCACAGAAACCTTCCCGGTATTGCCATCGGGCGTCGGCACTCCCCCCGTTTCGACGACACATCAACCTATGCGAACGAAAGAACGCTGTGATCGCCGACCGTCGCGTAACGCCAGCGTCCAGAGTGAATCTCATTCGGCAAAGTCCGATCCAAGAAGCTGCGCAATCTGGTCAGTGTCTCCGGCTGTTCGGAAAAAGTGGTCAGAAAAAGCTTGTTCTGAAAGATCAGAAACGGCGCCAGCCGCCGATTGGCAATCTGCATATATCGATAGAATCCCTCAGTCACTGTCGGCCAATGCACACCGAGAAAATCGTCGAGCAATATGATGCCGCCGGGAACGAGCAACTCCTGGGCGATCTCCATGTCATTCATGACGTGTGCGACTGTATGGCCTCCATCGACGGACATCAGGCGCACCCCGGTCACACCCAGTCGCTCACGCGCAGTCGCCGGCGTCAACGACATGCTGTCGGCCGAGATCGCCGTTACACGGGAGATATAGTCGGGGAAAAGCTCCTGCAGGTGCTGATTGAATATGGCCAGCGATCCCTTACCGCTGCGATCGAGATTCTTCTGCTGATCCTCGAACAGATCAACCGCAATACAACGTTCGTTGTCCCGTGATGCGGCAGAGAGCAGGAAGAACAGTTTGCCGTGATGGACGCCAATCTCCAGGATGTCGCCTTCTATCTTGCGTGTATCGTGCAGCTCGCGAACAAATTTCAGGATGTGCGGGATTCTGTCACCAACCCATCCCTGAACTTCACTCCATGAGCGCCTTAGAGCCGCATCCAGGACATCGACCTCGCTTGCTTCCGCAACCATTTGCATATGTGCCCCCTTATCGCACCCGAACTGCAGACCAACTGGTGCCTCGATAAAGGCGCCCATCGTTCGGTTTCCCCGCATCCCGCCTCCAACCAGACACGACACCGGCGGGCACAATATCCGCATGGCTCAACGGGGACGCCAGCCTGAAACCGCCCGATCTGTACGAATTGGGGCGCTCGCAACATATCTTCGAAAGAAGTGCGGCTGCTCTGAATCCATCGGTCCGGCAGCAAAACCATGGAGCTTGCGCCAAGTGCCAAAAGCTGCGAGAGAGCGCACGACCCTTGGCATAAGGCGCCAAAACTTTCTTCGGGCCTCGCGTAATCATGATTCGTATCGAGAATATCAGCAAGCAGAACAGTCATCGCATCCTCTTCATCGAGGCGTCCGCTGCGCTCAACAGGGGCGAGAGCGTCGGTCTTGTGGGGCCGAACGGCGCCGGCAAGACGACGCTTTTCCGGATGATCACGGGGCAGGAGCAACCCGATGAGGGGCAGGTTTCGGTCGATAAGGGCGTTACCATCGGCTACTTCAATCAGGATGTCGGCGAGATGGAGGGGCGCAGTGCCGTGGCGGAAGTCATGGAGGGCGCCGGTCCCGTCAGCGCCGTTGCCGCGGAACTTCGCGAACTCGAAGCAGCGATGAGCGATCCGGGCCAGGCGGACAGGATGGATGAGATCATCGAGCGCTATGGCGAGGCGCAGGCGCGCTATGAAGAGCTCGACGGCTACGCTCTTGAGGGCCGCGCCCGCGAAGTGCTGGCGGGTCTGAGTTTCAGCCAGGAAATGATGGACGGCGATGTCGGCGCGCTGTCTGGCGGCTGGAAGATGCGTGTGGCGCTCGCCCGCATCCTCTTGATGCGCCCCGACGTCATGCTGCTCGACGAGTCGAGCAACCATCTCGATCTCGAAAGCCTGATCTGGCTCGAATCCTTCCTGAAGGGCTACGAGGGCGCACTCCTGATGACCTCGCACGACCGCGAGTTCATGAACCGCATCGTCAGCAAGATCATCGAAATCGATGCCGGCAGCCTGACCAGCTATTCGGGCGACTACGAGTTCTACGAGCAGCAGCGTGCCCAGAACGAGAAACAGCAGCAGGCGCAGTTCGAGCGCCAGCAGGCGATGCTTGCCAAGGAAATCAAGTTTATCGAGCGCTTCAAGGCACGCGCCTCGCATGCTTCGCAGGTGCAGAGCCGCGTGAAGAAGCTGGAAAAGATCGATCGCGTCGAGCCGCCGAAGCGCCGCCAGACGGTCGCCTTCGAATTCCAGCCGGCGCCGCGCTCGGGCGAAGACGTGGCCGTATTGAAGAACGTCCACAAGAAGTATGGCAGCCGCACCATCTATGAAGGGCTGGATTTCATGGTGCGGCGCCGTGAGCGCTGGTGCATCATGGGCATCAACGGCGCCGGTAAATCCACACTCCTGAAGCTGGTTGCCGGCTCGGCGCAGCCGGATGAAGGCAGCGTTGCACTCGGCGCCAGTGTGAAAATGGGATATTTTGCCCAGCACGCCATGGATCTGCTCGATGGAGAGCGCACCGTATTCCAGCAGCTCGAACATGAGTTTCCGCAGGCCGGTCAGGGCTCGCTACGCGCGCTCGCCGGCTGCTTCGGCTTTTCCGGCGACGACGTGGAAAAGAAATGCCGCGTGCTGTCGGGCGGCGAGAAGGCTCGGCTCGTCATGGCGATCATGCTCTTCGATCCGCCGAACCTGCTGGTGCTGGACGAGCCGACCAACCATCTCGATCTCGACACCAAGGAAATGCTGATCGAGGCGCTGTCGCAATATGAGGGCACGATGCTCTTCGTCTCGCACGACCGACATTTCCTGGCCGCACTTTCCAACCGCGTTCTGGAACTGACGCCGGAAGGCATCCACCAATATACCGGCGGCTACACGGAATATGTGGAGCGCACCGGGTATGAAGCGCCGGGATTGCGGAGCTGATGGTCATGCCGCTCCGCGCTATTGTGTGTTGGTGGAGGGCGCAGCACCGGCATTGATCACGGCAACGGGCGCCGCCCTGCCCCGTACGCGGATTTCGATGCGGCGGCGCGCTTCGACGGCGCCACGCTGGCCCGAGGTGACGGTGTCGCCGGGCAGGATCAGCTGCGCGGCAGACATCGGCAGGATCGTGGCATCTTTCAGCTTGGGATTGGCCTTGAGCACATTGGCAACGGCAATGGCGCGGGCAAGGCCAAGCCCGGCATTGTCGGCAGGTAGCAATGCCGATACTGGCAGCTTGCCGTCCATCGCGCCGATGATCGTATCATCGAGATTGGATTTTTCCCGCGCCAGCGGCTGTTCGTCCGTATGGCCGATCACCTCGACGATATTGGCGCCGTAGAGGCTCAGATTGCTGGCGATTTCATCCGTGATCGTCGTGCTGAGCAACTGGGCGAAAGTTCCGGTAAGCTCGGCGCTTCCCGACTGGAAATAGTTCTTCTTGGCATCGTCAAGATTGATGATAGGCGGCCAGTCGTGCATGCCCTTCCCGCCTCCGTTTCCAGCCAGAAGCTTGTTGATCTCATCGGGCGCCGCCTTTAGCGAGACGTCATGTTCTTTCAGAACGGCGGCTACCTTGGAAAGCGATTGCAGATCGGCCATCGTCGCGCCCTGGTCCGCCATGCTGTCGAGTGCCTCTTTCGCCAGCACCAGCTCTCGCCATTGCTTGTCCACCACGGCCTTGTCGGCAGCGGAGAGATCGCCGGAGACGACCTTGGACTGGAGAAGCACGATCTCGGCCGCCTGCTCGGCGCGTTTCTTCTCCAGCAAGGTCACCTGCTGTTCAGCCTTTTCAAGCTTGCGCTCGACCTCATAGCGCTTGTTTCTCTCCGACGAAATCAAGGCGGCGGCCACGAGCAACAGGCAGAAAACCAGAAGCAGCATGGATTCGGCCATCGTCAGGCCAAGGATCAGGCCACGATTGTAGCCCTTGTGCTCCAGTTTCGGCGTGCTGTCCGGGCCTCCTGCTACCATAGATGCCACCAGCGTTTTCGCGGCACGGCCTCGGGCTCCGCAGCGATGTCGCCATCGGCCATTGGTTTCGGCAGTGGTGCCTGCCCCATCGCTTCGGCCACGCGACCGAGCGCGAGCTCGATATTGCGCAGCGGCTGCAACTGCGCCTCCGACATCTCCTTGATGGCGGTAATCGCCGGCGCCAACTCGGCGCGCACGACATCCTCCGGCGCGCGGATCTCATCCAGCTTCTTGCCGACATTTTCGACGGCGGTGCCGAAGGTCCCGATGATCTCGGACAGCTGCGAGGTCGTCGCCGTCAGCTGTGCGGCCGCGTCGTTGATTGGCGTCACCGCCTGCTTTGCCAGCATTTCCAGGATCTTGTTGATCTCCTGACCGTTGCGTTCGGCCTGCCGTGCGATCTCCTCGAACCCTTCCGACAGCATCTGGTTGCTGACGCGCCGGTAGTGTGAGAATTCGCGCGAGGAGGAGTCGAGTTCAGTGCGCACGCGCCGCGTCATCTCGGCAAGCTCGTGGCGGACGCTGCGCTCGATATCGATCGGGTCGCGCCGCATCTGGTTGAAGAGGATGCGCAGCGTCACGCCGGCAATGGTCGAGGTGACGGCGATGCCGAAGTTGCGGACGATGGTCTCGATCGATGTTTCACCGGCGAAGAGATAGAGCGATACGCCGAGGCTCGATAGCGTGAAGAGAAAACCCATGTAATAGAGGTTGTCGCCCGCCTGCTCGTTGTGCAGCCGGAATCCGGCAACGGCCAGCGATACGATGAAGTAGATCCCCATCAACACCAGCGGCACACCCGTCACGATGGGCAGTGACCAGCCCATGAGCTTCGACGACCAGATGAAGATCATGCCGCCGATGGTGATGGAGGCGAACAGCACCATCGGCCCATAATCCCGGATGAGATATCTGGCGTCGGTATTGGCCATCAGCGTATCCCCTCCAACCGCACGAAGCCGCCGAAATCACCGTTGCTGTTCTTGATCCATTGCGCCCAGAAATTCGCAAGATCCTCCATGCTGAACTTCATGTTGGGCCTTTGAAAGGCAAGGATCTTGACCGTGGCGCCATTCAATGAGGTGCGAAACTGGTCGTTTGCCGGGCTGTGCTGGTATTTCTGATAGGAGACGCCGTCCCGGTAGTTCGAGAAGGCGGCCGTGTGCTCGATCATGTCGGAGGCGATGTAGAGGCGCTTCGGCAAGCCGACCGGTGCATTGGCAAAGACCTCGAGATTGATCTTCTGGATGGCTGCCATGATCGGCGACAGCCTGCCGGACTCGCCCGCGGTCAGCTTGCCGGCGATATCGGCGAGCGGCTTCTGGAAACCCTTTTCCCATCGCGCCTGCGCCAGGCGCGGATTGCTGGTCCATTCGTCGACGCTCGCGCCGCTTCCGGGGTTGCAGCCGTGGAAGGTCTGGATCAGTTCACCCTCCTTCTCGGTGAGCGCATAGATATCGATCGCGCCGCCGATCGGCACATCCGCAACGATCTTCTGGAACTGGTTGCGCAGATCGAGCGCCGTTGTGTCCGATATCGGATCGGTGACATCGAGCAGAATGGCGGTTTCCGCCTTCGGGCCGTCCACAGGGCAGAGCGACGCCTGATCGATGGCGACATTGCCGCTCGCCTTGTAGCGCAGCCAGCCATAGGCCCCGACGATCCCGAGGGACAGGACGGCGAGACAAACCGTTGCGATGATGAGACCGGCGGATCCGCCGCGCCGGCTACGCCGCTTGCGTCGAGCCAAGGATGCTCTCCGGGAATAGATTATCGAGTTGGTGGTATTTTTCGATGGCGCGCTCGAATTCATCGCCGATCCGCTTGATCTGCTCCGAAAGCTCCGTCTGCGCACCCTGGATGCGCGAGCCCAGCACCTTGTCGTCCCATTCCTCTTCGCTGCGGATGACAGGTGTCAGGCGCTCCATCTTGTAGGCGGCATTGAAGTAGGATGGCTCCGGCTCGGTGCGCGCGGCCCGGTTGGCGTCGCGGTAGGAGGTGAGCAGCACATTGGCGGCCCGCTCGAGATGGTTCTGGTGTTCGGCAAAAAGACCCGCGGTTCTCGCACGATGGGCGATGATGGCGGCCGTTTCCTGCCGGCGCAGCGAGAGGTCGCGGATGATCTCTTCGATCTTGCTGTTGTGCTCGTCGCGGATCTCGCGAAGATCTTCGATCAGATCGAGCTTGCGGTCGATGTAATTGTCCCTCGCCGCATCGAGGCGTTTCTGCACGCCGGCAAAGCCCGGATAGGGGTCGGTGAGATAGCAGCCGTCGATGAAGGCAACGAGCGAGAACATCAGGCCGATGGCAAAGAGCATCCAGGAGTTCAACTCCTGCAGTCCGAGAGGCGCCGTCTTCAGGCGCTGAATCACCTCGGCACCGGCTCCGCTCAGGATCGTCGCTGAGACCTCGCGATAATGTGCCAGCGCGATGTTGATCCCCAGGGCGACGGCGACATAGGCGACGAGACCGAGCAGGCCAAGCAGCTTCAGCGCAAGGGATCGATGCACGAGGAAGCGGACGCAGAAGAAGGAAAACATCAACGCTGTGCCGATGTTCAGGATAGCGAAGGCAGCCGCCTCCGTCACACCGCCAACGATGCCCTGTTCGCTTCCCTTGGCCAGAAAGCTACCGTTCATCACCATTTCGATGAGCACGAGGAAGACGATCAGCGAGACCTTGAAGCCCCATGCCGCACGGCTGGAAACCTTCGCGGCGCGCTGCAGCTTATGCCTGGCCTTGAAGCCCACCATTTCATCCTCGGCCGTCTTCAGTTTGCGGCGCAGGCCGTGAAGCTCGTCGACGCCGCTTGCCACCTCCGCCTTGAAATCGGAGACACTGGAAGCGTTTGCCTGGCGGATCAGCCCGAATTGTCCTTCGAAATCGAGGTTGCGCAAGCGGCTGTCGAAGGTCTGGAACTGGTCTTCGAGGATCTGGTAGGAACTCTTCTTCTCCGCTTCGACCCAGGCGACGATGCGCTGCTCCGTCTCGTCAAGCGACTGGGCATCCGGCGGCGGCCGGTTCTGGCGCCCGGCGGCAGCGCCCTTCTCCTTCAGGTCGAGGGTCGCACTCAGCTTTTCGATATCCACGACGGGAAACACATCCGTCGAGGCACGGAAATCATGGCTGGTCTCCCGAACGCTGTCCCAGAGACGGTTGAGGGCTTCGAAACGCAACGATCTTCCCCGGCGAATTCATCAACTTAGAAAGGACAATTGAGAAATCGATATCGCACCGGTTGTCCTTGGTCCAGAGCGATCTAGCGGAGGTTAGGATGCGATTGTGGTAAAGACTAGCCCGAGCTCGTGATGATCGGAAAACACTCATGCTGATCGCGGCAATCATCCATTCGAACCAGGCTTCCAGAGCCGGCGCGTTGCAGCCCTTCGCGATAGATATTGCGCTGCCATTGCTCCTTGAACGGCACGACGGAAATCCAGCGATCGATGCCGGCAGAAAAGCAGTTTCCTATGACGGATTGATTTCACTCGCGCTCGCGCGAGCATGGTGAAATTTCCATAAGCGTGTAGTTTGCAGGAAGGTTCGGCGATTTTCAGTCTCAATTGCCTGAAGCCTCGAAGACCCTTCGCCAAATCGAAAGCGCGACATATCTTTTCCGAGCACGTGATCTCATTCGGAGCATCAAGCATGACATCCTCTCCCTTCAAGAACATCTGTGTCTACGGCGCCGGCGCGCTGGGTGGCGCCATTGCCGCAAAGCTCGCTTCCTCTGCAGGAGCGCAGACGCAGGTCTCCGCCGTCGCTCGCGGAGCTCATCTGGAGGCCATTCGCACTGGCGGCATACGCCTCTGGGAAGCCGGCGCGGATAGCCCTCTCGTGGCGCGGATGACGGCAACGGCCGATGCGGGCGAGCTGCCGCCGCAGGATCTCGTCATCACCGGGCTCAAGGGCCATCAGCTCGCTGCAGCTGTCCCCGGAATTGCAAAGCTGCTGCATTCGCGCACTCGCGTCGTCATGATCCTCAACGGCGTGCCGTGGTGGTATTTTCACCGGGACAGGCAGAGCGGCCATGCGGAACACCAGATGGAGGAACTCGATCCGAACGGCGATCTCTGGCGCCTGATCGGGCCGGAGCGCGTGATCGGCTGCGTTGCCTATCAGGGAGCGGAAGTCGTCGCCCCCGGCGAGGTCAAGCTCGCCAACAACGGCCATTTCATCCTCGGCGAGCCCTCCGGTGAGACGACCGCAGACATCGAGGCCATCGCGGCACTGCTGCAGAGAGCGGGCGTCAACGTCTCCGTTTCCACACGCATCCGCGACGATATCTGGAGCAAGCTGATGGGCAACGCCGCCTTCAATCCGATCAGCGCGCTGACCAGGGGATTGATGTCCGACATCATGGATGATCCACCGCTGGCGGCCATGGTTGGCCAGGTAATGAGCGAAGTGAAGGCTGTCGCTGAGGCTTTGGGATGCCATATCGCCATGTCGATCGAAGAGCGCCTCGACCGCTCGCGTCAGATCGGCCCTGTGCGCACCTCGATGCTGCAGGATCTGCTTGCCGGCAAGGCGCTGGAAATCACGCCTCTCGTCGGTGTCGTCGTTTCGCTCGGCAAGCTCGCAAATGTGCCGACGCCGGTCTCGGCAACCATCCTGGCGCTGGTGACGCAGCTCGACCAGAAGAACCGGCAGGATACTGCCTAGCAAGCAGTCGATTATCGCCAACGGCATCTCCCTTTCCGGCGGCGGGCCAGGAGCCAGTTGCCGGAGGAAAATCCGGGCTGCCGGCCCTTTATATCTCACTTACTTCTTCGCCTTTCACCCCGAATGGATTTCCTATGGGGGCCGGCGTTACGCTTGCGGTGGAATATGGAGATAGATCCCATGCTCGACACGCACGCGCCCAATCTGACGGAATCCATCCGCGTCCTCGTTCATAACAGCGATGAGAAGCATCATCGCGTTGCGGCATCCGCCCCAGGCGTAAAAGGCCGGCGCCAGCGCCCGCTTGACAATCATCAGATCCGCGAAAGGCGTACTTTTCAGGCCATGTTCACCTTCGGTCTGCTTCTCGGCGGCCTAGAGCTTTTCATCGTACTGCATTACCTCTGAGACGCAGCCGACATGAGCAGTCCGACTTTTCAGAGACGCATCGGCGGTGCGATCACCGCGCTTGTTACCCCGTTTCACGATGACGCTTTCGATAGCGTCGCCCTGATGGCGCATGTGGAATGGCAGCTACTGAGCGGCATCGACGGGCTGCTGGTCTGTTCGTTGACCGGCGAAGGCCCGACACTGACAGAAGCCGAGCGCATCCGCGCCATTGAAATCTGCATCGAGCTTTCCGAAGACAAGGTGCCCGTCATTGTTGCAACGGGAACCAACGATACGGCGACGACCATAAAGGAAACCATGCAGGCGCAGCGACTTGGTGCCGATGCCGCCCTCGTGACGGTGCCCTATTATTCCAAGCCGACGCAGAAGGGTGTGCGTCACCATTTCGCGCAACTTGCGGCGCAGACCGAGCTGCCGATCATCGTCCATAATCAACCATCGCATACCGCGATCGACCTCGCGCCGGCGACGGTCGCGCAGCTCGCGGAGATTCCGGGAATCATCGGGATTGCCGACGGCAGTAGCGACATCTCACGCGTCGACCTCTGGCGACCCCTTCTGCCGGAGCGATTCGGCCTGTTTACCTCGAACGATGCCAGCGCACTCGGCTTTAAGGCCGCGGGCGGTCATGGCTGCTTTTCGGGAGCTGCCAATATCGTTCCGCGGCTCTTTCAATCGATGCAGCATTCGGCCGCCTGCGGCAACGTCAGCGCTGCCCTATCCATCGACGAGCGCCTGCAGCCGTTATTCAGCGCGCTGGCCCGCGAAAGCGAACCGGCGACGATCAAGCACGCCTTGTCACTGGCCACGGATATCAACGCGGATGTCCGCCTGCCCCTGGTCGGCGTCACCAGCGAGACGGCTGTGGCCATCCAGGCAGCAATCACACCGTTTCAGCTCGACGGAAGCGGCCGGTTTGCCTCGCGCCATGCCTCTCGCCTGGGGTTGTGAGATCGCGCCATCCCTATGAGATTTTTATATTTTTGCCGTTTCAGGCAAATGGAAAACCTAGCAACTCCCTCATAGATTCAACAGCGTAGCACCGGAAATGATCTTATCGGACCAACGGTGCCGGTGACACTGAAAGGAACCATGATGTCACGCCATACGCATGCCGGCCTATCCGCCGACCCCCTCCAACGCCCTCGCATGGCCGCCCTCGCAAGAAGCGAGTGGCCCATCTCCTCGGACGCATTGCTGAACGGGCTTCGTTCCGTCGCTCCGCGCCTCGGGCTTGTCCTCCTGATTGCCGGCGCCCTGCAGATGGCGCTGCACCTGACCGGACACTGAGCGAAACCGAAGAGATTCAAGAGGAAACATAGACATGGCAAACGCACAACATATTCAGCGCCGTTCGGCTCACAGCCCGATTTCGTCGGCTCCGGCCCGCTTCATCATCGGCCGCGACCGCCGCGGCAGCTGGATCGTTCAGGACCGGCAAGGCCTTGTCGGCGGCCTATTCCGCAACGAGGCAGCCGCCCTGCACTTCGCCGCCGAGGAATGCAACCACAATCCGGCCGATATCTGCCTGGCACCCGAAGGCGCTATACTCGATCTGAACGACTTCGCCCCAGGCTCGTCCAATCTGCACTGAACTTGCCCTTGGCAGGCTTCGCACTATCCCGCCCAACGCTTCCTTAACTCGCCTTCAGTTAAGCTCTCGGCCAGATATCCAATGAGCAGAAAGCCATGTCGAAGCCTGCCTTCCGCTACAGCCATTACGATCTCGGGGAACAGCGCTCCGGAACGGTGATCGAAATCACCCTCTCGACCATCGCCAATGTCAGGCTGATGAACGGCTCGAATTTCGAGCGCTTCACGGAGACGCTCAAGCACCAGTTTCTCGGCGGCGTCGCGAAGAAATCACCGATCCGGCTCACCATTCCCGAGGCCGGCCACTGGCATCTCGTCGTCGATATGGAAGGCCACAAGAGCCTGGCGGAATCGAGCGTGAAGATGGTCGATAGGATAACAATGCCGCGAATACAGAAAGCGCCGCAGGATATCGCCGGCAGGTGATGTAGGCTAGAGCCTTTCCGCCTTTCTTCGAATTGCGAAAACGCTCTATCCTTTTGTTTTCACGCAATTCCGGACGGAAAACCACTTCGCGCTTTCCTGGAATTGCTTTAGCGTTCGCCGCGCTCCTTGCGCAGCTTCGACCACCAGTCCAGCCGCTTGCGGATCTCACGCTCAAAACCGCGCTCCGGCGGATCGTAGAAGGTCTGGCGGCCCATCTTCTCCGGAAAGTAATTCTGGCCTGAAAAGGCATCCGGCTCATCATGATCGTAGCGATAACCGTCGCCATAGCCTTCGGTCCGCATCAGCTTGGTCGGTGCATTGAGGATATGCTTGGGCGGCAGAAGCGAGCCGTTTTGCTTGGCGGCCTGGGTCGCGGCTTTGAAAGCCGTGTAGACGGCATTGGATTTTGGCGCTGTGGCGAGATAGACGCAGGCCTGGGCCAGCGCCAGCTCACCTTCCGGTGACCCCAGATAATCATAGGCGTCCTTGGCGGCATTGCAGATGACAAGCGCCTGCGGATCGGCAAGCCCGATATCCTCCACGGCCATGCGCACCAGCCGACGGCCGAGATAGAGCGGATCCTCGCCGGCATCGAACATGCGGGCGAGATAATAGAGCGCGGCGTCCGGATCGGAGCCTCGGACCGACTTATGCAGCGCAGAAATCAGGTTGTAGTGACCATCCTGCGCCTTGTCATAGACCGGAGCGCGGCGTTGGACGATCTTGACCAGCATGTCGGGATCGAAAAGCTCGTCCTTGCGCGCGGCGCGCCAGACCTCTTCGGCCAGCGTCAGCACCGAGCGGCCATCGCCATCGGCCATGCGGATCAGACTGGCGCGGGCATCCTCCGTTAGCGGCAGCGGCTTGCCCTCCACCGTCTCAGCCCGGCGCAGCAATTCTTCCAGGCTTTCCTCATCATGAGAGCGGAACGTCAGCACACGAGCGCGGGAGAGAAGAGCGGCATTGAGTTCGAAAGACGGATTTTCCGTGGTTGCGCCCACTAGAATGACGGTGCCATCTTCCATCACGGGCAGGAAGCTATCCTGCTGGGCGCGATTGAAGCGATGGATCTCGTCGACGAACAGCAGGGTCTGGCGGCCATCCATGCGGCGCAACCGTGCCGCCTCGAAGACCTTTTTCAGATCGGCGACACCGGAGAAGATCGCCGAAATCTGCTCGAAGGCGAGACCCGCCTCGCCCGAAAGCAGCCTTGCAACGGTCGTCTTGCCGGTGCCGGGCGGCCCCCAGAAGATCATCGATCCCAGCGAGCCCGCTTCGATCATCCGGCGCAATACGCCATCCTCGCCGGTCAGATGTGCCTGACCGGTGACTTCGGCCAGTGTTTGCGGCCGCAGACGGTCGGCGAGAGGCCGCTTGTTGGCGACCTCCTCCGGTATCCGCGGTGCAAACAGGTCATCGCTCATCGGAAGAACTGCCTGATACGCTGGCCGTCACGCTCGATCTCGACGCGCCAGAAGCTTGGGTTTGACGTGACGGTCCGCTGGAGAATCTCGGTCGTGTTGATCGCCACGCCATTGATGGAAATGACGATATCACGCGCGGCAAATCCCAGTCGATCGGCCGGCGAGTTCTGCTTCAGGCTTTCGATGACGACGCCCGTGGAATCCGGCGGCAGATGCAGGTCATCGGCAACCCGCGGGGAAAGATTGGCAACGGTCGCGCCGGAGAAGGGATTGTTGCCCTCGATCACCCGCTCATCGCGCGGAATGGATTCCGGTGCTGCGGCAAGCGTCATCGTGGTCTGATGTTCCTTGCCGTTATCGAGCACGGTCAGCGACACGGTCGCGCCGAGACCGGCCGTCGTCAGGCGATAGCCGAGCGCATCCGGATGCTCGATGGAGATATTGTTCAGCGCCGTGATCACTTCTCCCGGCTTGAGACCGGCCTTGGCCGCCGGGCCGCCATCGACCACCTTGGTCACCAGCGCGCCGCGCACCTTGTCCAGGCCAAGCGCTTCGGCGACATCGGATGTCACCGGCTCGAACGTGGCGCCGATATAGGGCCGCTCGAAAGACTTGTCGCCACGATCGGCTGCGGCAAGGAAAACCTTGACCAAGTTGGCTGGAATGGCAAAGCCGATACCATTGGAGCCGCCACCCTGGGAGAAGATCGCCGTATTCAGCCCGATCAGCTCGCCGGTCATGTTGACGAGCGCGCCGCCCGAATTGCCGGGGTTGATCGAGGCATCGGTCTGGATGAAGAAGCCGACCTCGTTCTTCACCTGGTTACGGGCAAGCGCCGAAACGATGCCGCTCGTTACCGTCTGTCCGACACCGAAGGGATTGCCGATCGCAAGCACGAGATCGCCGACCTCGATGCCGTCGGAATTGCCGAGCGGCAGAACCGGGAAACTCTCGTTCTTCGACTGGATCTTCAAAACGGCGAGATCGACGCGATCGTCCTTCAGCACGACCTTGCAGGGAAATTCGCGGCCATCCGAAAGCGCGATCTTGATATCGTCGGCACCATCGACGACGTGGTTATTGGTGATGACGGTACCATTCGCCTCCACGATCACACCCGAGCCAAGCGAAGATTGCTTCTCGGTGCGATTCGGCATGCGCTGTCCGAAGAACTGCTCGAAGAAGGGATCGCCGGCGAAGGGAGACTGGCGCTGCACGACGCGCTCGGCATAGACGTTCACCACGGCACCGGACGTCTGCTTGACCAGCGGAGCGAAGGAAAGCTGCATCTGCGTCTGGCTTTGCGGCAGCGTCTTCGCTGTCTGAGCCTCAGCGGAAAGCGGCATCGCCATGACGAGGGCAATCATCGAAACGGCAGTGCGCTTCAGGAGGACATGCATGGAAATTTCCCTTTTTAATTCTCTTTAAACAACGTTGTAGCGCCCGACGCTAGAAAGAAAAGAGGGCGGAAGCATGAAGCATAAATGGAGGTTTGCGGCGATAAAAAACAGGCTCGCCGAACAAAAACGTGCTGTCATGCATTTCGCGTTGGGAATCGTCAAAGGGAGCCACATATGCGATCGAACCATCTTGCCGCCGCCACTTTCCTCATCTCATTGGGCATGACCGGCATCTCCCACGCCGCCAGCTTCGATTGCGAGGCACAGAACCTGAAACCGGACGAGAAGACGATCTGCGACGTGAGGGCTCTCAACGATGCCGACGTAAAGATGGTGACGACCTTCGACCTGCTCTCAGGCCTTCTCGCCATGGGCGCACGCGGTACGATGCAGGACCAGCAGACGGAATGGCTGAAGAAGCGGCAGGCTTGCGGAGCTGACGTGGCTTGCCTGACCACGTCCTATGAGGAGCGCCTGAAGGTGCTGAACGACACCTACAAGCAGATCAATCGGCCGCTGTAAGAGCTGGTTTGCGAAGATTTGCCGGCTTGATCGGACAAGTCCCCTCGCCCCGCCTGCGGGGAGAGGGCTAGGGTGAGAGGCAAACGCAGGAACGGCGAACTCTGCCGTTCCGATAAAGCTCGAAAGCCCCTCATCCGTCCTCTCGCGGCCGAGCTATGCTCGACCGTTCGAGTCCACCTTCTCCCCGCTGTGCGGGCGAAGGGGTCTAGTTACTTCCCACCCAGATCACGAACCGCGCCGCGATCCGCGCTGGTCGCAAACGCGGCATAGGCCTTCAACGCCGTGGTGACGTTGCGCTTGCGCACTTCCGCCGGATGCCAGCCTTTGGCGTTCTGGGCTTCGCGGCGAGCGGCAAGTTCCTTGTCGTCGACGCGCAGGCTGATGATGCGGTTCGGGATGTCGATGTCGATCATGTCGCCTTCGCGCACCAGGCCGATCGTGCCGCCGTTGGCTGCTTCGGGCGAAACGTGGCCGATCGACAGGCCCGAGGTGCCGCCGGAGAAGCGGCCGTCGGTGATGAGCGCGCAGGCCTTGCCGAGGCCCTTCGACTTCAGATAGCTCGTCGGATAGAGCATTTCCTGCATGCCGGGGCCGCCCTTCGGGCCTTCGTAGCGGATGACGACGACGTCGCCGGCCTTGATCTCATTGCTGAGAATGCCCTTGACGGCAGCATCCTGGCTTTCGAAGACCTTGGCGGGGCCGGAGAACTTCAGGATCGATTCATCGACACCGGCCGTCTTCACGATGCAGCCATCGAGCGCCAGATTGCCCTTGAGGACGGCAAGACCGCCATCCTTGGAGAAGGGATGCTCGACGGAGCGGATGACGCCCTTCTCGCGATCGGTGTCGAGTTCTTCCCAACGGGCGTTCTGGCTGAAGGCAACCTGGGTCGGAATGCCGCCGGGAGCCGCGCGGAAGAATTCGCGCACGCTTTCGCTGTTGGTGCGGGTGATGTCCCAGCGGTCGATGGCGTCGCCGAGCGTTTCGGCGTGAACCGTCGGGCAATCGCGGTTGATCAGGCCGCCTTTGTCGAGCTCACCGAGGATCGACATGATGCCGCCGGCGCGGTGCACATCTTCCATGTGGACGTCGTTCTTCGCCGGTGCAACCTTGGAGAGGCACGGTACGCGGCGCGAGAGCGCATCGATGTCGGCCATGGTGAAATCGACTTCACCTTCATGCGCAGCGGCAAGAATATGCAGAACCGTGTTCGTCGAGCCACCCATGGCGATATCGAGCGCCATGGCGTTCTCGAAGGCCTTCTTCGATGCAACGGAGCGCGGCAGGATGGATGCATCCTCCTGCTCGTAATAGCGGCGGGCGAGATCGACGATCAGATGGCCGGCTTCGACGAAGAGGCGCTTGCGGTCGGCATGGGTTGCGAGCGTCGAACCATTGCCAGGCAGCGACAGGCCGAGCGCTTCGGTCAGGCAGTTCATGGAATTGGCCGTGAACATGCCCGAGCACGAGCCGCAGGTCGGACAGGCGGAGCGCTCGATGACCTGGACATCCTCATCGCTGATCTTGTCGTCGGCAGCGGCAACCATGGCGTCGACCAGATCGAGCGCATGCTTTTTGCCATGCAGGACGACCTTGCCTGCCTCCATAGGGCCGCCGGACACGAAGACCGTCGGAATGTTCAAGCGCAGCGAGGCCATCAGCATGCCGGGGGTGATCTTGTCGCAATTGGAGATGCAGACCATGGCGTCGGCGCAATGGGCGTTGACCATGTATTCGACGCTGTCGGCGATCAGCTCGCGCGACGGCAACGAATAGAGCATGCCATCATGGCCCATGGCGATACCGTCATCGACGGCGATGGTGTTGAATTCCTTGGCAACGCCGCCGGCTGCCTCGATTTCACGCGCGACGAGCTGGCCGAGATCCTTGAGGTGGACGTGGCCGGGCACGAACTGGGTGAAGGAGTTGACCACCGCAATGATAGGCTTGCCGAAATCGCCGTCCTTCATACCCGTCGCACGCCAAAGGCCGCGCGCGCCGGCCATGTTGCGGCCGTGGGTGGTTGTTCTGGAACGATAAGCTGGCATGGTGTCTTCCTCGTCATCCTGGAAATTGTGCGGCGTCGGGCATCGGCCAAGGGTTTCAGGCCAAAGAGCGCCGGCAACTCCGCTTTTTGGAATTGTCCTAATCCAATCGTGCAGTACTGTCACTATCAACTCAAGCGAATCCGGTACGCTGTCGGGCAAGGGCTGCGTTCGGGCAAGCAAGGCCTACGACCACAATTGGGAATGAAACGGCCCTATGACAAGCGCACACAAAAAGTTGCTTTCACTTCCAAAGAAATGCCAGCCTAAGAGTGTAACAAAACCCGTGTCCGTTGCGTATCGCTCATATCAAGCTGCTATCGCATAAAGGAATTGTTCCATGGCCGCCTATCGCCCGCCGAAAATCGCATCCTCCGAGATCACACCCCGCTCGATCTATCTGAAGCGGCGCGAGTTCCTGACGGCCGCAGCGGCCGGCATCGGCATGGCGGCAATCGGCGGCAATAATGCGGCGCTGGCCGAGGCGCTGACGGCGACCAAGAGCAATTATACGGTCAATGAGAAGCTGACGCCGCTCAAGGACGTCACCACCTACAATAATTTCTACGAATTCGGCCTCGACAAGTCCGATCCGGCCAGCCTCTCGGGCAAGTTCAAGCCGCGCCCCTGGACGGTCAAGGTCGATGGCATGGTCAATAAGCCCGGCACCTTCGACATCGACGCGCTGATCAAGGAATTCCCGCCGGAAGAGCGGGTCTATCGCATGCGCTGCGTCGAAGCCTGGTCGATGGTCATTCCATGGGATGGTTTCCAGCTTTCGGCCCTGCTAGACAAGGTGGAGCCGCAGGGCAGCGCCAAATATGTTGCCTTCGAGACAGTGGTGCGGCCGGAAGAAATGCCGGGGCAATCGGGCCTCCTGCAATCCCTGAACTGGCCCTATGTCGAGGGCCTGCGCCTGGACGAGGCACGCAATCCACTGACGCTGCTTGCCGTCGGCCTCTATGGCGAGACCCTGCCGAACCAGAACGGCGCGCCGATCCGCCTCGTCGTGCCGTGGAAATATGGCTTCAAGGGCATCAAGTCGATCGTCCGCATCACGCTCACCGACAAGCAGCCGCTGAACACATGGCAGGCAACCAACAGCCAGGAATATGGCTTCTACGCCAACGTCAATCCGGCCGTCGATCATCCGCGCTGGAGCCAGGCGACGGAACGGCGCATCGGCGAAGGCGGCTTCTTCGGCTCCAACCGTCACCCCACCCTGCCCTTCAACGGCTATGCCGATCAGGTCGCCAGCCTCTATAGCGGCATGGATCTCAGGGTGAATTTCTGATGGCCCTCTCCTTCGCTCTCCCAAAACGCTGGCAGCCCGCCTCCGTCTGGGCGCTCTACTTTGTCGGGCTTTTACCGGCCGCCTGGGAATTCTATCTCGGCGCGACGGATCAGCTCGGCGCCGATGCGGTCAAGACCTTCGAGCTCTTCCTGGGGCTATGGGCGATCCGCTTCCTGCTGCTGACGCTTGCTGTCACACCGCTTCGCGATCTCTTCGGCTGGAACTATTTGCGCTATCGCCGCGCGCTCGGCCTGCTTTGCTTCTACTACGCGCTGATGCATCTGACGGTCTATATGGTTCTCGATCAGGCGCTGGACGTGCATGCCGTCATCGACGACGTATTGAAGCGGCCCTTCATCATGTTCGGCATGGCCGGTCTCGTCATGCTGCTGGCGCTCGCCGTAACCTCGAACAATTTCTCGATCAAGCGTCTCGGCAAGAAATGGATCTGGCTGCATCGCCTCGTCTACATCATCGCCGCCTGCGGTGCCCTGCACTTTGCGCTATCGACCAAGGTGCTATCCGTGGAGCAGTTCATCTATATCGGCCTGCTGATCGCCATGATCCTTTACCGCTCCTATCGGCCGATCATGATGGAAAGGCGACGGGCGGCGCGCCAGCCGGCCGCGGCCTCTAGTTCCAGAGCGGCCTGAGAACGGCCGCTCTACCTTTCAAGCGAGAGTTATTCGGCAGCGCTGGCGATCTTCGCTTGGCCCTGCTCTTGCACCTCGACCGTCGCCGTCAGGCCGGCGATCAGCTTCGTGCCTTCGGGAACCTTGTCGAGGGCGATACGCACGGGTACGCGCTGTGCCAGACGCACCCAGCTGAAGGTCGGCGTGATGTTGGCAAGCAGGCTGCCGGAGGTCCGTTCGCGGTCCTCGATGCCATAGGCGATGCTTTCGACATGGCCGGTCAGCTTCTCGGCCTGGCCCATCAGGTGGATATGAACCTCGTCGCCGATATGGATGCGCGGCAGCTTGGTTTCTTCGAAATAGCCTTCGACGCGCAGAGAATCGCTGTCGATCAGAGCCACCTTTGCGGTGCCGGCGGAAACATAGTCGCCCGGACGCAGGCTGAGGTTCGAGATCGTGCCGTTGACGGTGGCACGAACTTCGGAGCGGTCGAGATTGAGCTGGGCGAGTTCGCGATTGGCAGTCGCCTGCCGAACAGCCGCTTCATCCTGTTGCACGGTGGTCAGCGCCTGCTCCTTCTGCTGCAGGGAGGCGGCATCGCCAAGGCGCGCCTGACGCGCACTTTCGCGCTGAGCCTGCTCGAGAGCCGCCTTGCTGCTTGCAAGGGCTGCATCGGCCTGTTCGAGAGCGATGGCGAAACGATCGCGATCGACGCGGAAGAGGATATCGCCCTTCTTGACGGTCTGGTTGTCCTTGACAAGGACCTCGCTCACGAGACCCGAGACGTCAGGCGCGATGCCGACGACATCGGCCCTCAGGCGCGCATCGCGCGTCCACGGCTCGTCCATGTAATGGCCCCAGAGGTGACGGCCGACATAGACAGCGGCGGCGACGAAGATGAGTGTGACGGCCACGCGGCCGATGAGTTTGAACGCGTTCATGTGAAGTACCAACGAGAGACTGAAGAGACGGCGCCGAGCAGCAGGACGTAAAGCGCGAGATCGAAGAGGCCGCGATGCCAGACCAGAGTGTAGACCCCGATCCATGCGAGCAGGCGTCGAAGGATGATGACGACAAACAGCGTCAGAAGCATGAGAACGAGAAGGCGCGGGATATAGACGCCATAAAGATCGAATTCTGCGGGCATGATATTACTCGGCGGCAATGGGATGAGGTTGGGTTATGTCCGCCACGGGCGGTCGCCAGCTCACCGGCGGCTCGGCATGGGGGAAGAGCGCCCGGCGAAGACCGACGAGCGCATCAAGGCTCGCCCGAGCGGAATCTCGCTTTTCCTGTGCGACGGCTTCAAGGCTATGATCGATCGACACACGCAGTTCATCGGCCGGATCCACGGCCCGTTTTGCCTTCAGCCGCGAACGATAGAAATCCGATACGCCGATCAGGACTTCGCTGACGGATGCAGCGGCAGCCGGTTTCAGCTTGGCACGCTCCTTCTGCAGCATCAACACGTTGAAGCCGAGACGGACATCGGCATAACCGTCGACCTTTTTCAGTTCGCGGTCTTCGATGCGTGCTAGGCGGGGAACGAGCTGGCCCAGGCGATCGAGAATGCGGCCTGAGAGGCGTTCATGATCGGCGCGGCGGATGCCGGCGGCAGTTTCAGCGAGATCTCTCCAGCCAGCCCGCACCAGCCGCCAGGCGGCAAGTTCGGAACCGAATGGGCGGGTAAGCAAAGTCCAGACCAAGGCAAAGCCAACACCCGCCAGAGCGGCGATCGCACTGTTGGTGAAGCTGGCGAAATCGGCGGTGTAACGATCCTGCAGCGCGATGAAACTTGCGCCGTTTACCGCCAGCAGCATGCCGAGCATGTTGGTTTGCGGGCGGGTGATCAGCAGCCCCATCACCAGGAAGGGCGGCGCAAAGACCAGCACCAGCATCTCGAAGCCGGAAATCAACGGCAAGACGCCGAAGATATAGACGCAGGCGATGACCAGGCTCACCGCAGTCCAGATGAACATGGTGGTGATGAAGGGCGCGGGACGATCGAGCGCGGCGAAAAACGAGCAGGCAACGGCCACCATGGCGATGAAGCCGGCACCATCCGCCCAGCCGGAATAGATCCAGAAGAAGCAGGCGACGGCAATTCCGGCGATGACGCTACCGGCCGAGAAGGCCAGCAGGGCATAATCATAATGCCTGCTGCGACCGACGACATTGCGATAGCGGAAGGCGGGGCGCCAGGTGCCGACCTGTTGCCCCGAGACGATCTGGGCACGCAGCGTCAGGCAATCCTGCCACAAGTCGACGATTTCCTTAAGGCGAGCGAGGGCGCTCGACCGGACGAGGTCGTCCCAACCGATATGGAGGTCGTTCTCCTGCAACTCCTCGATCTTCCTCGACAAGGTCTCAGCGGTCTCATCGGCCTTGCCGCGACCACCCTGCCCCAGCCAATCCGCGACCTCGTTCAAAACAACGACCAATTCCTGCGGTAGCGGTTTGCCCCCGGCCTTCAAGGCGTGCAGGCGATCGGCCAGGGAGGAGAAGAGCGGCAGGAGCATCAGCAGGCGGCCACGCAGCTCGCGCGAATGTCTGACGATGTCACGGCTGCCGGCATCATAGCGCAACTGGCTGATGACGAGATCCAGGCCGGAAACGTCAGCAGCAAGCTTCTGCCGCTTCAAGGGCGTTGCCGGCGAAGCGCCCTCGCCGCGCAGGATCTCGTCGGCCCAGGTGCCGGCGTCGTCCAGCCAGGAACCTATGCGCTGGCCGAGGACGGTGCCGACGCTGCTCGGAAAGACGACGGCGCTAACCACGCTCGCACAGACGATGCCAATGAGAATTTCCTCGGAGCGAGCAAGTGCGACATCGAAAATGGTTTCGGGCGAGCCGACGGTCGGCAGCGCGATCAGCGGCAATGTATAGCCGGCCAGCATGAAGACGTAGCTGCGCGCGCTGCGGTCGAGCATCGAGATGAACAGCAAGGTGCCGGTCCACAGCGCGACAACGATCGAAAGCAGTTCCGGCGCGTTGACGAAGAGCGGGATGAGGATCACCGATGCGGTGGCACCGATAAGCGTGCCGAGTGCGCGATAAAGCCCCTTGGAGCTGGTCGCGCCGGCTAGAGGATTGGCGACCACATAAACAGCGGCCATCGCCCAATAGGGACGCGGCAGATCGAGCGACAAGGCGATGAACAGCGCCATGATCGCAGCCATGAAGGCTTTGACGGAAAATAACCACTCGCGCCAGGATGGAATGCTCATGAGACCTTCTCCGGCTCCGGTTCGACGGCCTTGGATGCCTCAAACTCCTCGAAAGCCTTCAGGACGCGCACCGCAGCTTCGATATCCGCAGGGTCGACATTGGCAAGGATCCTGCCACGCAGCTCATCAAGTACGTCTTCCATGCGGGAGGCCAGCTTTTCGCCTTCCGGCGTCAGCCACAGGCCTTTCGCGCGACGATCCGTGGGATCATCCTTGCGCATGACAAGATCCATGCTTTCGAGCTGATCGATCAGCCGAACCAGAGACGGGCCCTCGATGCCGACATAGGTGGCGAGCACCACCTGCCGCACACCTCCCCCCAGGCGGCTGATCCAAAGCAGCGGCGCGGCCACCGCCTCGGATATACCATGGGAGCTCAGTGCGAGATCGACAACCCGGCGCCACTGGCGGCCGGTGGTCAGCAGATTGGCGGTGAAGAGGCGTTGTAGAGCGTTTGACGAGTTCATAAGAACCTATTAGCACTAAACTAATTAGGATTCAAATTATTATCATTAAAAGCGCCATCCCAAATTGGAAATGCAGCTATGCGCTAAACCATAACCAAGACGGTAAAGAGGTCGAGATTGCAGGCGTGCAGATCGGCCAGCCACTCGACCCGTCTTTCATCGATCGGCGTTGCTCAGATAGGAACATATCATCCTGACGAGCTCCCGCTTCAGTTCCGGCGAGCCCAGCACATGCTTTCGAGTTGCACTGTGGATCACTCCCTCCACCGCACCGGATAGCAGCTGCGCAAGAACATCGTCGGAGGGGCCGTCGCGGTCACTGCGATGCGTGGCAACGAAAGCTTTGTAGTGAGCGTGATATTCGGCCAGGAAGGCATCGTGCGCCACCCTCGAACCATCGTGGCCCGGCGCCTCATCCAGCAGCACCCTGTGAAGCTCCGGGTTCACATTGTGAGCGTCGATCATGCCTTGCACGAGCTCCTCCACGCGCTGCGGCAACGGCAGTGCGCCGGCCATCGCCTTGCGCATGACCGTAAGAACCTCATCGAAATGACGACGCCTGACGGCTTCGACCAAGGAAAGCTTGTCAGGGAAATACTGATAAAGCGAGCCGATGCTGATACCGGCAACGGCCGCGACAGTATTGGTCGTGAAGCCGGCCCATCCGCGCTCCCCTAAAACGCGAGCACCCGATTCGACAATCGCATCGACCGTTGCCCGCGAACGCGCCTGGCTCGGCTCTTTTCGCATCGGCGAGCGCGGTTTCTTAATGCGAGTAGACATGCGGCACCCATTCCATGAAAATGTGAACAGATTACTCGCATTTCATCGAATGACGAAAGGTGTTTCATCATGAGCGAAATATCATTGCTGCGAACTCTGTTCCGCTATCAAGCCTGGGCGAACGAGGAATTGCTCGACGCTATGGGTCGCCTCGATCCCGCCCGCCACGGCAAGGAACGTCATTTCTCCATACGCTTGATGAACCACTCGCTGGTCGTCGGCCGCATATTCGCGGCGCATCTCACCGGAAGGCAGCACGGCTACGCGGACGATAATACGCCGGAGACGCCATCCCTGCCCGATCTTCACGCGGCGATGACGGCTTCGGATCAATGGTATCTGACCTATCTCGAAACCATCAACCCGGAGCTTCTGTCAGATCCGATACCGCTCCTCTTCACGGATGGCGACAAAGGCTGCATGACGCGCCGGGAGATGCTTCTCCATGTCGTCACGCATGGAGGCTACCACAGGGGCGAGATCGGTCGGCTTCTGGCGCAGCTTTCCATCACCCCGCCCTGGGACACGCTTGCCGTTCATCTTCATCGTAGCGAACCCGCGCGCAGGCTGGCCGTGGCGGCTGAATAAGCCCCGCTCTGGCGTTTTGGCTCTTCACATTGCCTCTTCACAACGGTTTGGGCTTCGACAGCGCGCAATCGAGCGCCAGCGCCGGCGCGATGCCGGCGGCATAAGCGACGATATTCCAGAGCGAGAATACCCTGCCCAGCAATAGGGCTCCGGCGGCAGTCAATCGAAAGGCGTCAAGATCAGGCGTGTGCCAAAACCTGAAAAGTTCTACTGCGACGGAGACAAACAGCGCCGCCACGGCAATCCTGAAACGTCCCGAAGACACGAAGATTGTCGCCAGGAGCCAATAGACCATCGCTCCCCATAGGATCGAGCCACCATATTTGACGACCGCGAAAGAAAAGCCGGCCGCATATCCAAAGCGTCGCAGTCCAAGGCCACAGACGATCGTCAGTGCGAAAGCCAGGACCAGCAAGCCTCTTCGGTTGCGGTATCGTGTCGATATGCCCACTCGACCTTCCTTTGGATCATCGCCTGATAGATTTTCCGTTTATAGCGAAGGCAGCACCTTCATTCGCTCCGATCAATCGAAAATGTCTTGGGATATTGCAAGGCCAAGCTGAAATTTTGCCATGCTCCTCGTATCTTCGTGAGACGGAGAATGCCGCTGCGTGGGGAAGCGTTTCACATGGCCAAAGTTGTTTCCTTGGACGGACAGCTATCTTTCCTCGATCACTATCTCCATCCCGATCCGCGTCATTCCAACCTCACCGGCCTCGCCCGCTTCGCAATCGAATTTTTACTCTTCGGCCTTAAAGAGGCTCGCGCCTGCCTTTTCGCCGGATTTTTCTTTCTGGCGGTCTTTGCCGTGCCGCGAGCCGGCTGGTTCCATATCCCGCGCTACGACCTCCTGCTGATTATCGCTCTGGCCATCCAGCTTTGGATGATATGGGCAAAGCTGGAGACACTCGACGAGTTGAAAGCGGTGTGCCTGTTTCACCTCGTCGGCTTTGCGCTCGAAGTTTTCAAGACTTCTGGCAGCATTCAGTCATGGGCCTATCCTGACCCGGCATACACGAAGTTGTTCGGCGTCCCCCTGTTCTCCGGCTTCATGTACGCCGCAGTCGGCAGTTACATCATTCAGGCTTGGCGACTTTTCGATCTCCGCATCAAGCATCACCCGCCCTACTGGATGGCGGGAGTGCTTGCATTCGTGATCTACGCGAATTTCTTTGCGCATCATTTTATCGGCGACTATCGCTGGTATATCGCCGCCTGCCTTCTCGGACTCTATGCACGCTCGACGGTGATCTTTCGCCCCTATGATCGCGATCGTCGAATGCCCTTGCTGCTCTCCTTCGTACTGATCGGATTTTTCATCTGGCTGGCCGAGAATATCAGCACATTTCTCGGTGTCTGGAAGTATCCCAACCAACTCGGAGCGTGGTCGATGGTTCACGTCGGCAAGTGGAGTTCCTGGTGCCTGCTGGTGATCATGATCTTCACTATCGTTGCCAATCTGAAGCACATCAAAAAGCACGTTCATATTCCCGAGTGACCGTGTGGACTCCAACTATCGAATCCAATCCCAAAACGACAAAAGGCCGGATGATCGCTCATCCGGCCTTCTATCTTTGGTCCGAAGCTAGCCTTAAGCGGCTGCGGCTTCTTCTTCAGCGGCAACGCGAGCCTTATCGGCTGCGCCCTTGGCATTGACGTCGCGATCGACGAATTCGACAACGGCGAGAGCGGCATTGTCGCCCTGGCGGAAGCCGGCCTTCATGATACGCAGGTAACCGCCGTTGCGGGTGGCGTAACGAGTTGCGATCGCGTTGAACAGCTTCGAAACGACAGCAGCGTCGCGGATCTGCGAGATGGCCTGACGACGAGCGTGCAGGTCGCCGCGCTTGCCGAGGGTTACCAGCTTCTCGACGATCGGACGAATTTCCTTCGCCTTCGGGAGCGTGGTGACGATCTGCTCATGGGTGATGAGCGAAGCCGCCATGTTGGCGAACATCGCCTTACGGTGGCTAGCAGTTCTATTCAGCTTGCGGCCGGCTTTACCGTGGCGCATGGCTATTCTCCTTCACTTGCAGGCATCGTTCGCCTGCAGTTTGTTGGTTAGTATTGGTCTTCGTAACGCTTGGCGAGATCTTCGATGTTCTCGGGCGGCCATGCCGGCACTTCCATGCCGAGGTGCAGGCCCATGGAAGCGAGAACTTCCTTGATTTCGTTCAGCGACTTGCGACCAAAATTCGGCGTGCGGAGCATTTCTGCTTCGGTCTTCTGAATGAGGTCGCCGATGTAGACGATGTTGTCGTTCTTCAGGCAATTTGCCGAGCGAACGGACAGTTCGAGTTCGTCCACCTTCTTGAGGAGCGCCGGGTTGAAAGCGAGTTCGGTAACTGCTTCCTCTTCGGTTTCCTTCTGCGGCTCGTCGAAGTTGACGAACACGCCAAGCTGATCCTGAAGGATGCGAGCCGCGAAAGCGACGGCATCTTCACCGCTGATCGAACCGTCGGTTTCGATCGACATGCTCAGCTTGTCGTAGTCGAGAACCTGTCCTTCGCGGGTATTTTCAACCTTGTAGGACACCTTCTTGACCGGCGAATAAAGGCTGTCGACCGGGATGAGACCGATCGGAGCATCTTCCGCACGATTGCGCTCGGCGGGCACATAGCCCTTGCCGTTGTTGACGGTGAATTCCATGCGGATTTCGGCGCCCTCGTCGAGCGTGCAGATGACATGCTCGGGATTGAGGATTTCGATATCGCCGACCGTCTGGATGTCGCCAGCCGTTACGACGCCTGGGCCCTGCTTGCGGACGACCATGCGCTTGCTGTCATCGCCGTCCATCTTGATGGCGATTTCCTTGATGTTCAGCACGATGTCCGTCACGTCTTCCCGGACACCCGGGATAGAGGAGAACTCATGCAGCACGCCGTCGATCTGCACGGCCGTTACAGCGGCGCCGCGCAGAGAGGACAACAGAACGCGACGCAGCGCGTTGCCGAGGGTAAGACCGAAGCCACGCTCCAGCGGCTCGGCTACAAGCGTAGCCTTCGTGCGACCGCTCGAGGTGAACTCGACCTTGTTCGGCTTGATCAGTTCCTGCCAGTTTTTCTGAATCATGTTTTTGCCTTCCGTTCGTTGCCACCATCCAATCGTGGCAACCGAGCTTGAGTAACACCAAGCCGGGCGCATCTACCCCGGCCGGCGTCGTGAGTGGCGATGATCAGACGCGGCGCTTCTTGCGCGGGCGGCAACCATTGTGCGGGATCGGGGTCACGTCGCGGATGGACGTGATCATGAAACCAGCAGCCTGGAGCGCGCGCAGAGCGGATTCACGACCGGAGCCCGGACCGCAAACTTCAACTTCGAGCGACTTCATGCCGTGTTCCTGAGCCTTCTTGGCGCAGTCTTCGGCAGCAATCTGAGCGGCGAACGGGGTTGACTTGCGCGAGCCCTTGAAACCCTTGGCACCAGCGGACGACCAGGCAATCGCATTGCCCTGCGCGTCGGTGATGGTGATCATCGTGTTGTTGAAGGTCGAGTTGACGTGTGCGACGCCCGACGTGATATTCTTGCGCTCGCGACGACGAACGCGTACGGCTTCCTTGGCCATGTTAGTCCTTTCTTGGATCTCTGCACCGCCGTAATGCCAGCGGCTACACCGAAGCGACACCTATGGAGCACCGCTTCAAACTCAAAAGAGGCCGGCGGACCGCCAGCCTCCCAAATCCGGTTGCCCGGAAATTACTTCTTCTTACCGGCGATCGCCTTTGCCGGACCCTTGCGGGTACGGGCATTGGTGTGCGTGCGCTGGCCACGAACCGGCAGGCCGCGACGATGACGCAGACCACGGTAGGAACCCAGGTCCATAAGACGCTTGATGTTCATCGCGGTTTCGCGACGCAGATCACCTTCGACCTGATAGTCACGGTCGATGGTTTCGCGGATCTGCAGAACTTCAGCATCCGTCAACTGGTTGACGCGACGCTCGGCCGGAATACCAACCTTCTCGCAGATTTCCTGTGCAAACTTCGGTCCGATCCCGTGAATGTAACGAAGCGCAATAACTACGCGCTTTGCAGTCGGGATGTTGACGCCAGCGATACGAGCCACGCCTGTTCTCCTTGCATTCCTTTTGCCTTGGCAAAGGGTCTTGTTATGCAGCCCGGGAGCTGCTTGTTCAATGTGTGTCCGCCACATGTCAAAACGACCGTGCTCGGACTTCCCGTTGGAAATCCGCGCCGATCGCATAGCATGTCGCGAGTTGGCGCGGTGTTTAGCGGAATCAGCGCAAAAAAGCAACCGCTCCGGCAAGTTTATTTTAAGCTATCTAAAGCTTAGCTAGGATAGCCTCTATGCTCTCGGTCACATGCTCAATATCGGCCATGCCGTCGATGCTCTGCAACTTGCCCTTGGCATAGTAGTAACCGATCAGCGGCGACGTCTCCTTGTAGTAGACCTGCAGGCGAGTCGCCATGGTTTCGGCATTGTCGTCAGGGCGGCGCTTGAAATGGGTGGAGCCGCATTTGTCACAGACGCCAGCCGTTGCCGGAAGCTTGTCCGTGTCGTGATAGACGCTGCCACAGTTCGAGCACGAATAACGGCCGGAGACGCGGCGAATCAGTTCTGCGTCGTCAACCCTGAGCTCGATCACCACGGAAAGCTCGAGGCCTTTCGCATCAAGCATCTTTTCGGTGGCATCGGCCTGTACGAGCGTGCGCGGGAAACCATCGAGGATGAACCCCCTGGCGCAATCCGGCTGGTCGATGCGTTCGGAAACGATGGCGTTGACGATCTCATCGGACACAAGCTTGCCGGCGTCCATGACAGCCTTGGCGCGCTTGCCAACTTCCGTGCCGGCCTGAACGGCCGCGCGCAGCATATCACCTGTGGAAAGCTGCGGTATGCCATGCTTTTCCACGATGCGCTGGGCCTGGGTCCCCTTACCTGCTCCCGGCGGCCCTAAAAGTATGAGTCTCATCGCCCCCTCTTTCCTCCACGCAACTTCGATTTCTTGATCAGGCCTTCATATTGCTGTGCGATCAGGTGACCCTGAATCTGCGCCACCGTATCCAGCGTTACGCTAACCACGATCAGAAGCGAAGTGCCACCCAGAGACAAGGGAATACCTGTCTGGGATACGAGAATTTCGGGCAGGATGCAGACGAAGACAAGATAGATCGCGCCGATGACCGTGATACGGGTCAGCACGTAATCGATATATTCGGCGGTGCGCTCACCCGGGCGGATGCCTGGAATGAAGCCGCCATGCTTCTTCAGATTGTCGGCCGTGTCCTTCGGATTGAAGACGAGCGCGGTGTAGAAGAAGGCGAAGAAGGCAATCAGGGCGCCGTAGAACACCATGTAGACCGGCTGACCGTGGCCAAGCGCGGCGACAATCGACGTCACCCATGTCGGAAGCGCCGTGTTGTTGCCGAGACCGGCGATAGTTGCCGGCAGCAGGAGCAGCGACGACGCAAAGATCGCTGGAATGACGCCTGAAGTGTTGAGCTTCAGCGGCAGGTGCGACGTATCACCCTGGAACATGCGCGTTCCGACCTGGCGCTTCGGATACTGGATCAAAAGGCGACGCTGCGCGCGCTCGACGAAAACGATGAGCGCGATGACCAGAACAGCAACGACCAGCACTGCGAGAATTAGCGGCGTGGAAAGCGCGCCGGTGCGGCCAAGTTCAAGAGTGCCGGCAAGCGCGGTCGGAAGACCCGCCGCGATACCGGCAAAGATGATCAGCGAGATACCGTTGCCGATACCACGCGACGTCACCTGCTCGCCAAGCCACATCAGGAACATCGTGCCGCCGAGCAGCGTAATGACGGTGGAGATGCGGAAGAACCAGCCCGGATCCACCACGACGCCGTTGCCATGCTCCAGGCCGATCGCGATACCATAGGCCTGCAACGCGCCGAGCAGCACCGTGCCGTAACGGGTGTACTGGTTGATGATCTTGCGGCCCTGCTCGCCTTCCTTCTTCAGGTTTTCGAGCGAGGGAACGACCGAGGTCATTAGCTGAACGATGATCGAGGCCGAAATATAGGGCATGATGCCGAGCGCGAAGATCGCCATGCGCTGCACGGCGCCGCCCGAGAACATATTGAAGAGGCCAAGAATGCCGCCCGACTGATTCTGGAAAGCCTGGGCATAAGCGGCAGGATTGAGGCCAGGAAGCGGAATGTGAGTGCCGAGCCGGTAAACGAGGAGAGCGCCAAGCGTAAACCACAAGCGCTTCTTGAGATCCTCGGCTTTGGCAAAGGTCGAAAAATTGAGATTGGACGCCAATTGTTCCGCTGCAGAAGCCATGCAAATCTCCGCATCACCAATTCCGGCATAATCGGCCGAGCCCGGAATCAGTATGTAAATTGTTCAAAAGCCGGGCTTCGGACGGATTGCGCAGCAATCGGGCGCCTCACCCTCGGTTCCCGTTATTGACCGGAAAGACACTGGCGCATCGATCAGGTTCGTGAGGCTCACATATGGGAGCAAAATCGCCCGAAGTGAAGCACCCCGGGCGATTATTGATAATATTATTCTGCAGCGGAAGCGAGCAGCTTGACGGAACCGCCAGCCTTCTCGATCTTTTCAACTGCAGACTTGGAAGCGCCTGCAACTTCAAGGGCAAGCTTCGCCTTCAGTTCGCCATCCGAGAGAACGCGAACGCCGTCCTTGACGCGGCGAATCACGCCTGCAGCCTTGAGGGCTGCCGCATCAACGGTCTGCTTGGCATCGAGCTTGCCGGCATCGACGGCAGCCTGGATACGAGCCAGCGATACGACAACATAATCGGATGCGAAGATGTTGTTGAAGCCGCGCTTCGGCAGACGACGGTAGATGGGCATCTGACCGCCTTCGAAGCCGTTGATCGCAACGCCCGAACGGGACTTCTGACCCTTCACACCACGACCACCGGTCTTGCCGGAGCCGGAGCCGATACCGCGGCCTACGCGCTTGCGGCTGTGGGTCGAGCCTTCGTTATCCTTGATTTCATTCAGTTTCATAGCGAATTACCTCCGGCTCACTTCTCGTCGACAACGCGAACGAGATGCTGGACAGCACGGATCATGCCACGAACAGCCGGAGTATCTTCCAGCGTGCGGCGACGGTGCATCTTGTTCAGTCCAAGACCGATCAGCGTCTTCTGCTGAACATCCGGACGGCGGATCGGGCTGCCAATCTGCTCGACCGTAACGGTCTTCTTGGCTTCAGCCTTCTTGGTGGTCGTCTTGGCCATAGGTCAAACTCCCTTATTCTTCGGAGGCATTGCCCGAAGCGGCGCGGCGAGCCTGCAGAGTGGCATACTTGATGCCGCGCTGAGCTGCGATGTCCTTCGGGTGAACCTGGTGCTTCAGGGCGTCGAACGTGGCGCGAACCATGTTGTACGGGTTCGACGAACCGGTCGACTTGGCAACGACGTCATGAACGCCGAGCGTTTCGAAAACGGCGCGCATCGGGCCGCCGGCGATGATACCGGTACCGACCTTGGCCGAACGCAGCAGAACCTTGCCTGCGCCATGACGGCCATGGACGTCGTGATGCAGCGTACGGCCGTCGCGCAGCGGTACGAAGATCATGTCGCGCTTGGCGCTTTCGGTTGCCTTGCGGATGGCTTCCGGCACTTCGCGTGCCTTGCCATGGCCGAAGCCTACGCGGCCCTTCTGGTCACCGACGACGACGAGAGCGGCGAAGCCGAAGCGACGGCCACCCTTGACAACCTTGGCGACGCGGTTGATCGCGACCAGCTTGTCGACGAATTCGCTATCGCGCTCTTCACGGCTCTGACGGTCTTCCCGCGGAGCCCTCTTTTCCTGTGCCATTGTCCTCTTCCTTTTTCTTTTCCGGGTGCAATCGGCAAACAAAACGAAGACCGCATCAACCTCCAGGTGGAGATTTGCGGTCCGGTGAAATCCGGCCGGCGCTTGTAAGCTACCGGCCGGAAACTTGATCAGAAGGTCAGGCCGCCTTCGCGGGCTGCTTCAGCCAGGGCCTTGATGCGACCGTGGTAGATGAAAGCGCCGCGATCGAACACGACTTCCTTCACGCCGGCCTTGGAGGCGCGCTCTGCAACGAGCTTGCCAACGAGGGCTGCGGCTGCGGTATCGGCACCGGTCTTCAGAGAACCGCGCAGATCCTTGTCGAGGGTGGAGGCAGCCGCGAGGGTCTTGCCAGCCACGTCATCGATGACCTGGGCGTAGATGTTCTTCGACGAGCGATGAACCGACAGGCGCGGACGGCCATTGGCCACCGACTTGATTTGGCGGCGCACGCGGTTGGCGCGACGCGCAAGTGCTTCTTTCCTGCTAGCCATTTCGCGTGATCCTTACTTCTTCTTGCCTTCTTTGCGGACGATCCGCTCTTCGGCATACTTAACACCCTTGCCCTTGTAGGGCTCGGGACCGCGGTATTCGCGGATTTCAGCGGCAACCTGGCCGACCTGCTGCTTGTTGATGCCGGTGACGACGATTTCCGTCGGCTTCGGCACAGCGATCGAGATACCCTGCGGCGGCTCATAAACCACGTCGTGGCTGAAGCCGAGCGCAAGCTGCAGGTTCTTGCCCTGCATGGAGGCACGGTAGCCGACGCCGTTGATTTCGAGCTTGCGCTCGTAGCCGTCCTTAACGCCCTTGAAGATGTTCTCGATCATCGTGCGGGACATGCCCCACTTTGCGCGAGCATCCTTGGAGTCGTTGAGCGGCGTCACGACGATTGCATTGTTTTCCAGCTTGAGACCGATTTCGTCGTTAGCGACGAAAAACAGCTCGCCCTTGGGGCCCTTGGCAGTCACTTTCTGGCCATCAACCGTGGCCGTGATCCCTGCAGGTACCTGAACGGGCTTCTTACCGATACGAGACATTTTTCAAACCTGTCTGTTTCGAAGGAGATATCTCTGTCCGATCTTAGAAGACCGAGCAGAGAACCTCACCACCAACATTCTGTTCGCGAGCCTGGTGATCGGCCATCACACCCTTCGGAGTCGAAAGGATGGTGATGCCGAGACCGTTCGCGACCTGCGGAATGGACTTGACCGAGACATAAACTCGGCGGCCCGGCTTGGACACGCGGCCGATCTCACGGATCACCGACGAGCCCTCGTAGTACTTCAACTCGATGTTGAGCTCAGACTTGCCGTTGCCGAAATCGACGACGGAGTAGCCACGGATGTAGCCTTCAGCCTGCAGAACATCGAGAACGCGTGCACGGAGCTTGGAAGCAGGCGTCGAAACCGACGACTTGCGGCGCGAAGCACCATTGCGGATGCGGGTGAGCATATCGCCCAAAGGATCAGTCATGGTCATCTAATCTGCTCCTTACCAGCTGGACTTGACGATGCCCGGCACCTTGCCGAGATTGCCGAGTTCACGCAGCGCGATACGCGACATGCGCAGTTTGCGGTAATAGGCGCGCGGACGGCCAGACACTTCGCAACGATTGCGAATACGGGTCTTCGATCCATCGCGCGGGAGCGATGCCAACTTCAGGGTGGCCTTGAACCGGTCTTCGATCGAGAGAGACTGGTTCATGATGATTGCCTTCAGAGCAGCCCGCTTTGCGGCCTGGTTGGCAACCGTATTGCGGCGGCGCTTGTTCTTTTCAACTGCGCTTGTCTTCGCCATATCAGGGTTCCTTTTCTACGCTCGTCGTTACGGTTATTGACGGAACGGGAAGTTGAACTCTGTCAGGAGAGCTCGCGCTTCGTCGTCGGTCGTCGCCGTCGTGCAAACGATGATGTCCATGCCCCACATCTGATCAACCTTGTCGTAGTTGATCTCAGGGAACACAATGTGCTCCTTGATGCCCATGGCAAAATTGCCACGACCGTCAAAGCTCTTCGGGTTCAGGCCGCGGAAGTCGCGAACGCGCGGAAGCGCGATGTTGACCAGACGATCCAGGAACTCATACATGCGGGCGCCGCGCAGGGTAACCTTGGCGCCGATCGGCATATTTTCGCGGACCTTGAAGCCAGCGATGGAGTTGCGTGCACGGGTGATGACCGGCTTCTGGCCAGCGATGGCCGCCAGGTCGGCAGCAGCAACGGTCGGCTTCTTCGAATCAGCCGTCGCTTCGCCAACGCCCATGTTGATCACGATCTTGTCCAGCTTCGGGATCTGCATCTCGTTAGCGTAGGAGAACTTCTCCTGCATAGCTGCGCGGATGCGAGCAACGTATTCCTTCTTGAGCCGCGGCTCGTACTTTGCCTCAGCCATCGATCACTTCTCCCGAGGTCTTGGCCACACGGACCTTCTTGCCATCCACAACCTTGAAACCGACGCGGGTCGGCTTGCCGTCCTTGTCGACGATCGCAATGTTGGACAGGTGAAGCGGGGCTTCCTTGCTGATGATGCCGGCTTCCTGGTTCTGCGTCTGGCGCTGATGGCGCTTGATGACGTTGACGCCACGAACGACCGCACGGTCTTCCTTCGGCAGCACTTGAACGACTTCGCCGGTACGGCCCTTGTCCTTACCGGTCAATACGACGACCTTGTCGCCTTTACGGATCTTCTGCATCGCTCCGCTCCTTACAGTACTTCTGGAGCCAGCGAGATGATCTTCATGTGGTTCTTGGCGCGAAGTTCGCGCGGAACCGGTCCGAAGATACGGGTGCCGATCGGCTCTTTCTTGTTGTCGATGAGGACTGCTGCGTTGGTATCGAAGCGGATGACGCTGCCATCCGGACGACGGATGTCCTTGGCGGTACGAACGACAACCGCCTTCATCACGTCACCCTTCTTCACACGGCCGCGCGGAATAGCTTCCTTGATCGAAACGACGATCACGTCGCCGATCGAGGCATACTTGCGCTTCGAGCCGCCCAGCACCTTGATGCACATGACACGACGTGCGCCGGAATTATCCGCCACGTCGAGGTTTGTTTGCATCTGAATCATGTCAGGTCGCCTTCTTGTTGTTACCGGAATGGTTGGGCCAATCAACCCCCTACCCCGGCTTATGGACTAGTGTCTTGTCTGATTATGCCTGGCTTCGGGACCATTTAGGTCGCCTCTGCCGGCCATCAATAAAGCAAAAGAACGCCCGTTCTCGAGCGTCCTGCTTCCAAGCTCGTGCTTCATACAGATATTTCGCCCAAGCGCAAGGGCCTGAGCGAAATTCTGTTACTTGGTCTGGGCGGAAACGACCGTCCAGGTCTTGTCCTTGGAGATCGGCGCGCATTCCTCGATGGAAACGACGTCGCCGATTTTGTACTGATTGTTCTCGTCGTGAGCCTTGTACTTCTTGGAACGACGAACGGTCTTCTGGAGCAGCGGGTGAGCGAAACGACGCTCTACACGGACAACCACCGTCTTCTCGTTCTTGTCGCTGACCACGACGCCCTGCAGAATGCGCTTCGGCATGTTATTCTTCCTTTAGGCCTTTGCTTCTGCCGCCTTCTGGCGGGCAATGGTTTTTATGCGAGCGATGTCCTTGCGGACTTCGTTGATGCGCGAGGACTTCTCGAGCTGGCCGGTCGCCTTCTGAAAGCGCAGGTTAAACTGCTCCTTCTTCAGCTTGGCAAGCTCGTCCTTGAGTTGGTCGGCGCTCAGGGCGCGAACATCTGCGGCTTTCATGAGCTTCTTCCTTACTCTGCAATGCGCTGAACGAAGCGCGTCTTGACCGAGAGCTTGGCGGCGCCGAGGCGCAGAGCCTCACGAGCGATTTCTTCGCTCACACCATCGATCTCGAACATCATGCGGCCGGGCTTGACCTTGCATGCCCAGTATTCGACAGAGCCCTTACCCTTACCCATACGGACTTCGGTCGGCTTTGCGGTTACCGGAACATCCGGGAACACGCGGATCCATACACGGCCGGCACGCTTCATGTAGCGGGTGATCGCGCGGCGGGCCGCTTCGATCTCGCGAGCGTTGACGCGGTTGGGTTCCTGCGACTTCAGGCCGAATTCACCGAAAGCCAGATCAGAACCACCCTTGGCAACGCCCTTGATGCGGCCCTTGAATTGCTTGCGGTACTTCGTACGCTTTGGCTGCAACATTTTCTTATTCTCCGAACTTATCTGCCACGTACGCTATCAAGCGTTGTCGCGGCGACGGTCTCTATCGCGATCGCGGCTAGCCGGACCCTGGGCGTCGCCTTCGAGCGCGCGGCGTTCGGAGGCCATCGGATCGTGCTCAAGGATTTCGCCCTTGAAGATCCAGACCTTGATGCCGCAGATACCGAAAGCGGTTTCTGCTTCAGCCGTACCGTAGTCGATGTCGGCGCGCAGCGTATGCAGCGGCACGCGACCTTCGCGGTACCATTCCGTGCGAGCGATTTCAGCACCGCCGAGACGGCCGGCGCAGGTGATCTTGATGCCTTCGGCGCCAAGACGCATCGCGGACTGAACGGCGCGCTTCATGGCGCGACGGAAAGCAACACGGCGCTCAAGCTGCTGCGCGATCGACTGGGCAACCAGCGTCGCGTCGATTTCCGGCTTGCGTACTTCAACGATGTTGAGGTGCGTTTCGGAATTCGTCATGTCCGACAGCTTCTTGCGGAGCTTGTCGATGTCAGCGCCCTTCTTGCCGATGATCAGGCCCGGACGAGCCGAGTGGATCGTGACGCGGCACTTCTTGTGCGGACGCTCGATGACCACCTTGGAGATACCGGCCTGCTTCAGTTCGTTCATGACGAACTTGCGCATCTTCAGGTCTTCGTGGAGGAGCTGGCCATACTCGGCATTGTCCGCGAACCAGCGGCTATCCCAGGTACGGTTGATGCCGAGACGAAAACCGATCGGATTGATTTTCTGACCCATTATGCGGCCTCCCCTTGAGCTTCAACTTCACGGACGACGATCGTCAGGTGCGCGAACGGGCGCTCGATACGAGACGCGCGGCCACGGCCACGGGCGTGGAAGCGCTTCATGACGATCGACTTGCCGACGTAAGCTTCCGCTACGACCAGCGAGTCAACGTCGAGGTCGTGGTTGTTTTCTGCATTGGCGATCGCAGATTCGAGCGTCTTCTTTACGGCGCCAGCAATACGCTTGCGCGAGAATTCCAGCTCTGCGAGCGCGCGGTCAACCTTCTTGCCGCGGATCGAAGCCGCGACCAGGTTGAGCTTCTGCGGGCTGACACGGAGCGTGCGCGCAACTGCCTGCGCCTCATTGTCCTTCAGCCGGCGTTCGGTTTTTGCCTTGCCCATTGTTACTTCCTCTTCGCCTTCTTGTCCGCACCGTGACCATAATAGGTACGGGTCGGGGCGAACTCGCCGAACTTGTGTCCGACCATGTCTTCATTGACGCTGACCGGAATGTGCTTGCTGCCGTTGTAGACGCCGAAGGTGAGACCAACGAACTGCGGCATGATCGTGGAGCGACGGCTCCACATCTTGATTACTTCGTTACGTCCGCCTTCGCGCACCTTCTCAGCCTTCTTGAGAAGATAGCCGTCAACAAACGGACCTTTCCATACTGAACGAGCCACTTGAGACTTCCTCTCTTACTTCTTGCGCTGATGGCGCGAGCGCATGATCATCTTGTCGGTCGACTTGTTCGACCGCGTACGCTTACCCTTGGTCGGCTTGCCCCACGGAGTCACCGGATGGCGACCACCGGAGGTGCGGCCTTCACCACCGCCGTGCGGATGGTCGACCGGGTTCATGACAACGCCGCGGTTATGCGGCTTCTTGCCACGCCAACGCGAACGACCGGCCTTACCGTCGTTGATGTTGCCGTGATCAGGGTTCGAAACCGCACCGATCGAAGCAAGGCAGGTGCCGTGCACGAGGCGCTGTTCGCCGGAGTTCAGGCGAAGGATTGCCATACCCTGGTCGCGGCCGACGAGCTGCGCGTAGGAACCGGCGGAACGAGCGATCTGACCACCCTTGCCCGGCTTCATTTCCACATTGTGGATGATGGAGCCGACCGGGATGAACTGAAGCGGCATGGCGTTGCCAGGCTTCACGTCAACGGCCTTTTCCGAAGCGATGACCTTGTCGCCGGCAGCCAGGCGCTGCGGAGCGAGAACATAGGCCAGTTCGCCGTCCGTGTACTTCACCAGAGCGATGTAAGCGGTACGGTTCGGATCGTATTCGATGCGCTCGACGGTTCCTTCAACATCGAACTTGCGACGCTTGAAGTCGACCAGGCGATAGGTACGCTTGTGACCGCCACCCTGGAAACGAACGGTGATGCGGCCGGTGTTGTTGCGGCCGCCCTTGGAGGTCAGGCCTTCCGTCAGCGCCTTGACCGGCTTGCCCTTGTAGAGCGAGGAGCGGTCAACGATGACCAGCTGACGCTGGCTCGGGGTCGTCGGATTGAATGTTTTCAATGCCATTTTCTTATTCCTCAGAGACCGGTGGAGACGTCGATCGACTGGCCTTCGGCGAGCGTCACAACAGCCTTCTTCACGTCCTTCTGCTTGCCGACGAGACCTTTGAACCGCTTGGTCTTGCCCTTGCGCAGCAGAGTGTTGACGGCCGTGACCTTGACGCCGAACAGCGCCTCGACGGCAGCCTTGATCTCAGGCTTCGTCGCGGTCTTGGCAACGTTGAAAACAACCTGGTTATTATCCGAAACCAGCGTGGACTTTTCGGTGATCGCAGGAGAAACGATCACATCGTAATGGCGAAGATCCGTCACTTGAATCGCTCCTCTAGCGCTTCAACTGCAGCCTTGGACAGCACGAGCTTGCCGCGGCGCAGGATGTCGTAAACGTTGATGCCCTGAACCGGCAGAACATCGATGTTCGGGATGTTCTTGGCTGCGAGCTTGAAGTTGCTGTCGAGCTCAGCGCCGCCGATGAACAGAGCGTTCGTCAGGCCGAGCGTCTCGAAAGCGCCAGCGAGTGCCTTGGTCTTGGCTTCGGTTGCGACGAGATTGTCGATGACGATCACGTCCTCAGCCTTGAACTTGGCCGAAAGAGCGTGACGCAGGCCGAGGGCGCGAACCTTCTTCGGCAGATCGTGCTCGTGGCTGCGGGCGACCGGGCCGTGAGCCTTACCACCGCCGCGGAACTGCGGAGCGCGAGCCGAATGGTGACGAGCGCGGCCCGTACCCTTCTGCTTGTACATCTTGGCACCGGTGCGCGCGACGTCCGCGCGGCCCTTCGCCTGATGCGTGCCCTGCTGCTTCTTGGCAAGCTGCCAGCGAATGACGCGAGCAAGAATGTCTTCACGCGGCTCAAGGCCGAAAATCGCATCAGAAAGGGAAACCTTCCCGGCGTCTTTGCCCTCAAGGGTCTTGACGTTGAATTCCATTGGTTTGGCTCCCTTACTTCGCTGCCGACTTGACGGCGTCGCGCACGATGATCCAGGCGCCCTTGGAGCCAGGAACCGCACCCTTGACGAGGATCAGACCGCGATCTTCATCGGTCGATACAACTTCGAGGTTCTGCGTCGTAACGCGGGTCTGGCCCATGTGACCAGCCATCTTCTTGTTCTTGAACACCTTGCCCGGATCCTGGCGCGAGCCGGTCGAACCGTGCGAGCGGTGCGAAACCGACACACCGTGCGTGGCGCGCAGACCGCCGAAGCCGTGGCGCTTGATGGCGCCGGCAAAGCCCTTACCGATCGTCGTGCCGGTCACGTCGACGAGCTGACCCGCCGTGAAGTGACCTGCGTTGAGCTCGGTGCCGACTGCGAGCAGATTGTCTTCCGTGACACGGAATTCTGCGAGCTTGGCCTTCGGCTCTACGCTTGCAACGGCGAAGTGGCCGCGAAGAGCCTTCGTCGTGTTCTTAACTTTAGCCTGGCCGGCACCCAGCTGAACTGCGGTGTAGCCATTCTTTTCAACTGTGCGCTGGGCTACGACCTGGCAGCCTTCCATACGCAATACGGTAACCGGGACATGCTCGCCGGCGTCGTTATAGACGCGGGTCATTCCCACCTTCTGTGCAATCACACCTGAACGCATCGGTTCAATCCTTCTCACTCAGCTCGAGGACCGTAGGTCTCAGAGCTTGATCTCAACATCGACACCGGCGGCGAGATCGAGCTTCATCAGCGCGTCTACCGTCTGCGGGGTCGGGTCAACGATGTCGAGGAGGCGCTTATGCGTGCGCATCTCGAACTGCTCGCGGCTCTTCTTGTCGATGTGCGGGGACCGGTTAACCGTAAACTTCTCGATGCGGGTCGGAAGCGGAACGGGGCCCCGGACGCTAGCACCGGTGCGCTTCGCCGTCGACACGATCTCGCGCGTGGAAGCATCGAGAATCCGGTGATCGAACGCCTTCAGGCGAATGCGGATATTTTGGCCGTTCATTCGACGTTATCCTTGTGTTTGTTATCTCGCGCGCCTTTCGAAAAGGCACGGTTTGTTCTGTTTCCTAAGGCGGACCACCGGTTTCAAAGATCGAGAGGGACGCCGGCTGCGGCATCCCCATCCACTCTTTAGGCCTTTCGGCCCACCTTATTGTTAATTTCATTGGCCGCTTCGTCATCCGAAGCAGCGCGCAAATCGCGCTCGCGCGCCATTTGCAACATTTCTATGTCATAAGCAAGCGGCTACTGCCGCTTGCATCATAATATTGTCATCGAATCGGCCGCTCGGAGGGAGCGGCCGTCTTCGAATTACTCGACGATGGATGCAACGATGCCTGCTCCGACGGTACGGCCGCCTTCGCGGATAGCGAAGCGGAGCTTTTCTTCCATCGCGATCGGAACGATCAGCTCGACGGCAACCGTTACGTTGTCGCCAGGCATAACCATTTCCGTGCCTTCCGGAAGCGTCACGATGCCCGTCACGTCAGTCGTACGGAAGTAGAACTGCGGACGGTAGTTCGTGAAGAACGGCGTATGACGGCCGCCTTCTTCCTTCGTCAGGATGTAGGCTTCTGCCATGAACTTCTTGTGCGGCTTGACGGAACCCGGCTTGCACAGGATCTGGCCACGCTCGACGCCGTCACGGTTCACACCGCGGATCAGCGCGCCGATGTTGTCGCCGGCCTGGCCCTGGTCGAGCAGCTTGCGGAACATTTCAACGCCGGTAACCGTCGTCTTCGACGTCGGACGGATGCCGACGATTTCGACTTCTTCACCAACCTTGACGATACCACGCTCGACGCGGCCCGTCACAACCGTACCACGGCCGGAGATCGAGAACACGTCTTCGATCGGCATCAGGAACGGCTGGTCGATCGGACGCTCAGGCGTCGGGATGTAGGCGTCAACCTGAGCCATCAGCTCGCGGATCGCGTCTTCGCCGATCTTCTTGTCCGAATCTTCAAGAGCAGCAAGCGCCGAACCCTTGACAACCGGAATGTCGTCGCCCGGGAAGTCGTAGGACGACAGAAGTTCGCGAACTTCGAGCTCGACGAGCTCGAGAAGCTCGGCGTCGTCAACCTGGTCGACCTTGTTCAGGAACACGACGATTGCCGGAACGCCAACCTGGCGGGCGAGCAGGATGTGCTCGCGCGTCTGCGGCATCGGGCCGTCGGCGGCCGAGCAAACCAGGATCGCGCCGTCCATCTGTGCAGCACCCGTGATCATGTTCTTGACGTAGTCGGCGTGGCCGGGGCAGTCGACGTGCGCATAGTGGCGGTTCGGCGTCTCGTATTCAACGTGAGCCGTCGAGATCGTGATGCCACGAGCCTTCTCTTCCGGAGCAGCGTCGATTTGGTCATACGCCTTGAACTCGCCGAAGTACTTCGTGATCGCTGCCGTCAAGGACGTCTTGCCGTGGTCGACGTGACCGATCGTCCCGATGTTAACGTGCGGCTTATTGCGCTCAAACTTACTCTTTGCCATTT
>NZ_QMKK01000023.1 GCF_003287875.1 Martinezella tropici
GTCAAGATGAGCGGTGACATGGCCGCCAATGCCGGCGAACTGACGCTGTCGGCCGACGGCAAGATCTCGATCGGCAATGCCTCTGGCCGCGACGGCGTTGCCATCACCTCGAAACAGAAGGTGACGGCGGCCAAGGTGACCTCGAGACAGAAGGTTTCGGTTCAGGCTGACCAGGGTATCACCCTGCAATCAGTCGCAGCGGATAGCGATATCGTGCTTGCGAACGGCACCGGTCTCTTGAGCGTCTCCGGCGACGTCAACAGCGGCACGACCGTGCAGTTGAGCTCGGGCGGCGGCATTGCCGCCGGCAGCGTCACCGCCGGCAATGGTGCAGCAACGCTTGTCGCCACCTCAGGCGATATCGCGATCGCAGGTGCCGCCATTAGCACTGGCGGTCTCAATCTGACGGCGACGGCCGGTTCGATCTCGGCCAATTCGCTGCAGAGCAATCAGAGCATCGCGCTGAACGCCGGACTCGACATTGCTGTTGCAGGCAACGTGCAGGCACAGGGGAATGTCAGCGCCAGCGGCCGATCCGTATCCGCCGGCACGATCGTCTCCGGCATCAATTTCGCCGCTACGAGTGCTAATCCGAGCGGCAATGTGGTGCTTGGTAGTGGCGGCTCCCTCAGCCTGACGGCGACCGGCGGCAATATCACGACCGGTAATCTGCTGTCGGCCGGAGCACTCAATGCTAGCGCAACCGGCAATGTTTCCGCCGGGAGTATCCAGTCCGCCGGCGACCTGGCGATATCTGCAGCTTCGCTGACATCGAGCGGCATCACGTCCCACGGCGCACTCACCGTCAATACGGCGAGTGGTCGTGTCGACGTCAGTGGGCAGGTTCTTGCCGCAAGCAACGTCCTGATCTCTGGCGCCGCCATTCAGGCCGGTGCGATTGCTGCTGGTGTTGACTTTGCGGCCACGAGTGCGAACGGTGGCGGCGTTACTCTCGGCTCGGCCGGCACGCTCGGTTTGACAGCCACGACGGGCAATATCGTTGTCGATAAGCTGCTGTCGGCCGGCGACCTGACTGCTCAGGCCTCGCTGTTGCAGGCAAATAACATCACGAGCCATGAAGCCGTCGGCGTCGCCGGCGGCGTCAATGTCGCCAACCAATTGCTCGGCGCGGGCAATATCACCATCAATGGCAACGCCAATGGTGTCAGCGCCGGTCTTCTCGCCTCCGGCGTCGACTTTGCCGCGACCAAAGCCAATGGCGGTAATATCGTGCTCAGTGCGGGTGGCGGTGATCTGACGATCAACGACAGTGCTGGCGCCATACAGGCAGGGACTGTGCTTGCAGCCGGCGCGATCAATACCACCGGCCAGACCATCACCGCCGACACGATCACCGGCCACAGGGACATCGTGCTTTCAGGCGCCACCAGTGCGGGAGCCGGAAGCGGCAGTGTTGATATCATCGGTCAGGTCCTCGGCGGCGGCAATGTCCGCGTTTCCGGCTCTGGCATCCAGGCGGACGCTATTGTCTCCGGCGTCGACATTGCCGCCACCAATGCGGCCGGAGGCAGCGTCGTGCTTGGCGCACCATCAGCCGGAACCGGCAATCTGACATTGACGGCCACTGGCGCGCTCAGCGCTGGAACTTTGCTCTCTGCCGGCAATCTCACTGCCGGTGCCGCGACGGTCACGGCCGGCAATATCTCGGCCCATGGCGAGATGACGCTCGGCGGCGCGATCAGCGTGACGGACCAGATCCTTGCGTCCGGCAACGTATTGATCAGCGGCCAGAGCTTGAAGGCTCGGACCATCGTTTCCGGCATCGACTTCGATGCGACCAATGCGGCCAGCGGCAATATCGTCCTTGGCCACGCCGGGAATTTGACGGTGAACGTCAATGGCGCCATTGCGGTGCCGACCATACAGGCTGCGGGTGCCATCGACGTCAGCGGCGCGTCCATCACTGCAGATGCGATTACCGGTCACGAGGATATTAGCCTTTCCGGCACGGCAGCTGGCGGTGTCGCCACGACGACCGCAAGCGGTCGCGTTGATATCACCAACCAGTTGCTTGGCGGCGGTAACCTTGGCATCTCTGGCTCGAGCATTAAGGTCGGTACCGCGGTCTCGGGTGTAGACTTCGCAGCAACGGCAGCCGCAAACGGAAGTATCGTCCAAACGACAAGCGGCAATCTGACACTTGTCGCCGCGGGCAACATCGACACTGGCACACTACTCTCGGCAGGTAGCCTCAATGCGGCCGGGTCTACTATCACGGCCGGGAGCGTCACGGCGCATGGCGATGTGACGCTCCGGGGTGCCACCAGCGTTACGGGCCAGATCCTGGGCGCCAGTAACGTGCTGATCACTGGCCAAAGTCTGGCAGCGCAGACCGTCGTTGCGGGCGTCGACTTCGGCGCAACTAACGCCGCCGGCGGCAATATCGTTGTTGGTCAGACCGCGACGATTGCAGGCAATCGCGCTGGGGACCTGACAGCTCAGTTGAGTGGTGGATTTTCGGCGTCGACGATGCAAGCCGCCGGTGCCATCAACGTCAATGCCGCGACTGTGACGGCAGATGCCGTCACAGGTCATAAAGACATCACCTTCGCCGGGGCAACCACCGTTAATCAGCAGATGCTTAGCGGCGGCAACATCGGTATCTCTGGCTCGAGCATCAAAGCCGGCGCCATTGTCTCGGGCGTCGATTTCGCAGCAACGGCAGCCGCCAATGGGAACATCGTCCAGACGACAAGCGGCAATCTGACTCTTGCTTCGACCGGTGCGATCAAGACCGGCACATTGCTCTCGGCTGGCACTTTTTCGGCCAGCGGTACGGCCGTGAGCGCGGATGCCGTCACTGCCCATGGCGATGCCACGCTGAATGGCGCGACCAGCATCACCGGCCAGATTCTCGCGGCCGGCAATGTCCTGATCACCGGTCAAAGCCTGTCGGCACAGTCTGTCGTCGCCGGTATCGACTTCGCCGCAACGGATGCATCCGGTGGCAATATCGTTCTTGGCCAGACCGGGAATCTGGCTGCGCGGCTCAGTGGCGGATTCTCTGCATCGACTGTGGAAGCCGCCGGTACTATCAACATCAACGCAGCCAGCGTGACGGCCGCCACCATCACCGGGCACAAGGATATCACGCTCGCCGGCACCACCACCGTCAACGGCCAAGTCCTTGGTGGCGGAAACATCAGTGTCTCAGGCCCGAACATCGCGGCCGGCGCTATCGTGTCCGGTGTCGATTTCGCCGGTACGGCTGCCGCCAACGGCAACATCGTTCAGACTTCGAGTGGCGATGTGTCGCTGCTTTCGAGCGGTAATCTCACCATCGGCACGTTGTTGTCGGCGGGCAATCTTACCGCGCAAGCGATCGATCTGACGGCAAGCAGCATTACAAGCCATGGCAGGACCGACCTGAAGGCCAGCGGTCGCATAGACGCTAGTGGCCAGGTACTGTCGGCCGGCAATCTCTCGATCGATGGCGCCAGCCTCAACGCCGGACTTCTGGTCTCCGGCGTGGATTTTGCGGCAACCGCAGCGAACGGCGGCAGCATCATGCTCGGAGGGACCGGTGCGACGGACCTCACCGTCTCCGGCAATGCAACGGCCGGCACGATCCTCTCGGCCGGCGACATCACGGCAAAGGCGGCCAATCTCCAGGCGGGCAGTGTCACAAGCCACGGCAATATCGGCATGGTCGGCAATGTCGATGTGAGCAGCCAGATCCTGGCGGCAGGCGATCTCACGATCAATGGCGGCGGCATCAGCGCACCGACCTTGATCTCCGGCATCGACTTTTCCGCCACCAACGCCGCCGGCGGCAGCATCGTGCTGGCGCAGTCCGGCAAGACCAGCTTGACCGCCTCCGGCAACATCACGGCTGGAACCATCCTGTCGGCCGGCGATGTCACGGCAAGGGCGACAGACCTCATCGCCGCCAGCATCACCAGTCACGGGACGGTTGATGTCGTCGGCAATGTCGATGTCAGCAACCAGATTTTGGCCGCAGGCGATCTCACGATCGATGGCGGCAGTATCAGCGCCCCGATCCTGATCTCCGGCATCGACTTTGCCGCCACCAATGCCGCCGGCGGCGGTATAGTGCTCGGAACTGCCGGCGATATGAATCTTACCGCTTCTGCGGGCATCACCGCGCAGACCATGCTATCGGCCGGCAATATCGACGCGCAGGCGGCCACCATCGCGGCCAATGCCGTGACCGGCCATGGCGACATTACCCTTGCCGCCGGCAGCAGCGTCAATGTCTCGGGCCAGCTCCTCGGTGCGGGCGATGTCTTGCTGTCCGGTTCATCCGTCCAGATCAATCAGGCCGTCACGGGCGTCGATTTTGCCGCTACCGCGCACTCCTCAAACGGTGCCATCGCCCTCGAAGCAAGCGGCGATCTGACCATCAATGCGGCAAGCGCCACCGCCAATACGTTGATCGTCGCCGGCAATCTCGATGTGGCGGCGAGCGCCTTTACGGGCGGCGACATCACGGGCCATGGCGTCGTCGCAATCGGTTCGACCACCAGTCCTGGCGCAATCAGGATCAACGGGCAGCTCCTGGGCGCCAGCAACGTCTCGATCACCGGATCTGCCGTCAGCGGCAACGTCATCGCGGCCGGTGTCGATTTTGCGGCGATGGACCAATCGGGCGCCGGGAACGTTATTCTTGGTCCGACCGGCAATCTCACGCTCCTAGCCACGGCAGGCGACATCTCTTTCAACAGCCTTCTTGCTGCCGGCAGCATCACCGCCAACGCGGCGAACAATGTCAGCGCGAATGCCGTCTCCCACGGCGATCTGACGATCACCGCGGGCAATGCGATCACGCTCACCGGCCAATCGCTTGCCAGCCGCAACGCCAATCTATCCGCCCGATCGATGGCGATCGACACGCTGGTCTCCGGCGTCGATTTCACCGCCACCCGTGCCGCGGCCGGCGGCAGCCTGATGCTGCAGCGTACCGGCGCGATGACGCTCTCAGCCTCGAGCGGCAGCATCAGCGCCAATTCTCTGCTTTCGGGCGGCAATCTTGCCGCCACGGCAACGCAGAACATCGGTTACAACAGCCTGCAGAGCCTTGGCAGCGCCACGCTCACGGCGCCCGGGACCATCGCCTATACCAACACCACCCGTGTCGGCAGCAATCTGACGCTCAATACCGGTGTCGTCGATCTCTCCGGCAGCCGGGGTAGCCGGATTGCCGGCGGCGGTACGCTGATTGTCAACGGCTCTTCCGCCAATCTGTCCGGCAGCAATCTCGTCTTCGGCGGCCTGTCGCTCAATCTGTCGGGCAATGCGGATCTGTCCAATGCCGAGGTCAGCACCGTCACCTCCAGCGTCACCGGCAACGGTGATCGCGTCGCCGGCGGTTCCGGCGACATCGCCATCTCTGCCGCAGGCCTCGTCACCACCGCCAACACATCGTTGCTTGCCGCGCATGACCTGACGCTCAACCTGCCGTCGCTCGGCAATACCGGTCAGCTTGCCGCCGGCAACAATCTGACCTTCAACGTCGCTGGCGACTTCTACAACAGCCCCTCCGGCCTCGTCTTTGCCGGCAGCAACGCCAACCTCCTCGTCGGCGGCACATTGACCAATGACCAGGGCGCTATCGTTTCCGATGGCGGGTTGACCATCCAGGGGACGACCGCCGGTCAGCGCAATGCGGCAGTCACCAATGTGTCCGGTCTCATTCAGTCTGGTGGTGACATGTCGATACTCACCAGCAATCTCATCAACAGGCGATCGACGACGCCGACCTGGGTGACGGGTCAGCTGGTCTCCTCCGGTGCGGTTGTCGGTACCTTCGTGCTCAATCCAGCGGTCGCGGGCCAACCCTTCGCCTATCTGGAATCGACCGACCAGAATATGTTCCAGCTTTATGCGGGGGTCGATCCGGGGCAGTTTTCTGACTACCAGCCGCTGCTGTATTCGGTCGCAACCCTTGCCGATGGCACCTCCTATCACGCCTGGACCTGGGTCAGCGGCAGTGGTCCGACGGAGGTTCGGCCGATCTTCGACTGGATCAAGGCCCGCGTTCCCAAGGATGCCAACGGCAATCCCATCCTCGATCCCAACAATCCCTCGCGTTATTTCATCGTCGATGAGGTCGTGCGCAACGGTTCGGATACGAGCACGACCTACACTTGGGATCCGACGTCCAACATATCGCAGTCGGTTTATGAAGACCGCTTCACCAGTGCGCTGAGCCCCGAGGCGGTGATCCGCGCCGGCGGCAATCTCACGGTCGATGCCACCAACCTCACCAATTCCTACAGCCGGATCGAGGCCGGCGGTGATGCGACGCTCAAGGGATCGACGCTCACCAACGAAGGCGTCGTCCTCAATCGCACCACGATGCTGACCTGTAGCGCTCAGAGCGCCTGCTCGGCCTACAACGCCGATGGCACGGCCGATCCTTCCCGCAATATCGCCAACGGCACGTCGATCGTCTCGGGATCGCAGGTTATCGGCGGCGCGGCTGGCACGCTCAAGGCGGCCCACGCCCTGAGCCTCAATTTCGGTACGGTCAACAATACGTCGCTCGGTTCGACGAGTGGCGGCGCGGCCGTCAGTGCGCCTTCGACATCGAGCGATCCTCTGTCGGCCCTGAATGGCATGACGGCCGGCGGCGCCTTGTTCAACGTCAATGCCGCGCTAGGCAGTTTCGCCTCAAATGGCGGCGCGAGCGTCGGTAGTGGTCCATCGTTGGCAACCGTCAGCACGACGATCGCCGGCGGCCCGACGGCCAACGGCAGCGGCCTGACGGCAGACGTCGGCGCTTCGGTGAGCGGCAATGGTGTGACGCTCGCCAGCGGCCCTTCGATCAGCTCCGGCAGCCTGACGACTGGCGGCGCTGCGATCAGTCCGAACAGCCTGATGGGCAAGCTCACCGCTGCTCTCGGCAGCAGCGGCAATCTTGCCCAGGTGCTGCAGGTCAATGGCGCGGAACTCGCCTCGCTTGCCAAGCCGCAATCGGGCGGCGTCGGCGGCACGGTGCCGGGCCAGATCTTCCTGTTCGAGACACGGGCGGCCTTCCTCGACGTGTCGAAGTTCTACGGCTCGAGTTATTTCATCGGCCGAGTTGGCTATACGCCGGAGACCAAGGTTCCCTTCCTCGGCGACGCCTATTTCGACAATCAGCTGGTAGACGAACAGATGCGGCAGCTGGTGGGCGATGGCCTTGGCGCGGGATCCTTCATCCCCGGCAACAATGCCACCGACCAGATGAAGACGCTGCTCGACAACGGCGTCGCTTATGCCGAGGCGAACGGGCTTGCTCTCGGGCAAGCATTGACGCCGGAGCAGGCCGCATCGCTGACCCAGTCGATGGTGATCTACCAGACGCAGATCGTCGACGGCGCGCAGGTGCTGGTGCCGGTCGTCTATCTCTCGGCCGCTGATAAGGCGAAAGTCAATGCAGGCGGCGCCGTCATTGCCGGCAACAGCGTCAGCATCGATGCCGGCTCTGTCAACAATTCCGGTGCGATTGCCGCAGCGGATGGCATGACCATCAATGCGACCGAGATCAAGGCCAATGGCGGCACTTTCCTCGCCGGCGGCAACATGAACCTCAATGCCACCAATGGCATTACGCTTGCCGCTCAGACGATGACCATCGGCGGCCAGAATGTCGTCAACACCAATGCCGGCGTGTCGGCTGGCGGCAATCTGCAGATCGCCGCGGGCGGTACGCTGAGCTTGCAGGGCACCAAGATCGTCGCAGGCGGCAATGCCCAGCTTTCCGGCACCAATGTCAACCTTGCTGCTGTCAAGGTTGATAATGGTAGCCAGCAGAATGCGACGGGCGCCCGTGTCACCGCTGGCGGCAATCTTACCATCGTCGGCAATAATGACGTCAACATCATCGGATCCTCCGCAAAGTCGGGTGGGAATCTTTCGGTGACTGCTACGAATGGAGCGGTCAATATCGTCTCCACCGATGTCGCCCGTCGCACCGACGACGGCTACACCAAGACGACCAGTACCGATCAGCAGGCTTCGCAGCTCTCGGCCGGCGGCAACCTCGCGATCACCGCAAGCGGTGACGCTGGGGTCAACGCCAACACGGGTGTCCTGATCTCTGGTTCCGATCTGATGGCCAAGGGTAATGTTGGCCTGACCTCGAACGGCGACATCAATGTCACCACGTCTCAGAGCCAGTCGAACTCGACGTTCGGCAAAAATTCCTCGTCCGAGCTGACACATAATGGCTCGACGATTACGGCGGGTGGCGATCTGGTCGCCAAGTCCAAGAACGACATCAACGTCATCGGCTCGACCATGGCCGCCGAAGGCTTGCTGGGTATCCAGGCCGACAAGAACGTCACCATCGCTGAAGCGACCGACAGCGCAACCCTCGATGTCAAAAGCTCCAGCAAGAAGAGCGGTTTCTTCGGTTCGACGAAGGAGAATGCCTCCGGTCATCTCGAGACCACGACGGCGGCTGGCTCGTCACTCTCCGGCAAGGACGGCGTGACGATCATTTCCGGCGGCGACACCACGGTCTCCGCCTCGAAGGTGACGGCTGGCGACGATACGCATGTTGCTGATCTCAATGTCCAGACCGGCGGCAATCTGATCGTCACCGCTGGCAAGGACACCGAGACCGAGCATGACAGTGCCAAGCGCAAGGGTTTCCTGCGCAGCGGCAGCTCGAGCTATGACGGCTATAACGAGACGACCATCGGCTCGCAGCTTTCAGCCTCGGGCGATGTCAATCTGGATGCCGGCAAGGCGGCGGCCATTGTCGGTTCGAAGGTCAATGCCGATGGCTCGCTGAACGTCTCCGGCGAAAGCGTCTCGATCATCGGCGCGCAGGAAAACCACCAGTCCGACAGCAAGCGCAGGGATTCCGGCCTCTTCGTCGGCTCCGGCGGCGGCTTCATCTCGCTCTACGGCAAGAATGAAAAGCAGGGCCAGCAATCTTCCACGGACAATATCGGCTCGACGCTTTCGGCTGGTCAAGACGTCAACCTGACGGCAAGGACGACCGATCTCAATATCATGGGTTCGTCCGTGAGTGCCGATCGTGACATCAACCTGTCGGCGGCCCGAGACGTCAATGTGACCCCGGGCGCCGAAAGCTCGTCACAGTCCCAGCAGCAGAAGAAGTCCGGCTTCGGTCTTGCACTTTCCGCCGGCAATGGCGGCTTCTCGATCGGTATTGGTGCGCAGTCAACCAAGGACAGCAAGGCGCAGCAGTCCGATACCAATGCGGTATCGACATTGGCGGCGGGCCGCGATCTCAACATCTCGGCAGGCAACAATGTCAACCTGCAGGCGACCAGCGCTTCGGCCGAGCGCGACGTCAATCTCTTTGCCAAGAACAATATCAATCTGCTCTCGGCCAACGACGTCACCAATTACGAGGAGGTGCATGAGAAGACCTTTGCCGGTGTGACTATCTCGGTGACGAGCCAGATTGGCAAGGCGGCCCAAAGCATCATGAACTCGGCCGAGCGCCTTTCCGACAGCGGCGGCGTCAATGCGCTGACCAATACGGCCATTGCCGGCCTCGGTTTCTATCAGGCCTACAAGGATCTAAAGGCCGCTTCGGAGAATTTTGATGCAGGCAAGGGGCTTTCCTTCAGTATTGGCATCAATGCCGGTGTCAATCATCAGGAAAGCAGCTGGTCCTCGTCGTCCTCGACCCCGGTGGTGACGGATATTCGCGCCGGTCGCTCGATCACCATGGAGGCCGAGAAGGGCTCCATCACCAGTGATGGCGCGCAGATCCTGGCTGGCTACGACAAGAACGGCATCCCCACGGTTTCCGGCGACCCGCTGACCGGCGACATCTTCCTGTCGGCGGCGAATGGCGACATCAACCTCAACGCCGCCACCGGCACGTCGGATTCGACCAGCTCGAACAAATCCTGGAGCGTGGGCGTCGGCGTCAACTTTGGTTGCACCAGCAAGGGCGGCTGCCAGGAGACCGGCGTGGGGGTCAACGCCTCCTACGGCAAGGGTGGCTCCGAAACCTCCGGCACCAGCCATACGAACACGCATGTGAACGGCACCGGCGATGTCACCATCGTCACCAACGATCTCGCGCTGAAGGGGGCGACGGTTGCCGGCAATTCGGTTGCGATCGATGTCAAGAACCTGACGATCGAAAGCCAGCTGGATACGCAGAAGGCCAAGGCCGATCAGTTCAATGTCTCCGGCCAGATCGGCTTTGGCAACACCGGCGTCTCCGGCACCGTGCAGAAGGCCAAGGGCGATGCGGTGCTCGTCTCCGAACAATCGGGCATCCATGCAGGCACCGGCGGCCTCAACATCGATGTCAAAGGTCAGACGTCGCTTGTCGGTGGGCTGATTACCAGCGAGGCGACGGCGGACAAGAACTCCTTCTCCACCGGCACCCTGACGGTTGCGGATATCGACACGCATTCGACCTGGAAGGCCGAAACCTATGGCGGCGGGATCGGCACTAGCGGGCTCACCATCGCTCCGCCCGTCAAGGCCGGCGAGAAGGAGACCGGCAAGGCCTATTCGGCCATCGGCGGCAATATCGGCATCACGATCACCGATCCCGCGCACCAGGTGCAGGACATCGGCACGATCCGCCGCGATACGGACAACACCAACACCTCGCTGCCCGGCTTGCCGGACCTGCAGAACATCCTGCGCCAGCAGTATAAGACGCAGGCGGATTTGCAGGCGGC
>NZ_QMKK01000024.1 GCF_003287875.1 Martinezella tropici
AGCCTTGACGGCAGCGATCTTGAGGCCACCGCGCAGCTTGTTGACAACGAGGGTCGCAAGCGCTTCGCCTTCGACGTCTTCAGCGATGATGAGGAGCGGCTTGCCGGTCTGAACGACGGCTTCGAGAACCGGAAGCATGGCCTGCAGGTTCGAGAGCTTCTTCTCGTGCAGGAGGATGAACGCGTCTTCGAGGTCGGCGATCATCTTTTCCGGGTTGGTCACGAAGTAAGGGCTGAGGTAGCCGCGGTCGAACTGCATGCCTTCGACGACTTCGAGTTCGGTCTCGGCGGTCTTGGCTTCTTCAACCGTGATGACGCCTTCGTTGCCGACCTTCTGCATGGCTTCAGCAATATCGAGACCGATCTGCTTTTCGCCGTTTGCGGAGATCGTGCCGACCTGGGCAACTTCTTCCGAGGTGTTGATCTTCTTGGCCTTGGCCTGGAGATCCTTGACGACTTCTGCAACGGCGAGGTCGATACCGCGCTTCAGGTCCATCGGGTTCATGCCGGCTGCAACAGCCTTGGCACCTTCGCGAACGATAGCCTGGGCGAGAACGGTTGCAGTGGTGGTACCGTCACCGGCGACGTCATTGGTCTTCGAAGCGACTTCGCGGACCATCTGGGCGCCCATGTTCTCGAACTTGTCTTCCAGTTCGATTTCCTTGGCGACGGAAACGCCGTCCTTGGTGATGCGCGGTGCGCCGAAGGACTTGTCGATAACGACGTTACGACCCTTCGGGCCGAGCGTGACCTTCACTGCGTCAGCGAGGATGTCGACGCCACGAAGCATCTTTTCGCGGGCGCCGCGGCCGAATTTTACTTCTTTAGCTGCCATTGTTTGAACTCCTGAATTCGCGTTGTCCGGGTTTTAAGGCCCGTCAGCTTTATCGGAAAAGGGAACCGGCCAGATTAGCCGATGATGCCCATGATGTCGGCTTCCTTCATGATCAGAAGGTCTTCGCCGTTGAGCTTGACTTCGGTGCCGGACCACTTGCCGAACAGAACGCGATCGCCAACCTTGACGTCGAGTGCTACGACTTTGCCGGATTCATCGCGAGCACCGGAACCGACGGCGACGATTTCGCCTTCCTGCGGCTTTTCCTTGGCGGTGTCGGGAATGATGATGCCACCCTTGGTCTTTTCTTCCGACTCGACGCGACGAACGACGACGCGGTCATGAAGGGGGCGGAAATTGGTGCTTGCCATTGTCTAATCCCTCGATCAAATGACATTCACGGATCAGCGGAGATCCGTATGGATTTTGTTAGCACTCATCCTCGGAGAGTGCTAGCGACGGTGATTTAGGGGTGGCTTCCGGACGAGTCAAGGACAGCACTGTGAATTTTTTGCGGCGCGTATCGCCTTGTTTCGAGGATGATTAACGCCCAAGGCGGTGCCGCGTAGCACGTCGTTGCAAATGTTCTCTCATTTTGCCCCCGTGAAGAAGGCTCAGGTCGTGCCTTTTCCAGAGCGTCATATCATTGCTTCCGCTGCGCAATCTTGCCGCTCGCCGACCTTGCGCATGTCTTCTTCTCAGGCCTTGTGCGCCGCAAAAACCTTGCATGCCGCTCTTGTAATTTGCCGGCCGGTTTGCGATGTCAGCCCGTGATTTATTTGATGCGAGGACGGCATGGGCAAACGGATCGAGAGCTTTCGCGACATCGGCGGACTTTATGATGTTGCGCTCTGCGATGTCTGGGGCGTACTCCATAACGGCGTCACGGCTTACAAGGAGGCCTCCATCGCGCTCGAAGCGGCCCGCGGCAAAGGCCTTGCTGTCGTCCTCATCACCAACTCTCCGCGCGTCGCTCCGAAGGTCGTCGAGCAGCTGCGGGCGATCGGTGTTCCTGACAGCGTTTACGATCGCATCATCACATCGGGCGATGTCACCCGCAAGCTGATCGCCGAGGGACCGAAGAAGGTGTTCCTGCTCGGTCCAGAGCGCGATATCGGCATCCTGGAAGGCTTGGACGTTCAGCGCGTCGAGGCCGGCGAGGCGGAAAGCATCGTCTGCACCGGCTTTTTCGATGACGAAACCGAAACACCTGACGATTACACCGAGATGCTGACGGCCTGGTCGGCCCGCAACGTGCCGCTGATCTGCGCCAATCCGGATCTCGTGGTCGAACGCGGCCACCGGATGATCCCTTGCGCCGGCGCCATGGCCGCCTATTACGAGCGGCTCGGCGGCCAGACGCGCATCGCCGGCAAGCCGCATCGGCCGATCTACGATGCAGCGATCGCCGCGGCACGCGAGGTGAAGAGCGAATTTCCGCTGTCGCGCGTGGTGGCGATCGGCGACGGCATGCCGACCGACGTGCGCGGCGCGCTCGATTACGGCCTCGATCTTCTTTATATCAGCCATGGCATCCACGCCCGCGAATATGTCGTCGAGGGCCACACGGATGAGGCCGCTCTTGGCGCCTTCCTGGCGCGCGAGCAGGCTTCGCCGAGGTGGTGGATGCCGCGCCTTGTCTGAGGAGAGTGGTAGACGATGACCGTTTTCCATCGCAACGAGACCCGGGAGCCGCTTCCCGATACCTTGAAGGGCGGTGTCGTCGCCATCGGCAATTTCGATGGCGTACATCGTGGCCATCAGTCCGTGCTTACACGCGCATTGGAGATCGCCAGGGAACGCGGCATTCCAGCCCTCGTGCTGACCTTCGAGCCGCATCCGCGCACCATATTCAAGCCCGAACAGCCGGTCTTTCGGCTGACACCAGCACCGTTGAGAGCGCGTCTCCTGGAAGCCCTCGGTTTCAACGCCGTCATCGAATATCCCTTCGATAGAACCTTCTCGCAGCGTTCGGCGGATGAATTCGTCCATTCGATCCTGATCGACTGGCTGCATGCTTCCGAAGTCGTCACCGGTTTCGATTTCCATTTCGGCCATGATCGCCAGGGCGGTCCGGCTTTTCTCATGAAGGCTGGCAGTCACAATGGCTTCGGCGTGACACTTATCGACGCTTTCCGCGATGAGAATACCGAGGTCATTTCGTCCAGCCGCATCCGTTCGCTCCTGGCCGAAGGCGATGTTGCCCAGGCTGCCGGTCTGCTTGGATACCGCTTCACTGTCGAGGCGCCTGTCATCGGCGGCGAGAAGCTGGGCCGCACGCTCGGCTTCCCCACGGCAAACATGCGGCTTCCATCGGAAATATCGCTGAAATCTGGCATCTATGCCGTACGCTTCCGCACAGCCGATGGCGTCATTCGTGACGCCGTTGCCAGCTACGGACGCCGCCCGACGGTAACGGACAATGGCGCGCCGCTGCTTGAGACCTTCGTCTTCGATTTTAGCGGCGACCTCTACGGCCAGGTCTGCTCCGTCTCCTTTTTCGGCTATCTCCGTCCCGAACTGAAGTTCGACGGCCTCGATCCGCTGGTCGCACAGATCCGCAAGGATGAGGAAGAGGCGCGGGCGCTGCTCGCCGGCGTTCAGCCGCTGAGCGATCTCGATCGCGTCATCGCCTTCGACTGATTTTATTGGGCATGCTGCGCGCGGAGATCGTGGCAGTGCAGTATGTTTTTGCCTTGAGCGGGTAGGAAGATGCTGCAATGCTCATATAGCTGGGTGCGAGTCGCGGCACCCATTTTTCCGAAAGGCGCACGAGATGGACAAACGTTTCGGGACGGCGGCCTGCTGGCTGCTCGTCATTCCCTACATAGGCTTGCTTTGGGTTCCCTTCTACAACAGCCACGATCCGGTGCTGTTCGGTTTCCCCTTCTTCTACTGGTACCAGCTGGCCTGGGTGCCGATCACAGCAATCCTGACGTGGATCGCCTACCGGAGCATGCGCCATGACGACTGATATCGATCCGACAGCACTCGCCGTCTTCATCTTCTTTCTGGCGCTCGTGACCGTCATGGGCTTTGTTGCGGCGCGTTGGCGCCGGCCGAAGACCCTTGCCCATATCGACGAATGGGGCCTTGGCGGCCGCACCTTCGGCACCTGGATCACCTGGTTCCTCGTCGGTGGCGACTTTTACACTGCTTATACGGTCATCGCAGTTCCGGCGCTGGTCTACACAGTTGGCGCCTATGGCTTCTTCGCACTGCCCTATACGATCGTCGTCTATCCGTTCGTCTTCATGGTCATGCCGCTTCTGTGGCGGCGCGCCAAGGACTACGGCTATGTCACCGCCGGCGATGTGGTGCACGGGCAATATGGTTCGCGGGCGCTCGAATTGGCGGTCGCTCTGACGGGCGTCATCGCGACCATGCCCTATATCGCCCTGCAGCTCGTCGGCATGACAGCGGTCTTCAAGGCGTTGGGGCTCCATGGCGAGCTGCCGCTTGCCGTCGCCTTCATCATCCTGGCGCTCTATACCTATTCGGCCGGCCTTCGCGCCCCGGCGCTGATCGCCTTCGTCAAGGACATCATGATCTACATCGTGGTGATCGCGGCGATCGCGCTCATTCCGGCGAAACTCGGTGGCTATGCGAATGTCTTTGCGGCGGCCGATGCGGATTTCAAAGCCAAGGGGGCGGGCAGCCTGCTGCTCGGCGGTAACCAGTACGTCGCTTATGCGACTTTGGCGCTCGGCTCGGCGCTAGCCGCCTTCATGTACCCGCATACGCTGACCGGCATCTTCGCCTCCAACAGCGGCAACACCATCCGCAAGAATGCCGTGTTGTTGCCGGCCTATACGCTGCTGCTCGGTCTCTTGGCCCTGCTCGGCTATATGGGGCATGCCGCGCAACTGAAACTCGACAGCGCCAATGACGTGGTGCCCGCGCTGTTCCAGACGCTATTCTCGAGCTGGTTTGCGGGCTTTGCCTTCGCGGCCATCGCTATCGGGGCGTTGGTGCCTGCGGCCGTGATGAGCATCGGCGCTGCCAACCTCTTCACCCGCAACTTCTGGAAGGCTTACATTGATCCGCAGGTTTCCGATGCCGATGAGGCGAAGGTTGCCAAGATGACCTCGCTGGTCGTCAAGGTCGGCGCGCTTCTCGTCATCATTTTCCTGCCGACGCAATTCGCGCTCGATCTGCAGCTGCTCGGCGGCATCTGGATATTACAGACGCTGCCGGCCCTGGTCTTCGGTCTCTATACCAAGTGGTTCCGTGCACCCAGCCTGCTCGCCGGCTGGTTCGTCGGCTTCTTCGGCGGCACCTACCTCGTCTGGGATGCCGGCTGGAAACCGCTGCATATGGTCCCGCTCGGCGAAACCGGCTTCACCGTCTATACGGGGCTGCTGGCGCTTCTCGCCAATATCGTCGTGGCCGTCATCGTCAACGCGGTCGTACCGGCACGGGCAGCAGCACGGGCCTGATCGCAACAATGCCCTAATGGCCGCGGGCGGGAACGTCCGCGGCCTTTCTATGTGTCGCCGGCATTGTTTCCTCTTCCTTTCCTTGGAAAAAACGCCTATGAACCGGCGATCATGACCCAATTTCGGCTGAGCTACTCGATACGAATTATTGGCCCGGCCTTCCGCGCGCTGTAAGCTGCCGGAGGGTCCGGGTTTTTGGCGTCTCGTTCCCGAGACGCTTTCCGCCGCCGAAAAATCCCCATATGGCTGCGCCAGTTCAGGCGCAAGACGCCCGAGACACCGAGGCAATTGTCACGACTATGACCGATACCGCTGAAAAGATGGATTATTCCAAGACCCTTTACCTGCCGGAAACCGATTTTCCGATGCGCGCAGGGCTGCCGCAGAAAGAGCCGGAGCTGGTGAAGCGCTGGGAGGAGATGAACCTTTATAAGAAGCTGCGCGCCTCCGCCGCCGGCCGCGAGAAGTTCGTCCTGCATGACGGCCCTCCCTATGCCAATGGTCACATCCATATCGGCCATGCGCTGAACAAGATCCTGAAGGACGTCATCACCCGCTCGTTCCAGATGCGCGGCTATGACAGCAACTACGTTCCGGGCTGGGATTGCCACGGTCTGCCGATCGAGTGGAAGATCGAGGAAAAGTACCGCGAGAAGGGTAAGAACAAGGACGAGGTTCCGGTGAACGAGTTTCGCCAGGAATGCCGCGACTTTGCCGCCGGCTGGATCAAGATCCAGTCCGAGGAGTTCAAGCGCCTCGGCATCACGGGCGATTTCGACAATCCCTATCTGACCATGAATTTCCACGCGGAATCCCGCATCGCCGGCGAACTTCTGAAGATCGCCCGCACGGGTCAGCTTTACCGTGGCTCCAAGCCGGTCATGTGGTCGGTGGTCGAGCGCACGGCGCTCGCCGAAGCCGAAGTCGAATATGCCGATGTCGAGAGCGACATGATCTGGGTCAAGTTCCCGGTGGCCGAAGGTCCGGCGCATCTTGCCGACGCCTTCGTCGTCATCTGGACGACCACCCCTTGGACGATCCCCGGCAATCGCGCGATCGCCTATTCCTCGCGCGTGTCCTACGGCCTCTATGAGGTCACGGAAGCCGCCAATGATTTCGGTCCGCGTCCGGGCGAGAAGCTGATCTTCGCCGACAAGCTTGCCGAGGAATCCTTCGTCAAGGCAAAGCTGCAGTACAAGCGCCTTGGCGATGTCACCGCTGCCGATCTCGCCGCGCTCACCTGTGCGCATCCGCTAGCAACCCTCGGTTACGGCTTCAAGGTGCCGCTTCTCGATGGCGATCACGTCACCGACGATGCCGGTACGGGCTTCGTGCATACGGCGCCCAGCCACGGCCGCGAGGACTTTGACGCCTGGATGTCGCATGCCCGCGATCTCGAAAAGCGCGGCATTTCCTCCGCCATCCCGTTCCCGGTCGATGACGGCGGTTTCTACACCGCCGATGCCCCCGGCTTCGAGGGCGGCCGTGTCATGGACGACAACGGCAAGAAGGGCAATGCCAACGATCTCGTCATCAAGGCGCTGATCGAGACGAACACGCTGTTTGCACGCGGGAGGCTGAAGCATTCCTATCCGCATTCCTGGCGCTCGAAGAAGCCGGTCATCTTCCGCAACACGCCGCAATGGTTCGTCTACATGGACAAGGACTTCGCGGATGGTTCGACGCTACGCTCGCGCGCCCTGAAGGCGATCGACGATACCCGCTTCGTGCCGGCTGCCGGCCAGAACCGCCTGCGCGCCATGATCGAGCAGCGTCCGGATTGGGTCCTCTCGCGCCAGCGCGCCTGGGGCGTGCCGATCGCGATCTTCGTCGACGAACAGGGCAACATCCTGCAAGACGATCGTGTGAACGCCCGCATCCTCGAGGCTTTCGAGCAGGAGGGTGCCGATGCCTGGTTCGCGGAAGGCGCCCGTGAGCGCTTCCTTGGCGAAAAGGCCAACGAGCCCTGGACGCAGGTCATGGACATCCTTGATGTCTGGTTCGATTCCGGTTCGACCCACACCTTCACGCTGGAGGACCGTCCAGATCTGAAGTGGCCGGCCGACCTCTATCTCGAAGGCTCCGACCAGCATCGCGGCTGGTTCCATTCGTCGCTGCTCGAAAGTGCTGCGACGCGTGGCCGCGCGCCATATGACGCCGTCCTCACCCATGGCTTCACCATGGACGAGAAGGGCGAAAAGATGTCGAAGTCCAAGGGTAACGTCACGTCGCCGCAAGAGGTGATGAAGGATGCGGGCGCCGACATCCTCCGCCTCTGGGTCATGACGTCGGACTATTCGGAAGATCTGCGCGTCGGCAAGGCCATCATCCAGACCAATGTCGATGCCTATCGCAAGCTGCGCAACACCATCCGCTGGATGCTGGGCACGCTGGCACACGACAAGGGCGAGGTGATCGCCTATGCCGACATGCCGGAGCTGGAACAGCTGATGCTGCACCGTCTCGCCGAGCTCGACGAGCTGGTGCGCGAAAGCTACGATGCCTTCGATTTCAAGCGCATTGCCCGCGCCTTGATCGATTTCGCCAATGTCGAGCTGTCGGCCTTCTACTTCGACGTTCGCAAGGATGCGCTTTACTGCGATGCTCCGTCGAGCTTGCGCCGCCGTGCCGCTCTCGCCGTTATCCGAGCGATCTTCGACTGCATGGTGACGTGGCTGGCGCCGATGCTGCCCTTCACCACGGAAGAGGCATGGCTGTCACGCAATCCGTCGGCGGTCTCGGTTCATCTCGAGCAATTCGTGACCGTTCCTGCCGAATGGAAGAACGAGGCGCTGGCCGAGAAGTGGAAGAAGATCCGCGCCGTGCGCAGCGTCGTCACCGGCGCGCTGGAAATCGAGCGCAAGGACAAGCGTATCGGCTCCTCGCTGGAAGCCGCCCCGGTGGTCTACATCGCCGATCCGGAGCTGCTGAAGGTGCTCGAAGGGCAGGACTTCTCCGAGATCTGCATTACCTCGGGCATCACCGTCCTTGGTGGCGAAGGTCCGGCCGATGCGTTCCGCCTCGAGGACACGCCCAGGGTCAGCGTCGTTCCGAAGCTTGCCGACGGCCGTAAATGTGCCCGTTCCTGGCGCATCACCACCGATGTCGGCTCCGATCCGGAATATCCCGATGTCTCGGCTCGCGATGCCGCGGCACTGCGCGAACTGATGGCTGTCAACTGAAGAAAGTTGCCGGATGAATTGCCTTTGCGGCGTTCATCCGGTAAAAGCTGCCTGAAAATGGCCCGATTTTTACGGCAGTTGCCGTTCAATGGGGTCCTGTTACGTTTATTCCGGCATGGCTGGGAAGGGTTTTCATGAGAGCGATGCATAAGGTTCGTGTCGGCGTCAGCTTGGCGGCACTTGTGGTTGGCTGTGGCGCGATGTCCGGTTGCCTGAGCAGCCCGACTTATGGCACCGACAAGACCGCCGGCGCGCAGCTCCTGGACGACCTTGGCGATATCGCCTCCGTTTCGGCAGCGACGCCGAAGGACAAGGGCGTGAAATATCCGAACCGTCCTGGTCTGGTTGTTGGTGGCGACAAGGGCACCCTGACCCCGCCGCAGCAGTCTCTGGCGAGCAAGGATAATCCGGCCTGGCTCGAATCGCCGGAAGAGGCGCGCAAACGCCTCGCCGAAGAAGCCGACGAAAAGAAGAACGACGTCAACTATCGTTCGCCGCTCGCCCAGGCCGACAACAGCAGAAATCGCATGACGGAAGCGCAGCAGACGGCTGCCTATCGCGCCACACGACAGGATCAGGCCGGCACGTATATCGACCAGCGCCGCTATCTGATCGACCCGCCGCAGCAATATCGCCAGGTCGCCGACCAGGCTGCCCTCAACGATCTCGGCACGCCGGAATCCAAGAAGGAAAAGAAGCGCAAGAAGGATGCTGAGGCTGCGCAGCAGACCAACAACAGCAGCTGGTGGAAGCCCTTCCAATAAGAAGTTTTCAAAGCGGCAGCGTCAAAACTGCCGTTTTTCAGTCTTCGGAGCGTTTCGCTTGAAAGAAGCCTCTGAGGATATCGGCGGATGCGGTTTCGCCGAGGCCGGAATAGACCTCCGGCGCATGATGGCAGGTCGGCTGGCGATAGAAGCGCACGCCATTGTCGACGCCCCCGCCTTTCGGATCCTCGGCGCCATAGTAAAGACGACGGATGCGCGCGAACGAGATGGCCGCGGCGCACATGGTGCAGGGTTCCAGCGTGACGTAGAGATCTGCGCCCGCAAGACGTTCCTGGCCCAGCTCCTCGCAGGCCAGGCGGATGGCAGCGATTTCGGCGTGGGCGGTGACGTCGTTGAGCTCGCGGGTGCGGTTGCCGGCTGTGGCGATGACCTTGCCGTCAAGCACGACAACGGCGCCGATCGGCACTTCGCCACGCTCTCCGGCGCGGTGCGCTTCGGCCAAAGCAAGCTCCATGAATTGATTTGTAGCCGCCATTCAAGTTTTTCCACTTAACCGCAAGGGCGTGACCTGATAGGAACACGCGTTAAAAATTCAGGCAAACAACAAATGACGATGAATGACAAGCCCAAGCGGCCTGGGTCTAAACCCTTTGCTGGCGACAAGAAGACGATGAAACGCGATGGCGCGAAGCCTGCGAAGGCCGCAGCCGTCAAGGCCGCAGATGAAACCGTGGCAGGCGATGGAAAGGCTGAGCGCATTTCCAAGGTGATGGCACGCGCCGGCGTGGCTTCGCGCCGCGATATCGAGCGCATGATCCTGGACGGCCGCGTTCGGCTGAACGGCGTGCCGCTGGATACGCCCGTTGTCAACGTGACCCTTGCCGACAAGATCGAGGTCGACGGCGTGCCGATCCGCGGCATCGAGCGCACGCGCCTGTGGCTCTATCACAAGCCGGCAGGCCTGGTGACCACCAATGCCGATCCGGAAGGGCGCCCGACCGTTTTCGACAACCTGCCGGAAGAGCTGCCGCGCGTCCTGTCGATCGGCCGCCTCGATATCAACACCGAAGGTTTGCTGCTTTTGACCAATGACGGTGGTCTGGCCCGCGTTCTTGAGCTGCCGACCACCGGCTGGCTGCGCCGCTACCGCGTCCGCGCCCATGGCGAGATCGATCAGGAAGCGCTCGACAAGCTGAAGGAAGGCATCGCCGTCGATGGCGTGCTCTACGGCTCGATCGACGCGACGCTCGACCGCACGCAAGGCTCCAACGTCTGGATCACCATGGGACTGCGTGAGGGCAAGAACCGCGAAATCAAGAACGTGCTGGGTGCGCTCGGCCTTGAGGTCAACCGCCTGATCCGCATTTCCTACGGCCCGTTCCAGCTCGGCGAATTGCCGGAAGGCCATGTGCTCGAGGTGCGCGGCCGCACGCTGCGCGATCAGCTGGGTCCGCGCCTGGTCGATGAGGCCAAGGCGAATTTCGATGCCCCGCTGTACAACGCACCGGCCGTTGCCGATGCCGAAGAGACGGATGCCCAATCGGCTCGGGCGACCCCGGCCCGCACGGCCAAGGAAGAGCGCCCGCGCCGCGAGCGTCCCGAGGACAAGCGCGAGCGTGCGCTCAGCCGCCTCGACACCAAGCGCGATGCCAAGCGTGACGATCGCCGCGAAGGCGGTCACAAGGATGATGATAGGGCGAAGCGCCAGCCGCTCGGCCCGCGTCGCAGCGCCAATGTCTGGATGGCGCCAGGTGCCCGCCCGCTCGGCGAAAAGGCGGCAGCGAAGGCGGCCAAGAATGCAAGGACTGCTGCAAAGCGCGGCGAGACTGAACGCCCGCAGCGCAGCGGCTTCGACCGTGCGGACGAAGGCCCGCGCGTCCGCATCAATCGCGTCGACGAGGGCGATGGCGAATGGATCCGTTCGAGCGAGGAAGCTCCCCGCAAGTCGCGTGGCGATGACGAGGGCTTTGATCGCAAGCGCTCTCGCGGCGACCGCCCGCAGAGTGATCGTCCCGCCCGCGGGGACCGACCGTTCGGCGATCGTCCCCGCGGCGATCGAGCGTTTAGCGATCGTCCGCGCGGCGAACGCGGTTCCCGGTCGGAGGGCGGTGACCGTCCCCGTGCGAAATCCTTTCAGGGCGAAGCCCGCTCCGAACGTTCCTTCGGAGATCGTCCCGCGCGTGGCGACCGGCCTTTCGGCGACAAGCCCCGTGGCGACCGGCGTCCACGCGCCGAAGGAGACGAGCGTCCGCGCAGCAAGTCTTTCGGCGGCGAACAGCGCTCCGAACGCCCCCGCGGCGATCGCCCGCAGGCGGATCGTCCGCCGCGTGGTGAACGGCCCTTCGGCGAACGCCCTCAGGGCGAGCGTTCCTTCGGCGATCGGCCGGCCGGCAAGCCCTTCGGCAAGAAGCCCGGCGGCAAATCCTTTGGCGGCAAGCCGGGTGGTAAGCCCGGTGGTTCGCGCGGCTTTGGCGGCAAGCCGGGTGGCGCAGGTCGTCCCTCGGGCGGTCCGCGCGGTGGCTCCGGTCGAGGTGGCCCCGGCAGGGGCGGCCCCAAGGGCGGCAGGGGCTGACGCGCGATGAGGATCGTCGGCGGTGAGTTTCGCGGGCGCTCGCTTGCAACGCCGAAGTCGAACGATATTCGTCCGACGGCGGATCGCACGCGCGAAAGCCTGTTCAACATCCTGAGCCACGCCTATCCGGAAGCCATCGACGGCACCCGGATGATGGACGTCTTTGCCGGCACCGGTGCCGTCGGGCTGGAGGCAGCCTCGCGCGGCTGCCGCCATGTGCTCCTCGTGGAAAGCAGCGTCGAGGGCAGGGGCCTTCTCTGGGAAAATATCGATGCGCTAGGCCTGCACGGCCGCACGCGCATGCTGCGCCGCGACGCGACCGATCTCGGCAGCGTCGGCAATCTCGAACCCTTCGATTTTCTCTTCGCCGACCCGCCATACGGCAAGGGGCTGGGCGAGAAGGCTTTCGCGGCGGCCGCCGCCGGTGGCTGGCTGGTGCCGGGCGCTCTGGCGATCCTCGAGGAGCGCGCCGATGTCACAGTTGCCGCGCCGTCGGATTTCCTGTTTCTGGAGGAACGGACCTTCGGCGACAGCAAGATGCATTTCTTCCGTTATCAGCCGAGGATGGCGTAACGGGGGAAGGAGAAAGACATGGGCGATTATGCTGATTTCGTCGGCAGCGATTACCCGGTTGCCGCTTCCGGTACGCCGAGCGTCGCAGTCGCCTTCGGCTGCGGCGGTGCGCGGGGTCTCGCCCATATTCATATCATCGAGGCGCTGGACGAGCTTGGTATCCGCCCCGTCGCCATAGCAGGCTCCTCCATCGGCTCGATCATGGGCGCGGCCATGGCCGTCGGCATGAGCGGTGCTGAGATCCGCGATTATACCCTGGCAACCGTCGGCAATCGCCCGGCCGTTCTCAACAAGATCTGGAGCCTGCGGCCGGTCAGCATGCGCAGCATCCGCTTCGGTCAGTTCAATCTCGAACGCATTCTGCGCACCTTTCTGCCGCCGGCCATTCCGGAAAGCTTTTCCGAGCTGCATGTCCCGCTGAAGGTGATCACGACCGATTATTACGACCAGGCGGAGGTCGTCATCGAGAAGGGCGAACTCTTCCCCGTGCTTGCCGCCTCTGCCGCCATTCCCGCCGTGTTCATGCCGGTCAAGCTTGGGGACCGCGTGATGATCGACGGCGGCATCATGAATCCGGTTCCTTACGAGCATCTCGCCGGACTTGCCGATATCATCATCGGCATCGACGTCGTCGGCGGCCCGGAGGGCGGCGGCCGGCATATTCCGAACCGCATCGAAAGCCTGTTCGGCGCAGGCCAGCTCACCATGCAGTCCAACATTGCCTTGAAGCTGCGCCTGCAGGCACCGCAGATCTTCCTGCGCCCCACCGTCGGCCGCACCGGCGTCCTCGACTTCCTGAAGGCACGCGATATCCTCGCCATGTCGGCCGGCGTCAAGGACGAACTGAAATTCGCGCTTGACCGGGTGATGACGGCGAAGAGCTAGCATTCAGGCAGAAGCGCGGGATGCGGCTTGAGCCAGAAATCGAGAAGCGAAGGTGTCTAAACCCGCTCCGGCTCCTCCTGCGGCAAGGCGACGAGATCGTCGGCATCGCTGTAGGTGTCGGCCGAGCGCTTCGGTTTCACCAGCGGCTCCGGCTTGACCGGGCGGGAATAGAGCATATCGGTGCCTGCCTGCAGTCCTTCGCTGACCTGCAGCACCAGCCGTTGTTCGTCGCGCTTACGAATATCCTCGCCGATCTCATAGGCTTCCGTTTCGCTGACGCCGAGCGCTTCCAGGGTACGGCGGCCGAAGAGCAGGCCGGATTCCAGTGTCTCGCGCAGCTCGTAATCCACGCCCTTGTGCCGCAGCTCGATCGAGTGAATACGGTCATAGGAGCGGACGAATAGGCGCGCATGCGGGTAATCCGTCTGTACGAGCTCGACGATCTTGTTGGTAATCTCGCGCTGATGCGTGCTGACGACGACGATCTTGGCGCGGTCGATGCCTGCGGAGCGCAGCACGTCCTTGCGGGTTCCGTCGCCGAAATAGATGCGGAAGCCGAAGCTCGATGCTTGGCGGATGCGATCGGCGGAAAAATCGATCACCGTCACGTCGCGGCCGCCGGCAAGCAGTATCTGCGCGGCAATCTGGCCGAAACGCGAAAAGCCGATCATCAGCACGTCGGAACCGGCGCCTTCGAAATCCTCGTCCAGTTCCTCCTGCGTGTCGCCTTTCATCAGCCAATTCGAAAGCGCCGCCGTGAGCGGGGTCAGCGCCATCGACAGCGTGACGATGGCGATCAGCATCGAGGCCGTATTGGCCGAGAAGAGACCGCCGCTGGCGCTGGCGGCGCTGAAGAGCACGAAGCCGAATTCACCGCCTTGCGGCAGCAGGCCGGCGATGCGGACGGCATCATTGTGCGGCGAGCCCGTCACGCGGCAGAGCGCATAGATCACGATCGCCTTGATGATCATCATGACCGGCACGGCGAGCAGGATCAGCATCCAGTTATCGAGGATGACCTCAAGTTTCAGCGACAGGCCGACGGCGATGAAGAAGATAGCGAGCAGCACGCCGCGGAAGGGCTCGATATCCGCTTCCAGCTCGTGACGATAAGAGGATTCCGCGAGCATCACGCCGGAGAGAAAGGCGCCCATTGCCATCGAGAGGCCGGCAAGCTGCATCAGCGTCGCCGATCCCATGACGACGAGGAGAGCGGCGGCAATCATCGCTTCGCGTGCGCCGGTGCGCGCGATCACCTGGAAGAGCGGCGTCAGCAGATAGCGGCCGGCGATGACCATGGCCGCTACCGCCCCGATGGCGATCGCAAGATCCGGGAGCGGATTGGTTGTTTCCTTCGGCCCGTCGAGGACGGTGATGAGCGCCAGCAGCGGCACGATGGCAAGATCCTGCAGCAGCAGCATGGAGAAGGAACGCTGCCCGTATTTCGTATTGACGTCACCCTGCTGTTCCAGGATCTGCATGGCAAAGGCGGTCGAGGAGAGCGCCAAGCCGAAGCCGATAATGATGCTGCCCTTCCATCCGGCAATGCCGCCGAAATAGGCGGCGAGCATCAGGGCGAGACCGCTCAAAATCACCTGCGCCGAGCCGAGACCGAAAATATCCCGCCGCATCTGCCAAAGGCGCGAGGGTTTCAATTCCAGGCCGATGATGAACAACAGAAAGACGACGCCCAGCTCTGCCACGGCAAGCACGGCTTCACTGTCGCCGATGCCGTGCAGGACAGGGCCGATCACCACACCGGCAGCCAGATAGCCAAGCACTGTCCCCAATCCGAGTTTTTTGAAGATCGGCGCAGTAACGACGGCGCCTCCGAGCAGCATCAGGGTTTCGGTGAAGAGGCTATTGGCGGCGGACATCGTCTGTTTCTTTCTATGGGGCAGGCGGTGTTGCGACACATGGTCGTGATAAACGACCATGCGTGAAGGGATTAGAACAAGAATCGGCTTTGCCGCCCTTGATGCTTCATGTAGTGCACAATAAATGGAACGCGAAGGAAAGGCCAAGTCATGACCTCTGAAATCGATTCCGCCACTCTGCTTTCCCGCGCCAGCCAGTTGATCGATCTTGCCCGGAAAGCCGGTGCGGATGCCGCTGATGCCGTCGTGGTGCGATCGAGAGCCCATTCCGTCAGCGTCCGCCTCGGCAAGGTCGAGGGCACGGAGTCTTCCGAGAGCGACGATTTCTCGCTGAGGGTCTTCGTCGGCAATCGCGTGGCCAGCGTTTCCGCCAATCCCGGCTTCGATCTCGACGCTCTCGCCGAACGCGCGGTCGCCATGGCCAAGGTTTCGCCGGAAGATCCCTTTGCCTGCCTCGCCGATGAGGCGGATCTCGCCAAGAGCTACCTTGATCTCGAACTGTTCGACTCGACCGAGGTTTCCACCGGGCAGCTGCGTGAAGCGGCCCTTGCGACCGAAGCGGCCGCACTTGCCGTTCCCGGCGTCACCAACTCCTCCGGCGCCGGCGCTTCGGCCGGCATGGGCGGGCTCGTGCTCGTCACCTCGCATGGCTTTTCTGGCCACTATATGGGCTCGCGCTTCGGGCGCTCCGTCAGCGTCATTGCCGGCGAAGGCACCGGCATGGAGCGCGACTATGATTTCGACAGCCGCCTCTATTTTGCGGAGCTGGATGCGGCCGAGGAAATCGGCCGCCGCGCTGGCGAACGCGTCGTCAAGCGGCTCAATCCGCGCCAGGTTCCGACGGGCAAGAACGTCACCGTCGTTTTCGATCCGCGCGTCGCCCGCGGCTTCGTCGGCCACATTGCCGGCGCGATCAACGGTGCTTCCGTCGCCCGCAAGACCAGCTTCCTGCGCGACAAGATGGGCCAGCAGGTGCTGAAATCAGGCCTCTCGATCACGGACGATCCGCTGATCGTGCGTGGCCCATCCTCGCGTCCCTTCGACGGCGAGGGTGTGTCCGGCAAGCGGCTCGTCATGATCGAGGACGGCGTGCTGCAGTCCTGGTTCCTGTCCACGGCGACGGCGCGGGAAATCGGCGGCGGCCTTAAGACCAACGGTCGCGGCGTGCGCGGCGGCACATCCGTATCGCCCGCGTCCACCAACCTGGCGCTGGAACCGGGCGATATTTCGCCGGAAGAACTGATCCGCAGTGTCGGAACGGGCTTCTATGTGACCGAGCTGATCGGCCAGGGCGTCAACATGATAACAGGCGAATACAGCCGAGGCGCGACAGGCTTCTGGATCGAGAACGGCGAATTGACCTTCCCCGTTTCGGAGGTGACGATCGCCTCCAATTTGAAGGACATGTTCATGCGTGTGACGCCGGCGAGCGATATCGATCGCGATTTCGGTGTCGCCGCTCCGACGCTTGCGATCGAAGGCATGACGCTGGCTGGCCGCTGAAAAAGAGCGGAGATTGGAATTTGTGAATGATCGATAGCCAGAAGGCCGGCCGTTTGAGCGATGTGGACCTGCTCGTGGGTGCAGCGCTCGAGGCGGGCAAGATCGCTCTCGGTTTCTTCCGGCAATCGCCGGAGGTCTGGTGGAAGAACAACGGCCAGTCCCCGGTCAGCGCTGCCGATTTTGCCGCCAATGAGAGCCTCGCCGCCACCCTGCGCTCGGCGCGGCCGGATTATGGCTGGCTTTCCGAGGAAACCGATGACGATGCCGCGCGGCTGAAGCACGCGACCGTTTTCGTCGTCGATCCGATCGACGGAACCCGCGGCTTTCTCTCAGGCTTGGATCTTTGGTGTGTCAGCGTTGCCGTCGTCACCGATGGCCGGCCCGTCGCCGGCGTTCTTTATGCGCCGGCGCTGGACGAGCTGTTCGTGGCAACCGCCGATGGGCCGGCTTTGAAGAACGGCGAGCCGATCCACGTTTCCGAGAGGATCGGTGACGAAGTCCATCGTCTGGCGACCGGCGAGGATATGCTGAAGGGCGTCGATCCGGATTTCCGCAAGACGGTCGAGCGGGTGAAGCACGTTCCCTCGCTTGCCTATCGCCTCGCCATGGTGGCGGACGGCCGCCTCGAAGGAACCATCGTCAAGCGCAACTCGCATGACTGGGATCTGGCGGCCGCCGATCTCATTCTGCAGCGGGCCGGTGGCGCTCTCGTGGATCTCTCGGGCAACGTCCTGCGCTACAATCGCGCCGAGGTATCGCATGACGAACTTTGCGGGGCATCGGCATCGCAATTGCCGGAGTTTCTCCGTCAGCTCTCGCACCGACGAGACGGTTGACCTTTCGGGCAAAATCCCTCAGATGAAGAGCGGAGGGGGACGATAGTAGAAAGAGACGAAAATGACTGATACCAGCGGCAAGAAGCAGCTCCTGCACCTAGTCTTCGGCGGTGAACTGGAAAACCTCGAAGACGTTCAATTCCGCAATCTCAACGAGCTCGATATCGTCGGCATGTATCCCGACTATGCGAGTGCGCTGACGGCATGGAAATCCAAGGCGCAGCAGACTGTCGACAACGCTCATATGCGTTATTTCATCGTCCATCTGCATCGCTTGCTCGATCCTCAGGAAAAAGCGGCATCCTGAGGCCGCATCAGCGAAATTGCATTTGATATCTCCAGTCGGTGAGGCGTTCTCGCTTTAAATCCGGCCATGAAGCAGTATCCTTGACACAATAAGAACGAAAATTCGGCTGCTTATTCGGCCGTCTGACAATCGGGATTTGGCATAGATGATGATCAGCTGGGATAGGAGGCGATCGAAATGAGTAGCCTCAGGGCGCGTCTTGCCTTGAGCGCCTATCGTTTTGGCGGGATCGCGGTTTATCCGTTCATCGGGCCTTATCTTGCCGTTCGCGCGGCGAAGGGCAAGGAGGAGGGCTCCCGCAAACTGGAGCGTTCCGGTTATGCGAGCGCCAATCGTCCACAAGGGCCGTTGATCTGGTTCCACGCGGCAAGTGTCGGCGAGACATCTGCCGTCATTCCGCTGATCCGTGAAATCCGTCGCCGCGACATTCACGTCATCCTGACGACGGGCACGATCACTTCGGCCAAGGTCGCACATCAGCGCCTAGGTGAAGAGGTCATTCATCAATACGTGCCGCTCGATCTCAAGCCTGCCATCAAGCGCTTCCTCGAATACTGGCAGCCCGATTGCGCTATTTTCGCCGAATCCGAGATCTGGCCGACGACCATCACGGAGCTCGGCCGCAGACGCATTCCGCAGATCCTCGTCAATGCCCGCATGTCGGATCGCTCCTTTGCCCGCTGGAGCCGCCATCCTACGCTTGCCGAGGCGCTGTTCGAAAACTTGGCCCTGGTCGTGGCCCAGTCGGATCTCGACGCAGAACGCTTCCGTGATCTCGGTGCCGTGCAGGTGATCAGGTCGGGCAATCTCAAGGTGGACACGGACGCGCCGTCCTACGATGCGCCGACGCTTGCCGGCTACATGAAGCAGGTCGGCGACCGCAAGACATGGGCTGCGGTCTCTACTTTCGACGGTGAGGAAAGTGCCGCGGCATCCGTCCATAAGATGCTGAAGGAGCACAACGGCCAGCTCACCATCATCGTGCCGCGTCATCCGGAGCGCTGCGACGCGATCGAGGCTATGCTCGTTGAACAGGGCCTGAAGGTGGCGCGCCGCACCCGCAACGATATTCTCTCGCCGGATGTCGACGTCTTCCTTGGCGATACGATCGGCGAGATGGGGCTTTACCTGCGGATGACCGAAGTGGCCTTCATGGGCAAATCGCTGTTCAACGAGGGTGGCCAGAATCCGCTCGAGCCGGCCATGCTCGGCTGCGCGATCCTGACGGGCGGCCATGTCCAAAATTTCCGCGACTCCTATCAGTTGCTCGCCCGCCGCGGCAGCGCCCGTATGGTACGCGATACCGAGATGCTGGCGCGCGGCGTGCATTATTTGCTCACCAACGACACGGCGCGACGCAGCATGATCGATGCCGGCTTCGCAGCCGTGCATGAAATGCGTGGTGCACTGGCAGCAACGGTGAAAGGGCTGGAGCCCTATATCAATCCGCTTTCAGTGAAGGCGCGGCTGATGCCGAAGACGATGGCGAACGGTTAAGAAGGCAAGGGCATGACGGCGGTCAAGCTAGGAGCGATTGCGGGCATTCTTTTCGACAAGGACGGCACGCTGCTCGATTATGATCAGAGCTGGCTGCCGGTCAATCGCGAGCTCGCCAGGATTGCCGCTCAGGACGATCCCATTCTCGCCGATCATCTTCTCTCCGCCTGCGGCATGGATCCGATCACCGGCCACATCGTTCCGGACAGCCTGCTTGCGGCAGGTAATACCCGACAGATTTCGGAGGGGCTGGTGGCCGCCGGCTCGAAAGTGGATGTCGCGGAATTGGTGGAGAAACTCGATGCGCTTTTTGCGCATGCGGCCGATTTCTCCTCGCCCGTCACCGATCTTTCGGCCTTTTTCCGGCGGCTGCATGAGCGCGGTTACAAGCTCGGCGTTGCCTCCAGCGACAATGAGCGCTCCATCCGCCAGACGGCGCGCCGCTTCGGCTTCATCGATTATCTCGATTACATCGCCGGCTATGACAGCGGCTTCGGCACCAAACCGGAGCCGGGCATGGTGCTCGGCTTCTATGCGGCAACCGGTCTTTCGCCGGCACAGGTCGCCGTCGTCGGCGACAACAATCACGACCTTCATATGGGCCGCAACGCCGGCGTCGGCCTGACCGTCGGCGTGCTGACGGGCACCGGCTCGCGCGAGACGCTGACGGGGGCATCGGACTATTGCCTCAACGACATTACCGAGCTGGAAGGCCTGCTCATGCCCGCGGCGCAATCGGCCTGATCGTGGCAATGGCTTGCTTTTTCACGCAATCTGCCTTTTCTTGCGGTTCGTCGCAGGCACAAGAATAGGGCTGGATTAGACGCATGGTATCGGAAGCCCCACCTTTCTGGTGGCGAAAGCCGGATTGGCGTGCTTGGGGGCTCTCACCCTTTTCCTTCCTGTATGGCCGTATCGCCGGGCATCGCATGGTGAATGGCAAACGCGCCTCCGTGCCGGTGCCTGTTATCTGCGTCGGTAATTTCACGGTCGGCGGCGCCGGCAAGACGCCGACGGCGCTTTCGCTTGCCCAGGCTGCCAAAGCCAAGGGGCTGAAGCCAGGGTTCCTCAGCCGCGGCTATGGCGGTTCGCTCGACGTCACCACGATCGTCGATCCCTCGCATCATCATGCCACGGCCGTTGGCGACGAGCCGCTGCTGCTTGCCCGTGAGGCGCTGACGGTCATTGCCCGTCGCCGGGCCGATGGCGCGGAAAGGTTGGTGCGGGAGGGCGCCGACCTCATCATCATGGATGATGGTTTCCAAAGCGCGCAGCTTGCGATCGACTACGCGCTGGTCGTGATCGATGCCGGCAGAGGCATCGGCAACGGCCATCTCGTTCCAGGCGGCCCTGTGCGTGCGCCGCTGCGCACACAGCTTCTTTATGCATCCGCTCTCTTGAAGGTGGGTGAGGGCACTGCCGCCGATCGCATCGTTCGCCTGGCGGCAAGGGCGGGGAAGCCCTTCTTTTCCGCAAGCGTCAGGGTGCGTGGGCAGGAGGATTTGCGCGGCCGCAAGGTGCTTGCCTTCGCCGGCATTGCCGATCCGGCCAAGTTCTTCCGCACGGTCGAGACGCTGGGGGCCGACATCGTAATCGCGCGCAGCTTCGGCGATCATGAACATCCCGGTGAAGACGATGTCTCCGACATGCTCGACATAGCCTCGCGCGAAGGGTTGGAAATCGTCACGACATCGAAGGACTATGTGCGCCTGATCGGCCATCATGGGCGCGCCGACGAATTGCTGCAGCGCTGTAGGGTAGTCGAGATCGACATGGTCTTTGCCGATCCGCAGGCGCCGGCTCTGATTATCGACAGGGCCATTGCAGCCGCCCGCGAGCGTCGACTGCGGGAAAAGCGCGGCAAAACGGCTTAAAACTAGATCAGCTGCTCAGCGAGAAATCAGCGCTTCTGATTGGGCAGCGCGCCGGCGCGCTTTTCGGCTTCGAGCGAGGTGATGACGTCGGCATAGGGCTCCTGGCGGGCAACGCTCCAATAGCGCAGTTCATCGAGCGCGATATGTTTGCCGGTCATGGCGCAGACGACATAGGAGCCAGGCATGAGGATCTGGAAATCGCCGTCGAGATAGCGAACTTTCGCCTCGCGGTTTCCATGTCCTTCGAAAAGATTCATCTGACGGCGTCCTTGATCTCTGTCATCTGTTTGCCATACCGCACTACAGCGCCGCCCGTCAAATATGACGCGTAAAGGTCGCTGCAGCACTTTAAATCTGCTGCATAATTCTATCCCCAAATCGACTTCGACATAACGATAAAATTATGCGGCGGGGACGACTTTTCCAGAGCATTCCCCGGAAAGTTCCTTTCGAAACGACTGCCGTCAGCTGCGTCCGAAGAGCCGCTCGATGTCCGAAAGCTTCAGCTCGATATAGGTCGGCCGTCCGTGATTGCACTGCCCGGACCCGGGCGTGGCTTCCATTTGCCGCAAAAGCGCATTCATTTCTTCCGGTCGCAAGCGCCGGCCTGAGCGCACCGAACCGTGGCAGGCCATGGTCGCGGCCACATATTCCAGCTTGGCGGCAAGGCCAGAGGCGGTATCCCATTCGGCGATCTCATCGGCCAACTGCCGGACCAGGCCCTGTGCGTCGACCTCGCCCAGCATGGCCGGCGTTTCCCTTACGGCGACTGCGCCTGGCCCGAAGCGTTCGATGGCGAGCCCCAGTTCGCCGAGTTCCTCGGCAAACACCATCAGCCGGTCGCAATCCTCCTCGGGCAAGTCGACGATTTCGGGAATGAGCAGCACCTGCGAGGACAGCCGCTTCGAATGCAAGGCCTTGCGCATGGCCTCGAACACCAGCCGCTCATGAGCTGCATGCTGATCGACGATCACAAGCCCGTTCTCCGTCTGGGCGACGATATAGTTCTCGTGCAGCTGCGCGCGGGCGGCACCCAGCGGAAAGCGCGCCGGCTCCTCGGTTCGCATTGGTTCCACCGGGGGCGCCACTTCGGCGCGCGCGGTGGGCATGGCAAGTCCCTCGAAGGCGGCCTGCGGTCTTTCGGCAAATCCGTAGCCTGCCGTTGCCGCCGCTCTTTCGTAGGGACGAGACGGCGACGTTTCGGCCGCCCAAGGGGCCGGAGCTGGCGAGGGTCGCCAACCCGGCCGGAAGCCGGAACGACCGGCGGTGAAGGCGCGCAGCATGCCGTCCGCGCCGGTCGTGGCCGCGCGGTCGCCCTCGCGCGCCAGAGCTTCTCGAACGGCACCGACGATCAGGCCGCGCACCAGCCCCGGATCGCGGAAACGCACGTCGGATTTCGCCGGATGCACGTTGACGTCGACCAGCGCCGGATCGAGCGTCAGCGAAAGCACGGCGATGGGATAGCGTCCGGCAGGGATGGTTTCGGCATAGGCGCCGCGGATCGCAGAGAGGATCAGCTTGTCCTGGACCGGCCGGCCGTTGACGAAGGCATATTGATGGGCGGAGTTGCCGCGGTTGAAGGTCGGCACGCCGGCAAATCCGGTCAGGCTTACATCCTCGCGCTCGGCGTCGAGCGCGATGGCATTGTCCTTGAATTCGGCGCCGAGTACCTGCGCCATGCGGGCGAGATGATCATCGCCGGTCGCCGGAAATTCCAGCGTCGAGCGGTCGCTGCCCGACAGCACGAAACGGACGCGCGGAAAGGCAATCGCCATGCGCTTGACGACCTCGGTGATCGCGGCCGCCTCCGCCTTCTCGGTTTTCAGGAATTTCAGGCGCGCCGGCGTCGCAAAGAACAGATCCCGCACCTCGACGATCGTGCCGGGATTGGCGGCCGCCGGGCGCAGATACAGAACCTTGCCGCCGGCAACCGCGATCTCTGCGCCGCCAGTTGCACCCATCCTGCGGCTCGCGATCGAAAGCTTCGCCACGGAACCGATGGAAGGCAGGGCTTCGCCGCGGAAACCGAGGGTGCGGATATCGTCGAGCGTTTCGGATATCTTCGAGGTGCAATGACGCCGGACAGCAAGTTCCAGATCCGCCTCTTCCATGCCGGAGCCGTTGTCCGTGACACGCAGCAGCGCCTTGCCGCCGCCGGCAGTCGCGATCTCGATGCGCGTGGCGCCAGCGTCCAGAGCGTTTTCGATCAGCTCCTTGGCAGCACTTGCCGGGCGTTCGATCACTTCACCGGCGGCGATCTGGTTGATCAATGTTTCGGAGAGTTGCTTGATGGCCATGGCGTCATTGTCGTGGATTCGCGGCGGCGTGGAAAGAGGAAAGGCGATCGGCTCGCCTTCTTTCACCGTTTCCGCCTCTGGGGCTTTGTTAAGAAATTTAATCAATGCTTAAGGGAATGATGACAGGTTGTAGGAGAGAAGCTTGAAATGACTACAGGTGGCGCGCTTCGTGCGTGCCGACGGCTCTTGATGGCAGGTTGGTGGCCGTCAACTTTCATGAGCCAGGCGCCATCTGCTTCAAGTACACAGGCCAGCATGCAACTTTTCAAACATCCCTTTATCGAGCAGGCCACCCGTCGGTTTGCCCTGCTGTAAAACTGGTTGAGCGTAGGAATCGGACGAATGACTGCCGAGATTGACAAGGCAGCCCTGGCAAAGGCGACTGCGGATGCGTCCTTTGGCGGCAATCTGCAGGCGATGTTCTTCGATGCTTTCTGTGACGGTCTTTCCAGCGCGTTCTTTGCCTATGACAAGAACGATCTGCTGCTGTTCGCCAGCCGCCAGGTTCTGAATTTCTTCCCGATCCAACCGGAATACCTGCGGCCGTCGACGCGATTGCGCGACTTCCTCGGTGCCGTCTTCGACACGGGCATGCGGCCTCTGGCAAATCAGGCCAAGACGGCCGCCAACCGCGATAGCTGGATATCGCAGCGCATTGCCTCGCACTGGCGGGAACGCTTCGAGACGACGGAGCATTTCACCGATGACCGTTGGGTGCGCATCAGCAAGCGGCGGCTGTCTTCCGGCATCGGCTTCTGCATCATCTCCGACGTCTCCGACGTCAAGAAGCGCGAAGAGCAATGGCGCGTCGACATGGAGCGCGTGCAGCTGACCGAGGATATTCTCGATAACCTGCCATTCCCGGTATTCGTCAAGGACGAAAACCTCGTCTATGTCGCGGTCAACAGGGCGTTCTGCGAAAAATACCAGACGGCGGCCGATGAGGTGCGGGGTCGCAAGAGCATCGATCTCTTTTCCACGGATCTTGCCAATCGCTTCCACGAGAGCGACCGGCATGTGATCGAGACCGGCGAGATGTCGATCTCGCGGCAGCGCCAGATTGCCCGCGACGGCATCGAGCGCGATATCGTGACGCGCAAGCAGCGTATCGGCAAATCCGGCCGCTATTTCCTTGTCTGCACCATGCAGGATCTGCCCAAGGATGGTGGCGATTTCGACGAATTCGCGCTTGCCTCGCATATCCGGGAAAACAGCGACCGCTCCTATCGGCGTGCCTATGTCCCCATGGCCGCGTTGCAGACCATTTCGCGCCGTCCTGCCGCCATGGAGACCTTCGTTCCGGAAAGTTTCAGCGGCCGCAAGGTTCTCGTCGTTACGCCTGACTTTTCTGCAGAAACGGCGGCGTTGAAGACACTCGAGAAATACGGTTTCGAGGCTTGCGTCGTTCATAATGAGAACGAAGAGGCGGCGTTTCTGGACGTGGCGAGTGCGCACGGCGTCAAGATCGATCTGGTCATCGTCGACAACCAGCTGGGCAAGCGCGGCATCGAGCTGGCCGAACGGCAGAACCTTGCCGCTCTGTCGTTGGATGGTTCGCAGCTTGCCACGGAACTTGCCTTTCTGATCGCTCGCCATGTCAACCGCAATATCCGCGGCGAGCCCGGGGATGTTACGGAAGCGGGGCTCTTGCCGGAATGGCGTCGCACGGCCGGTGACGATCGTCGGGCACAGATCCTCGTCGCCGAAGATAACGACATCAATCAGATCGTCTTCTCTCAGATCCTGGAAGGTTTGGGATATAGCTATGTGATCGCCGCAAGCGGCGACGAGGCGGTGCGGTTGTGGCAGGAGCATCGCCCGGAGCTGATCCTGATGGATATTTCGCTGCCCGGCCTGAATGGCTTCGAGGCCGCAAGGCTGATCCGCAATGCGGAGAATGGGATCGGCTTCCATACGCCGATCGTCGGCGTGCTGACGCAGGCCTTCGAGCGCGACCGCAAGGAGTGTGGGAATGCCGGCATGGACGATGTCATCCTGAAACCGGTCAGTCCCGACATCATCGAGACGGTGTTCCAGAAGTATATGCGCAGTCTCCACAAGGCGCAAAATAGATAGATGTTACAAGGAGATCGTCGGTGACGACAACTTATCGCCGGCATTGAATCACCGTCCTCCCGCTATTCTTTGTTAAGACTTCGCCGTCATGCTTTTTAGAGGGTGGAGAAAACGTCGGGACCGCATATGAAATCGGCTGAAACGCTGCCAGGGCCAGTCAGTCAGGAGCCACAGGCAATCGCTTATACCGATCCGCTCACCGGATTGGGCAATCGACATCGTATGCGCGAACGCACGCGCTCGATTTCGCTCGAGCGGGCCAGCGATCCGGCACCCTTCACCATCGGCATCGTCAATCTGGATGCCTTCAAGCCGATCAACGACCTGTTTGGGGTCGAAGCCGGCGACGAAATTCTCTGCCAGGTCGCGCATCGCCTCAAGGCCTGCATTCCCGATGGAGCGACGGTGACGCGCCATGACGGCGACGAATTCGCCTTTGTTCTTCCCTTGGTTTTCGAGCGCGTCGGAGCCGAGAAGTTCGGGCAGATGATCCGCGAGGTGCTTTCGGCACCCTATGATCTCGGCGATCGCAATGTCAGGCTTTCCGCCTCTTTCGGCTTCGCCATCCATCCTTTCGCCGGAGAGGAATTCGACGACCTCCTGAAGAATGCGGAAACTGCGCTTTACCGTTCCAAGCGTCGCGGCCGCGGGCAGATCACCGTCTATTCCAGAGAAATCGCTCAGGAAATGAAGCGCGCGACCCAGCTTGAGCAGGCGCTGCGCAATGCCATCATTTCGGATGCCATCGATGTGCATTTCCAGCCAATCGTTTCACTCGCCAACAACATGGTTGTCGGCTTCGAGGCACTCGCTCGCTGGAACGATCGGGACCTCGGCTTCGTCTCCCCGGCTGTCTTCGTGCCGCTCGCCGAGGAGCGCGGCTTCATCGATGCCTTGTCCGAAACGCTTCTGCGGAAGGCGGCAGAGGCGGCGCTTTCCTGGCCGCGCGAGCTTTTCCTGTCCTTCAATTTGTCTTCGGCGCAATTGATGGATCCCGGGACCAGCAGCAGCATCCTTGCCATCCTTGCGCGCGCCGGCCTCGATCCACATCGCCTCGAGCTTGAAATCACCGAAACGGCGGTCATGAGTTCGGCCGACACGGCGCAACGCATCATAGCCGATCTCCGCGCCGCGGGTGCGCGCATCTCGCTCGATGACTTCGGCACCGGTCAATCCAGCCTCGGGCGCTTGCGCGAATTCATCTTCGACAAGGTTAAGATAGACCGCGCCTTCGTCTCTCGCATGAATTCGGATCGGGTGTCCGAACATATCATCAAGGCGGTGCTGGCCATGTGTGAGGGGCTCGAACTGCGCGTGGTGGCGGAAGGCATCGAGGAATATGCAGAAGCGGCGAAACTGAAGGCGCTGGGCTGTGCCATGGGGCAGGGCTATTATTTCGGCAAGCCGGCCGACAGCGCCGCGACCCTGCGTTATCTGCAAAGCCACTATTTGGAACTCAGCAACGAACGCGAGATCGCCTGAAGCGCAACGCGATCTTTCAGATTCACTTCCCGCGCTTCAGGCCTTTGATCTTGGGCATGTCATTGTCGCAAAACCGCTGCACACTTTTGCGCGGTATGCTTGAAGCCAAGTTCACGAAAGGTGCGCAGCGGCTTTTCGTTCCGGAAAACAAAGAAAGCGGCGGCCGGGGAAGGGCCGCCGCTTCTGCATTTCGCCTGACCGTTATTTTATTTGAGCATTATTTGTTGGTGGTCGACGAAGTCGTAGTGTTGTCCGTCGCCGGCATTGTCGACGTACCCGCCGAGCTTGCCGCCTTGTCGGAAGCCTGCATTGCCAGCGTCTTGAATTCCGGCGCGGCCTTCAGCGAGTCGGCCGTTTCGGTCGTCGTGAGCTTGACCGTGCCGTCCTGCGGATTCTGCGTCGCATTGATCTTGTCGAACGGTACGGCGACGTTCTTCTGGCCGATGCCAAGGAAGCCGCCGACGCCGACGATCGCGGCGACAACACCGCCCTGCTTCTGCAGGATCAGGTCGTTGATGCTACCGATGCTTTCGTTCTGACCATTATAGACCGACTGGCCCATATAGGTCTTGGCACTGATCTGATCAGCCGACTGTGTGGTCAGGTAGCCGCTGGCCTGTTGAGTGCCAGTCGGAGCGGGCGCCTGAGCCTTGGTCTCCGGCGTCGAACTATCCGGCTTTGCGGCGTCCGGCGTTGCAGGGGCCGATTGCGTCACCGGCGCGTTGCCGGTACCGCCGTTCGACGGTTGCTGCGCCTGAGCGTACGCCATCGGCGAAAGCACCGAGGCGGTGGCAAAGATTGCGCCTGCAGCGACAGAAGTGAAGAGTTTCCCAGTCATCGTGAACCTACCTTTCATTCTGATGGGCATGCTTTATCGGATGCGCATGCTTACCAGCGCGAGTGGAACCTCCGTTTACCGACATTCATCGTGTCGGTTATAAAGGCAAATGGTTCACTGAGGTTTTGGTTCCGTCAAAAGTTGCAGAAGTCGGTGGCTGCAAGTTGAAAATGAAGGGAACCGAACATGAAAACAATAGGTTGCCGTTTCAAAAAACAACCTGAGGGACTGGCTGAACTAGAAAAGAGATCGATACGGATTCAGATTTTTTGCAAACCAGTGGAAGCTGATAGGGTGTCGATCGTCAAAGCAAATCCCTCTTCAAGTACGGAGCGCCTGAAGAGGGATTTCAATCACAGTTTGTATTTCGGGTCGAAGACGCCCTTCACGGTCGGGCCGAGTTCCAGGAGCGCGCCGGCCTGGGGTTGCATGGAACGGGCTTCGTCGTCCAATCCTTCCCAGGCGGTCGTCACTGCCAGCCGGTCGGCATTCTTGCCGATAAAGGCCGGGCAGGAAGGTTGCATGGCGGGAACGCGATAACGTTCGATGCGCAGGCCGTCCGGGCTGTATTTATCGACGAAACCGGAGCCCCAGCGCGCGTTCCAGATATAGCCATCGGCGTCACAGACCGAGCCGTCGAGCCCGCCCGGATCTTCCATGCTGTCGACCATGACGATCGGCTCGCCCGTCGGAAGCCCCGTCTCCGGGTCGACGAGAACACGCATGAGCTGGCTGACACGCGTGTCGGTGAAATAGCCGATCGTGCCGTCGGGCGAAAAGCAGATGGAGTTCGGAATGCTGATCTGATCGAAGATCTTGGTGACCTTGCCGCCGGCGACATGATAGATGGCGCCCGCCTGCATCTCCGCGCGCTTGCCCATGGTGCCGATCCAGAGCGACCCGGAAATATGCGTGCGCCCGTCATTGGAGCGGTTCTCCGGCTTGTCGGCCTCGATGGCCGCATAAAAACTCAGCTCGCCGGTCGCGATGTTGCGAAGGAAGAGGCCCTGTTCCGTGGCGATCATCTGCCGTTCCGCATCGACGCGGGCCAGCACGCTTGCCATCATCGGCAGCTGGTGAACCTGTTTCTTGCCCGTCGGCAGGTGCAATTCGTGCAGTTCCTTGCCGAGAATATTGAACCACCAGACGGTGTCCGTGTCGGGGTCGTAAGTCGGGCCTTCCCCCAGGACGGAGGACGTGTTGCAGAGAATATTGCCCTGAAAATCATGGATATCGGTCATAGTCAGGCTCCTATGGCTGCATCATAGGCATAGATGGTGGCCTTGGCGCGTTCGGCAACCTCTGCCGCGGTCATTCCAGGCTTGTAAAGGCTGGTGCCGAGACCGAAAGCCAGAATGCCTGCCTTGGTGTAATCGGCAAAATTCTTGTCCGAAACGCCGCCGACCGCGGCGATGACGAGTTCCGGCGGCAGGACCGCGCGGATGGCGGTGATACCGGAGGCACCCAGCACGCCGGCAGGGAAGAATTTAAGGCCGGTGGCACCGGCGCGGGCGGCGGAAAGTGCCTCCGTTGCGGTGAATACGCCGGGCATCGTTACCATGCCCTTGTCGCGGGCACGGCTGATGACCGCAGGCTCGACATTCGGCGTGACGAGCAGCTTGCCGCCGGCGCTGTCCAATCGGTCGACATCCTCGACCGTCAGCACCGTGCCCGCGCCGATAAGGCAACCGGCGGGCGCCATCTTGGCCGCGGTTTCGATGGACCGGAAAGGCTCCGGCGAATTCAGCGGAATTTCGATTGCCCCGAAACCGGTCTCGATCAACGCACCGACGATATCGGCCGTTTCTTCCGGCTTGATGCCGCGAAGAATGGCAATGAGCGGACGTTTCATGGGCGGGAAGGGGATGCGGGTGGTCATCAGCTTTTGCTTTCTTTTTTGAACCATATCGCTTCGGCTGCGGCGGAAAGGCCGCGACGGACGGCGGCGTCGGCGTCGATGGTCTTGTAGGTGAGAGATAGGGCGCGGAACGCATCCTCATAGAGAGCCTGCAGGCGGCCGGAAGCGACAAGCGTAATCGCCGCGTTCTGCGCGGCTGACGCAAGCGCACCGGCAATTTCCGCTCCGATCAGGGTTCCTGATATCAGCGCCTGCGCACCGGTTGCGGTCAGTCCGTGCAAAAGCTGGCCCGAACGCGCGGTGAACAACAGGTTGGTCGCAAGGGCAGGTTTGTCGAACGCCGTCCTGAGGGCCGTCTCGAATGCCTTTGTATCGGCAGGCTGATCCGCCGCGCCGGCAACGGCATGCGACAGTATGCTATGCTTGGTAATGACGTCGAAGAGCTCGCCGGTCATGAAGGTGGAGAAGCCCGTCACCTGGCCATCAAGCACGCGCACCCATTTCGAATGCGTTCCCGGCATGCAGACGAGCTGTTCGCCCCTCACATCGGCGGCGATCGTGCCGAGCAGCTGCGTTTCCTCGCCGCGCATGACGTCGGGTGCCTGCCGGCTGCGCTGCGCAAGGCCCGGCAGGATGCGGATGTCGCGGGATTGCCCGGGCACGGAAACGGCGCCGGTGAGGATCGCGGCAAGCGATGCCGGCGTGTCGATATATCCGGCCTCCACCCAGCCTTGGCGCGCTCCGGCCATGCCGCAGACGAGGACGGGTATGGTGTCCGGTGCGGACACTGCGTCCAAGTGGACCTGCAGGACCTTGGCAAAGCCCGCCTGGGCCGCCGTGGTCATGCCTTCGCCGCTCCGGCGCTCTGCCAGAATGCTTCCGTCGTCGCCGATCAGCCACAGACGGAAACTGCTGGTACCCCAGTCCACCGCGACATATGCGGGCTTGGTCATGAGAAATGCTCCAAAGTCTTTCGTTAGTAGATGCCGCCATCGACGGTGATGGCTTGTCCGGTCATGCCGCCCGAGCAGTCGGACGCCAGGAAAAGCACCGGTCCCACCAGATCGTCGGCGCTCAGCACGCGCTTGAGGCATTGCCGATCGATCGTCTCCGCCATTCCCTCTTCCGTCAGCCAGAGGTCGAGCTGCCGCTTGGTCACGACCATTCCGGGCAGGACGGCATTGACCCGAACGTTCTCAGGGCCGAAGCGCCCGGCAAAGCTCTTGGTCAGCCCGAGGATGCCGGACTTCGCTGCGGCGTAGGAAGACAGCTGCGGCGGACTGGTCTTGAAGACGATCGAGGAAAAATTGATGATTGCGCCGCCGCCGGCGGCCCGCATGCCGGGGACCGCCGCCTGCGAGACGAAGAAGACCTGTTTAAGGTTGATCGCCTGGTTGTTGTCCCAATATTCCTCGGTCGTTGTGTCGATATCGTGCCGATCGTCCCAGGCTGCGTTGTTGACGAGGACGCGGATTGGGCCGAGATCGGATTCGACCGCCGCGACCGTGCTTTTGATAGCGCCGACATCGCGCAGGTCGGCATGATAGAAGATGACAGGATGGGCGGATTCCGTCGAAAGCTTGGCAGCCAGCGCCCTGCTCGGTTCCTCCGCAACGTCGATGAAGGCAACCTTCGCACTTTGCTTGGCGAAACCCTCTACAAGTGCCGCACCGATGCCGGAGCCGCCGCCGGTGACGAGTACGGTTCGATCCTTCAGATCGGGAAATTGCGCGTGCGTTTCAACCAAGATCTCTCCTCCGAGATGGATTATCATGTTCCATATAGTGGAACAAAATTTGACTATATGGAATTATCGGATTACCCTTCCATCGTGTCAAGGATAACGCTGCAGTGCCAGCGATAAATGGAAGGGCATGGATCTGAATACAGAAGGCGTGAAAGCGAATGGCCGCCGCGACCGGGAAACCGGAACGCTTGGGAAACTCGTCGCGCTGCTCGATCTCGTTGCGCTTGCCGATGGCCCCATGCGCTTTACCGATATTCTTTCGCTGTCAGATCAGCCGCGCGGCACGCTGCATCGCCAATTGTCGCATCTCGTCGAGGAGGGGCTTCTGGAGGTCGATCGCGGCGGTCGATATCTCATCGGTCTCAGACTTTTGACGCTTGCCTCGCGCAGCTGGGCGCGCAACGAATTTCGCTCTGTTGCCGAGCCGCATTTGCAACGCCTGCACGACGTCACCTGCGAAACTGTGCATCTCGGCGTTCTGCATGGGGCGGAGGTCATCTATCTCGACAAGGTGGAGGGACGGCAGTCCATTCGCATGTATTCGCAGATCGGCAATGCCTCGCCGGCCTATTGTACCGGCGTCGGCAAGGCGGCGCTTTCCGCGCTCGACGATGCCGATCTTGCAATCCGGATCGCCGGTATCGGATTTCATCCCTATACGGAGCAGACGCTTCGCAATGCCGGAGAGCTGCTCTCGGATATTTCCGAGGTCAGGCGGCGCGGCTATGCGTTCGATCTCGAGGAACACGAAAGGGGCATATGCTGCGTTGCCGCGCCGATCCGCTCGGATGATGGTCATATGCTGGCCGGTATCTCGGTCACCGGACCGGCCTATCGCGTCACGCCGCAGAGCTTGCAGGCATGGGCGCCCCTCGTTGTGGCGGCAGCTGATTCGATCATGATGGATATGCGCAATCGCATGGGCCCGAAACGCTAGTTCCGCAAATTCTCGGCCCGGCCGTTACGGTCTTATCAATTTTAATGCTGGCAATGCCGGACTTTAGCCAAATTGCCCGTTAATCTTGAATTTTACTGTTGAGATATGCGTAAGAGCTGCCATTATCCGTGAATGATTGCTGGAGTCATCGAGGATTTGGCCAGATTATGACCGGACGACATAGTAAAGATCGTTGAAGCTGCCACGAATTTCGAAAACTTATATTTCGGCGGGTGCCAGATATCGGCGCCGGTGCGTTAATCGCTGGGGGGCAAGATACGGAAATTCCGTATTTTTTTCCTCTTTTACTAAAGAAGACTGATGATGGCGGCATTGGTACAGGCGGGAACACCCCCTCGTGGCGAGGATTATATCGAGGAAATCGGCAGGCTGAAGACTCAGTTTGATGTGTTCCGTTTCATGAAGGGGCTGACCGAGGCCTATCGCTGCCGTGCTTTCATGGTACTCAATTTACCGCCGATTACCTCTTTCGAACTTCAGAGCAATTCGGTGATCAACAATTGGCCGGCTGAACTACTGTCGATTTACGATCAGGAAGGGCTGCTGCCGACCAGCCCCGCATTGATGCGCTTGCGCAACTCCACACTTCCCTTTGTCTATGAGGTGGTGGCGAGCCCCGATCGCGATGCCGGCAAATCGCAGCTCGTCGTCACCTTGTTCGAGCGTTTTCGCATGACGCGTTTCCTTTACCTGCCGACCCACGATGCCTCCGGTCTTCGGGGTGCAGTCTCCCTGGCGGGTGATCGCGATCTCTTTTCATCCGAGGAGATCAAGGATCTTTCCTACATTGCCATCCATGTCTTCGATCGGCTCGCTGAGATCCGCAATCTCGACGTTCGCGTCGTTGACGCCCTTACCGATCGTGAGATCGACTGCCTGATTTGGACGGCGGCGGGAAAGACGAGTGCGGAAATAGCCGAAATCCTGTCTCTATCCGAACATACGGTCAATCATTACCTCAACCGGGCTACCAAGAAGCTCGACACTGTCAACCGCACGCAGGCCGTTGCCAAGGCCCTACGTGTCGGTCTGATCAAGTAATCCTTGTGCGTTCGCGGAGATGCCGCCGTCAGTTTTAAGTGCGGGCAGGACGCGGCCTATTGACCGCAATTCGGGCAGTTCCTGAATGAATTTTGTGCGTTGCGAATAAAATATGACGAGGAACATCGGCGCATCGGTCATGTCAAGTCCATCAGTTCCTCGCCAAGCCACTGAAATAGTGCGATTTTTTTAACTCCGCGAAAACTGGCATGCTTCCTGCTTGTTAAATGGCAGAGGTCCAGAGGGGACTTTGATAACAGCGCCGATGAAACGGGCGCGGATCAAACGACCGTCGCCGATGCTGTTGCCATAGCTTCCCAGGCAAAGGGTGTCGGCGGCGGTTGTTGCCTATTTGGCACGCTCACAAAGATCGAAGCCGCCGATGAGGCGATTTTTCCCACCTTGCCCTATTCCTTCCAAGCGATTGCTCTATGCCGACCGGCGAACGTCTGTCCGTGTTGGGAGACCGTTGCGGCTGGTGGGGTCATAGATGGACCCGGCGGACCTGCCGGCCGCAACGAAGGCGCTTTTTATCGGCAGCGCCTTGAATTTCGTTTGGCGAAGTCCCGCCGCTCTACTATCTAAACCAGAAAGATTTCAGGAAGTGCGGGCAGATGCTGCGCTCCGGATGAAGATCGTGCAGTGAGGATGGAATGGCAGATATCACCAAGGAACAGGTGCTGGAAACGTTGAAGACGGTTCGCGGCCCGGACCTGGAGCACAATATCGTCGAACTCGGTATGGTGTCGGATGTCTTCATTTCCGACGGCAAGGTCTATTTCTCCATTACTGTTCCTGCCGAGCGCGCCAAGGATCTCGAGCCGATGCGGCTCGCGGCCGAGCGCGTCATCAAGGAAATGCCCGGAGTGAAGGGCGCCCTGGTCGCTTTGACCGCCGACAAGAAGGCCGGTGCACCCGTCGCCCGGCCGGCACCGGCGCAAGCTGCCCCGCATGGCCACTCCCATCCGCATGGTCAGCAACAACCGCCTCGAGCCGCCAAGATCGGCGTGCCCGGAGTGAAGGCCATCATCGCGGTTGCTTCGGGCAAGGGCGGCGTCGGCAAATCGACGACGGCGGTCAATCTCGCCTTGGGCCTGCTGGCCAACGGCCTGCGCGTCGGCATTCTGGATGCCGATATCTATGGCCCTTCGATGCCGCGCCTCCTGAAGATTTCTGGGCGCCCCACCCAGATCGACGGCCGCATCATCAATCCCATGGAGAATTATGGCCTCAAGGTCATGTCGATGGGGTTCCTCGTGGAGGAAGAAACCGCCATGATCTGGCGCGGGCCGATGGTGCAATCCGCGCTCCTGCAGATGCTGCGCGAAGTCGCCTGGGGCGAACTCGACGTCCTGGTGGTGGACATGCCGCCCGGCACGGGTGACGTGCAGCTGACCATGGCGCAGCAAGTGCCGCTTGCCGGCGCCGTCATCGTTTCGACGCCACAGGATCTCGCCTTGATCGATGCACGCAAGGGCCTGAACATGTTCCGCAAGGTCGAGGTTCCGGTCCTCGGCATCGTCGAGAACATGAGCTATTTCATCGCGCCGGACACCGGCGCCCGCTATGATATTTTCGGCCATGGCGGCGCGCGCAAGGAGGCCGAGCGCATCGGCGTGCCTTTCCTCGGCGAAGTACCGCTGACCATGGGCATTCGTGAAACCTCCGATGCCGGCACGCCGCTCGTCGCCGCCGAACCGAATGGGATCGTCGCGAATATTTATCGCGAGATTGCCGCCAAGGTTTGGAGGCAAGTGGAAGGCACACCACAGCGCGCTGCGCCATCGATCGTATTCGAATAATTTACAGAGACCTGTCTGCTTTCTGTATAGCGACGCATTGTCTTGTCGGCATCCTGTGCTATGACTTCGCAAGATCATCGAAACTGCGGTGAAATCGCGCAATGAAGAGGTTGTGACTTGATTCTTTGCGAGCTTTGCTGCATATGCGCCGCCGGCGTGGAACTGGTCGAGCATTTCCGATGACCGCCCTCCGCCGCATGGTGGTTTCATTTCGTCCGAGCAGGCGCCTCCGCCAGGACGGACGAAGGATTGGTACAGCAGCGCAATGGAACATGGACACGGATTCCCGGCCGGACCGGCGGGATACGACCGGGGTTTTATGAGCTTTTTTCATTGGCCATTGGTGGGATCGCGGCGAGTGCGCGCAAAGTGCCTCGACTTGAGTGCCGTTCCCGCTGCCGCGGGAGCAAGCAGTTGATAACTGCCTATTGCTCAGATTCCAAACCGCTTCAGCTCCCCGATCTCTCGGCCGCCGACCGATTGCCTGACAATGCCACCTGGATCGACATGGTCGATCCCACGCGCGAGGAAGAGGCCAATATCGAGCGCCTGCTTGGGTTCGAAGTGCCGACGCGCGAGGACATGAAGGATATAGAGCCTTCCAGCCGGCTTTACGTCGAGAACGGCTCGGTCTTTCTGACCGCTTCCCTGTTGTGGAAGGCCGATACCAATCTGCCGATGCTGACCGATGTCGCCTTCATTCTGACGGGACATCGGCTTGTCACCATCCGCTATGCGCAGCCCAAATCCTTCGCGTTGTTCATCGCGGCGCTGCAGCGCATTCCGCAGGAGCGGCGCACCGGTGTCGCGCTCCTAGCCAAACTTCTCGAAACCATCGTCGACCGTACAGCCGAGGTGCTTGAACAGACCGTCTCCGGTATCGATATATTGTCGGTGCACGTGTTCGGCGATCGCGTAAAGAAGATCCGCCGCCCGGCGAACTATCTGGAAGAAAAGCTCAAGGACATCGCAGGCTATCACCGTACGCTCAGTAAGGTACGCGACAGTCTGAGTTCGCTGTCCCGGCTGCTGACCTTCCTTCATACCATCCCCACCATGCAGCAGGACCGCGAGGCCAGGGAACTGTGTCGCAACGTCTCGCGGGATGTCCAGTCACTGTCGGAGCATGCATCCTTCGTCGCGGGAAACATCACCTTCCTGCTGGATGCGTCGCTCGGGCTGATCAATATCGAGCAGAATGCCATCATCAAGATCTTTTCGATCGCTTCCGTGGTGTTCCTGCCGCCGACGCTTGTGGCGTCCGTTTACGGCATGAATTTCGAGCATATGCCCGAGCTGCATTTCGCCTACGGCTACCCGGCATCGTTGTTGTTGATGGTGGTTTCCGCCATCGTTCCGTTTTTCTTTTTTCGCTGGAAAGGCTGGCTCTGAGAGTCTAGTGATCCTGAATGTCTAACGAAAACCATCATTCTCCCGACGGGAAAATGAACGCTCGTAAGCTCGCATACCTCGCCCTCGGTTCGGTCGGCGTGGTTTATGGCGATATCGGCACGAGCCCCCTCTATGCCTTTCGCGAAGCACTGAAGCCGGTAGCCGCTGACGGTTTGACGCGCGGCGAAGTCATCAGCGTCGTCTCGCTGATGTTCTGGACGCTGACGATCATCGTCACGATCAAATATGTTCTTTTTCTGCTTCGCGCAGACAATGACGGTGAAGGCGGCACGCTGTCGCTGCTGGCGCTGTTGATGAAGACGGCTAACGGCCATACCGCCATTCTGATGCTCCTCGGCCTGCTGGGTGCCGCGCTCTTCCTCGGTGATGCGATGATCACCCCGGCGCTTTCGGTTCTTTCGGCCGTCGAAGGCCTGAAGCTGGTCACCCCGCAGCTGTCAGACTATATCGTCCCCATATCGGTTGCCATCCTGGCGCTGCTTTTTGCGATCCAGTCGCACGGCACCGGTGCCGTCGCCCGTTTCTTCGGCCCGATCACGGCTCTCTGGTTCATCGTCATGGGCCTTGTCGGCATCATGCATATTTCCGATGATTACAGCATCCTGGCAGCGCTCAATCCCTGGTATGCGGTGAACTTCCTCATGCGGGAAGGTTTCCTTGGCGTCGTGGTGCTCGGCGCGGTGTTCCTCACGGTCACCGGTGCGGAGGCCCTCTATGCCGACCTCGGCCATTTCGGCCGCCGTCCGATCCAGTGGGCCTGGTTCGTACTGGTGTTCCCGTCGCTGACGTTGAATTACTTCGGCCAGGGCGCTCTCGTGCTGCGTGAGCCCATGGCCATGTCCGATCCGTTCTTCCTGATGTATCCGCATTGGGCGATCCTGCCGGTGGTCATTCTCGCCACCATGGCGACAATCATCGCCAGCCAGGCCGTCATCACGGGCGCCTTCTCGCTCACGCGCCAGGCCATCCATCTCGGCTTCCTGCCGCGCATGGAAATCCTGTTCACCTCCGAGACCAATACCGGCCAGATCTTCCTGCCGTCGGTCAACACCGTCCTGTTCTTCGGCGTCATCTTCCTGGTCCTGGCCTTCAAGACTTCGGACGCCCTTGCCACGGCCTATGGTATCTCGGTTACCGGTGCGATGGTCGTCACCTCGATCATGGCCTTCGAATTCGTTCGTGTTCGCTGGAACTGGACGCTGCCCATGGCCGTTGCCGTGCTGACGCCGCTGCTGTTGCTGGAATTCGTCTTCCTCGGCGCCAATCTGATCAAGATTCATGATGGCGGCTACGTTCCGGTGCTGATCGCAACCGCGTTCACCGTCATCATGTGGACCTGGCGCCGTGGCACGGCGATCCTGATGGAAAAGACGCGGCACACCGATATCCCGCTGTCATCCTTCGTGAGCTCGATCGAGCGCAAGAGCGACCATTCGCCCGCCCACGTGCCTGGTACCGCGATCTTCCTGACCAGCGATCCGGAATCCGCACCGGCCGCGCTGCTGCATAATCTGAAGCACAATCACGTCCTGCACGACAAGAACGTGATCCTGACGATCCGCACCACCAACAAGCCGCGTGTCCTCCAGGAGGACCGCTATTCGGTCGAAAAGGTTTCCGATCGCTTCTCGCGCGTCGAGCTGCGCTTCGGCTTCATGGAATCGCAGAACGTCTCCCAGGCGCTCGCGACCTTGCGCAAGACCGGTTTGAAATTCGACATCATGTCGACCTCCTTCTACCTCGGTCGCCGCAAGCTCGTGCCGGATGCCAAATCGGGCATGCCGCACTGGCAGGACCGGCTTTACATCGCGCTTGCCAACGCCGCGACCGATCCTTCAGACTACTTCCGCCTGCCCGCCAACCGCGTGGTGGAACTGGGCTCGCACGTCATCATCTGACGCGAATGCCATAGCTTTCCCTTCAAAGGCCCGGTGGATGTCCGCAGGGCCTTTTCTCTTGTGCTCGGAAGTTTCTCTTGTGCTGGGAAGTCTGCCGGATTCACGATCACAGATTTGCCTGAATTAACCATCCATCAAGGTTAATGGGAGATTATTCGGCTCCTGGTTTCGAGTGCCGTTTGGAGTCCGGTGTTGTCTCGCTCGCGTTATGTCAGCCGAAAATTGAGTTTTTTGCCGAAAAACTGGACTTCGCCGGCCGTCTTCGGGCTCTGTGCCTGGCTGATCTTCCCATCTCCAGCCGCCTATGGCGATCTCGCGGGTCTGCTTGCGGGTATCGACAGGGAGGGGGCGAATTGGCGCATGGTGATGACCGCATCGCCGGCCGGCTCCACCCATCAGGCGGAACTTGCCTTCGGCGATGCCAAGACGGCGGCCGCGGTGGGCGATGGCGGCCTGGTGCTGCCGGACGGGCGGCGGGTCGCATTCCAGTCGGAACAAAAAGGCAGCGATCCCAGACCGGATGAGGAGCGGATCAACCGCCAGGACAAGAAAGGCCGCGTCGTTGCCATAGCGCCGATGCAGCCGCCGAAGGATTTTTCCGCGGGCTCGGTATTGGATCGGCAAAGCATGCTGTTTCGGCCGGAATCCGATACCGGTGAGCGCACCGCCTTCCTGAAGCCGAAGCTCGACGGCAAGGAAATCCAGATCGCCACTGCCTTCTACAAGAAGCAGCCGCCGAAGCCGGACGATAGCGTGCCGGCCTATCTGGCAAACCTCATCACCAATCGGAATGCCGATGTCCTGGCGGCTGCCTATGCATCGCCGGCGCCGGACTATGCCCGTGTCTCGCCTTTCGATTCCATTCTTGCCAAGGATCAGGACGGCGAGGGCCGTTTCGTGCCGCAGATCGGACCGAAGGATCATCTATGGGCAGCCAATGTCCTGCCGCCCTCGGTCTTCTCGTCGGATGAGCAGCAGTGCCTTGCGACCGGCATCTATTTCGAGGCGCGCGGCGAGTCCGTGAAGGGGCAGGCGGCCGTCGCCCAGGTCATCCTCAATCGCGTCCGCAATCCCGCCTATCCCAAAACCATCTGCGGCGTCGTCTATCAGAATGAGGATTGGACCAATGCCTGCCAGTTCTCCTTCGCCTGCGACAACGTCAAGGATCGGGTCAATTCGCCGGAACACTGGCGCATCGCCCGTCAGGTCGCGATGGCCGTGACGGCTGGCAAGATCTGGCTGCCGGAAGTCGGCTCGGCCACTCACTACCATGCCGTCTACGTTCGGCCGAGATGGGCGGCCGAGATGGTGAAGGTCGGCCGCATCGGCATGCATATCTTTTACCGCACATATGGCGGCGGCTGGAGCTGAGGCGTTCGAAGTTTGCGGATTGGCCCTGAGGAGTGCCGTGGTGGCTGGCAAAAAGGCCACAGAAAAGCATGGGCTGAAGAGGATTCTTCCGCTCAGTTTTCGGTCAATATGGCTCTTTCACTCTAAACTCATGATTTAATTGGGCTAATTTATGGCTGGACAGATGTCGTCTACGCCTTGACTATGCTTTTTCCTAAAACTATGTTGCGCGCGACTTCAAAACGGGCCGAAAGGTGGCGAAACCTGCCGTTCGTTTACGCGTTGACCGGGGATAGGGATTACGCGCAGCGAAATGGGGAGGACGTTATCATGACGGATGACCGCGACGAGGGTCTGGAACAGCGGCGAGCGCAGTTGGGAGCCGAATTGGCGAACAAGCGCGCTGCGGTGAGAGAGGGTGAACGCGAGGAGGTTCGCGCTGAGGAGAGCCGTAAGGGTTATGCTCAGGCGATGAAGCTTTCCAGTGAGTTCATAGCTGCGATCATCGTTGGTGTCGTTCTGGGCTATGTCTTCGACCGTTTTATCGGTACGACGCCGTGGGGCATGATTATTTTTCTGCTTCTCGGATTCTGTGCCGGCGTGCTGAATGTGCTGCGCTCTGCGGGCAAGGTGGCGACACCGGTGCCGGGCGAGGGTGGGCACGATAAGAAATGAGCGGAAGCAACGCTGCGGCGCTGTTTCCAGATGAGAAGCATCCGCTCGGTGGAGCGGAAAAATGAAAGAGAACAAGCGGTGGCAAACGATCCTACCCATCAGTTCCTGATCTTCAAGATTATCCCGATCGATATCGGCGGAATTGATTTTTCGTTCACCAACGCCTCCCTGTTCATGGTTGCTTCCGCAGTGCTCTCCGCGGGTTTCCTTTATTTCGCCAGTGCGCCGCGCGGCGTCATCCCGACGCGCTCGCAGTCGGTGGCGGAAATGGCCTATGAGTTCATCGCCTCGATGTTGAAAGAAGGGGCGGGGACAAAGGGAATGAAGTTCTTCCCGCTGGTCTTCTCTCTCTTCATGTTCGTCCTGACGGCGAACCTGCTCGGCCTCGTTCCTTACTTCTACACCGTCACCAGCCAGATCATCGTGACGCTGGCGCTCGCACTGCTCGTCATCTTCACCGTTATTTTCTATGGCTTGATCAAGCACGGCTTCGGCTTCTTCAAGATCTTCGTTCCTGAGGGTGTTCCGGGAGTTCTCTTGCCGCTGGTGGTGGCGATCGAGATCATCTCCTTCCTGTCCCGTCCGGTTTCGCTCTCCGTTCGTCTTTTCGCCAACATGCTGGCAGGTCATATCACGCTCAAGGTGTTCGCAGGCTTCGTCGCCTCGCTCGGAGCACTCGGCGCGCTTGGTATCGGCGGAGCTGTTCTTCCTCTTATCATGACCGTCGCCCTCACCGGTCTCGAGTTCCTTGTCGCCTTCCTTCAGGCTTACGTCTTTGCGGTGCTGACTTGCATGTACCTCAACGACGCAATCCATCCGGGCGGCCACTAAGGATAAAGACATTGGCGTCTAACGGCGTCAGTCATTCACCGCACAACCATTTCAAAGGAGTTCAACATGGACGCGGAAGCAGCAAAGTTCATCGGCGCAGGTTTGGCTTGCTTTGGTATGGCCGGCACGGCTCTCGGCCTCGGCAATATCTTCGGCAGCTACCTGTCCGGCGCACTGCGCAACCCGTCGGCTGCTGACAGCCAGTTCGGCCGTCTGGTATTCGGCTTCGCCGTTACGGAAGCTCTGGGCATCTTCTCGCTGCTCGTCGCTCTCCTCCTGCTCTTCGCCGTCTGATATCAGCGGCGTCATAGATCACGGTTCGCGGGCAGCGAGCCGTGATTCTTTGTATTTGCAGACCACCTGGAGGTGAGCATGTTTGTGACCCCGGCATATGCTGAAGAAGCACCGCCGGCCGCCGGAGCGGTGCACACGGAAACGGGTGCGCCGAATGAAGGCCATCACGGCGGCGTATTCCCGCCGTTTGACCATACGACGTATCCGTCACAGCTGTTTTGGCTGGTGATCACCTTCGTCATCTTCTACGTGGCCATGCAGAAGATCGTTATTCCGCGCGTCGGCAGCATTCTGGAAAGCCGGCACGACCGGATCGCCCAGGATATCGAAGAGGCCTCGCGTCTGAAGGCTGAAGCCGATGCCGCCGTTGCGACCTATGAAAGCGAATTGGCCGCTGCGCGCGCCAAGGCGAATTCCATCGGCGCCACTGCCCGCGATGCCGCCAAGGCCAAGGCCGAAGAGGATCGCAAGGCGATCGAGGCGAGCCTGGCTGAGAAGCTCAAGGCCGCAGAAGGCCGCATTGCTGAAATCAAGGCGAAAGCCTTCGGCGATGTCGGTGCGATTGCCGAGGAGACGGCTGGTGCCGTCGTCGAGCAGCTGGTTGGCAATGTCGCCGGCAAGGCCGATGTCGCCTCCGCGGTTGCAGCAGCTGCCGCCAAGCAGGAGGGCTGATCCATGGAATTCGCTTTCGACAACACTTTCTTCGCGTTTGTCAGCCTTCTCATCTTCCTCGGCCTGATCGTTTACCTGAAGGTTCCGGGCATGATGGCGAAGTCTCTGGACGACCGCGCCGACCAGATCCGCAACGAACTCGCTGAAGCCAAGCGCCTGCGTGAAGAGGCCCAGCATCTGCTGGCCGAATATCAGCGCAAGCGCAAGGAAGCAGAAGCTGAAGCCGCGAATATCGTCGCCGCAGCCGAGCGCGAAGCCGATATGCTGACGACGGAAGCCCGCAAGAAGACGGAGGAATTCGTCGCCAACCGCACGGCACTCTCCGAGCAGAAGATCAAGCAGGCTGAAGCCGATGCGATGAAGGCGGTTCGTTCCGCCGCCGTCGACCTGGCGATCGCCGCTGCTGAATCGGTGCTTGCGAAGAAGGCCGATGGAAGCATCCAGTCCGGTCTCTTCAACGATGCCGTCAAGGAAGTGAAGACGCGGCTGAACTGACGCGTTCGGAATATCGAATTTGGAAAACCCCGCTTCGGCGGGGTTTTTTGTTGGTGGGAGGACATGCTATCACAGAGCGGCTTCCCGTCGCATGAGCCCGGTTCAACGTGCAGTTTTGCGCAGGAGAGCAGCCCCTTATGATGGGATGCCGCAGGCTCTTGAGCCGCCGAAGGGACCGGAGCCTCGAACCACGGGGTGCTGAAGCAATGCGGTCAAATCCCCGTTAATCGTGGCCATCCGATTTCTCGCAGATTGATCGTTGCCGCAACGAACGGCAAGATCAGGAAATGAGGGGGAGGACAGATGCAGCCCACAATGGACGAAGAGCCGTTTCGCCAGGACGATCTTATCGTGCGGCCCGTTCGCCCTTGGACACCCGGCGTCCATGCGCTATTGGCTTCCCTGCCGCTGCATGGCTTTGATGCCGCCCCGAAGCCGGACGGATTTGACGACGTCTGGGAGAGAGTGACCTATCTGCCTGGTGCCACGGGCGATCTCGGCGACTGTGCCGAGATGCGCTCGAAGCAGATCCTGCAATCGGCCGCGCGATTGCTGCGCCGCTATCATCATAGTTCGGCGCTGGTCTTGCGCGATCTTACTGTGGCTTGGCCGTGGCAGCTGCCACCCCGTCTGCCGTCCGAGGTCATCTGCCACGGCGATTTCGCACCCTATAATGTCGTTTTGAACGACGGCGAGGTGATCGGGATTATCGATTTCGAAGCCGCCCATCCCGGTCCGCGGATTTGGGACCTGGCCTATGCCGTTTATCGCTGGGCGCCATTGTCCTCAAGCGTGGCGGTGGAGGGATTGGATAGCCTTGCCACCCAGATCCAGCGTGCGCGCCTCTTCGTCGACGCCTACGGGCTACCGGTTTCCGAGCGTAGTTCGCTTCCGGCGGGCATTATCGAACGGCTCGAAGCGCTACTCGCCTTCATGGAACGGGAAGCTGCACGCGGCATTGAGAGATATCGCCGGAACCTGCAGGATGGTCATGATCGCATCTATAGGGAAGACATTGCCTATATCACGAAATGGTCGCCGGAGATCGTCGCAGGACTGAGGAATTGAGACCTCAGACGGCTTCCTTCTTGAGTGGGCGGAAGCTCATGCGATGCAGCGAGCAGGGGCCGTGTTGCTCGATGCCGGCGCGATGCTGCGGCGTGCCATAGCCGGCATGGGCGGCAAAGCCATAGGCAGGAAAGACGACGCCTGCGCGGGCCATCATCCGGTCGCGGGTCACTTTGGCGACAATCGATGCGGCGGCGATGGAGAAGGAGCGCGCGTCTCCCTTGACCACGGCTTTCCCGGGGCAGGCGAGCCCAGCCGGCACATCGAGCCCATCGGTCAGCACGTAGCTTGCCGGCACCGCCAGCCCGCAAATGGCGCGTCGCATCGCATCCAGGCTTGCCTTGCGGATATCGGTCGTGTCGATACGGGTCGCGCTGGATGAGGCGATGGAGATCGTCGCCGTCGCGAGGATCTCGACGAACAGTTCCTCGCGCCTGGCGGCTGTCAACTGCTTGGAATCGTTCAGCCCATTCGGAATGCGCTCGGGATCGAGGATGACGGCGGCAGCTACGACCGGCCCTGCAAGCGGGCCTCTGCCCACTTCGTCTGCTCCGGCAACGGGCCAATGTCCGGCACGCCGAGCGATCAATTCCAGCTCGAAGGTCGGGACGAGCGGGATGTCCTCGAATAACATTGGAGAATCGGGTGGTGTGCTGCGTAACATGCGGCGAAGCTCGCACACCACCCGATCTCCTGCAAGCCCCCGGTGGATCAGGGCGGCGAACCGGGGGGCTTTTCCAGCGGGTACAGGGAAAACCCGCAAGGAATATCAGAGCAACGATAGCTGAACACCGCTGCCGTCAGGCGGCACGAACAGGTCATCGCGCAACGCGATATTGCGACGCGTGAGTTCGAGCCGGCGCGTTGCCATTTCGAAGCGGCGGCTGATTTGCCAGGCATAGGGGCCAGCGCCCTTCATGCGCTTGCCGAATTCGGCATCATAATCCTTGCCGCCGCGCATCGAGCGGATCAGCGACATCACATGGCGATAGCGATCCGGATAATGCTGCAGCAGCCAGTCGCGAAAGAGCGGGCTCACTTCCAGCGGCAGCCGCAAAATGACATAGCTTGCCTCCTGCGCGCCGGCCGCTTTGCCCGCGTCGAGGATGCGTTCGATTTCGTGATCGTTGAGCGCTGGAATGATCGGCGCCACCATGATCGCGGTGCGGATGCCGGCCTCGTTCAGAGCCTGGATCGCTTCCAGCCGCCGCGGCGGTGTCGCTGCCCGCGGCTCCATGGTGCGCGCGAGCTTCCGGTCGAGCGTCGTCACCGATACTCCCACCCGCACCAGGTTCTTGGCGGCCATGTCCTTCAGAATATCGATATCGCGCATGACCAGCGCCGACTTGGTGACGATGGCAACCGGGTGGTTTGCCCGATTCAGCACTTCGAGGATCTGCCGCATGATCCGCCATTCCTTCTCGATCGGTTGATAAGGGTCAGTATTGGTGCCGATGGCAATGACGCGGGGCTTGTAGCCGGGCTTTGCCAATTCACGCTCCAGAAGCTTGGCTGCATCCGGCTTGGCAAACAGCTTCGATTCGAAATCCAGCCCCGCCGACAGCCCCATATAGGCATGCGTCGGCCGCGCGAAGCAGTAGATGCAGCCATGCTCGCAACCGCGATAGGGATTGATGGAACGATCGAAGGAAATATCGGGGGATTCGTTGCGCGTGATCGCGGTGCGCGGCTTTTCCACCTGTACTTCGGTCTTGAAGGGTGGAAGCTCTTCCCATGTCTGCCAGCCGTCGTCGACGGTCTCACGCTGCTGCGGCTCGAACCGGCCGCTCGGGTTCAATCCGGCGCCGCGTCCGCGCCGGCGCTCCGCGTCGACCCTGAGACCGGCCTCGGTGATCAAAGCGTTGGCAACGTCTGCCGTATTGGCAGGCGCGAATGCGGCCTGCCCTGCAAGGGACTGCTCGTTCATCGGTAGCTCCAGGGCGGCTCATGCCATCGCATGCCGCGTCTAAGATGATTAAATTCCTATCCGACAAATGAGAACATTGCAAGAACAAAAATCCGGAATCACCATCTTCCGCTTCACGCGTTCGAGGCGCTGGTGAAGGAGGTGTCATGGTTTCGAGGTGGTGCATCAGGGTTTTCTTAAACGTTCCGGCCCGGGGGTTAGGTGCTGGCAATAAATTATGCGCCGCTTTATAAATGGGCAATGTTGACGGTCATCATGGAATGCCAGGATCACGAACCCGAGCTGGCGCAGACATTGGCGACATTGGTGGCAGGCGCGGTCGAAGGGCTGGTCTGCGATGTCGTCGTGCTCGATCACGGCTCCAGGGACGGCACTTCGCGAGTGGCGGATGCCGCCGGATGCCGTTTTTATTCGCAGTGGGATATCAAGGACATATTGCGTTCGGCGCGCGGTGACTGGCTGCTGCTGGTCGAGCCGGGTGCCCGGCCGCAGGCGGGCTGGATCGACGAGATCGCGGAATATGTCTCCCTGAACAAAGCCCCGGCACGCTTCACTGCGTCGCGCGGTTATCGCCGGCCCCTCCTTCAGCGCATTCGCAAGGGCACGCAGCCTTTGGAACTGGGATTGCTTTTGTCGAAGGCTCAGGCCATCGCGGCTGCCAGAACCGGCATGCGGCTGGCCGAATTCGCTAAAGGCCGCAAAGGCCGCAGCCTTTCAAGCGAGCTCATACCCTCGTGGGTGGCGCGGGCGGCACGATAGCACGTGGGTTTCGAGCCAGATTTCATTTGAAAAGCTGCAAATACCTGCGATAATTTTCCTGTGGCGGCACCTTACGCGTGTCGCGTCGGGCGGCCGACCATGAAGATGCCGATATGCGGCGGAGCAGGTCAGCGGCACACTCCTTGTCCGCCGGGATACCGGCGAAGGGAGGTGCGTCATGAAACGCACGATGCTTTACCGCCTCTTGTCCATGGCTCTCATGTCAAGTGCGATCCTTTTTCCCGGCGTTGCAGGTTCCCAGGCGATGCTGGTTTGCGCCCAGCGCTTCGATATCGTCGCCTTTCTTGGCGACAACCTTTCCGAAAAACTTTCGGCGGTCGGCAAGCTCGATCCCAATACGATCGTGGAGATCTACGCCGCTGAGAGCGGTAGCTGGACGCTGTTGATCACCGACGCCTCGGGGCGCAGCTGCATCATTCTCAGCGGCGATAATTGGGAATCAATTCCTGCCCTGCCAGGGCCGAAGGCATAGGAATGTCCGCGATGAGCAGATCTACTTGGAGACGGCGCCGCGCTTCAGATGCTCATCGAGGCGCGGCATGATCTCCACGAAATTGCAGGGCATATGGCGATAATCGAGCTGCGCCTTCAAAATGCCGTCCCAGGCATCCTTGCAGGCGCCGGGCGATCCCGGCAGCACGAAGATGAAGGTGGCATTGGCGACGCCGCCGGTCGCCCGCGACTGGATCGTCGCCGTGCCGATCTTGTCGTAGGAGATACGATGGAAGACCTCGGAGAAGCCGTCCATACGTTTCTCGAACAGCGGCTCCAGCGCTTCGGGCGTGACATCGCGGCCGGTGAAGCCGGTGCCGCCGGTAGTGATCACCACGTCGACCGCATCGTCTTTCGTCCAGGCTTCTACCTGCATGCGGATGCGCTCCTTGTCGTCAGGAACGATGGCGCGGGCCGCCAGCCTGTGGCCTGCTTCGGCAATGCGCGCGACAAGCGTATCGCCGGACTTGTCGTCTGCGAGCGTTCGCGTATCGGAAACGGTCAGCACGGCGATGCCGACGGGAATGAAGGATCTTTCGCTGACTGAACCTGCCATCATGCCTCTCCCGCAATCGTTTCCGTCACCTGGAAATACCAGTCCGGCTTCTGCCTGTGAAGCGAGGATGCAGCAGCCTTCGCCTGTTCGGCACTTTCGAAAATCCCGAAGCAGGTGGCCCCGGAGCCGGACATCCGGGTCACCATCGGCTGCTGGCTTTCGATCAGACCGGAAAGCACCGAAATCTCACCGCAGATCGAGCGCGCCGGCGGTTCGAGATCGTTGCGCAGGTTCCTGATCACCTTGATCCACTCGCTGGAGCCGCGCGGCATCTGTGTTGGAAACAGCAGCGGCGGATTGTCCTTGCGGGTGAGATGGCGAAATACATCCGGCGTGGAGACGCCGACGAGTGGATTGCCGAGAACTATCGGAAAGGAGGGGAATGCCGGCAGCAAGCCTATCGCCTCGCCGATCCCGCGCGCCACCAGCGGTTGGCTGGCAAGGCACATCGGCACATCGGCGCCAAGCTTCAAGGCGATGGCCGTGACCTTCTCGTCAGGTAGCGTGAGCTGCCATAACCGCATCAGTCCACGCAATGTCGCCGCCGCATCCGCCGAGCCGCCGCCGATGCCCGATGCGATCGGCAGGTTCTTTTCAAGATGGATATGAACGGCGGGTGCATCGAAGCCCGCCGCCTGTGCGGCCTGCCGCAGCAGATCGCGCGCCTTGAACACGAGATTGTCGCCAGCCTCGGCATCTGCCGACAGTAGTGGGCCGAAGCGCCCGGAAAGGCTGAACTCATCCTGCGCGCTTGCGCGGAATGCGACGCGATCACCATGGCGGGCAAAACTGACGAGCATGTCGAGCAGGTGATAGCCGTCGGCGCGGCGGCCGGTCACATGCAGCGCAAGATTGATCTTCGCGGGCGCTTCCTCCATGAGGTCGAAATCGCCCGCTGCCAAGACCGTATTCATGGGAAGTCTTAGGACTTCTTGTCGACCGGCGCCGGAGCGTTCGTGTCGGGCGAAGGCGCAGGCGCGGGATCGGGTAGCTTGCTCTTGTCGACGGTCTTCGGATCGTTATCGAGCACGGGCAGGCCCTTCTCGACCTTTTCCTTGATCTTCGGAATATCGGCTTCTTCCGGCTTCGAGGCGAGTGCGCGGTTCCACTGGTAGACGGCTTCGAGCTTGCGGTTCACACGCCAATAGGCGTCGCCCAGGTGGTCGTTGATCGTCGGATCGCCGGCCTTCAGCTGTGCCGCCCGTTCCAGCTCGTTCACCGCTTCGTCGAAGCGGTTCAGGCGGAAATAGGCCCAGCCGAGCGAGTCGACGATGTAGCCGTCATCCGGCTTCAGGTCGACGGCCTTCTTGATCATGTCCAGGCCCTGGTCGAGGTTCATGTTCATGTCGACCCAGGAATAGCCGAGATAGTTCAGCACCTGTGGCTGATCCGGGTTCAGTTCGAGCGCCTTCTTGAAGTTCGGCTCGGCTTCCGGCCACTTCTTCAGCCGCTCATAAGCGATGCCGCGCTGGAAGAACACGGCCCAATCGCTACGCTTCGGCACCGGGCCGATGATCTGTACGGCCTTGTCGTAGTTCTCGGCCATGGCCTGAAAATCCTTGGCGTCGGAAAGGACGCTGCCATAGGCAAGATAGCTGCGAACATCGTTGGGATCGGAATCGATCAACGCTTTCAGGTGTTTGCGAGCATCGTCGACCTTGCCGGACTGGGCAAGCGCAAGACCGAGCTGCAGCTCGGAAATGCGGGCCATCGGCGAATCATCAGGCACCTTCTTGTAGAAGGTGATGGCGCGATCGGTCTGCTCCTGCTTTTCGGCAAGTCCGCCGAGAAGAACCAGCGTATCGGCGGCCTTGGGATCGAGCGAATTGGCAATCTGCAGGTAGAGCGAGACCACGTCTTCGGCGCCGTCGCGGTTCAGTGCGGCGCCGATGGTGAAGAGCACGGCGGCCGCGCCCTGGCTCGCATTGGTGACCTGTTGGTCCGGCGTGTCGCCCTTGGCGATGCTGTCGCGCAGCGCATTCAGCGGTGCGTAGTTGCTGACGAGGTTGTCGCCGACCGAGATCGCATCCAGCGCCTTCTGCTTGTCGCCGGCCTTGGCTTCGAGCCGTGCAAGCGCCATGACCGCGCGCATGAAGGTATCGGGAGCCGTTGCACCGCCCGTCTTGTCGAGGATCGCATCGTTGAGATGCGAGCGTGCCGATTTGAGGTCACCCAATGTCAGCGCGATGGCTCCGGCATGATAGTTCTTGAAGATGTTGAACCAGTCCGGGCCCTTCATCTTGTCGATCATCGAGATCGCTTCCTTGCCGCGGCCGGATCCGGCCCGGGCCCAGGCGGAAAGCAGGTTGGTCATCATCCGGTCGAGATCGTTCGGACCGTTATATTTGAGGATTTCCTGCGCGGTGCGGTATTCGTGGCGACGGATGGCATCCATGCCGCGCACGATCGTGGTCACGCGCTCGACAGAGGGATCGCTTTTCAGCTCGTTGGCGTATTTGACGCCTTCTTCCAGATTGCCGTTGAGCAGCAGCGAGATCATCAGACGCTGGCGGATTTCGGAATTGCTGGGGTCGATCATCAGCGCCTTTTTATAAAGCGTGATGGCTGTGTCGTAGTCGTGATCGACATCGGCCGTGCGGGCAGCGAGAAACGCGCCTGCGAAGGTATCGACGCTATCGGGATCGAAAGCAACCGGAGCGCTGGCCTCCGGCGCTGTTGCTGCCGGCTTATCCTCCGCGCGCGCGCCAGTCAGGGCGGACACCGAAAGGATTGCCGCCAAGGCTACGCCCGAAAGGAAACGGATGGCAAGTCTCTGCCGCATTAGAAAGCCTTTCATCAAGGGAATGGCCGGCGAAGTCGCCGGCGGCACAACGCATTCGTGTCAACTGATTCACAACAGGATGGCTTTTTTGAAGCGGCCCTGCAAGAAATTCGGGTCGCCGCTATCAATTAACGCGTTCGATGCAGAAATCGATCACTTCGAGAAGTGCCGATTTCCAAGGCGTTTCCGGCAGAGGCGCCAGAGCGTCGCGCGCGATGGTGCCGTAGTGCACGGCACGGGCAATCGTGTCGGCCAGCGCGCCGTATTTCGTGATCAGGCCGAGGGCCTTTTCGAGATTCTCGTCGCTGTTATCGCCGGTTTCGATGGCATCACGCCAGAAGGCGCGTTCTTTCTCGGTACCGCGGCGATAGGCCAGAATCACCGGCAGCGTGATCTTGCCCTCGCGGAAATCGTCGCCGACATTCTTGCCGAGATCGGCAGCCTTGCCGCCGTAATCAAGCGCGTCGTCGACGAGTTGGAAAGCGAGGCCGAGATTGGTGCCGTAGGATTTCAGCGCATTGCGCTCCGCCTTGCCGGCATTGGCAACGATCGGGCCAACTTCGGCTGCGGCGGCAAAGAGCGCTGCAGTCTTGGCGCGGATGACCGAGAGATAATCGTCTTCCGTCGTTTCCATGTTCTTGGAAACGGAAAGCTGCAGCACCTCGCCTTCGGCGATGACGCAGGCAGCGGAGGACAAGACGTCGAGAGCATCGAGCGAGCCGACTTCCACCATCATGCGGAAAGCCTGGCCGAGCAGGAAGTCGCCGACCAGAACGCTCGCCTGGTTGCCCCAGATCATGCGGGCGGTGGATTTGCCGCGGCGCAGATCGCTTTCATCGACCACGTCGTCATGCAGCAGCGTCGCCGTATGCAGGAATTCGACCGATGTTGCGAGCTTGATGTGATTATCGCCCTGATAGCCGTAAAGTGCGGCAGACGCGATCGTCAACATCGGGCGCAGGCGCTTGCCGCCGGAGGAGATGAGATGCTCGGCAACTTCGGGGATCATCTGCACATCGGAGCCGGCCTTGGACAGGATGAGCTGATTGACGCGTTCCATGTCCGCCTTGGTCAGATCCACCAATGGCTTGATGGATGCCAGTTTATTCTTGCTTTCTTCCAGCGGTATCACGACGCCCAACGATCCGGACTCCTGTTCATTTTCTGCAAAGCACAATAAGAAGGGGCGAAAGAGGCGGCAAGAGGCGAATTGTCTCGTCGCGTAAATTTGACAGGAATTCTAGGGCTTATGCACGAGCTGATCCGCACCAACGACCCGGTCGTTCTCTCCTTTGCGGAGAGCCTGATGAAGGATGCCGGAATTCATTGTCTGGTGGCGGATCAGGCGATGAGCATCCTGGAGGGATCTCTCGGCATGCTGCCGCGCCGATTTCTGGTGGAGGAAGAGCGCGCGGATCAGGCACGGCGCATCCTGATCGATGCCGGTCTCGGCGACGAGCTGCGCCCGGCGCGGGCTTGAGGTCCGCCATGACCGGCAGCTCCGTGGAAACCATCGACGCCTTTCATCGCGGCGCTTTTCATATCGTCCAGCCGAAGGGCAGGGGGCACCGCTCCGGCATGGATGCCATGCTGCTGGCCGCGCTCGTGGCCGATGACCGCACGATCAGGGTAGCCGATCTCGGCGCGGGGGCGGGGGCCGCCGGAATGGCCGTCGCGTCTCGGCTCGATCATGCGGAGGTCGTATTGTTCGAGCGCTCTCCCGACATGGCCGAGTTCGCCCGCAAGAGCCTTGCGCTGCAGGAAAATGCCCGTTTTGCCGGCCGCGTCTCCGTCATCGAAGCCGATGTGACCTTGACCGGCAAGGATCGCAATGAGGCGGGCCTGATCGACGACAGCTTCCATCATGTCATCATGAACCCACCCTTCAACGACGCCAGCGACAGGCTCACGCCCGATGCTTTGAAGGCTGAGGCACATGCCATGACGGATGGCCTGTTCGAGAAATGGATCCGCACGGCAGGCGCGATCATGATCCCCGGCGGCCAGCTCTCGCTCATCGCGCGGCCGGAATCCATCGGCGAGATCATCGCCGCCTGCGGGCGCCGCTTCGGCGGCATCGAGATCACGCCGATCCATCCGCGCCAAGGCGAGAATGCCGTGCGTATCCTGGTGACGGCGATCAAGGGTTCGAGGGCAAGGCTTGCACTGCGAGCGCCGCTGATTATGCACGGCGAGGGAACGCATAAATTTTCCGATTTCGTCGACGATCTGAACAATGGCCGCGCCGCCTATCCACGGCGATAGTCTATCCTTCGCTTGAGCATCGAGCCACGAAATACGATCCGCAATGTTGCGTTTGCCGTTTCCATGCATACATCACGGGCAGCAAACATCATGATTCAGGGATGACGAATGGTTGGGTTCTTGAGACGCATGCTTCCGAAGCGCTTCCGTAAGGAGGGGGTGATCGTCCCCGTTGTCCGCCTGAGCGGCGTCATCTCTTCAGGTGGCGGACCGCTGCGGCAATCGCTGAATCTCGCGGGTGTGTCGCAGGCACTTGAAAAAGCCTTCGATATGAAGACGGCGCCGGCAGTCGCCATCATCGTCAACTCGCCAGGTGGCTCTCCGGTGCAATCGCGGATGATCTACAACCGCATTCGCGATCTTGCCGCCGAGAAAAACAAGAGGGTCCTGGTCTTCGTCGAGGATGTGGCTGCGTCCGGCGGCTATATGATTGCGCTCGCAGGCGACGAGATCATCGCCGACGCCACCTCGATCGTCGGTTCGATCGGCGTCGTTTCCGGCGGTTTTGGTTTTCCGGATCTGTTGAAGAAAATCGGCGTCGAGCGTCGCGTCTACACCGCCGGCGCGAACAAGGTGATCCTCGATCCTTTCCAGCCGGAGAAGGAAAAGGACATCGAATATCTGAAGAGCCTGCAGCTCGAAATCCATAAAGTCTTCATCGACATGGTGCTTGAACGCCGCACAGGAAAGCTCTCGGCGGACGAAACGGTGTTCTCCGGCCTGTTCTGGACCGGCAGTCGCGGGCTGGAGCTTGGCTTGATCGACGGCCTCGGCGACATGCGCCAGGAATTGAGGAAGCGCTTCGGCGACAAGGTCAAGCCGATGCTGATTACCGCGCCGCGCAGCCTTTTCGGCCGCAAGGCTCCGGGCATTTCGCTTGGGAGCATGGACGGTCTTGGCGCGGGGCTTGCATCCGGACTTGCAGAAGCGGCAGAGGAAAAGGCATTGTGGGGCCGGTACGGATTGTAGTCGGGAGCGCTGGGTAATGCCCCAGATCATCTTCTTTGTCGTCGCCGTCGGCGGCCTCTGGCTGCTTTATCGGCGTTTCGTGCGCGATGCCCAGCGGCTCGCCGAAAAATCCCGCCGCGCTGAAACGGAACGCCGTACCGGCGCGATGGGAACCTTGGTCAAGGACCCGAAAACCGGCGAGTATCATGTGAAGCGCGAGGATGAATAAGCCGAATTGCTTCGTTCGTGAGATTTTGATATACTTTTCTGATGTATATCATTGGAGTGTTTCATGCAGGTCGCAAAATGGGGGAATAGTTTAGCCATCCGCATTCCTTCAGCGGTTGTCGATGCGCTCGATTTGAAGGAAGGCGACGATATCGTTGTACGTGTCGCCACGGGAAACGCCTTCGAGATCGAACGTGACGACAGGCGGCAGAAAGCCTTGGAAAAAATCAGATCGTTCAAGCTCAAACTTCCGGAGGATTGGAAGTTTGATCGCGAAGACGCCAATTCTCGCTGATGCGTCTCGTTTTGGATTTTCTCGACACGAATGTTCTTCTCTACGCTTTCACCGAAGAGGGCAGGGCGGAAAAGGCACAAGCGCTTCTGGCCAAGCCATTCGCTATCAGCGCACAGGCATTGAATGAGTTTGCCAATGTCGGACGTAAGAAGCTCAATATGTCGTGGGCTGATATTCGCGAGGCAATTGATGCCCTCATCGCTTTGTCGGCAACCATCGTTCCTGTAAGTGAGAAAATCACGTTGGCAGGGCTGCACCTTGCTCAGCGCTATCAGCTTTCTTTCTATGATGCGACTATGATGGCGGCAGCGATCGAGGCTGGCTGCGAGCGGTTTTATTCGGAAGATCTGCACGCCGGTCTGATAGTCGAGAAGCAGTTGACCATCGTCAATCCATTTTGACGGCTCCTCGGGTTAAGTGCGAGTAATGTCGCTGCATTCTGTAGAGTAAAAACTTGACCCGTTCGCCACGTCGTGGCACCTGTCCGCCAAACCATTCGCTAGCGGAAGAAATCAGTTCCCATGACTGCCAACGTGCCCGATCATATGAATCCGAAGCGCTCCTTTCAGGCGCTGATCCTGACGCTGCACAATTACTGGGCCGACAAGGGTTGCGCGGTTCTGCAGCCTTACGACATGGAGGTCGGCGCCGGCACGTTCCATCCGGCGACCACGCTGCGTTCGCTCGGCCCGAAGCCGTGGCGGGCTGCCTATGTCCAGCCGTCCCGCCGTCCGTCAGATGGCCGCTACGGCGAGAACCCGAACCGCCTGCAGCACTATTATCAGTATCAGGTCATCCTGAAGCCCAATCCGCCGAACCTGCAGGAGCTCTATCTCGGCTCGCTGAAGGCGATCGGCCTCGATCCGCTTCTGCACGATATCCGCTTCGTCGAGGACGATTGGGAAAGTCCGACGCTCGGCGCATGGGGCCTCGGCTGGGAATGCTGGTGCGATGGCATGGAAGTCTCGCAGTTCACCTATTTCCAGCAGGTCTGCGGCATCGAATGCGCACCGGTCGCCGGTGAGCTGACCTACGGACTGGAGCGCCTTGCCACCTATGTCCAAGGCGTCGACAGCGTCTATGACCTGAACTTCAACGGCCTCGAAGGCGAAGACAAGATCACCTATGGCGATGTCTTTCTGCAGGCCGAACAGGAATATTCGCGGCATAATTTCGAATATGCCAATACCGAGATGCTGCACCGCCATTTCATCGATGCCGAGAAAGAATGCCAGGCATTGCTGGCAGCCGGCGCGCCGGGCGACAGCGAAAACCATCGCCTGCACAAGTGCGTCTTCCCGGCATATGACCAGTGCATCAAGGCGAGTCACGTCTTCAATCTGCTCGACGCCCGCGGCGTTATCTCGGTTACGGAACGCCAGAGCTACATCCTGCGCGTGCGCACGCTGGCAAAGGCTTGCGGCGAAGCTTTCCTGCTGACCGATGCCGGCGGCATCAATTGGAACCAGCAGGCCGCCTGAGGCGAGCTTCCCAAGGATTGGGCATCGCCACAGCCTATCTTGGCTCTGCGCTGCCGTTAAAGCCGGGTGACATCGGCATGAAATCTGCCTAGTGTCCCTTGGGTTGCAGTCGCCACGGGGGATTCAGATGCTTGTTCTTCTTGCGATCGTAGTGCTGGTCGCGCTCTATGTCGTCTTCGCCTATAACGGGCTCGTCCGTGCACGTCAGGTGGCTGAGGAGGCCTGGTCGGGCATCGACGTGCAGTTGAAGCGGCGCGCCGACCTCATTCCTAATCTGGTCGAGACGGTCAAAGGCTATGCCGGCCATGAACGCCAGACCTTGGAAGAGGTTGTCGAACTGCGCAACAAGGCGCAGGCCGTGCCGTCTGGGGATGTCGCCGCCCGAGGCCAGGTAGAGGGCTTGTTGTCGCAGGCACTTGGCCGCGTGATTGCGCTTGCCGAAGCCTATCCCGATCTCAAGGCCAACACGAACTTTCTCGAATTGCAGCGCTCGCTGGAAGGCGTCGAGGGCGAAATCCAGATGTCGCGCCGTTATTACAACGGTGCGGCGCGCGATCTGAACGTCAAGGTCGAGACCTTCCCGAACAATCTCATCGCCGGCCCCTTCGGATTTACCAAGAAGGCCTATTTCGAGATCACCAACGAGGCGGACCGCGCCGTTCCCACGGTAAAGTTCTGAGATTTCCGCTATCGGTTTTTCATATCAGGCGGTAAAGGATGCCGACCGCCGGCCATCGGCTGGCTTCCTGACTGACCAAAGAGAATGATGATGGGTAGAGCCAAACTCACGATTATCCCGCCGGGCAAGCCCTTGACCGGACGCGCCATGCCGCCGGGATCGAAGTCGATCACCAACCGCGCGCTGCTGCTGGCAGGCCTTGCCAAGGGCATCAGCCGGCTGACTGGCGCGCTGAAGAGCGACGATACCCGCTATATGGCCGAGGCGCTGCGCGCCATGGGTGTTGTCATCGATGAGCCTGACGACACGACTTTCATCGTGACCGGCAGCGGTAAGCTGCAGGCGCCGGCTGCCCCGCTTTTCCTCGGCAATGCCGGCACGGCGACGCGCTTCCTGACGGCTGCTGCGGCACTCGTCGACGGCAAGGTCATCGTCGATGGCGACGCGCATATGCGCAAGCGGCCGATCGGCCCGCTCGTCGATGCGCTGCGCTCGCTCGGCATCGATGCCTTCACGGAAACCGGCTGCCCGCCCGTGACCGTCAACGGCACCGGCCGTTTCGAGGCAAGCCGCGTGCAGATCGATGGCGGCCTGTCCAGCCAGTATGTTTCGGCGCTCCTGATGATGGCCGCCGGCGGCGACCGCGCCGTCGATGTCGAGCTGCTCGGCGAACATATCGGTGCGCTCGGCTATATCGATCTCACGGTCGCGGCGATGCGTGCTTTCGGCGCTAAGGTCGAGCGCGTGAGCCCGGTCGCCTGGCGCGTGGAGCCCACCGGCTATCATGCCGCCGACTTCGTGATCGAGCCCGATGCCTCTGCCGCGACCTATCTCTGGGCGGCCGAAGTGCTGAGCGGCGGCAAGATCGATCTCGGTACGCCGGCGGAGCAGTTCTCGCAGCCGGATGCGAAAGCTTATGATCTGATCTCGAAGTTCCCGCATCTTCCGGCCGTCATCGACGGCTCGCAGATGCAGGATGCCATCCCGACGCTCGCGGTTCTCGCTGCCTTCAACGAAACGCCGGTGCGCTTCGTCGGCATCGAAAATCTCCGCGTCAAGGAATGCGACCGCATCCGCGCGCTGTCGAGCGGCCTGTCGCGCATCGTGCCGAACCTCGGCACGGAAGAGGGGGACGATCTCATCGTCGCATCCGATCCGAGCCTTGCCGGCAAAGTGCTGCCGGCCGAGATCGACAGCTTCGCCGATCACCGCATCGCCATGAGCTTTGCGCTCGCCGGCCTGAAGATCGGCGGCATCACCATTCTCGACCCCGATTGCGTCGCCAAGACCTTCCCGTCCTACTGGAACGTGCTGGCGTCTCTCGGAGTCGCTTACGAAGACTGACGCTCCGCCATCCCAAGGGAGGCTGAGCGCAGGCATGTTCCTGACGTGAAGCGGCGCCGGCAGCGGCGCCGCGGCCATCCTTTTGGGGGAGTGATGACACGGCTTTGCGGGTTCTTCCTGGCTCTGTGCCTGCTGCTTTGTGCAACGGCGGCAACGGCTGCCGAGCTCATCACCAGTTTCGATCAGGCAATCGCCTTGCATCATGACGGCTCCATGCGGGTCATCGAGACGATCTCCGTAAATGCAGAGGGGCGTGATATCCGCCGCGGCATCTTCCGGGATTTCCCGCTTGTTATGACCGATGCCGACGGCCGCGAGATCGAGGTGGATTTCAAGGTCGTATCCGTCGAGCGCGATGGACAGCCGGAGGATTGGCACAGCGAGCGCATCAAGGGCGGCGAGCGCATCTATATCGGTAACGCCGACAGAAGCCTCAACCCAGGCCCCCACGCATTCCGCCTCACCTACGACACCAATCGTCAGATGCGCTATTTCAGCGATCATGATGAGCTTTATTGGAACGTGACAGGCAATGGCTGGCTGTTCCCGATCGTCAATGCCAAGGCGATCGTGACATTGCCCGCTGGCGTAGAGCCGCAGCAGCTAGCCTTCTTCACCGGACCGCTCGGCGCCAACGGCAAGAATGCAAGCGCCAGCGCGCAGGGCAATATAGTCACCTTCGTCACGACCAGACCGCTCGCCATGGCCGAAGGCCTGACGATCGCCATCAAGCTGGGAAAGGGAGTAATCGCGCCGCCGAGCGCCAGCCAGCAATGGGGCTGGTTCCTTCGCGATCATCTCGATACGACCATTGCCATCGGCGGGCTGATCCTGCTGTTTGTCTACTATATGCGCAGCTGGATCGCCGTCGGCCGCGATCCTCCGCCCGGCGTCATGGTCCCGCGCTGGGACCCGCCCGAAGGCATCTCGCCGGCGCTGGTCAATTACATCGACAACAAGGGCTTCGCCAGCTCCGGCTGGACGGCATTCTCGGCAACGGCGATCGATCTTGCCGTGCGCGGCTATGTGATCCTCGACGACCTGCAGAAAAAAGTGGTCATCCGTCCAACCGGCAAGGCAGGCAGCGATCTCGGCGGCGGCGACAAGGTGATCATGCAGGCTGTCGGACCATTCTCGCCGCTTGTCATCGACAGGGAAAACGGCGAAGCGGTGCAGCGGCTCGGCTCGAAATTCCGCGGCGCCATCGAGCGCGACCATCGCGGCGAATATTACAAGGCAAACGCGCTCTACGTCATTGCCGGCATAGCGCTCTCGATCCTCATCCTGGCGTCCATCGTCCTCTTCGGCCGCCTGCACGAGAATGCCCTGCCGCTCATCATCGTACCTGGCTTCCTGTCGATCTTTGTGACGCTGTTCGCCAGCTCGATCGGCCGCAGGTTCCGCAGGCATAATGCCAGCCTTGCCCAGCGCATCATTTCCGTCCTGGTCTTTGCCTTCTTCGGCTTCGTCTTGGTATCGACTGCCGTCAGCGGCTTTGCCGCCGCCGTCGTGCCGTTATGGGAAGCGGGCCTGCTGCCGCTGGTCGCCGGCATCGTCGGCATTTTCGCACTCAATGTCGTCTTCTATTTTCTGATGGGCGCGCCGACGCCGCTCGGACGCAAGATGATGGATGGCATCGCCGGTCTCCGGCAATATCTGACGCTGGCCGAACGTGACCGAATGAACATGCAGGGCGCGCCGCAGATGTCGCCGCAGCATTTCGAAAAACTGCTGCCCTATGCCGTCGCACTCGGCGTCGAAAAGCCCTGGTCCAGTGCTTTCGAGGCCTGGCTCGCGACGGCTGCGGGTGCCGCGGCGGCGGCCTATGCGCCGATCTGGTATTCCGGCAACTTCAACCCCGGCAATATCGGCGGAACGATCGGCGATTTCTCCTCTTCCATGGCATCGACCGTAGCCTCGACGATTCCCGCACCGGTATCGAGTTCATCCTCCGCCTTCGGCGATAGTGGTGGGGGCGGAGGCGGAGGGTTCTCCGGTGGCGGCGGTGGCGGCGGAGGCGGAGGAGGGTGGTAGCTGATCACCTCCCCCTTGAGGGGAGGTCGCCGCGAAGCGGCGGGTGGGGGTGACAATTGGTTGGCTGCGGAGGTTGCCGCGATCACCCCACCCCGGCACTTTGTGCCGACCCTCCCCCTCAAGGGGAGGGTGTTTGTCCCGACGCATCAACTTCGCTGTCTCAGCAATACGGAGATCTTCGATGCCCCAAAAGCCCTCCAAGCTCGATCGCTTCAAAATCGCCAGCCGCCGCCTGCGCGCCGGTTCGACCGATGCGGAAGCCAAGCTCTGGAAGCATCTATGGCGCATCCCGATCGAAGGGACGCATTTTCGCCGGCAGGTTCCGATCGGGCGTTATTTCGCTGATTTCGCCTGTCATCAGATCGGTCTCATTATTGAGCTGGATGGCAGCCAGCATCAGGCAGATGCGGCAAGGCGTTATGATGCCGAGCGCACGGCATTTCTTGAAAGCCAAGGCTATCATGTCGTCCGATTCTGGAATGCCGAGATCATGGATGAGGTCGAGGCTGTCCTGGACACGATATTTGCCATTGTGCAGCAGCGCCAAATTTTGCTAGCAGAGGCCGACCGTTTTCACCCCACTCCGGCACGCCGTGCCGACCCTCTCTCTCAAGGGGAGGGTGAGGAACCTTGACATGCCCGATCTCCTTCTCGAACTCCGCTCCGAGGAAATTCCCGCCCGTATGCAGCGCAAGGCCGCCGGCGACCTGAAGAAGCTGGTGACCGACGCCCTCATCGAAGCAGGTCTTTCCTACGAAGGTGCCAGGGAATATTGGACGCCGCGGCGCCTCACGCTCGATATTCGCGGCCTGACGGCGCGCTCGGCCGATGTGCGCGAGGAGCGCAAGGGGCCGCGCACCGATGCCAACGAAAAGGCGATCGAAGGTTTTCTGCGCGGTGCTGGCCTTTCTTCAGTTTCGGAAGCCCAGGTCCAGAGCGACCCGAAGAAGGGCGATTTCTACGTGGCGATCATTTCCAAGCCCGGCCGTGCTGCCGAGGAAATCGTCGCCGCGGTCATGCCCGACATCATCAGAAATTTCCCTTGGCCGAAGTCGATGCGCTGGGGCAAGGCCTCGGTGAAGCCCGGTTCGCTGCGCTGGGTGCGCCCGCTGCAGTCGATCGTCTGCACCTTCGGCACCGAGCATGAAGAAACCACGGTCATCCCCTTCGAGATCGACGGCATCGTCGCCTCGAACGTGACCTATGGCCATCGCTTCCATGCGCCAGGCCCGATCACGGTTAAGCGTTTCGAGGATTATGCCTCGAGCCTGGAAAAGGCCTATGTCGTTCTCGATGCCGAGCGCCGCAAGGACATCATCCTGCATGATGCCCGCGATGTCGCCTTTGCCAATGGTCTCGAACTGGTTGAGGATGAAGGCCTGCTGGAGGAAGTTTCCGGCCTTGTCGAATGGCCGCAGGTGCTGATGGGCTCCTTCGAGGAGGATTATCTCTCGATCCCATCCGAGATCATCCGCCTGACCATCAAGACCAACCAGAAATGTTTCGTCACGCGGCCGCAAGGCTCTCACCTCCCCCTTGAGGGGGGAGGTCGCAGCGAAGCTGCGGGTGGGGGTGATCTTTCGTCCCGACGAAATCACCCCACCCCGGCACTGCGTGCCGCCGCCCCTCAAGGGGAGGGTGCGCTGTCCAACCGCTTCATTCTCGTTGCCAATATCCAGGCGACGGATGGCGGCAAGGAAATCATCCACGGCAACGGCAAGGTCGTGCGCGCCCGTCTATCCGACGCGCTGCACTTCTGGAAGCGCGACCAGGGCGATCTGCCCGATCTCGAAACGCTGGAAGCCTCCGCTGAAAAGTTCGGCCTCGATCTGAAGAAGCCGCTCGATCAGCGCATGGCGAAGCTTGATGCGCTCAACGTCACCTTCCATGCCAAGCTCGGCAGCCAGGGCGAACGTGTTGCCCGCATCCGTGCGCTGGCCGCTGACCTCGCCAAGATCACCGGCGCCGATGCCACCCTGGTCGACCGCGCCGTCGTGCTCGCCAAGGCTGATCTGCGCACCGAAGCCGTCGGCGAATTTCCCGAACTGCAGGGCGTCATGGGCCGCAAATACGCGTCGCTGCAGGGCGAGAATGCCTCGATCGCGACGGCTATCGAAGATCACTACAAGCCGCAAGGCCCGTCCGATCGTGTCCCCGAGGACAAGGTTGCGATCACGGTTGCGCTTGCCGACAAGCTGGATACGCTCGTCGGCTTCTGGGCGATCGACGAGAAGCCGACGGGCTCGAAGGACCCTTACGCTCTGCGTCGTGCCGCCCTGGGCGTCGTCCGTATTTTGCTGGAGCGGGGCGTCCGCCTGCCGCTATTGGCGACCACCAGGGATGCCGATCTGCTCGCCTTCTTCCATGACCGCCTGAAGGTCTATCTCCGCGATCTCGGCGCCCGTCATGACCTCATCGACGCCGTGCTGACGCCGGAGGCCGACGATCTGCTGATGGTCGCCCGCCGCGTCGAGGCGCTGACCGCCTTCATCACCTCCGAGGACGGCAAAAACCTCTTGGCCGGCACCAAGCGCGCCACCCAGCTTCTGGCCGCCGAAGAGAAGAAGGGCACCGTCGTTGCCGATGGCGTTTCGGAAGCCTTGCTGAAACTCGATGCCGAAAAGGATCTCTTTGCTGCCGTGAAGGCCGCCTCTGCCGAGGCCTCCGGCGCGATCGCCAAGGAGGATTTCCGCTCGGCCATGGCAGCCCTTTCCAAGCTGCGCGCACCCGTCGACCGCTTCTTCGAAGACGTGCTCGTCAATGATGAAGATGCCGCCATCCGCGCCAATCGCCTGGCGCTGCTGCGCCTGATCCGTCAGGCGACCGGCACGGTCGCGGACTTCTCGAAGATCGCGGGATAAGACATGGGGGCGCGATGACCGGAAAGATCCTCGTCAGCGCCTGCCTCATGGGCCATGCCGTCCGCTATGACGGCCGTTCCAAGCCGCTTGTCCATCCGGCGATCGATCGCTGGCGCGAGGAGGGGCTGTTGGTGACGATCTGTCCGGAAATGTCTGCCGGCATGGCGGTGCCAAGGCCGCCGGCCGAAATTGCAGGCGGTGCGACCGGCGAGGACGTGCTTGCCGGCTCGGCGCGCGTGATGGAGATCACCGGCGGTGATGTCACGGCGGAGTTTCGCCAGGCGGCGGAAAATGCGCTGGCGCTCGCCAAGGAAACCGGCTGTCGTTACGCTCTTCTGATCGACGGCAGCCCATCCTGTGGTTCGGGTTTTATCTATGATGGTACATTTTCCGGCGGCAAGCAGAGCGGCCTCGGCGTCACGGCGGCGCTGCTCAAGCAGGCCGGTATAGAGGTCTATTCCGATCGCGAGATCGACCTGCTGGTTGAGCGCCTGAAGGGCACAGACTGACGCAGTAAAAGCTTTGCTCTAAAGAAAACCGCCGGACGCGAGCCCGGCGGTTTCCCATTTTTGCAACTGTACTGATCAGGCGGCGCGGCGATGATCCATGACCGCGCGGCCTTCGTTGACGCGGAAGCCGCGGATGAGCGCGAGCAGATCTTCCGTATCGGCCGCGAGCGTCTCGGCCGATGCGGTGGTCTCTTCGGCCATGGCGGCGTTCTGCTGGGTCGCAGCGTCGAGCTGGTTCATCGAAGAGGAGATCGAGCGCAGCGTCGTATCCTGCTCGGAGGCACTGTGGGCGATCTTCGAGACGATCTCGTTGGCGGCCTTGATCTGGTCGGAGATGCGCTTCAGCGCTTCGCCGGCCTCGCCGACAAGGCGGACGCCCTGGTCGACCTGGCCGGAAGAGCGGGCGATCTGGTCCTTGATCTCCTTAGCGGCTGCCGCGGAGCGCTGGGCGAGTTCACGCACTTCCTGGGCGACGACGGCAAAACCCTTGCCGGATTCGCCGGCACGAGCCGCCTCGACACCGGCATTGAGCGCCAGGAGGTTGGTCTGGAAGGCGATCTCATCGATGACGCCGATGATCTTGCCGATTTCGGCCGAGGACTTCTCGATGCCGCTCATCGCTTCGATTGCCTGGGCAACCACGGCATCGCTGCGCGATGCTTCGGTGCTGACGGCATGGACCCGCTTGCTAGCCTCATCGGCGCCTTCCGCCGTTTGACGGACGGCGACAGTCAGCTCATCGAGTGCTGCCGAGGTTTCTTCCAGGCTGGCAGCCTGCCGCTCGGTGCGCTGGGACAGCTCGTTGGAGGCGCGACGGATTTCTTCCTTGCTGAGGCCGATGTCGTTGCCCTTGGCGTTGACGCGGCCCATCGCGGCTTCGAGATGCGACAGCGCCTCGTTGAAATTATTGCGAAGGCCGGCATAGCCGGCGCCGAGATCGCCGCAGCGTATCGTCAGGTTCCCCTGAGCGAGGTCTTCAAGTGCCCGGCCGATGATCGAGACAACGCGTGCCTGTTCATGCGCCTCGTCCTGCTGCTGGCGCAGGTTCTGTTCGCGCTCATTGCTGATCTCGAGTTCCTGCGCGGCCTGACGGTCGGCCAGCAGATGGCGCTCGCGAACCTTTTCCTGCAGCGCCTGGGTCGCTTTCGCCATCAAGCCGATTTCGTTGCGCATCTCGATATGCGGAATGGCCATCTTCAGATCTTCGTCGGCCACGGCCTTCAGCGCGGCGTGGACATCGGCGAGCGGCTTTGTGATGCCGCGGATGAAATAGAGAGCCGCACCGACGCCGATGACGAAGACGAGACCGCAGATGAGCAGGGCGCGCCACATCGTTGCGTTGATCTGCGCATCCAGGTCGTCCATGTAGACGCCGCAGCCGACCACGATCTGCCAGGGAGCGAAGGCAGCCGAATAGCTGCCCTTCAGGAAAAGCTGGTCGTCGGAATGGCCGGGCTTGCCCCAGTAATAGATGGTACGGCCGCCGCCCTTGATACCCTTTTCGACCATTTCCTTGCTGAAATGAGTGCCATTCCTGTCGACTTGGCCGGACATGTCCTTGCCGACATTGACCGGATTTGGATGGATGCGCATGACAGCGTTATAGTCGAAGCCGAAGAAATAGCCCGCGGGTTCGAAGCTGACATGCGAGAGGACTTTGAAGGCCTCCGCCTGGGCGGCCTCATGCGTCATCTCACCGGATTTTTCGCGCTGATAATACTGGTTCAGAACCGAGATGCCGGATTCGACCTGCGTGCGCAGCATGTCGAAACGGTCGTCGTAAATGGACTCAGCCTGCGACCGGATCTGGAAATAGGTCGCCACGGCGAAGGCGGCCATCAGGACGCCGAGCAGGGCAAAGAGTTGATGCGAAATCTTGAGATTCTTCATGGTGCCTCCCACAGGGGTGAATACCGGTGCGGTTTCCTACCGCCTGTGCGATCGCCTGAGAGATCCTCAATACGCTTGCCGCCGCTTAAATGACATGCTGCTGTCCGGTGGCAGTAAAATCGCTGTTTATGTCTAAAGAATCTTTAATTATAGGGGAACGGTTGTATTCGTCGCGAGTTGAAACTGGAGATATGCCAAATCGTCGCCAATAATACTTATACTGACTTACGAATAACTCCGGTTACTTCGCATTCATCTTTTGTAATTTAGAAAAATAGAATACTTTATGATGCATCTCATAAGTATGTAATGAGCCGCTGCTCCTGTGGCCGGGCAATGATCGGCAAATGCCGTCGCAACGAATGGCTTCTGCAGCTATTGACGCAGCTGGAAGCCGGAGAGGTCGAGGGGTTTGGGAGCTGCTGCGGTATCCGGCAGGGCTGCGGTCTTTACGGCCAGGTCGATCCCGTCGACAGGCTCGGCGGTGGCGGCCAGGGCTTCCGGTGTCGGCTTGCTGACGAACATGACGGGGGATCCGCCCATCCAGGCCTCTGTCCGCACGACCTTCTTTTCGCCGTCTATGCTGCGAATCACAACCGATTGCGTGCCCGGCGCCAATGTCGGCACCTTATATTCCTTTTCGGCCACTTTGGGCTTGAGGGGAGGGCAGTCGGCGCAGCTCTTGTCGACGATGCTGCTGTCGCCGCTCTGTAGCGTGCCGTCGATAGACTGGATGGACGAGGCCATGGCGGAGCCGCCTGCCAATGCGCATGCCAAGGTTAGAAACAAGAGACGCATAACAATCCACTCCGTCTATAGTGACGAAGAGACTAGCGTGCCTTTGTTTCCATCCCGTCAGGAGATTAGGTAAAAATTTAATGGACTTGCGCTTGCAGAACCGCGGCGGCGTTTACGTCTCGCGCTCGACGGCACGCCAGCCGATATCGTTGCGATAGAAGCCGTTGTCCCACTTCACCTTGCCAGCCAGGGCATAGGCCCGCTCTTTTGCTTCGCGCACCGTCTTGCCCGTCGCCGTAATGTTCAGCACGCGGCCGCCGGTTGCGACCAGCGTGCGGTCCTTCATGCTTGTGCCGGCATGAAACACCTTTTCGCCTTCGCCATCGGCCGGCAGCGCCGCAATCGGCGTGTTCTTGGCATAGGAGCCGGGATAGCCCTTCGAGGCCATGACGACGGTCAGCGCCGGATCCTCGCTCCATTCGGCCGTCACCTGATCCAGCGTGCCGTTGGCGCAGGCATAAAGCAGCGGCAGCAGGTCGCTCTTCAGCCGCATCATCAGCACCTGGCATTCGGGATCGCCGAAACGGACGTTATATTCGATGAGTTCCGGCCCCTTGGCGGTGATCATCAGTCCGGCGAAGAAGACGCCGCTGAAGGGATGGCCGCTTTCCGCCATGCCGCGCATCGTCGGCTCGATGATTTCCTTCATGGTGCGCTCGACCATGTCTGGCGTCATGACGGGGGCAGGGGAATAGGCGCCCATGCCGCCGGTGTTCGGGCCGGTGTCGCCATCGCCGACGCGCTTATGGTCCTGCGCTGTCGCCAGCGCCAGCACATGCTTGCCGTCGCAAAGGCAGAAGAAGCTCGCCTCTTCGCCATCCAGATAGGCTTCGATCACCACCTCCGCCCCGGCCTCGCCGAAGGCGCCCTCGAAGCAATCGTCGATCGCCGCTAACGCCTCGTCGATGGTCATGGCGACAGTGACGCCCTTGCCGGCCGCAAGGCCGTCCGCCTTCACGACGATCGGCGCCCCTTGCGCGCGGACATAGGCTTTCGCCTTCGGGGCATTGTTGAAGCGCTGGTAGGCGCCCGTGGGAATATCGTAGCGAGCGCAGATATCCTTGGTGAAACCCTTGGATCCCTCGAGCTGGGCCGCAGCTGCGGACGGGCCGAAGACGGCGATACCGGCGGCGCGTAGCGCATCGGCGATGCCGGCGACCAAAGGCGCTTCCGGGCCGACCACGACGAAATCGATGGCTTTTTCCCTGCAGAAGGCAACGACGGCCTCATGATCGTCGACATCGAGCGCGGCGAGCGTCGCATGTTCGGCGATACCGGGATTGCCGGGCGCGGCATAGAATTCCGTCATGAGAGGCGATTGCGCCAGTTTCCAGGCCAACGCATGCTCGCGTCCGCCCGATCCGATCAACAGAACTCTCATGGCTTGCCCTTTCGTTGCGTCCTTTTGCGCGGTTAAGGGGGCTTGAGCCAAAGGTCAAGCGGCAAATCCTGTGGAGGCACGGCCGGCAACATTGCCATGCCTTTTTATCTCGCTAAAGCGGATGCTGCTTCGCCCTCCACGTCATCTCCGTGCCCGGATTGGCGTGTTCCGCGGCGAAAACCGCTTCTTATGTCCACGGGATCATGCTTATGGTCCCTTTACGCTCGTTCAGTTCAGAGAGACACATGGCCGCTGATATCCGTTCCCTTGCTGCAACCATTGCCGCCGAGATCAACTCCCGTCCAGATCAGGCTAAGGCCGCTATCGAGCTCTTGGACGAAGGCGCAACGGTGCCCTTCATCGCGCGCTATCGCAAGGAAGTGACCGGCGGTCTCGACGATACGCAGCTTCGCACGTTATCGGAGCGTCTCGTCTATCTTCGCGAGCTGGAAGCACGCCGCGCCGCCATCATTGAATCCATCGCCGGCCAGGGCAAGATGACCGACGAGCTGATGGGCAAGATCGCCACGGTCGCCACCAAGTCCGAGCTGGAAGACCTTTATCTGCCCTATAAGCCGAAGCGCCGTACCCGCGCCGAAATTGCCAGGGAGCGTGGCCTCGGCCCCCTGGCCGACACCATCCTTGCCGATCGCTCCAAGGAGCCCACGATGCTGGCCCAAGGCTTCATCACGGCCGATGTGCCTGACGTGAAAACGGCGCTGGAGGGTGCGCGCGATATCATCGCCGAAGGTATTGCCGAAAATGCCGATCTGCTTGGCAAGCTGCGCAATTACATGAAGGCCAATGCGACGCTGAAGGCTACCGTCGTCGACGGCAAGCAGGAGGCAGGCGCCAAATTCTCGGATTATTTTGCGCATCAGGAACGCTGGGCGACTGCGCCCGGTCATCGCGCGCTCGCCATGCTGCGCGGCTGGAACGAAGAAGTCCTGACACTGAATATCGAAGTCGATACCGACGCCGTCTCGCCCAACAAGCCGGTCGAACGCATGATCACTGCGGCCTATGATATCGGCGCAAGCCGGCCCGGCGACCGCTGGCTGACGGAGGTCGCAAGCTGGACATGGCGCGTAAAGCTCTCCATGTCGCTCTCGCTCGACCTGATGCGCGAGTTGCGGGAGAGGGCGGAGGAGGAGGCGATCCATGTCTTCGCCCGCAATCTGAAGGATCTCCTGCTGGCAGCGCCTGCCGGCTCGCGCGCCACCATGGGCCTCGATCCGGGCATCCGCACGGGCGTCAAGGTCGCCGTGGTCGACGGTACGGGCAAGCTCCTGGAAACGGCGACCGTATATCCCTTTCCGCCGAAGAACGACGTGCGCGGCACACAGGCCGCACTTGCCTCGCTCATCCGTAAGCACAAGGTCGAGCTGATCGCGATCGGCAACGGCACCGGCAGCCGCGAAACCGAAAAGCTGGTGGCGGACATGCTGGCCGAACTGCCGGCGCCGAAGCCGACCAAGGTCATCGTCTCCGAAGCCGGTGCATCGGTTTACTCTGCCTCGGAAACGGCTGCGCTTGAATTCCCCGGGCTTGACGTCTCGCTGCGTGGCGCCGTCTCCATCGCCCGCCGCCTGCAGGATCCGTTGGCCGAGTTGGTGAAGATCGAGCCGAAGTCGATCGGCGTCGGCCAGTACCAGCACGATGTCGACCAGCAGAAGCTGTCCCGCTCGCTGGATGCCGTTGTCGAAGATGCGGTGAATGCTGTGGGCGTCGATCTCAACACGGCCTCGGCACCGCTGCTTTCCCGGGTCTCCGGCCTCGGGCCGTCGATCGCCGATGCCATCGTCAAGCATCGCGACGGCGAGGGTCCGTTCGAGACGCGCCGTGATCTTCTGAAGGTCGCCCGTCTCGGCCAGCGCACCTTCGAGCAATGCGCCGGCTTCCTGCGCATTCCCAACGGCAAGGAGCCGCTCGACGCTTCCTCGGTGCACCCGGAAGCCTATGGTGTGGCCAAGAAGATCGTCGCTGCCTGCGGCCGTGATCTCCGCACGCTGATGGGCGATACGGCAACGCTGAAGGCCATCGACCCCAGGCAATTCATCGACGACAAATTCGGCCTGCCGACCGTGCGCGACATCATCGCCGAACTGGAAAAGCCAGGCCGAGACCCGCGTCCGAGCTTCAAGACCGCAACCTTTGCCGAGGGCGTCAACGAGATCAGCGACCTCAAGCCGGGAATGCTGCTGGAAGGCACCGTGACCAACGTCGCCGCTTTCGGAGCTTTCGTCGATATAGGCGTCCATCAGGACGGTCTGGTGCATGTCTCGCAGCTGGCCGACCGCTTCGTCAAGGACCCGCATGAGGTCGTGAAGGCCGGCGATGTCGTCAAGGTCACGGTCGTGGAAGTCGATGTCAAACGCAAGCGAATCGGTCTCTCCATGCGCAAAGATGGCGGTACTGTGGCGGCTTCGTCCGGGCGGGAGTCGCGCGAGCAGGGCGGCGCGCGCAACGCGGGGGCGAGGGGAAATGCTCGTCCGAAGGCCGAACAACAGGGCAGTTTCGGCGCTGCTTTGGCCGACGCTTTCAAACGAAAATAAGGACTTAGCGGAACTCTGTGCAAGAATGTCACACTCTGGCAGAGTTGTTGCCGGAGTGCCAATGACTGCGAAAAGGTAAGCTTGCCACAATGCTGGGAGGCGTTAAAGTTGCCTTAATGTCATGTCATAACATTCGAGGCGTCCATGGCGTCGACCCTTTTTCCTCTCGTCCAGAAAATCATCCGCAAAGGTTCACTCAGGCTTACGCTCGCATCCGGCGAGACCCATATGGTCGGCGACGGAACTGGCGAGACGGTGGCCGTCCGGTTTGCCGATCAGCAGGCTGAAGATGCCGTCGCACGCGATCCCACGCTCAAGCTCGGCGAAATGTATATGGAAGGCCGCTTCATCCTCGAGCAGGGGGATATCTACGAGTTCCTGTCGCTGGTGAAGCAGAATACCACCAACGAGGTCTTCGATTTCCGCATGGCGGCGCTGCTTGTCGGCCGCATCGCCTGGCAGCAGATCAAGAGCCGCTCGCCGATCAATCGCAACAAGCACAATGTTGCGCATCACTACGATCTGTCGGCGAAGCTCTTCGATCTCTTCCTCGATGAGGATTGGCAATATTCCTGCGCCTATTTCAATCCGCCCGGCATCAGCCTGGATGAAGCGCAGGTCGCCAAGAAGCGCCATATCGCCGCCAAGCTTCTGGTCGAGCCCGGCCAGAAGGTGCTGGAGATTGGTTCCGGCTGGGGCGGCATGGCCATGTATCTCGCCGAGGCCTATCCGGGCCTCGACGTGACAGGCATCACGCTCAGCGAAGAGCAGCTGAAAGTATCACGCGAAAGGGCGGCCAAGCGTGGCCTCTCCGATCGCGTCCGCTTCGAGCTGCAGGACTATCGCTACATGACCGGCAAGAAATTCGACCGTATCGTCTCGGTCGGCATGTTCGAGCATGTCGGCATCGGCGACTACGGCAAGTTCTTCGGCAAGGTTTCGGAGCTGCTTGATGATAATGGCGTCATGCTGCTGCACTCCATCGCACGCCCGAAGCCGAGTTTTGCCACCAACGCCTTCATCGAAAAGTATATTTTCCCGGGCGGCTACATCCCGTCGATCGGTGAGACCACGCCGCCGCTGGAAAAGGCCGGCTTACTCACGCGAGACGTCGAGACCCTGCCGATGCACTATGCCTATACGCTGAGGCATTGGCGCAACCGCTTTGTTGCGCGCAAGGCCGATGCCATCGCGCTCTATGACGAAAAGTTTTTCCGCATGTGGGAGTTCTATCTGGCCGGCTCGGAAATGGGCTTCCGCTGGGATGAGCTCTTCATCATGCAGCTCCAGATCACCAAGAACCAGTTCGCCGTGCCGGATAATCGCAATTACATCGCGGAGCGCGAGGCGAAGCTGAAAGAATTCGAGGCGGAGCGCGCACCTCTGGAGAAGGTGACGTTCTAGCTGAGGGTCTGAAACCAAAGTGGCTCTTACGCCGGCGACATGACAAGATGCGCCGGCGTTTCTTATTCCAGGCTTCAGCCGGTACGGCACGCTCTGAACTTATTTGACAACGTGAATCTTCAAAGTGTGCTCGGCAACGCCATTTGCTGCATTCAGCCCCGTCATCCGGATCGTGAATTGATCGGCGCCGGCAAAGCCGGCATCGGGCGTATAGTAGACGATGGTGCCTTCCGCCGATTTGCCATTGCACATATGCATGGGTTCATCGCTCGGGAAATGCGCCTTTACGGATCCGTGAGTGATCTCCACCTTGCCGTGACTGCTCGGCTTGACGATCGCAGTATAGGGATAGGACGAGAACGTGCAGTCAGGTTTCAGAAACGAAACCGACATGACCTGGGTTCTCTTGCCGGCCTGGATGCTTCCCGTCGTCTCAGTTTGTTTCGCCCCGCCGATCGGGGCACTGACGCAGCCGGATAGCGCTATGGCGGCGCTGAGGGACAGACCTAAGGAAATCAGGGATATGGTCTTCATTGGTTGCTCTTCTTTGAAAATCGGGGGCTGCAAGATGGCGAGCACCAAAGGAAATGCCGGCCATTACCTATGATTGAGTAGCTCATGCGATAATTAAATCACCGCGACAGATTGGCGCATCTCAAGGGATCCGACGCTTCAACCTGATTTTGACGTTCTTGGCGGATTCAGCGCCTTGTGGTTAAGAGAGCGGTAACGCGATCCGAATAATTTGCAGCAACTCCGGGGCTGCGTTCATAGCCCCTGTAATGCGTATCATGGAGTTGCAGTGTGGTTGCAAAGTCGCGTTTTCTTTTCATTTTCGGCCTCTCCGTCGCCTATGCCGGCGCTGCCTCCGCAGGCGATGGCCAGCATTTCTGGTCGGGGGACTGGTATCTAAGCGTCGGTGCAGCCGGTTTCTCCGCGCCGAAGTTCGAAGGCGGCAAGCACAACAAGCTGCAGTGGTCGCCGTTGGTCTCGATCGGCCGGCAGGGTCCCGGGCCGCGTTTCTCCTCGCGCAATGACAATCCGTCCTTCGCCCTGATCGAGAGCGATGCCTTCCGCATCGGTATCGTCGGCAAGTTCGTGCCGAGCCGCGACAGCAGCGATGGGCGCGAGCTGAGGGGGCTGAGGAAGGTGAAATGGGGCGCTGAAGCCGGTGGTTTCGCCGAAGCCTATCCCACGGACTGGCTGCGCGCCCGCATCGAAGTCCGCCAGGGCATTCGCTCGCACAGCGGCCTCGTCGCCGATACGGCCATCGATGCCTTCACCGATATTACGCCAGAGTTGCGCCTGTCGGGTGGTCCGCGCATGACGATGGCCACCAACGACTATTTCGATATCTATTACGGCGTCAATGCGCGCGAATCGGCTGCATCCGGCCTCAGCGGCTACAAGCCGGGCGGCGGGGTGAAATCCGTCGGCGTCGGCGGCGCCTTGACCTGGAAGGCATCGGAAAACTGGACCACCAGCACCTTCCTGGAATACACGCGCCTTACCGGCCCGGCTGCCGACAGCAGCCTCGTGCGCGAGCGGGGCGACCGCAACCAGCTGCTGATCGGCCTCTCGGCCAGCTACAAGTTCAATTTCACCACGCATTGAGAAATAGGCAGGTCAGAGCATGATGCCAAAAGTGTTCGAGCGGCTTTCGGACGGTATCATGCTCTAATTCTTTGATTCTAGTGCGGATTCGGATTTTAGACCGCTGCGACCTAAAATCATCCGACTCTGACACGCCGCCGCTTGACCTCGGGCGCCGGATGTCACTACTACTCGTCTATGCAAAAGACAGGCGACATCAATGGGCGCGTTGCCGACGCGCCATCCGGCAACTGGGTCTATCGCGTCCTGCCTCCGTGGCTGTGGCCCTATGCCCAGCTTGCGCGCTGGGACAGGCCAATCGGCTGGCAGCTCCTGATGTGGCCGTGCTTCTGGTCGGTCGGACTCGCCGCCAATGCCTCCGTCGTCGTCGGGCAGGGCTCGCCGGGCTTCGTGATGATCTATCACCTGCTCCTCTATTTCATCGGCGCTGTCGCCATGCGCGGCGCCGGCTGCGCCTATAATGATCTGGTCGATCACGAGATCGACATGTCGGTCGCGCGCACGCGCTCGCGCCCGCTGCCTTCAGGCCGCGTGACCCGCACGCAGGCCAAGGTCTTCATCGCACTGCAGGCCGTGGTCGGCCTGCTGGTGCTGCTGCAGTTCAATTGGTTTGCCGTCATTCTCGGCGTGTTGTCGCTTGCGATTGTCGCGCTCTATCCTTTCGCCAAGCGCTTCACCGACTGGCCGCAATTCTTCCTCGGCCTTGCCTTTTCCTGGGGTGCCCTGATGGGCTGGGCCGGCCTCTTCGGCAGCCTGTCCTGCGCTCCGATGGTGTTGTACGCCGCCTCCATCCTGTGGACGATCGGCTATGACACGATCTACGCACATCAGGACAAGGAAGATGACGAACTCATCGGTGTACGCTCGACGGCCCGGCTCTTCGGCGACCAGACGCGTCTGTGGCTCGTCGGCCTTTATGGCGCGACCCTGCTGCTGATGCTGGTGTCCTTCGCGCTGGCCGGAACGAGCTGGCTTGCCTATCTCGGCCTGTTTGTAGCTGGCGGCATGTTCGCCTACCAGATTGCCGTGCTTGACATCAAAGATGGCGAGCAATGCCTTGCCCTGTTCAAATCGAACAATCGCGTCGGCCTGATCATCTTTGCCGGTCTCTTCCTGTCGTTCCTGTTGCTGATTCCCTGAGGGGACTGGATCCAGCGCATGCGGTTCTTGAAGGCTCGTCATGGCATGTGAAATCCGTCGAGCGTCCGAGGCTGATGCCGAAGCGATCAGTGGCGTGATCCTCGCCGCGCTTCGTGAGACCAATGCGAAGGATTACCCTCCGCATATCATCGATCGCGTTGCCGAAAACTTCAATCCCGCGGCCGTGCGTAAGCTGCTGGATAGTCGTGCCGTCTTTGTGGCGATCTACGATGGAAGAATTGTTGGCACTGCCAGCCTCGACGACGCAGTCGTGCGTACGGTGTTCGTCTCTCCCTCCGCACAAAGGCGCGGTATTGGCGCCAGCCTCATGGCCGCAATCGAACACGCGGCCATGGCCCGAGGCGTTGCCAGCTTGTCTGTACCCTCATCCGTTACGGCGCAGCGCTTCTACGAGAAGCTCGGCTTCAACGTCGTCGGAGATAGTTTCTATGGCGATGAACGGACGGTCATCATGGAGCGTTCGCTGATACCATGAAAGCTTCGGCCGCGGGATTGTTCGTCCCACGGCCGGTCTTTCTGAACGACTTGATTTCGAGCCTGTGCGGCTCAATGCCTTGCGATGATCTCGCGGCCTTCGATCTTCATCTTGACGCCGAGCTTGCCCGTCGTGCGGCGCACGAGGAAGCGCGGGCGGCGATCGGCGAAATAGGAGTGGCGCCGGCGCGGCTGGCTGTCCTGCGAGCGGACGCCGCCGAGATGTTCTTCGAGCGGGCGGGCAACCCCGTCAGCTTCGATCATCAGCATCGGAATGCGGAAGGCTTCCGACCAGGAGCGCCAGTCGGCGGCGATATCGCTCAAGTCGTGAGCGACGAGAAGGGGGATGCAGAGGTCCGGATCGGAATGATGCAGTTCCAGCGTTACGGTGACTTCGCCGTCGCCATGGTCGATGGCGCGGGCGGCGACACCCTTGAAGGCACGTTTCGGCAGGGCGACGGACAGCGGCAGGCCACTGGACGGCAGGATCTTGCGCAGCACCGCGCCACGCTCGTCGATCGTAATGGTGACATCACCCGCGGCACCTTGCATGGCATAGCTGACCTGTTGCGGGAAGCGCGCCGGATCAAGCCGCAGTGTGGTTCCAGCCCAATCGGGCTTCAGGACGGTATTTGTCATCGATTTCTCTACCCTTGCTTTACCTGAGAGCCGGTTGTTCCGGTCTTCTCTCGGAGAACTTCTGTCCTCTCGTTGTTGGGCAGATTAGGCGCCGTCCCTTCCAGACAGCTTAAAAATCGAGGTTAAGAAAACTTTGCGTCCTCAAATGGTTAGCAAAATCGAATCCATCAGGGTTTCCATAAGATGAACACACGGCAGGGCAGTGCGCCAATATAGTACACGCATAAGGAGAGTCCGTGTAAGTCTCAGGTAAGGTTTACATGCAATAATGGCAGCTAGATTCGTCCTCTATATTAGAGATCTATTGGGATTCTGATGATGATTTCCACTTATCTTGGTTATACGATCGCAACCAGAGATATGGCGACCTCGCTCAACCAGGTGGCATCACAGTCGCAAAACAAGCGTTTGATCGACTATTACAACGCCAATATCGGCAAAGTAACCGATGTCGATGACTTCCTGAATGACTACCAGCTATACAGTTACGCGATGGAAGCCTACGGGCTTTCGGACATGACCTATGCCAAGGCGTTTATGAAACAGGTGCTGACGAGCGACCTCAGCGACTCCAGCAGTTTCGCCAATAAGCTGACCGATCCGCGCTACAAGGAAATGGCGGCCGCGTTCAATTTCGGCACGGGCAGCACGAATACGGCACAGACCAGCACGCAGGAAGACGATCTCATCGGCCTTTATCAGCAGTCGTTTACGAATGAGGAAACGGCCGCGGCGACCGAGACGAGCTATTACAGCCAGAATATCAGCTCCGTTAAGACGGTCGATGATCTCCTCGGCAATACCCGCCTGCGCAATTATGTCCTGCAGGCCTATGGCATCGATCCGACCTATGCCTCGAACTCGATTCTGAAGCAGATGCTGACGAGCGATCCCAGCGACCCCAACAGCTATGTCAATCAGAATGGCAGCGCCGCCGACAAGGCGATGGTCGCGGAATTCAATTTCAATGCCGACGGCACGGTCAAGACATCGACTGCGGACAGCGATACGGCCTATTACGAGGCCAATATCGGCAAGATCACCTCGGTCGATCAGCTGACGTCCAATCCGCAGCTGTTCCAATACGTCAAGACGGCATTCAATATCCCCGCCTACATCACAGCCGATCAGTTCAACGCTTCGGCCAAGGATGCAGGGACGGCGAGTTCGAACGGGCTGACGGATGTCATGGCCCAGTTCAACTTTGAGAGCGATGGAACGGTCGCCTCAGGCTCGCAAGCGCAGACCGCGGGTCAGATCAGTGCCACAACGGCGGCCTATGCCGCAAACTATCCGGGAGGGCCTCAGACCCTCGGCCAGCAGGCCGATGTGATGAGCGCCTATAATTCCACCGTGCCCTCCTTCGTCACGAGCGTCGGTGCGGCCGACAATGACCTCTACTACAAGAACCACATCGGTTCGATCACCTCCGTCGACCAACTGACCTCGGATACGCGCCTCTTCGATTACATCAAGCAGGCCTACAACATCGATCCGACAACGCCGGCGGTCGTCTTCAAGAATGCTTTCGCCGATCCGTCGACCGCCGCCATCTTCGGCCTGACCGATGTCGTTTCGCAGTTCAATTTCCAATCGGACGGCACGCTCGCTTCCGGCCAGACCGCGCAGTCACAGGATGAGATCGATGCGGCATCCAAGGCCTATATGAGCACCTACAAGTCGTCGCAGTCGGCGCTGACGACGGATGCCGTCAACAACTACAAGAACCGCATCACCGACGTGAAGACCATCAAGGATTTCTTCACGAGCAACACGGCCGACAGTGATTCCTCCAACGACAGTGCGCCGGAACTCTACGAGATGGCGCTGCGGGCTTATGGCATCGGCGAGGACGAAGTCACGAAGTCGCAGCTGACGAAGATCCTCGAAAGCGATCCCTACGATCCGAAGAGCTATGTCAACTCGCTGAAGGATCCACGCTTTACCGAGCTTGCCAAGGCCTTCAACTTCGACAGCAAGGGTAATCTGAAGGCGCCCGTCCAGTCTCTGTCGCAGACGCAGATCAACAGCTATATCTCCGATTATTCCAGCCGGACTAGGGCCGGCCTGACGGGTGCCGAGCTGACCAAGGCGACCAGCGATGCCAAGGACGCCGGCACCTATTTTGCGACCAATATCGTCAAGATCACCAGTGTCACGGATCTGCTGGCCGACAGCAAACTGACCAATTTCATCCTGACCGCCAACGGCATCGATCCCAAGACCGTCGATACGGCGACGTTGAAGAAGGCGTTTGCTTCCGATCCGTCCGATCCGAAAAGCTTCATCAACACGAATGACGGCGCCAAATTCAAGAGCATCGTCGAGGCCTTCAATTTCGGCACCGACGGCAACCTGACAGACAGCAAGCTCGGCGCGGCGCAAAACCAGGGCGCTCTTGCGGCGACCAATGATCTCTTCCTGCATCAAACGCTGGAAGATCAGCAAGGCGAGACCAATGCCGGCGTGCGCCTGGCCCTCTACTTCCAGCGCAAGGCGTCGGATATCAATTCGGTTTACGACATCATGGGCGATCCGGCGCTTTATGAAGTCATTACCACGACCTACAACTTGCCGAGTTCGATCTCCAACATGGATGTCGATACCCAGGCCAAGATGCTGAGCAAATTCATCGACGTTACCGACCTGCAGGATCCCGACAAGGTCACCAAGCTGCTGCAGCGATTCTCCGCGATGTACGACCTTGATAACAAGACGACCTCCTCGACATCGCCGGCACTTTCGATTCTCACGGGCTCCTCTTCCAGCTCCGGCATCAGCGCCGACACGCTGTTTTCCATCGCGCAACTGTCCTCATCGCGATAGCAGGCTCCAGCAAAAAATTTAACCCGTCTTCCCGTCCCCGTTCCGTGCGGGGAAGGGGCCGCCATGCGCTTGTTTCCGTAGGATTTTCTGGAATGCGCAGGGCCGTTCGACGGGTGCAGGATGGCTGCTTTCCACAACGGCAGGAAGGAACTTATTAACCATCCTTGCCCTATTCGATTTGGGAAGCCAACGGCAATATCAATGACTGGGTTGCAGGTCTCATGCGTCTTTCCCGAACGACACTTTCCAATGCGTCTCAAGGCGTCCAGCCGGAGGGCGATCTCGACCCGGAGCAGGCGGCCGAAGAGGCACGCCGGGCCGAGCAGATCGCTGCTCGCCGTGCCTTCCTGGAAGAGAAGATTCGCAACGCCCGCGAAGCCAAGCGCAAGGCTGAAGAGCAGCGCCGCGCCGAGGAAAAGCGCCTTGCCGAAGAGGTAAGGAGGTGCACCGCCGCCGCGCCGCCGCCGGTCGTGGAAGCGCTCAAGGCAGCCGCCGCTACGAGCGAGCAGGAAATGCCGGTTCTGCCGCAGGGAATCTCCGCGGAAGACCTCGCATCACCGGATTGGCAAAACGCGTTCCTGATGGGTCCCAACGTGCGCTTCACCCGCACGCGCGAAAACGAAATCATCAGCCGTCGCCCGCCGGTCGAGCCGAAGGCCGAGGTTCGGCAACAGGTCTCCGCGCACGCTACCATGCGCGTGATGGAGCCGCCGGTTGTCGAGGCGGCCGCAACCCCGCCCGCAACCATCGTTCCGTCCGCGCGGACGGACGAATTCCATCTGCCGCCGCTGGAGGACATGCCCTTTGCGGTGCAAAACTACATGCCGACAGTAATTCAGAATTCCCCGGCAACCGAGCCGGACGCATTGGAGATGACCGTTATCGCTACCGCATTCTCGAAAGCTCCCGCGATCGCGCTGGATGCTTCCCCTGTTCAGTCAAGTGTTCCCGAGTCCCTAGCCGCGCCTGTGGTCGAGTCGCGTCTTGCCCATCTTTCCGATTTCGCTTTCTGGGATGCGATGCCATTCGACGGCGAGTTCGTCTCCGCCCTCAAGGGTGAGCCGAAGCAGCCGGCGACGCCGTCCAAGCCGGAAGTCGATGCCGAATCGATCATCGCCAAGTTCCGCGTCGTCGAGTGCCGTCGCCCGACTGTCGCCGTCGAGGCGCAGCCTATCGTCATGTCGGCTCCGGCGGTCGAAGTTGCGGCACCCGCCGAACCCGCTTCCAGCCAGGCGGCGGCGCATTTGAGCAACCCCGCCCTGGATGAACTCGCCGCATTGGAAGCCGCCGTTTTGGCTCCCGCCATCGAAGAAACGCCGGTCGTCGCTGAAGCTCCTCCAGCCGAGCAGCAGATTGTGGCGGAGCCGGCCGAGACATTCGTACCGCCTGCCTTTGTCACCGCCGTTTATGGCGCTGAAAGCGCTCCTGCCGTCGAAACTCGCCCCGCTCCGGTCATGGTTGTGGCACCGATGCCGGCGAAAGTCGCCGCTCCGGCTGCCGTTGAACCGGTCGCCAAGGCTGCATCCACCATTCCAGCGGTCGAGGCCGCTGCTCAGCGTTTGATCGATGCTCCACCGTCGCCGATCTCGCCGCGCCGGCCCGTCTCCCTGACGCCGCCCGAATGGCGCCCGATCGCCCGTACTATGGACGGCGAATACGAACTGCCGCCGCGTGAATTGCTGCAGGAACCCGTTGCCCGTTCCGGCGTGATCATGACGCAGGAAACGCTGGAGCAGAATGCCGGCTTGCTGGAAAGCGTGCTGGAGGACTTCGGCGTCAAGGGCGAGATCATTCATGTCCGCCCCGGTCCGGTCGTAACCCTCTATGAATTCGAGCCGGCGCCCGGCGTCAAATCCTCGCGCGTCATCAATCTCGCCGACGATATCGCCCGTTCGATGTCGGCCCTGTCGGCTCGCGTTGCCGTCGTTCCCGGCCGCAACGTGATCGGCATCGAACTGCCGAACGTCAATCGCGAGACCGTCTATTTCCGCGAGATGATCGACTCGCCCGATTTCGAGAAGAGCGGTTACAAGCTGGCGCTTGGCCTCGGCAAGACGATCGGCGGCGAGCCTGTCATCGCCGAACTTGCGAAGATGCCGCATCTGCTCGTCGCCGGCACCACCGGCTCGGGTAAGTCCGTCGCGATCAATACGATGATCCTGTCGCTGCTCTATCGCATGACGCCGGAGCAGTGCCGTCTGATCATGGTCGATCCGAAGATGCTCGAACTCTCCGTCTATGACGGCATTCCGCACCTCCTGACCCCCGTCGTCACCGATCCCAAGAAGGCCGTCATGGCGCTGAAATGGGCGGTGCGCGAAATGGAAGATCGCTACAAGAAGATGTCGCGTCTCGGCGTGCGCAACATCGACGGCTACAACAGCCGCGTTGCCTCCGCCAAGGAAAAGGGCGAGACGATCCACGTCATGGTCCAGACCGGCTTCGACAAGGGCACCGGCGCTCCGATCGAGGAGCAACAGGAAATGGACCTGACGCCGATGCCTTACATCGTCGTCATCGTCGACGAAATGGCCGATCTGATGATGGTCGCCGGCAAGGAGATCGAAGGTGCGATCCAGCGTCTGGCACAGATGGCGCGTGCCGCAGGTATCCATCTGATCATGGCGACGCAGCGTCCGTCCGTCGACGTCATCACCGGCACGATCAAGGCGAACTTCCCGACCCGCATTTCCTTCCAGGTGACGTCGAAGATCGACAGCCGCACGATCCTCGGCGAGCAGGGTGCCGAACAGCTCCTCGGCCAGGGCGACATGCTGCACATGGCCGGCGGCGGCCGTATCTCCCGTGTCCACGGCCCCTTCGTTTCGGATGAGGAAGTCGAGAAGGTCGTGGCGCACCTGAAACTGCAGGGCCGTCCGGAATATCTCGACACGGTCACCGCCGACGAGGATGAAGAAGACGAGGAAGAAGATACGGCCGTCTTCGACAAGGGTGCGATTGCCTCGGAAGACGGCGACGATCTCTACGAGCAGGCGATCAAGGTGGTCATGCGCGACAAGAAGTGCTCGACCTCCTACATCCAGCGCCGCCTCGGCATCGGCTACAACCGCGCCGCCTCGCTGGTCGAGCGCATGGAAAAGGACGGTCTGGTCGGCCCCGCCAACCATGTCGGCAAACGCGAGATCATCTCCGGCAACCGCAATGGCGGCGGCAATTCGGGCAATGAGGATTTCGATTGATCCAGCTGGGGGGCGACGCTGGCCGCGGTCGTCGCGGAGAGTGCGCACCCCCTCTGTCCCTATCGGGACATCTCCCCCACAAGGGGGGAGATTACCGGCCCACAGCACTCTTTCGCATCAAGCTGATATCGCGTCTGTTGAAATCGAAGTTCTGTTTTTAACGAGCGCGGCCGTCAAACTCCCAACGATCTCCCCCCTTGTGGGGGAGATGTCACGAAGTGACAGAGGGGGTCTCGGACGCTCGGCATATTCAAAGCTGACTTCTCCCTGCACAGAACGCATCACATCGATCTCGATATCAAACGCGCTCAAGCTTTACATGCGGCAGTGGCGGCAGCTCGACGCGGATCGCATCATTGCGCTGCACCCGGCCGCCCTGTACGACAATACTCATGATCCCCGCCTTGCGGACCAGACCGCCGTCGGCATCCTTGTCGAGCACCGCGTGCAGCAAGCCCTTCCGGAAATTGTCGATCTGCTTGCAGGGGTTGCGCAGGCCCGTGACCTCGACGATCGCTTCCGCGCCGATATGCAGGCGTGTCCCCTGGGGCAGCGAGAGCAGGTCGATCCCTCGGGTCGCAATGTTCTCGCCCATGTCACCCGGCGAAACGGAAAAACCCTTTTCAGTAAGCTCGTCGAACAGCTCTTCCTGAATGAGGTGCACCTGGCGCAGGTTGGGTTGGGTCGGATCGATCGCGACGCGTGAGCGATGCTTCACCGTCACCCCCATATGCGCGTCGCCCTCCACGCCGAGCCCGGTCAGTAGTTGAATGTAATGTTTGGTCTGCTTGCTGAACTCGTGCACGCCGCTGCTGCTGACCGAAGTCACATATATGCGCTTGTCGCCCATGCCGAACCCTTCCATAAATGATCTGGATCTTTATAAATTGGTATATACCAATTTCAAGGCGACAGTATTGTGATGGACGAGAAAAATCGACAGGGCGAAGGCGCAAAAGTTGCTGGAGGCTGGGTGAGCGTTGCCGCGGAACTCCGACGCGCTATCGACAAGGGCAGTCATGCTCCAGGCAGTCGCCTGCCGAGCGAGCGGACCCTGTCCGAACAATTCGGCGTCTCCAGGGTGACGATGCGGCGTGCGATCGCAGAACTGGAAGGGGAGGGCTTGCTGCGAGTGGCGCGCGGCAGCGGCGCCTATGTCCGCGCCGACATGCCCGTCCGTTTCCAATTGGGCGACAAGGTGCGGTTCAGCAAGGATCTGACTGCGACGGATGCGAACCTCACGCGCAAGGTTTTCTCGGCGAAGGAGGGGCCGGCATCCGCCGATATCGCCGCAAGGCTGAATTTGCAGCCGGGCGAGGCCGTGCTGGACATGTGCCTGGTCGCCTATGCCGACGCGCTTCCCGTCTCCGTCGTCATGCGCAACTGCTCGGCAAAGCGCTTCCCCGGTCTGGCGGAGAAGTTTGCCGCAATGGGCTCGTTCACGGCAGCCCTGAGAGATTATGGCGTGACGGATTATTGGCGGCGCTCCACCGACATCACGGCGCGCATGCCGACTGAAGCCGAAGCACGCCTGCTGCAGCAATCGCGCCTGACACCAGTGCTGGCCTATGCCGGCGAGGATATTGATGCCGATGGTACGGTCATTTCCTGCCAGATCGGCTGCTTCGCTTCCGAGCGGGTCGTCGTCACGATCTAAACCTCAGATCTTGAGAACCTTGCCCGGATTCATGATGCCTGCCGGGTCGAAGGCCGTTTTGATCCGCCGCATCAGGTCGATCTCGATATCGGAGCGGATCGAAGCCAGTTCGTCGCGCTTCAGCTGGCCGATGCCGTGCTCGGCGGAGATCGAACCGCCATGCTGCAGAACAAGCCCGTGCACGATCTTGTTGATCTCGCGCCAGCGGCCGATGAACTCGGCCTTGTCGGCGCCGACGGGTTGCGAGATGTTGTAGTGGATATTGCCGTCGCCCATGTGGCCGAAGGCGCAGACGCGCGCGCCAGGCATGGCGGCGACAACGGCCTTTTCGGCTTCCGCCATGAATTGGGGGATTTGCGCGACCGGCACGGAAACATCGTGCTTGATCGAGCCGCCCTCCGGCTTCTGGGCGTCCGACATGCTCTCGCGCATATGCCAGATGGCCTTCTGCTGCGCTTCGGAGCTGGCGATGGTCGCATCCTGCACCAGACCGTCTTCGTAGCCCTTTTCCAGCAGCGTCGTCATCATCCGCTCGGCCGTTTCGGCCGAATCCGAGGTGGAGATGTCGATCAGCACATACCAGGGATGGGTCGTCTCCAGCGGATCGCGCACGCCCGGAATATGTCGCGTGGTGAATTCGACGCCGATGCGCGGCATCAGCTCGAAGCCGGTCAGCGCCGTGCCGCAGAGGCTGGAGGCATTCTTGAATAAAGTCAGCGCGTCATCGACCGATTGCAGGCCGGCAAAGGCCACCTGATGGCCGAGCGGCTGCGGAAAGAGTTTTAGCACTGCGCCGGTGATGACCCCGAGCGTGCCTTCCGCGCCGATGAAGAGATCGCGCAGATCGTAGCCGGTATTGTCCTTCTTCAAACGGCGCAGGCCGTTCCAGATCTCGCCCGTGGGCAGCACGACTTCGAGGCCGAGGCAGAGCTGGCGCATATTGCCATAGGCGAGAACGGCCGTGCCCCCGGCATTGGTGGAAAGATTGCCGGCGATGCGGCAGGAGCCTTCGGAACCGAGCGAAAGCGGAAACATGCGGCCGTGCTCGGCCGCAGCCTTATGAACATCGGCGAGAACGCAGCCGCCGTCGACGATCATGGTATTTCCGACCGGATCGATATCGCGCACGCGGTTCATGCGTTCCAGCGACAGGATGATGTCCGAGCCGCCCTCGCGCGGCGTCTGGCCCCCGACAAGGCCGGTATTGCCGGTCTGCGGAACGATGGCCGCGCCGGTTTCGCTGGCAAGCTTGAGGATGGCCGAAACCTCTTCCACCGAGCCGGGCTTCAGCAGCATCGGCGAGGCACCGTGATAGAGCCCGCGATTTTCTACGAGATGTGGCGCGATTTCCGCAGGGTCCCGCACGGCATGTTTTTCGCCGACGATGGCGGTGAAGCGGTCGAGAAGGTCGGAAGAGGGGGCGGAGCTGCTCATGGCGTGTCCTTTGCCTGATGGTGTCGGGCGGATTTATTCTCTGGGCGCGGCCGCACGGCGCAGCCGGTCGTTGATGGCCTCGCCGAGGCCCTCGTCAGGAATATGCGAAAAAGCAATGGTCGCGGCTCCCGTAGCATCGGCGCGCTTCATGAAATCGAAAAGATTCGCGGCGGCTTCCGAGAGATCGCCGTTGGCGCTCAGATCCAGCACGGCAATAGCCTTTTCGGTGCCAGGAATATCAGGCGTCCCGAAGCGGATCAGCACCTCGCTTGCGGAAACCTCCGTCGCGTCGAGCCGCACCGCCGCTCCCGGCGCATAATGCGAGGCTAGCATGCCGGGTGCCTCAATGGCAGCCGAAGCCTTTTTCTTGCGCTTCAGCGCCTTGCCGGCCACCCGTTCGATCTCGCTTGCCGCGAGGCCACCCGGCCGCAGGAGGCGCATCTCGCCATCCTCGACCTTGACGATGGTCGACTCCACGCCGACAGCTGACGCTCCGGCGTCGAGGATGAGCGTGATCCGCTCCCCGAGGTCGTCACTAACATGATCGGCGCTTGTGGCGCTGATCTTGCCCGAAGTATTGGCGCTCGGCGCCGCAAGCGGCCGGTCGAAGGCGCGGATCAGCTCGCCGGCAAAGCCCTGCGGTACGCGGATGCCGACCGTGTCGAGGCCGGCGGTCGCCAGCGGATGGATGCCGCTGTCGGATCTCAGCGGCAGCACCAGCGTCAGCGGGCCGGGCCAGAAGGCTTCCGCCAATTTACGGGAGATAGGATCGAAGACCGCATAGCGTTCGGCCATGGCGAGATCACTCATGTGGCAGATCAGCGGATTGAAGCGCGGACGGCCCTTCGTCTCGTAGATCCGGGTAATCGCGGCAGGATTGGTGGCATCGGCGGCAAGGCCGTAGACCGTCTCCGTCGGCAGTCCGATCGGCAGCCCCTCGGCAAGGGTCGCCGTCGCCACTTCTATCGCCGTTTGCGGATGTTCGAGAATATCTATGTGTCGTGCCATGGCCTGCCTGCTTGCAGTTCAGGCCGTTTCTTATGCTCTTCGAGTTTTCGGATCAATCGTCAAAGCTGGCGAATGATGTCGCGAAGCTGCTCGTTGCGGGCGCCGAGGAGAAGAACATTGCGGATGGCGATCTGCGGATCGTGGGTATGAAAAAGCACGCCATTGCCGCGGATGTCGCGGTTGATCGTCAGCTTCTTGTCTTCGGCTTGCCTGTCCGGATGGATGGCGACGGCGAAATACATCCGCGAATATTTCAGGCTGATGTCTTCGAAGAAGTTCTCTTCCTGGCCGATGCGGGCAAAGAAGTTGGCGATATAGAAAGCCCAGTTCACTTCCTCATATCGTGCGAACTGCGTCCGCGCCGCCGTGACATGGCAATAGCCGAGATGCGGCGTGTCTTTCAGCGTATGATGAAAGATAAGCTTCGGAAAGCGGATGGACTTATGGAAGTTGTTGAGCCGGTCATGGGTCTTTTCGCCGGCATTCCTTAGCTTCTGTGCCGTACGCTCAGCCACCTGTTCATGGGTGAGGTATTCCCGCTCTTCCGCCAGCCAATGCGGCCTGTTGCGGTTGATGCGGCCGGTGCGCAGGAATTCGCTGTACCCCGTCGTCGATACCGGTGGCGCCGGTTCGGGCTCGGCGGGCTTCCCAGCGTCGAAATATCTGAGTTTGGCCATGCCGGATCTCGCTTTAGATGTCTCTGGACGGCATTGTAGAGGGAATAGCTTGAGCCGGGCTTAACCGTTTTGAGACGCCGAACCTTGAGGAGACAGAGAACATGCCTGGAATAATCGATCTCAAGCAGCTTCTGTCCGAGATGAAACCGAATCTCGCCGAGGGCGAATTCGTCTATTGCAGTGTGCCGGCATCGACACTGGCGGATCATTTGCATCTGGATCCGATCGGGCTGTTCCGGGAAAAGGAGGGTGTGACGCTGATCCTTCCGCTGGAGACGGCCCGCATGGCGGGATTTCCAGCCGCTCCCGCCATGCGCATGATCACGCTCGAAGTGCATTCGTCCCTGGAGGCGGTCGGACTCACCGCAGCCTTTGCCACGGCCCTTGGAAATGAAGGCGTTAGCGCCAATGTCGTCGCGGCCTATTACCACGATCACATCTTCGTTCCGGCCGCCGACGCGGATCGCGCCATGACCGCGCTGCTGGCGCTTGCCGCCACCTAGGCGACCCGTCGATAACAGCCCTGTCGCATTCAGGATAAAGCGTCATCAGTTAGGGGCGGATTGACCGCATGCCCGCATTTTGGTGCGGCCGTATAAGCGATTGAATTATTTTTCTATATCGCTTCTTTCTGGAACCGTCCCGGCGTCCCGTTTCGCCTGTCGTCAATTTCGAAGCCGATGTCGCATTGCAGCACAGCGGGCGCTCGGGCCGAGCGATATGATGACATCAATCTCAAGGTGCCGTCTGCTAGGGAGACGGAGAATTGGGAAGCCGGTCAAAATCCGGCGCTGCCCCCGCAACGGTGGTGGAGTGAGGCATGGCGAATAAAGCCACTGGGTCGATCGACCTGGGAAGGTGCCATGGGGCTCTGGAAACAGGGCCGCTCCAGAGCCCGGAAACCAGCCTTGGGCACATATGGTTTACTGACCGCGGCGGGCGGCCGGGACATTGCTTTCGGCTGTCTTCAACCAGCCATGCATGTCCTTCGCCCGTTTCCTGGTACTGCGAAGGATAGGCAAATGGATATCGGCAGCAAAGTTCTGCGGCAATTGAAGAACCACCGGACAGGTTTCAGCCTGGAGCAACCATTCTATACCGACCCGGATTACTTCAAACTCGATATGGAGACGATCTACTATCGCGACTGGCTGTTCATCGGTCATGATTGCGAAGTGCCGCGCGCGGGCAACTACTTCACCGTCCAGATCGGCGATTATCCCGTCGTCATCGTCCGTGGCCGCGATCAGGTCATCCGCGCCTTCCACAACAGCTGTCGCCATCGCGGCTCGCGTGTCTGCACCACCGAGCGCGGCTCCTCGGCGAAGCTCGTCTGCCCTTATCACCAGTGGACCTACGAGCTCGACGGCTCGCTGCTCTTTGCCCGTCAGATGGCCGAGGATTTCGACAAGAGCCAGTATTCGCTGAAGCCGGTTCACTGCGAAAGTGTCGGTGGCTACATCTTCATCTGCCTGGCGCAGAACGCTCCGGATTTCGCACCGGTTCGCGCCACGATCGAGCCCTACATGGCCCCACACCGCATCAGCGAAGCCAAGGTCGCCTTCCAGAGTACCATCATCGAAAAGGGCAACTGGAAGCTCGTCTGGGAAAATAACCGCGAATGCTATCATTGCGCGGCCAACCACCCCGAACTTTGCCGCACCTTCCCGGAAGCGCCGACCGTGACCGGCGTGCAGGGCGCGATGAGCGATCCTGTCATCACCGAGCACTGGCAGCGCTGCGAAGCTGCCGGACTGCCGAGCGAGTTCAAGATTTCGCCGGATGGCCAGTTTCGCGCCGCGCGCATGCCGCTGATCGAAGGAGCCGAGAGCTACACCATGTCCGGCCAGAATGCCGTCAGGCGGCCGCTTTCACCGGATGTGACGATCAATGGCATCGGCACGATGCTGCTGTTCCACTACCCGACCACGTGGAACCACATGCTCGGCGACCATGCGATTTCCTTCCGTGTCCTGCCGATCAGTGCCGAGGAAACCGCCGTCACCACGAAGTGGCTCGTCCACAAGGATGCCGTCGAGGGCGTCGACTACAATCTCGAGGAATTGACCCACGTCTGGACCGAAACCAACGATCAGGATCGCCGCATCGTCGAGGAAAACGCCTTCGGTATCCGCTCGCCGGCCTATGAGCCTGGCCCCTATTCGGAAATCCACGAAGGCGGCGTCATGCAATTCGTCGAATGGTACACGACGTTCATGATCAACCGGCTGCAGGGTGACCAGTCCAAGCTGTCGGCGGTTGCCTGAGCATGAACATGACCGTCTCCCTTCCGCATCGTCACCTCGATCAGATGCAGCCCTGGAATGACAGGCAGCATGTGCTCGAATGCCTCTCGGCAACGCCCGAAGCGCCCGAAGTGATGACCTTCACGTTCCGCTCCGACAAGGATAACTGGTTCCGCTATCTGCCGGGCCAGTTCGTGACGCTGGAGCTGCCCACGGCTCCGGAGCCGGTCATGCGCACCTATACGCTGTCGTCGACGCCGTCGCGGCCCTTCTCGGTCGCCGTGACGGTGAAGGCGCAGAAGGACAGCATCGGCACGCGCTGGATGTTCGAGAACCTGAAGCCCGGCATGCGCATCAAGGCGTTCGGCCCGCTCGGCGATTTCAGTCATATCCGTCATCCCGGCGAGAAATACCTCTTCATCTCCGCCGGCTCCGGCATCACGCCGATGATGTCGATGACCCGCTACATGTCCGATACCGCGCCGCTGTCTGATATCACCTTCGTCAACTGCTCGCGCGGCCCGGCCGATATCATCTTCCGGTCCGAGCTCGAATATCTCGCGCGCTTCATGCCGAACCTCAATCTCGGCTTCATCGTCGAGGGCTGCGGCCGCACCGATCTCTGGTCGGGATTGAAGGGACGCATCGACAAGGCGAAGATCGGCCTGCTGGCGCCCGATTTTATGGATCGGACGATCTTCTGCTGCGGCCCGGAAGTCTTCATGGATGCCGTGCGCTCCATGCTGGAAGCCCATGGCTTCGACATGTCGCGCTACCATCAGGAAAGCTTCCAGCCGGCCAATGCGGCGACACCGCTTGCGGAGGTTTCCGATGATGCATCGGGCGAGGCCGCGACGACGATTCGCTTCACCATGGCTGGCAAGGATGTCGTCTGCGCGGCGGGACAGACCGTGCTTCAGGCGGCGCGCGGTGCCGGCGTGCGCATCGGTGCGGCCTGCGAATCGGGGCTCTGCGGCACATGCCGGGTGTTGAAGCTTTCGGGCGAAGTCGAGATGAGCCACAATGGCGGCATCCTCGATGACGAGATCGACGAGGGCTATATCCTCGCCTGCTGTTCGCGTCCGAAGACGGACGTCCAGGTCGAGGCCTAGAGCCGGACGATTTTAGGTCTATTCGACCTAAAATTTGAATCCGCTCTAGAAGCAAAGAAGTAGAGCGTGATGTTGTCCGAAAACCGCCCACACTTTTCGGCATCACGCTCTAGAAATCCTGATAGTTCAGCTCGTTGATCTCGACCGGCGTCGATTGCGGCGTTGACGCCGTGACGACCGGGTCGATATCGGCCACGAGCGAAACGAGCGTCTGCCGCGGCCCGTTGCACATCCGTGCAAGCGCGATCGTCAGGTCCGGCGCGGGCAGCGGCTTGGCCGGCAGGAGATCGCCCTGGGGCCAGACCTTGGCGAGCTGAACCTTCGTCATCGGCACGACATTGACATCGATGTCGGTGAGCGTGCCCGGCACGCGATAGGGACAGCTCTTCTCCGAGCAATTGTCCGAAGAAGCGAACTGCCAGATGGCATAATTGTCCCAGTTGCCGAGCGGGAATGTGCCTTTCAAATCCGGCTTGTAGCGCGCATACCACAAGGGCAGCCGCGACAGCAGCGGATAGGTGCCGCGGTGGTCGGCTATGTATCGCGCCGTGTTGTGATTGACGTAGAGAATGGGGTAGCGGCCGGTTCTGACCTTGATGTGGGCGACGTAGATCTGCGCATCGTCGAGTGACATGAACTGTGTCGTGTCCATGCCGTCGATATCGAGCACCATCAACTCATCGGGCTGCGGATCGGCATAATCGAGAAAATGATTGGCCTGATTGATCGGATTGCCGGGTCGCCCCAGATGATAGGCGCCCCACAACAGGCCATTCGCCTTTGCCAGCATGCGCCGCGTCTGGAACAGCTCGCGGCTGACAGCATATTTGCGCCACATCGTCCTACAATGGGCCACCGTATCGCCGCCGTGGTCCCCGGTGCAGCTGAAGCTTTCGGGCAACCCGTCTGAGGCCTTGGAGATGAAGCCGGCTATCCGTTTGTCCTGTAGAAACGCGTTCCAGTCGATGGTGTTCAGCTCGTAAGCATCGACGATCAGGGCGTTTTTGGGATCGCCCCAGGGCTGGCTTTCACCGGCCGAAGGCTTGGAGACCGGCCCCATCAGGGTCAGGATCGTCAGCAAGCCGTAAATGAGGAGGTTACTCTTTCGGTATCCTTTCATGAAATAATAGTAAGGATTGCTGGTTAATCTTGGGTTAAGAAAGCGATCACTATAAATTCATCGTGGAGCCCCTCGTAACTCCTTAAATCGGTAGGGATTTGAGGAACTAAATAACGCGCTGCCGCGTTTCTTGCCATCTATTCGGATATGCGACGAAGCAGGCGGCGAAACCTTGCTCGGGAAGCATTCCCGACATGAAACGCTACAGGCTTGAGTACAAGTCGAACCAGGGAATGGAGATGAAAATGCTTGGTTTCCGTGCAAAAATCGCGACTGTCGCCTTAACGGCCGCCGTCGCTCTGACGAGCTTCACACCGTCTTTCGCCATGCAGATGCCCGCCGCACCGATCGTAAAACAGTCCGCGCCCACCCAGGCCGCGCCCGGTAATGTCGAACAGGTGCAGTGGCGCCATGACGGTTACTATCGCCGCGGCTGGTATGGCGGCTACCGCGGCTATCGCGGCGGCTATCGCCATGGCTATCGCTACCACGACGGCTATTGGTTCCCGCTGGCAGCCTTCGGCGCAGGCGCGCTGATCGGCGGCGCGATCGCCAGCCAGCCGCGTTACTATGCGCCGGCTCCGGCTCCGAGCGCCGGGATCAATCCGCGTCACGTTGCTTGGTGCGAGTCGCGTTATCGCTCCTACCGTGCTTACGATAATACGTTCCAGCCGAACTACGGTCCGCGCCGCCAGTGCTATTCGCCGTATTTCTAAGCGGCGGTTCCAGATTGCCGATACCAGCCGTCCGGTCCCTTCCGGGCGGCTTTTCCATGTCTCAGCCCTAGAGAATGTTGACCCGCTTGAGCAGCCACCATGCCAGCAGCATGGAGGCGACGATGAAGCCGACGGCATATTCCGTACCACCCACGCCGCCGGAAAGCGGCAGGTTTGAGGTGTTCATGCCGAAGAAGCCGGTCACCAGCGTCGGCGGCAGCAGAAATGCGGTCATGATCGACAGGATGTAGAGATGTCGGTTGATCTCGGACCCAAGCTTCGAATCGATTTCTTCATGCAGCAGCCTGGCTCGCTCCTGCAATGCATAGACATCGTGTTCGACTGCCTCGAGCCGGCCCGTCAAGCGCGCGGCGACGTCCTCGAAACCGAGCGGCATTTCCTCATCGTCGGAGGCGGCCGCATGGCGCATCAGCGACAGCACCGTGCGCAGATGCCGATGGAGCCGTACGATCGTCCGCCGCACGGGCGGCAGCCGCGCGCGTTCGTCGCGTGACGTATTTCCATGGACGAAGTCTTCGATGAGGTTGAGCTCTTCGCCGATCTCGATGACGACCGAAATCAGGGTGCGCTGGAATTCGACGACCAGCAGCTCGAAAATATCGAGGGGACGGGAAAACTTCGTGGCATTCTTGTCGATCAGCATTCGCGCCCGATCCAGGCTACGAAGCGGCTGCAGCCGGCTGGTGATGAGCATGCGATCGGTCACGGCAAAATGCAGCCAGCCGATATCATGGGTATCCCTCGCAAAGTCGCGTTGAAAATCGACCAGCGTGCCGAAGAGCATCTGTTCGTCGACGGTGACTGCTGCATGTGTCTCGTGGCTTGTCAGCGCGATGCGTGCGGCTTCGTTCAGGCCCGGCGCATCCTCCAGAAAAGCCGGAACGCGCGCATCGACAAGATTGAGATGCAGCCATAGGAAGCCGTCGCCGCTAAAGAGCGTTGAACGATCGGTATCGTCGGGCAACCGCTCCGGCTTGGCTTCGCCCGGGCGGAGACGATAGGCCCAGATGAAGCCGGGTATCGTGTTGACTGACGTGATCGTGTTCATGGCTGTATCATTCGGTTTCTGAACAGTTGCCTTAGTCTTCGTTCATGACGATTGTTTATGCAAGTCCGCGCGCTGGTGGAATAATCGCGGCTGCGGGCGGCGATGTCACAGCCGTGCGGCGCGCGCAAGACGTATGGGAGCTGAAGGTTCGCGAGGCGGTGGAATCAACATCTTTGCCACCTCACTTAAATTGACGTTTACGTAAAAATAAACTAGCTATGACCACAGACGAGCGATGATCCGGGTGAGGCGGGTCATTGCCGGCACCAATGCGGAGGAGGCAGCATGTACAAGGCGCCAGTCGAAGAAATCGCGTTCACGCTAAAGCATATCGCGGGCATGGAGCGCGCGATGGACGAGGGCATTCTTGGCGATTTGAGCGCCGATGTCGTCGATGCCATCCTGTCGGAAGCCGGTCGTTTTGCCGGCGAGGAGATGGAGCCGCTTGCCGAGATTGGCGACAAGCAGGGGGCGAAACTGGTCGATGGCAAGGTGGTGCTCCCGGATGGCTGGGAGAAGCTCTATCGCGACTGGATCGCCGGTGGCTGGAACGGCTTGACCGCGCCCGAGGAATTCGGCGGGCAGGGCCTGCCGCATATGCTGAATGTCGCGACGCTGGAAATGTGGAACTCCGCTTCCATGGCATTCGGTCTCGCCCCGACGCTGACCATGGGCGCGGTCGAGGCGCTGATTGCCCATGGCAGCGACGACCTCAAGAGAAAATACCTGGAAAAGCTCGTATCCGGACAATGGTCCGGCACGATGAACCTGACCGAGCCGCATGCCGGCTCCGATGTCGGGGCGCTGCGCACCCGCGCCGAACGCCGCGACGACGGCACCTATCGCCTTTTCGGCCAGAAGATCTTCATCACCTGGGGCGATCACGAGGCGGCGGAGAATATCGTTCATTTCGTTCTCGCCCGTCTTCCCGATGCGCCCGCCGGCACGCGCGGCATTTCGCTGTTCCTCGTGCCGAAATTCCTTGTCAACGACAATGGCTCGCTCGGCGCGCGCAACGATTATTTCGCCCATTCGCTCGAACACAAGCTCGGCATCCACGGTTCGCCGACCTGCACGATGATCTATGGCGATGGAAAATACGGGTCGGAAAAGGGCGCCGTCGCCTGGCTCGTCGGCGAGGAAAATAAAGGCCTCGCCTGCATGTTCACGATGATGAACAACGCGCGTCTCGCTGTCGGCATCCAGGGTGTCGCGATTGCCGAGGCTGCGACCCAAAAGGCTATTGCCTATGCCCGGGAGCGTACGCAGGGCCGCGCGCCCGGCACGGCATCGTCTGGCATGAGCCCGATCATCGAGCATCCCGATGTCGCACGCATGCTGCTGACGATGAAAGCCCTGACTCAAGGGGCGCGCGCCATCTGCTACGCCTGTGCCGAGGCGATCGACATGTCGCATCGCGATCCGCAGAAGGCCCGTTTCTGGCAGGAGCGCGCCGCGCTGCTGACGCCGATCGCCAAATCCTTCTCCACCGATGCCGGCGTCGATGTCGCCTCGCTCGGCATCCAGGTTCATGGCGGAATGGGCTTCATCGAAGAGACCGGTGCGGCGCGCCTGCTGCGCGACGCGCGCATCGCGCCGATCTACGAGGGCACCAACGGCATCCAGGCCATCGATCTGGTAACGCGCAAGCTGACGATCGCCAATGGTGATCACGTGCGCGGCTTCATCGCAGAACTGCGTGATATCGCCGATATGGTCGCCAAGTCCAATCTCGACGGTTTCGGGGAGACTGCGCCGCGGCTGCGGGCGGCCATTGCCGATCTCGAAAAGGCGAGCGATTGGCTGTTGTCGAAGCAGGCCGAGGGCGCCATTGCTGAGGCCCTTGCGGGCGCCACGCCTTACCAGCGGCTCTTCGGACTGGTGCTGACCGGATCCTATCTCGCCAAGGGCGGCCTCGTCGATGCGGGCGACGGCGAGGGTGGCAAGCGCATCGCGCTTTGCCGCTTCGCCGCCGAGAACCTTTTGGCTGAAACCACCGCCCTTGCCGATCGCGTCGTTGCCGGAGCCGGCAGCCTTGAAGCTGCTCGCATCGCGCTTGCCTAAGGATATATGATGACCGACCATATCCTCATCGAACGCCCCGAGACCGCGCCGCAGGTCCAGGTCATCCGGTTCAACCGACCGGAAAAGAAGAATGCCATCACCCGCGAAATGTATCGGACGATGACCGCTGCGCTAACAGCAGCGGAGGACGCGGCGGATATCCGCGTTCATGCCTTCCTCGGCACGGAAGGCTGCTTTTCCGCCGGCAACGATCTGGCCGATTTCCTCGCCTTCGCCATGAGCGGCAATATGGGGCGCGAAGTGATTGATTTTCTCGTCGCGCTGGCGAGCACGAAGAAGCCGGTCGTCTCCGGCGTCGATGGCCTCGCGATCGGCATCGGCACCACGATCCATCTGCATTGCGATCTGACTGTTGCCTCCGACCGCAGTCTGTTCAAGACACCCTTCGTCGATCTCGCGCTGGTCCCCGAAGCGGCTTCGAGCCTGCTTGCTCCGCGCGTCATGGGGCATCAGCGCGCCTTCGCCCTGCTCGCCCTTGGTGAAGGCTTTTCCGCCGCTGACGCCAGGGAAGCCGGACTGATCTGGAAGGTAACGTCGGCGGACGCGGTGGAGGCCGAAACGCTGTCGCTGGCCGCAAAACTCGCCACCAAGCCGCCAGAGGCGCTTCGGATCGCCCGCGACCTGATGCGCGGGTCACCGGATTCTGTTCTCGACCGAATCCAGAAAGAAGCCGAGCATTTCGCCGCCCAGCTGAAAAGCGCCGAAGCCCGCGCGGCTTTCGAAGCCTTCATGAAGCGGTGAAGCTCACCCGCTCTCGTGCTTCGAGACGGCCCTTCGGGCCTCCGCATGAGGGCTAATCTCTGGCGCATCTCGATCGTGAGCGACTCCGCCCTCATGGTGAGGTGCGAAGCCCGAAGGGCGTAGCCTCGAACCACGAGGGTCGGCCACCCGACTTCTGGCGAAGAGAGCTACTTCTCCAGCGCCGCAACCACTTCGACATGCGAGGTCCACAGGAACTGGTCGATCGGCGTCACCCGCGTAATGCGGTAACCTCCCTCGACCAGAATGGCGAGGTCGCGGGCAAGCGTCAGCGGATTGCAGGAGACGGCGACGATCTTCTTGACCTGCGAGCGGGCCAACTCCTTGCACTGGAATTCCGCGCCGGCGCGCGGCGGGTCGAAGACGACGGCGTCGTAGACCTTCAGTTCCTGCGCCATCAAGGGTCGGCGGAAGAGATCGCGGCGTTCCACGGTGACAGGCTTCAGCCCCTGCGTGTTGCGCGCGGCGTGATCCAATGCGGCGAGCGGCTTTTCTTCACCTTCCACCGCATGCACCCGCCCGATCCGCGCCAGGCGAAGCGAGAAGGTGCCGCTGCCGGCGAAGAGATCGGCGATGCGCTTGGCCTTGCCGACATGGGTTGAGACCAGCTCGGCCATGGCATCCTCGGCCTGCTTGGTCGCCTGCGTGAAGGCGCCCGGCGGCGGTGCGACCGGCACGCCGCCGAAATCGATGATCGGCTTCACCGGTTCCACCAGGATCTCGCCGTTCAGCGAAAGGCGCGCGATGCCGCGAAGCGACAGCACCGTTTCGATCGTGCTGCGGCGCTGCTTGTCCGAAAGCGATTTGATGCCGTCGACGGCGAGATCGAGGCCGGTCTGTGTCTCCAAGACGGAAATGCGGAAGGCTTCGGCGTTAATGGCGATTGCGGCGGCGATCGTCTTGATCGCCGGCAGACGGGCCATGATGCCGGCCGAAGCGATGGGACATTCCTCGATGGCGACGATATGATGGCTTTCAGCCTGGTTGAAGCCGATCAGCATATCCTTTTCAGTCTTACGCGCGGCGAAGACGACCCTGCGCCGTTCGCCCGGATGCGCGGCGACGATATCGTCCACTTCAGGTGTCAGACCCTTCGACCGCAGGGCATCGACGACGAGCTGGCGCTTGAAGGCGCGATAGGGGGCGTCGGCATAATGCTGCAGGGTACATCCGCCACAGGTCCCGTTGACGCCATGCGGGCCGAAGTGCCGACAGTGCGGCTCCTGGCGATCCGGCGAGGCCGCCCTGATCGACATCAGCGTGCCCTGGCTCTTCACCCGCGCGATGGCGACACTTTCGCCCGGCAGCGTGAAGGGTACGTAGATCGGGCCATCGGCGCCCTGCGCGATGCCGTCGCCCTGGGCGCCGAGCTTCTGGATGGTAACGGTTTCGGTGCTCATGGCTTGATCCCTGCGAGAAGAAATTCCTGATTGCCGTCACCGCCAGCGATGGGCGAGGCGATGAGGCCGAGGCTTTGCCAGCCCATGTCTTCGGTGAACCAGCGCTCGAGTTCGGCCGCCACCGCCGGAGCGGAGGTGGGGTCCTTCAAGAGGCCGGCCTTACCGATCGCATCGCGGCCCGCCTCGAATTGCGGTTTTACGAGCAGTACCGCCCGCGCGCCCGGTTCGGCAAGCGCAAGGGCCGGCGCCAGCGCCAGCTTGAGCGAAATGAACGAGACATCGGAAACGACGAAGGAGAAGGGCTCGCCTATGTCCTCGGCGGTCAGATTGCGCGCGTTCAAACCCTCGATATTGGTCACGCGCGGATCGGCGACTATGCGCGGATGCATCTGGTCGTGACCGACATCGATCGCCGTGACATGGGAAGCACCACGCTGCAGCAGCACCTCGGTAAAGCCTCCGGTCGATGCGCCGACATCGAGACAATGCTGCCCTTGCGGATCGAGGCCGAAATGGTCGAGTGCCGCCACCAGCTTCAAGGCCGCACGTGAGACGTAATCCTGCGCGGGATCATCAATGCTGATCTGTGCGTCTTCGGTGAACAGCGCGCCGGGCTTCGTGACGATCCTGCCGTTCACGGTCACCGTGCCGCGCTGGATCGCATCGCGAGCGCGAGAGCGGCTGGCGAAGAGCGAAAGGGTGACGAGGAGCTGGTCGAGGCGTTGCGGTTCGGACATGGGCTGTCCATGCCGGGCAATGGGCCATGTTGCAAGCCCTTTATGTTGATATCGGCGTTGACGACGGATCGCAACCGGCCATAATCGCTGCAATCAACGGGCGAGGGCATCATGCGGAAGATCGGTGGCTATGCGGCGCTAATGGCGATGTTCGCCGTTCCGGCTATGGCAAATGACACGATGGCCGAGTTGAGGACGGGTGGTCTCGCCTATGTCCGCACTGGAGATATCAGCATGGCGCAGGAAAAGCTGTTCGTTTCGGCGGAACAGGTCCGCGTCGATTACATCTTCGAAAATACCTCCGACAAGGATGTCGAAAGCGTCGTCGCTTTTCCGATGCCCGATATCAAAGGCGATATAGACAGTATGGTCGATGCAGGGAATGTCGATTCCGACAATTTCCTGGGTTTCACCGTGACGCAGGATGGCAAAGCCATCACGCCGACCTTACAGCAGCGCGTATCGGTCGCCGGGGTCGACATGACGGATGAGCTGAACGCTCGCGGTGTCCCGCTGCTGCCGCTGAGCAAGGCGGCGGCAGATGCTGTCGCCAAGCTGCCAGCCGACGTGCTCGACGATTGGACGGCCCGCGGCCTGATCGCCGATGACGAATACGACGCTGACGGTCAGGGCATGAAGCACCACCCAACGCCGATGTGGACGCTGCACACCACCTATTGGTGGCGCACGAGGTTTCCGGCCAAGGTGAAGATCGCGGTTGAACATCGCTACAAGCCCAGCGTCGGCGGCACCGTGGCGATCACCTTCGCCGGCGAGGAAGACTATCAGAAGCAGCAGCTGCAGGCCTATCGCGCCAAGTATTGTCTCGATGAGCCTTTCCTGAAGACGGCGACCAAGCTTGCCGCCGCAGTCGATAAGGGCGGGCGCGGCTATACCGAAAGCTGGATCTCCTATGTGCTGACGACGGGCGCCAACTGGTCCGGTCCGATCAAGCATTTCGAGCTGACGGTCGATAAGGGCAGTCCCGACAACTACATCAGCTTCTGCGGCAAGGATGTGAAAAAGACCGGCGCGACCACCTTCCAGATGACGGCGCAGGATTTCTATCCCGAACACGATCTGGATATTCTCATTCTCGCTGCCGTGCGGTGAATTAGAGCGGCCGGAAGACGAAACGCACCGTGGTTCGGCGGCATCTCAGTGCGGTTGCGCGGAGTTAAATAAATTTAAAGCCCGAGCCTCTACTGATGCCTGTGATTACGGTGATCGTTTTGAGATCATCGCCTGCCATGAAGGCTTCGCGCGTCTGCGTCCCAATCATGCCCCTCCCTGAATTCTTCGAGCATCGGTCGCGTTTCCTCCCAATCGCGGCCTAACGAGGCTCGCCAGGACCGGCGCTCAGGAGGCGCTCGCCCATGTTTGCGAAAAAACTCTCGCTGAATGGCAAGCTTGCCATCACGTTCACGGCATTGATCGCCATCTTCGCCTGCGTTTCCGCATTCGTCTATTCCAAGGAAGAAGCGTCGGCCGGTGCCGCCGCCGAGCAGACCAAGTCGCAGCAACTCGTCAGCCTGATCGACGACTCCCTGCAGGCGATGCTGGAACAGGCCGTCAATCTGCGCGGCTTCCTGCTGCTGCATAGCGAAAGCACCTATGGCGATATCTTCAACAATCGCGAGCGGATGCTGAAGAGCATCGCCAGCGCCAAGCAGATTGCGGCAGATTCCCCCGATCTGTTGCAGGCGATCGACAATATGCAGAAAGCCGCTGATGTCTATTTCCATCAGCTGGCAGAGCCGCAGGCCAAGGCACGCAAGGAAACCGAGATGCCGCTCGACCAGATCGTCAAGCTCGGGCAGAACGAAACCAAGGGCCAGCTCGATAGTTTCCGCGACGCCGCCGCCAAGATCAAGCAGGCCGCCCGCGCCAAGGCGAGCGATCTGGCAGCCATGCAGGATGACGCCAATGGCGATCTGCGCATGACGCTTATCGTCGGCGGCATCTTCGTATCGCTCGCCGCCGCCGTTCTCGCTTGGCTGCTGTCGCGCCTCATCGTGCGCCCGATCGTCGGCATGACCGCTGCGATGGGCCGACTGGCGAATGGCGAGCATGATGTCGAAGTCCCGGCCGTCGGCCGTGGCGACGAAGTCGGCCGCATGGCCGATGCCGTCCTGGTCTTCAAGCAGGCGGGGATCGAGAAGCTGCGCCTCGCCGGCGAGACCGAGCGCATGCGTGGCGATGCCGAGCGCGAGCGTCAGATGAATGACGAACAGAAGGCGCGTGAGGAGGGCGAGATCCGCTTTGCCATGGAAGCGCTCGCGGATGGGCTCTCCGCCCTGTCTTCCGGCAATGTCGCGACCCGCCTGCGCAACAGCTTTGCGCCGCAGTTCGACAGTGTCCGTAACGACTTCAACAATGCGGTGGAAAAGCTGGAAGCCGCTCTGCAGTCCGTCGGCCGCAATGCTTCCGCCATCAATGCCGGCGCCGACGAGATCCGCTCTGCAGCCGATGATCTGGCGCAGCGCACCGAACAGCAGGCCGCTGCCGTCGAGGAAACGGCGGCCGCACTGGAGCAGGTCACCATAACGGTCCGCGACTCCGCCAAGCGTGCCGAAGATGTCGGCCATCTCGTCGAGCGCGCCCGCCAGGGTGCGGAACGGTCGGGCGAAGTGGTTCGCAACGCCGTCTCGGCCATGCAGCAGATCGAAAAATCCTCGGGCGAGATCAGCAACATCATCAGCGTCATCGACGACATCGCCTTCCAGACCAACCTGCTGGCGCTGAACGCTGGTGTCGAGGCGGCCCGCGCTGGCGAGGCCGGCAAGGGCTTTGCGGTCGTTGCCCAGGAAGTGCGTGAGCTCGCCCAGCGCTCCGCCAACGCCGCCAAGGAGATCAAGGCGCTGATCACGACTTCAAGCGATCAGGTCAATACCGGCGTCTCGCTGGTCGGCGAAACCGGCAAGGCCCTCCAGTTGATCGTCTCCGAAGTGCAGGAGATCAACCGCCATGTCGGCGCGATCGTCACGGCGACCCGCGAACAGTCGACCGGTCTGCAGGAGATCAACACGGCCGTCAACAACATGGATCAGGGCACGCAGAAGAATGCGGCCATGGTCGAAGAACAGACGGCCGCAAGCCATGCGCTCGCCCGCGAAGCCGCGGCGCTCAACGAGCTGCTGCAGCAGTTCCGCCTTGGCAACTCCATTCAGGCGGCGCCCGCGCAGCCAACGCTTGCCCGACCCGTCGCGGCAACGGCGCGTTCGAAGCCGGCGGTGTCTCCGGCCCGCGCTCTCGGGCGCACGGTCGCCAAGGCCTTTGCCGGCAAGGCAACCGCTGCCGCTGCCGCGCCCCAGGACGATTGGGAAGAATTCTGATCGATCTCTGCGAATCGCTGCCGTTAACGTTCTCGGCCCGCCGCTTTGCGGCGGGCCGTTTCGTTTTTCATGGATGATACTATTCCATTGCCACAACTTGCCCAGTTTTGCTGGGGCAATGCGTCTCCCTTTCGGGGATAGGTTGTTTGAGCCGTGGGATCGTTCTCGCGCGCTGGTGAGTCATCCTTTCGGTCGAGATTTGTTAGATATTTTATCGGCGGCAGGGTTGCCCTGAGCGAAGAACCGCTAATTCCGTAAGTCGCACGCTGATCGCAGAGGGAGATTCGAATGGGACAGCTGGTCCGAGTTCCGGCCAATGAAACACAGAGGCTTTTGGCCGTACGGTCCCTGAATGCGATTCACAACAGCCCGACACCCGAGCTTGCGATCCTTGCCGAACTGGCGAGGAGTGTGTTCGAAACGCCCTATGCAGCCATCAATATCATCGATGAGGACTGGCAGCGCATCGCAGGGCAGGCGGGTTTGAAGATTGCCGAATGCTCGCGCGACATGTCGATTTGTACGCGGGTGGTGTTTGACGACGAACTGCTGGTCCTTCCAGATCTTATGGAGGAACCGGAGCTGAAGGCTGCCCCCTTCGTTCTCGATGATCCCTATTTCCGCTTTTATGCCGGCGCTCCGGTGCGACTGGAGAACGGCTTGCCCGTGGGTGCCTTCTGCGTTCTCGATCAGAAGCCGAGGCGGTTCTCTCCAGGCGAAGAAGAGAGTCTCATGCGGTTTGCACAGATTGCCAGTGCGCTTCTGCGGCTGCAGAAGTCAAACCTGCTGATGGGAATCGCCGAGAACAGCTTGCGGGCGGCTGCCATGACCGATCCGCTGACCCGTTTCTTCAACAGGTCGGCACTGGAAAACCTGGTTGATAGCGCATTGAGTTCAGCCATTGCTGCTGGCCGCCACTTCGGCGTTCTCTATCTCGACATGGACGGCTTCAAATCCATCAATGACCGCTTCGGTCATAATGTCGGCGACGAAGTTCTCTGTGAGGCGGCATCCCGCATCCGCTCTGTCATCCGCACCGATGACATCGTCGTTCGTATGGGAGGCGACGAATTCGCCATCTTCGTGCCGGACCCGACCGACAGGAGCGCGCTTGTCTCCCTGTCCGAGCGTTTGTTGGCTGCATTCCGAGCGCCATTCGCGGTAGAGGGCGTATCCGTCTCCGCACGATTGAGCATCGGCGCAGCACTGGCGCCGGATGATGGCGCGACACGTGCCTTGCTGTTGAGAAATGTCGATTCCGCGCTCTATCAGGCCAAGGCCGCCGGTCGAGACCGCGTGGCGATCTTCAACGGGCTCGATGGTTGACGACATCAGGCAGCCCCGGGGCCGCCTGATGTTTGCGTTTATCCAGCGGCTTCGACGATGCGGCCGTGGCCGAGCGTGCGGAATACTGTCTGCACGATGCCGGCACGGTCGAGACCGGCTCTGGCATTCATGGCTTCAGGCTTTGCCTGATCCATCCACATATCCGGCATGACGAGCGAGCGGATCTTCAGGCCATTGTCGAGCAGGCCCTCATTGGCGAGGAACTGCATGACCTGGCTGCCGAAGCCGCCGACCGAACCTTCCTCGACGGTGATCAGCATTTCATGGTGAGCCACGAGTTGTCGGATGAGGTCGTGATCGAGCGGCTTGGCGAAGCGCGCATCGGCGACCGTCGTCGACAGGCCGGCGGCATCGAGATCCTCGGCTGCGGCAAGGCTGTCGGCCAAGCGCGTGCCGAAGGACAGCAGCGCGACTTTCGAACCCTGCTTGACGACGCGCCCCTTGCCGATTTCGAGGATCTGGCCCCGTTCCGGCAGCTCGACGCCGACGCCTTCACCGCGCGGATAGCGGAAGGAAATCGGGCCGAGATCATAGGCGGCGGCCGTGCGCACCATATGCTTGAGTTCCGCCTCGTCGGCGGCGGCCATGACGACGAAGCCGGGCAGGGTGGCAAGAAAGGCGGTATCGAAGGACCCGGCATGCGTCGGTCCATCGGCGCCGACGAAGCCGGCGCGGTCGATCGGGAAACGGACGGGCAGGCCCTGGATCGCCACGTCATGCACCACCTGGTCATAGGCACGCTGCAGGAAGGTGGAATAAAGAGCGGCAAAGGGCTTGTAGCCTTCGGCAGCAAGGCCCGCGGCGAAAGTCACGGCATGCTGCTCGGCAATGCCGACGTCGAAACAGCGCTTGGGGAAGAATTCCTGCAGCTTGTCGAGGCCGGTGCCGTTTGGCATGGCGGCGGTGATACCGACGATTTTGTCGTCGAGGGTTGCCTCCTGGACCAAAGCGTCCGCAAAGACGCTTGTGTAGCTCGGCGCATTCGGCTTCACCTTCGTCTGCGCGCCGGTAATGACGTCGAACTTGTTGACGCCGTGATATTTGTCGGCAGCTGCCTCGGCCGGCGGATAACCCTTGCCCTTTTGCGTCACGACATGGATCAGCACCGGGCCTTGCGCATTGTCGCGCACATTGCGCAGCACGGGCAGCAGATGCTCGAAGGAGTGACCGTCGATCGGGCCGATATGATAGAAGCCCATCTCCTCGAACATGGTGCCACCGGTCACATAGCCCCGTGCGTGCTCGACTGCCCGCGTGATGGCGCGGTCGACCTTCTTGCCGAGATAGGCGGTCAGTTTCTTGCCGAAATCCCGGAAGCCCATATAGGTGCGGCCGGAGGCGAGGCGCGCGAGATAGGCGCTCATGGCCCCCGTCGGCGGGGCGATCGACATGTCGTTGTCGTTGAGGATGACGATCAGCCGTGCATCGAGCGCACCGGCATTGTTCAGCGCCTCATAGGCCATGCCGGCCGACATGGCGCCGTCACCGATGACGGCGATCACACGGCGGTCGGTATTATCGAGCTCGGCGGCAACCGCCATGCCGAGGCCGGCGGAAATGGATGTCGAGGAATGCGCGGCGCCGAAGGGATCGTACTCGCTTTCAGCCCGGCGCGTGAAGCCGGAAAGACCGTTTTCCTGGCGAAGCGTGCGAATGCGGTCCCGCCGGCCGGTCAGGATCTTGTGCGGATAACACTGATGCCCGACATCGAAAATCAGCCGGTCGTCGGGCGTGTTGAAGACGCTGTGGATCGCGATGGTCAATTCGACGACACCGAGGCCGGCGCCGAGATGTCCGCCGGTACGCGACACCGCATCGATCATCTCATCGCGGACTTCGCGGGCGAGTTGCGGCAATTCCCGGTCCTCCAGCTTTCGCAGGTCGGAAGGATATTGGACCCGGTCCAGCAGGGGCGTCTGTGGCATTTGTGTCAAGGCTGATGCCTCTTTCTTGCTATTCTTGGGCGGTGGTCCGCCTTTACGTCAAAACAGATTGCGACAAAAGGCGCCGAATTCAAGGTGCTCCCGAACAAGAAACATGTGGGAGTGTTATGAACCCGTTAGCCTTCCGGCAGGGGAATGAACTCTTCCTCGTCGCCCGGCACGATATCGAAGCGGCCTGTGCGCCATTCTTCCTTGGCCTTTTCGATGCGCTCCTTTGAGGACGAGACGAAATTCCACCAGATATAGCGCTTCGAATTGAGCGCTGCACCGCCAAAAAGCATGAGATGACAGCCTTTTTCGCCTGCCTCCAGCGTTATCGCATCGCCGGGACGGAAGACGAGGAGCTGATCCTGCTCGAAACGGTCGCCCGCGACGATGAGCGAACCGGAGAGAATATAGAGGGCCCGCTCCTCATGCGCTGACCCAAAAGGAAACGTCGTATTGGGCTGAAGCTGCAGATCGACATAGAGCGTGTCGGAGAAGGATTTCACCGACGATTTCAGACCCTCGAATTCGCCGATGACAACGCGCCCGGTCACGCCGCCATCGGCGATCACAGGCAGCTCGTCCTTCTCGGTGTGGGCAAAGGAGGGATCGATCTCCTCCTTGTCGTCGGGGAGCGCCAGCCAGGTCTGCAGGCCGGACATGGCGAAAGGGTGATCGCGCAGGTTCTCCGGCGTGCGCTCGGAATGCACGATACCGCGCCCGGCCGTCATCAGGTTCACGTCGCCGGGACGGATCACCTTGGCCGTGCCGAGGCTGTCCATATGGCGGATCTCGCCGTCGAAGAGATAGGTGACCGTGGAAAGGCCGATATGCGGATGTGGGCGCACATCGAGCGCCTGGCCCGGCCGTAAAATCGCAGGTCCCATGCGGTCGAAGAAGATGAACGGTCCTACCAACCGGCGCCGGCTGCTCGGAAGCGCGCGCCGCACGGAGAAGCCGCCAAGGTCGCTGGTGCGCGGAATGATAAGGTTCTCGATCGCATCGCAGGCGAAGGCATCGCCGGCCTGAGGATCGTTGCCTGGGAAGAATGACATGAAGGCTCTCCTTTCGGTTGGGGCCCAACCTATCGGGAATGCGTGCCAAACTCAAATTTCCCGTTTTGATCCTATGCGCCGTCCAGCGCTTCCGTACCCTGTGGCTTGCCGGCGCGGTCGAGCCGGATCTTCTCGATGCGGTTTTCCGCCGCTGAAAGCAACGCTTCGCAGTGCTTCTTCAGCGCTTCGCCGCGCTCGTAGATCGAGATGGATTCGTCCAGCGCCACATCGCCGCGCTCAAGCCGGGCAACGATGCTTTCAAGCTCCGCCACAGCCTTCTCGAAGGAATAGCCCGAAACATCTGCCTTGGCGTTCTCGCTCATCGTCAACCTTTCATCATGCGTAGAATATGCATCCCCGCCGACTCGGCGAGACCTTCCAGATCATAGCCGCCTTCGAGCAGGCTGACGACCCGGTTCTTGGCGCTGCGGTCTGCAACTTCGAGCAGCCGCCCGGTCGCCCAGTCGAAATCCTCGCCCGTTAGGTTCAATTGCGCCAGGGGATCGCGGTGATGGGCGTCGAAGCCGGCCGAGATGATGATGAGATCGGGGCTGAAGTCGGCGAGCGCCGGCAGGATGCGCGACTTGAAGGCCTCTCGGAAATGATCGCCGCCGGTATTGGGAGAGAGCGGCGCATTGACGATGGTATTGTGGGTGCCACTTTCATCCTTCTTGCCGGTGCCTGGATAGAGCGGCATCTGGTGGGTGGAACAGAAGAGCACGGACGGATCGTCCCAGAAAATATCCTGAGTGCCATTGCCGTGGTGCACGTCCCAGTCGACGATGGCGACGCGCTCGGCGCCGTGGGCCTTTTGCGCATGGCGGGCGGCGATTGCGGCATTGTTGAAGAAGCAGAAGCCCATGGCCTTGGTCTTCTCGGCATGGTGCCCCGGCGGACGGGCCGCGACGAAGACATTGTCGGCCGCACCGGAAAAGACGTCGTCGACCGCCGCCATGGCTCCGCCGACGCCGTGCATGATTGCCTGCAACGTCTTCGGGCTGGCATAGGTATCGGCTTCGAGCTGGTTGATCTCGCCGTCGTCGCCTCTGTCCGGCATCGAACGCAGCACGAACTCCAGATGCTCCTCGGGATGCGCAAGCAGGACTGCATCCTCGTGTGCGGCAGGCGCTTTCCGCCGGTCCAGTCGCTCGAAATTCGGATGCTCCAGCGCGATATTCAGCGAGCGCAGCCGATCCGGCCGCTCCGGGTGGCCAGGCGGAACAATATGTTCCAGGAAGATCGGGTGTTCGTAAAGACGTGTGCTCATGGGGCCAATCTATAAATGAGGTGTGACGCCTATTACAGGACATGGACCATGTCACTACAATGTCAACAATCCATCTTAACCACTTTGGCGTGGCGCCGTTTACTTATCGAGGCGCGGTGTTAAGCTTTCATTAAGGCGAGTATGGCGTCGGCCAGGGTTATTGCGTGATGGCGAGAGCAGAACGATCCGATGTCGTCGAGGTAAGGGTGCCGCCGCGCGATGTCGACCGGCACGGCCAGATGTTTGTCGCCTCCTATATCTCTCAGGCAGAAACGGCGCTCTCGAATTTCTGGCGCACCCGGCCGCTGGTCGAGGACGAACCGCTCTACATCGCCAGGAAGGCATCCTGTTCGCTGCACCGGGCCTTGCACTATGACGATCTTGCCCGCTTTTCGATCAGCGTCAACAAGATCGGCGGCAAGTCGATCGGCTTCATGATCATGGTCGAAACCGGCAACGAACTGGCGGCGGAAGTGGAAATTCTCTGGCTCGCGGTCCGTGGCGATGAACACGATCCGGCGCCGCTGCCGGAAGACACGCGCGACTGGCTCTATAAATACCTGACGTAAGTCACGCTGAGACGCACGTCGCTGCCGTAAAACCGCCGCGCATTTTTAGGCGACGTGCCCTAGCTCCGCTGCGGCAGAAGCGGATAGCCGACCATGACGGCACGGCCGACGAGAGCCGCGACGACGGCCTTGATGACATCTCCCGGCACAAAGCCCAAGGACCCGAGAAACGCCTTGCTGAAACCGATATTGATCGTCAGCCAGGCGATGCCGAACGCATAGAGCACGACCACGCCGCCGATGACGGCAGCGATGAAGAAGCCGACGCCCTGAACGAGGCCGCTCTGTTCCGGCTTTACCAGCCTCTCCGAGAAATAGCCGGTGACGAAGGCCGCGAAGATCCAGCCGACGAAGAAGCCGGCCGTCGGGCCGGCGAAGACGGCAAGGCCACCGCGACCGCCCGACAGCACCGGCAGGCCGATGCTGACAAGGACGACCACCAGCAGCACCGCGATCGCCCCGCGCTTGGCGCCGAGCACGACGCCGGCTAGCATGACGCCGAGCGATTGTGCCGTGATCGGAACCGGAATGATGCCGATCGGGATGGGCGGCAAGAGCCCGAGCGCCACGATGATGGCGGCAAAAAGTGCCGAGAGGACGAGATCGCGGGTGTTCATGGCGGCTCCTTCCGAAAAAGATCTATGTTCATTGACGCCGAATGCCGCGCGCGTCAATCGCGGCGGCGATATTGTCCGCATCGCGCAGCGTCAGGATGATCAGCGGCGCGAGCGTGGTCGCCAGGCGAACCTTGATCCCGCGCGCCTGATGCGCCTCGCGGATCGCACGGTAGCGATCGAGGATCTCGGGGACGAACCGGATGACGAGGCCGATCGCCAATCCAATATCGGCGGCCTTCAGCAGGCCGAACTTTTGGAGCGGCATGGCAAGCGCCGTGATCTCGTCGATGAAAGCAGCCATCGATGTCGTCGCCGTCACCGTGGCGGCAAACAATGCGAGCGCGGTCAATCGCAGGGCGGTGACGATGGCGGCGTGCAGCGGGCCGACGAGTGCGGCGAAGACGGCGAGCACGGCAATCGAGATCAGGATCGGCCGCAGCCGCTTCAATGCGTCTCGGATCGGCAGGCCACTGCGGAAATAGAGGCCGGCGCCGACAAGATTTGCACAGGCAAGCACCGCGACGGACTGCGTCAGGAAAAGCAATACGCCGAATGCAGTCAACGTGAGGAGCTTTACGCGCGGCGAAAGCCGGTGCAACCATGTATCGACATCGACATGCAGCGTCTGCATCAGCCTGCCATCCCCCTGTAGCGAGCGATCGCCTCCTCTGCCGGAGCGTCGGCGACGAGCCGGCCCTGGTCGAACAAAAGCACCCGCTCGAAATCCTCGAGCAGGGGCAGATCGTGGCTGATGACGATGATGCTTTCCGGCAGCTCCATCATGGTCTTCCGCACGAGCGCCCGGTTCTTGAGATCGAGCTGGTTGGTCGGTTCGTCGAGAATGAGGATATCGGGTCCGGTCACGAGTACAGAGCAGAGCGCGGCCATCTGCAGCTCGCCACCGGAAAGCTCATGCGCCCGCCGCGCGCCGAGATGGCCGACGCCAAAGCGGCCAAGAATACCCTCGACCGCCGCCTCGATTTGCGTCTTGTCATATCCGCGCGCCTTCAGCCCATAGGCGATATCGTCGCGCACGATGGGCAGGATGATCTGGTTCTGCGGCGACTGGAAGATATAGCCGACTTTTCCAAGCACCTCGCTGGCGTTGCCGACCGTGTCGAGCCCATCGACCAAGACGCGTCCCGTCGTCGGCTTGACGAGCCCGTTGATCAGCCGCGCGAAGGTCGTCTTGCCGGAGCCGTTGAGGCCGATCACCCCGATGCGGCGCTCCTGAAGCGTGAGATTCAAAGGAAACAGCGCAGTGCGCGTGCCATAATCGACGCCGGCGTTGTCGAAGCGGATATCCAAGCGCTTTCCCTGTTCAACAGTGTGATCGCGGAGCTATAGCGCATCGCTTCGATTTATCAAATCAGGGCCTCTTTGAAAGCATGGGAATTTATGCCTATGATCCGCTTATGACGAATCTGCTTTCGAATCGTGATGCCCGCCGCGTGTTTCTTGCCAAACAGGGGCTTGCCAATCCGCCCAACCGCGCCTTGACAAAGGCGGGGCTGCTGCAGCTCATCCATGACATCGGCTTCGTGCAGGTGGACAGCATCGCAACCGTCGAGCGCGCCCATCACCAGATCCTGTTTTCGCGCAACCAGACCTATCGGCGCGAACATCTGACGGAGCTTCTGGAAAAGGATGGCGCGCTTTTCGAGAACTGGACGCATGATGCCTCGATCCTGCCGAGCGCCTTCTTCGTCTATTGGAAGCACCGCTTTCGCCGTGAAGAGGAGGCGATCATTGCGCGCTGGCGCAAATGGCGCGGAGAGGGGTTCGAGGCGGCTTTCGAGGAAACCTACGAGCGCGTGCTGAAGAACGGCGCCATTACCGCCCGCGAGGTCAAGGCGGAGGATCACGTCTCCGGCGGCTGGTGGAACTGGCACCCGAACAAGACGGCGCTCGAATATTTCTGGCGCACCGGCAAGTTCGCCATTGCCGGCCGCACCAATTTCCAGAAGGTCTACGATCTCGTCGAACGCGTCCTGCCGGCCCATTTCCATGAGCCGGAAGTGGAGCATGACGAATTTGTCGATTGGGCTTGCCGCAGCGCGCTGCAGCGCCTCGGCTTTGCCACCTCGGGCGAAATCGCCGCTTTCTGGGATCTGGTGACGCCGCAGGAGGCCAAGAGCTGGGTCGAGACCCATCGCGACGAATTGACCGATGTGCTGATCGAGCCTGCCGGTGGCGGCAAGCCTCGACCCTCCTTAGCTTTCCTCGACTTTCATGACACGCTCGATAGTCACGCCGAAGCGCCGGCGCGCATCCGCGTTCTCAGCCCCTTCGATCCCACGCTACGCGATCGCAACCGCACCGAACGCCTCTTCGGCTTCTTCTACCGCATCGAGATTTTCGTGCCCGAGCCGAAGCGCGAATATGGCTACTATGTCTTTCCGCTCCTGGAAGGAGACCGTCTGATCGGACGGATTGACATGAAGGCCGACCGCAAGGCGGGAACACTGGATGTCAAACGCCTGTGGCTGGAACCGGGTGTCAAAGCATCTTCCGGCCGGCTGGAGAAGCTGGAAGCAGAGCTGGAGCGCGTTGCCCGTTTCACCGGTGTCGAGAAGGTTGTGTTTCTCGACGGCTGGCGAGAATGACCGATATTCCTTGTTCGGGAAATCGCCTGCGGATTGCGTTGACGGGAGAGCGAAGCGGCCTCTGATCTATGGGAACTGCGATCGCATGGACACTATTCGGATTTTCGATGGGCATAACGACGCGGTCCAGTTCATGCTGGATTATAGACCTGACGGCCGCGATTTTCTGGTTCGGTCCGAGGCCGGGCATCTCGATCTTCCGCGAGCACTCGAAGGCGGCTTGGCCGGCGGATTATTCGCGATGTATGCCGCGCCGGAACATAAGCCGGTGGACGATCTGACGATCACCCATGATGGCTACGAAGTCCGCTATGCCGAGGCCCTGCCTCCGGACCATGCCCACCGGCAAATCGACGGGCAGCTTTCGGCCATAAGGAAGCTGATCGGGCGCTCGGGTGATAGAATCCGTCTGGCAACGAGCGTCAGCCAGATCGAGGCGGCTCGATATGACGGCGCCTTTGCCATTGTGCTCCATATGGAAGGCGCCGACGCAATCGGCCCCGATCTCGCCTATCTGGATAGCCTCTATGATGCCGGCCTTCGGTCCCTGGGTATTGTGTGGAGCCGTCCGAATATCTTCGGCTATGGCGTTCCATTCACCTATCCGAGATCGCCCGATACCGGACCCGGCCTCACCGATTTGGGAAAGGATCTGGTTAGAAGATGTAACGAGCTGGGGATCATGATCGATGTTTCCCATCTGAATGAGCGCGGATTTTGGGATGTCGCCGCATTGAGCACCGCTCCGCTCGTCGCCACGCATACCTGCGCCCATGCCATATGTCCGTCGACCAGGAACCTGACCGATCGGCAATTGGACGCCATTCGAGATACAGGCGGCGTCGTCGGGCTGAATCTTGCCGTCAACGATATCCGCGCGGATGCCAATCTTGACGAGGACACCCCGCTCGAAGCGGTCATCCGCCAGATTGACCATCTCAGCGCCCGCATCGGCGCGGATGGGGTCGCGCTCGGATCAGATTTTGACGGAGCGGTCATGCCTCGTGAGATCGGAGATGCAAGTGGCCTGCCACGCCTCATAGAGGCCATGAGCAAGAGCGGATTCGATGAACAGGCTTTGCGAAAATTCGCCTATGATAATTGGCTTCGCGTATTCGGCCGCACGTGGCGGAATTGATCCCAGGCTTTGTCACCTCCCCCTTGAGGGGGGAGGTCGCCGCGTAGCGGCGGGTGGGGGTGATCGTGTGGAGCATCACCCCACCCCGGAGCTACGCTCCGACCCTCCCCATCGAGGGGAGGGTGGAAATCAGCAGATTTCCGTTGTGGCGATCTTGATGCCGAAGCTTTCGAGGCCGACATAGTGCCGCTCAACACTTGCAAGCTGCAGCAAAACCACTTCTATTAGTTCGGATGCAGCGCGTTTCAGACCGCCACCTCTGGTGGAGGGCATGCTCATGGGGGCGAATAGTCGGAGGAGCACCTGAAAACGGAGGGTTCGTTGTCGTCACCAATTCTCGAGGGCAGAAATGTCAGGCTCCGCCCGCCGTGTGCCGACGACGCCGAAGTGCGCTTCGCTTTGGGTACGAATGCAGAGATCGCGGAGATGTATGGCGTCAACAAGGAGGACATCAAGCCCGTCACCCGGGAGGGCGCGGCGCGATGGGTTCAAGGTATTGCCGATCACCTTCACGCATGGGTCATCGAAATCGACGGCGCCTTTGCCGGCGTGATCAGATTGGACAACGTCAATCGCCAGGACCGGCGCGCGACGATGGCAATCGGGATTTATGATCCGGCGTTGCTTGGCAAAGGCTTTGGCACGGAAGCGATTGCGCTTCTGCTGGATCACGCCTTTGGCGAGATGAAGCTGCATCGCATCGGAATACGCGTGCTCGCCTACAACAAGCGCGCCATCCGAGCCTATGAAAAATGCGGCTTCGTCGTTGAAGGAAGGGAGCGGGAGACCGCTTACGTCAATGGCAGCTGGCACGACGACATCATGATGGGCCTGCTGGATCGCGAGTTTTAGGTACCTCCCCCTGGAGGGGGGAGGTCGCCGCGCAGCGGTGGGTGGGGGTGATCGTGTGGGGCATCACCCCACCCCGGAGCTTCGCTCCGACCCTCCCCCTCGAGGGGAGGGTGGAATCAGCAGATTTCCGTCGTGGCGATCTTGATGCCGAAGCCTTCGAGACCGACATAGTGCCGTTCGCGGCTGGTGAGCAGCTTGATCGAGCTGACACCGAGATCCTTCAGGATCTGTGCGCCCAGCCCGATTTCCAGCCATTCGCTGTCGCGCACCTGTGCCTCGGCATGGCTTTCGCGTTCAGCCTGGCGCGCCTTGCGGCCATTGTCGAAATGACCGACACCGACGGAACCTTCGCGCAGGTAGACGATGATGCCGCGGCCTTCCTCGGCGATCTTCTTCATGTAGAAATCGACCGGACGGCGTTTGCCGAACAGATCCTCGGCGACGCTTTCGGGATGCAGGCGCACCGGGATATCGACGCCGTCGCGGATATCGCCGAAGACGACGGCGAGATGCTGCATCGGGTCCCAGGGCAGCGAATAGGTATGGGCGCGTGCCTTGCCGAATGGCGTTTCGATATCGAAGCTGGTGCCGAGCTCGATCAGTGTTTCCTTGCGCTGGCGATAGGCGATGAGGTCGGCGACGGAGACGAGCTTCAGCCCGTGCTGCTCGGCGAATTCGACCACCTGCTGGCCGCGCGTCACCGTGCCGTCGTCATTGACGAGTTCGCAGATGACGCCGATCGGCGGCAGGCCGGCAAGCTTGCAGAGATCGACGGCGGCTTCCGTATGACCGGAGCGCATCAACACGCCGCCTTCGCGGGCAACCAGCGGAAAGATGTGGCCGGGACGGACGAAATCCGCCGGGCCGACATTCGGGTTGGCGAGGTTGCGCACGGTCAGCGTCCGGTCGTCGGCGGAAATGCCTGTCGTCGTGCCGTGCTTGAAATCGACGGAGACGGTGAAGGCCGTGGTATGGGCGGAGTCGTTTTCCGCCACCATGGCGTTGAGGTTCAGCCGTTTGGCTTCCTCGCGCGGCATCGGCGTGCAGACGATGCCGGATGTGTGCCGGACGATGAAGGCCATCTTGTCCGGCGTGCAATGAACAGCGGCGACGATCAGGTCGCCTTCGTTTTCGCGGTCGTTATCGTCCATGACGACGACGATCTCGCCGGCTTCGAAAGCCCGGATGGCATCGACAACACGCTTCTGGTCGTAAGACATTTCGAATTTCCTACCTCTGCCGGCCCGTCTGGCCGCGATCCCTCAGATAATGATCGGCAACGGCGCAGGCAACCATTGCCTCGCCGATCGGCACGGCGCGAATGCCGACGCACGGATCGTGGCGGCCCTTGGTGCGCACATCGACATTGTTGCCGTCGGCATCGATCGACTGACGCTCGGTCAGGATCGAGGAGGTCGGCTTGATGGCGAAGCGCGCAACGATCGGTTCGCCGGTGGAAATACCGCCCAAAATGCCGCCGGCGTGATTTGACAGGAAGATGCGTTTGCCGTCATTGCCCATGCGCATCTCGTCGGCATTTTCCTCTCCGGTCAGCTCGGCGGACGCAAACCCTTCGCCGATTTCGACGCCCTTGACGGCGTTGATCGACATCAGCAGCGAGGCGATATTCTGGTCGAGCTTCCCGTAGATCGGAGCGCCGAGACCGGCTGGCACGCCTTCGGCCACGACTTCGACTACGGCGCCGATCGAGGAGCCGGCCTTGCGGATGCCGTCGAGATAGTCTTCCCACACCGGCACGATCTCAGGATCCGGGGCGAAGAAGGGGTTCTGGTCAACTTGAGCCCAATCCCAGTTGGCGCGGTTGATCTTGTGCTTGCCGATCTGCACCAGTGCCCCGCGGATGGTCACGCCGGGCACGACGAGGCGGGCAATACCGCCGGCCGCGACGCGTGCGGCTGTCTCGCGCGCAGACGAGCGCCCGCCGCCGCGATAGTCGCGGATGCCGTATTTGACGTCATAGGTATAGTCGGCATGGCCAGGACGGTAGCGCCTGGCGATCTCGCCATAATCCTTCGAACGCTGGTCGGTGTTCTCGATCAGCATCGAGATCGGGGTGCCGGTCGAGATCATCGTCTCGCCGTCCTCATCCATCATCACGCCCGAGAGAACCTTGACGAGATCGTCCTCGCGCCGCTGCGTGACGAAGCGCGATTGCCCCGGTTTACGCTTGTCGAGCCAGGCCTGGATGTCTTCGAGCTTGAAGCGGAGGCCGGGAGGGCAGCCATCGACGACACAGCCGAGCGCCGGACCATGGCTTTCGCCCCAGGTGGTGACGCGGAAAAGATGACCGAATGTATTGTGCGACATTGGAAACGACCGGTTTGCTGCAGCCCGATGAACAGACCGCCTTTTCTCTCTTGCAATTGCGGCACACTCATAGAGCATGATGCCGAAAAGTGTAAGCGGTTTTCGGGCGGCTCCGTGCTCTACTTATTTGATTCCAATGCCGGATGATCGAGGCCGGTTCTGCCTTGCTCATTCGGGGGCCAAAAAGCTGGCCAGACAAAATCTTTCTTTTCGCCGCCACGCAAGCGCCGCTCGACGCCGTCTTCCGCCGGGCAGCGGTATGGTAAACAAAGATTAATCCGCACTGTGGATTGTGACGGCGCATTCACCAATTGGGCGAGCGAAGCCACTATTGGGGGCAACTTCCGCCATATTCGGCGTGTTTTCTACACCGCATAAGAAATCACAATCAAATCGACCTGAAGGGTGAACGACCATGCGCTTTTTTGTAGCGACGCTTTTGGCCACGGCAAGCCTGCTTGCGCCCGTCGCAGGCTTTGCCGAAAGCGCCGATGTCGAGGCAACGATCAAGAAAGTCGATGCGAAGAACTTCAGCATCACCCTGGATGACGGCAAGAACTATCAGGTGCCGGAGGATTTCGATTTCAATGGCCTGCAGGCCGGCGTGAAGGTCGTCGTTTTCTACACGGAAGTCGATGGCAAGCGCGTCGTCAACGATCTCGATATCGTTCAGTAAATGCTGGTGCCGCCGGGCGGCCGGCGGCTGGGAAGTTATTCGAGCTCGGGAAAGGTCGTTCCGCCACGGTTTCGCAGATCCTCGCCATCCCTGTTCTCGATACGGAACCGCTTTACATCCAGCCGATGATTTTCATATGCGGATCGACCTTCAGGATCTGGTCCTGATGAATCGGGATTTCGGCGGCCTCTTCCTTTTCGACATCGCCGATCAGGCGAAACAATGTGCGGATGACGCCGCCATGCGTGACGCAGACGGTTGGCCGGTCGACGGATGTCAGCCACGAGCCGACGCGCCAGGAGAGGATTTCGTAGCTTTCAGCATCATCGCCGGGCGGGATGAAATCCCATTTGTTCGCCTTGCGCTCGGCAAGACGATCGGGCTCAGTCGCCTTCAGTTCCTTGAGGGTGAAGCCTTCCCACGCCCCGAACGACAGCTCGACCAGCCTGTCGTCGGTGCTGTAGTCCTTGGGCGGCAGGCCCATGGCGTCCCTCGCGATCTCCATGGTCTCGCGCGTGCGGCGCAGGGGGCTGGCGATGAAGTCGAAGGGCCGGTTTTCGAAGGCGAGGATTTCGGCAAGATCAATGCCGTTCTGCCGTGCCTGCTCGCGGCCGATGGCATTGAGATCGATGTCCCTTTGCCCCTGCAGGCGGCGTTCGGCATTCCAGTCGGTCTGACCGTGACGTATCACATAGAGGATGGGCGACACGGTCAGATTTCCTGTTTTCAGTCCTTCGCGACGGAAATGTCAGGCGCGTCCACGGCCTTCATGCCGACCGTATGGTAGCCGGAATCGACGTGGTGGATTTCGCCCGTGACGGCCGTCGACAGATCGGACAGCAGATAGAGGGCGGAGTTGCCGACCTCGTCAATCGTAACGGTCCGCTTCAGCGGCGCATTGTATTCGTTCCACTTCAGGATGTAGCGGAAATCGCCGATACCCGAAGCTGCGAGCGTCTTGATCGGGCCGGCCGAAATCGCGTTGACGCGGATGCCGCGGCCGCCGAGATCGACGGCGAGGTAGCGTACGCTTGCTTCCAGAGCCGCCTTGGCGACACCCATGACGTTGTAATGCGGCATGACTTTTTCCGCACCGTAATAGGTGAGGGTGATCATGGAGCCGCCGTCATTCATGATTCGCTCGGCGCGCTGCGCAACCGCCGTGAAGGAATAGACGGAGATGTCCATCGTCTTCGTGAAGTTGTCGCGGCTGGTATCGAGGTAGCGGCCGGTCAGCTCATCCTTGTCGGAGAAGGCGATGGCGTGCACGACGAAATCGATCTTGCCCCATTTCGCTTCAAGCGTGTCGATGACGCCATCGATCGTTGCCGGCTCGGTGACGTCGCAATGGCCCGCCATGAAGGCGCCGAGTTCCTGAGCAAGCGGCTCGACGCGCTTCTTGAGGGCGTCGCCCTGCCACGTCAATGCGATTTCGGCTCCGGCATCCGAACAGGCTTTGGCAATACCCCACGCTATCGAACGGTTGTTTGCGACGCCGAGGATGACGCCGCGCTTGCCTGCCATGAGGCCAGTGGATTGAGCCATATTCTGCTCCCTTGAACTTTCGAATGACCCTGCCTATGGCATAGGCCGTTCCCCTGTTCAAGCATCGTAAAGATCATCAACTGTTAGGGATCGTAACAAAGGGTGCTGTTGTCACTAAAATTTCACAGGAAAAGCCCTTCACGCATGCTACGCATCAGATCAGTAACCTTATCATCTGGTTTTTCCCAAAGCATCAGCCGCAATTCGACGACGAGATCACCTTTCCCGCCATTGCCATCGGGCAATCCCTCGCCGGGAATGCGAACGATCTGATCCGAACCGGACCAGGCCGGCACCGTCAGCTTGACCGGTCCGTTCAGCCCCTCGACGGTAGCCTCGCAGCCGAGGACGGCGTTCTCGATGGTGACGGGCAATATCGTGCGCACATCGCTGCCGTCGAGCGTGAAGCGCCCGTCGGTCGACAAATGGACGGTGATGGCAACGTCGCCGCGCAGCATGCCCTGCAGTTTCAACCCCTGGCCCTTCAGATGCAGCACCTGGCCGTTGGCGATATCCGTCGTCGCCTGGAAGCGTGCTTCACGGCCATCTGACAGCGGAACGGTGATCCACCGGCTCTTCAGCATGTCGTCGAGCGTCACGGTGGCTTCGGCGGCAACCTCGGGCGTCTTTTCCGGCGGCTTCTCCTGGACATTGCCGCCGGTAAAGCGGCGCACGAGCGAACCGAGGATGCCGAAGGTGGAGCGTGGACCGGCGGGAGAGGTTCCCGTCGCCAGCAGTTCCTCCTCCGTGTGCATTTCTTCAGCGGCGGTCGCGTAGGCCTCCTGCTGCTTTCCGGCGTGCTGTGCTGCGGTCTCGGTGGTTGTGGCTTGATCCTGTTGCTGCGCGCGGCCCGACTTTACCCCGAATATGCGCTCGACCATATCTTCAGGTGTCTCGCCTGCCGCATTGTGCTGAGCCGATGCTGCGGAGGCGGCTGCCTTGCGCGCATTCGCCCGGGCAAGCTCCTCCATGATCTTCTCGGCATTGGCGCGCGCGGCCTTCGCACGATCGGCAGCCTCGCGCGCCGCCTGGCGCTGCTGCATGATCGTCTGTTCCTGGCTCTGGCCCTTGGCTTCCGCCATGCGCGCGATCTGATCGTAACGGCTGCGCTTCTGCGGATCCTTCAGCGTCTCATAGGCGCGGCCGATTTCGGCGAAACGCTCCGACGCCGTTGGATCGCCCAGATTGTGATCCGGATGCGCGGACTTTGCCAGTTTGCGCCAGGCAGCCTTGATTTCGTCGGCTCCAGCATCCTGTTTCACGCCCAACACCTTGTAAGGATCGCGCATCTTTCCCGCCATTATTCATGGGTATGCCAGGCTCCGTCGCAGCATCCCAAGCAAAAACCAATTGATCGCGCTTCATCCCCTTGCTTCCCATTGGGGGGAGGCACGGCCGATGCGCGTATGAACCGATCCTGCGGGAAGAGTTGCTAATCAGGCGTTACGCCGGGCGGAAACCATCGGCTTCCATTTCCGCACATGGTTAGCCGATCGCTAACGACGAATGCCGAGAAGCCGTAATGGCATGGCGCATCGATCATCCTGCCGTTCGGCCAGGTCGATGGCACGCGGAAAATGAACGCGGAAAAAGAGGGTAAAGCGATCAGCCGGCTTGCTGGAAACTCAGCAGCTGCCATTCGCCCTGACCAACGAGGCAGGTCCTGCCGGAAAAGTTGGCGATGCCCTGGTAGGAATGGCGGCTGGTGCGGAACTGCCGGCAAACCACGCCGGATGCATTGCTTTCGACGATCGTGTCGATGACGCCGGCGCTGCCCGTGGAAGCGTTAGCCCAAGGAATGGACTGGCCGTTGAGCTTGTGAAGATCCGCGGAAGTGACTGCGTTGCGCACCGTGGTTTCGTCGGAAATGCTGTCGGTGGTCACAGGCGCCGTCGGCACCGTGCCGGTCGATACGCTGCGATCGACCTTGGCCGAGCTTAAATAGTCCATGCCACCGCCGACGCAGCCGCCAAGGGTGAAAAGGGAGACAAGGACGACAGCCATCGTCACGCCTTTTGCAAGCTTGCGCTTTGTATGAACGGTCGACTTTGCTATGACTTCCACCCGAACGTTTTTGGCTAGCCAGAGGGGCCGGCGGTTATTGGGAATTGCGGAGTATTTGAACTAATATGTCGGAAAACGAGTTAACAAGCGGTGACTTCACCGAGCAGAACGAACCTTTCGCTCTTTTCGCGGCCTGGCTGCGCGAAGCGGAGACCACGGAGCCGAACGATCCGAACGCGGTCGCCTTGGCAACGGTGGATAAGGATGGATTGCCAAATGTCCGCATGGTTCTTCTGAAGGGTTTTGATAGCGACGGATTCGTCTTTTATACGAACTTCGAAAGCCAGAAAGGTCAAGAAATTCTTTACCACAAGAAAGCGGCCATGTGTTTCCACTGGAAATCGCTGCGCCGCCAGGTCCGCCTGCGCGGCGTGGTTGAAGTGGTGAGCGACCAGGAAGCGGATGAGTATTTCAAGACCAGGGCGCGGGGCAGCCGCATCGGCGCCTGGGCTTCGAAGCAGTCCCGCCCGCTCGAGGGCCGCTTTGCATTGGAAAAGGCGGTTGCCGAATATACCGCCCGCTATGCTATCGGCGACATTCCCCGCCCGCCCTATTGGTCCGGTTTCCGCATCCGACCGCTGTCGATCGAGTTCTGGCATGACCGGCAGTTCCGCCTGCACGATCGCATCGAGTTTCGCCGCGAGGTGCCGGAAGGCGCCTGGCAGAAGGTGCGGATGTATCCTTAAGATCCATGCCGTTTCTCAGGCCCCATCAATCGCATGGGAATGCCGGAGGCAAGTGCCGATGCATAGCGGGGCTTCTGGTAATGGCCGTTCAGCGATAGCCGCGGCAGGAACGTGGCCTCTGTGCCGTTCGCCGGCATGATCGTGCCCGGGCGCGTCGTGACGCCGACGGAAAAGCCCAGTTCTGCCGCGAGCCTGCCCTCGCGTGGCGATACGGCTTCAAGCGTGCCGTAAGGATAGGCGATCGAGATCGGCCGCCGTCCGGTGATATCGGCGACATAATCGGCCGAAAGCGCCATTTCTGCCGCTGCCTCCGCCTCCGGCAGCCGCGACAGCGCGCGATGGCTTACCGTATGCGCGCCGAGCGAGGCGAGGGGATGGCGAGCGAGCTGCGTCAACTCGCCCCGATCCATGATCGATGCGCGGACGATATCGAGCGGTTCCAGACCGTGACGGCGGGCAAGCGCGTCGATCCGGCCGACGGCTTCGCTTTCATCGTGGCCGTGAACGAAGGCGGCGAAGCGGGCAAATGCCGCATGCTTATGGCTTTCCTTGCCCAGCGGCAGGAATTCGTCGCCGGAGCCGAAATCGAATGTCAGCCGATCCAGCCGGACGAGCAGCTCGGCGAGCGTTTCCCACCATATGCTGTGGCTCCGCTCCGAGAGCCCCTGGGCAACGAAGACGGTGAAGGGCGCACCGTGACGGGAAAAGACCGGCAGGGCGTGATCGAGGTTGTCCCGATTGCCGTCGTCGAGCGTGAAGGCGACAAAGGGCGGCTTGCCGGCGGCATTCGCCAGTCGCGCCGGAAGAGCGTCAAGAGCGATGAATTCATAGCCATCCTTTTTCAGCCGCGCGATCGCTCGGTCGAGAAAATCAGGTGAGACCTCGAGATGTGCATTGGGCGTAAAGCGGCGGGAAAGGGCAGGGCGGACATGATGAAGAGTGAAGATGGCGCCGAGGCCGGCAACGTCGCGCATCAGGCCGGCACCCTTCAGAATTGCGGCAGCTTCCAGCCCGCTGGAAATCATCCTGCGCTTGAGGCGGACCTTGATGCCCTGTTCCATGCGGATCGACCCCGTTGACCAACGTCAACGCTCTAGCGCATCCCCGTTAAACCTTACTGAATCTTTGCCATAATTTCCAATGCGTTAATGGTTATTTTACCAGGAACGGCAAAATTGAAGAACTATCGAGGCTGTTGCCTCAATATCGCACCGGTATCAGGCTTTTTGTCGCAAAATCATACAGGGATTGATGCGGTGTGTTGGCATTCTTTCGGTTGGGGACAATTATGAAAAGACTTTTGATGGCTCTGTCTGCGGCCGTCTTGCTGCTGAGCGCTCCTGCGGCGAGCTTTGCCGGCAGCGCCTATTTCATCATGGATGCGAAGACCGGCAAGGTACTGGCATCAAGCAATGCCGATGACCTCAACCATCCGGCATCGCTGACCAAGATGATGACCTTGTACATGACCTTCGAGGCGATCCATCGCGGCAAGCTCAGCTGGAGTACGAGAATACCGGTATCGCGTTTTGCCGCCGCCAAGCCGCCGACCAAGCTGGGCCTCAAGCCCGGTAGCACAGTGACCGTACGCGAAGCAGTCGATGGCATGATCATCAAGTCCGCCAATGACGCGGCAACCGCCATGGCGGAGGCCCTCGGCGGCAGCGAAAGCGGCTTCGCCCGGCTGATGACGCAAAAGGCGCGGGAAATCGGCATGCGCCGCACCACCTTCCTCAATGCTTCCGGCCTCCCGAACATGCAGCAGTGGACGACGGCCCGCGATATGTCGACGCTCGCCGTCGCGCTCATCAACAACTACCCGCAGGAATACCGGCTCTTCTCGCAGTCGAGCTTCAGCTATCGCGGCCGTAGCGTTCGCGGTCACAACAATCTGATGTATCGCTATGAAGGCATGGACGGCATCAAGACCGGCTATACCAATGCCTCCGGCTTCAATCTCGTCAGCGCAGTGCGTCAGGGCAATCGCCGCGTGATCGGCGTTGTCATGGGCGGCGCCACGGCGCGCGGCCGCGATGCGCTGATGGCATCGCTGCTGGATCGCTATATCCCGAAGGCAACCCCTGTTCCGTCATCGCGCCTGTTTGCAAGTGTCGGCGGCGGCAAGGTTCCGCAGCAGGTCGAAGTGGCTTCCGTCTCCGACGATGTTGCCGTGGATGTCGACGCCCAGACCACCGCGACGACGACGCCGGCGCCGGCGCGCAAGCGCGTCGAGGTCGTCCCGATGGCATTTGCCGCGGCCTCGAACGTCACCGTACCGATGGATCGCCCGGCTGCGATGGATGAGATCCTCGTTGCCAACAAGCCGGCGGCGACGGGCAGCTGGCAGGTGCAGATCGCCGCGACGCCGACCGCGCAGGCCGCCAAGGATCTGCTGTCCGAGGCCAAGTCCAGGGCCGGCAATGCGCTTGCCAACGCGTCACCCTACACCGAAGCTGTCGGCAAGGGCGGCAACACGGTCTATCGCGCCCGATTCGTCGGTTTTGCGAGCCGCGACGATGCGAATTCCGCTTGTTCCGCTCTGAAGCGCAAGGATTTCGATTGCATGCTGCTGCCGAGCAAGGGCTGAGCATAGTTCCAATTCGATAAAGTCGAGCCGGCGGGGCAAACTCTGCCGGCTCGACTTTTTTGTAGGAATCGTTCATGTTTGTTGAGAACATAAGAGGAACGATATCGATGCTGTCAGATATGATGAAGCAATTCGAAGCGGCTTCGGCAACTTATGCCGCCGATAACGGCCTGGACCGCGACGACGACTGGTTCGTCCTGAAACTCCAGGAGGAAATGGGCGAGCTGATTCAGATCTGGAACAAGATCACCGGCCGGGGGCGCCGCAAGGGCATGAGCGAGTCCGAGCTGGCAACGGCATTGGCCGACGAGACGGCGGACGTGCTCGGCCACATCCTTCTCTTCGCACACCGCAACGGCCTCGATCTCAACGCCGCGGTCGAGCGAAAATGGCGCTTCCGCCCGCACGAATAAGACCCGTACGAATAGGGAAGGCGGTTTAAGCCTTTGTGCCACCGACGGTGATCTGGTCCATCCGCAGATGTGGCTGACCGACGCCGACAGGCACCCATTGGCCCGCCTTGCCGCAGTTGCCGATGCCGGTATCGAGTTTCGTGTCGTTGCCGATCATCGAAACGCGCTTCATGGCATCCGGCCCGTTGCCGATCAGCATGGCGCCCTTGATCGGCGCGCCGATCTTGCCATCCTCGATGAGGTAGGCCTCCGTGCAGCCGAAGACGAATTTACCCGACGTGATATCCACCTGGCCGCCGCCGAAGGAGACGGCGTAGATGCCCTTCTTCACCGAGGCGATGATCTCGTCCGGCGTCTTGTCGCCGCCAAGCATATAGGTGTTGGTCATGCGTGGCATCGGCGTATGGGCATAGCCCTGGCGGCGGCCGTTGCCGGTTGCCTTCATGCCCATCAGCCGCGCATTCTGCCGGTCCTGCATGTATCCGACGAGCTTGCCGTTTTCGATCAGCACGTTGTAGGCCGAAGGCGTGCCCTCGTCGTCGATGGTGATCGAGCCGCGGCGGTTCTCGATCGTGCCGTCATCGACGACGGTGACGCCGGGAGCGGCCACTATCTGGCCCAGCAGCCCCGCGAATGCCGACGTCTTCTTGCGATTGAAATCGCCTTCCAGCCCGTGGCCGACGGCTTCGTGCAGCATGACGCCCGGCCAGCCGGAGCCCAGCACGACGTCCATCGTGCCCGCCGGCGCCTCGATCGCCTCGAGATTGACCAGCGCCTGGCGCAGGGCTTCGTCGGCGCCGTGATGCCAATTGTCCTGTGTGACGAAATCGCCGAAGCCGATGCGCCCGCCGGTGCCGAAGGAGCCGGATTCCTGCCGGTCGCCGTCACCCACGATCACGGAAATGTTGATGCGCGTCATCGGCCTGACATCGCGCACGCGATGGCCATCGGCGCGAAGGATGTCGACTACCTGCCAGCTCGCGGCGATGGATGCCGTCACCTGGCGCACCTTGTCGTCCTTGTCGCGCAGATAGCTGTCGATCCGCTGCAGGAGCTTGGCCTTTTCCTCGAAGCCCGGCGTGCCGATCGGGTTCTCGTCGCCGTAGAGCACCTTGTTGGTGCGCTGTGGTGCGGCCGCATAGGAGCCGGCATAACCCGAAGTGACCGCGCGCACGGCATCGGCGGCGCGTTTCAAGGCGGCTTCGGAAAGATCGCCCGCATGGGCATAGCCGACGGCTTCGCCGGCAACGGCGCGAAGGCCGAAGCCCTGTTCCGTGTTGAAGCTGCCGCCCTTCATCCGGCCATTGTCGAATGTCAGCGATTCTGCCTGGACATGCTCGACGAAGAGCTCGCCGTCATCGGCGCCAGACAGCGCCTCGGCGACGATGCCGCGCAGCTTGGCTTCATCGGCATCGAAAAGGGTAAGGAGATCGGTATTCATGGATCAGTGCTCCGTTCAGAGCCGATGTAGGCTTCGCATCGCGCAAGAGCAAGCCCATCGCGTCAGGGAAGCGCGTCGTAGCCGTCCGCAAAGCCCTTCAAGTCCACAGGAATGCCGATGCCTTCCTCCGGCGACTGGAAGACGATGAAGGTTGCCGTCGCGCCGCTGCGCAGCGTCTTCAGCAACTCGTCCTCGAGCACGACCTCGGCATAGCAGCCATCGGAGAAGCAGCGCACGAAATAGGCGCGGCCGATATCCTTGCCGTCGATATTGAGGCCGAGACCGTTCGGCAGCAGCACGCCGAGCGGCGCAAGCACGCGCAGGATCTTCGACTTGCGATCGGCCGTCTTCAGCACGACGACGGAAAGACCGATTTCCGGGCGGTCCTCGGCGATGACATTCTGCATCAGCGCGCATTGCTCGGTCGAGGCGCCGGCCGGCTTGTCGCAGACGACGGACCATGCGCCGTGGCTGGAGCGTACCGTACCCGGAGGTTGCGGAACCTGGCTCGTGGGAACCTGCTGCGTATGCGGTTGCGGCTGGCCCTGCTGTTGGGGCTGCAATTGTTGGGTCTGCTGCGCCGGCGGCTGAGTCTGTTGCGCCTGCTGCGCCCATGCGGGTACCGCGGCTGCAGCAGCAACGCTGCTGGTGACAAGCAAAAGCCGGGCGAGGGAACGAAAGCCCATGGAAACCTCTAGATTCGAATCAGTGCCGCTATTGTTGAAGCCCAGGCCGGCAAATGAAAAGCCCCGGCTGCTGGATTCCAACCGACTACGGCGGAAATACGACGTCTACCCCATTTTGTCCCGGCGGCGCCATGGACCATCATGCAATTTTTCGTATGATGATGAAATGCTTGCCATGTCCGGGGCAGGCATGGGGGATATTCGCGCAAAAATGCCGCACTAACAAATCTCTTGAGTTGTTGCGGAGCATCCCAAACTGTGGTTTGAAGCGCAATGGATTGTAGGGATACTGCGTTTGAGGAAGATCTGGGATCAAACGCTGGAGGGAGAGACATCGTGATTAAAAGAGCTTACGCGGCTCTGACGGCTATGATCTGTCTGCTTTTTGCGACAGGCAGTTATGCCGATCAGCCGAGACCCTGGGAAACCGGTATGCAGCAGGCGGCGACCGGCAACATGCATCAAATCCGCTGGTTTGAGGCATACACGCTTTGGTTTATCATTCCGATCACGCTGCTGGTTCTCGTCCTCCTGGTGGTGGTTATGGTGAAGTTCCGGGCTTCCAGGAACCCGGTTCCGTCCAAGACGAGCCACAACACCCTGATCGAGGTCATCTGGACTATCGGCCCGGTCCTCGTCCTTCTCTTTCTGGCCATTCCCTCCTTCAATCTTCTCACCGATCAGCTGACATTCCCCGAGCAGACTGACGTGACCGTCAAGGCGACGGCGACGCAGTGGCAGTGGAATTATGAGTATGAGAACACCGGCGCGACGCCGGTCGCTTTCGATTCCTTCATGCTGAAGGAGCAGGATCGCACCGCCGCCGGCAAGGACGACAAGTCCAGATATCCACGGCTTCTCGCCGTCGACAACGAAATGGTTGTGCCCGTCGGCAAGAACGTCCGCGTCCTCGTCACGGCAGCGCCGGCCGATGTCATTCATTCCTTCGCAATGCCTTCCTTCGGCGTCAGGATCGACGCCATTCCCGGTCGCCTGAACGAAACATGGTTCAAGGCCGATCGAGAAGGCCTTTATTATGGTCAGTGTTCCGAGCTTTGCGGCAAGGATCACTCTTTCATGCCGATCGCCATCCGCGTCGTCTCCGACGATCAGTACAAGCAGTGGCTGGCCTCAGCCGCAACTGATCTGAGCAAGGCGAACAAGGCTCTGATGGCCGCCGTCGACCAACCGACGACCGTCAAGGTCGCCGAAAACACGGCCAAGTAGGAGGGGTAGGAACAATGGCTGGATCCAAGGCACACGACGATCACTCGCACGCTCTTCAGGACGCGCACGCGCATGACGATCATCACGCGCACAAACAGACCTTCGCCGAGCGTTGGCTGTATTCGACGAATCACAAGGACATCGGCACGCTCTATCTGATCTTCGCGATTTTCGCGGGCGTGATCGGCTTCCTCCTTTCCGTTGCCATCCGCATGGAATTGCAGGAGCCGGGCATCCAGATCTTCAGCGGTCTGGCGTCGATGGTCTACGGCTTTTCGGGCGATGCCGCCATCGATGGCGGCAAGCAGATGTACAACGTCTTCGTCACCGCCCACGCGCTGATCATGATCTTCTTCATGGTCATGCCGGCAATGATCGGCGGCTTCGCCAACTGGATGGTGCCGATCATGATCGGCGCGCCTGACATGGCCTTCCCGCGCCTCAACAATATTTCGTTCTGGCTTCTCGTCCCGGCCTTCCTGCTGCTCATCCTCTCGATGTTCGTCGAAGGCCCCGCAGGCGCCTATGGCGCGGGCGGCGGCTGGACGATGTACGCGCCCCTATCAGGTACGGTCGGACACCCAGGCCCGGCGATCGATCTGGTCATCTTCGCGCTGCATATCGCCGGTGCCTCCTCGATCCTCGGCGCGATCAACTTCATCACGACCATTCTCAACATGCGCGCTCCGGGCATGACGCTGCACAAGATGCCGCTGTTTGCCTGGTCGGTGCTGATCACCGCCTTCCTGCTGCTGCTGTCGCTGCCGGTTCTGGCCGGCGCCATCACCATGCTGCTGACGGACCGCAACTTCGGCACGACCTTCTTTGCGCCGGAAGGCGGCGGCGACCCGCTGCTCTACCAGCACCTTTTCTGGTTCTTCGGCCATCCGGAAGTCTACATCCTGATCCTGCCCGGCTTCGGCATGATCAGCCACATCATCTCCACCTTCTCGCGCAAGCCGATTTTCGGCTATCTCGGCATGGCCTACGCCATGGTCGCGATCGGCGCCGTCGGCTTCGTCGTCTGGGCCCACCACATGTATGTGACCGGCCTCTCGCTCGACACGCAGCGCTACTTCGTCTTCGCGACGATGGTCATCGCCGTGCCCACAGGCGTCAAGGTCTTCTCGTGGATCGCGACGATGTGGGGCGGCTCCATCCAGTTCCGCACGCCGATGATCTGGGCACTTGGCTTCATCTTCCTGTTCACGCTCGGCGGCGTCACGGGCGTTCAGCTCGCCAATGCCGGCCTCGACCGCGAACTGCATGCGACCTACTTCGTGGTGGCACACTTCCACTACGTTCTGTCGCTCGGTGCCGTCTTCGCTATCTTCGCCGCCTGGTACTACTGGTTCCCGAAGATGACCGGCTACATGTACAATGAGCGGATCGGCAACTGGCACTTCTGGATCACCTTCGTCGGCGTGAACATGGTGTTCTTCCCGCAGCATTTCCTGGGTCGTGCCGGCATGCCGCGCCGCTACATCGACTATCCGGACGCCTATGCCGGCTGGAATTTCGTCTCCTCCATCGGCTCCTATGTCGCAGCCGTAGGCCTTTGCTTCTTCTTCTGGGGCGTTATAGATGCATTCTCGAAGAAGCGCGTTGCAGGCGATAATCCCTGGGGCGAGGGCGCAACCACGCTCGAGTGGCAGCTTTCGTCGCCGCCGCCCCACCACCAGTGGGAAGAGCTGCCGCGCATCAAGTAGCCTGTTTCCGGACGCCGTGATAAACGGCGTCCGGCTCAACTGACAATTGGAACAAAGAATGACGCTCATCGACAATCACGACGCGCTCGCAAAGCAAGGCGATACCGGCCTGTCGGAAGCGAGTGCGCGCGATTATTTCGAGCTCTTGAAGCCACGCGTCATGTCGCTGGTCGTCTTCACCGCCTTCACCGGTCTGGTGCTGGCTCCCGGTCATATCAATCCGGTGCTCGGCTTCATCGCCATTCTCTGCATCGCCGTCGGTGCGGGCGCCTCGGGCGCCTTGAACATGTGGTATGATGCGGATATCGACGCCGTGATGAGCCGCACCGCGCGTCGGCCGATACCTGCCGGCCGCATCAAACCGTCGGAAGCGCTGGCCTACGGCCTCGTATTGTCAGGCTTCTCAGTGACGATCCTCGGCTTGGCCATCAACTGGCTTTCCGCTGGCATCCTCGCCTTCACTATCTTCTTCTATGCCGTCATCTACACGATGTGGTTGAAGCGTTCGACGCCGCAAAACATCGTCATCGGCGGCGCGGCCGGCGCCTTTCCGCCTGTCATCGGCTGGGCCTGCGTGACCGGCAGCGTGACGATCGAGAGCATCGTGCTCTTCCTCATCATCTTCCTGTGGACGCCGGCGCATTTTTGGGCGCTGGCCTTGTTCAAGATGGGTGACTACGAGGCCGTCGGCGTGCCGATGCTGCCGAATGTCGCCGGCATTCCGACAACGAAAAATCAGATCGTTGTCTATGCCGTTCTGACTGCCATTGTCGGCGTCGTCCCTGCCTTCATGGGCTTTGCGAGCCTGGGTTATGGCGTCGTCGCCGCGCTGCTGGGCGCGATCTTCGTGCACTGTTCCATCGCCGTCTGGCGCATGGCCGACGGCGACGTGAAGATGGTGCCGGCAAAGAAACTTTTCGGCTTTTCCATCTTTTATCTCTTCGCGATCTTTTCCGCATTGCTGATCGACCGGCTCGTTGCCGTGCTGATATCGGGCGGCGTTGGAGGCTGGCTATGATCGATCTGGTCAAGCTCACGGAAGCGCAGAGGAAATCGCGGCGCGGGCGCAATATAGCGCTTGGCCTGGTGCTTGCTGGCCTGGTGATCCTGTTCTACGCGATCACCATCATCAAGGTCGGCTCCGGACACGTTTGAGGAGGCGTGATGGAGGGGGAGGTCACAAAGAGCACGAGAAGCGGCGGCCGTAACAACGGCATGATCGTTGCCATGTGCCTGAGCTTCGTCGTTGGCATGAGCGCCATGTGCGCCGCTGCCGTGCCGCTCTATCGCATGTTCTGCCAGGTGACGGGTTATAACGGCACGACGCAGCGCGTCGAGCAGGTGTCCAACCTCATTCTCGACAGGCAGATCCAGGTTTCCTTCGACGCGAATGTCGCACCCGGTCTGCCCTGGAATTTCAAGCCGCTGCAGAAGTCGATCAGTCCGAAAATCGGCGAAACGGTCGAAGTCAAGTTCGAGATCGAGAACAAGTCGGACAAGATGGAGCGCGGGCAGGCGATCTTCAACGTCTCGCCGCTGGAAGCCGGGGTCTATTTCAACAAGGTCCAGTGCTTCTGCTTCAATGAGACGGATTTAGCACCTGGGGAAAAGCGTGAGATGTCGGTGGTTTTCTACGTTGATCCCGAGATCGCCAGGGCTGTGGAAACCAAGACGATCAACGCGCTGACACTGTCCTATACCTATTACCCGCGGGAGGGCGCAAAGCCCGTCGCATCCAATGACGGCGCTGTAAAGCCGGTGGAAAAGAAACTTTGATGGAGAGTGCTTTCGGTTTGACCGGGAGCAATATGGGAAAAGTTATTCGGGGATTGCTGATATGGCCGAAGTGCATCAGAGAAAACACGATTATCACATTATCGAGCCCAGCGCATGGCCGATTACCGCGGCCATCGGAGCCTTTGTGATCACCTTCGGCGGTGTCTGCTTCATGCGCTATCTCAATGGCGGCGCGATGCATCTGTTCGGGATCAATTGGGCGCAGCCCTGGCTGTTCTTCATTGGCCTCGCCGTAATCCTCTATGTCATGTACGGCTGGTGGGCCGATACGATCAAGGAGGCGCATGAGGGCGCGCACACCCGCGTCGTGTCGCTGCATCTGCGCTACGGCATGATCATGTTCATCGCCTCCGAGGTGATGTTCTTCGTCGCCTGGTTCTGGGCCTATTTCGATGTCAGCCTGTTCCCGAACGAGGCGATCCAGGCATCGCGCACGGCCTTCCTCGGCGGCCAGTTCCCGCCGAAAGGCATCGAGGTTCTCGATCCTTGGCACCTGCCGATCTACAACACCATCATCCTGCTGCTGTCGGGCACGACGGTCACTTGGGCACACCATGCGCTGCTGCATGGCGACCGCAGGGGGCTGCTCCAGGGCCTGACGCTGACGGTCCTTCTCGGCGCGCTGTTCTCCTGCGTGCAGGCCTATGAATATGCCCATGCGCCGTTCGAATTCAAAAATTCGATCTATGGCGCGACCTTCTTCATGGCGACCGGCTTCCACGGTTTCCACGTGTTGGTCGGCACGATCTTCCTGATCGTCTGCCTGGTCCGCGCCATCAGGGGTGATTTCACGCCGAAACAGCATTTCGGCTTCGAAGCGGCCGCCTGGTACTGGCACTTCGTCGACGTGGTCTGGCTGTTCCTGTTCTTCTGCATCTATATCTGGGGCAGCTGGGGCGCGCCGGTCGCGGCTGGCTGATCGGTATCGATCTCTGGAAAACAAAAGGCGGGCGCTCAGCGCCAGCCCCTAACTGAAATGTGGAATGCTTTCTGTCGCGAAACTCTTATTTTGCGAGCGGGTTTTGCGACAGATTTCCCTCTGAAAATCAGCGGTTCCGATTTTGTCGCAAAACTTAGGAGATTTGCGGCTTTTGCACGACACAGAAAAGATTGCCGTCAGGGTCTTGCAAAACCACATAGTCGGCATTTTCCGGATAGCGCCACGGGTACTGTTTCGCTCCGATCGTCAGCAAACGATTGACTTCCTCCTGCTGGCGATCGGTATAAAGGTCCAAGTGCAGCCAGCTTCTCCGCCAGCCGCTTCGGTCGCGAGCCTGAAAGGAAACATTCGGGCCGTGGCCTTCAGGATCATGAAGCACAACCCAGTCATCGCTCACAGGCTCGCGCGCGACGTAATGCAAGGCTTCCTGCCAGAACGCGACCATGCGCTCAAATTCACAGCAATGGATCACGATCGAGCCAATTTTGATCATTGTGGCTGCCTTCTTCGCGACATGGCGTGCTCTCGAGCGGAATAAAGTGATATGGGCTGTCGCAAAAATCCCCGAAACCTGCGACGGGATGTTTGCCAGATTACTTTCTAAGCATAGGCTAGGCACCAGCCGGAACCGCGAACCCAACATTGTTCAGTTGGTAGGTCATCATTACGGTACAGCCGCGTCACTCTCTTGTGCTCCCCGGTCTCGAATGCCACCGCAAGTGCTTTTTCCGATTCCGCGTCGCGCATTCCTTCACACGGGAAGATGGCCACCGGCGAAATCCATTGCGCATGGAATTCCCCACCCCTGCGCGTCACGAGGAACACCGCTCCTCGGAGGTGCATGTTGTTCCAATTGCTGCTGGTGAATCCAAGGTCGGTCGTCAGCGGGAGGATGAGCCTTCCGCCATCATTGAGCCGGTCCAGCCAGATATCTGCCGGTCGCGTTGCTCCCGCGTTCACATAGATCACATCGGCTGCATCGAAAGCCACGGAGCTTCCATCTCCCTGGACCACGGAAACGTTCCGACAGGGAGTAAGATTTGCTTTCGCCTGCGTAGCAAGCTCCGGATCGAACTCGATCGCCGTCACCTTGCCAGAGGCAGCAACGAGGTTCCCCATGATCGCGGAATAATAGCCGGTGCCAGCCCCAACATGCACGATATGCTCACCTGCTCGCGGCGCGGCTTGCGAAAGCAGGAAGGCATGAAGTGACGGCTGCCCGTTGTTGATGTGGCGCTCCGGGACGATGCCAACGATCTCATCCGTATAAAGGTAGACAGGATCGGCGGTCGGGGTCTGAACATAGGCTTTCCGCATTCGGAAGATCGGCCAGGGGCCAGAACCAAGAAAATCTTCTCGCGGCACTTCGGCAAACGCTCTTTCGATACGCTCATCGACAATTCTAACAGCCGCCGCGATCTGCTTCGCATAAGCTCGACGCACGATCTTCAATTCGTCCGGTGTCATCGGCAGAACCAACTCCAAAGAATAATTTTCCCGTCGCGAAATTCCTAGTCAAAGCGACAGTTCTGCGACGCACGCAGAATGCCCCACGAAGATACTTCCAACAAGATAAACCGCCTGAAACGCTCATGTCACAAGGGGTTCGGTAGCGGCATTTACTTGGATTCCACGTTAGGTCAGGGGCGGGCGCTCAGAATCCGCCCTTTGTTTTGGTATCCTCACTCTCTTGAGGCAATCTTCTCGAATGCCGTCGGATGAGGCAGATCTCTAGCAAGCAACTGCCGGATTTGCTCGGCGCATGCCTTCGGGCTGCTCATGGACGTATCGACCTCCAGATCGTAGATCCCGGGCAGGTGCACCTGTTCCTGCCAGGCGATGACCGGCGCGGGGATGGGCATATCCGCTCCGACAGCGACGTAAGTGCCCTGTCTTTCCGGTCCTTCCGCCAGCCGCCGCTGCATCACGACATCGAGCGGGCAGCGCACGCCAACGAACAGAGCAGGCAATCCTGCCAGCCATCGGGCGCAATCGGCAAGAATGCCGAGCGGCTGCGAATAGGCATCGTGATGGCCGAATTCGGCGACGACATTCAGCCCCATGCGGCTATGTGCGGCGATCGAGGCATAGAGTGCGGCATAAAGGCGCTGGACCAGCGGTTCGAGATCGGGCCGCTCACCGCCGGGGCGCAAGCCGATGCCCGGGCGATAGCGCGGGGGCGTCACATGTCGCACATAAGCGTCGACACCGAGATTGACCCATACGCCTTCGAATTCAGCCTGAATCACCTCGACGATGCTGCTTTTTCCGGATCGCGGCGCACCGTTCAGAATGACGATCTGGCCTGGCTGCAAGGCTTCGCTGAATGCCATAAATCCAATCCTTTTGTATGCTTTACAGGCGGATGGCGGTGATATCCGAGCTTTTCGATTGGACGGATACGCGCATCGCGGTTACTGATGGTGCTAAGGGGCGAAATCCATGTGTTCGCCCGCAATGGCAGACTGACAGAGACAGAACTTTGAACTCAGAGCAAGACAAGACGCCGGACGGGGTATCCCATAGCGACAGCGCTCTCTTCGCGCCCGTCGATCCCTTCAAGGTTGGCATACAGGGATGTTGCCCGCGTTGCGGCCAAGGCAAGCTCTTCGATGGCTTATTGTCGCTGAAACCGCGCTGTGCCGCCTGTGATCTCGACTATGCCTTCGCCGATGCCGGTGATGGTCCGGCTGTCTTCGTCATCCTGATTGTCGGTTTCATCATCATCGGTTCGGTCTTGTGGATGCAGATCAATTATGCGCCGCCGATCTGGGTCTACATAGTGCTGTTCGCGCCGTTGACGATCATTCTGTCGCTTCTGTCCCTGCGCTGGTGCAAGGGCATTCTGATTGCCCTGCAATATCGCAACAACGCCGCCGAAGGGCGCGTCCACCGTGACTGAGTCTGCAGTGCCTGTGCGCCGTGCCAATCCCTTATGGCAAATCGCCAAGGCGCTGCTTCTGCTCGTCGCGCTCGTCATTCTGCTGGGCCTTGGTACATGGCAGGTCGAGAGGCTGCAGTGGAAGGAAGGCCTGTTGGCCGATATCGCCGCCCGCAAGGATGCGCCGGCCGTACCCTTGTCGGCGATCGAAACTATGGCGGCCTCCGGCGGCGACATTGAGTATCGCGTGGTGACCGCCACCGGCCACTACCTCAACGACAAGGAGCGGCATTTCCTCGCCACCCATGACGGCGATCCCGGCTTTCATGTCTATACGCCATTGCAGCTGGTCGATGGCCGCTACCTCTTTGTCAATCGAGGCTTCGTGCCCTCCGAGGCAAAAGAGCCCGAAAAGCGCAAGCAGGGTGAAGTGACTGGCGAACAGACGATCATCGGCCTTGCCCGCGCCAAACTCGCCGAGCGGCCCGGCGGCATGCCGGACAATGATCTCGCCAAGAATATTTTCTACTGGAAAGATCTGGATGTCATGGCTGCCAGTGTCGGCCTGCCGAAGGACAAGGTGCTGCCCTTCTTCATCGATGCCGACAAGACGCCCAATCCAGGGGGCTTGCCGATCGGCGGCGTCACGATCATCGATCTGCCGAACAATCACCTGCAATATGCGGTGACCTGGTATGGCTTGGCGGTGGCGCTGGCAGCGATCGTCGCCATATCCTGGTGGCGTAAACGCCATCCGGACGCGCCCTCACAATAGAGACATGCAATAGAATAGCTTCATTTCGATGGAATATTCCGCTAGAGCATGATCCCAAAAAGTGCGCAGCGGTTTTTGGATAAGATCATGCGGACTGAATGGAGCAGGCGGCAGGGCAGCCCTATCTATGGCTCAAGCCACTGTCGCATTTCGGAAGAGATATGAACATAGCCATTTCCAAACCTGACCTGACCATCCGGCTTTGCGGGCCGCGCGGCTTCTGCGCCGGCGTCGATCGCGCTATCCAGATCGTCGTTCTGGCGCTGAAGGCCTATGGCGCACCCGTCTATGTCCGCCATGAGATCGTGCACAATCGCTATGTCGTCGAAGGGCTGGAGGCCAAGGGTGCCATCTTCGTCGAGGAGCTGGATGAAATCCCGGCCGAGCATCGCGCCCAGCCCGTCGTCTTCTCGGCGCATGGCGTGCCGAAATCCGTGCCGGCGGATGCCGATGCGCGCAATCTCTTCTATCTCGATGCCACCTGTCCGCTGGTCTCCAAGGTGCACAAGCAGGCCATGCGCCATAATCGCCTCGGCCGCCATGTCGTCCTGATCGGCCATGCCGGCCATCCGGAAGTGATCGGCACCATGGGCCAGCTGCCTGAGGGTGCCGTGTCGCTGATCGAAACCGTGGAGGACGCCGACGTCTACCAGCCTGATGATCCGGACAATCTCGGCTTCGTCACGCAGACGACGCTCTCTGTTGACGATACCGCCGGCGTCATCGCGCGGCTGCAGGAGCGCTTCCCAAATCTTACTGCACCAGCGGCAGACTCGATCTGCTACGCCACGACCAACCGCCAGGAAGTCGTGAAGGAGGCGGCGCCGGGCTGCGATCTCTTCATCGTCGTCGGTGCGCCGAACTCGTCGAATTCCAAGCGCCTCGTGGAAGTGGCGCTGAGGGCAGGGGCGAAGAAATCCGTCCTCGTGCAGCGCGCCGCCGAGATCGATTGGGACGATATCGGCGATATCAAGACGGTCGGTTTGTCGGCTGGTGCATCTGCGCCAGAAGTCATCGTCAACGAGATCATCGAAGCCTTCCGCGCCCGCTATAATGCTGTGGTGGAACTTGCCGAAACTGTGAAGGAAACCGAGAATTTCCTCGTCAATCGCGAGCTTCGCAGTATAGAGCTGACGACAGCAGACATGGCTTTCGTCAACGGCGAATAGCCGACCTAAGGCGCTCAAGTTCGGGACTGTTTCGTGGCCGTTTATACCGATATTACCGAAGACGATTTGAAGTGGTTCCTGACCGAATATGATGTCGGCGAATTGCTCTCTTATAAGGGCATTGCCGAAGGCGTCGAGAACTCGAACTTCCTCTTACATACGAGCCGCGATCCGCTGATTCTGACGCTTTACGAGAAGCGCGTCGACAAGGGCGATCTGCCGTTCTTCCTGAGGCTGATGCAGCATCTGGCGAGCCGCGGCCTATCCTGTCCACTGCCTTTGCCGCGCCGTGACGGCGCCTTGCTCGGTCATCTCTCCGGCCGCCCTGCCGCCCTGATCTCCTTCCTCGAGGGCATGTGGCTGCGCAAGCCCGAGGCGCATCACTGCCGCGAGGTCGGCAAGGCGCTGGCCGCCATGCATATTGCCGGTGAAGGCTTCGCCATCCGCCGCACGAACGCGCTGTCGCTTGAGGGCTGGCAAGCGCTCTGGGAGAAATCCGAAGCACGCGCCGACGAAGTCGAAACCGGCCTGCAGGACGAAATCTGCGGCGAACTCGATTTCCTCGCAAAGCATTGGCCGAAGAATCTGCCGGAAGGCGTCATCCATGCCGATCTCTTTCCGGACAATGTCTTCTTCCTCGGGGACAAACTCTCCGGTCTGATCGATTTCTATTTCGCCTGCAACGATCAGCTCGCCTACGACGTCTCGATCTGCCTCAATGCCTGGTGCTTCGAAAAGGACCATGCCTATAACATCACCAAGGGCATGGCGCTGCTAGAGGGTTATCAGAGCGTGCGACCGCTGAGCGAGGCTGAAATCGCCGCTCTGCCGACGCTTGCCCGTGGCTCGGCGCTGCGCTTCTTCCTGACGCGGCTTTACGACTGGCTGACGACGCCGGCAGGCGCCATGGTCACCAAGAAAGACCCGATCGAATATCTGCGCAAGCTGCGCTTCCATCGCCAGATCGCCTCTGCGGCCGAATATGGGCTGAAGGCATGAAGCACGTCGATATTTTTACCGACGGCGCCTGCTCGGGCAACCCCGGTCCCGGCGGCTGGGGGGCGGTGCTTCGCTATGGCGAGGTGGAAAAGGAACTCTCCGGCGGCGAAGCAGATACGACCAACAACCGCATGGAGCTGATGGCGGCGATCTCGGCGCTTGGCGCTCTGAAAAGCCCCTGCGAAGTCGATCTCTATACCGACAGCGTCTACGTCAAGGACGGCATCACCAAATGGATCTTCGGCTGGAAGAAGAACGGCTGGAAGACCGCCGACAAGAAGCCGGTGAAGAATGCCGAGCTGTGGCAGGCGCTGGACGAGGCCTATAACAGGCACCAGGTGACGCTGCACTGGGTCAAGGGGCATGCGGGACACCCGGAGAACGAGCGGGCCGACGAGTTGGCGCGCAAGGGCATGGAGCCTTTCAAGCGGAGGTAAGAGCGAAGATCCTTCGTTCTCGGCACAGACTTTTCACCAAAGGCTATTCCGGTTTCGGACTCTTATCGATGCTTTGCGCCGCACGATCAAAGCGGATAGTTCGAGTAGATCATCTTGAGATTTGGATCGTTGGCGATGCTGACGGGAGTCACGAGGCTCTGGTTGAGGATGTATCGATAGCACTGGTCGAAATCGTAGCCGCGTTCCGTGCATTCGCTGTCGCGCTTCCAGCGTGACTGAACGAGCTTTCTGACAAGGATATTGTCGATGTTTAGCTCCGATATTTTTTGCACCTTGCCAATCTCCAGACCTACCGCTTTGTAAGCGAGATAGGGCAGCTCGCTGCAATAGATCGCATCGTTGTTGAAGGAGAAGAAAAGATCGTAGGGTTTGCCGTAGAATGTGCGGGAATGCGATATGAGCTGTCGCGCCGTTTCAGGTGTGAGACGCTGATCGCGATAGATCGTAACCCGCTTCAGCAAGCCGCGATTGACCCAGGTTTCTAGCGGCGTTTCCTTGACCTTCTCTGCGGCCTCTATGACAGTGATGGTCCCGTGATCATTCTTGATGATGCCCATATGCGAAAAGGTGGAGCTGGTCGCGAATATGATGGCGCTTGATTGGTTGCTGGTCGATGTCTGAAAAATCAGGTCACCATCGTTAAGCGGAGGATAATCGCCACCAGCAGTGGCATAGAGTGTTCCTGCAACAAGGCAGGCCAATAGGATCGCGGCGGCTATCAGTTTCTTCATGCCATCCCCGGAACCAATTGAAAGTTCTTGATCAATTTATCTTCTTGAAAACACTTTTCGCGCTGAAAGATGGCATCTGGAAGGCTGGGCAACAAAACAGATGACGATGTGGCGGCAATTCCAGCGGGAGTCATCGAGCGGATACTTCCCGAAGGCAGGGATAAGGCAGGACTTGCCGCGCCGTACAAGGCGCGATCACCTCAGGATGTGATCGAGCGCGCTTCTTACACGCGGCCTTTCGGTTACGGAGAGCGGCAGGATCGGGCGCGGTGGATCAATCCGGCAAAGGTCGAGCGCTTCGGCAATCGCGTACATGACACGGAAGCTGCCGAACTCCTTGAACAGGTTCCATAGCGGCTGGAATTTTTGATCGAGCCGTTCCGTTTCGGCGGTGTCGCCGGCTTGGGCAGCCCGTGTGAGGGCCAGCGCTTCGGCGGGCAGGAGACCGGCGATCACGCTGTACCAGGCGTCACAACCCGCCAGTAGCCCGGCCGCGGCTCCCCAATCGCCGCTATAGCCGATGGAGAAATCCTTTGGCGTTTCCTGGCGCAGAAGTCCCATCTCTCCCTTGAAATCGCTCTCCGGCGGCAATGGCATCTTCACCGCCACGATGTTCGCCACCTTTGCCAGCCGGGCAATCAGCGCGTGGCTGAAGGTAAATCTCGTCGTGCCGGGATTGTTATAGATGCAGAGCGGCAGCTCGCCGGCCTCCGCGACGGCTGCGAAATGCTGGTAGACCTCTTCCTCCGTGAGTGGAGTATAGGACATGGGGGCAAGCAATAGCCCGTCCGCGCCGGCAGCCCTGGCGTCGCGCGCCAATGCCTGAGCCTCGTCGGTTCGCAGCGCTCCGACGCCGACGATGACGGGGATCTTGCCGCCGACACCTGTCATCGCGGCCTCAACGGCGCGCCGCCGCTCGTCGCGTGACAGAAAGGCGTAGCCGCCGGTGCTGCCGAGCAATCCAATGGAATCGGCGCCGGCCAGATGGATGCGTTCAAGCAGGCGTGTGAGCACTGCAATATCAACGTGTCCGGAAGCATCGGCCGGGGTAATGGGGAAGGCCGAAAGACCAGTAAAGAGCGTCATGATCGTCTTCATCCTTCCTTGAGCTCCGGACAACCGCGGCGATCGAAAACAGGCTGTTTGCCCATGAATACGCCGCGCAAGTCATATCCCGCTCAACAACTTGGTGGCAATCATCCACATGGTAAAAGCAATGAGCGTTTCCAGAATGCGCCAGGATGCGGGCTTCGCAAAGATCGGTCTCAGCCATCTCGCGCCAAAGCCAAGCGAAAAGAAGAACAGGAAGGAACCCGTCATGGCACCCGCCGCAAATGAAGCCTCGTTTCCCGGAAACCGGGTCGAGATCGTGCCAAGCAGCGCGACGGTATCGAGATAGACATGCGGGTTGAGCCAGGTGAGCGCCAGGCACATGGCGAGCGTCTGCCGGAAGCTCGCTGATTTCGCTTCTCCGGCGGCCAGCACCGCCGACGAACGCAAGGCGGAATAGAGGCTCCTTGCCCCATACCAGATGAGGAAGGCCGCTCCCGCATAGCGCATGACCGGATCGAGCCAGGGAAGCAGGGCGGCGATCTGGCGAAAGCTCGTCACCCCGAGCACGATGAGCGCGGCATCGGAGAGGGCGCAGGCGAGGCAGACGGCGAATACATGTTCGTTGCGAAGGCCCTGGCGCAGGACGAAGGCGTTTTGCGCACCGATCGCGACAATCAGGCTGAGGCCCATCGTGAGGCCTGTCAGGTAAATCGAAAAATTCATGCTCGAAGCAATTCCGGTAAAAGTGCGAAGCGGTTTTCGTCCGGAATTGCGCAAAAAAGAAAAGTTTTAGCGAAATGCTCCGAAATGAATGAGCCTTTCAGTATCGCCATATGTGGGTTTAGGCTAATTAATGTTGCTAACCCGGATTAAGAAAAACTAAGCTATGCTCGACTATTCAGCTCTCCGTGCCGTCTCAATGGTCGTGCAGACCGGCAGCTTCGAAAAGGCTGCGGGCATTCTGAACGTAACGCCGTCGGCCGTCTCGCAGCGGGTGAAACAGCTTGAGGAGCGCCTCGGCGTGGTTCTGATCGCCAGGGGCAACCCGTGCACCGCGACGGAAAAGGGCGAATGGCTCTGCCGCCATATGGAGAATGTCGGCATGCTCGAAGACGAGCTGTTCGGGCGCCTGCCGGCCCTCGCCGATCCGGGCGAGCCCCAGCAAAAGGTAATGCTTCGCATTGCCACGAATGCCGATAGCCTCGGGACGTGGTTCGTAGAGGCCATATCCGGCTTTGCCAAGCGCTCTCCCTATCTGCTGAATATCGCCATCGATGACCAGGATCATACCGCCGAATGGCTGCAGCGTGGGCGGGTGATCGCGGCCGTCACCAGCCTGGAAAAGCCGATCCAGGGATGCCGGCGCACATCCCTCGGTGCGCTCCGCTATCATGCGACTGCAAGCCCCGATTTCATGGCCCGGTATTTTAAAGCGGGCGTGACCCCGGAAGCGATCGTGAATGCGCCGGCCTTGACCTTTAACCAGAAGGACAGGCTTCAAAGCCAGTGGATACGCCAGACATTCGGAAAGGATTTTACCTATCCGAGCCACTGGCTGCCGTCGACACAGGGCTTCGTCGATGCCAGCCTCTCAGGCATGGGATGGGGCATGAATCCCATCCAGCTCGTACGGGAACATCTGCAGGCCGGGCGCTTGGTCGAGCTGATTCCCGATACCCCGCTGAACATCCCATTATATTGGCAGGTGAGCCGCCTCGCGGCCGATCGGCTTGCCGAATTAACGCGTGAGATCATCGCAACAGCCAAATACCATCTGTCGGCGTGAGCTGTGCTTCGAGCTGAGCAGTTTACAATTGGCTCCGCTGCCTGGAACGGAATGTTCGCGAATCGGCGCCTTGCCCCGCTGCCCTTTACCTCTATGCTGCTCCCGATTTCCAGGGAGACTGACTTATGATCCTGCATTGCGTTTTTCTTAGACTCAAATCCGCCCTGACACAGGAGGAGAAGAGGGCGCTCTTCGAATCCGTCGCCGCCTTGCAGAAGGTCATTCCGGGTATTGTCGACGTGAAATATGGGCCAAACGTCTCGCCCGAGGGCCTGCATGGCGGCTTCGCCGATGGATTTGTCGTCACTTTTGAAAGTGCCGAAGCGCGCGATGCCTATCTAGTGCATCCTGATCACGTCGCTGTCGGCGAACGGATCGTTTCGTCCACGGATGGCGGCCTGGCCGGCCTGATGATCTTCGATTTCAATCTTTAATGGAACGGGCGGCAGGCGCAGGCTTCGACCATGCTCATGCCGGCCGCCTGGGCGCGACGACCCGGAGGTTCATCTCGGAGCGCAAGCGGAAGCCCATTGCCCTGTAAAGCGAGATCGCAGGCGTGTTCGTGGCACGGGCGTGCAGGTAGACGGTTTCGTCTCTCGCCGAGATTTCGCCGGCAACGAAGCGGAAGAGCAGGGTGCCGAGGCCCCGTCCCTGAAAATCTGGATGGGTGCAAAGGCCGCTGAGTTCGGTAAAGCCAGGCTGGCGCATGCGCTGGCCGGCCATGGCAACGAGGCGGCCATCGATCTTCACACCCCAAAATGGGCCGAGACTTTGGGCGCGCAGCGTAAACGGGCCGGGTTCGGTCAGCGTGGCCAGGGCAAGCATCTCCGTTGCATCGGCTTCCGTCAGCGCTTCGATCCGGCTGTCGGAAATCCGCTGATAGGGCCGTTCCGCGATCATCTGCACCAACTTGCTTTCGGAGACGATCGTCAAGCCCTGGGGGAGTGGGAGAGGGTTGGCTTCCACGAGCGCCATGATCTCGCCGGCTGCCGGCAGACTCTGCAAAGCCTCCAGGCTTTCCGACGTATCATCGGCAGGCGCGGCGAAAGGCACGATGGAAGGTGGATAGCGGAGGGCATGCTCGCTGCCTTCGGCCAAGGTCGCGTGGGCGGTACGAAGCGCGCTCCAGGCCGGCCGGTCGAGAATATGGCTCATGGTTTCTGCTCCTTGTCGGGATTGCCCCGACGGGCAAGCGGCGCTTCGGCAAGCCCGTCCTCGATTGCGGCGAGTTGTTGCAGGATCGGCCTGGAACTCTCGCCGCAGAGCTCCGTTACCGCCTGTTCGATACGCGGCCAGACGAATCGTTTCGAATAATCGACGAGTTCCTGTCCTTGCGGGGTCAGCGAGACCAATCTTCGGCGCTGGTCTTCGGGCGAGGCCTGCATGTCGACATAACCCAATTCCAAAAGCTGAGAGATGGTGCGCGTGGCTCCCGGCTGGGTGATGCCGACAGCTTGCGCAAGTTCACCGATGGTAAGCGGACCAGCCCGATCGATTGCGGCCAGGAAGGGATATTGGGCAGATTGTAGCGAAACGCCAAGCTCCTCCATAATCTGCTGGGTGTCTGCCTGAAGTCGTTCGCCGATGCGACGAAAGCGGCTGCCGAGACAAAGGAATCCCAGCGATTTCACGATATCCTCGACCATGGCGATCCTCAACTCAATTTCATAACTAGTTATATAAATTGTTATGCAATTGCCGTCAAGTCATGAGTGCTGCAGCATGCTTGGGTTGGATATTGAGGTATGGGAGAAGCCGCGGGCATATGCCCGCGGCCATGCTTGTTCGGCTGCTTCAGCTCGACTTCGCCATCGCTGCAGCGAGTTGATCAACGTTATAACGGAACATTTTTTCATAAGTCGAAGCTGGCCCGTTGGCCTTTGACAGCGATTCGACATAGAGCTCACCGCCGGGTTCGGCGCCGGTTGCCTTGGCAACCTGCTTGACGAGGCGCGGGTCGTTTGAGTTTTCGAAGAAGTAAGTCTTCACATGCTCGGTCTTGATCTGCTCGATCAGCTGGGCGACCTTGGCAGCCGAGGCTTCCGTCTCTGTCGAAAAGCCAATCGGAGCAAGGAAGTTCACCTTATATTCGCGGCCGAAGTAGCCGAAGGCATCATGGCTCGTCAGCACTTTGCGGCGATCGTCCGGAATCTTGTCAAACTTGCTGTGCGCATAGGTGTCAAGCTCAGTCAGAACCTTCGTGTAGCGCTCGGCATTGGTCTTGAAATCGGCGGCGTCGGCCGGATCGGCGGCGGAAAGAGCCTTTTCGATATTGGCGACCCAGATCTTCACATTGATCGGGCTGTTCCAGACATGCGGATCGGTGACGGTCTTACCGTCATCCACCATGGTGCGGGTGTTGATGCCTTCGGAAGCGACAACAGGCGTTCCCTTGTAGCCGGATGCGCTGATCAGCCGGTCCATCCAGCCTTCCAGGCCTTCGCCGCTGACGAAGACGACCTTGGCAGCGTTCAGCGTCTTGGCATCGGCCGGAGACGGCTCGAATTCATGGGGGTCGCCGTTCGCGCCGACGAGGCTCGATACCTTCACGTGGTCACCGCCGACATGCTTGACGACATCGGCGAGCACGGTGAAGGACGCCACGACATTGAGCGTTTCGGCAGAAGCGGGTGCAGCGACGCCGAAGGCGACGAAGGCTGTTGCAGCCGCAGAGAGAAGCAGTCTCTGTTTGTTCATGCGAGTCTCCTTGTTCGGATTAGCCCCGGAGATGGGGACGGGGGAAGAACCGCCGGGCAAGGCCCGAGGGTGCGAAGAGAATGGAGAAGCCGTAGATCAGGCTGGCGGTGATGATGATCGTGGGGCCTGAAGCAAATTCGAGATGGTAGGAGGCAATAAGGCCGAGATAGCCTGAAGCCATCGCCGTGCCCGTTGCGATCGCCATCATGGCAGGCAGGCTGCGCGACCAGAGCTGCGCCACGGCGGCCGGCAGCATCATCAGCCCGACGGCCATCAGCGTGCCGAGCGCCTGGAAGCTTGCCACGAGATTAAGCACGACCAACAGCAGGAACAGGAAGTGATAGAGCGGTCCGCGTCCGCCGACCGCACGCAGGAAACCGGGATCGAAGCATTCCATCACAAGCGGCCGGTAGATGACGGCGAGCGCCAACAGCGTCACTGTGGTGATCGCGCCGATCTGGTAGAGGGCAGGCGCATCGATTGCAAGAATGGTGCCGAAGAGCACATGCAGAAGATCGATATTGGAGCCGCGCAGCGATACGATGAGAACGCCCAGCGCCAGCGAGGTCAGATAGAAGCTGGCAAAACTCGCATCCTCCTGCAGCACGGTCGTGCGGCTGACGAGGCCGGAGAGCAGCGCCACCGAAAGGCCGGCCACGAGCCCGCCAAGCCCCATGGCCGTCAGCGACAGCGAGCCGGCAATGAGATAGCCGATAGCAGCACCAGGCAGGACGGCGTGGCTCATCGCATCGCCCATCAGGCTCATGCGCCTGAGCATCAGGAAAACGCCGATAGGCCCGGAGCCGAGGCCGAGGCAGACGCAGGCAATCAGCGCGCGCCGCATGAAGCCGTAATCCGCGAAGGGCGCGAGGAAGATGTCGTAGACGGTCATTCGGCCGGCTCCCGCTTCGCGAGTTCGCCACTGTCATGCTCCTCTTCCGGCAGGCATGCTTCGGCCTCCTCGTCCCAGCTTTCGGCCATGGCGCGCGCCTTGATGAGGTTCGTTGGGCTCATGACATCTTCCGTCCTGCCCCATCCTACGAGTTCGCGGGCGATCAGCAGCGTTTCGGGGAAATAGCTTTGCACCTGCTCGAAATCGTGCAGCACAGCGATGACCGTGCGTCCCTCCCGGTTCCATCTCAGCACGAGGTCGAGAAGATCGCGTGTCGTGCGCTGGTCGATCGCGGTGAAAGGTTCATCCAGGAGAATGACACGGGCATCCTGCAGCAGCAGCCGCGCAAACAGTACCCGCTGGAACTGCCCGGCTGAAAGCGAGCCGATATGTCGGCTTTCGAAGCCTGACAGACCGACGATGCCGAGCGCATCGCGCGCCCGTTCGGCATCTTTGCGTGAAAATCGGCCGAAAGCACCGGCATTCTTCCAGGCGCCGAGCATGACAGTATCGGCGACCGAGATCGGGAAGAGGCGGTTCATATCGGCCGCTTGCGGCAGATAGCCGAAGTCGTTGCGCGTCAGCGGGCCGCGATCGACCGAGCCTTCCGCCGGCCGCAATTCGCCGACGATCGCTTTCAGCAGCGTCGACTTGCCGGCCCCGTTCGGCCCGGCAATCGCCGTCAGGCTGCCGGCGGCAAAGCCGCCCGAGATGTGGTGGACGGCCGGATGGCGCTCATAGGTGACGGTGAGATTGCTGAGGCGGATCAGATCGTTCATGCCAGCGCCACCGCCCAACCGATGGCGGCCCAGAGCACCGCAATGCCGATCGCCACATAGGCAAGGCGCATCAAGGCCGAGCGCCCCATGAGGGACGCTGCGAAAGGATCACGGTCAAAAGGCATTCCGGCGCTTTCAATTATGTAATAACATTACATGTTGTAGCCGATGAAATACGGCGAAAAAGAGGCGGAGAGTAGATTGGCAGTGGCCGAGCACCGGTAATTGGCGGCCTGCGTCAATAATGCTATAGATAGAGCATTATCTGTCATTCACTGGCCTGACGTTACGGGAGAGATGCTTATGAATGTTTCTATCGGTGAACGCTGGGAAAAATTCGTTGAGAAAACAGTGGAAGAGGGGCGTTACAGCTCCGCCAGTGAAGTTGTGCGCGAAGGTCTCCGGCTCGTAGAGGAGCGGGAGGCGAAAATAGCAGCGCTACGGCGTACTCTGGAGGCATCGATCGATCGCGGAGGCGATGTATCTGACGAGGAGCTTGGCGCCGCTTTGGAAGCCAAGGCGGCCGAACTGCCAAAAGAAAGCCGTTGAGTGCCTCGGCTTCGTTATACAGCCACAGCCCAGGATAACATCCTGGATATTCTTGTATTTATAACGCGTCAAAGCGGCAGCCCAAAAGTCGCTTTGGAATTTACTGGGCAATTACGCCGCAAGTGCGCAAATCTCGCCGCTTTGCCAGGTCACATGGGCCGCCTGCGGCCGGAGTTGAGAAACGACATGCGTAGCTTTGCATTTCGCGGATATGTGATCTTCTTCCGCTATATCGATGATGTTTTCGAGGTTGTGAATGTGCTCGAAGGACATCGCGATTTCGATGCCCATTTCCACGAGGACAAATAAAGAAAGAGCGCCTCTGAGGCGCTCTGCATTTTCCATCTGAATGATCTTAAAGCTGCTCGATCATCGCAGCCGCACCCGAAACCGTTGCCTGGCCGGGACTTTCCTCGATGTTCAGTGTCTTCACTACGCCGTCTTCCACCAGCATGGAATAACGCTTCGAGCGGATGCCGAGGCCGCCGGCGGAGAGGTCGACATCGAGGCCGAGCGCCTTGGTGAAGGAACCGTCCCAATCGGCAAGGAAATGAATCTTGCCCAGGCCGCCCGATGATTGTGCCCAGGCGCCCATGACATGCCAGTCATTGATGGCGACCACGGCGATGTCATCGACGCCCTTGGCGAGAATCGCGTCGCGGTTCTCGAGAAAGCCCGGCAGATGATTGAGCGAGCAGGTGGGCGTAAACGCGCCGGGAACGGCAAAGAGCACGACGCGCTTGCCGGCAAACAGCTGCTCGGTGGTGATCTCGACCGGGCCGTCGGCGGTCTTTTCCTTGAAGGTGGCGGCAGGCAGCGTGTCGCCGATGGCGATAGACATGGTTCTCTCCTCGGGTCGTGAATTCGGGGCGCTGCTGCGCCGCCGATGGTTTGAAGCGGGTGCAGGAAACTATAGAGCAATTCCAGGAAAAGTGCGCAGCGGTTTTCCGCCCGGATGCATAGATACAAATACTCCAGGTCCGGCCTATTCAAGCACAAGGCTGGTTTCCATCGCCCGATCGCCGTCGACGATCAGAATGCCCCAGCTCTTGCCTTTCGGATCATAATTCTTCGGCAGCTTGCCGATCTCAATATCGGTCGAGAAGGTGCTCCCATCCCGTTTTGCGTTCATTTGCTGGAAGAACACATAGCCCGATGGTCCCGTCACATAGATCGTTGGCGCATCGCCGGTTGCCTCCGGCAATGCCAGCTGCAGCGAAAGCGTCTTGGCATCGGCGGAGATTTTGTGGCTCTGAACAGCGAAATGGGATGAAGGGGCTTCCGGCAGCAGTGCTCTGGCAGCATCCAGCAGGGCGAGTTCATGTGTCGTCGGCTGCTCGCCGGCCGGCAGCGGCAACGAATAATCAGCTTGGAAGGGGATGCAGATCTCCTTGCACAGGCCTACGAAAGCGGTCAGCTTGAGTTCCGCCGGCGTCTTGCCGGTCACGCGAAAATCGAGCGGCAAGATCACCGGCGCATCATAGCCGATCTCCTTGATATTGCCGACCGTGATCTGCTTCGGCACAGGATAGCCGGCCTTTTCCAGCGTCACGCCGCTATCGGGTGCCGGCGTCACCTGAGGCGGAATTCCGCCCTGGCCCGGTTCGCGCCAATAGGTGATCCAGCCGGGCGCCGGTTCGATCTGCAGGGCGGCGCGGATATGTCCTTCCGCGCCAGGCGCAAGCGCTATCAGGCGCATGCGTCCACCTTGATTGTCCATCCATTCGCTCATGGCGGCATGGGCCGTTGCGGCGGTGAATAGAGAGGCGGCGAACAATGCCGAGAGGCGTATCGGAGTGCTTATTCCAATCATGAAACAAGGATTTAACGGATCGAATTGCCGGGGGCCAGCATGACGGAAGAGGGAAATGATCATTTTCAGTTGATTGATTTATGACATTGCCCCATCTTGATTAAAGGCGGTGCAGTTGCAGACTGCGGTCAGGAGGCACGATGTCCCTATCGACGCTGAAGAATAGACGCGAAAGAGGTTTTCTCGACGGTCAGTTCCTGATCGCCATGCCGGGCATGGAGGATCGGAACTTTCACCGGACGGTGGTTTATATCTGTGCCCATTCCGACGCAGGTGCCATGGGTTTCGTCATCAATCGGGCCCAGAAGCTGACATTCACCGATGTCCTCTTGCATCTCGAAATGATCAAGGACGACGATGCCATCGTGCTTCCGCAAGGCGCACGGGATTTTCCCATCCAGACCGGCGGTCCGGTTGAAAGCGGGCGCGGCTTCGTCTTGCATTCCGACGATTACATCAGCGACAGCAGCATTCCGGTCAGTGACGATATAAGCCTGACGGCGACGCTCGATATCGTCCGGGCTATTTCCAAGGGAAGCGGTCCGAAACGTGCGACGATGCTGCTCGGTTATGCCGGCTGGGGTGCCGGTCAGCTCGAGGCGGAGATCGGCAATAATGGCTGGCTGAACTGCCCGGCGAACGAAGAACTGATCTTCGACCGCAGCCTCGATAACAAATATGATCGGGCCTTGGCCCTCATGGGCATCAACGCCGCAATGCTGTCGCCGCACGCTGGCCACAGTTGAGCTGATTTGCGTTGTTTCGGAACGAAATAGCCGATGTGACGTTTCCCCGGCAGCGCAACGGCAATTCCGCCGTGCCAGCCAGGGAGGCGTCAGACATGAGCAGCACGACCGACAAGGTATCCGGTAAGGTGAACGAAATCGCCGGCAAGGCCAAGCAGATGACCGGCAAGGCGACCAACAACAAGGACATGCGCGCCAAGGGCGCTACGCAGGAAGCCAAGGGCAAGATGCAGACCGCCGTTGGCAAGGCCAAGGACAAGGTCAAAGGCGCGGTCGACCGGATGTGACCGGCTGTTGTATATTCCAATCCGTGCTCGCTGTTCCGTCTGAATTGACGTCGTAGCAGCGATGTTGGGAGGAAGAGCCTGTTACGGAAACGTGGCAGGCTCTTTGTTCTCGCCAATCTTGCATTTCCGAGGGGAGCATGCGGCTTTTCACCTGCGACCATTGCGGCCAGCCCGTCCATTTCGACAATAGGCAGTGCGTCCGCTGCGGCCATCAGCTCGGCTTCGTTCCCGATCGCCTGGCGATCTATGCACTCGACGCCGTCGACGATGTGACATGGCATCCTGTTTCCGAGCCTGAGAGGCCTGTGCGCTTCTGCGCCAATGCCGAGCTCGACATCTGCAACTGGCTCGTCGATACTGGCGATCCGCAGCCCTTTTGCGTCGCTTGCCGTCATAATCGGCTGGTACCGAATACCGATACGCAGCAGGGTATAGATCGCTGGCGGCGTATCGGTCAGGCGCAGAGGCATCTGTTCTATTCCTTGCTCCGCTGGAATTTGCCGCATCCCGATCGGCAGCAGGATCCGGATGGTGGCCTGGTTTTCGATTTCCTCGAGGATGAAGTGCAGGGCGGTACCGTCGTCCCGGCCATGACTGGCCACGAGGAAGGGTTGATCGCCATTCGCGCCGCCGAGGCGGATGATGTCACGCGAGAGCAGACGCGCGCCTCCATGAACGAGCCCTATCGCACCTTGCTCGGTCACTTCCGCCACGAGACGGGTCATTTCATCTGGAACAAGCTTGTTCGCGACCGCGGACGGTTCGACGGCTTCCGCGCTGTCTTCGGCGATGAGCGCGCCGATTATGGTGCGGCGCTTCAGGCCCATTACGACAATGGCCCTCCCGCGAACTGGCAGGAGAGTTTCATCAGCGCCTATGCTAGTGCGCATCCGTGGGAGGATTTTGCCGAGTGCTTCGCCCATTATCTGCATATCGTCGATACGCTGGAAACGGCGCGTTCCTTCGGACTGGCGATCGACCCCTATCGCTATCACGACATGGCCGCGGAGGTGGATTTCAATCCCTATGAGGCTGAAAGCGCCGAACAGCTCGTCAATGCCTGGATCCCGTTGAGCGTGGCGATCAATTCCATCCAGCGCAGCATGGGACAGCCGGATTCCTATCCCTTCATCCTCTCGCCGCCGGTGGTTGCGAAGCTCGACTATGTAAGGGAACTGATCGCCAGTGCCTGAGCGGCGCTGCGATCCATCGGCGCCGAGTAGGGGGAGGGACTAGGCGCGTTTCGTCAGCGGAAACCGTTCCTTCAACAGACGGAGCACCGAATCCGATCCCATCGGCGGGCCGAAGATGAAGCTCTGGCCGTAGGTGCAGCCGATCTTGGCCAGTTCCAGCGCATCCTCTTCGGATTCGATGCCTTCGGCGACCACGCGCATGTTGAGTTCGCGCGCCATGGAAATAACCGAACGCAGAAGAACAGCCTTCTTGTCGCTGTCGTCGCGGACCATCGCCTTGTCGAGCTTGATCGTGTCGAAGGGGAAGCGGGTGAGATAGGCGAGCGACGAATAGCCCGTGCCGAAATCGTCGAGCGCCAGACCGATGCCTGCGTCGCGCAGCTTGTCGAGCACGAGCCGCGCCTGTTCCGGATTCTCCATCACCTGCGATTCCGTCAGCTCCAGCTTGATACGGTTTGGGTCGCAATGGGTTTTGGCAAGCAGGGCACGGATATCGTCGTAAAGCTCGTTGTTGAGCAGCTGCACGCTGGAAAGGTTGATGGAGACGAACAGCGGCAGGTCGCCGGTCTGTCGCTGCCATGCCTTCAGGTCGTTGGTCGCCTGTTCGAGCGCGAACATGCCGAGCGGGCCGATGATGTCGGAAGCCTCCGCGATCGGAATGAATTCCGTTGGCGGAATATTGCCGCGCTTGGGATGCTCCCAGCGCATCAGCGCCTCGAAGCCTGCGACCTCGGCATCTTCCAGGCGGACGATCGGCTGATAGACCAGCGAAAGTTCCTTGCGCTCGACGGCGCGGCGCAGATCGGTTTCGAGCTGCAGCCGGTCGGTGCCGAAGCTGCGGAAAGCCGGCTGGAAAGGCTCGACGCGATTGCCGCCGGCGCGCTTGGCGCGATACATGGCGAGTTCCGCATCGCTCAGCATGCCGGCCGCATTTTCCTGCTGGTCGACCCACGACGTCAGCCCGACCGATGCCGTCAGGATGATTTCACGATTGGCGAAATTGATCGGCACCATGATCGCCTTGCTGATCGCGTCGGCAAAGTCGGCGACCTTGGCTGGATCGCGTTCGGAAACGAGGATGAGGCCGAACTGGTCACCGGAAAGACGCGCCAGCGTATCCTGCGGCTTCATCAGGCGGCGAAGGCGACGGGTCAGCGCGATCAGGATATTGTCGCCTGCGGCAAAGCCCAGCGTATCGTTGACGAGCTTGTAGCGATCGATGTCGATGACCATGACCGTCGGCCGCAATTGATTTCCATCGGAAGCCAGCGTCAGAACGGCCTGCAGGCGGTCGAGAAAGACCTGGCGGTTCGGCAATCCGGTGAGATTATCGTGGACGGCATCGTGCAGCAGCCGTTCGACTGAATTCTTCTGTTCGGTAATGTCGACGATCGTGCCGACGCAGCGGATGATCTCGCCGTTCGACCCCAGCACAGGCCGGGCGCGGATTGACAGCCAGTGGAAATGCCCGTCTTCGGCACGAATTCGGAATTCATGGTTCAGCCGGCCGCGCCGATGTTCCAGAAGCACGTCGAGTGTGGCGCGGAACCGATCGCGATCGTCGGGATGCAGCCGCGGCAGCCAGTTGCGCGCCGCGCCATGCATGGTGCCGGGCGAAAGGCCGAGCTTCATCGAGATATCGGGCGTCGTCACGACGCGGTCACGGGCGACGTCCCAGTCCCATACTGTATCGCCGGAGCCCGTCAGCGCCAGGGATTGCCGTTCCAGATCCGAGAACAGGCCCTGCTGGAAGGCGCCGCCGGCAAAGGCGTGCTGCATGACTGTGAAGCCGATCAGCAGAACGATGAGGACGAGGCCGCCGCCGAGCGCAGGCTGGATGATGTCGTTGTCGAGCTTGCCCATGACCGTCATCCAGGCTCCGAACAGCCAGACGAGGATCAGCGCCCAGGCGGGCACGAGCAGGATGGCACGATCATAGCGGCTGAAGCCGAGATAGATGATGAGCAGCAGACCCGCCGTTGCGGTCAGCGCCAGCGACAGCCGTGCAATGCCGGCCGCGATCGATGGATCGTAGATCGCCACGCCGAAGAGCAGGGCGAGGCCGAGAACCCAGGCGAGCGTCACGTAGCCGAGATGGGCATGCCAGCGATTGAGATTGAGATAGGTGAACAGGAAGATCACCAGGCTCGATGCAAGCGCCACCTCCGCACAGGCGCGCCATATTCGCTGGTCGCCGGAGGTTATGGTGATGAGCTTGCCGAGGAAGCCGAAATCCACGCAGATATAGCCGAGCACGGCCCAGGCGAGAGCCGCCGTCGCCGGCAGCATCGACGTGCCCTTGACCACGAAAAGGATGGTCAGGAACACCGCCAGCAGGCCGGCAATGCCGAGCACGATGCCGCGATAGAGCGTGAAGGCGTTGACTGTATCCTTGTAGGCGTTCGGTTCCCAGAGATAGAGCTGCGGCAGGTTCGGCGACGAAAGCTCGGCAACGAAGGTGACGACGGCACCAGGGTTCAGCGTGATGCGGAAGACATCGGCCTCGTCGCTCGGCTGTCGGTCGAGCGCGAAACCTTCGCTCGGCGTGATCGCGACGATGCGCTGCGAGCCGAGATCGGGCCAGAAGACCTTCGAATTCACCAGGCGGAAATGCGGAGCAACGATGACGCGCTCCAACTGCTCTTCGGAGACATTGGCGAGCGCGAAGACCGCCCAGTCGCCCTGGTGGTTCGGCGAGGAGGAGCGGACCTCGATGCGGCGCCGGATGCCATCGGCGCCGGCCGCCGTCGAAACCTGGAAGGCTTCACCTTGATTTCTGTAGATCTCCGTCGTCGCCGTCAGATCGAGAGCGGTATCGTCGCGCGAAATTTTTACGGGCTCTGCCGCATGCGCCATTCCGGCGATCAACAGCATCACGGTGGCCGCAAGCGTCGCGATAACAGCACATAGCCGCCGGGCCATCGTTCCCGTCTGCGTGAATCCGGCGATCATCGCTTGTCGAGGTTTCGGTTCGGGTTGGCGTCGGATGCCAACCTTGAAAACATCACATGGTCGCGCCACTGACCGTTGATTTTAAGATAACCGCGCAAATGACCTTCCCGCTGGAAACCGGCTTTTTGCAAAAGCCGCATGCTACGCTCATTGTCCGGAATACAGGCTGCTTCAATTCGGTGCAACTCAAGTCCGGAAAAGATATAGGGTATAACCAATTGAAGTGCGGCGAACATATGGCCCTGACCGGAATAACGCTCGCCCATCCAATATCCGATCATGCAGCTCTGCGCGGCACCGCGGCGAATATAGCCGATCGTAATCCCGCCAACCAGGGTCATGTTTTCCCGCAGGAAGATGAACAGCGGTATCGCCTGGCCGGAACTATATTCCTGCTTGCCGCGGATGATGCGGGCCCGATAGGCGCCCTCCGTCAGCTCGTCATGCCGCCAGGTCGGCTCCCAGGGTTCCAGGAAGCGGCGGCTCTCCGCCCGGAGCCTATGCCATTGGTTGAAATCGGAGTAGCGCGGCAGGCGCAGCAAATATGTATCGTTTTCGAGTTCAACCGCGTCCGAATGACGTGAGAGAAACCGAAAGACAGATTTTTGCATGCCGCCAAGCACTCCCCCGAGAATTGAACCCATAGGCTCGCGGCATGCCCTTAGCCGCTTGCGCTTTTGGAAGCAGGGGCCGGTGACGACAGTGACGTGACGATGTCTTCCATCGGCGCGAGCTGCTCCAGCGGCCCGATCGCCGAAAGCGTCGGTACTGTATCGAAGAACAGACGGCCGGCAAGATCCGTCAAACGATCGATGGTGATGCCTTCCAGGCGTTCCAGCATCTCCTGGTTCGGGATGGGGCGGCCGTAAAGCATCATCTGCCGGGCGACCTGACCGGCGCGGGCGGCCGGGCTTTCCTGGCCCATCAGCAGCTGAGCCCGGATCTGGGCGCGGGCGCGCTCGATTTCCTGCTGCTGGATATCATGAGACGACTTGTGCAGCTCGTCGATGATGACGGGCAGCAGTTCCGGCAGGTTCTCGCCGCCGGTCGCGGCATGGATGCCGAAGATGCCCGTGTCGGAGAAGCCCCAATGAAAGGCATAGACCGAATAACAGAGGCCGCGGAATTCGCGCACTTCCTGGAACAGGCGCGAGGACATGCCGCCGCCGAGGATGTTGGCGAGGATCTGCGAACAATAGAAATCGCGGGTGTGATAGGCGCGTCCCTCGAAGCCGAGCAGGATCTGCGCATCCATCAGGTCACGCGTTTCCCGGATATTGCCGCCGATATAGCGGGCAGGCTCGATAACGGGCGGAGCGGACGGTTTCGTCGGCAGGCTGGAGAAGCGTTCCTCGACCTGACGTACGAAGCTTTCATGATCCACAGCGCCGGCCGCCACGACGAACATGCGATCGGTCGTATAGTTGCGGCCGAGGTAATGGCGGATCTGTTCCGGCGAGAAGGAGACGACCGTCTCCGGCGTGCCGAGAATGGCGCGCCCGAGTGTCTGGCCGCGATAGGCGACTTCGGAAAACTTGTCGAAGACGACATCGTCGGGCGTGTCGTTCGCCGCATTGATTTCCTGCAGGATGACTTGCTTTTCGCGCGCCAGCTCTTCCTCGTCGAAGGCGGACTCCGTCAGGATATCGGCAAGGATATCGACGGCCAGCGGCACGTGATCCTTTAAAACGCGGGCATAATAGGATGTGGTTTCGGTCGAAGTGGCAGCGTTGACTTCGCCACCGACATTCTCGATTTCCTCGGCGATCTGCCGGGCGGAGCGCCGTCCCGTGCCCTTGAACGCCATGTGCTCGAGCAGATGCGCGATACCGTGTTCTGCTTCCGTCTCGTTACGCGAGCCCGATTTGATCCAAACGCCGAGTGCCACGCTTTCAAGGTGTGGCATCGATTGGGTTGCTACTGTCAGCCCGGACGCAAGCCGGGTGCACTCCACTGTCATCGCTTGTCTTTCCGCGTCTGTTACTCCCCGGCCCGGGCGTGCTTGCCGATAAAGCCTTCAACGGCTTTAAGTTCCGGATCGAGAATGTCGAAACGCTCCTCCCTGGTCATCAGACCAGCAAGCCACGTCGGAAGCGCCGGGTCAATACCGGATGCGGATTTTACTGCGGCGGGGAATTTTGCAGGATGCGCGGTGGCGAGCGTTACCATCGGGCTGCTGGGACGCTCGTTCTTCGCGGCGACGAAGGCTCCGATCGCCGTATGCGGATCGAGCAGATAGCCCGTGTCGGCAAGGGTTTTGCGGATCGTTTCGGCCACCTGCTTCTCGCTGGCGCGACCGGCGCGGAAGTCCTTCTTGATGAACTTCAGGACCTCTTCGCTGATCGAAAAGCCGTTCGACTGCTTCAGGCTCTCCATGGCGGCGCGCACCTTGGATGCATCGCGGCCGTTGGCTTCGAACAGCAGCCGTTCGAAGTTGGAGGAAATCTGGATATCCATCGACGGAGAGGTGGTTGCCTTGACGGAACGCATCTCGTAGCGGCCTGTCTTCAGCGTGCGTGCCAGGATATCGTTCTCGTTGGTGGCGATGACCAGGCGCTCGATTGGAAGGCCCATGCGCTTAGCGACATAGCCGGCGAAAATATCGCCGAAATTGCCTGTCGGCACGGTGAAGGAAATCTTCCTGTCCGGGCCGCCAAGAGCGACCGCGGTGGTGAAATAATAGACCACCTGCGCCATGATTCGCGCCCAGTTGATGGAATTGACGCCGGAAAGCTTGACCTTGTCGCGGAAGGCGGCGTCGTTGAACATGGCTTTGACGAGGTTCTGGCAATCGTCGAAATTGCCCTTGATCGCCAATGCATGCACATTCGCCGCCGTCGAGGTGGTCATCTGCCGCTGCTGCACCGGCGAGACCTTCCCATGCGGAAAGAGGATGAAGATGTCGGTACGCTCGCGCCCGGCAAAGGCGTCGATCGCCGCACCACCGGTATCGCCCGAGGTGGCGCCGACGATGGTCGCCCGCTGGCCCCGCTTCTCCAGCGCGTAATCCATCAGCCGCGCCAGCAGCTGCATGGCGACATCCTTGAAGGCGAGTGTGGTGCCGTGGAAGAGTTCCATGACGAAGCTGTTTGGCCCGGTCTGGACGAGCGGCGCCACCGCGGGATGCCGGAAAGTGGCGTAGGCATCGTCGATCATGCCGCGAAAGACGTCGGCGGGGATCTCGCCGTTGGTGAAGGGCGAGAGGACCGCGAAAGCGACCTCCTGATAGCTCTTGCCGCGAAAGGCGCGGATTTCCTTCTTCGTCAGGACAGGCCACTCACGGGGAACGTAAAGCCCGCCGTCACGGGCAAGGCCGGCCAGAAGAGCGTCACAGAAGCCAAGGGCAGGGGCTTCTCCCCGCGTTGAGATGTAATCCACGGTCTTAGAATTCCTTTGGTCGCAAAATTGCCTGAGTGATCGATTGAGAGGGTAATGGAACGAAGCGACGGCGGCCTGTCTTTTTGCGTCGGATCAGCCGCGTGGTTTTCGCGTTTGCGCAAGGCGCGTGAGAACGGCGCCATGCGGCGGCTGTCTATGGCAATGTGTCGATCTCGAAAAGTGAGCCAAAACGGTGTCTACCCAATCGATTTTTCGCTGCGTCGCTGGTATAGACCATCGCCAAGTGTCATAAAAGGCCCGTTTGACAGGCTGCAGGCCGATAATGTGAAATATATGGAGAGGGTGGAATAATAGTGTTTGGCAAGGTTTCGCGTCGTCTTTTCTCCGCTTCGCTTCTGACATTGCTGACGGGTTGCAGCACTCTCGGTATTGGCGGCAATAGTGAAAAACAGCCGGCAACGGACGTCACGGTGGCACCGCAAGCGAGTGCCGCGACGGCGGCTCCGACCGGTGGTCAGACCTATGTTGCCGGCAAATGCCCGCAGGCCGTCATCCGCGACGAGGATTCGGTCTATCGCACCTACGCCAAGGGCGCCAAGGACGATCCGAACCAGCTAGTCTATCAGGCTTCGCTGGCGCAGGCGACCCGCCAGTGCACCAGCGACGGCGCCAGCCTCGGCATTCATGTCGTCGCGCAAGGGCGCCTGGTTGCCGGGCCGATGGGCAGCTCCGGCAAGGTCACCTTGCCGATCCATGTCGCCGTCATGGACAATGACAATGCGCTCTATAGCAAGACCATCATGTATACTGCGGAGATTCCGCCGGGCGAAACCACGGCGCAGTTCCTCTTCACCGACGACGATATCCAGGTTGCCGGCGGTTCCGGCGGCTTCACCATCGTCCAGATCGGTTTCGATCAAGGCCCGCAGAAGCCGGCAAAGGGCGAGAAGCCAGCGCGCAAGAAGCGTCACTAAGGTTGGAGTCAAGCGGTAGGCAGTAGGCAGTAGGCAGTAGGCAGTAGGCAGTAGGAAAAGATCACCTTGTCCTTGCTGCCGCCGGCACTATAGCCGCAACATTTATTGCCTATTGCCTCAGAGCACGCCGTCCCATTCGGCGAGCGCCATGACGACGCCCGGCAAGTCGGCCATGCGGCTGACGACGGTTTCGGCGCCGGCGTCGGTCAGCCGATCGGCGTGAGACGGATAGGTGTGCGATGCGCCGGTGAAGCCGATGACGCGCATGCCGGCGGCACGCGCCGCCTGAACGCCGTGAACCGAATCCTCGACGACGATCGTATTGGCCGGGCTGACATTCATCTGCTTGGCGCCATGCAGGAAGATGTCCGGCTTGGGCTTGACGCGGTCGGCGCCGAGATCCTTGGCGGAAAAGATATTAGGAGCAAACAGCTTGAAGTAGCCGACCTTCGTCAGCATCATCTCAAGCCGTTCGGAGCTGGAATTCGAGCAGATGCAGCGCGGCATCGGCAGGCGCGACAGCGCCAGCGGAACGCCAGGGATAGGCTGAACGTCGCTGGCAAGCGCCAGGTCGAGCAGCTTTTCCGATTTGTCGAGCAGCGAAGCGGAGAGGGGGATGCTGGCCTCGCGCTCGACTTCGAACAGGATGTTGCGCCAGGTCATGCCGGCGAAGCGCTCGCCCATTTCCTCGGTGCTGATCGGATAGCCCGCATCGGTCAGCAGTTTGGATTCGACTTGTGCCGCGATGATTTCCGAATCGACCAGAACGCCGTCGCAGTCGAAGATGATGAGGTCGAAGCCGTTGCTCATGAGAGGTACTGCCTTTGATATGGGCTGGATTCGGCATGCTTCAGGGAAGGCCGTCGATGGTTCGGAGCATGCTCTGGAAAATGACGGTCGGGCTTTACACGATCTGCCCGCAAAGCTCAACCAACTGGCGGGCATGGCTGCGCTGCAGTGAGCGAAAGGGTCGAAATGCGCAAAAGAGGTGATGACGATTTCTTGTCGCTCGACATCGGCACTCGACATCGGCCCTCGACATCGGATTGACCCGCCTTTAAGGATCGGCCATGGCCAAGGAGCGCGACGACACCATTGCCAGCCGCATCAGCCGGGTGCTTGCCGACCGCATCATCCGCGGTGAGATCGCGCCCGATGCCCGCCTGCGGCAGGATCACATCGCCGAGGAGTTCGGCACCAGTCATGTGCCCGTGCGCGAAGCGTTCCGGCGGCTCGAGGCGCAAGGACTGGCGATCAGCCTTCCGCGTCGCGGCGTGCGCGTCGCCTCCTTCGATCTCAAGGAAGTCCGCGAGGTCGCGGAGATGCGGGCGGCCCTTGAAGGCCTTGCACTCAGGCATGCGGCCCCGCATCTGACGCCTGCCATTTTGGACGAGGCCGAGCAGGCGACGCGTGACGGCGATGCCGCCGGCGATGTCCACGCCTGGGAGGAGGCCAATCGCCGCTTCCACCGGCTGATCCTGGCACCCTGCGGCATGGCGCGCCTGCTGGCTGCCATCGATGACCTGCATGCCGCCAGCGCTCGCTTTCTCTTCTCAGCCTGGCAATCCGGCTGGGAAAAACGCACCGATCACGACCATCGCGCCATTCTAGCCGTGCTTCGCCAGGGGCGGGCCGACGAGGCTGCCGCAATCCTCCAGAAGCATGTGCAGTGGATCGGCCGCGCGCCGGTCCGCACGCCTTCCGGATCGACGCGCGAAGCTTTCGCAATCGTTGGCTGAAAATTATAGATAATTTTAAGGCGGAGGGTCGAAGCTTCTTGGACGACGACTCTCACAGAGAATGTCCGCCATCCTGGCATCGCTGCATTTCGTTCGACGCCCGGCTGTGGTCCCCTGTGCTTTCTGATTTTTATTCGCCTTATTTTTCAACGCACTCCCGAGCTTTACCGGAATTTGGTGTCGCTGCCACTTGCCTGATTTCGCGATCTCTCTCATAAAATAGATGAGACTAAAAATTATCTATAATTTTGAAAGGAGAGCCTATGTCCCTGTTGCAGCATCAAGATGAAGTCGCTTTCGATCCGCTTCGCCTTGGTCAGCGTTCGCTTGTTACCAAGGCTGTGTTCGTTCTCGCCGGAACGTTGATCCTGGCTTTGGCATCGCAAATCGCAGTGCCGATGGTGCCGGTGCCGATCACCATGCAGACATTCGCGATTACCATGATCGGTGCGCTTTATGGCTGGCGTCTTGGTGCGGTCACCGTTCTCGCGTGGCTGGGCGAAGCTGCGATCGGCTTTCCGGTGCTCGCCGGCGGGGCAGGCGGCATTGCGCCCTTCATGGGTCCGACGGCGGGTTATCTCGCATCCTTCCCGATCATTGCCGCCCTCGTCGGCTGGCTTGCCGAGCGAGGTTGGAGCGGCAATCGCGTCGTGCGTAGCTTCCTTGCGCATCTCTCGGCCAACATTCTCTGCCTCGCGATCGGCGGCGCATGGCTTGCAACGCTGATCGGTGCGGAAAAAGGCTGGCTGCTTGGCGTCGCGCCCTTTGTCCTCGGCGCCGTTCTCAAGTCCGCGCTTGCAGCGACGGTGCTGAAGACCATCCAGGTCTATAGCGGCAAGGCGCGTCTGAATTGACCGTCAGGCTTCGCGCCCACCATCTGCTCTGCATGCTGACCTTCGTCGGTGAAGGCTATACCTCGGCCTTCACCGACAATTATCGCCGCATCGCCGAGCGGCTGTCGGAAGGGGAGGAGATCAAACTCGTCTCCGGCCCCGATGACATCTGCGCTCCGCTCCTGAACGGGGAGGAGCCGCACTGCTTCAAGGCTTCCGTCGTCGAGCGGGATACGGCTGCCCTTGCCGATGTCGCGGCCTTGTTAGGCGAAGAGATCGGTATAGGCGCGGTGCTGGTGCCTGATGCCGTCCTGCTTTCTAAGCTCCGTCGCAATTTCGCCAGCGGTGAAATCCGCCATGCCTGCATCGGCTGTGAATGGGGTGAGCTCTGCAGCCGCATTGCTGCAAGCAATTTCAGCGGTGTCCTGATCAAGGCAGCCTAAGGCGTGTTAGTCAGCCCTGGCTGCGAGGCCTCTGGCTGCCGGGCGCCATCGCTCAACTCAAGTGGAAAGAGCGCCAGAAAGCGGCGCTCGCCCTCGGGCGTGAAGAAGATCGAGCGGCTGTTTTCGGTGCGCCGCGCCCATCCCTTGTCCAGGAAATTCGAAAGCAGCGCCTTCCCAAGGCTGCCGGCGAGATGCGCGCGCCGCTCGCTCCAGTCCAGGCAGGATCGGCAAAGCGGGCGGCGGCTTGAGCGCAATCCGGAAACGTCGATGCCGATCGATCCCAAATGCTTCTCGCCGATGGCTGTCAGGCTCAGACCTTCGCCCACGGCGAAGATCGACCCTGCCTCGATCAGGCTGTCGAGCATGCGTACGCCGTAGTCGCCGGCCAGATGGTCGTAGCAGATGCGCGCCTTGCGCAGCGCCGGCTCCTTCGGGCCGGGACGATGGCGCAAATGGCCGCGGCTGGCTGCAAAACCCATGATGCCCTCGAGCAGCTTGCCGACCCGATCATCCGCTAGCGTGAAATAGCGATGACGGCCCTGCTTGCGCTGTGCCAGCAGGCCGCCCGCTTCGAGCTTGGAAAGATGGGCGCTGGCGGTCTGCAACGTCACGCCGGCAGCCGCCGCCAGTTCCGTTGCCGTCAACGCCCGGCCGCCCATCAGCGCCGTCAGTATATTCGCTCGCGCGGGATCGCCGATCAGCGAGCCGATCTGTGCTATGTCTGGACCTTCCTTCATACTTCGATCGTAACCGAACCATCTCCGTCCTGCAATGTGCGAGAACAGTGCCATCAGCAAAGGAGAAAGCCAATGATCACTTGTTTCATCCGCTATCAGATCGATCCGTTCAAGCAGGACGCCTTCGCAGAGTATGGCAAAGCCTGGGGCCAGGTCATCCCGCGCAACGGCGCGGACCTGATCGGCTATTTCGCCCCGCATGAGGGGTCACTGACGACCGCCTACGGCATCTACAACATCGAAAATCTCGCCGCCTACGAGGCCTATCGCAAGAGCCTCGCCACCGATCCGCTGGCGCAGGCAAATTTCGATTTTGCCCGACGCGAGCGCTTCATCTTGCAGGAAGACCGCATTTTCGTGAAGAATGTCTCGCTGCCGCATGCTCCGAGGATATCGCCATGATCGCAGTTATTTTCGAAGTCGTTCCCCATCCCGACGAACGTCAGCACTACCTCGACATCGCGGCAAGGCTGCGCTCCGAACTCGAAACCATCGAAGGCTTCGTCTCCATCGAGCGCTTCGAAAGCCTCACTCAACCGGGTAAGATCCTGTCGCTGTCCTTCTGGCGCGACGAGGCGGCCGTTCGTGAATGGCGAAACCGCGAGGCCCATCGCGCCGCCCAGAAAGCGGGGCGCAAGACGGTCTTTGCCGATTATCGCTTGCGTGTCGCGCAGGTGCTTCGCGATTACGGTATGACGGAACGAGCAGAAGCACCCGACGACAGTCACGCAGTCCACGATATTTAGGGCTTTCAACGCGATAGCGCCTTTCGACAAGGCCTGCATACCCGGCGGTTTCGTCGGGAATGCAGAAAATATGACGCCGCTTTAGCCTTTGGTAACCAAGTTAGGTAACCATAACACTCAGTTAAGAGCACCGAGTAAGTGTAACAGCGAGTATCACATGGCGTCAGTTTTCCCGCTTGCCGACCTCAGGACTTCAGCCGTTCCGGGGTCCTGGATCGACACGATCATCAAGGGCGATTGCGTGGCCGCTCTTGAGGCACTGCCCAATCAATCCGTCGACGTCATCTTCGCCGACCCGCCGTACAATCTCCAGCTTGGCGGCACGCTGCATCGTCCGGACCAGTCGCTGGTCGACGCCGTCGATGACGAGTGGGACCAGTTCGCCTCCTTCGAAGCTTATGACGCCTTCACCCGCGCCTGGCTGCTCGCCTGCCGCCGCGTGTTGAAGCCGACGGGCACGATCTGGGTCATCGGCTCCTATCACAATATCTTCCGCGTCGGCGCGACATTGCAGGATCTGAACTTCTGGATCCTCAACGACATCGTCTGGCGCAAGACCAATCCGATGCCGAATTTCAAGGGCCGCCGCTTCCAGAACGCGCATGAGACGATGATCTGGGCAAGCCCGAACGCCAAGGCGAAGGGTTATACCTTCAATTACGACGCAATGAAGGCCGCCAACGACGACGTGCAGATGCGCTCCGACTGGCTGTTTCCGATCTGCAGCGGCAACGAGCGGCTGAAGGGTGACGACGGCAAGAAGGTTCATCCGACACAGAAGCCGGAAGCGCTGCTTGCCCGGGTCATCATGGCCTCGTCTAAGCCCGGCGACATCATTCTCGATCCCTTCTTCGGATCGGGCACGACCGGCGCCGTTGCCAAGCGCCTCGGCCGCCACTTCGTCGGCATCGAGCGCGAGCAGGATTATATCGATGCGGCCAGCGCCCGTATCGCCGCCGTCGAGCCGCTCGGCAAGGCGGAACTGACCGTCATGACCGGCAAGAAGGCGGAAGTGCGGGTTGCCTTCAATACGCTCATCGAAAGCGGCCTCGTCAAGCCCGGCCAGGTGCTGACCGATGCGAAGCGCCGCTATAGCGCCATCGTGCGGGCCGACGGCACGGTTGCTTCCGGCGGTGAGGCCGGTTCCATTCATCGCCTCGGCGCGAAGGTCCAGGGCCTTGATGCCTGCAACGGGTGGATGTTCTGGCATTTCGACGACGGCCGTTCCCTGCGTCCGATCGACGAACTCAGAGCCATCATCCGCAGTGACCTGGCGAAGGTGGAGTAGCCTCAGCCATCTCCGGCAAACATATCCGCCTTCTTCCGCCGTGTACCTCCAGTCAGGGAAGAAGGTGAAATGCGCAGGGCCTTGCCGGACGATCTATCCGGCAAGGCCTTGCGCGTCTTTAGCTTCAGATTTTAGAAGTCCTGGTAATCCGTGACATCGACGCGCACGACGCGGCCGTCCTCATCGAAGGTGATCGTTTCCTCGCCCTCGCGGATCAGCGGCTTGCCCGTCTTGCTGTTGGTGGCGCGAACCGACCAGACCGCACGGCCCGAAAGCGGCGTCAACGTCTCCACCAGGGAATTGGACGCGGTCTGGTCCGGATAAGTATCGAAATAGCCGCGGAAGGCTTCCATGATCGCAGCGCGGCCGGCGAGGCTGCCGACGCCGTTCGAAACATAGGTGGCATCCTCTGCGAAGAAATTCTCGATCGCCTCATAGTCGAGGCGATTGATTGCGTCATGGAACAGATCGATACGTTCTGCAGGGTCAAAGATCATCGGCTCAAACCTTTATGCCATGGGCGGCGAGATCGCTATGCAGCTTCTCGGCACCGGTGAAGTGAACTGCATGCCAGCCGGCAGCCCGCGCACCTTCGACGTTCGGATAGGAATCATCGATGAAGATCGTTGAGGCCGGGTCGAGACCGAAGCTCTTGGCGTGGGTATCATAGATCGCGACATCCGGCTTGATCAGGCCTATATCGCCGGAAACCGTCACGCCGCGCGGCTTCTTGAGGAAGGGATAGCGCTCCTGCGCCTCGCGAAAGGTGTCGGAGGCAAAATTGGTCAGCATGGTGACGTCGCGACCTTCCGCGATCAACTGTTCCAGAATGGAAACGCTGTCGTCATAGGCATGCGGAACCATCTCATGCCAATATTTACGGAAGCTGCGGATTTGTTCTTCCCGTTCGGGATGATCGGCGATCAGCAGGGCCTCGGCGTCTGCCCAGGTGCGGCCGCGATCCTGCTCGAGGTTCCATTCATGAGTGCAGAGATTGGCGAAAAACCATTCGCGCTCGGCATCGTCCGGAATGATCCGGCTGTAGGGAAGGTTTGGATCATAGTGGATGAGAACCTTGCCGATATCGAAAACGATATGCCGTATTTCCGTCGTCATAAATGAATTCCTGCATCTGATTTAAAGGCTTTTTGCGAACGCATTGGGAATAGCCTGCGCGATCGCTTTTTTCATGACTGTTGGCAGTGCCTGGTCTTCAAGATTTGTAACCGGCGCCCACCATCCGTCATGGTTGTCACTCTGCGACACCGACTTGGCACGCCAGATCGACAATCTCAGTTCGAAATGCGTGAAGACATGTGTCACCATGCCCGCGGGCTGCCAATCGGCGGGGAAGGGGGCGGCCCCGATGCCGGTCTCGCCGTCGATCCGCGCCGTCCATCCCGTTGTCGGAACCTCGGTCATCCCTCCGAGCAACCCGCTTTCAATGCGACGGCGCAGGAAGATCTCACCCTCGTCATTGACGGCGACGAAGGCCGCGCCCTGGCGCACCGGCTTTTCCTTCTTGGCCGCCTTGACCGGGAAACGTTCGGGATCATGCCCGGCCAGCGCCTGACAAGCGCCGTTGAAGGGACAGAGCGAACAGACCGGGCGTTTGGGCGTGCAAATCGTCGCGCCGAGATCCATCATCGCCTGAGCAAAATCGCCCGGCCGGTCGGCGGGCGTCAGCAGCGCTACCTTCTGCTTCATAATCGGCTTGGCGCCCGGCAGCGGCGCCGAAATCGCGTAGAGACGGGAAATTACCCGCTCGACATTGCCGTCCATCACGGCTGCCTGGCGATTGAACGCGATCGCGGCGACGGCGGCAGCGGTGTAGTCGCCGATGCCGGGAAGCGCGCGCAAGCCATCCTCGGTATCGGGAAAGCGGCCACCATGATCGGCGGAAACGGCTTCGGCACATTTCTTCAGGTTGCGGGCGCGCGCGTAGTAGCCGAGCCCGGCCCAGGCGGCCATCACGTCGTCGTTCGCGGCGGCTGCGAGATCATCAACCGTCGGCCAGCGCTCGAGGAACTTCGCGAAATAGGCTTTGACCGCCGGCACGGTCGTCTGCTGCAGCATCACTTCCGACAACCAGATGCGATAGGGGTCCGGCTTGACGCCGCGCGCGGCCATCGGCGGCGAGACCCGCCAGGGCAGGTCACGGTGGTGTCGGTCGTACCAGGCAAGCAGCGATGCGGCCGTGGGGGATTCTAAAGTCGTGGTCATGATTTGCCGCGTCGAGGGGAAGTGCTCTATACTTGGCCAAGCTGCGTCGGGCGATCAAGGTGCCTGACGCATAAAGCCTGTGTAGAGACCCGGTTGAAATGAGTTATCCCCGAAAAGGCGAAAAGCAGATTTCCGAGCTGACCAACGGCATCGTCGATCCGGTGCTGGCAAAGCGCGCGGGCATCAACACGACGCTGCTTGGCTGTTGGGACGAGATCGCCGGCGAGGATTTTGCCGACTGCACGCGGCCGGAAAAGATCGCCTGGGCAAAGCGAACAGGCCCCGGCATGGATGACCGGTTTCAGCCAGGTGTCTTGACGATCGCCTGCGAAGGCGCCCGCGCGCTCTTCCTGACCCATGCGCAAGGCGAACTCATCCAGCGCATCAACAGCTTCTTCGGCTTCTATGCCGTCAATCAGATCCGCATCGTGCAGAAGCCGGTCTCAGTCGCATCCAAGCGTTCGCGCACACCGCCGCCGCTGAAGGGCGAGGCGGCCCGCAAGCTGGCTGACATGATGGACGGCATCGAGGATGAGAAGATCAGAGCTGCCGTTCAGCGCCTGGGCACGGCGATGGCCTGGAAGCGGCGATAGGGGATAATCCGGGCTTGCCTTTCTGGTAATGACACTGTCATACTCAAGGCGAAATGTCTACGAGGAGCTGGATATGCGAAGAAGCAAGCCGATCACGGTTACACTGGGTAACCAGCAGCGTAGTGTGGATGCCCGGCTGGAATCGGGCGCTTACGATTCCGCCAGTGAAGTTCTACGCGCTGCTTTGAGGGCATTGGACCGTGAAGAAGAAGTCATCAATCAACTAATGCGTGCAAAGATCCGGGAGGCGCTCGATGACCCGAGACCTGGCAGAGATGCGGATGAGGTTTTTGATAAAGTTGAAAGAATTCATGCCGAGCGAATGAAAGCCGCCGGTCGTGACATATAAGGTCTCTTTCAGTGCTCTTGCCGAAGAAGACGTTATTGGCATCTATGAGTTCATTGCGAAAGATAGTCCGAGCCGCGCGTTGTCATTTATCCGAAGGCTTCGGGAGCAGTGCGAAACACTTAAGACAATGGCGGCCCGAGGGCCTCAACGCGAGGGTTTAGGTCCAGGTGTTCGTATTATGGTATTTGAGCGGCGGGTTACCGCCGCTTATCACATAAAGAACGAGCAGGTCGTTATTCTACGTCTCTTTTATGCTGGGCAAAATATCCCATCGATCTTGCTCGACGAACACTGAATTCTCATACATCCGCATCGATTCCGAAGGCAATTTCAGCTTTTTGTCTTTCCCAGGTCACAATTCTTTGAAGAAAGTTGGCCAACCGTGCCTTGTTAGCGGCAAGCTGCCGTTATATCGCATGAAACATTCGAAGACCTCTTTCAACGACGGGTGACTCTATGCCGATGTCCGACATGCTCTTGACCAAACGCCACCTGCTGGGCGGCTCTGCCGTTGCAGCCCTCTCCGTGGCGTTTTCTGCCGTTGCAGGCACCGCATCCGCCGCAACTGCAGAAGATGAAGTGCCGCCTTCGGATGGCAATGTCGACATGAACGAAGTGCTGAAACCCGGCCCGCTGCCGGAGATCGCACTCGGCAAGGAAGATGCGCCCGTCAAGATCGTCGAATATATGTCGCTGACCTGCCCGCACTGCGCGCATTTTGCCGTCACGACCTTCGACACGATCAAGCAGAAATACGTCGATACGGGCAAGGTTCGCTTCATCATCCGCGAATTCCCGTTCGATCCGCGCGCTGCCGCAGCCTTCATGCTGGCCCGCTGCGCCCCGCAGGAACAGTACATGCCGATGGTCGAAATGCTGTTCAAGCAGCAGATCGCCTGGGCCTCGCCTGACGTCGATGGCCGCGCTGCACTGCTGCAGATGTCGAAACTCGCTGGTTTTACTGAGGATAGCTTCACGAAATGCTTGACGAACCAGAAGCTTCTGGATGATGTCAACTCAGTACGGGAACGCGCAGCCAAGGATTTCGGCGTCAATGCCACGCCGACCTTCCTGATCAATGGCAAGCGCTACGCAGGGGACATGTCTGTTGGTGCCATGTCGAAGCTTATCGACAGCCTGCTCTGATCCGCGCCTTTTTCGATCACAGGCGGGCGGCCGAGGTCGCGCGCCTGCTTTCTATTACCTCCCCCTTGAGGAGGGAGGTCGCGCGGAACGCGCGGGTGGGGGTGATTTCTGGGGTGAACGCATGATCACTCCACTCCGGACCTTAGGTCCGACCCTCCTCTTCGTGAGGAGGGTGGAGATCAGTCCATGAAATTCAACAGACTGAGACTTGTCGGCTTCAAATCCTTCGTCGAACCGGCAGAATTCGTCATCGAGCGCGGCCTGACCGGCGTCGTCGGCCCCAACGGCTGCGGCAAGTCCAATCTTGTCGAAGCGCTGCGCTGGGTGATGGGCGAGAATTCCTACAAGAACATGCGCGCTTCCGGCATGGATGACGTGATCTTCTCCGGCTCCGGCAACCGCCCGGCCCGCAACACCGCCGAAGTGGGTCTCTACCTCGACAATAGCGATCGCACCGCACCCGCCGGCTTCAACGATAGCGACGAAATCCAGGTGACGCGCCGCATCGAGCGTGAGCAGGGCTCCGTCTATCGCATCAACGGCAAGGAAGCGCGCGCCAAGGATGTGCAGCTGCTGTTTGCCGATGCCTCCACCGGCGCCCGCTCGCCGTCCATGGTTGGGCAGGGCCGTATCGGCGAGCTGATTCAGGCAAAGCCCCAGGCGAGACGCCAGCTGCTCGAAGAGGCGGCGGGCATTTCCGGCCTGCATTCGCGCCGGCATGAAGCCGAGCTGCGCCTGCGCGCTGCCGAAAGCAACCTCGAGCGGCTTGACGATGTGACGTCGCAGCTCGAAAGCCAGATCGAAAGCCTGAAGCGTCAGGCGCGGCAGGCCAACCGCTTCAAGATGCTCTCGGCCGATATTCGCGCCCGCGAAGCCATGCTGCTGCATATCCGCTGGGTGCAGGCCAAGGAAGCCGAAGCCGAGGCCGAAAGCGCGCTCAACCAGGCAACCGCGCTCGTCGCCGAAAAGGCGCAGATCCAGATGGAGGCGGCAAAGGCGCAGGGCATCGCCAGCTTCAAGCTGCCGGAACTGCGCGACGATGAGGCGAAGGCCGCCGCTGCTCTTCAGCGCCTGCAGATCGCCCGCTCGCAGCTGGAAGAGGATGTCAACCGCATCCTGCGGCGGCGCGACGAATTGATCCGTCGCCTGGCACAATTGGCTGAGGATATCAGCCGCGAGCAGCGGCTTGTCTCTGATAATGCCGCGATCCTGGCAAAGCTCGATGCCGAAGAGGCCGATCTCGCCGATATTCTCGCTGATTCCGGCAGGCTTGCCGAGGAAACGCGCGTCGCTTTCGAAGAGGCGGCCGCCAAGCTCGCCGACAGCGAGCGCATCTTTACCGCTCTGACCGCGGAACGCGCCGAAGCCGCGGCCGCCCGTAACCAGCTGGAGCGCGCCATCCGCGATCTGGCCGATCGCAAGATGCGGCTTGAGCGCCAGGCTGACGAAGCGAACGGCGAGCTTGCCGCCATTGACGAAAAGATGGCTGATCTGCCCGACCCCAGCGAAAAACGCGATATGGTCGAGGCGGCAGAAAACGTCGTTGCGGATGCGGAAAGCGAGATCCAGCGCGTTGAAGCTGTTCTTGCCAAGGCGCGTGAAACCGAGGCGCTGTCGCGTGGCCCTGTCGAGCAGGCGCGGGCGCGTCTGAATGCGCTCGAAACCGAGGCGCGGACCATTTCCAAGATGCTGGCGGCGGGTGATACGTCCGGCGCCTTTTCGCCGGTTGCCGAAGAGCTGCGCGTCGACCGCGGTTTTGAGACGGCACTGGGCGCAGCGCTCGGGGATGACCTGGAATCCTCGCTCGATTCCGAGGCCCCAGTCTATTGGTCCGATAATGGCAGCGGCGCCACCGATCCGGCTCTGCCGGAAGGCGTCGCGCCCCTGATCACCCATGTCGGCGCGCCGGCGGCACTGACGCGGCGCCTGCGCCAGATCGGCATCGTTTCGGCCGAAGATGCCTTGCGGCTCATGCCGGACCTGAAGCCGGGACAGCGGCTGGTCACCAAGGACGGTGCGGTTTTCCGCTGGGATGGCCATGTGACCGGCGCCGATGCACCGAGTGCCGCTGCGTTGCGGCTGGCGCAGAAGAACCGTCTCTCCGAGCTGGAAGCGGAATCCGAGCTTGCGCGTGATGTGCTTGCCGAGGCCGAAAAGCGTCTGTCGGCCGCAGCCGAGGCAATCCAGGCCGAAGAGGGACAGCTGGCGACCGCCCGGGACGCCAGCCGGCTTGCGGCCCGGCATCTGGCCGAAGCGCGTGAAGCGCTCGCTGCCGCCGAGCGAGCCTCCGGCGATCTCATTCGCCGCCGCGACGTCATCGCCGAGGCGGTCAGCCGGTTGCGGGAGCAGTTGGAAGATGTGGCGTTGCAGGATGAAAATGCTCGCATCGAACTGGAAGACGCACCGGATCTCGACGCTATCGATCTGAAGCTGCGCAACCAGCAGGCGGAGGTCGCGACGGATCGCGGCGCCCTTGCGGAAGCGCGTGCTCGCCATGAAGGCCTGAACCGCGAAAACGAGTCGCGGCAACGTCGTATCCTCGCGATCCGCCAGGAGCGCGATACCTGGCGCCAGCGCGCTGCCAGCGCCGAGGAACACATTCAGACGCTGCGCGACCGTGAAGAGGAAGCGCGCGAAGAGGCGGCCGAACTTGATCTCGCCCCCGATGAATTCGACGACAAGCGCCGCGCCTTGATGAATGAGCTGCAGAAGGCCGAGGAGGCACGCCGACAGGCCGCCGACCGTCTCGCCGAAGCGGAGGTCGTTCAGCGCGAGGCCGATCGCCATGCGACGACGGCCCTCTCGCAACTGGCAGAAAGCCGGGAAAAGCGCGGCCGCGTCGAGGAGCGGCTGGTGTCTGCTCGTGAACGCCGGCAGGAGAGCGAACTGCGCATTCGTCAGGCGCTCAATGTCGAGCCGCACGAGGCCATGCGCCTGACCGGCGTTTCGGCAGTGCAGAACGTACCCGACCTCCGCGAGGTCGAACGCGAGCTGGAACGGCTCAAGATCGAACGCGAGCGCCTTGGTGCCGTCAATCTGCGCGCCGAGGAGGAGAGCAAAGAGCTGACAGAGCGGCTGCAGGCGCTGATCAAGGAGCGCGATGATGTCATCGACGCCATCCGGAAGCTGCGCGGCGCGATCCAGAGCCTCAACCGCGAGGGCCGAGAACGTCTGATCGTCGCCTTCGATATCGTCAATGCGCAGTTTCAGCGGCTGTTCACCCATCTTTTCGGCGGCGGTACCGCCGAGCTGCAGCTCATCGAGTCGGACGATCCGCTGGAGGCGGGCCTCGAAATTCTCGCCCGCCCGCCGGGCAAGAAGCCGCAGACCATGACCCTGCTTTCGGGCGGCGAGCAGGCGCTGACGGCCATGGCGCTGATCTTCGCCGTGTTCCTCACCAATCCCGCGCCGATCTGCGTTCTGGACGAAGTGGACGCGCCGCTCGATGACCACAATGTCGAGCGCTACTGTAATCTCATGGACGAGATGGCGGCCTCCACAGAGACCCGCTTCGTGGTCATCACCCATAATCCGATCACCATGGCCCGCATGAACCGGCTCTTCGGCGTGACCATGGCGGAGCAGGGCGTCTCCCAGCTCGTGTCCGTCGATCTGCAGACCGCCGAGCGGCTGCGCGAAATCGCTTGAGCACTGTCCCCCGTCAGGATTGAGAAAACTGTTCCCGTTTCGACAAGAAATTGCTGCGTCGGCTGCCGTGCGTCATGAAAGCGTGCTAGTTTCGTTTTTCGATCAACAACATGGGCGCTGATCCGCCCGGAAGGGAAGTATGTCTGGTTCGACTGGCGGTATTTTCGACATCCTCGGAATACTTGCCGTATTGCTGCTCGTCGCCGCCAACGGCTTTTTCGTTGCCGCCGAGTTCTCTCTGGTTTCCGTCCGTCGCAGCCGTGTGACGGAGCTCGTTGCCGAAGGGCGCATGAACGCCAAGGCGCTGCAGAAGGCAGTCGATAATCTCGATGCCAATCTGGCGGCGACACAGCTCGGCATCACCATTTCGTCGCTCGCCCTTGGTTGGGTCGGCGAACCTGCTCTTGCTCATCTGCTGGAGCCTCTGCTCGATTTTCTTCCCGGAACATGGGCCGCGGCTGGATCGCATGCGATCGCTGTCGCCATTTCCTTCATTATCATCACCGCGCTTCATATCGTCCTTGGCGAGCTTGCGCCGAAGAGCCTGGCCTTGCAGCGCAGCGAGGGCACTGCGCTTGGTGTCGTGCGGGCGCTCGGCCTGTTCCTCTTCCTGTTGCGTCCGGCCATCACCGTGCTTAACGGCCTCGGCAATCTCGTCCTTCGCCTCTTCGGGCTGCGCCCGGGGGCGGGCGAGGGCTCGCTGCATTCGCCGGCCGAGATCAAGCTCCTGATCGCCGAAAGCCAGGAGGCCGGCCTGCTGGAACAAGCGCAGCAGGATCTGGTCGAACGCGTCTTCAATATCGGCGACCGCGACGTCTCCGATATCATGACGCCGCGGCTGGAGGTCGAATGGATCGATGCGGAGGACCCGCCGGAGGAAATGCAGAAAACCATTCGCGAAAGCCGGTTCGAGCAGCTTCTCGTCGGACGCGGATCGATCGACGAGCCGATCGGCATGATCCTGAAGAAGGATCTGCTTGACCAGCTTCTGAACGGCGAGCCGCTGAACCCGATGGCCGTCATCCGCCAGCCGCTGGTCGTTCACGAGTCCACAGCCGTCTTCAAGGTGCTTGAAAACTTCAAGCGCGCCCCCGTCCGCCTCGCCATGGTCATCGACGAGTATGGCAGTCTGGAAGGCATCGTCACGCAGACGGATCTGCTGGAGGCGATTGCCGGCGATCTGCCTGACATCGACAACGACACGCCCGATGTCGTCGAGCGAGCCGATGGATCGTTGCTGATGGAAGGCATGATGCCGGTCTACGACGCCTTTGCCCGGCTCGGGCTGCGCTTCGGTGAAGAGGACGTCAATTTCCATACGCTTGCGGGCTTCGCTCTCTATCAGCTCGGCCATCTGCCCGAAGTGGGCGAAAGCTTTACCTTCGGCGGCTGGCATTTCGAGATCGTCGATCTCGACGGCATGCGGATCGACAAGATTCTGGCACAGCGTGAGCCGCAGGCTTAGCCGTTAGGAGCGCTGAAGTGATCTGGAGGCTCCCGGTTTTCGATCAATCGATTGAAATCGGGAGGTCCGGATCATATTTATTGTGCAGCGCAACATTTTGCCGCATTTGTCGATTTTCATTTGTGGCTCAATGAATTAAGTTCAACCGGAGGAGTTGGACGGAGACGATGACGAAGTGGGTCTATACATTCGGCGGCGGCAAGGCCGAGGGGGGCGCCGGCGATTTTGAACGGCTCGGCGGCAAGGGCGCTAACCTTGCTGAAATGTGCAATCTCGGCCTGCCAGTTCCGCCGGGGCTGACGATCGTCAGCGACGTCTGCGCTTTCTACTACAAGAATGGCCGTAACATCCCCGAAGAGCTGAAGCCGCAGGTCATGCAGGGCTTGCAGCGGATGGAGGCCATTACCGGGCGCAAGTTCGGCGATACCGTGCGGCCGTTGCTGGTTTCCGTACGTTCCGGCGGCCGTGCATCCATGCCGGGCATGATGGACACCGTCCTCAATCTCGGCCTCAACGATGCCACGGTGCAGGCGCTCGGCCATGATGCCGGTGACGCCCGCTTCGCCTGGGACAGCTATCGCCGCTTCATCCAGATGTATGCCGATGTTGTCATGGGCCTGGACAACGAGGTCTTCGAAGAGATTCTGGAGGATGAGAAGGCGCGGTTCGGCCACGAGTTCGATACTGACCTTACTGCCGTCGAATGGCAGCATGTCGTCTCGATCTACAAGACAGTCATCGAGGAAGAATTGGGCGAAGCCTTCCCGCAGGAGCCGGAAGTGCAGCTCTGGGGTGCCGTCGGCGCGGTCTTTGCCAGCTGGATGAACGCCCGCGCCGTCACCTACCGGCAATTGCACAATATTCCCGAGGGTTGGGGAACCGCCGTCAACATTCAGGCGATGGTGTTCGGCAATCTAGGCAATTCCTCCGCGACGGGCGTCGCCTTCACCCGCAATCCGTCGACCGGCGAGAAGGAGCTTTACGGCGAATTCCTTGTCAATGCGCAAGGAGAGGATGTCGTTGCCGGCATCCGCACGCCCCAGAGCATCACGGAAGTCGCCCGCATCGCGTCGGGCTATGACAAGCCGTCGATGGAAAAGCTGATGCCTGAGGCCTTTGCCGAGTTTCGGAGCATCTGCGCGCAGCTGGAATCGCACTACCGCGAGGTCCAGGATCTGGAATTCACCATCGAGCGCGGCAAGCTCTGGATGCTGCAGACCCGAAATGCCAAGCGAACTACCAAGGCGGCGATGAAGATCGCCGTCGACATGGTCGATGAAGGGCTGATCTCGGAAGACGAAGCGGTTTCCCGCATCGAGCCGACGACGCTGGACCAGCTGCTGCACCCGACGATCGACCTGCGCGTCCACCGCGAAGTTATCGGCTCCGGTCTCCCTGCATCGCCTGGTGCTGCCACCGGCGAGATCGTCTTCACCGCAGAAGAGGCAATTATCGCTGAAGAGGAGGGCCGCAAAGCCATCCTCGTGCGCATCGAAACGAGCCCGGAAGACATTCACGGCATGCATGCCGCCGAGGCGATCCTGACCACACGCGGCGGCATGACCAGCCATGCGGCGGTGGTTGCCCGCGGCATGGGCATTCCCTGCGTCGTCGGCGCCGGCACCATGCGCATCGACATGCGCAATGAGAAGCTGATCGGCATCGGCGTCACCTTGAAGAAGGGCGATATCGTCACGATCGATGGATCCACCGGTCAGGTCCTGAAGGGCGAAGTGCCGATGATCCAGCCGGAACTGTCGGGCGATTTCGGGCGCATCATGGCCTGGGCGGACCGCTCGCGGCGTATGACGGTGCGCACCAATGCCGACACACCCGCCGATGCGCGCGCCGCCCGCTCCTTCGGCGCCGAGGGCATCGGCCTTTGCCGTACTGAGCACATGTTCTTCGAGGGCGATCGCATCCATGTCATGCGCGAGATGATCCTTGCCGAAGACGAAAAGGGGCGCCGGGCCGCCCTTGCCAAGCTCATGCCGATGCAACGCCTCGATTTCACCGGCCTCTTCACCATCATGCATGGCCTGCCGGTGACCATCCGCCTGCTAGATCCGCCGCTGCACGAATTCCTGCCGAAAACGGATGAGGAGATCGCCGAGGTTGCCGGCATCATGGGCATGGAGCCGGCCAGCCTGCGCCAGCGTGTCGATGCGCTGCACGAGTTCAATCCCATGCTCGGCCATCGCGGCTGCCGGCTGGCGATTTCCTATCCGGAGATCGTCGAGATGCAGGCTCGCGCGATTTTCGAAGCAGCGGTCCTCGCCGCACGCGAGACGGGGGCTGCCGTCGTGCCCGAGATTATGGTGCCGCTCGTCGGCCTGCGCTCTGAGCTTGATTACGTCAAGGCCCGCATCGACGAGGTGGCGCGTGCCGTCATGACCGAAGCGAAGATGAAGATCGACTATCTCGTCGGCACGATGATCGAGCTGCCGCGCGCGGCCCTGCGCGCCCATATCATCGCCGAAGCGGCCGAGTTCTTCTCCTTCGGGACGAACGACCTGACCCAGACGACATTCGGCATGTCGCGCGATGACGCCGCCGCCTTCATCCCGACATACCAGCGCAAGGGCATCATCGAGCATGATCCTTTCATATCGCTCGATTTCGACGGGGTCGGCGAGCTCATTCGCATCGCGTCGGAGCGTGGCCGCCGTACCCGCAACGACATGAAGCTCGGCATTTGCGGTGAGCATGGTGGCGATCCCGCGTCCATCCACTTCTGCGAGGATATTGGGTTGGACTACGTATCCTGCTCACCGTTCCGCGTGCCGATCGCGCGGCTTGCGGCGGCGCAGGCGGCGATCAAAGGGCGAGCTTGATTTCCTTAAGGTCAGCGGCGCCAGTAGCCACGGTGATATACCGGGCCACCGACCACGATCGTCGGCCCCCAGAAGAAATCATCATTGCTTTCCATGAAGGCTCTTTGATCTGCTCGCCGGCTAAGATCCTGGTTCATCAGGCAGTTGGCAAAATTCTCCGACCCACGCCTGAAGCCGTAGCCGCTGCACCTCGCCTCGTCGGCCGCCCGGATTTCCTCGGCCGTCTGGCAGGAGGAAAGCACGAGGGTGATGGTGAGGAAGGAAAGGAGGGAAGCGGCTATACGCATGACTTTGTGTCCTGAATGCTGATGTGCAGACACGAACTATAGCGCCGCGCGGCATGGCGCGAAAGGCACATCGGACCGTAGGCGGGATCGCCTATGCGGCTTCCTTCGGCTTTGCCGGCAATCGCCGCAGCACATCGACGAAGGCATCGGCAAACTGCAAAAGGTGCTCGGTTTCACTATCCGGTTGCAGCAACCGGATTTCCGTGCCGTCTTCGTCGAGCGCGGCAAAGAGAGTGTGCATCGTCGCATCGCCTTCGGGAATGCGGATGACCGCCAACCTGCGGCAATCGGGGATCAAGCCCGCGGCCGGAAGGTCGAACAGGAAGTCGCCGCGCACCGCCGAAGCGGCGTTTCGCACCGCTTCGCAGAAGCCAGGCTCTCCGCCGGAAAAGCCTTCGAGCGAAAGCTCCAGTTCCAGGAGTTCCAGCGGCAGGATCGGATCGGCCGCGTCGCCCCGGGCAATGGCCGCTGCCGGCAACGGTTTAGTGGCGGCGTCTTGAGAAACTATCGGTTCCATCTCACCAAGTCCTTTCACAGCCTCGATAAAACGCTGAAGAATGGCCTTTTTTGGGAATTTAAGCAAGCGCTCACGTTTTTGGTCTAGGCGTTACTGGTTTCAGCCTTGACGAAACATGGGGCGTTGATGTCGTGACATTCGATTTATTTTCGCCGTTTCTTGATCTAAACATAAGTCGCTTTCCGGGATTCGGTGCATCCGCCTTCCGATCCGACGCGCCGACGAGCCCTTGATGACCATCCGCTTCGACCGTCCCGTTTCATATGCCGCCCGCGCCGCGCGTTTGATCGCCTCATTTGCCCTGGTGCTCTGCGGGGTGACGCTGATCGGCTATCGTTTCGGGCCTCTGGAAACGCCTTATTTCGTGCTGCTGCTGCTGATTTCGGCCGGCTGCGCCGTGCTGTCGGTATTGCTGGCGCTGGTCGGCCTTGCCCAGCTTTGGCAGAACGCCGCCATCGGCGGCGTCTCCGCCGTCAAGGCGCTCGTCTATGCCGCCTTGCCGCTTGCCATTTTCGGCTTCGGCGCCGAGCGCTATTGGAGCCGGCCGCCGATCTACGAGATTTCGACCGATCTCAACGAGCCGCCGGAATGGCTGGCAGCGCCGGACGCCAGGCAGCTGTGGCTGCCGCCGCGCCATCTGGTGACGCAGCAGGAGCGTGAGGCGCAGTTCGATGCCTATCCCGCTTTGATCAGCCGGCGCTACGAGGGGGCTTCCGACCGCGTGCTGGAAGCGGTGCGCAAGGTCGCGCGTGACCGTCACATCATCATCGTCAAGGCGGATGGCGCCGACGTGGCCGACCCGAACGGCAATGCGAAGCCGAAGCGCCGCACCCGCCCGCAGACCGTCAATCCCGCGCAGAATGACAGTGCGGCGGGCGACGTGCCCGATATCGTCCCGGTGCCGACGCCGCGTCCCTTCCGTGATGGCGTGGCGGAGCTCATCCGCCAGAATACCGACGTCGTCCTGCAGGGAGAAACCCGCACCCGCATCTTCGGCCTGCCATGCGACATGTTGATCCGCATCCGCGAGGAGGCGGAAACCACGCTGGTCGATATCCGGGTCGCCTCCCGCTACGGCCAGAGCGATCTCGGCATCAGCGCCGACCTGGCTGATGGCTATCTGAAGGCGCTGGATGCCGAGTTGCTCGGCATCGCCGGAAGCTGAGCCTCGCCAGCCCTTCTTGGGGCGGGCAATCGTATGTGCGGCATGTCGGCGCCGTAAGCTCCTTCTCCCCTTGGGGAGAAGGTGGACCGAAGGGTCGGATGAGGGGGTTATCTATTTGAATTCATGGATTTTGATGGTCTTGGCGGGCACCCCCTCATCCGCCTGGCGGCACCTTCTCCCGCTGGGGAGAAGGGGGACAGCGGCAATCTCCGCTCATATGCGATACCCCTCTCCCCGACGGGAGAGGGGACCGTGCCTGCCATCAAACTTCTGAAATCGCCGATAGTCACCCGTCTCAGCTCAAGCCGGGCGATAGGCCCCGAAAAGCGCCGGCGGTCCATCGGTTTCCACCTGGCCTTTCTCGACCAGATCTTCCAGATGCGCCAGCACCGAAAGGGCGGCAGCTCCATGTAGGCGCGGGTCCGTATCGCGATAGATGGCCTTCACCATGTCGGGGATCAGCCGGTCCCCGGCCTTGATGCGTTCCAGCACGGCGCGCTCGCGCATCCGCCGGTGGGTCCGCAATCCTCGCATGAAGGAGGCTGGCTCCTTCACCGGCCCGCCGTGTCCGGGCAGAAACAGCCGGTCTTCCCGGGCAAGAAGCCGCTCCAGCGAAGCCATGTAATCCGCCATGGAGCCGTCAGGCGGCGCCACGATCGAGGTCGCCCAGGCCATGACGTGGTCGGCCGAGAAGACGATGCCCGTGCCCTCGAGCGCGAAGCAGGCGTGATTGGCCGTATGCCCCGGCGTTAGCAGTGCCGTCATCGTCCAACCGTCTCCGGAGACGCTTTCGCCATCACCAAGCACGATATCCGGCTGAAACTCCATGTCGGAGCTTTCGGCAAAAGGATTGACCTCGCCCTGATGGAGCGGCCGCGCGGCCCGATGCGGCCCTTCGCCGACAGTCAGCGCTCCCGTCGCCTCCTTCAGCCTTTTCGCCAGCGGCGAGTGATCGCGGTGGGTATGGCTGACGAAGATATGCGTGACCTCGCGCCCTTTGAGCGCCGCCATCAGGGCAGCGAAATGTTCGTCATTCTCCGGACCGGGATCGATGACCGCGACCGATGAGCTGCCGACGATATAGCTGTTGGTGCCGTGAAACGTGAAGGCGCTGGGATTGTTGACCGTCATCCGCTCGATGCCGGGCGCGACTGGTACGGCGCGGCCATAGGCGGGTTCGAATGCAAGGTCGAAGTCAGGCGTGCTCATGATTGCTTGTATTCGATTTCGATGAATGACATCGGCTCGGAGCCGGCATTGACGACATTGTGTTCGACGCCGGCCTCGCGTCGATAGGCGGCGCCCTTGGCGATATCGACACGCCTGATGCCGCCGGGCTCCTCCAGCAGAAACTGGCAATCCGTCATCGGCACCACGACATAACCGAGACCATGAACATGATGGCCGGTATCGGCGCCGGGCTCGAAATCCCAACGCGTGATGCGGCAGACGGCATCATCGAGAAGCACGGTGGGCACGGCCGGTGGACGGGCGCGAAACTGGCTCATCGGATCTCCTCATGCACAATGCAGTGCAGCAAGACCTACCATAGCCGCCCGAAAAGCACACAGAAATATGCGTCCGCGCATCACTTAGTCATTGTAGCGCGATGCGACCTTTGCTAATCAGACGCCGATTTGGCTGGTATGACAGCCATTTCCTCTGTTGGGGCGTCGCCAAGCGGTAAGGCACCGGTTTTTGGTACCGGCATTCCCAGGTTCGAATCCTGGCGCCCCAGCCAAGCAATTATGGGTCCGTTCTGGACACATAGGTTACGGTTTATTCCTGAGACATAGGTAACACCTTTGGGCCGAAGGGGTTCGGCAGTGGTTCGAGCCTGCATGTCTCGTCATCGAAGTATCCCAGATCGTAATCCATGAAGCTTGCGAGCCAGATATGGTCTTCGACCTGTTTGATTCCAACGGCCTGTCCGGCAAAAACCAGGCTGAGATTGATCTTCTTTCGTTTGTAACAGATGCGGCCGCATGTTGTGACGGTCACGGTCTGGTCGTGGAACGGATAGTCGAGCTCCGGCAGGCCGTGATAAGGTCGTGATGAAGCGTGGTAGCGCTCTGCCGGGCAAGCCATATTGAGGGCCTGGTGTGGCCGCTCGGTGTTAAATTCTTCGACGAAGTCGTCAAAGCGGGCCTGCTGCTGCAGGAAATTGGCGCCGGCCGGCTTGGTGGTTTCCAGCTTGAGTGTGAGATGCATGCGTTCGTGGCGGCCGTTCTGCTGCGGATTGCCTGGCTTGATGCGTTCGATGTCGATACCGAGCCGGAGCCACCAGACCGCCAGTCGCGACAGATTGAACAAGCCGTTGGGACTGGCGAAGGGGACGCCATTGTCGGTTCTGATCGCTCCGGGCAGGCCGAACTCCTTGAAGACGCTCTCGAACACGGTGAAGGCGTAAACTTCCTTCGTCGTGTGCAGCGCTTCGCAAGCCAGGAGATAGCGGCTAGCGAAGTCGGTGATCGTCAAGGGATAGCAGTAGCGCTTGTCGGCGAGCATGAACTCGCCCTTGTAATCGGCGCACCACAGGTCGTTGGCCTGGCGGGGTTGGGAGAGCGGCGTGCCTTCCGCCCTGTTGCGCCGTCGCTTGCGGTGCTGGACCAGCCCGTTGCGGTCGAGCACCGCATGCACGGTCGAGATCGCCGGCGTTTGCACGTCCGGATAAAGCCGCGCCAGTCGTTCCCTGATCTTCGGTGCGCCCCAGTTCGGCTTCTCCTGCTTGGCACGCACAATCAGCTTCTCGATTTGGAAAGGAAGCTGATTGGCGTGCCGGTAGGGACGCCGCGAGCGATCCGTCAGTCCTTCCAGCCCGCAGGCATTATAGCGGCTGATGATCTTGTGGCCGGTCTTGCGGGAGATGCCGAACTCGCGGCATAGCGCCGCGATCTTCTCGCCATCCAGAACCCGCGCAACGAATTTGAGACGCTCGTCCATGCGGTTACACTCCTGCCAAGGCACCTTCGCTCTCCTCGCAAAGGCCAAAAGTGTAACCCATGTCTCCGGTATGAACTGTCACCCTTCTCTCGGGAAGGACATAT
>NZ_QMKK01000025.1:0-2500 GCF_003287875.1 Martinezella tropici
TTGGTTGCGGGGGCAGGATTTGAACCTGCGGCCTTCAGGTTATGAGCCTGACGAGCTACCGGGCTGCTCCACCCCGCGTCACCAGCGTAAGCCGCGTTGCGGCTTATCGCGCTTGCGTGAACCGCTATGCGGTTCATGCTTCATCCGGGCAAATCTGAAGGATTTGTCCCTTGTTCCCAGCGTAAGCCGCGTTGTGGCTTATCGCGTTACCGACGCAAATCGCGGAGCGATTTGTCGTCTTATCCAGCGCAAATCGCGGAGCGATTTGTCGCGTATTTCCAGCGTAAGCCGCGTTTGGGCTTATCGCGGTTGCGCAAACCCTTTGGTTTGTCGCGCCCTTGGCACCGTATTTCGGGCGCGTCGGGGTAATTTCCTGGCTCCAGAAGCGGCAAAGGCCGCATGAGCGGCCTATTGTAGCACGGCTTGAGCCGTCTGTGTGATGAGAAGATTTTATGAGGCATAGATTGCTTGAGCAATTTAGCGTGACGCATAAATCGATTTCATCGATTTAGCGTGGAGTTGCGATTAGCAGACCTGGCAGCGACCTACTCTCCCGCGTCTTAAGACGAAGTACCATGGGCGCAGGGGCGTTTCACGGCCGTGTTCGGAAAGGGAACGGGTGCAGCCACCCCGCCATAACCACCAGGTCGGCAAAGCGCAACTTGTTGATCCATGCGAACGCATGGATCAACAAGTTGCTCTTTCTGGGCTGATATGCCTTTCCTTCTCGCTTGTCGCTCGAAGGGGACATCAGCCGTCCATACGGAGGCTTGCTGTTCATGCTGCTGCATGGACAATTTGAGAAGCTGGATTTTTTTATTTGAACACGTCTTGGATGCTGGGCAGAAGCGGCTATTGCCTACTGCCTACATCCTATTGGCTCGTCGAATTTATTCGATGAGCACTGGCAATGGGAACGATCAAGCCAATCGAGCTATTAGTACCGGTAAGCTTCATGCGTTGCCGCACTTCCACACCCGGCCTATCAACGTGGTCGTCTTCCACGGCTCTGATAGGGAACACTCGTTTCCAGGTTGGTTTCCCGCTTAGATGCCTTCAGCGGTTATCCATTCCATATATAGCTACCCTGCTATGCCCTTGGCAGGACAACAGGTCCACCAGAGATATGTCCATCCCGGTCCTCTCGTACTAGGGACAGATCCTGTCAATATTCCTACACCCACGGCAGATAGGGACCGAACTGTCTCACGACGTTCTGAACCCAGCTCACGTACCGCTTTAATTGGCGAACAGCCAAACCCTTGGGACCTGCTCCAGCCCCAGGATGCGATGAGCCGACATCGAGGTGCCAAACAACCCCGTCGATATGGACTCTTGGGGGTCATCAGCCTGTTATCCCCGGCGTACCTTTTATCCGTTGAGCGATGGCCCTTCCACGCGGGACCACCGGATCACTATGACCGACTTTCGTCTCTGCTCGACTTGTCAGTCTCGCAGTCAGGCGGGCTTATGCCATTGCACTCGACGACCGATTTCCGACCGGTCTGAGCCCACCATCGCGCGCCTCCGTTACTCTTTCGGAGGCGACCGCCCCAGTCAAACTACCCACCATACACTGTCCCGGATCCGGATGACGGACCGCGGTTAGACATCCATGACGATAAGGGTGGTATTTCAAGGATGGCTCCACAAGAACTGGCGTCCCTGCTTCAAAGCCTACCACCTATCCTACACATGCCGACACGAATGCCAGTGTAAAGCTATAGTAAAGGTGCACGGGGTCTTTCCGTCTGACCGCAGGAACCCCGCATCTTCACGGGGAATTCAATTTCACTGAGTCTATGTTGGAGACAGCGGGGAAGTCGTTACGCCATTCGTGCAGGTCGGAACTTACCCGACAAGGAATTTCGCTACCTTAGGACCGTTATAGTTACGGCCGCCGTTTACTGGGGCTTCGATTCAGAGCTTGCACCCCTCCTCTTAACCTTCCAGCACCGGGCAGGCGTCAGACCCTATACGTCGTCTTGCGACTTCGCAGAGCCCTGTGTTTTTGGTAAACAGTCGCTACCCCCTGGTCTGTGCCACCCTCACATGCTTGCGCACATAAGGGTCACGCTTCTTCCGAAGTTACGCGTGCAATTTGCCGAGTTCCTTCAACATAGTTCTCTCAAGCGCCTTGGTATACTCTACCTGACCACCTGTGTCGGTTTCGGGTACGGTCTATACGGTGGAGCTATTTCCTGGAACCGCGTCCCCGCCCACACAATCCAATAAGTGTGAACAAGTTAAGCAATCCGTCACTACCACCAGGCCCACGAATATTAACGTGGTTCCCATCGACTACGCGTGTCCGCCTCGTCTTAGGGGCCGGCTAACCCTGCTCAGATTAACTTTAAGCAGGAACCCTTGGTCTTTCGGCGAGAGGGTCTCTCACCCTCTTTATCGTTACTCATGTCAACATTCGCACTTCCGATACCTCCAGGACCCCTCACGGGTATCCCTTCATCAGCTTACGGAACGCTCCGCTACCACTCCTCAA
>NZ_QMKK01000025.1:7500-557007 GCF_003287875.1 Martinezella tropici
CGTGGAATCCGAGGTCAGCCTGAAGACGGTGCCCTTTCCCGCCAAGGATATCCCCTTCCAGCTCGCCGGCTCCATGTCGCTTGAAGAGGTCGAGGAGAATGTCCGCTCCAACGGCTCGGTTCTGGCCGATGGCAATACCCAGCTTTCAGCGCTCTATTATGTCGACCCGCGCCGTTTCGCCAATGACGATTCCGATGTCGACCTGACGGCGGGCCTTGCCGCGCGCATCGTCGAAGAGAACATGTCCGTCTCGGCGCCGGAAGCCGTGACCGCGCAGACGGAAGAATTTGCCGACGATATCATACCGGTTCGCGAAAATATGCCAATCGCCACGGCGCTGACCAATGCCGGCTACCTCAAGGCCGACGCGGACAATATCACGGCAAAGATCCAGCCGCTCTTCGGCTCAGCCAATGTTTCGGCCGGCGACGTATTGCGCATCGGCATCCTTCAGAAGGGCGAGCAGGCCAAGATCATCCGCGCCAGCCTCTATCGCGGCACGAAGCATCTTCTCACCATCGCGCAGAACGACCACGGCGATTTCGTCGCCGGCAGCGCGCCACCGATGCTGGATGCGATCATCACCGCCTTCGACAATGACGCGCCCACCCTCACGGCCGGACGCGATCTGCCGAGCGTCTATGACGGCATCTATCGCGCGGCGCTTTCCTACGGCATGACCAAGGAGATGGTCGCGCAGGTCGTCAAGCTGCTCGCCAGCAATGTCGATTTCCAGGCGCAGCTGAAGCCGACGGATTCCCTGGAAGCCTTCTTCTCGGTCGCCGACGACAAGGGGCAGGCGACGGCCGATTCCGAGCTGCTCTATGTCAATGCCAAGTTCGGCGATACGGTCACGCGCTTCTATCGCTTCGAGGATCCGACCGATCATTCGATCGACTATTTCGACGAAAGCGGCAAGAGCATCCGGCAATTCCTGCTGCGCAATCCAGTTCCCACCGGCGTCTTCAAATCCGGCTTCGGCATGCGCCGCCATCCGATCCTCGGCTTCGCGCGCATGCATACCGGCGTGGATTGGGCCGCGCCCCGCGGCACACCGATCATCGCGGCCGGCAATGGCGTCGTCGAAAAGGCGAGCTGGGATTCCAGCGGCTTCGGCAACCAGACCCTCATTCGCCATGCCAATGGCTATGTCTCCTCCTACAATCACCAGAGCGCCATCGCCAAAGGGATCGTGCCCGGCGCGAAAGTGGTGCAGGGCCAAGTGATCGGCTTTATCGGCTCGACCGGTCTCGCGACCGGCCCCCACCTGCACTACGAGCTGATCGTCAACGGCACGAAGGTCGATCCGCTGCGCATCCGCCTTCCCGGCGGCAAATCGCTGCAAGGCGATGCGCTCGCCAAATTCCAGGAAGAGCGCAAGCGCATCGATACTTTGCTGACAGACGACAAGTCGAAACAGATCGCCAGCAAATAGCCTCAGCCGCGCAGCCAATTTCATACCGATCCGTTGCCGCCATAGCCAACAGCAAAATGGCGGCCCGAAGACCGCCATTCCTATTCGTTCACCAGTTGTCGCTTAAGCCGCCTCGTGCACGGCTTGGCGCGGACGGAACAACAGCCGGTCCGAACCGCTGGTGACCTTGACGAGCGAACCATCCGGGATTTGACCCGAAAGGATCTGTTCGGCCAGCGGATCCTGGACATATTTCTGGATCACCCGCTTCAGCGGCCGCGCGCCGTAGACCGGATCGTAGCCCTTGTTGGCCAGCCAATGCCGAGCGTCGTCGTCGAGTTCGAGCGTGATCTTGCGTTCCGACAGCAGCTTCAGCAGACGTTCGAGCTGAATGTCGACGATCGCGCCCATCTCATCGCGCTTCAGGCGATGGAACAGGATGATCTCGTCGACGCGGTTCAGGAATTCGGGCCGGAAATGCGACCGGACCACATCCATGACCTGTTCACGCACCAGATCGCTGTCATCGCCCTCTTTCAGCTGGGTCAGATATTCGGCACCCAGGTTGGAGGTCATGATGATCATCGTGTTGCGGAAGTCGACCGTGCGGCCCTGCCCGTCCGTCAAACGTCCGTCATCCAGAACCTGGAGCAGAATGTTGAAGACATCGGGATGTGCCTTCTCGATCTCGTCGAACAGTACGACCTGGTATGGCCTACGGCGGACGGCTTCGGTCAGCGCGCCGCCTTCCTCATAGCCGACATAGCCGGGAGGAGCGCCGATCAGCCGCGCCACGGAGTGCTTCTCCATGTACTCCGACATGTCGATACGCACCATCGCCGTCTCGTCGTCGAAGAGGAAGCGGGCAAGCGCCTTCGTCAATTCCGTCTTGCCGACGCCGGTCGGGCCGAGGAAGATGAACGAGCCGATCGGCCGGTTCGGATCCTGCAGGCCGGCACGCGAGCGGCGAACGGCGCGAGAGACAGCCTGAACGGCATCGCCCTGGCCGACGACCCACTTTGCCAGCTCGTCTTCCATCCGCAGCAGCTTGTCGCGCTCGCCTTCCAGCATCTTGTCCACCGGGATCCCGGTCCAGCGGGAAACGACCTGGGCGATGTTGTCGGCGGTGACGACCTCCTGCACCATGGAATCACGGGCACTATCCTGCTCTTCTGCGGCGTGGAGTTCCTTTTCCAGATTGGGGATCACGCCATAAGCGAGCTCGCCTGCACGCTGGAACTCACCCTTGCGCTGGGCGATCGCCAGTTCGTTGCGGGCATCATCGAGCTGCTTCTTCAGGTCGGCGGCAAGACCCAGCTTCTGCTTTTCGGCCTGCCAGCGCGCGGTCAGCGCATCGGCTTCCTCCTCCAGCGAAGCAAGATCGCCCTCCAGCCTCTTCAGCCGGTCGGCCGAGGCCTGGTCGGTTTCCTTCTTCAGCGCCTCGCGCTCGATCTTGAGCTGGATGATGCGGCGATCGAGTTCGTCGAGCTCTTCCGGCTTGGAATCCACCTGCATGCGCAGACGCGCCGCAGCCTCGTCCATCAGGTCGATTGCCTTATCAGGCAGGAAGCGGTCGGTGATGTAGCGGTTCGACAAGGTCGCAGCGGCCACCAGCGCGGCATCGGCGATGCGCACCTTATGATGCTGCTCATACTTTTCCTTCAAGCCGCGCAGGATCGAGATCGTGTCTTCGACCGTCGGCTCCTCGACCATGACGGGCTGGAAGCGGCGGGCAAGGGCCGGATCCTTCTCGACATGCTTGCGGTATTCATCGAGCGTGGTCGCACCGACGCAATGCAGCTCGCCGCGCGCAAGCGCGGGCTTCAATAGGTTGGATGCATCCATCGCGCCGTCGGCCTTGCCGGCACCGACCAGCGTGTGCATCTCGTCGATGAACAGGATGATCTCGCCGTTCTCCGACTGCACCTCGTTAAGCACGGCCTTCAGCCGCTCTTCGAACTCGCCGCGGAACTTCGCACCGGCAATCAGCGCGCCCATATCGAGCGCCATCAGCTTCTTGTCCTTCAGCGATTCCGGCACGTCGCCATTGACGATACGCAGCGCCAGGCCTTCGACGATCGCCGTCTTGCCAACGCCGGGCTCGCCGATCAGCACGGGATTGTTCTTCGTGCGGCGAGACAGAACCTGAATCGTGCGACGAATTTCGTCGTCACGGCCGATCACGGGGTCGAGCTTGCCCTCGCGCGCTTCAGCGGTGAGATCGCGGGCATATTTCTTCAGGGAATCGAAGCCCTGCTCCGCATTGGCGGAGTCCGCCGTGCGGCCCTTGCGGATATCATTGATGACCTGATTAAGCGCAACGGGCGTAACGCCCGCATTTTTCAGCGTCATCGAGGTCGAAGCCGTAGGCTCGATCGCCAGCGCCTGCAAAAGACGCTCGACGGTGACGAAACTATCGCCGGCCTTCTTAGCGGCATCTTCAGCAGTAGCGAAAACCTTGGCGAGCGGCTGTGAGAGATAGACCTGGCCGTCGCCGCCGGAAACCTTCGGCAGCTTGGCAAGGACGGCATCATTGGCAATGCGGGCAGCCTTGGCGTCGCCGCCGGCACGCTCGATCAACGAGGCGGCCATGCCCTGGTCGTCGTCCAGAAGCACCTTGAAAACGTGCTCGGGGGCGAACTGCTGATTACCCTGCGCCAGCGCATAGGTTTGGGCGGATTGCAGGAAACCACGCACCCGCTCGGAGTATTTTTCAATATTCATATGAGACCTCCATGAATCGCTCTGCCCTGACCGGCGCAGACCGATGATTGAGATTGAGCCCCCTCAAGAGGCAGGCCCCGCCTTTCCGCCATCGAGATTTGCGGCAAGGCAACAGAAAAGAATATGGGAGGATATTTGAAGAGTTTAAAGGGTCGCGGAGTGGAAAAACCGGCCGGAATGGCTTCCCTGCTTCTGCAATTGAAGAAGCGCCGATTGGCCTCGAAAGAGAGCACCTGCCCACACAAAAAGAAATGGCGGCTTTCGCCGCCATTTCCGCATTCTCGTTTAATCAGTGCAGTGCGCTCCAGCGAAGCGACTTATTCCGAGGTCGCATCCGCCATAGCCGGAGCTTCGTTCGACCCGGTTTCACCCTGATCGCCGCCCTCGGCTGCAGCACTGCGGCGCGGCTGGCGGCGCGGACGATTGCCGCCTGCATTGCGACGACGCGGCTGGCGCTCGGTGGCGGCCACTGCCGGAGTTTCTTCCTCGATCGCCACTTCGGCAGGGATGCCTTCGATGACCGGCTGCGGGCCAGTGCCGTTGATGGCTTCCGGCTCATCGGCCGGAGCGGCGGCGGCCGCTGGAGCTGCCTGCTGCGGACGAGCCGGAGGCGGAGCCATCTGCGGCTGATCATCGATCTCGTTTGCATCGATATCGTCGATGTCACGGTCGCCCGTATCGCGATCGTTGTAATTGTGGTGATCGTCTCGCTGATAGCGCTCCTGCATCTGCGCCTGGGCGCTGGCAATGATCCGATTATAGTGTTCGGCATGCTGCAGGTAGTTTTCAGCCATAACGCGGTCGCCGGAGCTCTGGGCATCGCGAGCCAAGGCCGAGTATTTTTCGGCGATATGCTGTGCGGTTCCGCGGATCTTCACATCGGGACCAGAGCTGTCGTAAGTCCTGGTCAGCGGGTTCGAGCCCTTGCGGTTGAAATTGTTGTTGTTATTTCCGCCGCCACCGTTGTTGTTGTTACCACGCCCCCGACCGCGCTTGTTTTGCTGTCCTGGCCTCATAGATCCTTCACCTGAATTCTCTTCGTTGGGATAAAAATCATACACGACACCTGCCGCCGCGGTTCGGACACTGCCAAACCAGGGCCTGCGTGCCGCAAGCAAACTGCGCTTTGGCGCCGGTCTGCCGCTCGACTACGTCAGATTAAACTGATCACGCATTGGGTTATCTTCAACCTTTGACACTCTACCAAAGAGCGGATCCCCGAGGCTGTCCAAGATAAGCGAATCGTCTCGCCTATTCCCAGCCGCCCAACGCGTGAGCGCAACCTATATTGCTTCCTCAGGAAATCCAAGCTTTTTCTTTGCGATAACAACAGGGGTTCCACTAATCTGCTGCAAAACGTCACGTTAATGTTGAAATTCAAACACAAGAACCCGGTCGTTCCGCCCGTAGTCACGAGCCGCTTCGACAAGGGAAAATCCTGCTCCTTCAAAAATCGAAGTCACCGTTTCACGCTGATCGTAACCGATCTCCACCCCAATCATGCCATCCGGGAGCAGAAACCGCGCCGCATCCTTTGCGATAGCCCTGTATGCATCCAGCCCATCAAGGCCCCCGTCAAGGGCCGCGGGAGGATCGAAATCCTTTACTTCTGGAGCGAGAGTGGAAATGACACTGGACGCAATATAGGGCGGATTTGAGACAATCACATGAAAACATTCGTGGATGGCATCAAACCAGCTTCCATGCACGGTCTTGAACCGCGCCGCCAGGCCATTCTGCTCAGCGTTCCCGCGAGCGGTTTCCAGCGCCTCGCCAGAAATATCGGAACCAACACCGGTAGCTTTGGGGCATTCGTGAAGCAGGGCCAGGCAAATGGCTCCCGTTCCCGTTCCGATATCCAGTATATGGACATTGCCGACCTTGGATTCAAGACGCCGCAGGTATGGTAGCATCGTATCGACAAGAATTTCGGTATCGGGCCGCGGTTCGAGCGTCGCCGCCGAGAGCCGCAGGGAGAGGCCATAAAACTCCCGCTCGCCAAGAATCCGATGGACCGGCTCATGATTGAGCCGGCGGGCAATTGCCGCCCGCACCACCGCCACATCCTTCGCAGACACCGGCTCGGAACCTCGCGTCACGAGCGCGGTGGCGGCAAGATGAAGAAGGCCGCCGACAAGAATGCGCGCCTCCGTGGCGGGATCGTCGAGGTCGGCCTCGGCAAAGCGGGCACGCACCTCCTGCAGGAGTCCGGAAACGGTCGACCCCTGCCCGCCGCTCATGCCTGTTCGCCGAGTTGGGCGAGCTGGCTCGCCTGATAGTCCGCCAGCAGAGCATCGACCACCTCGTCGATCTCGCCTTCCATCATCCGGTCGAGCTTGTAGAGCGTCAGGTTGATGCGGTGATCGGTGACGCGCCCCTGCGGGAAATTATAGGTACGGATGCGTTCGGATCGGTCGCCGGAACCGACCTGGCTTTTGCGGTCGGCGGAACGCTCGCTGTCGGCGCGCTGGCGCTCCATGTCGAACAGCCGCGACCGCAGCACCTGCATCGCCTTGGCGCGGTTCTGGTGCTGCGACTTTTCCGAGCTCGTGACAACGATCCCCGAGGGAAGATGAGTGATGCGCACGGCCGAGTCGGTCGTGTTGACGTGCTGGCCGCCGGCACCGGAAGAGCGCATGGTGTCGATGCGGATATCCTCAGGCCGGATTTCGATATCGATTTCCTCGGCTTCCGGCAGTACGGCGACGGTCGCCGCAGACGTATGAATACGCCCGCTCGCCTCGGTTTCCGGCACGCGCTGCACGCGATGGACGCCGGATTCGAACTTCAGCCGGGAGAACACGCCCTTGCCGCTGATCGTCGCGATGATTTCCTTGTAGCCGCCCGCTTCGCCCTCGCTGGCGGAGAGAACCTCCACCTTCCAGCCATTGGCAGCCGCGAAACGTTCATACATGCGGAAGAGATCGCCCGCGAAAAGGGCTGCCTCGGAACCGCCGGTACCGGCGCGGATTTCGAGGATCGCGCTCTTCTCGTCGGCCGCGTCCTTCGGCAGAAGCTCGATCTGGATATCCTTTTCCAGCGTCTCGATGCGCTCCTTGACCTCGGGCAGCTCCATCTCCGCAAGGTCCCGCATATCGCGGTCGACCGATTTGTCGGAGAGCATGGCCTCGAGATCGGCAGCCTCGGCGAGAGCGCGTTCATAGTCACGGATCTTGGCGACGACCGGCTGCAGTTCGGAATATTCGGAAGCAAGCTTCACATAGACATCCGCGGCCGGGCCGGCGGACATGCGCGCCTCGATCTCGCCGAAACGGCGTTCCAATTCGCGCATTTTTTCAACGGGGAGCTTCGCCACCCTCTACTCCAATTCTTCTTATTATGTCTGCTTTGATATGGTGCGCATGACCCTGTCCGGAAACCGCTTCGTGTTTTTCAGGATCGCGCGCTAAAGCGGGATATTGTGGCTCTCGGCAAAGCGCACAAGGATATCCCGCATGGAACTGGTCGGCTGCGTGTCATCGAGCGCGGTCTCCATGACCTCGGACAGCGCCTTGAGGTCGAGCCCGAGCAGCATCGCCTTGACCGGGCCGATCGAGGCAGGCGACATCGAAACCGAGCGCAAGCCGAGGCCGAGCAGGGCCATAGCCGAAATCGTCTTGCCGGCCAGCTCGCCGCACAGTGTCACCGGTGTATTGTTGCGCTCTCCGGCGCGCACGATATCGCGCAGGATGCGCAGGAACGGCCGCTCAAGCGGATCGAAACGGTCCGACACACGGGCATTGCCGCGATCCACCGCCATCGAGAACTGGAACAGGTCGTTGGAGCCGATGGAGACGAAATCGACTTCCGCCATCAGCTCATCCAGCTGCCACAGCAGCGCCGGCACTTCCAGCATGGCGCCGAACTGCAGCTTGCGCGGCAGGCCGTGTCCGAAGCGCGAAAGGTGCTGTACTTCCTTCTGCAGGAGCTCGCGCACCGCCCTGATTTCGGAAACTTCCGTAACCATCGGCACCATCATCTTCAGCTCGCTGTCGGCCGCCGCCTTCAGCATGGCCCTGAGCTGCGTGCGCAGCAGGCCTGGGCGGTCGAGCGAGAGGCGGATGGCGCGCCAGCCGAGCGCCGGGTTTTCTTCCTCATGCGCGCGAAAATAGGGAACAACCTTGTCGCCGCCGATGTCGAGCGTGCGGAAGGTAACAACGTGCCCGCCCGCCTGCTTCATCACATTGCGATAAAAGGCTTCCTGCTCCTCCGCCTTCGGCATGGTCGAGGCGATCATGAATTGCAGCTCGGTGCGGAACAGGCCAATGCCCTCTGCGCCGGATTCGGCAAGCTGCGGCAGATCCACCAGCAGGCCGGCATTCATCAAGAGCGAAATGCGCTGCCCGTCCTTGGTGACCGGCTCGACGGAGCGCAGGGCACGGAACTGCTCCTGCCGGCGGGCACGGAACCGCACCTTCTCTTCATAGGAACGCTGATGATCGGCCATCGGCCGCAGATGGACATGGCCGCCGTCGCCATCGATGATGACCGGGTCGCCGTTTTCGGCCAGCGCGACCACACCTGCGGCCTGTCCGACGACAGGAATGCCCATGGCGCGTGCGACGATGACGACATGGCTCGTCACTGCGCCCTCTTCCAGCACCAGGCCACGAATATTGGCGCGGGGATAATCGAGCAGTTCCGCCGCACCCATGGCGCGCGCGAAGATGATCGCATCGTTCGGGAAGCCCTCGGCGCTGGTGCGGCCCGAATGGCCGATGAGTTGCCGGAGCAACCGGTTCGCCAGATCCTCGAAATCGTGCATGCGCTCGCGAAGATAGGGATCGGTCAGGCGCATCATGCGCGCCTTGGTGTCGCTCTGCACCTTTTCGACGGCAGCCTCAGCGGTCAGCCCGTTGCGGACGGCTTCCTCGAGCTTGCGCACCCAGCCCTGGTCGTGCGCGAACATGCGGTAGGTTTCGAGCACCTCGCGATGCTCACCCTCCATCGAGACGTCGCGCCGCGACAGCATGTCGTCGATCGAGATACGCAGCGAGCCAAGCGCTTCGGCCAAGCGGCCGATTTCCTTGTCGGCATCGTCGTTCAGCAGATTGGTGACGACGATGCGCGGCTCGTGCAGGACGACATAGCCGAGGCCGATGCCTTCATTGTAGCTGTCGCCGTCGATGGTGACCGAGCGGGTAAGATCGAGTTCCAGGCCGGGCTTGGTGATCTTCTTCAGCTCGCCGGTCGCGATCATTTCGGCCAGCACCATGGCCGTCGTTTCGAGCGCCTCCAGCTCTTCCTCGCGATAGGTGCGGCTCGCCTTGTTCTGAACGACGAGAACGCCAAGCGACCGCCCTGTGCGCAGGATCGGCACGCCGAGGAAGGAGTGGTAGATCTCTTCGCCGGTTTCCGGCAGGTAGCGGTAGGCGGGGTGCGATTGCGCGTCCGAAAGGTTCAGCGGCTGGGCGGAGGCGGCGATCGTACCGACAAGACCCTGCCCCATCTTCAGTTGCGAAAGGTGGACCGCCTCTTTATTCAGACCCTCGGTGGCATAAAGCTCGAGGACGCCGTCCGCGCGCAGCACATAGACCGAGCAGACCTCGGCGACCATGTTGCTGGCAATCTGGCGGACGATCCGGTCAAGGCGCTCCTGCGGCTCCAGCGGCTCCGCCATCAGTTCGCGTAGCCGCTTGAGCAGAACGCGTGGACCGCCGGAAAGGTCTCTCATTGCGCCACTAGCTCCTGAATCAAGATGTCATGCCTGTCTTGCCCATGTCAGGGCCGGCCGAAACTCGCCTCCGTCACGGTCCGTTGTCAGCAGTCCTGAATCAACTCTTATCCAGACCGTAGCAGGAATGCAAAGTCCTGACTGCGAGTTCTGCGTAAGGACCGTCAATCAGGATGGAAATCTTGATTTCTGACGTCGTAATGGCCTTGATGTTGATGCCTTTTTCGGCAAGTGCCCTGAAAGCGGTCGCGGCCACGCCGGCATGCGAGCGCATGCCGATGCCGATAACCGATACCTTGACCAGACCTGATTCGCTCTGGACGACATCGTAACCGATCTTTTCCTTGTTTTCGCCAAGAACGCGCAACGCCTTCTCGACATCGCCGGACGGAACCGTGAAGGTCATGTCGGTCTTCGAACCGTCCTCCGAAATGTTCTGGACGATCATGTCGACATTGATGTGGTTTTCGGCCAGCGGCCCGAAGATCGCGGCGGAAACACCCGGCCGGTCGGCAAGACGGCGCAGCGAGATCTGAGCCTCATCCTTGGCATAGGCAATGCCGGTGACTACTTCCTGTTCCACGATTTCTTCCTCGTCACAAATCAGCGTTCCGGGCGGGTTAAGCAGATCGCCCATGCCCGGAGCATCGGGATCCTCGAAAGAAGAGCGCACGAAGGTGCGGACTTTGAACACCATGGCGAGCTCGACCGAGCGCACCTGCAGCACCTTCGCGCCGAGAGAGGCCATTTCGAGCATTTCCTCGAAGGCGATCTTCTTCAGGCGGCGTGCCTTGGGCTCGATGCGCGGATCGGTCGTATAGACCCCATCGACGTCGGTATAGATGTCGCAGCGGTCGGCCTTGACGGCGGCGGCGATCGCAACGGCCGAGGTGTCGGAACCGCCGCGACCGAGCGTCGAGAGGCGATTGTCGGGGCCGAGCCCCTGGAAGCCGGCGATGACGGCGACCTGGCCCTCACCCATGCGGCGGATGATGTCCTCGCCCTCGATCTCGAGAATACGGGCGGCGCCATGGGCGTTGTCGGTGCGGATCGGGATCTGCCAGCCCTGCCAGGAGCGGGCGTTGATGCCCATGGCCTGCAGCGCAATCGCCAGAAGGCCTGATGTGACCTGCTCGCCCGAAGCCACGACGGCATCATATTCGCGCGCATCGTAGATCGAGTGGTTGGCACCGGCGACCTTGGGCATGTTCTGGACCCAGCCGACCAGCTCGTTGGTCTTGCCGGACATGGCGGAAACGACGACGGCCACTTCATGGCCGGCATCGACCTCGCGTTTCACATGGCGTGCGACGTTCTTGATACGGTCCAGATCCGCGACGGAGGTTCCGCCGAATTTCATCACGATGCGTGCCATGTGCCTCTACCAGTACCCTGCGCCGGGCGGCCGAAATGCGGAAAGCCCGACATGCAAAATCGCCCTCCCGGTTCGGTAGCCGGAAAAGCGTGATCTCAATGGGGCCGTCTCTTAGCGAGTTTGTCGGGCGGGTGCAATAGCGGGACGCGCCCGGCGCGACAAAACTATACTTCAATAATCAACTTTTAAAGTCGACCAGAGCTTGTCGAGAATTCCGCCTTCCTTGTCGAGGTTTTCCTTATTGAGGAAGGTGGCGACGAGTATGCCGCCCTCCGGCCGGCCGGTGGCGACGATCTCATATTCCATCACATCGTCATCCGTGATGGTTTCCGCCTTCACGCCCTTCAGCACATTGCCGCTCGGGAGCGTACGCTGCGTGCTCTGCTTGGTTATCTTGGCACCACCATTGAGGCTCTCCTGCACCATCTGCTGCAGCACGACGTCGGTATTGCCAGACGGATCGAGGCCTTTATAGACCTGCACGATGATTCCGGTGCCGATCGGCGTCATCAGCGCATATTGCTGCACGCCATCGCCGAGATCCGTCTTTGCGACGGTCAATTTGCCATCGTGATCGAAGGAGAACTTGCCACCCGTGAACGTCACCGTATCACTGCGCTGCAGCTCCACCGGGACCTTGCGACCGTCCCTCATGGTGACCTCGAACGTGTCACCAGGATTGATGCCCACCACGACACCATCGATCGTCAGGCGAAACCCCTTACTGTCCCCGGCATGTGCGTGGCCGATAGCAAGGCAGCTCATGGCGATAGCCGTCGCAAGACGGAATGGTCTCATGAGAACTCCTGTATACGCCGGTCGATCGAAATCGATCCGGTTCTGAAAGTCCATTTCACAGCCCGGCGATTGATCGGCCATAAGATACCTCCATGTCAACCTCGGGATCGCAATTCGCTGCTGCCGACCGGCACTCCCCACAGGCTATCGATGGCCGCGGCCCTTGACATCGGGCATCGATCGTCCGACTTCACACGGAGAAATATTGTTGCCTGCGTTCGCCCCGACACGGGCACGGCGCAGATCACGGAGTGAACCATGAGCGAAACGGCAAAGAGCACAATCGACCAGAGCGAAGTTGACCGTTTTTCCGCCATGGCGGCCGAGTGGTGGAGCCCGACCGGCAAGTTCAAGCCGCTGCACAAGTTCAATCCGGTGCGTCTCGCCTATATCCGCGACCACGCCTGCGAGAATTTCGGCCGCGACCCGAAGGGCAGCCGGCCGCTGGAAGGCCTGCGCGTGCTCGACATCGGCTGCGGCGGCGGTCTCTTGTCGGAGCCGGTGGCGCGTATGGGTGCCACCGTCATCGGCGCCGACCCCTCGGAAAAGAACATCGGCATTGCCTCGACTCATGCGAAGGCCTCGGGCGTTCCCGTCGACTACCGCGCCGTTACCGCCGAACAGCTGGCCGAAGCCGGCGAGACCTTCGATATCGTGCTGAACATGGAAGTGGTCGAGCATGTCGCCGACGTCGACTTCTTCCTGTCGACTTGCGCAAAAATGGTGCGTCCCGGCGGCCTGATGTTCGTTGCGACCATCAACCGCACCATGAAGGCGGCGGCCCTTGCCATCTTCGCGGCGGAGAACGTGCTGCGCTGGCTGCCGCGCGGCACCCATCAATATGAAAAGCTCGTGCGTCCGGAAGAAATCGAAAAGCCGCTTGCGGCAGACGGCCTCGAGATCATCGCCCGCACCGGCGTTTTCTATTCACCGCTGCAGGACCGCTGGAATCTCTCGAAGGATATGGACGTCAACTACATGCTGCTGGCGAAGCGGGCCGCGTGAAATCGTCACGCCAGCAACACCGCGACTGCTGAAACTCTGATACCCCCCTCTGTCACTTCGTGACATCTCCCCCACAAGGGGGGAGATCGGTGACTCGGAGCGCCCTCTTCACTACAAACGAACATCGAGCCTTCTGAAATCACGGCCTATTGCTTTTGATAGACGCGCGGCAAACTCCCAACAATCTCCCCCCTCGTGGGGGAGATGTCCCGATAGGGACAGAGGGGGTGCAGGCTCTCCACCCCCGGCATCAGTTGACGTCGTCGGGCAATATGGGGATGGCGGCGATCTCGATGCCCTCCTCGACGAGTGCCTGTGCCTCGTCCGGCGTCGCCTTGCCGATGATCCCGCGCGCATCCGCTTCGCCATAATGAATCTTGCGGGCTTCCTCCGGAAATTTCGTACCGACGTCTTCGGCATTGGCCTTGATGGTGTCTATCGCTTCCTTGAGCTTTGCCATCGCCTGCTTGCGGGCAGTATCCATGGCAAGCGTCTGCATCTCATCCTTCTTGCGCGCCGTCGAAACCGAAGGCGCCATCAGGAGTTTGGAGATCGCGCCGGAATTGCAGACCGGACAGGTGAGAAAGCCGCTTGCAACCTGGCGGTCGAAATCGGCGCTTTCGGAAAACCAGCCCTCGAACTCATGGGCATTGTCACAGCTAAGCGAATAACGGATCAAGCAGCGACGCCTCCAGACGCCGGCGTCGCGATCTTCTCCAGCGAGAACTCACGCGCATTCTTCAGGTTCGGTATCTTGTCATGGGCTGATTTGACGGCAGCGATGTCGATCTCGGCGATGATGACGGCCTCGCCGGTACCGCCGGCCGACGCCAGTACGTTGCCCCAGGGATCGATGATCATCGAATGGCCGAAGGTCTCGCGGCCGTCCTCGTGCTTGCCGGCCTGAGCGGCGGCGATGACGAACATGCCGTTTTCGATGGCGCGGGCGCGCAGCAGAATTTCCCAGTGCGCCTCGCCGGTCTGCTTGGTGAAGGCGGCAGGCACCGTCATCACCTCGGCGCCGGCAACGGCCTGGGCGCGGAAAAGCTGCGGAAAGCGCACGTCGTAGCAGATGGAAAAGCCGAGTTCGGCAAAGGGCAGCGATGCGATGCGGGCTTCCGAGCCCGGCCGATAGACGGCGCTTTCGCGCCAGCTCTCGCCATTATCGAGGTCCACGTCGAACATATGGATCTTGTCGTAGCGATTGATGAGCCTGCCGTCAGGACCGAAGAGGAAGCCGCGATTGGCGATCTTGCCGTCATCGAGCGCAATGGCGGTCGAACCGATATGCAGGTATATGCCGAGCTCTTTTGCCAGCTCAGACGCCGTCTTGACGATGATATCGTTCGGCTCGTCACGCAGCACGGCGCGCAGGCCGGGCCGATCCTTCTGCACGGCACCGGTCATCTCCGGCGTCTGCACATAGATGGCGCCCTGCGAGGCGGCGTCACGCACCAGGCGCGCCATGTCGGCTGCGTTCTTCACCGGATCGACACCGGAACACATCTGGATGGCGGCAGCCTTGAAGCTCATCGGTTTCTCCCTCGTCAATATGGATCAGGCAGCCAGCATCGGATCGAGCTTGCCGGCCCGGTCGAGCGCATGGATATCGTCGCAACCGCCGACATGCTGGCCATTGATGAAGATCTGCGGGAACGTCGCGCGGCCGTTCGCCTTGGCAATCATTTCCTGCCGCAGCTCTGGCGAATAGGTGGCATTGTGCTCGACATAGTCGACGCCTTTGGATTCGAGCAGGGATTTCGCACGGGCGCAATAGCCGCAGAATTCACGCGTATAGATAACGACGGATGCCATGATCCACTCCGGAAAAGCCTAAATCAGAGCATGATGCCGAAAAGTGTCAGCGGTTTTCGGATGACATCATGCTCTACTTATTTGATTCTAGAGCGGATGATTTTAGGTCGTTTCGACCTAAAATCATCCGCCTCTAGTGTCATATAAGATGGCCGACGACCCTTGCAAAGGTCAAAACACTGACATCGGCCGCACCCGCTTTCTTCAGCGCGCGCGTGGCCGCGGCAACCGTGGCGCCGGTGGTATAGACATCGTCGACGAGAACGATGCGACGCCCGAATATCTCGGCAGCCCGATGCTCGGAGACGGCGAAGGCGCCGCGCACATTATCCTGTCGCGCCTTGGCCCCGAGACCGACCTGCTGGCTCGTGCGTTTGACGCGCATGAGCGTTGCTGCGAGCAGCGGCTTGCCCGAAAGGCGTGCGATATGCCGGGCAAGTTCGGCGGCCTGATTATACTTGCGCGCAAACAGCCGCGCCCGGTGCAGCGGCACAGGAATGATCGCATCGCAGGCGGCGACCGATCCGTCGCTGGCACGCAGCATCCAGCCGGCCATCATCGGCGCGAGATCGGTACGATCACGATATTTCAGGCTGAGAACGAGATCGCGCACGATACCGTCGTGAACGGCAGCGGAACGCAGACGGTCGAAGACAGGCGGATCGGCAATCGCCTCGGCACTCAGAATGCCGGCACCAAGATCATGGGAAAACGGACTGCCGAGGACTTCGCAATAAGGCCGCTCGATGAAGCGAATACCGGACCAGCATGCCGGACAAAGACCGCGATGCGCCCCGACCGAGACTCCGCAACCCGGACAGGCGGGCGGATAGACGAGATCGGCGAGCGCCACAAAGGGCGTTTTCAGCCCGGCACCCAGCATCGAAAAGGTGATTTCGCGTCCCATCATCCCCATATGATTGAGAGTAGCAATTCCAGGAAAAGTGTATAGCCGTTTTCCGTCTGGGATTGCGCAAGAATAAAGGCTGGAGAGGAATTCAGCGATTCCACGAAGCGCTTAACTCCGCTCTAGCTTTTTCCCGCAGGCTTTGCGAAGGAAAACGCGCGTGCCCGGCACGCCCCGCCGAATTGATGATATCGCAGGAAACCGCCATGGAAATCGTGTTCGACCAATCACTGCTTTCGGCCCGCAAGCGCCGGGCACTGAGACAGGGGGACGAGAAGGCAGCCTTCCTGCTTGATATCGCCGCCGGCGAATTGGCTGAGCGACTTGCCGTGACCGAACGCCACTTCGACGAGGCAATCGAATTGCACGGCGCGACCGGCATTGCCGCGCGCCTGGCTCTGGCGACCGGCAAGATTGGTCATCTGAAAAGGATCGAAAACGAGCCTGGGTTTGCCGCCCCCGGCGAGACACTGATCGAGGCCCCGCTGGAAGAACTGCCGTCGGAGGCTGAGTCTGTAAACCTCGTGCTTTCGCCGCTCAGCCTGCATGTCACCAACGACACGCCCGGCGTCTTCATCCAGATCCGCCGCGCGCTGAAGGCCGACGGCCTCTTCCTGGCGGCGATCCCCGGTTCCGGCACCCTGCAGGAGCTGCGCGAGGTCTTGCTTGCGACCGAGATCGAGCTGACGGGCGGCGCAAGCCCGCGCGTCATCCCCTTTGCCGACGTCCGCGATGTCGGCGGCTTGTTGCAGCGTGCCGGCTTCAGCCTGCCCGTCATCGACGCCGAAAACTACACAGTGCGCTACGATAATCTCTTTGCCCTGATGCGCGACTTGCGCGCCATGGGCATGACCAATCCGCTGGTCGACCGCAGCCGCAAACCGCTGACGCGCGCCTTCTTCCTGCGTGCGGCCGAGCTCTATGCCGAACGCTATTCCGATCCGGACGGCCGGATCAGGGCAACATTCTCCATCATCTACGTCTCAGGCTGGACGCCGCACGAAAGCCAGCAGAAGCCACTGCGGCCGGGTTCCGCCAAGGCGCGCCTGGCGGATGCGCTCAAGGTGGAAGAGCACAAGTTGAAGCAATAGCCGGCAATACTGGCCGGCCCCGTCGATGGCTAACTCAGTTTCCCGATGCGGCCGAGTTCTGCATCGTATTGGAGAGCGTGTTGAACACGCTCGAGAGGCTGCCGCCGAAAGCGCCGACGCCACTGATGATCGCCGCCGACATCAGTGCGGCAATCAAACCATATTCGATGACCGTCGCACCGGTCTTGTCATTGAAAATACGCCATACGGAACGCATAAGCTCAGGGCTCCCAGCATTGGACAACAGATGAATCCGATGCTCGTCATGGCATCCGGCAGGCTATGCTCATGCATGAGAGCATTTCCGCTTGTCTTCGAATCGCGAAAACGCCCTATCCTTTTCCCTCACGCATTCCGGACGGAAAAGCGCTGCGCGCATTTCCTGGAGATGCTCTACTGACAGCCGCTGTCGGCGCCATAACCCTGGACGATGCAGACCGAGCCCGGTTCCTGCTGCAATACGCTGCGGCGGATCGTATAACGCTTGCCGTTTTCCGTCTGCGGGATCGATCCAGTGGTAACATTGTCGATATCAGGCGCGCTTGCAAGCACGCGTGACTTCGATTTGTCGGAGAGCATCGGCGTGAGGATGAGCGAAAGCGCAACCGCCGCTGTCCCGAACAGCAGAGCGATATTCAACGCGCCCGTCTTGCGCGACGCGGAATAGGACTGCTCTTTTTCCTGAACAGCTTTCCAGAAATCGTCGTCCATTATGTCAAGCCTTCTTTAACGCACCCAACAATCGCTTGATTGAGAGAATTCAATGCCAGAAGGTCATAAACGATCCCTTAATATCCACATGCAAACTAAAGAGACGTAAAATTCTGAAACACTGCCTGATTCGGCCTAGAAGGCTGATATTACATGGCTAATTTTCGTTAACCATGTTTGCGATGTATCGTCTCCCAACGCAGCAAATGTGCACTGCAAAAATTCCAGAAGGATGGATTCTGCGGCGCCGTGATTTTTACTTTTGGGTTGATGCTCGAGCATCTGGAGGCGATCCGCCGGAACTCAACCGAACAGTCGGAAATGCTGACGGAGCTGCTACGAAGAACACCGCAAACGGATTCGTCCCGTCGTGAGTCCATGGCGCAAAGCCTCGATCAACTCACGAAATCGAACTTCCGCTTCAAGGACATCTGACCCGATAGCAATTCCAGCCAGCCAAGTACCGAACCTGGGCCTGGGTCCTCTTAAAGCAGATCCTGCAGGAAAGGGATCAGCGGTTCGTCGGCGGGAGGCATCGGGTAATCGCGCAGGGCCTGCGGCCGCACCCATTTGATCGCCTGTCCTTCCCGGCCATGCGGGATTCCCTCGTAGCGCCGGCAGATATAAAGCGGCATCAGCAGATGGAAGGTTTCGTAGGTATGGCTGGCGAAGGTCAGCGGCGCGAGGCAGGCGATCTTCGTCTGGATACCGAGCTCTTCCTGAAGCTCCCGCACCAGCGTCTCCTCCGGCGTCTCGCCGGCTTCGACCTTGCCGCCGGGAAACTCCCAGAGACCGGCGAGCGACTTGCCTTCGGGGCGCTGCGCCAGAAGAATCCGACCATCAGCATCGATCAGCGCGCAGGCGGCAACGAGAACGATCTTGCGGCCTGCCTCGCTCATGCGTCCCCCGGCGGTTGCCAATAGCAATAACGATAGGCCTCGCGGAAGCCGAAGCGGACATAGAGCGCCAGGGCCGGCGCGTTGTCGGCACCGACCTGAAGCCAGGCGGTCTTGGCACTGCGCATGCGCGCCCAGCGCAACGCCGATGTCAGGATCTCGACGCCCAGGCCCTTGCGCCGATGCTGCGGCGACACCGCAACCGACATGACGCCGGCAAGATCATTGTCCTGCACGCAAAGCGTCGTTGCCAATGGCCCGACCTCGGCATCCTCGATGACGAAGAGACCCGAGGGCGGCTTGATGTTGCTTACTACCTCGGCCAACGCCGGCTTCAAAGCCGGATCGGCTTCATCGACAACGAGGCTTGCATCGACAAAACGGCCGACATCGTGGCTGGGAAGATGATCCAGCATATCCGGCAGCTCGAGATCGACCAGATCGGCGGTCATGACGATGGTCTCGTCGAAGCGCGTCCAGCCACGCTCCCGCAGAAGGTCTATAAGCTTCGGCGAGGCGAGCGGCGTCTCGCGCACGACCATCGGCCGGCCATAGGCCTCGAACTTGCGCTGCGCCTTCGCCAGACGGATTTCGAGATCGCGATGATCCGAAGGATCGAGCGGCACGACCGAATTCAGCCGCTTCGACGGGTGGCCGGCCGTCAAGCGCACCTGCCAGCTGCCGTCATACTGCACCGACGATGCCGGCCAGGCCCGGAAGCCGACGGCTTCGAGCCTGCGCACCAAAGGCAGCTTGTTTATCGTGGACTGCGCATGCATCGGCTAAATATCAGCTCCGGTAGTCGCCATTGATGGCAACATATTCCTTCGTCAGGTCGCAGGTCCAGACCGTTGCGCGACCATTGCCGAGGCCGAGATCGACCTTCACGGGAATATCCTGCTGCTTCATGACATTCGAGGCGGCGTCCTCGGAATAGGAGGGATCACGCTCACCATTGACGGCGACGCGGACATCGCCGAACCAGATGGCAAGCTTGTCGCGATCCGCCATTTCGCCCGCCTTGCCGACAGCCATGACGACACGGCCCCAATTAGCATCCTCGCCGGCGGCCGCGGTCTTGACCAGCGGCGAATTGGCGATCGAAAGCGCAATACGCTTGGCAGCGGCGTCATTTTCGGCGCCAGTCACCGTAATTTCGAGCATCTTGGTCGCGCCTTCGCCGTCGCGAACGACCTGGATAGCAAGATCCTTGAGCAGCTCGTTAAGGGCTGCGCGGAAGGCTGCAAGCTTCGGATCGTCGGCACGATCGATATGCGCCTGCCCGTCAGCCGCGGCAGCGCCAGTGGCAAACAGCATCAGCGTGTCCGAGGTCGAGGTATCGCTATCGACGGTCATGGAGTTGAAACTCGGGCCGACGCCGTCGGACAGCAGCGTCTGCAGCGCGGCAGAGGAAATATCGGCATCGGTGACGACGAAGGAGAGCATCGTTGCCATGTCGGGCGCGATCATACCCGCACCCTTGGCGATGCCGTTGATCGTGACCTTGACCCCGCCGATCTCGGCGGTGCGGGTCGCGACCTTCGGATAGGTATCCGTGGTCATGATTGCCTTGGCGGCCTCGAACCAGAAATCGCTTGTCGCATCCTTCGCCATCGTGTCGAGCACGCCGGCGAACTTGCTGGCGTCGAGAGGCTCGCCGATAACGCCAGTCGAGGCGAGATAGACTTCGTTTTCACCGCAGCCGACGGCCGCCGCCGCGGACTTGGCGGTCAGTTCCGTCGCCTGGCGGCCCTTGAGGCCGGTGAAGGCATTGGCATTGCCGGAATTGACGACGACGGCACGCGCGCTGCCATGCGCGAGGTTCTGGCGGCAGAAATCGACCGGAGCCGAAGGGCACTTCGAACGGGTGAAGACACCGGCGACGGCGGCCGGCTTGTCGAAAACCATCAGCAGGACGTCGGTCCGGTTCTTGTACTTGATGCCGGCGGACGCCGTGGTCATGCGCACGCCGCGAAGCGCGGGCATGGACGTAAAGGATTTGGGAGCGAGCGGAGAGACGGAACCGGACATGAGACCCACCTGAAAGAGCATGATGCCGAAAAGTGTAGGCGGTTTTCGGACGACATCATGCTCTATTTTTTGATTCTGGAGCGGATTCAGATTTTAGGTCGATGCGACCTAAAATCATCCGGCTCCAGTAAAGGGCCCGGAAAAACCGGGCCCTGATGGTTTGACTGCTGTGACTTACTGCTGCGGCTGAGCGTCGGGCGCTGCCGCACCATCTGCAGGAGCGACGGCGTCATCGGCCGGGGCTGCGTCCTGCTGCTTCTGCGCATCGTCATAGGCCTTGCTGAGGGCCGGGTCGTTGATGACGACCTTCGTGTCCGTCTTGGCCTTGTTCAGGAGCTCAAGATACTTGTCGCGCATGACGAGCTGACGAACCTGGTCCTTGACCTGGTCGAACGGCGGCGGCGGAGCATTGCGCTTGTCTTCGACCTTGATGATATGCCAGCCGAAATCGGTCTTGACCGGCGTCTTGGTGTAGGTGCCGACCGGAAGAGCGAAAGCCGCATCCTCGAATTCCTTGACCATACGGCCATGGCCGAAATAGCCGAGATCGCCGCCGTCGGCCTTGTTCGGGTCGGTCGACTTTTCCTTGGCCAGTTCGGCGAAATCCTTGCCGGCGTCGAGTTCCTTGATGATTGCCTTGGCCTCGTCCTCGGTCTTTACGAGGATGTGGCGGGCATGAACTTCTTCCTGCTTCGGCAGGGCTGCGACTTCCTTGTCGTAGCGGGCCTTGACTTCGTCATCCGTGATCTTGTCGGCGACATGCGCCTTGAAGAAGGCATTGTGCAGCTCGCGGTCGCGCAGATAGGCCATGTGGGCCTGGAAGTCCGGCGTCTGGTCGAGCTTTTCGGTGGCGGCCTGCTGCGACAGCAGCTTCACGTCGATCGAAGCCGAAAGCGCTGCCACCTTCTTCTGGTCGTCCGGAAGCTGGCCGAGTTGCGGATCGAGGTTGGCGATCGCCAGGTTGAGTTCGGACTGATGGATTTCGACATCGCCGACCTTGGCGACAACGGGGTCCTTGGCATCGGCTGCGAAGACCGGAGCCTGGAAGGTAACGATTGTTGCGAAAGCAACCGCAGCAAGCTTGTTATACTTCAACATAAAATAACCCTTCGGTGATCTCGACCGGCTCGACAGATGTGATTCCGGCGTGAAAAAGCCTTCAGCAGGAGAATGTGGCCTTTCTGTATCGGCCAAATCCCGTTGACATCAATCGACCCCCCTCTTATCTGTCACGCAACCTCGCGTCCAGAACAGTTTCCGGCCGTTTTGTGCTATACTCCCGTTTTTTTCGGGATCGGATAAAGCAGGAAACGGCCGGATGAAATCTCAGAAAGGACCAGTCACATGGTCAGCCTAGGTGGAATTGCCCGCAAGTTGTTCGGCTCGTCCAACGACCGCAGGGTCAAATCGTTCCAGCCGCAAGTAGCCGCAATCAATGCGCTCGAGCAGGAGATGCGAGCGCTGTCCGATGAAGCTCTGGCCGCAAAGACGGTTGAGTTCCGCCAGCAGCTCGCAGACGGCAAGACGCTCGACGATCTTCTCGTACCCGCCTTCGCCGTTGCCCGCGAAGCGTCGCGCCGTGTTCTTGGCATGCGACCTTTCGACGTGCAGCTTATCGGCGGCATGATCCTTCATTCCAACGCCATCGCCGAAATGAAGACCGGTGAAGGCAAGACCCTCGTCGCGACATTGCCGGTCTATCTGAACGCGCTGGCCGGCAAGGGCGTGCACGTCGTCACGGTCAACGACTACCTGGCACAGCGCGACAGCGGCACCATGGGCCGTCTCTACGGATTCCTCGGCCTGACCACGGGCGTCATCATTCACGGCCTGTCGGACGAAGAGCGCCACGCAGCCTATGCCTGCGACATCACCTACGGCACCAACAACGAGCTCGGCTTCGACTATCTGCGCGACAATATGAAGTATGAACGCGCGCAGATGGTACAGCGCGGCCATAGTTTTGCGATCGTGGACGAAGTGGACTCGATCCTCATCGACGAAGCGCGCACGCCGCTGATCATTTCCGGCCCGCTCGACGACCGTTCCGATCTCTACAACGCGATCGACGCCTTCATTCCGCGCCTGTCGAAGGATGATTACGAGATCGACGAAAAGCAGCGCTCCGCCAACTTCTCCGAAGACGGCACCGAGAAGCTGGAAAACATGCTGCGCGAAGCCGGCCTGTTGAAGGGTGAATCGCTCTACGACATCGAAAACGTCGCGATCGTCCACCACATCAACAACGCGCTCAAGGCGCACAAGCTTTTCCAGCGCGACAAGGACTATATCGTCCGTAACGGCGAAGTCGTCATCATCGACGAATTCACCGGCCGCATGATGCCGGGCCGCCGCTATTCCGACGGCCAGCATCAGGCCCTGGAAGCCAAGGAGCATGTGCAGATCCAGCCGGAAAACCAGACGCTGGCGCAGATCACCTTCCAGAACTATTTCCGCATGTACGACAAGCTTGCCGGCATGACCGGCACGGCATCGACGGAAGCGGAAGAATTCGGCAACATCTACGGCCTCGACGTCATCGAAGTGCCGACCAATCTGCCGATCCAGCGTATCGACGAGGACGACGAGGTCTATCGTACGCATACCGAGAAGTATAACGCCATCATCAACGAGATCCTCGATGCGCATAAGCGCGGCCAGCCGGTCCTGGTCGGCACGACATCGATCGAGAAGTCCGAACTTCTCGCCGATCTCATGCGCAAGCGCGGCTTCTCCAATTTCCAGGTGCTGAACGCTCGCTATCACGAGCAGGAAGCCTATATCGTCGCCCAGGCCGGCGTTCCCGGCACGGTGACGATCGCCACCAACATGGCTGGCCGCGGTACCGACATCCAGCTCGGCGGCAACCTCGAAATGCGTGTCGAACGCGACCTGCACGAGATGGAGCCAGGTCCCGAGCGCGATGCGGCCATTGCCAGGATCGCCGAGGAAATCAAGGAGTTGAAGCAGCAGGCGCTTGCCGCCGGCGGTCTCTACGTCATCGCCAGCGAGCGCCATGAAAGCCGGCGCATCGATAACCAGCTTCGCGGCCGTTCCGGCCGTCAGGGCGACCCGGGCCGCTCGAAGTTCTACCTGTCGCTCCAGGACGATCTGATGCGCATCTTCGGCTCCGACCGTATGGACGGCATGCTGCAGAAGCTGGGCCTCAAGGAAGGCGAAGCCATCGTCCATCCCTGGATCAACAAGGCACTCGAACGCGCCCAGAAGAAGGTTGAAGCCCGCAACTTCGATATCCGCAAGAACGTTCTGAAATACGACGATGTGCTGAACGACCAGCGCAAGGTCATCTTCGAGCAGCGCGTCGAGCTGATGGAAGCCAAGGACCTGTCCGAAACCGTGGGCGACATGCGCCATGAGGTCATCGAGGATCTGGTCTCAAGACATATTCCCGAGCGCGCCTATGCCGAACAGTGGGATGCCGACGGGCTGAAGACGGCGGTCGCCAACTTCTTCGATCTCGACCTGCCCATTCATGACTGGGTCAAGGAAGAGGGCATCGCCGAAGACGATATCCGCGCGCGCCTGACGGAAGCAGCCGACAAGGCGGCGGCCGAAAAGGCCGAGCGCTTCGGGCCTGAGATCATGACCTATGTCGAGCGCTCCATCGTGCTGCAGACGCTGGACAATCTCTGGCGCGAGCATATCGTCAATCTCGACCATCTGCGTTCGGTCATCGGCTTCCGAGGCTACGCCCAGCGCGACCCGCTGCAGGAATACAAGGCCGAAGCTTTCGAGCTGTTCCAGGCACTCTTGAACAATCTGCGCCAGGCCGTGACAGCCCAGCTCTCGCGCGTCGAACTCGTGCAGCAGCCGGCCGAGCCAGAGACGCCGCCGATGCAGGCCCGCCACATCGACGCGACGACGGGCGAGGACGAATTCTCACCCTTCGCTCTCGCAAATGAAAGCGCGGTAGCACCGGAAAACCGTGACCCGCGCAACCCGGCAACCTGGGGCCGCGTCGGCCGCAACGAGGCATGCCCCTGCGGCTCCGGCAAGAAGTATAAGCACTGCCACGGCGCCTTCGAAAGCAGCGAAGTCGTCTGAACCTTATCGGTTGATGGCAATGAACAAGATGCCGCCTTTGGGCGGCATTTTTGTTTGCGGGGCCCTCGGAACAGCGCCAGCTGACAGGTGGAGTCCCTAGATGAAGAGCCAATGCACTCAGATGGCGGAATGGGGATCTTCGCTATAGAGATGGACCGGATAGCCGGGGCCAATGACGTCAAGTACACGATCGAGCCACGCGGTGAACGCGGGATAATCGGCAAGATCGAAGCCGCAATCCGCAGCCCGATGAGCATAGGCATAAGCCGCTATATCCGCGATCGAAAACTCCTCGCCAGCGAGAAAGGGCGTGGTCTTCAGTCCACGCTCGAGCGCCGCAAGCGCACGAAGGCCGCCGGCACGCTTGGCCTCCGCCATGACGGCATTGAGCTCGAGCCGCCCCGTCAAGGTCCAGAAGCGCAGCGTGCCGATGACCGGCTCTACGTGATATTGCTCGAAGAACAGCCACTGCATGACCTTGGCGCGCTGGTAGCGATCTGCCGGAAGAAATCGCGTTCCCTCGGCGACATAGGTCAGGATCGCATTCGATTCGGCGATCGTGCGCCCATTCTCGAGTTCGAGAACGGGAATGCCGCCTGCCGGATTGAGAGCGAGAAAGGCATCCGTGCGCCCCTCGCCTTCGAAGATCGACACCAGGCGGGTTTGGTATGGAATATCAAGCAGCCCGAACAGTACCCTGGCCTTCCAGCCATTCTGCGATGGCAGATAATCGTAGAGCGTGAGCATGAGATCCTCCGTTGGCACGCGATCGATTCTATATTGCGGCTAAGTGCCCGCCACCCGTTTCCTGCGGCGGGAGCGCGGTATCGCAACCCCAAGAAGAGCCGCATCCCAAGGTTGCCTCGAATTCCCTCGGTGAACGATTCTTCGCAGCTTGCGGATGATTTTTGCATGCAGAAAGAACCGATTCTTAACCCTCCTCTGCCAAGACTGCCGCGAGGTTGGGATCATACTTAAAGTATTGCGTATCGATCATGGCGGTCTTTCAAACAGCGGAGAGAATGTTGCCGTCCGCATTGCGGACTGCGCTATCGCCGCATCTGCGCAAACTCGCTGCCCTTTTTGCCGGTCAGGACGAAAAAGCCGTCTCGCAGCGCATGGCGCTGATCGCTTTCACGATCCGCATCGCAGGCGCCGCCCTCGCCTTCCTGTCACAGATCATCCTTGCCCGCCTGATGGGCCGGTTTGAATACGGCGTCTTCGTTTTCGTCTGGGTGTTGATGATCCTGTTCGGCAATCTTGCCTGTATCGGCTTCCCGACCGCCATCATCCGGTTCCTGCCGCAGTATGATGCCAGCGGCAACTACGATGCCATTCGCGGCCTGAACGCCACGGCGCGCCTGTTCGTGGTGGCCATCTCAGGCACGCTGGCCCTGATCGGAGCACTCCTGATCCATGTCTTCCGCGGCATGATCGAAGCCTATTACATCCTGCCGACCTTCCTCGGGCTGATCGCCGTGCCGATGATCGCGCTGGGCGACGTCCTTGATGGGACGGCGCGTGCCAAGCACTGGCCGATCATGGCTCTGAGCCCGACCTTCCTGATCCGCCCGACGCTGATATTGCTCTTCATGGTCGGCGCGGTCCTCGCCGGAGCGCCGCGCGATGCGGTCACGGCCATGACGGCAGCCCTGGCCGGCGCCTTCACCAGCGTCCTGCTGCAATATCTGGTCGTCACCCTCCGTCTGCGCCGCCATTATCCGGGCGGCCCGAAAGCCACGGAATTCAACGCGTGGTTTGCCGTCGCCTTTCCTATCTTTCTTGTCGAAGGCGTGGGCTACCTTCTCACCAATTCCGATGTCGTGGTCGTCGGGATATTCCTCGATCCGGATCAGGTTGCCGTCTATTTTGCCGCCGCCAAGACCATGGCGCTGGTCCACTTCGTCTATTTCGCCGTAAAGGCCGCGATCGGCCCGCGCTTTGCCGCGATCCTGGCGGAAGGTGACCGCAGCAAGCTTGCCGCCTTCGCAGCCGATGCAACGCGTTGGACCTTCTTTCCGGCGCTTGCCGTCGGTCTTGCCGTCCTGGCCGCCGGCCAGTTGCTGCTGTCGCTTTTCGGCGCCTCTTTCACCGATGGTCAGATCGTCATGGCAATACTGCTTGCCGGCATCCTCGCAAGGGCATTGGTCGGCCCTGCCGAAGTGCTCCTGACCATGGCCGACAAGCAGATGCTCTGCGTCTACCTCTATGCAGCGGCACTTGTCGCCAATATCGGCCTGAACGTCATCCTTATCCCGCGTCTCGGCATCGAAGGGGCAGCCATTGCCGGCACCGCCGCCATGGCGATCGAGGCCCTGCTTCTGCACATCGCGGTCCGTCACGCGCTCGGCATCACCCTGTTCGCCCTCATTCGGCGCCCCGCAACCCCACCGGCAACGAGGGCTCCCTGATTATGGCACGCCCTCCCTACACCCAAAGTACCGACAGCCAAGTGAATGCCCTGACGCATACGCTCGCAGCGCTGCACTTCGAAACGCCGAAGGCCGAGGCCCGGGTCGAGATCGGCCGCGTGGGCCGCGAACTCTGCCTCTATCCCGGCAAGCTCGGCTACGAGCTGCAGGACGAACTGGACTTCCTGTCCAACCGCGCCATAGAACCGAACGTCTTCTTCTCCGGCCGTTTCCTGGCGCCCGCCATGCCGCGGCTGGAGGACCGGCAGGTGCGTCTTGCGTTGATGCGCGACAACAGCAGCACGCGTAGCCGCATCCGTCTGCTGATGCCCTTCACTGTCGACAAGCCAGGCTTTGCGATCGGGCCCTCGATCATTCGCGTCTGGTCGAACTCCTTCGGTCCGCTCGGCACGCCGCTCGTCGATGCGGAGGATGCGGGCGAGACGCTCGACAATCTTTTCGAAGCGCTCTCCCGGCCGGAACTGCACCTGCCGACGACGCTCGTGCTGCCGGATGTGCGCCTGAACGGCCGCTTCGTTCAAATGGCGAAAGTCATCGCCATCGGCAGGAACCTGCCGATCGCGGTCGCCAATCCTTTCCAGCGGCCGATGCTTGAGAGCAACGACGACGCGCTCGCCTACCTGAAGCGGACGATTTCCAACGCGCACTTGCGCGAAATGCGCCGGCAATGGCGGCTATTGGAAAATCAGGGCGAAGTCACCTACAGCGTCGCGCGCCAGCCCCGTGACATTCATCTCCGCATGGAAGAATTCCTGGCGCTGGAAGCAAGCGGCTGGAAGGGCAAGAAGCGGTCGGCCCTCGTCACGGATCGCCACCATGCCGCCTTCGCCCGCGAAGCAATCTCCAATCTTGCGGCCATCGACGCGGTGCGCATCCACACCATCGACCTCGACGGCAAGGCGATCGCCTCCATGATCGTGCTGATGATGGGCGGCGAAGCCTATACGTGGAAGACCGCCTATGACGAGGCCTATGCCCGCTTTTCGCCGGGCAAGCTCTTGATGGGCGAACTGACGGAATGGCATCTCGATGACGCCAACGTCGTCCGCTCCGATTCCTGCGCGGTACCGGACCATCCGATCATGAGCCGCTTCTGGCACGAACGCGAGGAGATGGGCACGCTCATTATCGGCCTGACGCCGAACGGCGACCGCGACGTCCGCCAGGTGACCACGCAGCTCCACATGTATCGCAGCACCCGCAACATGGCGAAGCTGCTGCGCGAAAAGATCCTGTCGCTTACGAAACGCTGACCTCGGCCACCGCCCGCTCGCGCAGCAGGCGGCGGATCACCTTGCCCGACGTCGTCAGCGGCAGAGCGTCGACGAATTCGATCTCGCGCGGATATTCATGCATGGAAAGCCGGGTCTTCACCCACTCGCGGATTTCGGCCGCCAGCGCCTCGCTTGGCTCGTGGCCGGGCACGAGAACGACATAGGCCTTGACGATTTCCGTCCTGACCGCATCCGGCTTTCCCACAGCCGCGGCAAGCTGCACGGCCGGATGGCCGCCTAGGCAATCCTCGATCTCGCTCGGACCGATGCGATAGCCCGACGAGGTGATGACATCGTCGTCGCGCCCGACGAAGGAAATATAGCCATTCGCATCCTGCCGGCCGATATCGCCCGTCAGCAGCCAGTCATTGGCAAATTTCGCCTCCGTCGCCGCCTCGTTCTGCCAGTAGCCGAGGAACATCACCGGATCGGGCCGCCTGATCGCGATCTGCCCCGCCTCCCCTACTGCAACCTCGACGCCATCGGCATCGACGATCGCGACACGATGGCCGGGCGCCGGTTTGCCCGTCGCGCCAGCACGGCTGACGCCGAAGGCCTCGCTGGAAGAGAGCACGAAATTGCACTCCGTCTGGCCGAAGAATTCGTTGACGCTGACACCGAGCGCCGAGCGTGCCCACTCGAAGGTTTCGCGGCCGAGCGCCTCGCCGGCCGAACCGATGGTGCGCAGCTTGAGATCGTAATGCGCCCGCGGATTATCGACGGCCTTCAGCAGGCGCAGCGCCGTCGGCGGGATGAAGGCATTGCGCACCTCCATCTCGGCCATGATGCGGAACGCCATGTGCGGATCGAACTTCTGCGCAGGCGAGGAAACGACGGGGACGCCAAGCATCAGGCTCGGCAACAGAGCATTCAGGAGGCCGCCGGCCCAAGCCCAGTCCGACGGCGTCCAAAGGCGGTCGCCGGCCTTGGGAAAGCCCTCATGGGCGAACTGCATGCCCGGGATATGACCCGGCAGCACGCGATGGCCATGCAGCGCCCCCTTAGGTGGTCCGGTCGTGCCCGAGGTGAAGATCATCAATGCCGGATCGTCCGGACCGGTGTCAGTGACCGTAAACAGCGGCGGATGCACCGCGACCAGATCGGCAAAGCCGGCTACACCCTCTTCCGCGCCATCGATGCTGATCACCTGAGCGAGTTCAGGCAGCCGGTCCCGGATCGGACGCAGCCGTTCGAGGCCGAAGCGGTTGGTGACGATGGCCGATGCTCCGGATGCCTTCAGCCGGTATTCCAGCGCCTCGGCACCGAACAGCAAGGCCAGCGGCAGGGCGATCGCCCCCATCTTGTAGATCGCCACATGCGCTACCCCCGTCTCGAAACTCTGCGGCAGCAGCAGCGCCACCCGATCTCCTCGCTGCACGCCATGCACGGCAAGTGCATGGGCGAAAGAGGCGGAGCGATCACGCAACTCACCATAGGTCATGGAAAAGTGATTGCCGTCAGGATTGAAATGCTGGAGGCAGACCCGATCGGGCTCGCGTTCGGCCCAGGCATCGCAAACAGCATGTCCTATGTTGAATTTCGCCGGAATCTCCCAACGAAAGTCGCGATAGAGGGCATCGTAAGTGTCACGCGGAGGCAATCTCATGCGGAATTCCAGAAAATGGTGCGGTGCAGCTAACACCTGTCGCCTCTGGGGTTCAAGGAAACATTTGAAATTACCGTCTTCCCTGCCCGGTCGCCGTCATCTAGTGCACGAAGGACCACCCTTCTTCGGAACGAAATACAAGCCAAAACTTGCCGAAGATATTCGCCTCCGGCACAAAGCCGATGTCAAAGCGGCTATCGTTGGAATTGTCACGATTGTCACCCAGGACGAAATAATAGCCTTCAGGCACTGAATACTCGCCCGTATTGTCCCCCCGCGAGTTTGGCGATTCATCCAAAGTCCGATAGCGAACCCCGTTGTCCAGCACCTCACCGAAAACGGGGAATTCGCCAGGATCCAGACTATAATTCGACACGATGGTCCCCTCGGCATCGCGCGGCACCACCTGTCCATTGATGAAAACAATTCCGCCCTTCATCTGGACGCGGTCACCGGGCAACCCGATGATACGCTTAGCATAGTCCACATTCGGCGTAGCCGGAGGCGCGAGGATGACGACATCCCCTCGCTGTGGCTTAGGTCCGAACAATTTCGGCGGCAGCCAGTCGGTTCTAAACGGGAAGGAGTAGCGACCATAGCCATAATTGAACTTCGTCACGAAAGCATAGCTACCGGGCATAAGCGTCGGCATCATCGAACCGGAGGGGATCGAAAACGGTTGGACAATGAATGCCCGAATGAAGAATGCGACGGCAATGGGCAAAAGCCAGAAAACCAGCACTATATTGTACCAGCGCGCGAACCATCGATGTTGCCAGACAGCGCCCCCTCCCCGAGCCAGCCAATAGCCGTGAACACAACCGATCAAATTGAAAGGAACGGCTACCAAACCAGCAGCCGCAGCCAACGCGAGTTGAGGCATCGCAAGAATAACCAGAAAGCCGACAAGGTTGGTAACCAACAGATAGGCTATCGCCATACGTCCACGGCCAAGATAGGCCGTGACGACAGCAGGCCCCAAAAGCAGGCCGATGACGGCAGCGGCGAGCGGACGGCGGTCTCGGAAGAAGCGGAAAAAACGCATTGAAAGCCTCAAATTGATGAAGCGCCATAGTTACACAACCAATAACTGCATTTGAATTGTCCAGATGTAACAATCCCCAAGCTAGGTCCGCTTCGATCCTCGGCAGCTTTCGAGCAATCTCGAATTATTGGGCTATCGGCAAAGCCTCCTGATAGTCTCCGCATGATACAATATCATTCACCTTCCCAAGCGAGGCGAATGACCTTGCCACCGAGATATCCATAACAGGACGGAGAATAGCGATGGAATACGTAAAGCTTGGCCGCACCGGTCTGGAAGTTTCACGCATCTGCCTGGGCTGCATGACCTATGGCGATCCCAACAAGGGCACGCATGCCTGGTCATTGAAGGAGGAGGACAGCCGGCCGCTGCTGCGCCAGGCGATCGAGGCCGGCATCAACTTCCTCGATACGGCCAACACCTACTCCAACGGCTCGTCGGAAGAGATCGTCGGCCGCGCCATCAAGGATTTCGCCCGCCGCGACGATATCGTGCTCGCCACCAAGGTCTTCAACCGCATGCGTCCCGGCCCGAACGGTGCAGGACTCTCGCGCAAGGCGATCTTCGATGAAATCGACAACAGCCTGCGCCGTCTCGGCACCGACTATGTCGATCTCTATCAAATTCACCGCTGGGACTATACGACACCGATCGAGGAAACGCTGGAAGCGCTTCATGATGTCGTCAAGGCCGGCAAGGCTCGCTATATCGGCGCCTCCTCCATGTATGCCTGGCAGTTCGCCAAGGCGATCTACATCTCCCGCCTCAACGGCTGGACCGAGTTCGTCAGCATGCAGGACCACCTGAACCTGCTCTACCGCGAGGAGGAGCGCGAGATGCTGCCCTTCTGCGAGGACCAAAAGATCGCCGTCATCCCGTGGAGCCCACTTGCTCGCGGTCGCCTCACCCGCGATTGGGATGAAGCGACCGCCCGCACGGAGTCCGACGAATTCGGGAAGACGCTCTATACCCAGGCGCTCGAGGCCGACCGCAAGATCGTCGATGCCGTCGGCACCGTTGCCAAGGCGCGCGGCATCCCGCGCGCGCAGGTCGCAACCGCCTGGATCCTGCAGAAAAGCGCCGTCACCGCCCCGATCATCGGCGCCTCCAAGCCCGGCCACATCACGGACGCCGTCGCCTCGCTGGAGGTCAAATTGACGCCGGAGGAAATCGGCGCGCTGGAAGCGCCCTATGTCCCGCACGGGGTTGCGGGGTTCAAGTGAACGGGGATTTTGGAGCTGGTCAGGCGCGTTCATCGCTGTTGCGATAGATGTGCCTGGCCCCTTACCCAGGGAAGAGGGTTAGGGTGAGAGATAATCCCAAGCTCCGAAGCCGAAGCCATGCAGCCCGCGGCAAATCGCGCAAAAGTGACTTCACGAACAGGTCATAGTTGGGGCTTAACAGGTGGTGGTTCCTTTCCCCCGAGGATGATATCCAATGATCACAGTTCCCTTCGAGGCGCGGCGATTTCAATCGACCGCGGCCTATTATCTGCGCTATCGCATCCCCTATCCGGACAGGCTGATCGAGCGCGTCGCCGAGCGCAGCGGGCTTAAGCCTGGCGACCATGTGCTCGACCTCGGCTGCGGCCCCGGCCAGCTCGGCATCGCCTTCGCGCGGCTGCAGGGTGCCGCCGTCACCGCCATGGATCCGGAACCGGAAATGCTCGCCGAAGCCGCGCTTGGCGCGAAGGCAGCCGGCGTCGATATCAGCATCCGCCAAGGCTCTTCCTACGATCTCGGCCCCGATATCGGCAGGCTGCACCTCTGCGTCATGGGCCGCTCCTTCCACTGGATGGACAGGCCGGCAACGCTTGAGGCCCTCGATAAGCTGATCGAGCCGGGCGGCGCTGTCGTGCTTTTTCACGATAAAGGCATTCTGGCGGAGCCGAACTGGCGCGGCATCCTTGAACCGCTGATGGAAACCTATTCGCCCGAGCGCAGCGCGGAGCGGCAGATGCGCCGGAGCAAGGAATGGGCGCCGCATGAAGCCATGCTGCTCGCCTCCCCCTTCCGCAATCTGGAACGGATCGGCATCGTCTCGGAATACACCAGGGATATCGAAGAGATCGTCGGCCGCATCTTCTCGATGTCGTCGACTTCGCCACAGGCGCTGGGGGACAAGGCAGCCGATTTCGAAGCCGCACTTCGCGCCGAACTGCTCGCAGTCGCACCCGACGGCAAGTTCAGAGAGGTCGTCGAGGCGAACGGGCTGCTCGCCTTCCGCGAATAGAGCAATTCCAGGAAAAGTGCGCAGCGGTTTTCCGTCCGGAATTGCGAGACAACAAAGAGATAGAGCGTCTCAGAGATTCCGTGAAAAGCTGAACCGCTATAGATCAGCTCTTTTCGTCACCCGCCAGCGGCGACAGCTCCCGCCGGGTCGCCGACAGGAATTCCTGCGACAATTCGGGATTGTCCATGGCGCGTGCCAGGATGACCGCGCCGACCATGGCCGAGAGGCTGGCAAAGGCCTTGCGCCGTCGCTCCTCCGGCGTTTGGCCGGGAACGATCTCTTCCAGCACCTCGACCAGCCCCATCAGGCCGCCGGTGAAGGTGGACTGCATCTCGGGGCCGTGGCGGCTGACCTCCTGCGTCAGCGCCGCGAAGACACAGCCTGTCGCGTGCTCGACCACGTTGCGATGCGAGAGATAATGGGCGAGCAGCGCTTCCAGCGGTTGGTCGGGCGAGCTTGACGCCACCTGCTTCCAGCGCTCCAGCGAACGAGCCACAAGCGCCTTGCTCGCCTCGCAGGCAAGCTCGTCCTTCGAATCGAAATGGCCGTAGAAACCACCATGCGTCAGCCCGGCCGCCTTCATGATCTCGGCGACGCCGATGCCGTCAAAACCCTTCTCGCGAAAGAGCTCGCCTGCCACGGCAAGGATCTTCTCGCGATTCTCGGCGAATTTCTCCCGGCTCACTCTCATCAAAAAACTCCATCAGAGCATCAATAAATCTGCATTGACAATTTATATGATGACCATCATCAATACGCAACAAATATGATAGCAATCATGTAAATGCCTTTACACAAACGTTCAAGCCGGGAGAACGGCATGGCGCTAGAAGTGGACACGGTACCCCCGGCCATCCGCGATCGAGCGCTTTCGCAAATCTCCCGATCCTGACGCCAAGACACGCAACCCTATCGGAACGCACCTCATGGTTTCCACTGCCCTTGCTTCGACGCTTGCCCGGCGCAACATCCACTATGGATGGGTCGTCGTCGCCGCCACCTTCCTCACCATGCTGGTCACGGCCGGCGCCATGGGCGCCCCCGGCGTGCTCATAAAGCCGCTGGAGGACGAGTTCGGCTGGAGCACCTCGTCCATTTCCTCGGCACTTGCCGTGCGGCTGCTGCTGTTCGGCCTGATGGGACCCTTCGCCGCCGCCTTCATGAACCATTTCGGCGTGCGCAAGGTCATCGTCTTCGCGCTGGCGACCATCGCCGTCGGCTTCATCGGCTCGCTGTTCATGACGCAAGTCTGGCAGCTGCTGCTATGCTGGGGCATCATCATCGGCTTCGGCACAGGCCTCACCGCCATGGTGCTCGCCGCGACCGTCTCGACGCGCTGGTTCACCAAGCATCGCGGCCTCGTCATCGGCATGCTCTCGGCAAGCTCGGCCACCGGACAGCTCGTCTTCCTGCCGCTGATGGCGGAGCTGACGACGCGCTACGGCTGGCGCACCACGGTGCTCTTCGTCTGCGGCATGATCGTGGTCGCTGCATTCGTCGTGCTGCTGCTGATGCGCGATCGCCCTTCTGACATGAACCTGCCGCTGGTCGGCGAGATCCACATCACGCCTCCGCCCCCGGCGACCAAAAACCTGAAGGCCGCGCTCGCCTCGCCCCTGTCGATCCTGCGGGAGGCCTCCACGACCTCGACCTTCTGGATCCTCTTTGCCACCTTCTTCATTTGCGGCCTGTCGACAAACGGCCTGATCCAGACGCATTTCGTCACGCTCTGCGGCGATTTCGGCATCTTGCCTGTCGCCGCCGCCAGCGTGCTTGCCGTCATGGGCATCTTCGATTTCTTCGGCACGATCGGCTCCGGCTGGCTCTCCGACCGCTTCGACAATCGCTGGCTGCTTTTCTGGTATTACGGCCTGCGCGGCCTGTCGCTGGTCTACCTGCCCTTCAGCAACTTCACCTTCTACGGCCTGTCGATCTTCGCCGTCTTCTACGGCCTCGACTGGATCGCCACCGTGCCGCCGACCGTCAAGATCGCCGCCGACCGCTTCGGCCGCGAAAAGGCCGGCCTCATCTTCGGCTGGGTCTTCGCCGGCCATCAGCTGGGTGCCGCCACCGCCGCCTATGGCGCCGGCCTCACCCGCACGGAGCTCAACACCTACCTGCCCGCCTTCTTCGTCGCCGGCGCCTTCTGCCTGCTCGCCGCGATCCTGGCGATCACGCTGCAAAAGTCCGGCTCCACCAGCAAAGGCCCGGCCATGGCTCACTGAGCCTCAACGGCAAAAAGCCCATGGCGTCCACCCACGCCATGGGCCAAACCGCAACCCTGCGGAAACACTCGCAATATCTGCCATCCCCGGCTTGCGCGCCCCGCCGCTCACATGCTAGACAGCCGCCTCGTCAGTACCCCGTTGCCCCATTGGCGGAATTGGTAGACGCGCTCGACTCAAAATCGAGTTTCGAAAGAAGTGCTGGTTCGACTCCGGCATGGGGCACCATCAAACCCGATCATTTAATCCCAATCGGCTCTGTAAATTTCGATATCCACCGTAATCACGGGGCCTAGCAAATTCGAGCTACGATTTGCAAAATACAACCGGGCCGATAACTTCACGCAACAAAACTTCAGCGACTCGACTTTAGCGCGATTGACGGCAATAGTGCGCCTCAAAGCGGGGAGCGCCATGAATATAACTCACACAATCTGCATTGCAGCGATCGCGTGCCTGATGTTTGACGAAGCTATTTCGGCGCCTGAACATCAAGTTTCGGCTGCACGAACATGCTTCGTAAAAATCGGCGATACTCCAAAACGACCATGCGGATGGACCTACTTCATACGGGAACCGAACAATCGTGAGATGATTGTAGGCGCAAAAACTGCCGACGGCGATTTTAGCTTCTCAGGTCTGATGATTAACCAGGGCACTTTCAAAGTCGCGGAGATTTATGCCGGAAGTCCTTTGAAGGCATCCGGCCTCTGCAAGCTGACCAAAACCGCAAAGGGCCGCGTCTCGACGATAGACTGCAAGGCCAAAAGCAAATTGGGGATGGCAAGCATGAAATCGACGGCAGATCGTCCGGATGATTGGGATCTGATCATTCGCAGAATTGTGCCCGGAAATTCGTCGGTTAAAAAGCAATAATATTGCCACTACTTACTTAACTATTTGAAGGGCCTTACATTGTCTGAAGTTGCAACCTCACCCACCCGCATCGGTCGCCTCAAATGCTCGTTCAGCGTAGCTGAATCGATTGGCAGCGTGATTCTCTGGATCATATTGACGATCGTCACGCTCGGCCTCGCATTGATCGTCTTTCCCTATTACCTCAACCGTGCCGTGTTGAACAAAACCGAGCTGCTGGATGGCTCAGGCCGCCCCGTCGGCCGCCTCAATTGCACCTTCAATATCGGTCACTCGATAGGACATGTGGTTCTCTGGGTCCTTCTGATTATCGTGACACTTGGCCTTGCCAGCTTCCTCTATGCTTATCGTGTGATCCGCGTCGTCCTAAACGAAACGCGAGTTGAATATTACTGAGAAGGTCTGGTGACGGCTTCGACGTCGCCGCCTTAGCCCCCACCCCCATCACGAAAAATTTTGCCTTTCCGCCACTTCCGTCAGTCCTCGACCATTTACAGCCATAATCCTGCCCCCTAAAGGTTTGCAACGCAGCAAAAAGGGGGCCTTATGCTTCGTAGACTGTACGACTGGACCATGTCGCTCGCCGGCCGCAAATCGGCGGAAATCTGGTTGGCCGTGATTGCCTTCGTCGAGAGCTCCGTCTTTCTCGTTCCGGCGGACGTACTGTTCTTGCCGATGTCGCTGGCGAAGCCCGAGCGTGCCTGGCGTTATGCGCTGACGGCGACGGTTGCCTCCGTGCTTGGCGGCATTGCCGGCTGGGCGCTCGGCTATTACGCCTTCGAGACCATCGCAAAGCCGATCCTCGAATTCTATGGCAAGCTCGATGCCTTCAACCAGATGAGCGCCGGCATCACCTATGAATGGGTACTCCTGCTGCTGGTCACATCGGGGCTGGCGCATCTGCCGCCGATCAAGGTGGTGACGATCCTCTCCGGCGTCGCCCATATCGATCTCGGCCTGTTCATCATCTCCGCCATCGTCGCGCGCGGCGGGCGCTTCTTTCTCCTGGCCTTCCTGCTTCGCCGCTATGGCGAATCCATCCGCCATTTCATCGAGAAGCGCCTGGGCCAGATCACCATGGCAGCCGCCGCCGTTCTCATCGCCCTCTACGGCATCTTCCATTTTGCCCTGGCGAGCTGATCCAAGGAGCCCCAACGCATGTCCATGACTTCGCCTTCCTCCCGCGCCGGCCTCGGCTATGGCGTCCTACTGACGATCGGCATGATCGTCGTCATCGGCTCGGCGCTCGGCTTCCAGTATATCGGCGGCTATATCCCTTGCGCGCTCTGCCTGGAGCAGCGCCAGCCCTATTATTACGGCATTCCCGTCGCCATCATCGCCGTGCTGACGGCAGTCGCCGGCCTGCCCTCCTGGATCACCCGCGGGCTGCTCATCATCGCTGGCCTGATGATGGTTGTCGGCGGCGGCATCGGCGTCTATCACGCCGGCGTCGAATGGCACTTCTGGGAAGGCCCGACCACCTGCTCGACAACGGCCAGCAGCGTCTCGCAGAATGCCGGCGACCTGCTCGGCCAGCTGAACGCCATCAAAGGCCCGTCCTGCACGGAAGCAGCGCTGCGCATCCTCGGCCTGTCCATGGCCGGTTGGAACGTGATCGCCAGCGTCATCCTGGCTGCTATTGCTTTTGTGGGTGCGAAGAAGGCGGGTTGACCCCTTCTCTTCCGCGGAGAGAAGGTGGGCGCGAGCAGGTGAGCAAAGCGAAACTGCAAGCGGCCGGATGAGGGGGACGAGAAGCGAAGCGACGAGGGCCTTGAGCGGCAAGCGAAAGGCAAATTTGCGTGCCGCCGCTCCCCCTCATCCGACCCTTCGGGCCACCTTCTCCCCAAGGGGAGAAGGAAATCCTACGGCTGCAGTTCCGAATCCCAGTAGAGATAGTCGAGCCAGCTGTCGTGCAGATAGTTCGGCGGAAAGAGGCGGCCGTTGTTGTGCAGATCCTGCACGGTCGGCTGGTATGGCTTCTGCGCCGGGAACATGCCGGCCTGCTTCGGCAGCTTGCTGCCCTTGCGCAGGTTGCACGGCGAGCAGGCGGCCACGACGTTCTCCCAGGTGGTCTCGCCGCCATGGGCGCGCGGGATGACGTGGTCGAAGGTCAGGTCGTCATGGGAGCCGCAATACTGGCATTCGAACTTGTCGCGCAGGAAGACGTTGAAACGGGTGAAGGCGGGATTGCGGGACGGCTGCACATATGTCTTCAGGCATACGACGCTCGGCAGCCGCATCGAGAAGCTCGGTGAGGACACGCACTGATCGTATTCCGCGATGATGTTCACACGGTCAAGAAAAACCGCCTTGATCGCGTCCTGCCAGGACCAGAGCGACAAGGGATAGTAACTCAGCGGTCTGTAGTCGGCGTTCAGCACGAGCGCCGGCAAGGACTGCGGGGAGACTGCAATCGTCAAGGAACCCTCCTGATCGATTCGGCATCTACATCTTGTATATTAGGCCGGTTGTTACAGGATTGTGAAGTCCAATAAATTCAGTGCATAAAGGCAATTTCGGGGAGGCCGCCGATTAAACTATAGGCAGCGCGTCCCGGCGCGTTTTCACGGCGTAATAGGCCCAGAAAAGCCGGGCCGCGACCGAGCGCCAGGGCGCCCAAGCCGCGGCTTCCCGGGCAACGGCCTTGGCCAAGGGCCTGACTTCATGGCCGAAAGCCATGCCGACGGCCGCCTGCAGCGCGACGTCGCCGGCTGGAAACACATCTGCGTGACCGCCGCAGAACATCAGATAGACTTCGGCCGTCCACGGGCCGATTCCCTTGATCGATGTCAGCTCGGCAAGCGCTTTTTCAGGTGATTCGGCGCTGAGCGCATGGAGATCGAGGCTGCCGCCGGCAACCGCTTCGGCTACGCGGTAAAGCGTCTCGTGCTTGATTCGCGACAGGCCGAAGCTTCGCCATGCCTCCGGCTCCAGCCCGGCATAGCCCTTGGCGGTCACCTGTCCCATGCCGGCGATCATCTTCCCCCAGATCGCATCCGCGCTGGCGCGCGAGACCACCTGCGAAACGATGATATGGGCAAGCCCTTCGAAGCCCGGTTCGCGCAGGCGCAACGGCAAGGTGCCGGCCTCTGCGGCAACGGGCCGCAGGCGCGGGTCGATCTCCAGCAGCGCAGCCAGTCCCTGTTCGATATCGCGCTCGTCGCGAATGATCTGCATGGCGTCTCGTGGTCCCCGGTTCAAATTCGTGGCAGAAGAAAGCATGATCGAGATTCCCCGTCAAAAGCCGAAATTCCGTTTTGCCCCGAGCCCGAACGGCCCGCTGCATCTCGGCCATGCGCTGTCGGCCATTCTCAATCACGACATGGCGGCAAAGGCCGGCGGCGATTTCCTGTTGCGTATCGAAGACATAGATCAGGCGCGCTGCACACCCGATTTCGAAGAGGGCATCTACACCGACCTTTCCTGGCTCGGCCTTCGCTGGCAGCAGCCGGTGCGCCGGCAATCCGAGCATTTTGCGGCCTATCAGACGGCGTTGCAGACACTTATCGAGCACGGTCTCGTCTACCCCGCCTTCCTGACACGCGGCGAGGTCAAATCACGTGTCGCCGATTTCGAAGCCGAGGGCAGTTCCTGGCGGCGCGATCCCGACGGCACGCCACTCTATCCGCCCGATGACCGCGAGCGCGGCGATGCCGAGCGGCAGCGCCTGCTTGCTTCGGGCATGAAACACGCCTGGCGTCTCGACATGGAAAGGGCACTAGCGACAGTGGACGAACCATTGCACTGGCAGGAAAGCGGCGACGGCGAGACGGGCATTATTCCGGCCGATCCCGCCGCCTGGGGCGATGTCGTGCTGTCGCGTTCCGATGCGCCCTCGAGCTACCATCTCTCGGTGGTGATCGACGATGCCGTGCAGGGTATCACCCATGTCGTGCGCGGGCTCGACCTCTTCCACGCCACCTCGATCCATCGCCTGCTGCAGACACTCCTCGGCCTGCCGGAACCGCTCTATCATCACCATCGTCTGGTCCTCGGAGGGGATGGCAAAAAGCTCTCCAAGAGCATGGGCGATACCGGCATTGCCGAATGGCGCCGGCAAGGCCTGTCACCGGCGGAGCTTCGCCGCCGCATCGGCCTCTGATTCGGCCCTCGGTTCGGCCCTTGGTTCCGAGGGTATCTTTTCCGAGGCTACCTCGGCGGCTGCGCGGCTCGCCGCCTTGCCGAACAGAAGCCGCCGCACGCGGAACTTCATCAGCGCCGCGTTGATCTCCGCGCCCATGATGAAAATCACGGCCAACATATAGAGGAAGATCAGCACGATCATCACCGACGCCAGGCCGGCATAGGTGGCGGTATAATTGGCGAAGGTCGAGAGATAATAGGCGAAGAGCACAGCGCCGATCGACCAGAAGATCAAGGTCAGCAGCACGCCGGGAATGACGTCGAAGATCCGCCTGTGGCCGGCCGCCAGCCAGAGATGCAGGATCATGAGGCCCGCCAGCAGCAGAAAGATCGTGCCGTAGATCCGCCAGCTGAAGACGATCTCGAGAATGTCGGCGAGCCGCGGCAGCCACTGCCGGGTGTAATTCAGCGCCAGCGGCACGGCGACGAGCAGGATGCTGAGGATCGCGAAGATCAACACGGCGATCAGCACGTAGCCGAGGCTGGCGAGACGGTTGAAGTACCACGGCCGGGTTTCGAGGACGCGATAGGCGCGGTTCAGCGATATGCGCAGCGCCTCGACGCCATTCGACGCGAAATAGGCGGCCGCAAGCACGGAGACCGTCAAAAGCCCGCCGCGCGGGATCGTCAGCACCTGTACGACCTGATCGGCGAGCGGCTTGGCGATCGCCTCCGGCCAGGTGTCGAAAATCAGGTGTACAGCCGTCGACGAGAACTGGCTGGCGCCGAGAAAACTCGCCAGCGCCGTACCGAAGATCAGGAAAGGGAAAACCGCCAGCAGCGTCGACAGCGCGACGTGGCTTGCCATGGCGAACCCGTCGTCCTCGACGAAATGGAACACTGCGTCGTAGATCACCTTGTAAATCGTGCGCAGGACTGTCGGCATTCCATCTCCGCCTAACGTCGGCATCATCCGGCTGACACCGCCGGTTGTCGATTGTATCGGGTTCCTGAATATGGGAAACGAGTTCCGGTTTGTACAGGAATCATCTCCTCATGACGGAACAACGCATCATCCTGCTGACTGGTTGCTCCTCCGGAATCGGCGCTTACTGCGCCCGGGCACTGAAAGCCGACGGATGGCGCGTTTTCGCGACGGTGCGCAACGAAGCCGATCTCGCCCCGCTTGCATCCGACGGCATCGAAGCACTTCTGCTGGACTACACCCGTCCCGAGACGATTTCAGCTGCGGTTGCAACGGTTAGGGAGCGCACGGGCGACCGCATCGACGCCCTCTTCAACAATGGCGCCTACGGGCAGCCGGGCGCCGTCGAGGATCTGACGACCGATGTGCTGCGCGCGCAGTTCGAGACGAATGTCTTCGGCTGGCATGAGTTGACGCGCCAGGTCCTGCCGCTGATGCGCAAACAGGGCCATGGCCGCATCGTCAATTGCTCGTCCATTCTCGGGCTGGTTCCCTACCGTTTCCGCGGCGCCTACACGGCCTCGAAATTCGCGCTGGAAGGGCTGACAATCACGCTCAGAATGGAGCTGCAGGGTAGCGGCATCCATGTCAGCCTCATCGAGCCCGGCCCGATCGCGACGAAGTTTACCGCCAATGCACTCGCCAAGATCCGCGAGCATATCGACCTTGAGGGCTCCGCCCATGCGGTGGAATACCGCAGGCAACTGAAACGGCTTGATGGATCAGGCCCGATCAACAAGCATAAATTAGGTCCAGAAGCGGTCTATGATGTGCTAAAATTGGCTTTGAATGTGAAGAGCCCACGCCCACACTATCTGGTAACGACGCCCGCCAAGCAGGGCGTCCTCTTGAAAAGGCTATTGCCGGCTAACCTTTTCTATCGTCTGATGCGTCGGCTGGACTAGAGCAATCCCGGAAAAGTGCGCAGCGGTTTTCCGCGAGGAATTGCGAAAAGCAACGAGATAAAGCGGTTCGGATATCCGTGAAAGGCTGAACCGCTTTTAAGGACAAGGATGGAGGAGCCATGTCGACCTTTACCTATATCGCCGCCATCATTGTCATGGGACTTGTCGCGATCGTTCTCGTTCGCGGCCTTTGGAACATGATGAAAGGCGACAATCCGAACCTTTCGAACCGGCTGATGCAATTGCGTGTCCTGCTGCAGGCAGTCGCGGTCATTCTGATCATGCTGACGCTCTGGCTGACGGGCGGCGGCCGCCCGGCCTAGAGCCGGATGATTTTAGGTCTGTTCGACCTAAAATCTGAATCCGCTCTAGAATCAAAGAAGTAGAGCATGATGTCGTCCGAAAACCGCTCACACTTTTCGGCATCATGCTCGAAAGCAATTCCAGGAAAAGTGCGAAGCGGTTTTCCATCCGGAATTGCTTAAAACAAAGGGTTAGGGCATTTCGCGATCCGAAGAAAAGCGAAAGGCTCTACCACAGGAACACGATGGTCAAGCTCAACAAGATCTACACCAAGACCGGCGATGACGGCACCACGGGCCTCGTCGCCGGCCCGAGGCGGCTGAAGCACGACCTGCGCGTCGAAAGCTACGGCACCGTCGACGAAACCAATTCCGCCATTGGCGTCGCAAGGCTGCACACGATTGAGCTGCCCGATCTCGACGCCATGCTGATGCGGATCCAGAATGATCTCTTCGATCTCGGCGCCGATCTTTCCACCCCTGAAACCGACGAGCCGCCGGCCTATGAGCCGCTGCGCATCATCGACCATCAGGTCGAACGCATCGAGCACGACATCGATCTCCTGAATGCCGATCTCGAGCCATTGAGATCCTTCGTTCTGCCGGCCGGCAGCCCGGCCTCTGCCCATCTGCATCTTGCCCGCACCATTGCCCGGCGCGCGGAACGCCTCATGGTGGCGCTGTCGCGTGAGCAAGGCGAACGCGTCAGCCCGCCGGCCCTGAAATATATCAACCGCCTTTCCGATTTTCTCTTCGTCGCCGCGCGGCATGCCAATCATCGCGGCCGCGCCGACGTGCTCTGGGTTCCCGGGAAGAATCGGTAGCGGCACAAATCAGTCATGAGAGGCACCACATATTGACGTTGACGTAAACGTTATTTATGCCTTTCAAGCATTTCGTCTCTCAGGCGGCCTGGAAGCGTTGTAATTGGGGGAAAAACGCGTATCCATGTCGCCATTCGACAAATGGAATGGCGCTAAACAGCGCATGTTCTCGGGCGGTCATGTTGAAGGAAGGATTCCATGAAAATTCTCGTTCCCGTTAAGCGGGTTGTTGACTACAACGTCAAGATTCGCGTGAAGCCGGATGGTTCTGGCGTCGAGCTCTCGAACGTGAAGATGTCGATGAACCCGTTCGACGAGATCTCGGTCGAAGAGGCGCTGCGTCTGAAGGAAGCCGGCAAGGCCGAGGAAGTCGTGGTCGTATCGATCGGCCCGGCCAAGGCCGAGGAAACGCTGCGCACGGCGCTCGCCATGGGTGCGGATCGCGCCATTCTGGTCGAGACCGACGATGCCGTCGAGCCGCTGGCCGTTGCCAAGATCCTGAAAGGCGTTGCCGACGCCGAAAAGCCCGGCCTCATCATCGTCGGCAAGCAGGCGATCGATGACGACTCCAACCAGACCGGCCAGATGCTGGCAGCCCTGCTCGGCACCGCACAGGCGACCTTCGCCTCGAAGATCGAGATCGGCGATGGCAAGGCTCAGGTCACCCGCGAAGTCGATGGCGGCCTGCAGACCATCGAGGTCAAGCTTCCGGCGGTCGTCACATCAGACCTGCGCCTGAACGAGCCGCGCTATGCATCGCTGCCGAACATCATGAAAGCCAAGAAGAAGCCGCTCGACAAGAAGAGCCCGGCTGATTTCGGCGTGTCGACCGAGCCGCGGCTGAAGGTGCTGAAGACCGAGGAACCGTCCGGTCGCAAGGCCGGCGTCAAGGTCGGCTCGGTTGCCGAGCTTGTCGAAAAGCTCAAGACCGAAGCCGGCGTGCTCTGAGGATAGGAAAGGATAAGACCCATGGCCATTCTTCTTCTGGCTGATCACGACAATGCCCACCTCTCCGACCAGACCGCCAAGGCACTGACGGCAGCAACCAAGATCGGCGGCGACATTCATGTGCTGGTCGCCGGCGCGGGCGCCCAGGCTGCGGCCGAGCAGGCGGCAAAGCTTGCCGGCGTCTCCAAGGTGCTGGTTGCCGAGGATGCGAGCCTCGCCAACAATCTCGCCGAACCGCTGGCAGCCCTGATCGTATCGCTGGCCGGTTCCTATGATACCATCATCGGCGCTGCGACCTCGGTCGGCAAGAACGTGCTGCCGCGCGTTGCCGCCCTGCTCGACGTCGCCCAGGTCTCGGAAATCATCGAAGTCGTTTCCGCCGACACCTTCAAGCGGCCGATCTATGCCGGCAACGCCATCCAGACGGTGCAGTCGACCGACGCCAAGAAGGTGATCACAGTGCGCACGGCTTCGTTCGCTTCCGCCTCTGAAGGCGGTTCGGCTGCGATCGAGACGGTGTCGGCCGCTGCCGATCCGGCGCTGTCCACCTTCGTCGGCGACGCGCTGTCTTCCTCGGATCGTCCGGAGCTGACCTCTGCCAAGATCATCATCTCGGGCGGCCGCGCGCTCGGCTCGGCGGAGAAGTTCAGGGAAGTCATTCTTCCTGTCGCCGACAAGCTGGGTGCCGCCGTCGGCGCCTCGCGCGCTGCCGTCGATGCCGGCTATGCGCCGAACGATTGGCAGGTCGGACAGACCGGCAAGGTGGTCGCACCGCAGCTCTATATCGCCTGCGGCATTTCCGGCGCCATCCAGCATCTGGCCGGCATGAAGGATTCGAAGGTCATCGTCGCCATCAACAAGGACGAGGAAGCGCCGATCTTCCAGATCGCCGACTACGGCCTCGTCGCTGACCTCTTCGAAGCGCTGCCGGAATTGCAAAAGGCGCTGTGAGCACGCCGATTGACTTTCTCGCAGTTGCGAGAGACTGGAAAATCGTCTCTTATAGGTCTATCAATCTTTGCCGGGCTAGAAATGGCCCGGCAAATTTGGATTAAGAGCATAGCGCACCGCCAAGAGCGCGCCGCCGGGGAGTTGGCAATGAGTTCGCTGAAGACGATCGGTATTATCGGCGCGGGCCAGATGGGCTGCGGCATCGCCCACGTATCCGCCATGGCCGGCTACAAGGTCCATATCTACGATCTGGCGCAGGATCGCATCGAAAGCGGGCTTGCTACCATCAACGGCAATCTCGCCCGCCAGGTCGCCTCCGGCAAGGCGACCGACGAAGAGCGCAAGGCAGCCCTCTCCCGCATCACTGGCTCCGCCGATCTCAACGATCTTGCCCAGGTCGATCTCGCTATCGAGGCGGCAACCGAAGACGAAAGCGTCAAGCGCAAGATCTATGCGCAGGTGTGTCCGGTGCTGAAGCCGGAGGCGCTGTTGGCCACCAATACCTCGTCGCTATCGATCACCCGCCTTGCTTCCGCCACCGACCGTCCCGAGCGCTTCATGGGCATTCACTTCATGAACCCGGTTCCGGTGATGAAGCTGGTTGAGCTGGTGCGCGGCATCGCCACCGACGAATCGACCTTCTCCACCGCCAAGGATTACGTCACCTCTCTGGAAAAGACGATCACCGTCGCCGAGGACTTTCCCGCCTTCATCGTCAACCGCATCCTGCTGCCGATGATCAACGAGGCGATCTATACGCTCTATGAAGGCGTGGGCACCGTCGATGCCATCGACACCGCCATGCGGCTCGGCGCCAATCACCCGATGGGCCCGCTGCAGCTTGCCGATTTCATTGGCCTCGATACCTGCCTGTCGATCATGCAGGTGCTGCATGACGGGCTCGCCGATTCCAAATATCGCCCCTGTCCGCTGCTGGTGAAATATGTCGAAGCCGGCTGGCTCGGCCGCAAATCCGGCCGCGGTTTCTACGACTATCGCGGTGAAACGCCGGTTCCGACGCGGTAAGATACCCTCGCCCCATCGGGGAGAGGGTCGCGCGACAGCACGGGGTGAGGGGGCGTTACCGGCAAACGGTACTGTTTACCCAGCAACGCGCTTGCTATGACACACTCCCCCTCATCCGCCCTGACGGGCACCTTCTCCCCGAGGGGAGAAGGAGAAAATCAAATACCCGCCGCAGCCTTCACCAGCGCTTTTGCATCCTCGCTGTCCCAGGCCGCCGGCCCGTTCATCGCCGATAGCAGGCAGCCCTTGTCGTCGATGAGCAGCGTCACCGGCAAACCAAAGGCAAGGCCCTGCTTCTTCAATACGTTGAACACACCCATGGTATTGTCGCGATAGTAGCCGAGCTTGTCGATGGCATATTCCGTGCGGAAGGCCTTGGTCTTTTCGTCGTCGCCCGTATCGATATTGACGGCAACCACTTCGAACTTGTCGCTGCCGACGCTCTTTTCGAGCGCGTTCAGTGCCGGCATTTCCTCACGGCACGGCACGCACCATGTCGCCCAGACGTTCAAGAGCACAGTCTTGCCGGTGAAACTGCTGATCGACAGCGGCTGCCCGTCAGCCCCCTTGAATGAAACACCCTGAAGCGAGATCGGCGCCGGCGGCACGCTCATGGCGGCGACCTGGCCCTTGGTGAAGGGCGTCAGGGCAGCGGCACGATCCCTTGCCGATCCGCATTGATCGGCCGAGGCCGTTTCACCAATACCATTGCCATACCCCGCCTCCTTCACGTATACCGCTGCCGCACCGGCAATGACCCCAGCGACGGCGGCGAGCAGAACGAGTTTCATGGACGGCAGACCGAACGGCTTCTTTGCTGTCATTACATTCTCCAGGTGGGCATCTCATGACTGACGGCACGGACACCAAATCCTCCAACCAGATGTGGGGCGGGCGTTTCGCTTCCGGCCCCGCGGCGATCATGGAGGAGATAAATGCCTCGATCGATTTCGACAAGAAGCTGTTTGCCCAGGATATCCGCGGCTCAATCGCGCATGCGAGCATGCTCGCCAATCAAGGCATCATTTCAACCGAGGATAAAGACAAGATCGTTCACGGGTTGAACACGATCCTGTCAGAGATCGAAAGCGGTAATTTCGAGTTCTCCCGCCGCCTCGAAGACATCCACATGAACGTCGAGGCGCGGCTTGCGACCCTGATCGGCCCGGCCGCCGGCCGCCTGCACACCGCCCGCTCGCGCAACGATCAGGTGGCGCTCGATTTCCGTCTGTGGGTGAAGGAAGAGCTGCAGAAGTGCGAGCAGGCGCTGACCGATCTGATCGCCGCCTTCCTCGATCGCGCCGAGGAACATGCCGACAGCGTCATGCCTGGCTTTACCCATCTGCAGACGGCACAGCCCGTCACCTTCGGTCATCACTGCATGGCCTATGTCGAGATGTTCGGCCGCGACCGCTCGCGCGTGCGCCACGCCATCGAGCATATGGACGAATCGCCGATCGGCGCCGCTGCCCTTGCCGGCACGGGATTCCCAATCGACCGCCACATGACGGCCAAGGCGCTCGGCTTCCGCGAGCCGACCCGCAACTCGATCGATACCGTCTCCGACCGCGATTTCGCCCTCGAATTCCTGTCAATCGCCGCCATCGCCGGCATGCACCTGTCGCGGCTTGCCGAAGAGATCGTCATCTGGTCGACGCCGCAATTCGGCTTCGTGCGCCTCTCCGACGCCTTCTCGACCGGCTCCTCCATCATGCCGCAGAAGAAGAACCCGGATGCCGCCGAACTCGTGCGCGCCAAGACCGGCCGCATCAACGGCTCGCTGGTGGCGCTGCTGACGATCATGAAGGGCCTGCCGCTTGCCTATTCCAAGGACATGCAGGAAGACAAGGAACAGGTCTTCGACGCTGCCGAAAGCCTGGAGCTGGCGATTGCCGCCATGACCGGCATGATGCGCGACATGACGATCAACACCGCCCGCATGAAAGCTGCCGCTGGGTCCGGCTATTCCACCGCAACCGATCTCGCCGATTGGCTGGTGCGCGAAGCAGGCCTGCCCTTCCGCGATGCCCACCATGTTACGGGGCGCGCAGTGGCGCTTGCCGAAAGCAAGTCCTGCGAGCTGGCGGAGCTGTCGCTCGAAGAGCTGCAGGCAATCCACCCCGATATCACGGACAAGATTTTCGACGTTCTGACGGTCGAGGCCTCGGTTGCCAGCCGCAAGAGTTTCGGCGGCACGGCACCCTCGGAAGTGCGAAAGCAGATCGCCTTCTGGCGCGCCCGCAACTGAGAAAATCGCCGAAAGTCACAATCAACAATCAGGGTGCACAAGGCTCGGAAACTTCGCTATGAAGGACTGCTTCCGCGTTTGCCGCCCAAGAGGATTTCGATGCAGATCAACATGCCGCACATCATCCGCCTGACCGTGGTGCTTTCGGTCGTCGGCCTTGCCGTCGTCGGATGTGGCCGCAAAGGCCCTCTTGATCCGCCGAGTGCTCATGCGACCAAAGGCGGCGACGTCTCGAAGCCGACGAAGGAGCCGGGTACGGAGGACAAGAAGTTCTTCCTCGACCCGCTTCTCTGAATAGGCGACGACCGTGAACCATTTTGAGTATCGCGACGGCATCCTCCACGCCGAGGATGTTCCGGTTCCAGAGATCGCCAAGGCGGTCGGCACCCCCTTCTATGTCTATTCGACGGCAACGCTGGAGCGCCACTACCGCGTCTTCGCGGAAGCCTTCGACGATGTCGATGCCATGGTCTGCTACGCCATGAAGGCCAATTCCAACCAGGCGGTACTGAAGACGCTTGGCCGCCTCGGCGCCGGCGTCGATGTCGTCTCCGGCGGTGAGCTGCGCCGCGCGCTGGCCGCAGCCATTCCGGCAAGCCGGATCATGTTCTCCGGCGTCGGCAAGACGGCTGAGGAAATGGACGTGGCGCTGGCAGCCGGCATCTACTGCTTCAACGTCGAATCCGAGCCGGAACTGGAAGTGCTGAACCAGCGCGCCGTCCGCGCCGGCAAGGTCGCTCCCGTTTCCTTCCGCATCAACCCGGACGTTGACGCCCGCACACATGCAAAGATCTCGACCGGCAAGAAGGAAAATAAGTTCGGCATTTCCTGGCAGCGTGCCCGCGCCGTTTATGAACGTGCCGCCAGCTTGCCTGGTATCAAGGTCACTGGCATCGACATGCACATCGGCAGCCAGATTACCGAGCTGCAGCCGTTCGACGACGCCTTCAAGCTGCTGCGCGATCTCGTGGAGACCCTGCGCGGCGACGGTCACGATATCCATCATGTCGATATCGGCGGCGGCCTCGGCATTCCCTATCGCGACGACAGCAATCCGCCGCCTTTGCCCGACGCCTATGCCGAGATCGTCAAGAACCAGCTGCGTGGCCTCAACTGCCGGATCGTCACCGAGCCAGGCCGCCTGATCGTCGGCAATGCCGGCATTCTGGTGACCGAAGTCATCTATGTGAAGGACGGCGGCGACAAGAGCTTCGTCATCGTCGATGGCGCCATGAACGACCTCATTCGCCCGACGCTCTATGAAGCCTATCACGAGATCCGCCCGGTTGTGACGAGTGCTGCCGATATCAAGCGCATCAAGGCCGATGTCGTCGGCCCAGTCTGCGAGACGGGCGACTATCTGGCACTCGACCGCGAGATGGCGCTGCCGAAGCCCGGCGATCTGCTGGCCGTCGGTTCAGCCGGTGCCTATGGCGCCGTGCAGGCCGGCACCTACAACAGCCGGCTTCTGGTTCCCGAAGTGCTGGTCAAGGGCAATGAGTTCCACGTCATCCGTCCGCGCGCAACCTACGAGGATCTGATCGGCCTGGATTCCATCCCGGCCTGGCTTGAGGGATAATCGGCTTCAATCCATGATTTCGGGGGACGGTGGAATAGCCGCCCTACCCGATCACGTTTCGGCGAAGTCCGATGAAAAAACAGCCTTTCACGCCCGTTGCCCTCGTCTTCGCCACAAAGAATGTTATCTTTGATTGAATGGTGTCTCGCCGGGCACCGCGTGCGCGAGCGTGTGGGACGCCGCGCCACCCAAACGGGCTACTAGAGCCGGATGATTGTAGATCGGATCGATCTACAATCTGAATCCGCTTTAGAATCAAAGAAGAAGAGCATGATGTCGTCCGAAAACCGCCTACACTTTTCGGCATCATGCTCTGGCCATCAATGTCAGATCGGGAGAAGACCGGACCGATGACCAGCCCCAGCAACCCTAAGAAGGGCGCTTTCGCCACCCGTCCGGCGCTGGCGCGCATGGTTGCGGTCAAGCGTCTCTTTGCTCGGATCGTGCTGGTCTCGGAGCAGCTGCTGCCACGGCTGCTGCTGCCGGCATCCATTCTGGCCCTGTTCCTGTCTGCCGCCTGGTTCGGCATTTTCCGCATTGCGCCGGATAGTCTTCGCTTCCTGATGCTTGCCGTCTACGCTGTCGGTTTCGTCATCTCGCTCAATCCGCTGCGGCGTTTGCGCTGGCCGAATACCCCCGAAGCCGACCGCCTGCTGGAAGAGAGAAACGGCCTCGCCCACCAGCCGGTCACGGTGCAGGAGGATGAGCCCGCGCTCGATACGCCCTTTGCCCGCGCGCTCTGGCGCGAGCACCAGACCCGCATGGCCGAGCACATCGCCGCCCTGGATGCCGGCCTGCCGCGGCCGGATATCGCCCGCTACGACCGCTTCGCACTGCGCGCCATCCCGGCATTGCTGCTGGTGACGGCTTTCAGCTTTTCCATGTCCAATAGCGGCGGCTCGCTCAGCGATGCCTTCACGGCGTCTCCTTCCTCGTCGAGCAATCCGGATCTTCGCGTCGATGCATGGGTCACTCCGCCCTATTATACCGGCGAAGCGCCTGTTTACCTGACCGGCAACGTCGCCAATGCCGGCAATAGCCTCAACGTGCCGCAATTCTCCGAACTCACGGTGCGTGTCACGGGCGCGTCGGCGGATGAAAAGGTGCTGTTCCAGGCAGCCGGCAGCGATAAGGGTGCCGAAATTCCCGAACAATCCGCCGATGCCGGCAAGCAAGCCCCGGCGGGCGCCAAACCGGCAGCGCAGCCTGCAGCAAGCGGCAATGGCAATGCGCCCGCCACGGATGCAATGATTGCCCGCACCCACGTTCTCAAGCTTGAAAAGGACGGCGAACTGACCGTGAACGGCAAGTCCTGGTCCTTCAACGTCGTGGTCGACAAGCCACCGGAAATCACCTTTGACGGCATTCCGCATGCAATGACCAACGGCGCATTGGAGCTCGGCTTCAGGGTGAAGGACGATTACGGCGTCGAGGAAACCCATGCGGAGATCGTGCCGGTCGAATCCGATCCCGCGGCAACCCCTCTTTACGGCCTGCCGGAATTCAGGCTCGAAATGCCGCGTCGCGACCGCCGCAACGGCAAGGGCCTGGCGAGCCACGATCTGACGCAGGATCCGCTCGCCGGCAAGCGCGTCCGCATCACGCTCGTCGCCAAGGACGGCGCTGGCCAGACGGGCCGCAGTGCCCCCTATGAGATGGTGCTGCCATCCCGCAATTTCAGCCAGCCGCTTGCCGCGGCCGTGGCGGAAGAGCGCCAGGTCTTCGCGCTCGATACCCGCAAGATGCCGGAGGCGATCGAGCTCAACAAATCGCTGACCATCCGGCCTGAAGAGACGATTCCGGATCTCGGCAATTATCTCGCGATCAAATCCGCTTTGACGCGCATGAAACTCGCAAGCGGCGAAACGTCATTGAAGGATACGGCCGACTATCTCTGGCAGATCGCGCTCGGCATGGAAGACGCGCAGCTGACCGACGCGGAAAAGGCCTTGCGGGATGCCCAGCAGAAGCTTTCCGATGCCCTGCAGCGCAACGCCCCTGACGCCGAGATCAAGAAGCTCACCGACGAGCTTCGCAAGGCAATGGACGCCTATATGAAGGAGCTGGCCGAGCGCATGCGCAACATGCCGGCCCAGCCCAACCAGCGGGCCGCCAATATCCTGCGCCAGCAGGACCTTCAGCGCATGATGGATCAGATCGAGAATTTAGCTCGCTCCGGCAATCGCCAAGCCGCCCAGCAGATGCTCTCGGAGCTGCAGCAGCTGATGAACAGTCTCCAGGCCGGACGGCCGCAGCGCGGGCAACAGCAAGGCGAAGCCAATGACAAGATGCGAGAGCAGATGGACAAGCTCGGCCGCATCATGCGCGATCAGCAGAAGCTGATGGATCAGACTTTCAAGTTCGATCAGGCCATGCGCGACCGCATGCAGCGCGGCGATCCGAACGAGGATGGTGACGGCTTTATGGACCAGCCGCTGCCCGGCCTCAACGATCGGATGCGCCCGGACATGGGCCAGCGTAACCAGGACCAGCAGCAAGGCCAGAATCAGCAGGGTCAAAATCAGCAGGGACAGAAGGGCAATGACCCGACCGACAACATGACGGCCGACCAGCTGCGCGATGCTTTGAAAGAATTGCACAAGCAACAGGACGATCTCGGCAAGCAGCTCGGCGAGCTGCAGAAAGACCTGGGCTCGCTCGGCATGAAGCCGAACCAGAATTACGGCAAGGCGCAACAAGAGATGAATGGCGCGTCAGGCCAGCTCTCAGAGGGCAATGGCGAAGGCGCCGTGCAGGGCCAGGGGCGCGCGCTGGATGCTCTGCGCAAGGGCACGCGCGAAATGATGAACCAGCTCATGGCGCAGATGCAGCAACAGGGACCGGGCCAAGGTCAGGGCCAAATGCCGGGACAGATGGGCCAGGGAGGCCAAAACAGCCGCGACCCGCTCGGCCGGTCACGCAACGACGGTGGTTTCTCTGACAACCCTAACGACAACATGGTGCCGAAGATCATCGATGCCCAACGCGCCCGCGAAATTCTCGATGCCATTCGCGAGAGGCTGAGCAATAATCCGTCCTTGAGCGAGGAACGCCGCTATCTGGAGCGCTTGCTGAATCTGGGTCAGTAGGCCGCTTCAGACTACCACCCATGACGGGAATGGAGCCAGCACGGGGACACCTGTGCTGACCAAGGATCAATTTCAGGCAGCCAGCGCGCGTGCAACCGCCTTGCGGATATCGGGCAGCGCGAAGGGCTTGGCGACGACGTCGACGATCTTTTCCATGAGGTCGTCGGCACGCTCGCGCTGCTCCGCATAGCCGGTCATCAGCAGGATCTTCATGCCTGGGCAGGTCGAATGTGCCTGATGGGCGAGCTCGATGCCGTCCATCACGGGCATGCGGATATCCGACAGCAAGAGGTCGTAGCCGCCCTGCTTCAGTTTCTCCAAACCTTCCGCGCCATCCGCCGCCTCTTCGGTCTCGTGACCGTCCAAGCGCAATGCGCGAGCGACGAAGGTGCGAAGCGAGTCTTCGTCTTCCGTGATCAGAATTTTTGCCATGGTCTATGCTCCGTGGTCCGTCATGTTCCGCGACCGAAATCACCAGAATTCCGTTTGCGATAGGTAAACGACCAACAGGCGATTGGGCTCCGTGGTTAATGAGTCGTCATCGCTGGAGCAGAATGGGACAGGCGGACACGCCGCCTGTATTAACTTAAGATCAGGCCTCGGCGTCGCCCGTGACGACACCGACGAAGGGCAATTCGCGGAAAGCGTAGGCCACATCCATGCCATAGCCCACGACGAAATAATCGGGGCACTCGAAGCCGACATAATCGGCCTCCAGCTCTTCCTGCCGCTTGACGCTCTTGTCGAGCAGAACAGCCAGCGTGACATTGCGGGCGCCGCGCTCGTAGAGCAGCTCCTTGGCAAAACGCAGAGTACGGCCGGATTCCAGAATATCGTCGATCAGCAGGACATCACGATCCTTAACGTCGCTGTCGATGTCCTTGACGATGCGCACGCCCTGGGAAACCGTGCCGGCGCCGTAACTCGAAAGGGTGATGAATTCCACTTCTGGTGCCAGTCCCGTGTCGTGCAGTGCGCGCAACAGGTCCGCCGCGAAAATGAACGAGCCCTTGAGGATGGCGATGACGAGGAGGTCCTTCGTCGGCCCGCTGGCGATTTCCTTCGCCATGGCGTGATTGCGCTCGGCAATCTGCTCGGCAGTGAAAAGCGGCTCGATATTCTTCCCGCGTACGACAGGCATTGCTTGGCATGCTCCATGGCTGCGCGGCCCTTGGCCGCCGATCAAGCTCTACAGCGCCGCGCGTCATATATCATGCGCAAAGGTCGCTGCAGCACTTTAAAACTATGGATAGGCCGTAGCACAATTAGGAGGTCCCACACACCCCCTAAGGCATGAAGGAAAGCCGAACATCGGGCGTTTTTCCACCGGGATGCTGCAATCGCGTCGAAAATCCGCGGCTTTCATGCGGGCCGAGACGATCGATCGGCGTATCCACGACGATGCTCCTGACCAGCTGATCGCCGGCGAAGAGATTCGCACGCACCTGGGGAACCGGAAGCGTCGCGCCGCTGGCATTTTCGATGATGCCGTTCAATTTCAGCACCTGCAGTCCGTTCTCGTCGCGCGGCGTCAATGTCACATGCGAGAATTGAAGCGGTTCGCCCGCGCCCTTGGCCGGCGCGCCGGACAGACCGGAAAAACCGCCTGAAAGGCCGAAGATCAATATGGCAAGGGAGACGATGAGCGCCACGAAACTGCGCCGTGATGCCTGCTGCAGAATCTCCTCCGCACCGCGCAGGCCGGACAGGATGCGCGAGAGAGCATTCTTGCGCGTCGCTGGCTGCGGCCGTGATTGCGGATGACCGCCATAGCGCATGTTGACGCCCGATGCGGTTCTGCCTCGCGCGCCGGAGACGGTCACGAATTCGGCATCGACGATATCGGGTTTCGGCATGAAGCGATGGGTCTGGCCGGATCCCGATCCACGTTCGGGCGGAATGAGGTCGTAAATTATTCCCGCCTGCTGCTGACGGTGGCGAAAAGCGCCCATGATGACCTCCCTTTGCGGTGATCCACATGGTTTCGACACCCATTGCCAAACTGGGCATTGAAACGAATCCTGCCCAGTCGTAAATTTTATTGGTTAATGCTTCGCAAAGATCGCCATGAATAGGGCGCCTTTCCAGAAAAGTTTACCGGCTGTTAACGCCGTTGGTTAACAAGTCGCCTGATTGAACCCTGCGGAAGACTGGACTGCCCGTTGATTCACTTTGAGAACGTCGGTTTGCGCTACGGCATGGGTCCGGAAATCCTCCGTGACCTGAGCTTCGACATACCGAGGAGATCGTTCCAATTCCTGACCGGCCCTTCCGGCGCCGGCAAGACGACCCTGCTGCGGCTGCTCTTCATGTCGCTGCAGCCGACGCGTGGCCTGATCCGCATGTTCGACAGGGAGATTTCCTCGATTCCGCGCAATGAATTGCCGCTGCTGCGCCGCCGCGTTGGCATCGTCTTTCAGGATTTCCGGCTGCTGGAACATCTTACCACCTATGAAAATGTCGCCTTGCCGCTGCGCGTGCGAGGCAAGGATGAAAGCTCCTATCGCACCGATGTATTGGAGCTGCTGAAATGGGTGGGCCTGGGCGAACGCATCAATGTGCTGCCGCCGGTGCTGTCGGGCGGCGAAAAGCAGCGCGCGGCGATCGCGCGCGCCCTCATCGATCGTCCGGAAATCCTGCTCGCCGACGAACCCACGGGCAATGTCGACCCGCCGATGGCGCGCCGCCTGCTCAACCTGTTTCTGGAACTCAACCGCCTCGGCACCGCCGTCGTCATTGCCACGCACGATCTCGCTTTGATGGACCAAATCGAGGCCAGGCGCATGATTCTATCGGGGGGGCATCTCGATATCTATGACTGAGCCCGCCCCCCGCAGAAAAGCGCAGAGCACCGGCGCTCCGCAGGCACGGCAGGCGCCAGGTACACCGCCTGCGGAACGCAAGCGCCCGGAGATGCGCGTGCGCCCGACCGGGCCGATCGTGCCGTCCTCCAATATTCAGGGCAATGCGCTGATCGTCGTCATCGCCATCATGGCCTTTCTCGCCTGCCTGACGCTCGGCGCCGTCAGCATGGTGCGCTCGACGGCGGCAAGCTGGGAGAGCCAGATTTCCCGCGAGATTACCATCCAGATCAAGCCGGACGACAATCTCGACATGGAAAAGACGCTGGCAAGCGCGCGTGACATCGCGCTGAGCTTTGTCGGCACCAAGTCCGGCCAGATCGTCGACGAGGCGGCGACGGCGCGCCTGCTCGAGCCGTGGCTCGGCGCCGGTCTCGACATCAAGGAACTGCCGGTCCCGCGCCTCGTCATCATCACCATCGACGAGACCCACCCGCCTGACTTCGAGGCGATGCGCAGCCTGCTCAAGGCGCAGATCCCGCAGGCGTCACTGGACGACCATCGCACCTGGGTCGACCGGCTCGTCTCCATGGCACATACCACGGTCCTCATCGGCACCGGCGTACTGCTGCTGGTCTTCACCGCCATGGTGCTGACGGTGGTCTTCGCCACGCGCGGCGCCCTGTCAGGCAATCGCCACATCGTCGAAGTGCTGCATTTCGTCGGCGCCGAAAGCACCTTCGTCGCCAATGAATTCCAGAAGCACTTCCTGAAGATCAGCCTGAAAGGCTCCGCGGCCGGCAGCGCGCTCGCCGCCCTGTTCTTTGCCACCGCCGGCCTCCTGCAGAGCCATACGATCGCCACGCCGCAGACCGATCAGGCAACGGCATTGTTCGGGACGTTCTCCGTCGGCGCGCTTGGCTATATCGGCATCCTCGCCACTATGATCATCATCGCCTTGCTGACGACGCTGACCGCCCGTTTCACCGTCATGCGCACGATCTACGAGATCGACCTGATCCGTTCCGATCCCGGCAGGACGGATAGTGTCCAGAATTGACGCTTTGCGATGTTTTTTTACCGTCCGCCAGCCCGTTCCTTGCCGCAATTGGCGTATAGTACCGAATCATGAGCATGGATCTGACGACTCGCAAGACCGTGAGTTCGCAGCCGTTGCAGGAGCAATCCCGCAGCGATAGACCCGTGCGGCGCAGCTTGTTTCGCCGTCTCCTACGCTGGGGCGGGTTCGCCTTCATTTTCCTCGTCGCCATCGTTTTCGGCGGCTTCCTGCATTTCGCCGATTCGATCACCACCCTGAAGCCGCCGCTCGACCCCAAGGCCGATGCCATCGTCGTGCTGACCGGCGGCTACCAGCGGATCGATCAGGCGGTCGAGTTGCTGCGCACCGGTGCAGGCAACCGCCTGCTGATCTCAGGCGCACATCCGACCACGACGCCGTCGCAGATCCGCAAGCTGACACAGAGCTCCGTCAATCTGTTCAACTGCTGCGTCGACATCGGCTATGATGCCCTCGATACCATCGGCAATGCGCGCGAAGCAGCAAAATGGATCCATGCCAGAGGCTACAAGAGCGTTCTCGTGGTGACGAACAATTACCACATGCCCCGCAGTCTTGCGGAACTGAAATATGTCGATCCATCGACCGATTTCATCGCCTATCCGGTCGTCAACTCCGATCTCAAGACCAAGAACTGGTTCACGGATCCGAATGCATTGCGCACGATGATCTCCGAATATGCCAAGGTGCTGCTCGCGGGCGCCCGCAATCTGACCGGTCTCGGGCGGCCAGCCGGCTTGCGCTCGCGGCAGCCGATCGGTGACGATGACTAAGGTCGAAGCGAAACCACGCACCGACTTTTTATTGACGCCGTAATCGTGTAGGCAGACCTTCGAATGCCGGTGCCAAGCCGGTGCGCTGGGAAAGCCTCGATGATTATCTTGCGTTCGGTCCTGTTCAATACCGTCTTCTATGCCAATCTGATCATTCGCATGATCGTATTGACGCCGATCTATTTCCTGATGCCGCGCAAGGCGGCTTACGCGATTCCCAAGGCATGGGCGAAATCCAGCACCTGGCTGATGGAGAAGATCGTCGGCACCACTTTCGAGATCGAGGGCTTGGAAAATATCCCCAAAGGCAGCTTCATCTTCGCGCCCAAACACCAGTCTTTCTGGGACACGTTTGCGCTGCTCCCTTACCTCGACGATCCGGTCTATATCCTCAAGCGCGAGCTGATGTGGATTCCGCTCTTCGGCTGGTACGCGAAGAAGCAGCGCATGATCCCGGTGGACCGCAGCGCGCGCGGCAAGGTGATGTTCGACGTGTTGAAGCGCACGCGCGAAGAACTCGCCACCGGCCGCCAGCTCATCATCTACCCGGAGGGAACGCGCCGCCCGCCGGGCGCCGAGCCCATCTATAAATACGGCATCGCCCGCATGTATCGCGACCTTGGAATACCCGTCGTCGCCGTTGCCATGCATCCCGGCCTGTTCTGGCCGCGACGGACCTTCCGCAAATATCCGGGCCACTTCAAGGTACGCATCCTGCCGCCGATCGAGCCCGGATTGGATCCGGATGCCTTCTTCGCGCGTTTGATCGAAGAAACCGAAAAGGCGAGCGACGAACTGCTGGTCGAAACGATCACCGAAAACCCGCATCTGCCCATCCCGCCAACCGCGGCCCAGCGCCTGGCGGAGATCGGCAAGACGAAGCAGGTGACCGCAGCGGTTTGAGCTTCTGCGATGGCCCGCATGGGAAAGAATGGCTAGGAAGCTTTTCGCATCCGCTCCACTTCACCGACGACTTGTTCAAGCCAGTGATCGCGGATACCCATGTCGCGCAGATGCGTCAGCGTATTGAAGACATAGGCGTCGTTCGGCCCGGAGCGCCCGCTGGCGGCTTCCACCACGTGGGCCGCCTCGACCGCATCCAATGCGCCGGCATATTGCCTGTGGGCGCGATCGACGACATAGGTGACGGCTGCGGCGCGCCGGCCATCGGCGAGCCGGATCGGCAGCGTCTTTTCAAGGTAGACATTGGTGACCAGCTCACGCTCGCGCAGATAGGTCAGCACCTCCTCCCAATCGGAGGCCGGGACACGGAAGGCCATGCCGCGGCAGGAACCGCCACGATCGAGGCCGAGGACCAGGCCGGGGCTCGCCTCTGTGCCGCGATGGACCCAGGAACGGACGCAGAGTGAGCGACGATAACCGAAAATAAGGGCCTCGGCCCGTTCGTCATAAGCAAAGCCCGGATTCCACATGAGGGATCCGTAGCCAAACACCCAAAATTCGTCCATATCCAACGCCAAATCACTGTGAAGCTTCAGTCCAACCATTGGAGAACAACATGGCGGCGTCAAGCCAGAGCGTAACGACCGGTCGAGGCAAGCGTCTGTGGTTCATCCTGCTGGGGCTGGTGGTGGTCCTGGCCGGCCTCTACACCGGCGGGTGGTATTACGCGACCAATTTCGTCAGGACCAATGTCCTGAAGGCGCTCGGCCAGCAGAACAGCGCCGGCGTTGCCGGCAAATGCGAAAACATGGCCTTCAACGGCTTCCCCTTCTCCATCGGTCTGACCTGCGACACGGTGACGGTCGATAATCAGACGCGTGGCGTTTCGGCCAGTTTCGACACGCTCAGCGCATCCGCGCCGGTCTTCCAGCCCAACCATGTCAGCTGGAGCCTGAAATCTCCGGCCGAATTGCGCACGACCGCGGGCCTGACCGTATCGGCGGAATGGGCCGATCTGCAATCGAATCTCGTCGCCAAAGGCCGCGGCGTGGCGCAGACTCAGACCGTTATCAATGGGCTGAAGGCGGGCATCGTCTCCTCCTTCACCGGCCAAAGCGTGAATGTCACCGCCGCCCATACCGAGATGCATGCCAGCCAGAACGGCAGCGACTTGGATTTCGCGATCGGCGTCGAGAACGCCAATGCCGTCATCAAGGACTTTCCGCAGACCTTGCCGACCGCATCGACCAGCGCCAATGTGACGCTATCAGGCAAAGCCGGTCTGCTTGACGGCAGCGACCGCGAGGGGCTCCGCGGTAGCGCGGGCGTGCTGCATCAGGCGGTCATCGATATCGGTGACGGCCGTATCATGACGCTTTCCGGACCCTTCAATTTCGACGATGAAGGCTTTCTGTCCGGCCAGTTCAAGCTGGAGATCAATCAGATCGGCCCCTGGGGCGATAGCCTGACCGCCACGCTTCCCGCCGCCAAGAACATCATCAAGACGGCCACGAAGATGCTGAAGGCCCTTGCCAACGGCGCCGATAAGGTCTCCGTCGATCTCACCGCCGATCGCGGCCGCCTCTCGCTCAGCGGCTTCATCCCGCTCGGCAAGATCCCGCCGATCTGAAGTGTGAAGCTTTCCGCCTGGTGGATCGCGCCCTGCAGCGATGCGAAAATCCTGCGAGAAACCCAACACCTTCTCCCCGAGGGGAGAAGGCAGAAGAAGAGCTATTCCTTCGCATCCAGGGCATGACGGCCGAAGTCAGGCACGTCGACATCCTGTCCGGCTTCGACGATCGAGCGGCGAATGGCGCGGGTGCGGGTGAAGAGCTCAAAAATCTTGTCGCCGTCACCCCAGCGGATCGCACGCTGCAGCGATGCCAGATCCTCGGAGAAGCGTGACAGCATTTCCAGGATGGCATCGCGGTTGTGCAGGCAGACGTCGCGCCACATGGTCGGGTCGGACGCGGCAAGGCGCGTGAAGTCGCGGAAGCCGGACGCCGAATATTTGATGACTTCCGACTCGGTCACCGTCTCCAGATCATCGGCGGTCCCGACGATATTGTAGGCGATCAGGTGCGGCAGATGCGATACGATCGCCAGCACCTTGTCGTGATGTTCCGGATCCATCTCGTCGACACGGGAGCCGAGAGTTTCCCAGAAGGTACGCAGCGTCTTGATCGCGGCCTCGTCGGTGCCCGGAACGGGCGTGAAGATGCACCAGCGTCCCTTGAACAGCCCGGGGAAACCCGCATCCGGACCTGACTTTTCCGTACCTGCGAGCGGATGGCCCGGAATGAAATGCACGTTGGAGGGCATATGCGGCTGCATCTGCGCGATGACCGACGCCTTGGTCGAGCCGACATCGGTGACGATGGCGCCCGGTTTCAGATGCGCAGCTATTTCCTTGGCGACACTCTCCGAAGAGCCGACAGGCACGGAAACGATGACAAGATCGGCATCCTTGGCCGCTTCGGCCGAGGACAGCGTATAGCGGTCGCCGAGCTGCAGCTCCTCGGCACGCTTCAGCGTTTCGGCGCTGCGCGTCGAGATCACCACATCCTTGGCAAGGCCCAGCCGTTTGATGTCATGGGCGATGGAAGAACCGATCAGGCCGATGCCGATCAGCGCGATGCGGTCGAACTGGATCGTGCTCATGCCTTGCGTCCCATAAATTCCGTCAGCGTGTCGATGAGGCCGAGATTGGCCTCTTCCGTTCCGATGCTCATGCGCAGCGAATTCGGGAACCCATAGGCCCGGACGGCTCGCACGATATAACCTCGGCTGGTGAGGAAATCGTCGGCCTCGCCAGCGCGCTTGCCCTCGCTATCCGGAAAATGGACGAGAACGAAATTCGCGACTGATGGCGTGACCCTGAGCCCTATCGCCTCAAGCGCAGCAGTCACCTTCTCGAGCCAAAGCGTATTGTGCGCGACGGCCTTCTCCGTGAAAGCCTGGTCGCGAATGGCAGCGGCACCCGCAGCGATGGCAGCCGTGTTCAAGTTGAACGGAGCGCGCACGCGGTTGATTGCGTCGACGATATCGACGGGTCCGTACATCCAGCCGATGCGAAGCGCCGCAAGACCATAGACCTTTGAGAAGGTACGGGTCATGACAACGTTCTGATTGGCCGAAACGAGCTCAAGGCCTGCCTCATAATCGTTGCGGCGGACATATTCGGCATAGGCGGCATCAAGCACGAGAATGACATGCTTCGGCAGGCTTGCGTGCAGGCGGCGGATCTCGCTGACCGGGACATAGGTTCCGGTCGGATTGGCGGGGTTGGCGATGAAGACCATCTTGGTCTTCTCCGTGACGGCGGCGAGGATCGCGTCGACGTCGACGGTGCAATCCTTTTCCTTGACCGTGACAGGCGTCGCGCCGGCGGCCATGATCTGGATCTTGTAGACCAGGAAGCCGTGCTCGGTGATGATGCCTTCATCACCGGTGTCGAGATAGGTGTGGCAGAGCAGGCCGAGCAGCTCGTCCGAGCCGGCGCCGCAGAGGATATTGGCCACATTCAGCCCATGCACGTCGGCGATCGCCTGGCGCAGTTCCTTGGCCTGTCCGTCCGGATAGCGTTCGAGATGCCCGGCAGCGCCGCGGAAGGCTTCGATGGCTTTGGGGCTGGCCCCAAGCGGCGTCTCGTTAGAGGAGAGCTTGAACACGCGCGCAACGCCCGGTGCATGCTCCTTGCCCGGCACATAGGCAGCGATATCGAGAATGCCGGGACGCGGGACAGGCTTGCTCATTTCCATGCTCATGGGATCGACCTTGGGAAAGACCGGAAAAGTCCGGGTTATGACACCCCGTCGCATTAATGCGGAAACGCGGTTTTGTCGAGTGTCGGCGCTTAGCTGAAACCTATCAGGGGATGTCGCGCGTCGTCGGTATGCCGCGCGGTGCCAGAACCGGCACGAAGACGCGGCGCGAGGCACGGACGGCAACCGGCAGCCCCTGATAGAGCCGTTTCTGCGCCTCGACGATGATGACGCCGGAGAAAGCGGGCCAAAGGGTGCGGCCGACCCGCTCGAAGGCGCGGCGCAGCCGCAGCACCGTGCGCAGTTTGGAGGGCGGGAAGAACAAGGCCTCCGCCGTCGCACCCGGCGTGAAATTGGTCTCGCGCAGCAGCGACGTCAGCTGGCCGCGCGAATAGGGCCGGCCGGAGCCGAACGGCGTATGCTCCATGCGCGCCCAAACGCCGGTACGGTTCGGCACCACAATGACCAGCCGACCGCCCGGCGCCAGAACCCGCCAAAGCTCCTTCAGGGTCTCGCGCGGACTTTCGGCGAATTCCAGCGAATGCACCATCAGCACCCGATCGATCGAACTATCCGGCAACGGCAGTTCTTCGTCAAAGACCAACGCCGTCGACGATGCCGATCCCATCGGCCAGTTCACCGCACCCTGCCCCGCCGGCATGAAGGCGAAGGTGCGCTCGGTATCGGCGCGGAAGCGATCGAGATAGGGAACGGCATAGCCGAGGCCGACTAGCCGCTCCTCCGGCATGCGCGCCCAGATGGAGGAAAGCGCCATGGCAATCGACTGCTCCGCCAAGCGACCGAGCTCGGAATGATAAAACTGGCGGAGATCGACGATATCGGTATGCATCGAAACAAATGTTATCAGCCGAACGTTGGACTTCAAGGCCGATCGGCTTACATTCTGTACCAACGGAAAAGACGAGGACGATTTCGATCATGAAACCATTGGAGTTAGAGATATTTATCTGCCGTTCCGACAATTACGGCGTCTTGGTCCATGATCCCGAAACCGGGTTAACGGCGTCGATCGATGCTCCGGAGGCAAATGCGATCCTGAAGGCCGCCGATCGCCGCGGCTGGACGATCAGCCATATCCTGACGACCCATCATCACACCGATCATGTCGAGGGCAATCTGGCGCTGAAGGAACAGTTCGGTTGCGAGATCATCGGCCCGATCAACGAGGCCGTTGCCATTCCCGGCCTCGATCGTGCCGTCGCCGACGGCGATACGTTCGAGTTCGCCGGTCATACGGTCAATGTCATCGAAACGCCTGGCCACACCGCCGGCCATGTCTGCTATAACTTTGCCGACGACAAGCTGCTCTTTGCCGCCGACACGCTGTTTGCGCTGGGTTGCGGCCGACTGTTCGAACGGCCGGCAACGGATATGTGGGCCTCGCTGCAGAAGCTTGCGGTTCTGCCGGACGAAACGGCCGTCTATTTCGGCCATGAATATACCCTCTCCAACGCCCGCTTCGCGCTGACCATCGATCCCGCCAATGAGCGGCTGAAGGCGCGCGCCGCCGATATCGAGGCCTTGAGGGCGGAAGGCAAGTTCACCATTCCGACGACCCTGGCATTGGAGAAGGAAACGAACCCGTTCCTGCGCCCCGCCGATCCGGCGATCCGCCGCCATCTTTTGATGGAAAGCCGCAGCAATGACGAGGTCTTTGCCGAGATCCGCAAGCGCAAGGATAATTTCTGATGCAGGCAAAAGAGATTATCGAAACGCTTTCCATGCAGCGGCATCCGGAAGGCGGCTGGTACGTGCAGACGTTCCGGGACGAGAACGGCGGTGCGCGCGGCCACTCGACGGCGATCTACTATCTGCTTGAGGCCGGCGATCGCTCGCATTGGCATCGGGTACGCGATGCCGCCGAGGTCTGGCACTACTATGCCGGCGCACCGCTCGCCCTGCATCGTTCGGCCGACGGCAAGGCCAGTGAAAGGCTGGTTCTCGGCATGGACCTGGCGAAAGGCGAGCGCCCGCAGGCGATCATTCCGGCCAATTGGTGGCAATCGGCCGAAAGCCTCGGACAATTCACGCTTGTCGGCTGCACGGTCGCCCCCGGCTTCGAATTTTCGAGCTTCGAGATGGCCGCGCCGGACTGGAAACCCACCTCAGGCTGAACCTCCCTTGCCTTTGATTGACATCACGCGGCATGCGGCCAGACGGCGCGGGGCAACGGCCTTGAAAAAGCGTTGCGCTGTGTCAGCTTTACACGGGGGGAGTGAAAATTGATTCATCTGGAGGAGGTTTTTTCGTGCGTTTGTTGTTTCCTTTGCTCGTCGCGGCAGGCTGTGTCATGAGCGTTCCTGCCCTTGCCCTTGATGCACCGGCTTCGCCGCCGGCCAGCCAGCCCCTGAAAAACTTTGTCACCTCGGTCGAGAAGGATGGTTCGATCACCTTCCGCCTTTATGCGCCCTCGGCAAAGGCCGTTTCCGTCGTCCTCGGCTCACGCGATCCGATCGACATGCAACGCGGCGACGATGGCACCTGGAGTGCCAAATCCGGGGTCCTGAAGCCCGATCTCTATGAGTATTATTTCAACGTCAATGGTTTCCGCAGCATCGATACCGGCACCAACGCGCCGAAGCCGCAGCGGCAGGTCAATACCAGCCTGATCCTGGTGCCCGGCAGTATTCTTGATACCCGCAACGTGCCGCATGGCGACTTGCGGTTGGTGACCTTGCATTCCAAGGCGCTGGATTCGGAACGGCAGATGTATGTCTATACGCCGCCCGGCTATACCGATTCCTCCAAGCCGCTGCCGGTGCTCTATCTCTATCACGGCTTCGGCGACACCGTGGGGTCCTGGGTCCTCCAGGGCCGCGCACCGCAGATCCTCGACAACCTCCTTGCCGAAAAGAAGATCGAGCCGATGATCGTCGTGATCCCGGATACGGAAACCGACGTGCCGAATGCGATCGCCGAGAACTTCCCCGCTGCCGATCGTCGCGCGAATTTCTATCCGGCCAATGCCGAGGCGGCCGATCGCGAACTGACCGAAGATCTCATTCCATACATGAAGAAGCATTACCGGGTGCGGAACGACACCGATGGCCGTGCCGTTGCCGGCCTGTCACAGGGCGGATATCAAGCCCTCGTGTCAGGCCTTTCGCATCTCGACACCTTCGGCTGGGTCGCTACCTTCAGCGGCGTCAGCACGACGACCGTTCCGAACAAGAGCGTAGACACCGTGCTGAACGAGCCGGAAAAGATCAACAAGGCTCTGCGCAATTTCACCGTGACGGTCGGCAGCAAGGATCAGGTCGTCGGCAAGGATGTCGCCGGCTTGAAGGCGACGCTGGACGAGAAAAAGATCAAGCACGAATACCACGAATATCCGGATCTCCAGCATGAGATGGATGTCTGGCGGCCGTCGCTCGCAGCCTTCCTCGAAAAGGTCTTCAAGAAATAACAATCGGATCTGGCCGTAGACTCCTCATAGGCCCGTGCTCGCCTGGGGCATTTCCAGGAAGGTGCGAAGCGGTTTCCATTCGGAATGCGTAGCAAGCAGCTTGACGAGTTTACGGCCCAAGAGGCACTGGAGATTGGAAACATGGCACTCAAGCGGATGGACAACGTCGGAATCGTCGTCGAAGACCTCGAAGGGGCTATTGATTTCTTTCGCGAACTTGGTCTCGAGCTCGAAGGACGGGCCATGATCGAAGGAGAATGGGCCGGCGCATCACTGGACTGGGCGATCAGCGTGTCGAGATCGCCATGATGCACACACCGGACGGGCATAGCCGGCTCGAGCTCTCCCGCTTCCTCACGCCCCCTGTCGTCGCAGATCACCGCAACGCCCCGGTCAACTCTCTCGGGTACCTCCGCGTCATGTTCGCCGTCGACGACGTCGACGAGACGCTTGAAAGGCTCCGCACGCGCGGCGCGCAGCTTGTAGGCGAAGTGGTCCAATATGAAGATGCATATCGGCTCTGCTATATCCGCGGGCCTGAAGGGCTTCTCATCGGACTCGCTCAAGAACTCAGCTGACCGCAATCCGACGACAATGGGGAAGGAGATGACAGCGCGCGGCGGAGCTATTCCGCCGCTTCCGCCTGTGCCCGCAGGGCATCGTCCCGGCGCAGGATCATGCGATGGGCGGCCAGCACGGCGCCGCCGGTAATCAGCAGGCAGGCAAGCGCAATGCCCCAGCTCGGCGCGGCAAAACCGAAAAGCGTCAGGATCAGTGTCGATAGCAGCGGTGCGGCATAGCTTGCCGCGCCGAGGATCTGGATATCGCCATTCTTGACGCCGTAATCCCAGGCGTAGAAGGCGGCGCCGACCGGAAAAAGGCCAAGGCCGAGAACGGCGATCCATTGCGGTACGCCCTCGGGCCAGATGGTCTCCTCCAGACCAAGATGGCAGAAAAAGGAGAGAATCGATGTCGCCAAGCAGAAGATGGTAACGACATCGGTGGAAGCGGCCTCGAAGCGGCGCGTTATTAAGGAATAACCGGACCAGGTGAAGGCGCAGAGAAAGGCTGCGCCATAGCCGATCGCATAGGCGCTCTCGAAGTGAAAACCATTGCGACCGACGATCAGAACCGTGCCCGCAAGCCCCATCAGCGCGCCGACAATATGATACCAGCGCAGCCGCTCGCCGGGCAGCAGCGCCGAGCCGACGACAATCAACAGCGGCCACAGATAGGCAATCAAGCCCGCCTCCACGGCCGGCGCATGGCGCAACGCGGTGAAATAAAGGAAATGATAGCCGAACAGACCGGCAATGCCTGTGATCCAGACCTTGGCCGGCTGACGCAGGAGCTTCACTCGCTCAGGTCTCAGCAGGAGCACGACAATACCGGGGAAGCTGCCGATGGCAAAGCAGATGGCGAGCAGCTGAAAAGGTGGCATCGTGCCCGAGGCCACCGTCAAAAGCGCCAGAAACGACCACATCACAATGGCCGAAAAGCCCATCAATGTCGCGCGAAATTTCATCCCTGCCCTCAGCTTGCCGCTGCGGACGTCCCAAGCCCGCTAAAGCAACTCCACGAAAAATGCACAGCAATTTTCGTGGAGTTGCGTAGAAATAACTACGGGAATCGTCAAGCTTTTCCGTGAAACAGCAGCCGGTCTAGCTGCCGTATTTTACAGCCGTAATCGTCACCGTTCCGTATTGCGTCGGGATGCGGACGTAGACAGGAGCGTAGACATTCATGGTATCCGCCTTGGCGAACCAGATCTCCATATCATCGCTCTTCGCAAGATAAAGATAGTCCTTGCGGGTGCTCTTGTAGCCGCTCTTCGGCGTGAAGCGCACGCCGCAGGCAATGGTCTTGCCCTTGAAGCCCTCGGTCGAGAACGGATGCGATCCCTTCGGCGACAGCTTCAGATCCATGCGCATCTCGCCGTCGAAGACGGCCAGCGTCTGGTTGCAGAGGTTGAGGCTGGGCGTGATCGGGAAGATCATGCCGGAAATCGGATCGAGCACGGATTTCAGGTCGCCTTCCGTGATGGGAACCCAGGTGTCTGGCCGTTTCGGCTCGGGCGTGATCGTGTTCGACGTCACATTGCCATTGGTATAGGCGACATCATAGGTGCGCTCTCTCTTGCCGCTCTTGTAGAAGAGCGTGTAGTGCGTCGCCTGCAGCTTGGTGTCGTTGACGACGCCGGCCACATCCGTCCTGGCGTCGATGGAGGTGACAAGATCGGCAAGACCCGCGGACGTGATATCGCCGCGGATAGTGAACTGCTTGCCGGTGACTTCCGTCTTGAAATCCGCCCTGGCGATCGGCAGGCCGGCCAGCGAAACGCGATAACGCGTTTCATGCCGCAGCACATCGGCCAATGCCATCGACGGCATCGACGCGATAATCGCTGAAATGAGAAGCCACTTCCGAATTTGAACCATGATCAAGGCCTTCAACGAGGATCAGGCAAGTTATATAGTTGCTTTGCTCGCCTGCTGCGAGCGTCAGACAACAGCAGCTTTTTGACGGAATTGCGGGAAAAGACAAGGTTTGGCTTGACGCGGCCGGCCTCTCTGACTATAGAACCGCAACTTTCCAATTATGGCCTGTTGGATTGCGCGTCGGGCTTTGCCCGGGATGTCTACCCGATGGCCAAGAAAAACAAAAGTAGGTGTACCATGTCCCGCATGTGCGAATTGACCGGCAAGGCCGTCCTCGTGGGCAACAACGTTAGCCACGCCAACAACAAGACCAAGCGTCGGTTCCTGCCGAACCTCTGCCAGGTCACGCTGATTTCCGACGTTCTCGGCCAGCGCTACCGCCTGCGCGTTTCCGCTGCAGCGCTCCGCTCGGTCGAACATCGCGGTGGTCTGGACGCTTTCCTCCTGAAGGCAAGCGAAAACGAACTCAGCATGCGCGCTCGCCTGCTGCGTCGCCAGATCGTCAAGAAGTCTGCTGAAGCTGCTGTTGCTGCGTAAGCAGCTCTAGTACTTCACGATTTCATACCGACTAAAAGGCTTGCACGGATGATATCCGGACAAGCCTTTTTCCATGTTCGGTTTGTTTCAACTGGTGGCATCTCCCAGGATAAAAAAATGCTGACGATACGTCATACCCTTATCTACGTTCTGCTGATGACGCTGGTCGTCGTCGCCTCCAACATCCTCGTGCAGTATCCGCTGCAGGCGACACTCGCCGGCATCAATCTTGCGGATATTCTCACCTGGGGTGCCTTCACCTATCCGGTAGCCTTCCTCATCACCGATCTGACCAACCGCCAGTTCGGTCCCAAGGCCGCGCGTAAGGTCGTCTTCGCTGGCTTCGTCGTCGGCGTCGCGCTGTCCTTCTATACGGCGCAGCCGCGCATCGCGATCGCCTCCGGTTCGGCCTATCTTGCCGGCCAGCTGCTCGATATCTCGGTCTTCAATCGCCTTCGCCGCATGGCCTGGTGGCGCGCGCCGCTGTTCGGCTCGCTTATCGGCTCGATGCTCGATACGCTGATCTTCTTCTCCTTCGCCTTCGCACCCTTCTTCGTCTTCTTCGGGCCGAACGATCCCTTCGCGATCGAATGGGCTCCGATCCTCGGCGCGTTCTCTTCGTCGGCGCCTCGCTGGATCTCCTGGGCCATCGGCGATTTCTCGGTCAAGACCACGGTCGGCCTCGTCATGCTGCTGCCCTACGGTGCGCTGATGAACGTGCTGAAGCCGATGTCGCAGGCGCCCACCGCCTAACGGCGATGATCGGAAGCGCGCCGGCATCGGCGCGCGACGACATGTTTCAGTTCTGGCTGAGAAGATTTTCCTCGTGCAGGCGAAACTCCAGCATCAGGCTGCGCTGCAGGATCGAATGATTGTCATCCGAGACCAGGATGAGATGCAGTGAGCCGTCGGCGGCGCGGAAGACGTCTATGCCCTCCATATTGTCGATCTGATCTCTGCTCCCCGCCTCGAAGATCACATCGCCGTCCACGACTGTACCCGGCTTGATATCCGCACCGGCGATACGGCGGATACGCAAGCCAAGGCCATGTATCAAGCCGAAGCGCCGCTCCAGCAGCAAAAGATCCCCATCAGGCAAGAAGACACCGTCGCTGACATTGAAGCCATCATGATGCCGAACGGCAAACCGGCCCTGGAATGGCCCATCCAGAACGGCAGCCGGCATATTGCCCTGATCGTCCAGACTGTCTTCAGCGACGACGACGGCGCCCCCCGCAAGCGGGCCTGACTTTGGAGCGATCATCAGCGCCTCGAGGCTTCGATTGGCGCGCAGCTGCCATCTCGGGATCGGCAGCGGGATGGTGCCGTCAGGCGGCGAAATCTCGAAGCCCGGATCGGGATAGATATCGACACGATGATATTGCTCGTAGCTGACAAGGACACGGTCGCCGCGCAACGCCAGCCCTTCGGCATCCAAATCCCCTTTACCGGTATCTGTGCCGCCGTCACGGTCGATCATCGGCAAGATCTGCACATCACCGATGCCCCTCAGCCGGCCCGCCTCGTCACGTTCGACAGCGCCAGTGAGCCAGTGGCCGGTATCGAGCACAGAGATGAAATGCCGTTGGTCGGCGCGAAAGCGAATGGCCGAGATGGCGCCGAGAAGCGGATTGTCCGAACTGAGCTCAAGGCCGCCGAGGAACTCCAGCGAACCGAAGTGTGATTGATCAGAGCCGGACCTGAAGGTGGAAATCACCTTTGCCTGGACGGCAGCCGGACCAGCCTCGTCGGAATCACTCGCGAAACTGCAGCCTGCAAGCAGGCCGGCAAGCACGGCTATCAGGCAGGCCCATCGCCCGGCAACGGGCAAGCCCCAGGGACCAGCGATGCCGGATGGAAAGGGCAGCGGCCATGAGGCCGATGCCACGGGACGCCGAGGCGGGCTCAGCTGGCGCGACGCATGCGCGAGCGCGGCATGCTCGTCTGATCTTCGAACAGCGAGGCAAGCTGTTCCGTCATGGCGCCGGCAAGCTCGTCGGCATCGACGATGGTGACGGCGCGGCGATAGTAGCGCGTGACGTCGTGGCCGATACCGATCGCCAACAACTCCACAGGCGAACGCGTCTCGATCTGATCGATGACGGCACGCAGATGCCGCTCCAGATAATTGCCCGGATTGACCGACAGCGTGGAATCATCGACCGGCGCACCATCCGAGATCATCATCAGGATGCGGCGCTGCTCTCGGCGCCCGAGCAGGCGATTATGTGCCCAGATCAGCGCCTCGCCGTCGATATTCTCCTTGAGCAGCCCCTCGCGCATCATCAGTCCGAGATTGCTGCGCGCCCGCCGATAGGGCTCGTCCGCGGACTTGTAGATGATATGGCGCAGATCATTCAGCCGGCCCGGCGTCTGCGGCTTGCCGCTGGCAAGCCACTTTTCGCGCGCCTGTCCGCCCTTCCACGCCTTGGTGGTGAAACCGAGGATCTCGACCTTGACTCCGCAACGCTCCAGCGTACGGGCAAGAATATCGGCGCAGGAGGCGGCGACCGTAATTGGGCGGCCACGCATGGAGCCGGAATTGTCGATCAGCAGCGTCACGACCGTATCGCGGAACTGCGTATCGCGCTCCATCTTGAAGGACAGCGCCTGCATCGGGTCGATGATCAGACGCGGCAGGCGTGCCGGATCGAGGTAGCCCTCTTCCAGATCGAAGTCCCAGGAGCGGTTCTGCTGCGCCATCAGGCGACGCTGCAGACGATTGGCGAGCCGGCCGACGGCGCCCTGCAGATGCGCAAGCTGCTTGTCGAGGAAGGCGCGCAGGCGCTCGAGCTCTGCCACGTCGCACAGTTCCTGTGCCGTCGTGGTTTCGTCGAACTCCTCCGTATAGACGTGATAGTCGACCTTCTCGTTGAAATCGGCAAAGGGCGTATTCGGACGGCGGGTTTCACCCGGCGTTTCCGAGTCTTCATCACCCTCTTCGCTCATGTCGTCGTCGGAGATTTCGCCGCCGTCTTCGGTCGCGCCATCTTCCATCTGCTCGTCGGAGGCTTCGCTATCCTCGGCCGGAGCGGCATCGGCGCCTTCGTCTTCCTTGACGTCGTCGTCGTTCTGGTCCTCGCCGTTCGGCTTGTCCTCTTCGCTCTGCTGGTCTTCGCTGTCGGGCTCCGACTGCTCGTCACCATATTCCTCGGCCATCTCCATGGCCGTCAGCATGTTGCGCACGATACGGGCAAAGCTCTGCTGATCGTTGATGGACGACAGCAGAGTGTCGAGCTCGCCGCCGGTCTTTTCCTCGATGAAGGGGCGCCAGAGATCGAGCACCTTGCCGGCGCTTTCGGGCGGCTTCTGCCCGGTCAGCTTCTCGCGCACGATCATCGCCATGGCTTCGCCGATCGGCGCATCCTCGCGCCGCTCGATGCCGGAAAAATTCGCCTTGGCGTATTTTTCCGTATTCATGGAGTTGAGGTTGGCGGCAACACCGCTCATGCGCAGCGAGCCAATCGATTCGACACGCGCCTGTTCGACCGCATCGAAGATCGAGCGGGCGTCCGCGCCTTGCGGCGCCATGACGGCATGCACGCGGGCATCGTGACAGGCAAGCCGCAGGGCCATCGAATCGCCAAGGCCGCGGGTCACCGCGAGCTCATGGGCTGTCGGCCGTTTCGAAAGCTCCGGCAAGCGGATGCGCTCGCCGGTCATCCCCGGGCGTTCATTGGCAAAGGCCACCTCGACCTCGGCATCGCCGGCGATCGAGCGGACACAACCGGTGATCGCCCGGCGCAACGGCTCCATGTCCACCGGGGCACCCGGCTTCGCTTTGGAATTATCTCCGCGACCTGACATGATGTATCGGCTTTTCCCTAAAGCAATTCCAGAAAAAATGCAGAGCATTTTTCTATCCGGAGTTGCGCCAAAACAAAAAGATAGAACGTTTTCGCGATTCGAAGAAAAGCGGAAATGTTCTAGGCTTCCAGCACGATATTGGCGGCACTTTCCTTCAGCTCGACGCCGAAGGCGCGCTGATAATGCTCAGCAACGAGCGGACGCTCCAGCTCGTCGCACTTGTTGAGGAAGGTGACGCGGAAGGCAAAGGCGACATCTCCGAAGATTTCCGCATTCTCGGCCCAGGTGATGACGGTACGCGGGCTCATGACGGTCGACAGATCGCCGTTCATGAAGGCCGCACGCGTCAGATCGGCGACGCGCACCATCTTGGAAACGGTATCGCGGCCCTTGTCGGTACGGAAGGACTTCACCTTCGCCAGCACGATATCGACTTCGTTGTTGTGCGGCAGGTAATTCAGCGTCGTCACGATCGACCAGCGGTCCATCTGCGCCTGGTTGATCTGCTGCGTGCCGTGATAAAGGCCGGTCGTATCGCCCAGGCCGATCGTGTTGGCGGTCGCGAACAGGCGGAAGGCCGGGTGAGGACGGATGACGCGGCTCTGGTCGAGCAGCGTCAGGCGGCCAGAGGACTCCAGCACGCGCTGGATGACGAACATCACATCCGGGCGGCCGGCATCATATTCGTCGAAAACGAGCGCGACATTGTGCTGATAGGCCCAAGGCAGGATGCCGTCCTTGAATTCGGTAACCTGCAGGCCGTCCTTGACGACGATCGCATCCTTGCCGACGAGATCGATACGGCTGACATGGCTGTCGAGGTTGATACGCACGCAAGGCCAGTTGAGGCGCGCGGCGACCTGCTCGATATGCGAGGACTTGCCGGTGCCGTGATAGCCCGAGATCATCACGCGGCGGTTATGCGCGAAGCCGGCGAGAATGGCGAGCGTGGTCTCGCGGTCGAAGAGGTAGTCCGTATCCAGATCGGGCACGTAGGCGCTGCCCTGGCTGTAAGCGGGCACGCGGATATCGGAATCGATGCCGAAGACTTCACGGACCGAAACGGTGGTATCGGGGATCTCGGAAATATCAAGGTCAATCTTGCTCATCATGTCTCCAGGGCGGGTGCCTCTGACCCTACCATATCAAACTCAGCCGATTTATCCGAAACGCCGCAGCTTATTGCCCGCATCCGTTCGGTCGGAACAGCGGCGATACTTCTCCGGGACTAAAGCAAAATCTCGGCGCGATAATATGATCGCTTGCGAGCATCCTTGAACAGAGTCCCGGACAAGAAACGCCGCGTCCGGAAAGTTGGCCGAGGTGCAGCCAGCCAAATGCGCACCCTGCCGCGGTTGCCCGCAGCTTCAGCCGATTTGGACCATACCTGATTGAATGCGGAGAGCAAGGACAGGAATTAACAAAAACCGTTCTGCTTCAATAATTGATAGGCCTGAATAACCGCGCGAAAACGCTCCTCCGAGCCGCGGTCGCCGCCATTGGCATCGGGGTGGTGCATTTTCACCAATTCCTTGTAGCGGCGCTTGATCTCCGGCGCCGTGGCGGTGGCGCCAAGCCCCATCGTATCGAAGGCCTTCGCCTCCAGCGTCTTCAGCTTGCGCTGCTGGGGGAAACGCGGCCCCCGGCCCTGCCCCTCCCCTTCCTTGACGAAACCGAAGGGATCGCGGACGCGGGAATAGGAGCCGGAGCGGATATCGGATTGAAGCGGGCTGTTGCGGGCAGCCTTGTTGACCCCGACCGTCCAGGTCGGACGATGGCCGGTAATCGCTTCCTTCTGGTAGCGCGCGATCTCGCCGTCCGAGAGGCCGGAGAAATAATTGTAGCCCTTGTTGTATTCCTTGACGTGCTCGAAGCAGAACAAAAAGAACTGCCCTTCCGCATTGCGCCCGACCGGGGCGCGATGCGTACCGTGCTTGTCGCAGCCGTCCCACTGGCACGTCGGCGGACCCTGCTCGGGCTCCTGCGCGCGCTTGCGGCGAGTACGGATGCGATCGAAATATTTTGAATCAAGTCTCATGGCGTCCTAATTATGGGGCCTTGGATACCCCACAACAAGAATTGACAAACAGGAATGTTACAGGCTTTGTGGGAGCCTTTTTTCGAGAGCGAGGTCGACGCGGGAATATGGAAACGACACTGCAATCCCGCATTGAACGGAAGCTCAGCGACGCTTTCGCGCCCGAGCGCCTTATCGTCATCAATGAAAGCCATCTGCATGCCGGCCATCAGCCCGACATGACAGGAACCGGCGAGACCCATATAAGAATTCGCATCGTTTCTGCCAAGTTCACGGGCATGCCGCGCCTTGCGCGCCATAGGGCGATCAACGAATTGCTGAAGCCGGAGCTTGATGCCGGCCTGCATGCATTGGCCGTAGAGCCGGCAGCTCCAGGCGAGGCTGTGCGCTGGTAGTCCATCGATGAGATAGCTCCTACGGAGCCTTCGCCTCTTCCGTCTCGGCGGGACGGATGCGCAGTTTGGTAATGCGGTTCTTTTCCCGCTTCATAACGATGAAGCGCTTGCCGTAGAAGGTGAACGCCTGACGCTCTTCCGGAATGGTCATCGATTCGTGGATGACGAGACCGGCAATCGTCGTCGCCTCTTCGTCGGGCAAGTGCCAGTCGAGCGCACGATTGAGGTCGCGAATCGGTACGACGCCATCGACGACGATCGAGCCGTCGGCCTCCTGCCGCACGCCCTGGATGTCGAGGTCGTGCTCGTCGGCGATATCGCCGACGATCTCCTCCAGAATATCCTCCAGGGTAACGATACCCTGCACCTCGCCATATTCGTCGACGACGACGGCGAAATGCTGTTTGCGGCGCAGGAAGGCGTTGAGCTGATCCTCGAGATTGGTGCTGTCGGGCACGAACCAGGGTTTTTGCGCGATCTTCACGATATCGAGATTTTCCGGCTCGATATTACGTTCCGCCAGCGCCCGCAGCAGGTCCTTGGCGTGCACGACGCCGATGATGTTGTCGATGGTGCCGCGCCAGAGCGGCATGCGCGTATAGGGGCTGTCGAGGATCGCACGCACGACCACTTCTGGCGGATCATCGGCATTGATGGCGCGCATCGCCGTGCGATGCACCATGATGTCGGACAGTTCCAGCTCGCCGAGGTCGAGGACGCCACCCAGACGGTCACGGTCGGCCTTGACCACGGAACCCTCACGGTGAAGCAGGTCCACGGCGCCGCGCAGCTCCTCATGCGCCGACAGCATCGACACTTCACGGGAGAGATTGACGCCGAAGATGCCCAGGATCTGGCGCACGATGGCATTGACGACGCTCGAGACAGGCCCGACGACGACGACGAAGAGGCGTATAGCGCTGGCGACGTTCAGCGCGAAACGGTCCGGCGTCGCAATGGCCCAGCTCTTCGGCAGAACCTCCGCGAAAATGACGAGGATAACAGTCATGGCGGCGGTGGCGATCGCCACGCCGGAATTGCCGAACAGACCGAGGAACAAGCTGGTCGCAAGCGAGGACGACAGGATGTTGGCGAGATTGTTGCCGATCAGCAGCGCGCCGATCAATCGGTCTCGACGCTCTATCAAGAGCCGCACGATGCCGGCCCGCCTGTCGCCGTTGGCTTCCAATGTGTGGATACGGCTGCGCGAAGCCGCCGTCAGCGCTGTCTCCGAGCCGGCAAAGAAGGCGGAAAGCAGCACCAGGGCCACGATCGATATAATCTCGGGCCAATATTCCCACAGAACAGCCAGCGTGCCCTCGACGGTCATCAGGGATGTTTTTCCTTCAGGAAGCTCAGGACTTCGGACGACGGCACATCGTCCGCAACGAAGGACTGGCCGATGCCGCGCGTGAGGATGAAGGTGAGCTTGCCGCTCTTGACCTTCTTGTCCTGCGCGATCGCGTCCATCAGCGTTTCGGCCGGCGGCAGCGCGCCGGGAATATCGCCCATCCGCGTTGGCAGGCCCACGGCCTTCAGATGCGCCTCGACGCGCTTGGCATCATCTGGGCTTGCGAGATTAAGGCGCGCGGAAAATTCATGCGCCAGCACCATGCCGATCGCAACACCCTCGCCATGCACCAGCCGGCGGCTGTCATAGGCGGTGGCTGCTTCGAGCGCGTGGCCGAAGGTGTGGCCGAGATTGAGCAGGGCGCGAGGCCCGTTTTCGCGCTCGTCGGCGACGACGACATCGGATTTCGCCTGGCAGCTTGCAGCAATCGCCTCGATGCGGGCCGCCCCGCCGGCAAAGACTTGCCTCCAATTGGCCTCGAGCCAGGCGAAGAAATCCGGCTTGTCGATCAGGCCATATTTGGCGACCTCGGCGTAACCGGCGCGGAATTCACGTTCGCTGAGTGAATTCAGCACATCGGTATCGGCAAGGACGAGATCCGGCTGGTGAAAGACGCCGATGAGGTTCTTGCCGTGACGGGTGTTGATGCCGGTCTTGCCGCCGACGGACGAATCCACCTGCGACAGCAGCGATGTCGGCACCTGGACGAAACGAACGCCGCGGCGAACGATGCCGGCGGCAAAGCCCGAGAGATCGCCGATGACGCCGCCGCCAAGCGCGATGACCGCATCGTTGCGCTCCACACGTGCCGTCAGCACCGCATCGCAAACGGTAATCAGATGCTCGAAGCTCTTGGTCTTTTCGCCTGCCGGCAAGACGAGGCTGGAGGCCTGGATGCCCGCAGCCTCGAGGCTGGCGACCAACGCATCGAGATAGTGTGGCGCAACATTTTCATCCGTAATGACGGCGGCCTTGCGGCCCTTCAGCCGCGCGGCAATCTCACGCCCCGCGCGGGCAATCAGGCCGGGGCCGATCAGGATGTCATAAGCGCGCTCGCCGAGAGGCACGCGCACGAGACGCTCTGACGAGGCCGGTGTGATCGCATTCATGGTATTTTGCTTTCTGCTTTCTTTCCCTCGGCGATGGCGGCAAGGACTTCCTTGACCATGATTTCCTTGCTCACATCGCGGGACAGAACCGTAAAATCGGCTTCCGCATAGATGGGGTAGCGCGCATTCATCAGGTTCTCGAGGGTTTGTTTCGGATTCTCGGTCTTCAGCAACGGCCGTGTGTCGCGCTTGTTGACGCGCTCCCACAAGACGTCGAGATCGGCCTTCAGCCAGACGGAAAGGCTGCCGCGCTTGACGTGCAGGCGCGTGCTCTCATTGATGAAGGCGCCGCCGCCAGTGGAGACGACACGCGGTCCACCCTTGAGGAGCCGCTTGATGACGCGAGTTTCCAGCGCCCGGAACTCCTGCTCGCCATAAGCAGCAAACAGTTCGGCGATGGTCATGCGCGACACGCGCTCGATCTCGACATCCGTATCGACGAAGGGAATGCCTAGCTGCTGTGCCAAAAGCCGGCCGACCGAGGATTTGCCCGCACCCATCAATCCCACGAGGACAAGATTGCGCTGACCCAGCGCAGCGCGCGCCTTGTCTTTGAGGCTTTCGGCAAGGGTCAGGACTTGTTCACTCATCGGCCCATTCACAATTTCTTTGGAAACGGTATCGTCAAATGCACCGGTAGCGTCAAGACGCCGCTATCGTAAACATGTCTGCAATATCCTTCAGCTAACCCTTGAAGGACATAATTATTGCGCATCGCCGCGCCAATGAACGGCGAAGGAGATTTTTCGAATGCCAACCCTGTTTCGCTTCCTTGTCATCTGCGCGGTCATCGCCGGATCGATATATGGAGCGATGTGGGCACTCGTGCTCTTTGTCGATCCGCAGCCGCGCGATGTGACGATCCGCATTCCGCCGGAGCGCCTCAATCCGCCGACGACGGGATCGCTGAAGCCATGAGCACACCGGCCACGAACGCAAAAACCGGCGCGCGCGATCTGGGGCGCGTGCACCTGGAGGCCTTCCTGGAAATGATGAGCGCCGAGCGCGGCGCTGCGGTCAACACGCTGCAATCCTATCAGCGCGATCTCGACGACCTCCATTCCTTTCTGTCCGGCCTCGGCGTCCGTTTGGCCGAAGCCAGTGCCAACGATCTCGGCGCCTATCTTTCCAGCCTGTCGAGCCAAGGCTTCAAACCCTCGTCGCAGGCACGACGGCTCTCAGCCATGCGCCAGTTCTACAAGTTCCTTTATGCGGAAGGGTTGCGCACGGACGATCCCACCGGAATTCTCGATGCGCCGAAGAAAGGCCGCGCCCTTCCGAAGACGATGGGCGTCGACGAGGTGACGAGGCTTCTGACCCAGGCCGAGCAGGAAGCGGCGGTCGAAGGACCGGACCGGCTGCAGCGACTGCGCATGCTGGTGCTTCTGGAAATGCTTTATGCCACCGGCATGCGCGTCAGCGAGCTCGTTTCTCTGCCGGCGAAGGTGCTGGATCAGGAGGGGCGCTTCCTGATGATCCGCGGCAAGGGAAACAAGGAACGGCTGGTGCCGCTGTCGCAATCCGCCATTTCGGCCCTGAAGACCTATGGACGGCTGCAGACGGAGATTGCGGCAAATGCCAAGCAGCCCTTGCCGGAGAGCCCATGGCTCTTTCCAGCGGCCTCCAAGCAAGGCTATTTGCCACGCCAGGTCTTCGCGCGCGATCTCAAGGATCTTGCCATTCGGGCGGGCCTGACACCATCGATGATCTCGCCGCATGTGATGCGCCATGCCTTCGCGAGCCATCTTCTGGCCAATGGCGCGGACCTGCGCGTGGTGCAGGAACTTCTCGGTCATTCGGATATCTCGACCACGCAAATCTACACACATGTGCTGGAAGAACGCCTTCATCAGCTCGTGCAAACGCATCACCCCCTTGCCAAACAGGCAAAAAAACAGGATTAGGACCGGCACACAGGCTAAAGCCGCCGTCTCTCGTCACGGGCAAAAGGATCGGAAACGCACCTCATGCACAATTATCTCGACTTCGAAAAACCCATCTCGGATCTCGAAGGCAAGATTCACGAGCTCAAGAAACTGGCGAGCGAAGACGAAAGCATCGACACATCGGACGAAGTCGGGCGGCTTGAAATCCGCGTCCGCGAGGCGATGGCCGACATCTATTCCAAGCTTAATGCCTGGCAGAAGACACAGGTCGCCCGCCATCCGCAGCGCCCGCATTTCGTCGACTACGCCAGCACCCTCTTCACCGAATTCACGCCGCTGGCCGGCGACCGCAAATTCTCCGAGGATGCCGCCATCCAGGCAGGTTTCGCCCGCTTCCGCGGACAGCCGGTCGCCCTCATCGGCCAGGAAAAAGGCAACGACACCAAGAGCCGCCTGAAGCACAATTTCGGCAGCGCCCGGCCGGAAGGCTACCGTAAGGCGATCCGTATCCTGGAAATGGCCGACCGTTTCCAGTTGCCCGTCATCACGCTTGTCGACACGGCCGGCGCCTATCCCGGCGTCGGCGCGGAAGAGCGCGGCCAGGCAGAGGCGATCGCGCGCTCCACCGAAATGTGCCTTGGCGTGAAAGTGCCGCTCATCTCGATCGTGATCGGCGAAGGCGGTTCGGGCGGCGCGATCGCGATTGCCACCGGCAACCGCGTCTACATGCTCGAACATTCGATCTACAGCGTGATTTCGCCCGAAGGCGCGGCCTCGATCCTGTGGCGCGATTCAACGCGCGCCAAGGAAGCCGCGACCAACATGAAGATCACCGCCGAAGATTTGAAGAGCCTCGGCATTATCGACGGCATCATCCCCGAACCCCTCGGCGGCGCGCACCGCGATCCTAACACGGTGATGGCCTCCGCCGGCGAGACGATTGCGAACGCGCTCGGCGAGCTTTCCAGCCGTTCCGGCGAACAGCTGCGCAACGACCGGCGTCAGAAATTCCTTTCCATGGGCCGCAATCTCTAAGCCACATTCGGAAAAAGTGATCGCTAAAAACGGGGATGAGGCCAAACCTTGGCCACATTTCCGTTATCGAAGCTTTTATGGCAAAGAAAAGCTTGCCGACGCGCTGCGGGCAGGTCATAGGCTGGTAAGGAATTTTCAAGTATAAACCGCCTATGATTCCGTTTCATGCTTCGAGGGGAGTGGCGAAACAGATCAAGCTGCCGCTCTTCGCATTTATGGGCTAAGTCAGAATGCGCATCCGTCACCTTGCCTACGTCTCATTGATGGCGCTGTCACTCGCCGGCTGCAACGATGCGCTGGACACGGCGTCGGTCGACCTGTCGACGGTCAAGAACAAGGTCGAACAACCGCTTCCGAGCCATATCCTCGCCGATATGACGAAGAAGGGCATGGACCGCAACTCGCCGATCATGATCCGCATCTTCAAGGAAGAAGGCGTGATGGAGATCCTGAAGGCGAACCAGAGCAATCGCTTCGAAGTCATCGCCGATTACAAGATCTGCGCCTGGTCCGGCCGTCTCGGCCCGAAGGTGAAGGAAGGCGACCGGCAGGCGCCGGAAGGCTTCTATATGCTGACGCCGGCCAACCTGAACCCGAATTCGAAATATTACCTCGCCATCAACACCGGTTTCCCGAACCGCTACGATGCCGCCAATGGCCGTACCGGCAACAATCTGATGATCCATGGCGCCTGCTCTTCGTCCGGCTGCTATTCGATGACAGATCAGCAGGTGCTGGAAATCTACGCCTTCGCGCGCGACGCTTTCAAGGGCGGCCAGAAGGCGATTCAGCTCGAAGCCTTCCCCTTCCGCATGACGGCGGAGAATATGTGGAAGCACCGCCTCAGCCCCAATATCGACTTCTGGAAGATGCTGAAGGTCGGTTACGACAATTTCGAGGTCACCAAGCGGCCGCCCGAGGTCGAGGTCTGCGAGAAGAAATACGTCTTCAATCAGCAGGCCAGCGGACCGTTCAATGCCGGCGGAAAATGCCCTGTCATGACCACGCCGCCCGCCCTGCAGGTGGCGCTTGCGACCTATGACAAGCAATACCAGGCCGATTATGCCATGGCCTCGAAGAAATTCGACGGCATGGCCTGGTACGATCCGACCGAAGCCGAGCGCAAGGCCATCGTCGCCAAGCAGCGCAAGGGGCACGATCTTGCCTATGCTCCCACGGGCACCGCGCTTGCCGCCGGCAAGATGATGAAGGTCGCCGATCTGGAATCGATGGTATCCAACCAGTCGGCGCAGCAGATTGCGCGGGGCGGCACGGTGGCGAGCCCGACCGCCAATCCGTCGACCGCAAGCATCCGAGTCGCGACCGCAGCTCCCGAGGCGACTGCCCAGCAGCCGAGCGGCCCTGTGGTGGCAGCCAATATGCCGGCCAATGTGCCGATCCCCATGGCAAACCCGATGAACCAGGCCGTCAATCCGCTCGCCTACGCGCCGCCTCCGCCTGTCGAGACCGCGCAGACGGAAGCCAAGAAGCCGCCTTTCTGGAAGTTCTGGGCCAAGAGTGAATAGCTCGGATAACGGGATCTATGATCTGCGCGGGCTGAAATGCCCCTACCCGGCGATCAAGACGGAGAAGCGCTTGCGCGGCATGGAAAGCGGCGCGACCTTGACCGTCGAGACGACCGACCCGCTTGCCGCCATCGATATCCCGCATCTCTGCAATGAGAAGGGCCACACGCTTCTCCTCAGCGAGAAGACGGAAAGCGGCCATCGCTTCGTGATCCGGAGAGGGTGACGACCGGGGTCATCCTTGTGGTTCGAGAGTCGCTACGCTCTCGCCTCACCATGAGGGCAATCGCATATGAGGCAGGTACGCTGCCGCACACTCCTTCTCCCCACTGGGGAGAAGGAGCTTTCAGAGCGAGGCGGATTACCAGATATCAAAGGCTGAAACTAAAATTTCATCCCCGGCACGGCGAGCGGATTGTCCTCCAGCGCCGCCCTGTCCGGCGTATCGACGCGCGGCTTGCTGAGGAAGGCGTCGAACAGGCCCTTCACGAAATCCTCGGGCAGATCCTTGGTGATGATGACCATGCGCGTCCGCCGGTCTTCGGGATCGGGCCAGGCCGGCAGCCGAACCGGCGCATGGAAGATGTTCTGCACGCCATGCAGAACGACAGGACGCTCCGGCCGGTCCGATACGGCAACGATCGCCTTCATGCGCAGGAGCTTTTCGCCATGCGCCGAACGAAGGAGGTCGATGAACATTTCGAGCGCTGTGGGATCGATGGGCTGCGTCTCGACGATCGAGAAGGATCGGATCGAGCCGTCATGGCGGGTGACATCATGGGCGTGCTGATGCCGGTGGCCGTGGTGATGCGCATGATGGTGATGGTGGTGTCCATGATCGCCGTGATGATGATCATGGTCGTGGTGATCGTGCTCATTATGGTGATGATGATCGTCGTCCGCTTCCAGCTCGTCCTGCAGCCAGCGGCCGACATCGGCGATCTTCGAGGCCGGGTCGTAAAGGCCGTTGACGAGAACGGCGACGCGGCCGGCCTCGTCGCTATCGGCATTCAGGATCTGCGCACGCGGATTGAGCGCCCTCAGCCTGCTCTCCAGCTGCGCTTCCGGCACGGCGCCGGCGATTCCGGTCTTGGACACGATCAAGCGGTCCGCAACCGCTACCTGTTTGCGCGCTTCTTCGTGATTGTCGAGCGTCTGCAGCCCATTGACCGCATCGACGACGGTAACGACGCCATCGAGGTCGAAATTGGTCGCAATGATCGGATTGCCCATGATCGACTGCATGACGGGAGCAGGATCGGCAAGGCCGGTCGTTTCGATGACGACGCGCTTCAGCGGCCGGATGCGGCCGGTTTGCATCGCGTCCATCAGGTTCGCCAGCGTATCCACCAGCTCGCCGCGCACCGTGCAGCACAGGCAGCCATCGGAAAGCTCGATGATGGCATCGCCGGAACTCTCGACCAGCAGATGATCGATGCCGACATCGCCGAACTCGTTGATGATGACGGCCGCATCGCGCATGGCCTCATCCTTGAGGATGCGGTTGAGCAGGGTCGATTTACCCGCACCGAGGAAGCCGGTCAGGATGGCAACCGGCACTCTTTGCTGCGAAACGCTCATGATTCCTGTCCGATATTAGAAAGTGGGACGCGGCATGGGGATAGGCACACCGGATGCACCGCCGGAAATGGCGATTTTGCTGTCCCTGATTGCCTTGTCGCCTCTGGCCGCGACATCGTCCTTGTCGCCCTTGGCGGCAGTCGCGACATCCTGGCCGCCGATCAGGCCGGCATAGACGAAATTGGGCTCGTGATCCATTTCATGAATATAGGGCGACTGCACCTTGGTGCGGCCGAAGGGATCGCGGGTCTCGCTGCGCGCCTGCGCGCCCTTGGTGCTGCAGATGTCGGCCGTCACATCGGCGACGTCGGCTGCAAGCGGCGCATCGGGCCTGAGGGTCGCCAGCGTATCGCGGGTGGACAACTGGTTCTGGAAGCCTTTTTCCAGGAGATTGGCGGAATCGTCGGCGCGTGCCGCCAGGCTGTCGGTTCCGAGCACGACCGAGATCAGCGTGCGGCCGTTGCGGGTTGCCGATGCGATCTGGTTGAAACCGGCCGCGCAGATGAAGCCGGTCTTCATGCCGTCGGCGCCGTCGAAGCGGCCGATGAGCATATTGATGTTCGGCACCTGCTTCACGCCGTTGGTGAAGCCCTCGAGCGAGAAATAGCCGGCATATTGCGGGAACTCGCGGCGTAGCGCGACGCTGAGGATCGCAAGATCGCGCGCCGTGGTATATTGCCCCTTGCCGGGAAGGCCGTTCGGGTTGATGAAATGCGAGTCGCGCATGCCGAGGCGGGCGGCTTCCGCATTCATCAGCGCCACGAAGCCCTGCTGCGAACCGCCGACCGTCTCTGCGACGGCCATGGCGAGATCGTTGGCCGATTTGACCAGCATCATCTTCAAGGCGTTGTCGAGCGTCATCTTCTGGCCCGGCTTGAAATACATCTTCGCGGGCGGCTGTGCCGCCGCAAGCTTCGACATGACGACGGGCGTATCGAGCCTGACCTGGCCGGATTGGATGGCCCGGAAGGTCACATAGGTCGTCATCAGCTTGGTGAGCGAGGCGGGATACCAGCGTCGAAACGCCTCCTGCTGGTCGAGAACACGTCCCGTGCTGACATCGACGAGAATATGCGGATTGGCTGCGGCTGTGCCAGCAGCCGACAGGAAAAGCATGGATGCTGCTGCGGCCATAGGAGCGAGCCGCAGGGCGGCATACAAACGATTCTTCTTCGTCGGCACGATCTATCCTTCAGAAGTCCGGAATTTTCTCGAAAGCTTCGTCTATTTAACCTATATGGCTAGGAGAAGGCAAAGGCGATTGACGACTTTATTTGCCGTCAGCACACCGCAAAGGCCGCTATAAGCTGGTCAGGGCCGTGCGGCGGATCCGTGAATTGAACCAGAATCGATATTGAGCAGCAGGAAAATCAGCATGCCGATCTTGAACAGGGCCGCAGAACTCCAGGGCGAAGTGACCGAGTGGCGCCGCCATATCCATGCACATCCGGAACTCCTCTATGCCGTTGAGAATACGGCCGCCTTCGTGGCCGAAAAACTGCGCGCCTTCGGCGTTGACGAAGTGGTGACCGGCATCGGCCGCACCGGCGTCGTCGGCCTGATCCGCGGCAAGGCTTCGGGCCGCACGATCGGCCTGCGCGCCGACATGGACGCCCTGCCGCTGACCGAGATCACCGGCAAGCCCTATGCTTCAGAAACACCAGGGAAGATGCATGCCTGCGGCCATGACGGCCACACCGCCATGCTGCTGGGTGCCGCGAAATACCTCGCCGAAAACCGGACCTTCAACGGCAATATCGCCGTCATCTTCCAGCCGGCCGAAGAAGGCGGCGCCGGCGGCGACGCCATGGTCAAGGACGGCATGATGGAGCGCTTCGAGATCGCTGAGGTCTACGGCATGCACAACATGCCGGGCCTGCCCGTCGGCCATTTCGCCATCCGCAAAGGCCCGATCATGGCGGCGACGGATGAATTCACCGTCTCCATCAAGGGGCTCGGCGGCCATGCGGCCATGCCGCATAAAACGATCGATCCGATCGCCATCGGCGCCCAGATCGTTTCCAACCTGCAGCTCATCGCCTCGCGCAGCGCCGACCCGCTGAAATCCGTCGTCGTCTCCGTCACCAAGTTCAACGCCGGCAACGCGCATAACGTCATCCCGAACGATGCGAGCTTCGGCGGCACGGTGCGCACCCTCGATCCCGAAATGCGTGACCTCGCTGAACGGCGCTTCAAGCAGATCGTTTCCGGCATCGCCGCGAGCCACGGTGCAGAGGCCGAGATCGAATTCCACCGCAACTACCCGGTCACCTTCAACCATGCCGACGAAACCGATCACGCAATCGCCGTCGCCGAGGAAATCGCTGGCGCGGGCAATGTCATCCCGAATATCGACCCGATGATGGGCGGCGAGGATTTCTCCTACATGCTGCTCGCCCGTCCCGGCGCCTTCATCTTCGTCGGCAACGGCGACAGCGCCGGCCTGCACAATCCGGCCTACGACTTCAACGACGAAGCCATCGCCCACGGCATCTCCTACTGGGTGCGGCTCGCCGAACAGCGCCTCAACGCCTGAGGCCTGCCTCGATACCTCCGCGTGGTCTTTAAGGCTGCGCGGAGCCCGCTCAAGACAGATTGTCTCCACGACGCAAAAAGGCTTGGCTTCGGGCCTTGGCTTTTGTATGGATCATGCCGAGTGGTCTCGTAGCTCAGCAGGATAGAGCATCAGATTCCTAATCTGAGGGTCACGCGTTCGAATCGCGTCGAGATCACCATTTTTCAGCTTAAATGATGATCGCGTGATCGAGATTGGGAAAACACCAGAGTTCAGCGCGCACAAGTGATTTAACCCTTGTAGAGCCAAGCCTGCTCAATTTGCGGGGTTTCGAACGAGCGCTCATGCGCGGATGGTCGCCCGATCCACGGCGCCAGCATGACAAGTCGTTTATCGAAACTGAACTGACGATACTCAGGAAAGACAGATCAGCTTTCGTCGCCCGTACTATATCGAATGAAATCGTCGCCACAGCGATATCGAATCGGGAACATCAATGCCTTGTTTCCCGCCCGTTCTGGATCTGGGATGGAGGCTTTTGCGGCTACATCACATTCCGCTATTTGGCCGGAACGACCGAACTGCCCCTACATGTGCCGGGTCATGTGGGCTATTCGGTCGTTTCTTGGAAACAAGGTCGAGGATATGCAACGCAAGCACTTCGGCTTTTATTGCCAATAGCAAGGAACGCTGGCTTTGCCAAAGTCAGCATCGTTTGCAACGACGATAACCTCGCTTCGAAGCGCGTTATAAAGAAAGCGGGCGGCGTGCTTCGCCATATAGGCACCCACGCATCGGATTTTCCAACCGTATCGAAGCTGTTCTTCGATCTGACGACTATTTGTATTTGAACGCGCCCTGCCGTGAGCCTCCATAAGGGCGCAGCGTAAGCGTGAACTTAAAGTCCAGATATCACCCCACAGCGATCCTGTTCCTCACCAGCCGCACGCCGGGAATGGATTCCGCAACCGCGGTCGCCCGCTTCACCTCCTGGGAAGTCGCGACCGAACCGTGCAGACGGATTTCCTGGCCTGCCGCAATCACGGTGACATCGGAAGCATCGATTCCGCCGGCAACGGCGAGCGCGTTGGCAACCGCAGATTCCAGCGCCGAGCGCCTGGCCTGGTCGTTTTCCAGATAGAGCTCCATGCCATGAAACGTCGCCGCCTTGAAAACCATTCATCGTCCTCCGCATTCAGGTGGTCGGAAAACGCGGCAGTTTGCATTTGGTTCAATGGAGATCGAAAAAAATATGACTAATTCACACACTCGCTTTTCGCGGGTGCTGGCAGAGGAGCGGTTGCATGGCTGCGGACTTGCCGCTCCACGCAATCCCCTGTAGAGCCTTGGGGGAACAGCAGCAAATGCGGATACCTGAATGAATACCGGCAGCAAGGCGCGTCGCCGCCTGACGATATTGGGTTCGACCGGCTCCATCGGCCAGAATACGCTCGACGTCATCGCCCAGCTTGGCGGACGTGACGCCTTCGATATCGCCGCGATCACCGGGCATGACAATATCGGCCTGCTGGCCGAGCAGGCCAAGGCCTGCGGCGCCGCTTTCGCGGTGACGGCCAATGAAGAGCGCTATCAGGAGCTGAAGGATGCGCTCGCCGGGACAGGCATTGTCGTCGGCGCGGGCAAGAATGCCTTGATCGAAGCCGCTTCGATGCCCTCGGATTGGGTCATGGCGGCGATCGTCGGCACCGCCGGTCTTGCGCCGACGCTGGCAGCTGCCCGCCGCGGCGGCGATATCGCGCTCGCCAACAAGGAATGTCTCGTCTCGGCAGGTGATCTCTTCGTGCGCGCCGTTGCCGAGGGCGGCGGCCGGCTGATCCCCGTCGACAGCGAACACAGCGCCATCTTCCAGGCACTGGAGGACGATCAACAGCACGCGGTCGAACGCATCATCCTCACCGCGTCCGGTGGCCCCTTCCGCACCTGGACGCGCGAGCAGATGGCCAATGTCACGCCGGCGATCGCGCGTGCCCATCCCAATTGGTCGATGGGTTTCAAGATCTCCATCGGCAGCGCCTCCATGTTCAACAAGGCGCTGGAGATGATCGAGGCCAAGCACCTGTTCAATGTCCGGCCCGATCAGATCGAAGTCGTGGTCCACCCGCAATCCGTCATTCACTCGATGGTCGGCTATACGGACGGCTCCATTCTGGCGCAGCTCGGCTGTCCCGACATGCGCACCGCCATCGGCTATGCGTTGGCTTACCCGGCCCGCACCAGGCTCAGCGTCGACCGGCTGGATTTCGCCAAGCTCGCCCGACTGGATTTCGAGGCGCCGGACGAGGTTCGTTTCCCGGCCCTTCGCCTTGCCCGCACCGCACTGGAACGCGGCGGCCTCCAGGGCGCGATCATGAATGCGGCCGAAGAGATCGCCTTCCACGCCTTCGTCGATGGCCGCATCGGCTTCCTGGAAATGGCCGATATCGCCGAGGCTGTCATGGACGAGATGATCGCAACCGGCAGCGCCGAGACCATGGATGCCGTCTTTGCCGCCGACGCCGAGGCGCGCAGCCGTGCCGCCGTGCTCATCGCCCAGCGGGAAAAGGCTGCGTAACGCGTAAGTAGTCGCTTACAATTTATGGCAGCTTAACAGCACACCTGGCTCATCCGCCGTTCCAATTTCTGGCAGAAACCCCTGGGCTCTGAGAGGAAGCTTTCCTTACGCAACGGCCCTTGCGAGCGCACAGCGCGACCAGAGCGCATGCAGCGCACCGACCAGCTGCTCGATATCGCCATCCGAATGCAGCGGCGTCGGCGTGATGCGCAAGCGCTCGGTTTTCTTCGGTACGGTGGGATAATTGATCGGCTGCACATAGACGCCGGCGTCGAGCAGCAGATCCGAAATCCACTTGCACTTGGCGGCATCGCCGACCATGACCGGAACCACGTGGCTCGGGTTCGGCATATGCGGAATGCCGGCCGCATCGAGTTGTGCACGCAGCCTGCGCACGCGATCCTGATGGCGCATGCGTTCGAACTGGCTGACCTTTAGATGCTGGATAGAGGCGACGGCGCCCGCAGCCAGCGCCGGCGGCAGCGAGGTCGTGAAGATGAAGCCGGAGGCAAACGACCGGATGAAATCACAGAGTGCGGTCGAAGCGGCGATGTAACCGCCCATGACGCCGAATGCCTTGCCGAGCGTGCCTTCGATGACGGTCAGGCGATCCATCAGTCCCTCGCGCTCGGCAATACCGCCGCCGCGCGGGCCGTACATGCCGACGGCATGCACTTCGTCGAGATAGGTCATCGCGCCATACTTGTCGGCGAGGTCACAGATTTCCCTGATGGGGGCGATATCGCCATCCATGGAATAGACGCTCTCGAAGGCGATCAGCTTCGGCGCCTTGGGATCGGCAGCCTTCAACTTGGCTTCGAGATCGTGCAGATCGTTATGCTTCCAGATGACCTTGTCGCACTTCGCATAGCGAATGCCTTCGATCATTGAAGCGTGGTTCAGCGCATCCGAGAAGATGATGAGATCGGGAATGCGTGCGCCAAGCGTGCCGAGTGTCGCCCAATTGGAGATGTAGCCCGAGGTGAAGATCAGCGCGGATTCCTTGCCGTGGAGATCGGCGAGTTCCTGCTCGAGCAGAACATGGTAGTGGTTGGTGCCAGAAATATTCCGGGTGCCTCCCGCACCCGCGCCACAGTGATCGATGGCTTCTTTCATCGCCTCAATCACCTTGGGGTGTTGGCCCATGCCGAGATAGTCGTTGGAGCACCAGACGGTCACTTCCTGCGGGCCGTTCGGGGTATGTCTGACAGCGCGCGGGAAATTGCCACGGCGGCGTTCCAGATCTGCGAAGACCCGGTAGCGGCCTTCATTGTGAAGACCTTCCAGCTCGCCTTTAAAAAATGCTTCGAAATCCATCATCTGCTCCAGTACCGTGCGACCGTTTTCGAGAATGCCGGTTCACACGTCAACCCCTCCGCATTGCTTTCGCGCCCGCTGCGGCAAATGGCCACTAATTTTGAATAATTCCAGACAAGAATAACCATTCACGTCAAATTGACAATCGAAACCGTGCTGGAAACACTCTATCCGGAGCGGCGGGTAAACCCCGCCGCTCCGGCCTGTTCATGGCGAATCTAGACAGCAGCCACGGCGCGCTTGGCCATGACCTTGATCAGATTGGCGCGATATTCGGCCGTGGCGTGCAGGTCGGAGAGCAGCGCCGATGGGTCCACTGTCACGCCGGTAACTGCGTCCGGCAGCCAGTGGACCGCAAGCGCCTGTTCCAGTTCGGCATGGCGGAACACGCCGTCCGCGCCGGCACCGGTAATGGCAACGCGCACGCCCCCTGCCCCCTTGGCGACGAAGACCCCCGTCAACGCATAGCGCGAGGCGGGATTGGGAAATTTGGCATAGCCTGCCCGCTCCGGCGCATCGAAGGCGATGGAGGTGATAAGCTCCGCCCCTTCCAGCGCCGTCTCGAACAGGCCCCGAAAGAAGTCGTCGGCCGCGATCTGGCGGCGATCGGTGACGATGGTGGCATTCAGCGCCAGCATAGCCGCCGGATAATCGGCGGCCGGATCATTGTTGGCGATGGACCCACCGATCGTGCCCATATGCCGGACATGCGGATCGCCGATCATGCCGGCAAGATCGCAAAGCGCCGGACAGACCGTGCGGATCGCTGCCGAAGAGGCAACTTCCGCATGGGTGGTCGCCGCGCCGATCGTGACCCTGCGGCCATCGACACGGATTCCCTTGATCGAAGGGATATGCCTGAGATCGACGAGATCGCTCGGCGATGCCAGACGCTGTTTCATGGTCGCGATCAGCGTCATGCCACCGGAGACGTATTTGCCTTCGTCGGCATCAGACAGAAGCTTCACGGCTTCGTCGACCGAGGAGGCGCGATGATAATTCGTTGCGTACATGTCCTGTCCTCCTCTCAGCCAGCAGCCCGTGCCGCTTCCCACACCTTGAGCGGTGTGGCCGGCATGGTCAGCGTGTTGTTGCCGATCGCATCGGTGATGGCATTTATCAGCGCCGGCGGGGAGCCTATGGCGCCCGCCTCGCCGCATCCCTTCACGCCCAGCGGATTGTTCGGGCACGGCGTATTCTGGTGCGAAAGCTGGAAGGACGGCAGATCGTCCGCGCGCGGCATGGTGTAGTCCATGAAGCTTGCCGTCAGAAGCTGGCCGCTCTCGTCGTAATGCACGCCTTCCAGCAGCGCCTGGCCGATACCCTGCGCGATGCCGCCATGCACCTGCCCCTCGACGATCATCGGATTGATGATGTTGCCGAAGTCGTCGGCCGCGACGAACTGCACGATCTCGGTCTTGCCGGTCTCCGGATCCACCTCCACCTCGCAGATGTAGCAGCCGGCCGGGAAGGTGAAGTTCGCCGGATCGTAGAAGGCGGTTTCCTTCAGGCCCGGCTCCATGCCGGCGGGCAGGTTATGCGCGGTGTAGGACGCCAGCGCCACCTGGAACCAGGGCAGCGATTTGTCGGTGCCCGCCACCTTCACTTCGCCGTTCTCGATGACGATATCGCTTTCGTCTGCCTCCATCAGATGCGCGGCGATCTTCTTCGCCTTCGCCTCCACCTTGTCGAGCGCCTTGACGACGGCGGACATGCCGACGGCGCCCGAGCGGGAGCCATAGGTGCCCATGCCCATCTGCACCTTGTCGGTATCGCCATGGACGATGGAGACGCTGTCGATCGGCACGCCGAGCCGGTCGGCGACGAGCTGCGCGAAGGTGGTCTCATGTCCCTGCCCGTGGCTGTGCGAGCCCGTGAGCACTTCGATGGTCCCGACCGCGTTCACCCGCACCTCGGCGGATTCCCAAAGGCCGACGCCGGCACCGAGCGCGCCGACGGCCTGCGACGGCGCAAGGCCGCAGGCCTCGATATAGCAGCTCATACCGATGCCGCGCTTCATGCCGCGGGCGGCTGCCTTCGCCTTGCGCGAAGGAAAACCATCCCAATCCGCCTGCTGCATGGCGGCATTGAGCGAGGCCTCGTAGTCGCCGGCATCGTAGTTCATGATGACGGGCGTCTGGTGAGGGAAGGTGCGGACAAAATTGATCCGCCGCAATTCCGCCGGCGAGACGCCGAGTTCGCGCGCCGCCGTTTCGACCGTACGCTCCAGAAGATAGGTCGCCTCCGGACGTCCCGCGCCGCGATAGGCATCGACCGGCACGGTGTTGGTATAGACCGTGCGGACATTGGCATGAATCGCCGGGATCGCATACTGGCCTGACAGCAGCGTCGCATAAAGATAAGTCGGCACGCACGAAGAGAACAGCGACATATAGGCGCCGAGATTGGCGATCGTGTCGACCTTCAGCGCCGTGATGCGGTTCTGCGCATCGAAGGCCATCTTGACCTTGGAGACATGATCCCGGCCATGGGCGTCGGTCAGGAAAGCTTCCGTGCGGTCGGCCGTCCATTTCACCGGCACGCCGGTCTTCTTCGATGCCCAGAGGCAGACGATTTCCTCCGGGTAGATGTAGATCTTCGAGCCGAAGCCGCCGCCGACGTCGGGCGCGATGACACGCAGCTTGTTTTCGGGGGCGACATTGTAGAAGGCGCTCATGACCAGCCGCGCCACATGCGGGTTCTGGCTCGTCGTGTAGCAGGTATAATGGTCTTCGGCCGCATCGTAGATGCCGAGCGTGGCGCGCGGCTCCATGGCATTCGGCGAAAGCCGGTTGTTGTGGATCTCGATCTCGGTGACATGGGTTGCCTCGGCAATCGCCTTGTCGGTCGCCGCCGCATCGCCCAGTTCCCAGTCGAAGATCAGGTTATCGGGCGCTTCCGGATGGATTTGCGGCGCGCCCGCTTTCAGCGCATCCACCGCCTCGACGACGGCGGGCAGCTCCTCGTAATCGACCGCCACGGCCTCCGCGGCATCGCGCGCCTCGCCGAGACTGTCGGCAACGACGATGGCAACCGCGTCGCCGACATAGCGCACCGTATCGGCCGCCAGGGGACGCCAGGCGCCCATCTTCATCGGCGACCCGTCCTTGGAATGGATCATCCAGCCACAGATCAGGTTGCCGATACCATCATCAAGCAATTGCTTGCCGTCGAACACGCCGATCACGCCAGGCATGGCCAAAGCCGCGGTCGTATCGATGCTTTTGATCTTTGCATGCGCATGCGGGCTGCGGACGAAATAGGCATATTTCATGCCCGGCGTCACCATGTCGTCGGTGTAGCGCCCCTTGCCCGTCAGAAATCGCTTGTCTTCCTTGCGCGCCACGCGCGCACCAATGCCTTCCACGCCCATCACATCCTCCCATCGGGGTTGCGGGCCTGGCATCACGCCAAGACGACGATCATCGGCGCTCTGCCAGACGGTCTCGGTGAAACTCTATTCAGCCGCCTGCTTGGCGGCATTCATCTCGGCATTGGCTGCAAGCACCGCCTTGACGATGTTGTGATAGCCGGTGCATCGACAGATATTGCCCTCGAGTTCGCTGCGAACGGTCTTTTCGTCCAGCTTGCCGCCGTGACGATTGATCATGTCGACCGATGCCATCACCATGCCCGGGGTGCAGAAGCCGCATTGCAGGCCATGATGCTCCTTGAAGGCGGCCTGGACCGGGTGCAGCTCGCCATTGGCGGCCAGACCCTCGATGGTTGTGATCTTGGAGCCGGAAGCCTGAACGGCCAGGATCGAACAGCTCTTCACCGACTTGCCATCCATGTGGATGACACAGGCGCCGCACTGACTGGTATCGCAGCCGACATGGGTTCCGGTCAGGCCGAGTTTTTCCCTGATGAAATGGACAAGCAGCGTACGATCCTCGCACTCGCCGCTGACCGAACGGCCGTTCACCGTCAAAGTCACCTTTGCCATATTTTCCTCCTCGCCTCTCCTCCAGAGGCAAGCGGCATCATTTGACTTTTTTGCAGTCCAATCAACCTCTACTTTAGAGCAGTCGCGGATTTTCTGCTTCGCGCCGTCGTTTTATTCTCCGGATACGAAGCGGCCTATGTTCGGCAACAAAAAAACTATTGGCAGCCAATGGACAATCATATTTTGCACGATATTTTTCATCATTGCAGGACTGAAAGACAGCCCATCGTGGTGGAGCTGAAGAATGGGACGACGTTGGCCGGGGTTCGGCTTAACTAACGTTGGAGAGAGTCAATGAAGAAAGTTCTTATGCTCGCATTGGTCGGCTTGTCTATCGCAAGCTGCACGCCGACCGAACAGGGCGCAGGCATCGGTGCAGCATCCGGCGCCATCATCGGCGGCGCAGTCACCGGCAACGTCCGCGGTGCGGCGGTCGGCGCGGCCATCGGCGGCGTCTCCGGCGCCGTTATCGGCAGCGTCCAGGAGCAACCCGGCCAGTGCTACTACCGCGACCGCTATGGTCGCCGCTACATCGACGATTGCCCGCGCGGCGGCTATCGCGGTGGCTACGGCGGCGGTTACGGCGGCTACTGATCGATCCCAGTACGGCGTTTTCGAAAGTCCCGGACCGCAAGTCCGGGACTTTTTGATTCCGGCCGATAAAAGGTTGTGACACCGACCCCAAACCCGCCTGCCACATGGCCGGGACACCCCTTGGAAACTATTTTTCAGACCGCTCGAATATATGGAAATCTGGCGGAAACATCAGCGTTTCACCCAAATAATGGGCATATTTTCCACGTTTTTACTTCAAAAAGGTACACCTGAGAGATTTTTGCCTCTATGGTGGCCGCGCGTTAACTCCCGGGAAACGTCAAACTGAGTAAGTTCTCATGTAACCGTAAAGCGGCGTATGCATAAAAGAACTGAACCGAGGAAGAGTATTGCGTATCGGCGGGCAGGAACCGTGGCAGCGGTTGCGGCAGTGCTTGCGCTCGGTCCAATATGTGCCGGAAATGCCTTTGCATTTAAACTCTTTGGGATAAAGCTCTGGGGAGAGGACGAAACGGCGGACCAGGTTTCCGATCCCGTTCGCTACACGGTCGATTTCAAGGCCGACAATCTCGACAAGGATCTGAAGGACGCGTTGAACGACAGTTCGATGCTGATTGCCGACGAGAAGAAGCCCGTATCCGGCGATCTCGGCGTCGTCGTAAAGGCGCGTGACGATCGCGACCGGCTGATCGCCGTCCTCTATGAAAAGGCTCGCTACGGCGGCGTGGTTACCATCACCATCAACGGCACCCCGCTCGATGCACTGCCACCGACGCCGACCTTCAGCCGCGCCAAGCCGGTCGCGGTGACCATCGCCATCGATCCGGGCCCGGTCTTCAAACTCGGCAGAGTAAGCCTTCAGGGCGACGCCGCCAGGCTGGACCCGGCGAATTACGGGCTCGTGCGCGGCGGCGATGCAGGCTCTCTGACGATCCTGAAGGCCGGCGACAAGATGGTCGCCGATTTCAAGAACGAGGGACATCCGCTCGCCAGACTCGACAAGCGCGACGTCATCGCCGACCATGCGACCGACACCGTCGACGTATCGCTGAAGGTCGAAAGCGGCCCCGTCGCTCCCTTCGGCAATGTCGGCGTTACCGGCCAGAAATCGGTCGACCCGGATTTCATCAAGCGCTACGCCCGCATCAATGAAGGCAAGCCTTACTCTCCCGACGAATTGAAGAAGGCGTCGGACCGTTTGAGAAAACTCGGCGTCTTTTCCAGCGTCACCATTCGCGAGGCAGACAAGCTCGCGCCGGATGGCAGCATCCCGACGACTATTGAAGTCTCGGAAGGCAAGCAGCGCTTCTTCGGCGTTGGCGCACAATATTCCACCATCGACGGTTTCGGCCTGCAGGGCTATTGGGGACACCGCAACCTGACCGGCCGCGCGGATTCGCTGCGCATCGAGGGCTCCATCTCCCGCATCGGCGAGACGACCGATGTGGGCCAGTTCGATTACACGGCTGGCATCACCTATGTCAGACCCGCCACTTTCTATCCTTCGGCGACCTTCACGGCCGGCCTCAAGCTGCAGAGCCTGCATCCGGACGCCTACGACGCCAATACAGCGACGGCAAGCGGCAGCCTTGCTTATGAAATCAACGATCAGGATACCGTCTCCGCCGGCGGCGAGATCTCCTATGAATCGGATACCACCGACGCCTTCGGAAAACACAATTATCTGACGGTCGCGATCCCGCTCGAATATGTACGCGACACGCGCGACAACAAGCTGGACCCGACGGAGGGTTATCGCGCGTCTGTCGGCGCCAAGCCGAGCTATGAAGCGATGGGCGGCACGATCTTCAGCTCGTTCGAGGGTTCCATCACCGGCTACAAGGGCATCGGCGCCAACGACAACGTCGTCTTTGCCGGCAAGCTTGCGGCCGGCTCGCTGCTGGGCGCGAACAATATCGAGGATATTCCGGCCACACGGCGCTTCTATGCCGGCGGCGGCGGCTCGGTGCGCGGCTACGGCTATCAGGAGATCTCACCCTATAATTCCAATGGTGACGAAACGGGCGGACGCTCCTATGTGACCGCCTCCTTCGAAGCCCGCGTGAAGATCACCGATACGATCGGCGTCGTACCCTTTGTCGACATGGGAAGCGTTACCGACACCGCCTTCCCGGACTTTTCCGATCTGCGCATTGGCGCTGGCGTCGGCCTGCGCTACGCTACGCCCTTCGGTCCGATCAGACTCGATGTCGCCGTTCCATTGAAGAAATATGACAATGGCACATCTTATGGCATCTATGCCGGCATCGGTCAGGCCTTCTGACAAGCCGTATAGTTGTCGCGGACGTTTCAGCACACGGTTACAAAATTGAGGTTACTGTCGCTTTCATGAGCATATTGATTCGAATCCTCGGGAGATTGGTACGCTGGATCGCTTACGCGGTCGTGGCGATCCTTTTGCTCGTGATCGCGGCTGTGCTCATCGTCGGCCTCGTCCCCTCCGCAACGACCTATGCCGTCGACCAGGTGGCAAAGCTCGCCTCGACACCCGACCGCACCATTACCATCGCAGCGCCTTCCGGGCTGCTCGACGGAAACCTGAGGGTTGGTGCCATTACGGTGGCAGACACGAAAGGCGTTTATGCTAAGGTCCAGAACCTTGCCGTGGATTGGTCCCCGCTGTCCTTGCTGACAGGCACGTTCCACGCCGATCGTATCGCCGCCGATGTCGTTGATTTCCAGCGTCTGCCGGTTTCGACGGCAGCCCCCGCGCAGGAAACGCAAACGGCAGGCAGCAGCGGGTTTTCGCTGCCGATCGCCGTCAATATCGACGCAATCGCGCTGCCCGATCTTCGCGTTGGCCAGGCAGTCGCCGGACAGGATTTCGTTCTGGCCGCCGATGGCAGCGTCAAGGCAAACAGCAACAGCATGGGTCTCATGCTGAATGCCAGCCGCCATGATGTGCCCGATGCCAAGCTTTCCGCCGATATCGCCTTTGCGCCGGCGGACAACCAGCTGAAGCTGAAGACGCAGATCTCCGAGCCGCGCGACGGCATGCTGGCGGGCCTCCTGCATCTGCCGGGCGGCCCGGCGATCAACATTGATCTTTCGGGCGATGGCCCCCTCTCCAACTGGGCCGGCAAGCTGCAGGCAGCGCTGGACGGCAAGCCGACGGTCGCCATCAACGGCCATCACAGCCTCTCGGCCGACGGCCTGCATCATATCGACGTCAAGGGTGGCGGCGACGTCGACTCGCTGCTCCCGCCGACCATGCGGCCGCTCTTTGCCGGACAGACCACCATCGATCTCTCGGCAACCTTCGACGGCAAGGGCAAGATCGATATCCAGACCGGCAATCTTGCCACCGGCAGCGTGGTGCTTGCCGCATCCGGCACGCTGGATCCCAACGGCAACAACAGCCTCAATGCCAATCTGCTCGGCACTTCCGGCCCCGTCGACTTCCGCTGGCCGATGGAAGACGGCGAATTGCGCGCGCTGATTTCCCGCGTCGATATCGCGCTGACGGGCGCGGCGCAGTCGGTGAAGATCGATGCGAAGGCGGCTCTCGACAGCGCCAGCACGCCGCAGGGGCAGATCGGTCAGGTCAATCTCAGCGCCAGAAGCGACGCTTTCAATCTGGCCTCCATGTCCGGCCCGCTGCAGCTCCGCCTGGTCGTCGGCCAGACCGCCTTCCTCAGCGCCGATCTCAACCGTCTGATCCGGGCGCCGATCGCGCTGACCGCGCCTCTGCAGCTCTCGCCCGACACGATCGGCTTCAACAATACGACGTTGGAAAGCGCCAGCATCGGCGGCACCGTCAACGGCAAATATACGCTGTCTTCGAAGGCGCTGACGGGCAATTTCAAGCTCTTCGCCCTGCCCGGCGTGCTGCCCGACGGCGTCTCGGACAAGTTCGAGGGCACGATTTCGCTGGAGGGCCAGGTCGCCGGCACGGTGCCGACCAAGATGACGCTCTCCAACCTTGCGGTGAAATCCAATGTTGCCGAGATCAACGGCAATCTCGCGCTCAACGACCAGTCGCTGACCTCGGATCTGTCGGGCAAGCTGCTCGACCTTTCCAAGCTCATTCCAAACGCCGAAGGACAGGCCGATTTCGGCCTCAAAGCCAAGGGACCGGTGACCGCTCTCGGCATTGACGCGACCGTCAAGGCCGTCAACGTGAAACTGGCGGGACGGCTGCTCGATACGCTTGATATCGGCGTGACCGGCACCGCCGATCCCAAGGCCCCACAGGCAAACATCCAGGCAAATGGGGCTATCGACGGCAAGCCGATCCGTATCGCCGCCGACGCCGTTTCAAAGGACCGCCGCACCAGCATCCCATCGTTATCGGCCGAGATCGGTACGAACAGGCTGCAAGGCAAGCTGGATCTGTCGCCGAGCTTCGAACCGTCAGGCGCGCTGACATTCGATCTGCCGGATCTGAGCCTCCTTGCAGCCCTCGCCGGACAGAAGGCCGAGGGTGATCTCAAGGGCTCGCTCGATATCGCCAGCGCCCATGGAAAGACCGGCCTGAAGATCAACGCCAGCGGCAATGGCATCCGGCGTGACGATCTCGTCATCGCCAAGCCGGCTGTCGTGCTCACCGTCGACGACCTCAAGGCCTTCTCCGCCAATGGCAGCATCCGGGCGGATACCATAGCCTCCGGCGCCAACCGCATCACCGGTCTCGGCCTGACCTTCACTCAGCAGGGCAGCCGCACGGACTTTGATCTGAAATCCACATACGACAGCGCGCCGCTGACGACGCGTGGCAGCGTCGAGACGTCTGGCGACCAGACGACGGTGAACCTCGACTCCTTTGCCGGCGCCCCGCGCACCATACCGGTGAAGCTGGCATCGCCGACCAAGATCGTCATCAAGGATGGGATCGCATCGCTGAACGGCCTGGCCCTTCAGACGGGCGGCGGCTCGGTGACCGTCGACGGCACCGCCGGTCAGACACTGAACATCAATGCCAAGATCGCCAACCTGCCGGCGAGCCTTGCCAATGTCTTCGCGCCTACCCTTGCGGCAGAAGGTGTCATTTCCGGCACGGTGGCGGTCACCGGCAAGGCGACCTCGCCTGCCGTCGTGTTCCAGACAAACTGGTCGGGCGCGGCGACGAGCCAGACGAAATCCGCCGGCCTCGCCGCACTCGGCATCAAGGCGGACGGCAAATTCGCCGACAATGTCGTGACCATCAATACCAACCTGACCGGCCAGAGCGGCCTCGCACTCAACGGCGGCGGCACTGTCGCCATTGCCGGCAGCAAGGCGATGGCGCTGAAGTTTTCCGGCAATGTGCCTTTCGATGCACTTGCCGGCCAGCTCGCCGCCCAGGGCCTGGTCATGACGGGAACGGCGAAGATCGACATGCAGATCGGCGGCACGACGGCAGCACCGGCCATCACCGGCACGATTACCGCCGACGGTGCCAAGCTGGTCGATGTCCGCCGGAACCTGACCCTCAACGGCCTTGCTGTCACAGTGAGCCTCGACGGCAAGCAGGCCGTTATCTCGCGGCTCAGCGGCAACCTGTCGAGCGGCGGCAGCATTTCAGGCAGCGGCACGGTCGGGATTGCCCCGGATAGCGGTTTCCCGGCCGATATCCAGATGAAGTTCAACAACGCGACCTATGTCGACGGGACGCTGGTGGCCGCGACCATCAATGGCACGCTCGGCGTCAAGGGTCCGCTGCTGACCGCACCGATGCTGACGGGCAATCTGAGGATCAACAAGGCGTCGATCACGGTGCCTGAAAAGCTGCCGGCATCGCTCTCCGAGATCAACATCAAGCACAAGAATGCCCCGGCTGCGGTCAACGCTCAGTTCAAGGATCAGAAGCCGGAGGGACCGCGCAGCAAATCGACCACCCTCGGCATCGACCTGCAACTCGATGCACCCTCGCAGATCTTCGTGCGCGGCCGCGGCATCGACGCCGAACTCGGCGGCAGCATCACCGTGCGCGGCACGGCAGCGGAGCCTGTGGTATCCGGCGGCTTCACCATGCGGCGCGGTCGTCTGACCGTCCTCAGCCGCCGGCTGGACTTCACGGATACCAGCAAGATCACCTTCGGCGGCGACCTGACTCCCGCGCTCAACATGGAGGCGACCTCGACGGTAAGCTCAACCACCATCACCGTCGATGTCACCGGTCTCGCGACCGATCCGCAAATCAGCTTTTCCTCCTCGCCGGCGCTGCCGCAGGACGAGGTGCTGGCGCAGCTGATCTTCGGCCAGTCCATGTCGAAACTATCGGCCATGCAGATCGCCCAGCTTGCCGATGCCGCAAGCCAGCTCGCCGGCGGACGCTCCTCATCGCTGTTCGAGGGGTTGCGCAGCCATCTCGGCGTCGACGATCTCGATATCTCGACCGATGCGAACGGCCAGGCGCAGGTGGGCGCCGGCAAATATATCAACAAGCGCACCTATATCGAACTGCAGCAGGGCGCCTCCAACAACACCAAGGCCATCATCAATTTCAACGTCGGACGCGGCGTGAAGCTGCGCGGCGCGGCAGGATCGGACGGCGCCGGAGAAGCCGGTGTCGTCTACGAGCATGAATATTGAGGGATCGCGCGGCATCTGTTGATGCCGTTGAGGAGCCTGATCCGGCGTAGCATCTCATCGAAGGAGCCGAGATCGCATTCAGATCGTCCATATGCTGGTCATTCTGTGCAATCGGACTGATCAATCTGTCGAAACCCAGTTGATTTTGGACAATTTTCCATCTTTTTGCTGTCATCCAGACAATTGATAATGCACGCCACCATAATTCAGACCGGTTCGGCTCGTCAGGGACTCTCCGAGCTGAACTATCTCTTTGTTTTCATGCCGTCCCGGGCAAAGCCGCTGCTGGCTTTTCCGGAAACGCTCTAACCTTCGGAGCAATGCCGATGAATACGCAATCCACTCCCGTTACCTTGATCGGCGTTCCCCTGGAGGAAGGTTCCGGCCGCCGCGGCGCCGGTATGGGTCCGACGGCGCTCCGCATCGCCGGCATCGAAACCACGCTGTTCGAGCTTGGCCATCGCGTCACCGACAGCGGCGACCTGCATCCTGTTCCGGCAGCGGACCTCCCGGAGCATCCACAGGCCCATAATCTGAAGATCGTCGGCGCTTTCACCCGAGCGTTGGAAGCAAAGGTCTATGATGTTGCGTCATCGGGCGGCTTTCCGCTGATCCTGGGCGGCGATCACAGCCTGTCCATGGGCAGCGTCTCCGGCATGGCGCGTCATGCAGCGGAGGTTGGTCGCCCGCTCTTCGTGCTCTGGCTCGACGCTCACTCCGATTTCAATTCGCCGGCCACCTCGCCATCAGGCAATATTCACGGCATGCCCGTCGCATTTTTCTGCGGTGAAGCCGAGATAGAGGGCGTTCTGCCGGCCGGCCGGCCATTGGTCGACCCGAGCAGGGTCTTCCAGGTCGGCATCCGCTCCGTCGATCCGCACGAGCGCGAGGAAATCCGCGAACACGGCGTCAACGTCTTCGACATGCGTTCGCTCGACGAGCAGGGTGTCGCCGCCATCATGCGCAAGGTGCTCGATACCGTCAGCGCCGCCAACGGCCTGCTGCATGTCAGCTTCGATGTCGATTTCCTCGACCCGGATATCGCACCGGGTGTGGGCACAACGGTGCCAGGCGGCGCCACCTATCGCGAGGCGCATCTCATCATGGAGATGCTCTCCGACAGCAATCTCGTCTCATCGCTCGACCTCGTCGAACTCAACCCCTTCCTCGACGATCGCGGCAAGAGCGCCCGCGTCCTGGTGGAAATGGCCGCAAGCCTCTTCGGCCGCCGCATCTTCGACCGCCCGACACGAGCCGCCTGAGGCGCTGTCCGGCTGGCAGAGGAATCGGTGGTGGATTGCTGGCGGGCGAGCATTCCTATCTGGGGCCACCCTCGTCCTTCGACGGGCTCAGGATGAGAAAGGAGTGAGCCCCTTCTTCGCTATAGCTACGTTCTTTGCCAGCCTGTCCAGTCGAAACCGCTTGTATAGATTTAGGTTTGAGCAATCTTCTTGCTCTATCGTGCCAATAACGCGCCGCATTCGGCGTCAGAGTTCAACGGGAAGAACGTTCATGGCCACGATCAATTCCACCAGCTTCAGCGGCGAAACTCTGGAGATCATTGCCTTCCGGCTGCATGATCAGGAATTCTGCGTCAAGACCACCACGATCCGCGAAATTCGCGGTTGGGCACCGTCGACTCCGATCCCGCATGCGCCGGCAGATGTTATCGGCGTCATGAACCTGCGCGGTTCGGTAATCCCGATCATCGATCTCGCCTATAAGCTCGGCATGCAGAGCACGGTCGCTAATGAGCGTAGCGCCATTGTCGTCGCCGAAGTGCACAACATGGTCATCGGTATGCTGGTAGACCGCGTCTCCGACATCCTGACGATCGCCTCCAGCCAGGTACAGCCGGTGCCGGAAGTCACGGCATCTTTCGATCGCGCCTATTGCGAAGGCATCATCGCCACAGAGAACGGAATGATCTGCTTCCTGAACCTCGCCAAGATGTTCAAGGAAAACGAAACGGACGAACTCGCCGCCTAACTTCGCAGGTCGATTTTTTTGAAGCCGCTCCGGCCTTTCGGGGCGGCTTCGTCATTTTCCGAAGGGTCGCTTAGCCGAACAGCGCGTAAGTGCTCCTGATCGTCACCCATACGCCCCAGAGCAGCGGAATACCGACGATCGCCCAGGCGATCAGTGCCTTGCCGTCGAAGCCACCGGTGCCGATGCCGAAGGAGCCAGTGGGGCCTGCATTGGCGGCAGCGGTCTTTGCCTGCAACGCCGCCACCTCTGCGTCCGACATGAACCACTTGTCGGCAAGCGGTCTCACCAGCGAATTGGCGATCAGCCCCAGAGCCAGCATGCCGGCGAGGATATACATGGTGAAGGTATAGAGCTGGGCGCCTTCGACGCCGGCCGCCTTCTGTGCCTCGCGGATATAGTTGACCACGACAGGACCGATGATCCCCGCCGTTGCCCAGGCCGTCAGCAACCGGCCATGGATGGCGCCCACGAACTGAGTCCCGAAAATATCGGCGAGATAGGCGGGAACGGTAGCGAAACCGCCGCCATACATCGACAGGATGATGCAGAGCGCGCCCACGAACAGCACCTTGCTATGGATACCGGCGGCCCAGGGAGCCAGGACATAGAGCGCAATGCCGATGACGAAGAAGCAATAGTAGGTGTTCTTGCGACCGATCTTGTCGGAGAGCGATGCCCAAAAGAAGCGGCCGCCGATATTGAAGAGGGACAGCAGCCCGGCAAAGCCGGCGGCTATGCCAGCGACGGTGGCGACCTGATCCTTGCTGAGATCGGCGAATTTCACATCCGGCAGGCCAATCAATGCGCCGCCGAAGATCTCCTGCAGCATCGGCGAGGCCATGCCGATGACGCCGATACCGGCCGAGACGTTGAGGCACAATACTGCCCAGATCAGCCAGAACTGCGGGGTTTTGTGAGCATCGCGAAGATGCACATGCTTCGTGGTGATCATCGAGCTCTTGGCGGCAGGGGCTTTCCAGCCCTCGGGACGCCATCCGGCCGGCGGCAAACGATAGCCAAAGGCACCGCCCAGCATGAAGACGAAATAGATCGCGGCCATGACGATGAAAGTCTGCCAGACGCCGACAGCGCCATCCGTTCGGAAGTGGTTCATCAGCAGGCTCGCAAGCGGCGCTCCGATCATCGCGCCGCCGCCGAAGCCCATGATCGCCATGCCGGTCGCCATGCCGCGCCGATCCGGAAACCATTTGATCAGCGTCGACACCGGCGAGATATAGCCGAGGCCGAGCCCGATACCGCCGATGACGCCAGCCCCAATCCACATGATCCAGAGCTGGTGGAAGATGACGCCGATCGCGGCAATCAGGATGCCGCCGCACCAGCAGCAGGCAGCAACGACGCCGGCCTTACGCGGCCCGGCCCGTTCCAGCCAGCCGCCCCAGATGGCGGCGGAGGAGCCGAGCAGCACGAAGAACAGCGTATAGATCCAGCCGAGGTCGCTGACGCGCCAATCGCAGCTCGTCGTAAACAGGGCGGTCAGGAGATTGAGATTTGCGCATTCGGCCGATGGCGGAGCCGAAGCACCGAGCGCCTTGGAGAGCGGCAGCCAGAAGACGCTGAAGCCATAGGCCATGCCGATGCAGAGATGGATTGCCAGTGCCGCCGGCGGTACGAGCCATCGGTTGAAGCCCGGCTTGGCGATGATTCGCTCACGGTCGAGCAGACCGGCCGTCACCGTGCGCTCGGAAATATTCGTATCAGCAGCCGTCATGAACAACTCCTCCTTGGCCCAAAGACAGCACCTCTTCCCGTGACGGGAATTACACGTGCGGGTGGATTCTCCCTCTCCATCCCTTCATCTTGTCACTTGGATACTAAGCCGACTTGATATCCTCAACGGGTGGCGGCCTGTGGATCAACGAAGCCGCCTCAAGCACCAGCGGGCTCAGCCCGCTGTCGCCATGGTCGATGATTGCGAACAGCTGTCTCCGCATGCGCGGCTCCCAGAACTTGTTGATGTGCGTCGCCACACCCTGCACCGCCTCGCCCGCCGGTTGTGTCTTGAAGAAGGTGGCGATCTGGTTCGCCATATAGATGAGCTTGGTTTCGGTCTTGCCGTGCGGCGTTTCCTCAGGCGACATCGGCGATGCTCCCTGTGATGATGCGATGCGGATGGGTGAAAATCTCGAAATCGTCGCCGCGCACCAGCGCCACCAGCGTCATGCCGGCTTCGTCGGCCGTGCGGATGGCAAGCGCCGTCGGGGCGGAGATGGCGACAAGCACGGAGCTGCCCAGGATTGCTGCCTTCTGCACCATCTCGACCGATAGCCGGCTGGTGACCGCGACCACACCATCCGCGCCCTTATGACCAGACCGGATGACCGCACCGCAAAGCTTGTCGAGCGCATTGTGCCGGCCGACATCCTCGCGCACGGCAAGCAGACCCTCGGACGGGATATAGAAGCCAGCGCCATGCACGGCGTGAGTCTCGCGATGCAGCGGCTGGGCGTCGTTCAGAAGCGCGACCGCGCGGACGATATCCTTCTGCGTCAGCTTCAAAGCGACCTTGGAAACGTCAGGCACCTTGCGCACCGCCTGCTCTATCGATTCGATGCCGCAGAGGCCGCAGCCGACGGGGCCTGCCATATGGCGACGGCGCAGCCGCAAGGCATCCGCGGCATCGTCGACGAGAATGATCTGCACGTCGATCCCTTGCTCGTCTTCGATCGGCTCGATCGCAGCAATCTCACTCACATCGGTGATGATGCCCTCTGTCAGGCTGAAACCGACGGCAAAATCCTCGATATCGGCGGGCGTCCCCATCATGACCGCATGCGACGTGCCGCCATAGGAAAAAGCGATCGGCACTTCCTCGGGAACGATACGGGAACCGGACCGCACCAAGCCGTTGCGACGGGCGGTTTCGGGGACGGTGGTGGTGGGAGGGAATTTGGTCATTATCCGGTCTCCCCTTCTCCCCCTCGGGGAGAAGGTGGCGCGAAGCGTCGGATGAGGGGGGCGAGGAGCGACGGCTCCGAGCGTCCTGAGCGCAAGCGAAGGCCCATTCTTCCCGTGCGGAAAGACCCCCTCATCCGCCCTGCGGGCACCTTCTCCCCAAGGGAAGAAGGAGAAAGCATCCTCAAACTCACTCCGCAGCCTCCATCTTCCCGACAATACGCCGCGACTGCCGAGCCTGTTCATCATACTCGACCTGCCACTGCGACGGACCGTTCGACGGCGAGACCTGCACCGCCGTCACCTTATATTCCGGACAGTTCGTCGCCCAGTCGGAATAGTCTGTCGTAATGACATTCGCCTGCGTATCCGGATGATGGAAGGTGGTGTAGACGACCCCGGGGGCCACGCGGTCGGTAATCAATGCCCTGAGCGTCGTGTCGCCGGAGCGGCTGCTGAGCCGGATCCAGTCGCCTTCACGGATGCCGCGCTGCTCGGCATCGTGCGGATGGATCTCCAGGCGATCCTCGGCGTGCCAGACGACGTTCTCGGTACGCCGCGTCTGGGCGCCGACATTGTACTGGCTGAGAATGCGCCCGGTCGTCAGCAACAGCGGGAAGCGAGGGCCGGTGCGCTCGTCGGTCGGGACATATTCGGTGCGGATGAACTTGCCCTTGCCGCGCACGAAGCCATCGACATGCATGATCGGCGAGCCGAGCGGGGTCTTCTCGTTGCAGGGCCACTGCACCGAGCCCATCTTGTCCAGATAGTCGTAGGAGACGAGCGCGAAGCTCGGCGTCGTCGCGGCGATTTCGTCCATGATCTCGGAGGGATGCGTGTAGTTCCAGCCGAGACCCATGGCCTGCGCCATCTTCTGCGTCACTTCCCAATCGGCATAGCCGTTGCGCGGGGTCATGACCTTGCGCACGCGGTTGATGCGCCGCTCGGCATTGGTGAAGGTGCCGTCTTTTTCGAGGAAAGTCGAGCCGGGCAGGAAGACATGCGCGTAGTTGGCTGTCTCGTTCAGGAAGAGGTCGTGGACGACGACGCATTCCATCGCGGCAAGGCCGGCCGCCACATGCTTGGTATCCGGATCGGACTGGAGGATATCCTCACCCTGGATGTAGATCCCCTTGAACGTGCCTTCGACGGCGGCATCCAGCATGTTCGGAATTCGCAAGCCCGGCTCGTTGTTGAGCTTCACGCCCCAGAGCTTTTCGAAGATATCGCGGGTCGCATCGTCCGAGATGTGGCGATAGCCCGGCAGCTCGTGCGGGAAGGAGCCCATGTCGCAGGAGCCCTGCACATTGTTCTGTCCGCGCAGCGGGTTCACGCCGACGCCTGGACGGCCGATATTGCCCGTCACCATGGCAAGGTTGGCAATCGCCATGACCGTGGTCGAGCCCTGGCTGTGTTCGGTAACGCCGAGGCCATAATAGATCGCGCCATTGCCGCCCTTGGCAAAGAGACGAGCGGCTCCGCGTACGAGTTCCGGAGAAACGCCGGTGTATTTTTCTGTTTCCTCCGGGCCGTGCTGCGGCTCGGAAACGAAGGCAGCCCAATCCTCGAATTCGGACCAGTCGCAGCGCTCGCGGATGAATTTCTCGTCGAACAGGCCTTCGGTGACGATCACATGTGCCAGCGCCGTCATAACGGCGACATTGGTGCCGGGCTTCAGCGGCAGGTGATAGCTGGCTTCGACATGCGGTGTGCGCACCAGATCGATCCGGCGCGGATCGATGACGATCAACTTGGCGCCCTGGCGCAGCCGCTTCTTCAGCCGCGAACCGAAGACGGGATGACCGTCCGTCGGGTTGGCACCGATAACGATGACGACATCGGAATGCTCGACGCTGTCGAAATTCTGCGTGCCGGCCGAGGTTCCGAACGCCTGGCCGAGGCCGTAACCTGTGGGAGAATGGCAGACGCGGGCGCAGGTATCGACATTATTGTTGCCGAAACCGGCGCGCACCAGCTTCTGCACCAGAAAAGTCTCTTCATTGGTGCAGCGCGAAGACGTGATGCCGCCGATGGAATCGCGGCCATACTGATATTGCAGCCGCTTGAACTCGGTGGCGATATGGGCAAAGGCCTCGTCCCAGGTCACTTCGCGCCAGGGATCGGTCACCTTCTCGCGGATCATCGGGTTGAGGATGCGGTCCTTGTGGGTCGAATAGCCATAGGCGAAGCGGCCCTTGACGCAGGAATGGCCGCGATTGGCCTGGCCGTCCTTCCAGGGCACCATGCGCACCAGCTCCTCGCCGCGCATTTCCGCCTTGAAGGAACAGCCGACGCCGCAATAGGCGCAGGTGGTGACGACCGAATGCTCCGGCTGGCCGATCGAAATGACCGATTTTTCGGTCAGTGTCGCGGTCGGGCAGGCCTGCACGCAGGCGCCGCAGGAAACGCACTCGCTGTCGATGAAACTCTCATGCATGCCGGGCGAGACGCGCGAGCCGAAGCCGCGTCCCTCGATCGTCAGCGCAAACGTACCCTGTACTTCCTCACAGGCCCGCACGCAGCGCGAGCAGACGATGCACTTCGAGGGATCATAGGTGAAATAAGGGTTCGACTCGTCCTTCGGCATCCATTTCAGATTGATGTCGCCATTGTTACGCGCCTTGACGTGGTTGTCGCCCTCGTAGTCGTAGCGCACATCGCGCAAGCCGACGGCGCCCGCCATATCCTGCAATTCGCAATCGCCATTGGCGGCGCAGGTCAGACAGTCGAGCGGGTGGTCGGAGATATAAAGCTCCATCACGCCGCGGCGGATATCCTTCAGCCGGCCGGTCTGCGTGTGAACGACGAGGCCGGGTGCCACAGGCGTCGTGCACGAGGCCGGCGTGCCGTTGCGGCCTTCGATCTCGACGAGACAGAGGCGGCAGGAGCCGAAGGCATCGACCATATCGGTGGCGCAGAGTTTCGGCACCTGAATGCCTGCTTCCATCGAAGCGCGCATGATCGATGTGCCCTCGGGCACCGTGATCTGGCGCCCATCAATGGTCAGCGTCACCATGGTTTCGGAGGTGGAGGCCGGCGTGCCGTAATCGATTTCTGGAACGAGGGACATGGGTCTTACTCCGCCGCTTCAATCAAGGGAGCCGGAGAAAAATCCTCCGGGAAATGGGTCATCGCGCTCATGACGGGATAGGGCGTGAAGCCGCCGAGTGCACAGAGCGAACCGAACTTCATCGTGTTGCAGAGATCGGCGAGCAGAACCCGGTTCTTCTCGGGCTCGATCCCTCGCGCGATCTTGTCGGCCGTCTCGACGCCGCGCGTCGAGCCGATGCGGCAGGGCGTGCACTTGCCGCAGCTTTCGACTGCGCAGAATTCCATCGCGAAACGCGCCTGCTTCAGCATGTCGGCGGTATCGTCGAAGACGACGATGCCGGCATGGCCAATGAGACCGTCCTTGGCCGCAAACGCTTCATAGTCGAATGGCGTGTCGAATAGGGCGCGCGGGAAATAGGCGCCAAGCGGCCCACCCACCTGCACGGCCTTCACCGGTCGGCCTGTCGCCGTGCCACCGCCGATGCGGTCGACGATGTCGCCGAGCGAAAGGCCGAAGGCCGTCTCGTAAAGGCCGCCATATCTAACGTTGCCGGCGATCTGCAGCGGGATCGTGCCGCGCGACCGACCCATGCCGAAATCGCGATAAAAGGCAGCACCCTTGTCCAGGATGACGGGGACAGAGGCGAGCGAGATCACATTGTTGATGACGGTGGGGCAGTTGAAGAGGCCCTTATGCGCCGGCAGCGGCGGCTTGGCGCGCACGATGCCGCGCTTGCCCTCGAGGCTGTTCAAGAGTGCCGTTTCCTCGCCGCAGACATAGGCGCCGGCGCCGGTGCGGATTTCCATGTCGAAGGCTTTGCCCGAGCCGAGCACGGATGCGCCGAGAATACCGGCCTTGCGCGCGATTTCGACCGCCTCCGTCATCGCGGCGATCGCATGCGGATATTCCGAGCGCGTATAGACGAAGCCCTTGGTCGCGCCCGTCGCGAGGCCTGCGATCGTCATGCCCTCGATCAGCACGAAGGGGTCGCCCTCCATGATCATCCGGTCGGCGAAAGTGCCGCTATCGCCCTCGTCGGCATTGCAGACGATGTATTTACGGTCACCCGGCGCATCGAGCACCGTCTTCCATTTGATTCCGGTCGGGAAGCCCGCACCGCCACGGCCGCGCAAGCCGGAATCGGTGACGTCCTTGACGATGTCGCCAGCCGCCATATCGATGGCGCGGCGCAGCCCCTTCAGGCCACCATGAGCTTCATAATCCTGCAACGAAAGCGGGTCGGTGATACCGCAGCGGGCAAAAGTCAGGCGGGTCTGTTCTTTGAGGAATGGGAGGTTTTCGACCTCCCTAAGACAGAGCGGATGCTCGCCGCCTTCGGCGAGCCCGGCATCGAACAATGCGGAGACATCCTTGGCCTTCACCGGTCCATAGCCGATGCGCTTGCCGTCGATCTCGACTTCGACCAGCGGTTCGAGCCAGAACATGCCGCGCGAGCCGTTGCGCACGATGCGCGCATCAAGCCCGCGTTTGGCAATTTCCTGCGTGACGGCTTGCGCCACTTTCTCCGCACCGAGCGAAAGGGCGGCGGCATCGCGGGGAATATAGATGGTGAGCGTCATTGGCGTGCCTCCTTGACAAGGTCGTCGACGCTTTCGCCGTCAAGTCGGCCATAGAGCTCGCCGTCGAGCATCGCAGCCGGAGCGCAGGCGCAGAGCCCAAGACAGTAGACCGGCTCCAGCGTCACGCTGCCATCGAGCGCGGTCTGATGGAAATCGATGCCCAGGAGCCGCTTGATACGCTCTGCCAGCGCATCGCCGCCCATCGACTGACAGGCCTCGGCGCGACAGAGCTTCAGGACATGACGGCCGGCGGGATGATCGCGATAATCATGATAGAAGGTCATGACGCCATGCACTTCGGCGCGCGAAAGGTTCAGTGCCTTGGCGATCAGCGGCAGCGCATCCTGCGGCACATAACCGAATTCTTCCTGAATCCCGTGCAGGATCGGCAAAAGCGGCCCATCCATCGATTTCATGCTGTCGATGATGGTGCCGGCGCGGGTTGCGACATCGCCCGCAGCCTGATTCAAACTCATTAGCAGCCTCCCGCGCATAGTTTCCGAAAATCGAAGGCGAATCTTCGGAAAAGGCCTATGCGGCATTTCCTCCTGGCGCGCGATCGACACGCCACAACGATAAGCTCGCAGGGAGAGGGCAAAGGATCAATAATGCAGTCCCGTCATTCGATAGGAATTTTCTATCGATTTTTATTCTCTTCCGCGAGCAATCTCGCCTCGTGCAACAAGGCGGAGACGAGGGGCGTAAAAGGTTCGCGGTGTGTGGCGACCAAGCCGACGAGATGCTCGGCGTCGGGTTCCGTGATCGGGATCTTGTGAATATCGGCCGGAAAACCGAAGGAATCAGCAATATTCTTCGGCATGATGCTCGCCCAGCGACCGGTCTGCACATGCGAAAACAGCACGATCATCGAATTGGATTCCAGCGTCGGCTTTGCCGTTGCGCCTGCCTCGGCAAGATGCCGATTGATGATGCGGCGATTCTGCATGTCGGCAGTCAATAGACAAAGCCGAAGATCGCCGACCTCCTTCCAGGTGACGGTCTTGCGCTCGGAAAACGGGCTGCCCGCCGCCGTGATGAGGTGATAGCGCTCGGCATAGAGCGGCACGCTGGTGACACGGCCGAGCGGCTCGTTTTCCAGATAGGTGATACCGGCATCGATCTCGAGATTTTCAAGCAGGCTCAAAACCTGCAGCGAATTGCGCGATAGAATGGAGAAGGTGACGTCCGGATGCCTTTCCTGGAAAGGCGTGGTGATTTTCTGCACCATCGCAAGCGCTGTCGGAATGGCGGCGATGCGGATATGGCCGGCAAGGCCCTTGCGTGCCGCTCGCATTTCCTCGCGCATGGTGCGGCTGTCGCCGACGATACGGCGCGCCCATTCCAAAACGCGCTGACCCTCAGGCGTCAGTCCCTGGAAGCGGGAACCGCGGCTGACGAGCATCACGCCCAGCTGGTCTTCCAGCTGCCTGATCGCCGCCGACAAGGTCGGCTGCGTCACGCCGCATTCCTCGGCCGCACGGCCGAAATGCTTCTGATTCGCCAGCGCGATGAAGAATTCCAGCTTGTCGATCATCCCGCTCTCCCGAAACGAAAGAGTTAGACCGGCAGCCCGGTGAACGCAACATGCGAGGCTGCTTCAAACCTCAACGTTCGCCCCGACAGAATGCCTTCTGCAACGAATCGACCACGGCGCAGATTTCCGAATGCGCAACGGCGTAGTGAATGAGTCGCCCTTCGCGGCGCGTATCGACGAGCTTGTCCAGACGAAGGCGTGCCAGATGCTGCGAAACGACGGCCTGTGGCAGATCGAGAAGGGCCTCGAGTTCCATCACTGTTTTCTCCCGCTTGGCAAGCATGAAAAGGATCGCCAGGCGGGTTTCGTGGGAGAGTGCTTTCAGCAGGACACTCGCCTTTCGAGCTCTGTCAGTCATTTCCTCGACATCATGCTCTGCGGCACCGCCTTGCGGTGGAGACGACAACATATCACGGCCTCTCGTGAGAACTCACACAGAGAAATGCTTATAATATTATCAAATCAAAAGCTGATTGAGAAAGATACGGAAAACCAAAAAAGGTCCGTTTTTTCAGCAGATAAGCTGGCCGCCATTGATCTCGATCACCTGTCCGGTGATGTAGCCGGACAACGTCGGCGCCGCCAGGAAAAGATAGGCGGGCGCACAATCCTCCGATGTGCCCAAGCGCTGCAGCGGGATCGATTTGCGCGTCTGCTCCAGTTTCTCCCTGGACGAATAACGCTCGTGAAAGTCGGTCGATATCGTGCCGGGCGAGACGCAGTTCACTCGAATGCCGTCCGGCGCCAATTCGCGCGCCAAGGCTTTCGAATAGGTCGAGACGAAGGCCTTGGAGGCAGAGTAGATAGCGGAGCCGGGACTGCCGCCGGTCAGCGCAGAAATCGAAACCGTGTTGACGATCGCCGCCTGCCCGGCAGCCCGCAGCAGCGGCAGCAATCCCCGCGTGACCTCCACGACGGAGGTCTGATTGAGATGAACGATCCCTTCATACTGCTCATCCGTCAATTCACCGGCTGGAAAGCGCCCGACCATGGTGCCGGCATTGTTGACGAGGACGTCGACGCGGTCGAAACGCTCGCCGGCGGCGCTGACGAAATCCCGCGTGCCGTGGCCGGTGGCGAAATCGCCGGCAATGAGGAAGGCGCGGCGGTCGGCTTCCGCTTCCATCAGGAAATCAGGCAATTCGCGATCGGCATCCCGGCCGATATGGACAAGCACACGCGCGCCGCAATCGAGAAACTGCCTCGCGACTTCCAGCCCAATACCGCGGCCGGCGCCGGTGACGACGACGTTGCGATTTTCGAATAGCTTCGGATGAAACACGATAACCTCCTAAACCGCACTCAATTCGCGCGTCGGTAATTGCGGAATTTTCACTTTATCATATGATGACGAAAAAACGAAAGAAAGGGAGCGAAAACCATGTTCCTATCCGGACGTCAGACGGAGATCCTCGACATCGCCAAGGCGGAGGGCCGTGTGCTGGTGGAGGAGCTGGCGTTGCGCTTTTCGGTCACGCCGCAAACCATCCGCAAGGATCTCAATGATCTCTGCGATGGCCGCGTATTGTCGCGCGTGCATGGCGGCGCGATCTTTCCCGGCGGAACCGAGAACGTGAAATACGAGGCACGCCGCTCGATCGCCGCGCCCGAAAAGCAGGCGATCGGCCGCGCCGCCGCCAGCATGATCCCCAACAACAGCTCGCTTTTCATTAATATCGGCACGACGACGGAAGCGGTCGGCGAAGCCCTGCTCGGCCATCACGAGCTGATGGTCATCACCAACAACATCAATGTTGCCAATAAGTTGCGGATTTTTCCATCCATCGAAGTCGTCATTGCCGGCGGTGTCGTACGTGGCTCGGATGGCGGCATCGTCGGCGAGGCCGCCGTCGATTTCATCAGACAGTTCAAAGTCGACTATGCCGTCATCGGCGCCTCCGCGATTGATGCCGACGGCGCGCTTCTCGATTTCGATTTTCGCGAAGTGAAAGTGGCGCAGGCCATCATCGCCAATGCCCGCCACGTCATTCTCGTCGCCGACAGCACCAAGTTCGAACGAACCGCCCCGGTTCGCATCGGCCATCTGTCGCAAGTCCACACCTTCGTCACCGACGAATGCAGCATTGAATCCGTACGATCCATCGCGGCAGAACATGACGTGCGCCTCATCGAGACCGACCGCCGGCCGGGCTAAGCGGCTCGCTTTCCGTCAAGAAACGTTCGTTTGACATTCGTATCTGTTTCGCTTTAGATGGATTAGTTTCGATTTTCCATCTTCACGGGGATGGCTGACCTTTGCGGAGGGGCGGGTGAGCGAACAGGTCTACGATATTTTCGTTATCGGCGGCGGCATCAACGGCTGCGGTATCGCCCGCGACGCTGCTGGACGCGGCTACAAGGTCGCGCTCGCCGAGATGAACGACTTTGCCTCCGGCACATCATCCGGCGCCACCAAGCTCATCCACGGCGGCCTGCGTTATCTCGAGCATTATGAATTCCGCCTTGTGCGCGAATCGCTGATGGAGCGCGAAGTGCTCTGGGCGATGGCACCGCACATCATCTGGCCGATGCGCTTCGTGCTGCCCTATCACAAGGGCGGCATCCGGCCGGCCTGGCTCATCCGGCTCGGCCTTTTCCTCTACGACCATCTCGGCGGCCGAAAACTGCTGCCGCCGACCGCGACGCTGGACATGAAGACGGATCCCGCCGGCAAGCCGCTGAAGGCGCTCTTCACCAAGGCTTTCGAATATTCCGACGGCTGGGTCGACGATGCCCGCATGGTAGTGCTGAACGCACGCGATGCGGCCGACCGCGGTGCGACGATCATGCCGCGAACGAAGGTGATTTCCGCCCGCCGCGACGGCACCACCTGGGCGATCGAAACGGAAGATACGATCAGCGGCCAGAAGCGCCGGTTTCGCGCGCGCATGCTGGTCAATGCGGCCGGTCCCTGGGTCGATCATGTCCTGTCCGATGCCTTCGGCAAGAACCAGGTGCACAATGTCCGCCTCGTTCAGGGCAGCCACATCGTCGTACGCAAGAAGTTCGACGACCCCCGCGCCTATTTCTTCCAGAACCCGGACAACCGCATCATCTTTGCCATTCCCTATGAACAGGATTTCACTCTGATCGGCACCACGGATCGCGACTACAAGGACGATCCCAAGGATGTGAAGATCACCGAGGAGGAAACCGCCTACCTGTGCAACGCCGCCAGCGAATACTTCAAGGAGCCGGTGCGAACCGAGGATATCATCTGGACCTACTCGGCCGTGCGCCCGCTTTATGATGACGGCGCATCCAAGGCACAGGAGGCGACACGCGACTACGTGCTGAAGGTGGAGGGCGAAGAAGGCCAGGTTCCGCTGCTCAATGTCTTCGGCGGCAAGCTCACCACCTATCGCCGGCTGAGCGAGCATGCGCTGGAAAAGATCGGCGAATCCATCGGGCTGAAAGGCACGCCCTGGACGGCCAGGAGCTCGCTGCCGGGCGGCGATTTCCCGGCTCGCGGCTATGACGCCGAAGTCTCGAAGCTGAAATCGCGCTATCCCTTCCTCGCCGACCAGCACGCGCGCCGCCTCATCCGGCGCTACGGCACCCGGGCCGCGATGATCCTTGGCGACGCCAAGGCGATTGCCGATCTCGGCCGCTGTTTCGGAAGCGATCTTTACGAGGCTGAGGTGCGTTACCTGATCGAACAGGAATGGGCCTATAGTGCCGCCGACATTCTCTGGCGCCGCTCCAAGAAAGGGCTCTACCTTTCGAAGGAAGAAGCCGCCGTTCTCGAAAGCTACATGGCCGAAAGCCGCGTCCACGCCTGAGCGTGCAATTCACTCTCCGGGATCGAGCAGCCGCGGTCCCGCCCCCTCCTCGGAAAGCCGGTCCCAGGGATTGCGCAAGGGGCAGCTGTCGAGCGAGAGGCAGCCGCAACCGATGCAGCCGTCCAGCTGATCGCGCAGTCCCTGCAGGCGTTTGATCCTGGCGTCGAGATCGTCCTTCCACACTTCCGAGAGCGCCTTCCAGTCGGCCGCGGTCGGCGTGCGTCCCTGGGGTAAGGCTTCCAGCGCCGCCTGGATCTCGGCAAGCGGAATGCCGACGCGCTGCGCCACCTTGATGATGGAGACTCGCCGCAGCACCTCGCGCGGATAGCGCCGCTGGTTGCCGCGGCTGCGATGACTCTCGATCAGCCCTTTCGCCTCGTAGAAATGCAGCGCGGAGACCGCCACGCCGCTGCGCGCCGCCACCTCGCCGACGGTCAGCTGCCTGGAAAATTGACCAGGTTCGATTTTTCCCATTTTACGCTATTGACCTCAACTTTACTTGAGGTTTTATAACGCCAGCTCCGAACCGCGTAAAGCAGGAGCAAGACATGACAGAAAGAACCCGGCTGGCGATCATTTATGGCAGCACGCGTCCGGGCCGGCTATGCGACCGGGTGGTCAACTGGGTCGCTCGGGAACTGGCACACTATCCCCTCATCGACATCGATCTGATCGACCCTCTCGAGTTCGACCTGCCCTTCCAGCATGATCGCGAGCATCCCGGCGTTGCCGCGCTTTCAGCGCGGCTTTCGGAGGCGGATGCCTTCATCGTCGTCACGCCCGAATACAATCATAGCTTCACAGCCTCGCTGAAATTCCTGCTCGATCTCGTCTATGAGCCGTGGCACGGCAAGCCTGTCGCCTTCGTTTCCTATGGCGGAATTTCCGGCGGGCTGCGCGCCGTCGAGCAATTGCGGCTCGTTTTTGCCGAGCTGCATACCGTCACCGTGCGCGATACGGTCAGCTTCGCCAATCCCTGGGGCAGATTTGCCGAGGATGGCACGCTTGAAAACCCGCTGGACGCCCGGAAGTCGCTGGTGCTTCTAGTCGCGCGGCTGAACTGGTGGAGCAACGCTTTGAAGCCCGCGCGCTCAACGCGCCCCTATCGCTCCGTCGCCGCCTGATCCTTTTTCCAACATCCGAATCCGGTCTCTCGTTTCTGGCAGGTACGGGAGACCGGTCGACGCCCGGACCTTGCACCACAGGTTCGGGCGTCGTGCTTTCATGCATCTGCCTTGCCGAAACCGCCGCGATGACCTAACCCAATGGAGACGGAGTTTCGGCGGATACGGGAATGGAGAACGGAAGACGTCTGGGAGGAGCGGATTTCATGCGCGCTGTCGCATGTCTGATGGTGCTTGTTCACCATCTCGTGCTTCGCATGAATTTCTACAAGATCCCACCGGATCTGGACATGACCTTCATAATCGCGCGCTTCGGCAATCACGGCGTCTCGGTCTTCTTCGTCCTCAGCGGCTTTCTGCTTGCCCGCCCCTTCTGGCTGGCGCTGGATAGAGCCGAATCCCTGCCTTCGCTGAAGATCTACGCCATGCGCCGCGCCGCACGCATCCTACCGGGTTTCTGGTTTGCTCTGACGGTCGGCTTCCTGATCAGCTTCACCATCTACGGCTTTCCGCTCGATGGAGAGCTGGTCGGCCGCTACATCTCCGGTTTCTTCCTGATGAGTCAATGGCACTGGCGCACCTTCTTCCCGGTACAGGGCGATGGGCCGCTATGGTCGATCCCCTTCGAGACGACCTGCTATGTGCTCTTGCCGATCGGTTTCCTGCTGCTGTTTCATCCGAAACCGAGATCGCGTTCCATTCTTGTCAGCCGCCTGCTCTGGATCGGCATCATTGCGATATCATTGATCGGCCATTGGCTTGTCGTCACCTATCTTCCAACGGACACTGCCGGGCGCGGATGGCAGTATGGCTTCCAGGGTGGCGCCAAGGAATGGATGCCGCGTTACAATCCCATCGGCTTTTTCGCGATATTCGCGATCGGCGCGCTGGCCGCCGGAATCCAAACCATCCTCCCGGCGCGGCGCTCGGCAATCTATGACATCATCGGCGCGCTCGCGATCGTCATGGGCGCATGGCAATTGCCGCAGTCGATCGGCGGCGCGGGAGAAGGCTATGCCTGGCTCGGCATTCCCTACCAATTCCCGCTGCTTCCCCTCGCGGTCGCGATCGCGCTTTGTGCGCTTCCGCAATCGCTGCTGCTGGCAAAGCTGCTCGACAATCCCGTGAGCCGTTATGTCGCCACCGTCTCCTTCGGCGTCTACATTTGGCAGGATATCGTGCTGACCTTGATGCCTCAGCTCTTTCCCTCATCCTTCGGCGCAGGTTCGGACGACGTTCTCGGCGGCTGGATGGTCTCAAGCCTGATCGCAACCGCCATCATTTTTGCCATCGGCACGCTGAGCTATGTGCTGCTCGAACGCCCCGTCATTCAGTGGGCGCGGACACGGGAAGGCAAAGTCATGCGACCTGTCGCTGCGTGATATAGGCCATCGCCCATGAGACACGTCGGCGGCGCGCTCCCCTTCTCCCCTCGGGGAGAAGGTGCCGTCAGGCGGATGAGGGGGAGCTCCCAAGAGCACGAAAATCCCCGCACCCAAATCGCTCAACCCCCTCATCCGACCCTTCGGGCCACCTTCTCCCCAAGGGGAGAAGGAGCTGCGGTGTTCACGCACCTCACATGCCAGGCCTTGCTATCTAATTCAGCAGATGCCTTCAGATACGCGTCGCCTTCAGCCGCTCCTCATCGAGAACGATGCCGAGGCCTGGTGCGGCGCCGAGATCCAGCCAGCCGGCCTCATGCTTGAGCGGCGAAGCCATCGGATAGTCGCGGCGGGCTTCGCTCCATTCCGGATTGTCGTAGGGATATTCGAGCCAGGCGGCGTCGGCGACGCCCGCGGTCAGATGCGCATTGGCGAGAACCCCGATGCCGTTCGTCCAGGAATGCGGCGTGAATTGCACGCCCGCCTCGCGCGCCTGATAGACCAGCCGCCGGCAGCCCGTGATGCCGCCGACGAGCGCGACATCGGGCTGGATGACGTCGAAAGCGCGCTCCTCGATGATATCGCGAAACTCGTAGAGCTCGCGCGTCATCTCGCCGCCGACGATTCTGACCGAGGTTGCCTGTTTCAACTCTTTCATGCCCTTGCGGTCGGAGCGATGAAGCGGCTCTTCCATCCAGTAGACGCCGAGCCGCTCCAGCTCCCTGGCGACAGCAAGCGCATCCTTGAAGGTCCATGGCAAGGTCGTATCCCAGGGCATTCGCCAACCCTGATTGCAGTCGACCATCAGCTCCAGCCGGTCGCCGACGCGGGCGCGGATCGCTTCCAGTGCCTTGACGTCCTCGCGCCAGCCGCCACGACCGCCCGACGACGAGGAGAAGCGCACCTTCATGGCAGGGAAGCCTTCATCGATATAACGCTCGGCCTGATCCGCCATGGCAGAGGGCTCGCGCAACACGCCGGAGGAGGCATAGAGCCGCACCCGGCTGGCACGGCCGCCGAGCATCCGCCAGACCGGCTCGCCGGTAATCTTGCCGGAGAGGTCCCACAGCGCCAGATCCATCGGCCAGCAGCGGCCATAATGGAAGTTGATATGCGAGAGGACTTCATAGTGCCGTTCGACGTGCCGGGGATCCTGCCCGATGAACAGATCCTCATGGCCCTCGAAACCCTTCATCAGATCGCCGGAGCCGATGCCCTCGCGGCCTTCATCGTCTCGGACGCGCACGATGGTCGCATCGAAATGCCGGCGTGGACGGCCATCCCAGCTCGCCTTGAACGCCGGATCGAGCGGCAGGCGATGATGGGTGATCTCGATGGAAACGATCTTGCTCATGGTCGTACCTCCCTACAAACCTCAGCCGAACTGCTGCCAGATCGTCTTGTAGTCGCAATATTTGTCGATCGCATGCACCGAGCGGTCGCGGCCGAAACCGGACTGCTTGAAGCCGCCGAACGGCGTCGCGAAATTCGACATGTCATAGGTGTTGATCCACACCGTACCCGCATGGATCTCCTCGGAAAAGCGATGAGCGCGATCCATGTCCCTGGTGAAGACGGCGCCGGCAAGCCCATAGATCGTGTCATTGGCGATCTTCAGTGCCTCCTCCTCTGTATCGAAGGGAATGGCGGCGAGCACGGGGCCGAAGATTTCCTGCCGTGCCAGGCTCATGTCGTTGGTCATGTCGACGAAGACACCCGGCGAGACATAATAGCCGCCTGTCTCGCTCATGACGCGCTCGGCACCGAAGGCACGGCGCGCGCCTTCCTTCTCGCCGGCCGCGATCATCGCCAGCACCTTGTTCATATGCTCTTCCTCGATCAGGGCGCCAATCTGCGCTGCAGGATCGAGCGGATGCTTGAGGGCGATATCGGATCGGGTGACAGCCTCGATCTTCGCGATCAACTTGTCCTGCACCGAACGCTGCACGATCAAACGGGTCGACGCATGGCACGTCTCGCCAGAATTGTAGAAGCAGCCCCAGGCAGCCGCGACGGCGGCCGCATCGAGATCGGCGTCTTCAAAGACGACCAGCGGTGATTTGCCCCCAAGCTCGAGTGCCACCCGCTTGACGTTCGATTGCGCCGCATAACCCATGATCAGCTTGCCGACTTCGGTGGAGCCGGTGAAGGCGATCATGTCGACGTCCATGTGCAGCGCCAGCGGCTTGCCGGTTTCCTCTCCGTAACCCGTCACCACGTTGAAGACGCCAGCCGGCAGGCCGGCTTCGACGGCAAGCTCGGCAAGCCGAATCGCGGAAAGCGAGGACTGTTCGGCCGGCTTCAGCACGACGGAATTGCCAGCCGCGATCGCCGGCCCGAGCTTCCAGGCATCGATGATCATCGGATAATTCCAGGGCGTGATCGCCCCGATGACGCCAAGCGGCACCTTGCGCACCAAGGCCCGCGCATTCGGGCCGGTCGGCGCAATCTCGTCATACATCTTGTCGATCATTTCGCCGTAGAACTGGATGCCGTCGGCGCAGAGCCGCACATCGACACCAAGCGACGCCATGACCGGCTTGCCGACATCGATCGTCTCGAGCATGGCCAGCTCGTCACCATGGGCGCGGATGAGATCAGCCCATTTCAACATGATCTTCTTCTTTTCGAGCGGTTCCTTCTTGCGCCAGATACCGCTCTCGAAGGCAGCGCGAGCCGAGGCAACGGCAGCGTCGACGTCAGCGGCATTGCCGCGCGCAAGCTCAGCGCCGGGCTTGCCGTCCATCGGCCGAATGCGGATAAAAGTCTCGCCGGATGCGGCGGCACGATGGGCGCCGTCAATGAAGTGCCGTCCTTCGGGCTTGAGGCCGGAGAGAACGCTTTCCCAATAGTCGCGCGTGTAATTCTTGGTCATTTCAGATTCCTTTCGGCAGCGCCATGACGGCGGCAGCAAAGCGATCAATATCGGCATCCGTCACGTCACGGATCGTCGAACGCCGCATGGGCTGATTTTCGATCGCGCGCATCTCGCGGGCGAGATCGGTTTCGTTGAACGGCTTGAATGCAGCCGGCAGCGCGCGCACGATGCCGCAGCGATCCATCCAGTCGGAGACGAAAGCGGGAAGTTCGGCGGCTTTATCGAGGCCGCAGGCCTTAGCCGCGGCATTCAGATCTGCGGTATCGGCCTCGACGAGCCATGGCAGCGTCACCTCGAAGCCCAGCGCCGTCGCAAGCCCGTGATGGACAGGGCCGAGGCCGGCGAGCGCATGGCTGATATTGTGGGCAATCGCCGTGCCGCAATTGTCGATGGCAATGCCGGCAAAGCAGGAGCCGAGCAGCACGTCGCCCCGCGCCGCCATGTCGTCGGACTGCTTGACGGCAGTCTCGAGAGCGCCGGTGATCAAACGCAGCGCCTGATGCGCATAGAATTGCGCACCGCGATGCGTGTTGCGATTGGTGGCTGCTTCGAAGGCATGAATGAAAGCATCGAGACCGCACCATGCAGTGAGATTAGCAGGCAAGGTCTTCGTCAGCGCCGGATCGAGGATGACGAGGTCAGCCTTCGTCTCCGGTCCCCAGATCCAGAGCTTCTTGCCCTCAGGCCCGGCAAAGATATTCGTCGCCGATGTCTCCGAACCCGTCCCGGCCGTGGTGGGGATCATGATTTTCTTCAGCGGGTTTTTCGGCAGGGGATTGGCGGCGAGCGCGTAATGCATCGGATCCTTGCCCGACGCGATGCAGCAGGCGACGATCTTGCCGATATCGAGCGCCGAGCCGCCGCCGATGCCGATCACCATATCCGCGCCCTGCCCCGCCACGATCGCCGCATGCAGATGCGCAAGCTTCGGCTCGCCGGCAAAATCGGAGAAGACCCGCGTCTTCACGCCAGCTTCGGCAAGCTCGGCGCTGACCTCTGCGGCAAGACCCGACTGCGCCAGAAAAGCATCGATGACGAGCAGAACGGTGCGAACGCCATCGAAGGATTTGACCGCAGCGGGAAGGCCGGAGAGCACACCGTCGCCGAAACGAATGTCAGGAATGGCGGAAATGGAAAAGGACACGCGGGATCCCCTTGGAAAGCGGCCGAAAATGATGCCACAATCCTGCATCACAATTTCAGATCTTCAAATCCGGGCAATTATCGGGAATATTGATGATTTGAAGTCATGGAGATCGGATGCTGGAGAAAATACCGCTGGAGGCCTTCCGCGTATTCGACGCGGCCGCGCGCGCCATGAACTTCTCCCGCGCCGGCCGCGAGCTCAACATCACCCAAGCCGCCGTCAGCCGCCGCGTCAAGGGACTGGAGGATCATCTCGGCGCGACGCTCTTCACCAGGCGCGGCCGAAATCTGGCGCTGACACCGGACGGCGAGCGGCTATTCCAGCGCGTCCGCGCCACGCTGGAATATCTGGAGGAAAGCCTGGAGCCATTTCGCACAGGAACAGGCGAAATCATTTCGATCGCGGCCAGCGGCTCTATCTCCCATCTCTGGCTCGGGCAACGGCTGCGGGATTTCGGCAAGGAGAGCCCCGGCATCTCCGTGCGCCTGCTGACGACCGACGTTCATTCCGAACTCGCCTCGGAAAACAACGATCTCATCATCATCTATTCCACCGGCGAACATCCGCGCTGGAGCCTGACGCCACTTTTCAACGAGGTGCTGGTCCCGGTTGCCTCGCCGGATTATCTGGTAGCTCGCGGCTTAGACCCGCAGACGCTGACGGCAGTCGACATTGCCGGGCTCGATCTCATCGATTACGAGCGCGCCAACGCCCACTGGATCAGCTTCCGCCAATGGTTCGGCCGGATCGGTGACCCCTTGAAGGGCAAGCTGCCGCGACCGCGCCTGTCCTTTTCGACCTATATCATGGCAGTGGAGGCAGCTCTCAGGGGCGAGGGCATAGCGCTTGGCAGCCTCGGCCTCATCGAGGAATATCTACAGTCAGGCACCCTCGTCCCCGTCGGCAATGATCGCGTCGAGAGTGGCTTCGGTTATTATCTGGGTGCACCGCGCTTTCGCTCGCTCTCTCCCGAGGCGGCACAGCTATACCGCTTTCTGTTGGAGGGGCAACAGGTCTGATGCGGCTTCGGAAAAATTCCGGCTACCCTACAGGGCAACCGCATGTGAAATCGTTGCCTCCCCACCTTCTCCCCGCTGGGGAGAAGGGATTGCTGAGCTGACACGCCTCATATGCGACTACGCTAACTTCCCCGATCATGACTTACCGAACAGCAGCACCAGCAAAGGCATGACATCACAACAAAAAAGCGGCCCAGAGGACCGCTTTCATCTCACTCATCGCTGTTCGGATCTTATCAATCCTGCGGGATCGAGCCGCGCAGATGCGAGAGTTCCATGATGAAGTGCTCCAGGCGCGATTTGTGCTCATGATGCTCGGCATCTTCAAGCTCGGCCTTGGCGGCATTGATGCGGCGGTCCAGCTCGTCGCGGCTCATGTCTTCGACCGGAACGGCGGATTCGGCAAGCAGCGTGCAGCCGGTCGGCAGGATGTCGGCGAAACCGCCGAAGACGACGTAGTCCTGCTTCTTGCCCGAAGCCGAATGCACCTTGACGACGCCCGGTTTGATCGTGGTCATGGTCGGCGCATGGTTCGCCATGACGGTCATCTCGCCTTCGCTGGCGGGGATGACGACATCGATGACCTGTTCCGACAGCAGCAGGCGCTCCGGAGAAACCAGTTCGAAATTGAAATTGTCAGCCATGGCCCGTCACTTCTCGATTGTCTTATTCGCAAGGCAAAGGCGCGCGGACAAGGCCGCGCGCCGATGGATTGGCCTGATCAGGCAGCCAGTTTCTTGGCCTTTTCGATCGCTTCGTCGATCGAGCCGACCATGTAGAAGGCAGCTTCCGGCAGGTGGTCGTATTCGCCGTTGACGAGGCCCTTGAAGCCCTTGATCGTGTCTTCGAGAGCGACGAGCTTGCCCGGCGAACCGGTGAAGACTTCGGCGACGAAGAACGGCTGCGACAGGAAGCGCTCGATCTTGCGGGCGCGGGCAACGGCCAGCTTGTCGTCTTCAGACAGTTCGTCCATGCCCAGGATGGCGATGATGTCCTGCAGGGCCTTGTAGCGCTGCAGCGTCGACTGAACCTTACGGGCAACTTCGTAATGCTCTTCGCCGACGACCATCGGGTCAAGCATGCGCGAGGTGGAGTCGAGCGGGTCGACGGCCGGGTAAATGCCCTTTTCAGCGATCGAGCGCGACAGAACGGTCGTTGCGTCCAGGTGGGCGAACGAAGTTGCCGGTGCCGGGTCGGTCAAGTCGTCGGCCGGAACGTAAATGGCCTGAACCGAGGTGATCGAACCCGTCGTCGTCGTGGTGATGCGTTCCTGCATCTGGCCCATGTCGGTTGCGAGCGTCGGCTGATAGCCCACGGCCGAAGGAATACGGCCGAGCAGAGCCGACACTTCCGAACCAGCCTGCGTGAAGCGGAAGATGTTGTCGACGAAGAACAGAACGTCCTGGCCTTCATCGCGGAAGTTTTCAGCAACGGTCAGACCGGTCAGAGCGACGCGAGCGCGGGCGCCCGGCGGTTCGTTCATCTGACCGTAAACGAGCGCGGCCTTGGAGCCTTCACCGCCGCCGTGCTTGTTGACGCCCGATTCGATCATTTCGTGGTAAAGGTCGTTACCTTCGCGGGTACGCTCACCCACGCCTGCAAACACCGAGTAACCACCGTGCGCCTTGGCGACGTTGTTGATCAGTTCCATGATGAGAACGGTCTTGCCGACACCGGCGCCGCCGAACAGGCCGATCTTGCCGCCCTTCGCATAAGGAGCGAGCAGGTCGACGACCTTGATGCCGGTGACGAGGATCTGCGCTTCCGTGGACTGCTCGACGTAGGACGGAGCTTCCTGGTGGATGGCGCGCTTCTTGGAGGTGTTCAGCGGACCTGCTTCGTCGACCGGCTCGCCGATGACGTTCATGATACGGCCGAGCGTCTCATGTCCGACCGGAACCGAAATCGGTGCGCCCGTGTCCTTGACCGGCTGACCGCGAACCAGACCTTCGGTCGAGTCCATGGCAATGGTGCGGACGGAATTTTCGCCGAGGTGCTGTGCGACTTCGAGAACCAGACGATTGCCGTTATTGTCGGTTTCAAGCGCGTTCAGGATCGCCGGGAGCTCGCCGTCGAAAGCAACGTCCACAACGGCGCCGATAACCTGAGTAACCTTACCGACAGAACCTGCGGGGGTAGCTGCGTCAGCCATATTCTTACCCTCTTTTCCCTAACCTCAGAGCGCTTCCGCGCCCGAAATGATTTCAATCAATTCCTTGGTGATCTGTGCCTGGCGCTGACGGTTGTAGTTCAGCGTCAGCTTGTTGATCATCTCACCAGCGTTGCGCGTCGCATTGTCCATCGCGCTCATCTTGGCGCCCATCTCGCCGGCGACGTTTTCGAGCAACGCGCGGAAGATCTGAACGGAGATGTTGCGCGGGATCAGGTCCGCGAGGATCGAAGCCGCATCCGGCTCGTATTCATAGACGGCGCCCTTGTGGGCCGCATCTTCTTCGACGACGGCGGGAGCCGAAGCCGGAATGAGCTGCTGTGCCGTCGGGATCTGGCTGATCACCGACTTGAATTCGGAATAGAACAGCGTGCAGACATCGAATTCGCCGGCTTCGAACATCTCGATGATGCGCTTGCCGATGGCGTCGGCATTGTCGAAACCGATGCGCTTGACGTCGCGCAATTCCTTGCGCTCGACGATCAGCGAGGCGTATTCGCGGCGAAGGACGTCATAGCCCTTCTTGCCGACGGTGAAGATCTTCACCGTCTTGCCTTCGGCCAGAAGCTTGCGGGCATGATCGCGGGCAAAGCGCGAGATCTGCGAATTGAAACCGCCGCACAAACCGCGCTCGGCCGTGCAGACGACGAGCAGATGCACATCGCTCTTGCCTGTTCCGGTCATCAGCAGCGGCGCGCCGTCAGCATCGCTGACGGCAGCCGAGATATTGGCCAGAACAGCGGCCATGCGCTGCGAGTAAGGCCGGGCGGCCTCGGCCGCCTCCTGCGCACGCCGAAGCTTCGCCGCGGCGACCATTTTCATCGCCTTGGTGATCTTCTGCGTCGCCTTGACGGAGGCGATCCGGTTTTTCAGATCCTTGAGTGAAGGCATCCTTGATCCGTCCTAGAGCTTGGCCCGATTACGCGAAAGACTTGGCGAAGCTGTCGAGAGCAGCGGTGAGCTTGCCCTTCGTCGCGTCGCTGATGGCCTTTTCGGTACGGATGGTGTCGAGGATGTCCTTGCCTTCCGAGCGGAGGTACGACAGCAGGCCCTGCTCGAACTTACCGACCTGAGCAACAGGCAGCTTGTCGAGGTAGCCATTGACGCCGGCGAAGATCACCGCAACCTGCTCTTCCGTCTTCAGCGGCGAGAACTGCGGCTGCTTCAGGAGTTCGGTCAGGCGAGCACCACGGTTCAGCAGGCGCTGCGTCGCCGCATCGAGGTCCGAACCGAACTGGGCGAAGGCGGCCATTTCACGATACTGGGCGAGTTCACCCTTGATCGAGCCGGCAACCTGCTTCATCGCCTTGATCTGAGCGGACGAGCCGACGCGCGAAACCGAGAGACCGACGTTAACGGCCGGGCGGATACCCTGATAGAACAGGTCGGTTTCAAGGAAGATCTGGCCGTCGGTGATCGAGATCACGTTGGTCGGAATGAAGGCCGAAACGTCGTTGCCCTGCGTTTCGATGACCGGGAGAGCGGTGAGCGAACCAGCGCCCTTCTCGTCGTTCATCTTTGCAGCGCGCTCGAGGAGGCGCGAGTGCAGGTAGAAAACATCGCCCGGATAAGCTTCGCGGCCCGGCGGGCGGCGCAGCAGCAGCGACATCTGACGGTAGGCAACGGCCTGCTTGGAGAGGTCGTCATAACCGATCAGGGCGTGCTGGGCGTTGTCACGGAAGTATTCGCCCATGGCGCAGCCGGCGAACGGAGCCAGGAACTGCATCGGAGCCGGATCGGAAGCGGTCGCCGCAACGATGATCGAGTACTTCAGAGCGCCGCGCTCTTCGAGAACCTTGACGAACTGCGCAACAGTCGAACGCTTCTGGCCGACGGCGACGTAGACGCAGAAGAGCTTTTCGCTGTCCGGACCGTTATCCTGAATGGACTTCTGGTTCAGGATCGTGTCGAGGATGATGGCGGTCTTGCCGGTCTGACGGTCACCGATGACGAGCTCGCGCTGGCCGCGGCCAACCGGGATCAGAGCGTCGATGGCCTTGAGGCCGGTCGACATCGGCTCATGAACCGACTTGCGCGGAATGATGCCCGGAGCCTTGACGTCGACGCGCGAACGGCGGGTCGCATTGATCGGGCCCTTGCCGTCGATCGGGTTGCCGAGCGCGTCGACAACGCGGCCGAGAAGTTCCGGACCGACCGGAACATCAACGATCGCGCCGGTGCGCTTGACGGTGTCGCCTTCCTTGATGTCACGGTCGGAGCCGAAGATAACCACGCCGACATTGTCGGCCTCGAGGTTCAGCGCCATGCCGCGGATACCGCCGGGGAATTCGACCATTTCGCCGGCCTGAACATTGTCCAGACCGTAGACGCGGGCGATACCGTCACCGACAGAGAGAACCTGGCCGACTTCGGAGACTTCAGCTTCCTTGCCGAAGTTTTTGATCTGATCTTTCAGAATTGCGGAAATTTCCGCGGCGCGGATATCCATCAGCCGACCTCTTTCAATGCAAGCTTAAGGGTGGAGAGTTTGGTGCGAAGGGACGTATCGATCTGACGCGAACCGACCTTGACGATCAGGCCGCCAAGGATCGACGGATCGACGGTGACGGCAATCGTCACGTCCTTGCCGGTGACGCCCTTCAGCGCCGCCTTCAATTCATCTTCCTGCGCCGGGGTCAGCGCATGGGCCGAGGTGACCTCGGCGGAAATCTCGCCGCGATGCTGGGCGGCGATGATGCGGAAAGCCTTGATCATGCCCGGCAGCGCAAAAAGGCGCCGGTTGCTGGCCACAAGCTTCAGAAAATTGGTGACATAGGCACCAAAGCCGACCTTCTTTGCCAGCGCCTCGATCGCGCCGACCTGCTCTTCAGCCGAAAAGACCGGGCTGAGGACGAAGCGCTTCAGATCGTCGCTTTCATCGAGCATGACTTGGAACCGATCGAGATCGGCGGTCACCGCCGGTACGGCAGCCTCTTCAAGGGCCAATTCGAACAGCGACGAGGCATATCGTTCTGCAACGCCAGAAACATGCTGGGATGTGTCTGCCACGGGCACAAAATTCCCTGATTTCAACCCAAGAACCGAACTTCCGGGTGACGGAAGCCATATGTCCTTGAATTCGTTTTGATTTCCCCCAGAAATCAGCAGGAGTGCGCTCCCACCTCATCCGAAATTCGGGGTTCGTCTAACATAGGATATTGAGACTCGCAACACGCGTAATCGACGAATACGCCATTCGGGCGAATTTATGATGGCAAAATTCAAAAAGCATGGGGATAGCGCGGCCGAAAAAGCCCGCATCGGCGCCATTTTCAGCTCAAATGTAGCCGAGACCGTAGAGAAAAGGTAGCGCAGCAAGAATCGCCTGCACAACCAGAAGGAGAAGGCTCAAAAATACACTGCCCCGATCGGACATCAGCGACAGGATGCGACCGAACACCGCGACGCCGAAGGAAGCACCGAGCGCGAGATAGATCATCGGCTGCGCAAGCAGGATCGCCACCAGCCCGAAGCCAACCATGAAGCCGCCGGCGGAGCGCGCCTCCGCATAGGCCTCCGACCGGCCCTCCTTCACCTGCAGCCTGAGGAAGCGGTAGGTGTAACCCGGCGCAAACATCAGGAAGAGGCCGATCAGCGCCGTGGCGGCAGCCGAACAATAGGCAAGCCGCTCGCCGAATTCTGTCGGAAAATAAAGCTCCATCGGTCGCCCTCAAATCAGCCCAAATCAAATCAATCACAGGAGGAGATCGACATATGGCATGAAGCGCAGGAAGAGGGAATACGGAATGAAAGCACTTCGTCGCAGGATATGCGTAACTGCGTTAATGTTTTGAAAATACGTAGATTATCCCTTTTTTTATGTTATTCTTGAGGAAAGGGGATAATTTGCCGCTGACGCCGCCTCTTTGCGGAGGAGAATTTATCCCCTTTTAGCAAGATATTTTTCCAAAAGGGATAAATTGTTTTATTTCAGCGAATTAAAGAGCGATCAAATAAGGCAGACCATCGATACGGAGCAGCTGTTCGAGGCGTGGCTTGCCGTAAATGCCGAGTTGTCCCATCGATTTGCAGGCGCCATGGCGTGGAAAACGGTTTCCGGACGCGACTACCTTTATCGCAAGGCAAAGACCGCATGGAAATCACTTGGCCCACGCTCTTCCGACACTGAGCGAACTTACCACCAATTTCATGAGGGAAGAAACGAACGTCGGCAGCACTTGGCCACATTATCAACCAAGCTCGACGAAATGGCGGCCATCAATCGAGCTATGCGACTTGGCAGAATGCCATTAACAACCGCGCGTATTCTGCGGGCGCTCAATAGGGCCGATCTTATCGGTAGCGCTCTGGATATTGTCGGCACGAATGCGCTTTTTCTCTATGAGAGACTTGGCGGCATCAGGATCGACAGCGGCCTTCTCGCAACCGGCGACATCGATCTGCTTTTCGACGCGCGAACAAACCTCAATCTTTTGCGAAGGAATATCGGCGCGGAAGGGTTGATGGGTATCCTACGCACTGCCGACAAATCGTTTCATTCACTTGGTAAGCGGAGTTTCCGCGCGGCAAATAAGGATGGATATCTTGTCGATTTGATCGGCCCCATGCCATCGCATCCCATTAGCAATTCAAGACCCGCCAGTATTGGTCAGAATGAGGATGATCTGGCTGCCGTCGAAATAGAGGGCCTGCAATGGCTGGTTAATAGCCCTAAGGTGGCGGCCATTGTCCTTGATGAACGCGGCTACCCCGTACAATACACCTGCCCCGATCCTAGAAGTTTTGCCTTGCACAAGCTTTGGCTTTCACGCCGGGAAGATCGTGACCCACTGAAGAAACTCCGCGATGAAGCGCAGGCTCATGCGGTCGCAGACATGATAGGCCGTTATCTGCCGCATCTTCGATTTGAAGACCCCGTACTCGGCGCTATTCCGAAGGGCCTGCGAAAGTTGTCTCATGAGTTGGAACAAACAGTCTCGAAGTCGCCAGACGATAAAATCGAGCCGAATTGGTAGCCTCACAGAAAGCTTTGCGGATCGATATCGAGCTGCACCTGCACGGAGCCGCGCTCCTTTGGGGATTGCGCCAGCATCGCGCGCAGAAAACCCTGCATGTCGGAATTGCGCCGGCCGTGCACGAGCAGTCGGAAGCGATGGCGGCCGCGCACCAGCGCGATCGGCGCTTCTGCCGGACCGAGCACCGAAATACCCGAAACCTGCGGCGCCGCATTGCGCATGCCGCGGGCGTGGGTTTCGGCATCCTGCCTCGTGTCGGCCGAGACGATGATCGAGGCGAGCCGGCCGAAGGGCGGCAAGATGGCCCTCTCCCGCTCCGAAATCTCCCGCTCGTAAAAGGCGCTGGCATCGCCCGAGACGATCGCCTGCATCACCGGGTGTTGCGGCTGGTAGGTCTGCAGCAGACCATGGCTCTTGAGGCCGGTTCGCCCGGCGCGTCCTGTCACCTGCGACAGGAGCTGGAACGTCCGCTCGGCGGCGCGCGGATCGCCATTCGCCAGGCCAAGATCCGCATCGACGATGCCGACCAGCGTCATCAGCGGGAAATTGTGTCCCTTGGCGACGAGCTGCGTACCGATGACGATATCAGCCTCGCCCTTGGCAATGGCGTCGAGCTCCAGTCTCAGCCGCTTGACGCCGCCCATGATGTCGGAGGAGAGCACGATCGTCCGCGCCTCGGGGAAATGCCGCTCCACCTCTTCCGCGATACGCTCGACGCCCGGACCGCAGGCAACGAGATGGTCGAGCGTGCCGCATTCGGGGCAGGCCTCCGGCGTGCGCTCGGCATAGCCGCATTGATGGCACTGGATCTGGTTGCGGAAGCGGTGCTCCACCAGCCAGCTCGAACATTGCGGGCACTGGAAGCGATGACCGCAGACGCGGCAGAGCGTCAGCGGCGCATACCCGCGCCTGTTGAGGAACAGCAGCGCCTGCTCGCCCTTGGCAACCGTCTTACCGATCGCGCGGATCATCACGGGCGAAAGGAAGCCCCCGCGCTCTGGCGCATGCCGGCGCATATCGATCAGATGCAGGTCGGGAAGAGCCGCATCGCCAAAGCGCGTCGGCAGGTGGATTGTCGTGTAGCGCCCGCTCTGGCCGTTCACCTGACTTTCCACTGATGGGGTCGCCGAGACCAGCACCACGGGAAAATCACCGATGCGGCCGCGCACCACGGCCATATCGCGCGCATTATAATAGACGCGATCCTCCTGCTTGTAGGCAGGGTCATGCTCTTCATCGACGATGATGAGGCCGAGATCCTCGAAAGGCAGGAAGAGCGCCGAACGCGCGCCAGCCACGACCCGCACCTCGCCGGTGACCGCCTGGCGCCAGACTTTCTCGCGCATGCGCGGCGCAAGATCGGAATGCCATTCGGCCGGCTTGGCGCCGAAGCGATCCTGAAAACGCTCCAGAAAGCTTGCCGTCAGCGCGATTTCCGGCAGCAGGATCAGCACCTGCTTGCCACGCCTCAGCGTTTCGGCGATGGCCTCGAAATAGACCTCCGTCTTACCGGAGCCGGTAACGCCGTCGATCAGGGAAACCGCGAACTCGCCCTTGCGGACATCGGCCAGGATCTCATCGGCCGCATCCTTCTGCGGCCCCTGCAGCCGCGACGCGGTGAATTCCGGATCGGGCTTGGCGACGACGGGCGGCGGCGGCAGGAAGATGGTCTCGAAAATGCCCTGCGCGATCAGCCCATCAATAACGCTGGTGGACACACCCGCCGCATGCGCGAGCCCGGTGCGTGTCCACGACAATCCATCGGCGGCAATCTCCATCACCTTGGCGCGAGCCGGCGTCAGCCGCTCCGGCTGCCCGCCGATGAAGCGCAAGCCTTCGATCATCGGCTCGGGGTCGAAGGCGGCCGGCGCTCGAAGCGCCATGCGTGCCACCAGCCCCGGCGGCGACAGCGTATAGGCGGCAACCCAATCGATGAAATCGCGCATATGCTTGCCGAGCGGCGGGCAATCGAACACATGGCTGATCGGCCGAAGCTTCTTCGGATCGACACCGCCATCATCCTCGCCATCCCAGACGACGCCGATCACCTGCCGCGGCCCGAGCGGCACCTGCACGACCGAACCCGGCTCCACCGCCAATCCCTCGGGCACGGCATAGGAATAGGCCCGCGGCGCCGGCATCGGCACGAGAACGGGAACCGTACGGCTCATCATAGACTTCGCGGGCGCCGCCTCGAAAAGCGCACCGAACAGATCGGAAGAATCTTTGCTCATTGCGCCAGACCATGCCCCGGACAGACAAAAAAGAAAACCCGGATTGCCGCTACTCGTCGTCATCATCGATCTCGCCAGTCGACCTCATGCCGTCGATCCAGGTGGAGCCGTCCTCGCGGATCACCCGGCGCGGCTTCGCGCCGCAGCGTTCGCGCACGGCCTCGGCCAGACGTTCGGAATGGGTAACGATCCAGATCTGGCTCGTCTTTGCGGCCTCAGCGATCATGTCGGCAAGCGGCACCAGCATGTCGGGATGCAGGCTCGCCTCCGGCTCGTTGAGCGCGATCAGCGGCGGCAGGCGGTAGGACATCAAGGCGGCGGCGAGACCAAGGAAGCGGATCTGGCCATCGGAGAGCTCGCGCGGCTGGAAGACGCGATTGGGAAACTCGGGCAGCATCAGGCCGAAATCCGCCGTTTCCTGTGGCTCCGGCACCACGAGCCGCGCCCCTCCGAGCGCTGCGGCAAGAACCCGGTCCAGCTCGACAGTATCCTCGCGCGTATGGACGAGGGTTGCGAAAACGGCGGCGATATTGGCGCCATCCTCATCCAGCATGGGAGACGTCACGGCAAGGCAAGGCGCACGCAGTGGCGAGCCGCGATCTGTGCGGAAGCCGTGGTAGAATCGCCAGGCGTCAACGGCGCGCCGGAACGTGCCGACCTCGGGAAAATGACCGGCATCACCCAGCAACGCGACCGCCGTTTCGGAAGTCAGGGCGTTCTCGGGATGCGGCTGCATGCGGCCGCTCACGCCGCGCACGGAAATGCCTGGCCCGTCGCGCTTCATCATCGTCACCGGCCGCCGCCCGGTCTCGACCGAAAGCTCCTCGGCCTTGACCTGCGGCTCCAGCGGAAAGCCGGCGGAGGCGCAGGGCGGCCGCATGCCCGCTTCGATCCAGTAACGGAACGTCGCCGCCCGTTCCATGTCGAGCAGCTCGATATCGAAGCGGATACGAGGGGACTCATGCGAACGCCGCTTGCCCGACCACATGGCCGAGAACATCCCGCCTTCGCTGGAGATTTCATGCGCCAGCCGGCCACGAACCGCCGCCTGCACGAGCTGCAGCGAACGATAGAGATTGGACTTGCCCACCCCGTTCTCGCCGATGAACAGATTGACATCGGAAAGATCCATGCGGATCGAGCGCAGGGAACGATAATTCCGGGCAAACATGGAGCGTAGCTGCATGCCACGCGGTTTAGCCGATTCCCCTGTCAAAGAGAATGCGAAACCAGGGGTTCATCCTGCTTTGGGGGCACAAGCGGCGAGAAGGTTGCGTTTCCATCCGCTGCAAGATCGAAGACCGTATGCTTCTCCAGCGCCTTCGTCACCTCGTTGACGTCGCCGTCCAGATGCTCGACGGGGATGAGATTGCCGACAAGGAAATCGAACCGGTCGCCGCGCTTGTTGAGCAGCTCGTGGAAGACGGTCATGTCGCGCAGCTCTGTCGACCATTTGGCGAACCAGTAGAACAGGCCGGAATTGCGCGCCGTCAGATGCACGGGCAGGATCGGCAGATTGTATTTCCGCGCCAGACCCACGGCCGAGGTCTTCCACGGCCGCTCATTCAGCTTGCCGTTCGCCCAATAGGCGATACGGCCGGATGGGAAGAGCACGGTGACCTTGCCCTCCGCCACGGCACGGTTGGTCAGCTGCAGCGTCTCGCGCGTCTTCGGCTTGCTCTTATATTCCTCGCGCCACTCCACAGGGATGATCATCTCGGCAAAGCGCGGGTTGACGCGTACCGCATCGCGATTGGCAAAGATCATCATATCGGGCCGGCGCGATTTCAGAAGATCGAAGACAGCGACGCCATCGGCAATGCCTGTGGGGTGATTGCTGACGAGGATGAAACCGCCCGAAGCGGGAATGCGGTCGGCATGGGTCACGCCGATATCGAGCCGCAGCAAGTCGCTCATATATTCGAAGCACTGGAAGCCCGAAAGCTTGGCGACATCATCGGCGAATTCGATCGCCTTGTTGTAGCGCAGCAGCGTGTAGAGAAACGGGCGCATGAACGGCCAAAGCGGATTGCGCACGATTTTTTGCCCGCGCTCTGCGATCAGAGTATCGACAATATGCCCGGGCTGACCCTGGGACACCAAAGCGATTGCTTCTGCAATCTGTCCCAGTGCAGTTATCGACCCGCGGCGTGCCATGAAGTGTCCTGAATGGTTGGGAAATATTCTATCGCAATCGAATATGATCGAAGCATGACAAGCGCCTCGCATATGGAAGGCGAACCATCCGAGATTCGGAATCGACCATATGCAGTTTCATTGAAGTCGAGCTGCATCCCCGTAGCACGAAAGGAAAACGCGCCGGAAGCAGCGGGAAAGTTAGCGATTCCATAACCTTCCTTCCTTCAAAGTGGCAGAAGGAATCCGAATTTCAAGGGGTTTTCCACTGAACGAGTTGTTGATCATCGCCGACCCAGGGTTGATGGCGGAGCGCGGCCGCTGGCTCGACGCGCTCGGCCGGGAACGACGGCTCGCGGCTCACACGTTGAATGCCTATGAGCGCGATACGCGGCAGTTTTTGACGTTTCTCACCGGCCATCTCGGCGGTCCGGCGACGATCGCCGATATTCGCGACCTGCGCCCCGCCGACTTCCGCGCCTTTCTTGCCGCGCGCCGAAAAGATGGAGCCGGCGCGCGTTCGCTCGGGCGCAATCTTGCCGGGGTTCGTTCGTTGTTGCGCTACCTCGAAAAGAAGGGTTTGGTCAACGCCGCCGGTGCTGCCGCCGTGCGTTCGCCGAAGCAGCCGAAATCACTTCCCAAGCCGCTCTCCGACAAGCAGGCGATCACCGTCGTCAGCGATGAGGCGCAGCTGCACGAGGAACCATGGATCGCCGCGCGCGATGCGGCGGTGCTGACCCTGCTTTATGGCTGCGGCCTGCGCATTTCCGAAGCACTGGGTCTGAAGCCGCAGGATTTTCCGCCGGGCGCAACCTCGCTGCGCATCACCGGCAAGGGCAACAAGACCCGGCTGGTGCCGTTGCTGCCGATCGTTGTCGAAGCGGTCGGCCACTACCGGGCGATTTGCCCGTATCATCTCGACGCGGACGGCCCGCTCTTTCGCGGTGCGCGCGGCGGCAAGCTGCAGCCGGGCATCATCCAGCACGGCATGCAGAAATTGCGCAGCGCCTTCGGCCTGCCGGATACGGCGACGCCGCATGCCCTGCGCCATTCCTTCGCCACCCATCTGCTCGCCGGCGGCGGCGACCTGCGCACGATCCAGGAACTGCTCGGCCATGCGAGCCTCTCGACGACGCAGGTCTATACAGGCGTCGATTCCTCACGCCTGCTCGAGGTCTACGACCGCGCTCATCCTCGCGCGTAAGGCCTGTTCGCACGTGTAAGAAAAGATTAACTCCTTGCGTTAAGGAAATCTCCGTCTCGTGCGCATAAAGCAGAACCATGTCTCGGCATGCCTCCCGAAAGCCGCTTTCGAGCGTTAGGGATCACGCCTCTGCGAACGGAAGATTTTGATGATTTCTGCCCTCGGATCCAGGACGATGCGGTCGACGAAACCGGCACTCGGCGATATCCTACTTTGGCTTGCCACGGCTATTCCGTTGATGCTGGCGATCCTGCTGATCGCGACGATGCTGACGCTGCAGCAGGCGCATGCGGAAGGCGCAATCTCCGATAGCTGCGGCGGCAAGGATCTCATGGCCGAACTTCAAAAGACCGATCCAGCCAAATATGCCTCCATCATCGCCGCCGGCGACAAGGTGGAGAATGGCAAGGGCATCTTCTGGAAGATCGAAAAGCCCGGCCTGAAGCCGTCATGGCTGCTCGGCACCATGCATGTCTCGGATTCCCGCGTGCTCACCATGCCGAAAGGTGCAGCCGACGCTGCTGCGGGAGCCGATACGATCATCGTCGAATCCGACGAGATCCTGGATGACAAGAAGGCGGCCCTTGCGCTTTTTTCCAATCCTTCCCTGACGATGCTGACCGACGGATCGACGATCAGCGAGCATCTGTCGCCTGAAGACAATACCCGGCTCGAAGCCGGTCTGAAGGAGCGCGGCCTGACGCTCGCCGCCGTCTCGCGCATGCAGCCCTGGCTGATCTCGAGCTCCTTCGAAATGACCGGCTGCGAGGTCCGCCGCAAGGCAGCTGGTGCAAAGTTTCTCGACCAGAAGCTCGCCGGCGATGCCGCCGCCGAGGGTAAGAAGGTCGTGGGCCTCGAAACGCTGGCCGAGCAGGCCAAGGCCATGAGCGATCTGCCGATCGCGCTGCATCTGAAGTCGCTGATGCAGACGCTCGAAATGGGCAACAAGATCAACGACGTCAACGAAACCATGACCGGCCTTTATCTCGCCGGCAATATCGGCGCGATGATCCCGATGCTGAAGGTGATCGAACCGGACCAGAAGATCACGGACGACGATACCGCCGCCTTCGAGCAGCGCATCATCCTCGATCGCAACAAGGTGATGGCCGAACGCGCCGCGCCGGTTCTCGACAAGGGTAATGCCTTCATGGCCGTCGGCGCACTGCACCTCGTCGGCGACCAAGGGCTCGTTGCGCTGCTGCGCAAGCAGGGCTTTACAGTGACGGCTGCGAACTGACCGCTTGCATCCGCTTACCCAAATTGGCAAGCGTCGTCGCGACGATCAGCCGGTGGAATGGCGTGATGATGGCGAGATAGATCCGGCCAAGCAATATGTTCCGCCGGACGAGCGTCGTGGCATCGATCAGCCGGCATCCCTGATCGTCATCACGCACGTCGATGACGACGCGAAAATCGAGATGCCGATCGTCGAACCCGAGCACGACCTGATTGTCGGATTTGCTGACGACGGGAAAGAAGCCGATCTTTTCCAACTCCTCTGCTCGAAGATCGCTGGTGGATCTCAAGCCGAACAACCCCGTTACCACATCGCGCACTCGTATCAGCAACCGCACCCAATATGGAAAGCGGCTGAGCATCGTTCGGGCGGCAGCAATGGCCGTCAGGTCCGAGTTCGGGATCTTCAGTTCGTAGCAGTCAGCCCAATCGGCATCCGGCAATGCGGGATGCGGCATAAGGGGCTTCACCATCAGAGGCCTTGCGGACATGGTTTCATCCGTCTTTATTCGACGTCTGAAGGCTACCACACATTGCGATGCGACCCGATCGGCAAATGCCGACTGCGGCAATTTGGCGGGCAGATAATGGACTAACGCACCGCCGATCCACCGGCCGGCAATATCTTCATCCGCCAGGAGGTTGCCGGCTTCAGATAGGTGGTCGCGATGGCGCGAACGTCCTGTGCTGTTACAGCCTGGTAACCGCCGATGCCGCTGCGAATCCGTTCGAGGCGACGCGGATCCGTCTGGGCGTTCTGCAGGCTTTGAAGCCAGTAGCTGTTGGTCTGTTGCGACCGTTTGACCTCCTCGATGATCGGAGCCTTCGCGCGCGTCAGCTCATCCGGCGAGACATCTCCGCTGCGCAGATCGCCGGCGATCTTGTCCACTAGATCGAAGAAGTGATCCAGCTTGGCCGGCGTCGTCTCGACATAGGCGTAGGCGAAGCCATAGCCCGGAATCGACCTCGACAGATCGACCTCGCTTTGCGGACTATAGGTTGCTCCCTCGGCGAGGCGGAACTGGTCGATCAGGCGATTCTGCAGGATCGCCCCGGTCACATTGGCGGCCGCGGCTCTCGGCAGATCCGAGAGAAAATCGCCGATCGGCATGGCGACGGCTGCGCCGGCATTGTCGCTTCGACCGTCGTGAAGCCGGATGACCGGCTCCGTGGTCGGTGCGGGAAAATGCACATCGGCGCCATCCACCTGGCCTTGTGCGTCGCTGCGCGGCGGCAGCGCGCCGAAGGTCTCGGCCGTCATGCGAATGGCATCGTCGACCTCGACGTCGCCGGCGATGATGACCTCGATCGGTCCCTTGGAAAGGAGCGGCTGCAGAAGCGTCTCGAAATCTTCCGGCTTGGCATCGAGCAGTTGCGACCGGTTCGGGAATACCCAGCGCGGATCGCCGGAATGCAGGAGACCGGGCAATTCGCGGCCGACCACGCTGCCCGGCGTCGCCTGAAGCTGATCGAGACTGTTCAGATAGGCCTGCTGCACCCGCTTGAAGACGTCCGGACGATAGGCCGGATCCGAAGCATAGGCCGTCAGAAGCTGCAATTGCGCCGCCAGATCGCGCGGCCGCGTGGCACCCTCGAATTTGAAGGTGGCATCCTGGATAGCAAAGTCATTGCCGACGACCTTTTCGGCAAAAGCCTTCTGCATATCGTCATAGCTGATGGCCTTCAGGCCGGACAGCGGCAGCGCCGGCGCCGCCCAGATCGGCAACGGACGGTCCCGCGGCAGATCCAGCCGGCCGTGGCCGATATTGGCCCGCACCAGAACTTCGTCGAGACGGTACTTGGTCGGCTTTACGGTCAGGCGGACGCCATTGGCAAAGCGAACCATGATAATGCCGAGATCGTCGACCGACCGCCGTTCGACGACGGTCCCAGACTGCCCAAAATTAGTATAGGGCCATGCGACCGCGGCCGCCTGTTCCGGCGCGGTGACCGCAACGGCGCGCGACTCGGCATAGGCCTTCTCGACGGCGGTATTGCCACCCTCGGGCATTTGCGGGATTTGCAGCACGAGCTGCGGACCGTTGCCGGAGAAAACGCGCTGAAGAGTTTGATTGACTTCGCTGGCGCTCAGCCCCTTCATCGCGGCATCGAACAGCGTGAGATCGTCGGCAGGTGAGGTGAAAACCAGGTTCTCGCCGACGCTCCAGGCAAGCGATCCGGCGATATCCGGGCTGGTGCGCGTCGCAGCTCCGCTCGCTGCAGCCTGCAGCGTGGAGCGATATTCGGCAATTTCCCGATCGATCTCGCTTTGGTCGGCACCGAACTGCGCAAGACGGCGCTGCTCCTGATCGATAGCTGCCAGGGCAAGCTGCCACTTGGTGGGATCGCTATCGGCGGCAATCATCGCGACATGGGCCGATTTGAAGAAGTCCTGCGCACCGGCCTGCGCGCTAACGAAGGGCGGATTGGGCTGCTGCGCCAGAAGGGATAGACGCTGGTTGAGAACGGCAAGGCCGATATCCTCCACCAGCTGCGCGCGGCGCTTGGCGACCATATCCGGCGAGGCATCATAGGGCCGCGTCCAGGCAAGTTGCACGCGGGTCGCACCGCCAGGCACGACGACTGTGCCGACCCGCTTTCCATAGCTTTGGAGAGTACCGAGGTCAGGGTCGGCGGGCGCCGCGCTGGCGGCGGCCCAATTGCCGAACCGGTTGCGGATATCGGCTTCGATGGCGGCGGCATCGATATCGCCGACGACGATCAGCGTGGCGCGATCCGGGCGATAATAGCTGCGGTAAAAGTCTCGGACGAGATCGACCGGAGCATTGCGGATGATATCGGTCTTGCCGACGGGCGGGCGCTGCGGCACACGCTGCCCTGGCAGCAGCTGAGCAAGCAAACCGGTGCCGCCACGATATTGCGGCGTGTCGCGCAGTTTCTCTTCCGAGAGAATCACTCCCCGCTCGCGGTCGAAGGCGCCGGCATCGAGCGTCAACTTGCTGGCCGTCTCCCGCATCAGCATCAATCCGGTCGAGACCGTCTCCGGATTGGCTTCGGGAAGATCCAGCGCATAAACGGTTTCGCCGTAGCTTGTGGAAGCGTTCGTATCCGCGCCGAAAGCCAAACCCAGGCGCTGGAGGGTGCGCACCATCTCGCCTTCAGGAACATGGGTCGAGCCCTTGAAGGCCATATGCTCGAGGAAATGCGCCAGACCCTGCTGATCGTCGCGCTCCTGCAGCGAACCGGCGCCGATACGGAAGCGGATCGCCACCTGGCCGGCCGGTGTCGCATTGTGCATGACGGCAAAGCGCATGCCGTTCGGCAAAGTCCCGAAGCGGATTCCTTGCTCCACCGGCAGATCGCTGACCGCCTGAGGCCAGCCCGCGGCCAGCGATTCGGCATGCACAGGTGCCGCAACGGTAACGAGGAATGCAAGCGCCGTCGCAACGAAAAGTTTCAGGGATGGGTAAGCGGCTGGGTTTTGACGTGACATGCTTGCTTTGTCGGTGAGAACGATTGGATGATGCGATGCACGGGAGCTCTGTACATCGCATCATCAGGCAAGCATTGCAATCCCGGCGCTTGTCGCGCCGGGATCGTCCGATCTTACATATGGATCGGTTTGAAGAAGGTCGCGAGCGCGGCTTCCTTGACGGCTTCCGACATGGTGGGATGCGCGTGGCAGGTGCGCCCGAGGTCCTCCGACGAACCGCCGAATTCCATCAGCACGGCGATCTCGTGGATCATTTCGCCGGCGCCGAAGCCGACGATATGACCGCCGAGAACGCGATCCGTTTCCTTGTCGGCGAGGATCTTGACGAAACCGTCCGTCGCCAGCATGGCACGGGCGCGGCCGTTTGCCGAGAACGGGAACTTGCCGACCTTGTAGGCGATGCCCGCGGCCTTCAGCTCTTCCTCGGTCTTGCCGACGGAGGCGACTTCCGGCTGCGTGTAGACGACGCTCGGAATGACGTCATAGTTCACATGGCCGGCCTGGCCGGCGAGGATCTCGGCAAGCGCAACGCCCTCGTCTTCCGCCTTATGTGCCAGCATCGGCCCCTTCACGACGTCGCCGATGGCATAGATGCCGGCGACGTTGGTCTTGAAGTGGCCATCGATCTCGACGCGGCCGCGATTGTCGAGCGCCACACCGGCTTCCTCGAGGCCGAGGCCTGCCGTGTACGGCTTGCGGCCGGTGGCGACGAGAACGACATCGGCATCGAGCACGACCTTGTCGCCGCCCTTGACCGGTTCAAAGGTGACCTTCGCGCCGTTGCCGGTTTTTTCGACTCCGACGACCTTGGCGCCGAGATGGAATTCGATACCCTGCTTGGCGAGCATGCGCTGGAACTGCTTGGAGACTTCGCCGTCCATGCCGCCGAGGATGGTGTCGAGATATTCGACGACGGTGACCTTGGCGCCGAGACGGGACCAGACCGAACCGAGCTCAAGGCCGATGACGCCGCCGCCGACCACGATCATCTTGCCCGGAACCTTGTCGAGCGCGATGCCGCCGGTCGACGAGATGATGACCTTCTCGTCGATCTCGAGCGGCACGCCCGGGATGCCGGCGACGTCGGAGCCGGTGGCGATGACGATATTCTTGCCTTCGATCTCGGTGACCTTGCCGTCGTCAGCCGTGACGGAAACCTTGCCGGCCGAAACGATCTTGCCGGTGCCCTGGAAGGCATCGATCTTGTTCTTCTTGAACAGGAAGGCGACGCCGTCGACGTTCGACTTCACGGTCGCATCCTTGTGCGCCAGCATCTTTTCAAGATTGAGCTTCGGTGCGGCGACTTCGACGCCGAGGGCATCCATGCCATGGCCGGCATGATGGAACACTTCGGAAGCGTGCAGCAGCGCCTTGGACGGAATGCAACCGACATTGAGGCAGGTGCCGCCATAGGTCGCGCGCTTTTCGACGACCGCGACCTTCAGGCCGAGCTGCGCTGCCTTGACTGCGCAGACATAGCCGCCGGGGCCGGTTCCGATAATGATCACATCGTAGGACATTTTTTAATTTCCTTGTTTTGTATCTGTTTTAGTCGGTCGCCCGTGCCAAGGCGAGGCGGATGCCGAAGCCGACGAGCGCCGCTCCGGTGATGCGGTTGAACCATTTGCCCGATGCGATGAAGCGATCGCGGACCGGCTTGACGGTGAAGAAGGTGGAAACGCCGGCAAACCAGGCGACCAGCGCCGTTGCCATGCCGATGCCGTAGCTGAATTGGATGAGCGCCGGCGTATCGTGATGGACGAGCGTCGAAAACAGCGACAGGAAGAACAGCACCGGCTTCGGGTTCAGCGCATTGGTGATGAAGCCCGTCGCCAGGCAGCGCCAGACCGAAACGGGCTTGCGGTCTTCCTCGGTGATCTCGACATCCTTCACCTGAAAGCCGGATTGGCGGAAGGACTTGAAGCCGAGATAGACGAGATAGAGAACGCCGGCCCATTTGATCAGGCTGAACAGGACAAGCGACTGCGACACGATCAAGCCAAGGCCAAGAATGGTGTAGCTGATGTGGAAGAGCAGGGAGAAGCCCATGCCGAGCCCCGTCATCATGGCGGCGCGGCGGCCATGCACGATGCTCTGGCGCAGGATCACGGCGAAATCGGCGCCCGGAACGACGATGAAGATCGAGAACACCGCCATCAGGCCGAGAAATTCGAGAATATACTGCATGTCATCCATCCGTTCTGATCAGCGGCCACCGCTCACATCGAGCACGGCACCCGTTATATAGGATGCGTGCGGGCTCAAGAGATAGAGGATGGCGTCGGCAACCTCATCGGCCGTTCCCGCCCGTTTCATCGGCAGTTGCGGCGCGATATCGCGCGCCCGATCCGGCAGGCCGGCAGCTGCATGGATATCGGTATCGATGATGCCCGGCCGCACTGCATTGACGCGGATGCCTTCCGCCGCCACCTCGCGCGCGAGCCCCACCGTGAACGTATCGATCGCGCCCTTGGAGGCGGCATAGTCGACATATTGCCCGCCGCCGCCAAGCGTTGCCGCCATGGAGGAGAGATTGACGATCACGCCACCCTTGCCGCCATGCCGGGTCGACATGCGGCGCACGGCTTCGGCGGCCGCCAGCATCGAGCCGGTGATGTTGATGCGGAACATGCGGTCGAGCCGCTCCGGCGTCATCTCGTCCAGGCGCTGGATGGTGTCGACGATGCCGGCATTGTTGACGAGTCCGTCGATGCGGCCGAAATGCGCGTCGACTTTGGCAAACATGGCTTTGATATCCTCGGGCTTGCCGACATCGGCGGCGATTGCAATCGCCTCACCGCCGGCCTCGCGGATCGTTGCCACCACAGCCTCGACCGCATCCTTGTTGGACGCATAATTGACCGCCACGGCCCAGCCATGCTGAGCGGCTGCCAGACAAACCGCAGCGCCGATGCCGCGGCTGCCGCCGGTCACGAGAAGCACAGGTGTATCGTCGGTCATTGATTGCATCCTTTCAGACTAAGGACATCCCAGGGCGCGACAGTCGCCTTGCCCTTGCCCCAGAGGGACGACTTCTGGATCGAAGGACCAAGTGCCGGCAGGAACAGCCGGTCTGCAGCGCTCTCGCCTTCCGCCGGCAATGCCCGGATATGGCCCTTCAGATCGGAGGCGTAAACCATGCCCTGCCAGACGGTACAGGCCCGGAGATCCGCGCCGGTGACATCGCCCTCGGGGCATTCGAACATGATCCGGCCATCGGCGCGCAGCCGATCGTCACTGCGCATCACGATGCCTTCGGCCACGATGGTGGTATTGCGCACGGCGAGCTTGAACCTGTTGCTGACCGATGATTCCGAGCCCATCGGCTCGAACCGCAACTCATAGGCATTGTCCATATCGACGTAGACGGCCTTTTCCTGCACGCATTCTTCCGCATGGACAGAGACGGGAGCAACCACACAGGCGAATGTTATCAAGGGCATCGAGGCCAGCCGTGCCATCATGTTCTCAGCCGGCATGGTCATTCCCCTTCCGGCTCATGCCGGCCATCGGCATTTTCAGTCACGCCGAAATCGGTAAACAGAACGAGCGGCCGGCCGCGGGCATCGAGCCCCCAGAAGACCGGATAGAAACCGTCGCCCCAGCCGCTCCAGAAAATGGCGACGTTGCCGCGCTTACCGGATACCGGCCGATGCATGACGTAGCTGTCGCTGTTGGCGCTCAGTTCGGACGCGAGAACATCATCATAATAATTGACGTCGGACGACGCCTTCTCCAGCTGGATCTGCTTTTCGCGTTCCTGGATCAGCGCATAGGTGTCGGCATCCATATAGCAGCCGAGACCGGCATCGACCGGATAGCCGAAGAATTCGTCATTCTTCAGCGAATTGATATCCTGGCCGGGGATTACCGCCAGTTCCCAGCGCACCGGCCTGCCCTCGGCAAAGCGCATGCTGGCTGCGGCGATGCGGCCGAAAGCCTGATAGAGAGTGACGGGATAATCACCGGGGGAAACGGTGCGAGTGAGCGCCGGGCGATCAGGCCCGACGAGCGGATCGCTGGCGACGATGCGCCCGGAAGTCAGCTCGACCTTGCCGATGCGCAGCATGCTGATCGAGCGGGCCGCAAGATCGGCGTCGCCAAGCGACGCCAGATCGAGATTGCTGCTGAACTTGGAAATGTCGATCTCGGCCGCCGTAGCCGACGATGGCACCCATGCGGCGACGGCACACATCAATCCGCGCAGCATCCGCATGGGCCATGTCGACATGATCCAACGCTCCCCTTAGAGATCGAGAACGAGACGTTCCGGATCTTCCAGGCTTTCCTTGACGCGCACGAGGAAGGTAACCGCTTCCTTGCCGTCCACCATACGATGGTCGTAGGAGAGCGCCAGGTACATCATCGGGCGAATAACGACCTGACCGCCGATGGCGACCGGACGCTCCTGGATCTTGTGCATGCCGAGAATGCCCGACTGCGGCGCATTCAGGATCGGCGAGGACATCAGCGAACCGTAGACGCCACCATTGGTGATGGTGAAGGTGCCGCCCTGCATGTCGGCCATCGACAGCGAGCCGTCGCGGGCAGCCTTCGCCAGACGGCCAAGCTCCTTCTCGACTTCAGCGATCGACATCTGGTCGGCATCGCGGATAACAGGAACGACGAGGCCCTTGTCGGTGCCGACAGCCATGCCGATGTGGCAGTAGTTCTTGTAGATGATGTCGGTGCCGTCGATCTCGGCGTTGACAGCAGGCAGTTCCTTCAGCGCGTGCGTAACGGCCTTGGTGAAGAAGCCCATGAAGCCGAGCTTCACGCCATGCTTCTTCTCGAAGACGTCCTTGTACTTGTTGCGCAGGTCCATGACAGCCTTCATGTCCACCTCATTATAGGTGGTGAGCATGGCGGCGGTGTTCTGTGCATCCTTGAGGCGGCGCGCAATCGTCTGGCGCAGGCGCGTCATCTTCACGCGCTCCTCGCGATTGACATCCTCGACGGCGGTTGGGGCACGGGCGGCAACGGGCGCAGCCGGTGCGGCGGCCGGCGCCGAAGCAGCCTTGGCGACAGCGGCGATGGCATCACCCTTCAGGACCTGGCCGCGCTTGCCGCTGCCTTCGACCTGATCGGCGGAAAGATTGTTTTCGGCGAGCAGCTTGGCTGCAGCCGGTGCCGGCGGCATGGAAGACGCCGGAGCGGAAACGGCAGGCGCTGCAACCGGTGCAGCCGCGGCCGGTGCCGGAGCAGCCGGTGCGGCAGCCTGTGCCGGAGCGGCGGCAGCGCCGTTGCCGGCGGAGATCTGGCCGAGCAGCGCGCCGAGGCCTACGGTTTCGCCGGCCTGGGCAACGATTTCGGAAAGCGTGCCGGCGGAAGGTGCCGGAACTTCGATCGTGACCTTGTCGGTTTCAAGTTCGAGAAGCGGCTCATCAGCCTTGATGGCATCGCCGACCTTCTTGAACCAGGTACCGACGGTCGCTTCGCTGACGGATTCGCCGAGGGTAGGAACGCGGATTTCAGTGGCCATTGTTCAAATCCTGATTTTCGTCATTTTGAGTTAGATGGAATTCCGGCGACAGAGGACCGGCGGACGGGTGACACACCGCGACGCTGGCGCCCGGACAACATCAGCGGCCGACCGGGCTTTTGCTTGATCGTGGCGATAGGCTGCATGTTGCTGCATGACGGCCATCTTCTCCCCCGTCGCATCAAGCGGAAGGCTGGAGCGCGACGACGCGATTTTCAAACGAAAACGCGTCATCGCGCAACCCCTCACCCGCCGAGCGCGTCCTCGAGGAACGCCGCAAGCTGCGACAGATGCTTGGACATCAGGCCCGTCGCCGGAGAGGCGGCGGCCGGACGGCCGGTGTAGCGAACGCGCTGGTACTTGGCATCGATATGGGCAAGCACCCATTCCAGATAGGGATCGATGAAGGACCATGCGCCCATGTTCTTCGGCTCTTCCTGGCACCAGACCATTTCCGCATTGCGGAAGCGGCTGAGCTCGTTGATGAGCGCCTTGGCCGGGAACGGATAGAGCTGTTCGATGCGCAGCAGGTAGATATCGTCGATGCCGCGCTTCTCGCGCTCTTCCAGGAGATCGTAGTAGACCTTGCCCGAGCAGATGACGACGCGACGGATCTTGTTGTCCTTCTGCAGCTTGATCGGGCCATCCTTGATCACTTCCGCATCGTCCCACAGCAGGCGATGGAAGGAGCTTTCGCCCGCCATCTCCGTAAGCGTCGACACGGCGCGCTTGTGGCGCAGCAGCGACTTCGGCGTCATGAGGATCAGCGGCTTGCGGAAGTCGCGCTTTAGCTGACGGCGCAGGATGTGGAAGTAGTTCGCCGGCGTCGTGACGTTGGCGACCTGCATGTTGTCTTCTGCACAGAGCTGCAGGTAGCGTTCCAGACGGGCCGAAGAATGTTCCGGACCCTGGCCTTCATAGCCATGCGGCAGCAGGCAGACGAGACCGGACATGCGCAGCCACTTGCGTTCGCCCGACGAGATGAACTGGTCGAAAACGACCTGTGCACCATTGGCGAAGTCGCCGAACTGGGCTTCCCAGAGGGTCAGCGCATTCGGACGGGCGAGCGAATAGCCGTATTCGAAGCCGAGAACCGCTTCTTCCGAGAGCATCGAGTTGATGACTTCGTAGCGGGCCTGGGTCGGCGAAAGATTGGCGAGCGGAATGTAGCGCTCTTCCGTCTCCTGATCGTAGAGAACCGAATGACGCTGCGAGAAGGTGCCGCGTTCGCAATCCTGACCGGACAGGCGGATCTTGTGGCCTTCGACGACGAGCGAACCGAATGCCAGGGCTTCCGCCATGGCCCAGTCGATGCCTTCGCCTGTCTGCACCATGTTGGCGCGGTTTTCCATGAAGCGCTGGATGGTGCGGTGGGCGTGGAAGCCAGCCGGGATTTCCGACAGCTTGCGGCCGATTTCCTTCAGCGACTTCATCGGCACGGCGGTCTTGCCGCGGCGCTGCTCGTCGGCATTGTCGGCCGTGTGCAGGCCGGACCACTCGCCGTCAAGCCAGTCGGCCTTGTTCGGCTTGTAGGACTGGCCGGCCTCGAACTCCTGCTCGAGGTGGGCGCGCCAATCGGCCTTCATCTTCTCGACTTCGCCTTCGGTCAGCACGCCTTCGCTGATCAGACGCTGCGAATAGATCTGCAGCACCGTCTTATGGGCGCGGATGACCTTGTACATGTTCGGCTGCGTGAAGGACGGCTCATCGCCTTCATTATGGCCGTAACGGCGGTAGCAGAAGAGATCGACCACAACGGGCTTGTGGAACTTCATACGGAATTCGGTCGCGATCTTCGCGGCATAAACAACCGCTTCCGGATCGTCGCCGTTGACGTGGAAGATCGGCGCTTCGATCATCTTGGCGACGTCGGACGGATAGGGCGACGAGCGCGAGAAGGCCGGATTGGTAGTGAAACCGATCTGGTTGTTGATGATGACATGCATCGTGCCAGCAACGCGGTGACCGCGCAGGCCGGAGAGGCCGAGGATTTCGGCAACAACGCCCTGGCCGGCGAAAGCCGCGTCACCATGGATCAGCAGCGGCACGACCTTGGCGCGTTCGGAGAGCGGGATGATATCGCCGTCCCACTGGGTGGCGCCCATGTCCTGCTTGGCGCGGGCCTTGCCCATGACCACCGGATTGACGATTTCCAGATGCGACGGGTTTGCCGTCAACGAGACGTGCACCTTGGCGCCGTCGAAATCGCGGTCCGAGGAGGCACCGAGATGGTACTTCACGTCGCCCGAACCTTCGACTTCGTCAGGCGCGTAGGAGCCGCCCTTGAACTCGTGGAAGATGGCGCGGTGCGGCTTGCCCATAACCTGGGACAGCACGTTCAGGCGGCCGCGATGGGCCATGCCGAACACGGCTTCCCTGAGACCGAGCTGGCTGCCGCTCTTCAGGATCTGTTCGAGCGCCGGGATCAGCGATTCGCCGCCGTCGAGGCCGAAGCGCTTGGTGCCCTTGAACTTGACGTCGAGGAACTGCTCGTAGCCTTCGGCTTCGATGATCTTCTGGAGGATGGCCTTCTTGCGCTCGGGATTGAAAGCGATGCCCTTGTCCGGCCCTTCGATGCGCTCCTGAATCCAGGCCTTTTCCTCCGGGTTGGAGATGTGCATGAATTCGACGCCGAGGGTGGAGCAATAGGTGCGCTCAAGGATCTCGATCATCTCGCGAAGGGTCGCGAATTCGAGGCCGAGCACGTTGTCGATGAAGATCTTTCGGTCGAGGTCGGCCTCGGTGAAGCCGTAGGCTTCCGGCGACAGCTCCTTGTAGTCTTCAACGGGAGCGGCGATGCCGAGCGGGTCGAGCTTGGCGTGCAGATGGCCGCGCATGCGATAAGCGCGGATCATCATGATGGCGCGCACGGAATCGCGCGTCGCCTGCAGGACATCGGTTGCGCTCGCCGGCGCGCTGGCGGTTTCGGCCTTCGCCTTCAGCTTGGTTTCGATAACCTTCTCGACAACGCCCCAATCGCCGTCGAGCGCGGAAACGAGATCGCCCTTTGCCGGGATCGGCCAGTTCTTACGCTGCCAGGAGGCGCCCTTGGCCGCCCTCTTCACGTCGTCGGGGCTATCCTCGAGCGCCTTGAAGAAAGACCGCCATTCGTCGGTCACCGACGAAGGATCGTCCTCGTAGCGCGCATAAAGCTGCTCGATATAGGCAGCGTTGGCGCCATCCAGGAACGAGGTGATCTGAAATTGCTCGTTGGCTTCTTGCCTTGCCATGGTGAATCTGCGGGCGCTCTCGCCCGTCTCCCAACTTGTTTGCATTGCCGGTTTTCGGGGTTCCCGGCGACCGTATTTCATCTGAGGCCATCAAGGCCGTCGGTATGCACTTGCGAATGTCTAAACCGGACGGGACAAGGCGTCTGCCGCCCCGTCCGGCCTTGCTATAGGTAGGCTCAGCCCTTCAGGACTTCCACCAGCGTCTTGCCGAGACGCGCCGGCGACGGCGACACGCGGATGCCTGCCGATTCCATCGCCGCGATCTTGTCTTCCGCGCCGCCCTTGCCGCCGGAGATGACAGCGCCGGCATGGCCCATCGTGCGGCCGGGAGGTGCCGTGCGGCCGGCGATGAAGCCGACCATCGGCTTCTTGCGGCCCTTCTTGGCTTCGTCCTTGAGGAACTGTGCGGCGTCTTCTTCCGCCGAGCCGCCGATTTCGCCGATCATGATGATCGACTTGGTTTCGTCGTCGGCAAGGAACATTTCCAGGACGTCGATGAATTCGGTGCCCTTGACGGGGTCGCCGCCGATGCCGACAGCCGTTGTCTGGCCAAGGCCTTCATTGGTGGTCTGGAACACGGCTTCATAGGTCAGCGTGCCGGAACGCGAGAGAACGCCGACGGAGCCCTTCTTGAAGATGGAGCCCGGCATGATGCCGATCTTGCACTCGTTCGGGGTCAGGACGCCCGGGCAGTTCGGTCCGATCAGGCGCGACTTCGACTTGATCAGGCGATCCTTGACCTTGACCATGTCGGCGACCGGAATGCCTTCCGTGATGCAGACGATGAGCGGGATCTCGGCGTCGATCGCTTCGAGGATCGCAGCTGCGGCGCCCGCCGGCGGAACGTAGATGACCGAGGCGTTGGCGCCGGTAGCGTCCTTGCCTTCGGCGACGGACTTGAAGATCGGCAGCTTTTCGCCGTCCTTGCCGGTCCAGGTTTCACCGCCCTTGGAAGGATGGATACCGCCGACCATCTTCGTGCCGTGATAGGCAAGCGCCTGTTCGGTGTGGAAGGTACCGGTCTTGCCGGTCAGGCCCTGAACCAGAACCTTGGTGTCTTTGTTGATGAGAATAGACATGCGAGGCCTTTGTTACGAGAGGTTGGAAGACGCGGAGGCAACGCGACGGTACAAGCCGCTGACGACCTCCTGCCATGTATCGCTGCCGGCGGGCGAGAACGTGACGCCCATGCGGTAGCAGTCTTCATTTTCGAACTGAAAGAGAGTGCGTTGTTGACCGCGCGGCGAGACCTTGGTCAGCACAAGCTTGTCGTCGATCCATTCGCCGGAAGCCGGCGCGGCAGGCGTAAAGCCCACCGTATCGAACTGATAGAGCTTGTAGGCCTGATCCGCAGCGTCGAAGCCGAGAATGTTCCGGGCTTCGAACGATGTGGCGCCGTCCCGCTTCTGGACATAGCGCTGTTCGACGAAAAATCCGCCGAACAGACACTCGGCCGTGAGCTGCGCGGTTGCCGTGCCTTCCTTCGTCCAGGCCGAAGCCGCGACACGCTCCTCCCCTTCCCAGGTGCCGGCAAAGGCACCGAGGCGAAGATGAGCAGCCGTTGGAGCGAAGGAAGCAGCCATCCCGATCAGCCCTTGACTGCCTTCACGATCTTCTGGGCGGCATCGTCCAGGTCATCTGCGGAGATGACGTTGAGACCGGATTCGTTGATGATCTTCTTGCCGAGCTCGACATTGGTGCCCTCGAGGCGCACGACGAGCGGAACCTTCAGACCGACTTCCTTGACGGCTGCGAGCACGCCTTCGGCAATGACGTCGCACTTCATGATGCCGCCGAAGATGTTGACCAGAATGCCCTGGACAGCCGGATCGGCGGTGATGATCTTGAAGGCGGCCGTGACCTTTTCCTTGGTAGCGCCGCCGCCGACATCGAGGAAGTTCGCCGGCTCAGCGCCGTAGAGCTTGATGATGTCCATGGTTGCCATGGCGAGACCGGCGCCATTGACCATGCAGCCGATGTTGCCGTCGAGGGCGACATAGGCGAGATCATATTCGTGGGCCTGGATTTCCTTCTCGTCTTCTTCCGTCGTGTCGCGCAGCGCGCGGATATCTTCATGGCGGAAGAGCGCATTGCCGTCGAAGGAAACCTTGGCGTCGAGAACGCGAAGGCGGCCATTGGTCATCACGATCAGCGGGTTGACCTCGAGGAGCGCCATGTCCTTTTCGACGAAGGCCTTGTAGAGGATCGGAAAGAGCTTGGCGGCATCTTCGCGGGCAGCACCCTCGAGCTTCAGCGCGTCGGAAAGGGCAGCCGTGTTGGCAGCCGTCACACCCGTCGACGGGTCGATGGCCACGGTGATGATCTTTTCCGGCGTGTCGTGCGCGACGGTCTCGATGTCCATGCCGCCTTCGGTCGAAACGACGAAAGCAACCTGACCGACGGAGCGGTCGACGAGGATCGAGAGGTAGAGTTCGCGATCAATGTCGGCGCCGTCTTCGATATAGAGGCGGTTGACCTGCTTGCCGGCCGGCCCGGTCTGCTTGGTCACCAGCGTGTGGCCGAGCATTTCCTTGGCGTTGGCGACAACATCGTCAACGGACTTGGCGAGGCGAACGCCGCCCTTGGCGTCCGGGCCGAGTTCCTTGAACTTGCCCTTGCCACGGCCACCAGCGTGAATCTGGCTCTTGACGACGTAGAGCGGGCCGGGGAGCTGCTTGGCAGCGGCGGCGGCTTCATCGGCGGAGAAGATGGCAACGCCGTCCGCGACGGGGGCGCCATAGCTCTTCAACAGCGCCTTGGCCTGGTATTCATGAATGTTCATGGGTCTATCCCTGTTGGAAGGCGGAAATTACTTCAGCGACGGCGCGATCGTGGCGCAGGCTTCGCAAAGACCCGCAACGGCTGCGACCGACTTGTCGAAGGCTTCCTTTTCGGCCTTGTTCAGGTCGATCTCGATAACGCGCTCGATGCCGCCGGCACCGATGACGGTGGGAACGCCGACATACATGTCCTTGACGCCATACTGGCCATCGAGGTGCGCGGCGCAAGGCAGGACGCGCTTCTTGTCCTTGAGGTAGGATTCAGCCATGGCGATGGCGGAAGCGGCCGGAGCGTAATAGGCAGAACCGGTCTTGAGCAGGCCGACGATTTCGGCGCCGCCGTCACGGGTGCGCTGGATGATTTCTTCGAGGCGCTCGGCGGTCAGCCAGCCCATGGTGACGAGGTCGGTCAGCGGAATGCCGGCAACGGTGGAGTAGCGGGCGAGCGGAACCATCGAGTCGCCGTGGCCGCCGAGAACGAAGGCCGTGACGTCTTCGACCGATACGTTGAATTCTTTGGCGAGGAAGAGGCGGAAGCGCGACGAGTCGAGCACGCCGGCCATGCCGACGACCTTGTTGGTCGGCAGGCCCGAGAACTTCTGCAGCGCCCAGACCATGGCGTCGAGCGGATTGGTGATGCAGATCACGAAAGCGTTCGGGGCATACTTCTTGATGCCGGCGCCGACCTGCTCCATGACCTTGAGGTTGATGCCGAGAAGATCGTCGCGGCTCATGCCCGGCTTGCGGGGAACGCCGGCGGTGACGATGCAGACGTCAGCGCCTTCGATCGCGGAATAGTCGCTGGCGCCGGTGAGGTTGGCGTCGAAGCCTTCGACCGGGGAGGACTGGGCGATGTCGAGGCCCTTGCCCTGAGGAATGCCGTCCGCGATGTCGAACAGGACGATGTCGCCCAGTTCCTTCAGGCCGGCGAGATGCGCCAGCGTGCCACCAATCATGCCAGAACCAATAAGTGCGATCTTGTTGCGCGCCATTTCGGTGTATCCTTTGCGATCAAAATCCGTGGCGGGATACCGTGAAAGGCATCCACAATAGCCGCCAATCGCATAGACCCAAAGGGCGAAATTGGCAATTGATTATTTTGAGATCAGGAATTTCAATCGGTTAGATCGAAAATGTCTTACGTAAACGTAAGACATTTCGTCACCAAATTGTTACTCGGCGGCACGTCTGGCCGGAGTCTGAGCCAGATATTCGGCGCTGCGCATCTCGAATAGCCGCGACGCTGTGCGGTCGAATTCGAAGCCTTCCGTCCCCCGCCGCTCCTCAAGCAAATCTTCCGGCATGGCAGCCGCGGAGACGTAAAGGCGGATATTATGATCGTAGAGCGTATCGATCAAAATGATGAAACGCTTCGTTTGGTTCCGCTTGTCCGGGCCAAGCTTCGGCACGTGATCGAGAAAGATCGTATCGAAACGCTCGGCGATGGCGAGGAAATCGGCAGGCCCGAGCGGCGCGTCGCAGAGATCGGCGAAGGAGAAGCGTGCCATGCGATCGACGGAAAGCGGCACATGGATGGAGCGCCCCTTCATGGGGATTTCCATCGGCTGCGCCTTGCGCCCGTGCAATGCCTGCATCCAGGAGGCGTCCATCGCCATGTCGGCGCGTTGGTCAAGCGGAGTGAGATAGACAGGCTGGCTGTTCAGCTTTTCCATGCGGTAATCGGTCGGCGAATCCAGCGTCACCACATTGACATGCTTCTTCAACAGATCGATGAAGGGGAGGAAGAGGCCACGATTGAGCCCGTCGCGATAGAGATTGTCCGGCTCGACATTCGACGTCGCGATCAGCACGCAGCCGAGCGAGAACAGCTCGGAAAACAGCCGTGAGAGGATCATCGCATCGGCAATGTCGGTGACGGTGAATTCATCGAAGCACAGCAGTTCGGCTTCGGCGTAGAGATCGGCTGCAACAGGCGGTATGGGATCGGACTGCTTAGTCTCGCCATTCTTGAATTTCAGCCGCTGCGCCGCAATGCGATTGTGCACATCGGCCATGAACTCGAAGAAATGCGCCCGGCGCTTCTTCTGGCAGGGCGCCATCGAGAAGAACATGTCCATCAACATGGTCTTGCCGCGTCCGACGCTGCCGTGAATATAAAGGCCTTTGATCGTCTCGGCGGACTTCTTGCGCGCGGCAAACATCCAGCCGAGCGCGCTGGATTTGGCAGCCGGCCGCTTCCGCTTGAGATCGGCAAGCACCCGGTCCAACATTTTCGCCACATCCATCTGCGCCGAATCCACCTGAAGGGATCCGGACGCCGTCAGCGCCTTTAGCTGTTCGCAGACGCTGAGCGAGTAATCTGGCATGGGCTGCATGGGGAAATATCCGCCTGTGCAAATGGGGTGCATCCAAGGGACGCCGCCCCTTCAAATAAGCTTATCGGCTGAGGCTGAGCGGCTGGCCGGAGGCGGTCGAGCCGTCAAAGCGGGAATCTGCTGTCTTGTAGACCGTGCCGATCGTCGAGCCGTCACGATTTTTCAGGAGAACCTGCTTGCCGGAAACTTCCCACGAACCCATCGAGGTCAGTTCGCCGGCGCAACCGCGCGTACCGCCGCGCGAGCCGCCGCCGAGATTCGTCAGCGTCAGGAACATGTCGCAGCTCGATCCGCCATTGCTGACCTTCCAGCTGCCGACCATCGATTCCTTCGTAACATCCATGGCGGAAGCCGCCATCGCCTGCTGCTGCGCGGGATTGGCCCCATTCGGCGCGCTCGCCGGAGCAGCCGGGAATTGCGAGCCGTTACCGGCGCCCGGGGGCGGAAGCTGGCTGGACTGGACGGAAGGAACAGGCTGAGCCTGCAGTGGTGCCGGAGACGAATAACTGTCGTTATTGTATGCCGTGCGCTGGCAACCGGCAAGCGACAGGCCAATCGCCGCAGCCGTCACTGCATATCTAAACTGCATCATCACACTCCTAGTTGATTGTCCACCGCTGACATCTGCGAAGTCATGTTTAATGATGTCCGAATTATCGTATTTCACTTTGGTTAATCAAGTCGATACCGCTACAAATTGCCGTAGGCGATAGCTGGACAAGAATCGGGTGGTTTCAAGGCTAATCTCTGCCAGCCTCGCCCAAAATGGATGCAGGTGGCAAATTTCGCCGTCCTGACCGATCTCATCCGAGACGGATGATATCTCATCTCGTCTGGCGGCCACTCGGGCGCTTCGGCAAATCTGCCGAAGCATTATCTCCTCGTTCGCGGTCAAATGGCCGGAAACGGCGGGCTTAAACCCGCCGCTCGACCATCATCTTCTTGATTTCGGCGATTGCCTTGGCCGGGTTCAGACCCTTCGGGCAGGTCTGAGCGCAGTTCATGATCGTGTGGCAGCGATACAGGCGGAAGGGATCCTCAAGGTTGTCGAGGCGTTCGCCCTTGGCTTCGTCTCTGGAATCGATCAGCCAGCGATAGGCCTGCAGCAGGACGGCCGGGCCGAGATAGCGGTCGCCGTTCCACCAGTAGCTCGGACAGGAGGTCGAGCAGCAGGCGCAGAGAATGCATTCGTAAAGACCGTCGAGCTTCAGGCGGTCTTCATGGCTCTGCTTCCATTCCTTGGCCGGCGGCGGCGAGACCGTCTTCAGCCAGGGTTCGATCGAGCGGTGCTGCGCGTAGAAGTTCGTCAGATCGGGCACGAGATCCTTGACGACGGGCATATGCGGCAGCGGGTAGACCTTCACCGTGCCCTTGATCTCGTCCAGACCCTTTGTGCAGGCGAGCGTGTTGGTACCGTCGATGTTCATCGCGCAGGAGCCGCAAATGCCTTCGCGACAGGAGCGGCGCAGCGTCAGCGTCGGGTCGATCTTGTTCTTGATGTAGAGCAGACCGTCGAGCACCATCGGACCGCAGTCGTCGACATCGATATAATAAGTATCGATGCTCGGGTTCTGGCCATCATCCGGGCTCCAGCGATAGACGCGGAATTCGCGCGTATTCTTGGCGCCGACCGGCTTCGGCCAGACCTTACCTTCGCGCATCTGAGAGTTCTTGGGGAGAGCGAGTTCAACCATGGTCAGTTCCTCTCAGATCAGTACACGCGTGCCTTCGGCTCGATCTTGTGCGGATCGATGCCTTCGGCGATCAGGTCGGTGTGAACCGGACGATAGTCGAGCTTCACGTCGCCTGCCTCATTGACCCAGGCGAGCGTATGCTTGCGCCAGTTTTCGTCGTCGCGGCCGGCGAACTTGCCCTCGGTATAGTCCTCGCGGGCATGCGAGCCGCGGCTTTCCTTGCGGGCCTCGGCGCCGTAGATCGTCGTGATGGCGTTGGCCATCAGATTGTGCAGCTCCAACGTCTCGACAAGGTCGGAATTCCAGATCAGCGAGCGGTCGGTGACCTTGATGTCAGGCAGCTCCTTCCAGATCTCCGAAAGGCGACGGCAGCCGGATTCCAGCGATTCCTGCGTACGGAACACGGCCGCGTCTTCCTGCATGGCGCGCTGCATCTTCTCGCGCAGTGCTGCCGTCGGCGTCGAGCCGCTGGCATGGCGCAGGCGATCGAAGCGCTCCATGATCTTGTCGCAGGCGGCAACATTGACCGGCGGAACCGGGCTGTTGCGGTCGATGACCTGACCGGCGCGGATGGCGGCGGCACGGCCGAAGACCACGAGGTCGATCAGCGAGTTGGAGCCGAGGCGGTTGGCGCCGTGCACCGATGCGCAGCCGGCTTCGCCGACAGCCATCAGGCCCGGCAGCACGCGCTCGGGATTGCTGCTGTCGGCATTCAGCACTTCGCCCCAATAGTTCGTGGGAATACCGCCCATATTGTAGTGAACGGTCGGCAGGACAGGGATCGGATCGCGGGTCACATCGACGCCGGCGAAGATACGCGCGCTCTCGGAAATGCCGGGCAGGCGCTCGTGCAGCACGGCCGGATCGAGATGGTCGAGATGCAGGAAGATATGGTCCTTGTTCTTGCCGACGCCGCGTCCCTCGCGGATTTCCAGCGTCATGCAGCGCGAAACGACGTCGCGCGAGGCAAGGTCCTTCGCCGAGGGAGCATAGCGCTCCATGAAACGCTCGCCCTCGGAATTGACGAGATAACCGCCTTCGCCGCGCGCGCCTTCGGTGATCAGGCAGCCCGAACCGTAAATGCCGGTCGGATGGAACTGCACGAACTCCATGTCCTGCAGCGGCAGACCGGCGCGAGCCACCATACCACCGCCGTCACCGGTGCAGGTATGGGCAGACGTCGCCGAGAAATAGGCACGACCGTAGCCGCCGGTCGCCAGTACCACCATCTTGGCGGCGAAGCGATGAATCGTGCCGTCATCGAGGCACCATGCAACGACGCCGGTGCAGCGGCTGCCATCATCGGACATGATGAGGTCGAGCGCGAAATACTCAATGAAGAATTCCGCATTGTTGCGCAGCGACTGGCCGTAGAGCGTGTGCAGGATAGCGTGGCCGGTACGGTCGGCGGCAGCACAGGTGCGCTGTACCGGCGGCCCCTCGCCGAAATTCTGCATGTGGCCGCCGAACGGGCGCTGATAGATCTTGCCTTCTTCGTTACGCGAGAAGGGCACGCCGTAGTGCTCGAGCTCGTAGACGGCCTTCGGCGCTTCCATGACCATGTACTGCATGGCGTCGACATCGCCCAGCCAGTCGGAGCCCTTGACGGTGTCGTAGAGATGCCACTGCCAGCTGTCCGGCGTCATGTTCTGCAGCGAGGCGGCAATGCCGCCCTGGGCTGCGACGGTGTGCGAACGGGTGGGGAAGACCTTGGTGATGCAGGCGGTGCGGAAGCCCTGTTCGGCCATGCCGAGCGTGGCGCGCAGACCCGCGCCGCCGGCGCCGACGACGATCACGTCATAGGAGTGGTCGATATACTTGTAGGCTTTCCCGTTCTGAGCGGGCCCATTCTGAGCAGAAGAGTTCGGTGCCATGATGCAATTATCCTACGAACGCGATCTTCAGAATGGCGAAAAGACAGAGCCCCGCCACGACGACCGCGAAGAACGTGTTGAGCATGAGAAGGACGATCTTGCCGAATTCGCCGTGGACATAGTCCTCGATGATAACCTGCATGCCGATCTTCATATGAATGATGGCGGAGATCACCATCAGGCCGAAGATGACGGCGACGATCGGGTTCGAGATCGCATGCACGACTTCAGCGTAGGGCGCGCCGGCATAGATTAGCAGGAAGATGACGAAGAAGAGAAAGAGCGGAACGTTGGCAACGGCGGTCAGGCGCTGGCGCCAGAAATGATCGGTACCTTCCTTGGCGGAACCGAGACCGCGGACTTTGCCCAGGGGAGTGCGCATATCCATGAGAAATATCCTTTAAAGCATGATCCCGAAAGGCATCCGAGCGCTTCCGGAAGCGGTCATGCCAATCAACCCAGCCGGATGACGATGCCGATGATCCAGACCAAAGCGGTCAGACAGATCGAGCCGACGAGCGTGGCCTTGGCCATCCTGGTCGAAACGGCGGGATCGAAACCATGCCCGAGATCCCACACGAAATGGCGCAGACCGCCAAGCATGTGGTGCAGCAGCGCCCAGGTGTAGCCAAGCAGGATGATACGGCCGATGATCGTGCCCATGATCCAGTTGACCAGCTCGAAATAGCCCTGGCCCGTCGCCGCGGCGATCAGCCACCAGGCGACCAACAGCGTGCCGAAGTAGAGCGCGCCGCCGGTAATGCGGTGGACGATCGACATGACCATGGTGGGGATGGGTTTGTAAATTTGCAGGTGCGGCGACAGAGGCCGGTTTTGTGTGACGTTCGCCATCAGAACCTCGCGGCGTTACGATACGCTTAGAACCCGGTTATCCGGGGCAACGCCCTTACAAAGACATGTAGTGTGCGTTGCATCATTGCGACCATTAATCACCCGGACGCCTATCGACAAGCACAATTGATGCCTGCCTCGAATTTAATCGATTCGGATCGCTCTGCACTTTAGCGGGTATGCAGAGACGAGCTTTCCAATCCGGGCCGTTTACCATTTCATCAACCCTGGCGTGGACTTCGTTGCGGTCTTGGGGCAATCTGTCGTTAAGATTTCATTAACCGGCCGAAGCGGAGCGAATCATGAAGCCGCATCTTTTCAAGGCAGCAGCGCTCGTTTTGGCGGCAGCAGCCACTCTTTCCTTCGCCCCGGCCTCGGCGGGCGACTACCGCCACTGGCATCATCACGATCGCTCCGGCTTGGTGCACCTGAGCCAAATATCCCAGCCCCAGAGGCGCGAGCAGCAACCTACCCGGATCGTCATCATGGAACGGCATGACGCGGCAAACGCCGGCAGCTATGCCGGCTCGGCCGATGTCTATCGGGCCGATGGCGGCACCTATGTTATCGGCTATGGCGGCTACAATCCCTATGCCCGCCCCGCCGCGATTCAGCCGAGGCCAAAGGCGAAAGTCATCGATGTCCGCTATGCCGCCAACCCCTGCTCATACGAAGCGGGCGTCTGCGTCATCCGGCACTGACGATCTTTACCCGGCAAGAAATCGCCAAACCGTCGTTTTCTTGACTTCGCTATCCTCGAGTGCCCGCGTGACCGGCACTTGATAGATTGCCTGCGCCTCCAGGCAGTCCTTCGGAAGATAGGCCCTGCCGGGATCGCCGACCAGAACGGTCTTCCCGTCGCCCGCCAAACGTCTTAGCCAGGGAACGAGGCTCGCGGCAAAATCGCGATCATAGAAGACATCGCCGGCAAGAATGACGCCCTCATCCACGGCCTGCCCGATCATATCGTCGCCGGAAAAATCCAGGGCCACACCATTTTCAGCAGCATTGAGCCGGATCGCCGTGCCGGCCCATGGATCGATATCGACGGCCAACACATGTCGCGCACCCGCACGTTTGGCAGCAATCGCGACAAGCCCGGAGCCGCTCGCAAAATCCAGCACTGTTCTGCCGGCAACGATCTCCGGATGATCGAGTATATAGCGCGCCAGACCCTGGCCGCCGGCCCAGGCAAAGGCCCAGAAGGGCGGCGGCAGGCCGATCGCTTCCAACTCCTCCTCCGTCTTCAGCCACAGCTCATGCGCCTCGCTTGCCAGATGCAGCCGGATTTCCGGCACATGCGGCGGCGCCATGAGGCTGGTATTGGCACGGATGAAGCTCTCGGGATCGGTTTTCACTCAACCTCCAGTCGGATCAGACCGGCGGATTGTCCAGACCGCCCATGCGGCAGACTTCCAGCCATTCCTCATCCGTCACGGGCTGCACCGAAAGCCGCATGGAGGTGACGAGCGACATTTGCGAGAGCTTCGGATTGGCCTTGATATCCTTGAGCGACACCGGGTTCGGCATATCACGGACGGCGCGGATGTCGACACATTCCCAGCGCGGATCGTCCTTGGCGGTCGAATCCGGATGCGCGAGTGCGCAGACCTCGACGATACCAACGATTTCGAGCCCGTCATTGGAATGATAGAAGAAGCCCTTGTCGCCGATCTGCATGGCCCGCATGTTGTTCCGGGCGAGATAGTTGCGCACGCCGGTCCATTCGGTGCCTTTTGCGCCCGCATCCTTCTGCTGCTGCCAGGACCAGGAGGACGGCTCGGATTTATAAAGCCAGTGCGCCATCTCTCATGCCTCCGGATTGTTGAAGACCCAGTTGAACGGCTTGATTTCGACGCTCTCGAACAGGCCGGCCTTCGTATAGGGATCGGCATCGGCAAGCGCCTTGGCCGCCTCGATGTTCTCGGCATCGACGACCACGAGACTACCGTTCGGCTTGCCCTCCGCGTCCAGGAAAGGACCGGCCATCTTCAGCGTCCCTTCGGCATTGAGCTTGTTCAGATGCTCCAGATGCGCCGGACGCGTCTCCATGCGAACATTCAGATGACCGGGCTTGTCCTTGCAGACAAAGGCAAACAGCATGGTTTAATTCTCCCAAGAAAATCGAAACTATTGATGGCGATGGATAAGGCCTTACTTGCGGCACGTCATCTTGTTTCTGCGCGAAGGGGGTTGATGATATCGAGGCCCCAAAAGTCTTTTTCGTTGTCCGTGGCCAAAACACAATCGTTCACGACAGCTATAGAGGCGATAATCATATCAAAGGCATTTCTTGGGCGCCCAATCGACCGCCCTTCGGCCATGAGTTGCGCCCAGATCAATCCAGCGCGCTCGTCAAAAGGAAGGATTCGCCCGGCAAATACTGTCTGCGGTCCTGCAAAGCTTGAAAACCATGCTTCCAGCAAACTGCGCCTGCGACCCGCTGGCATGATTAAAATACCGCGCCGAATCTCGGCCACCACGAGAGATGGAACAAATAAATCGTCATCCGCTTGCTCCGCATACCATGCCAAAAGCGCCTGCGAAGGCTCCGGTTTGATCGCATTGCTAACAATGTTGGTATCCAGCAGGTAGCGCGTCACAGATCGATCTCACGCGGCTCGGTCCGCAGCCGTTCGAGATCCAGTTCAGCATCTTCGAGAGGAAAACTTCGGAGCGCGGCAATGACACCGCCCTTTTTTGAAGGCTCTTTCGAGATCGTCTTGGTGACGACATCGCGAATGCGGGCCGCTTCGGCACCATCCTCGGCCAAATGCCGTGCCAGCGAGCGAAGGAGCGCCTTATCCTCATCGAGCCCCAGCACCTCGAAGCGTGCCAGACCGCGCTCGCCAAGACGGGAGCGGTAATTCTGCACTGCGCGTCTCTGCGAGCTGGTCATCAAGGTCTCCTATATATCCAGTAATATATCCAGAGATGCCTTGTTATTCAACCTATTCCGTGGTGATCGGCCGCGTCATCAATTGCCCGATGGCTGTGGCTATGTCGAGCTTGCCGTCGATGATGGCGGACACCGCGTCGGTGATCGGCATGTCGATGCCGAGTTCGTGGGCGAGCCGCGAAGCGATGGAAGCGGCATAGGCGCCTTCGACCAGCGCGCCATGCGTCGGATCGCCAGCCTTGCCTTCACCCAGCGCGATACCGAATCGCAGGTTGCGGGATTGATGGCTGGTGGCCGTCAGCACGAGATCGCCAAGACCGGAAAGCCCGCGCACGGTCTCGGCTTTGCCGCCCTTGGCCGCAACGAAGCGAGACATCTCGGCAAGACCGCGGCTGATCAGCGCCGCACGGGCGGAATCGCCGATCCCGCGGCCCTCGACGATGCCGCAGGCAATCGCGAGCACATTCTTCAAGGCACCGCCGAGCTGCACGCCGATGCGGTCATCCGAGGCGTAGAGGCGGAAGGTCGGGCCGGAAATCGCCTGGGCAAGCCGTTCCGCCACCGCCATGTCTGCGGCAGCGATCGCCATGGCAGTCGGCAGGCCCTTGGCGATGTCGGCGGCAAAGCCCGGCCCGGAAAGAACGGCGATAGCATGCTCCGGCAGCTCCCGCTCCAGCATGTCGGTCAGCAGATCGCCGGAAACCTTGTCGATACCCTTGGCACAGGTGACGACGACGGCATCCTTGGCGAGGTAAGGCCCATAATGGCGGGCAGCATCGGCCTGTGCCTGCGAGGGCATGGCGAAGAGAATGATGCCGGCATTGGAAACGGCATCCGCCTCGGCCGAAAACCCCAGCGAATCCGGCAGCTCGACCCCGGGCAACACGGCATCATGCATGCGATCGGCGGCGAGATCCGCCATCAGACCGGCCTTGCGGCCGACGAGGGTGACGTCGCTGCGGCCGGTCAATGCGATGACGGCGGCAAGCGCCGTGCCGAAAGCGCCGGCGCCGATGACTGCGATCCGCTCGTTGCCGCTCATGCCTTTGCTCCTCGTTTGCCGTGTCCGAGCAGGGTTTCCGCCTTCTGATCCAGCGGCCAGCGCGAGCGCGGCTGCACATCGAGATCGTCAGGCACCGCTCCCGTCGCCATGCGCTCCAGTCCCGCCCAGGCGATCATGACGGCATTGTCCGTACACAATCTCAATGGCGGCGCGATGAAGCGGAAGCCATTGGCATCGCAAAGCTCCTGCAGCGTGCGGCGCAGTTCGAGATTGGCAGCGACACCACCGGCCACGACAAGCGACGGCTTTTCCTCGGTCTTCGGGAACTCCGTCTTGAAGCGTTGCAGGCCCCGGCCGATGCGATCCTTCAGCGTGCGCGAAATTGCCTTCTGGAAGGAGGCGCAGATATCGGCGATATCCTGCTCGGTGACAGGAGCAATCGCCGTGGCCGCCTGCCGCACCGCCGTTTTCAGGCCGGAAAAGGAAAAATCGAGGCGCGTCTCGCCGACCAGCGGCCGCGGAAGATCGAAACGGTCCGGATTGCCGTTCTTGGCGGCTGCTTCCACGGCCGGGCCGCCGGGATAGGGCAGCCCCAGAAGCTTGGCCGTTTTGTCGAAGGCTTCGCCGAGCGCATCGTCAATGGTCGTGCCCCAGCGCTCGTATTCGCCGACGCCGCGCACCAGAATCAGCTGCGTGTGGCCGCCGGACACGAGCAGCATCAGATAGGGAAACGCAAGTCCGTCCGTCAGCCGCGCCGTCAGGGCATGGCCTTCCAGATGGTTGATGGCGTATAATGGCTTGCCTGTCGCCCGCGAGATCGCCTTGCCGGTCATCAGGCCGACGAGCAGGCCGCCGATGAGGCCGGGACCGGAGGTGGCGGCAATGGCATCGACGTCCGAGAGCGACACATTGGCGCGTTTCAATGCTTCGTCGATCAGCGTATCGAGCGCCTCGACATGCGCCCGCGCGGCGATTTCCGGCACGACGCCGCCATAGGCGCTATGCTCGTCCAATTGGCTGAGGACGACATCGGAACAGACCATGGGCGTGCCGTCATCCCGGCGCTCGACAATGGCCGCGGCGGTTTCGTCGCAGCTTGTTTCGATGCCGAGAATACGAAGAACGGATGCCATGGAGAAAGTTCGTTGCCTACAGGTCGATTGCGGTAAAGCGGAAATATGGTTACGGGAACTGTCGGTAACAACGGATCAAAGCGGATGCAAACAAAACCTTTCCGGATCGGCACGCGCGGCAGCCCGCTGGCGCTCGCCCAGGCGCGAGAAGCGCGCGACCGCCTGATGGCGGCCCACGGCCTTCCGGAGGAGATGTTCGAAATCGTCGTTCTCACCACCAAGGGCGACCGCATCACCGACCGCTCGCTCGCGGCAATCGGCGGCAAGGGCCTGTTCACCGAGGAGCTGGAAGAAAAACTGACGTCGGGCGAGCTCGACTTCGCCGTGCATTCGGCCAAGGATATGGCGACGAAGCTGCCCCAAGGCCTCGGGCTTACCGCTTATCTGCCGCGTGAAGATATCCGCGATTCCGTCATCGGCCGCACCGCGCCGAAACTGATCGAGCTGCCGTACGGCGCCACCGTCGGCTCGGCATCGCTGCGCCGCCAGGCGCTGATCCGCCGTCTGCGCCCGGATATCAATGTCATCACCTTCCGCGGCTCCGTCCAGACGCGTCTGCGCAAGCTGGAAGAGGGGCAGGCCGACGCCACCTTGCTGGCGCTTGCCGGGCTGAAGCGGCTTGGCATGGTCGAGGTCATCACCGATATTCTCGACCCCGATGATTTTCCGCCGGCACCCGCGCAAGGCGCAATCGCCATCGAAAGCCGGATCGACGATCAGCGGATGAATAACCTGCTCGCTGCCGTCAATGACGGGCCGACCTTCGACGCCGTATCCTGCGAACGTGCCTTCCTGGCGGCACTTGACGGTTCCTGTCGCACGCCGATAGCCGGCTACGCAATTTGCGAAGGCGATCATCTGCGCTTCTTCGGCATGATCCTCACTCCGGATGGCAGGCAGGTACACACAACAACTATCGAGGGCCACCGGCGCGATGCCGAGGCACTCGGCGTCAATGCCGGCCAGGCGATTCGGGCCGAGGCCGGCAGCACCTTCTTCGAAGACTGGACCTGATGAAAGATGCGCGTCGTCGTCACCCGCCCCCAGCATTCGGGTGAACGCACCGTGCGGCGACTGGCGCAGATGGGGCACGAAGCCCTCCTGCTGCCGCTCGCGGAGCCCGTGCATCATGTCGCAGAAGCAGGGCGGGCGCTCCTGAACACGCGGGGCGCCATCGCCGTCACCAGTGCCGAAGCGATCCGCACGCTTGCATCATTAGGCGCGGATCTGGCGCCGCATTTAGGTCGCCGTCTTTTTGCTGTCGGAAAGGTGACAGCAAAGGAAGCCGCCGATCTCGGATTCAGCAATATCGCCATGTCCGAAGGTGGCGGCGCCGAGCTTGCCACCTTGATATCAGGCCATCCGGCCAGCCTAGGTGGGAATCCCCTGCTCTATCTCGCCGGCTCCCCGCGGGCGCCCGGTTTCGAAGCCGGATTGACGGAGCTGCAGCTGCCTTTCGTCACTGTAGAATGCTACAGGATGCATGGCATCACTCCCGAAAATGCCGTTCTTCGCCGGCTTTTTACAGACGCCCGCGCCGATGCCGTGCTGCTTTACTCTCATCAAACGGCACAGCGCTTTTTCGGCCTACCTTTCGTCCGGGAAAATCCGGAAGCCTTCGCCGAAACGCGATTCCTCTGCCTGAGCGAAGCGATCGCCGAAGCCGTTCCGGCGCGGATGCATTCCCAAACCGACATCGCCGACATGCCGAACGAAGACCGGCTTCTGTCGTTCCTGATCCAGGCGTAACGCCGCAATTTTGATCTAAGGCCTTTCCATAATCGTCTTGTCTGTCTAACTTCGTTGCAGCGCATAATAAAGAGGACCTCATGGTATCGCGAAAACCGCCTAACCATTCGAAGCCCAACGACGAACCGGTCACGATCGACCTGGAAGCCGAAAAAACAGCGCAGGACGCAGCTCCGGAAGACGTGACGGAGCGCAGTCATGATGAACCTGGCTCCTCCTCCGCCAATGAAGTGGAAATGCCGCTCGAAACGGACAAGGAGCCGCTTCCCGAGGGATCCCAGGAGTCCATCTTCGCCGCCACTCCGGAAGAACGGCAAACGACGACACAGCAGGCAGAGCCTGAGCCTCCTCACGCCGACCGGCCGCAGCAGCCGCCGCGCGAAGGCTCGACCTCGGGCCTTATTGCGGCCGGCATTGTCGGCGGCCTGATTGCCCTCATCTGTGCCAGCGCCTTGCAATATGCCGGTTTCCTGCCCGGCAGCCGCGCCGCCAAGGACAATTCTGCCGACATAGCCGCATTGAATGCAGAGATCGACGGGCTCAAGCAGAACATCGCCAATCTCGCTACCGCGCCGGCGGCCAAGCCCGACGAGACGCTAGCAGCCCGCGTCGCAGCGCTGGAGACAAGCGTAGCCAACGGCACGTCTGCGGGCGGATCGGGCGGGGCGACAGGCGCAGCATCCGACCAGAAGATCGCGTCGCTGACCGGCGAAGTCGAGCAGCTGAAGGCGGATCTCAGCAAGGCGACCCAGAGCCAGGCAACCTCGGATGCCGAAGTCAGCAAACGTCTCGACGACGCCGAAAAGAAGCTGAGCGGACCGAGCCAGGAAAGCGCTGTGGCCCGCGCCATTGCCGCAGCTGCGTTGAAGGCGGCGATCGACCGCGGCGGTCCCTTCCAGCCCGAGCTTGATACCTTCGCCAATGTCGCGCCGGACGATCCTGCCGTTGCCGATCTCAAGAATTTCGCCCAAACCGGCGTGCCCTCCCGCGCCGACCTGATCCGCCAGGTCTCCGATGTTGCAACCGCAATCGTCGCAACGGCACAGACGGACGATCCGAACCAGAGCTGGAGCAACCGCCTGATGGCGGGCGCCAAGTCGTTGGTGCAGGTCCGCCCCGTTGGCAATGTCCCTGGCGACAGCATCGATGCCATCGCCGCCCGCTTCGAGGACAAGGTCAGGAATGGCGATCTGCCGGGCGCGGTTACCGAATGGAACGGCCTGCCCGATGCGGCCAAATCGGCCTCGGCCGCCTTCAAGCAATCGCTGGAGGCCCGCATCCGCGTCGAGGATCTGGTAAGCGACGCCCTGTCGAAGGCGATCGCCAATACCGGGAAACAGAATTAAGGACGGAGTATAGCAATGATCAGACTGCTTATCTTCGCTATTCTTGTCCTGGCCCTCGGCTATGGTTTCTCCTGGCTCGCGGATCGTCCCGGCGATCTCTCACTGGTCTGGGAAGGCCAGCTTTACCAGACGAAGCTGATCGTCGCCGCCGCAATCCTGATTACGCTCGTCGCGGCCGTCATGATCCTCTGGTGGTTCGTGCGGCTGATCTGGACCTCGCCGCATTCCATCACCCGCTATTTCCGCGCCCGCAAGCGCGATCGCGGCTATCAGGCGCTGTCGACGGGTCTGATTGCAGCCGGCGCCGGCAATTCTCTGCTCGCCCGCAAGATGGCGGCTCGCACGCGCGGCCTTATCCGCGCCGATCAGGAGCCGCTCATCAACCTGCTTGAGGCCCAGGCCGCCTTGATTGAAGGTAAGCATGACGAGGCCCGTCAGAAGTTCGAGCAGATGGCCAATGATCCCGAAACGCGCGAACTCGGCCTGCGCGGCCTCTATCTCGAAGCCAAGCGCCTCGGCGCACATGAAGCAGCGCGGCAATATGCCGAGAAGGCGGCCGACCAGGCGCCCTACCTGCCCTGGGCGGCTCAGGCGACGCTGGAATATCGCAGCCAGGCCGGCCGCTGGGATGACGCCATCAAGCTGCTCGACCAGCAGAAGGTTGCCCATGTCGTCGACAAGACCACGGCCAATCGTCAACGCGCCGTGCTGCTGACGGCACGCGCCGACGACAGGCTGGAGAGCGATCCCGCCGGCGCGCGCGACGATGCGCTGGCGGCACTGAAGCTCGTGGACGATTTCGTGCCCGCAGCGTTGATCGCTGCCAAGGCGCTCTTCCGCGAAGACAAGGTGCGCAAGGCCGCCTCCATCCTTGAGCAGGTCTGGAAGGCGCATCCGCACCCCGAGATCGGCAGGGCCTATGTACGAGCCCGCAGCGGCGATTCCGTGACCGATCGCCTGAAGCGCGCCGAACGGCTGGAAGCGATCCGCCCCAACAATGTCGAGGCGCTGCTGCTGACCGCAAAGGCGGCGATGGACGCCGGCGGTTTCGCAAAGGCCCGCGCCAAGGCCGAAGCCGCCGCGCGGATCGATGCGCGCGAAGGCGCCTTCCTGCTTCTTGCCGACATCGAAGAGGCCGAAACCGGCGATCAGGGCCGCGTCCGCCACTGGATGGCACAGGCATTGCGCGCGCCGCGCGATCCGGCCTGGGTCGCCGACGGTTTCGTCTCGGACAAGTGGCTGCCGCTGTCTCCGGTCACCGGCCGTCTCGATGCGTTCGAGTGGAAGGCACCCTTCGGCCAGATCGAAGGTCCCGTGGAAGAGGGTTCGGCCGTTTCGGTCGATGCGGCGCTGAAGTCGCTGCCGCCGGTGCGCGAGGCCGCCTCCGCAACCTCGGCGGCGAGGCCAAGTTCACCGAAAGTTGCATCGCCGGCGCGCGATACTTATGTCATGGAATTGGAGCCCGCCGTGGTGAAGGCCGCGCCGAGCGCACCCGGGGCAGCGCCGAAACCGGCGCAGCAGGACGAGGAACCTCGGCCTTTCTTCGGCGGTGCGCCGGACGATCCGGGCGTCAAGGATCACAAGCCTGAACCGGAACCCAAGACACGGCTCAAGCTGTTTTAAGGCAATTCCGGCAAAATCGCGCAGCGGTTTTGCGTCCGGAATTGCGTGAATGCAAAAAGATGGGGCATGGTGACCCAAGCACCCTGCTCGGCCTGCTTTGAGAATGGAAACGCATGTTCGAACGCTTTCAGGAATTTCTTCATAACCTGACCCAAGACCATCCCAGATCCGGCTTTGCACCCGACGACCCACGTGTCGCGGTGGCGGCGCTCTGTATCCAGGTGATGGAGGCGGACGGCAAGATCGAGAACAGCGAGAAGAAAAGGCTGCGCAAGCTCCTGAAGGACCAATATGGTCTCGATGGCCGCCAGCTTGATGCGCTGATCGCCGCCGGTGAGGAAGCCGAAAGCGAGGCGGTTGATTACTATCGCTTCACCTCGGATCTGAAGCGTCATCTCGACGGTACCCAGCGGCTGGAATTGCTCGGCATCCTCTGGGATATCGTCTATGCCGATGGCGAGCGCAGCGAGATGGAAGACCATGCGATCTGGCGCATCGCCGACCTCATGGGCATTTCCGACCGCGAGCGCATCATGAAGCGCCAGGAAGCAGCCGCACGCGCACCCGGTTCCAGGGTGGAGACAGGCAATGATGATTGAAGCGCCGAGGAACACCGGCCGCGCGATATTGATCGTCCTGCATCAGGAGCGCTCCAGCCCCGGCCGCGTGGGCCAGATGCTGCTGCAAAAAGGCTTCGATCTCGATATCCGCCGTCCGGCCCTCGGCGATCCGCTGCCTCCGACACTTGAGGCCCATGCCGGCGCCGTGGTCTTCGGCGGCCCGATGAGCGCCAACGACCCGGACGAGTTCATCAGGACCGAGACCGACTGGCTGAAGGTTCCCCTTAAGGAAAACCGGCCCTATCTCGGCATCTGCCTTGGCGCGCAGCTGCTCGCCCGCCATCTCGGCGCCAAGGTCAAGGCCCGCGACGACGGCAAGACCGAGATCGGCTGGTATGCCCTGCAGCCGACGGAAAAGGGCCGGCTGCTGATGCACTGGCCGCAGATGGTCTATCATTTCCACCGCGAAGGCTTCGAGCTGCCGCACGGCGCCGACCTGCTGGCGACGGGCGAGACCTATCCCAACCAGGCCTATCGCTATGGCGCCAATGCCTGGGGCCTGCAATTCCATGCGGAGCTCACCCGCGCCATGATGCAGCGCTGGGTCGTGCACGGCGAACATCGCTTCTGCATGCCGAACGCCCAGCAGGGCCGCGAGCATCTCGAAGGCCGCATGATCTTTGACGCAGCTCTCAAGACCTGGCTGTCGGAATTCCTCGATCTCGTCTTCGACGGCAAGCAGGCAATGGCCGCCTAAGGGCCTTCGCCTGACAAAAATGCTCGCTCGACATCATCGAAAATTTCGGTGAGCCGATCGCAGCAGCTCAAACCGGCTGCGGCTCGCTCTCGCGGTCGGGCGCATTGAGGCTATCGATCCGGCGGAGCTGCGGGAAACCCGTGGCCCAGAGGATGGCGACCGTCAGCGTACCGAGCCCGCCAATCACCACGGCTGGGATCGCGCCGAAATAATGCGCCATGGTGCCGGCGCGGAATTCGCCGAGCTCGTTCGACGCACCCACGAACACCATGTTGACGGCATTGACGCGGCCACGGACATGATCCGGCGTCCAGAGCGTAATCAGCGTTTCGCGCACATAGACGGAGATCAGGTCGGATGCACCCATGACGGCGAGAGCCGTTATCGACAGCCATGGCGTATGCGAGATGCCGAAGATCAGCGTACCCACGCCGAACATGGCAACGCCGGCAAACATGCAGATACCGGCGCGATTGCGGATCGGATAGGTTGCCAGGAAAAGGCCCATGGCGATCGCGCCGAAGCTTGGCGCCGCGCGCAGCATGCCGAGACCCCACGGCCCGAGCGTCAGGATATCGCGCGCATAGATGGGCATCAGCGCGACGGCGCCGCCGAGCAGCACGGCGAAAAGATCAAGCGAGATCGCACCGAGCACCACTTTCTCCGACCAGATGAAGCGGAAGCCGGCGAGCATCTCGTTCAGGCTGCGCCGCTCATGCGCGGTGCGCTGCTGCGGCTTCGGGATCAGGAAGGTCAGCACCGAACCGGCCGCAAAGAAAAGCACGGCTACGGTATAGGCGACATTGGCCCCGATGCCATAAAGCAGGCCGCCGGCAACAGGACCGAGGATGGCGGCCGCATCCCATGACATCGAGTTCCAGGTGATGGCATTCGTCAGGTCTTCGGGCGGGATCAGATTGGGCGCCAGCGACTGCATGGCCGGCGTCATGAAGGCGCGTTCTATGCCGAAGACCGTGAGGATCAGAAAGACCGGCAGCGGCGCGAAGGTGCCCGATACGGTCAGGAACAGCAGGGCAGCCGCACAGAGGGTGCCGACGAAAATGCAGATCGCGGAAATCCGCCGCCTGTTGTAGCGGTCCGCAGCCGTGCCCGTCACCAGGATCAGCAGCAGCGACGGCAGGAACTGAACGAGGCCGATCAGACCGAGATAGATCGGTTGGCCGGTGTGCTCATACATCTGCCAGCCAACGGAGACACTGACGACCTGCGTGGCGAAGGCCGTCAGAAACCGCGCAAAGAAGAAATAAGTATAGGCAATGTGCCTGAAGGCGGCAAACCGGTCGCCGCTGGCGGCAAATGACATGGGACGAGACTTTCCCGACGCGAAGACCAGCGTAAACGCCTTCATCCGCCTTTTAAACATGATTCAACATGCTTCGGAGCATGGGACTTGCCCGTTTAGTCGCCAATGTCTACATGTCTGTCAACCGCGAATTTGGAGACGGACATGCTCGCCTTATTTCAAACCATTGATCTGGCTTTGAATCTTTATACCTGGGTGCTGATCGCCAGCGCTATCTTTTCCTGGCTCTATGCGTTCAACGTCATCAATTCGAGCAACCAGTTCGTCAATTCCGTCGGCAACTTCCTCTATGCAGTCACCGAGCCAGCCCTGCGCCCGATCCGCCGCATCCTGCCGGATCTCGGCGGCATCGACATCTCGCCGGTCATCCTGCTGCTGATCATCTTCTTCATCCGCTCGCTGATGTGGAATTCGATCGTCCCGTTGTTCCTGCGGTGAACAAGCCCTGGCAGGCCTTTCCGGATCATGTCAGGCTTTCCGTGCGGCTCACGCCCAATGGCGGGCGTGATGCGATCGATGGGCTGGAAGCCGGCAGCGACGGCGAATGCTATTTGAAGGCGCGCGTCTCGGCAGCACCTGAAAAGGGCAAGGCCAACAAGGCGCTGATCGTGCTGCTTGCCAAGAGCCTCAGCATTCCCAAATCTTCGCTTAGCCTGGTCAGCGGCGACACGGCGCGCAAAAAAATCCTCCGGATCGAGGGCGAACCGGAGGATTTGATGAAGAAGCTTGGAGCTTTGGTAGAGGCCTGATCAGGCCTTTGCCTTCTTGGCGCGGGCGATGGCTTCGACGATGAGCTCACCGGCTTCCTTGGAGCCGCCCCAGCCAAAAATCTTGACCCACTTGCCGGGCTCGAGATCCTTGTAGTGCTCGAAGAAATGCTCGATCTGCTTCACCGTGATCTCCGGCAGATCGGTATATTCCTTGACCTTCTCGTAACGCAGCGTCAGCTTCGGCGAGGGAACGGCGATGATCTTCTCGTCCTTGCCGGAATTGTCTTCCATCTTCAGCACGCCGATCGGGCGGACATTGATGACGCAGCCAGGAACCAGCGGACGCGTGCTGGCGATCAGCACGTCGATCGGGTCGCCGTCTTCGGAGAGCGTGTGCGGAACGAAGCCGTAATTGCCCGGATAGGTCATCGGCGTGTAGAGGAAACGGTCAACGACCAGCGTGCCGGCCTCCTTGTCCATTTCATACTTGATCGGATGACCGCCGACCGGCACTTCAACGATGACGTTGACGTCTTCGGGCGGGTTCTTGCCAATGGAAATCGCGTCGATACGCATACTTGTCCCCTAGATAAGGATGGTTGCCGCCAGCCAAATAATAGGATTCATGCCGCAACGCAACAACACATCGGGAAAGAGGCGGATTTACTGCATGATTCCTTAAATCGGAATCGATGCGCTACAACGCCGCTCAGGGCCAGACGAAACCGATCTTGCGAAGCTGCCTGTGATCGAATGTCTCGATGCCCTCACAGAAATCCGCACCGCCCTGCCCGCGATAGAAGCGGTAGGCATTCTCGTTTTCTTCAAGGCACCAGACGACAAGACCCTTGCAGCCGAGCGACTTCAACAGCCGGCGCGCTTCGCCGAACAACATGCGCCCGAGGCCAAGTCCCTGATATTGCGGGCGAAGATAGAGTTCGTAAATTTCGCCTTCCTGCGGCAGCGCGCGGGCACGGTTGAGGCCGAGCGTGGCATAGCCCGCGATCTCGCCGGCGACATCCAGAACCAGCAGCGTCGCCGGACCGCTGGTCGCCTTGCGCCACCAGTTTTCGCCGCGACGCTCGATCATTTGCCCGAGGGCGCGATGCGGAATGATGCCGGCATAGGTGTACTGCCACGATTGGCGGTGCACCTCCGAAATGGCTCGGGCATCATGGGGTTCTGCCCGCCGAACATCGATCGACAACGTCTTCATAACGTCTACTCTGGTCTTACCTACGCGAATTAACCATCCTCATTCATAAAGATGGCGAACTTGCCCACAGGCTTTATCCGTGGATCATCGACAAAAATTAACGACTTTTTAACCTTTAGGACAAGGGCTCAAAAACCGAACATGCAAATAAAAACCCCGGCACAATGGCCGGGGTCGAATGGCTCGAAGCGAAACAGCCTATCAGGCGAGGCGTGCCTTCTCGTAACGCTTGCGCTCGTTCGGATCGAGATACATCTTGCGGAGCCGGATCGACTTCGGCGTCACTTCCACCAGCTCGTCGTCCTGGATCCAGGATAGAGCGCGGTCCAGCGTCATGCGGATCGGCGGCGTCAGCTTCACGGCTTCGTCCTTGCCGGCGGCGCGGATGTTGGTGAGCTTCTTGCCCTTCAGCACGTTGACTTCGAGATCGTTGTCGCGCGAGTGGATGCCGATGATCATGCCGGCATAGACCTTCTCGCCGGCGTCGATGATCATCGGGCCGCGGTCTTCCAGGTTGAACAGGGCGTAGGCCACGGCTTCGCCGGCTTCGTTGGCGAGCAGCACGCCGTTCACACGGCCGCCGATTTCGCCCTTGTACGGCTGGTAGTCATGGAACAGACGGTTCATGACGGCCGTGCCGCGCGTGTCGGTCAGAAGTTCCGACTGATAGCCGATGAGGCCGCGCGTCGGCGCCAGGAACACCAGACGGACGCGATTGCCGCCCGAAGGACGCAGCTCGGACATTTCAGCCTTACGCTCGGACATCTTCTGCACGACGATGCCTGAATGCTCTTCATCGACGTCGATGACGACTTCTTCGATCGGCTCGAGCAGCTGACCGCTCTCATCCTTGTGCATGACGACGCGCGGACGCGAGACGGCAAGCTCGAAGCCTTCGCGGCGCATGGTTTCGATGAGAACCGCGAGCTGCAATTCGCCACGGCCGGAGACATAGAACGAATCCTTGCCTTCGGCTTCCTCGATCTTCAGCGCGACGTTGCCTTCGGCTTCCTTGAAGAGGCGGTCGCGGATGACGCGCGAGGTGACCTTGTCGCCTTCGGTGCCCGCATAGGGGCTGTCGTTGACGATGAAGGACATGGTGACGGTCGGCGGGTCGATCGGCTGTGCGACCAGCGGCTCACTGACCTGCGGGTCGCAAAAGGTGTCGGCAACCGTGCCCTTGGAAAGGCCGGCGATGGCGACGATGTCGCCTGCCTGCGCTTCTTCGATCGGCTGACGCTCGATGCCGCGGAAGGCGAGGATCTTGGAGATACGGCCGGTTTCGATGAGGTTGCCGTCTGCACCCAGAACCTTGACAGCCTGGTTCGGCTTGATCGAGCCGGAGTGGATGCGGCCGGTGATGATGCGGCCGAGGAAGGGGTTGGCTTCCAGGATCGTACCGATCATGCGGAACGGGCCTTCGCCAACGGTCGGCTCGGGAACGTGCTTGACAACGAGATCGAGAAGCGGGCCGAGGCCCTCTTCCTTCGGGCCGTCAGGCGAATAGTTCATCCAGCCGTTACGGCCGGAACCGTAGAGGATCGGGAAATCGAGCTGCTCGTCGGTCGCGTCGAGATTGGCGAAGAGATCGAAGACTTCGTTGATGACTTCGTCTGCGCGGGCGTCCGGACGGTCGATCTTGTTGATCGCAACGATCGGGCGCAGGCCGACCTTGAGCGCCTTGCCGACGACGAACTTGGTCTGCGGCATCGGGCCTTCGGCGGCGTCGACGAGAACGATCGCGCCGTCCACCATCGAGAGAATGCGCTCGACTTCACCGCCGAAGTCGGCGTGGCCGGGGGTGTCGACGATATTGATGCGGGTGTCCTTCCAGACGACCGAGGTCGCCTTGGCAAGAATGGTGATCCCGCGCTCCTTTTCCAGATCGTTGGAGTCCATGACGCGCTCGGCAACGCGCTGGTTCTCGCGGAACGAGCCGGACTGCTTCAAGAGCTCGTCGACGAGGGTGGTTTTCCCATGGTCAACGTGCGCGATGATCGCGATGTTGCGAAGTGCCATATGTCTTAATCTCTGAGGCTGGGGCGCAGTGTTTCAATAACACGCCAATTGCATTTGGCGCGCTCATAGCCTTTTTTTCGCGAATGCGAAAGGGGGGAGGCAAGAAAGGGGCTGAAAGCTTGCCCTTGCGCCCCAAGAATACATCGATCTCGCGTTGGCCGACGGCAAAGCCTCCGCTGACCCATGCCGCCAAAACAAACTGCATGCTACGCCTTAGCCGGGATTTTTGTGCCCTCCTCAGGCAGCCTGCTTCAGCAACCACGCATCATGATTCACCAGGAAGGCCTTGAGGCGCTCGGGGTAGTCCTGCGTCACCGCATCTCGCACGCTTTGCCGCGATGCCAGCTCTGTGCGCCATGTCTTGACACGCGGTAGGCCGTCGAAAACGCCGGTCGATGTGATGGTGTCGAACACATCGAAGTAACGGAAGATCGGCGCAAAAACTGCATCGACCAGGCTGAACGCCTCTCCGGCAAAAAAGGGACCGTTTCTCAATTCCGCCTCGACACGAGCAAATTTATCGATCAGCGCTCTGCGCTTGGCCTCATAGGTCCCCTCGTCCTTCGCGGTCTCGAACCCCCACAAGTCCGAAAGGATGGAAGAGCCGAATTCCATCCAGCCGCGATGGCGGGCACGCGCGAGCGGATCGGCCGGGTGGAGCCGAGCGCCGGATTGGGTTTCCTCGAGATATTCGCAGATCACAGCGCTTTCGAACAATACCGTTTCTGATCCGTCACCCTGCCGCACGATCAGGAGGGGCACCTTGCCGAGCGGAGAAATGGCAAGAAACCAGTCGGGCTTTGCCGACAGGTCGACATAGCGGATCTCGAATGGCACGGCCTTTTCAGCGAGCGTGATGGCTGCCCGCTGGACGTAGGGGCAGAGATAGTGGCTGACGAGGATCAGCTTTCCGTCGGACATGATCAAATCTCCCAGAGGCTCAGTTCAGATAGATGTAATTGCATCTATATTCGGACTTGCCGCAGCCGTCAATATAGATGTAATTGCATCCATGTCCGATGATTCAGATGCCGCCCCTTCAAAACCCTCCGCCGCGGTGACGCGAGCATGGGTGCGCCTCATGCGCACCCAGCAAATCGTGCTTGCGGCGATCGAACAGGATTTGAAGGCAGCCGGCCTGCCGCCACTCGGCTGGTACGACGTGCTGTGGGAGCTGACGCAGGCCGCGGAAGGGAAGTTACGGCCCTATGAGATCGAGGAGCGCACGCTGCTCGCACAGCATAATCTCTCCCGCCTTCTCGACCGGATGGAAAAGGCCGGTCTTGTTCATCGCGAAATATTTTCCGAGGACGGCCGAGGCCGCTGGGTGGTTATCACCGAGGCAGGGAGTGCCATGCGCAGCCGCATATGGAGCGTCTATGCTGCGGCGCTCCAGTGCCACGTGGGCGATAAGCTGGACGACGCCCAAGCCGATCAGCTCACCGAGTTGTTAGATCTGCTTTCGCGCAAGCCTTGATTGACCGGGAAAGATCAACTCAGTCGCGAAAGTGGACCTTCCGCGACCGATCTTGTCACACACCGAAGGTGGGGAATCAGGCCGCCAGCCCCTTCTTCTTCAGCATCGCATCTGCACTCGGCAGCTTGCCGCGGAAGGCCTTGTAGGCATCTTCCGGATCGATCGAGCCGCCGACGGAGTAGATGTTGGCCTTCAATTTTCCGGCCATGTCGGAATTGAAGGCATCGCCGGTTTCCTCGAAGGCGGCGAAGGCATCGGCATCGAGCACCTCCGACCACATGTAGGAATAATAGCCGGCCGAATAGCCGTCGCCGGAAAACACATGCTGGAAGTGCGGCGTCGCATGGCGCATCACGATGGATTTCGGCATGCCGATCTCCGCAAGCACCTGCGCTTGTACCGCCATAGGATCCTCGACGGCGCCGCGCGTATGGAAGGCCATGTCGACCAGAGCCGAGGAGGTGAACTCGACCGTGTTGAAACCGGCATTGAAGGTGCGGGCCGCCAGAACCTTGTCGAGCAGCGCCTGCGGGATCGGCGCGCCGGTCTCGTAGTGGACGGCATATTCCTTGAGGATGGCGGGTACCGTCAGCCAGTGCTCGTAGAGCTGCGACGGCAGTTCGACGAAATCGCGCGAGACGCCGGTGCCCGATACCGAGGGATAGGTGACGTTGGAAAGCATTCCGTGCAGCGCATGGCCGAATTCGTGAAACAGCGTCCGCGCATCGTCGAGCGACAAGAGCGCCGGCTTCCCTTCCGCCGGCTTGGCGAAGTTGCAGACATTATAGATGATCGGCAGTTCACCGACCTTACCGTTCTTCAGCGGCAGCTTGTGCTGGGACTGGAACGAGCTCATCCAGGCGCCGGAGCGCTTCGAGCTGCGCGCGAAATAGTCGCCGAGGAACAGGGCGACGAGCTTGTCGGAACGGTCACAGATCTCGAAGACGCGGACGTCGGGATGATAGGCGGGAATGCCCTTCTGCTCGACAGCCTTGATGCCGAAGAGGCGGCCGGCGACATCGAAGCAGGCGGCGATGACCTTTTCGAGCTGCAGATAGGGCTTCAATTCGGTTTCGGAGAAATCGAACTTCCGCGTCCGGATCTTCTCGGCATAGTGCCGCCAGTCCCAGGGCATGACCTCGTGATTGCGGCCTTCCTCGGCAATCAGCGCCGCAATATCCCTTTCCTCTTCCGCTGCACGCGCGGCCGCTTTCGTCCACACGGTCATCAGAAGATCGTTCACCGCATCCGGCGTCTTCGCCATGGTATTGTCGAGCTTGAGTTCGGCGAAATTGGCATAGCCGAGCAGCTTTGCCTTCTCTGCCCGCAGCGCCAGCGTCTTGCGGACGATCTCGCGGTTGTCGGTCTCGCCGCCATTGGCGCCGCGCGCCACCCAGGCGTTGAAGGCTTGTTCGCGCAGATCGCGGCGCTCGGACGAGGCGAGAAACGGTTCGATGATCGAGCGCGACAGCGTGACGGCATATTTGCCTTCGTCGCCGCGTTCGCGGGCCGCCGCCGCCATGGCATCGCGCAGATAGTCGGGAAGACCTGCAAGATCGGCCTCCTCAGACAGCAGCAGCGCCCAGTTCTTCTCATCCGCCAGCACGTTCTGGCCGAACTGCGCGCCGAGGCCCGCAAGCGTCTCATTGATCGCAGAAAGCCGCTCCTGCTCCGCCTTCGGCAGCTTTGCGCCCGACTTGACGAAGCCTTTCCAGTGCCGCTCCAGAACGCGGGTCTCTTCAAGCGTCAGCCCGAGCGCTTCGCGGCCCTCCCACAGAGCGTCGAGACGGGCAAAGAGCGCCGCATTCGTGCCGATCTTCGAATAATGCCGCGCCATCTTCGGCGCGATCTCGCGCTCGAGTGCCTGGATGATCTCGTTCGTGTGCGCACCCGCCTTGTTCCAGAAGAGCGCGGAAATGCGCGAGAGTTCATCGCCGGCGATTTCGAGCGCGATCACGGTATTGGCGAAGGTCGGCGCCTCGCTATTGCCGGCAATCGCATCGATCTCCGCCTCATGCGAGGCGAGCGCCGCATCGAAGGCAGCGGCAAAATCCGTATCCTTCACCGCATCGAAACGCGGCAGCCCCTGATGTCCGGTCCATTCGGTGAGCGCAGGATTGACGGCGGCAAGAGAAGACATGCAAGGCATCCTTTCGACAGCATCTGATCGAAGCACGATATAAGGCTGCTCCCGCCGAATTGGTATGGCGGGGGAGCGAACAAATTGAACGAGGATGGTCAGGCCTTGCGCCAGCCAAGCAGGCCGGGCGTGGCATGCCAGAGCGCCTGTGCCGCAAAGCCCATGAAGAGCACGCCCGAGCAGCGCACGATCAGCCGCTCATGTGCGCGATAGAAACGCCGGACAGCGCTGGCGCCGATGATGCTGATCAGGATAAGATCGGCAGTGATGAAACCCGCAAGGGAAACGGCGAGCAGCAACGGCAGCGCGCTGAAGGTCAATGCGCCGGCGGAACCCGCGACAAGAGCCGTGAAAGTCGCCAGGGCCACGGGATATCCCTTGGGATTGGTAACGCCGAAGATCAGGCCGCGACGGAACGGGCGGTTAACATTGACGAGTGCCTTGCCGTCACCCTTCGGCTTGGCGGTCACGGCGCTCCAGCCGATCCAGGCGAGATAGAAGCCGCACAGCAAACCGAGCAGATCGAAGACGAAGGTGCCGATGGTCTTGGCACCGACGATGGCGACCAATGCGAGCGTCGACCAGACGAGATCACCAAGCAGATGGCCGCTGACGAAGAATGCACCCGCCTTGCGACCCTGGCCGGCGCCAATGCCGAGCAGCGCCAGGAATGCGGGACCGGGAATAAGGACGTAGAAAAGCGCGGCCAGAAAGGCGCCGACAACAAGCGATTGCGTCATGATGAGTGTTCCCGCTGTTAATCGCGCGAGAGTAGCAATCTGCTGAACCCGGTCAAGCAGCAGCGCGTTTTCGGACAGAAGTCGTTGTGTTCATAGAACGAAATCAATAAGAACGTTGTGGGGCCTAAAAATTAAAGAGCGTAGGTAGGGAAGCGCTTATGAGCAGCAGGATTAATACGGATTCACTTGCCTTTCTTGTGACCGACTGCGCCCGACTGATCAGGGCGGCCTTCGAGCGACGTATTCTTGTCGCGGGGCTCGGACTGACGGCGGGCGAAGCGCGGACGCTGATGCAGGTGGCTGCCATCAACGGCAGCCGCCAGCTCGACATCGCCTCCCGGATGGGGCTGGAGCCGATGACGGTCAGCGCCTTTCTGGACAAGCTGCAGGCGCGCGGCTTGATCGAACGCCAACCCGACCCGCTCGATCGCCGCGCCAAGCGGATCGTGCTTTCGGAATCCGCCGACGCCAAATTGAAGCAGATTGACAGGGAAATCTGCGAAGTTGAACGCAACGCGACGCAAGGCTTCGACAAAGACCTTCAAGTTCAGCTGCATGACGCACTCTGCGCCTTCCGCAGCAATCTGCAGAAAGCCGAAGCACCTGCCGAAGTCGAACGTGAATTGAGGCCGGTCGATTAACTCCGGCCGCCACTTTCCACATAAGAAAGCCCGCCTCCGGCGACCGGAAGCGGGCCCTTCAGCATCTGGAAATGTCGATTATTTCGACAGGTTGCGCTTGGCGAGCGTGCGCAGGCGCAGCGCGTTCAGCTTGATGAAGCCGGCGGCATCCTTCTGGTCGTAGGCGCCCTGATCGTCCTCGAAGGTGACCAGCTTGTCGGAATAGAGCGACTTCGGGCTTTCGCGGCCGATGACCATGACATTGCCCTTGTAGAGCTTCAGCGTCACTTCGCCTTCGACGTGCTCCTGGCTCTTGTCGATCAGTGCCTGCAACATTTCGCGCTCCGGCGAAAACCAGAAGCCGTAATAGATCAGCTCGGCATAGCGCGGCATCAGCTCGTCCTTGAGATGTGCGGCGCCGCGATCAAGCGTGATGGACTCGATGGCGCGATGGGCTGCGAGCAGGATCGTACCGCCGGGCGTTTCGTAGACGCCGCGCGACTTCATGCCGACGAAGCGGTTCTCGACGAGGTCGAGACGGCCGATGCCGTTGTCGCGGCCATACTCGTTCAACTTCGCAAGCAGCGTTGCCGGGCTCAGACGCTCGCCATTGATCGAAACTGCATCACCCTTTTCGAAGCCGATCTTGATGACCGTGGCCTTATCGGGAGCAGCTTCTGGCGAGATCGTGCGCATATGCACATACTCAGGCGCCTCCTGCGACGGATCTTCCAGAACCTTGCCTTCGGAAGAGGAGTGCAGCAGGTTGGCATCGACGGAGAACGGCGCTTCGCCCTTCTTGTCCTTGGCAACCGGAATCTGGTGCTTCTCGGCGAATTCGAGGAGGTCGGTACGGCTCTTGAACGACCAGTCGCGCCAGGGGGCGATGATCTTGATATCCGGGTTCAACGCATAGGCCGAAAGCTCGAAACGAACCTGGTCGTTGCCCTTGCCGGTCGCGCCATGCGCGATGGCGTCGGCACCGGTTTTCCTGGCGATATCGATGAGGTGCTTGGAGATCAGCGGACGGGCGATCGAGGTGCCGAGCAGGTAGACGCCTTCGTAAACGGCATTGGCGCGGAACATCGGGAAGACGAAATCGCGCACGAATTCCTCGCGCACGTCCTCGATATAGATTTCCTTGATGCCGAGCATTTCAGCCTTCTTGCGCGCCGGCTCCAGCTCTTCGCCCTGGCCGAGATCGGCGGTAAAGGTGACGACTTCGGCGCCGAGCTCCGTCTGCAGCCACTTCAGGATAATCGAGGTGTCGAGACCGCCGGAATAGGCGAGAACGACTTTCTTCACGTCTTTATGTGATGCCATGATGAGTTCCGTTTCAAGGCGGACCAGAGAAAAGGCCCGCAAAGCTGTATCGCGGAACTTTTAGCGAGATTATCGTGCGGCGCAAGGGGAAGCGCGGCGGGACCTCTCAGGACGGCATCAGAGATGAGCGCCGATGTTCATCCGCCGATGCAGGATGCGGATGATCGTGACCGTTTGGGCGCTATCCTTATAGCCGGAGGCGAGAGCAAGATAATCTCGTTTGATGCCGCTGACCTTGCGACCACGTGCGGTCCCAGCTGCCAGTTCCGGAAAACAACCAATCAGCTCTTTATAATAAGTATTTGCCTGCTGAAGAGACCAAGCCTCAAATGTATATCGCCAAATAGCTTCCAAATCCTGTCGTGCTTTCGGCAAGAGCTTATAGGATCGGCCTTTAACGGACATGTTTGCGGTGCAGCTCGGTCAGAAACGCTTCACCGTCAAACTCCTCCGGCTCGCCCGAGGCTTCGCCTTCGGCGATCGCCGCCGCAATCGCTTCTATTTCCGCCCGGCTGCGCAGCAATTTCAGCGCAGCATCGATGACCTCGCTTGGCGAATCGTAATTGCCGTGGCTGATCTGCTCGCCGATAAAGGCGTCCATCTGCTCGTCGATCTCTACGGACATATGTTTTGTCACGGGCGCGACCTCCAGCGGTTTGACTTGATTGCCGAAAGTACCATATTCGGCGGCGACCGAACAATGCCTGAGGAGGGCGCCGCTCGTGACCGATATTCAAACCATTTTCAAGAAATCCAATGTTGCCGTCATCACCGGAGGTGCATCCGGCATCGGTTTTGCCGCGGCGAAATATTTCGCCTCGCTGGGCATGAGCGTCGTTATCGCCGACCTCGCGGGCGAACGGCTGGCCGACGCTAGCGCTGAACTCAAGGCAATCACCGGCGAAGAGCATGTCATGGCCATCGAGACCGATGTCGCCAGCAAAGACGCGCTGGAAGCGCTGGAGCGCGCTGTCCTGCAGCGTTTCGGCCGCGTACATGTGTTGATGAACAATGCCGGCATCGGCCCGGACACCTCGATCTTCAGCGGCCAGGCCGGCTGGGACGCCATCCTTAGCGTCAATCTGCTCGGCGTCATCAACGGCACACGCACCTTTGGACCCGGTATGCTGGCGCATGGCGAACCGGGTGTCATCATCAACACCGGCTCGAAACAGGGCATCACCACCCCTCCCGGCAATCCTGCCTACAATGTCTCGAAGGCCGGCGTGAAGGTCTTCACCGAGGCGCTGCAGCACGAACTGCGCAATACGGAAGGCGCCAAGATTTCGGCCCACCTCCTCATCCCCGGCTTCGTCTTCACCGGTCTGACCAAAGGTGATCGAAGGGAAAAGCCTGCCGGAGCCTGGACGCCGGAGCAGACTGTCGAGTTCATGGTGGAAAGCCTGAAGCGCGGCGACTTCTATATTCTCTGCCCCGATAACGACGTGGCCCGGCCGGTCGACGAACGTCGCATGCTCTGGGCCGCCGGCGATATCGTCGAGAACCGGCCGCCGCTATCGCGCTGGCACCCCGACTATGCCGATCAATTCAAGGCCTTCCTCGAAAAGAAGGATTGATTTGCAATCAACCGAAAGCCGGATAACAACGGGCAGACCCTAAAGCACGTCGCGATCTTTCAGATTCGCTTCCTGTGCTTTAGGTCGTTAATTTTGTGCATGTCGTTCTGCAAAACCGCTACACACTTTTGCGCGACATGCTTTAATCCGGCTTGCGGAGCGACTTTCATGGATTTCATACCGAGCCTGCCGACCCTCCTTGCCTTTGCGGCAGCGAGCCTGTTGCTGGCCATGACCCCAGGTCCCGACATGACGCTGTCGATCAGCCGGGCACTGGCACAGGGCAAGAAGCCGGCGCTCTTCGTCGTACTTGGCACCAGCCTCGGCGTCATCGTCCACACCTGCCTGGTGGCCTTCGGCATTTCGGCGCTGATAACAGCCTCCCCGCTTGCCTTCACCATGCTCAAGACCGGTGGCGCTGCCTATCTGCTTTGGCTGGCGATCCAGGCAATCCGCTTCGGCTCAAGCCTGTCGGTCAAAAAGGTCGATGCCATCAGGGGCACGCCGCTTGCCAACATTTCAACCGGCTTCTGGGTCAATCTGCTGAACCCGAAGGTCATCATCTTCTTCATGACCTTCCTGCCGCAGTTCGTCACGGCGGGCGATCCGGCCGTCACGCACAAGCTGCTCTTCCTCGGCTTCTTCTTCATCGTCATCGGCATGCCGGTAAACATGCTCGTCGTCCTTGCCGCCGATGGCCTGTCGTCGTGGCTGCAGAGGAACCGCGGCGTGATGCGCGGCCTCGACTATGCCTTCGCCGGAGTCTTCTCAATCTTCGCGGTGAAGATCTTCTTCACTCAGGCTCGTTGAGTATGGTGCAACGGCCGGCAAACCGGCCGGCAATCCACCAATAGACGGTGGCGCTGGCCATGCCCAGGAATGCGAAGCAGACCGCAATGGTGATCAGATTGAGGGTCTGCGGTCGTTCAATGCCGCCGGAAATCAGGGTGGAAGCCACGGCAGACAGACTGGCCCCGTAGATCGCATAGCCGTACCAGCGACGGACCCGCCGCCATTCGAGGATGGGGATCACGACCAGGGACGGCAGGATGCTGACGATCATGGCGACCTTCGTCAACCCGACGGTCAGAACGAAAAGCTCGGGCGCCGCAGTCTCCGGCACTGTCCATACGGCAGCGCAGGCCAGCACGAAGCCCATCAGAACGCAAGCGGCGAGATAGCCCCATAAGAGCCGTATCGGCTTGCGCAGTCCAAGAAGCATCAATCTCAATCCTCGCCGTGGTTGGCGATCATCATTGCTTCGAAAGCCAACCGCTCCGTCTTGCGCATGCGCTCCGACTCCGATTTCAGCTGACCGCAGGCGGCAAGAATGTCACGCCCGCGCGGCGTGCGGATCGGAGAGGCATAACCGGCCGAATTGATGAAATCGGCAAACTTCTCGATCTGCTCCCAATCGGAACACTGATAGTTCGTGCCTGGCCAGGGATTGAAGGGGATCAGGTTGATCTTGGCCGGAATGCCCTTCAGAAGCTGGATCAGCCCCTTGGCGTCTTCGAGGCTGTCGTTGACGCCCTTCAGCATCACATATTCGAAGGTGATGCGGCGCGCATTCGACAGGCCAGGATAGGCGCGGCAGGCATCCATCAGCTCCTTCAGCGGATACTTCTTGTTGATCGGCACCAGCATGTCGCGCAGATCGTCCCGCACGGCATGCAGCGAGATCGCCAGCATGACGCCGATCTCGTCGCCGGTGCGGTAGATTTCCGGCACGACGCCAGAGGTCGAAAGCGTGATGCGGCGCTTGGAGAGCGACAGGCCGTCGCCGTCGGAGGCGATGAGCAACGCCGTCTTGACGCTGTCGAAATTATAAAGCGGCTCGCCCATGCCCATCATCACGATATTGCTGACCTTACGGCCCTCGGCGGGCATGATCGTGCCCTGCGGCGCTTCGCGGTCCGGGAAATCTCCCAAACGATCGCGCGCCAGAAGCAATTGCGACAGGATCTCTTCCGCCGTCAGATTGCGCACCAGCCGCTGCGTGCCGGTATGACAGAAGGAACAGGTGAGCGAACAGCCGACCTGGCTGGAAATGCAGAGCGTGCCGCGCCCTTCTTCCGGAATATAGACGCTCTCGACCTCGACGGGACGCCCGGCGCCACGCGGCGGGAAGCGGAGCAGCCATTTGCGGGTGCCGTCATTGGAGACCTGTTCCTCGACGATTTCGGGACGCGCGATGGTGAAATGCGTCTTCAGCATTTCGCGCATGTCTTTCGACACATTGGCCATGGCATCGAAATCGGAGACGCCGCGCACATAGATCCAGTTCCAGAGCTGGCTGACGCGCATCTTGATCTGCTTGTCGGCTACGCCTTTTTCCTTGAGGGCGGCGCCCATCTCTTCACGCGTCATGCCGATCAGCGACGGCTTCGGCGAAAGCTCGACCGGCTGCGACACGGGCATCGGCTTGAGCCTGGAGGGGGTTATGACATCGGTGGCGGACATAGGATCGTTCCAACGGTTCACATCGGCGATGCCGCAAAAGCTGACCATAGCTGCGGATGCGGGCAAGGCACGGAAATCTGAAGATTCATGCGGTGGCGGGACAAGCTGTCTGCCGGACACCTATCGTTGGCGCGGCCTTTAGCATTAATTTCCGCTCGCGTCATCCCTTTCCCTGAAAAGCAAAAGGCCGGTCGAATTGACCGGCCTTGTCATTACGGTCGTGGCGTTTGGGCGATCACGTTTCCGTGATGCCTCGGCCTTCGATCTTACTTGCAGTTTTCGATCTGCTTGAGCGCAGCGCTGACGCCCTTCAGCGAATAGGTGTAGGAGGTCGCCGTGCCCTTCTTGGAGGTCGCCGAAACCTTCAGCGAATGGCCGGACTTCAACGCTGCGACCAGAGCAGGTTCTTGCGCTGCGTTTTCGACCCAGGCAGCCTTGTCCTTGGTGAACATCACGAAGGTCTTGTTGTCGATGGCGACGTTGACCTTGGAGTTCTCCTTGAGCGAGTAGCCCATCATCGCCTGCGGCTCATACGAGATGTTCTGGCCCGGACGCTGCGACACGATGAAGAAATTGTCGCCGTGATCAATGCCCGTTGCCGGCGTCTTCGCAGTCGGCACGGAGAGGACGTAGCAGACTTTGCCGCCGGCGGACTGGTAGGAATAGGCACCCCAGGCGTCGAACTGCTGAATGCGCGTCGGAGCCGCCGGCGCTGCTGGCGCCGCTGCCTGCGTCTGCGTCTGCTTCTTGGTCTGCGCGGACGCTATGCCGGTTCCGGCCAGAACGAGCGAGAGGGCGATTGCGAAGCTTTTTACAAACATGGTTTCCTGCCGATTTCTTGCGATCCAGAGCGCATGGCGATTCGATTGACGCACGCCTGTGCTCGTGAGCTGCTTTATTTTGACTTTATTCAGGTTACCAAACCGTCAACGGAGCGCTGCCGCCACCGGCCCCGTGCCATTTCAATCCAGTTATCGCGTAAAGCTTGAAACGCATCAGAAGGAATTGGAAAACCCGGATGATGAAGTACCACCCTGCAGGTTCGATTTAAGACAGAAAGATTCAGGCAAGAATTTGACCTCGCTAAAATCAGGGGCGTCTCATAAATCTCTGGAAACCTGAGAGGATTCAGATCGGCTCTTTAAGACAGGCATCAGGCAGTCTTGACAGACTCCGGCTCGTTCTCCAGCGCGCGGTCGGCGGCGTCGTAATGTTCCTGACGGATATGCCCCCTGATCATGCTGAAAGCGAGCGTCAGCACCGCGACATCGTCGGAAAAGCCGATGACGGCAAAGAAATCGGGGATGATATCGACCGGCATGACGAAATAGCCGAGTGCTGCCAGGAGGATGCCGCGAACACGCGTCGGCGTCTGGGGGTCGAACGCACAATAGAAGGCGGCCACGACGTCGCGGGAAAACGGAATATGGCGAGCTGCCTTCCGCAAGGTCGGCCAGAATTTGCTGCGCACCGATTTCTCCTGCTCCCTTTGGGTCTCTTCATCACCAGGCATCAGGATTTCCCCATACTTGATGTCATCCATTCCATTCACCTCTAGCGAGGCCCGTCGCCCGGGCCGGGTAAACATATGGTGATCGCTTGCCGCGATTCAATCGAGCCGGCGTGCAGCCGCCTTCTCCATCGCCTTTGCCAGCTTGACGTCATGGTCGGTCAGGCCACCGACGTCGTGCGTCGTCAGCTTCACCTCGACCCGGGAATAGACGTTGAACCATTCCGGGTGATGGTTGAATTTTTCCGCGGCAAGGGCGGCTTCCGTCATGAAGCCGAAGGCCTCGACGAAATTTCGGAATTTGAAGGTCTTCGAAATCGAAAGGCCGTCATCCGCAAGCGCCCAGCCGGAGAGCTCCGCAAGATTTTCCTCGATTGCCGCGCGGTCCAGCTTGTCGTACTTCATGGCAAGTCACTCCTCTCTAAAGCAATTCCGGGAAAAGTGCGTAGCGGTTTTCCGTCCGGAATTGCGTATAAACAAAAGGATGGAGGGTTTTCGCATTCGAAGAAAAGCTGAAAAGCTCCAGCGGTTGAACGATAACATGGATCGTCACAGGATTCTTTTCGTCTGCGCCGGCAATATCTGCCGGTCGCCCCTTGCCGAAGGCATATTCAAACATCTGGCAGGCGAGGCGGGCCGCACGGCAGAGTTCGAAGTCGATTCGGCCGGTACCGGCGGCTGGCATCAGGGCGAGCGTCCGGATCGGCGTTCGATTGCCGTTGCGGCCAATCACGGAATCGATATCTCGGATCAGCGCGCCCGGCGTATCGAACCCGCCGATTTCGGCAGATTCGATCTGATCCTGGCAATGGATCAAGACAATTTGAAGAACTTGCGCAAGGCGGCATCCGCCGATGCGCTCGGCAAGCTGCATCTCTTCAATGCCCTGGCGCTCGGCAGCAACCAAGACATTCCCGATCCCTACTACGGCGATCGCGGGGATTTCGAGACCGTTTACACCATGCTCTTGGCGGGCTGCAGCATGCTGTTGCCCAAGGCCGGGAAGGTGCCGCGCGGCTCGTGAAGCGGGAATATCTCTTCGGTGAGATAGGGCCCGCCGCCAACCGATTCGCGCGAGGACAGAAGCACGAAACGCCCGACCGTGAACGGCGCGGTATAGAAGTTGCCGCGACCGGAGAGATAGTGGACGACATCATCGACCCGTGAGGATTTCAGCCTGGCGAGCGTCACGTGCGGCGTGAACTTGCGGGGGTCCGGCTGCAGGCCGATACGCTGGCAGATGCGCTCGATCTCGCCTTGCAGCGCGAACATATCCGGTGTCTGCGAGACCCCGGCCCAAACCGAATGCGGTTTCTTGGAGCCGAAGGAACCGATGCCCTCCAGCCGAAGCTGGAATTCAGGCCGATCTATCCGGTCCAGACGGTCGACGATCTCATCCGCAGTACGGCCATCGACATCGCCGATGAAGCGCAAAGTGATGTGATAATTTTCAACGTCGATCCACCTGGCTCCCGGGAGACCACCGCGCAACAATGACAGGCTCATGGCCGCATTGCGCGGAATTTCGAGGGCGGTAAAAAGTCTCGGCATGACGAGCACTCCCCGAATCTCTTGCAGGTACAACTAGGGAATCACGCATTTGCAGTCGGTGCAAGCACCTATTTCGCACCTGCGTCAATCGTCCCTACAAAACTGATAACAGCCGGCAACATATGCTCGACCATCACATCCACGCCCTTAGAGTTCGGATGCATGCCATCGGCGAGCTGCAGATCCGCATGCGTGGCGACGCCATCGAGGAAGAACGGATAGAGCGCAAGCTTATATTTGTCGGCAAGACGCTTGTAGATCGGGTTGAATTTATCGGCATAATCCGGCCCCATGTTCGGCGGCGCCAGCATGCCGACGAGAAAGATCGGAATTTTTCTGCCCTTCAACCGCTCGATCATCATCTCGAGATTCTTTTCCGTCTGCTCCGGCGGAATGCCGCGCAGCGCGTCGTTGGCGCCGAGCTCGAGAATGACGCCATCGGTCCCATCCGGCACCGACCAGTCGATGCGTGAAAGCCCGCCCGAGGTCGTATCGCCGGAGACGCCGGCGTCGGCGACGGCAAGATCCAGCCCCTTGGCCTTCAGCGCGGCCTCCAGTTTGGCGGGAAAGCCATCGCCTGATGGCAGCTGGTAGCCCGCCATCAGGCTGTCGCCGAAGCCGACCAGCTGGATCGTCCGTGCGTTTGCAGCAGCAGCCGCGCCAAACAAAAGACCGAAAGTGATGACAGCGAAGTGAAGCGCAGCAACTTTAAAACCCATGATCCATTTCCTAAATTCGCTGCTCGGGCCAGTCGCGCCCGCCATTGTCTCTGATGTTCTCTGATATATAGGGCGTTCGCATTGGCAAAAACCATCATCGAGCTGAAGAAGGCGGATTTGACGCTCGGCAATGCCGCCGCCTCGGTCCATGTGCTGAAGAGCATCGATCTCACGGTCATAGAAGGTGAGGCCGTCGGCATCGTCGGCCCCTCCGGCTCCGGCAAGTCGACCCTGCTGATGGTGCTGGCCGGTCTCGAAAAGCTCGACAGTGGCGAACTACTGATCCGCGACACGCCGCTGCACAGCCTCAGCGAAGACCGCATCGCCGATTTCCGCGGCCGCAATATCGGCATCGTTTTCCAGTCCTTCCATCTCATCGCCAATATGACGGCGCTGGAAAACGTCGCCGTGCCGCTGGAGCTTGCCAATATCCGCAATGCCTTCGACATCGCCCGGCGCGAGCTGGAAGCTGTCGGGCTTAGTGAGCGGCTCAATCACTATCCCGGCCAGCTTTCCGGCGGCGAACAGCAGCGCGTGGCGATCGCCCGCGCGCTTGCCCCCTCGCCAGCCGTCCTGATCGCAGACGAACCCACGGGCAATCTCGACACCGACACCGGCCGGCAGATCGCCGATCTGCTCTTCGCCCAGCAGGCCGAGCGCGGCACGACCATGCTGCTCGTCACCCATGATCCCGCACTTGCCGCCCGCTGCTCGCGCCAGATCCGCGTCCGCTCCGGCGAGATAGAGAACGACGGTACGCGCACACGCACCGGCCAGGCGGCGATTGCATGAGCGGGGCGGGATTTCGCCTGAGGCTCGCCTTCCGCCTTGCCCTGCGCGAATTGCGCGGGGGGCTCGCCGGCTTCTACATCTTCCTCGCCTGCATCGCACTCGGCACCGGCGCGATTGCCGCCGTCAATTCCGTATCCCGCTCGATCACCGATGCTATCGCGACGCAGGGGCAATCGCTGCTGTCAGGGGATGCACGGTTCGAGCTGCGCAACCGCGAGGCGACGCCGGAAGAATTCGCCTATCTCCAAAGCTTGGGGAAAGTCTCCCGCTCCACCGGCCTGCGCTCCATGGCACGCCTGCCCGACGGCTCCGATCAGGCGCTGGTCGAGGTCAAGGCGGTTGACGATGCCTATCCGCTCTACGGCACCTTCGAGGCGGAGCCGGACCAGCCGCTCGCAGCGCTGCTCGCCGCCAGGGACGGCACCTACGGCGCCGTCGTCGCTCCCCTGCTGCTCGAACGCCTGAACCTCAAGATCGGCGATACCCTGCTGCTGGGTAACGCCAAGCTTCGCATATCAGGCACGGTTGAGAGAGAACCGGATGCGGTCTCCGAAGGCTTCGGCTTTGCGCCTCGCGTGATGACGAGCCGCGACGCCCTGATTGCCTCCGGCCTGATCACGACAGGCAGCCTCGTCGAACAGGCTTACCGAATCCGCATGGACAACCCCGCAGCCGGCATTCGCAATCTCACCGACCGCGCCAATGCCGCCTTCCCGCAAGCCGGCTGGTCGATCCGCAGCAGCGACCGCGCCGCACCTCAGCTTGCCGACAACGTCACCCGCTTCTCGCAATTCCTCACGCTCGTCGGCCTGGCCGCTCTCATCGTCGGCGGCGTCGGCGTTGCCAACGCCGTGCGGGCCTTCCTCGATTCGAAGCGCACGACCATTGCCACCTTCAAGTGCCTGGGCGCGCCGGCCTTTGTGGTGGTGCTGATCTATCTCATCCAGATTGCCGTCATTGCGCTCGCCGGCATCGTTATCGGCCTCGCCCTCGGCGCTATTGCGCCGATGATCGCTTCGCAATTCATGGCGGAATTCCTGCCGATTTCGACCGCACCGAGGCTTTACCCCGGCGCATTGACGCTGGCGGCCCTTTTCGGCCTGCTGACGACGCTGGCCTTCGCCATTCCGCCGCTCGGCCACGCTCGTGAAGTGCCGGCAACGGCGCTGTTCCGCGAACAGGGTTTCGAAGCGCGCCGCCTGCCCGGCTGGCCTTATCTGCTGGCTGCCGGTGTCCTGATGGCAGCCCTTGCTGCCCTTGCGATCGTTACCGCCTATGACCGCTTCATCGCGATCGTCTTCGTCGTGTCGATCGCCGGCGCTTTCGTGGTGCTGCGCGCCGTTGCCGCCCTGCTCTCCTGGCTTGCCCGCCGCAGCCCGCGCGTGCGCTCCCCCGCTTTGCGCCTGGCGATCGGCAACATCCACCGGCCAGGCGCTCTCACCTCGTCCGTCGTGCTGTCGCTGGGCCTCGGCCTGGCGCTGCTCGTCACCCTGACGCTGATCGACGGCAATATGCGCCGCGAGCTGATGGGCCGCATGAGCGAACAGGCGCCGAACTTCTTCTTCGTCGACATTCAGGGGCCGGAGCTAGAGGGCTTCCGCAAGATCGTGCTCGCCGAGGATCCGAAAGGCAAACTCGTCGAGGCGCCGATGCTGCGCGGCCGCATCGTCGCCTTCAACGGCGAGGATGTCACCAAGATGAAGGTGCCGGCAGCAGGCCAATGGGTGCTGCGCGGCGACCGCGGCATCACCTATGCCGAAACCGTGCCGGAAAACGCCTCGGTTACGGAAGGCAAATGGTGGGACAAGGATTATAGCGGCGAACCGCTGGTCTCCTTTTCCGAAGAGGAAGGCAAGGCGCTCGGCCTGAAGCTCGGCGACAAGGTCACCGTCAATGTCCTCGGCCGCAACGTCACCGCCAAGATCGCCAGCTTCCGCAAGGTTCAATGGCAATCGCTGTCGATCAATTTCGTGATGATCTTCTCGCCCAATACCTTCAGGGGCGCCCCGCATGCGTGGCTGGCAACATTGACCGACGCTTCGGCCACCTCCGCTCAGGAGGCCGCAATCCTGAGGAAAGTCACCAATACCTACCCGACCATCACAAGCGTCCGCGTAAAGGATGCACTCGATGTCGTCAACACGCTCGTGGGACAGCTGGCGACGGCGATCCGTTCCGCCGCCTCCGTCGCGCTCATCGCATCCGTGCTCGTGCTGGCGGGAGCGCTTGCCGCCGGCAACCGCGCCCGCACGCATGATGCGGTCATCCTCAAGACGCTCGGCGCGACGCGCGCGACACTCATTCGCGCCTTCAGCTACGAATATCTGATCCTCGGCGCGGCGACCGCCATCTTCGCGCTGATCGCCGGCTCCGCATCCGCCTGGTATATCGTCAGCCGCATCATGCGCCTGCCGTCGGCTTTCCTGCCCGACGTCGCCTTCTCGACGCTGATCATCGCCCTGGTGCTGACCGTCGGCATCGGCCTGATCGGCACCTGGCGCATCCTGGGCCAGAAGGCGGCGCCTGTTCTGCGCGAGCTCTGATTCGTTGCGGAGATGAACCGGAAGCCGGCAAAACGGCTCGATATTACATCGATTTAACCTGCGCCGGATCGCTTGACCCTTGTGTATGAGGCCCGAAAGCCTCATATTCTCTGCAGGCATGCTGAGCTCCGCAGCGGCGCCTGGGCCTCGAGAGACCCGACACCGTAATCAAATCGGAGCTTGAAAGAGGAAAACATGGCTGACTTCCGCAATTACCAAAACCGGGCGCAGAGCGGTGCGCAATCCGGTGCGATGATAGACGAGGGCCTTCGAGCCTACATGCTCAAGGTCTATAACCTGATGGCGCTGGGTCTGGCGATCACGGGTGTTGCCGCCTATCTATCCTTCTCGCTCGCCTTTGCAAACGGACAGATCACGGCCTTCGGCCAGGCGATCTATCTCAGCCCGCTGAAGTGGGTTGTCATTCTCGCCCCGCTGGCAATGGTCTTCTTCCTGAGCTTCAGGATCAACCGCATGAGCGTGGCCGCCGCGACGACGACCTTCTGGGTCTACGCCGCACTGGTGGGATTGTCGCTGTCGTCGATCTTCATCATCTACACCGGCCAGAGCGTCGTGCAGACCTTCTTCGTGACCGCCGCCTCCTTCGGCGCGCTGTCGCTGTTCGGATACACGACGAAGCGTGATTTGTCCGCGATGGGCTCGTTCCTGATGATGGGTCTCTTCGGCCTGATCATCGCAACGCTCGTCAACATCTTCCTGGCTTCGTCCGCCCTGCAGTTCGCCATCTCCGTGATCGGCGTCCTGATCTTCGCCGGCCTCACCGCCTGGGATACGCAGCGGATCAAGGAAATGTACTACGAAGCCGACGACGTGACCGTGGCTGGCCGCAAGGCGATCATGGGCGCCCTGTCGCTCTACCTCGACTTCATCAACCTATTCATGTTCCTGCTGCAGTTCATGGGCAACCGCCGTTGATCGCAGCATGAAATGAGTAGCGAAAAGGCGGCCTCGGCCGCCTTTTTATTTGCCTGGCCGATAACCCTGCTATTTGATAGCGGCCTTCGCAAACCGCAGATCAGGCAATGAAAACAATGTCCGTCAGCCTTCGCAACGCTACCGCAGACGACCTTCCCCATATCACAGCAATCTATCGCGACTCCGTTCTCAACGGCACCGCGAGCTATGAGATCACGCCGCCGACCCAGGACGAGATGGCAGACCGTTTCCAGGCAATCTGTGAAAAGGGCTATCCCTATCTCGTCGCCGAAGACGAGACCGGCGCGTTCCTGGGCTATGCCTACGCCTCGGCGTTCCGCACGCGGCCGGCCTATCGCTGGATGGTGGAGGATTCGATCTATCTGGCGCCGGAGGCGCGCGGTCGCGGCATCGGCAGGCTGCTGCTCGACGCGCTCGTCGAACGCTGCGAGGCGCTCGGCTTCCGCCAGATGATCGCCGTCATCGGCGGCGTCCATCCCGCCTCCGTCGCCGTGCATCGCGCCGCAGGCTTCACCGAAACCGGCCTTTTGAAAGGCACCGGCTACAAGCATGGCCGATGGTTGGATACGATGCTGATGCAGAAAGCGCTCGGAGACGGCGCGGAAACCGATCCGGATCCGTCGGTTTATCCGGGGACGTTGTTTGGGGAGTAGTGTCGAGCTGCCTTTATGCCGAACCTCTGGCACCCCCTCTGTCACAAAGTGACAGAGGGGGTGCCACACTCGCCACAAGCGCGTAGCCAATGACGAGAAACTACTTCTCCACCAGCTTCAGCTGCTTGTCGAACACCTTCAGAACCTGCTGCACCTCGTGGCCACGCTTCAGGATCATGCCGTTGGTGTTGACGACGGAAAAGGCGCCCTGCTTGGCGGCGAGCTTCGGATTCTTTTCGATGCGGAAGAGCGGCATCTCACCGGAGCGCTTGAAGACGGAGAAAACCGCCTTGTCCTTCAGATGGTCGATGGCGTAGTCGCGCCACTCACCTTCGCCAACCATGCGGCCGTAGATCCACAAAATCGCGTCCAGCTCCCGGCGATGGAAGGTCACCGGTAGCGGATCCTTGCTTTGTTTGTATTCTCTGAGATCGACGACGGTGGAATTAGTATCGGCGGAAGGGCGTTCGCCGCGTCGCAAATCCGGCTGATCAGTCATCAATCCCCCAAGGGTTATCTCATGACAGGAGAATGACAGTTTGCCTCAGCCGCACCAAATTGCAAGACGGCTGACGGCTCACAATTTTTTTCCCGTGCCCGAAAGCATCTCGGCAACGCCGCATTTCAGACAAAACGACGCCCAATTTACAGGAAGTATAGGCAGCCGTTTGGCGCCGCCGCGTCAAACGGCCCGGCCGGGGCGTATCGATTAAACCCCAGCCCCGAATGCGTCCCCGCCGGGCACCTCCCCTTTTTGGTACAGCCAAAATAGGGCCCTTTTTGGCGCCCGCAAAAATAGGGAGCCTTTCGGCACCAGTCAAAATTCAGAAATGCCGCTCAGCCGTCCGAGCCGATGGTCAGAACCGTCGCTCCAAGAATGGCGGCCGGATCGCCCGAAGGCGTCGACGATTGCAGAAGGACGGCAAGGCCCCTTCGGCCGGCCTTTTCAAGCACGGTGGAGGGCAATACCAGGCTCATGGCCTTGCCATCCCACATGCCCACGGTCTCGACGTCCGATACGGCATGCATGTAGGCAATCTGCTGGCCGGTGTTTTCGCCGCCTTTCGGCGCCACCATCTGTTCCTTGTCGAAATAGACGACAACAACATTGGCCTTGCCGGCGCCGGCGCCGATCTTGATCTCGAGTTCGTCGCCCTTGGTGGCGGCATTCACCGGAACCGTCAGTCCTTCGCCGTCACGCTGGAAATCGTCGAGCTTGACATTGATGGCGTCGAGATCGGCGCCGTTCATATGGTCCCTGCCGTTGACGATCGCCTGTGGCGTATAGACCCCGCTGCGTCCCATCGAGCGGGCATAGGCATATTGGCGCGCCGTATTGTCCTTGGACGCCATTGTATCGTTCCAGCCGAGATAGTTCCAATAGTCGACATGATAGGCGAGCGCGACGACATTGCCCTGGCGGATCAGCTTGCGGAACGCCGCGTCGGCGGGAGGACAGGAGGCGCAGCCCTGCGAGGTGAAGAGTTCGACAACGCCCTTGATCTTCGGGGCTTCCTGCGCATGCAGCGAACTTGCGAGCACGATGCCTGCCAGAAGTGGAGCCGAAAATCGAAGGCGCATTTCCCTTTTACCTCTTTCGCAAAATTCCGGCGCCACTCACGAGTGCACACGCCCGGACCAATCACGCTCCTTGGGGCCGCCCAGCCCACATCAAGCCCGAAAAATCTGAAACAAGAGATAATGGTTTAGCGCGATGACGCAAAGTCACGATGGGGTGAGGCAGAGGACCGGCAACGGCTTGCCGTACACATCACCGTGAAAAACAAGACGCCGCCGGGAGACTTTTCCCGGCGGCGTGCAAGAGGAGTTCAGACGCCTATCAGGCGGCGAGATCGCGCAGAACGGTCTGCAGGATGCCGCCATTGTTGACGTAGACGACCTCATCCAGCGTATCGATACGGCAGATGATGGGAACATCCTTCACGGAACCGTCGCCATAGGTGATCTTGGCGATCTTACGCTCGCGTGGCTTGATGTTTTCCAGGCCTTCGATCGTCACGAGTTCGTCGCCTTTCAGGCCGAGGCTTGCCCAGGTAGTGCCTTCCTCGAAGACGAAGGGGATGACGCCCATTCCCACCAGGTTCGAGCGGTGGATGCGCTCGAAGGACTGGGCGATCACGGCGCGCACGCCGAGCAGGTTCGTGCCCTTGGCAGCCCAGTCGCGCGACGAGCCGTTGCCGTATTCGACACCGGCGAAGATGACGAGCGGGACGCCCTCGGCCTTGTACTGCATGGCCGCATCGTAGATCGACGTCTCTTCCTTGGACGGATAATGGATGGTGTAGCCACCTTCCTTGCCGTTCGGGCCAAGCATGTGATTGCGGATGCGGATGTTGGCAAAGGTGCCGCGCATCATGACTTCATGGTTGCCGCGGCGCGTGCCGTACTGGTTGAAGTCGGCAACGCCGACGCCGTGACCGAGGAGATACGAGCCGGCGGGCGAGGCAGCCTTGATCGAACCGGCCGGAGAAATATGGTCGGTGGTGATCTTGTCGCCGAAGAGGCCGAGAACGCGCGCGCCCTTGATGTCGGAAACGCCGGCGCCCTTCTTGCCCATGCCCACGAAGTAAGGTGGGTTCTGCACATAGGTCGAGTTGTCGTCCCACGCATAGGTCTGGCCCGGAGGAACCTGCACGGCCTGCCAGTTGGCGTCGCCCTTGAAGACGTCGGCATACTTGGTTTCATAAAGCTCGCGGGTGACGTACTTCTGGATGAACTCCTGAACCTCGTGCGAGGTCGGCCAGATGTCCTTCAGATAGACCGGCTTGCCGTTCTGGTCTTCGCCGATCGGCTCCTTCGTTAGGTCGAGCTGCACCGAGCCGGCGAGCGCGTAGGCGACGACGAGCGGCGGCGAAGCAAGATAGTTCGCCTGGACGTCTGGCGAGATGCGGCCTTCGAAGTTGCGGTTACCGGAGAGAACGCCGGCAACGATCAGGCCCTTGTCGTTGATCGTCTTGGAGATCGGCGCCGGCAGCGGGCCGGAATTACCGATGCAGGTGGTGCAGCCGAAGCCGACCAGGTTGAAGCCGAGCTTGTCGAGATCGGCCTGCAGGCCGGACTTGGCGAGATATTCGCCGACGACCTGGGATCCCGGTGCGAGCGAGGTCTTGACCCACGGCTTGCTCTTCAGGCCCTTGGCAACGGCGTTGCGGGCGAGAAGGCCGGCTGCGATCAGCACCGACGGGTTGGAGGTGTTGGTGCAGGAGGTGATGGCAGCGATGGCAACGTCGCCATGGCCGATATCGAAATCCGTGCCTTCGACCGCATAGCGGTTGGAGAGCTGGCCGGGCTTCTTGTATTCGGTTTCGAGCGAGGTTGCGAAGCCGGAAGCGATGTTTTCCAGCGCGATGCGGCCTTCCGGACGCTTCGGGCCGGCCATCGACGGCACGACGTCGCCGAGATCGAGTTCCAGCGTGTCTGTGAAGACGAGATCGGAACCATCATTATCGCGCCACATGCCCTGAGCCTTGGAATAGGCTTCGACGAGCGCGATACGGTCCTTGGCACGGCCGGACATGTTGAGGTAGTTCAGCGTTTCCTTGTCGACCGGGAAGAAGCCGCAGGTCGCGCCATATTCCGGACCCATGTTGCCGATGGTGGCGCGGTCGGCGAGCGGCATGTTGTCGAGGCCGGGGCCGAAGAATTCGACGAACTTGGAAACGACGCCCTTCTTGCGCAGCATCTGCACGACGGTCAGAACGAGGTCGGTCGCGGTAACGCCTTCCTTGAGCTTGCCGGTCAGCTTGAAGCCGATGACTTCAGGCAGCAGCATGGAGACCGGCTGGCCGAGCATGGCGGCTTCAGCTTCGATACCGCCGACACCCCAGCCGAGAACGCCGAGGCCGTTGATCATGGTCGTGTGCGAATCGGTGCCGACGCAGGTGTCGGGATAAGCGATCGTTTCGCCATCCTCTTCCTTCGTCCAGACGGTCTGGCCGAGATATTCGAGGTTCACCTGGTGACAGATGCCGGTGCCGGGAGGAACGACGCGGAAGTTCTTGAATGCCTGCTGGCCCCACTTCAGGAAGCGGTAGCGCTCGCCGTTGCGCTGGTATTCCAGCTCGACGTTCTTGGCGAAAGCCTGCGGTGTGCCGAATTCGTCGACGATGACCGAGTGGTCGATGACGAGATCGACGGGAACGAGCGGATTGATCTTTTCCGGATCGCCACCGAGGGAGACCATCGCGTCGCGCATGGCAGCAAGGTCGACGACGGCCGGAACGCCGGTGAAGTCCTGCATCAGCACGCGCGCCGGGCGATAGGCGATTTCGTTCTCGACGGTGCCCTTGTTGGTCAGCCATTCGGCGACGGCAAGGATATGCTCCTTGGTGACCGACTGCCCGTCTTCAAAACGCAGCAGGTTTTCCAGCAGTACCTTCATGGAGTAAGGCAGCTTGGAAACGCCGGGCAGACCATTGGCTTCAGCCTTGGGAAGGCTGAAATACACATAGTCTTTCCCGCCCACGGTCAGCGTGGAACGACAATTGAAACTGTCAAGAGATTTAGACACGAGATACCCCGTTTCTGATAGCCAACACAGTCGTGCGAACGCCTATGCACTTTATGCACATCAGGATGCGGGTGCGGCCATTTCCGCTGTCCGCACGTAAGGCAGAAAACCTTATGTTCGGCGCAAGGATGAAATTCACGCCGACCGCTGGCGTGGTTGCAGGTCTTATAGATAATTTCGTAAAGACTTGCCAGAGTGGCAAAGCGCAAATTTGGACAATTTTTTGCGCGCTGCGGCAACGACAACGGGGAAAGTCTGAGCGAATGCATCTATGCGCTGAAAATCTGGCGGCAAGGCGGGGCGAAGACCTGATTTTCTCGAATGTTTCCTTTGACTTGGAGGGTGGTGACGCCCTCGTTCTGACCGGGCGCAATGGATCGGGAAAGACAACGCTTCTGCGTGTCGTGGCAGGCCTTCTGAAGCCGGAAAAAGGTCGTGTCACCTTCACCGGAAGTGATGGCGAATCGAGCCGGCCACCGGGCGAAACCAGCCACTATCTCGGCCACCGCAACGCGATGAAATCCGAGCTGACCGTCGCGGAAAATCTGACCTTCTGGAAAACCTTCCTCGGCGATGTGCCGGGCGGCTCCGGCCTGGCTGCCGATGAAGCCGCCGACGCCGTCGGCCTTGCCGGTATCACCCATTTGCCTTTCGGCTATCTCTCCGCCGGCCAGCAGCGGCGAATCGCTTTCGCCAAACTTCTGGTCGCCCACCGCCCCATCTGGATTCTCGACGAGCCGACCGCGGCGCTGGACAGCTCGGCAGACCGGCTGTTTGCGGAGCTAATCATCGCGCATCAGAAGAGTGGCGGCATCGTTCTTGCGGCCACGCATCAGCCCCTGGGGTTGGAGAATGTGCAGGAGATGCGAATGACGGGATTTGCCGGGGTGAGTGAGGGGGTGTGGGGATGATGCAGATATTTCCTCTTATGCCGCACCTTCGTCACCCCCCTCTGTCACTTCGTGACATCTCCCCCACGAGGGGGGAGATCGCTGGGAGTTTGCCGCATCCGCCTACAAAGCCGGCGGACTCCGCTTCTGCTTCTACAGATTCGATGTTGGATCAGGCGATGCGCGCGCCACAAGTTACCAATCTCCCCCCTTGTGGGGGAGATGTCGCGACAGCGACAGAGGGGGGTGAGGAGCGGAGCGACGATCATCTGACGTATATACAAAGTGACGGTTCTTTCCTGGGTAAAAGCCCCCTCATCCGACCCGTCGGGCCACCTTCTCCCCGAGGGGAGAGGGAGATTGGTGCCGCCCGATGACCGCCCTCTTCCTCCGTGACCTCAGACTTTCGGTGCGCGCCGGCGGCGGAGCGTTGATCGGCATCCTGTTCTTCCTCACCGTCGTCGCCGTCATTCCCTTCGGCGTCGGCCCCGACCTGAAGCTCCTCTCGCGCATCGGCCCGGCCATCGTCTGGATCGGCGCGCTGCTCGCAAGCCTGCTTGGCCTCGATCGGCTGTTCCAGGCAGAACGCGATGACGGCTCGCTCGATCTGCTTGTCATGCAGGAAACGCCACTGGTATTGACGGTCTTCATTAAATGCGTGGCGCATTGGGTCGCGGCAGGCTTGCCCCTCGTCATCGCCTCGCCGCTGCTCGGCCTCTTTATGAATATGAACGAGACGGCGATCGGCGCGACGGCCCTGACCCTGCTCGTCGGCTCGCCGGCGATCACCTTCATCGGCGCGGTTGGTGCTGCCGTTGCCGTGGCGCTGCCGCGCGGCGGGCTGCTTGTCTCCATTCTGGTGCTACCGCTCACGATCCCCGTGCTGATCTTCGGCGTCAGCGCCACCTATGCCACAGTCGAAGGGCCGCAGCCGTTCCTACCGCCCTTCCTGATCCTGATCGCGCTCACCTTGTTCTTCGCCGTCCTCGGCCCGGCCGCTGCTGCTCTTGCCCTACGGAACACGACTGATTGATCGCAATAAGATACTGTTTCGTCCATCCGGGACAATGCGGTCGATTGCCGGAAAAGCCATATCGGGTTAAACAAGCCGCATGAGCGATATCACTGCGATCAGCCGATTTTCCGACCTTGCCAACCCCACGCGGTTCCTGGCTTTCTCGGCGCGTCTCATTCCCTGGCTCGCGGCCATCTCGGCGATGCTCTTCGCGATCGGCCTCTATCTGTCCTTTACGACCGAGGGCGATTACCAGCAGGGCGATACCGTCCGCATCATGTATATTCACGTTCCGGCCGCCTGGCTGTCGATGATGTGCTACACGATCATGAGCATGTCGGCGATCGGCACACTTGTCTGGCGCCACCCGCTCGCCGATGTCGCCGGTAAGACGGCAGCCCCGCTCGGCGCCGCCTTCACGCTGATCGCGCTGGTCACCGGCTCGCTCTGGGGCAAGCCGATGTGGGGCACCTATTGGGTCTGGGATGCGCGGCTGACCTCGGTCTTCATCCTGTTCCTCATGTATCTCGGCCTGATCGCGCTGAACCGCGCCATGGACGACCCATCAAAAGCTGCCCGTGTCGCCTCGATCCTGACGCTGGTCGGCTTCATCAATATCCCGATTATCAAGTTCTCCGTGGACTGGTGGAACACGCTGCATCAGTCGGAAAGCATCATGCGGATGGATGGCCCGGCCATCGACGCGGAGTTCCTCTGGCCGCTCTTCACCATGGCGCTCGCCTTCACGCTGCTGTTCTTCACGCTGCACCTGATGGCGATTCGCAACGAGATTTGGCGCCGCCGCATCGCCGCGCAGCGCCGCATCGCCGCACGCATGGCAAGCCGGGAGGACTAGCATGACGCATCCCTTCTACGTCTACGGCTCCTACGGCTTTGCTGCCGTCATGATCCTCGCCGTCATCGCCTGGACATGGATCGACGGACGCCTTCGACGTCGTGAGCTCGCCGCATTGGAAGCCTCCGGCATCCGCCGCCGCTCACAGCGCGCGCCGGAAAGCGAGACGAAATGACCACGGATGCCGATAACAAGGATCAGCCGAAATCGAGCGGCACCGCACGCTATCTGCTGGCGCTGATCCCGCTGATCGTCTTTGCCTGCATCGCTTTTGCCGTCGGCAAGGTCATGTATGATCAGGAAGTGCACGGCACCGACATATCGGCCATTCCTTCGGCGCTGATCGGTACGAAGGCGCCGAAGCTCGCGCTCCCACCTCTCGAAGGCTCCAACCTGCGGGCGCTGACCGATGACGCCATCAAGGGCAAGCTTACGCTCGTCAATGTCTTTGCCTCCTGGTGCATTCCCTGTCGCGACGAGCATCCAGTGCTGAAGGAGCTTGCCAAGAGCGGTCAGCTCAATATCGTGGCCATCAATTACAAGGACACGAGCGAGAACGCACTTCGCTTCCTCGGCGAACTCGGCAATCCCTACAACGCCATCGGCATCGACCCGAACGGCTCTGCCGCCATCGACTGGGGCGTCTACGGCATTCCGGAATCCTACCTCGTCTCGCCCGACGGCACGATCCTCTACAAGCAGGTCGGCCCGTTCACGCCGACCAGCCTGAAGGAAGGGCTCTATCCGGCCATAGCGAAGGCGCAGGGGAAGCCGGCGTCTTAATTCCCTTTTCTCCTTGGGAAGAAGGTGCCCGAAGGGCGGATGAGGGGGCTGGGGCACGAAGCAAAAAGGTCTTGAGCGACGAGCGAAAGTCAGCACTCTCCCGGTAGCGCCTCCTCACCCGGCGCTATCGTGCCTCCATCTCCCCGCAGGGGCGAGGGTTAAAAGACTAAATCCCGCCCTGCCAAGTCTTGATCGCCTCGACCGGCCAGACCAGCATCAGCACGTTGAGCGTAAGATTGTCGCGGATCAGATAACCGGTAAGCAGCTCGAAGAAGATGGCGATGACAACCGTCACCAGCACCGGCGCGCGCCAGGCAAACAGGAATCCGACCACCATGAACACCGCATCCATCGAGGAATTGAGGATGCTGTCGCCGACATAATCGAGCGAGATCGTCGTGGCGCGGTAGCGGTTGATGATGATAGGGGAATTTTCCAGGATCTCCCAGCCTGATTCGATCAACATGGCAACGAAGAGCCGCATCGACAGCGGCTTGCCGCGCATGATCAGATGCGTGAGACCGAAAAAGAGAAAACCGTGGATGATGTGCGACGGCGTGTACCAGTCGGCGATGTGCTGCGAATTGCCACTGGATTTCACCACCGGCTCGAAGAGCTTCACATAGCCGCAAGTGCAGATCGGCACACGGCCCATCATGTATTCGGTCACGATCTGCACCAGCAGAACGACGGCGCAGGCGATGAACCAGAAGCTCTGTTGCCGATAGCGGCTTTGGGCGTCGATGGCTTGGCTCATTTACCGTTTTCCACCGGCGGCTCGACCGTGTGCTTCATGATCAGCGGCATCTGCGACAGCGTGAAGAGGATGGTGATCGGCATCGTTCCCCAGACCTTGAAGTTCACCCAGAGATTATCCGCGGCCTTGGTGTCCGGAAGATAAAGCCAGTTCGAGCCGCGCCAGACGACTTCGTTGAGCACGGCGAGAACGAAGAAGAAGATACCCCAGCGCAGCGTCAGCTTGCGCCAGCCCTCGGCATCCAGCTGAAAGGCGGCATTGAAGACATAGCCGAGCAGCGACTTGCCGAAAGCAAGGCCGCCGAGCAGCACGATGCCGAACAGCGCATTGACGATGGTCGGCTTCATCTTGATGAAGGTTTCGTTCTGAAGATAGATGCCGAGCGCACCGAAAATCAGCACCACAATGCCGGAGACGAAGGGCATTAGCGGCAAATGGCCGAGCATGACCTTCGAAACGATGAGCGAGATCACCGTTGCCGCCATGAACAGGCCGGTGGCGACGAAGAGCGGGCCGCCGAGCGCTGCCAGTTGCGGAAAATGCTGCGCCAGCCATTCGCCGCGCAAATTGCCGAAGAAGAACACCAGCAAAGGCCCGAGTTCCAGCACCAGCTTCAGCATCGGATGATGCCTGTCGGCGGCACTTGGGGTGAGATCGCTGTCGCTGGTCGTCATTGCGGCACTTTCCCTATCATCAAACTTGTTCTTGTCATTCATTGGCTGTTTACAGCCCCCGTACCGGCGATGGCATGAGCAAAATCCTCGGCTTCGAACGGCTCGAGATCCTCTACACCTTCGCCGACGCCGATGAAATAGACCGGCAGCTTATGCTTGGCCGAGATGGCGACAAGGATGCCGCCGCGCGCCGTGCCGTCGAGCTTGGTCATGATGAGCCCGTTGACGCCGGCAACATTGCGGAAGATTTCCACCTGGTTCAAGGCGTTCTGGCCGGTGGTGGCATCGAGCGTCTGCAGCACGGTATGCGGCGCGTCCGGATCGAGCTTGCCGAGGACGCGCACGATCTTTTCGAGCTCCGCCATCAGCTCCGCCTTGTTCTGCAGACGGCCGGCCGTATCGATGATCAGCACGTCGCTCTTGTTGGCCTTGGCCTGCTGGAAGGCATCGAAGGCAAGACCGGCAGCATCGGCGCCGAGCTTCGTCCCTATGAAGTCCGATTTCGTACGCTCGGCCCAGATCTTCAATTGCTCGATGGCAGCCGCGCGGAACGTATCGCCGGCAGCCAGCGTGACCTTCAGCCCCGCACCGGAGAGTTTTGCGGCCAGCTTGCCGATCGTCGTCGTCTTGCCGGTGCCGTTGACGCCGACGACGAGGATCACATGCGGCTTATGGCTGAGATCGAGCTGCAGCGGCTTTGCCACAGGCTTCAGCACCTTGGCGATTTCCTGCGCCATGATGCGGCCGACATCTTCGCCGGTCACATCCTTGCCATAGCGCTCGGACGCCAGCGTATCGGTGACGCGCATCGCCGTCTCGACGCCGAGATCGGCCTGGATCAGCAGATCCTCCAGATCCTGCAGCGTCTGATCGTCGAGCTTGCGCTTGGTAAAGAGCGCCGCGATCTGACCGGTCAGCTGCGACGAGGTCCGCGCAAGCCCGGCGCGTAGGCGCTGGAACCAGGAGAGTTTCTGCTTGGGGGCCTCCGGAGCCGGTGCGGGAGCAGAGGCGGCGGCCGAAAAGCCCTTGGGAAGGATGGGGGCTTCGACTGGGGGGGCGCTAATTTCGGATGAGGATTCGGCGTCTTCCGACGAAGATTCCGAGCTTGCCGTACCTTCGTCAGCCCCCTCTGTCCTGTCGGACATCTCCCCCACAAGGGGGGAGATCGGTTCGATGGGGTGCTCTTCCGAAACTACGTGGACTTCAGGATCGGCAGGTTGCTCCGATTCGATGGCCTTACGGTCTTCGGGCTGTTCTTGCAGCTCGGATTCGAGAGAATGAGCAGCCTCAACGGCCTCAATCTCTTTCGCGCCGGCCGCATCTGCAGGCTCTTCAGCCTGCGGCTCTTGCTCGGTCGGCGCTCCACTCTCCAACCGATCTCCCCCCTCGTGGGGGAGATGTCCCGAAGGGACAGAGGGGGGCGACGGCGGCTCGACAGACTCGGAAGCCGGCGAAACATCCACAGCAGGCGCCTGCTCCTCAGCCGGCTTTTCGCGGCCGAAGGTGAAGACTTTTTTGATGAAACCGAGCGCCATGAAGTGTCCGTTGAAGCATTAGGCCGCGTCGGCGGCCAGAAGTTGCATGTCGAGGTGCTTGCCATTGTGGCCGGTGATTGCGACCTGCACAAGGTCGCGCGGGCGAAGGCCGGGGGCGGCGACAAGCGTGAAGTTTTCCGTATGCGCCAGTCCGCCATTCTCCACAAGCAGCCATTGCCGCGTGCCGACCATGCTGTCGAGATGGGTCCGGTGCAATCTTTGTCCGGCCTCGCGCAGGCGGGCGGCACGTTCCTTGATCAGCCCGCGATCGAGCTGCGGCATGCGGGCGGCCGGCGTGCCGGGGCGCGGGCTGTAGGGGAAGACGTGCAGATGCGCGATGCCGGCCTCTTGCGCCAAGCCGACAGCATTGGCGAACATCTCTTCCGTCTCAGTCGGGAAGCCGGCGATCATATCGGCGCCGAAGCTCGTCTCCGGGCGCAGGCGGCGCACATCCTCGATGAAACGCACGGCATCGGCGCGCGAGTGCCGCCGCTTCATGCGCTTGAGGATCATGTCGTCACCATGCTGCAACGAGAGATGCAGATGCGGCATGAATCGCGGCTCGTCGGCGATGAGATCCATCAGGTGCCGGTCTGCCTCGATACTGTCGATCGAGGAGAGCCGCAGCCGGCGGATCTCCGGGATCTGCTTCAGCAGCGTCTTGGCAAGCAGGCCGAGCGTCGGCGTACCCGGCAGGTCGGCGCCATAGCTTGTTGCATCGACGCCGGTCAGCACGATTTCGCGATAGCCGCTTTCGACGAGATTGCGCGCCTGATCGACCACAGCACCCATCGGCACCGAACGCGAATTGCCGCGGCCATAGGGAATGATGCAGAAGGTGCAGCGGTGATCGCAGCCGTTCTGCACCTGGATGAAGGCGCGCACGTGACCATCGATATGACGGATCATCTGCGGCGCGGTCGCCCGCACGCTCATGATATCGTTGACGCGCAGCTTTTCTTCGGCCGAAACGCCAAAATCCGGCAGGGAGCGGTAGGAGGCGCTTTTCAGCTTCTCCTCGTTGCCGAGCACGGCATCGACTTCCGCCATCTCGGCAAAGGTCTGCTTCTCGGTCTGCGCGGCGCAGCCTGTGACGATGATACGGGCATGCGGATTGCCACGGCGCGCGCGGCGGATTGCCTGCCGCGCCTGGCGCACGGCCTCGCCCGTCACGGCACAGGTATTGACCAGAATGGCGTTGTTGAGCCCGGCTTTCTCTGCCTCGGCCCTCATCACTTCGGATTCATAGGTGTTGAGACGACAGCCGAAGGTAATGACCTCGACCCCGCTCACCGCGCCTGAGCCTCTTGCTCCGGATCGCGCGAGAAGCTGCCAGTGACAGGATCGACGGTGCCGGACCATTCCCATTCGGCAGGCCCGGTCATGACGACATGGTCGTTGCTCTCGAGCCATTCAATGGTGAGCTTGCCAGGCGCCGGCGCGGAGGCAACTTCGATCATCACCTTGCGGCCGGTGCGGCCGGTGCGCGCGGCGCTGACGGCGGAGGCACAGGCGGCCGAACCGCATGCAAGCGTCAGGCCGGCGCCGCGCTCCCAGGTGCGTGTGCGCAGCGAGGTCGGCGACAGCACCTGCGCCAGCGTGATATTGGCGCGCTCGGGAAACATCGGGTGGTTTTCGAGCAGCGGGCCGAAACGATCGAGATCGAAGGACATCGGATCCCTATCGACCCAGAAGATCGCATGCGGATTACCCATCGACATCACGGAAGGCGAATGCAGTACGGGATTGTCGATCGGCCCGATCTGCAGCTCGATGCGGCTGGTATCGGCAAATTCCTCGGCAAGCGGGATCTGGTCCCAGGCAAAGACGGGCGTGCCCATATCGACCGAGATCGTGCCGTCCTCATGCTCCCTGGCATTCAGGATGCCGGCGACCGTCTGGAAGGTGAACACCTTTTTGCCAGTTTCGGCCGCCAGCGCCTGCACGACGCAGCGCGTGCCGTTGCCGCAGGCCTGCGCCTTCGTTCCGTCGCAGTTCAGGATATCGATCCAGGCATCGGTGCCCTGCAGCTTCGGATCGTGGATCGCCATGATCTGATCGAACTGGGTGGCCGGATCGGCATTGAGCGCAATCGCCGCAGCGGGCGTCACCACATCCTTGCGGCCGCGCATGTCGATAACCAGGATCTTGTTGCCAAGCCCGTTCATCCTCGCGAATTCGACCGTATTGCTCATGATGCCAAGTCCGTCCGTGTTTCGAGCTGTATATGGCGGAAATGCGGGGGAATTACCAGTGGGACATGAAGAACGGCATTATTCAGGATTGGGCGAGCTCTCCCGGGCCGCCCCGATCCTTCGAGGCTTCACTCTTCGAGCTCCACACCCCAGGATGAGGCGGAGTTAGCATCGTCGCTGCGGCCATGATTTGTGCTGCAGTGCCTAGATCCCGGAAATGTATGATCGACGCAAAAGATCAGCCCTCACGGTTAGGAGGCCTGCAGGGCCGTCTCGAACCACGAGGGGCGGGCGGCCGTCCTTTGACCACAGCAAAAATCCCACCGAGAAGTCTTGACCCGCATTATTTTGAGAAAAGATCATTCATCGATGTCGGATTACCAAAAGCTGCCACGTCCTAGGCTCGTCCACTCCGTCAAACCATAGGGATTATGACCATGCCGAATACCATACGCCTGCACCGCGTCCTGGCCACCAGCCCGGAAAAGGTCTATCGCGCATTCATCGAAGCGGATGCGCTGGCCAAATGGTTGCCGCCGAACGGTTTTGCCTGCAGCGTGCATCACTTCGAAGGAAAAGTCGGCGGCACGTTCAAGATGTCGTTCCGCAACTTCACGACCAGCGAGAAGCACTCCTTCGGCGGCGATTTTCTCGAGCTTATCCCGGGCGAACTTGTGCGCTACATTGACAGATTCGACGATCCGAACCTGCCCGGCGAAATGGAAGTGACGGTGACCCTGAAGAAGGTTCTCGTCGGAACCGAGGTCAACATCACTCAAGCCGGCATTCCCGATGTCATCCCGCCGGAAGCCTGCTATCTCGGTTGGCAGGAATCGCTGATCAATCTCGCGAAACTGGTTGAGCCCGAGATCAAGCAGTAAGGCTTCCAACGCAGGACGCAACCCTTCTCCCCTCGGGGAGAAGGGATATTTGGCGCCCTCAGACGACAGGCACATCGAAAACTTCCCCCGCCCTGAGCGGACGAAAGCGATCCGCCTCCACACTCTCAGCTTTCAAGGCCGCATCCAGCGCCTGAACGGGCTCATCGATCCCTTCGTCCGTCAGCTGGAAGGTCGCGAAGTGATGCCCGGCGACATAGGCCGCGTTGCAGAGCTTCATGCCCTTCACCGCCTCTTCCGGATTCTGGTGCTGACCCTTCATGAACCAGCGCGGCTCGTAAGCGCCAAAAGGCAGGATCGCGAGGCGGAAACCGCCATGTTTTTGCCGGGCAGCCTCATAATTGATGCCATCGTGAAAGCCGGTGTCGCCGACATGGTAGATCTTGCCCGCTGGTGTGCTCAGCACGAAAGCGGCCCAGAGTGCCATGCGCCGGTCGCCCATGCCGCGCGCCGACCAGTGATGGCAGGGCTCGGCATCGATCGTCACGCCGGCCTTGAGGGCGATGCGATCGCCCCAGTCGACCACCGTGATGTCGGCATCGGGAACGGCACGGCGGATGATCATGTCGTTGCCGAGCGGCGTGACGATCTTTGGCCGATGCGCCTGCTGCAGGCGGGCAAGCGTTGCAACATCGAGGTGGTCATAGTGATTATGCGTGACGAGCACGACGTCGATATGCGGCAGATCCTCGAAGCGGATGCCGGGCGGCACCACACGCTTCGGTCCGAAAGATCGGAAAGGGCTGACCCGCTCCGACCAGACCGGATCCGTCAGAATGTTCAGCCCGGCAATCTGCATCAGCATCGAGGCATGCCCGACCATGGTCACCCGCATCTGCTCGCCGAACACGTGCCGGTCCGGCCTAGCCGGAGGAAAGGCGCTGATGACCGGGTTGGGCCACCGCACCCGGCCACCGCCGAACTGCCAGCGCAAAAGGTCGAATGCACCGCCCGGCGCGACGCCACCGGGATTGAAGAAGCGCACGCCGTCGAAATGATCGGAAACCGGCCCCTGGTAATAGGGATTCTTCTTGGCTGAGTCGGATGAGCTCGTCATGGCTTGTCCACCGCCTGTGCGCTTGTCGCCTTCCCGGCTGGTAAGCCGAACCTGGCGAGCCACTCTTCGACCTCACGCGCCGTCAGCGTCTCCTCCAGCACGACATTCGCCGGCATGACGAAAAGCTGCGGCGTGAAAAAGCTCGTATCCCACAATGCAGCGCCCTTGACCGGCGATGAAAGCAGGATGACCTGCCGGTCATCGATGCGGGCAATCGTCTCGACGGATGCTTCTCCGGAAATCTCGACAAGCCCTTGCTCATCCGGCTGCACCGTCTCGTAGCGCCACCAGGGCTCGTCATTGCCATCTTCCGCCACGGTCACGCAGCGCGCCATGTCGATTATGAACCTGTTGGGCACGCGGCCGCCGGGAAGCGTCTCGCCGAATGCCGCCTGGATCAGCGTGAACAGATGGAAGCAATTGACGATATTCTGATAGCGCAGGCGAAAACCCTGACGGCTCGGCAGATGCAGCACCAGCAGCGCGTCGCTGCGGCTCAGGAGCATCTGGCGGACCCAGGCCGCACCCGGCGTATAATCCTGCAGCTGGGCAAGCTGCGCCATCAGCGCCTTGTCGCCGGCGGCGCGCTCGCGTTCCCGCGGCATGGCAGCAAGATGCGATACCGCCGATTGGCCAAGCAGCTGGAAAGCGTCGAGCAGCTGCCTTTGCCTCGGGCTCAGCTCCTTGCGGCCGGCAAAGCCGCGATGGATTTGCGGCAACCACGCCATGTAGAGCTCCCACACCGCAGCACCGCTGCGCTCCACCGACCCGCCCTTTTCGACGATGGTGCCGAGCATATTCGCAAGGATCGCGGCCCCCGGCGGCGGCAGGCGGCTAAGCTCGCGCGCCGCCCGCGCCATGATCTTCGGCTGGGCAATGGCACTCGCGTAGAAGGCCTGGGCCGCCGCGTTGAATTGTGCGTCGACACGACCGCCGGCGTAAGCGCGGCAGGCGGCGAGAAGATTGGTCAGGGCTGCATCATTCATTCGGAGCTGTCTCGGGGAATCACTTGATGACGGGGATCGATGTAACGATTGGAAGAGGATGGTATGGTCAAATCGAGGTTGAGATAACGCTGTCATCCGCGCATTTCAGGCATTTCGGCCGCATTGGGTTGACTTTGGCGGCCTTTTCCTGTTTATCGCCCGCAATCTGCGACGAGCACAAGCCTCCGAGCCACCGACCGGGACCCATAAAGGTATAAAGAGATCCCGGAGGTCAACACCCGACAGCGCGATGCGCCCTCGGGTGCTTTTTGGCTTTGCGTCTTGTTTTCGTCATGGAAAAGCACGACGTTTTCGGGCGAGGAACGGCGCAAACTTGCGCCAAGTCCAAATCCCAAGCGATCGATAAGGAAGAACCGATGTTTGAAAACCTCCAGGACCGTCTTGGTTCCATTCTGAATGGACTGACAGGCCGCGGCGCGCTTTCGGAAGCCGATGTTTCCGCTGCGCTTCGCGAGGTTCGCCGCGCGCTGCTCGAAGCCGACGTGGCGCTGGATGTCGTGCGCTCCTTTACCGATCGCGTTCGCGAAAAGGCCGTCGGCGCCGAGATCCTAAAGTCGATCAAGCCGGGCCAGATGGTCGTCAAGATCGTCCATGACGAGCTGATCGAGATGCTTGGCGGCGAAGGCGTCGGCATCGACCTCAATGCGCCGGCTCCGGTCGTCGTCATGATGGTGGGTCTGCAGGGCTCCGGTAAGACGACCACCACGGCCAAGATCGCCAGCCGCCTGACGAGCCGCGACCGCAAGAAGGTCCTGATGGCCTCCCTCGACACGCGCCGTCCGGCAGCCCAGGAGCAGCTGCGTCAGCTCGGCGTCCAGACCGGCGTCGACACGCTGCCGATCATATCAGGCCAATCGCCGACCGATATTGCCGCACGCGCAGTCCAGGCCGCCAAGCTCGGCGGCCATGACATCGTCATCCTCGACACCGCCGGCCGTACGCATATCGACGAGCCGCTCATGGTCGAGATGGCGGATATCAAGAAGAAGTCCAATCCGCACGAAATCCTGCTGGTCGCCGATAGCTTGACCGGTCAGGACGCCGTCAACCTCGCCCGCAATTTCGACGAGCGCGTCGGGATCACCGGCCTCGTGCTGACCCGCATGGACGGCGATGGCCGCGGCGGTGCGGCCCTTTCGATGCGCGCAGTCACCGGCAAGCCGATCAAGCTGATCGGCGTCGGCGAAAAGATGGGCGAGCTGGAGGAATTCCATCCCCGCCGTATCGCTGACCGCATCCTCGGCATGGGCGACATCGTCTCGCTCGTCGAGAAGGCTGCCGAGAATATCGACGCCGAGAAGGCGGCCGCCATGGCTGCCAAGATGGCCAAGGGCAAGTTCGACCTCAACGATCTCGCCGACCAGCTCGGCCAGATGCAGAAGATGGGCGGCATGGGCGGCATTATGGGCCTGATGCCCGGCATGTCCGGCATGAAGGACAAAATGGCAGCCGCCGGCCTCGATGACCGCCTGTTCAAACGCCAGCTCGCTATCATCTCCTCGATGACCAAGGCCGAGCGCGCCAATCCGGATCTCCTCAAGCATTCCCGCAAGAAGCGTATCGCCGCAGGCTCCGGCACCGACGCCTCCGACATCAACAAGCTTCTGAAGATGCACCGCCAGATGGCGGATATGATGAAGATGATGGGCGGCAAGGGCAAAGGCGGCATGATGAAGCAGCTGATGGGCGGCCTTGCCGGCAAAATGGGTCTCGGTGGCGGTATGGGTGGGATGCCCGACCTGTCGAACATGGATCCCAAGCAGCTCGAAGCCTTGCAGAAGCAAGCCGAAGCGGCCGGCCTCGGCCGTCCCGGCGGCCTGCCGGGTGGCTTGCCGGGTCTGGGCGGCGGTGGCGGTTTGCCGGGTCTCGGCGGCGCCAAACTGCCGGGCCTTGGCGGTGGTTTCCCGGGCCTCCCCGGTTTGCCGAAGAAGAAGTGAGAAGGATCGTTGACCCCCATGATTGATCCAGACGTAAAGGCCCAACTGGGCAAATACCGCCAGTCGATCGACAATATCGATGCCGCACTGGTGCACATGCTGGCCGAGCGCTTCCGCTGCACGAAGGAAGTGGGCGTGCTGAAGGCCAAGTACGACCTGCCGCCGGCCGACCCGGCGCGCGAAGAATTTCAGATCGAGCGCCTGCGCCGCCTGGCAAAGGACGCCAATCTGGACCCGGATTTCGCCGAGAAGTTCCTGAACTTCGTCATCAAGGAAGTCATCCGGCATCATGAACAGATCGCTGCGGATTTCAAAGGGTAACCCCTGGCCGCATGATCCCGAAGGACGCAGGGCGTTTTGAACCGGGATCACGCGGTACGAGAAAAGCAGCGCGACGTAACCATACCGCACAACGAAGCGGTCAAGAAAAGCCTAAGGAGAATTGACATGGCACTGAAAATTCGTCTCGCCCGCGGTGGCTCCAAGAAGCGCCCGTACTACCACGTTGTCGTAGCCGACGCTCGCTCGCCGCGCGACGGCCGTTTCCTGGAGACCCTCGGCTCCTGGAACCCGATGCTTGCCAAGGACGACGCCAAGCGCGTTGAACTGAAGGTCGAACGCATCAAGCATTGGCTCGACCACGGCGCACAGCCGACCGACCGCGTTCTGCGCTTCCTCAACGAAGCCGGCATCGCAAAGCGCGAAGCCAAGAACAACCCGGAAAAGGCAAAGCCGGGCAAGAAGGCTCAGGAGCGCGCTGCCGAAAAGGCACAGAAGGCTGCTGACGCCGCTGCCGCTTCCGAGTAATCGGACCTCGCATTGATTGAAAACGGGTGGCATGGCGACATGCCACCCGTTTTTTGTTTCCCATCGGCAAATGTTCAGCCTATGAGAGAACCAACGACAGCGCCGCGTGTCACATGGGGTGGACAAAGGTCGCTGTAGCATTTTGGATCTGCTGCATAATCCCGGCAATCGACGAAGAGACCATGACGAAACTGCAAAATCCGGTATTGATGGCCACCATCGGCGCTGCACAGGGCTTGCGAGGCGAAGTGCGTGCCCGCGCCTATACATCCGATCCGACCGCACTTGGCGATTACGGCCACCTGCACAGCATGGATGGCCGCAGCTTCGAAGTTCTGGAAATCCGCGAGGCCAAGAATGTCGTCATCGTGCGCTTTCGCGGCATCAACGACCGTAATGCCGCCGAGGCGCTGAACGGGCTGGAACTCTATATCGAGCGCGACAACCTGCCGGATGACGAGCTCGACGACGACGAATTCTTCTACACCGATCTCGAAGGGCTGGAAGCCGTCGATGACCAAGGCGTCGGCTACGGCACCGTCAGCGGCATCTATGATTTCGGCGCCGGCGACCTATTGGAGCTGAAGGGGCCGGGCAAGCGCCCGGTGCTGATCCCCTTTTCCGAAGCCGCCGTGCTCGAAATCGACCTCGAAGCAGGCAAGATCCTGATCGATCCGCTCGCCGCCGGCTTGATCGACAGCCCCGATGACCTCATCGGCAAGCCGGAAAAGCCGCAGGACAAGACGAAGAAGTAACCCTCATTGGGAAGTGCCCTCATTAGGAAGTGATCGCGCCATGAGTTTTCGGGCGACCATACTGACGCTTTATCCCGAGATGTTTCCCGGCCATCTCGGCACGTCGCTTGCCGGCAAGGCGATGGAACGCGGGCAATGGTCGCTGGACACCGTGCAGATCCGTGATTTCGCCACCGACAAGCACCGCACCGTCGACGACACGCCGGCCGGCGGCGGCGCCGGCATGGTGCTGAAACCGGATGTGCTTGCCCGCGCCATCGATCATGCCAGCGAAAACGACAGCCGCCCGCGCCTGCTGATGAGCCCGCGCGGCAAGCCGCTGACGCAGAAGCGTGTGCGCGAGCTTGCAAGCGGCGACGGCGTCATCATCGTCTGCGGCCGCTTCGAAGGCGTCGACCAGCGCGTCATCGACGGCCGTGGCCTCGAGGAAGTCTCGATCGGCGACTATATCCTTTCGGGCGGCGAGCCGGCTGCCCTCATCCTCCTCGACGCTATCGTTCGCATCCTGCCCGGCGTCATGGGCAACGACCTCTCCGGCCTTCATGAAAGCTTCGAAGGCGGCCTGCTGGAACATCCGCATTATACGCGACCGCAGATCTGGGAAGGCCGCGAGATTCCCGCCATCCTCACCTCGGGCAATCACGCGGCGATCGCCAAATGGCAGAGGGAGAAGGCCGAAGAGCTGACGCGAGCGCGCCGGCCGGATTTGCTGGACGAATTGCGGAAGAAGTAGCGGCAACACCGGCTAGATGAGCGACATTGGTTCAAGCGCCGCAAAACTGGCACCAATCGCCACTTAATTCAGCCGCAAGGGGTGACAAAGGCGTGACAATAGGATATGTGCGCGGCCGGCATGGGAAATTTCCCATCAACCAGCAAAGAAGAGCAGACGTATTCGCTCCTGCCTGAACGGGCATACATCCGAGGCGTGATCTCCGGGTCCGACCAAAGATAGAATGATGAGCGCTCTGGCTGTTGAAGCAACAACGAGGTTGATAACATGAACATCATTCAGCAATTGGAAGCCGAACAGGCTGCCAAGATCGAAGCCAAGCGCACCCTTCCCGAATTTTCCGCTGGCGACACCGTTCGCGTCAACGTAAAGGTCACGGAAGGCAACCGTACCCGCGTTCAGGCCTATGAAGGCGTTTGCATCGCTCGCTCCGGCGGCGGCCTGCAGGAAAACTTCACCGTTCGCAAGATCTCCTACGGCGAAGGCGTCGAGCGCGTATTCCCGGTTTACTCGCCGATGATCGAAAGCGTCGAAGTCGTTCGCCGCGGTAAGGTCCGTCGCGCCAAGCTCTACTACCTGCGCGACCTGCGCGGTAAGGCTGCCCGTATCGTCGAAAACACCGGCACCCGCGCCCGCAAGCTCAACGATGCCGAGCGCCAGGCTCTGGCCGACGAGAAGGCACGTATCGAAGCCGAGAAGGTTGCAGCCGCTCAGGCACTCGCAGCTGAAAAGGCAGCAGCAGAAGCTGCAGAAGCAAAGGCAGCTGCCGAAGCTGCTGCAGCCGCCGCAGCCGAGCCGGCAGCGGAATAAGTTTCGATCCCGACGGATTGTGACAATTGAAGGCGGTCTTCGGGCCGCCTTTTTTACTGCCTGTCGCAATGCGACGCGGCAAACGGAAATTTCTTAGGCAGCCGTATGTTTTAGAGCTGCTTTTCCTTTTTTATGATCGCTACGATGGCTATAACCTTGCCATCCGCTTTCCAAATATGACACTTTCCCGCCACGCTAATCGGGGAGATTTCCATGGCATTCCGTCGTTCGTTCCTTCTGGGCCTCAGCGCCCTCGTGCTTGCACCTTTCGCCGCCTTTGCGGCCGACCTTCCGAACCTGAATGGCAAGACGGTCGTCGTCGTCACCGAGAATGCCTATCCGCCGCTGCAGTTTATCGACCCAAAAACGAACAAGGCGATCGGCTGGGAATATGACGCAATGAACGAGATCGCCAAGCGTCTGAACTTCAAGGTCGAGTACCAGAACACCAGCTGGGACGCGATGATCCAGGCCGTTTCCGAAGGCCAGTACAACATCGGCATGACCGGCATCACCATCAAGGAAGACCGCAAGCAGAAGGTCGATTTCTCCGACCCCTATATGCGCTCGCAGCAGTTCATGCTCGTGCGCGGCGACGAGAAGCGCTTTGCCGATGCCAAGAGCTTCGCCGCCGTCAAGGAGGCCCTGATCGGCGCGCAGCCGGGCACGACGCCCTTCTACACCGCCGTCTATGAAGTCCTTGACGGCAACGAGCAGAATCCGCGCATCAAGACCTTCGAAACCTTCGGCGCGACAGTGCAGGCGCTGAAGACCGGAGACGTCGACATGGTGCTGACCGACGGCACGGCCGGCAAAGGCTACGTCGACGCTTCCAATGGCGGCCTGAAGCTGGTCGGCGGCCCGCTCGGCACAGAGGATTTCGGCTTCATCTTCCAGAAGGGTTCCGATCTTGTCGCCCCGGTCAATGCCGCCATTGCCAGCCTCAAGGCCGACGGCACGCTCGACTCGCTGAACAAGAAGTGGTTCCTCGACTACAAGATGGGCCAATGAACTCTGAAGACCGATATATTGGAAGCCCGCTCTGATGGCACCTTTGGCAGGTCCGGGCGGGCACCGCGGCAAGGAAGACTTTCCCTGGTGGCTGGTCGCCCTCGCTATCCTCGGCATCGCCGCCTCATTCGTAATTGCGGCGAACGGCCTCTATGCCCAGATTTTCTCTCTTCTGCTGAATGGCATCGGCGTCACGGTCTTCGTGACGCTGGTGGCCTTTACGCTAGCCATGCTGCTCGGCCTGGCGCTGGCGCTGCTCGGTCTTTCCGATTTCCTCGTGCTGCGACAGGTGGCGCGCTTTTATATCGAGATCGTGCGCGGCATCCCGATGCTGGTGCTGCTCTCCTATGTCGCCTTCGTCGGCACACCGGCCTTTGTCGCCGTCTATAACTTCATCACGTCTCCATTGGCCTCCGCAGGCTGGGCGACGCCCCTCGTCACCCGCGATGTGCCTTTCGTCTGGCGCACGATCATCGCGCTGACGATCGGCTATTCGTCCTTCATCGCCGAAATCTTCCGCGCTGGCATCCAGGCGGTCGACCAGGGCCAGATCGAAGCGGCAAAGGCCTTGGGCCTCAGCCGCTTCCAGCGCTTCCGGCTTGTCGTCTTCCCCCAGGCGATCCGCGTCATCCTGCCGCCGCTGTCGAATGATTTCATCGCCATGGTGAAGGACAGTTCGCTCGTGTCCGTGCTCGGCGTCGCCGATATCAGCCAGCTCGCCAAGCTCTATTACTCGGCCAATTTCCGCTACTTCGAAACGCTGTCGATCCTCGCCTTCATCTACCTGCTGCTGACGATCGGCCTGTCGCTGCTGCTCAGGCAACTCGAAGCCTGGATGCGCCGCCGCTCAGGCAGCGACCGCTCCGCTTTCCCTCGCTTGGCGGCGGGCCAACCGCCAGGCGCACAGGTGTGATTGGTCCGGCCGGATCCCGGCCGTTCCGATACAGCCTGTCGTCGCCATTGCCGAAGGTTTTGAAAATTGATATGAGCATGGCCATGAGTAAGATCATGAGCAAAGACGGACGATACGTCACGGCTTTCGTGCTGCAGGACCATAAGCGCCTGCCGGCACGATTCTTTGCGATGATTTCGGGCGCGCTCAACAGCCGACTTCGCTGATCACACCCGAGGCCGGCGGTCCTGATCCGTCAACCCCCATCTTCGATAATGCCAATATGGATTTGTAGCCATGAGCGCTCCACGCACACTGTACGATAAAATCTGGGACGACCATCTGGTCGACGCCCAAGAAGACGGCACCTGTCTTCTCTATATCGACCGTCATCTCGTTCACGAGGTGACGTCGCCGCAGGCTTTCGAAGGTCTGCGCATGTCCGGCCGCAAGGTTCACGCGCCGCAGAAGACGCTGGCTGTCGTCGACCACAATGTCCCGACCTCGCCGGATCGCCACCTCGGCATCAAGAACGAGGAAAGCCGCATTCAGGTCGAGCAGCTCGCCAAGAATGCCGCCGAATTCGGCGTGGAATACTACTCCGAGAACGACAAGCGTCAGGGCATCGTTCACATCATCGGTCCTGAGCAGGGCTTCACCCTGCCCGGCATGACCATCGTCTGCGGTGACAGCCACACCTCGACCCACGGCGCCTTCGGCTCCCTGGCCCATGGTATCGGCACCTCCGAAGTCGAACATGTGCTTGCCACGCAGACGCTGATCCAGAAAAAGGCCAAGAACATGCTGGTGCAGGTCGACGGCCAGCTTCCGCCGGGCGTCACCGCCAAGGACATTATCCTCGCCATCATAGGCGAAATCGGCACCGCAGGCGGCACCGGCTACGTCATCGAATATGCTGGCGAAGCCATTCGCTCGCTATCGATGGAAGGCCGCATGACCATCTGCAACATGTCGATCGAAGGCGGCGCCCGCGCTGGCCTGATCGCTCCGGATGAGGTCACCTTCGAATATATCAAGGGCAAGCCGCGCGCGCCGAAGGGCGAAGCGCTGGAACAGGCGATCGCCTACTGGAAGACGCTGAAGTCCGACGAAGGCGCGCATTACGACCGCATCGTCAAGCTCGATGCCGCAAGCCTGCCGCCGATCGTCTCCTGGGGTTCCTCGCCGGAAGACGTCATCTCCGTTCAGGGTATCGTTCCGAACCCGGACGAAATCCAGGACGAGACCAAGCGCGCCTCCAAGTGGCGTGCGCTCGACTATATGGGCCTGAAGCCGGGCACCCCGATGACCGAGATCAACATCGATCGCGTCTTCATCGGCTCCTGTACCAATGGCCGCATCGAAGACCTGCGCGCTGTCGCCAAGGTCGTCGAAGGCAAGACGGTTGCTTCCACGGTCAACGCCATGATCGTGCCGGGCTCCGGCCTCGTGAAGGAACAGGCCGAGGCCGAAGGCCTCGACAAGATCTTCAAGGCTGCCGGCTTCGACTGGCGCGAGCCTGGCTGTTCCATGTGCCTCGCCATGAACGACGACCGCCTGAAGCCGGGCGAGCGCTGCGCCTCGACCTCGAACCGCAACTTCGAAGGCCGCCAGGGCTTCAAGGGCCGCACCCATCTGGTCTCGCCGGCCATGGCCGCAGCTGCCGCAATCGCAGGCCACTTCGTCGATATCCGCGAGTGGAAGTGATCGGCCTGAAGGCATGAATGACGAAGGGCGGCTGCAAGGGCCGCCCTTTTCGTTTGTAGGCAGAGCAGCCGCATATGAGGTGAGGTCGGTGCCGCGCACTTCTTCTCCCCTCGGGGAGAAGGTGCCGCCAAGCGGATGAGGGGTGCCCCGCCAAGCGCACTGAAATTCATGAATTCTGCCGGTGAAATCCCCTCATCCGACCTCATGAGTTTATCGAAGGGCGGGCCACCTTCTCCCCGAGGGGGAAGAGGGTTGAGCGGCCGGACCCAGCTGCGCTCGCTGGCTGAGCCAGACGCTGGCGAGCACGGTGACGATGCCAAAGATCTGCATCGGGCTCAGCTGCTGGCCGAGCACGGCCCACCCCAGGATGACCGCCGTCGTCGGGCTGAGGAAGCCGAGCGGCGAGACCATAGAGGGCTCCAGCCGCGACAGACCCTGAAACCAGAGAATATAGGTGAGTGCTGCGCCGATCAGCCCGAGATAGGCGAAGCCGAGAATGTTGGCTCCGGTCAGATGCGGCAGCGGCGGCTCAAGCAGCAGCGCCACTGGCAGCAAAAGCACACCGCCTGCCGTCAATTGCCATGCCGTGAAGGTCAGCGGCGAGACATCAGGCCGCCAGCGGCGGCTGAGGACGGTGCCGGCTGCCATGGAGAAAGCACCGCCGATGCCCGCAACAATGCCGATCGGATCGAGCGTCGCATTCGGCGTCAGGATCAGCAGCCCGACACCGCCGATGCCGGCAATCGCGGCAACAATCGAAAGACTACGGATCGGCGAGCCCAGCAGCAACCGCGCCAGCACGATGACGATCAGCGGCTGGACGGCACCGACCGTCGCGGCCACGCCACCGGGCAGCCGATAAGCCGAAATGAACAGCAGCCACCAGAAGATGGAGAAATTCAGCGCCCCAAGAACCAGCGACTTCAGCCACCAGACCCCATGCGGCAGCCGCCGCACGATCAGGAGCAGCAACAAGCCGGCCGGCAGCGCCCGCAGCATGGCGACAGTCAGTGGATAACCGACCGGCAGAAGCTGCGTCGTTACCAAATAGGTGCTGCCCCAGATCGCCGGCGCGATGGCGGTGAGCAACAGGTCGAAATTGCGATTCATGGCATCAGTCTCGAAATTTATCTTGACCTCAAGATAAATCGAAATGTCTTGACGTCAAGATAAAATCATGGCGAGGTCTTGACATGGATCGCATCGATAAAATTCTCGCGCAGTGGCGCCGCGAACGGCCGGATCTCGACACGACGGCCATGGGCCTGTTCGGGCGCATGCGCAATCTCGCGCTCCATCTCTCCCGCGAGATGGAGAAGACCTTCGGCCGTTTCGGCCTGAACGCGGCGAACTTCGACATGCTGGCGACCCTGCGCCGCTCGGGGGAGCCCTATACTCTCTCCCCTAGTGATCTGATGGATACGATGATGGTGTCGTCGGGCACGATGACCAATCGCATCGATCAGCTGGAGAGGGCCGGCCTCGTCACGCGCAGCCAGAACCCGGATGATGGCCGCAGCTTCCTGATATCCCTGACGCCGAAAGGCTTCGAGCTTATCGATGCGGCGGTGACGGCACATGTCGAAACGCAGGCACGCCTGATCTCCACTCTTTCCGAAGGCGAACGAAAGGCTTTTGACCGCCTGCTACGCAATTATCTAGCCGACTTCGAATCCAGTTGATCGCTCCGAACGCCGCTCGGCGCAGACATCGCGAATGCAGCCCCGCAGCCAGCGATGCGCCGGATCCGCATCCATCCGCGGATGCCAGAGCAGCGAGATCATGACGTCCGATGTCGGCACCGGCAGTGCGAAACTGTACATGTCAACACGCAGATTGCCCGTATAACGCTCCGGCACACTGACGATCAGGTCGGAGGCGCGCACCAAGGCCAGCGCAGCCGAGAAGCTGCCGACAATCGTTGCGATCTGTCGCTTCAGGCCCAGCTTTTCCAGCATCTCGTCGATCTGCCCTTTTTGGAGGCCGCGCCGCGAAACGAGGATATGCTGTCCCGCGGCGTAGCGCTCCGGCGTCACAACACCCTCGCTCAACGGATGTCGGCGCCGGACCACGCCGATGAAGCGATCGCGGAACAGCGCCTGCGTCCTGAGCTCCGGACCTGTATCGCCGCCGACAATACCAGTCTCGAAGTCGATCGTCCCATCGCGCAAAGGTGTGCTGTCCTTGTCCAACTTCTGCGTGAAGTAGAGCCGAACGCCAGGCGCCTGCTCAGCAATGCGCGCAATCAGTTCGGCACCAAAGTTCTCCACGAAGCCTTCGCGGGTGCGCAGCGTGAAGATTCGAGCAAGCTGCTTCAGATCGAGGCTTTGGGCGGGCCGCAAGGCGGCCTCCGCCTCCTGAATGAGATGACCGACGCGCTCGCGTAGCTCCAGCGCCCGCGGCGTCGGCACGAGCCCCCGCCCCGCCCGAACCAGCAGCGGATCCCCCATCGTCTCGCGCAGGCGCGCCAGCTGCCGGCTCATCGCCGATGGGCTCAGCCGCAGCCTCCGGGCAGCACGCGCAACGCTGCCTTCGGCAAGCAGGACATTCAGGGTAACAAGCAGGTTGAGATCGGGCGTGGACATGAGGAGAGCATAGCACGGTTTGTATAAGATATAGCGTCAAACGCACGAATGAAGTGCAAATGCTGCGCATTCCGCCATATCGCGTCGAGAACTACCTTTCTGCCGGGACTTTTTAGACGTCACCAGAAATGGAGCTCATGTTGCAGCCAATCATCGAAAATCCGGGCAAAGCCGGCCACACAAAATCAGCATCCTCGACCCGCTGGGCGCTCGCCAGCCTCTCGCTTTCCATGCTGATGCCGTCGCTCGGCACCAGCATTGCCAATATCGCTCTGCCGACACTTGCACAGGCATTCGGCGCCTCCTTCCAGCAGGCGCAATGGATCGTGCTTGCCTATCTGCTCGCTATCACCACGCTGATCGTCAGCGTCGGGCGCCTGGGCGACATTTTCGGCCGGCGGCGCCTGCTGCTGATCGGAATCAGCCTCTTCACCCTCGCCTCCCTTTTCTGCGGCATCGCTCCGACGCTTTCCCTCCTGCTTGCCGCCAGAGCTTTTCAGGGCCTAGGCGCAGCAATGATGATGGCGCTCACTGTCGCGATGGTCGGCGAAACCGTTCCCAAGGAGAGGACCGGCAGCGCCATGGGCCTGCTCGGCACCATGTCTGCGATCGGCACCACGCTCGGCCCGTCGCTCGGCGGCATCCTGATCGCCGGCTTCGGCTGGAAGACCATCTTCCTGATCAACGTGCCGCTCGGCATTGTAAACGTCCTGCTCGCCGCGCGCTTCCTGTCGGCGGATCGTCCGAACGAAAAAACCACGCAGGGGCGGCCGGATGCGATCGGCACCCTGCTGCTGGCGCTGACGCTTGCCGCCTATGCGCTGGCAATGACCATAGGGCGCGGCAGCTTCGGCGGGGTAAATATCGGCCTCCTGCTGGCCACGGCTTTCGGAACGGCACTGTTCCTGCTTTCGCAAGCCAAGGTGAAATCGCCGCTGCTGCGCCTTTCCATGTTCCGCGATTCGACGCTGACGGCGGGCCTTGCCATGAGCACATTGGTTTCGACCGTGATGATGGCGACGCTGGTGGTCGGCCCCTTCTACCTCTCTTCCGCACTCGGTTTCGACGCGGCTGAAGTCGGCGCCATCATGTCGGCGGGTCCGCTGGTGGCGGCATTGATGGGCGTGCCGGCAGGCCGCATCGTCGACCGTTTCGGCACTCACCGCATGACGATCGCAGGCCTCGCCGGCATGATAGCCGGCCTCTTCCTGCTCTCGGCCATGCAAGGTAGGTTCGGAGCGGCCGGTTACATCGGGCCGATCGCCGTCGTCACGGCAAACTACGCGCTGTTTCAGGCGGCCAATAACACCATGGTCATGACTGATATCCAATCCGAGCAGCGCGGCGTCATATCGGGTATGCTGAACCTGTCGCGAAATCTCGGCCTGATCACCGGCGCATCCGTCATGGGCGCAGTCTTCACGCTGGCCTCGGGAACCACGGACATTACCACCGCAGCGCCGCAGGCGGTGGCAAGCGGAATGCAGATCACCTTTGCGGTGGCCGCTCTGCTAATCGTCGGGGCATCGGCAATCGCACTCACCGGTTTTGCCTGCGCGAAGCGAGCGTCTTTTTCAGAAGAAGCGCTATGATCCGCTTATAGCGAAAAGGCCGGACGCAAATGCTTCCGGCCCTCCAGAGTTCGATTTCTGAAATCAAAAGCTCGCCGTCAGCGGATCCGGACCGATGCGACCGCCAGCCGAATCGAGCTTGGCGATCTCGGCCAGATCGTCGCCATCGAGCTTGAAATCGAAAACCCTGAGGTTTTCCTCGATGCGGCTCGGGGTCACCGACTTCGGGATGACGATCAGGCCGTTGTCGATATGCCAGCGGATGATGACCTGCGCCGGCGTGCGGCCGTGCTTGGCGGCGACCTTGCCGATAACGGCATTGGTGAGAAGCTTGCCCTGGCCGAGCGGGCTCCAGGATTCCGTCTTGATGCCGAGCTTGTCGTGCACCTCGCGAAGCGCCTTCTGCTGGAAGGTCGGGTGCAGCTCGATCTGATTGAGCACAGGTGTCACGCCGGTTTCGCCGATGATGCGGTCAAGATGCTCCTTGGCGAAGTTGGAAACGCCGATCGACCGCGCGCGGCCTTCTTCCTTGAGACGGACGAAAGCCTTCCAGGTATCGAGATAGCGGTTGCGATGCGGTGACGGCCAGTGGATGAGGTATAGATCGACGTAATCAGTGCCGAGGCGCTTCAGGCTTTGGTCGAAGGCCTTCAGCGTGGAATCGAAGCCCTGCTCCTCGTTCCAGAGTTTGGTTGTGAGATAGATGTCCTTGCGGGCGACGCCAGACTGGCGCATGCCTTCGCCGACGCCATCCTCGTTGGCATAAATGGCCGCCGTATCGACATGGCGGTAGCCGGCTTTCAGCGCTGTGCTGACCGCCATCGGCGCGACGTTTTCCGGCGTCTGCCAGACGCCGAGGCCGACCTGCGGAATGGAATTGCCGTCATTGAAAGTGATTGTCGGTTGCGTGGTCACGATAAGTCTCCAAAGGATGAGAGAGGGTGGAGTGAAGGCGTGATTTTAAATTCGAAATGAAAGGACCGGGCCAAGCCCTGCGCGGGCGCGCCGGTAAAAGCCCATATGGTCGAGGATGTTGGAATTCTAACCCCGGGCCGCCGCTCAGACAACCCGGATAGTCGTTCCCTTGCGCAACAGCGGAAGGATGCGCTGCATGTCGCGAAGACTGATCGCAACGCATCCTGCCGTCGGCTCGTAGCCCGGCCTGATCAGATGGAAGAAGATCGCCGAGCCGCAATGACGCCGGCGCGAAGTCACGTTCCAGTCGAGCACGAGACATATGTCATAGAGACCGTCGCTCCGCCGCATTTCCTCGTGGCCCGGCTTGAAGGGAGCCTTCACCAGCCTGTTGTAGTTGGCATTGTCAGGCTGATCGCACCAGAGCATGTCCTTGCGGATACGCCGCATCGGCAGGCTCGTCTTGAGAAAGCGGACGTGATCGCCGCGCGTGAAGCCATAAAGCAGCTTCATGCAGGCGATCGGCGTCGCGCCGTCCCCTTCCCGCTTCAAGATGCTGCGCCCCGATCTGCCGATTGCCGCCGGCATGACAAGTGATCCGATCTGCACCAGCGCTCGGGTCCTCTTGCCCGGCGCGGGGCGCACGACGATGGTGGAAGCGGTCCGCCTGACCGCCGCCCTTGTCTTTTCCATTTTCCTCACATGTTTTTGCTTTGCGTGTGATTTCATTTGAAATCATAGCAGTTTCAGTCAAACGACCAAGCCTGAGCCGCGTCGCGACTTGCCAAAAATGCAATTTGGCGTAGGACTTAGGTGGGATTAGAACGAGGATCCGAACGGCATGACCGCACGCACCATTCTCCTGGTGGACGATGATAACGACCTTCGCGAGATGCTGGTCGAGCAATTGTCGCTTTACGAGGAATTCAACGTCCTGCAGGAAGCCACCGCCGGAAAGGGCGTGCAGACCGCGCGCACCGTGCCTGTCGATCTCCTCATCATGGATGTCGGGCTGCCTGACATGGACGGCCGCGAAGCGGTGAAACTGCTGCGCAAGAACGGCTTCAAGGCGCCGATCATCATGTTGACGGGCCATGACACTGATTCCGACACCATCCTCGGCCTGGAAGCCGGCGCGAATGATTACGTGACCAAGCCTTTCCGCTTCGCCGTGCTGCTCGCCCGCATCCGCGCGCAATTGCGCCAGCACGAGCAGAGCGAAGATGCGACCTTCACTGTAGGACGCTACCTCTTCAAGCCGAGCCAGAAGCTGCTCACCACGGAAGACGGGCAGAAGATCCGGCTCACGGAAAAGGAAGCCGCCATCATCCGGTATCTCTATCGGGCCGACCAGAAGGTCGTGACCCGCGATATCCTTCTCGAAGAAGTCTGGGGCTATAATTCCGGCGTCACCACCCATACGCTCGAAACCCACGTCTACCGCCTCCGCCAGAAAATCGAGCGCGACCCTTCCAATGCCGAGATCCTGGTGACGGAAAACGGCGGTTACAAGATCATTCCATAGGCGATCGATGGCGCTGAACGACGATATCCGACTGCTGTCGCAACTGCCGCTGTTTCACGGCATGGGCGATGAGCCGCTGCGGCTGATCGCTTTCGGCGCCGACCGCCGCCATGTGAATGAGGGCCAGACGCTGTTCCGGGAAAAATCGCCGGCCGAATGCGCCTATGTCATCACGCGAGGCAGTTTCGAGCTCAGCATCATCGATGCCGACGGCCAGAAACAGGTGGAAGCGATAGTCCAGGCAGGCACCATGCTTTCGGAACTGGCGATGGTGACCTTGGTGGAGCGGAAATACACGGCTGTTGCCGCCGAGGAATCCGACGTGATCCGCATCACGCGTGCCCTCTTCCACCGGCTGATCGAGGAATATCCCGACGCCGGCCTGCTGATCCAGAACCGCATCCGCGAAAACTTCGCAACACTTGCGCGGCAAGCGGCCGCATTGCTCGGCCGCTTTTCTTGAAAAACTCGCCCCACTCAGAGATTGAAATGCGCCGTCACGGGCACATGGTCGGACGGACGATCCCAGCCGCGCGCCGCCTTGAGGATATCGATCCGCTGCAGGAGCGGGCCGAGATCGGAGGATGACCAGATGTGGTCGAGGCGGCGGCCGCGATCGGCAGCCTCCCAATCCTTGGCGCGGTAGCTCCACCACGTATAGAGCTTTTCGTTTTCCGGCACGTGCTGGCGCATGAGATCGAGCCAGGCGCCGCGCTTCATCACCTCGATCAGCCCGTCGGTTTCCACTGGCGTATGGCTGACGATCTTCAGCAGCTGCTTATGCGACCAGACGTCATGCTCCAGCGGCGCGATATTGAGATCGCCGACGAGGATCGCGGAGGTATTCTGTTCGGCATTGGCATGCAGCCGCTTCATTTCCTCGATGAAATCGAGCTTGTGGCCGAACTTCGGATTGATGGTCCGATCCGGCTCGTCGCCACCGGCCGGGACGTAGAAATTATGCAGGCGCACGCGCCGGCCGCCACGCTCGAAGATCGCCGAGATATGCCTGCTGTCACCGACATTGCAATAATCCTGCCGATGATCCTCGCTCAACGGGATGCGCGAGGCGATCGCGACGCCATGATAGCCCTTCTGGCCGTGGACGATGATGTGTTCATAGCCGAGGGCGCGTAAGGGAGCATAGGGGAAAAGCTCGTTCGGAACCTTGGTTTCCTGCAGGCAGAGGATGTCGGGCCGGGCCTGCATGACGAACTGCTCGACGATGGGCATGCGCAGCCGCACCGAGTTGATGTTCCACGTCGCAATCGACAATCCCATGCCCGAACCTTTCCCCAAGAACAATTCCAGGAAAAGTGCGCAGCGGTTTTCCGTCCGGAATTGCGTCAAAACAGACAGCCGGAACAGCCGGGCGATTCGGTGAAACGCTAGGCCCTCCAGTCAGGTCTAAGGCTTTAGACCGGCCGCCACGGAAAGGAAAGCGCCATTCGGCACTTACCCTGCGGCCGAATGTGGAGAGGGCGATCAGCGGGTATAATCGATGCGGAAAACACTGTCGTCGAAGGCGACATTGGTCTTCACATTGTTGATGATGACGTCGGTCGTCTTGCCCTGCGGATCGATCACGGTCCATTGGCGCAGATCGTAGCTCTTCGAATCGAAAATCATCGTGATGGTGGAATCACCGAAGACGGTACGGTTGCCGAGCGTGATCTTGGTGAGATCCGGTTTGGAATCGACATCGCGCACCATATCGGCGGAAAGGTCGATCTTATTGGCCAGCAGCAGGCTCAGCGGCGTCTTCGACAGCTGATACATGTTTCTGGTTTGCGTCTGGTCGTTGATGACCTGCACGTTATTGCCATCGCAGATGACGCGCATGCGGGACGGCGGATCGTAGTTGAAACGCATCTTGCCGGGGCGCTGGATGAAAAAAGAGCCGCTCATCTGATCGCCGCGCGGGCCGATCTGCAGGAAACCGCCCTTCATCGTCTTGATGGACGAGAAGTGATCGGCAATGGCCTGGGCGATACCGGGATTGAGGGCGGCTGTCGCCGGCTGTGCCTGTGTTTGCGCCTGCGCCTGTGCAAAAGCCGAAACCGGCAGCGTGCCCGCCGCGCCGACCGCGACCACGACGCCGAGGAAATGCCGGCGGGTCAGGGAAAGTCGGCTGGACGGCTGCGCATCAAACTTGGTCATCGAATTCTCCTTCATGCTTTGTCCATGGCGCGCAAAATCGGCGTCTTCATGGCGCGGCGGCCCATGTGCGGTTGTTGGGCCACAATCAAATTTTCCTGAGCATAGCCCGGATATGCGACGCGGAAAGGGCCTGCGGCCCTCAGCGATCCAGAATATCGGCTTTAGTGGGAACGAGAATCTCGCGCTTGCCGGCATGATTGGCCGGGCCGATCACGCCCTCCTCCTCCATCCGCTCGATAAGCGAGGCGGCACGGTTGTAGCCGATGCCGAGACGGCGCTGGATGTATGAGGTCGAAGCCTTGCCGTCGTTGAGAACAATCGCGACCGCCTGATCGTAGGGGTCTTCCGAATCGGCAAGATTGGATGTGCCCGCCGGACCATGGCCGTCATCGTCATCCTCGTCGTCATCGGCAGTGATCGCATCGAGATATTGCGGTGCGCCCTGCGTCTTCAGATAGGCGACGATATCTTCCACCTCGCCATCGGAGACGAAGGGGCCGTGGACGCGCTGGATGCGTCCGCCGCCGGCCATGTAGAGCATGTCGCCCATGCCGAGCAGCTGTTCCGCTCCCTGTTCGCCGAGAATGGTGCGGCTGTCGATCTTCGAGGTCACCTGGAAGGAAATGCGGGTCGGGAAGTTCGCCTTGATCGTGCCGGTGATGACGTCGACGGAGGGACGCTGCGTCGCCATGATGACGTGGATGCCGGCGGCACGCGCCATCTGCGCCAAGCGCTGCACCGCGCCTTCGATATCCTTGCCGGCGACCATCATCAGATCGGCCATCTCGTCGATGATGACGACGATATAGGGCATCGGCTTCAGGTCGAATTCTTCCGTCTCATAGATCGCCTCGCCGGTTTGGCGGTCGAAGCCGGTCTGCACCGTGCGGCTGATCGCCTCGCCCTTGGCGACGGCCTGCTCGACGCGGCTGTTGAAGCCGTCGATGTTGCGCACGCCGATCTTCGACATCTTCTTATAGCGCTCTTCCATCTCGCGGACGGTCCATTTGAGCGCGACGACAGCCTTCTTGGGGTCGGTGACGACAGGCGACAGGAGGTGCGGGATACCGTCATAGACGGAGAGTTCGAGCATCTTGGGATCGATCATGATCAGGCGGCATTGCTCGGGCGTCATGCGGTAGAGCAGCGACAGGATCATGGTATTGATGGCAACGGATTTACCCGAGCCGGTGGTGCCGGCAACAAGCAGATGCGGCATCTTGGCGAGATCGGCAATCACGGGCTCGCCGCCGATCGTCTTGCCGAGCGACATGGCAAGCTTGGCCTTGGAGGTCTCGAAATCGCGGCTGGCGATGAGCTCGCGCAGATAGACCGTCTCGCGCGTCGAATTCGGCAGCTCGATGCCGATCGCATTGCGACCGGGAACGACGGCGACGCGGGCGGCGATCGCGCTCATCGAGCGGGCGATATCGTCGGCAAGGCCGATGACGCGAGACGACTTGATGCCGGGCGCCGGCTCCAGCTCGTAAAGTGTTACGACGGGGCCGGGACGGACATGGATAATTTCGCCTTTGACGCCGAAATCCTCCAGCACCCCTTCGAGCATGCGGGCATTCTGCTCCAGCGCATCGGCGGAGAGCGTCGCATCGCGGGCGACCGCCTTCGGCTCGGCGAGCAGATGGACGGCCGGAAGCTGGAAGCCATAGGGGCGGATGAAGGAGGTCTGTGCCTCGCGCTCGGCCCGCGCGCCGGGCTTCGGGCGCGGCGCGGCCGGCGTGACGCGGTGGCCGGCAGCAGCTCCCCTCGGTGAGGCCGGGGTCAACGGCCAGTCCTCGTCATCGTCATCGGGCAGGATGCCGGCCGGACGCGGCGGATCACGATCATAGATCGAATCATCGTCCTCATCCTCATCATCGCCGAGGCTGATCGACGGCGCGGATACGACCCGGCGTGCTGCTGGACCATCCATGGACGGCTCAAGGCGATCGCCGCGGGCAACCGGCGCCTTGGCGCGCACGGGTTCGTTCAGGGTGCCGAATTCGTCGTCGTTGAAATCATAAGGCGCATCGAAGGCGTGGTCGCGACGCTTGCGCGGACCCATGCCGAACAGACGGCGAAGGCGGGCCTGGGCATTGTACCATGCATGCATGACGGCACCGAAGGCGAGGAAATTGCCAAGGAAACCGCCGCGGTCGTCATCCTCGTCTTCATCGCCCACCCGGCGGGCGCGGCTGCGCGTTTCTTCGTAATCCTCGTCGCCCTCCTCATCCTCGACCAGGCTTTCGCCGATCACGCCGGAGGCAAAGAGCATGAGCCAGATGGCCGGAATGGCGAGAAGCGAGCCGATGATGGTGGCGACGACGCCGCTCGGATAGGTGCCGATGAACAAGGCGGGAAAGCGCAGGAGAAGGTCGCCGACCACGCCGCCGATGCCGTTCGGGATCGGCCAGGTCGGCGGCGCCGGAAAGCAGGCGATGGAGCCGGCCGCAACAATGCAGCCGCCGAACCAGGCGCCGAGCCGCGAGGGTACGCGATGAAGCTTGCGATTGGAAATCAAAGCGAAGGCCCAGGCGACGATCGGCAGCAGCGCCAGCACCGAGGCAAGGCCGAGCGACTGCATCATGATGTCGGCAAAGGCAGCACCAGGAAAACCGAGAAGATTGGTCGGCGCATTGGCCGTTGCGTAGGAATAGCTGGGATCCATGACGTTCCACGTCGCCAGCGCTGCCACGGCGAGCGCCAACAGGAACAGCAATGCGAAGCCCGTCAGGCCCTTGACTTGACGCCAAACGACACTCGATAGCGATAAACGGTCTGGCCGACCGCTCAACGCCGCCGAATTGCTTCTGCCCATGATATCCAGCCCCGTTCCTTGTCGATAGCGCAAGCGAATCGGTCTATGCCCACTCGCCGGCAGGTTAGCCCTACCTAATCAGAGGAGGGTTAATGGCATGTTAACCATGCGCCGCAGCCCCACGAATCGCCGATTTTACAGCCCGCTCAGTTGTACAAACAAAAAGGGCCCGAACCGGGGTTCGGGCCAAAAGCGGCCTATTTGCAATGAAACAGGTCGCGACGGGACGTTCAGCGATGCCGGAGGTCTTGCCCCGGCATCGCAAGCTCCAATCAGGAATTGTGGTATGCGGCTTCGCCGTGGGAGGCGAGGTCGAGACCTTCGCGCTCGGCTTCCGGAGCAACCCGCAGGCCGATGATGACGTCGACGACCTTGTAGAGGATGGCGGAGCCGATGCCGCACCACAGGATGGTGGTGACGACGGCGGTCAGCTGCACGACGACCTGGCTGCTCATGGTGACGCCTTCGGCATAGCCGACACCGCCGAGCGAGGCGCTGGCGAAGATGCCGGTTGCAATGGCGCCAAAGATACCGCCGATGCAGTGTACGCCGAAGACGTCGGCCGTATCGTCGTAGCCGAACTTGTTCTTCACGACCGAGACGAAGAAGTAGCACAGCGGCGAAACAATGAGGCCCATGACGATCGCGCCCATCGGGCCGGCGATACCGGCGGCAGGCGTGATGGCGACGAGACCGGCGACCATGCCCGAGGCGCCGCCGAGCATGGAAGCCTTGCCGCGGGTGAAGGTTTCAACCAGCGACCAGGAGATGATGGCGGCTGCCGTTGCGATGAAGGTGTTGACGGTTGCGAGCATTGCGCCGCCGGATGCTTCAAGGTTCGAACCGGCATTAAAGCCGAACCAGCCAACCCAGAGCATGGATGCGCCGACCATGGTCAGCGTCATGGAATGCGGAGCCATCATGTCCTTGCCGAAACCGACGCGCTTGCCGACGAGAATGGCGCCGACGATGCCCGCGACACCGGCATTGATGTGAACGACGGTACCGCCAGCGAAGTCGAGAGCGCCCATCTTGAAGAGCATGCCGTTGGAATCCCAGACCATGTGAGCGATCGGGAAGTAGACGAAGGTCGCCCACAGCGCGCAGAAGAGCACGGCCGCGCCGAACTTGATGCGCTCGGCAAAGGCGCCGATGATCAGGGCCGGCGTGATGGCGGCAAAGGTCATCTGGAACAGCATGAAGATGAATTCAGGGATGACCACGCCCTTGGAGAAGGTTGCAGCCGTCGTCGAGGTCGAAACGCCCGAGAGGAACATCTTGGCCGTGCCGCCCCAATAGGGGCTGGTGCCGCCGCCGAAGGCGAAAGAATAGCCGTAGAGAACCCAGAGGATCATCACGACCGCGCCGATCATCGTGCACTGCATCAGAACCGAGAGCATGTTCTTGGCGCGGACGAGACCGCCGTAGAACAGCGCAAGACCCGGCACGAGCATGAAGAGCACGAGAATGGTGGAGATGAACATGAAGGCGGTATCGCCCTTGTCCGGAACCGGAGCTGCAGCGGTCGCAGCGGCGGCGGCCGGCGCGGCCTCCTGCGCGAGAGCGATCGCCGGCGCAAGCAGCGCCGCAGAAAGCGCGCCCACCCGTGCAAAGGTGGAGGAAAGCTTGGAAAATGACATGCAAATAACTCCCTGATCGGCCGTGTCTTACAGCGCTTCTGAATCGGTTTCGCCAGTACGGATGCGCACGGCATGGTCAATGGAATAGACAAAGATCTTGCCGTCGCCGATCTGGCCGGTCTTGGCGGCAGACGCGATTGCCTCGACGGCCTTGTCGACGATTTCGGATGCGACTGCGACTTCGATCTTCAGCTTCGGCAGGAAGCTGACGGCATATTCGGTGCCGCGATAGATTTCAGTGTGCCCCTTCTGGCGCCCGTAGCCCTTCACTTCGGTCACAGTCAGGCCCTGGATGCCGACAGCCGTGAGGGCCTCACGGACCTCATCGAGCTTGAACGGCTTGATAATGGCCATCACAATTTTCATCTGGTTTCCCATCCTTTGTTTACCCTCGGCACGGAGCCGACTCTCCTTGCCGCCGACGAGTGTTTCTGCAGCGACTGGCCATACACATTCAAAGGACGTGCCAGATTCGTGACACATTTATAACTTATTGAAATTTAAAGGATTTATCGCACAAAGCCAATAAAGCGGCAATTTATGCCGCGCGGGTTGCGCAAATAAAGTGCAAATTTATAAATTTGCACTTTATTTAATCATTTGCCTTTTTACGAATCAGGCCTTCCTGCGCCACGGACGCAATCAGAACACCGGATCGCGTAAACAGACTGCCGCGGGTAAAGCCGCGCGCGCCGGATGCGCTGGGGCTTTCCTGGCTGTAGAGCAGCCAGTCATCGAGCTGGAACGGACGATGGAACCACATGGCGTGGTCGAGGCTCGCCACCTGGACGTTCGGGTCGAGAACCGACGTGCCATGCGCATTCAGGGAGACATCGAGCAGCGTCATGTCGGAGAGATAGGCGAGCACGGCGTTCCGGTAGAGCCGGTCGTCGGGAACAGGCCCGGTCAGACGGATCCAGATATTCTGCCGCTGGCTTGGCTGCGCGCGCGAGAAATAGCTCTCGATCGAGACGGGCCGAATCTCGATCGCCCGCTTGCGCTCCCAGTAGCGGCGCACATTCTCGGGCGCATGCGCGAGATAGCGCTGTTTCACCTGCTCCTCGTCCATCAGCTCCTCCGGCATCGGCACGTCAGGCATGCCGCCCTGATGATCGAAGCCGGGCTCATCGACCTGGAAGGATGCGGTCAGCGCAAAGATCGCCTTACCATGTTGGACGGCTAGCACGCGCCGCGTATTGAAGCTCGAACCATCGCGCAGGCGGTCGACCTGATAGAGGATCGGAACGGAAGGGTCGCCCGGCAGCATGAAATAGGCATGCAGCGAATGCGCGAAGCGATCGCCATCCACGGTCCTCTGCGCCGCCATCAGCGCCTGGCCGATGACCTGCCCGCCGAAAACGCGCTGCCAGCCGACCTGCGGGCTGTTGCCGCGAAACAGGTTCATCTCGATCGTTTCCAGATCGAGCGTCGCAAGCACGGTTTCCATCGGGGTGGGCTTCTCGGTCTCTCGCGACATTTTGCTTGAACTCCAATGGTAGGAACCACGAACGGGATGTTCTATATAGAGCAGGAAGTGACAGTAAGACACGGGGAAGCGTTATGTTGGACATGCTGGTAGTGGGTGGCGGATATGTAGGTCTTGCCGCAGCGGTCGCAGTCAAGCAGGCAGCGCCACACCTCGAGGTCATGATCGTGGAAGCGGCCCCCGAAACCGCCTGGAAGAAGGATATGCGGGCCTCGGCGATCATCGCGGCTGCCTCGAAGATGCTTGAAGTCCTCGGCGTCTGGAACGAGATCGCGCCGGAGGCCGAGCCGATCACCCGCATGATCGTCACCGATTCGCGCACCAGCGACCCGGTCCGCCCGGTCTTCCTCACCTTCGACAGCGAAGTCGCCGAAGGCCAGCCCTTCGCCCATATGGTGCCGAACCTGACCATGGTCGGGGCGCTCCGCGGCGCCTGCGAGCGTCTCGGCATCACGATCAAGCATGGGCTCAGCGCCACCGGCTTCGTCACAGACGATGCCAAGACCACCCTCACCCTCTCGGATGGCAGCACGCTGGAAACGCGGCTCCTGGTCGCCTGTGACGGCGTGCGCTCCAAGCTGCGCGACATGGCTGGCATCAAGACGGTCAATTGGGAGTACGGCCAGTCCGGCATCGTCGTCACCGTTGAGCATGAGCGGCCGCATGGCGGCTGCGCCGAGGAGCATTTCCTTCCCTCCGGCCCCTTCGCCATCCTGCCGCTGAAGAACAACCGCTCCTCGCTCGTCTGGACGGAGCGCACCTCCGACGCCGAGCGGCTGGTCGCCTCCGACGACCTGCTCTTCGAAGAGGAACTGGAGCGCCGCTTCGGCCATAAGCTCGGTGCGCTGCGCGCGGTCGGCGAGCGCCGCGCCTTCCCGCTCGGCCTGACGCTTGCCCGCGCCTTCGTCGCGCCGCGCTTCGCGCTGGCGGGCGACGCCGCCCACGGCATCCATCCGATCTCCGGCCAGGGACTCAATCTTGGTTTCAAGGATGTGGCGGCCCTGGCCGAAACCATCGTCGAGGCCGACCGTCTCGGCCTCGATATCGGCTCGATCAATATCCTCGAGCGCTACCAGACCTGGCGTCGCTTCGACACCTTCCGCATGGGGGTGACAACCGACGTGCTGAACCGGCTGTTCTCCAACGATATCTCGCCGCTTCGCATCGCCCGCGACTTCGGGCTAGGGATCGTCGACCGCCTGCCGAACCTCAAATCCTTCTTCATCGGCCAGGCGGCTGGCACCACGGCAAAGCACAATCCGCGGCTGCTGGCTGGCGAGGCGATTTGAGCGCGGGAAATTGGAAGGGGTGTAATTCGTCGCAGATGTCTGCCAAGGGGCGGGCATCAGACGGCCCCGTTTCAGCGTACATCTGCGATTAGCGGCCGCTCCGCAGTCGACCTACAGTGAACAACGTGTTGGTAGAAGTCGCTGCGGCGTACGGCCAATTATGGCTGCGGTCAGTAAGTTTCTCCATCCCTCCTCCGCAACAGCAATAAAAAAACGCAAATGCCTCAGTTCCACCGGGGTCCTCGCTATACCTTTAGGGCATAGCTCGAACGTACAAGGTATTTGTCCCTGATAAAAGGGAGATTTAGTGTCCAAAATTGGGGTATGATCAAACGCGCCTCACCGGAGGTATTTCCCAAGTAACTGTGTCCAATCGAAGAAGGAGCGACCGATGCCTACAATTACTACCGCGGACGGCGTAAACATCTTCTACAAGGACTGGGGCTCGGGCCAGCCGATCGTTTTCAGCCACGGCTGGCCGCTGTCGGCGGACGACTGGGACGCCCAGATGACCTTCTTCCTTCGCCACGGCTACCGGGTGATCGCCCACGACCGGCGCGGCCATGGCCGGTCCGACCAGCCCGCCACCGGCAACGACATGGACCACTGGGTTGCCGACCTCGCGGCCCTGACCGAGCACCTCAACCTACGCGACGCAATCCACATCGGCCACTCCACAGGTGGCGGTGAGGTAGCTCGCTATGTCGCGCGCCACCCAGAGCGCGTCGCGAAGGCGGTACTGGTCGCTTCCCTGACGCCGAACATGTACCGGAGCGAGGAAAACCCGTCCGGTCAGTCGCCGGAGTGGTTCGAGGTGATCCGCGCGGGCGTGCTGGGCAACCGGTCGGAATTCTACCGTTTCGTCCCTGAGAACCCGTTCTACGGCTACAACCTCGATGGGGCGAACCCTTCGGAGGCGATCATTGCGAACTGGTGGCGCCAAGGCATGGCCGGCGGTGCCCTCGCTCATTACGCAACCGTCGACTCTTGGCTGGAGGATTATACCGAAGACCTCAAGAAAATCACCGTGCCGGTGCTGGTAATGCATGGCGAGGCCGATCAAGTCGTCCCGTTTGCAAGTTCCGTGCCGCGTGCGGTCGACCTGCTCGAGAACGGGTCGCTGAAAACCTATCCGGGCTACCCCCATGGTATGTTGACCACGCATGCGGATGTCCTCAACCCCGACCTGCTCTCGTTCATCAAGTCTTAACCACATCGACCGGACCGCGGGCGTCACCCAGCGTCGGCCGGACGATCTGTCACCCGGCAGTGCCGGGTGACACCTGTTGGTGCTGGTCCGTGGAGCGTTCCCGGAGGGTGCTCCGATAGTGACAATTTGCTTGGTGCGTAGTGAAAGACGCAATTTGTCGCGCTTAAATTTTTCGTTGCGGTGGCCGATTACTCCACCGGCCGAAATGGCTCGGCGTCTCGGCTTCAACATCTAGGAATTAAGAGCGGGGGATGTCCGTCCATTTAATGTCGGAAGTACCACCAGCTTTCGAAGTGCTTATTATAGGTTCGTTTTTCGGCTTCTCGCCTTTAGGTAACTTTAGGCTGGCGTTGCTGTCGTCTTTGAGTTTTATGGCGCTCAGCTCGATGGCAGCTTTTAGGACACTGACCATAGTGTTTGAACGGCCGACATGGTGAAGGCGCAAAGCTGCCATTCCATTGATCCCTGAGAGGAACGGCCGGCCTCTAATCCACAATCCCGAAAGAAATAGACCTCAATCCTCGATTCGTCTTGCTTCCGAGATCAGCATGATCGGAATGCCGTCGCGGATCGGATAGGCGAGGCGTCCCGTTTCCGAGACCAGTTCGTTCTTTTCCCGGTCATAGCTCAACCGCCCCTTGGTGAGCGGGCAGACGAGCAGGTCGAGCAGTTTCGGATCCACCTTGCTGACCGTGACATCCATCGGCAGGCTCCTATTGCATCATGGAATCGGTGTCGCCGGCGCCGGCCAGCACGATCTTGACGATGGCGATGAAGGTTTCGGCGCGGGTCTTCAGATCAGGCGCCTCCAGAAGAGCCTGCTTCTCGGCCGGATCGAAGGGCGCCATGATCGACAGCGAATTGACCAGCATCATGTTGTCGGCACGCTCAACGCTTTCCCAATCCGCTTCGAGCTTGTTGGCCTCTAGATAGGCGCGGAAAGCCGAAAGCAGCGCCGCGCGATCGACCGTGCCTTCCTCATGATGGGACTTGAGGTCGGAGATGAAGGGCGTGATGCGGAATGTGCGATAGGGCTGATGTCCGGTGATTTCATCCATCAGCCGGAAGCGGCATATGCCGGTCAGCGCGGCGATGTAGCGCCCGTCTCCGGTCTCGGCGATGGACGTGATGCGCCCGAGACAACCGACATGCGAGAGATTGGTGGATTCGGCCGGTTCGGAAAGAGCGGGCTGCACGATGCCGATCAGCCTGTTGCCGGCGATGGCGTCATCGAACATGGCAAGATAGCGCGGCTCGAAGACATTGAGGGGAAGCTGCGCACCTGGCAGCAAAAGCGCGCCGGAAAGCGGAAATATAGCCACCGATTCAGGTAGATCGCCCGGCTTCAAATATCTGGCATTACCGACTTGCATCTCTTCCATCCCGCTAGATCACTGCGCTGCCGGCCGCAGTGGGCCGCACAGGAACGACACACTCGCGGTCGCGCCATCCCGCGCCGCGTTATCAGACAATGTGGGCTCATCTGCCGAAAACACAAGGACATTCTAGCCGCCGTGCGACCGGCTGCGTCTCCCGGTCGCCTTCGTCTAACAAACGACCGCGCGAAAGGTTTCGCGCGACCGTCCTCGCGCGACCGTCGCGGCCATCAGGAGAAAAGGATCGAAGACAGCTTACGGCGAGCCGCGATCGTGGCCGCATCCTTCGGCCCCCACACTTCGAAAAACTCCAGGAGCTGGCGGCGTGCGCCATCATCATCGTAGCTGCGGTCCTTACGCATGACGGTCAGAAGGTGATCGGCCGCCTCTTCCCGCTTGCCTTCGACATTGCGGATCTTGGCGAGCTTGATGCGCTGCTCATGATTGTCGGGATTGGCGGCCAGTTCTCGCTCGATCGCAACGGGATCGCCGAGCTTGCGGGCCTCGTCGATCTGGTCGAGCTTCTTGACCACGGCCAGGATGCCGGCATCGTTGGCGAGCGTTTCCGGCAGGTCGGCAAGCGCCTCGCGGGCGCGCTGGCTCTGGCCGGCGGCGATCATGCATTCCGCCATGCCGGCGAGCGCTTTGGCATTTTCGGGGTCGGCCTGCAGCACCGCACCGAAGAGTTCGGCAGCGCCATTGACGTCACCGGCGGCCAGCAGACCACTTGCCTCTTCGAGAACGGCGGCAATTTCAGCCGCCTGATCGTCCGCACCGCCGGCAGGACCGCCGAGACGATCGATGAACTGGCGGACCTGGCTCTCGGGAACCGCACCCATGAAGCCATCGGCCGGGCGGCCATCGACAAAGGCGATGACGGCCGGGATCGACTGGATGCCGAGCTGGCCGGCGATCGACGGATGGTCATCGATGTTCATTTTGACCAGCTTGACGCGGCCCTGGGCTTCCGTGACCACCTTTTCGAGAACCGGCGTCAGCTGCTTGCACGGGCCGCACCACGGCGCCCAGAAATCGACCAGCACCGGCTGCTTGCGCGACTCTTCGATAACATCCTTGGCGAAGTTGGCAGTCGTCGTATCCTTGATCGGCGAGGCGGTGCCCGCAGCCGGCGCGCCGCCGTAGGATGCCGTGGCCGACATCTGTCCGCCGAAGGAAGCGTTGTAGGGATTGTTCGAACCGCTCATGAGTGTCTCCCGCCTGCCGGCATCCTTGATTTTATGAGGAGCATGATTTCCAAACGAACCTATGAAATTCGTCTGGCAGCACGCCGAATGAAATGTTCAAAGCACGCGGACAGCTCGAAGAGAAACCGCCTGCCATATCTTAGCGCTAAAATCGTACGTTAGCTCGTGACTTTCAAGACTAGCGGCGCATGACCCGTCGCCTCCATGAAGCGCAGGAGGTCGCCGCTGCCGATCGATGTCGTCGCATCGTTCGACAGCGGATGGCAATTGACGATGTCATGCGCCATCAGATCGGCATCGAGGACGAAGGTGACATTCTTGCCCGCGTCGTTGATCGCTCCGAAAGCAGTGACCGAACCGGGAATGACGCCGAGATATTCCATCAGCTTTTCCGGCTTGCCGAAGGAGACCTTGCTCGCTGCACCGATCAGCGTGTGCACGGTCTTCAGATCGACGGTCGCGTTTTCCTCGACGGTCAGCAGGAAGAAATTGTCCTTCTTGTCCTTCACGAACAGGTTCTTCGTATGGCCGCCGGGAATCTCGTCGCGCAGCGACACCGATTCGGCAACGGTGAAGACGGGAGCGTGGTCCTTGGTCGTATGGGCAATGCCGAGCCCATCCAGGAATCGGAAAAGATCGTCGCGGGTTTTCGGTCTGGTCTCGGTCATGACGTCTCGCAATCGAAAATGGTTCGCCCCTGATACGTCGCCCACAATTTCATTGCAATCTTCGAGACGACAAAGCCCGGCGTTTCCGGGGTTTCCGCCAATCGCGGCAAGGGTATTGAAATTTTTCTTCGCGAACTCGTCATTTCCCTGTTGCATTTGAAAAATGGTTAGGCCATATAGCGCCCGTCGCCGCAAGACGACGCCCAGCGGTCCAACACACTACCCCGGATCGCGACGGGAATGAGCGGGTGTAGCTCAGGGGTAGAGCACAACCTTGCCAAGGTTGGGGTCGAGGGTTCGAATCCCTTCGCCCGCTCCAGTTTTCCAAATTTTTCTCCGATGAGATGAAGTCACGGCGTACGCCGAGGCTGGTATTTTGCCGAAAAGGCAAGTTTCCTTATTTCCGTTTCCTTCCCTTGTATCTATGCCTTGCCCACGCGCCCAGGGTCTCAAATCAGTCCCATTTGACGTGCAGGTCTGCGCGTCGGATAGACGGACGGAACGCGGTATTGCTCGCATGAAAACAAAGATTTCCCTGCCGATTGCGATGCTGTCGCTTCTGCCGGTTCCCGCATTGGCCCATCCGCACATCTTCATCGACGCCAAATTCGAGGTCGTCTCGGCGCCCGACGGCTCCATCAGCGAATTGCGCAATGTCTGGAGCTTCGACGAGGTCTTCACCTCCTCCGTGCTCATGGACTACGGCAAGGGAGACAACCAGTCGCTGACGCCGGGCGAGCTGAAGGCCGTGGGCAAGACGGTCCGGGATTCCCTGGCGCAATACGGTTACTACACGAACGTCACCAGCAACGGCAAACCGGTGCCGATGGCCAAGCCGGATACGATAGAGGCGAATTACAAGGACGGCTCCCTGACCCTGACCTTTTCGCTGAAGCCGGAGCAGAAGACCTTCCTCAAGGGAACGACGATCTTCGGGATTTACGACAAGACGCTCTATACAGCGGTCGATTTCGCCACCGATAACGATTTGAGCACATCGGGACCGGCCTTTGGCCGCTGCAAGCGCAAGGTGATCAGGCCTAATCCCAAGGAAGTCATGGCGGAGAATCAGGCCGCTCTGACAAGTATGTTCTTCAGCGATCCGAAGGGCACGGATTATTCGCTGCTCGTGGCGACGCGGCTGGAGGTCGATTGCTGATTCCGTGCTGGGCGCGCCCGAATCGACGCCGTCCTTCACTGTCCTTCACTCTGGCGGCGGAGCGTCGTTTCGCACACCCTCATCGTTTCGCGAGGGCGATATATAGCGCCGGGCGATGATCCAGCAGCCGAGCGCCCAGGTCGCGCCGGCGCACCAGCCACCGAGAACGTCGGTCGGATAATGCACGCCGAGATAGACCCGGCTCGCGCCGATCATCAATGTCAGCAGGATGCCGCCCGCGACGGTGAAGACGCGCGTCGAGCGATAGGTGCGCGTGCTTGAGATCAGCGCGGCGAGGGTCAGATAGGTCACCGCCGAAACCATCGCATGGCCGCTCGGAAAACTCAGATCCTGCACCTCGACCAGATGCGGCACGATATCGGGCCGAGGCCGTGCGACGCCGATCTTCAAGGCCGTGCTCAATGCCCATCCGCCAAGCACCGAAACGAGGATGAAAATGGCGATCGCCCGCTGGCGGTCCAGCAGCAGGTAGATCGTCACCAAAGCGGTCATCAGCGCGAGCACGGTTGTGCCGCCGAGGCTCGTGATGTCTCTGACGGCATGGGTCAGCCATCCCGGCCCGAGCGGCACGGAGAGGCTCGCAGGCTGGCGAAGCGCCAGCAATATCGCCTCGTCGAACCCCCTCGTGCTTCCTTCGAGAACCTCGCCCGTCAGATAGATGAACAGGAGAATTCCGCCCGAAAGGGCAGCGAACATAAACAGCAGGAAAGGCTCGTAGCGGTTCAACCATCCAGGGATACCCGACGTGTCAATCGGCCGATTCTTCATGCGCTGAAACCTGCCTGTCGTGCGTTCACATCGCCTCTTTCACTGATCGAAGCGGAAAATGAGATAAAGCCTATCTAGGGATAAATTCGCCGCTTCCAACCGTGGTGAGAGCGACCGTCGTGCGTTTGGCGCGCCAAGCGCTTCAGGTTCATGACATGTTTTTCATCTATTCCAGAGCGTATTTCTCGCTCACGCAGCAGCGGGTCGAAGGCGCACTGCACCACGCTTGCACAAGCGGTGCAAGAGCCCTCGGGCCGTAAGCTGAGCGCAATAATTACTCGTTAATTTTCTGCTGTTTTCGGAAGCTTGAGCTATGCTAGTAATACGGCAAAGGCGATCAGAGATCGGGTGTTATCAGAGTGTTAAGTGTTGGGACATCTTTCTCCGCCCGCTTATCGATGCTGGCTGGAATCGGGCTTCTGGCCGCCTTCGCAGCCGGCGCTTTTCCCACATCGTCCAGGGCGGAAGACGCCGCGAAATCCTCATCCGATACATGGGTCGTCACCCTTGGGGCAACGGTGGAATACGGCCCCAGCTATGAGGGATCGAAGCGCTATTCCTTCAGCGCCCTGCCTTCCTTCGATATTCATCGCCTCGGAGAAGCCCAGGAATACAGCGCTCCGGATGATAATTTCGATTATCAGCTGCTCGATCTCGGTGGCCTCGAACTCGGTCCCGTGGTGGGCCTGCGCGATGACCGTTTCGATATCAACGACCTGCACCTGCAGAGCCAGCGCAAAGTGCGCTGGAATTTCGATGCGGGCGGCTTTGCCCAATATTGGCTGGCGGAAAACAAGCTGCGGTTTCGCACCGAGCTGCGCCAGTCGCTTTGGGGCGGAGACGGCCTGGTCGGTGATTTCGCGCTCGACTGGTTTCAGCCTGTCGGCGACAAATGGCTCTTGTCGGCCGGACCGCGCCTGTCGATGGCAAACGACATCTATATGCGCACCAATTTCGGCATCTCGGAGAGCGAGGCCGCAAGACATGGCCATATCGGTGCCTTCGATGCCGGCGCCGGTGTGAAGTCGCTCGGCTTCACGGTGGCCGCGACCTACACCATCTCGCCTGAATGGAACGTGCAGGTCTATGAGAAATACAATCGCCTGGTCGGCGATGCCGCTGATAGCCCGATCACCTCGCGCTTCGGCTCACCCAATCAGAACATCATCGGCTTCACGCTGAACCGAAGCTTCAACGTCAATTTCTAAGGCGCTGCGCGCTTCGCTTTCGGCAATGTAGTTGCGCGTCAGCGGAATGATGTCGTTTCGCTTGGTCATCTGGATCTGGAAGACGACGAGATCCTCATAGCGGAAGGCAGCCTCCGCCGTCGAAAGATAATATTCCCACATCCGGCAAAAGCGTTCGTCGTAAAGCCTGACGGCATCGTCCCAGCGCGCCATGAAGCGGGCCCGCCAGTGCTCCAGCGTCATCGCGTAATGCAGCCTGAGCACCTCGACATCGGTGATGGCGAGCCCCGCCGCTTCGATCTCCGGCACGATTTCGGACAGTGCCGGAATATAGCCGCCGGGAAAGATATATTTGTCGAGCCACGGCGTCGTGAAGCCGGGCGTCGCCGAACAGCCGATCGTATGCAGCACCATGATGCCGTCATCCTCGAGCAATTCAGCGCATTTGCGGAAGAAGGTGCGATAGGACGCCAGCCCGACATGCTCGAACATGCCGACGGAAACAATCCTGTCGAAGCGACCGGTGAGGCTGCGATAATCCCTCAGCGCGAACTGAACCTCCGCCGGCGTTCCCCCGGCCTTGTCGGCAACCCGCTTCGAGGCATAGTCGTGCTGTTCCTCGGAAAGGGTGACGCCAAGCACATAGCCGCCCGGCGCCTGCTCGGCCATATGCAGCGCCAGTCCGCCCCAGCCGCAGCCGATGTCGAGGATGCTGTTGTTCGGCTTAATCTGGAGCTTAGCGGCGAGATGCCGCTTCTTGGCAACCTGCGCATCATCGAGCGATTGGCCGGCATGCTCGAAATAGGCGCAGGAATATTGCCGGTCCGGATCGAGAAATAGCTCATAGAGCCGGCCATCGAGATCATAGTGATGGGCGACATTGGCCTTGGAACGTCCCGGCAGATTGCGGTGGCGAAAAATCCGCAGCTTCGTTCGGGCATGATCGATGATGCGGGCGATCAGCGGGTGAGTGCTGTTCTGCGCCTCGCGCAGCATCATCGCCACAAAATCGTAGAGCGTGCCCCGCTCGACGATGAAGCGCTCGTCCATATAGAGCTCACCGAGCCGCATATCGGCATCGATGAGGAATGCCCATTGCGCGCGGTCGTCGGCAAAGCGGACTCGAACAGGCTCGCCGGTGCCGTCACCGAATGCCAGCACCCGGCCGCTCGCCGTCATCACGGTCAGATTGCCCCGCGTGACGATCGACGACAGCGCGCGCTTTACGCACCAGTCCGCCAGGCCGGAGAAAACAGCATTACCCCTGGGGCGTTTTTCAGCGTGAGAACCGGGCATCATCCATCCTTGCCGACGCTACTGCGCAGACCATCGCGCTTGACGTGCCAGTCATCCTGCTCTCCCGGCGCCACATTGGCACCCGCAATCAGCCAGACCCCCAGCAGGATCAAGCCGCTGCCGATCACCTGCAGGGCGACGATCCGCTCGCCAAAGACGAACCATCCCGTCGCGATGATCAGCACATAGCTGACGCCGGAAAGTGGAAAGGCACGGCTGAGGTCGAGCTCCGCAAGCACGTTCATCCAGATGAAAAAGCAGGCGATCTCGACGGCGATAGCCGCCAGAATCCAATAGGACGAGAGCGCCTGCCAGAGCCAGCCCTCGATGCTGCCGTCGCTAAGTTGCTCCGCCCCATGCTTGATGAAGAATTGAAACAGGGTGTTGAGCACCGGCACAGCAAGCCAGGAAAAGCGCATCGGCATCACGCATCCGCCTCGTCTGTCGAGAACATCGGTGACACCAGCCGCAGCAATCCCTGGAGGAAGGGATTGCGATGGCGGAAATACATCGCATTGGCGGTCAGCTTGCTGCCGAGACGCACCTTGTTCTCATAATAGGCCTGGCCGCTCTGGTAGCGGCTGAGGCCGTTGTCCAGGCAATATCGCAGATTGGTGAACCAACTCAGGAAATAGAGATTGTAAGGCCGGCCTTTTTCTCCATCCATGCAGAAGAACTTGTCGATTGCCACCTGCTCATCATGCACGATCAGATTGGCGGCCAGCAGTCTGTCTTCGACGAAGTAAAAGGCGCAGAAGGAACGACCGCTCATGCCGCGGAGAATGCCCTGGAAATAGTCCTGCGTCAGCTCTTCGAACTGCCATTCGCTGCGATTGCGGGTGTCGTGATAAAGCGCCATAACCTCAGGCAGGAACTCGCCGAAATCCGTGCGGATCTCCACCCGCACCTGCTCGAAGGATTTCATCTTGCGGCGCATATCCTTGCGGGTGCCGGAGGAGAGCCTGGCGAGGTATTCGTCGATCGTCTTGAAATCGATATCGAGCCAGGCCGTCGGAAGGCTGCCGATCGAGGCATAGCCGCGGGCGGCGAACAGCGCGTCGAATTCGGCAGAGGTCGGTTCGGGAATATCCTTGAGGCCGATCAGCCCGCAATGCTCCGTCGCGGCGACCTGCTCGAAAAAGGACAGCAACTCCGCCAGCAAGGCGCTGCGGCGCTCGCCTTCGACATCGGGATGAAAGCCGATCGAGCCGGTTTCGGTGCACGGCGACCCGAGGCAGGCAAGGCGCAGCTTCAGGAACTTCGGAAAATAGCGCTGGACCTTGCGCACGGATCTGCGCAGAAGTCCCTCCTCCAGCGTCGTATCGAGCGCATAGAGGCAGAGAAAGGCCGGCATAGCGGCACTGACCCGTCCGTCTTCGGCGATGGTGATATAGCGCCATTCGAAGCCTTCGAGGCCAGCCTCTTCGATGGCGAGCAGGCAATCATAATCCTCGACCTGGCCTTGGAAGCAGGCATTCCATGCATCCCGGCCGATGGCGCGGATGCTGAAATGAACCTCGGCCACCGGCTTGCCGGCCGGCTGCGGCATCACTTTAAGCAGCGGCTGCGACATGGCGCGCCTCGAAGAAATCTGCGGTGTAATCGGCCACCTGGCGATGCTGCCGGTCGACATGGATCATGTGATAGCTGTCCGTGATCCACTTCAACTCGTGCGGAGCGCCGATATGCTCCGAAATGTAACGGGCATGTTTCGGACTGGCGAGATCGTCCTCCTCGGCATGCAGGATCAGCGTCGGCGTCTGCATCTTCGGCAGCATGCCGCGAAGGGTCTGACCCAGCCGATGCATCTCGACCAGGCCCTTGCCGGGGAACTTTTCCAACACGCCTTCGCTCGCCATGCCTTCGATCAGCCGGCGCATGCGCTCGTCCTTGATCCCGAGCGAGGTCGTTTCGCTGAAGCTCAGTCGGTCGAGGAAGGGAATGCGCGACAGCCAGCCGATCTGGGAGGCCAGCAGCGGATAGTAGAAGGGAACATCCCACCCGTCATAACTGAAGCAGGGAGAGTAGATCGCTACGGCACTGATCGCCTGCTTCCGTTCGGCAGCGAGCATCGCCAGCTTGCCGCCGACGCAGATACCGGCGGCAAAGACCTCCTGCGTTCTCGCCCCGAGAAACTCCGATGCGCTGACGACGGAGTCCAGCCAGTCTTCCCAGCGTGTCCCGCGCAGCGTTTTCGCATCCGCGCCATGGCCGGCGAGCAACGGCGCATAGATGCTGTAGCCCCTGCGGTTGAGGTGACGGGCAACCAGCTTCATCTCGGCCGGCGCGCCCGTCAGGCCGTGAATCAGAAGAACGCCTTTACCGTTTGAGCCCTCCATGAAGAAGCTCAATTCGTCATGCTTCATGAGTGAGCTCCGACGGCCGGTTTTCCTTGGCCATGAAGCCAAGCGCATGGCAGGTGCTGATCACATGCGTGCCGTTCTTCTCCTGCTCGTCCTTGATCTGTTCGTGCAGCGCCTGCAGCTTTGTCCAATGCGTACGCGGGCGATAATGGTGCTCCGCATGATAGCCGTTGCCGAACCAGAGCCAGTTGTAGAAGGATTTATGGCTCGAAACGCCCCAGGCAATCGGCTCGTCGGGATCGCCGTTCAGATGCTCGTAATAGCCGTTCAGCGACGACAGGCAGTTGCCGATATAGTAGAACGGCACGAAGAACAGCACCGCCTTCCAGTCGTAAAGCAGCGCAAGCGCCGCAAGCCCCAGGAAGAAATAGAGCTCGAATCGGCCCCAGGCCGCATCGAACGGACGGTTGCGGGCAATGGCCTTGTGAATGTCGCCGAGGCTATCGCGGAAGAAGCTGAGGAACGTGTAGGACCAGACGTTTTCCGGTTCGCCGTCACGCCCATAGCGATAGATCGACAGGAGATCGACGGTCTCGCCCTTTTCGTTGGGACGGTCGCTGTTGCCGGAGTGATGGCGCATATGCACCCAATGATAATAGGTCTGCGAAAAGCCGATCGCGACCGACTCCAGCAGGCTGAAACCGTAGTTCATCCAGCGCGGTTTGAAATAGGGCGTATGGATGAAATTGTGCGATATGCTGTTGATGTTCCAGGAGATCGAAACGGCATAAAGGCAGCCGAGAACGGCCGAGAGCCAAAGCGGCCGGCTTTCGAAGCCGATGATCAGATAGACATCGAAGGCGAGATGAGCGACGGCCGCCAGAACCGGCGCGAGATCCCATCGGGTGTGCGCAAAGATTTTCATAGTCCGGTAACTCCCACACAAGCCACGCCGGCGGTCACGAGAAACACGCCGGTCGCATGGCGCAGGTTGATGTTTTCCTTGAAGATGACAGCGCCGGCGAGCACGATGACGACATAGCTCAGCGCCATCAGCGGGAAGGCGATGGTCAAGGGGACGCGCTCCAGAACGGCCGTCCAGGCGAAAAGCTCCACGGCCCAGAACAGAATGCCGAGCCAGGCGATCGGCTTGGCCAGCGCCGAAAGCAGAGCGCTCTCGCTGGCCGATTGCTTGAAGCAGACCTCACGGGCGGTCTCCGCGAGCACGCAAAACAGGATGAGCCCAAGCATGGGAAACGTCAGGCTGCCGGTCATTGCATATACTCCGCCAGCACTTCCAGCAGCGCATGGTTGGCGGCGCTGTTGATGTTCCTCGTCGTTTCCGCGCCCTGACGCATGCGCGGCTGATCGATCAAGATCTCGGCGCGCTTCATGAACTGGGTCCGCAGGCTGCCAGCATAGCTCGGGGTCGAATAATCCCCGATGACATCGGCGCCGATGATGCGGTGACGGCTGCCGATTTCGCTGATCAGGGAGAGGAGATAGGGTAACCGCATGCGGCCCTGATCCCAATTGGTCACGGCGTCGTCGGCCGCCAGCACATCCTTGTCGATGGTGACGTAGACGGCCTCGGTGCGAATGCGGCTGAGCATGCGGTCGATGAAGTTCTCCTCGCCGATCTCGGCGATCGATTTCCAATGCAGCGCGCCCTTTTCCTGCTGGTAGCTGGCGCCGTTGCCGTAATCGGCCAGCACACGGCTCGGTGGATGTTCGTAAGGGTAGAGTTCCAGCTTGCCTTCACCGAGCCAGTGCAGGTTCGCTCCCTTGCGCTCCGGGCTGCGAAGATCGCTGCTGCAGACGCCGATCGTGATGACCTTCTGGATATTGCGATTGGCAAGCGCCCTGTTGACCCAGGAGCCGCAATGCATGCCGCCATCGAATTTCACCCAATCCGGATGGTTGTCGAAATGGATCAGCGTCGCCGGGCCGGGGTGACGCTCCAGCGCACCTTCGAGCAGCAGTGCCGTGATGTGATGGAAATCACCGGACCCCATGAAGCATAGCTGCGGATCCTTGCTCATCGCCGGCCCGTTCCTGACGATCTCTCGGCTGAGGTCGTCAAGGGCGCCCTGCTTGCCCCACAGCCGAACGAGCTGCCCCGCATCCTTGCCGAAATACTGGTGCGCGCCCGCGAATTTGCAGGCACGCACGAAGTCTGGCTGCAACTCCAATGCATCGTCGAGATGGAGAAGCAGGAGCTGCACCGTCTTATCTCCGGGCAGCGCGCGTCAGGAGCTGGTCGAGAAGCGCAAGCGCCAGATCGATCTCCTCGCGGGTGATGAGTAGGTTGGGCGCGAAGGTGATGACGTTCTTGTGATAGCCGCCGACGTCGAGTACGAGGCCGTAGGTCTTGGAGCCGACCTGCATATCGCCCTTCATGCCTTCGTCGCACATCCAGTCCATCGTCGCCTTGTCGGGCGTATAGCTGTCGTCCTTGCAGATTTCCATGCGCAGCGCCAGGCCGAGACCATCGACTTCGCCGACAATGGCATGGCGCTTCTGCAGCTGCTTCAGCCCGTCGAGGAAATGCGCGCCCTTTTCCATGATCGCAGCGCCAAAATCCTGCTCTTCCAGCATCTTCATCGTTTCGAGCGCAACGGCGGTTCCCATCGGGTTGCTGGCGAAGGTCGAATGCGTGGAGCCGGGCGGGAAGATCTCCGGATTGATCATCTCTTCGCGGGCCCAGACGCCGGAAAGCGGATTGAGGCCATTGGTGATCGCCTTGCCGAAGATCAGCGCATCCGGCGAAACGCCGAAATGCTCGATCGACCAGAGCTTGCCGGTGCGGTAGACGCCCATCTGGATTTCATCGACGATGAGAAGGATACCGTGATCGTCTAGCACCTTCTTCAGTTCGACAAAGAAGTTCATCGGCGGAATGACGTAGCCACCGGTGCCCTGGATCGGCTCGATATAGAAAGCGGCATATTCGGACTTGCCGGCCTTCGGATCCCAGACGCCGTTGTATTCGCTTTCGAACAGGCGGGCGAACTTCTGGACGCAATAGTGCCCGTATTCTTCCTTCGACATCCCCTTCGGGCCGCGGAAATAGTAGGGAAATTCGACGAACTGAGCGCGGTCGCCGAAATGGCCATAGCGGCGGCGGTAGCGATAGCTCGATGTGATCGCCGAGGCGCCGAGCGTGCGGCCGTGATAGCCGCCCTCGAAGGCGAACATCAGGCTCTTGCCACCTGTGTAATTGCGCACGAGCTTCAGGGAATCCTCGACAGCCTGAGAACCGCCGACGTTGAAGTGAACGCGGCCCTTGCGGCCGAACTTGCGCTCGGCGTCCTGGGCGATCATCGCGGCAAGCTCCACCTTTTCACGGTGTAGATACTGCGAGGCGACCTGCGGGAGACGGTCGAGCTGGCGATGAGCCGCCTCGTTCAGGCGCTCGTTGCGATAGCCGAAATTGACAGCGGAGTACCACATCTGCAGATCGAGGAACGGCGTGCCGGTCCGGTCGTAGACGAAGGAGCCTTCGCATTCCTCGAAGAATTTGGGCTTGTCCGTATAGTGAACCGTATCGCCATGGGAGCAATAGAGCTCTTCGAGGGCGCGCAGTTCCTCTTCCGAGCGGACGGACTCGGTCTCGCCGTTGAAGGCTTCGGCTAGATTCGTTTTCATTCAATGCCTCTTGGTCTGGTTCACGCCGTCTTGACTTGCGGCAGTGTACGGGAGCGTCGCTCGACGCTCGGGAGAACGGCTTCCATCTTTGGAAGCAGGTCGGAAAAATCGTTGAAACCGACATAGGGGATGCCGTTTTCCTCGCAGTAATCGACAAGCTTGGCCTTGGCGAAAACGAGGTCGACCTTGTCGGAAACACAGAAGTCGCTGCGCCCGTCGCCGATGTAGACCTGCAGGCCGTGGCTATCGACGACGCGGCATTTGCAGACACCGGCACCCGATACGCAGCCGATTGCCGTAAATGGTGGAAACAGCGAATAGGATTCGCGGCCCTGGGAGACGCTGCAGGTGAGCACATTGGCAATGATCGGCAGGCCGTCCATGCCGTGGCGTGCCAGAATGCGGCGGATGAAATAGTCGACACCATCGCTGACGATGGTGACGGGCAGATCGCCACGGCGGCAGAAGGACAGGAAGGCTTCGAAGCCCGGATCGATCGCCAGCGTATCGAGAAACCGGTCAAGCTCGCCCCGGCTTGCCTGGATGAGAGCGATCTGCCGGCGCATGCATTCGCCGGAGCCGATCAGCCCCTGCTTCCATAGCCGCTCGATATCTTCCCACTCGGGGCCGGCGAAACGGGACAGCACCATATCCGTCGCGTCTTCGATGGATATGGTTCCATCAAAATCGCAAAACACCCGCATGAAATACCCTTTCGCCTTATCGTGAGTTGCGTCTAACAACCTCAGATGAGCCGTGCATGAGGGGAAAATGATGCGAAAATGAAAACCGGGGTTGTGTTGGCTTTTAGCTCAAGGGCAATCTTAGATCGACCTGAAGGCCATTTCCCCAACGCGGCGTGGAAAGCTCCACGGCGGCCGCAAGGCGGTCGGCGGTATCCGCGACAATCGCAAGGCCGAGTCCTGCCCCTTCCGTATGAAGCGTGTTGAGGCGATAGAAGCGCTGGAACACCGCCTCCCTCTCATGGGGTGGAATGCCAGGTCCGCTGTCGCTGATCGAGATGCGGCCGAAGCTTTCCTCCGACGAAATCGAAACTCTGATCTCACCGCCGACCGGCGTATACTTGATGGCATTATCAAGCAGATTCGTCACCATCATGCGCATCAGCGATTCATCTGTCCTGATCTGGATCTTTTCGTCGCCTTCCAACACCACGTCGAGGTCGCGATCGGTGATGATATTGCCGAATTCGGCGATCAGCGACGCGACCCAATGATAAAGCGTCACGGAGGTCAGATTAAGGGGATGATGGCTGACCCTGGCAAGCCGCAGCAACTGCTCGATCAGGTGGATGGTGCGGTTGTTGCTGGCGACGAGATCCGAAATGATCGCCTGCCGTTCATGGTCGCTATCGCTGTTTTCTAGCATGCGCAGCAGAAGCTTCACGCTTGCCTGCGGGGTGCGCAGCTGATGCGCGGCAAGATCGGAAAAACGGCGCTCCAGTGTCAGCGACTGGCCGAGTTTTTCCAATAGCTGGTTGATCGAGCGGCCGAGCGGCAGCAGATCGCGCGGCAGGCCTTCCACGGGAATGGCCGAGAGATCGTCCGGCGACCGCGTGCGGATCTGCCGCACCAGGCCGTGAATCGTGCGCAGGCCGCTATTGATGCCGAGCCAGATGAGAAAGCCGATGACAGGCACCAGCATCAGCAGCGGAAAGAAGAGATTTAGCAGGATGTTGGAGACGAGCGTTTCGCGAAGCGCGATCTTCTCGCCAAGCTCGATAACGATGGTGGTGTTCGGGATCGGCAGCGAATAGACGCGCCATTCGTCGCCGCCATAGGTCAGCGTCGTAAATCCCACCTTCTGCTGCGGAACATCGGACAGGAAGGCCGTGCTGCTGTAGAAGCGGATCTTGCCGTCGACCCAGGCGCGGAACATATGCGCATCGGCATAATCGTCGGCGTCTTCGTTGAAGGCCAGCTGATTGTCCATGTTGAAGTCGATATCGTCGATCTGCTTGGCACTATGGTCCGGATTCTTCTCCAGCGGCCGGCGCAGCAGGCTCCAGATCACATTGGCATCATCGATCAGCTGGGCATCGTAGATATTGTTGATTTCCCGCGTCGCGCTGTTGAAGGCGAAGGCGGCGATCACGACGATCGTCACCACGACGACAGGCGCGATGCGCAGGAACAGTTTGCGGGTCAGCGTGGAATTGTTCATCGCTCGATCATGTAGCCGACGCCGCGGATCGACTTGATGAAATCGGTGCCGAGTTTCTTACGCAGATTGTAGATTGTCACTTCGATTGTGTTGCTCTCGACAGTATTTTCGGCATCGTAAAGCGCATATTCGATGTCATTCTTCGTCACGTAGCGGCCGCTGCGCTCCATCAGCAGCTTCAGCAGATGGAATTCCTTCGCCGTGGTATGCACCTGAACACTGCCCTTGCGGGCGACCATGGCGGACGGATCGACCTCGACCTCGCCGCAGCGAATGACGCTCTCGGTGCGTCCGTCCCGCCGACGGATGAGCGCGCGCAGCCGCGCCAGCAGCTCATCGAGATCGAAGGGCTTCACCAGATAATCATCGGCGCCTTCATCGAGACCTTCGACCTTCTGGCGTACGGAATCCATCGCCGTCAGCAAAAGCACGGGCACGGAATTTCCCCGCTGCCGGATGCGCCGCAAAACTTCCATGCCGCTCAGTTGCGGCAGATTGATATCGAGGACGATCGCCGCGAAATGCGAATTCTCCGCCGCCTCCAGACCGGATTCGCCGTCGCGCATCCAGTCGACGCCGTAGGCATGCTTTTCCAAGGCCTTCTTGAGCGATGATCCGAGGATATTGTCGTCTTCAACAAGCAGAACCCGCACGACCAACCTCACTTAGCCGAATTTATAGCCGATGTGAGCCGCAATGAAGCGGCCATGTGGCAAAGCTATGACGGATCATTTCCACCTGGCAAGAGCTGTGAGAAAAGCCCACCGGCCCGTCGGTCAACGCGCCGGCAAGCCGGAGGGACGAGACCAACCGGCCGGCAGCGTCAAAGCCGTGCATCGATCAGGCATTCGGCAAGGTGCTTTTTGGCAGGATTTCGATCGGGCGACTGCAATATCCCGATCTCGCGATAGAAGGTTTCCTCGGCGAGCGACACCATACGCACCGGCGCAGCGGTAGGCGGGCTGCCATCGACGATCGGCAGCAGCGCCACGCCCAACCCGCATGCGACGAGGGCCGACATCCCCGCTACGTCGTCGATCTCGATTGCCTCGTTGGGCTCGATCGAATGTGCCCGCAGAAACCGGTCGACCTGCCGTCCTCCGAAGGAGCCACGGTCATAACGGATGAACGGCTGTTCGCGCAGCAATATCCGCCAATCGTCGCCCTCCAGCCATTCGGGAACGGCCAGCGCATAAGGCTCACGCAGCAGCGGCTGCCATACGAGGTTCTTCGGCAGGCCGAAAGGAGGCTCGATGAGTACCGCGAGATCGAGCTCGCCTGCATCGATCAAATCGAGCAGATGAAGAGAGACGCCGGGAACGATACGAACGCGGGTGTTCCCAAACCGCTGCCGAAACGGCGCGAGCGCACGCGCCAGTATCGCCGACTGAACCGAGGCGATGGCGCCGATGCGGAGCTGGCCGCCCGATGCGTCATCGGCGGGATCGGCGATATGGTCGAACATCGCGATGATGGTCTTGGCGCGCTCGAGCGTTCTCAAGCCGGCGGCGTTCAACACTGCGGAACGGCCCGTCCGCTCGAACAGCGCTGTCCCGAGCCTTTCCTCCAGCCGTTTCATCTGGCCGCTGACCGCAGCCTGGGTAAGCCCGATCCGCTCTCCCGCGGCGGCAAATGTCCCAAAGCGGGCGACTGCGACCAAGGTTTTAAGTTCAGGAATCATGATTCATAATTTTTCCTATGTCTCAGCATCATGATATCCAGTTTTTCATAGAAAAAAATGTACCTTATCCATGACTGCATCGAGTTCGCACGTCAGGAGACGATCATGAGCGCAGCACCCCTCCATCCGTTTCATCTCGCATTCCCCGTCAACGATCTTGCCGCGGCGCGTACTTTCTATGGCGGCCTTCTCGGCTGCCCCGAGGGTCGAAGCTCACCCGACTGGATCGATTTCAATTTCTACGGCCATCAGATCGTCGCCCATCTGGCGCCGGACGAAACCGGGGAAGTGGCCGCCAATGCCGTCGATGGCCACGGCGTCCCCGTCCGCCATTTCGGCGTGGTTCTGTCGATGGAGGAATGGGAGGCAGCGGCCGAGAAGCTGACGAAGGCCAACATCGATTTCGTCATCAAGCCATATATCCGCTTCCGCGGCGAGCCAGGGGAACAGGCGACCATGTTCTTCAAGGACCCCAGCGGCAACGCCATCGAGATGAAGGCCTTTGCCGACATCAACAACTTGTTTGCCAAATAGACGCACAGCGCTCGCGATATGAGCATCCGCGGCCTTGGCATAGTGCGATGCTCATATCCTTCGCCAGTCGCCTAGACTGCGGTCGAACCAATGGCATCGACCGCCCGATCACGCATCCCCAGCTTGCCCATGGCCGCCTCCAGCACAGCGAAGATCCGTGCATCGGTCGCCTGCGCCACATTGAAGCGCATGAAACGGCCTGCTGTGTCGGAAACGCTGAAGGCATTGCCAGGCGCTAGAATAATGCCCTCGGCAAGGCAGGCACGGGCGACATCGGCCGCATCCAGCCCTTCGGGCAGCCGGCACCAGAGAAACATGCCTGCCTGCGGCTTGAGCCAGGGCACGATGCCGATAGCCTCGAGACGTGCCGCCACCTCGGCCATGGTCTTTGCAAGCCGCACGCGCAGCGCTTCGACATGCTTGCGATAGCCGCCGTCCTTCAATGCCAGATAAACGAGCTCCGCCGACAATTGCCCGCAGCTGAAACTGCTTGCGACCTTGAGATCGACGAGACCGTCGATCCAGTCGGGCTTGGTGGCAATGAAGCCGCAGCGCACGGAGGCCGAGAGCGTCTTCGAAAAACTGCCGATATGAATCACCCGGTCGAGCCCGTCATAGGCGGCGAGACGCGGGGCTGGAACAGTCTCGAAATCGGCGAAGATATCGTCCTCGATGATGATCAGCCCGAAAGCATCCGCAAGCTTCAGCAGCCGATGCGCCGTCACGGGCGAAATCGCGGCGCCGGTCGGGTTATGAATGGCCGAATTGGTGATGTAGAGCCGCGGCTTATGCCGTTCGAGGGCCTGACCGAACAGCTCGATATCCGGCCCCGTGGGCGTGAATGGCACCGAGACGACATTGGCGCGGTGCGCCCGCAGCAGCGCATGGAAATTGAAATAGCAGGGATCGTCCACCAGTACGGTATCGCCGGGCTCGAGCAGAAAGCGGCAAAGGAGGTCAATCGCCTGCGTGCCGGACTCCGTCAACATAATCTGGTCCGGAGGCGCATTGATGCCATGTTCGCCAAGACGCCTGGCAAGCAGCTGCCGCAGAGGCGGCAGGCCGAGCGGCGTCCCATAATTGGCGAGCGTCCCGATATCGCCGCGCGCCAATGTCCGCATCGCGCGGCGCAAGGCCGTCTGCGGCAGCCAGGACGGGGGGAGCCAGCCGCAGCCGGGCTTCAAGACATCGTCGCTGACCTCTAGGGATTGCCGCGAGATCCACAGCGGATCGACATTGCGGTCCGATCTCGCTCCAGTCTCGGTGAGCGACAACGGCGGCAATGATCCGCAGACGTAAAAACCCGAGCCGGGGCGCGAACGGATCATACCCTCGGCAGCGAGCCGCTCATAGGCCTCGACCACGGTGGAAACCGAAACCTGCATCGTCTTGGCAAAACCGCGCACGGAGGGGAGCCGCGCACCCGGCACCAGGCTGCGGCTGGCGATCCGATCGGAAATCGCCGCCATCACCCCTTCGATCCGCGTATTTCCGCCAATGCCGGCTGTCGAGATATTATCCATCCGTACTGCACCTTCAACCATAACAGTTCGCATAAATTGTACTGTACCGTCTCTGGCTTGAGCAGGCAAATGCGCCGATACCCGCGAATATCAAGAAGGAGCATGTGCAATGGACAAGACGACGACAGGATGGATCTGCGGTTTGACGGGAGTGGTCATCTTTAGCGGCTCGCTACCGGCGACGCGGGTGGCCGTGATGGATTTCGATCCGCTGTTCCTGACCGTTGCCCGAGCCGTAATTGCCGGCCTGCTGGGTCTTGGCCTATTGCTCGCCTTTCGCGAAAAGCGCCCTAGCCGCGGCGATATCACCGCGCTTGCCATCGTTGCTCTCGGCTGCGTGGTCGGATTTCCGCTCTTGACGGCGCTGGCGCTGAAGCACGTCACCTCGGCGCATTCGATCGTCTTCATCGGCCTGCTGCCGCTGGCAACGGCAATCTTCGGCGTGCTGCGCGGCGGCGAGCGGCCACGCCCGGCCTTCTGGATCTTCTCCGCTGTCGGCAGCGCACTGGTCAGCGGCTATGCCCTGGCACAGGGCGTATCGGCCTCGCCGGTCGGAGATCTCCTGATGCTTGCAGCCGTTCTCGTCTGCGGACTTGGCTATGCCGAGGGTGCGGTGCTCTCGCGCCGGCTCGGCGGCTGGCAGGTCATCTGCTGGGCTCTCGTCCTGTCGCTGCCCGTCACCATTGCGCTCTGCCTCATGACCATGCCGCACAGCATCGACGGCATTGGCCGCCCGGCCTGGCTCGGCCTTACCTATGTCTCGCTCTTCAGCATGCTGATCGGCTTCATCTTCTGGTATCGGGGGCTCGCGCAGGGCGGCATCGCAGCCGTCGGCCAGCTGCAATTCCTCCAGCCCTTCTTCGGCTTCGCGCTTGCAGCGGCGCTGCTCAAGGAAAGCGTCAGCTGGTCGATGCTCGTTGTGACGATCGCCGTTGTCGGCTGTGTCGCCGGTGCCCGAAAATTCGCGCGCTGAACCATCGAGCCGAGCAAAGTCTTGCCGCTTGACCCTCTAAACCAAACAGTCTACTAAAAACATATCGGTTTAGAAGGAGCCAATCATGTCAACCCTACTGGTCCCGCCTTTCACCCGCGAAACCGCCATCGCCAAGGTCCGCATGGCCGAAGACGGCTGGAACAGCCGTGATCCGGAGCGCGTCTCCAAAGTCTATACGGAAGACAGCCAATGGCGGAACCGCGCCGAATTTCCGCGCGGCCGCAAGGAGATCGTCGAGTTCCTGACGCGCAAATGGGCAAAAGAACTCGACTATCGGTTGATCAAGGAACTCTGGGCCTTCGAGGGTAATCACATCGCCGTGCGCTTTGCCTATGAATGGCATGACGACAGCGGCCACTGGTTCCGCTCCTACGGTAACGAGAATTGGGAATTCGATGCCGACGGCTTGATGCAGCGCCGTTTTGCTTCCATCAACGACATGCCGATCAGGCAAGAAGACCGGAAGTTCCACTGGCCACTCGGTCGGCGGCCGGACGATCATCCGGGTCTTTCCGACCTCGGCCTTTGAGATGGTGCGTATTGTCTTCGAAAAACCCGACGCCATCGCCCTCGTCGCCGAAGTCTTTCGCGAACTCGGCTACGAAGGGGCGTCGATGAGTGAGATCACCGCCCGCACGAAACTGTCGAAAGGCAGCCTCTATCACTTCTTCCCCGGCGGTAAGGAGCAGATGGCGGCCGAGATCATGGCCCATATCGACGCCTGGTTCGTCAAGGAAATGTTCGAACCGCTCGAAGGGGGTGAGCCGCGCGCTGCCATTGGCCGCATGTGGGAGACGACGGACAGCTATTTCCGTTCCGGCCGCCGCGTCTGCCTGATCGGCGCTTTTGCATTGGATGAAACACGCGACCGTTTTTCCACCACCATCCGAGGTTATTTCCAGCGCTGGATCGAAGCGCTCGCCGGCGCTCTGCGCAAGGCGGGGCTGCCGGGCGCAGAGGCAAAAGCGCTTGCAGAAGAAGCCGTCGTCGGCATTCAGGGCGCATTGACACTTGCTAGGGCACTTGGCGATGAGACGATTTTCGGCAGGTCCCTTGCGCGGCTGAAGCAAAGACTGGAAACTGCAACCGATTAGCCCGTTCGGCCGATGCGAATCGCCGGCGGCCGCCCCGGCGGCACCAACGGGGTGATTCGTTTGCCTCGACGACGGAAAGTCGCCGAAACCGAACTTCGGAATCGCGGGAGTGTGGACAACCGGCATCATAAGGCCCTGATCTTAAACAATCCTCCATAAATGCATGGCAATATTAACCATGTTTGATTTGCAACTATCCAGGCTCCTGTGCTCAGCAGGGAACGGGAGCGCCGAGGAGACGGATAGAAGATGCTGCAACAGGTACACGACATCGACGATGCGCTGATCGATCAACTGCAACGTTCGGCGTTCGACTATTTCATGCTCTACACCAATCCGGAAAACGGACTGGTGGCGGATACCTCCATCAAGACGAGCCATTGCAGCATCGCCGCGGTCGGCTTTGCGCTATCGAGCTATCCGGTCGCTGTCGAGCGCGGCTGGATCAGCCGCGCCGATGCGGCCAAACGGGTGCTGGCCGCTCTGGATTTCTTCGCCAATAGCGATCAGGGCACCGAGCGTGGCGCGACCGGCCATCGCGGCTTCTACTATCACTTCCTCTATATGGAGACCGGCAACCGCGCCTGGAACAGCGAGCTTTCGACCATCGATACCGGTCTGTTGCTACTCGGCGTCCTGACGGCTGCCGCCTATTTCAATGGTGCCAACCAGGCCGAACGCGATATCCGCAAGCAGGCGAAATTCCTTTACGAACGGTGCGACTGGCACTGGGCGCTGAACAAGGGCCAGACCATCAGCATGGGCTGGAAGCCCGCAAGCGGCTTCCTGCGCTGGCGCTACCAGGGCTATGACGAGGCGATTTTCCTCTATGTGCTGGCGCTCGCCTCGCCCACGCATGCGATCCCGCCCTCGAGCTATGATGCCTTCGCCTCGACCTATACCTGGATGATGTTCAAGGACACGCCCTTCCTCTATGCGGGGCCGCTCTTCATCCACCTCTTCTCGCATGCCTGGATCGATTTCCGCGGCATCCGCGACAAGCATGTGGCCGACAAGGACACTGATTACTTCCGCAACACGCAGACGGCGATATCAGTGCAGCGCGATTACACGGAACGTAATCCCGGCCATTTTACCGGCTATACGAAGGATGTCTGGGGTCTTTCGGCCTGCGATGGTCCGAACCCCACCGGCACCAAACATAGCCTCCGCTATGCTCCAAAGGTCTTCGGCTATGCTGCGCGCGGCGCTCCGCTCGGCCCAGATGACGGCACCATCGCCCCTTGGGGACCCTTGTCCTGCCTGGCATTCGATCGTCAGGCCGCTCTCGACGGCACAAGGGCGCTGCTGTCATCCTACCCAAACCTTCTGCTCGACGGCCGTTTTCCCGGCGGCTTCAATCCGAGCGTCATGGGATCCGGCCCGGAAGGCTGGGTGGACGACCGTTCGGTCGCCATCGACCAGGGCCTGCTGGTCATGATGATCGAAAACGCCCGCACGGGCATGATCTGGGACCTGATGCGAAAATCGCCGATTCTCCGCCGCGGCCTGGAACGCGCCGGCTTCACCGGCGGATGGCTTGATGAAAAGCCGGCCGTCGCGTGATCTGTAAATCGTGAGCGGCCGTGTTTGAAAGCGCGGCAAATACACACTCATCTGACCTGCGCCTTTGACACCTCAAAGCCTCTCGATCGCCGCAATCACTTCATCCTCGACGATAATCCCCTCCGTCAGCGCGAGGCGCCGTGACGTCTGTCCGCGCCGGCCCGGCAGGCGGACATTGGGATCCCGCGTGATCTCGCTTGCCAGCAGTGCCAAGCGCCGCGCCGTATCGGCGGCACTCATCGCTGCCGGGTTGATCGCAATGATTGTGTGGCCAAGTGCCGGCGGCGCGCCCTTGTCGTCGAAGAGCGAGGAAGACTCGAAGGCATAATTGGCGCCAGTCAGGCCCGCGGCCAGGATTTCGACCATGAGAGCCAGCGCCGCACCCTTTGAATCGCCGGCGGGAACCATCGTGCCGGCCAGAGCCTCCTCGGCGTTTGTCGTCGGCCTTCCCTCGCGGTCGAAAGCCCAGTCGGCGGGGATCGAAGCGCCTTGCTGCCGCGCCGCCATCACCTTGCCGCGTGCCACTTTCGAAAGAGCCAGATCGATCACCATCGGCTCCTCATCGGGAAGCGGCGCAGCGAAAGCGATGGGGTTGGTGCCGAAAACAGGCGTCTTTCCGCCCCAAGGCGCCATGGAAGCCGGCGCATTGGCCACCATCAGCGCCACCAGCCCCTGATCGGCAAAACGCTCCACCGTCAGACCCATGACGCCAGCATGATGGGAACGGCTGATGGCGGCAAGCGCGATACCCTGCTCGCGGGCGACAGCCGAAAGCTCGGCAACTGCAAGGTCGAGCGCCGGATAGGCATAGCCGTTGCCGGCATCGATGCGCAGCACGGCAGGAAAGGGCCGGCTCAGCTGCGGCGAGGCAAAACCATCGACCTTGCCGACCTTGGCCTGTCCGGCATAGGCGGGCACGCGGCGCAAGCCGTGACCACCCTGCCCTGCCGCTTCCGCCTCGACGAGTGCGACCGCCACCGAGCGGGCATTCGCATCACTCACCTTGCTTCGCTGCAGCGCCTCCACGACCAGCGTTTCGGCTTCGGCGAGCGACAGGTGCATGAGACAAGATCCTGAACAACATGAGGCAGATAAAGACCTTCTACGCCCTCATCTGCCCTATCGCAATGCAGCAAGGCTCTCGCACTACGCCACGTCGAACTTGACGCCCTGGGCAAGCGGCAGGGTACGGCCGTAATTGATCGTGTTGGTCGCCCGGCGCATATAGGCTTTCCAGGCATCCGAACCGGATTCGCGGCCGCCCCCGGTTTCCTTCTCGCCGCCGAATGCGCCACCGATCTCGGCGCCGGAGGGACCGAGATTGACGTTGGCGATGCCGCAATCCGAACCGCGCGCGGACACGAAGGTCTCAGCTTCGCGCATGTCATTGGTGAAGATCGACGACGACAGGCCTTGCGACACGGCATTATGCAGCGCCAGCGCCTTATCGAAATCACTGTACCTCATCACATAAAGGATCGGCGCGAAGGTTTCCTGCTCGACTGGGCCGGTCTGCTCCGGCATTTCGACGAGAGCAGGACGGACATAGAAGGCGTCGGCAGAGCCGCTTTCGATGCGTTCGCCGCCCGTCACCGTGCCGCCGGCCGCCTTCGCAGCCGCAAGCGCTGCCTGCATGCGGTCGAAGGCCTGTTTGTCGATCAGCGGGCCAACCAGAGTACCGGCTTCGAGCGGATTGCCGATCGTCACCGAACCATAGGCCTTCTGCAGGCGCGGAATGAGCTGGTCATAGACGCTGTCATGAACGAAAAGCCGACGTAGCGTCGTGCAGCGCTGGCCGGCCGTGCCCATGGCGGAAAAGGCAACGCCACGCAGGGTGAGATCTAGATCGGCCGTCGGGCAGACGATGGCGGCATTGTTGCCGCCGAGCTCGAGGATGGCGCGGGCGAAGCGGCCGGCAAGACGCGGGCCGACCGCTCGGCCCATGGCCGTCGATCCGGTTGCCGAAACCAACGGCACTTGGCGATGATCGACCAGCAACTCGCCAAGATCGCGGCCGCCGATCAGCAGCGTCGAAAGATTGGCCGGCGCTTGGCCGCCTTCGGCAACGTAGCGCTTCAAGGCCTTTTCGAACAGCGCCTGCACGGCAAGCGCCGTCAGCGGCGTCTTCTCCGACGGTTTCCAGATGGTGGAATTGCCGCAGACGATGGCAAGTGCTGCATTCCACGACCAGACGGCAACGGGGAAGTTGAAGGCCGAGATGATGCCGATCGCCCCCAGCGGATGCCAGCTTTCCATCATCCGGTGCTCGGAGCGCTCCGTGGCGATGGTGAGGCCATAAAGCTGGCGCGAGAGTCCCACAGCGAAATCGCAGATATCGATCATCTCCTGCACTTCGCCGAGGCCCTCGGAGGTGATCTTGCCCACTTCAATGGAAACGAGACGGCCAAGGGCCATCTTGCCGGCGCGCAGCTCCTCACCAAGCAGGCGGATCAGCTCGCCGCGCTTCGGCGCCGGCACGTTGCGCCAGGACAGAAACGCCTCGTGCGCCAACGCGATCGCAGCCTTCGCCTCATCCGTCGAATGCTCCTTGAGCCGGCCGATTTCGGCGCCGGTCACAGGAGAAGTGACGGCAAGCGTTCCGCCGGTATAGCGATCGGCCGACACACCGATTTCAGTCAGAATGGCCTTGGTTTCGGCAGCAAGATCCGATGTCGCGCTCATCTTGTTTCCTCTTCCCGTAATCCTCGTTCCCGGAATTGCCCTAGAGCCGGATGATTTCAGGTCGAGTCGACCTAAAATCTGAATCCGCTCTAGAATCAGAGTGTGATGTCGTCCGAAAACCGCCTACACTTTTCGGCATCACGCTCTAGACTCTGGCCCCGACGAAATGCGCGGCCTGAGCACCGGCCTCGTACCACATTTCCTTTGCCGCCCTGAAGCTCGGCTCGACGATATCGGTCACCGGCAGCGGCAGATCGGCCTCGGAAATCTGCCCAAGAATATGGCCGGCAAGCACCTTGCCGAACACGGTGCCGGGCGCGATGCCGCGGCCATTGTAGCCGGAGAAGCCGACAACGTTCTGATCCAGCTTATGGAAACGCGGCAGCGCATTGTCGGTCATGCCGATCTTGCCATACCATTCGCATTCGAAGGGAATATCGCCCAACTGCGGAAAGAGCTTTCTGATCGAGCGCCGAGCCCAGTTCTTGTGAATGGCGAGACCGGTGTTGCGCAGCGCCCCGACGCTGCCGAAGACGAGCCGGCCGGCCTGATCCATGCGGAAGGACGAGAGCACTTCCTTCGTATCCCAGGCCCCCTCGCGCCCCGGCAGCACGGACTTGCGCAAGTTGTCGCCAAGCGGCACGGTGGCGAAATTGAAATAGGGCAGGTGCACCTGCTCGTTCCGAACCTTTTCCCAGGGGCCAGTGCTATAGGCGTCCGTCGCCACCACGATCCAGTCGGCGCTCACCTTGCCGCGCTCGGTCGAAACCACCCATTTCGCACCGCTTCTTTCCGTCGATGTCACGCGGCTGCCGGTGTGGATTGTAACGCCCGCTTTCACTACGACATGGGCAAGGCCGCGCGCATAGGCAAGCGGCTGCAGCGTACCGGCGCGCATGTCGAGCAGCGCTCCGGCATAGGCCGAGCTGCCGACCCGACGCTCCGTCTCGCGCGCATCGAGCACCGTGACCGGCGCACCGCGCTTTTCCCATTGCCGGGCGCGCTCCTCGATTTCCTTCAACCCTTCGGGACCGACGGCGCAATGCAGCGTACCGTTGCGCTCGAGTTCGCAGGCGATGCCATGCTTGTCGATCAGCTCCATGACCAGTTTTGGGCCATTGCCGAGCAGATCGAGAAGCCGTTCGCCATGGACGGCACCGAGTTCACCCGGCAGATCATCCGGCATCACCCACATGCCGGCATTAATGAGGCCAACATTGCGGCCGGCGCCGCCGAAGCCGATTTCATTGGCTTCCAGCAGCACGACATTCGTGCCGGCTTCGGCCAGATGCAGCGCCGTCGAAAGACCGGTATAGCCACCGCCAACCACCACGACATCGGCGGACACTTCACCCGAAAGCAGCTTCGTTGCCGGCGGTGGCGGGGCGGTCTTTTCCCAAAGACCATGGGAGCGTGGGTCATTCAGCATGAAATCGGTCCAATCGAGAGAGCTAATGGCGCCAATCTAGCGCCATGCTCGAAATTGCGGAAGCGGCAAGAGCGACATCCGATGGACATGGCATGATGCCAAAAAATCATCGGCTCTGGAGAAAAACTTGCATGGCGGCGGCGCTTTCGACCATGATAGAGAAAAGCCGGCCGCTATGGCGGCGGCAGACAGAAGCAGGACATTCTCATGAAGCCCATTTTCGTTCAGCTCCAATGCGCCCCTGGCAAGACCTATGAGGTCGCCGATGCGATCTACCAGACGGAGCTGGTTTCGGAACTGTATTCCACTAGCGGCGACTACGATCTGCTGATGAAGGTCTACATTGCCGAAGAGCAGGATATCGGCAAGTTCATCAACGACCACATCGCCAATATCCCCGGCATCGTCCGCTCGCTGACGACGCTGACCTTCCGAGCGTTCTGAGAGATCTGGATTTCGGGTCGGTACTTATTGTGATTCGGGCTGTTTTCAAAAAACGCCCCTCACCCCCCTGCCAGACGCCTCACCATTAACCCTCTTGCCCGAAACATGACGCACGCCAACCGGCGATTAAGCCTTTTTTAACCGACCCGATGATCTGTTTTGCCGACTGATCAACGGGCGGCGCGCTGCAGCGCCGGATTGCCGGTGCATAGCGCGGCATAGGGGTCGAGGGTGGATCGATGACATCGGCTGTTGCGGATATTCAGGCAAACAAGCAGGCCGGGCCGCTGATCGTGCATGTCGTGCGCCAGTTCCTGCCGAACAAGGGCGGCCTGGAAGATGTCGTTGCCAATCTCTGCCGCCAGCTGGTTTCCCGCGGCTATCGCGTGCGCGTCGTTACCTGCAACAGCCTGTTTTCCGATCCCGGCCGGGAACTTGCCGAAAGCGAAACCATCGATGGCATCGAGATCGTGCGCATCCCCTGGTCCGGCTCCAGCCGCTATCCGCTCGCGCCCAAGGTCTTCCGCCATCTGGCCGATGCCGACCTCGTTCATGTTCACGCCGTCGATTTCTTCTTCGATGCACTCGCCTGGGGCAAACTGATGCATGGGCGTCCCATGGTCGCCACCACGCATGGCGGTTTCTTCCACACGCAGAAATATGCCGCGATCAAGAAGGTCTGGTTCAATACGGCAACACGGCTTTCGGCTCTCGGCTACAACTATCTGATCTGTTGCAGCCAGTCCGACGCGCGGCTCTTTTCACAGATCGCCGACAGCCGCGTGCGCCTGATCGAAAACGGCGCCGATGTCAGCAAGTTCTCCAACTGCGCTGCCCTGGAGGCCCGCCGCCGCATCGTCACCATCGGCCGCTTCTCGGTCAACAAGCGGCTCGACCACCTGCTCGATGTCATGACGGTGCTGGCCGCCCGCGACGCAGAGTGGCATCTCGATATCATCGGCGCCGAATCGGATCTCGATCGCGCGACGCTGGAAAAGGAAATCGCCGCCCGCGACCTCGAACGCAATGTTGCGCTGCATGTCTCGATCGACGACGGCTCTATCCGCAATATTATCGCACGCGCCTCGCTCTTTACCTCGGCCTCTGAATATGAAGGCTTCGGCCTGGTGGCGATCGAGGCCATGAGCGCTGGCCTGCTGCCGGTGCTGAACGCCAACGAGGCCTACAAGGCGATGGCGGAGACGCATCCTGCCCTGATGCTGTCGGATTTCTCCGATCCGGAAGTGGCCGCCGATACCCTGACCGCAGCGTTCGAGCGCCTGGAGGCTGACGACCTGACCTTGCGGCAGGAGCTGCTGCGCGATGCCCGCGCTTACGCGTGGGACGAAGTGGCCCAGCGCTACATGGATGTCTATGCCGAAACCCTAACCCCGAAGGGCAAGTCGCCTCAGTTCCTGCGCCACCGTGGCCAGGTGGCATAACCTTCCAGAATGCCCATCAGCCAGGCCCGCTTGTAGCGGGCGGCATCGCGGTTGAAGCGCACCAGTGCCGCCAGCCAGCCGGCAACCGGCCGCAGCAGACGATAACAGACATAGGGGAGGGGAAAGGCCTGCTTGCGCATCAGCGCGCCGAAGCCGCGCCCATATTTGCGTGCCCGCTCCACCTGCCGCGGGCCATATTCGCTGGTGACCTGATCGTGATGGACGATGAGGTCGGGAAAGAACATCGCTCGTCTGCCGGCAGCAAGGGCGCGCAGCAGAAAATCCGCCTCTTCGCCGCTCTGGAACGGTGATTCCGAACCGACGCCGAGATCCTCGTCGAAGCCACCGATATCGGTTAATGCGGCGCGGCACACGAAGATGCCGTTGGAATTGCCGCATTTCAGATAATTCCAGCGCGTCAGCGCCAACCGCCTCTCGCCCGTCGGGCTGACCGAGGCGAGACCTTCGGCATCAAGCGTGCGTCCCGTGACGATCGCGAGGTCCGGATGGGCTGAAAACAGCGCCGCAGCCGTCGAAAGCGTATCAGACTCGTACCAGCAATCGTCGTCGGGAAAGCAGACGTAATCGCCCTCCGCGACCGCCATGCCGTTGTTGCGTGCCCGCGAAAGTCCCTTCGGCGAACGGACGTGCCGAATGAGGAAAGAGGAGGAAAAGCGGTGGATGAGCTCGTGCAGCCGGTCGTCGAGGTTCTGATCGACGACGACGACCTCGAAATCGCGGTGACGCTGTTCGACAAGCGAGCGGAACAGCCGCTCCAGCTGATCGAACCGATCGATCGTGCAGACGATGAGGCTGAACAATGAAACCCTCCGGACAAGCCCCAGGCGGCCAATATCAGAAGGAATGAATATTAGCCGAAGTAAAAAATGAACTTAGCGCAGCATTAAACCCTAAATATTAAGGCATATGAAATAGAGCTGACGGTATCCCCACGAAGAGCCGGATATATGCGGTTAGTTCCGGCAATTTGAGGAACGGTCTATCTTCATGACCAAGGGCATAATGGCAAATTCGGTGTTGAACGCGGCGGCGGGATTGACCCTGCTCGCGACCGGTTTTGCCTGTTCGATCATCGCGGCCCGCCTGCTCGGCCCGGAAGCCAACGGTGTGATCGCCTTTTCCCTGTGGCTGACGACAACCGGCGCGCTGATCGCCGAGCTTGGCGCCGGCGTCACGCTGCTGCGCATCCTGCCGCAGTTGAAGGGGAACGGCTATTCGGCCGAAGAACGGCGTGGCTTTGCCGCCTATCTCCTGCAGCCGACGATCCTCGCAACCGTGATCCTGCTTGCCGGCTATGCCACCTATTACTGGGATGCGGAGCGGCTGCATTGGGCGGGCGATGCATCTGAAGTCATTGCCATAACAGGCGTGTTCTTCGTACTTCAGTCTCTCGGCGCCTACAGCAAGAACTATCTGATCGGCGAGCAGCAGGTCGGCGCCTTCCTGCGCATCACCGTGGCAAGTTCGGTGCTGCAGCTTGCGACCGTCCTCGTGGGCGCCATTGTCTTCGGCGTCAGCGGCGCGCTTGCCGGCTATGCGATCGGCCAGCTGCCTATGTTTATCGCGACACTCCGGATCGCGATTGCCCGCAAGAACAGCTGCGGCGTCGGCCTTTCCGCGCTCATCAGCTCATCGCTCATTCTTTCGATCGAACTCATCAACAGCTCGATCTTCCTCAACCGCATCGAGCTTTTGTTCCTGCAGCGCTACTGGGGCATCGAAGCGGTAGGCTTTTATGCCGTCGGCCTGTCGCTCGCCAATCTGGCGCTGCAGCTGCCCGTGCAACTGAGCGGCAGCCTGCTGCCCTATTACTCCGAACAGATGCATGCGCGCGCATCGGACAAGCTGCCCGTCGAGGTCTTCGCCGGCGTGGCGCGCAGCATCGCTTATATCACGCTGCCGATGAGCTTCGGCCTCGCGGCGATCGCGCCCGAGCTTGTCGTGACGATCTTTGGCCAGCCCTTCGCTCCGAGCGGCGGCATGGTTGCGTTGCTGTCGCTGACGGCGGCACCATACGTCTTTATGCAGATCTGCACGCAATATCTCTATTCGCTCGATCGCGTGCGCGAGCGCACTGTCATCGGAGTCATTGCCAGCTTTGTCATGGTCATCGGCTGCCTGGCCGCAGTGCCCTTTTACGGCGGTGAAGGGGCAGCGCTGGTGCGCTTCCTGGCCTTTACGGCCATGTGCCTTCTGATGGTGCGCCGGATGGAATTCGAAGGCTCGACGCGCGGTATGCTCATCAACCTTGCAAAAGTCACGGTTGCTGCCATTCTCTGCGCGATTGCAGCCTATGGTTTCGTTCAGGCGTTGACCGGCGTTGCGGGCCTCGCAAGCGCCATCATTGCCGGCGCCCTGGCCTACGGTGTCGCGCTCAGACTGCTGAAAGCCGTTCCAGCCGAGGATATCGAGGTCATGCAGAAGATCGCGGCGCGGCTGCCTGCCCGTGTCAATCCGATTGCCACGCAGGCTCTGGCTCTATTGGCGCCACGCCGAATGTGAGGAGACTATCATGGCTGGTTGGGGAGCCGCCGAAAAACAGGACAAGGAAGGGCAGACAAGATCAGCAGCCATCCCGGTAACCTTCGCCGGCACGGTCGGCCTGTTTACTCCGGCCGTTGCATCTTCGCGCGACACCGCCGTGCTGTTTCTCAGCCCCTGGGGTTTCGAGGAAATGTGCGTCCGCAAGTTCTGGCGCATTCTGGCGGAAGATCTCGCCGATATCGGGATATCAAGTCTTCGTTTCGACTATGCCGGCACGGGCGACGCGCTTGACATCGCCGACAAAGGCAATGGCCTGACACCGTGGCAGGAAACCGCGCTTGCCGCTGCCGCCAAACTGAGAGCGCTTTCCGGCTGCGAGCGCCTGATCCTCGTCAGCCAAGGGCTTGGCGGCACCATTGCCGCCACGCTCGCCGAACACCTGTCCAACATCGACGGCATCGCCTTCCTTGCGCCCGTCATCTCCGGCCGGGCCTATCTGCGCGAACTGACCGTCTGGTCCAAGATGATCGATGAAAGCATGGGGCTCGCCGAAGCGCAGCGCCAGACCGAAGGCGTCACGGTCGCCAGCCTGCGCATGCCCGATAGCGCCGCCGACGCAGTCAGGAAACTGAACCTGATGACGCTCGACCGGATCGCCGCGCCGAACTGCCTTGTGCTGGCGCGACCCGGCCGCCCGGGAGATGCAGACTTCGCGCGTCATCTCGAAACGCTCGGTCCTCATGTCGAACAGTCCGCCTATGAGGGCTATGACGATCTCGTATCGAACCCCACCATCGCCATCATGCCGACCGCGGCCGGCCGAAAAATCATCGCCTGGGTGCAATCGATCGCCGCCCGGCCTGGCACGGCTGCATCGGCGGGGCTCGTCTCCCCCGTTGCGGAACCCCTCGCCGGCGACGGTTTTCAGGAAACGCCGCTGCGTTTCGGCACGGGAAACCGTTTGTTCGGCATTCTCTGCGAACCCGAAGGTGCCCGCACCGGCGCAACCGCGCTGCTGCTGACGACCGCTTATGACAGACACGCCGGCTGGGGCCGGATGTCTGTCATCATGGCGCGGGCGCTCGCTCGCGATGGCATCGCGTCACTGCGCTTCGATACGGCCAATGTCGGCGACAGCCCGCCGCTTTCCGGCGCTCCCGAGCAGGTGCTCTATTCCCGCGAACAGCATCGGGATGTCGAAGAGGCATTGACCCTTCTGGAGCAGCGGAATCTGCTGCCGGCCTATATCGTGGGACGTTGCAGCGGCGGCTATCTTGCCTTCCAGGCGGCACTGCGCGATGCGCGCTGCAGCGGCCTCATCACGGTCAATCCCTACAGCTTTCATTGGGATGAGAGCCGATCGGTCGATGAGGCGCTACGCTTTGCTCCCCGTTCGCTGGAAACCTATGGGCGCAAACTCCTGCAGATGGAGACGCTGAAGCGGCTCTTCAGCGGCCAGATCGATGCGAAGAGCGCCATCCTCAACATGGCGACGGGCATCGGCCGGCGCGCAGCGCGAGCGGGCCGCCGGCTGCTTGGTGCGTTCCCCATCTTCGCTGCGGCTCAGGGACCCGTGTTGGGTGGCTTCCGCACACTCGCCAAGCGCGGTGTCGATATGTCGCTGATCTACAGCGCCCACGATATCGGCCTGGATCATCTGCATGACCAGTTCGGGGAGAACGGCGCCGGCTTGAAGCACTTCCCGGACATACGCCTGACCATCATTCCGGAAGCGGACCATAACCTGACCCCGCCCTATGCGCGCAAGGTGTATCTCCGAGAGGTCAGGGAGATGGGTATGAGGCTCGCCAACCGATGACGCACTGGCCGGAAAGCCGCCGGAAATGTTCGCCCCATCCGATACTTGCTGTATAGTTGCTTCATGAGGCTCCTGATCGTCGAAGACAATCGCGAACTGGCGTCCTGGCTCGGCAAGGCGCTGCGTCAGGCGCAATATGCCGTCGACATCGCCTATGATGGCGAGGATGCCGAGCATATGCTGAAGGTTGCCGGCTATGCCGTCGTCATTCTGGATCTGTCGCTGCCGAAGATGGATGGTTTGACGCTGCTGAAACGCCTGCGCCAGAGCGGCAATAAGGTGCCGGTCATCATTCTGACGGCCAATGCCAGCCTCGACGGGCGGGTCGCCGGGCTCGACAGCGGCGCTGACGATTATCTCGCCAAGCCTTTCGAGATCGCCGAACTCGAGGCGCGCATTCGGGCCGCCGTCCGCCGCGGCCATGACCGTGCCGCTCCCGAAATCGCCGTTGGCGATCTGCTGTTCGATGGCGGAACGCGGCAGTTCTATCTGGCCGGCGAATCCCTGGCGCTGACGCCGCGCGAACATGCCGTGCTCGAACATCTCATCATGAAGGCGGGCACGACCGTCACCAAGACGACGCTGTCGGAGAGCGTCTTCGGTTTCGACGATCTCGCCGATACCAGCGCCATCGAAATCTATGTGCATCGCGTGCGCAAGAAGCTCGAAGGCAGCACGGTACAGATCGCGACACTGCGCGGCCTGGGTTATCTCCTTCGCCATGCGCAGTGAAGCCTCCCCACCGACAGGGCTCCCGGGCCGCCTTGTCGGCGCGCTGACAACAAGCCTCCGGGCGCAATTGTTCGCCTGGGTGGTGCTGACGCTGATCGGCGCGATCTGCATCAACCTTTATCTCAGTTTCCGCTCAGCGGATGCGACGGCCGATCTCGTCACCGATCGCACGCTGCTTGCCTCGGCCCGTGTGATCGCCGAGGCCGTGCATGTCGATGCCAGCGGCACGGTGCAGATCGACATTCCGCCCGCTGCCTTGGAAATGTTCGACACGGGCTATGGCGACCGCGTCTTCTATCAGGTCGTTACCGCATGGGGAAATCTCGTCGCCGGTTTCCCGGACCTGCCGCGGCCGAAGCGGGATCTGATCGGCGAAGACAGGACGTTTCGCTCGGACGGCGTCCGCGTGCTCATGTTGAGCCATCCCGTCGTCGGCCTCGATCAGGACAGCACGATCTCCGTGGCGGTCGCCGTCACACACAACAGCCAATACGCCATGCGTCGCAGGCTGTGGCTCTCGGATTTCACCAAGCAGCTCGCCCTCGTCCTTCTTGCCGGCGTCGTGACCATTATCGGCCTGCAGCGGGGCCTGGCGCCCGTACTCCGGCTGCGTGACGCGGTGCGCGCACGCGGCCGTCAGCGCCTGGATCCGCTGGATCCCCATATGGTGCAGAACGAGCTTCGCCCGCTCGTCCATGCGCTGAACGATCACATGGAGCGGGTGCAGAACCAGATGGCGGCGCAACGCCGCTTCGTCTCGAACGCCGCCCATCAGCTGCGCACGCCGCTGGCGCTGATTTCGACGCAGGCGAGCGTGGCCGCGCGTGAAGCCGATACCGCCAGGCGCGACGAGGCGCTGACGGCATTGCGTTCCAGCACGCGGCAGGTGACGCGCCTTGCAAGCCAGCTTCTGACGCTTTCGCGCGCCGAGCCCGGCAGCCGCCGGCCGCGCAACGACACCATCGATCTCGCGGAAACCGCCCGGCGCGTGCTGGAAACGCTCGCCGAAGAAGCCTTGCGTCGCGACATCGATCTCGGTCTGGAAGCGGACGAAAAGCCGGTACATATCGAAGGCGACGGCACCATGCTGCGCGAGATGCTGGTTAATCTCGTCGACAATGCGCTGCGCTACACGCAGGCGGGCGGCCGCGTGACGGTCGGCGTCGGCCGCGAAGGCGATACGGCCCTGCTATGGGTCGAGGACAACGGCCCGGGCATCCCGGAGGCCGAACGCTCGCAAGTCTTCGAACGCTTCTATCGCATCATGGGCACGGAGCCGGAGGGCAGCGGCCTCGGCCTCGCCATCGTCCGCGAAGTGGTCGATGGCGCCGGCGGCTCGGTCACGCTTGGCGAAGCGACGGGCGGCGGCCTGTTGGTCCGCGTGCGGCTGCCGGCCGTTTGAGAGTGTGGACGGCGCTGATGGAGGGATAGTCCCCTCTCCCGCCCGCGCAGTAGGACAATCGCATATGGGGTGGATCAGCACGGGAAATTCCTTCTCCCCAGCGGGGAGAAGGTGGCCCGAAGGGTCGGATGAGGGGGCTGGCTGAGTTGAATTCATTGATTTTCGTAGTCGTGGTGGACACCCCCTCATCCGCCTGACGGCACCTTCTCCCTGAGGGGAGAAGGAGGGCGGCGACGACTTCAGTTCATATGCGATACCCCTGACCTGCGGTGAAAAAGCCTTCGACACGAAAAAAGGCCGGGCGAAACGCCCGGCCCCTGGCCTTGGGAGGTGCCAGTAATTGGCTGCTTAATGCGTGTCGAGGCTCTGCTGCGGACGCCAGCGGGTGATGCGGTTCTCGATGAGCGTCATCACATATTCGGCGCCGAGCGTGACAATCATCACCAGGATGATCGCGGCATAGAGGCCGGCGGCATCATAGGTGCCCTTGGCGATCGAGATCAGGTAGCCGATACCGGCCAGCGACCCGACGAACTCGCCGACGATGGCGCCGATGATGGCGAAGGAGAAGGAAATGTGCAGGCTTGCAAAAATCCAGCTCATCGCCGAGGGCAGGATGACGTTGCGGGTGACCCGCCAGTTCGAAGCGCCAAGAATGCGGGCATTGGCAATCATGTTGCGGTCGGCTTCGCGAACGCCCTGGAAGGCATTGGCGAACACGACGAAGAATACCATGATGAAGGCGAGCGCCACCTTCGACGCCAGGCCGAGACCCATGATCATGACGAAGATCGGCGCGAGAACGACGCGCGGGATCGAATTGATGGCCTTGATGTAGATCGAGAGGATGTCGGAAGCGAGCTTGTTGCGGCCAAGGGCGACACCGACAAGGACACCGGTCACCGAGCCGATGATAAAGCCGATCAGGGCTTCTTCCATGGTGACGCCGAGATGATACCAGAGCGAGCCGCTCTCGGTGCCATCGACGATCCACTCCCAGAGGCGCAGTGCGATGCCGTAAGGGCTCGAATAGAAGAACGGATCGATCCAGTGCAGGTCGGAGGCGAGCTGCCAGAGGCCGAGGATGGCAAGCAGAATGCCGACCTGCCATGCCTTGACGACATACTTGCGACGAGCGAGCGCCTTCAACGCTGCGGCTTCGATTTCCGCGTCCGAGGTGCCGGCGCGGAAGATCGGGGCATTGCCTGCTTCGAGAGCTGTGTTTGCCATGATCAATCCTCCCTTATGCCGCTTCCGCGGCACGGCGATAGCTGGTTTCGACCTCTTCGCGCAGGTCGTCCCAGATCGTCTTGCAATAATCGATGAAGTTCTGCTCGTAACGGATTTCCGAGACGATGCGCGGGCGCGGCAGGTCGATCGTATAGACCGATTTGACCGTCGCGGGGCCGGCCGTCAGGACATAGACCTTGTCGGCCAGCGCGACGGCTTCCTCGAGATCATGTGTCACGAAGACAACGGACGCCTGGCGCTCGGCCCAGAGCTTCAGCAGTTCTTCGTGCATCACCGTGCGGGTCTGTACGTCGAGCGCCGAGAAAGGCTCGTCCATCAGCAGGATTTCCGGCTCGTTGATAAAGGTCTGCGCCAGCGAGACGCGCTTGCGCATGCCGCCCGACAGCTGATGCGGATAGTGATGCAGGAACTTCGAAAGGCCGACGCGGGCAAGCCAGTCCTTGGCCATCTTCTCAGCCTCGGCCTTCGACTTGCCGCGAAACAGCGGGCCGGCCATGACGTTTTCAATGACATTCTGCCAGGGGAATAGCGCATCCGTCTGGAAGGCGAAGCCGACGCGCCGGTCGATGCCGTCGACCGGGCCGCCCATCAGGCGGACCTCGCCGGCGCTCGGCTTGGCAAGGCCGGTGACGAGATTGAGCGTCGTCGACTTGCCGCAGCCCGTCGGCCCGACAACGGCGACGAATTCGCCGCGCTCGACGGTCATGTTGAAATCGCGCAGTGCGGTCAGCGACTTTCCGGTCGGCGATACGAAACGGCGGCTGACATTGATGAGTTCGATCGCCGGGGTACGGCGTTCATCCTGTTGCATGGTGCTGATCCTGACGCGTGCCTTCAGGGCGTGCACGCAAAGCCCAGTGAACTGCAAAGTCTCTTGAACCGCCGCTTCCGGAACCTGTCGGAAAACTGGCCGGAAGCGGCGTCATGACTGCTTACTTGACGTTCTTCACGAATTCCGTCGTGTAGGTCTTCGACAGATCGATCGTCTTGCCCTTCACATTCTTGGAGAACTGCGAGAGCACGGCGAGAACCGTCTTCGGACCATCTTCCGGCATCACGCCGTCGGCCGTGAACATTTCCTTGCCGGCGTCGAGAGCCTTGATGTAGCCCTCCTTGTCGCCGACGTAGAAGTCCTTCGGCATCTTGTCCGCGATCTCGGCGCCGGAGTGGGTATTGATGAAGCGCAGCGTCTTGACGAAGGCGTTCGCAAGCTTCTGCACTTCTTCCTTATGGGCGTCGACCCATGCGGCATCCATATAGAGAGAAGCGGCCGGATAGGTACCGCCGAGCGCTTCCTCGGTGCCCTTCAGCGTGCGCAGATCGACGAGAATCTTGGCTTCGCCGGTCTTTAGCAGGCGCGAGATCGTCGGCTCGGTGGTCATGCCCACCTGGATGGCATCCTGCTGCATGGCGGCGATGAAGGTCTGGCCGGCGCCGACCGGAACCGGCGTGATGTCGGCCGGGGAGAGGCCCGCCTTCGACGCCATGTAGAGCGTCAGGAAGTTCGTCGACGAGCCGAGGCCGGTGACGCCGGCGCGCTTGCCCTTCAGGTCAGCGAAGGACTTGATATCCGGATATTTGGCCGAAACGAGCTCGACTTCGCCCGGTGCCTGGCTGAACTGCACGACGGACTTGATGAACTTGCCCTTGGCCTGCAGGTCGACGCAGTGGTCGTAGAAGCCGACGACACCCTGAACGGCGCCGGCCAGCAGCTGGTTTTCGGCGTCGACGCCGGCGGATTCGTTGAGAAGCTCGACCTCGAGGCCTTCATCCTTGAAGTAGCCGAGGGATTCGGCGAGCTTGGCCGGCAGGTAGATCTGCTTTTCGTAGCCGCCCACCATGATGGAAATCTTGTCGGCAGCATTGGCGGCCGTGGCTGCAAGCGAAGCAGCTGTCATGACGAGGGAAAGGGCTACGGTATGAAAAAAGGTGCGCGATGGACGCATCAATGTCTCCTCCTGTTTTATTCTTGCGCCATACGACGCGCGGGAAAGGCGCTTCCTCCACGAAGCTCAGCAAACCTAGCCTGGGCAACCTTTCAGTCAGCTTTCAGTCCGGAATCTTCCAATACAAAGCTCGACTTTTGTTTCAGCGCCGCCGGCAAGGCAAATCGGGTGGGCGATGCCCGCTTACGCAACCAGGATGGATGTGAAGGGAAAACAGGCCTTCCTGGAATGTCGCCGGCAACTGGCGTACCTTTCAGAAAGGCACCGTTTTCAGCCTGCATCCGTCGAAAGCACTCGCGCGACCTTGGCGATTCCCTTCAGGCAACTACTTATGATTGATCGTCGCAAGGAGGTGCGATCCATGAAAGCAGCAGCCGCAGTCCTGATTCTGACAACGATAGCGACAGCCGAGCCGGCAACGGCCATCTCGCGCTACGAGTCGTCGAGCAAAACGTGCGCGTCCGTGCAGCAACTGATCGCCAGCGAGCGCGCCGCAATATTTCGCTATCCTTCCCGAGGCGGCCGTATCGTGCTGTATGACCGGTACGTTGCCGATGACGGCCAATGTGGTTCGGGAGACTATGCCGCTCGCGCCTACGTCCCGACGAAAGACAATCCGCTCTGCCCGGTGCATAACTGCAAATCGTCTTCCATTTTCAATCCGCATTAGCGCGCTGATACGCATTGATGCTTCGGATTTTCTGTGGGTATGTGACGATGGGATTACAAAATATTACAGAAAATGACTCTCGGTTGAATTCTACCCATATTTAACGCACATTTTGCGGGCAGATAGAGCACCCGAATCCTACTTCCGGGTCTCGCGAAGTAAGGTGATATCCGCTAGGTCCCCTGTTTGATAAGGAGATTGCGCAGTGAGTGCAAAAGTACCAAACCCGATCGATGCCTATGTTGGCTCTCGCGTGCGCACGCGTCGACTTATGCTCGGCATGAGTCAGGAGCGGCTCGCTGAGCAAATTGGCGTTACCTTTCAGCAGGTCCAGAAATACGAAAAGGGCACCAATCGCATCGGTGCCAGCCGGCTGCAGGCGATAGCTGGCGTGCTGGCCGTGCCGGTTGCCTTCTTCTTCCAGCAGGACAATACGCAGCCGCTGAACACGGACGGCCTCGGCGCGATCAACGGCCTTGAGGATCTGTCGGAGTTCCTGACCTCGAAAGAGGGCCTGAATCTCAACAAGGCATTCATGAAGATCAACGATCCCAGCGTCCGCCAGTCGGTGCTGACGTTGATCAAGTCGCTGGCGAATGCGTCCGATTCCCTGACGGACCATGTGCCTCGGACGGCGAACATGTCGGCAAGCCTTCGCAACTGACCTCCGGCCTCCCGGCAAACGGGCCGCGGGCATGTGCCTGCGCCAGCCTGAAACATGCTGTGAGACCTCGCATCCAGGCCCGCTGCCGAACCGTCCCGTGGACGGCGGCGGCGGCCGAGGTCATGCCGCATTAGGCTTCCGGCACCAGGATATTGCTTGCCGTGCTTTTCGCCGGTCCGCGCTTCAAACCGTTTCACTCCCTGAAATTGCAAAGTCAAGATTTTGCCGCAATCAGGCCTCGTGTCACGCTGCGTGTCACGCGCCAAGCTGCAAAACATCCGTTACGCTTTGCTCATGTTCCCGGACCAGACACGATTCGTCTGCCGGGAACGGCGGCAATAGAGGGCATGAAATGACAGCATTACTTCCGATCGGAGCAGCGCAGCAGGATCCAGACTCGCTCAAGGAACTGGCATCAATCGCTCGGCTCATCACCTATGCAAGGCAGAGCGCCAAGAACCTGAATGCGGAATTCCCGGTCTGGTGCCTGGATTTGGCACTGGGGGCCGTGTTGCAGGAAATGTATGCAAATGGCTTGCCGAATCCCTTGTTCGACGAGGGTACGGAGACAGCAAACGTGGTGGCACACTGAGCTGATCGATTCCGGCTTCCACCGGGATCTCGAACAATGCCGATATGGTTTCAACCAGCCATATCGGCATTGTTGCTTTGAGCAGGAAGGCTGCCGGGCGGACGGGATAAAACAACACCAGAAAAATGCGCAGCGGCTTTCCGTCCGGAATTGCGATAAATTGATGAGATGGAACGGCTCGGAAATTCCGTGAAAAACTGAACCGCTCTAACGAGCATCCTTGCGCGGCTGCACGCCCGCGACGAAAATCGAAATGCATTGGCGCAAATGGCGCAGCCGCGTTTCGCGGTCCGGCCAGTCGCTCGGATGGCCAGGTTTGGAAATCATGGCACCGAAGATCATGTTCATCAGCATGCGCGCGCCGCTGGCCACATCGGCAATCTCGATCAGGCCGCGTCTTTGCTGCTGACTGAGCCAGTCGGCAAGCATCTGCTGCGATTGCTTGGCGCCATACGTGTGCAACAGCGTCGCAATCTCCGGGAATTGCTGCGCTTCGCTGATGGAAAGATGGATGAAAGCCTCGCGTTCGCGCTCCTGGGCTTCATCCATATCGATCATGAAGATCTGCTCGAGCGCCTCGACGAGGGGTAGATTCTCGTCGGGATCGCGCGGAAGGGCCAGCATGGATGCCCGGTGTTCGGCAATGATCGCCTTGAACAAGTCAGCCTTGCTCGGAAACAACTTGTAGAGGGTCTGTTTTGAAATCCTGCATCTGGCGGCAACGAGATCCATCGTCGTACTGCCGTAACCAAGTTCATAGAAGGTGGCACGCGCCACCCCGACGATCTCCGCGCGGCGCGCGTCGTCATTTGCGGTTTTCGGGCGGCCGCGCGGTCGTCGCCTGGCGGCCTGATCTGCCTTGCCTGCTCGTTCTTTTGTCAGCACTTCCGTCTTGGCCCCAACAGCCGAATGCGATTGACATTTGAAGCAGTATAAATATTTTCGGTACGACTTGGTACTGTAAATAAGGCAACAGGAAATAGCAACGTGCGAAAGCCCGCCAATCCCACTTCTGCGCCCACATATGCGATGGTATCCAACCGCTTTTCAGCCGGCCGCACCTCGACGACCGTCGCGGGGATTGCCCTCGCGATGTTGCTGGCCGGCTGCAACCAGCAGAATACGGCCCAAAACAACGCACCGGCCGTCAAGACGGAAGTCAGCGCGATGTCGCTGCATCCGCAATCCGTCGCAATCACCGCCGAGCTGCCTGGCCGCACCAGCGCCTATCTCGTTGCCGAAGTGCGGCCGCAGGTCGGCGGCATCATTCGCAGCCGCAATTTCAAGGAAGGCAGCGAGGTCAAGGCGGGCGATGTGCTCTATGAAATCGATCCCGCCTCGTATCAGGCATCCTATGACAGCGCCACCGCCGCCTTGCAGAAAGCGGAAGGGGCCGTGCCGAGCGCGCAGTCGAAAGTGGATCGTTATAAGAGCCTCACCGCACAGGACGCCGTCAGCAAACAAAATCTGGACGATGCACTTTCCGCTTTGGCTCAGGCGAACGCCGACGTGGCATCGGCGAAAGCGGCCCTCGAAACGGCACGCATCAATCTAGACTACACCAAGATGCGCGCGCCGATCGGCGGCCGCGTCGATGCGTCCGCGGTAACGGTCGGCGCTCTCGTCACAGCCGAGCAAACGACTGCGCTGACCACCATTCGCCAGCTCGATCCCATCAATGTCGACGTTACCCAGTCGAGCACGAACCTGCTCGAATTCCGGCGTGCCGTCGCCGAGGGCCGATTGAAGACCAGCGGCGACAACGTTTCCGTGCATCTCACGCTCGAAGATGGCAGCCAGTATAAGGAAACCGGCAAGCTGGAATTCGCCGAATCCTCCGTCGCGGAAACCGTCGGCACAATTACGGTGCGCGCCGTCTTCCCCAATCCGGATCGCGTGCTGCTGCCCGGCATGTATGTTCGCGCGACCATTCAGGAAGGCATCGCCGAAAACAGCTTCCTGGTGCCGCAACGCGCTGTGACGCGCAACACCAAGGGCGAACCGATCGCCATGTTCGTAACCGCCGACGGCAAGGTGCACCAGCGGGTTCTGAAGGTGCAGCGCAGCATCGGCAACAGCTGGCTGGTGAACGAAGGTTTGGCCGATGGCGATCGCGTGATCGTGGAAGGCACGCAGCGTGTCCGCGACGGCCAGGAGGTCACCGTCTCGCCAGTGACCATCGACGATGCGACCGGTGAAGTGAAGCAGGCCGCCGCCGACAGCAAGCCTGCCGAACAGGCCGCATTGGAAAAGACCGACACCAAGAACGCCTCCGGCGCTCAGAAGTGAGGTAGATGATGTCTCGTTTTTTCATCGACAGGCCGATCTTTGCCTGGGTCATCGCCATCGTCATCATGCTCGCCGGCGCGCTTTCGATCCTCACCTTGTCGATCTCGCAATATCCGCAGATCGCGCCGACCACGGTCAGCATTTCCGCCACCTATTCCGGTGCCGATGCCGCAACCGTCGAAAACTCGGTGACCAAGGTCATCGAACAGGGCATGACCGGTATCGACAATCTCGACTATATGACATCGACATCGACATCGACCGGCCAGGCGTCGATCTCGCTGACCTTCACCAACAAGGCCGATCCCGACGTCGCGCAGATGCAGGTGCAGAACAAGCTGCAGCTCGTCACCGCCCAGCTGCCGACGACCGTGCAGTCGACCGGGATCATCGTTTCCAAGTCGACATCGAACTTCCTGATGGTTGTCGGTTTCGTGTCGACCGACGGCAAGCTCAACTCCAATGACCTCGCCGACTATGTTTCCAGCACGCTCAACGATACGCTCAAGCGCATCGAAGGCGTCGGCAACACACAGATTTTCGGCTCCGGCTATGCGATGCGCATATGGGTGGATCCGGACAAGCTTGCCAAATATCAGCTGATGGTGAGCGACGTCACCAGCGCGATCCAGTCGCAGAATTCGCAGGTTTCGGCTGGTCAGATCGGTGCCCTGCCGCAGCGCAAGGGTCAGCAGCTCAACGCGACCGTAACGGCCAAGAGCCGCCTGCAGACGCCGGAGCAGTTCGAAAACATCATCCTCAAGAGCCAGCCCAATGGCTCGCTGGTCCGTCTCAACGATGTCGCCACCGTCGAGCTCGGAGCTGAAAGCTATACGACCTCGAGCACCTATAACGGCCATCCCTCGGCCGGTCTTGCCGTCATGCTCGCGTCCGGCGCCAATGCCATCAATACGGCGGAAGCCGTGCGGACGACCATCGACAATCTGAAGCAGACGCTGCCGCCGAATGTCGAGGTGGTCTATCCTTACGACACGACGCCCTTCGTGAAGCTGTCGATCGAGGACGTGGTCAAGACGCTGTTCGAGGCCATCGTGCTCGTCTTCATCGTCATGTTCGTCTTCCTGCAGAACATCCGCGCCACGCTGATCCCGACACTCGCTGTTCCGGTCGTCCTGCTCGGTACTTTCGGCGTGCTCTCGCTCTTCGGCTATTCCATCAACACATTGACCATGTTCGGCATGGTGCTCGCCATCGGCCTTCTGGTCGACGACGCCATCGTCGTCGTCGAAAACGTCGAGCGCGTGATGGAGGAAGAAGGATTGTCGCCGCGCGAGGCGACAATCAAATCGATGCAGGAGATCACCGGTGCCTTGATCGGCATCGCCACGGTATTGTCGGCCGTGTTCATCCCGATGGCCTTCTTCTCCGGTTCGGTCGGCGTCATCTACCGCCAGTTCTCGGTGACGATCGTCTCGGCGATGATCCTCTCGGTCATCGTCGCCCTGATCCTGACGCCGGCCCTTTGCGCCACCATCCTGAAAAAACCCAAACACGGGGCGAAGGAAAAGGGCGTCTTCGGCTGGTTCAACCGCAATTTCGAGCGCGCGACGCATCGCTACCAACGCAGCGTCCACGGCATGATCCGCCTCACCATCGTCTTCCTGCTGGTATTCGTCGCAATCGGCGGTGCGGTGGCTTACCTGTTCAACCGGCTGCCGAGCTCCTTCCTTCCGGATGAGGATCAAGGCATCCTGCTGACAGCCATCCAGCTCCCCCCAGGCGCTACGAATTCGCGCACATGGACCGTGCTCGATCGGGTGAAGGACTATTATCTCAACAACGAGAAAGACTATGTCGAAGGTGCATTCGCGGTCGCCGGTTTCGGCTTCAGCGGCCAGGGCCAGAATGTCGGTATCGTCTTCGTCCGGTTGAAGGACTTCGACCAGCGCAAGACGCCGCAGTCGAAGGCGCAGGCAATTGCCGGCCGCGCCATGGGTGCCTTCTCGAAGATCAAGGACGGCAACGTCTTCGCGCTGGCGCCTCCGGCGATCCCCGGTTTCGGCAGTTCGAGCGGCTTCGACTTCTTCATCAAGGATATCAACGGTGCCGGCCATGCCGCATTGATCCAGGCCCGCAACCAGTTGCTCGGCGCCGCGGCAAAGAACCCAAAGCTGTTCGGCACCCGTCCGAACGGCCAGGAAGATACGCCGCAATATTCCTTGAACATCGATCAGGAAAAGGCGAGTGCGCTCAATATCGCCCTTTCCGACATCGACACGACCTTGTCGACGGCTTGGGGCGGCACCTATGTCAACGACTTCATCGACCGCGGTCGCGTGAAGAAGGTTTACGTACAGGCCGACAAGAATTTCCGCATGCAGCCGGAGGATTTCGGCCGCTGGTACGTGCGCAACTCCGGTGGCGACATGGTACCCTTCTCGGCCTTCTCGAACGGCCAATGGAACTATGGTTCGCCGCGCCTCGAGCGTTATAACGGCTCGTCCGCCGTCGAAATCCAGGGGTCAGCAGCGCCGGGCGTTTCCTCGGGAGACGCCATGAACGAGATCGACAAGATCATGGCCAGCCTGCCGCCGGGCTTCAGCCACGAATGGACCAGCCTCTCCGCCCAGGAAAAGCTCTCCGGCAACCAGGCAAGCCAGCTTTATGCCATCTCCATCCTGGTCGTCTTCCTGGCGCTCGCCGCCCTTTATGAGAGCTGGTCGATCCCGCTTGCCGTCATGCTGTCGGTGCCGATCGGCATCTTCGGCGCCTTGTTGGCTGCAACCCTGTTCGGTCAGTCGAATGACGTCTACTTCAAGGTCGGCCTGCTGACGACCATCGGTCTGGCGGCCAAGAACGCCATCCTGATCGTCGAATTCGCCATCGAGCAGCAGAACCAGGGCAAGAACCTGATCGATGCGACGCTGGTGGCAGCCCGCCAGCGCCTGCGGCCGATCCTGATGACCTCGCTCGCCTTCATCCTCGGCGTCATGCCGCTGGCGATCGCCAACGGTGCCGGCTCAGGCAGCCAGAACTCGATCGGCATCGGCGTCATGGGCGGCATGATCTCGGCGACCGTGCTCGGCATCTTCTTCATCCCGCTGCTCTTCGTCTCGGTGCGCCGCATCTTCAAGGGCAAAGTCGTGCCGACGGCAGCGGACACTCCCGCGACCGATACCGGGAGCACGCACTAACGAAACATAGCTCGCCATCGGTATCGAGAAGCGGCTTGAACCAAAAAGGGCTCCCGTCGGCAATGCGGGAGCCCTTTTATTTTGATAGCACGTACTCCGAAAGAGTTTCCTGCTGTGCGTGAGGAGCGTGGGCACCATAGATCCTTCTCTCTCGGAGAGAATGGGCAAGAACTATATGTCTGGCCTCAAAGCCCTACACGGGCATCCTCTATCTCCACCAATGATCAGTGAAACAGCGCCCGTCAGTTCGACGAAGCCGGAACCGCCGCCGCAGTCTGCGGCTTCGGAGACCATCTCGCATGCAGCTTGGCAAGCATCAGGTAGATGATCGGCGTGGTATAGAGCGTCAGCACCTGCGACACGACAAGACCGCCGACGATGGTGATGCCGAGCGGCCGGCGCAGCTCCGAGCCTGGGCCGGTGGCGATGATCAGCGGGATCGCGCCCATCAGCGCCGCCAGCGTCGTCATCAGGATCGGCCGGAAACGCTTGAGGCACGCCTGATAGATGGCCTCCTCCGAAGACAGGCCGAGCGTTCGCTCGCCCTGCAGGGCGAAATCCACCATCATGATGCCGTTCTTCTTGACGATGCCGATCAGGAGGATGATGCCGATGAAGGCGATCAGCGTCAGCTCCGTACCGCTGACGGCGAGCGCCAGCAGCGCACCGAGACCGGCCGACGGCAACGTCGAGATGATCGTCAGCGGATGCGCCAGGCTCTCATAGAGGATACCGAGGACGATATAGACCGTCAGCAAAGCTGCCAGCAGCAAGAGCGGCTGGCTGCCGGACGATTGTGTGACGCTCGCGGCATCGCCGGCAAAATCCGCATGCAGCGTATCGGGCAGATGCATGTCGAGCACGGCTTTCTGTATGGCATCGTTGGCCACCTGCAGCGGGATATTGAGCGCCAGATTGTAGGAGATCGTCACGGCAGGATACTGTCCCTGGTGGTTGACCACCAGCGGCGCGAGCGTTCGATCGATCGATGCGACGGCGCTCAGCGGTACTTGCGTGCCGCCGGAGGCCGGCACATAGAGCTTAGAAATATCATGTGGGTCGAGCGCATAATTCGGATCCGCTTCCAGCACGACGCGATACTGGTTGCGCTGCGTGTAGATTGTCGAGATCTGCCGCTGCGCGAAAGCGTTGTTCAGCGCGGCATCGATGGACTGGATGTTGACGCCGAGCTGCGAGGCCATGCTGCGGTCGATATTGACGGTCGCCTGCAAGCCGTTGGGCTGCCTGTCGGTCGCGACATCGGTCAGTTCGTGAAGGGCCTGGAGGCGCTGCAACACCTTGGGTGCCCATTCGACCAGCTCGTCATAATTCGCGCCCCAGACGGTGAATTGATACTGCGATTGCGACTGGCGCGCCCCGGCGCGGATATCGCCGGGCGAAAACAGGAAGGTGCTGAGGCCTGGAACGGCCATCAACTGCTTACGGAGCCGGTCTATGACGTCGGCCGTTGGCGCACGCTCCGATTCCGGCTTCAGCGAGATAAAGAGCTGCCCGCGATTGATGGAGCTGGAGAAGCCTCCACCACCCACGGAGGAGCCAATACCGGAAACGGCGGGGTCCTTCGAGGCGATATCGGCGGCCTGCTGCTGCAGCTTCACCATGGCCGGATAGGAAATATCGGTCGCCGCCTGCGTTCCGCCCTGGATGAAACCGTTATCGTCCTGCGGAATAAAGCCCTTGGGAACCTTGACGTAGAGATAGCCCGACATGACCACGCAGGCGATGATGACAAGTACGGAAAGAACTCGATGGTGCAGCACGGCCTTCAGCGTGCGGCCGTAAAATCCGATAATCGCAGCCAACGTGCCCTCGACGAGGCGGCCGAACGGACCGGGCCGTGCATCGATATCATGCGGACGCAGGCGATGGCCGCAGATCATCGGCGTCAGCGTCAGCGATACCAACGTCGAAACGACGATCGTAAAGCCGAGCGTCAGCGAAAAGGTCTGAAAGAAGCGGCCGACGATGCCGCCCATGAAGAACAGCGGTATGAAGGCGGCAAGCAGCGATAGGCTGATCGAGATGACAGTGAAGCCGATCTGCTTGGCGCCCTCGAGCGCCGCCCGCATGGGCTTCATGCCGGTTTCCAGATTGGCATAGATGTTCTCGATCATGACGATGGCGTCGTCGACGACGAAGCCGACGGAGACGGCGAGCGCCATGAGGGAGAGATTGTCGATCGACAGCCCGAAGAGCCACATCGCGGCAAAGGTCCCGGCAAGCGACAGCGGCACGGTGACGCCGGCGGCAAAGGTCGGCGTGGCGCGCCGCAGGAAGATAAAGACCACGGCCATGACAAGGCAGATCGTGGCAAGCAGCGTCCATTGCATGTCGTTGACGCTGGCATGGATCGTCGTGGTGCGGTCGGAAAGAATGGAGACGTTCACCCCGGCGGGGATGAGCCGCTGCAGCTCGGGGATCAGTTGCTTGACGCCATCGACAGTGGCGATGACATTCGCATCCGCCTGCTTGGTGATGTTGAGCAGCACGGCCGGCTTGCCATCATACCAGGCATCGGAGCGACTGTTGCGCACGCCCGGCTCGACTGTGGCGATATCGGAGAGACGAACGGCTGTGCCGTCGCCGCTCTGCACGATGATCCTTCCATAGGCTTCCGGCGTGCGCAGCTGGCTGTTCATGGCAACGGAAAACGCGCCGCCTGCTCCATCGATGGAGCCGAAGGGACCGAGCACATTGGCGTTGACGATTGCCGTGCGCACGGCATCGAGCGATAGGCCCATGGCCGCGAGCCTGTCGGGATCCAGGCGAACACGTATCGCCGGCTGATCGGCACCGCTCACCGTTACACCGCCGACGCCATCCACCTGCGAGATGCGCTGCACCACCACGGTATCCGCCGCATCATAGATGGCGCTCGGAGAGACGTTGTCTGAAGTCAGCGCCAGAATAAGAACGGGGGCCGCAGCCGGATTGATCTTGCGGAAGGACGGCAAGGTCGGCAGATCGCCCGGCAGGTCGGTCGCCGCCGCGTTCAGCGCCGCCTGCACGTCTTGGGCGGCGCCATCAACGCTGCGCGAGAGGTCGAATTGGGCAATGATGGTGCTCGATCCGAGCGAGCTCACCGATGTCAGCTGCGTCACGCCGGCGATCGTGCCGAGATGGCGCTCAAGCGGGGCTGCAACGCTCGCCGCCATGCTGGCGGGATCGGCGCCGGGACGGCTGGCGGAGACGACGATGGTGGGAAGGTCGACGGTCGGCAGGCTTGCGACGGGCAAAAAGCGATAGGCAACGATGCCGAGGATCACCAACCCGATCGCCAGAAGCGTCGTCCCGACCGGGCGTTTGACGAACGGCTCGGAGATATTCATGTCTCGTCACCCGCCAATTCGTTCATTTCGGTGCTTGGCATGCCGCTGGTGCGGCCGACGATCCGGGCGCGCAGGCGCTCGAAAGCCAGATAGATCACCGGCGTCGTATAAAGCGTCAGGAGCTGCGAAAGCACGAGCCCGCCGATGATGGTGATCCCGAGCGGAATGCGCAGCTCGGCACCCGTGCCCTGCGCCAGCGCCAGCGGCAGGGCGCCGAAGAGCGCTGCCAGCGTCGTCATCATGATCGGCCGGAAACGCAGGATCGAGGCCTTGAGGATGGCCTCGCGCGGCTCGAGACCTTCCTTGCGCTCCGCTTCCAGCGCAAAGTCGATCATCATGATCGCGTTCTTCTTGACGATGCCCATCAGGAGCACGATGCCGATCAGCGCGATGATCGACAGATCCTGCCCGAACAGCATCAGCGCCAGTAGGGCGCCGACACCGGCCGAAGGCAGCGTCGAAAGGATCGTAACGGGATGAACGGCACTCTCATAGAGCAGGCCGAGCACGATGTAGATCGTCACGACCGCCGCCAGGATCAGCCAGGGCTCGCCGGCGAGTGACGAGGCGAATTCCTCGGCATCGCCGGAATATTTGCGCTGAATATTGTCGGGCATGCCGATATTCAGCTCCGCCGCCTTGATCTCGGCGACGGCATCGCTGAGCGACGCACTCTTGGCGAGATCGAAGCTGAGCGTCACGGCCGGAAACTGCTCATCATGGCTGATGACCAGCGGCGCTGTCGTGAAGCTCGCCGTCGTGAAGGCGTTGAGCGGCACCTGCGTGTCGCTGGCGCCGGCGACATATAGCTTGTCGAGCGATTTCGGATCCGACTGGTATTCTGGTGCAGCCTCCAGAATGACGCGATACTGATTGGCCTGGCCGTAGATCGTCGCGATCTGACGCTGACCGAAGGCATCATTCAAAGTATCGCCGACGGCCTGCATCGAAACGCCGAGCCGCGAGGCGGTCTCACGGTCGACATCGACGAAGATGCGGCCGCCGCCCATTTCGACTTCGGAGGCGACATCGATGAGCTTCGGGCTTTGCTGCAGACGCTGCGCCAGCTTTGCGGCCCAACCGACCACAGTCGCCGTATCCGTCGCCGTCAACGTGTACTGATAGGGCGCGCGGCTCGCCCGGGTGCTGATCGAGATGTCACGCACGCTCTGGAAGGTGACATGGATGCCCGGCATGCCGGCGACCTCTTCGCGCATGCGGTCGATAATCTGATCGGCGGAAGCGTCACGCTGGTTCCTCGGCTTCAGCACAAGGCTGAGATTGCCCGTGTTCAGTGTCAGATTGCTGGCGCTGGTGCCGATGACGGAGACGACGCCACTGACATCGGGATCCTTGCGCAGCCGGCCGGCGACATCGGCCTGTATCTGCTTCATCGTTTCGAAAGACGTGGTTGGCTCGGCCTCGATGACGGCGGTGATCAACCCCGTATCCTGAGCCGGCAGAAAACCCTTGGGGATGACGACATAGAGCGCGATCGTCGCGGCCAGCGTCACGACCGTGATCATGAGCATCAGGGCGCTGCGATCCACCGTCCAGACGAGGCTGCGGCGATAGCCTTCGATCAGCCACTCCGTAAAGCGATCGGCGCCGGCCAGGAAACCGCCCTGCCGCTCCTTGGGTTTGCGCAGGATACGCGCGCACATCATCGGGGTCAGCGTCAGCGAAACGACGGCCGACACGACGACGGCAATGGTCAGAGTCAGCGCGAATTCGCGGAACATGCGACCGACGATCCCGGTCATGAACAGCAGCGGGATAAAAACAGCAACCAGCGAGACGGTCAGCGAAATGATGGTGAAACCGATCTCGCCGGCGCCCTTCAGCGCCGCCTGCATCGGGTTTTCACCTTCTTCTATGTGGCGAGCGATGTTCTCGATCATCACGATGGCGTCGTCGACGACGAAGCCGGTGCCGATCGTCAGCGCCATCAGCGAGAGATTGTCGAGGCTGAAGCCGGCAAACCACATGACGCCGAAAGTGGCAATCAGCGACAGCGGCAGCGCGACGCCTGCAATGAAGGTCGCAGTCATCGTTCGTAAGAACAGCAGAACCACCAAGATGACGAGGCCGATACTGATGACCAGCGTCCATTGTACATCATGGATCGAAGCCCGGATGGTCTCGGTGCGGTCATTGACGATATCGAGCGAAATGCCGGCCGGCATCGCCTGCTTCAGCTTCGGAAGCTGCTTCAGCACGTTCTCGACCGTCTGGATGACATTGGCGCCCGGCTGGCGCATGATGTCGAGAATGACCGCGGGCTGTCCCTGATACCAGGCACCGACGCGGTTGTTTTCCAGTCCTTCGACGACGGTTGCCACGTCCTTCAACTGCACGGGCGCGCTGTTGCGATAGGCGACGATGACCGATTTGTAGACGTTCGGATCGACGATCTGGTCGTTGGCGGCAAGCGTGAAACTCTGCTGCGTGCCGTCGAGCGCACCCTTGGCGCCGGCGACGCTGGCATTGGTGATGGCGGTACGGATATCTTCAAGGGCCAGGCCATAGGAAGCGAGACGCGGCAGGTCCACCTGGATGCGGATGGCAGGCTTGACGCCGCCCTGGATGTTGACGTCGCCGACGCCTGAGACTTCGCTCAGGCGCTGCGCCATCATCGTATCGGCGAAATCGCTGAGCTCACGGATCGAATAGCTGTTGGAGCGTAGCGCCAGCGTCACGATCGGCGTATCCGCCGGGTTCACTTTCGAATAGGTCGGCGGATAGGGAAGCGTACGCGGCAAGGTCGAGCCGGCGGCATTGATCGCCGCCTGCACATCCTGCGCGGCGCCATCGATATCCCGGCCGAGATCGAATTGCAGCGTGATCTGGCTGATGCCGAAGGCACTCGACGAAGTCATGGAGGCGAGCGACGGGATCTGGCCGAGCGGCCGCTCCAGGGGCGCGGTCACCAGCGCCGCCATCGTATCGGGATCGGCGCCTGGAAGCTGCGTCGTCACCTGGATCGTCGGAAAATCGACTTGCGGCAGCGGCGCGACTGGCAGGAAGAGAAAGCCGAGAATGCCGCCCAGCAGCACGGCTACCCCGAGGAGCGAGGTGGCAATGGGCCTGGAGATGAAGAGCGACGAAACGTTCATTGTTGCTGCGTCGGCGCGGCGGATGAATTGTTGGATACGGAGTTGCCACCCGTATCCGCGCCCTGCCCCTCACTCGCGGCAGGCTGACCGTCCTGACCGCGATGGCCACCTTGGCCGTTGTGCCGACGGTGCGGCCGCTCGCCGCCATTGCCGTTGTCCTGGCTCGTCTGCGGATCGTTCTCCGCAACGGGCTGTCCCTGATCCTTCGATGCAGGGGCATTTGGCGCCACTTCATCCGGATTGGCCGAAATCTGAACTTTCGACCCGTCCTGCAGCCGCGCGAAACCCGTGGTCACCACCTTGTCGCCGGGGGATACGCCCTCGGCGATGACGGCCTGCGTGTCGTCCTGCTGGCGTACCTTCACCGGCTTCATGGCAACGGTCTGGTCCTGGCTGACGATATAGACGAAGGTGCCGTTCGGCCCGCGCTGCACGGCGCCGCTTGGAATGACAGTGACGCCCTTCAGCGTCTCCACTAGCAGGCGGGCATTGACGAAAGCGCCCGGCCACAGCGCCAGCTTCTCGTTGGGGAAATTCGCCTTCAGCTTGACCGTGCCCGTGGTCGGGTCGACCTGGTTGTCGACCACCGCCAGCGTGCCATTGTCGACCACCGTCTGGCCATCGCTTCCCATGGCCTGCACAGCAAGCGTTCCGGCCGCGCTTGCCGCATTGATGCGGGCTAGCTGCTGCTGCGGAATGGAAAACAGTACGGAGATCGGCCGGATCTGCGACAGCGTCACGATGCCGGTCGCATCCGACGAGCTGACGAGGTTGCCGACATCGACGTTGCGGATGCCTGTGCGCCCGTCGATGGGCGCCTTGATCGTCGTATAGTCCAGCGTTGCCTGCGCGCTTTCGATGGCTGCCACATCGACCTGGACCTGTGCCGTATACTGCGCCACCAGCGAGGTCTGGGTGTCGACCTGCTGCTGCGTGCCAGACGCGCTCTTCACCATCAGCTGAAAGCGGGCGAGATCGCGTTGAGCGCCGGCAAGCAGCGCTTCGTCCTGTGCCTTCTTGGCAACCGCCTGATCACGCTGGGCCTTGTAGACTCCATCGTCGATGCGGGCGATGACATCGCCCTTCTTGATATCCTGGCCTTCCACGAAATCAATTTCGACGATCTTGCCGCTGACCTGCGCCCGCACGGTGACGGTGTTCAACGCCTTTACCGAACCCACGCCATCGATATAGACGGGCACATCGGCGGTCTTAGCGTCGGCGGCCAGCACCGGAACAGGGCCGCTGAACTGTGAAAGGCTACGCCGCCCTCCGCCACCGCCTTGACTTCGTCCGCCGCCCCGGCGTTCGCCTTGCGCCTGCTCGGCTGGCGCTGCGGCATTCTGATAGCCGAGCAGCTTCTCCGCCGGGCCAAGCCAGCGATCGCGGGTCGCATAGGCGCCGTATCCAACCGCGCCGATGATCGCCAACCATACCGCGACCCGAAATGTCCGAGCCATCAACACACCTTCCTTCAAAACCTTCGGCGATCTGCGATCGCCGATAAGATGGCGCGACTCTAGCTTGCATCGAGCCGCTTAGGAATTTGGTATGGCCATTAAATTTTGTCCATTTTAGCGCGACTTAGCGTAACAAACTGTTACATTAGACAAAAACCAGGGTTGTAGTTGCAAGGACGAGATATGCCCACGTGTTGGCCGGTTGAACCGGTCAAAGCACGCCCCAGCCGCGATAACGCCCGCGACCTGTCATCTCGCGCAAGCCGAGTTCGGCCACCAGATTGAGCGCGCCTCTCGAGGTAACACCGACATGCCGTGCGATCATCTTCGCCGAAACAATCGGTCGCGACAGCACGATATCGATGACCTCCGGCAGGCTGCTGTTCGAGCGCCGGTCCTTGAGCCTCAATTCCATCTGCAGCTTGGCGAGCGACAGACGGTCGAGCTCCTTCAGGCCCGATTCGGCCGAAAGCGCCATGGCCTCCAGAAAGGCCGTCAGGCGCGTGATGCGGTCCGACGCGCGCCGCCGATCGTGCCGGACCGCTTTCAGGCCGACATTCAGGCAGAAGAGATGTGAGGTGATCTTGCCGCGGCTGCGCAGATAGGCACTCGCCAGCAAGCCGCCAAGCCAGTGCTGCCGGCGCAGCGGTTCGATCCGCTCCCAGGCGTCGAAAAGCACGGCAGCACCAAGAACCGGCGGCAGCCGATCCGCATCGCGAAGGGTGGCGCGCCAGTGCTCCAGTCGCTCGTCTTCATCCCAATCCTCGTCGCGAACGAGCGCAAGCGGATCATGGACATCGACCGTCGCCGGCCGGGCTTCCGGGACACCGCCATTTAGGACCTTGTCAGATCGGGCGAGAATGGCGTCGATCTCGGCAAAATCGACGCCGAAATCGTCATCCTCATCCTCCGACACCTCGGGCTCCGATGCTTCGGCAAGTGTCGGACGCACCACGATCGCCTCGTCGGCCTCCCCCGCGTCACCACGCAGGACCGCAAGGCCGGTCGCCTCAAGTCCCCAGGAAGGATCGGCGGTCCAAAGACGGCGTCTCGTCCGCAGCACGGCGTGAGCGATGGTCAATTCATGGGTCGGCGTGCGTGTATCCATGCGCGCATCGTGCAGGACCAGATCCTCCACATGCACCAGCTCACCGCTAACCCAGAGGGCACCCGCGGCATCGAAAAAATGCCCGCGCTCGCGAAAACCGTCCGCCACGGCATGCCGCAGAACGCGCTCGTCCAGACGCGCCAGCATGTCTTCCGCCTTGATGATGGCGGGCAGAAGTGTCGGAATCGGGAGCGTGGTCAAATCATATCGCATTGGAATCGCTTTATTGAATCGGCCTTACGGAACTTATCACCGCCCTGTGTGATGCGATAGGAAAGGAGTTCTGTGAACTGTGGACGACAATCACTATTTTTCATCTTGACCTTCCAGTAACAGGAAGGTTCATAAACCTATCCAACGTCCGATTCCGGGCAATGGAGTTTGATATGACATTGCATGACGAACATGATCACAGCCATCACGGCCATGGTCATCACCATCATCACGATCACCCGCAAGAGGCGGTGACACGCGATCCCGTCTGCGGCATGACGGTCGATCCGAACGCTGGCAAACCATCGCTGGACTATCAAGGCCGCACCTTCCATTTCTGCTGCAATGGCTGCCGCGCGAAGTTCGAGGCTGCGCCGGAAAGCTATCTCACCGCCAACGATCCCGTCTGCGGCATGACGGTCGACCGCGCCACGGCGCCCCATTTCCTGAAGCACGAGGGCGAGAAATTCTATTTCTGCTCGGCCGGCTGCAGGACAAAGTTCGAGGCGGATCCATCGGCCTACCTCAACGGCAACAAGCCTGCACCGAAGCCGGTACCGAAGGGCACGCTCTATACCTGCCCGATGCACCCCGAAGTCGTCAGCGACCATCCCGGCGATTGCCCGAAATGCGGCATGGCCCTGGAGCCCATGGGCGTGCCCTCGGTCGATGAAGGCCCGAACCCGGAATTGATCGATTTCACGCGCCGTCTCTGGATCAGTGCCGCGCTGTCGCTGCCGCTGCTCATCATCAGCATGGGTCCGATGATCGGCCTACCCATCCGTGATTGGATCGGAGAACCGATCGCCACATGGTTCGAACTCGTGCTTGCGACGCCGGTCGTGCTGTGGGCGGCCCTGCCCTTCTTCCGCCGTGCCTGGAACTCGCTCGTCAACAGAAGCCCGAATATGTGGACGCTAATCGGCCTCGGCGTCGGCACCGCCTATGTTTATAGCGTCATCGCCACGCTTGCCCCCGGCCTGTTTCCGATGAGCTTCCGCGGGCATAGCGAGAGCGTGCCCGTCTATTTCGAGGCAGCTTCCGTCATCGTTGCGCTGGTCTTCGTCGGTCAGGTGCTGGAACTAAAGGCCCGCGAACGCACCGGCTCGGCCATCCGCGCGCTTCTCGACCTCGCGCCGAAAACGGCGAGGCGCATCGGCGCCGACGGCAGCGAAACCGATGTGCCCGTCGACGAAATCCAGGCCGGCGACCGGCTGCGTGTGCGCCCCGGCGAGCGCATCCCCGTGGACGGCTCCGTCATCGAGGGCCAATCCACCGTCGATGAATCGATGATCACAGGCGAGCCCCTGCCGGTCGAAAAGGCTAAGGGTGATGCTTTGACCGGCGGGACGATCAACAGGAACGGCACGCTCATCATGCAGGCCGAGAAGGTCGGCGCCGAGACGACGCTGTCACGCATCGTCGAGCTCGTTGCCAAGGCGCAGCGCTCGCGCGCACCGATCCAGACGATGGTCGACCGCGTCTCCGCCGTCTTCGTGCCAGCCGTCGTCGCGGCCGCTATCATCGCCTTCGCCGTATGGGCCTTTGTCGGGCCGGAGCCGCGGCTGGCGCATGCGCTGCTTGCCGCCGTCGCCGTGCTGATCATCGCCTGCCCCTGCGCGCTAGGCCTGGCAACGCCGATGTCCATCATGATCGCCACCGGGCGCGGCGCCCATGAGGGCGTGCTGGTGCGCGATGCCGAGGCGCTGGAACGCTTTGCGAAAGTGGACACATTGATCGTCGACAAGACCGGCACGCTGACCGAGGGCAAGCCGAACCTGACCGACATCGTCACCGCGCCAGGTACCGATGAAGCCAGCCTCCTCTCGCTCGCCGCCAGCCTGGAGCGCGGCTCCGAGCACCCGCTGGCGGAGGCGATCGTTGCCGGCGCCGAGGCGCGGGGAGCGCATTTCGTCGACATTTCCGGCTTCTCGGCAGTGACCGGCAAGGGCGTCGAGGGCCGCACCGGCGAAACCGCGATCGCGCTCGGCAATGCCGCGATGATGACCGATCTTGGCGTTTCGGCTAACTCCCTGAAGGCCGAGACCGAACGCCTGCGCGGCGAAGGCAAGACCGTGATGTTCGTCGCCATCGACAGGAAGCTGGCCGGCCTTGTCGCTGTCGCCGATCGGATCAAGCCGACCACGGCCGCCGCGATCAAGGCGCTGCATGAGAGTGGCTTGAAGATCGTCATGGCGACGGGCGATAACGGCAAGACCGCCGCCGCCGTCGCGAAGCAGCTTGGCATCGACGAGGTGCGCGCCGACATGCTGCCGGAAGGCAAGAAGGCGCTGATCGACGAACTGCGGGCCAAGGGCAGCATCGTTGCCATGGCCGGCGACGGCGTCAATGATGCTCCGGCACTTGCATCAGCCGATGTCGGCATCGCCATGGGCACCGGCGCCGACGTCGCCATGGAAAGCGCCGGCATTACGCTGGTGAAGGGCGATCTCAACGGCATCGTGCGGGCGCGCCATCTGTCGGAGGCGACCATCCGTAACATCAAGCAGAACCTTGCCTTCGCCTTCGGTTACAACGCGCTCGGCGTGCCGCTGGCAGCCGGCGTGCTCTACCCGGTCTTCGGCCTGCTTCTGTCGCCGATGATCGCGGCAGCCGCCATGAGCCTGTCCTCGGTCTCAGTCATCGGCAATGCGCTGAGGCTGCGGCTGGCGAAATAGGAGAACAAAAATGAATATCGGCGAAGCATCGGGCCGCTCCGGCCTGCCGGCCAAGACCATCCGCTACTACGAGGATATCGGCCTTATCCGCCCCGACCGCGGCGACAATGGCTACCGCGATTATGGCGCCGATGACGTGCACAAGCTGCGCTTCCTGCACCGCTCGCGCAGCCTCGGCTTCTCGGTGGAGGAGTGCCGGCAGCTGCTGGCGCTCTACGAGGACAAGAGCCGCGCCAGCGCCGACGTCAAGGACATCGCCACCGCAAAACTCATCGAGATCGACCGCAAGATCCGGGAACTGACGGAGCTACGCCGCACGCTGGAACATCTCGTCCACGCCTGCCACGGCAATGAGCGGCCGGACTGCCCGATTTTGGAAGAGTTGTCGGAGGAGTGAGGATGCCGCCTCGGCAGGTCAATCGAATGGCTTGATGTCGGAATGATGTGCCTGGCCCCTCACCCCAGCCCTCTCCCCGCAAGCGGGGCGAGGGAGCTCTTAAAGCACCCTGCGCGGCTCGACCCAAATGAGGAGGCTGGCTGTTTGCACGGTCGTCGCTTCTCCCCGCATCAGCGGGGAGAAGGTTGGGATGAGGGGCCATGCCCACGGCGGCGGCATCAATAGGCATGCCTGACCAGTCTCCATATCACTCCAGTCAGCCAACGCGCTCTACCGCAATCGCCGTCGCCTCGCCGCCGCCGATGCAGAGCGCCGCGATGCCTTTTCTCGCACCCTGACGCTCCAGCGCATGCAGCAGCGTCACGATCAACCGTGCCCCGGTGGCACCGATCGGATGGCCGAGGGCGCAGGCGCCACCATTGATATTGAGCCGATCGCGCGCAATGCCGAGCTCTTTCGCGGCCGCCATGGCGACGACGGCGAAGGCCTCGTTGATCTCGAAAAGATCGACATCGCCGATCTTCCACCCGGTCTTGTCGAGCACCTTGCGGATCGCCGGGATCGGCGCGGTGGTATACCAGGCCGGCTCCTGGGAGTGCGTGGCATGCGCCTTGATTTCGGCGAGGATGGGCAATCCCTCACGCTCGGCGAGCGAGCGGCGCGTCAGGATCAGGGCGGCAGCGCCATCGGCGTTGGCCGACGCACTGGCAGCGGTAATCGTGCCATCCTTGCGGAAGGCGGGCTTGAGCGTCGGGATCTTTTCAGGTGAAACCTTCTGCGGATGCTCATCCTTGGCGACTGTTACCGGACCGCCTTTCGCCATCACTGACACCGGGGTGATTTCGGCTTCGAAAGCGCCGGTTTCGAGCGCCTTGCGAGCGCGAGACAGGGTCTCCACTGCATAGGCATCCTGATCGTCGCGGCTGAACTGATAGGCCTCGACCGCCATCTCGCCGAAATCGCCCATCGAGCGGCCTTTCTCATAGGCGTCCTCGAGCCCGTCGAGCATCATATGGTCGAAGATGCGGTCATGGCCCATGCGATAGCCGCCGCGGGCCTTGGCGAGCAGATAGGGCGCATTCGACATGGATTCCATGCCGCCGGCAACCGCGATGGAGGCCGAACCGGCGAGAAGCAGGTCATGCGCGAGCATGGTCGCCTTCATGCCGGAGCCGCATACCTTGTTGACGGTGGTGGCACCGACGGCATCCGGCAAGCCAGCCCCGCGAGCAGCCTGGCGAGCGGGTGCCTGTCCCTGCCCTGCGGGCAGGACGCAGCCGAAGAGAACCTCATCCACCCTTTCTGCCGAAAGACCGGCACGCTCCAAAGCCGCGCGAATGACATGCGCGCCGAGTTCCGGCGCCTGCAATGACGAGAGTTCGCCCTGGAAACGACCAAGCGGCGTGCGCGTGGCGGAAACGATAACGACGGGATCGATAGCGGGCATGACATCTCCTCACGGTCAGCAAACGGTATCTTCAGTTGTCATTGCTAGCACGTTAGATGATGTCCGTCATCTAAATATCGCAAGAGGAGGAGCGCAAAGTGATCCGCAAGACGCGATTGCCCTGGAGACTGATACACCCTAAGGATATCCAGAAAACTGAGAAGGATATTCCATGCCGCTTTACATCAAGGACGATGCCATCGATAGGCTGGCACGGCGCTACCAGGCGCTGACCAAGGCTTCCACCAAGACCGAGGCAGTGCGGCTCGCGCTGCAGAAGGCGCTGGATGAAGAGCTGACCAAGCCGGCCTTGGCCGATGTCGCCGTCGCCTTCTGCCGCAATCTCAAGCAGAAAGCCACTGGCAAAGGTGCAAGTGCCGGCACCGCGGGAGAGGCCTGATGTTTATCGACGCGACGGTACTGTCGGCGATGATGACCGACGAAGAGGAGGCGCGTGCCTTTGCCATCCGCATGCAGCCGGCAACGGCGCGAATGACCTCGCCGCTTTCCGCAGCGAATGCCGCTATCCTGGTCTCAGATATTTTGGGATTGTCGCCGACCGAGGCCGGCGAAGCTGTCCGCACATTTCTGCAGCTCATGAACATTCAGTTGCTTGCGGTGCCGCCCCGCGCCGCCGCCTTGGCGACGGAAGCTTATCAGCGTTATGGCCAAGGCGACCATCGGGCGCGCCTCAGCCTTGACGATTGCATGACCTATGCCTGCGCCCGCTATTATCGCCAGCCGCTATTGTCGAAAAGCGACCGATTCAGCCAAACGGATATCGAGCTGGCCTAAGGCCAGCGCGAGCCATCACGCCATTACGGGCAAAGAGAAGCGGAGCCTGCACTATAGGTGCTCGAACGAGCGCCGACGGAGTTCGGGGCAGCGGCGCATTGCAGGCGGGAAATGGAGTCGCCGGCGCGGATCGGGCCGGTTACCGACGGGTCGGTGTTGATGGTGCCGTCCGGGAGAATTGCGTCCTTGGAATGGTCGACATTGCCGACATCCGCCTGGAACGCCTCGACATTGACGCGCTTGGGATGATGCTTATGAGCTTGTTCCGCCATGGCGGCGCTGGACATGCCGAGGACGAGAGCGGAGATGGCGAGGGTTCTGAGCAGCATAAGACTGCCTCCTATGGGAGTTGAAGCAACATTGATATGGGAACGGACGAGCCATTTTTACAGCGGCTTGCGTCTCAATATCGTTAAGAATTCTAAGGTTTTGATCAGGTCTTCACTTTATGGCGGGACACCTCTGCGCCGGCATCGTGCGGCAGGCTGATAAAGCGCAATGCGGAGATGGCACCGATAAGCCCAACGACAAGGAAAGCCCAGCGAAAATCGACAAGCGAGAGCGTTTCCCCACCATGAATCATGCGCGAGAGATTAAGAACGGCGGCAGCGACGGCAACGCCGAGCAGCAGCGAAACCTGCTGCAGCATGCTCGACAATGTCGAGGCCGAACTGCGCTGCGCGGCATGGATATCGGCAAAGCCAAGCGTATTCAGCGCCGTGAAGTTCATAGACCGCGAAAGGCCGGCGATGAATAGCAGGCAATATATCAGTGGGTCCGGCGTCGCCGGCGACAGGAACGCACAGCCGCCGATGCTGGCCGACGAGATCAGGCCATTGACGACGAGCACATTGCGGAAGCCAAAGACTCTCAACGTCTGCGTGGTGATCGCCTTCATGCCGAGATTGCCGGCAAAGTAGAACAGCAGATAGGTGCCGGCATCGATCGCCGTGCGCCCGAACCCGACCTGGAAGAGCAAGGGAATTAGAAAGGGCGTGGCGTTGATCGCGACCCGGCTCGCCGTACCGGCCGAAAGCGTGGACATGGCGAAGGTCTGCACCTTGAAGGCGGAGAGATCGAGCAGGGGCGCATCGACCGTCATGAAATGCCGGGTGGCGATGACGGAGAAGACCACGCCCACGGCAATGAGCCCGATGCTGGGTGCCAAGCCCGCGGTTCCCTGGACCACGAATTCCAGACCGGCGAGCAGGAAGGTCAACCCCGCCGCCGATTGCAGGAAACCGATGAAATCGAGCCGCGCAGCCTTTTCCTCCCGTTGATCCGGCACAAAGCGCAGGACGAGACCGAGCCCGATGATGCCGATCGGGATATTGATCAGGAAGTTCCAGTGCCAGCTGAGATAGGTGGTGATGAAGCTGCCGAGCACCGGACCGATGACGGGAGCCGTCAGCGCCGGCCAGGTGATCATCGAGATGGCATGCACCAGATCGGACTTGCGCGCGTTTTTCAGGACGATGATGCGTCCCACGGGCGTCATCAGCGCGCTGCCGACGCCCTGTATGGCGCGGGCAGTGATGAACTCGGTCAGACGGCCCGAAAGACCGCAGAACAGTGATGCCACGGTGAAGATGATGATCGATGCCAGGAATACACGCCGCGCGCCATAGCGATCGCCGGCCCAGCCGGCCAGCGGGACGAAGGCCGCCATGGTTAGCAGATAGACCGTGATGCCGATGCTCATCGACACCGGCTCGACGCCGAAGGTCATCGCCATCTGCGGCAGCGACGTGGTGACGATGGTGCCATCCAGGATTTGCATGAAGAAGGAGACGGCGACCACCAAGGCGATGATACGGGACTGCCGGCCGAAGCTTGCTTCGGAAGGTTCTTCTGTGGTCCGGGCAACGGTCATGGGATGAAATTTCGGAGATTGGCGTTCAAGGAGGCCGTGCATTACCGGCAGCAATCATATGATCATTGAATACGCCCATCATGGTGGCTTGCAAAGTCACAAATCCAAGCTGTTGCCATTAAAAATTGACAGGGTGACATAGAACCGCGGTTCGAGAGAGCCAATCCAAAGACATCCCACCCGCAAGATTCATCAATCGTCCGAATAGCGCTGCTCGCGCCAGGGATCGCCATACATGTGATAGCCGTTCTTCTCCCAGAAACCGGCCCTGTCCGCACCGATGAACTCAATACGGTTCAGCCACTTGGCGCTCTTCCAGAAGTAAAGATGCGGCACGACGAGGCGCATTGGGCCGCCATGCTCGCCGGTCAACGGCTGGCCCTCCCAAGCGGTGGCCAGAATCGCATCTTCGGCAGCGAAATCCGCAAGCGGCAAGTTTGTGGTGTAGCCGTCATAGCTCGTCAGCAGCACATGCTGCGTCTCCGCTGTCGGCATGGCAAGATCGAGGAGATCGCGCGTCGAAACCCCTTCCCAGCGATTGTCATAGCGCGACCAGGTCGTCACGCAGTGAATATCGCTGACGCGGGTGCTTTGCTCGATCGCCCGGAAAGCGGCCCAATCGAGGCTGAGTCGATTTTCCACGAAGCCGATCACATCGAGCCGCCAACTCGGCAAAGAAATCTGCGGCTGCACGCCGAGATCGAGCACCGGCCAGTTCTTGACAAGATGCTGCCCGGGCGGCAGCCGCTCTGTTTCGGGCCGGCTGACGCGCCCCGTCAGAAACTTGCCTTCCGCCGCCCAGCGGCGCTTGGAAGTCGTAAGCTTGCTATCGGCGGGGATCTGGTCGTCGCTCATGCCGGTATCCTCTTTCTAGTAGATAGAAATAGGATGACCGAGCTGGGCAGGTGTCAAGTCAAGGAACAGCAGATAGCTGGCTATATTGCCGCAATGGCGATATGGAATAGCTGCGCCTTGCCCGAGATCGAGTGCCGCCCGGCGCTGTCGTCGGAAATCAAAAGGCAATCGCCCGCATCAAGCGCCATGCCATCGATTTCGGCATTGCCGCGATGGCAAAGAACAAGAATGGTCCCGTCCCCGAAAGCGACTTCGCTAGGTCCATCGACCAAAACGCGCCGCACGGAATGCGTAAAACGGCCCCGCCGCGTCATGACATTGAGATCGGTAATCGTCCCGTCGATCAATGTCGCCGAAGTCGGCGCGTCGGCAGCGAAGGCCAGCGGCTCGCTTGCCTGTGTGAGGCGTTTGGGTGAGCGCCCCTCGATGAAAAGGGTCATGCCCTCACCATTGAGAATGGATAGCGTACGATCGATGCCGGGAAAGACCGAGAACGGCCCGTCCGTGGCAACGGTCGCCATGCTGACGCGCCAGTCGAAGTCGGCAAGCCCGGCGCCCTCAGGCGAAACGGCGATCTCCACCGTTTCCCCGCCGCCGTTTTTCCAAGGCATGCGCTTATGGTCACTGGCGCGCAGCAGCTTCATCTCAGTTCCCCAGGATGGCCGGCAGGCGCAGGCCCTGCTTCTTGGCCCAGTCGAGGGCGATGTCGTAGCCGGCATCGGCATGGCGCATGACGCCAGTCGCCGGGTCGTTCCAGAGAACGCGCTCCAGGCGCTTGGCCGCATCATCCGTGCCGTCGGCGCAGATGACCATGCCGGAGTGCTGGGAAAAGCCCATGCCGACGCCGCCGCCGTGATGCAGCGATACCCAGGTGGCGCCCGATGCTGTGTTGAGCAGGGCATTCAAGAGCGGCCAGTCGGACACGGCATCCGAGCCGTCCTTCATGGCTTCCGTTTCGCGGTTCGGCGAAGCGACCGAGCCGGAGTCGAGATGATCGCGGCCGATGACGACGGGCGCTTTCAGCTCGCCGTTCCTGACCATTTCGTTGAAGGCAAGTCCGAGGCGGTGGCGATCGCCGAGACCGACCCAGCAAATGCGCGCCGGCAGGCCCTGGAAGGCGATGCGCTCGCGTGCCATGTCGAGCCAGTTGTGCAGGTGCTTGTTGTCGGGCAGCAGCTCCTTCACCTTGGCGTCGGTCTTGTAGATATCTTCCGGATCGCCCGAGAGGGCAGCCCAGCGGAACGGACCGATACCGCGGCAGAAGAGCGGGCGGATATAGGCCGGCACGAAGCCCGGGAAAGCGAAGGCGTTTTCGAAACCCTCTTCCTTGGCAACCTGGCGGATATTGTTGCCATAGTCGAGCGTCGGCACGCCGGCATCCCAGAAGGCGACCATGGCTTCGACATGCACCTTCATGGAGGTACGGGCGGCGGCTTCGACGGCCTTCGGATCGCTCTCGCGCTTGGCCCGGTGTTCGGCCACCGTCCAGCCGATCGGCAGATAGCCGTTCAGCGGGTCGTGGGCGGAGGTCTGGTCGGTGACGATATCCGGACGCAGTCCGCCGGCCTTCATGCGCTTTACGAGTTCCGGGAAGATTTCTGCAGCGTTGCCGAGCAGGCCGACGGACTTGGCTTCGCCAGCCTTCGTCCACTTGTCGATCAAAGCAAGCGCTTCATCGAGCGTCTTTGCTTTCTCGTCGACATAACGGGTGCGCAGGCGGAAATCGATGCGGGTTTCGTCGCTTTCGACGGCGAGGCAGCAGGCGCCGGCCATGACAGCCGCCAGCGGCTGTGCGCCGCCCATGCCGCCGAGACCGCCGGTCAGGATCCACTTGCCCTTGAGGTTGCCGTTGTAGTGCTGTCGACCGGCTTCGACGAAGGTCTCGTAGGTGCCCTGCACGATACCCTGCGTGCCGATGTAGATCCACGAGCCGGCCGTCATCTGGCCGTACATGGCAAGACCCTTCTTATCCAGCTCATTGAAGTGATCCCAGGTTGCCCAATGCGGCACGAGGTTGGAGTTGGCGATCAGCACGCGCGGCGCATCCTTGTGGGTGCGGAACACGGCGACCGGCTTGCCGGACTGCACAAGCAGCGTCTCGTCTTCGTTGAGCGTCTTCAGCGTCGCGGCGATACGGTCGAAATCATCCCAGGTGCGGGCGGCGCGACCAATGCCGCCATAAACGACCAGCTCGTTCGGGTTCTCGGCAACGTCCGGGTCGAGGTTGTTCATCAGCATGCGCAGCGGCGCTTCAGTCAGCCAGCTCTTGGCATTGAGCTCCGGACCACGAGGCGCGCGGATCTCGCGGATATTATGGCGTGGGTTGGTCATGTCACATCTCCAAGGAGGGCAGGATGTTGGTTGAAATCGAGGCATTGAGCGCGCCGGAGCCGATAAGCTCGCTGGCGGCTTTCAGGTCGTTCGCCATGTAGCGGTCCTCTTCCAGCGACGGCACGGCGGCGCGGATCGAAGCAATGGCAAGGGTCAGTTCCGGGCTGGTCGTCAGCGGCGCGCGCAGCTCGACGCCCTGGGCAGCCGTCAGCGCCTCAATGCCGATGATACCGAAGAGGTTTTCGGTCATTTGCAGCAGGCGGCGGGCGCCATGGCAGGCCATAGAAACATGGTCTTCCTGGTTGGCCGAGGTCGGCGTCGAATCGACAGAGGCCGGGTGCGACATCTGCTTGTTTTCCGACATCAGCGCAGCCGAGGTCACTTCGGCAATCATTAGGCCGGAGTTCAGGCCGGGCTTCTTGGCGAGGAAGGCCGGCAGGCCGTAGCTGAGCGCAGGATCGACGAGCAGCGCGATGCGGCGCTGGGCGATTGCGCCGATTTCGCAGACAGCGATGGCAATCTGGTCGGCGGCGAAAGCGACAGGCTCGGCATGGAAATTGCCGCCGGAAACGACGGAATTATCCGAAAGTACCAGCGGATTGTCGGTGACGGCATTGGCCTCGATTTCAAGGGTACGGCCGACGGAGCGCAGAAGGTCGAGGCAGGCGCCATCCACCTGCGGCTGGCAACGAATGCAATAAGGGTCCTGCACGCGCTCGTCGCCTTCGATATGGCTTTCGCGGATCACGGAACCGGCCAATAGGCCGCGAAGGGCGGCGGCGGTATCGATCTGACCCTTATGGCCGCGCAGAGTATGAATATCGGGATGGAACGGGGCGGAGGAACCCATCGCCGCATCCGTCGACATCGCGCCGGTAATGAGCGCGGCCTGGGCGGCACGATGAGCACGGAAGAGGCCCGCAAGCGCAAGACCGGTCGAGACCTGCGTGCCGTTGATCAGCGCCAGCCCTTCCTTTGCAGCGAGCACGACCGGCTTCAAACCAGCCTTTTCGAGCGCTGCCGCGCCGGAAAGCCGCTCGCCGGCATAGAAGGCCTCGCCGTGCCCCATCATGACCGCAGTCATATGCGCCAGCGGCGCAAGATCGCCCGAAGCGCCGACCGAACCCTTTTCGGGAATGACGGGCACGACGCCCCCTTCGAGCATGCCTTCGATCAGCCGCACCAGCTCCAGCCGCACGCCGGACGCGCCGCGTCCGAGCGAAACCAGCTTCAGCGACATGATGAGGCGAACGACATTCTCAGGCAGCGGCTGGCCGACGCCGCAGCAATGCGAGAGAATGAGATTGCGCTGCAGCGTTGCGACATCCGCACTGTCGATCTTGATCGATGCGAGTTTGCCGAAGCCGGTGTTGATGCCGTAAACCGGCGCATTGCCGGCAGCGATTTCGGCAATACGGGCGGCCGCCTTGGCGATGCCGGCATCGAAGGACGCATCGAGCTTAGCCGGCTCACCGCTCCAATAGATCGTCGCCAGCTGCTGCAGCGAGACGGAACCCGGATGGAGAACGACAGTCATCGGTTGAACCTCTTTCCCTTGAAAACATGTGCATGGAGGGGATTGAAGCCGATGCGGTAGACAAGCTCCGCCAGGCTTTCGACATCCCAAATGGCAAAATCGGCCGACTTGCCGGCTTCGAGCGTCCCCGTCTCGGAGAGCAGCCCAAGGGCGCGAGCGCCTTCGCGCGTCGCGCCGGCAATGCATTCTTCGACCGTCAGGCGGAAAAGGGTGGCCGCCATGTTCATGGTCAGCAGCAGCGAGGTCAGCGGTGAGGTACCGGGATTGGAGTCCGTGGCAATGGCGATCGAGACGCCTGCATCACGCAGGGCCTGAACCGGCGGCTTCTGCTTCTCGTTGATGGCATAGAAGGCGCCTGGCAGCAGCACGGCAACCGTGCCAGCCGCAGCCATCGCCTTGACGCCGTCCTCATCGAGATATTCGACGTGATCGGCTGATAAAGCACCATAGGAAGCGGCAAGCTTGGCACCGCCGAGATTGGAAAGTTGTTCGGCATGCAGCTTCACCGGAATACCGAGCGACTTGGCAAGATCGAAGACGCGGGCGATTTCGGCCGTCGAAAAGGCAATGCCCTCGCAGAAGCCGTCGACGGCATCGACAAGGCCTTCGGCCTGGGCTTGCTTCAAACCGGGCAGCACGACATCATCGATATAATCGCCGTTACGCCCCTTGTATTCAGCCGGGGTCGCGTGCGCACCGAGATAAGAAGTCACGACGCGAACCGGGCGGACTGTCTCCAGCTTGCGCGCGGCCCGCAGCATCTTCAATTCGGATTCAATATTGAGGCCGTAGCCCGATTTCACCTCGATTGTCGTTACGCCTTCGGACAACAGCGTATCGAGACGCGGCAAGGCGACGGCGACAAGCTCATCCACCGACAGTGCCCGCGTTGCGTTGACGGAGGAAACGATGCCGCCGCCGGCACGCGCGATCTCTTCGTAGCTCGCGCCTTCCAGCCGCATCTCGAATTCGCGGGCGCGGTTGCCGCCATAGACGATATGTGTGTGGCAATCGACGAGGCCAGGGGTCACCCAGCGCCCTTCGAGATCGACGATTTCTGCACCTGACGTATCGGGCAGATCGGCTTCGCTGCCGGCAAAGACGATGCGGCCGCCCTTGGTCAGGATCGCGCCTTTCTCGATCGTGCCGAGCCGGGCCTCACCCTCTTTCAAGGTTGCAAGGCGAGCATTGCGCCAGACGCGGCTTGCCCCGCAGTTTTCCTTGCCATCGTTGGGGCCGTCTTCGGAAAAATTGTTCCCACCCATCAGCTTTACGCCTTTCCTCGTTGGCTCATAATGTATATACATAATCGAAAGGCTGACAAGAGGGATTTTGGACTCCATGTCCGAAAGGAAAGGGTGAGACCATGACGAGACTTCATGCACGCGCCGCACTGCTTGGCGACGGATGGCACGAGAATGTGCGACTGACCCTCGAAGGCGGCCGCATCGCCGAGATCGTCACCGATGCCGCTCCCGAAGCCGGTGACGACAGGCAGGATGTTCTGGTGCCTGCCATGCCGAACCTGCACAGCCATGCCTTCCAGCGCGCCATGGCCGGCCTTGCCGAAGTCCGCGGCCCGGCCAACGACAGCTTCTGGAGTTGGCGCACCGTCATGTACAAATTCGCTTTGTCGATGACCCCGGATCATGTCGAGGCCGTTGCCGCGCAGCTCTATATGGAAATGCTGGAAGCAGGCTTCTCCCGGGTCGGCGAGTTCCACTATCTGCATCATGACAAGGACGGCAGCCACTATGCCAACATCGCCGAACTGGCCGAGCGCATCGGCGCCGCCAGCACTGAGACCGGCATTGCGCTGACGCTGCTGCCCGTCTTCTATGCCCATTCCGGCTTCGGCGGCGCCGCTCCCATCGACGGCCAGCGCCGCTTCATCAATTCGATCGAGAGCTTCGAAGCGCTGATCGTCGGCTGCCGCGCGGTCACAAGCCGCCTGCCCGGCGCCGAACTTGGCATTGCCCCGCACAGCCTGCGCGCCGTCACTCCGGAGGAACTGGCCAAGCTCGTGCCGATCGCCGGCGACGGGCCGATCCACATCCATGTCGCCGAGCAGGTGAAAGAAGTGGAGGATTGCATCGCCTGGTCGGGTGCCCGGCCGGTGCAGTGGCTGCTCGACAATGCGCTCGTCAATGAGCGTTGGTGCCTGATCCATGCCACACACATGACCGAGGATGAGACGCGGCGCATGGCTAGGAGCGGCGCGATCGCCGGCCTTTGCCCGATCACCGAAGCCAATCTCGGCGATGGCGTGTTCCCGGCACCGCTATTCTTGGAAGAAGGTGGCCACTACGGCGTCGGTTCCGATTCCAATATTCTCATCTCCGTGCCGGAGGAGTTGCGGCAGCTCGAATACTCGCAGCGCTTGGCGCTGCGCGCCCGCAACGTCATCGCAACATCAGGCGGTTCGACCGCCCGCATGCTGTTCGACGGCGCTCTGGCGGGCGGCGGCGCGGCTCTCAAGGCAGCGGCAGGCCTTGCCGTCGGCAACCATGCCGACATCGTTTCGCTCGATGTGAGCGCGGCACCCTATCTCTCCGGCGACCGCATTCTCGATCACTGGACGTTTGCCGGCGGCGTCAAGGTCGATGGCGTCTGGGCGCTGGGCCGCAAGCAGGTCGAAGGCGGCCATCATATCAAGCGGGAGGCAATCTCGGCGCGATTCCGCAAGGCGATGGCTGAACTCATTGCTTAAATACCGCTTTTCCTCCCATTGATTGACCCCTAAATAACTTGCGGGAAATTCCATGTCTTTCACGGAACAGATGGGCGGTATGACCACGAGCAAAGATGCGACCCTGCATCAGCGTATCCTCACCGATATCGAGGGCCGGATCGTCTCCGGCGCCTGGCCGCCGGGCCACCGCATTCCATTCGAGATGGAATTGGCGGATCAATATGATTGCTCGCGCATGACGGTGAACAAGGCGCTGACCCAGCTTGCGCGCGCGGGTCTGATCGAACGGCGGAAACGCTCGGGCAGTTTCGTCACGCATCCGCAGGCGCAATCCGCCGTGCTCGAGATCCACGACATCAAGTCAGAGGTCCAGTCGCTCAATCTGCCTTATTCACACAGGCTGATAAGACTTGCGGAACGGCGCGGACGACCTGAGGATGCGCACCGGCTGCAATTCGTCGGTTCGGTCTCGGTGGTGGAGATCACCTGCATCCATTACGCCGGCCCGCGCCCCTTTTGCCTGGAAGATCGCGTCATCAATCTCGATGCCGTGCCGGAGGCGGCCACGGCCGATTTCGAGACCTTGCCGCCCGGCCCCTGGCTGCTCAACCAAGTGCCGTGGAGCACCGCCGAACACCAAATCCGCGCCATATCCGTCGAGGGTGACGCTGCCGCCAACCTCGACGTTCAGAAAGGCACGGCCTGCCTGGTAGTCGAACGGCGCACCTGGAGCACGGCCGGCCCGATCACGCATGTCCGCCTGACCTATCCTGGGGATCGCCATAGCCTCGTGGCGCGATTTACACCGGCAAGCTGACCACTTCTCCGCATCACTTTAAGGGCGCTGCGGGGACTCTGTCGGCGGCGGAATAAGGCTTTCGGATTGACGGACTGGCTGGGCGGGATCGACCAGCAGAATACTGAGCGCAATCAGAACCAATGCCAGAATCAGGAGGATTCCGATCAGAAGCGGACGAATCGCGGTCATTTCGTTCTCCAATCTCCCCAGCCCAGCGCAAAGCGCGATAGGGAATTCGAGATAACCGGCGCAGTCTAGCGGTAAATGTTAAGCAATGCTTGATGTTCCGGGAAATATCCGGCCTTTTCCAGGAATTTCTCACCGCGTCGGGCGAGACGCCCGTCTCACGCTTGTTTGAGTGGCGAGTGATGAAAGCGGCGCCTAGGATCAGGATGCAGATGGCGCAAACCCGTTGCGCGGCCTGCTGCCGATCAATTTAGCCCTCCATATCCTCCAGATCAAAGATGACCGACAGATCGCTCGGCCTGTATATCAAGGGAGTTAATGCCCATGCATCGCAAACGTCTGATCACGGCTGCGCTGACGCTTTCCGTCGCCATGCTTGCCGCGCTGCAAAGCGCTGATGCCGCCGAGCTCGTCAAAGTGCGCGGCACCGTGGAAAGCCTCAATGGCGATACGCTCAAGGTCAAGTCCCGAGATGGCAGCGACGTGACTGTCGCGCTGAAATCCGGCGGCAACGTCGGCGGCGTCGTCCAGGCTGCCGTCGGCGACATCAAGCCGGGCGATTTTGTCGGCATCGCCTCGCAGCCGACCAACAGCGGCATCAACGGCGCTCTAGAAGTGGTCATCTTTCCGGCCTCGATGAAGGGAACCGGCGAAGGCGATCGCCCCTGGGATTCGGCGCCGAACAGCTCGATGACCAACGCCACGGTCGCCAACGCCGTGACCTCCGTCGACGGTCCGACATTGACGCTTACCTACAAGGGCGGCGAACGCAAGATCAGCATCCCCAAGGGCACTCCCGTCGTTACGCTGACATCGGCGACGAAAACCGACCTGAAACCGGGCGCCGGCGTCTTTATCACAGGCGAACGCAACGCCGATTCCACAGTCTCTGCCAACCGCGTCGCCGTCGGCCTCAACGGCACCGTGCCACCGATGTGATTGCTGCGAAAACCGCAGGCAGCCGGACAATCTTGAATTCGATCGCCAAAAGTAATACCTCTTTTCAAGAAAGTATTACCGAGGAAGAGATGAGCACGACCGTAACAGCGAAAGGACAGGTGACGATTCCCAAGGCCGTCCGCGACATGCTTGGGATCGGACCCGGAAGCCAGGTCGATTTTCGCCGCATGTCCGATGGCAACGTCGTTCTTGTCCCGGTGGATACACAGGAGCAGGCTAGCCGATTCGCCAAGTTCCGTGGTCATGCCGGCAAAGGTATGAGCACGGACGAAATCATGGCTTTGACGCGCGGCGAAGATTGAGGTGATTTTCGTCGATTCCAACGTGCTGCTCGATATCATCACGAACGATCCCGTGTGGTATGGCTGGTCGCTCGCGCAACTCGATGCTGCAAGCCTTCTCGGCCCTTTGTGCATCAACGATGTCGTCTATGCCGAAATATCCGTGCGTTACGATAGGATCGAAGATCTCAACGAAATGCTTGCTGAGACTGGGCTTCGTATCGAGCCGATCCCGCGGGAGGCGCTCTTCCTCGCTGCCAAGGTTTTCGCTCAATATAGAAAATCGGGCGGAACGCGCGGCGGCGTCCTGCCAGATTTCTTCATCGGTGCTCATGCAGCCATCGGCGGCCTGTCTCTTCTGACACGCAATACGAAGCGCTTCCAGACCTATTTCAGATCGGTCAAGCTCATTAGCCCGCAGGAAACATAAGGCGGGATGGAACAGGAAAACCTGTTCCGTCGCCTGCTGTATGACCTTGGTCGCATCGCCTTTCATCGGCTCGATGCGATACGAAACGGCCGAAAGTTATTCGCCGACATGCCGCATGGCCTCGGCCAGCGAAATGTCCGACTTGATTTCCCGCGTCGACATCGATGTCACCGTGTGCCTGACGCCCGGCAGCCGGTTCAGCTCCTGCCGCAACAAGCGGTCGAGGGCAGCCATGTCGGTCGCCAGGATATGGAGGAGATAGTCCGCCTCCCCCGTCGTCGCATGGCAGCGCCAGATCAGCGGATGCCGGCGTACGGCCGCTTCGAAGGCGTCGAAGCGCTCGACATCGATGGAGACCTGCACGAAAGCTTCCAGGCCGAAGCCGAGGCGGGCGGGATCGAGAAGCGTCCTGTATCCGCGGATCACGCCAGCCTCCTCCAGCGCCTTCACCCGCTTCCAGCATGGCGTCTTGCTGAGGCCGGCGAGTTCGGCAAGTGCGGCAAACGAGATGCGGGCATCGGCCTCGAGGGCTGCGACGATCTTGTGATCCAAAGCGTCCAATTCCATCGTTCTCTCCGCGGTGTCAATATTCATCGATCGTACTCTATTTATCCGATTCTGGATGACAAATAGGAACAATGTTCAAGCCGAGATTTCGTATTCTGCAGGAAGAGCAAACATGCTTGGCGGCCGAGGGCCGGAACAAAGGGAACGAGGATGCAGAAGAAAGACTACTACGCGCGCATCGAAGCGCCCGAAATGCGCGACTACGGCGTTTACCTGCAATGCGACAAGCTGCTCGCCTGTCAGAAGCCACTTGACGGCATGGTCAATGGCGACGAATTGCAGTTCCAGATCGTGCATCAGGTGGAAGAGCTCTGGATGAAGCTCATGGCCTACACGCTGGTCGACGTCATCGCTTTCATGGAGGAGCGCAACACGCATCGCGTCGTCACGCTGATGGGCCGCGTGCACCGGATCATGCGTATGATGACGGCGCAGCTCGACCTCCTGGAAACCATGTCGCCGAAGGAATATCAACAGATCCGCCTGCAGCTCGGCAATGGCAGCGGCCAGGAATCGCCCGGCTTCAAATTCCTGCTGCGCATGCCGCCGGACATCTGGCATGCCTTCAAGGCCAACTATCTCGATGCCGCCGGGCTGACGGTCGAGGATATTTATGACGGCAAATATGATCACGGCGACAGCTACGTGGTCGCCGAGGCGCTGGTGGAATATGACGAGCTGTTCCAGAAGTTCCGGGCCAATCACATCTACCTGATCCAGCGCTCCATCGGGCTCGGCTCGAAATCCCTGAAAGGCCGCCCGGTCGAACTGCTGCAGGCCGGCACCCGCCATCGCTTCTTTCCCGACCTCTGGGACATCCGCGCCGAAATGACCGATCGCTGGGGCAGCGAATATGGCGTCGTCCGCGATTCCATCTCCAGCCACGACGCCGCTGAATAGGCGCTGACCGAAACCGCCTTCCGCTGCCACTGATTTCAGCGGAGGCCTTTCTGGGCGAGACCTGGCCTCTGGATAGGCTCCACCCGCTCGGCAAACGCCGCAAGGGCGTCACGACCGCAGTCTTTTCGAGGCATTCAGTCCGCAATCGGCGGACGCACAGGCCGACAGGGACATCTTCTGCCTGATCGCAGCGGTCAAATCGCCACGCTCCTTCCCCATCGAGCAAACTACCCGATTTCCGCCTTGCGGGAAACTGATGGCGCCTTCCCCCAAGGCGGTACGCAGCCTGATTTCAGCCCACGAAATGCAAAAACCATGAAATATAGCCTATTGCATAAATTTGTTCCCTAGCATATTTAATTAGTAACTTCAAAATCCGATCCTCCCCGGAGCCCCGCATGACGCAATTTCAGGAAGCCGCCGCGCAAGAACGCGCATGGAAGTTCGCGAGCCGCGACGAGGACGACCGCCCCAGCCTTCCGGAAGTCAATTCGACTGTTAAGGTTCCCCATGCCGGCAGCTGGATCCGGCGCCTGATCGCCTTCCTCGGCCCAGGCTATATGATCTCAGTCGGATACATGGATCCCGGCAACTGGGCGACGGATATCGCCGGTGGAGCGCAGTTCGGCTATACGCTGCTTGCCGTCATCATGCTGTCAAACCTGATGGCGATCCTGCTGCAGGCGCTGTCGGCAAGGCTCGGCATCGCGACCGGCCGCGACCTCGCCCAGGCCTGTCGCGATACCTATTCCCGACCCGTCAATCTGGCGCTCTGGTTCGCCTGCGAGCTCGCGATCATCGCCTGCGACCTTGCCGAAGTCATCGGCACCGCAATCGCGCTGCAACTGCTTTTCGGAATTCCGCTGATCGGCGGCGCGCTGATTACCGCGCTTGACGCTTTCCTGCTGCTGCTTCTGATGAGCAAGGGTTTCCGCTACCTCGAAGCCTTCGTCATCGCGCTGCTCATCGTCATCGCCACTTGTTTCGCCGTCCAGATCGCCGCCGCCGCCCCGCCGGTCGCAGCGATCCTCGGCGGCTTCATCCCATCGCCCCAAATCGTCACCAATCACGAAATGCTCTATATTGCCATGGGCATCATCGGCGCGACGGTCATGCCGCATAATCTCTACTTGCACTCCTCGATCGTCCAGACACGGGCCTACAAGCGCACGGAAGAAGGACGCCGCGACGCCATCAAATGGGCAACCATCGACAGCACTGTCGCACTGATGCTGGCGCTGTTCGTCAACGCCGCGATCCTTATCGTCGCAGCCGCCGCCTTCCACACCAGCGGCCACTCCGATGTCGCCGAAATCGGCCAGGCCTACGAGCTGCTGTCGCCGTTGCTCGGCCTCGGTATCGCCTCGACGCTGTTTGCAGTGGCGCTGCTCGCCTCCGGCCTCAATTCGACGGTTACGGCGACGCTTGCCGGCCAGATCGTGATGGAAGGCTTTCTCCGGCTCAGGATTCCGCACTGGGCAAGGCGACTTTTGACCCGCGGCCTCGCAATTATCCCGGTTGTGTTCGTAACTGCCATCTATGGTGAAAAAGGCACGGCGGATCTGCTGGTGCTGAGCCAGGTCATCCTGTCCATGCAGCTGCCTTTCGCGGTTATCCCGCTGGTCCAGTTCGTGACGAATCGCGAGAAAATGGGCAACTTCACCGTCTCCAGAAACATTGCCGTTCTTTCCTGGGTGATTGCGGCAATCATTCTGTTGCTGAACTTTAAACTCCTCTACGATACCATCTTCGGTTGACGAATCATCTTGAACGCGCGAATCTCGTCCTGTGGACGATCACGGCAGTTAACCGACTCGTAATATTTGCCTATATTTCGCCATGATTTGCCCTAGTTTGGGCCCACCGCAATCTGCAGGGTTCCTCAATTCATGGCCGAAAGTCCATTGCGCGTTCAATTTCCTGCAGAGGCTGCCATCCAGGCACGGACGCATCATGATTTTCACATTCCGTTTCTGCCGCGCTCAGCGCATCTGCGTCATCTGATCGCCATCGGCCTGGCGGGCACTGCATCCTTCGGCCTTCTGGCAACTGTGCTCTATCCGCTGCTGGCGCACCATACGATCGAACAGGCCGTGCCTGTGCGCACGGCCGAGCTGGCGCGACCGCAGCCTGCAATGCACAAGAGCAACCGGCTGGCGGCAAAGCAGCGTTTCGACGGCGCTCGCTTCGCTCAGGTCGCGGAAAAGCTCTCCAGCGGGGAAACCCGCATCTTCACCTATCACCGCACGACACTGGTCTTCAAATCCGACCAGTCCGGAACTGCGCGCACCAATGCCGAAGCCATCAATGTCGCCTATGGCGACGAGCGCGCCGACAACATGCTGTTCTCGCCACCGTCGCTTTCGGATATCCGCAACGGCATCTATCCGCAAACTGCCCATTATGATGCCGTCAGACGTTCCCGCTTCCCCACTCGCGGCGTACCGCTGAACGTCAGCGTGTCGAGGGCGACGACCGGCGAGCAAGGCCGGGAATTCCACCGGCTGGTCTCCATGCCGAAGGACAAGCAGGAACTGCAGGATATCCTGGCGTCCGCGGGCCTCGGCAGCGACGCCGGCGACGAGCTGCAACGCGCCCTGGAGACCGATACGGTTTCGCCCGGCGACAGCCTGGAACTGCTGCTTGAGAAGACGGGTCCGAACGCCCGCCCGAAACTGATCATGGCCCGCCTCAGCGGCGACAAGACGCCGGAGCGGGTCGTTGCCCGCGACGATGCCAACGGCTTCGTGCCGATGGCCAACGACAGGCTGTTTTCGACGCTCTATAGCGAAAGCCAGGCCGATGCGCCGTCCTCTTCGGAAGTTGCCGCGGTCGATCTCAGGAACGTCGACGGCAATGACGAGGCTGCGGTCAGCGCCAAGCTGGAGAAATCCGGCCTGAGCAAGGAATATGCCCTGCAGCTCATCAAGCTCGCCAAGGCCAAAGGCGTGTCGCTGACCAGCCTCGAGGATGCTCCCGACAGCGTCGACCTTCTCTTCCGAAAGTCCGATGACGGCCGCAACGAGCTGATGTTCATCGAATTCCATGCCGATGGCGACACGCATCGCTTCTATCTGCATAAGGACGGCAGCGACGGTTCCTCGGAATTCTATGATGAAAGCGGCCATTCGATCGCCAAGTCGCTGGTACATCGCCCCGTGCCGAACGGCACGCTCGGTGACGGTTTTGCCTGGCGTGTCCATCCCATTCTCGGCGTGAAGAAATTCCACAACGGCGTCGATTTCCGCGCACCGATGGGTAGCCCTATCCAGGCGGCCGGCGACGGCGTCGTCGAAAAGATTTCCTGGGAAACCGGCTACGGCAAATATGTCCGCATTCGTCATGACGGCGGTTACGAGACCACCTATGCCCATATCTCCGCAACGCCGCAGTCCCTGCGCGTCGGCCAGCGTGTCACGCAGGGGCAGGTCATCGCCTATGTCGGATCGACCGGCTATTCCACCGGCCCGCATCTCTATTATGAACTGCGCGTAAACGGCCGCTATGAAAACCCGCTGACTGCGCAATTGCCGGCTGGCACGAATCTGACCGGCAAGTCGCTCGACAGCCTGCGCTCGCAGGTCAGCCACGTCGAGAACATCATGAGCTATCTCGACGTTCCGCCAGCCCGCGGCAATCAGCCCGGCCCCTTCGCCAGCTTCAATCAGGGATCGAATTCGATCCCGAGCCTCGGACCAAGCTTCGGGCCGAACCATTTCGGCGCGCCGTCGCCGTAAACCGGTCAAAAGCCGGTACCTGCGCGGTCATTTTGCATTCCGCCCGGGCTGCTGGTCATGGCGCCTCCGTGCCGAATGCGATAACAATCCCCCGATACATCGCCAATGGAGACGATATCGCCGCGCTATGTGAATAGGCGCGCCGAAATCGTCCCACGGCAATCCGCGAGGAGCAGACATTGGCGCGCAAGCCGTTGCCGGGACCGAAGGACACGCTGCCAAGCGAAAGCAGGCGCCTGCGCGCCGATGCGCAGCGCAACCGCGACACGCTGATCGAAGTCGCGGCGCAGGCCTTCGCCAGCCACGGCACCGCCGCCTCGCTCGAGGATATAGCCCGGCGGGCGAATGTCGGGATCGGAACGCTCTATCGCCATTTCCCCAGCCGGGAACATCTCGTGGAAGTGGTTTATCGTCATGAAGTCGAGGCGCTATGTGCTGCGGCCGAGACGCTCTCCGGCGAACTCGCCCCCGATCAGGCCCTGGAGGAATGGATGCACCGCTTTGTCGGATATCTCGCCACCAAGCGTGGCATGGCCGACAGCCTGCGCATTCTCGTCAACAGCAACTCCAAGCTCTTCGCCGACAGCTACGGCAAGGTGCCCGTCGCGCTTGCCGGCCTGATCGAAAGAGCGGTCGCGGCCGGCTCGATCCGCGCCGATGTCGACAGCACGGACGTGCTGCATGCCCTGTCGGGCGCCTATTCCATGCCCAATTCGCCGGAATGGCACGATCGTGCCCGGCGTCTCGTGCGCCTGCTGATGGATGGGTTGCGCTGGGGCGCCCGGAAAACGCCCGGGCCGCAAGGGACCTGATAATCGGCAGGATTCTTCCTATATCCCTTTGAACTGAAATCGTCAGGCGAGTTTGGTTTTGCTGACATTCACCAGAGCTGAGGAGAGCAAGAATGTCCGAAAGAGCAGTCAAGATCCCCGGTCCCGATCATCCGATCACGATCGAGGAAAAGCAGGCCCATGTTACCGTCTCCGTCGCCGGCAAGGTGATTGCCGACACGCATGAGGCGCTATCGCTCAAGGAAGCATCCTATCCGGCCGTGCTCTACATCCCCCGCAAGGATGTCGACATGTCCTTGCTGCAAAAGACCAATCACGAGACCTATTGTCCCTACAAGGGCGCATGCTCCTACTACAGCATTCCGGCTGGCGGCGAGCGTTCGGTGAACGCCATCTGGACTTACGAAAATCCCTATGCATCCGTCAGCCAGATCAAGGATCACATGGCCTTCTATCCCGACCGCGTCGATTCGATCGACGTGAAGGCTTAAAGAGCAAGGCCGCTCGACGCGTCGAAGACGTAGACCTGCTCCGGGCTCACCGAGACATTCAGCGGCTGCCCATAGCGCACCGGCGCCTCGCCATCGACAACGGCCGTCACCTGCTCGCCGGCAAGGTCGAAGAGCACATGCGTCTGCGCGCCTGTCGGCTCCACGAGCAACGTCTGGCCAGTCAGTGGCGAACCGCCGCTGGCAAGGCTGAGATGCTCGGGCCTCAAACCAACCTTAACGCTCTGCCCCGCCTTCACCTTACGCTCCCCGGCGATGCGGATCGGCGTGCTGTCCTTTAGCCGCACGGCAGGGACGCCCTCGACGCCTTCGATCACGCCGTCAAGGAAATTCATGGCCGGCGAGCCGATGAAGCCGGCGACGAAGAGATTGGCCGGCTTGCGGTAGAGTTCGATCGGCGTGCCCTGCTGCTCGATCCTACCCTGGTTCAGCACCACGATCCGGTCGGCGAGCGTCATTGCTTCGATCTGATCGTGGGTGACATAGATCGAGGTCGTCTGCACCTTCTGATGCAGCGCCTTGATTTCCGAACGCATCTGCACGCGCAGCTTCGCATCGAGGTTGGAAAGCGGCTCGTCGAACAGGAAGACGGCCGGATTGCGCACGATGGCGCGGCCCATGGCGACGCGCTGGCGCTGGCCGCCGGAAAGCTGCGCCGGCTTGCGGTCGAGCAGCTTGGTGAGATCGAGCATGCGCGCGGCCTCGTTGACCCGCTGCTCGATCACCTGCTTGGTCTCGCCCGAGAGCTTCAGGTTGAAGCCCATATTCTCGGCGACCGTCATATGCGGATAGAGCGCGTAGGACTGGAAAACCATAGCAATGTTGCGCTCGCGCGGCGTCATGGCGTTGACCACCTGGCCACCGATCGAAACGTCGCCATCGGTGATTTCCTCAAGGCCGGCGATCATCCGCAGCAGCGTGGACTTGCCGCAGCCCGAGGGGCCGACGAGCGCGATGAACTCGCCGTCCTCGATCGACAGCGAGATGTCGTGGATGACGGTCAGCGCGCCATAGGCCTTGTGGATGTTGTGCAGTTCGACGGATGCCATGCTTTTTACTCCAGTAAGGCTCAGGATTTCACGGCGCCGGCGGTGAGGCCGGCAATGATGTGCTTCTGCGCCAGGAAGAAGACGATGACGGTGGGCAGGATAGTGAGTGTGATGAAAGCGAGTACCAGCTCCCACTCCGTGCCGAATTCGCCGCTATAAACCATCATGCCGAGCGGCCAGGGATAGATCGAATCCGAGTTCAGCATGATCAGCGGCAGGATGTAACTGTTCCAGCTGCCGACGAAAGAGATGATGCTGACGGTCGCGATGATCGGCCGCGAGAGCGGCAATGAGATGTGCCAGAAGAAGCGGATATAGCCGCAACCGTCGACAAAGGCCGCCTGGAACAATTCTTCCGGAAGGTTTCGAAAATAATTTCGGAAGAGCAAAATGCTCATGCCCAAGCCGAACGCCACCTGCGGCAGCACCACGCCCCAGTAGGTGTTGAGCAGACCGAGATCGCGGATGCGGATGAAGAGCGGCAGGATGGCGGTGGCGGCTGGGAACATCAGGCCGATCAGGAAATAGTTCAGCAGGAAGTTCGAGCCGAAGAATTTCACATGCGCGAAGGCGAAGGCAGCCATGGCCGAGACCGACAGCGTCAGGAACACGGTCAGCACTGCGATGATCAGGGAATTCATCATCTGCCGCCAGTAGCGGTCGCCGAACAGGATGCCGGTATAATTCTCGAAATGCCATTCCGCCGGCAGGCCGAAGGGATTGGTGCGAAGATCGCCGAGCGTCTTGAAGCCGCCAAGCGCGGTCGTCAGCAGCGGGATCAGCACGATCGCGGCAATAATGGTCAGCGACACGTAGAGATAGATCTTCGTGCCGGTGGTCAGTCGAACGGATGAGGCGAGGTCAGTCATTGCGCATAAATATCCGTTTGTAGCCGAAGGCGAGGGTGACGCAGATCACGAACAGCACGACGCCGACGGCGCTGCCGAGGCCGACCTGCATGCGGGTGACACCGAAATTGTAGAGGAAGGTCACCATCGTCTGGGTCGAATTGAACGGGCCGCCTCCGGTGAGCGGCATGATCATGTCGAAAAGCTGCAGCGATCCGACCACGGCGAAGAAGACCGAGAGACGCAGCGTCGAGCCGAGCAGCGGCAGCGTCACATAGCGGAATTTCTGCCAGCCGGTGGCGCCGTCGATTTCGGCCGCCTCAAGCACGCTCTTGTCCAGCGACTGCATGCCGGCGATGAACAGCATCATGTGAAAGCCGAAATATTTCCAGACGATCACGCCGAGCACGGCGTACATCGCGAGATCCTTATCGGCGAGCACATAGGGCGTCGGCGTGCCGAGGAAATGCGCGATTGCTGCAAACAGGCCGTAGTCGCCGTCATAGACGAAGCGCCAGATCAGGCCGGCGGCAACTTCGGCCAGCACATAGGGCAGGAAGAAGATCAGCCGGAAAAGCACGACGCCGCGAATGCGGTGCGCCAGCATCGTCGCGAGCCAAATGGCAAGCGGCACTTGGACCGCGATCGACACCAGGATGATCAGCGCATTGTTCTTCAGCGACGTCAGGAAGGCGCCGTTCTTGAAGAGAACCTGGAAATTGCGCAGCCCCACGAACTCCGTCGGCGGGCCGTAGCCGTTCCAACGATAAAGGCTGTACCAGGCAGCTTCCCCCATCGGCAGGATGACGAAGATGGTGAAAAGCAGCAGCGCCGGCGGCAGGAACAGCAGAATAACGGGGAGGCGGCCACGGGCAGCCGGCGATTTTCGCTTCGTTGCGGGTCTCGCTCTTGCGACGGAAGGTATGACGGTCGTGGCGCTGACATCGGTCATGGGCAGTCTCGACAATTGCAATTCAAAGAAAAGCCGGCGCCGGCACAAGGGAGAGGCCGGCGCCGGAGGGCGCTAGAACTGGTCCTGTTCGAAGGCGTCCTGGACCTGCTGTGCGCCATCCTTCGGCGAAATCTGGCCGGACACGATGCCGACAGCCACATCGTTGACGACGCGGCCGACCGAGGGTCCAAGATCCTGGTCGAAGAAATTCTGGTGCCAGGTCGAATGCGCCAGCTGGTCGGCGGCTTCGTGCATCAGCGGACCTTTGACGCCGTCTTCGGCGCCGACGGCGACCGGGATGATCATGCCGGCCTGCGCCATGGCGCGCTCGTTTTCGGCATTGGTGAGATAGGCGAGGAAATCGAGCGCCTCGGGTGGGGCCTTCTTGGTGACGGCCCAGCCGTTCAGTCCGCCGAGCGTATCTGTGGGAAGGCCGGCACCGCCGGTCACGGCCGGGAAGGCGAAGCGGCCGATATTGTCATCCGCCAGGCCCTTGCCGTTCCCGGAATTGGTACGCTGGTTGGCAACGGTATTTTCGAAGCCGAGGATCATCGCAGCCTTGCCATCGCCGAAGACGCCGAGCGCCTGCGGCCATGTGGTGCCGAGATAACCGGGCTGGAAGGGTTCGAGCTTGCCGAGCTCGGCAAGCTGTTCGCCGGCCTTGATGATCGCCGGATCGTTGAAGCCGTTGCCCTTGCCGTTCTTGGCGTCGTTGAAGACCTGCTGACCGCCGTCGCGCATCACCAGATAGCTCCAGTAGAAATGGATCGGCCATTTCTCCCCGCCGCCACCGGCGATCGGCGCAATACCGGCAGCCTTGATCTTCTTGACCGCGGCCAGATAATCGTCCCATGTCTTGATGACACTGGCATCGACGCCGGCCTTGGCGAACAAGGCCTTGTTGTAGAAGAAGGAAACCGTCCCGAGCTTATAAGGTACGGCGCTGATTTTGCCGTCGAAGGTCAAGCCCTTGACGGCTGCCTGATTGTAGCTCTTAAGCCAGGCGCCGTCCTTGGCGTTCATCGCCGCAGTCAGGTCCATCAGCGTGCCCGTCGCCTGCTGCTGCTTGAGCACCCCGCCGCCCCAGCTGAAGAAGAAATCGGGAGCGTCCTTCGATTGCAGCAGCGTCGGCAGCTTTGCCTTGAAGGCTTCATTGGCCAGGAACTGCATCTCGATCTTCGTGCCGGGATGCTTGGCCTCGTACTGATCCGCGATCTTGCGCCAGACGGCGACATAGTTCGGATCGGTTTCCAGATGCAGCCATTTGACGACGGTGTCGGCGGCAGCCCCCGTCGCACCGGCGAGAATGGCCAGTCCGGTCGTGGCGGCGACAGCTGCGATGCGAAGGGCTTTAGCCCCACGTAAATGGATCATGATTTTCTCCTCCCAAGGGAACAAAGAGCCTCAATATTTTTTCCCTTATGCGGAATAATTCAACGGAGCTTTGCTGAAATGTCAACCGCCGTCGCTAAATTTTCGGCAGATTGCCCGTGAAATGGCTTGACATTGGGCAAAGGCCATAGGTTATTTAATTCGCACCCCGTTAAAAATACCAGGCCGCAGCCGAGCGGGTTCGTCATTCGGCGCCAATTTCATGAAAACAGCAGATCCCGAGCTTATGCGGGCGATAAACCGCTTCAATGTCCTGGATACGATCCGGCGGGCGGGCTCCATCGCACGCATCGAAATCAGTGACCGCACCCAGCTTTCGACGACCACAGTTTCGGCGATCACCGCGTCGCTGCTGGATGACGGGCTGATCCTGGCCCGCACCGAAGGCGACCTGCGCGAGGCGGCCGCTCGAGGGCGGCCCCGCGTCATGTTGGAGCTCAATCCGGATGCCGCCCGCGTCGTCGGCGCGAAAATCGCCGCCAACCGCATGGTCTTCGTCGTGACGGATTTTCGCGGCGAGGTTCTGTCGACGCTGACGCTGGCGCTACGCGTCGACCGACAGCCGATCGGCGTCATTGCAGATTTGATTGAGGATGGCGTGCGCCGCTGCGTCGTCGATGCCAACCTGGCCCTCGATGAGATCGATTCCGTCTGCCTCGGCCTGCCCGGCGTCGTCGAGCACCGCACCGGCCATGTCCGCACCAGCCCGATCTTCCGCGAGACGGGCGTCGATTTCGCCAAGGAAATGTCGGAGCGACTGGGCGTGACCACCATCGTCGAAAGCGATGCGCATGCCATCACGCTGGCCCATCACTGGTTCGGCAAGGCCAGGGATCTGGACGATATGGTGCTGGTGTCGCTGGAACAGACGTTGGGGCTTGGCGTGCTGCATGGCGGCCAGCTGTTTCGCGGCGCCGGCGGCCTCAGCCACAATCTCGGCGACCTCGTTCTCGGCATGGGACCGCAGGGCATCATTCGTCTGGCAAGCCTTGCCGGCGAAAGCGCCATTCTCGGCGACCAGCCGAGCGGCCGTTTTGCCGAAGCCATCCGCCTCGGACGCGGAATGGCACATGCCAAGACGCTGATAGACGCCGAGGATAACACGTTGATCAGCGCGGCCATCCGCGCTGGCGAGGCCTGCGGCATGGCACTCGCCAATATCGTCACGCTGTTTGCCCCGCCACGCGTCATTCTTGTGGGTTCGAGCCTGGCGCTCGGCCAGCCCTTCCTCGACAGCCTGCGGGAGGCCTATTCGCTGGCCATCCCGCCATCGATCAGGGGCGTGACCGAACTCGTTTTCGACCAGTCCACCGATGAGACCTGGGCGCAGGGCGCCGCCGTCGTGGCACTGCGCGAACTCTACGAATCGCCCTGGGGAACGACGGGGCCGGCACCGGCCCTGTGATTTTGCAGGACAGCAAAGATAATTCATCTGGAGGAATCTATGAACAAGGTCGGCATCGGCATCATCGGCTGCGGAAATATTTCCGGCGCCTATCTCACCGCCATGAAATCCTTTCCCATCCTCGACATCAAAGGTGTCGCCGACCTCAATCGCGAGCTCGCCGAGGCGAAAGCCGCCGAATTCGGCCTGAAGGCGGTCGACATAGCCGCCTTGCTGGCGGACCCGTCGATCGAGATCATCGTCAACCTGACCATTCCGAAGGCGCATGTCGCCGTCGGTCTGCAGGCGCTCGATGCCGGCAAGCACACCTATTCGGAAAAGCCGCTCGGCATCAATTTCGCCGAGGGCAAGACGCTTGCGGATGCTGCTGCCGCCAAGGGGCTGCGGATCGGCGCTGCGCCCGACACCTTCCTCGGCGGCGGCCACCAGACGGCGCGTGCCATCATCGACGAGGGCGCGATCGGCATCCCGGTCGGCGGCACCGCCACCTTCATGTGCCCGGGGCACGAACGCTGGCATCCGAATCCAGCTTTCTATTATGAGGTCGGCGGCGGCCCCATGCTCGATATGGGTCCCTATTACATCACCGATCTCGTTAATCTGCTCGGCCCGGTCTCGCAGGTCGCCGGCTTTGCGGTGACGCCGCGTAAGGAGCGCATCATCACCAGCGAACCCCGTAATGGCGAGCGCATCCCCGTGCATGTGCCGACGCATGTTGCCGGTGTCATGGCCTTTGCCAATGGCGCGGTCGTCCAGATCGGCATGAGCTTCGATGTCGCCGGCCACAAGCATGTACCGCTCGAAGTTTACGGCACCGAAGGCACGCTGATCGTGCCTGATCCGAACCGGTTCGGCGGCCCGGTGGAATTCTTGAAGAAGGGCGGCGAATTTGCCGAGCGCGAGATCACCGCGCCCTATGCCGATGGCAATTACCGCTCGCTCGGCGTCGCCGACATGGCGCATGCCATTCGCTCGAACCGTCCGCACCGGGCCAATGGCAGCCTGGCGCTGCATGTGCTCGAGGTTATGGAAGCATTCCAGACGGCTTCCGATACGGGTCGTACGGTCACCATCACGACGCAAACGGAGCGTCCCGCTCCTCTGTCCGAATCCCTGGTGGATGGACAGATCGGCCGCTAACAGCACAATTTCAGGAGGAATACCATGCGTGAAGCACTTATCGTCTGGGGCGGCTGGAGCGGCCACGAACCGCAGGAATGCGCCCATATCATCCGCGACATGCTGCAGGAGGACGGCTTCAAGGTCTATCTCGAAAACAGCACCGAGGCCTTCGCCGACCCCTCGATCCACGATCTCAGCCTGATCGTGCCGATCGTCACCATGTCGAAGATCGAGAAGGAAGAGGTTAAGAACCTCGCCGATGCGATCGAAAGCGGTGTCGGCATAGCCGGCTATCATGGCGGCGCTGGCGATAGTTTCCGCGAAAGCGTCGAATATCAGTTCATCATCGGCGGCCAGTGGGTCGCCCATCCCGGCAATATCATCGACTATACGGTCAATATCACCCGCCCGGACGATCCGATCATGGAGGGGATCACCGATTTCCCCTACACGTCGGAGCAATATTACATGCATGTCGATCCGTCGAACGAGGTGCTGGCGACCACGACTTTCACCGGCGACCATGCCTACTGGATCGACGGCGTCGTCATGCCCGTCGCCTGGAAGCGCAAATACGGCAAGGGCCGCGTCTTCTATTCCTCGCTCGGTCACCAGGCCAAGGAATTCGATGTGCCGCAGATGAAAACCATCTTCCGCCGCGGCGCCAATTGGGCGGCACGCTGAGCCCTACCTCTTTCGAAAAAACCGCTCCTCATATTCATTTGAGGGGCGGCCTTTCGCAATCATCCTTATGAGGCTCGGCCGGCTACAGCCTCATTGCTTCGAGCAAACCGCAGTCGGAGCAGACCGGACAAGCGCCGCGATAATCGTCCGCGTAAATACCGTGCGGCATTTCTTCTTTAAGGCCTTCTTTCCAGCCCATTCCCAGACATTCCAATTTGTCAGTCTCGCATCCAGCGGCTAACTCGGAGCCAGATCGTACGCGCCGCGGACGCCGAGGAGCAGTCATGCGCCTCGACTGGCGCGAACGGCAGGGCCGCGACGAAAGGCTCGTCGGGCTTCATTTCCAATGCCGATCAATCGGTTAACGGTTTTGTTATCTATCCCTAAAATAGACCTCCAACGAGATTCATGATGCGAAACTGAAACGCGACCAGTTTTCGTTTGACATTCCTTTATCTTCATTTATCGTCATTATTGTTTCGGTTTTCGCGTGAGGGATGCAAATCGAAACAAAGGGAGGAATAATTGTCCGAAAATCAGATCAAAACGGAAAACGGCATGGTTTGCGGCGTCGGCCGCACTGCCACTGACATCGTGCGGTGCAACTCTCGCCGGCGCGATATTTCCGCAGACAGCTCGGCACAATCCACCTCCCGACAACCATAATCTCAGCAACAGACACCGCCCGGCGATGGCATTTCCGGACGGATCAGTCTCTTCGCGATCCTCGCGGCAGCATCGATATGCGACGCATGGAAGGAATTTATCGTGCTTGAACTTAGAGGCGTATCGAAGTCGGTCGGCGGCGAGACGCATATCGCAGAAACGAACCTGACGCTGCAGCGCGGCACGTTGAATGTGCTGCTAGGACCGACTCTGTCGGGCAAGACGTCGTTAATGCGGCTGATGGCCGGGCTCGACAAGCCGACCACAGGGACGATCCATGTCGACGGCGCCGACGTCACCGGCCAGCCGGTGCAGCGCCGCAACGTCGCGATGGTCTACCAGCAATTCATCAACTATCCCGCCATGACCGTCTACGACAATATCGCCTCACCGATGCGGCTGAGCGGCAAAAGTGCTGCGAGTATCGACAAGGAAGTGAAGAAGGCAGCCGATCTTCTGCGTCTCGGCCCCTTTCTCGACCGCCTCCCCTTGAGCCTCTCCGGCGGTCAGCAGCAGCGCACGGCGCTCGCCCGCGCCATCGTCAAGAATGCGGGGCTGGTGCTGCTCGACGAGCCGCTCGCCAATCTTGACTACAAGCTGCGCGAGGAACTGCGCGCCGAACTGCCGAAGATCTTTGCCGAATCCGGCGCGATTTTCGTTTATGCCACCACCGAACCTTCCGAAGCCCTGCTCCTCGGCGGCAATACCGCAACCCTGGCGGAAGGCCGCATCACGCAATTCGGGCCGACGATTGATGTCTTCCGTAATCCTCGCGACCTGATTACCGCCACGACCTTTGCCGATCCGCCGCTGAACACGATCGCGCTCGATAAGCACGGCAGGGAATTCGTGCTCGACAGCAATATTCGCCTGCCCGTACCGAGGGGCTTAGAGGATCGGCCGGATGGCCGCTATACGATCGCCTTCCAGCCGCATCATCTCGCGCTCGCGCCGCAGACGCCGGAGGCGGTCGCCGCCCCGGCACGGGTCATGGTGACCGAGATCACCGGCTCGGAGAGTTTTATCCATATCGATTTTGCCGGTCAGCGCTGGGTAATGCTGACCCAGGGCGTGCAGGATATCGATGTCGACGATGCGATCGATGTCTACATCGATCCGCGCCACATCATGGTCTTCGACACCGAAGGCGCCGCCGTCACTCCCGCCCTGCAACAAGCCGCCTGAGGAGAGACAATGGCCCGCATCGACCTTGACCACATCAGGCACGCTTACAACGACCATCCCAAATCCGACGCCGATTACGCGTTGAAGGAGGTCAATCACAGCTGGGAAGACGGCAGCGCCTATGCACTGCTCGGCCCCTCCGGCTGCGGCAAGACCACGCTTCTCAACATCGTTTCCGGTCTGGTGCAGGCCTCCGAGGGTCGCATCCTCTTCGACGGCAAGGACGTGACCCGGCTGTCGACCCAGGAGCGCAACATCGCCCAGGTCTTCCAGTTCCCGGTCGTCTACGACACGATGACCGTCTACGACAATCTCGCCTTCCCGCTGCGCAACCGGCACGTTCCGGAAGGCGAGGTCAAGCGCAAGGTCGATGAGATCATCGAGATGATCGGCCTTTCCGACAGTGCCCATCGCAAGGCCCGCGGCTTGACGGCCGATGCCAAGCAGAAGATTTCGCTCGGCCGCGGTCTCGTGCGCTCGGACGTCAATGCCATCCTGTTCGATGAGCCTCTGACCGTCATCGACCCGCATATGAAGTGGGTACTGCGCTCGCAGCTGAAGCAGCTTCACCGCCGCTTCGGCTTCACCATGGTCTATGTCACCCACGACCAGACGGAGGCGCTGACCTTCGCCGACAAGGTGGTTGTCATGTACAATGGCGAAGTGGTGCAGATCGGCACGTCGAACGACCTTTTCGAACGCCCGCGCCACACTTTCGTCGGTTATTTTATCGGTTCGCCCGGCATGAACGTCATGCCTGTCGAAATCGAAGGCAGCAGCGCGCGCATCGGCAACCGCACGATCGCGCTGCCCGGCGCGCCTAGGGAAAAGCGGACCGGCCGTTCCGAACTCGGCATCCGCCCCGAATTCGTCCGCATCGGCCGCGAGGGCATGCCCGCCACCGTCACCAAGGTCGAGGATCTCGGCCGCCGCAAGGTGGTCCGCGCCAAGCTCGACGGCCAGGAGATCGTCGCCGTCATCGGCGAAGACCAGGTGGTGCCAGCCGAGCCGCACATCGCCTTCGATCCGGCCGGCATCAATATCTACGCCGACTCCTGGCGCATCGAGATGGGAGCCTGACGATGGACAAGACCTGGAACAACAAAGCCTGGTTCATGCTCATTCCGGTTCTGCTGCTCGTCGGCTTTTCCGCCGTCATTCCGCTGATGACCGTCGTGAACTATTCGGTACAGGACACGTTCGGCAACAACGTCTTCTTCTGGGCGGGCACGCAGTGGTTCGAAGAGATCCTTCATTCCGGTCGTTTCTGGGATTCGATGATCCGCAACCTGATCTTCTCCTTCGTCATCCTGGCGATCGAAGTGCCGCTCGGCATCTTCATCGCGCTTAACATGCCGAAGAAAGGCATCGGCGTTCCCGTCTGCCTCGTGCTGATGGCCTTGCCGCTGCTGATCCCGTGGAACGTCGTCGGAACGATCTGGCAGGTCTTCGGCCGCAGCGACATCGGCTTGATGGGTTATGTGCTGGTCAATCTCGGCATCGACTACAACTATGTCTCCGATCCGGCGGACGCCTGGGCGACGATCATCATCATGGACGTCTGGCATTGGACGAGCCTCGTCGTGCTGCTCTGCTATGCCGGCCTCGCCTCCATTCCCGACGCCTTCTACCAGGCCGCCAAGATCGACGGCGCCTCGCGCTGGTCCGTCTTCCGCTATATCCAGCTGCCGAAGATGAACCGCGTCCTGCTGATCGCCGTGCTGCTGCGCTTCATGGATAGCTTCATGATCTATACCGAACCCTTCGTCGTGACAGGCGGCGGCCCAGGCAATTCCACGACCTTCCTGTCGATCGATCTCGTGAAGGTGGCGCTCGGCCAGTTCGACCTCGGCCCGGCAGCAGCCATGTCGCTGATCTACTTCCTGATCGTGCTGCTGCTCTCCTGGGTCTTCTACACCGTCATGACCAATTACGATGCAGGAGCGAGCCGATGAGCGGCAAACCTCTATCCACCACGGCCGATGCCGCCGCGATGCACAAGATGGCCGCTTCCGATGCCGCCGCAAATGCCGTTACGGCGACGGGCGCGCGGGTCAGCCGCCGCCAAGTCGAGAAAGGGCGCTGGTCCTGGCTGGTGCCGACGCTCTATATCGTCTTCCTGCTGCTGCCGATCTATTGGCTCGTCAATATGAGCTTCAAGACCAATGAGGAAATCGTCAGCGGCCTGACGCTCTATCCGCATCAGCCGACGCTGCGCAACTACGCGATCATTTTCACCGATCCGTCCTGGTACAGGGGCTACATCAACTCGATCACCTACGTCGTCATGAACATGGTGATCTCGGTTGCCTGTGCGCTTCCCGCCGCCTACGCTTTCTCGCGCTACCGCTTCCTCGGCGACAAGCATGTCTTCTTCTGGCTGCTGACCAACCGCATGGCGCCGCCGGCGGTCTTCGCGCTCCCCTTCTTCCAGCTCTATTCGGCCTTCGGCCTGATCGACACCCATATCGCCGTCGCGCTGGCGCACTGCCTGTTCAACGTGCCGCTGGCGGTCTGGATTCTCGAAGGCTTCATGTCCGGCGTGCCGAAGGAGATCGACGAGACGGCTTATATCGATGGCTATTCATTCCCGCGCTTCTTTATCAAGATCTTCATTCCGCTGATCGCAAGCGGTATCGGCGTCGCCGCCTTCTTCTGCTTCATGTTCTCCTGGGTGGAACTGCTGATCGCCCGCACCTTGACCACGACTGATGCCAAGCCGATCGCCGCCATCATGACACGCACGGTCTCCGCCGCCGGCATGGACTGGGGCCTGCTTGCCGCCGCAGGCGTGCTGACCTTGGTTCCCGGTGCGCTCGTCATCTATTTCGTCCGCAACTACATCGCCAAGGGCTTCGCGCTCGGCCGCGTCTGAAGGAAAACCGCCATGAATACAGACTTTTCCTGGATGGCCTGGACGCTGCCGACGGTGCTGTTCTTTGCGACGATCCTGCTCTTGCTGATCGGCATGGCGGTCTGGGAATATTTTTCGCCGGGCGGCAATCCGCGCCTCGGCATCCTGCGCTTCGAAACGACACGCGGCGACCGGCTGTTCATCTCGCTGCTCGGCGCCGCCTTCATCCATCTCGCTTGGCTGGGCCTGGGAGGCCCCAGCCTCTGGTGGGCTCTTGCTCTTTCCGTGGTCTACGCCGTCGGCGTCTTCCGTCTGGTCTGAAGCAAACCGATAAGGCGGCCGGCGGTCCGGCCGTCCCGAAATGCACTCGCAACCTGTAGGGAGGAATATATGCGAAGACATCTCTTGACGACGACGGCTGTCGCCCTGCTGGCCCTGGCCGGCACGGCCAACGCCGGCATGAACGAAGCCAAAGCGTTCCTGGACAAGGAGATCGGCGATCTTTCGACACTCTCGCGCGCCGACCAGGAAAAGGAAATGCAATGGTTCGTCGATGCAGCCAAGCCTTTCCAGGGCATGGAAATCAAGGTCGTTTCGGAAACGCTGACGACCCACCAGTATGAATCGCAGGTTCTGGCACCCGCCTTCACCGCCATCACCGGCATCAAGGTCACCCACGACGTCATCCAGGAAGGCGACGTTGTCGAAAAGATCCAGACACAGATGCAGACCGGCCAGAACCTCTATGACGGCTGGGTCAACGATTCCGACCTGATCGGCACCCATTGGCGCTACAAGCAGGTGCGCAATCTGACGGATTGGATGGCGGGCGAGGGCAAGGACGTCACCAATCCCAATCTCGATGTCGCTGATTTCATCGGCACCAGCTTCACCACCGCTCCGGACAAGAAGCTTTATCAGCTTCCCGACCAGCAGTTCGCCAACCTCTACTGGTTCCGCTACGACTGGTTCAACGACCCGAAGAACAAGGCCGACTTCAAGGCCAAATACGGTTACGAGCTCGGCGTACCGGTCAACTGGTCGGCCTACGAGGATATCGCCCAGTTCTTCACCGGCCGCGATGTCGATGGCAAGAAGGTCTTCGGCCATATGGACTACGGCAAGAAGGACCCGTCGCTCGGCTGGCGCTTCACCGACGCCTGGCTTTCCATGGCCGGCAACGGCGACAAGGGCCTGCCGAACGGTCTGCCGGTTGACGAATGGGGGATCAAGGTCGATGCCAATTCGCGTCCTGTCGGCTCCTGCGTCGCGCGTGGCGGCGACACCAACGGACCGGCCGCCGTCTATTCGATCCAGAAATATCTCGATTGGCTGAAGGCCTATGCTCCGGCGGAAGCGCAGGGCATGACCTTCTCGGAATCCGGTCCGGTTCCGTCACAGGGCAATATCGCCCAGCAGATCTTCTGGTACACGGCCTTCACCGCCGATATGGTCAAGCCCGGCCTGCCGGTCATGAATTCGGATGGCACGCCGAAGTGGCGCATGGCGCCGTCTCCGCACGGCGTCTACTGGAAGGACGGCATGAAGCTCGGCTATCAGGACGTCGGTTCCTGGACGCTGATGAAGTCGACCCCGGTCGACCGCGCCAAGGCCGCATGGCTCTATGCGCAGTTCGTAACCTCGAAGACGGTGGATGTGAAGAAAAGCCATGTCGGCCTCACCTTCATCCGCGAATCCACCATCCGCGACAAGAGCTTCACCAAGCGTGCGCCGGAACTCGGCGGCCTGATCGAGTTCTATCGCTCGCCAGCCCGCGTGCAATGGTCGCCGACCGGCACGAACGTTCCTGACTATCCGAAGCTCGCGCAGCTCTGGTGGCAGGCGATCGGCGATGCCGCATCGGGTGCCAAGGATGCGCAAGGAGCCATGGATGCGCTCTGCGCCGATCAGGAAAAGGTGATGCAGCGCATCGAACGCGCGGGCGTTCAGGGCGATATCGGTCCGAAACTCGCTGAAGAGCACGATCTTGCCTACTGGAACGCCGATGCCGTGAAGAACGGTCATCTCGCTCCGCAGCTGAAGGTCGCCAACGAGAAGGAAAAGCCGATCACCGTCAACTACGACGAGCTGGTCAAGAGCTGGGCCGACGCGAAGAAATAAATCGGGTTCATGATGCTATAGTGGATGCCGGGGCTCGAAAGAGCTCCGGCATTTTTCGTTTGGTCTTACAAAAATAACGCTGCGATGACTGTCACAGGCTTGACACATTTCCCGCGAGCACGAACTATCCCTATCCGGATCATGATGTCGACATACATCAGAACCCATTGATATATTTCATGGATTTCTGCACAAGGAGAACAGCGTGAGAAACGGATATTTTGGGCGCAGGACGCTCATCACCGCCATTGGCCTTGCGTCCGCCTTGCCGGCTTTGGCCGCCGATCTGCCGGCACCATCGCCCGACGACAATCTCAATGCCGTTCTTTGGGACCAGACCTCGGTGGAGGCGCAGGCCAACGCGCTGGGTGCCTATGCGCTCGGCCGTATCAGGCTCGATGAAGCGCTGGCCGACAAGAACTGGACCGCAGCTCCGGTCGAGCAAACAGGTAATTTCCAGGACTTTCCGCCGGCCATCATCCTCGATGTCGACGACACCGTGCTCAATACATCGCCCTACCAGGCGCGTAACGTCACGGCGGGTACGAGCTTCAAGCCGGAAACCTGGACGCAATATGTGAATGCCCAGCAGGACAAGCCGATTCCCGGCGCGGTGGAATTCACCCAATATGCCGCTTCAAAAGGCGTGAAGGTCTTCTACGTCACCAATCGCACTGCCGATGAGGAAGGCCCGACCGTTGAAGAAATGAAGCGCTTCGGTTTTCCGATGGGTGACAATGTCGACACTTTCCTGAGCGCCAAGGAACAGCCGGACTGGGGTTCTGCCAAGGGCACGCGCCGCGCCTTCATCGCCAAGAACTACCGCATTCTCCTGATGTTCGGCGATAATTTCGGCGACTTCACCGACGACTACAAGGGTACGGTCGAAGAGCGTCAGAAAGCCTTCGAGGCCAACAAGGCGCATTTCGGCCACGACTGGATCGCCATCGCAAACCCGACCTATGGCTCGTTCGAAAGCGCACCCTACAAGGGTGACTACAAGCTCGCGCCGGAAGAACAGCGCCGGATGAAGCAGGATGCACTGAAGCCCTGGGATGGGAAGTAACGGCAGACTTTGAGGAGAGTGCGATACCCCCTCTGTCACTTCGTGACATCTCCCCCATAAGGGGAGATTATTAGGGTTTGCCGCTTGTCACTCGTAAAACAATAAACAGCAATTTGAGCGGATTCGATGTTTCCTTGAGGTACGGCATGCCCGCGAGTTACCGATCTCCCCTTGTGGGGAGATGTCACGAAGTGACAGAGGGGGGTGACGGCGGCGCGGCATATAACAAAGCCCGGATAAACTCCGCTCAACCCTTCCGCTTCAGTTTCGTCGCACCTTCCTCCACCAGCCGCTTCGCTGCCTCGGCAACCGTGATCTTTCCGAAGGCGAGCTGGTCGGCGACGGGGCGGGCGACGTTTACGTCGAATTCCTGCGAACCGAGCGGTGCCGGCACGGGATAGGTGCCGACCTGATCTTTCAACAGCTCGATATAGTGCACCGTCTGCTGCTCCACCGGATTGAGCGTCGGCAGGATGGCGGCGCGTACGGTGGGCGACATCGGCACGCCGCGTTCGACGCCGAGGATCTTGCCAGCCTCTACATCGTTAACGAAGAAATTGATGAATTTCGCCGCCGCTTCGCCGTTCTTGCTGGTGGCGCCGACGCTCCAGATCAGCGCCGGGCGATAGTAGTGGCCAGATGGACCATCCTTCTTCTCGCGCGGCAGCATGGTGACGGCAAGCTTACTTTTGACGACAAGCTGGTAGCCAACGAGCTGGTTGGAATAGGCCATGCCGATGGCCGATTTGCCGAGCGCCAGGCAGTTGCTCTCGATGACGTTCTGGTCGAGCGTCTGGACATCGGCAGAGACCGTGCCGCCGCGTTTGCGCAGGTCTTCCCAGTAGCTGTACCATTCCTTGGCATCATCGACGCCGAAGCCGAGCCCGCCCTCCTCCGTAAAGAGGCTTTTGCCGCGCTGGCGCAGCCAGACATCGAGCACGTAATTGTAACGTGCGCCATAAGGGCCGCCCCAATAGCCGCGCTTACCGGCAGCCTTGGTCATTTCCACCGCGAGATCGGCATATTCGGCCCATGTGGTTGTCGGACCCGGCGGCGTCAGGCCGGTCTTCTTGAACATCTCCTCGTCATAGAACATTGCGAAGGAATTCAGCCCGAGACCGACGCCGTAAAGCTTGTCGTCGATCGTGGTCAGCTTCAGCACGTCCTTGCCGAAACTGTCGACATTCAGCGTCGAAGGTACGAAGTGGTCGAGCGGCATGCAGGCGCCGCGCTTGGAATAGTCGGAGATCGTGCTTGGCTCGAGCTGGAAGACATCGGCGATGTTCTGGCTGGCCATGCCAGTGGCAAGCTTCGCCCAATAGCCGTCGCCGCTGATGCTCTCGCCGATGACGGACAGATCGGGGTTCTTGCTATGGAACAGCTCGGCAACGGCGACCGTGCGCTTGCCGCGATCGGGCGAACCCCACCACATGGCTCGGAGCTGCGTCGTATCGGCAAAGGCGGGCATTGCGCTTCCCCCGACGGCAAGGCCAGCTGCGGTTCCGGCAGCTCCGATCATGAAAGAACGACGATTCATGCGCATGAGATTCCTCCTTCTCTTGCGTATCATCCGCAGCGATCTCCCCGACGCCTTCAGCGGACAAGTCGGTGCGACGATATGCAACTTCATTGCACTGTGCAATAAAAAATCTTTCTGTTGCAAATTTGCATAATTTTGCATAGCGTTTGCGGCATGAACGATATACGCTCCAAACGCATCAGGCAGGCCGACATCGCCACTGCCGCCGGCGTCTCCGTCTCGACGGTATCGCGGGTCCTCACCAATGAACCCGGCATCAGCGAGATGATCCGTCAGCACATCTTCAAGGTGGCGAGCGATCTCGGCTATCCGCTGAAGACAGCAGCCGAGACGGCAGCCGGCGGCCTGGCATTGATCGCCAGCGACAGCGTCACCGGCGGCCTGAGCGTCTTCTATGAAGGCATACTGGAGGGCCTTCGCGCAGGCGCTGCCGAGCGCGGCATGCGCTTCGACATCCGCCTCATCCGCGAGGCAAGGACGGAACCGGAACTGGTGAGGGAATATCTGCAGGTCGCCGGCGCCGAAGGCCTCTTCCTCGTCGGCATCGACCCCTCGGAAGAGCTCTGCCGGTGGCTCGACGCCAGCGGCACCCCGACTGTGCTTGTCAACGGCACAGACCCGAAGCTGCGCTTCGACGGTGTTTCACCCTCGAATTTCTTTGGCGCCTATAACGCAACCCGACGCCTGCTCGATGCCGGTCACCGTCGCATCCTGCATTTGACCGGCTCACATCGCCAGACGATCCGCGAGCGCATCCGCGGCTTTGAGGCGGCGATCGCTTCGGTGGAAGGCGCTGAAGGCCGCATCGTGCCGATGAATTTTCGCGGTAGCTCCAGCCAGGAAGCTCATGACAAAACCGCCGAGATCCTTGCAGCAGGCGAAGGCTATACCGCCGCCTTCTGCATGAACGATTTCATCGCCGTCGGCGTGCTCGACGCCGTCGTTGAAGCCGGCCTTCGGGTGCCGGAGGATTTTGCCATCGTCGGCTTCGATGATCTTCCCTGTGCCCTGATGACCAATCCCCGGCTGGCAACCATGCGCGTCGACCGCGCAGCCCTTGGCCGGGAAGCCATCGGCCTGATGATCGCACGCTTCCGCGACCGCGATGCGCCGGCCCGCCACATCTGCCACGGCGTTCCGCCGATCGCCGGCGGCACGCTGCCACCCGAAACCTGAAGCTCAATCCCGCCGCGGAAACGATCGAGAAGGCCGAACCGATGATCTATGACCCCGTCAGCGCCAATCCGCTTGCCGGCAATCCGCTGAAGACCCTTACGGACATGCGCCGCGCGCTGACTGACCTGTTCGATCCGCTGCTGCCCTATTTTTCCGAAGGCAATGCACGCGTTCGCATCGATGGTGCAGGCGCCCATTTCGACCGCGCAGCCGCCGATCTCGAAGGTTTCGCCCGCCCCCTCTGGGGCTTGGCTCCGCTCGGCGCCGGCGGTGGCGACTTCAGTCACTGGGATCGCTACACAGAGGGCCTCGCCAATGGCGTCGACCCGAAGCATCCGGAATATTGGGGCACGGTCAACGGCCGCGATCAGCGCATGGTCGAGCTGGCCGCCCTCAGCTTTGCGCTGGCGCTCGTGCCCGAAAAGATCTGGGAGCCGCTCGATCGGCGCGCCCGCGACAATCTGATTGCCTACCTCAAGCACGCCCGCACCTTCGACTACGCCGACAACAATTGGAAATTCTTCCGCATCTTCGTGGATGTGGCACTCGACCGGCTCGGCGCCACCTTCGACCGCAGCCTGACGGAAACCTATCTGAACGAGCTGGACGGCTTCTACATCGGCGATGGTTGGTATCGCGACGGCAATGTCCGCCGCATCGATCATTATATTCCCTTCGCTATGCACTTTTACGGGCTGATCTATTCCAAGCTCGTCAATGACGACCGCGCCAAGCACTATCGTGAGCGTGCCATCCTCTTCGCCAAGGATTTCCGTCACTGGTTCGCGCCCGATGGCGCCACGATCCCTTTCGGCCGCAGCCTCACCTATCGCTTCGCCTGCGCCGGCTTCTGGTCGGCATTGGCCTTTGCCGATGTAGAAGCGCTGCCTTGGGGCGAGATCAAGGGCCTGTGCCTCCGACACCTGCGCTGGTGGGCCGACAAGCCGATTGCCCACCGCGACGGCACTCTGCCGATCGGCTTTGCCTATCCCAACCTGCTGATGTCGGAGAACTATAATTCTGCCGGCTCACCCTATTGGGCCTTCAAGGCCTTCCTGCCGCTGGCGCTGCCCGAAACACATCCATTCTGGACTGCAGAAGAAAAGCCACCGGAGAGTGAGCCGGCTATCATCCCGCAAAAACATCCCGGCATGGTCCTGATGCGCAGCAAGGATGACGTCGTTGCACTCTCCTCCGGCCAGGAAAACCAGCAGATGCGCTTCGGCGCGGAGAAATACTCGAAATTCGCCTATTCTGCCCGCTACGGCTTCAGCGTCGAGAGCGACGAGCGTATCTTTGCCGGCGGCGCCTTCGACAGCATGCTCGCCTTCAGTGACGACGGCCTGCACTATCGCGTACGCGAGACCAATGAAGAAGCGAAGCTCGCCGGGTATACGCTTTACGCCAAATGGTCCCCTTATCTGGACGTGACGGTAGAGACATGGTTGGTGCCGGCCTCGCCCTGGCACATCCGCCTGCACAGGATCACCACGCCGCGGCCGCTGCAGACGGCCGAAGGCGGCTTTGCCATTGCACGGCGCGACTTCGAGGCCGACACGCTCTTCTCCGCGACCGGCTCCGCCTATGCGATCGGCCAAGAGGATTTCAGCGGCATTCTCGACCTCAGCTCGACGATCGCACGCGAAGGCGTTGCGCAAAAAGCGCCGCCGAATACCAATCTTATCGTTTCCAAAACGCTGGTGCCGCAATTGCGGGGCACGATTCCGGCTGGAGAGACCATTCTCGTCTCCGCCGTGCTTGCGGCGAAAGACCCATCCGCCGTCCAGTATGCCTGGAGCAACCCGCCGGCCAAACCCGATATCGATACGCTGCGCACACTCGTCAAGGACAAGGGCATTATGGTCAGCGCCATCGAGGCGCCGGGTCGCCTGCCATGAGGCCATTCCCCTCCAGCCGCCCCGCCATCGCCCTCGCCATGCAGCCATCGCGCACGCAGCATGTGCTGCCGGACGCACTCATCCGGCGCCTCGATGCCGTCGGCCGCGTGCTCGATGCCGCACCGATGCAGCGCTTCGACGATGAACGTGCGGCCAAGCTGCTCTCGGAAACCGAAATCCTAATCACCGGCTGGGGAGCGCCGACAATTGATGTTGCTGCGCTCGCACAGGCGCCGCATCTGAAGCTGGTGGTCCACGCCGCCGGTACGGTGAAGGGCCTGCTGGGGGACAGCCTCTTCGACCGCGGCGTCCTGGTGAGCCATGCCGCCCAAGCCAATGCGCTGCCGGTCGCCGAATTCACGCTGGCCGCCATCATCTTCGCCGGTAAGAAGGTCTTTCAGTTTCGTGATCTCTACGTTGCCGATCGCAACCGCAATCGGACGATATCGATGCACGCCGAGGCCATCGGCAACTACGGCCGCACCATCGGCATCATCGGCGCTTCTCGCATAGGAAGGCGCGTGATCGAGCTGCTTTCGCCCTTCGACTACCGAATCCTGCTCCACGACCCCATGATCGGTGACGCCGAGGCGGCCACACTGGGCGTGGAGAAAACCGAGCTGGACGCACTCATGGCATCAGCCGATATCGTCTCGCTGCATGCGCCTTCGCTGCCGGCGACGCGGCACATGATCGATGCTCGCCGACTCTCGCTAATGAAGAACGGGGCGACGTTCATCAATACGGCACGCGGCGCACTGGTCGATGAAGCGGCCCTGATCGCCGTGCTGAAAACCGGCCATATCGACGCGATCATCGACGTCACCGACCCGGAAATTCCGGAGGCCACCTCGGCGTTTTACGAGCTGCCGAACGTCTTCCTGACACCGCATATTGCCGGTGCCGTCGGGCTGGAGCGAACCCGCCTCGGTGAGATGGCGATCGATGAAGCCATCCGCTTCATCGAAGGCAAGCCGCTGCTCTACGAAATCCGCCGCGAGGATATGGCACTGATGGCATGATGCGGCGCAGCAAATCCATGAAAACACCCTGAAATCGCCCCATTTCGGCACAGGCAAACAACCCGTTTTTAATCATTCCGCGCTAGCAATCTCATAAGCGTAGGTCCGCCAAAGGCTCGGTCTCGAATTTTCGGAAAGGATCATACGCCGGCAGGTTGTTGCTGCGTATCTCGTGCCTTTGAAAGACGCACGGCGCAGCAATGAAGAGGTTCTAGTAATGCGTACCCGCGTCCTTTCCATTCTGGCCGTAATGCTGCTCGGCGTGCTAGCGGGCTGCGCCACCGCACCCCGACATACCCGCAACATCTGCGCGATCTTCGACCAGCGCGATGGCTGGTTCAACAATTGGCAGCGCGCAGCCGAACGCACGGAACGCAAATACGGCGTGCCGGTGCCGATCCTGATGGCGACGATCTATACCGAATCCGGCTTCCGGCCGCGCGCCCGCCCGCCGCGGCGCTATTTGCTCGGCTTCATTCCCTGGAAGCGTCCGACGACGGCTTACGGCTATTCGCAGGCACTCGACGGCACCTGGGACAAGTACAAGCGCGAAACCGGCAACTGGACGGCAAGCCGTACCAACTTCGCCGACGCCATCGACTTTGTCGGATGGTATCACTACCAGACGCATTTGCAGACGGGCGTTGCGCTGAATAACTCCTACGATCTCTATCTCGCTTATTACTCAGGCCCGAAGGGCTACTTACAGGGATCGTGGCGCGGCAATTCGACCGCACTTGCAGGGGCCAGACGCTTCAACGGCATGACGCGAATTTACGCGCAGCAGCTGCCGAGCTGCAGCTGATTTCGAAACGCGAAAGCTCAATACCGCGGCCCTAAGGCCGCGGCTCCAGCAGATTGAGACCGCCATCTTCGCCCCAGATATCGGCGACCGACACCTGCTGGCCGGTGCGGCTGCTCTGCAGCGCGGCAATGCCACAAAGAACCGACATCGCCCCTGCCCGCGAACCTGCTCGCTGCTTGAGTTCGTCATTCGGGCCGGAGCGAAGCAGCATGTTGCGCAGTCGATCGTCGCCGCCATAGTGCCCACCGGACGAATGCGGCACCCATATGCGCTCGACATCGCCGGAATTCTTCATGACGACGATCTCGTCGGCCGGCGGTGTCGTCCAGTTCTGCTTCTCATATTGCCGGAGCTCGATGCGCCCCTTGTGTCCGTTGAAGGCGATGTGATGACCTTCGATCGGCATATAGGTATTCAGGGAATAAGAGACGTTGATGCCGTTGCGATAGCGGATGGATGCCACCATCGTATCGGGGATATCGATATCCTCGCGGAAGACGCAGGCATCGCGTACATAGCCGTCGACGGTCGATGGATCCTCATAGAGACTTTCGAGCAGTGGCGTCGCGCTGATGTCGAGATAATAGTCGCATTCGCCCTTGTAACGACAGGTGCGACAGCGCTCGCCGCGGAACGGGCCTTTGCGGCCATAATGCTTGAGATCGGCAAAAGCGGCGACCGTTTCCGGATCGGAACCCAGATACCAGTTCAGAAGGTCGAAATGATGCGTCGCCTTATGAACGAAGAGACTGCCGGAATTTTCGACATAAGCATGCCAGCGGCGGAAGTAATCGGCGCCATGGCTTGTATCGAGATACCAATGGAAGTCGACCGAGGTGACATTGCCGACGACGTCGGAATTGATCAGCTCCTTGATCTTCGCAGCGGTCGGCGCGAAGCGGTAGTTGAAGGAGATATCCAACCGTTTGCCGGTGCGCGCCTCGGCATTGAGAATGCGTTTGATCTTCTCGACCGTCGTCGTCATCGGCTTCTCGCTGATGACATCGGCGCCCGCCTCCATCGCCTTGACGATCAGGTCGTCATGGGTGGAATCGCGGGTGCAGACGATGACGAGATCCGGCTTTTCCGTCCGCAGCAGCTCGTCGAAGTCGGTATAGATAGGCACCGATGCGCCGATATACTGCAGCGCCCGCTTCGCGCGCATGGCATTGAGATCGCACACCGCCACGAGTTCGACCTCGTTGCTCCAGCGCTCGACCAGATCCTTGCCCCACATGGTCGTGCCACGATGGCCAGTGCCGACGAGGGCGTAACGTTTTTTCGATGGCTGCATCTGCTCCTCCACAATCTGCGAACAGCGATAATGAGGCCTGGGCGGCCTGAACTTACCTCAGCGAAGTGCCCCTCACCCGACCCTCTCCCTGCTTGCGGGGAGAGAGGGCTTTCCCACCAAATCAGCACCCAACCCGCGCCCTGAACTTGAATGTCTTACCCTAGCCCTCTCCCCGGTCGCGGGAAGTGGGCTAGGGTAAGGGGCCAGGCACGGGGGCAAGACGCCAACGCAGACCCTCATTACTTTGACTAACGTCCTATGCCGGCGACCTCTCCATCGCCGTCCAATCCGGCTCCACCGATGAACCAAGTCCGATAGCACCGATAACGGAGCTGATCGCGAGTTGCCCCGCCTCGATCCGCAGCCGCGTGCGGTCATTGCTGACGCGGTAGAGATCGGAATGCGCCTCGGCGAAAGCTGCCTGCTCCGCCTCGGGCGCACCTGCCATGCCGTCGACATAGTGATGACCGTTGCGTTCGATATGTGTCATGCCGATGAGGGAAGCGAGCGCCAGATCCTGCTGCACGGCAAGGCCGCCCTGCGTGGTCAGATCCTCGGCCGACATGAAATAGGGAATGCCGTCCTCAGCGCTCCATTTGGCGACACGCGCCCGGTTCAATAGCGAGCGATAGAAGCCCTTGCAGGATTTGGAGGATATGCCGGTATAGCCGAGTCGCCTCGCCGTGACGAACGCACCGATACCGGCATCGGATTCATCGATCTCCACCGGCCTGAAGGCGGCTAGCGCGTTGACCGGCTTCTCGAAGGCATGCGCGCGGGCGATCGGCTGCTCGACGAACAGGATCGAAGAGGCGAAACGCGCAAGCCTCGGCTCCTCCTTCACACGGGAAAGCAGATCGGCAACGGCTTCGGCGGAGGAAAATTGTTCGTTGCCATCGAGCGTCACCGAATAGTTCGGCACCTTGGCGTCGATGACGGCAGCGACGCGGCAAAGGCGGTCGATATCCGCATCGGGAACGCCCGACACCTTCACTTTGAAGAAGGTCAGCCCATAGGCGTCGATCGCCTCTTCGAAACTTTCCGGCAGGCCGTCGTTCAGCCGCTCGCTTGCCGGAATATCATCGGGCACGATGGCATCGACCAGGCCGACAGTATGGCGGGCGGCAAGGCTTACGGATGGCTGCAAAGTTGCAAGGAAACCTGAGAGATCGAAACCCGAGAGATCGTGCGCGGTGGAAGCATCGATGGCGGGACGGTTCGCCTTGATCGCTTGCGCGACGGTCAGCCCTTCCAGCCGGCAGAGTGCATCGAGAATAGCCCGGTTGGCTAGTGCCAGGCCGAAGGATGCGACAAGCCCGTTCAGCTTCTCGGCTGCCGCTTGCGCATGATGCGAGGCCTCGACGGCGGCATGCAGGCCAAAAGCCGTTCCCACACCCGCACCTCTCAGCGAATCGAGCGCCAGAGCCAGCGAACGCCGCAGCTGGTTTTCATTGTCGGCATTGGAAAGCTCGGGCGATTTGTCGAACCATTTCGGCACCATCAACTCGGCGGCCATCCCCTCGGCCGAGCGCCCTTGCGCATTCTCGATGCGTACGCGCAGAAAAATCTGCCGCGCCTCGCGCAAGGTTGCTGCACCGAAACGGAAGGGCAGCCGCAGCTTGACCGGACGCTCAAATGTCTCGGCCTCGACAAGCCTGATGGTCAATGGTTCGATCATGATGCTGGTCGGCTCCTGTGATTGTCAGGCAAGTCTATTCGTGTACGCATTGCGTTGCATTGCCCCTCACCCCAGTCCTCTCCCCGCCCCTTCGACAAGCTCAGGGCGGGGAGAGGGAATCTTCCAGCCGATATCCAGCTCGAAATAGGGATAGCTAGTCGGCTTGCTCTGTCGCCCCTCTCCCAGTTTCAGCGGGGAGAGGGCTGGGGTGCGGGGCTATTCAGTTCATTGCAGAAACAGTTGTACCGTCAGCCGGTCGCATCACCTTGTGGCAGGCGATGGATCATGTCGATACGACAGGCTTCATGATTATCCTCCATGCCTGGTTCCCTCCAGAACCAGGAAAAGCAAATGCTTGGTCACCCAAGCAATGTAACCATATAGTTACAAGATCGCGCGTTGCCGTCAACCTTGTCAATCGCCTTTTGAAAATTTCTCCAAACCATCACGGTAGGATCACCTACGCCCGGATTGAAGCGAGCGTGACGGCAACGATATGCTCACCCCAGTCATTCAGCGCATCCGGCGACGTTAGCTTCCGCGCGAAAATTGTCGACAGCGTATGGCGGTTCGACAGATAGAAAAAGCCGAGTGCCGCGATCGTGAGATAGACGGATATGGGATCGACCGCCGGCCGGAAAATACCAAGTACCTCCCCACGGCGCAGCACGTCCGCGAGTTCGTCGATCAGATGCGAATGCATGGCCGACACTTTGTCGGAGCGCTGCAGATAATGCGCATGATGTAGGTTCTCGGTGGCAAGCAGGCTCAGAAACTCAGGATGCGCGAGAAAATGCCGCCATGTGAACAAGGCGAGTTCGCGCATTCCCTCCTCCGGATGGCGACGGGCGAGATCGAGCTGCTTTTCTGCATTACGGATCGTCGCATAGCTCGCCTCCAGCACGGCGAGATAGAGCCCCTCCTTGTCGCCGAAATAATGATAGAGCATCCGCTTGTTGGTCTGCGCCCGTGCGGCGATCGCATCCATGCGAGCGCCGCCGAAACCATGGGCGGCAAATTCTTCCGTCGCCGCGTCCAGGATTGTGGCATGGGTGCGTTGCGGATTGCGTGAGACCTTCGTCGTTTGCGTCTTTACAGTCTTGCCGGCGTCGGCTTCTGCTTTATTTTCAGTCTGTTGCCGCGCCTTGGCCGCCATGGACGATCTCCTTCCCGATCGGGGCTGCAGCAATGGACGCCCACCGCCGCGCATAGGCCCGTTTTGATTGTGACGCGATTGGCGCTTGACAGCGGTCGCGTTTCTATCCAACTTGTAACCAAATAGTTATATCATGCAAAGCAGTTCGTAAATCATCGGTTCACTGGGGAGGAGACCAGGATGACGTTGACGATCGACCGCCGGCAGTTGCTAGCCGGCATGGCAGCCACGCTTGCCTTCAGCTGTATGGGACTTTCGAGCGCCAATGCGGCAACCGCGATGCGCCTTCTTTGGTGGGGGTCGAAGGAGCGCAGCGACCGGACATTTGCAGCCGTAAAGGCCTATCAGGCCAAGAATCCGGATATCACCATCGCCGGCGAATCCTTCGGCTGGGACAGCTATTGGACGCGCTTGGCCACCCAGACCGGCGGCGGCAATGCCCCCGACCTCATCCAGATGGATTACCGCTACATCTTCGAATATGCCCGTCGCGGCGCGTTGCTCGACATGACGCCTTATCTCGGCAAGAGCCTGGCAATCGAGGATTTCGGCACGGCCAACATCGATTCCGGCAAAGTCGACAACAAGATTTACGGTGTCAGCCTCGGCGTGAATTCCTCAATGGTCGTCGTCAATACTGCCGCCTGGAATGAAGCCGGCGTCGAGCCGCCGCATGACGGCATGACATGGGAGCAGCTCGGCGAGGCCTGTGCCAAGGTGACGGCTGCCAAGAAACGCCGTGGCTTCTATGGCACGGCAGATGCCGGCGGCAGCGAGCCGGCTTTGGAATGCTGGCTGCGCCAGCGCGGCAAGGCTCTCTATACGGCTGACGGCAAGCTGGCTTTCGAAGCCAGGGATGCCACCGAATGGTTCGACTTCTGGGGCCATATGCGAGAGATCGGCGCGTGCACGCCAGCCGACGTCCAGGCGCTGGACCAGCAGACCCTCGAAACCGACATGCTCGTGACCAAGAAGGCAGCGGTCAGCTACGCACATTCCAACCAGTTCGTCGCCATTCAAGGCCTTGTCAAGGAGAAGCTCGATATCGTCTCCTATCCGGCCAATGCCGACAGCAAGCCCGGCCAGTATCTGAAACCGTCGATGCTGATGTCGGTTTCGGCCACGTCCGCGAACAAGGATGCCGCCGTCGCCTTCGTCAACTACCTGGTCGAAGACCCGGAAGGCACCAAGGCGCTCGGAGTCGAGCGCGGCGTTCCGCCTTCGAAAAAAATCCGCGATCTCCTGACCCCGGGTCTGGATCCCGTCAGCAAACAGGTGGTCGACTATATCGGCCGGTTGACGCCGCGTGTCGGAGCGCTACCGCCGTCTCCACCGAACGGCGCCGGCGAGAACGCTTTCCTGCTGAAGAAGATCGCCGAGGAGGTGGCCTTCGGCAAAACCAGTGCACGGGACGCTGGCACGAAGTTCACCGAACAGGCAGCAGCAAACATTACGCGAGGCTGACACCGTGGGTACAAACAGCAAGAGCGTTGCCGGCGGCTTGGCCGTCGGCGCGCGCGCGCCGTTGCGCGTTGAAACTGCCTATAAAGCGCCGAGCGCATTCGCGCGCAACGCACCCGGCTATCTCTTCCTTCTGCCGTGGTTCATCGGCTTCTTCGGACTGACCCTCGGGCCGGCGATCGCCTCACTCTATCTCTCCTTCACCGATTACAATCTGCTGCAGGCGCCGAACCTCGTCGGTATGGAGAACTACGTGCGGATCGCGACGGCCGATGACAAATTCCTGTCGTCGATGAAGGTGACGCTGTTCTACGTCGTCTGTTCGGTGCCGCTGAAGCTCGCCTTCGCGCTGCTGGTGGCGCTGCTGCTCAACCGCGGTATCAAGGGCCTACCGGTTTACCGTGCCATCTTCTACCTGCCCTCGCTGCTCGGCTCCAGCGTCGCGATCGCGGTGCTGTGGCGGCAGATCTTCGATGCCGACGGCATCGTCAATACCCTCCTCTGGTACGCCTTCGGCATCAACGGGCCGAGCTGGATCTCCAATCCGGACTATTCGCTCTACACACTCATCATCCTGGCCATCTGGCAGTTCGGTTCGCCAATGATCATCTTCCTCGCCGGCCTGCGCCAGATCCCGACCGATCTCTACGAGGCCGCCAGCCTCGACGGAGCTTCCAAGGCGCGAATCTTCTTCAAGATCACCCTGCCGCTTCTGACGCCGGTCATTTTCTTCAATGCCGTGGTCCAGACGATCGACGCCTTCAAGGCCTTTACGCCGGCCTATGTGATTTCATCCGGCACCGGCGGCCCGATCGATTCGACGCTGTTCTACACGCTCTATCTCTACCAGGAAGCCTTCGGCTATTTCCGCATGGGTTATGCCTCGGCGCTGGCCTGGATCCTGGTGATCATCATCGCGATCTTCACCGCCTTTTCCTTCCTCTCCGCTCGTTATTGGGTCTACTACGATGACTGACGCGAAGCTCACTCATTTTGCCGACGACATGAAGCCGCCGCGCGAGCGCCCGTGGTTCCTCTCCGTCCTCATCCACGTCGCTCTCGTCGCCGCGTCGATCGTGATGCTCTATCCGCTGCTGTGGATGCTCTCGGGCTCGATCAAGGACCAGAACGAGATCTTCGGCACGGCATCGCTGATCCCTTCGCAATTCGATTTCAGCGCCTATGCCCGCGGCTGGTTCGGCGGACAGGTCACCTTCGGCAAGTTCGTCTGGAATTCAGCCGTCATCGCCGTGCTTTCGGTCATCGGCAACGTCATCTCTTGCTCGCTGGCGGCTTACGCCTTCGCCCGACTAAATTTCTGGGGCAAGAATTTCTGGTTCGCCCTGATGCTGGGCACGCTGATGCTGCCCTATCACGTGACGCTGATCCCGCAATATATCCTCTTCCTGAAGCTCGGCTGGGTGAAGACCATGCTGCCGCTCGTCGTGCCGAAATTCCTCGCGGTCGATGCCTTCTTTATCTTCCTGATGGTGCAGTTCTTCCGCGGCATTCCCCGTGAACTGGACGAGGCCGCCATGATGGATGGCTGCAGCCCATGGCGCATCTACTGGCGCATCATGCTGCCTCTGTCGCTTCCCGTTCTGGCGACGGCCGCCATCTTCTCCTTCATTTGGACCTGGGACGATTTCTTTGGACCGCTGATCTACCTCTCGGACATCAACACCTACACGGTACAGCTCGGCCTGCGCTCCTTCGTGGACTCCACGGGAAGTTCCGATTGGAGCAGCCTGTTTGCCATGTCGAGCCTGTCGCTGATCCCGGTCTTCCTGATCTTCCTCTTCTTCCAGAGGCTGCTGATCGACGGCATCGCGACCGCCGGCCTCAAACGCTGATTACGAACCTCGCAGCCCCGAATACCCAAGATTTGGGGCTGCGAACCAACAAACCGACGAAAGGAAATGTCGCATGAGCGCGCTGCGCTTCGCCGCCATCGGCCTCAATCACGATCACATCTACGGCCAGGTCAACGTCATGCTGCGGGCCGGCGCCGAACTCATCGCCTTCCATGCGGTGGAGGACGATCTCGCCACCACCTTCGCCGAACGCTTCCCGCAGGCGAAACGCGTTGCCGATAAAAGGGAAATCCTCGAGGATAGCTCCATCGCGCTGATCGTCAGCGCCGCGATTTCCAGCGAGCGCGCCGACCTTGCTATCGAGGCCATGCGCCACGGCAAGGACGTGATGCTCGACAAGCCAGGCATGGTGACGCTGGATCAGCTCGCTGAAGTGCGAAAAGTGCAAGCCGAGACCAAACGCATCGTCTCCATCCTCTATTCCGAGCATTTCGAGACGGCGTCGACGGTCAAGGCCGGTGAATTGGTGAAGGCTGGCGCCATCGGCAAGGTCATCCACACGACCGGCCTCGGTCCGCACCGTCTGCGCAAACCGACCCGGCCCGACTGGTTCTTCGACCGCAAGCGCTATGGCGGCATCATCGCCGACATCGCCTCGCATCAGTGCGAGCAGTTCCTGTTCTTTGCAGACTCCCTTGAAGCCGAGGTGCTGTCGGCAACGGTGTCCAACCGCGCCAATCCGGAAACGCCGGGCCTGCAGGACTATGGCGATTTTCATGTAAGGACGCCCGACGTCACGGGCTATGTCCGCGTCGACTGGTTCACGCCGGACGGGCTTTCCACCTGGGGCGACGGCCGCCTCTTCATCGTTGGCACCGAAGGCACGATCGAGCTGCGCAAATATATCGATGTCGCCGGCCGGCCCGGCACCGACCATCTCTTCCTCACCGACCGCAAGGGCATGCAGCATATCGACTGCAGCGGTGTGGAACTGCCCTATGGCCGCCAGCTTGTTGACGACGTCAGAGATCGCACCGAAACCGCGATGGGCCAGGAACATTGCTTCAAAGCCATGGAGCTGGCGCTGAAGGCGCAGGCGCTTGCCGAGGCAACATCGCTCAACAGCATTCAAAGGTAATTGCGTCATGTCCGACATCAAGAAAGTCGCGATCATCGGCCTTGGCATCGGCCGCTCTCATATCGTCGAAGGCTATCTGCCGCATCCGGATCGCTTCGAAGTCGCCGTCCTTTGCGATCTCAACGAGGAACGCCTGAACGCCGTCGGCGACGAGTTCGGCATCGGCAGACGCCTCAAGGATTTCTCCGAAGTCCTCAACATGCCCGATATCGACATCATCGACATCTGCACGCCGCCCGGCTCGCACTTCCAACTGATCATGCAGGCGCTTGCCGCCGGCAAACACGTGGTCTGCGAAAAGCCGCTCGTGGGATCGCTCGCCGATGTCGATGCGGTCATCGAGGCCGAAAAGACCGCCAAGGGCCGGCTGATGCCGATCTTCCAATATCGCTATGGCGACGGCATCCAGAAAGCCAAGCGTATCATCGCTTCAGGCATTGCCGGCAAACCCTATGTCGCAACGTCGGAGACGCATTGGGTACGCGGCGCCGACTATTATGCGGTCCCCTGGCGCGGCAAGTGGGACACCGAACTCGGCGGCGTGCTGATGACGCACTCTATCCATCTGCACGACATGCTGACCTATCTGATGGGGCCGATCGCGGGCCTCTTCGGCCGTGTTGCCACCCGCGTCAACGATATCGAGGTGGAAGATTGCGCCAGCGCCAGCCTGCTGATGGAAAACGGCGCGCTCGCCACCATCAGCGCGACGCTCGGCTCGCAGGAGCAGATCAGCCGCCTGCGCCTCGCCTTCGAAAACGTCCTGATCGAGAGCAACCACGAGCCCTACAGCCCCGGCCAGGACCCCTGGAAGATCATCCCCGCCAATGAGGAGATCGGCGCGAAGATCGATGCGCTGCTCACCGATTGGTCGCCGATCCCCAACCGTTTCAACACGCAGATGAGGCTGTTCCACGACGCGCTGGTGTCGGGCGGACCGCTGCCGGTGACCACAGTCGATGCCCGCCAGGCGCTGGAGTTGGTCACCGCATTCTATGAATCGTCGGAAACCCGCACTGAAGTCCGCTTCCCCGTCGGGCCGGAAGCCAAGAAATACAAGAGCTGGAGGCCGTCATGAACGTTGCTCCGCGAGCCATCAGGACCAACAAGGAGGAAGCGCCCATGGCGACAAGCGTATCGCTGCAGAAGGTTATCAAGCGCTATGGCGAGCTCCAGGTGGTTCACGGGATTGACCTCGAAATCGAGCCGGGGGAATTCACCGTCTTCGTCGGTCCCTCCGGCTGCGGCAAGTCCACGCTCCTGCGCATGATCGCTGGCCTCGAGCCGATTTCCGGCGGCGGGCTTTATCTTGACGGCAGCCGCATGAACGATGTCCCCGCCTCCAAACGCGGCATCGCCATGGTCTTCCAGTCCTATGCGCTCTACCCCCATATGACCGTCTACAAAAACCTTGCCTTCGGCCTGGAAACGGCCGGCATGAAGAAGCAGGACATTCATCCGCGCGTCGAAAAGGCGGCCGAGATCCTGCAGATCAAGCAGCTGCTGCAGCGCAAGCCAAAGCAGCTCTCCGGCGGTCAGCGCCAGCGCGTCGCCATCGGCCGCGCCATCGTGCGCGAACCGAACATCTTCCTCTTCGACGAGCCGCTCTCGAACCTCGATGCCGAACTGCGCGTGCAGATGCGCGTCGAGATCGCCCGCCTGCACCAGCGGCTCGGCAATACCATGATCTACGTCACCCACGACCAGACCGAGGCCATGACCATGGCCGACAAGATTGTGGTGCTGAACGGCGGCAAGATCGAGCAGGTCGGCGCGCCGCTCGATCTTTACAACAAGCCGAAGAACAAGTTCGTCGCCGGCTTCATCGGCTCGCCGAAGATGAACTTCCTCGACGCGAAGATCGTCGTCTCCGACGACGGCTCCGCCGTCATCGATCTTGCCGGCCAGACGGTGCGCCTGCCGCGACGGCTTGGCAGCCTGCAGCCAGGGCAACCTGTCACCCTCGGGGCCCGCCCGGAGCATCTGAACATCGGCGATCGCGGCCTGGCGCTCGGCAATGCCCGCGTCGACCTCGTCGAGCACCTCGGCGGCCAGACGATCCTCTACGTCACGCTACATGGCGGCCAGGCGCTAACGGTCGCGCTGGAAGATCAGCAGGCCATCCGCGCCGGCGAGAGGGTTAGCATTCACATCGATCCCGAGCGCTGCCATCTGTTCGGGCCGGATGGGGTGACGCTGTAGGAGAGCTGGCGCAGGACCGATCTCGCCCCTGGCGGGCGAGATAACTCCTCGTGCCCACCATCACCTACACCTCGACGATCCGCCGGCTGCCGACGGAGCGGATTTGCCCGGATGGAATGACATCGGCCGGAACGCCTTCCCGCCGGTACAGCAGAAGCCGCCGGCTGCCTGGCGCAAGATGGAACCAGTCATCCTCGGCCCGATAGGTTTCCAGATCGATCTGCACCGATTGCGCCAGCTGATTGGTGCTGAGGTCGAGGAACCAGTCGTCGCCCTCCTGCATTGCCGATGCGGTGATCTCGGCATCGTGGAATGCCTTGGTGCGGCCAAGTGGGAAGTAAAAGGCCTCGGCAATCACCGCGCCGGTTACCGAGTTCGTCAGCCGCGCCACCGTGACATCATGCGATGGCGGCCCGAAGCGGAAGGCATACGTCGTGTCGAAGAAGGCGCCGAAAAGTTCAGTGCATGCTATCTTTTGCTTGCCGCGCGCTTCAAGTGTCAAATCGCGGCCGCCACCGACGACGACCTGACGGCCATCGCGCAGGCAGGAGACTTCGACGGTCAGATCGAGCGTCGCATCGCTTTCGTTGATGACATGTACGTCGAGACCGTTCGTGCCCTCGTCCATCAATAATACCTGCACCGGCCGGAAAGCGCGGCGCAGCCCATACCAGACCGGCTTCGGCTCCCCGGTCGAATCGATCACACCCCAGCCGGCGCCGGGAAGCAGATCCTGCAGCGTCCAGACGAGTGCGCCGTTGCAGCCGGAGCCGTGACGGCGCCACTCGGCATAGGTCTCCTCAGCCACCTCGCCCGTCACCGCACGGGAGAGGTTGAGATAGAGATCCGGGTCTTCCCGCCGCAGTTTGTTCGGCTCGAAACCGTAAAGCTCCTGAAGATAATGATCGCGCACATCCTCGAAATCCCAGGATGCGCCGCGATCCCGCGGCACGCGCTCCTTCCATAGTGGGCTATGGACTGCCGGAACCGGCAGATGCTGGCCCAACGTACGGGCTTGCGGCACATGCGCGAAAGCCAGGCTCTCGGCGGCAAAACGAACATCGGCGCGGCGCGCATCGGCAACCGGCCGCATATAGGCGCCGACGCCGTAATAATGCGTGACCCCGGCATTCGGGGAAAACGGCATCGGCCCGCCCGTTGGCGAGTTGACCACATAGGGCGCATCCGGCCGCAGCGATTGCACCAGCGGCGGGATGATTTCTTCGACGATGGGGCTTTTCCAGAACTGTTCCGGCAGACCCATCATGGCCGCCTGCTGGTGGATCTCGCTGCCGCCGCAAAGGATAGCCAGCGAGGGCGAGAGGCGTGTGCGGCTCAGAAACTGTGAAACCTCCGCCTCGACATGGACGTTGAACATCTTGTCGGTCTTCGGATAATCGAAATTGGCGAACATGAAATCCTGCCAGACCAGCAGGCCGAGTTCGTCACAGAGACGAAAGAATTCCGACGTCTCGTAAGCCATGGTGCCGCCGATGCGGATCATGTTCATCCCGGCCTCAGCCGCCACGCGCAGCCAGGGTTCATAATCGTCGCGGCCGCCAGGCAGGCGTACGATATCGGCCGTGGTCCAGACCGCGCCACGGCAGAAGATCCGCTCGCCATTCACGACAAGAGCGAAATCCTGGCCATCGGCACCACGATCGATCGACAGCCGGCGAAACCCGGTCTGCCCAAGTGCGTGCTCGACTCCATCGACGACGAGGGCGACATCATGGAGTTGCGGCACGCCATGCGTATGCGGCCACCAGGGCGCCACATCGGGAATTTTCAGAATTGCGGTATAGCGGCCGGCGCTATCCTTTTCGAACGCCTGTTCCGTCTCTCCGCAGCGCAAAAGCAGCTCTTCAACATCGCTCTCGATCGAGAGCGAAGCGTAGAGCCTGCCCTCGCCATTCTCGAGCAGGTCCGGCCGCAAGGAGAGATCGCGAATAACGGGAGCGCCCGGCCGCAGCAGCGTAATCGGCCGCCATGGACCAACGGCCTGAACCTCCGGGCACCAGCCGGGCATATGGCCAAGCAACGTCGTGCGCACCATCCGCAGACCCTGCGGCGTGATCATCTGCGGCCGCCAGCGGGCGCGCGGACCCGGTTCGGAAAGCTTCGGCTCCAGCGCACGGAAGCAGAGCGCCAGCTCGTCACCGCCAAGCAGGATGACGTCGATGTCATGTGCCTCGAACATGCTTTCGGAAACAAGGATTTGCTGGCCGTTGAGGAAGACTTCGCAAAGCGTCGCCAGCCCCTCCAGCCGCAGCACCGCCTCGCCGGCCTCTGCATCCACCAGACGGCAGATGTACCAGGCATCGCGATCATGAAGAGGCTGTGACTTTGTCCTATCGAAACGCCCCGCTTTTTCCAGTGCTTGCGCTGTCGTGCCCGGCACGGGCGCGGGGATGAAGCCAGACGTCAGCGGCACATCGGAGGGCGAGAGGCATGTGCCCGCCTCCGTCAGTACCAGATTCCAACCCTCGCTCAGCCTCATTCCGCCGCCGAGATCCGCCAAGCGCCCGCCCATGACATCTTCCGGGGGATTACCCCGCCCCAATATGTTCAGAAATGACCCAGCCGTATCGCGGTCAAACGGAAGCTTGTCAAAGCTTCCGTTCGAGCTCGCTCATCATGGAATCCCACGCATCGGCGGCCGGATCAAGCGCCGTGCGCAATGGCTCGAATTTCTTGCGCGTAATCGCGCGGGCAAGCTGGAACTGCACCGATTTTGCCGTCTCGGAAATTTTCCGCGCTTCGCCGGCCGCATTGCCCAGATCGGCCGCAAGCCAATCGAAATGGCTGCCGGCGAGCTCGAAATTGGCACCGAGCTGACGCAGCGTGTTGAAGGCATATTTATGAAAGAAGCCGAAAGGCCGTTCGGCGACCGCCTCCACCTGCGTCGGGAAGACCTCCGCGAAGGCGCGGATCGGATTGGCCTTGGGACGACGGCGGAAATGGAAAGACAGAAGCTGCCGCGCCGTCTGACGGATCGCGGCGTCGCTCGGTGCCTTCTCCGGAAATTTCGCAAATTCCGTATAGGGCAGGAATGGCAGATCTTCATCCGTCAGATGCAGCTGGAAGAGCCCGTCGAAATCTTCGCCCGACAATTGGAAGAACCCGCCATTGTGGAAATAGTCGACCGTGCGGCCTTCCATGTCGAGCCGGTTGATCGCCACCGTCGTCTTGCCGTGTTCGCGGCGATAGCCGACGCCCTGCGTATCCGGCATGAAGAAGGAATCCATCTCCACCAGGCAAAGCCGGCCACGGCCGATCTGCTCGGCGACATGGTTCTGCACCTTGTCGTAGATCGCAAGCTCGGTGCAGCGCACGCCATAGAGCGCTTCCAGATCCTCGAGCGGCACCTTGAAGAAGGTGAACTGGTCGCCCTCGAAATCCTGTGTCAGCGTGAAGCCGAGCATGGCTTCCGGCGGCAGCTCCAGGCGCGAAAGCACTTCGATCCAGAGATCGATATAGCAGTTGGTCTCGGGCCACATGCGCTCGCTGTCGTGCAGCGCATGTGGCTTGTAGGCGGCGGGATCCAGTCCCTGAAACACGGCTGCCATGGAAGCGATCAGCCCCACAGCGCCTTACGCACGCTCTCGGGCCATTCCTTGACGTCGAGACCGTGGGTGTGGAACAGCGCCAGCGCGATGCGCTCCAGGCCGAAACCGACGCAGGCCGTATGCACGACGCTGCCATCGGCGAAGTTCAAGCCCCACTTCGTGCCGAAGGCATCCTGGTGGTAGTTGAAGCTCATGCAGGCGGTCGGCTTGGCGGTCGAGGTGATCGGGATCAGCAGCTCGAACTTCAGGTTCTGGTCGCGCTGGTTGTTGGCGAGCATCTTGCCGGCCCGGCCGAAGAACGGATCGTTGGCGACATCTATGGTCACGTCGAGGCCGACGGCCTTCATCATCTCGACACCACGATCCATCCAGCTCTGGCGGAAATCCGTCACATGCTTTTCGCTGCCCATGCAGACATATTCGCGCATGCGGAAGAGCTGCTGGCGGGCCGGGTCCTTGGAGGGCTCGTGGCGGAAGCAATAGGACTGCAGGTCATAGAGCGCGCCGTCTTCCGGAATGGCGCCGCGCTTGGCAACGGTCGGATAGAGCGGATAGCAGGCGGCCGGCGTCAGCACGATATCGGTCGCCTGCTGGTCTTTCGTCCAGTCGTCGCCGACTTCCATGCACTTCAGCAGGCTCATGTGATCGAGTTCGTTGCCGCAGAAGCTGTGCACCGTGCCGGCGAGCTGCGGGAAGCTCTTCATGTAGCCGCTCTTTTCGAAGAAGGCGCGGTTCATGCCGGGCGGAAAACGGATGGCCTCGGCGCCATCGGCGCCGCCGAATTTGTCGATCAGCCGCTCAAAGGCGGAAATGACATCTTCGAACTGGCCGCTGCGGCCGTAGAGTCCATCAACGCCGGTGTCGATCAGGAGACCGGAATCGAAAAGGCGATCGAGAAACGATGTTTGCATATCCATGACGGTTACCCCAACAGGCTGGTATCTTGTTTGTGGACGAGCAGCATGGTCGACGTATTGCCGAGAATGCGGTCATTCGAGATCATTAATTGCGCCGAGTGCGCGTCGCGCAGGTGGCGGCCGAGGCTGTAGGGCGTACCGTTCTTGTAGCCCATGATGCCGCAGATCAGCATCGCATGATTGATGATCGGCAGGATCATCTCCGACGATGCGATCTTGACGTTGTTCATCGCCACGGCGAAGGCCATCGACGACAGGCGGTCCGCGTCGAGTTTCGCCTCTTCATAGGCCTTCAGCCCGGCAACCACATTGGATTTCACCATCTGCAGCATGCTGGAGGCTTCGGCGAGACGCAGTGCGCCGGGCGGCGGTGCGCCGGGAGACTTGCGGGCAGCGGCACGAACAAAAGCCTGTGCACGGGAAACCGCATCAGCGGCGATGCCATACCACACACCGCTCCAGAGCAGGTGCGAACTGGCTAGCATCGATTGCGCGGCGATCTCGGCAAACGGCTTTGGCAGGATCTGCTTGGCCGGCGCCACGCCCTTGAATAGGAAACCGTCGGAGCAGGTACCGCGCATGCCGAGCGTGTTCCACTCGACCGTGCGCTTGATCTCGTATTGATCTCTAAGGAAACAGGTCAGCACCTGATCGGAAGACGCCGCCTCGGCATGGCTGCGCGAGGTAATCAGAATGGCGTCGGCATGGGCGCCGTATGAAATGACGGTCGCATCCTTTTCGAGGGTGCAGGTATCGCCTTCGACCTTGATGGCGCAGATGCTGTTGCGCAGATTGCCGCCGATCCCGCCCTCGGTCGTCGCCGAGGCAAGCAACAGCTGTTCCCTGGCGATGCGGCGCATGAAATCGCGGTGCCAGTCGCTATCGACGCCGTGCTCGACCAGGCTCGACAGCTTGATCTGATGCATGGCGAAGACCATGGCGCTGGCGGCGCAGGCCTGACCGAGGATCGAGCAGAGCTCGGCGATTTCGGTCATCGATGCGCCTTCACCGCCGAGATCGGCTGGGATCTGAATGGAGAGCAGCTTTTCAGCGCGCATCGCGTCGACAGCTTCGCGTGGGAACCGGCCTTCGGCATCGACGGCATCGGCGTGTTGGCTGGCGATCGCTGCGACTCGGGCGGCACGTACCGCCGCTCCCTCGCCCGTCCCAACCTCAAGTAGAGCGACCGCCGCAGTCATCAGGCGACCTTTCTGCTGTCCAGGATCATGCCGACGGTTCTTTCGATCGCGGCGATGCTGGCGAAGGACTTGCGATTCAGCAGGTTGTCGGGAAATTCGATGTCGAAGGCTTCCTCGATGCCGAGCATCAACTGTACGGAAGCGAAAGAAGACAGGCCGGTCGCGTAAAGATCAGCATCATCTTCGATCTGATCGATAGTAACAGGAAGCGCACCGAACTTGGCCAGCAAATCGCGAATCGTCTTGTTCATAATCTAGTCCCTTCTGGCAATTGCAAGCATAACCGAAGTCATGCCGTCTTATCGTTCGCCAAGAAGTAACAGGTAAAATAGAACATTCCGCTAAGCGACGTGGTAAATACAAACAACTTATACTTCGTAGAAAATTGCTATATTCAACAATTTTCTGATTAAAATTTACCTTCCGTAAGCCATATAAATGATGACTTCCACGAAAATATTAAATTTACCTAATATTATGCCATGTCGATTTTTGGAAGAGTGAGGTCCCGAAGAGGGTTAACGCACCAAAATTCGCCACTACGTTTTATTCGAAAATCATCATCACAATCAGAGCGTCAGTCCAATATAAGATCGTAAGTATGCACTTTAGCTTTGCGGCGGATAGATATGCTCGCCGCCGCGATAGTCTGAAATCGAGTAGCAACCTTCACCCGTTTCACGGACGGAACTCTGACCGATATCGGCTTTGCCGTAGCCACCGGGGATATCGAGAATGTAAGTGGGCTGGCAAAGGCCGGAAATACGGCCGCGCAGTGCCGCGACGATCGCTTGCCCCTCGGCAATCGTCAGGCGGAAGTGGCTGGTTCCGGGCGCAAGGTCAGGATGATGCAGATAATAAGGCTTCACCCGCGTTTCGACGAAAGCCTTCATCAGCGCCGCCAGCACCTCCGGATCGTCGTTGACGCCCTTGAGGAGAACCGACTGGCTGATAAGCACGATGCCCGCATCGACCAGCCGGGCACAGGCGGCGCGCGCCTCCTCCGTCAGTTCTCGCGGATGATTGGCATGCAGCGCCACATAGATGGTCTTGCCGCTCGCCTTCAGCGCCGCAATCAGCGCCGCATCGACCTTCAGGGGATCGACGACCGGAATACGGGTGTGAAAGCGGACGATCTTCACGTGATCGATCTCGGCAAGCTGCCCGAGAATCTCTTCCAGCCGGCGTGGCGAAAGCACCAGCGGATCGCCGCCGGTCAGGATGACCTCCCAGATCTCCTGATGGTTGCGGATATAGGCAAAGGCGCCGTCCAGCGCCTCGCCATCCAGCGTGCCGAGCCCTTGGGGGCCGACCATCTCGCGGCGGAAACAGAAGCGGCAATAGACCGGGCAGACATGTACGGCCTTCAGCAGCACGCGATCCGGATAGCGATGCACGATGCCCTCGACCGGGCTATGCGCGTGATCGCCGATCGGATCGGCCCGCTCCTCCGGCATGACGCGCAATTCGGCAGCATCGGGCACGAACTGCCGGGCAATGGGATCGGCGGAGTTTGCGGGATCGATCAGCCGCGTCACGGTCGGCGTCAGGGCAACGGCATAGCGTTCCGCCACCGCTTCGAGCGCGACCGCCTGATCGGCATCGATCAGCCCGGCGCGCTCAAGCTCTCCGATGGTCCGGATCGGGCGCACCACATTCATGCGTCATACTCCGCCACCGGAGCCCACAGCACCTGCTCGATCCGTGAGGCGCCGGTTGCCAGCATCACGAGCCGGTCGAAACCCAGCGCAATGCCGCTTGCGTCAGGCATGACTGCAAGCGCCTCCAGAAACTCCTCATCCAGCGGATAGGTCTCGCCATAGACGCGCTGCTTTTCCGCCATCTCGATCTCGAAGCGGCGGCGCTGCTCTTCGGCATTGGTCAGTTCGCCGAAGGCATTGGCAAGCTCGACGCCGCAGGCATAGAGCTCGAAACGCTCGGCGACACGATGATCCCTGGCCGATGGCCGCGCAAGCGCCGCTTCGGAAACGGGATATTCGTCAAGGATCGTGGCACGGCCGAAGCCCAGATTCGGCTCGATCTTCTCGACCAGCACACGGCTGAAGAGATCCTGCCACAGGTCGTCGTCGGCAACGCGGATGCCCGCCTGGCGCATATCCGCCGCCAGACGCTCGCGATCGGTCGATCCGTCAAGGCCGATGGAGGCAAAGAGATCGATGCCGGCATAGCGCTCGAAAGCAGCGGCCACGCTGATGCGCTCGGGCGGCAGGAACGGATCGGTTTCTGCGCCGCGATAGCTGAATTTCTTCGCCCCGACGGTCTCGGCCGCAAGCCCCAGGATTGCGGCGCAATCGGCCATCAGGACCTCATAGCTTTCGCCGGCCCGATACCATTCGAGCATGGTGAATTCCGGATGGTGCAGCGGCCCTCGCTCGCGATTGCGGTAGACGTGAGCGAAGCAGGCAATGCGCTCCTCGCCCGCCGCAAGCAGTTTCTTGCAGGCGAATTCCGGCGAGGTATGCAGATAAAGCGGCAGCGCCTTTCCATCTGTCGTCAGCGCCTCCGTCTCGAAGGCGTGCAGATGCGCCTCGTTACCCGGCGATACCTGCAGTGTCGCCGTATCCACCTCGATGAAGTCGTTGCGGGCAAAGAAAATGCGCAATGCAGCCTGGATGGCATTGCGGCCAATGAGGAACGGCCGCCGGTCCGCATGGACATTGCGGGTCCACCAGGGGGACGCTTTGCTCGTCTTCGGCTTCATTCCTAGCTTTCTTCGTGGCACGAGCCACGCAAGGGGGTGGCAATTTCCATTGATTTAGGGTAGTTGCGCCCCCAAGCAAACAATTGCTGCGTCTCGGAGAGCATTTCGACAGTCCCTCTACGACGCAAAACGCAGCGTTACAAGGAAGTCTTATGGTCAAGGTCATCGCCTCTTCGGTCCGCAAGGGCAACGTTCTCGACGTCGACGGCAAGCTCTACGTCGTTCTCACCGCACAGAACTTTCATCCAGGCAAGGGCACTCCGGTCACCCAGGTCGACATGCGCCGCATCGTCGACGGCGTGAAGGTGTCCGAGCGCTGGCGCACCACCGAACAGGTCGAGCGCGCCTTCGTTGAAGACGTGAACTTCCAGTACCTCTATGAAGACGGCGAAGGCTTCCACTTCATGAACCCGGCCACCTACGACCAGGTCGTCGTCGATGCCGAAACCATGGGCGACCAGAAGGCCTATCTCCAGGAAGGCATGACCTGCATCCTGTCGATCCACGAAGGCGTTCCGCTGGCGCTCGAACTGCCGCGTCACGTCACGCTCGAGATCACCGAGACGGAACCGGTCGTCAAGGGCCAGACGGCATCGTCTTCCTACAAGCCGGCTATGCTGTCCAACGGCGTGCGCACCATGGTGCCGCCGCACATCAACGCCGGCACCCGCGTTGTCATCGCGACGGAAGACAATTCCTATGTCGAGCGCGCCAAGGACTGACCTCGGCCGCCCACATGCATGGAAAACGCCTCGTCCTGGTGACGGGGCGTTTTGCATTTCGGGTGTATGGAGATCAAATCGAACTCGTAAAGGCGCGCGGCATCACGAATTCGCGTTATGGGGCACTGGCCTTTTTCTGATTCTTCTGCGCCGCGCTGACGGTTTCCGGCTGCGTATCGATCTCGATGCTATGCTCATGCGGCGCCAAGGTCTGCAAATGCAGGAGGCGCGGCGACATGGCCTGCATGAAGGCCTCGGAGCGGCCGATATAGATCAAGGTCGCATCGGGTAGTTCGGCCAGCAGGGCACAGGCCTTGGCCTGAACTTCAGCCTCCAGCCCTTCCAGGGCATCATCCAGGATGACCCATTTCGGCTTTGCCAGCAGCAGATGCGCAAAACCGATGGCCTTCTGTTCTTCCGTATCCAGCAATCGATCCCAGCGGGCCTGCGTGTCGAGGCGGCTCTTGAGGCGACCAAGACCCACCGTGTCCATGATGGCATTGACGGCGGCATCGTCATAAGCGTCGCGATCCTCGGGAAAGCAGATCGCTTCTCTCAACGTGCCGCTGGGAACGTAGGGCGTATGCGGCATGAACAGCATATCGTCCATCGGCGGCAAGCTCACAGTGCCGGAACCGCTGTACCACTGATGCGCCAGCACCTCGAACAGCAGCCTGCGGTTCACGCCGTGATCGCCGTTGATCATGACATGCTCGCCGGCATGGATGGTGACGGTGCCTTCGGCAATCGAGAAACCGTTTTCCGTGGCCTCGTCATTGGTTTTCGTGGAAACTTCCAGATCGGTCCACACCATCGTTCCAGGCGGCGCCTTATCGAAGACGAGCGTATGCGGCATCGGCGTCTTGTCGTCCATTTCCGTCAGCGCCTTGCGGAAATCGGTGACGCGCATCAGCGTCGCACGCCATTCGGCGATCGGGCCGAAATTGGCAACATACCAGCGCAATGCCGAATTGACCTGATTGAAGGCGCCAACGGCCACCATCAGCTGACCGAAGGTCAGACCGCCGGAGAAATAGGCGGGGGCGGCAACGAGGATCGGAATAATCAGCACCAACCAGCCATAGCCTGCGGAGACCCAGGTCAGATTGGTATTGGCGATGGCAAGCTGGCGGATGACGCCAAGAACGGCTGATATATCGAGGTTGATCCGCCGCCGCTCGTTCTCCTCGCCACCGGCAATGGTGATCGCCGCCATGTGCTCGTTGGCATGCATGAGCGCAAAGCGCAGCTCGGCTTCCTTCGAATAGCGGTCCGCATTCAATCGCACCAGCCGGCGGCCGACGAACTGGCTGAGGAACGATGCCGATCCGGCATAGAGGATCGCGGCCCAGACCATGTAGCCGGGGATGGCAAAATTCATGCCGTTGACCTTGAACACCATGCCGCTGGACAGCTCCCAAAGCACGCCAATGAAGCTGAAGAGCAGGATCGTCGCCTGCACCAGACCGATGGCAAGCCCCGTCGTGCTTTCAGCGAGATTGCGGGCATCTTCATGCAGGCGCTGATCGGGATTGACGCCGATCAGCCCTGAGGAGGCGAGACGAAGCGCGCGCTTGGCCTGAAGCCACTGATTGACCAGATCGCGCGCCAGGCCTTCGCGCATATAGAGCGCGGTCATCTGGTTGAGCCAGGCCTGGACGACGTTGAGAACCAGAAGCGAGCCGGCGATGATGCCGAAGACGCCGAGCTGGTGGAAGAAGGCGGCGATATCGCGCCTTGCCAGCGAATCGTAAAAAGGAGCGTTCCAGCTGTTAAGCAGCACCTGGACATAGGCCGTGACCACGATGATTGCGAAAAGCGCGACGACAAGAATAATGAGCTTGATGCGGACCGGCGAATTCCAGAACGCGGAAAACATCATCCTCAACCGAAAGAAGAGGCTCAAATCGTATCCGACCTGCTCGTTCCCCTGCACATTCGGCTTGGCTTGCGTTTCAACTGCCATCAGCACTTCCCTGCGACCACATCCCGTCAGTTAACCATGACCCGCCCCCATGTCCATCCTTGCAATAGATCAGTGCGATCACGTTCCTATATACACGGTTTCGCGCCTTGAACCGAATTAGGTCAGCAATTAGCTTGCCGTTGAAAGATTGAGAAAGCCTTCCGATGCAATTTCAGGGAACTGCGGACTATATCGCCGACAAGGATCTGATGGTCGCCGTCAACGCCGCCATAAGGCTGGAGCGTCCACTTCTGGTCAAGGGCGAACCCGGGACGGGCAAGACCGAACTCGCCCGTCAGGTGGCCGCAGCCCTTGGGCTCGATCTCATAGAGTGGAATGTCAAATCGACGACGAAAGCCCAGCAGGGCCTCTATGAATATGATGCGGTTTCGCGCCTGCGCGACAGCCAGCTAGGCGACATCAGAGTTCACGATGTCAGCAATTATATCCGCCGGGGCAAGCTGTGGCAGGCCTTCACCTCGCCGACGAAGTGCGTGCTGCTGATCGACGAGATCGACAAGGCCGATATCGAATTCCCCAATGACCTGCTGCAGGAACTCGACCGCATGGAGTTCCACGTCTATGAGACTGGCGAGACCATCCAGGCCGCCGTCCGCCCGATCGTCATCATCACCTCGAACAACGAGAAGGAACTTCCGGACGCCTTTCTGCGCCGCTGCTTCTTCCATTATATCCGCTTTCCCGACATGGAGACGCTGACGCGCATCGTCGAGGTTCACTATCCCGGCATCAAGCAGACGCTCGTCCGCGCGGCGCTGACGCAGTTCTTCGAAATCCGCGACGTACCGGGGCTGAAGAAGAAGCCGTCCACCTCCGAAGCGCTCGATTGGATCCGCCTGCTGGTTGCCGACGATATCGATCCGGAAACATTGCGTGCCGATGCGAAGAACGCGTTACCGAAACTGCATGGCGCGCTTCTGAAGAACGAACAGGATGTGCATCTGTTCGAACGACTGGCCTTCATGGCGCGAGGTCAAGGGAAGTGATGCTGCCGGATGCTGCGCTTTCTGCCCACAAAACTGCAGAAGCCTTCTCCGACAGACAACGGGGTTATCACCCACCCTCGCCCTTCGAGGCTCCGGCTTTTCAGCCTGCGCACCTCAGGTGAGGTCTGATCTCCTGTGTCTTGGCGCGGAACCCTCTCTGCCTCACCCTGAGGTGCCCTGGTCTTGAGCGTCAGCGTAAAGGCCAGAGCCTCGAAGGGAGAGGTGGCCCCTACACTTGGAGTTAGCCCATTGACCCGCGGAAATGTCAGGTCTATTGAATTTCCCTCGTGGTGATTTGGCCGGCCGGCTTGCAGCCACGTTAAATAAGTCGCTAAAGGGCCGCGTGCGGACCGGTAGCGATTCTTATCGCGGCCGGTTTTTTTGTATTTGGCGAGTGAAACAATGCCCATCAAGATTCCCGATACGCTGCCCGCGTTTGAGACCCTCCAGAGCGAGGGTGTGCGGGTGATGACCGAAACGGTGGCGTTCCGTCAGGATATCCGCCCCCTTCAGATCGGGCTGCTCAACCTCATGCCGAACAAGATCAAGACCGAGGTCCAGATGGCGCGCCTGGTCGGCGCATCGCCGCTGCAGGTAGAGTTTTCGCTGGTGCGCGTTGGCGGCCACAAGGCCAAGAACACCTCGCAGGAGCATCTGCTTGCTTTCTACGAGACGTGGGAAGAGGTGAAGCACCGCAAGTTCGACGGCTTCATCATAACCGGGGCGCCGATCGAGCTGCTGGAATATGAGGACGTCACCTACTGGAACGAGATGCAGGAGATCTTGGATTGGACGACCACCAATGTCCATTCGACGATGAACGTCTGCTGGGGCGCAATGGCGGCGATCTACCATTTCCACCAGGTGCCGAAATACACGCTGAAGGAAAAGGCGTTCGGCGTCTATCGCCACCAGAACCTGAAGCCCTCCTCGGTCTATCTTAACGGCTTCTCCGACGATTTCGCCATTCCGGTGTCCCGCTGGACGGAAGTGCGCCGCGCAGACATCGAAAAAGTGCCTGGCCTGGAAATCCTGATGGACTCGAGCGAGATGGGCGTCTGTCTCGTGCACGAACAGGCTTGCAACCGGCTCTACATGTTCAATCACGTGGAGTATGATTCCACATCGCTGGCGGACGAGTATTTCCGGGATGTGAATGCGGGCGTGCCGATCAAGATGCCGCATAACTACTTCCCGCATAACGATCCCGAAATTCCCCCGCAAAACCGGTGGCGCAGCCACGCGCACCTGTTCTTCGGTAACTGGATCAACGAGATCTACCAGACCACGCCGTATGATCTGGAGGAGATCGGCCAGGAAAGGACTTGAGGCTTGTTCATTCCCTTCTTCCTGAAGCTGAACGAAGCGAAGGTTCCGGTGACGCTCGGGGAGTTCCTGTCGCTGCTTGAGGGAATGGAAGAAGGGATTGCCGATTATGACGTCGAGGCCTTCTACTATCTGGCCCGCGCAACACTCATCAAGGACGAGCGCTACATCGATCGCTTCGACCAGGTCTTCGCCGATTACTTCCGCGGCGTGGAGGTGATCGGCGGCAATGCCGATGGAGAAGCGGTGGAGCCGACCGCCCTTCCCGAGGAATGGTTGCGCAAACTTGCCGAGCGGCACCTGACCGAAGAGGAAAGACGGCAGATCGAGGCACTCGGCGGCTTCGACAAGCTGATGGAGACGCTGCGCGAGCGGCTGGCAGAACAGAAGGGCCGGCATCAGGGCGGCTCGAAATGGATCGGCACGGCGGGTACCTCGCCCTTCGGCGCCTACGGCTACAATCCGGAAGGCGTGCGCATCGGCCAGGAAACATCGCGCCATCGCCGCGCGGTAAAAGTCTGGGATCGGCGCGACTTCAGGAATCTCGACGACGGCGTCGAGCTCGGCACCCGCAACATCAAGGTGGCGCTGAAGCGCCTGCGCCGCTGGGTGCGCGAGGGGGCAGCCGAGGAATTGGACCTCTCCGGCACCATCCGCTCTACCGCCGAGCATGGCTATCTCGACGTCCAGACACGACCGGAGCGCCGCAATGCCGTGAAGCTGCTGATGTTCTTCGATGTCGGCGGCTCGATGGACGACCATATCCGTGTCGTCGAGGAACTCTTCTCCGCCGCCCGCGCGGAGTTCCGCCACATGGAGTATTTCTACTTCCACAACTGCCTCTACGAGGGTGTGTGGAAGGACAATCGCCGCCGGCGCGTCGATATCACGGCGACGACGGATCTGATCCGCACCTTCGGTCCAGACTACCGCGTCGTCTTCGTCGGCGACGCATCCATGAGCCCCTACGAGATCACTCAACCAGGCGGCTCGGTGGAGCATTGGAACAAGGAGGCCGGCGAGGCCTGGCTCAGTCGCATGACCGGCCATTTCCGCAAATGCGTCTGGATCAACCCCGTGCCGGAAAGCTTTTGGGGCCATACGACCTCGATCTCGATGATCCGCCGGCTGATGACCGACCGCATGTATCCCCTGACGCTCGGCGGATTGGAAAAGGCGACGCGGGAACTGTCGCGCTGACCGATTAGCATTTGCATGCCGTGGCGCCACCAAATCAACACAACCATTTGCAGAAAGAGAAACGCAGCAGATACTTTCCCGCATTACTGGGGAAACTGGTGGAGATATGCGTGCGCTACGCTGTGAAATTGCTTCTCTTCATCACAATCATTTTGCTCGTCTCACAGGAGGCAAGATCCGAAGAAGGAAGCTTCTCCGGGCAATGGGAGCAAATTCATTCCAACGCCAGCGTCCGAGAAAAATGCCACGTGGGAATAATCAGGCAGGGCAGGTTTATGAGGATCAGCGCGAGCAACGGCTGGAGCGCTATCGCAGAGACGAGCAGCTACGGAAATGCCGCCTATGCGGCAGGCATGGGACGCTGGAGCTCCTATGTGGAAAAATACAGTCAAAAAGCGTTCTATATCCTTCTCGCCGTTCGCGGTGACAGGTTGATGGTGATCATGAAGGCCGAAAAAGCGGATGGGTCGAACCAACTGATCAAAACGCTTTTCAGTAGACGGACAGCCAAACCTCTTTACGACAAGAGATGATAGATCGGGCCGAAATCGGCCGCCTGTCGCACACGGCGCATATTGAGGGCGTAATGTGCCAGTCCGAAGCCAGGGGCAAAGCCCAACCAGACCTTGATCCCCTGCTGGCCACCTCTAAATTTCGCCCTCTGACCGGTTGCGGATCGCGGCGAATGGGGGCAGGGTCTGGCCTCGCATTTCGATAGGGAGCGGATGAGCAGATATGACGGAAAGCACTTTGCAGCGGGAACATTTTGGGACGACGGCCGATGGAGAGACCGTCTATCGCGTCAAGATCGTCGGCGGCGGCCTGACGGCGCATATCATGTCCTGGGGCGCGGTCATCCAGGATCTGCGCCTTGACGGCCACGGGCCCTCGCTGCTGCTCGGCTTCGACGATTTTGCCGATTATCCCGCCCACTCCTCCTATTTCGGCGCCACGCCGGGACGCTGCGCCAACCGCATCGGCGCCGGTCGCTTCACGCTTGATGGTAGGCAGTACCAGCTGGACCTCAACGAGAAGGGCATTACCCACCTGCATGGCGGCAAGGACAATATCGCCAAGCGCAACTGGACCATCGTCGAGCACGACACAGACCGCGTTGTCCTGAAGATCGTCGATCCCGATGGCCGCGCCGGTTATCCCGGCAACTGCACGATCCAGGCGACCTACCGGGTCCATGGCAATGGCGAACTGTCGGTCACCTACGAATCGACCACCGATCAGCCGACGCTCGCCAATGTCTGCCAGCATGCCTATTTCAACCTCGACGGCCGCGACGATGCCCTCGGCCACGACATCATGATCGCCGCCGATCACTACACGCCGACGGACGACAAGCAGGTGCCGACTGGCGAGATCCGCTCCGTGGAAGGCACAGTCTTCGATTTCCGCGAGATGGCGCCAATGAAGCGCTTCGAACGAAGCGAGCAGGCGCTCTACGATCACAATTTCTGCCTCTCGCCCGAGCGCACCGCCAAGCGCTCCGTCGTGCTTGCCCGCAGCGTCAATTCCGGCGTCTCGCTTGAAGTTCGCACCACCGAGCCCGGCGTGCAGTTCTATACCGGCTTCAAGCTCAACGTGCCGGTTCCCGGCCATGACGGCCGCAAAATCGGCCCGTTTGCCGGTTTCTGCCTGGAAACGCAGGTCTGGCCCGACGCCATCAACCACGAAGGCTTTCCCAACGCCGTGCTCCGCCCGGGCGAGGTATTACGGCAGGAAACGGATTACATCTTCACCAAGAACTAAGCTGGGAACGCCGGCTTTCCTAAATTTCGGCCGGGCGTCCAAAGCGCCCGGCCGATTCTTTTTTGCCTGCAGCCAGATTCATCTTGTGAATTGGTTCTAAATAGGTTCTATATGGCAGCCATGGATAGAACCAGTTTGATCACCGAACTGAACAATCGCGGCTTGAGCGACGAGACCGCGAGCGGACCGCTTTACAAGCGCTTGGCACAGGCGCTGACCGGCCTTATCCAGGAAGGCCTGCTGAAACCGGGCACGGCACTGCCGGGCGAGCGCGATCTCGCCGGCGCCCTGCAGATCGGCCGCGTCACTGTGCGGACAGCCTATCGCGACCTGCTCACCTCAGGCGTCATCGAATCCCGTCACGGCAGCGGTACCTTCGTCTCGCAGCATGTGGAGCGCATCGAACAGCCGCTCTGGCGTCTCTCCTCCTTTTCCGCAGACATGCGCTCGCGCGGCCGCGAACCGGCAGCGCGCATCCTGTCCCGGACTGTCAGCGCGCCGGCGCCGGAAGAATCCTTTCTGCTCGGCCTCGGCCTAGACGAGCCCGTGCTGCGGCTCGACCGACTGCGCCTGGCGGATGGCCAGCCGCTTGCCATCGAGCGCGCCGTCGTTCCCGTCAAATTCCTTGGCGAAGACGCCATATCCGAAGGATCGCTCTATGATGCGCTGGCCGCCAAAGGTTTCAAGCCGGTGCGTGCCCAGCAGAGGCTGACGGCCGTGACGCTCGACCCGACATCCGCATCGATCCTGACCGTCAAGGCCGGGGCGCCGGCGCTGCTGATCGAACGCGTCTCCCGGCTCGCGGACCAGCGCGTCGTTGAATACACACGCTCGCACTATCGCGGCGATGCCTATGATTTTGTTGCTGAATTGAGAATTGGAGATGACCAATGAGCGAGACCCAATCCCTGATGCTGACGGAAGCCGGACAATCGCCGGAGGTGATCGCAACCCTGCTTGAAAAGGAAAAGCCCGCTTTTGCCGAGATCGCGAAGCTTTTCGCCTCAGGCCGTCCCTCGCTGATCACGACGGCGGCGCGCGGCTCTTCCGACCATGCCGCCACCTTCTTCAAGTATCTCTTCGAAATTTCCTGCGGCATCCCGGTCGCCTCCGTCGGTCCGTCGATCGCCTCGGTCTATGGCGCACCTCTTCACCTGAAGGGCGGCATCCACTTCACAGTCTCACAATCCGGCGGCAGCCCGGATATCATCGCGCTGCAGGCGGCCGCCAAAAAGGGCGGTGCGACAACGATCGCCGTCGTCAACGTCACGGATAGCCCGCTTGCCAAAGAAGCCGATATCGTGCTCGGGCTCAATGCCGGCCCGGAAAAGAGCGTTGCGGCCACGAAATCCTTCATTGCCTCCGTCGCCGCGCTCGCTGGCGTCACCGCAGCGATTTCGCAGGATAAGACGCTATCTGCCGGCCTCGCAAAGCTGCCGGAGGCGCTTGCCGCAACCTCGGGTATCGACAGCAAGGCCGCGGAGGACGTGCTTTTCAACGCCTCCTCGCTCTATACCGGTGGCCGCGGCCCGGCCTTTGCCATTGCGCTCGAAGCGGCGTTGAAGGCCAAGGAAACCGCCGGCCTGCATGCGGAAGCCTTTTCGCTCGCCGAACTCATGCATGGCCCGATGCGCCTCGTGCAGCCGGGCTTCCCGATCGTCGCCTTCTCGCCCGACGATGCTGCCTTCGCCAACAATGCCCAGGCGCTCGAACGTCTGCAGAAGCTCGGCGCAACCGCCGTCTCCTTCTCGACCGCACCGCTTGCCGGCATCAACCTGCGCATGCCGACGACCGGCAACGGCCTGCTCGATCCGCTCGTCTCGCTGCTATGCTATTATCGCCTCGTCGAGTCCGTAACGCGGCGCAAGGGCTTTGACCCGGATAAGCCGGCTAACCTTCTCAAGGTAACGGAGACCATGTGATGGACTACAAGGTCTTTACCGGCGCCCGCATCTTCGATGGCGACCGTTTTCATGAAGACAGTGCGCTCGTCATCGGCAATGGCCGCATCCATGCCATCACCGGCATCAACGATGTGCCTGAGAACGCCGAAACGATCCAGCTGGAGGGTGGCGTGCTCTCTCCGGGCTTCATCGATGCACAGGTGAATGGCGGCGGCGGCCGTATGCTAAACGACGAGCCCTCGCCCGAATCCATGTTCATGATCGCCGCAGGACATCGCCCCTACGGTACGACATCGCTGCTGCCGACCCTCATTACCGATGTCGCAGCCGCGACCACGGCGGCGATCGAAGCGGCTGTCGAGGCAGTGAAGGCCAATCGCGGCGTTGCCGGCCTGCATCTCGAAGGTCCGCATCTGGCGCCTGCCCGCAAGGGCGCGCATCTCGCGGAACTGATGCGTCCGGTCGAAGACAGCGACGTCCGGACCTTCATCCGCGCCCGTGAGGCGATCGGCACGCTGCTTGTCACGATCGCGGCCGAACAGGTGACGGAGCGGCAGGTGCAGGCACTCAGCGAAGGCGGCGTCATCGTCAGCATCGGCCACAGCGATTGCACAGCGGAAGCCGCCAATGCGCGGTTCGATGCCGGTGCGCGCGGAGTCACTCATCTTTTCAATGCCATGAGCCAGATGGGCCATCGTGCCCCCGGTCTCGTTGGGGCGGCGATCGATCATCCCGCCCCCTGGTGCGGCATCATCGCCGACGGTCATCACGTCGAGCCGATTGCACTCAGGGTCGCGCTGCGCGCCAAACGCGGTGAGGGCCGCCTGTTTTTCGTCACCGACGCCATGTCGCTCGTCGGAACCGACCGTCCGAGCTTCACCCTGAACGGCCGCACGGTCTATCGCACCAAGGGCGGCTATTGCTCCAAGCTGACGCTGGACGACGGCACGCTGGCCGGCTCCGATGTCGATATGGCCTCCACCGTCCGCTATGGCGTCAATATTCTCGAGCTGCCGCTGGCTGAGGCCCTGCGCATGGCGACCTCCTATCCCGCCCGTTTTCTGCGGCTTGCTGATCGCGGCCATCTGGCGCCGGGAATGCGCGCCGACCTCGTTCACATCAACGACGGCATCGAAGTCACCGAAACCTGGATCTCCGGCGAGCCTTCGCGGTAGAGCATTTCCAGGAAAGATGCGCAGCGAAATCTCGCCCCGAATGCGCAAAACAAAGAGTAGCACTCGAAAGGGAGGCTCGGCATGAGCGCAGTCACCGACAGCTATTTCTCCGCTCTCATCGGCCGGCTGGAAACCCTGCGTGAAACGCTGGCCGAGCCCATGTCCCAGGCTTCGGCCGCCATTTGCACTGCCGCACGCGCCGATCGCCGCGTCTATGTCTTCGGCACCGGCCATTCGCACATGCTGGCGGAAGAAGTGCATTATCGCGCCGGCGGTCTCGCCTTCACCATCCCGGTGCTTGTGGGATCCGCCATGCTGCATGAAGGCGCCGTCATCAGCTCGGTCTATGAGCGCACCGAAGGTCTCATCCGCCCGATTTTCGAGCGTTACGGCATGCAGCCGGGCGATGTGCTGATCATCGCCTCCAACTCCGGCGTCAACGCGGCGCCGCTCGAGGCCGCCGATTATGGCCGCGAGATCGGCGCGACAGTCATCGCCATCACATCGCTCGCCTATTCGGCCGCAATCGCCAATGGTCGCAGGAAGCTCGCCGATATCGCCGATATCGTGCTGGATAACGGCCTGCCGCCGGGCGACGCTATGATCGACCTGCCAGGCACCGCCCTGAAGGTCGGCCCGGCGTCGACGGCGGTCGGCGCCACCGTGCTGAACGCCATCTTCGCCGATGTCGCCGCCGAACTTTGCAAGGACGGCGATCCGCCGGTCTACCTCAGCGCCAACATGCCGGGCGCCAAAGAGACCAATCAGCGGCTAGTCAAGAAATACCGGCCGCGCAATCCGCATCTGTAGATGCGTTTCCGCTTTTCCCCGAATCGCGAAAACGCTCTAACCTCTTGTATTTACGCAATTCCGAACGGAAAACCGCTATGCACTTTTCCTGGAATTGCTAAAGTAGTCAGCGGCATCACGCTCTACGTCTTTCATTCTAGAGCGGATTCAGGTTTTAGGTCGACTCGACCTATCATCCGGCTCTAGCTTCGTAAAAGCGGAAATATGGAGCGGCCGAGCGTTTCCCGTGAAACGCTCGGCCGCTCTATTTGGCATCACTGTGCCGCTGCATCGGTGACCGAGGATTCCTGTGCGGCAGCTTCTGCCTGCCGGCGCCGCCGGCGCAGGACGACGTAGAAGACCGGCGTCAGGAACAGGCCGAACAGCGTCACGCCGAGCATGCCGGAAAAGACTGCCGTGCCGAGCGACTGGCGCATTTCCGCGCCCGGGCCGGTAGCGATCATCAGCGGCACGACGCCGAAGATGAAGGCGAAGGCGGTCATCAGGATCGGACGCAGACGCAGATGGCTGGCCTCGATCGCGGCTTCGACAGCGCTTTTTCCTTCAAGCTGCGCCTGCCGGGCGAACTCGACGATCAGAATCGCGTTCTTGGCCGCAAGACCGATCAGCACGATCAGCCCGATCTGCGTGAGGATGTTGTTGTCCATCCCTCGCAGATACACGCCGATCAGCGCCGCCAGAACCGCCAGCGGCACGATGAGAATGATCGCAAGCGGCAGGATCCAGCTTTCATACTGCGCCGACAGCGCCAGGAAGACGAAGATGACCGACAGGGCGAAGATATAGATCGCGGTATTGCCGGTATGCTTCTCCTGATAGGCGAGTTCGGTCCACTCGAAGGTCGTGCCCGACGGCAAGAGGTTCTTTGCCAGCCCCTCCATGGTGTCGAGTGCCGTACCCGTAGAAACCCCCGGCCCTGGATTACCCTGGAGAGGGACCGAGACATACATGTTGTAGCGCTGCACGAGCGTCGGCCCGGTCGTATCCCGGATATCGACCAGCGTGCCAAGCGGCACCAGCGCCCCGGTCGCAGAGCGCACCTTCAGCGCCAGAATGTCCTCGCGATCCATGCGATATTGCTGATCGGCCTGCGCCCGCACCTGATAGACGCGGCCGAAGGCATTGAAGTCGTTGACATAGGAGGTGCCGAGATTGATCGACAGGGTCTCGAAGATATTCGGGATCGGCACGTTGAGCGCTCGCGCTTTGTCGCGATCGATCGCCAGGAAATATTGCGGGCTGTTGGCGGAGAAGGTGGTGAAGACGCCGCTGACGCCTTTGTTCTGCGCCGCGACGCCCATCATCTGGTAGGCGAGCGGCAGGATACGGCGCATGTCCGGATTTTCCCGGTCCATGATCTGCATCTTGAAGCCGCCGGAATTGCCGATGCCTCGAATCGAGGGCGGCGGAATGGCGATGATGAAGGCCTCCTGCAGGCCCTGCAGACTGCCGAAGAGCTGGCCGATGATCTTCGTCGCCGACTCCCCGCTCTTCAGCCGTTCCTCGAATGGCTTGAACGGCGTGAAAATCACGCCCGAGTTCGAGGCATTGGTGAAGGTCGCGCCGTTGAAGCCGGCGAAGGCGACGGCATTGGCGATGCCGGGCGTCTTGTTGATGATACCGGTCGCCTTCTGGATGACGGCGTTGGTGCGCGCAAGCGAGGCCCCATCAGGCAATTGGACGACGACGATGGCATAGCCCTGGTCCATTGTGGGAACGAAGCCCTGCGGCACGATCCGGCCCATGTACCACGTGCCGGCGAGCAGCCCGGCAAAAACGAGAAGCGCGCAGGCGAGCGCCGCCCAGGTCGTCACCAGATGGCGGACGATCCAGGAATAGCCGCGGCTCATCCGCTCGAAACCCCGGTTGAACCCGTCACCCAGAGCACGGCCGAAGCGCGCGAAGATATTGTTGGATTTCTCGTGACTATGCGGGCGCAGCACGATCGCGGCGATCGCCGGTGAAAGCGTCAGCGAGTTCAGGCAGGAGATCGCCGTCGCGACCGAAATCGTCACTGCGAACTGCCGGTAGAACTGTCCGGAGATGCCCGGAATGAAAGCGGTCGGCACGAAGACGGCGATGAGCACCAGGGAAATTGCCAGAACGGCAGTGCCGACCTCGTTCATCGTCACATGCGACGCCTCTTTCGGCGTCATGCCGAGCGAGAGGTTGCGCTCGACATTTTCGACCACCACGATCGCATCGTCGACGACAATGCCGATCGCCAGCACGAGGCCGAACAGAGTCAGCATGTTTAGCGAGAAACCGAAGGCAAGCAGGAAGGCGAAGGTGCCGATCAGCGAGACGGGGATGGCGACGATCGGGATGATCGCCGTCCGCCACGATTGCAGGAAGACCAACACCACGATCGCGACGAGAATCGCCGCCTCGAAAATGGTCTTGTAGACCTCATGGATCGATTCGGCGATGAACTCGGTCGGGTTATAGATGATGCGATATTCAAGCCCCTGCGGGAAATCCTGCGCCAGGGTCTCCATCGTCTTCTGGATATCCGCTGCGGCGGCAAGTGCGTTGGTGCCGGGCCGGGCGAACACGCCCAGCGCCACCGCCGGGCTGCCGTTCAGATAACTGTTGGTGACGTAGTCCTGAGCGCCGAGCTCGATGCGGGCGACATCCTGCAGCTGCACGAGGCGGCCATTGCCTGTCGCCTTGACGATGACATAGCGGAATTGCCGCGCATCGGAAAAGCGCCCTTGTGTCGTCACCGTATATTGGAAAGCATTGGTGCCCGAAACCGGCGGCCCGCCGATCGCACCGCCCGACACCTGCACGTTCTGATCCCGAAGCGCCTGCACGATGTCGCCTGCGGTCATGCCGTAGGCGGCGAGCTTTTCCGGATCGAGCCAGATGCGCAGCGAATACTGCCGCTCGCCGAAGAGCTGCACATCGCCGACGCCATCCAGACGAACGAGAAGGTCGCGGATGCGCGTACGCGCATAGTTGGAAATATAGAGCTGATCGTAGCGGTTGTTCGGCGAGAGAAGATGCACGACCATCATCAGGTCGGGCGAGCTCTTGACGGTCGTAATGCCGATGCGGCGAACGTCGTCGGGCAGGCGCGGCTCGGCAATGGCGACGCGGTTCTGTACCAGCACCTGCGCCTTGTCGAGATCGGTGCCGAGCTTGAACGTGATCGTCAGGGACATGGAGCCGTCGGCACTGGAATAGGAGGACATATAAAGCATGTCCTCGACGCCGTTGACCTCCTGCTCGATCGGTGTCGCCACGGTATCGGCGATGGTCTGCGCGTCGGCGCCCGGATAGGAAGTACGCACGACGATCGTCGGAGGCGCGACCTCCGGATATTGAGCTACCGGAAGCTGGAAATAGGCGATGCCGCCGACGATCAGCAGTACGATGGATAGGACCGATGCAAAGATCGGCCGATCGACGAAGAAGTGGGAAAACCTCATTGGTTCGTCCCCTGTACGTCGGCCTGGGCCGGCGGCTCCTCATTCGTCGCCTGCTGCGGCAGTTCGATCAGCTGCGGCGTCACCTTGGCGCCGGGCCGAATGCGCATCAGCCCGTTGACGACGATCGTTTCGTCGCCGGTCATGCCGTCACGGATGACGCGATAGCCATAGAGCTTCGGCCCGAGGCGCACCGGCTTCGGCGTGATATTACCGGCGGTATCGGCGACATAGACGACGCGCTGGTTCTGGTCCGAGCCGATAGCTTCATCTGGGACCAGGATCGCCTTGTAGCTGTTCGAGCCTTGCACCTGAACGCGTCCGAACAGGCCGGGCTGCAGGATGAGATCAGGGTTCGGGAAGCGGGCGCGGACGCGGATCGTGCCCGTCTCGTTGTCGACGCGGTTTTCAGCGAAATCGAGCTTGCCCTTGAACGGCTTCTGCCGCTGATCGGCAATCGTGACGGTCACGTCAAGCCCGCCGCCGCCCTGCTGCAGGGCGCTGCCGTTCTTGCGGGCCTCGTCGGCATAGGAGAGCAGCCGGCGTTCGTCGACGTCGAAATAGAAATCGATGGGATCGAGCGACACGATGGTGGTCAGCACGGTCTGGTCGGCCTGCACGAGATTGCCGACCGAAATCAGCCGCCGGTCGATGCGGCCGCTGAGCGGCGCGGTGATCCGGGTGAAATCCATATCCAGATTGGCGCGATCGACAGCGGCCTGCGCGCCACGCACATTCGCCTCGGCCGAAACGAGATCGCGACGGCGGTCGTCGAGGGTCGAAGCCGACTGGCTGCCAGTCGTCGACAGCGATTGCGCGCGCTTGAACTGCGCATCGGCAAGCGTCAGCGACGATTTCGCCACTTCCAGCGAGGCCGTCGATTCGTTCAGCGCGGTCACGAATGGCCGCTGGTCGATGACGAAAAGCAGGTCGCCCTGTTTGACGATAGCACCATCCTGGAAATGCACTTCCTGAAGATAGCCGCCCACCCGCGAGCGCACAGAAACCTCATCGACCGCCTGGAAGCGCCCGATGAACTCGTCGCTATCGACGACATCGCGAACGATCGGCTTGGCGACCGTCACAGGCGGGGCCGGCGGCGCACCCTGCGCCAGCGCCTGAGCGCCCGAGAAAACGGCAAAAACACAGCTGAACAAAACGGCACGCGGCAGCATCGGCATGAAGCCCCCTTCGAAAAACCGCATACGGCAAGAGGCGCCGTTATCACGGTAAGCACTCACAAAATTTGCCTGCAACTTTCCGCAAAAGACCCGTCGCCACCAGGCGCCATACAACCAGGTCTCTTCGGACTTCCCCAACATGCGCCCGGGCCGCGCGAGCCCGGGTATCATCCAGCCCTCGGGGGCCAGCATCACGCGTTTAATGTATAAACGGTTTATCGAATTGGACAACAGGCAATGAAGCGGGCGCAATCAAAACGCAACCAATTGTTTTCATTATACGGAAGGACGCCCATAAGATGAGCTGGCCGAGCGATCAGCCCTCCAGCTCCTCGCGCAGCATTTCGAGCTCGAGCCATTCCTCTTCCATGCTGACAAGGCTTTCTCGCAGCTTTTCCATCTCCGCCGCCAGGCGATTGAAGGTTGCGGGATCCTTGGAAAAGAGGTTCGGATCGGCCATCTTCTTTTCGCGAGCTGCAATCTCGGCTTCCGCCTTGGCCATGTCCTTCGGCAGGTTTTCGAGCGCGAATTTCTGCTTGTAGGAGAGCTTGCCCTTGCCTTTCGAGCCTTCGGCGACCGGTGTTGCGGCTTCGGCTGATTTCGGCTTTTCGGCCGCCTTTTCCGCCCGCTTGCGCTCCTCGATCGCGCCCTTGCGCTGGGCCAGCATGTCGGAATAACCGCCGGCATATTCGATCCAGCGGCCATCGGGCTCTTCCGGATTGGCGGGAGCGATTGTCGAGGTCACGGTGCGATCGAGAAAATCGCGGTCGTGGCTGACGAGAATGACCGTCCCGGCAAAGCCGGACACGATTTCCTGCAGCAGATCGAGCGTCTCGATATCGAGATCGTTCGTCGGTTCGTCGAGGATCAGGAGATTGGTCGGCCGCGACAGGATGCGGGCCAGCATCAGCCGCGCGCGTTCGCCGCCGGAAAGATTCTTGATCGGCGTGCGCGCTTGTTCGGGCTGGAAGAGGAATTCCTTCATATAGCCGGTCACATGCCGCTGCTCGCCGTTGACGAGGAGGTTCTCGCCGCGGCCGTCGGTCAGATAATTGGCGAGCGTGTCCTCCGGGTTCAGCTCCTCGCGCTTCTGGTCGAGTGTCGCGATCTCCAGATTGGTGCCGAGCTTCACCGTGCCGCTGTCCGGCTCCAGCTGGCCGGTCAGCATCTTCAGCAGCGTCGTCTTGCCGGCGCCGTTCGGGCCGACGAGACCGATGCAATCACCGCGATGCACGCGAATCGAAAAGGGCGCGACGATGACCCGCTCATCATAGGCTTTGGTGATCTTGTCGGCCTCGATCACCAGCTTGCCGCTTTCCTGCGCATCGGAAGCAGTCGCCTGCACCGTGCCCAGAGCGCCCTTGTGGCCACGATAGCGCGAGCGCATATCCTGCAGCTCGCCGAGACGGCGCATATTCCGCTTGCGCCGCGCCGTCACGCCGTAACGCAGCCAATGCTCCTCGCGCTCGATCTGTTTGCCAAGCTTGTGCTGCTCTAGCTCCTCGGCCTCCAGCACCTGATCGCGCCAAGCCTCGAAATGGGCGAATCCCTTGTCCAGCCGGCGCGAGGTGCCACGATCGAGCCAGACGGTTGCGGTCGAAACCTTTTCCAGAAAGCGACGGTCGTGCGAGATCAGCACGAGTGCGCTACGGCTCTTCTGCAGCTCGCCTTCCAGCCATTCGATGGTCGGCAGATCCAGATGGTTCGTCGGCTCGTCGAGCAGCAGGATGTCCGGCTCGGGCGCCAGAACGCGTGCGAGGGCCGCACGGCGGGCTTCGCCGCCGGAGAGGTTCTTCGGATCCTCTTCACCGGTCAGGCCGAGATGTGAGAGCAGATAGGTGACGCGATAGGGATCGTCGCCAGGCCCGAGACCTGCTTCAGCATAAGCCGCGACCGTCTTGTAACCAGCAAAATCCGGCGCCTGCTCGAGATACCGTACGGTCGAAGACGGATGGCGGAACACTTCGCCCGACTGCGCCTCGACGAGACCCGCGGCGATCTTCAGGAGCGTCGATTTGCCCGAACCGTTGCGGCCAACAAGGCAGATCTTGTCGCCCGGCTCCACCTGCAGGCCGGCACCGGCGAGCAAGGGCGCACCGCCAAAGCTCAGGAAGATGTCGTCGAGTTTCAGAATGGGAGGGGCCAAGATCAGACTCCGCTGAGATCATAGGGGCGGGCAAGGATGATCGCCCTGCCGCTGCCGAGCGAAAAGCGCACGTCGCCTTCCGCCACATTGGAAATGGTGCGCGACGCGCCAAAGGGCAAATGGAAATCGCGCAAAGGGTAACGGGCATTGTCGATGAAAAGGCCCGACAGATCGCTAAAACCGAGGACGGAAAACAGCGAACCGGCCGGCAGCGCCAGCGTGAGATCGCCCGGCCGAAGCGGCACCGCTTCCTCGTCACCGGATGTCAGTAGGACATCGAAGCCCTTCTCGGCCAAGCAGATCCCATAAAGCAGATGCTGGATGGCATGATCGGAGCGTTCGCCGCCCATGGCGCCGGCGAGAATCAGTCTTTTGGCGCCGCGATCGATCGCTTCCGAAACGGCAATCTCGCCGTCGGTCGCAGCCTTCGCCGCCGGATAGGGCTGCTTGGGCACATCGGGAAAGGCAGCTTGCAAATCCGCGGGCGTGGAATCGAAATCGCCGACCCACAGCTCAGGCTCCACTCCGAGCGCGACCGCGTGGCGCATGCCGCCATCGGCTGCGATGAAACGGCTGCCGGAAATGGCGGCGCGCAACCGCTCCGTCAGACGAAGCTCGCCTCCGAGCAGGATGGTGAAGGTGGTGGACTGGCTCATGAGGCATGCCCATAGCGCAAAGTCATGTCCCTAGGGAAGAGCAGCATAGGCAAGAACGGCCGCGAGGGCGGCTCAGTCGTCCGTTTCCTTGAGGCGCGCCTGGAAAACCCGCTCATAGCCGCTGACATAACGATCAAACAGCAGCGAGAAGCTCTCGATCTCCTCCTGCGTCCAGTCGGCGAAGATGCTGCCGATGACGGAATATTTCTGTGCCTGGATCTCCGACAGCAATCTCTGCCCGAGCGCGGTCAACACCACCACGATGCGCCGCGCATCCGCCTGCGACGCCTTGCGCCGCAACACGCCACGCGTCACCATGTCGGCAACGATGCGGCTCGCCCGCGACGGATCGATGCGCAGCATCTCGGCAATCGTGCCGACGGTGACTTCGCCCGTCTCCTCCGCCCGCCGCACGACATCGAGCACGTCGAGATGGGACAGCTCGAGTCCCGGCGCGACGCTCTGGATGGCAAGCCTGCCGATCATGCGGCGACCTGTCAGCAGGCGCATGCGCGTCATCGCATGGCCGATACGCAGGAGATTCTCGTCATCGGTCAGGGCCTGGGCTTCAATTTCACGTGTATTCGTCGCAGATGTCATCTTTCCACCATACCAGAGGCGGTAAAGAAATAAAACATGCAAACAGCATTCACCTGTCATTGACATTTATGTGCTAACGGCACATATGTATCGACTATGAAAACCGGGCGTCCCGCGCATTCGATCGACCGCGCAGCGTTTCGGCCAAGTTCGGATTTTTGCCCCATGGACATGCAGACAACGTTCGCGCCGCTCGTAGCGGATCATAAACGGCGGCTTATACTCTTTCTGTTTCTGATGACTGCCATGTTCATGGCAACGCTCGACAACCAGATCGTCTCGACGGCGCTTCCGACGATCGTTGGCGAATTCGGGCATCTGGAGCGTTTCGGCTGGATCGGGTCAGCCTATCTTCTCTCGCTCTCCGCCGTCATGCCCGTCTATGGCAAGCTCGGCGATCTCTTCGGCCGCAAATATGTGATGATGACGGCGATCGCGATCTTCACGATCGGCTCCGCCGTCTGCGGCCTGGCCGTCTCGATGGACACGCTGATTGCCGCCCGCGTCCTTCAGGGCCTTGGGGGCGGCGGCATCCTGGTGTCGATCTTCGCCGTCAATGCCGATCTCTTCGAGCCGCGGGAACGCGCCCGCTACCAGAGCTATTCCAGCCTCGTGCTGATGGCGTCAGGCGCCATCGGCCCGGTTCTCGGCGGCACGATGAGCGATCTCTTCGGCTGGCGCTCGATCTTTCTCGTCAATGTGCCGATCGGCTTTGTCGTGCTGGCCGGTCTCGCCTTCATGCTGCCCTATCGCAAGCCGGCCCGCCGGCCGAAGATCGACTATGCCGGCGCGACCGTTCTTGCACTGACGACGACGAGCATCGTGCTTGCCGCCGACGGCACCGAACTCTTCGGATCGCTGCTGTCGCCGCAGTGCCTCGGCATCATCGCCTTCGGCGCGATTTGCGCCATCGCCTGGGTCTTCATCGAACGCCGCGCGCCCGAGCCGATCGTGCCGATGACGCTGTTCCGCAATCCAACATTCGGCCTCCTGCTGATCATCTCGATCACCAGCGGCGCCGTGGCCATCGGCATGGTGAATTATTTCGCGCTCTTCCTGCAGACGACGACTGGCCTTTCGCCCTCGATGGCCGGCCTGCTGTTCATTCTCCTGACCGGCGGCATCGTCTGCGGCTCGCTCTCGGCCGGCCGGCTGATTGCGGCCAAAGGGCGTTACAAACCCTTTGCCATCGCGAGCGCTGCCTGCAGCGCCATCGCATTTGGCTTGCTCGCCGTCCTGCCTGCCGGCACGCCCGTCGTCTTCATCGGTGGCCTGATGCTGCTGCACGGCATCGGTATCGGCCTTGCGCAGCAGGTTCCCGTCATCGGCGTGCAGAATGCGGCCGGTGCCCGGGACGTCGGCGCGGCGACCGGTGCGGTCACGCTCTCGCGCATGGGCGGCGCCTCGATCGCCATCTCCGTCTACGGCGCCATCATCGCCGCCAAGCTCGGCAATGTCGGCGTCTCCATATCGGGCGTATCCGATATCGAACAGTTGACGCCGAAGATGATGGCCGCATTGCCCGAGGCGACCCGCGAGGCCGTCGCCAACGCCTATGCGAGCGCTTTCAGCCCGCTGTTCATGACGGCTGCCGGCATCTGCCTCATCGGACTGCTGACCGCGCTGACGCTGAAAAACGTGCAGCTGCCCGGTGCAACGAAGAAATTCGAAAGCCCAACGGCCGCCGCTCACGCCGCCGAGTAAGATCACCCACCTGCAATCGACAGGGGAATCATTTCCCTTGTCATCCCTTCGTCACAAGGCTAAATCTGCCGACGCTCTAACGGGGTGCCTCATATCCTCTAGGATATCTGGCTGAGAGGCTTTCACCGGCCAACCCGCGGAACCTGATCCGGCTAACACCGGCGGAGGGATTAGACGCGTGACGAAATCATAGCGCCCTTTTCCCCTTCAAGACGAAACCAAAGTGGAGGCGCTGTCGTGCAAAACCGATCCCTATTGTCATTCTTCGCCGGCCTGGCCCTTTCCGCCGGCGCAACGTTTTTTGCTGCCCAGACGGCCGAGGCAGCCGACAAGACCTTGACCATCTACACCTATGAGAGCTTCACCGCCGATTGGGGTCCGGGCGCCAAGGTCAAGGCCGCCTTCGAGAAGACCTGCGGCTGCACGGTCAACTACGTCGCCGTCACCGATGGCGTGGCACTTCTCTCCCGCCTGAAGCTGGAAGGTACGGGCACCAAGGCCGATGTCGTTCTCGGCCTGGACACCAATCTCATAGATGAAGCGAAGGATACCGGCCTCTTCGATGCAAGCGGCGTCGACACCTCGGCCCTCAAGGTTCCGGGGGATTTCAAGGACGACGTCTTTGTGCCCTATGACTACGGCCATTTCGCCGTGATCTACGACAGCCAGACGGTCAAGAACCCGCCGAAGAGCATGAAGGATCTTGTCGAGGGCGACCCCTCGCAAAAGATCGTCATCGAAGACCCGCGCACCTCGACGCCGGGTCTCGGCCTGCTGCTCTGGGTCAAGTCGATCTACGGCGACAAGGCAGCCGATGCCTGGACGAAGCTCAAGGGACGCATTCTGACCGTCACCCCCGGCTGGTCGGAAGCCTACGACCTATTCACCAAGGGCGAAGCGCCGATGGTGCTCTCCTACACGACGTCGCCGGCCTACCACATGATCGAAGACAAGACCGACCGCTATCAGGCGGCCGCCTTTTCGGAAGGACACTATATCCAGATCGAGGTCGCCGGCCTTATCAAGTCCTCGCCGAACAAGGAGCTTGCCCGCGATTTCCTGAAGTTCATGATCTCCACAGGCTTTCAGGACATCATCCCGACAAGCAATTGGATGATGCCGGCCTCCGCCACTTCGGAGCCGCTGCCGGATGCCTTCAGCAAGCTCGTCGTGCCGTCGAAGACCTTCCTGATGAGCCCCGAGGTCGTCGACAAGAACCGCAAGGCCTGGATCGACGAATGGCTGGCCGCCACCAGCGGCAACTGATGCCTTGACGATACTTACGGCACCAGAACGAAGACGCGCCATTTCCGGCGGGGCATTCGGCCTCGCCGGCATCGTGCTCTTCGTCGGGATCGCCGTCTTCGTCCTCTTGGCCGCCGGTATCGAATCCGGCGACACCAATCCCCTGACAGATCCCTACTTGCTGCGTGTCCTGCGCTTCACGTTGCTGCAGGCGGTGCTCTCGACCCTGTTATCTGTCATGCTCGCCATACCCGTCGCCCGCGCATTGGCGCGTCAGCCCCGTTTTCCGGGTCGGCTATGGCTGATCCGGCTGATGGCCGTGCCGATGGGCCTGCCCGTGCTGATCGGCGCGCTCGGCCTGCTTGGCATCTGGGGTCGGCAGGGGCTTATCAATCAGACGCTTACGGCGCTTGGCCTGTCGCAGCCCGTCAGTATCTATGGCTTGGCCGGCATCCTGCTGGCGCATGTCTTCTTCAATATGCCCCTCGCCTGCCGGCTGATGCTGGCCGGGCTGGAGCGCGTGCCGGCGGAATATTGGCTTGTGGCCGGCGGGCTCGGCATGCGGCCCGCCTCGGTCTTTCGCTTCATCGAATGGCCCATCCTGCGCGGTCTCATACCCGGCATTGCCGGCCTGATCTTCATGCTCTGCGCCACCAGCTTCACGCTGGTCCTGATCCTTGGCGGCGGCCCTGCCGCAACGACGCTGGAAGTGGCGATCTATCAGGCCCTCCGCTTCGATTTCGATCCCGGCCGCGCCGTGCTGCTGTCGCTACTGCAGATCGTCGTCACCCTCCTCGTCCTCGGCGCCATGACGCTGTTTCGCGCGCCCGACGATCATGGCCTGACCAGCGGCCGCGCGCTTCACCGTATCGATGGCCAAAAGGCGGCTGCACGATGGATTGACGCTTTCCTGCTGTCGGCCGCTACTCTCTTTCTCGGCCTGCCGCTCGCTTCGGTCGTGGTAACCGGCCTTGAGGCAAACCTTCCGAAACTCGCCGCCCAGCCGATCTTTCTGCAGGCGGCCGTCACCAGCCTGGCGATTGCGCTCGCCGCCGGCCTTCTGGCGGTCTTGATATCCTTTGCGATCATCCGCGCCCGATCGGTGATCTCGGCGGATCGCCGCAAGACCGCCAGCCTGCGCAGCCTGGCGGTCGCCTTGAGCGCAAGCTCTTCCCTTATCCTGCTCGTCCCGCCAATCGTGCTGGCAACCGGCTGGTTCCTGGCGCTGAGACCATTGGGTGATCCCAGCCGCTTTGCCGCCATCCTCATCATTGTCATCAATGCGCTGATGGCGCTGCCCTTCGTCATCCGCGTCATCGAACCGGCCTATGCGGTCCATGTCAGCCGCACCGAACGGCTGGCGGCGAGCCTCGGCCTTCACGGCATTGCCCGCCTCCGCCTCATCGATTGGCCGGGCCTGCGCAAGCCGTTCTTCACCGCCCTCTCCTTCGCCATGGCGCTGTCGCTCGGCGATCTCGGCGCGGTGGCGCTCTTCGGCTCGGATAGCCTGATGACCCTGCCCTGGCTGGTCTATAGCAAGCTCGGCAGCTATCGCACGAACGATGCCGATGGATATGCCTTGATCCTCGGCCTGGTCTGCCTTCTTTTGACCATCGCCGGCACGGCCGGCCAGAGCATGAGCGATCACGAAAGCAACAGAAATGACTGACGGCCACGACATGAAGAAACAAGGCATTGCCATGGCCGGCGTCGAGCTGCGCCTCGGCACGCATAATTTCCGCTTCGATTGCACGTTGCCGCAGGGCAAGATCATCGCCATCGCCGGGCCGTCGGGATCCGGCAAATCCACCTTTCTCAATCTATTGGCCGGCTTCGAGCAGCCCGATCGCGGCCGCATCCTGCTTGCCGGGCAGGACGTGACCGGCCTGCATCCCGCCGACCGGCCGGTGTCGCTGGTCTTTCAGGACAACAACCTCTTTGCCCATCTCGATCTCTTCACCAATGTCGGCCTTGGCATCAGCCCTTCATTGAAGCTTTCGGTACAGGATCGGCAAAGGGTCTCGGAGGCGCTGGCGCGCGTTGGGCTTCCTGGCTTCGAGAAGCGCAAGCCGGGGACACTTTCCGGCGGCGAACGACAGCGTGCCACCTTCGCAAGGGCGCTGGTGCGTGACAAGCCGATCCTACTGCTGGACGAACCCTTCGCCGCCCTTGATCCAGGCCTACGCTCCGGCATGGTCGAACTTTTGAAAACCCTGCATCGCGAGAGCGGCAATACGGTGCTGATCGTTTCGCATGATCCGGCCGAGGTGCGGCGTCTTGCCGACCATGCCGTCTTCATCGAGGGCGGCGCGATCAGGCTTGCCGCCTCCATCGAGACCTTCCTGACGGCGGGCGACATTCCGGCATTGACCACATTTCTGCAGCATTGATTGCGCTGCAGCATCTTGCTGTCGGCTTTGCCTTAATTTCGTCGTGCCGAACGGCTGAAAGTCCTCGGAAATGCTTGCTAAAATACAACGCCGCCACATTTAAACGGAGTCTCGCTATGCAACCGGTGCCAAAATCGGCTAGAGCAAGGGTTGGAGACCGTCCGGGCAGATGCGGATCGATGAGGATGCAGGCAACCTCTATCGGTGCGCGACGATGATCAGCCCGGTAACGATCAACCGGATTTGGTGCCGAGCCGGCATGGCAGCGAAATGAGTGGGATACTGGTACTGAAGCAGAGCGAACGAGCAGAACGAAGGATCAGCGTGACCGTCGCACCCCGTTTGCGCCGCTTTGCCCCGCTCCTTGTCGCTGCCATGGTGTTGGACAGCTGCCAGACGGTGATGGATCAGTCCTATCAGCCGAGCGTGTCGCCGTCCGCCAATCCGCAGATCGTCTCCGAGGTGCAGAAGAACGATCCGCGCGCGCAGATGGGTGCGCGCGAGCATCCGCGTATCCTTGCAAGCTATGGCGGCGAGTACAAGGACGCCAAGACCGAGCGGCTCGTCGCTCGCATCGCTGGGGCCTTGACCAGCGTGTCGGAAAATCCGCAGCAGTCCTATCGCATCACCATTCTCAATTCGCCGTCGATCAACGCCTTTGCGCTTCCGGGCGGCTATCTCTACGTGACCCGCGGCCTTCTGGCGCTTGCCAATGATGCTTCCGAAGTCGCTGCCGTGCTGTCGCACGAGATGGCGCACGTGACAGCCAATCACGGCATCGAGCGGCAAAAACGCGAGGAAGCCGAAGTCATCGCCAGCCGCGTCGTTTCGGAAGTCCTGTCGAGCGATCTGGCCGGCAAGCAGGCGCTCGCACGCGGCAAGCTGCGTCTTGCCGCCTTCTCGCGCCAGCAGGAACTCCAGGCCGACGAGATCGGCATCCGCACGCTCGGCCAGGCCGGCTACGATCCGTATGCCGCTGCCCGCTTCCTGAACGCCATGGAAGACTACAGCCGCTTCATGTCGGCCAATTCCGATGCCGACCAGAGCCTAGACTTCCTTTCGAGCCACCCGAGCACGCCACAGCGCATCGATCTTGCCAAGGCGCATGCCCGCGAATTCGGTGAGGAAGGCAAGGTCGGCGACATCGGCCGCGATTATTACCTGAACGGTATCGATGGTCTGCTCTATGGTGACAGCCCCGAGGAAGGCTATGTCCGTGGCCAGACCTTCCTGCACGGTGGCCTCGGCATCCGCTTCGACGTGCCGCCGGATTTCCGCATCGACAACAAGGTCGAGGCCGTCATGGCGACCGGCCCCGGCGATATCGCCATCCGCTTCGACGGTGTTGCCGACAGCCAGAACCAGAACCTGACGAACTATATTTCCAGCGGCTGGGTGACGGGCCTCGATCCCTCTTCGATCCAGTCGATCACCGTCAACGGCATGCCGGCTGCAACCGCGCGCGCTTCGGCCGATCGCTGGGATTTCGATGTTACGGTCATCCGCGACCGCACGCAGATCTTCCGTTTCCTGACAGCCGTGCCGAAGGGGAACATCGCCCAGCTCAACCAGACGGCGGACGTGCTGCGCTCGAGTTTCCGGCACATGACGCCGGATGAGGCAGCCTCGCTGAAGCCGCTCAGGGTCCGCGTCGTCACCGTCAAGCCGGGCGACACGATCACGACGCTCGCCGCCCGCATGATGGGGACCGACCGCAAGCTCGACCTGTTCAAACTGATCAACGCCCTACCGACCGGGGCAACGATTGCGCCGGGCGACAAGGTCAAGATTATTTCGGAATAGCGATCGGCCTATCTATCTTCTCCCTGGCCGGGAGAAGAGCAGTCTCACGCGTAGCTCGCCATACGAGGATCCGCATCGACAAGCGCGTTGCGGAGCTTGTCCATTGCGCGGCTTTCGATCTGACGCACACGTTCCTTGGAAATTCCGAGATCGGCGCCGAGTTCTTCGAGCGTCGCTCCGTCTTCCACGAGGCGTCGTGCCTGGATGATCTTCATCTCGCGTTCGTTGAGATGCTTCAGCGCCGAAGCGAGCCATATGCGCCGGCGTTCACCGTCGATCATGTCGGAAACCTGCTCGTCCGGAAGCGGTTCGTCGCTGATGAGAAAATCGATACGTTCCGCGCTTTCGGAATCGCTTGATATCGACGGCGCCTGCAGGGACGTATCGCTGCTGGAAAGGCGCGCATCCATGGTCTGCACGTCGGCAAGACTGACCCCGAGCGCAACTGCGATTTCCTCATGGATGGACTGGACGGTAACGCTCGAATTGCTGCGGGCGAGCTTGGCGCGCAGGCGTCGAAGATTGAAGAACAAGGCCTTCTGCGCCGAACTCGTGCCACCACGCACGATCGACCAATTGCGCAGAATATAGTCCTGGATGGAAGCGCGGATCCACCAGCTTGCATAGGTCGAGAAGCGAACTTCCCGTTCCGGTTCGAAACGGGCGGCTGCCTCGAGGAGGCCGACATAGCCCTCCTGGACGAGATCGCTCATGGGCAGTCCGAAATTGCGGAATTTGCCCGCCATGGAAATGACGAGGCGCATATGGGCAGTTGCTATCTGGTTGCGGGCGCCGCGATCATCATGATCCTTCCAGCGTATAGCAAGATCATGTTCTTCGTCGCGATCGAGATAGGGAGCAGCCATCGCGACTTTGATCATACGTCGATCTGCAGACATGTTCGTCATACGCATCTCCTAGGTTCAGCCTCAAGTCGTCTTCAGTGCCGCGGTCGACGAAAAGGGCAACAAGTATCGTTTCCGAACATCGCTGCTCGGATGGAAATCAATGAATGAAATTCAAATTGGAGACCGATATCCGGTTCGCCGGATAATCGATGACTAGTCTTGTTCGATCTCAGCGAATGGGTCTGACGATTGAAGCATGTTCAGATCGCCGGGGGGCTTCGGATGAAAACGCATAGGCCGGTCCTCGTGAATGTCGATAATACGGCCAGTCCGGAACCTCTCCCCACAGGAGTGCACTCACACCGACCGTTAACACGAGGCTTAAACGCGGCAGAAGCAAAAAGGTTCCAAAGAAAAAACCCGGCACGAAGGCCGGGTTTTTTGAAGCTGGATTGGCGCGCTCGCCTTAGGCTGCTTCGTCCTGGGAATCGTCTTCCTCGACGACCTTGCCACGCTTGGGACCCTTGTTGAGATTGGTCTCGACAAGGCGAACGGCTTCGGTTTCCGACATCTTGTTGACGGCTGCAATTTCGCGCGCCATGCGATCGAGCGCAGCTTCGTAAAGCTGACGTTCGGAATAGGACTGCTCGGGCTGGTTCTCGGCGCGATAGAGATCGCGAACCACCTCGGCGATGGAGAGCAGATCGCCGGAATTGATTTTGGCATCATATTCCTGCGCGCGACGCGACCACATGGTGCGCTTCACGCGGGCTTTGCCCTGCACGACCTTCAGCGCCCGCTCGACGAAATCCGTCTCGGAAAGCTTGCGCATGCCGATGCTCATGGCCTTGGCCACCGGCACCTTCAGGCGCATCTTGTCTTTCTCGAAGTCGATTACGAACAGCTCGAGCTTCATGCCTGCGACTTCTTGCTCTTCGATGGCAGTGATCGTGCCGACGCCGTGGGCGGGATAAACGATCGCTTCACCAGTTTTGAAGCCATGGCGTGCTGCTGAAGGTTTTTTCTGCTGGGTCGTCATTCTTTTCAAAAACTCCCTGTTACGCGCCCGGTTGGGCCGGGTGCCGGGTCAGTCAGGCCCGGATGAGACGGACGTACCGTCGGGGTCACTTCATCCTGGTCCAGCCAGACTTATGCAAACAGAAACCCACCCATCGCGATCTAAGACCCGACAACACAAACGGTTGATATGTCAAGGAAACCGCGTACGGATTGGTGATTTGCTTTCGTGATGGTTTTGGGCATGCGAAATGCCGCAGTGGATCAGTGTGCGGAACCTATCACAAAAATCTGAGGAAATCAATAATTTGCTGTACGCGCGCCAAAAGGGCCACGTTGACCGCTATGCGGCCTGACGGCAATGATTCGCTTTCTGCGATATCGACTACACCTTTATCGACCGCCTGTCACGGCCCTCGGTCAGTCGCCGGTTCCTGGGTTCGCCGAGAAATACTTCTCGAACTTTCCTTCTTCGCCATCCATCTCCTTGGCTTCCGGCAACGGGTCGCGCTTGACCGTGATGTTGGGCCAGATGGCGGCATACTCCATATTGATCTTCAGCCACTTGTCGAGACCCGGCTCCGTATCGGGTTTAATCGCCTCGGCGGGACATTCCGGTTCGCAGACACCGCAATCGATGCATTCGTCGGGATGGATGACGAGGAAGTTCTCGCCTTCGTAGAAGCAGTCAACAGGGCAGACTTCCACGCAATCGGTATATTTGCAGCGGACGCAATTATCGGTCACGACATATGTCACGAAGCACTCCAGGAATGTCTTTAGCTTCCGCGGATGCGCAACCTGGAACGTCGCGCGCTCCCGCGGAGCCGAACGGGGATCAAGCGCAAACGCGCCGCCCGGCTGGTTACCGGCAGGTTGATGGTGAGGTATCGACTTTGTCATCCAATTTCAAGGACAAACAATCTGGAAAGCGGCCTGAGACGGGCAGAGTTTTCTAATCGTCGTCCGAGATCAGGCGATCGATTGCACGGCGATCGCGCTTCGTGGGCCTTCCACTCCCCGGCGCCCGTAATGCCTGCTCGAACGGGGTGAGGCGTTTTGTCTCATCCGGCGGCGGCGTTAGGTCCTCATAGAGCAGCTTGGCTTCCTCGAAAGGGCCTCGGCGCTCGCCGGCGGCACGCACGATGAGGACGACATCTCGGCGCTCCAGCGAGAGCTCGATACGGTCGCCCGCCTTGACGCCGAAACTCGGCTGCACAATCCGCTCGCCATTGACCCGTACGCTGCCGTTCTGAACGTAGAGCTGCGCCAGCGAGCGGGATTTCACCATGCGGGCAAAGAACAGCCATTTGTCGATGCGCTGGCGCGAACCGGAAAATGGCTGTCTCTCGTCCGTCATGGGTTATTTCTTCATCTGCTCCTTGAGGGCAGCGAGCTTGGCGAAAGGAGAATCCGGATCGATCGGCTTTTCTTTGCGCGGCGGCTTGGCCTCGAAGCGCAATGGCTGCGATGCACCGCGATTGTTGCGATCGTTCCGGTCATTGCGTTCGCCACGCTCCTGACGGTCACCCCGGTTGCCCTGATGCTGCGGACGGCCGCCCTCGCGGTTGGCGCGCGGCCCCTTGTCACCGCCGCGGTTGTCACGGCCATCGCGACGGTCACGTCCCTCGCGATTGCCCTCGCCACCGCTCGCCTGCTGCTCGCCACCGCCACGGCGATTGCCGTGCTGACCGCGGCCCTCGCCCTGCTGACCGCGACGGTCACCATGACCGCGGCCGCCTTGGCGCTGCTGATTATCGTTGCGGCCACCCAGGCGCCAGAGCAGAACTGGCTTCGGCTCAGCAGGCTCCGCGGCAGCGGCTTCAGTGTCGGCAGCCTCGGCAACGTCAGCTGCCGCTGCCACCGGTTCGACGGAGGCTTCGGCGGCGGGAGCTGCTTCCTGCGCGACGGCTTCCGGTTCCTTAGCCGGCTCGTCGCCCGCAGCGTCGGCGTCGTCATGATCGGTCTTTTCGGCAGCGGCTTCCGCAGCCGGCGATGCCGGTGTCGCCGCGGCATCCTGCTGGGCAAGGAAGGCCGTGGCCTCCTCGGCCTTCACCGAATCGGCGCGGTAGCCGAGACCCTTGAGAATTTCCTCCATGTCCTCGAGCGTCGCACCGAGGATGGAGAGCATGGCGGTCGTCGTGGTGAAGCGGCGACCGTCATAAGCGCCTTCGGGGCGCGAAGCCTGGCCGGGCTTCCACTGCAGGAGCGGACGGATGAGATCCGCCAGGCGCTCGAGAATATCGATGCGGACCGCGCGCTTTCCAAGAAAGCGGAAGCCGGCAAGCTTGTAGAACATGCGCTCATAGCCCGGATCGGTGACGACCGAGGTACGGCCGGCGGCGAGAACGGGGATCAGATCGCCATAGCCCGGCTTGTCCAGGCCATCGTTCTTCAGAGCCCAGAGCAGCGTGATGAGTTCGGCGGGGGCCGGCTTCAGCAATGCGGGCACGAAAATATGATAGGCGCCGAAGCGGACGCCGTAGCGGCGCATGGAGGCGCGCGCATCCTGATCCAGCGACTTCACCTCTTCGGTCACGTCGCGGCGGAACAGAACGCCGAGATTCTCCACCAGCTGGAAAGCCAGCCCCTTGGCGAGGCCCTGCAGATCCTCGGCACGCTGAAGATCGTCGAGCGGCTTCAGGATCGTGCTGATATGATGGTTCACGAAGCGCTCGATGCGCGAGGCGACATGATCGCGCGCATTGCCCGTCAGCTGCTCGTCGGCAAGCAGGATCACGCGCGGACGCATGATATGATCGCTTCCCGACAGACGCGCCACGGGATCGCCGAGCCAGCGCACGAGGCCGTCGGCGCTGATCGCAAGATCGCTGTTGCCAGCCGCATGCAGACGCGCGGCGCGCGCCTCGAATTCCAGCGACAGCGCCTTCTGGGAGGCTGTCTGGACGGCCTTCGCGTCCGGCCCCTCGGTGCCGGCAACCGGCGTGAACCGGAAACCGGTCAACTGTCCCACATGATGCCCTTCGACGAAGACATCCCCATTCACACTGATTTCAGCTTCCAGCATCGCATTCTCTCTCAGGCGCTTCATGAGCACAGATGTCCTGCGATCAACAAAGCGTTTCGTCAACCTCTCATGTAACGCGTCGGACAATCGATCTTCGATTTCCCGCGTCTTTTCTTGCCAGTGTGTCGGATCGGCAAGCCAGCCGGGCCGGTTCGACACATAGGTCCAAGTCCTTATCTGCGCGATTCGCGCCGAAAGCGTGTCGATCTCGCCATCCGTCCGATCGGCACGATGCACCTGTTCGGCCAGGAAGTCCTCTTTCACCGTGCCATAGCGCACCAGGTCGGAAAAGAGGGCGGCAATAAGATCGGCGTGCTGGGCAGGCGTAATGCGCCGATAGTCGGGAAGCGCGCAGGCCTCCCACAATTTCTCAACCCGAGCCGGGTTGCTGGCAAGATCGACTATCTCCAGATCGCGTGACAAATATTCCAACGCCTGCTGGTCTACCGCAGGCAGCGCCCGCGTCAACCCCTGCACGCGCGGCGCGTCTTCCAAACTGGCGCGCAGAGCTGCGATCGAAGCGAAATCCAGATCCTTGCTGCGCCATTGCAGCACCTTGACCATGTCGAATTCGTGTCCCTCGATCCGGCGGACCAGCTCGTCGTCGAACGGGTCCACCTGCCCCGTCACGCCGAAGGTGCCGTCCTTGAGATGACGGCCGGCGCGGCCGGCGATCTGGCCGAGCTCGGCCGGATTGAGGTTACGGAACTGATAGCCGTCGAACTTGCGGTCCTGGGCAAAGGCGACATGGTCGACATCGAGATTGAGGCCCATGCCGATCGCATCGGTCGCGACCAGATATTCGACATCGCCGGCCTGGTAGAGGGCTACTTGCGCATTGCGGGTACGCGGGCTGAGCGCCCCAAGCACGACGGCGGCGCCGCCACGCTGGCGGCGGATGAGCTCGGCAATCGCATAGACCTCATCGGCGGAAAAAGCCACAATCGCGGTGCGCTGCGGCAAGCGCGTGATCTTCTTCTGCCCGGCATAGAAAAGATGCGACAGCCGTGGCCGCTCAAGGACGGTGATCCCAGGCAGAAGCTGTTCGAGGATGGGCCGCATCGTGCCGGCACCCAATAGCAGCGTCTCGTCGCGGCCGCGCAGGTGCAGGATGCGGTCCGTGAAGATATGGCCGCGCTCTAGATCGCCAGCAAGCTGGACCTCGTCTATGGCGACGAAGGAGGCACGCGTCTCGCGCGGCATGGCTTCGACGGTGCAGACGGAAAAGCGGGCATTGGGCGGAGATATTTTTTCCTCGCCCGTGACAAGCGCGACATGCTGAGCCCCGACCTTTTCGACGACGCGGGTATAGACCTCGCGCGCCAGCAGCCGCAGCGGCAGGCCGATCACGCCGCTGCCGTGCGCCACCATGCGTTCGATGGCATAATGGGTCTTGCCGGTATTGGTCGGTCCGAGCACCGCGGTCACGCCGCGTCCGCTCAGGATCATGGGCTGCGAAGTCTGTGTCATTGGTCCGTGCATGGGCGAGAAACCACCGTCTTTCGATCAGCAAGTTCCCCAAGGAGGAAACGAAGAGATGACGACCATATGCGACAAAGGCAAGACCTGAATAAAAAAACAGCCACCGCAACAACCGATTTCATTATTGACGATCTCAACCGTAAGCCACATTAACCCTGCATCTCATGCGAGTCCCGACGATCGCGGAACACCTTGAGAACGAATCGGAGACGAATCGCTGACTCGCCAGCGTTCTTTTTTTGTTCACTACAATATATGGATTTCGATGGAAAGAGTCACACCAAATGCTGAATCTCATTTCAGTGCCTTTTCCACGAGAAAAGGAGTCAAGCCGAGAATCCAAAGCCGGCGAAGATCGCTATGTTTTATGGTTAATTATCTGTAAATCATCGGATTTTCGGAACAGCGCCCTTCTCTTCGAGATCTGAGGTCAAAGCCAGAACGAATCGGAGACGAATCGCTGATTCCACAGGATTCCTCTTTTGTTCTATACCATATTTAGCGTTTCGGCGGCCGAGGCATACAGGACTCTGAATGGTTGAACCCACGATTCCCGCCGAATCAGGAATTGCGATCAATCTTTTAACGAGCGCAAATATAACGAATTCGCAAATACACGTACAGGATGTGATTATCTGTAAAACGCCGGGGCCGCAGCGCCCGGATTTCACGGCTACATATTTCTTTTCGCCAGGACAGCATCGAAATTCGGGAGGCGGCAAGGGCACCAAACCTCTTCGTAGGCCCATTCAACCCAAACCGAACGAGGCTGGAAGGCGCCTTCCCCCGCATACCCGATTTCGCTCTTTCTGCATGTCGGCAACCTGTAAGAAGGCACCAGGACATTAACCAAAGTCCAAAGGCAGAACGAATCACCGACGAATCACGGACATGCTTCTTTTCTCTCTTTGTTCACCGCAACATATTGTATTTTAATGGTATTTTAACCATAATAGCAAATCGCCGCAGCCTCTTTCCACACCTGTATCGCGCCGTCGCGTTAATATCCGGCTGAATGCGCTCCCGCCGGCATTCCCGCCTTTTTATTTCTTAGCCGGAACAATTTTCTGCGACGCAAGTTTCTATCTGCAGAATTGAGGAACTCCGCCCATTCACTAGGAAACCGATTCGAGCTGGAACCGCTGGACCATAGTGCCGGAATGAAGGAAATTGCCGGCGCCATTCAAGCGATGGACATGGAGGAGACATATCATGCTTGGTACGGTATTGCTTGTCATATTGATTCTGCTGCTGATCGGGGCACTGCCCAACTGGGGGTACAGCCGGGGATGGGGGTACGGTCCATCGGGCGGGCTCGGACTTGTTCTCGTCATTGTCCTCATTTTGTTATTGATGGGGCGGATCTGATCCGCAGGTCAATGTTCAAACTTCACAACACCAGGGAGCTAACACCATGAAGAAGATCATCGTCGCGATCGCCCTTGTCGGCGCTTTAGCGTCGTGCACGGCAACGGAAAAAGGGACTGCCATCGGTGCCGGCACTGGCGCCCTGATCGGCGGCGTGGCCACCCATAGCTGGGGCGGCGCGGCAGTCGGCGCTGTTGCCGGCGGCGTCGTCGGCAATCTCATCGGACGCTCCCATGAGCGCCGCGGCTATTGCATCTATCGCGACCGCTACGGCCATCGCTACGAAGCTCGTTGCCGCTAAGGCCTGAGGGCCGCGACCGGCCGCTTCTGCGGCTCGGTCGCGGACATCCGACCCTCGGGGCCAGGCCCTGGAAGCCTCAGTTTCTGAGAGAATCCTCTTCCCGCACGATCGGTCTCGGGAAGGGAGCAGTGTTTTGAGAAAGGAACGGCACCATGGCCGCAATCATCGCAAGCATTGCAGCATTCGCGCTCATCGGCACCACTTTTTACGCGCTTGGAAGCGCGGCGCGGATGCGGGACAAAGAGAAGAAGCAACGGGTGGCGTTGGAAGCCGTGATCCTGGAATTCAAGCCACGGCAGCGGCAACAGGCAAATTCAGGCCGAGGATGATTGCCGGATCGGTTGTGACTTCTATCCGGCAATCTTCTCCCTGACGCAGGCGGGCAAGAGCGCATCAGCTTTTCATGGAAATCCCGAGCCCACCGCGTACTTTCCCGGAATTGCTCTAGACGAAGAACTGGCCGCCATTGGCCGTTATCGTCGATCCCGTAATGAAACCGGCATCATCGCTGGCAAGGAAAACCGCGATGCGGGCGATCTCCTCCGGCTCGCCCAGGCGGCCCACCGGGATCTGCGGGATGATGCGCTCGTTCAATACCTTTTCCGGCACCGCCAGCACCATTTCCGTGCCGATATAGCCGGGGCAAATGGCATTGACGGTGATGTTCTTGGCAGCACCTTCCTGGGCTAGCGCCTTGGTGAAGCCGAGATCGCCGGCCTTGGCGGCAGAGTAATTCGCCTGCCCCATCTGCCCCTTCTGACCATTGATCGAAGAGATATTGATCACGCGGCCGAAGCTGCGGTCGCGCATGCCCTGCCAGACATGATGCGTCATGTTGAACAGGCCGGTGAGGTTCGTATTGATGACTTCGTGCCACTGCTGCGGCGTCATCTTGTGGAACATGGCGTCGCGGGTAATGCCGGCATTATTGACCAGCACATCGACATGGCCGAGATCGTGCTCGACCTTGGCTATGCCTTTGCCGCAGGCTTCGTAATCGGTGACATCCCATTTATAGACGGCGATGCCGGTCACATCGTGGAAAGCCCTGGCTTTCTCATCGTTGCCGGCATAGGTCGCCGCCACCTTGTAACCCGCATTGTGCAGCGCCATCGAAATGGCCGCGCCGATGCCGCGCGTACCCCCGGTTACCAATGCCACTCTGCTCATGTGCCACTCCCCTTTTTTGCTGCGGAGGCGGGACGCCCGAAGGTCGGGTCGCCCGCTCGCTTTCACCACTTCTTCTGGAAAATTCCTTTCAAAACGCCCCCGAGCATGATGCCGAAAAGTATGAGCGGTTTTCGGATCATCATGCTCTATTTCTTTGATTTTAAAGCGCTTCGAAGCACATGGCGACACCCATGCCGCCGCCGATGCACAACGTGGCAAGCCCCTTGCGGGCGCCGCGGCGCTTCATTTCGAACAGCAGCGTATTGAGGACGCGGGCGCCGGAGGCGCCGATCGGGTGCCCGATGGCGATTGCGCCGCCGTTGACGTTGACGATCGACGTATCCCAGCCGAGATCCTTGTTCACGGCGCAAGCCTGGGCGGCAAAAGCTTCGTTGGCTTCGACGAGATCGAGATCGGCGACGGACCATCCGGCCTTTTCCAATGCCCTGCGCGAGGCTGGGATCGGCCCGGTGCCCATGATCTGCGGATCGACGCCGGCTGTTGCCCAGGAAACGATGCGGGCAAGCGGCTGAATGCCGCGGCGCGAGGCTTCCGCCTCCGTCATCAGCACGGCGGCAGCCGCACCGTCATTGAGGCCAGAAGCGTTGCCGGCCGTGACGGTCCCTTCCTTGTCGAAGGCCGGGCGCAACTTCACCATGCCGTCGAGCGTCGCGCCGTGGCGGATATATTCGTCGGCATCGACGGTTACATCGCCTTTGCGCGTCTGGATGGTGAAGGGAACGATCTCGTCCTTGAACCGGCCGGCCTTCTGCGCGGCTTCGGCCTTGTTCTGGGAGGAAACGGCGAACTGATCCTGTTCCTCGCGGGAAAGCTGCCACCGCCGCGCGATGTTTTCGGCCGTAATCCCCATGTGATAGCCGTAGAAGGCATCCGTCAGGCCATCCTTGATCATGGTGTCGATCATCTTCATGTCGCCCATCTTGGTGCCCGCACGAAGGTTTGCCGCATGCGGTGCCATCGACATGGATTCCTGGCCGCCGGCGACGATGATCTTCGCATCGCCGGTCGCGATCTGCTGCATGCCGAGAGCCACGGCGCGCAGGCCGGAGCCGCAAAGCTGGTTGACGCCCCAGGCGGTCGCTTCCTGCGGAATGCCGGCCTTCATCGCGGCCTGACGGGCCGGGTTCTGCCCTTCACCGGCCTGAAGCACCTGACCGAGGATCACTTCATCGACTTCCTTGGCATCGACGCCGGCACGCTCCAGCGCGCCTTTGATGGCGGTGGCGCCAAGCTCATGAGCCGGAACGCTCGCAAAAGCACCGTTGAATGAGCCGACGGCAGTGCGGGCCGCGCTGGCGACGACGATGGATGAACTGCTCATGGAAGCCTCCTCGGAAAATGAACGCATATATGAGCCGAAACTGTCAAAGCTTTGCGCCGGAGTCAAATTGCAAGAATTTCCCGCGTGCAGATTTTATGAAGCCGTCATTGCCCGCGAGAAATCCAATCAAAGGATTGGCTTGCCGCATCGCACAAAGCGATTGTCACCAAGCTTCTTTTGCGTCTACACTCAGGGGTGGAGGAGTATTCCATACAATCAGACGGGGCCAGGAGAACTGATAATGGCAAAGAATGAGGGCCAGATCGTAATCAAGAAATATGCGAATCGCCGCCTATACAATACCGGCACCAGCACCTACGTGACGCTAGACGACCTGGCGGAGATGGTGAAGAAAGGCGAGGAATTCACTGTCCAGGATGCCAAGAGCGGCGAAGACATTACGCATTCGGTCCTGACGCAGATCATTTTCGAGCAGGAATCAAAGACCGGCAACACGCTGCTGCCGATTTCCTTCCTCCGGCAGCTTATCGGCTATTACGGCGACCAGATGCAGATGGTCGTCCCGAGCTTCCTTGAGCATTCCATGCGCGCCTTCACGGAGCAGCAGACGCAGATGCGCGAACAGATCAATCGCGCCTTCGGCGAAACGCCGCTCGGCAAGAATCTTCAGCTGCCTATGCAGATGGTCGAGGAGCAGGTCCGCCGCAACACTGAAATGTTCCAGCAGGCCATGCAGATGTTCTCCCCCTTCATGAAGCCGCCGGCCAAGGAAAGCCGCAAGGCCGAAGCCAAGGATATCGACGAGCTGAAGGAACAGCTTCGCGCCATGCAGAGCAAGCTGGATAGTTTGTGAGATAAGACGGCACTGGAAAAGGTCTGTGCGTTCATGGAGAGTTTTCACCCCCTCCGTCACTTCGTGACATCTTCCCACAAGGGGGGAGATGGTAATTCGCAGTACCTTCTCGCCACAAATCACAGGCGCATCTGCTGAAGCTGACCTATAAAGTTTATTCCAGGAAGAAGCGACATACTCCCAACGATCTCCCCCCTTGTGGGGGAGATGTCCCGAAAGGGACAGAGGGGGTATCAGCCGCACGGCACGCAAGCAGCCGCCTCCCCCGCACAAACCCCAATCACAAACAGAAAAAGGCCGGCGAAACGCCAGCCTTTAAGTCATGCCACCAAGGCAGCGCTTGAATTATGCGCTTTCCTTCGGCGTCAGAACCTGGCGACCGCGATACATGCCGGTCTTCAGGTCGATGTGATGCGGGCGACGCAGTTCGCCGGAGTTCTTGTCTTCGACATAGGTCGGAGCCTTCAGGGCGTCAGCCGAGCGGCGCATACCGCGCTTGGACGGGCTCGTTTTTCTCTTCGGTACAGCCATTCTCGTTACTCCATGTACGGACGAAACATATCCACGGCCAGCAAGGCGGCCGAAACAGACATGCATCAATTTCGGAATTTGGGCGGGCTTATACATGGCTTGTTGGGCTTTGACCAGTCCCTTCGAGCATTTTTTGCCCGCAGCGCTTGATTCGGAGATATCGACGCCAAATCAGGCGGTCAAGCCTCGTCCTCCGGCACGATCCACGTTTCCTTCAACGCCGCTTCCTCCCATTTCTTCCAGGCAGCCAGGGCTTTCATGACGGCCATATAGTTCCTCGTATCGGCGGAGACGGCAATGTCGTACCGTTCCAGGCGGCTGACGACCGGAGCGAACATGGCATCGGCTCCGGAGAATGTCCCGAACAGGAAGGGACCGCCGGAGCGGGAACGCGCCTCGCGCCAGATGGTTTCGATGCGCGCCACGTCTTCCGTCACCCCTTCCGGGAGGTCGAGGCGGCTCACCGGGCGACGCATGTCCATCGGGCAGGCATTGCGCAAGGCGCCGAAGCCCGAAAGCATCTCCATGCTGTGGGATCGCGCCAGCGCGCGGGCCTGCCGGTCCTTAGGCAGAAGACCGGCATCGGGGAAAAGCTCGGCCACGTATTCGATGATGGCAAGCGACTCCCACACCTTGAAGCCGTCATGCACCAGCATCGGCACCTTGCCTGTCGGCGAGACCTCGCGAATGTTCGGATTGCCCGCCGGAAAATCGAACGGGATCAGCACCTCCTCGAAAGCGATGCCGCAGCCTTCGAGCGCGATCCACGGCCGGAACGACCAGGAGGAATAATTCTTGTTGCCGATGTAGAGGGTGAGCTTGCTCACGATCTTGTTCCCTTTTTAGCGTCGGAACTCGAAGGGGAAGAGTTCCTCGAATGGTTCGTGTCCTCGAACGCGCCGGAGGGCGGCGGTCCGATCGTCATTGGCAGGTCACCCGCCCGTAGGTCACAGCGAAGGATGCCAGATGACGACAAGCCGATCGAACGACAAGTTCTGATATCAGTCATAAAGGCATTTGATATATGCGTCGGCATTGCGCGCGCGGCGCTGGATCAGCGAGGCAAGCTGGCCAAGCCCCCGCCCCGGCTTGCTCGCCACCCGATCGATCGGATTGGGAAGCGAGACGGCAAGAAGGGCCGCCTGACGCGCCGTGAGCTTGGAGGCCGGGACCTTGAAATGGTAGCGCGCCGCGGCTTCGATGCCGTAGATGCCTGGCCCCCATTCGGCAACATTCAGATAGATTTCCATCATCCGGCGTTTCGACCACACAGCCGAGGCGGAGACCGCCAAAGGCAATTCCAGCGTCTTGCGGACGAAGGAGCGGCTGTTCCATAAAAACAGGTTCTTCACCGTCTGCATCGGAATCGTGCTGCCGCCGCGCGTGGACTTGCCGCGCAGCGTTTCCTGGACGAGCACCCGCATCTCGCCCCAATCGACACCGCCGTGATAACAGAATTGTCCGTCCTCGGAGACCATGACGGATTTCACCAGCACCGGCGCGATTTTATCCAGCGGCACCCAGCGGCGGTCGTAGCCCTGAAGGGTAACGGCATCGCCGATCATCAGAGTGGAAACAGGGTGGATGAACGGCAGCACATAGACGACGATGAAGAAATAGGGCAGCAGCAAGAGGACGATCAGGACGAGGACGATGCGCTGCCATAATGGACGGTCTCTGAAGCGTGCCAACAGGGAGGAGCGTCGCGGCACCTCGGCTTCCTCCCCCTCATTGTCCGTCGATATGTCCAAATGTCTGACGTCCACGGCCGCTCCATCCCGGTACATCCCTTAATGTATCCGGGAAACGCTCTGATGCTGCACTCGTCATACCGTCTACGCAAAGCGATGACCAGAGTGTGACGCAATTCCCCATCCGGCTGTTGACAATTCTCGTTGCCAGCAACCGCCTCTCATGCCAAACAGCGGCCATGGACAGCACCCATTCCTCATTCGAGCACCGTCTCAAGGACAATGCCGGCAAGATCGAAGCCATGTTAAACGGGCTTCTGGCCGACGCCAGCCTCAGTGACGAGATCGTCCGCCCTGCCCGGCTCCTAAGCGCGATGCGTCACGGCGTGCTGAACGGCGGCAAGCGGCTGCGGCCCTTTCTCGTCATGGAATCCGCGGCCCTTCTCGGCGGCGATGCCAAGGCGGCACTCAGGATCGGCGCGGCACTCGAATGCGTGCACTGCTATTCCCTTGTCCATGACGATCTTCCCGCCATGGACGATGACGACCTGCGCCGCGGCCAGCCGACGGTGCATATCGCCTTCGACTACGCGACGGCGATCCTGGCGGGCGACAGCCTGCTGACCTATGCCTTCGATATCATCGCGGCACCCGAAACGGAGCTACCGGCGGACCGGAAAGTAGCGCTTGTGCTGGCACTGTCGCGCGCAGCCGGCATCGGCGGCATGGCCGGCGGCCAGGCGCTCGATCTCGCCGCGGAGAAGGAGGCGCCGGACGAAGGCGGCATCACCACGCTGCAGGCGATGAAGACGGGCGCGCTGATCCGCTTTGCCTGCGAGGCCGGCGCCATCATTTCAGGCGCCCCCGTCGGAGACCGCAAACGACTCCGGACCTTCGGTGAAAAGATCGGCCTTGCCTTCCAGCTCGCCGACGATCTGCTCGACCTGACAGCGGACACCGCCACCATGGGCAAGGCAACCGGCAAGGATGCCGCCCGTGGCAAAGGCACGCTGGTGGCTCTCCACGGCCAGGAATGGGCGGAAGTGACGCTCGCAAGGCTGGTGAAGGAAGCGGCCGACCTGCTGTCCGGCTATGGCGACAAGGCGGATGTCCTGACGGAAACCGCCCGCTTCATCGCGAACCGCAAGAGCTGATCCCGAAGACTTCCACACGGCGTTGCCTGATGGCAGAACCACTGACCTTCCGGCCGGATGGGCAGCTACCATCCATACCGGTACGGCTACCCATTCAGCTCGGGAATGTCACCATCACAAGAATCCATGGCGTCGCCGGGTGATTTCCGCCGCATTCTGTGCCACATTCCCGTGCCGTATTGGCCTGTAGACGCGGAAATCTTCGCGGCCGTGCCAATCCCTTCGGGAATGATCTCCATGCGCGAAACGCTTTCCTATCTGCCGCACATCCTGCCGGCCTATATCGCTTACATCGTTGCGGTCATCAGCCCCGGCCCCGCCATCATGGCCATCATCGGTACCTCGATGACCCATGGCCGCAAGGCTGGCATGACCCTGGCGCTCGGCATCTTCGGCGGCTCACTGACCTGGGCGACGGCTGCGGCCGCGGGTCTTGCCACGCTGCTGCAGACCTATGCGATGGCGCTGGAGATCCTGAAGATCTTCGGCGGCCTCTATCTGCTCTACCTCGCCTATAAGGCCTTCCGCGCCGTGCGCTCAAATGGGGAACTGCCGACCGCCGCCGAGGGGCCGAAAACGCCAGGCTTCAAGTCGCTGATCCTGCGCGGCTACGGCATTCACGTGACCAACCCGAAGGCCATCTTCGCCTGGCTTGCCATCATCGCGCTCGGCATGCCGCAGGGCGCGCCGGGCTCAGTCGCGATGCTAATCATCGCCGTCTGCGGCGTGACCGGTTTCGTGGTGTTCATGGGCTATGCGATCCTGTTTTCGACGCCGCATGCGCTGAAAATCTATCGCAATGCGCGCCGCTGGATCGAGGGCGCCATGGCCGGCTTCTACTGCTTCGCCGGCATCAAGCTGCTGACGAGCAATATCTGATCCAGCCTCGGCTTTAAGCAGCGGATTACTCGGCCGCGACGTTTTTCTGGCCGAATCGCTTTTCGATATAATCGGTCACTAACGCCTCGAAATCGGAAGCGATGTTCGGGCCGCGCAGCGTCATGGCCTTTTGGCCGTCGATGAAGACGGGGGCGGCCGGCGTCTCGCCGGTACCGGGCAGCGAAATGCCGATATCGGCGTGCTTGCTTTCGCCCGGACCATTGACGATGCAGCCCATGACGGCGACGTTCAGCGCCTCGACGCCCGGATATTTCTCGCGCCAGACCGGCATGTTCTTGCGGATGTCGTTCTGGATGTTCTGCGCCAGTTCCTGGAAGACCGTCGAGGTCGTGCGGCCGCAGCCGGGACATGCCGCGACAACCGGAATGAACTGGCGGAAGCCCATGACCTGCAGCAGTTCCTGCGCCACCTGCACCTCGCGGGTGCGGTCGCCATTCGGCTCCGGCGTCAGCGAAACGCGGATCGTATCGCCGATGCCGTGCTGCAGCACATAGCCCATGGCGGCGGCCGAAGCGACGATGCCCTTCGAGCCCATGCCGGCTTCGGTGAGGCCCAAATGCAGGGCATGGTCGGAACGCTCCGACAGCATGGAGTAGACGGCAATCAGATCCTGCACCTGGCTGACCTTGGCCGACAGGATGATGCGATTGCGCGGCAGGCCAATGTCTTCCGCGAGGCTGGCCGAGATCAGCGCAGATTGCACGATCGTCTCGCGCGTCACCTGCCGGGCCGAGAGCGGCGAGCCTTCGGCGGCATTCTTGTCCATCAGCGCGGTCAGCAGATCCTGATCGAGCGAGCCCCAATTGACGCCGATGCGCACCGGCTTGTCGTAGCGGATCGCCATCTCGATGATTTCGGCGAACTGCTTGTCCTTCTTGTCCTTGAAGCCGACATTGCCGGGATTGATGCGGTATTTCGCCAGCGCCTCAGCGCAAGCCGGATGATCGGCGAGTAGCTTGTGGCCGATATAATGGAAATCGCCGATCAGCGGCACGTCCATGCCGAGGCGCAGCAGCCGCTCGCGGATCTTCGGCACGGCGGCCGCACTTTCATCGCGATCGACGGTGATGCGCACGAGCTCCGAGCCGGCTCTGTAGAGGGCGGCGACCTGGGCGACGGTCGAGTCGATATCGGCCGTATCGGTATTGGTCATGGACTGCACGACGACGGGGGCACCGCCGCCGACGATCACGCCGCCGACATCGACGGCAACGGAGGAACGGCGCGGTTTCGGATCGAAATCGGTGGCGGACGACATGGAAAGCTCTCGCAGGCCTCGAAAATGGGTGTCTTTCAGGTGGATCACGGAGCGGTCGTTGTCAACCGCTGCGGCAATCTCTTTTGATCGAATGGAGCCCACCCGCTACCGGACAAAAGCGACGAAATTAATGCTTGCTCTCGCCGATGCCATCGGCGTAGCGCGCGAGCGATGACAAGGCCAATACGACGAGCAGCAGCACCGGCAGCGCCATCAGGACCGGCGAGAAGCCGACATGTTCGGCTGCAAAGCCGATGGCCGACGGCGCGACCAGCATGCCGGAATAGCCGAGCGTGGTCACGACCGAGATGCCGATGCCGGGCTGCAGCCCCGGAATATTGCCGGCGGCGGAAAAGGCGATCGGCACCATGTTGGAAATGCCGATGCCGCAGAGCGCAAAGCCGAGGATCGCGATCTCCGCGTTTGGCGCCAGTGCTGCCGTCAGCATGCCGACGATGGCAAAGACCGTGCAGACGCGAAGCGTGCGCACCGCCCCCAGCCAGTCGCGGACGAAATCGCCGGCAAAGCGCATGGTCGCCATGGTGGCCGAGAAAGCGGCGAAGCCAAAACCGGAGAGTGCCACCGACGCCCCCTTTTCCTGGCTGAGATAGAGCGCGCTCCAATCGAGCACGGCGCCTTCCGGCACCATGCAGAACAGCGCGACGATGCCGAGCAGCCAGGGCAGCGGGATCATCGGCAGCTTTGCCTTTGGCTTGGCCTCGTCGGGATGCGGTTGATCACTGAGAAGCATCGGCCAGGCCACGACGAGGAAAAGAACGGCGATAGCGGTCGAGGCCTCAGCATGGCCGAGAACGCCCAGGCGCGAGATCAGCAGGCCGCCGATCGCCGAGCCGAGCAGGCCGCCCAAACTCCAGAAAGCATGGCACGAGGACATGATCGCCCGGCGCATGGACTTTTCGACCGAGACGGCATTGGCGTTCATCGCCACGTCCATGGCGCCAATGAAGCCGCCGAAGAGGAAGAGAGCAATCGCCGCGGTCCAGACATTCGGCGCCAGCGTCAGCGCCAGGATCATCGGCAGCAGCAGCACCGCGAAGGCACGCACGACGATGCGCGAGCCGCGCACGGCGATCTGCGCGCCGGCAAGCGGCATCATGACGAGCGAGCCGACACCGAAGACGAGGATCATCAGGCCGAGCTCGAATTTCGTCAGTTGCAGCCGCTCGGCGAATTCGGGAATTTTCGGCGCCCAGCAGCCAACCATGAAGCCGTTCAGCAGGAACATCAGCGAGACGGCCGCGCGCGGTTTTGTGAAGAATCCGCTCCTTTTTGCCTCAAAACCCTCCCTCCTGGTCATGTCGTCCATGAAAATTCCTCCAAATCGGTGGCCGCAGTCTATTTAAATCGATTGAAATCGCAACGATCGAAAACAGCCAAAACGGTCACATTTCGTCTCCGTCTGTTAAAGCGGAGGCAAAGACACCACAACCCCGAATAAATAATTCGTGACCATAGGTCGCTAGCGAAAAGCTCTATTGACGGCAGAAAAGTAGGCTCCTATCGGTTGAGGCCTGAAAGATTCTTCAGCCGGCCCAAGCCGGGTCATCCTCTGGTGCATCCCCGTGAAAAATTCCATCAGCTATGGCATCCTGCTTACGGTGTTTGCCTACATGCTGTTCACCGCCCACGATTCGGCGGTGAAGCTGCTCGTCGCCTCCATCCCAGTCTGGCAGGTCCTGTTCATCCGAAGCTGCACCATCCTTGCCGGCTGCTTCGTCTTCGAGGGGCCCTCGCTCGTCCATAAGGTGGCGCGCTCGCCGATCATCAAGCCGATGATCGTGCGCAGCATCATCATCCTGATCGCCTGGATTTCCTATTATTCGGCGGCATCCTATCTGCAGCTCGCCGAAGTGACGACGCTCTATTACGCCGCACCGATCGTCGGCACGATTCTCGCAACCATCGTGCTGCGCGAAAAGGTCACCGTCGCCCGCTGGATGGCGGTCGGCGTCGGTTTCTGCGGCGTGGTGATCGCCTCCAATCCCGTGGGGCTTTCGATTTCCTGGCCGGTCTATCTGGCACTGCAGGCCGCCGTCCTTTGGGCGAGCGGCATGGTGTTGCTGCGGAAAACAGCGCTGCACGAGAAGAGCCATATCCAGATGGCCGTCTCCAATATCCTGTTCATCATCCTGACCGCCGGCATGGCGATCGTCCACTGGCACATGCCAACGCCGTTCCAGATCGTCCTGCTCGCGCTCACCGGCATCATCGCCGGCGCCGGCCAGCTGGCGCTGTTCGAAGGCATGCGCCAGGCCCCCGTCTCCGTGCTGGCGCCGTTCGAATATACCTCGCTCGTCTGGGCCTTCCTGCTCGGCTACCTGATCTGGGGCGACATCCCCGGCCCCAACACCTTCATCGGCGCCATCCTGATCCTGAGCGCAGGGTTCATCATCATTATCAGCGAGCGTATGAAGAAGCGCACGGCTGCGGCTTGAGCCGGACCAACGCGTTTTCTACAAATGCAAGCGCAAACTGCCCGGCGGGCGAAGCTTGCAACCCGCGGCAGGATGTTGGATTTCACCCCGCCGGAGCGACGGTCTGTTCGATGGGTTTCGGCTGCCGCATGAGAAGAGCCTGCATCGGCCGCTCGAAGAATTTGAGAAGCACCACCGAGATCCCAATCGTGCAAAGCGTGACCACCGCCAATATGCCCGTCACGAAGGGTAGGGAGAGGTGCTTGCCGAGCAGCTTGAGCGGAAGCTGCAGCGTGTAGGGATGGATGAGGTAAAGCGAGTAGGACGCATCTCCCAGCAGAACCAGAATGGCCCATATTTTCCCCGATGGCATCCGCATGAGCAGGAAGCCCGAGACGAGCAGGACGGCGAACAGGCTTGAGGCGAAAAGACTGGGGCCGGCGAATGTCACGATGAAGAAATGAGCCCCGCAGGCCAGAAGAACGAGCAGGACGGCGGCGACATTCGATCCGTTCCTGAAGGTACTGTATGCCGAATATGCCTTATGAAGCATCATGCCGAGAACGAATTCGATCAAGATCGGATTTGTATAGAAACGCCATTCGACGGATCCCTCCGGCCAAATCTCATGCAGCGCGATCAGGAAGAGAACGGCCGCGGAGGCGAACCAGGTTGCCCTGGCGCCAAAGATCAGGCAGGCGCCGTAAATTATGTAGAAGAACACCTCGTAACAAAGCGTCCAGCCCAGGAAAAGGATCGGCTGCACGGCACCGCCGGTTTTCTGATAGGGAACGAAAAGAAGAGATTTGACGATCGTTTCCACGGTCACGATCGTCGAATTGAGCAGGCTGGGTTTCACAAGCGCAATCAGGACGACCACGAATGTCAGCAGCCAGTAGAGCGGAACGATCCTGGAAATCCGCTTGCGAGCGAAATAGACGAGTCCGCGCGCCGGGTCGGACGAGTAGCTGATGATGAAGCCGCTAAGAACGAAGAAAACGTCGACGCCGGTTGCGCCCATGAAGAAATAATTGCGATCGAGATGGTATTCGATCGCAAGGCCGCTTCCGAAATGGAAGAGAACGACGGAAAAGGCGGCCACGAACCGGAGAAACTGGAGGGAATCCAATTGTCTCGAGTTCGACCGCTGAATGGAAAGCGTCTGTTCGTTAATCATGGGGGCCCCAATCCGCTCTGATAGCTTGTTCCAACAAGGTTGCCATTGCCGCATTGGTGCTGCGGCTTGGATGCCAATCGCATCCGAAGTCCTTCGGTTTGACGCGTAAATTCAGATATCGCAGGCGGGTCTCGCCTTTCGCGGCGCTCGCCTGGACGGCGGCCTGGATTGCTTTCTCGGCCACATCGAAGTCCTTCTGGGACATCATCGGACCGAGCGCGGCGTAGAGATACGCCTTTGGATACTGAGATCTGAGCTTGAAGACGAGCTTGACGTATTCCTCGATGAAATCGCCGGGATTCCTGTTGTCCGAAAAATCGTTCGTCCCGAGATTGACGACCACCGCGGAAACGCGCTCGTCAGGGAGAGCGGGTGCGCCCTTTCTCAAGGGCGTCACACTGTCGATGACATCAAGCATGGTTTTCGCGTTCTTGCCGGCACGCGAAAGGCCGATTCCCGAAACGGCGAGGGTCGTAAGTTCCATCCCGAGGCTGCGCGCCGCGACCGCGGCATATGTCAGATATTGATTTTCCGTCCCGGGGCTGAATTTACACCCGGGACCGACGCCCTCGAGGCCATAGCCTGCGGTAATGGAGTCTCCGATTGCAACCAGCTTTGTGGCCGGTGCTTCCGCGGGAAGGAACGACCCATCGGTTTCGGCGGAAACGAATATGGTATCGCCGATCCATCCCTCGGTGCGGCGCGTCACGCGAACCTCATGGGCGCCCTGCGGCAAGGCATCGGCAAGCTGGTATCGATGCTGCCCCGCTTGCAGATCGAGGCGCTGGGGAACGCCGTCGAGTTCGACCTCAAGGCTATTTTTCCCGGTATCGACGAGGGTGGCCGAGAGCGACGTGCCTTCGAAACGCAGCGCGAAACCGCTGCCGGGCCAGCCGAAAGCCGCATCGCTGGCGGCGACACGGCCGATCCACTTCGATGGCCGCTCGATCGTTTCGGCCGCAAAGCTCGGCATGAATGTACATAAACCCAGAAAGAGAGACGCGATCGCGACATGAGTCCTCATGACCGGCCAAGACCGGCGGCGCGCAATGATGGGCAATTCATCACCTCTTCGGGCTGCGTCAGATCAATTTGCACTTTAAATTTTCGAGTAGAATCGCAGTTTGATTGCCGCCCGTGTCTCCCGGCAAAACCGCCAGGACACATGATGGTGCGCACGCCCTGCGTGAACGCTGCCGCACCAACTAACAATCACATGCTGCACTTGGGCAACATTGAGAGAAATGGAGCAACATTGGGACAAATAGGGCGGCATTGTGAATTGTCACTATGCCGCACTGCACCATCGATCAGCAATTATGGGCGGCAATCGAAAACGGCAGCTCTCTTGCCCGCCTGATCGCGATTTCTTGAGAAAAATATTCGCAATTGCCCGTTTCTTTTGCAGTTTTCTACGCTTCCGCGCTGCAATTTTTCTGCGATGTATGCAACATTGAATGAACGCTCCAGAAACGGAAGAAAACGATGAACTGGTTGAAGACTGTTGCCGCCGCCGCGCTCGTGCAGGCGGCTTTCCTGCTCCCCGCCCATGCCGGCGAAAACCTCAAGGCGATCCAGTCGGCCGGTGTCTTCAAGGTCGGCACGGAAGGGACCTATGCGCCCTTCACCTTTCATGATGAAAGCGGCAAGCTGACCGGTTTCGACGTGGAGATCGCTGAAGCGATCGCCGGAAAGCTCGGCGTCAAGGCGCAGTTCCTGGAAGGCAAGTGGGACGGCCTGATCGCCGGCCTCGACGCCAACCGCTACGATGCCGTCATCAACGAAGTCGGCGTTACTGAGGCCCGCAAGAAGAAGTATGACTTCTCCGAGCCCTATATCGCCTCCAAGGCGGTGCTGATCGTCAAAGAGAGCAACAGTGGCATCAAGGATTTTGCCGATCTCAAGGGCAAGAAAGCGGCGCAGTCGCTGACCAGCAACTTCGGCAAGCTCGCAACCGAATCCGGCGCCGAACTCGTCGGCACCGACGGCTTCGACCAGTCGATCCAGCTCGTGCTGACCGGCCGCGCCGACGCCACCATCAATGACAGCCTCTCCTTCCTCGATTTCAAGAAGCACAAGCCCGATGCGCCGGTGAAGATTGTCGCGCAGCAGTCCAACGCCGATTTCTCTGCCGTCATCATCCGCAAGGGCGAGCCGGAACTGCTTGCTGCGATCAACAAGGCGCTGGCCGACATCAAGGCCGACGGCACCTATGACAAGATCTCCAAGAAATACTTCGGCCAGGACGTTTCGAAGTAAGAAGGCATAGGCAGAGACACCAAACTATGAAAAAGATGCGTCCGGAGTCACCTCCGGACGCATTCTCTTATCGAAAGGCTTCTCCTTGGAGCATTGGCTGCAACTGATGTGGGAGTCACTGGGCACGCTGCTTTGGGCAGGGCTCGTCTTCACCATCCCGCTCACCTTGATCACCTTCGTTCTCGGCCTTCTGCTCGGTCTGCTCACCGCGGTCGTCAGGTTGTTTGCCCCGGCGCCGTTCGTGGCCATCGCCCGCTTCTATGTCTGGGTGATCCGCGGCACGCCACTTCTGGTGCAGCTCTTCGTCATCTTCTACGGCCTGCCGAGCCTCGGCGTCCTGCTCGACGCTTTTCCCGCCGCCATCATCGGCTTCACGCTAAGTGTTGGCGCTTATACATCCGAAATCATCCGCGCCGTCATTTCCTCCGTGCCGAAGGGCCAGTGGGAAGCCGCCTATTCGATCGGCATGAACTGGCGCCAGGCCATGAGCCGTACCATCCTGCCGCAGGCAGCGCGCGTCGCCGTACCGCCGCTATCGAACACCTTCATTTCGCTGGTCAAGGATACGTCGCTCGCCGCAGCCATCACCGTGCCCGAGCTGTTTCAGGCCGCGCAGCGCATCGTGGCGACGACCTATGAGCCGCTGATCCTCTATATCGAGGCCGCCATCATCTATCTCGTGCTCAGCACCTTTCTTTCGACGCTACAGGGCTACCTCGAACGCCGCTTCGCCCGCTCGGGCGGCACGCTGGAGGCACAAGCATGATCGAGCTTTCGCATATCGAAAAGCGCTTCGGCGACAATGTCATCCTCAAGGATATCAGCCTGACGATCCCCGAGGGAACGGTGACGGCGCTTGTTGGACCTTCGGGTGGCGGCAAGAGCACGCTGCTTCGCTGCATCAACCTTTTGGAAATCCCAACCGCCGGAACGATCCGCATCGGCGAGGAAACGGCTACCTTCCAGCCAGGCAAGAAGCCGTCCTGGCAGGATATCCAGAAGATCCGCCGCCAGACGGGCATGGTCTTCCAGAACTTCCAGCTCTTTCCGCATCAGACCGCAATCCAGAACGTCATGGAGGGCCTGACGACCGTGCTGCGCTGGCCTCAGGACAAGGCCCGCGCCCGCGCCGTCGAGCTTCTGACCAAGGTCGGCATGGCGCACAAGATCGACGCATGGCCCTCGACGCTCTCGGGCGGCCAGCAACAGCGCGTCGCCATCGCTCGGGCGCTTGCCCCCTCACCGCGCGTGCTGCTTTGCGACGAACCCACTTCGGCACTGGATCCTGAACTGGCGGCCGAAGTCGTCGACGTGCTGGGCAAGCTCGCCAATGAGGGCACGACCATGGTCATGGCAACGCACGACCTGCGCTTGGCCTCGAAGATCGCCAACAATGTGGTCTTCCTGGAAGCGGGCAACATTGTCGAGACCGGCTCCTCACGCAATATCTTCTCCAACCCTGCACAGGAGCGGACGAAGCAATTCATCTCGACACTGAATTCCGGGCTCAGCTACGACATCTGAGCCAGAGCGCAGCGAGCAACCATACACGGTAATCAGACTCCTGACGGGGCGTTCCCAGCTTTGTTGCGATTTTGCAAAAAGTGACGGAAGCGATAGTCGCCAGACCAGTTGCGCGGCGAGTGCGGCGGATATCTGAAACGCCGATCGGCCTTCGGTTGGAAAATTGAAAACCCGTGAAACACCATATTCACTACCTTGGCGGGCCATTCGGCGGTCGGTAGGATTCTAATTCTGTTATTACGTCAGGGGCCGATTCGTTGCAGGAACTTCGCCGAACTCCACGCAAGACCAAAAATATGCTGGTCAGTCTCTTCATCATGGTTGCTGGTGCCATATGGAATATCCGGGACGGACTTTACGGCTCCTCAACCGCACTAATCACTGGCTGTGTCTTCGCCTTGTGGGCCGTATTTATCGCGTTCAGTTTGATACGCCGTCGGGTTCATGTGATCGTGGGGGAAGCAGGCTTGGTTGTAAATCGGATGGTAGGCTCACCGGTAGAAATCCGATGGTCGCAGATAGAAATGGCGAAGCTTCCTGAAGGTGCCAGCCCTGCTATCATCGCGTGGCGAGAATCGGCGGAAACGAAGCTTAAATATACTGGCGTGTCGCAGCGCATGCTTGGTGAAGAAGGCGCCGAGATGCTTCGCAGCGCGATATACGCTGCTCGCCCCGACCTCAATACGCGGCCTTAGTCGTTGGTCGATATATCCTCCTGTAAGGCCTTATCGATGCAAGGCTTGAGTTGACGCTACGCAACTTTACGGTTAGCTCTAATGCCATGAACACGGCACTCGTTCTCGTAGTGGTAGGAAGGCGCATGGGCAGGATGGTGTAACCATCCGGCGAAAGCACCCATGCGCGGTAAGCAGGCTCCTGACGGGGCCTTTTTTATTGCCCTGAAAAGAGGGCGCGCCTCGTCAGATCCCCTCGACTTCCCATCCACACGACGGACAAGGCCATGACGCGCACCGAAAGCCGCATCGACCATTCATCCAAGCAGCCAACCGACCATACGGCGACCGAAAGAGCCGCCGCACCGCCGCGGCTGATAACCCTCATCCTGCTCTCGGCGCTTGCCGTGCTGCCGGTTAACATGATCCTGCCATCCCTGCCGAAGATGGCAGCGGCATTCCACGCCGATTTCGCTCTCGTAAATCTCTCGGTCGCCGGCTTTTCCATTGTCACCGCGTTCCTTGAGGCAATCGGCGGCGCGATATCGGATCGGTTCGGCCGCCGGCCGGTCGTCCTGACGGCGCTCACGATCTTCATCGTCGCTTCGATCGGCTGCGTTCTCGCTCCGAATATCGGCATCTTCCTGCTGTGCCGCATGATGCAGGCCTGCATTGGACCGTGCTATTCCGTGGCCCTGGTCATCATCAAGGAAACATCAGACGAGCGTCAGGCTGCCAGCAAGTTCGGCTATCTCGCCATGGGATGGGCATTGGCGCCGATGGTCGGCCCGCTGTTCGGCGGTTCGCTGGACGAGCTTTTCGGCTGGCAGGCAAGCTTCGTCCTCCTTGCCATCTTCGGCATCGCCGCCTTCCTTCTGTCCTTGCGCGAACTGAAAGGATCGAAAGCACCTTCGACGGGTACGCAGAGAAACTATATCGCCTCCTATGGACTTCTTCTGCGTTCTACTCGGTTCTGGGCCTATACGCTCTGCATGGCCTGCTCGATGGGCGTGCTCTACATTTTTCTCGGCGGAGCGCCGCTCACGATAGGCGATGCGCTCGGCGGCTCGAGCGCCAAGCTCGGCTTCTACATGGGCCTCGTTCCGGCCGGCTTCGTTCTGGGCAGCTATCTCGCCGGCCGCTACGGGGCAAGAATTCCGCTCGGTACTATCCTCGTCATCGCGCGGCTTCTCACTTGTATCGGCCTGTCGGTTGGTCTCAGCTTGTCACTGTCGGGCATGGTCGAGGTTCTGACGCTCTTCGGCCCCTGCATTTTCATCGGCATCGGCAACGGGCTGACCATGCCGGCGGCCAATAGCGGCGCCATGTCGGTCAGATCGGATATTGTGGGAACGGCTGCAGGCCTCGCCGCCGCCATGCGGATTGCTGGCGGCGCGCTCATCGGATCAATAGGTGGGCTGTTCATCGCCCAATCTGCAACGATCCATACGCTTTTCACCCTGATGCTGATCTCCGCAGTGCTTGCGCTGCTGGCGGCAATCTGGGCAGCCTGGATCGGGAAGCCGAGATAATGGCCTGCCTAGCCGATGCGCTTGCTCATATGGACAAGAAAGCCGTCTTTCAGTGGCTCCTCGCGGTCGATCGCATAACCATGTCTGAGATAGAGCTGCACATTCTCGGTAAAGCGCTTGTTGGTGTAGAGCCGGATGTCGTCGACACCGAGTGTGGCCGCAACCTGCTCGGCATGAATTAACAGTCTCCCGCCGATACCCTTTCCCTGATGGCGCGGCGATACGGCGACGCTCTCGATCAACAGGTGATCCGAGGCCGGCACCATCTCGATCAACGCCACAAGCTCGCCACCGACGTCCACAAGATCGATGCGATGCTTGCGCACCGCCTCGGCATAATCTGCCATCATCGGCAACGGTTCGCGGCCGATAAGAGGCACCCACTTGCCATAGGCCTCGCGCGTTAGCGCCCGGATTTTATCAACATCGGCATCGGTCGCCACCCGCAAGGAAATCGCTTCCGTCATGCCTCCACCTCCACGGACCTGGCTACGATGATCCGACATGAGAATTATGCGATGCCTTCGTCGCGATCGCGTACAGAGAGCCGACCTCCGATGCGCGCGAACGAAAGTCACCGCTTCGCGATCGACGGCCCGATCCGGCCGCCTATCGTATCTCAACGAAGCTTGGATTTATGCGCCATAGACGACGAGCAGATCCTTGGCGTCGATCTGGTCGCCGGCGCGCACCAGCACCTCGGAAACCGTGCCGTCCTTTTCGGCGTGCAGCGCCGTCTCCATCTTCATGGCCTCGATGGACAGCAGCACATCGCCGGCCTTGATCGCCTGGCCGGGCGAAACGAAGACGGTGGAGATGACGCCCGGCATCGGCGCGCCGACATGGGCGGCGTTGCCGGTCTCGACCTTGCGGCGGACAGCGCTGCCGGAAGCGCCATGGGCACGATCCGGCACCTTGATGCGGCGCGGCTGGCCATTGAGCTCGAAGAATACGGTGACCATGCCCTTTTCGTCGGTCGCCGTCATCGCCTGGTTGACGATAACGAGCGTCTTGCCCTTCTCGATTTCGGCAAAGAGCTCGTCGCCTTCCTTCAGGCCGTAGAAATAGGCCGGCGTCGGCAACACCGAGACCGGGCCGTAGGTATCGGCCGCCAGCGCGTAATCGGTGAAGACCTTCGGATACATCAGATAGGAGGCGAATTCGAAATCGTCGACCTTCCGCTCCAGCTTGGTCTCGATCGTCTTGCGTTCGGCATCGAGATCGGCTTCGGCAAGCAGCGAGCCGGGGCGGACCGTATAGGGCTTGTCGCCCTTCAGCGCCTTCTTCTGCAGGGCTTCCGGCCATCCGGACGGCGGCTGGCCGAGATCGCCCTTCAGCATCGAGACGACCGAATCCGGGAAGGCGATATCCTTGGCCGGGTTTTCGACATCGGCGACCGTCAGGTCCTGGCTGACCATCATCAGCGCCATGTCGCCGACGACCTTGGAAGACGGTGTCACCTTGACGATATCGCCGAACATCTGGTTGGCGTCGGCATAGGCCTGCGCCACCTGGTGCCAGCGGGTCTCAAGCCCAAGCGAACGCGCCTGCTCCTTCAGATTGGTGAACTGTCCACCCGGCATTTCGTGCAGATAGACTTCCGAAGCCGGTCCCTTGAGATCGCTTTCGAAGGCGGCATACTGATGGCGCACCGCTTCCCAGTAGAAGGAGATGCGGCGGATCCATTCGGGATCGAGGCCCGGATCGCGCTCGGATCCTTTAAGGGCTTCGACGATCGAGCCGAGGCAGGGCTGCGAGGTATTGCCCGACAGCGCATCCATCGCCGCATCCACGGCATCGACGCCGGCGTCGACGGCGGCGAGCACCGTCGCGGCGGCAATGCCCGAGGTATCATGCGTGTGGAAGTGGATGGGCAGACCAGTCGCCTCGCGCAGCGCCTTGAACAGCACCTTGGCCGCAGCCGGCTTCAACAGGCCCGCCATGTCCTTCAGCGCGATGATATGGGCACCGGCCTTTTCCAGCTCGACGGCAAGATCGGTGTAATAATTCAGGTCGTATTTCGGGCGGGCGGAATTGAGGATATCCCCCGTATAGCAGATCGCCGCCTCGCAGAGCTTGTTCTCCTCGGCAACGGCATCCATCGACACGCGCATGTTCTCGACCCAGTTCAGGCAGTCAAAGACGCGGAAGAGATCGATGCCGCCCTTGGCAGCCTGGCGGACGAAATATTTCACGACATTGTCGGGATAGTTTGTATAGCCTACGCCGTTGGCGCCGCGCAGCAGCATCTGCAGCAACAGGTTCGGCGCACTCTCGCGGATCAGCGACAGGCGTTCCCACGGATCTTCCGTCAGGAAGCGCATGGAAACGTCGAAGGTGGCGCCGCCCCAGCACTCCAGCGACAGAAGTTGCGGCAGGGCGCGCGCATAGGTGCCGGCGACGCTGGCGATATCATAGGTGCGCATGCGGGTGGCAAGCAGCGATTGATGGCCGTCACGCATCGTCGTGTCGGTCATCAGCACGCGCTTCTCGTCGCGCATCCATTCGGCGAACTTCTGCGGGCCGAGCTTGTCCAGCAGCTGCTTGGTGCCGTCGGGCACCTTACCGTCGATATAGGGCAATACCGGTTCGGCGACCTTCGGCGAAGGTGCCGGGCGGCCGCGCGTTTCGGGATGGCCATTGACGGTGACATCGGCGAGATAGGTCAGAAGCTTGGTGGCGCGATCCTGGCGCTTGACCTGCTGAAACAGCTCGGGCGTCGTGTCGATGAAGCGCGTCGTATAGCTGTTGTCGCGGAATTTTGGATGCGTGATGATTGCTTCAAGGAAGGTGAGGTTCGTCGCCACGCCGCGGATACGGAATTCGCGCAGCGCGCGGTCCATGCGGGCGATCGCCTCCTGCGGGTTCGGCGCCCAGGCGGTCACCTTCACCAGCAGCGGATCGTAGTAACGGGTGATGATCGCGCCGGTATAGGAGGTGCCGCCGTCGAGACGGATACCGAAGCCGGAGGCTGAGCGATAGGCGGTGATGCGGCCGTAGTCCGGGATGAAATTATGCTCCGGATCTTCCGTCGTCACGCGGCACTGCAGCGCATGGCCGTTGAGGCGAATGTCTTCCTGCTTCGGAACGCCCGATTCAGGCGTGCCGATGGCAAAGCCATCGAGAATGTGGATCTGCGCCTTGACGATATCGATGCCAGTGACGACTTCGGTCACCGTGTGCTCGACCTGGATGCGAGGATTGACTTCGATGAAGTAGAATTTGCCGGTATCGGCATCCATCAGATATTCGACGGTGCCGGCGCCGATATAATGTGTCGCTTCGGCGATCTTCAGCGAATAGGCAGCCAGCTCCTGGCGCTGCGCGTCCGTCAGATAAGGCGCCGGCGCGCGCTCCACGACCTTTTGGTTACGGCGCTGAACCGAACAGTCGCGCTCGAACAGATGCACGACATTGCCGTGCGTGTCGCCGAGAATCTGGCTTTCGACGTGGCGGGCGCGCTCGACGAGCTTTTCGAGGTAGACCTCGTCCTTCCCGAAGGCAGCCTTCGCCTCGCGCTTGGCTTCCGTCACTTCCTTGGCGAGATCGGCCTTGGAGCGAATGACACGCATGCCGCGACCGCCGCCGCCCCATGAAGCCTTGAGCATGACCGGATAGCCGATCTCTTCAGCCATTTTGGCGACTTCGGCCATATCATCCGGCAGCGGCTCGGTTGCCGGCACGACGGGCACACCGACCGAAATCGCCAGGTTGCGCGCCGCCACCTTGTTGCCGAGCTGTCGCATCGTGTCGGCCCTCGGACCGATGAAGATGATGCCGGCGGCATCGCAGGCATCGACGAATTCGGGGCTCTCCGACAACAGGCCGTAGCCTGGATGAATGGCATCGGCGCCGGACAGCTTGGCCACGCGGATGATCTCGTCGATCGACAGATAGCTCTCGATCGGCCCGAGATCGCGGGCAAGATGCGGACCGCGGCCGACCTGATAACTCTCGTCAGCCTTGAAGCGATGCAGCGCGAGTTTGTCTTCCTCGGCCCAGATGGCCACCGTTTTTATGCCAAGCTCGTTGGCAGCGCGGAATACGCGGATGGCGATTTCGGAACGGTTGGCAACCAGGATCTTGGAAATGGGCAATGCTGTCTCCTCACGGCATCGAAACGGGCAATGCTGCACCCGCGAAGAGAATTCTTAACTTCTTGTTACAGGAAGTTCAATTTCTCCTGCGACATCCGACAGCAAAATAGTTGCCATTACGGAATAAGTCCGTTTCTGAAAGCAATAGCCACGATATGCTGCCTGTTCTTGGCATCGAGTTTATCCTGGATACTGTTCATGTACCAATCGACGGTATGGTTGGAGATCGTCAGCAGCCGGCTGATCTCGATCGACGTCATGCCGTCGGCCAGGTGGTTCAGCACCTCCATCTCGCGCTTGGTCAGCTTCAGCTCGGTCCTTCCCGGATCTTCCAGCGATTGCGCTTCGCCATTCAGCTCCAGAAGTCGCCAGAAGGCCTTTTTGGCGACCGCATCGAAAAGGGAAAGCTCAGTCGGAGAAAGATTGACAGCCTCGCCACCGATCGTCATGCACCCAAGCAAGCCACTCCGCCCATGGATCGGGAAGACATAGCCGTCCACAAGCCCGTTGGCACGGGCGTCCGCCATCATCTGGTCCATCCGCCGCCGCAGCGGATCCGCCTTCAGGGCAATGACGGCATCGCGCCAGCGGAAAGGACGCTGCGCCCGGCCGAGATAGCGCGCGACCGGATCGACGAGCATGTACCGCTTGCGAACATAGATCAGCGGCCAGCGATCGGGCCAGCGCCCCGCGAGCATGAAGTTCGCGACATCGACATTCGGCCGCGTCTGCTTCAGCAAGCCGTAGAATTCGAATTTGTAGGAGCGGAGCACCCGCTCGAGTTCGGTTGCGACGTCGTTGGCGAGCTTGCACTCTTCGAGGACTACAAGCAATTGTAACAGCGAATGGATATTCACATCTACCCCTCGGCTTTGCAGCCTGAATTATCGACGGACGGGCATTGCCACCATGCCCGTCTGGCCCCACGGCGCGCTCAATCGCCGGCAACATACTCATGCCGGCGCAAAATTGAACGCCCTTAGCGATTTTTTTACCGTTCAACCGTGAAGGGCGATCTCTGCGGTGCTTGGAGATGCGCGATACTGTCGCGTCCAAGTCTCCTCAAATTGTCATATTTTTGCGGCGACCGATAGCGCCGTCATCGCGCCATCGCGCGCATTGCGCGAAAAATTCCCTGAAAAAACAGCTGCAAATTCCGTTAATCGCCGGTTCAGGTACCGATCTGTAGTGTCTCAGCATTCCGAGTTTTGCTGATGCACAGAGGGTGCCAGACCGTGTCACTGTTCAAAGTCTATGCAAGAGCCCTGAAGTATCTTGGCGCGTATCGATACCGCGTATGGATGGTCGTGATCGCAAACATCGCGCTTGCGATGACCACCATCTACGAACCGGTATTGTTCGGCCGCATCTTCGACGCCATTGCCAAGAAAGACGCAGTCGCTCCGACCATGATGCTGTGGGCCGGCTTTGCCGTCTTCAGCGCGGTCGCCTTTATCGTGGTGTCCCGCGAGGCAGATCGTCTCGCGCATGGCCGCCGCGCATCCCTGTTGACCGAAGCGTTCGGCCGCATCATCTCGATGCCGCTCTCCTGGCATAGCCAGCGCGGCACGGCGAGTGCGCTGAACACCCTGCTGCGCGCCTGCGAGGCGCTGTTCGGCCTGTGGCTCGAATTCATGCGCAACCACCTGACGACCGCCGTCGCGCTCATCGTCATGATCCCGACCGCCATAGCCATGGACCTGCGCCTCTCGGCTGTGCTGATCCTGCTCGGCGTCTTCTACTGGATCATCGGCCGCCTGGTGATGAACCGCACGAAAGATGGCCAGAGCTCGGTCGAAAGCCACTACAATACCGTCTTCTCGCATGTCAGCGACTCGATCAGCAACGTTTCGGTGCTGCATAGCTACAATCGCATCGAGGCGGAAACCAAGGCGCTGAAGTCGTTCACCGAGCGGCTGCTGGCTGCGCAGTATCCCGTCCTCGACTGGTGGGCCCTTGCCGGTGCCCTGAACCGCACGGCGTCGACCGTCGCGATGATGGCGATCTTGATGATCGGCACCGTCCTCGTCCAGGGTGGCAGCCTGAGCCTCGGTGCCCTGATCACCTTCATCGCCTTTGCGAACGTGCTGATCGGCCGCCTCGAGCAGCTGCGTAACTTCGCCAACCAGATTTTCGAAGCCCGCGCCAAGCTCGAAGACTTCTACACGCTGGAAGATTCGGTCCGCGACCGCGAAGAGCCGGCCGGCCTTGCCGAGATCAAGGACGTCAAGGGCGAAGTCGAATTCCGCGACGTCTCCTTCGGCTTCGCCAACTCGTCGCAGGGCCTGCACGACATCTCCTTCAAGGTGAAGGCTGGCCAGACCGTCGCCATCGTCGGCCCGACCGGCGCCGGCAAGACGACGCTCGTCAACCTGCTGCAGCGTGTATTCGATCCGCAGAAGGGCCAGATCCTTGTCGACGGTCACGACATCACCAAGGTGACGCGCAGGTCGCTGCGCCGCTTCATCGCCACCGTCTTCCAGGATGCCGGCCTGCTGAACCGCTCGATCAGCGACAACATCCGCCTCGGCCGCGAAGGTGCGACGGAGGAGGAAATGGTCCGCGCAGCACAGGCCGCCGCCGCCAACGACTTCATCGAAAACCGTGAAAGCGGTTACGAGACCCGCGTCGGCGAACGTGGCAACAAGCTCTCGGGTGGCGAGCGCCAGCGTATCGCGATTGCCCGCGCCATCCTGAAGGACGCTCCGATCCTCGTGCTCGACGAAGCCACAAGCGCGCTCGACGTCGAAACCGAAAACCGGGTCAAGACGGCGATCGACAATCTGCGCCAGAACCGCACGACCTTCATCATCGCGCACCGCCTGTCAACGGTCCGCGAGGCCGACATGGTCCTCTTCCTGGACAACGGCCGCATCATCGAGAACGGCAGCTTCAACGAGCTCAGCCAGAGCAACGGCCGCTTCGCCGCCCTGCTGCGCGCCAGCGGCATCCTGACGGACGAGGAAGTCCGCAAGGCACATACAACGGAAACCGAAGCCGCCTGATCTTCGCAAGGGGCCCAAGATCGAAGCCGGGAGAGCACCGCTCTTCCGGCTTTTTGCTGTCGAGGCTTTGGACAGGCGACGATTGTCAGGCAGACACAGCGCGATCGGCAACCTCCTGCTTGGCCCCTCACCCTAACGCTCTCCCCGTTGAAACCGGGAAAGCGTTAGGGTGAGGGGCTATACCCAACGAATCCGCAAGATCCACCGCCTCGATCAAAGACACCACCACCCAGAAACGAAGAAAGGCCCGGCGGGAAAACCGGGCCTTTCCGTTTTCTGATCGGAGGTCAATTGGCTGGGCGCACCAGGAGTTAATATCGGCGCCCGGCCGGTATCAGATCAGAACTTGCGCTCGAAGCGGAGCACGCCGGCCCATTGATCGGCGTCGGCGGCATCCCAGTTCGTGTAGGAAACTTCCGGCTCGACGAGCAGATCCTTGACCGGACGCCAGGCAACGTTGGCGGTGGCGGCGAAGATTTTCGAGTCGGTGTAGGCAACCTGGGCGTTGGCCTGCAGCTTCGGGTTCAGCTGATAGCTGGCGCCTGTCCAGAATGCCCAGTCGCCCCAGCCGCAATCCGCGCCGTTGGTCGGGCAGGCGGACCGGTTGCTGTTCAGGTAGGAGCCGGCATACTTGTTGAGCTTGTCGCCATCGGTGTTCCAGCCGCCCATCAGGAAGGCCGAGAATGCGCCGAAGTCGGCATCGACACGAGCCTTGATCGCACCTTCTTCGACGATCGAGTCATAGCCACCGATAACGCGAAGGGTCCAGGCACCCGTCTTGTAGCCGGCCCCGGCAACGACGTCAGGAGCATAATGGTTGCCCGTGCCGGTTTGCCAAGCGCCGCCGTAGGACGAGGTATCGCTGGAAGAATTGGAATCCTCAAGCGAGATGACCGCCGTGAAGCCGTTGCCAGCATCATACTTATAGGTGAGCTGGTTGAGTTCCTTCGGGCCGTCATAGATCACGTCGTCGTTGATGACGTTGCCGGCATAACCCATGTAGTTGTTGTACTGCGAATCGGCCTTACCGACGAGGAAGCCGCCGAGGCTGATGTTGGCGAACAGCAGCTTGGTGGAGGTGGAGTTGCCGTCGTTCCAGTCCCAACGGACGACCGTGTTGGTCTTCAGCGGGCCGTATTCGGTGTCAGTCGCGGTGTCGACGCTCAGCTCTGCACGGGTGTGCCAGAGTGTACCGTTCTTGCTGTTCGGGTTGTAGGCATCGTACCACTCGCCTTCGGTACGGACACGGCCGCCGATCTTGAGGCAGGTTTCAGTGCCCGGAATGAAGAAGTAACCAGGGCCGTAAGCATCACAAAAACGACACCGGCGACGCGATGACGGCGCTTCCCGAGCCCGCCACATCGACCATATAACGATTAAATTTTGCACAACAAGATTTTGGACACTCGAATTTTTGCTGCGATGCAGCGCAATCATGCCGCGTTGCAGAAAAATCACGTCACACTTCCTTCGCGAAAGTGTCACAATCAAAAATATTGAAGAAAAACATGGGATTGAGCTGCGCACCAGTGCGCAGCTCTAGGAGATCAGCGCCGCTTCGCGATATGTGCGGGCATAGTGATCGCCCTTGCAGGCACCTTCGCCGCATGCGGGTTGGCGAGTTGCAGCCGCTTGTGCTCCAGATGATAGGCATAGAAGAATTGTGCGGCGATGCCGATGACGACATAGATCGCGCCGACGGTCGGGCTCTTGTTGGTCACATAGAGGATCACCTGACCGGCCATGGCCAGGATCGTGCCCGCCACGAAGATGCTGAGCGAATGCCGACCGAGGATCGTCAGCGGATGGTTAGCGGAACGGCGCAGCAACTGCGAAATGGAGGGTATGCTGACGATCAGATAGGCGAGCGCCAGCACGTGCAGCAGGCGCGGCAGCGACAGGAACGTCTTGTCGAAGCCGGTAACGACGGTGGGCAGGCCGAACGTGGCGAGATAATCGCCGAGGATCCAGAGCTTGTCGGTCACCCAAATGAAGGACAGGAGTACATAGACGGACGCAAGCGCGATCAACACCGGATGCACGGGGATGCGCCCGCCGCGTTTGACATGCATGGTGGCCATAAAGCCGATGACGAAAAGCAGCTGCCACGACAGTGGATTAAGGAACCAGAATCCATCGAGCAGCGTCGTGTGCGGCGCGATATAGTAGATGCCCGACACCAGCCATACGCAGACGGAAATCAGCAGCAGGAGCAGCGGGTTTTTCGCCTCCAGCAGCATGATCAGCGGCAGCATCAGGAACAGGGCGCCATACATCGGCAGGATATTGTTGTAGCCGATCTGGTGCCCGAGCGTCAGCAGCGCCGGTATGCCGCGTGCCGGGTCCATCAGCAGGGCGAGGATGTTCACTTCGCACAGCAGGCCCTTCTGATGAAAAATCCATGCCCCCGAGATGAACAGCACCAGCGTCACGAAGGTCGTGATCATATGGGCGGTATAGAGCGTGAATGCCCGCTTGATCGCCTTCCATGCCATTTTCAGCCGATTGCCCGGAAGAAATCTCGTTCCATAGGCAAGGCCGACCGAAATGCCGGAGATTAGCACAAAGGCTTCAGCACCATCCGAGAAGCCGAAATTCTTGGAGGTGAAATCCTCGAAGATCTGCCCTGGCACATGGTTGATGAAGATCATGATCAGAGCCAGGGCTCTGAGAACATCCAGTCGAGTATCCCTCTGGGAGACCGGCTTCGGCAAACTCAATCGCTGTGCCGGCACCGAGCTCATATCCGCCCTCGAATTCATAAAACTCTCCTGTTCCGACACTCAAATGCAATCGGGGCCAAAGAGTTCCCCCTTTGGCCCCGATCGTCGAAGCGAAACAGTGCAGAAACGCTACTGTCCGATCGGATAGCCCTCTTCGGGATGGGCGATCGCCCTGTCATTGATGGTGACCGAGTATCCCGCCGCATCGGGCGCTTTTGAGACGGAAATGCGGTAATTTCCGCCCGGCAACTCGAGATCCGCCGCAAAGCCGTCCCAGTTCGAAGGCAGGGCCGGCTTGACGAAAAGTCGGCCGTTTTTCACGCGGATGCCGAGAATGCCTTCGACAGCGACACGATACAGCCAGCCGGCAGAGCCCGTGTACCAGGTCCAGCCGCCACGGCCCGTCAATTGTCCTTCGCCGTAAATATCAGCAGCAACCACATAGGGCTCTACACGATAGGTATCGGCCTCATCACGATCGCGTGCATGGTTGATCGGGTTCAGCATATCGAAGCAATGCCAGGCATCGTCGCCGCGATTCATCTCCGCCAGCGCCATGACGACCCAGGTCGCCGCATGGGTATACTGGCCGCCATTCTCGCGCACACCAGGCGGGTAGGACTTGATGTAGCCCGGATCGCGCGCCGATTTGGCGAAGGGCGGCGTGAACAGCCGGATGATACGGTTTTCATCGTCCACCAGCTTGTCGAGAACGGCATTCATCGCCTTCTCGCCACGCGCCTTGTCGCCTTCGCCGGAGAGAATGTTCCACGACTGCGCGATCGAATCGATCTGGCATTCGAAATTCTCGCTGGAACCGAGCGGGCTGCCATCGTCGAAATAGCCGCGGCGATAATGACCGCCGTCCCAGCCGGCCGATTCGAGCGCCTTACGCAGTTCCGGCAGATGATCGGACCAGCGCTTGACGCGCTCGTTGTCGCCGCGTGCTTCGGCATAGGGCAGGAAGGCGGTGAGCATGCCGGCCAGGAACCAGCCGAGCCACACGCTTTCGCCGCGGCCTTGGATGCCGACGCGGTTCATGCCGTCGTTCCAGTCACCGCCGAGGATCAGCGGCAACCCGCTGCCTCCCTTGCGCTTGATCGCGAGATCGAGGGCGAGCGCCGCATGTTCGTAGACGCTAACTTTGTCCTGCGACACGGTCGGCTGATAGAAGACGTCATGCGTTCCGGGCATCAGTGCCGCACCTTCGACGAAGGCAAGCTCCTCGTCGAGGATCGATTTGTCGCCCGTCACGGTGCAGTACTGGTCGATGGCATAGGCTAGCCACACGACATCGTCCGAAATATGCGTGCGCACGCCGGCGCCGCTGCCCGGCAGCCACCAATGCTGCACGTCGCCCTCGCGGAACTGACGCTGGGCAGCATTGAGGATCTGGTTGCGGGCAAGCTCCGGCTTGTGCACCAGGAATGCCAGCGTATCCTGCAGCTGGTCGCGGAAGCCGAAGGCACCCGACGACTGGTAGAAGGCGGTACGCGACATGATGCGGCAGCCGAGGCTCTGATAAGGCAGCCAGGCGTTGATCATGTTGTTCATCGCCTTGTCCGGCGTCGAGATCTTCACATGGCCAGTGAAGCCATCCCAGAACTCCCGGCCTGCTGCAAGCACGGCCTCGAAATCGGCCTTGCGAATTTCCGAAACCAGCGCGCGGGCCTCTTCGACGGTCGCCGTATCGCCCATATAGAAGCAGATTTCCTTCTGCTCGCCGGCCGCGACGGTCACATCGAAGGCCAGAGCGCCACAGGGATCGCCATCGAGATCGGTCAAGTTCGAGAGCGCGGCAGCCGTAACGACGGCTTCCGGCATCTGGATGGTGCCGTGACGGCCGATGAACTCACGGCGGCTTGCCGAGAAGCTCGAATGCGTCTCGCTCGCCGCCATGAAGGCAGTCCGCTTGAAGTAATCGATGCTGTAGGGGTTGTTGGCAAACAGCGCACCCGTCTCCTCATCCAGCGTCGACAGGATGAAGGGCCTGGTCTTGTTCTGGTTGGTGCCAAGCACCCATTCCGCGTAATTGTAGATCCGCAGGCGCCGGCTGCCTGCACCATTGTTGCTGAGCCGCAGGCGGAAGAGCTTGACCGGGCGCTCGCGATCGACCGTCTGCGTCAGCTCCAGCGCCACGCCATCCTCTTCGCTCGAGAAGACGGAATAGCCGAGACCGTGACGCGCCTCAAAACGGACCTTCGCATTGCGCGACAGGCCGGCATAGGGTGTCATGACCTTGTTGCTGTCGAGATCGGCGACGTAGAGCGCCTCACCCGGACGGTTGATGACCATGTCGTTGGTCCAGGGTGTCAGCTGATAGTCGCGCGAATTGTGGCTCCAGGTGAAGCCGCCGCCTTCGGCGGGCACATGGAAGCCGAAGCGCTCGTTCGAGATGACATTGATCCATGGATGCGGCGTCGACTGCCCACCGGGCAGACGAACCACATATTCGCGGCCATCCTTGGAGAAACCGCCATAACCGTTCCAGAAATCGAGATCGTCCTGCGCCTCCAGAGCGTCGGCCGCAAAAACCGACTCCTGCAGCGCTGCCGGCACGATAAGACGATTGACCGGCGCCGGCCCATCGGACTGTGCGGAGGCAAACAGCGTCGCCGCACGGGCAATCTGATCGACGAGCTTGCCGTTGCGGGCATGGAAGATCACCCTCGATGCGGCAAGGATCTCCTGGTAGGTCTCGTTTTCGATCTGGTCCTTGCGGACCGAGAAGATGTTCTGCCTGAGACCGTCGCCCTGGTTGTGGCGAACATGCTCGACGAGTTTATCCAGCTCGCGCTGCATGTCCTGGGCTTGCTCGACAGCGCGTTCGTTGACGATTACCAGATCGGCAGTGATACCGCGTGAACGCAGATATTCCGCCGCCATCAGCGCTTCCCGGGCGATTTCGAGATCGATATCGTCGTTGATGCGCAGGGTGAAGATCGGGAAATCACCCGAGATCGTCACCGGCCAGAGTGCGGACTGCGAATGCAGGCCGGCCTGCACGGTGGCGCCATCGGCACGCAGGTGCATATCCGGATAGACGAGATAGCGGGCGAGCTTCTGGAAGGCGGCCGCCTGCTGCGAGGTAACGCCGACATGGCGCATCTGCATCTGTGTGCGCGTCCACGCCTGCGTCAGCTCGATGCCGAAGGTGTCGGGATTGCGGTAACGCTCGACGGCCTTGTCGACTTCCTCGCGGTTCGGGGCGGCAATCGTCCAGAAGATGATGCTGACCTTCTTGCCCGCGGGCACGCGCACGACGCGACGCAGCGACAGGCAGGCGTCCATGGTGAAGCCGTCCGTGCCGGAGAGCGACGCACCCGGATCGAAAGCTGCAGCTTCCGCAAGCGTGCGGCCGCGGCCGAGGAACTTGCGGCGATCGGTTTCGAATTCGGTCGGGCGTTCGGATCCGGCATTGTCGACGACCAGATGGGCGACCGATATGTCAGGCTCGTTATAGTCGCGCTTGTTGCGCTCGGCGCGGATCACATCGCCGCCATTGCCGATCTCGGTGCGCACGAACATGCGCGTGAAGACCGGGTGACCGGAATCGACGTCATCGCTCGCAAGCGCCGGCTCGAGATAGGAGGTCACTTCGATGAAGCGGTCCTCTGTGCCCATGTTGAGCAGCGTAACGCGGCGGCCTTCGGCATCGTGCTCGGTCGCGACGATGCATTCGACGTCGCTGGTGAGATCGCCGACCGTCTTGCTGTATTCGGCCTTTTCATCGCTGAACGAGACCTTGGTCTTCTCACCCTCGATGCTGCGCGGCTCCGCGGTCGCCGACCACCACTGGCCGGAGGCGGTATCGCGCAGGAAGATGAACGTGCCCCAGCGGTCTTCCGTGGGATCGGCGCGCCAGCGCGAGACCGTCAGGCCGTTCCAGCGCGAATAACCGGCGCCGGTCGCCGTCAGCATGACCGAATAATGGCCGTTGGAGAGGAAGGCGAGCTCGCGATCCTGCGTGGCCGGATCGGCGATCTTGCGGATTTCCGGACGCAGCATGTCTTCCTGGATATTGGCCGGCTGGTCGCTCTCGTGCTTGGCGGCCATGACCGGAATATCGCGCGGCGCCTTTTCCTGCAGCAGCAGTTCGGCGGCTTCGATCACCGGATCGGCATGGAAGAGCTCGCGCAGGCGGCCGTTGAAGGCGACGTTGGCGATCGCGGCAATCGACATGCCATGATGGTGTGCATAGTAGTTGTAGACCACCGCGCACTTCTTGCCTTCCGGAACGCGGGTCGGCGTGAAATCGACGGCATCGTGGAAGCCATAGATGCCGAGAGCGCCCACTTTGCGCAGTTTCTGCAGGTTTTCGAGCGCCGCAGCCGGACGATACTGGCTGGCGAGGATCGAGGCGTAAGGTGCGATGACGGCATTCTGGCCGAGACCGCGCTTGAGGCCGAGCGAAGGCACGCCGAAATTGGTGTACTGGTAGTGCATGTAGTGGTCGCGAGCATTGAAGGCCGCTTCCGAAATGCCCCAGGGAATATCGGAGCCAAGGCGCTTGGCGTAGTTCATCTGCTCCTGCACGACCAGATTGTTCGTCTGGTTGAGGATACCGCCCTGACGCTCCTGCATGACGAGCGGCGGCATCAGATATTCGAACATCGAGCCCGACCACGAAACCAGCGCGCCGCGCGAGCCGACGGGAACGACCTGACGGCCGAGACGATACCAGTGCTCGGTCGGCAGATCGCCCTTGGCGATGGCGAAAAGGCTGGTCAGGCGGGCTTCGGAGGCCAGCAGGTCGTAGCAGGCCGCATCGAGCTCGTTGGTTTCGACGCGGAAACCGATGGAAAGCAGGCGCCGCTCCGGACGATAGAGGAAGCCGTATTCCATGCCGAAGGCAAGATCGCGCATCTGGTCGCGCAACTTCGCCAGGCGCTGGCGCAGCGAATCCACATTGGCGAGATCGAAGATGCTGTCGGCGATATGGCCTTCACAGACCCTCACCAGCGACTGCGACCAAGTAAGCACCTCGCCGCTCTGCGTCGACTTCACCTCATGGTCGAGGTTTGCCGCAAGTTTCTGGATATCCTGCGCCAGAACCGAAAGGTTGATGACGCGGATGGAAGCGAACTCATGCTCGCGCTTGACGGCGGCGAGCGCGTTCTGGAAGCCGACGATGCGCTCTTCCAGGCGGCGGCGCAGCGGGCGAACCGTTTTGCGGTCGTCCGGGAGCTCGGCAAGGGTTTCGGCAAGAATGCCGGCGACATCGCCGATACCGTCCAGATTGCCCTGCATATGGGCCGATGGTGCTTCCGCCCAGATGCGGCAGGCAGAGGAAACCGCAATCAGGTGTCCGGCGAAATTGCCACTATCGACGGCCGAGATGTAGCGAGCGCCCATCGGCTTCAGCGTATCGGTGTGATACCAGTTGCACAGGTGCCCGCGGAACTTTTCGAGCTTCGCCACGGTCGCCATGGTCTTTTCCATGCGATCAATGGTTTCCTCGAAGGAGGTCCAGCCGAAGTGACGCGCGGAAATGACCGACAGCAGGTAGACGCCGATATTGGTCGGCGACGTGCGCGAGGCCACGACCGCATTCGGGGTCTGCTGCACGTTGTCAGGCGGCAGATGGTTCTGCTGTTCGACGACGAAGGTCTCGAAGTAGCGCCAGGTGCGCCGCGCGATCTTGCGCAGTTCGAAGGAGACGCTTTCCGGCACTTCGAGCCTGTCTTCGGTCTCGGCCGACTGACTGACATACCAGGCGATCGCCGGCGACAGGACCCAAAGCAGCGCAAAGGGAATACCGACGAAGAAGGCGTTGTCGCCGGAGAGCGAAGCAAAAGCCAAGGCCAGCAGCGCCAGCACTGGCGCATGCCACATGACGCGGTAGTGGCCAAGGATAGTCGTTTGCGCGGCAGCCTGGGCGCTTGCGGCGGTTCGCCATTGCAGCATCAGCTTGCGGCTGACGAAGGCACGGTAGAGCGAACGGCCGATAGCATCAGCCATGACGCAGGCGGTGTCGGCGATAAAGACGATGCGCAGCGCGACTTGCGCGTTGGCGGCACGGATATCCGACCAGACCGTGTAGAGATGGGCCCGGGCGACGATATCGCTTGTGCGCGGAATGATGCCGTTGATGAGCGACAGCGTCGGCGCGACGAACAGGCAGAAGATCAACAGGATCTGCCAGATGAGCGCCGCCAACGGCTCCATGAAGTACCATCCGAGGACGGAAGCGAAGAACCAGGCGATCGGCGTCAGCGAGCGACGCAGATTATCCATCATCTTCCAGCGGCCGAGGCCGGTGACGCCACGCTTCGGATTGAAGAGGTAAGGAAGCAGCTGCCAGTCGCCGCGCGCCCAGCGATGCTGGCGCGAGACCTCAACTTCGTAGCGGATCGGGAAATCCTCGACGAGTTCGCAGTCGGTGACCAGAGCGCAGCGCGCCATCGAGCCTTCGAGCAGGTCGTGGCTGAGAACCGCGTTCTCTTCGATCTTGCCCTTTAGCGACGCTTCGAAGGCATCAACGTGATAGAGGCCTTTGCCGGTGAACGTGCCTTCCTCCACCAGATCCTGATAGACGTCGGAGACGGCGAAGACGTAAGGGTCGAGACCGCGGTTGACCGAGAAGACGCGCTGGAACACCGACGCGTCCTTGCCCGTCGTCAGCGACGGGGTGACGCGCGGCTGCAGCACGCCGTAGCCGCGCACGACGCGCTTGCTCTCGGGATCGAAGACCGGGCGGTTGATCGGGTGATGCAGCTTGCCGACGAGCTTCGTAACCGTATCGCGCACCAGGCGCGTGTCGGAATCGAGCGTCATGACATACTGGACGTCCTTCGGCACGATATTGGCGCCGGGCAGGAAAGTGGTATCGCGGTCGCCGCGCAGCAGCATGTTCAGCTCGTGCAGCTTGCCGCGCTTGCGCTCCCAGCCCATCCACGCGCCTTCGGACGGATTGTAGAGGCGGCGGCGGTGCAGCAGGTAGAAGCGCTGGACGCCATCCTCGTCATAGCGTGCAGCCAGATTGGCGACTTCGCGGCGGGCGTAATCCAAGATTTCCAGATCGCGCTCGCTCTCTTCCTCTTGGCTGTCGGGCCAGTCGCTGAGCAGCGCGTAATAGACTTCGCCGCGTGGATTGGCGAGATAATGGACCTCGAGATTGCGCACGAGTTCGTCGACACTGTCGCGATTGCCGATCAGTGTCGGTACGACGACCAGCGTGCGGGCTTCTTCGGGAATGCCTTCCTTGAATTCGTAGCCAACGAGGCGCGCCGGCGTCAGATACATAGTGACGAAGAAGTTGAAGAGGCCGGTGGCGCCTTCCGATGCCGGCAGGGAGAACATCAGGAGCAGCAGGATGGTCTCGGCCCAGCCCATGCCGGCATGCAGCATGAAATAGCCGACGATGGCGAGCGCCGCGACACTCAGGAACAGCACCGGCGCCGCGATCGACAGCCAGTTGAGCTTGCGCCACTGGCGCACGAAGCTCACCGAAATCGGCACACGGTAGCCGATCGCCTTCTCCAGCTTCTGCGTTTGCTGGCCCATGATGAAATCGCCGATATTCGGCTCATGCGGCTGGACTTCGCCCGATACCTTGGCCGCCTCGGTCATCGCCATGGCGACCTGGGCGATCTCCATTTCGGTCTTGTCGGAACGGCGGGCGAGCTTTTCGATACGGCGGCGATAGCTGTTGCGCGAGCCCGGATCGAGCTTGGCATAATCGGTCTCATCCCAGAGCAGCTTGTCGACGGCGCTGACCTCTTCGACCCAGACGGACCAGTCGGTGTCGTCGATCAGACGCAGGCTCTTGATGATGTTGCCCATCGTCACATTACCCGACGACAGGCGATTGTGCTCGGCCATCATGACGCTTTCGGCGTCGGTGCCGGCGTCAGTCAGCCGCTTCTCAAGCCAGGTGACGGCGAGGCCTGACGTATGCGAGCCGTCGCGCAGGCGGTAGAGGAACTGAGTGGCGAAGGTATTGTCCGAGGTATAGGGCTCGAGCGTCTTCAGGAATTCGGCGACTTTGGCGTCGTCATTGAGGCGGATCAACTCGTCGACGGCGGCATTCGCCTTCTTGCGCGTCATGCGGCTCCGCTCGACGCGGCTCGAAATGCGACGCAGGTTTTCGACAAGGATGTAGCGCACCAGCGAGGGAACAGCCCAGAGCTCGCCGATCTTCAGCATCTCCACCGACTGGAAGCCTTCCACCAATGCCAGCAGGCCCTGATTGGAAACCGTGCTGTGGGTGTGGGCGACATAGAGCCAGGCAAGCGCCATGGTGCGCGGCATCACCATGCCGTCGATGGTGATCGTCTGCAGTTGATCGTAGAATTTCTTCGGAAAATCGCGGCGGACTTCCTGAATGGCCTCTTCGATGATGTAGTGGTTGTCGAGCAGCCATTCGGCTGCCGGCGTGATCGATTCACCAGCATCGACATCGGCATTGGCCGAGCGATAGACGCGCAGGATCTCTTTCTCGTTTTCCTTGTGCCGTGCGAAGAAATCGAAGGGCGCAAAGCCTGGCAGCTTGGTTTTCGCGCCGTTGCGGGCAAAGGCCGCGCCGCATTCCTTTATTTGCTCGTTGGAGAAATAAGTGGCGCGGATCGCATCGTTGTGATCGATCTGCTTGGCTTCAGAATCACGTGGCGTAACGGTGGAGAGATTTTGAGATGTCATGGATTCGGGTTCTGGGTCCAAACAGAGTAAGTGGCATTGTCGCCTTTATCGTTTTTGCCCTGCCCGACGCAAGAATTCACGCATTTGGACCCTTTTGCTTCGCTTCCCGGCGGGCGAAGGGGGTGAATTCGAAGTGACGGCTTAGAACAGACATATAAAGGCGAAGATTTTCACGGGGCGTTCTTAAAGATTGCGGCGACTATTCGTCATCATCCAAGAGGTGCCCGTGAAATTGGATACGCGGCCAAATGGTTCCGGCAGCGATCCGCACAGGTCAACGACAATCGATCAAGGTCATGAGGCATTCTCCCTGGGCTGATTCACCCCGTTTCGGAAATTCAGCATGGTTCGGAATATTGAACCCTCAATATCCCGCAGAAGATGAACTTAAACTGAACCCTATAAAAAGATTCGCAAATTCCTGTCGGGACGCATCGCTTTCGAAACGGTTCACGGGCCGATCGATTGGCCACCGGCGGCCGACGCGCAAAGCTCCGGCCCCTTCGGCCCCATTGCCATACGAAAACGGTGCTGCTCACGATCAGGGAAAATGCGCCACGCGCAAGAGCCTTTTGATCCCCTCCGTGCCGCCGGCCATGATCGCGCCGACCGCTCTCCCGAATGCTCTTTATTTTCGGGAAGTCTACCGTTTCTGCGCGGCATATTCTATCGGCCAGGCAAATTTTCTTTGCCCGGCGAAGTTCTGCCAGCGGGAGAGAAAGGGAGAGTTGCTGTGAAATGAAACAGAATATCGGCCCGTATCCGGCGCCCGGCAATCCCAGCTCTGCCTGGCCCTTAACGCCGCGAAAGGCGCGGCAAACAGGACCATGCTGCGCGGGCGGCATGGGCTACCGCCCCGAAAAGCATCGCGTTTAGACGACGATGCCGCAAACGATGGCCGCAACGAATAGGAATGCGGCGGAGAAGAGGGCGACATGGATCGCCGTCTGTATCTTGTGCCGCGTCTGTGCGGCGCGCTTGGAACCATCGAACTGATTCACATGCGTATTCGAAATACCCAAATTCGCCATGTGTTGCCTCCGTTCGTTTCTTATATGTCTCTCAGGTCAAACCCTGGGACGATTATTCATATATTTTCTATCAACTAGGTAGAGATGAATTTCCGTCCAGAGCGCCAGCTGAGAAAAATTAAACCACTGGATTTCGAGGACCCGAAAGATCGGCAATGCCAATTCAGCAAAGAATGCGGCGGGCCCAAATCAAGCTGCGCTCGATAGCGCTGGTATCGGCCGCCTGCTCTTCGGCAGATCCGGCCTGGCGGCGGATGTTTTCGTCGGAAAGAGAGGCAGACCGTGCACCTTCCTGCTTCGCCGGAACCGGCGGATGAAGATAGCCCATGGTCATGCCACCCATGAAAAACATGCCTGCCTCCACCTAACGTCTGACCCCTTATCGGGATCACGAAAGTTAACTGCCATTAACGAGATCATGACAGAATTGCGGCGGGTGTCAATAGTCTATACGATTGGTCGTGTTTACCCGTCCCATTCGTTAACGCGGCAAGGCTCAAGGTGTCGCCCACTCAGGCGCGGACGAACCCCTTGCTGGCGATCATCAGATTGCGGGTGTAATCTTCTTTCACGTCGCCGGCTGCCAGCTCCTTTGCGGTCAGCCTCTCGACGACCGCGCCGTTGCGCATGACGGCCAAGCGCTCGCACATATGGGTGACGACGCCGAGATCGTGGCTCACCATCACGAAGGTCAGATGGCGGTCCCTGCGCACCTGTTCGAGCAGATTGAGCACCTCGGCCTGCACCGATGCATCGAGCGCCGAAGTCGGCTCGTCGAGCAGCAGGATCGACGGCTCGACGATCAGCGCGCGCGCAATCGCAACGCGCTGGCGCTGGCCACCGGAGAGCTGGTGCGGATAGCGAAAGCGGAAGCCTTTTCCGAGGCCGACTTCATCCAGCGCCCTGGCGATCCGGGTCTCCGTGTCGCCGATCCCATGAATCGACAAAGGCTCCAGCAGCAGTCGGTCGATCGTCTGGCGCGGATGCAGGGAACCGTAGGGGTCCTGAAACACCATCTGCACCTGACGATAGAAGGCCTTGCTGCGCCTGGCGCCCTTCAGCTGCTCGCCGCCGACACGGATCGTGCCGTCGGTAACGGGCGCGAGGCCCGCAACGGCGCGCAGCAGCGTCGACTTGCCGGAGCCGGACTCGCCGACCAGGCCGAAGGATTCGCCCTTGTTCACGTCGATGCCGACGGCATCGAGCGCATAATAGCCATCATAGACGACGCTGAGGCCATCAACTGCGAGTGCTGTCGTCATGCCGCCCACTCCGGCTTGCGGTCGAGCACCGGCAGCGGATGCCGGTTTTCGCCGATAACAGGCATGCAGTTCAGCAGACCGCGCGTATAGGGATGCTGGGCATTGTTCAATTCGGAAGCCTTGAGCTCTTCCACCACCTTACCTGCATACATGACGATCACGCGGTCGCAGAAGGACGACACCAGCCGCAGGTCGTGCGAGACGAAAATCAGCCCCATGCCGCGCTCGGAGACAAGCTTGTCCATGATCTTGAGCACGTCGAGCTGCACCGTGACATCGAGCGCGGAAGTCGGCTCGTCGGCAATCAGCAGCTCCGGCCCGGCGATGAGCATCATGGCGATCATGACGCGCTGGCCCATGCCGCCCGAGACCTCGTGCGGATGCAGGTCGTAGACGCGGCCGGGATCGCGGATCTGCACCGCTTCCAGCATGGCCATGGCACGGTCGCGGGCCTCGGCCTTGCTCACCTTTTCATGGGTGCGTAGCGTCTCGGTGATCTGCCGGCCGATGGTCATGACGGGATCGAGCGAATATTTCGGGTCCTGCAGCACCATGGCAATGCGTTTGCCGCGCAGCGACCGGCGCTCCTTGGCCGAAATCGACAGCAAGTCGATGCCGCTGAAATTCAATCTGTCGGCGGTGACGATGCCATGCGGCGGCGTCAGCCCCATGATGGCGCGGCCGGTCTGCGATTTACCGGAGCCGCTCTCGCCGACGATGCCGAGCCGCTCGCGGCCGAGCGTGAAAGAGACGCCACGCACGGCGTCGATGACGCCGGTGCGGGTCGGATAACGAACCCTCAGGTTCTCCACGGTCAAAAGTGTCGTCATTGCCCGCTCTCCTTCGGATCAAGCGCGTCGCGCAGGCCGTCCCCGAGCAGGTTGAAGCCGAGGCTGACGATGAGGATCGCGATGCCGGGCATCGCCGCCACCCACCATTGATCGAGATAGTATTTGAATCCGCTTGCGATCATCACGCCCCACTCCGGCAGCGGCGGCTGCGCACCAAGACCAAGGAAGCCGAGGCCGGCGGCCGTCAGGATGACGCCGGCCATGTCGAGCGTGACGCGGACGATGACCGAGGAGATGCAGAGCGGCATGACATGGCGGAAGATGATGCGCAGCGGCGAAGCACCCATGAGCTGCACGGCGGCGATATAGTCCGAACGCCGCACCGTCATCGTTTCGGCCCGCGCCAGGCGCGCATAGGGCGGCCAGGAGGTGATGGCGATGGCGATGACGGCGTTCTCGATGCCGGCGCCGAGCGCACCGGCAAAGGCAAGCGCCAGCACCAGCTTCGGAAAGGCAAGGAAGATATCGGTGATGCGCATCAGGATCACATCGACCCAGCCGCCCATATAGCCCGACACCATGCCGATGATCAGCCCGATCGGCGCCGAGATAATCGCGACCAGGACGACGATATAGAGCGTCCAGCGCGACCCGTAGATGAGGCGCGAAAGGATATCGCGGCCGAGATCGTCGGTACCGAGAAGATAACCCGGCGTGCCGGGCGGTTTCAGATAGGCATTTGTGAGATCGCCAATGACGGGCGAATGCGGCGCGATCACATCGGCGAGCGCCGCCACGAGCACGAGCGCAACGATGATCAGCAGTCCGATGACGGCCAGGCGATTGGCGGAGAACTGCCGCCAGGTGACATAGGCGCGCCCTAGCCTCGCCTGCCGGCGCGACTGCGGCCGGTCGGAGAGCAGCCAGTCCCTCAAGCTGGGTTGGGTGGTCTCGACAGTCATTTACGTCGGGTCCTTGGGTCGAGCGTCCGATACAAAAGATCGGAAATCAGATTGATGCCGATGAACACCGTGCCGACGACGATCGTGCCGCCGAGAACGGCATTCATGTCGGCATTGCGCAGCGAGCTGGTGATATAGAAACCGATGCCTGGCCAGGAGAAGACGATCTCCGTCAGCACGGAGCCTTCGAGCAGCCCGGCGTAGGAGAGCGCAATCACCGTGATCAGCGGCACGGCGGCACTGCGCAATGCATGGCCCCAGATCACCCGCGTCTCGGAAAGACCCTTGGCTCGAGCCGCGACGATATATTCCTGCCCCAGTTCGTTCAGCATGAAGCTGCGGGTCATGCGGCTGATATAGGCAAGCGAAAAATAGCCGAGCAGCGATGCCGGCAGGATGATGTGGCGGAACACGTCCCAGAAGACGTCCCATTGCCCCTGCATGGCGCTATCCAGCAGGAAGAAGCCCGTGACCGGCGTGAAACTATATTCATAGGCGATGTCGATGCGGCCGGGATAGGCGACCCAGTTCAGCTTCGCATAGAAGATGACGAGCGAGACCATGGCCAGCCAGAAGACCGGCACCGAATAGCCGACGAGGCCGATCACGCGGACGATCTGGTCGATCATGCTGTTGCGACGCACCGCGGCGAGCACACCGAAGGGAACCCCGAACAAGGCGCCGATGATCGTGCCGACTGTCGCGAGCTCCATCGTCGCGGGGAAGACGCGCCTGATGTCATCCATGACCGGATTGGTCGTCAGCACAGACGTCCCGAAATCGCCGCTGAGTGCGCTCAGCAGATAGTAATAGAACTGCAGATAAAGCGGTTCGTCGAGATGCATCTCGCGCCGCAGACGCTCCAGCACCTGCTGCGGCGCGTGATCGCCGGCGATCGCCAGCGCCGGATCGATCGGTATGACCCGCCCGATGAAAAAGGTGACGGCCAGAAGGCCGAGATAGGTGGTGACGGCCACGACGAGGAATCGCAGCAGACCCATGAAAAAGGGAGCGGCACGGCCCTTTTTGGGCCGCACCTGCATTTTCCGTTCGACAGTGCTCAAAGACCTAGTCCTGCCGGATCATCACTTGGAGATCGGCCAGACGAAGTTGTTGTCGAAGCTCGGACCGAGCTTGAAGTCCTTCACGTCCTTGCGATAGCCGGCGACTTCCGTCTGCTGATAGAGGATGATGAAGGGGCTTGCTTCCAGGAATTTCTTCTGGATGTCCTCATACATGGCGCCGCGCTTGGCCGCATCGCCTTCGAAGAGCGCCGCCTTGGCCTGCTTCTCCAGTTCGGGAGAGGTCCAGGTGTTGCGCCACACGAGCGTCTTGTTGCTGCTGGTATCGGAATTGTCGTCGTTGGTGGTGAAGGTATCGGCGTTGGAATGGGGATCCCAATAGTCCGGGCCCCAGTTGCCGAAGTAGATATCGTGATTGCGGGCACGATATTTGGTCAGCTTCTGCTTGCCGTCGCCGGGGATGATCTCCACCTTGATGCCGGCCTGGCCGAGCGTCTGTTGGATCGCGGTCGCGATGCCCGTATCCGGCTCGATGCTGCGCACGTCCATGGTGATCGAGAAGCCATTGGGCAGGCCTGCCTTGGCCAGCAATTCCTTGGCCTTGGCGACGTCGAGCTTGAACGGATTCTCATCCAGCGAGCCGAGCATGCCCTTCGGTTCGAAGGTCTGATGGATCTCGCCGATGCCCTTGATCAGCGTCTTGCCGATGGCATCATAATCGACCAGATATTTGAACGCCTGCTGCACTTCCGGCTTGGCCAGATTGGCGTTCTTCTGGTTGAGGCTCATATAGTAGATGGTGCCCTTCGGCGCGCTGGTCGAAGCAAGCTTCGGGTTCTTCTCGACAGCCTCGAGATCGGTCGGCGACAGGTTGCGGGCGATATCGATATCGCCGTTTTCAAGCGCAAGGCGCTGTGCGGAGCTTTCCTTCATGAAGCGATAGATGACACGGTTCAGCTTGGTCTTTTCGCCGTAATAGTTGTCGTTGCGCTCCAGCACGACCGCCTCGTTGGCGCGCCATTCACGCAGCTTGAACGGACCGGAACCGGCAAATCCGGTCTTCAGCCAGCTGTTGCCGAAGTCGTTGTCGTATTTGTAATCGGCGGTCGGCGTTGCCGGCTTCACATGCTGCAGGACCAGCTTCTTGTCGACCACTTCGGCAACAGTTGCCGTCAGGCAGTTCAGCACGAAGCTCGGCGCATAGGGCTTGTCGACAGTGAAGGTGAAGGTGTTCGCGTCGGTTGCCTTGGCCTTTTCTGTCACGTTATCGCCGGTGATGCCGAACTGCGTGAGAATGAAGGCCGGGCTCTTGTTTAGCTTGACGACACGCTCGAAGGACCATGCAACGTCTTCAGCCGTGATCGGGTTGCCGGACGCGAACTTCAGGCCGGGCTTGAGCTTGAACGTATAGGTCAGGTGATCGTCGGAAACCGTCCAGCTCTCGGCAAGGTCACCCTTGATCTTCGACGTATCGTTGATGTCGAGACGGACGAGCAGGCTATAGGTATTGCCGGTGATTTCGGCAGCCGACAGCTCATAGGCTTCGGCCGGATCCATGCTCAGAATATCGTCGAAGGCAAAGCCTTCGACCAGCGTGTCCTTGGGCGTCGCAGCATATGCGTTCGGCGCCGCCATCAGCAGAAGCGAGAGAGCCACACCGGCAGACAGTGCGCGCAAACCGCGGTTCATCTTGGTCATCATCATTATTTTCATTCCCCTCTTAACAAACTTTACGCAATATCGGCACGCACTTTACCGGCTGCCTTCCTTCCAGGCGGACGCCAGGACGCGAAGCCAGTTCTCCCGGCACAGCTTTGCAAGATCGGCCTCACCATAACCAGCACTGCGAAGGGCTTCAATCAGCTTCTGGTTGCCTGCGGCATCGCCGATTTCAGCCGGAATCGTGGCGCCGTCGAAATCCGATCCGAGACCGACGCAGTCGATGCCGACGCGGCCGACCAGATGATCGACATGCCGCACCATCACCTCGAGCGGCGTATCGGCATCCGAGCGCGCATCGTCGCGCAGCATGGCCGTCGCATAGTTGAGGCCGACGAGGCCGCGGCTTTCCTTGATGGCGTCGAGCTGCTTGTCGGTGAGGTTGCGCGCGACCGGCGTCAGCGCATGCGCGTTGGAATGGCTCGCGACCAACGGCTGATCCGAGGTCTTTGCCACATCCCAGAAGCCCTTTTCGGTGATATGGGCGAGATCGATGAGGATGCCGAGCTGGTTGCAGGCGCGCACCAGCGCGAAGCCGGCCTCGGTCAGGCCGGGTCCGGTGTCGGGAGAGCTCGGATAGGCAAAGGGCACGCCGTGGGCAAAGACGTTGTTGCGGCTCCAGACCGGGCCGAGTGAGCGCAGGCCGGCGGCATAGAAGGTTTCGAGCGCGACGAGATCGGCGTCGATCGCTTCGCAGCCTTCCATATGCATGACGGCCGCGAAAATGTTTTTCTCCATGCAATCACGGATATCGGCGGTGGAACGGCAGAGCTTCCAGGCGCCGGCACGGTCGAGCCGCAACGCGATCGCCGCCATTTCGAGAGCGATATCGAGGGAAGGCGCACGCTCCAGCGGAGCCGCCAAAGGCGTAGCATAATGGCCGTTGCTATCCGGATCGGCAAAGACGAGATCGCCCGACGGAATGTAAATGGCGCAAAGACCGCCGGCCAGGGCGCCGGCACGCGCACGCGGCGCATCGATATGGCCGCTAGACGTCCCGTGCTTGAATTCGGCGACCGGGTCGGCGCCATCGCGCGCGTGATGCCAGAGCCTCAAGAGAACGTCGTTATGACCATCGAATACGGCTTGCATTGTCTATCCCGGATGAAGCGCTCGAGTGAGCGAATGGAAAGCGGGCAGAATAGAAAAGCTGACAGGATTCGCCATACCCAAATGAAAAAAATTTGCATTTGCATGGAACCGTATATTCAAATGGAAAAAGGCGGGGCACAAACCCCGCCTTGAGAGCATGATAGAACGCTGACGATGTTCGGGCGTTTCAGCGCTTGGCCCGCTTCTTCTGGCGGTAGACGTCGATGGCAACGGCCGCGACGATGATGAAGCCCTTGGCGATTTCCTGGTAATAGGCATCGACGTTGAGGAAGGTGAAGCCGGAGATCATCACGCCGAGAATGACGGTGCCGATCACCGTGCCGGCAATACGCCCGACGCCGCCCGTCAGCGACGTCCCGCCGATGACGGCAGCCGCGATCGCATCCAGCTCGTAGTTGACGCCCATGCCGGCCTGCGCCGTCTGCACGCGGGCGGCGGTAATGATGCCGGCGAGACCGGCGAGAAGCCCGGCAATCGCATAGACCTTGACCAGATGCGCCTCGACATTGATGCCCGAAACGCGCGCCGCCTGCAGATTGGCGCCGATCGCATAGGTGAACTTGCCATAGCGCGTGTAGCGCAGCACGATATGAAAGAGGACCGCGATGATGAGGAAGACGACGACGGGCCAGATGCCGGAGCCGATGAAATTGAACTGGTCGGTGAGGCCCGAGATCGGCTGGCCCTTTGTATAGAGCTTCGACAGGCCGCGGGCCGAAACCATCATGCCGAGGGTGGCGATGAAGGGCGGGATCTTGGTTTTCGTGATCAACTGGCCGTTGATGTAGCCGGCGAGAAGCCCGATCAGCAGGCCGATGCCGATCGGCACGAAGAAGGGCATGTCGGTCAATGCCGGGTAGACGGCCCTTGCCCATGTCGACGACTGGGCAAAGCTCGCAGCGACCATCGCGGTGAGACCGACGACCGAGCCGGAGGAGAGATCGATACCACCGGTTATGATGACCTGCGTCACGCCGACCGAGATGATGCCGATGACGGAGACCTGCAGGATCATGATCTTCAGGCGCTGCAGGTTCATCAGGAAGCTCTGGCCGACGAAGATCCAGCCGAGGATCTCGCAGAGAAGCGCAATGCCGATCAGCACCAGGAAGATGCCGAGTTCGGGCGGCACACGCCGACGTCTTGGCCGGGTGACTGCCGGGGCGGTCGCCTCTGCAACTTTGCTAACCATGGTTCAATCCTCCCTTGCGATGATTGGCGGCGTCACTGCGCGGCCAGCTCCATCACCTTCACTTGAGTTGCTTCTGCGCGATCCAGGAACCCGGTGACCCGTCCTTCATGCATGACCATGATGCGGTCGCTCATGCCGAGCACCTCGGGCATTTCCGAGGAGATCATGATGACGGCGACGCCGTTGCGCGCCATTTCGGTAACGAGACGATGGATCTCGGCCTTGGCGCCGACGTCGATGCCGCGCGTCGGCTCGTCCAGGATCAGAATGCGGGGATTGGTGAGCATCCACCGGCCGATCAGTGCCTTCTGCTGATTGCCGCCGGACAGATTTTCGATGCGTTCGTCGAGGTTCGGCGTCTTGACGCGCAGCTTCCTAGCCATCTCCTCGCAGGCCTCTTCGATCGCGCCTTCCTGCACGAAGCCGCCGCGCACGAACTTGTCGTGCAGCACGGCCACCTGCATGTTCTCGAGTACGCTGAGGATGAGAAGACAGCCCGTATCCTTGCGGTCCTCGGTCAGGAAGGCCATGCCATGACGAATAGCAGCGGCCGGAGAGGTGATTTCGGTCTTCTTGCCGAAAAGCTCGATCGAGCCGGACGAGGCCGGCGTCACGCCGAAGATGGTCTCGGCTACGTTGGACCGGCCCGATCCGACAAGCCCGGCCACGCCGAGGATCTCGCCGGCCCTGACCTCGAAGGACACATTGGAGAAGACGCCCTCGAGGCTCAGATCCTTGACCGACAGCACGGTCTCGCCGATCGGCACCTCCTCCTTCGGGAACATCTGCGTGATCTCGCGGCCGACCATCATGCGGATGATATCGTCGCGGGTCACGTCGGTGGAGGCGTGCGTGCCGATATATTTGCCGTCGCGGAAGACCGAAAACTCGTCGGCGATCTCGAACAGCTCGTTCATCTTGTGGGTGATATAGACGATGCCGATGCCCTGGGCGCGCAAGTCGCGAATGATCTGGAAGAGATGCGCAACCTCGCGCTCGGTCAGCGCCGAAGTCGGCTCATCCATGATCAGCACGTCGGAATTATAGGAAACCGCCTTGGCGATCTCGACCATCTGCCGGCTCGCGACGGAAAGCTCGCGCACCTGGATTTCCGGATCGATGGAAATGTTGAGGCGCTGGAAGAGCTCCTCGGTCTTGCGGCTCATCTCCGCATGGTCGACGAGGCCGAAGCGGTTCTTCGGCTCACGCCGGATCCAGATATTCTCGGCAACCGTCATGAAAGGCATCAGGTTCAGTTCCTGATGGATCATGGCAATGCCATTTTCCAGCGCGTCGAGCGGTGACTTCAGCCGGATCTCGACACCCTTGAGCCGCACTTCGCCCTGATCGGGGATATAAATGCCGGCAAGGATCTTCATCAGGGTCGATTTGCCCGCACCGTTTTCGCCCATCAGCGCGTGCACCGTCCCGCGCTTCAGGCGGAAGGAAACGTCATCGAGGGCGAGCACGCCGGGAAACTCCTTGCGAATGCCTTCAGCGCTCAACAGGTAGGCGGCATTGGGAACAACGCCGCTGGCGCGCACCGCCGCCATGGTGGATGGGCTCACAACCATTTTTCCCTCCCGGGCAGATCGGATTTCAAAGGATGCGGGCCTTTAAGCCCGCATCTGTCGATCACTCTCGTTCTCAGTTCTTCTTGACGAAGTCCTTGACGTTGGTCGGCGTGACGAGCTGAAAGGGAATGTAGACCTTCTTCTCGATCTTCTCGCCCTTGGCGAGCTTGAGCGCGGCATCGACTGCGCCCTTGCCCTGGCCGGCGGCATCCTGGAACACGGTGACCTTCAGGTCGCCGGCCTGCATGGCGGCAAGCGCATCCTGGGTGGCATCGACGCCGGCAACCACGATCTTGTCCAGCGACTTGCCGGAAGCCTTCAGTGCCTGGATGGCGCCGATCGCCATTTCGTCGTTGTTGGAGATGACGGCATCGAATTCGAGGCCGCTGGAAAGCCAGTTGGTCATCAGATCGGCACCCTGGGTGCGCTGCCAGTTGGCGGTCTGCTCCTGAACGATCTGAATGCCCTTGCACTCGTCGGTCGCCACCACATCGTGGACGTCCTTGGTGCGCATGCGGGCAGCCTGGTTGGAAAGCTCGCCCATCATGATGACGGCCTTGCCCTTGCCGCCCAGCAACCGGCAAACTTCCTTGGCTTCCAGCGTGCCGGATTCCTGCTCGTTGGAGGCGACGAAGGCCTGTTTGTCCGGGAGGCTGTCGACGTTGGCCGGTTCGCGGTTGACGTAGACGAGCGGGATCTTGGCGTCCGCGGCCAGCTTGGAAATGGCAGCCGTCGCATCGGTGTCGACCGGATTTACGATGATGGCATCGACCTTACTGGCGATGAAATTCTGGATCTGGCTCTGCTGCTTGGCGATGTCGTTCTGAGCATCTTCCACCTGCAGCGTCACGCCGCTCATGCCCTTTGCATAGTCCTGCATGCCGTTACGCAGGACCGTCAGAAAGTTGTCGTCGAAGAGCGCCATGGAAACGCCGATGGTTTCGGCATGGGCTGCGGTCGACAGCATAAGCGCCATCGCGGAGCCAAGGATAAATTTCTTCATGTTTTCCTCCCAGATACGGTGCCCGGCCACACCCTCCTGAATGCCGGGGCCCTCAGTCTCGACCGCAGGGCCTGTCGTCAATTCGGTCGTCACTCCCATGACGGCCACGTTGAAAAAAACGGAACAAACAAACCGTAAAATTCTTTATGCGGAATATTCATTCCATTTTTCATCGCAAAGGTCAACACCAAATTCCGGCCGCGTTCCGGGAACCCGCGAAGACGGATTTTATCGCCGGCACTGCTGCAAGACGCGAAGGCCGAACCTACATACGGACGCCCTGCGTGATGGAACGGTTATTCCATCAACGCCGGAACGGAATAGAATGTCGATAACCAACCTGCCCCAGCGCGGCAAGCAAGGGAGAACACGCATGCCTTCGATGTACAATTTCTCGGTTCCCATCTTTCAACGCGGCCTGCAAAACCTCTCCGCCTATCTCGACAAGATCGAAGCCCATGCCGCGGAGAAAGGCATTGCGGCGGAGGAACTCGTTTCCGCTCGCCTCATCGACGACATGCTGCCGCTCTCCGGCCAATATCAGCGCGCCTCCGATACGGCGAAGCTCACCATTGCGCGACTTACCGGCATCGATGCACCGCGTTTCGAAGACAACGAGACGACCGTCGCAGACCTGCGGGAACGCCTGAAGAAGACGCAGGATTTTCTGGCGACGATCACGCCGGCCACGATGGAAGGCAGCGACATGCGGGAGGTGACGATCACACCCGGAGGCAACAAGACCGTCTTCAAGGGTGAGGATTACCTGGCGAAATTCGCGTTGCCGAACTTCTTCTTCCACGTGACGACGGCGCACGACATCCTGCGCAGCCGTGGGCTGCCCGTCGGCAAGATGAACTATCTCGGCTCGTTCGCCTAACGAGCAATACCAGGAAAACTGCGCAGCGGTTTTTGTCCGGAATTGCGTAAAAGCAAATGACAGAAGCGGGTCAGGGCCGGAGCGATACCGGCCCTTTTTCCGTCAGCTCCGTATAGGCAAGCGTCTGGTCCAGATGCCGGGCGCGAAGGGAGAGAAGCTTTTCGGCATAGGCGAGCCTGATTGCCAGGTAGGCGCCATCTTCAGCGACATTGGACAGCTCCGCCGGATCCTTCGCAAGATCGAAGAGCAGCGGCGGCAGCCCGGCGCAATGGACATATTTGAAGCGCTCGTCGCGCACAACGGCCAGATTGCAGGCATTGGAACGCAGGCCGAAATGCCGCTCGGGGACACCCTCGGCGATATCGCGGAAATCGAATTCCCAGAAAGCCGCATCGCGCCAGCCTTCCGGTTCGGAACCGGAGAGGAACGGCAGCAGGCTTTCGCCGTCGACATGGTTTACCGGCGCGATCCCGAGCCGGTCGCACAGGCTTGGGAAAATATCCGCGGCACTGGTGAAATGCTCTACTTGCCGGCCACGCGTTGCGGCCTGGAAGGGATCACGAATGACGAGCGGAACATGATAGCTGCCATCGAAGAAACCGCCCTTGCCGAGCATCCAGTGGTCGCCCATCATCTCGGCATGGTCGGAGGTGAAGACGATGACGGTATCGTCCCAACTGCCGGCATCCTTCAATGCCTGCCAGATCCGGCCAAGCTGTGCGTCGACTTCGGCGATCATGCCGTAATAGATGGCGCGGATCGCCGCAAAATTCTCAGACGTCCATTCCCCGATGGAGCCTTTGCCGCCATGCATGAAGCTGCCCTTGCCGATCAGCGGCAAGCCGAAGGCAAGCAGCGGATGCGCTGCCATCTCCGTCTCGCGATCGGCGGCGCGCGCGAAAGCCGGGCCGTCAGCCGTCGAGAACATGCGGTTATAGGGCTCCGGCACCGAGAAGGGCGGGTGCGGCCGGAGGAAAGAAACATGCGCGAACCAGGGCTGATCCTGCTCTCCGAGCCAGCGGATGAACTCGCCCGCCAGAAATGCCGTCTGCGTCTCCTCCTTGGAATAGGCAGGCGCATTGCTGGAAATCTCGCCGGGCTGGGCACCGACCGGAATATGAATATCGCGGCTGACGGCATCGGCATGACCGCGCGAGCGCAGCCAGGAGAGCCATTGCTTTTCGTGTTCGGGCAGGAGCTGCCGCGCCGTGAAGCCGGGCAGCACCCCCTCATAAGTCGTCAGATGCGGATCGTGGGGATCCCGGCCGCGCGGATCCGGCGCTGTGTCGGTATAGCCAAACAGCGTCGGGTCATAGCCTGCCCGCCGCGCCGCAAGCGCGACATTGTCGAAACGGGCATCCAGTGGCGAACCGTTGCGGCAAACACGATGGTTCATCTGGTAGAGGCCGGTATAGAGCGTCGCGCGCGCCGGCGAACAGGGGGCTGTTCCAGCATAATGCCGCCGGAAGAGCACGCCTTCCCGCGCGAGCGCATCGACATTCGGCGTCCTGACGCATTCATGACCGACGGCGGAAAGACAATCTCCCCGCCATTGATCCGCCGAGATCAGCAGAACGTTCGGGCGTTTGCCCCCAATACCGGCGAAAGAACGCTGCTCAGTGCTGGTTGGACTTGGCATGCCAGTTCCAGGCGGATTGGATGATCTCAGTCAGATCATATTGCGGCGACCATCCGAGAATATCGCGAGCCTTGTCGTTGTTGGCGACCAGCGTCGTCGAATCGCCCTCGCGGCGGCCGACATATTCGACCGGGAACGGTCGGTTGGACACGGTCTCGATGGTTCCAAGCAATTCCTTCACGGTCGTGCCGGTGCCCGTGCCGAGATTGAGCGCGACGGAATCGCCGCCATCAAGCAGATATTCCACGGCGCGGACATGGGCGTCGGCGAGATCGAGCACATGGATATAATCGCGCACGCAGGTGCCGTCGCGCGTATCATAATCGCTGCCGAAGACCTTGAAGCCCTGGCGGCGGCCAAGGGCGGCATCGATGGCGAGCGGGATGGCATGGGTTTCCGGCGTATGCCATTCGCCGATGCGCCCCTCGAAATCAGCACCGGCAGCATTGAAATAGCGCAGAATGACGGAGCGCAGCCCCTTGTATTGGTCATAATCCGCCAGCGCCTGCTCGACGATATATTTCGTGCGGCCGTAGGGGTTGATCGGAACCTGCCGGTGGCTCTCATCGAGCGGCACGCTCTGCGGCAGACCGTAGGTCGCGCAGGTGGAGGAAAAGACGAAGGCTTTCACACCGGCCGCCTGGGCAGCCGAAAGCAAGGTCAGCGTGCCGATGACATTGTTTTCATAGAAGGAGACCGGATCCTTGACCGACTCGCCGACCTCGATCAGCGCGGCGAAATGCAGGATCGCGGCAGGCTTGTGCTTGGCCAGCACCTCGTCGAGACGGGCGCGATCACGAATATCGCCTTCCTCGGCCGGACCCCATTTGACGAATTCGCGATGCCCATTGGAGAAATTGTCGTAGACGACGGGTTTGAACCCCTTGTTCGCCAGATCCAGACAAGTGTGCGAACCGATATATCCGGCTCCGCCGACCACAAGCACCGTTTCTCCTGCCATGACCATCCCTTCTTAACTCACAAGGATTTGCCGCCCCAAGCGCGGCGGATCAGCTCGATCCGAGGCGTACACTTAGAGAGCTGTAGCCGACTTGCAAGGCGGGAGGAAGGTGCAAGATCGGCAAGATCAGGAATGGGCGGAGGCGAAAAGCTAAGCCGGCTTCGTGTCGGCTCTGCCGGTATGCATGAGAATTCCAGCCAGCGCCAGCACCGAAGGCAGAAGCGAGATATGGCTGAAATCCCGGCAACTATGTTACGGTGGGCATGACTACCTGGCTGTCCGGCCCGATTTCTATCCTCTCGCAAGCCTGTGCACCGCTTCGATGAGTTCGGGCTCCAGGCCAACAGCAAAATTGTAGCACCGCGCGCGATCGAACTTCCGGCATGAGCCTGTGCCTGACGTCGTGATGCCAATGGCCTCCAGGCCCTCAGGCCCTTCTCTCAGGATCGGGCTGCCCGAGGCTCCGACGTCGGAGGAGCAGTCCGTGCGAAGACCGCTTGCCGGGATTTTCTCAATATTTTCGACCGATCGGATACGGCAGTCACCAACAATGCGCTCGTTCCAATCGTCGGGAAGAAAGTGCGCCTGACGGATGGAGGCACTTATGATCTTATCTCCGACGGAAACGGGTTTAGAAGGCAGGCGATATGGTTCGAACTCTGTCACGGATTCGGACAGCCGCATCACGACCCAGTCATAGGGATCGTCCCAGGATTTAAGACCTTTGTTCGGATGAACGAAAGATGCGACATCGACCTTGTGCCATGTTGATCCCTTGCCGTCGCTCACTTCAAACCCACAGCGCATGATCGACATTGGCCCTGCATAGATTACCTTGGCGTTTTTGGGATAGAGAGCATGCCGTGCCGTGACCACGATATCGGGCTTATAGAGCAGGAAAGCGCTGGCCTCATTGAAGGGACACATGATTCTGCCGCTTGCGCCAAACTTCTTGCGAGCGACGTCAGGGGACATGCCGTACGACGCCGCGTAATCATCAATGGCGCGCCGGTTGTCAGCTCCGATTGTCCCTGCCTTCGCGCAGGCTATTCCGATGGCCAACGTCACGACAAAGGTCATGAAATGCTTCAGCAGGCGGCCCAGTGGCGCTGTAAATCGCAAGGTCCTACTTAATTGCATGGTTCCCCACTACCTCTCCTGCATGGCCTGCGAGGTCACTTCGACGATCGGCGAGAACAGATATTCAAGGATGCGGCGCTTGCCGGTCTTGATTTCAGCCGTCGCGGCCATACCGGGCGACAGCGGCACGACATGGCCATCGACGCTCATGGTGCCGGCGTCCAGCTTGACGGTAACGGGAAAGACAAGGTTCTGAACCCGCTGCACATTTGTCGTCGGCACGGTCGCCTGCAACTGTTTGCTCGGAGCGCCTTCGAGCTGGTTGGCGTCCGGCTCCGGGATCGCATCCGTCGCAACCGCGGTGACATGACCGTGGATCACGCCGTAGCGTGTGAACGGAAACGCCTCGATCTTGACCACCGCCGGCTGCCCGACCGCCACAAAGCCGATGTCGCTATTTGGAAGATAGGCTTCGACTTCCAGGGCCGAATTGCCCAAGGTCGAATTGTCTGGGGCCGAACTGCTTGGCACGATGCGCATGAGATCGATGCCTGTCGTCACCACCTGGCCGACGGTGTTGATCAGCGACGATTGCACCGTACCGTCGATCGGGGTAGCGATCGTCATGGATTCCCGGCGCTTGCGAGCCTTGATGAGCTGCCGCTCGAGTTCGTCGGCCTGCCGTGAGGCATCTCCTGCCTTCTGCACATTGTCCGCCACGAAGGTTTGAACCGTCTTTTCGCCATCGCTGGTCGTGACGGCAAGCGACGCCTTGGCCTCTTCGAGCTGGCCAGATTCTTCGGCAAGCGTCGCCTCTTCCTTCTGGCTGACCTCCTTGGCATCGATGACCTCCGCCCTAGAGCCGGCGTCCTGGTTCACCAATGACGCGCGGATTGCGACCCGTTCGTTGAGGGTATCGACCAACTTCTGCTGCGCGACGATCGTCTGTTCGAGCCTGGCGACGGTTGCTTTGGCTTGTATGTGCTGGGCACCGAGATTGGTAAGGCTGGCCGCAAGCTGCGAAAGATCGGCCCTGAAGATCGACTGCTCGCGGTTGCGGATGCTTATGGGCGCATCCTCCGCGAAGGCCAGCGGCGCCTCTGATATCGTCTTGTCGCTCGTCCAAATGCCTTGCTGTCGCCAAAGCTCGACCGTCGCCAGAACCGCCCGGCGACGCACCATCTCGCCACGATAGGCCTGGAGATTGATTGCAATCGCGTCTTCGTCCGACCTGAGCTCGGTGTCATCGAGCTGGACGACGATGTCGCCGGCCTTCACCTTTGAACCATTGACGACCGGGATGGATCTGACCTTGCCGACCTCGATCGACTGGATGACCTTGACGCGGCCCGTCGGCTGGATCTTACCTTGTGCTGTCGAGACGATGTCGAAGGTGCCGAGGTAACTCCAGAGAAGTGTGGCCGCCACGACGATGGCGATGAACCAGATGAAGGCGGTGCGGATCGGCGAGGCCGGTGTCTCGAGGATCTCAAGTGCGGCCGGCAGGAACTCGTTCTCCATCCTGCTGCGCCGCTGCGGTCTGATTGGACGTCTGGGAGGCTTGACCACCTGGTTCATGGCTGGTTGAGCCCCGTCTGCAACTGCCAGAGATGGGCATAGAGGCCGTTCGGCCGGGCAAGCAGGCTGTCATGCGTGCCCTCCTCGACAATGCGGCCATCCTTCATGCCGATGATGCGATCGCAATGGCGGACGGTCGCCAGGCGGTGGGCGATGATGATGACCGTCCTGCCTTTGACGATCTCGCGCATGTTGCCGAGGATGATGCGCTCACTCTCATAGTCGAGCGCGCTGGTGGCTTCGTCGAGGATCAGCATCGGCGGATTGGTGGCAAGGGCTCGCGCAATCGCCAGACGCTGGCGCTGTCCGCCGGAGAGGTTGGCGCCGCGCTCCTCGATCAGCGTATCATAGCCCTTCGGCAGCTTGGCGATAAACTCGTCGGCCCCCGAAAGCCGCGCCATCTGCATGGCCGCTGCCCGCGACATCGACGGATTGACCAGGCAGATATTGTCATGGATCGTGCGGTTGAACAGCATGTTCTCCTGCAGGACGACGCCGATGTTGGAGCGAAGCCACGCCGGATCGACCTGGGCGATATCCTGGCCGTCGACGAAGACCTGGCCGCGGGTCGGGATGTAGAAGCGCTGCACCAGCTTGGTCAGCGTCGATTTGCCCGATCCGGACGGTCCGACGATGCCGATGACTTCACCCGGCCTGACGGAGAACGAGATGTCGCGCAGCACTTCCGGGCCATCGGCCGTATAACGGAAGTTCACCCCCTTGAAGGAGATGGCGCCTCTCGGCTTCGGCAGGCTGACCGAGACTTCCGGCCGTGGCTCGGGCGGTGCGTTGAGGATGTCGGCAAGACGGGCCACAGACACCTGCACCTGCTGGAAGTCCTGCCAGAGCTGCGACAGGCGCAGGATCGGCTGCGAGACCTGACCGGCGATCATGTTAAAGGCGACGAGCGCACCGACCGTCAGCTCGCCATTGATAACGGCCTGAGCGCCGAACAGAAGAAGTGCCGCCGAGGTGATCTTGTTGACATACTGGATGGCGTTCTGGCCCTTGGCGGCGAGCATCGTCGTGCCGAACGACGACTGCACGTAACCGGCCAGACGCTCTTCCCATTGCGCCGCTACAACCGGCTCGACGGCCGATGCTTTCAGCGTCTGGACGCCGACGACGGTCTCGACGAGAAGCTGTTGGCTATAGGCGCCGCGCTCGAACTTCTCGTCGATCTTCTCCTTCAGGAACGGCCGCACCAGGAAGCCGATCGCCAGATAGAAGGGGATCGAGGCGACGACGATCCAGGCGAGCTTTGCGGAATAGGAAAACAATACGAAGATGAAGACGATGGTGAAGATCAAGTCGAGGCCGGAGAACAGCCCCTGCCCCGTCAGGAAGTTGCGGATCGTCTCAAGTTCACGCACGCGGGCGATCGTCTGTCCGGTTGCGCGCGTCTCGAAATAGGAAAGCGGCAGGCTGAGCATATGCCGGAACAGCCGCCGTCCGAGCTCGACATCGATGCGGTTGGTCGTATGCGCCAGTGCATAGGTGCGAAGATATTGCAGCACCACGTCGAATAGGCCGACGGCCGCCAAGCCAACGACGAGCACGATCAGCGTCGAATAGCTCCGATGGGCGAGAACCTTGTCGACGACGACCTGGAAGAAGAGCGGTGTGACGAGTGCAAAGATCTGGACGATCAACGAGGCGAGCAGGACATGACCGAAGGCATGGCGATAGCGCCAGATCGACGGCAGGAACCAGCGGAAGCCGAAATTGCCACGCGACGCGCCCGGTCCGGCCAGCCGCCGCTGCAGCAGGATGAAGTGCCCCGACGTTTCCGCAAGCAACTCCTGAGCGCCGAGATTGCGGCTGGAAAAGTCCGTCGGATCGATGATGCGCCATGTGTTGTCGGGTGCTGCTCCGCCGAAGACCGCAAAGCGGCCATCGGTCAGACAGGCGATCGCCGGCGTCGGCAAGGTCGCCAGCCGAACATCCGATTGGATCTCCAAATGCTTGGCCTTCAGTCCCACGAGCTTGGCCGCACGCAACAGGTCACTGCGTCCGGCCGGCTTCGTCAGAGCGAGATCGCGGGCCAAAGTATCGGGGTTGGAGGCGATGCGGAAATAGCCTGATATCGCCGCAATCGCCGCAAGGCCACTGTCGGGGCGCCTCACCTCGTCTGCGAATGGGGATGCGGTCGGGGGCTGCTCCGGTTCAATGAGGGTGGCTTGGTTCATGACGTTATGTCCGCCCCTCAACGGCCAAAGCGCATCGTAGATGCCTACCGCCCATCAACATAGGGAACCTCTATCTGCGCTGAGTCATAGCTGAAGACGTCAAGAGCCGTTGCAAACGGAAACTTCCATCGATCGTCTTGAAATTGCCTGCGGACCTTGTGGACTCGGTCGTCACCTGTGGTGATCCAGATGTCGGCTGCAGCTTCGTAAGGAAAGGAACGCCAGATCGCACCGTAGTGAATTTCGCCTTCGTCGCCGTCGTGATCGCTGCCGATAAGGTGGCAGGCGTTCCAGATTGGTCCGCGCTGCCCGACACTGCCAGCGGATCCATAACCAATTCTCAGCCATTTTGTCGAAAACGCATATTTGCCGTATTCGTGATCGCCGATTTTCCGGAGCTCGTAATGTGGTTTCAGCGTTCCATCCGGCTTGGCATTGAAAGTTATCATTGCAACCCGCGAGCTGCGCCAAGTCGCGCCAAAAGCATCGTTGACACGCTTGCAAGAGATGTCTTCTTCGAAGACATCATTGTTGCGCTGTCCATGCGCGGCTTGAGAACTATCGACAAGCCCGCCGTTCTGCACAGCATTCGAAATCGTTGGCCAAACCGCGAGCGCAAGGAGGAGCGCCGCAGGGCGTGAAATCCTTCTCCGTGATACATGGCGGCAAGGTGAAAATCCCGGTCTCTCGCCCGAGAGGGCCAAAGCAGCCCTGATTCTACCTCTTTGATGGGCAGCGAAACGCCGAAACCTTTCCTCTGCGATCGTCCCATGCGACGACAAGCCTTTGTTCTGCAGCGTCCTTTGGAATGGCCGGCCTCTAGATCGGCAGCACAACGCCAGGAGCGAGAAAACACCTCCGCCGCGCGATGCCGCAAGTAAGTCCCTAAACCTCTCACTGGGCGGCATTTTGGTCAAAGCCGGAAGAATGGTGCCGTTTCGGCTTCGATGGACGCAATCCGGTAAAATGCAGAGCTCTCGCGATGCTCGCGGTCAAGACGTGGCTTCGGCTGAACTGAACATAATCGTCGTAGGGTATGACACCCTTGGCATAAGCGGTAAGAATACGGCGGCAATATTCAAATCGGACATTGGCCGGCGCCACATTCATCAGCTTGGAAAGCTTCTGCTGAACCTCCGGCGTAATGCCAGAGTGGCTGCAGTGCTCGATATTCCAGTTAAGAGCCGCGGGATTGCTCAGCATATTTTTATCATATTCGTAGCCGCCCTTGGTCGTCACAGGGGCGTCGCTTGCCGATGCAGAACAAGCCATGGAAATTGGAGCAAGAATCATGAGGTATTTTTTCATTCCGGTCTCTTTGGCTTGACGCCGACATGCCGCACCGGCGCTGGATAGGCCTATCGGCATTGATTGCATTCACGTAGGTTGTTCTGGAGACACGCCTGCCGGTTAGGGGCGGCAGGCGTGCTCACATTTGCCGGCTATCACGCTGCATTTTGCTTCGGGATCGCCGGCTGATAGGCGAGCGTCGCATCCCCGACCAGATAGTGCGCCGTCCCGTCCGACGTCTGGTACGAGCTCGTGCCAGTGATCGCCGATCCGTCGGAGAAGGACTGACTGCCGTCTGTCGTCGAGAGAAGGTTGATGAGCTTGATGCCCGCTTCCGACATCGTCTGCAGTTCGCCGTCGTCAACCACGCCATTCTGGTTGGCATCGCGCCAGACGCGGAACTCGCTCCAGCGATCGTCGTTGGCGTCAAGCACGTTGTCGTGGTTGCTGTCGAAGGCCAGACGCAGACCGTCGAGGTCGGATACCGAACCGCCATTGGCCGCCACCTGGTCCGGCGTTGCCCATTCGGAGAAAGCAAGCTCCTTCGACTGATCGATCTTGCCATCCGGGCCAGCCTGGCCATCTTCGCCGAGATCAATCGCCAGGAATCCGTCCTGCGGTCCTACCCAGGCGGTGCCGTCCCTTGCTCCATCGCCATTCCAGTCGAAGGTAACGGACGAGCCGGTGGCCAGCGCATCGGTGTCGAGAGGCCGCAGATCAATATGGCCGTCGCCGTTTAGATCAAGGAGAACCGGACCATGACCGTAATGCGGCTGCGGCCATTGATCGACCATCTTGTAGCCAGTGCTTCCGCCCCCGCCACCACTTTGATAAGCGTAACGCTGCCAGGCAATGTTCTTACCCGAACTATCATACTGGTAGTTCGTATAGCTGCCGTCGTCGTTGTAGGATGTCGCGGTGTTGATCACGTTGTTGACGAAATTCTGGACGAATCGCGTCCAAGGAACCGTATTATTAACATCGTAATCCGTTCTCACGAACTTTCCACCCGTGTCACTATAGACGTTGTCCTCGATCAGTTTTCCTTGTGGCGTATAGGAGTCAACAATCTGGGACCAGCTCTGAGTGTTGCTTGGATCATACGCATAAAGCACCTTGCTGCCATCGTCATAGATGACATTCTGATTGGTCATCTGGCCCGCGGTGTTAAATGATTGGTCGATCTCAGACCACGATTGTGCATTGGTGGGATCCCACATCCAGATGCCCTTGGTGCCATCGTCGTAGTAGGCAATTTGCGAGACCCGTTGACCACCGGCATTGTAATACTGCTCAAGCCGGCTCCATCCTTGAACGTTGGTTACATCATAGCTTGTATCGACCCGTGTACCATCATCATTCTGAATGCGCTGAAACGTCATCTGGCCGGCGGTGTTGAACGATTGGTCAATCTCTGACCAGGATTGGGCATTGGCCGGATCCCAGAACCAAACGCCTCTCGTGCCGTCATCGTAATAGGCCGTCTGGGAAATTCGTTGACCGTTTGTGTTAAAACTCTGGTCAAGTCGGTTCCACCCCTGAGCGTTGGTCACGTCGAAGTCGACACTACCTGTGCGCTGCCCCGCCGCATTGTAGTAATCGATGTGCTGCTGCGCGCCGGTCGGTACATAGAAGGCAATTTCTGTTCGAGTACCATCATCGTTGTTGACCGTCTGATTGGTCATTTGCCCGGCGGAATTGTAGATCTGAATGTAACTCGACCATGGTTGCGTGTTGCCGGGATCGTAATTGTAGACCCCCTTACGCCCGTCATCCATGTTGTTGATTTGCTGGGTTATGCGCCCGGCGCTGTCATAAGAACGCTGGAAACTCGTCCAATCATTGGAGCTTGTCACGTCGTAGTCGATGCTCGCCGTGCGGACACCCGCGGCGTTAAAGAAATCGACGTGCTGCTGGGCATCGGTTGGCGTATAGAAAGTAATCTCCGTCCGCGAACCGTCGTCGTTGAATTGCTTGTCAATCGTTCTGTTGCCCGACGCGTTGAAGGACCGCTCGACACGGGTCCAGGGGTTCGCATTTAGCGGATCGTAGTAAACGGCGAACGTTGGGATGCCCGCCTTGTTGGCATTGATGACGCTCGTCACTTGTCCGCCGGCGGCATTATAGTTCGTCGTCACCGAGCTGCCGTCAGCGGCGATCACCACCTGCGAGGTTTTCTGGCCCTGCCCGTTGCTGGTCGCACGTAGCGTCAGGCTACCCATCGCCGAAACGGTGTCGACGACGGTCTGGGTCACCGCGCTGCTGGCGTTGAGATCGACTTTGGTCAGCGTGACCGAGCCATCATTGTGAATGACGGAGGTTTCGGTGTGATCGATGACGCCGTCATTGTTGGAATCCTTGCCGAGCACCGTGATGAGCCCATCCGCGCTGGTCGTGATGGTTCCCTTGGCGATGACGGCGCCGCTGGCATTCGTTTCGGTCACGGTGGCGACCGTCGAGCCGTCCACCTGAAGCTGCGACTGCATGACGACTTCGAAGGTGCCATTGCCGTCGTAGTCGTATTTGACGGTCTTCGCATGGCCGTCGGCAGAACTGTCGGTTTCTATCTTGGCGGCGATCGCCTGCTTCCAGTAGACCTTGCCGGCCATTAGGTAATTGGTTTTCTGGGCCGTGGCATTGTTCGTGACGATCGAGACGGTGGCGCCAGTCGTATCGGCGGTCAGCGTTTCGGCTTGGTCCACGGTACCGTCGCCATCGACATCCTTGGAGGTCGTCCGCACCATGCCGTCCGAAGACTGCTGCATCGTCGTCTTCGTCGCCAGCTTGCCGGTCGTAAGGTCCGTATCGGAGATGACGCTCACCTTGCTGCCATCGGCATTGTTGGTGTTGACCGTCACGCGGCGGCGGTCGATCGTGCCATTACCGTCGAGATCCCAATTCGTCGTGGTCTGCAGACCGTCGGCCGTGGTTGTGGATGTCGATCCATCCGCCTTGACGCCGGCCGACTTGTAGTCGGTGACGCTCTGCGTTGTGACGCCGGAATCCGCCGTGACCGTCTGCTGATGCTGGTCAACCACGCCATCACCGTTCGCGTCGCGGTCGATCGTGACCGTCTGCTTGTCGGCACTCGTGAGCGTGATGGTCTTGTCGATCAGCTTGCCGGTGGCATCGGTCGTGGTGACGGTCTCACGCTTGGCGCCGTCGGCGAGAAGCTCGACCACATCACTGACCGTCTGCGTCGCCAGCCCGGACCGCTGCTCGTTGGTCGAGACAATCAGGCCATCAGCATTCGTGGTCGTAACGAACTTCGAGAGCAGCGAACCATCGGCCTTGGTGCTCGTCTCCGTGCGGGTGCGGGTGCCATCGGCATTAATCACAGTCACGTCAGTCGAGGTCTGGGCATAGGTCCCCGCCCCGGTCGGGTCTGACTGCGAGGTGATCGACAAACCGTTGGCGCTGGTCGTGGTCCGATAGCGGCTGGTCAGCGTCGCGCCGGTGAAATAGCTGATGGTCTCCGTCCGCGAGCCGTCAGCATTCAGGACTGTCGCGTCGGTGCGGCTCTTGGTGAAGGTGCCGGATCCGGTCTGGTCCCACTTCATGGTTACGGTCAGGCCATCGGCAGAGGTGTCGGTCTGGGTGACGGCGCTCAGCACCAGCATGCCGCTGCCGTTTACCGTATAGGTCTTTTCGACCGTCGTCTTGCTGCCGTCCGTATTCAGCGTCGTCAGATCGCTGACCGTCTTGTTGGCAGCCCCGTTTCCATCGGTGTCGTAGCTCACCGAGGCATTGAAACCACCGGCACCAGTCGTCTGTGTCTTGGAGTGCGACACAGCCCCCGCTGAGGTCAAGTCGGACAAGGTCTGCGTAACGCTACCGTCGGTATTCTTCGTGGTGACGGACTTCTGGTCGACGACGCCATTGCTGTCGATATCGTAGGTCACAGTGACCGTCTTGCCGTCACCGCTGGTCGTGGTCGTCGTCTTGTTGGCGATCACGCCGCTATTGGTGACAATTTCCGTTGCCGAACCGTCCGCGCCGAGAGTGGTGACGTCCGTCGTCGTTCTGACTGTGGATAGAACAATGGAGGGATTTGCAAGCGCCCATGCTTGCGCGCCAGCGGCAGTATGGCCCTGCCCTTCGGGTGAATCCGCGCACTGTTGGGCCAAGGACGCGCGAGTGGTTCCAGCGGCGATCGCGCTCACCCAACCTTCAGCGGCCCCCGGTTCGGGTGCGCGACCAAGAGCGTTTTGATACATTAAAGTCGCAAATTGCAGATCGGTAAGCGTGCCATACTTTTGGGTAAATTCGGATGAACCAATGAGCTGCGCCATGATCTGAACGGCCGTCGTGCCGGATTGTATTGCAGTCGCATAACCCTGAAGGGCTGCCACATCTGGATCGCGGCCGAGAGCCGCGTGGTAGAGACGATAGATCTCATTGCGGATTGTCGCTCCGATCAGATCATCGGACACAACCGTCGTTCTGCTCAAACCGTTGGCAGACGTCGTGATCTTCGTCAACTCGACCGGCGCCGTATTGGTCGAGCGAGCAAAGATCTCCGTGCGGGACCCATCGGCATTGAGTGTCGTGACATCGCTGAGCACCTGTTCGAAAGTGCCGTCGCCGTCCAAGTCCGATTTGGTCGTAACGGACAGTCCATTGGCGGATGTCGTCGTGACCGCACGACTCGTGAGCGTCGTCGTCCCGGCCTTATAGGTCTCGATTGTCTTCGTCGTCAGGCCGGTCGCATCGATAGCGGCCGTGGTCTTGACATCGATCTTGCCGTCGCCATCGAGATCGACTTGGCTCGTCATCGTCTTGCCGTCCGATGTCGCGGTGTTGGACGTCTTCGACAGCAGCGTCCCGCTGGCCGTGGTGACGGAATCGACCAGCGAAGTCGAACCGTCGGCATTCAGCGTCTTCGTGGCGGTTTCGGTCCGATCGACCGCGCCATTGCCATCATAGTCAAAGTCGGTCTTCGTCGTGAGCCCGTTGGCGCTGACGGTGACCTTCGTCTGATCGGTAAGCGCCGCGCCGGCATAATCCGATGTGGTGGTCGTCTTCGAGCCGTCATTGTTGAGGACGGTCGCCTTCACCGTCTTGGTGTCAACGACACCATCGCCGTTGATATCCTTCTGAACGGTGACAGTCAGGCCATTGCCCGAGGTGATGGTCGTGACTTTGTCAAGCAGAACGCCCGTATTGCTCTTGTCCGTCACCGTTTCGGTGCGGCTGCCATCGGCATTGATGATGGTCTGGTCGACGGTGGTCATATCGACCGTGCCGTCGCCATTCAGATCATCCGCGGTGGTCGTCGTCAGCTTGTCGGCGCTGACGGTCACCACGGTCTTGCGATGGAGCGAACCGTCGGCGCTGGTTTGCACCGTGGTCGTCGTCTGGCTGCCGTCCGCGGCAACAATCTGGGTTGTGGCCAAATCGATATGACCGTCACCGTCAACGTCCTTGGTCACCGACGTCGTCTTGCGATCGGCGCTGACAGTGGTCACCGTCTGGCTGAGCAGCGTGCCGTTGCCGCTCTTTGCGGTTACGGTTTCCGTGCGAGCACCGGCGTCCAAGACAATCACATCTGTGACAGTCTGGTCAAACGCACCATCACCGTTCAGATCGGACTGTACCGTCTGCCTCAAGCTGTCGGCGGACGTCGTCGTCACCATCTGGCCGATCAAGGAGCCGTTGCCGCTCTTCTTCGTCACGGTCTCGACCCGTGCACCGCCAGTGCCGGCGGTGATAACGTCTGTCGTCACGGCATAGGTGCCATCGCCATTGGCATCGGTGCTGACGGTCTTCGACAGGCCATCAGCGCTGGTCGTCGTCAGCACCTTGCCGACAAGCGTTCCGTTTGGATTGAGGGTGGCGTCAGTCTCGGTGAGCGTACCGTCGCTCGCAACCGTAATGACGGTCTGGCTGTCGGCAGCGCCGTCGCCATTGGCGTCGACTGAAATGTTCTTGCTCTTGCCGTCGGCGCTGGTGACCGTGACGCTTTTCGACAGGAGGACGCCGCTGGCGCTGGTATCCTGAACGGTTTCCGTCCGCGAGCCGTCGGATGCGACTGTCGTCACGTCGGAATGGATGAGATCAGCGACGCCGTCGCCAGTCACGTCGGTCGAGGTCGTCGTCGACAGGCCGCTTGCAGCCGCGACGGTCGTCACCTTGCTTCTGGCCGAATTATCGCCGTTGGTGATGGTTACCACGGTCGTCACGTCGCCATTGGCTGCAATTGTCGTCTGGGTCAAATCGCGCTCGTCAATCGTGCCATTGCCGTCGAGATCGCTGGTCACCGTCTTCGTGTGACGGTCGGCGCTGGTGACCGTCGTAACGCTCGACAGCAAGGTGCCGTTCGAACTGCTGTCCGTCACTGTCCGCGTGCGCGAACCATCGCTGGCCTCGGTCGTGATGTCGGTGACGGCCTCGTCGAAAATCCCGTCGCCATTGATATCGGTCTTCGTTATCTTCGTTAAGCCGTCGGAGCTGGACAGAACCTGAAGCTGGCTCAGTACGGCTCCGGAGACGCTCAGCGCATTGGTCGTGGTAGACGTCGAACCATCCGCATTGGCGACGAAGGTCTGGCTCTGATCGGCGCTGCCATCGCCGTCCTGATCTATAGTCGTGGTGATCGTGTTATGGTCGGCGCTGGTGACCGTCGTGGTGCTGTTGAGAACGGAGCCGTCGGCGTTGAAGTTCGTGACGACCCGCGTGCGGACGCCGGAAGCGACAGTGGTGATGTCCGTCTGAGAGCGGTCGTAGCTGCCGTTGCCATCGTCGTCGAATTTGGTCGACACGCTGTTGCCATCGGCACTCGTCGTCACCAGATCCTGAAACGCCAGGCTGCCATCGGCATTATAGGCCTGGATGGTGTTCGTATTCGACTGGTCGGCATTGGTGACCACGGTCGACTTGATAATATAGCCGTTGGAATCACTGGCTAAAATCGCGTCACCCACCGTGCCGGTCGAACCGTCGGACTTGGTATAGATCGTCGTCCCGGTAATCGCCGAGCCGTCGCTAAAACTCTGGCCGCTGCCCTTTGGCGTCAGGTCGATCGAGGTGATCCCGAGCGAATCCAACGACACAAGCTGGCCATCGACCGTGACCTTGAACTTCGACCATTGCGCATCGCCGGCATCGAGTTTGCCATTGCCGTTGGTATCGAAAACGTCCTTGATTGCTTCCAGATCGCCCGTCGCCGTCGGATCCCATTGGGTGAACTCGAATTCCTTCGAATTGCTGATCTTGCCGTCACCGTCGGCGTCGAAGACTAGGACTCCCGTGCCGTTGCCCGCCCAAGCCATGCGATGTTGGTAGCCATCGCCATTCACATTCACGAACTGCGACGAATTCGATAACGAATTGATGTTCAGGCCATTACCGGAGAGGTCGAGAAGGACAGGAGAAATGTTATCATTATTCGGGCCATCAGACTTCGGTGACCCCTCATCAGTTCCCTGTGTATCTTCGTTGTCCATAGAACTGGGGTGTATTCCACTGTCATTACTCCAGCTGCCGTAGGCGCCTGTATTTTGGTTGTCCCGAGGGCCGCTTACCGGGGCACCGCTCGGACTGCGTCCGGGACCGTGACCGCCGTAGGAGGAGGTCCCTGCCTCCGAGCCTTGAGTGTCCTCGTCATCCATAGAACTGGGATGGATGTCGCCAAGCGAAGACCCGCTGGGACTGCGGCCCGGCCCGTGGCCGCCATAGGACGACGAAGAACCGCCGCCACCAGAACTACCATTCCCTCCATAAGCCGATGATCCGCCACCTGCGTTGGAGCCACCATATCCCCCACCGGAATTTGATGGGCCACCCTGGTCGCCATTGCGCCCACCGCCGCCATCATTTCTATAACCAGAGGCACCTCCAAACGAGGATGCGCCATAGAATGTCCATGGGCCAACAGCGAATGGCTGCAAGTCAGGAGGGGTCGGAGCCACAGCCGACGTCACGCTCGGAGGACTCACTGTCGGAGGCAGCGGAGCCGCCAGCGCCGTTACGCTAGTTGGATTAACCGACGACGGGGGGGTGTAGGCGATATTTCCCAGCATCGCGTTAAGCGCTTCAGGAATGCTCGGCGGAAGTACCGGGGCCTCTACAGGCGGAGCTGAGTCTTTGAGATATGCACGATAGCCCGCTTCGATGTTATCAAGATTCTTGGGGTCGTTAAAATAATCACCACTTATATCTGGCAATATATGTTGCTTATCACTGGTTATTACAGAGATAATATTATCGATATCAACCCTAAGTCTACTATAGATGTTAACGATTCCAGACGCCTCCGCCACCTGGTTATAGCTGTATCCAAGAGCCGCAGCAGCATAGCCAACCGCCCATGAAGCAGCGGGCTTGAATGCCGGAACAAACCCTCCGCCACCTTGTGCAAACATTCCATTATAATTTCGCTGAAGATCAAATTGATGATTGGGGAAGAAGCCCATCATTCCTTCAAAAGAATTTCGGATGCTATTAACAAAATCTTGTGGGTTGAAATCGTTAGGGACAATCATCGGCTGCCCTTGGCTATTCAACACCACATTTCCACCAAGCTCAGAGAGCACCTTTGCGTCAACTGATGTGCCGTTATTGGATTTTACTTGCATTGCCCACCTCGGATACCTGCAGGTTCAAAGTATAGCGCCCTTAACAAGGACGATAAGTGTAATTACCAAAGCATATAGGAGCGCTGAAAATATAAACGAGAATAGACGAGGAAGTTTAAAATAAGATCCGACGTATATCGCAACAAAAAGCGGCGTTAAATAATCAATAAATTGGCCAACTACGCTGTACCCATATATATAATTTTCGCACGCCCCATCAGCTGTATATATTCCCAAGCCGTACTGGAAATTGCACCCAAATAAACCTGATATAAACAAGTAAAAAATAAAAAAGATAAAAATGTATACGGAGAATATCGCGATATTTCCGATGTTTTTTTTGAAAAACGTCATGACACATCTACTGTTTCAGAACTGGTGGCTGTAGGCCGAAGCATTAACGCCTCGTTCCACTCGATTGATACAGGACCGGCCAAGCTTCCTATCCCCTAGCGCCTTATCGAAAATGTTCCACTTTCTTGTTATCCAGCAAATGATGCATATACTCGCCGCGACTTGGAACAAAACGACGAATGGGACCTCACGATCCAATCATAAGTCGCGTATACTCGCTACGTATACGCGCATTTTTAATATTCACAATACAGGATCTTCGCATGACGAGCGAAATAAGCGAAAATAGTCACGATCTATCCGAATTACGCTCAGATTATCCAGAAGGCGAACCTGCCCTTGCGGCACGATGCATCGCGGCACTGCTGACAAGGCACGGCATTCCCAAGTACCGGTTCGCCGTCACCGTCTCCGAAATCCTCGGCCTTTCCTATTCCGCCGGAAACCGACGCCTGACGACGAATGCCTCCTGGTCGCTTGAGGAATTGAAGCGCGTCGCCGAGCATTTTGGTGAGACGCTGCAGGAACTCGTCACATCAGAAAATGCCGACGCCCTCGTTGACGCTTCCATCGTCATCAACAACCACATCGTGCCCTGCCGGATCCGGCTGGGCAACATCGTTGGCCAGGTATCGCCGGGAACACTGATTGCCGCCGAGATCGACGGATCGTGGCGAGTCATGCCGGCAGACGCTAGGTCGATCATACCGGCCCATATCGTCACCCGCCTGCTGATCGAGCCGACCGCCTCGCGGCGCCGGGTCGCGATACTCGACGATCACGCCGATACCGCCAAGACGATCGTGCAATACATGGAGACGGCCGGGTTTGAAGCGGTCGCTTTCAGCGATCCTCAGGCTCTTTACGATCAGACCGATTTCGACGCCTATGTTCTGGACTGGATCATCGAACGCGATGCACGGCGCCAGACGGCGCTGGAGCTGGTCGAGAATATCCGCGCGCGCAATGCGCTTTGTCCGATCATCATCCTGACCGGACAGATCAGAACCGGTAATGTCGACGAGGAGAACATCGCCGCTGCGTTGGCGCAGCACAATCTGAAGTTCTTCACGAAGCCGGCAAGCATGCCGATCCTCATTGCCGCATTGAATGCCAGCTTCAAAACTGCATGATCGTCCGCAACTGCTGCTGCCGTATCGGCTTGCCCAGCACAGCATCGAAGAGTGACAGGTCATGCCTGGAGCCAGCATTGGCGGCTGAGATAGCAACGAGCTTTGGCTTGTAGCCGAGGTTCATCTTGCGGATCTGGGCGGCCAGCTCCGGACCCGTCATGACTGGCATGTCGAGATCGATGAAAATCACCGAATAGGTATGTGCGGCAGCATAGTTGAGCGCCGCCATGCCGGAGGACGCCACGTCGGTTGCGAAACCAAACTCTTCGAGCACCGCTGAGAAGCCTTTCAGGAGGTCAGGATGATCGTCAACGACAAGCACGCGTCTTTGATCACCATTCGCTCCCTGCGATCGTCCTTCCGCGAGGACCACGGGTATCGACACGTCAAACACGCTGCCGCCCTCGGGCGGCCGGCTGACCGTCATTCGCGCGCCAAGCTGGCGTAGCAGGGTCTGGACGACCGATAGGCCGATGCCTCGGCCGGCGCCGAGGCTCAAAGGCCCCTTCGCATCCACGTCGCTCTCCATAATTCTTGGCGGCAGGCCAGGTCCGGTATCTGTCACACGCAGGGAAAGTTCACCAGCGTTCTCATCGAATGGTGCAAGATCGACCTGAACGAAACCGGATGACGTATATTTCACGGCATTCGAAACGAGGTTATGCAACAGTTGTGCAATGCGCTCACCGTCCGCCACCACGAAAATTGGCTCATCAGGACTTGTCTGCCGCAGCTGCAAATGCTTGGCCTGCGCCATCTCATGGTAATTTTCCAGCACCTCGCGGACGAGCTCTCCCGCCTCAAACACACCGGGCTGCAGCTCGATATATCCCGTTTGCGCCCGAGCCAATGTCAGCATGTCGCGAAGCTGGACAGCTAGGCTATTTGCCGCCCGACGAATGCGCGCCGTCAATTCGCTTCGCGTCCTTATATCCTGAGGGCGCTCCAGGATATCCAGCGCCGAAACGATGACCTGAAGCGGCGTTCTGAGCTCGTGGCTGACCATTGCAAGGAATGAGATCTTGTCTTCAACAGCCGCTTCGGCAGCTGCTATTGCGCGCGCCCTTGCGGCAATCGCCCGCCAATAGAAGATAGAAATGATAATAAAGGACAGGATCGCACAAATCAGCAGGCCGGCAATCACCAGGATGATGACATGCCCTGCCTGGATGGTCTCGAAGGACTTTTCCTTCAGTTGGCTATCCCTATCCATGGCCGCCTTGGAGACTCTGTCCACGACAAAGGCCATTTCCTCCATCTTCGGCAACAATGCCTGGGCATCGGCCGACGAAATATCGGTTTTGATAGCTGGCAGGACCTCTGTCGCGAATTTTTCCAACGCGGCCCCATCCTCGGAAAAGCCCGGAAGTGTCTTAAAGCTGTCGTTCAGTTGCGAGGGCCGCACGATAATATTGATGCCGGAAATCAGGACATCGATGTGAAACGAGAGGGCGTCCGGCTCGACGGTAGATCCATCGGCAATCGCTTTCAGGTCCAACCTGACGTCCTCAAGCTCCCTCAGGACCTGCGCGGTCGGCCAGTAAGAGAAAGATGGATTTCTGCTGCTGGCGGCATCCCAGAGATCATAGGCAGCTCGAATGGCCGCCCAGTTGTAGCCGATAACTCCAAGGCATAGGGCTACGATCAACGCGGGAATGCTAAACCATGCAACATGGAAAAACTTCATTCCACTTCGATCCCGCAGAGCTGCCACACCAGATACGATGTCGCGGCCGGCGTGTCCAATTGCTCCTTGAAGCTATCACGGGGAAACATGACGAAGACTGGTCCAAAATCTCTGATCGTCAGCCGGGTGCCGTTCTTGCTGACGGCAAGAATGGTGCCGTATTTCTCAAGGTAGGCGGCATCCACTTCCACGCTGAAATTATCAAGCGCAATGAGCCGAAGCTTCGTTCCTTTCGCACCAACCTCGCTCAATGTCCTGCTGAGCAAAGGCCCCACGAAATCGCTTTTGGGAGTCCATGCCGTTGATGTTGTCACCGTCGATTGCGGCAAACCGAGAAATTCGCGTTCCGACATCTCATAGGCATTCCCGGCGGTGTCCGTCGTCTTTCCAATCTTGCCGGAGATCGTCAGGAAAATATTCTGCCTACATCCCTTCGGAATATGCGTGCCTGCATTCGCCAATCCCGTGCTCAACCAAAGACCAATTGCAATCGATAAGAATGCGCGAACCATTTTCCCAGACATGCCTGACAATCCTGCAACCCCACGAAGTATGGCACAGTTCCGGTCAATTTCGAAGGGTACCCAATTGCGATTGCCGTGGAATCTCATAAACAGAGGCGCCGGCGAGCACTGTGATTTTGCCGGCACTAGCAAGAAATCTTGCGAAGTGCCCCATGACAGTTGGCGCAATGGCCCATATGCTCCCTCAGAATCTACATCTTAAAGATGATGTCAGCTGCGAGGCCCGCTTAACGTGATCTCCGTTTATTGTGTTCTGCGGTCCGGTGGCGAGTACAAACCCGAACACGTGGTGCGCCTGCAGGCGCAGGTGATGAAACATCTTCCGGACGCCGATTTTCGTTGCCTGTGCGATATTGACGTCGACGGCGTCAAAACAATTCCGCTGGCATATGACTGGCCCGGCTGGTGGTCGAAGATGGAGCTTTTTCGGCCAGAGATATCTGGTGACATTCTCTTCATGGATCTCGACACCTCGATTGTCGGAGATCTTGCCGATATCGCTTCGGTCGATCGGCTTGCCTTGATGCGCGATATCTATCGTCCGGAAGGTCTGCAGTCATCGATCATGTATCTGCCTGAGACGGAACGCGCGCCGATTTGGAGCGAATGGGCCGATCGGCCACGGCATTGGATGGATCTTTATCGACACGGCGGCGACCAGGCCTTTCTCGAGCGTTTCTGGCTCGCGCGCGCCGACCGGTGGCAGGATTTGCTGCCCGGTCAGATCGTCTCGTGGAAATCGCATGTGCGCAAAGCGCTTTACGATGATGAAAGCGGAAATGGATCAATTCCCTCAGGCGCGCGTGTGGTGATTTTTCACGGCAAACCCCGCCCCTGGGAGATTGGATGGTAGATGGTCGTCACCTGCCGCGGCGGGCCGTAGTCCCTATTTATTGCAGACACAATAATGCTCTTGAGGACTCGAACCGACGCCCCCGTTGGTACAAGCCTGTCGTTTTCCTTTTAATCTCTGGACGTCCTCAGCGATCAACACCACGGGCACGGTTAATCGTTCGACGTTGGCGCTCGGCGATAATCTCTTCTGCCCTATCTATAGCGACGGCACGCTGGACTGTGCGCAATTGACCAAGGATGGCTTTGAAGACCGCTTGCTGAGACTTCGAGACCATGTTGGCAACATCGGTCTCGTTGCGCAAAATTGCACCCGGCCCGAAGCGAGCATCAAGTGCCTTGCTGACAAGAGAAAATTCCTGGCGGACATCTTGTGACAACGACCGGACCAATCGTGCCAGCTCGCGCGGGTTCTTCTCCGTCTCGGACGTGATGTGCCGCAACTCTTTCTGGGCAGTTCTCGTCAACGCTGGAATAGGTATGGCCATCCGTCCGCGCTCTATCATGACCGCCGATTTTTCGTTTTCAAAAGCGCTCAAGTAATATCGACCAAGAGACCGTATATTAGCACCAACTGCCTCAATCGCCTGCAGAGCTTCCCTGCGCTCGCGACCACCGGCGAGCAGCCTATCCATCGCCCTGCCGGTACCGCGCATAGGGCCATAGGCCGTTGGCTCCGTGGCAACAGCACGTGCAATGCGCTCAGGGTCGATCTGCTTGCGCACCAGATCTTCGATGATCGTCAAGGCGGCCGCGGGGTCGCGCCAGATCACGGACGCAGTCGCAACGAGTGCAGCTCTTATCTGTTTGTAGTGCTCAGCGTCGGTCACACGCATCCGCGCCTCCTCATCGAGGCTTACCTTGAATTTCGTAACCGACGGCAACATAGCAGGTATGGTGTTGAGGTCGTCGGGGGTGGCCGGGGCAACGATCCTGAGCCTATCCGGTTGCTCAGCGAGCTGCTGCTCGGCGGCAAAGCGTTTGACAGCAGTAAATATTGCGATCAACTCGCTCCGCTTCTCCTTGTCAATCGTTTCCGGTATGCCCATCGCGGTCTCGCGATCTGCGAATTGATCAGTCTTTTCCGTAAAGGCATCCCGTCCGAATCGGCGGTTCAAGGCTTCACTCACCGCCTTGATCTCCTGAACAACGGAACGATCCTCCGCGGTAATGCGAAATGCTGTGTGGTATGCCTCCTGCCCACCCCGCTGTCGGATTGCTTCCAACTCAGCGAGTCGCCCTCTTGCTCTGTCGGAAAGGCCTGGCACCGTGACCTCCATGAACAACCGACGCCTTCGTTCGCGATCGTCGAACCGATCCGCCTGCTTGCGAAACTCAGTTGCGTGCGCCCGTGCAAGAACCACCAGTTCGGATACCGCGGCCAAGGCGTCAGCCCTCGTAGCTCGATCATCCCGGCCATCGATCAGCGTGTTGCTGCCCCGCAACGCACCTAGGCTTTGCGGAGAGCGTGACAGCCGGTCCGCCATGATGCCTGGATCCAGCGCGAGGTTCGATGACTGTTCGTTCAGACGGGAAAGCGCTTTATCTGACTCACGATAGATTCGCTCAAGCACCGGACGCAGGAGCGCTTCTCGTTCCTTCCATTGAGGAGATGCGAGTTGGGCGAGGCGCGCATCTTCCGCGATCGATCGGGTAAGGGATTTCACAGCGGGCAATAGACTGGAAGTATCTGCGACCGAAGCGGGCAACGCGTCTTTGTCGTCTGTCGCGTGAATAGCAGTATTTCGCCCCGGAGTTTCGATCGTGGCCCCGAAGGGCACGTTCGACCGTTGCCAGAGCTGCGCTACATGATCACGTTGTATGGCAAGCCAATTGGATAGACGCTCGACCTGTGCCTCGACGGCGTGACCATAATCCGCGATCGTGTCGATGCCGCGCCGCCGCGCGAAGTCGAAAGCCACGGATTGATAAGACGCCTCATTTTCGAAATCGAGCGTTGTCGTCTTTTCGCCGGGGCGCGACAGCCGTTCGACTAGTTGCGCAAAGAGCGTCGGTCGGTGATTGTCTGCGGCAAGTTGCTCCATCCGAGCCTGGACCTTATCAATTGAATAGGCCGTCCAAATATTGCGCTCGACAACGCGATCCTCAAAGTGCCTCGCGCCCGTTTCCTCATCAATAACAGGCACTTTAACGGTAACTTTTTCAGTTCCGTCCTTACGCACGGTCACTGTATCGCCGACCCCCATGCCGGCCTCCTCAAGCGCCTTGGGCAGACTGACGCCCCAAAGGCGATGCGTGGTTCCATCGTTCGTTCTGACGTCGACAGAAGGGGAAGGACCGGCGCCGTCCCGCTCGCGAAACTTCGCAAGCCCAATTTCAACAAGCTCGCCTGTGATGCCAGCGGCATGTTCGACGCGCGCCGGCTTGCCCCATTCGAACTGTGGCTGAAAATCTCCCCTTGCCACATAAAGATCGGCACGCTCGCGATGACGCGTCATAGCAACATATGTCAGGTGTCGGTCCATCATGCCTGTTGCCAGCACGAAAGCGCGGTCGAAGGTCGATCCTTGGCTCTTGTGAATCGTTGCGGCGTAGCCATGGTCGACATTGCGATAAGTGTCTTCGGAGAACATGACATCCCGACCACTGTCCAACCGAACGAAAAGGAATGGTACCCCGCCTCGACCCGCTATCGATATGACCGTTCCAAACATGCCGTTCTTGACGTGCTGAACAGTTAAGTGAGGAGCTTTGGGTTCGACGAACCGCGCATTTTCCAGGAAGATGATCCGGTCTCCCTCGCTAAACTCACGTATGCCGCGCTCTGTACGAAACGACCTACTCTCCCCAAGCGCATCCTGTTGCAACATGACCGCACGGATCGCGTCGTTGAGGCGTCTCACATCGCTGTTGGTGTGGGCGAGAACCATCAACTCGTCGCCACGCAACTTACGACCTTCGACCTCTGCCTTGGCAATGGCGTCAAGGCGAGCGCTGGCCCAGTCGGAGACGATGCGTTGAACCGCATCATTGCGCGTGTCACTTTCGAGGAGATGGCCATGGGCGCTATAGGCACTCAAAGCTTCCTCAACATTTCCACGGGCCAACAGACGGGACGCCTCTCGCGCCCATTCGTGCCTCTGGCGGCGAACGCCGACCAATTCGGTGAAGCCGATGCGCTCGACGATGGCGCGGAAGGAAGCTCCCGCCTGGATCGGCTGAAGTTGCATCGCGTCGCCGACAAGAACTGCTTTCGCGCCGGCATCCTCGACGCGTTTGAGAAGACGCGCCATCTGTTCCGACGATACCATGCCAGCTTCGTCTAGAACCAGCACGTCGCCCTTCTGCAGTAGGTCATAGTCGTTTTTCCAGGCAAGCTCCCACGCAGCAATCGTACGCGAACGGATCCCGGAGCTGCCATTCAATGCCTCCACCGCCTTGCCGGCGAGCGCTGCTCCGAGGACGCGCCTGCCGTCTCGCTCCCAGGCGATACGTGCCACACTCAGCAGTGTCGATTTGCCAGCGCCGGCAATACCGACGACTGCGGCAATGCCACTATCGGCTGTGATATGTCGAACCGCATCGACCTGCTCAGCGTCGAGGCGAATGGCCTTGTTTGGCGCTGCCTCAATCTCAACTATCGCAGCATCAACTTGGGATGACGATACCGCGAAGCCACTGATGTTCGAGAGATTCAATGCCGACCGCGCCATGTGGAATTCGGTTCTGATCGTCGCGCGCGTCGTGAAGACTGCCGGCAGCTCGACCCCACCAGTTTCCGCACTCACCTGCTGCGGCCGCAGCATTACCAAATCGTCCGACGCCATCAGTTTCGCGCGGATATTGGCAAAGACGATTGGATCATCAACGTGGCGGTGCAGGGCACGGGCAATCTCGGCTTCATCGAAAGTCGAGCGCTCGTTGCTGAGTTGCCTAAGCAGTAGGCCGGGGTTGGCAGCGAGGCGATCGGCCGTCTCGTAACGCTGCGCCAATGCTGCAGGGGCGAAATAGACATCGGCACCTTTGCGTAGACGCGCCACGCGGGCGGGAGCGAGGTGGCGCTGCCCCATTCCCCGCAACCCCTGCTCCTCATAGGAGCGGCCGTCTATGCGGATATCGTGACCGGCAAGTGCCAGATGGTGCGTTACCGTTTGAGCCCATGCAAGCTTCCATTCCTCCAGCGTTGCCTTGTTGCCTGCCCACGGACGGTAAATGATTGCTCCTTTCGGCCTATCGGGGGTTTTGAGGCGTAGCGGCTCGCCAGTATCGTCGACGATAGCGACGTGCTTCGGCCCAAACCCTTCCGCGGTCAGTGGACGCAACGTGGTCATAACGTGGACGTGCGGATTTCCCTTTTTGTCGTGATAGACCCAGTCTGCAACCATTCCGCGCGACACGAAGTTTTCGCGAACGAAGTCGCGCACCAGCGCGATATTCTCCCTCCTGCTGAGCTCGTTTGGAAGCGCAAGGATGATCTCGCGGGCAAACCGTGCATCGCGGCGGGTCTCGAAACGATCGACAGCATTCCAAAGCGCTTCACTGGCGCCGGCAACCGATCGGCCGTCGATTAAAATTCGCAACCATGCCGGCGTATCCTCGGGCACAGCGAGTTCCTCATGGATGAGTTCGGCCGCATCTGCGGAGTAGCGGAACTTAGTCCCCACCTGCTCATCCGTCATCTTGGTACGATGCCGATAGGCGGCAGCCGAGACAACGCTCTGTCCCGCTCCGCGGCTGATCATTTTCGCTCTCAAAAACATGATAGCCATATTTGACTCTATCTTTTCCGGCACATCAGTACCGCGCAGATATTGAGATTCTTGGCGAAAATGCCTCGAAAGAGATCAATTTTCCAAGACGAATTCCGCTTTCCTATATTATTTCATCTGATTTGACTACTGCATTTAATGCAGTATAAAAGATGCCATCGAACTCGCCCCTGATGAATGAAAGGACAGATATGCGTGGAAGAACCACAGTCTCCGAGATCGACACACAGGTCGAGCTGCTGAGGGAGAAACGCAAGAACATGGTCGCCAAGGCCAATGAACGTTTCGCTAGCGCGGCACGAAGGGCCGGTCTCGCCGATTTGGATATTTCCGACGCTGAGCTCAATGACGTTCTCGCCGAGATCGCAGCGCGATTTCGCGACGGCGAACAAAGGACGACAGGCCAATCCGCTTAAGAGGTTAGATCAGCGGATTATGCTTCTCGAACGAAGGCGGCAACGCGACATGACAAAAGATCGTAAGCGCGAAACGCGCGAAAGGATGATCTTCGGTGGATTGATCATCAAGGCTGGCTTGAGAAAAGCCGATCGCGCATTCCTGCTCGGCGCCCTGATCGAGGCAAGCCGGATTCCGTCAGATACCGCGCAATACCGCGAGCTTCACAAGATTGGTATGGAGGCGTTCCGAGCCGATGCACGCATGACCAATTCGAAAAGCGAGGACCTAACATGACGATAGAGTGACCACGAGCCTAATGCTTCCAGGGATATTGTCAGCGGTCGTGACAGGTGAAGACGAAACTGGCAAGAATCGCCCCACGACTTTGCTATTTTGTAAGCGTCAGAATTGATCCGGACAGCTGGAAACCTGCCTCATGCAATCTTACTCGCCGCGCTCGGCCTCGAGAGTGGCAATCTCGTCGGAAATTTCCTCAATGCGTTGCCGGAGCTCCGCCTCAGTACCGTCGTCCACCTCGCCTTCGCCAAAACAATAGCGGGCTATGTGCAGCTCAAGCTTGGCTTCAAGCTGCTCGCGCTGTGTGCGGAGATGTTTGAGATAGCTATTTCGCATTGCGAATACGCTTTCAAAGAAATGAAGTCTCACTCCCAATAAATAGGTTCGAAATCAGAAAGTTTCGATAGACGTCCCATCATCCCACCTGAAACTCTCGTCACGAGATGCCGCAATGGCGCCGTTTCACACTTGTTTTAAAGCGTCCGACCGGTCATCACATTCATGCGACTGCGGCTGAAATGATCCCGAGGGCAAATAATAGGCGCTGACATCAGCTTCAAATTCGGGCTAATTCAGGCGGAGTGTTCGAGGTATGTTGTGTTGAACGAAAAAATTGCCGTCATTGGCCTCGGTTATGTTGGCCTGCCTGTCGCGATTGCGCTTGCCGAAAAATTCCATGATGTGGTCGGCTTCGACATCAAGGCCTCCCGCGTCGCTGCGCTGCAGGCCGGCGAGGACGATACCCGGGAGGTTTCTGCCGAGCGGCTCCGGTCGAGCGGACTGCGCATCAGCAGCGAGATCGAGGATCTTCGCGATCGCGATATCTTCATCGTCGCTGTGCCGACGCCGATCGACCGGAACCGCCAGCCCGACCTGCGGCCCATGATTTCCGCCTCGCGTACGGTCGGCAAGGTTTTGCGCAAAGGTTCGATCGTCGTCTATGAATCGACCGTCTATCCCGGCGTTACCGAAGAGGTCTGCGGCCCGGTGCTGGCGGAAGTTTCCGGGCTGCGCCAGGGCGAGGATTTCCATGTCGGCTATTCGCCGGAACGCATCAATCCCGGTGACAGGGAACACACCTTCGAGCGTATCGTGAAGGTCGTCGCCGGCGATGATGCGCAAACGCTGGAAAGGATCGCCGCAATCTATGGCGCCGTGGTCGAGGCCGGCATTCACCGCGCCCCCAGCATCAAGGTGGCCGAAGCCGCCAAGGTGATCGAGAATACGCAGCGCGACGTCAACATCGCACTGATGAACGAGCTTTCGATCATTTTCGAGAAAATGGATATTCGCACGGCCGACGTGCTGAAGGCGGCGCGGACGAAATGGAATTTCCTACCCTTTACCCCCGGTCTCGTCGGCGGCCACTGCATCGGCGTCGATCCCTATTATCTAACGGCCAAAGCGGAAGAGCTCGGCTATCACCCTGAAGTCATCCTCTCCGGCCGACGCATCAATGACGGCATGGGCGCCTTCATTGCCCAGAAACTCATCAAGATGCTGGTCGCGGCGAAAAAGCCGATCAACGGCGCGCGGATCGGTATATTCGGTCTCACCTTCAAGGAAAACGTGCCCGACCTGCGCAACAGCCGGGTTCCCGACATTATAAGCGAACTGCGTCAGTTCGGCCTGGAGCCGCTGGTGCACGATCCGATGGCGAGCGCTTCGGAGGCTGAGGAAGAATACGGCATAAAGCTCAGGGAGTTGCGGGACTTCAGCAAGCTTGATGCCGTCGTGCTTGCCGTTCCCCACAAGTCCTACCTGATAGAAGGGGCAGCCACTATCCTCGATCTCCTGAGCGAAAACGGTGTCGTCGTCGACGTGAAGGCGGCACTCGATCGAGCCAATCCTCTGTTGGAGGGTCATGCGGTCTGGAGCCTGTAAGCCTGAAAGGCCAGCTCAGCGCGCCTTCGTCCCCGCATCGGCGACCGTTGCCGCCAACCCTTCTTCGACCGAGTAAGGCGGCGACCAGCCGGTGACCGACCGCGTCTCGCCGATATCGACCTGAAGCGAACCAAGCAACCGCTGCGCGGCGGCTCGGCGCCCCAGCAACGCGGCAAGTCCCTCGAGCAACGAAGGCGGCACCGGCAGCATCCAAGCCTTACGCCCCGCAGCCAGAGATAGTTTGGAGATCAGTTGGCCGATCGAAAGATCGTCGCCATCACTGATCAGGAAGACGCGGTTACCGACGGACGAATGCGTCGCGCAGAGCAGCATGAAATCGACTAGATTGCCGACATAGACGAGCGACCTGCGGTTTCGAACCGCCCCGAACGGCCAGGGAAACGGCCGCGCAGCCCATTTCATCAAGCTTGCGAAATTCGCCTTGACGCCAGGACCATAGACGAGCGGCGGCCGAATGATGACGACCTCCATGCCCGTTTCCGCTGATATCGCCAGCAAGGCCGCCTCCGCCTCTAGTTTCGAGCGGCCATAGGCATCTTCTGGATGCGGCACGTCCGAGGCCCTGAAGGGCTTACCCACCGACGTCGCTTCGCCGTTGACCTTGATCGAACTCAGGAAAATGAAGCGTTTCACGCCCGCACCCGCAGCCTGTCGCGCCAGATTGACTGTTGCATCGACGTTGACGGCACGGAATGCGGCCAGCGGATCGGAGGCGCTCTCGTTCATAACATGGACGCGGGCGGCCAGATGCATGACGGTGTCGATGCCGGCAAGCGCCTCGGACCAGTCTGTCTGGCCATCGATCACGCCGATGGCGGCGAAGCCTGGGCGAGAGTTGCGACTGACCGGCCGATAATCCATCCGCCGGCGGGAAAGCTCCGCGCACAGAGCCTGTCCGAGAAAACCCGTCGCACCCGTCACCAGGATCATCCGCGCACTGCCTTCGCTTTTCGCACCATGATTTGCTGAGACATGCTTTGCACGGGATATCCGCTCGGAACAAGGGAGGGGAATCTTGCCGGGGATGGTTGTGCTTGAAATCGCGATATGAGATGCACGGAGCAACGACGACCTTCATCACCCTTGGAACAAAGGGCGATGCAACGACAAGAGACGATGCTTTATACGATCGCCAAGCGCCTTTTCGATTTTCTCGCTGCTCTAGCCGCGACCATCGTTTTTTTCATTCCGATCCTGATCGTCGCACTCGCGGTACGGCTGACCTCGCCCGGTCCGATCCTCTATTGGTCGGATCGGGTCGGCCGGCGAAACCGGATCTTCCGCATGCCGAAATTCCGCAGCATGCGCACCGATACGCCGGCGGTGGCGACTCATCTACTGAAGGACGCGACCATTTATCTGACGCCCATCGGTTCCTTTCTGCGCAAATCGAGCCTCGACGAGCTGCCGCAGCTCTGGTGCATCCTGAGGGGAGAAATGAGCATCGTCGGCCCACGGCCGGCGCTGTTCAACCAGCACGACCTCGTCGCCCTGCGCACGGAACGCGGCGTCGACGCGCTGCTGCCGGGCTTGACCGGTTGGGCGCAGGTCAACGGCCGCGACGAACTGCCGATCCCCGAGAAGGTTGCCTTGGACGAAGACTATCTGCACCGACGCTCCTTTCTTTTCGATCTGAAGATCATTTTCCTGACGGTATTGAAAGTGGTCCGGCGCGACGGAGTTGCTCATTGACAAACAATCGGCGAAATCGGCATCAGTGACATAACGGCGTGGGAAAATTGCCGTATTCCTGCCCCTTTGCGACCATACGGCCCGTCACGGGGCGAGGAAGGCCGGATGATGAACCGATTCTGGACGAAGGCGGATGACGACATTGGACGACTCGCGCATCAACAAACCGCATGCTGACCTTGCAGCCGAACCGATCGGCGTCACGAAGGCAGGAAGCAACATGACGAAACCGCTCGCCATCATCGGCGGCATTCTCTGGCTGCTTGTCGCTTCGCCGACCGTCGTCGAGAGCGACGCCTATCGCTATGCCACCGCGCTCCTCTCTCTGATCGCCCTCTACTACTATATGAAGGCGCCCATACGGCCGCGCACCGACTGGATCGGTTGGCTCTGCATGGGCTGGGCCTTCTATGTCATGGCGCGTTTCTTCATCACCTTCTGGCTGACACCGCAGCACGATATAGGCGCCTCGGATTGGCTCTATGCCTTCCCCTTCTTCTTCCCCATTATGGGCGTCGCCTTCCTGCTCTACGAAGAGCTGATGGAAAAGATCATAGCTGCCTATTTCGCCATGGTTCTCATCATGCTTGTGGCAACACAGCACCTGCGCGAAGTCTTCGCCGGCGAAACCATCCGGCCGCTGATCATGAACAACCAGATCCACGGCGCCGTCGCCTGCGGCATGATCGTGATCTTCACCCTCTTCTGGCTGCTGCACTACCTGACGGACAAAACCAGTGACCGCCGGATCGCCCGCTTCGCCTATTTCGTTTCGCCCTTCATCTTCGCGCTCTGTTTCATCGCCATCTACGGCGCCAAATCGAAAGGCGTCTGGCTTGCACTCGGCATCACCCTGCCGCTACTGGCGCTCATTACGCTGACCTACCTACGCCTAAAAAGCGGCGTCATCATTATCATCGCCGTCGCGGCCCTGTTGATCGCCGGGATCTATGGCGTCAGGCACAATCTAGACAAGACGGCTGGCCCGACTTTGTCAGCAGCCATTTCCATGGTTGAAAATGTGGCCAACGGCCATGAAATGGGCGGCGTGGTCTCGAACGCCATCAGCTCGAGCAATACGCCGGTGTCGATGGACGAACGCCTGCAGCTCTGGTCCAACAGTTGGGAGGTCTTCTCCTCCGCACCGATCTTCGGCTGGGGTAATCGGTGGCTCGAACGCTGGGCCGAGACGCGCTACTCGCATGTCCAGTACACGCTGCTGCACAACGGCTATCTGGAAATCCTAGTGCGCTACGGCCTGTTCGGTGCGGCAATCATGGGCTTCATGCTCGCCATCTTCATCCGCGCCGTCTGGCGCGCCCGCAAGGCCGGCATTATTCCGCGCGCCGCATGGCACGCCTACATCGCTTGCCTTTTCTTTTTCTCATTGACGCTCCTCAGCAACTCCAACAACCGCCTAGCGATCGGCGAAAGCCTGGCCTTTGCAAGCTCCGCCTTCGCCTGCTGGTGCCATATGCGGCTGAAGGGGGAGTATTTGGCGGCGGGAAAGTCTGCGCCGAGAGCCGCGACAGCCGCCGTCTAAGTAATCACATATATCATTGAGAGCTAAACATTAAGGCGCCGGAGGTCTCATTGAGCCACCAAGAAGATAAGACTGACCACGATCTCTCACTCAGATCCGAAACGAGGTGACTGCCCTCAAGGAAATGGTCCCGAAAAATCACGAGAAATCTACCGACCATCTCGGAGTGCGGCGCATTTAGCTTCTAGACGCTGGCGTCGTTGCTTTGCTTGTTCTGTTTGGGATTTCTGTCGGATCGCTCATTGCTTGGGCGAGCGACACCGCTTCTGCGATTGTCCGCCATTGGCTGCTGCTTTGAGATTGGCGCGATCGTGAGCCTTTAGGCCGGTCACTATGTCATGGTTGACTGGTAGCGGCTGGAGTCAAGGATGAGAAGCGCGGCATAAGAGCTGGCTTTTATGTTGATGCGCAATCATATATGGCTTGGCGCTGGCTGTTTGCGCCTATGGAAATAATACAAGTGTGTTCGATGTCCGTAACTGCGCTCGCCGAAACTTCTTTTACACCGTCACAAACCGTGCCGGTCTATCTTATCAATATCGATCGGGCAGCCGAACGACTGGCGGAGATTCAGCGACAGAGCGACGTGTTCGGTTTTCGATTCGAGCGTATCCACGGTGTCGACGGCGCCCTCATCCCACGCGACGAATGGGTCGACGTAGATCACGATCGTTTCCAGCGGCGGCACGGTCGCACCATACTGCCCGGTGAATACGGCTGCTATCGCAGCCATCTGCTGGCGCTGCACCGGTTTTTGGCGGGCGACGACGCGATGGCTGTCATCATCGAGGACGATGTCGCGCTGGATATCGATTTCCTCGCACGCGCCGTGGCGGCGAAGAATGCTGCGCCCAATGCCGACCTGGTCAAGCTCGTCAATCACCGCTGGAACGGTTTTCGCGCCACGGGCCGGAGCAGCAGAGGAGATATCGTTGGCCGCTGCCTCTTTGGTCCCCAGGGCTCGACGGCCTGCTATCTCGTCACGCGCAAAGGCGCCGAAAAGATCGTGAAATCGCTGGCCATCATGTCGCTGCCCTGGGATGTGGCTGTGGAGCGCGGCTGGGACATGAATGTATCTATCGTCAGTACGCGTGCGAATATCGCCGGTTTCAGCCAGCTGCAGCGAACGACGATGATCGGCTTGCGTCGCGATTATCGCGCAGCCAAGGCGCCTGCATGGCGGCGCATACCCGCATATATCTTCCGAACCGTGGATTTCTTTCGGCGCATCGCCTACGCGCTGACGACGCCGTAGGGTTCGAGGGCATGTAAAACACCCCTACAGGATGGACCTGACGAGTGGAAAATCAAAAGCAACGCGCATTCACGGCAGGCCGCGCCGTTTTACACTCCCATTGATACAAAACCACTTTTTTCCGCGTGAACGGCTGGGCTTTGCAGCTTCGACATTAAACCGAGCTTCCCAAGCTGATGGCTCTCGAATGGCTGCTTCTCCCAAACGCCGAACAGTTCGCTGCGATAGCTGGCAACATACCGGGACGGGTTGTCGGTAGCCACTTTGGTAACCATGGTCAATTCGCCACTAAAGGTGACAGACATTGAATCCTTTGCCGGACTTGCGGCGAAGGCAGCGACGGGAGTTTAGGCATCCCTGTAGCGGTTAATACTGCGCCCGTGCAGTCGGCTCGGTCCATCGCCTTCGAAGGAGGTCACCATCGCCTCGCTCATCGAGACCTGCAAGCTCAATGCCGTTGATCCGCTTGCCTACCTGAGTGCCACGCTCACCGCCATAGTCAACGGTCACAGGCAGTCCCGAATTGAGGAACTCCTGCCGTGGAATTACTCGATGGTGTGATACGCGCTTAAAGGTTTCTATCGGACCATTGCGGACGGCCACGTTTTTAGAGCATTGTCAAAGCAGCTTGGGGTAGCTGGTGACAAAATTGCGTAGAAAACTCTTTGGCCGAGGATGGGAGCTTAGCGTCTTTGAGGATGACATTGGCTTGGTTCTCTCACTCCCGGTCGATTCAGGCTTTTTGACACATAGCTTTGAATTTTACATCAAGAAGCCCGATCTCGATGCCCTTCAGGGCAGTCAACTGCGGCACAAGGTATTGGAATTCATTCTGCATGAGCGCCTTCAATGTCGAATGAATGAAGGAGCCCTTCGGAGCGTTGAAGAAGAAATAGGCCCAGTGATCCAGGCAGTTCTGCATGGAAATATAGGTCAACTTATTGAGGCGGTATCAGCCTCTCCGAATTCAGAGTTTATTCGGGATCGACTGAACGGGGCCGGATTAACCCTGGACTGAACGGCAGCAAAATTGACGCACCGTTGCCCGTCCTCGTCATGGCTCCGGCCCTCGACACTGCAAAAACCATCTTGGTCAAGGTGCGAGCGAAACAACGCTTACGGAACCTCGGCTGAAGCGAACAAACCAAAAAGCAGGGACTAATCATTTCTCCGCTCGATCACGGCTCAAAATAAATCTCGCTCACCCGAAACTGCCCGTCGATCCGCCTGCACTGGACAATGATATCAACCGCGACCTTCAGCAAACTACGAATATCGCTGCGCTTAAGGTCACGACCTCCCTCCGACTCTTTCACGAGCAACGTCAGTTGCTCAAATGCCAGCGCCGCAGAATCGGCATGCACCGTTGTGATCGATCCAGGGTGTCCTGAATTGACATTGCGGATGTAGTAGAAGGCCGAGCCGTCGCGCAACTCCTGTAGAAGAATGCGATCGGGTCGCATCCTGAGGCACGATTCGAGCAGATCTTTCGCGCTGATTTTCGCTGGTCCCTGTCCTCCTTTCGAGTAGAAAAGCCTGACATGATTGGGCTGCGAGATGACCAGCTCCGGCGTATCTTCGATTGAGATTATCCGCTCATGCTCCGGGATATGCCGGATCAATGCCTTCGACAGGGTGGTCTTGCCCGATCCGGTTGCGCCCGAGATGATAATGTTCTTGCGCGCAAGAACCGCCGCACGCAGAAATGTCGCGTAATTGCCTGCCTTGAGGATCTTATCCAATCTCGCATCGGAGGATTCGCTATGACGGTTCGGCGAGGAGACATTGGAAAATAATTCACCCCTTTCGAGATCATCCAACGTCAGCGTCACCGACGACGGCTTTCTGATCGTGACGCTGACCGTGCCCTTGCTCGTTGCGGGCGGAACAACGATCTGAATCCGCTCTTCATCTGGCAAAGAGGCCGACAAGACCGGCCGGGCCTCGTCGATTGCCTGGTTCGAATAGCTTGCAATGGCTCGGGCCAGGCGCATGAGCTTCTCGAAACTAAGGTCCGGCAGCGCATGATGTCGCCATCCCTCCGCTCCCTCGGTCAGGACTTCACCTGGACGGTTAACGACGATCTCATACAGCGACGTGTCCTTCAGGAAGCGAGACAGTGGCAAAAGCAATTCACGCACCACACGAGCATCTGAAGCTTCCGCCATCTTCCGCCCTACTTCGTCACGAGCGTTGATCGAGGCCCGAAATCCCCCAATACCGCCCGATCGAGGATCCTGTTGCGAGGTTCGGTGACACGCAGGCTATAGACATCGGAAAAATCGAGATCTCGGGCCACAAAAATCGAGACGAGCTCGCCCTGATGCTTCGTCAATGTCGGCACAATATTGATGGATTGCTCGACGGCGATCGCTGCTGCCTGTTGGCCAGTGGTTGTCGTATTCTGCGCTTGAACGTCACTATCCTGCAGTCGGCTGCCGGCATAGGTCGTCGCGTCGCCAACGATGGAGAGCAGGATGGCGCTGCCGAAGCGCTCCCACCAATGCGTGTCAACATAGCCATCCATGCCCGCCCGCCCGAGTGCGTCGGTTGCGGGTGAGGCGAGTGTAATAATTACACCTTTTGGCGTCTTTGCCCGGTTCCAAAGCACGAATAGACGCTTCTGGCCCCGGTTCAAGCCACCTCGATATTCTCCGACGATCTGGGTTCCTTTCTCCATCAGAACTACGCGGCCGTTGTCGGAAAGCACATCGCGGTTGATGATGCAGCTAGCGAAGCCTGGCTGGTCGGAGGCAAGCGCCGTCTCCAGCACGCACGGAATGGAAGTTCCCATCGCCACAATGAAGTCGCGATTGCCGAGCGTGCCGGCGCGTGATCCTTCCAGCTGAGTCGGCGTCAACATCCTGTTGAAGCGCTGGTCCTCGGTTTCAGGTTGGGCGCCCCCAAGGCTGCCAGGAACGGGCAGGTAATTGGAACCGGTGTCTTGCGACATGGCGGCTGCTGTGTCGCGGCGTTGCGATGAGGACTGCTGTCCATTATAGGCCATCACCGGCGCACGGCGGGCGGAGTCCAACAACGGGTCCTCAGTAGGTGTGATCTGCTCCTTTGACGCAGGCGTCGGTAACAACACCTCAGGAAGGGGTGCCGCCGGCTTTACCTCTTCCTTCGCCGGCTCGAAGTCAGCCGTCTGGCGAATAACGACATGGTCGGGCTCTTTCGTCTCAGCCTTTTGCCGGTCACGCATCGACCACAACGAAAACCCAACAAAAGCGACCATCGCTAAAACCACGCCACCGCGCTTCAGGAATGGACGGCCCTCAGCTCGCGCATTGACATCCGTCTCGGCGCGCTCACCTGGGATACGGTCTTCTGCCTCATCCGCCATAGGCTCCTCCTGTTGCAGCGCTTGCCGCCTGCGCTTTCATGACGCGCTCTACGGAAGGCGATGTTGTACCGGTGTTGGGATCGATGCCCACCGGATCGTAGGCTTCGTTGAAGATGCAGAGCACGTCTCCTCCCCGCCGCAGAATAAATTTGCGACTGATCGCATGGACGAGCACGAGGTCACCGGAAACCGACTTAGGTACCAGGCTCTCGGTGCCGTCAGAGTTTTCCATATAGATTGCCGGCATTTCCTGATTGCCGGTGAAGGCGATCGTCGTGATCTTGCCGTTGTCATAAACAGCGTTCGGTTCCAACGCTCCTGAGCCCTGTGCCGAATAATGCCAGTTGCGCGGTCCATATTGCTCATGCAAAGCCAGCACTGTGTCGGCTTGTCCAGCTTGGGCTGCCTGGGTTCGCGCGAGCGCCTCCTGACGACGGCGTTCCGCATCATCGGTCGGATAGCGATATTTGACATAGAAGTAAGTGTCCTGGCCGGCGGCAACCGGACCGTCTCGGACCGTCAACTCCATCTGGTAACTGCGCGTCGAACCATCACGACGTGTCGTGACCACGGAGATGTTCGTAACAGGCTGGTTCTCTCGCGCCTTCAGGAAGAGGATATTGCCGGCCGGCGCCACTTCCCAGGCGACCGTGTTGCCAAGCGCCACATGGGCGATTTCCTCGTCGGCGGCAAACTCCACCTGGACGGAGGAACGCAACGAGCCAACGATCCTGGTGATATTGTAAGGCTGATAGTCGACGAAGCGGACCCGACTGTCCTGGGATGCGCCGCGCGGCGTTTCCAACGCAAGGGTTGCCGATGGCCAGCTAGCGGTCAGGAGCAGTGCAATCAAACAATGATGTTTCAGATGTCTCAATTGATGGCCTCCGGATCGGAGCGATAGTCGCTGACGGCGAAGCCGAGCGGATTTATCAGCCGATCGGTCGAGGACATTGGAGCATTCACATAGGAGAAGGTAAGCGTTGCCACCCAATGGGTCGTATGCGTCTCATCACCGCGCGTGATGGTACGCATATAGCGAACAGACAGTACATTGGCGTTGATCAGCGAGATGGAAACGATGTTGATCCGCGATGTGGCGCCGCGACCGTAGATATTTTGCGGGGAATCCGGATTGCCGCCGCGATAAATCGCGGCAAAGCGGGTCTGTTCCGGCGCCGTCGAGAGCAGCGAAACCGTGCGAAAATTCTCCTCTGCCTCGCTCCAGACATAACCCTCACGGGCACGAACATAGCGGGCGGCGAAATATTTGGTCACTGCTTCGTCGTAAGTGCCGGCGGTCGACGTGAGTGCCGAAACGACATCGACAATACCGGTGGAATTGTCGACTCTCACGACAAAAGGCTCGACCGTCTTTAGCGGTGTCAGGCCTGCGATGGCGACGGTCGAAATCGTCGCAAGAATACCGGCGCCGATGGCTACGAACCAGGCAATTCGAGCCGAACGTTCCATCTGGATCATGCGGTCCTGGTCGAAGCGCCGGGCCTTATCGAAATAATCCTTGAGACTGTCCGTCGTCACCATCACCGCTGCCCTCCGCATGGGCGATAGGAGTGGCCGACATCAAAATGCGCGAAGGCGGCGGGAGCGATATCCAGCTTTTCCTCGACGTAGGCAGGTGGCTTGCCGCCGGACTGCGCCGGTGAAGCATGAGGGGGTTGCGGCGTGGACCGACTATCGCCATCCCATTGCCACATGGCGCGATTGAGCGGCCGGCGCGAATAGCCGTCGCATTTGGGCAGGGGATAGGAATGTGACGCGCAGCCGCCGAGCGTTGATGCCACACAAAAAAGCACGAATATTCGGATCATCGTGAACCATCTTGTTGCTTGCTTGAAGTTCCACATCAGCCGGTTCTTTCGAAACGAAAGCTGCGGCCAACGGCACGTGCACCCCGACCAGTCGCGCGCGCCATGTAGGTAGCACCTCGGGCAAGCGTGCCTTCATGGGCGTCGCGTGCCGCGCCATAGCCGTAGGTGAGCGACGCCCCGCCCGAGGCAAGTGCCGAAGCGATGCCTGGAAGCTGGTAAAAGACGTAGAGGGACGCAAGGCAAATGGCGCCGAGCGCAACGGGTCGCATGAGTACGTCGCTGTAGCTCTCGATCATTGTGAAGGTGGAATCGATACAAGTAATGAGTAGCGAGCCAACCGCCACGACCAGTACCTGCAGGATCACGAAGTTGGCGAGTTGTCCGATCCAGGCTTCGGTAAAGCGGCGCGTCGAGCGGAACATGGCGAGTGCTACGAAAATCGGGCCGATAGCGAGCACGATCGCCAGTGCGAGACGGGCATAGAGCGAGACGATATAACCGATCGCGGCAACCACGAAACTTGCCAAGATGACAAGCATGCCACCGAAGCCGGTAACGATATCGACTCCCCATGAGGCGCGCGACCAGATCTCATGCGCGCATTTTTGACCTTTATCCAACAGGCTGTCGAAGGTCGAGGCGCTTGGTATCGTGCCGGAGTTCAACGCCTGCGAAATTTCCTTAGGCAATGTGTCGAAAAAGATACCGCCGACATAAGTCTGGTACTCGCCAGCATTCGTGACCAGCATCAGGATGATGGCAAGCTTCATTGCCCGAAAGGCGAAATCCATGATCGGTTCATGGACCGATCCACGCAGGATCAGGAAGCCATAGAGGATGACGTAAAGTGTCAAGGCCGCCGTCAATGGCCCTGTGACCCAGCTGGCGATATTCGAGGTACCTGATGATATGAAGTTCTCCAGCGGCGCCTTGAACTGCCCATCGACAAAGGCAAAGATCTGGTACATGCCTCAGCCTCCGAGTGCTTTGCCCATGCGTTCCAGGCGGGATTTCCAATCTGCCGCCTCGGCATTTACGCAGTTCGGCGTGGCTCGCAACTCACCGGGATTGCTTTTGCATTTGGCAATGAGATCTGACAGCAGCGTCTGGTTGGCCATCAGCTCGTCGACCGAATACGTACGCTCGGGCTGCTTCGAGCAGCCGAACAAGGAGACACCGAGTGTAAAGAGAACAAGAAACTTCATTGAAGGGCCGCTCCCATCGTATCCATGCGCTTGCGCCAATCCTCTGCCTTGCGCTGTTCATCGACCTGAACCTCGGCCTGCTGCACCATCTGCAACCCCTGCATCCTGAGCATATCGGTCTGGAGAAAGGCCGTTTCGGCCTGCAGCCGTGCCTGCAGATCGGCGATGTCCTTGGCGTCGCTCGCCGAAGAGATTTGCCGGCGTAACTCATCAATCCCATCGATCCGCTTGGTCGCGGTATCGTAGATTTGCTGGGCTAGGCTCATCTGCCCCGCATTCTTGTTCTGAAGACGCGACAGTTCCTGAGCATAAAAGTCGTTAGCGCTCGTTTTGTAGGTCGAATTGTCGGTCAAGAACTTCGAGGCGGCATCACCAAGCGTGCCTGAACCTGAGCCCTTGAGCAGGCTTTGGACCGCAGAAAAGTCTCCTGGCAAAGCCTTGCGGACCGCCGGATCGTTCAACAGGTTGGCAACGTCGGCCATATTGGTCAGCTTGTTTAGCGAACCATAGAGCTGCTGGGTCTGCTGGAGTTGCTGGTTTAGCGCATCGAGCTGCGATTTCAGTTGGGTTATGCTTTCGATCTGCTTGGCAATCGCCGTCTGGTCGATCACCGGGATACCCTGCGCGTCGGCGGCGTACGAAGAAAGGAACAGCACTATCGCTGTCATGGGAATCACCCTGCTCTGCGCCATCAGCTTGCACTCCTTGTCTGTTGGAATATCCGCAACCATTCGTCCCGGTCATCGCCAAGCTCCGCTCGGATGGCCTCGGCAAGTTCCACGTTTGCCGTTCGCCCGGAGAGGATTGCGAGCTCATCGCCGAAACCGTTGAGATTGAGCTCGGCGACAACGCTGTTGTGACCCTGTTTAACGATAAAGCGCCGGCTTTCGGCGGAGAGCTCGCGGGCAAGCAACTCGAATTCGCGTTCAGTGAGCTTGAAGCCACCGACATAGTCGTCTCGATCACCGCGGGAATTCGGCAGGAAAACCTGTGTTGGGCACTGCTCGATGATTGTATGCGCGATCGGTGAGTTGATGGCGTCTCGCGGGCTTTGCGTGGCAAACAGCATCAAGCCGTTCTGCTTGCGAATGGTCTTGAGCTTATTCTGGGCGAGATCAAGAAAGCTCTCGTCTTGCAATGCCTTCCAGAACTCGTCGATAACGATGATGATCCGTCGACCATCGATCAACTGTTCGACACGATAGAAAAGATAAGCCATCAAGGGATTACGGATTTCCTCGTTGTCGAGAAAATCGGTCATGTCGTAGCCGAGAAATTTGGCGCCGATACCGATCTCATCGGCCTCGTTGTCGAAGACCCAACCAAGCGGCCCGCCCCTTTCCCACCGACGCAGGCGCGCGGCAATCCCTTCCGGATCGGTATTGTTGAGAAAGGTGCGCAAAGCGCCGATCGTGCGCTGCTCTTTGGGCAGATCGGCAAGACCATCGATCGCGAGCGCGATATCGCTAACATCGCTGACCGAAAAATCGCGCACCGCCTTGCCGGCTAGCTTGGCGATAAATCGTGCCAGGAAAATCTTATTTTCCGGTGTCAACTCTAAGGCTTTCAACGGTGCACATCCCGTCGGCAGCCCGTTCTTCAGCGGCAAATAGGTGCCACCGGCAGCCCGAACGAAGAGGTCGGCGCCACGATCCTTGTCGAAGAAGACCATGTGCGGGTCATGCTTTTCGAGTTGCGATAGCATGAAATTGAGAAGTACGGTCTTGCCAGCACCCGACGGACCGCAGACGAAGGTGTTACCGAGATCACCATAGTGGAAATTGAAATAGAACGGCGAGCCCGACGCCGTCTTTAGCATGGCGACGGCCGGCCCCCATTCGTTGCCGTCCTTCTTACCCATAGGATAGGAATGAAACGGAGAAAGTGCTGCAAAATTCAGCGAGGTGATCGCACCGGAACGAGCCCGATACCGAAAATTACCGGGCAATTGTGCCCACCATGCAGCTTCGAGCCCCAGATCCTCGCGCGCTACGACAGCGCCACCATTGGTCAGATGCGCGCGCGCCTTCGCGAGATTGTCACCGAGGTCTTTGACAGATGAAGCGAAGATCCCGAGAGTCAGATGGTGTTCACCAAGCACGAAACGGTTCGATTCCAGCTCGTCCATTGCCGCATCAAGCTCTTCAATCTGGGAGGCTGCCTTGTCGACCGCACTCACCATTTGATTCTGCTTGCGGCCCATGATGGTGCGGGCATCGGTCTTGGACCTGAATGCGAAGGACTGAGTGAGGATCAGTTCGAAAGGTGCCGTCAGAATGCCGTCCAGCATACCGACACGGGTTCTCGCCGGATATTCCTTGAACCCGAACATGCCGGCATAACGGCTTGTCCCTTCATCGCGGATCTCGACCGTCTCGCGCCCGAAGATCACACGATCGGAATAGATCGCCGAGGAGATCCTGCCTTCCGTCAATGGTATGGGCTCTCGCCGGCCGCCGATCAACTGATGCAGCACCTCGCTCGGTTCGGAAAACAGGATGCCGTTTTGATCGTAGAGAGACAGCACGCGCGGGGCGAAGCGTCTCAGTCCCGCAGTGACATCGGTCACCTTGTCCCGCAGATGTTTCAGGCTGTCCTCATCGAGCTCGGCTGCTGCTCGTTGGGCCTTACGAAGCCGTGACAGCAAATTTGCAAGCCGTTCGGCCGGATCGTGTCCCGGATGCCAAAGCAGGGTGAGATAGAGATCGTTGCGAAACAGATCTTCGCTCACCATCCGCTCCCGATACTTGCCATTCAACGTTGCCGAGAAGAAATTGGTGAACTCGCCGTCGGGATAAGTGTTATCGCGCCGACGGATGAGGTGGGTCCAGATTGCCAGACGGTCGTCGGCAATGTTGCGGTAGAGCGTGTTGAGATCGCGCTGCAGGCTGTTCAAATCGATAGCGTCGATTGTCTCGAACGATACGCCCTCCAAAGCGATCATCGCTAGCAATGCTCTGGAATCGAGTGCGATCACGGTCTCATCCACGTGCCGGACATAGGGGATGTACGTTTCTGGCTCGAGTTCACGGAATTTGAGACGGGACACATTAGGCATGGCCAAGGTCCCTTTCGTCATAGTGTCGCACTAGCCTCAACGGCGTCAGCGAAGCACCCCTCCAATAGGCGCCGTTACGCGAACGACCACGGGTTTCGATCCAGGCCAGCAGAATACGGAACATGTTGTGGTCATGCTTGACGAGCGAGCGAAAAATGAAATGGAAGACCACACCGACAAGCCCATAGGCAATCGAGCCGGCAACAATGTAGAGGATCGTCGTCAGTATAATATTGACGCCCATGGCCTCCATTGTCACCCCGGCGATCATCGCTGGCCGGGTGCAAGCCAAGAACAGGGTATCTTCCTCAAGCGAAACCTTCTTCACCATGATTTCAGCCCCCGGAAATCGTGCTGACGATCTGAGAGGCGCCAAAGAGAATGCCGATGCCGAGCACGACATAGGCTGCCTTGCGAAGGTCGAGGTAACCAAACATCCAGGCGATGCCGACGATGATGACGGCGATCGTTGCCAGGAGTTTGGCAACGTTGCCCGTGAGCAAGGTGACGATATTCTGCAGAACCGTCTCGATCCCGCCGGCGCTCTGCGCGAAGGCTGGCTCGATCATGGCGATCGAAAGGACAGTTGCCATCGCAACGGTGACGCCAAATGCACGAATATTGATCCTCGACATCATTCAGACTGCTCCGGTTGATCATTTTGGAAGACCAGCGCAGATGATTGCCGCGCTGCGTGGAAGACATCCCAAGACGGTGGTTTCGCCGACCGGTCGGGCAAAGGCCCTTCCTCACCGTTCAAGGACGGATCACTGGTCTGGTATTCGGGAACTGTCGGCCGCCCCACACTCTGCCCTATCGCTATGGCGAACAGCGTCTTCGAAAGCCGTTTGGCCTCGCTTTGGACCTGATCGTCATACTGGGCCATCTTTCCGACCGAAGGATCGGAGCGCCCGTAGTAGGATTGCAGCATCACGCGCTCAGCCTGCTGCGGTGCGGCGCCGGCGCGCACTGCCAGACGATAATAACCATCGAGCAATGTGGCCGTTGCCTTGAGGTTGAGGCATGGGTCGAAAGCATCCGCGATGCTGAGATCAAATTTACGCAATTCGGCGATGCCAATGCCGCCAAGTCCTAGCTGGACATCGTTATGCTCCGCCATCAGCGCCGTTGCGGTTTCGATCGCCTCGGCCTTGCTCTTCGGCTGTTCATGAAGAGATGAACTCCCGCCTACACGAATATCAAAAGGTTGGAACTGGCTTTCGAGACTGACAACCGCCGCAAGCGTTTCGATCGCAATCGCCGGCGCACAGGTCTGGGCAAGATCGGTAAAGGAGACGGCCATGGTCAGTACCAAACCCGTTGGCTTCCCACACCGTCGATGGTTACATCGACATAATGGGGCTCGGATCGCACATTCGGCCTTGCCGTCGGATAGCCCATGCACTGTACGTGCCGGCCATCCCGCTGCCAGCGCGCCGATATCACCAACCCATCGTCTCTAGCGCCGCCATCACGACCGGAGGCGCAATAGCCGCCGTCAACCTTGGAAAGGGTTCGCGAAACGCAGGTCTCCTGTTGGCTGCGCTCGCCATAGCGTGTCGTCAGGCGATAATTATCACTGCAGAAATAGGGCTCGTAACCAGGACGCGATGCCCGGAAGCCGACACCGCTGCAAGTGGGAAAGGAATGCCCCTTGGCAAGCTCCTGCCAGAGCTTATTAATCGGGGGACGGCAGGCGGCATATTGTGTGGGCCCACCCGGATTGGAAAGGCACAGGATAACCTGGCATCCCCAATCATCGGCGCGCGCATGCCGCTCGGAAATGAGATATAAAGGCATGCAGCCGGCAATGGCGAAGATTGTTCCAACCAGAAGGCGTTTCATCAGCATGATCCTTCGATGTGGCGATATCAGACGATCGGTCCGGCGACGAATCGGGCGTCTTTCGTAATTTATAGTGACTTATATAATGCAGTTAAAAAGATGACAAGCACCCTAACCACGCAGTGGCACAGTCTTTCGTTTGCCGCCTTCATCCTGCATGAGATCATGGATAATCCGCAGGAGGACGAGACACCGCAATCCCGGCTGAAACAGGTCGGCATGATGAGTGTTCTTTACATCATGAACCAAGCTCACCAAGCACTAACTATCTCAAATATAGTCGAAATTACGAAGCTCACACGCATGGGCGTGACGGAGACAATCGAGCCGCTGGTGAAACGTGGCATCCTGACCGAGACGTTCGTGAAGAATTCTATGGGGCGCGGTAAGGCCCGTCAGTTTGAGATCGCGCCGGAGATTTTCGAGAAGCTACGGAGCTTTCAGGCGCGGTAATTGAGCATCTCAGTGGCCGAATCAAACTGAATTAAAAGAATCAATAAAAATCTAGATCCGTCCAAGCAAAGCGACTACGCTGATGTGCTTGACCCAGTCTTTCGCAAGCCCCGGGGTTTGAACACATAGCCAGCTGCATGGACGGTGCGAATGGCAGCACTACATCCGGGCAACACTCCCAGCGCCTTGCGCAAGCGGCCAATGTGAACGTCTACGGTTCGCGGCGTGACTTCGGCGGAAGCCGGCCAAGCCGAAGCAATCAGTTCGGAACGGCTGCAGAGCTGTCCCTCCCTCTTCATCAGATGACGTAGAATATTGAACTCGATGGGTGGCAGCGCAAAGTCGCAACCGTTGCAAAGTATTCGGCGACTGTCGACGTCGACTTCCAAGTCGGCAAAAGCCAGCGACGCAACCCTTTTTGAGTTGGCCGTTTCCATGGCCTGTCCCGCCGCCTGCCTGAGAGATGTCAGCAACTTCTCCGGTGAAAGCGGCCTGAACAGGCAATCATCAACACCGGCTTGCAGCAAGGCAAGATGAAGCGGCTGCGCTTCGCTTCGCAAGAGCGCAATCAGGCGGACTTCCTTGTCATGTGTGGTGGATCGCCTGATTTCGCCACATATGGAAACGGCATCTTGGGTTTCATGGGTGCAATCGAAAAGGACCGCGCACGGCAAGCGCTTCGTGCAGGAAGCCAAAACATCGTTGGCGCTGCAAGCCAAAGAGGGCATAAAGCCCTCCGTCTTCAGAATATAGCTAAACGGCAAGAACAGCTCTGCATCGGAGGTCCAGATAATGACTTCGTTGTGGGCCGCCACTTCGAGCTTCACTGTCGCATCGGAGCGCTTGAAGTTGAACGCCCCGGGCCGCGTGACGGCTCTAGGCTGGCGCATATTCGCCTCCATTGATATCGAGGATAGCACCATTAACGAAGCCCGCTTCTTCCGACGCCAGAAAGGCAACGGCGGCGGCAATGTCCTCCGGAGTTCCCAATCTGGCAGAAGGAATGCGTGCAACCGCGTCCTGATTGGCCGGCGTATTGGGATCGCCAGTCAAGGGTGTCAAGATCCTGCCCGGCGCCACGAGATTAACGGTTATGCCGAAAGGACCGCACGATCCGACAAGCGCGCGCATAAGGCCGGCCAGCGCTGCCTTGCTGGCGGCGTAAGCGCCACCGGCAATGCGAGGACGTGTGCGCCCAGCGAGCGATCCAATCAAAATGATGCGTCCGAATCCCGCCTGTCGCATTCCCCTGACGACCGCCTGACAACATAACATGGTGCCGGTCAGATTAACGGCCAGCACTTCGTTCCATTCCTCCAGCCCAATTTCCTCGAACCGCCGAGGACCAGCTAGGCCTTTGGGCGATATGCCGGCGTTGCAGACGAGAATTTCGGCATCTCCCCAGGTGGATGAAAGCTCTTCGAAGAAATTGGTAACAGCCACAGGATCCGACAGATCGACAACTCGGCCCAAGACGCGTCCAGATCCGAATTCCGCGGACAGCACGGCAGTTGCATCAGTCACAGTTTTAGCGCTGTGACTGAAGACGGCGACGCAATGCCCCGCCGCCAGTAGTTTTCGCGCCGTCGCCAATCCGATACCGCTCGTCCCTCCTGTCACGACGGCGATGCGAGACGGCTCTGGCATCATGCCGCCTCATCCAAGCCGGCAAATAAGGACAAAGCCGGATGAGCCTCTGGATCTGTCATGACCTCAATAAACAGCGGCCCCTTGCCTGTCAGTCCACCCTGTAGATGAGCCGTGAGCTCGGCCGGATCCTCAACGCGCACTGCCGGGCATCCGCAGGCTTGAGCGATCTGCATATGATCGACAGGCGCGAAATGGCACGCCGATGTGAAGCGCCCGAACTTTACTGTCTCGGCATCCCGCTGGAAACCGAGGATACCGTTGTTGAGAAGGATGATGGTTATGGGAAGATCGGAGCGAACCATGGTTTCCATCTCCGCCCAGCTATGGGCGAACCCGCCGTCGCCAACGATGGCGACCACCGGATGCTCGGGTCTAGCTGCCTTTGCACCAAGAGCCAGAGGCAGGCCCCACCCCAGTCCCGCAAGACCGCGCGGCGTCAGGAACCGCATTCCTGAAGCAAGCGATCGCAATTGGCCGACGACCCACATCGATGAATAGCTTGCATCCGCAACGACAGTCGTCTGCGGTGTCAATGACGCCTGCAGTTCCGCCATGATGCGTTCGGGGCGAATCGGCGACGCAGTAGCATGCACGAGGTGATGCCGATCCTCATCGAACTGCCGCCAGCACTCGGCTACGCGGCTGGTAACAGCGGCCCGTTGGTCCCGACGTTGGGATAGATCTTGCGCGTTGAGGGCATGAACAAGTTCTCTGAGTGTCTCACGCGCATCCCCGACCAGGCGTAGCGCTTGATAATTGCGGCCGATTTCCTGAGGGTCGACATCGATGTGGATCACCTGAGCGCCAGCAGGAATTTGCCGCCAACTATCCGTGCCATTCTGATTGGTTCGCGTTCCAACCAGAATGACAAGGTCTGCGTCACCGACCAGAGCTGCCGTATGGCGCCCGAGTGACCGCGGACCTACGAGTGATCCTAAGACGCCGGCCGAAAGCGGGTGATATTCATTAACTGCACCCTTGCCCATGTTGGTGGTCAAAATTGGGAGTACAGCCAGATCCTGCAACATGGCCAGTTCATGGCAGGCATCGCTGCCGAGGACGCCGCCACCCGCGACTACTACCGGATTGCGCGCATTCGCGATCAACTCCGCTGCCCTTTGCAAAGTCGCGCGATCAGGGGACGACCGGTCAAGCGGCCAATGGCCAAGATTCAGAGATCGCGATGGCGTTTTGACACCAAGCTCCGAACGCAGCAGATCGGCAGGCAACAGCAACGCAACCGGCCCGGGTCGACCGGAGGCAGCAGCAGTGAAGGCGGCATCAACATAGTCCTCTATTCGCTCCGGGACCATGACCCTGCGCACCCATTTCGTGCAGGATTGGAAGAGCGCGATATGGTCAAGCTCCTGGAACGCGTTCCGATCCATCTGATCGCGCTCGACTTCCTGCACAAGTGCTACGATCGGAACGCTCGCTTTCAGCGCTTCGGCCATGGGCGGCACCAGCAGCGTGGCAGCCGGACCATTCTGGGCGGCCACCACGCCGATCTTTCCGGATCGTCGCGCATAGCCATCGGCCATGGCGCCGCCCATATTCTCCTGTCGGTAAGCGACCTGGCGAATGCCTGCCGCTTCGGCAGCCAGGATGAGCGCTGATGGTAGGCTCTGGGCAAATATATGAGTGACGTCATGGCGCACCAGCGAACGAGCCAGGCATTCAGCGACAGTTTCCAAGGACTTCGTGGTCATGCGTTTGCTCCAGCAAAATCGGCTTCGTAGGTTTCGAGGAAATCGCCGAAGACATCGACGATCAAATCAAGATCGGTGTTCGTCATTGCCGTGGACAGGCAGGCGGCGGCCCCAAAGGGCAGGAGGATATCGAGCTGACGGAAATGGCTTGTCAGATTGGTCATCCAACTGTTCTGTTCCGGTGTCGGGAAGGCCTGCCGATAGTCACGGGGCACCTGCCGCTTGGGGTGAATACGAAAAAGCGAAGCCGAACCGGTGACGATAAATGGCGCGTCATGACGCGCGATCGCGGCAGAAAGGCCGTCGCGCACACGCGTACCCATTTCATCAAGACGCTCGAAGCTTGCCGAAGTCAGTGCCTCCATGGCCACCCTTCCTGCGACCATTGAAACCGGGTTGGCCGAAAAAGTGCCGCCCTGTGGCACCGCTGGCCTTGCGCCCGAGCTTGCGAACACCGCCATCACCTCCTTGCGACCACCAACTGCGCCGACTGGAAAGCCCCCGCCGATAATCTTCCCGGCAGCAATAAGATCCGGCACGAGCCCGAAACGCGCCGATGCACCACGATATCCCTGACGCAGATTCAGCACTTCGTCGGCTATGACGAGAACGCCATATTGCCCGGCAAGACTGGAGATGGCTTCGATGAAGGCTGGCTCAGGGGCGAGCAAACCTGCCCTGCTCGGCATGGGATCCATCAGGATGCAGGCAAGGTCGCCACCAGACACGGCCAGCCTCCGTTCCAGGCCTTCGACATCATTGAAGCGGATCACATCGACCTCTTCGGCAATACTTTCCGGCGCGCCGGCATAAGAGGTTGTGGATGTGGGGGCGTCCGCTGGTCCCCAGGATGCAGGCGACGCGCCTTGGCTTACCTCGGCCCAATCATAGGCACCGTGATAGGCTCCTTCGACGCGGGCAATGCGCGACCGCCCGGTAAAGGCGCGAGCTGCCTTGATAGCGAACATGACAGCCTCGGTGCCGCTGTTGACGAAGCGAATCTGCTCGATCGCGGGAATGCGCTGTACGAGCAATTCCGCCAATCCCAACTCGTGCTCCGTTGGATTGGAAAAGCAGGTTCCTTTCTGCAGGAGATCTGCGATTGCGTCGGCAACGGGTAGGTAACCGTGACCATGGATCAGTGTTGTGAAATTGTTATTGAGGTCGAGGAGCCGATTGCCGTCGACATCGACCAGATAAGCACCCTCACCGCGGGAAATATACGTCGGCAGAGGATCGCGTTCGACGGTGACGCGCGTGGTTCCATCGGGAAACACGATCTGCCCTCGCTCAAAGAAATATTGCGATCGCGATCTGAGTGCTGCCCGTCGAAATGGTGGAAAATCCTGATGAAGCATGCCTTGCCCTCTCCATGCAGAGATGCGCGTTCGCATCCCGTTCACATTTTTGTTGCAACAAAAAAACACGGAGAAAAGGAAAGTGCAACATAATTATTCAGCGGCGAGAGAGATTCCTTTGATCGCGGTCTGCGCTCATTTTTTTCATCTGACGAAATCCATCACGAATGTCGCTCTCGATGGCTGCGCGCGCAGCATCGGCATCCTTTTCAACAAGCGCCTCTATCGCGTTACGGTGATTGCGAGCACCGTAGCGCGTCTCGGAAAATTCCGGGTAGAGGCCATTAAATGACGCACCAACCCGCAGCCACAGAGTCTCGATCACCTGTAAAAGATAGGGCATTCCGCTGAGACGATAGATCGCGAAATGGAACTCCTTATTATGCCAAAGGGTGTCAAAATAACGCTTTTCATCCAATGCGGCGTCAATTTTCGCCTGAAGTTGCTCAAGTTCATCGATCGTTGCCTCGCTTGCGGCCTTGACGGACAGCGCTGCCGCAAGCCCCTCCAGAGCCAGACGCATCTGCGTAATCTCCTGGAGATCCGACAATCTTAAGTGGGGAACGATAACGGTTTTCGGCCCAGAATAAATGAGCGCACCATCGATCACGAGGCGGTTGATGGCGTCACGAGCGGGCGTCGTGCTGACATCCAGCATTTCCGAAACCGCACGAATTGTGAGCTTATCTCCGGGGGAAAAAGCGCCTCGGATCAGTCGCTCCTTCATGTTGTGATATGCCATTTCGCCCAATCGATTGGGCTGATGCTGATGGTATCCTTCGTCTTCCGATACGTTTTCCATTGAAAATTCCTCCAATTTCCTTTGACAAGCATTTATTTTGTTGCAACAAAAATGAAAAGCGACATACTTGCAAACATTATGTGACATTAAAGTCATAGCACTTTCGCAGATTTCCGTCTTCCCAAAGTTCAGCTCGGGAACCGGACCAGAAGCCAAGCGATCGGTGAACAACTCGCGACGCCGTCGCAAACGAACACGTTTCACAACGACAACAATAAGGAGAGGAACTTTGATTGGTGAAGCACTTACGCTGCAAGCGCTTGAAAAACGATATGACACATCGCTTGCTGTGGATGGCATTTCACTGGCCATTCGGGCAGGTGAGTTCCTGTCGATCCTTGGTCCTTCGGGCTCCGGCAAGACGACGCTACTCACGATGATCGCCGGCTTTGAGAGCCCGAGCAACGGTCAGATAATGATCGGCCGTCGTGACGTTACCTATATGGCGCCAAATAGGCGCAACATCGGTATGGTGTTCCAGCGCTATGCCCTTTTTCCGCATCTGACGGTGGCAGCCAACATCGCTTTTCCGTTGCGCATGCGCCGAATGGACAAAGATCTCATCAGCCGCAAGGTGGAGGCGGTACTGGCGCAGGTACATCTCGACGGCTACGGCGATCGATATCCCCATCAGCTCTCTGGAGGTCAGCAGCAACGCGTCGCCGTCGCTCGGGCGATCGTCTTCGAGCCGCCTGTTCTCCTTATGGACGAACCACTTGGGGCCCTCGACAAGAAACTGCGCGAGGCGCTGCAATTGGAAATCAAGAGCTTGCAGCAACGGCTTGGGGCGACCGTCGTCTATGTGACGCATGACCAGGAGGAAGCACTCACCATGTCTGATCGCGTTGCAGTGGTGGCAGAAGGCCGGTTAGCCCAAGTGGGATCACCGCTCGATCTTTACCATTCGCCTGTCTCAGCCTTCGTCGGAGACTTCATTGGTCGCATGAACTTTCTCGACGGCGAATATCTCGGTCGAGATAACGGGAAGCACATGGTACGGCCTAAGGGCGGCAACGTCGTTGCTACCGCGGCTAACGAAGGCGGGGCAAGCCCCTTTGCCTCTCGCCAAGCTGTCACTATCGCGGTTCGCCCCGAACGGTTGTCGTTAGCGCCTCATGGTCGCGACCGTGGTGCCATTATGACGGGCACCATAGACGCAACCGTTTTCGCCGGGTCGTTTTTCCTCTTCTTCGTGCGAACCCGGAACAGCGATGATCGTTTGCTCCAGATCCAGATGCCCGTTGGGCATGTGGCGGCAGGCCTTCATCAGGGAGACTTGGTTGACGTTATCCCAGAGGCGAACGCCTTACGGCTGTTTGCAAAAGCGGGGGTCTAATCATGGCGTCATCCTTCGCGAGACAATCGACCGGCACTTTCCGCAGCTGGATCCTCACAGGGTCGGTCCAACATTATTCGCCACTATTGGCCATCTTGCTGATCCTGCCGCTGCTCCTCCTCTTGGCGGGAGGCTTCGTCTACCCGGTGGTCAGACTTATCGGTATCAGCCTTTCCGGAGAAGCTCCGCTTGCCCCCTACCAGCGTGTCTTCGACAGTCCACTTTATGTTCAGGTCCTACTTAGAACCTTCCGCATCGCGGCGATCGTAACCGTTGCCTGTTTTGCAATCGGTTATCCGACCGCCTATGCAATCGCGCGCATGCGCGGCAAGTTGGTAAAGCTCGGAACGGCATGCTTATTCATTCCGCTATGGACCTCGGTGCTTGTCCGTTCCTATGCCTGGATCGTGCTGCTAGGGCGCAACGGCATCATCAACGACGGGCTGATCCAGCTCGGTGTTATCTCGACACCGCTGAAAATGCTCTATACGGAGGGCGCTGTCATTCTCGCGATGACGCATGTGCTGATGCCCTTCATGATCCTGCCGATCCATTCTGCCCTGCGTTCTGTGCCGAGCGCATATGAGCAGGCGGCACGAAATCTCGGTGCCAGCCGGATCGTCGCCTTTTGGCGCGTGACCTTTCCACTTAGCCTATCCGGCGTCTTCGCCGGCTGTGTGATCTGCTTCATTCTCGCCATCGGCTTCTACATCACCCCCGCCCTAGTCGGTGGACCCGGCGCGCTGATGATGGCGACCCTCATCGGCCAGCAGACAATCGTCCTTCTGGATTGGCCATTTGCGGCCGCCCTGTCAGTCATCCTGCTCAGCGCGACATTACTGCTGGTGCTGCTCTTTCGCCGCGCGCTCTCTTTCAGCAAAGGTTTGAACAGTGTCCATTGAATCTCAACCCTTGACGCAGCGATTGACAACATCGTCATCCGACGCCCGGCGGTTTCGCCCGATCTGGTCACGAGTGGGACGACACGCATCCAATCTGATGATTGCGGCGGTGCTGTTCTTTCTCGTCCTTCCGACTCTGCTGGTGATACCACTGGCACTCAGCAACGCCTCCTATATCACGTTCCCGCCGCAGGGGCTGACCCTGCGCTGGTTCGAAGCGTATTTGTCCGATCCCGACTGGCTGCGCTCGACCATTTTCAGCCTACAGATCGCCGCGGTAACCACGGTGGTAGCGACGACCATCGGGACGATGGCGGCGGTTGCTCTCGTACGTGGCAAACTACCGGGCAAGGCACTGCTGCAGGCCCTCTGCCTCGGACCGATGATCGTGCCGGCAATCGTCTTCGGCGTGGCGCTCTATCTGGTCTTCTCACCGTTACAACTGACAGGAAATCTGACCGGATTCGTCCTTGCCCATTCGGTGCTGGCGGTACCTTTTGTCGTTATCATCGTTTCCGCAGCGTTGGAGAGAATGGACCCGTTGCTGGAATTGGCGGCTTTGAGCTGCGGAGCGGACCGGCTCAGAGCCTTCTTTGCCGTGACACTTCCCAATCTCGCGCCGGCGGTCGCGACGGCCGCGGTCTTTGCTTTCCTGACCTCCTTTGACGAGGCGACCGTGGCATTCTTCATCTCAGATACCGGCGGGAAGACGATCAGCCGGAAAATGTTCGAGGACATCGATTTCAACCTGACACCTGTCATTGCCGCCGTCTCGGTCATCATTGTTGCCGTTTCGCTGCTTTTGATGGGCTCCATACATCTCCTGAACAGCCGCCGGGAGCAGCACTAGCGGCAAAACACCCGCTGTAGGCGGGACAATAAGAGGGAAAAATTGATGACAATAAGAGCAGCCATCCGGCTGAGCGGCGTTGCTATGTTTTGCGCAGCCATTCTTCTGGGAGAGACACCCGTTCCGGCACTTGCCAGTGAGCAGGTCGTAATCGCCACGACTGGCGGCGCCTATGATGCGGTGCTACGCAAATGGTGGTTCGAGCCGTTCACCGCTAAGACTGGTATACAGGTCGTTTCTGTAGCGGCGACCAACGCGGAGATGCGCGCTAAGGCGACCGCGATGGTGAAAACCGGCAATGTCAGCTGGGATCTCTACCCCGATGGAGAAATCCAAGTGAGCTCAAAGGATCATCTCGCGATTTCCGAACCACTTGACAGTTTTTGCACACAATTTAGGGACCGTCAGGATCTCGTTTCCGATGCTTGCATCCCGGCCGGCGTGCGGCTGTTTTCGACAGCCACATTGATGGCCTACGATCCGCAAGCCTTCAAAGGCAACCAGCCGGTCACCTGGGCGGATATGTGGGATACTTCAAAGTTCCCGGGCGGACGCTCATTTCCGAATTTCGACGATCCGTGGCGCGTCATGGCAGCTGCCCTTTTGGCAGATGGGGTCAAACGCGAGAACCTGTTTCCGCTCGACGTCGATCGCGCTCTTAAGAAGCTTGACGCATTGCGGCCGTCCATCTCGCTCTGGTGGAAAACCGGGGATCAGAGCGTCCAGGGGTTCCGTTCGAGCGATTACAGCATCGGACAAATCTGGCTAACGAGGGCAAGCGCGCTTAAGGCGGAAGGCCGTTCAATCGCCTGGTCGAACAAGGCGGCATTTCTGGTGGGCGATCGCCTCACCGTTATCAGGGGAGCGCCCAATCGCGACAATGCTCTGAAACTCATCGCCTTCTGGTTGGATTCCCCTGATATCCAGGCCAAGGTGTGCGAGGCATTATTGTGCACGCCACCTAGCAGCGCGGCGATTATGATAATGCCGCAAGCAGTTCGCGACCAGATGCCGAGCGCCGAAGACGTGCGCGACAGCATCGTCATTCCAGATGCCAAATGGATCAACGATCATGCCTCGGAGTTACTGGAGAAGTGGAACAACTGGGTTCGCTAAAACAGGATGACGACGTGAAAACATTGTGCATGATCATACGGTGCCACGACGTTTGAAAGATGAGTGTTTAGCGATCGTTCATTGAATGAACGCTCGACGCCGGCGCACCCCAATACACCTCTGCAAGAGGTCCGCCTGCGAGCAGAAAGGCTCGAAGCCGGGCGGGCCTCTCTTGCCTAATGAGGTGGAAGATTGGAATTTCGCTGATGATAGCCTCGACCGCAGTGACCGCGCCTGCGGTCCTGGTGTTGAATCCCAAATGTCTCGGCCTGCAAAGCGTCGAGACAATTCACGGCTGGATGCCCAAAAGACTCCGGCGAACGGACATTTCGCAAACACATAAGCGCCTGGAGTCTCTGAGGAGACAATGTCCGCAAGCTATTTGGTCTTTAGGTGCGGCATTTAAAGAGATGAACCACCACCTTCATGCTCAGAAGTTAAACTTGACTTCTCATTTGCTATATAAGAACATAAAGCGAACATTCGGATTTTTCCGTGACCTGCGCAGGGCAGATTATTGGGCAGGCGCCCTCGAAATCCGAATTCGATCGAAGGGCTGAAAGATCTCTTCTGCTACCTATCCGCCTTGCATAGAATCAATATCGGACTGGCGTTGTAGTCGGATCGTACCTACAACTGGAATCATCAGAAAGGGTCCCGCTCTCCATGAAGTTCAGCCTCGATCATCTGCCGGAACGCAAACGCCTCGAACTGTCGCGAATTGTCGAGATCGTGCATGAAGAATTCGAGGATGCGTTGAAGGAAGGTACGGCCGATTTCAAGAAGAAGGGTCGCATCCTCAAGATCATTCTTTTCGGCTCCTATGCTCGTGGCAATTGGGTCGATGAAGAGCATACCGGCAAAGGCTATAAGTCCGACTACGATCTGCTGGTGATCGTCAACAATCGCAAGCTGACCGACTTCGGCCTATACTGGCGCAAGGCGGCCGACCGCTTTCCGCGCATCATCAAGCCGCCGGTGAGCCTTGCCGTGCATTCGTTGCGTGAGGTCAACACGGCACTGAAACTCGGCAATTATTTCTTCAGCGAAATCCGTCGCGACGGCATCGTTCTTTACGAACTCGACGACGAGGAACTTGCCGAGCCAAAGACACTCACACCAGCGGAGGAATATCGCGCCGCTCGACAACATTTTAAGAGATTTCACAGAAGCGAAAAATTTCTTAAAGTTGCCCGCTTTTCCGCAAGCGAGGGCGATACGGACGAAGCGGCGTTCCTCCTCCATCAAGCGATTGAACAGGCGTATTCGACCTTACTCCTGACATTGACGAATTACAGCCCTGCCTCACACAACCTCAACCATTTAAGGACACTTGCCGAAGGCCGCGATCAGCGGCTTGCCGAGATCTGGCCACAAGATAGTCAACGCTATACTGCCTGGTTCAACATTATCAACCAAGCCTATGTGAAAGCCCGCTATTCCGAGCATTTCAAGATCACCGAAGAAGCGCTCGTCTGGCTTGGCGAACGTACAGGCGCACTACAGCAATTGGTAAAAGCGATTTGTGAAGAGCATATCGAAAAGCTGCGGCAAAAGCTCTAAGCGCTGTTGGCAATCGCTTATCGACGTTCTTTGCTCCGGCCGCCCGCCGCTATCGATCACCAGACAGTTGGCACTTATTGGATCACCGTCCCCAGCCGCTCCCCCACCTCGGAAACCCCCTCTATCCGCACTCCCATCGCTTAGCGTCGGGCCGATACCCGAGCGGTGGGACGTTACCGAGATGCAGGAAGATACATCGGTCCCGCCCAACCAGTTTTGGCCAAAGGAAACCTAATTCAGTTTGCCGTCCGCGTCACCGAATCCGCGCCGCGCCGGCCGAAGAGCCCGCATCTGCGTTTCCCTAGCGCTCAGGAGGCAAAAAACTTCGAACCAGAAATGGCTGTCGGCGGCACGTCCGTCCACCTTCGCGCCTAAAGCGCACCAAGCCACAGCAAGCGTGGCATCAGGTCCATAGGCCGCTTTTGCGGCCAAGGCCGCGAGTGCAGGGTCCTTACCACACCAAATAGAGATGTCATCAGCCGAGGACGGTGGCTGGCGATATTTTGATGTATCCGCAAAAGTCATAGGAAGCTCTCCCGTGAACGTCCGGCACGGGACGAAGTTTGGCCGGACTTTGTTCCCACAAGTGAGTCACGACCGCGGATGCCGCATGTGTCGTGTGATCCCTGGCCACTTCCCATTTCATCTCAACATACACCAACCTTGAATCTTGGGCGAGCCGAACGAACTCGCTCGCGAAGCGCCTCCTTTTTGATGCAACAAAATTGTGATTGAGAAAATATCATTTTCTCTCTTTACGTGCAATGCGAATTTATGACAGGTAAAATACAGCGATTTTCAGCGAACGCAGGCAAGATCGCAATTACCGGGTGTATTTTTGTTGCGTCAAAATACCGAAAGGTTATGCGGAATCTTTGCCCCTCTCATCGTCCGCGTGCTGCGGCCCACTGATCGAAAGGTTATCATCAATGAAGCCACTCATCCTCATTTGTTCCAAGGATTACGAATTCTACCTTCTGCTCGCCCAGATCCTCAACATGACAGGTTTTGAACCTTCACTGGTGGAAGGAGCGGAGGAGGCTCTCGCTGGTGTGAAATCCCATGATTTGGTGGCCTTGATAATAGACTATCATAGCGACGCCTTCCGTATTGGCGATCTTGTTAGCCAGATCAAGGAAGCACTGGCCGACAAAACACCACCGATCGCGGTCTTCGTGGGAGCAGGCAATCAGCAACTTTATCTCGAAGTGCTCAAAACTGGCGTAAGCGAGATTTTCATGCGCCCCTTCAACCCAGACCGTTTTCTATCTTATCTGTCAGACTTATCGCCAGACGCGAGTGGGAAATCTTGCATGATGAGCCCCCCCGGCAATACGCTTATTTATGCGGAAATCACGATGCACCTCGATAGCATGCGCGTCGATTGCGATGGCATGGACGTTCAACTCAGTCCGATCGAATTTCGCCTTCTTCAGCATTTTCTACAAAAACCAGGCTACGTCTTCAGCCGAGACGCTCTCATCGAGGCTGCATGGCCGCAAGGTACCTTTGTGGAGCCCCGCACCGTCGACGTTCATGTTGGGCGCCTCCGGCGGGGCATGAGACGGGTGTTAGGTCGCGATATTATCCGCACGGTGCGGGCCACCGGTTATGCGCTCGATGAGCGTCAGAATGCAGAGCGGGCTTCGTAAGCACTGAGATCACCGAGAAACTCCGTGAGCATCAATGTGACATTCCGCCTGCTGTGTTTATCAAGCCTTTCGTTTTCGAAATATTGGCGTCACAGAACCTTCAGACAATATTACCAAAACGATCGTTGTTCGCAGACCCATTCCACGGCAATAAAATAGCATCGCGTCGCCAATGAGATGCGATGTGCTGCAGCAGATGTCCATTTTCTGTTGTGTCGCTGCTCCGCTACGAACAATTTGGATATTCCCATGAGCGATGATCATCATCCGCCCACCGCTACGGCTGTGTCGCGATCCTACCGCAATACACTCAGCATGATCGTTTCCGCCGATCAAAATCTTGCTGGGGCCGAGCAGGAAGGAGTTATGGCGCTTTACGCGGACCCAGATAGGGATCGCTCCGTCCTGTTGCCCACGACGCGTCAGAAGAGACAAGTGACCGACTTCGTTCGCTGCTCTTATCTGGGCCTCGACAATCATCCGCTCATCCTCGAAGGCGCAATAGAGGCGGTGCAGCGATGCAAGGCGCTCCATTGGTCCTGCGCAAGAACGAGGCTTAATTTCAGCCTGTTAGGCGAACTGGAAGAAGCTCTCTCCGACTTATTTGCGGCACGGGTTATAACCTACACGACCGTCCTCGCCGCCAATATGGGAGCTCTACCGCTCCTCGCCTCCGGATATCTCACTGAGAACAAAAGACCTGCGATAGTTTTCGACCGGTTGGCGCATGCGACGCTTGCGTTTCACAAGCCGGTCGTCGCCAATGAAACACCGATTGAAACGATTGCTCACAACGATCTGAACGCACTCGAAGATATTTGCCGGCGCAACGATCGCGTAGCCTATGTTTGCGATGGGGTTTATTCTATGGGCGGGAGCGCACCAATCGCGGACCTCCTCGCGCTCCAAGATCGGTACGGTCTGTTTCTCTATATCGACGATGCCCATGGCATTTCCTTGTTCGGGAAGTCTGGGGAGGGCTTTGTACGATCCCAGGCCGGCGAAGCCCTTGGCGAGCGTACAATCATTGCCGCATCGCTCGGCAAAGGCTTTGGAGCATCGGGCGGTTTGCTGATGCTCGGTACTCCTCGGCAGGAAGAATTGTTCCGGCGCTTCTCGATCGCCTACGCCTTTTCCGCGTCGCTCAATTTAGCGGCAATCGGCGCTGCTATGGCGTCTCAAGCGCTGCACCGCACTAATGAGCTCAAATTACGCCAGGATGCACTTGCGGATCGGTTAGCTGTTTTCGACAGGATGGTTGCCAGCGAGCAAGCCGGCTCAAAGCTACCAATCCGCACCATAGACTTCGGCGACGAAAGACAGTCCATTCGTGCCGCGGCCTATATTCTCAACAAAGGCTTCTATACCTCGGCGATCTTCTTTCCCACCGTCGCAAAGGGCAAGGCCGGTTTGCGGGTCTGCCCTACCGCCAGCCACGGCATTCGGGAAATTGAAGAGTTGGGACATGCGATCAACGAGGCGCTCGCCGAACGACGAACAAATCCATGATCGACCCAATCGGTGTCATTCTGACTGACACCAGAAGTTATCCGCAGCGCCAGCTTAAAGGCCGACGAGATCGATATGCTGAAATATATCGCGGAAACCTACGTCACCTTACCCGATTCCGATCTATGGCTTGAGCAGATTTGCCATCACGCTGCCGAGCTATGCCCTTCAATAATCTTCAAAGGGCGAAGAAAAAGGTTCGAATACGAGGAAGGACACCGAATTATCAGCGCTACCCATATGGTCGCTGACAGGACGCGGACACAAATTCGGTGTGGTAGTCGATCTGCAGTTTCCGAAAGAGTCGACAGGTTTCTGAACTTTGGCGACGGTTGCGCCATTATACGGCCAACCAACGAAGGTTTATTTGTTCGCATTTCCGCCCACGACCTCGTCATTTTCTACGGAATTCGAACGCTTCTAGAGGGTAGCTTATTCAAACTCGCGGCCATCTCCAATGACGCAATCGAGTGGTTCCCTGCCGAACGTGCCGCCTCGCTTGCCTTCACATAGAAGGGAGCATTAGGGTCTGAGGTATCGGTTAGAGGTTGGTAATGGGATTAGTGCCATTCCGGCTCGGCAACCTCGCCGCCCTCGGTCACTTGGCGCGAACCAGCGGCATCAATTCCGTCAACACCGTGGTCGCGATGTTGCGCGCCTCGCGCGCCGCGCGACCATCAACCAGAAGATCGGAACCACGTAGACGCCCGAACTGGTCCGGCACAGTGAGCAGACGTCGGCAGACCAGAAGGACAGTATTCAAAGTGCCTTATCACGAACCGGAAATACTAACGCCTGAGAAGGTTTCTTCATGGCGCTGAAAGACAGACTACATACGAGCTTACTGCTCACCCTGGTGCCGGTCGCAGTGACAACGCTAACACTCTGTATCACTGGATGGCAGTGGCAGGACTTGGCGATTGGCATGCCACCACGCATCTCCTATTGGTTCCTGCGAGGGGCTCCTCTTCCCAATCTCGTCCTTGGACCAATTGCCTCACTTCTGACGGTTTCGGCATTGCCGCTGCATCGCCGGCGGCCGATCGTTTTCACGAGCCTTCTTTGCTTTCTATGCGTGGCAGGCTTTTACGCCCTGCGGGAATATGCCCGCCTAGTTCCATGGGTGGAGAATGGCGTCGTCATATGGAACGAGGCACTCACTTATCTCGACGCTTTCGCGGTTGCTGGGACCATTCTCGGATTTGGTATTGTCGCTATCTCCGCGCGCATCTCGATCGTAGTGTCCGATCCGATCAAGCGCGCCAAGCGCGGAATTTTCGGCGACGCCGATTGGCTGTCTATGTCGGAGGTGGCTAAGCTCTTCCCCTCTGACGGAGAGATCGTCATTGGCGAGCGCTACCGCGTCGACCGTGATCGCGTGCATAAATTGCCTTTTGATCCGATGCATCACGAGACTTGGGGGCAAGGTGGCAAGGCACCACTCATGACCTTCAGTCAGAATTTCGATTCCACCCATATGTTATTCTTCGCGGGCTCCGGCGGCTTCAAGACGACCAGCAATGTCATCCCGACGGCGCTACGCTACAGGGGGCCGCTGATCTGTCTCGATCCATCGACGGAGATCGCGCCGATGGTCCTCGAGCATCGCGCCCATGCGCTCGGTCGCGAAGTTATGGTACTCGATCCCACCAATCCAATTATGGGCTTCAACGTTCTTGATGGAATCGAGAGATCGACGCGCAAGGAAGAGGACATCGTTGGTATCGCCCATATGCTTTTGTCGGAAAGCCTACGCTTCGACACCTCGACAGGCTCCTACTTCCAGAACCAGGCGCACAATCTGCTAACTGGGCTTCTGGCTCACGTGATGCTATCGCCCGATTATGCCGGCCGCCGCAACTTGCGTAGCCTGCGCCTGATCGTTTCTGAGCCAGAACCGTCGGTGCTTGCCATGCTGCGCGACATCCAGGAAAATTCCGAGTCCGCCTTTATCCGCGAAACGCTCGGTGTCTTCACCAACATGACGGAGCAAACCTTCTCCGGGGTATATTCGACCGCATCCAAGGATACGCAATGGCTGTCGCTCGACAATTATGCTGCGCTCGTCTGCGGTAATGCATTCAAGTCAAGCGACATCGCCTCCGGGCGGAAGGATGTCTTCCTCAACATCCCTGCATCAATCCTGCGCTCCTATCCCGGCATTGGCCGAGTGATCAGCGGCTCGCTGATCCATGCCATGGTCCGGGCCGACGGTGACTTCCGCCACCGGGCGCTCTTCATGCTCGACGAGGTCGATCTGCTGGGTTACATGCGTATTCTTGAAGAAGCACGCGACCGCGGGCGCAAGTATGGCATCACACTGATGCTGATGTACCAATCGATCGGCCAGCTCGAGCGTCATTTCGGGAAGGATGGAGCGACTTCCTGGATCGAAGGCTGCGCCTTCACGTCCTACGCCGCAATCAAGGCGCTCGATACAGCACGTAATGTCTCCGCCCAATGCGGAGAGATGACCGTTGAAGTCCAGGGACGTTCGCGCAATATTGGCTGGAGCAATTCCAATAGCAGCGCCCGCAAATCCGAAAGCATCAGTTTCCAGCGTCGACCGCTGATCATGCCGCACGAAATCACCCAGTCGATGCGCAAAGACGAACAGATCATCATTGTCCAGGGCCACAGTCCCATTCGCTGCGGGCGAGCGATTTATTTCCGTCGTAAGGAGATGGATGAGGCGGCAGGGGTCAATCGTTTTGCGAAGTTCTAGGCTTTGGTGACAAAGCTGAAGCCTGACAGATTCTGGCAAAGAGAGAAAAGTCGACAGCCAGTATTTGAGATTGATGGGCAAATCTGGTAGCGACTGGCAGTCGCAAAACATGATGAAACTTGCCGACGGCTTACGACGGTATGCGCTCTTAACTTAAATCATAAACGGTATAAAGTACGCCTGATGTTGATGACGCAATCTCATAGAAATAAGTGAATTGCTCTCGAACTATATCCAGACTAAACGCGCATCCCACTGGGGTTGCTAAAGAGACTTACATTGCGAAAACTCATTATCCAGATACCGTGCTTGAATGAAGAAGGAACTTTGCCGGTTACGCTCGCTGATCTCCCGCGTCACGTCGAGGGTTTCGACACGGTGGAGTGGCTCGTCATTGATGATGGCTCGACCGACGGAACGGCACGGGTTGCAGCCGAAAACGGCGTCGACCACATTATCTCGTTGTCACACAATCAGGGCTTAGCTAAAGCCTTCATGACTGGAATCGAATCAGCGCTGAAACTCGGGGCTGACGTCATCGTCAACACCGATGCCGACAATCAATATGATGCGTCTTGCATTCCTGACTTGGTCCGTCCCATATTGGAAAAGCGTGCGCAGATCGTAGTAGGCGCCAGACCGATCAGCGAGATAGAACACTTCTCGCCCATCAAGAAAATACTGCAGAGGTTTGGTAGCTGGACCGTGAAGCTGGCAAGCGATACGACCGTCACCGATGCTCCCAGCGGCTTTCGCGCTATCCATCGCGACGCGGCAGTGCAATTGAACGTCTTCAACCGATACACCTACACGCTGGAAACGATTATCCAGGCGGGGCGCAAGAATATTCCGATCACCTCCGTGCCGATCCGGGTAAACGGCGACCTGCGACCGTCGAGGCTCGTTAAGAGTGTAGGGAGCTACGTCCGTCGCTCGTTGATCACGATTGTTAGAATATTCATCGTCTACAGCCCGCTGCGTTTCTTCTCCGCCTGCGCGGCGGTTGTCGCAATACCGGGAACGTTGATGGTCTTGCGCTTCCTCTATAACTATATGGCCGGCCATGGTAGCGGCAACATCCAGTCGCTCGTCCTCTCGAGTGCGCTGCTTGCGCTCGCAGGTATTCTTGCCATGAGCGGAATTCTCGCCGAACTCATCGCTGTCAACCGGCAATTGCTAGAAGAGGTCCGGATACGGCAGTTGCAGCAAGAACTGCGCAGCCTCTCACAGGCTGGTCGCGATGGCCAGCCAGCCGAGACGCCCGGCGAACCGAAAAAGAAAGCAAAGGCGCGAGGGTGATCAAATATCCGGATTGACGCCCGCCTATGACCATTCCACAAAAGGGCACGCGGCCGGGATTTCTGGCTCAGGTCGATAGAATATAACTAATTCTCTCTGGCGCCATTCGGCTCTTTGTGATGGAAATCGAAGACAGGTAGGGCCTCGGGCATCTCACCGCGTCGTGAGCAGGAAGAAATAAAATGACTGAAACGCCGCCAATATACGAGAATGTCCCCGGTAACTATTATGACAAGTACAACACGCGCAATCCTATCGCCCGCTATTTGATGAATGGCTTCCTGGACAGTTTCGATGAGCTTACGGAAAAGACCGGAGCTCGCAAAGTGTACGAGGTTGGATGCGGCGAAGGCAATTTGTCGATGCGCCTTCACGACCGCGGCTGGGACGTCAGTGGAAGTGATCTCGAGACGTCGAGTGTCGCGGAAGCCAATCAGCAGTGCGTAACGCGCGGTATCACGCCGAGATTTGAAGCCCGATCACTCTTCGATCTGACGCGGGAGGAAGCATCCGCTGAACTGGTGATCTGTTGTGAAGTGCTGGAGCATGTTCCCCAAACCGAGCGTGCGTTGGCCGTTTTGAAATCGCTCGCAAATCCGTATCTCCTCCTCAGCGTACCGAGAGAGCCCATCTGGCGCATACTCAATCTGGCCCGAGGAAAATATATCACGGATCTGGGCAATACGCCCGGTCATATCCAGCATTGGTCCTCCGCCAATTTTATCAGTATGCTGGGAAAAACGATGAAAGTCGTTAAGGTCCGGACGCCCCTTCCCTGGACGATGGTTCTTTGCCGCTGTGATTGAGACGACGCCGGAAAGCCTGGCAGCGCAGGCAAACCGAATGAAGCCTGTCGTCCGCATTGTCGGTGTCATTGTTAGCTTAGCCGCATTTGCCTTCGTTGGTCGGACTATCTACCGTTCGCTGGACAGCCTTCAACAACAGCTTGCTTCCCCATTATTTCTTTTTGCCGTTGCTGGCTCCGTTTTCGTGTATGCGATGATCCTCCAACTTTGTGGACTAGCGTGGCACCGGCTACTGACTGCCATCGATGATCCCCCGTTCGGTATCGGACGTGCGCTTGCAATTTATGGAAAAACCCAAATCTACAAATACCTGCCTAGCAACGTACTTCACATGATCGGGCGCTACCGTCTCGCTAGAAGCGCGGGAGCATCGAACAAGGCCCTTGCTTTTGCTCAAATAGCGGAATTGCTCACCATCCTCCTGGCAGCGGCAGGCATTTCGGCACTGTTGGCAAGAGCGGTTTTAGTCCATGCACTCAAGGAACGTGGCATCGATGCTCCAACCTTCGTCAACGTTCTAGTTGTAGGCGGTATTGCCGTCCTGGCCGTTGGCGCAACTGCGATTGTTCGCCAGAGGATAGCAGGAACCGGGCGAAAAGCATTGGCCGCAGCCGCAGTAGCCTTCGCTATTTACGCATTGTTTTTCATTGGAAGCGGATTGCTGCTAGCCGCACTCTGCAAAAGCCTTTCCACTGCTGGTGGGGTGTCCGAACTGGTCGGCATCGGAGCTGCGGCATGGCTGGTCGGTTTCGTCGTTCCGGGTGCACCCGGGGGGCTTGGTGTCCGCGAGACTATCCTTATTGCCGGCCTCTCTGCAGCGGGCCTGCCTACGGCCGAAGCAACTGCAGTCGCACTTGGATATCGTTTTGTGACGACCGTCGGAGACGCTCTTGTTGCCACGGTCATCATGCTTCTTGAGTTCGAAAAATAAGCCAACTCATCCTTTGGAATTTTCGGAGCAAACATGTCGGAAGTCGATAATTGGACCACTCGCCAAAAGGCCTTCGCAATCTTAGCGGTGGGCCTAACGCTGTTTTTCCATGGCGCCGTCCCGTTCTTGATGACACCCACACTGGGGCAGGCAGTCTGGACAACTGGTTTTGCTAAATCATTCGCCAACGGAGCTTTGTATAGCATATACGCGCATGACTTCGGATTTCCGAAACCGGCTGCAATTGCGTTTGGCCTAGCCGGCGCTCTGCCCGAAAGCTGGTTAATCCGACTGGGGCTACGCCCTTCCGACGCTTATGCCGGAATGGTTGCCCTCTGGTTGATACTGGCGTTGTGTTCTGCCTATCTCATTTCCCGCACGCTTGGAGCAAGCCGTTCGGTTTCTATCCTCAGTGCTATGACTTGGATGAGCATGCCCACCATCTGGGCGCACGCTGACTACTCCATGCTTTCGTTGGGAATCGCCCTGCTGCCCTTTTACTTCCTAGTAGCGTTGAATTTGTTTCAGCACCCACTAGTATCCGGCACAAAATCAGCTATTTTTCTACATTTTGTCGCCGCCTTTTTCTCTGTATTCATGGACGGATATACTTTTATTATGTTCGCCATAGGATCCAGTATACTTTATTTTTACTTTTTATTGACTGATATATCAAAACGTAGATACTTAATTACAATTGCACTACCCGTTCAAATTACAAACTTTTACTTGGCATATCTCGCGTACATGCTATACGTTGGGAAAGGTCAGTTCGAGACGAGCCCTATAGATTTCTTTCGTGGATGGGGGCTCGATCTATCTTTCGTCGCTGTACCAACAAAAGGTTTCCATTGGTTCTTGGATCTTCTAGGGGTAAGTGTACCTCGTACCGATGCGGTGTATTTCGGTGACGCCTCGGTTTGGAGAACAACTTTCTCGCTTCCGGTAATTCTGGCTGGGCTATTTGCTTGGTGGCAAGTTAGGCGGAAGCGCAGCGTGGCAACAGGCTTTTTAGCTCTGGCGATCGTTGGCTTCTTCATGGCACTTGGGCCCACTTTAAAAATAAACGCAACTAAGCCCGAGCACGTTCAGATAACTCAGCCTCGACAGCAGAGCGCAATGATGCCTGCCGAATATGGTCTCGGGCCGACAGGTAGCACGTGGATCTCGGAAACCCTGCCAGGGTTTAAATCCATGCGAGCGTCTTATCGATGGTCTGCCCTTGGGATATTGGCATTGTGGGCGTGTGTTATCGTCTGGGCGGGATCGTCTCGAACAGGCAGCGTGGCGCCCGTTGCTATCTTGATGTTGATTACCTTCTTAAATATTCCAAATCTTCCTCAAAGATATCGCTCCCTAACGGACAACAGAGCGCAATTCCTCCAAGTTGACGAAGACTTAATTGAAAAACTACGCGTTAGCCTCAAACGAAATGAAGTGGTCGCTTTTGCACCGTGGGGAAACGATTTTATAGCAAACTACTTAGCCCCCGCTATTGGCTTCCGCACATTCAATATAGGCGGCGATAAGAACCTGACATCCGCGCAAGCAAACTGGCCCCCGGCTATGTCAGCTCTGAGTGGGGAGCTCGAGACAAGTAAGATTTCGCTTATTACCAAGATGCTCCGAGATAGGAATGCCGACGTAGTGGTAATACCCTATTTCCACATGCTTTGGTCCGCTCATCTCTGGCCGTGCGTCGATCAAACTAGGGCCAAACTGACAGAGGTTTCAAGAGAAGATTGGAATGCCATCCCTGGATTTTACTGTCCGGATCAACGGAAAATTATGCTTCGGCCCGTTATCCAAGAGATAGAACAATTGCCCGATGTTGAGGTAGCAGACGGTGATCTCTTTGCAACGGTCAGGCTGCGGCGGCAACTCGCCGCTGGTATAGATTGAACCGCGCCGAGTTTGCCGTAGGCTGTTTGATTTAAGTTGTGTAGCAGGCTCGTGAATGGTGCAGTCGGTGCTAATCGCTGCACACCGTATTTTCCGAAAGTGACAAACGCGAGAGAGCCGAAACAACAACGAAATCCATCCCCATTCCGCGCTCAAGATGGCTTCCCCACGGCAGTTCATCAGGGCTAAATCAAACTAGCCGACATGTCCGGTGAAACGGGGAGCACTCCACGACCGCATCATGGCCGATGAGATGAAACGCGGACTATAGCTTCCATCTCTCGGCACCCAAAAAATGCGTTCGCTGGACGCTCACTTGACATCCAGGGTATGGAGACCTCTGTTCTTTCATCTCTAATAGATATGTCAAAGGCACGCGCTCGATCGGTTGGAACACACTCCAAGATGATTAAGGGTGAGTTGTTTGATTTGTTTCAGAATAATCAGTGGAGACTGATCCGTGAGAGACTGACGAGATTCAAATATATTCCCGAACGGCCAGATATCGCGGGGATAACAATACACAACGGCGGCCAGTGTTGGATAAATTCCAGGTTCCGATAGCGCTGTTGAGTCGAGAATCGCAGTCACTTCCTTTTTCCGATGGCCTCCTGGAAAATCTCCAGAAGCGCTGAAGCGCTTTTGTCCCACTGAAATCGAGCGGCATTGATCGGCCCGGCAGATGCCAGGTTGGCTTGCAGTTTGGTATCCGTGGCCAATCGCGTCATTGCATTCGAAATCTCATTTGCATTAGCCGGATTTACCAGCAACGCAGCATTTCCCGCCACCTCAGGCATTGCGGAGCGGTTTGAGGTCAATACCGGAATGCCTTTTGAGTTTGCTTCGATGATGGGAAAACCAAAGCCCTCGTAGAAAGACGGCATCGCAAGAAACTTTGCATTGGCGTAAAGAGACGCAAGTTGTTCGTCTGAAACATACCCGGTCAGTCGCACTGATGACGAAACGCCTAGCGCTGAAATCTGCTCCTTTAGGCTTCCAAGCTTCCATCCCTGTCCACCTGCGACCACCAGCAGCAAATTGTTGCGAAGAGCTTGATCCAAGAGTGCATAAGCCTTCAAAAGATTCGTGAGATTCTTACGGGGCTCGAGCGTGCCGACGAAAAGAACGAACGGCCGGTCGATATTAAATGCTTCAAGCGCGTTCCTCACCGTCGATCCAACATCAAGCGGTGTCAAACCCGGATAGACAACCCGCACTTTCCTTCCGATACCAGGATACTCCGCCGCTAGCTGCTCAGCAGTCGCCCGGGAATCGGCGATGACTCGATCTGCAAGCTGGACCGCCGGCCTCATGAAATACCTGTCCGCGAGCCGGCTCCTGAAGCGCATAGTGGCGGCTGCGTGACGCCACGCAAGATCATGGATGGTGACAACGCGGGCAATGCGTCTATCGAGCAATTGAGGCAGCCGATGTGCAGGCCCCCAAAAGAGATCGATCTCGTCGCGTCGCACCGACATCGGCAAAACTGTCTGCGCCCAAATTGTCCGTGCAAGACCGCCATGGGCCTTGGCAAACCTAACGACAACATTTGGGTGGTCTGGAATTGCCACCTTGGGCGGCTCCGGCAGATAAAGATAGATACGATGCTCGCCGGCAGCTAAATGCCGAACCATCTCGGAAACGTAGCGCCCTAAGCCGCTCATCTCCGGAACGAGGTTGCGTGCGTCGACCCCTATCCTCATTGGGCCAAGAGCGCTTCTGCTCGGCCGAAGACGACCTTGGCAGTGTCCTCCCATTTGGGCGCACTGTATTCCTTCCGTATACGGTTTTCGGCGCGCGCAAGCGATTCGGGATTATCGAAATACCATTTCAACCTCTCAGCCCATCGTGGCACATCCCAAGGATCGAGATATTCGATGAGATCGCCCCCGACTTCCGGAATGGAAGCGGCGTTCGATGCAAGGCAGAATTTGCCAGCCGCAAGACTTTCAGCGACGGCGAGCCCCCATCCTTCGTAAAGCGAGGGAAAGACTGTAAACATCGCTTCTCTGTAAAGCCATGCGAGATCTGGGTCGCTAATATTCGTCAGCAGTTGCACTTTATCCTTCATCCGTGGATCAAAACGCAGATCTGCGAGAAAATCCGCAACTCCCCAGCCGGGCATGCCAACAAACACTAGCTTTGGGAGGTTCTTAACTCCCTGATCGACGAGGCGCGTATAGGCTCTGTAGAGCGTCTCGTGATTCTTGCGTCGCTCGATGGTGGAGACAAACAAGATATAGCGATCCCCAGCAGCCCTCTTGGTCTCTTCTGAAACCTGATCGCCATTCGATGCCGGCAAATGGCTGCCGAGCGTGATCACGGTCGTCTCGGGTGTTGGCGCACCAAGCTCATCCAAAAGTTCGATCAGGTCGCGCTTACTGCACTCGGAAATACTGACGAATTCGTCGGCGCACCAGGCCAGATCGGAAAAATAGCGTGCGAATTTCGCGGCAACGTCACCAACACAAAGATGCGGTAGCTTAACAGGAATGACATCGTAACAGCAGAAAATCGCCTTGAATTTTTCTTGAGCCTTTTTCTCCGCGATGTAGACGGTGCTCTTTTGATCCCAATCTAATCCCAAGGAAATGTAGACATCGTCCCTTTCAAACACGAGAGCTTTTTTGGACGGTTGCGTCGCAGCGCCCGGCAGTCCGGCAACGGGCATAGGATTGTGCCAAGCGCGAAGCGCTGTACGGAACTCCCGCAGGCCATTGATCGCCGCATATGCCGCACCCCGCCGTCTAGACAAATAGCTGAAAGTCGCGTCACCGATCCGGCGCGGCAGGCGATTAAGAACCCGTCTCGTGATTACCGCCACGCGCACTATAAGCGGCGTACCGATAGGCTGGACTTGCTGAATTTGACTATTTACAGCATTGGCGTGTTGTGGCTTAACCGTCTGGTTTATACGATCAATTGTGCGCCGCACCTCATCAGCGGAAACGGGAACATATCCCACGCCATGATCATAGCGGCAAAATCCCACTGAAGAACCATTATGCTCCAAAGCATATTTCGCGCACTCTGTCTCGACGCGAATCACACCAACGGCTGGACGGTTCCATAGAAGGATCGACGTTACATCAAACCAAATCTTGCCCACTGCGCACCTTCTTCGTCATTGCATTTTCTACGACTTTCGTCAGTTGCTCCAACCTAACTTCCCAAAGCAGGCTCCTCCGGCGCTCAAATGGCGGGGAATTCTTCTCAAGCGGCATTTTCGGAGGTAGGGACAAGACATTACGAATAGCTTTTTGGAAACCCTTCACGTCCTGACCAATATAGACTTCGTGCAGATCGGAGAATGTCTCGAAACCACGAAGCGCCTGCGGTGTGCCAACAACATATGCACCCGAATACAAGGCCTCCGCCGTTTTGATATTCGAGCCACCGCCAAAAGGTATCGGCAAAACGAAACCATGGGCCAGCGATTTCACAGCTGCAAGATCCCGATCGGAAAGCGTAAATAGAAGCTGCATGCGCGAAAGGTTGAGTTCGGACCATCTTGTCTCATTCAACACACGATAGGCATGCTCGGTGACGCCGCCAGCGATCACCAGTCGGCACTGCGGGGGAAAACACGCCAACGAACTGCCAAAAACTTGCGCGAGGCCAGTGAAATTCGGAGGATGAGCACTGGCAACATAGAGAAGCCAGGGATATTTGGGGAGCTTCTCTCGCCACTCCGCTAAGGCACCCGGATCAGCGTCCCAGCTTGCAATACCATTTGGCACGAGCACCGCCTCATCGACGCCCCAGCTTTTCAGGACGTCCACTTCCTCCTGTGTGACTGCGACCGCGATATCGGCGCTTCGGGCCGCCTCGACTTCGAGCGACTGCAATGTTTCGAGCGCATCTCCCGCGGTGACGCCAAAATCCCTAAAGATGTCACGTTTCAGTGGCTCTTCGATATTTTGAGACCCATAGATCATCAATGCGGAAGCGTATCCAGGCATCGTCTTCAGCTTGACGGCGGCCGGCCACAACCAAGGTTGTTCGACGTGGATTGCATCAAGCCTTGCCGGAAGGCGCTTTAAAAGATCCGGCCACGCGCCATCTTCGGCTGCCGCAAAATTTCCCGTTACCAGGTCTGTAACGAAGGGGATATTCCGTCCCTCAAAGAAGCGGTAGGGGCTGTGGGCCGGGAAAGGAATGTCATTATCACCAGCGACTGCCTTGGAATAGGACTCCTCCGGGTAAACAGCTATTGTGACAACGTCCCACCCTGCCTTTTCATAGGCCTTTTTGATGTTCAGTAACCTGACCTGTCCGCCGTGCTTCGGCTCCACAATAGGGTAAGTGCTTAGAATGAGAATCGTTCGCGTGGCCGGCATGTTTAAAGAATGCTCCTTTGGAAGACGCTTGGGGTAGGAATCGATATAGCATGCGCGTACATTGTCGGTCCTTAACCACGCCAAAGCAGCTTTTTCAATACACGGAGAGGCGCGGTTATGCGCCAAGAGAGGCTGTTATGGATGGCCTCCATCTGCCCCGCCAATGCATCTCCACGACGTTCCGAACCCGTAAGTTTCTCATTGAGTATCGCTATGGCTCGATCGCTTTCATCGATCACTTGCCGCATTCCGGCGATGGCCTGGTTGTTTTCATCGATAATATCTCTCTGCTCATCGACGACTTGCTGCAACCGCCTTCCACTTTCCATCAATTCCGAAATTTGCGAATTCAACAAATTGGCAATTGTCGAACTCGCTCTCCCGGCAATCGCATATTCATCAAAGACATTCGGGCCCGTGAGAAAATGCTTCATCAACTCCTTATGATCTTGAGACAGATAGAACCTGTTCAGGCCGTCGAAATAGACGAAATCATATCCCATGTCGGACAGGATGGCTTCGTAAGTCGCTGAAACCGGCTCGCTGGAGAGAGGCTTAGTGCCCTCGACGACTACGATCCATGGCCGAATCTGAGATGGTGGCCAGCTTTCAATAACCGCGCTCTCCATGCCTTCGACATCGATCTTCAGCCAGTGCACATCACGTCCGGAGAAGCTATCCAATAGCGGCCCAAGAGGGCGCATCGACACCTCGATCTCGTGAACCGCAAAACCCTGCTGCCGATGTTTCTCAGCAATGGCTTCATCACCGGTGCTCAGTCCAGTCTGCGGAAATTCGAAAAAGCGTAGATTGCCGTCGCTCGCACCTATAGCCGCCTGCACGACCACTTCATCGGGGCGATCCTGGCGCAGTTTTTCGGCGTAAGCCGGGGCCGGCTCGATATGAATTCCACGCCAACCCTGTTCATAGAAGCCGCGGCTAACTGAATCAACGATCGGATCTTGAGCGCCGATATCTACGTAGAAGCCGTGCGGAATATGCCCGAGTGCGCGCCAGAGGATGACATCCTCGAAATTTTGAGCGTAGGAGATAAACATCACGATTCCGGGAACAACGAGTTTTTCGGCTCGTTCCGGCTGATCTCCGAGAAATGGAGCTTATGATCTTGCGCAAAGAAACTGGCTACAATGAGACCATCGCCACTGAAGGACTCTTGCACGTTGTGTTCGGCTAGCACCAAACCGCCCAGTTGTTTAATGGCATGCAAACAATCTTCATGAGTAGTTCTCGAGCCGGAGATCGAACTGTGATGTGTGGAGACGACGACAAACCGAATACGGCCTGATGAAACGGCGATTTTCAACGACTGCAAGAAGGGAAGCTCGGCTCCTTGGACATCCATGTGCAAGATCTCTATGACCTCGCCCTGCGCCATTTCAAGAATGTCGTCCATGTTCAGGCACGGCAGCGTCACGTTTTCATTTGTGCTTTCGCAATAGCCCGTCTGACTCTCGACAGACTGCCCGCCTACCCAAGCATTTTGGAACCGAATGCGATCGGACATCTGGTTCAAGGCAGCGTTTTTCCTGCCAATTGCCAAATTTCCGGAATCCGGCTCGATGCAAATGGCTCGCGATCCCGGAACATCCTTCAAGTACCAAAGCGTATAGTAAGCCCAGAATGCGCCAAGTTCAACGAACAGGGAATTGTGCCGCGCATACTTCAAGAGATCAAAGAAGAGGCTCTCTTCCTGAGGCTCATGATGACCGCCCAACGCGCGGATGATATGGGCCATCCAATCACCGTGATAACCGCCAGCGACCACCTGAAGGCCATTGTGCATAAACTGCACGACCTGACCCGGAAGCTGCCGAATGCGGCCGGCGTCCGGAACTTTAGGTATGCGGTCGGCATCGCGGCAGCTTATAGTCATCAGTGTACGTTCGAGCGTATCCATCTTAATCTCTCGATATCGCCATCCGAGCGTCCAGGGCCGTCGTTCCGATAAAAATCGGCCGACTAACGTTCACTACATCGAACACAACGACATTGTCCTGCCATTCGTAGTTTTCACTCAGATGCGTATCACTTCCGGTAATCGCCGTTGAAAAGCTATAGGATCCCGGACCAAGTGAACAGGCAAAGGCGAGCTCGAAGGTTAGAGTTTCATTCGCGCGAACATCCTCTTGAACCTGCTTGCTATGCCACGTGTTAGTTCCCCAGATCACGTGACCGGTCCGATCACGCAACATGATCCCCAGCACGACCTTCGGAATATCCTTCTTGGCGCGGGCGCTGACTTTTAAAACCAGACGTTGATCCACGCGCGACGTTTGCATTCTTTCGCCGGTTACTTCGTCCAACAATGCCACACTACTTACGTAGATGTCGAACGTTCCCGACCGGGTCGTAAGCCAGCCGTTTTCTTGCCGTTTCTGCTCGACCTCGACCTTCGCGCCTTCACGAGCAGCGATCATAGCGTTGTAAAAATCGACCACTTCGTCGGGCGAACCATCTTTGATCATGGTTCCCTTATCGAGAAGGATCACCCTGTCACAGAGCGCACGTACATCAGCCAGGCCATGGGTAACCAGGATGATCGAGGTGCCTTTTTCCTTGAATTGCCGAATGCGGTCAAAACTCTTATGTTGGAAATAGCTGTCACCGACCGAAAGTACTTCGTCGACGATCAGGACCTCCGGGCGCTTCGCCGTCGCGAGCGCAAAGGCAAGCCGAGCTTGCATGCCGCTCGAATAGACGCGTGTCGGCTGGTCGAAGAATTCGCCAATTTCGGCGAAATCCTCGATGTCGGGCATCATCGCTGTGAGTTCCTGCTGCGACATGCCCATCAGACCACCAGCATGGAGGATGTTCTGACGTCCGGTGAATTCCGGATTGAAGCCGAGACCGAGTTCCAGAATGGCGCTGATGCGGCCATGCACCCCGACATTGCCGGTCGTCGGCCGCACTGTACCGGTGATGATCTTTAGCAGCGTGCTCTTGCCAGCGCCGTTCTGGCCAATAAGCGCTAGCGCTTCTCCTCGCTTTACGCTGAAGCTAATATCGCGGTTCGCCCAGAATTGTGAAACGGGCGTTACCTGCAACCCAAACCAGGTTGCGAAACGCTGCAAATTACTCTTGTAGGCGGCATAGCACTTGCCGACGCCGGAAACAGTCAACACGTTGGTCATTAGAGGGCATCCACGAGTTCAGGGCTCGCTCTGCGGAAGAGAAAGAAGGAAGCTATGACGGCCACAATGCCAATCACCGCAGAGGGAATCAGGCTAACGATTGACGGCGCCTGATCGAGAAGTAGCGCATTCTGATAGATGCCGACGAGTGTCGTCAGCGGATTGAGATCCACAATCGCATGGAACTTCTCCGGAATGACGTTCTTGGCATAGACGATGGGAGTGAACCAGAACCAGAGCTGCAGGACGACGGACATGACTTGCGCAATGTCTCGGGCAAAGACGTTGAGAACACCAAGGAAAACACCGATTCCGAAGGCCATGGCCGAAATAAGTGCCATCCCCGGGATGAGATAGATCCAAGCAAGCCCTGGAAAGTGTCCGAAAAACAGGAAAATGACGGCGATTGCCACAAGCAGCAGTACATGGTTGATTAAAGCACTGCCCCAGACGATGATCGGTAGGCATAGGCGTGGAAATGCGATTTTTTTCATCGCGTGCGCCTGCTCGATAAAAATGCCCATGCTGCGATTTAGAATTTCACTGAAAAGTCCCCATGCGGCCATGCCCGACAAAAGATAAATCGGATAGGCGGCAGGACTGTCAATGTTTGGCATGCGCGCACGCATGACCTCGGCTAGGACGATCGAGAAGATCAATGCCTGCGCCAGAGGATGCAAAATGAACCAGAAGCCTCCGAAATAGGAACGGGCAAAACGCCCTTTGAGCTCTCCGCGTATCGACGACGCGATGAAATGTCGGTATTGCCAGAGGCTCTTCAACAAAACAGAACTCTCCCTCCAAATGATGGAAACTGGCCGCTTGGCCTATTAGACGCGGCGCGTCCAATCGCTCAGCACATCCGCAATGGTCGTGCTTAGATCAATTGAGGGCATCCAATCAAGCGCTTTATGAACGACACGCGCATCGCCCGTTGCCCGAGAAATTTCGACGGGACGGACACGCTCTGGATCGGTCACCACCGTGATATCGAGCCCAGATGACAAAATCAATTGCTCAAGTATCGCCTTGATTTGCACCGGTTTACCGGATGCAAGATTGAACACGCGACCATCAAGCTCACGGCCTTCACCAAGAGCGGCTGCGGCATAGGCACGCACGACATCGCGTACGTCGAGGAAATCACGGTATGCGGAAAGATTTCCCACCTTGATCACCGGCTCGACCAGCCCGGCCTTAATCTGAGCGATCTGCTTGGCAAAAGCCGGTACTACAAAAGATTCAGTCTGACCTGGCCCAGTATGATTGAACGGCCGAAAGCGGACGGAACGCAACCCGTCATGAAAGAGCTGGCCAACCAGAATATCTGCCGCGGCTTTTGTTGCGCCGTAGGTGGTCGTCGGCTTTAGTACGACGTTCTCATCAACCGGCATACCCGCCTGCTCCTCGAATGACTGGCCATAGACCTCCGAGCTGCTGGCAAAGATAAAACGAGCTTCCGGCGAATTCTTGATTACCGCCTCGGCGAGGTTCATCGTACCCTGGAAATTTACCGCCCAAGCGCGAGCAGGATCCCTCCGTGCAGTCGTCGGCGCTGAGACGGCTGCGAGATGAACGACAGCTGTCGGCCGAGTCTGGCGGATCAATTCGCTGGTGCGTTCGCGATCGGTGACATCGACATCCATTGCGGAAGCCTCGTCCCGACCGATGATCAGCACTTCGATGTCGCCGGCCTCAGCGCGGGTAGCCAGTTCTCGGCACAGCCAGGTACCGACAAAGCCGGTACCTCCCGTGACCAGTATTCGATGCCGAAACGACATGTCAGCTCACCACTTTCAGCTAGCTTTGAGGCGTGCAAGCCGCTTAAGATCAGCCTCGACCATTTCAACAATCATCTCTTCAAGACCAATCTTAGGCTCCCATCCGAATTTTTTCCGAGCCTTTTCTGGGTTGCCAAGTAGCACATCCACTTCAGCCGGACGGAAAAGTTCTGGATCGATTACAAGATGATCCTCCATATTCAAACCGGCATGCTTGAAAGCAATGGCGCACATGTCGCGGACGGTTGTCGTGCGGCCGGTCGCGATCACGTAGTCGTCGGCAACGTCCTGCTGAAGCATCATCCACATGGCGCGGACATAGTCTTTCGAATGGCCCCAATCGCGCTTGGCATCGATGTTTCCGAGTCGCAGCTCCTTTGCCAAGCCAAGCTTGATGCGAGCGACCGCGTCCGTCACTTTGCGGGTGACGAATTCAATGCCGCGAAGCGGAGATTCATGGTTAAAGAGAATGCCGCTCGACGCGTGCAAGCCGAAGCTTTCACGATAGTTGATGGTAATCCAATGGCCGTAGAGCTTGGCAACCGCGTAGGGAGAACGCGGATAGAAAGGTGTTTCTTCCGACTGCATCGGCTCCTGAATGAGCCCGTACATTTCGGAGGAGGAAGCCTGATAGAAACGAGCTTCAGGCCTTTCGATGCGAACCGCCTCCAGGACATTCGTCACGCCGAGGGCCGTCACCTGACCAGTCAACAGAGGTTGCTGCCACGACGATTTGACGAAGGATTGAGCTCCAAGATTATAGACTTCGTCTGGTTTTACGTCCTTTACCGTTCTGATAAGACCGGAAAGATCCAGGAGATCGCCGTCGACAATGCGGACGTCACCCTCGATGCCCAGCCATTGCAAGCGAGTGAGATTAACATCCGCGGTGCTGGAGCGACGTGCAAGTCCGTAAACCTCATAACCGTTCTGCAGCAACAACTCGGCAAGATAGGCCCCATCCTGACCCGTAATGCCCGTTACCAACGCTTTCTTCGCCAAGTTCCATCTCCATTATTGCCACACTTATATCGCGCGGGGGCACCAAGTTCGCTGAGCTCTACCGCATGCGCAACACTTGGCTATCAATATTCTAGCGCCATTTAGCCCGTATAAAGCCAGATGACAACGATCAAGCGCAATTTCGCTCAACATGCCCGCAAGCGCCGCGAAATCATTTACGAAAAAATGGACGAAACAATCTCCAACTGCATTCACGAATCCTTTGCAGGTCAAAGTTTCTTGCGATGTAACGCTAGCTCAAGAATTTTGGACCACTGCGGCCTCTGCGTCGTTTCGGATATCGAGATGACAATATTGTGGCGGCCTGAACTGATACCTCAACGGCCGTGCAGAGCAGAGCCCCTCAACTCCTGATAGAGACTATAATATTGTGAACACATTTTCTCTGCCGTAAAACACGCAAGATAGCGATCACGCGCGGCAGCGCCCAGCGCAGCAACCCCTTTCCCATCGTCCCAGATTGATTTCATTGCGTTTGATAGAGCATCAACATCGTTCGGCGGTACTACGAACCCAGTCTCTCTATCCCGGTTAACATAACTTGTCCCCGTGCCAATTTCACACGAAATCATTGGCTTGCCGAACATTGCTGCTTCGACGAGGGAAAGCCCGAAGGCCTCCGAACGAAGATGCGACGGAAATACAAACCCCGTACAAAGCTCGAGCAAGGCAATCTTGTCACCATCTGACAACGATCCGAGAAAATGGATATTGTTGGGATTTTGCCCTGCGGCCCGCTTCAGTTCCGCCTCCATCGGTCCATTGCCGACAATCACGACGTGCAGACCATTGCGCCTCGCAGCCTCCAGCAAAATGTGGACCCCTTTATAGTATCGCAGGACGCCGACAAATAAGAGGAAGCGATCGGGAAGCTTGTCGCGCCAACCCACTAGCGTGGCTTCGTCCGCCCTCGGGTAGTCTGCTTCATTCAGACCCAACGGGATCACCGTCGTCTTAGATTTGAACCTTTTCAGGACATCACTCGACAGGAGGTAATTCGGAGACGTCGCAACAACGCGGTCAACGTTTTTCAGAAAGCGAAACATCAACGGCTTGTAGAATTGGAGCAGAACCTTCTGCTTCACGATGTCGGAATGGTAGGTCACGACGGTCGGCTTGCCGGGAGGAATGGTCAGATGGACGATATCCATCAGGGGCCATGGAAAGTGATAGTGGACGATATCCGCCTTCTGGCTCAGTTCCCGAAATCGTCCAAACACCTCGCGCGAAAAACCGGTGGATGCGAATTCGAAATCGAGCTTAGCCTTGTACGCCATATGACCATCGAATTCGACGCTGTTTTCCAACGGTGTTTTGCTAAGTGAGAGAACATCTGATTCTACGCCGTATTTGGCGGTACCCTTGGCGATCGCGTGAATAGTCCGCTCAACCCCGCCGAATGTGTCGGGCCAATATGTTTTGAAAAAGTGTAAAACGCGCATTCCACTCCTGTATCGAAAAGTGATCGCTGCGTCACCTCGAGCGTCGTTCTCTCGCAGAAAACATCAGAAGCCATGCAATCTCCAGGCCAATGGCCAGAATATTTCGGCTGCATCGACGTCAACCGCACCGAGGGCCGATTAATTCTAAACTGATGCCCTTAAGCAAGTCAGATATAGCGTGCAAGAAGGCGACTTTGCAACCAGTAGCAGAAAGTTGGTGACAATGATCAGCGCCCTTGGGGCACATGGCATGTGCTCGATATCGGTGATAGCCACGTCGTCAAACACATTGTTGTGAATCCGGGAAAGCGGCTATCACTGCAATATCACAATCACCGTTCAGAGCGTTGGACCGCCGTTTCGGGGCATGGTATTGCCGAGATTGACGGAACGGAACATGCTCTGCAGCTCGGACATACAGTCGATATTCCGCTCAAGGCGACGCACCGTGTTTCGTGCACCGGAGATAAGCCATTAGTTTTTATCGAAATTCAATACGGCGAGCTGCTCGACGAGAACGATATCATTAGGCTCAGCGACGATTACAATCGGGTCTGACATTAGATCCGAGGCTTCGAAACTACCGCCGGGCGCAGGCAGCTTACTTCATTATCCTGAGTTTTGACCTTTCGACGCGATCGCTCGTTATCGGGAATCTTTGGGCAAAGCCTCTCGGTAATAACCGGCGCTTGTTGTTGGCTGACAAATCAATAGCTCTGCGCTGGCCGAACGTCGCACGCGATTGCGGAATGTCGACTGCAACGTTTGGATCATCGCAGCTGCGGACCGGAACGCTGCAGTAGCGGCGTCCAGCCCCTGGCTAAGGTTTTCCGGTTATTGATGATGGTTGTCGAGCAGACAGCCTTACTCTTCAGCCAAATAAGGCTCTCAGGCTCCCAAAAATGCCGATAGGTAGGATCGCCATAAACAGTAAAACGGCGATAGCCGCCTGCGCCAAGCGCGCGCTGGCAGATCCGGCCCCAAGGATGCCTATGGCTATTGCCACGGAGGTCTGATTGAGCAAGCCGTAGGAGTTGCTTCTTAAGAGCATTAGAGCCACCCCGAAATAGGCAACGCCGCGTAGAACGCGAAGACCCCAGGATAGGCCTTTCATAAAAAAGTCGTTGATCTGTTGATCGGTAAAAATTTCATCGGTCGACATCAAAATTCCCCGGTTAAAACAACCTCACTCCCTATGTGGGGAATAGCAGTAAATAACAAGCGAAGGTAGCGTCACATTGCGAACTGAGCGAGTTTTTCTGGCGACAGAACCTTTTTCATGCGACTCGGATTTGCCGCGGTCCGCTGGAAATGCTCGAAAACGAGGATTGGAGCGCAACTTAACGCGATAAGCAACATCGCCGACGGCAACTGACTACGACACGTGCTTGCGGAGTTGCCGCATCGCGACAAAGCAGCCGACATTGGCGACTTGCTACCGTTCAACATCGCCAGAACCGAAGCCACCTGACACAATACGGTTCCATGGTTGAGCCGATACCAATCAACCCGCTGGCGTCAACGTGCGTTCAATCCCGCCGAATGTGTCAGGCCAATATGTTTTGAAAAAATGTAAAACGCGCATTCCACTCCTGTATCGAAAAGTGATCGCTGCGTCACCTCAAGCATCGTTCTCCCGGAGAAAACATCACAGGCCACGCAATCTCCAGGCCAATGGCCAGAATATTTCAGCTGCATCGACGTCGACCGCACAATCTGCCGACTAGTCAGAACTGGTATGCTTAAGCAAGCCCGATAGCAACGTGCAAGAAAGCGTTTTTTGCCACCATTAGCAGAAACCCCTTGCTCTGCCGGCACCAGTGAATTAATCCCGCGCATTATTTTCGGTCGCGCGTTCGCCGATTGGCTTATCATAAAGGAAATCTCATTGAAGTCGGGAAGCTTATACCAGGTTGGTGACAATGATCAGCGCCCTTGGGGCACATGGCATGTGCTCGATATCGGTGATAGCCACGTCGTCAAACGCATTGTTGTGAATCCGGGAGAGCGGCTATCGCTGCAATATCACAATCACCGTTCAGAGCGTTGGACCGCCGTTTCGGGGCACGGTATTGCCGAGATTGACGGAACGGAACATGCTCTGCAGCTCGGGCATACAGTCGATATTCCGCTCAAGGCGACACACCGTGTTTCGTGCACCGGAGATAAGCCATTGGTTTTTATCGAAATTCAATACGGCGAGCTGCTCGACGAGAACGATATCATTAGGCTCAGCGACGATTACAATCGGGTCTGATATCGAAGCCGATATTACTCGAATAGGTCGGCATCCGCCAACAGCGGTTGCTGCTGATCCTTGGAAGAGAGCGTGAGTGGCTCGGTCACCTTCCAGTCGATGCCGATCTGTGGATCATCCCAACGGATACCGCGATCGCTTTCGGGCTCGTAATAGTTGGTGGTCTTGTACAGAAACTCGACATGATCGCTCAATGTCAGGAAGCCATGCGCAAAGCCTTCTGGAATCCAGAGCTGGCGCTTGTTTTCCGCAGACAGGAGAACGCCGACCCAATGGCCGAAGGTGGGTGAGGATTTCCTGATGTCGACGGCAACGTCATAGACTTCGCCGGCCACCACCCGCACCAGCTTCGCCTGGGCATGCGGCGGCAGCTGATAGTGAAGACCACGCAAAACACCCTTGCCCGATCGGCTGTGATTATCCTGCACAAAGTCGGCGCTACGGCCGATCGCTGCTTCAAACTTCGCTTTGCTGAAGCTTTCGAAGAAGAAGCCGCGATCGTCTGCAAACACCGTCGGCTCGATAATCTTCACATCGGGAATAGCGGTGTCGATGGCCTTCATTAGTCGTCCTGCTCGGATTGTTAGCAAGGGAAGTGCGGCGTAAAGGGCGCCGTACTTAAAATATCCGATCGCGCAAGATCCCAAGGAGATATTGCCCATAGGCATTCTTTTTCAGCGGGCTCGCCAGCGCCTCGACATCAGATGCACTGATCCAACCGCTGCGATAAGCAATCTCTTCGGGGCAGGCCACTTTCAGGCCCTGTCGGTTCTCGATCGTTGCAATATAATGGCTAGCCTCCAGCATCGATTCATGCGTTCCGGTGTCGAGCCAGGCATAGCCGCGGCCCATGGTCTGGACGTCCAACCGGCCGGCCTGAAGATAGTGAACATTGACATCGGTGATCTCCAGCTCGCCGCGCGGCGACGGTCGGATGGATTTCGCAACGTCGACGACGCTTTCGTCGTAGAAATAGAGGCCGGTGACAGCATAGTTGCTCTTCGGCATCTTCGGCTTTTCCTCCAGGCTGATCGCCCGGCCGCTCTGATCGAACTCGACGACGCCATACCGATGCGCGTCCTGCACGTGATAGGCAAAGACAGTCGCACCCGTTTCCTTGGCGTTCGCCTCCTGCAGCAATCGGGTAAAATCATGCCCGTAGAAGATGTTGTCTCCCAGAACCAGAGCAGACGGCGCGCCGTCCAGAAACGTCTCGCCGATCAGGAACGCCTGGGCAAGACCGTCGGGACTAGGCTGCACCGCATAGTCAAGCTTTACGCCCCATTGGCTGCCATCGCCGAGCAATTGTTCGAAACGGGGCGTGTCCTGCGGCGTCGAGATGATGAGGATTTCGCGGATACCCGCCAACATCAAAGTCGTCAGCGGATAGTAGATCATCGGCTTGTCATAGATCGGCAGAAGCTGCTTGCTGACGGCGAGCGTCACCGGGTAGAGGCGTGTTCCCGATCCGCCGGCGAGTATGATTCCTTTGCGTGCCTTCGTCATGATCCTGCGTCTCGTCCTTCGTACATCTGCCCATGTCTCACCTGCGGGGGTCATAGCCCGGAAACCATCGGCAACATTCCGGTTTTCAATTCCCTGCAGCCTACAATCTCGCTAGGACGTCGTCGACGCCCTCCTGCCAGAGAGGAAGAGCAATATCAAAGCGATCCATCAGCTTTCGACAATCCAGCCGCGAATTGGCGGGGCGCCTGGCAGAGGTGGGGTATTCAGCTGTCGATATCGGCTTCAGCGCATCGAGAGACAGCGCAAGCTTAACGTTTGCTGCCAATGCCTTACGAACGATATGCTCGGCATAACCATACCACGAGGTGCTGCCTCGTGCCGTGAGATGATATGTTCCCGAGAGGTCGCCGGGAGCGTGCGAAGCCATGATGCGCTCGATCACCGTGCGGCTGACATCGGCAATCAAGGCCGCTGACGTCGGTGCGCCCACCTGGTCGGCAACGATGTTCAATGCGCTTCTTTCACCGGCCAGCCGAAGAATGGTCTTCAGGAAATTGCTGCCATGATGACCATAGACCCAGCTTGTGCGCAAAATGGCATGCTGTACGCTGGAGGCGCGCACCGCCTCTTCGCCCCGCCATTTGCTTTCGCCATAGACGGACTGCGGATTGACCGGATCGCTCTCCACATAAGGATCGGCCTTCAAGCCGTCAAAGACATAGTCTGTGGAGTAGTGGATGAGCCAAGCACCATTGTCCGCCGCCCACCGCGCCAGTATCCCTGGAGCGGTGGCATTGACCGTCATCGCCAGCTCTTTGTCGCTCTCGGCCCGATCCACCGCCGTGTAGGCGGCGGGATTGACGATGATGCGGGGTTTATGTGCGCCGAGAGCGGCAAGGATGCTTGCTTCGCTGGTCAGATCCATGTCCGCACGCGTCGAGGCAACGACACTCCCTAGGACGCGAAGCGAACGCTGCAGCTCGAAACCGACCTGCCCGCTGGCACCGGTGATCAGAATGGCACTCACAACTCAACCTCGTACTGCTTGCCGACCCATTCACGATAGGCGCCACTCGTCACGTTGCGAACCCAGTCCTGGTTTTGGAGATACCAAGCGATCGTCTTGCGAATGCCGGTCTCGAAGGTTTCCGCAGGCTTCCAGCCGAGTTCGCGCTCAAGCTTGCGCGCATCGATCGCATAGCGGCGATCGTGGCCCGGCCGATCCTTAACGAAGGTGATCTGATCGCTGTAACGGCTGCCATCGGCTTTCGGCCGCAGCTCATCGAGGATAGCGCAGATCGTCTGCACGACATCGAGATTGGGTTTCTCGTTCCAGCCGCCGACATTATAGGTCTCACCGAGCTTGCCGGCTTCCAGGACGCGGCGAATGGCGCTGCAATGATCCCGGACGTACAGCCAGTCGCGGATCTGCTGGCCGTCGCCATAGATCGGCAGGCTCTTTCCCGAAAGCGCGTTCAGGATCACCAGCGGGATCAGCTTTTCGGGAAAATGGTAAGGCCCGTAATTATTGCTGCAGTTGGTCGTTAAGACAGGCAAGCCGTAGGTATGATGCCACGCCCGTACGAGATGGTCTGATGCCGCCTTGCTGGCCGAATAGGGGCTGTTGGGTTCATAGCGATTGAGTTCGTTGAACGGCGCATCATCCTTCGCCAGCGTGCCGTAGACCTCATCCGTCGAGACATGCAGAAAGCGGAAGCCTTGCTTCTCCCCGTCCGGCAAGCCATCCCAATAGCCCCGCACGGCTTCCAGCAGATTGAAGGTCCCGACAATATTCGTCTGGATGAAATCGCCAGGCCCATGGATGGAGCGGTCGACGTGACTTTCAGCGGCGAAATTGATGACCGCACGCGGCCGGTGCATCGCCAGCAAATCGCTCACCAGCTCGCGATCACCAATATCGCCATGCACGAACACATGGCGATCATCACCCTTCAACCCCTTCAGGGTGTCGAGGTTGCCAGCATAGGTCAGCTTGTCGAGGTTAACGACCGTCTCACCGTCTCGCTCAAGCCAGTCCAGGACAAAATTTCCACCGATAAAACCAGCACCACCCGAAACCAATATCGTCATCTAAAGCCTATTCCATTTTAGGCACAAAGCTAAATTGTCGACACGAATCAGCGACAAATCAATCTTACGACAAGGAGGCGTTTCTCCCTCGAAAAGATTTCAATCATCGCAAGATGGATATCTGCCTCGATCACGGAGGCAAACCAAAATGCTCATTCAAATCAGGAAATTTGAGATTGGCTGGGAAACCTGGATTCGAACCAAGATTAACGGAGTCAGAGTCCGCTGTTCTACCATTGAACTATTTCCCAACAGCCGCCGGGCGTTGGATGCCCCTGCGGGGAAAGCAGGGCCTCTATAATCGAATTTGCCGCGGATGCAAACACTTTAACGCACGGAAAATGCGATTTTTTGAAAGTGGCGCCGGATCATCATGATAGGTCACGAATCCGCCGGCGGCCAGCGGATTTTGCAAGCCATATGGTCCCAATTGCCTGAGAGGACGGCCCGAAGAGCGATTTCGCCGGTGTCGACGCCACGCCTTCATTGCCTCACCAACGCAGCATGCGCCTACCGAGGACATATCCGACAGCGGTCACCATGGCGATCGCGATCGGGTACCAGAGCAGCACGAAAAGTGGGCTGTCGTCCGTGCAGTTGGAGGCATAGAAGGTTGCGGCGATGCCGCTGGCGGCCAATCCGGCGACGGCGCCGGCGGCACCCGGCTTTTCCGGCGCGCCATGGCGCAGGGCGAACAGGAAGCAGGCAAGCGGTCCGATCGACAGCAGCGGGATGAGCGTCAGGCAGAAGCGGGCATTGTGCCCGATCATCCGCGCACTCCAGCTGTCGGCCGGCATGACGGCCATTTCGACGGCAGCGGCCGCAAGCAGCAGGAGCGGTGCCGCCAGCAGCGCCCAGCCCCAGATGCGCACCGGCACACCCGGCCGGCCGATGCGAAAGACAACGGCGCAAGCCGTCACTGCGAGCGCAATGGTCACCACGAATTTGAACAGGAAGCGGACGGTCTGCATCGCGCTGTCTATGTCGGCTCGAAAGCCGATCATCGCAAAGAAAATGCCGCCGCTGATCAGAATGCCCGCGATGACCGCAATGGTCAGGGCCTTGCCGATCCGCGTACGGACCGGCGCGTCCTGCGCCAGAAGATTGATGAGGTCATCGGTTTTCACTGGTCTCACTCCGATAGAGGGCCGCAAGCGCCTTCAGCGCGCGATGCAGCGCCACGCGCACCGCCCCTTCCGTCATCTTCAGCCGGTCCGCCGTTTCCCGCACGCTGGTTCCCTCGACGGAAATCGAGCGCACGATGGTTTTCTGCGGATCCTTCAATTGCTCCAACATACGATCGACATCGAACCGATCCAAGGCATCGGCATGCTCTTCCGCCTCCAGGAAATCGATGACATCGTCGATCGGTACGCTCATATGTCGCCCACGCCTTCTCAGGCTGTCGATCAGCTTGTTGCGCACGATCGTCGACAGCCAAGGCCCGATCGGGCGTGATGAATCCCATGTACCGCGCTTCAGATGGATAGCGAGCAACACTTCCTGAACCACATCCTCAGCCTCGCTTACCGGCGCACCGAATTGATCGCAGCGCCTTTTCGCCATGGCGCGCAGATGCGGCGTCACCGAGGACAGGAAACGGTGGTAGGCCTGCGCATCGCCGTTGATGGCGGCGCGCATCCAGACTGCCCATTCCTCTTCGCGCGCCGAATATTTCATCCGACATCTCCTATACGCGGAACCGCAGGATTTCGTTACCGGCAACGGCACTTATTTTTCAAGCCCTTTCGTCTCGATCAGGAATCGTTGAACTCCCGCGTCTTTTGCCGATACGCGACATCAGGCTGACCCGCCGTGGGGCGCATATAAGTCCGGCCAGGGCAGATAGCCGGCGCAGCATGATGGACGTCATCTCGAAAAAAGTCCGATATGGCTGTAACATCCGGCCGGGACGCTCCGTAGACCTTGATGCAAGCCAATGGCGGCTCGCATCCATCAAGGAGACAGATCCATGAAGAACAGCATCATCACCCTGGCCATCGCCGGCTCGATCGCCTCGGCACTTGCATCCATCGCTGTCCCGGCATCGGCAGCCGACTCCAAGGAAAAATGCTACGGCGTCGCTCTCAAGGGTCAGAACGATTGCGCCGCCGGCAAGCATGATTGCGCCGGCAAGTCGACTATGAGCTACGACAAGATGTCCTTCAAGCTCGTTCCCACAGGCACCTGCACCTCCATGAAGACGCCGAAGGGCCATGGCTCGCTGACCCCGGCCTGATCCGAGACGGAATTGATCGTCAATCATCTCTCGTAAGGAACATGTCATGAGCAAGATGTCCGCACTCGCCCTGGCCGCATCGGTTGCCACCGCAGTGACGCTTGTCACCGGCACAACGACGACCGCCTCGGCCGCCGATGCCAAGGAAAAATGCTACGGCGTTGCCCTCAAGGGCCAGAACGATTGCGCCGCCGGCCCGGGCACGACCTGCGCCGGAACATCGAAGGTCGATTACCAGCGCAATTCGTGGAAGCTGGTTCCCGCTGGAACCTGCGAGACGATCAAGACGCCGAGCGGTCACGGCACCCTGACGCAGGGTCCGGCGCCCGTCTGACAAGGCAGCGCGAACACGTGGGCGGCGCATTTTTCTTTAGGGGCGCCGCCCGCCTCCCGAACGGAATGATCTCTTTGTTTTCATGCAATTCCAAATGCAAAACCGCCGCGTATTTTGCTGGAACTGCTCCTACCCGGAGGCCGCAATGAAACCGTCAGAACTTCCTCGCCATGCCGGTGTCGGCTTCAAACCGGAGCACTTCGCCGCGATCAATGCCGAAAGGCAGCCGATCGGCTTTTTCGAGGTCCATGCCGAAAACTACATGGGTGCCGGCGGCCCGCCGCATGCCCAGCTCGGCAGGCTGCGCGGCGACTATGCCCTGTCCATCCATGGCGTCGGCCTTTCCATCGGCTCGATGCAGCCTTTGGACAGCGAACATCTTGCCCGCCTGAAGATCGTCTGCGATCGCTACGAGCCGGAGAGTTTTTCGGAGCACCTTGCCTGGTCGAGTCACGACACGACCTTTCTCAACGATCTGCTGCCCCTGCCCTATACCGAGGCGACGCTTGCGCGGGTCTGCGACCATATCGATCAGGTTCAGGTAATACTCGGCCGCCAGATACTGCTGGAGAATCCGGCTACCTACCTGCTCTTCGAGGAAAGCACGATCGAGGAAACCGAGTTTCTGGCCGACGTCGCCCGCCGCACCGGCTGCGGCCTGCTACTCGACGTTAATAACGTATTCGTCGCCGCCACCAACCACCACATGGATGCGCGCGCCTATCTCGAGCGCTTTCCTGTGCAATGGGTGCGCGAGATCCATCTGAGCGGCCATTCGGAAACCATCGACGACTCAGGTGCGCCGCTTTTGATCGACAGCCACGATACACCGGTGAAGGATCCCGTCTGGGCGCTCTATGAAGAGCTCATCGGCCGGATCGGTCCAGTGGCCAGCCTGGTCGAGTGGGATAACGATGTGCCGGAATGGCCTGTTTTGAGGGCCGAGGCCGAAGCGGCTGAAGCCATCTTGAAGCGCGCCGTCGCCGCACGTCGGGCGGCCTGAGGAGGGATCGATGTCTCTCACCACGCAAAGTGAATTCGCCGCAGCGCTCGTCAATCCCGATCTCGCGGTGCCCGCTGGATTGACGGCCTGGAATGGCCCACAGCCGGCGCGACGCTTCGGCGTCTATCGCAACAATGTCGCGATCGGCCTGATCGGCGCGCTCGCCTCGCGCTTTCCGGCGGCGGAAAGCATCGTCGGCAAGGAATTCTTCGCAGCCATGGCGCATGAATTCATTCGGCTGCATCCGCCGCGATCGCCGCTGCTGCTTGCCTATGGCGATGATTTTCCCGAATTCGTCGAGGGTTTCGAACCGACACGAGAAATCCCTTATCTGCCCGACGTCATGAGATTGGAGGCAGCCCGACGCCGGGCCTATCACGCGGCCGATGCATTGCCGGCCGATGCCGCCTTGCTGGCGATCGTCGAGCCGGAGGGGCTTTCGAAGCTGAAATTCGCGCCGCATCCTTCGGCCTCCGTCGTTCGCTCCGCCCATCCGGCCGTCACCATCTGGGCGATGAACACCGGCGAAATCGAGCTTGCCGATATTGCCGATTGGACGGGCGAGGATGCTCTCGTCGTTCGTCCGGAGATGATCGTGGAAGTACATCGTCTCCCTCCGGGCGGCGCCAGCTTTCTCGAGAAGCTATTTGCCGGCGCCGACCTCGGCAGCGCCTTCGAGACGTCCCTTGCCGAAACCGCAGATTTCGATCTTTCCGCCAACCTCGCCGGTGCGTTCACGGCAGGCACTTTCATGGCCATTCGCTGAACGCCAAGAGGAATGAAGATGCAGAACCAGATGATGACGGCCGCCCCGGCCGAACGCGAAACCGTGCCCCAAAAGCTTCATGACGCTCTGAGATTGCTCGACCGCATTCCGCACGACCTGATCGCCCTCATAGCGCGGCTGTCGATCGCCGCTGTCTTCTGGCAATCCGGCCAGACCAAGGTGGAAGGGTGGCAAGTGACCGACAATGCCGTCTATCTCTTCCAGACGGAATATAAGCTGCCGCTGGTCGATCCCTGGATTGCCGCTCATATCGCCGCCTTCAGCGAACATTTCTTTCCCTTTTTGCTCGTGATCGGCCTCGCAAGCCGGCTGTCGGCGCTGGCATTGCTCGGCATGACGCTGGTGATCGAGATTTTCGTCTATCCCGATGCCTGGCCGACGCACGGCACCTGGGCAACCTGCTTTCTGGTGATCATTGCTGGCGGGCCTGGGCGCATCGCGCTCGATCACCTGATCGCCAGGTGGTTCAGCCGTTCGTCCCGGGACGGGACCAAGGGGAACGCCTGATAGCGGCGCTCCCGGCATGACAATCAGGCCTCGGCATGACAATCAAGCAAGGCTATCGCAGGACTGGCTCGCCATGGAAGCGGCGCCGCGACGGCTTCGAGACGCCGAAGCCGACCTCCATCATCAGGCGCGGCTTCTGCGTGGGCACGGTGCCCATGTGGAAGCCGAAAGGATCCTCCACGAAGCCGGATCCGGCCTTGCCGGTCAGCGTCAGCGCATTCGCCTGTCCATAATAATCGAGCACCTCGTTCGCGGGATGCCCCACCAGCAAAGTCAGCTGATGCCGGAGCTGGCGGCGGCGGTGGCTTCCCTTGATGAAGACGTGCGGGCCTGTGCCCTCGTCCACGTCGACGAGATTGAAGAAGAACTTCAACATCCGCCAGTCGTCGAGATCGAAGTGATATTTATCCAGCGAGGCAAGGCTTCTGTCGGCCTCGGAAGCCTGCGTGGGGAAGCTCCACCAGATGCGGGTGGTGATCACCTTGGCCTGGCCGCCGAGATATTGGCGAGCGACATCGATCAGCAACGGATCGCGCTGCACCGCCATGACGGCTTCGCAATCAAGCGAGCGTTCGAAGAAGTGTCCGCTCAGAATCGGCCGCCCGAAGCGGGCTTCCGCTTGTCCGTGTTCGCTGGCGATAAATTCGAGCTGCCTGTTGAAATTGCCGTAGCAGCCGGTTTTTCCGGCGAATTCGGCGATCTCTCGATGGATGTGCTCCGGCAGCATCAGGCTCGGATAGATACCATCCGTTCGCAACGCATCGACGACAGCGCTGCGCTCGACACCTGCAAACATTGAGGCGCCGGAAATGGGGAGCCTGACGGCCTGCTTGGTTGCAAGCCAATGGATGCGCCGAAACGGCAGGGTTCTGGCCAATAGGAACATGGGCAACCAGGCGGGATTTTCTTTAAGATCGGTCAGGTACGTCGGTATCCTGACAGCCATGCGCTTGAAGCGGCCGCCCTGTCGGGCGATGGACTCCAAGTCTCTTGCCGGGGGATTGTGCATAGCTACCCTTTCCGCATATTTGCAAAACCCGTGGCAACAGGCCCAACACCCTGTTGATGCGATATAATTCTTTGAAACTCTAAGTTTATTCGCAACAGCGAATGTCTGCTGCAGCGCGGCAAATAGCGGTGGTCTGGCCCCGGTCAAGGGGTCTGAAAGTCAAAAACCTGATTGTAACCGTAGAAATTTCCGCAGAAACACGCGGCGCGTTCGAAAGCATTTGCGAGATCGCGCGGACCGGTTGTTTTTCCTGCCCGATAACCGTCGTGACGCCGGAAGATACGGGGAACAGCGCATTTCATTTGCCGTTACTTAGGATAATGGCGCTAAGCATGCTGAGGAGGTGGAGAGCGGTTTCATTCGGCTGCGATTTCGACAGCCTTCCAACAGTCACATTCCTGTTCGCATTATTGGTTAGACGAGCGAGAAAACATCCAAAAGGGCCCCCTTGATATGGCAGAAACGAAGACCTTTGAACCGGAGGAAGGCATCGTCGATTTCGACGCGGGCGAGGGCGAGACCCCGACCGTGGTGGAGATGGACGATTATACGAAGAGCCTCGCCCAGGCGAAGGCCAAGTCCGTCAAGCTTATCGACGCCATCACCGGGCAGGTGCTCAAGAAGAAAGATGCCGTGCATGTCGACGACCTTCGTCCCTCGCTGGCGGATTTCATGCGGCTGAAGCATCCGGAGCTTCGCGCCGACGACTATATCAGCCGCAAGGTGATGGATGACTATCGCGCTCAATATATCGCCGAGCTGCTGACGGTGGAGCGCGGCGAGCTTTCCAACCTCGAGGACGAGGTCGTCGAAAGCCTGAAGACACATGATACGCTGGCCGAGAACATCGAAGAGGATTATGAGGACCATCGCTCCATCGGCGACCGTATGGCGGACGGCGTGGCGTCCTTCGGCGGCAGCTGGACCTTCATTATTTCCTTCTGCCTGTTTCTCGCCGTCTGGATGGGCATCAATCTCTTCATGGGCGAAAAACAGGCCTTCGACGCCTATCCGTTCATCCTGCTGAACCTGGTTCTTTCGACGGTCGCCGCGCTGCAGGCACCGATCATCATGATGAGCCAGCGCCGTCAGGAAGAGAAAGACCGCCTGCGCGCCCTCAATGACTACAAGGTCAACCTGAAGGCCGAACTGGAAATCCGCCACCTGCATGAAAAGGTCGACCATCTCCTCAATCGCCAGTGGGAGCGGCTGACCGAAATCCAGCAGATCCAGATCGAGATGATGCTGGAACAGGCCAAGGCCGCCACCCGGGCGATCAAGGCCAACAAGGCGGCGAAGGCGAAGACGAGCGCGCTGAAGAGCCTCTTCACCAAGGTCAGGGACCCTGATCCGGAGGAATCCGCCACCTGACCGCCGACACTCGGCGGCGCCTTTCACCATGGCGCCACCGACTGTCCTTCAGGGCTGCTCGCCTTGCCGACATTTCACGCCTCCTGGCAGTTCATATGCCTGCCGCCGATGCGCGAACAGAACCGGAATGCACAGGAGATAGAGGAATGCGCCCAGAATCCAGACGAGACCGGGAAAGACATGCCTTGAGGCGAAATAGATCTCGCTGATCGCCAACGGCGCCACCATGGATGCGAGGCTCGCCAGGCTGGTCAGCACCCCCTGCAGGCGCCCCTGCTCATCCGCGCCCACCCGTTTCGTCATCAACGACAGCAGCGCGGGCTGGCCGATACCGCCGAGGCAGAAGAGCGGGAAAAGCAGGAAGGCAACGAAGCCGCGCGTGGCGAAGGCGATCGCGATATAGGCAGCGCTATCGCAGACGATCGCGACGATCAGCGCGAAACGCTCGCCCCAGCGTTCGCTCAGCGGGCCGGCAACGAAGGCCTGGGCGAGAGCGTGGAAGAAGCCGAAGCCGGCGAGAGACAGGCCGACGGTCGCCGTATCCCAGCCGAACTTGTCCTGACCGTAGAGCACCCAGATGGTGCCGCCCACCTCGCCGACGATACTGAGGATGATGGATAGGACGAGAAGCGGCAGGAGCGCCGGAAATGCGCCGATCCAGCGCAGCGGCGCCAAGGGATGAAAGGCGGCCGGGTCGATTCGCTCGGGCTTCGCCGTCCGCGTCTCGGGCAGCACGATCAGCGCAATGATGAAATTCGCCATCACGAGCAGCGCGGCCGCAATGAAGGGTGCTCGCAGCGAAATCGTGCCCAGCATGCCGCCGATCACGGGTCCCAGAATGAAGCCGATGCCGAAGCAGGCGCTGAGGAGCCCGAAAGCCCGCGCCCGGCGCTCCTCCGGCATGATGTCGGTAAGACAGGCCGCCGCCACCGCGGCATTGGCGGCCGTCAGGCCGGCAAAGGCTCGCCCGAGAAACAACCACCAGAAACCCGGCGCCAAGGCCATGAAGGCATAGTCGATCATGCCGCCCGCCAGCGAAACGAGCAGCACCGGCCTGCGGCCGTAGACATCGCTCAGCGTCCCGGGGATGGGAGAGGCGAGAAACTGCAGCGCCGCATAAAGCGAAAGGAACGCGCCGAAGCGCCAGCCGAGCTCGGGCGTATGCGCCACGCTCTGTAGAAGCTCCGGCAGGATCGGCATCACGAGACCAGTTCCGGCGGCATCGAGAACGACGACGGAGAGGACCGTCAAAAGCATCTTGTTCATAGTGCAAAACTTATCGTTGATAAGGAACTTTATCGCCGATAAATTATGCAACCGAGACTGTCAATCGGAGAGCCTATGAAAATCGATCGAAGCCAGATCGTCGATGCGGCGCTGACCATTCTGAACGAAGTCGGCATCGACGGCCTATCGACGCGGCTGATCGCCCAGCGCCTCGGCGTCCAGCAGCCTGCCCTCTACTGGCACTTCAAGGGCAAACAGGCGCTGCTTGCGGCGATGAATGCCGAGATGCTGAGGCGGAATCACACGCGCAACATACCTCTTGCCGGAGAGACCTGGCAGGAATTCCTGCGCGCCAATGCCAGCAGCTTCCGTTCCGCCTTGCTGGCATGGCGCGATGGTGCCCGCGTTCATGCGGGAACCGAAGTCGATCTTTCGCACCTCGGTGCGATCGAAGCCCAACTCGAATGCCTGTATACCGCCGGCTTCGATTCCGAAAAGGCTCTGGCGCTGCAGATCGCGATCAGCCGCTATGTGGTGGGATGTGTATTGGAGGAGCAGGCGGATGCAGCCGAATCCAGGGATCGGTCGGCGCTCGATGCGGCCGCCGAAAACCATCCGAACTTGGCGAAAGCCTTGTCCGTCTACCGCGCCAAGGGCCATAAAGCCTTGTTTGAAGCCGGGCTCGAGCTGCTGATCGGCGGGGCTGAGACTGGCAATTAGATACATGCTCGCTCAGTGCTGTTCCGGGCGAAAATGCATCTCGAACCAGCAGACATTACGACGCGAGGGTGCGGTTCTCGCTGTTTTGTCGATGCCACCTGAAATTGTCATCTTGCAACTGATTGGGGCAGTGGATAGCCTGATGACACCGGATTCTGACTCTGACATGCCAGAGTTCTGGATAGTTAGCAGCCTGAAGGGGGAAGCCTTGAAACCTTTACTGACCGCGCCTGTATTTTTAGCCCTTTTTTCTCTGAGTGCATGTGCAACTTCGTCCACATCCAACTCGGCGGCTGGCCCGACTTCTGATGCTTGCGGTGCCTCTCGATATCAAAAGCTTGTAGGGGGCCCATCCTCTGCTACCGCGGGGCTGAAAATACCCGCAGATTCGCGACACTATGGAAGTGAAGAACGGGTTGCTACCGATACGCCTACGCGTTTGAATTTCGTCCATAGTGGCACCGCAGTCCAGTCCGTGACTGATCCGAAATCCAAGGTGATACGCGTATTTTGTGGGTGAAAGCCCATTAAAGCCAGAGCAAGGGTGCATCTTTGAATAGGCACGGTGGAATGCTCGCAACAACAATCTTTTGGCGCCGGTCGGCGCCAAATCCTTTGCCGCATCACATTCGCACTCATTCAGGAATTTACAATGCGCCGTCTGCTGCCCTTTACTGCCGGTATTGCTCTCATGGCTACTCTCTCCAGCTGTGTGACGGCGCCGCACGTAGCCTCCCCGCCTCCAGCAGGTTGGAAGCGTTTCCATGCCGCTAAAGGCGCCTGCGCCATTGCTGTTCCGGATTGGATGAAAATAGCCGACGGGGTGGCGGGCTCAACTCAGACGCAGGCTGGCAATGTCAGCCGAATTACCGTTGTGTTCTTCTTACCCGAAGTCGGCGATTACCAGCGCACGACGAGGATCATGTCGATGGTCGATCCAAGCATGAAAATCATGAGCCAATCAGGGCGCGGGACGATCGGCATAATCAACACACCTGCGGGCAGCCTGTGGACGATCATTAGCAACACCACACCTGCTTGCAGTGTTAAGATTACCAGCTACGCGCCGCCTACCGGTAGCATTCCGGATGTAATTTCGACCATGGCAGTGCATTTAGGCCCGGAATAGACCCCTGCTGCTTTGCGGAAGATCTCTTCGATGTCGCGGCAACCCGCCGACATGGGTGGAGCGAAGTGATCGGTCACAGCGCAAGCGGAAAAGCGGCCCCGAATCGGATGCCGCGGCTTGCAACGGCAGTATGGGCCATAGTACCTGCGCCACGGCTGAACAATCGCTCACGATCCGAAGACGATCTGACAGGCCGAAGTGGTCGCCGGAAACAATCCGTCTTCACCAACCGGTACACCCCAATCATCCAACGTCTTCACCTGAGCAATGGCTCCACCCTTTGCCGTGAGTGCGAGGGTGCAAGATACGTCCTGGTCATGTTCCGGGACATAGCGCCGCTTCCTGATTGTCCAGTTTCCCTGAAATGACTCATCTTCGTATGTCCTCGCGGGCACCCGCACCATACGAGATCGCTGCCAGGTCAGGACCGCCGAATCACCCGAATTGCTGCGGTTCGTCGGTGGGCCAAACTTTTCCTGGAATTTCGAAATCTGCTTGCCTCGCCATTGGCTGCCGACTTTGTTGTACGGAGCTACTAGTGCGATTCGGAGGTTGTCCCCCAGCCCTTTTGCCGCCCCGCCGCAGCCGGAAAGAAACAACGGGAGTATGGCGATGAGCAATAAGCTTTTCGTGGTTTTCATTTCTAAATCCAATTTGGGGTCATTTGCGGGGGGCGAATACAAGGCCCACGATCGGCCAGCAACGCGCATGCCTTTGAAGGCTTTATTCCGCGACGATCTGTCGGCTGATCGGGCGCGTGAGGCATGCAATTGTCGCCGATTTCGACCCACATTGCTTGAGACGGAGCCCACATTCGGTGAGACGGACGCAATCATCCGAGCCGACCCATTATTCGTGAGACCGGCGTCATACTTGCAATCATTTTCGCCAATGAAGAAGAGACATGAGCACTATATTTTTTTCCATTCTGGTTTGAGATCTCTGATCATGTTCTCCAAGAGAATTGGGGACACACCCGGCGTGCCCGCCAACTTCCACGCGGAAAAATAGTCGGGAAAATTACTGTGGATGATCTTACCAACCTTTATGTGGCGTTCTTCAGGGCCAGAATAGCCAAACTTCACCATAAACTGCATATGCATCAGGGCCATAGACCGCAGTCTTCGCGAATGACGGTCTAAATCCAATAGTAACATTTCATCAAAATACTTTGATGAACCCTCCAGAATTTTCAGTAGATCTTCTTGAAGATCCAGTCTTATTGCCTCTTCTACAAGATCACCCTCAGTCATATACTTCCTCTTACATCCAACTTATTTACTGAAGCTTACAGAAGGTTGATATCCAGGAGTTACTGTTACCTTGGAGTAGCCAAGAGCTTACCGCCGGGGCTCTAATCGCCGTTGGATGAAAGTTCAGTAGCAGGTCACAAGAACTGCTCGGAATTCGCCTGACCAGAAATATAATAAATCCCCGCCTGATAGGAGCTTTCTCGCTCTTCAAATATTATCCCAAATAACCGCTCTACCTCGGACTTCACAAGACTGAGAGAAGCATCACGAATTCCATATAGAAGCTAGCAAGACATCGGGTTCGATCACTTTGAAGAACGATACTTGGAGCTCGACTAGTGGTCGCCGTAGACGATCCGTCAATCCATCAAATTTTCTCGAGCTCTTCCGGCCAATATCTTCTGGATTTGATTGTTCCTCCGACCTCCAACAAATAAAATGGCCTGCTTTCCTTCTGATGCCAATGGATGCTGGAGACCACACCGGAATACCTGCTCGCCCTAACGAGTACGGCGTCACCAACTTCAAACCGCCAGCACTCTTTTGGCTCGATCATTTTCAGAATTTCTCGTCGGACTCTGAAAACTTGGTCACCACTACATATTGTGACATATTTCCCATCCTCACCAAGGACACGAAAAACCACGCCATACGGCCTAAATGCTCGCATGCGTTCAAGATCATCTGGGTGAATCAGCCATTCACCATTCTCTTCGAACCAAGGGCATAAAGCCCATATGACGTTATTGTCCATTGAATGGTTTGTATCCTTGAAAATCAGAGCTGAAGCTAGTGTTCGGAAGCTTACTGAATGCGCTCTCCGCATTGTTAAGAGATTCACTCGCCGGTTTGAAATGACCAGAAGTGTTGTCAATCGAATAAATTTTACCACCTCTTATATCAACCATGCCAGCGGCTTGTACTTGCGGATCGGATCCACCGATTAGCGTCGGATGAGGCATCCGCTGACCGGCACGCGACCCGATTATGATATTTCCACTGGTATCCACCACATACATGTATTGACCATTTGCAAGTTGGCCATCCAAACGGATTTTTCCAGATTCCGTTATGCTATCGGAAAGGCTCCGCGCCGTCGGATTTCTAATATAGCGGCCATTAACAAGTACCCCTGCAGCCTCATCTGCCGCCGCGAAGGAAGGATCGACGCTCCACAAACCTTTACTTGGGTTAGACGGATTGCCAACATCGGAAGCGGGTTTAACATTCTTTCCAACTCCAAGCGCACCATAAGCTCCCTCCAGCAGGGCCTGACTGCCAAAGTAAGCTAATCCGCCGTTGAGTTTACAACTGCTGCCAGGATTACGCTCACAATAATCGGCGGTTGCATAGGCATACGCGATATCTGTCTTCAATTGGCTTTGGCCAATAAGCTCGTTCTGCTGATAGGCAAGAGCCAAATCTGCAGCAGCTCTGGAGTATTTCAGCAGTTCGAGATAATCATTACCGAGCGTATCGTTCGAGTCGTGCAGAGAGGCTACTACGGCGTCCACACAGGCCCTTGTCTCGCAAGCGATTAATTGATTTTCCTGCGTGACGTTCAGATCGCGATATTCATCGACGATTTTCTCGACACAATTCTGATCGCCGTTGCAACTTCTTAGCTTGGAGATTTGCTCCTCGCGCTGTGCGTGGGTTAGGTAGTTAAATTGATAATTCGCAGCCCCGTAGGACCCTCCTTCTCCCCCGCCAGCCACGGCACCGACCGCCGAGCTGAGACTTGTTCCGATTAACGTAGCAAGGGTCTGCTTGTCCTGATCGGACAGGGTGCTGTCTTTCAGCATGCCCTTGACGAGATTGGCGATGGCGGGCGCCATCAAGGTTGTTACGGCACCACCTAGCGCGCCTTTCACTGCCCCTTCCCAGCCGTTTGCGCCACCAAGAATGCCAGCTCCGATGGCATGCAGCAGAGCACGCCCCTCGCCACCTTCTTTCCAAAGGTCGCGTTCGGCTTGGGTCGCCGCTTTCGCATACAGATCGGTTGCAATATCGCCCACCAGCCCCGCCATTGTCGCTTGCGCCGCCTGCAAATCCGCCTGCGTCTTATACTGCTGGCGCAGGATGTTCTGCAGGTCCGGCAAGCCGGGCAGCGAGGTGTTGGTGTTGTCCGTATCGCGGCGGATCGTGCCGATGTCCTGCACCTGGTGCGCGGGATCGGTGATCGTGATGCCGATATTGCCGCCGATGGCCGAATAGGCCTTGCCGGTCTCCTTCTCGCCGGCCTTGACGGGCGGAGCGATGGTGAGCCCGCTAGTGCCGATCCCGCCGCCATAGGTTTCGGCCTTCCAGGTCGAATGCGTGTCGATATCCGCAACCGTCAGGGTGCCGGTGGAGAAGGAGTTCTTGTCCGCCGTCGCCTCGCTGGTAATCAGCCCACCGACAAGCGACGTCTGACCTTTGACATCGATGTTGAGGCCGCCGGTGCCTGCATGGATGCCCGATTGTTCGGAGACGAGCACCGCATCGCCCTTGGCCTTCTGCACGGTGCCGGAGACGCCGGTGTTGCCAAAGCCGATCTGGCCGGAGACATTGAACTGATCGGCCTTGGCCTTCTGCGTATCCAGCTGGCTTTCGATCGTCAGGTTCTTGACATCGATCGCAACCGAATTGCCGGCAACCGTCGCCCCCTTCAGCGCGAGATCGTTGGTGACGATGGTGACATCGCCGGTGCCGTTCACATGCGTGTTCGTATGGCTGGTGCCGGAGGTTTCGGAGCCACCCTTGCCGTAGGAGGCGTTGACCCCCACGCCGGTCTCCTGGCAGCCGCCCTTGCTGGTGCAACCAAAGTTGACGCCGACGCCCACGCTCCAGGATTTGTTCGAGCTGGTCGAATCCGACGTGCCGGTGGCGGCGTTGAGGTTGATGTCGCCATTCGCCGCCGACAGGAAGATGTCGCCGGTCAGCGGGTCGCCGGAAACCGTGGGGATGCCGTTCTTGTCGTAGCCAGCCAGGATCTGCGCGCCATCACTGGTGATGGAGCCCTTCTCGGCCTCCATGGTGATCGAGCGACCGGCGCGAATATCCGTCACCACCGGGGTCGAGGACGACGAGGACCAGCTGCTTTCCTGATGATTGACACCGGCATTGATGCCAATACTGAAGGAAAGCCCCTTGCCTGCATCAAAATTCTCCGAAGCGGCCTTTAGATCCTTGTAGGCCTGATAGAAACCGAGGCCGGCAATGGCCGTATTGGTCAGCGCATTGACGCCGCCGCTGTCGGAAAGGCGCTCGGCCGAGTTCATGATGCTTTGGGCCGCCTTGCCAATCTGGCTCGTCACCGAGATAGTCACACCGGCAAAGGTCTTCTCATGCACCTCCTCGTAATTGGTGACGTCGTTGGCCGAGAGCAGATTGATATTGTTCTTGGCAAAGAGATTGACGTCGCGCTCGGCCGAAGCGCTGGTCGCCTGCAGGTTGACATTGTTGCCTGCCGAGATGTTGAGATCGCGGCCCGCCGCCAATGTCGATACCGCATTGGTATCGGACTGCTGCGCCTTGCTGTCCTTGGTTGACTGCGCACCAATACCGATCGAGAAGCCGCCATTGCCGGCGGAAAGTGCAAGACCGAAGCCGGACTTCTTCTGCTGCTGGGACTGTGACGAGCTTTCGGCGCCCGGGGTCACATTGACGTCTCGGGCCGCCGACAGGTTGATGTCACGATCGGCACTCACGGACGAACCCATGATATTGAGATCGGTCGTCCTTGCCGTCAGGTTGACGTCTTGACCAGCCGAAAGCGTCGAGCCGATATTGTCCGTGGAAGATTGCTGGCCCTGCTTTTCATTCTTGCCGTAGAGCGAGATGAAGCCGCCGCCGGAGCCGACGAAGAGGCCGGAATCCCTGCGCTTGCTGTCGGACTGGTGGTTTTCCTGCGCGCCGATGATCGAGACGCTTTCGCCGGAGACGTTCAGCGAGCCATCGGCATTGACCTTCGAACCGACAATGGCCGCCGCCTTGCCGGCATCCAGATTGACATCGCCCGAGGCTGAAAGCTGCGAGCCGATGGTCGTCTCGTTATAGCCGTCATAGCTCGAGCTGCCGCTGCGCAGGAAACCCTTGCGCTTGGCACTGTCATGCTCGGTCTCGGTGTCCTTGCCAGCGGTGACGATCAGATTGCCGCCGGTCTGGACATTGAGATCAGCAACATGCGTATCGTCGCCAGCCGTCACCTTCGAGGCGGAGACCGTGGTGTCGCCGCCGGAAATGATCGTCACGCCGTCCTTGCCGGAGAGTGACGAGCCAGCCGCCGTCGTGGTCTCGAGATGACCGGAGGCATTCTCCTTCGTCGAACCGAAGAAACCGCTCTTCTTGCTGGAGCTTTTGACATCGAGGGTTGCGCTGTCGGTCGCTTCAGCGATGGTGACGTTCTTGTCGGCCTGGATACCCAGCAAGCCTTCGGCGGCCATGGTCGAGCCGATGACGTTGATGTCGTTCTTGGACTTGGCGACCAGATCGCCACCCGCCGTAATCGTCGAGCCATTATGTGTCAGCTCGGACGAGGAATTTTTGCCGAACGTCGAGTTCGACTGGCTCTGAGACGTGGTGACATTGATGTCGCCGTTCGAGGTCAGGCCAACATTACCCTTGGCCATCAGATCGGAACCAGAGATCAGGACACCCGTGTTGGCGTTGACCCCAGCGTCACCGCTTGCGGTGATCGCGAGGTTGCCGCCGGCCGAGAGCTGCGAAGCCTGCTGATCGGTACTGGTCGTCTTGGTGTAGCCGTCGTCGGTGCGACGGGCGACATCGGTGGAGACGATATTGACCGCTCCATTCGTAGCAGTCACCGAAAGATTCCCACCCGACTTTGCGGAGGATCCGATGATGTTGACGTCATTATTGCCGACGATGGTAAGATTGCCGCCAGCGGTGACACGGGCGCCCGTCGCATTCTGCTGGCTACCATTATCAACCTTGACAGCAGCAAGGTTGACATTGGTGCCGGAAAGCTGGGCATTGCCGCCTGCGACGATCTTGGTGCCCTGCAAGCTCAGCGTACCGCCCGCGGCGATCTGCAGATTGCCGCCAGCCGACACGCCGGCATTGGTGTTGACGACATTCTGGCCGCCGATGGTCATCGTCTGAGCGGCAAGCGTAATGCCATTGGTGGCATTGAGGTTCATGTTGCCGCCGGCGAGGAAAGTGCCGCCATTGGCCTTGATCTCGGTCGCATTGATGGTCATGCCATCCGCTGCGGCAATCGCACCGGAATTGTTGACAGAGCCGGCATCGATGCTGACGCTGTTGCCGGCAATGACGGCGCCGCCTGCATTGACTTTCGCCTTATCAGCGGCCGAGAGATAGACGACCGGCACCAGCACCTGCGCGCCGTCGACGATCTGCGTCTGGTAGATCACCATCGACTGGGTCAGCGATGCGGCCTGCTCCGGCGTCAATGCTTGCCCGAGAGCAAGCCCGTTCGCCTCGGCATAAGCGACGCCGTTGTCGAGCAGCGTCTTCATCTGGTCGGTGGCATTGTTGCCGGGGATGAAGGATCCCGCGCCAAGGCCATCGCCCACCAGCTGCCGCATCTGTTCGTCTACCAGCTGATTGTCGAAATAGGCGTCGCCGAGGAAGGGAACCTTGGTCTCCGGCGTATAGCCAACTCGGCCGATGAAATAACTCGAGCCGTAGAACTTCGACACGTCGAGGAAGGCCGCCCGTGTCTCGAACAGGAAGATCTGGCCCGGCACCGTGCCGCCGACGCCGCCCGATTGCGGCTTGGCAAGCGAGGCGAGTTCCGCGCCATTGACCTGCAGCACCTGGGCAAGATTGCCGCTGCTGCCGAGAGCAGCGGTGAGCTTGCCCATCAGGCTGTTCGGACTGATCGCAGCGCCGCCAGTCGTCAGGCTGCCGGAGCTGATCGAAGGGCCGCTGGCGAGCGTCACACCATTGCCGCTCACCGAAGCGCCGACGTCTGCCGTCAGGCCGCTGCCGTTGGCCGTCGGGCCGCCGGCGATCGTCGTGCTGACGGTTGCCAACGATGGACCACTACCGACGCTCGCGCCGCCATTTGAGGCGAAACTGCCTAGCGCGGCATTGACGTTGAACAAGGCGCCGCCGGCCGTCATGCCATTCAGGGCCGACAGAGGATCGCTCGATGTCGAAGGCGCACTGACGGCCGCGCCGCCACTCGTCGAACCGAGCGACGTATTGTTGACCGTACCGAAATTGAGGCTCAGGGCGTGGGCCGCCTTGAGCGTGCCAGCCGCGCCGCCGATAACCTGCGATCCCGAGACGATCGACGTGCCGTTGGCGATATTGCGGGAAGGATCGGCCGTGCCATCGGCGTTGTAGGCCGAGCAGGCGCTCTGAGCGCTACAGGTCAGCATCGTGGTGCGATTGAGGACGACGCCTTCGTTGGTGAGCGTCGATCCCTTGAGCGTCGCATCACCGCCGGCCTCGATCCGGCTGTAGGAATTGGTGAGGTTGGTGGCATCGACCGTGAGATTGCCGCCGGCGCGGATCACCGCCTCGGGGCTCAGCGCACTGGTGAAGCGGTCTTCATAAACCGACTGCGATATGTTGGACGTCGGATCCCAAGTGTAGGTCGTGCTCGTATCCGAACCGTTGCGCACGACCTCATCGACGATGAAATAACGCGAGGGATTGTTGGGATCGAGGATGGGATTGCCGTTGGCATCCTTGGGAACGCGGGCCTTGATCCAGTCGAAGATCGGCCGAACCTCCGTCGGACCACTGCCGCTGACCCAGGTCCAGGCGTGATAGGAGGTGCCATCGGCAAGGGTTGCGACCGAATACAGCAGCGGCTGGTAGTCAGAAAACTGCCCCGGATCGACCCCCGCATAAAGCTGGAACATATTCTGGTCGGTCGATTCCAGATAGGCGAAGGGTTGGCCCGCGACCGCTGGATTGAGCACGAAGGTACCGACAACCGCACCGGAGGAGACCAGCTGACCCGTCACCCAGGTCGGCGTCGTCGATCGCCTGTTGATGAGATTGCTGGTGAGTATCGACATGTCACCACCAGACTGAATGAGACCGGACACATTGGTGACTGCCGCATTGCGCTGACCGGCGGTCGTCCCCTGGATGGTCAACCCGCCATCGGAAACGATAGCGCCCTGGTCATTGGTCAATGTGCCGCCGACGAGGAGGTTGGCGTTGCTGCCGGCAAAGACGAGGCCGGAGGGGCTGTTGTAGAAGTCGCCAGCGACGTTGAAGGTCAGATTGTTGCCGGCGGCAAGCTGACCGGTATTGCCGAGCGACGGCAGGTTGAGCGTCAGGTCATGCGCGGCAAGCAACGATGTGTTGGCGGTGGTGACGAGGCCTGCGGCAGAGATGGCGATGTCGCCGGAACCGCCGGCGACGCGATCACCGTTGCCGGTGACGCTGGAGGTGACGGTGCTGACCTCGGCATTGGACAGATCCGCATTGCCCGACAGATTGAGCGACAGGCCGCCGAAGACGAGATTGCTGCCGGACAGATTGGCGGAAGAGCCGTTGACAATCAGCGTACCGCCGCCGGCAATCCGGCTACCCCGGCTGCCGGAGAGATCGACGACACCGGTATTGAGCGTCAGATTGCTGCCGACACGGGTGGTGTTGGTATAGGCGATGGTCCCGGGCGCCGTGAGCGTGGCGCTGCCAAGGCTCTGCAGGCTGTTGTAACCGATGTTCTGCGTTGCCGTGGCGGCAAGATTGCCGCCCGAAAGCAGAGAATTGGCGCTGATGCTGCCGCTCGAGGCTGAGAGCGTCATCGCGCCGGTACGCTGCAGCATCAGGCTGCCGCCGGCCGCGGCACGGGTGGCGGTGAAATCGACGCCGGAGACCAGCGTGTCGATCGCCATCGATCGGGCGGATAGATTGGCGTTGCGGCTGGCAAGCGATTGGCCGGTGAGCGTGATCGCATTGCCCGCGGTGATCGTCAGATCGCCGTGGGAGACGGCATTCGCGCTGACATTGTTCGCCGCGTTGGCGGTGATGCTGCCGGCAGCAAGAAGGCTGTTGAAAGAGATGTCGCCTGCCGTGGCTAGGAGCGTGAGATTGCCGGTCGGACCAAGAATAACGTTCCCGGCGCCCGATTGGTCCATCGCCGCAAAATCGACACCGGCCGCGATGACGTTGCCGCTGACGGCAGATCCGGTGATCGAGACGTTGCTGGCGCCCAGGAGCTGCCCGTTGATCCTGATTGCGCCAGGACTGGTGGTCGAACCGATTGCGACGACGCCATGGCCCGTGATGTCGCCGCCCGTAAAGGCGCTCGCCGCCACATCGAGATTGCCGGCGACGATCAACGTATTGGCGGTGGCGCTTGCCGCATTGATGGTCAGATCGCCGCTTGCTTCGAGGGCGATGGCACCGTTTGAGGAGTGCGCGGTAGCGGCAAAATCGACGCCCGTGACGGCCTGATTGATCTGGACGGATGAACCGGACAGCAAGACATCGCCCGCACCGAGGAGCTGGCCCGAGACATTGACGCTGCTGCCGGCGGCAAGGGTAATGTCGCCATGGCCGGTCACGGCATTGGCCGCGATGGTGGCCGCCTGCGCGTCGATATTGCCGGCCGATAGCATGGTCTGCGCGGTGATGCCCGCAGAAGCGGTAAGATTCATATCGCCGGCAGTTCCGAGCACTATACCGCCGCCGGCGGCATTGGTGGCGGCAAAGTCGATGCCGGAGATCAGGATCGGGGCGCTGATACTGCCGCCATCGATCGTGAGATCGCCTGCGGCCAAAATCTGGTTGCTGACATCGACATTGCCGACGACATCAACCGTCCCGTGACTGGTGATGCTGGCGGCGATGAGGTCTGTCGCCCTTGCCGTGACATCGCCGGCCGACAGGATGGTTCCAGCCGTGATGTTGCCGGAGGCGGTCAAGCTGGTCTTGCCGGACTGCGCCAGCACGATGCTGCCGCCGGCGGCGTTGGTGGCGGAAAAGTCGATGCCGGAGATCAAGGTCGGTGCGCTGATGCCGCCGCCATTGATCGTGAGATCGCCTGCCGCCAGGATCTGGCTGCTCACATCGACATTGCCGACCATGCCGATATTGCCGTGGCTTGTGACACTGCCCGCCTGGAGATTGGCCGCCTTTGCCGTGATGTCGCCGGCCGAGAGGATCGTGCCGGCCGTTGCATTGCCGGAGACGGTGAGGTCCGTCGCACCGGTCCCTCCGAGCATGATGCTGCCGCCGTTCGCTGCGGTTGCCGCAAAATCCACGCCGGAGACCAGAAGTCCGGCGTTGAGGCTGGCGCCATCGATCGAGAGATTGCCGGCCGACAGTACCTGGCCACTAGCGTCTATGCGACCGCTGGCCTTCAGGTCGGTCCTGCCATGGCTTGTAATGCTGCTTGCCGTCAGATCGATCGCTTGCGCGGTAAGATTGCCCGCCGACAACAACGTGCCGATGGTGAGATTACCGCTCGAAAGCAGCGACACATCGCCACTCGAAGTCTGAACGATGTTGCCGTTGGCGGCAGCCGTACCGGCGAAATCGACACCGGACACGATAGCGCCGGCCGCGATGTTCGGGCCTGAGACACTGATGTTTCCGCCACCAAGGACTTGGCCGTTGACGGTGGTGGTGCCGGCGAGCGTGATATCCTTGTGCCCGGTGATGGTGGCGGCCGTCACGCTGGCTGCGTTGATGTTGATAGTACCGGCGGCTTCCACAGTCGATGCAGAGAATCCGCCACTGAGCCGCGCAGCCAGATTCCCGGTCTGGCCAAGAACGATATTGCCACCGGATGCATCCGTTGCGGCGAAGTCGATACCGGCGACGACAGACTGTGCCGACAGGCTTTGACCGGTGATCAGGACATTGCCGGCCGCGAGAATCTGGCCGGTGATGCTGGTCGCGCCATTCAGCGTGGCATCGCCATGGGCAGTGACGGCATCCGCGCTCACGGCCGTACCGCTGGCCGAAAAAGTGCCAGCCGAGAGCAATGTGCCGGTCTTGATCGCACCGGTCGAAGCAAGAGTCAGATTGCCGCTTGTCGTCTGGACGATGTTCCCATTGGCGGCTGCCGTTGCTGCGAAATCGACGCCCGAGACAATGGCGCCGGCTTTGATGCTCGAGCCAGAGATACCGATGTTGCCGCCGCTAAGCATCTGCTGATTAACGGTGGTTGCCCCGGCGAAGGTGATGTCTTTATGACCTGTGACGGCATCTGCCGTCACAGTCGCGGCATTGACGTTGATGGCACCGGCGGCTTGCATCGTCGACGCCGAAAATCCACCACTCAACTGAGCTGTCAGGTCCCCAGCGCGATTGCCTGCAATCGTCGCGGTCTGACCAACAACGATATTGCCGCCGGCGGCGTTAGTTGCGCCGAAGTCGACGCCCGCAACGACGGTCTGCGCTGCCAGACTTTGGCCAGTGATCAGCACGTTACTGGCGCCCAGGATCTGGCCCGTAACGCTGGTGGCACCCCGGAGCGTCACATCGCCATGCGCCGTGACGCTCCCGGCCGTGATAGTAGACCCGGCCGCATTGAGGCTACCTGCCGAGAGTAGTGTGCCAGTGTCGATGTTGCCCGCGGCGACAAGTGTCAGATTGCCGCTTGTCGTTTGGACGATACTTCCGTTTGCGGCTGCCGTTGCTGCGAAGTCTACACCCGAGACCGCGGTACCGACCTTAATGCTCGAGCCAGAGATGCCAAGGTTACCGCCGCCAAGCAACTGGTTGGTGATATCAACGCGACCGCTTGCGGTCGTCGTGGCGACACCGCCAGCTGCCGTGCCGGAAAGGCTAATATCCTCGTGACCGGTAATCGCATCTGCAGTGATGGACGCGCCGCTGACGTCGATGGCACCCGCAGCCTGTATGGTCGGCACCGCAATGGCGCCATTGACGTTCACCGTCAAATTCCCGGCGTGGCCAAGGACGATATTGCCGCTGGCCGCATTGGTCGCATCGAAGTCGATGCCGGAAACGATGGTCCGAGCCTTCAAGCTCTGGCCGCTGATCAATACGTTGCCGGACGCAAGGATCTGGTCCGTCACGCTGATCGCGCCGCCGAGCGTCATCTCGCCATGGGCCGAGATATTGCCGGCCGTGACCGTCGCGGCACCGGCAGTGAGATTGCCGGCAGAGAGCAAAGTTCCAGCGCTGAGCGCGCCAGTGGCCGTCAATGTCAGATTGCCGGTTCCGGCTGATGGTGCGCCAAGCACGACGCTGCCTCCGGCCGCATTGGTGGCGGCAATGTCGACGCCGGAGACAATAGCGTCCGCCTGGATGCCAGAGCCGGAAACGCGGACATTGCCGCCGCCGAGGACCTGACCGATGATATCAACACTGCCGCTTCCGGCTCCCGCACTGGTGGCGCCTGAAAGCACGATGTCCCTGTGGCCGGTGATCGTGTCGGCGGTGATGGTCTGGCCGGTGGTATTGATCGCGCCGGCTGCAAGCACAGTCCCTGCCTGTATGGCGCCAGCACTGTCGTTGATCGTCAGATCACCGCCACCCGCACTGAGCACGATATTACCGCCATTGGCTTTGGTCGCGGCAAAGTCGACGCCGGAGGCGAGAAGACCGGCGCTGACACCATTGGCGTTGCCATTGATGGTGATATTGCCCGCGCCGAGCAATTGGTTGG
>NZ_QMKK01000026.1:2500-48631 GCF_003287875.1 Martinezella tropici
AGGCGTCCGAGCCCGGTCTTTATGAAACCAAGGATGGCCTAGCCGGCCGGATATGGTGGAGAGATCGGAGGTAGGAAGGAAGCTTGTCGCTCTGGGTCGTTGTTGTTTGCAGTCCTTCTGGGCTGCATCTGACGGACGGCTGGATTACCGTTGCCTGACCGCGCGGTATCGGATCAAATCTCGAGAAGCTGGTCTTAAGACAGGCTGCAAGCGAGCTGCTCGGCGTAGCTCCGATAAAGCAAGCCTGTCGAACACGTCGATGGCATTGTTGAGTAGGCTGGGTTGTAAAAGGTAACCCGGTCTGTTGTCGTTTCCGCTGGAAACGAACAACTAGATGATGAGCATTGGCAATGAGAACGATCAAGTGTCGTAAGGGCATTTAGTGGATGCCTAGGCATGCACAGGCGATGAAGGACGTGATACGCTGCGAAAAGCCGTGGGGAGCTGCGAATAAGCTTTGATCCATGGATCTCCGAATGGGGCAACCCACCTTAAATGCTTAGAAAATCAAGCGCGCCGTGAGGTGCGAGGCAGTAGCCAATAGGCAATGGGCAGTAGTGGATTGAAACAGACGCTATTGCCTACTGCCTAAGACCTATTGCCTGAGAGCGCGTCAAAGACGCGCTTGGTTTCTAAGCATTGTAACAAGGTATCTTCACCTGAATAAAATAGGGTGTAAGAAGCGAACGCAGGGAACTGAAACATCTAAGTACCTGCAGGAAAGGACATCAACCGAGACTCCGCAAGTAGTGGCGAGCGAACGCGGACCAGGCCAGTGGCAATGAAGTTTAAAGTGGAAGAACCTGGAAAGGTTTGCCGTAGAGGGTGACAGCCCCGTACGCGTAGATAGCTTTATTGTCCTAGAGTAGGGCGGGACACGTGAAATCCTGTCTGAACATGGGGAGACCACTCTCCAAGCCTAAGTACTCGTGCATGACCGATAGCGAACCAGTACCGTGAGGGAAAGGTGAAAAGCACCCCGACAAGGGGAGTGAAATAGAACCTGAAACTGGATGCCTACAAACAGTCGGAGCCCGCAAGGGTGACGGCGTACCTTTTGTATAATGGGTCAACGACTTAGTGTAACAAGCAAGCTTAAGCCGGTAGGTGTAGGCGAAGCGAAAGCGAGTCTGAATAGGGCGATATAGTTTGTTGCATTAGACCCGAAACCGAGTGATCTAGCCATGAGCAGGTTGAAGGTTGGGTAACACCAACTGGAGGACCGAACCCGCATCTGTTGCAATAGATTGGGATGACTTGTGGCTAGGGGTGAAAGGCCAATCAAACTCGGAAATAGCTGGTTCTCCGCGAAATCTATTTAGGTAGAGCGTCTGGCGAATACTCCCGGGGGTAGAGCACTGGATGGGCTATGGGGACTCACCGTCTTACTGATCCTAACCAAACTCCGAATACCGGGAAGTACTACCAGGCAGACACACGGCGGGTGCTAACGTCCGTCGTGAAAAGGGCAACAACCCTAACCTCCAGCTAAGGTCCCCAAGTCATGGCTAAGTGGGAAAGGATGTGAGGATCCCAAAACAACCAGGATGTTGGCTTAGAAGCAGCCATCATTTAAAGAAAGCGTAACAGCTCACTGGTCTAGTCAAGGGTCTTTGCGCCGAAAATGTAACGGGGCTGAAGCCATGCACCGAAGCTGAGGATTCCTCTTTGAGGAGTGGTAGCGGAGCGTTCCGTAAGCTGATGAAGGGATACCCGTGAGGGGTCCTGGAGGTATCGGAAGTGCGAATGTTGACATGAGTAACGATAAAGAGGGTGAGAGACCCTCTCGCCGAAAGACCAAGGGTTCCTGCTTAAAGTTAATCTGAGCAGGGTTAGCCGGCCCCTAAGACGAGGCGGACACGCGTAGTCGATGGGAACCACGTTAATATTCGTGGGCCTGGTGGTAGTGACGGATTGCTTAACTTGTTCACACTTATTGGATTGTGTGGGCGGGGACGCGGTTCCAGGAAATAGCTCCACCGTATAGACCGTACCCGAAACCGACACAGGTGGTCAGGTAGAGTATACCAAGGCGCTTGAGAGAACTATGTTGAAGGAACTCGGCAAATTGCACGCGTAACTTCGGAAGAAGCGTGACCCTTATGTGCGCAAGCATGTGAGGGTGGCACAGACCAGGGGGTAGCGACTGTTTACCAAAAACACAGGGCTCTGCGAAGTCGCAAGACGACGTATAGGGTCTGACGCCTGCCCGGTGCTGGAAGGTTAAGAGGAGGGGTGCAAGCTCTGAATCGAAGCCCCAGTAAACGGCGGCCGTAACTATAACGGTCCTAAGGTAGCGAAATTCCTTGTCGGGTAAGTTCCGACCTGCACGAATGGCGTAACGACTTCCCCGCTGTCTCCAACATAGACTCAGTGAAATTGAATTCCCCGTGAAGATGCGGGGTTCCTGCGGTCAGACGGAAAGACCCCGTGCACCTTTACTATAGCTTTACACTGGCATTCGTGTCGGCATGTGTAGGATAGGTGGTAGGCTTTGAAGCAGGGACGCCAGTTCTTGTGGAGCCATCCTTGAAATACCACCCTTATCGTCATGGATGTCTAACCGCGGTCCGTCATCCGGATCCGGGACAGTGTATGGTGGGTAGTTTGACTGGGGCGGTCGCCTCCGAAAGAGTAACGGAGGCGCGCGATGGTGGGCTCAGACCGGTCGGAAATCGGTCGTCGAGTGCAATGGCATAAGCCCGCCTGACTGCGAGACTGACAAGTCGAGCAGAGACGAAAGTCGGTCATAGTGATCCGGTGGTCCCGCGTGGAAGGGCCATCGCTCAACGGATAAAAGGTACGCCGGGGATAACAGGCTGATGACCCCCAAGAGTCCATATCGACGGGGTTGTTTGGCACCTCGATGTCGGCTCATCGCATCCTGGGGCTGGAGCAGGTCCCAAGGGTTTGGCTGTTCGCCAATTAAAGCGGTACGTGAGCTGGGTTCAGAACGTCGTGAGACAGTTCGGTCCCTATCTGCCGTGGGTGTAGGAATATTGACAGGATCTGTCCCTAGTACGAGAGGACCGGGATGGACATATCTCTGGTGGACCTGTTGTCCTGCCAAGGGCATAGCAGGGTAGCTATATATGGAATGGATAACCGCTGAAGGCATCTAAGCGGGAAACCAACCTGGAAACGAGTGTTCCCTATCAGAGCCGTGGAAGACGACCACGTTGATAGGCCGGGTGTGGAAGTGCGGCAACGCATGAAGCTTACCGGTACTAATAGCTCGATTGGCTTGATCGTTCCCATTGCCAGTGCTCATCGAATAAATTCGACGAGCCAATAGGATGTAGGCAGTAGGCAATAGCCGCTTCTGCCCAGCATCCAAGACGTGTTCAAATAAAAAAATCCAGCTTCTCAAATTGTCCATGCAGCAGCATGAACAGCAAGCCTCCGTATGGACGGCTGATGTCCCCTTCGAGCGACAAGCGAGAAGGAAAGGCATATCAGCCCAGAAAGAGCAACTTGTTGATCCATGCGTTCGCATGGATCAACAAGTTGCGCTTTGCCGACCTGGTGGTTATGGCGGGGTGGCTGCACCCGTTCCCTTTCCGAACACGGCCGTGAAACGCCCCTGCGCCCATGGTACTTCGTCTTAAGACGCGGGAGAGTAGGTCGCTGCCAGGTCTGCTAATCGCAACTCCACGCTAAATCGATGAAATCGATTTATGCGTCACGCTAAATTGCTCAAGCAATCTATGCCTCATAAAATCTTCTCATCACACAGACGGCTCAAGCCGTGCTACAATAGGCCGCTCATGCGGCCTTTGCCGCTTCTGGAGCCAGGAAATTACCCCGACGCGCCCGAAATACGGTGCCAAGGGCGCGACAAACCAAAGGGTTTGCGCAACCGCGATAAGCCCAAACGCGGCTTACGCTGGAAATACGCGACAAATCGCTCCGCGATTTGCGCTGGATAAGACGACAAATCGCTCCGCGATTTGCGTCGGTAACGCGATAAGCCACAACGCGGCTTACGCTGGGAACAAGGGACAAATCCTTCAGATTTGCCCGGATGAAGCATGAACCGCATAGCGGTTCACGCAAGCGCGATAAGCCGCAACGCGGCTTACGCTGGTGACGCGGGGTGGAGCAGCCCGGTAGCTCGTCAGGCTCATAACCTGAAGGCCGCAGGTTCAAATCCTGCCCCCGCAACCAACCTTCCCACACAAGGCCCGCCTAACGCCGGCTTCTTGCCTTCTGCCAACGCCGAGAGCATCCACCATCAGCCCCCAAAACAAGCATAACCAAACCACGCAACGCAACGCGCAAAACAAAGCCTGAACACCGAACCAAGCGTTCCCAATACACACAATATCAAAGGTGCAAAGGCACAAGCGAGCGTTCCTAGATTTGCGTTGTAGTGCTTTCGCCGGGAGAGGCGAGGGGCTGCTCAGTCAACGGGCTCGCTCAGCGGTGATGATCCATGCGTGGGAGTTGAACAGCACGCCTCCGAAGGTCATATGCGCTTCCAGTAGATCACGCAGCCGCTGCAGTGGCCGGTCGGGTGCCTCATCGGTGTGCATGAGCGCGTCCTTGACCATATAGAGACCGGCAAGGGCATCAAGGGCGGCATCGACATTAGCCCCATAGAACACCGGTTCCTTCACCTCGGTGAAGTCGATCGAGGTGAAGCCGGCGGTGCTTAACAGCTCTTTGGCTATGGTGGGATCGCCAAGCGAAAACGGCTTGCCGGCATTTTCTGGAATTCTGCTCCCTGGAGCTAGCGCATTCCGAATTGCGCCAGACCATTCGTTGCGCTCCTGGTTTTGCCATACCATCCAGGCGATGCGTCCACCCGGGCGCATTGCATGGGCGATATTGGTGAATGCCGCCGGCGGATCTGCAAAGAACATGACGCCGAACCGGCTGATGCATAGGTCGAAGCCGGCAGCTGGAAAGTCGTGAGTTTGTGCGTCACCCAGTTCGAAGCTGATGTTGCCCAATCCGGCTTCGGCGCTGCGTTGGCGGGCAATCTCAAGCATCTCGGCGGACGTGTCCACGCCGACCGCGCTGCCTTGTGTTGCGGCAAGAGCTGCTTCGCGAGTGGTTTGTCCAGCGCCGCAGCCGATATCGAGTATCCGGTCATGCGTCCGGACGCGGGCGGCGGCTCGCAAATGCAGGTTATGCCGTGATAGTTCAGCGTCGTAAAAATCAGCACATTGCAGCACTACAAGCCTCCCTCATCTCGTCTCGATCGCTATTGCGCGCAGTTCTCGCAAGACCCTCGAACAACTCCAATCCATTGTTCTCACACAATTCCGGATGAAAAACCGCTGGACGCTTTTCTGGAACTGCTCCGACGGACGTCGATGCCCCGTGTTGCAGCCTCATAAAACTGATTGCATAATAAAATCGGTTATGCAATATGAATCCAGTTGCAATTCGCAATCGGATGGGTTTTGTCATGGCAGAAACGAGATCGTTCGCAGCCACCGAGACGTCAATCGAGGTCGGGGGAGCGAAACTGCAGACCCAGGCTTTCGGTGATCCCTCCAGCCCGCCCATCATATTGATCATGGGAATGATGGCTTCGATGCTGTGGTGGCCGGACAGGTTCTGCGAGGCGCTCGCCGCCCGCCAGCGCTATGTGATCCGATACGACCAGCGCGATACGGGCCTCTCGACACATTATCCGCAAGGCGAACCCCATTATTCGTTCAGCGACTTGGCCGACGATGCCATCGCCATTCTCGACGGCTACGGATTGGAAACGGCGCATGTGGTGGGCATGTCGATGGGCGGCGCCGTTGCACAGGAGGTCGTGTTGCGCCATCCCCGGCGTGTGCGGACCCTCACGCTGATCAGCACATCACCGCTCGGCGTCGAGGGCTTGCCTTCCTCGACCAAGGCCTATCAGGAGCATTCCAGTTCGGCCGAAGCAGTCGATTGGTCCAAACTCGAGGCCATTGCCGATTTCCTGCGCCGCGAGACGGCCATGCTTGCCGGCACCCGGCATCCGCACGATCCTGATGCCGCAAGTGCCCTGATCGCCCGCGACATGGCGCGGGCGCCGTCATTTGCCAGTGCTACGAACCATTTCACGCTTGTGAGCGAAGAAAGGCCAGCAAGGCTTCACGCTTCCGATATCAAGCTGCCGGTCCTTGCGATCCACGGGTCAGCCGATCCGCTGTTTCCCATAGGGCATGGCGAGGCTTTCACCAAGGTCGTGCGAAATGTGCGGCTGCACCGGATCGAGGGTGGAGGGCACGAAATCCACGAGCGCGACATTGACGAGATCGTGCAGGCCATCATCGATCACACGGCCCGACAGACAACCGGAAAGCCAGGCATGACCTCGCTTTCCGGTCGTTAAAGATCAGCTTCTCGGCTTCAGGTTCTCTGCGTCATAGAGCGGCTTGTAGCCGACGCCGGCGACTTCGACCGGGTAGGTTTCGCCGAAATATTCGACCTTCAGTTTGCGGCCTTCCTGCGCATAGGACCAGGGGAGATAGGCGAGTGCGATATTCTTGCCGATGGTCGGGCCGTAGGCGATCGAAGTGGTGAAGGAGCGGCGGCCGAGCTCATCGACCAGGGTTTCGCCGGTTTCGGGATCCATGACCGGCAGGATGCCGACGGGGTAGCGGGCAACGCCGTTGGAGTCGATGTTGTCGGTCATCACAAGCGTGCAGAGCATGGCCGGCTGGTGTTCGCGGGCGCGGTATTCGAGGTGCTTGGCCTTGCCGCGGAAATCGGCTTCCTTGACCTTCGGGCGGGCGAGATCGGCTTCGAGAAGATTATATTCCGTCAGCAGGTCGGCATTCTGCAGGCGCAGGCTCTTTTCCATACGGCGGCTGTTGGCATAGGTCTCGACGCCGACGGCGATGGCGCCGGTCGAGCGCAGCGCATCCCAGACGGCCAACGCATCGCCATAGGCCATGTGCAGTTCCCAGCCCTGTTCGCCGACATAGGAGATGCGGAATGCCGTGACGTTCTTGCCGGCGATGCGGATCTGCTTGATCGCGGCGAAGGGGAAGTTTTCGTGCGAGAGGCTTTCCGGGTGCTCGACCACCTTCTGCAGGTTGGTGCGGGCATTCGGTCCCCAGATGCCGATCGTGACATAGCGTTCGGTGACATCGGTGATGGTGACGTCGAAACCCTTATCCTGGGCAACGCGGCGCATGTAGTGGAAATCGCGCGGGCCGGCGTCGGCGCCGTCGATCAGGCGGCAGCGGTCGGCCATGCGGATGACGGTGAAATCGGCCCGCACCATGCCCTCGTCGTCGAGGAAGTGGGTGTAGATGCCCTTGCCGATATTGGCCTCTCCGCCGATCTTGGCCGCGCAGAGCCATTCCAGCAGCTCGACATGATCGGGGCCCTCGATGTCGTACATGGCGAAGTGCGAGAGGTTGATGATGCCGCAATCTTCGCTCAGCGCCAGGTGCTCGGCATTGGAGACGCGCCAGAAATGGCGGTTGTCCCATTCGTTTTCGCGCACCGGGATGCGGTCGCCGTATTTTTCGAGCAGGTGCTCGTTGGCGGCATAGCCATGCGCGCGCTCCCAGCCGCCAAGCTCCATGAAATAGCCGCCGAGCTCTTTTTCCCGCTCATAGAAGGGCGAGCGGCGGATGTTGCGGCCGGTGGCATAGGGTTCGCGTGGGTGGACGGCGGGGTTATAGATCTTCTGGGCCGCCTCGGTGCAGCGGCCTTCGATGAATTTCTCTTCAAGCATATGCGGGTAGAAGCGGGAATAATCGATCCGGTTGTGGTCGATCGGCGTGCGGCCGTCCGTCATCCAGTCGGCGACCAGCTTGCCGAAGCCGGGGCCATCCTTCACCCAGATGGCGACGCAATACCAGAGGCCGCGAATCTTCTGGCTTTCGCCGACGGATGGGCCGCCATCGGTCGTGACCTGCAGGAGGCCGTTGAAGGAGTGGCCTTCATTGTAGCCGAGTTCGCCGAGGATCGGCGTCAGTTCCATGGCGCGTTCGAGCGGCTCGATGATCTGTTCCATGTCGAGGTCGCGCTGCGACGGCGACAGACGGGCCTCATGCTTTTCGAGGAGGTCGCGCGGATGGCAGAGGCGTGGGTTCTTCTCTTCGTAGTAACCCCATTCGATCTGGCCGCCTTCGGCGGTCTTCGGGTCGCCAGTGTCGCGCATATAGGCGGAGTTGCCCTGGTCGCGCATCAGCGGGAAACCGATTTCCTTACCGGTGTTGGCAAACTCGTTGTAGGGGCCGAAGAAGGTCAGCGGATGGTCGACCGGCATGACCGGCAGGTCTTCGCCGACCATTTCGGCGATCAGGCGGCCCCAGAGACCGGCGCAGACGATGACATAGTCTGCTTCGATCGTGCCGCGATGGGTGACGACGCCACTGATGCGGCCGTCTTTGACAATCAGCGACTGGGCCGGCGTATTGGCGAAGGATTGCAGCTTGCCGCTCTTTTCGCCCTGGTCGATCAGCTTGCCGGCAACGGTCTGCGAACGGGGTATGACGAGGCCGGCATCCGGGTCCCACATGCCGCCCTGGACCATGCTTTCCTCGATCAGCGGGAATTTTTCCTTGATCTCTGCGGGGTCGACCAGGCTCACGCGCGTGCCGAAGGCCTTGCCCGAGGTCACCTTGCGCTTGATTTCCGCCATGCGGTCGTCATCGCCGACGCGGGCGACTTCCAGGCCGCCGACGCGGGCATAGTGGCCGAGCTTATCGTAGAAATCGATGGAGTAGAGGGTCGTCCAGCAGGAAAGGAAATCATGGCTGGTCGTGTAGCAGAAGTCGGAGGCGTGCGCCGTCGAGCCGATATCCGTCGGGATACCGGACTTGTCGATGCCGACAATATCGTCCCAGCCGCGCTCGATCAGATGGTGGGCGATCGATGCGCCGACGATGCCGCCAAGCCCGATGATTACGACCTTCGCCTTTTGAGGAAATACTGCCATTTCGTGCGACCCTGATTGATACTGGAGACGGATTTTATGATGTGTGCGACGCCGACCAGAGCCTGTCTACGACATATTCAAGATGCTTGCACGACGACTGCAAGGCCGTTTCCCATCGAGACATCGCGCCCGTAGTTACAAGTGATCATGTCGCAAAGGCGACGGCATCGCCTCGGGGGCGTTTATTGCGGGATGGATTGCATCATGATCTCGCGACGCAGGATCGGGCCTTCCTCGCCGAAATAGGTCGTCAGCAGGTTGGCGAAATCATCCGACTGGTAGGTCTCGGTTAGCGTCTGATCGACGAGGAGGCGGAAGGCGGAATCGTCTTGCCGGAGCGCTATGCCATAGGGCTCATGCGTGAAGAGGCGGTTGCCGATGGCGAGCGTGGACGGATTGCGGGCATGGGAAGCGAGATCGAAGAGCAGGGCGCGATCGGCGAAATAGGCATCGATCTTGTGGTTTTCGAGCGCGACCAGGCCGTCCTGATGCGTGGCGAACTCGGCGATCCGCGTCTTCGGCACGTCGGAGCCTAGCGCTTCACGCAGGGTCGCGCCCGTCGTCGTGTTGGCGCGAACGCCGATCGTGCTCGTTGCGGGGGCGGGTTTGGCGGAGACTTGCGCCAGTCGCTTGTCGAGGAACAAAGTCATCAGATAATCGGGCGAATCCTTGCGCAGCAGGGCGCTGGCGCCGGTGATGAAGATCGGCTGCGAGAAGTCGACGCTCTGACGCCGTCCGAGATTGATGGTGAGGGCGCCGCAGAGAAGGTCGATCTGGCCGCTCTTCACCGCGTCGAAGCCATCGGCGAGTGCGGTTTCGACATAGTCGCGCTTCAGATTGGCGACCTTGCGTCCGACGGCATCGGCAATCTTGCCGCAGAGGTCGATGGCATAGCCCGTCGGGTTGCCGTCCTTCTTCTTGAAGGAGAAGGGTTCTTCGTCGCTGATGTAGCCAATGCGGATCGTGCCTTTTTGGGCGATGCGGTCGAGCGTCTGTGCTGCCGCTGCCGTATAGGCAGATATGCCGAGGAGAATGCCTGCCAGAACCAGTCGTCTCATGCAATTCGCCGGCATCATCCCGATCTCCAAAAGAAAAATAGGCAATCGCAAGGGCTTAGGCGCAGATTATGGGCTGTCAGGTTTTTGTCAACGGCGGATTGTCCCCGGTCTTTCCTGTCGAGCAGGAGTGGCGGAAACTGTGGTGCGCCGGAAGGCCAGATGTTTATCCGAACAAGGCGTGGCGATCCGCCCAGTCGGAAATCGCGGCGGCAATGGCTTCAGGTTGATCTTCCGGTGCATTGTGCCTGGCCGGTCCGCAATTCCTAACGTCGAGATTGGCAATATTTGCGCGACACCAGGCTGTCATAGGCTCGCCGATCAACAGCGTCTCGGGCGGACCTTCGAAGGTGAGCAGCAATTTGGGGACATCGGCATTCTCGGCAAGCCAGGCGTCGTAGGTCTCGATACGCCTGATCACATCGGCCGGCTCGCCTTCGATCGGCATCGAGCGTGGCCAGGCCAGCAGCGGCCGGCGGCTTTCGCGCGTTTGATAGGGGGCGGCATAAACGGCGTGATCCTCTTCGCTCAATCCTTTGAGAACGGTGGCCCTCAGAGCCTGTTCAATGAAGAAATTCTCGTCCAGCACCTTGGTTTCGCCGACCCCGGCCGTCCGCAGCGCTTCATAGCGAGGACGCGCATTTGGGAGATTCTCCCAGGTCATCGGCCTCACGATCGTTTCCATGAAGGCGATGCCGCGCACGCGCTCGGCATGGCGGGTCGCCCAGTCGAAGGCGAGAGCGCCACCCCAATCATGGCCGATCAATACGACATCATCGAGCGCGAGTTCGTCGAACCAAGCCTCGATATAGCGCGCGTGGTCGTCAAATGAATAGGCGATATCGGGCTTGCCGGACCGGCCCATGCCGATGAGATCGGGGGCAAGACGGCGGGCAGGCGTGGCGATCGCGGGCGCTACATGCCGCCAAAGGTAGGAGGAGGTGGGATTGCCATGCAGGAAGACGAAGGGTGTCCCCGTTCCGGCATCCTCGTAGAAGATCGTCGAGTCCAGGACATTGAGTGAGGGCATGCGGGTATCCCTTCCTGATGAGAAATGGTAAGGTACCTGACTATTTATCACATTGGTCAGGTACCTGTCTATATCTCATGGAAAAGCGCGTTCCGACACATCTGTCACTGGGCTTGCTGCTGCGGCTCGTTCACCAGCATTGGGCGCAGGATGTCGATGCAGCTCTCGAAAAAGCAGGCTTCGACGATATCCGGCCATCGCATGCCAATGTCTTCACCTTCATGCGCCCGGAAGGAATCCAGGTGAGCGAACTCACCCGGCTTGCGCATGTCCGCAAGCAGACGATGACGCAGGCGGTCGAGGAGCTGGAGCGCCTGGGTTACGTCGAACGCCGCCCAGATCCCAACGACCGACGTGCACGGCTGGTCTTCCTGACCGAACGCGGCAGGGGAGTGCGGCCTGTCGCAATGGCAGCCGGCCGGCTGGTGGATCAGCGCTGGTCTGACATGGCTGGTTCGGAAGAGATCGATGCGCTCAAGCAAGCCCTGCAGAGCCTGCTGGGAAAGCTGCGCAGCGGCGACAAGAATGACGAAGACCCAATGGGTGATACAGGCCCATAGGCGGCTCCCCCCGCTCATGGCGTCGGCTGAACACGCCGCGAGACCATCACGAAGAGTTTCGTTACGCCAGCGCATTTTCTCGCCTATCAATCCTGCACCATCGTCAAACCCATGAGGACGCTGATGCACAGGAGCAATGGACTTCGATACGGAGGCGGTGCGATAGGCAGAGCAGGTTTTGCCTTATGTGCCGGTTTTGCAGTTCTTTGTGCAGGCCTTAGCGCCACCTTCCCGTCGCCGGCGGCAGCGCAGACGATCATCGACGACTGGCAGAAGGTGAAGCCGCCGGCGCCGCCGGAGCTGAAGACTGTTACCGTCGATCCGGAGACGACGGCGCTGCTGATCCTCGATTTCAATGGCGCGCAGGATCCGACCAAGGGGCCTTGCAACAAGAATACAAAGCCGCGCTGCCTCGCTTCCGTGCCCAAGGTGAAAACCCTGCTCGATCAAGCCCGCGCCAAGGAGATGCTCGTCGTTTTCAGTCTGGCGGGCGTTGGCCAGGCGCAGGATATCGCGACCGCGCTGGCACCCTTGGCAAGCGAGCCGGTCGTCAAATCCGGGCCGGACAAGTTCATCGGCACCAACCTGCGCAGCATTCTTTCCGATAAGGGCATCAAGACCGTCATCGTGACAGGCACGGCCGCGGAGGGTGCGGTGCTGGACACCGCAACGGACGCAGCGCTCAACGGCATGAATATCGTGCTTCCCGTCGACGGCATGTCGTCGACCGAGCTCTACGGCGAGCAATATGTGGCCTGGCACATGGTCAATGCACCCGGCGTCGCGCAGAAGACGGCGCTGACCAGCATCGACCGGATCAAGTTCTGATCCGCCGCGGCTTACCCTGCAGCCGGCCGGCCAGCAGGAAAGCGCGCCATTCTCCAAAAGTGCCGCGCTCGATGATCCATCGATCAACATCTCTTGAGTTTCGGTGGTTGTCGTCTGTGACATAGTATCGCCGGCAATAACCTCTATGCGACGAACCCTCGGAGGATACGATTTCATGTCTTTTCGCCAGATGGTTCCCGGCCTGGTGCTGGCTTTTTCGCTGATATCGGCAACCGCATCCGCCGCACCGCCCGAGCAAGGCCGTAATGCCGCCGCCGGTGGCAGTGGCGTGCTTTCGCTCCTGCCGCCGGATGCCGTGAGCGACCATGTGCTCAATGCGGATGGCAAGACCATACCCTATACGGCAACGGCGGGCACGCTCGACCTCTTCGGCCAGGATGGCCAGCGTAGCGCGGCGGTCTTCTACACCGCCTATGTCGCCAAGAACCGGGATGCGAACCGGCCCGTGACCTTCGTCTTCAACGGTGGGCCGGGCGCGGCTTCGGCCTTCCTCAATCTCGGGCTCGTCGGCCCGCGCATCGTCGATTTTGGTCCGGACGGTCGCGATGGCGCCAATGCCAAGCTGGTCGACAATCCGCAAAGCTGGCTCGAATTTACCGATCTCGTGCTGATCGATCCGATCGGTACCGGCTGGAGCCGCACTGCCAAGCCCGATGATCAGAATGATTTCTATAGCGTCGACAGCGATGCCGAAAGCCTGGCCAAAGCGATAGCGCTCTACATTGGCCATAATGGCCGCGCCTCGTCACCGAAATATATTCTTGGCGAAAGCTATGGCGGGTTTCGCTCGGTCAAGGTCGCCAACAGCCTGCGCGAGGATCAGGGCATCCTGATTTCCGGCATCGTCATGCTCTCGCCTCTGCTGGAGGGCCGGTTCGTCTTTGGTGATAGTGGAGATGCGCTCAGTGCGGCCTTGGAGCTGCCTTCGCTGGCGGCAGCCGAGCTGGAACGGCAAAATGCCTTCAGCGAGAAAGCGATCCAGGATGCGCAGGCCTTCGCCTTGAATGACTATCTGCCCGCCCTCGCCGGGCCGCCGCCATCGGGCGATGCCGGCCGCGCCTTCTATGGCCGGGTAGCGAAGCTGACCGGCATACCGCAAGATGTCGTCGCCAGGAACCAGGGTTTTCTCAGTGGGGTCTACCGCAAACATTCCGATGGGAACGGTGGAGATATAGCGAGTGCCTATGACGCCTCCTTTCTGGCACCGGATCCCTATCCGCAATCGGAGGCTGAGCATGGCGGCGATCCGGTTCTCGACGGTTTCGTCCGTGCCTATGGCGGTGCCTTTTCGAGCTATGCCCGCGATGAGCTAGGCTTCCACACGGACATGACCTACACGCTGCTGTCGGGAGCAGTGAACAGGGAGTGGAAATGGGGCGGGCGGAACGGCGGCTCTCGATCAACCGCCGGTGCCACCGACGATCTCAAGGAGCTGTTGTCGTTGTCGCCATCCTTCCGGGTTCTGCTGGGGCAGGGATACAGCGATCTCGTCATCCCCTTCGGCGTCAACAAATATGTGCTCGACCATATGCCGCAGGCCCTTGCCGATCGCCTGGCGCTGAAGCTCTATCGCGGCGGTCACATGTTCTACACACGACCGGCGTCACGCGAGCAGTTCACGATGGATGCCAAGGCCTTTTATGCCGGGCAGGTTCAGGCGGCGCCATCGGCAAAGTCGAATTAGTCGTGCTGCTGTAGCTGAAAGAGATGCTTGATGCGCGAACTCAGCGTGCTGACGGGTGTGCCATGGACCAGCATATCGGCATTGGCGAAGAGATGCTGCTCGGCCTCGATGCGTTTCGCCATGATGGCGCCGAGCTCCTCGGCGAGCGCGGGCCTGTCATGCAGCAAGGGCGCCAGGCAATCCTCACCGATTTCATAGGTGACGACAAAGGTTAGGGCTCGGACCGTCCCGACTTCGCCCGTGCCCATCAGCAGGCCGTTTTCGCCGAAATAGTCGCCCGGAGCGAGCCGCGTCAGCTCGATCTGCCGATATCCTTCGCGACGGGTGATGCTGACGACGCCCGAACGGACGATGGTGAGCGCGCGTAGGCGAGCATCCTGTTCGGCGATCACGGCATCCTTGTGGTAGGTGCGGCGCTGCATGTTTGTCGCCAGATGCTCCTTTTCGTCCTCGGTCAGTGAAGCGAAAAGCGGGATGTTGTTGAGCAATCGCCATGGCGTGCCGGGGTTCTGTTGTTCTTTGACGGTTTCCGCCGCGTGTTCCGCCGCAACGGTGATCGTGCCGGGAGGGCCGGCGAGCTTCAGGCCTGCTGCTTTCGCATGGCGGTAGAGGAGATCGTAGATCTCGTTCTTGGCTGCTGTCGCCAGGGATATCTCGCGCACGCGGAAGGAAAGCTGCAATTCGATGGCCTGTTCATCGATCGAGCTGATGGCGACCGAAGGTTCGGGCGTCTTCTGGATGGAATTGCAGCTGATCAGCACATTCTGCATGACGTCGGCGACGACGCGTGGCTGCGTGGTCGGCTGGATTCTCACGGTGACGATGGCGCCGTGACTTTCATCGGGCGATGAAAGATTGGTGAGCCGTGTCTTTGCGAGGACGCTATTGGGAATGACGACCAGATCGTTGGTGCCGCTCAGGAGATACGTCGCCCGCCAGTTCGTTTCGACGACGCGGCCTTGAATATCATTGTCGACAACGATCCAGTCGCCGACGGTATAGGGGCGGCCGAGGTTGAGTGCGATGCCGGAAAAGACGTCGCTCAACGTGCTTTGCAAGGCAAGGCCGAGAATGATGGCGAAGACGCCCGATGTCGCGATCAGTGTCCCGATCGGAACGCTGAAGACATCACCGACAATGGAGAGAATGGCGCCGAGATAGATGATGCCGACGATCAGATCCTGCAGCAGGCGGCCTTCGCGCGGTTTGCGCTCGAAGATCAGGAAGAGCCGCACGAAGGCGATCAGCACCCATGCGCCGTTGATCCACCAGACGATCTTGGCAAAGCCGACAAAGGTGCGCAGCGTCACGGAATCCTGCGGTGGGCTCGGCTCATAGGGTACGATGCCATGATAGAGCAAAAGCACGGTCAGGCAGACGAAGAAGGCGATCTGGCCGATCAGACGCCCAGCGCGCTGGTGACGCAGCATGACGCGGCTAACGAATGTGCCGACGACAACCAGGATACAGAACTGGACGATCGGATCACCAAGAAGTGCAATGGACATATGGGCTTGGCCGCACTCGGTCTTTCGGATGGCTGCTAAATTGGCATGAAAGGGGCTGCAATACCATATGCAGATAAAGTATGATTAATTGACGCTGATGCCTTGATCTCAGCACTTGTACCTTGATAATTAGATGACGATTATCATCTTATAACTGTCATCCCATCCTGCTATCTGCTCTCGTGGCGCGCAATCCTCAGCGCTCTGACATCCTTAAGGAATACCCATGACACAGTCTTTCGAGATTCGCGGCGATCTGCTGATCGGCTCAGATTCCACCGGCGGCAATAGAACCGTGCGTGCCATCAACCCGGCAACCGGCGCAAACCTGGAGCCGGCCTTTGCGATCGCCGGCGAGAGCGACGTTGCCAAAGCGTGTGAATTGGCGGCGCAGGCGTTTGACGTTTACCGTGCGACCAGCCCCGAGCAGCGTGCGGCATTCCTCGAAAAGATCGCCGACAACATCATGGAGATCGGCGATGCTCTGATCGAGCGGGCAACGGAAGAGACCGGCCTGCCGGTGCCGCGTCTGCTGGGCGAGCGTGCCCGCACCGTCGGCCAACTGCGGCTGTTTGCCCAGGTCGTTCGCTCCGGTGAGTGGCTCGATCTGCGCGTCGATCCGGCACTGCCGGAGCGTAAGCCGTTGCCGCGGCCGGACCTGCGCCTGCGCCAGATCCCGCTCGGCCCGGTTGCCGTCTTCGGTGCCAGCAACTTCCCGCTCGCCTTCTCGGTTGCCGGTGGTGATACGGCTTCGGCTCTTGCCGCCGGTTGCCCGGTCGTCGTCAAGGGCCATCTTGCCCATCCGGGCACGGGCGAACTGGTCGGCCGCGCCATCCGCGCCGCCGTCGCTGCATCCGGTCTTCCGGAGGGCACCTTCTCGCTGCTGACCGGTGCCAACGAAACCGGTGCGGCGCTGGTGCGCGATCCGCGCATCAAGGCCGTCGGCTTCACCGGCTCGCGTGGTGGCGGCCTGGCGCTTGGCGCCATTGCCGCGGCCCGGCCGGAGCCGATCCCGGTTTATGCCGAGATGAGCAGCGTCAACCCCGTTTTCCTGTTCCCGGCCGCTCTCGCGGCACGCGCCGAGGCGATCGGTACGGGCTTCATCGATTCCCTGACGCTCGGTGCCGGCCAGTTCTGCACCAATCCAGGCCTGCTTTTCGCAATCGAAAGCCCCGATCTCGACCGCTTCGTCCAGGCCGCCAGCGGTGCCCTGACCGGCCGTGCGCCCGCGCCGATGCTGACACCAGGCATTCACGCCGCCTTCGACAAGGGCGTTGCCGCGCTGGCCGAGCATGAGGCTGTCAAGACCGTCGCTCACGGCGCGCCGGCTGAAGGCGTCAATCGCAGCCCGGGTATCTTTTTCGAGACAGAAGCGCAGGAGTTCCTAGCCGACGAGCGCTTGGGCCACGAAGTTTTCGGCGCGGCAAGCCTTCTCGTGCGCTGCAAGGATGTCGATCAGATGATCGCCGTTGCGGAAAAACTCGAGGGCCAGCTGACCGCGACGCTGCAGATCGAAGCGGAAGATTATGCGACAGCCGCCAAGCTGGTGCCGGTGCTGGAGCGCAAAGTCGGGCGTATTCTCGCCAATGGCTGGCCGACCGGCGTCGAAGTCTCCCATGCCATGGTGCATGGCGGGCCTTTCCCGGCGACCTCGGACAGCCGCACCACCTCGGTCGGCACACTCGCCATCCGCCGCTTCCTGCGCCCGGTCTCCTATCAGGATCTCCCGGAAGGACTGCTGCCGTCTGAGCTGCGTGACGATGGGGTGAAGTCGCTGCCGCATCTGCTGGATGGCGTGCGCAAGTAACTGATCAGAGCCTCATCCGCCCTCGCCCTTCGAGGAGTCCTTCGGACTCTCCTCAGGGTGAGGGCTAATCTTTTCTTTCAGGCGAAGCTAAGTACAAATCGTTTCAAGTGAGCGGCCTTTTCCGCCCACATCCTGAGGCGGGAGCGACCGAGCTTAGCGAAGGAGCGACCCTCGAAGGAAGAGGGTCGGCCCCAACGCGCCACGGCAGGCATGAAGTCGATTTCAAACCTCAAATCTCAGCGTAAACAATCCCGGTAAACGAGCCGGCATGGTGAAGAAGTTCGCGCTCGCCTGAACCATCGAGGCTTGCGGAATAGAGATTGCCGCCGATGTCGGTGAAGAACATGCGGTTGTTGGGGAGATCGAGCGAGAGGCCGATACCTTCGTCGAGGCCTTCGAGGACGACTTCGGAGGTTGCTGCGAGATCATCCATTTGGGCGCGATTAACGGTATTGCCGCGCGGGAGATTGCCGCGGTCGGTCCAGTAGATCGTGCGGGTGGCAAGATCCAGTTCGAGGTCGATCGGTTCCGGTAGCTTGTCCAGCAGGATTTCGATGTCGCTGCGGCTCGTCGCGGTTTCGCCGGCCGGTATATTGATGCCGGCGCGGAAGATGCGGCCGAGGCCGGCATCAGGCGGTCCCTTCTGGGTCCAGTAGATCTGGCCGAGCGGCAGATCGAGCGCGATGCCGACACACCAGCGTTCGATATCGGCGCTGTCTTCCGGGCTGTCGCCATTCTGCACCAGGGTTTCGATATCGCTGCCATCGATATTGGCACGCATCACCCGCATACCTTCGCGGTCGCACCAATAAAGCTTGCCGTTGTCGCGGTCGAGCTGGATCTGCTTCGGCGTGACGAGCGTGCTGCCTGGCGGGATCAATGTGATGTGGTTGCCGCCGTCGAGGTCCATGCGCTCGATGGAGCCGTCATGGGCGTTGTAGTCGCTGCCCATTTCCGTCCAATAGATCCAGCCGTTCTCGCTGTCGACGAGAATGCCGTCGGGGCTGCGGCCTTGCCGCTGGACGATGAGCTTGAGATCGGTGCCGTCGATGGCGGAGGAAAGAATTCGTCCGTCGTTGATATCGAGGAAGAACAGTCTTTCGGTCTGGTCGGTGGTGGCAGGCGTCCGTGCTTCTGCTTCTGACATGAGAGCATCCTTTCAAAGGGAGCGGATCTGCGGATCACAGTGCGGCAATCATGGCATCGGTTGATGACAACATCATTCGCCGCTGCGATCGTAACGACCATCTGCTGCGCTGCAGCAAAGATCAAGGGCCGGATTGTCGCGGTGCGCGCGGAGACCTGTCAAATAAGTGTCATCGGCCTGATATAAATCCCCGACAGTCCCATAGGGCTGAAACCGAAGCCGGAGGTGATTGATATCATGTCGACGCTCCAGCAGATCGCCTTTCGCGCCGGCTGTTCCGTCGCGACCGCCAGCCGGGTGATGAATCGCAGTGGTCCGGTCAGCGACGAGATGGTGCGGCGCGTGCGCCGGGCGGCGGCGGAGCTTGGCTATCGGGCGGGTGGGCGTACCGGCACCGGCCGGCCGGCGATCGGGGTGCTTATTCCGAGCATCACCAATCCCGTGTTCGCCGCATCTCTATCCAGTATCCAGAACAGGGCGCTGCATGCCGGGCATAGCGTGCTGATCGCCCAATCGAACTACGATCCGGCACAGGAGGTCGATGCCGTCGTCTCGCTGCTCCAGCAGCAGCCGACTGGCCTCATCCTGACACTCTGCGATCCCGAGCGCAGTTTTGTTCTGTCATCCGCCCTGCCGCCGACTGTGCTGCTTGGAAATCTTCCGACCAGCCGCTTCACAGCTGCGGTCGCGACCGACAATTTCGGTGCGGGCCGGGACCTGACCGAGCATCTCCTGGGCAAGGGACACCGCCGCATCCTATTCATATCAGGGCATTTCTCGGCATCGGATCGGGCGAAACTGCGCTATCAAGGCTATGTCAGGGCGATGACGGCGGCGGGGCAACAGCCTCTCGATGCCCTGGAGATTTCCTTCGTGAATAACCTCGAGCAGCTCGATCTTTCTGATGCTATTTCGCGGTTTAACCCAACGGCGATCATCGCTTCCAACGATCTTCTGGCGCTCGGCGTCATGGGTGCGCTTCGGCGCCAGGGTCTTTCGATCCCGCGCGATATTTCCGTCGCCGGCTTCGACGGGATTTCCCTTGGTTTTCTAGGGGAAGTTTCTCTGACGACCGTCGAAATTCCGGATGGGACGATCGGGGCGGCGGCCGCCTCGCTGCTGCTCGATATGGCTGAGAATGCCGCGCCGCCGCGTCATCTGAGTGTACCCTATCGGCTGCGTGCGGGCGGCACAGTGCGCGATCTCACTCTCCAATCCTGACATCCCTTTGCATATGAAAACGCCGCCTCTTGTTAAGAGGCGGCGCGGATCGTTCAGATGGGTTCGAAAGATCAACTGCGCGGCAGCAGGCCTTCGACGTCGGAAGCGGCGTCGTCGAGCGCTTCCTTCGGAGCGGCCGAGCCGTCGACGATGCGTGAGAGGTTGTCGACGATGGTTTGCGTAACCTTGACGCCGTTGGAGCCCGGGAAGGCATACCAGGGAACCATGATCGACATCTGGCTGAGGCCGGCCTGGAACAGCGGGTTCTTCTTGTAGAAATCGCCAAGATATTCGGCCGACTTGGCAGCAAGCTCATTGTTCGGAACATAGCCGGTGCCGGGAACAACGACCGAGGCGCCATAGGGGCCGGCGGCGAACTTGGCGAATTTCCAGGCGGCTTCTTCCTTGACCGGGTCGTGGGTCAGGATGACGACGGCGTTGCCGCCCGTCGGCAGGCGACCATTGACCGGGTCGATCAGCGGCAGCTTGGCGGTGCGCAGGTCGAACTTGGCGCCGACATTCTTGATGGTGTTGACGAGCGCGCCGGTCGTCTGGAATTCGAAGCCGACCTTGCCGGCAGCGAAAGCCTGTTCGCCGGCAGCCTTGGTGAAGACCGGCATGCCGCCTTCCTTGACGAAGCGCTGGATCAGTTCGACGGCCTTCTGGCCTTCGGGACCGTTGAAGGCGACCTTCGTCTCGTCGTCGCTCAGCATCTTGCCGCCGGCGCCGAAGAGGAGGGCGGAGAACATCCAGTCGTCGCCCTGCCAGCGGAAGTCCATGCCGTCGACACCGTTGCCGAGCGCCTTGATCTTGCCGGCAAGCGTGATGACCTCATCCCAGGTCTTCGGCGGGTTGTCCGGATTGCCGCCGGCAGCCTTCACCAGGTCGGCGTTGTAATACATGATCGGGTTGGACGTCGCGAAGGCGAGGCCGACCTGCTTGCCCTTGACCTGGGCGAGCTTCAGGATCGTGTCCGAGAAGCCCTTCTCGGCCATGTTGCCCTCTTTCTTGACGAGAGGGCCGAGATCGACGGCGACATTGCGCTCGTCGATCATGCGCAGGCGGTTGAGGCCGATGAAGGTGACATCCGGCATCTCGCTGGTGCCGGCCTGGCGCAGGATAGTCTGGATGCCTTCCTCATAGGTGGCCGAAGGAGCGGCGAACTGGATCTTGATGTCGGGATTTTCTTCCATGAACTTCTTCGAGATCGTGTCCATCACGTTCTTGAAGAAGCCGGGCATGGGATAGTGAACCGTCAGGGTGGTTTCGGCATAGGCCGGGACCGTCACGACCATCGAAATGGCCGCGGCGGCGAGAATCTGGGTGATATGCTTCATCGCTCGTTCTCCGTTTTCAAATTTCGAACCGGTCATCCTTTGAGACCGGTCATGGTGATGCCCTCGACGAAACGCTTCTGAGCCAGAAGGAATGCCGCGACGAGGGGAAGGGTGATGATGAGGGTTGCCGCCATGAGCGCGCCGTAGTCGTCGCCGGCTTCGGCGGCGCGGAAATACATGAGGCCCAGCGGCGGCGTGAAATATTCCTGCTTGGTGATGACGATCAGCGGCCAGTAGAGATCGTTCCAGTGCGCGACGACCGAGAAGATCGCGAAAGCCGTGACCGCCGGCCAGGCATTCGGCACGATGACGCGGGCGACGATGCCGATTTCCGACATGCCGTCGAGGCGGGCGGCATGGATCAGATCATCCGGCATGGCGCGGAAGAACTGCAGGAACATGAAGATCGCGAAGACCGAGATCGAGAAGGGCGCGACCAGGGCGGCGTAGCTGTTCAGCAGCGACAGGCCGTTGAAGCCGACATAGAGCGGCAGCGCCGTCGCATGGATCGGAACCAGCAGCCCAAGCATGACGAGAACCATCATCGTGCGGGCGGCCGGAAACTTCAGCTTCGCCATGGCATAGGCGCAGGGGATGGCGATCAGCACTTGGAAGAAGAAGATCAGCCCGCAGACGAAGACGCCGTTGAACAGCAGCGTGCCCATCGAAACCTTGCTCAGTGCCTTGGCGATGTTCTCGACGTAATAGAAATGCGTCGGGATCAGCTTTAGCGCCGAAGTGAAGATATCGTCCTGCGCCTTGCCGGCGGTCGAGATCATGAAGATGTAGGGCGCGAGGAAGATGAGCGAGCCCAGGATCAGCAGAGAGAGGCGCAGGATGCGGCCGGGAGTGAAGCCTGTCGAGGTCATGTGTAATGCACCTGCCGGTCTTGGACGCGATATTGCAGGAAGGTCAGCACCACGAGGATGGCGAGAAACACCGTGGTCATCGCCGAGGCATAACCAACGCGGAGATAGACGAAGCCTTCCTGGTAGATGGTGAAAAGCAGCACTTCCGAAGCATGGTTCGGGCCGCCGTCTGTCAGGGCCTTGACGGTATCGAAGACCTTCACCGCATTGATGATGCTGATCGTGGTGACGAAGAGCGTCGTCGGTCCGAGCATGGGCCAGGTGACGAGCCAGAAACGGTCGAAGGACGATTTCGCACCATCCACTTCGGCTGCGGCGTAGAGTTCTCGCGGGATGGCGGTAAGGCCGGCGAGAAACAGCACCATATTGAAGCCGACCGATTGCCAGACGCCGATGATCGACAGGCTGTAGAGCGCGGTCGCCGAGGCGCCGAGCCAGTTCGGTCCGCGCACGCCGATTTCGCCGAGCAGCGCGTTGATCGGACCGATCGTCGGGTGGAAGAGATATTGCCAGACGGTCGCCATCGCGACGATCAGCGAGGCAACAGGCAGGAAGTAGGCCGTGCGGAAGAAGCTGCGGCCGATGCCTTCGCTTTCGATCAGCAATGCGACGCCGAGGCCGAGCACGATCGAGACGGGTGCGACGATGGCGGTATAGGTCGCCGTGTTCCAGAGCGACTTTATGAAGGCGCGGTCGCGAAGCAGATGCGCATAGTTCTCGAAGGCGACGAAGCGCAGGCTCTTGTCGCCGAGCTGGAAATCCGTGAAGCCGAGTACGACGACGGCGACGATCGGCACGATGATGAAGAGCACGATCAGGATGATGGCGGGCAGGGCGAAGAGGAGAGCCGTACGGGCTTCGCTGCGCTCGCGCGCCGCGGCCGCCTGCATCGGCAAGGAGGTGGCAGCGATGCTAGCCATGCGCCTTCTCCCGCGTGGCGTCGACGGTCGTCGGGCTCGCGCGCAGGCGGCGGCCGTCTTCGGCGAAGACCAAGGCCTGCTCGGCCGTGAGCGTCAGCGCAACCGGCATGCCGGCGGACAGGCCGGCGACTTCCGCCGGTGCGAGCTTGACGACCATGGTTTCACCGATGGCATCGAGCTTGGCGTAGAGGATGACTTCGGAGCCGAGGAACTCCATGCGCTCGATGTGGGCGGCGAGCGCATCCTGACGGCCCTGGGAGAGCTGCACGAATTCCGGGCGAATGCCGAGGGTCACGTTCCTGCCGGCAAAGGCACTGTCTTCGAGCGCCAGCCGGATGCCGCCAAAGGCGACGGTGCCGTTTTCGGCGAGCGCCGGCAGCAGATTGATGCGCGGCTGTCCGACAAAACGGGCGACTTCCACATGTGCCGGGTCGTCATAGATCGTCTGGGGCGATGCGAGTTGCAGCAGCTGGCCGCCGATCATGACGGCGACGCGGTCGGCCATCGACAGCGCCTCGGCCTGGTCATGCGTGACGTAGACCGTCGGCACGCCGGCGCGGCGGTGCAGATCGACGATCTCGCCACGGGCGTGAACACGCAGGTTGGCATCGAGATTGGAAAGCGGCTCGTCCATGAGGAAGACGGCGGGACGGCGCACCATGGCGCGGGCGAGCGCCACGCGCTGACGCTGGCCACCGGACATCTGGCCAGGTTTGCGGTCGAGCAGGTGATCGATCTTCAGCGAGACGGCCATTTCGCGGACATCGCGGATGATGCCGGCGCGAGTCGCGCGCTGGCCGGGGATCAGCGAGCCGATGAAAGGCAGGCGCTGCACGCGCGACAGGCGGCGCATGGCAAGCGGCACGGCAATGTTTTCCGAGGCCGTCAGGTGCGGATAGAGCGCATAGGACTGAAAGACCATCGCGATATTGCGATCCGCCGCGGCGACGCCGGAAACGTCCCTGCCGCCGAGGACGATTTCGCCGCTGTCTGCATGATCGAGGCCGGCGAGGATGCGCAATAGCGTGCTCTTGCCGCAGCCGGACGGGCCGACGAGAGCGATGAACTCGCCAGGCTGGACGTCGAGATCGACGCCTTTCAGGATGGCGTTGCCGCCGAAGGATTTGGCGATGCCGCGAAGCGAGAGCGCACTCATTCGGCCGGCTCCTTCTTTGCCTTCGGTGCTGCCTGCGGATAGACTTCCATGACGACATCATCGAGGAAGTAGGCGCTCATGCCGGGCACGGCGACGAGCTCGGTCGAGACCGTCTCGCCAAGTTCATGGATCGCTGCGCCGATCAGCCGTTCGCCCGGCATTTCGCGTTCCATCTCACCGAGGATAAAGGCTGCGGGCGGTGCCCAGACCAGCTTGGTATCGTTGAAGCGGCCTTCCCAGGTCCAGTGCAGGTGGCCACTGCCGAAGAGGGCCACGTCATGGGCCGCGATCAGATCGTAGAGCCGACGGCGCTGGGCGGGGCGCACGCTCCAGTAGCCGGTATCGCCCTCATCGGGCGCATCGACGAAGAGCGGCTTGTGGGCAAAGAGGGCGATGCGGCGCTCGCCACGGCTTTCGAGCTTCTCCTGCAGCCAGTCGAACTGCTTCTGCTCCTCGGCATCCTCGAAGCCCATCAGCATGCTGTTGAGGCCGATCAGGCGCCAGTTACCGATATCCTTCGCCCAGTAGTCCGGACCGACGAGGCGGCGCCAGCGGTCCAGCCGCTCGGGATTGACGGGCTGATAGGAGCCGGGCAGGTGGCCGACATCGTGGTTGCCGGGCACGATCAGCATCGGCACGGAAATCTGCCGCATCAGATCCATGGAAAAGAGGAGATCTTCGTCCTTGTCGGCGCCATCGACGCTGAGATCGCCGGTATGAACGACGAGATCGGCGCCGCTTGCCTCGATCCATTTCGCCAGCGGCTCCCAATTGCCGTTGAAATGCGGCTTGTTGGGGCTCAAATGCGTGTCGGTGATCTGGATGATCTTCAAGGCGCTTCTCCGCAATCTTCAGAATGGTGCGCCTGCGGAAGGGATTGCCCTCAAACCGACGCGTCTCTGCGCTCTCTTTAGAGGGGCCCCATGTCAGTCAGGTAACAGGTGTTTTCAGCTGTTTTTCAGTTTTGTCACATTGCCGTCAAACGACGCTGCCGCTTGCCTTACGCCAAATGGAAAGACTGTACGCGGCGGTACCGGTGCTGTAGATCGTTGTGAAAGGGATCAGACATGTCAGACGAACAGAGCCGCATCATCAAACTTGAGGAGACGGTCGCCTACCAGGCCAAGACGATCGAGGAACTTTCCGACCAGCTTGCCGAGCAATGGAAGGTAGTGGAGCAGACGCGGCAGAAACTTGATCGGCTGACCGAGCGGTTTCTGACGCTGGAGGAGCAGTCGCTCGACGCTCCGGCCATCACCAAGCCGCCGCATTACTGAGGGCCTCGTTCACGTTTCGGTGTTACACGCGGGCGTGTGTAACAAAAATCCCTGTCTTCCCGTATTTCCTTATGACCGGAGCATTTATAATCGCGGTCGAGAGGAAATCGTCATGAAGACTTTATCGACAGACACGATCCGCATTTATTCAGCCCGCGTCACTCGCTTGGCCGGCTTTGCGGCGATGGCGATATTGCTTGGCGGCGTTGCGCTGCAATTTGTCGGTCGCGCCTCTGCCGAGGACGCCCGCGTCATTCCCGCGCCGAGCATGGATGAAAAGGCATCCTCCGCCAATACGGAGACCGCGGTGCTTGCCGGCGGCTGCTTTTGGGGCGTTCAGGGCGTTTTCCAGCACGTCAACGGCGTGATCAGCGCCACATCCGGCTACACCGGCGGCAGCAAGAATGCTGCGCACTATGAAATGGTAGGCTCGGGCGATACCGGCCATGCCGAATCCGTGCGTATCGTTTTCGATCCCCATAAGATCAGCTACGGCCATCTGCTGCAGATCTATTTCTCGGTAGCGCATGATCCGACGGAGCTGAACCGTCAAGGCCCGGATACCGGCACGCAATATCGTTCAGCCATCTTCCCGACCAGCCAGTCGCAGGCCGATATCGCCAAGGCCTATATCGACCAGCTCAACTATGCCAAGGTCTTCGATGCTGCGATCGTCACCAAGATCGAGCCGGCTCGGCAATTCTATGCCGCCGAGGCCTATCATCAGGATTTCCTGACGACGCATCCGAGCTATCCCTATATCGTCATCAACGACCTGCCGAAGATCAAGAATCTTCAGCATCTCTTCCCTGGGGATTATCGCGCCGACCCGGTTCTGGTGACGGCAAGCGTCAGCGCGAAATGATGGTCTGCCTGACCGGCGAGCGATGCCCGCCGGTCAGGGCCGCCTTGCAAGAAATTCTCGTTACTCCCGATGCTGGTGTATTTCTGCTTCACCAGATAGTCATCGAGAGTGCGTTTCGTCATGATCGTCCGCGACCGGCCGAATCTCTTCCAGCTTTTCTTCATCCTTCGTGGGTCGATCATCCGACGCATTCTGCCGCAGATCATCGCCATCTTTCTGTTATCGGCACTGATCGTCTGGGGCCATGAGGAGCGACCGAACCTCATCGTCTCCTTCAACGGTTCGGCGCTTTCGCTGCTCGGCATCGCGCTTTCGATCTTTCTCGGTTTTCGCAACAATGCCTGCTACGACCGCTGGTGGGAGGGGAGGCGCGACTGGGGGCAGTTCGTCCAGCTCGCGCGCGGCTTCGCCCGGCAGACGCTGGTGCTGGAGAGTGAAGGCGGTGCGGGCGTCGAGGCGCGCAAAAACCTGCTGCGGCTGACCATGGCCTTCGCGCAGGCGCTGGTCTGTCTTCTGCGGCCCGGCAGCGACGAGGGCAAGGTGCTGCGCTTGCTTGCTCCAAGCGAGGCGGAATTCTACCATGCGGCCCGCAACAAGCCTGATCTCATTCTGCGCCTGATGTCCGCCGATCTCGCGCGGCTGAAAGCATCGGGTGTGATTTCCGATATCCAATATCAGATGCTGGATATCACGATCGGCCAGATGGGTGCGGTGCAGGCCGCCTGCGAGCGGCTGCGCAATACGCCGCTGCCCTTCGGCTATACGCTGCTTCTGCATCGCACCGCCTATCTCTTCTGTTTCCTGCTTCCCTTCGGCTATGTCGATACGCTCGGCTGGGGCTCGCCCTTCGTGACGGCCCTTATCGCCTATACCTTCTTCGGTCTCGATGCGCTGGGCGACGAGCTGGAAGACCCTTTCGGCAAGCGTCCCAATGCGCTCGCCATCGGCGCGCTTGCGGATACGATCGAGATCAATCTGCGCGAAGCGCTTGGGGAAACCGACCTGCCGCCGCTGCCGCAACCCAAAGATTTCCTGCTGATGTAAAAAATCGGCAAAAATATTCGTCGAGCGATGGAATAGAATCCGGAGTGCTTCCGTATATAGGTGTATGGAACGCAAAGGACGCACATTCGATGTTTTGGGGCAGCTCGGTTCGCTGAGACGTTATGCCCGCTCGCTCGTGCGCAATGCGGACGAGGCCGAGGATCTGGTGCATGACGCGCTGGTCAAGGCCTACGAGCGCAAGGCATCCTTCCGACGCGACGGCAATCTGCGCACCTGGCTGTTGTCGATCCTGCACAATGTGCATATCGACCGCCTGCGCCAGACGAAATCGCAGAACCGCCGTCACGAGGAGGCTGCGGCCGAACTTGAGCCGGTATTGCCGGCATCGCAGGATCATACGGTGCGCTTGAGCCAGGTCCGCGAAGCCTTCTTCAGTCTGCCTGAGGAGCAGCGCGAGGCGCTGCATCTCGTGGCGATCGAGGATCTCTCCTATCAGGAGGCGGCATCAGCGCTTGGCATTCCCGTCGGCACGCTGATGTCCCGCATCGCGCGGGCAAGGGCGAGCTTACGCTCTTTCGAAGAGGCGACCTCCAAAGTTTCACATCTCAGGCTTATCGAGGGAGGCGGCAATGAAAATCGTTGATCCGATCATCGATGCCGATCTCGACGCCTATGTCGATGGCGAGCTGACGCTCGCACGCCGTGTCGAGGTGGAATCCTATCTCTCCGAGCACCCCGAGATCGCGGCCAAGGTGATGGCCGATATGAGTATCCGCGGTGAATTGCGCATGGCGTTGGCCGGAGAAGGCCATGTCGTCCGCGCCGAAACGCGCGAAGCTGCCCGGCGGCTGGAGCGCGGGCTGGCCTATGGACGCATGCTGAGTTCTTTTCAGCGCGTCGCGGCCATTGCCGTACTGGTGACGACCGGCTGGGTCGCGCATACATCCTTCGGCGCCTTCACGGCAAGCGAAGTCAGCGCGTCGACACGGCCGCCGGCTTTTGTCGATGACGCAGTACGCGCCTACAAGACAACGGCGGTACGCGAAGAGATCAAGCAGCAGTCGATCGCGAATTACAATCCCGAGGAAATCCGCGCGTCGACGGCGATCGTCCTGCCGGAGCTGCCGGGTGGCTGGCGCGTCACCGACGCGCAGATCTATCCGTCCGAGTTCGGTCCAAGCGTCGAAATGATGGTCGATGCTGGCAAGGATGGGCATTTGTCACTGTTTGCCGTTCGCCCGGGCACATTCGCCGTCAAGGACGTCAGTCACGTCAAGCGTGACGATGTCCAGGCTGCCTATTGGCAGATCGGTGAAGTCGCCTATGCGCTGATCGGCAATGGCCAGGCGAGCCAGCTCGACGGCGATGCCGAACAGCTTGCCCGAAGCCTCTACTAGTTCGAATTAAAGGAGAACGACCATGAACCCGACCAATCCGCGATACGGCTACGGAGCCGCCGCCGGCTCGCAGGCGCTCTTCGACGAGGGGCTGCGCCGGCATATGCTGCGCGTCTACAACTACATGGGTATCGGCCTTGTCGTGACGGGAATCGTCGCGCTGATCGTCGGCACGACGCCGGCGCTCTATGTGCCGATCTTCCAGAGCCCGCTGAAGTGGGTCGTCATGCTGGCGCCGCTTGCCTTCGTGTTTTTCTTCTCGTTCCGCATCCAGTCGATGTCGGCCAGCACGGCGCAGATGATGTTCTGGGCGTTCTGCGCGGTCATGGGCCTGTCGCTGGCCTCCGTCTTCCTGGTCTTCACCGGCACGAGCATCGCGCGTACCTTCTTCATCGCCGCGACCATGTTCGGCGCGACCAGCCTCTACGGCTATACGACGAAGCGTGATCTCTCCAACATCGGCTCATTCCTGATGATGGGCCTGTTCGGCGTCATCATCGCCAGCATCGTCAATATCTTCCTGGGTTCGAGCGCGCTGCAGTTCGCCATCTCGATCATCGGCATCGTCGTCTTCGTCGGCCTGACCGCCTGGGATACGCAGAACATCAAGGAACAGTATGCCGAAAACTATGATCAGGAATCGCAACAGAAGCTCGCCGTCTTCGGTGCCCTGTCGCTCTACCTGAACTTCGTCAACATCTTCCAGCTGCTGCTGAACTTCACGGGTGAACGGGAATAGTTGGAATTAATCGCTTGAGCATGATCTGAGCTGAAGGGCACTCCACGCCTTCGGTGATCATGCTCCGGGAATGCGTCTCCCTGGGGGCTTGTTGAGACGCATGACGCGCCTGCAGTATCTGCGCCGATACTGCAGGCGCAACCTTTTTTGGGGGCGAGCCAACTTGGCTGAACCGCTCGCGAAAATCACCTTCGCCGCGGGGCGGCAAGGGGAAGGCGCCGGACCAGGAGAGCACCGTCCAAAGAAAAGGCCCGATAGCGCAGATCTGCTGCCATCGGGCCTTTCATCATTGGAGATATGCGGTTTCTCGTCCGTCAGGTGACGGGCGTGGTATTACCATTCGGCGACGCTGCCGTCCTCATGACGCCAGACGGGGTTGCGCCAGCGATGGCCTTCCTTGGCGCGTTCGATGACATAGGCTTCGTCGACTTCGATGCCGAGGCCGGGACCCTGCGGAATGGTGACAAAGCCGTCGGCATAGTGAAACACCTCCTTGTTGGAGATGTAGTCGAGGATGTCGTTGCCCTTGTTGTAGTGAATGCCGAGGCTCTGTTCCTGGATAAAGGCATTGTAGCTGACGGCATCGACCTGCAGGCAGGCGGCAAGCGCGATCGGGCCAAGCGGGCAGTGCGGGGCGAGCGCCACGTCATAGGCCTCGGCCATGGCGGCGATCTTGCGGCATTCGGTGATGCCACCGGCATGGCTGAGGTCGGGCTGGAGAATGTCGACATAGCCGTCCGACAGCACCGACTTGAAATCCCAGCGCGAATAAAGGCGTTCGCCGAGCGCGATCGGCGTCGAGCAATGGTTGGCGATTTCCTTCAGTGCCTCGCGGTTTTCCGAAAGCACCGGCTCCTCGATGAAGAGCAGCTTGTAGGGTTCCAGCTCCTTGGCGAGCACCTTGGCCATCGGACGATGGACGCGGCCGTGGAAATCGACGCCGATGCCGATATAGGGGCCGATCGCCTCGCGGATGGTGGCGATGGTTTCGACGGCCTTTTCCACCTTGTCATAGGTATCGACGATCTGCATTTCCTCGCAGCCGTTGAGCTTGATCGCCTTGAAGCCGCGGGCAACCACATCCTTGGCATTGTTGGCGACGTCGGAGGGACGGTCGCCGCCGATCCAGGAATAGACCTTGATCTTGTCGCGCACCTGGCCGCCGAGCAGCGAATGGATCGGCTGGCCGAGCGCTTTGCCCTTGATGTCCCACAGCGCCTGATCGATGCCGGCCAGCGCCGACATGTGGACGGCGCCGCCGCGATAGAAGCCGGCGCGGTACATGACGTTCCAGTGATCCTCGATCAGGAACGGATCCTTGCCGATCAGATAGTCTTCCAGCTCGTGCACGGCCGCCTGGACGGTGAGCGCGCGACCTTCGACCACGGGCTCGCCCCAGCCGACGATGCCTTCGTCGGTCTCGATCTTCAGGAATAGCCAGCGCGGGGGAACGATATAGGTCGTCAGCTTGGTGATTTTCATGGGAATGATTCCGTTTGGACTTCGGGTTGCGTCAGCGGCGCGATGCCGCGGATCTCGGGGTTTCGGGATTTGTTTTCCGGCCTTCGTCCAGCCGTCGTTCGACGGCGAGATCGCGGGCGGCAAGATCGAGCATGCGGTGAGCGCAGTCGCGCGCGGCGGCGCGGTCGCGCAGGCGCAGCGCCTCTACCAGTTCGCCGTGAACCGCAATCGCCTCGTCGCGGCTATGGGCGGCGACGTTGGAGGCATGGAGCGCATATTTGAGGCCGGCATGCATGGCGCTGGACAGGCGCCGGAAGACCTGATTGTGGCTGGCACTCAGAAGTACGTTGTGAAAGGTCACGTCGGCCTCCGTAAAGCCTTCCGGATCATCGCCGCTGTCGCGCATGCGCTCCCAGGCGTTTTCCAGATCGGCAATCTCGCGAGCTGTCGCCCTTTCCGCTGCGTATTCGGCGGCAGCCGGTTCGATCGTGCGCCGCGCTTCGAGGATCGAGCCGAGAATATCGAAATCGGCGATGTAGGGACCCATCCATTCCAGCACATCCTGGTCGAGAATGTTCCAGTCATCCTTGTTGCAGACCGTGGTGCCGATGCGCGGTTTGCCGCGCACGAGGCCCTTGGATTCCAGCACTTTGAGGGATTCGCGGATAACCGTGCGGCTGACACCGTATATTTCGCAAAGGTCGTTTTCGCGCGGCAGAGTCGAACCGGAGGGATAACGTTCGGCGCAGATGTCTTCGGCGATCGCGGCGGTCACGTTTTTGCGCACACGCGGGCGGCGCGCCGTCTGCGTCGAGGAGCCATGTCCTTGTTTTGCCAGGCCCTGTCTTTCCAGCGATTCCACCCTATCTCCCCCACACCGTTTCGCACGCTTTCCCAATATCTCCCCGGCCAAGGGCAGGCGGATCTTGCATGCAGGCGATGCCCGGCCAGCTTTCGCGGCCGTGTCGATATCATGATACGATAATCATCATACATTGGCAATATTCTTGTATGATGATTTGGAAAACTCGTATTGCCTTTTGGGATCGACGCCGCTTTTGTTACCGCGGCGTCGTCTTCAGCGGATAGAAGGGTTATGGTGGCGGTGCAGGTGGCCAAGCCGCTTGCCGTCGATCATCACGGGGAGGCGGCTTCCGCTCCCTAATTTCATTCAACGACAAGGAGGACGACATGCAGATCAATCGTACAGGTTCGGCTCAATGGTCAGGCGGTTTGAAGGACGGCAAGGGTCAAATCTCGACGCAAAGCGGTGCGCTCAATCATTATCCCTACGGCTTTGCCAGCCGTTTCGAAGGCGTTCCCGGCACCAATCCGGAAGAGCTGATCGGTGCTGCGCATGCCGGCTGCTTCACCATGGCCTTGTCGCTGATCCTCAATGAAGCCGGCTTCACTGCCGAAAGCATGGAGACGACGGCGAAGGTCACGCTTGAAAGCGTCGAAGGCGGCTTCGCCATCACCGCGATCCATCTGACGCTGACGGGCAAGGTTCCCGGCGCCGACGAAGCGACCTTCACCGAGCTCGCCAACAAGGCGAAAGCCGGTTGCCCGGTTTCCAAGGCGCTTGCCTCCGTTCCGATTTCCCTGGAAGTTCACGCCGCCTAGGCCGCAATTTCAGGTTTATGCGTCGCGCTAGCTGGCGCGGCGCGTTTCGTATATATTCCGCATCCGGGCATTGGGCTGTCATTTCCATTGAAATGCGGTGCTCACGGAGAGAGGCGAATGTCTGGAATTCTCTTGATTCATGTTGTCATAAGCTTGATTGCCATCATGAGCGGCATTGTCGTGGCCTATGGATTTCTCGTGGGCAACCGTCACAATCGGTCGACGCTCGTCTATATGCTGACCACCGTTCTCACCAGTCTGACGGGTTTTCTATTTCCATTTCACGGCGTCACGCCGGCGATCATCGTCGGGACTGTCTGTCTTCTCATCTTCATTCCGACGGCGCTGGCGCGCTACAGGTTTCATCTTGCAGGTATCTGGCGTCCCGTCTTCGTGATCGGCGCTCTGGTGCTGCTCTTCTTCAACTGTCTCGTGCTGATCGTTCAGTCGTTCCAGAAGATACCGGTGCTCAACGCGCTGGCGCCGAATGGCAACGAGCCGCCGATATTAGCCGCGCAGGTGGTGCTGCTGGTGGTGATCGTGTTCGTCGGCTTTTTCAGCCTTCGCCGCTTTCATCCGACGCTTATCGGCGCCTGAGCAGGCGACTTTCGCCGCTGCGATAAAATGCCGGACACTTTCGCTGCGTTCCGCGAGGAACGTTGTCGATGATTTAACTCTTGTTTCAAGTTGTTCGGCACATTCTCGGTTTATTGAATAGCATCCGAAAACCGCCTGTGGGTTGCAGGCGGTTTTCTTGACATCGGCGCTCTGATGGTTTACGAGTGACGAAAATTGAAAATCGTCACTCGTAAACCATCAGGCTTGCTCATGCTCGACCTTTCCGACGTCAGCGCCGATTCTGCCCGCCAGGAAAACATCACCCGCATTCTCGATGCCGCAGAAAAGCTGTTTCGCCACTATGGCTACAGCAAGACGAACGTGGCCGACATTGCGCGCGATCTCGGCATGTCAACGGCGAATATCTATCGTTTCTTCGGTTCCAAGACGGAAATCCATCAGGCTATCTGTGGGCGGATGCTCGGCCAGAGCTACCAGATGGCCCTTGGTATCCGCAATCAGCCGATCAGCGCGACCGAGCGGCTGCGGGCTTACGCGCTATCCCAGTACAAGATGATACTGGAGACCATGCTGGATGAGCAGAAGGTTCACGAGATGGTCATCGTCGCCATCGAGCGCGACTGGCATGTCATCGAAAAGCATATCGAGCGTACGCAGGCGCTGGTCGCCGAGATCATCGCCGAGGGCATCGCTGCCGGCGAATTCGCCGAACAGGATCCGCATCTTGCCGCCAAATGCTTCGCTGCGACGACCGTCGATCTCTGTCATCCGCAGATGGTGGCACAGTGCCTTGCCAAATCCTACCAGGCGGATCCCGAGGATATCATCGCGTTCGTCATCAGGGCTTTGAAGAAATAACAATGCGCATCCGGGTGCCCGGCGTGCTCTTACTCTTTGTTCGACTTTAGGAGAGCGACATGGTTTCGCTGACGACCAACACTTTACGGACCATTGCCGGCGCGGCTCTTTTTGCCGCTTTCGGGCTTGGGCTTGCGGGCTGCAATGAGAAGAAAGAGGAGACGGCGGAGGTGATCCGGCCGGTGAAGGTCGTCGAGATCGCTCAGGCTGATACAACGCGCAAACTCGATTATTCCGGCGTCGTTCGCGCGCGGACGGACATGAATCTCGGCTTTCGCGTCAATGGCAAGATCGTCGAACGCAAGGTGGATATCGGCCAGAGGGTAAAACCCGGCGATGTGATCGCCCGCATGGACGCCACCGACTATATTCTTGCGGTGCGCCGCTCGCAGGCCGATCTGGATGCGGCGGAAAAACAGGTGCAGACGACCGAGCTCGCCCGCACGCGTGCACGGACGCTCTTCGACAAGAATGTCACCTCCAAGTCGCAGCTCGAACAGGCGGAGCTTTCCTATGAGCAGGCCGTCTCGACCCGGGATTCCGCGGCTTCGGCATTGACCGAGGCGAAGAACCAGGTCGCCTATGCCGACCTGACCTCGGACATGAGCGGTATCGTGACTGCGATCAATGCCGATGTTGGCCAGGTGGTCAGTTCCGGCACGCCCGTCATCACCGTTGCTGTCGATGGCGAGAAGGAAGTGCAGGTTGCCGTGCCGGAAATGGATATCGCGCAATTCAAGGTCGGCAAGGACGTCAAGGCACGCTTCTGGTCCGACTCGGCTCTCGTCCTGGATGGAAAGGTGCGCGAAGTATCGGGCAGCGCCGACCAGTCGCGCACCTTCGCGGTGCGCGTGAGCCTGCCGAACGATCCGCGCGTGCTGCTCGGCATGACCGCGACCATCGAAGCGCTCGCCGGCAATACGCAGCCCTATGTGTCCATTCCGCTGAGCGCGCTTGCGCAAAAGGACGGACAGCAGATCGTCTGGATTGTCGATCGGAGCGGAGGCACGGTCCATTCCCGTGCCATCAAGGTTGTCGATTTCGCCGATGACGGCGTAAGGGTTGCCGATGGCCTGAAGGCCGGCGATGTCGTCATTGCCGCCGGCACGCAGTTCATGACCGAGAACATGAAGGTCAAGCTTCCGAGCGCTGGCGCTCAGCAGGCCTCCGCAGACACCAAAGCCGCCTCGGCGGATATCGTACGCTGACCCGGATCGAGGGGACGAGATCATGTCCATCAACAGCACCTCCGGCGAGAGGAAGCGTTTCAACCTGTCGCGCTGGGCGATCGCCCATCCAAGCATCGCTCGTTTTCTGTTCGGGCTCATCATCATCGCCGGCGCGCTCGGTCTCACCCATATGGGCCAGAAGGAGGACCCGGATTTCACCTTCCGCGTCATGGTCGTGCAGACTGTCTGGCCGGGCGCCTCGCTGCAGGACATGGAAGACCAGGTGGTCAACAAGATCGAGCGCAAGCTGCAGGAAACGCCGCATCTCGATTGGGTCAAATCCTACACCCGCGCCGGCTTTGCCATCACCACCATCCAGATCAAGGGCGACACCAACACCGCCGAGGTGAAGGACGCCTTCTACCAGATCCGCAAGAAGGTGGGCGATATCGGCAACGAGCTGCCGTCCGGCCTGCTCGGTCCCTATTTCAACGATGAATTCGGCGATACTTTCATCACGCTGCATTCGATCAGCGGCGACGGCTACACCTATCCGGAGCTGAAGAAATTCGCCATCCAGGCCCGTGACATGCTGCTCTCGACGCCCGGCGTCGAGAAGGCCACCATCATCGGCGACCAGGCGGAGCAGATCTATATCGACGTCTCCTCCAAGGTCCTGGCCGAGCGTGGATTGACGCTCAACGACCTGAGGAACGCCATTATCGGCCAGAATAATGTCGATCCGGCCGGCACCGTCGATACCAGCACCCGCTCTGTGCGCATCTCGGTCGAGGGTGACGTCAACAAGATCGAGGATATCAAGAACCTGCGGCTCAACGCCGGCGGCCAGGTGACCCGTCTCGGCGATATCGCCACCGTCACCGCCGGGCTGCAGGACCCCTATACCGCCAAGTTCCTCTTCAACGGCCATCCGAGCGTGCAGCTCGGCGTCGTCATGGCTCCTGGCTTCAAGGTGACCGATGTCGGCAAATCCGTTGAGGAAACTTATAAGCGCTTCGAAGCCTCGCTGCCGGTCGGCGTTCAGGTCGATCAGATCGCCAACCAGCCAGACGTCGTCACCGACGCGATCAGCGAATTCATGCATGCGCTCGGCGAAGCGCTCGTCATCGTGCTGATCGTCTCGTTCCTGTCGATCGGCTGGCGTTCCGGCCTCGTGATCGCCATCGCCATTCCGCTGGTGCTGGCCGCGACCTTCGCCATCATGTACGAGTTCGGCATCGACCTGCAGCGCATTTCGCTCGGCGCGCTCATCATCGCGCTCGGCCTGCTTGTTGATGACGCCATGATCGTGGTCGAGCTCATGGAGCGCAAGCTGGAAGAGGGGCTCGTAAAGCTCGATGCCGCGAGCTTCGCCTATTCCTCGACCGCCTTCCCGATGCTGACGGGCACGCTGATCACCACAGCCGGCTTCATCCCGGTAGGCTTTGCGGCATCGACGGCCGGGGAATATGTCCGCACGCTGTTCTACGTCGTCGGCATCGCGCTCGTGGTCTCCTGGTTCGTGGCCGTCTATTTCACGCCATGGCTCGGCTACATGATCCTCAAGCAGCGCCACCATGCCGGCGAGCATCATGACGTGTTTGACACGCGTTTCTATCGCCGCCTGCGGTCGTCGGTCACCTGGGCCGTGCGCCACCGCGTTATCGTTCTGCTCCTGACGCTCGCCGCCTTCGTCGGCAGCCTTTGGTCGTTCCAGTTCATCCCGCAGAATTTCTTCCCGCAGTCCTCGCGTCCGGAAATTCTCGTCGACCTGTGGCTGCCCGAGGGCACCAGCATCAAGGAAGTCGAGCGGCAGGCGCAGGCGCTGGAAGCCCGCATGGCCGATGATCCGGACAAGCGCTTCATCGCCACCTATGTCGGCCAGGGCGCGCCGCGCTTCTTCCTGCCGCTTGATCAGCAGCTCACCAATCCGAACTATGCCCAGATGCTGGTCATGGCCAAGGACGAGCCGGCCCGCGAGCGGCTGATCACGAAGATGCGCGGTATCCTGGCGGCGGATTTCCCCTCCGTCCGGGGCAAGGTCGACCGCCTGTTCCTCGGTCCTCCCACCGGCTGGCCCGTGCAGCTGCGCGTCATGGGTCCCGACCGGCAGGAGGTTCGCCGTATAGCCGACGAGGTGAAGCAGCGCTTTGCCCAGAACCCGCTGCTCGGTGCCATCCATGACGACTGGCTTGAGCCGGTGCCGGCCATGAAGCTGGTCATCGATCAGGATCGCGCCCGCGCTCTCGGCGTCACCTCGCAGCGCATCCGCCAGATGCTGCAGGCCACGATGTCCGGCGTCACGCTCGACAATTATCGCGAAGGTGAGGAAACCGTCGGGATCGTCGCCCGCGAGCCGGACGCGAGCCGTCACCTGCTGACCTCGGTGAATTCGGTCTATATCCCGACCGATAGCGGCGGCTTCGTGCCGCTGTCGCAGGTCGCCAAGATCGTGCCCGTGATGGAGCAAGGCATAGAATGGCGCCGTGACCGCCTGCCGACCATCAGCGTGCGGGCGACCCTGCCCGACAATGTGCAGTCGAACGACGTGACGGCCAAGCTCTACAGCGACATGGCTGATCTGAGGAGCAGCCTGCCGGCCGGCTACAAGATCGAGATCCAGGGCGGCGCAGAGGATAGCGCCGAAAGCCAGGCCTCGATCGCCGCCAAGGCGCCGATTATGCTCGTCATCATCGTCGTGCTCCTGATGGCGCAGCTGCAGCACTTCGGCAAGGCGATGCTGGTGCTCGCCACCGGCCCGCTCGGCATCATCGGTGCGGCCGGTGCCCTCCTGATCAGCGGCGCGCCCTTCGGCTTCGTCGCGATCCTCGGCGTCATCGCGCTGCTCGGTATCATCATCCGCAACTCGATCATCCTCGTCGACCAGATCGACCAGGATATCGCGGCGGGCATGAACCGGAAGGAGGCGATCATCGGCTCGGCCGTGCGTCGTTTCCGGCCGATCATGCTGACGGCGCTGACGGCCGTGCTGGCGCTGATCCCGATTTCGCGCGGCGTCTTCTGGGGACCGCTCGCCTACGCCATGATGGGCGGCATTCTGGTCGCGACCGTGCTGACGATCTTTGTCCTGCCTGCCGGCTATGCCCTGTTCTTCGGTCGCGAGCCCAAGAGCAAGTCGGTCGAGCCGCCGGCCAAGGAGCGGGCCGACGAGGAGGAGCAGAATACGATCCAGCTGCCGCCGGCCGTGGCCGCGGAGTAAAAGATCTGAAAGAAACAAATATCCCGGCTTTCGAGCCGGGATATTTGTTTGAGCCGTTCAGATCGATAGCAGGATCGTGTGTTTACCTTCGGCGATCTTCAGGATCGTCAGGCTTCCGCCCATGGAGACTGCCGTGTCGATGCCGATGCGGCCCGAGCCGAACGTGGGGCGCGAATGCGGTGTGTGACCGTGGACCACCAGCAGCGGCAATTGCGGTCCTTCCGACAGGAAGGGTTCGCGGATCCACATCAGGTCTTCATCCGTCTGATAGCTTAAGGGAATGCCGGGCTTGATGCCGGCATGGACGAAGAGCGTCGAGCCGAACGTGACGGCTACCGCCAATGAACGCAGCAGATCGACATGCGCCGGCGGCATGGCGCTGAGCGTCATGTCGCGCAATTGCTGGACGCTATAGCCAAGGTCGAAAAGAACATGCCGGGCATCGATGCCATAGGAGGCGAGCGTCGGCAGCGCGCCGAATTCGAGCCAATGGACGTTGGTATCGGGATCATCGAGAAAGCGCAGGAAGACATCGTCGTGATTGCCGCAAAGCGCATAGCGGTCGAAGCCTGCCGGCGGCGGCGCGCTGAGATGGGCCAGCACGTCACTGGAGCGCGGGCCGCGATCGACATAATCGCCGAGAAACAGCAGGAGCTTTCGGCCGGGAAGGGTGCGGGCGTCGGCAATGATACGCCTTTCAGCCTCCGCCATCTCGTCGTGGCAGCCATGGATGTCGCTCAGCGCATAGATCGCGGTATAATCCCGTCCCGTGAGATCGATGCGGTTCCGTTGCTGCTGCATGAAATCGACCGTTCCCTGCCGGGTCGTGCCTGAACGGCCGCGGCAGTCCAATTGCCTGAAATAGTGTCGAGAAACCCGCTTTCGGCGAGTCCTTATAGGACGGTATTCCAAGCATGGACCTGCCGCAAGTCTTACGAGCGCAGGCATTGGTCTGAACCGCTGAAATTGCAGGGAATTTCAGATCGCCGTCGGAAACCTCGCCCATGACGCGATCTCCAGAACGATCGCTCAACCGCGATAGGCGGCCTCGAGTCCGGCAATGTCGAGTTTGACCATGCCCATCCAGGCTCGCATGACGCGAGCGGCCTTTGCCGGATCCGGATCGGCGATATACTTGCGGAGAACCGCCGGCACGACCTGCCAGTAGACGCCATAGCGATCCGTCACCCAACCGCATTCCACCGGCGCGCCGCCATCGACAAGGCCGTCCCAAAGGCGGTCGACCTCAGCCTGGTCGGCGCAATCCACCTCCAGCGAGATCGCATGATTATATTCGATGCGGTCGCCGCCGTTCAGTGCCATGAAGCGCTGGCCGGCGAGCGTGAAGGTGACGACCAGAACCTCATCGGGCTTGCCGGAGGGCATGTCGACAATATTCTTCTGCACATGATCGATCCGGGAATCGGGGAAGAGCGAGACATAGAAATTCGCAGCCTCCTCGGCTTCCCGCGCAAACCACAGGCATGGGGCAATCTTGGACATTGGGTGTTCCTCTCTCGTTGGACTTCTCTAGCTAAGCTGCCGGAGGACGTCTGAGGAAACAGGATGCCGACACCGAGCTTTGAAAAATGCCTTTCAACGCGATGCGGGCGGGTAAAATTGTCTTTTAGATATCGATTGGGAACTCGCGGAGGGCGCCGCTGTCCCCCTTCTCCCCAGCGGGGAAAGGTGCCGCCAGGCGGATGAGGGGGTGCCCGCCAAGGCCACTAAAATCCATGAATTCAAATAGATAACCCCCTCATCCGACCCTTCGGGCCACCTTCTCCCCAAGGGGAGAAGGAGCTTACGGTGCTCGTCCGCCTCCATATGCGATAGCCCTGCCACAAGGGGGGAGATTGGTCACTCGCTGCACCTTCCTGCCTCAAGCAAGCATTAAACTTGCTGATTCCTGTGTTCCTGTTGTTTTAGCTGAAACGGAGCGACATACGCCCAACGATCTCCCCCCATGTGGGGGAGATGTCCCGAGAGGGACAGAGGGGGGCATTAGCGGTGCGATAGGCGAGAAAGGCATTTGGCCGATGCGACACCAAGCTCAATCGCTCGTCGCCAGCCTCTCCGCGAATTCGATCGCCTCGATCAGGCTGCGCTCATTGGCGATGCCCTTGCCGGCGATGTCGAAGGCGGTGCCGTGGTCGACCGAGGTGCGCACGATCGGCAGGCCAAGGGTGATGTTGACGCCGGAAAGATCCATCCATTTGCCCGTCGCGGGATCGATCTCGAAGCCGAGCAGCTTGACCGGGATATGGCCCTGATCGTGATACATGGCGATGACGGCGTCATACTGGCCGGCGCGCAGCTTGACGAAGACGGTGTCGCCGGGAACGGGACCGACGATATCGAGCCCGTCGGACACCGCCCTGGCGATGGTGGGCGCGGAGATATCGATATCCTGCCAGCCGAAGAGGCCGCCTTCGCCGGCATGCGGATTGAGCGCCGCCACCGCGATCTTCGGGCTGGTTATGCCGAGATTCCTGAGCGCCTTGTGGGTGAGGTCGATCACGAGGCGCAGCCGCTCGGGCGTCAGGCGCTTCGGCACATCCTCGAGTGCGACATGGGTGGTGACGTGGCTGACGCGCATATTGCCATGGGCGAGCATCATCACGGAGCCGCGCGCGCCGGTGAGCTCGGCCAAAAGCTCGGTATGACCGGCATAATGGAAGCCAGCCTTGTTCAGCGCTTCCTTGTTGAGCGGCGCGGTGACGATGCCGCCGACCTTGCCTGACAGCGCTAGCTGAACGCCCTTTTCGATCGCCTTGAACGCCATGCGGCCACCATCGGCAGAAAGCCGGCCCGGCAGGATCGGCTCTCCCTCGGCATCGGCCTGGATGAAGCAGAGGTTCGGCCAATCGGCCTCCATCTGCACGTCCGGAATTTCGATATCGAGGCCAAGCTGTTGCTCGGCAAGCCGCAGGGCAGGGCCACTGCCGATAATGGTCAGCTTCAGCTTACCTTCATCGAGCCTATCTTTGAGTCGTGCTGCAGCCTTGACGATGATTTCCGGGCCGATGCCGGCGGGATCGCCCATGGTGATTGCTAAGTGCCGCGTCATGGTTCTTCTCCTCCGGCAATCAGCCCGTTTTCACTTAAGAGATCGCGCCACAGGGTGGGGCCGCCGAATGCACCTGATTTCGAGATGACAGTGGTGCCCTGCCAGGGGCCGCCGACGATCGTGGAGCGCGGCAGGCCCGGCGCTGCCTGGCCGGTGATGCTGAGCGCTGACACGTCGAGCGCCGAGCACAGGTTTCGCAGGGTCTCGCCGCCGGCGACGATCAATGTGCCCGGGGCGGGCAATGCCCTGGCCATGCGGCCGAAGCTCGCCGCGATGCACCTTGCGGCATCGTCGCGTTCAAGCCCTGTCGGCAGGTCGAGGCTGACCATGGCGACGCCGCTTTGCCGGATTTGATGATCGACGGTTTTGGCATCAGCACCTTCGCCAAGCTTCAGCCAGTTGGGACCGCAGGCCTGGAGTTGCGCGAGCGTGATCGGCTGGTCCGAGCCGAACAGGCCGAGCACCGGCCTTTGCAGCCGGCGCGATATGGGAACGGAGGGGGCCGGATGGCGTTCGCCTGCGTCTCTTTCGGCGTGGGGCGGAAGCTGCGTTGCCAGCTCGATATTGCGCGCCAGAGCACGGGCGAGCCCGCCGGTGCCGCTCCAGAGAACCGGCCCCTCCAGCCGCGAGGACACACATGCGATGATGGCATCGAGATCGTCATCCGTATGCGCATCGAAAACATGGATGCCATCCGGAATGTGCTTGCCTTCGAGGTTATCGAGCGTCGTATGGAAGGCCGGCAATCCCTCGGCGCGCAAATGGGTCACGAGATCGCCGCTGACATCGCGCCAGGCGTCCTTGCCGGCATAAAGCACCTGCCGTCCGCCCTTCGTGTGCCGCCCGTGATGCGGGAAGGCTGGCGCCAGAATGCAGTGCCGCCAATAGCCGAGCCGGAAGCAGGCAGCCAATTCCGCCGCCCAGGGGCCGCGAAACAGGCTGTCCACCTTCTTGAAGGCGAGATCGGCCCCCCGCAGCAACGGCGCAATGCCGCCGACGATTGCTTCCGCCTCGGCGGCCGTCTTCTCGCGGGTGCGGCTATCGATCGCGAGGCAATCCGGCAGGTTCTCGGAAAGCGCATCGCTGCGCTCGACCGCGATCGGCCCGTAGACACCGACGAATTCGACGGCGGTATCAAGCGCGCCCGTGAGGTCATCAGCAATGAGGCGGAGAGTGGGCATGAACTTTAGGAGCCTTCAGCGGCCTTGCGGGTAGCGGATATCGGAGTGGACGGGAGACCTTGCGGCGGCTCGGACGAAGCGCAATCTTCAGCCTTCCATTAGGGATGTCAACGGGTTGCTTTGTCACCGTTTCATGTCGGGCTATGGCATATGGAGCAGGCAGGTGCCGCATGTACCTTCTCCCCTCGGGGAGAAGGTGGCCCGAAGGGTCGGATGAGGGGGCGATTGAACCGAATCCGAGAATTTCGTGCTTCCGGCAAATCCCCCTCATCCCCCTGTCGGGACCTTCTCCCCGAGGGGAGAAGGAGGGTGCGCGACAACGATCTCACCCCATATGCAATTGCCCCGCCGTTTCATTGATCGCGGCTGCGACGCCGGCCCGCGTTTACTCGACTGTGCATATGCGGCTATGCTTGTATCTCAACCACGCGGCGGATCGCTTCAGTCGCGTCAAGGAGGGCAGGGTGAGTTACGATTTCCATGTGGGCCAGAAGGTCGTCTGCATCGACGATACGTTCAAGCATGTCAGCATCGATCAGCTGATCCGCAAGGGAACGATCTACACCATCCGCTGGGTCGGCGAGTACACGCATTATGTCGACGGCACCTTCATCGGCGTGAAGCTGGAGGAGATCCATCGCGGCAATGATGACGGCCCGGAAGGCTATGGCGCCGCCGACATGCCCTATCGCGCCAGCCGCTTCCGCCCGCTGGTGAAGGACAAGATCGCTTCGCTCAGAAAGCTGCTCGCGCCGACGCCGGATGCGCCCGCCGAGCCGAAGGTGAAGACCAGGAAAAAAGAAAAGGTCTGACGGCGGGCGGCATCGGAGCCTGCCGTCGCTATGGATCAGCCTTGCCGCGCCCGCGCCAGCCCGTGCTCGATCAGGCGGCTGATCAGTTCCGGATAGGGAATGCCCGACGCGCCCATGGCCTTGGGATACATGCTGATATTGGTGAAGCCGGGCATGGTATTGATCTCGTTGATGGCGACGCTGCCATCCGGCCGTAGAAAGAAATCGACCCGCGCCAGCCCTTCGCATCCGAGCGCGCGAAAGCCATCCGCTGCCATGCGCTTCAGCACCTCTGCCGTATCAGCCGGAATATCCGCCGGCACGGTGACGACGGCGCCGTTCTGATCGAGATATTTCGCCTCGTAGGAATAGAAGCCGTGGGTCGCGGCCGTGGCGATCTCGCCCGGCACGGAGACGAAGAGCGAACCGTCAGGCTGTTCCAGCACGGCGCATTCGATCTCGCGGGCGCGCACGAATTCTTCCACCAGCACCTTGCGGTCATGCCGGAAGGCCTCGGCCAGTGCGCTCTCGAAGGATGCGGCATCCTGCACCTTGCTGACGCCGACCGACGAGCCCTGGCGCGTCGGTTTGACGAAGACGGGCGAGCCGAGCGTGCTCACGATCTCATTGAAATCTGGCTTGTCGCCGCGCGTCAGTGTGACCGAGCGCGCCACCGGCAGGCCGGCCTCGCGCAGCAGGCGCTTTGCCATATCCTTGTCGATCGCGTTGGCCGAGCCCAGAATGCCGCAACCGACGAGGGGCAGGCCGACGATCTGGGCAAGGCCCTGAATGGAGCCATCCTCGCCGTTCAGCCCATGCAGCACCGGAAACAGCACGTCGACCGCAGGCAGCTCGCGCGCGCCAGACCCTTCGATCGCCATCAGCCGCCCCTTGCCGCCCGGAACGAGGCAGACTTGCCGGCCTTCATAGGTAATCGGCTCCGGCAGCGCGCCGCCCTTTTCCTCCACCAGCAGCCAGCGCCCGGCACGATCGATCAGGATCGGCACGATCTCATATCTGGCGCCATCGATCGCCTTGACGACATTGCGGGCCGACATGACGGAAACCTCATGCTCGGTGGACTGACCGCCAAACAGAACGGCGACGCGTAGTTTCGACATTGAGGCTTTTCTCCCGGGCCAAAGAGGATGTGATGGGAGCAGGGGTTATACGGGGGATTGCAGCGGAATTGGGGTGGGGTGGCGTGATGGCGGCTTACCTAGCAGCGTCTTCATCTATGCCTATGTTTGCCTTATCAGTCACGGAAGCCAGAAAGGCTCCGCTGGTGTTGCGCTAGCAGGTTTTCAGGAGCGAGAAGAAGGTAAAGAAAAGCTATCAGAACTTCTTAACCACATTTATCACGAGATCTTCTATAACTGAGATTGTCTTGCTACGAGCCACTTCTACGGATGAGGGATGGGCGGCAGTATTTCTCACTCCTAGCACTACTTTGGCAGATTAACCGGTCATTTACGATGATGGGCCATCTTGGGCACTTTCACAGGGGTGCGCGAGATGTCGGAACTGGATGTTGCGCTGGCGGATTGGCTGAAGCCGTTCGTCGAGAAGCTTGGTCACAAGAAGCGGCGGCAGATGTGCCCGGTCTATATTTCGGGCCTCATCGGACCTGGTGATCGCAAGAGTATCGAGCCGATGGCGGAACGTCTGGCACCTGATCGCTACGACCGCCTGCATCATTTCATCTCGGATGGGATTTGGGATGCCGGTCCTCTTGAGGCGGAACTGGCGGTGCAGGCCGACAGGATTGTCGGGGCTTCAGATGCTTTTCTGGTGATCGACGACACAGGTCTACCGAAGAAAGGCGACCATTCTGTTGGGGTGGCGCCGCAGTACGCGTCGATGCTCGGCAAGCGCGCCAATTGCCAGACGCTGGTGTCGTTGACGCTGGCCCGCGACGAGGTTCCCGTCCCAGTGGGCTTACGATTGTTCTTGCCCGACAGTTGGACGAGTGATCAGGATCGGATGGCGAAGGCTGGTGTTCCCGAGGAGATGCGCCGATCCCGCACCAAACCGGAGATCGCGCTCGGCGAGATCGATCGGCTGATGGCCGCAGGCGTGCGGTTTGGCACCGTGCTTGCGGATGCCGGCTATGGTCTGTCGGCTGCGTTTCGCCAGGGGCTCAGTGCACGCAATCTCACCTGGGCTGTCGGTATTCCCAAGCATCAGAAGGTTTATCCTCATGATGTCGCATTGGTCTTTCCTGTCGCCGGCCATGGACGGCCACGCAAGCATTCGATCCCCGATACGCTGTCGACCGCAGCCGAAACGATCTTGGAAGGAAACACCTGGAAGAAGGTCAGTTGGCGTCACGGCACGAAAGGTCGACTGACAGCACGCTTCGCTGCCCTACGCATTCGGATTGCTGATGGCAACCCGCAACGCATCCTCGACAAGGGACAGCAGCACATGCCGGGCGAAGTGGCGTGGCTCGTTGGTGAATGGCGTTCAAACGACGAGCGCAAATACTACCTCTCCAATCTGCCGGCCGAGGCGACCTTGAAAGCGCTCACGGCGGCCATCAAGGCGCGATGGGTCTGCGAGCAGGCCCATCAGCAGATGAAGGAAGAGCTCGGCCTCGATCACTTTGAAGGTCGATCATGGCAGGGCCTCCACCGACACGCGTTGATGACGATGATTGCCTATGCCTTTCTTCAACATCAACGCCTCAACAAGGCAAAGCGGGAAAAAAAGGAAGAGGCACGGCCCGCCTAAGCCGACACTGCCGGCCATCCGACGCGCTGTCATAGCCGCGCTCTCAAACCACCATCCACCACAACGATGTCCTCACTGCCGTATCAGGTTCCTAATGACCCCAAATTCAATTCTGCCAAAGTAGTGCTAG
>NZ_QMKK01000027.1:2500-134751 GCF_003287875.1 Martinezella tropici
AGGCGTCCGAGCCCGGTCTTTATGAAACCAAGGATGGCCTAGCCGGCCGGATATGGTGGAGAGATCGGAGGTAGGAAGGAAGCTTGTCGCTCTGGGTCGTTGTTGTTTGCAGTCCTTCTGGGCTGCATCTGACGGACGGCTGGATTACCGTTGCCTGACCGCGCGGTATCGGATCAAATCTCGAGAAGCTGGTCTTAAGACAGGCTGCAAGCGAGCTGCTCGGCGTAGCTCCGATAAAGCAAGCCTGTCGAACACGTCGATGGCATTGTTGAGTAGGCTGGGTTGTAAAAGGTAACCCGGTCTGTTGTCGTTTCCGCTGGAAACGAACAACTAGATGATGAGCATTGGCAATGAGAACGATCAAGTGTCGTAAGGGCATTTAGTGGATGCCTAGGCATGCACAGGCGATGAAGGACGTGATACGCTGCGAAAAGCCGTGGGGAGCTGCGAATAAGCTTTGATCCATGGATCTCCGAATGGGGCAACCCACCTTAAATGCTTAGAAAATCAAGCGCGCCGTGAGGTGCGAGGCAGTAGCCAATAGGCAATGGGCAGTAGTGGATTGAAACAGACGCTATTGCCTACTGCCTAAGACCTATTGCCTGAGAGCGCGTCAAAGACGCGCTTGGTTTCTAAGCATTGTAACAAGGTATCTTCACCTGAATAAAATAGGGTGTAAGAAGCGAACGCAGGGAACTGAAACATCTAAGTACCTGCAGGAAAGGACATCAACCGAGACTCCGCAAGTAGTGGCGAGCGAACGCGGACCAGGCCAGTGGCAATGAAGTTTAAAGTGGAAGAACCTGGAAAGGTTTGCCGTAGAGGGTGACAGCCCCGTACGCGTAGATAGCTTTATTGTCCTAGAGTAGGGCGGGACACGTGAAATCCTGTCTGAACATGGGGAGACCACTCTCCAAGCCTAAGTACTCGTGCATGACCGATAGCGAACCAGTACCGTGAGGGAAAGGTGAAAAGCACCCCGACAAGGGGAGTGAAATAGAACCTGAAACTGGATGCCTACAAACAGTCGGAGCCCGCAAGGGTGACGGCGTACCTTTTGTATAATGGGTCAACGACTTAGTGTAACAAGCAAGCTTAAGCCGGTAGGTGTAGGCGAAGCGAAAGCGAGTCTGAATAGGGCGATATAGTTTGTTGCATTAGACCCGAAACCGAGTGATCTAGCCATGAGCAGGTTGAAGGTTGGGTAACACCAACTGGAGGACCGAACCCGCATCTGTTGCAATAGATTGGGATGACTTGTGGCTAGGGGTGAAAGGCCAATCAAACTCGGAAATAGCTGGTTCTCCGCGAAATCTATTTAGGTAGAGCGTCTGGCGAATACTCCCGGGGGTAGAGCACTGGATGGGCTATGGGGACTCACCGTCTTACTGATCCTAACCAAACTCCGAATACCGGGAAGTACTACCAGGCAGACACACGGCGGGTGCTAACGTCCGTCGTGAAAAGGGCAACAACCCTAACCTCCAGCTAAGGTCCCCAAGTCATGGCTAAGTGGGAAAGGATGTGAGGATCCCAAAACAACCAGGATGTTGGCTTAGAAGCAGCCATCATTTAAAGAAAGCGTAACAGCTCACTGGTCTAGTCAAGGGTCTTTGCGCCGAAAATGTAACGGGGCTGAAGCCATGCACCGAAGCTGAGGATTCCTCTTTGAGGAGTGGTAGCGGAGCGTTCCGTAAGCTGATGAAGGGATACCCGTGAGGGGTCCTGGAGGTATCGGAAGTGCGAATGTTGACATGAGTAACGATAAAGAGGGTGAGAGACCCTCTCGCCGAAAGACCAAGGGTTCCTGCTTAAAGTTAATCTGAGCAGGGTTAGCCGGCCCCTAAGACGAGGCGGACACGCGTAGTCGATGGGAACCACGTTAATATTCGTGGGCCTGGTGGTAGTGACGGATTGCTTAACTTGTTCACACTTATTGGATTGTGTGGGCGGGGACGCGGTTCCAGGAAATAGCTCCACCGTATAGACCGTACCCGAAACCGACACAGGTGGTCAGGTAGAGTATACCAAGGCGCTTGAGAGAACTATGTTGAAGGAACTCGGCAAATTGCACGCGTAACTTCGGAAGAAGCGTGACCCTTATGTGCGCAAGCATGTGAGGGTGGCACAGACCAGGGGGTAGCGACTGTTTACCAAAAACACAGGGCTCTGCGAAGTCGCAAGACGACGTATAGGGTCTGACGCCTGCCCGGTGCTGGAAGGTTAAGAGGAGGGGTGCAAGCTCTGAATCGAAGCCCCAGTAAACGGCGGCCGTAACTATAACGGTCCTAAGGTAGCGAAATTCCTTGTCGGGTAAGTTCCGACCTGCACGAATGGCGTAACGACTTCCCCGCTGTCTCCAACATAGACTCAGTGAAATTGAATTCCCCGTGAAGATGCGGGGTTCCTGCGGTCAGACGGAAAGACCCCGTGCACCTTTACTATAGCTTTACACTGGCATTCGTGTCGGCATGTGTAGGATAGGTGGTAGGCTTTGAAGCAGGGACGCCAGTTCTTGTGGAGCCATCCTTGAAATACCACCCTTATCGTCATGGATGTCTAACCGCGGTCCGTCATCCGGATCCGGGACAGTGTATGGTGGGTAGTTTGACTGGGGCGGTCGCCTCCGAAAGAGTAACGGAGGCGCGCGATGGTGGGCTCAGACCGGTCGGAAATCGGTCGTCGAGTGCAATGGCATAAGCCCGCCTGACTGCGAGACTGACAAGTCGAGCAGAGACGAAAGTCGGTCATAGTGATCCGGTGGTCCCGCGTGGAAGGGCCATCGCTCAACGGATAAAAGGTACGCCGGGGATAACAGGCTGATGACCCCCAAGAGTCCATATCGACGGGGTTGTTTGGCACCTCGATGTCGGCTCATCGCATCCTGGGGCTGGAGCAGGTCCCAAGGGTTTGGCTGTTCGCCAATTAAAGCGGTACGTGAGCTGGGTTCAGAACGTCGTGAGACAGTTCGGTCCCTATCTGCCGTGGGTGTAGGAATATTGACAGGATCTGTCCCTAGTACGAGAGGACCGGGATGGACATATCTCTGGTGGACCTGTTGTCCTGCCAAGGGCATAGCAGGGTAGCTATATATGGAATGGATAACCGCTGAAGGCATCTAAGCGGGAAACCAACCTGGAAACGAGTGTTCCCTATCAGAGCCGTGGAAGACGACCACGTTGATAGGCCGGGTGTGGAAGTGCGGCAACGCATGAAGCTTACCGGTACTAATAGCTCGATTGGCTTGATCGTTCCCATTGCCAGTGCTCATCGAATAAATTCGACGAGCCAATAGGATGTAGGCAGTAGGCAATAGCCGCTTCTGCCCAGCATCCAAGACGTGTTCAAATAAAAAAATCCAGCTTCTCAAATTGTCCATGCAGCAGCATGAACAGCAAGCCTCCGTATGGACGGCTGATGTCCCCTTCGAGCGACAAGCGAGAAGGAAAGGCATATCAGCCCAGAAAGAGCAACTTGTTGATCCATGCGTTCGCATGGATCAACAAGTTGCGCTTTGCCGACCTGGTGGTTATGGCGGGGTGGCTGCACCCGTTCCCTTTCCGAACACGGCCGTGAAACGCCCCTGCGCCCATGGTACTTCGTCTTAAGACGCGGGAGAGTAGGTCGCTGCCAGGTCTGCTAATCGCAACTCCACGCTAAATCGATGAAATCGATTTATGCGTCACGCTAAATTGCTCAAGCAATCTATGCCTCATAAAATCTTCTCATCACACAGACGGCTCAAGCCGTGCTACAATAGGCCGCTCATGCGGCCTTTGCCGCTTCTGGAGCCAGGAAATTACCCCGACGCGCCCGAAATACGGTGCCAAGGGCGCGACAAACCAAAGGGTTTGCGCAACCGCGATAAGCCCAAACGCGGCTTACGCTGGAAATACGCGACAAATCGCTCCGCGATTTGCGCTGGATAAGACGACAAATCGCTCCGCGATTTGCGTCGGTAACGCGATAAGCCACAACGCGGCTTACGCTGGGAACAAGGGACAAATCCTTCAGATTTGCCCGGATGAAGCATGAACCGCATAGCGGTTCACGCAAGCGCGATAAGCCGCAACGCGGCTTACGCTGGTGACGCGGGGTGGAGCAGCCCGGTAGCTCGTCAGGCTCATAACCTGAAGGCCGCAGGTTCAAATCCTGCCCCCGCAACCAACCTTCCCACACAAGGCCCGCCTAACGCCGGCTTCTTGCCTTCTGCCAACGCCGAGAGCATCCACCATCAGCCCCCAAAACAAGCATAACCAAACCACGCAACGCAACGCGCAAAACAAAGCCTGAACACCGAACCAAGCGTTCCCCAAGCAGCGCAGCCCAAAGCATAAGCGCAAATCCCGAGCCAAGCGCCGCGTCCTCTTACCCTTCAGGCATCCAGAATGCAGCATTGCTCCGGCACCGGCACGAGCATCGCGCTGCTTCCGGCAGCCATCGGCTCCGATAGGACGCCATTGGCGACGATAGTACCGGCCGCTGTTTCGCATTGATACTGATAGGCGCGGCCGAGATAGGTGCGTGTTCCCAGAACCGCCGGCAGGCCGTCGCCTTCGCGTCGAACGGAAAGCCCGTCCGCGCGGCAGCCGAGGACAAAATTGTTCGGGATCGACCCGAAATCGTCCTGCGACAGAGTGATCCTTGCGCCCCCTGCAGCCTCCGCCGTCACCAGTGTACCTGTCCGCTCGACGACCCTCAACGGCAGCTGGTTTTCGAAGCCGACGAAGCGGGCGACGAAGCTGTTGGCAGGCTTGCGGTAGAGGGTCTCGGGCGTATCGAGCTGCATGATGCGCCCGGCATTCATGATTGCGACGCGATCGGAGATCGAGAAGGCTTCTTCCTGATCATGCGTCACATAAAGCGAGGTCGTGCCGTTGGCGCGCTGTAGCTGGCGGATTTCCACGCGCATGTCGACCCGGAGCTTCGCATCGAGATTGGAGAGCGGCTCATCGAACATGAGGAGCGGCGGCTCGATGACGAGGGCGCGAGCGAGCGCGACGCGCTGCTTCTGGCCGCCTGAAAGGGCGCCGGGCAAGCGGTCACCGAGGCCGGAAAGGCCGACGCGGTCCAGCATGGCGCCGGCTTTTATGAGGCGCTCCCTCGTCGGCATGCGGCGCTGCTTGAGACCGAAGGCGACGTTCTCGAGTACTGTCAGATGTGGAAACAGCGCGTAGTTCTGAAACACCAGGCCGATATCCCTGGCATGCGCCGGCAGTGTCGTCAGATCGCGGTCGCCGAGCTTGATCGTGCCGCTCGTCGGCTGCAGGAAGCCGGCGACCAGCCGCAAGGTCGTCGTCTTGCCGCAGCCGCTCGAGCCGAGCAGCGAGACGAGTTCGCCCGCCGCGATCGAAAGCGAAAGATCCTGCAGGACGGCGGTCTTGCCGTAATGAGCACTGATGGAATTGATGGAGAGCGATACGGTCACGGGCGGCTACTTTGTCAGGAAGGTAAGGCCCAGGGTGGCTTCGACGATCGCCATGACGGCGACGGTGAGGAGCATCAGCAGCACGGAAACCGAGGCGATGGTCGGATCGAAGAACTGCTCCATATGGGCGAGGATCTGGATCGGAAGGGTGGATATGCCCGGGCCGGTCAGGAAGACCGAGACCGAGACATCGTTGATCGAGGTGATGAAGGCGAGGATGAAGGCGGCAATGACGCCGGCGCGGATATTTGGCAGCACCACCGTCAGGAAGGTCTTCAAAGGAGGGCAACCGAGACTGATCGCCGCCTCCTCGATGGAGAAATCGAAACTTGCGAGACTGGCGCTGACGACGCGCACCGAATAGGGCAGCACCAGCAGCGCATGGCCGATCAGGAGGCTCGGAAAGATCGGCAGCCCGAGCTCGATCGTGATCGATTTCATCAGCGAGAAGCCGAAGACGATTTCCGGAACGAGGATCGGCAGGACGAAGAGGGTTGAAAGCCAGCGCGGCAGTTCGACCCTGTAACGGCTGATGGCATAGGCTGCTGGAATGCCGATCAGCAGCGAAAGCGTGGTTCCTAGGAAAGCGAGCTCCAGGCTGGTGATCGCCGTCGTGCGGAAGGCCTCGATTTGAAAGATGTTGGAAAACCAGTGCAGCGTGAGGCCCTGCGGCGGGAAGGTGAGATAGGTCGTGTCGCTGAAGGCGGCGCCGATGATGATGACGAGCGGCGCCAGCAGGAACAGGAAGACGAGGGCCGTGAAAGCGATGAGCGCGGGATGGACCGTCCTTGTCATGATCACACCGCCATCGGATTCAGCCGTCGTGCGAGACGGCTCATGATCGCGACAATTCCGATCGTGACGACCACCATGATGGCGGCGATCGTCGAGGCGCCGACCCAATCGAAGGTGACCATGGCGCGCTGATAAAGGAAGGTGCCCATCATCATCTGCTTTTCTCCGCCGAGCAGCTGCGGCGTGGCGTAGGAGGTGAAGCTGCCGGTGAAAACCAGCACCGCGCCGACGATAAGACCGGGTGTGGCAAGTGGCAGGATAACCTGGCGGAAGGTTGCGGCCGGCGTAGCACCGAGCGACGTCGCCGCCTGGATGAGATCCTGCGGTATGCCTTCAAGCACGCCGAGGAGGGTCAGGATCATCAAGGGCACGAAGAGATAGACCATCGCGACGATCACCGAGCCCTCCGTGTAGAGCATCGAGAGCGGTTCGCTGATGACGCCGAGCGACAGCAATATTGTGTTGAGAATGCCGTTCTTACCGAGAATGATCAGCCAGGCGAAGGAGCGTACGACGACGCCGGTCAGCAGCGGAAAGACGGCGGCGATGATCATCACGCTTTTGGCGCGCCCCGGCATCTGCGCGATCACATAGGCGGCGATGAAGCCGATAAACAGCGATATCGCTGTCGTGATCAGCGCCACTTCGATCGTCCTGAAAAGCACGGTGCGGCGAAAGCCGCTGGAAAAGAAGGCGACATAGGGGGAGAACACCCCCTTGGGTTCGCCGAAGGTCGCTGCAATCGTAATGACAACGGGAACGAGCAGGAAGAGCGTTACGGCCACAATCGCCGGCGTCGCCAAACCCCATTTCATCAAATGCTTCATCAACGAATTCCGTGAGAACGCCGCATGCGTGTACGGCATGCCCTGTTACATGCCGAAGATCTCGTTCCAGCGATCGACCCAGTCCGATTGCGCCTCGATCAGCTTCTGATAGTCGATGCGGTTAAGCTTGGCGATCATCTCGGCGCCATAGGTCCAGAGCTTGGCCTTTTCCGGCGACAGCACCACCTTGGTCGAGACCGGAGCGTCGACGCCCTGTTCGGCTTCCGCCTGCTGTACGTCCTTCGACAGGATGAAGTTGATGAACTGGTGCGCGAGCTCGACGTTTTCCGAGCCCTTTGGAATATTGACCGTGTTGAGGACAGCGATATCGCCCTCCTTCAGATCGGCCCAGGCCATCGTCGGAACGGCTGATCGCAACGATGACAGAACAAAATCCTGCGTGATCGCCACCTTGGCCTCTCCCGTCGAGATCAGGTTCACCAGTTCGGAGCCGGTATTGTAGTTCTTGACGACGTTCGGCTTCAGCGCCTCGATGGCTTCGAAGGCCTTGTCAGCATCGGCGTAGGGATCGGCGCCGGCATGCTTGCCGGCTTGGAGCACCGTCAGCGGTCCGCCTGTCGTGGTGATGCCCGGCAGCGAAATGGCGCCCTTCAGGTCGTCGCGCCAGAGATCGTTCCAGGAGGTAATCGGCGGGTTCACCTTCGCCGTATCGTCGACGATACCGATGCGGCCGATCGTGTAAGCGGGGCCATAATTGCCCTGCGGTGCTTTGGCGATATCGTAGAGATCGGCAAGGTTGGGGAGCTTGCTGCGGTCGACTTCCTGGAAGAGACCCTGCTGTATGCCGAGCTGCGAATAACTATCTGTGAGATAGATGACGTCGACGCCCTTGCCCCCGCGCAGTTTAAGCTTGTTGAGGCGGTCGGCATTGTTGCCGGTTTCGAAGACCACGTCGCAGCCGCAGATCTTCTTGAAGGGCTCGATGATGTTGGCCTTCATCTTCTCACCATTATAGCCCCACCAGGAAATGGTCAGCGTCTTTGACTGGGCAAGGGCCGGATTGACGGCCGCTGCTGTAAGCATGGCAAATCCCGCGACGCGGGCAAGGGAGAGGCCTTTCATTCTCGAAATCCTTTTGGTCAATGAAATCGGACATATGTTTCAAGCTTGCAGGATACTATTTTTCGAGCACTGGCTTTACAAGCCCAACAAATGGGCAGGGTGGTGGGTTTTTGCTTTTCATAGGATGAATATCCTGTGGCGTCATGATGCAGTGCTGGATTATTGAAGTACCTGAGATCATTGGGCTTCCTTGGGCCAACCGGTCGGCTTTACAGGCTCGTCCCTCATCTCTACCCTCGGCTGATCGATTTCACTGGCAGGCATGCGTCTCATGACATCCCCGAACACAAATCTTCCCGACGACCTGCTCGTCAACGCGGCGGACGAAGTGCGGATCCGTCAGGATCTGACGCTGACCGCGCTCGGCCGCCGGCCGGCGGATCGCCTGCTGCGTGTCGGCAAGCTTTTGGATGTGCACAGCCGCAGCTGGCTGGATGATCAAGAAATCGTCATCAAGGGCAGGCGCATCGCCTATGTCGGCCCAGGCGGCAGTTATCGGGGTGAGGTGAGCGAACGCGTGCACGAGCCGCATCTCACAGCGGTTCCGGGTTTCGGCGAAGCGCATAAGCATATTGAAAGCTCGCATCTCACGCCGGAATGGGAAGCGGCTTTGGTCATGCCGCATGGCGTCACCTGGACTTGCGAGGCGAGCCATGAGTTTTCCAATGTGAATGGTGCCCGCAATCTGGAATTCTGGCTGGAAGCACGCCGTCGCGGCTCGCCGATGAAGATATTTCCTCTGCCCGGATCGGCCGTGCCGCCGACGGCTTACGAATGGGGCGGCGGTCACTTCGGCTATGACGAGCAGAAGTCCTTTCTCAAAGAAAGCCTGATGGTGGCCGGCCTTGACGAAGTCATGGACTGGCCCTCGGTCAGCAATCCCGAGAATCCGGCTTACGATCGGCTCTGGGGCATGATCCGCGCCACCTTCGAACAGCGCGGCGTCGTCGAAGGCCATGGTGCGGGCCTGCGCGATCTGGCGTCGATCAATGCCTTTGCCGGCGCCGGCCTCGCCTCCGATCATGAAGGCTGGTTTCTCGACGAGATCTGGGAAAAGCTGACTCATGGCCTCTTCATCGAACTCCGTCCGCATTCCCTGCCCGAGGTGATCAAGGGCCTGATCGAGAAAGGCCTGTCCGACTGGTCACAGATCGCCTTCGTTACCGATGATCGCAGCGCCAGCGATACGCTGAAGATCGGTGCGACGGATTATAATGTCCGCCTTGCGATCGAGAATGGATTGGCACCCGAAATCGCCATTCAATGCGTGACGATCAATCCCGCCCGCCACATGCGGCTGACACCCTGGGTGGGCTCGATTGCGCCGGGCCGTTTTGCCGATATCGTGTTGCTGGACGATGTGAAGACGCTGTCGATCGCCAAGGTCTGGGCCGATGGCACGCCGGCATCCGAGGACAAGGCTTTCGTCGGCGTCCGGCCGGAGATCGATTGGCCGGATTGGGCGACGCGGACGGTGCGCCTTGATCGGGTCGTTACGGCAGAGGATTTTCGCATCGCCGCCCCATCGGATGGGATCACGGCCAAGGCTGCATTGCTGCGGCCGTTCCATTGGGCCGATGATTTCATCACCATGGATCTGCCGGTCCGCGATGGCGCCGTGCAGCGCGATCATGATCGTAACGTCACGAAATTCGCGATCGTCGACCGTTTTTCCGGCGAAGCAAAGGTCGCGCGCATGTTCTGGCTGGGCACGGGCCCGCGCACGCCGAATACCGCGCTCGGCTCGACGCTCGGTCACGATAAGCACAATATCTGGATCGTGGGTTCCTCCGATGAAGCCATGGCCATGGTCGCAAACGCGCTAAAGGAACAGCAGGGTGGCTGGGTGCTGGTTTCGGGTGGAAAGGTCGTCGCCCGTGTCCGCTACGAAGTCGGCGGCCTGATGACGGCGCGCTCGGGCGAGGAGCTGGATGCGGAGATGCAGGCGCTCTATAAGGCCGGCGCCGAGATCGACTGGATGTATGAGCCGACCTTCTCGCCGCGGTGGTGGCCGGGCTTTCCCGAGCGGCTCTCCTTTGCGACGCTTACCTGCGCGCCCTGGCGCTGGGTTCTGGTTGCTCCCTCCGAAAGGGCGCCGGAAGGTTTCGTCAATGTCGCGACCGGTGAAACCCATCCCATCGTTTGGTGAGGAATATCCACCCTCCTTAATAAGAATATCCGCGCTCAAGCCGCCGCTTAGACGAATCGCCTTATCTCGCCAGGTTGCAGTTCGATCGAGCCTTGACGGCTTGGGCATGCTCCTTAATTATCCGTTTGGTTACTTGCGGCGCGTTGCGACCATGCGAGAGGACGGGGATAACCGTCGACGCACATAGGCGGCGCTGTCGGGAAACCAGACGGAGGAGAAAACTGTGGTTGCCGTTGACAACGATGCGCCGCGGATCGTGTCGGCGTTTTCCACGCTGGGATGCGCGGAATTCGAATTGGATGAAGCGCTCGGCTTGGCGGCACGCCATGGTCTGGATGCCATCGAAATCCGTGCTCTTGGCGGCACGATCGATCTTTCTGCTTATTTCACCGAAAGGTTCGGTTCTCCGTCCGGCCTGGCCAAAGTGCTGCAGGACTCTCCTGTTGGCGTATGCGCTTTCAATACCTCGCTGCGTCTTATCGGCGCGACATCGCAGGCGAAGGAGGAGTTCCTGCGCTATCTTCCCTGGGCGGAGGCCGCCGGCGTCCGGTCGCTGCGGGTTTTCGATGGCGGCGAAACCGGTGATGACGGCGAAATGGCGGAAGCGTTGTCGACGTTACAATGGTGGAAGGAGACGGCCAGGCGTGAAGGGTTCCGCGCCGATATCGTCATCGAGACGCATGATTTCCTCGCGCTGACCGATGCCATTCCCCGGTTCCTTGAAATGGCGCCCGATTGCGTGCTCCTTTGGGACACACATCACACGTGGCGCAAGGGTGGGCAGGATCCCGTCGAGACCTGGAAGCAGGTTCGCAACAATACCCGGCATCTTCATGTGAAGGACAGTATCTCCAAGCCGGGGCCGAGGCTGCCGTATCGTTATGTTCTGCCGGGCGAGGGTGAGTTTCCCATGGCTGCACTGCGTGCAGTGCTTGCCGCGGACAATTATACTGGTGTCGTGAGTCTGGAGTGGGAAAGACTATGGCATCCGGATTTGCCGCCCCTGGATTTAGCTGTGCAATCCGCGCAGCATAATGGATGGTGGTTCCAGACGCCGCGCGGTGAATAGTTGTTGAAGTTTACTAATATTTTAGCTTAGTTTCATATAAGAAGGCGCTGCAGCAGTTGACTTTGCCGCGGCTCGCTAATTAATATATTAGAAATAGTTAAATAATAGCTTGTCGCTGCACGGCGCCGGGTTGATTACGATCGGTGCAACGTTTCCAGCTCGATGAAGGGGACCTCGGTGACATGGGGTTTGTGGGTGTCTGGAAGATGGAAAAGACGGATTCTAGACACCAGAAATCCGATGCTTCGGGGTCACGCGCACTGCTGCCCGCCGTCGCTTCCTGTTTCCGAAGTTCCGGCCACAGCCGGCTCCCCTGCGAAAGGGTACGCGATGAAGGATAGTCCGAGCCTCGGAGAGGAGGGACATAGAGCCCTGATTTTGAAGGCGATCGCCGAAGGTGGCCTGGGTTTTGCCGCGCAATGGGTCCATGACGTCGCAAATGCCGGCGAAGTCTTCTATGCGGAAAGCCTCGCGCGCGTTACCGATGCGGACGGCACCGTGCACACCGCCGGCACATTTGTCTCCTTCCTCGAGCGGCAGGATCGCTGGTTCGATCTTGATCTGCGTATTCTTGATATGGTGCTCTCCGCTTTGGCAGAGGATGAAAGGCTGGTGCTGGGGGTCAATCTGAATGCGGCTAGCCTGTCCCGCTCCGATCGGTTTTCCGATGTCTTCGGCCGCATCAGCCGCAAACCGGAGCTTGCCCCACGACTCGTTGTCGAGATCACGGAAGGCTATCCGGTCATCGGCGCCTCCATAGAGCGCATGAAGATGATCCGCGCTCTTGGCTGCCGCATCGCGATAGACGATTTCGGATCCGGCTTTGCCACGCCGGCGTCGCTGTTGCCGGTGGCCGCCGATATCGTCAAGGTCGACGCCGCCTTCGTACGGGACAACAGGCGCGGTCGCGACGGAAACGACAGTCTTTCCCATCTTGTCGGCTTTGCCGCCTGCTTTGCGCCCTTCGTCGTCGTCGAAGGCATCGAAACGAGCTCGCAGCTTGACGCTGCGCGGGAGGCTGGTGCAACGCATGCGCAAGGCTTCTTCCTGTCGCAGCCGGTTTCGTTGGCGCAGCTTCGCCGCGGCAAGGGAAAGGCCGTTTTGCGGGGGGTGGGATGAGCATTGCCGCCATTATCCCGCCAGGCATGGCAGCAAGGTCGCCTTCGCGGGTGTCGCCGTGATGAAGCAACCGGCCCTTCGCTGACCGGGATTCGAGCGCCTGAAAGACGGCGCAATTTGAAACGGCGGATGTCCGGCAGCGGGCGTCGCGCATGATGCAATTCGGGCGGGGCGGCGCGCGAGGAACCAGATGAAATTCGGGAAAAGATCATGGATTCTTTTAGCGAGAGAAAAGTGCCCGCCCAGCCGCAGCCGCGCCCTTTGTTCGACAGCTGCGTCAAGATTGTTTCGGCCTATGTCAGCCACAACGCGGTTCCGCTTCACAGTCTTCCCAGGCTGATCAAGGATGTCCACGAAGCGCTGCAAGCCTTGGATGCAGGCAGCAGGACAGTGGACCGCGCCAATCTGGTGCCGGCGGTGGATTTGAAGAAATCGGTAACGAACGACTACATCGTCTGCCTTGAAGACGGCAAGCGATTCAAAACGCTGAAGCGTCACTTGCGCGTGCATTATGGGATGACGCCGGAAGAGTATCGCCAGAAATGGGGATTGGCACCCAATTATCCGATGGTTGCGCAGAACTATGCGAACCGCCGTTCGGAGCTGGCGAAACTGTCCGGCCTCGGCGCCAATGGCAACAAGAAGGAAAGCGTGCGGTAGGGCTTGTTGCAGTCAGTTGCCGCAAGAAGAATGGCGCCCGCAAGGGGCGCCATCGCTTTCGGATATAGAGGCCGGATCGCGAAATCGGCGTATCGGCCGACACGGCAGGTCAGAAGACCTGACGCAGCACGATGAACAGCACGAAGGCCAGCGCGATCGAGGCGGGCAGCGTCAGGATCCAGGCCATCAGCATGTTGCGCACGGTCGACCATTGCAGACCGGAACCGTTCGCCGCCATGGTGCCGGCAACGCCGGAGGACAGGACGTGGGTGGTGGAAACCGGAAGGCCGAGATGGTCGGCCGCACCGATCGTCAGCATGGCAACGACTTCGGCGGCAGCACCCTGGCCATAGGTCAGATGCGTCTTGCCGATCTTTTCGCCGACGGTGACGACGATCCGCTTCCAGCCGACCATGGTGCCGAGGCCGAGTGCGAGCGCGACGGCGACCTTCACCCAGAGCGGAATGAACTTGGTCGCATGATCGACGGCGGCGTGGTAGCTGGTCACGGCCTTGAGGTCGTCGGCGCTCATCGGCAGCAGCTTCTGCTTGTCGATAAGCTTCAGCGATTCACCGATCAGGTAGATATCGTTACGAACGTTGCCAACGAGGCCGTTCGGCAGCTTCTCGACGCTCGGATAAGCTGATATCTCGGCGCTGGTGGCGTGGATATAGGCCTGGAGCGCCGGAGTCGTCGCGTCCGTCCAGGTCTTGCTCTTGACGGCGTTGCTGACTGCAGCCTTCGGATCCGCCGGCACGGCAATGCCCGGTTTTACATACTTGCCGAGTACGGTCTCGACCTGCGTCGAGGCAGCCTTGTAAGCTTCAAGATAATTGACATCGGGCGTACGGTTCAGCGCGAAGGCAGTCGGTACGAGGCCGATGAGAATGAGCATGATCAGACCCATACCCTTCTGGCCGTCGTTGGAACCATGGGCGAAGCTGACGCCGGTGCAGGTGAAGATCAGCAGGCCGCGGATCCAGACCGGCGGCGGCGCATTGCCCTTCGGCGCCTCATAGAGTTCCTTGTTGCGGATCAGCACCTTGGCGACCAGCAGCAGCAAAGCGGCCGCGCCGAAGCCGACGATCGGCGACAGCAGCAGCGACATGCCGACGTTGCTTGCCTGTGACCAGTCGACGCCACTAGTAGCGGAGCCGGCGGGTGCCAGGAACTGGTTGGCGAGACCGACGCCGATGATGGAACCGACGAGCGTGTGCGAGCTCGATGCCGGCAGGCCGAGATACCAGGTGCCGAGATTCCAGATAATGGCAGCGGTCAGAAGCGCGAAGACCATGGCGAGGCCGGAGCCGGAGCCGACCTGCAGGATGAGCTCGACCGGCAGCAGCGCCAGAATGCCGAAGGCGACGGCGCCCGATGAAGTGAGAACACCGAGGAAGTTGAAGAAGCCGGACCAGATGACGGCGAATTCAGCCGGCAGCGAGCGGGTGTAGATGACGGTGGCAACGGCATTGGCCGTATCGTGGAAGCCGTTGACGAATTCGAAGCCGAGCGCGATCAAAAGCGCCAAACCGAGCAGAATCCACGGAACGGCGGCCGCATCGGCAAGGTCGCTGCCGAGGGCATAGCCGACATAGGCGAGGCCGCCGAGCACGACCAGGCCGAAGAGCGGCAGAAACCATTTTGCCGAGGCCCCGGCGCCGTGAATTGGGTGATTGGCGTTGCCACCCTCGGAAGTGGTTGAAGCGAGGTCGACCATCCCAAACTCCTTTATGGCCATTGATATCCCCGGTGTAAGCCTCGTTCATGAAACTCTCGTGACGCGCGAGAGGGCCGATGGCAGCCGTATCAGTGGAAGGCAGGGCGCTCTTTACGGACATATGGCTCCGACCTGCCGTCTTGATTTTGCCTCCAAAAGGCCTTTTTCGGTTCAGCCGTCGTTCATACGTCTGGGGGTTAAATCCTGCATGTAAGGGACTTGGATAGAGGGCCATCAAAATGAGATCGTCCGTGATTACCATCGCTGCCTTGCTCGGCAGCCTGATCGTATCTTCGGCAGAGGCAATGCCTATCCCAGCCGTTGGGACAACGGCCTCGGTGCCGGTTGTGAAAGTGGATTATGCCTGCGGTCGTGGCTGGCACCTGACGCGTTGGGGCGAATGCCGCCCGAACCGCTGGGGCCCGCCGCCGCGGCGTTGGGGTTACTACAGACCGCCACCGCCGCCGCCATGGGGCTGGCATGGCCATCGTCGCCACTGGCGCGATGACTATGGCTGGCGCGATCGGCGAGGCTACTGGTGATCAGGCTGTGAAATGACAAACACCGTCGCGTTTCGCGGCGGTGTTTCCTTATGGATACGGCGGAGGTCGCACTGCCCGTGCCGTGAGCCATAATGCTGCGATAACGACGAGCCCTGCGGCGACGATGGTCGCAAGGCTCTTGGCGTGCAGGATGACATCGGCGGGCTTCGGGCGGATGAGATCGGCCGTATTGAAGCTCTCGCCGCTGAATTTGCATAAGGTGAGCGAGAGATTGTTGCGCACCAGCGCCGTGTCGATATCAGAGACGATGTCGCCCACCGCTGCCTTTTCGTCCTTCATCGTGCGCATCTGGAGGAGCACCGCTTTCCCCGCTGCAAGATAGGCATGCGAACATTCGTTGAACGGGCTTTCCTCGTCGCTGGTGCTGCCAGGCATCATGCCCCAGAGACAATAGACCCGCTGGATCTGTGCGAAATTCAAGAGGCGCCGGAAGGTTTCGTCGGTGTCGGACGCGCTTTCGGCAAGCGAGATGATCCGCCCGTAATAGGGCGCGATCACGGCCATCTCACCATGGCTGAGGCTAGGTATCGGGATGCCGGCCTGGCTTCCGGAGGAGCCGCCATGCGCGGCGGCTGCAAGCGGCCAAGTCGAAATTATGAGACAAACAATTGCAAGCAGGGCGCCGTTTGAACGCCGCTGTCTCCCGCGCGTGTTGTCATGCGCGGGATGCGAGCTACGTATAAGGCTAAGTCCGGCGCAGGGACGCATTGCGATAGCGCGGCTGCGGCAGCTGGCGTTCCGCCCACGCTCCGAAGGCGAGCCCGAGTGTCGTCCAAAGGATGGCATGCATGCCGAGCGAAGTGATGCGGAAGCGCCAGAGCACGACGGCCGAGAATTGCTCGGGCACTTCGTTGATGGGAGGAAGCAGGTATTGGATCAGCGCGATGAAGACGATGTAGCCGATGCCGGCAATGATCGCTCCGTTCCAGGAACCATATCGCGCCGCCAGCCGGCGACCGAAGCCCACGGCGATGATCATGCCGACGACGGAGGCGACGATCATGATGAAGAACAGCTCGGTTCTCGCGCCGATCGTATCGGGATTGCCGACCGCCGGCGGGTTCGCCGGATACTTGATGTCGGGCACCAGCGAAATCGTCACGAAGGCGGCGAGGGCAAGCAGTGCTGCCGTGCCGCGCGCGCCGAGAGGGCTGACGCGACCGTAGACGAAGGAAAAGACCAGCGCGAACAATCCGCCGATCGCCGTCGAAAAGATTACCGCGCCGATGAGAAGACCAGGACCAGCCTGTGTGGCGCGGCTGACGATTTCCGGCTCCGGCGCTTCGCCGGCGGCCTGGGCGGCCTTTTCCTCAAAGCCGATGGCCCAATCGACCAGCGGTTCACCAAAGGTATGGGCAAAGGCAAAAACGAGAATACCGGCAAGAGCCCCGACGATCATGCCGCGGAGCAAAAGACGTCCAACCATGTGCTTGACCCCTTAGTGGCAGGGGAAGCCGAGAAGGTGACGGGCATCATGCACGAATTCATGCACATACGTGCCCGAGAAGAGCGAAGTCGCGCCTTCTTCCGCGCCGATGAAATAGATTGCAAGCAGCATCAGCAAGCCGGCAAAAATGGCCCAGGGCAGGATCTGGCCGAGCGGAATCGGCTGCGGAACTGCGGATGGGGCAAAAGTGGTGTCGGACATTGTATTTCCCTCTTTAAGAAAAGCGCGTTCCATTTGCGGAAGGGTTCTTGCGGGAAGGGTCTGGCTCTCGGAGACGGAACTCGTCCGCCTTCGATTACAGTGGCGCGACCGCGCCGGAGTTCCACCGGCTTCCACACCCGCAAGTGCAAGTTTATATCTATTTGCAAAGATGGTTGTCAATCAAGCGCCACCGCGATGTGAAATCGCGACAAGAGCGCGGCAGGGGATGGAGTTGGGGAGTCTCATGAAAACGCGTTTGAGCTGGATTTGCCATGGCGCGACGCAGGCCAATCGGAATGGCTGCTTCCCCGATGATGAACCGTTGGAGGTCAAGGCGACACAGCAGGCTCAGTCACTGTCCTTCGGGCTTGGTGCGATTGATCGGGTCTGGACGAGCCCGGCCTTGCGCGCCCGCCAGACAGCCAGCGTCCTCGGTCTCGACGCCATTCCGGACGTCGCCTTGCGCGAATGCGATTATGGCGACTGGCGCGGGCAGTCGCTTGCCGAATTGCATGAAAAGGATGCGGAATCTCTGACCTTGTGGATGGCAGACCCATCGGTTGCGCCGCATGGAGGCGAATCCCTGTCGGCGGTCATGAGGCGTGTCGGCGAATGGATGGGAAATCATATCGAGGATGCCGGTCATATCGTCGTCGTCACCCATGCGAGCGTCATCCGCGCTGCCGTTCAGCATGTGCTGCAGGCACCGGCAGCCGCATTCTGGGCAGTCGACGTCGAGCCGTTCGGCGTCGTCGAAATGACCAGCGACGGTCATCGCTGGCAGCTCCGCTTTCCGAAGATGGCGGCATAGAGGAATTCCCGCAAAGTGCGAAGCGGTCCTGATTCTGTTTAAAACGGAAGTGCTCTGGCGATCAGCGGGCCGCCTTTGCCCGCCGCCGTTCGACATGGATGAGATAGGCGGCCATGCCGAAGGTCATCACGGCCAGTCCATACCAGGTGATGGCATAGACGAGATGGCTGTTATGGAAGGTGATCTGTGTCAGCCCTCCTACGGGCAGCCCGCCCGGATTTTTTGCGTCGTCGGCATCGATGAAATAAGGCGCCACGTTCTCTAGGCCGCGGGCCTTTGCGATCGCAATTACATCGCGTGAATACCAGCGCTCCTCCGCCGGCATGTTCGAACGAAGCAGCGTGCCCTTGGGCTCGTTTATCCGCAGCAGGCCGGTAATGGTGGTTTCACTCTCGATCTGGCCCTCGGGGCGCGTAACCGGACTGCGCTTCTCGGTCGGCACGAAGCCGCGATTGACGATGATGGTCGTGCCGTCGGCGAGCTTCAGCGGCGTCAAGATCCAATAGCCGGGACCGAGCGTGGTCGAGGCATAGACCTGCGCTTCCTTGTCATTGAGGAAAATGCCGCTCGCCTGGACGTGCCTGTATTCGGAGTTTTCGGCGTTGATACCAGCCCATTGCGCCGAACCGGGCGCCTGAACCGGCGGCGCATGCACGCGCGCATCGACCCTGGCGATCAGATCCAGCTTCCAGTGCAGCCGCTTCACCTGCCAGGTGCCGAGACCGATGAGGAGGCCGGTCAGAAGCAGAAGCAGCGATACCCAGACGACCAGCGTCAGCGTCGAGCGCGGTTTGCCCTGAGATGTGCTCGAGGAAATATCGGTCATGGCGCTGGTCTCCGGGGAGGCGCTGCCGCATGATGTCGAGCGGTTCAATTCTCTTCGCTGAAGATCATGCGCGGTCGGGAAGATTTGGCTGCGGCTCCTGGCATTTCAGGCATGCATCGGGCAGCATCCGGCGGAATTTTCGCGCCGGGAAGAGGGCGGGCCCTCGCTTGAAGGCCCGCCGCTTAGTCTTAAGGCATGTTGCGCATCATCTCGGGCGACATGGGCATCATGTTCGCGTTGAGGTGATGCATGACCCAGAGCGAGCCGGAAAGGGCGATGATGACGATCACGATCGTAAAGATCAGCGCCATCATGTTCCAGCCGCCTTCCGAGCGGGTGTTCATGTGCAGGAAGTAGATCATGTGCACGACGATCTGGATCGCGCCGAGGATCATGACGATCGCGCCGGTGACGGCCGGGTCGGGGATGACCTTGGCCATGACCAGCCAGAAGGGAATGGCGGTCAGGATGACGGAGAGGATGAACCCCGTCATGTAGCTCTTGAAGGTGCCGTGTGCCGCCTCGTGGCCGCCATGATGATCGTGGCCGTGGGCGTCGGCGGAATGATGCGAATGGTCTGCGTTCGAGCTCATCCGAGAACTCCCATGAGATAGACGAGGGAAAACACGCCGATCCAGACGACGTCGAGGAAGTGCCAGAACATCGAAAGGCACATCAGGCGGCGCTTGTTTTCCGTGATCAGGCCGTAGCGGCCAACCTGCACCATCAGCGTGATCAGCCAGACGATACCGGTGGTGACGTGCAGACCGTGCGTGCCGACCAGCGTGAAGAAGGCCGACAGGAAGGCGCTGCGCTGCGGGCCGGCACCGTCGAGGATCAGGTGATAGAACTCATAGAGTTCGAAGAAGATGAAGAGGGCGCCGAAGATGCCGGTGATCGTCAGCCAGATCAGCGTGCCCGACTTGTTGTCCTTCTCCATTGCCAGCATAGCGAAGCCATAGGTGATGGAGGAGAAGAGCAGCATCGCCGTGTTGAGGGCGACGAGCGGTAGCTCGAATAGATCGGCCGGCGACGGGCCGGCCGCATAGCTGTGGCCGAGCACGGCGAAGGTGGCGAAGAGGACTGCGAAGATCAGGCAGTCGCTCATGATGTAGATCCAGAAGCCCAGCATGGTGCTGCCTTCCGGATGATGCTCCTCCTTCAGATAGAAGGCGGGTGTTTCGCCGTCCATGGGAGCTTGTGCGGAGTGGATCGTCATAGTCTTACACCTGTCCTGCGAGCTGCTTCGTACGCTCGTTCTCGGTCTTAACGACCTCGTCGGCGGGGATGTGGTAGTCGCGCTTGTAGTTGAAGGTATGGCCGATCGTAATGACGATCATCGCGACGAAGGTGATGGCTGCAAGCCACCACATGTACCAGATCATACCGAATGCGAAACCGATCGAGAGAACGCCGAGAATGATGCCGGTGCCGGTGTTCTTCGGCATGTGGATCGGAATGAAGCCTTCGGTCGGCCTGACGTAGCCGCGGTTCTTCATGTCCCACCACGCGTCGTGATCGTAGACAATCGGCGTGAAGGCGAAGTTGTAGGCCGGCGGCGGCGACGAAGTGGACCATTCCAGTGTGCGGCCGCCCCAGGGGTCGCCGGTATGGTCGCGAAGCTCTTCGCGCTTCATGAAGCTGACGGCGAGCTGGATGAGGAAGCAGGCGATGCCGATGGCGATGAGGCCGGCGCCGAAAGCGGCGATGATGAACCAGATCTGCAGCGACGGATCGTCGAACTGGCTGACGCGGCGCGTCACGCCCATCAGGCCGAGGATGTAGAGCGGCATGAAGGCGAACCAGAAGCCGATCTGCCAGAACCAGAAGCTCATCTTGCCCCAGAAAGGATCGAGCTTGAAGCCGAAGGCCTTCGGGAACCAATAGTTGACGCCCGCGAACATGCCGAAGAGCACGCCGCCGATGATCACGTTATGGAAGTGGGCGATCAGGAACAGCGAGTTGTGCAGCACGAAGTCGGCCGGCGGAACGGCGAGCATGACGCCGGTCATGCCACCGATGGTGAAGGTCACCATGAAGCCGACAGTCCACAGCATCGGCGGCTCGTAGCGGATACGACCGTGATACATCGTGAACAGCCAGTTGAAAAGCTTCGCACCCGTCGGGATCGAAATGATCATCGTCGTGATGCCGAAGAAGGAGTTGACGCTGGCGCCCGAGCCCATCGTGAAGAAGTGGTGCAGCCAGACGAGGTAGGAGAGGATCATGATCACGCAGGTGGCGTAAACCATCGAGGCGTAGCCGAAGAGGCGCTTGCCGCAGAAGGTGGCGACGACTTCCGAGAAGACGCCGAAGGCCGGCAGGATCAGGATGTAGACTTCCGGGTGGCCCCAAATCCAGATGAGGTTGACATACATCATCGGATTGCCGCCGAGGTCGTTCGTGAAGAAATTCGTGCCGGCGTAGCGATCGAGGGTCAGCAGGGCGAGCGTGGCGGTCAGGATCGGGAAGGACGCAACGATCAGGATGTTAGTGCAGAGCGAGGTCCAGGTGAAGACGGGCATTTTCATGAAGGTCATGCCCGGCGCGCGCATCTTGACGATGGTGGCGATCAGGTTGATGCCCGAAAGCGTCGTTCCGATACCCGCGACCTGCAGGCCCCAGATATAATAGTCGACGCCGACGTCAGGACTATAGGCGATGCCGGACAGCGGCGGATAGGCCAGCCAGCCGGTCTTGGCGAATTCGCCGATGAAGAGCGAAATCATGATGACGATCGCGCCCGCCGTCGTCATCCAGAACGAGAAGTTGTTGAGGAAGGGGAAGGAGACGTCGCGGGCGCCGATCTGCAGCGGCACGACGAGGTTCATCAAGCCGGTGACGAAGGGCATCGCCACGAAGAAGATCATGATCACGCCGTGGGCGGTAAAGATCTGGTCGTAGTGATGCGGCGGCAGGTAACCCTCGGATCCGTTGAAGGCGATCGCCTGCTGCAGGCGCATCAGCAGCGCGTCGGAAAAGCCGCGCAGCAGCATGATCAGCGCCAGCACGACATACATGATGCCGATCTTCTTGTGGTCGATGCTGGTGAACCATTCCCTCCAGAGGAAGCCCCAGAGGCGGAAATAAGTCAGCAGGCCGAGAAGGGCGATACCGCCGAGGGCGACGCCGATGAAGGTCACGACGAGGATCGGCTCGTGATACGGGATCGAGTCGAGCGTCAGCCGACCGAAGATGAATTTATAGAGGTCCGGGTTGGAAAACATGGATTGCCTCTGTCCCTTATGAATGTCTTGTTATTGAGCGCACCGGATCAGTGACCCTGATGCTGCGCCGAACCGGTCGACGAATCGGAAGAAGAGCCGTTGCCCATATCCATGCCCGGCATGGAGTTGTCTCCATGCTGCATGGTGTGGCCGGCGCCGCCGTCGGCCTTGACTGGCGTGACCTCGGTCGAGGCGCCATCGCGATTGTCGTAGATCAGGCGCTCGCGGTTTTCGTGGCTTTCCTTGCCGCCGCCGCCCTTGGCGTCGATATGCATCATCTCGCTCATGCACATTTTGCTCGGATCGGCGCACATGTTGAGGATGGCGTTGTAGAGACCATCGTCGACGGCGTTGAAGTACTGCACCGGGTTGCGCTCGCTCGGCTTGGCAAGCGTCAGGTATTCCTGGCGGCCGAGCGCCGTCCCCTGGCTCTTGGCCTTCTGGACCCATTGGTCGAAACCGGCCTGATCCAAACCGTGGAACTTGAAGCGCATGTTCGAGAAGCCGGCGCCGCTGTAGTTGGCGGACAGGCCCTGGAATTCGCCGGGATGATTGATGACGGCATGCAGCTTCGTCTCCATGCCCGGCATGGCGTAGATTTGGCCCGCCAGCGCCGGAATGAAGAAGGAGTTCATGACGGCCGAAGCCGTGATCTTGAAGTTGATGGGCCGGTCGACCGGAGCCGCCATCTCATTGACGGTCGCAATGCCGTATTCCGGATAGAAGAACAGCCATTTCCAGTCGAGCGCGACCACTTCCACCGTCAGCGGCTTGACATCGGCGCTGAGCGGCTTGTCGGCGGCAATGCGATCGAGCGGACGGTAGGGGTCGAGCTGGTGCGTGCTGATCCAGGTCACCGCGCCGAGCGCGATGATGATGGCAAGCGGAGCGGACCAGATGACCAGCTCCAGACGTGTCGAATGATGCCAATCCGGCTCGTAGGTCGCTTCGTTGTTTGACTGGCGGTATCTCCAGGCGAAGAACAGCGTCAGGAAGATCACCGGGATGATGATGATCAGCATCAGCACGACCGAGACGATGATGAGGTCTCGCTGCTGCATGGCGATATCGCCGGACGGAGCCATCACCACCAGATTGCAGCCTGACAGCAGCAAAAACAAAGGAATGATGGATAAACGGCTGAAAATCTTCGATAGTCTTGGCACGTCTTAAAGCTCTTTTTGTTTCGACCCTACCGCGACTAAAGGACGGCGGTCATGAACGATATGAGGTGTTTCGTCGCACCGCAGCAAGCTCGGGTGCGTTGCGGTATGGAATGCTGTCCCACCTATCCGCAAAACCCTGAGAAATCCAGAAGGTTTCCGCGAGGCTCTTCGCTTTTGTCGCCGCCAATATACCCGGATCGGAACAAATGGCTATCGCCGCCGGTTTCTGCTTGGACGGAATAGGGCGGCAAAAGCGGAAAAGAACCCGATTTGATCGCTAATTTGCGAATTATTTCATGCTCGATACTTGATATGTTCGCAGGTTTGATCGACATTTTCATAACGCGCGAGTTCGTGGAGGAATTCGCGCTCGGAGAGGGAGGCTCCCGCGCATGGTCAGCGTTACGCATGAATCATTGAATCCCACATCTTCAACGCTTGAGAGCGATGCCCGCAGCATGCATGCGGGCGGCACCGTCGCTCCCGGCAATATCGCCATAGGCGTGATCATCGGTCGCACGTCCGAGTTCTTCGATTTCTTCGTCTATGCCATCGCATCAGTCCTGGTCTTCCCGAAGCTGATCTTCCCCTTCGCCGATCCGCTGCATGGCACGCTCCTTTCCTTCCTGGTTTTCTCACTCGCTTTCATCGCCCGTCCGATCGGTTCGTTCATCTTCATGGCGATCGACCGCACCTACGGTCGTGGCGTGAAGCTGACGATCGCGCTGTTCCTGCTTGGCGGCTCGACGGCGGCGATGAGCTTCCTGCCCGGCTATTCGGAAGTCGGCGTCTATGCGATCATCCTGCTTGCCATTTTCCGCATCGGCCAGGGCCTTGCGCTTGGCGGTGCATGGGACGGCTTGGCTTCGCTGCTGGCGCTCAACGCACCGACGAACCATCGCGGCTGGTATGCGATGATCCCGCAGCTCGGCGCCCCGATCGGCTTCATGCTGGCAAGCGCTCTGTTTGCCTATTTCGTCACGAGCCTCACGACGGCGGACTTCCTCGATTGGGGCTGGCGCTATCCCTTCTTCTGCGCCTTCGCCGTCAACGTCGTCGCACTCTTCGCCCGCTTGCGTCTGGTCGCCACCGAGGAGTTCGGCACGCTCTTGGAGCGTCATGAGCTCGAGCCGGTGAAGATGACGGAACTGCTGCGCGTGCATGGTCGCGACGTCCTGATCGGCGCCTTCGTGCCGCTGGCAAGCTTTGCGACCTTCCATCTGGTTACGGTCTTCCCGCTCGGCTGGGTCACCCTCTACAGCGAGCAGACCCCGGGTTCGTTCCTGCTGGTGGAGTTCCTCGGCGCGATCTGCGGCATTCTCGCCATCATCTGTTCCGGCATGCTCGCCGACCGGATCGGTCGCCGCAACCAGCTCGCTATCGGTGCCGTGCTGATCGCCTGCTTCGCTTTCGTCGCGCCATGGCTGCTCGATGGCGGGATCACGGGCCGTCACATCTACGTGGTTCTCGGCTTCACGTTGCTCGGTCTCTCCTTCGGCCAGGCAGCCGGCGCCAGTGCTTCCCGTTTCAGCCAGAACTACCGCTACAGCGGCTCGGCCCTCGTGTCGGATCTGTCCTGGCTGATCGGTGCCGGCTTCGCACCTTTCGTGGCGCTTGCCCTCTCCAGCCAGTTCGGCTTGGTCTATACGAGCCTGTATCTGCTGTCGGGTGTCGTCTGCACGCTGGTCGCGATCTTCTTCAGCAAGACGCTGGAGACGCGCGACAACTAGGTCAGATTCGCGAAATGAAACAAGGCTGCGGCATAAAAGTGCCGCAGCCTTTTTCGTTCAGGCTGAATGCAGGAGCCACGCGATCAGCGGTGCCGCCAGCACGTTCGTCAATCCCACCAGCACCATGACGAGACCGGCGATCGATCCTTCCTCGCGCCCGATCTCATGCGCCTTGGCGACACCGACGCCATGTGCCCCCATGCCGTAAAGTGCACCGCGGGCCATGCCGGACTTCAGCGGCAGCAGCTTCAGCAGTGCCTGGCCGGCGACGGCGCCGAACAGGCCGGTGATGACGACGAAGATGGCTGTCAGGTTGGGGACGCCGCCGATATCGCCTGAAACCACCATGGCGAACGGCGTGCTGATCGAGCGCGGCATCAGGCTGAGCCGCAGGTTCGCATCGAGGCCGAGAAGGCTTGCAAACCCCCAAGCCGAAACCATGGCCGTGGCACTGCCGACGATCACGCCGAACAGCAGGACTGGCCAATAGCGCTTGATGAGACCGCGCTGTTCGTAGATCGGTACGGCGAACGCGACGGTCGCAGGCCCGAGCAGGGCCAGCAGCCAACCGCTGTCATGCATATAATCCTGATAGTTCGCATGCAGCATGAGCGCGGTCGCAATCAAAGCCGCCGGTGCCGCCACCAGCGGTGACAGCCAGAGCGAAGGTCGACGCCGATAGAGCATCTTGGAAAGATAATAAAGTCCGATCGTCGCCAGCGGCCAGAACAGGCCGGCTGCCAGACTTTCAATGCTGGGCATGGCTGGGTGCTCCCTGGCGCATCATCAGCCGGTAGCCGAAATCGATCGCTATCGCGGTGACACCCATGACGATGATGGTGCCGGCGAAGATCACCGCAAGCACTTTAAGCCCGATGATGCCGATGAATTCGCCATGATCGAGCAGGGCCAGCACCGCCGGCACGAAGAACAACAGCATTTCGGCGAGAAACCACTCCGCGCCACGCTTCATACTCGCCAGTTTCACCTTGCCGCTCGCAAACAGTACCAGCACCAGCAGCATGCCGACGATGGCGCCGGGTATCGGCAGATGTGCCAGGCGGACGATGGCTTCGCCCGCTTGCCAGAAGGCAAGCAGCAGCAGGATCTGAGCGAGGCAGCTCAATTTCGGATGGTTCTTTGGGTCGATACGCATAGAAAGCTCGGGAAAATCTGTCGGCCCGACAATAGGCGTTTCTACTCTATGAAGAAAATGAATTGATTTCATAAAATCCAGTCCTATAAGGAATAGTAATGGAACTTCGAACGCTAAAAGCCTTCGTCGAAGTGGTGCGCCAGGGCGGTTTTTCGGAAGCCGCCAAGGTGGTGTTCACAACGCAATCGGCCGTCAGCAAGGCCGTGCGCCAGCTGGAGGACGAGCTTGGCCTGCCGCTGCTGAACCGCATCGGCCATCGCACGACAATGACGGATGCTGGCGAGGTGGTTTATCGTCGGGCAATTGCGATCCTTGCCGGGCGCGACGATCTGCTGGCGGAATTGTCGGAGCTTCGTGGGCTCTCGCGCGGCGCCCTCCGGCTTGGTCTGCCGCCGATCGGCAATGATGCACTATTTGCGCCGGTCTTCGCCGTCTTCCGCAATCGTTATCCGGGCATAGAGATCAGGCTGGTAGAACAAGGCGCCAAGCGGCTGGAAGAAATGGTACTGGCCGATGAGGTCGATCTCGGAGCCTCGCTGCTGCCGATGCCCGATGTCTTCGAGTGGCAGACCGTGCGCTGCGAGCCGATGCATGTCCTCCTACCGTCGGCACATCCGCTCGCCGGGCAGCAAACGGTGCCGCTGGCGGGGCTCAAGGACAACCCCTTCCTCCTCTTCGAAACCGGCTTCGCGCTGAACGGCATCATTCTCGACGCCTGCCGCGCGGCCGGCTTTGCGCCTGACATCGCCGCGCGCTCGAGCCAGATCAATTTCATCATCGAACTGGTTGCTGCGGGCCTCGGTGTAGGCTTCCTTCCGCGGCTGATCGCTGAACAGCGCCAGCGTTCGGGCATCGCCCATGCGCTCGTCGTCGAACCGGGCATGGAGTGGAACATGGCCTGGATCTGGCGGCGCGGCGGATATCTGTCGCATGCCGGCCGTGCCTGGCTCGACCTCGCTGCTGAGATAGCGGCGAAATCTTGACTCTATTCTCAAACTTTTGTGATAAGCGGGAACGACCGTAAACTTGAAATAAACGGTCAGGAAAAATATAGGCTATTCCAATGCCGCTTCAGGCGGTGACTTTCAAGCGAGAGGACTTAATGACTTTTTCCTTTACTCATCTCACCAGTGCGCTGGCGCTGGCCGCAGGCCTTGCGGTTGCCCCGATGATGGCGAATGCCGCCGATTCCGAAGGCATCGTCGTCTACAATGCCCAGCATGAGACGCTGACGCAGGCCTGGGCTGATGGCTTCACCAAGGAAACGGGCATCAAGGTAACGATCCGCAACGGTAGCGACATGCAGTTCGCAAACCAGATCGTCCAGGAAGGCGCGGCTTCGCCTGCCGACGTCTATCTGACGGAAAATTCTCCGGGCATGGCGTTGGTCGATGCCAACAAGCTTTTTGCCCCGGTCAATGCCGATACGCTGGCGCAGGTGCCGGACACCTTCAAGGCCGCCGACGGCAATTGGATCGGCGTTGCCGCCCGTTCCACCGTCTTTGCCTATGACAAGACCAAGCTGAAAGAAGCCGATCTGCCGAAGTCGATGCTCGATCTCGCCGATCCCAAGTGGAAGGGCCGCTGGGGCGCTTCCCCGGCCGGTGCCGATTTCCAGGCGATCGTCAGCGCGCTGCTTGAGCTGAAGGGCGAGGACGCGACCCGTGCCTGGCTGAAGGCGATGAAGGAAAATGCCAGCTTCTACAAGGGCAACAGCGTCGCCATGAAGGCCGTCAATGCCGGCGAGGTCGAAGGCGCTGTGATCTATCACTATTACTGGTTCGGCGATCAGGCCAAGACCGGCGAAAACAGCAAGAATGTCTCGCTGCACTATTTCAAGAACCAGGATCCGGGTGCCTTCGTCAGCATTTCCGGCGGCGGCGTTCTCGCTTCCAGCCAGCATCAGAAGGAAGCCCAGGCATTCCTGAAGTGGATCACCGGCAAGGGCGGTCAGGCCGTCCTGCGCGATGGCAACTCCTATGAATATGCCGTCGGCAACGGCGAGGCTTCCAATCCGAAGCTCGTTCCACTCTCCGACCTGCAGGCACCGAAAGTCGAGCCTTCGAAGCTGAACAGCAAGAAGGTTACCGACCTGATGACGGAAGCAGGCCTTATCTAAGGCAAAGCCCTTGCCGCGGCGCCTTTAGGGCGCTTTCGGGCGGGCGTGGCTCTTGCATCACTATCCTGTGCCCTGCTAGGGGCATACGACATACGAATGGTCTCAAGGCCGATCGATCGGGCAACCGCCGCAAGCGGCGGTTGCCTTCCTATTTCAGGGCGTGAAAGGCAGCTCGGATTTGCTGCAGAAAAACACATATGCCGGCGAAGCTGCCGCCATGCGAATGCCCCAATTGACGGCCGCTCCCCGCGGGCGCGTTCGGCATGCCTCCGTCGTCGCCCTTGCCTCCATCGTTGCGCTTCTAAGCCTGGTGCCGCTTGGCTTCATCATCTGGATCACGATCGACACCGGCTGGGCCGAAGTCATTGCCCTGATCTTCCGCAATCGCGTCGGCGAACTGCTCGTCAACACCGTCCTGCTTGAAGTCTGCACCATTCCGCTTTCCATCCTGCTGGCGGTCACGCTCGCCTGGCTGACGGAGCGCACCGATATCCCCGGCGCCCGCCTCTGGTCCTGGCTGGCGGCCGCACCGCTTGCCGTCCCCGCTTTCGTGCACAGCTACGCCTGGGTCAGTCTCGTGCCCGGCATGCGCGGGCTCTGGAGCGGCGTGCTGGTATCGGTGCTCGCCTATTTTCCCTTTCTCTACCTGCCGGTCGCGGCAGCGCTACGCCGGCTCGATCCGGCGATCGAGGATGCTGCCGCCTCACTTGGCCTCGGCCCCTGGCGTGTCTTCTTCCGGGCGATCCTGCCGCAGCTTCGCCTCGCCATCTGCGGCGGCTCGCTGCTGATCGGCCTGCATCTCCTGGCGGAATACGGTCTCTACGTGATGATCCGCTTCGACACGTTTTCGACAGCCATCGTCGATCAGTTCCAGTCGGCCTATAACAGCCCGGCCGCCAATATGCTCGGCGGCGTCCTCGTTATTTGCTGCCTTCTGCTGCTCGGCATCGAGGTATTGGTGCGCGGCAACGAGCGTTATGCGCGCATCGGTTCGGGTGCCGCCCGACCTGCCGACCGCCGCCGTCTCGGCTGGTTCGTCGTTCCCGCGGTCGCGCTGCCCGTCGTCACCGCCGCGTTGACGCTCGGTGTTCCCTTCGTCACCCTGGCGCGCTGGCTTTATCTTGGCGGTATAGATATCTGGCGGATCGAAACGGTCGGCTCCGCCCTGCTGCAGACCATTCTTCTCGCGATCGCCGGCGGCCTGCTCGCCACCATTGCGGCAACCCCCATGGCCTGGCTGTCGGTGCGTGCGCCGGGCCGGCTGCAGCGCATTCTCGAAGCATGCCACTATTATGTCGGCTCGCTGCCGGGCGTCGTCGTCGCCCTGGCCCTGGTGTCGATCACCGTGCGGCTAATCCTGCCGCTCTACCAGACCTTTGCGACGCTGCTGCTCGCCTATGTGCTGTTGTTCCTGCCGCGCGCCATGGTTGGCCTGCGTGCCAGCATCGCCCAGGCACCCGTCGAACTCGAACGTGCCGCCATGGCGCTCGGCCGCACGCCTGCGCAGGCCGTGCGGCAGATCACCATGCGTTTGGCGGCCCCCGGCTTTGCCGCCAGCGTCGCGCTTGTCGCGCTCGGTATCACCAACGAGCTGACGGCGACGCTGATGCTCTCTCCCAACGGCACGGAAACGCTGGCAACCAAATTCTGGTCGCTGACCAGCGAGATCGATTATGTTTCCGCAGCGCCCTACGCCTTCATGATGGTCGTCCTGTCGCTGCCGCTCACCCTCCTTCTTTATGTGCAATCCAAGCGGACGGCCGGACAATGACCTTTCTGGCGATCAAGAATATCAGCAAGCATTATGGCCCCGTGCATGCGCTTGATAATATCGACCTTACGGTCGCCGCTGGCAGCCGCACGGCGATCGTCGGCCCGTCCGGTTCGGGAAAGACGACGCTGCTGCGCATCATCGCCGGCTTCGAGGTCCCCGATGCGGGGCAGGTGGTGCTGGAAGGCGAAACCCTGGCGGATGGGGAGGCGATCGTGCCCGCACATCGCCGCGGCATAGGCATCGTCTCGCAGGATGGCGCCCTGTTTCCGCATCTCAGCGTATCGGAGAATATCGGCTTTGGCATGGAGCGCGGCGCGCGCGACCGTGAGCAACGCATAAACGCCCTTATCGACATGGTCGAGCTCGACCGCGGTATGCTTGATCGCCGCCCGCATCAGCTTTCGGGGGGCCAGCAGCAGCGCGTCGCACTTGCGCGGGCACTCGGGCGCAAGCCGAAGCTGATGCTGCTCGACGAGCCTTTTTCCGCTCTCGATACCGGCCTGCGCGAGAACATGCGAAAGGCGGTCGCTCGCGTGCTGCAGATTGCCGGCATCACCGCGGTTCTAGTGACGCATGATCAGGCGGAAGCCCTGTCCTTCGCGGATCAGGTCGCCGTCCTGCGCGAGGGCAGGCTCATACAGGCTGGGACGCCGCAGGCGCTCTATCTCAACCCCAGGGATCGCGAGACCGCGCTCTTCCTCGGCGATGCCCTCGTGCTGCCGGCCGATCTCGACAATGGATCAGCCAAATGTGTTCTCGGGCACATACCGGTCGACGCCAGAAGCCAGCAGGGACGCACCGATATCATGCTGCGGCCCGAGCAATTGCGCCTGACCGCCCTTGATGACGCCGGTGCGAATGCAGCATGCATCGGCAAGGTGACTGAAGTCGAATTCGGCGGTGCCGTCTGCGTCGTGACGGTCGTCTTGTCTAATGCCAACGGTTCGGAGACATTGAATATCAAGAGCTCCGGCGTCGGCCTGCCCGAGATCGACAGCATGGTTTCGGTGACCGTCATCGGAAAGGCGCACGTCTTCAGCAAGCTCGGTGCCTGAGCATCATTTAAGCCGAAGGAATTTCCATGTCTTTTCCCGATGAGATCGAGCCGGATCTTCCTTTCCTCACCTCGCTTCGCCGCAACCTTCATGCCCATCCGGAGCTCGGTTTCGAGGAGGAGCGCACCAGCGGCATCGTTGCCACCCTGCTGGAAGAGGCCGGGCTGACAGTGCATCGTGGCCTCGGCAAAACCGGGGTTGTGGGAACGCTGCAGGTCGGCAACGGCACCCGCCGCATCGGACTTCGTGCCGATATGGATGCGCTCGCCATGCCGGAAAAGGCCAATCGCCCCTACAAATCCACCATTCCGGGCAAGATGCATGCCTGTGGACATGACGGCCATACGACGATGCTGCTCGGTGCCGCCCGACACCTTGCCGCCAAGCGCGGCTTTTCCGGCACGGTGCATTTCATCTTTCAGCCGGCGGAAGAAGGTCGCGGCGGCGCCAAGCGCATGGTGGAAGATGGTCTTTTCGAGCTGTTTCCCTGCGATGCCGTCTACGGGCTGCACAATATGCCCGGTCTCGCGGTCGATGAGATGGCCGTTGTGGAAGGGCCGCAGCTTGCCTCGTCGGACAGCTGGCGCATCACCTTCCGCGGCACCGGCACCCATGGCGCCAAGCCACATCTCGGCAAGGACCCGATCACCGCGGCAGCGACCTTCCTGTCTTCGCTGCAGACCATCGTCGGGCGCGTCGTCGATCCGCTGCAGCCGGCCGTCGTCAGCGCCTGCTCGCTGCAGGCAGGCGATCCCAAGGCGCTGAACGTCATCCCCGACATCGTCGAGATCGGCGGCACCGCGCGTGCCTATACGCCTGAGGTCCGCGATCAGCTTGAGGAGGAGATCGGACGTTTGGCGCATGGGACGGCCGCAATGTTCGGGATCGCCGTCGACTATCAGTTCGAGCGCCGCATTCCACCCGTCGTTAATGATGCCGATGCCACGGCGCGGGCGCTGAAGGCCGCGACGACAATCTTTGGCGAGAAGGTGCTGACCCGCTTCCCGCCTTCGACTGCCGGCGATGATTTTGCCTTTTTCGGCCAGAAGGCTCCCGGCTGCTACGTCTGGCTCGGCAACGGCCCGGCCGTCGACGGAGCTTTGCACCATAACACCGGCTATGACTTCAACGACGCTGCGATCGCCTCGGGCGTGGCCTTCTGGACGACACTGGTCGAGCAGGAGTTGGGGGGAGGCGAGCGGACTTAATCTTGGTTGAGACCGCGAGTTTGCCGCAGCTTCGATACCCCTTCTGTCACGATAGTGACAGAAGGGGCGCACCATCCACGAACGCGCAGCCGATCGCAGGTGAAGAACTTACACCTCCCCAAGCACCGGCGTCTCCAACACCCTACCGAGCGTAACATCGGCAATGCCGCGATCCGTCTGGTGCGGGCCGGCATTGCAGGCAAGCGTTGCGCCGAAGCAGGCCTTGAAGACGAGGTAGGGCGGGTTCCAGTCGACGATGGTATCGATCGCCTCACGGACGGCGCGGAAGGCATTGGCGGCTTCTGCGAGCGGCGCATCGCTGACCAGCCCGGAGAGCGGCAGCGGCAGCAGCGCCTCGATCCTGCCGTCGCGTGCCACCGCAAGTCCGCCGCCGGCCTTAATGACAGCGTTGGCGGCAATCGCCATATCGTCTGCATTGCCGCCGAAAACCGTCAGGTTGTGGCTGTCATGAGAAACCGTGGTGCAGAAGGCGCCGCGCCATTCGCCCCAGCCCGTCAGGAAGCCGACGCGCGGCCGGCCGTCCGCCTTGTCATGACGATGGGCGACGGCAATCATCGCCGTTCCCGCCGGCGGCACGACAAAGCCGTTTTCCACATCGGCTTGCGTTTCGCCCCACTGCGTGAAGCGCGGCCGATCTATGGTCGCAAGCCGGACGCGGTCGCCCGTCGCCGCCACACGGAAATCGTTGTCGCTGAACGATCTCAGCTTGATCGAGTTGCGGAGCGGTGCGGCATCGGCCAGTTCGATCGGACCGATCATCCGGCCGGCCTCGGCGACTGCCGCACCATTGACGATCACATGCCGCGCCTTGAAGCTCGACAAATCTTCGAAAAGCACGATGTCGGCGCGTCGTCCAGCCGCGATCAGGCCCAGATCGCTGCGCCCCAGCCGCATGGCTGCATTGAGGGTTGCTGCCCGCAAGGCCCATTCGGGCTTCAGTCCGTAGCGCACGAGGCGGCGCACCACATCATCGAGACCGCCGCCGTCATGAAGCTCGTCTGGAAAGACGTCGTCGGTGCAGAGCGTCACGGTCTGTGGCAGGAAGCCGAGATCGTTGATGACGTCGACGAATTGCGGCAGCAGATGGTCGTGCGAGCCGCGCAGCTCGATGGCAAGGCCCGCCGAAAGTTTTGCCAAAAGATCGGCGCCGGACGTCAGCTCATGGTCGGAGGAGATGCCGGCAGCCATGAAGGCGTTGAGATCGGCACCCTCGAGCCCGCGGGCATGGCCGCAAACCATCTTGCCCGAAAGCAATCCGGCATTGACGATACCGGTGGCGCGCGGATCGCCGTCGATGACGCCGCGCATGGTCATGACCTCGGCCACACCGCCGATATCGGGCCATGTCAGCATCTCGGCCATTACTGCCGCGTCGAAATCGGCGCCTGCGATCTCCAGTCCCGGTGCGGAAGGCACACAGGACGGCGCCAGCGGTATCACGCGCAGCGGCAGTTGCCGTGTCGCCTCGATCGCCCAGCGCACGCCATCGAGGCCGTGGACGTTGCCGAACTCATGCGGATCCCAGACGATGGTCGTCACCCCGCGCGGCAGGACGGCTTCGGCATAGATCGCAGGCGCCACCATCGAGCTTTCGATATGCATATGCGTGTCGATCAGGCCGGGCGAAAGGAAGCAGCCCTCGGCATCGACCGTCCGCATCGCGTCGGTACGGCTGCCGGGCGCATGCACGCTTGCGATCAATGGGCCGACGATGCCGATATCGGCGGCGCGGATCTGCCCGGTCACCATGTCGACAAGGCGGCCGCCGGCAATCAGTAGATCGAAGGCTTGATCGCCGCGTGCTGCGGCGACCGCGCGTAAACGCAGCTCCGGAACATTCAGGTCCGCCGGTTCGTCGCCATCCCTGTTCATCGGCCGGCCTCCCGAAGCAGCGCGTCGAATATGATTCCGCGTGCCTGCTCCGCATCGATTTCGGCGGCGAAATGGGCGTTGAACTCGGCATGCGAGACGCGCATTTCGACGACGGTACGTCCGCGCGTATGCTGCCCGTAAAGTTCCACGTCGATCCGGGCGTGCCGAAGCGTTGCGATCCCTGGTTCGACGAAGATGGCCGCTGCCGTCGGATCGTAGATCGCCATCGCCGGTCTGCCGCGGCTGATGGCGATGTTGACGTAGCCTTCCAGCAAATCGGCGAGCAGCTGCGCCTTTTCGCCGGCGATCTCGCGGATGCGGGCGACATCTTTGGGTGAAGCCAGCACCTTCCGGCAGATATCGAGATCAATCATGCGCAACGGCAGGGCATGCGCCAACACGATGGCGAGCGCTTCAGGGTCGGCAAAGGCGTTGAATTCCGCCGATGCCGTGTGGTTGCCGGATGTGACGCCGCCGCCCATCCAGGTCACCTCGTCGATGCGGGCGGCGAGATCCGGCCGTGCCAGTGCCAAGGCGGCGACATTGGTAAGCGGCCCGAGCGCCAGGATGCGCTTCGGCACGTCGCCGTCGGCCAGCCAGTTGCAGAGCGCCGTAAAAGCGTCGCTTGCCGGAAGCGCATCGGCTGGCGGCAGGCTTCGGCCTGTGCTGGGAATGCCGGTCTGGCCGAGAATGCCTTGCGCCGTTTCCAGCCTGCAGAGCACGGGCAGCTCGCGGCCGGTATGGATTGGAAAGGTCCAGTTGAAGACCGCGGCCGCGCTCGCCGCATTGGCCCGGACATGGGACAGGGGCGCGTTGCCGCTGACAAGCGAAACGCCGTCGATGACGAGATCCGAATGTGCCACCACCAGGATAGCGGCGATGTCATCGAACCCCATGTCGGTATCGATCCAGATTCCCATGTCCTATCTCATTGATCTCGGCCGGAAGACGCGAGGGCAGCCTCACCGCTCGGTCCGGCTGACGGCATGCCGTGCCGTCGAGGCGGGAACAGTGCGGGACGCGCGGAGAAGGCTGCGCGTCCCGCAAATTGCTTAGCCGGCGAGTGCGTCGAGGATGCGGATCCAGGAACGAATGCCCTTGTGATAGGAGCGCAGCTCGTATTTCTCGTTCGGTGAATGGATGCGGTCGTCGGAGAGGCCGAAACCGACGAGCAGCGACTCCATGCCAAGCATCCTCTGGAAGTCGCCGACGATCGGGATCGAGCCGCCTTCGCCGACAACGATGGCGGGGTTCGGCCACTCGTTGGAAAGTGCCATCTTCGCCTTGCTCAGTACGGGCGAGTCGTAGGAAAGCTGAATAGCCGGCGAGCCGCCGTGTTCATGGAATTCCACCGAGCAATCCCCAGGAACTTTCGAGCGCACATAGGCGCGGAAGCTCTCGCGGATCGCCGCCGGGTTCTGCCGGCCGACGAGACGGAAGGAGACCTTCGCCGATGCCTTGGCGGCGATCACGGTCTTGAAGCCGGCGCCGGTGTAGCCGCCGGTGATGCCGTTGACTTCCGCGGTCGGCCGCGCCCAGATCAGCTCCATCACCGAACGGCCCTTTTCGCCCGAGGGAATGGATAGGCCGACCTCGCCGAGGAATTTTTCCGTAGTCATCCCGAGCGTTTCCCAGGAGGCCTTGATATTGGCAGGCGTTTCCTCGACGCCGTCATAGAAGCCGTCGAGCGTTACGCGCCCGGTCTCGTCATGCAGGCCGGCGAGAATATCGGAGAGGATGTGGATCGGATTGGCAGCGGCACCGCCGAACATGCCCGAATGAAGGTCGCGGTCGGCAGCGTTGATGATGATCTCCTCGCCGACGAGGCCGCGCAGGCTGGCTGAGATCGACGGCGTTTCACCATCCCACATGCCGGTATCGCAGACGAGGGCAAAATCCGCCTTCAGCTCGGCGGCATTGGCCTCGAGGAACGGCTTGAGCGAGGGCGAGCCGGATTCCTCCTCGCCTTCGAAGAGGATGGTGATGCGCACCGGAAGCGCGCCCCTGGTTTCCTTATAGGCGCGCACCGCCTCCACGAAGGTCATCAGCTGCCCCTTGTCGTCGGACGTGCCGCGGCCGACCAGAACCTTGCGGTCGTTGCCCAGGTCTTTGATTGCGGGGGCGAAGGGATCGCTTTCCCAAAGCTCGATCGGATCGACTGGCTGCACGTCGTAGTGGCCGTAGAAGAGCACATGCGGCGCATCGGCACTGCCGGCATCGTGATGGGCGACCACCATTGGATGGCCGGGCGTGTCGCGCACGGAGGCTGTAAAGCCGAGCGAGTTCAGATAGGCGACCAGCCATTCCGCCGCCTTACGGCATTCCGCCTTATAGTCCGGATCCGTCGAAATGGACTTGATGCGCAGCAGTTCGAAGAGATTGTCGAGGCTGGAGGGGAGGTTCTGATCGGCGCGATCGAGAACGGGCGATAGATCGGTCATATCCGACTCCTTACATGAGATTTGGAGGGACGATAGACCAAAGCCCGGTTGGTTTCGAGGCGTTAAAATTGAAAATTTACCGCAGCTTGCCGGTTTGGGTTGAGCTCGATCTTATGTGATTAGTTGCGTATGTAGTTTACAAGTTTTTTAGAGTATTAGAAATAACGTGATCCAGAAGAATATTCTGGAGACGTGTAATGTTTTCAGTGATTGCATGCATTCGTGACGATCATGACTTCAGGCTCATTCTCGTTGCGGCAGTCATTTGCCTCATCGGCAGTCTTGCCACCATGCTTCTGTTCTCCCGTGCGCAGGAATGCCAGTCGCATCAGCGTCGCTATTGGATAGCCGCTGCAGCCTTTGCCAGCGGTATCGGCATCTGGGCGACGCATTTCATCGCCATGCTCGCCTATCAGAGCAGCCTTCCCATCTACTATGGTCTTTCGCTGACCGTGCTTTCGGTGGTTCTTGCCATCATAGGCTCCTGGCTTGCTGTTGCCATCGCCTTCGAGTGGGATAACGGCGTTTCCTTTGCTGTCGGTGGCATCCTGATGGCGTTTGGAATTGGCGCCATGCACTTCAGCGGCATGCAGGCCATCGAGGCCTCGGCAGAGCTTTCCTATGACTTGCAGCGCGTCGTCATTTCCATCGCCGTCGGTGCCGTCTTCTCCTCGCTGGCCTTCCTCGCATTTCGCAGCCTTCATGGCCTCAGGCGCATCATTGCCGGCGCCTTTCTCCTGCTGCTGGCAATTTGCTCGCTGCATTTCACCGCGATGAGCGGTGTGACGCTGACGCCGGAAGCGGATATATTCGCCACCATCGTCTCTATCGATCGTAGCATCCTTGCCGGCATCGTCATGGCTGCCGCGACGTGCCTTATTCTCATCGCTCTCGGAGCGATCTTCATCGATCGCCATCTGACCGATCTCCGCGGCTTCGTCAACGCTTCGCTCGAAGGACTGCTCATCGTCCGCGACGGCAGAATCATCGATGCGAACGAGCGCTTCTTTGCCATTTCCGGATGGTCCGCCCAGCAGGTGACGGGCGTCGCGCCCGAAGCCTTCCTGACGCTCGACATGGAGGCTCACGCCGATGCGGCCATTCCACTCGAGACGACGCTTTCGGGTTCAGACGGCAAATCGATCCCCGTCGAAACCGTGCGGCGTTCCATCACCTATCGCGGCCATGAATGCAGCGTACTGGTCGTGCGCGACCTGACGGAACGGCGCCAGGCACAGCAGATGATCGAGCATCTGGCCCATCATGATATTCTGACGGACCTCCCCAACCGCTCGCTATTCGACCAACGCATGCGGCAGGCGCTGCAGGTGGCCGACCGCAAAGGCGGCGAAGTCGCCGTCTTCTGCCTGGACCTGGACCGCTTCAAGGCGATCAACGACGTCTTCGGCCATGCCGAAGGAGATCGCATCCTTTGCAAGGTCGCCGGCATCCTGCAACACATCATCGAAGAGGGCGATACGGTGGCGAGGCTCGGCGGCGACGAATTCGCCATCATCCAGCCCAAGCGCCAGCAGCCCGCAGGCGCCACGCGTCTTGCCGAGCGCATTCTTGCCGAATTCGCCATGGAGATGGACATGGCGCGTGATCCGACGGCCGTCGGTGTCAGTCTCGGCATCGCCATCTATCCGCGTGACGGCGCCAGCGCCGAGCAGCTGTATGCCAATGCGGATACGGCGCTTTATCGCGCCAAGCGAGCTGGCCGGGGCCATGCCTGTTTCTTCGATGCCGAAATGGACAAGGCCGTGCGCATGCGCCGCCAGCTTGAGAACGACCTGCGCCAGGCCATTCTGCGCAGGCAGCTCTTTCTGGAATATCAGCCGATCTACGATGTCGGCAGCGACAGCGTCAGCGGCTACGAGGCACTGCTGCGCTGGGCGCACCCGGATCGGGGCTTGATCGATCCGGAAACCTTCATTCCCATTGCCGAGGAGAGCGGATCGATCGTCGCGATCGGTGAATGGGTGCTGCAGCAGGCATGCCAGGAAGCGATGCGCTGGAGCGAGCCTGCGAATGTCGCCGTCAACCTCTCGCCTCTGCAATTCATGATCCCCACCCTCTATGACCAGATCGAAGGCATTCTGCGAAGAACCGGTCTTGAGCCGCGGCGCCTCGAGCTGGAGATCACTGAAGCGGCCCTGATGCGCGAGCGGGCGGTTGTCATCGCGACATTGCAGCGGCTGCACCGCCTCGGTGTGCGCGTGGTCATGGATGATTTCGGCACCGGCTTTTCCTCGCTCAGCAACCTACGCGCCTTTCCCTTCGATAAGATCAAGGTCGATCGCAGCTTCACCGGCGCACTCGAACACGATCCCGCGGCGCGTTCGATCGTGCGCGCCATCATTGGCCTCGGGCATAGCCTGAACATGCCCGTCGTGACGGAAGGCGTGGAAACGGAAACCCAGCGCCGCATCGTCATCGAGGAGGGTTGCGCGCAGCTTCAAGGGATATTCTTCGGCAAGCCGGACGTCGGGCCCAGTCAGCATCACGCTGTCTTGGTCAAGGCGGTCGGGCAATCCTAGAGTCCCAGGAAACGTGCGGAGCGGTTTTCGTTCGGAATTGCGTGACAACAAAGAGATAGAGCGGCTCGGAGATTGAAAAGCTGAACCCACTAGAGCTGCTTGGCGTTGTCCAGGACGCGCCGGATATATTCCAGCAGAAGTTCGCGCTCGAAATGGCGGAAATCTTTCAGGAGGTCCGTATCCGCGGCCATCGCCGCTTCGATAGCCTCCGCCTCCATCGCCGCCGCCCGGCTCGTCAGGAAGATCAGTTGTGCCCGCTTGTCCGATGGATGCGGGCGGCGCTCCACCAGCCCATCGCGCTCCATGCGCGACAGCGTATTGGCCATCGTCGCCTGCTCGATATCGACCCGTTCCAGCAATTGTTTCTGGGTGAGGCCGTCTTCGGACCATAATTCCAGCAGGATCGGAAACTGACCGGGGGAAAAACCGAGTTTCGCCGCGCGTTGGTGTAACGAGCGAGCAAATCCCTTTGCCATTTGACTGGCAAGGTAGGCGGCGGAGTCCATCCGATTAAATCCCATGATTGCAAATATGCCGACAATTCAGAATCAAGACAATCGGCAATTTCTTGGGTAGAGCTACTCGAAAATCAGCAACTTCAGGCGCTTTTTTCACGTTTTCAGGTTGCATCTTTCGGCATGAAAAAGCCGCCATGGCCTGGAGGTTTGCCATGGCGGCTCGTAAAAGGGGGGACAAAGGCCCGGAGAGGGGATAGGCCTTTGTCCAAGTCTGACATGGCGGGGGACAGGCCGGTTGTCAGACCCTCGGCAAATCAATCGCCGGTGAATATGATTTGAGATTCCGAATGTGGTTTTTCAAGGGAATGCGCAGATTAGATTGATTAAAACTTAGTAACGTTTCGGTGAGAGATTTCGCTCTTTCCACAGGCTGCAAAAGCAGAAGTTTATATGGACGTTGGAAGTGCGCCACGCTATCCATGCTTCCATGAAAAAAGGTGATCATCTTTTCCTCGTCGACGGCTCCGGTTTCATTTTCCGGGCCTTTCACGCCCTGCCGCCGCTGACGCGCAAGTCCGACGGATTGCCTGTTGGCGCCGTCTCCGGTTTCTGCAATATGCTGTGGAAGCTGCTGACCTCGGCGCGCGATACCTCCGTGGGTGTGACGCCCACGCACTTCGCCGTGATCTTCGACTATTCTTCGAAGACCTTCCGCAAGGACATTTTCCCGGAATACAAGGCGAACCGTTCGGCGCCGCCGGAGGAGCTGATCCCGCAATTCGGCCTCATCCGTGAGGCGACCCGCGCCTTCAACCTGCCCTGCATCGAGACCGACGGCTTCGAGGCCGACGACATCATCGCCACCTACGCTCGTCAAGCGGAGGCAGCCGGCGCAGACGTGACGATCATCTCGTCCGACAAGGACCTGATGCAGCTCGTCACGCCGATGGTCCACATGTATGACAGCATGAAGGATAAGCAGATCGGCATTCCCGACGTCGTCGAGAAATGGGGCGTGCCGCCGGACAAGATGATCGACTTGCAGGCGATGACGGGTGACTCGATCGACAACGTCCCCGGCATTCCCGGCATCGGCCCGAAGACGGCCGCCCAGCTTCTGGAAGAGTTCGGCGATCTCGACACGCTGCTTGCCCGCGCCGACGAGATCAAGCAGCAGAAACGCCGCGAAAACATCATCGCCAATGCCGAGCTTGCCCGCATTTCCCGCCAGCTGGTGACGCTCAGGACCGATGTGCCGCTGGAGCTCGCGCTCGATGCGCTGGTGCTCGATCCGCAGGACGGCCCGAAGCTGATCGGCTTCCTGAAGGCGATGGAATTCACCACGCTCACGCGGCGTGTGGCGGAGGCCTGCGATTGTGATGCGGCGGCGATCGAGCCCGCCGTCGTCAAGATCGAATGGGGCGAGGGCGCTCATGGCCCCGATCTCGATGTCGGCGAGAATGTCGATCTCGTCGCCGGCAGCACCGTCGAAGCCGAGGGCGCGACCGTCCCGGCGCCATCGGCCAAGGCGCGCCTGGCTTTGGATGGCACTGCTGCGCCCGAGGATCTCGCCAAGGCCCGCGCCGCAAGTTTCGCAAGCGCGCCGATCGATCATTCGAAATATGTGACCATCCGCGATATCGCCACGCTCGACCGATGGATCGCGGATGCGCGCGAAACCGGCATCGTCGCCTTCGACACCGAAACGACCTCGCTCGATGCGATGCAGGCCGAAATCGTCGGCTTCTCGCTGGCGATCGCCGACAACCGCAACGATCCCTCGGGTTCTTCCATCCGCGCCGCCTATGTACCGCTCGGCCACAAGACCGGTGTCGGCGATCTGCTGGGCGGTGGCCTGGCCGACAATCAGATTCCGGTTCGCGATGCGCTGGCGCGCCTGAAGAATCTGCTTGAAGATGCCTCCATCCTGAAGATCGCGCAGAACCTGAAATACGACTACCTTTTGATGAAGCGCTACGGCATCGAGATGAAGTCGTTCGACGACACGATGCTGCTCTCCTACGTGCTCGACGGCGGCTCCAACGCCACGCACGGCATGGACAGCCTTTCGGAACGCTGGCTCGGCCATAAGCCGATCGCCTACAAGGATGTGGCCGGCAGCGGCAAGTCCAACGTCACCTTCGATCTCGTCGATATCGACCGCGCCACGGCCTATGCTGCCGAGGATGCCGATGTGACGCTGCGTCTTTGGCTGGTGCTGAAACCACGACTTGCAGCAGAAAAACTCTCTGTCGTCTATGAGCGGTTGGAACGGCCTCTGGTGCCGGTGCTTGCCCACATGGAAGAGCGCGGTATCACAATCGACCGGCAGATCCTCTCTCGCCTTTCCGGCGAGCTGGCGCAGGGCGCCGCCGCTCTCGAGGACGAGATCTACAATCTGGCTGGCGAACGCTTCAATATCGGCTCTCCGAAGCAGCTCGGCGACATCCTTTTCGGCAAGATGGGATTGGCCGGCGGCAGCAAGACTAAGACCGGGCAATGGTCCACCTCGGCGCAGGTGCTGGAGGATCTGGCGGCCGCCGGCTTCGAACTGCCGCGCAAGATCGTCGACTGGCGTCAGCTCACCAAGCTGAAATCCACCTATACGGATGCGCTGCCGAGCTATGTCCATCCCGAGACGAAGCGTGTTCACACCTCCTATTCGCTGGCCTCGACCACGACGGGGCGCCTGTCCTCCTCCGAGCCGAACCTGCAGAATATTCCGGTACGCACGGCGGAAGGCCGCAAGATCCGCACGGCCTTCATTTCGACACCGGGCCACAAGCTCGTCTCGGCAGACTACAGCCAGATCGAACTGCGCGTGCTGGCGCATGTCGCCAATATCCCACAGCTCAAGCAGGCCTTCGAGGACGGCATCGACATTCACGCCATGACGGCCTCCGAAATGTTCGGTGTGCCGGTGGACGGCATGCCGAGCGAAGTGCGCCGCCGCGCCAAGGCGATCAACTTCGGCATCATCTACGGCATCTCTGCCTTCGGCCTTGCCAACCAGCTCTCGATCGAGCGCTCGGAAGCCGGCGACTACATCAAGAGGTATTTCGAGCGCTTCCCGGGCATCCGCGATTACATGGAGGGCGCCAAGCAGGCGGCGCGCGACAAGGGCTATGTCGAGACCATCTTCGGCCGTCGCATCCATTTCCCCGAAATCCGCTCGTCCAATCCCTCCGTCCGCGCCTTCAACGAGCGCGCCTCGATCAATGCGCCGATCCAGGGATCAGCTGCCGACGTCATCCGTCGCGCCATGATCAAGATGGAGCCGGCACTGGCTTCGGCCGGCTTGGGCGATCGCGTCCGCATGCTGCTGCAGGTTCACGACGAACTGATCTTCGAAGTCGAGGACGCCGATGTCGAGCGCACCACGCCGATCATCGTCTCGGTCATGGAAAACGCCGCCATGCCAGCGGTCGATATGGCCGTGCCGCTGAAGGTCGACGCGCGCGCTGCCCATAATTGGGATGAGGCGCACTGAAGCTGCATTGGGTGCATCGAGGAGATCAGCCCTCATGGTGAGGTGCGGAGGCTCCTGAGCTTGTCGAAGGGCCGAAGCCTCAAACCACGGGGGCGGGTGAAGATACTCTACCGGGCCACCTCTTGTTTCGAGGCCTTGACGCTTGCGCGCCAAGGCACCTCAGCATGAGGTGGGGAGAGTTTCGCGACCCGACGTAGCTACGAATTCACTGCGATAATCCGGGCGTGACACAACCGCCTACTTCCCAACCAGCGCTTCCAGCACCGAAATAATGGCGCGTTCGGCTTCTTCGAGCGTCCCGCTATTGTCAATATCAACAACGTCGTAGCTGCCCTGGACGGTCAGTGCACTTCTTTCCAGGCGCTTCAGCACGTCTTCGCGGCTCTCGCGTCCGCGCGCCATCAGCCGTTCGGCCAGCACTTCGCGCGTAGCCGTGATGTTGATGACCTTGAGCCGCGGAAATGCGGCCTGGAAGCGGTGCAGCGCCGAGCGCGAGCCGTTGGCGATCACCAGATTGTCGCGCGCAAGTTCCTCGGCGACTTCGGCCGGGATGCCGTATTTCAGGCCGTGGGCTTCCCAGGAGACGGCAAAGGCGCCCGCTTGTTCCATCGCATCGAAATCCACTTCCGAAACGCTTCTATGGTCTTCGTTGCCGGCATCGCCATCGCGGGTGATCACGCGGCGCACGAAGTGGACATCGGGCCGGCCGGCAAAATGCCGGGCAGCCAGATTCATCAGCGTATCCTTGCCGGCGCCGCTCGGGCCGACGACGACAGCGAGCGTGCCTGCTGTCGCTTCCGTCAGGCCGAGATTAGCCGGCTTGATATTGGCGTCCGGGCTCATGCGACCCGGCGTCCTTCCCGCCAAACCGAGCGCGTGACCGGCACGCCGTGATCGCGCCGTACGCGCACGAGATCCGCCCGCAGCCCTTCGGCAATGCGGCCGCGGTCATTGAGGCTGACCGTCCTTGCCGGCGTCGCCGTCACCATGGCAATCGCCTGGGGCAGCGAAATGCCCTCGACTTCGTCCGCGAGGATGAAAGGCGCATGCAGCAGGCTGAGCGGCACGTAATCGGAGGAAAGCACATCCAGTACGCCAAGCTCGGCGAGATCGCGGGCCGCGATATTGCCCGAATGCGACTTGCCGCGCACGATGTTCGGCGCGCCCATCAGCACGCTCATGCCGGCGCCATGCGAAGCTTTGGCGGCGTCGATGCTGGTCGGGAATTCCGCAAGGCGAACGCCGTAGTTGATGGCCTCGTCGACATGGGCGAGCGTCGCGTCGTCGTGGCTTGCAACGGTGATGCCACGTTCGGCACAGACCTTGGAGATAGCGTCGCGGCTCGGCTTCGCGTACCTGGCCGATTCTTCCTGACGCTTGGCGATGAACTTGGCAAAGGCCTCGTCGCTGAGCCCGCGCTTCTTCTGATAGTAGAAGATGTACTGATCCATGGTCTGGAACTGGCGCTGGCCCGGAGCATGGTCCATCAGCGAGACCAGGCGGACGTAAGGATCTTTCTCGAAATCTTCGAAATGGTCGAGAACATTGTCGGAGGAGACTTCGCAGCGCAGATGGATCAGGTGATCGGCGCGCAGGCGGTCTTCACGCTGGGCCGCCTGGATGGCGTCTGCCATGTCGCGCATCTCGCCCTTTTCAAATCCGTCATCGGCGTCCGAGCCCATGCGCAGGCAGTCGAATACTGTCGTGATGCCCGAGGTGACGATCTGGGCGTCATGCGCCTGGATCGCCGCCGTCTTGTTCCAGCGCACGCCCGGACGCGGCGAGTAATGGGCTTCCAGATGGTCGGTGTGCAGCTCGACCAGACCGGGGATCAGATAATCGCCCTCGAAATCCTCGCCCATATCGGACTTGCCCTCGGAAATGGCGGCAATGCGACCGTCGCGGATCAGCACGGAGCCCTCGATGATCTTGTCTTCAAGGACGATGCGGGCGTTGGAAAGGACGGTTTCTTTGGTCATATCGGCTCTTTCATTTTAGGCGCCGGCAAGCGGCAGCCATGAACGGACGGTAAAGGGAGCACCCCGCTCTTCTTCGATAAAGACGGCGAGGCCGGAAATGTCGAGCGGCTTGCCGGTATGGTCGGCGAAGCGCTCGCGCAGAACGTCGTGCATCTCGGCCTGGCGCTCGGCAGGGACGCGTCCCGTCAGGGTCATATGGAAACGGAACTCGTCATTGACATAAGGATAGCCCCAACGCAGCAGATTGGCACGCTGCTGCTCGGTCAGGCCCTCCGGCTTACGCCGGGCGATGTCATGGTCCGAAAGCGGTGCGCGAAACGGCTCGAAGGTTTTTACCACACGGGAGGCGAAATCCTGCAGCGGCTGGTAAGCGGAACCGGGAACGAGCGCGAAGAAATGGCCGAGTTGGCCGAGTACGAGCTCCGGAATGGCGAAAGCCTTGGCCTGCGAGGCGAATTCGGCAGCGACCTCGAGAAGATCGCGCTCGGTCACCGAAGCGGCAAGCTCGAATGGTGCCTTCAGCGTGGCATGGAAGCCATAGCGGCGCGGATCGGCCGTCAGTTCGGCATGACCTGCCGGCACGGGGCCGATGGCCTTGTCGGAAAAAATCTCGTCGGAAAATGCATCGCGTCCCAGCCAGCGCGCGGCGAGAGATGTCAACGGATCGTCTTTGGGTGGCGTGAAATAGAGAGCATAGCGCAAGGCTGCATTCCTTGGAAAAATCGGCTGCGCGAGACACTGTTGGGTGATTTGCGACAAACCGCAAGAGCAGCAAGGCAGCAACGGTTCGAATCCGGCTAAAGCCGGTTTGAGCGCTACGGTCTTGCCGGCCTGCGCTACCGGATTCCCGTGACAGAATGATGATGGGAAACGATTTTTTACCGATATTTTTATTTCACCCGCGCGCCCATCAGCCGCGAGCGCAAGGCGTTGGATGCGGCATCGAACAGGAAGACGACGATCAGGATCAACAGCACCATGTAGGCGACGTTTTCCCAGTTGGCATTGGTGCGCATCGCTTCCCAAAGCTTGAGGCCGATACCGCCGGCGCCGACGGCGCCGATGATGGTCGCGCCGCGCACATTCGATTCCCACTGGTAGAGCGTCTGACTGACGATGACGGGCACGATCTGCGGCATGATGCCGTAGCGATGCACGAGGATCGTCGACGAACCGGTGGACTTCACGCCTTCGCGCGGCTTGTTGTCGATGTTCTCCAAGCCTTCGGAATAGAGCTTGCCGAGCGTGCCCGTCTCCGTGAGGAAGATGGCGCCGCTGCCCGCAAGCGGGCCGGGGCCAAAGGCGCGTGTCAGGAACAGCGCCCAGATCAGCATGTCCACCGAGCGCAAGAAGTCGAAGAAGCGCTTCAGTACCTGGTTGAGCAACCGGTTCGGCGTGATGTTGCGGGCCGCCATGAAGGCAAGCGGGAAGGCGGCGAGCGAGCCGAGCAGCGTGCCGAGGAAGGCCATGACGATCGTCTGGAACAGCTTGGTCCAGACGTCGCCATGCTGCCAGGCGCCATTGTTCCAGATATTGTCGAATGCCAGCGAGAGATTGGACTGTGCAGGATCGAGCCGCGGGCCCGAAACGATCAGGCTGATGACTTCGCTTACCGGCTTGTCGAAGAAGGGTGAATGCGTATCGAAGACGAAGTTGGCCCAGCCGAGAAAGCGCTTGCGGATCTTCACGCGATCAGTGGAAATGCTAGCATCGCCCGCAAAGCCGAGATTGACCAGGATATTGTCGTCATAGACGGTCATCCAGCTGGGAACAGGCTCTGAGCCGACGATTTTCGGCACATCGCCGGTAATATCGATCGGAATCGTGATGCCGTGCGCGGTGACGATCGCCTGCGTCTTGGTGACGGTTACCATGCGGCGTGTGCCGCTGACGGAAACGGTCTTGCTGCCGTCGGGGTTGGTCTTTACCCAGTCCGGGTTCGGATTGTCGCCCAGCGGCGAAAAGCGCGGATACTTGATGCTGATCTCATCGCCGGAGATGCGGAATTCCGGCTGCACGTCATAGCTCACCCATTCGCTGAGATAGATGCCGACGCGCTCCCAACGTGCTTCTGAAATGACTTTCGGCAGATCGAAGAACCAGACTGCATAGATGCCGTAGAGGATGATGCCGATGAAAATCATCAGGGCACCGAAGCGCTGGCGGAAGGACCGGTGAAGGATTTCCGGGTAACGCGCTTCGATTTCCTGCATGCGGCCGGCGTCGATGATGGACATGGTCAACCTCAATGCTGCAAAAGGAAGGCATGTTCGCCGATCAGACGGCGGCGGAGCCATGCGGAAAACTGGTCGACGGCGATGATCGTCAGGAAGAGAAGCAGCACCAGCGCCAATGTCTTGGCGCCGAAACCGCGCGAAATCGCAAGTTTCAGCTCCTCGCCGATGCCGCCGCCGCCGACGGCGCCGATGATCGTGGAGGCACGAACGTTGATCTCCAGACGCAGCAGTGCGTAGGACATGAAATTCGGCAGCACCTGTGGCAGGGCGGCGAAGCGGACGCGCTCGCTCCAGCTCGCGCCGACGGCGCGCATGCCCTCGTCGGGCTTCATGTCGATATTCTCTACGACTTCGTAGAAGAGCTTGCCGAGCGCGCCGATCGTATGCAGGCCGACGGCGATGATCGCGGCGATGGGACCGATCGACAGGATCGCGGAAAATAGGCCGGCGATGACGATTTCCGGGAAGGCGCGCAGAAGCTCCATGATGCGCTTCGTTACCAGTCGGATCGGATTGGATGGCGACATGTTGCAGGCGGCGAAGAAGCTCAAGGGCACGGCGAAGACGACGCCGATGATGGTCGATACCAGGGCGACATTGATCGTGATGATCATCAGCTCGAAATATTCGGGGATGTAGAAATCGCCCCAGACATAGACGCGGCCAAGCGGGAAATTGAACTCCTCGCCGCCGGTGCCATTGGCCCCGTTCGGGCTCGGCAGGTCGAAGAGCGCGCGGTAGACGTCAGCCCAGTCCTTTGGAATGAGCCAGCTCAGGAAATCGAAGAGATGCGGCAGGCGGTCAAAGAAATGCCCGGCGTTGTTTTCATCGGCGAAGCGCACCGAGCTGACGAAGGCAACGAGCAGGATCACCAGACCGATGCCGGTGTAAAGACGGCGGCGAGCCACCATTTTGCTCCAGGCGTCGCCGATCTCCTTGGCGCTCTGCGGTGCGCTTTGCATGTTCGGGTGCGTATCGGCGATCGTCATGAAGTCCTGCCCTTGTGAATCGCAAAGGGGTGTGAATAGCAAAAGGGCGGCCGTTGCCGGCCGCCCCATTATCGGGATGCAGATCAGCCGCCGATGGCAGCCTTACGGACTTCGATAACGGCGTTGTAGAAATCCGGGGTAACCTTGACGTAGCCCTTGAAGTCGCCGCCTTCGATGGCGTTGAAGCACTTGGCGTCGGTGGTCGGCAGCTTCAAGAAGAAGTCGGCCAGCTTGGTCTGCCATTCTGTGCCGAGAGCGTTGCGAACGACGAGCGGGCCGTTCGGGATCAGCGGCGAGCGCCAGACTTCGACGAGCTTGTTCGGGTCGACGGTGCCCTTGTCGACGGCCTTGCGGAAGGTACCGGAGGTGAAGCCATCCTTGAAATTGCCGATGCCCGAGGAGTCGTCGACTGCAACGTCGACCTTGCCGTCGTAAGCGGCAAGCAAGTTGTTCTCATGGCCGCCGTTGAACTGGGTCGAGGCGAAGAACTTGTCGTTCGGGGCGCCGGTGGTCTTCGGAATCTGCGTCAGCGGAACGAGGTAGCCCGAGGTGGAGTCCGGATCGGCATAGCCGAGCTTTTTGCCCTTGGCGTCGGTGATCGTCTTGATGCCGGAGGACTTGAGAGCGAGGCCGATGGAGTAGTAGCCGGTCGCACCGTCGGTCTGCTGCGTGGTCAGGATCGGGGTAACGGCCTTCGGGTCCTTGATGGCGACGGCTGCATAGCCGGAAGCGCCGAGTTCTGCGAAGTCGAGCGTGCCGCCGAGCAGGCCCTGGATCACGCCGTTATAGTCTGCGGCCGGGAACAGCGAAACCTTCTCGAAGCCGAATTCCTTCTTCAGGTGGTCGGAAAGGCAGGCGTAGTTGCGCAGGCGGTCGGCTTCGTTTTCGCCGCCGAGAATGCCGACGCGGAATTCCTTGAGATCAGCTGCGTTGGCAGCAGCGCCGACTGCGAGCGCAACGAGCGCCGTAGCGGCAAAGAGTGCTTTCTTCAACATGGGTTCGTCTCCTGATTAACCGGTGTCCCCGGATGTCTTCGGTCTGATAGAAGAAATGCGCCCTTGACGCGGGCATTCGATCCCGGCCGTCCCCCTCAGAGACCGGCCAGCGCCAGCGGTTGCGGGCCGGCAGATTCTGTCGCCGCGGCTTGCACGGCCGGATCGGCAATGTTGATTGATGTCGACGTCATGGTCTCATCGATGCCAGCGCCGTCCTTGTCGGTGCCGTAGATTTCCTTGACGGCTGCTGCCGTCAGATCGCTCGGCTTGCCGTCGAAGACGACCTTGCCGCCTGCCATGCCGACGATGCGTTCGCAGTAGTTGCGCGCCGTATCCAGCGTGTGCAGGTTGGTGATGACGCTGATGCCTTCGCGCTCGTTGATATCTCGCAGCGCATCCATGACGATCTTGGCGTTCAGCGGATCGAGCGAGGCGATTGGCTCGTCGGCCAGCATCATCTTCGGCTGCTGCATCAGGGCGCGGGCGATGGCGACGCGTTGCTGCTGGCCGCCGGAAAGCGTGCCGGCCATCTGCAGGGCCGTCTGCTCGATGCCGAGGCGCTCCAGCGCCGCAATAGCTTGGATGCGCTCCTCGCGGGTGAAGACGGAGAGAAGGCTCAGCACCGTCGAACGATGGTTGAGGCGGCCGAGCATGACATTGGTGAGCACGTCGAGGCGCGGCACGAGGTTGAACTGCTGGAAGATCATGGCGCAGTCGCGGTGCCAGCTGCGCAATGCACGGCCGCTGAGCTTTGAGACCTCGGTACCGGCGAAATGGATGGAACCGGAGCTGGGATCGGAGAGGCGATTGATCATGCGCAGCAGCGTCGACTTGCCGGCGCCGGAACGGCCGATGACGCCGACCATCTGTCCCTGCGGAATGTCCAAAGTCACGGAATCGACAGCGAGCTTGTTGCCAAACCGGCGCGAGACATTCCTGAGTTCGAACATAGTGCTTCCCTTTCGCGGCTGCCGGGCTGCAGAAATTTCAGCGGTACCGGTGCTAAGAATGGGCGCGTGCCTCTGTCTCCAAAGGAGTTCGAAGGGGCTGGCGCCGACCACAAGGCAACCGATTAGTCCCGCTTCATGAAGCTCCAATGTCAGTTTTATGTAACTGCTGTTACAATTCCCGGCGATTTTGCAAAATTAGCCGGCTGAGGGCTTTCCTTGGAGTTTAGCCGTCAAACATACCTGTCGGCAGACCGTCCATGCTGAAGCTGTTCTTCTCGCGCCGGTATTCCTCAATGCCGTCGGTACCCTTGGCTTTCGCCCATTGATCAAGGCTCGGCCTCTCGCCTTCATAGGTGAAAAGCGGCACGCCGAAACCGCAGGACGTTTGTACGAGATCGAAGTCCAGCCATACGATCTGCCGCGCCCCGAGCGGCTCTTCGTCCGCATAGTGAGCGTGCAGCAATTCCCGATATTCGGCGGACGAGCGATGGATGATCCGGCCGCGGCCATAGAGGCGCAGGATCATCGGCGGCCCTTCGACGGCGCAGAACATGATGGTCAGCCGCCCGTCGGCCTTCATATGCGCAGCGGTCTCGTTGCCGCTGCCGGTGCGGTCGAGATAGATAGCCGTGTTAGGGGATATGATGCGCAGGCACAGCGTCTCGCGGGGCGAAACATTGACACGGGACTCCGATGTCGCGGACGCCGTGAAGAATATATGTTGCCGCGCGATGAAATCGCGCAGCCGGTCGTCGATGCTGGAAAATTGCTTCGCCATGGAAACTCCTCTCGATCCCGTCCTTGCAAGGATCATCTGAAAGCTGGATCGCTTGTCACCGCCTCGCAAGCCCGATGAGGGTCGAAAGCGTCCTCAGGCGGCGTAGCGATCCAGGAAATCTTCCGCAGACAGGGCGCGGAAGTCGGCAAGCGCTGTGCGCAGGCGGTCGTGATCCCAATCCCACCAGGCAAGCCTATCCATGCGCGCGCCGACCTCGGGCGTGAAGCGCTCGCGGATCAGCTTGGCCGGCACGCCGCCGACGATCGTATAGGGCGCGACATCCTTGGAGACGACCGCGCCGGCCCCGATCACGGCACCATTGCCGACCGTCACACCCGGCAAGATGGTGGCGCCATGGCCGATCCACACGTCATGGCCGATGACGACCCGGTTGTCGCGCCGCCAGGTGAAGAAATCCGTCTCCATATCGGCGTCAGGCCAGTAATCGGCGGCGCGATAGGTGAAGTGATGCAGCGTGGCGCGCCATGTCGGATGGTTTGTGGCATTGATGCGCACGGCGGCGGCGATGTTGACGAACTTGCCGATCGTCGCGCACCAGACCGCGCCATCCTGCATGATATAGGAATAGTCGCCCATCTCGACTTCATCGATGCGGCAGCGGTCGGAGACTTCGGTATAGCGGCCGAGCGTCGAATTGTTGACGCTCGCCGAAGGGCTGATGAAGGGCGTCTCGCCCAATTTGCGGCTCATGCGGCGGCCTTCCGCGGCGAGAATTGCGAGACGTCGAGAACGCGGCTGCCGACGGCCTCGCGCACTTCTTCATCGTGGAAGATGCCGAGAAGGGCGACGCCGGCCTGCTTCTTCTGTTCGATCATATCGACGACGACGGCCCGGTTGCGGGCATCGAGCGATGCCGTGGGCTCATCGAGCAGCAGGATGGCGTGATCGGTGATGAAGCCGCGCGCAATGTTGACGCGCTGCTGCTCGCCGCCGGAGAAGGTGGCAGGCGGCAACTGCCAGAGTTCCTTCGGCAGGTTCAGCTGCGCCAGGAGCTCGGCTGCCCTATCCCGGGCCTCGCTCAAGGTCACGCCGCGTGCCAGCAATGGCTCGGCGACGACGTCGATGGCAGCAACGCGCGGCACGGTGCGCAGGAACTGGCTGACATAGCCCATGGTCTGGCGGCGGACGTCGAGCACGGTGCGCGGATCGGCGGTGGCGAGATCGACGATCCTGTCCCGGTGAGTGACCAGGATCTGGCCGCTGTCGACGGCATAGTTGCCATAGATCATCTTCAGCAACGAGCTCTTGCCGATGCCGGACGGTCCGCCGAGCACGACGCATTCGCCCGCGGCGACGGAGAAGGAGACATCGGCAACGACGGGCAGGCGAATGCCGTCGCGCAGATGCATGGTGAAGCTTTTGAAGACTTCGGAAACGACGAGTGGGGTTGCCATGTTTCTTCCTCAGACCTGCAGGATCGAAGAGACCAGCAGTTGCGTATAGGGTTCGCGCGGATCGTCGAGAACGCGGTCGGTGAGACCGTGCTCGATCACCTGGCCGTCCTTCATCACCATCATGCGATGCGACAGGAGGCGGGCGACGGCAAGATCGTGGGTTACGATGATTGCCGAAAGCCCGAGATCGTTGACGAGACCACGGACCAGGTCGAGCAGACGGGCCTGCACGGACACGTCGAGGCCGCCGGTCGGTTCGTCCATGAAGACGAGGCGGGGACCGGTTACAAGGTTGCGGGCGATCTGCAGGCGCTGGCGCATACCGCCGGAGAAGGCGCGCGGCTGGTCGTCGATGCGGTCGGCATCGATCTCGACCCGCTCCAGCCAGTCGATAGCCGTGTTGCGGATGTTGCCGTAGTGACGGTTGCCGATCGCCATCAGCCGCTCGCCGACATTGGCACCGGCCGAAACCGTCATGCGCAAGCCATCGGCCGGGTTCTGATGCACGAAGCCCCAGTCGGTGCGCATCAGGAAGCGGCGCTCGGCCTCGTTCATGCGGAAGAGATCGCGATAGGTCTCGTCGCGCATGTGGTATTCGACACTGCCCGTCGTCGGCAGTAGCCGCGTCGAGATGCAGTTGAGCAGCGTCGTCTTGCCGGAGCCGGATTCGCCGACGATGGCGAGCACTTCGCCGGGCCAGAGTTCGAAGGACACATCGCGGCAACCGATGCGGCTGCCGTAGAATTTCGAGACGTCCTTGACCTTGAGAAGGGGTGAGTCACTCATTCGGCAGCCTCCTTGCTAGCCGGCAATCCATCGGGCGCAAGCATAGACCCGGCATGGCCGTGGGCGCGGCGATCCTCGCAGAAATCGGTATCCGAGCAGACGAACATGCGCCCACCCTTGTCGTCGAGGATCACCTCGTCGAGATAGACCTGCTCCGCCCCGCAAAGCGCGCAGGGCTTGTCGAAGCGCTGCACTTCGAAGGGATGGTCCTCGAAATCCAGGCTGACGACTTCGGTATAGGGCGGCACGGCATAGATGCGCTTTTCGCGGCCGGCGCCAAACAGCTGCAGCGCGTCCGACAGATGCATTTTCGGATTGTCGAACTTCGGCGTCGGCGATGGGTCCATGACGTAGCGGCCGGCGACCTTGACCGGATAGGCGTAGGTCGTGGCAATGCGTCCGTTGCGGGCGATATCCTCATAGAGCTTCACGTGCATGAGGCCGTATTCCTCGAGTGCATGCATCTTACGCGTCTCGGTCTCGCGCGGCTCCAGGAAGCGTAAGGGTTCCGGGATCGGCACCTGGTAAACCAGCACCTGGTTCGGCCCGAGCTTGGCTTCCGGAATGCGGTGGCGCGTCTGGATGATGGTCGCCTCTTCCGTGCGGGTTGTCACGGCGACATTGGCGACCTTCTGGAAGAAGGCGCGGATGGAGACGGCGTTCGTCGTGTCGTCGGCCCCCTGGTCGATGACCTTCAGAACATCCTGCGGGCCGATGATCGCCGCCGTCAGCTGCACGCCACCGGTGCCCCAGCCATAGGGCATCGGCATTTCGCGCGAGGCGAAGGGCACCTGATAGCCAGGAATGGCGATCGCCTTCAGGATGGCGCGGCGGATCATCCGCTTGGTCTGCTCGTCGAGATAGGCGAAATTGTAGGTGGCGAGTTCGGTCATTCGGCTGCCTCCGTCATGGGTTCCATGCCGCGGTCGCGAGCCGCTTCGAAGTCGCGGCGCATGCGCCGCACCAGGTCGAGCTCGGCCTGGAAGTCGACATAATGCGGCAGCTTCAGATGTTCGACGAAGCCCGTCGCCTGCACATTGTCGGAGTGGGAAATGACGAATTCCTCGTCCTGAGCCGGCGCAACGATGTCTTCGCCGAGTTCCTCTGCCCGCAGGGCGCGATCGACCAGCGACATGGCCATCGCCTTGCGCTCGCTCTGGCCGAAGACCAGGCCGTAGCCGCGGGTAAACTGCGGCGGTGCCTTGGCCGAACCCCTGAACTGGTTGACCATCTGGCATTCGGTCACCTGGATGCGGCCGAGCGAGACGGCAAAGCCGAGTTCCGGCACCTCGAATTCCACTTCCACTTCGCCGATGCGGATTTCGCCGGTGAAGGGGTGGGTGCGGCCATAACCGCGCTGCGTCGAATAGCCGAGCGCCAGCAGAAAGCCTTCGTCGCCGCGGGCGAGCGCCTGCAGGCGAAGGTCGCGGGTCATCGGGAACTCTAGCGGCTCGCGCGTCAGGTCGCCGATCTCGTGATCGATGGGCATGGTGCCGTCGCCTTCGATCAGCCCCTCCTGGCCGAGGATTTCCGAGACGCGCATCACGCGGCCATCTTCCACCGGCCGCTGCATCGGCTCGTCGACAGGTTCATCGGTCAAAAGGCTCGGGTCGAGCAGGCGATGCGTATAATCGAAAGTCGGGCCGAGAAGCTGGCCGCCCGGCAAGTCCTTGTAGGTCGCGGAGATGCGGCGCTCGATCTTCATTGCTGATGTGTCGAGCGGCTGGGAATAACCGAAGCGCGGCAGAGTGGTGCGGTAGGCTCTGAGCAGGAAGATCGCCTCGATCATGTCGCCCCGTGCCTGGCGAACGGCAAGCGCGGCCAGCGTGCGGTCATAAAGCGAGCCCTCGGCCATGACGCGATCGACGGCGAGCCCCAGCTGCGCCACGATCTGGTCGATGCCGACTGCCGGCAGCGAGCGGTCGCCGCGGCGACGGTCGGCCAGCAGCCGGTGAGCATTGGCGATGGCGGCTTCGCCGCCCTTAACGGCAACATACATATGTCACAACTCCGTTGCGGTGATCTTGGTGGTGCGCGGCAGGCAGAGGAATTGCCGGTCCGCCGTCAGGATGAGATCGACGCCGCGCGGGAAGAGCGCGCGATTGTCGTTCCAGATGCGCAGCAACGCGTCCGGCAGCCCAACCGGGCCGATCATGGTCACATCCTTGATGCCAGGCCCCGAAAGCGCCAGTTCCTTGCCGCCCTCCAGGCTTTGGACTTCCAGAACGATCGTGGTCGACCGATCGGGATATTCCTGGGTGCCGATGCCGAACTGGCTGAAGGAGGAAAGCGCCATGCCGGCTTCGATGAAGGCGAACTGCGCCTCCAGCCGATCCGAAATGACGGGCGCTCCGGTGTGGAAGCCGAGCCATTCCGGCAGGCTTGATCTTGCCAGGCTGTTGGAGAGCCAGACAGGCGTGTCGTGATCACAAAGGGTGAGGCCGATGGCGCCAGCGGCAACACCGAGTGGAGCGGGCGGCGCGACGTCAGCCTCAACGGTCTGCAGGGTGCCCGGACGTGCCATGGCGTCCATTGCCTTCTTGAAGACACTCTGGGCATCGAAAACCGGATCGATGAAGCCGCCGGTCAGGGCTTCGTTGCCGAAGGTTGGGGTGCTGGAAAGGCTCATCAATCTTCTCCGCGAACCATGGTGAAGAAATCGACGCGGGTTGCCGCCGTCTCTTCCGCGCGCTTGCGATCATAGTTTTCGATACGTTCGGTCACGGGCTGCAGAATTGCCCTTTCGACGAACTCCTTCGTGGCCGACTGCTGCCAGAGGGCATCGAAGATGGCCGAAAGCCGGACCTTTTCCCGATCCGTGCCGAGCGCGTGAGCGTGCCCGATTGTATTGGATGCCAGCCTGACGGTGGCGCGTGTCACCGTGACTTCACCGAGGTTAAAGGGGGAGCCACCGCCGCCGATGCGGCCGCGCACCATGACGAGCCCTGTCTCCGGTCCGCGCACCGGCTGTACCGTCGGCTTGCTCGGCAATGCTTCCCAGGCCGCCTCGAGCTCGTCGCGCTCGGCCTGCGCCAAGAGATCGGCGACGCGCTTGCGTTCCCGACGCTCCTGAGCGGCCGCTTCCTGCCTTTGTGCTGAATTCATCGCGCCTTCCTCTAAATGTCTATTGATATAGACAACCATACAAGATAGTTTTATATCTATTAGCGAGTCGTGACAAGCGTGTGACAGGGCGAGTGGGCGAAATGGCAGGGCAGAAGATCCAGAGGCAAACGGGCGTGGCGCTCTGGCGGCAGATCGCCGACCGGATTCGGACCTCGATCAACCACGGCGACTTCGACCAGACGGGCATGGTGCCGCCGGAAACGGTGCTGGCACTGCAGTTCGGCGTCAACAGGCACACGATCAGGAGCGCGCTCGCGGCACTAGCGCAGGAAGGGATTGTCCGCGCCGTGCAAGGACGCGGCACGCTGATTGAGCGCAAGGAGCGACTGAGCTTCCCGATTTCAAGGCGCACGCGATTTTCGCAAGGGATCGGCGACCAGGTACGTGAGACCCGCAGCGTGCTGCTTGCATCGGGCGAAGAGGCCGCGAGTATCGAATTGGCCCGGCAGCTCAAGATCAAGACGGGTACGCCGCTGATCCGGCTGGAAACGCTCGGCCAGGCGGATCATCGTCCGGTATCGCGCGCCACCAGCTGGTTCCCGGCGGATCGTTTTGGCGATATCGCTGAGAACTATCGGGCGACGGGATCGATCACTAAGGCATTCAAGGAGCTTGGCGTGCCCGATTACGTTCGCGTCGTCACCGAGATCACCGCAACGCATGCCGATGAAGGCGATCTCACCGATCTGCAATTATCCCCCGGCGCCATCGTATTGGTTGCCCAGGCGCTCAATGCGGATCTCGACAATATCCCCGTGCAATATTCGATTTCCCGCTTCGCCGCCGACAGGGTGCGCTTCACCGTCGAGAACTGATGCCGCACTAGGGAATCGGCTGAAAATCGTTTGGCGGCCATTGCTGTGCGGCATGCAGAATGCGGATTATGCGCACCGTTTCATCAGCAAGATCATAAACCAGCAGATAGTTTCTGTGCACGACGAGTTCGCGTGTCCGGATACGCGGCCGGGTCGGCCCGTCATTGGATGGGTCATGAGTTGTTTCGACCGTTTGGCGAAGAGTTCGTCCAGCGCGATTGCCGCAGAGGCGTTCTCAGCCTCGATATAAATATAGATGGCGCGTCGATCAGCCCGTGCTTCGGGAGTCCACGCAAGTTTCACGAAGAACGCCCGCTGAGTTTGCGGCGTGTTTCTTCTCGCAAGGCGGCAAATTCAGCATCTATATTGTCGTCAGGAATGAGATTGCCGGCGTTGGCTGAAGCAAGACCGGCCTGAACCTGCTGGCGAAACCATGTGTCATATTCAGCGGCATCTTGCTGGCGCCGCACATAATCGCGCATGAAAGCCCGAAGCAACTGCGCACCGGTTTGATCATGCGCTTTCGCAGCCTCGCTGAAAGCCGCCTTCAACTCTTCTTCAACTCGGAAGGTAAATGTCGCGTCGGTCATGTCAGTCCGTGTGTTACATACGCAGTGCAGTGTAACACTTATTGCGGCATTTCCCACCCCTCATCTCAGGCATATGAGGGGTGGTTTCCGTTCAACAGCTCAATGCGCGCCGGACATGTCGCCGAGGACTTCCTTCGAGGCGACGGTGGAATCGGCCTTGAGCTTGTAGACCATGGGTACGCCGGTCGCGAGGTTCAGCTCCAGGATCTGCGCCTTGCTCAGGCGGTCGAGAACCATGACGAGCGAGCGCAGCGAGTTGCCGTGAGCGGCCACCAGCACGTTCTGGCCGGCGAGCACGCGCGGCAGGATTTCTGTGAGGTAATAGGGCCAGACGCGTGCACCGGTATCGCGCAGGCTTTCGCCGCCGGGCGGCGGAACGTCGTAGGAGCGGCGCCAGATGTGAACCTGCTCTTCGCCCCACTTGGCGCGGGCGTCGTCCTTGTTGAGACCGGAGAGATCGCCGTAGTCGCGCTCGTTCAGCGCCTGATCCTTGATGGTTTCGAGGCCGGGCTGGCCGATTTCATCGAGGATGATCTTCAGCGTGTGCTGGGCGCGCGTCAGCGCGGAGGTAAAGGCGATGTCGTACTTGATGCCGTAGTCGGCCAAAGCCTTGCCGCCGGTCTTGGCCTCTTCGATGCCAAGCGCGGTCAGATCCGGGTCCTTCCAGCCGGTAAAGAGATTCTTCAGATTCCAGTCGCTCTGGCCGTGGCGAACGAGAACGAGAGTGCCGCTCATAAATTTCTCCTTAATGAAGCAATTCCAGGAAAAGTGTGTAGCGGTTTTCCGTCCGGAATTGCGAGACAACAAAAGGCTGGAGCGGATCGGCAGTTCCATGCCGATCCGCTCCAGGATCGGATCAACGTGTGGAAAGCCCGAGAACATCGAGCATGGAATAGAAGCCGGGTTTCTTGTCGCGTGCCCAGAGTGCTGCCTGCAGCGCCCCGCGCGCAAACAGCGAGCGGTCGCCGGCATTGTGCGACAGCGTCAGCCGCTCCCCCTCGCTGGCGAAGATGACGGAGTGATCGCCGACCACGCCGCCGCCACGCAAGGTCGCAAAGCCGATCGAGCCTGCCGGGCGCGGGCCGGTATGGCCGTCGCGCACGCGAACGGAATTGTCGTTGAGATCGACGCCACGGCCCTTCGCCGCTGCCTGGCCGAGCAGGAGTGCCGTGCCTGAGGGCGCATCGACCTTGTGGCGGTGATGCATCTCCAGCACTTCGATATCCCAATCGTTCGAAGGCAGCGCCCGCGCCGCCTGCTCGACAAGCACACTCAAAAGGTTGATGCCGAGGCCCATATTGCCCGACTTGACGATGCGGGCATGCCGTGCAGCAGCCTTGAACTTCGACTCGTCTTCGTCCGAACATCCGGTCGTGCCGATGATGTGCACGATGCGCGCCTGGGCGGCGAGACCGGCGAAGGTGATGCTGGTTGCCGGCGTCGTGAAATCGATGACGCCTTCGGCATGCAGGAAGGCGGCAAGCGGATCGTCGGTGACGGGAACGCCGATCGGCCCGAGCCCGGCGATCTCGCCGGCATCCTTGCCGATGAAGGCGGAGCCGGGGCGGGCGACGGCGGCGTGCAGGGTTACGCCCTCGGTTGCGTGGATGATCCGGATGAGAGCCTGTCCCATGCGGCCCGCCGCGCCCACCACCACCAGCTTCATCGCATCGTCGCTCATGTCGTCTCTATCGTCTATTTGCGGGAACTGCTCGAAATCGCCGGTAGCTGCAGGTTGTTGAGCCGAGCGTAGAGGCCATTGTCTGATGTCGCAAGCGTCTCATGGTTGCCCTCTTCGACAACCCGGCCGTTCTGCATGACGACGATCTTCTCGGCGCGGACAACCGTCGACAGGCGGTGCGCGATGACGACGACCGTACGGCCGCTCATCGCTTCTTCCAGCGCCTTCTGGACAGCTGCTTCGGATTCCGTGTCGAGTGCCGAGGTCGCCTCATCCAAAAGCAGGATCGGCGCGTTGCGCACCAGCGCGCGGGCGATCGACAAGCGCTGGCGCTGGCCGCCGGACAGCGTCACACCATTTTCGCCGACCGGTGTGTCATAGCCCATCGGCTGCGCCTCGATGAAATCATGGGCATAGGCAAGGCGCGCTGCTTCCTCGATCTCGGCATCCGTTGCGTTCGGACGGCCGTAGCGGATATTGTCGCGGATCGTGCCTTCGAAGAGATAGGGCTGCTGCGAAACATAGGCGAGCTGTTCCCGCAGCGACTGTTTCGTTACATGCGCGATATCCTGCCCGTCGATGAAGATGCTGCCGGCCTTCGGATCATAGAAGCGCGGGATGAGGTTGATGACGGTGGACTTGCCGGCGCCGGAAGGGCCGACCAGCGCCGTCGTCTGTCCGCCCTCGGCCGTGAAGTTGACACCGGAAAGCACGGATTCGTCGCCATAGGCAAAATGAACGTCGCGGAACTCGATGCGGGCCTCGGTCACGCTGAGCGGCTTGGCATCCGGCAGGTCGCGCTGGCGCGGCTCCATGTCGAGCAGCTCGTAGATCATCCGCGCATTGACGACCGCGCGCTCCAGCTGCACCTGCAGCTTGGCGAGGCGGCGGGCCGGATCATAGGCGAGCAGCAGCGAAGTGGCGAAGGAGAAGAATACGCCCGGCGAAACATTGTCGTAGATCGACCGGTAGGCGGCATAGGCGAAAAGACTGGCGATCGCGAAGCCGGCGACCGTTTCGATCAGCGGTCCGTTGCGCTCCGAAAGACGGGCGATGCGGTTCTGCCGGTGCTCGGCGGCGGTGATCAGCTTGTTGATCTTGCGCTCGAGCTCTTCTTCCATCGTGAAGGCCTTGACGATGGAAACGCCTTGAATGGTCTCCTGCATCGCACCGAGCACATGGCTGTTCAGGACCACCGCATCGCGTGTGGCCGCGCGCAGGCGCTTGGAAATATAGCGCAGCGCGAAGAAGAGCGGCGGCGCGATGACGACGAACGCAATGCTAAGCACCGGATCCTGGAAGACCATGACGCAGAGCAGGGCGACGAAGGTCAGAAGGTCGCGCGCCGTCGACGTGATCGTCAGGTTCATGACATCACGGATGCCCGAGACGTTCTGGCTGATGCGGGCAGCGAGCTGCGCGGAGCGAGCTTCGCTGAAGAAGCCGACCGACAGCGTCATCAGATGCGAATAAAGGCGGCGCTGATAGCGGGCGATGATGTTGTTGCCGATCTTCGACAGGATGACCGACTGAAAATATCCCGCAAAACCGCGCACCACGAAAACGAGGAAGATGCTGAAGCAGATTTTCCAGGCATCGACGATATCGCGGGCGATAAAGGCGCTGTCGATGACCGATTTGACGATGTAACCGATGTAAGCGGTCGAAAGCGCAACGAGGGTAAGACAGGTAATCGCGATGGCGTAGCCGCGAATGTGATCGCGGCCGTTCTCGGCGATAATACGCTTCAGCATGCCGGTAATGGCTTCGCTGTCGACGCTTTTGCTTTTCGGGTCAGGCAATTTCAATAATCGGCTTCCTGTCTTGAACCAAGCGAGCCGCATTTGGCACGTGCTTCCGCGGCTCTATTAAAGAGTTAGCACGGCTTTGGCTAGACATGGTCTGCCGGGCTGGTTAAGGCCGATCACGGAGCCGGGCCCATTATAGAGAAAGCCGGCGCCTTCAAAAAGGCATGGCACACAGGGTTTCAGCGCGCCATGCTCTACCTGGCAATCCGGTTAACGCCGCCAGCGACGGCCCTCCGTGGCGAGGCCGAAGCTCTTGGGCTTGCGGGCGTAGGTCGCAAGGCCCGAAAGCGCCGCCAGCGGATTGATGACCACATGGGTCGGAATCGTCTTCATCATTTCCGTGTGTGGCGCCTTGTCCTCGAAGGCGGCGCGGAACTCCGGCTTCTGCAGCGCCGGCAGGATCTTTTGCGGAATGCCGCCGGAGAGATAGACGCCGCCGCGCGCCATGAAGACCATGGCGATATCGCCGGCGACGCGTCCGAGATAGGTGACGAACAGCGTCAGCGTCTCCTCCGCCTGCGCATTGGTGCCGGCAAGGGCGTGGTTGGTGATGTCGGCCGGTTCCTTCAGGCTCGGCGCGATGCCGTCAGCTGCGCAGATGGCATGATAAAGGTTCTGCAGGCCGCGGCCGCAGATCACCTGCTCGGCCGAGATGCGGCCTTCGATGGGCTCCAGATGCGGCCAGATCTGCAGGTCGCGTTCCGTGCGCGGCCCGAGATCGATATGGCCGCCTTCGCCCGGCACAGGCACCCATTGATGCTGGGTATGGACCAGGGCGCCCACGCCAAGCCCGGTGCCCGGTCCGAGTACGACACGCGATGCGGTCTTGGTTCCGGATGCTTCACCGATGGTCTGGCGATGCTCGTCGGAAATCTCGGCGATCGCCAGCGCCTGCGCCTCGAAATCGTTGATGACGAGCACGTCCTCGATGCCGAGATTGGCGATCATCGTCTTCGGACGGATCACCCAGTCGCAATTTGTGAGCGGAATTTCATCGCCTTGGACAGGGCCGGCCATGGCGAGGATTGCGGCGCGGGGCCGTGTCTTCGTCTTTTCGAGGATCAGCTTGATCGCATCGTCGATCGTCTCGAAATTCGCCGTCTGCACGACCGGAAAATGCTCCGGCTCGGAGCCTGCATCGACAAGGATCGAGAAACGCGCATTGGTCCCACCAATATCGCCGATCAGAATGGGAAACGGCGGGGGGGCATCGCTGTGATTGAGCTCGGGCATGGACAGGTCCGTGTCTGCCGCCGGCAAGGCGGATTAATGGTTCAGTGTTTTGATCAGCCGCTCGGCGGTGGATTCGTTGAGTGCCATCGGAATGTCGTAGAGAACGGCAAGCCGCGTCAATGCCTTCACATCGACGTCGTGCGGCAGGGGCGTGAGGGGATCGATGAAGAAGATGAGCATGTCGATCTCGCCGGTGGCGATGAGAGCGCCGATCTGCTGATCGCCGCCAAGCGGCCCGCTTTTCAGGCGGGTGACCTTGAGGTCGGGGCAGGCATCAAGCACTCGGCCGCCCGTCGTGCCGGTCGCAACGATTTTCCAATCGGCAAGAGCTGCCTGGTTGCGCCGTGCGAACTCCGCCATCGCATCTTTTTTCTGATCATGCGCGATCAGGGCGATGCATTTGCTGCCGGCCATGAAATCCTTGCTCCACCCAGTGCTTTCAATCGATTTATCCGCCTTCTATACCAAGGAGGCCTGTTTTAAAAGGCTGAACCGGCAAGGAGGTTTCCGGCCTCATTGCTGCGGGATTTGGCCGGGCGGCGTGTCGCCGGAAACAGATCCGGAGGCAGGCCCAGAGACAGGTAACGCGTTCGTTTCCGCCGCTGCATCGGCAGCTTTGGCGCCAAAGGTTGCGGCGCGAGCCGATGCGACCGATGGTGCCGCCACTATGGCCTGGCAGGCTTTGGGCAGATCGGAAACCATGACCTCGCGCGGCTTGACCGGAGGTTTCGTGCTCGGCTTCGGCTTCGCCCACGGCTCGGGACCGAACCACCAGGCGAGCGGCTTGTCGCAGCCGTCGCCCGCGGCGACCGGCGCCTGCCCTGTGCAGCCGACGGAGCCGGCTGGGCAACGGAGGCGGATATGGAAATGCGAGTCATGCCCGTATTCCGGCCGCAGCTTGCTGAGATTAGTGCGATCGCCCGTCCAGGTCTCGCACATCTTCTTCTTGATCGCCGGGTTGACGAAGATGCGCTCGACTTCGGGATAGCTCGCCGCCCGCATGAGCAGGCGGGCATGCGCCTGCGTCCAGACCTTGTCGTTGATCGTCAGGAACTTGTCCTTGGCGAGCATCGTGGTGAAGGGCAGGGTTTCGCGCTCTTCCGCCGTCATCTTGTGCCGTGGCATCGGCGTCAGCCAGACGTCGGCATCGAGGCCGATCTGATGCGAGGCATGGCCGTTTGCCATCGGGCCGCCGCGCGGCTGCGAGATATCGCCGACGAGCAGGCCCGGCCAGCCGTCATTCCTGGCCGCATCGCGCGACAGCCGCTCGAGCAGACCGATCATTTCAGGCCGGCCCCAGCGGCGATTGCGCGACAGGCGCATCGCCTGCCAGGTCGGACCGTCCGCGGGCAGCGCGACCGCGCCGGCAAGGCAGCCCTTGGCATAGAAACCGATCGATTGCGGCGGTCCCTGCGTCGGCAGTGTCACAGCTCCGAAGACGGCCTTGGCGCTGCCGGGCGAGGGGGGTGCCTGCTGCGCCAGCGCATCGCCGGCGATAAGACCCATTCCAATCATTGTCGCGAAAGAGACTTTGCCGATTGTTGGAAGGGAGCGAGCCAGAAGTGAAATCATGCATATCCTTGAGCGGCGGTCGGCGTTATCCAAAGTGATTTGGGCCGAAGTGATTTGCCCCGAGATTATCCTGAAAAGCAATGGAAGTTAATCCGCGGCATGGCCGGCGGCCGACAAGCGACCGCCTTCTCATGACTGCACTAAGGCTTCGGACCGATCAGTTCGCCAGGATTTCCGCCGTCTTGCGGATGCGCGACAGCCGCGGCAGCACTTTCGTGCAGGCGAAATCCTGCATCTCCTGCGAAAGGGTCGTTACGGCATCTTCCGCGACGATCACGGCATAATTTGCGGCATAGCCGTCGCGTACGGTCGCTTCCACGCCGAAATTGGTGGCGACTCCCGTCACGATCAAAGTGTTGATGCCGCGGCGGCGAAGCTGCAGATCGAGTTCCGTGCCGTAGAAGGCGCTCCATTGACGCTTGACGATGGCCACATCCGGCGTCAGCGCCGCCATCTCGGCAGGCGCTTCCAACGCGGCCGGCGGCAAACCTCCTGGGGGAAGCGTGAAGCTTTCGTCAGTCGGCTGATTGACAGCGTCGGCATAGTCTGCGGAAAATCCGACCGTTACAAAAACGGTCGTTCCGCCATCGGCTTTCAGCCTGTTTGCGATGGCAACCGTATTGGCGACGATCTGCTGGGCAGGATGGGGCGCGAGCGGTCTGCTAAGAACGAGGCCCTGCAAGTCGATGGAAATAAGAGCGGTGGTCTTGGGATCGTAAAGCGGCATCTGGAGCTCCGAAAGAAATATGAGGCTATCCTCACAATGAAAAATATGAGGGAAGCCTCACAAAAATCAAGTGAAGCATTGAAGACACGAACGCCGAAGCGGCAGCGCGGCCATGAGCGCGTCGTCATATTGCTGGAGGCGGCCGCAAAGGTTTTCGCGCGTAAGGGCTACGACGCAGCAACGATGACGGAGATTGCGGCCGAGGCGCATTCTTCCATAGGCTCGCTCTATCAGTTCTTTCCGACCAAGCCCTTGCTGGCCGAAGCGCTGCATATCGAACGCCTGGAGCGATTGAAAGCCGGGCTTCGGGACATGGCGGAACGGAGCACCGGCCTTTCCGCAGCCGATAGCGGCGAGGCGATCTTCGATGCGCTCAGCGCCTTCATGGATGAATATCCGGAGTTTTCGGTGCTGGCCGGTCGCCGCGATATTCCGAAGGAGCGCAAGGCGCGCTCACGGGCGGAGCTGAAGGAACTGATCGCCGGCGTTCTGCGGCGGGCGCAGCCGCCGATATCGGACGATATCGCGCTGATGTCGGGCATCGTACTCGAACTGCTGCGCATCGTCGTTGCCGTCGCCGCCGAGCCTGATGCCGCCGAGGACCGCCGCGTCGCCGGCGAATTGCGGCTGATGCTGCGCAAACGTCTTGAAGAAGCTGCGGCAAAGGGCTGATTCTTGGAGATGGTCTTCGGCGTCTTTGCAAAGAGATGAGTTGTTGCGTCCTGCTTTTTGCCCTCATTTGCCTTATGCTGATTCTCGGAAAACATCAGGAGATCATGAATGGCATTGTCGCGGTTGAAAGCAGGCTTGGTCGTTTCTCTTCTTTGCCTGCTGGCAATGCCTCTATCCTCGCAAGCCGAAGAGCCGCAATTCCGCATCGGTACGGCCATTCTCGGCGACCTGAAATATCAGCCCGGCTTCAAGCATTTCGACTATGTCAATCCGGATGCGCCGAAGGGCGGTGAGGTGAAGCTGTCTGCCAGCGGCACGTTCGATACCCTCAATCCGGTGCTATCGAAGGGCAATATCGTCGATGGTACCGAACTGATCTACGATACGCTGCTGAAGAAGGCCGATGATGAGGCCAATTCCTCCTACGGCCTGCTTGCCGAGGGCGTTTCCTATCCCGATGACGTCTCGAGCGCCACCTTCCGGCTGCGTGCCGAGGCAAAGTGGGCCGATGGAACACCGGTGACGCCCGAGGATGTCATCTTCAGCTTCGAGAAAACCAAAGAACTCAATCTATTGGTGACAGGATATTACACCCATGTCGTGAGCGCCGAAAAGACAGGCGAGCGCGACGTTACCTTCCACTTCGATGAGAAAGGTAACCGCGAGCTGCCCTCGATCCTGGGTCAGCTTACGATCCTGCCAAAACATTGGTGGGAAGCAAATGGCCCTGATGGCAAGCCCCGCGATATCTCGCGCACCACACTTGAGCCGGTCATGGGATCAGGTCCCTACAAGATCGCATCAATGCAACCGGGGTCCTCGATCCGCTATGAACTGCGTGATGATTACTGGGGCAAAAACCTGCCGGTCAATATCGGCGAGAACAATTTCGGCGCGATAAACTATGTCTATTTTTCCGATTATGACGTCGCCTTCGAGGCGTTTCGCAGCGGCGTCATCGATTACTGGCAGGACAATTCGACAAGCCATTGGGTGACCGGATACGATTTTCCGGCCGCCAAGGATGGGCGCATCAAGCGTGAGGAATTGCCCAACACACTGCGCTCGGTCGGCGTCATGCAGGCGCTCGTTCCCAATATGCGCCGCGAACAGTTCAAGGACGAACGTGTGCGCGAGGCGCTGAACTACGCTTACGATTTCGAGGAACTGAATCGGACCCTTTCCTTTGGCAAGTTGACGCGCGTCGACAGCTTCTTTTTCGGTACGAAATTCGCTTCCTCTGGCCTGCCGCAAGGGGAGGAGCTCAATGTCCTGAATAGTGTCAAGGACAAGGTACCTGCCGAGGTCTTTACCACGCCTTATGCCAATCCGGTCGCCGGCGATCCGCAGAAGGCGCGCGATAATTTCCGTAAGGCGATTGCCCTGTTCAAGGAGGCCGGCTGGGTCCTCAAGGGCAATAAGATGGTGAACGCGCAGACCGGTCAGCCGTTTTCGCTGGAGCTCCTCTTGAACAATCCTTCACTGGAAAGGTCGGTGCTGCCGTATATTCAGAATCTGAAGCGCATCGGCATCGATGCCAGCATCAGGACTGTCGATCCCTCGCAGTACGTCAACCGCGTTCGCAGCTTCGATTACGATATGATCTGGGTCGTCTGGGCGGAGACGTTGAATCCCGGCAACGAGCAGCTTGATTTCTGGGGTTCGGCCGCCGCCGGCCGCCAGGGATCCCGCAACTATGCGGGTATTTCCGATCCGGGCGTCGACGCGCTTATTCAGAAGGTGATCTTCGCAAAGGACGTGGCGGAAAAGGAAGCGACGGTCAAAGCGCTCGATCGTGTACTGCTTGCCCATCATTATGTCCTGCCGACCTTCTACGGGACGACGACACGAATCGCTTACTGGGACAAGTTCGAGCATCTGCCCGAATTGCCCTATTATTCGATCGGCTTCCCCGAAGTCTGGTGGTCGAAAGGCGTCGGAAAGTGAGCTTCTCTTGCCATAAGGGGCCCGCTGGCTCCAAATGCTCAGGGCTGATTCGGATAGTTTCAAGCTGATATGACTGCGCCGGTCTCGATCCGGCGGAAGGGAATGTGATTTGATCGACAGTTGGATTGAGGCAAGGCGGAGCATACCCCTCTTTGAGGGAGCGGCGGGCTGATGGGCGCCTATATCCTGCGACGCCTCCTGCTGATGATCCCGACCATCGTCGGCATCATGGCCATTTCCTTCACCATCGTGCAGTTTGCGCCCGGCGGTCCGGTCGAACAGGTCATCGCGCAGCTGACCGGGCAGGGCGACAATGCCACCGGCCGCCTGTCCGGCGGCACCGATATGCTGGCTCAGCAATCCCTAGATGACAGCAACTCGAAATATCGCGGCGCGCAGGGTCTTGATCCGGAACTGATCGCCAAGCTCGACAAGCAGTTCGGCTTCGACAAGCCGCCGCTCGAGCGCTTCGGCCAGATGATGTGGAATTATATCCGCTTCGACTTCGGCGAGAGCTTCTTCCGCAACACCACGGTCATCGATCTTATCGGCCAGAAGCTGCCGGTATCGATCTCGCTCGGCATCTGGATCCTGATCTTCTCCTACGCCATCTCCATCCCGCTCGGCATTCGCAAGGCGGTGCAGGACGGCTCGACCTTCGATGTCTGGACGTCGGGCATCATCATCATCGGCTATGCGGTCCCGAGCTTCCTGTTCGGCATCATGCTGATCGTGCTGTTTGCCGGCGGATCCTTCTTCGACTGGTTCCCCCTGCGCGGCCTCGTTTCGGATAATTTCGCCGACCTCAGCTGGTGGCAGAAGATCCTCGACTATCTCTGGCATCTGGTGCTGCCGCTGATTTCGCTCTCGCTCGCCGCCTTTGCCACCACGACGCTGCTCACCAAGAATTCCTTCATTGAAGAGATTAAGAAGCAATATGTCATCACCGCCCGCGCCAAGGGTCTTTCCGAGCGGCGCGTGCTCTATGGCCATGTCTTCCGCAACGCCATGCTCATCGTCATTGCCGGCTTCCCCGGCGCTTTCATCTCCGCCTTCTTCACCGGCTCGCTTTTGATCGAGAATATCTTCTCGCTCGATGGCTTGGGGCGCCTGAGCTATCTCTCCGTTGTCCAGCGCGACTATCCGGTGGTGTTTGCCACGCTCTTCATCTTTTCGCTGCTTGGCCTCGTCGTCAGCCTTATCTCCGACCTGATCTACACCTGGATCGATCCGCGCATCGACTTCGAGCGGAGGGAGGTGTGATGGACGCGACCAATCAGCAGACGTTATCGACTACGGTGAAGCCGCCACGTAAGGGACTGTTCTCGCCGACCAACCTGCGCCGCTGGGAGAATTTCAAGGCCAACCGCCGCGGCTACTGGTCGCTCTGGATCTTCCTCGTTCTGTTCGTCCTCAGCCTTGGAGCCGAGTTCATCACGAATGACCGGCCGATCCTCGTCTCCTACAAGGGCGAGATCCTGACGCCGGTCTTTGTCGATTATCCGGAAGAAAAATTCGGCGGCTTCCTGGCGCAGACGGATTACCGCGCCCAGGATATCCAGGACGAGATCAATGCCAATGGCTGGATGATCTGGCCACCGATCCACTATTCCTATCAGACCGCCAATTCCAACCTGCCGAAGGGATTGTCGGCGCCGACGCCGCCATTCTGGGCGATGAGCAAGGAGACGCGCTGTTCGGGCTATCCCGGCGGTGTTGCCGACCCGAACTGCAACTGGAGCAATTTCAACTGGCTCGGCACCGATGACCAGGCGCGTGATGTGCTCGCCCGCCTGATCTACGGCTTCCGCATCTCGGTGCTGTTTGGACTCGCCCTCACCATCTGCTCGGCCGTCGTCGGCGTCTGCGCCGGCGCGATACAGGGCTATTTCGGCGGCTGGACCGATCTTCTGATGCAGCGTTTCATCGAAATCTGGTCGTCCATGCCGGTGCTCTATATCCTGCTGATCATCGCTTCGGTGCTGCCGCCGGGCTTCTTCATCCTGCTCGGGATTTTGCTCTTGTTTTCCTGGGTGGGGCTCGTCGGCGTCGTGCGCGCCGAATTCCTCAGAGCGCGCAATTTCGAATATGTGCGCGCCGCCCGCGCGCTCGGCGTCAACAACCGCACCATCATGTATCGCCACCTGCTGCCGAACGCGATGGTCGCGACGCTGACCTTCGTTCCCTTCATCCTGTCGGGCTCGATCACCACCCTGACCTCGCTGGATTTCTTAGGTTTCGGCATGCCGCCGGGCTCGCCGTCGCTCGGTGAGATGATCGCTCAGGGCAAATCCAATCTGCAGGCTCCCTGGCTGGGGCTCTCGGCCTTCTTCACCATGTCGATCATGCTGTCGCTGCTGATTTTCATCGGCGAGGCCGTGCGCGACGCCTTCGATCCGAGGAAAACGTTCCGATGAGCGAAAACTACACTCCGTTGCTGTCAGTCCGCAATCTCTCTGTCGCCTTTCATCAGGGCGGGCAGACATCGACCGCGGTCGATGGCGTTTCCTTCGATATCGCCAAGGGCGAAGTCTTGGCGCTGGTCGGCGAATCCGGCTCCGGCAAGTCGGTTTCGGCCAATTCGATCCTGAAGCTCTTGCCCTATCCGGCCGCAAGCCACCCTTCCGGCGAAATCCTGTTCAAGGGCAAGGACCTGCTGAAGGCATCCGACAACGAGCTGCGCGCCGTGCGCGGCAACGACATCACGATGATCTTCCAGGAGCCGATGACCTCGCTCAATCCGCTCCACTCGATCGAAAAGCAGATCAGCGAGATCCTGGCCTTACATCAGGGCATGACCGGCGAGGCTGCCCGCAACCGCACGCTGGAGCTTTTGAACCAGGTCGGCATCCGCGAACCGGAAAAGCGCCTAAAGGCCTATCCGCATGAACTATCGGGTGGTCAGCGTCAGCGCGTGATGATCGCCATGGCGCTTGCCAATCGTCCCGAACTGCTGATCGCCGACGAGCCGACGACGGCGCTCGACGTGACCGTGCAGGCGCAGATCCTCGAACTGCTGCGCGACCTCAAGGGCACGCACGGCATGTCGATGCTGTTCATCACCCACGATCTCGGCATCGTCCGCAAGTTCGCCGACCGTGTCTGCGTGATGACCAAGGGGCGTATCGTCGAGACCGGCACGGTGGAGGAGGTTTTCACCAATCCGCAGCATGACTATACCCGCCATCTGCTGGCCGCCGAGCCGCGCGGCGAGCCGCCGGCGAGCGATGCGAACAAGCCTGTCGTCATGGAAGGCAGCGATGTCCGTGTGTGGTTCCCGATCAAGGCGGGCTTCATGCGCAAGGTCGTCGATCATGTGAAGGCGGTCGACGGCATCGATCTGAAGCTCAGGGCCGGCCAGACGCTCGGCGTCGTCGGCGAATCTGGCTCGGGCAAGACGACGCTCGGTCTGGCGCTCGCCCGGCTTATTTCCTCCAAAGGACGCATCGCCTTCGTCGGCAAGGATATAGCCGGCTATTCGTTCCGGGAAATGCGGCCGCTGCGCAACCAGCTGCAGGTGGTTTTTCAGGATCCTTATGGATCGTTGAGCCCGCGCATGTCGGTCGGCGAGATCATCGCCGAGGGGTTGAAGGTGCATGAGCGATCGCTTTCGGCCGATGAGCGCGACAAGCGCGTCTGCTGGGCGCTGGAGGAAGTAGGCCTCGACCCTTCCACCCGCTGGCGTTTCCCGCATGAATTTTCCGGCGGCCAGCGCCAGCGCATTGCAATCGCTCGCGCCATGGTGCTCAAGCCGCGTTTCGTCATGCTGGACGAGCCAACCTCGGCGCTCGATATGAGCGTGCAGGCACAGGTCGTGGATTTGCTGCGCGACCTGCAGAAGAAGCATGATCTTGCCTATCTCTTCATCAGCCACGACCTGAAGGTGGTGAAGGCGCTCGCCAACGAACTGATCGTCATGCGCTTCGGCAAGGTCGTCGAGCAGGGCGCATCCACCGATATTTTCCGGGCGCCGAAAGAGGACTACACCAGGGCGCTGCTTGCCGCCGCCTTCAATATCGAAGCGGTGCCGACCGCCGCCATCCAGCAATAGAGACCATCATCATGCCGGCCAAAAGCCCCGTTCTCGTCGACCTCAAATTCGACCCGGCGACCGTCGCCAAGTCGCTTGAGGCGGCCTTTGCCGACCGCGGCAGCATCAATCTCGCCGATCCCGCCAACAAGGACTTGGATCTCTCCCATGTCGATTATGCGCTCGTGTGGAAACCGGATGCCGATCTTTTCGAGCGTGCCCGCAATCTCAAGGTGATCTTCTCGGGCGGCGCCGGCGTCGATTCGATGATGTCCATTGCCGGCCTGCCCGATATTCCGATCGTCCGCTTCGTCGATCGCAGCCTGACGGTGCGCATGAGCGAATGGGTCGTGATGCAGTGCCTGATGCATCTGCGCGATGTGCAGGGGCATATGCGCAATCAGCGCCAGCATGTCTGGGCGCCGCAGCATGGCCCCGAGGCGGCGGATGTTACCACCGGCGTCATGGGACTCGGCGTTCTCGGTTGCGACGCCGCCGCGAAATTGAAAGTCATGGGCTTCAATGTCATCGGCTGGTCCCGCAGCAAGAAAGAGATCGACGGCATGGAAACCTTCGATGCCGGCGGGCTCGATACGTTTCTGGCGCGCACCGATATTCTCGTCGGCCTCCTGCCGCTGACACCGGAAACGACCGGGATTTACAACATCTCGCTTTTCTGCAGGCTGCACCGCAACGGCCCGCTCGGCAAGCCGGTCTTCATCAATGCCGGCCGTGGCAAGAGCCAGGTTGCGGCCGATATCGCCTCGGCTGTTCGCACCGGCATTCTCGGCGGCGCCTCGCTCGATGTTTTTGCCGTCGAACCGCTCTCGGCTGATGATCCGCTCTGGGACCTGGAAAATGTCATCATTACGCCGCATGATTCCGCCGTGTCTGACGAAAAGGCGTTGATGCGCCATGTCGAGGAGCAGATCGCCCGTTTTGAACGCGGCGAGCCGCTGCAGCATCTGGTGGATCGCGGCCGGGGTTACTAAATCCGGTAGTATGCGGAAGTTGCGGCGCTTCGCTTTCGCGGGTTGAATGCGGCGCGTTTGCCTTGACATCAATTTTCTTTCAGTGACTGGACTTTCGCTCCACATTTTTTGATAACAAGGCGCGACAACCGCATGCCCGCAGGATAGTTGGCTGCGAGCATGACGTCCGCAGGGCAGGAGACGGGCAGGAACGACATGACCAAGACGGATATCGCCACCCGTGTCTATAACCACACCTGGAAGCTTGATCCGATCATCCGCAGCCTGATCGATACGGATTTCTATAAGCTCCTCATGCTGCAGATGATCTGGAAACTCTATCCGGACGTCGACGCCACCTTCTCGCTCATCAACCGCACCAAAAGCGTTCGCCTTGCCGAGGTGATCGACGAAAAGGAATTGCGCGAGCAGCTCGATCACGCCCGCACGCTCCGCCTCTCCAAGAAGGAGATGATCTGGCTCGCGGGTAATACCTTCTACGGCCGCGCGCAGATCTTCGAGCCGGAATTCCTCGCCTGGCTGTCGAATTTCCAGCTGCCGGAATATGAGCTTTCGAAGCGCGACGGCCAGTATATTCTCGATTTCCACGGCTCGTGGAAGGAAACGACGATGTGGGAGATCCCCGCACTCGCCATTATCAACGAGCTTCGTTCGCGCACGGCGCTGAAGGCACTCGGTCCCTTCACGCTCGATGTGCTCTACGCCCGCGCCAAGGCCAAGATGTGGGAGAAGGTGGAGCGTCTGAGGGAACTGCCGGGCCTGCGCATTTCCGATTTCGGCACCCGCCGCCGCCACAGCTTCCTCTGGCAGCGCTGGTGTGTCGAGGCACTGAAGGAAGGCGTGCCGCACGCTTTCACCGGCACGAGCAACGTGCTGCTCGCCATGGATTCCGATCTCGAAGCCGTCGGCACCAATGCGCATGAACTGCCGATGGTCGCCGCGGCACTTGCGAAAAACGACGAAGAACTCGGCAAGGCGCCCTATAAGGTGCTGCGCGACTGGAACCGCCTCTATGGCGGCAATCTGCTCGTCGTGCTGCCCGATGCCTTCGGAACGGCTTCCTTCCTGCGCAACGCGCCGGAATGGGTGGCCGACTGGACCGGCTTCCGCCCCGACAGCGCCCCGCCGATCGAAGGCGGCGAGAAGATCATCGACTGGTGGAAGAAGATGGGCCGCGATCCGCGCCAGAAGCTGCTGATCTTCTCTGACGGCCTCGATGTCGATGCCATTATCGACACCTACAAGCATTTCGACGGTCGCGTCCGCATGAGCTTCGGCTGGGGCACCAATCTGACCAATGATTTCGCCGGCTGCGCGCCCACCGAACTCAAGGGGCTCAGCCCGATTTCGATCGTCTGCAAGGTGATCGAGGCAAATGGCCGCCCGGCCGTCAAGCTTTCGGACAATCCGCAAAAGGCAACCGGCGAGCCGGCAGAGGTCGAGCGCTATCTGAAATTCTTCGGCGCGGAAGATCGCATCGATCAGGACGTACTTGTCTGATGCTGCTATAGACAAGCCCCGCATGGGGCTTAATGACGGATCGCCGCTTCCATCCGCGCGACGCGGCGAAATAGCGTCCAGCGACCGTTTTCCCAGCGATATTGATCCGGCGAAATGACGTAGGGCACGTCGCTGAGATCGGCGCTGATCAGCTCCAGCAGCTGCAGGCCCTGGGTATCGTTTTCATGCGTGAAGAACACCTTGTCGCGCGACAGGAAGGCGGCGATCGGCGCGGCGCCACCGGATTGCTCCTGCACCTGCGCCCAGAAATTCGGCAGGAAGGCGATGCTGGATTCGAACTGGCCGTCCACCTCGACATATTGGAACCGGCTGCGTTTGGCGATCTGAACGCCGGTCTTGGCGAGGAATTTTTGCAGGTTGGCCTGCGCCGTCTCGGCAAGCTCCCGGGCGTCGATGCCCCAATCGTTCAGCGCGGTGGACATGACGTAGCTGACGGTCGTCTCGCCGTTGACGACGAAAAGCTTGATCAGGTTTTCCGCTTCGTCGAGATAGACGAATTGCGGCGGGCTGGGTTCATCCCTGACAGCCTGCATCATCTGCTGGCGGGCAACCTCGACGAAATCGCGCGTTTTCAGCACCGGCAGGACCTTGGAGAGCTCGCTATTGTCCTCCGTGGCTTCTGTCATGTTGAGATAGTTGAGCAGCGCTTGGGCGCGCGCCGGCCCTTTCTTTTCGCGCAATGCCAGCAGGGCATTGCTGAGGAATTTCGTCATCCGATCGCCGGTGCGGCTATGCAGCGTCAGGCTTCCGGCGGCGGGATCGTAATCGACGCGGATCAGGTCGCCGAAGAATGGCAGGCGCTCCTGCAGATAGACCGCAAAGGTGGTCTCGTCCCGCAAGGCGTCATCCGGAATGTTCAGATCGAGCGTCTTGACGGCCGTCGTGGCTTCGGGTTCGGGCAGTCTCGGCGCGCCGCGCGTGTCGGACCGACTGTCCTTACCGAAGAGCCTTTTCAGGAAATTGAACACGCGCGTCCCCGAATACCGACCGGCATGTGTCAGAACCTAGCGCGGCCACCGCTCCGGGGCAATGCCAGGCGGGCGATGGATTTGTCCCGTTAAGCGCCTGCTTGCCCGGACAAAAAACGCGTATAGTCTGCGGGAACGGACCGGATGGTCCGATTGCAGGAAGGGCAGCGCATATGAGAAACTTCGGGGGTGGCAGGCTGTGGATCGGGACCCTGCTATTATGTCTTCTTGCTTTGGCCGCGCCTGTCACATCGCTTGCGCAGAATGCAGCCGCACCCCAGCCGGCGGCACCGCCGCCCGACAAGGTCCGTGAACTGATTCAGTTGATGAATGAGCCCGACGTCAAGCAATGGCTTGCCGCGCAGCTCAACAATCAGCCTCAGCCCAGCTCCATTCCAACCTCCACTGCCGGCGATCCGGAAGCGCCGGGAAGTGACCAGATGTCGGTTTTGTCCGGTCTGCTTGGTCATACGCGCCGCCACCTGGAAGTCGTATCAGGCGCGGCGATGACGCTGCCCTCCGAAGTCATGACGGCATCGGAAAAGCTCGAGGGCGAGGGCAAGGCGGTCGGTCTGCTGCGCATCACCATCCAGATCGTGATCCTTTTCTTCCTCGGGCTCGTGGCCGAGCTCGCGGCCGCGCGCTTCATCAATACCAAGCATATGCAGCGCACCGAACGGGCAGCCGGCGTCGAGACCGAGCTGCAGGCGGCACGATTCCAGTTCCTGGGCGGCGTCGTGCCCGCCATCATTCACGGTCTGGTGACGCTCGTTCCGCTTCTCGCTTTCGACTGGCCGCCGGCCATCGAAAATTTCGCCATTGCCTGCGTCATCGCGATCGTGTCCATCCGATTGGCGATTTCCATCGGCAGGCTTTTGACGGAACTGATCTCCATGCGCCGGACGGATGACGTTCTGGACGAGGATGGTGGTGCTGCCCGCATTGCGGAACGGCGGCTTGTCGCAAAATACTGGTATCGGCGATGCACGCTGTTCACTATCTATTTTGCTTGCGGGTGGGCCGTCATACAGGCTGTCGCGTCGCTCGGCTTTTCCGCCGGCGCGCGAGACCTGATCGGCTACGCGCTCGGCATTGGCCTGTTTGTGATCGCCGTGGAAGCTGTGTGGTCGAGGCCCGCCGTGCCGGGAAAGCGTGGAAGGCGGGCAGTCTCCTGGCTGCTGATGATCTACTTCGCAGCGCTTTGGGGCCTGTGGGTGGCGGGCTTCAACGGCCTGCTTTGGGTGGGCATCTATGCGATATTGCTGCCGCGTGTCCTGTCGGTGTCCACCCGCGCGGTCGAGGCGCTGCATGAGGCGGCCGAGGGGATCTTCGGTGCCGGAAAATTGGCGACCGTCCTTCTCGATCGCGGCGTCCGCGCGCTGATCATTACATTCGCAGCCCTCTGGCTCGGCCGGATGCTGGGGGTCGAAGCGCACGCGATGATGAGCGGCAGTGAATCGAATATTGGCCGTATCGCGCGCGGCATTCTCGGCGGCATCGTCATCCTTCTGGTCGCCGATCTCGTCTGGCAGCTGGCGAAAACCTATATCGACGCCAAGCTGATGCAATCCTTGCCAGCCGTCAGCGATTCCGAGGAGATGAGAGCGAGCCGCGCCCGGCTGCAGACGCTGCTGCCGATCTTCCGCAATATCCTGGCCGTCATCATCGGCATCATCGCCGTGATGATGGTGCTGTCCGGCCTCGGCGTTCAGATCGGGCCCTTGATCGCCGGTGCCGGCGTTGTCGGCGTCGCCGTCGGCTTCGGTGCGCAGACGATCGTCAAGGATGTCATCAGCGGCATCTTCTATCTCTGGGACGATGCGTTCCGCATCGGCGAATATATCGAAAGCGGCAGCCATAAAGGCGTGGTGGAATCCTTCAGCCTGCGCTCAGTGAAGCTGCGACACCAGCGCGGCCCGCTGGCGACGATACCCTTCGGCTCCCTCGGCGCAGTCAACAACATGAACCGCGACTGGGCGATCGACAAGATCATCGTCAAGGTCACCTACGATACTGACCTCGTGAAGCTGAAGCGCATCGTCAAGGATATCGGCCAGCGCCTGCTTGAAGACGAGGAGCTGAAACCGAGCATCATCCAGACGCTGAAGATGAAGGGTGTCGAGCAGTTCGGCGATTTTGCGATCGAGATCAGGCTGGCAATCACCGCCAAGCCCGACGAGCTCTCTGTCATCCGCCGCAGTGCGCTGGCCTTGATCAAGCAGTCCTTCGACGAGAACGGCATCCAGTTCGCCTTCCCCACCGTACAGGTGGCGAGTGACAAGGATGCCGCTGCCGCCGCTGCCCGGCAGCTCATCGAGATGCGGGCTGCAAACGTGGATGGCGCACAGCAGGCGAGCTAGAGCAATTCCAGCAAAAGTGCGAAGCGGTTTTGCGTCCGGAGTTGCGTGAAAACAAAGAGATAGAGCGGCTAAGAGACTCCGTGAAAAGCTAAATCGCTGTAGATCCGATCATGATTTCGGAGCCGCTGTACTGCCGCGCACGATCAGCGTGACGCCGATCATCTCGCGCTCAGCCGGTACGGCATCGTGGAGGACGGCCTGCACCGCGCGTTCCGCGATTTCGGCAAAGGGCTGGGCCATCGTCGTCAGTCCCGGCTCCACCATGCCGCCTTCCGGCACGCCATCGAAGCCTATGACGGAGACGTCTTGCGGCACTGAGAGGCCTCGCGCCCGCAGCCAGTTGATCGCCAGAAGCGCGATGTTGTCGGACATGGCAAGGATCGCCGTCGGCGGCTCGGGTGCAGAAAACAGGTAGTCGAGCCCGGCTTCGACACTCGGCTTGTCGTTGAGCGTCTCATAGATCGGCACGTCCTCGCGCCGAATGCCGAACGCTTCAAGGGCCTGCCAATAACCGAACGCGCGATTGCGCGAGGTGGAATAGATCGCCCGTTCGATCTCGGCGATGCCGACCGGCCCGATATGGTCGTCCGAGAGTTCTGTCGCGAGCACGCCGAAACGCCTGTGGCCGAGTTCCGCCAGATGCCGGGCCGCAACGGCCGCACCTCCGACATTATCGACGCTGATCGAGGGGATGGCGGGATCCTCGTCATTCAAAGCGAGAGCGATGAAGGGCAATTGCCGCTCGCGCGTCAACTGCACCAGTTTCTCGCCGCCCTCCACGCAGAGCAGGATGAAGCCGTCCACCAATGCGCTCTTGATGTTCCAGTCTACCGTCTGCCGGTCCTTGGCCGAAACCAGCGCGAGGCCCGTGCCGCTGGCATCGCAGACCCTGGAAACGGCGGCCAGCAGAGCCCTGGCCCACGGATCGTTGAAGAAATAGGCAATCGGCTCGACCGCGGCGACGCCGATGGCATTGACCTTTCCCGCCCGCAGCAGACGGCCCGTCAGGCTCGGCCCGGCATAGCCGAGCCGCTTGGCTGTCTCGAGCACATGCTCGCGCACCTCTTCACGCACCACTTCGGGTCGGCTGAAAACATTGGAGGCGGTTCCTTGTGAAACGCCGGCCGCCTTGGCGACATCCGCGAGCCTGATGGTGCCCTTGGCCAATGAAATCCTCCTTGTGTTTCTGGCGGATACTAGCAATGAAGTTGTATCGGTTCAATTCTTCTTGACAGCAGAGTTTTGAAGCGTACGATTGAACCGATTCAAGAACGCACTGTATGTTCAAATTGAATCGATTCAAAATGAAAGGCAAGCCAATGCTGACCAATTATCTCTTCAAGGATCTTTATGATGAGCGGTGGGGTGATCCCCGCAATCCGAATGCCGTCGACCCCCCTTTAGAACATAAGGGTGAGGCTGATAAGCAGAGCGTGCTGAGCCGGCTGGCGCGGTTTCTCCGCCGCCGGAAACGGCCGTCTGCATGGTCCTTCACCATTCCGAGCGAGACATCAGACGCGGAGAGCGATGCCGAGATCCGGCATCGCCCCTGTGATGAAGACCCGAAATTCCTTGCGATCGCCAAGGCCCTGTCGCGGAATTGCTAGTGCAATGCCGGCCGATACTCGATCACCCTTTCGATGGGCCTCAAAAGTTTTCCTTGTAGGGACGCAGATCGAGCTCCTGCGTCCAGGCCGAAGGATGCTGGCGATGAATGTGCCAGTAGCTCTCGGCAATGGCGTCGATATTCAGCAGCCCATCGGCATCCACATCCGGCCGGCGCGAGCGCAGCCGCTCGCCGTCTATGCCGCCATCGATGATGGTGTGAGCGACATGCAGGCCAAGTGGTCCGAATTCCCGCGCCATGCTCTGGCTGATCATTCGAAGGCCCGCCTTGGCAGCGGCGAATTGCGCAAAGCCGGCCTTGCCGCGCAGGCTGGCGGAGGCGCCGGTGAAAATCACGGTGCCGCGGCCGAGCGGCGCCAGATGCCGCGCCGCCTCGCGGCCAACGAGGAAGCCGCCGAAACAGCAGATGCGCCAGAATTCCTCGAACTGAGCGGCTGTTAGATTACGAAAGCCGATCTGGCGGTTGATGCCGGCGTTGAAGACGACGAAGTCAGGCGCGGCAATATCGTCGCGAGCGGTAAAGGCATGATCGAACAGCCGGACGACGGCGGCTTCATCCGTCGCGTCCGTTTCGATCGCCTCGGCACTGCCGCCGGACGCCTGGATGGTAGCGGCCACCTCATCGATCTTCGCCGCCGTCCGGCCGGCGATGACGACGTGATAGCCCTTGTCTGCGAGAAGCCGGCAGAGTGCCGCACCCAAACCCTGCTCGGCACCTACGCCGACAATAATTGCGCTTGGCGTGCTCATTCAGCGGCCTCCCTGGCATCGAGCGTCGGATAGTCGGTATAGCCCTCAGCGCCGCCGCCGTAGAAGGTGGGGCGATGATAGGGGTTGAGGGGTGCACCGCGCCGGATGCGCTCCGGCAGATCGGGATTGGCGATGAACAGCCGACCGAAGGCGATGGCATTGGCATGGCCGGCGGCGAGCATGGCTTCGGCCGTGTCGGGCCGAAAATTGCCCGCGGCGATCAGCGTGCCTGACCATGCCGGCCTGAACAATTCCGCGGCCGACGGTACGTTCTTGTGGTCGACCTCGGCCTGTCCGGCACCGCTGGCGCGCGGCTCGATCAGATGCAGATAGGCAAGGTTCAGCCGGTCCAGCTCACGAATGACATGGCCGTAGAGACGCAAGGGATCGTCCTCGCCGCTGTCATTGGCAATGCCGAAGGGCGAGAGGCGGACCCCGACGCGATCCGAACCCCAAACTTCGGAAACTGCCTCGACCACTTCGAGCAGCAGCCGCGTACGATTCTCGATCGAGCCGCCATATTGGTCAGAGCGCCGGTTCGTGCGGGCCTGCAGGAACTGTTCGATCAGATAGCCGTTGGCGCCATGGATTTCGACGCCGTCGAAGCCGGCCCGCTTGGCATTGGCGGCGGCCTCGGCATAGACGTCGATCAGGAGCGGCATCAGGTCGATATCGATCGCCTGTGGCGTCTCGAAGGGCACGCGCTGGAAGGAGGCCGTGAAGGCCTCGCCCTTGGCGGCGATGGCGGAAGGAGCAATCGGTGGAGCTCCATCAGGCTGGTGAGAAGAATGGGAGATGCGACCGACATGCCAGAGCTGCAGGAAGATCTTGCCGCCCTTGCCATGAACGGCGTCGGTCACCGCCTTCCAGCCGGAGACCTGCTCGGCCGTGTGGATGCCCGGGGTTGCCGGCATGCCCTGTCCGGCGCGGGAAATCTGCGAGCCCTCGGAAATGATGAGACCGCCCTCGCTGGCGCGCTGGGCATAATATTCTGCATTCAAAGCCGAGGGTACATTGCCCGGCTGGCTCGCCCGCATGCGGGTCAGCGGCGCCATGACGACCCGATGTGCAAATTCATAAGGGCCAATGGAAAGCGGCGAAAACAAAGTGGCTGTCATAAAATTCTCCTGCCTGGAGCCAAATTGCTCCCCGGGGCGGAAGGGCCTGTCAGCGGCGATTCGGTCTCGGGAGTTCGAATAAGATGATGATCATCATTTATTCGAACAATCGGACGTGCGCAACTGAATCTGCTGTCAGGCCGGAAGTTTGGAAAGAAAGCGGAGCAGGGCGGCATTGAACTGCGCCGGCCGCTGCACCGGCGCGAAATGGCTGACGCCGGGCAGAAGGATCAACTCTGCGCCGGGAATGTGCCGCACGAGATAATCGGCATGTTCGCGCTTGATGAACTCATCGTGCTCGCTGTGCACGATGGCGACAGGCACATCGATCTCGGCGAGATCTTTGACCGTGTAGTTCGGCTCGGTCCGCTGCATCAGGCCGACCGCTTCGATGAAAGCATCGAACTTGTCCGGTGTAGCGGAAAGGGCTGCGTAATCCTTCGTATGGCGTGAGAAGCAGCGTTCGATGATCGGCGTCGCCACGAATTCCTTGGTGCCGCTCGGGTCCATATTGCAGGCAAAGAAGAAGACGCCGGACACACGTTCCGGATGGGTTTTTCCAAGCACCATGCCGATGCAGGCGCCGTCGCTCCAGCCGGCCATGGCCGCCTTGTCGATCTTCAGCCTATCCATGACGGCGAGAACGTCGGAGGCCATGAGTTCGTAGGTGTATGGCCGCTCGTCGCGCGTGCTGCGGCCATGGCCGCGGCTGTCGATGACGACAACCTGATGGCCTGCGTCGATGAGCGCGGGCACTTGGTAGCCCCAATTGCCGCTGTTTCCGAGCCCGCCATGCAGGAGGATCACCGGAGCTCCGCTGCCGTAGGAGGCATACCAGATATGCGCGCCATCATGATCGACATGCCCTTCCACCTCGGTATGCGGCAGGGGTGCGGCCCCTTCCGCTTCGAAGCGATGAAGCTCGTCGTCGCGAAATTCCATACCCATCTCCCATTGCGCCGTCTCTCCCCGACAGCCACGTGGCGAGACTAGTCGATCCCAATGCGTCTTTTCAACAGGCCACGGTCATATCGTTGCCAGATGCTCGAAAAGATCGCGGGCCGGCGACGGAAGCTCTTCGAGGGAGCGAGCGCAGATCGAAAGCCGGCGCGTCGCCCACCGGTCCGTGAGACGGAGGGCTGCAATTTTCGCGGATCGGCTGCAGCGCCTTGCCGCCTTTTCGGGCACGATGCCGAGACCGATACCCTGGCCTGCCATGTCGCAGATGGCCTCAAATGTCCGCATCCGCACGCGCATTTTCAACCGGGTGCCGAGCCGGGCGGCCTGTGCGTCGATATGATCCTGCAGCGCTCCGCCTGCGAGCCCGACGAAATGCTCATGCAGGATTTCTGCAAAAGCGATCTGCTTTGCCGCCGCCAGCGCATGATCGCTGGATATCACCACCACCAACCGGTCGATCGCGAAGGGCCGCAATATCAGGCCGGAGGTATCGGCCGCGTCCGACAGGATGCCGATCTCGGCCAGCCCCGCCGAAACAGCCCGCACGATCTCGATGCTCTGGCGCTCCTTGAGGTCGATATCCGTCCGTGGGTGTTTTGCCATCCATCCGGCAAGGCGCGGCGGCAGGTATTCGACAATCGCGGCAGTGTTGGCGAGAAGCCGGACTGTCGCGCGCAGGCCGCTTGCGTGCTCGCCAAGCTCGCCGCGCATCTGCATGAGCTGCCGCTGGATCAGCCGGGCATGATGCGCCAGTGCTTCGCCGGCAGGCGTCGGGCTCACGCCGCGCCGCCCACGCTCCAGAAGCTGTACGCCGCCACTTACCTCCATGTCGCGCAGACGCTCGCTGGCGGCCGGCAGCGAAAGACCGGCATCGGTGGCCCCATGCGTGATGCTGCCGGCATCGACGACGGCGAGGAAAAGGCGAAGGTCGGTCAGATCGAAGCGCATGGAGTGGAGATTACCGCATATCCAGCCTTCGGAATAGCCGAAGGCTGGCCTCGCATCATCCGTATTGTGCCCGGCCTCGCGTCTGTTAGGGAAAGGGCATGATGGATCATTCGATATGGCTCGTCGCGGCGATCTTCGCGACTTTCTTTATGGCCGGCATGGTCAAGGGCATCACCGGCATGGGGCTGCCGACCGTGGCGATGGGCGTCTTGGGTACGTTGATCTCGCCGCTGATGGCAGCGAGCCTGCTGATCGTGCCCTCTTTCGTCACCAATGTCTGGCAGCTGCTGGCAGGCCCGAGCTTTGGCGCGCTTGCCCGTCGTTTCCTTCTCTTGGTTCTTGCCATAATCATCGGAACCTTCGCCGGCTCATATCTGCTGGCCGCCGGCGATACCCGCAGGACCGCGGCAGCGCTGGGCATCGCCCTCATCCTCTATGCCGGCCATGCTTTGCTCGCCCGTCAACTGCATGTGCCCGCAAGGTTCGAGCCGCTGCTATCGCCGCTCGCCGGCGCCGTTACTGGCCTGCTCACTGGGGCAACTGGCGTCTTCGTCGTGCCGGCGGTGCCCTATCTGCAGGCGCTTGGCCTGGAGAAGGAAGAGCTGGTTCAGGCGCTCGGCCTTTCCTTCACCGTCTCCACGGTGGCGCTTGCCGGCGCACTCGCCTGGCATGGCGCATTTCGCGTCGACAATCTCGCGCTATCTGCCCTTGCGATCATCCCGGCGCTCGCCGGCATGTGGTTCGGCCAGATCATCCGCAATCGCGTCAGCCCGGCCACGTTCCGCCGCTGGTTCCTGATCTGTCTCCTCGCGCTCGGCGCCGAGATGCTCGTCAAAGCCTCTTTCTGAGGCAGTCTTGCTCGCCTGCGGCTTTGGCCTCGCGGGCAACGGAATGGTCGCTCGGCGACGAGATCGGGATCTGCGCCTCTGCTCAGGAGGTTCGTTTCAAAGAGAGGGCTTGGCCGCGGCCCTGCCTTGTCTATTCCCCTTCCGGCACCTTCAAGATAATTGTTTCATCTGGGCCGATCGGCCTGCCGTCCTGCGCCCGGATGTCGAGCTGCACGGGCTGTCCGCTTGCGCGATCCACCAGCAGTGAATGTTCCTCGGCCGGCGCGAAGAGATGGCGCTCGCCGAACTTCCGCAGCGCCACCATGACCGGGAAGAGATCCTTTCCCATCGCCGTCAGCCGGTATTCCATGCGCGTACCGCCTTCGCTTGTCGGTACAAGCTCCAGAATGCCGCTTGCGACAAGCGTCCGCAGTCGCTCGGTCAAAATATTCTTGGCAATGCCGAGGCTCTTTTGAAACTCGCCAAAGCGCGTCAGCCCGTCGAAGGCGTCGCGCACGATCAGGAGCGACCACCAGTCGCCGATCACGTCGAGCGACCGTGCGCTCGGGCAATAATCACCCTTCAGGCTTTTCCGCGCGACCATCGCCCTAGTCTTTCCGGTCTTTTGTCAGCATAAATAGTTGCATGATTAAACCAACAATGTTACTCGATTTTTGGTTTCATTATTAAACCGAAAAATCGGGAGTTTTGCAATGACGATCGATCAGGACGCGCCGCCGGTCGGCAGCGCGAAGGACATTCTGCGCCCTCATTCCTCACGAGAAGGTTCGTTTGAGGGCGCCGAATACTCGGGAGAGGCCAATTCGCAGCTGACACGGGCAACGATTTTCCTCTTTGCCGTCGCGAGCGGCCTCGCTGTGGCCAATGCCTATTTCGCCCATCCGCTTCTCGATGTCATGGCCGATGATCTCAAGCTGTCGCGCACCGTTGCCGGCCTCATCGTCGGTGCGACGCAACTCGGCTATGGCCTCGGCCTGATCCTGCTAGTGCCGCTCGGCGATCTCGTCGACCGGCGCAAGCTCATCATCGTGCAATCGCTGCTGAGCGTTGCGGCGCTCCTCTGCGTCGGCTTCTCCTCCAGTGCCGCGATGCTGCTCGCTTCCATGGCTGCGGTCGGCTTTCTGGCCGTGGTCACACAGGCGCTGGTTGCCTATGCGGCGAGCCTTGCGCACCCCGCCAAGCGAGGCCATACCGTCGGCATGGTCACGAGCGGCATCGTCCTCGGCATCCTGCTGGCGCGCAGCGCTGCGGGAACGCTGACTGATCTCTCCGGTTGGCGGACCGTCTACATCGTCTCGGCCGTGCTGACGACGGTGATAGCGCTTCTTCTTTGGCGCGCGCTGCCGCGACAGGAGAAGCCGAGAAGCGGCCTCTCCTATGTCGGTCTCATCGGCTCGCTGGGCACTCTGCTGATTGAAGAACCGGTCCTGCGCATCCGCGCCGTGATCGCCATGCTGATCTTCGCCAATATCACCACGCTGCTCGCCCCGCTTGTGCTGCCGCTGACCGCGCCGCCTTACTTCCTGTCCCACACCGAAGTCGGCCTGTTCGGCCTTGCCGGCGCGGCAGGCGCACTCGGCGCCATCAGGGCAGGGCGCTGGGCCGACCGCGGCCATGGCCAGCGCACGACGGGCATCGCACTGGCACTGATGCTCGCTGCCTGGCTGCCGATCTCCATGCTGGATCGCTCGATCTATTGGCTGATATTCGGCGTCCTCGTCATCGACTTCGGCCTGCAGGCAACGCACGTCACCAATCAGGGCATGATCTATCGTGTTCGACCGGACGCGCAGAACAGGCTGACCGCCGCCTACATGGTTTTCTACTCGATCGGTAGCGCCGTCGGCTCTTCGACATCGACGATCATCTATGCCCATGCAGGCTGGACCGGCGTCTGCATATCGGGTGCCGTCATAAGCCTTGTGACGCTGCTCTTCTGGGCGCTGACCTTGCGGGCAACACCTGAGGTGGCGACGCAGAGCGTCGATCGCAGATCCATGGCATGACCTGCTGGGGATGAATGCGGGGCAGGCCCGCGCCGCACACTTTGGCGCTAGAGTTTGGGCAGCAGCGATCTGATCCGCTCGGCATCGCCAGGCGTTGCCGGATTGTAGACGATCATGCTGAGATCCGTCCGGCCGTCGACCGAAAAGGCCGAATACTCGAATGCCAGCGGGCCGAGGATGGGATGGCGTATATGTTTGACGGCTTCGGTATGGGTGCCAGGAACGTCATTTTCGCGCCACATGGCCCTGAATTCCGGGCTGATGCGGCAAAGTTCTGCCACGAAAGGCTCTATCTCACTCGATGCGCCTGCGCGCGCCGCATCGACACGGAATGCGCCCAGGGCGAAACGGGCGACGCTTTCCCAATCGTATTGCACGGCGCGCGCACGCGGATCGAGAAAGATATAGCGCAGAATATTGCGTTCTTCCGGCGGCAGCGATCCGTAATCGATCAGCATCACGGGCGCTGCCCGGTTCCAGGCGATGACGTCCCAGGTGGCGGTCCGGATAATAGCGGGGCTCGGCTCCAGCGCATCGAGCACGCGCTGCAGCCGCGGCGTAACGCCATCATTTTTGCGGTAACGCGCTTCTGGCGGACGCCCAAGGCCAAGCAGGAACAGGTGCTCGCGCTCCACTTCCGTCAGCATCAGCGCGCGGGCGATCCGGTCGAGCACGTCGGCGGAAGGCGCACCGCCACGGCCCTGCTCCAGCCACGTGTACCAGGTCGGGCTGATATTGGCGCGCTGCGCCACTTCCTCGCGCCGAAGCCCGGGCGTGCGCCGCCGTTCGCCGGCAAATCCCAGGGCGGATGGGTCGAGTTTCGCGCGGCGGTCCCTCAAATAGGTCCCGAGCACGTTTTCAGTTTCGATAAGATCGGTCATCCTGTTAGTGTCTTTACCATGATAAGGTCACTACTTTACCAGAATAAACGATGGGCACAGATTTGTCTCCGACGAAAAAAGGAGACAGTGCTTATGCGTGTATTCGTTACCGGCGCGACTGGAAATGTCGGCTCGAATGTCGTCAGGGAATTGATCGGTGCGGGCCATCAGGTGCTTGGCCTTTCACGTTCCCAGGAAAAGGCCGTAGCGCTTGCCGCCGCCGGCGCGGAAGTTCTTCACGGCACGATCGAGGATGCGGAAATCCTGAAACGCGGCGCTTCGCAATCGGATGGCGTCATCCATCTTGCCTTCAACCACGACTTCTCGAGATTCGCGCAGAATTGCGAAGATGACCGGCGCGTCATCGCAACGCTTGCCTCGGCGCTCGCCCGCTCGGCCCGGCCGCTGGTCATTACATCAGGCACGCCGATCGCCAACACGGTGCCGGGCGAGCCCGCCAAGGAAGACAATCCGATCGTCCACTCCGACAGGCATCCGCGTGCCGCCACCGAGGAGGCGGGGATATTGGCCAGCGAAATCGGCGTCAATGTCTCGTTCGTGCGGCTGCCGCAGGTGCATGATCCGGTCAGCCAGGGGCTCATTACTCCCCTGATCGAAATATTCAGGCAAAAGGGCGCCTGCGCCTATGTCGGAGACGGGCTCAATCGCTGGCCCGCCGCCCATTTTTCCGATGTCGCTCGCCTTTATCGCCTCGTCGTCGAACGCGCCGAACCGAATGCCAGATATCATGCGGTTGCCGAGGAAGGCGTGCCGATGCGCGATATCGCCGAGACGATCGGCCGGCGCCTGAACCTGCCGGTCAAATCCATCGACAAGGCGGAGGCGCAGGACTATTTCGGCTGGCTCTCCATGTTCACCACGTACGACATGCCGGCCTCCAGCGCCAAGACCCGACAGAAACTGGGTTGGGAACCCAACGGCCCGACGCTGCTTCAGGATCTTGCCGAGCTGCAGGTTTCCGCGGCGTGACGTTGGTGCTGTCCGCCACGATCTGAAGATGGCCGGTGGCCTGACGGACCACGCATTCGAAAACCCGGCCGATCCTTCAGCCGGGTTTTCGTCGATTTCAGACTGCGACCGGAAATTTCCAGGGTCAGATATAGGGCGTCCCGGCAAGCGCGGCGTTGATGCCGATAAAGCCGCGATCCATAATGTCTAGCAGGGCGGCTTCGGGCTTTCTGTTCTCGCGAAAGACACGCAGTGCCTCGCCATAGGCGGCCACCAGCGTCGCCATCAGCATTGCGCCCGCGAGATGTGCATCCGCATCGGAGCGCGGCCGCCCCACCGCATCGGATAGAATTCTCGAGAGATCGTCGGCAAGCGTCACCTGCAGCCCGCGCGCATGCGCCATCAGTGTCGGGCTCTCTGCGACCATGCGCCAGAACTGGATGGGCCGTTCTGTAATCCTGAACAGGGGATGCTGTGCTTCCACCAGTTCACGCATCAGCGCCTGGAAGGCGCGGACTGGTGGTATGCGGCCGCGATCGGCAATCGCCTTCTGCACCAGTTCCCGCACTTCATCCTCGCGATCGAAGACGAGATCCTCCTTGCGGCGGAAGTAGTTGAACACCGTCTTCCTGGCGACTTCCGCTTCGTCAGCGATGTCGGTGACGGAAACCTTGTCGAAGCCACGTTCGACGAACAGGCGCGTTGCGACGTTGGAGATCGCCTGACGCGTCATCTCCTTCTTGCGGTCCCGGAGTTTGATTCGGTTTGACATGAAGATAGTTATACCATAAGTAAATTTATACCGAGTGTAAAACTTGCACTGCGATGACGAAATTCATGAAATCGGCACGGGTTTTATCGCCGTTCCTGTGACCGGAACGTCGCCTGCCCGAATGGGGTGGGCATTTTCCAGCAACTCGCGCCGGCTGAGACTGCTCGAAGCCGGAATGTCTGACGCCCTTGCAGCGCCGTTCGCTTGAGGAGTTCTGCCTTGATTTATGATGTTCTGATTGCCGGCGGTGGACCCGTCGGCTTGTTTCTCGCCTGCGAGCTGCGTCTCGCCGGTCTCTCCGTATTGGTGCTGGAGCAGGCCGAGGATCCGCGCTCGCCCTTGAAGCGCCTTCCCTTCGGCATGCGCGGCCTTTCCGCCCCCACCATCGAAGCCTTTTACCGTCGCGGACTGCTGGATGAACTCACTGCGCCCAAGCCTGCTAAGGATAGCGCTCCGTCTGCCGCGCACTGGATGCATCAGTCGCGCCGCCCAGGCGGCCATTTCGCCGGCATCCAGTTCTTCCATGATAATATCGATACCTCGAAGTGGCCCTATCGCCTGCCAAGCCCGGCCGGCACCAGCATGATGGTCGAGATGGAAAGCCTCGAAACCGTCCTGGCCGCTCGCGCGGAAGCGATGGGGGTCGAGATCAGGCGCGGCTTCGGCGTCGAGGAATTCGATCAGTCGGACGAGGACGTCACTGTCCGAGCCGGCGGCGAGACCTTTCGCGGATCCTGGCTCGTCGGCTGCGACGGCGGCCGCAGCACCGTCCGCAAGGCCGGCGGCTTCGAATTCGTCGGCACCGATCCCGAATTCACAGGCTATTCCGCCGAGATCGAGATGGCGGACCCTGACAAGCTTCGTCCCGGCCGCCATTACACCGCGACGGGCATGTACACCTATACGCCGCCCGGGACGATCACGATGGTCGACTTCGACGGCGGTGCCTTCCACCGGACCCAGCCGATTACGCTTGAGCATGTGCAGAAGGTGCTGCGCCGCATCTCCGTCACCGACGCCACTTTAACGGCGCTCAAGCTTGCCACCACTTGGACGGACCGCGCCTACCAGGCGACGGCTTACCGTAAAGGGCGAATCCTGCTCGCCGGCGATGCCGCACACATCCATTCCCCTCTGGGCGGTCAGGGCCTCAACCTCGGGCTCGGCGATGCGATGAATCTGGGATGGAAGCTTGCCGCGACCATCCGCGGCGAAGCGCCAGACGGCCTGCTCGATACCTATTCGAGCGAGCGGCATCCCATCGGAGCCCAAGTGCTCGACTGGTCGCGCGCGCAGGTCGGGCTCATGCGGCCAAGCCGGAGTTCGCGCGCGCTTGAAGCCATCATCCGCGATCTCATCGATACGCGCGACGGCGCCGCCTATTTCGCTGAGCGTGTCTGGGGCGTTTCCCTCCGCTATGATCTTGGCGGGAGCCACCCGCTCGTCGGCCGCAGCGCTCCTGATTTCGAATTGGTCGACGGCAGAAGGCTCGGCGATCTCCTGAGAGCGGGTAGGGGCCTGCTGCTGGATTTCGATGCCTGCGCACCGTTCGAGGCGCTGGCAAGCCGCTGGGCAGACCGGATCACCTATGTCGCCAGCGACGCCAAGGATCGGCGCGGCTTGAGCGCCCTGTTCACACGGCCTGACGGCGTCGTCGCCTGGGCTGGCGAAACTGCTCCCAATCCAGAAGACGTCGCCCGGGCGGCATCGCAATGGTTCGGCGAACCCGGCAAGGAGCCTGCATCTGTCTGAGGAGAACGGTGTCTGATTGAAGCATAAGACAAGGCTGTGCGGCGGCCAGAGGTTGCAGCCTCACGTTTATGTCTTGGGGACAGACTGCGACTTATGTCTTCGGCATGGACACAAGGAAAATGGCGGACAGGGAGGGATTCGAACCCTCGGTACGCTTTCACGTACACACGCGTTCCAGGCGTGCGCCTTAAACCACTCGGCCACCTGTCCTTTGGCGTTTCGCACCCGGTCAGGAAGCAAATCGTCGGAACGGCCGCGATATATACCGATGAATTCCTGGCAATCAACCCGAATCTGACAGATTTTTGACTTGTCGGCGCAAAACTCTGCATCTCATCCCCATTGCGCTTATTTCGCGGTCAACTTATCTAAGAAAGAGATGAGGCGGCGTAAGACTGGCTGGTCTGAAAAGGCTGGGCGTAGTTGAGTATCCGGAGGAGGTTCATGCGTTTCCTGTTGCGTTTTGCCAGCCTTGTTGCGCTTGTGGTGGCGGTCATCGCCGGCACCATCGATTCCATTCAATCCGTTGCTGCTTCCACCGTCGTGCTGACCCCGATGGGCGACGCATGGAACGATGTCAGCCCTTCGTCGCTGGCAAGCGTTCGCTCGGCAATTGCCTATTACCTCCATCCCCGCTTCTACGACATGGCGATGCAATGGCTGCTGTTTCAGCCGGCTTTTGCCGTCTTCCTGGTCCTCTCGCTGCTGCTGTGGATGGTCGCCTACAAGCGCCGGCCGGCCGCCGGCCGCTTCAGCGCATGAGGGGATCGAGAGGCGGTCTTCGGCCTGTGCCATTCAGGGAGTTCGGCATTGTCGGAGGGTGTTCGGCAACGGGCTGATAGCATCGTCGCAAGGGGCAAAGTTCGCGATTGCGCAGCGCCGGATTGCCATCCTTCTGATCAATAAAATTGCAGTTTCATGCTGAAATTGTTTAAAAAACGGGTCGTTTGGATGGGATTTCACCAATTCCCACAAATCTTTACCAACTGAAAAATTTCTCGTGAATTTTTCGTGCAGCCATGCAAGGATGCGCGCCAGCTTGGCCTCGGGGGAGGCCGGCAGTTCCGCAGACATGCCCGGTCAACGGGCTTGCGGGAGGACCCAACAAGATAGAAACAATAGGGCTGCAACTCATGAAAAAATCCCTTTTGACCCTTTTCGCACTGGCTGCCATGTCGGCAACGGCGCTTGCGGCCGATATCAAGCCGGCAATCGTCTATGGAACCGGCGGCAAGTTCGACAAGTCCTTCAATGAGGCTGCCTATAACGGCGCCGAAAAGTTCAAGAAGGAAACCGGTATCGCTTATCGCGACTTCGAGCCGACGGGTGACACCCAGGGCGAACAGGCACTGCGCAACTTCGCCAGCAAGGGCTTCAATCCGGTCATCGCCGTCTCCTTCGCCTGGACCTCGGCGCTTCAGAAGGTTGCTGCCGAATATCCGAAGACCCAATTCGTCCTGATCGACGACAGCCTCGACCTGCCGAACGTCCGCTCGGTCAAGTTCAAAGAAAACGAAGGCTCCTATCTCGCTGGTGTCATGGCCGCCATGGCTTCGAAGACCGGCAAGGTCGGCTTTGTCGGCGGCATGGATATCCCGCTGATCCGCAAGTTCGAATGCGGCTATGAGCTGGGTGCCCGCGCCACCAATGCGAAGATCGAAGTCTTCCAGAACATGACCGGCACCACGGGTGCGGCCTGGAATGATCCGGTTCGCGGCGGCGAACTCACCAAGAACCAGATCGACCAGGGCGCTGACGTCGTTTACGCTGCTGCCGGCGCTACCGGTCTCGGCGTGCTGCAGACGGCTGCCGACAACAAGAAGCTCTCGATCGGCGTCGACAGCAACCAGAACTACCTGCATCCGGGCTCCGTTCTGACCTCCGTCGTCAAGCGCGTCGACCTCGCAGTCTACAATGCCTTCAGCGATGCCAAGAACGGCAAGTTCACGCCCGGCACCCAGGAGCTTGGCCTGAAGGAAGATGGCGTGGGCGTTGCCATGGATGACAACAACAAGCCGCTCGTCACCCCGGAAATCAAGGCTGCCGTCGACAAGGCAAAGGCTGATATCGTTGCTGGTACCGTCAAGGTCCACGACTACACGACCGACAACGCCTGCCCGAAGAGCTGATATGAAACAAGGGCGTATGACGTAGCAAACCGTCATACGCCCTTTTCTTATCCGGAATCCGGTTTCTGGAGCCCCCTATAGTGAGCCAATCACCCGCCATCGAACTCGTGGGCATCGACAAAAAGTTCGGTGCCGTTCACGCAAACAAAGATATCAACCTGACCGTCGCCAAAGGCTCGATCCACGGGATCATCGGCGAAAACGGAGCAGGGAAATCGACTCTCATGTCGATCATCTACGGTTTTTATCATGCCGACGCCGGCGAGATCCGCGTCAACGGCACGCCGATCTCGATCCGCGACAGCCAGACGGCGATATCGGCCGGCATCGGCATGGTGCACCAGCACTTCATGCTGGTCGATAATTTCACCGTCCTCGAAAACGTCATGCTGGGCGCCGAAGGCGGTGCATTGCTTGCCAAGGGCGTCGCCTCCGCGCGCGCCGAACTCAATCGGCTGGAGAAGGATTACGGCCTCGAGGTCGATCCGGACGCACTCATCGAAGAGCTACCCGTCGGCCAGCAGCAGCGCGTCGAAATCCTGAAAGCAATGTATCGCGGTGCCGAGATCCTCATCCTCGATGAACCCACCGGCGTTCTGACACCTGCCGAAGCCGACAATCTGTTTCGAATTCTCCGGGTCCTGCGCGACCAGGGCAAGACGATCATCCTGATCACCCATAAGCTGCGCGAAATCATGGCGATCACCGATACGGTGTCGGTCATGCGCCGCGGCGAGATGGTCGCGACCCGCAAGACGGCGGAAACCACCGTCGAGGAACTGGCCGAGCTGATGGTCGGCCGCCGCGTGTTGCTGCGCGTCGAAAAGGGCGCTCCCAATCCCGGCGAAATCCTGCTCTCGGTGCGCAATCTCACCGTCAAGGACGGCCGCGGCGTCACCATGGTCGACAATGTTTCCTTCGATGTCCGCGCCGGCGAGATCGTCGGCATTGCCGGCGTCGCCGGCAACGGCCAGTCGGAATTGCTGGAGGCCATCGCCGGTATCCGCAAGCCGGCCTCGGGCGAGATCCTTCTGCACGGCAAGCCGATCGGCAATGCCGATCCTGCTGCACTGCGCGACCTGGGCCTTGCCCATATTCCGGAAGATCGCCATCACATGGGCCTCGTCCTCAAGTTCGAGGAATATGAGAACTCGATGCTCGGCTATCACCGCGACAGCAAATACGGGCGCGGTGGCATGCTCGATCTCGATGCCATGCGCAAGGATGCGATCGAAAAGATCGAGAAATACGATATCCGCCCGCCAAACGCGCGGCTGAAGACCGCCAATTTCTCCGGCGGCAACCAGCAGAAGATCGTCGTCGCCCGCGAGATCGAGCGCGATCCGAAGGCGCTGCTGATCGGCCAGCCGACGCGCGGCGTCGATATCGGCGCCATCGAATTCATCCATCGCCGCATCATCGAGATGCGCGATGCCGGCAAGGCGATCCTGCTGGTATCGGTGGAGCTGGATGAGATCCGCGCGCTTTCGGACCGTATCCTCGTCATGTTCGCCGGCCATATCGTCGGTGAGAAGTCGGCTGAAGCCGGTGAACAAACACTCGGCCTGATGATGGCCGGCATTGCCGCGTGAGGCGCATATGAGCACGGCTTCCGTTCCGCTCCCCAATTGGATTACCTACGGCCTGATCCCCCTTCTCAACCTGATCGTCGCTTTCCTGATCTCGGGCCTTGTCGTCTGGTTCATCGGCGAGAGCCCGCTCGATGCGCTTGTCCTGCTCCTGCAGGGTGCGCTCGGCAGCGGCGAAGGCATCGGCTTCACCCTCTATTATGCCACGAGCTTCATCTTCACCGGCCTTTCGGTCGCCGTTGCCATTCATGCCGGTCTGTTCAATATCGGCTCGGAAGGCCAGGCCTATGTCGGCGGTCTCGGCTGTGCTCTCGTGGCGCTGGCGCTCGACAACTATGTGCCCTGGTACGTGACGATGCCGTTCGCGGTCATCGGTGCGGCGATCTTCGGGGCTCTCTGGGCCTTCATCCCGGCCTGGCTGCAGGCCAAGCGCGGCAGCCACGTCGTCATCACGACAATCATGTTCAACTTCATCGCGTCGGCGATGATGAATTTTCTGCTGGTGCATGTGCTGATCGTGCCGGGCAAGATGGCGCCTGAAACCCGCACCTTCCTGGCGGGCGGTCAGTTGCCCAAGCTCGATTGGCTGATGGACGTTTTCGGCTCGACCATCGGTGCCGCTCCGCTCAACGTGTCCTTCCTGATCGCGCTGGTCATGTGCTTCCTCGTCTGGGTGCTCGTCTGGCGCACCAAGCTCGGCTATGAGATGCGCACGCTGGGCTTGAGCCCGACAGCCGCGGTTTATGCCGGCATTCCCTATGCCCGCACCGTCATCATCGCCATGCTGATTTCGGGCGGCCTCGCCGGCATGATGGCGCTCAATCCGGTCATGGGCGCGTCCGCGCGCCTGCAGGTGGAGTTCGTGCTCGGTGCTGGCTTCGTCGGCATCGCCGTATCGCTGATGGGACGCAACCATCCGCTCGGCATCATCCTGGCGGCAATCCTGTTCGGCATTCTCTATCAGGGTGGCGATGCGCTGTCCTTCGATATGCCGAACATCACGCGCGACATGATCGTGGTGATCCAGGGCCTCGTCATCCTGTTTGCCGGTGCGCTTGAATATATGTTCCGGCCGGCACTCGTGCGCATCTACCAGACATTCGCCAGGGCGTGAGGATCAGACCATGGAATATTACGATCTTCTCATCAGCATTCTTGGCTCGACCATCCGCCTGTCGATCCCGCTGATTTTCACCGCGCTTGCCGGCCTCTTTTCCGAGCGCGCCGGCATCTTCGATATCGGCCTTGAGGGCAAGATGCTGGCTTCCGCCTTTGCGGCCGCCTGCGTCGCCTCGATCAGCGGCTCGCCCTGGGCCGGCCTCGGCGCCGGTATCGTCGTCTCGGTCATTCTCGGTCTGCTGCATGGCTTCGCATCGATCACCAATCGCGGCAACCAGATCGTCTCGGGTGTTGCGATCAACTTCCTGACGGCCGGCCTGACGATCGTTCTCGGTCAGGCCTGGTTCGGGCAGGGCGGCCGTACGCCGACCTTGCCCGGCACGGCTCGTTTTTCCGGCATCACCCTTCCCGGTGTCGATGCCATCCGCGATATTCCGTTCATCGGGCCGCTCTATGCCAATGTCGTCTCCGGCAACAATATCCTGACCTATCTCGCCTTCCTTACCGTGCCGATTTCCTGGTGGATTCTCTATCGCACCCGCTTCGGTCTGCGGCTGCGTGCCGTCGGTGAAAATCCCGGCGCCGTCGATACCGCCGGCATCTCGGTCGAATGGCTGCGCTATCGCTCGCTGATCGTGGCCGGTATTCTCTGCGGCTTCTCCGGTACCTATCTCGCCATCGCCCAGTCGGCCGCCTTCATCAACAACATGTCGGCGGGCAAGGGCTATATCGCTCTCGCGGCGCTGATCTTCGCCAAGTGGAAGCCGGTGCCGGTCATGTTCACCTGCCTGCTCTTCGGCTTCCTCGATGCCTTCGCCAATTTCATGCAGGGCAAGGCGGTTCCGGGCATCGGCGAGGTGCCGGTGCAGATTTTCCAGGCGCTGCCCTATATCCTCACCTGCATCCTGCTTGCAGGCTTTATCGGTGTCGCCAAGCCCCCGAAGGCCGGTGGCGTGCCCTATACCAAGGAGCGCTGAACCATGTCGCATGATCTGTTCGAGGCCGCACGCGGAGCGATGGCCTTTGCGCATGCTCCCTATTCCAAATTCCCCGTCGGCGCGGCAATCCGTGCCGAGGACGGCAAGATCTATACTGGCGCCAATATCGAGAACCTGTCTTTCCCGCAGGGCTGGTGCGCCGAACCGACAGCGATCGGCCAGATGATCATGGGCGGCGCCAAGAAGATCGTCGAGATCGCCGTCATCGCCGAGAAGCTGCCGCTCTGCCCGCCCTGCGGCGGTTGCCGCCAGAAGATTGCCGAATTTGCCAGCAAGGAGACACGCATCTATCTTTGCGACGAAACCGGTGTGAAGAAGACCATGACCATGGACGAGATGCTCCCCTTCAGCTTTGAAACCGAGATACTCGGATGAGCGCGGCCGTCGAGATCCTCACCGAAAAGCTCGGCGATCTGAAGCCGCGCTACGGCATCATTCTCGGTTCCGGCCTGGGCGCTCTCGTCGATCAGGTCACTGAGGCCTTGCGAATCCCCTATGCCGACCTGCCCGGCTTTCCGGTCAGCGCCGTCTCCGGCCACGCCGGCACGCTGGTCGCGGGCAAGCTCGGTGATGTGCCTGTCGTCATGCTGTCCGGCCGGGTGCATTACTACGAAAAGGGCGATGCCAATGCCATGCGCGCGCCGATCGAGACCCTGAAGACCCTCGGCGTCGAAACGCTGATCCTGACGAATTCGGCCGGATCGCTGCGGGAGGAAATGCCGCCGGGGTCGGTGATGCAGATCACCGATCACATCAACTATTCCGGTATGAACCCGCTGATCGGCGAAGAGAGCGACAGGCGTTTCGTCGGCATGACGAGCGCCTATGATACAGACCTCATCATGCGCATGCGCAAGGCGGCGGAAAAGGCCGAGATCAAGCTGTCGCACGGCGTCTACATGTGGTTTTCCGGACCGAGCTTCGAAACGCCGGCCGAGATCCGCATGGCGCGCATCCTTGGCGCCGATGCCGTCGGCATGTCGACGGTGCCGGAAGTCATCCTGGCGCGTCTTTTCGGCTTGAGGGTTGCCGCTGCCTCCGTCATCACTAACTATGGTGCTGGCATGACCGGCGGAGAACTCTCGCATGAAGAGACGAAAGACATGGCTCCGGTCGGCGGCGCACGCCTTGCTGCCATTTTGAAAGAAATGATCGCTGACGAAGGAGATCCACAATGACGGGCCATTCCCTCAGAGAAACGGCAGCTGTTGCGCTTTCCCTTCTCGATCTCACCAATCTCAAGGATGACTGCACGCCGGCGCAGATCGAGGCACTCTGCGCCCGTGCGCAATCGCCCTATGGCAATACGGCCGCCATTTGCATCTGGCCGCGTTTTGTCGCCCAGGCGCGTGGCATTCTCGGAACCGATCATGTCGTGAAGATCGCGACCGTCGTGAATTTCCCCGGTGGCGATATGGAGGTGGCCGATGTTGCTGCCGAAGCGCGCGAAGCGATTGCCGATGGTGCCGACGAAATTGACCTGGTCATTCCCTATCGCGCGTTTCTGGCGGGTAATGAGCGGGCCGTCACCGAGATGGTTGCCGCTGTGCGGGCCGAATGCAAGGGACCAATTCTCCTGAAGACCATTCTCGAAACCGGCGAAATCAAGGATAGCGCGCTGATCCGGCGTGCCTCCGAACTGGCGATCGAGGCTGGCTCCGATTTCATCAAGACCTCGACGGGCAAGGTTGCTGTCAATGCAACGCTTGAGGCTGCCGATATCATGCTGAGGGCAATCCGTGCCAGCGGCCGCAAGGTCGGCTTCAAGCCGGCGGGTGGCATCGGCTCCGTCGCCGATGCAGCGCTTTATTTGAGCCTTGCCGAAACCATCATGACACCCGATTGGGCCATGCCCTCGACTTTCCGCTTCGGTGCATCGAGCCTCCTCGATGATATTCTGAACGTGCTGGCCGGCGGAGAGTCCAAGGTGGCTTCGTCGGGCTACTGATCCATGATCCCGCAGGAGATCATCCGGCAGAAGCGCAACGGCGCCACTCTTTCGCCCGCCGATATCGACGCATTTATCGGCGCGTTGGGCCGTGGCGAACTGGCCGAAAGCCAGATCGGCGCCTTTGCCATGGCGGTCTGGTTTCGCGGCATGACGCGGGAAGAGACGGTGGCGCTGACACTCGCCATGGCCCGCTCCGGCGATACTCTTTCCTGGGATGGCATCGGCAGGCCGGTCGCCGACAAGCACTCGACGGGTGGTGTTGGCGACAACGTCTCGCTGATGCTCGCACCCATCGCCGCCGCCTGCGGTCTTGCCGTGCCGATGATCTCGGGTCGAGGCCTCGGCCACACCGGCGGCACCCTCGACAAGCTGGAATCCATCCCCGGTTACGGCATCACCCCGGATGCCGCCCGTTTTCGCAAGGTGGTCGAAGAAGTCGGCTGCGCCATCATCGGCCAGACCGGCGCGCTGGCGCCCGCCGACGGCAAGCTCTATGCGGTGCGCGATGTCACCGCGACCGTCGATTCCGTACCGTTGATTACCGCCTCCATCCTGTCGAAGAAACTGGCGGCCGGGCTGGAAACGCTGGTGCTCGACGTCAAGATCGGCAGCGGCGCCTTCATGACTTCGCAGGAAGAGGCCGAGACGCTGGCGCGCTCGCTGGTGGAGGTAGCCAATGGCGGTGGGGTCAAGACGTCGGCCCTGATTACCGACATGAACCAGCCTTTGGCCGATGCGGCCGGCAACGTGGTCGAACTTCAAAATTGCCTCGATTTCCTGAACGGCAACAAGGCGGGCACGCGGCTCGAAACGGTCGTGCTGGCCTTCGCATCCGAAATGCTGATGCAGGCCGGCATTGCTGCGAACGTTGCCGAGGCGGAGGGCAGGGCGCGCGAGGCTCTGACCTCAGGTAAGGCGGCGGACATCTTCGGCCGCATGGTGCACGCGCTTGGCGGCCCCGAGGATCTGCTTGAACATCCAGATCGCCATTTGGTGAGCGCGCCGGTACGGAAGCCGGTTCTCGCCGCTGCCGACGGCTGGCTTGGCGGCTGCGATGCGCGGGGGATCGGCGTGAGCGTGATCGACCTCGGCGGCGGCCGCCGTCGCCCGCAGGACAAGATCGATCATCGCGTCGGCTTCAGCGATATCCTGCCCCTCGGCACGAAGGTGAGCAAAGGCGACCGTATCGCGACTGTTCACGCGGCGGACGAGGCCAGCGCGGAGAAGGCTGTCGCCGATCTCTCAGCCAATTATCGCCTCGTCGACGAAGCACCGGCTGCGTCACCCGTTATCATCGGCAGGATCTGACGGACGACAGCGCCACGGGTGCAGTCGGTGGCTTTGCATGGACCTCGGCCACCTACTGCTTCAACAGCAAATTGCCGTTCTGGACTCCATAGGAGTTCAGTTTCTTCATGAAGCTCATGCCGATCAGCGTCGTACCGAGCGCACCGTCCTTCGCCACCACCGCATCGACATCGCGAACGCGGATCGTGCCGATCTCCAGGCGGTCGAGTTTGATGTATGCGACTTTGGAAGTGCCGTTCGCGGTCTGGACCGTATAGCGATAATCGAGATCGACGCCGCTGAAGCCGAGGCTGCGCGCGGTGCTTTCGTTCATCGCGACATAGGTTGCGCCGGTATCGATCATCCCGTGCACGGAGCGGCCATTGATCGTGAAATCACTTTCATAGTGGCCGCCGGCATTGGCACGCAGCTGGACACTGCCATAGGAAACAGGAATCTCCGCTTTCGGCGGCGCCAGTGAGACCGCTTCGACAGGCGCGGGCCCTGCGGCGTGCTCGTTATAGCTTTCCACCAGCATCGGCACCTGGGTTGCCGCAACAGCAATGATACCGGCAATGACAAGAACGCGAACGAGCATCGGCAAGGCCCCTCCTGCGGGCCATGCCATCTATAAGCCAAGTATGCTGAAAGGACGCTAAAGCAATCAATAAAAAGCCCGGCAGTTGAATAACGGCCGGGCCTTGTAAGAGTATAGCAGCAGATTTACTTCGTGCCGTACATGCGGTCGCCGGCATCGCCGAGGCCGGGCACGATATAGCCCTTCTCGTTCAGATGGCTGTCGATCGCAGCGGTAAAGACCGGCACGTCCGGATGCGCCTTGCGGAAATTGGCGATGCCTTCGGGAGCCGCCAGCAGGCACAGGAAGCGGATATTGTGCGCGCCGCGCTCCTTCAGCTTTTCGATTGCGGCAATCGAGGAATTGCCTGTTGCCAGCATCGGATCGACGACGATGATCAAGCGCTCTGAGATATCCTCGGGCGCCTTGAAGTAATATTCGACCGGCTGGAGCGTTTCGTGATCGCGGTAGACGCCGATATGCGAGACGCGGGCCGACGGCACGAGATCGAGCATGCCTTCGAGCAGGCCGTTGCCGGCGCGCAGGATCGAGGCGAAGACCAGCTTCTTGCCTTCGAGGATCGGCGCATCCATCGGCTGCAGCGGCGTTTCGATGGTCTCGATCGTCAGTTCGAGGTCGCGCGTCACTTCGTAACAGAGCAGCGTCGAAATCTCGCGCAGCAGCCGGCGGAAGCTTCCCGTTGACGTGTCCTTCTTGCGCATGATTGTGAGCTTGTGCTGCACAAGCGGGTGATCGATGACAGTGACGCCGTCCATGGTTTCAGCCTTCCAGTAATTCCGTGATATGAGATGGTTCTTTCACGGAAATCGCCTCTGGTGCAAGAAAATAGGCCGCTTTTGGAGATTTCATCCCCAATATGGGGCCTTAACTGCGCATTTAGAGCTTCGCAAGCAATGCCGTCCGCGTCGCTTCGTCCACGAAGGCCGCCTCGATCGCCGTGCGTGTCATCGCATCGATCTCGTCATCGCTAAAGCCGAAAGCTGACGACGCCATCTCGTATTCGCGCTTCAGCGACGTATGGAAGAAGGGCGGGTCGTCGGAGCTGATCGTGACCTTCACGCCGGCGTCGCGCAACTTACGCAGCGGATGCGACTGGAAATCCGGGAAGACGTTGAGTGCGACGTTGGAGCCGGGGCAGACTTCCAGCACGGTGCCAAGATCGGCAAGGCGCTTGACGAGATCCATATCCTCAATGGCGCGCACGCCATGGCCGATACGCTGCGGGCGCACCAGATTCACCGCGTCGGCGACGCTAAATGCGCCGCAGACCTCGCCGGCATGAATGGTGATGCCGAGGCCCGCCTCACGCGCGATATCGAAGGCGCGGGCGTAATCGGCGACGTAGCCCATGCGCTCTTCGCCGGCCATATTGAAGCCTGTTATCAGCGGATTGTCGCTCTTGGCGGCATATTCCGCCGCCTTCACGACGCGCTCAGGCCCAAAGTGGCGTTCGCCGGTTACGATCAGCCGAGCCTCGATGCCGGTCTTTGCCTTGGCGGCACGGATGCCGGCCGAAACGCCGGCCATATAGGCGTCGGCGCCGAGGCCGATGCGGTCGCCATGGTCGGGCGAGACGATGAGCTCGCTATAGATGGTGCCGATGCCTGCAAGTTCTTCCAGATAGGTTTCCGTCAGTAGCGCATAGTCTTCCTCGGTGCGATAGACTTCGGAAACCTTGTCATAGCAGACGAGGAATTCGGCAAAGTCCTTCCAGAGGTAAATACCGTCTTTGAGGAAGGCGCTGGTGTCGACTCCGTATTTTTCCGCTTGTGCGAGCGTCAATGCAGGTGGGGCGGCGCCCTCCAGATGGCAGTGCAGCTCCACTTTCTTCAAATGCGATGTCAAAGGAAACTCCTCCCATGCGGCCCTGCCGCAATGCCCAGATGTTGCGCAACCGTCTCGCCGATATCGGCATAGGTCTGGCGGATACCGATGGAACGGGATCGAATGCCCGGCCCATAAGCCATGACGGGCACGCGCTCGCGCGTGTGATCGGTGCCGCGCCAAGTCGGGTCGCAGCCATGATCAGCCGTCAGAATGACGAGATCGCCGGCCTTCAGCTTCTCGTGAACCTCAGGCAGCCGCGCATCGAAGGCTTCGAGTGCTGCGGCATAGCCCGGCACGTCGCGGCGATGGCCGTAGACCATGTCGAAATCGACGAAATTGGTGAAGACCAGATCGCCGTCCTGGGCTTCGTCCATGGCCTTCAGCGTCGCATCCATCAGCGCCATGTTGCCATTCGCCTTGATGATCCTGGAGATGCCCTGATGCGCGAAGATATCACCGATCTTGCCGACGGCGTGCACGGTCCGCTCGGCCTTGACCAGACGATCGAGCAGCGTCGGCTCCGGCGGCAGAACGGAAAAGTCGCGGCGGTTGCCGGTTCGTTCGAATGTGGCTGCGGTCTCGCCGACGAAGGGGCGGGCGATGACACGGCCGATATTGTAGGAATCGAGCAGCGTGCGCACGATCTTGCAGAGGCCGATCAGCCGGTCGAGGCCGAAATGGTGCTCATGCGCGGCGATCTGGAAGACGGAATCGGACGAGGTGTAGCAGATGGGCTTGCCGCTGCGGATGTGTTCTTCACCGAGCTTTGCAATGATATCCGTGCCCGAGGCATGGCAGTTGCCGAGAATGCCCGGCAGGTCGGCCGCCTCGCAGATGGCTTTCACCAGCTCTGGCGGGAAGGCATCGCCCACTGCCGGAAAATACCCCCAATCGAACATGACGGGCGTTCCGGCGATCTCCCAATGGCCTGACGGCGTGTCCTTGCCGCGGGAGACTTCGCTGGCGCAGCCGTAGAGACCATAGAGCTTTTCCGGCAACGGCATGCCGGCGGGATAGCTGCCCGTTGCCGCCTTGGCGATCTCCAACAGGCCGAGACCGGACATATTGGGCAGTACGAGCGGCCCCTGGCGCAAGCCTTCGCGGTCGGCAGCGCCTGCCGCGCAGAATTCGGCGATATGGCCGAGCGTATCCGCGCCTTCATCGCCATAGCTTGCCGCATCCGGGCCGCCGCCGACGCCGAAAGAATCCAGAACGAAGAGAAAGGCGCGCGCCATACATCACCCGATAAGAATGTCGTCGCCCCGGAGGAGGTCTTCCGGGACATTGGACGTCACCCATATAACGGAGGCATCGAGTTGGCAATTTTCCGTTTGGAATGGCCCGCCGGGACTCCGTCTCGATGGAGAGGCGCTCAGCAATCGCTGCAGCTGATCGAATTGCCGACGCGCTGACGATAGTAATATTGCCGGCTGATGGTGATCTGGTTCGTGCCGCTCGGCAGGAAATTGGTACCGAAACTGATGAGCTGGTAGGGAAGGGAAAGCTCGCTGCGGACCAGAAAGGTGCTTGCCTGGTTCATGTTGGCCGGCACAGTTATCACCGTGCCGGAAGAATAGGGGGTCGTTCCGTCCTGTGCCCAGGACCATGCCACCGTTGCCTTGCCTGTCGCGTCGACAGCAATGCCGGTGATCTTCAACGTCATGCCGGTCGTGGCGTAGGGCGCGAAGATCGCACCAGCGACAGAGGGCATGGTGGCAAGCACCGATTTGGTAACGCTCGACTGCTGCGAGACGATATCGGCGATCGATCCCGCCGAGCGGCTCGCGCGCTTGGAGACATTGAGCCCGACGGTGAGCTCGAAGGCGCCGAGGTAAAGCATCAGTAAAACGGGAAAAAGGATGGCGAATTCGATCGCGCCGACGCCGCGCTCATCGCGGGCAAAGCGCCGCAGAATGCCCGACGACATCGTATCCTTTTCGATCATGGTCGCAGGGCGGCTCACGGATAGTTCTCGTTCTGGAAGGCGGCGGTCGCGACGATGAGATAGACTGAGGCCGAGCCATCGGTTGGGCGGACATTTGTAAGATAGGGGCGCAGCAGATCCGTAATGACCTGCCAGCGGTAATAGGCGCGTACCATGTTGAGCGACTTGGCGCCGCCGGGCGCGAAAGTAAAACCCGAAGTATTGAGATCGGAATAGGGATCGGTCGACGACTTCCGAGGGATCGTCGTCGGCATGGATGCGAAGCTCGAATAGCTCTCCACATCGAGATAGAGGTTTGCCGGCGTCTGCAGTTCGGATGCGGAGCAGGTGATGAGCACGGCAATCTCGTTGCAGAATGCCTGACGGAACTGCTGTGACGTCGTATAGGAGGTCTTGTTGGGATCGGCCGTGATCTGCCCGGTTCTGATCTGACGCGCCAGGGTGTCGACGGCGTTTGAAACGACCTGTTCGGCGGTAAAGGCGACGAAGGTCTCGATAATGGCAAAGACGATCAGGAAATAGGGAATGGCAAGCATGGCGAATTCGATGGCCGCAGCGCCATCCCGAGAACGCAGCAATTCTCGCAAGCCGCGTCGGGCGCGTGGCCTGGCAGGGGCTATATTGGTAAGAAAAGCGTTATCTGATGTCATGGGAAATCCGCGGCGAATTATATGCCGAGGACAGTAGAATTGCTTTCTTGATAATCCGTTTCTCTTCTCTATTCATATTTAGAGGAAGCCGGGATTATTACTTGCAACGCAATCCTTCGAAAGTACTTTCGAATATTTATGAAATCGAATGGAATTATTGTCCGGTCGCAGGGGCCGTGGTTGCCGTGTTGTTCTGCTGGGCATGCTGTTCGCAATTGGGCGTGCAGGATAATACGGCGCGATCCGTCTGCCGGAAAACACGGACCGTATTGCCTTCATCGATCGACACCAGGATCTGCTCATCGACGATGGCATTGCCGTCGGTATCGAGCAGAATGATATTCGTCGTCCCGAAGCTGCGGCCGGTCAGCACGATGGTCTTCGGATCGGCAACGGTTGCGTCGGCGACCTGCGAATTGCCGACGATGACCTTGCTGACAGGGCGATCAAGCTTCAAGACGCGCGCGTGATCCATATAGACGCGCAACAGGCTTTCTCCAGCAGCGTTCGAAAGCTGTGGCATCAAGCCGGCCATGGCGACGATGCCGGCGAGGAATGCGGTTTTGCCGCCGAATGGCATGGCTTGGCCTCTTGGAAAGCGTATGGCGAAAGGTTTTGTTGGACAGAATGGGAAAGAATGGTGAATGAACGATTAAGGCCGGTGCCGGCCGTATATTTATGATGCAGGCGTCCTATAAATGGCTTTCATCTTCGCCGTTGATGTCTCATATGCCCTGCTTTGGTACAAATCGTATAAGCTGCTAATATTCATGCATCTAATAATTTTCTTTTAGCTGAAGAAGTTCTTTAAAAATGCATGGCAAGACATGAATTCGATATTTACTATTCTTTTTTCACTTCGTTATTCAAAGTTCATTAACCCAATTCCTTAAAGCGATGGAAACGGCGGACGACTACCGTGCAGTTCATCCGATCAACGGCAACAGTTGACGGACGTGCTGTCAACAAAGTGGAGTTAAACTCATGTCCAAGCTTTTTTCGCGCTTCCTGAAGGATGAATCGGGTGCGACCGCAATCGAATACGGCCTGATCGCCGCCCTGATCTCCGTCGCCATCATTGCTGGTGCTACCACCCTGGGCGGTACGCTCAGCTCGACGTTCAACAACATTTCCAACCAGATGAACAAGTCTGGTTCAGGTATTGGCACCAAGTAATACATCTGTTCTGTAGATGTAATACTTCACGGAAACCGCTCAATAAAATGGGCGGTTTTCGAATTTCAAACTTCGGGGCGGAAATTTATTATGTTCGGAACTTTGGCGCTATGCATATTTCCCCTGTGCATGTCTCTAGCGGCGATATCCGATCTGCTGACGATGACAATTCCGAATAGAATAAGCTTAGCCCTAGCAATCGCGTTCCTCGTGCTGGCTCCGGCATTTGGCCTGCCATTTACACAAATCGGCATGCATCTGGCTGCTGCCAGTGTCGTCTTTGCAGTGTGTTTTGCATTGTTTGCGCTCAATATTATGGGCGGTGGAGATGCGAAATTATTAGCGGCTGCCGCTCTTTGGTTTGGCTTCAATCTTTCGCTCGTAATGTTTCTTATCTATGTCGCGTTTATTGGCGGCATAATTACACTTCTTATTGTTTGGCTCCGATCACAAGCAGGCATCATCTCGGCTATCGGTCTTCCGATGCCGAATTCCTTGACAGTCGCCAAGAAAATCCCATACGGCATTGCTATTGCGGTCGGCGGAATCCTCGCATTTTCTTCTTCGCCTATTTTGATTGCGATGACCGAGGGTGTCCTTTAATCTGCCTGCTGGTTGCTAAGATCCCAAGTTTGAATATATGTAAATACTTATATAAATGAAGTAATTATGGTTAAGTAATCATAAATGTAACAGACCATTAACCATAATTACACCAATTGCCGGTCATTCTACAGGGCGAAGAATCCTGTTCCTCAAGGAATGACCATGAAACCCGCTCGCATAATGATACTCGCAGTGGCAGCCGCCGCAGCCGGGATGGCCGGCCTGCTGGCGATGCGCCTGGCTGGTTCGCGCGATATCGTACCCCAGCAGGTTGCGGCGATCGTGGAAAAGGAAGCAACCACCAATGTGCTGGTTGCGAGCGCCAATCTGCCCGTCGGCTCCCGTCTCAACGAAAAATCAGTTCAATGGATGGCATGGCCGGAAAACGGCGTCGTCAAAGGCTTCATTACCCAGAGCGAACGGCCCGATGCCTTGAAGGATCTGAACGGCGCGGTCGTTCGCCTGCCGATATTCGAGGGCGAACCGATCCGCGAGGAAAAGATCGCGGATTCCAGTAGCCGCATCCTCTCGTCATTGTTGCCGGCCGGTAAGCGGGCCGTCGCCACCGAGATTTCCGTCGCCACCGGTGCCGGTGGTTTCATCCTCCCGAATGATCGCGTCGATGTGATCATGGTCCGCAAGGGGTCGCAGCAGCAGCTCGTCACGGAAACGGTGCTGAGCAACGTGCGCGTCTTGGCTGTCGACCAGCAGATCGAGGAAAAACAGGATGGAAGCAAGGCTGCGGTCGGCGCCACCGCGACGCTCGAACTGACGCCGGATCAGACGAAGGTTCTGGCCGTCGCGCACCAGATGGCCGACCGACTGACGCTGGCATTGCGCTCCGTCGCCGATGCGCAGCAGTCCGATACGACAGCGGCTGACTATCTTCTGGCCGGCGACAATGGCGGGGGGCTTGTCCAGGTCATCAAGTCGGGAGCGATCGTGACCGATGGCCCGGCCGGGCCGAAACCACAGTGAGAAGGGGCGACACCATGTTCGGGACAAGCAACAAAGCCAGCCTTCCTCTCACCGCAATCCTTTCCTTCTCGGTCGCCTTTGCCGGTCTGCCTCTGGCGGATATTCCGGCTTTTCTGCGCACGCCCGCAGCCTTTGCCGATGGCTCCGACAGCATCGTCACCATCGCTGGCCTTGGCACGAAGCGCACATTGAAGCTTGGCCTCAACAAGGCGCTCGTCGTCGATCTGCCGGCCGATGCGCATGATATCCTTGTTTCCGATCCCAAGATGGCGGATGCGGTGACGCGCACCTCGCGCCGCATCTACCTTTTCGGCAAGACCGTCGGCCAGACCAACATCTTCGTCTTCGGCGCCGACGGCAAGGAGATCGTCAGCCTCGATCTGCAGATCGAGCGCGACATTACCGGATTGCAGGCCAACCTCAAACGCTTCATCCCCGACTCCGACATCAATGTCGAGATCGTTTCCGACAATATCGTGATGACCGGTACGGTGCGTACGCCGCAGGATGCCACGCGCGCTGAGCAGCTCGCCATGGCCTTCCTCAAAGGCGGCGAGGCGACGACTCGAAACCAGACTGCCTCGGGCAGTGGCGACAACAATGCGGTCGCCATTTTCGCAGAAACACGGCAGACGTCGCAGATCGTCAATATGCTGCAGATCGAAGGCGAGGATCAGGTGACGCTAAAGGTGACCGTCGCCGAAATCAAACGCAGCGTGCTGAAGCAGATCGGCTTCGACAATCTCATCAAGAATTCATCCGGCCTGACGGTAGCCCAGCTTGGCAGTCCTGTCTCCGACGGCACTGCAGCAGCCGGCGGCGGCGGTCTGGCCAGCTTGTTCAAAACCGCCATCGGCAAATACGATATCAGCACCTATCTCAATGCCCTTGAGCAGGCTGGCGCCGTCCGTACGCTGGCTGAGCCGACGTTGACGGCGATCTCCGGCCAGGCGGCGACTTTCAATTCGGGCGGTCAGACGCTGTACGCCGTCACGAACAAGGATGGGACCGTCACGGTCACACCCTTCACCTATGGCATCAGTTTGGCTTTCACGCCTGTCGTGCTGTCTGCCGGAAGAATCGCCCTGCATGTGCAGACCCAGGTTTCCAATCCGGTTGGTACGGCCAACGCCGGCACGGCAACCTATAACCAGCGCGCCGCTGATACTTCGGTGGAGTTGCCGTCCGGCGGTTCGATCGCTTTGGCCGGTCTCTTGAGTGATACCATTCAGCAGACCACCAACGGCACGCCGGGCGCCTCGAAGATTCCAATCCTTGGCGCGCTGTTCCGTCAGAAAAGCTTTCAGCGCGACGAAACAGAGCTGGTCATCATCGCGACACCCTATCTGGTGCGGCCCGTGGCCCGCGGTCAGCTGGCTCGTCCCGACGATAATTTCTCGCCGAGCAACGATGTCAGCGGCTTCTTCATGAACCGTGTCAACAAGATCTACGGCCGCAGGGATGGGCCGCCGGTCGCCGACGCCGATTTCCACGGCACTGTCGGCTTCATCTACAAGTGAGGGATCAGGATGCGCGCCTTTTCGACCGGTTCAATCGCACATCAAACAACGGGTGGCCTTGCCCGTAACGCGCCTCGCTCGCTCCGTCCCAGCTTCTCGGCCCTGGCATTGATCGCGCCGGCCCTGATCGTCACAGTTGTCCTTGGCGGTTGTGCCGGCTCCCCGGACGGCATGAGTACAAGCGCTATCAAGGACGATTATCGCCAGCGCCACCCGATCGTGCTGACGGAGAAGGAACACGATATCGACATACCGGTGGCAACCAGTGACCGGCAATTGACCGTCGGCATGCGCGATACCGTCCGCGGCTTTGTGCAGGACTATCGCGCGCATTCAACCGGTACGGTCGAAATCCTGTCGCCGCGTGGGTCCATGAATTCGCAGGCTGCGTCAAGTTTGCGTCAACAGATTCGGAGAGAATTTGTCGCGAACGGCATTCGCTCCAATCGTATCGTCGAAAGCTATTATGGTGCCGGCGATATAGGTGACGCTGCTCCGATCCGCCTTCGCTTCACCGCTACGACCGCAGCCACCAACACCTGTGGTCAATGGCCTGACGATCTCGCCGACAATGCCATCGACAATCAGAATTACTACAATTTCGGCTGTGCGACGCAGCATAACCTGGCGGCGCAGGTCGCCAATCCAACGGATCTGATCGCACCGCGCGCGGTGTCGCCGATCGATACCGATCAGCGCAGCAAGATAATCGACAATTACCGCAACGGCTCGGTCCCGATCAGTACCGCTACCCTTGGCGGCTTCAGCGGAGCTAGCCAATGAGCAAGATGATTGTCCGCCGGCGGAACGGGATAACATCATGAACGCCATCGAATACGATATCGGCTCGACCGCCGCGGACGCCGAAGACGTCTCGCGCCCGGGCAATCTCGACAATCTGCGGCCGTTGCCGCGCATTTCGGTGCATGCCTTCTGCGAAAGCGAGCAGCTGCAGCGGGTGATGGACCAATGCGCCAATGATCGGCGCATGTCCAAGGTCAGCTTCCGGATCACCAGCGGCAGCGCCGCGGCAGCGGCAAACATGTTCGCTTCGGCGCCGACCCCCAATCTGATCATTCTCGAGACGCGCGCCAATGCGCGCAGTCTGCTGGCCGAGCTCGAGCCGCTCGCCGCGGTCTGCGATCCGAGCACCAAGGTCATCATCGTTGGCTACCACAACGACATCGGCCTCTACCGCGAGCTGATCCGCAACGGCATCTCGGAATATATCGTGCAACCCACCGATATGGTTGACTTGATGACGGCGATGGCGGCGATCTTCATCGATCCCGATGCTGAACCCCTCGGCCGCAGCATTGCCTTCATCGGTGCCAAGGGCGGGGTGGGCGCATCCACCATCGCGCATAATTGCGCCTTCGGCATCTCCAGCCTTTTCTCCACCGAAACCATCCTTGCCGATCTCGATCTGCCCTATGGCACGGCCAATATCGACTTCGATCAGGATCCGGCGCAGGGGATTGCCGAGGCCGTCTATGCACCGGAGCGCCTGGATGAGGTCTTTCTCGATCGGTTGCTGACGAAATGCTCTCAGCACCTGTCGCTGCTGGCTGCGCCCTCCATGCTGGATCGTTCCTATGATTTCGATGGTCAGGCCTTCCTGCCGGTGCTCGACGTTCTCCAGCGCAGCGCCCCGGTGGCGGTCCTCGACGTACCCCATCTCTGGACGGAATGGACGCGCTCGGTGCTTGCCGCCGTCGATGAGGTCGTCATTTGCGCGGCCCCGGATCTCGCCAATCTGCGCAACGCCAAGAACCTGATCGACGCTCTGCGCAAGCTGCGGCCCAACGACAAGGGACCGCACCTCATTCTCAATCAGGTAGGCATGCCGAAGCGCCCGGAAATCAACCCTTCGGAGTTCTGCGCTCCGCTAGAGGCGGATCCGATCGCCGTCATCCCCTTCGACATCAATCTGTTCGGCAATGCCGCCAATAGCGGCCGGATGATTTCGGAGACGGATCCCAAATCGCCGATCGCCGAGACCTTTTCGCAGATATCGCACATCGTCACGGGTCGCGTCGCTTTGAAGAAGGCGAGAAAGGGCGGTCTGCTTGGCCTCCTGAAACGGAAGTAGTCGTTTGATTTCGCATGAATTTCCCGAGGGCGAACCTTCGTGAAAGTCATGCTGCAGTAGAATTGGATCGAAAGCATGTTTGGCAAGCGCGGAAATGAAGGTCCTGCAAAAGGCGGCGGCACGATGCCTCCGCCGGCGCCGACACGTGCGCCGGCCGCAGCTGCGCCGGCGGCACCAGCCGTGCTGATAGAACCGTCGCGCGATTCTTCCCAGCAGCGCCAGCAGGTCGTCCCCCCGCCGATGCAGACGCCCAGCCGTCGCCGGCCGGCCCGCACCGAAGAATATTACGATACCAAGTCGCAGGTCTTCTCCGCCCTCATCGACACGATCGACCTCTCGCAGCTTTCCAAGCTCGGGCCGGAAGCGGCGCGCGAGGAAATCCGCGATATCGTCAACGACATCATCACGATCAAGAATTTCGCGATGTCGATTTCCGAGCAGGAGGAACTGCTCGAGGATATCTGCAACGACGTGCTCGGCTATGGTCCGCTGGAGCCGCTTTTGGCCCGCGACGACATCGCCGATATCATGGTCAACGGCGCCGGCCAGACGTTCATCGAAGTTGGCGGCAAGACCGTCGAATCGGAAATCCGCTTCCGCGACAATGCGCAGCTTCTTTCCATCTGCCAGCGCATCGTCAGCCAGGTCGGCCGCCGCGTCGATGAATCGAGCCCCATCTGCGATGCGCGCCTGCCCGACGGTTCGCGTGTCAACGTCATCGCACCGCCGCTCGCGATCGACGGGCCTGCGCTGACCATTCGTAAGTTCAAGAAGGACAAGCTGACGCTCGATCAGCTCGTCCGCTTCGGCGCCATCACGCCGGAAGGCGCAACGCTGCTGCAGATCATCGGCCGCGTGCGCTGCAACGTCGTCATTTCAGGCGGTACGGGCTCGGGCAAGACGACGCTGCTTAACTGCCTGACCAACTATATCGACCGCGACGAGCGCGTCATCACCTGCGAGGATACCGCCGAACTGCAGCTGCAGCAGCCGCATGTCGTGCGCCTCGAAACCCGCCCGCCGAACATTGAAGGCGAGGGTGAGATCACCATGCGCGATCTCGTCAAGAACTGCCTGCGCATGCGTCCCGAGCGCATCATCGTCGGCGAAGTGCGCGGACCCGAGGTCTTCGACCTGCTGCAGGCGATGAACACGGGTCACGACGGTTCCATGGGAACCATCCACGCCAACACGCCGCGCGAATGCCTGAGCCGTATCGAATCGATGATCGCCATGGGCGGCTTCAGCCTGCCGGCCAAGACCGTGCGCGAGATCGTCTCCACCTCCATCGACGTCATCATCCAGGCTGCGCGCCTGCGCGACGGTTCGCGCCGTATCACGCAGATCACCGAAGTCATCGGCATGGAAGGCGATGTCATCATCACGCAGGATCTGATGCGCTACGAGATCGAGGGCGAAGACGCAAACGGCCGCATCATCGGCCGGCACGTGTCCACCGGCATCGGCAAGCCGCATTTCTGGGATCGCGCCCGCTACTACAATGAGGAGCGGCGCCTGGCAGCCGCGCTCGACGAGATGGAACAGAAGGCGCAATAGGGCTAACGATGTTCGGTGTCGATCCAATGGTGCTGTTGATTGTCCTGCTGACGGCGGTGTCGGCTGCTGCCGTCTGCTACGGCATTCTCTATTCGCGGATCGAGGCCCAGAAGAAGGCCACAAGCCGCGTCAATCGGGTCAAGCAGGCCGAAACCGATCGTGTGAAGGTCAAGGCGGCCCGCGACCGCGTTCAGGAGATGTCCAAGCGGCGCAAGTCCGTCCAGGATTCGCTTAAGGATCTGGAGCGTCGCCAGTCCGAAAACACCAAGAAAAAGCAGTCACTGAAAGCGCGCCTGTCGCAGGCCGGTTTGTCGCTGACGCCATCGCGTTTCTACGTTTTCAGCGTGCTGTTCGGCCTGTTTGCGGTGCTGATCTTTTTCATTGTCGGCGCTCCGCCCCTGGTCATCCTTGGACTGTTCTTTGCCGTCGCTTTCGGTCTGCCGCGCTGGGTTCTCGGCTTCCTCATCAAGCGCCGGCAAAACAAATTTCTCGAAGAATTTCCGAACGCGCTCGATCTCATCACCCGTTCCCTCCGCTCGGGCCTGCCGCTCAACGATGCGGTGCGGCTGGTGGCCGCCGAGGCGCGCGATCCGGTCAAGTCGGAATTTCGCCGGGTGGTCGAAGCGCAGCAGGTCGGTCTGAGCATGTCGGATGCCTGCGCGCGCATGACAAACCAAATGCCGCTGCAGGAAGTGAATTTCTTCTCGATCGTCATCACCATTCAGGCCCAGGCCGGCGGCAATCTGTCGGAAGCCCTAGGCAACCTCTCGAAGGTGCTGCGCGACCGCAAGAAAATGAAGGCGAAGGTCAAGGCGCTGTCGATGGAGGCAAAGGCATCCGCCGTCATCATCGGCGCTCTGCCTTTCATCGTCATGCTGCTCGTCTATCTGACCTCGCCGCAATACATGATGATCCTGTTCACCGATCCGCGCGGCCATCTGATCTTGCTCGGAGCCGGTATCTGGATGTCCGTCGGAATCTTCATCATGCGCAACATGGTCAATTTCGAGATCTGAGCGGAAGGAGCCGCGTAGCCCATGTCCGATCTGGCCGCCAAACTGACCGATCCCGGCACCCTCCTCGCTGTCGTCGTTGCCATTGCCGTCTTTGCCACCTTCTATACGATCGCCATACCGCTGCTCGAGCGCGGCGATCTCAATAAGCGCATGAAGGCCGTATCGACGGAGCGCGAGCAGATCCGCGCACGCGAACGGGCTCGGCTTAGCGCCGATGGCGGCAAGGCATCACTGCGCAGCCATAACAATCGAAACGCCAGACAGATCGTCGAGCGCTTCAACCTGCGAAATGCGCTGGTTGATGCCAATACCATGAATCGCCTGCGGGCCGCTGGCCTGCGCTCCGAAAACGCGTTGAACATATTTCTGGTGGCGCGCTTCTTTCTGCCGTTCCTGTTCCTGGCGGCTGCGATCGTGCTGGTTTTCGTTCTCGGCTGGTTTGCCTCAAAACCATTGCCGATCCGTCTGCTCGGCGTCATCGGCACCGCCTATCTCGGTTTCTATGCGCCGAATATCTATGTTTCCAACCGGATGACCAAGCGCCAGAAGTCGATCAAGCGCGCCTGGCCGGATGCTCTCGACCTGATGCTGATCTGCGTGGAGTCGGGCATATCGATCGAAGCCGGCATGCATCGCGTGTCCGAGGAAATGGCCGAGCAATCTCCGCCGCTCGCCGAGGAAATGGTGCTGACCACGGCCGAGCTTTCCTTCCTGCAGGATCGCCGCACGGCCTTCGACAATCTTGCCGCCCGCACCCAGATCGAGCTCGTCAAATCGGTGACGCAGGCGCTCATTCAGGCCGAGCGCTATGGCACGCCGCTCTCGCAGGCGCTGCGCGTCATGGCGCAGGAAGGCCGCGACGAGCGCATGAACGAGGCAGAGAAGAAGGCGGCCGCTCTGCCGCCGAAGCTGACCGTGCCGATGATCATCTTCTTCCTGCCGGTCTTGATGGCCGTCATTCTCGGCCCGGCAATCCTCCAGGCCATGGACAAGTTCTGATCCGCCGGCTTGCTTCCGCGTGCGGGCATGGTTAGTCTTCGATCCGACGTTGTGGACGGCCGGAAGCGAAATCCCCGGCGCGCCCTGGAGGCTGCCATCCACCAGCGAATAGATGTCCAGCTATATCGGGAGGTGTCGCATGTCGTCCATGGCAGTGTTTCTTAGCGTTATCGCTGCAGTCTTCATCGGGGCCGTCAGTCCCGGTCCGAGCTTCGTGCTTGTCTCCCGAATTGCCGTTTCCCGCTCGCGAAAAGCGGGTCTTGCCGCCGCTCTCGGCATGGGGACGGGCAGCGTCATATTCGCGACCTTGGCCCTGTTCGGCTTGAGCGCCCTGCTGATGAAGGTCGAATGGCTGTATCTGGCGCTGAAGGTCGCAGGCGGTCTCTATCTGATCTATGTCGGCGTCCGCATCTGGCGCGGCGCGGCGGATGACCTTCCGATCGATTCACCTGCAACGCCGAAGGCATCGGGCGCAGCGCGCAATTTTCTCTTTGCGCTCGGGACCCAGCTCAGCAATCCGAAGACCGCCATCTTTTATGGCAGTATCTTTGCAGCCCTCCTGCCGGCGGCTCCTGCGCCCTGGCTGCTGGCCGCCGTTCCGCCGGCGGTCTTTCTGGTCGAGACCGGATGGTACACGGTGGTGACGATCGCCTTCTCGTCGAACCGCCCGCGCGCAATTTATCTCGGTGCCAAGCTCTGGATCGACCGCGTGGCCGGCGTCGTGATGGGCGCGCTCGGAGCGCGGCTGGTGGTCGAGGGCCTGCCACGTCATCTCTGGCGTTAGGGGTCGAGGTGGCCGAGCGTTTCTTCGGCCGTATTATTCGACGGTTTTCCTGGCGTCGCCGCTGGCCGCAAGCTTCTGCCAGGAATTCCGCTGCGCCAGCATGCCCCTGAGATAGGCGACATTGGCGTTGGCCTGCTGCGGCGTCAGCTCCTGGCGCGCGATCTGTTCCGCCTCGGCAAAACGGCCCTGCAGGCCGACGACCAGCGCCAGGTTCTGGCGCACGCGGCTATCGGAGCCCGGCTGCGAGACGGCCGAGCGAAGATAGTTTTCGGCGTTCTTGAGGTCTCCGGTTAGCACGTAGGACATGCCGAGATTGGAAAGAATTGTCGGCTCGTTGGGTGCCAGCACCAGCGCATCGCGATATTTGGCGCGCGCATCTGTGGAGCGTCCAAGCTGGTCGAGGATGGCACCTTGCGCGGAAACCAGGCGCCAGTCCGGCCGGTCCGGCAGCTGTGCGCGGTCGATGGTCGCCAGCGCTTCGTCGAGCTGGCCCGCCGCCGCCTGTGCCTTGCCATAGGCGGCCAACACACCGCGATCGGTCGGATTGGCGATTGCCACCTGCTGCATGACGGCGAGCGCCTGGTCGTTGCGGCCGCTCATGCGCAAGGCATTGGCGTAGTTCACGCCGGCATCACGATCCTTGGGATTGGCATCATAAGCCTTGCCATACGTCGCGGTCGCCTGAGCGAGTTCGGTACTGTTCATCGTGTCGAGAGATTTCGATGTCTTGGGGACCGAGCCCGTCGTCATCCTGTCCTGTCCGGTCGTTGAGCAGCTTGCGAGCGAAAGCGCCAGAAGTGCGGCGGAAGCTCCCCGCAAAAGAAAGGTTCTGAATGAAAACGCAGCTGAAACGGCGGGCATTTCGATTATCCCTGAATTCCTTAAATCTTGCGCGAGGCCTAGAATCGGAACAGGGAAAGGTTCGACGCAATGTTCGCTCCAGCAATAATCTGTTAACCCTAACAGACGGTTAACTCTCGATTCTCTGAAGTCTCCAATTCCCTGAAGTTATCGGTCAAAGGATAGTCATGGCCCCCTACCAATACATCGAGCGTGCGACGCCCTTCAATTCGAAGGGTGGTGCGACGCTGCCGATCTTTGCCGTCACCCCGGCACATATCGAGACCGGCACCATCGATCCCATCGCGCTCGATTGGGCCCGCAGGGCCGGCTACAAGGCGGAAAGCGGCTCGCTGCTGTTGATCCCGGCGGCCGACGGACATCTGGGCGGAGCCTTGTTCGGGCTCGGCTCCAATCCCTCCGAACAACCTTTCCTGACGGGAAGGCTTGCGCGCAGCCTGCCGGCAGGCGATTGGCATATCGAGACGGCGCCGCTGACGGCGAACCGGCTTTCGCTCGGCTTCGGTCTCGGCAGCTATCGTTTCGAGCGCTACAAGTCCGAGAAGGCGACGGCGCCGACGCTGATGATCCCGCGCGATGCCGATGCCGCCGATATCAAACGTCAGCTGGCCGGCGTGTTTCTGGCGCGCGATCTCATCAATACCCCGACTAACGACATGGGACCGGAGCAACTCGAAGCCGCTTTCCGGGCGCTCGCCGAACACTACAAAGCTGATATGTCCGTCATCATCGGCGATGACCTCCTGAAGGAGAATTTCCCGCTCGTGCATACTGTGGGACGCGCCAGCGCCGATGCGCCGCGCCTGCTGGAACTGCGCTGGGGCAAGAAGGGGCATCGCCGTATCACGCTGGTTGGTAAGGGCGTCTGCTTCGACACCGGCGGCCTCGATATCAAGCCGGCATCCTCGATGCTGCTGATGAAGAAGGACATGGGCGGTGCCGCGAACGTCATGGGCCTGGCGCTGATGATCATGGACGCGAAGCTCAAGGTCGATCTGCGCGTCATCATTCCCGTCGTCGAGAACTCGATTTCCTCCAACGCCTTCCGCCCTGGCGACATCTATACGAGCCGCAAGGGCCTCACCGTGCAGATCGACAATACCGATGCCGAGGGACGGCTGATCCTGGCCGATGCGCTTGCCTATGCCGATGAGGACGCGCCGGACCTGATGATCGACATGGCGACGCTGACGGGTGCTGCCCGCGTCGCGCTCGGCCCCGACCTGCCGCCCTTCTTCACCGACGACGACGACCTTGCCCGCGATCTGACCGAAGCGAGCCTGGAGACGGACGATCCGCTGTGGCGCATGCCGCTCTACATGGGCTACGACAAGGATATCCGTACGAAATTCGCCGATATCACCAATGCTCCATCAGGCGGCATGGCAGGCTCCATCACGGCCGCCCTGTTCCTCAAGCGGTTTGTCACGAAGACGCCGAGCTGGGTCCATTTCGATATCTACGGCTGGGCGCAGAGCGAACGACCGCATTCGCCCGGCGGTGGCGAGGCGCAGGCGATCCGGGCGCTGTATCATCACATAAGGCAGAGTGTGCGGTAGGTTGTTGTTGCAGGTAGGCGAGCTTCTCTATCTATCGCCCACCTGGCACCCCTCTGTCCCTGTCGGGACATCTCCCCCACAAGGGCAGGGGTATCGCATATGAGCGGAGATCGCCGCCGTCCTTCTTCTCCCCAAGGGGAGGAGCTCATGGTGCCCGTCCGCCTCCATATGCGATAGCCCTGCCCACAAGGGGGGAGATCGGTAACTCGTTGCATCCTTCTGCCTCAAGGCAACATCGTAGCCGCAGAAAGTTCAGCTATTGTTTCATCGGTAATGGCCACAAACTCCAAACGATCTCCCCCTTGTGGGGGAGATGTCACGAAGCGACAGAGGGGGATGCATTCTCAGCGAACTCTGTGGTCACTGCTCCGAAGACTAACCAGTTAAAACTCCCTTGAAACCGCCATGATCTTGGCCGAAACTGGAACGGCAGCGTAACGAATCCCGGGATTTGCCCTTGCCGCTTGAACTCACCGCCTCGCAGGCTCTCGGCCTCTGGCATGGCGTGACGCTCGCTCAGGTGCGCCGCGATGATCATGATCTGACCTTGCGGCAGATGGCGATCCTGCTTCAGATCTATCTCGTGCCGCCGCCGCATACCGTGCGTGGTCTTGCCGCGACACTCGGCGTCACCAAGCCGGTCATCACCCGGGCGCTTGACACCATGGGCGTCATGGGATTGGTCGACCGCGTGCGCGACGAGCGTGATCGCCGCAACGTCATCATCAAACGGACGGTCACCGGCGCGCTCTATCTGGAAAAACTCGGCGATCTCGTCATCGAGCACGGCCGCAAACTATAACCTCAGGAAATTTCGTCATGACGCTCGACCGCCGCCTCAATGCCTTCAGGGCCGATCTCGCCGAGGCTTCTCTGAGAGGTAAAGTCGAGGCCGAGCGCTTCGTCGAGGGGATTAGCGCACGCGTTGCCGTCCCGGTCATTGCGCTGCGGTCGAAGCCGGATCTCGCCTCGGGCATCGATACCGAGCTCTTGATGGGCGAGGAGGTCACGGTTTTCGAACGCCGCGATGGCTGGTGCTGGGTGAAGGCGCTCTCCGATGGCTATGTCGGCTACCTTCCGGAAACGGCGATCAAGGAAGGCGCGGCCGCGCCAACCCATGTCGTCATTCCACAGCGCACTTTCCTCTATCCCGAGCCGGAGCTGCGCAAGCCGCATACGGCAATCCTCTCCATGGGCAGTCTCGTGCATGTGACCGGCACGGCAGAGGCGCGGGGCAATCGCTATGTCGTCCTGGAGGATGGCACCGCCATCTTCGCCAAGCATGTCCAGCCGATCGGCGACAACCGGGGCGGCGATTTTGTCGACGTCGCCTTGCGCTTTATAGAAACGCCCTATCTCTGGGGCGGCCGCTCGGGTCTCGGCATCGATTGCTCGGGCCTCGTGCAGCTGGCGCTGTCGATGACAGGCCGCGCGGCACCGCGCGATACCGACATGCAGGCGGCCGGCCTCGGCCAGCCGATCACTCGCGACGAACTGAAGCGCGGCGATTTCGTTTTCTGGAAAGGGCATGTGGCCATCATGGAAGATCCGGAAACCATCGTTCATGCCAACGGCCATACCATGACTGTCGCCCGGGAGAATTTTGCTGCCGCCGTCGAACGCATCGGCTGGCTCTACGAGCGGCCGACCGGCTATCGCCGTTTCGTCGACTGACGGCGCACCGCAACCCTATAGCCGCAGCGCCGCCTGCATTCTTATGGCGTACGCGGGCGCGCGATCCAGATCCCGGCGACAATGACGATGCCGCCGAGGGCCTGTATCAGCGTGACGTTTTCGCCGAACAGAAACCAGGCGAAAAGCGCGGCTGCGATCGATTCCAGGAAAATGACGAGTGAGGAGAAAACGGTCGGCAGCCGCCCGAGCGCCACGGAAAGCAGGCCTTGTCCACCGGCATGGCTGATGAGGCCAAGCGCCAGAAGCACGCACCATCCCGAAATCGACTGCGGCACTATCCGCGGCTCGAAGAAGAAGGCGACGAGGAACAGGATCGCCGAGGTTATGACGCTGAGTTCGAAGGTGACGCGTGCCGCATTCGTCCTTGGTCGCGCTGCACCGACTGCCAGGAAATAGAGACCGAAGAAGGCGCCGGTGATGATGGCGAGCGCGTCTCCGACAGCGCGGCTCGGATTGAATGCAAGGCTTTGCGCCACCAGCGCCGTGCCACCGGCAAGGCAGACGAGAAGCCCGATCAGCGTGGTGCGATCGACCCTCTGCCGCAGGAGAAGCCAGCCGAAGATAACGACCCAGAGCGGTGCCATGGTCGCAAAGAATGTGGCATTGGCGATCGTCGTCCGCATGATGGCGAGGTGCCAGAAGAACAGGTCACCCGTAAAGGCGATACCGGCGAGAATGGTCGGCAGCGTAAAGTTGGCACGAGGGGCCGTAACCTCCGAAGCCTCCGCATATCGCATCCAGATCCACAGGATAGGCAGAGCCAGGAAGACGCGCCAGAACGCGCTGGCGAAAGGCCCGACATCGGCGAGACGCACGAGGCTTGGGGAGATGCTCATGGCCAATGCCGCAAGGAGCATCGCCACGACCCCGAAAAGAAACTCTTTCGAGCCGTCGGACCCTGCCTTGCCGGCAGCCGGGCGGTTTGCATTCGTCCGCTCGCCAAGGTCTGCTGCGCGCATATCGTATTCAGTGTCCGGTTGTGACATTCTCGTGCCTTTGCAAGTCAAGTGATGTGTGGCGCAAAGCTAGTACATGCTGAAAGAGTATTTGGCTCCATTTTGACGGTTTCCATGCAATTTTGTTTCCTCTTTGCGGTAAGGATGTTTTGAAATGCGCAAATCCGCCGATCTCGATGAATTCGATCTGGCAATTCTCGATCTTCTTCAGAAGGACAGCACCGTTCCGCAACGCAAGATCGGTGAATTGGTCAATCTCTCCGCGCCCGCCGTGCAGCGGCGCATCAAGCGCTTGCAGGAGAGCGGCGTTATTCAGGCGAATATCGCCGTCATCGATCCGGCAGCGATGGGCTTGCCGATCACCATCATCGTCGAGGTCCATATCGCAAACGAGCGTTACGACCTCATCAATGCGATAAAGCGCAGCTTCCTGGAGGCGCCGGAAGTTCAACAATGCTATCAGGTCACCGGTGAAGCGGATTTCGTGCTTGTCGTCGTCGTGGCCAGCATGTCCGACTATGAGGCGCTGACGCGGCGTCTGTTCTACGACAATCCGAATGTCACGAAATTCAAATCGCTCGTTGCCATGGATCGGGTGAAGATCGGCCTTTCCTTGCCATTGAGGAGGGATTAAAGCGTGACACCGAAAAGTGTAGGCGGTTTTCGGACGACATCACGCTCTAATTCTTTGATTCTATGGCGGCTTCAGATTTGAGGTCGACTCGACCTAAAATCATCCGGCTCTACCCGGCTGTCCGCATGGCACTCCTCATCCCGGTCGCTTCGGCCAGTTGGTTACGCCGCCGCTCCAATCCTCGAAGGCTTTGGAGAGGCGAAGCACCAGCATGTCGGCGAAACGCGGGCCGACGATCTGCAGGCCGATGGGCATGCCGGAGCGGGAGAAGCCGCAATTGATCGACGAGGCCGGCTGCTCCGACATGTTCCATGGAACCGTGAAGGCGATGTGTTCGAAGGGCAGCGCGGGATCGTTTGTGGGCGAGGCCCATTCGGCTGGATAGGAGACGATCGGATTGGTCGGCGAAAGCACGGCGTCGACTTCGGTGAAGAGCCTGCCGCAGCTCTTGCGCATCTCGATCGTCTGGTTGAAGCCGCGAACGGCATCGACGCCGCTGACATCGGCGCCGCCCTTTGCCCAGCTATGGATATAGGGCAGGATCGAGTTGCGGCGTTCCTCGCTCAACCCCATGATGTCGCCCCAGAAACGCGCCCGCCAGAAAACATCGAGTCCATCGAGCATCTGACGGGTCAGCACCGGTGCAACGTCGATGATGATCGCGCCCGCTTCCTCGAAGCGTCTGGCGGCGGCAAGGACCGCGTCGCGTACCTCGTCCTCTACGGCCAGGCCGCATCCAGCATCCAGCATCAGGCCGATCTTCATTCCGCTGACGTCGACGCCGAGATCCATCCAATCGATCTCGTTCGGCGGCAGGCTGGTGCCGTCGCGCCAATCCGGACGCGACAGCGTCGCCATCGAGAAGGCGGCATCCTCGACCGTGCGGGTCATAGGCCCGGCGCATCGCCCGACATAATAGGGATCGACGGGAATGCGGCCATGGCTCGGCTTGAAGCCGAAAATGCCTGTCCAACCCGCGGGAAGCCGCACCGAGCCACCGATGTCGGTGCCGATATGCAGCGGCCCGTAGCCGGCTGCTGCGGCAGCGGCCGCGCCGGCGCTGGAGCCGCCCGGATTTTGGCTGGGATTCCACGGATTGCGGCTGAGCTTGTGAAAGCTGGAGAGGCCGGAGGAAAGCATGCCGTAATCGGGGCAGGTGGTCTTTGCGAAGATCACCGCGCCGTCCTCGCGCAGCCGGGCGGCGATCGGCGCGTCCTCGGCGGCAGGAACAAGCTTGACGGCAGCCGTGCCGAGCGGCACGGGCTGGCCCTTGGTGGCGATCAGTTCTTTCAGCGTCACCGGAATGCCGTCCAGCGTCCCAATCGGCGCGCCCTTTGCCCAGCGCTCCGTGGAGGCGGCCGCCTGCCTGCGTGCATCGTCAGGATCATAGGCATAGAGAGCAGCGATTGTCGGCTCCCACGCCTCGATATGTTCTTCAAGCGCCAGCCAGTATTCGCTGGGGGACAGGCTCTTGTCGGCAAATTTGCGCCGGAGGTCTTGGATGGAAAGATCGGTCGGTTCGGTCATGATCTATACTCTTCGTGTCTCAATCAGCGCGTCGCCTCGCGGGGGTCGAGGAGATCGCGCAGCCCGTCGCCGAGCAGGTTGAAGCCGAGAACGGTGAGCGCGATGGCAAGACCCGGCAGTAGGGCCAGCCAGGGCGCGACGTGGAAATAGGTCTGTGCGTCGGCCAGCATGCGGCCCCAGGTCGGCGCCGGTGGCGGCACGCTCAAGCCCAGGAAGGCAAGCCCGGCTTCGGTCAGGATCGCAAGACCGAGCTGGATCGTCGCCTGGACGATGATGCTGCCCATGATGTTCGGGAGGACATGGCGCAGCGTGATGGCAAGCTGCGTATTGCCGATGGCGCGCGCCGCCAGCACATAGTCCCGGCTCCAGGCCTGCAGGGCCGAGCCGAGCGCGACGCGGGCAAAGACAGGCACCATGAAGACCGCGATGGCGATAATGGCCGTGGAGCGACCTGTCCCGAGAAATGCCCCGAGGATCATGGCCGAAAGGATCGGCGGCAGGGCAAAGATCACGTCGCAGGCGCGCATGATCAGCGCCTCGAACAGGCCGCGTTGCGCGGCCGCCGAAACACCGATGATCGTTCCGATCGTCCCGCCGATCGCGACGGCCGATACGGAGATGGATAGCGAATTCCAGCAGCCGGCCATCAGCATCGACAGGACATCGTGGCCGAGCTGATCGGTGCCGAGAAGGCCGAAGCCGAAGGGCGGCTGCAGCTTATGGGTGATCTGCATCTTCGCCGGCGGCACCGGCGTCCAGAACAGCGAGACGATGGCGATGCAGACAAGCGCGAGGATGATTGGCGCGCCAACCATGAGATTAGTCCGCCGCAGTGCCCGAAAACGGCGGCGGGAGAGCTGAGGGGCTGGTCTGGCCTGGACCGTTGTCATCGCGCACCTCCCGCCCGCAGTCGGGGATCGATGGCAAGATAGGAAAGATCCACCAGGAAATTCACGACGATGACGAGCCCAGCAAAGAACAGCACGACATCCTGCAGCACGATGATATCGCGCTGGCTGAGCGCCTGATAGGCGAGGCGGCCGAGGCCGGGCAGGGTGAAGACATTTTCGATCAGCACGGCGCCGGCAACCAGAAAGGTGAATTGCAGTCCGAGAATGGTCAGCACCGGCACCAGCGCATTCGGCACCACATGCCCCCAGAGCACGCGGCTGCGCGACAGGCCTTTGGCGGTCGCGGTGCGGGCAAAATCCTCATGCAGCGTGTCGAGCACGGCCGAGCGCGCGACCCTTGTCAGCACCGCCGCTTGCGGCAGGGCCAAGGCGATGGCGGGCAGCACGAGCGATTTCAGGGCTGGCCACGCGCCGCTACTCCAGCCGGGAAAGCCGCCGGCCGGCATCCAGCCGAGCGAAGTGGCAAACAAAAGCACCAGCAGCAGGCCGATCCAGAAGCCTGGCACGGCAATGCCGATCTGCGAAAACAGCGTTGCGACGATATCGAAGACGCCGCCGCGTTTGGCGGCAGCTGCGACGCCAAGCGGGATGGCGACGAGGACGGAGAGCAGGATGGCAAGGGCGGCGAGCGGTAGGGTGATGGCAAGCCGCTCGGCAATCAGGCCGGCAACCGGTACGCCATATGTATAGGATCTGCCGAGATCGCCCGTCAGCGCACCGGCAAGCCACTGCCCGTAGCGGATGATCAGCGGCTGGTCGAGGCCCATCTCATGCCGAAGCGCCGCAAGCGTTTCCGGTGTGGCGGAGGTGCCGAGCGTGATGGCGGCGGGGTCGCCCGGCAGCAGCGCCATGACGGCAAAGACCAGCAGCGAGATCGCGATCAGCGTCAGGATCAGTCCGAAAATCCGGCGGGTGAGCAATAAGATCATAGCATGTCCGTGGCCGATCAAGCCGGCATCGAAATGATTTGCGGCGGGCGAAGCAATCCGCCCATCCGCGCCTGCAGGCAAAAGAGCTCAATCTTCCCAGGAAACGTTGGTCAGCACGTTGGACGGGATCGGTTCGTTCTCCCAGAGACCCTTCAGCGTCTTGTCCCAGACGCCGAGCTTCGGCATGACGAACAGGAAGAGCGCCGGCACATCCTCGGCAAGAATGCTCTGCGCCTCGCCATAGAGCTTGTTCTGCTCGGCGGGATCGGTGGTGAGCTGAAGCTTCTTCATCAGCTCGTTGAAGACGGGATTCTTGTAGTTGAAGTAATAGGGATCGCGCGAATAGATATCGATATCGAGCGGCTCGGCATGCGCGACGATGGTCATGTCGTAGTTGCGGCCGCTGAAGACGTCCTGCACCCATTTGGCCGGGAATTCCGTCGGCTCGATATTCATCGTCACGCCGATATCGGCAAACATGGCCTGCATCACCTGCGCGCTGCGCGGCGCATAGGCCATTTGCGGCGTCTTGATCGTGAAGGTAAAGCCGTTTGGGTAGCCGGCTTCTGCAAGCAGCGCCTTGGCTTTGGCAGTATCGTAGGGCAGCGTGCCGGTCAGGTCCTTGTAGCCGGGATCGTTCGGCGTGTAGTGGCTGCCGATCGCGGTGCCTAAGCCGGACCATGCGCCTTCGATGATCGTCTTGCGGTCGAGCGCCATCATCAGTGCCTGGCGCACGCGCTTGTCGTCGAACGGCTTGCGCGTGTTGTTCATGCCGGCCACGACCTTCAGCTCGGTATTGCCGATCTTGGTCGTCAGCCTGGCATCGCCCTCGAAGGAACTCATAAGCTCCGGCGCGGCGAATTCCGGAAAGGCATCGACATCGCCGGCCTTGAGTGCGGCGGCCTCCGCCTGCGGGTCGGCGATGAAGCGGAAGGTTGCCTTCTCAAGCTTCACGTCGACAGACTTGTTCCAGTAGTCCGGGTTCTTGACGAGGTCGACATGGTCGCCCTTCGTCCAGGAGGAGAATTTGAACGGACCGGTGCCGACAGGTGATGTCTTGTCGTTGGCCGTGGATTTCGGCCCGACCATGACGGAGCTCGGCCAGCCGAGCCAATAGAGCAGGCTGCCGGTCGGCGAGGACAGATGCAGCACCAGCGTTTCCGCATCCGGCGTGTCGATCGAGGCGATAGTTGCAAAGAAGCGCTTCTGCGGATTGACGGATTGGGCGCCGCGGGCGCGATCGAGCGTGAACTTGGCCGCGGTCGAATCGAAGACCTGGCCGTCATGGAATTTCACGCCGGTCTGCAGCTTGAACGTATAGGTGAGGCCATCGGGCGAAATCTCCCAGCTCTTGGCGAGCTGCGGCACAATCTTGCCGTTTTGGTCGATGGCAACCAGCCCTTCGAAGATATTCTGCCAGGTGACCTGACCGATCGCGACAGGCGCGGCGATCGTCGGATCGAGCCCTGTCGGCTCGACGCTCATGCCGAGATTGAGTGTCGTCTTCGCAGCCTCGGCCTGTGTCAGGCCCATCATCAGCAGGCCGGTAGAAAGTGCCGCGCCAAAGGCAAGCCGGCGCGCGACGACGCCCAGGCTCGGGCGTGAAAACTTGGTCATGTCGGTTCCCTTGCTTTTTGCCCGCATGTCCGGCTTCCCTCCGGCCTGCGGTCTTTTTCAGGATAGTGTCATCTCATAGGCGCACACACAATTCCGAAAATGTGTGCTCGGTGTAGCCGAAACCGCTACACCGATTTATCTTCTACAGTGTTGGGTTCAATCCTGCCTCCCCTTGGCGGAAAGTTGCTGGCGCATGAAGCGTTCGATGAAATCGAGCAATTTGCCGGCCGCAAACGAGAGCTGGCGATCGGGCGCGACACAGAGATCGACCGGCGTCCGCACCCCTTTGCCACCCGCAACGGGCCGTGCGACGAGCTGCCCCGCCTCGATCTCTCTTTGAACGGTGAGTGCCGGCAGCATGGTAATCGCCGCGCCGCGCAGCACCAGCTCCTTCTGCATTTCCAGCGAGCCTGTCTCAAAAACGGGATCGAGCCTCAGCCCCTCACGTTCGAACAGCGCGTCGAAGGCCTGCCTTGCGCCGAAGGAGCGATCGGGGACGGCAAGCGCGTGTGACGCGATTTCGTCTAGTGTGATCTCGCTGGCGGCAGCAAGCGGATGGGAGGAAGCGGCGATCACCTCATAGGTCAGTTCGGAACGCAGGCGCACCTTTGTGCCGGAAAGCGGCGGGGCAAACAGCGTCACCGCAATATCGGCCTCGGCATTGTTGACGGCTTCGATGGCGCCGCGAGCACTTGTGATGGTCACGTCGAATCGCAGCCGCGGATAGCGCAGGCTGAACTCGGCCAGCGCCGGAGCAAGGATGTTGGCGACGGACGCGCCGTTGGCATAGATGCTGACGGTTCCGCGCTGCAGGCCTTTCAGGTCTTCGATCAACTGGTGAACATGGTCGAGCTCGCGCAGCGTCCGGCCGGCGCGTTCCGCCAGCAATTCGCCGGCAGCCGTCAATTTGATGCCGCGGGCACTGCGCTCGACCAGCTGCGTGCCGAAATGATATTCGAGGTTCTCGATCTGGCGGCTGATGGCCGTCGGCGCCACGTTCAGGTTTTCGGCTGCCTGGCGCATCGAGTTGGTGCGCACCAGCTCGTCGAAATAGATCAGCGCGCGGATCTGCATGCGCGGATCTCCGGTTAAACGGCGGACTTGGCGAAACGATCCCGCCACGCCGCTTGCCCACCTTCGACCGGCAGCGCCGTCGCCTCATAGACGCCGCGGGCGATGGCGCGCGTCATGACAATCGTGGCGAGGTGGCAGAGCTCCATGAAACCAGGCATATCGTCGCGCGCATGCCTGCCGGTGGAAGCGGCAAATACGGTATCGCCGTCGAGCGGCAGATGCGTCGGCAAGAGCGCACGTGCAAAGCCGTCGTGAGCGCAGATGGAGAGGCGATGCGCCTCCGCCTTGGTCAGCTGGGCGTCGGTGATGACGGCACCGATGGTCGTGGCGGTAATGTTGGTGCCCTTTAAACGCAGGCGCGAATCGACCGCTTGCGGCATCCCAAGGCCGCCAAATTCGCCATTTTCCTCAAAGGAAGCCGCCCAGAAATGTGGGCCGTCGCCGATGGTGGCGGAACCGAGTGCATTGACGGCGACGATGGCGGCGACCGTGTATCCCCTGCTGCTGACGGCGCTTGCCGAGCCGAGCCCGCCCTTGACCGTTGCCGTCGTGGCGCCCGTTCCCGCGCCGACGGTACCGAGCGCGAAGGAGCCCTTGCTCGCGGCCTTGAAGGCAGCATAGCCGAGATCGCGATAGGGCGAGTGCAGCCCCCAATCCTTGTTGCCGCCGTTGATGAGATCGAACAGGATTGCCTGCGGCACGATAGGCACCAGCGCATCGCCGACCTTCAGGCCGCGGCCGATTTCCCTCAAGCCCGCCTGCACGCCACCGGCAGCATCGAGCCCGAAAGCCGAGCCACCCGAAAGGACGAGCCCATCCACGGCGCCCACCGTCATCGCGGGATCCAGCAATGCCATGTCCCGCCCGCCCGGCGCGCCGCCGAGGACGGTGGAGGATGCGACCGCCGGCTCATCGAAGATGATGGCGGTGACACCGGAACCGAGCACAAGATCGGTGGCGTGACCGACGGCGACGCCTTCGACATCGGTCAGAAGATTGAGATGATCGGCCAATGAAAAATCCTTCGCCATTCAACGCGCGAGGTCGTCATGGCGATAGGATCGTAAAGAGAGGGAAAAGACAAGATAGGCGGTTAAGGTTGGTTCGAAAGCCGAGACGGCATTCGTTCATCAACCGCGGTGAAAAAGATTAGCCCTCACCCTGAACTTGTCGAAGGGCGAGGGCGGGTGATGGGGATGAGAAAAATTGAAAGCGAGCCGATCCATCAAACATGGATCGGCTTGGCCTGTTGGCGGGAGAGGAGATCGCGGATCGCAAGCTTCACTTCGTCCGCGTTTCTGAAATGCTGCTCGTCCAGATCATGGACATGGTATTTGACAGCGATGAACTTGAGCCGATCCTGGTCGGGAACGACGATACCGACGGGAACGCCGGCGTATTCGATAACTTGCTTCTTCATAAATAGACTCCCACTGCGCTTACGGCGCAGATATGGCGAATTGACTGTTTGATTCCGGTAGGGAGGACGAACGTCACATTCGACAGCGCGGGCGGGAGAGTGCGCCCGAGCGGTCATTGCCAAGCACGGACCGCCGAAGGATCGAAGCGATGACTTTGGTATTCAGCATGTCACTTCCTCAGTTGGCGTTGTACTTGCTGGAGCTCCGACAACGGAGCGCCACGGTGCGGTGAACTATTATCTAGTATATTAGTAGATAATAGCGATTTCATCTTCAGAAACATATTCCGAAAGATGTCAAAATATCGACGATCGGGAAAATAAAATTCCGAGCCTGGCGGGTTGCGGAGAAGGTTGTGTTAAATGCCTTCGCATTGCTACCCGTGCGGCACGGCTCGCCGATCACCGACAGACAGATAGGAACTGGCGCGAGATTCGACAATGCCCCCGCGGCATTAATATGCGCGCGCCGCTAAAACACCTCAATGGTTAACGGCGCTCGAGAGCCCATCAAAAACCGTCTTCGAGCGCCGTCTCCAGGGCTTTCACGAAGAAATCGGCGCTTTCCGGCGCGAGGCAGAGCGGCGGTTTGATCTTCAACACATTCAGGTGATCGCCGGTCGGCTGCATGATGATCCCAAGGTCGAGCAGGCGTTCGCAGATTGCAGTCGTCTCTTCCGTAGCCGGCGCAAGCGTCTCCCGGTCGCGGACGAATTCCACGCCGAGATAAAGTCCCGTGCCATGGACGGCGCCGATCAGCGGGAAGCGATCCATCAAAGCGATCAGCCCTGCCTTCAGCCGGTCGCCGACGACGCGGGCATTTTCCTGCAGCTTCTCGTCCTTGAGGACATCGAGAACGGTCAGGCCGACGACGCAACTGACCGGACTGCCGCCGGCGGAGGAGAAGAAATAGCCTTCCTTTTCCAGCGAATCGGCAATCTCGCGACGGGTGATGACGGCGCCGAGTGGGTGGCCGTTGCCCATGCCCTTGGCGATGGTGATGATATCGGGCACGACGCCTTGCGTTTCGAAGCCCCAGAAGTGCTCGCCGAGCCGCCCGTAGCCAACCTGCACTTCATCGGCGATGCAAAGGCCACCGCGCTGCCGGACGGCATCGTAGACGCCAGCAAGATAGCCATGCGGCAATGCGATACCGCCGGCATTGCCATAGACCGGTTCCGCAATGAAGCCGGCGAGGCCATCGCCCTTGTCGTCGATGGCTTTCAGTTTCGCTTCGACGTCGTCGAGGTAACCTCCAGCAGAATCGGGGCCGCGGAATGGTCCGCGATAGGTATTGGGCGACAGGACGGGATGCACCCAGTCCGGTCGCGTCGTCAGCGCCTGTGGATTATCGGCAATCGAGGTGGATACGGCGTCGCTGGCGACAGTCCAGCCGTGATAGGCCTCCAGCAGGCAGAGCATGTTCCTCCTGCCCGTGTGCGCCCAGGCAAGGCGGATCGCGAGATCGTTTGCTTCCGAGCCGCTATTGACGAGGAAGATGCTCTCCAGTCCCTCAGGCGCCAGTGTCGCCAGCCGCTCGGAAAATTCCGCGACGGCGGCATAATGGAAACGGGAGTTGGTATTGAGCCGCGACCACTGCTGCGCGATCGCCGCCGTCAACCGAGGATGAGCATGGCCGAGTGTCGTCACATTGTTGACCATGTCGAGGTAGCAGCGTCCCTGCGTGTCGAACAGGAATTCGCGCCAGCCGCGCTCGATCTGCGGCGGCAGCTCGTAATAGTGCTTCTGCGGCTTGGCGAAGCGCGCATTGCGCAATGACAGCAGCGTGGATGCATCTGGTCTCGGCGCTTCGCAGGCGGCGTTGAGAAGAGCGACGGGCGAGGGGCAGATAGCCGACCAGCCGTCTACCTGATCCGCGGCCGCAAAGAGCGGCGGCATAAGATTGGCCACGCGGCAAAGCTGCACGCGCAATCCTCCGATCGCCGAACCCTCGCTGCCGATCGTGCCGACTGTCGCGCCCTGTTCGATGGCAGCTCCATCCTCGAGAGCGCTCTCGACGCCGTCCAGATGAAGGCTTATCTCTTCGCCGGCGAGCACGAGGTGCTGCCCCTGCCGTTGCAGAAGGCCGGAGAAGGGAGCCGCAACCGTGGCGCCGGCCGGCAGGCAGATATCGCAATGCAGGGCGAAATTCTGCGGCGGCGCCATGTTGAGCGGAGCGGCGAGGGACAGGCGGAATTCGCCGTAGCGGGTTGCCGCCGCGCCTGATGTCATCGCCGTCTGGGCGAGCAGCCGCCAATCCATGTCGGGCTTTTGCCAGTTGCCGTCGGCGAAATCCGGGCCGGTGACGGAAAGATCGATTGCGGCGATCTGCGAGGAATCGATATCGGGCAGCAGCGGCGACCAGCTTTCCATGGCGATCGGAGCGATGTCGAAGCCGATTGCCCGCAGGATTGCGGCCTCCATCACATCCGGTTGCGCGCCGGTCGCCACATCGAAGATCTCGCGCTCGAAATCGAGATTGCCGCGCACATAGTCATTGTCCGGGTCGATCGCGAGCTGCTGTTCGGTACTGGCGGTCAGAATGACGGCGCGCGCGACGATCAACGGCCACAGCGCCTTGGCCTCGACCTCTTCCAGCGGATAGATGGCATGATAGGCCTTGATGGCGGGAAGGATACGGAAGGGATTGCCTTCCGCATGATGCAGCAGCGATGCGCAGGTAACGGCAAGATCGCCCACCAGCCAACCCTGAATGATGTCGCCGAAATCGATGACGCCATCGGGCACCAGCTGCCCACGTGCGTCGGGATGGCTGACGACATTGTCGTCGGTGACGTCATGATGCACGGGCTGTATGCGTAGATCGCCTGCAAGCGGCTGGATGCGTTTGACGGCGGCCACCATCGCCTTGGCGATGCGGTCGCGCGCTTCATGGTCCGTGATGGCCGACAGGAGCTGAACCGCCACGGGTCCCGCGCGGCGCAGATCCCACTGCAGGCTTCGGTGAAGGCCGGGATGATCGAAATCGGCGAGATTGCGGGCAAGCCGGGCCGACAGCGCGCCGAGCCCGGCGGCTGAAGCCGGCGGCAGATGCTTGCGCCGTGTCAGCGTCTGGCCGGGGAGAAAGCCGAGCAGCCGGACGAGGTAATCCTGCTCCCGCAAGGTGATGGTCAGGATGTCGCGGCCGTTCAGCGCCGGCACGATCTCGGGCACGCGCGGAGAATCCGGTTTGGCATGCAGGTGGCGGATAGCGGCATTCTGTGCCTCGAATTCGACCAGCTCATATTCGGCCCGGCAAATCTTCAGCACATAGGCATTCTCGCCGGCATCGATGCGGTAGTTGCGATCCTGCTGGCTGCCGAGCTCCGTCAGTGCCCCGCTCAAGCCGTAATGCGCATACAGTATCTCCGCTGCTTCCTCCGGCGTCACGTCCGGTCTTGGCAGTTGCATACGATTCACAAGCGCGGCGTCGGCCATGGCATCCCCCCGGAAGGTTCATTTGCATCGACACTAAACCATTCCATCCTAAAGAAAATTACCCAAAACAGATAGGGTGGTCGCGCAATGAGCGGAAAGATAGGCCGCCGCATGCAGCCGGCGAGGCATGATCGCCTACTCGACCTCGATGGAATAGCTGCAACCGGCGAGCGTCTTGCCCGGATGAGCCTCATCGGTCGAGACATTCAATGAGATACGGGTGTGAAGTACGGTGTCGGAATTTTCCTGCTGGTCCTTGCGCGACAGGATTTCCTTTTTACCGAGGAACTTGTTTGGCCGGTCGACCGCAGCCGTTACGCCAAGCTGTTTCGCCAGGGAATGCGGGTCGGCTTCGTCGAGCACGGCGAGCGGCCCGGTAGAGGCGAAGGCAACTCTGTTCGTCTGCCGTCCGAAAACCGTCAAGGGTGCTGAAAGCTGGAATTCCCGCAGAAAGGGATTGTCTGACGACAGTTCGCTGATACCGAACAGCTTCATGGCCTTGGCGCTTTCCGGCCCGGTCAGCCACATGGCGAATTCGTTGTAGCTCGGCACGTCATAGGTCGTGCATTCGATCAGCTTGGCGAAATCGATCTTGGAGGGGTCCTGCGCTTCGGTCACGCCACGAGATGCCGGAGCCCACAGGAGGAACGCCGCCAGCAGCAGCGTTCCATTGCGATAGAATGACATATCCCCTCCTTGATCTCCGAGACGATTCGATACCGGGTGATATCAAATCGCGTGTGGGAGCGAAAAGGGAAAGAAGCCCGCCGAAAGCGCGCTCGCGCCTCACCCCATGCGCTCGGAGGCATAGGAGCCCGGGCTTGCCGGGAAGACGACGGTGCGGTTGCCGTTCAAGAAGGTGCGATAGTGGATATGCGCATGGATGGCGCGGGCCAGTACCTGGCTCTCCACGTCGCGGCCGATCGAGACATAATCCTCAGCCGACTGCGCATGCGTGATGCGAGCCGTGTCCTGCTCGATGATCGGACCCTCGTCGAGATCGGCCGTCACATAATGCGCCGTCGCCCCGATCAGCTTCACGCCGCGCTCATAGGC
>NZ_QMKK01000028.1 GCF_003287875.1 Martinezella tropici
GTCAAGATGAGCGGTGACATGGCCGCCAATGCCGGCGAACTGACGCTGTCGGCCGACGGCAAGATCTCGATCGGCAATGCCTCTGGCCGCGATGGCGTTGCCATCACCTCGAAACAGAAGGTCACCGCTGCCAAAGTGACCTCGCGGCAGAAGGTCGCGGTCCGGGCTGACCAGGGCATTACCCTGCAATCGGTCGCAGCGGATAGCGATATCGTGCTTGCGAACGGCACCGGCCTCATCGGCATCTCCGGCGACGTCAACAGCGGCACGACCGTTCAGATGAGTTCCGGCGGCGGCATTGCCGCCGGCAGCGTCACCGCTGGCAATGGTGCAGCGACGCTTGTCGCCACTTCCGGCGATATCGCGATCGGTGGTGCTGTCAGCAGCACCGGCGACCTTACTCTGACTGCCACGGCCGGCTCGATCTCGGCCGCCTCGCTGTTGAGCTACAACAATCTCGCTCTTACCGCTGGTAATAGTCTTGCCGTTTCCGGTAATGTCCTGGCGCAGGGCAATGTCAGCGCCACTGCTCAGTCAATCTCCACCGGCATGGTTGTTTCCGGCATCAATATTGCTGCCACCAGTGCCGATCCTGGCGGGAATGTCGTTCTTGGCTCCGCAGGCAACTTGAGCTTGACGGCGACTCGCGGCACGATTGCCACTGGCAATCTGCAGTCGGCTGGAAGCCTCAACACCAGTGCGACCGGTAATATCACGGCGGGGAATATTCAATCAGCCGGCAATCTTACCGCGACCGCGACTTCGCTCACGGCCGCCAATGTTACTTCGCATGGTGGGCTGACCGTCAACGCGGCGATAAACGCAAGTGGTCAGATTCTGGGGGCGGGCGATATCCTGATCTCCGGGGCTGGCATTGAGGCGACCGCTATCGCGGCCGGCGTCGACTTTGCCTCGACCAACGCCGCCGGTGGCAACATCGTCCTAGGTTCGGCCGGCGCACTCGATCTAAAAGCTGCCGCCGGCACCATCGCCGTCGGCACGTTGCTGTCGGCGGGCAACCTGACGGCCCAGGCTTCCTTGCTGCAGTCTAACAACCTCACCAGCCACGGCAACGTCGGTATCGACGGCGGCATGCGCGTCACCAACCAATTGCTCGGCGCGGGCAATATCACCATCAATGGCAACGCCAATGGTGTCAGCGCCGGTCTTCTCGCCTCCGGCGTCGACTTTGCCGCGACCAAAGCCAATGGCGGTAATATCGTGCTCAGTGCGGGTGGCGGTGATCTGACGATCAACGACAGTGCTGGCGCCATACAGGCAGGGACTGTGCTTGCAGCCGGCGCGATCAATACCACCGGCCAGACCATCACCGCCGACACGATCACCGGCCACAGGGACATCGTGCTTTCAGGCGCCACCAGTGCGGGAGCCGGAAGCGGCAGTGTTGATATCATCGGTCAGGTCCTCGGCGGCGGCAATGTCCGCGTTTCCGGCTCTGGCATCCAGGCGGACGCTATTGTCTCCGGCGTCGACATTGCCGCCACCAATGCGGCCGGAGGCAGCGTCGTGCTTGGCGCACCATCAGCCGGAACCGGCAATCTGACATTGACGGCCACTGGCGCGCTCAGCGCTGGAACTTTGCTCTCTGCCGGCAATCTCACTGCCGGTGCCGCGACGGTCACGGCCGGCAATATCTCGGCCCATGGCGAGATGACGCTCGGCGGCGCGATCAGCGTGACGGACCAGATCCTTGCGTCCGGCAACGTATTGATCAGCGGCCAGAGCTTGAAGGCTCGGACCATCGTTTCCGGCATCGACTTCGATGCGACCAATGCGGCCAGCGGCAATATCGTCCTTGGCCACGCCGGGAATTTGACGGTGAACGTCAATGGCGCCATTGCGGTGCCGACCATACAGGCTGCGGGTGCCATCGACGTCAGCGGCGCGTCCATCACTGCAGATGCGATTACCGGTCACGAGGATATTAGCCTTTCCGGCACGGCAGCTGGCGGTGTCGCCACGACGACCGCAAGCGGTCGCGTTGATATCACCAACCAGTTGCTTGGCGGCGGTAACCTTGGCATCTCTGGCTCGAGCATTAAGGTCGGTACCGCGGTCTCGGGTGTAGACTTCGCAGCAACGGCAGCCGCAAACGGAAGTATCGTCCAAACGACAAGCGGCAATCTGACACTTGTCGCCGCGGGCAACATCGACACTGGCACACTACTCTCGGCAGGTAGCCTCAATGCGGCCGGGTCTACTATCACGGCCGGGAGCGTCACGGCGCATGGCGATGTGACGCTCCGGGGTGCCACCAGCGTTACGGGCCAGATCCTGGGCGCCAGTAACGTGCTGATCACTGGCCAAAGTCTGGCAGCGCAGACCGTCGTTGCGGGCGTCGACTTCGGCGCAACTAACGCCGCCGGCGGCAATATCGTTGTTGGTCAGACCGCGACGATTGCAGGCAATCGCGCTGGGGACCTGACAGCTCAGTTGAGTGGTGGATTTTCGGCGTCGACGATGCAAGCCGCCGGTGCCATCAACGTCAATGCCGCGACTGTGACGGCAGATGCCGTCACAGGTCATAAAGACATCACCTTCGCCGGGGCAACCACCGTTAATCAGCAGATGCTTAGCGGCGGCAACATCGGTATCTCTGGCTCGAGCATCAAAGCCGGCGCCATTGTCTCGGGCGTCGATTTCGCAGCAACGGCAGCCGCCAATGGGAACATCGTCCAGACGACAAGCGGCAATCTGACTCTTGCTTCGACCGGTGCGATCAAGACCGGCACATTGCTCTCGGCTGGCACTTTTTCGGCCAGCGGTACGGCCGTGAGCGCGGATGCCGTCACTGCCCATGGCGATGCCACGCTGAATGGCGCGACCAGCATCACCGGCCAGATTCTCGCGGCCGGCAATGTCCTGATCACCGGTCAAAGCCTGTCGGCACAGTCTGTCGTCGCCGGTATCGACTTCGCCGCAACGGATGCATCCGGTGGCAATATCGTTCTTGGCCAGACCGGGAATCTGGCTGCGCGGCTCAGTGGCGGATTCTCTGCATCGACTGTGGAAGCCGCCGGTACTATCAACATCAACGCAGCCAGCGTGACGGCCGCCACCATCACCGGGCACAAGGATATCACGCTCGCCGGCACCACCACCGTCAACGGCCAAGTCCTTGGTGGCGGAAACATCAGTGTCTCAGGCCCGAACATCGCGGCCGGCGCTATCGTGTCCGGTGTCGATTTCGCCGGTACGGCTGCCGCCAACGGCAACATCGTTCAGACTTCGAGTGGCGATGTGTCGCTGCTTTCGAGCGGTAATCTCACCATCGGCACGTTGTTGTCGGCGGGCAATCTTACCGCGCAAGCGATCGATCTGACGGCAAGCAGCATTACAAGCCATGGCAGGACCGACCTGAAGGCCAGCGGTCGCATAGACGCTAGTGGCCAGGTACTGTCGGCCGGCAATCTCTCGATCGATGGCGCCAGCCTCAACGCCGGACTTCTGGTCTCCGGCGTGGATTTTGCGGCAACCGCAGCGAACGGCGGCAGCATCATGCTCGGAGGGACCGGTGCGACGGACCTCACCGTCTCCGGCAATGCAACGGCCGGCACGATCCTCTCGGCCGGCGACATCACGGCAAAGGCGGCCAATCTCCAGGCGGGCAGTGTCACAAGCCACGGCAATATCGGCATGGTCGGCAATGTCGATGTGAGCAGCCAGATCCTGGCGGCAGGCGATCTCACGATCAATGGCGGCGGCATCAGCGCACCGACCTTGATCTCCGGCATCGACTTTTCCGCCACCAACGCCGCCGGCGGCAGCATCGTGCTGGCGCAGTCCGGCAAGACCAGCTTGACCGCCTCCGGCAACATCACGGCTGGAACCATCCTGTCGGCCGGCGATGTCACGGCAAGGGCGACAGACCTCATCGCCGCCAGCATCACCAGTCACGGGACGGTTGATGTCGTCGGCAATGTCGATGTCAGCAACCAGATTTTGGCCGCAGGCGATCTCACGATCGATGGCGGCAGTATCAGCGCCCCGATCCTGATCTCCGGCATCGACTTTGCCGCCACCAATGCCGCCGGCGGCGGTATAGTGCTCGGAACTGCCGGCGATATGAATCTTACCGCTTCTGCGGGCATCACCGCGCAGACCATGCTATCGGCCGGCAATATCGACGCGCAGGCGGCCACCATCGCGGCCAATGCCGTGACCGGCCATGGCGACATTACCCTTGCCGCCGGCAGCAGCGTCAATGTCTCGGGCCAGCTCCTCGGTGCGGGCGATGTCTTGCTGTCCGGTTCATCCGTCCAGATCAATCAGGCCGTCACGGGCGTCGATTTTGCCGCTACCGCGCACTCCTCAAACGGTGCCATCGCCCTCGAAGCAAGCGGCGATCTGACCATCAATGCGGCAAGCGCCACCGCCAATACGTTGATCGTCGCCGGCAATCTCGATGTGGCGGCGAGCGCCTTTACGGGCGGCGACATCACGGGCCATGGCGTCGTCGCAATCGGTTCGACCACCAGTCCTGGCGCAATCAGGATCAACGGGCAGCTCCTGGGCGCCAGCAACGTCTCGATCACCGGATCTGCCGTCAGCGGCAACGTCATCGCGGCCGGTGTCGATTTTGCGGCGATGGACCAATCGGGCGCCGGGAACGTTATTCTTGGTCCGACCGGCAATCTCACGCTCCTAGCCACGGCAGGCGACATCTCTTTCAACAGCCTTCTTGCTGCCGGCAGCATCACCGCCAACGCGGCGAACAATGTCAGCGCGAATGCCGTCTCCCACGGCGATCTGACGATCACCGCGGGCAATGCGATCACGCTCACCGGCCAATCGCTTGCCAGCCGCAACGCCAATCTATCCGCCCGATCGATGGCGATCGACACGCTGGTCTCCGGCGTCGATTTCACCGCCACCCGTGCCGCGGCCGGCGGCAGCCTGATGCTGCAGCGTACCGGCGCGATGACGCTCTCAGCCTCGAGCGGCAGCATCAGCGCCAATTCTCTGCTTTCGGGCGGCAATCTTGCCGCCACGGCAACGCAGAACATCGGTTACAACAGCCTGCAGAGCCTTGGCAGCGCCACGCTCACGGCGCCCGGGACCATCGCCTATACCAACACCACCCGTGTCGGCAGCAATCTGACGCTCAATACCGGTGTCGTCGATCTCTCCGGCAGCCGGGGTAGCCGGATTGCCGGCGGCGGTACGCTGATTGTCAACGGCTCTTCCGCCAATCTGTCCGGCAGCAATCTCGTCTTCGGCGGCCTGTCGCTCAATCTGTCGGGCAATGCGGATCTGTCCAATGCCGAGGTCAGCACCGTCACCTCCAGCGTCACCGGCAACGGTGATCGCGTCGCCGGCGGTTCCGGCGACATCGCCATCTCTGCCGCAGGCCTCGTCACCACCGCCAACACATCGTTGCTTGCCGCGCATGACCTGACGCTCAACCTGCCGTCGCTCGGCAATACCGGTCAGCTTGCCGCCGGCAACAATCTGACCTTCAACGTCGCTGGCGACTTCTACAACAGCCCCTCCGGCCTCGTCTTTGCCGGCAGCAACGCCAACCTCCTCGTCGGCGGCACATTGACCAATGACCAGGGCGCTATCGTTTCCGATGGCGGGTTGACCATCCAGGGGACGACCGCCGGTCAGCGCAATGCGGCAGTCACCAATGTGTCCGGTCTCATTCAGTCTGGTGGTGACATGTCGATACTCACCAGCAATCTCATCAACAGGCGATCGACGACGCCGACCTGGGTGACGGGTCAGCTGGTCTCCTCCGGTGCGGTTGTCGGTACCTTCGTGCTCAATCCAGCGGTCGCGGGCCAACCCTTCGCCTATCTGGAATCGACCGACCAGAATATGTTCCAGCTTTATGCGGGGGTCGATCCGGGGCAGTTTTCTGACTACCAGCCGCTGCTGTATTCGGTCGCAACCCTTGCCGATGGCACCTCCTATCACGCCTGGACCTGGGTCAGCGGCAGTGGTCCGACGGAGGTTCGGCCGATCTTCGACTGGATCAAGGCCCGCGTTCCCAAGGATGCCAACGGCAATCCCATCCTCGATCCCAACAATCCCTCGCGTTATTTCATCGTCGATGAGGTCGTGCGCAACGGTTCGGATACGAGCACGACCTACACTTGGGATCCGACGTCCAACATATCGCAGTCGGTTTATGAAGACCGCTTCACCAGTGCGCTGAGCCCCGAGGCGGTGATCCGCGCCGGCGGCAATCTCACGGTCGATGCCACCAACCTCACCAATTCCTACAGCCGGATCGAGGCCGGCGGTGATGCGACGCTCAAGGGATCGACGCTCACCAACGAAGGCGTCGTCCTCAATCGCACCACGATGCTGACCTGTAGCGCTCAGAGCGCCTGCTCGGCCTACAACGCCGATGGCACGGCCGATCCTTCCCGCAATATCGCCAACGGCACGTCGATCGTCTCGGGATCGCAGGTTATCGGCGGCGCGGCTGGCACGCTCAAGGCGGCCCACGCCCTGAGCCTCAATTTCGGTACGGTCAACAATACGTCGCTCGGTTCGACGAGTGGCGGCGCGGCCGTCAGTGCGCCTTCGACATCGAGCGATCCTCTGTCGGCCCTGAATGGCATGACGGCCGGCGGCGCCTTGTTCAACGTCAATGCCGCGCTAGGCAGTTTCGCCTCAAATGGCGGCGCGAGCGTCGGTAGTGGTCCATCGTTGGCAACCGTCAGCACGACGATCGCCGGCGGCCCGACGGCCAACGGCAGCGGCCTGACGGCAGACGTCGGCGCTTCGGTGAGCGGCAATGGTGTGACGCTCGCCAGCGGCCCTTCGATCAGCTCCGGCAGCCTGACGACTGGCGGCGCTGCGATCAGTCCGAACAGCCTGATGGGCAAGCTCACCGCTGCTCTCGGCAGCAGCGGCAATCTTGCCCAGGTGCTGCAGGTCAATGGCGCGGAACTCGCCTCGCTTGCCAAGCCGCAATCGGGCGGCGTCGGCGGCACGGTGCCGGGCCAGATCTTCCTGTTCGAGACACGGGCGGCCTTCCTCGACGTGTCGAAGTTCTACGGCTCGAGTTATTTCATCGGCCGAGTTGGCTATACGCCGGAGACCAAGGTTCCCTTCCTCGGCGACGCCTATTTCGACAATCAGCTGGTAGACGAACAGATGCGGCAGCTGGTGGGCGATGGCCTTGGCGCGGGATCCTTCATCCCCGGCAACAATGCCACCGACCAGATGAAGACGCTGCTCGACAACGGCGTCGCTTATGCCGAGGCGAACGGGCTTGCTCTCGGGCAAGCATTGACGCCGGAGCAGGCCGCATCGCTGACCCAGTCGATGGTGATCTACCAGACGCAGATCGTCGACGGCGCGCAGGTGCTGGTGCCGGTCGTCTATCTCTCGGCCGCTGATAAGGCGAAAGTCAATGCAGGCGGCGCCGTCATTGCCGGCAACAGCGTCAGCATCGATGCCGGCTCTGTCAACAATTCCGGTGCGATTGCCGCAGCGGATGGCATGACCATCAATGCGACCGAGATCAAGGCCAATGGCGGCACTTTCCTCGCCGGCGGCAACATGAACCTCAATGCCACCAATGGCATTACGCTTGCCGCTCAGACGATGACCATCGGCGGCCAGAATGTCGTCAACACCAATGCCGGCGTGTCGGCTGGCGGCAATCTGCAGATCGCCGCGGGCGGTACGCTGAGCTTGCAGGGCACCAAGATCGTCGCAGGCGGCAATGCCCAGCTTTCCGGCACCAATGTCAACCTTGCTGCTGTCAAGGTTGATAATGGTAGCCAGCAGAATGCGACGGGCGCCCGTGTCACCGCTGGCGGCAATCTTACCATCGTCGGCAATAATGACGTCAACATCATCGGATCCTCCGCAAAGTCGGGTGGGAATCTTTCGGTGACTGCTACGAATGGAGCGGTCAATATCGTCTCCACCGATGTCGCCCGTCGCACCGACGACGGCTACACCAAGACGACCAGTACCGATCAGCAGGCTTCGCAGCTCTCGGCCGGCGGCAACCTCGCGATCACCGCAAGCGGTGACGCTGGGGTCAACGCCAACACGGGTGTCCTGATCTCTGGTTCCGATCTGATGGCCAAGGGTAATGTTGGCCTGACCTCGAACGGCGACATCAATGTCACCACGTCTCAGAGCCAGTCGAACTCGACGTTCGGCAAAAATTCCTCGTCCGAGCTGACACATAATGGCTCGACGATTACGGCGGGTGGCGATCTGGTCGCCAAGTCCAAGAACGACATCAACGTCATCGGCTCGACCATGGCCGCCGAAGGCTTGCTGGGTATCCAGGCCGACAAGAACGTCACCATCGCTGAAGCGACCGACAGCGCAACCCTCGATGTCAAAAGCTCCAGCAAGAAGAGCGGTTTCTTCGGTTCGACGAAGGAGAATGCCTCCGGTCATCTCGAGACCACGACGGCGGCTGGCTCGTCACTCTCCGGCAAGGACGGCGTGACGATCATTTCCGGCGGCGACACCACGGTCTCCGCCTCGAAGGTGACGGCTGGCGACGATACGCATGTTGCTGATCTCAATGTCCAGACCGGCGGCAATCTGATCGTCACCGCTGGCAAGGACACCGAGACCGAGCATGACAGTGCCAAGCGCAAGGGTTTCCTGCGCAGCGGCAGCTCGAGCTATGACGGCTATAACGAGACGACCATCGGCTCGCAGCTTTCAGCCTCGGGCGATGTCAATCTGGATGCCGGCAAGGCGGCGGCCATTGTCGGTTCGAAGGTCAATGCCGATGGCTCGCTGAACGTCTCCGGCGAAAGCGTCTCGATCATCGGCGCGCAGGAAAACCACCAGTCCGACAGCAAGCGCAGGGATTCCGGCCTCTTCGTCGGCTCCGGCGGCGGCTTCATCTCGCTCTACGGCAAGAATGAAAAGCAGGGCCAGCAATCTTCCACGGACAATATCGGCTCGACGCTTTCGGCTGGTCAAGACGTCAACCTGACGGCAAGGACGACCGATCTCAATATCATGGGTTCGTCCGTGAGTGCCGATCGTGACATCAACCTGTCGGCGGCCCGAGACGTCAATGTGACCCCGGGCGCCGAAAGCTCGTCACAGTCCCAGCAGCAGAAGAAGTCCGGCTTCGGTCTTGCACTTTCCGCCGGCAATGGCGGCTTCTCGATCGGTATTGGTGCGCAGTCAACCAAGGACAGCAAGGCGCAGCAGTCCGATACCAATGCGGTATCGACATTGGCGGCGGGCCGCGATCTCAACATCTCGGCAGGCAACAATGTCAACCTGCAGGCGACCAGCGCTTCGGCCGAGCGCGACGTCAATCTCTTTGCCAAGAACAATATCAATCTGCTCTCGGCCAACGACGTCACCAATTACGAGGAGGTGCATGAGAAGACCTTTGCCGGTGTGACTATCTCGGTGACGAGCCAGATTGGCAAGGCGGCCCAAAGCATCATGAACTCGGCCGAGCGCCTTTCCGACAGCGGCGGCGTCAATGCGCTGACCAATACGGCCATTGCCGGCCTCGGTTTCTATCAGGCCTACAAGGATCTAAAGGCCGCTTCGGAGAATTTTGATGCAGGCAAGGGGCTTTCCTTCAGTATTGGCATCAATGCCGGTGTCAATCATCAGGAAAGCAGCTGGTCCTCGTCGTCCTCGACCCCGGTGGTGACGGATATTCGCGCCGGTCGCTCGATCACCATGGAGGCCGAGAAGGGCTCCATCACCAGTGATGGCGCGCAGATCCTGGCTGGCTACGACAAGAACGGCATCCCCACGGTTTCCGGCGACCCGCTGACCGGCGACATCTTCCTGTCGGCGGCGAATGGCGACATCAACCTCAACGCCGCCACCGGCACGTCGGATTCGACCAGCTCGAACAAATCCTGGAGCGTGGGCGTCGGCGTCAACTTTGGTTGCACCAGCAAGGGCGGCTGCCAGGAGACCGGCGTGGGGGTCAACGCCTCCTACGGCAAGGGTGGCTCCGAAACCTCCGGCACCAGCCATACGAACACGCATGTGAACGGCACCGGCGATGTCACCATCGTCACCAACGATCTCGCGCTGAAGGGGGCGACGGTTGCCGGCAATTCGGTTGCGATCGATGTCAAGAACCTGACGATCGAAAGCCAGCTGGATACGCAGAAGGCCAAGGCCGATCAGTTCAATGTCTCCGGCCAGATCGGCTTTGGCAACACCGGCGTCTCCGGCACCGTGCAGAAGGCCAAGGGCGATGCGGTGCTCGTCTCCGAACAATCGGGCATCCATGCAGGCACCGGCGGCCTCAACATCGATGTCAAAGGTCAGACGTCGCTTGTCGGTGGGCTGATTACCAGCGAGGCGACGGCGGACAAGAACTCCTTCTCCACCGGCACCCTGACGGTTGCGGATATCGACACGCATTCGACCTGGAAGGCCGAAACCTATGGCGGCGGGATCGGCACTAGCGGGCTCACCATCGCTCCGCCCGTCAAGGCCGGCGAGAAGGAGACCGGCAAGGCCTATTCGGCCATCGGCGGCAATATCGGCATCACGATCACCGATCCCGCGCACCAGGTGCAGGACATCGGCACGATCCGCCGCGATACGGACAACACCAACACCTCGCTGCCCGGCTTGCCGGACCTGCAGAACATCCTGCGCCAGCAGTATAAGACGCAGGCGGATTTGCAGGCGGC
>NZ_QMKK01000029.1 GCF_003287875.1 Martinezella tropici
AAATGGCAAAGAGTAAGTTTGAGCGCAATAAGCCGCACGTTAACATCGGGACGATCGGTCACGTCGACCACGGCAAGACGTCCTTGACGGCAGCGATCACGAAGTACTTCGGCGAGTTCAAGGCGTATGACCAAATCGACGCTGCTCCGGAAGAGAAGGCTCGTGGCATCACGATCTCGACGGCTCACGTTGAATACGAGACGCCGAACCGCCACTATGCGCACGTCGACTGCCCCGGCCACGCCGACTACGTCAAGAACATGATCACGGGTGCTGCACAGATGGACGGCGCGATCCTGGTTTGCTCGGCCGCCGACGGCCCGATGCCGCAGACGCGCGAGCACATCCTGCTCGCCCGCCAGGTTGGCGTTCCGGCAATCGTCGTGTTCCTGAACAAGGTCGACCAGGTTGACGACGCCGAGCTTCTCGAGCTCGTCGAGCTCGAAGTTCGCGAACTTCTGTCGTCCTACGACTTCCCGGGCGACGACATTCCGGTTGTCAAGGGTTCGGCGCTTGCTGCTCTTGAAGATTCGGACAAGAAGATCGGCGAAGACGCGATCCGCGAGCTGATGGCTCAGGTTGACGCCTACATCCCGACGCCTGAGCGTCCGATCGACCAGCCGTTCCTGATGCCGATCGAAGACGTGTTCTCGATCTCCGGCCGTGGTACGGTTGTGACGGGCCGCGTCGAGCGTGGTATCGTCAAGGTTGGTGAAGAAGTCGAAATCGTCGGCATCCGTCCGACGTCGAAGACGACGGTTACCGGCGTTGAAATGTTCCGCAAGCTGCTCGACCAGGGCCAGGCCGGCGACAACATCGGCGCGCTGATCCGCGGTGTGAACCGTGACGGCGTCGAGCGTGGCCAGATCCTGTGCAAGCCGGGTTCCGTCAAGCCGCACAAGAAGTTCATGGCAGAAGCCTACATCCTGACGAAGGAAGAAGGCGGCCGTCATACGCCGTTCTTCACGAACTACCGTCCGCAGTTCTACTTCCGTACGACTGACGTGACGGGCATCGTGACGCTTCCGGAAGGCACGGAAATGGTTATGCCTGGCGACAACGTAACGGTTGCCGTCGAGCTGATCGTTCCGATCGCGATGGAAGAAAAGCTCCGCTTCGCTATCCGCGAAGGCGGCCGTACCGTCGGCGCAGGCATCGTTGCATCCATCGTCGAGTAATCTTCGGATTATCCCTTTATAAGAAGGCCCCGCTGGAAACAGCGGGGCCTTTTCGCATTGGGAGATGTTGCATGAGCCTGATCATTCCGACAGGTGCTTCAGGCTCGGGAAGACCACGATCGTGCAGGCGATTGCCAGGGTGTTCCGGTAGCCTCAAACTCATCATCACCGAGTGGTGATATGGCTTTTTGGCGTAAGTTCTTCCCTCGCACGGCATACGATATCCGCAACGAAATCGCTTTTCCCGCCGGTATAGTGATCCCAGTCGCCATGAGCCTCTTCGGCCAGTCGGCGCTTCAATATTGCGTAGTCGCCTGCGAATTCGGGATGTGCGCGCAGATAATCGCGGAAAAGGAGGCGGTCTCGGTGTACTGCATTTCCCGGCAGGCAAAGATAAAGCCGCGTGCCATAGGGGATATCGTCCCTGGTAAAGACCCATCGGTCGCCATCGTGCAGATCGCCATGGAAGCGAAATCCATGTGTCTTCAGGCGTTGCGTAGCGTCGAGCCTCGCATCGTTGGAAGAAAGGACGGCGTCAATATCGAGCTTGGGTTTGGCGCATAGTCCCGGGACGGCGGTGCTGCCGATGTGATGGAATTCGGCGGGGCGGGTAAGGAGCAGGCCGATTGCTTTGCATCTCTGTTCGAAGAGAAGAGGCCATTGCGGATCATATTCCACAAGCGTGATTGCCCGCATCCGTGCCTTCTCCTTTGATCATGTCCGCCGTTCCCGATGCATGGCCGTCTCGATCAGATTATCTTGCCGGAAGAGCCTCCGCTCACCAAGCCGTGTCTTGCGAAATGAGCGCAAGGGCCTATGTATCGCTCGATTTTCCAAGGAGGAGATTTTCATGAAGAAACGTATTTTGTTCACGGGCGGCAGCGGCAAGGCAGGGCGTCACGCGGTTCCGTGGCTGGTGAACGCCGGCTACGAGGTCCACAATGTCGATCTCGTGCCGCTGACCAGCCCCGGCGTCACCAATCTGCAGGCCGATGTCACCGATGCGGGACAAGTCTATAACGTCCTGACCATGCATCGCGATTTTCCCGATCTCGATCAAGGCAGGGGTGTCCAGCCTTTCGACGCCGTCGTGCATTTCGCCGCCATCCCGCGCATTCTGATCAAACCGGACAACGAGACCTTCCGCATCAACACGATGAGCACCTACAATGTCATCGAGGCGGCCGCGAAGCTTGGCATCAAGAAGATCATCGTCGCTTCCAGCGAGACGACCTATGGCGTCTGCTTTGCCGAAGGCCATCGCGATTTTCACCAGTTCCCGCTGGAGGAAGACTATGATGTCAACCCGATGGATTCCTACGGTCTGTCCAAGGTCGTAAACGAGAAGACGGCTCGGGCTTTCGCCGAGCGTTTCGGCATCGACGTCTATGCGCTGCGCATCGGCAACGTCATCGAGCCCCACGAATATGAGCGTTTTCCCGAGTTTTTCGCCAACAGCGAAATACGCAAGCGCATCGCCTGGAGCTATATCGACGCTCGCGACCTCGGCCAGATCGTCCATCTCTGCATCGAAAAGGACGGCCTCGGCTTCCAGGTGTTCAACGCCGCCAACGATACGGTTTCGGCCAATACGCCATCGCGCGAACTTGCCGCGAAGCATTTTCCGAATGTGCCCTTCACACGCGAAATCGGTGAATATGAGGGGCTCTTGTCCAATCGCAAGATCCGCGAAGTGCTGGGCTTCAAGGAAGAACACAACTGGCGGAAATATGTGAAAGTCTAGGACGCTGCTTTTAAAGCATTCCCGGCGAGCGCACTTCCCACGCCGGGTGGGGAAGGGGCAGCTGCCGTGCTGCCTCTCCATTTGTTACGCAACAAAACCAAAAATGCTTCCCCAAACACTCGACAAATACAGCCGTTTATTTAAGTAGGGTTGCGTTCGCGAAGCATCTCCTAGAGATTGCAGCGCGTGGCCGGGATATCGTGCCCCTGTTTCGAACCACCCTCCGGCCGACGTGCTTCAAGGGTGAGCAGAGCGCGATTTGCGTCGCGACGAAAGATAATTGCCGGCTGACCCATAGGTGCGCAGCCGTTTCGGAGGTATCATGAAAGATAACGTTGCACGTATTTTTGTCGGTTTCGATTCCAAGGAGGTCGTGGCCTATCACGTCCTTACCCAGAGCATCATCGAGCGCTCGTCGATCCCGGTGGTCTTCTCGCCGATCGTGCTCAACAATCTCGACGGCATCTTCACGCGTGAGCGCAATCCGCTGCAATCGACCGAGTTTTCCTTCTCGCGCTTCCTCGTGCCCTACCTCAGCGATTACCACGGCTGGAGCATCTTCATGGATTGCGACATGCTCGCCCGCGCCGACATCGCCGAGCTTTGGGCGCTGCGCGACGATCGTTATGCCGCCATGTGCGTCAAGCACGACTACCAGCCGAAGATCGAAACCAAGTTCCTCGGCCAGACGCAGACCAAATACGAAAAGAAGAACTGGTCGAGCATGATCCTGTTCAACAATGCCAAGTGCACGGCATTGACGCAGGATTTCGTCAACACGGCAACCGGTCTCCAGCTTCATCAGTTCAAGTGGTTGGAGAACGACGATCAGATCGGCGAGGTGCCGGTCGTCTGGAACTATCTCGTCAACGAATACGATTATCGCGACGATGCGAAGCTCGTGCACTTCACCGATGGCGGCCCGTATTTCGACGAGTATCGCAATGACGATTACGCCGAAGAATGGTTCGCCATGCGCGACCGCATGCTGCACGTCCAGCAGAAGTGAGCGATTTGGATCATAAGACGACCGGAAATATTGATGTCGGCATACCGGCCGCGGGTTCCGCGGCCGGCCTGAACAGTGCCGACGAGTGGCGGACAATATTGGCAGGGTTTTCCCATATCGTTCTGGTCGCCAATAGCGACGCGGTCGATATTGCAGGCCTGCAGGCGCAGTTTCCGGAGACTGCGCTCTTCGTCTTCTTCAACAAGGTCTACAAGGTCCTAGACCGCCCGTTTCATAGGCATTCGCTGCTAATCTCGCGCGGCCAGCCGCGCGGAGCAAACATCGTCTATCGTGGCGAGGTGGGCGAGGTCGTGAAATTCTTTCCAAGGGAATATTTCCTCGGCATCATGAATATCCGGCTCGGTCCGGAAGAGAAGCTCAATCCGGCAGCGGATTTTCAGGGCGCTCCGACAGGGCATCTCGATCTGGTCGGCTTCTGCTCCGACTTTTATACGGAAGGCAAGACACCGACGAGCGGCTTTGCCCTCGCGCTCTGGCTCAGCGATCTGAAGCTGCCCGGCGCGATCGTGCTTGCCGGCTTCTCGGCCAGGCGCAGTCAGAAGTGGAGGGTGGTCGCCGTTCATGATTGGAACTTCGAGCAGACGTTCCTGCGCCTGTTTGCCCGGCTTGGGAAGATCACCATCCATGGCGGGGTTGCGCTAAATCCCTATATCCGGCTTGCGCAGCGCTTCAGCGAATTGCCGCCGGCCGAGATTTCGCTGGCCGCGGCGGAAGTGCTGTCGGAACGGCTCGGCAATACCGATGCCGAAGTGGACAAGCTGATCTCCCTGACGAATGTGATTCGCTCCACCGATAATTTCCTGCGCCGGCTCAGGCCGAAGTTTCTCAAGCGCAAGCCGAAAGGCTCTTCCGGAGAGTAACGAGGGCAAGGGGCATCCTTTCCGCAGCATTCTCGGCGGCTCTGCCCGCTCGGCGGATCTGTCCGCTCGGGCGTGTCCCATGTGAAGTTGCGGGTTCGATTGGGAAAAAGAAAAAAACGCTCTTGCCAATCGTTTCGTCCCGCCTTAAAGGGAGCGCCATGTCTTCGAACTGCTCGGGCGGTCCACCGCTTGCGGTGAATAGTCGAAGGAAGAAGGGGTATAGCTCAGTTGGTAGAGCGGCGGTCTCCAAAACCGCAGGTCGTAGGTTCGAGCCCTGCTGCCCCTGCCATTTTCCTTGATTTGACTGGCGCGTCGTTTTCGCTGCTTCTCAAGTTGAGGATTATGCCGAACCGGCGGCAAATTTTAGAAAACACCGTATTGCCTCTTGTTAAATCGGGAATCGGTGTTTATGTAGGGTTCAACAGACACGCGGTGCGTGGGGCTGATATGTTCAGCTTTACGCGCCGTAATTGCGTGGGCAGTCAATGGCATCCAAAACGAATCCACTAGCGTTTCTGCAGCAGGTGCGCTCCGAGACGTCGAAAATTACTTGGCCCTCACGCCGCGAGACGATGATCTCGACGGTGATGGTGCTTGTCATGGTTGTTTTCGCCTCGCTGTTTTTCTTCGCTGCCGACCAGCTCATTGGCTGGATTCTCGGCTATGTGCTGAATACCGGCAATTGATATCGGGTGGAGATGAACATGGCGGCACGTTGGTACATCGTCCACGCTTATTCTAATTTTGAAAAGAAAGTGGCTGAATCCATTGAGGAGAAGGCCAGGCAGAAGGGTCTTGAGCATCTGTTCGAGAAGATTCTTGTGCCGACCGAGAAGGTCGTTGAGGTCCGCCGTGGCCGCAAGGTTGATAGCGAGCGCAAGTTCTTCCCGGGTTACGTGCTGGTGCGCGCCAACCTGACGGATGAAGCCTACCACCTGATCAAGAATACGCCGAAGGTGACCGGCTTCCTCGGCTCCGACAATAAGCCCGTTCCGATTCCGGATTATGAAGCCGAGCGCATTCTCGGTCAGGTCCAGGAAGGCGTTGAGCGGCCGAAGGCTTCCGTATCCTTCGAGATCGGCGAGCAGGTCCGCGTTTCCGATGGTCCGTTCGCATCGTTCAACGGCACGGTTCAGGATGTGGACGAAGAGCGTTCGCGCCTGAAGGTGGAAGTGTCGATTTTCGGCCGCGCTACGCCGGTCGAGTTGGAATACAGCCAGGTCGAGAAGGTCTGATTGTCTTTGGTTTGAAGGGTTGGCCTGGCGGCCGGCCTTTCGTTCGAGTTTGGGTATAGGCAAATGCTTGCTTATATCTCGCGGCGAAGCCGCAATTCGCGTGGAAGGGTAGGGTCTTAGCCGGGCCTGGCGATCCGCACCACGCAACCGCAGCCGCCGGAGCGATCCGGCATCAGTCGGCCGGGCAACCGGTCAAGTAGAAAGGCAGAGAGAAATGGCTAAGAAAGTTGCAGGCCAGCTCAAGCTGCAGGTTAAGGCCGGCTCGGCGAATCCGTCGCCGCCGATCGGTCCTGCGCTTGGTCAGCGTGGCATTAACATCATGGAATTCTGCAAGGCGTTCAATGCCGCCACGCAGGAAATGGAAAAGGGTATGCCGATCCCGGTCGTCATCACCTACTACCAGGATAAGTCCTTCACCTTCGTCATGAAGCAGCCGCCGGTCAGCTACTTCCTGAAGAAGGAAGCGAAGATCCAGTCCGGCTCGAAGACCCCGGGCAAGGGTGCCAAGGCTGGTACTCTGACCAAGGCTCAGGTCAAGGCGATCGCCGAAGCCAAGATGAAGGATCTGAACGCCGCCGATATCGAAGGCGCAATGGCCATGATCGAGGGCTCTGCCCGCGCCATGGGCCTGGAAGTGGTAGGTTAAGACCATGGTAGCAAAGCGTATTCAGAAGATTCGTGAAGGCGTTGATCCGACCAAGCTCTATGCTCTGGATCTGGCCATCAACATGGTCAAGGAACGTGCCGTCGCCAAGTTCGACGAAACCGTCGAAATCTCGATGAACCTCGGCGTTGACCCGCGTCACGCTGACCAGATGGTTCGCGGCGTCGTCAACCTGCCGAACGGCACCGGCCGTACGGTTCGCGTTGCCGTCTTCGCTCGCGGCGCCAAGGCTGACGAAGCCAAGGCTGCCGGCGCTGACGTTGTTGGTGCGGAAGACCTGGTTGAGATCGTTCAGGGCGGTAAGATCGATTTCGATCGCTGCATCGCCACCCCGGACATGATGCCGCTCGTCGGCCGTCTCGGTAAGGTTCTCGGCCCGCGCGGCATGATGCCGAACCCGAAGGTCGGCACCGTCACGATGGACGTCAAGGGTGCTGTTGAAGCTTCCAAGGGCGGCGCTGTCGAGTTCCGCGTCGAGAAGGCTGGTATCGTCCATGCCGGTATCGGCAAGGCTTCCTTCGACGCCAAGGCTCTGGAAGAAAACATCCGCGCTTTCGCCGACGCCGTCATCAAGGCAAAGCCGGCTGGCGCCAAGGGCAACTATGTCAAGCGCGTAGCGATCTCCTCGACCATGGGTCCGGGCGTCAAGATCGAGCCGTCGTCCGTCACGGCGCCGAGCGCCTGATTGATTTTGCCGGGCGTTAGCCTGGCATTTTAAGAATTCCCGGCCCTTCGGGGCCGGGATTTCCGGAGAAATCCGGAATTCCTGTCCGAGATTGCAGGTGGTTATCCCTTAATCACTTAAGCCTGCATGAGACGGGTAAGACCCGAATTTTGAAGAAGCTTCGCTTCGATGAACTCGGTTCGAGCCTTGGATGCCTTGTGCCTTGGAGCCGTATGGCTCGAGCGCGAGGGGACAGGATCCTCAAGCGTCGCTTGGGATCTGAATTGATCCCAGGAGGCAAAAGGCAACCCGGCAGGTCCGTTAACCCGGTCCTGTCAACTGGAGAAAAGCAGTGGAAAGAGCGGAAAAACGCGAATTCGTCACGGAACTGAACGAAGTCTTCAAGGCTTCGGGCTCGGTTGTCGTGGCCCACTATGCTGGTGCTACAGTCGCTCAGATGAACGATTTCCGTTCCAAGATGCGCGCTGCTGGCGGCACCGTCAAAGTCGCGAAGAACCGCCTGGCCAAAATTGCTCTTCAGGGCACGGATGCGGAAGGGATTTCCAATCTCTTCACCGGTCAGACGCTGATCGCATACAGCACTGATCCGATCACCGCTCCGAAGGTCGTCGTGGATTTCGCCAAGAGCAACGATAAGATCGTTGTTTTGGGCGGCGCCATGGGAACAACAACGCTCAACGCCGAAGGTGTCAAGTCGCTTGCGACCCTGCCTTCGCTGGACGAGCTGCGCGCGAAGCTGCTGGGCATGATCCAGACTCCGGCTACCCGCATCGCAGGTGTTGTTGCAGCGCCGGCAAGCCAGCTTGCTCGCGTGTTCTCGGCCTACGCCAAGAAGGACGAAGCCGCGTAAGGCGGTTTTTCGCTGTTCATAACCAACCAGTTCGAACCGAACAAAAGGAACTATCAAAATGGCTGATCTCGCAAAGATCGTAGACGACCTCTCCTCGCTGACCGTTCTCGAAGCCGCAGAACTGTCGAAGCTTCTCGAAGAAAAGTGGGGCGTTTCCGCCGCTGCTCCGGTAGCTGTTGCTGCCGTTGCCGGTGGTGCTGGCGGCGCTGCTGCAGCTGCTGAAGAAGAAAAGACCGAGTTCGACGTCATCCTCGCTGATGCCGGCGCGAACAAGATCAACGTCATCAAGGAAGTCCGCGGCATCACCGGCCTCGGCCTCAAGGAAGCCAAGGACCTCGTTGAAGCCGCTCCGAAGGCTGTCAAGGAAGGCGTTTCCAAGGCTGAAGCTGCTGACATCAAGAAGAAGCTCGAAGACGCCGGCGCAAAGGTCGACGTCAAGTAAGCTTGAAACTGCTTTTGGGAGGTGGCTTTTTGCCGCCTCCCATTTGCCGTTTTTCTGAACGAATTACCCAAAAGCCGCGGGCAAAACGGCTTTTGGGTAATGGGTTCTTCAAGAGGATGGTCTCAAACCGAACCGCGACGCAATCCGGCTGAGCGGTTTTCGGTTAGATAGACGAGATTGAACTACTCATTGATTGATGGGGTCGCCTGGCCAGCGATTCCCATCCGTTGCAGGCCCGGGTGCAGGATTTTAAAGGAGCGACGATGGCTCAGACCCTTTCGTTCAACGGTCGCAGGCGCGTACGCAAGTTTTTTGGTAAGATTCCCGAAGTCGCAGAGATGCCGAACCTCATCGAGGTTCAAAAGGCGTCCTACGATCAGTTTCTCATGGTCGAAGAACCGAAGGGCGGCCGCCCGGACGAAGGTCTTCAGGCTGTCTTCAAGTCGGTTTTCCCGATCACCGATTTCTCCGGCGCTTCCATGCTGGAGTTCGTTTCCTATGAGTTCGAGCCGCCGAAGTTCGACGTCGATGAGTGCCGCCAGCGCGACTTGACCTACGCCGCGCCGCTGAAGGTGACCCTCCGTCTGATCGTGTTCGATATCGACGAGGATACGGGCGCGAAGTCCATCAAGGACATCAAGGAACAGAGCGTCTACATGGGCGACATGCCGCTCATGACGAACAACGGTACGTTCATCGTGAACGGCACCGAGCGCGTGATCGTATCCCAGATGCACCGTTCGCCGGGCGTTTTCTTCGACCACGACAAGGGCAAGAGCCATTCCTCCGGCAAGCTGCTCTTTGCTGCTCGCGTCATCCCGTATCGCGGCTCCTGGCTCGATATCGAATTCGACGCCAAGGACATCGTCTATGCCCGTATCGACCGCCGCCGCAAGATTCCGGTGACGTCGCTGCTGATGGCGCTCGGCATGGATGGCGAAGAGATCCTGTCGACCTTCTATACGAAGTCGCTCTACCAGCGCTCCGGCGATGGCTGGCGCATTCCCTTCAAGGCGGAAACGCTGAAGGGCGCCAAGACCGTTTCCGACATGATCGACGCCGATACCGGCGAAGTGGTTGTCGAAGGCGGCAAGAAGCTTACGCCGCGCCTGCTGCGTCAGCTGCAGGAAAAGGGCCTCAAAGCTCTGAAGGCAACCGACGAAGAACTTTACGGCCTCTTCCTGGCGGAAGACATCGTCAACTTCCAGACCGGTGAGATCTATCTCGAAGCCGGTGATGAAATCGACGAGAAGACCCTGCCTGTTATCCTCAACGCCGGTTTCGACGAAATCCCGGTTCTCGGCATCGACCACATCAATGTCGGCGCCTACATCCGCAACACGCTGTCCGCCGACAAGAACGAGAACCGTCAGGACGCTCTATTCGACATCTACCGCGTCATGCGTCCGGGTGAGCCGCCGACCATGGAATCGGCCGAAGCCATGTTCAACTCGCTGTTCTTCGATGCGGAGCGTTACGATCTCTCCGCCGTCGGCCGCGTGAAGATGAACATGCGTCTCGACCTCGACGTCGAAGACACCGTCCGCATCCTGCGCAAGGACGACATCCTGGCCGTGGTCAAGATGCTCGTCGAGCTGCGCGACGGCAAGGGCGAGATCGACGACATCGACAACCTCGGCAACCGCCGCGTCCGTTCGGTCGGCGAGCTGATGGAAAACCAGTATCGTCTGGGTCTGCTGCGCATGGAACGTGCGATCAAGGAACGCATGTCCTCGATCGAAATCGACACGGTCATGCCGCAGGACCTGATCAACGCAAAGCCGGCCGCCGCTGCCGTCCGCGAATTCTTCGGCTCCTCGCAGCTGTCGCAGTTCATGGACCAGGTGAACCCGCTTTCGGAAATCACTCACAAGCGCCGTCTTTCGGCTCTTGGCCCGGGTGGTCTGACCCGCGAGCGCGCCGGCTTCGAAGTCCGCGACGTTCATCCGACGCATTACGGTCGTATTTGCCCGATCGAAACGCCGGAAGGTCCGAACATCGGTCTTATCAACTCGCTGGCGACCTTTGCCCGCGTCAACAAGTACGGCTTCATCGAAAGCCCTTATCGCCGCATCATCGACGGTAAGGTGACCAACGACGTGCTTTACCTCTCCGCCATGGAAGAGGCGAAGTATTACGTTGCTCAGGCCAACGCCGAGCTCGACGCCGAGGGCTCCTTCATCGAGGAATTCGTCGTCTGCCGTCACGCCGGCGAAGTCATGCTCGCTCCGCGCGACAACATCAACCTGATGGACGTCTCGCCGAAGCAGCTGGTTTCGGTCGCTGCCGCTCTGATCCCGTTCCTGGAAAACGACGACGCCAACCGCGCTCTCATGGGCTCGAACATGCAGCGTCAGGCCGTGCCGCTTCTGCGTGCCGAAGCCCCGTTCGTCGGCACCGGCATGGAGCCGGTCGTCGCACGTGACTCCGGTGCTGCCATCGGCGCCCGCCGCGGCGGCGTGGTCGACCAGGTCGACGCAACGCGTATCGTTATTCGCGCCACCGAAGACCTCGATCCGTCGAAGTCCGGCGTCGATATCTACCGCCTGATGAAGTTCCAGCGTTCGAACCAGAACACCTGCGTCAACCAGCGTCCGCTGGTGACCGTCGGTGACGTGGTCAACAAGGGTGACATCCTGGCAGACGGTCCGTCGACCGACCTCGGTGATCTGGCTCTCGGCCGTAACGTGCTCGTCGCGTTCATGCCGTGGAACGGTTACAACTACGAAGACTCGATCCTGCTCTCCGAGCGTATCGTTGCCGACGACGTGTTCACCTCCATCCACATCGAAGAATTCGAAGTGATGGCACGTGACACCAAGCTCGGTCCGGAAGAAATCACCCGCGATATTCCGAACGTTTCGGAAGAAGCGCTGAAGAACCTGGACGAAGCCGGCATCGTTTACATCGGCGCCGAAGTTCAGCCGGGCGATATCCTTGTCGGCAAGATCACGCCGAAGGGCGAAAGCCCGATGACGCCGGAAGAAAAGCTCCTGCGCGCCATCTTCGGTGAAAAGGCCTCCGACGTTCGCGATACCTCCATGCGCATGCCGCCCGGCACCTACGGCACGGTCGTCGAAGTTCGCGTCTTCAACCGTCACGGCGTCGAAAAGGACGAACGTGCCATGGCGATCGAGCGCGAAGAGATCGAACGCCTTGCCAAGGACCGCGACGACGAGCAGGCGATCCTCGACCGCAACGTCTACGGCCGTCTGGTCGAGATGCTGCGTGGTCAGGTTGCTCTTGCTGGTCCGAAGGGCTTCAAGAAGGGCACGGAACTGTCGAACGCCGTCGTTTCGGAATATCCGCGTTCGCAGTGGTGGATGTTCGCCGTCGAGGACGAAAAGGTCCAGAGCGAGCTGGAAGCCCTGCGTGGCCAGTATGACGAATCCAAGTCGCGCCTCGAACAGCGCTTCATGGACAAGGTCGAGAAGGTCCAGCGCGGCGACGAAATGCCTCCGGGCGTCATGAAGATGGTCAAGGTCTTCGTCGCTGTGAAGCGCAAGATCCAGCCGGGCGACAAGATGGCCGGCCGTCACGGGAACAAGGGCGTGGTCTCGCGCATTGTTCCGGTCGAGGACATGCCGTTCCTGGAAGACGGTACGCATGTCGATATCGTGCTGAACCCGCTGGGCGTGCCCTCGCGCATGAACGTCGGTCAGATTCTCGAAACGCACCTCGGCTGGGCTTGTGCCGGCATGGGTCGCCAGATCGGCGAACTGATCGAAGCCTACAAGGCGAGCGGTAACATCGAGCCTCTGCGCAAGACGATCGACATGGTCGTCGGCGACGGTCCGAAGAGCGACGACGTGCACGAGTATGACGATGCGTCGGTTCTGCGTCTGGCAGATCAGTGGAAGCGTGGCGTGTCCATCGCGACCCCGGTCTTCGATGGCGCCGGCGAAGTAGATGTCAACGAGATGCTGGAAATGGCAGGTCTCAAGCAGACCGGCCAGTCGACGCTGTACGACGGTCGTACCGGCGAGCAGTTCGACCGTCAGGTTACGGTTGGCTACATCTACATGCTGAAGCTGAACCACCTTGTCGACGACAAGATCCACGCCCGTTCGATCGGCCCGTACTCGCTCGTCACCCAGCAGCCGTTGGGCGGTAAGGCACAGTTCGGCGGTCAGCGCTTCGGCGAAATGGAAGTCTGGGCGCTTGAAGCTTATGGCGCAGCCTACACGCTGCAGGAAATGCTCACGGTCAAGTCGGACGACGTGGCCGGCCGTACGAAGGTCTACGAAGCCATCGTTCGTGGCGACGACACCTTCGAAGCGGGCATTCCGGAAAGCTTCAACGTTCTCGTCAAGGAAATGCGCTCGCTGGGTCTCAGCGTCGAGCTGGAAAACTCCAAGGTCGACGATCTGCAGACGGCAAGCCAGCTTCCGGACGCAGCCGAGTAAGAGCCTCTGTCGGGTGCGCGCTGCCATCAGCGCGCACCGTTGGAATATTGCAGCGCCGTCGACGTCCTTGGGATGCATGGCGCCGCAAGGCGGTTTTAAAGCGTCAGGCCGGTTCCCGGGATTTGCCGGCCCTGTTCGCAATTCGAGGGCGTTTCGCCCCTAAAGGAGATAGGCATGAACCAAGAGGTCATGAATCTTTTCAATCCGCAGATGCCTGCGCAGAATTTCGATTCCATCCGGATTTCGATTGCGTCGCCGGAGAAGATTCTTTCCTGGTCTTATGGCGAGATCAAGAAGCCGGAGACGATCAACTATCGTACGTTCAAGCCGGAACGCGATGGTCTCTTCTGCGCGCGCATCTTCGGGCCGATCAAGGATTACGAGTGCCTGTGCGGCAAGTACAAGCGCATGAAGTACAAGGGCATCATCTGCGAAAAGTGCGGCGTTGAAGTCACGCTGTCGCGCGTTCGCCGTGAGCGCATGGGCCATATCGAGCTTGCCGCTCCCGTTGCCCACATCTGGTTCCTGAAGTCGCTGCCTTCGCGCATTTCGACGCTGCTCGACATGACGCTGAAGGATGTCGAGCGCGTTCTCTACTTCGAAAACTACATCGTCACCGAGCCGGGCCTGACCGCCCTCAAGGAGCATCAGCTTCTCTCGGAAGAAGAGTACATGCTCGCCGTCGACGAATATGGCGAAGACCAGTTCACCGCGATGATCGGCGCTGAAGCGATCTACGAGATGCTGGCCAGCATGAACCTCGAAAAGATCGCCGGCGACCTGCGCTCCGAGCTTGCCGACACCACGTCGGATCTCAAGCAGAAGAAGCTGATGAAGCGCCTGAAGATCGTCGAGAACTTCATGGAGTCGGGCAACCGTCCGGAATGGATGATCATGAAGGTCGTCCCGGTCATCCCGCCGGACCTGCGTCCGCTGGTTCCGCTCGATGGCGGCCGCTTCGCGACTTCGGATCTGAACGATCTGTACCGCCGCGTCATCAACCGTAACAATCGTCTGAAGCGCCTCATCGAACTGCGCGCTCCGGGCATCATCATCCGCAATGAAAAGCGCATGCTGCAGGAATCTGTCGATGCGCTGTTCGACAACGGCCGCCGTGGCCGCGTCATCACCGGCGCCAACAAGCGTCCGCTGAAGTCGCTGTCCGACATGCTCAAGGGCAAGCAGGGCCGTTTCCGTCAGAACCTGCTCGGCAAGCGCGTCGACTATTCCGGCCGTTCGGTCATCGTGACCGGTCCGGAGCTCAAGCTGCATCAGTGCGGCCTGCCGAAGAAGATGGCGCTCGAGCTGTTCAAGCCGTTCATCTATGCCCGCCTCGACGCGAAGGGTTATTCCTCGACCGTCAAGCAGGCCAAGAAGCTGGTCGAAAAGGAAAAGCCGGAAGTCTGGGATATCCTCGACGAGGTCATCCGGGAGCATCCGGTTCTCCTGAACCGCGCACCGACGCTGCACCGCCTGGGCATCCAGGCCTTCGAACCCACGCTGGTCGAAGGCAAGGCTATCCAGCTGCACCCGCTCGTCTGCACGGCCTTCAACGCCGACTTCGACGGCGACCAGATGGCTGTTCACGTGCCGCTCTCGCTGGAAGCCCAGCTTGAAGCCCGCGTGCTGATGATGTCGACCAACAACATCCTGCACCCGGCAAACGGCGCGCCGATCATCGTTCCCTCGCAGGACATGGTTCTCGGCCTGTACTATCTGTCGATCCTGAACCAGAACGAGCCGGGCGAAGGCATGGCCTTCTCCGACCTCGGCGAGCTGCATCACGCCCTCGAAAACAAGGTCGTGACGCTGCACTCGAAGATCCGCGGCCGCTTCAAGTCGGTCGACGAAGAAGGCAAGCCCTATTCGAAGATCTACGAGACGACGCCTGGCCGCCTGCTGATCGGCGAACTGCTGCCGAAGCACGGCAAGGTGACCTTCGACATCTGCAACCAGGAAATGACCAAGAAGAACATCTCCAAGATGATCGACACGGTCTACCGTCATTGCGGCCAGAAGGACACGGTCATTTTCTGCGACCGCATCATGCAGCTTGGCTTCTCCCATGCCTGCCGCGCCGGCATTTCGTTCGGCAAGGACGACATGGTTATCCCGGATACCAAGGTTAAGATCGTCGGCGATACAGAAGCGCTCGTGAAGGAATACGAGCAGCAGTACAATGACGGCCTGATCACCCAGGGCGAGAAGTACAACAAGGTCGTCGACGCCTGGGGCAAGGCCACGGAAAAGGTCGCCGAAGAAATGATGGCCCGCATTAAGGCCGTCGAATTCGACGAAAAGACCGGTCGCCAGAAGCCGATGAACTCGATCTATATGATGAGCCACTCGGGTGCTCGTGGTTCGCCGAACCAGATGCGCCAGCTGGGCGGCATGCGCGGCCTCATGGCCAAGCCGTCGGGCGAAATCATCGAGACGCCGATCATCTCGAACTTCAAGGAAGGCCTGACCGTTAACGAGTACTTCAACTCGACCCACGGTGCCCGTAAGGGTCTGGCCGACACCGCCTTGAAGACCGCGAACTCCGGTTACCTGACCCGCCGTCTCGTCGACGTCGCGCAGGATTGCATCGTCACGCATGTCGATTGCGGCACGGAGAACGGCCTCACCATGACCGCCATCGTCGATGCCGGTCAGGTCGTCGCCTCGCTCGGCGCCCGCATCCTCGGCCGCACGGCCCTGGACGACATCGATCATCCGGTCACGGGTGAGCGCATCGTCGATGCCGGCAAGATGATCCTCGAGCCCGATGTCATCGAGATCGAGAAGGCTGGTATCCAGTCGATCCGCATCCGTTCGGCACTGACCTGCGAAATCCAGACGGGCGTCTGCTCGGTCTGCTACGGCCGTGACCTTGCTCGCGGTACGCCTGTCAACATCGGTGAAGCTGTCGGCGTCATCGCCGCACAGTCGATCGGTGAGCCGGGCACCCAGCTGACCATGCGTACCTTCCACCTGGGCGGCACGGCGACCGTGGTCGACCAGTCGTTCCTGGAAGCCTCCTACGAGGGCACGGTTCAGATCAAGAACCGCAACATGCTACGCAACTCCGACGGCAACCTGGTTGCCATGGGCCGCAACATGACAGTCCAGATCCTGGACGAACGCGGTGTCGAACGCTCCTCGCAGCGCGTCGCTTACGGCTCGAAGCTGTATGTCGACGACGGCGACAAGGTGAAGCGCGGTCAGCGTCTGGCAGAGTGGGACCCCTATACCCGTCCGATGATGACGGAAGTGGCCGGTACGGTTCACTTCGAAGATGTGGTCGACGGTCTCTCGGTCCTCGAAGCGACGGACGAGTCCACCGGCATCACCAAGCGTCAGGTTATCGACTGGCGCTCGACGCCGCGCGGCTCCGATCTGAAGCCGGCGATCGTCATCAAGGACGCCAGCGGCAATGTCGCCAAGCTGTCGCGCGGTGGTGAAGCCCGCTTCTTGCTCTCGGTCGACGCGATCCTGTCGGTCGAACCGGGTCAGAAGGTGTCGCAGGGCGACGTTCTCGCCCGTTCGCCGCTGGAAAGCGCCAAGACCAAGGACATCACCGGTGGTCTGCCGCGCGTTGCCGAACTGTTCGAAGCTCGTCGTCCGAAGGACCATGCTATCATCGCAGAGATCGATGGTACGATCCGCCTCGGCCGCGACTACAAGAACAAGCGTCGCGTCATCATCGAGCCGGCGGAAGACGGTGTCGAGCCGGTCGAATACCTGATCCCGAAGGGCAAGCCCTTCCACCTTCAGGAAGGCGACTATATCGAAAAGGGTGACTACATCCTCGACGGTAACCCGGCGCCGCACGACATTCTGGCGATCAAGGGCGTGGAAGCTCTGGCTTCCTACCTGGTCAACGAAATCCAGGAAGTCTACCGCTTGCAGGGCGTTGTTATCAACGACAAGCACATCGAAGTGATTGTCCGTCAGATGCTGCAGAAGGTGGAGATCACCGATGCGGGCGACAGCCAGTACATCGTCGGCGACAACGTCGACCGTATCGAACTGGAAGACGCCAACGACCGCCTCATCGAAGAAGGCAAGAAGCCCGCTTACGGCGATCCGGTTCTGCTCGGCATCACCAAGGCATCGCTGCAGACGCCGTCCTTCATCTCGGCCGCATCCTTCCAGGAAACGACGAAGGTGCTGACCGAAGCTGCAATCGCCGGCAAGACCGACGGTCTGCAGGGTCTGAAGGAAAACGTCATCGTCGGCCGCCTGATCCCGGCCGGTACCGGCGGCACCATGACGCAGATCCGCCGTATCGCTACGGCTCGCGACGAGCTCATCCTCGAAGAGCGCCGCAAGGGCACGGGCGCCGGCGTCGCAACGCCGATGCTGCAGGATCTCGCAAGCGAGAACAGCCCGGCCGAGTAAGCGGAACGGGATCGGAAAAATCAAAACCGCCCGGAGCGATCCGGGCGGTTTCTCTTTGCGCATAATGAAATCGATGAGGTGAGGGGGCGTCACCTTCCTCAGACCGTCGTCCGATCAGCGGAATCGGATGATTGCGACTTCGCCTTCGAGCGCGCCTTGGTAGGCGGAGGCATGCGGCTCTTCGTCCGGAATATCCGTCAGCAGCCCGATCTGATCGAGGTCGGCCTCGATGAAGCCTTCTTCGGCCAAGGCGTTCAACGCCTCGCGCACGGCGGTATCATCGTCAGGCGCTTTCAGCATGACATGCAGGTCGATGCCTTCGCCGCCATCGGACTCATATCCCTTGCCGATGATGATGAAGACCATGGGGCCGTCGGAATTGTTGTCGTTGTCTGGCGCAGTAATCATGGGTCTTCCTTCGGGAGTGTCGAATCGACCCGGTGATTCTCTCAGGCAGCCGGGTCTGGCGGATGGAAATGTCCTGCTCTGATTCCTTATAGGGATTTTGAGGAAATACCAAAGTCCATCTTGCCGAGGGGACGGCATTTCCGTATCAAACGCGTCAAATGGCTGGTTTGCCCGGCCTTTTCGGGCTGTATGACAAAGATAATTTCTTAACCGGCCTTGACGAACCGGCGGGAAACCAGTAGTACCGCCGCCATCGGAACCCATGTGAGGCATGGCTGTCTGGGGCGACGCGCCCTGGAGTTCACCTCAAACAAGGTTCTAAACGCACGTTGAAGACACGAATGCTGCACGCAAGACGCCTTGACGGCGTCCTCTGCTTTTCTGTGGTCCATCTGCGAAAGCGGATCGGGCCACGTTTTGCGCATTGAGACGATCGTGTGTCGTTGCCGGTGACGGCGAAAGTCATGCCCGTAAGGGTGTCGAGATAGATTTACAAGGGATGGTTGAATGCCTACCGTAAACCAGCTGATCCGCAAGCCTCGCCAGGCGCAGGTAAAGCGTAATAAGGTTCCCGCTCTCCAGGAGAACCCGCAGAAGCGCGGCGTTTGCACCCGCGTCTACACCACGACGCCGAAGAAGCCGAACTCGGCTCTGCGTAAGGTCGCAAAGATCCGCCTGACCAACGGCTTCGAAGTCATTGGTTACATCCCCGGTGAAGGTCACAACCTTCAGGAACACTCTGTCGTCATGATCCGTGGCGGCCGCGTCAAGGACCTTCCGGGTGTTCGCTACCACATCATCCGCGGCGTTCTCGATACCCAGGGTGTCAAGAACCGCAAGCAGCGCCGTTCGAAGTACGGTGCAAAGCGTCCGAAGTAATTCGGATTTGGATCATCCGGCGCTGCGCGAGGTTCTCCGCGTGGTATAGCGCCGCTAACAGTTGAGAGACGAGAAGTACATGTCCAGACGTCACAGAGCAGAAAAGCGCGAGATCAATCCGGACCCGAAGTTCGGCGATCTGGTTGTTACGAAGTTCATGAATGCCATCATGCTCGACGGCAAGAAGTCCGTAGCTGAAAACATCGTATATGGCGCATTCGACGCCGTGCAGGGCAAGGCAAAGCAGGAGCCGCTCGGCGTGTTCCATCAGGCTTTGGATAACATCGCTCCGCACGTTGAAGTCCGCTCGCGCCGCGTTGGTGGTGCTACGTACCAGGTTCCGGTCGATGTTCGTCCGGAGCGCCGCCAGGCTCTGGCCATTCGCTGGCTGATCGCGGCTGCTCGCAAGCGTAACGAGACGACGATGATCGATCGTCTCAGTGGCGAACTTCTCGATGCCTCCAACAACCGCGGCGCTGCCGTCAAGAAGCGCGAAGACACGCACAAGATGGCTGACGCCAACCGTGCGTTCTCGCATTATCGCTGGTAATCCCGAACGGTTTCGGAAAGGCAGTCCACAATGGCTCGCGCATATAAAATCGAAGACTACCGTAATTTCGGTATCATGGCGCATATCGACGCCGGCAAGACTACGACCACCGAGCGTATTCTTTATTACACCGGTAAGTCGCACAAGATCGGCGAAGTTCATGATGGCGCTGCCACGATGGACTGGATGGAGCAGGAGCAGGAGCGTGGCATCACGATCACCTCTGCTGCGACCACGACCTTCTGGAAGGGCCGTGACGGCAAGACCCGCCGCTTCAACATCATCGACACTCCCGGCCACGTCGACTTCACCATCGAAGTCGAGCGTTCGCTGCGCGTTCTCGACGGCGCCATCGCGCTTCTCGATGCCAACGCCGGTGTCGAGCCGCAGACGGAAACCGTCTGGCGTCAGGCTGAGAAGTATCATGTTCCGCGCATGATCTTCTGCAACAAGATGGACAAGACCGGCGCTGACTTCTATCGCTCGGTCGAGATGATCAAGACCCGTCTCGGCGCGACCGCAGTTGTCATGCAGCTGCCGATCGGTGCTGAAAGCGACTTCAAGGGCGTTATCGACCTGGTCGAAATGAACGCTCTCGTATGGCGCGACGAGTCGCTCGGTGCTCAGTGGGACGTCGTCGAAATCCCGGAAGACCTGAAGGCCAAGGCTGAAGAATATCGCGAAAAGCTGATCGAGACCGTTGTCGAGATCGACGAAGCCGCGATGGAAGCGTACCTCGAAGGCAACCTGCCCGATAACGACAAAATCCGCGAACTCGTTCGTCGCGGCACGATCGACGTCAAGTTCCATCCGATGTTCTGCGGCACCGCCTTCAAGAACAAGGGTGTACAGCCGCTGCTCGACGCCGTTGTCGATTACCTGCCGTCGCCGCTCGACATTCCGGCAATCAAGGGCATCGATGCCAAGACGGAAGCCGAAATCGAGCGTCACGCTGACGACAACGAGCCGCTCTCGATGCTCGCGTTCAAGATCATGAACGACCCGTTCGTCGGTTCGCTCACCTTCGCTCGTATCTACTCCGGTAAGCTGGAGAAGGGCGTTTCGGTCATGAACACGGTCAAGGACAAGCGCGAGCGCGTCGGCCGCATGCTGCAGATGCACTCCAACTCCCGTGAAGACATCGAAGAAGCCTATGCAGGCGACATCGTTGCTCTTGCCGGCCTCAAGGAAACCACCACGGGTGACACGCTTTGCGACCCGCTGAAGCCGGTTATCCTCGAGCGCATGGAGTTCCCGGAGCCGGTTATTCAGATCGCGATCGAGCCGAAGTCCAAGGGCGACCAGGAAAAGATGGGCCTCGCGCTCAACCGCCTGGCTGCAGAAGACCCGTCCTTCCGCGTCAAGACGGACCAGGAATCCGGCCAGACCATCATCGCCGGCATGGGCGAACTGCACCTCGACATCATCGTCGACCGCATGCGTCGTGAGTTCAAGGTTGAAGCAAACGTAGGCGCTCCGCAGGTTGCCTACCGCGAAACCATCACGCGCCTGACGGAAAAGGACTATACGCACAAGAAGCAGACCGGTGGTACCGGTCAGTTCGCACGCGTCAAGCTCGTATTCGAGCCGAACCCGGACGGCGAAGACTTCAAGTTCGAATCCAAGATCGTCGGTGGTGCTGTTCCGAAGGAATACATCCCGGGCGTTCAGAAGGGTATCGAAAGCGTTCTGTCTTCCGGTCCGCTGGCTGGCTTCCCGATGCTCGGCGTCAAGGCGACGCTCATCGACGGTGCCTTCCACGACGTTGACTCGTCGGTTCTCGCCTTCGAAATCGCCGCCCGCGCTTGCTTCCGTGAAGCAGCTCGCGAAGCTGGCGCTCAGCTCCTCGAGCCGATGATGAAGGTCGAAGTCGTAACGCCGGAAGACTACGTCGGTGACGTTATCGGTGACCTGAACTCTCGCCGTGGCCAGATCCAGGGTCAGGAGAGCCGCGGTATTGCCGTCGTCATCAGCGCGAACGTCCCGCTGGCGAACATGTTCAAGTACGTCGATAACCTGCGTTCGATGTCTCAGGGCCGTGCTCAGTACACGATGACCTTCGATCATTACGCGCCGGTTCCGTCGAACGTCGCACAGGAAATCCAGGCAAAGTATTCCGGTCAGAAGTGACCGGAATACCAATTGACCGATAACAAGAATTGATCCCCCAGGGGACAGGAAAACGGAGAGCCGAAAATGGCAAAGAGTAAGTTTGAGCGCAATAAGCCGCACGTTAACATCGGGACGATCGGTCACGTCGACCACGGCAAGACGTCCTTGACGGCAGCGATCACGAAGTACTTCGGCGAGTTCAAGGCGTATGACCAAATCGACGCTGCTCCGGAAGAGAAGGCTCGTGGCATCACGATCTCGACGGCTCACGTTGAATACGAGACGCCGAACCGCCACTATGCGCACGTCGACTGCCCCGGCCACGCCGACTACGTCAAGAACATGATCACGGGTGCTGCACAGATGGACGGCGCGATCCTGGTTTGCTCGGCCGCCGACGGCCCGATGCCGCAGACGCGCGAGCACATCCTGCTCGCCCGCCAGGTTGGCGTTCCGGCAATCGTCGTGTTCCTGAACAAGGTCGACCAGGTTGACGACGCCGAGCTTCTCGAGCTCGTCGAGCTCGAAGTTCGCGAACTTCTGTCGTCCTACGACTTCCCGGGCGACGACATTCCGGTTGTCAAGGGTTCGGCGCTTGCTGCTCTTGAAGATTCGGACAAGAAGATCGGCGAAGACGCGATCCGCGAGCTGATGGCTCAGGTTGACGCCTACATCCCGACGCCTGAGCGTCCGATCGACCAGCCGTTCCTGATGCCGATCGAAGACGTGTTCTCGATCTCCGGCCGTGGTACGGTTGTGACGGGCCGCGTCGAGCGTGGTATCGTCAAGGTTGGTGAAGAAGTCGAAATCGTCGGCATCCGTCCGACGTCGAAGACGACGGTTACCGGCGTTGAAATGTTCCGCAAGCTGCTCGACCAGGGCCAGGCCGGCGACAACATCGGCGCGCTGATCCGCGGTGTGAACCGTGACGGCGTCGAGCGTGGCCAGATCCTGTGCAAGCCGGGTTCCGTCAAGCCGCACAAGAAGTTCATGGCAGAAGCCTACATCCTGACGAAGGAAGAAGGCGGCCGTCATACGCCGTTCTTCACGAACTACCGTCCGCAGTTCTACTTCCGTACGACTGACGTGACGGGCATCGTGACGCTTCCGGAAGGCACGGAAATGGTTATGCCTGGCGACAACGTAACGGTTGCCGTCGAGCTGATCGTTCCGATCGCGATGGAAGAAAAGCTCCGCTTCGCTATCCGCGAAGGCGGCCGTACCGTCGG
>NZ_QMKK01000030.1 GCF_003287875.1 Martinezella tropici
GCCCGCGGCGGCCTGCCGGCGACACTCGCCCGCCGCACCGCCTCCGGCTGGTCGATCACCGGCCGCAAACGGTTCGTCACCGGTGCCCACGGGCTGACGCATTTTCTGGTCTGGGCGCACACCGATGAAACGCCGGCCCGCGTCGGAACATTTGTCGTGCCGAACAAGCTTCCAGGCATCCGCGTCATCGAGAACTGGAACAGCCTTGGCATGCGCGCCTCCGGCTCCCACGATGTCGACTATACCGACGTCGAGATCCCGCTCGAGAACGTCATCGACCTCGTCGATCCATCCGTTGCACAGCAGGACAATCGCGCGCATGCAGCAATCACGCTGGCACTGACTGCGCTTTATCTCGGGGTGGCCGAGGCCGCTCAGGAAGCATTCATCCGCTTTGCCCACGAGCGGGTTCCAACCAACCTTGGCCATCCGATCGCCCGCACGGAACGCTTCGTGACGCTCTCCGGCGAGATCGATCTGCTGGTGTCCGGTGCCCGGCAGATTATTTTCGATGCGCTGAAGGACAAGCATGCCGATGCCGAGAAGCATATAAGGGCCCGGTTGATCGCGGGCCGGCAGCTGCGCGACGCGGTTCAGGTTGCCGTTCGCGGAATCGGCAATCCCGGTCTCGGAAACGAGTTGGGACTGGAGCGCCACTTCCGTGACATTCAGTCGGTGCTCGTCCATGCCCCGCAGGAGGACACATCCATCTCCATCCTCGGGCGCGCAGCTTTCGAACGCTGGAAGAGCGAAAAGGACACGCCTTCGGCTCCTCCGCTCAATTTCACCGTATTGAAAATGGCCTGATCATGACACGCTACATCATCATCGGCGCCGGTGCGGTTGGCGCGAGCCTTGCGGCCGAGTTCGAAACGCACGCCATCCCCTATGTCCTGGTCGGGCGCGGCGCCCAGATCGCACATATTGCCAGGCACGGCCTTTCCTATCGCCGCGCGGCGGAAAACAGGATCGTGCGGCTCAACACCGCCGATACCGCCGCACCGCCGGCGCTCCGGCAAGGCGATATCCTCGTCCTCGCAGTCAAGGCGCAGGATGTCGAGGCCACGACCGAGTTTTGGGCCTGGAGGGATGTCGAGGGGTCAGGTTTCGCATCGGAACTGCCGCTCGTGACGCTGCAGAATGGACTGGCGGCGGAAGATACTGCTCTGCGGCGCTTTGATCGCGTTTATGCGGCCAGTATTCGCATTCCGGCGCGCTACACGGTCACGGGCGAGGTCGTCGTTGGGGGCGAGCCGAATGTCGGCATCGTCGCCCTTGGATGCTACCCTGCGGGGCTCGACGATACGGCCCTGTCGATCGTCGCCGATCTTGCGAAGGCTGGCTATCTTGCCGAAGCGCGTCCGGACATCCGGCGATGGAAGGCTGCCAAGCTGGAGCATAACGTCACCAATGCGGTCGAGCTGTTCGCCGGTTCTCCCGAGCTTCATTCAAAGGCGGCAGCAAGCCTGGCGAAAGAGGCACGCACCGTTCTGGTGGTTGCCGGCTATGATCCGGCCGCACCGTCGGAATGGACGATCGATATTTCGTCCTGGCGCGTCGCACCAGAGAGCGGCATAAAGCCCGGCCAGCAATCGACCTGGCAGAGTTTCACCCGTGGCGCCTCAAGCGAGGTCGATTACCTGAACGGCGAAATCGTCAGGCTCGCGCGCATCCATGGCATAGCGGCTCCTCTCAATGCAGCCTTCCAGCAGGCAGCGGCGAGGCTTGCGCTCGAAGGTCGTCAACCGGGCACGAGGGATATCGCCGAGATCTGCTCCGTCGTTGCCGGTGGGGTGGCGCTTTGATTTGCCCGCGTTCGCCCACTTTTCGGGTGCTTCATGGCACATACATTGCCGACCGCCATCTATGCATCGGAGAGGGATTTCACTGACTACACCGTCTCGTCAGGACAACTGACCAAACGCATCGAGGAAGCAGTGGGCGAACTGGGCGCTTTCTTTCGCCCATCAACGGCCAGTCATGCTGCCGCCGAGTGAAACGTTCCTAACGATTGTCGTCGTATTCCTATCTTGGCAGCGAGGATCGCCGCGCATTGAAGCATGCTCGGCACGATCAACTGCCCACGCGCGATTTGCCGGTCCCGGCACATCTCTCCTTCACTGCGACGTGCATTGTCATTTCACCCACGCTTGTTTCAAGCTGGCCGCAAAAGTGAGAGACTGCGGGCTTCAAGTTTTAGAGTTTTCTTCTCAACTGCGCTTCGACCCTGCTCATCGAGGTAGGATGTCGACAGCTCCAGGGCCCAGCGTTTGTCATCCGGCAAGGTAAAATCGCCATCTCCGTCATGGGGGTTGAAGAGGAGTAGAACATCATCCCAGCCCTCTTCGAAGGGCTGCTTACGCGACAGGCGCAGGCCGATCGCCGTATTTGCTTCATCGTCCCATTGCTCATCCGTCTGCTCGCCGCCGCTCGGATTGAGCCAGGTGACGACCAGACCGTCGCGCCAATTTTCTCGTCTGAGGATGGAATGTGCCTGACGCAAGGCGATCAGCCGTTTGACGAAAGTATACAGTGCTTCGGCGCTGCCATATCGATCGTCCCAATGCAGCCAGCTGAGTTCGTTATCCTGACAGTAGCCATTGTTGTTGCCCATCTGGCTGCGGCCGGATTCATCACCCGCCAGCAGCATCGGCGTACCATGCGACAGAAAGAGGGTCGCGAGAAAATTGCGCTTCTGGCGCTCTCGAACGGTATTGATGGCTTCATCATTCGTCGGACCTTCAGCGCCGTAATTGTAGCTGCGGTTGTCATTATGGCCGTCATTGTTGTCTTCGCCATTGGCCTCATTATGCTTCTCGTTATAGGAGACGAGATCATTGAGCGTGAAGCCGTCATGGGCGGCGATGAAATTGACGCTCGCCCAGGGGCGGCGGCCGCGAAGATCATAAACATCGCCCGACCCTAAGATGCGGGCGGCAAAATCCCTTGTCATGCCGGGTGTGCCCTTCCAGTAATCCCGCACCGTATCGCGATATTTGTCATTCCATTCCGCCCAACCCGGCGGAAATCCCCCAACCTGGTAACCGCCGGGACCAATGTCCCACGGCTCGCCGACAAGTTTGACTTTCGCAAGCACCGGATCCTGGCCGACCGCGTCGAAGAAACCGCTGCGCTGATCGAAACCCTGAGGTTCGCGGCCAAGAATGGTGCCGAGATCGAAACGAAAGCCATCGACATGCATTGCTTCGACCCAATAGCGCAGCGAGTCCGTCACCATTTGCAGCACGCGCGGATGCGACGTGTTGATCGTGTTACCGGTGCCGGTGTCGTTGATGTAGTAGCGGGGTTGGTCCGGCAGGGTGCGGTAATAGGAGAAATTGTCGATGCCTTTGAATGAAAGGGTCGGACCGAGTTCATTGCCCTCCGCGGTATGATTGTAGACGACATCGAGGATGACCTCGATACCGGCATCGTGGAAGGCACGCACCATGTCGCGAAAGCCTTCAAGGCCTTTCGGCCCGTAATACCGAGTTGCCGGCGCGAAGAAGGCAAGGGTGTTGTAGCCCCAATAGTTGCGCAAGCCCTTGTCGAGCAAGTGACTGTCATCGGGAAAGAAATGGATGGGAAGGAGCTCGATCGAGGTGACGCCGAGGCTCTTGATGTAATCGACGACCGCCCCGTGCCCCAGGCCGTCAAAGGTGCCACGCAACGGCTCCGGAATTGCCGGATGCAGCATCGTCATTCCCTTGACATGCGCCTCATAGAAAATGGTCTCAGGCCACGCGATCGACGGCCTTTTATCCGGCGCTTCATTCTTGAGGTCGACCACACGGCATTTGGGCATTTGTCCGGCGCTGTCGGTCTCGTCGAAGGAAAGATCCTTTTGCTCGTCATCCAGACCATAGGCGAACTGGGCTTGCGACCATTCGATGTTACCTACAAGCTCGCGGGCATAGGGATCGACGAGCAATTTGTTCGCATTGAAGCGATGACCATTTAACGGATCGAACGGGCCATGCACGCGGTAGCCATACAAGGCACCCGGCTTCAATCCAGGCACATAGCCATGCCAGATTTCATGAGTATATTCCGGCAGAGCGATCCGCTCGATCTCCTGCTTTCCGCTTTCGTCGAAAAGGCAGAGTTCCACCTTTTCCGCATAGGCGCTGAAAAGTGCGAAATTGACACCTCGTCCATCATAATTCGCTCCCAGGCGTGTGTAATCTCCAGGCTCGATCGCATGCCTCTTGCCGCCTTCCGTCATGGAATCCTCGTGATGTTGCTGCGCAGCAGAAACACCCCGTGCAGCGCTTTGTTCCGGCCTTGGAAGATGGACTACACATGTATAGACGCCAGGATCGTCACCGATGTCCCACGAGAAGCGATAGGGAATGATCGGCAAACAGCTGCGCTGCCAGAAGATTGTCGGCTGATGAAGGCTTATCCGTCAGGAGATCGTATAGCGGCGCGTTGAGCTCTCGCGGCATCGTCACAGCGGTGTCTTTCCAGAAATCCGATGAAGGCATATCGACCAGGCGCGGCACGATCGTAATCGCTATTTCACGCTCGTGAACGCGCGCGAAAGCCACGAGACTGGACGCTCGTGGCCCGCTGGTTTCCAAGGGCACATATTCGCCCTCGAGAAAAAGCAAGGGATGTTGATTACGATAGCGCAGCACCTTACGGATGACGTGCCGTTTCAAGGAAGCGGCATCCGACGCGAGGGGACCGGCCGCTTCCGTGTCAGTCCATAGATAGCCGACCGGTCTTCGATTGTCCGGATCGACTAAGCTGAAATCAAGACCCTCGGTACCCTGATAGATATCGGGAATACCGGGAGCCGTGAGCTTGATCAGCAACTGAGCCAGGCTATTGCGGAAACCAAACTCCATGAAAGGGCGCAGCGTCCGGTCGAAATCACGGATGAAGTCCTGATTATCCTCCGAAAACAAGGCGGCGGCATAGGCCTGGACCGCATGCTCATAGGAAGGGTTTTCATCCATCCAATCCGTCCGGAGCTTGGCTTCTCGGATGGCCTTCAAGGCATAGGCGCAAAACCGTTCCTTCAGTGCGCTCCGATCGGCCCTCTCGATGTCCTGCGGCCAGATGCCGGCAAGCGCCTGGTAAAGCATCCATTCGATATTGGGCTCAGGCGCAGGTCCATCGGCAAGGCTGGAACGAAAAGGAGAATTCATGTTGCGCCATCGCTCGACGCCGGCAATCCAGGCATCAGGATCCTGCGTCAGTCCGTAGAGGCGGGCGCGGGCGTCTTCTCCCCGCTTGGTATCATGCGTCGAGGTCGCGGAAAGGCCGCGGCGTTGTCGCCGAAATCGATCGGTCATGAATTGATGAAAGGCCGCCACCGAGCCCGGCAGCGTATGCGGCTCGCCTCCGACCTCGTTCAATGCGATCAGGCGGTTGTACCGATAAAACAGCGTGTCCTCGACTGCCTTTGCCATGATCGGACCGCTGAGCTGCTGGAATCTGGCTCGAAACTCCAGAGCTTCGGCTGCAGCAACATCCCCTTTCAGAAGGCGGCCGAGCGCATTAACGGCATCAATGGTCGGCAATCGGCTTCGGGCCTTCTTGCAGGCACTCTCGATGACCGCCACGTCATCGGACGATGCAGCTCCCCGATAGCCGTAGGTACGGTAAACCGGGAAGGCGACCAGCAGCTCGCGAAGCGCCGACGCTATTTCCTCCGCGTCGAAATCAGGAAAAATCGCACATGCCAGCATCGTCAGACGCCTCATCTCGCCGGCGAAATTGCGCTCTACCATCAACAGCTTCGCCCTGCGCAAACCTGCGGCAAAGTCGGCATCCTCCTCGCTGACGGCCCTGTAGGCTTCATCCAGCTTGCGCAATCCCTCCTCGTTCACGAAGAGATCGGCCATGGCGGCGATGAATTCGTAGCCGGTCGTTCCTGACACCGGCCAATCCGTCGGCAGCGTCTCGCCACGGGCAAGGATTTTCTCGACTACGATGAACGTGTCCGGGCCGCCAGCTTGCCGCAAATGCTCGAGATAACCCTTCGGATCGGCCAGTCCGTCGATATGGTCAACGCGTAATCCTTGGACCTGTCCGGCGCGAACCAATTCGATGATCAGCCGATGCGTGTCGTCGAAGACCCGCGCGTCCTCCACGCGCATTCCGACCAGACCCGCCACCTCGAAGAAGCGCCGATAGCTGAGGTTTTCGGCGGCATCTTTCCAATAGAGCAATTGCCAATGCTGTTCCGCGAGCAGTTTTCTCATCGCGGCCGCATCCCTCGAAAATGCGCGCAACCGCTCCGCATCCATTCCTATGTCCGCTGCCAGCCGCTCGGCACTTTCAGCCGAGAGCGGAAGCAGATTGTCGAAATAGGCCAAATAGATGCGCCCATCCGCAGGCTCGTAACGAAGATCAAAGTCCGCCCCGGCCAGGCTTTCCTCGAATGGGTGTCCCAGAAGCGGCAAGGTAAGCTTGCGTCGCCAGTCGATATCGAAATGGCCGGCATAAGCACTGCCCGATCCATGCTGCAACACGTCCCGCCACCACGCGTTTTCCACAGAAGCGGCCATATGGTTGGGCACGATGTCGAGGATCAAGCCCATGCTCGCCTGCTGCAAGGCCATGCAGAAAGCATCGAACCGCTCGCGACCGCCAAGCACCGGGTCGATCTCGTTCGCATCCGTGACATCATAGCCATGCGTCGATCCCTTCTTGGCTGCAAGGATCGGCGGGGCATAGACATGGCTGACGCCGAGATCTTTCAGATAGGGAACCAGCTCCGTTGCCTTGTCAAAGGTGACATCTCCGCGAAACTGCAGGCGATAGGTGGACGTTAAGACGGTCATGGCTTCCCCGCTGTGTCAGGCCGCCATAACGAACGGAACTGAAAGAGATCTGTTCCCAGCTCAGGAACCGTTCCCGTCAAGATGCGTTGGATGCAGGAAAATTTCAGCGTCATCGACGGATAGGGTGTCATGCAGCACGGCTTCGCATTTGGACCACAAATCAACGAAAATGCGGTCTTGTTCCGCCTGTGGGCGCCCTTGGCGGAGCGCGTGCTCGTCCGCATCGAGCAGCGCGGGGAATGGGCCATGCGGCGGAGGCAAGATGGGTGGCATGTCGTCGAAGTCAAGGATGCGCAGATCGGCGATCGCTATAAGTTCGTGCTGGCCGATGGGTTTGCCGTGCCGGATCCTGCCTCGCGCTTTCAGCCCGAAGACGTTCACGGCCCGAGCGAGCTGATCGATCCAACGTTCGCATGGAAAACGCAGGGATGGAAGGGACGCCGCTGGGAGGAAATCGTCATCTACGAACTGCATGTCGGCGCCTTCACGGAAGCTGGCACATTTCTGGCGGCCGTCGAAAAGCTCGACCATTTGCAACGCCTCGGTATAACAGCCATTCAACTCATGCCGCTTTCGGATTTTCGCGGCCGATATGGGTGGGGCTACGACGGTGTTTTACCCTATGCGCCGGATAGCAGCTACGGCCGTCCCGAGCATCTCAAAATGCTCGTCGATGCAGCCCATGAGCGTGGCATCTGCGTCTTTCTCGATGTGGTTTATAATCATTTCGGACCGGACGGGAACTATCTGCCCCGCTACGCGCCGATATTTGGCGACCGGCACGAAAGCGTCTGGGGCAAGGGCCTGAACTACGATGGCGAAGGCAGTCGTTTCATCCGCGATTTCGTCATCGAAAATGCAATCTATTGGCTGAGCGAGTTTCGGATGGATGGTTTGCGGCTCGACGCCGTTCACGCGATGAAGGACGACAGCGATCCGCATATCCTTCTCGAACTTGCCGGTCGCGTCAGAAGCGCCTTCCCTGAACGCCATGTCCATCTGATCGTCGAGAACGAGGATAATGACGCGGCTCTCCTCGCTCGTGGCGAAGACGGTAAGCCGCGCCACTTTACGGCACAGTGGAATGATGACATCCACCACGCTCTTCATGTGGCGGCCACAGGCGAGATCTTCGGCTACTATCAAGATTATGCCGATTGGGGACCACGCCTGAGCCGAGCGCTTGCCGAAGGCTTCGCGTTCCAGGGGGAGCATATGCAGTATCGAGGCCGGCCAAGAGGATCGCCGAGCGCTGGCTTGTCACCATCGGCTTTTATTTCTTTCATCCAGAACCATGACCAGATCGGCAATCGGGCACGCGGCGATCGCATGATTTCCTCCCATCCGATCGAGGCGATAAAGGCCATTGCAGCTATCTATCTTCTCTCGCCGCAGATCCCCATGCTGTTCATGGGTGAGGAATGGGGCGCTGCCGATCCCTTTCCCTTCTTTTGCGATTTCGATGAGGAGCTCAACGCCAAGATCAGGCTTGGCCGCAAGGAGGAACTGAAGCGCCTGCCCGGCTTCGAAGCGGAGGATGTGTGCGACCCGACGGCCGAAGCTACCTTCCGAAGCGCGAAATTGCGCTGGGATAAAATGAATAACCCGGGAATTGGCCACTATTACCGGCAGTTGCTAAGGCTCAGACATCAAATAATCGTGCCGCTCCTTGCTGGAGCGCATAGTTGCCCGGCCACCTATGATCCGGACGCCTCTCCCGTCCGAGTGCGCTGGCAAACGGGGTCCACACACCTTCATCTGGCAGCCAACTTGTCGAACACGCCAGTCATTTTGAAAAGACCGACCGAGGGACAAGCATTTTTCTCGTCGGGCAGCACAGCCGACAACCGGCTGGGACCGTGGGCCGTTGTTTGGAGCCTGTCCTGAGCCACGTTTCAAAGTTGAACGACAAGCTTGCGCCGCTCTTCGAAAACCTTAGAGGTCCGCGAGTTTAGACTTGTAGGCGCTCCGCCTTCTCCAAGGCGTCGAGGATCACTTTGTCGGTAAATGGCTTGCCGACTATTCCGACTGCTCCTTCGAGGCCGTATCCAACCCGTTCGGGGCTGCCGGTCACAAAGATGACTTTTATCCCGAACCGATCCGTCAATCGGCGAGCGAGTCCCGCTCCGCTATGGCCATCGGCCAAGCCGAGATCCACGAAAGCCACCCGTGCCTTTGACGCGTAGGCCAGGGCCTGCTCCGCCGTCATGAAGGGACCTACGACTTCGTGGCCGGCTTCGATAGCAATACGCTCCAATTCGAGTGCCACCAAGGGCTCGTCTTCGACGATCATGATCTTCATTAGCAACCTCCTCGTGCAACAAAAGATAGATCAAATTGGAAGAAAGATGGTGTCCTCTACCCGACAGTTCCGTCGAATGCGCCCCCCGCGACACTATTGTCCAACCTCCAAAGACAGCAGACTTTCAGGATTGCCCACCTCCCCTCGTCGCCTCTCCGGGATCAAAGAGAAACATCGCCGTTGAAAGGGGCGCGAGATCGAGGAGAAGAGACTGGCGGCGCCCATGCGCAGGAAAATCGCCGGCAACACGATCGCCAGAGCCGATACCTGCTCCGCCATAAACAGGGTCATCGGTATCGAGTATCCGCCGCCAGAGGCCGGAAAAAGGCACGCCTACCCTGTATCCGCCCCGGAAAACCGGAGTGAAATTCGAGACGATCAGAATGGCCGACCGCCGTCCGGCATCAAAACGCAGCATTCCGAAAACCGACTGTTCGGCATCATCTGCAACCGCCCACTCAAAGCCGTCCGGCACGGTATCGCCATGCTGCAAACAGGGAAAATACCCGTAGATCCGGTTCAGATCGCGCACCAGCCGTTGCAGGCCGGCGTGAGACGGTTCATCGAGGAGATCCCATTCCACGGAACTGTCGTGGCTCCATTCCGACCATTGACCGATCTCGCCGCCCATGAAGAGAAGCTTCTTACCGGGGTACCCCCACATGAAGCCGAAAAGAGAGCGGAGATTGGCCATCTTCTGCCACTGATCGCCGGGCATCTTAGCGAGCATCGAGCCCTTTCCATGTACGACTTCGTCATGCGAAAACGGCAGGATGAAGCGCTCGCTATAGGCATAGATCATGCCGAAGGTCATCGAACCATGATGATACTTTCGATAGACTGGGTCGTCGGACATGTAATGGAGCGTGTCGTGCATCCATCCCATATTCCACTTCATGTCGAAGCCGAGCCCACCTTCCGCTACGGGTTTTGTGATGTTCGGAAAAGCGGTCGATTCCTCGGCGATCATCAGTGCATGCGGACAGCGTTCGTGAACGATGCTGTTCAGATGCTTGAAGAACTCGATGGCTTCCAGGTTTTCGCGCCCGCCGTAGCGGTTCGGGATCCATTCGCCTTCCGGGCGGCTATAGTCGCGATAGAGCATGGAGGCGACGGCATCGACGCGCAATCCGTCCACATGATAGCGCTCAAGCCATTCGAGCGCGCTCGCGATCAGGAAGCCTTTGACCTCGTTGCGGCCGAGATTATAGATCAGCGTGTTCCAGTCGCGATGGAAGCCCTCTCGCGGATCTTCGTGCTCATAAAGCGCGGTGCCGTCAAAACGCGCCAATCCCCAGACATCCGTCGGAAAATGCGCCGGCACCCAATCCAGGATGACACCGAGCCCTTCCTGATGGCAGCGATCGACGAAATATGCGAAATCTTCGGGCGTGCCGTGGCGCCCGGTCGGCGCAAACAGACCGAGTGGCTGATAGCCCCACGATCCGCCAAAAGGATGCTCCATGATCGGCAGCAGCTCGATATGGGTGAAACCCATTTCGCCGACGTAGGGAATGAGCCGCTGCGAGAGTTCGATCCAATCCAGCGCGCGGCCGCCATCTTCCATGTTGCGCAGCCAGGAGCCGGCATGGACCTCATAAATCGAAAGCGCCTTGGCGAAATGATCGGTGCTTCGGCCATTGTCCATCCAGCCATGATCGTTCCAGCGGAAAGGCTCGGACGAAGCCACCACGGACGCCGTCGATGGTGCAGGCTCCGCGGCTCGCGCGACCGGATCGGCCTTTTGCGGAAGCAGGGTGCCGAAGCGATCGAGAATCTCGAACTTGTAGCGTTCGCCGTCCGTGATATGCGGAATGAATATCTCCCAGACACCTGCCTGCGGCCGGAGCCTCATCGGATGGCGGCGTCCGTCCCAGGCGTTGAAGTCACCGACTACGGACACCCGGCTTGCATTCGGCGCCCAAACCGCAAAGCGCACGCCCGCGACATCGTCGATCGTCATCGGATTGGCGCCGAGAGCTTCGCTGAGATTGTAATGCGTGCCCTGCGAGATCAGGTGGAGATCCAGATCGCCGAGCAACGGCGCGAAGCTGTAGGGGTCGGCCGTCACCTGAACCGCATCGGGCCATTGAATTCTCAGATAATAGGCGTTGCGTTCGGCAAGCATAGCGCCGAACAAGCCTGCCGGATGGATGAGATCGGCCAATGCCAGAACGCGATCGCTGTCTCGATCGAGGATTTCAACGCGCAAAGCCCCCGGAAGATAGGCCCTGACGCTGTAGCGGCCGTCCACACCTTGGTGCATGCCGAGGATCGAAAAGGGATCTCCATGCCTCCCCTCCACCAGGGCATGTATCGAACCCGCATCCACTCCGCTGAGAATGTCGGCAACGTCGCTCATGAGCGGCTCTCCGAAAGTCGGGCTATGATGGCGGCAAGTCCGTTCAGCGGGATCGGTAGCCACTTCGGACGGTTTCGTGCCTCGTAGGCGATCTCATAGGCGGCCTTTTCCAGAAGAAAGATATCGATGATCCGCCGCACCTCGGCGGGCGTTTTCGGCAAATCGGGCGAAGCCGCCAATGCCTCGATATAGGACGTCAGAAAAACGAGCTCCGCGTTTTCCGCGAAGCGCTGGATCACCTGTCTGCGGCGGGCATCGTGATGATCCGAAATGGCGTCGTTTTCGAGCAAGGCGGTTGCTGAGAGATAGTCGAGCGACCGCAGCAGGCCGGCAGCATCGCGCAGCGGGCTCGTCTTGGCGCGACGCTCGGCGAGATTGCGCGCCGGCTCGCCTTCGAAATCGATGATAACGGCATCGCCTTCCGTCACCAGGATCTGACCAAGATGGAAATCGCCATGCGCGCGCGTCAGCAAAGTGCCTTTTGCTTGGTCCGCCAGCGCACTGGCAAGCTCGATGATCCTGTCGCGTTCGGCAAGCAGCAAGGATATTTGTTCTGCGATCTCCGGCTCGACATTATCTTCGAGGCCGGTCAGCTTGGAAAAAGCATAGGTGATCTCGCCCGTTACGGTTTTGCGAATGCCGGCGATATCGCGTGCATCCGCCCGATATGGCGCAAAAGCTTCGTCGTCGGTCGGCTGCGCCAGCAAGACATGCAATTCTCCGAGGCGTTCGCCGACCATGGAAATGAAATGCAGAAGCGGCTGTAGCTGTTCATCGGCTGACTCGACTGCAGCCTCGGTGATCACGATCTCGTCAGCGGTGCGGCGCAGGTTGGACAGCATCCAATTCCAGGCGTCACCCTGGTTACGGATCGCCCCTTGCACGATGATAAGCGTCGATCGGCGACCTTCCCCGTCGGTCCGAGCGACCTCGCCCAGAAGAGGGGCAGTATGCTCATAGCCATGTTCCGTCAAATAGCGCGTCATCTCGACTTCCGGATGGACGCCGACGAAGACATGGCGGATCAGCTTGATCATTGCCAAGTCGCCCACGAGCAATGAGCTGTTGGATTGTTCGGCCGAAAGCCAGCGGATCGGCATATCCTCGGTCAAGGCCAGGCAATCGAGCCGATCGGTGCCGATGAATTCGATCATGCCTGTACGTCCGCTGACCGTCGAGCGGTCGCACAGACCCTGAAGGATGCCGCGCGCCATCATCTCGACGGCAAATCCATCGGTCAGGAATCCAACCCGCCTGCCCTGCCGGATACGGGCAAGGGAAAGCTGCTGGGCGAGCACGTTGGTCGCCGTATCGTCCCATTCGGCTGCGAGCGGCAATTGATAGCTTTCCACATGATCCGGCAGCACGACCTCAATCTCTCCGAGCACGACGCCGTCGGCAAAGGGTATTGGCGTCGCAGAAACGAGCCTCGCCTCCTGCAGGGCCTGGTCCTTGGCGCCGAACCAACGGCGCTTCGCAAGATAGGCCGGCAGGATATCCCTGCTCAGCACCGCAGTGTGATGCGGCAGCTCGGCAAGCTCCGTCAGGCTGCGCCGGATAACGATCGTCACCAGATCGACAAGTTGCTCGGGCGGTGCCGTGCGCCAGGCTGGTCCGTCGGCGTCGGCATTCAGCTGGAACCAGAAGAAACCATAAGGGGGCAATGTGAGCAGGTAGGTGAGTTGCCCAATCGGCGGGAACGGCGACATGCCCGTCAACTCCACCGGAACCCGCCCTTCGAACTGCTGCAGATCAAGCTCGACCGCCTGGGGAACGCGCGACAGGTTTGCGACGCAAAGAATGACCTCGTCACCATATTCACGCAAATAGGCCAGAATCCGCCGGTTGGCCGGTGTCAGAAAGCGCATTGAACCCCGCCCGAAGGCGCTGTGGCGGCCGCGCAGCGCCAGCATTCGCCGCGTCCAGTTCAACAGGGAATGCGCGTCCGCCACCTGTGCCTCGACGTTCAATGCCTCGAAGCCATAGAGCGGATCGGCAACCGGCGGCAATACGAGCCGTGCCGGATCTGCGCGCGAAAAGCCGCCGTTGCGATCGGGGGACCATTGCATCGGGGTGCGTACCCCGTCCCGGTCGCCGAGATAAATATTGTCTCCCATGCCGATCTCGTCACCGTAATAGACGATGGGCGTTCCCGGCATGGACAGCAGCAGCGCATTCATGAGCTCGATACGGCGGCGGTCGCGTTCCATCAATGGCGCCAGCCGGCGGCGGATGCCAAGGTTGATGCGGGCGCGCTTGTCGGAGGCGTAGGTCTCCCACAGATAATCGCGTTCAGCATCGGTGACCATTTCGAGCGTCAACTCGTCGTGATTTCTGAGGAAGATCGCCCACTGGCAGATTTCGGGGATCTCAGGCGTTTGACGTATGATGTCGGTGATCGGGAAGCGGTCCTCCTTGGCAATCGCCATGTACATGCGTGGCATCAGGGGAAAATGGAACGCCATGTGGCATTCGTCGCCGTCGCCGAAATATTCTCGGGTGTCCTCCGGCCACTGGTTTGCTTCGGCAAGGAGCAGCACGCCGGAATGTGTCGCATCGAGCGCCGCACGGATCTGTTTGAGGATCAGATGGGTTTCCGGCAGGTTTTCGTTGTTGGTGCCCTCGCGCTCGACAAGATAGGGGATCGCATCGAGGCGGAAGCCGTCGATGCCGGTCTCAAGCCAGAAGCGCATGACATCGATAATTTCCTTCATGACCAGCGGATTATCGAAATTGAGATCTGGCTGGTGCGAATAGAAGCGGTGCCAGTAATAGGCGCCCGCCGTCGGATCGAATGTCCAGTTCGACTTTTCCGTATCGAGAAAAATGATACGGGTCTCGGGAAATTTCAGGTCGGTGTCCGACCAGACGTAGAAGTCTCGCTCGGGGCTTCCGGCAGGCGATTGCCGCGCGCGCTGGAACCAGGGATGTTGGTCCGAGGTGTGATTGATGACAAGCTCGATAATCACGCGGATATTGTGTTCATGCGCCGCCGCCACGAACTTCCGGAAATCCTCGAGTGTCCCGTAGTCCGGGCTGACGTTGCGATAATCGGCGATATCATAACCGTCGTCGCGCCGAGGCGAGGGAAAGAACGGCAGGAGCCAAATGGCATTCACGCCGAGTGCAGCTATATAGTCGAGCTTCTGGTACAGGCCTTCGAAGTCGCCAATGCCATCGCCATTGGCATCGTAAAATGACTTGATGTGCAGCTGGTAGATGATCGCATCCTTATACCATAGTGGGTCGTCGGCAAGTTTATCGCTCTCGGCCATGTGAACAGTGTCCATCTCAGACCTCCCCTGCCCTGACGCGCCAGATGGCAAAGGGCAAATGAGCTGGATCGAGCCTGATCATCTGCCACTTCCCGGTACCGCTGAATCTTTGGCCACTGACGAGATCCTCGAAAGCGAGTGTGCCATCGTCTGCCAGGCCGAACCGCCAGAGCGGAAATTCGACATTGCTTTCCTCTATCGCATGCGGATTGAGCGTCACGGCGACAAACAGAACGTTGTGGCGTCCGGCGCTTGCCTTCTCGAAAAACATGACGTTGGGGTTCGACGAGGGCAGAAAGGTCAGGCCGAGATGCGAATGCAGCGCTGAATTATCCCTGCGAATGCGGTTGAGCATCGAGATCTCCGCCTTGATGTTGCCCGGTCGGTCGTAATCCCAGGCGCGGATTTCGTATTTTTCACTATCGGCATATTCCTTGCGCTTGGCATCCGGACGTCCTTCGCAAAGCTCGAAACCGTTATAGACGCCCCAAAGCCCGGACAGTGTGGCGGCCAGCGCGGCCCGGATGAGATAGGCAGAGCGCGGCGCGTTCTGCAGGAAGTCCGGGTTGATGTCGTGCGTGTTGACGAAGAAATGCGGGCGAAAGAATTCCCTGACCTCACTTCGAGTAAGCTCGGTCAGATATTCCTCCAGCTCCGCCCTTGTGTTGCGCCAGGTGAAGTAGGTGTAGGACTGGGAGAAGCCGACCTTTGCCAGCCGGTACATCACCTTCGGTCTTGTGAAGGCTTCCGAAAGGAACACGACCTTCGGATGACGCGCGCGGATATCGCCGATCATCCACTCCCAGAAAGGAAAAGGCTTGGTATGGGGGTTATCGACGCGGAAGATGTCGACACCTTCCTCGATCCACATTTCGACGATGTCGCGCAGTTCGGCCCAAAGTGCCGGCACCGCCTCCGGCGCGTAAAAATCGACATTGACGATGTCTTCGTATTTCTTCGGTGGATTTTCCGCATAGCGGATCGTGCCGTCGGGGCGCCAGTCGAACCAGCCCGGATGCTCCTTTAGCCACGGATGGTCAGGGGAGGCTTGAATCGCTAAATCGAGCGCAATCTCCAATCCGAACCGCCTGGCTTCCGTAATCAGATGCTCGAAGTCATGGAATCCTCCAAGCAGGGGGTGGATTGCCTCATGCCCCCCGGCTTCCGAACCGATTGCGTAAGGACTGCCCGGGTCGGTCGGAGCGGCGATAAGAGAATTGTTCCGGCCCTTGCGGTTGGTATGGCCGATCGGATGGATCGGCGGGAAGTAAAGCACGTCGAAACCCATATCGCGGATGGCCGGCAACCGTGCGATGACGTCTTCGAAAGTGCCGTGGCGATTGGGGTCACCGCTCTGCGAACGCGGAAAGATCTGATACCAGTTCGCAAAGGCCGCCTCGCGGCGTTCGGCTTCGATGCCATAGGTCCGCGAGTGCGAGGCAAAGGGACGGCGGTCGGCGAGCGCCATGAGTTCGTTTGTTCGTGTGGCAAGCAGCAATTCAAGCTTGCCTGGCCCATCACGCCTTTCGAGCTCGGCAAGCAGCGCCGCGAGTTCTGCCCTGGTTTCGCCTGTCATCGGTATGCCGTCATCGGCTGCAGCATCCCGGATCAATTCTTCACCTTCGATCAGCTCCAGCCGCAGATCGAGCCGTGCTTCGCTCTTCTTGAAAAGCTCGTAGCGAAAGATGGCGAAGGGATTTTTCCAGGCTTCGACCATGAACTCGAAGCGCCCGAGGCGATCGAGCAGGAAGGACCCCTGCCATCGATCGTTTTCGGAAAGGACCATTCTCGCTCGACGCCACTCAAGCTCATCGCGAGCGCGGTAAAGAAGGGCGGCCGACAGCAGATCATGGCCATCGGCAAAGATGTCCGCCTCGACGATCACGGTGTCGCCGACGATGCGCTTGACCGCAAAACGTCCGTCATCCACTTGCGGCGTAATATTTTCGATGGCGATGCGCGGAGAGGCTGTCGCTTCAGCGAGAGACAGCTCCCCTTCGTCAGCCGTAACAATAGAGTGGGCCTGCGTTGTAACGGCACATACGGCGCCGGGAGCGATCCTTCGGCTGCCGGACACCTCGATAGGCAGGAAAGGCGAGGCCAAGCGATGCACGATGTCGTCAGGCAGTTCCGCGACACGACGCAGATCTCTGTTGACAGCGAGAAGCCGCGCATGCGCTGCCTCCCGCAATGTGGACCGGTCGGCCTGCGCGATCACCGTGACTTGGCTCGTTGTTTCACATTGAAGGAGCATCCATCGAGTGGAGGCACGTGGAACGGAATTCAGGTCGCGTATATCGGCCGAGATATCGTAGGCTCCCTCGGCTTTGAGGACACGCAAACCCTTCCCATGACCATATGTCGGATCGAGCGGCAGGGTGGCGCCGAATTCGAATCCCATCGGCACAAGCAATCCGTCGCCGAGTTCGGCTGCAAGATGGAGAGCACGGCGTGATTTTCGCTCGCGGATTTCCCTGCTTTCGGTCCCATGCGCCAGTCGCCTTCCAAACGGCGCTTCCGGAAAGGCGATCTGTGGCCCGAAAGGGAGCTGCAGGCGATATTCCTCGAGGAACCAGCTTTCGCGCAGATCCCACCAGGCAAGCGACGAAAAGGCCCCATCGAACCCGCAGTCTTGCAATTCTGAACGAAAAGCGAAATCAGTTCCCGGGGTATAGGCAAAGAATCTCGTTTCCGGATCGGCGATCTTTGCGCTGGCGATCAATCGTCGCCAACCATCAGCAGGCAGGCTGTCAAGACCAATGACCCGATACCCCATGATCCCGCAGGACGCGAAGTCTGCGAGGTGCGTTTCCCATTCGCCGGTCACCTCGCTCGAGTATGGCGCTCGGCACTGAGATGGAGAGCCCGGCGATCGCCGGGGGTCGAGAGGGGTCGAGACCCCTGTTCTTACATCGCGCGGCTCTATCGCGAGATCGAGCATAAATGCCACACCCCGCTCGCGCGCATCTTTTGCCAGGGCGAAAAGACCCTCCTTCACTTCGTCTTCAAGTTTGGCCTCTGCGTCCGATCGCTTGTAATTCTCTGTGGAGCAAAGACCGGCACTCCTCGTGTCGAGGAAGGGCGGGGCGGAAAGCACGATATCGAAACCGAGCGTGCTTGCATGATCAAAAGCTTCGCTCCATTGGTCTCGCCCAGTTAGGAGCAACGGATTTACATAATAGATCCGCGGATGGCTAAACGCCCCGGCCGACTCGGCTGCAAACGTCATCAGTCTGTTCTCCACGCATCAGGCGGAAATAAATTGTCCCTCCCGGCGATACCAAGACCAACCATCGAACGACTTGCTTGTTCCCTCCAATCGAGCAACTTCCGTTTGAACAACCCAGTCATAAAGGAGCATCGTTCCCCATTCAGACGAACGTGCTTTCACTTCAGTTCGCAATAGATTGGCTAAAAGCGCTCGCGCGTTTCCTCTTGGGCCGGCCGTCGCCATACATTGCCCACAGCAGTCTGCTTTCGACCCTATAGCGTCCCGCGGGTGCGATACGATCTGGGTCATCGAGAGTACATGCTGTCATACAGAGGAGGTCGTCATCAAACCAATGCAGGAAAAGCAATGATCCACAGACAGGGCAAAGCCGCTCAACAATCGGTGAGGAGCGATGCTGCCGTGGATTGGGGTTGCCGGCTATGCTCAGCGGCTCCATACATACAGTGCACCGGCATCTGCGAGACTGCGTTTGACGGTGGCGGCCTGGCTTGAGGCGATATCCGCCGAGACCTCGATCTCGCCTGCAAGCGGTGCGTCACCGCGAGCCCCCTCATCATGCGAGGCATCTCCACCCGAGGGCGCTGAACCTGCAGTGTTGCGGTCGCTTGCCGACTGAACGAAAATGTCCGGCCTCGAAATTCCATGCTGCTGTACCAGATGCTCGACGGCAAGATCGGCTGCCTGACGTGTTTGGAAAGTGGCTCTGATCGTTGTGGTGCTGTTGTCCGCCATTGCTCTCTCCTTCCGATGAGGGTCGCAGCATCAGAACGCTTTTTCGCCCTGGGAGTTTCCCTAAACTTGTAGTTTCCCTAAGGCCCGCAAGGCATGGGCTTGTTCCAATTCCGACGTCGATTGGAGCGCCAAGGGATATAAAGGGCGCGGCTATCTCATCAACCAGAGTGGGTATTTTCACGTCGGGCACCCCGCGGTCGATGATTGTTTCGCGCTGCTGCAGGTGCCGGCACTCTCTCAGGCCAGCAACGATCAAACACTCTTCGCCGAGCTTCATCAGGCGAGCCAGCGCTCGCTCGTTCGCATCTTCGCCGAGAATTCACCCTTCGACCTGAAGGACCGAGGCTACCGCTGGTCCGACGGAAGCGGCGGCCGGCCGAAATCGTGATGGATCGAGATCGTTGAAGAGGCCATGGAAGACGAACTCAGCGTCTTGCGAAACGAGATCTACTGCTGGGAGGATGCCGACCCGCCGATCCAGCGGCTGGCGGCATTCGACCGCTTCAGGACGCGCTGATAATTCTTATTGCGCTTCGATAGAATCGAACCAACTATTTCGACTGATTATGTTCTTGCGGTGGACTGAGCGAGGGGTGCTTCACGAAGATCGAAAGATCGCATTCTAAAGTATTACGCGATCACCGCCGGCAATCTGCGAGAGCATGTTTTCAAACTCACCAATTTCCTGGGCCGACACCTCGTGCGCGCGGTCGGGCACGACGTCGCAACGCAAACTCGCTCGTGCCCGCGCGAGACTTTCGGCAGCATCGGCGAAAGCGTCGACAGGGATCCAAGGATCCTTGTCGGACCCAGTCAAATAAACCGGCATGCGATCAAGGTCCGCAAAGGGTCTGTCGCACTCCGTGGTGCCGACGCGGCAACCAGTAAGATTGACCATGGCACCCTGCCATGGCCCATATTTCATCGCATATTCCAAAGCCAGGCACGCACCCTGACTGAAGCCGCCGATCACCAGCGGCGTCCCATGACGGCGATAGGTCAGATCGCCTGTGATGCCACGTATATAAGCCAGCGAGCCTTCCAGTTCCTCTCGCGTCGCTGGCGTCAACCGCTCTGTCGCCCGCGCTCCGTACCAGCTTCTGCCGGCCGCACGCGGCAGCACAAAAGCTACGCCCCACGCCTTAAGCCGACCGATCACCTGCTCGTGCATGTCTTCAGGCGACTGGGTACGCCCATGAATGAAGACGCAGTGGACTTGGGCCTCCTCGGGCGTAGCACCGAGCAGGAGAGGTTCATGATGCATCGCCATCGCTCCGGCTCAGAAGTTGGCCGGTTCCAGGCCGGCGATCAGCTCATCGCGACGGTTCTCGAACCACGGCGGGAAGACCAGCGTGGTACCGATCCGGTCGGCCGGTTCGTCAAGCGCCCAGCCGCCCTCGACCGACCAGGCGATCTCGAACAGCGCGCCGCCCGGTGAGCGGACGTAGCAGGACTTGAAATAGTTACGATCCTTCTGGTCGGAAACGTCCGTGAACCCCAAACCCTCCAAATGCGCCTTCAGCTGCAGCTGGTTCTGTTCGTCGCCAGTGTTCAGCGCCAGATGATGAATGGTACCGCCGGCAAGCGTCCAGGTGCCCTGCGGGCTATTTGCTTCATGCAGGATTTCCACCATGCTGTTGGGACCGTTTGCGTTCGGGACGGAGAACATCAGTCCCTCATTGCTGTCAGCCTCCTTTTTCATCGACAGGCCAACTGTCAGGAAGTCATCCATGGCGGTGCGATCGAACACGGCAATCGCCGCGCCGTAAATGCCCTTGATACCGTGCTCCGCCGTGACCCCTTGCGCCTCGTTGACGATGGGCGGCCGGTTGTCTGCAGAGCTTTCGACAAGTTCATGCGGAATGCCGCAAGGGTGTTTGAAGGCCACGCGCGCGATACCGAAGCGCGATATTTTCTCAGCCTCGATACCACGGGCATTGAGCCGCTCGACCCAATAGCCGGACGCGCCGGCAGGGATCGCCTGCTGGATGATCTTCGACTGGTTCGTTCCACGTCGGCCAAAAACGGCGGGCTTGCGGAACGGAAAGGTCGTGATGATCGTCGAAGCCTCGCCGCTGCGGGATCCGTAATAGAGGTGATAGACGGGGATGGTGCCGTCGAACAGCACGGTGCGTTTGACCGAATAAAGGCCGAGCGCTTTGGTATAAAAATCGTAATCCTCTTGCACGCCATCGGTGCAAAGGGTCAAGTGATGATAGCCGCTGACAAGTGCCATCGTTCTCCTCCCGTGAAACAATCGATCGTCCCCGGGGCGCGGTCCTCCTCCGCTTTCTCCCCGTCGATTGGCAATCAGGCTCTCAGCCGCTTGCCAATCACTCAACACCTGCAAATATAGCCGATCTAAAACAACTGTTGATGAGATTGTTCATAAATACTATAGCATTTTGCTATGAAGATTGTGGAACATCACCTTGTTCAGCTTGCCGCCGTCATCGAAACCGGAGGCGTGACGGAAGCCGCCGCCATGCTTGGCATGACACAGTCGGCCGTGTCGCGGACCATCTCCATCCTCGAAAAGCGTGTAGGTGAGCCGCTGTTCGTTTCCGGGCGCCGGCCAATGCAGCCGACGCCCCTTGGCGAACAGCTTGGCCTGCAAGGCAAGGCGATTCTCGCGTCCTCGCGCAAGGCGATGGAAATCATCCGCAGCTTCAAGTCGGGTTCGTTCGGCCGCGTGCGGATCGGCGGCGTTCCTTTCTTCATGGATGCGGTTGTCTCGCCCATGATCGCCTCGTTCCAGCACGATGAGCCGGGGATCATGGTGCACCAGTCCTACGGCAACTATTCCGACCTTGTAAGCGAGCTCGAATCCGGCCAGATCGATGTCGCGGTCACGCCAACGGGCTCCACCGACCTTCGCGCTGACCAGCAGTTCGAACCACTGCTGCCTGCGCGAAACGTGCTGGCCTGCGGTGCGGGCCATCCGCTGATGCGCAAACGCAACCTGGCAACGGAGGACATACTCAATTATCCATGGGTCGCTCCTCTGCCCGGCTCGCCGCTGGTACTGGACCTGCACAATATTCTGCTCACGCTGGGAATTGAGGAAGTTTCGATCCGTTATGCCGGAGGCTCCCTGATGAGCGTCTTGAACTATCTGGTCGGAACGGACGCCCTGGCAATCCTGCCGCTTTCCGTCGCTCACTCGTTCCGGCGTGAAAACAGGATTAGCGTCATTCCGCTTGACATCCCGCAGCCACAGCGCGCGCTCGGGATCATGACGAGAACGAAGCCCTATTCAAATCCGGCCGGCCGCAAGCTTATTGGACATTTGCGGCGCGAATTCTCCGAGCTGCGCCGGTCGGTCGAAAAGCACGAGCAGGAAATCCGCTGGGCCCACGGCCCTTTCATGGCCGAGCGTGAATGAAAGGGTCCGGCCCGAGCGGCCGTCGCCGCAATCGGCTGCGTGAGGCGAAGCACAGGTTGTCGCGCTCCGGCCTTTTCGCGTCGCCGGCAAAGCCTAGCCCGGTTTCGAGGGTGCCAGCACGAAATCGTATTCAACCTCCCAGAACCAGCCCGGAAACTCCAGCTCTTGTGCCCGCGCCGCATCGTCGACCCGCTTGAATTCGGCCAGCAGGCTTTCCTTGACGCCGAAGACGGCGTCGGAGTTGATATAGGGATCGTGGGGGTCGAATATATGTGTCGTCAGCGTCTCGAACCCGTCGGCCTTGAGGATGAAATGCAGGTGGGCCGGGCGATAGGGATGGCGGCCGAGTCCCGCCAGGAGCTTGCCGACCGTACCGTCATCGGGGATCGGATAGAACTTCGGCTTGACCGCCCGGAACCAGTAGCGGCCGTCCTCGCCGGTGCGGAACACGCCGCGCAGATTGAAGTCGGGCTGAATGCCCTTCTGCTGCACGTCGTAGAAACCTTCGTCGTTGGCCTGCCAGACGTCGAGCACGGCATTGGCAACGGGTCGGCCGTCGATATCGAGAATGCGGCCATGAATGACCATATCCTCGCCTTTCTCATCGAGGCAGATATTGGCCCCCATCGGCAATTCGGGCGCGTCTGCGACATGGAACGGTCCAAGCACGGTCGATTCCGACGCACCCGACGGTTTGCGGTTGTTGATCGCATCGACAAGCATCGACACGCCGAGCACGTCTGAAAGCAGGATGAATTCCTGCCGCCACTCGTTGCAGAGATGACCGGTCTGGGTCAGGTACATGATCGCCTTGAACCATTCATCCTGCGTCGGCTCGATTTCCTTGACCGCCTCGTGCAGCTTGCGCGTGATGACCTCGATCACCTGCTTCAGCCGCGGATCACGCGCATTGGCATTGCGCCCGGTGACGACCTCGACGGAGTTCTCCTCCGTGAAAAATCCCTTTTCATGCGTTTCCATAGCGAAAATCTCACAAAGCTAGAACAAAGGACAGCGCGCGACGAAGCTCCGCCACGGGATCCTGCGCAATCGTTTCGCGACGCCAGCAGACATGTTGGTCGGGTCGCACCAGAACGATGCCGCTGTCGCGGACCTCGCGCAGATTGGCCCAGTCGCCGGTCAGATCCTGCCAATGCTGGCGCGGCCCGATGATATGAGCCTCGATGTCGAGGCCAAGCTCACGGCCGAGCAGCTTCGCTGCCTCGACCCAACCGCGACCGCCAATGCCGGTAAGCACCGTAAAGCGGCCCTTGCCGCAAAGATCGAGCGTCGAGGCCTTGGCGCCGTCATCGGCAAAGATCCAGGCATGCGGCAGCCGCGCACCCGGCCAGGTGGTCGGCTGGTAGTGCAGCTCCGCATCTTTCTCGAAGGCCGGCTCGGGCTCACCGTCGGCGAGAACGGCATCCGAGCGATAGCGCTGGTTCATTTCGACGCCGTGGGCATCGAATTCATAGACCTTGGCTGCGATCGCCTGACGGATGGCAGCACGCTGCGTTTCGGCTGCCGGCGTATCGTCGCAGCGCGCATCCATGTTCTGCTGCATTTTCACGGGGTCGATGGAATCGAGCAGGCCAAGCGCCTTGAAGATCGGCCCGAACTCCTCGATCGACTTGTTGGCTCTGGTCACGATCTGCTTGGCGATCGGCGCGCGCTCACGCTGGTAGCTGTCGAGCAAAGCGGGACCAGCCTTGCCTTTCAACACATAACTGAGTTTCCACGCGAGATTGAAAGCATCCTGGATCGACGTATTGGAGCCCAGTCCGTTCGATGGCGGATGCCGATGGGTGGCATCACCCATGCAGAAGACCCGGCCGTTCTGCATCGTCGTTGCATAGAGATTATTGACGGTCCAGGTCGAAACCGATTGGATTTCCACCGCCAGCTCGTGGTCCCCGACGAGGTCACGCACCACCTTGGTGGCGAAGGCCGTGTCTACATCCGGCGCCGGCTGGTTGATGTCGTATCCCCAGACGATCAGCCATTCATTCCATGGCCGAACCATGCGCACTAGGCCCATGCCGATGCCGCCGACGTCGGCGCCCGGCTGGACGACCCAGTAGAGCACCGAGGGACGATGGGCGACGTATTTCGAAAGATCGGCTTTAAAGAGAATGTTCATCGATCCGCCGACGCCCATACGGCCCTCGAAGCTGAGCCCTGCATCTTCCGCCACCTTGGAGTTGCCGCCATCGGCGCCGATCAGGTATTTGGACCGAACCGTGAGCTCCGCGCCTGTGAGCCTGTCGCGGCAGGTCGTCGTTACGCCGTCGGCGTCCTGCTCGTAGCGAATATATTCGGTCGACATCCGCGCCTGCGCGCCGCGCGAACATGCCGTCTTGAAGAGCAACGGCTCCATGAAGGTCTGGGGCAGATCGTTCATGTGCGAGGGGGACGACAGCTGATGCTCGGCCCGGCTCACCGGATGCGTGCCCCAACTGCGCATACGCCCGATCTCTTCGCCAACAAGCGAGGTGCAAAAGACGTTCTGACCCATCAAATCCTGCCCGGTGGCAAAGAGATAGGCCTCGTCCTCGACATCCCTTCCAAGATCGCGCAAAACCTCCATCGTGCGCTGGTTGGTGATATGCGCGCGCGGCGTGTTGGCCAGCCAGCGGTAGCGGTTGATGACCATGGTCTCGACGCCGTAGCTGGCAAGCAGTGCCGCTGAGGCCGAGCCGGCAGGGCCCGTCCCTATGATCAAAACGTCGGTATTGATGTCAGCCATGCGGCCCTCCCTTGATAGTCCTGGTCAATGGTCCACCGGCAAGGATGCGGCGAACGGGAAAAAGTTGAAGTCCGGTGCGCTCGGCAAATAGGCCCCACAGTCCCCGCGGGGCAAACAGCATGACGGCAATGCCGAGAAGGCCGAGAACGAGCAGATACCAAGAGCCGTAATCGGCAAAGAGCTTCTGCAGAATGAAGAAGACGATGACGCCGACAATCGGTCCCTCGATCGTGCCGATGCCGCCGATGACGACGATGAAGATCACATAGGCGGTCCAGTCGGTGACCGAGAAGGCGGCGTCCGGCGAGATGCGCGCCTTTTGCAGGTAGATGAGCGCGCCGGTCATGCCCGTGACGAAGGCGGCGGCGAGGTAGATGGCAAATTTAATGCGGTTTGGATCGATACCGACCGATCTTGCCGCCTCGCGGTTGTCACGCACGGCGGCAAGCCCCAATCCCTGCTTGGAACGCAATAGCCGATAGGCAAAGCCGATGGCGGCAAACGCCAGCAAAAGCGCCAGCCAATAGCACACCATATCCGCGGCCTGGGCAGGCCGCACACCGAACCATTCGGCAGCAAGGCGGGTACCCGGCAGATCGCGCGTGATACCGGAAGGCAGCGATGTTCCCGTGCCGCCGCCGAGCGCTTTCCATTGCGCCAGGGACAGCCGCGTTACCTCGGCGATCACCCAGGTACCGATCGCGAAATAGGCACCGTGTAACCGGAAGACGAAAAAGGCCGTCGGCACGGAAAGCATCATGGCGGCAAGCCCGCCGAGCACGATCGCGACAACAGGATTGAGCCCGCTGAGGATGACGGCAGCGGACATGACGTAGGCCCCGAAGCCGACGAAGGCCTGCTGGCCGACCGAAACGAGCCCGGCATAGCCGGCAAGCAGGTTCCAGCATTGCGCGAGCGTCAGCATCGTCAGGATAAAGAACAGGTCCTGAAGTGCGGCGCGTGGCACGAAAAAGGGAGCGGCAACGCCTGCTGCGACCATTGCAACGACGAGAATCACCGCAAACGACGAGGCGCGGTTGCGCGTCGATACGGTCCAGCCGGGCAGCGGCGCGGGCGAAGCGGAATCGGAGGAAAGCCTCTCATGCACCATGTCAGTCCACCGCCCTTGGAAAAAGCCCGCGCGGGCGGACCAACAGCACGAGAAGAAATGCCACATGGCCCGCGAGGATCTGCCACTCGGGATTGACGGCTGCGCCCATCGTTTGCGCGACGCCGATGATCACGCCGCCGGCGAGCGTACCCCAGAAGGAGCCGAGCCCGCCGATGATGACCGCCTCGAAGGCGTAGATCAGCCGCGCCGGGCCCATGGTTGGGTCGAAATTGGCGCGCGTACCGAGAAAGAGGGCCGCAATCGTCACAACAACCATCGCAAGGCCCGTCGCGGTCGCGAAGATGCGGTCGGAGCGGATGCCCATCAGGCCCGCCGTGGCGCGATCGTCGGAGGTGGCGCGGAAGGCGCGACCGAGGCTCGTCTTGTAGAAGACGAGGTTGAGCCCAACGATGACGACAACCGAAGCCAGGAAAGTCAGGAGCGGCATAGTGCCGACACTGACCGGCCCGAATTTGAGAGACGCCGTTTCCAGCGCGCCCACCGAAACGCGGCGGCTATCGGCGGAAAAGCCTTCCAACAGCGCGTTCTGGATAACGACCGAAAGGCCGAAGGTGACAAGCAGCGGCGGCAGTATGTCGTCTCCGATGGTGCGATTGAGCACGAGGAACTGCAGGGCCCAGCCGACCGCATACATCACCGGAACGGCGACGAGCGCCGCAACGAAGGGATTGAGCCCGAGCGCGCTGACCAGCACCAGAAGCAGGAAGGCGGCCAGGACGATAAGATCGCCATGCGCGAGATTGACCAGCCGCATGATGCCGAAAACGAGGCTCAGGCCGGCCGCGAACAGCGCGTACAGACCGCCAAGCAGAATGCCTTGTATGATCGTGTCGAGCCAGTTCATCCCGTATGCACTCCGAAATAGGCAGAATGGATGTCGGCGCGGCTAATTGCGTCCGGTGTTCCGGTCAGCGTCACGCGTCCCTCCATCATGCAATAGAGACGGTCTGCCACCTTGAGTGCCTGGCCGATATCCTGCTCGACGATCACGATGGCTGCGCCCTCGGCGCGGATTTTGGGAAAGGCTGCGTAGATATCGCGGATCACCACCGGTGCCAGGCCCAGGCTGATTTCGTCGCAGAGCAACACCCTCGGATTGGACATCAGCGCCCGGCCGATCGCGACCATCTGCTGCTGGCCGCCCGATAGCGCGGTGCCGGAATTGCTGCGCCTCTCCTTCAAGACCGGAAAGAGCTCGTATATTGTCTCAAGCGTCCACGCCCCTTTGACGCTGCGCCCATATTTGCCGATCAGCAGATTTTCCTCCACCGTCAGCGACGGGAAGAGCCTGCGACCTTCCGGCACCATGGCGACACCGAGCGCCATGACCTCGGGGGCCGGCAGTGCGCCGATCGGCCTGCCATCGAAGCTGATCTGGTCGGGCTCGTTGGCGAGCATGCCCGAAATCGAGCGCATCAGCGTGGATTTGCCGGCGCCGTTTGCGCCGATGATCGCCAAAGTCTCACCGGCATCAAGCGTGACGTCGACCCCGAAGAGCGCCTGGAAGTCGCCGTAGAAAGCCGTGAGGCCCCGTGTTTCAAGAAGAGCCATCAGACGTCAATCCCGAGATAGATCTGGCGGACCGCCTGCGATTCCATGATTTCGGCCGGCCTGCCGAGGCCGACCACCTTACCGAAATTCAGGACGAGAAGACGGCTCACCACGGAGTTGAGGGCATGCAGCACGTGCTCGACCCAGATGATGGCGACACCGGCTCCGTGGATCGTCCGGATCGTCTCCACCAGTTCACCGCACTCACCCTCCGTCAGGCCGCCGGCGATCTCGTCCAGCAGCAGCACCTTGGGCTCCGTCGCTAGCGCCCGCGCAAGTTCGAGGCGTTTGCGCTGGAGGAGGCCGAGACTGCCGGCGGCGTGGTTGGCGCGCGCAATCAGGCCGGTGTTCACCAGAATGTCCGCGCAGCGCTCCGACACCTCCCGCTCGGTCTTTCGCGATCCGTAGGCGGCAGAGACCAGAAGGTTTTCGAAAACGGTCAGCTGCTGGAAGGGCTGCGGGATCTGGAATGTGCGGCCGATCCCTGCCAGGCACCGCGCCATCGGCGGCTGGCGCGTCACGTCTTCGTCGCGGTAGATAATCCGCCCCTCATCGACGCGCAGATTGCCGCTGATGAGATTGAACAGGGAGGATTTTCCCGCACCGTTCGGCCCGATGATGCCGAGCGCCTCTCCGCTCTCCAGCGCAAACGACACTCCATCCGCGACCTTCAGGGCGCCGAAGCTCTTCGAAACGTTTTCGAGGGCAAGTATGACCATCGTCTTCCTGATTGGTGTCCGTTTCGTCCTTCGCCGAATCCGGCGCATGACCGCCTCCGGGCCGAACCCGGTCAAGGCATCACGCTGAGGCGATCGGCTCCATCTTGCCGCCTGTGGGAATATCGGGAGCAGTCCTGTTGTCGGTGATGACGAGATCGTAGCCGCCGCCGTCCTTCAATCTCCACTGGCCGCCAACGAGCGGTGTCTTGGCCACGTTCTTCGCGACAAAAGGCGGGACATTGGCACCGTCCCAGGCGACCGGGCCAACGATCGTGTCCAGCTTGGTCGCTGCGATCGCTTTGACTACAGCCGCGCTGTCCGTCGGGTCCGCCCGCTTCATGACATCGACCGCCAATTCGAAAAGCGCGTGAACGAAGCCGATCGGCTGCGTCCAGGGCCGGCCTGTGGCTTTGGTGAAGCCTGCTGCGAGTTCGGCGGCGCTCTCTCCCGTCAGCGAAGATTTGAACGGGTGGCTGGCAGACCACCAGACCTCGCAGGACAGGTTGTGACCACTCTTGCCCAAAGCCTCAAGAGCTTGCGGGAACAGGATGGCCTTGCCGATGGAGGCGATCTTTGGATGGAAACCCTGCTGCTTGGCCTGGTTCCAGAAGGTGGTGAAGTCCGGCGGGATCATGACGCCTGTGATGACCTCGCAGTTGCCGGACTTGAAGGCATTGATCTGCGCGGAAAAATCATCGGTCAGGTTCTGGTAGCGACCGGGATCGGCAAGGGTGTAGCCGCCTTTTTCGAGAACCGGCGGGAAACCGACCACTTTATCGCCCCAGGCATTGCCGTCCCCGTCGTTCGGGAAGAGGCCGCCCACCTTCTTGTTGGTTTCCAGCTGCTGCCACATGTTGGTGTAGACAGCGATCACATCCTCCAGGCCCCAGAAGAAATGAAAAGTGCTGTTGAAGGGCTTCCATGATGAGGGGTCGCCTGGATTGGCCTGCTGACCGATGAACCAGGGCTGCCAGGGAGCGGCCGTCGAGATGCAGGGCATCTCTTCCGCCTCGCAGGTAGTGGCGACCGGATTGGTGGTTTCCGGCGTCGATGCGACGAGCACGAGATTGACCTCGTCCTTGACGATCAGCTCCTTGGCGACTTCGGCGGCGCGGTTCGGGTTGGACTGGCTGTCCTTGACTACAATTTCGTAGTTGAGCCCGGCGGCCTTCGTCTTGGCCAGGAAGCCATCGAGGATGAACTTGTCGGCCTCGGCGAAAGCGGCAAGCGGCCCGGTCTGCGGGCTGACATAACCGAGCTTGATCGCCGCTCCCTTGGCGATCGCGGGCATGGCAAGGCTGGATGTCGCCGCAAGCGCGCCGGTCGCCGCCGCGGTTTTCAGCAGGTCACGTCTCGTAAACATTTTGGTTTCCTCCTCCCAAAGTAAACACAAGCGTTTTAGAGTGGTGGGCGTTCTCCCGCCCAGGCGTCCTGAAGCAGCGCGCGGATCGAGGCTCGGTCGATCGGCCGCGGATTGGCATAAGGGTTGCGCGTGGCGATTTCGGCGGCGCGGTCGAGATCGCTCTCGGTGAGGCCGAAATCCTTCAGCGCCAGCGGCGAGCCGACGGATCTGGCGAAATCGTAGAGCCCCTGGCCCGGCGTGCCGCCGAAAATGCGCCCGATCGGCGCAAGCAGCTCCGGCACTGCGGCGGCATTGAAGCCGATCGTGTGCGGCAGCATGATCGCATGCGTCTCCGCATGCGGCGTGTCGAAACTGCCGCCCAGCGTGTGGCAGATCTTGTGATGCAGCGACATGGAAATCTGCCCAAGCACGGTGCCGCAGAGCCAAGCGCCGTAGAGTGCCTTTTCCCGCGCCTCGGCATCGCGCGGCGTCTTGACGATCACCGGTAATGCCTCGGCAAATGCGCGCATGCCCTCGATCGCCATCATGGTAGTGATGGGGTTGCGATCATCGGCATAAAGACCTTCGGCGGCATGCGCGATGGCGTTGAGGCCGCTGGTGACGCTCATGGTAACAGGCAGGCCAAGCGTCAGTTCGGGGTCATAGATAACCACCTCCGGCACGATCTTCGGGCTGCGAACCGTCGTTTTGATGCCGCCTTCCGTCTGACCGAGGATCGGCGTTACTTCCGAACCGGCATAGGTAGTCGGGATGACGATCTGATGAATGTCGGTACGGTAGGCCATCGCCTTGCCAAGACCGGTGGTCGAGCCGCCGCCAAGCGAGACGACGCAATCGGCCTGAAGTGCGGCCGCGCGCGCCAAGGCCTTCTCGGTGACATCGACCGGGGTGTGCATCGTGGCGCCTGCAAACGTGCCGACTGCAAGCGCGCCAATCCGCGCCGCCAGCGCCTCGCCGTCGGCTGCCTGCTGCGGCGTCGTCAGCACCAGCGCGCGGCGGCAGCCCAGCGTCTCGATCCATTGGGCGACGCCGGCGCTCGCTCCGGAAGCAAAGACGACACGTGTCGAATGCGGTTGATACGAAAAATCGAGTGTCATGCTGACCTGCGCTCCTCTCGCGCCCGCACCATTACGAAGGTGAAATCGAGCGACCAGCAATTGCCTTTGATCGGCGTCGGGCCTTCAATGCCGCCAACCGGCAGGAAGGTGCCGACCAGTTCCTGTTTGACGCCGAACAATGCGTCCTGTGACAGATGCGGATCGTGCCCATCATAGACGTGGGTACTGATCGTCTCGAAGCCGGGTGCCGTGATCGTAAAATGGAGGTGCGCCGGGCGGCGCAGCGGATAGCCGATCGCATGCAGCGTCCGTCCGACCGGTCCGTCGCAGGGCACGGCATAACCGCCCGGTCGAACCGTCCTATAGGAAAAGCCGCCATCTATATCAGTGCTGAAAACCCCACGCAGATTGAACTCCGGCTGGAGATCCGGCTGCTGGTTCTCGTAAAACCCTTCCGCATTGGCCTGCCATGTCTCGACCTTCGCGCCGACGACGGGAATTCCATCGAGATCGGTCACGCGGGCATTGACCTGCAACGGCTCGCCAATGCCGTCGAGCGATATATTCGCCCCCGAGACAAGCCGGGGTGCATCGGCGCGATAGAACGGGCCGCGCACTGTGTTGGGCGTAGCGCCCTTCGGGCGGCGGGTATTGATCTCCTCCACCAGCGCCGTCACACCCAGAAGATCGGAGAGCAGCACCCATTCCTGCCGTTTGTGGTCACTTACGTGACCGACTTCGGTCAGAAATTCGATGGCGTGTCGCCAATCCGCATGGGTCGGCCGCGTTTCCTTGATGGCCTGATGGATATGTCCGACCAGCGCGGTGAGGAAGGCCGGCAGCGGGCCGGCGCACTGCGCCAGTCGCTCTGCCACAAGCGCAGCCGAATCCGCTTCTGTAAAAGACATAATCACCATGGCACCTCCTCGACTGTACGTTACCAGCTCCAAACGTAGCAGTTGATGATTTTTCTGCAGTTTAATATACCTTATTGCTATGAGGATGGATGAACGACACCTGATCCAGCTTGCCGCCGTCGTGCAGGCCGGTGGCGTGACGGAGGGAGCGGCCCTGCTGGGGCTCACCCAGCCGGCGGTGTCGCGTACCCTTGGCATGCTGGAAAAACGGCTCGGCGAACCGTTGTTCGTCAAGGGCCGCCGGCCGTTGCAGCCGACCCCGCTGGGCAGGGCGCTTGCCGACCACGGCCAAGCCATGCTGGTGGCTGCGCGCAAGGCCTCGTCGCTTGTCGACGGCTTCCGACACGGACGGACGGGCGTAGTGCGCGTCGGCGGCACGCCCTTCTTCATGGATGCGCTGATCTCTGGCATGATCGCCGAGTTCCAGAATGCCACACCGGACGTGCGCATCGAGCAGAGCTACGGCTACCTGCCGGATCTGCGGGCGGCGATCGACGCCGATCGCATCGACCTCGCCATTTGCCCGATCGACGTGCTGGACGAGGGCTCCGGCATGCGCTTCCAGGAACTGCTTCCTGGCCGCAACGTCGTCGCCTGCCGTGTCACGCATCCCCTTCTCCTGAGACGCAAGCTCGCGCCTGCGGAACTCCTCGACTATCCCTGGATTGCCCCGCCCACCGGCAGCCCGCTGTTCGCCGATCTGCACAGCCTCGTCCTCTCGCTCGGCGCCACCGAGGCGAAGATCCGCTATTCCGGCGGCTCGCTGGTGAGCGCAATCAACTATCTGAAGGCGAGCGATGCGCTCACCATCCTGCCGCACAGCGTCGTTTTCGCCTATCGCAACGACAAGTCGATCACGGCACTGCCGGTCAATATTCCTCATCCCGAGCGCGCGCTCGGTCTCCTGCGGCGCACCGAGGAAATCCGTGTCCCGGCAGTCGAGGCCTTCTGCGCCCATATTCGCAAGAGCTTCGAAGACCTCAGGCACCTGATCAAGCGCCATGAGCAGGCGGTGATCTGGAGCCTGTGACGGCTCATGACGCTCTTTAAAATGTTGCAGAATCGTCCGGCCATAGGAACAACGGCGCCAAGCCGGCATCGGCCATCGGGCGCAGTCCGTGCCAGGCGCGGTTGGCATAGACCAAGGCGTCGTCCCGGCGCTCCTCATGCGCCCCGGGAGAGGCCTCAAGGAGTTCGGCTGAGACCAGACAAGCGCCGGGGAGCGGAAACAGTCCGCGAACCGCTGCCCGGAACCAGAGGCCGACATCCGGATAATAAGGTTCGCCGCTTTCGAACCGCGCCCAGCGCACGTCAGGCCCGAAACGATCCCTGCCGCTGGTGGCGCAGAGCCGGGCAAGCTCCCTATCGCTGCGGCGCACGAAATGCACGACCACCGTCTGCGCCCGACGCACAGCGTTCGCACTGGAGGAATTATCCGACAGGGAGAAAGCCACCATCGGCGGCGAGGCACTGATCGAGATCAGCGAGCTTACCGTCAGGGCCACCGGCCCGTCACCCGGATCGGCGGTGATGATGGCAACGCCCGCCGGATGGTGGCGGAAGGCCATCATGAAAGCCTCCGTCACGCCGGCAGCGACCGTCGCCGGCGCTTCACGCTCCTGCTTTCCGGACTGCGCCATCATTTCTTCTCCACCAGATCGTAGAACTGCCAGACGCGATCGCTCCACAGCCCGCCGATCTCGCGGCCGGCGGCGCCGACAATGTTGGTGTTGATCGTGAAATGGTTGGCCGCCACCAGCATCTCACGATAGGTGCGCTGCATCACGCCGTCGCGCAGCGACGCGCCGCCGGCCGCGCGGTAGACGAAGTGGCAGGCATCGACGCCCGCCTCGTGCACTTCCGACTTGGCGAGATGCACGAGGGTGATCTGCCGCGTGGATACCCGGTTCCCCGCCTCGATCGAGGCCTCCACGTCGCGCCAGACCTCAAACAAAAAGGCGCGGGCGGCGCGCACGCGAGCTTCCGCACGGCCGTAATCGAACCAGAATTTATCGCTCTCGCCGAGCATGCCGGCGCGACCGGTTTTGGTCACGGCGAACTTGGCCATTTCATCGAGCATGCGGCGGGATGCGCCGATCGCCCAGCCCGAATGGCCGATGGCAGCCAGCCCGACGACGCCGAGGCTGAAGAATTCCTTCTGGCGCTGCGGCTCGGCGGTCATGATCGGGAAAACCATGTCGTCGGCGATGAAGACATCCTTCGCGTCGTAGTCGATGCTGCCGGTTCCCTGCAGGCCGAGCACGTTCCAATTGCCGAGCAGTCCATGCTCGCCGACCGGCGCATGGGCGCAGAGCACCACGACGTTACCATTCTCATCCTTGGCCGGATGACCGTTGCCGTCGTCGAGCAGGGCGGCGGTATGGGTGAATGTGGCGTGGTGAATACCGCTTGCATAGGACCATTTGCCGTTCAACAGATAGCCGCCATCGACCTTCTTCAGCATGCCGGTCGGCGTGCCCTGACCCGAAAAACGGTTGTCGGTGTCGCCGCCGAAGAGGCGCGAGATCGCGGTGTCCGGCAGGAAGGCGGCTGACATCGCCCCGATGCAGGCATGTACCATCGACACCCAGCCGGCAGCGCCGCTGTGGTAGGTGATGGCCTCGATCAACTGCAGGCCCTGCGTCGGCGAAAGCTGTGCGCCGCCGAGTTCTTCGGTCGCGAAGATATGCGACATACGCAGCGGCTTCAGCGCCTCGAAAGTAGGCTCGTTCAGCTTGCCGAGCTTTTCGGTGGCGACAGCATTTTCTTCAAGCACCGGCCCGATCTTGCTGATATGCTCGAGAAGGTGGGCGAAGTTCGTTTTGGTGCCCCAATATGCGGCGCTATGTTTCAAAGGTGCGTTCATCTGTTCCTCCTGACAATCTGGTGTGTTCTCGCGGCAAGCTGTCTCAGCCGGCGAGGAAATCGCCGATGGCGGTCACCACGCGCGGGTCCTCCTGCATGGCGAAATGACCGACATCCGGCACCATGAAGGTGCGGGCGTTCGGAATGCGTTTTTCCCAGAGCGGCGCCTGCGACGCGGGCAGCATTCGGTCCTTCTCGCCCCAGACGATCAGTGTCTCGTTCGGGATGCGGGAAACCCAACGGCCGAGATTGGGATGGCCCATGCCGTAGGCCTTGACGATATTGCCAAGCGCCTGCGCCTCCTTCTCGCGGGCGGCAAGGAAGGCGTCGAGCGGCGGGCATTCGGCTCCGCCTGGAAAATAGCGCAAGGCAATGTCGATATTATGCGCGAGATAGCCGGGTAGCGCCTCGGGCGCGATGGCCGACAGGTCGGCGCCGGGGTGATCTGGATCGTTGAGGCCAGCCGGCGCATTCAGCACCAGCTTGCCGAAACGCTCGCCTGCGACGACGGCCATTTCGGCAGCCATCCAACCGCCCATGGAGTGGCCGACGAGATGCGGCCGATCGAGGCCAAGGGCGGCGACCAGATGCAGGTTGTGGACAATGATATCCTGCATGCCGGTGATATGCGGCGCTTCGCCGCTGTCGCCGAAGCCGGGATGATAGGGCAAGTAGATGCGGAAGCGATCGGCGAGGCCCCGCGCCCATTCCGTGCCTTCGATGGTGGCGGCGCCATGCAGCGCGAGCACGGCGGGGCCCCTGCCGATGACGCGTACAGCGGTCGCAACACCTTCGATGTCGTAATGCACCGTTTCGAAATTCATTCCAATCCTCCTCCTATGCCGTTTCAGCCGACCGCGGGCGTAATCAGCACCTTGCATTGCGTGGTGCGTCGCCTGAGCGCCTCGAATGCCGCTGGCACGGCGGCAAGACCGATCCGACCAGTCACCAGCGCCTGCGGCCGATGGCGGCCAGGGCCGAGCGCCTGCAGCGCCATGTCGAACTCCGCCATGGTGAAGAACACGGCGAAGATCACCTGTATTTCCTTGGAAATCGCCGCGAACGGGTCCCATGTGTCGCCGCCGACGCAGAGGCCGACTGCGACCACCGTGCCATGCACGCGCACCAGCCGGCAGGCAGCATCGATCAACCCGCGTTTGCCGACGCATTCAAAGACGATGTCCGGTGCGCCTCCGGTCAATGCGCGAAACTCCTCCGCCAGCCCCTCCCCGGAGAGTGCGAAGCCGGTGGCGCCGATTTCGGCTGCACGTTCTGCCTGGTGGCGGTTCAGATCGGCGATGACGACATGAGCAGCTCCCAGCCGCCTCGCCCAGAAGGCGACGAGAAGACCGATGGGGCCGGCTCCGAGGATCAGCACTCGGTTGCCCGGCTTCAGCCCCGAACGCATGACCGCATGCAGGCCGACTGCGACCGGTTCGGCCAGAGCCCCCTCCTCGATCGGCAAATCGTCCGGTAGGCGGCGGCACTGACGGGCGGCGACGGTGACGAATTCGGCATAGCCGCCGCCGATCAGCCGCATCTCGGCGCACCACGCGGGTTCGCCGCGCGAGCAGCTGTCGCAGTGGCCGCAGCCGCGCATCGGCGCGACGGCAACCCGGTCGCCGGTTTTGAAATTCGCGACCTCAGCGCCACAGGTCACCACTTCGCCGGAAATTTCATGGCCGAGGACACCGCCTCTTTCGAGCGCGAAGGTTTCGGGATCTTCCGTCATGTGCAGGTCGGAACCGCAAATGCCGCAGGCGGCAACGCGGAGCAATAGCTCGTCAGCGCCGGGCTGCGGCGTTTCGATCGTTTTGACATCGAGCGGCCGTCCGGCCGCCTCGAACAGTGCCGCCCTCATCGCGGGTCCTCCAGAAGCGTGCGCCTCGTCGGGAACCAGGAGGCGTTTGTCGCCTTCTGGATCAATCCCCAGAGGCCGCCGCGGGCAAAAAGCGCCATGACGAGGGTGAGTAGCCCGAGGACGACGAGATAGGTGGCGCCGTACTGTCCGAACAGGCGGTCGGCGACAAAATAGACAAGCGCGCCGATCAGCACCCCTTCGAGCGAACCGAGCCCGCCCACCATAACGATGAAGATCGCCACATTCGCCCAGGTCGGGCTATAGGCGGCCGGTGGCGTTATGCGCAGCTGCGCCATGAAGTAGATGGCACCGGCAAGGCCAGTGCCGACGGCGGCGGCAACCCAGATCAGGAATTTCAGGAGGCCGACATTGACGCCCTGGCTTGCCGCGGCAATCGGATTGTCTCGCATAGCGACCAGCGCCAAGCCATAGCGCGAACGCAACAGCAGATAGCTGCCGCCGACGGCGACAAGCAGCATCAGCGCCGCCAGTACCGAAATGCCGATTGCGCGTTCGGTAGGCGTATAGCTGGACATGACACGCAGGCTCATGCCGGCGCCGGCATTGACATAGCTGAAGACGGACGTGGCAAGGCGCATGACTTCCGCCACCACCCAGGTGCCGATGGCGAAATATGGGCCATCGAGCCGATGCAGCAGGCCATAGGTGAGTGCCGCCAGTATCGCCGGTGCGATGACCGACAAAGGCATGGCAAGGAAGGGGCTTAAGCCCCAAAGCTGCGCCATGATGAACATTGCATAGGCGGCCGTACCGACGAAGGCCTGCTGGCCGACGGAGACGAGGCCACCATAACCGGCGAGCAGGTTCCACATCTGCGCGACGGTGATGTAGCAGCATAGTTCAACGACATCGCGGATGAGGCCCTGGCTTGCCCAGAGCGGCATCGAAGCGACAGCCGCGAGCAGCGCGACGCTGATAACGAGTGCAATCAGGCTCGAGCGCGTCTGGCGCTGTACGCGCACGGCGGGCCGCGGGACGGCATCGGTCAAACGGGCGGCGAAGGCATTGGTCACGGCTTCAACCCCTTCCTAGGAAGCCCTGGGGACGCAGGGCGAGGATGATCAGAAAAACGAGGTGGCCGGCGAGGATGCCGAAGCCGGGGTCGATGCGGAATCCCACCGACTGGCTGACCCCGAGCGCCATCGCTCCGAGGAAGGCACCCCAGATAGACCCCATGCCGCCGATGATGACAGCCTCGAAGGCGTAGATCAGCTGGAAGGCCCCGTCGGCAGGCGCCACGGTCGAACGCAACGACTGGAAGACCGCGGCAAATCCGAGGATCGCGACAGCGATTGCCGTTGCCCCGGTATAGACCGTCTTCGGGTTGACACCTGTCAGCGCCGCGGCTTCCACATCGGCCGAAGCTGCGCGCAGGGCACGGCCAAAGCGTGTCGAGCGCAACGCGACATCGAGGCCGCCGGTCAGCACCGTCGCCGTCAGAAGCACGATCACTGGCAAGACGCCGACGAAGAGCGGCCCGAGTTGGAAGGAGGCATGCACGATGTCGCCGCCGCCTAGCGAGCGGGTGTCGGCCGACCATATCTGCAGCATGGCGTTCTGCAGGGCGATGGAGAGCCCGAAGGTGGCGATCAGCGAGGGAAGCGGATCGGCGCCGACGACGCGGTTGAGGATGAGTCGCTGCAGGATGACGCCGATGATGGCCCCAAGCACCACGAGGATCACCAGCACCGACCACGGGCCGAGCGAGAATGCGGTAGCCAGGCTGATGCCGATCAGCGCCAGGAGGATCACCAGGTCACCATGGGTGATGTTGACGACGCGCATGACGCCGAACATCAGCGCCATTCCGAGCGCGTATTGGGCATAAAGACCGCCGAGAAGAATGCCCTGGACAAGGCCGTCAAGCCACAGCATGGGCCCCTCCGAAATACGCTTCGCCAATCGCTTCGCGCGAGATATCAGTTGATCGGCCGGTAAGACTGACGCGGCCTTCGAGCATGCAGTAGAGGCGGTTCGACGAGGAGCGGGCGAGCCCGACGTCCTGCTCCACCAACACGATCGCCGTACCTGTTTCATAGATCGACGGCAGCGCCTGGTAGATTTCCTTCACCACCTTCGGCGCCAGGCCCAGGCTGATTTCGTCGCATAGAAGTACGCGCGGCTGGCTGAGCAGCGCCCTGCCGATCGCCACCATCTGCTGCTGCCCACCGGACAGGGACTGCACAGGCACGGCCTGCTTTTCCTTCAGGACCGGAAAGAGCGCGAACAGGCGCTCCAGCGTCCAGCCATTGGCGGCGGATTTGCCGGCATGGTCGATAGCGACGCGCAGATTGTCGATGACAGACATGCCGACAAAGAGGCGACGGCCCTCGGGCACGATCGCCACGCCATCGGCCACCATCCGGTGCGGCTTGGCGCCGCCGACCGGCCGTCCCTCGAGCTGCACCATGCCCGGCGCAACGCTCAGAAGGCCCATGATCGATTTCAGAAGCGTCGACTTGCCGGCACCATTTGCCCCGATCAGGGCGACGACCTCGCCCGCGGCAATCTCGAAGTCGATACCGTAAAGAGCCTGAAAATCGCCGTAGCGGGCGACCAGTCCGTGTGTGGAAAGCAGTGCCGCGCTCATGCCTCGACCCCCATATAGACCCTTCGCACCTCCGAACTTTGGATGACTTCGGCCGGCACACCTTCTGCGATCTTCTCCCCGAAATTCAGCACCAGCATGCGGTCGGCGACGGCGAGCAGCGCGTGCAGCACATGTTCGATCCAGACGATGGTGATGCCACTGTCGCGGATGCGGCGAATAAGCGAGACGAGCGCCCTGCCTTCCTCGTCGGTCAGCCCGCCGGCAATCTCGTCGAGCAACAGGAGCTTTGGCGACGAGGCAAGCGCACGCGCCAGTTCCAGCCGCTTACGGTCGAGCAGCGTCAGCGAGCCGGCCGAACGGTTCGCCTTGTCGGACAACTCGCAGGCCTTGAGGATCTCTGCACAGCGCTGATAGCTCTCGGCATCCTTGGTGCCGCTGCCGAAAAAGGCGGCGACGAGGAGGTTTTCGAAGGTCGTCATACCGACATAGGGACGCGGGATCTGGTAGGTCCGGCCGATGCCGATTTTGCAGCGGCGATAGGGCGGCTGCCCAACGAGTTTCTGGCCGTCAAAGACCAACTCACCGCCATCGACACGCATGTCGCCGCTGATCAGGTTGAATAGGGTTGTCTTGCCGGCACCATTCGGGCCGACAATGCCCAGAACCTCGCCAGCGCCGACCGTAAAACTCACCTCGTGCAGGACCTTGAGAGCCCCGAACGATTTGCTGAGGTCGCGTGCCTCGAGTAGTACGCCGTTTTCCATGCTCCTCCACTCCGGCCTTTTAATGCCGGCGGCGCGTTTGGGCGCGCCCTTCCGATCCTCCGTCCGATCCGCCCCGGCCCGATCGCATCAAGCAGGGGCGGTATCTCGCTTTGCCTTGGCTTCACGCCTTGTTCAGGCAGTCCGCCAGGGCAGCGGCACGATCTTGCGTTCCGGCTGGAAGAGCTTGTTGACGGTATTGTCGACGATCTTCAGGTCATAGGGCCACTTGTCGCCCTTGACCCATTGCCCGCCGAAAATCGGCGAGGTCGCCACGTTCTGATGCGGTCCCTTGGCGAAATTGACTGGCCCGATCAACGTTTGCATGTTGGTGGCGACAACCGCCTCGAGATTGGCGGTGCGGTCGAGCGGGTTCTTAGAGCGCTTGAGAATGTCGATCGCCACTTCGAGGATGGCATGGCTGTAGCCGAGCGGCTGCGTCCACTGCTTCTTCTTTTCCGCTTCCCACTGGTCGGCAAGATCGCGACTCACCTGACCGGTCAGCGTCGACTTGAAGGGAAAGGCGGGGGTCCACCAGACTTCCGAAGACATGCCCTCGCCGAGCGAGCCCATGGCTTCCACGCCCGAGGCGAAGAGCAATGCAGCCGCGACCGTGATCGCCTTCGGCTTATAGCCCTGCTGGGCGCACTGGTTGACGAAGGTCTTCAGATCGGCCGGATAGGCAATACCGCCGATGATATCGCAGTCGGCTTGCTTGAAAGCCGTGATCTGCGCCGAAAAATCGTTGGTACGCGGCTGGAAGAAGCCGGGAACGACGATCTCGAAGCCGGCTTTCTTGGTGGGGGCAGGCAGGCCATAATCCATGTTGCCCCATGTCTCACCATCGGCGTTCTGCGGAAACAGCATGCCGACCTTGCGGTTGCTGTCCAGCGTGTTCCAGAGGCCGACATAGGTGTTCAGCGCTTCGTCGAGGCCCCAGAAGAAGTGATAGGTCCATTTGAACGGCTTGTCCTTGCCTCCACGCGGGAAGATGACCGCCTGCCAAGGCGCGCCTGTCGAAATGCAGGGGCATTCGTTGAGTTCGGCCTGATCGGCAGCAGGGCTTACCGTATCGGTCGTCGAGGCCGGCAGCAGCAGGTGCACGCCTTCATTGAGAATGAGATCGCCGGCGACTTCCGCCGACTTGTTGGGGTCCGACTGACTGTCGCGGATCAGGAATTCGACATCGTAGTGGCCGGCCGCCGTCTCCAGACCATTCTTGAGCTGCGCCTTGACCTTTTCCAGAGCCCAGCCGTCGGTCTCACCGAAAAGGGCAAGAGGCCCGGTCGCCGGAGTGATGAAGCCGACCTTGATCGTGCCGGCCGATTGCGCGCGGGCAATCGTCGGCGCACCGAGCGCCGAGGCGGCAAGGCCGGCGCCTATTCCCTTCAGCACCGTACGGCGAGAAGGCATCGACAAACTGCTTTTCGATTCCATTATTTTATCCTCCCTCTGAAGCTCATTCGCCGGCTGCGATTTCCTCCTCCCGCATCCGGCGAAGTTCATTTATTTGATGCGGTGCATCGAACCTCCGTCGATGACAATCTGGCTGCCCGTGACGTAGGACGAGCACGGCGACGCGAGATAGAGAGCAAGCCCCTTGATGTCCTCGGGATCGCCAATCCGCCCGATCAGCGATTGCTGTTCGAAGGCCTTGCGATCCGCCGGTATCCGCAGCCTGCCGCCGGCGATGTTGGTCATGAAGGGACCAGGCGAGATGCAATTGATGAGAATGCCGAATTGGCCCAATTCCATCGCCATCTGGCGTACGAAATGGTCTACGCCGGCCTTGGCTGGCATGTAGGGCGTGCCGACGATCGCCTCATTGATCTGGGCAGCGATCGAGGAGGTCACGATGATACGGCCGCCTCCCGTCGCTTTCATGTGCCGGGCCGCATGCTTGACGGTTGTGTAGACCGAAGAGAGATTGACCTCGATCACCCGATCCCAGTGGTGATCGTCGAGAACATCGATGGCGCCGCCTTGGAGCCGCTCACCTGTCGTCGACAGGAAGCCAGGCCCAGCATCGATGCCCGCATTTGCAAAGACGATGTCGATCCGTCCCTGACGCTCTGCTACCGCGTCGAAAGCCGCCGCCATGGCCGGCCGATCCGAGACATCGATCTCCAGACCGCAAACGTCAGCTCCATGTCGGGCGATTTCCGCCACGACACGGTCGAGATTTTCGCCATCCATATCGAAGATGCAGACACGAGCACCGTTATCCGCCATCACTTCCGCATAGGCCCGCCCTATGCCGCTCGCACCGCCGGTCACGATGACCGATTTGCCGCGAACGTCGAACATATCCTGCAAGCTCGTCATTTTTCCTCCCGTGCCGTCGAGGATGGCATGCCCGAGCCTCGGCCCGAACTTCCTCCATTCTGCCTTGCCCTCCCCGACGCAGCAGAATTGGTTCATTAGGACGAGAAATCCCGACTGCCTGTCAAACACCGCCGACGGGCAATCAGAAGAAGTTCTGCGGGCAAACTCCAACAGATTGAAACAGAACCATATTTTTTAAGGAGCCCGCCCCCGGCTTGCGGCCCCACCAGGGCGATTGTTTGCTGAAATAATGAAATTGCTTTATGAAATCATCAAACGGCCATCCGTGAAGGATTGCCGGACCGCTTGCTGCGCGGAAGAGGTCTTGATGCAGGGATTGATCGAATCTTCTAAGATGCTGGATCGAGGCGGCAATCCGACCGTCCGGCAGCTTCTCTCCAGCCTGGTCTTCAATCCGAATGACGGAACGATCCAGCTGAATGGCGCGCGCATCGTCATGCAGCGCGCGTCCGCCCTTTCCGATCTGAGGCGCGAGCTGGTGGGCTTGCTCGGCGAGAAGGAGGCACGCATCTTCCTTTTGCGCCTGGGCTTCATGTCCGGCCGCTCGGACGCACGTTTCGTACGTGCCGGTTGGCCAAATCTTGACATAGGCGACGCCTTCACGGCCGGAACGCGGCTGCACACCTTCAGCGGCGTGGTGCGTGTCGAAACCGTCTTCAACTCCTACGACTTCCGTAAGAAACGATTTTCTGCCGAATTCCTTTGGCGCGACAGCGTCGAAGCCGCGGAGTTCAGTAAGACGCGACTGGCATCCGAACCCGTCTGCTGGACGCAGCTTGGTTACGCCTCGGGTTATGCCAGCGAGTTCTTTGATACGCTGATCGTGTACAAGGAGATCGAATGCGCGGCGCAGGGCCACAGCCATTGCCGGGTGGTCGGAAAGCCAGCCGATGGCTGGGGCCGCAACGATCCAGAGGTAATGCTTTTCCGCGAGCGTATCGATGTTGCCGACGACATTAGCCGCGCTCCCGCCTCGCGCGGCAACGCCGCGCGCGCCACCGACACGTCCTTCTCCAGCCTCGACAACCTCATCCTGATGCCGGTCCGCGACAGGCTCGATCGCCTGGCGGCCACCACCCTGCCCGTGCTGATAACTGGTGCGCCGGGAACGGGGCGCGGTAGTGCCGCACGCTATCTGCATCGAAGGTCTGCAGTCCCCACGGCAGATCTACGGCGCCTAGTTGGGATGCAAGTCGACCTTGCGTTTTGCGCCGAGGTCGCACGGCCGATTAAGGCAAGCCGCCGGACATCCCATTGCGAGATGATCGTCATCGACGCTGTCGAAACTATACCTCACGACGTCCAGCGCCACTTCGCCCGCGCAATCGAGGAAGGCATCGCGACAGGCGGGCCTCGCATCGTCGCGGTCGCTGACCAGCGCTTTGCGACGGAGGAGCAAGGCTCTCTAAAAGAACTTTTTTCGGTTCTCTCGCCGATAACCGTTCGCATGCCGACATTGAGCGAAAGAGAAGGCGAGCGAGTGGCGCTGGCGCGATCGATGTTGCCGGTGCTTGCGGCTCGAATGAACATCGAGCCTCTCCGCTTCGAAGCGGCGGCGGAGGAATTGATCGAGGCAGAACGCTGGCCAGGAAACCTGCGCCAGATGCGTAACGTACTTATCGCCGCGCTTGACACAAAGACCGCCAACACAACGATTTCCGCTGCGCAGATCGAAGCTCAGCTGACACGCTTTCCAGCCAGTTCGGAGAGCGACAGCCGCGAACACGGGGGAACGCCGACCGATCCCCATCAATTATTAGAATCCGAAGGATTTTCTCTCAATACTCTTGAACAGGCGCTATACACGGCGGCTATGGAACGGGCGCAGGGAAATCTTTCTGCCGCCGCTCGCATGCTTGGACTGACCCGAGCCCAGCTTGCATACCGCATAGAAAGTGGGCTGGAACGAAAACCACAGGGGAGGAAGAGCTGATAGGATACCGGCCCGATCGCCTGAAACACAAGGTATCGAACATTTCGGACCGAGGCCCTTATACAAGATCTGGACTCGCATTTCTGTTCTTCAACCTAGAACCCGATGGGAATTACGAATCGGCAACTGGATCGATCCGGAGAATGGATTCGTCCTTCCACATAGGGCGCTTAGACAAGCGTATCATCGGCGGCCGGCGGCCATCGATTTCCTTCTACGCCTTCCTTCCAGCCTCGACCGGCTTACACCCTGTGGCCCACCTCCCCATGGTGCGGCGGATCGGCAGCAAGTCGATCCTGATCACGGATTTCAGCAAACCCCACGCCCCGCCAGGCGCCAATAGCATGACCCCGATGGCGGGCAGGCTGAGGATAATGGAATAGAGCGAGCCGATATTACCCATGGTCTCGCGAAGCAGGAAATAGATCGCCACGCCAATGATTGGGCCTTCGAGCGTGCCGATGCCTCCGAGAATGACGGCGAAGAGGATGATCGCCCTTGCCGCTTGCCTTGAACCCTGGCTAGAGGACGACGCGCTCTCCTATCGCAGCCGACCGCTTGACGGCCTCAATGACTTTCAATGTCTCCAAGCCTTCGCGGCCGCTGACTAAAGGAGCTTCCTCGCCCCGAATGACGCTGCAGAACTGACGGATCTGCAGGACAAGCGGGTCCTCGTTTTCGAATGCGGCTCTATCGCGCTCAAATGCCTCCGTCCAGCTTCGCTTTTCGGCATTGCTCCATATTTCGAGCGACGGCACGGCCAGAGATCCGTGTGTTCCGCCGATCATGTAGCAAATCTCCTGAGTTTTCGGGTAAGCGGGATTTTCTCCCGTCGTCATCTCCCAGCTCCACGGCGCCACAACGGAATCGGACACGGAAGCAGTGCCGAGAACACCACTTTTGAACTCGATGAGGATAACAGCGGTTTCCTCGACGGCATTGCTTCGCACCGCGTTGGATTCACGGGCCTGTACGGCGCCTATATCGCCGCAAAGGAAACGGAGATTGTCGATGTCGTGAATTAGGTTGAGGAAGACTGGCCCTGCCCCGCGCTCTCGCCGCCAGGGGATGTCAAAGTACTCGTCCGGCTTGAACAGCCAGAACATCGCATTCACAATCAGGATCCGACCGAGCGTCCCGCTGTCGATGATCTCTTTTGCTTTCTGCATCATCGGATTATGCCGGCGGTGATGTCCCGTCAGGAGCGCCACACCTTTTGCTTCAGCCATTCGCACAAGCTTCTCGCCGGCCGCGATGTCGTCCGCGATGGGCTTTTCGATCAGCGCCGGGACGCCCGCCTCCACGGCTTCCAACCCATTTTGAACATGCACCTGGTTCGGCGTCGCGATGATGACTCCGTCGGGGCGCTCGGAATTCATCATGTCGGCAAAACTGGGGAACCATCTGACACCAGCCTCGCCGGCGATCGCTTGGCCGACTGGCGTGGGATCCACAACTGCCGTCAGCTCTGCAGCCGGCTCTTCCAGCACGTGCCTGATGTGACGCTTGCCGATCAGCCCCGCCCCAAGAACTGCCAGCTTGACCCGGTTCGCCATCGCTATCAGTCCTTTTTCTCAGCCTTGAGCATGGTCGCAACTCTGCGGATGCCGAGTTGATAGCCTTCGGTGCCGAGACCAGCGATGACGCCGTCGGCCCGATGAGACACGAAGGAATGATGGCGAAAGCTCTCACGCTTGTGGACGTTGGAGATATGGATCTCGATGACGGGACCTTCAAAGGTATTCAGTGCGTCGAGGATAGCGAGCGAAGTGTGAGTGAACGCGGCCGGGTTGATGACAATGCCAGCGCCGTCCTCGCGCGCCTGGTGGATCCAGTCGATGATCTCGTATTCGCGGTTGCTTTGATGGAAACGGATCTCGTGTCCCAGCTCCGACGCCAACTTTCGGCAGTCCGCCTCGACGTCAGCCAATGTCTCGTGCCCGTAGATATGTGGCTGGCGCTTGCCGAGGAGGTTGAGGTTTGGTCCGTTGAGAACGTAGATGAGGCTCATTGCATTTATCCTTGTTGAGCGTTGCCGGGATCAGGCGAACGCTATGTCCTGAAACGCGAAGTTTGGATCGGATTCGTAGAGATCTGCGCGAAGGCCGAGCCGGCCGGCTTCCAGTGCGGAAGCCGCTACGTCGCGCGCAGCTTCGAGCACCGATTTCAGCAGCTCTCGTTTGACCTCCAGAGGGCGGCCTGGGGCCATGCGTACGATTATCTGCACAAAGTGGTTATCGGGATGCTCGTCGCCGACGCAGGAGATGGTGGCTTCTCTGGCGAAGGTGCGAACCACGGTTGGCTTGACCAGCCCTCCGTCGCGGACCCGGCGATGAACCGCGCGGGTTAGCTCGTCGATGGCGACGCGTTCCGCTGCGCCTCGGCTGTAGTCGATGATGATATGCGGCATGGAGTAATCCCCCGATCACGCTGTCACTCGGCACAGCTCATCGAAATGGCGCGACATTCGTTCCGTGTCGGGTGACAGGCCTGTGAAAAGCTCGAAAGCTGCGGCCGCTTGAAACACGGTCATTCCGCCCCCTGGGAGCGTCCGGCACCCCTTCTGCTTTGCCAACGCAAGGAGCTCGGTCATCAACGGCATATAGACGATATCGGCCACCCAGTGACGATGCCCTATCCAATCGGGGTCTATCGGAAGCCCGGGATGGCTTGGCATACCAGTGGGCGTGGCGTGGATCAGGCCATCGGCGATGGCGAGGGCGGCGCGCACGTCTCTGACCGGCCTTGCGACCTCTCCTGAAAACCTCTCGTTGACCTGATCGGCGAGCGTGGAGGCGCGGCGTTCGTCCTGATCAAAGATCGAGAGCCTTTCTATACCGAGTTTCATGGCAGCATGCGCGACCGCCACCCCAGCACCGCCGGCGCCAAGCAGAACGGCATGAGCCTTCGCGACGTCGGGCAAGCCGCGCTCGAAATTCTTGTAAAAGCCATACCAGTCGGTGTTGTGTCCGATCCGCTCGCCGTTCTGAAGCACGACCGTGTTCACGGCTCCAAGCATCTCGGCATCTTCGGACAGGCGCGTCAGGTGAGGCAGCACGGTCTGTTTGCACGGATGGGTGATGTTGGTTCCCGCAAAGCCGCGGCTTTCCAGCTCGTTCAGGAGATCCGGCAGCGCGGAAGGAGGCAATCCGCGCACTGCCAAGTCCACGAGTTCGTACTCGTAATCAAGCCCCAGGTGGCGGCCTTCCGTTTCATGGAGCGCCGGCGATTTTGACATCTGGATGTCGGCGCCGATGAGGCCGACCAGGAATTTGCTGTTGTCCATGTCTTTGCCCGATCAGTGATGCGCAAGGATTTCGCCGAGAAATGCCCTCGTCCGGTCATGCTTGGGGTTCTTGAAGAAGGTCTCGGGCTCCGCCTCCTCGATGATCTCTCCGGAAGCCATGAAGATGACCCTGTCAGCGACTTGCCGGGCGAAACCCATTTCATGGGTCACGCAGATCATCGTCATGCCGTCTCTTGCGAGGCCGATCATGGTGTCGAGAACCTCTTTGACCATTTCGGGATCCAAGGCGGAGGTGGGCTCGTCGAAAAGCATCGCCTTCGGCTCCATGCATAGGGCACGCGCGATGGCGACGCGCTGCTGCTGTCCGCCGCTGAGTTGCGCCGGATATTTTTCCGCCTGATCGAGGATGCGGACGCGCTCGAGATACTTTCGCGCCAACTTCTCTGCGTCCGCCCGGCTTGCGCCCCGCACTCTCATGGGCGCAAGCGCGCAGTTTTGCAGCACGGTCATGTGCGGGAAGAGATTGAAGTTCTGGAAAACCATTCCGACTTCACGTCGAATGGCGTCGACCGCCTTGGTGGTGCCGTCCAGCAGTTGACCTTCCACCACGATCTTGCCGCCCTGAATCAATTCAAGCGCGTTGATGCAACGGATCAAGGTGGACTTGCCCGAGCCGGACGGTCCGCAAAGGACGATCTTCTCTCCCTTGCGAACCGACAGATTGATGTTCTTCAGGGCATGGAAGGCGCCGTACCATTTCTCCACTTTATCAAGGGATATCAAGGTCGACTGATCGTTGGGGGAATTGAGCACGGCGCCCTCCATTTATGCTTTACTTGACGGTAAACGGGATGTTGGGGATGGATTCAGGGAACTTGGGAAGATCGATTGCCATCCACTTCTTGGTGATGGCAGCGAGTTCGCCGTTGCCTTTGATCTTGTCGAGGAAGGCGTTGACCGTCTCGTTCCAGTCCTTCTCGCCGAGCCGCGTTCCCACACCGTTGTACGTCGTCAGGAAGTCGATCTTTCGTTCATACGTGCCGGCACTGGCTGCATCGAGCCTCTGCCCGTAGAACTGATTGCCGCCCACTGCCTTTACCTGTCCGGAGATCAGGGCCTGGATGGTGGCCGCGTCATCGTCGAAGCGGCGAACGGTGGCCGTCGATCCGACCGCGTCGGTTACGGCCTTGTCCTGCGAGCTGGACTTCGGCACCCCTATTTCCCAACCAGCCAGGTCGGCCGGCGATTTCACGGCGTCGGCTTTGGCGGCATAAAGCGAAATCGTGTTGGCCGCATAAGGTTTGCTATACTGGATCGACTTGGCGCGCTCTTCCGTCATTGCCATCGTGGCGAAGAGAATATCGACCTTGCCGGTCGTCAGCGCGGGAATGCGGTTCGCTACCGCGAGCGGTTGGAACTGGACTTTCACGCCGAGCTCCTTGGCAAACAGCGTCGCCACATCGGCGTCAAAGCCGTCCTGTTTGCCGCTCGAGTTCACAAAGCCCCAAGGCGCGTTGTCGCCCTGGATGCCGACGACGAGCGTTCCCTTCGACTTGATCTCTTCGACAGATGACGCGGTCGCTGCCGCAGCGCCGACGGCGGCGAAGGTAGCGGTCGCCAGCGCTAGACCGAGAAATTTCCTACGATTGGTACTCATTGCACTTTCCTCCTCTTGTGCTGTTTACTTCTCCCGAAGCAGGCTTAGCGGGCGGCTTTTGCCATCCGTTTCTCAAGGCCGCTTCCGACATGGGAAAGAGGCCAGCAAATTACGAAGTAGATTATTCCGACGATCCCGAAGACGAGCAGCGGGCGGTAGGTCTGGTTCGATATGATCTGGCCAGCCCGGGTCAGCTCGATGAAGCCCACGATCGCTGCGAGCGACGTCCCCTTGATGAGCTGCACAAGAAAGCCGATGGTCGCAGGCATCGAGATCTTCAAGGCCTGAGGCAGAACCACGTCCTTCATTCGGGAGACGTAATGCAGGCCAAGAGCGTGCGCGGCTTCGGTCTGCCCTTTGGGAATGGCTTCAATCGAGCCGCGCCATATCTCGCCGAGGAAGGCGCTTGCGTGGAGAGTGAACGCGATCGCGACAGCGACCCAGGCGTTGACGTCGATGCCAAGCAAGGCAACGCCGTAGTAGACGACAAAGAGCTGCATCAGGAGCGGCGTGCCCTGGAAGAGCGCGATATAGCCGGATGATGCAAGCCGGGCGAAACGATGCTTCGACGTGCGCGCAAGCGCGATCAAAATGCCGAACACGCCTCCGCCGATGAAACCGATAATTGCCAGCAATACGGTCCATTTCAGACCCTGAAGGATGAAGAACAGCTCGTTATCGCCGATGGGACCCATGAGCGCCTCCTATCGAGTCGGATAGTTGAAGTAGGAACGGGAGATCAGGGCGAAGATTCCCATCATCAGGCTTGAGATGACCAGGTAGATTGCGGTCACGGTGAAGTAGACTTCGAAGCTTCGGAACGTATCCGACTCGATGCGCTGCGCCGCGGAAGTCAGCTCATATGCGGCGATCGAGGTGCACACCGACGTGGTCAAGGTCAGCATCACGAACTGGCTCGTCAAAGAGGGGTAGATCGCTCGCAGTGCCGGCTTCAGAACGATGAGCCGGAAGACGTCGGCCTTGTGCAACCCGAGCGCAAAACCGGCTTCGATCTGTCCCTTGTTGATGCTCTCGACGCCCCCGCGGATGATCTCGATAGCGTAGGCGCCTCCGTTGATCCCCAGCGCGATGATTGCAGTGACCGTCGGGTTCAGGCGGATGCCCATGAGCGGGAGGGCGAAGTAGATGAAGAAGATCTGCACCAGGAACGGCGTGTTGCGGACGACTTCGACGAACGCGATAACCGGAGCGCGAACCCACGCGGTCTTCGACGTTCTCGCTGCAACTCCCAGGATCCCGATTACGAGAGCGAGCAGCATCCCGGCGAAGGCGAGACCCAACGTTCCGAGCGAACCCCAAAACAATTCCGGGGCGCGGTCGAAGACCGCGCCAAAATCAAACCTGTAACCCATCTGCTGGCTTCCTCCCTTCGGCGCGGCTCTCGCCTCGCCGGCGCCGCGATCACTGACCCGGCTTAAATATTCGTAAGGCCCCTTCGAACAGGCGTTTCAAATGCTCCTCCGCGTCTGCCGAGCCTGAAAGAGGTACTTCGACCGAGATCGATGCGGCCCCGTCGGCTATTTCAACCAGTTCGCCCAACGGCAATTCGCCCTCGCCGGGAGCAAGGCGCTCGCCTCGGGCCTCAACGATCATGGCCTCCGCCGTGTTCGGAGCGGGTCCGATGACGTCGCATAACTGGACGTGCTTGACCCTGTCGATGTCGGCGCGCAGCGACGTCAACGTTCCGCCGTTCCTGAAGAAATGCACTCCGTCAACGAGTGCACCGGCATTGGAAGCGCCGCTCGATTTCAGTAGATCGACGCTGTCAGCGAAGGTTCTGACCGTCCGCCATCCCATGTTCTCGATATCGACTGCCAATCCGTAGCCGCTTGCAAGGCTGCAGAATTCGGTGAAGTTCGACTGCAGCCTGCTCCGCTCCGGATCGTCGCCGCACACGCTCAGACGCTTGGCCCCGATGTTGGCGGCCGCAGCCACTATGGGCTCCAGAGACGAGGCGTTGAACGAGGGATCGATGACAAAGAACTCGATATCGAAGACCTCGAGCGCTTCGCGGCGCAATACGGCTTTCAATTCTTCCGCTGCGCGACCGCCTACAGGCAGCTCATAGTATGGCGCTCCAGGAAATGCCGGATTGAGCCTCAGTCCAATTCTGGAAAAGCCCGCCCCCGCTGCGGCCTTCGCAAAATCGCTCGGCGGCAGGGAGATGGCGGAGAAGTGCGCAACGCCAATCTTCTGTTCCGATCTTGATCCAGGCGCCACCATCACACGATCCCTTTCGTCGCGAGATGATTTCGAAGGTTCGTCCCCGTGCGGTGGATGTGCTGCCGCAGTTTCTCGCAGGCATATTCGACATCCCGCGCGACCGCTCCCTGTGCGATCTCGCTATGCTCCTGCCCGACGTTCCGGTCGCCGGAAGTCCTGATGAGGAAGACCCGGCGATATCGGTCGTTCAGGTTCAGCAAGAGGCCGCAGAAATGCAACAGAAGCGGCTTGCCGCAACCGGAAATGAGCGTGAGATGGAATTCCCGGTGAAGCGTTTCCCATTGCTCGAGCGTCTCAGGCCGTGAGGCATCTCGTTCCGTGCGGTTCAGGCGATGGAGCGAGCGCATTATATTGCCCTCCCACTCGACATCGCCGATGCGCATGGATTCCCGCAGCGCAAAGACTTCGAGCTCTTCGCGCAGCGTTGTAATTTCTTCCAGATTCGCCAGCGAGATCGGCGCTACGCGATAGCCACGGTTGTCCTGAAACTCCACCAGGCCGTCGGAAATCAGGCGTGCAAGCCCCTCCCTCAGAGGGCTTAAACTGACATTGAACGTACGGCGCGCCTTGTCGAGATTGATCTTGCTGCCGGCCTCCAGCTCGCCAGAGATGATCGCCTCGCGCAACCGCGACGCCAACTGGCTTCCGATGGTGTTCTTGCCATCATCGGCAAAACCCGCGGACGCCGTCTCTTCGTCTGTCAGTGGCGCAGAGGCGCTGTCGTCGCTCGAGCTCATCCCTGCTCCCCGGCAATTTCGATCAACTGTCGATGATCGATATGATAAACGATTATTTGTGTCAACGAAAAACGTAACCCGGCCCGTTATGGCAGCTGCGATCCATATGTTTAGTGAACTTAAGTAAGTATTTTCAGATATTTAACATCATGTTTAGCCAATTCCTCCTCATTTGAAGGGAAAAGCCGTCGTAACATTCATTGACAGATAATCGATTATTCTAAATAGTCGGGGCCATTGGGAGGTAGCCCTATGGCCATAAAAACCGAAAGCGAGCTGACGCCTGCCGTCCTCGCGGCGATGAACAAAACCGAGGATCCACGTCTGCGGGAGATCCTCGTCGCAATGGTGAAGCATCTCCATGCATTCGTGCGGGAGGTAAGATTGTCCGAAGTCGAGTTCCGCGAAGCTACGGCGATACTCAACGAGATCGGACAACTGCAGACGGACAGCCACAACGAGTTTGTTCTCATGGCCGGATCTCTCGGCGTATCCTCGCTGGTTTGCCTTTTGAACAACGGCGACGGTGGCCAGACGGAGACGTCGCAGTCTCTTCTCGGCCCGTTCTGGCGCCTGAACTCTCCCCGTGTCGAAAACGGCGGTACAATCATCCGCTCCGACACGCCGGGCACGCCGCTCTATGTCCGCGCCAGGGTAGTAGATCGGGACGGCAGCCCGATCGCGGGTGCCGAGGTCGACGTCTGGCATGCTTCTCCCGTTGGGCTCTATGAAAACCAGGACCCCGATCAGGCTGAGATGAACCTTCGGGGCAAGTTCACCACGGATGCCGACGGCCGCTTCTGGTTCAGCACCGTGAAGATGGTCGGATACCCGATCCCGGTCGACGGCGTCGTCGGCCGATTGCTAAAGGCGCAGGGACGTCACCCGTACCGACCAGCGCATCTTCACGCCCTTATCTTCAAACAGGGATACAAGACGCTGATTTCCCAGGTCTTCGATCCAAGCGATCCGCACATCGATTCCGACGTTCAGTTTGGAGTGACGGCAGCCCTGACCGGCGACTTCGTCCGCCATGACGAACCGCATCCGTCCGAGCCGGGCGTCTACGGCCCCTGGTTCTCACTCGACTACACCTACGTTATGGAGCCCGGCGAAGCCGTGCTGCCGCGTCCACCGATCAAATAACCAACGACAGAGCCGAACCGATGATCACAGAACAGGAACGCCGAGAGGCGGCCGACGCCCTTCTGAAGGCGGAAACCGAGCGCAAGCCAATCGTTCAACCGAGCAAGACCTATCCCGGTCTGGAGCTTGAAGATGCCTATAAAATTCAAGCGCTCTGGGCGGAGGCTCGGACTGCTAGGGGTGCTCGGGTCGTCGGTCACAAGATCGGCCTTACGTCGCGCGCGATGCAGATGGCATCCAAGATGACCGAGCCCGACTATGGCGTCATCCTCGACGACGCCCTCTACAATGACGGAGCGCAGATCAAGGCGGACCTCTTTATCAAGCCCCGCCTGGAAGTCGAGCTCGCTTTTGTGATGGGCGAGGATCTCGAAGGTCCCGGTGCGCGGATCTACGACGTGATGAGGGCGACTGAATTCGTCGTCCCGGCTCTCGAGATCATCGACTATCGCACCGAGGTTCCGAGAGCGATCACCGACACGATCGCCGACAATGCCGCTTTTGGGGCGGTCGTTGTTGGCGGGCGCATCATTCGACCGATGGACATCGACATCCGCTGGGTGGGCGCCACCCTCTCGAAGAACGGCATCATCGAGGAATCCGGTGTTTCTGCAGCGATCATGGGCCATCCAGCAGCCGGGATCGCGTGGTTGGTAAACAAGCTCCATGCGGTGGGCGGCGGTTTGAAAAAGGGGCAGATCGTGCTGGCCGGCTCTTTCACCCGCCCTGTGGATATCGCCCGAGGCGACGTGATCCAGGCCGACTACGGCCCCGTCGGCTCAATCGGCGTCTCGTTCGTGTGAGGATCTAATGGAACTCCCCGTCAACAGGTTCAAGCGAAAACTCCTGGCCGGTCAAAGTCAGATCGGATTGTGGTGTGGCCTTCCGGGCAGCTATGCAGCGGAAATCGTCGCACCATCCGGTTTCGACTGGCTGCTTTTCGATACCGAGCATTCTCCCAGCGATGTCCTCACTGTGCTTCCACAGCTGCAGGCGGTCGCGCCATACGACGTCGCCCCCGTGGTGCGCCCGGCCTTCAACGACCCCGTATTGATCAAGCGCTTTCTGGATATCGGTGTCCAGACGCTTCTCATTCCCTATGTGCAGAATGAACAGGAGGCGAAGGCGGCCGTGGCCGCCGCGCGCTACGCACCGCGAGGCATTCGCGGCGTCTCCGCCCTCACCCGCGCCACCCGTTTCGGGCGCGTGCCGAACTACGCGCAGACCGCCGAACAGGAGATCTGCCTCTTGCTGCAAATCGAGACACGAGAGGCGCTCGATCAGCTTGAAGCCATTGCAGGGGTCGACGGAGTCGACGGGATCTTCATCGGTCCGGCGGACCTCGCCGCCAGCCTCGGCTATCCCGGCCAACCCGGACATCCCGAGGTAGTTTCGGCAATCGAGAATGCGATCGAGCGCTTGAAAACCGTCGGTAAGCCTTCGGGCATCCTGACGCCTGACGAGAAGTTTGCGGCTCGCTGCATTGCGCAGGGAACGCTGTTCACGGCAGTCGGCGTCGATGTTGCCCTCCTTGCCAGAGGATCGGAAGCACTTGCGTCCAGGTTTTCGCGCTAGAGCCGGATGTCGTGCGAAAACCGCCTACACGTTCGGCATCACGCTCTAGGGAGACATAGCATGTTCGCTTTGGAACAGGTTCGGTCGGAGATAGCGCCGACTGGAACCATTAGAGCTGCGGTTAATATGTCGAACGCAGCTTTGATTCGCTGGGATGAAAACGCAGGCGCCTTAGTGGGCCCTAGTGCGGAAATTGCGGGTAGGATCGCCCACGAACTTGATCGCGAGCTTTCGCTGATACGATACGGATCGGCCGCAGATATTCTTTCCGCCGCGGACGGCGGCGAGTGGGACATCGCCTTCATCGCGTCTGACCCATCGAGAACCGATCGCTTCAGCTTCTCGCCTCCCTACATCTCGGTCGAGGCCACCTATCTGATTCCAGTGGCGTCACCCTGCCGAACGGCGGACGAGCTCGATTCCAAGGGAATTCGCATCGCTTCCGCGCGTAGCGCAGCCTATACAAAGCAGCTTGAGCGAATACTCAAGCGAGCCACGGTATTGCATGTCGACAGCCCCGCGGCCGCCCTCGATTTTCTCGCCAACCGAGAATGCGACGCGGCGGCGGGACTGACCGAATTCCTCTTCAATGCCTCGGAGCGGATGGAAGGCTTCCGGGTGGTAGATGGGGTATTTTCGCGAATTCCCCAGACAATCGCGGTGCGCAAACGGGCCACTCGTGCCTCGCACTTCTTCGCTGACTTCGTGCGGCGGCTCGGCGGCGCGGATGTCGGGGGAGAAAAAGGCAGCCTCAGTGAAGGACTTCCCTGACGCCTGCCGTAGATGCGTAACGCCAATTTCACTCGTCGTAAGGAAAGAAGGCACCTATGCCGAGCCGGCTTAAGCCGAATCCCTTCCATAAGGCCTGAGGCAGAGCAGTTCGCCAGTCTATCGCTCACCAGGTAAGGAGAGGACGGGAAGAGCCATAGGAACCCGTTGCCGACCCGCTTGGCGCTAATTGGTTGTCCCGCTGGACTCTCTCTGCCCATCGCCGACGGTCGGCCGCCTTGTCTTTGGCAGGATCTGTCGACTTGCTCAAGGCTGCACGACCGGATTGCCCGCCAGTTCCGCCGATCGTCGAGCAGGAAGCACAGAAAACGGCGGGAACAATAATCATAACACCTAAGGCAACCGCCCTCGTGAACCCATAATAGATCGGCGGCATGGACATCCCTAATGCTCCCTTTGACCATCTGTAACGAAGAGAGATGTTATGCGATTTCACATCGGGCGAAAACTAGGAGCTGTTCGGACCGCCTGATGGAAGGCTCCCGTCGCCAGGCCATGCAAGTTCTCCGGCATTTGGATGACCGCGTCCGTTGGTAAGGGGTAGCGCCGTCCCGATATTCCCTAGGCATTGCGCGACAGAGAGTGGCCCCACCGGCGGTCATCAGCATGGCATGAGACGCATTTCTTTTGCCTACTATCGCGACCGAATAAAAAAGTGAATCCCAGAGAAGCGCACGCCGGAGCACATACTTTCTAGAAAAAAGATAAGGATACTCTAGTTTGGCGTGACCTTGTTTCGGAGAGCATGATGAAGATCACAAGACGAGCTTTCACTGCGATCGTGGCCGGTGCAATCGCGGTGCCGCTGGTGGATATTCGAATGGCGAACGCGGCCGACAAGGTCCTGCGTATCGGCTATCAAAAATATGGAACACTGGTGCTTCTCAAGGGCAAAGGAACGCTGGAAAAGAAACTCGGAGCGATCAACTACAAGGTTGAATGGGCAGAGTTTCCTGGCGGTCCCCAGCTCCTTGAAGCACTGAATGCGGGTGCTGTCGATTTCGGATCGACCGGCGAAACGCCGCCGATTTTCGCCCAGGCCGCGAACGCTCCGCTCGTCTACATTGCGCATGAGCCGCCTGCCCCGCGCGGCGAAGCCATTCTTGTCCAGAAAGATAGCCCCATAAAGTCCGTTGCAGACTTGAAGGGTAAAAAAGTCGCCCTCAACAAAGGATCGAACGTGCATTATCTGCTCGTGAAAGCCCTTGAAGAAGCTGGCTTGACCTATAAGGACGTGGAGCTATCCTTTCTCGCACCAGCCGACGGCCGCGCGGCCTTCGAAAGGGGCGCAGTCGATGCATGGGTCATCTGGGATCCCTTTCAAGCAGCGGCGGAAGTGGCGCTTGAGGCGCGAGAGCTTAGAAACGGTGAGGGCATCGTTCCCAATCACCAGTTCTATCTCGGCACCAACGCGCTGGTCGACAATCACGCCGGGGCCGTTGACGTCCTAATCGAGGCTATTTCCGAGATTGACGCATGGACCAAGTCCGACACCGCGGCGGCTGCCGCGGAACTATCACCGTCGGTCGGCATCCCGCAACCTGTCCTCGTGAAAGCGCTGGAGCGTCAATCCTATGGCATCAGGAGCCTCGACGAGTCCGTCGTGGCACAACAGCAAGCCATCGCTGACGCCTTTTTCGAACTCAAGCTCATCCCCAAGAAGGTGACGGTCGCAGACGCTGTACGCAGGAACAAGGCATAGCGCCGTCTTCAAGGCCCTGATAGTCGTTCAAGCGAGAAGGTTGGTCGCCGTCTCGCTTGACGTTTAAGCAAGCCATCTCTCGCTCTGCGGCATTACGCTGTGTTGATTTCTATGAAAAGGACCCGTCGCGCATTGCGCCGTTTCATATGAACACTTTTAACCTATCGAAATCACTTGATTTCTTCACCCACGCGGGACGGATCAACGTGCAAAATGGATCACATCAGCGCGCTACGCAAAATGCGTTTACGTCAACCGCTTCCATGGTACGTCAAAGACGACGCTGTTGTTATAAAAGTCCTTTGCCACAAATTTCGTGGGCATACATCGGCTTGACCTTGACGGAATGACTGATTTGAGACCGCGAACCGCCATACTGATATTGATCGGGCGAGGGACGTCGTCTAGCGAAACGGGTTTGCTGACCTTTGTGCATCATTGAAATGCCATCAGGAAAGCTCTAATCTCCCCCCTGTTACGATATGTCTCCAGGAGATGGCGAAGGGTGGTCAACAGATACTCTCGCACCAGAGATGTGTTCCTGGATTCCGAGGCGCTCGCGATTTGCCAAAGCGCCTTTAACGCCATCCTTACCCGCCTGGACATCAGTCGCGAACACGAGAACGCTGAGGACATTGCAGCCTTTGTCAGCAAGCTTTATCAGCAGGGCATCCACGATGAGAAAAAGCTCTTCGAGCTTAGTATCGCCACCACCGTTCATTTTCGGGACTGAACGGCGGTGCACGCCTCTTGCTTATGTCGGCTGATCTTGGAGATGCGGGAATTTAAGGGTCGGCATCCGTAGAATCCAGGCTGAGCGGCTTGGCGGAAAATGAACTCGGCGGTGATCGTCAATCTCTCGGCACGGCTTCAAAGCGATCGAACGACCTCCACAAGACGTTTCATGTCGGTGGGCTTCCCGAGATTGGGCACGTTAGCCAAAACATCATGCCTGGCGAGTTCCGCCGGATCGCTCGCACTGGCGAGGACGAACGGAACACCCCACGTCTTGAGAAGCACGGCGACAGGCGTGATCTTCTCGCCATTGAGAGTGACATCCAGAACAGCAGCATCCGGACGTTGGCTCTTCAACAGTTCAACGGCCTGCCCGACCGAACCCGCCAGCACGCTGACAATGGACCAAGTCGGGTGAGAGCCTGTCGTATAATACTCTGACCCGGGTTTTCGAGAAAGAGATTGGTGAGCAGCCCGCCAGAGAACCGACAGCAGGTCTAGGCATTCTCTTTCCAACGGAGATTTCGATGTCAAAATTCCTTTTTCAACTTCTCGGGCAAAAGGGCCCGCTGCCCGTCGAATTGGAATACAACTTGGCCACAGTGGAGGACGCGAAGCGCCAAGCTCGAACTGCCCTCGCCGAGATTGCGCGCGATGGCCTTCCCGAAGAACCACTTAATATGCTGGCGGTGGAAGTATTCGACCATGAGCGGAGGCCAATCGTCGAGCTTCGGCTGCTGCTTGAAGAAATTCCGAAGCAGGAAACATGATTAGACGGAAACTGGGCATTGAAGAGGCGACTTGCGAAGGTGGGGCTGGCTCCAGTTTCAAATATCCGTCGGTGCATCCTCGGCTGCTGAAACCATTAGAACAGCAATTGCCTGCCGCACCTGGAACATTGATCGTGATTGTTGGTTAGCCGTGGGATAGATTAGTCCATGTCACGCCTCGCAAGGAATTTCCATGAAGATCGCGACCACCGTTTTCGCTCTCTGCATGACCGCCCTCCCCGCAACCGCGGCGGACAATGGCGTAATGCAACACGCAACCGATTTCGCGACGAAAGCAGCGATCTCGAACATGTTTGAGGTCGAAGCCGGCCGGATCGAGATTGCAAAAGGCCGTGCACATGACGCCAAGCAGCTTGCGGAGGATATGGTGAAGGACCATGGCGAGGCGGACACGATGTTGCGCGACGCCGCCAAGCAGGATGGCATTGCGTTGCCTGGCGCCCTCGATGACGAGCACAGACAGAAGCTGGCCGCCCTGGAGCAGAGCGATCCGCCCAACCTGGATCAGGCATATCTGTCGACCCAGGTCACCGCACATCAGCAGGCGGTGGAACTGTTCGACGCCTATTCCAAGAAGGGTCCCGATGGCCGACTTAAAAGAAGCGCGGAAAAGCTCCTGCCGGATCTGCGCATGCATCTGACAAGGGTCCAGGCGCTGACCTCCAAATGATGCGGGATGAAGAACGCTTTTGGGCTGCGGAGGATTTGATCGGCGCGCGCCGGCTTAACTGGATGCTCAATCATCTTCCCCGATATCGGCCGGACCGCCGCTGGAACGCTAGGCTATTGCAAGGGCTAATCGAGGCGTGTCAGCTCTGCATCCTCGACGTGATCTTTCATAGGCAGGTCTATATCCGCACCATAAAAACGAAAGCCGGCCCGGTCGCCATTCGCTTCACGGCGCCACCCTTTACGCCTGCCGGCCTCTACATCCATTTTCATGGTGGCGCCTGGGTCATGGGAAATGCACGTCTGGAGGATGGCCTGGCAAAGCGGATGGCGCAGCGGCACGGAATCCTGGTTGCCGCGGTCGACTTTCGAAATGCCCGTGACGATCGTCTCGAGCGCACACTGCAGCAATGCATTTCCGCGACCGAGTGGCTGATCGATAACCTGATCGATTTCAATGTGGATCGCGTCGTCATCGGCGGCGAGTCCTCAGGGGCTCACCTCGCATGCGAAGCCCTCCTTCATCTGCAACGGATCAGCAAGATCAGTCACATTGCCGGATTTTATTCGGTATGTGGTGGATTTAATCTGGGTGCATCAGGAAGCCTGCGCGAAGCATCACATCGCAGCCTTCTCATTGACGGTCCAGCGACTATCGCAAATCTACGCAGATTGGTCCCTTCCCTTCCAGATGACCGACAACGAGGTCCGCTTCACTGCGATCTTACGGGCCTGCCGCCGGCACTTTTCATCGCCGGCGCGCTCGATCCGATCGTCGACGACAGCATCGAGATGAGCGCAAAATGGCTGCGGCGGAATGGAAACTGCAGTTGCATCATCGTCCCAGAGGCACCGCACGGGTTCAACCGCTTTCCAACATCGCTTGCCAACAAGGCGAATGAGTTCGCCGCGAGATGGATCAAACAAGCGTTTGACATGGCACGGCATGCTGAAAGCTCACGGAACCCTTACGCGCAAGCATGACGCGGCCGCCAGACGGCTGCCCTTCGGCCTGGTATGAGGCGTGATGCTGTGACGTCCCCATCGGCCGGTTGTGTGAAGATCGGAGCCGAGCGGAAAAACGCCGGAACACCAACCCCAGATGTCGACCCGGCGGTACAGCCGGGTCATTTGGCACGAAAGTGGAACCTGTGGGTCTATATCGTGCCAGAGCCCTGGTGTAATGCGCATTGGCATTGTGGTCAGGCACATTCTCGACACTCTCAAGTGACACTGCGCGGCATTCTCGCGGCGGACATCAGCGGCTGAGCGACCTGGTCCAACAATTGGCCGGCATTCTGCTCTTCGCCAAGAGACAATGTGAGTAACTGAGCAACTGCGGACTGGCCAAGTTGCAGGGCGAGATTCCGTGCAGTCGTATAGGCTGCGATTTCGTAGTGTTCGACGCGCAACGCCGCACCGATCAGCGCCAAATCCGCAGGGGCGTCTTCTTTCTTTTTTCCCTCTGCCATCACCTCCTCGCCTTCCTCGACCAGACCGGCCATTCCTTTACAGGGTTTGGCGCGTGAGGTCGAACCGAGAAAACGGAGACATTCGTTCAGGCGATCGACCTGCGTCTCCGTTTCCGCGAGGTGACGCTCGAAAAGCGTTTGCAGTTGCGAACTGCGAGCAGCTTTCTGCATCTTGGGCAAAGCTTTCAAAAGTTGCTTTTCCGCATGCAGCAGGTCACGCAACTCATCGACGAGCACGTCCTGAATCGCTTCCGACCCTTCCGAAAGGGCACTGCGAGCTTTAATCGCCGGTCCGCCGCTTTCAGTATTCCTGATGCTCTGGAAAGCGGGAGCCTCGACGAATTCCCAATCTACGCCCTCGTTCCAGGGGCCGCGCGTATCGACCTCCCCGAGATCGCCTTCTCCAGTTGAGTCATTGAAAAACTGATCGACGAGACCAGCGGTTGGCGCAATTTTTCCGACGCTCAACGGCGGCTTTCCCATGCTTTCAAGGGCGAGAGAGAACGCACGCATGTGGGTGATTTCCCTCGTCATCAGAAATTGCAGCGCATCCTTCGTTCCCGGGTCGCGGCAAAAATCGATCAGCCGCTCGTAGACTATCTTCGCTCGCGCCTCTGCTGCAATATTGCTACGCAGATCAACGTCCAATTCTCCGGTGATCTTGAGATAGTCCGCGGTCCAAGGGTTCCCCATCGAATTGAAGAGATTTACCCCGCCGCCGCCGGCAATTGCGATGAGCGGGTCGGCCTCGGCCTCTTCTCTAACCGACTTCAGAGGTTTCAAATGCATTCGGGCCAGTGTGCCAACGATCTCAAGGTGACTGAGCTCTTCAGTTCCGATATCCATGAGGAGGTCCTTACGTCCAGGATCCTCGCAATTCAGTCCTTGAATGGAATATTGCATGGCCGCCGCAAGCTCGCCGTTCGCACCGCCGAATTGCTCTAGCAGCATGTTCCCGAACTTCGGATCGGGTTCATCGACCCGCACCGTATACATAAGCTTCTTGACATGGTGATACATGCGACATCCTCCTCATTGATCGCAACTAACCGAGCGCCCTGAAGAATGTTCCGGCTGTTTTCGAGTTAATGGACTTCACCGCCAAGCGTTTACCCGTCGCGGATCCGGTCGCGGACGCTAGAGAGCCGACCGCAAACGCTATCGCGTATCAAGCAACTCTCGATGTTTGGGATATCACCGAGCCGTTACTGAATCGTCGTCAAGCGGCCGGTTTGTATAAATCCGCCTCCAGGCCGATTGGCAACAGGGTGTATGGATTTCCGAGGACGATCGAAACAAATCACGCGTGGATGAATAAGATAGTTTCCTGCATTAACGATAATTGAAGCTAGTATGCCACCGCAACAGAAAGCCATACGAAACTGATCATGTATCCCGTCGTGAGCGAAATACAGACCGCAAACAGAACAGCGAAGCACCTCGACGACATATTGAAGCTCCTTCACTCGATTTTCGTTGGGTCGCAGGCATGCTATGATACTGATATCACCGTTACAGATAAAATCTCGAACTCCAGATGGACATTAATGTTCCGTTCAGAAATTTCGGAGCTTCGGTAGAATTCTTCAATCACAGCCAAACGTGGAAATAAGATCGAATAGTCCTACCAAGTAGGCCGCCATATATCCGACATTTTCCACTCCATCCGCTCGATCGATATGCTTATCTATGGCTGCATATTCACCATTTGATCCATCGGCATCATGTTTTGCTTCAGATGATCCATGATCCAGATGGAACCTAAGACAATAAGCACCACGACCAATATGCCGAACGCCAGCGCGAGCACATTGTTTGTGTTGTCTGGGCCGGTGGTGATATGCAGAAAGAAAACCAGGTGGACGCCCATTTGCGCGATTGCGAGTACGACCAGCGCTACCGGGATTGCCGGCCCATAAACGATGTTGGAAGTGGCTAGCAGAAAGGAAGCAACCGTCAGGATGATCGAAAATCCGAGACCCAAGTTTGCGTTCAACACCCAATGGCCGCTTTCTTCCGGTGGCTCGTCACCGGGCGCATGGTCGTCCCGCAAGTTCCGCCTGTTATCATATATGTCCGTGTCGGTGTCGGAGGTACTCATTAGCGAACTCCCATCAGATAGACGATCGTGAAAATGCCGATCCAGACGATATCAAGTGCATGCCAGAAGAGATTGAAGCAGATCAATCGATGAATGATCTCGCGGCGAAATCCTTTTATAAAGACTTGGGCCATCATCGTGGCCAGCCATACGCCGCCGAGCGTGACGTGCAGTCCATGCAGTCCGACTAGCCCATAGAAGGAAGTGAGCATTGCGCTGCGTTGCGGCGTGAAGCCGCGGTCGGATAGTTCAATGAATTCCAACAGCTCAAGAAGAACGAATATCAGTCCCAGCAGGCCTGTCAGAAGCAGGAATATAAGCGTCCACAGCTTATTGCGTACATTTGTCGCCGCAAACGACAGCATGCAGGTGTAACTCGACAACAGCAGCGCCGCCGTCTCGAATCCCACGCGCTGCACATCGACCATATCAGCAATCGTCGGCCCACCTGCCGTCGCTCCCCTTTGCACGGCGAATGCGGCAAAGAAGCAGGAGAAAATGATGATGTCGCTCAGCAGATAGATCCAGAAGCCATAGCCGACAAGAATCCGCTTATTGGCGGGACCGGTAGCGCCCTGGCCAGTTCCCGCCACGGGCTCTCCGGAGCCGTGAGCACGGTGGCCCAGACGATGCGGATCTTCGCGAACGCGCCGTATGGCTTCGACGCTCGCCGGCAGGCCGGTATCGGTCATGGCAATACTCCCTGTTCGGACATTCGCGCAAGCATCGCCTCGCGAGCGGAGCGCCGGGCGCGGTCGACGCGCGCGACCTCGTCGGCCGAAACCTCGAATTCATGAACGTCGCGCCACGCGAAGACCACGAAGCCGATGAAAGCGGCCACAAGCGCCACGATGGCAAGCCACCAGATGTACCAGATCATCGCGAAACCGAAGACCGTGGCGAAAAAGGCCGTATAGACGCCAACCGGACTGTTCACAGGCATCTCGATCGGCTCATAATCCGGTTCCGGCGACAGATGCTGAGATTCAACGGCGCGCAGTTTGATACCCCAATAGGCCTCCTCACCCTCGACATTCGGCATGACGGCAAAATTGAAAAACGGCGGCGGCGATGGGGTGGCCCATTCAAGAGAACGACCATCCCACGGATCTCCGGTGATATCCCGCAGCTTTTCCCGTTCGCGGATGCTGACCACCAATTGAATGACTTGCGCGACGACACCCAGGATTAGGATGCCGACACCGGCGACGGAGACATAAAGCCAGGGCGCCCATTCGGGAACGTCGATGTGTTGCAGCCGTCGTGTCATCCCATCAAGTCCGAGAACGTAAAGAGGCGTGAAGGTCACCCAGAACCCAACGAAAGCCAGCCAGAAGGCTGCTTTGCCCCAACCTGCGTGAAGCCGGAAACCGAACGCTTTCGGAAACCAGAATTCCATGCCCGCGAAGACGCCGAACACGACACCGCCAATAATGACATTGTGGAAATGCGCCACGAGAAACATGGAATTATGCGTCAGGAAGTCCGCTGGCGGTATGGCGAGCAGGACGCCTGTCAATCCGCCTATGGTGAACGTGAAGATAAAGCCCATCGACCATAGCATCGGCACTTCGAAACGAACCCTTCCGCCATACATCGTAAAGATCCAGTTGTAGATTTTGACGCCGGTGCCGACGGCTATGATGCTGGAAGAGATACCGAAGAAGGTGTTGACCGCGGCGCCAGCTCCCATCGTGAAGAAGTGGTGCAGCCACACCAGCATCGAAACGATGCAAATGAACATCGTCGCCGCGACCATGGAGCGATATCCAAATAGCGGCTTGCCGGAAAAGGTCGAAAAGACTTCTGAAAAGATGCCGAAGGCGGGCAAGACGAGGATGTAGACTTCCGGATGCCCCCACGCCCATATCAGGTTCACAAACATCATTGGATTTCCGCCCGCCGTATTTGTGAAATAATGCCATCCGACATAACGATCGAGCGTCAGCATGGCGAGGGTCGCCGTCAGAATCGGGAAGGCTGCCACGATCAGCAGACAGGAAGCGAGCGCCGTCCAGCAAAAGACCGGCATTCTGAGATAACTCATGCCCTGGCAGCGCATTTTCAATATGGTTGTGACGATATTGATGCCTGTTATCAGGGTACCGATCCCGGAAATCTGCACCGCCCAAAGATAATAGTCGACGCCCACGCCTGGCGTATAGCTCGTCTCGCTGAGGGGCGGATAGGGAAGCCACCCGGTGCGGGCGAACTCGCCGATGAAAAGCGACACATTGACGAGGAGCGCACCGCTGGCCGTCAGCCAGAACCCAACCGAGTTGAATGTCGGGAAGGCAACGTCGCGTACACCGAGTTGCAGCGGCACGAGGAAATTCATGAATCCCAGCACGAGCGGCATGGCGCCGAACAGGATCATGATCGTTCCGTGCACGGTGAAGATCTGGTTATAGTGCTCGGGCGGCAGATAACCGGGGGCATCGATCGCGACGGCCTGCTGGGTGCGCATCATGATGGCATCGGCAAAGCCGCGAATGAGCATCACGACACCGAGCAAGCAATACATGATGCCGATGCGCTTGTGATCGACGCTCGTGATCCACTCTCGCCACAAATAAGGCCACCATCCTCTCACGGTGACCAGTATCAAGACCGCCACCGCGATGAAGATAACGGCGATGGATGTGATCAGGGGGATCGGCTCAGACAGGGGAATCGCCGAAAGACCGAGTTTTCCCAACATGGTCAATCCTTTCCGCCGGTAGAAGTCTCGCGACCCGCATGTTGGGGAGACTCGACCTCTGGCCCAGGACCTGGCGGAATCGTCTGTTGAACGATGGCATTGAAAAGCCCAGGATCCGCCAATCGGTAGGTCGCGGGCTGGACGCGCTCGCTTTGCTGCAAAAGCTTGCCATAGGCACCCCGATCAAGGGGAAGGTTGGTCGCCTGAGCACTCTTCATCCAGGTTTCAAACTCGGCATCCGGGATGCTTTTGACCTCGAACTGCATGTCTGAGAAACCGTCGCCGGAAAATTGCGCGGATATGCCTCGCAAGCGAGCGGATTCATCCGACTGGAGATGCAGTTGTGAGATCATGCCAGGCATGGCGTAGATCATCGATCCAAGCCGAGGCACGAAGAATGCGTTGAAAACGCTTGCGGAGGTGATCGAAAAGTGCACCGGTGTGCTAGTCGGGATGACGACTTGATTGACGGTAGCAATCCCGTTTTGCGGATAGATGAAAAGCCATTTCCAGTCGAGCGATACCACCTGAACTTCGAGAGGCGGCTTGCTCGATGACAACGGCCTGAATGGATCGAGCCGGTACGAGCCGATCCAGATCAGACCGCCGATGAACATGATCGTCAGGATCGGAATCGACCAGACGACCGCCTCGATGCGGCCGGAGTAGGACCAATAGGGAAGATATTCCGCTCGGGGATTAGAGGCGCGGTAGCGCCATGCCATCCAGAACGCCAGCAGGAGGGTCGGCACGACGATGGCAAGCATGATGACGGTCGCATTGATCAATATCGCGGCATCGCCGGCGCCAACGGGGCCTGCCGGGTTCAACACTGCGACCGAACATGAGGAAAGGCTGAAACCCAACAGGTAAAAGGCGGCGCCGCGCCATATGCGAAGGGGCACCGATTTCGGATTCTCCAAGCCGTTCATTCTGGATCGTCCTCCCCGTTGCGGTTCCCCCGAACCTGCGACGTCAGGCATTGTTCCATCCGAAATGCACCGACCTTTCGTCCTGTCGAGTTTAGTACAGGCTCGTCCCCTGGATGCCCAACGTTGCTGTGGCAGGTTCAAGACGCAGCGTTACTCCAGCGAACTGGCGTCACTCAGGGACTACCAAGTGTTGATGCGAACTCTGGCGCACAATATATATGTGAATATGGCGTCGCGATCCGATAGAGCGAACGCAGACCACGTCAGCTTCACGATTTGCGGACGTCCACTTTGAGACGCGCGGTCGATCGGCGCTCAGCGAAATGTGCCTCGACCTCATCATCCGAAATGTCGCGACGAGTGTCGTTCAGCGCTTCCAGCACCTTCGTGCGAAACCAACTGTCGTGAGCTTCGCTGCCCGAAAAGAGTTCAAGTGGCAATGCACCTTCATTAGCCGTCCGGGTGAGTAGGATGCGCACCGCGTCCGATACCGTTAGTCCCATGCTCTCAAGGACGGCGGAGGCTCGATCCCGAACGTCAGGCATCGATGCGTGTTTGGACAAGTGCGTTTGCAGCCATGGTTATCTCCACATTCAACAAAAAGGTAATGCATTTGAATGACAAAATCCATAGCGAGGTTTAGGCCCTCACCGGGCGTTGTTACGTTGTCTGCGGCCTAAACGCTTGGCGCGATAGTTGCAGGGGATGGGCACCCCTTATTCGTCCGGGGTGCCGTGAAGATTGGATCGTCAATCATGCCGCTCCAGGAAACTAGAAACCGTCTTCAGGCAAAGATCCTTCTCTTCGACATGCGGCATATGGCTTGAATTTTCAAAGAGCACCCACTCGCAACTCCTTACGCCATCGACATAGGGCTTGACCACCAGCGGCGTCGCCTCGTCATATTTGCCCGAGATCAGCAAGGTCGGCGCCTCGATGAAGGCAAGCCTGTCTTCGATCGTCCAGTCCTTCATGGTGCCGATGACGTGAAACTCCGTCGGGCCGTTCATGTTGCGGTAAACGGTATTGTCCTCATCCATGGTGGCGAATGTGCGGGCAACCTCCTCCGGCCAGGGCACGACGCGGCAGACATGGCGATCATAAAAGACACGGGAGGCGGCGATATATTCCGGATCGGTGATCGTGCCGGCCCGTTCGTGCCTTAGCAGCGTGTCCTGCACCTCCTGCGGCAGCTCCTCGCGAAGACGGTTCGCTTCCGCGACCCAGGTGTGCATGTTGGCCGGCGAATTGGCGATCACCAGCGCCTTCAGCCCCTTCGGTCGACGCACCGCATGTTCGGCGCCCAGCATGCCGCCCCAGGACTGACCGAGAAAGGCGTAGCGATCCTGAATGCCGAGATGCTTCAGCAGCGCATCCAGCTCATCCAGGAAAAGCGTCGGTGTCCAGAAATCGGGACCCTTGTCAGGCAGGCGCGTGGACTTGCCGTTGCCGAGTTGATCGTAGTGGATGACGGCGCGGCCATCGATTTCGGCGATACCCTTGAAACTATCGACATAATCATGAGTGCAGCCCGGCCCGCCATGGGCGACGACGAGCGGCAACCTGCCGGAATCGAGCGAGCCGGTGATGCGGTACCATGTCCGGTATTCGCGAAAGGGCAAAAAGGCTTCCTGCGTCGGGATTGCGGCCACGTGTCTCTCCATCTCCAGGCTTCGATGGACCAGACCATAACGCGGCCGAAACGGGTGCGGCAGCTATCAGAAGTTATAGGATGGCTGTGCGTCCAGCAGCCGATAATGCGTGGCGCGGACGACTGCCTGGGTGCGGTTCTTGGCGCCGAGCTTCTTTGCCGCGGCATTCAAATGCATGACGACGGTCGGCACCGAGCGATCGATGATGCGGGAAATCTCCTTGGCGGAATAGCCCTTGGCGGAATAGCGCAAGCATTCCCTCTCGCGCTCCGTCAGCCGGATCTTGCCGACGCTCAGCGCTGCGGTGTCGAAGAGCGAATAGGCGGTCTCGTGAAAGACATGCGCCAGCAGGTTGAAATCGGCAATGTAGCGCAGGGCATCGCGCTCGAACTCCTTATTGGCACCGAAGCGAATTCCGGTGACCGTCGCATAGTCGCCGCGCGGCATGTGAACCGGCACCGTAACACCCGTCGACATGTCGCGCTCGCTCAGGTAGCGCGCAACGGGAACCGTGTCCTCGCTCATGAAGCGCTTGATCAGCGTATCGGCATCGGGATCGTAATTCCAGAAGAACGGCGCCGAGGTTCTTAGCGCCACCTGCTGCACCGGATCGATGCGGAAATAGCCGCGATCGAACCAGTATTCATACATGTCGTCGGAGATGTTCCTGAGCTTCAGAAGCGACGGGATCATGATCTTGCCGTCGAGGTCGTAGGGCACCGGCGAATAGTCGTAGATCAAGGCCTCGAACCCGATTGCCTTCATGCTCTCGAAGATATGATCGATGCGGCCGTCCAGCGTCTGATGCGCCGTGAACTGGCGCCTGATGGTTCCGATTTGATCGAACATGCAGCGGTTCCCGTCTGTGCCTGCGACCTCCCAACCTATCACTTCTTATAGCTGGTGCCGAGCGCGGTTTAAGGTAAAAATTTAGCCGTGCTCAAATATTGAGCAAGCAGAATCTTTCGCCGGAGTTGTCAATGTGGCGTGAAATTGAGCCCGAGGCGCGGCATGTCGTCGAGGTCGATGGCTACAAGGTGGTCGCCTACAGCTTCGGCAGCGGCTCTGAAACGGTCTTCTGCCTGAACGGCGGCCCCGGGTTGCCCTGCGACTATCTGCGCGAGGCACACTCCTGCCTGGTCGACAAGGGATACAGGGTCGTCGCCTTCGACCAGCTCGGCACGGGCGCCTCAGACCGCCCGACCGACAAGGGTTTATGGACCATCGGCCGTTATGTCGAGGAGACCGAGACCGTCCGCAAGGCACTCGGTCTCGGTAAAGTCCACATGCTCGGTCACTCCTGGGGCGGCTGGCTGGCGATCGACTACGCGCTGACCTATCCCGAGAACCTCAAGACGCTGATCCTCGAAGATACCGTCGCCGACATGCCGCACCTGATTTCGGAGCTGGAGCGGCTGCGCGCGGCACTCGGGCCGGAAACGGTCGCCATGATGCAGAAGCACGAGGCACAGGGCACCTATGATCACCCCGAATATCTCGCCGCCGTCACCATCCTCAACTACCGCCATGTCTGCCGCCTGCCGGAATGGCCGGCACCTGTCCGCCGCTCGCTCGACGATTGGAACATGGGTCCCTATGAGACCATGCAAGGGCCGAACGAATTTCTCTATATCGGCAATCTCAAGGACTGGAACCGCATTCCGGACCTTCCGCAGCTTGCCATGCCAGTGCTGATCACGGCAGGCGAACATGACGAGTTGACGCCGGCCTGTGCGCTCAGGATGAAGCTTGCCTTGAAGGATGCCGAACTCAAGGTCTTTGCCAATGCCAGCCACATGCCTTTCTATGAGAACCCGTGGGATTACTATCCGGCGCTCCTCGACTTCCTGTCGCGGCATAGGGCAAGCTGATGCGAGCTAAGGTGATCCAATCCCACCGACGACAAGGGGGCGATCGCCGCTATGCATCGCTATAGATTCGTACTGACGCGACCGCTGCAGTTCCTGCCTGTCCTCTTCGGCATCAGCGTCATCACCTTCGTTCTGGTCCGCCTCATTCCCGGCGATCCCGCGCGCAATATCCTCGGCACGCGCGCCACCCCGGCCGCACTTGCCAGCATTCGCGCGCAATACGGCCTCGATCAGCCGATGTGGCTGCAATATTTCTATTTCATCAAGAATCTCGGCAATGGCGAGATGGGCAAATCGATCCTCTACAAGATCGACGTGCTACCGCTGATTTCGACCCGGATCGAGCCGACCGTCGCGCTGGTCGTCTCCAGCGTCATCCTGTCGGTCCTGATTGCCGTGCCGATGTCGGCGATTGCCGCGCGCAATGTCGGCCGCGCACCGGATCACATCGTGCGCGTCGTCTCGACTTTCGGCATCGGCTTTCCGCCCTTCTGGCTGGGGCTGATGCTGATCATCCTGTTCAGCGTCCAACTCGGGATGCTGCCGGTCTCGGGCTATGGCTCCACCATCGGCGAGAAGATCGCCCATCTCATCCTGCCGGCCCTGACGGTTGCGCTGTCGCTTTCGACCGTGCTGACCCGCAGCCTGCGGGCAGCGATGATCGAAGCGCTGAAATCGGATGTGGCGACGGCGGCCCGAGCCCGCGGCATGCCGGAAGGCATCGTCTTCTGGCGGCATGTCGTGCCGAACTCGCTGGTGCCGACGATCAATCTGCTCGCCGTCAACATCGGCTGGCTGATCGGCGGCACGGTCGTCGTCGAGAGCGTCTTTGCCTTGCCCGGCATGGGCCAATTGCTGGTGCGCGCCATCTTCTCGCGCGATTACATGGTCGTCCAGGGTGTTGCGATGGTATTTGCCTGCGCCACGGTGCTGGTCAACTTCCTCGCCGATATCGTCACGGTCGCCGTCGATCCGCGGGTGAAGCTATGAGCATCGACACGACAGCGACGGCCTCCCCTGGCTGGAACAGGTTTTTGGGGAAGCACCTGACGCTGACGCTCGGCGGCGGCATCCTTCTGTTTTTCCTTCTTCTGGCAATCTTGGCGCCACTTATCGCGCCCTATGACCCGATCTTCCAGAATGCCGACATGCGCCTGCAGGCGCCGTCGTTCCTGCATCCGTTCGGCACGGATAATTTCGGACGAGACATTCTTTCGCGCGTCATCTGGGGTACGCGCATCGATCTGCAGATCGCCGTCATCGGCGTGCTCTTCCCGTTTCTGATCGGCACTACGGTCGGCACCATCGCCGGCTTCTTCGGCGGCATTGTCGACGCGCTCTTCATGCGCATCGTCGATATCATCCTCGCCTTCCCGTTCCTGGTGCTGATGCTGTCGATCATCGCCATTCTGGGGCCGGGGCTGAGCAGCTTCTATATCGCTATGGCCCTGGTCGGCTGGGTCTCCTACGCGCGCCTGATCCGCGCGCAGATGCTGGTGCTGAAGGGCAGCGATTATGCCGTTGCCGCCGTCAGCCTCGGCTTCAGCCGGCCCAGGATCATGTTCCGCCACCTGCTGCCGAATGCCATTGCCGGCTCGATCGTCTTTTCCATGTCGGATGCCGTTCTGGTGCTGCTGAGCGGCGCGGCCGTCAGCTATCTCGGCCTCGGGGTTCAGCCGCCGCTTGCCGAATGGGGCGTCATGGTGGCGGAAGGCCAGAGCTTCATCACCACGGCCTGGTGGATCACGCTGTTTCCCGGCCTTTCCATCGTGTGCCTCGCCTTCGGCTTCAGCATGCTGGGCGATGCGCTCGGCGAATTGCTTGGAGTTCATGAATGAGCGAGCCCGTCCTCTCCGTCCGCGACCTCGTGGTCCAGGCCCGTCTCGACAACGGCGCCCGCAGGCTGATCGACGGCGTCTCGCTCGATCTCGGCAGGGGCGAGATACTTGGCCTCGTCGGCGAGAGCGGCTCGGGCAAGAGCCTCCTGTGCCGTTCGCTGGTGCGGCTGCTGCCCTCATCGCTTCTGAAGATCGACAGCGGTTCCATCCGTCTCGAAGGACGGGAACTCACGGAAATCAGCGATGCCGAGATGCTTGAGGTGCGTGGCGGCGAGATCGGCATGATCTTCCAGAATCCGACGAGCCATCTCGACCCCGTCATGCGCATCGGCGACCAGATCGCCGAAGGCATCCACTACCATCAAGGTCTCAAGGCGCGCGAAGCCCGTGCAGCGGCGATCGAGATCCTTGAGCAGGTCGGCTTTCCTGATCCCAAAAGACAATATGACAGCTATCCGCACGAGTTTTCCGGCGGGATGCGCCAGCGCGCCATGATCGGTGTCGCACTCTCCTGCAGCCCTAAGATCCTGATCGCCGACGAGCCGACGACGGCCCTCGACGTCACCATCCAGGCGCAGATCCTGCGGCTCCTGATCGACATTCGCGACAAGCGCGGGCTTTCGATCATCCTCATTACCCATGATCTCGGCATCGTCGCCCAGACCTGCGACAGGATCGCCGTCATGCGCAGCGGCCGGGTGCTCGAACAGGGTCCCAAAAGGACGATCCTCAGCCGGCCTGAAAATCCCTATACGATTGATCTGATCAACAGCCATCCTTCCCTGCCCGACGAAGCTGTAACGCAATCGGGGCCAACCAGGGCGAAAACGTCAGCCAAGCCGCTGCTTGAAATCGATGACCTGCGTGTCGACTTCAGGGTCGGCGGCGGTTTCTATAGGGGCAGCGGCGCAAAGACGATCGGCGCCGTTTCCGGCGTCAGCCTGCAGATCATGCCGGGCGAAACCATCGGCATTGTCGGCGAGTCCGGCAGCGGCAAGAGCACGCTTGCGCGTGCCGTTCTCGGCCTCACCCCGATTTCCTCCGGCCACGTCACGTTCGACGGTGTCGACCTCACCCAGCAGAAGAGTGCCGGCCTCGCAAAGCTCCGGCGCGAAACCGCCATGGTCTTCCAGGACCCGTTCAACGCGCTGAACCCGCGCCTGACGATCGGCCAGACGCTTGCCGAAGTGCTGAAAGTCCATGGCAAGGTCGCGAAGGCAGACATTCCCGCTCGCATCGGAGAGTTGCTCGATCTCGTCGGGCTGGAACGCGAATTCGCCGATCGAAAGCCGCGCAGCATGAGCGGTGGCCAATGCCAGCGCGCCGGCATTGCAAGGGCGCTTGCAGTCAATCCGAAGCTCATAATCGCCGACGAATGCGTGGCAGCGCTCGATGTCACCATCCAGGCGCAGATCATCGATCTCTTCCGTGAACTGACGCGCCGGATGAACCTGACCTTGATCTTCATCGCTCATGACCTCGCCATCGTGCGCGATCTCTGTGAGCGGACCATCGTGATGTATCGCGGCGAGATCGTCGAGGAAGGCCGCTCGCAGGAGATCTTCTCTCGCCCGAAGCATGCCTATACCGCAGCGCTCATTGCAGCCATTCCCGATATCGATCCGGACAAGCCCTTGCACGGCGAGCGCGATGCGACACCCGCAGGGCAGACCCAATCAGCCAAACGCATGCGATAACAACGAAGGGAACGAATTCATGATCAACAAATGGAAGACAATCGGGCTTGCCGCCATCCTCGCCGGCCTGACGCTGAGTGCGAGCTATGCGGAAGCCGCCGGCGTGCTGACCATCGGCCGCCGTGAGGATTCGACGACGTTCGATCCGATCAAGACGGCGCAGAATATCGACAACTGGGTGTTCTCCAACGTTTACGACGTGCTGGTGCGCGTCGACAAGACGGGCACGAAGCTGGAGCCGGGTCTTGCAGAAAGCTGGACGACCTCCGATGACGGCTTGACCTATGTCTTCAAGATTCGCGACGCGAAATTTTCCGACGGCTCGCCGCTGACGGCTGATGACGCAGCTTTCAGCCTGCTGCGTATCCGCGACGACAAGGCATCGCTCTGGAGCGACTCATACAAGGTGATCGATACCGCCGTCGCGACTGATCCGCACACGCTGACGATCAAGCTCAAGCATGCATCGGCGCCTTTCCTGTCGACACTGGCGTTGCCGAACGCATCAGTCATCTCGAAGGCCGGGATGGAATCGATAGGGCCGGATGCCTATGCGGAAAAGCCGATCGGCTCGGGCGCCTTCTCCGTGGAGGAGTGGCGCCGCGGCGATCGCATCATCCTGAAGAAGAACCCGAATTTCTGGCAGGCCGACCGCGTCAAGCTCGACGGCGTCGAATGGATCTCGGTACCGGACGACAATACCCGCATGCTGAACGTGCAGGCCGGTCAGCTGGATGCCGCCATTTTCGTGCCGTTCTCGCGCGTCGAAGAGCTGAAAAAGGATCCGAACCTCAGCGTGCTGATCGATCCTTCCACGCGTGAGGATCATCTGCTGATCAACCATGCCCATGGCGACCTCGGCAAGAAGGAAGTCCGCCAGGCCCTCGACATGGCAATCGACAAGAAGGCGATCGTCGATGCCGTTACCTTCCATCAGGGTACGGTCGCCAATTCCTACATTCCAAAGGGCGCCTTGTATTACTATGCGGATAATCCGCAACGCTCCTACGATCCGGAAAAGGCCAAGCAGATGCTTTCGGCAGCCGGCGTTTCCAACCTGACGCTGAATTACCTCATCCGCGCTGGTGATGAAGTGGATGAGCAGACGGCGGTCCTGGTGCAGCAGCAGCTCGCCAGGGCCGGCATTACAGCCAAGTTGCAGAAGGTGGATCCCAGCCAGGAATGGGACATGACCGTTGCTGGCGACTATGACATCTCGGTCAACTACTGGACCAACGATATCCTCGATCCAGACCAGAAGACGACCTTCGTCCTCGGTCACGATTCCAACAACAACTATATGACCAACTATAAGAATGATGCGGTAAAGGATCTCGTTGCCAAAGCACGGCAGGAGCTGGACCCGAAGAAGCGCGAGCAGATGTATATCGACTTGCAGAAGATGGCGAAGGACGACGTCAACTGGATCGATCTCTACTACAGCCCCTATATCAACGTCGCGCGCAAGAACATCGATAACTTCCATCAGAATCCGCTCGGCCGCTTCTTCCTGGAAGACACCGTCAAGAATTGACATCTCAACGTCGAATCTCAAGCTCCGCTGTCGAAAGGCAGCGGAGCACTTTTTGTGCGCGATTGGTGTTGCTTCCGGGGAGCCGAATACATATTTCATCTGGTGATCGTCGACTTCTACTTCCATCTTGCGACGGCGCACGACATCCCGAAGCATCCTAGCGCACAGGTAGGAAAGCAGTACCACCTCGGGTGGTTTAACTTGGAAAATCCAGGCGGATATTCTTGGCGTCGATCGAAACTCGCGGCGTCATGTCTGCTCCCAATAAACGGAGCGGGTACCTGGGAATCACCTTATCAAACGAAGTAGCAAGTGAATTCGTCACGTAACGAGATGACAGCGTTCCCGGTGTTGTTCCAGTCAGATATCAATCCCGACGCGTGTGCAATTACGACATCAAGGGTGGCGCCTCGGCAGGGAACCTGCCGGGCTTCGGAGCGATACTTTGTTCTCGCGACAGTGGCGATTGACGAAGAAGAAACAGAAGGACGGGGATGCCTATACAAATCGATGCTCTTAATATGGCTCTGGACAATGTATTCGAGGCAGCGATCGATCCCGGCCTTTGGTCCGGGGTGCTATCGAACCTGGCGGACGCTACGAATTCGTACAGCATCAACATCATGCCGATGTCAAATCGCTCGAAGATGAATGGGATATCCACCAATACACTGGAAACTTTGCGTCACCGCTATTTCGATGAGGGGTGGCATCTGACGGACTGGCACCTTAATGCGATCCCCTTCCTGCTACGGAAGGGGATCGCTCGCGATGTCGAATATACCCCTTCCGAGGTGTTCCGTCGCCACCCGTTCTTCCGCTTCTGCGCCGAGCACAAGCTTGGTCATTCCTGCATAATGGAATGGCACCTCAATCCGGACGATCGGCTGGGCATGGCATTCCACAAAAAGAATGGCGAAGACGGCTTCGATGAGGCGAGCGTTCTCCTTCTGTCTGCCGTCAGGCAGCGTTTCCTGGTTGCAGGCAAGATCATGAACAGCATGGCCGAAAGCAAAGCCCGGGGAATTTCGGTCGGGTTGGAGCTGGCTGGCACGCCTGCAATTTTCTTCAACCGACTTGGTCGCGTCACCCATGTCAATGCCGCTGCGGAGAAGCTGCTTGGCGCTGAACTTCAGGTCTTTCGTGGGGAGCTCCGTGCCGCAGGCAGCTTCGAAACCGATGCGATCCGCACACGCATGAGGGCAGTGGCATCGTCGGATTGGCTGCGGCCAGATATCGGCAGCGAGCCGATTTCGATCGCGCGGCATGATGCTCCCCCACTTCTGCTGCGCATCCAGCGTCTCGGGGGAAGTATGCCGGACATCTTCTCCTACGCAGAAGGAGTTGTCCTACTGGAGGTGCCAGAGCGGAGCAATGCCAACCTGCAAAGGCACAAGCAGGCGCTGCAGCAGCGCTTTCGGCTTACGTCGCAGGAGGCTGATATCGCGATTCGCTTGAGCGACGGAATGTCGTTGCGTGAAATCGCCGAAAAAACGGAACGCTCATACCAGACCCTGCGCACGCAATTAAAGTCGATATTCTTCAAAACAGGAGTATCGCGTCAAATTGAGCTTGCCTTGATCGTAGCCAATTTGAAGTTTCCCCGATCGTAATATCTATAAGAAGATAGAATTCTGAATCTCAACTTACAAATACAAATTTCAACCGTTAATACATCTCCATACCTCAATTGAGGTATTCTATACCAGAAATTGCGCTGCTACACGAAAATTGTTCAAGTGGGGCGCTAAGGTTCTCGAAACTACCGGACTTCTACTTCGTTCAGAGCCCGCCCGTTCGCGGCTGGCCTGTTCGCTAAGGTACGGCACGCGCCCTTTTGAGCTTCAAGTCAGGCGGTGGAAGGCAATGACCCTCCAGGACCGCTTGTGATGTTGCAGAGGGGTGGTGATGGTTGGTTTAGTGACAAACCCAGCGCGAGCGGGCTACAGGTTTAAGATAGATCACGTAGAAAAGCGTTGCGTCAGAGCGACCAGATTGGCTTTGCTTTCCAGTATCGCGTTGACGTGTCTGGGCCTCGACACATCTCTGGCGCAGACGGTTGGCAATTACACACCAACAGGCAACAGCAACCAGGTCGGCGCGCAGAATTTCGGCGACGGCGCAACTCACATGATCGGTGGCGGCTATCAGACGATCACGGGCAGCGCCTCTGACTGGGATTATCCAGCCCTGATCGAACTGGAAAACCAGGGGCGATTGCTCGCGGTCGACGGAACGGCAGGCGGCAGTGTTGTCGGAAAAGTGGTTCTAGCCACAGGCGGGCGCGTGCTGAACACCAGCTATCGCGATCCGATTACCGGTGCGGCGCAGAATGTCTCCGTCTTCAACTCCAATAATTTCGACGCGACCGATTTCTCCGTTCGCGGCAACTCGACAAGCGCCAAGACATGGACGCTTGGTGGCGACCAGGGCTACTACCTCGACGGCCGTATCGCTACGGTTACGAACGGCTCAACATTGAACGTCGTTGTCGGTGATCCGACGGCGGAGCCGAAAGCCGTTCCCGGCAATACGCTGACGATGTTTTCCAAACAGACAAGCGTTTACAGAGCCGAAGGTGCGGCCGGCGGGACTATCAACTACAACAGCAATACGTGGTTCGATCTCGGAACGAGTGAGGGCGACAAGCCGGGGCCAGAAGTCGATCCGACTACCGGGCAGGCGACAGGAACTTTCTCCGAAACCAAATTCGATCGCGGTGTGACCTTTCCCGCCTCGACGTGGATCAATCCCGCCACCGGTGCGACGGAAACGATTCCAGGGGGAACCGTCACCGATCTCGCGACGTTCAAGAACTACAACAACTATCTCATCGGTCGGTTGCAGGCAGGTGCGCTGAACATCAACAATTACGCGACGCAGCTCCAAAGCGCCTACCGCACGACGACGTTCACCGCGACCTATCAGGCTGCGCCAGATCAGGTCACGGCACCCACGCTATGGGCGTCGCTGGGGCAGCGTGCCCTTGTCGCCGTTGATGGGGCGAACTCTGTCGTCAATTTCGGTGTCGACAGTAAGGTCAAGGACGGCACCTTAATCAGCTCCCATCACATCGCTTACGCCACTGGTGGTGCGACGGTGAACAATGAGGGCAAGCTGTCGGCCGGAACGAATGGCGGTTCCAACGGATTCGCCGGAGATGGCCTGATCCTGGCCGATTCCGGTTCGAAAGTCTTCAACCACGCCACCGGCTCGATCTCTAACTACGATCCCGGAACCTATCAGCCCAACAGCACGGCGGGTTTGACCGGCGTCAACAATTCCGTCGCGATCATGCTCTATGGCAATGGCACCAGCTTTCAGAATGATGGCATTGTCAATGTCGCCGGCGGCGGCAACAGCCAGAACAACGGGTTCCAGGCTGGCATTTATCTGAAGAACGGTGCGCCGACTGCGACCAATAACGGGGTCATCAATGTCGCCGTGAACGGCAATCTGTCGGATACATCAGTCTATGGCGTCGGCTTGGAAGGCCGCTCGACCTTCACGAACGACGGCGAGATCCATATTGGCCGCACTGGTCAGTACTCGTTGACGGACCCGACTACCGACGTTTCCAACAACCTCGCGCATATTTACGGCATCGGTGGCGGCGGTGGCTCCCAGATGGTCAATAATGGCCTTATCACCATCGGCAGCCTGACCGGCGGCGCGAGCGCGATGCGGATGGCCAATGGCGATGCGGCCAGTGTCGCCGCGAACACGGGTACGATCACCATCAACGGCGCGGTGACCACTACGCCGTTGCAGAATATCGGCATGGAGCTCCGCAATGCCGGTGGCACCAACAGCAACAGCGGCACTATCAATCTGAATGGCGTCAATGCCGTCGGCATCCACCTCCTGAGTGGCTCGTTGAACACGTCCGTTGCCAGCACCGGCGTGATCAATGTTGGCGGCGGCGTCGACCCGGCAACCGGCACGCGGAATTTCGGCGTCTGGGCTGAAGGCGATAGTGGCAAGACCTCGACTGCCAACATTGACGGACAGATCAATCTGACCGGCGTCGGCGGCATTGGCGTACATGCCCGCGGCATGAGCGAGGTCAATGTCGCCGCGACCGCCGTTCCGAACTTCATCAGCGGCTCGGACCAGATCGGCTTCTTCATCTACGGGCCGGATGCCGTCGTAAACACCGCCGCTACTGCGATGGACGTAGCAACCGCGCGCTCGACGCTCTTCCGCGTCGCCGATGGCGCCGACTACGACGCGTCGGGCACCACCATCACGGTCAGCGGCACTGATGCCGTCGGTATTGTTGGCACTGGCGCAACCACCGATGTTCATACCCAGGATGGTACGTTCAACCTGACCGGAGACGGTGCAACTGCGGTCGTCATCGAAGGCGGTGCGACAGCCACGATCCTGCCGGTCACCAATATCAACCTCAATGGCCCCAACACAGTTGCCGGGATCGTCGACGGCCAGAAACACGATCTCTTCGGAGCCCTCGTCGGCGCACCCGACCCGACGACACTGATCACCAACGCGGCGGATATCGGCTCGAACCAGGCCGGTGTGACCGCTTTCATAGCGCGCAATTCCGGGACGCTCGATACAGCTGGTGACATAACGCTTGCCGGAGCCAACAGCACAGGTATCCTTGCACAGGACGGTGGCAATGTCCGGATCGATGGGGCGCAGATCGCTGTCAATGGCTGGGCTACCCGTGCCTCTGGCGGCGCCGACAGCTTTGACCTCGATGGAGCCACTGTTGCTGGATCGGACGGCCTGTTCGAAGCAACTTCGAATGCGGATGCAACATTCGAAGCAAACGCTTCCACGCTGACGGGCCGTGTCCTCACCCAGCCAGGGAGCACGTCGGATGTTACTCTGACGGGCTCCACTCTGTGGACAATGGACGCGGACTCGAATGTCACTAATCTTCTGAACAATGGAAGCACGATCGCCTTCGCGAGCCCGATTGCAGGCTCGTTCAAGACATTGCTCGTCAACGAAAACCTTGTCGGAGAAAACGGCACCTTCGTGCTGAACACCTATCTTGGCACTGACAACTCCCCTTCCGACTTGATCCACGTCGAGGGCGATACAACGGGCACAAACAAGCTGCGCATCGTCAATGCCGGCGGTCCAGGTGCTCAAACCACCAGTGACGGTATCAAGGTGGTGCAGGTCGACGGTTCTTCTAATGGCCAGTTTTCTCTTCTGGGCGACTACGTGATCAAGGGTCAGCAGGCGGTCATCGGTGGAGCTTACGCTTATACCCTTTGGCATAACGGGGTCGCCAATCCGGCCGATGGGAATTGGTATCTGCGTTCTCAGTTGGCGAATCCTGTGATTGGTCCAGTTGACCCTGCAAATCCCGCAAACCCAGTAGACCCTGTAAACCCAGCAGATCCCGGTGGTCCTATCTACCAGCCAGGTGTACCTCTTTACGAAGCCTATCCGCAGGTGCTGCTTGGGCTGAATGGTCTTCCGACGCTGCAGCAGCGGGTTGGTAACCGGTATTGGATCGAGCGGCCGGCTCCTTCGCAGACCGTCTTCTGCAAGGACCCCACTCAGAATTTCCGGTGCCCGGTAACGGCAGAGCAGGCCGAATTCTACGCCGATGGCAAGCCGCGTCCGACGATCGAAGAAAACGGCGTCTGGGGTGTGATCGAAGGATCGTATGCCGAGCTGCAACCTCATGTGACCACCAGCGGGACTAACTACGATCTGACGACATGGAAGATGCGCGCTGGCATTGACGGTCTGATTTCGGAATCCGACAGGGGGAAGCTGATTGCAGGTTTCACGGTCCATTATGGTCACGCTTCCGCCGATGTCGCTTCGTTCTTCGGTCCCGGAAGCATCTCGACCGATGGTTATGGCCTCGGTGCGACCGCTACATGGTATGGGTCGAATGGCTTCTATCTCGATGCTCAGGGACAGTTAAGCTGGTACAATAGTAACCTGTCGTCCGACTGGATCGGTAACCTGGCAAACGGCAGCGATGGCTTTGGTTACGCCCTCTCGCTCGAGGGCGGCCAGCGTGTCGGATTGGGAGAGAACTGGACCATTATCCCGCAGGCGCAACTGGTTTACTCTAATGTGCGCTTCGACGCCTTCACCGATCCATCAGGCGCAGATGTCTCGCTCGACCATGCCGATAGCCTTCGCGGCCGGCTCGGGCTTGCCTTCGAATATCAGAATAGTTGGAAGAGCGAAGGGGGCCAGATTGATCGGGCTGCACTCTACGGCATCAGCAATCTGCACTACGAGTTCCTGGAGGGGACCAGGGTCAATGTTTCGCAAATCCGATTCACGTCGGAAAACGATCCGCTCTGGGGCGAAATCGGTTTCGGTGGTTCCTATAACTGGAACGATGACAAATATTCCCTCTACGGAGAATTATCCGCAAGCACCAGTCTCCAAAACTTCGGGGATAGCTATTCGCTCAATGGCAAGGCTGGATTGCGCGTCAAGTGGTAAGAACTAAAAGATCTTTTCCTTCAACCGGGCTCCTTTCGCGGGAGCCCGGTTTCGTCAGCGGATGTCATATCCACAGGCGTCTTTTTCTTTTTGGAACAGCCTCCATACTTGCCGGTTGCGATACAACCGTGCCATCGGATTTGACGGAAGGTGTGACCAGAGCTGATCAATATGCTGCAGAACCATTTGCGGTTCGTCCAGTCGATCGAAGCAGATATGCTCCTGAATTTCGGCCCCAGCGTATTGCGAAGACGACTGGTGAAGAGCCAGGTACGATCGTCGTGGATACAGAGGCTCGACAACTCTTTCTGATCGAAGACGCCTATACGGTCATGCGCTACGGGGTAGCCGTCGGCGCTTCGGAGCACCGTTGGCGAGGTATCGCACACGTCGGGCGAATGGCGAAATGGCCGGCTTGGTACCCTACGGACGACATGCACGCTCAAACATCCGGGTTACCACGCCGGATTGAACCCGGTCCGTCCAATCCTCTCGGAGCGCGGGCACTCTATCTTTTTGCAGGCGGGCGCGACACGCTCTACCGCATTCACGGGACTTCGGAGCCGTGGACGATCGGAACAGAAGCCTCCTCAGGCTGCATTCGTCTCGTCAACGAGGACATCATCGAACTCTTCGAGCGTGTTCAAATGTACGCAAAAGTCATCGTGATTTAGAAGTCGAACACTGCGCGACCAGGGGCACGTCAGCATCTGGCATCCGGCGAGCCATAAGCCTTGCCCGGCTGGAATGAATGGCTTGATCGAAAATCGGCCCAAAGGCCCCAAAACCTTTACTTTTGCGTTCAGATTTGGAGGGTCGCGAATGTTGCCCTACCAGCTGAGCTTGAAGCCGACCTTGGCGCCGGCGGAGTTGCTGTCGCCAAAGTCCTTCAGGCTGGTTCGGGCGAAGGCTTCGCCGTAAACCGTGGTCCTGTCGCCGAGGTTCAATGACCCGCCAAGTCCGACGCCGCCCCACAGAGGCTGGTTCTTGCTGACCAGGCTGGCATCGGATACGTGGACGTTCGAACCGTCGAGGAAATCGTAATAGAGGTTGGCGATCCCATAGACATGCGATCGGTTGATCTGTCCGGCGGCATTCTTCCATCCATTCTCATAATCCGCCGAAAGACCGATCCTGCCTGTGAGCGATTGACCATCGTCGAGCGACACGCGGGCGCCGTAGGGATCGGTAAAGTCGTTGAACCTGACAGAGGAATAGCTGAGCTGGACCTGGGGCGTGATCGACCAGTTGTCGTGGAGCGGAATCTTCTGGCCGCTCTCGATGCTGAGAGCGTAGCCGAAGCCGTTATTGCCCTCTGTGAGCTTTCTTCCGAGCGTGGCCGAGGTGAGATCGGTGTCGTACCAGGTTGCCTGCGCCTGGGCATCGGCGTAGAAGCCGCTGTTGCCGTACCAGGTAAGCGAACCGCCGAGACCATAGCCGTTGGCATCGATAGAGCCTGTGCCGAAGATCGACGAAACGTTCGAGGAGACCGTTCCGTAGTGGACGGTGACCCCGCCGATCAGGGCGCCAGCCTCGCCGTCGTAGAACAAGCCATCAAGACCAGCCTCGAACTTCCACGTCGTGGCGGTGTAATCGGCGCCGGTCGCCGATCGCTCGGGATCGAATTTTGCATGCGCCGCCTCGATGCGCGCCCAGATGGCTTTGCCGCCTGCGGGCGCCTGGTCGAACATGTCAGTGCCTTGCGGTGTGGCCTCACCATTGCCCCATGTTCGATTGCCGATGCGTTGCTGCAGGGTGCCGAGTTCGTTGAAGCTCTGCAGGACGCCGGCATAGGCCTCGTAGAGCGGCACGCCTGGCGCGTAAAGCGGCTGCGGATCCGGCACGGCGCCACTCGGATCGTCCGGAAGGGTATAGGTCGAGCGCAAATACCAGTCGCCGTCGGATGGCGTCGAGACGCCCCCCTTGTAAAGGCGGTAAGCATAGGCGCCGCCGACCACGGCCTGCTGGCCCTGGAACGTGTAATCACCGGCAAGGCTGAAGATGCCATTCGAAGCGCCGCCGACCTCTACGATCCTGATCCCTTCGACTGTCTGGGCGCCGGCGCCGCCGACATTGATGACCTTGACGTTGGTTGTTCCGGACGTATTGCCGGTGACGACAAGCCTGTCGGTCGGCGAGGCATCGCCGCCAAGCTGGGACTCGATTTCCAGCCTGCCGCCGTCACCCGTATAGTTGCCCGCGACGGTCAATGTTCCGATCGAATTGCCTGGCGCCACCGTGCCGCCGGCAAAATTGTCGGTGTCACAGACAGTCCCTATGCCTTGCAGGCGGCCGCCGGAGAGCACATTGACATCGCCGCAAAGGCTGCCGTTGACCGAAAGGGTACCGGCCTCGATCGACGTCGTGCCGCTGAAGGCCGAACTGTCGGCGGTAAGTCGCGTCAGGCCGGAGCCGATCTGGCGAATGGTGCCAGAACCGGATATCACGCCGTTGAAGATGTACTTGTCGGCGCGGTCAAAAGCGAGAGTACCGTTGTTGGCGATATCGCCGACAATCGATCCGGCGATGCCTCCATTTCCAAGCTGCAAGGTTCCCGCCTGGATCGCCGTTCCGCCGGTGTAGGTGTTGGCTCCGGTGAGCACGAGCGTACCGACGTCGGTCTTGACAAGCTGGCTGGTGCCGGCAAGTTCCGATGCGATGGTGGCGGTGATACCCGCACTGGCGCTGGTGCCATCGCCGACGCGGATCGTCGCTACCGGGCCGACCAGATCAATGGCGTCGCCCCGGACGACATAGCCGCTGGTCATGAACTGCATGCCCGAAGTCGTCACCTGGCCATGACTGTTGTCGACCGTCACGGTGCCGGCCGTGCCGGCAAACACCGCAAAGCCAGCATCGCTATAGGACGCATTGATCGAACCCGTGCTGTTAGCCCAATCGCCATTGCCGGCCGAACTCTGCCACACCCCGTCACCGCCATTGATGACGCCATCGAACCGCGTACCGGAGCCGCCGTCCCAATAATTCAGGGTCAATCCGTCCGTGTTGACGAGGTTCACCTGATGGGAGATGGCGGTCTGCAGGAAATAATCCGAAGACGGTATCGTGCCGAGCGCCAGGCCGTTATCGGTCAGCGCGCCGGCATAGTTGAACAGACGGTAGACACCGGGACTGAACGTTCCGGTAGGCGGGACCGCCACATTCAGCGTTCCGTCGAGCACGAGATTGCCGCCGACGATGGTCAGGTCGTTGAGTACTCCCGCCGGAACGTTCGCCTGCCCTAAGCTGTAGTTCAACGTCGAACCGCCCGAGAGTGTCAGGTTCCCCGCGATCGTCAAAGTGCCCGGCGCGCCATTTGCCGAACCTGGAGACAGCGTCGCGCCGTTCGCAATTGTGACATTGCCGCCGATCGTGCCGGCCCCGCCGAGTGTCGCGCCGTTCGACACCGAAGTCAGGCCTGTCGCTCCGCTCTGATTGCCGTCGATGTAGAGGCTGCCCGCTGACACGATCGAACTGCCGGCATAGCTGTTGGTGCCGGTCAGCGTCAGCGCCGCGGCCCCCGTCTTGGTGAAGCCGCCGGCGCCATCGACCACACCATTGACGGTCAGATCGCCAAGTGTATCGAAGGTGCCGCTGCCGGCCCCCAACGTGACGCCCCGCGCCAGAACAATGGCATTCGTATTGCGCAGTGAGCCGCCGTCGAGCGTCAGGTTGCCGGACGCACTGCCGAGATTGGCATCGGTCGTAAACTGCAGCGTTCCCTGGTTGATCCGCGTGCCGCCGGTATAGGTATTGTTCCCGGTGAGCACCAGTGTGCCGAGATCGGCCTTGACGAGCTGCGAATTGCCCTGCAGCGCCGATGCGATGGTCGCGGTATAGGCACCTCCTGCCGATGTCCCGTCGCCGACACGGATAATCGACTGCGGGCCGACAAGGGTGACGCTGTCGCCCTGTACAGTGTAGCCATCGGTTGCGAACTGCATGCCGGCGGCTTGCACCTGACCGTTACTATCGTCGACCTGAACTGTGCCGGCCGTGCCGCCGAAGATCGCAAAGCTGCCATTGGAGAACCGTGCATTGAGGTGCCCCGTGGTATCGGTCCAGTTATCGTCGCCACTCGCCCGCCATGTGCCGCTGCCACCGTTGACAAGATCGTTGAACTTGGGACCGGCACCGCCGTCCCAGTAATTGAGCGTCTGGCCGGCGATGTTGACCAGATTGACCTGGTTTGCGACCGAGGTCTGCACGATATAGTCGGGTGACGTGTCGGCCAACCCGAGATCGGTCAGCGTCCCGTCATAGCTGATGATGCGGTAGATGCCCGGCCCGAAATTGCCTCCTGGCGTCTCAGATACGTTCAAGAGGCCTGCGAGGGTCAGATTGCCGTGCACGACGGTCAGGTCGTTGTAGGGGCCGCCAACGACGCCTGCCTGCCCTAAATTGTAGTTCAGTGTCGCGTTGGCAGCGAGGGTCAAATTGCCGTTGATCGTCAAGGTGCCGGGCGTGGAACCGACATTGCCCGGATTGAGCGCGCCGTTATCGAGCACATTCACATTGCCGCCGATCGTACCTGTGCCGCCGAGCGCGCCGCCGGCCTCGACAACCGTCGCACCGGTCGCGGCCGATTGATCGCCATCGACGATGAGCGTGCCCGCCTGCACCGTCGTGGTGCCTGCGTAGCTGTTGTTCGCTGTCAGGATCGTGACGCCGCTTCCGCTCTGGTCGAGGCCGCCGGTGCCGGAGATCAGCCCACCGAAATTGTAACTATTGTTCCGGTTGAAGGCGAGCGTGCCGTTATCGACGATATTGCCGGTGATCGAGCCGACGGCGCCGCCATTGCCAAGCTGCAAAGTGCCGCCCGCGATCGTCGTGCCGCCGGCATAGCTGTTGTCGGCAGCAAGCGCGAGCGTGCCAGCGCCGCCCTTGGTCAAGGCCCCCGTCCCGCCAATGGCGCCGTTGAGCGTCAGCGTTGTCAGATTGTCGGTATCGAAGATGCCGCCGCCGGCATTGAGCGTCGCCGTGCGCGCTGAGGTGAACGATGCAGTCGTTTGTAGGGCGGCGCCGTTGAGAGCAAGCGTTCCGGTCGTATCGCCGAGATTGGCGTCCGACGCGACCTGGACTGTGCCGCCATTGATGACGGTCCCACCCTGGTAGGTATTGGCACCGTTCAGAACCAGCGTGCCGCTACCTGTCTTGGTCAGCGTACCTGCCCCGCCGATCGCGCCATTGAGGGTGAGGTCTGCGTCTGTGTTAAATGTACCGCCGGCAACGTCCAGCGTTACGCTGCGTGCCGTGGTAATTGCCGCTGTGTTGCGCAGGATGCCGCCGGCAAAGCTCAGTCCACCGGCCGCGTTGCCGAGGTTGGCATCGGCTGATATTTGCAGCGTGCCGCCGTTGATCGCGGTGCCGCCGGTGTAGCTGTTGCTTCCCGACAGCACCAATGTACCGAGATCGCTCTTCACGAGTTCGCTGCTGCCTGTGAGATCGGAGGCGATGGTCGCGACAAAAGAAGCGCCGGCGGCCGAGCCGTCGCCGACGCGGATGAGCGACTGCGGTCCGACCAGCTCGATATCGCCACCCTGGACCGTATAACCGCCGGTAGCGAACTGCATGCCGCCCGCCTGCACTTGGCCATTGCCGTTGTCGACCGCAACCGTGCCGGCCGCCCCCTGGAAGATGGCGAAACTGCCATTGGCGAAGGGGGCGGCGAAGAGGCCGGTACTATCCGTCCAGTTCTGATCGCCCGCTGCCCGCCAGGTCCCGTTGCCGCCATCGATGATGCTGTTGGAATGCGGCCCGGCATCGCCGTCCCAATAGCTGAGCGTCAGACCGGCCGAGTTGACGAGGTTCACCTGGTTTGCAACCGCCGTCTGCACGAAATAGTTCGGATCCATGACATCAAGGCCGTTGTTGGTCAGCGTTCCGCCATAGTTGAAGATGCGATAGACGCCGGGGCCGAAGGTGCCGCCTGCCGTCTGCGTCACGTTGAGCGTACCGTCGAGCGTCAGATTGCCGCCGACGCTGATCAGGTCGTTGAGCGAACCGCCGGAGACGTTGGCCTGACCGAAGTCGACGTTGACGTTCGAGGTATTGTTGAGCGTCAGCGCGCCGTTGATGGTCAGTGTACCTGGCGCATTCCCGGCGGCCCCTGGAGCAAGCGTGCCGCCATTGGTCACCGTGACGTCACCGCCGATGGTTCCTGTCCCGCCGAGGGTCGCACCGCTCGAAACCGTGGTAAGCCCCGTTGCAGCCGACTGATCGCCGCTGACCAGCAGGGTGCCCGCACTGACATTGGTCGCGCCAGTGTAGCTGTTGGTGCCGGTGAGCGTCGTGATGCCGCTGCCGAGATTGTTCACCCCACCCGTGCCAGAGATCGCCCCGGCAAAAGAATAGGCATCCGATCGGTCAAATACGAGTATGCCGTTGTTCGTCACATCGCCGCTGATCGACCCCGAGGTACCGCCATTGCCGAGCTGCAGGGTGCCCGCCGAGATCGTCGTGCCACCGGTATAGCTGTTATTGGCCGTCAGGATGGTCGTGCCGGAGCCGATCTGGCCGACCGCGCCGCTGCCAGAGATCAGTCCGGCGAAAGTGTAGGTGTCCGAGCGGTCGAAGGCGAGCGTGCCGTTGTTCGTCACATCGCCGCTGATCGAACCCGAGGTGCCGCCATTGCCGAGCTGCAACGTACCGGCCGAGATCGTCGTGCCACCGGTATAACCGTCGTCGGCCGTCAGGATGGTCGTGCCGGAGCCGATCTGGCCGACAGCGCCGCTGCCCGAAATCAATCCCGCGAAAGTGTAGGTGTCGGATCGGTCAAAGGCGAGCGTGCCGTTGTTCGTCACATCGCCGCTGATCGAACCCGACGTGCCGCCATTGCCAAGTTGTAGCGTGCCGGCCGAGATCGTCGTGCCGCCGGTATAGCCGTTGTTGGCCGTCAGCACAGTCGTGCCGGAGCCGATCTGGCTGACCGCGCCGCTGCCCGAAATCAATCCCGCGAAAGTGTAGGTGTCGGATCGGTCGAAGGCGAGCGTGCCGTTGTTCGTCACATCGCCGCTGATCGAACCCGACGCGCCGCCATTGCCAAATTGCAGTGTGCCGGCCGAAATCGTCGTGCCGCCCGTGTAGGTGTTGTTGCCGGTAAACACCGCCGTGCCGGTGCCGATCTTGGTGAGCGCGCCCGTGCCGCTGAACGGCGACGTAGCGGTGACATTGAAGGCGCCGGTATCGAGCGTGAGCCCACCTGCGCCGATGTTGAGCCTGGTGCCGGTAAACCCGCTAATAAAGGCCGTGTTGCTGGCGGTGGCGCGCAGCGTGGCACCGTCGAAGTTGGCCTGTGCCGTTCCTGGTCCGGCTGTCAGCGCCCCTGTGGAAAGGGTGCTGCCGCCAGATAGGTTGAGCGCGGCCGTTGAGGCTGCGACGGCAGTCATCGTTACCGTATTGGCGGTCGCCGCCGCTCCGTTGGCAACCGTCAGCGTACCCTGGCCAAAGGCACCGATGTTGAGTGCCGCGCTGGTGTTCAACTGGGAGCCCGCGCCGGTGATGGTGGCTATTCCAGTTCCGGTGGCGCTGAGGGTGGGTCCCCCAATCGAGATCTGGCCGGTCGCTGTCACCACAGCCCCGTTTGTCACATTCAGCGTGCCACTGCCGCCGCCGCTGCCGCCCTGACCTCTGCCGACAGTCAGGACTCCATTTACATTCCACTTGGATCCGGCGCCGGAAATGTTGGCGATGCTGCTTGCGCCGCTAATTGCATATAGCGTTGAGACTCCAGAGGTGAGCGTACTGCCACCCGTAAGGTTAATCACTCCCGTACCCGAGACGCCACCTTGGCCAAGACTCAGGTTCGCCCCCCCTGTGCTGACGGTGGCCCCATTGGCAATGTTCAGTGTGCCCGAACTGCCAGTGGCTCCACCGAGGATGACGCTTGTCGCCGTAGACCAGGACGATCCCGCGCCTGTGACCGTCACTGTTCCATTTCCGAACTGGCCAATGTAGTTCGTGCCGGTCGTCACACTGGACGACAGCGTGCTCCCGTTCTGAATCGTGAGCGCGCTCGTGCCTGTCGTCGTGCCCATCTGGAGGTTGCCGATCGTCGAACTCGCCGCACCGGACACACCCAGCACCGCAGGATTGGGCGAGTTCGTGTTGATCGTGACCGTGCCGGTGCCGCTCGGAGCCGTGCCCGTCGACCAGTTGCTGCCAACAGTCCAATCGGCACTCGTCGTGCCCTTCCAGACCTGCGCGCCGGCCGGGGCCGGCCAGCCGCACATAACCATCGCACCCACGCTGACGCCAGCCAACAGTGCATGGGACCGGTGCTTCTCGCCGCTCCCAAAGGTGCGAGTACCGTCAAAAAGGGCTCGGCTTCCGCCATTTCGGCGGCCCTCGGATGCGGGGATTCGAGCGGGATGGATGGTCAATGCGGTGTTATCGGCGCGTGTTAAAGGATCCCGTTTCCCGCGATACAGCTTATAATGATCAGAAACATCGCCGCCTGTTCGAATTGTCACGCCGTGCCCCACATAAATTATTGGTAAATAATGCTTTTCTCGACGAATCGAGCTCTATGAAGATTGCAGAAAACGGCAGGATTGTATTTTAGAATGTTTCTGTATCTATCAAAATATTGCGATTTTTGTAAAATACTGCAACGTATCGTTGCCAGAATGTTACTTTACTGCCGCAGCAACTAATACGAGTAGAGAGCCTGACCGGCATAGTGCCGTTCCGCTCGATAACGCTGAGGCGGAATGGACACGGGTTAACTCACACGGTCCGTTGAGGCGCCAACCAACACCATGTCGCCGATTGAGGAATCATGGCAAATTAAGACGGGATATGTATTTGCTGGCCTGTCGCAAATTCCCTGGTGAACGAGCTGTTGACCGTCAGCGAGGAAATTGCCGCTCCCGATGTTCTGGAGCGTACCGATGATTCTGAGTGCTGTTGCCGACAAGCTGAAGCGTCAGCCGAAAGATGGACGGCGTCCAGGGCACGAGCTGGAAACCGAGGCATCGCCGATCATGACGAAACGACTGTAGGCGAGCGCGACGCGCTGACGGATCTCCAATTCACTGACGCCACGTTTATGGGACAACCCCGACCGGCTCATGAATCCAACAAAAGTCGCGCGGAAGCGTGCCCTGTCACACCACAATGGCATAGCACAGAATCGGCCTGCAGAGCGGTCTGCTTTGGGAAGCATTGGTAAACCGTAGTTCTCGAAAGAGATCCCAAAGGCATCGATCTATTTGAATTTCATTCACAAAGCTGATTTTTGGAAAGAGTGATAAATCGACGGGAACCACGATGCCGGAAAAGCTTCAGAGGGAGATTTTGGATATGTTGGCGCGTGGAGCCTCGGTCGTGGAGGCCGGGAACTACATCTGCGCTCATGCTGAACGACTCGCTCCCGGTGTGCTCTGTTCGATTGTCACCGTTGACCACCACGGCTTTTTGCATCCGCTTGCCGGGAACAGCATATCCAAAAACTACTGCGACGCTCTCGATGGAATAAAAATCGGACCAGGCGTCGGCTCGTGCGGTACGGCTGCTTTTGTGCGCCGTCCGATTGCAGTCAAGGATATCTTTTCCGATCCGCTTTGGGCTCCCTATCGAGCGCTTGCCGATATTCTTGCAAGCGAGCACGGCGTCAAAGCTTGTTGGTCAAGCCCCATCCTCCAAAGCGATGGCCGCGTGCTCGGAGCCTTTGGATTTTACTACAAGCAGAATCGAGGGCCCAGCCAGGAGGAACAAATGATTGTCGCTGAATGCGTCGATCTTTGTTCGCTGGTATTGGAGCGCGAGCATATAAAGGCCGAAAATCAACGTCTGGCCTATTTCGATCCGCTCACCGGACTTGGCAATCGCGCCAACTTCCTGAGAACGCTTGAGACTGTAGCGGATCGTGCCGCCGGACCCATGGCAATCCTGTTGGTGGACATCGATCATCTCGGTCGGCTGAACGACGCCTTTGGCCATGCGGCTGGAGATAAGTTGATCATTCAAGTCGCCCGTATGATCGCAGCGATCTGTGGGCCCGAGGCCGTCTTCAGAGTGGATGCGGATGAGTTCGCGATCGTCATTAAAGAAAACCCGGATGCAGAGCTCTCGAGGATTTCCGGGGAGATTTTGCGCTCGATGGAGCAGCGATCAGACTGGGCCGGGGAGCATGACACTCCAATTTCCGTGAGCTGTGGTGGTGCGGTATCGGACGCGTCCCGGCTGCCTGATGTGCCAACTTTTCTGCAGCAGGCAAATCTGGCGCTGCAACATGCCAAGCAGACGGCGCGCGGAAGCTTCAGCCTTTACACAGAGGACCTCGCCGCGGCCCTTATGCAGCGGTTTCGGACCCTGCAATCCGTGAGAAGCGCATTGGCTGAAGATCGGATTGAGGCGCACTATCAGCCGATCGTCAGACTGGATACGCGAGAAATCGTAGGCCTGGAAGCTCTTTGCCGCGTTCGCACAAGAGAGGGAGACATTATCTCGGGTGGTATGTTCATGGACGCGCTGCAGGATATTTCCATGGGATATCTGTTGACGGAGCGGATGCTGGAGCAGGTTGCCAGTGACGTGAGATATTGGCTCGATGAGGCAATTCTGCCTCAATTTGTCAGCGTGAATGTCTCCATGGCGGATTTCGACCAAAGAAATCTATGCGCGCGCGTCAAAGGCATATTTTCTCCTCACAACGTCCCGCTTAAATCCATCGTGATCGAGGTTACTGAATCGGTCTACATGGATGAAAGGAACCGCTACGTCGCTCAGGCAATCGAGGAACTGCGCACTGCAGGATTACTGGCAGCTTTGGATGACTTCGGAACGGGCTACGCGTCTCTGACCCACCTCCTCGAGTTCCCCGTGGATGTGATCAAGATCGATAAAAGTTTTGTAGACCGAATATCGGATGACCGTGGCGAAACCATAATCAAGGCTCTGCTTGATATGGCGACCGGGCTCGGCGTACGGATAGTGGCGGAAGGTGTGGAGACTACCAAACAAGCACGCAATCTCGCGCGTTTGGGATGTTCATTTGCACAAGGGTATTTGTTCGGTCGCGCCGCCGATCGTCATAAAACCACGGAGCGATTACGGGCTGGCATGGCGAAGCGGGCAAGGTACATGACCGATCAACACGCGCTCGGCAGCTGAAAGACCGCCAGCAAGTCTTCGATTTCCGCAGGCTCAAAGAAGAACGGAAACAGAGCCGCACGATGTGGGCGATGATCTCGGCGGGCTATCTGCAAGCCGTGTTTCCTGACCGCTGATCGTTTCGAGCAAATCATCCCCTGGCCGCTCATCATCCCGGTGAATGGACGAATTTTCTGCGACGGCAGCGAACGATTTGCTCTTGATGAGATTCATCCATGATATCAATCTGTGCAGACTTGGGATCGCGCAGGTTGCAATGTGGGACCCTGGGTCATTTTTCATCATGCACAGGCGGAACGGGAACCCTTGTTCAATCTTCACACATTTGGTCGCCTTCACCTCACGAACGATCTTGGCGATCTGTCGTTTCCAGACAAAGGCTTGTTGGCGATATGCTATCTGCTCGATACCAAACAGTTCGAGGCCAGCCGAACCGATATTGCGACCTTGCTATGGAGCGGTGAAGACCGCGCCGGACTGCTGGCCAATATGCGCCAAACCATCGCCCGCATCAAAAGCCGTCAGCGCGAACTTGGCGTCGACTTTCTGACCTTTACGCCAACAACCGTCCGCGTTGAGGTCGAAACCCTGACCTCAGATCTGTCATTGTTCGACATCGCGGAGAACAATGAGCCCGTGCAGACACTGTATCGCTTGGCCGAGGCCGTGAAGGGCGACTTTTTAGAAGGTTTCGAGCCGGTCAATACGCTGCTCGATGTCTGGGTGGAACAGAAGCGCGAAGCCATTTCCCATCAGTTTTTGCGCGTCTTCAAGCGGGCATTGGCGACGATATCCGCGGCGGAGGCGGACATGACGATCCGCAAGCTGGCCCTTCAGGTCTTCCGGCTGCATCCGCACGACGAGGAGGTGCAGGCGTTTCTTCTCGAGTCGGGTGTTCACGATGGCCCACAGGATGGATCGGCTCTGCCCTTTGCCGCCAACGCACGTGCTGTCCGTTCGGATACCGAGACGGAACCGCTCTCCCTGCAACTCGCCAGTCGCATGTTCAACAAGCAGTTTGCGCAAGCCCGCGATTCGCTTCTGGCACGTCCTCTGCCCGTCGTCCCGCCCTATGGCGAGCGAAAACTGGATGCGCCGCGGTTGGCATTGCTGCCGCCGCAGAACGACAGCGAGAGTATCGTCGCAACGCTTGTCGCCGCTTCATTGATCGAGGATATCACCATCGGCTTTTGCAGCCTGAAGAGCGTTCGGGTGGTTGCCCCGCACACCGCCGGACAGTTTTCCCGCGATCCAAACAAGGCGGCGGTCTTCGAGCGGCATGGTATCTCCTACATACTGGATACCCGTATCAGCTACGGCCAGGAGGTATCGCTCTTCGCGCAGCTGATCTTCTTTGCCAATGACGAGATCATCTGGGCCGAACGCTTCAGCCTCGATTCGTCGAATCTTACGCTACATAGGCGCGAACTCTCGAAGCGAATTGCGGTGATCGTTGCCTCTCACATCGAGCGCGATAGTCTGTCGCGCGCCTATTACGAAGCAAGCCCCGATGCCTATCACAGCTATCTCGTGGGACAGCGCCATCTGAAGGAACTGACCCTGCCCAATTTGCGCAGGGCGCGGCGGGAATTCCGCGCCGCGTTACAGAAGAACCCACACTTCGCGCCGGCGCTCAGCGGCCTAGCGCGCACCTATACCAAGGAATGGCTGCTGACGATGCGAGGTGACGAGCAGCTGTTGGCCTCGGCTGCGGAGTTTTCCACCAAGGCGATTTCCGCTGGTGAGGATCTTGCGGGCGGGTACCGCGAACTGGGAATCGTAAAGCTGGCGCAGGGCGATATCGACGAGAGTGTCAACGCGCTGAATCTTGCCGAAACCCTTAGCCCTCATTACGCTGACATCATCGCGGATTACGCCGATACGCTGGTGCATGCCTCACGGCCGGCCGATGCGCTGAAAAAGATCGCCAATGCAATTGATCTCAATCCATTGGCTCCCGATACCTATCTCTGGACGGCCGCCGGCGCCAACTATTGTCTCTACCAATTCGAGACGGCATTGTCCTATATCGCCATGATGCATGACAGCGGCCTGGCCGATCGGCTGTCGGCCGCCTGCTGGGCAATGCTCGGCGATATGAAAAAAGCACGATCCTTCGTTCGCAATGTAAGAGCGACCATTCCCGATTTCGATGTGGACAAATGGCTGTCCATGATCGTGCTGAAGGAACAGTGGCAGAAAGACCTGTACCGCGAAGGGCTACGCAAGGCAGGATTTTGAAACACCAAAGCAAAAAGGAAGACAGACTTATGGCGCGAATTGTTGTTATCGGACTTCCAGACGAAAAGGGTTTATGGGTGGCTGACATCGATGCGGGAACGATTACCCCGTTGCAGACACCTGTCTCTGGCGCGCTCAAGGAAGCAGACGATCTCCGCGCCGGCGGCGCAGTGATCGTGAAGAATGTCAATCTCGCAGTCGGCGTGAGCAGCACCAAAGCTGTTGCCGGCGGTTTCCTCGAAGGCTAGCCGCTATCAACATGTCGACGGCGGCGCGGTTTGCGCCATCGGCAATCAATTTGCTGGCTGTGTTTCCGGGAAACTCTAAGGGCTTGCCGACTGACCGGCCGCACTTATGAAAGGATTGCGCTTCAGCGCGGCAAGCACGGCCCATGCCGTCGCTCCGACATGGGGAAGGCGGAAATACTTGAAATCAACGGACGCGGAGTCCGGCCCAACCTTCAAGCCGGTCGACAGCTCAGCGTTGACAGTGGCATAGAGCAGCCCGTCGGGGGCAATTTGCCTGGAAATCGTTTCGAACAAAGGTTCGGCCTCTTCCGCCCTGCCGCTCAGACGAAACACGAGGGCGGCCTGGGCAGTGCCCTCAAGCCAGATGCCATCGCGGTCATTGTTGAAGTCGAAACCACCATCAACGCCATGATTGCGTTTCGTCCATTCCAGGACCCGCGCGCGCCTGAACGCATAGGCCGGCACGGCGATGAGCGGCCACAGTTCTGCGTCGAGACCCGACATTGACGTATTCGGCGCGTCGCTGTCGGGCAGACTGCCGACGAAAAAGCGGCCGTCGTCGAAATCCCACATGGCCTCCAGAAACGCGTGCGCTTTCTCGGCGTGATGCGTCCAGCCGCCCATGGGATCGAGCGCGGCAAGCCAGCGATCCGCCGCATAGACATCGAGATTATGTTCCGTGGATTTCCAGCCTATGCGTTCTGAGGGCTCCTGGCCGAAGAAGCCCCCGAAATAGCCAGGCGCCTGCGGATCTGCGGTGCTGCGATGGATCCAGTTCATGATCGTTCGGGCGGCATCCAGATAGGGCGCTCGGCCGGTCTGCTCGTAGGCGGTCAGCAGTGCCAGCGCGCCCCAGGCCGTGCTGCCCGTCGCGCTGCCGACCTGGTAATCGTCTTCAATCCAGGACTTGCTGACGGAGCTCCAATAGCCCGGAAGCAGCATGCTGCCGTTATCTTGAACCGGGCCGGCGCGATAGGCGTTTCGCAGCCGTCCGTCGTGATAAAATCGATCCGCCTTCAGAGCGAGCACCAGGGCATCGGCGACGCGGCCCGCTTCCGGTTTTCGGCCGCAGGCATATAGCGCCATCACCGCCAGTGCGTTGTCATAGGTGAAGCCGGCATTTTCAAGCGCAGGATGGAGCGGCGAAGCATTGTCCGGCGGTTCGTAGCTGCGGAAGACGAAAGGTTGCGCCGGCTCGCCGCTCATATGCGCAACGAGACCGGCGCAAAGCCTGGCGGCGAGTTGAACATGCCGTTCCTTGCCGGCCCAGGCCGCGTGTATCCAGTATGCGAGGACGGCGGCGGTCAGAAAGGCCCTGATAGAGCTTCGCATATATCACCCCGGGTCCCTCGAATTGCCGTGCGCACCCTCAAGAGAAGGCGCGCGACAAGAGCATCTGCATCGATTTGCGCAAGTCGCCCCGTTCCGCGACGTTGTCAGGCGCGCTCCTGAAAAGCAGTCGCAGGATGGCATTGTGCTGCTCCGGCGTCGGCATAAGGCAGAAGGCCGTCGACGATGGCGTCGCTCTGGCTGCGGAGGGAATCCAGCCGATTTCCGGGATGAACACCGCCTCGTCCTTTGCACCAGCCGGGCCATGCTCAGCCAGCGTCGCGCCTTCTGTGGACAGGGCCATTATCGTCACGTCACCGATCTGTCCGTTGGCCCGGTGCCTCCCGCCAATCCTGACTTCGATCGGCTCCTCCTGGCCGAAACGCGGCAGCTCGATGCAGCAAAGCAGGCTCGTGAACGCAATGATCATCGCCACTGACGACCAGACGAGATTGAGGCACTCGCGTGCGGAAAATTCGGCGGGCGCATCCCAACCATAGACGACCCTGACGACAGACAGCGCCGACATGGCCGCTACGAAGCCGAAAAACAGCGCCGTCGGGCGGTGGACGCGGATCGTGGACCTGTCCCCTCCCTTCTCCGTCACTTTGAAAGGGCGGCCAAACGGTTTGCGGATCGCCTGGAACAAGGTGATCGTGATCGGCACGGCCGTCAGGGCATGGGTGACCTCGGTGAAGAGCGGCAGCGTGCGCCTTTCGGAGATCCACGTCGAATAGGTCCAGAACAGGAAGAGCGAGCTGAGGCCGTATTTCATGAAAAGCAGTTCATCGGCTTGCAGCGCAGAAACTCCCGTCAGCCAATAGACGGACGGCGCCAGCAAAAGGCAGAGGATGAAAGGCTTCGACAGCCAGCAGAACAGCCCGTGCACATAATGCAGACGCTGCACGAGCGTGAAATTGCCGCGCCAGAGCGGCCCGTTGCGCAGCAGGCCGATCTGGATTGTGCCGAGGCACCAGCGGGTCCTTTGCGTAATATATTCGGGAATGCCTTCGGCCGACAGGCCGACGCTCAACTTCTCGTTCAGCCAGCGCGTCACATAGCCCCGCTCCATCAGCCGGTAGGTGAGCAGCATGTCCTCGGACAGCGCATCATGCGGAAAGCCGCCGATCTCGTTGACGGCGGCACGGCGCACTACGAAGCTGGTGCCGACGCAGAACGCGCATCCCACGGCATCCTTGGCCGGCTGGAACGTGTCGAAGAAGACGCGCTGGTCATCGACGAAGGAGCGCCGGATGCCGAGATTGTGCTGGATCGGATCGCTGTTGAAATAAAATTGCGGCGTCTGCACAACGGCGACCTTCCCGTCCCTGAAAAGACCGATGACGCGATTCAGGAAATTTGCCTGAGGGGCGAAATCCGCATCGAGAACCATGATGAAATCGGAAATCTCGGCGAGTGCGTTCGTATGGTTCAAGGCATTGTTCAGATTGCCGGCCTTGGCATGCTTGTTATCCGGGCGCGTCAGGTAATTCACACCGACGCGTGCGCAATAGTCGCGCACTTCCGGGCGACGGGTGTCGTCGCAGACGAAAACCCGAAGCCTGCGGTAGCTCATCGCCTGGGCGGATATGACCGATTTTTCCAGGACATTCAGCGGCTCGTTATAGGTGCAGATGAACACGTCGACGGAAGGGATGTCCGCCATGACCGCCAGTTCCTTTTCACCGCGATCGGCCTCCTTCGTCCAGTCGGTCGTTCTCAGAAGGATCAGGATCGAACCGATGGCGTAAAGCACCGACACCGCCTCGAAGAGGAAGTAAACATAGTTCCAGAGCACTTCGGCAGAAAGCTCGAAAGGCGGAAGCGTGTCCAGGGCGCGCCACGAAAGGTAGAGCCCGAGCGACAAGAGCATGAGCAGACTGAATGCCGCCCGCTCGAACGGCCTCTTCGGGTTCGCGAGCATTGCGAACAGCATCGCGCAAGCGGCGATGACGAGATCGAAGATCAGAACGCTGAATAAATCGTCGTCGGAACTAAAGAACACGATCCGTTTCTCCCTGACCTCAGCCTGGATGCGATCCGTCACGGGCTACCGGGCACTGCGGCGGCTTGCGTCAGCTTTTCACCGGCGCAGCTCTCATTCGCTCATTGAGGAGCTCGACGGCATGCACATCGGCGCGCCGGGGCTGGGGATAGAGGATTCCCCAGCTGACGCGCACGTCCCGAGGCCCCTTTGTAACGCGCCCCTCCGGATTCAGCGCACCGAAGCGTTCGGCCGATCGCCGGACGAGCCCGGTCAGTTCCGTTTCGGCGGCGGAGGGCCATTGCGCGGCGGATGCCTGGGCTATGCCGATGAGCGAGGTCGATGCCTCGCGTATATAATGCTGCGTTTTCTGAAGCCATTCCTGGGGCATCGTCACGTCGACCCACGTGCCCACGGAGCAGAACCGGCCATCTCGCAAGTCTGCCGTGCCGGTCTCTGTCAGCCGGATGTATGCATAGAGTTCGCGACGCTCCGTCGGCGGGAAAGGAACGGCATAATCGAGATCCACCCTGTCGGTCGTGCGAGGAACCAGCCGCTCTACGACGCCGCTTGCCGCTTGCGCCCAGCCTTCGGCATTGACATCAACCCTCGATCCCACGGCGAGGGCTTGCGCCTGCCGCTCGGAAAAGATTGCGACGACAAAGGCGTCGCGGCAATCGAGCGTTTCCGCGAGCGTGTCGCCGGCCGTGACCTCGCGTCCGGAAGCAGCCACCGGCTTGTAAAGCTGGCTCGTCGAGGGAACGTGCAAATCGGCCCGCGCCAGTCTGTCGACCCGCAACGCCTCCGTCGCCACCAGCGAGCCGAGCTCGGTCTCCTTCGTGCGCATCGTCGCAATCTGCAACTTGAGCTGCAGGAGGTCGGCCTTGCGCGTGCGGATTTCCTGCTGCAGATTTTGCAGCGACTGCAGGTCGGCGCCGACATAGACACCCTGGCGGGCAAAATCGAGTTCCGAGGCAAGCTTGGCGACGGCGAGCTTGGCGGCTTCGAGCTTGGTGTCCTCCAGACGAACCATATCGGCGACCTCGGCTTCGCTGCCGGCGGCAATCCCCCGAGCCATGAGCCTGAGCTTGCGCGCCGCCTCGGCTTTCGCGATGCGGGAAGAGTAGGTCACCATCTCCAGAGCCGCCTCGGCGGCCTTGAGATCCGCAGTAATCCTGACGAGGAGTGCCGCCTGCTGGCCTGAAAGGTCGCTTTCAAGATCGCCGATACGCTGGGCATAGTCGCCGACGATCGAATTCTTCTGTTCCATTTCGTTGCGCAGCGCTGCCAGCTGAACCTTCAGGCCGATCAAGGTCGAATTGTCGACGCGATCGTTCTCGACCGTTATTTCGCCGGCCGCGCCGAGCGAGGTCACCTTGCCACTGATCGGCGTTGTCAGCGGCACGAGCGGTGCGTTGATCACAGCGCGAGTAGAAGTCGACGTGAAGAGTGGAGGGAATGCGGATGAGGCAAATACTGTCCCCATGACACCAAGTACAGCGTAAGAAGCCAATCTTACCGATGTATCATTATTTCCGCCATCTTTGCTTTTTCGAAAGGAAAACATAGCCATAGATCCTTTGATGAATGCGCTATATTCTTCCTCCCGAAAGAATGCATGGATCGTTGCACGGTTTTTTGTGCGTCGCAATATCGCTAAGATTGTGCTACGGGTGGTCCGCAGGTGCCCAATAATTGACCAGCAATCCGAAGGAGCCATCTCCGAATTGGGATCAGCCTCTGCCTCCATCCCACTATAATAGCAGCCGTTATACCTACTGCGGCAAGAATCGAAGCCCGTCGCATACACGTGAAATATGTGGCATTATTTGTGCATCTTCGGCTTCTCGGACCTCGGCGAAACCGGCCACTCGCAAGTTATGCGATCATTTATTTCGCTGAATGCTACCATCGTATGATCTGCGGCTTCGAAACTCATCATAAAGAGGTAGATGAAACGCGGCACCCTCCCGCATATACGCCTTCCGCTTCCGGCACTACTCCAAAAGGATGATCGGATCGGTAAGCTCCGGACCAAGAGATTTCGGATAGCGGAAAAACAGAGATGCAACGTTGCAGGCTGCCGACCGATCGGAATCCCTGCATCACCCGCTCTCGTTTTCTCGGCGGCAGATGGGGATTTTCCGCACGATTGTTCGGGCCCATGTGTGATCGATGTTCGACGGTAGGCATCAAGTCCCGCCTTGCCGCTCCGTATGAGCGCAGTTTGTCGATGACGAGGCGTCGGCGACGAGTCTTGCTTGTTCAGCAGTCTGACACGCTGTGTCGCGGCAAGCGGAGCGCGCTGTTCACGGCATCACCCCCCGCGCCCTTCGCGACCGCGCGATAGCGAACAAATAACGGCTGAGTTCGTTTTGACGCCTATGTGCAAAGCTCGAAGAATCTCTATCGACCCATCTCGCGCCCGGTTCCAATCTTCAGGAGACAATCCATGACCATTTACAAATTCGCCATTGCCGATGCGGTGTTTGAACGCTCGCCGGGACAGGAAGGTGACATTTTCACCGGCAACCTGCTCGACCAGCGCCACGGCGGGCCAGTCACCATCGGGTTCGGGCGCTACGGGCCAAATCAAGTTCTCGAAGAAACCATGGCCGTACACGACACGATGATTGTCCTGAAAGGAAGTATAACTGTGTCAGACACGCATCGATCGCTGACAGCTGGGCCAGGCGAGATCATTGCAATGCAGAAAGGCGACAAGGTGACCATTCGCTCGCATGAGAGCGGTGCCGTAACCGCCTATGTGACATATCCTCATTGGCAGCAGCCGGAACCCACATCGAGCCCAACATGACTTGGCTGATCGGCCGGGCGATTCCGCATGGATGATTTTCGGGGTCTCCGGATGATATGGAGCCGGCGGCAGAGGTCGTCCGTGTTGTCACTGAGCGTCTGACGACATCCGTTCGCTGACGGCAAACGCCTTGGTTGGCCGGTGGAACAGCTATACCGGAAAGCCTGAGCGAGCCGGTGAAGGTTGCGGTCTTCCAATGCCCGTGCGCAATCGCTGACGGCAACGTTCTCCGCATAGAGACCGGCCGCGCAGCCGAGATATTTTCGTGCTCAGTCCGTTCGGCGGCCATCGATTCGCTGGATCGACGGCTTCTTCGTCTCACCATCAGGAAGCCGATCGGTCGCTACCGTTATGCGCGATAGATGTTGGCGGGATGGCGGCTTGGTAGCCTGTCGCCTTCGCCGAAGATTTTTTGTCGTAAAGAGCCGTCAGCATAATGGGTCTTATAGAGGCCTCGATCCTGCAAGGCAGGCACCACATGTTCGACAAAGTCTTCATAACTCTCAGGAACGACTGTCCGGGTCAGATTGAACCCATCGATCTCCCCTTCCTCGATCCATGCTCCCAGCTCGTCAGCGATTTTCGAGCCGTCGCCGACGATCGCCGGATAGCGGCCACCGATGGCGAGTTCGGCGAGAAGCTGACGTTTCGTCCAGCCGCGCTGCTTGGCAAGCTGGGTCGCCGACTGAATGGCGTTGGACGTCCCGTAGACGATCTGCTCGTCGAGATCGTATTTGGAAAAGTCGATCCCTGTGCTCGCCGAGAAATGGGCAAGGCCAGCCTCCGGATTCGCATACCGAAGATATTCGGCGTGCCTGTCTTCGGCTTCCCTCTGTGTCGCACCCGTAACGACAGTCGCCCCGACGAAGATCTTGATATCGTCGGGGCGTCGCCCGACGTCGACGGCTTCTTGACGAAGTGCCCTGGCGGCGGTTCGGGCGGCAGCCTTGTCCGTTGCCGTGATGAAGACGCACTCGGCGTGTCGGGCTGCGAACTGGCGTCCCCTGCCCGATGTGCCTGCCTGGTAGAGAACCGGCGTCCTCTGCCGAGACGGCTCACTCAGGTGGTAGCCATGCGATCGATAAAATGCGCCGTCATGCGTTATCGGCCGGATCTTGCCGGGATCCGCGAATATGCGGTTGTCTTTGTCGAGTAACACCGCATTGTCGTCCCAGCTGCCCTCCCAAAGCTTGTAGAGCACCTCCAGATACTCGTCGGCTCTGTCGTAGCGACTGTCGTGCTCGGCCTGTGCGTCTTGGCCGAGCGCTCTTGCCGCACTGTCGAGATAGCCGGTCACGATGTTCCATCCAACCCTGCCGTCCGTCAGGTGGTCGAGCGTCGACATGCGCCTGGCGAAGAGATAGGGCGCGTCGGAGTTGACGTTTACGGTGACGCCAAAGCCCAAGTCCTTCGTCGCGGCGGCCATGGCCGAGACCAGCAAGAGAGGATCGTTCACCGGTAGCTGGATCGACTCCCTTACCGTCAGATCGGTCGAATCCTGGTATATGTCGTAGACGCCGATGATATCGGCGAGAAAAACGCCGTCGAACAGGCCGCGTTCCAGTGTCTGGGCAAGCGACGTCCAGTAGTCGAGCGTCTTGTAGCGGTGCGACTGATCGCGTGGATGAGCCCACAGGCCGTGATTGATGTGGCCGACGGAGTTCATGTTGAATGCATTCAGCAGGATCTGCTTTTTTCCAGGCAAGGTGTCTCTCCGCCTCAGTCTGTTTTCAGATTGCGCCGTGGCGCGGCGGTAGCTTTCCGCCCAGATAGTAGCTTCCGATCGCCTGATACTTCCAGCGAACCGGGTCGTGCAGGGTGTGGGTTCGCACGTTGCGCCAGTAGCGATCGAGGTTGTCTTCCGAGAGGGTAGATGACGTTCCCGAGAGTTCGAACAGCTTGGTCCCGGCCAGCAGTCCCGCCTTCGTCGACAGGATCTTCGCCTCCGCGACCGCGATCGATGCTGCTGCGACAGTCTCTTCCGTCATATCGCGTTGTGCGGCGTCGACGAGTGCCGCAGCCCGCCCGAGCAGGGCCTCAGCAGCACGAAGCCGCAACTTGACTTCGCCGACGCCGTAGAGCGTCAGAGGGTCGTCGACGGCCCGCTCGACCTTGGCGTCGATCCACGGGCGCGACCGCTCCTTGATGAACCGGAGCATCTCGCGATAGGCGCCTTGCCCGATCCCGAGATCGATCGCGGCATGCATGAGCTGTGCCTGCGGACCGATCGTCGTCGGTCGGTCGAACGACGCCTGGAACGGGACGATCCACTCAGGTTCGACCTGCACATGCTCGAATTCCACCGAACCGCTGCCGGTGACGCGCTGGCCGAAGCCGTCCCAGTCGTCGGTGATGGTGACGCCGGGGGCGTTCCGAGGAATGAAGACCAGATAACTCGTCCGCTTTCCGTCTTCATCCGCAACGGCCAGAGTCGGAATCCAGTGCGCATAGAGCGCACCTGTGCAGTAGAACTTGCGTCCCTCGACGAAGGCGCCGCTGCCGTCACCTACCAGCCTTGTACGGCGCGTGAAGTCACGCTGTCCGACTTCCGCAAGAGCGTTGCCGAACCGGTCTCCTTCAAGAACACGGTCATAGAAGAAGCGCTTCTGCTCCTCGCTGCCGCCGACCCGAAGCACCTCGAGCGCGTAGTAATGATTCTGCGGGATCTGCGAGAGCGAACCGTCGGCCGCGCCGATGATGGCGATGACCTGTGCGAGGGTTCGGTTGCTGACACCCGGCCCGCCATAAGCCCGGGGCACGGTGATACCCCAGAGGCCGCTGGCGGTGAACGCCTCCAGCTCGTTCCATGGCAGCAACCGGTCGCGGTCGCGATCCGACGCGCCGACCGCGAACTCGTCAGCAAGCAGGGTTGCCACTTCGATCGCCTCTTCATCGCCGGCAATGGACGCAGGGCGTCGTGGGCTGGGCGCTACGGAAGATACAGATGCTGCGTTCGTCATCGGCGCCTCAATTCCACTGGTGTCTGGCGGGGTAAGCGCCGGTCAGTTCGTACTTGCCGATAAGGTGGTATTTCCATCGGACGGGATCGTGGAGCGTATGGACACGCGCGTTTCGCCAGTGACGACCAAGATTATGCGCCTCCCGCGTCGCGGACGAACCCGCGAGGTCGAAAACCTGCTCGGTCGCGGCGAGCGCGATCTCTGTTGTGAGTATCTTCGCCTCGGCGACCGCGACGGACGCCATAGCGCTCGAGGCGTCCGTGACTTTGTCTCTTGCAATACGGTCGATCGTCTCAGCAGCCTCGTAAAGCACCGCCTGCGCCGCGTGGAGATCCGTGTAGAGACTGCCGACTGAGTGAATGATGGTCGGATCGTCGATCGCCGAGGAGACGCCGGAGTCGACCCATGGTCTTGCGCGATCACGCACGAAGGCAATGGCATCGCCGATGGCCGCCGCTGCGATTCCCGAATCGATGGAAGCCTGCACGAGCTGCGAGATCGGTCCGGCAAGCCCAGGACAATCGGCATAGGACCAGACGGGGAAGACGAGTTCCGGGTCGATCGGGACGTCGGCGAATTCGACGGAGCCGCTGGCCGTCGTGCGCTGCCCGAACGACGACCAGTCGTCGATGACGGTCACTCCTGGCGCATCGTAGGCGGCCCAAACCTGGACGGCTCGTCCTTCTTCATCGACCGCCCTGGTGGGTATCCAGTGAGCGAAGATCGCCCCTGTCGAATAAAAGCGACGGCCGGTCAGTCGAAGGCCGTCTGGCGTCGACCGCAACAATGTCGTGCTGACGGCGACCGACTTCGTCTTCTTCTCCGGCCCCGCGTTTCCTATGCGGAATCCTTTATTGAGGACGTCGCCAAAGATACGAGCCTTCTGTGCGTCGGAGCCCACGTCCTTCAGCAGTGCGAGCACGCCAAACTGGTTCTGCGGGATCTGGCCGAGGGCAGGATCAGCGCTACAGAGGATCTCGAACACCTTCGCCAGTGTGACGTTCGACACGTCTGCCCCGCCGAACGCCTTCGGGATGGTGATCCCACCCAAGCCGCTCGCCGTGTACTCGCCGATCTCGGCCCAAGGCAGAAGCCTCTTGGCATCACGCTCGGAGGCGCCGACCACGAAGCGCTCCGCCAAACGCGCGGCGACGTCCAAGGCCTCCTGATCGTCCCTGATGAGATGCGGCCGCGCGGGCGGCGATGGACGACGTCCGACCATGTCGGGAGCATGCGAACGCTGGTCAGTCATATCGTATCGAACTTCCACATCATCGGGCGCGCAGATAGCGGACAGCGCTGTCACCGGCAAATTGCACCAGGCAGACCAACGCGATCAGCACGACGATCACGGCCGCCATGACGGTCGTATCGAAGCGTTGGTAGCCATAGCGGATGGCCATGTCCCCCAAACCACCCGCACCGACCGCGCCCGCCATGGCAGAGGCGCCAATGACGCTGACGAGCGTGATCGTAAAACCGCCGATGATGCTGGGCAGCGCTTCGGGAATCAGCACATGCCGGACGATGTGCCACCGCCGACACCCGATCGCCTGCGCCGCTTCGATGAGGCCGGGATCGACTTCGCGAAGACTGACCTCGGCAATTCTGGCGAAGAATGGGGTGGCACTGATGGACAAGGGCACCGCAGCCGCCCAGACCCCGATGGTCGTCCCCGTGATCAGCCGGGTGAGCGGCAGCAGCGCGACGAGCAGCACGATGAACGGCGTGGCGCGAAAGCCGTTGATGATCGCTGCCAGCACGCGCTGCGTTTTCGGAGCCTCGATCAGCCCGCCGGGCTGGGCAAGCACCAGAAATACGGCAAGCGGAATGCCTGCCGCAAAGGCGATCAGCGAGGAGACACCGACCATCACAATCGTGTCGAGCAACGCCTGCCACAGGCGTTCATACATCATCGCCGACATAACCTAATATCCTGACTTGATGAGCGAGATTTTCCAGACCCTTCGGCACCGTCGTTGTCGCCCCCTTGACGGAAATGAGCAAGCGACCATTCACATGTCCCTGAATGCGGTCGAGCGCACTCTGCAGGACCCGCGTCGACGCACCAAGAGCATCGGCGATCGCTGCGACATCTGGCTCCAAGCCGCCCTGTCCAGTATAAGACAGTTCCATGATCGTCCGCCGCGCCTCCCGATCCGGCTGAGCGCGGAGTCGACTTTGGACATCTTCGGGGATGTCGCGGTTCAATGGTTGAAGCAATGCCCGCGTTGCCGGATGGGTCGGATTTCCGAAGACTTGCCAGACAGGGCCGGCTTCGGCAACGCTTCCCTCGTCGAGAACCAGAACCTGGTCACAGATCTCACGGATGACGCTCATCTCATGCGTGATGAGAATGATCGTCAGATCGAGCCGGCGGTTGATGTCCTTGAGAAGCGCAAGTATCGAAAGAGTCGTTTCCGGATCAAGTGCGGACGTGGCCTCGTCGCAGAGCAGGATCTCCGGTCGGTGAACCAGTGCCCTCGCGATGCCAACGCGCTGCTTCTGTCCGCCAGACAGCCGTGACGGGTAGGTCTTTTCCTTGCCCTCAAGCCCGACGAGCGACAGAACCTCCGCGACCCTCTCCTCGATTTGGCGTTTCGGAACGCCCGCAACGACCAGCGGGAACGCGACATTGCCCCAGACGGACTTCGACGACAAGAGATTGAAGTGCTGGAAGATCATTCCGATCCTGCGGCGAAGCCCAACAAGCCCGTTTTCGTCGAGCGACGAGACATCGACGCCATCCACCGTCACGCGTCCGCCGGTCGGCCGTTCCAGACGGTTGATCGTGCGAAGAAGGCTCGATTTGCCTGCGCCGCTCCGACCGATGATGCCGTAGATAGATCCGGCAGGCACGTCGATGGAAATGCCGCGAAGCGCGTGCACCTCGCCTGCCGACGACTTGTAGCGCTTCTCGACATCAGCAAACGAGACGGTGCCGACATTTTGTCCCGGAAGAGCTCGCTCCACCGGGACTGGTGCGATTGCCGGAGCCTCCGGCTTGTCGCCTTCCGCCTCTGACAAGCGTCGTGCCGTTGCGTTCAATGTACCCATGGCAGCGTATAGAGCTTGGGGTCCGAGGCGAACGCCTTGTCGATGGCGCCCTTCACGGCGTCCGATTTCTGATAGAGATCAACCAGTTCCTTGATGCCGGCATCGTCGACCTTCGCCGACTGCACTGCGAAGACGATTGCGAACTGCTTGTCGTCAACGCCGGAATAGAGCAATCCCGAGCTCGGATTGAACGCCTTCGACGCGACGATGAAGTGCGGATAGCCCTGCGCGAGATCGACGTCTGCGGTCACGCGGGAGAGCTGCGGCCCTTCGACCTCTTTGAACGTGAGGTGCTTCGGATTGTCGGTGATGTCGTCAAGCGTCCCCTTGAATCCAACGCCATCCTTGAGCTTCAGGAGGCCCGCCTTCTGCAGGAGAAGAAGGCCACGTCCCTGGTTCACGGGATCGTTGGCGACCGCGACGGTGCCTTTGTCCGGAATCTCGTCGAAGCTCTTATGCTTGAGGGAATAGAGGCCGATATTTGCAAGCACGCCGATGCCGGCGCTCTTGAAATCATATCCTCGTTCCTTGATGGCATTGTTCAGGAATGGCTGATGCTGGAAATAGTTCACGTCGATGTCACCCGACTGCAGGGCGATGTTCGGTGTGGTCCAGTCGGTGAATTCGACGACCTGGATGTCGAGCCCCTTCGCCTTCGCTTCGGGAACCAGTGCCTCGATGGAGTCGGCATAAACCCCTGGGACGACGCCCACCTTGATCGTTTCGGCGCTGACGCTGCCCGCCAAAGTCAATGCCGCGAGCGCGACGATTCCTGCAATATACTTTCTCATGGATGTCCCCAGTTGATTTGGCCCGAAGCTATTGTCCATGAAAGCAGTAGACAAAGCAGATTTTACCGACAGAGAGCGCAGTCTGGGAATAATTTTTCAGCACAGCAACAGAACCAGACGACAAAGCGGCCAGGTTCGCTTATGCGAGCCTTCCCGCGATTGTCAGCCAAAACCTTGATCCAAGCTGTTCCGTGATGAACCGCGCGCTTGGGGCAATCCGCTGGAACTGCGCGTTTACGCTGAAATACCTGTCGGCGCCTCGTTATTGATAGCGGTCGAAAGGACTTCGACTGAGCTCGGCGTCACCCATCTTGAACCCGGTTCGCATTTTGCATCATGCGCGGGGCGGCGACGTAACCTTCTAATCCCTGCCTAAGCCGGCACATTTGCGGATTCAGCTCAGGGTAAGTCTGATTCCTGTCGCGAGCCCGTCCTTGCGCGCTCATGCGTTCTTAGCGGCAATCAACACCAACCTACCAAACTGTATAGATGCGTGACGACATCTTTCACATTACCGTTTGCCTACCAAGTCGCATCGCTCCCGTTTCAGTGGACCGGAGCAAATATGGAACCAGCTGACGCATCGATCCAGGCCGAATGAACTAGCTGAGCCTTCGATTGTCGACCAACGCCGATCGGCCTTCCGGCACCAATGTCGGGAGACCCACGGCTGCGTCTCATCAAGCCGGAGAACGAGGAATATGGAAAACGAAAGACACGACCAGCGCGGCGCATTCACAGGGTTGGTCCGGCAAACAAGAGCCGGGGCGGCGTTGGCAGCATTCATCGTCGCCGGGGCATTTCTCGCGGACACGCTTTTCACCAGTATCTCGGACGCCGCGGACCAACCGTCGTCTTCCACCTCAGCGGTCCCGGTCGAACTTGCGAAGGTCACGATCGAAGACTTTCCCGTTTATCTCAGCGGGCTGGGAACGGTCCAGCCCTTCAACACCGTCGCGGTGAAGACCCGCATCGACGGCCAATTGCAGAAGGTCTTTTTCACGGAAGGCCAGACCGTCAAAGAGGGCGATCTGCTCGCTCTGATCGATCCCAGACCTTTCCAAGCGGCCGTGGACCAAGCCGCCGCAAAAATCCAACAGGATGAAGCTGATATCGAGAACGCTCAGTATCTGCTCGCCAAAGACCAAAAGCTCATCAAGCAAGGCGTATCAACCGACGAAACGGTCGAGACCCAACAAAGCCAAGTAAACCAGCTTCTTGCGCAGCTCGCCCAGGACAAGGCGGCAAAGGAGGCTGCTGACGTCTCCCTTTCCTACACGGAAATTCGCTCGCCCATCACGGGGAGAACGGGGATCCGGCTCATCGACGCAGGCAATCAGGTTCACGCCTCGGACGCGACTGGGATTGTCACGGTAACCCAGACCCAGCCCATTTCCGTTGTCTCGACGCTCCGAGAGCAGGACTTGCCTGGAGTTCTGACGGCAATGAGCCAGCGCGCCGTTCAGGTATCCGCACTCCCGAGCGACAGCTCGACGGTGCTCGATAACGGAGTGCTATCCCTCATCGACAATCAGATTGATGCTGACAACGGCACGGTGAAGCTCAAGTCGACGTTCCCCAACATCAACGGAACGCTGTGGCCCGGCCAGTTTGTCATCCTGCGCGTTCTTCAGAATACCCTCAAGAACGCAACTACCATCCCATCATCTGCGCTGCAACGCGGCCCTGATGGCTTTTACGTTTACGCTGTCGGCGCGGATAACAAGGCTGAGGAACGCAAGGTGCAACCGGGGCCCATCAACGGTGGGCGCGCGGTCATCGTCTCTGGCCTCGCAGGCACCGAGCGGGTCATCAGCGACGGCCAGTACAGGGTGAAGGACGGCTCTCTTGTCTCGGCAGCCGTGACAACGCAGCTATCAAACAACGTCGGCAAGGGGAACTGATCGATGTCGATTTCTTCCTGGTTCATAAAGAAACCGATTGCAACCTCATTGCTGATGGTTGGCCTGTTCACCCTGGGGGTCGTGGCATATCCATTGCTGCCGATCGCCCCGCTTCCGCAAGTCGACTTCCCGACGATCCAGGTATCGACCCAGCTTCCGGGAGCCGACCCCAAAACCATCGCGTCGTCCGTGACACAGCCGCTCGAACGCCAGTTCGGGCAGATACCTGGTGTCGCCCAGATGACGTCCAGCAGCACGCTGGGCAGCAGCGCGATAACGCTTCAGTTCGACCTATCGAGAAACATCGATAGCGCCGCCCAGGATGTTCAGACAGCGATCAATGCCGCATCGGGACAACTCCCATCCGGACTCCCCTCCCCGCCGACCTACCGCAAGGTAAACCCGGCTGATCCGCCGATCATGATTCTGGCCATTACCTCAGACACGCTTCCGCTCACCGAGGTCGACGATTTCGCCGAGAACGTGCTTGCCCAGCACATCAGCCAACTAAATGGGGTCTCGCAAGTCCTTGTCTTCGGTCAGCAGAAGCCGGCGGTGCGAATACAGGTCGACCCAGGAAAGATCGCTTCTTTGGGGATCTCCATGGAAGATGTCCGAAGCGCGGTGAGCACTATCACAACCGACGCTCCGAAAGGTAGCATCCAAGGTGCGGACCGGACTTACACCATCTACGACAACGACCAGTTATTGGACGCAGCGCCCTGGAATGACGCGATCATCGCCTACAAGAATGGCGGACCGATACGAGTTCGCGACATCGGCGAAGCGGTCGATGGCGCTGAGAACAATCAGCTTGCGGCATGGGCCAACGGAAAACCGGCGATCATCCTGCCGATTTTCAAACTTCCCGGCGCGAACGTTATCGACACTGTCGATCATATCAAGGAAATCCTACCCCAGTTGCAGGCGATCGCTCCGGCGGCGCTGAATGTGGCGATCCTCAGCGACCGGACTGTTACCATTCGCGCGTCTGTCTTGGATGTCGAAAAAACACTTCTGATTACGATTGTCCTGGTTGTTGTCGTCATCTTTGTTTTTCTTCGCAACTTCTGGGGAACAGTCATACCCAGTGTTACCGTTCCCCTCGCGCTGATGGCAACGCTCGCCCTGATGTACGTCGCCGGGTTCAGTCTCGACAATCTGTCGCTTATGGGACTGAGTATTGCCGTCGGTTTTGTCGTCGACGACGCAATCGTCATGGTCGAGAATATTCACCGACACATGGAGATGGGAAAAAACCCTTTTCAGGCGGCACTAGACGGCTCGGCCGAGATTGGTTTCACAATTATTTCCATCAGCCTTTCTCTGGTTGCCGTGTTTATCCCGCTTCTATTGATGGGCGGTATCGTCGGCGAACTGTTCCGTGAATTCGCAATCACCGTAACAATGACCATTGCCGTCTCGGCAGTCGTTTCATTGATAATTACCCCAATGATGAGCTCCCGGTTTCTGAAAGCAGACAAGGCTGACGGCCATGGACGCCTCTATCTGCTTTTCGAAAAGGCATTCGACCGTATGCTATCCGGCTACGAATACACGCTCGACAAGGCATTGCGTCATCATCGTGTGACGTTTGCTTTCTTCCTCCTGTCCCTTGCCGCGACAGGCTATGTCTTCGTGGAGATACCAAAGGGGTTCTTTCCAATCCAGGATACGGGTCTGATCACCGGGGTGCTTGAAGCCTCACAGGACATTTCGTTCGCGAAAATGTCCGCGCTCCAAGTAGAGGCTGGAAAGATCGTCCAAAGCGATCCTGCCGTCGCGAGCACCAGCATGCAGGTCGGTGGAGGTTCTGGCTCCACGGTCAACATGAGCCGGATGTTCATCACCCTGAAACCTCTCGATCAGCGAGATGCTTCCGCGTCGCAGGTGATCGACAGGCTTCGACCCCGGCTGCAAGAACTTGAGGGCGCTCAGCTCTTCCTGCAGTCCGCGCAGGACATCAATATTGGCGGCAGAAGTTCTGCGACACAGTTTCAATACACGCTGCAGGACGGTGATCCCGCCGAACTCAATGAGTGGGCCGGCAAGCTTCTCGCAAAGTTCCGGTCGCTACCCGAAATCACAGACGTCGCCACAGACCAGCAGAACGCCGGCACGACGGTTACCCTCGCGATCGATCGCGATAAGGCCTCCCGCTATGGGATCGCTCCGCAGCTTATCGACAACATCCTCTATGACGCTTTCGGACAGCGACAAGTCACCCAGTACTTCACCGATTTGAACAGCTATCATGTCATCTTGGAGATTGCTCCCGCTCTTGGTGGGTCGCCATCATCGATTGATGACCTATATGTCAAATCGCCATTGACTGGTGAGCAGGTCCCCCTGAATGCCCTTGTAAAGCAAACGACCGAGCCGACCGCAGTCCTGGCAGTCAACCATCAAAGTCAGTTTCCATCCGTGACCTTGTCGTTCAATCTGTCGAGTGGGACCGCTCTCAGCCAGGCCGTCTCTGCCATCCAAGCTGCAGAGAAGCAAATGGGAACGCCTGCCACATTGATTGGCTCGTTTCAAGGCAACGCCCAGGCGTTCCAGTCGTCCCTGGCCTCCGAGCCGTTGCTCGTGCTTGCAGCGATCGCCGTAATCTATCTTATCCTTGGCGTCCTGTACGAGAGCTACTTCCACCCTCTTACCATCCTGTCGACGTTGCCGTCTGCCGGCTTGGGTGCATTGTTGATGCTGTGGACTTTCGGTTTCGGATTTACCGTAATTGCCCTTATCGGGGTTATCCTTCTGATCGGTATCGTCAAGAAGAACGGCATCATGATCGTCGATTTCGCGGTGGAAGACCAAAGAAACAACGACTCATCACCCGAAGAAGCGATCCGGAAAGCCTGTCTTCTGCGCTTCCGTCCCATCATTATGACGACGAGCGCCGCCTTGCTTGCCGGTATTCCCCTGATGCTCGGCCATGGAACCGGCTCCGAGCTTCGTCAACCGCTGGGATACTCGATCGTAGGCGGTCTCGTGATCAGCCAGATCATGACGCTATATACGACACCGGTCGTTTACCTCTACCTCGAACGACTAAGCAGGATGGTCAGTGCGAAAGATCGAGCTGCAGAAGCCGCTCAATCCGCTGAGTCGAGGAACGGCATCTTGCGGTAATCGCCGGCGGGCGTGTTGTATTGCGCCCGTCGATATCTGTGTTGGGCATGGTGTCGGGACATGAAGCCGGGCGACATCGCTTCCGGCTTCGCGATCGCTTCTGGGCCATGATGGATGAGGCGTTTCCGCATCGACGATGACGCGCCCTGTGGCCCCTATGGGCTGGCGGCCACCTAGACCCAAATCGCTAACGATGTTCGACAAAAGCAACGCTGGCATCGCTGACGATGGCGACATGCGAATAGGCTGCCTGCCTGGCCGCCTGAGCGTCTGCGCGCATGATTGCTGTGACGATGATGTCGTGCTCATCGAAGGACTTGGCGAGACGTCCGGGAAGGCGGAATTGTGCGCGACGGAAGGGGGCAAGCCGGGCACGCGTTTGCGTCACCAGCTCGAGAATATGGTCGTTATGCGCGCCGCGATAGAGCTGGTTGTGAAATTCGACATTGTATGTGGCATAATCTTCCTCGGCGCCGGCATGCACCAGCCGGGCGGAAGCGTGATGTTGGCGCTCGAGGGTGCGGCGTTCATCGACGGTCATTCGTTCCGCCGATAAGCGCGCGCAAATGGCTTCGAGCTCCGCCATTGCCTCAAACATCGAATGCAGATAGGCACCACTAACGTTCGTCACAACAGCGCTACGGTTCGGTTCACGGCCAACAAGACCCATCGCGCCAAGTTCGCGTAACGCTTCGCGAACCGGGGTTCGTGATACCTCGAAGCGGGCCGCGAGTGTGATTTCGTCAAGCTTCTCGCCGGGCAGGAGCGCTCCCGTTACGATCATATCGGCCACAGCCCGCACCATCTGTTCGACGGTCGTTCCTGGCCTCACAACTTCCTTACGCTTGATCTGCTTCACAGAAATAGGCGAATCCTCAGTTCGTGCATACAGATGTATGCACGAACGAACCAAAGTCAATCGTCAATTTAATCTATTGTTTTTCAATGATATTTTTCCACAGAAAAACCTCAATCACATCACTCGCTGCGGCGTGCCTTTCAAAATAAAGACTAAAAAAAGTGCATTGCTCATTTTAAGGCATTATTTCAATAAAATCTGCATACACTTTTTGCGCTCAAGATCTCCACTGGATTTTAGCGCAATAATATCATTAGCTTAACATCTGGCATGGTGATTGCATACACTTTGATGTGATCCTTTCTACGAACCGGGCTCCAGCCCCAAGGAGCATTCCCATGACCAGACTCCTTCACATGAATCGCCGCAACTTTCTCCGGGCTTCGGCTGCAGGCGCACTCGCCAGTGTCGCGCCGGGCCTTCTGTCATCTCGCGCCTACGCCCAGACCGCCCTCACCGTCGGCTTCATCTATGTCGGCCCAAAAGATGATTACGGCTACAACCAGGCCCATGCCGAAGGCGCTGCCGTCGTCAAGGCGCTCCCTGGCGTCACGGTAGTCGAAGAGGAAAACGTCCCCGAGACCGTCGACGTTCAAAAAACGATGGAATCGATGATCAATCTTGACGGCGCCACGCTGATCTTCCCGACGTCATTCGGCTATTTCGATCCGCATATGCTGGCCATGGCCGCGAAATATCCCAACATCCAGTTCCGCCATTGCGGCGGCCTCTGGCAGGCCGGTAAGAACCCGGACAATACCGGCTCCTATTTCGGTTACATTTTCCAGGGCCAGTATCTGAATGGCGTAACGGCCGGCTACGCCACGAAGAGCAAGAAGATCGGCTTTGTTGCAGCCAAGCCGATCCCGCAGGTTCTGCAAAACATCAACGCCTTTCTGCTCGGTGCGCGTTCCGTCGATCCGGCCATCACCTGCCAGGTGATCTTCACGGGCGAATGGTCACTTGCCGTCAAGGAGGCCGAGGCCACCAACGCGCTGATCGACCAGGGGGCGGATGTCATCACCTGCCATGTCGACAGCCCGAAAGTCGTCGTCGAAACCGCCGCCGGCCGCGGCGCCTTCGTCTGCGGCTATCACGCCAACCAGAGCCCCCTTGCTCCGGCGAAGTATCTGACTGGCGCGGAGTGGGCCTGGGGGAATGTGTACTCCGACTTCGTCAAGAAGGCACAGGCCGGCGGAAAGCTCGGCAATTTCGTTCGCGGCGGCCTGAAGGACGGCTTCGTCAAGATGAGCCCGCTCGGCCCTGGTGTGTCCGATGAATCCCGCAAGAAATTCGAGGCGACGCTTGCCGAGATGATGGCGGGAAAATTCTCGGTCTTCAAAGGTCCGATCAAGGACAACAAGGGCAATGTCGTCATCACCGCGGACAAGAGCTTCGCCGAGGACGCAATCGAACTCGAAAGCATGAACTATCTCGTCGAAGGCGTTGTCGGCTCCACGGCCTGATTATCGAGGGAGAACCGTCATGACGGTTGAAGTCAACGAGCCCGCATTGTCCATCGCTCAGCAGAGGCGGGCGCAGCTGCGCCCGGCCCTCGAATGGCTGGCGCGACGAGCCGAGCCTATTGTGATCACGCTTGGCGCAATCCTGGCCGGCCTCGCACTGTTCTCCCTCTTCATCCTGGCGGTTGGCAAATCGCCGGCCGACCTCTTTCGCTTCATGTATGCCGGCGGCTTCGGCAGCTGGTTTTCTATCCAGAACAGCTTGAGCCGCGCCTCCCCCCTGCTACTCACGGCGCTTTGCGTTGCACTGCCGGCAAGGCTTGGCCTCGTCATCATCGGTGGCGAAGGCGCCGTCGTTCTCGGCGGCGTGGCGGCGGCGGCGATCGCACTGCCGATCGTCGGCATGTTGTCGCCTATCATCGTTCTTGTCCTCATGGCGCTTGCCGCCATGACAATCGGCGGCATCTGGATCGGTCTTGCCGGCTTTCTTCGCCACTATCGCGGCGTCAACGAAACCATCTCCTCACTGCTGCTCGCCTATATTGCCATCGCCTTGATGAACCAGTTCGTCGAAGGACCGCTGCGCGATCCGGCAAGCCTCAACAAGCCCTCCACCAAGCCACTGCCACACGACTATATGCTCGGCAATATTCCAGGCATGGACGTGCATTGGGGCCTCGTCATCGGCATTATCGCCTGTGTTGTCTCGTGGATATTGCTCGAGATGACCAGCTACGGTTTCGCCGCTCGCATCGCTGGCGGCAATGTTCGCGCCGCACAGATCCAGGGCCTGCCCGTGGGGCGGCTGATTGCCGGTTTCACGGCAATTGCCGGCAGCTTCGCCGGCCTTGCCGGCATGATCGAGGTCGCCGCGGTCCAGGGCAGTGCCAATGCTTCGCTAGCCGCCGGCTATGGTTATACCGGCATCCTTGTCGCTTTTCTGGCGCGTCACAATCCGCTTGCGATCATCCCGGTCGCCATCCTTCTCGGCGGCATCGATGCGTCCGGCGGCCTGATCCAGCGCCGCATGGGCCTGCCCGACGCAACCGTCCTCGTGCTGCAGGGTACGCTCTTCATCGTCATCCTCTTTGGCGAAACCTTCTATGGCCGCTTCAAGATCTTCAATCCCGACCTCTGGAAAAGGAGCGCATGATGGACGATACCGCAATCGGTCTCTGGGGCGTGCCCCTTGCCATTCTGGCCGGCGCGATCCGCGTCTCGACACCCTTCATCTTCGTCAGCCTCGGCGAGACGATTACTGAACGTTCCGGCCGCATCAATCTCGGCCTTGAAGGCACGCTCGTTTTCGGCGCCATGACGGCCTATGCGGTCGCCGTGATGAGCGGTTCGGCCTGGCTCGGCGTGCTCGCTGCGATGGCGAGCGGGGCTCTCTTCGGCGCTGTACACGGCTGGATCTGCAAATGGCCGAAGGTCAACGACATCGCCATCGGCATCGCCATGATGCAATTCGGCCTCGGCCTCGCTTTCTTTCTCGGCAAGTCCTTTATCCAGCCTGTCGCGCCGCACCTTCCGGCGATCCCCTTCGGCTTCTGGTCGAACCTGCAGCCGGTACAGGCAGCCTTGAACATCAATATCCTTTTCATTCTCGGTGCAGCTCTCGCCCTCGTCCTTTGGTGGGCATTCAGGAACACCAGGATCGGCCTCATGCTGCGCGTCGTGGGTGACAGCACGGACGCGGCGCGGGCCATGGGCATCGACCCCGATCGTGTCCGGCTGCTGGCAACCGCTGTCGGCGGTTCGCTGGCTGCGATCGGCGGCGCCTATCTATCGCTCTACTATCCGGGCTCCTGGAACGAGCGCATCTCCTCCGGACAGGGCCTGATGGCCGTGGCATTGGTGATCTTTGCGCGCTGGAACCCGATCGGCTGCTTTGTCGCCGCACTTCTCTTCGGCGGCGCCGGCGCGCTTGGCCCAGCTTTGCAATCCGTCGGCGTGACGCAGGGATATTATCTTTTCTACGCCGCTCCGTACGTGCTGACGCTCGTCATCATGATCATCACCTCCTCGCCCACCCGTGCGCTTAGCGGCGCTCCCGGCGCGCTTTCGCTTACCAAATAGGAAGATCAGCCATGAACAGTCTCGCAGCCGCAGCCATCGGGCAGAAACTGACTTATATCGACGCCGATCCCTATCCCTGGCCCTATAATGGCGCCCTTAGACGGGACAATACGGCGCTCATCATTATCGACATGCAGACGGATTTCTGCGGGCCCGGCGGCTATGTCGATCACATGGGCTACGACCTTTCGCTGGTCCAGGCGCCGATCGAGCCGATCAAGGCCGTCCTGTCTGCCATGCGTACAAAGGGCTATCACATCATCCACACGCGGGAGGGTCATCGACCTGACCTCGCCGACTTGCCGGCTAACAAGCGATGGCGCTCGCAACGCATCGGCGCCGGCATCGGCGACAGCGGCCCCTGCGGCCGCATCCTCGTGCGTGGAGAAGCCGGCTGGGACATCATTCCCGAGCTTTATCCGATCGAAGGCGAGGCAATCATCGACAAGCCGGGCAAAGGCTCTTTCTGCGCGACCGACCTTGAGCTGATTCTTAACCAGAAGCGCATCGAAAACATCATCCTGACCGGGATTACGACCGACGTCTGCGTCTCCACCACCATGCGCGAGGCGAATGACCGGGGCTTCGAATGCCTGTTGCTCGAGGATTGCTGCGGCGCGACCGATTACGGCAATCACCTCGCGGCCATCAAGATGGTGAAGATGCAGGGCGGCGTCTTCGGCTCTGTCTCCAATTCCAAGGCCTTGATCGAGGCATTGCCCTGATGCCTTCACTACGCGCCCATGTCTATCGCGTCGCCGCGCAAGGCCCGGACGATACCTCCGGGGTCGAAGCGCTTCTTGCCGACGGCCTGGCGGCCAAGAATGTCGTGGCTATACTCGGCAAGACCGAGGGCAATGGCTGCGTTAACGATTTCAGCCGCGGCTATGCTACGCGCAGCTTCGAAACACTCTTTCGACAGCACGGTGCCGATGACGTCTCGTTCGTCATGTCCGGGGGGACGGAGGGGGCGCTCTCGCCGCACTGGACGGTGTTCGCGCGACAAGTGGTCGATGCGCCGGCCGAACGCGCACTGGCGATCGGGGTTGCGCGCACGCCTTCGCTGCCATCCCAACATCTCGGGCGGCGCGAACAGGTTCTGCTTGTGGCCGAAGCTGTGCGCGCAGCGATGCGTGACGCCGGCATCGACGACCCAAGCGACGTCCATTTCGTCCAGATCAAATGCCCGCTCCTCACGCTCAGCCGCATCAGCGCGGCTGAAGCCGAGGGAAAGACACTCGCCACCCGCGATACATTGAAATCGATGGGCCTGTCGCGCGGCGCATCGGCGCTCGGCGTGGCGGTCGCGCTCGGCGAGGTTGACGAAGGAGCGCTCCGCGACACCGACATCTGTCACAGCCATGAACTTTTCTCGCGCCGCGCCTCCGCCTCGGCCGGCGTTGAATTGACGGATCACGAAATCATCGTGCTCGGCATGAGCGATCGATGGTCGGGGCCGCTGGCGATCGACCACGCGGTGATGCGTGATGCCGTCGATGTAGCGGCCGTGCGCGAGGCATACGAGCGCCTGCCGGCCAACAGCCGCCTCGCTGCCGTTCTCGCCAAGGCCGAACCGGATCCCACCGGAAAGATTCGTGGCAAGCGCCACACGATGCTGGACGATTCCGATATCTCAGGCACGCGCCATGCGCGCGCCTTCGTTGGCGGCGTGCTCGCCGGCCTCTTCGGCATCACGGATCTCTACGTCTCCGGCGGCGCCGAACATCAAGGGCCTCCCGGCGGTGGTCCCGTCGCCATCATTGTCGAAAAGGAGCATTGAGGTGAGCATAATTCGCGATACCCCTCTTCCCCAAGCCGGCAAGGCAGTCGGCATCGAAACGCTCGACATGACCATGCGTTTCGGGAGCTTCACAGCGCTCGACCAAGTATCAGTGAGTATTCCTGCAGGTAGCTTCCACGCGCTGCTCGGCGAAAACGGCGCGGGGAAATCGACGCTCGTCAAATGCATCATGGGCTTCTATCACCAGACCTCAGGTTCCCTGTCTGTGGACGGCCGCGAGGTGACGGTCGCCTCCCCGAAGGATGCCGCCACCTACGGCCTCGGCATGGTTTACCAGCATTTCACGTTGGTGCCGTCGCTGACAGGTGCGGAAAATCTCGTCATCAGCCGTGCTGAAGTACCCGCTGTCGTCAACTGGGCCAAAGAGCGCAAGGCGCTTGCCGCCTTCATGGAGCGGATGCCCTTCAAGATCCCGCTCGACCGGCGGGTCAGCGAGCTTGCCGCCGGCGAAAAGCAGAAGCTCGAAATCGTCAAGCAGCTTTATCTCGGCCGCAGCTTTCTCGTGCTTGACGAACCAACCTCCGTGCTGACGCCGGCGGAGGCAGATGAGATGCTCGGCCTGGTGAGGGGCATGACCGAGCGCGGCGAGCTGACCGTTTTGATGATCAGCCACAAATTCCATGAGGTGACGAAATTCGCTGATGCGGTCTCGATCCTGCGACGTGGCAAGCTTGTCGGTGGCGGCAAGGTCGGCGAACTCTCAACGGCGGATATGGCGGCGATGATGATCGGCGACATCAAGCTTGCCGAACTCGACACGCGCGTTCCTGTCACTGATACGGCCAAGCCGGTATTGCAGGTGGACCAGGTCAGGGCGCCCGACCGCTCCGGCCTGAAAACGATCGAGATCGACAAGCTGACGGTGCGTTCCGGTGAGATTGTCGGCATCGCGGGCATTTCCGGCAATGGCCAGAAAGAACTCACGGAAATTCTCGCCGGGCAGCGGCCTACCGAGGCTGGAGCGATCAGCGTCAACGGCGAGATCTATGGTGCGACGCGGCCCGAGACACGAAAGAACAACGTCCGCTTCATTCCGGAAGAGCCGCTGCAGAATGCCTGTGCGCCACGCATGACCGTCAGCGAAAATCTCGCCTTCCGCACCTTCGACCTGACGGAGACCGGCACTGAGGCGATCTGGCTAAACAAAGGCCGGATGAAGAAGCGCGCGACATCGCTGATTTCCGACTTCAAGGTGAAGACGGCATCATCGTCCTCGCCGATCGCGGCCCTTTCCGGCGGCAATGTTCAGCGTGCCGTGCTGGCGCGGGAGCTGACGGGCGACGTTGATCTGTTGATCGTCTCCAATCCCTGCTTCGGCCTCGATTTTTCCGCCGTCGCCGAAATCCGCGCCCGTATCATGCGTGCCCGCAACGCCGGAGCGGCTGTGCTGCTTTTGTCGGAGGATCTCGACGAACTTCTGGAAATGTCGGATCGCATCATGGTGATCTCCGAAGGCAGGCTCGTCTACGAAACACCGGCGCAGACCGCCGATATCTCGGTGATTGGCGCTCATATGGCAGGACATCACGGATGACCGACATCAAGGCTCAACCGTTCCCCTTTCCGCTGCAACGCGAGGCCGTGGCATTGATCGTCATCGACATGCAGCGCGATTTTGCCGAGCCCGGCGGCTTCGGCGCCAGCCTCGGCAATGATGTCAGCCGCATCACGAAGATCATTCCCGACGTGAAACGGCTGATTGCGGGCTTCCGCTTAGCCGGCCTGCCAGTGATCCATACGATGGAATGCCACAGACCTGACCTTTCCGACCTGCCGCCCGCCAAGCGCGACCGCGGCAATCCCTCGCTCAGGATCGGCGATCTCGGACCGATGGGCCGCATCCTGATTGCCGGCGAGCCTGGTACCGCGATCCTTCCCGAGCTCGCACCCATCGATGGCGAGATCATCATCGAAAAACCGGGCAAGGGCGCCTTTTACGCTACCGGACTCGGCGACATCCTGAAGGGTAAGGGCATCAAGCAGCTCGTCTTCGCCGGCGTCACCACGGAGGTCTGCGTCCAGACCACCATGCGCGAGGCCAACGACCGCGGCTATGAATGCCTCCTCGCCGAAGAAGCAACCGAAAGCTATTTCCCCGAGTTCAAAGCCGCGGCCATCGCAATGATCCGAGCGCAGGGCGCTATCGTCGGCTGGACGGCGCATATCGATGACATTCTGGAGGCCATCAACCATGCCTGAAACGACGCGCGAACTGTTGACGGCCGATGGCTGGAAAGAACTGGAATTCGGCCCCTTCCGACCCGACGTGACGATCCACTGGATCCGTCCCTTCGAAGGCGACCAGCCAGGCGTGGCACTGCTGAAATACGAGCCCGGAGCCTCGGTGCCGCGCCATCGCCACGAAGGGCTCGAAACCATCCTGGTGCTCGAGGGCACCCAATCCGACGAGGCCGGCGACTACGGCAGGGGCAGCTATGTGGTGAATGCTGCCGGCACCGAACATTCAGTCTGGAGTGACACCGGTTGCGTCGTGCTCATCCAATGGGACCGGCCGGTCAGAATATTGGAAGAGGAAACTGCGTGATCAGTCCCGCCTTCGACATTTCGTCCCTACATGCCTTCTACGCAGGCGGCGGCACCATTGCTGCGATCATAGAGGCCGTTTTTGCTCGCATTGTCGACATCGACGATCCCGGCATCTTCCTGCACCTTGCCGACAGAAAGAGCCTGTTTGAACAAGCGGCGGCTCTCGGAACTTTTGACCCCACGACAAAACCGCTCTGGGGCATTCCCTTTGCCGTAAAGGACAATATCGACGTGGCCGGCATGCCGACGACCGCTTCGTGCCCCGACTACGCCTATATGCCTGATACCGATGCCACCGTTGTGCGCCTATTGAAAGAGGCCGGCGCTCTGGTGATCGGCAAGACCAATCTCGATCAATTCGCAACTGGGCTCGTCGGTGTCCGTACTCCGTATCCGGTTCCGCGCAATGCCATGGATGCCGATTTGGTGCCAGGCGGATCGAGCTCCGGTTCAGCCGTGGCAACGGCGCAGGGCATCGTCAGCTTCGCGCTCGGCACCGATACTGCCGGATCGGGTCGTATTCCAGCCGGCCTCAACAATATCGTCGGCATGAAACCCAGCCTCGGCGCATTGTCAACAAGCGGTGTCATTCCCGCCTGCCGCACGCTGGATTGCGTTTCAATCTTCGCGCTGACGGTCGGCGACGCCTGGCGGGTGTTCGAGGTTGCCGCATGTCACGATGCCAAGGATGCCTATTCGAAAACCATTCCGGCCAATGGGTTTGGGCAAGCGCCGCCGGTCCTGACCATCGGCGTGCCTGCCAAGGGCGACCGGCTGTTCTTCGGTGACGCCGTCATGGAAGCGGCCTATGACGATGCCTTGCGCATGTTGACGAAACTGGGGCATCGCCTGGTGGAAGTACCGTTTGGCGATTTCTACAAGGTGGCAAACCTGCTTTATGAAGGCGCCTGGGTGGCGGAGCGCTATGCGGCGGTCAAGGATTTCTTCGACGCCAGGGAGGTAAGTTTCCATCCCGTCACGCGCGGGATTTATGGCGGCGCCAAACAGCTTTCGGCCGCGGATGCCTTCAAGGGCCTCTATGCGCTGCAGGCCCTGAAACAGAAGGTTGCTCCACTGATCGCATCGGTTGATCTCTTCTGCGTACCGACCGCGCCGACACATTACACACGTGCCGACCTCGAGGCCGAACCGATCCGCGAAAATTCGCGTCTCGGCACTTACACCAACTTCGTCAATCTGCTCGACATGTGCGGCATCGCCGTGCCGGCGGGCATAAGCAGCGATGGTCGTCCAGCTAGCGTGACCCTGCTGACAACTTCAGGACGCGACGGCCTCACGGCTTCGCTTGCCCGTGACATTCACGCAAGCAGCGGCTTGACGCTCGGCGCAACCGGATGGCTGCAGCCGAAGCCGAACGATACGATCAGCGTTGACGAAGCCGGGCTGATCGACATCGCGGTCGTCGGTGCCCATCTCTCCGGCATGCCGCTGAACGCACAACTCCTTGCTCTCGACAGCCGCTTTCTGCGGAAAGCACGAACATCGGATTGCTATCGGCTTTATGTCTTGCCGGGGCAGATGCCGGCGAAGCCGGGGCTTATTCGTGTTCCGCAGGCGACAGGTGGTCAAATCGATGTCGAGATCTGGCAAATGACGCCGGCCGCGTTCGGCCAATTCGTTGCGGCCATCCCCTCGCCCCTCAGCATCGGCACCCTTCTTTTATCGGATGGCACATCGACCAAGGGATTTCTGGTCGAAGCCGCCGCCGTCGCCGACGCGACAGATATCACGCATTATGGCGGATGGCGCACTTACGCCGCTGCGACGGTGTAAGGCATCGAAGAAGCGCTGATAGTGCGCCACTGCGCATCTAAAGAAATCTTTACCGTGAGCGGATCACAACCAAAATCGATCAAGCGGGTTCAGCGCATGCACGATCTTTTTCTGCAAATCCATTTTTCAGATAAAGACCAAGATAGACCAGTGGCTTACGCAGAACCCCATTATGCAAAGATACGGTGTGACAACGAGCCGCCCGATACGCTCGTTGCCATCCCTGCTGGGTTTCGTCATCGCGCCGCCAGCCCTGTCTTCTGAATTTTCTTCACCTTCGCCTATGTAAATCCGCTCGTCGGCGTCGCACTGGGATGGACATTGCTGGGAGAGCTTCCGGAGACGGCGGCTTGCCTTGGCATGGCGGAAGGCTGTGCGAATTCACGATACCCGTTCCCGGGCCGAATTGTCCTGTAAGCGGTGGCCTTGACCGGAATGGAACCCGGGACCACCGGGTCATTCGACGCCTTCAGTGACGGTTCGCGGTCGCTCCAAAAACGATCTCCCTCAAAAGTGCAAACACTCCCTATTGACGATAGGAGTATATGCTCCTATTTCCATTCGTATAAGAGCATATGCTCTCATGAGCAAAGGAGCGAGATTATGAGTGAGGCTGAGGTACTTGTAAGCGGAGCAACCGGACGGACCGGCGGTGCCGCGATCAATGAATTGCTTAAAATGGGTAAGTCGGTGCGCGCCTATGTGCGTTCGGACGATAAGCGGGCGACGGCCCTTAGGCAGCGGGGGGTTGATATCGCCATCGGCGACTTCACTCATATAGACAACATCCGTGCCGCCATGGAAGGCGTCCGATCAGCCTATTTCCTTCATCCCATCTCACCGGGCATCCTTGACGCTGCCGCCTACTTTGCACAAGCAGCAAAAGAGGCCGGCGTGACTGGAATCGTCAACATGTCGCAGATTTCGGCGCGTCGTGAATCGACGAGCCATGCGGCGCAGGACCATTGGATTTCCGAGCGGGTCTTCGACTGGTCCGGTGTTCCGACAACGCATCTCCGCCCGACCTTCTTTGCCGACTGGCTCGTCTATCCGCATTTTGCCAAGGAGATATGGGGCACGAAAAAGATCGAGTTTCCGTTTGCCGATGGGCGTCACGCACCGATCACGACCGATGATCAGGGGCGGGTGATCGCGCATCTTTTGGCAAATCCGCAGGGGCATGAAGGCAAGGTTTATCCCCTCCATGGACCCATCGAGATGAACCATACCGATATTGCCGCCGCCATGAGCGAAGTGCTTGGCGCAAAGATCGACTATGCGCCGACTTCGATCGACGTGTTCAAGGACAAGATGGAAAATCTCTACAAGTTCCCGCCTTTCCTCGTGCAGCACCTGGTCGAAGTCGCCCAAAACTATCGCGATGGCATCTTTGCGGGCACGAACGATGCCGTCGAGAAAATCACCGGAACGCCAGCACTGTCGGTCCAGCAATTCATCGCCAACAATCGTGCCGCCTTTGCGTGAGCACCGTCGAGGTAAGGAGTTTGAACAATGTCGAATATTCAAGGCGAGCGTCATCCGTTTCTGGACGACCTAACCGCGGACGCGGAGCTGACCAGTTCCGTGCTGCGAGGTCCCGTCATCGGACGCGACGAGATCAAGCTGGCCGTCAACACGGTCGGGACCTTCTACGCTTCGCAGGACCCCACGTTTCTCGAGACCGTCGGTGCGCGCCTTTTTCTTGAATACGAGGCGGTTCTGACAAGCGGGGAGAGGCTGAACGCCACCGTCGTCGTCGATCGCAACTGGGATGGTTCGGTGCCACGCGTCAGTGTGCGAATGAGCCCGCTTGGTGCCGTGTTGTCTCTTGCCGCCAATCTTCGCGAGGCACTGTCCGGCCAGTTGCCGGAAGATCTTTTTCTTTAAACCAGACGCCCGCAGGTGGGTATCGATACCGGATGCCCTGATCTGTGGCTTTAGAGAGGTAATTTATCATGGATGTCACCAACGCCACCGTCTTCATCACCGGAGCTAATCGTGGCCTGGGCCTCGCCTTCGCACGCGAAGCCCGTCGTCGCGGAGCAAAGAAGGTCTATGCCGGCATGCGCAATACGAACGGCTTCGGCGAACCGGGCATCATCCCCGTCCGGATCGATGTCACGGATAAGGCATCGATCGCTGCAGCAGCGGAACTGGCGACGGATACCGATCTGCTGATCAATAACGCCGGCATCGCTACCCTTATCGACGGGCCTCTGGCAAACGATATCGAAGAGCAGTCGCAGCGTCTATTCGATACCAACTATTATGGCGTCGTCCGCGTCACGCAGGCTTTCGAGCCGATCCTGTCGGCCAAGCCGCGGGCTGCCATCATCAACGTGCTATCCGACATCGTGTGGCTCCCGCGGCCCGTTTTGACACCCTATGCTGCATCAAAGGCGGCGGCATGGAGCTTCACGAACCAGCTTCGCTTTCACCTTCAAGATCGTAGCATCCAGGTTCTCGGTCTGCATGTGGGTTTCGTGGATACCGACCTGACCAATGGCATCGATGTGCCAAAAGCGAGCCTGGGGGATGTGGTGCACCAAACCTATGAAGCGCTCGCCGCCGGCAAGAGCGAGGTCATGGCTGACCAGGGAACAGTACTGCTGAAGAGCACACTCGCTGCCGAGGTACCCGGCTATATCATGCCGCCGCCAGGATTGTTCTAAGCGCTAAGATGGTGGAGAAACGCCAAGCCGCGAGCTATGTGATGTGAAGACCTCCGACTTTACATCATACGGCCTGCGGACGACAGTTAGGATTCGAAAGGAAAGCGACATGTTGTCGGCGAACCAACCGCTTGGAATCGATCAATGCAATTGCTCCGCAATGAGAAAGGCGAGCCGACAGATCACACGGCTCTACGATGCCCATCTTGAGCCCGTAGGGCTGCGCATCACGCAATTCCTGATCCTGGCGGCTCTCGACGAAGCTGGCGGTGCCGCTGTCAACGCGCTCGCGGAACGGCTCGATATCGAGCGGACGGCGATGGGGAAGATGGTTGGCTTCCTGGAGCGCGACGGTTTCGTCATGATCAAGCCATCACCCGCGGACGGTCGAGTTCGTATCATTGAACTCACGGACGAAGGCCGACGCTTGCATGAGAGAGCGGCTCCTCTTTGGCAGGATGCGCAGCGAGAATTCGAGCGACTAAATGGTACCACCAAGGTTGCAACGCTCCGGCACAGCCTGAAAGAGATCGTCGTCGGCGACTTGCCGGCCGTCTCATCCGGAGACTGAGCCTTCGGAAGAGACCCGCCACCTTTCATCAGGCGCCATTATGTCGGAGGGGCAGGAGCCTCTGCGCTATCCATCGCGGCTCGATGCGCTGCAGCGAACTCCGACAGCGAACGGAAGTGACCGGCAACTTTCGGAGGATTATCAGGCTGCTTAGTCGCTCCTTGGCCTTCCATCCCAAATCGCCGATCAATCCACACGCTGGTCAGGCCCATTTGCGTGGCCGGTACATGGTCGTGGTATAAACTTTGCGCTACATGCAGGAGCTCGGCTTTTTCAACACCTAGATCTTGCTGCAGCCGCGAGAAAAGAAACCGGAAGTTCTTCGGATCCGGCTTGTAACTGCCAATATCTTCGGCCGTGTAGACGGCGTCAAAGGAAACACCGAGCTTACGTCTCGAGGCGCTGAAGCTTTGGAGATCCACATTGGAAAGCACAATCAGATAGTAGTGTTGTTTTAGATAGGCGAGTGCTTTCGCTGAATCTGGGAACGCCGGCCAATCTGGCACCGAGGCGCCGAATCGTTCGTGCAGATCGGAGTGCGCAGTTAAACCCCAGTGCCGAGCGAGCCTTGCATGAACCACCGCCAAGAGCGTGGCGTAGTTTAGGGATGGTGTCTCGGCTTCCTGTGCCGTCTCAATCTCCCCATAAGTTTCCAGTGCCTCCTTGCGCCCGATTTCACGGCCTCCGGTGCTCAACAATGGCTGCAGGGCGTTCCAGATGCCTGTCTCCCAGTCAATCAGCGTTCCATAGACATCGAAGGACAGGGCCTTAAAACGGGTCAAATCCATATTGTTCATCCTCTCGCGCGGGTCTTCGTAGCGCTACGATAGCGATGGATGCCGGAGAAGAGATGTGCCGGGATTCTGGAAGATCACGCCAAAACTCTGATTTTCACATCAGGAACGCTCCGCACTGCTGGCGACGCGGAATGCGCCTGGCGACATACCAAAACGTCCTTTGAATAGACGGCTGAACGCTGAGACATTCTCATAACCGGCGGCATAGGCAATTTCAGAGATGCTATCGCGTGTGAAGATCAGGCGCTCCACCGCTGCATCAAGCCGTTGGTCTATTTCATACTGTCTGGGAGAACGACCGGTCGCCGCCTTGAACAGCGCATGAAAATGGCTCTGGCTAAGGCCTGCCTCGCGCGCCATGGCACCGACGACTGCCTTATCGTTGCGAGTACCGAGATTGGCCGCAATGCACTCGATCCTGCTCGACGCCTTCGATTGCGGTTTCGGAACCGGCGTCGGACGGATAAGATGCAAGCCGCTTAATGCCAACATTGCGGCATCGTGCGCACAACGCCCATCCGCATCGATTTTAGCGCCGATCTGACGGAAGATGCGCCAAAGCCAGGGCTGCACGTGTGAGACGAAGGGGCCATCTCCTCTCAGCAGAGCCGGCGCGTCTTGCCCTTCGTCTTCCCGAAGTTCGACATCAGCGACTAACAGGTTGCAATCACCGCTTGGTACGAAGTCGTGGGAATATCCCTTAGGGATGACGGCGACTGTCCGCCCTGTGACGATGCCCGATGCCCCCTCCATTGCGACCTTCATCACCCCCTGCAGAGGGACGAGGACTTGCACGTGGTCGTGATAATGGCAGCCGCGACCATGATAACGCCTGACCTCGAGATTAATGTTCAAGACTCTCTCCATGACTCTGCCGTTACCGCGGAGGAAATAGTCAAACTAGCGGTAAGGCAAACGAATAGGCCCAATGTTCTTTCTCCACCTCCGGAGACGCATTATCCGTCGCTATCATGGCACGAGGCCCATGGCAGTACGCACGCCTATCTCATTTCGTCGGGGGAGTTCGTGCCGTCAGCTTGTTTCCGTCAGGGTCGCGAAGATACGCAACGAATGCTCCGTTCGGACGCTCCGTAGGCGGGCTCTCGATCGCCGTGCCGCCATGCTCAGTACCGGCGGCATGCCACGCGCGAACATGGTCGGGGGTCGCGGCGGCTATCCCGATCGTCCCGCCGTTGGCAGCGGTCGCCGGCTTACCGTCGATCGGTGTCGTGATCATCAGCCGGCCCCCCTCGTGCTCGTAGATCAGCCGGCCTCTCGTGTCCATTTCACCGGGCTTGCCCCCCAATGCAACGAAGGTGGCGTCGTAGAAACGTCTGGCGCGCTCCAAGTCGTTGCTGCCGATCATGACGTGCGTGAACATGCTTCATCTCCTGTGGGGATTTTTTGTAAGGACATTCCCTGACGTTTAACGCTCGAAGTTCTTCAAATATTGGGCCGGCGATGCGCCGCGCGCTTTCTTGAACATAGTAATGAACGCAGACACGGATTCATACCCGAGGTCACCCGAAACCCGCTGCACCGTCGCCCCGGCTGCAAGGCTTCGGATTGCGATGATCAATTGCAACTGCTGTCGCCACCGGCCGAAGGTCAAGCCAGTCTCCCGCTGAACAAGACGAGCGAGGGAATTCTCGCTCATTGCCACTCGCTTTGCCCATTGTGCCATCGTACTTCGGTCAGACGGGCTATCGACCAATGCCGATGCGATGCGGTCGAGGCGAGGTTCATCTGTCAGTGGTAAGTGCAGATGTTCCACCGGCATCTGTGATAAAGCCGATAGGAGCAGCGTCGTGATTGTATCGGCATTAGCCGTCGCGATTGGGGATCCGTCAGCCATCTCGATGATGAGCTCTCTGACAAGCGGAGAAAGCGAAAGCGTGCAGCATCGGTCCGGCAGATCGGCGGCGCCTGGCTCGATGAACAGAAAGAACAGACGCGCATTGGCGGTCGCCACGTTGCTGTGCAGCATCCCTGCCGGAACCCAGACGCCGCAATGCGGCGGCACCATCCACATCCCGCTCGGAACACGACATGTCACTCCTCCCCGCGACGCCATGACGAGCTGCCCCTTTCGATGGTGATGCTCGGGTGCCTCGCGTTCGTTCTGCGACACGTCGATCCTCACGGCGTGCGCTCGCGCGGTCGACTTCTCGAGATCCTGGTCGGCGAGGGCTTCAGAAAGGGATAACCGCGCCTGGTGGGATTTAGCGATCATTTGAGAGTATATCTAAATTCATCGAACGGCTTTGTCGATAGAGTCATCCGAAAGAGTTCGGAGAATGACGATGGCAGTTCAAGAGCGCGACCCTCACTGGTGGCTTGATGTTTTATCGAGTGGAATTCGACGGCTTTGGAAGCGCCATGGCAGGCCTTCCATCTTGCCTCGACAATGTGCGCGTGTCGGATCCGGCCGCATCGCCAGTGTGCGAAAGGCCATGAACGCCTTCCTTGTGAATGTCCGCGAGTTACTTTGCCGCTCGTCACCGGCCGCTGCCGCAGTTTCGTGTGCAGATCCGCTTGAAGCCTATATGCACGCCTGCATTGTGGCTCCGTTCTTTTGCTACGTCCCGCCTTCCATCTACGGACTGACTGCCTCCGATGATGAACGGGGCATCGCCCAGGTCGATTCTCACCCGGGAGATGATGTGAGAGCGCTCGATCGGCTGTCACCGCCGGAAACGTGATCTTTTCATTGAAGACATTTCTGGCGGCCATACTTGCCTGAAAGCAGCGGGTTTCGTCGACGCCGGTGAAAAAGGGAGAAGTGCCTTGCACCTCGACGCTCGCCGATAAGCTGAACTCAAGCGACCACTGCCAAGCCCGGGGAAGCGCGCAAGCGGGCTATGTCGCGCGCCGGCGGCTCTCCAAAGTGGCGGCGATATTCGCGAGTGAACTGCGACGGACTTTCGTAACCTACGCGGAAGGCGGCGGTCGTGGCGTCGATGTCCTGGACCAGCATCAGGCTGCGCGCGTCCTGCAGCCTGAGCTGCTTCTGGAATTGCAGCGGCGTCATCGCCGTCACGGCGCGAAAATGCTCGTGCAGGCTCGACGGGCTCATGCCTACTTCCGTGGCAAGCCGCTCGATGCTGAACCGTTCCCGGAAGTTCTGCCCGATCCAGGCAATAGCGCGGCCGACCTGGGCCACCCGACCTTGGCTGGAGGTGATGTTGCGCATCCTGGCGCCGTCCGGGCCGGCGAGCAGACGATAGAGAATTTCCTGCTCGGCAAGCGGCGCGAGCACAGGCAGCGCGGCCGGATCATCGAGCAGGCGCAGCAGGCGTAGGACCGCGTCGAGCAGATCGGTGCCAGCTTCGGACACCGTCTTGCCCATAGGCGGGGATGGCACTCCCGGCGGCGGCGGTACGCGCGACGCCAACTCGCCCAGCATGACCGGATCGAAATCGAGATACAGGCAGAGATAGGGGTTGTCGGGCGTCGCCTCGACCACATGCCCTATCACCGGCAGGTCGTAGGTCACGATTCCATAGCGTCCCGGTGCATATCGGAACACGTGGTCGCCCAGCGTGACCTCCTTGTGTCCCTGCGCGACGAGGCACAGTTGCGGCCGGTAAACATTCGGCATCGGCATCGTCACCGTGGAGGATCGAACAAGCGTCACGCGTTCGATGGGGGTAGCGTGAAAGCCATCCCTCGAGATGTGTCGGGCAATTATAGTCGAGATTTCGGTCAGTATTTCCATGGATGGGACCATCGCACGCGCGCAGCAGGACGGCAATGCGAACCGCGGCTTCTGGAGGATTGGGCAGTAATTCCGGGGCATCAGGCTAACGTTTCAGCGCCACCGCGCATCACAATGTCAGGGTGTCTGGGTCACAGCATACCTGGCCGCGGAACAAGTATGGAGCAAACATGACAATCGATAATCTGAAGACCCCAACGGTCGCACTCGGCACCTGGGCCTGGGGCGACAGCGGCGAGACCGGCAACGGCTACTTCGGCAGCAGCCTCACCCAGGCTGGCCTGGAAGAGGTCGCGGACAGGGCACATGCGGCCGGGTTCACCCTATGGGACACCGCCATCGTGTACGGCATGGGCCGTTCAGAAACCGTGCTCGGGGAGGTACTGAAGCGCTACGCCCGCAGCGGCTACCAGCTCTCCACGAAATTCAACCCGCGGATCGCGGCAACCGGCGACAATCCCGTAGCGGACATGCTGGAGCGAAGCCTGGCCAACCTCGGCACCGACTACATCGACCTCTAATGGATTCACAATCCAGCCGATGTGCCGCGGTGGACTCCGCATCTGATTCCATTGCTGAAAAGCGGGAAAGTCAAACATGTCGGCGTCTCGAATCACAATCTGCGCGAAATCAAGCTCGCCGACCAGATCCTGGGCGAAGCCGGATTCCGGGTCGAAGCCATCCAGAACCACTATAGCCTCCTCTACCGCAGCTGTGAGCATGCTGGCATCCTGGACTACTGCCGCGACCAAGGCATCCCGTTCTTCGCCTATATGGTGCTCGAACAGGGCGCCCTGACCGGCAAGTACAGCCTGGAGAACCCGCTGCCGGAAGGCAGTAGCCGCGCGAAGATCTACAACGGCATGCTGGCTCAGCTGAAGCCCCTGACGGACAAGCTCGCCTCGATCGGAGAGAAGCAGGGTGCGGCAGCGCCCGATATCGCGACGGCATGGGCCATCGCCAAGGGCACGACGCCGATCATCGGCGTCACCAAACCCCATCATGTCGATGGCCTGGTCCGAGCCAGCGGCATTACCCTCACCGGCGACGACATTGCAGAACTGGAAACCCTTGCTGACGCCGCTAACGTGAATACGCGCGGCTTCTGGGAACAGGAGATGTAGGTCCGCGGCTCCGCTGTCAGAAGATTTCGGAGCCGCTCCGAAAGGCGCACGTCGCTCGCGCTGAAGAGGCCTCAGTGCGAGCGGCCTGCACAAGGTGCTGCGATCGGTGGCAGCAAAGATCTATTCAGCCGCCACCACGTGCCTGCTCTTCAGCACTGCCACCGAAAGGAGGAAGACGATGGCCGCGCAGATAGCGATGACGACCACCATCGGTCTCGCCGTACCGTCCATGAACATGCCACTGACGCCGACCACCAGCGCCGATGTCATGAACTGGACGGTCCCCATCATCGCCGAGGCCGTGCCAGCGATGCGACCATGGTGTTCAAGCGCCAGTACCGCCGCATTCGGCACGATCATTCCAAGGAAAGCGTAGCCCGCAAACAGGAAGGCCGCCATGATGTCGAGGTGATCGACTCCACCGGCCATCAGGACAGCCAGCGCCACCATCGTCAGCGCATAACCAGAAACCGCGCCGCGGATTACCTTGCGCAAACCAATCCGGCGGGCAAGCCAGCCATTCATCTGCGACATGCCGATGAAGCCAATGGCATTCACCGAAAAGACCACGCTGTAAAAGCTCGGAGAGAGCCCGTAATGGCCGATGAGTACGAAGGAGGAGTTGGCGACATAGATCATGTAGCTCGACATGCCGAAGGAGGCCATCAGCACCAGACCGAGATAATACGGGTCCCTAAGGAGTGTTCCATAGGCTTTCAATGCTCCGCCGAGGCTGCTTTCACTGCGCGCCGCAACCGGACGGGTCTCCTCAAGAAAAAAGCGACCCGCGACGAAGCCGACAGCGCCGGCGAAGACCATGACCCAAAAGATCAGCCGCCAGTTCCCGAACACTGTCACGATGCTGCCCGCGAGCGGCGCCAGGATGGGGGAGATACTGAAGACCAGCATAAGCCGCGACATCAGTTGCGCGGCGGCGGCCCCCGTATGCAGGTCGCGCACGATGGCACGGGCAATCACGACGCCGGCACAGGCGCCGGTGCCCTGAATGAAACGGAAGGCGACCAGCCAGCTGATATCGCTGGAGAGCGCGCAGCCGATCGCGCCGAGGATGTAGAGCGCCAGGCCGACATACAGAGGGCGCTTGCGGCCAAACATGTCCGACAGTGGCCCATAGACAATCTGCGACACGGCCATGGCGGCGAAGAAGGAAATCAGGCTCGCCTGAACTGCATGGCTGTCAGCGTGAAGATCCAGACTGATCGTCGGCAACGCGGGTAGATACATGTCGAGGGCAAAGAGACCCACGGCTGAAAGAAGGCCAAGGACGATGGCATGGTGGGAGCCGCCGGCTCCAGGGGATGAAACGGAATCCTTGCTTTGCACGGAAAAAACCTTTCCCGCACACCATTCCCCGGACGAAGCAAAGTCTCATACAAAAAGCATGTGACGGGGATTGAGTGGGCGATTATAGATGGGACGGCGGAAAGACGGAGATGGTTCCAACGCATAGCTCGTCATTCCTGTAAAATATTTTGGACAGTATTGTCCAATTGGTCAAGTCCTATATGGTGGTGTCATGAAAACTTCGCCCGCAGTGGCTTCTTCCGAGACAGAGAGTCCGCCCGCCACCAGCAAACGTCAGGCAATCCTCAACGCGGCCGCCGACGTTTTTGCCGAGGACGGGTTTGCGGCCGCGAGCATCGATGCCATCGCGGCAAGAGCCGGCGTGTCGCGTCAGACGGTGTACAATCAACTCGGCGACAAGGATAATCTGTTCAAGGTTGTGGTTGCGGAGATCACCGAGAAATCGAGCGCAGGTTTCTTTCGGGTGTTGGACACATTTCCCGTCGCACCTGTCGATCTCGAAAAGGAACTGACTGAATTTTCAGCGCTTCTCCTGCGCAAAGCGGTTTGCGATCCGAATGGCCGCTGGCTGCGCAAGCTCGTCGAAACCGAGGGCAGCAGATTTCCCGAACTGTTTGAGACCTGGAAGGAATACGGACCCGGCAAGAAATATCCCGCCATCGCGGCTCGCCTGGCGCAGCTCGCACTGGCAGGTCATCTGGACATAGAGGATCCGGCACTTGCCGCGCGTCAGTATATGGCGCTGCTCGCAACAGATCTGCGGATCAACCAGCAGATCGGCCGCCCGACGCCAGAGGAAGAAGTCGACCGTATGGCAAGGGAGGCAACGAAGACCTTCCTGCGCGCATTCGGCAAGCGCTGACGGCATCGCGGCCGCAGTATCGTGGCATCGCAGCGCAATGTCGGAGAAGAAGTCGGCGCGCTGATTTCAGGTCTCGGCTTCGAGATCGTATCTGTGACAGCAGCCTCCGCTCGCCGGGTCGCCGACGCTTATGGTCGATGGGGCAAAGGCTTTCATCCAGCTACGCTGAACCATGGCGATTGCTTTTCCTATGAAGTCGCAAAAGAGCATGATTGTCCGCTGCTTTATGTTGGCGAGGATTTCGTGCGGACTGACGTGCGCCCAGCTCTTTAGCAGCTCTATCAATGGGGATGGATTAGACTTCGTGCTGGCAAGCATCGCGATGTTGCAGATCAGCCGGCAGCGAGTCAGCCAACCAAGGGGCGCCGCTAAGTCCGAGCGTTAATTTCGATGCGGATCCCCCAATCTGGCAAAACTCATTCCGTCAACGTGACGTAGCGGATGTCAGAACTTCCGCGATATTTGCGCTTGCAATCTCAGTTGACCAAACCCGGCAAGCCGTATATGAGTGAGACAGGTCTGTATCATATAGAGCTTCATCATGCCGCTCCGCGCCGACGCTGCCGAAAAGCGCCAACACATCGTTGAAACCGCCTACCGCCTTTTCAAACGCGACGGCTTCCATGCCACCGGCATAGACAAGATCATCGCCGAGGCCGAGGTCGCCAAGATGACCATGTATCGGCACTTTCCGAGCAAGGACGGGCTGATCGTCGAGGTTCTGGACTGGCGCGCGGAACGGTTCAAGCGGCAGCTCGACCGGCTGTCGGAAGCGGCGATGACGCCGCACGAAAAGATCACAGCGGTTTTTGACTGGCACGAACGCTGGTTCGATAGTTCCAATTTTCACGGTTGTCTGTTCCAGCACGCCCTTGCCGAGTTCGGGGAGCCAGCCCATGCCGTGTTCGAAGCGGTCACGCGACAAAAGCACGATCTGCGACAGCGGCTCCGAGACATTCTGGCGCAATCTCTACCGCCTGATCGCGCCGAGCACGTTGCAACAACGCTGTTCATGCTGATCGAAGGCGCAACGGTGCTCGCCCATATGGGGCAAGGCAAAGCCGCGATCGTCAGCGCCCGAAGGGCTGCGGCCGATGTTCTAGCGTCAGCGGGACTGGCTCAATGAGCGCGGTTGTCATCGGCCTTGCCCTGTTCGCCGCGATCCTGCACGCGGCATGGAACGCCTTCTTGCGCAACGGGGGCGATCGGCTGTGGACCGTGACAGTCATGAGCTTCGCAAGCACGGTTTTCGCGCTTCCGTTCCTATTCATCTACCCTATGCCGGTGCTGGGCGCCTGGCTTTACATCGTTCTTTCGGCGGTTCTTCAGGTTGGATACAGCGTTTTCCTCGTTGCGGCCTATCGTAACGGCGAGTTGGGACAGGTCTATCCGATCGTGCGAGGAACCGTGCCATTGCTGGTGACATCAGGCGGCTTCATCATCACTGGCGACGAGCTCAATCTCTACCAGATTGCCGGCGTCGTCCTTGTGGCCGTGGGAATTATGAGCCTGGCGCTAGGGAAAGGGCGAGCCTCCACCTCGTCCATTTTATTCGCGCTGGCGACGGGTGCGATCATCGCCGCCTATGCGACCGTCGATTCCATCGGAGTGCGGCAAACCGGACGAAGCGGGGCCTACACGGCTTGGGTGCTTGTCCTCTATGGAGCATTTCTGCCGATGGCGTTTATCTTCCTGCGTCGGCGGCTCGTGGTCGATTTTCGTGCAGCCGACACATGGAAGGCGCTTGGGGCGGGCTGGTCGCGATGGTCGCCTATGGCGTCGTGGTTGCGGCCTTTGGCCTCGGGCCGGCCGGCCCAATCACGGCGCTGCGGGAAACGAGTGTTGTATTTGCTGTTCTGCTTGGCTGGATGTTTCTCGGTGAAGCCCTGACCGCTCGGCGTACTCTCGCCTGCATCATTGTTGCTGCCGGCGCAATCCTGCTTGGGCGTTGAATCCCGTCGCGAGATTCCCCCACACCGTCCAAAAATACCGATTGGATTTGGGAGTGGCGAACCGGCTCTTCGAGTTATCCTGTTTGGGCGCTACGCTGTCGGACAGGTCCTCCTCAGCACTTGCCGTTGCTGCCCTGCAGAAATGCCCCTCCCCGGCCACCGAAATCGTTAGTTGCCGTAACTTCGCGAACTGTCCTTTCCATATGTGCGACATAGCAACGATTGCCACTTGCAATGTTTATAAAAATGTATTTCACTAAACATATTGCTAAACATGAGGATTGAGGAATTCATGTAGGCATTCTCTGACATTGGTGGACTTGCGTGGTCGGCGGGGAGCCGGCCTTTGGTTCTGGGAGGAACTCATGCAGAAGACATTGAAAGCCCTTCTCGGGCTGGGCTCGGCGTTTGCCATGTCGCTGGCGCTGCCCAATATTGCAAAAGCCGATCAATTGACGCTGTGCTGGGCCGCCTGGGATCCTGCAAACGCACTCGTCGAGCTGTCGAAAGACTTCACCGCCAAGACCGGAACGGAAATGAAATTCGAGTTTGTCCCATGGACGAGCTATGCGGATCGTTTCCTCAACGAATTGAATTCGCATGGAAAGCTCTGCGATCTGATCATCGGCGACAGCCAGTGGATCGGCGGATCGGCGGAAAACGGCCACTACGTCAAACTCAACGACTTCTTCGACAAGGAAGGCATCAAGATGGATGACTTCGTGCCGGCGACGGTCGTCGGTTACTCGGAATGGCCGAAGAACACCCCGAACTACTGGGCGTTGCCTGCCATGGGGGACGTGGTTGGCTGGACTTACCGCAAAGACTGGTTCGAGCGGCCGGAACTGCAGAAGGAATTCAAGGAGAAGTATGGTCGGGATCTCGCAGCCCCGAAGACTTACGATGAGCTGAAGCAGATCGCCGAATTCTTCCAAAAGCGTCAGATCGACGGCAAGACCGTCTACGGCGCTTCGATCTACACCGAGCGCGGCTCTGAAGGCATCACGATGGGCGTAACCAACGTGCTCTATGACTGGGGCTTCCAATACGACAACCCGGACAAACCCTATGAAATGAATGGCTTCGTGAATTCTCCGGATGCGGTAAAAGGCCTGGAATTTTACAAGTCGCTCTATGATTGCTGCACGCCGCCCGGCAGCTCCAACGTTTACATGGTGGAGTCCGCCGATGCCTTCAAATCCGGCCAAGTCGCGATGCAGATGAACTTCGCCTTCACCTGGCCGGGTCTCTACAAGGACGAAAAGGTCGGTGGCGACAGGATCGGTTTCTTCCCCAATCCAGCTGAAAAGAAGCATTTCGCACAGCTTGGCGGACAGGGCATCTCGGTTGTCTCCTATTCCAACAAGAGGGACGCCGCTCTGCAATACATCAAGTGGTTCGCCCAGCCTGACGTCCAGGCCAAATGGTGGAAACTCGGCGGCTACTCCTGCCTGAAATCGGTCGTGAACGCCCCGGACTTTGCCTCCAGCCAGCCCTATGCCCAGGCATTCCTCGACTCGATGGCAATCGTGAAGGATTTCTGGGCCGAGCCGAGCTACGCAACCCTTCTCCAAGACATGCAGAAGCGTGTCCATAACTATGTCGTGGCCGGCAACGGCACCGCTAAAGAGGCGCTCGATGGCCTCGTGAAGGACTGGAGCGAGGTCTTCAAGGACGACGGCAAGATCTAGTGTCCACCTGGACGCACAGCATCCTTACCCGAATGGCGGCCCGGATCGCCAAGACTGCCGGGCCGTCACGTGTCTCACTTACGCAAGGACCAGGTGATACCTTGAATATTTCCTCTTCCTCCATGGTCGAAAAGGCAGCGGACGCAACGGCAAGGGCGACGCCCATATCGGTCGCCCATCGCGTCCGCGGCCTATCCGATCGAGCGATTGCCTGGGTGTTTATCGCCCCAACCATCATCCTTCTTCTTGCCATCAACATCTTCCCGCTCATCTGGGCAATCTATCTCTCATTCACGAATTATCGCGCCAACCGTCCAAATGCGCCGGTCCAGAATGTCGGGTTGAGCAATTACGAGCGCGTCCTGACCGATCCTGATATCTGGCAGGCTATGCAGACGACAGCGCACTTCGTGTTCTGGACGATCCTACTGCAGACGGTGATCGGCTTTACGCTCGCCTATCTCATCGACCGCAAGTTTCGTGGCCACGCGTTCTGGACGACGCTGATCCTGATCCCGATGATGCTGTCTCCGGCCGTCGTCGGCAATTTCTGGCGCTTCCTCTATGAACCGCAGATCGGTCTCTTCGCCTACGCCGTTTCCCTCGTCACCGGCATCCCGACGGCCAATATCCAGATGCTCGGCAGCGTCTCGCTTGCTCCCTGGGCAATCGTCATCGTCGATACCTGGATGTGGACGCCTTACGTCATGCTGATCTGCTTGGCAGGCCTGCGTTCCATCCCCGACTATATCTACGAGGCTGCCGAGGTCGACCGCGCCTCCGCGTGGCGGCAATTCTGGTCGATCACCGTGCCGATGGCGCTGCCCTTCATCATGCTTGCCGTGCTTTTCCGCGGCATCGAAAATTTCAAGATGTTCGACATGGTCACGCTGTTGACGGGAGGCGGTCCGGGTTCGACGACGGAGGTTGCCTCCATCACATTGAAACGCGCCGCCTTCGAGAGCTGGGCGACGGGAAGGGCATCGGCCTTCGCCATCGTCCTCTTCGTCGCCGTTTTCGGCCTCGCCAACATTTACGTCAAGGCACTGAACAAGGTGAAGCAGCGATGAGTTCTGTCACCTCAGCCCATTCGGTCGTCGAGCCGAGCCCGACCAGTAAGCGCATCGCCGGCGCCATCGTGATCCTCTATGCCCTGATCACCATGATACCCCTGGTCTGGATCTTTCTGACCAGCATCAAATCACCGCCTGATTCCATCAGCTATCCGCCAAAGATCGTCTTCTCTCCGACGCTGGAGGGTTATTGCAACCTCCTGACGACGAGAACGCGCCAAACGCCGGAATATATCTCCGCGCTGCCCGCACCAACCGGCACCTGCGACGAGGTCACCCGCAAGCGGAACATGGTGATTGCAGGGCCCTCGAATTTTCTGCCGCGCTTTGGCAATTCGCTGGTGATTGCCTTCGGCTCGACGTTCCTCGCCGTTTCGCTGGGAACGTTGGCCGCCTACGGCTTCTCGCGCTTCAGGGTTCCGCTTGCCGACGACCTTCTGTTCTTCATCCTGTCAACGCGCATGATGCCGCCTATCGCGGTCGCAATTCCAATTTATCTGATGTACCGCGAGCTCGGTCTTTCCGACACGGCAGTCGGCATGATCCTGCTTTATACCGCGGTCAACGTCTCGCTCGCGGTCTGGCTGCTCAAGGGTTTCATCGACGAGATCCCACGGGAATATGAGGAAGCCGCAATGATCGACGGCTACACTCGCCTGCAGGCCTTCTGGAAAGTCGTCTTGCCGCAGGCAACCACAGGCATTGCCGCCACGGCGATCTTCTGCCTGATCTTTGCCTGGAATGAATATGCCTTCGCGGCATTGTTGACCTCGGGCGAGGCCCAGACGGCACCGCCATTCATTCCGACCATCATCGGCGAAGGTGGCCAGGACTGGCCTGCTGTCGCGGCAGGAACGACGATCTTCCTGATCCCGATCCTCCTCTTCACGATTCTCCTGCGCAAGCAGCTCTTGCGTGGCATCACCTTTGGAGCGGTCCGCAAATGACGCATCTCATCGAAACACCGCCGCCATCCAGGCGGAAGCGTCCCCTCTTTCTGCGCCGCGGCCCGATGGAGAACATCGCGACCACGCTGATCGCGATCGGCTTCCTCATGCTATTCCAGCCATTCCTGCTGGTACTTTACAGTTACTCGCTGGTGACCCTGCTTGCCGGCACGGCCATGTTCATCATCGTCTCGAAGTTTCCGGAGTGAGCCATGGCAGAGATCAGAATAGAAAATCTGCGTAAGCAATTCGGCGGCTTCGTCGCGGTCCAGGATTCAAGCTTCACCATCCACGACGGAGAATTCCTGGCACTGCTCGGCCCGTCCGGCTGTGGCAAGACGACGACGCTTCGCATGATCGCCGGACTTGAACTGCCGACCAGCGGCAAGATCTACCTTGATGGCGAGGACGTCACTTTCAATCGTGCCAGCGCCCGCGATATTGCCTTCGTCTTCCAGCTTTTTGCGCTCTATCCGCATATGAACGTGCGCAAGAATATCGGCTTTCCGCTGCTTTCGCAGGGCATGCCGAAGGCCGAGATCCGAAAGCGCGTCGAGGAAACCGCGCGGCTGCTGCAGATCGATCATATCCTGAACCGCTCCGTCTCCGGACTTGCCGGCGGCGATCGGCAGCGCGTGGCTCTCGGTCGTGCGATCGTACGCCGTTCGAAGTGCTTCCTGATGGATGAACCGCTTGGCACGCTCGACGCGGAATTCCGCGAAGTGATGGTCCATGAGCTGCGTGAACTCCATAACCGCATCCATGCAACGACGGTCTACGTAACGCATGATCAGCACGAAGCCATGGCAATGGCCGACAAGATCGCGGTCATGAACCATGGTGTCATCGAGCAATTCGGCACGCCCCAGGAAATCTACAGCAAGCCAGCCACGATGTATGTCGCTGACTTCATCGGATCGCCGCCGATGAATTTTATGCGCTTCACCTCCGGCCTTCATAGCGGGGCGAGATCGGTCTCGGTTAACGGCGTCGATGTCAGCATTCCCGAAGTGTACCAGGACTTGGCCGAAGCCGAATTGGCGCTGGGCGTCAGGCCGGAACATATCCGCTTCAGCGATGCCTCTCCTTTGCGCGGAGCGGTCTACGGCAGCGAATATCTCGGAACCAATCAGGTCGTGGCAATCGAGACATCGAGCGGCGTCATCAAAGCGCGCGTTCCTGCGAACCGCAACTTTCGCATCGGCGAGACGGTTGGTCTTGAGTTCAACCCGGCCAAGCTCGCGCTGTTCGACTGCAAATCGGGCCGCGCAGTTGCTTCGGCACTCTACTCGGAGGTTGAACATGGCTGACGTTGTTCTCAAGGATCTTAACAAGCGTTTCGGCGATACACAGGCTCTGGTTGATTTGGACCTCTCGATCCGTGACGGTGAATTCGTCGTTCTGCTTGGGCCAACGGGCGCCGGGAAGACGACCACGCTGCGCCTTATTGCCGGCCTGGAGCGCCCTGACAGCGGACGCATCGAAATCGGCGGCCGCAACGTCGCGGGCGAAGCTCCCGCCGACAGGGACGTCGCGTTCGTCTTCCAGCAATATTCGCTCTATCCGCACATGACGGTCTACGACAATCTCGCCTTTCCGCTGCGAGCGCCGGCGCGCAAGCTTTCAAGCGAAGAGGTCGACCGCCGGGTCCGGGAAATTGCGCGCATGGTCAGGATCGACCACAAGCTCGAGAATCGTGCGACCCGTCTGTCGGGTGGCGAAATGCAGCGTGTTGCGATCGGAAGGGCGCTGGTGCGTCGTCCCGCGATCTATCTCATGGACGAGCCGCTTTCTTCGCTCGACGCAAAGCTGCGTGCGGAGCTTCGTCTGGAACTGAAGCGCATCCAGAAAGAGCTTGGCTCGACCCTCCTCTATGTAACCCATGACCAGGTCGAAGCCATGACGATGGCGGATCGGATCGGCATCGTTGCACAAGGACGGCTGCTGCAGGTCGGAACGCCGCGTGAAATTTATGGCAATCCGGCCAGTCTTCATGTCGCGGCACGTCTCGGCCAACCGCACATCAACCTCTTGCCACCTGGTCTTCTCGGTGGCGCCAATCCTCCGCCTGGAACCAAGACGATCGGCGCGCGAACCGAGCATCTCGATATCATCCCCGATCAGAACGCCAATGCCGAAATAGACTGGATCGAGCATCTGGGCGATCAGAACCACCTGCATATCAGGGTGGGCGACCACAAGCTCGTCACGCTTGCCGATCCATATCTTGCGATCCGGCCGGGTGATCGAATTAGCCTGTCGCTGCGCGATCCGCTCTATTTCGATGCCAGCGGCCAGCGGCTTGGATGGACAGCAGAACGAAACTGACATAGTGGCATAAACGACGGATCTCACTCCATGAAACATTTCTTCAATCGCCGGGAAACCATCGTCACCGAAGCCCTGGATGGCTTGCTCTTGACGAGCGACCCTGCCCGTCTGGCCCGTCTGGACACCTTTCCCGAGATCAAGGTGATTCTCCGCGCGGACTGGGATAGATCCGGGGTTGCTATCATCTCCGGCGGCGGCGCCGGGCACGAGCCCTCGCATGCAGGCTTCGTCGGCAGGGGCATGCTCACAGCAGCGGTATCGGGCGAAATCTTTGCCTCGCCGAGTGTCGATGCGGTGCTGACTGCAATCCGTGCCGTAACGGGTCCAAAGGGTGCGCTGCTCATCGTCAAAAACTACACAGGTGACCGCCTGAACTTCGGCCTTGCCGCCGAGAAGGCGCGTGCCGAAGGCTTCGACGTCGAGATGGTGATTGTCGCCGACGATATTGCAATCCCTGGCATCAACCAGCCGCGTGGCGTTGCCGGTACGCTGTTCGTGCACAAGATCGCAGGCTACCACGCCGAGGCGGGCGCTGATCTCAAAACGGTGGCGGAGCAGGCAACCGCCGCAGCGGGCGACATCGTCTCGCTTGGCATGTCCCTGTCGACCTGCAGTGCACCGGGTCAGACGCATGAGGACCGGCTTGGCGCTAACGAGGGAGAACTCGGCCTCGGAATCCACGGCGAGCCAGGGGTCGAGCGCATCGCCCTGCAGCCGGTTGCCGACCTTGTCGCCACGATGGCCGAGCGGCTGGCCGCCAAGCTGGACAGTTCGCAGAATCATGCATTGCTGGTCAACAACCTCGGCGCCGTGCCGCCGCTTGAGATGGGCGTGATAGCCAATGCCGTATTGTCGTCTCCCCTAAGGCGCTGCGTGCGGCTTATCATCGGGCCCGCGCCAATGATGACCGCGCTCAACATGAATGGCTTTTCGCTGTCGCTGATCCGGCTGGACGCTACCCGTGAAGCCGCCCTGAAGGCCGCCGTCGCTCCGCACGCCTGGCCGCCCGCGACCGAACGGCATGAGATCGCTATCATTCCTGCCCCTCAAAGGGCGCTTGCGCAGAACGAAGCGAGGGTGGCCAGCGATGATAGGCAAAGCCGTCTTCTCCTGACGACGCTTTGCGAACATCTGATTTCCCTCGAGGAAGAGCTCAATCGCCTGGATGGCCGCGTCGGTGACGGTGATACCGGCTCTACGGTGGCGCAGGGTGCCCGCAGCATTCTTTCCCGCGTGGACAAGCTGCCGCTGAAGGATCCCGCCGCCACGATGGCCTCGATCGGCGAGATTCTGAGCACGAGCATGGGCGGCTCCAGCGGCGTGCTGCTATCGATCTTCTTCACCGCCGCATCCAAGGCCATGGCCGAAAAGAAAGATATCGCTGCTGCCCTGCTTGCGGGACTAAATCGGATGACGTTCTATGGAGGAGCTGGCGTCGGCGATCGCACAATGGTCGACGCGCTGGCTCCGGCTTTGGCCGCTCTGACATCGGGAGATCTCGCGGCCGCGGCAAGGGCAGCCGCAGCAGGTGCGGAGGCGACAAAGGCGATGCGGAAGGCAAAAGCCGGACGGGCTTCCTATGTCGGCGAGAAGGATCTGGAGGGAGTGCCTGATCCAGGTGCCGTGGCGGTGGCAGGTGTATTCGAAATGGTGGCATCGCTGGCATGAGCGCGCGCAGGGAGGATATTGGGTGCAGGCAGAACCGGCTCTTCTCATGGGATTGATCGAAACTTGCCGCGCGACGATCGCGGCGAACAGCGACCATCTCTGCGGGCTCGATCGTGCGATCGGTGATGGCGATCACGGGACGAACATGCGGCGCGGCTGCGAGGCGGTGAGCGCGGAGGAAGCCTCCGTATCGCTCCTTCCGTTGCCGGACGCGCTTGAAAAAATTGGCCTGACGCTCGTAATGAACATAGGAGGAGCGGCAGGTCCTCTTTACGGAACGCTGCTGATGGAGATAGGCCGCGAGCTCCGCGCACTCGACGACAAACAGGATTTCCCCTCGGTACTGAAGCAGGCGATTGACGCAGTCGCGCGTCGCGGGCGCTCGCATGCTGGGGACAAGACCCTTCTCGATGTCCTGTATCCGGTCCAGGATGCACTCGCACGCCGCGTGCCTTTGACGGATATTGCGCGGCAGGCCGCACTTTCCGCCGAACTGACTGCTGCAATGAAGGCCATGCGCGGGCGCGCCTCCTATCTTGGAGACAGGTCAATCGGCCATGTCGATCCGGGTGCTTCGAGTTGTGCGCTTCTGACCGTCGCGATCTGCCGTTACCTTGAGGAGTACCGCCTGGCATGAATGGGAAGACACCTAACGTTGGGATTGTGATCGTTTCCCACTCGCCGCTTGTCGCGCGCGGGACCGCCGACATGGTGCGGCAGATGGTCGGCGATAGCGTGCCGCTTGCCTGGTCCGGCGGCAACCGTGATGGCGAGCTCGGCACGGATGCCGGCGGCATTCTCAAGGCCATCGAGGAAGCCTGGTCGGAAGCGGGCGTCGCCGTCTTCGTCGACCTGGGTGGGGCCGAGACGAACAGCGAGATGGCTATCGAGATGCTCGGTCTGCCACGATCGGAAAAGGTATCGATCTGCAACGCCCCCGTTGTGGAGGGGGCCGTCATCGCAGCGGCCGAGGCCTCTGGTGGCGCACCGCTCAGCAGGGTGGTTGCAACGGCAGAGGAGCTTTCGGCTTGATGAGTGGCGGATTGCGCATAGGAAGCCGGGAGGCCGGGCAGGTGCAGACCAGTTGTCAGACTGAGGTCGAGGTGAAGCATGGTGTGGGATTGCACGCTCGGCCTTCAGTCACGTTCACGCGCCTGGCAAAATCGTTCCCTTGCTCGATCGAAGTCGCGGTCAATGGCAGCGACATCTGGCTGAACGGCAAGAGCATCATCAAGATCATGGGTGCAAGGATCCGCAAGGGTTCGCTCCTCAAGATCCGCGCCGATGGAATCCTCGCTGAAGAAGCGATCCGTGCATTGAAGGAGCTCGTCGAGCGCAACTTCGATGAGGAAAAGAGGCATGGCCGCACCGTTTAGATTGAAAGCCACCAGCGCTTCGCCAGGCGTTGCCACCGGGCCAGCCTATATCGCTGAGCCGCTGGCCGCCGCCCCGTCGCCGCCGTCAAGCCTTTCCGGACATGCTGAACTCGGCGATGCGATCAAGACGGCTATCCGCGAGCTGCAGAACCTTGCTGCCGGAACAGATCCCCAGAGCAGCGATATCATCGAGTTTCAGATCGAAGTCCTCCAGGATCCGACGTTGACGGAGATGGCTGGCGCGCGGATCGATGCAGGCGAGAACGTCGCATTCGCATGGGTCGGGACACTCCAGGGATACATCCGTGAACTGGAATGCTCGGAAGAGGACCAAATGCGGGCGCGCGCCGTCGACATCGTCGACATCAAGAATCGCGTCCTGGCAGTCCTCACGGGAACGCAACTCGACGACTTTCCAGCCGGATCCATCTATGTCGGAAGGGACATGGAACCCAGCCGCTTTCTCGCCCACGACTGGTCGGCAGGTGGAGGTATCGCTCTTTATGCCGGCAGCGCCGTCGGCCACGTCGCCCTGCTTGCCAGATCCCGGTCAATCCCGATGGTAATCGGCGCCGGCCAATTCACGACGGAAGGGGGACAGCATATCGGGGTTGATGGTGATTCAGGTGTCGTCGTGCTTCAGGCAGCTCAGGAAAACGCAACGCCGGCTCAGGTCAACCATCCCGTGACGAGCACGCCATCGCCAACCGACAATGGCAGTCTGCGCACGGCAGACGGTTCGCAGGTACTGTTGTCCGTCAACGTCAACGCTCCCGATGAAGTCGATTCGATCCTTGCCGCTACAACTGCCGGCATCGGGTTGATGCGCTCGGAATTCACAGTGACGTCACTTGGTGACGCTGCAAACGAAGAAAAACAATTCGCGATCTACCGCCGGCTCCTCGATTGGGCGGATGGCCGAGCGGTAACGATCCGCATGTTGGATATCGGCGGCGACAAGCCGCTCTCCGGCCTCACCGAAGCGTCTTCGTTGCGAGGCGTCCGCCTTCTCCTTGCCCGGCCGGAAATTGCGAGCGTTCAAGCCCGCGCGCTCCTGCGCGCAGCCGTCTTCGGCAATTTACGCGTCATGCTGCCGATGGTGACTTTTCCGTCCGATGTCGACAATATCAGACAAATCTTTCGCGAAGAATCCACTGAGCTCGCGCGCAGGGGCGTGCCGCACAGGATCCCGCCGATCGGGATGATGGTGGAGGTTCCGGCTGCGGCGCTCATGCTCGACCGGTTCGAAAGCGCGGACTTCTTTTCGTTCGGTACGAACGACCTTGCGCAATACCTTGTCGCTTCGGCACGCGAGGATGCCGACTTCGCTGTTTATCAAGACCGCGCCGTGCCGGCGGTGCTGCGCCTGCTGTCGCAGGCCGTGAAGCTTGCCAGGGCCAAACCAGTCAGCATCTGCGGCGACATGGCCGGCGATCCATCCCGGACTGCAGATCTTCTTGCCGCAGGCATATATCATTTTTCCGTGGCGCCCACTCGACTTCCCGCGATAAGATCGGCAATCGTCGGTCTGAATGCCGATGGGACAAAGGCAGCCGGAGAATAAGATGGCGCGCGAAGATACCGAAGACGCCATTATCGCCTACAAGTCCATTCTGGCGCAAATCATCGACAACCGACCATCCGGAACACGCCAGCGGCTGGCCACGGAACTGGGAAAACATCGAAGCTTCGTCACGCAGATCACAAGTCCGGCCTACGCGACACCACTTCCTGCCCGACATCTCGCGACGATCTTCCGGGTATGCCATTTCAGCGGCGCCGAACAGGAGCGTTTTCTGCACGCTTACCAGGCCGCCCATCCTGGCAAACTGCCGGAGCTTAGCGCCTCGGAAAAGCTGCGGCATCTTTCGCTGATGGTCCCTGATTTCGGTGACGAGCGACGCAATCGGCTGCTGGAGGAGGCAATCGCAGACCTGGTGCTGAAGATCGCCGCGCTTTCCGGACCGCCCGAGTGAACAGGGGATTGCGCATGGGGCAAAGAGACTGAGATGATCATCGCCTTGGGAGGGGCTCGATGAAGAAATTCATGAACACGGCGGAGACCATGGTCGCTGAAAGCATCGAAGGCTTCGTGCGTGCCCATGAAGAATTCGTTGCGTTTGGCGCCGACCGCAAATTCATACGCCGTCGCCGCTTGGTTCCCGGCAAGGTCGCAATCATCTCCGGCGGCGGGGCGGGCCACGAGCCAATGCACATCGGCTTTGTCGGTCGCGGAATGCTCGATGCCGCCTGTGTCGGGCATGTTTTCACATCTCCGACGCCGAGCCAGATCATCAGCGCGATCGAGGAAACGGACACTGGCGCCGGTTGCCTGCTGGTCGTGAAAAACTATGACGGCGACGTGATGAACTTTGAGATGGCGGCAGAGATGGCGGCCGGCCGGCACGGTATCGAAATGGTTCTTGCCTGCGACGACATCGAAACGGTGAGAGCCGGCGACGGCCGTGGACGGCGCGGCGTTGCCGGCACGGTTATCACAGAAAGGCTTCTTGGTGCTGCGGCTGAGCAGGGTGCATCGCTCGCACAGCTGAAAGCCATCGGCGACAGCCTCTCGCCGCGCATTCGGTCGATGGGTGTTGCCCTGACCGGTGTGACGGTGCCGCACACGCAGCGCAAGACGTTCACGCTCGGATCAAACGAGATAGAAATGGGCGTCGGGATTCACGGGGAGCCAGGCCATTCAAGGCAGCCCTTTGCCAAGGCCAACGCCATCGTCAGACGTCTTTGCGAGGCAATCGTCGACGACATCAGACAAACCACGGACAAAGGACTGTTGCTCGTCAACGGACTTGGCGGCACTCCACCAGCCGAACTCTATCTCGCCTATAATATTGCTCACGACTTCATGGTCGAGCACGGCCTGCGGATCGAGCGCTCGCTTGTCGGCACTTATGCCACGTCGCTCGACATGCAGGGCCTTTCCGTCACGCTCGCTTTCCTGAGCGACGACGAGTTTTCTCTGTGGGATTCGCCCGTTTCAACCGCTGCGTTGCGCTGGGGCTGCTAGGTGCCCACATGACTGCAGAGGTATCCAGTGTGTACAAGGCCCGCATGTTTCTGGAAAAATCGGATCTGCCAATGCCGATGCTCGAAATTGAAATCGTGATGGATCGACTCCTCTTCCTTCAGTGAAGGATCATGATATTCGATGACCTCGGAAGGGCGGGCCATCCCACAGTCAACGGCCCGCATGTCTTCCGACGGTCTGCTGCTACACTTCACGTATGGCAGCAGGAACTGTCTTTGATTTTGTCGGGCGACAGCCGATTGTCGACACTGTGCCCGTTTGCCTCCGGCGGCAGGTCCATGGCTATGTTGGAGGCGAAGAAACCGTTCGGTTTCAGCGTGAAGCCGGCATATTCCACCGGCATGATCGGAAAATCTTCGGGCTTGCAGACGTGGGTATGACCGAAGGAATGCCAGAGCACGACATCCGCATTGTCGATTTCGCGGTTCTGCTTGACATAGCTCGGCAGACCGTCGCCGCCGGCATGCACGTTCGGATAATCGCCGCTCGCATATTTCTCCCTGGCATCGAAGGCGGTGACCCAGATGTGTTTCTTGGCAAAGCCGCCGCGCTGGGCAACGGTGGACTCTGGCTGCGCAAGCATGACCGGCGATGGCATGACGACAATCTTGTAGCCCGGTGCCTTGCCGACGCTGTTTTGAATATTGGGGTTGGAAACTTTCCAATAGCGGCCGGTCTCACCATCGGCGAGCGCGGGTGAATCCAGTTCACGCTTCAGCACACGCGTCCTGGTGTCGAACACATTGCCATACGGATTGTCTTCGCCCCAGGGACGGGGCACGAAATCATGCTCCGTCACGGTATTGCCGCCGCCATCAATATCCATGTGCAGGCGCGCATTGAAGAAATGCTGGTGGGTCGGGCCGCCGAGATTATCATCGACCATGCCACCCCAGGGATAGGTCTCGCCGGTCGCCACCGCCGCCGTCTGGATGATACCCGTGAGCTTGGCCTCGAGCTGGATCGTGCCGTCCTGGTAAAGATACCAGTAGAAGCCGTAGTCGTAATTGCCGACGGTCGCGAAGAACGAAATGACTAGACGACGCGACCGGCGCACTTCAAAAATGCCGTTGCGGAACTCATAGTGCTTCCAGAGAATGCCATAATCTTCCTCATGCATGCAGATGGCGTTCTTCATGGTGAAGGGCTGGCCGAGATCGTCTGCCGCCGGTACGTCGAAATAGTGAATATGGCCAAGGCAGTCGCAGCCGAGCTCGAGGCTATTGGCCAATCGGCCCAGGCCATATTCCCCGGCATCGAAGGCGCTTTTCCAATAGTGGTTCGCGGTCGGATCGGCGTAGGGCACGACCATTTCGGTGACGCTGGCCCGGAACACGATCGGCCGCAGCCTGCCCTCGTCCTTGATGCCGAGTTCGTGCAGAACGAGGCCCTCGCGCGGCGTGAATCCAACGCGAAAGCTCCAGTTCTGCCATTCGACTTTCCAGCCGTCGACGGTAAAGCTCGGCCCTTGCGGCTGCACGATGTGCAGGGGCTTGAGATCGGGGCGGGTTTCCGGGAAGGTCTCGCGGCCATAATTGCGCTTCTTCCTAGGGACCGGAATGATCTTTTCGTCGTCGACGAGATCGACCACCCGGTTGGCGATCAGGTCGACTACCGCCACAACGCCCTCGATCGGATGCGCGTAGCCATTGTCCCGGATATCCTCGCGCCAATAGGAGACTGCGCGCACGATGCGCTTGCCCTTCTCGAATTCGCGGCCGAAATAGCCGGAGGAGAACGGATCGATCTGGATGAGCGGAATATCCTCGTCGGTAATGCCGCGTTTCTTGACCGCGGCGATCCAGCGCGGATCGGATTTTACAGTGCCTTCGACGGTTTCGAATTCGCATAGCATGACCGGCGGCTGACCATAAGGAAGCTGATCGAGCGGCAACCGGATGTAAGAGGTGACCTCACCCGAGGTGAGATCGACGATGCCCTCGAAAGTCTCGCCATTGCTGATGTCCATCGCCAGAATAAAAGCCAGACGCGGCAGCGAGCCACCCAGGCGGTGCGCGGCGAGATCCGTCTTGGTCGGCTCCTCCAGCCGGACGATCGGAAAACGGACCGTCGGAGCGAGCTTCCGGCCTTCCCTGAGAAGGGCAACGGCAGACGCGATCTCGGTAAGGCTCAAAGGATCGAGTGGATGAGTGACTGTGATGACGGCGTCCATGGACATACCTCTTTGACTTCGGCTTTTGTTTCGGGAGGGTGACGCGCCATCACGCGTCGCAAGCAATAGCGATCAAGATCGGCTGGAGCAGATCTGCGTCTCGACCGTCATCGAACCTCGATGAATGCAGAATATGGAACAGAAGGCGTGTGTCTCGACGGCAACCTGCAATGTTGCGACGGTGAGGATCGCGACGATGAGAGCAAGAAGCCGATCGACGGGTTCAAGTTCGGTGATGGCGCTCATTCGAAGACCTTTCCCAGGGAAGCATAGAGATCGGGCTTGGACTTCTTGACCCGAACTGCAAAAAGCGCGCCGAGAATGCCAACCAGCACCATGGCATAGGGGAAGGCCTTGACGATCAGGCTGTCACTGCCGGACAGGAGCGAAAGATTGGAACCGACGAGCATGAGCGATCCCATGAGGCCCAGCAATGCCAGCACCGGAGCGATCGTCGTGGTCCAGGCGCTGTAACTGTTCGGCGTCTTGCGGAAGAACATGACGATGGCGACGCAGACCAGCACCTGCACCAACAGGATGCCGATACCAGCAAGCGCCGCCATCCAAGAGAAGACGACCGTATAGGGATCGGCGCCGCAGATCACGAACAGGGCGAGGATGACGGCTGCGATCAGGCTTTGCAGAAGACCCGCGGCATAGGGTGAGCCATGCTTGGCGTGAACGCTGCCGAGCACCTTGGCGGCCATGCCTTCGCGGCCAAGGGCGAAGAAATAGCGGTTGAGCGTATTGTGGAAGGACAGGATGCAGGCAAACAGGCTGGTGATCAGCAGTGCGTTCATCACCTGGCTCGACCATGCCCCCAGCACGGAATTGGCGGCGTTGAGGTAGAAGCCGTCGAGGCTCGCTGCCGCAGCGGCCTGCACCTTGCTCGGACCATAGAATTGCGCGATCGCCCAGGTGGAGAAGGCGTAGAAAAGGGTGATGAGCAGCACGGCGACATAGGTGGCACGGGGAATGGTTTTTTCCGGATTTTCGGCCTCCTCCCCGAAGATCGCCGTGGCCTCGAAGCCGATGAAGGAACCGATGACGAAGACCAGCGCCACACCAAGGCCGGGCGCAAAGACCGAGGACGGCGTGAACGAAACGAAGGTAATGCCTTCCGGTCCGCCGCCTGAAAAGGCGATGCCAAGGTCGAGCAGCAGCAATATGGCGATTTCGGCGATCATGCAGACGCCAAGGATCGCGCCTGAAAAGGCGATATTACGCTGACCGCACACCAGAACCACGACGAGGGCTGCGAAGGCCCAGGCCCACCAGGGCAGCACCAATCCCAGCGGTGCTATCGCATTCACCATGAAGAAACCGAACAGGCCATAGATGGCAATCTGAACCGCGCTATAGGTGACCAGGGCCATGAAGGCGCCACCCACGCCGGCCGGCTTGCCGATACCGTGGGTGATATAGGTGTAGAAGGCCCCTGCCCCGCCTACATGCCGGCTCATGGCGGTGAAGCCGACCGAAAAGAGCAGGTAGAGCAGGCCAGCGAGCACGAACGCGCCGGGAACACCTGCGCCATTGCCGAAAGCAAAGGCAGCCGGCGAAGCGCCGACGACAGCCGTGAGCGGCGCGGCCGCAGCAACGACGAAGAACACGATATGAGCCAGGCCCACCGAGTCCTTGGCCAGACGGCGCTCCGGCGATGATGATGCGGGAATGTTTGCTTCCAGTGTCATGGAGAACCCCTCTTTGCTTTTGTCTATTGCCAAGAAGGTAAGCGGAACGATCTGGCCCCGAAATTGCAGTTTGTGCCAATGAATCGATAATTCGCGCCACGAAGCTCGCCGGAGACGCTGAAAATGGCAGTTGCACCGCATTTAATCAGCCGCATGCCAGCACTTGCTTCAATTCGCGCCTCCGTCCTCATCCCGCTCGTGCAACAAATTGACAAACGATCCGGGAAAACCGATCTTCTGCTGGCCTCGCACGGCCTTTTGCGCTCACAACTCGAAGATCCCTACGCTGTCCTGCCGATGGCGCGTTATGTCGCGCTGTTCGAGGATGCCGCGACGATCACCGGCGAACCGGCATTGGGGGCTCGCATGGGAACCGGCTTCAAACCCGCGGATATAGGTCCGATCGGTATGCTGTTTTCGCTGTCATCGACCATTCGCAATGCCTTCGAGCGGCTGTCGAAATATGTCAACGCGGTTCAAGGCGCGACCAGTTCTGGCGTATTCGAGGAGAAGGGCGATTTGGTGTGGAGCTACCGGATCGTCGATTCCAGCATGTGGCCGCGCCGGCAAGACAGCGAATTCACGCTTGCTGCCTCCTGCCAACTCGTTCGCTCCTGCTTCCGGCGCGGCTGGCGCCCGATCGAGATCCATCTCGAACATCAGGCACCGCGCGATACCAGATCCCTGGAGCGAATTTTTGGCTCCTCCATCCTGTTCGGCCAATCCGGCAACCGCATCGTCATGAACAGGGCGGAGGCTGATCGCGTCCTTCGAACCGAGGACAAAAGCCTGGTCGAAATTCTGGAGCGGCATATCGCCGATCTGGTCGACCATTCCGCAAACGGGGATGCCATCGCGCAAAAGGTCCAGGCGCTGATCGGTATCTATCTCGGCCACAAGCCGATCACGGTCACGGCGCTCGCCGCAGAGCTGAAGATGTCGCCACGCAGCCTTCAGCGCCGGCTGTCGGAGGAAGGAACGTCCCTCCGCGATCTTCTCCGGCAGCATCGCCAGACACTTGCCGCCCATTATCTCGGTGATCAGCGGGCAGCACCGATCTCCGAGATCGCCCGTTTGCTGGGCTATGCAGACAATACGGTGCTCTGGCGCTCGCTTCGATCGTGGGAAAAAAGGAAACCACCCACCGTCGGATGAGCTGAAAGAGAATGTGATATATCGGCAAACAGCCATGCGACATCTATGGCCTTTGTCGGGACGGCGCAGGTTAGCTCTCGCCGCATCGACAACATGTGAGGTGGTGCACTGAACCACGTCGAGATTTCTCGCCAGGCCACACAATATCTCACCATTTTGAGGTCTTCCTCACTTTCTGTGGTGGTGGAATTTGCGGTGGGCGAAATGCTTGACGCCGTACGGGCGGAGGAGAATTTGCAGCCATCGGAGGGTGAGAGCGCTATTTGGTAAGGTCGGCAATACGATTGAGCGCGCCCGCAAGGCCCTTCAGGGAGACAGCCAGGGTCAGTGGTTCGGCCGGGCTGGCAGCGGAAACGGTAACGTTGAGGGCCTTGCCGGTCCTGAGCTTCGCAATCGTGTCTGCTTCGAAGGTCAGCGGCACGAGGCAGCCCTGCGGCAGGCAGGTCGAGAACGGCAGAGTATTGCCGAGAGCGGCATCGTCGATCTTCAATTGCAGCGCTCGCACGTTGGATGTGCTCGACGGCTGCCAATCGAATGCGCGCATCTATCGGAGCTTCACTCATGGCGTCATCCAGTCGGTAGAAAAAGCCCGGTTATGAGAGAAGCGTTCATCCTAAATACCTGTGCTCTCGATGCCACGACAGGGCGTCGGCTGACGGCGCAGCATGTCGGTTCTTGGGAGGGCGAATGGGCGTTCCGTGAAGATCATAGTAGTGCCGACCGTTATCGAAATCAGCTTTCAGACGACCACTGACCTCGAACCGGCCATCCGGTGAGACAGTCACATATCCGAGGTCGAAAAGCCGATGGATGTCAGTGCGAAGGAGCAAACCGTTCGAAGCTGCATGCTCTCCGCCGGCCTCGAAAGCACGGATGTGGGCGGCGTCCAAAATCGGCAGGGTCTTTTCACCCGAGACAGCGCAACGGCGTTCATAACTATCGGTGATCGTCAGGCGAAACGCGCCCTGCCCTAATCTCGGCTTGATCAGCGTCGGCTTGCCGAAGCGCTCAGCGATGACCGGCTTTGTATTTTGAATCTCAGGAACCGAGTTCAATCGCTCTGTGACTGCGGACCATAGATATTGCCCATCCCCTTCCTCCGCGCTGAATCCCTTGCCGGTCACGATGTTCGGCGACCAGCTCTCCGGAACGGGCAGCCAGAGCTCCCTCGGCCAAAAGAACGGCTGGGTCAGTATTCGACAACCAATGACCGGATCCTGTTTATCGTCCAGAGCAATTGGATCCCGGCGATAGCTCGCAATTCGCGCCCGCATTTCAGTGCGACTGGAAACACCGTTCTTAAGGCCAAAGGCTTCCCAGGCCAGAGACAGCGGCGCGATTGACGCGTGACCGAAAATGCCGCCGCCAACGATGAAGTTGTTTGGTGCATGCAGCTTGAAGAGGAATAGTTCGCCGGGCTGAAGCGCGCGAAACTGCGTCGTTCCGCTGGGTTGCCAGAAATTGACTTCGTCATGCGGAACAGAGGCGCTCAACTGATCGAACCAGGCCTTGTCCGTAACGCCGACGAAGAGACGGACCATGGTCTAGCCTCTCAGCTCGGCTGAGTTTTGAAGCGCCGACGTTCTGGCAATCCACGTTGTCAGTGCCGCAGCCCGAGAGCCAACTACTGCGGACCATAGCTTACAGATCGTCGTCGTCTTGTTCCTTTTCACTTCGGCGTTCCCCATGCGTCCACCGTGCCTCATGTCGCGAGCACCCGCCCGAGATCAGACAACAGCTTTTCGCGCCGGCCCTCCGAAAGTTTGGCCAAGTTGTCGACCTTCCAGCGCACCGCCGGCAAGTCCGCGGCTCCAGGCACGCCTAGCAAGTCCCACTCTGGCTCGCCGGCCTTAAAGGAGAGAAGAAAGCGCCGGTGCTCGGCAGACATCTTGCCAACGACCTCGGCGATTAAAGCTTCACGAGCATCGTACAACGCCTCGAGGGTCACGGGCTCCTCCGTCATGCCGGCAAACCCCGCGTCAAACTCGTGGCGCAAGTTCCTTGCGCGTCGGCGCCAAGACCTCGCCCATCGGCCTGTTGTGGCTCAGGATGTAGACGATGAAGGCACGCCGCAGCTCATCGGATATTCCCTCATTCGCGAGCAGATCCCTGACATCGAACAAATCTCGCGGATGCTGCCGATCCAAGGCGGCGACGATCTTGCCGGCGTAGAGGTCTGGGAAGGACACAACGGGCACCTCGGCATATCCGAAGAGCTCTTCGACCCGGTCGCAAACCGCCCGTGCCTCGGGAGAGTAGACGCAGCCACGAATGACAGGCGTCACCTCGATCTTGATCTGCACACCGTCGGAGGTAACGAGCACCTTTGTTGCAGCGCCTTCGCTGTGCAGCGGCACGGCCTGGGTGCGGCTGCGCGGTACATTCTCGGCTATTCGGGCAGCAATCCGTCGTATGGCGGCATCGATATTGGCGAGGGACGTCGCGCGATCTTCGACCGGCAGATAGGTCAGATCGATATCGACCGACAGGCGTGGAAGGTCTCTAACGAAAAGATTGATGGCCGTGCCACCCTTCAATGCAAAGACGTTCTCCTCTGCAACGAGCGGGAGAACTCGAACGAGGAGGCTGACTTGCGCGCGATAGGCTTCAGACGCCGGCATCGAGTGTCTCCGGCACAGTGATCTGATACTTGCTGTCCAGCCGACCGCCGACCACGATCTGGCGCTTGCCATGACCGAGGTCGATACGTTTGAGATCGAGCCGGCCGAACCATGGATGGGCGTGCCGCTCGGCGAACCAGAGGAACAGCCGCTTCACCTTCACGCTGCGGCACGCTTCCAGCACGGCCTGAACCCGCTTCGGGCTTAGAGTGCGAACCGACTCCATTAGGACGTCCGCCTGATGGAACGTCTCCCGGGACGGGAGCAGGTCAAGAAGTTCGCAAAGAGCGCGCTCGGGCGCGGAGACATCGAGCTGCCATCCCCAATGTCCCCATACGATGCGTGTCCTTCCAGGTGTGTCGGCATCGAAGAGCTTGTCTGCCTTGTGTTCGACGAACTGAGCGTCGGTCGGTATCCGCTCGACCCAGCCAGGCAAGCTGCCATAGGCATAGAGATGGATTTCTGGCTTGCCCGAAAAGCGGAGGTAGTGCGTCAGGCCTTGTAGCTCGAGGGCACTGCGGCCACCGACGTGCACGGATTTGTTCAGAAGTCGCTGGAGTGAGATGATCACGCGCTGCCAGGCTATTGCCTGATCAACGTTGCCGGTCGGTCGCTGATAGACGCCACGAACGACACCTTCGAGCCAGCCCTGCGCCACGTATTTTTCCCGCCACTGCCGACGATAGCCGTGTTTTTCCAGCCAAGCGGTGTCAACCACCAGCCCCTCGGGGAGCAGGCGATGAAGTTGGTTTATCTTTTCGTTCTTTTGACCTACCATTAATGGGCGAAAATAGCATGAGTCTAAACCGAAGGACAAGTTCGGGATTTCGCATTTTCGACCCATCAATGGTAGGCATAAAAGCGCAATATTCAAACCGTGGAGATGGAACGCTTCTGGAGGAGGAAATGGCCAAGCTGCCGAAATTCACGCTTACGCATAACGAGAAGAAAGATCGCTGGGATTTGACCAAAGACGGCGCGAGTCGTCCTACGGCGAGCTTCGGCACCAAATCCGATGCGACCAAAGGCGGCACCCTCGAGAAGGCTGTCGGCAAGGACGGAGGATCGGTCAAGATCCAGAAGGTCGACGGTCAATTTCAAGAAGAGCGGACTTATCCGCGTGCTGCCGATCCCAAGAAATCGCCGGGCTAATTCGTATCCACCTCCCGGCACTTCAACGAAAGCAACCCGCATGCCTCGCACGATCGACGAAGTCATGGCCGTTCTTCCACCGGCCCAGCAGGAAGAAATCGAGAGGCGATATTACGCTTTGCGTCGAACTCTGCCGTTCCCTCAGCGCGACAAAGGGCCAGACGACCAGCCTGCGGCCAAAAGCATCGGCCCTCGCCTGCCGCGCCATAAATAACCTCTATCGAGACTTCCTCACTCTCGCCAGCCTACCACCGCGAGGGCGTGAAGCCGTGATCGTCATCGTCACCAAATAGGCGCTCCGCCTCGAAGCGATTCTCGATCGCCCGCGGGGATAGGCGAGCCTCGCGCTGCGCCAGGTGCTCTGTGGTCCAAGCCAGAAACGCCGACAATCTGGGGCTCGGTTCGGCCGAAACTTCTTCAGTGAGCATGGCGATGAGACGACGTAGTCGGTCCAGTTCATCAAGTTCAGAGAGAAGCGTGCTCAGTCCGTTGGTGCGGCGATCCTGAATATGTTTGACGCGCGCAGCGAGTTCGCGGCGACGACGCTCCTCCTCAATCCTCCGTTGCTCTACCTCCTGCCTGAGCCGTTCTTCAGTTTTCGCCGCAGCAAGCACTGCAAGGCCTACAGCTATGTCGCTGGCCATGTTCTCCAGCCGCTGAACCTTGGCATCGCGGAAACTGCGGCGCGGCACGCCCCCCCGGAAAACATACACCTGCTCGAACTCAAACGAGAGCTGGCCGGTCGGATGGTGGTCCCATTCCGGAAAGCGAGGCATGTCGGAGAATAGGTCATCCCAAGAGTTACGCCGTGCCGCACGATCCCTTTTTCGTTCCCAAGCCTCCTCCTTGGCTATTTCTGTTTATTTAACTCTGGAAGTAGTTGTCGAACGCTATCGAAATCAAGTTAGCGAGGGCACGTTGCGCAACTGGCGATCAAAGAGGATCGGTCCATCGTTCAATAAAATCGGCAAATCCGTTCTGTACCCAGTCAACGAGCTAGATCGTTGGGATCGTTCAAACCTCGTCCCATGCCAACGCACGCGATCCTCCTTTTTGATACTACTGACGCTGAGACCAGCGTGATCTGAGCGTCGGCATGAGCCTCGTCCCGTGGTCGAGGGGTTCATGCCTACTGAAGTAAACGGCTGCGAACATCGCTTTCAGCGAGGCACTTGCCGCGATCTGCATTCCCCCGTAACCGTAGTTGCCACAGTAACTCGTGCTCCTGCATGCGTTTCCGGAAGCTGGAAGGATCGGGCGGAATACGGCGGGATGGTCACGGAATGTCATCTGTTTCAGACACCAAACCCATACCCCAGTTTATCTGCAGGCATGTATAACATCCTGATAAACAATGACTTACTTCGTTGGCTGTTTTGATCCACAAGCACCACTTCTCGAGATCCGAGCATCTCATGGATCACCATCGCCAATCGCGTTGTAGCGATAGGATCGGTATCTGTCCGGCACCGAGTGGTTTTTGTGGAATGTTTCGAGATGCGGCATCAATTCTTCTACCATTCGTCGAGCGGTGATCTCGCCGGCATTTTCGGGCGCTGCGAGCCGAGCGGCTATTTCGCAAAGGGCGGCTTGACGGTCGATGCTGACGACCTTGCCGCTATCGACCACCAGGTGCCCGTCGACAAAGACCTTGTCGATGGCCCCTCTCATCGCGCGGTGAAGGACCGCCTCTGTCATAGGAGTGTTCGGATGGAGATAGGGACGGCCAATTTGATCCCGCGACAGGAGGATGATATCTGCCCGCTTCCCTGGTTCAAGGCGGCCGACAACAGAACCGAAACCCGCGGTTCTTGCGCCAGCTTCGGTCGCCATCTGAAGAATGGCGCCAGCGTCCGGCCGATCGTTCCAAAGTCCTGTCTCTCGGTGAAGCGCCCAGACCAGTTTCATTTCGAGCATCATGTCGCGGTCGTCGGCGATGTTGGACTGATCAATACCGAGAGCCACCGGGATACCGCGCTTGCGCATTTCGTTAACCGGAGCGATGCCGCTTCCGAGCCTGAGGCCGGAACTGGCGTTGTGGCACATGCAGCAGCCGGATTCGGCGATCAGATCAAGGTCACGGGCTGTTGCCCAGTTTCCGTGACCGATCGTCAGCTCCGGCCCCAGGCAACCGAGCTCATGGAGATGCTCAACGGCCGAATGGCCAAACTGCTCTCGGGCGAAGGCCGCCTGCCTTTCAGTTTCCAGAAGATGCATATGGACGTTGCAACCGGCCTCGCGCGCGGCCGCGAAAATCGTCTGCAGGCTGTCGTCAGAGCACCAGTGGAGATTGGCTGGCGCCAGATGGTGTCGCACGCGAAAGGGATTGCGCTGTTGCCACTTGGCCCGGCTTGCCTTGAAGAAGGCCAGGTAATCGGCGGTCGGAACCTGCGCAGCCGAAAGCGCCGCCTTCAGCCAGTTCCGCAGCTCGGCAGGAAGGCCGGCAAGCACCTCTGCATCGGCGCGATAGGTCAGGACATTGCGGTCTCGCATCATGAAGGAATAGCCGACCCGCATGCCAATGTCTTCATATGCGTGCAGGACGGCATCGGTCGCCACATCCCATTCCTCGGGCGTGCCGGTAAGACCGCTGGCGATATGATGAACCGTCGTCGTTCCGCTTTCCAGCATCTCAATCGCCGAATAGAGCGTATCCAGGCGCGGACCGATCGAGCGCATCATGCGGAATCGCGGAAGCCACAGTTCCAAAGGCGCGAAGGGAACGCCCATCATCAGAGGTGTCAGCCCGAAGTGATGATGACTATTGACGAACCCCGGCATTGCTACCATTGCCTGCGACCCGAAACGCGGCAGGTGGTCGTTGCCATAAGCGACGGCCTGCATCGGGCCGATCTGCGCGATCATGCCCTTTTCAACGCGGATGCCGACATCATGGCGCATGCGCATCGTGCCGTCGGGCGCTAGTCCGCAGAGCACGGTTCCCGCTTCAACGATGCAGTCCGCTCCCTCCCTCGCTTGCATTTCCGTCATGCCGTGTAATCTCCGATGAGGCCGAGCCGCCGTGCTGCAGCTACGCGGTAGAGCGGGTCGCGGTAATGTTTCATTTCCTCGCTTGCCGAAAAGGCAAGACTGATGTCGTGCTCATCGTAGCTTTCGGCGGCCGCTGCGTGGATTTCGGACCAGTCGGGCGCGGCAAGCTCGCGCCAGCCCTTCACCGTCTCCTCGGCCGGCATTTGCGGAAAGTCCATCTCGCGCATCAGCGCCGCGATCGCCTGCCAGAACACGCGCAGGAGCTTTTCATGTGTGGCGAAATCGCAATGCGGCGAGATGAGTCGGATCCAATGCAGTCCGGTGACGACATGCAGTGCCGCGAAATGTTGCGTGGCGGCAAAGAGCCGGATCGCCGCAGCGGCCATCCGCGCCATCGTATCCGGCCCGATCGCCAGCCAGTCGACCACTGGTGCAAAGCCAGGTACAGCCGCGGCGTCGCGGATATTCTGCCAGAGCAGATCGTGGAGCTTGAGATCGCGCAACGGTTCGATTTCGGCGGTTCGGCGCAACACCTCGGCGGGATCGTCGGTCATCGGATCTGCACCCGTGGCGGGGGGGAGTGGCAGATATGTGGCAGCCCAGTAGGCGAGCGCAATGGCAATGTCTTGATCGTTGCCGCGCAAGACGCCGTAGGCAGTACGCATCAGCGCGTGGAAGGCGCTGGCCGCCACGCCCGGGGCCAGCATCGGCAGATAGCGGCGAAGCGCTCCATCGATACCCAATCGGGCCACTTCGCCCGCAAAAAAGACCCGTAGGTCCGGCTCCCTTTCGCGCACCCCGATCATGGCACGCCAGTCGTCCTCGCCGAGAGGACCAACAGGTGCCGGAGCGGGCGACAGTTGCTTGTAGCCGCGGTAAAAATCGAAGAAGCGGCGCATCTGGGCGGGTGAGCCGCCAATCTCGGCCAGTGCACACAGTACCATAGGGGCGTGGTTGGCGAAGGTGCGGGCAAATTCCGACCCCCATAGCGGCATTTCGGCAAGCAGTGCTTCGGCTTCGGCGGAACGGTTGGTCGCAGCCATCACGGCTCCTCCTTCGTCCAGGCGTCGCGATGCACAGCAGCGGCCTCCTCAGCAAGAAGCGGGCCTTTCACCTCGATGGTCTTCTGGCCGGCGGCAAAGACGGTGCGGCACGGCAAATCCATGGTGGGATTGTCCGGATGGTCTCCGGTCATGGCCCTCAGCACATGTTCTGACAGCCCGTAGACGATGCGTCCGATCCCTGTCCAGTAGATAGCGCCTGCACACATGGCGCAGGGCTCGGCAGAAGAATAAAGCGTGCATTCGGCCAGGAACGGCTCTCGATAACGCTTCGAGGCCTCCGTTGCCAGCAGCCTTTCGGCGTGAGCGGTGGCATCGAGGTCCGGAAAATAGCCGTTCTCCATCTCCAGCAGGACTGTGCCGTCCGGACCGGCCAGAAGCGCGCCGAAGGGCATGTTGCCGTGGCTGCGCGCTCGGCCGGCGATCTCGAATGTCCGGCGTAACAGCGCCTCGTCCCGGTACGTCACCATATTCTACCTCCATAAAGGCGGTTGCGTGAATGGCATTTCAGCCGGCAGACAACCGCACTGGCCACTGCCGGAAAATAGCAAGACGGCCGGCATCATGGCGTCTCCTGGAAAGCGAGCGCCGAGCCGGTAATGAGCGGCAGGTCCAGCCGCGAGGGCAGGTCCCTGCCCAACGACAGCACCAGTGTCGTGACGAGCGCATCTGCAATCCTTGCGTCCTGAGGGCGCACCCCCGTGCCGGGATTGATTGGAAAAGCCGGGAACGCAGCCGCCTGAACGGAAAGCCTCAGCCTGTGTCCGGCAGGTACGGTCATCATCGTCGGGCGCAACTGGAGCCGCGTCGTACCAGAAGGTGGACCGTTCGGAAGGTGAAGATAACCCGACGTGATTGCGATGGCCATACCTTCCGGCGTGACCATCCCGAGCACGGCATGCAGATCGCAGCTCGGCCGATCGCTGCTAAGAAAGAGCTCCAGCACTGCCGCGCCGCAAAGCGTTACCGGTTGCCCAAGCGGCGGCGAGGTATAGACAGCGACATCTCCCCGATCGTCGATGAGACTTCGCTCGGCAAAGCCGGGTGGCACGTCGAGATGAAGGCCGTGGCTCGGCGCCGGCCGCCAGGGGTCATGCAGCAGATGATCGCGGGCCGGCTCACCCGGCGCCATCCAGAGGCGTCCGTCGCCGGTCGTCGGTGCGGCTCGACCCGACGAGGCCAGGAAAAGCGGCGCCGGTTCCGGCTGCGGCAGCGCATGGAAATCACGCCAGCCTTTGATGCCGGCATCATAGAGTTGCACGATTGCGGATCGGTTCTCCCGTCCTTTCAGTACTTCATCGAAGAAGGCGACAATCTCGGTATCGACGCCATGCCCGGCGTCCGGTCCGCAATCCAGTACCCCTGAGCGCCGGCCCCAAGGGATATGCGTCCACGGGCCTACGAGGAGCCTCTGGCGGCTGGCCTTTTCACTGAAAGCTCTGTGGGCGGCAAGGGTGCCTGCCAGCATGATATCGTGCCAGCCGCCGACGTGAAGCACGGGCACGTCCGGAATAATCCCGTCCAGCGCCGCATGCGGAGAAACCCGCCGCCAATAGGCTGGATCATCGGTCAGCCAGTCGGCATAATGGCTGTAAGGAGACGCGCGCCTCAGGACAGAGGGCCAGACAGCGTTGGCTTCGCCGTGCAGCGTTCCGGCGGCGAGCAGTGCTTCTTCCATCTCACCATCGCCGGCACGACCGGCGTTCTCGACCGCCATCTGGCGTGCCCAGTCCTGCCCTCCAGCAAGGCGGAACGCGTCGCCCTCATAGGCCCAGTGGTTACGCACGTCCCAGGCTGCCATGATGACAGCCATCGCATCGGGCCTTCGGGTGCCGGCGCGGATTGCCCCGGCTAGGGCCATGAATTGGTTCATGCCGTGATAACTGAAACCGTAACTCGCGACCTGTCCGTTACCTCCAGCCAAGTCGGCAGCAAGTGCCATTGTCCGGGCTCCATCTTCCGGCTCGTCTTCCAGGACACGGAAGCTGCCCTGGGAATCGCCGCGCCCGCGCACGTCCTGCACGAGGACGAGATAGCCCTGTGCTGCATACCAGGCGGGATGGGCAAGCACGACGGCCGAAGCGACCTTTCGCCCGTAAGGCAACCGCAGCACGAGTACCGGAAATGTCCCGGCCACGGCCGGGCGATAGAGATCGGCGACGAGTTCCACCCCATCGACCATCGCCATATGGATCGTTTCCGGCTCGCGAACGGGCAGCATGGATTCAAGCCTCACTGGAAAAACGCGTATTCCGCGTGAGCCTTGCAAGATCGAAGGCCTGCGTCGCTTCGATCAGCCGCACCAGCCCCTCCGCCGCCCGGTCAAGCACGATCGCCCCTTTCCCGGCGGTGGCGGCAGAAGCGTTGCCGCAAACACCGGCGGGATTGAGATCCTGGGCCTGCCAGCCGAAACCCACCGCGCCTTCGGCCGTCAGCGGGCTTCCAGACTCCTCGATGACGACGGTGAGCGGAACGAAGTTCTCGGCCCTGTCCATCGCCACCCGCTCGGGTGCGATCGCCAGCATCATGCTCGTCTCGATATCGCCACCATGGATACCGTGGCGAATCTCGGCTTCGGCAAACAGATCCTCGACCGGCGCGATGCGAAACCAGGAGCAGGCGACCGCCAGCATGCCGAGTTCTATGCGGATATCGCGGCAAACGATGTCCATCAACGCCATCTGCCCACCATGCGAATTGAAGAGGATGAGCCGGCGCACACCGGCCCTGCGGACGCTACGTGCGATATCGAGCCAGACGCGCCGAAGCGTCTCGCCGCTGATGGCGAGCGTGCCAGGGAAAGCGAGATGCTCATCCGACTTGCCTACTCCCAAGGCCGGAAGAAATAGCACGTCCGCTTCCGGCGAAAGCTTCGCCACCGTACGTTCGACAATGGCGCGGTTGATGTCCGCGTCCACACTGACGGGCAGATGCGGGCCATGCTGTTCAACGGCTGCGACCGGCAGTAGGGCGACGGTCCGGCTCAGATCACGTGCGGCAAAAGCAGCGGTGGAGTGGTCGGCCCAGTAGGGCGAGGCGATCAAAAGACCCTCCCGGCAACCGCATGGCGCACTTCAGATCCGTTGACAAGTTGCGCCTCGAAATCGTCGGGAACGGGGAGATCCTGAGGGGCATAGGCGGCAAGGGCCGGCAGGATCGTCGCTTCCTGGTCGAGAAGCAGCCGCCGCTCCACGCCGCGCACGAGACGCGGTAGCGCGTGGCGATGGCCGCTGATCGAAGTGGAATGTGGCCCGTGGCTGACCGCGCTGGCGCTATTGAAGGCGAAGACGCGTCGCACCCAAGCATCATCGGCCGGGTCCTTCGGCTCGAAAGCGAAATGTTGGTCCAGATAGGGAAGCCGGGAGAGCCTGACGTCCTCTTCTCCCTCCGGCGGTGTGAAGCGGTCGCCCCAGAGGGCCACACGGCCGGCAAGGGTCGAAAGTTCCGGCCGGGCGGCAAGGTCGACATGGAGACCAGTGGCCAGCAAGAGATGGTCGAATTCAAGGGTGCCGTCAGGCGTCCGCACGGCAACCGCCCCGTTGCGCTCCTCCACCGACAGCCAAGGGGTACCGGGACGCAAACGAAAGCCGGGCATCGACAATGCTGTTTCGAAGCTGCGGACCGGCGGCGGCTGGTCTGCCTGTCGGAAGAAGCGGGCGATCCGCCAACGGGTGACATCCGAGAGTTCGGCGAAATTCGTCATCATCGCTGGCGTTTCCAGCGCGCGGTGGGGATTGCTGCGCGGCAGCTTGTTGCGACGGAAGCAAAGATCCACGGACGCAGCTCCGGCCTGCAGCGCCTTGATGGCATTGTCGAAGGCGGAAGCTCCGTGACCCAGAATGCCGACGCGCCGACCATTCAGCCGAGCGAAATCAACAGGGCCGTTGGTGTGGTCGTAGCGCGAGGGTGGCAGGTTCCCGGAGACGAAGGCGGGTACGCGCCAACCGCCGGCGCCGTCGAAGCCGGTAGCAAGTATCACGGCGCGAGCGAAGTGGCGTGACGTGCTGCCGCCGGAAAGCGCGGTGAGCGCGATGAGATCGCCGTCAGGGGCAATGTCGACGATCTGCGTTTGGCTGGTGATGGCAATCCCGAACACCTCCGCATACCAGTCCAGATAGGCTTTCCAGTCCGTGCGCGGGATGCGCGGCAGCGCCTCCCAGGCGGCCTTTCCGTAGCGCGTCTCGAACCAGCGGCGAATGGAGAGGTTGGCGACATTGAACTCGCTGCCCACCAGGGTCTTCGGTGTGCGCAGTTCCTCCATGCGAGCGAAGGTCGTCCATGGACCTTCAGAGCCGGCCGGCGCGCTATCGAAGATGGAAACACGGGAAATGCCATCCCATAGCAGGGCAGCGGCGATGATGATGCCGGACTGCCCGCCCCCGACGATCGCGACGTCGTCTACCAATGTGCCATCAGCAGTTTTGGCAGGAGAGAGCCATGTCGCCCCGGGATAGCCGAGAAGGGAAAGATCGGCACGAGCGGCCCGCTTCAGGGCGGTCAGCGCCGGCATCGCATCGGAAAGGGTGTCAAACATTCGAAGACTCCTCCTGCAAAGAGAGTTTGCCCAGCGCGCGTCGGCGGCGATAAAGTTCGCTCAGCGTGACGATCACGGCCGTCAGCACGAGGACTATCACCTGCATCGCATTGAGGTCCGGCTTCAGCTCGCGGCGGAACTCGGAGGCAACGATCAGCGAGAGAGGCTGTGTGCGGCCGGCGAGGAACATGCCGATGACCAGATCGGCGAGCGACAGGATCACGCCGATCGAATAGGCGGCGCCTATTGCTCCCTTCAATTGCGGCAGCGTCACCCGGTAAAATCCCAACCAGGCGGTGGCCCCGAGGTCACGCGCGGCTTCCTCCAACCGCGGGTCGAGGCGGATCAACACGGCCGCGATGATGGTGGTTGTGAACGGTATGGCGATTAGCGTCTGAGCCGCGATCAGGGCTCCCGCGCCGCGGCCGAGACCGACCCAGCTCATCAGCATGGCCTGCGCGATGGAAAGAACCGTCTTGGGTATCAGGAACGGCAAGACGACCAGCATGATGAAGGCCGGGCGCCATCGAAGGTTCGGCGAGGCGAGCGCCAGGGCTGCCGCTAGGCCGATCAGCGCCGACAGGATACCGACCGGCTGGGAAATGAGAAAGCTCGTCAGGAAACCGTGGAGAAAGGCGGCATTGCTGGCAAGTTCTTCATACCAGCCGAGCGTGAAGCCGCTGAGCGGAAAAGCCATGAGACTGGAATCATTGAAGGAAAAGATCACCAGCACGGCGATCGGCAGGTAGAAGAAGGCGACTGCAAGTAAAAGCGTCACGAAAACGAAGCGGCTCATCGCAGCCCTCCCCGAAAAACGGCGCGGGCGCCGTTGAGCCGCAGCAGCATCCAGGCGATTGCGCTTGCGCAACCGAAGAGCACGCCGAGAAGGCTGAGCGCCAGCGCCGAGGCAAGCGGCCAGTCGAAGGCGGTACCGAAAAGATTGTCGATCATCGCCATGGACGTGGCACCCGATGTGCCGCCAAGCAGGCTCGGTGTCAGCATGTCGCCGGCCGCAAGCGCAAAGACGGCGAAAAGTCCGACGGCAAGCCCTGGCGTCGTCAAGGGCAAGATCACCTTGACGAAGGCCTCTGGCGGACGCGCGCCCAGATCGCGGGCTGCCTCGATCAGGCGTCGATCAATCAGCTCGGCGGAAATCCAGATCGGCAACACCATGAAAGGCAGCGTGTTGAAGAGCAGCACCAGATGGATCGTAAATGGCGAGAAGAGCAGAAATTTGAGCGGCTCGTCGATCATGCCCACTCCCTGCAGAACCGAATTCACCAGCCCCTCGGACCCCAGCACGATACGCCAGGCATAGATGCGCACGATCTCACCGGTATAGAGCGGCGTCAGCAGCACGACATTGGCGATTCCCTTCCACACCGTCGGCAGGCGGGAGATGGCGAGCGCAACGGGATAGCCAGCTACGGTGGCCAGAGCGGCGGTCACGAGACCGGATAGCACCGCCTTGCCGATCAGAAAGGCAAAGACCGGTTTTGTGGCGACCTGCGCCCAGCTTTGTCCAGAAATGGACGGCACCATGGCGAATGTATCCATGTCGACGACGAAAAAACTGAACACGAACAGCAGCCCGATCGGCAGCACGCAGCCGAGAATGAGCACAAGGGCCACGGGCAGCGCGAGATGGGCGCGATGCAAGCCGATGTTCATTCTTCCACCCTCGTGATGAAGCTTGCCGCCTGGTTGAAGGCGATCTGTGCCTTATCGCCCGGCGCCAACGGCCGCCCGGCGGAAAACCGCAAGGTGATGCCGGAAACATCGGCCTCGATCAGATGCCGGTCGCCCAGGAAGACGGCGTGCTGTACCGTCGCCGAAAGCAGGCCTGCGCCGGCTGTGGTCGGCACTTCGCTCCTCAGGCGCAGATGCTCGGGCCGTACGACGAGGATAGCCCGGTCGCCCGCGATCAACCCCTCCACCGCTGGCGCTTCTATGATGCCGAGCGGTGTATCGATCGTCACCGTACCGGCATTCGCATCGACGCCGCGGACCAAGGCGGGGACGAGTGAAGCCGAGCCGATGAAATCCGCGACAAAGGCGTTGGCGGGGCGAGCGTAAAGCGTCACCGGATCGGCTTTTTGCACGATGCGGCCCTTGTTCATGACGATCACGATGTCGGACAGCGCGAAAGCCTCCTCCTGATCGTGCGTTACGTAGAGGAAGGCGATGCCCAACCGGCGTTGGAGATCCTTGAGTTCGATCTGCAGGTGGCCACGCATCTTGCGATCGAGTGCGGACAGCGGTTCGTCCAAGAGCAGGAGATGCGGTTCAGCCACAATGGCGCGGGCAACCGCCACGCGCTGCTGCTGGCCGCCCGACAGCTGATGTGGATATCGTTCTCTGAAGGCTTCCATATGGACAGCCTCCAGCGCCCGCTTCACTCGCGCCGTCGGATCGAGGGAACCTCGGCGAAGTGTCAGAGAGAAGGCGACATTCTCGAAGACTGTCAGATGCGGAAAGAGCGCATAATTCTGGAAAACGGTGTTGACGGGGCGCCGCTCTGGCGGCACCCCCGCGAGAGGCCTGCCATCCAGCACCAGCGAACCCGCATCCGGGTTCTCGAATCCGGCGATCATGCGCAGGATCGTCGTCTTGCCGCAGCCTGAAGGGCCGAGGAAGGTCGTGAAGGCCCGTTCCGGAATGTCGAGATCGACCCCGTCGACGGCGCGAGACCGGCCGTAGGTCTTGACCAGGCCCCGGGCCGACAGGAGAAGCGACGGCGCGGCACGGGATGGCTCGGGCGCAATGCCGGTCATCAATCAGCTCGCCTTGACTTCGTTCCAGATCTTCAGCCAGTCCGAATAATTATCCGGCGCCACCGGCCACATGAATGATTTCATCACGTCCATGTCGTCGATGAAAATCGCCGCCTGCTCGTCTTTCGAGAGCTTGTCGCGGATGACGGAGCTCGTGGTGGCATAATTGCCGATCCGAGCAATTTCGGTCGCATAGGTTGGGCCGAGCAGGTAGTCGATGAACTTGTAGGCGAGCTCGGTCTTGTCTTCCGGCAGGTCGGCCGGCATGGCGAAGCAGTCGCACCAACCCATGACGCCTGCCTTCGGCTTGGCCATGCCCATCGCCATCTTCCCCTTGAGTTCATCGAACGGCACCCGCCAGGAGAAGGCGCAGGAGACCTCGCCGGTCGCAAAGAGATTGGTGAGATCGCCGATGGTCTGCCAATAAGTACGCAATAGCGGCTTCTGAGCAATCAGCAGCTTCTTGGCCTCGGCAAGTTCCTTGGCATCCATGGTGAAAACCTTGTTGCGCGGAACGCCGGCCACCAAGCCCGCGATTGCGATCGATTCCAATGCATAATCGCGCATGGCGAGCTGGCCGGAATATTTCGCATCGAACAGCGTGGCGTAGTCTGGCTCCTTATCGAGCTTATCGGTGCGATAGACGATCGGGTTCAGGCCCCAGAGATAGGGGACGGCAAACGGCTTGCCGCTCTCGTCGAGAACCTTCGGCGTCGTCTTGAACACATCGTACATCATCGAGGCGTTCGGGACTTTCGAAAGGTCGAGCGGCTTCAGGAGACCTGCCTTGATATATCGCCAACTGCCATTGAGCGACGGGTTGATCATATCCCAGTCGGATGCCGAACCGGTCTTGAGCGCTGCGAACTGGGCATCCTCGCTCGACAGGTAAGACAGCTTGATCTTGACACCCGTCTCCTTTTCGAAGGTCTGGACATATTCGGGGTGGCCGTTGGAGTCCCAGGTTGCCCAAACCAGCTCCGAAACGGCAGCGCGTGCTGCGCGTGCCGAGCTGAAAACACCTGCTGCCGCACCGGCGGCCAGTCCTGCCAGCACTTCACGTCGTGTTAGGTCTGCGTGCATCATGAGGTCCCCTTGTTGTGTTTGTGCGATTGACCTCATTGTGCGGATTTCATTCGAAATGCCTATAACGGCACTGCAATAGACTATATTGCTTCTGAGACATGCAGGGTGGCTCAGCCGGCCGCCTGTCCCCACCGCATGGGTGGCAGCGGCGGCAGCGCCGCACCGTTCAGTGCGCGCATGCTTGCCGCCACCGACTTGATCATACGGCGCAGCCACACCTGATCTGGCGAATGATGTTTGCAGTCGTGCCAGAGCATGTAGAAATGCATTTCGCCGAGCTCGGGGGGTGCATCCAGCACCGCGAAGGGGAAGGTTTGCGCGACCTGCTCAGCGAAGTGGTATCCTGTGGTGAAAACCAAATCCGACTGCGCCAGAACGTAAGGTGCGATCGCATATTCCGGCACCGTCGCCCGAATCCGACGCTTAAGCCCGAGTTCGATCAACCGGCCATCGATGGGGCTGATATGCGCATCGCGATCGGACGTGGGCGAGAGATGGCTTTCCTTGAGATATTCCTCGAGCGTGATTCGGTCCTGTTGCTTGGCAAAGCGATGGTTCGGCCGCACGAGACAAACGATGTCGGTGGTTAAAATGGGTGCGATGCGCAAATGCTCGGGAGGATGTGGCCAATTGCCGATCACTGCATCTATGGCGCCCTCGGACATGCCGCTTAGCAGATCCTCGCCATTTGGCATGGGCGAAACATCCACGCTGACGCCCGGGGCGACACGCGCGATTGCGCCAATAAGTGGCGGTAGAAAGACCGTGCCGAGGCAATTGGTGGAAACGATGCGAAAATGGCGGGTGGACTTCTTCGGGTCAAAGGTTGGATGTGGGGCCAGATGAGTGTCGATCTTGCTAAGTATTTCTCGCATGGTCTCGCGCAACGCCAGGCCCCGTTCCGTGGGCACGAGCGTGCTGCCAGAGCGCACGAGCAGTGGATCATCGAGGATCTCACGCAGGCGTTTCAAGTTGAGGCTGACCGTGGGCTGCGCCTGGCCGAGAAGTTCAGCCGTTCGCGAAACGCTGCATTCGGTCAGGAGTATAAGCAACGTGCGCATGAGGCGAATATCAAGACTGCCGTGGGCCTGGCCGGTCATGTCGTAACCTTTGCAATTGTTTCGCAGGTGAGATCACGCAATTCTCGTGCCAGGTGCCGGGTAGTGCCTCAATTCTTGTTGGCACCAATCCACCCTCAGTCGCCGTTTTCGACCAGATATTGGCCGGATATCGTCGCCTTGAGGTTGAGATGGCAATCTTCGGCATGACGAAGAACCGACCGATCGATCTGCGACCTCATCATTATAAGAGCCACCGCCGAAATGGAGCGCACGCGAGCCGACTGTGCTTTCGATGCGTCATAAACTCAACGGTCGCGAGACATCCGCAGGCCGCAGTCGCCTTCACGATTATGCCCGAGCGATTTGCGTCCATAGGCTCATGGTCGCAGCACGCAGTTCGCGATGATGGCTTTCAGTTCTCTTCTTAGAGCTAGGAAATAGAATGCATCAGCTACGATAAAAAAATCAGATGAGAGTCATTGTAGAACTCGCTTCCCGCTCTATTGCTGGGGAGCGAGACGCGCGCCGGCGGACCCCGCCGAGCTACACCGCGATGCGCTCGAGCTTGATCGTCCATCCGCAGGCCCGCATCAATATCGATTGAGCGCGCCCGCGCGAATGGCTTGCTTACCCTGCCGTCAGGATCTTGGGCATGAGGTCGGACAAGCCGAACTGGTCGAGAAGATCGGCTTGACGCCGCTCCTGCCCGGCCAGCACCTGCTCGACGCCCTTATGCTGGCCATCGACATAGACGCGATAGGGCCGTTCGTTGCGCGGCATCGCCAGGGCGTCGCGCAATGCTTCGCCGACCGCGGAAACATCGAGCGATCCGCCATGCTTCGCATCGATCGCCTCCAGCTTGGCACCGAGCGCTGTGGCGCGTGCCGGCAGATCACCGTATTGAGCCTGGATCGACGGATAAGCGGGCTGGTTGGCATGGGCGAAATGCTCGGTCCCGGTGGTGAAGGCCCCGGGCACGAGGATGATGGTGTCGATCCCGAACGGACGCGCTTCCATTCCCATCACTTCGGCGATCGCCTCACCGGCTGCCTTGGCGGCGGCATAGGGACCGAGGAAGGGTTCGGCGAGATGGGCCGTCGTGCTGCCGGTGTAGGCCAGCGTGCCGTATCCCTGACGGCGCATGACAGGAAGGGCGGCACGGTTCATGCGCAACCAAGACGTGGCGCAAGTATCGAAAATCCGCTGCAACTGATCGGGATCGAACGCTTCGGTTATGCCCGTCATCAACATCCCGGCGTTGTTGACGACCACGTCGATGCGGCCCTGTTCGACCAGCACCAGGTCAACCGCCGCCCGGCAACTTGCCTCCGACAGCACGTCGAGATCGACCACATGAAGGTCCAGGCCGTCTCGCTTTGCAAGTTCCCGGATGGTAGCGGCGCGCTGCTCGCCTTCAGGACGCGCGAGCCGCAGGCTCGCATAGACACAATGGCCGGCGCGCGCGAGGACCACGACGATGGCGTTGCCGATACCCGAACCGGCTCCCGTGACAAGAATGATCTGCCTATCCATGATTTCACTCTCTTACGCGATGCCGCCATTGGCGCGAAGCACCTGGCCGTTGACCCATCCCGCTTCCCTCGACGCGAGGAAAGCGACCACTTCCGCGATGTCGTCGGGCTGACCGAGCCGGTTCAGGGGAGCCATCGACGCCATGCGGTCGACCAGTTCCTGCGGCTTGTCGCGTAGGAACAGTTCCGTCTCGACAGGACCCGGCGCAGCGGCGTTGACGGTGATGCCCCGCCCGCCCAGTTCTTTGGCGACGACGCGCACCATGCCTTCCACCGCGCCTTTGGTGGCATTGTAAATACTGTAGCCCGGCGCGTTGAGCGCCAGCGTCGTGCTGGAGAAACCGATCAGGCGGCCATTATCGCGTACCCGATTGGCGGCCTCGCGAAAGGCGTTGAAGGTCCCACGCACATTGACGGTGAAATGACGATCGAAATCTTCATCCGTCACCTTCGCCAAGGGCGAAGGCGTCATCACGCCCGCGCAGGCGACCAGGACGTCGATCCCGCCAAACTGCTGCTGCGCGCCGTCGAACAGCGCCTTGACCTGCTCGGCTGATGCCACATCCGCCTTGATGGCGATGGCCTCGCCGCCGATCGTCTCAATCTGTGATACGACCACTGCCGCATCATCGGCCGAACCGGCATAGTTGACGACAACCGCGAAACCGCGGCGCGCCAGGGCGACGGACGCCGCGCGGCCGATGCCGCGTGAGCCGCCAGTTACAATAGCAACTTGCATGATGAACTCCACTTCCTTGCTTGAAAGCAGAGTTAGGGGATCCGTCGATATATTCCCAATCGATACTTGTTATATCAATACATCTGATTGGTGAATGGAGGAAGCGAGCTGCACGAGCAGATCGCGCATCCATCGCTGCACCGGGTGAACCTCATTCCGACGGTGCCAAGACATGACGAACGAGACCGGAGGCAACGATAATGGCGGAGGCAGCAGCATAAGCTCGTTCCTGAAGCCGGAGCGGGTGACCACGCCTTCCATAATGGTCGCGATCAGGTCCGACCGGGCGACCATCAACGGTGCGGCGTACATTTGCGGGAGAGACACGGCGATGCGGCGACGCTGCCCGCTTGCCGCCAGCGCCGCGTCGACCTGTCCAAATCGCTCGCCTTCTGGTGAGATCAGCAGATGGGACAGGCTCAGAAAAGTCCGTAGGTCGAGAGGGCGACTTGCCATGGGGTGCGAGCGTCGTAGAACGCAGACAAAGCGTTCCTCGAACAGAGGACAACTGATGATACGGCCCCCTGGCGTCTGACGGGGCGGCACGCCGATCGTCAGATCAGCTTCGCCTGCGTCAAGCAGGGAGATGGCATCGTCGCGGTGCGTAAAGGCATTGATGCGAAGCGTAATCCCCGGCGCACGCTCTCGCAGCACATCGACAAGCTGGGGCAGCAGAACAAAAGCCGGGTGATCCGATAGTGCGAGGGTGAAGGATTGCGATGAGCTGACGGGATCGAAGGTCTGCGTATAGTCGAGCGCCCGTCCGATCTCCGCCAAGGCGCGCGAGAGTGGCTCCGCCAGTTCGGTTGCACGCTGGGTTGGCTGCAGTCCCGCCGGGCTTCGGACGAAGAGGTCGTCCTGAAACAGCGCCCGCAGGCGCGCGAGAGCCGCGCTCATGGCCGGCTGAGTTCGACCGATCCGCTTGCCAGCGCGCGTCACGCTGCGCTCGGCCATCAACGCGTCGAAGGCTACGAGCAAATTCAGGTCTGTGCCATTCAAATCCATAGAACGGATACTACCACATACAGATTATCGATTTCAATGATGGAGCCAGACCGGCTAGATGAATTCACGTCAACGAGACGGAGTTTATCCATGACCCAACAAGCAGCCACCCAAGGCACGCTGTCGGAGCAGGATCGCAAGGCGATCGAAACGCTCTACAGCGCTTTTTCCAACAACCCCGACGCACTCGACAACGCTGTTGCCGAGGATTGGCAGGACATCCCGCTGGCTCCCGGCCAGGACCCGGGCCGTGAGGCGATGAAGCCAATGATCCGCGCCTTCAATGCTGCCTTCCCCGATGCCCGTATCACCATTCACGAGCTCATCGGCGTTGCCGGCAAGGCCGCGGTTCGTGCCGAGATCACTGGCACGCACAAGGGCGAGTGGTTTGGCGTCAAGCCAACCGGCAAGGCGTTCGTGCTGCCGATCCACGAATTCCATCATGTCGAGAACGGCCGTATCACCAAGACCTGGCACATGGAAGACTGGTTCGGCTGGCTGCATCAAATGGGCGCAATAGGCGCCGGACAGGAGTAAGGTCGATGAAAGCGTTTCGGATCAACAGCTACGGTGCCGACCCCGCTTTCGAGCCAGTCGACACCCCCAAGCCTAAGGCCGGCGAAGCGCTGGTCAAGGTGGCGGCGGCGAGCATCAACCCGCTCGATAACAAGCTCCAGCAGGGCTATATGGACGCGTTCTTCCCGCTGAGCTTCTCCTACACGATCGGCACCGACCTCGCCGGCACGGTGGAGAGCTTCGGTGAAGGCAATGGCGGTTTCACAATCGGTGAGCGGGTCGTGGCCCGCACGGCGCCGACTGCCGGTGGCGCGATCGCCGAATATGCGATCGTGCCAGTCGATCAGCTCGTCCGCATTCCCGCGGGCGTGTCGTTCGAGGACGCGGCCGGCGTTCCCACCGCGGCGGGCACCGCCTGGCAGGCGCTGTTCGAAGTCGCCAAACTCAAGTCTGGCCAGACCGTGCTGATCCATGCCGGCGCCGGCGGCGTTGGCAGCTTCGCCATCCAGTTCGCCCGGGCCGCTGGGGCGCGGGTTATCACCACCGCCTCGGGTGACGGCGTCGCCATCGCCGAGCGGCTGGGCGCCGACCAGGTGATCGACTACACGACCGAGGATTTCACCCGCCATGTTTCCGACGTCGACGTGGTGATCGACACGATCGGCGGCGACACCCAGGCGCGTTCGTTCGACGTGCTGCGCCCGGGCGGGTTCCTCGCCACCACTGTTTCGCCGCCCGACGAGGCGCTGGCCAAGGCGCACGGCGTGTCGGCAGCCTTCGTCTTCCATTCCTCGGATGCTGGCCGCCTTGCCACCGTGATCGATAAGGTCGCCGGCGGTGTGCAGGTTCTGACCGACCGGATGATCGATCTGAACGATGCATCGGCGGGTTTCGCCCGGCAGGCATCGGGCCGCGCCCGCGGCAAGATCATTGTCCGCGCCTGAACTAAAGGTCGCCCGGCTCTTCCTAAAACAGAGCCGGGCGGCGACGCCGTTTCGTGAGCGGCATCTGCGATGACATCAAGACACCCTTCCCCTTTGAAGATCATGGCGATCTTAAGCATCATTGCCGCCGGCGCGGCGTTTTGCATCCATAGCCGCATCCAGGCGGCCGCCCCTCATCAAGATGAGCCGGAGCAAGAGAGATGGATTTTAAGACGATCAAAAATCCAGTCGTTCGAACAGCGCTGGATGAGCAGCAGCAGCTTCCGGCACCGGATGGCGAGAACGAGCGCGTTCACCGTGCACCCGCCATGTCGGACTGGCGCGGGCGCCATGCACTGCAGCAACTCGTTCCTGCTCCCGAAGGCGTTCCAGCGGCCCGTCCGGCCGCCGAATAAAGCCGCGAACTGCGGCGAACTGATCCGGCACTTCACCTGAAGGGGGCGAAGAGAATGACGGCCACGGCCGGAAGCGGTGCGAAGCGCCGAAATCCGTTTCTCGCCTTGCCTGCGCCCATATTCGCTGGGCGAACAATTCATCGCCCGCTTGAAGGCCGTGCCAAAGGACTTTTCGGACTCATAACCGAGCGCCAACCCGATCTCGGCAAGCGACTGACGCGTCGAGGTCAGCCTGTCTGCCGCCTGGATTATGCGCCAGCGAGTCAGATAGTCCATCGGCGACAGGCCAACCCTTTCCTTGAAGGTCACCACAAAGGCGGTGCGCGACATCCCTGCCTCACTTCCGGTCGCGTCAATCTTTCAGCCCGATCTCTTGACGGGGGCGACGGCTCTGAAAGAAGAGTCAATGCCACGGGTGATGGCACCCGATCGATTCGGACCATCGTTTGCGTCAAAACAACCAAATTGAGAGCCGAGCATGAGTTCCGCCGACATCCAGTTACTTCTTACCGCAATCGGAGGCGTCATCTTTCTTGTCGTCCTTATTGTTTCGAAACTGCGTTTTCATCCGCTGCTAGCACTTATGATAACGTCGATTGCGGTGGGCCTGATAACCGGGATGCCAGGCGAAAAGGTAGTCAAATCGATAGAAACCGGCGCGGGTAACACTTTGGGAGCAGTAGGTATAGTCGTTGCCCTCGGCGCGATGCTCGGGAAAATTCTCGCTGATTCAGGGATCACGAACAGCATTGCCGAAATAATTATAAACCGGACCTCGACCAAATATCTTCCTTGGGCGATGGCGGGTGCCGCGTTCGTTATCGGCATACCCATGTTCTTCGAAGTCGGCCTCGTGATCTTGCTTCCTTTGATTTTCAGCGTTGCCCGGAAACTTGACGGCTCGAAGAGCATCGTGGGGTCGCCTTACGTCTATATAGGCGTGCCAGTCATTGCCGCGCTCGCGGCCATGCATGGTATGGTGCCGCCACACCCCGGTCCACTCACCGCCATAGCTGCGCTGCATACCAATGTCGGTGCGACAATGCTTTATGGCTTTATCGCGGCGATTCCCGCTATCGTGCTTGGCGGCCCGGTCTATGGCGCGTTCATCACGTCGAAGCTGAAAGTTCACCCCGACGAAGCGTTAATAGACCAATTTGCGGCCACAACGGAAGGCCAGACAACCTCCCATGATGATCCTCCGAGCATCGGGATCAGCCTGTCGACCGCGTTGCTTCCCGCCATTCTGATGCTTCTGCACGCCATCGCAGAGCTCATTTTCCCCAAGGGATCCACGCTCGAGGTGATCACGGGATTCGTTGGCGATCCAGCAATCGCCATGCTGATCGGCGTCCTGTTCGCCACCGGCGTTTTGATTTTTGCCCGCGGCGGCGACACCGAAAAACTTCGAAACGCGATGTCCGCAAGCGTAAAACCCATCGCGAACGTGCTGCTAATCATCGCTGGTGGTGGAGCATTTCAGCACGTGCTGACCGACGCTAAGGTTGGCGATGCGATCATGCACCTTAGTCAGCAATTTTCGCTGTCACCCTTGGTTCTCGGTTGGATAATTTCAATGCTGTTGTCAGTCTCGACCGGCTCGGCAACCGTTGGGATTGTCGGCGCGTCCGGTCTTTTGGCACCGCTTGCAGGAGCCGGAAACCTGAACGTTCCATTACTTGCGTTATCGATCGGATGCGGATCGCTGTTCTTCAATTATGCCAATCATGCAGGGTTCTGGCTCGTCAAGGAGTCCTTTGGCATGTCCATGAGCGAAGCAACGTGGACCATCTCAGTCATCCAATCGATCGTTTCAGTCGTGGGACTTTTGATGGTTCTTCTGATGAACTTCGCTCCTGCCCTCTCTTGAGGAAAGAAGGCGGGCGATGTCGTCGGCGATATTAACCCGCTTCAGGAAATCTTGCGCAGCAGCTCGGCCAGCATGGCGCGTTCGGCTGGCGACAGCGTCGAGAGCGTCTCTTCCGAAATATCGTGCGCAACGGGAAGATTGCGGGCGACGGCCGCCTCGCCTTCCTCCGTCAGCGTCAGGACAAGGCGTCTGGCGTCGGTCGTATCCGGCGCTGTGCGGATCAGGTTGCGCTTCGCCAACCGATCGACAACGCCCTTGATGGTCGCCACATCCATCGCTGTCTCACGCCCGAGATTGACCTGCGAGCAGGGCTGCAAATCGCGCAGCTTCACCAGCGCCGCCCACTGCGTGGTGGTCAGCTTCTCATTCATCCGGCTGGTAAAGATCGCCACGTGCCGCTGGTTCGCCTGCCGCAGAAGATAGCCGATCTGCTCGGCGAGCTTATAGGTCGCTTCAGCAGCTTTGCTCGCCTGGCGCTCCGGCTGACCCGGCAGCTTCTGATCTCCGTTCTGCATCAAACTATCCTTTGGTGAGAGCGCCGCGCGCCGCGGCGCTATCCATGGCACTCAAGATCGCCTCGGTCGACAACAACAATATCTGCTCGGGCATGCGCGGAGCGAGCTGCTCGATCACGGCACGATGCGCGGCATTGTCGCTGCTTCCCACAGCATCGGTGACGATCACGACGCGATAATTGAGATCTATGGCATGCAGAACGCTGGAATAGACGCAGACATCGGTTTCTGCGCCAGAGAAGATCAGCGTGCGAACACCCTTGCTCTGCAGCCGCGCATGAATCGTCTCGTTCGAGAAGATCGAATAGCCGGGCTTGTCGAAGACTTGTGTTGCCGGAGCAATCGCCTTCAGCGGTTCCATCAGCTCATGCAGGGCCGGATCGTGATGATCGCCCGTCAGAACAGACCAGCGCTCGTAATAAGGCTTCCAGCATCCCGGCGCCTCGTCCGCCGAAGCCGGCACGATGAAGCGGGCATAAAGCGTCTCGGACGACATGCGCCGGCAGAGTGCGACGACATTCCCAAGAATGTCCTGCATCGCAGGCGCGTGCCACACGGTTGTTTCGGCGAAGAGCCGCTGCATGTCGATGACCACATGACAGAAGCCATCCAGGATCGTCTCGATCTCCATCCTATTCGACCAGCGCGACGGTGTGTTCGGGTGCCCAGGACAGCGTGACGTTCTCGCCCTCGCGCAGAAGGTTGCCGTCACGATTCTGCGAGAACAGCTTCAGTTCTCGGCCCTGATTGGTCACCAAATGATAGGAGAGGACCGGACCGGCATAGATCACCGTCTTGATCTGCGCCGAGATCTGGTTCTTGCCATCGCCCGACGGCGACATCTTTTCGGGACGCACCGCGAGCGTCACTTTCTTTCCGGCGGAGGGCAGTGTGCCGGCGACCTCGACCATGCCGCCGTCTTCGAGGCGGACGCCGCCATTTTCGACGATGCCGGGGAGGAAGTTCGAGTCACCAAGGAACTCAGCCGCAAACCGTGTGCGCGGCCGCTCGTAGACGGTCGCGGGTTCGCCGATCTGAACGATCTTGCCTTTGTCCAGGATCGCCACCTTGTCCGAGAGCGTCAGCGCCTCTTCCTGATCATGCGTAACGAAGATCGTCGTCAGCCCGCTTTCGCGCTGGATGCGCAAGAGCTCGACCTGCATTTCCTGGCGCAGCCTGCGGTCGAGCGCCGAGAGCGGCTCGTCCAGCAGAAGCACGCTCGGCTTGATGACGATGGCGCGAGCAAGCGCGACGCGCTGCTGCTGCCCGCCGGACAGTTGCTTCGGATAGCGGTCGCCGAAGCCCGGCAGACGCACCATTTCAAGCGCACGCTCGACTTCCTTGCGGGCGACCTCGCCACGGATGCCGCGGCGCTCCAGACCGAAGGAGACGTTCTGCGCGATCGTCATATGCGGGAAGAGCGCGTAGGACTGGAACATCATGCCGATATTGCGGTGCCAGACCGGAACGTTGGTGACATCCCGATCGCCAATCACCACACTGCCCTGATCGGCGGTGATGAAGCCGGCGATAATGCGCAGCAGCGTCGTCTTGCCGGAGCCCGAGGGGCCGAGCAGACTGGTGAAGGAGCCTTCGGCGAATTCCGTCGAAATATCGGACAGGACAGGCGTCGCACCATAGCTCTTGGCAACCGACTTTACATTAACGTGGGTCACGATTTTCTCCGGGTTTTGCGAAGCGTGCGAAGATGAGGATTGCGGCCATGGAGCCGAGCAGCAGGATGGTTGAGATCGCGTTGATCTCCGGGGTGAAGCCCTTGCGGATCGCCGAATAGATCTGCACTGGCAGCGTCGTGTAACCCGGCGTCGCCAGGAAGTACGAAATCACGAACTGATCGAGCGAGACGGCAAAGGCGAAGAGCGCAGCGCCCAGAATGCTCGGGAAGAGCAGCGGCAGCGTCACCGAGTAGAAGGCGTGGATCGGCGTCGATCCAAGGCTCATCGCCGCCTCTTCCAAATCTGCGCGGATGGTCTTGAAGCCGGTCCCGACCACGATCACCACATAGGGGATGGCGAGCGCCACATGGCCGATAATCAGCGCATGCATGCCGCGGCCAATGCCACTCCAGTAGAAGAAGATGAGCATTGCCGTCCCGGTGATCAGCCACGGAATGGCGATCGGCGGCAGGAGCAGCAGCTGCAGCAGGCTGCGTCCGCGGAAGGTGCGGCGCGATAGGGCCACCGAGGCCACGGTTCCGAGCGTGGTTGCGACCACCGCGGTGATCACGGCTATAATGATGCTGTTCATGCCCGAGGTCAGCAGGCCGGTATTGCCCATCAGGGCCACGTACCAGCGGGTCGAGAAGCTGAAGGGCAGCTGGTAGAGCGGCGATTCATTGAAGCCCATCGCCATCATCACGATGATCGGCGTGTAGAGAAACGCCAGGATCGCAAAGAGATAGAAACGTCCGAGTGTTTTCATTCCAGCACCTATGCGACCGATCCACGCTTCAACACGCCGGAGAACGTGGCGAAGATCGCCAGAACTACGGCCAGAAGCGTGAAGGAAAGTGAGGCTCCGAGCGGCCAGTTGAATGCCTGCGTGAACTGGTCCTCGATGACCGTTCCCATCGTCACCCCGACACGGCCGCCGAGAATGCGGGGCTCCATGAACGAGCCGATGACGGGAACGAAAGTGAGGACGGCACCGGAGATCAAGCCGGGCGCAGCCATCGGAAGAAGGATCTTGTAGAGCACGACCCACCAGCGGGCGCCGAGACTGAAGGCTGCCTCGATGATCGCGTCATCGATGGTCGAGAGCGCAATGTAACAGGTCAGGATCATATAGGGCAGATAGCCGTGCACCAGACCGACCACGATCGCCGGGCGCGTGTAGAGGAAGCCGATCGAGCCGGCCTCCGGCGCGATCATGTGCAAGATGTAGTCGAGGAACCCCCCTTCGCGCAGCACCATGGTCCAGGAAAAGACGCGCACCAGACCGTTCGTCCAGAACGGCAGAAGGATGAGGATCAACAGCACCTCCTTCGTCCTGCCGATCGTTGCGCGGGCAAGTGCGAGAGCAGCAAAGAAGCCGAGCACGGCGCAAAAGAACGTCGTCCAGAATCCGATCAGTAGCGAGCTGATCCCGACGCCGACCAGATAGGGCTGATCGATGAAGGCACGATACTGCTTCAGCGTAAAGATGATCGGCTTGTTGCCGAGCGGCGTCGCCGTCATGAAGGAGAAGGTGAACATCGCCAGCAGCGGAATGAATACCGCCAGCGTCAGCCAGCCATAGGTCGGCAAAAGCAGCGCACCTGTCGTCACCCACGACGGAAGCCGTCGAGATTGCGTTGTGTTCAGCGCAGCCGCTGAGGGTTCTTGAGCGTTAAGTGTGGCCATCCAGCCGTCCCTCCGCGATCCACAGCGGCCTTTACGTCGCTGCAGCGGTCAAATCCAAATTGAAGGTCATTTGCCGGCCGCGTGATGCCGCAGCACAGGCCTTTCGCGCCAATACAGGCACGCATTACCCGCTAAGCGGCTGCTCGCATGATTGTCCCAGCTTGCTTCATATGTTCACCCTCGAGTTATTCTTTCTTGTTTTGTGTACAAATGATTTCAGCAGTCCCGCTTGTTGTCAAGCGCACTTTTTCGCGTGGCGCTTACACACTGTTTTTCCTGCCAAATAGCCAAAGCTGGCACGGTGAAAGCGGCAAGCATCGCGCCGCTGAATACGCTGAATATGCGCAGATGTCGGTATACCGACGCAAAAAGCGGGGAAGGCGCCGGAAAGCGGCGCTTGACAAGAAACAAAACTAGGAACACGTTATTTGTACACGAACATTTTTCGCAGAGGCCCCCAGGACCGCTGCGGCGGAAATATCGTGAATATATTTCGTTGCGGATGTTCGAAGGATGCGGGGAGGCATCGCCGCAGTCGCTTGCGCAGCCGCAGATAAAAAATCCAAAAAACTATCGACAAGGGGTAACAGAAATGAACTTCACCCGCAGACAAACCCTCGGCCTGATGGGCACTGCAGCGGTTGCCGCCACAACCGGACTGTCACTTTCGCCGCGCGCGGCGCACGCCGCCGGCAAGATCACCGTTCTCAACTGGCAGGGCTACGGCACGGACGAAGCCTGGGCGCTGAAGGCGTTCAAGGAAAAGACCGGGATTGAAGTCGTTCACGACTACTTCAGCTCCGAGCCGGAAATGCTGACGAAGCTGCGCACCAATCCGGGCGCATACGACGTGGTGCTGATCAACAGCGCCCGCTCGCAGCAGGCTGCAGGCGAAGGCCTGCTGACGCCGATCGATTTTTCGAAGATCCCGAATTCTGCCGGCCTTTCTCCGGAACTGAAGAACCATGCCAACCTGCAGCTCGACGGCAAGACCAACGGCGTCGCCTGGGTCTGGGGCATCACCTCACTCGCGATCGCCGACGGCTCGCCGAAACCGGACAGCTATGCCGCACTCGGCGCGCCCGAGCATAAGGGTAAGGTGGCTCTGTTCGATGACGCCGTGACGGCCGTCGCCATCGGCGCGTTGCTCTCCGGCCAGGACATCAACAACCCGACCGATCTCGCAGCCGTGGGCGAAAAGCTCAAGGCCTTCAAGCAGAACGTCAAGCTTCTCTGGTCGAGCGAAGACCAGTGGAACAAGTCCTTCGCTGCGAAGGAATTCGACCTGTCTGTCTACTGGTCCGGTGCAACGGTCCGCTCGAAGCGCAACAGCCACCTCCCCGTCGATTTCGTTGTTCCGAAGGAAGGCGGCATCGGCTGGCTCGACAGCCTCTCCATCCCGGCTTCGGCTCCGGATCCGCAAGCCGCGGCAACCTTCATCAACTACATGATCGACCCGGACTTCTATGTAGAATGGGCAACCAAGATCGGCGCTCCCGCCTCCGCCAATGGCGCCGCCATGGAAAAGCTGCCGACCGACGATCTGAACCGCCAGATCCACAAACCCGAATACCTGAAGACCATGGCGATCCAGTCCGCCCTCCCGGACGACCGCCGCGAAAGTTTCAACAATCTGTGGCAGGAAGTGAAGGCGTTCTACGCCAGCTAATGCAAGAAGCTACCCGGTACCGTCAGGCGCCGGGTAGCTCGTTTGATTGCGACGTGGAATAGCGGGCCTAGCACAATGCGCTTCAAGCGCGGGCAGCTCAGCCGAGATCGGCAGCCTCGCCCGTCTCCGGATCGACATCGGCGATCTTTCGCAACAGATAGAGCAAAGCAACCTGCTCGGCCGGATTGAGCGGCCCCATGGTCTTCTCGGTAATGGAACGGGCGCGCGGATACATTTGCTCGAGGATCGCCTCGCCCGCCTGCGTGAGAGAAACGATCACCTTTCGCCCATCATGGGCATCCCGCGAGATCTCGATCATGTTCTTCGATTTGAGGCGGTCGATGATGCCACGAATCGTCGCCTGGTCGACGGCGGTCGCCTTGACGAGTTCGCCCTGCGAAATCGGGCCATTGTCGCGGAGCGCGCAGAGCGTCACAAACTGGACTGAGGTCAGCGAAGGGTCGACGGCGTTGTCCTGGAAGATCGCCAAGTGGCGCTGATAGGCCTTGCGCAGCAGATGCCCCACCTGCTCGGTTACCTGATAGCCAGCCTGTGTGTCTGTTTTCGTGATGTCGTTATTGTCTGCCATGCTCTTGGCGCTCGCTTCTATTGATGCTTCTAATCCTTCAAAATGCAGCCAACCGCAAGCCGCGCGGATTGTAATATAATGGAGGCAGACAGGCGATTCTTGCCGCGCAATGCATTGCGGCGGGCATGATGCCCGCCGCAGTTGGTTGTTTTCCTATTCCAGAACCATGTTCCTGGATTCTGCATTGATGCACGCCACGCAGACAGCGGCAAGCAACAGCAGAGCCGAGATGACGCCGAGTGCGAGGCCGAAGTTCGAGGTCATGATCGGAGCCACGATGGATGGCGCCAAAAGTCCGCCGAAACGCGCGACCGATCCTGAAAGGCCCATGCCGCTGGCGCGCAGCGTGGTCGGATAAATTTCCGGCGTGAAGGCGTAGATAGCCCCCCAAGTACCCAGCAGCGCAAAGCTGAGCAAGAGCGTCGCGGTCACGACGATCTCGACCGACTGGCCAAGTGCGTATCCGAGAGTGCCGACGGCGCTCAGGATCAGGAAGCCGACGAGGGTCGGCTTGCGTCCCCATTTCTCGACGCCGTAGGCCGCCAGCGCATAACCCGGAAGCTGGGCGATTGCGAGAACGACCAGAAACAGCTGTCCGCGCATGAAGCCCATGCCCCCAGCGGCCAGTCGAACGGGCAGATATACGAAGACACCGTAGTAGGACACCGAGATCAGCATCCATGCCAGCATGAGGAAAACGGTTCGGCGGCGAAGCTCAGGTGACAGAAGGGCAGCAATCGACTTGTGCTGTGACTTCTGCGGCTTCAGGGGCGGGATCTCTACCGTGTTTCCATTCGAGATCGCGACGCGCTTGAGCACCTTGCGAGCCTCTTCCGAACGCCCCTGCTGATTGAGATAGAGCGGAGATTCCGGCACATAGAAGCGAAGGATGACACCGATCAGTGCCGGCAGGCCGGTCACGAAGAAGATCGTACGCCAGGCTTCGCCACCCTGCGAACCGGCAACAAGCGCAAGAAGCGCCAGAGCGACTGTACCAACGGCCCAGAAACCTTCGAGCAGCACCAGCCAACGGCCGCGGCGGTCGGAGGGAAGGAATTCAGCCATCATGGCGTAATCCACCGGGAGAGTTCCACCGACTCCGAGGCCTGTCAGGAAGCGCGCGACGAGCAGCCATTGCAAATCCGGCGCAAAGGCGGATGCCACGCCGCAAATCGCATCGAGAACGATTGCGATGAACAGCACGGGCCGGCGGCCGATCCGGTCCGCAAGACGCCCGAAGACAAACGCGCCAACGAGCATGCCCAGAAAGAAGAGCGTTCCGGTCTGCAATGCCTGTGGAACGGTGATGCCGAAGCTTCCTGCGATGGATGGTGCGGTGAAGCCGATGGCCAACACCTGCATGGCGTCGGCCGCCCAGACGAGGCCGAAAATAGTGAAAAGTCGCTTCTGAAAACGCCCGACGCCAGCCGCGCGGATGCCTTCTTCCACTGTGATTGAAGTTTGCATTTTAACCCCTCATTCGTTGATTTTTATTGGATTTGCATCGAAAACGGTGATCTTCGCCACCTTGAGGCCGCGGATCGAGGCGCACGCGCTCAGTCATTCCGGTTGCGATATAGGCGACCGGAATGCAAAGAACGATTTGGATTGCCGAAAACGGCGACTTCGATCAGCCGAATTTGGCCTGCATTTCCTTGACCGCGATGTCGCCCTTGAGAACCATTGGTTCGTCGTCGAGGAAGAGCGAGCAATTGCGCATGGGAATATCCAGATGGCAGGCGGTGTCGTTCGGGCCGCCGAGCTCGTTATTAGGCCCAGTGGAGAACATCACGTTGCCATAGAAGGAGCGCGCTTCCATGCCCATGCCGCCAGGGAATTCGCCCGGCGCCATGCGATGCCACTTGGCGTTCTGGTTGAGGCCCCAGCCGACATGGCTCATGCCCATGCCGCGCGGATCGTTGAAACCGGCCATGTAGGACTTGACAAGCTCAGCATCGAGACCGCCGCGAATGTCGGTGATCCAGCCATTTTCGATTGTGTAGATGATCGGATCGCGGACATACATGTTCTGCGGCAGCAGGATATCGCCGGGAGCAACGACGATCGTACCATCGACGCCGTCATCGTCACCGCCGGTGAAGACGAAGCCCGACGGCCAGTGGTCCCAGCGGCCCGGTTCATCGGTGCAGGCATACTCGGTGATCGCGGGATAGGTGTTGAGCTTGTAGGTGACGTCGGTGCCATGCTCGGAAGTGATGCGCATCACCTTGGCCTTGGACAGAAGCTCGCCGGCGAATTCGACACGCTCGCGCAGCTCCTTCGTCGGCAGCATACGGGCGAGAACTTCCGGCGGCTCGACCGCCGTCAGGATGCGCGTGCCGGATGCCTGGATCGCCATCTGTTCCGGGCTGAAGAGCAGGAAGATGCAATCGATGACCATGTCTGCGGCCTTGAGCGCTTCCACAGCATCCGGCATCGCTGCCAGTCCGGTCTGGCCGACGGCCCAGGCACCTGCCGGCGGGACCGGCGGCAAACGCATGTGGTACATCTTTGCGCCGAGACGCATGCCCGCCGCCATGAAGGCATCGGCATAATCGAGGCGCTCGTTACCCTGGGTCAGGACGATAAGCTTTTCGCCCTCGTGAACGCCCGACATCTTCAACTGATGCAGGCAGATTTCCGTGAAGCTGAACTGATCCATGCTTGTTCCCTTATAGTGCTTGAGGACTGCTATGCCCCGTATCGTTACGGAAGTCAGACTTTGGCCTTGGCGATTTCGGCAATCGCCTCCGCCTTCGCGACGACATCGCCATATTTGCTGTCGATATCGAAAAGGTTCGCATTGTGAGGATCGGGATGGCGGTCGCCGACGCAGTCGCGAACGACGATGGCTCGGAAACCGTGCTGAACCGCATCCACTGCACTGGCGCGAATGCATCCGCTGGTCGAGCAGCCCGCCATGATGACGGTGTCGATCCCCTGCGCATGGAGATGCGAGGCCAGGCTGGTTCCAAAGAAGGCGCTGGCATATTGCTTGACGATCACCAGCTCGTTCTTGGCGGGCTCAACCTCGTCGCAGAACTCCGCAAGCACATTGCCTTCAACCATGGCCTTCATGACCGGGGACTTCTTCACCCACATGCCGCCATCGGCGCAATTGTCCGCGAGATAGAGGATGCGGGTGTGGATGACCGGAATGCCGGCCTTGCGGGCGGCTTCGATGAGTTCCGGCGTCTGCGCCACGGCATCGACGACGCCGGGCGCATAGAGAGGTGCGCCCTCGATCGTGTAGGCTTTCAGAAAGTCGATGACGAGCAGCGCGGGAGAACGGCCGAAGCCGATCCTGTTACCCCACACCCCTTGGTAATTCGCTTCGGCCGTCTCCATCGCAGAGCTCCCTAGTACGCGCCAGACAGAAGCGCGCCCGCACCGGGCACGACGGGTTCAAGTCCCAGCGACTTCAGCATGAAGTAGGTGGTGGCAACAGCAGCCGTGACGACAGGCTTGCCCGTCATCGCTTCGACCTTGGCGATCGCCGCCAGCGACGGCATCTGCACGCAGGCCGAAAGCACGATCACGTCGACATCGGTCAGATCAAGACCGGCAACGATTTCAGGCAGGTTCTGCGGATCGTGGCGGCCGACGGCCAGATTGTCCGGAATTTCGAGTGCGCGCCAATCGCCGACTTCGAAACCTTCGTTTCGGATGTAGTCGACGACCAGTTCGGTAAGCGGCTTCATGTAGGGCGCCACCACGGCGATCCGCTTCGCCTTCATCACCTTCAGCGCTTCGACGAGAGCACCGGCGCTGGTAACGACAGGCGTGTTGGCGCCGTTCTCGACCGTGCGTCCCCGAAGACGCGTCTCGGATTCGCGGTGATATCCGTGCCCCATCGCCATGATCGCGACCAGGCAGGCGTAACCAAGAACATCGACCTGCGCATCGGACAGCTCGATGGCGCAGCGATCGGATTCTGCGTCCATCGCCGCCAGCTCGTCCTTCTTGACCGTCTTCATCCGCATGCGGCTGGAGTGGAAGGTGAAACGCTCCGGACGGATCGACTGCCTTGCGAGCAGCATCGCAGGAATTTCCGTCTCCATCGTCGTGTTGGAGCTCGGCACGATTTGACCAATACGATAGACCTTTTGCACGGCTTGTCCTTTTGCAATGCGTTCAAGAGAGCGATGACGCGGCTGCCCGCGTCATGGAAATGTCACTGAATCAGGAAGTCGCCGAGCGCGGCGAAGAAGCCTTCAAAGTCATCCCAGGGAATCATGTGGCCGGCATTCTCGACACGGGTGATCTGCAGCGAGGGATTAAGCCCCTTGATCTCTTCTTCGTCGGCAGCCTGGATCACGCCGCCGCGGCCAGCGATCATCAGCATCGCCGGAACTGCCAGGCTGGCGAAATCGGGCAGGATGTCGATATCGTGGAAATCGTTGAACGCCTTGATGATCCCGGGCGCATAGCAGGTGTGGAGCCATTCGGCGCGCAGCTGCAGCTGCTCTTCCGTCCAAGTCGGGCAAAACGCCTTCATCGCCTCGGCATCCATGCCCTTCTCGGCCATTGCGATCGAATCCGTATACCAGGGCAGCTTGCTCGGATACGGGCGGCGCCCGGGACCGGAAACCGGCGGATCGATCAACGCGAGACGGCTGAAGGCACCTGGCGCGCGGTTGGAAGCCCGCATCGCGATGCGCGCGCCCATCGAATGACCGAGGATGGCGGGCTGCGTCAGTCGAAGCTCGCTGGCGAAAGCGATCACATCATCAGCCATTGCGTCGAGGCCATAATCAAGATCGGGACCGGTCGAGGAGAGACCACGGCCGCGAACGTCGAGGACGTAAACGTCGTGGCGCAGCGCCAGGATTTCGGCAACGAAGCCCCAGGTGATCGCCGGCGACGTGATGCCGGGAACCAGCACGACCATCGGCCCTTTGCCGCCGTAGCGCAGATAGTGCTGGCGGACGCCATTGGCGAAGACGTTCGCGCCATAGAGGAACCGGCTGCTCATGCTGCATTCTCCGTACGCAGCGGTTCGGCGTAGACGTCATAACCATAGACCCAGGATGGATCCTCCTGCGTCAGCAGAAACGTGTTGGCGTTGGAGACCGACTGCACCCGCGTCGCCCGGTCGCGCCGGTTGACTTCATAGAGCTTGAAGGCAGTCGCGTAATCCGAGATCCCTGTTTCCAACAGGCAACGGGTGAGCATCGCGGCATCTTCGATCGCCATCGCCGCACCCTGCGCCATGTGCGGCTTCATCGGATGGCACGCATCGCCGAGCATAACAAGCCGGCCCTGGCTCCAGATCGGCAACGGATTGCGGTTGAAAAGCGGCCACTTGGTCACTGTCTCAGTGCTGTCGATCAGCGCCTCGATGACGGGGTGATAGCCGGGGAACGCCGCATGCATTTCCTCGCGGCTGCTGTCGACGAATGCCGTTTCAAATTCCCAAGCCTCGTGGGGAACGCCGGTCACGTAGTAATACTCGTCCTTCCGGCCGGTGGTGAAATAGACCATCATGTGACGGTCCGGCCCCCACCACTTCACGCAGTCCTCGAATTCAAGATCGTACTTCTTGAGGCGCTCGGCGTTGATCAGCGCACGGTGTCCGACCCATCCGCTATAATTGGGCCTTTCGAAGCCGAGCAACGTCTCGCGAACCTTCGAATTGATGCCATCCGCACCGATGACGATATCGGCGCGCGCCGAAGTCCCATCCTCGAACGTCATATAGACGTCGCTGCCGGTGTCTTCGATCGTCGCCAGCTTCTTGCCGAAGTGAAGGGTGCCTTCCTTCAGCGTGTCGCACTGCAGCGCCTGCAGGTCACCGCGGTGGACGGTGCAATAGGTGTGGCCATAACCTTCCAGCGGGATACGGGAGAGATACTCGCCGGAGATGCCGTCGCGGCTCAGCCAGAATTTCGGCGCGCTGCTGATCGACACGACCTTTTCGGCAACGCCGATGCGCTCGAAGATCTTGAGCACGTTCGGGCCCATATGAATCCCAGCACCGAGACGCGAGAAGGTTGGCGCCTGTTCGTAGACATCGACATCAAAGCCTGAATGCTGGAGCAGGGACCCTGCGACAGCGCCGCCAAGGCCGGCACCGATAATGGCAATCTTCTGTTTTCCCATAAGCAGCAGTCCCCTTTTTCTGGCTGATATCGCATCGCCATCAGTTTCAGGCAGATTAAGCGTATACACTATTTATTGCAAGCGAGATTTCGGCGACCCGATGTTCTTCGCTATCAACGTGCGCAGCGTAACACGTAGAAACTAAGGCGGACGACCCGTTGACAGCCGACCCATCTTAAATCAGTGTATACGCTATTAAATAAAAAGGGAACGCGCTCCTTTGCGATATCGGTTGATCCCGATGCAAAGGCTGCGAATATCATGCGGGCGAAAGCTCGCTATGGAGACTGGGATGCCAGATCTGGCAGTCGTTTTTGCCACCATCGCCCTCCCCGACCGGTGTACCGATTGGCATGCCGCGGGAGTGATCCTCACGTGAGCGCATCGTCGATATCGATCCGAGTGAACAACACGCAACAAATTGTCTGTTGTGATCCGAAGACCCCATTACTGTATGTTTTGCGCAACGACCTTGCCCTGAACGGCCCGAAATTCGGTTGCGGGCTTGGCGAATGCGGCGCCTGCGCCGTGCTGATCGACGGTCGCGCCGTCCGTTCCTGCGTCGTGCCGGTCGCCGCCGTCCAGAGCCGCAGCGTCGTGACGCTCGAAGGTCTGGGGAACGGCGACGCACCGCATCCGGTGCAGCAGGCTTTTATCGACGAGAATGCTGCCCAATGCGGCTATTGCCTGAACGGAATGATCATCACGGTTGCCGCGCTCGCACTGCGCGAGCCACATGCCAACGACGACGAGATCAAGCATGCGCTTGAACACAACCTCTGCCGCTGCGGCACGCACCGTGAAATCCTTGCCGCCGCCAAACGCGCCCTGATGCTCTCGAAAGCCGCACATTCGCCGGATAGCCAGAGCGAACAGCCGGCAGACAGAAAAGCAGATCAAGGAGAGCCGAATGCTTAGCGTTCATTTCAAGACGCAGACCGGCCCCCTGTTTCTGGTCGTCCAGGACGATGGCCATGTCGTTGCCTTCAATGGCCATGTCGACCTCGGCACCGGGATCCGCACCTCGCTGGCGCAGATTGTTGCCGAAGAACTGGATGTGGCATTCGAGCGTGTCGAGATGGTGCTCGGCAGCACCGTCGGCGGACTGGATCAGGGCGCTACGATTGCCAGCGAAACCATCCAGGTCACCGCCATTCCACTGCGTCAGGCAGCGGCGACAGCCCGGCGCTTCCTGCTGGCGCGGGCGCGCACCGTTCTCGGTCTCGAGGATGAGAACCTGACGATCGAGGACGGCGTCATCTCCTGTGACGGCGAACGGAACGCCTCGATCAGCTATGCCGAACTCGTCGACGGCCTCGACGAGCATCTGACACATGATCCCGATGCCGCTCTGAAGAGCATCGCCGAGTACCGGCTGGTCGGCAAATCGCGTTCCCGCGTCGATATCCCGCTGAAAGCGGTCGGCGCCTGGACTTTCGTGCACGACGTCCGTGTCGCCGGCATGCTGCATGGCCGCGTCATCCGGCCGCCCTATGCCGGCTATGACCATGGCGTCCAAGTCGGTTCGAGCCTCGTCTCCGTGGACGAAACCTCGGTCGCCCATATCGACGGTCTCGTCGCCGTTGTCGTCGTTGGCGATTTCGTCGGCGTCGTTGCAACCCGGGAAGAAAACGCGATTGCCGCGATGAACGCGCTGAAGGTCGAATGGCTCGTGCCCGAACGACGGCCGGACCTCAACCGGCCGGAGATCGCGCTGCGCGCCAACCCCTCCACGCCCCGCCAGCTGATCGACCGCGGCAATGTCGATCTGGCGCTGGAAGGCATGCCTTCCGCGATGAATCGCACCTATGTCTGGCCCTACCAGATGCATGGCTCGATCGGCCCGTCATGCGCCGTCGCGCATTTCGAGGACGATCACCTGACAGTCTGGTCGGGAACGCAGAACCCCTATCCGATGCGGCGCGATCTCGCGATGCTGATGGAAATCCCGGAAGAACAGATCATTATCGAGCGTCTCGAGGCCGCAGGTTGCTACGGCAGAAACTGCGCCGACGACGTGACGGCGGATGCCGCTCTTCTCTCGCGCGCAGTCGGCGCACCCGTTCGCGTACAGCTGACCCGCGACCAGGAACATGCCTGGGAGCCGAAGGGAGCAGCACAGGTCATGGACGTTCGCGGCGGCCTCGATACCGAAGGCGGACCGGCAGCCTATGATTTCGAGACGCGCTACCCGTCCAATCTCTCACCGACACTTGCCCTGATCCTGACCGGCAAGGTCGCTCCGGTGGCAGATGTCGTGCAGATGGGCGATCGAACCGCAATCCCGCCCTATGCCTATGGCAACCTCCGGGTAACGGTTCACGACATGCCGCCGATTGCGCGTGCCTCATGGTTCCGCGGTGTCTCGGCGATGCCGAACACCTTCGCGCATGAATGCTATATCGACGAACTGGCCGCCGCCGCTGAGGTCGATCCGATCGAATACCGTCTTCGTTACCTGCCGGATCAGCGCGCCAGCGAACTCGTTCGCGCCGTCGCCGAACGGGCGAAATGGCAACCGCACACGACCTGGGGCACCTTAGGGGGCGAAGGCGATCTCCTTTATGGCCGCGGCTTCGCCTATGCCGTCTATGTCCACGGGAAATTCCCGGGTACGGCTGCCGCATGGGCCGCCTGGGTCGCCGATGTGGCGGTCAACAGGAAGACCGGCGAGATCGCCGTTACCAAGGTCACCTGCGGGCAGGATGCCGGCCTGATGATCAATCCGGATGGCGTGCGCCACCAGATCCATGGCAATGTCATCCAGTCGACAAGCCGCGTCCTCAAGGAAAGGGTCGAGTTCTCCGATACGGCCGTGCTCTCCAAGGAATGGGGCGGCTACCCGATCATCACCTTCCCCGAGGTGCCCGACATCGATGTGCTGATGCTCGACCGGCCGCACGATCCACCGCTCGGCGTCGGCGAGTCGGCATCGGTCCCGAGTGCGGCGGCAATTGCCAATGCCGTCTATGACGCCACGGGCGTCCGCTTCCGCGAATTGCCGCTGACACCGGAAGCTGTCCTCGCAGGACTGGGCAATGTCACCCCCAAGCAGGCCGATCCTCCCAAGCAGGCCCGCAAATGGTGGCAATTCTCGCTCGGCACGGCAGGCATTGCTGCCGTTGCCGGCGGGCTTCTCCAGTTGCTGTCGCCGTGGCAGCCCAGCATCGCTGAGATCAGTCGTCCGGATGCTGGCGTCTTCTCCGCCTCGACCATCGAGCGCGGGAAGCTTGCCGCGGCGATCGGGGCCTGCAATGTCTGCCACGTCTCGAACGACGGTCGCGCCTTTGGCGGCGGCCGGGCGCTGGAAACGCCGTTCGGTACGATCTATGCCAGCAATATCAGCCCCGATGTCACTGCGGGCATCGGCGCCTGGTCCTATCCGGCCTTCGAAAGAGCAATGCGCAACGGGGTGAGCCGCGACGGCCACCGCCTCTATCCGGCGCATCCCTACACATCCTTCGCAGGCGCCGAGGACGCGGACCTGCAGGCCCTCTATGCCTATCTCATGAGCCAGCCGCCGGTGGAGACGAAGGCACCGGAGACAAAACTCTCCTTCCCCTTCAACATCCGCCCATTGATGGCGGGCTGGAATGCGCTCTTCCATCAGCGCAGCGGGACGCAGTTTCAGCCGGACAAGGATGCTGTCTGGAACAGAGGAGCCTATCTCGTAGAAACACTGGGCCACTGTTCGGCCTGCCACTCGCCACGCAACGCGCTTGGCGCCGAAATGTCGGGCAGGTTCCACCTTGCGGGCGGTTATGCCGACGGCTGGCATGCACCGGCGCTCGATGGTTCCGGTAAGTCGCCGGTGCAATGGACCGAGGCCTCGCTCTACGACTACCTCCGCAAGGGCAATGCCGCCCACCATGGCAGCGCCCTCGGGCCGATGGGCGATGTCGTCAAGGCGCTGGAGCCGCTGCCTGATGAGGATATCCGGGCGATGGCAACTTATCTCGCCAGCCTGAACAAGCGGGAAACTCCGGCCGATCCGGCAGCTGCTGCCGCCGAAGCAATCGCCAAAGCCACCGCTGCCGAACAGACGGCCTTCGCCGCATCTCCCCGCGGCCAGCGGATCTTCGAAGGGGCCTGTGCCGCCTGCCACAGCAGCAGTACCGCGCTGACCTCGCTTGCGCTGAACTCAAATCTATACGCAGGGACTCCCGATAACATCATCCAGGCCATCCTCGGTGGCGCGGAAGCGCCGGCGGAGATGAAGGCACGGAATTCGCCGGAAACGATGTCGATGCCTGCCTTCAAGGAGACGCTGAGCGACGGCTCCATGGAAGATCTCATCACCTACCTGCGTGCCCGCTTCGCGCCCGACGAGCCCGCATGGACCGATATCACCGGCAGCCTTGCCAGAGCACGCGCTTCCGGACATTGAGAATACCGATGCCGCCACGCCAGGACATATCGACCGATCAGAGCTTCCAGTCGCCCGGCCCGGAATTCCGCCCGGCCGCCTACTGGTTTTGGCATTCGATCCCCTCCGGCGCGGTGACACGGGAACAGCTTGCGGACTTCGTCGCCAAGGGTTTCGGCCGGATCTACATTCAGGCCAGGCTGGCAATGCCGAGGGAGGATTACCTCTCCAGAGCGTTCGTCGCCGCTTACCGAGATGCGGTGGAGGTAGCAAGCGAACTTGGTCTGCGCGTCGGCATCTATGACGACTATAACTGGATCAGCGGCCAGGCGGCCGGACGCACCGTGCAAGGCCGTGACGAGCTTCGCGAACGGCATCTGTTCTGGTGCGAGACGCCAGGTGCGACCGGTGAGATCAGCGGCATCGTCACGTCCTGGACAGCGGGAATGGGCCAGGACATTCTCGATTGGCAATATGACGAGGGGCGTCCCGCCTGGTGTGACTGGCAGATCGAGGCTGTTGCCCTCCACCCCTCGGAGGCTGTCGCATCCACGGGCGAAGCCTTGGTATTTTCCGGTTCCGTTGAGATTACCGGCACCAGTGACGACGATTGCGCATTCCGGATCTCAGGTGACGTCCCAGCCGGTTTCAAGGTTACGGTCTTCGTCAGCGCCCGCAGCCGCACCTCGCGCATCATCAATTATCTGCTGCCCGAGGCCGCCGAGGCCTTCATCACCCATGGTGTGGAACCATTGATATCGGCGCTCGACGGTCTCCTGCCCGATCCCGTCGATCAGATTTTCTACGACCAACCGGCTGCTGGCTTTTACAGCTGGAAACAGAAGAGCGGAAATCTGGAAAACAGCCTGCCATTTTCGGCTGCCTTTGCCAGCTCGCTCGCCAATCATACCGGCCGGCCGCTTGCCATTTCACTGCTTTCGCTGGTGGGCGATATCGGCCCGGAGACGGCGGTCATCCGCGCCAAGTCCTATGCGGCCCTGTCGCAGCAGATGAACCAAGCCTTCTTCGGCACGTTGCGCGTCTGGGCGGAGAAAAAGCATCTGCTGCTGACCGGCCACGAAATCCTGCCGCATGTCGGCAGTTTCGATCTCAACGGCACCTTCAAGGGCATCGACCCGCGCATCGCGCCAGCCGTCGATTTTTTCGGCATCGACGCTTACCGCCATCTGACGGCGGCGGACGCCAACAATTTCATACCGCAGCTTTCGCCGAAACTCGCGGATTCGGTTGCGCGCGCCAACGGGCGCGGCCGCTGCATGTTGGAGACCTACGCGACCGCCGAACGCACCACGTTTCGAGCCGCCGGGCAATGGGAGCTGACGCTCGAAACCCTGCGTGCGCACCTGATCCGCATGCATTTCATGGGCATGCGCCAGTCGATCTGGCACGGGCTCTACTTGTCGGCCGGAACCGCCGAGCCCTGCCCTTTCGTCAATCCGCGTTTCGACTTTGCGCCCGGCATCAATTTTGAGCCTTGGTGGTCGTTCCACGACCTGCTCGCCGACGAGACCGCAAGGCTCTCAGCCTTCATCGAGCCCGCGCGCCCGCTGACGCGCGTTGCTATTTTCTATCCGCTCCACACTGCGCTGGCGGAAGGTCCAAGACATGAGCATGCGGATCATGTCGGCGCCTGGTGCAGAGCGCTTCTGGAAAAGCGCATCGATTTCCTCTTCGTTTCCGAGGAAGCTATTGGTAAGGCCGCGATCGACGGTTCGCTGATCACGATCAGCGGCCAGACCTTCGATGCCGTCATCTTGCCTGCCGTCACGACGATCGGCGGCCTGAAAGCCATCCACGTTCTCGAACGTTTCACCGTTGCGGGAGGTATCGTTTGGTCATCCGGTGGCAGCGACCATTTCGTGCCGCTTGACGGCGAATGTTCAATCGACAATCCTTCGTCGAGGAGCCTCGCCCAACTGCCCACCAGCGAGGACGTCGAGGCGCTCCTGTCGGCCTTCGCCCGGCGAGGACCGATCTTGCTGACGGATCCCGCGCCGACGTTCTGGCGCTGGATCGGCGAGGATGCGGCGGGCTGGCGACTGGCGCTGTTCAACGACAGCGCCGAGCCCACAACGGAAGACTTCGCGCTGAATACGTGCTTTGACATCGCATCATGGGATTGCGCCACCGCCACGGAAACACGTCACGGCACATCATCTGATCTGTCGATCAGCCTTGAACCCCATGAACTACTCTGCTTGCGGCTTGTCCCGAGCCAGGAGCCCGCAAGCAAGCTAGCACTCTCACCCTCGGCACCCAATCGCACGGAGTGGGTCGGCGTTGCCCTTGTCGAGCAGTGGAGGCTGCGCTTCGAGGGAAACTCCGAACCGATCGATATCCGCGTCGATCGCGGCTGGGATGCGCAGGGGTTTGACGCAGTGTCAGGCACGGCAATCTATGCGCGGACGATTACCACAGGCGATGCCGGGCGCTACCAGCTGCAGCTGCCCATCGTCCATACCGCCGCCAGCGTCAGCATCGATGGCCGCCCGGCGGGAAGACGCGGCTGGCGCCCCTACCGCTTCGATCTGGGGCTACTTGAGCCGGGCGATCATCGTCTGGAAATTTCGGTCTCCTCCACGGCGGCAAATGCCTATTATGCCAGTACGCCGTTCAAGGGCGGCAAGGACGATCCCGCAGGGCTCGGCGCGCCTCCCATCCTTTTCTTTTCAGGACTGTAAGACATGCCTCAGCACACGACCATTCCCCTCAATCGCGCCTGGAATACCTGGAGCGACCGGCCGGCCGAGATGGTCTTCCTGCCGCTCGGCGTGCGCCTGACGCCGGTGCTCTATTCAAGCCGTAGCCGGACGACCTCCGCGATCGAGCCCCGTCACGACACGGTTCGCCTCGGGCGGCACGAGCTCGATGGTTCGGAAGTCTCGCTTGAGACCGAGCATACCGGCACCACCCTCTCCTTTCACTGGAGCAAGCCTGATCCCTTCGTGGTTACCGGCGGCTGGAGGGCACAGGCCTCCGCTGAGTGGGGGCTCCGCTTCTGGGTGACGCTGGCGATCTCCGCCGACGGTGCCACGGTCACCTACGACGAGGCAGCGGGCGCCGCCCTCATCAAGATCGGCCAGCGCTTCGTGGCCGTCGTCAGCGCCGAAAGTCCGGTGCAGGTGACCGGCCATGACAGCATTGCCGATCTAAGGCAGGATTTCGAGGCGAACGGCTATTTCTATCTCGCCAGCCGCAGCAATGCGGCGCCCGTCATCGGACTGCGTTTCAACCTCGAAATGATGCGCGACGGCAGCTATGCGGCGGCCGTCGCCGACCGCGCCGATCTTGCCATCGAGAAGGCACGGGCGGCCCTTGCCAGGAAGGCAGCGCCCGTGGCCGATCAGACAGACACCTTCCTCGCTGCGGTTCGCGATATCGTCGGCTGGAACACGATCTGGGACGAGACCAACAACCGGCCCTACACCGCCGTCACCCGCATCTGGAACCTCGGCAAGTTCGCCGTCTGGTACAATGACCAGACCTATGCCGCGCTTCTCTCCGGCCTGTTCGACATGGACATCGCCCGCGAAAACCTCGCGGCCGCCTTTGCCGGCGTGACGCCGCAGGGCAACGTCGCCTGCATCGTCACATCGAATGACGCATGGGTCGACCGCACGCAGCCGCCGCTGGGCTCGCTCGTTCTCTGGGATCTCTATCAACGCAGCGGCGAGCGCTCGATCGTCGAGGCGAGCTACGACGTCGTCGCCCGCGCTCATCGTTGGTGGTGGGATAACCGTGATCCGGATCGCCGCGGCATGATTTCCTGCGGCACATCCGATGTCGGTGAGTCGCTCTACAAGGGCACCGCCTTCGGAGCCCGCAACGAAACCGGCATGGACAATTCGGCCACCCATGACGAAGCGGTCTACGACCCGAATACGCGCTCCCTCTCAACCTTTGATCTCGGCCTGAACTGCGTCGTCGCACTCGATGCCGAAATGCTCGCCAAGCTCGCCGCCTTTCTCGGCAAGACTGTCGAAGTCGAAGAGTTCGAGGCTATCGCCGCCGGGCTGCGCCAGCGGATCAGTGAAGAACTCTGGGACGACAAGCGCAGGATCTTCGCCAACCGCCAGCGATCCGGCGCCTTCGTCAAGTCGCTCTCGCCCACCAGCTTCTATCCGCTGCTCTGTGGTGCCGCGAGCGACGAACAGGCCCGCCACCTGATGGTTCATCTTCAGGACAACAGCCTCTTTGCCGGTGAGTTCGGTCTTCCGAACGCCACCCGCAACGATCCGGCTTACGCAGAAAATGTCTATTGGCGCGGCCGCATCTGGCCGAATGTCAACTATCTCGTCTGGCTTGGCCTGAAGCGCTACGGCCTTGAACCGCAAGCGCAGAGGCTAAGAGCACAATCACAGGAACTTTTCCTCAAGTCCTGGGAAGGGAAGCGGATCGCGGCCGAGAATTACAATTCGCGGACCGGCGAGGCGATGGATCAGGGGGATACCGATCCCTTCTATATCTGGGCAGGCCTGTTGCCGCTCATGGCGATGTCCGATGTCGTCGATGTCGACCCTTGGGATGGTTGGACGATCAGCAACCGACAGCGAGATGCAAACTTGGGCACGATCGTCTCTCCGGCGGGACCGATGAGCGTTCGGATTGCAGACGGCCGCCTATTGCTCTCGATAAACGGCAAGCTTTTTCTCGAGACCAGCCTCCCCCTTCGACTTTCCGGCCTATCGATCGCGCCGGGTCACGTTCGTATGACGATTTCGCCGGTTGACCCAGGCGGTGTCCTTATCTTTCCTGGGCTCGATGCAGATGACGTCATGGGCATATATATCGATCGCATCGCAATCCCTTCCGAGCGGGTGGATGGTCCTCTCACCATAGCCATCGCCGCCTCTTCGGAAGCACGCAAATTGGAAATTTTCGTTGGAGCCGATACAAGCCGGATTTAACACTCGATATCAAGCCCGATTGTCGTAATATCGTCCATGGTGGGTGGCTCCTCTCTTGATGCCGTCGGAGGGCGCCATCCACCACATCAACTTAACGAAACTCGGACATCGATATGCGCTGACGGGTCATAACGAACCGTACTCTGCTCTATCGTAGCCACTGCTTTCCCGCCGAAATTATCGTCCACGCCGTCTGGCTCTCTTTCCGATTCCCTCTGAGCCTGCGGATGGTTGAGGGCATGATGGCGGCACGCGGGATCATCGTTTCGCATCAGACGATCCGGTCATGGGTTGAGAAATTCGGACGTGCCTTTGCCACGAAATCCGCCGCCGTTCAGCCGGCCGGCTCAATCTACCCATCAACCGTTCAAAAACGAAAACCCCGTTTTTTCTACCGTGAGTTCATCTCAGCAAGTTATTTTTTTGTTTAAATTTAGAATCTAATCTTAGCATCTGGGATGCATGTAGCGTTCGGTGATGCGCAGGAAGCGCAGGAATTGTTGCCGATGTGACGCCAGTCTTCGCGACGGACACGACAGCAACTCAGCGCGGTGGGTATCGATGAAGAACATGAAAATCTCGCTCCAGCTGTTTTTGCTGGTTGGAGCCATGATAACGACTTTCGCAGGCCTGACATTTCTCCAGATTCGGTCCTCAACGACGGCCATCTACCATGAGCGCTATGAAATGCTGCGCACGCAAGTGGAAACGGCTATCTCCGTATTGAAGGACTATCAAAGCCGGGTCGAGAAAGGCCAATTGTCGCTTGATGAAGCCAAGAAGCAGGCTTATGGCCAGCTCAACAAGATGACCTTCGAACCGGACGGATATTTCTACGGATACGACTACAATGTCGTGCTGGTCTTTCATCCGACCTCGCCGAGTGTCGGCCAAAGCAACAAAGGCGTGAAGGACGCCAACGGCTTTGCCTATCGTGACGAACTCGTTCGGCTGGGCCGGGCCGGCGGCGGCTATGTCGAGTTCATCGGGCCGAAGCCGGGCAAGGACCCGAATGACCGCAGCTACTCCAAAGCAAGTTATGCCAAAGTCTTCGAACCTTGGCAGATCGTCATCATTACCGGGCTTTATACGGACGATCTGAAAGAAGATATTCGCAATTCGACCATCAAGATAGTCGGTGGCTCCGCACTTGCGTTCCTGCTGGCGATTGCCGCAGCCTATTTCATCATCCGAGGTATTTCGCGTCCGCTCAATGCCATCCACGATGCGCTGAATGCCGTGGCCGATGAAGACGTCACCCTCGACATTCCCCACACCGACATGGGCAATGAAGTGGGCAAGATGGCGCGTGCGACCAAGGCCCTGCAGGAGAAAGTGCGCGAGCGCCATACCATGCTGGCACGGCAGGAAGAGCAGCAGCGCGAACTGGACGCCGAGCGCCAGCGCAATCTCGATGCTCAGCGCAAGGAAGCCGAAGAGCAAGCGCATGTGGTCGCCACCATCGGCGCCTCGCTCGAGCAGCTCTCTGTCGGCGACCTCACGGTTCGCTGCGCCGATCTGGGTCCAAAGTACGAGGGCCTGCGCCACAACTTCAACGACGCCCTTTCCCGCCTCGAACAGGCCATGAGCCGCGTCAACCTGAAAGGCGCCGACATCAGTGTTTCCAAGGAAGAGATCCGTCGCGCTTCCAACGAGCTTGCGCAACGCACCGAGCGTCAGGCCGCCAATCTGGAGGAGACCTCGGCAGCTCTCGATGAGCTGACGGTGGCGGTTCGCCAGACGGCGGAAGGTGCCAGGGAAGCTGCAAGCCGCGTCGCATCCGTCAGTCAGGAAGCGCGCCAGAGTGACGGTATTGTCGAGCAGGCGATCGCCGCCATGAGCGGTATCGAGCAATCGGCCACCGAGATCACCAAGATCATTGGCGTCATCGACGAGATCGCCTTCCAGACCAACCTGCTGGCCCTCAATGCGGGCGTGGAAGCGGCGCGCGCCGGCGACAGCGGCAAGGGCTTTGCGGTCGTCGCCCAGGAGGTGCGCGAACTTGCTCAACGCTCTGCCGCCGCCGCCAAGGAAATTAAGGAGCAGATCGCCCGCTCCACCGGCCAGGTTGAACAGGGCGTGCAAATGGTCGGTAAGACCGGCGAGGCACTAAAGCGGATTTCCAGCCAGATCACCGCTGCCGACGATATCGTCTCGAAAATCGCGCACAGCGCTCAGGAGCAGGATTCGACCCTGCGCTCGATTTCCTCTGCGCTCAACCAGCTCGACACCGCCACCCAGCAGAACGCCGCCATGGCGGAAGAAACCACCGCTTCGGCAGAAGTTCTCGCCAACGATACTGGCGACCTGCTGGATCTTATCCGAGGCTTCCGCACCAATAGCTCTGCAAGCGAACTACATAGAATAGGCCATCAGATGCGACGGGCAGGCTGAACAGGCCTTACCACGCCGCTGAACCTAGTCATGACCTCCACCAGAGGTGGAGATTTGAAACGCTGCGCTTGAACCGCTAGAAGCGGTATTGCTAGCGCTTAGTAGCTCCGATTGAAGAGGTCGGCAAAGTCGGAAGCTTTGTCGGCCTTTTCCTGATTACGGATATATTGTCTGACGACCTGCTCATTGTAGCCCTTCAGCGCGTGGGGGATTGATCCCCCGAAATTGCGGCCCGGAACAAAGCTTTCGCATGGCCGTTCGTTCTTGTGATGAGCGAAAGAGGAAAGGCCAAGCCCGGTGGCGATTAATCCAAGTCCACCGACACACAGGAACGCAAACGCCAATCACATCGCTCGACATTACGCCCGAAATCAATGGAGGAGTAGGTCATGGATCATAGCAACCACATACGACTGACCGAAGAAGAACTCACACAAGCCAATCTGGAAGGCGCATCGATCTATGATGCCGATGACCACAAGGTTGGTACGGTTGACCACGTGCATGGTGCCGGCGTCGGCAGCAGCGTCGTGATCGACGTTGGCGGTTTCCTTGGTATCGGTGCAAAGCCGGTGTCCGTTCGAGGGACCGATCTCGATTTCATGCGCGACGAAAGCGGCGAGATCCATGGCGTGACTTCCTGGACCAAGGACCAGCTGAAGGCAATGCCCGAGCATCGCGATTAGACACTGGAAGGGAGCTTCCGTATGGGGAAGCTCCCCTTCGAACCGAGATTTCCATACGCGAGAAATATCCAAGCGCGCCGGACACATTCGCTGCACCGAGCAGAACGAGAATGGTGCGCGGCGATAATAGCTCCCATTTTTCGTCACACGGTGACGTGATTTAAACGTCGATCGCGACGGCCGCGCCTCGTTCGTCCGCTTCCCTCATTCGTCGGTTTCAATGTCCGCTTTCTTCGGCCCGCAGCTGATCGATGGCATCCAACGCCTCGTCTGCCGACCATCCCGCACGTAGAGCCGCGGCGACGAGGCGGACTTCTACCTCCTGCTCCAGTTTGAGAAATGAAATCTCAAGCGCTTCTTTTGCCGTGAGGACATGATCATCATGGGGAACGACGTCAGGAATTCTTGCAGTCTTTGCCACGGCACTCTCCGTCAAATTGAGGGACAGTTTTCAATGGTTCCAATTCCGCGCTGGGCAGAATCGTTCTGTTTCAGCGTTTGTCCGGATTAAAAGATGTCTCGCTTGAATAAATTACTCCGAAGCTCCCCAAATGTTCCCAACAGACAACTCGGCGTCTAATATAAGCTCCGAGATTGATGAAGCCTACGAGCGGGCAGCAACGAAATGGCGATCTGCCGACGTTCGCAGCCTTCTTGCCGATCATCGGAAACCGATCGGTCCAATCGCGCCCTCCCCGCGTGAGGATCCGAACGCGGCCGGGTTCAACGCGAATTCAGCCATGGTGGTTTTCCTTCGATGGTAAGGCCTCGTTCTCATCCTCAGAGAGTGTAACGAACTCATCGTCCGTGCGGGGGCTGAACAAAACGCAAGGCGATCTCGGACGATGCGCAAAAACCGCGATCGGCAGAAACCCTTCCGGGATCTCCTCCTCAAACCATCGGTCACCGGCCTCGATGCACGCAATCCGCCCTCAAGACGAAGGATAGACGAGCAATCGCTTCCAGCGCTTTGACACGGGTCAGCCATGGCGCACCGTCCAACTTTTTACCTTTTTTTATCCCAGGTCCGACGACCGGCAATGCTAGTCCTTTTCCAGAGGCGCTGATGTGGATCGGCCCTCATTCTTGAAGAGGGAAAGCATCATGAAAAAACATCTTCTCATTACTGTCGCACTTCTTATGGCCATCTCTCCCGTAGCTGCCGAAGCGCGCTGCGTGCCGAACAACGCTGTCATCGCCGCAAAGGCTGTTCCCCTCATTCAGTACAAAAACACGATCATCGACGGTGTGAAGGTCTTCTACCGTGAAGCCGGCCCGAAGGACGCACCGGTCCTCCTTCTCCTGCACGGATTTCCCACCTCGTCACATATGTTCCGCAATCTCATTCCACTGCTCGCGGACCGCTACCACGTGATCGCACCGGACTATCCCGGTTATGGCCAGAGTGACGCACCCGATCACACCAAGTTTTCCTACACATTCGCGAACCTGACCAACATCGTCGACAAGCTGACCGAAAAGGTCGGAGCCGATCGATACAGCATGTACGTCATGGATTACGGCGCACCGATCGGATACCGCCTGGCGCTGAAACATCCGGAGCGGGTCGAAACCCTGATCGTGCAGAACGGCAATGCCTATACCGAAGGCCTCGCCGCATTCTGGGACCCGATCAAGGCCTACTGGGCCGAAAAGACGCCGGAACGTCGGGAAGCACTCGCCGGCCTGGTTACGCTCGAAACGACAAAGTTCCAGTATACCGACGGTATGGGCGATGTGGCACATATCAGCCCCGACAACTGGGTCATCGATCAGGCCCTGCTCGATCGACCTGGCAACAAGGATATCCAACTCGATCTCCTGGGCGATTACGGCAGCAACGTACCGCTTTATCCCCAGTTCCAGGCCTTCTTCCGCGATCATCAGCCGCCGACGCTGATCGTGTGGGGCAAGAACGACAAGATCTTCCCCGAGTCCGGCGCGCATCCCTATCTTCGCGATCTTCCGAACGCCGAGATGCACATACTCGACAGCGGCCATTTCGCTCTTGAGGACAAACTCGACGTGATGGCGCCACTCATCCGCGACTTCCTGGACCGCAAGGTTTGCAACTGATCCCTAGCTAATTCATAGCGCGGGGCCACCGGCCCCCGCGGCATCCGCCGTCACGTCGTCGGCGCAGTTTCTGCCGTATTAGTCAGCCGCTTCCAGGCGCTCAACGATGATCCGCTCTTCCGGGATTTTTATCAGCATCGCGAGATCGCGCCCGAAACCTGACCCAGCAGCTCAATCCCAAAGAAGGATAATGATCATGTATAATAGCAAATCCAAGCCAAGCGTGCTTCCGACGGGTGGCGGCGCGGCCCTGATCGATCCCTCCGACACCCTGATCCTGCTGCTCGATCAGCAATTGGGACTTTTTCAGACAGTCAAGGACATATGCGTCTCCGACCTGCGCCGGAATGTAGAGGTGATCTCTAGGCTCGCCACGCTCCTGAGCATCCCTGTCATCACCACGGCGTCGGAACCTGCGGGCATCAATGGTCCGCTGATACCCGAAATTCACGAACTGGCTCCGCATGCGGTCTATGTGCCACGCAAGGGGGAAGTGAACGCATGGGACAATGACGATTTCGTCGCAACGGTCCGCGCGGCCGGCCGAAACACTCTCATCATGGCAGGCGTCTGGACCAGCGTCTGCGTGATGTTCCCGGCGCTCGACGCGCGCGCCGCTGGCTATGACGTCTATGCGGTGCTCGATGCGTCGGGTGATCCGAGCGAAATGGCATCGCGTATTTCCCTTGGCCGTTTCGTTCAAGGCGGTGTCAAGCCGACATCGACCAACGCATTGGTATCCGAGCTTCACCGGACCTGGGCGCGACCGGAAGCTGCCGAACTCGGCAAGCTCTATGGACTCGTCGCTCCCAACTATGCTGCTGTGGCCGAAAGCTTTGCACGTGCGCAGCAGGCCGCGAGAGGGGCAATCTAGCACCGTATGCTTCCGACGCCCTTCGAGCCGACAACACGATGAGGATTCACTGATATGACGTATGGTTTTATGGATATCGCAATCACTCCTTCAGTTCGCAGGGCGCAGGCGGAAATGGGAGCGGATCGTCTGTGGTCCGACTTCACGGGACACCGCGAATTCGACCGATTTTCCGTAAGGGAAACCGCATTCATCGCACAGCGCGACAGCTTCTACATGGCCACGGTTTCCGAGACGGGCTGGCCCTATGTCCAGCACCGCGGCGGGCCTAAAGGCTTTCTCAAAGTGCTTGACGACCGCACGCTTGCCTTCCTCGATTACCGTGGCAATCGCCAGTATATCAGCACCGGTAATCTCGCGGAAAATGACCGGACATGCCTGTTCCTGATGGACTATCCCGCCCGCACGCGCCTGAAGATTTATGCCCGCACCGAAAAGCTGGCGCTCGACGCGGATCCAGTGTTCACGGCGAGCATCACCGACGGTGATTACCGAGCCAAGGCCGAACGAATTTTCAAGCTCAAGCTTGAGGCGTTCGACTGGAATTGTCCGCAGCACATCGAGCCACGATATACGGAAGCCGAATTTCTCGCGGCCTCACAACATCTGATCGACAAGGTTACCCAGCTCGAGCAGGAAAATGCGTCGCTTCGCGAGCGCGTTGACGTGCGCACAAAAGATTGAGGCGCCAAGATCAGCGCACATCCATTGCGGCCATGGCAAGGCGGGTGCGTCTGGTCGCGGCGCCTGCCCCCATGGCAACGGCACTATCCAAGGACTTCTGGAAATAGCGCGTTGCATGGTGTGGGCGGGCGTTTCCGGCTTCAATCATTCCCGCAACGCGCCAGAGATCAGGATGCCACCATCGTTCCTCACGTATCCCGATTTCGCCAAGTACGGCGCGCAGGCTGTTTTCGGCAAGTTGCATCTCGCCGGCGGCTATATAGGCCTCCGCCAACAGGCTGCGGTAGAATGGGACGCGAGCACGCCAGCTTCCCCGCAGCAATCCAGTAATGCTGTCCTGCATCAAGGTGAAACCTGCTTTGTCACCCCGAGCCGACTGGATGGCGCCGGCGAAAAACGTGGCTGTCCCCTCGTAAATGCCGACGCTCTCACGGCGGCTGACGTCGGCCAGCTGCAGCTGAAGCTGCGAAGCGGTTTCGAGATTGCCGTCCACGAAAGCAATCGGCAACCCCGCCAGAGAGATCGCATTGCCAAGGGAAATCATGTGGTCAAGATCGACAGCACGTTCGATCGCCAGACTGGCTAGATCGGAGGCGCGATCAGAATCACCCCGTAACCAGGACACGAGCGCCAGAGATAGGCGTATGCCGGCCGGCAAGTCGACCTGGAACCTGGATAGCCCATAACCTTCTTTCACGTGTCCCCAATCATTCATCAGCGCCTCCAGATGGGCTGATGCCGAATCCAGTTCACCTGCGTAGATCTGGATATGCGCCAACAGTCGCTTCCCGTCAGGCGCGGTCGCCCAGTCCAAACCCTTTGCCGCTGCAAAATCGTTCATGCTGCGTAGCGCCGTACGCGGCCGGCCAGAATAGGCCAGAAAGACGGCCTGTCCGCAGACCGCGCGTACCTGAAACTCGGCATCGCGCGACCCGTTCGCATGAAAAATGCTCTCGCGCCAAGCGTCGTCGGTTTGCGGGTGCATATGGCGCGCAAGTGTCATGGCCCAGGCCCGTGCGGTCGACAGCTTTGTTCGCCCCGACGATGCAAGCCCTACCAGGGCAGTGCTGTTCGAGCTTGCAAGATCGATGGCCTCCAGCATCTCTCTGAAAGCGGAAAGCTCTTGCCAAAGCGGCAATGCAGCGACCACCAGTTCGGCACCCAATGCGGCGTCGCCTGCAGGATCGAACGCCCAGCCGATCGCAGAACGCACGTCATCGATCTGCCTCCGATACTTCCCGAGCCATTCACGAGACGTCTGCGATGACCATTCCCGTTCGGCAATCTGCAGCTTGTCCCTTGTTCGAACGGCGAATTGGCGTCTTGCCTTCCCCGTGTGGGGTGAACCTAACAGACGCCGCGCGGCATAGGTGCCAGTGCTTTCGGCAAGCCTATAGTACATAGTGGAACCATCATACTCCGCCGAAACAAGCGATTTGGCCACAAGCTGTGACAGTGCATCCCGCCCGGTCATAGGCTCGAGCGCGCCGGCAGAATACATGGCCTCCACGTCCTCAGTGCTAAACCGACCTGAAAACACCGAAAGCAGACCGAGCAATACAGCCTCGCGGTCAGGAAGAAGCCGATAGCTCCAGTCGAGGGTCGCCTCCAGAGATTGGTGGCGCAAGGGTGCATCCCTCGCTCCCCGATTCATGGTATCGAAGCCATCCTTGAAGAGGTCATCGAGCGCCGAGGGTGCAAGGGCACTGGCGGTGCCGGCGGCCAGTTCGATGGCTAGTGCCAACCCGTCCAGGCGTGTGCAGATCGAAACGACGCTTCGGACATAATCGTCGGAAGGCTCGAGGTTGCCTGAACCGCACGCCTTTGAAATGAACAGCTGGATCGCGGGAAACTGCAGCGCGTCGCCGGTGGAAAGCGCCGTCGTCTGGTCCGGATAAGCGAGTCCGGTGAGGAAATGGATCTGCTCGTGCCGCGTCCGTAGTGGCTCGCGGCTGGTTGCAATGATACGGGCAGCAGGAAGTTCCGCTGATATCCGCTCGACAACTGTTGCCGCCATCGCAATGACGTGCTCACAATTGTCTACAACTAGAATTAACTTGTTACTGCGAAGGACTTCGATCACGCCTGCAATAGGATCGTCAAATCCGAGGGAGACACCGAAAGCGGACGCGATCGCCGGCACCACAAATCGCGGATCGCTGAGTGTAGAGAGGTCCGCAAAGGCAACGGCCTCGCCTGCCCCACCGGATTGCTGAGCAACCGCGACCGCAAGAGACGTTTTTCCGGCTCCGCCCGGCCCAACAATGGTGACATAACCCGGTTGATCGAGCTTCTCGGAGATTTGTCGGATCGCGTCTTCGCGGCCGAGAAGCTGCCGCGCTCGAGGAGCAGCGATATGGTGACTTGTGCTTGAAACGACTTGCCGTGCTGGCGCCGGGCGGTCGATTTCCAAGGCGGCGACGAACTTGTATCCCCGCCCTGTGATGGTTGTGATGTACTCCGTGACAGGATCGAGTTCAGCCAGCGAACGTCGGAGATTGCCGACATTGACCTTCAAGTTATGGTCGTGAACAAAGTAGTCAGGCCAAACATGCGCGAACAGATCGGCTTTGCTGACCACCTCGCCAGCCCGCGCTACGAGCAGCGTCAGTATATCGAAACCTCGCCCGCCGAGGGGGACAGGCTTCCCCTTGTGCAGGAGGGCTTGGGCCTCGGGCAGCAACCGGAAATCGCCGAACTGATAGGCGCTTTGCTTCGGCAAAGCACTGCCGTCATTCGTCACTACGACCTCACATACCCGTAAAAAGCTAGACTTTACACCGCACTAGCCTATTTGCAAGCCGTACGGAGAGATCGTCGCAAACTCGCGCAATGCGGGTCGCAACGAGATTTATGGCTCTTTCAAATCAGATATAAGAGAGACCTGCCGATGGCATAGGGTGCAATTGCTCAACACTTGCCATTTGACGATTGAGACCCATGTGCAGAAAATTGCAGCTGCTATTTCCCGTCCTGAAGCGAATGATCCCCTTATCCCGCCCCAGCGAGGTTTCTGGCTTAGGAGCACTCTCTTGAATCCTTGTTCTTCTGATCACCCCTGCCCTACGATGGAAGATGCCATTGAGGCCAAGGCGTTCATTGATCTGCATCAGGCCTCCCATGGGCGATTGCCGGATGAGGAACGATTCGAGTGCGTTTCCATCAATGGCGGATGCACGATCTCACTTCCACGCGCGCCTGCCCTCGGCCTCAATCGCATCCTCGGTCTCACGGCGCCGGAAAACCTCGACGAAGCATACACTTGGATGCGCAAAAAGGAGGGGAATCGATTTTTGCAGGTCAACATCGACACTGCGTCCGACGAGTTGAGACATTGGATCCAGTCGAAAGGATTGGTCCCGCATGGTCCTGGGTGGGCAAAACTGGGGCGAAACGCACACGCTATGTCTCTTCCACCGGCAGGACCTGTAAAAACACGCAAAGTTTTGCGCGATGAAGCCGAGGCATTCGGCGCTATGATGTGCGCCGGGTTTGGTTTTCCCGAAAGCCTCACCGCGCTATGGGCCGCAATCGTTGGAAGAGACGGATGGTCGTGCTTCTTCGCGTTGGACGGAGAAACACCCGTTGGAACTGGAACAATGTTTGTTTCAGGATCTTTTGCCTGGCTCGGCGGGGGAACGACGGTTCCGAGCTTTCGAAACCGGGGTGCGCAGAAAGCCTTGATTCACGCTCGCTTACAAGAAGGCACGGTCCGTGGCGTGTCGACTTTCGTGGTCGAAACCGAGGTCCCCTCGCCTGAAAAGGCCAACATTTCGAACGCCAACCTGGCAAAAATGGGATTCGTGCATCTCTATAACCGCAGCAACTTCATTCTGTGACGATGTCTGGCGCGGGCAACGCACTCCAATTTGCAATCATTGAGGTCGGGATTATCTCCGTGGTGCCAGCTTTGCTCTTGATCGTGCGGCCGGTTTCGACGGTTTCGGTGGCGTCCGCGGCAGAAAGTTGAAGGTCTCCGGTGGTCGGATTGTTCATGTCGTTTGAGCATGAGTTGACGCGAGCGCATCATGCGCGGCGGCAATATCCGCGCTGCCGCTGCTGTCGCAGCGGTCGCAGATGTCCTTCAGCTCCGCCAGGGCCAATACAGGATCGCCGATCTCCTTCGCAAGCTTGACGCGGCTCGTTGCCGCGCGCAGAGCAAATCCGATTGCGCCACTCTCACGACCCAGGTCTATCGCATCTCGAAGGTGCCGCATCGCGCCGTTTGCATCTCCATCCCGCCAGCATACCAGACCCTGAAGGTGCAGTAATTCGGCGTCGCACCATCGGTCTCCGCGCTGCCGACTGTAGTTCACGCCCTCATCGATACTCTGGCGAGCAACCGTGACTTGATCGTGCGAAAGCGCCGCGTGAGCGAGCATCACGTACCGTAGGGGTAAATGGATGAGAAAATTGCACTCGCGAATGGCGGCTATTGCATCCCTCAACCGTTGAACCGCCTCCGCGTCTCCGCGTGCGGCATCAATCGCCGCCTGATGAAAGCGGGCGAATGGCGGCCAGGTGTCGATCTGGCGGGACTTCAGGCGCTCGGCCAGCAGCGATGCTCGTTCCTGCGCTAAATCAATTCGCCCGCACAGCAAGGCTATTGGCGTGGCCGCGACTGCAAGCGAATGCGCGCAAGACAAGTCGTGGTTCAAAGTCAGCGCGGCGTTCAATGCTTCCTCCGCAATCTCAAGTGCACGCCGATGCTGGCCGACCACCCAAGTGGACAACGAAAGATGATTTCGGAAATTGACGAACCTGTCGATCTGGAATCTCGAGGTCTGACCGCCATTGCCGAAAGTCGCATGCTCACGAGCCAGACGCTCGAGACCCGCATGCCCGGATCTGATGTTCCCTTGATAGAATTCGCACGTAAACAACTCCCGATCGGCATTGGGAGCCGCGGAATAATCGCCTACGGACGCCATGAAGCGGCGGAGATCGGCAATCGTCTCAAACGCCCTTTGATGAAAGCCCATGGCGGTCTGCACCATTGCCAGGCCCATCTTGGTTCGAAGACAGTGTTCCACGCTTCCGGCTTCCAAAGCGAGCTTGAAACCCCTCGTCCAAGTTACCTCGAGTTCATCACCGAAAGGATAGCGATAACAAAGATTCCAACCATAGGCCGCGACCAGCTTCATGCGGAGCAGAAGGTGATCACCGGGCAGGTCGTCCAGCACGGACAGCGCGCTTTCGACCCGTGACCCGCTTTCCACCATCGTCGAGAATTCTACCCAGAACGGCAAAGCGGCAACGGTTAGCCGCACCCCAAGTTCGGCCTGTCCTTCCGAGCGATAAGCCCAATCGATCATGCGACGGAGGTCCGCGCTCCAGCCGCCATAGAGCGCCATCCAGTCTTCGCGCGGCCGCCACGTCCATTCTTTTTCTGCTCTTTCGAACAACGCGAGAATGAAGCGGCCATATGCGATCATCGCGACCTGTTGCTCGCCCTGCGCAATCAGCCGTTCGTTGGCGAAAGCTCGTGTACTGTCGAGCAACCGGTATCGGCGACGCCTCCCCGTGTAGTTGACCGACACCATGGATTTGGCCGCGAGGGCTTCCAGCCACGCGGTGACATCCTGCTCATCCGCCAGATATCCGAAGGCGTCGATGGCATCATCGAGCGCAAAGGTGCCGCCAAAAAGCGAAAGATGACGGAGTAGCCGCGCCTCGCTCTCCGAAAGCAGCCGGTAACTCCAGCTGAGCGTCGCCGTCAGCGTCTTGTGTCGGGACATGCCATTTCCGCGTGATGCCAACGCTTCGAAGTCACGCTCAAGCATTTGCAGCAGCCCTGCGGGACCGCTTTCCTTGAGTTGCGGAGCCGCCAGTTCGATCGCCAGCGCAATACCGTCGAGACGCCGGCTCAAACTCGCGAGCGCCGGGACATCCGCGTCCTTCAGTCGATAGCCATGCGCCTCTGCACGCCGAACCAGCAATTCGATCGCCGAAAAGGCCATTGCCGACCCGGCATCCAGAAACGCGTCCTCGGGCGGACACTGCAGAGGGGGAAGCCGATGGACCGTCTCGAACCTGCATCGTAATGGCTCGCGGCTTGTCGCGATGATATTCAGCCTGTGCAATGCGTGGTTCAGATGATCGGTTATGCCGGCTACGGTCGCTAAGACGTGCTCGCAATTATCGAGGACCAGAAGCTGGTTCTGGTCGCGCAACGCGTCAACGAGACCTTCCAGCGCATCGATCGGCTGGCTTTCGATGCCGAGCGCGCGGCTGATGGCCAGGACGACAAGCTGTCCATTCTCGATCGCAGCCAGGTCAACGAAGCACACGGCTTGCGCCTCGGTGTCACCGATGTTTCTTGCGGCTGCGATAGCGATGCTGGTCTTGCCGACGCCGGCAGGGCCGACGATCGTCAGCAGCCGGGTTTGGCGCAGCGCCTCGACAATTCCCGCCAGCGCATCGGCGCGTCCGACCAGCGGCTTTGACGGCGGAAGCGCCCCGTCAATCTCCTTGATCGACGCGGGAAGCGTTGCCTCCCGTGGACCCAGCACCGTCAGTGGCGCAATGAAGCGATACCCCCGCCCCGGGACGGTCGCTATGCAGGGAACATCAATGCCGTTGGCCTGCAGCGCGCGGCGCAGAGCAGCAATGTTGACCTTGAGGTTGCTTTCCTCGACGAACAGGTTGGGCCACGCCGCGTTAAGGAGTTCGTTCTTGTTGACGACCTGGCCTGGCCGGCGCACAAGCGCGTGAAGCAAATCCATGGCGCGCGATCCGAGGCGGATCGGAATATCGCCGCAAAGCAGCGATTGCCGAGCGGGCGTGAAACGGCAGTTGCCGAAGCAATAGGTCGTGGCATCGATCGCATCAGCCCCTTCCACTATCCCCCCTTCGCGGCGGCAATTGCGAGGGCGCAATGCGTCGCAGATGCGCGCTCTGACGACGACAGGCCGCCGAATGAATTTCGGGCTATTCCGAGCCTAATAGCCTTATACCAGCAAATTCACCTTTTTTAACCGACCATGTCGGTGCCGCGATGATATCAAGGTGGCGGGCCGATCAGGTGAAGGAAATCCCGCGGGGTTTGCGCAGGTCCGACTTTATTCAGCAGGTTTGAGCTTCCGGTGGTCATTGTTGGCCATGATTGTTTGTGCCTGGATCCGGATTAATCGAGGAACATAGGGCATGCCCCGCACGCTCAGCACACTGACATTATCGGACGCCAAGCAGATGCTTGAGGCGGGTGAGGCAAAGGCGGCCAACCTTGGCATTCCCTACAACATCGCCGTGGTCGATGCAGGTGGCGCGCTGATCGCATTCGCGCGTCAGGACGGCGCGCTCGAAGGGAGCATCGATCTTGCCATCGGTAAGGCGAAGACGGCACGAATGTTCAACAAGACGACTGAATTTCTCGCTGAACTGGCACAGCCCGGAGGGCCGCTGTTCGGGATAGAGCAGAGCAATGGCGGTCATGTCGTGATTTTCGGCGGCGGTTTGCCCGTCACGATCGACGACCAGATCGTCGGTGCCGTCGGGACCAGCGCCGGTTCGATCGAGCAGGACATCGCGGTCGCCGAAGCGGCGGTCGCTGCGATCACTACGAATCCAACATCGTGAAGGACCAGTGATGAAAGCTGCGCGCATTCTAGAATACAAGAGGCCCCTCGTCCTCGGGGACATCAAGGTTCCGGACATTCAGCCCGACGAGATTCTCGTGAAGGTCGCCGCCTGCGGCATGTGCCGTTCGGACGTGCTGCTGATCGATGGCTTTTTTCAGGGCTATGGCGATATTCCGCCCCCCGTTATTCCTGGCCATGAGATTACCGGCACGGTCGATAAGATCGGCGGCGTCGTGGCCAAGGCCGCAGGGCTTGAGGAAGGCGACCATGTGGTTGTGTCCCCCGGCTGGGGCGATGGCGTCTGCAAGCATTGCCAAGTCGGCAACACGCACATCTGCCCGAATGTCCGCTGGCCAGGCTTTGGTCCTTATGGCGGCTTTGCCGAGTATATCCCCGTACCGGCGCGTTATGCGATCAAGGTCGCCAAGCATCTCAAGTTCGAGCAGCTTGCACCACTGACGGACGCCGGGCTAACTCCGTACCGCGGGCTTAAGAAGATCCGCGATGCCGGCGGGCTCGGACCCGACCGGGTGATCGGCGTATTCGGCATCGGTGGCCTTGGCGCTTATGCCGTCCAATATGCCAAGCTGCTGGGCGCAGGCGGCCCTGTCGTCGCCGTCGCGAGGAACGAGGAGAAACTCCAGGTCGCGAAGAAATATGGCGCCGACCACATCATCGCGCTCGAAGGCAAGTCCTCCGACGATGTGGGAAAGGAGCTTAAGAAGGCGACCGGCCAGGACAAGTTCGACGCGATCATCGACTGCGCGGGTGCTACGGAAATGATGCAGCTCGCCTTCTCACGTCTCGCGATCGGCGGGCATTATGTCGATGTCGGCTTCATCGGCGACCGGATCAACATTCCGTTGTTCCCACGCGTCCACGGGGAGCAGACTTTTCACGGCTCTTTCTGGGGAAACAATGCTGATCTCATCGAGGTCATGGCACTCGCGGCAGAGGGCAAGATCCAGCACACGATCAAGATGATCTCCTTCAACGATATCAACGAATATATCGATCTCATGCGGGACAATAAGATCGTCGGTCGGGCGGTCGTCACATTCTGACAGCATGGATCGCGACAATAAAGTCGAGCCACATGTTTGGGAGATGATCATGACCCAGCATGTCCTGTTCATCGTTACCAACGCAGCTAATCGATCCCCAAAGTCGCAAGACCGGCTTCTTCTTTGCAGAGATCGCCCATCCTTTCGACGTGCTGGATGACGCCGGCTTCGCGATTGAACTCGCCTCGCCCGCCGACCGATGGCCCCTACGGCGCGTTTGACGATAACGACCCTGCCAAGAAGGCGTTCTTCGAGAGCAAGGCCTTTCGCCGGTTCAATCGTAGCCGCAAACTCTCCGAGGTGGATGCCGGCGACTACGATGCCATTCTAGTGCCCGGCGGCCTCGGACCTACGGTCGACATCCAGCGCAATGCGGAGGTCCAGCAGGCGATCGTGCGGGCCTGGACGACCGGAAAGCTCGTGACCACCGTTTGCCACGGCCCCTTTGCTCTGCTTGGCGTCGATCTCGGTGACGGCACGCCGTTCGTGCGCGGAGCGCGATGCTTTGCGGCTCGTTTTCGCGAAACTGTGTCCGATTCCAGGAGACAGATGTAGACGCATCGATCATCAAGGGAACGCCCGTTCAAGCACACATATGTGGCTTTATAAATCTTGACATTTTTTATCATGTTACTTAGCGGTAGTTGTGCCGATGGCCGCAGTTCGTGGGATCAGGCGCCGACTGATTAGGGGATTTTTACATGAAGTTTATGTTAGGCTGCACAGTCGCTATGAGCGCTGTGGCAAGCGGTGCCGCATATGGGCAGGATGCCACGCAATTGGCGCCAATAGTGATTACCGGGACAAAAAACGCCACGTCCACGATCGGAACTCTGCCGGAAGAGTATGCAGGCGGTCAGGTCGCGAAGGGGGCACGATTGGGGGCGCTGGGAAACCGGGATTTCATGGAAACCCCCTTTAACGTGACTGGCTATACATCCGAGTTAATCGAAGACAAGGGTGCCCAGACCGTGGGCGAGTTAATGGACAACGATCCGTCTGTCAGAAACACGCACTCCTCTGGCGGCCTGTTGGATTCGTTCTACATCCGGGGCTTTCCGGTCGGCGAAGGCAACGCCGGCGAAATCGCATTTGACGGGATTTACGGTATCGCTCCCACCTACCGTGTTTTCACCGACTATGCCGAGCGGGTCGAGGTGCTGAAGGGTCCGACAGCTTTCCTGTACGGCATTTCTCCCAACAGCGCTGTCGGCGGCACGATCAATATCGTTCCGAAGCGAGCGCTCGATAAGGATTTGACGCGGCTGACGACAGACTACGCTTCCGATTTTCAGGGCGGTACCCATGTCGACGTGTCGCGCCGGTTCGGCGATGAACGGCAATTCGGTATTCGTTTGAACGGCAGCGTCCATGGGGGTGACACGCCGATCGATGATCAGACACGGGACTTTTACATCGGAGCCTTGGCTCTCGATTATCAGGGGGAAAATCTCCGAGCCACGCTCGACGTGATCGGACAGCGCGAAACTCTCGACGCACCTCAGCGTCCCTTCCTTCAAACGACAGGACTGGTCGTGCCCGACGCACCCGACGGATCGCTCAATGTCCAGGAACCGTGGGAGTGGTCGAAGAGTGCGGACCGCTCGGTCCTGGGCAGGGTCGAATATGACCTGACCGACGATATCACCTGGTTTGGCGCTTTAGGCGGCGGCAATTCTCACGTGCATCGCCTTTTTGGCCTGCCCACCATCCTGAACTCGGCGGGCGACGTCAGCATCACGCCACAGAATGCGATTTTCGACGTCGACAGACTGACGGCAGAAACGGGTATTCGCACCAAGTTCGACACAGGGCCGATCTCCCACACGATGACCCTGCAAGCGAGCTATCTCCACCAGAGCCTTAATCGTGCGATCGTTTCAGGCACTGCTCAGCTGAGCAATATGTACGACCCTGTGCGTCGCATAGAACAATTCGTAGCCGATCCACGTTCCGTGCCGAAGGTTTCGGAGGCCAGACTGTCCGGCATCGGCCTTTCGGATACGTTGTCGATGCTGGACGAGCGTGTACAGCTCACGCTTGGTGGCCGCTTCCAGCAGATCGACTCGAAGAATTTCAATGCAGCAACAGGTGCCGTGTCGTCGTCCTCGGATGAAGACGCCGTCACGCCGCTCGTTGGCCTTGTTGTCCGCCCCTGGGAAAAGGTTTCCTTCTATGCCAATTACGCTCAGGGCCTGAGCATAGGCGATACGGCTCCCACCACGGCCATCAATGCGGGCGAAACGCTCGCTCCATACAAGACGACCCAATACGAGATCGGCACCAAGATCGACTTCGGACAGATCGCCATGACCGTAAGCGCATTCCAGATCGAGAAGCCCTTCGGCCAGTTGGAACCAGGCGGCGGCGGCCAGGTCTTCACCGCTGGTGGGGAACAGCGCAACCGCGGCGTTGAATTCAACGTCTTTGGCGAGGTGACGGATGATCTGCGCTTGCTTGGCGGTCTGGTGCTGATGGATGGCGAACTGACGAATACGTCGAGCGCTTCGACCCGTGACAAGCGCCCGGTCGGCGTACCCAAGATCCAGGCCAATATCGGAGCCGAATGGGACGCGTCTTTCCTGGAAGGCCTGACGCTGACGGCCAATGTCATTCAAACCGGCGAACAATATATCAACACGACGAACACGCTGAAGATCCCTTCCTGGACGCGGCTTGACCTCGGCGCGCGCTACAAGACGGAAATCGAAACGAGGCCCGTCACATTCCGGGCCTCCGTCGAAAACGTGTTCGATAAGGACTACTGGTCCGGTGTCGCAAGCTTCAGCACGATCGCCCAGGGTGCGCCACGCACCTTCAAGGTATCGATGACCACGGACTTCTGAGGCGGCCGACAGCAGCCAAGGCAGGCTTCACACTGCATCATCTACGATCAGGTGAAGCTTGCCTTGAGAACATCTCTCGAGACGGCTTTTCACCCGAAATGCCGTCTCGAGATTCGCGGGCGTCAGCACTTGGGCAACGGAGCCGAATGCATGCAGCGTTCCATGCGCAAGGATGGCGATCTTGTCGGCGAACTTCATCGCCAGGTTCAGGTCATGGACCGCGATGATGACGAGCAGGCCCTTTTCCTTTGCAAGCGACCTGACATGCCTCATGACATCGAACTGACGATGGAGGTCAAGGGCACTCGTCGGCTCGTCGAGAAGCAGGACGGTCGGAGCGCGGATGACGCATTGTGCAAGTGCTACGAGCTGGCGCTGACCGCCGCTCAGTTCCGAAACATATTCGGACCCAAGATCGGCGATTTGCAGGGCAGCGAGTGCCTGCTCGACCTCATGGAGATCTGCATCGGCAAGCTTCCAGCCACTCGTCTGCTTGCGTGCCAACAGCACGGCTTCGAAGACGGTCAGCGCCGCTCCGCTCACCTGATCCTGCGGCATGTAGGCGATCGCTGTTTCGCGATCGACAACACCTGTCAGGCGACATTCTCCAGCACCCGGAAGGATGCCGGCTATACGGCGCAGAAGTGTTGATTTGCCTGCTGCATTAGATCCGATCAGCGCGATGATTTCTCCTCCATGGCATGGAGGCAACGATACGTCGCTGAGGACGGTTCGCGCGCCGTAGACCGCTCCGAGCGCTTCAGTGCTGAGGACTACCACGTTTCGCGGCCTCCCTTCAGGATAAGATAAAAGAAGACCGGCAGGCCGATGACGGCGGTAATGACCCCGATCGGCAAGACCGCGCCCGGCACGAGAATTTTCGCGGCTGTGGAACTTGATGACATGATCAGGGCTCCGATCATGGCGCTGGCAGGCAGCAAATGCCGCTGATCCTCGCCGACGAGCATCCGCGCAATATGTGGCGCAACAAGTCCGACAAAGCCGATCGTTCCGACGAAAGCCACCGGCATGGCCGACAGAAGCGATATCAGAACGAGCGTTTCCAGCCGAAGGCGACGAACCGGGATTCCGAAGGATGCCGCTCGCGCCTCTCCAAGACGAAGAGCCGTCAATTGCCAGCGCCGATAAACAAAGATGGGAATGGTGAGAACCAGGACGGCGACCGTTACGGCGAGCTTTGGCCAGGTTGCCTTGGTCAGGCTGCCCATCGTCCAGAAGACGATAGCGGCGACCGCCTGGTCATTTGCAAAATACTGGACGATCGCCAATGCGGTATTGAAACTGAACACCAGCGCGATACCAAGCAGCACGATCGTCTGGACCGAGCTTCCCCGCCGCAATCCCACGGAATGGATGACGAGGGCGGATCCGAGCGCCATGATGAAGGCGTTGACGGCAACGATATAGTCGCCAGCGACCGGTATGAAGGACAGGCCGAAAGCAAGAGCGAGCGCCGCGCCGAAGCTTGCTGCCGATGAAATGCCAAGCGTGAACGGGCTTGCGAGCGGATTATTGAGCACCGTCTGCATCTGGACACCGGCGGTTGCAAGCGCCATTCCGACGACCACAGCCATGAGGGCTGACGGCATCCGGATGGACCAGATGACGACGCGCATCTGGGGCTGCGCATCCGCGGGCATAAGTACGGTCTTCAGCATATCATCCAGTCCATACCAGGCCGGACCGGTGGCAATATCGGCGAGAAGCACGAGGATCGCTGCGGCAAGCAGCAGACAAAGCACGACATATTTTCTGAGGCTCGCGAGGCGATAGCGGCCGACCGCATTGATGTGGCTGACGGTTGTCATGGTTTCGGTCACTGTGCTTGAGTATCGAGGCTGACGGCATAGCCGGGCTGATAGACGATCGGCAGAAAGCGCCTATGATATTCGGCGAACGTCTTATCCGGGTCTAGATCGGCGAAGAGATCGGGATGGAGCCATTTTGCGATCCATTGGACGGCGATGAATTCATAGGGGCTGTTGTAGAATTGATGCCAGATGGCGTGGAAATTGCGTTTTGTCTGTGCCGTCGTCCCGGCATAAGCATCCCGCATCGTGAACCATTCCAGCTTCTTCCTCGAGGCATTCAGATCTGCATTCGGGCCGACAGGAATCCAGCGGCCACCGGGCACGTAAGCCTGCCAGTCGGCGCTGGTGACAATCACATGATCGGGATTGGAGACGACCACCTGCTCGGGGCTCAGCTGCCCGAATGTCGAGGGCAGAAAGTCACTGCCGATATTGTGTCCGCCGGCCAGATCGACATATTTGCCGAAATTCTCCGCGCCGAATGACAGGCAGCAGTCTTCCGTATATCCGCCGATGCGCTCGATGAAAACCTTCGGGCGCTCCGGCTTCGCCCTGGCAAGCACATCCTCGACCCGAGCCATCGCCTCCCTGCGGAATGCGATCACCTCTTCTGCCTGCGCCTCGCGTCCCATGATCTTGCCGAGCAGCCGGATAGTCGGATCGGTATTCTGAAGCGGATAGTGCCTGAAATCGATGTACAGGACCGGTATGTCGAGCGATGCAAGTTTCCCGATATATTGAGCGTCTTCATTGGCCTGTTTGGCTTCGAGGTTGAGAAGAACCACGTCGGGCTTCTTCACGATCGCCGATTCGATATCGATCAGGCTTCCTTCATTTCCCTTGAAGGTCGGCAATTTCGCAAGCTCGGGGAATTTTTCGAGATACTGGTTGTAGGTCGCGGGATCGGCTTCGATCAGATCGTTGCGCCACGCGACGATGCGCTCCAGCGGATTCTCTCGGTCAAGCGATGCGATCAGATAGAGTTGCCTGCCCTCCCCGAGCAGCATCCGGGAGACGGGCACCTTAACCTGCACGTCCCGCCCGGCGATATCCTTGACAGTCACGGTCGTTTGCGCGGCCGCGCCATTTTCGGCGCGGGCAGAAAGAGCCGTAAGCGGCGTCAATAACAGGATTATCGCAAACGCGTAGAGGCGAAGGCAGGTCACAGGGTATCTCCAACAGGTGAGCGCGAGCGTGCCGACAGCCACAGGCCGAGGGCAGTAAGGAGGGATGCCGCATAAAGCAGCGACACGAGAGGGTAAACGCTTGTAAGCCCGAATATCTGGGCAGTGCCCGTTCCGACGGCTATCCCCGCCACGGATGCGATCTGCTGCCAGGACTGGGCAGCGCCCAATACCGAACCCTGACGTCCATCGGCCGTGGCTGCAGACATGAGGGCCACGAGGACGGGGGTCGTTCCGCCGAGCAGTCCGCCCCAGAACAGATAGATCAGGGCAAAATATTCAACCGAGCGCGTGAGGCCGGCTAGACCGGTCAGCAATGCGCATCCGCCGGCAATCAGGACTATCCAGCCAAGGATGAAGCTTGCCGGACGGTCGTTGAAAAATTGCGCCCAAAGCGGCGCCGCCACGACAAACCCGAGCGCCAGAAGGCCGTAGCTGAAACCCGTGACCCAGTGAGGGGCTTGAAAGACCTCAGCCATGTACAGCGCAAAGGGCACCTGCAAAACCATTCGGCTGGCGAGCATCATTCCCGTCAGCGCCATAAGGCCCCGGACGGGTGCGGTAGCTTGCCCCGTGAATGCTTGATTCTGGCGGGCTTGGGCTCGATCGGCTCTGCTCGCCTCTGCCACGGGTCGCGGCAAGATCACATAGGCGGCGGCGGCACAGATACCGCAGATGAGACCGGCCGTCAGGTTGATCGTCGTGAAGGAGGATACGTCGAGGATGAGACCGCCGAGAAAGGCGCCACCCAGCGACCCCACATTGGTCGCCACCTGAAGCCAGGTCAAAAGCACGCCGCGATTGCGGCCGCCGGTAATCTGGATGCCATAGGCCTGGGCCGGCGCGATATAGCCGGCGCAACATCCCTGCAGAAACCGCAGGAACAGGATCAGCCAGACGTCCTGGGCGAAGGAAACGAGGATCTGGGTGATCGCAAGCCCGACAAGCGCTCTGACCATCATCAGGCGGTTGCCGTACCGATCACCCATCCTTCCCCATAGCGCGCTTGTCAGAGAGACGCCGATCATCGGGCACACATAGACGCCGATTCCAGCCAGCGCGAAGATTCCCCCTGACGATGATAGTTCCTCGATGCGCAGTGGCCAGAACGGACCGCTCATCTCCATGGCTCCCATGGAGATGAACTGCAGGCCGAAGAGAATAGCAAAGACCGGCCCGAAGCCTCGTATAACCGCAAAAGTCCCCGTCATGGCGTCTTCGTGAGCGGGTTCGGCAGTTGATGCTCCAGACGATAGTCGCGATATCGCTCGAGATGCATGCGCAAGACGGAACGGGTCGGCCAGGGGCGATCGAGAAACGCGTCCCGCTCTTCCAGCCAGAATTCTTCCGACAGCATGCGGGGTCGTACCCGGTCAAACGCTTCTTCCGTCTTCTGCCTCAGGATCGCCCATGCTTCGCTGAGCCCGAAATGTTCGTCCAGGCAAAGCGCCACTTCATGAAGATGGCAGACGAAGCAGGCATCGATAACGAACGAGCGAACAAGGGAGATGTCATCGTTGAAGGTAGTCGGCAGGATGCCGGGTCGGCTGAACGGCTTCAGCGAATATCCCCGCGCCTCGAACAGCGGGGCGAAACTGCGGCCATCGCCGAAGTCGCGAATGAGCAGGCGCCGCGGGCGTCCGGATGGATCGAAGAGGACGGTACTATTCTGCTGGTGAGCTTCGAAGGCGATGCCATACGACAGGTACATGGCGATCGTCGGCCTGAGAACGACCCCGGCATAGATGCGGAAGAACTCAGCGGCCGCTCGACCATCATCGCCCATGCGTGCGATCAGTTCGCAGATTAGCGGCCGGCCATCGACGGGACTTGCGGCAAGTAGCGCGGCCACGGTGACGGGCATCAGATCGTCTTTTCGCGCGATGCCCTCGGCCTCGCGATAGACGACGGAGAGGAAACGGCCCGGATGTTCGTCGCCCGTTTCGGGATGGTGGAGGATAGCCCCCAGCTCCTCGCGGAAGAACTCCAGTTCGCCTCCAATGGCTTCATCGGCAGCGAGAATGTCGGACATCAAGGTGCTGAGCCTCGGACCCATGTGAATGGACTTCGCCTGCAGGGTCCGCATCTCGCTCGTCATCCAGATCGCAACCGGCAGTTTGACAAACGGCCTTGCTTCTTCCAGGTCCGGCAGCATCGTGCGAAAGGACATGGAGGGGATTGTGACAATCTCCGGTCCATCGATCACAAGCACGCCGGAAGCGATCTCGTCAGCAAATTCCCGGCGGACAAAGTGATCGAGGTGCCAGGCATGGATCGGCAGGGGCAGCCAGTCCTCAGGCGTTTGCCCCCGTTCCGTTAACGCCTTGACCCAGGCATCCCATGGCTCCGGGAAATTGTGGCGGAACCAGCCGTTATAGCTGTCGACATGGGGCATCGTCTCTACATAGGCCCAATCCTGCCGCAGGGCGGCGATACGCAGATTGACGCGCGCGCCGAACTCCGGCGACAGCGCCTCGACCTCCTGCGCCGAAAGGCCGGGCTTCGATTTCCAGGTCGGGTAAAAGGGATGTCCCTCCAGGGATCCCCACTGGTCGAGCATCATGGCGGCCTGATGCACGGGACGCGTATGGCGCAGGTAGGCAATGAGACCAGTGTCGCCACCGGCCGCTATTTCCCGGCTGAGCGAGCCAATCCAGTCCTGCCGGTGACGACGGATCAGCGCATCGTTCTCGATGCTGTTGTCGATGTCGGCGAGCAGGCGCGCAATCCCGTCCGCGGCAGGTGCGACCGACCAGTCCGATGAGACTTCGGCAATCAGGTCGGCTGGTTCTTCCAGCCGCCGTCGCCTGCCGCTGTCATCGATGATTTCGATGGCACCACGGGTCAGCATCGTATTCGCCGGCAGCCGCCGCAGGTCTTCGAAATGGAGAACTTTTCTCGCAGACCATAGCGGAAGCCATGCCTGTTTGCCGTCTTCGGACCAAAGCAAGGCGTCGGGATTGAGGATGCGCTCGGCGAGCAGGCATCGCACCAGCCGTGCCAGGGCATTATGTCTTGCCTGTTGGCGGAATTGCGGGTCGATCGCATCTCTCGCATAGGACGGGACGATAGTTTCATTCATCCGATTGCCTCCGCCCACGTCACGGGAACAAAATTCAGAGGAGGTTGCGGCAGATTGCCGTGATAGGCGCGCGCCCAATGGTAGGTCGTTTCGATCGCGGGCACCGGCACATCCAGCCGCTTGGCTATTTCCAGGAGGAGCGCCTGACCGAAGGCAATGTCTTCATGAAAGGCGCGACTTTCCCGATCGATCACCAGGCCCGGTCCATCCGGATTGGCAACGAGCGGCGCGCGGATTCCTGCGTAGGCGCTGTTGGTTCTCAGCAGGGAATACATTGTGCTGTCATCGCCGATCTGGTCGCCATAGGCCTCGATCAGCTCCTGACGAAGCGGCTTTATGCTTCCCAGGTCAACCTTGAGCCGCCTTTCGGCGGCATGTTTGAGCGCCTGATTTTCGGCATCGCACGCTTCCAGCATTTCTGCGCCGGTGCGCGGGCAATCGCTCCACCAGCAGATCGGCTCTTCGAAGGGAAGCGCCTCCCATGGAGCGCCAGGACCGACAAGCCCGTAAAGGACAGCCGGATGCATCAATGCATTGCCTGGGGTCAGCGTGATCTCGAGATAGTCGTCGAGGATGCCGACCGGCGCTTCATAGAGCCGGGCGAGCAGATCCGACAACTCTTCCTTCGCGTCCGCCGCCTCGCGACGATGAAGCGCCGCATATAGCTGCGCCTTTGCGCCACCCATGCGCACTTCGCTGCCCGCAACGAGATTATAGGCGGTATGGGGAACGTCCTTCATCCCCCAGATCACGATATTCTCGCGTTCGCCGAACGCAGTCTCGGCCAGCCAGTCGAACCCGCAAAATCCCGGAATGGCTCCGACGAAGACCCGCTTACTGTCAGGCAGATGGGGCGCGATCTGCTGCAGGAGCGCCGGACGCGCCTGCGCAGGCTGCGTCACGACGACCAGATCCGCATCGGCGAGTGCCGTCCGCGGATCGGTGCCAACATGGTCGATCCGTCCCTTCAGAGCACCGCCCTCGGGCAAATTCACCCGCCAGACCTGTTCTCCGCCCGACCATTTGTCGGCAAGCTCGGCCGACGACGTCAGAACGGATACGTCCACGCCGTCGCGCTGTTTGAACAGGACGGCATTCAGATGGCCGGTTCGCCCGGCCCCGCATATCGTGACCTTCATGCCGCGCGTGCCTGCCCGGAAAGCCACGCATCGAGCTCAGCGGCAATCGACGGGTCGAACAGGCCGCGTTTTGCCATCCATTCGTCGTCGAAGACCGAACCGAGATATTTCTCCCCTCCGTCGGCTACGGTCGTCACGACGGTCCCCCGCAACTTGCCGGAAGCGATGAATTCGAGAGCCTTGTAGATCGCCCCGCCTGTCGACCCTCCGACCAGCAGTGCCTTACGGCGTGCGATATAACGGGCCGTTTCGAATGCCTGCTGATCGGTAACCTGTACGCCCTCGTCAATGCAGCTGTAGTCGAGGACCTTGCCGACTTCGTCGCCGGCCGGCGTGCCCGTTCCGGACTGATAATAAGGATGTCCGGGTTGTCCGAACACGATGGAGCCCGCGGGTTCCACCGCGATCGTGCGGATCGTGGGCAAGCGCTGCTTCAGCCGCTGCGAAATTCCCGTCATCGACCCGCCGGTGCCGACGCATCCCACAAATGCATCGATGCCGTCGGGAAGCTGCTCCATCAGTTCATCAACATACTCGGCATAACCCTCAGGATTGGCAGGATTGTCGGACTGGTTCATGAACATGGCGCCTGGCAATTGCGCGCCGAGCTGCGCTGCCAGTCTCTGCCGGGCGACGACGGCGACTTCATCTTCCCTGAAGTCCCCTTCGACATAACGGATTTCGGCGCCGATCGCCCGCATCATGCGGATTTTATCAGGCGCGGCATGATGGTCCACGACGGCAATGAAATTCAACCCGAACTCGACCGCCGCCAGCGCCAGGCCGATACCGGTATTTCCCGAGGAGGATTCGACGATTGTTCCTCCCGGAGCAAGCCGGCCGTCCTGTAAGGCGGCCACGACCATGCTGCGCGCCATACGATCCTTCATGGAACCGCCGGGATTGTTCTTTTCTATCTTCAACACGAGGATGGTATCTCGGCTCGGTATCTCGATTGACATGACCGGGGTGCGCCCGATCAATTGCGTCACATTCGTAGGAAGCATGGTGTCCTCTCCTAGTTATCGGGATAGATCGACAGTTGACCGGCTGCGCTCTTTGTTACGCACAACCGCTTGGGCATCGGGTGGCGATGAAACTCGTTTTCGAGGAGATCCATCTGATAGCCGCCGGTATTGGCCCAGACGAGAAGGTCTCCGGCCTCCGGAATCTGGGAAAAGCCGAGCCAGCGGTTGCTCAGGACGTCTTCATCGAGGCAGCTATGTCCCGCTATGTAGCCCCGGAATGGCTCATCCGCCCGAGCCCGGTCGTTCTGACGCAGCAGGACCGGATCCACCATGAATTCAGACGCAAACCAGGTCTCGCAGGCACTGAAACTGCTGCCTTCGACGAAGATGACACCATCTCCACCGCCGAGATCCTTCACGCGTGTAATACGGAAAGCTGAAATTGCCGCCTGGTCGACAAGGGACCGCCCCGGCTCCATCGCGAGCGTCAGTTCGCGCTGCTTGAGATAGTCCTCGATCGTCAGGCCCGACGACAGTTGCGCATCCAGGAAGCAGGAAAGCCACGCCGCCGCAGATTGCGGACCGCCATAGGGATAAAAGGAAGCCGGAACCTTCCCCGTACGGTAATCATCGGCGCGCTGGCGCAGCAGATGCTCTTCCCATGCCACCTCAGACACATATTGGATCGGCAATCCGCCGCCGATATCGATCATTTTGGGAGAAAGCCCGATTGCGCGTGCTTCCTCCATCAGCTTGGCAGCCTCTTCAAACGCTACCGCACGATCTTGCCAGCGATATCCGCTGAGATGGAAATGTATGCCGTCGAAGCGGAAACGATCATCGGCGGCGATGCGCGACAGGCAGGCTCGCACCGTCTCGCCAGCCATGCCAAAACGGCTTTTCTCGTGGCCTTTCGGCTGCAGTCGCAAAAGGACGGGCTGCTCGACCCCATCGGTTGGCAGGCGCTTCGATACGTCGGTCAGTTCCTCCGGACTATCCACGCAGATGAGAGCCCCGATGCGCACGAGTTCGTCATGAAATTGCGCGGTTTTCGCAGGGCCGGTCGCCACAATGCCACTGCCCCAAGCTCCGAGCTTTACGGCATCACGAAGCTCGTAAACGCTCGACACATCGATACCTGCGCCTGCTTCGAGTGCGGCCCGCATCAGGCCCGAGGATTTATTGACTTTCGCACCATAGTAGATCGCGTGTCCGACGCCCCGTTCATCGAAAACGCGGCGCAGGCCTTCGACGTTTGCGTTGAGTTCCGACGGAAGCACGAGGTGAAGCGGAGACCCGTATTCTTCGGTCCATTTGTGCAGGGACGCGCTCGAGGTCAGAATGTCGGCAGCAAGAGGAGAGAGAATTGGAGACAGCTCGGGCCACGTGATCGGGTCGATGTGGGACGTCATCCGGCAAGCCTCTCCGAATTGTCGAGGGGCTCATACCACTGTCGAAGATCCTCGAGCTTCACGTCGCACGCTGGCAGATCATCCAGGAAAATGTGGCGTGTGGTCTTGATCGGAAATTTTTGCCGGCTGCAGGCCATGTCATAAATATCGGCTGGCGTGATCGTCTCACCGGCCCGCCAGGCTTCGACGCGTACGCTCCGGTAGTCGAGGAGAAAGGTTGGCACGGCGGCCAGCCCAAGCCGGAACGCCACTTCCAGACGGTGATGGCCGTCCATCACGAAGAGCGCGTCCTTCTCCACCATGATCGGCACTGTCCAGCGGCCGATCGTGGAGATAAGGCCATGAACTTCATCGACCCTGCCTGCATCTGTCTCCTCGGTGGGAATCAACTTATGCGGGGGCAGCAGATGGAATTTCATTGTTTCACCCAGCGTTCGTTTCGTATTTGACTAAGAGCGTGTCAAAACTTGATTCTATAACTCATATTATATCGCACCCTTAACGCGATCATGACAAATCTGTCAACGAGGGGTTATTGCTCTGCCTGTCGATTTTTGCTGGGATCCACCGCAAGAGACATCCACCCCAGGACGGCATCGGCATGCACAGCCGTCGAATGCCCGACAGCTGTTTCTGTCGATCCGGACTTGCGGAGAAGCTTTGCCTTGCCTGGTAAATCGTTTGCCAATGACATCGACAGACCCGTCCGGGCCATGCCCGCCGGATTGCCCGCCAAGCGCGGCAGGCACGTGCGCAAACATGAAAAGGAATATAGCAGCGAATCTCATCGCTCTTAGATAGCATTTCATTCGCCTGCTGCGTGCGGCCGGGGGCATTCGTGCATGCAGGCTCGTCAACTCAGACATGACGCGGCGGGCATCATCGTTCTCGTTGCCCGCCCCGGTACTCTCGATGGCGCACGCGCACCTAACGTCGTACGAACATCGCTGCTCGCATCGCGACATGAGACACGCCCTGACGAAAGTCACGCTCACTCGGATGGGTGACGGCGGCCCATTCGATCTGGCACGACAGCCGTCGCGGCTGCGGACTGGTCGAACCGTCCGACAACGTCAGCATCGCCGCGACTTCAAGACTGCCTTTTCGCCCGCCTCAGTCATCGTCCTGCCACCTGCGCAGATCCGTCTGGCCATGATAGGCCATGCGGTCGGGCGTGGTGATGAATTCCACAGTCGTGCCCCATGGCATGCGGCAGTAGCAGACCTTGTTTCCAGGACCCTTTTCGGTTGCGTAGGGAATAGCGCGTGGCGCAGTAAGGGGCGTGCCTCCAGCCTTTTCAAAGCGCTCAACCGATCCGTCGATGTCGTCGGTGTAGACACCGAAGTGTGTAATGCCGAAGTCGCTCGCTCGAACCGGCTGGGCTTGTTCGGGACCGTGCATTTCGAAGAGTTCGATGTCCGGTCCGTTTCCGATCTTGACCATCGCCTGCGCACGCACGACCGTTCCAGGGGAAGCGCCAGTGGCCCGCTCGAATTCGGGTCCCTGCCGCGGCGGATCCTGCGGTCCGAATGACTGATAGATCACCTGGCCGCCGAAAGCTTCCACCAGGAACGATTTTGCTGCTTCGATGTCAGGCACCGTGATGCCGATATGATTGACTCCGCGAATGACAGGTGCGGTCATGACAGTTTTCCTTTCTTATTTGATCGATCGAACGCGATCGGGCGCAACTCGCCCGCAATGTCGCGATCCGGCCCACGACGGGGTGGTCGCAGAGTTTCAACTGGTCTTGAGGAAATCGAGCAGAGCGGCCGCCACTTCATCCGGCCGCTCGTCCGCGACATAGTGGCTGCACCGCGCAATCGAGCCGCCCGTCACATTGCTGGCGAACTCCTTGAGCATCGGGACCATATGCGCACCGAAGCGCTGCTCCCCGCCGAGACCTAACACCGGTATCTCGAGTGGTTGCCTTTTGTACTCGAGCGCAGCCGCATGGTCGGCGGCGAGAGTGCGATACCATTCCATGCCGCCGCGCGTGCGGCCAGGAAGGGCCATCGCTTTCGCGTAGATCTCGATGTCCGCCGGATCGAAGGTGCTGTGATCGTAGAACCGCTCCGCCATGAAGCTCGAAACATAGTCATATTCACGGCCATGGATCAGGCGTTCGGGTAGATCCCGGTTCATATGAAAGCCGAAGTGCCAGATCCTTGCAGTCGTCGCCTCCCATTGCGTCCAGCCTGGAAGCGGAACGTCGAGGACGGCCAGGTGGGTAACAGCCTCCCGATAGATGGCGGCCAGCGGCAACGCCACCATTCCGCCAATGTCATGGCCGCACACGGCGTAGTGTTCATGCCCAAGTGCAACCATGACCTCGTGTGCGTCGCGCGCCATCGTCGCCTTGTCATAGCCGTCAAGCGGGCAGTCGGAAAAGCCCGCGCCGCGCAGATCCATGGCCACGACGCTGAAATGCTCGGCCAGCAGCGGCATCACATGGTGCCATTCCCACCACGTTTCCGGCCAGCCGTGAAGCAGAAGGATCGGCGGGCCTGAGCCCCCGGTGACGGCGTTGATCTTGATGCCATTCACCGGCATCAGCTGCTGGGTAAACCCCTTCAAAGTTGCGATCATGATCACTTTCCAATCGAGGTTGACATTCGAACAGAGCTTGCGGCCAGCGCTCAGGGCTGGTCGAAATCGGTCGCGATCGTGATGCCGCGCCAGGCATCGATATCGCGGCGGAAGGAAGCCAGCTTTCGCTCAGCGATCGAATGCGCGATCGGGCCGAGCGGCAGATGAAGCGGAGCGTTGTCGGCATCGACTGCCTGCAGGATCACCGCGATCGCCTTGTCGGGATCGCCCGCCTGATTGCCGTTGTTGGTTTCGCGATAGTGCTTGCGCGAGCTCGCGGCGTATTCCGGCATTTCGTTGGCCGCTATGGTGATCGAACGGCCAAGGAAATCGGTGCGAAACGGCCCAGGCTCGACGATCAGCACGCGGATGCCGAACGGCTTCAGCTCGCCGGCGAGCGCTTCGGAAATCCCTTCCACGGCAAACTTGGCGGCATTATAATATCCGCCACCGCCGCTGCCGGCGATGCCTGCGCCGGACGACATGTTGACGATCGTTCCGCCCGAACGTCGCAGGACGGGAAGGGCGGCTCTGGTGGTTTCGATCAGACCGAACACGTTCACCTCGAACATCGGCCGATATTCTTCGGGCGTGCCTTCCTCGATCGCGCCGAACAGTCCGTAGCCGGCATTGTTCACGAGCACGTCAAATCCGCCGAATGTCTCGACCGCCTTTGCGACCGAGGCCTTGGCTGCCGCCGCATCCGTCACGTCGAGCGGCAAAGTAATCATGCGGCCGCCAAAAGGCTCAGCCATTTCTCCGATCGTTTTGATATTGCGGGCCGTCGCGATGACCTGATCGCCACGCTGTGCCGCAGCGAGCGCGAGCCGCCGGCCGAAGCCGCTTGAGCAGCCTGTGATGAGCCAAGTTCTCATTGGTTTGTCTCCGAGTTGGTTTCAGACGACGCCATGCTGTCGCCGCCACGAACCGTCATGTCCGCCATGATCGACCAATCCTTCTCGCCAAAGCCCGCCAAGACGGCTTGGTCGAGCCCCTCCCGGACAGCTTCAAGCATCGGGAGCGTGCGTCCGATCTCGTTGCTGGCTTCAGTCGCGAGGCGCATGTCCTTGAGGGCGAGCTTGGCCTTGAAACCGGGCTCGAATGATCGTTCCGTGATCTGCGCGCTGTAGCTCTCATAGGCGCGGCCCGAGAAAAGGGTGCCTAAAATGAGTTCAAAGAAATCCGCGCGCTCGAGTCCGACGCTCTCGGTCAGCACGACACCCTCAGCCATCGCCTCGATAGCCATGGCGATCATCATGTTGCAGGCGAGCTTCGCCGCATTCGCCCGAGCGGGGTTCTCCCCCAACTTCCAGACCTTTTTGCTGAGAGGAGCGAGCAGCGGCTCGATCGCGGCCACTGCATTGGCCTTCCCGGCCGCCAGGATGTTAAGCTGGCCACGCGCCGCTACGTTCGGTCGCCCGAGCACCGGTGCGGACACATAGCCAAGGCCCGCCTCTTCGTGCAGCAGCTCCAGTTCTCGCGCAAAAGCGACCGAGATCGTCGATGTGACAATATGGGTGAGCCCAGGCGCGCTTGCGAGCAGGCCGGCATCGAGGACCACCTCGCGAATGACAGCGTCGTCGGATAGCATTGTGAAGACTGCGTCAGCCTGGAATGCATCCGCCGCGAATTCGACAAGCGTCACCCCGGGGACACTATCCTGGGCGACCTTGCTACGGTTCCAGGCCCGAACATCATGGCCTGCCTTCACCAGATTTATGGCCATTGCCGAACCCATACTGCCGAGACCGATAAATCCGATCTGCATGGTCTATCTCCTGTTGTTCGGATAAGTGCTGGGCGCCGGGTAGTACCCAGGCCGCCGGGCGATCGTCAGACGAGGCCCGCCGATGAGTTGGCCGGTCGCGATGCCGAAGCCACAGGAGTGGCTTCCGCGTATGGGTCACGAAACATCCGCAGCCCTGCGCCTGAACATCAAGGCATCGGCTTCATTTGCTCGCCGCTTCGGCGATGACGTCGGCGACTTCGCGCGGATGCGAGATATAAACCGCATGGCTGGCACCGGGCACCTCGGTGGCCTTCGCGCTTGCCCGCTTGTACATGGACCGCTCCGCCTCGGCGGCGACAGCCATGTCCAGCCCGGCCACGATGCCGTAGCTCGGCTTGGTCTTCCAGGCCGCGTGTTGCGTCTTGGTTCCAAGGATCTTCGCCGAAACCGGCACCTGCGAGTTAGCCATGAAATCCGCCTCGGCCTTGGACAGGTCAGCGGCGAATCCCACCCGGAACTTCGCTGGATCGAACAGTAGGAAGCCGTCAGACGTCGGCTTGAACGCGTCCGCGGTCGGACTCGGCCACTTCTCGAACAGATCGCCGACGCTCTCGCCAACATCCGGGACAATGGCCGCGACATAGACAAGTGCCGAAACGCTCGGGTCGACGCCGGCTTCGGTGATGATCTGACCACCATAGCTGTGACCAACGAGGACGACCGGTCCATTTTGCTGCTCGATAGCGCGGTGAACCGCCTGAACGTCATCCTCCAGCGAAGTGTTCGGTTCCTGGACGACCGTGACTTTCAAGCCCTTGGCGACCAGGCGCTCATAAACGCCCCTCCAGCCGCTGCCATCGACCAACGCGCCATGGACCAAAATTACATTCTGGGCCGGCTGCGCGAAAGCGGACGGCGCGCCGAACACCACTGCAAGAGCCGCAGCACCGAGATAGAGGGACTTGAGAGACATTTGCCGATCCTTCCGAATGACATGAGGTGGTACACGAGAGATGGTCCGATGGACCGATGGTGGGAATCTAGGTGCTTAGATTTGTTCTTTAAGTGACAAAAATGTATTCTCGGCGTTCAGTTTTGTAAGGGTATCGTGATGGAATGGAGTGATGTCAGAATTTTTCTTGCTGTTGCGCGATCCGGCACGCTCGGCGGCGCCGCGCGTTCTCTTCAGACAAGCCATCCGACCGTCGGCAGGCGCCTGCGCGCACTTGAGCAGGCGATCGGCCACACGCTCTTCCAGCGGACTGCGGACGGTCTTGTTCTGACGGAAGAGGGCCACGGGATCATCGCGCTGGCGGAGCAGATGGAAGAAGGCGCGCTGGCCATGGAGCGCCGGCTTGCGGGGCAGGAGCAGAATCTCAAAGGCAGTCTGCGCATTTCATCAGCGGACTGGTTCGGGGCCTACGTACTGCCTCCCATCCTGGCGGATTTTTCCAACGCCTACCCCAATGTCGACGTCGAGATCCTGACCGGCACGCGCCTGTTCAACCTCGCTCAGCGCGAGGCCGACATCGCTTTTCGTATCGTTCCGTTCAACACCGCCGATGTCGTTCAGCGGCGGCTCTTCAGGCTCGAATACGGCGTCTACGTCGCAGAGGAGTCGCCTGATCCCAAATATGGCGACGGGGCTGGTTTCCGGCTGATCACCCACGATACGTCGACCGGGCAGTTTCCCGATATCGCTTGGCTCATCGAGAGCTTCCCCAAAGCGAGACCGGTCCTGCGATCGAATAACCGCAACGTTCAGGGACGTATGTGTCGGCAAGGCGTCGGGATTGCCGTGCTGCCTCGCGTGGTCGGCGATCAGATCGCGGGTATCCGCAGACTGGAACTGCCGACGCAGCCACCGGCGCGAGACATCTGGATGGGATATCACCGGGATCTACGACGTCTTCAGCGGCTTCGTGCGTTCATCTCGACCGTATCGGACCATCTCGTGAATGCGACCGCATGACGAGCGGCCCGGAGATGATCAAGACTGCCCAAAAAATAGGGCGATCGCTCCCGGCTTGCGATTGAGGTATCCGCGCCTGTCGGCGAAATGGTGTGACCGACGCCCGGCTCGACCTCGAGTTCGACTTCGAAACCCGTGGCGCCAAGCTAGGCTGCAGCGAGTGTCGAAGCCATCGGGGTATCGTCGTGTCGTTCTGTCGTTCTGTCCATCCACAAGTAAGACCGGAATATCTTTGCTCACTGGAGATATCGTCTGCGGCGGAAGGAGCCCGGCAAACGAAACCACGAGGCAAGGGACCGTCATGGTGGAGGTGAAGCGAGCAGCCCGGTATCTTACAGCGACGGTCTTCGGCTCGCTACTTCCTGAGCTCTCGTCGCCACTATCTTCTGGTCTAAATATACCTCGGCTAAATTGAGTTCAAGTGAACGCATCGATGCTCTTTGGGGGGTCGAACTCTCAACCTGCAATTTCTAGCACGCAATCACTGCTTTTCATGATGTATGCCACCAAAAATGGCTTTTCATCATGAAACATGGCACATCGAAGCTTGGCGCCAGCGGAGATAGTAACGTGTTGTCGAGACTTCCAGATGTCGGCTCACGAGCCAATGAGACCGTTGGATCGCAGCGTGCAGCCGGATTCTGGACGCTGATCGGTCTGCCGTTATCTCATACGCATAGCCGGAAGAAGCGGCAGTATGTGGACGAGAGGACGGAACATACCTCGGCACATTTGCAGAAAATAGCTTTGCGGCATTGCAATAGCTGATAACGCACCGCAATATAGCTGCCACAAATCTGTGCAGTTGGGGTTCCGTGCCATGAGGATTTGTATTTATAAATCGGAAAGAGCACCTGAGCTCACCCTCTTATTGCGAGAAGGATTGCCTCTCCCGCTCGACACCAAGATAGACAAATGGACTAAAATCAAGGTGGTCACCGATCGGGAAATGAGAGCAGACCTTCTGATTGAGATTGGTGGCGCCGGATATGCATTAGTCCGGCTTGGTGCGACTAGACGACATTAGGCGGTAGCATCCATCTTGCTGTCGCGCTATCATCAAAAAACCGTGGCACCGCGGGACGTTGCCTGCTGGAAAGACGCACACTTGGCACTCACCAGCCGACCGGCAGCAAATCCGCCGGCGCAGATGCGGGAGATTGTCCGCGCACGCCTAGCCAGTTTCGAATAGCGTCGGCGATTTCAATACGTCCGTAGAGCTCTAGCAGGGTGTTAAAGAAGTCCATTTTCGGGCGGCGAAGTCAGCTTCATCACCGTTATGGAAACAGATTTGTCCGACGACGGAGCCGTCTGATTGGATTTCGGCCCATCCGTTGCCTTGGGCTTCGTCCATTTCGTCACTGCCTTGCCAGGAGAAGGCGACGTGATTGCCGTCGCGCGCACCGAAGATCTGCCCGGTGACGCAGCCAAAGGCGAATTCGCCGGAGCCGTCGGCGGCGAACTCGATGTAAGCGGGCTCCATCATGTCGGGATAGTCCTCGACATAGTCGGGCATCGCGACGATCCGCCAACGGCCGGCGAGGCTCATATCTGCACCGCCAGCAGCTTGGGCAAGCGGATCAGATTATAGGCCGCTAGGTTCAGGGTGAAGGCCGCGCCCACACGGGCGCATCCTCGTAGCTTGACCTTGGCCATGCCGGCCGATGACTTGATCCAACCAAACACTTCTTCGATCCGCTTGCGGCAGCGCTGGCTGGCTTCATAACCCGGATGGCGCTTCGTGCGGCCATCGATCGCCGTCACGCGAGGCTTGCCGGTTTTACTCAGATGGCCGTCGACGGCGATGTGCGGCGTGACCTTGTGCTCACGCAGGTCCTTGATGAACTGGCGTACGTCATAGGCCTTGTCGGCCTCCAGTGTGATGCGCCGCCGCGATGGCCGACGCTCCAACATGGCAAGCGCAGCTTCGCGCTCGGCTTTGCCCGTGGCCTGGGTGACGCCGCCATCCACGGCCAGCCCGTGACGGTTCTCCATCAGCGCATGGCCCATGTAGCACAGCTTCGCCGGCTGACCGTCGCCCTTCTTGTAGAGCCGCGCCTGCGGGTCGCTCGTGCTCTGGTGCGTATCGTTGGAGCGCTTTTCCTTGTGGAAGCCGCGCTTGGCGTTGCGGCCAGCGCCATCCGGATCATTATCGCCGCCGTCCTTGCGGCGGAAGCTCTTGATCGAAGCCCAGGCCTCGATCAGCGTCCCATCCACCGAGAAGTGATCCGACGACAACAGCCGCTTCACCCTTGGCTCCGCCAGCACCGCACGCAGAAACTTTGCCGCGATCTCACCTTCCAACAGCCGATCCCGGTTCTTGGTGAAACTCGAGTGATCCCAGGTCGGCTCGTCAACGCCGAGCCCCGCGAACCAGCGAAACAGAAGATCGAACTCCATGCGCTCCATCAACTGGCGCTCCGAGCGAATGCCGTAGAAGGCCTGCAGCAGCATCGCACGCAGCACGCGTTCCGGCGCGATCGAGGGTCGGCCGAGCCCAGCCGGATAAAGCACCGCGAAATTGCCATCCATCTCCGCAAGAGCCGCGTTCACGATCTCCCGGATCACTCGTAGCGGATGATCGCGCCGAACCCGCGCCTCAAGGTCCACATACGAAAACAGCGAGCCTGTCCGTTCGTCCAATCCGCGCATCCACCATCCCCAAATCACCCCGATACAGTGAGACCCCATGTCCTTAGCCGGCAGGGTGGCTCGTCTCGCATTATGTTCAGAACGAGGGTTAGCTGCAGCGCCAGAGCCTCAAACATAGGAGACGAGCCGTGGTCGATGATATCGCAGTTTACGTTGGTTTGGATGTGAGCAAGGAAAAAATCGCGATCGGTCTGGCGGAAGCGGGCCGCAAAGGTGAGGTTCGCTATTACGGCGAAATTGCCAACCGTGCTGATGCGGTGCGCAAATTTGTCGACAAGCTTGCTGGACGTCACGGACGCCTGTGCCTTTGCTATGAGGCCGGCCCGACAGGTTATGGATTGTATCGTCAACTTCGCGATCTTGGCCATGAATGCCTTGTCGTCGCGCCATCGCTGGTTCCGACCCGTCCGGGGCTTCAGATCAAGACGGATCGCCGCGATGCTGTCGCGCTTGCCGCGTTGTTGCGCGCTGGTGAACTGTCGTCCATCTGGGTTCCCGACGAGACACATGAGGCCATGCGCGATCTCTGCCGGGCAAGGGAAGTGACGGTCTCGGATCTACGGCGCGCGCGCCAGCATCTTTTATCGTTCCTGCTCCGGCACGGGCGGGTCTTCGAAGGCCGCTCTCATTGGACAAGAGCTCATCGAAACTGGCTGGCGACACAGCGCTTTGATCACCGTGCGCAGCAGATCGCTATGGAAGAATATATTCGTGCCATCGAGCAAATCGAGGAACGGCGTGAGCGGTTGACCCGGCAGATGGTGGCGCTCTTGCCGGACTGGTCGCTTAACCCTGTCGTCGAAGCGATCCAGGCCCTGCGCGGTGTCGCACAGATCTCGGCGGTGACACTGGTATCGGAGATCGGCGACTTCAGACGCTTCAACAATCCCCGGCAGTTCATGGCATGGCTGGGTCTGGTTCCCAAAGAGCGCTCGACCGGGGCCAGCGTGTCGCGGGGTTCAATCACGAAGGCCGGCAACACCCGTGCGCGGCGCATGCTGGTCGAAGGCGCATGGACCTATAGATTGCCTGCGCGTGTAAGCCAGGAAATCCTGAAACGAACGGAGGGGCTGCCTGAAGCGATCAGGGCGATCGCCTGGAAGGCGCAGGTGCGGCTATGCCAACGATATCGGCGCATGCAGGCTAGTGGCCGCCCCACAAACATCGTCATCGTCGCCATCGCGCGCGAGCTCGCTGCCTTCGCCTGGGCGATTGCGACGACAGTTCCCATTACCCCAACAAAGGCAGCCTGACGAAAAGGCATCAAGGGAAAGGAGAAAACAAGTTCAATTCCATCACGCTGTTTATTGCTGGGCGTGGCGGCCGGTCAGGGTAACCCTCGTTGTGATTCTGCGAGCCTGAAACGGCAACACGCGCCATGTGAGACAGAGGAAGGCCCGAGACGAACCACGGTCCTGCGGTATCCAACCCGCGCATCAGAGTCTGATCAACCGTCGTCTCAATGCCGCCGCGTCCTGCAATAACCAGCCCGTTTCTTTCGGCGCTGAAAAGCGAAACGAAAACCTATACCCCAATCCTTGAAAACGGACATGAGAATCACA
>NZ_QMKK01000031.1 GCF_003287875.1 Martinezella tropici
AGGCTTAATCAGAACTCCGACCACTCCTGCTGGAGACGTTTAAGCGCAGCATTGCCCTGCGTGACGGGAGCGGGGCGAGCAGCAGGCCGACCGGCTGTCGGGGCCGAGGCAAGCCGGGCCACGGACTTCGCCTGTGGCTCAATGCGCTCGGTTTCGCCTGTGCGGAACGCGCTCAGGAGCTCTCCGAGACGCTTGCTTTCCTCGGCCAAACCTGCGCCGGCCGCATTCATCTCTTCAACCATGGCGGCATTCTGCTGTGTCGCCTGATCCATGTGATTGACAGCGCTGTTGATCTCCGAAAGCCCCATGGACTGCTCCTGAGCGGCCGTTGCAATCGCATCCATGTGCTGATTGATCTGCAGGACCAGGTCGGCAATAGCTGCGAGACCCTCGCCGGTGTCGTTGACGAGTTTCACGCCTTCGCCGACGGCGACTTCGGAATTGCCAATCAGAACCTTGATCTCCTTGGCGGCATTGGCCGAACGCTGGGCCAACTCGCGGACTTCCTGGGCGACGACGGCGAAGCCCTTGCCTGCTTCACCCGCACGTGCTGCCTCGACGCCTGCGTTGAGCGCAAGCAGGTTGGTCTGGAAGGCGATCTCGTCGATCACGCTGATGATCTGGCTGATCTGCTTGGACGAATGCTCGATCCTGCCCATGGCATTGACGGCATTGTTGACGACCTGGCTGGAGTTTTCGGCCCGCGACCGGGCGCCGCGTACCAAATCACGGGCATCGCCAGCCCGCTTGGAGGTCGACTGAACATTGGCCGTAACCTCTTCGAGCGCCGCTGCCGTCTCTTCCAGCGAGGCGGCCTGCTGCTCCGTGCGCTTGGAAAGATTATCGGAAGCCTGCGAAATCTCGTAACTGCCGCTGTTTACGAGTGACGCGGCGTGGCCGACCTGAGACATCGCAGCGCGCAACTGGCTGACCGACGAATTGAAATCGTGACGCAGAGCTTCGAACTGCGCAGCCAGCGGCGTTTCGATCTCGCACCGCAGGTCGCCGGATGCCAAATGACGAAGTCCTGTCGCAAGCGAGCCCGTAGCCTGCAGCAGCCGCTCTTCGGCCTCTGCTTCGGCGCGGCGCTGGACTTCGAGGCGTTCGTTCTCCGATGAAATGCGTGCCTCGGCGGCTTCGGCTTCGAGCGCCTTGTTGCGCAGAGCTGCCTGCTGGAAAATCTGGACAGAACGCGCCATGGCGCCGATCTCATCACGCCGTTCGACGCCACCGATCAAGACCGAGAGGTTGCCTTCGGCGAGTGCGGTCATGGAATGGGTTAGCGCGCCCACGGGCCTGGTGACGCGAAAGATGATGACGCAGATGCCCGTAATGCTCAGAACCACGGAAACAAGGAAAGTGAGCCCGTAGGCGATCAAGCTGACGAACGCATCATTCTGGCTGGCGGATGCGTTCGCGACCATGCCGTCTGCGGCTGCCGCGGCGGTGTTCGTGATGGTCAGAAGGGCGGCGTTGCCAAGCGGGCGCCAGTCGTCAAGGGGCATGGCCTTCTTCTCACCAGCTGCGAACTTCGCAAGCAATGCACTGTGTTTTGCTGCAAAATCACCGTTGAAGAAGGTCGCGCTGCTGACTTTATAGGCGTCTCTGACGACCTGTGGTGTCGACGGATGATTGACCAGAGTACCGATCTGTTCCCAGGTGAAATTCGCAGTGTAATCGAATTGTTGGATCTTGCTGACGTCCTCGGGCTTCATCGCCTCTCCGGAGGCGAGCGTGTTGACGAACAACAGGTTTGCAGCCCCAGCCGTTGCGCGCGTGTACCATGTCAGTGCACGGATCTGAATGAGTGCCGTCATTGAGGGATCACTCGTGCGGATCCGGCTTTCGACGGCGGTCGAACCTGCCTCCAACGCGGTCAAGAGCTGCTGACCGAGGTCCAGCGTCGTGGCTTGCAGTGTCGGGTCGCGATCAGCAAGCTTCCTGGCGACTTCGCTGTCGAGCTTTGAGCGGAATGCAACTACCCGATCATAGGCGTTCATGACGTCGGCAATCGGGGCTTCGAGCGCCTGGTCGTCGATATCTGCAAAGACCGATTTTGCGTCACCCATATATTTGTCGACGATGCCCCTATCCTTTTTCAACAAGGCGAGCGTTGCATCTTGCGAGCCAAGCTCAAGTTTGGCGAGCGACGAGCCGTCACCTCGCTCGTTGCGAAAGTTGGCGAGTGTCTGGAAGAGCGCGCGGTCGAGCAAGGTGAACTTCGAGACGTCGGCATACTTGCCTGCATCGCGATAGGCATCAAGCGTCGACGATCCCGTCAGCACACATAGAGCGATGCTGAGAAAAAGGAAAATTCCAACAAGTATATTGCGCAGAGAAAAAATCATAATTGCTCACCTACGTTCGGGGTGCCATGACGCTAACCCGCTTCGCCAAACCCGTATTTCTGGAGCTCTTGTGGTGAAACTTCTAAAAGAAAAGCAGTCCGTGAGCCGTCGAGGCACCGCCCGACCACAGGCGCGTCATGCCCTGCCCAATCAAAAACAAAGCTAGCCAAGCTTTATTGAAACAGGATTAATGCCCCTAAAAACACAGGGGGTGTTTAGACAGATCCTTCGTAAGATGAGCGGGAGCGCGAAAGTAATCCCCGGCCTGCCGCACCCCGTCGTCGAGACGCTTTCGAGCCGGTAGGGATTGGATAATGCAATGGATAATACGTTGACCTGCACCTCATGCGGACTGCACAAGACCGAGTCGATCGTCCACGGAGGTTCATACATACTTCGATGCGCCGCTTGCGGCGAAGCAATCGTCGCGACATCATTCATGGCGATGCTCGACTCGGAATACGACTGGTCCGCCTTTATCGATGCGGGTCCTGGAAAAGTCCCACGGCCGGAGGCTCTCGTCGCGCGTGGGCGGCTTCAGCAGATATCGGCGGCAATCAAGGCCGCGGCACGTGATGGAAATCCGATCCGTCTGATCCTCGAAACAAAGGACTGAAGCGCCGCCTTCGCGCCACTTCCCCAGCGTCGCACAGGCGACTTCAGCCGTCGTTTGGTGATCGCTCCTACGAAAGTGGAGCACCATCTGCTTACGGCATCACATCAGCCGCTCTCTTCCGAGTTTCCATCCGCGGCGTATGCGGTAGGAGGAGATGTGATCACATGCACCATTCGCCATAGCGACTGATTTCGGCTTTGCCGGTGCCAAACAGGTTCGCCGGAGCAACAGCGAGGCTTGGCTCAAGCCGCTTGACGCGATGTCAGAGCAACATCGACGCACCACGGTCGAGATAGGTATCGAGGAATTGCTCGAGACGAGGATTTCTCGGCTTCTTGAAGACCTCCTGCGGCGGCCCGCTAAACAGCACCTTGCCATGATCGAGAAAGATGATCTGCTGGCCGACGGTCGCGGCGAAACCGATTTCATGCGAAACGACCACCATGGTCATGCCCTCGGCCGCGAGGTCGCGCATGACGTTCAAGACTTCGCCGGTCAGTTCCGGATCGAGCGACGAGGTCGGCTCATCGAACAGCATGATCTTCGGCTTCAATGCCAGGGCGCGGGCAATCGCCACGCGCTGCTGTTGTCCGCCCGAAAGCTGTGATGGATAATGTCCTGCCCTTGCCTCGAGCCCGACCTTGACGAGTTGCACCATGGCCGCATCTTCGGCCTGCTTACGGCTCATCTTGTGAACCGTCTTCAAAGCCTCGCTGACATTGCCGAGCGCCGTCATATGCGGCCAGAGATTGAACTGCTGGAAGACCATGCCGATCTGGGCGCGGATCGAACGATTGGTCGCTGCCGAGATACGTTCACGACGTCCTTGAGCATCCTCGGTAAAGCCAAGGACCTCGCCGTTGATGGAGATCGTTCCGCGCGTCGCCTCTTCAAGGAAAGCCATGCATCGCAAAAGCGTGCTCTTGCCGGAGCCGGATGGGCCGATGAGGCAGGAGACCTGCCCCGGCTCGATGGCAAGATCGATGCCGTGGAGGACCGTGGTCTCTCCAAACGTCTTGACGAGATTCCTGACTTCTATAGCGGGGACGCTCATGCGTTGAAAAACCTGAATCTGGAAAGTTTCGTTTCGGCAAGGTTGCCAAGCCAGCCGGTGACTTCGACGAGCACCCAGTAGAAGAGCGCCAGGGCAGACAGCGCCTCGACGAAGGCATATTGCTGCGATCCGATCGCACTCAGCGTCGCGGTCAATTCCGGCACGGTGATGATGGAGAGAACTGCCGTCTCCTTCATCAGAATGACGGTCATGTTCACGCAGGGCGGCAGCACCAGCATCGTCATCTCCGGCAGGAGAATGCGCCTTATGATCTGCCCGCGCGTCAAGCCGACGCATTCGCCAGCCTCGATATGGCCTTTCGGCACGGCCCGAAATCCGGAACGGAAGATTTCGCTGAAATAGGCAGCACCATAGATCGAAATACCGATCAATCCTGCCGGCACGGGATCAAGCTCGAGGCCCACGAAAGGGCCACCGTAGTAGACGAGGAAAATCTGGATAAGAAACGGCGTGCCGCGCAGCACCGCCACGATGGCACCCAGCACCTTGTCGACGACTACGCCGCCATATTGCCGGGCGACCGCCATCAGGAAGCCGATAATGGCAGCGGCGATGGTGCCCACAATCCAGATCATGATCGTGACGCCGGCCCCGCTAAGGATGGCAGGCCACTGGCCGATGAGGACGTTGATGTCGAAGGTCATCGCGCTACCCCCGGCAATCTGCTTTCGATCAGGCCGCCGGCAAGTGCGACCACCCAGTTGATCACGAGATAGATGAGGCCAGCGGCTGCGAAGATCTGCAGCGGCAGAAACGTGCTGCCGGCGAGATCCTGCGCCATGCGGGTCAGTTCGACGATACCGACGACGGAGACCAGCGACGATGCTTTCAAAATAAGGATCGCCTCGTTGACGAGAGCTGGGAATGTGAGACGCAGCGCGATCGGAACTTTGATGCGGCGGAAAATCTGACGCGGCGTCAGGCCAACCATCTCCGCCGACTCCACCAGCCCGCGCGGCACGCTGGCAAAGCCGCCACGCAGGTTCTCTGCCTGATAGGCAGCCGTGCAGAGCGACAGGCCGATGATTGCGGCAACGACACTCGGCACGTTGAGGCCGACAGCTGGAAGCAGATTGTAGATCAGCAGCAATTGCACCAGCAGCGGCACGCCGCGAAAAAAGCTGATGAAAAACTGGGCAGGCCGCACGAAAAGGCTACGCCCCGTCAGCAACATTCCCGAAATCAGGATCGCAATTGCAAAACCGATAAAGATCGACACAAAGCTGATCGTCACCGTGTAGATGGATGCCTGCAGAAGCAACCCAAAGAGCTCGATGGACATTGTTGAGTGTTCGCCCGCGTGGTGACCAGGAAGCTGGGATCTCGCTCATCAGCCGTGCCCGGCAGCAAAGCGGGCACGGCCGATTTCCGAGGACTGATCAGAATGCCGGGTCCTTGACGGCGTCAGGCGTGTCGAAGCTTGCACCGAACCACTTCTTCTGCAGCGTCGCCATGCGGCCGTCAGCCTTGATCTTCAGCATGGCTGCATCGATGGCGTCCATCAACGGTGCGTGATCGGCGTCCTTCAAGCCGATGAAGCCGAAATAGGACTTCTTGCCGAAGGGCGGCAGCACGACTTCGAACGTGCCTTCACGCTGTTTGGCGACGAATGCAATATTCGGCAGCGAATTGGCGACGCCGGCGATACGGCCAGCCGCGAGATCGGCGTAGGATTCCGTAAAGGCCGGATATTCGCGGATATCGACCTTGGTCGGCAGGGTTTCGGAAAACTCCTTCAGCTGATCGAGCTGTGCCGTCGCCTTGCCGACGCCGATTTTCTTGCCGGCGATGTCTTCCGGCTTGCTGATCGTCTTGTCACCGGCCTTTTTCAAGATCGCGATGGTTGCTTCAGCCAGAGGCGGCGTGAAGCGATAGCGCTCCATACGCTTCTTGGTGATCGTCGCCGGGCCGGCAACGACGTCGAACTTTCCAGCTTCAAGTGCCGGGAAAACGCCGTCCCATGGCAGCGTGACCCATTCGATCTTCACGCCCAGCTCCTTGCCGATCTCCTCGAAGAGGTCGACGTTCAAGCCGACATGCTTGCCTGCATCGATGAAATCGAATGGGGCGAAGGCCGTCTCGGTGCCGACCTTCAGGGTGCCGGCGGCCTTGACGGCGGCAAGCGTGTCAGCCGCATGGGCCGACATCGTTGCGCCAAACAAAAGTGCGGCGCCCACCAAACCCTTCAGAAGCGAATTCTTCCTCATATCTTTCTCTCCAGTTTTGTACCCTTCGTTTGGAAGGTTCAGATTCCCCAAGCATTGTCCCGCCAGGCCGATTTTTATGACCTTTTGTCTATACAAATAGATACAGCCTCGCCTACACTGTCAAATACAAAACATAACGAACGCAAGAATTATGCCGCATGATGCCCGATGGATCTGGCAGGCGCGGTTTCCACGGACACTGAATTCATTGCCGGAGCAAGGCGAGCGTTGGTCCCAATTCATCAGAGAATTCTGAAGGATATCGAAAGCAGGATCGTGAGCGGCATCTGGCCGCCGGGGCACCGAATACCCGTCGAACATGAGCTGCTGAAGGAGTATCGATGCTCCCGGATGACGGTGAACAAGGCGCTTTCGACCCTGGCCGAGCGCGGCATGATCATACGTCGTCGCAGGCTCGGTTCCTTCGTCGCTTCGCGGCAAATCGACCGCACGGTCATGGATATCCAAGATATTTCCACGGAAGCGGAGTTGGCGGGACACGAACATAGCCACACGATGCTGATGCGGAAAATCGAGAGGCTCGATCCCGCCACCGCGATGCGGCTTGGCGAAACCACGGGCGCGGAGATCCTGCGGCTTCACTGTCTGCATGCGGTCGACGGCAAGGCGAATGCGCTGGAGCGGCGCATCATCATGCTGGACCTGGTGCCATCGGCAAGAACCGAGAGTTTCGCTTCGGTCCCACCCGGCAAATGGTTGCTGGACATGGTGCCCTGGTCGAAGGCCCGGCATGTCATTCGTGCAGTCTCGGCCGATGCCGCGACGGCGCGCCTGCTCGAAACCGAGCGCGGCGAAGCCTGTCTGACGCTCATCCGTCAGACATGGCAGAGCAGTCGCACGGTCACCTATGTCGAGTTCATCCATCCCGGCGATCGCTTCCAGTTTGCCGGCGACTTTTATCCGAATGAGAGAGCTGTCACCGATCAACCGTCGCAGGGAGGCGACTCTTGAACGAGAAGCGGATCAGCAGGGCAGTTCCGCTCAAAGGCTTGCAGGCTTTCGAAGCCGTCGGCCGTTGCGGCAGCGTGAACGCCGCAGCATTGGAACTGAAGGTTTCGCCCGGAGCGATCAGTCAGCAGATCCGTAAGATCGAGAGCTTTCTCGGTGTCACCTTGCTCGAGCGCAATGGTCGCACGGTGGAACTCACCCAATGGGGGCGGCTCTATCATCAGGAAATATCGAAGGGATTCGAGCAATTCGCACTTGCTGAGCAGGTCCTGGAACGGGCGCGCAACGAGAATGCCCTTGTCCTCAGCGCGCTATCTTCCGTCGTCAACAAATGGATCGGGCGCCGGATCTTCGATTGGCAGGCCCTTCATCCAAACGCGCATGTCCGGATCGTCGGGCGCGACAAGGAACCGCGCATGGGCTTCGACGACATCGATTTCCGCATCAGCTACGGATCGGACGTGCTGCAGCATGAACACTATAGCGAACTGTTCCGCGATTGGGTGGTCCCGGCCTGCTCGCCGGCCCTGATCAAGGGCAAGGCGCCTTCTGCGGCGCAACTTCTTCAATATCCGCTCCTGCATGTCGAATGGGAGCGGCATTTCACGCCCTATCCCAGCTGGCTTGAATTCGCCGCGAAGACGGGAGCGGCGCTCGAAGAAACCGCCGCCGGCCTTTCCTTCACCCTATCAAGCAGCGCAATTGACGCCGCCGTCAACAAGCGCGGCGTCGTTCTCGCACAAATGTCGATGATTGCGGATGAGCTCGAGGCGCAGACGCTCGTCATTCCCGTCGACATACGCATTCCCTTGCGCGAAAGCTATTTTCTCGCCTGGGACAGGGCGGCCCTGGAAAAACCCTACGGGCGCCAATTTCGCGATTGGCTTCTCACCATTTCCCGCCAGCAGGGCCTGGTGTCGGCATCAGGATCGACATTTTAGAAAAACTAAAACGGAACTCAGCTCCGCGATATTGATGAAATTTTGCGCCTGGCGATAATTTGCGCATTCGCCGTCAACCGGAACGGCGTGACCGGCAAAATGGGAGAGTTCGATGGCGCGGACCGACAAGATGAAACTCGGAACTTTCGTCTATACGTTCGGCTTTCATCCGGCCTCCTGGCTGCATCCGGCAAGCGACGTCAACGGCGCCAACGACTTCGCGCATCTGCTCGATGTCGCCAAACGATCCGAGGCGGCCAAATTCGATTTCATGTTCATGGCCGATTCTCCGGCAGCGGCCGTCGGCGATCCGAATGCGCTTGCCCGCATTCCCACGAAGATGAACCGTTTCGAACCCCTCTCGCTGCTCTCGGCACTGGCCGTCACGACCAATGATCTCGGCCTCGTGGCAACGGTCTCGACAAGCTATTATGAGCCGTACAATGTAGCCCGTCTGTTTTCCTCGATCGACCATCTAAGCAAGGGCCGCGCCTGCTGGAACGTCGTCACGTCAGACCATGACGAAACCGGCTACAACTTCAATCGCGAAGGGCTGGATCCACACGCGCTGCGCTATGAACGCGGCAACGAGTTCGTCGACGTCGTCTTCGGTCTTTGGGACAGCTTCGAGGAGGGCGCGCTCCTTCTCGATCGCGAAAACGGCGTCTACTATGACAAGGACAAGCACCACACCCTCAACCACAAGGGAAAGCACTTCCAGGTTCGCGGACCTCTGAACATTGCGCGAACGCCCCAGGGCCGTCCCGTCATCGCCCAGGCGGGCGGTTCTGAGCCCGGAATGGATATGGCCGCACGCACGGCCGAGATCGTCTTCAGCCTCGCATCGAACATCGAGCGGAACCGGGCCTTCTACGACAATGTCAAGAGCCGGATGGCGGCCTATGGCCGCGATAGAGACGATCTGAAAGTCATGCCGGGCATCGTCATCAACGTCGGCGAAACCGAGGCCGAGGCAAAGGCGAAGGTGGACTATCTGATCGACAAGATGCATCCCGATGTCGGGCGGCTGATGCTTTCCGAGTTCCTGGAGGCGGACCTGCGCGGCGTGGCGCTCGATGAGCCCTTCCCGATGGACCGTCTACCGGCCGCTCCGAAAGGATCGCGCGCGCTGTTCGACGAACTGGTCGATTTCGTCAAGAGCGGCCACACGGTCGGCGAACTGATCCGGCACTATGCCGAAAAGCATACGGGAAACGGCATAACAGGCACGCCGGCCCAGATCGCCGACTACATGGAGGAGTGGTTCGAAACGCGTGCGGCCGACGGCTTTATCCTGATGTTCCCGACCCTACCATCCAGCCTCGACGATTTCGTGCGGTTCGTGCTGCCGGAACTTCGCCGCCGCGGGCTGTTCCGCGAGGAATATGAGGGCAGAACCCTGCGCGAAAACCTCGGCATTTCCACGCCGGCAAACCGTTTTGCCAAGAGCTGAGGGCCGGTCCAGTGAGCGACGAGGCTCTGATCAGCGACGCGGAATTCAAGCTATCGATGCGTCACCTGGCCGGTGCGGTCAGCGTGATCACGGTCGGTGACGGACAGAACCGCACCGGCTTCACCGCGACCTCGGTTTCCTCATTTTCGGCGGATCGGCCTTCCGTCATCGTCAGCGTCAACAGGGCTTCTTCCTCCTGGCCGGCGCTGCAGCGGTACGGCTGCTTTTGCGTCAACGTGTTGGCGGCCGACCAGCAGCATGTGGCGCAATCCTTTGCCGGTGTTGACGGCCGCAAGGGTGCCGATCGCTACGATGGTGCCGGGTGGTATCGCCTCAGGACGGGTGCAGCCGCACTTGAAAATGCCCTCACGGTCCTAGACTGCAAGCTCGAAACCGTGTTTGAGCATCATTCCCATGCCATTCTGATCGGGCACATCCGTGCAATGGAAATCCGGCAGGACATCGGACCGCTGCTCTACTGGCGAGGCGGCTATCATGGCCTTCCTGCTGCTGATCGCCTAGCGGAGCCGATCCGGCAATAACCTGATCGAAGCAACATCGACATTGGCAAAGGCAAATCTAAGGTACCGCTCCTGCCCCTCCCCGAAATATGCCCCGGGAATGCAGATCACGCCGCGCTCCCTCGCAAGTTCTTCAGCAACCTCGGATGACGATCGGCCCTCGAAAGGATGACGAACGAAGGCGAAATAGGCGCCGATCGCTACAATCTCCCAACCCATCAGCTCGGAAGTGGCCTGTCTCAAAGCATCGGCGCGGCGGGCGATTTCCAGCCGGTTGCCGGCCCGCCAGTCGGCAAGGACAGGCAGAGCCGATGCAACGGCGATCTGAGCCGAACGCGGGGCGCAGATCTGCATATTATCCATGACCTTCGCGATCTCAGCGATGAGCCCGGGGCCTGCCGTGACGGCGCCGAGGCGATGGCCGGGAATGCAGAAGGATTTCGAGAAGCTATAGAGAAGAACGAGCGTATCCTCCCAGCCCGGCTCCGACAGCAGGGCGTGCGGCCTGCCGTAATCTTCGGCCAGGAAGTCGCGATAGGTTTCGTCTACAACCAGCCAGGCGCCATATTTTCGGCACAGTAAGAAAAGCTCGTGAAGCAGACCGGGCGGATAGACAGCCCCGGTAGGATTGTTGGGCGTAACGACGGCAAGCATCTTCGTGCCGGCTGCAAGCGCGGCTTCGGCTGAGCCGAGATCGGGAAGAAAGTCGGTTGTGGGGTCGCAGTCGACCAGCAACCGCCCGATCCCCAGCATCGATAGCGTCGTGTCGTGATTGAAATAGAAAGGATTGGTGAGTGCTACCGTATCGCCCGCGCCGGCAAGCGCAATCGCAGTGCACATGAACGCCTGATTGCAGCCGGCCGTGATATGGATATTGTCGGCAGATATATCCGCGCCATAAAGCTCTGCGACATGAGCAGCATAAATCTGGCGCAACAAAGGCTCGCCCTCGATCGGCCCGTAGCCGGTCATCGCCTGTTGCGCAGCCGTTTCGCCGAGAAGGCGCAGCATTTCAGGATGCGCGGGATAACCGGGCACGGCCTGTGACAGATCGATGAGTGGCCCCTTCAATCCCTTGTATTCGCGGCCCCAGGCGACGACGGAAGGAATGGGCGGAGGGGAGAGGCGGGAAACGAACGAATTGAATTTTGCAGCGGTCATATCGATTTCTCTTTGATACCGATTGCTACAACGATACCAATTGCTTTCTCAACCTCTTTGTTGAGTGAGACGGGCCTCAAGTGGAGACGCATGCGCATGGTGTGGGACAAGATGCGGCTCGAACAGCTGCGCGCGGAATTTGCAGACAGCAATGGCGGCGAGATATTCGATGAGACGTTTCGCAAAGTGGCGGAGAAGATCATCTCCAAGAGCGGCACGAGACTGGCGCCATATGCCGGTGTGCCGACCTTCCTCAGCGCGCCCTACATGCAGGTCGCAGCCGACGAGCCCGATTTCGGCAATCTCCAGGTCGCGATAACGGGAATTCCGATGGATCTCGGCGTCACCAACCGCCCCGGCTCCCGCTTCGGACCACGCGCCCTTCGCGCCATCGAAAGGATCGGTCCTTACAACCATGTTCTGGGAACAGCGCCGGTCTTCGATCTTCGCGTCGCCGACATTGGCGACGTACCGTTCCAGAGCCGCTACCGGCTGGAACTCAGCCACGACGACATCGAAAAACGTATCGGCCAGATTGTCGATGCCGGCGTCGCACCGCTCTCAGTCGGGGGTGACCACTCCGTCACGCATCCCATCTTGAAGGCTGTCGGCCGGAATCAGCCGGTGGGCCTCATTCATATCGATGCTCATTGCGACACCAGCGGAGCCTTCGATCAGACGAAGTTTCATCACGGCGGACCGTTTCGCAACGCCGTGCTGGATGGCGTGCTCGATCCGACAAGGACGATCCAGATCGGTATCCGTGGTTCGGCGGAATATCTGTGGGAATTCTCCTATAAGTCGGGAATGACCGTGATCCACGCAGAAGACATCAGCGCAATGGGGATCCCTGCCGTTATCGCCAAAGCCGAATCCATCATCGGCGACGGCCCGACCTATCTCTCCTTCGATATCGACAGCCTCGATCCCAGCTTTGCGCCCGGTACGGGCACGCCCGAGGTCGGCGGATTGACGACGCGTGAGGTTCTTGAGCTGATACGAGGACTAAAGGGCATAAACCTGGTGGGCGGCGACGTCGTCGAGGTTGCTCCCCAATATGATGCGACGACCAACACCGCACATGCTGGAGCTCAAGTGCTCTTCGAAATCCTGAGCCTCATGGTGTTCAGCCCATCAGTCGGCAAACGCTAGACACAAACCTCCCCAACCTCAGCAATTCGGATGATCGGACGCGGCGAGGCGGAGCGGTTTCCACGCTTGCTCCCCTACCGTTCGTATCTGCGAACGTAATCGTTGGTGGCATCGCCATGGGACCAATCTACCGTATCGTCAACGACAGGATTATTCCCGTGGCTGCGCCTCGATAACCTCAATCGCAGAGTCGAACTGACTGACCGGGAATCTGACCCGTAACTGAATTTTTGCTCTTGAGCGGATTCGAAGTGACGACCTCGCGATTTAAAAAGCATGCAGTTGAACGGATACGAACCAGCGACCTATAAATGTTCGGTCCGTTCACGCGGCCGGGGGCAAGGGATCGGTGCCCTCACTCAGAATTGCAAGATATCGGCTATAGCTGAAAACTCTGCCGCGCTTGCGACCCGTTATTTCCTTGATGATGCCGAAGCGCTCCAAGTCTGCGAGCGCCGCGTTAACTGTGGGCGCAGATAGGGCTGTCTTCTGTACGAGCTGATTTGCTGTAAAGAACGGATTTTGCTGAAAGAGATCGTGAATGCGAAGCGCTGAACCCGCGCGATCGCTTTCGGTTGTGATCTGGTCACGGTCTTCCTTGAACACATCCACAATCCGCGTGACAGCGTCGAACGCCTGATTGGCGGTGTCGGCAACACCCGTGAGAAAAAAGTCGAGCCAGCCCTCCCAGTTGCCTTGTTCGCGGACTTCCTGAAGCAGCCGATAGTACTCTGCCCTATGTGTCTTCAAATAAAGACTGAGATAGAGCAGCGGCTTGCGCAGAACGCCGTTCATGCAGAGATAAAGCGTGACCAGGAGGCGGCCGATACGCCCGTTACCATCAAGGAACGGATGAATCGTTTCGAATTGGACATGCAAAAGACCGGCCTTGATGAGGGCGGGCAGTCGCGACCGATCTTCGTGCATAAATTGCTCAAGCGCCTTTAAGCAAGCGTCCATCTCCGTCACCGGCGGTGGCACGAAGAGTGCATTGCCAGGCCGTGTTCCCCCAATCCAGTTTTGCGAACGGCGGAATTCTCCAGGATTCTTGGTGCCGCCGCGCCCGCTTTGCAGCAATCGCGCATGCATTTCGCGGATTAGGCGTAGCGACATAGGAAAGGCTTCGAGCCGTTCCAGACCGTACATCATGGCATCGACGTAGTTGGAAACTTCACGTATGTCGTCGATCGGCTGTCCCGCCTGCGCTTCTGTCTCAAAACGCAGCAAGTCAGACAGCGTCGATTGCGTCCCCTCGATCTGCGAGGATAGAACAGCTTCTTTCCTGACATACATATAAAGAAACAGCTCCTGACGCGGGAGCAATACTGTGATGCCATCCAGGCGTCCGAGTGCTCGCTCCGCCAGGCTGAGGCGCTCCAACAGCGAAAGCACGTCAATGGCCGGCCATGGCGGCAATGGCGGCGGTACAAACGCTCGCACCTTTTCGCCGGCTGCGGATGTTTCTACAAAGCGTCCTAGCCGCCGAGAGCGTTCAGAATCAGACATGGCGATAGTATGATTTT
>NZ_QMKK01000032.1 GCF_003287875.1 Martinezella tropici
AGGCTTAATCAGAACTCCGACCACTCCTGCTGGAGACGTTTAAGCGCAGCATTGCCCTGCGTGACGGGAGCGGGGCGAGCAGCAGGCCGACCGGCTGTCGGGGCCGAGGCAAGCCGGGCCACGGACTTCGCCTGTGGCTCAATGCGCTCGGTTTCGCCTGTGCGGAACGCGCTCAGGAGCTCTCCGAGACGCTTGCTTTCCTCGGCCAAACCTGCGCCGGCCGCATTCATCTCTTCAACCATGGCGGCATTCTGCTGTGTCGCCTGATCCATGTGATTGACAGCGCTGTTGATCTCCGAAAGCCCCATGGACTGCTCCTGAGCGGCCGTTGCAATCGCATCCATGTGCTGATTGATCTGCAGGACCAGGTCGGCAATAGCTGCGAGACCCTCGCCGGTGTCGTTGACGAGTTTCACGCCTTCGCCGACGGCGACTTCGGAATTGCCAATCAGAACCTTGATCTCCTTGGCGGCATTGGCCGAACGCTGGGCCAACTCGCGGACTTCCTGGGCGACGACGGCGAAGCCCTTGCCTGCTTCACCCGCACGTGCTGCCTCGACGCCTGCGTTGAGCGCAAGCAGGTTGGTCTGGAAGGCGATCTCGTCGATCACGCTGATGATCTGGCTGATCTGCTTGGACGAATGCTCGATCCTGCCCATGGCATTGACGGCATTGTTGACGACCTGGCTGGAGTTTTCGGCCCGCGACCGGGCGCCGCGTACCAAATCACGGGCATCGCCAGCCCGCTTGGAGGTCGACTGAACATTGGCCGTAACCTCTTCGAGCGCCGCTGCCGTCTCTTCCAGCGAGGCGGCCTGCTGCTCCGTGCGCTTGGAAAGATTATCGGAAGCCTGCGAAATCTCGTAACTGCCGCTGTTTACGAGTGACGCGGCGTGGCCGACCTGAGACATCGCAGCGCGCAACTGGCTGACCGACGAATTGAAATCGTGACGCAGAGCTTCGAACTGCGCAGCCAGCGGCGTTTCGATCTCGCACCGCAGGTCGCCGGATGCCAAATGACGAAGTCCTGTCGCAAGCGAGCCCGTAGCCTGCAGCAGCCGCTCTTCGGCCTCTGCTTCGGCGCGGCGCTGGACTTCGAGGCGTTCGTTCTCCGATGAAATGCGTGCCTCGGCGGCTTCGGCTTCGAGCGCCTTGTTGCGCAGAGCTGCCTGCTGGAAAATCTGGACAGAACGCGCCATGGCGCCGATCTCATCACGCCGTTCGACGCCACCGATCAAGACCGAGAGGTTGCCTTCGGCGAGTGCGGTCATGGAATGGGTTAGCGCGCCCACGGGCCTGGTGACGCGAAAGATGATGACGCAGATGCCCGTAATGCTCAGAACCACGGAAACAAGGAAAGTGAGCCCGTAGGCGATCAAGCTGACGAACGCATCATTCTGGCTGGCGGATGCGTTCGCGACCATGCCGTCTGCGGCTGCCGCGGCGGTGTTCGTGATGGTCAGAAGGGCGGCGTTGCCAAGCGGGCGCCAGTCGTCAAGGGGCATGGCCTTCTTCTCACCAGCTGCGAACTTCGCAAGCAATGCACTGTGTTTTGCTGCAAAATCACCGTTGAAGAAGGTCGCGCTGCTGACTTTATAGGCGTCTCTGACGACCTGTGGTGTCGACGGATGATTGACCAGAGTACCGATCTGTTCCCAGGTGAAATTCGCAGTGTAATCGAATTGTTGGATCTTGCTGACGTCCTCGGGCTTCATCGCCTCTCCGGAGGCGAGCGTGTTGACGAACAACAGGTTTGCAGCCCCAGCCGTTGCGCGCGTGTACCATGTCAGTGCACGGATCTGAATGAGTGCCGTCATTGAGGGATCACTCGTGCGGATCCGGCTTTCGACGGCGGTCGAACCTGCCTCCAACGCGGTCAAGAGCTGCTGACCGAGGTCCAGCGTCGTGGCTTGCAGTGTCGGGTCGCGATCAGCAAGCTTCCTGGCGACTTCGCTGTCGAGCTTTGAGCGGAATGCAACTACCCGATCATAGGCGTTCATGACGTCGGCAATCGGGGCTTCGAGCGCCTGGTCGTCGATATCTGCAAAGACCGATTTTGCGTCACCCATATATTTGTCGACGATGCCCCTATCCTTTTTCAACAAGGCGAGCGTTGCATCTTGCGAGCCAAGCTCAAGTTTGGCGAGCGACGAGCCGTCACCTCGCTCGTTGCGAAAGTTGGCGAGTGTCTGGAAGAGCGCGCGGTCGAGCAAGGTGAACTTCGAGACGTCGGCATACTTGCCTGCATCGCGATAGGCATCAAGCGTCGACGATCCCGTCAGCACACATAGAGCGATGCTGAGAAAAAGGAAAATTCCAACAAGTATATTGCGCAGAGAAAAAATCATAATTGCTCACCTACGTTCGGGGTGCCATGACGCTAACCCGCTTCGCCAAACCCGTATTTCTGGAGCTCTTGTGGTGAAACTTCTAAAAGAAAAGCAGTCCGTGAGCCATCGAGACGCCGCTCGACCACAGGCGCATCATGCCCTGTCCAATCAAAAACAAAGCTAGCCAAGCTTTATTGAAACAGGATTAATGCCCCTAAAAATATACGGGATGTCACGATCAGCCCTGTTAGCGTTGTCTATAGAACTATACGTCAGCCTAGAGCCACGCGGCTGTTCTTTCAAAACCGTGCGGATCGCGAAAATTGGAACTCCATTGGCGTTCTTCCTCGATATCTCTTCATCGTTGTTGATAGGTGGCTCTGATCCGAAAAGCCGGTCATAAGAGCGATTTCCGCAATGGCGATTCCGCCTTCGACGAGCAGCTGTTCCGCCATGTCCAGACGAAGATTTATCAGGTAGCGATGCGGAGGCATGCCGAACGTCCTCGCGAAGCTGAGGATGAAATGGCTCGCCGAAACGCCGGCGACCGCTGCTAGTTCCGCGATCTGTATTTTTTCGGTAAAATGCTCGCGAAGATATTCCCTTACCCGTCGAGCGCTTTTGGCGGGAAGCCCGCCCTTTGGCGGCGGAAGCTGTTTCATGCGGGCTGTATCGATGCGAAGTAGATGGTTACTGGATGGCATCCCCAGGGAATCCAGATCAATGTTTTCATGTCGTTTTGCTGCCAGAAAACAGGCACCCACGTTTAAGCTTTCCAAGCTTAAATAATGGATACATTGTGGCCTTTATCAAGGACAGTCAAGCACAATTGCACTGGTCAGCATCAGCTTTGGTGGGTATCGTTTCGCGGATATAAACGCCCGCGATGTGCGACGCGTGAAACGATGCTCCAGCTTGGCCTCGTCGGCTGCGTTTAAGGCGACCGGATCCGGCTCATCTTCTTCATACGCACTCCTGCGGGGAAATCTCGGGCACTCTATCGTTGGCCGACGACAAATGGCCCGTGTCGGCGATGGCATCCCTTACAGGGGTCCCCCGTCGTTTCAGCGAGTTACGCCGCCTCATGGATGAGGATCACGCAGCGCATGCCGACGCTTAGCGGTAGTTGGAGCGAAAGGCTTTGCTGATCTTCCCCGCCCGGCCACGCCTCCCAAAAAGACGTGGAGGGCCGCAAGAGTGGGACAAAACGCAATTCTTCCGTCAAACCCTCCGCGCCACTGAAAGGAAAGCAAGCGCGCTCCCTCGCAAGGAGCGGCGGATTGCGTGTAGCGCCTGGTCGAACAACTCGGTTCTCCTGTGACGCTCCATCTAATTGTGAGAATGCCGAAGCCACAGTGCTTACAATTAAATGCCACGCCCGAACTAAACTGCCGCTTTCTTACAATTAAGTCCAAAACGACAGCTGGTATCGTCCGGCTGACATCATGATCACCTCATCGCCAGATGGTCAGTTTGGGCGGTTCGGACCAGGTACAGCGCCGCTGCCGTCTAACAGTTCGAGCGCTCGGGACGACCAGATGCTTGTCCTAGACTGCGCCTCGCTGCAACCCGGCGCGGTATCGAGCCGGGCTGATCTTTGCCTCTGAAGCGCCAGTTTCGATAGCGGCCTGCATGACGGCCGAGGCCACTTCGCTAAGCAAACGCGGATCGAATGGGGATGGGATAATGTAGTCTCGGCCAAAAGCGAGGTCATCCCTGCCGTGGATTCGCTTGACGCAGTCTGGTACGTCAGTCCTGGCGAGATGAGCGAGAGCCGTCGCACAGGCAATCTTCATCTCGTCGTTGATTTGCTTTGCTTTTGCATCGAGCGCTCCCCGGAAGATATACGGAAAGCAGAGAACGTTATTGACTTGGTTCGGATAGTCGGATCGGCCGGTTGCAATGATCACATCGCTGCGGACCTCAAGAGCTTCCTCCGGACTTATTTCGGGGTCAGGATTAGCCATGGCGAAGATGATGGGATCGTCCGCCATGCTGCGAACCATTTGTTTTGTTACGGCGCCTTTGACCGATACCCCGATGAACACGTCGGCACCGACCATCGCGTCCGCCAATGACCTTGCAGTGGTCTCGACTGCAAGTTCGGATTTCCAGCGGTTCATCCCGTTTTCGCGGCCCAGCCAAACTGTTCCCTTTGAATCGCACAGGGTAGTGTTTTCGGGGCGGGCACCCATGGCCCGCAGTAGCTTCAGGCAAGCTATTCCCGCGGCACCGGCACCATTCATTACGATCTTGGCACTAGCGAGAGGTTTGCCAACGAGATGCAGCGCGTTGATCAACCCGGCTGCGCAGATGACGGCGGTGCCATGCTGGTCGTCGTGAAAGACAGGGATATCCATCAGCCGCTTCAACTGTTCCTCGATAAGGAAGCACTCAGGAGCCTGATATCCTCAAGATTGATTCCGCCGAAGGTCGGCTGCATCAATCGGACGGCTTGGACAAACTCGTCGACCTCCTCCGAATCCAACTCGATGTCGACCGCATCGATATCGGCAAAAAGCTTGAACAGTGCGGCCTTGCCCTCCATAACCGGTTTGGATGCGAGCGCGCCAAGATTGCCGAGCCTGAGAATTGCAGTGCCATTCGAGATCACCGCGACCATGTTTCCCTTCACTGTGTACTCGTAGACGGCCTCAGGGCGCTTTGCGATGGCATACACCGGGTGGGCCACGCCGGGGCTATAGGCGAGTGACAGATCGCGCGGTGTGTCCAGTGGCTTTGACGCGGTGATCTGATATTTTCCGGGTCTGGGCTCGTTGTGATAGGCAAGCGCCTCCTCAGCGGTGACATTGATTTTGGTCGTCGCGAACTCCAATTTGATATTCGTTTGCGAAAGACCTCGCTGTGCTTCGCCTCTGTTGGCCGGGCACAGCGAGTGTGGGGTTATCCGATGGAATGGATCGTTCGAGCCCGAACAAAGCCGACGATCCGGTGCGATTACATGAAGCGGTCGGCGCCGCCGGACGCTTCGATCGTATCACCCGTCACGAAACCATTGCGGTTTGAGGCCAGAAAAGCGGCGATGGCGGCGATTTCTCGTGCCGAGCCGGCGCGGCCGACCGGAGTGCATTCGGCGGAGATGCGGGCGACGACTTCATCATCCGACAGATCCTTGAACTCCGCGCGAGCGCGCCGAACTGCTGGCACCATGTTGTTTGCCCAATTGTCCGTTGCGACAGCTCCGATTCCGATCGCATTCACCAGGATGCCATCCTTCGCCACCTCAAGGGCAAGCGACTTCGTCAGGTTGTTGATTGCCGCGCTGAGAACGTGGGAGACCAACAGTTTGGGGTTCGGGTAGATACCACCGATCGAGGACATGTTCACGATACGACCCCATTTTGTTTTCTGCATATGCGGGATGGCAGCCCTGCAGAGTCGCCGCATCGAGGTCAGCTTCACACCCGTCATTTCCTCCCAATCCTGCTCGGTAGAGGTCAAAAGACCGCCGGCATGGGCGCGGCCTGCGTTGTTGACCAGGATGTCGAGTTCGCCGAATGCACCAACAGCCTGATCGATGATGAGCTGGGCCGCTTCCGGCCTGGAAACGTCCACAGCCAGAGCAATCACATTTTTCTCATGGCCAGGCGCACCCGAGATCAACCTGGTTGCCGCCTGATTGAGACGTCCCTCGTCTCTGGCCACGATGAGCACACGTGCTCCGTTGGCCAGCAATTCTTCAGCCACCGCAAAGCCGATCCCAGCACTTGCGCCAGTGACAACCGCGACCTTACCTTGGATTTCGAGGTTCATTTCTATCTCCTTATCTGAAGTTGTTTGTTAGTTGGGAAGGGGCTTGCCGCGCGTTTCGGGCAGGAACCACAGCGCGAGGATGGCGACGAAGTAGAGAAGGGTCATCGACAGAACCGTCATGTGATAGCCCCCCACCGTCGAGAACAGGAAAGCCGTCAGGATCGGAAGCGGAAACGAAACAATCCGGGCAAGATTGAAGACCACGCCCGAAGCCGTCGAGCGAACTCGCGTTTTGAAGAGTTCCGGTAGGTAGATCGGCATCCAGGAAAATGTCCCCAGCGTAAAGATGCCAAGAATGAATACAGAGAGCAGCGACCATGTGAGTGTCTCGGGCGTGCATGCTTGCATCACACCGGAGCAGATCGCACCCATGAACATGAGAAGCATATAAGGTTTGCGGCCTATGCGTTCAGCAATAAACCCGCCACTCATGTAGCCGACGATCGAACCACCATTGTATATGAGAGCGCTGATCGACGCCCATGTGCTTGTCGTTAGCCCTTGCTTAGCGGCTATCGACCCGATGTAGGGCCCAATGAGAGCAGAGATCCCATAAAATACCGACACGGTAACCGTTGCCATCACCAGGGTGGCAAAGGCATTGCCAATGGCTTCCCGATCACTGAATAGATTTACCAGACCGGATTTGCCCTTCGCCGCTGTACGGTCGTTCGACCCCGATTGCTTGATCGCTTCCAGCCAAAGTTTTGACTCCGGTACCTCTCTGCGAATGTACATCAGGACTAACGCGGGCAGCACACCGATGACGAACATAACCCGCCAGGCGTCTGGTCCCCAAAGTGGCTGCAGCCACAGCCACAGTCCAGCAGCAAGAAGGAAACCGAACCCATACCCGGATTGCATTACCCCAAGCGCCTTTGCCCGGGATTTGTCGGGCCATGTTTCCGCCACCAGGGCAGTTCCTGTACTCCATTCGGAGCCGAGAAACATTCCCGTGAGAAAGCGCAGGACGATTAGGACAGTCCATGACGGACTGAATGCGGTCAGCGCCGTCAACGCGCAATAGCCGGCAATTGAGATCATCAGCATCTTTTTTCGTCCGATATGATCCGCCATTATGCTGCCGATCGTCCCCCCAATGGCCCAGCCCATGAGGGTGGCGCCGATGGCGATTCCCACCGCCATTCTGATTTCGTCCGGTGTCGAGTTGCCCAGCAGCAGCATTGCCGCGACCCCACCAACCAGAATCAGGGTGCTAGTTTCAAAACCGTCGAACATCCAGCCGATAAAACTGCTAAAGAGCGCTCGACGCTGAACAGTCCCTGTGCGTTGAAGAACAGTCCCTATGGCTTGAACTTGTCCGTCGCTCATTTCCATCCTCCATCATGAGCTTGTCGAAAACGGAATTCCTCCGGAGCACGTCCTCGGGGGGACTGCTTCGTTCCGTCTATTCCTCATTGTTTCGGCTGCAGGAGCCGGACTGCTATTCCGGCGATCCCGTTCGCATTCGACGGTTAAAAACCGGCAGGGTCAGGCCGAACACCTCGAAACGGGACAGGATAAGCAGCAGAAAGCCGGACGCGCCCTCACGGTTCAGTCGCCCGACATCCCCAGACAGTAATGCCGCCCGCTCGTCTTCCGAAAACGGCATCGACATGACTGCCGACTCTGGCGATCTCTGCACGAGTTTGCGGAAGTCCTTGTCATGGAGTATACGCCGGCAAAGGGTGTGAATGAGATAGATATTCATTGAGCCCTGCCCCTGACGTCCCACGCCGCGAACGCGTTGCCGAGATGTGGCTGATCAATCAGGATTGCTGGAGCCTCCGGTCCGACAAGGGCCAGCGCCACGATCCAATTGAGAAGTTCGCCCGCGACATTGCCGGCTTTCAGCATCCGCGATTCCGTTGCCTGGGAAACAACATCGTCGAAGCGCGCATTTTTAATTTCTTGCAGGATCCAGGCCGCCCATGAAGGGTCGGGGACACCGAAGGTTTTGCCGACCTCCGCCCTCGGCCCGCCAATTTCCAGGCTGAGGGAGCCGCTTGCTACGACTGCGACACGTGCGCCGCTGTCCCACGTTCGGATTGCCAATGCCAGTGCACGGCCCAAAGCGAAACATCGTGAGGCAGCGGGCAATGGCGGCACGACGCAGTTTATGAAGATCGGGACGATCGGCAGGAGCATATCGGGTGTCATAAAATGCAAAGGGACAAGCGCGCCATGATCGATCTCGAAATCGACCGTAGATGCAAAATCGAAACCGGCTCCGATCAATGACGAGAAGAGATGTTTTGCTGCTGCCGTCTCCACCTTGACCTTGTACCACGGCATTCCCGGTGTCTGGTCGTTCGGTCCTGCCGTCTCTTCAGCGGTGCCGATGGCGAATGTTGGCCAATTGTCAAAGAAGAACGTGTTGAAGTGGTCGTTGTTGACGGTCACGACCACGTCCGGGTTCGCGGCTTCGAAATGCCGCCGGATTTCGGCAAAGTATCGCGCTGCCTCCGATTGTTCTCCGTTGATTTGCGCATCAACGACGAAGCTTGGCGTGTGTGGCACGGCATACACGGCGACAAGTTCAGCCACTGCCTTCCTCCTCCTGTCTTGTGCTCGAGCGGCAACTGAACGCCGTTCGCTGATGGAGGGACGTTATCGTGGGCCTCAATCAGCGACTATGATGACGATTTTCAGGTGTCTGAAAATTCCAAATATCGATTGCTCGCCGCGCGGCCAGGAAGTGGCGACTTCGCGAGAACTGCAGCGCGCCATCCAGGTCGTTATAGTTCGGGACTAAGGGCTCGCGCCGTTACAGGCTCGGAGCTATGGTCAAAGATCATCCCAACGTGCTTGCTTGGGCGAGCAAACGAGCGGCATCAACGTGCCTGCCCCTCGAGGAAGCAGAAAAGCTCTGGAGCAGTTCAATCAGCGCTCGTCGGGCATTCCGGGAAGTCTCGGCAGAGGTTTCGCGCGACACAAGGTCGACGGCAATCTTGAGGGCCCACGACAACGCATTTTGCGCGCGGGCATCTGCAAGCACATTCCAAAGATCAAAACCGACCGCAGAAAGCGGCGGATCCAGTTGCAATGCTACCCGATGGAACTCGACATCTGCCCAACTTGGCTCCGCGTCACACCCTCCCATAAGAGCCTCCGATATCGGATGGAGCGCATAGTGATCCCACCCTTTTCTGCGGGCCGCGAGGAGAATTTCGCTGAAGAGGTTCGAGTATTTCGGATGAAACCCGGCGCTCGTGACTGCGTCCACGACAGCAGCGATGTCGCTGGCGGCGACCAACCGGCCGCTCTCTATAGCCGCCCAAAGGTCGAAAAGGCTGGCGTAAGTGTCCCAAAATCCCAGTCCGTGCTGACGGGCGACCTGCTTCAATATCGATGTCGCGCGGCAAACGGCGCCGGTATCACCCTCAAACGCTTCGACGGTACATTCGCCCTCGGCCAACGCGCAGCACAATGTATTCGCATGATCTAACTGTGTCGCCTCTGAAACAGCTGCTTGCGCGAGACGTTTGGCGTCATCGACATCTCCCAAAACCCATAACGTCCGCGCAAGGAACGATTTTGCCGCAACGCTTTGGTCCAGCCCAAACCTGAACGCCTGTGGCGGTCGGTTGACCTGAAACCATCGAAGGCTGCGCTCCAGGAAATCACGCGCGCGATCATGGCTACCCGAAAAGTGGTGTGACACTCCCGCAATGCGCTGTGCAACGGCCGCGGCCTCGAAATCATCGACTTCGGTTGCGCGCCGCAGCATCTCCTGTGAATGTTCGAGCGATGCTTTAAACCGACCGGCTCTCAGGTTGAATAGCCAAAGTCCATACTGCGCTTGCAGTTCGATCTCGGCCGCTTCATGCGACTGGGCAAGCCGAAGCGCCTTTTCCCAAGCTTTCTCCGTCTCAGGGACTGGGCCAACGGCCCAACTCAGGGCAGTTCCCAATGCGGCCTGCAGCGCCATTTCCTCCCCCGGAGACAACTTTTCGCCGAACCGTTCCAAAGCCTCCGAAATACGTCGGCGACATTCGTCATGAAGCGATAGCTGAACCCAGTAGGGTGTTGCACATGCCAAAATGCTGGTGCCAGCTTGCACCTCGCTGTTGGAAAACGACCAGTCCAGTGCGCCGCGGATATCGTCGATGGCGCCAGCATGCGTCAAATGCCATTCATCTGTCGAAAGCGTCTTCCAATCCTCGTTCGCACGGCGAGCAGCGGTCAGGATGTAGGTCGCATATCGCTTCATGATCGCCGCAAGTTCCGCATCATCCGCGAGCTTCTCCAATGCGTAGAACCGGATTGACTCGAGAAAGCGATAACGTGGCCGGTTCCGACTCAGATCAAGTATCAATAAGGATTTGCTTACCAATCTACCCAGTATGTCGACTGCATACCATTGATCCTTTGCTTCCGGCGCCGCCACCGCATGGACAGCGTCAACGTCGAATGCGGACGAGAATACCGAGATGCGCCGGAGCATCAGTTGCTCTTCGGCATCGAGTAAGTGATAACTCCAGTCCACCGTTGCTCTGAGCGTTCGGTGCTTGGCAAGGGCTGTCTTGCGTCCCGCCGTCAACAGATTGAAGCGGTCGTTCAAGACGGCGAGAACTCCATTAAGACCAAGCGTGGCGACACGGGCCGCAGCGAGCTCGAGAGCCAGCGGCAGGCCGTCTAAGCGGTGACAAATCGCGTTTGCCATTTCCACATCGACTTCAAAATTCTGCACGTTCGCGGAGGCACGTTCGACCAGGAGCTCAAAAGCTGGGTACTGCAATGCCGATCTTAGATCTTTTACGTTGGTGGGCGGTATCGCGAGTGGACCGAGCCGATAGACTTGCTCGCCGTCAATGCCCAACGGTTCCTGGCTTGTCGCCAGAACTTTGATGGTTTGCGAATTTTGCAGCAGCAGCTCGATTGCTGCAGCGATCTGGTCGGACAAATGCTCGCAATTGTCAACGACAAGGATGCTGTGTCTCGTCGCGGAACCGCCAAAAGCCTGCCGAATATACCTCGCGTCCAGAGAGGGAACTTGTAATGCATTGGCGAGTGTCGGCTCAACCAAGTCACCTTCCGCGACCTTGGCCATTTCCGCGAAACGCACGTCATGCACCTGCTGCTCGGCCAAGCGCTGGGCAAATTCCAAAACCGATCTGGTCTTTCCCACTCCGCCAGTGCCCACGATTGTTAAAAGACGACCCTTGTCGAACAGGCTGCGGATCTCGGAGAGTTCGGAGTCTCTCCCAAGCAGCCGTGTCAGCGCGGCCGGTAGCAGCGGCATCCCAATCCTGTCGGTGACCGCGTCTGAGACAGGCTGCCTGCTTTCTTTTTTCACGAGGCGATAACCGAGGCCCAGTTCAGTCCTGATCATGTCGCGATCGGCTCCGAACGCGCGCCGGATCGCCGACATCTGCGCTTGCAGGTTATTTTCTTCTACAGCGACGCCCGACCAGACGACGTCCAGCAAATGTTCCTTCGTGACGACGTTGCCGTCCGCTTTTACCAGGAGCCATAAGACATCGATTGCCCGAGGCCCGATTTCGAGCTTGACGCCGTCACGGACAAGAATTCGCAGTCGAGGAAAAATCCGGTAGCGTCCAAAACTAATGCCCTCATCGTCTCGGTTGATTTCCAGCGGGCTTGAGGGGGTCTGTGGTGCCATAAATTGGCGCTCCTTCGCCGGCTGTCATTAGATAGCTTCCATCGCGTCTCCTCGCAATGCGCATTTGACAGATTGGTCGAACGATCACGACGGAAGCCTGGTAGAGCGGCTGCGCCTCAAAGGCATCCGATGCCGCGAGATTGCCGAACTCACCGCAAACAACGCGAACCATCTCGACGTCCTGAAGCCGGGGATGCTGTCAAACTTGCCTGTCTGAACATCACCGCCCTTTCTCTCAGCAAGGCATTGTTGTGGCGCACCCCAAAGTCCGGTCGGGCGATCGGATCGATAGCCTGTCCTGCGTTGGAGAAGAAGCCGCCACACGTTGGCGGCCGATCTTCCCGGCTTCATCAACAGCCATCTCTTCGGGTTTCAGCAAGGGCAGGGAGATGAGAGAGCTCACCCCTGCTGAGGCGAAGTGCCTGGCCCAATACCGAAATCGTCGAGGCAGAAGGTGATGCCGCCCGCCCTTGCTCAAGCTTTACATACCATTCGACGCTGATTCCGGCCAGTTGCGCCGCCTCGTCACGACGAAGTCCTGGCCCTCGTGCGCCGCAGGCTGTAGAGCCCAACGTCGTCAGACGCAGCTTGGGCCGCCCCCACTGGAGACACTCACGCATTAAGGGCCGCGCATCCGTTTCGGGTTAATGAAGCAAACCAGCACCGCCGCGCCGGCCGCGGTCATCGTGACCGTTATGCCGCCGGCCGTCTGCCACCCGACAAGCGGGACCAGAGCGCCGAATGCCGGACCAGAGAGAAATCCCGCAAAATAGAACACGGGCAGGATGATCGACGTTGCCGCACTGATATGGTGGGATTGCACACTTTTCTGCATAACCGCTAGAAACCGTGGATACAGAAAGCCGCTAAGCAGCACGCCGAATATGAACGATGTCGCCATCTGTCCGTACAGCGATATTACATGAAAGAACATGACGTAGCTGTTAAGGGACATCAACGCGAGACCCGCTATAAGGCCCCACCTCTTAAACTTGTCGCCGAGCCACCCTCCAAAAAACGCAGTGAGAGCGCCGATCCCAAACATGCTGAAAGCTAACCCGGCGTCGGCGACGCTATAGGCAAGCGCCGATTTAAGATAAAGCGAATACAAAGCCATATATGCCAGGAATGAAAATCCTGTCAGAAAGAACGCGACGGTACATACCGCCGAATTCAGATTGATAAGCGTAGTCGGGCAGCGCAGGTCCCCCGCTTCGTCATCCCGCCGGGTTTCCTGATCGATCGCCGCGGCAAACCAGCTCGGAACGAAAAGATATACGGAAATGGCCGATACCATGCCCGCGATTCCGAAAAGGTAGAACGGGGACCTCCAGGAGCCGAGCAGTTGAAACATTTGGCTCGCAATCAGCGGCGCGAGAAAGGTCCCAAGGCCGAAGAAGGCATTGTTGATCCCGAAAAACGTTCCGCGACGCTTGCCGAAGTAAGCTCCGATCATGGAAAAGATCGCTGTGATGTGCAGCGCCTCGCCCGCGCCCGTCATCGCTCTGTAGAACGCCAGCTCAGTGTAGCTGCTCGCGAGCGGTATGGCGAACGTGAATGCCGAATACGCAAGCAGGCCGCCGACCAACACATGCTTTCGGCCGAAGCGCCCGATGAACCAGCCGCTCAGCGCCCCAAACAAAGCTATGTTGAGGGTGAATATGTTTGACAGAAAGCCCCCCTGCGCTGGGGTGATACCCAGCTCCGAGCTTATGGGGCTCAGAAGGGCCGGAAACGCAGATCGGTCGAGCCCGTTGAACGAGTAGGACAGACCCAGAATCAGGACGATGATCGCAACCGTATACGCTCTTTCACCATGCGACGACGGCATCGGTCGCGCCGGCAGATCAGCTTTTCCAAGCACTTCTGTCATATCTTCCTCCCTCGATTAGTTTGCTCTTGTCTCTGACGCGGGCTGCCTTTCGGCAGGCTCAGACCTCCTGGCCGGCAACGTCGGACCTAAACCTCCCCGAGCTTCGCCAAGGCGACGTCTCCTTCGTCAACCCCGAGCGAATACAGCTTTATTCCGGTCCTCGTTTTATAAACTATCGAATCGCGCAACCAAGCTTCTGACATCGCTCGGGTTGGTCGCGTGCAACGGCGGCATGACCGCAGCCAATGCGGATAAGCCACGCGCGTGAGCCATCAGCGCCTTGACAGCGGGCACGAGCGGCAGCCCGTCGAAAAGCTTTCGAATAGAAACGGCGGTGCCAAGCGCCGTCTGGTCTCCCTCCTTGAGGGCTTGCGCGCACAGCCTCGAGGTCAGATTGGCGGTCGCGGAAATGCATCCGGCCCACAGGCCGGATCGGGCCTCCATCAGTGTGGCTTCATTCGACGGGAACACATCGAAGTTTCGAAACCGTTCGGCGAGACCTCGAGCGTAGTCGAGGTCGCCCGACGAATCCTTCAATCCAGCAATTCGACCAGGGTACTTATCCATAAGAGTAGCGATCCACTCCGCCTCGTATTTGACGCCCGAGAGCGCGGGAAAATTATAGAGATAAATTCTGATCGGATTGTCCCGCGTTGCTTCGACTATACGACTGAAGAAGGCGACGATCCCTGCCTGGTCGATCCCCTTGTAGTAAAACGGCGGCAGGATAAGCGCGCCTGCAAAGCCCAGTTCAGCTGCCTGCCGTGTAAGTGCGACAGCGTCATCGACCGCCGCGGCGCCGGTTCCGACCATGAGGCGATGACGGGGAAGCCGAGAGGCCACGGCTTGCATCAGGCGCGCGCGCTGTGCAGCCGAGAATGACGTCGCTTCCCCCGTTGTGCCGAGTATGTTCAGACCGTCGCAGCCTTCATTCAGCAAATGACCCGCGAGATCGAGAAAGGCTTCGCTATCCGGCTCCAGATCCTGCGTAATCGGCGTGGGTATAGCGGCGATGATGCCCTTGAGCGAACTGATTGAATGTGACGTCACGCGATGACCCCTGTGGTGCGAGAAAGCGGCCCGACTGAAGCCGATTGTGCGAGCCGAACGTCATCTGGGACCGGCAGAGGCGGATTCGCCCCGCCTTTGAACTCTACGGTCGTGAAGAGAAGGTCGCTTGTTCCGATATTTTCGACGCTATGAACGAAGTGTTCATCTTTGCCGAAGGTGAAATGCTTGGTTTCACCTTTATAATGCTCCACATCCACGACGCGGCCATCATCGTAGTAGCCGCGGGCACGGCCGGCGACGTGCGCGGTCCAGAAGTAATCGAGTTGATGTCGGTGGAACGCGCAGCGCTTCCCCGCAGGGATATGCAGATGCCAGACGCGCACACGATCCGTTTCTGATACCAGCACACTGCCGACGCAGGCGTTCAAAATATTGTCGTCAAATTCACGCTGCAGGTCTTGCGGCCAATGCGAGCGCGGGTTTGGGTCGACGGACTGGGGTTTCGTGGCTGTGCCCATAGGTGTTCTCCTCTTCGTGCGGTTTTTACTCGGCCGCTAGCCGACTTTCGGATTCGGAATGAATTTGAACGACCACCTTGATCGCGTCGTCGACGCGCTCGCGCGCATGTCGCAAGGCTTCCGGGAGTTCAGAAAAGCCGAAAGTATGCGTATGGATTGTCGTGGCGTCGAACCGCTTTGCCGCCATCAGTGCCATGGCGCGATGCGTGGCGGATCGCCCCTCTCCCCGTATCCCATAGACGTAGACGTTGTTCTTTACGAGATAGCCGAGATCGACGGCGATCGGTTCATGCGGGAACGCAGCGAAGCAGATTTTTCCGCCGCGATTGACCATGCGGACCGCCATATCGACAGACTCCTGACTGCCGGCGCAATCGAGCACGTAGTCTACCCCACCATCGGCGGTGAGATCTCTCACCCGCGCAACTGCATCTTCGTGCCTGGCGTTGACGGTCACGTTCGCGCCGAGCCGCCGGCCTTTTTCCAAGCGGTTGTCTCGCGTTCCGACTAGGATCACAGGTTCGGCGCCGAGGGCCTTCGCGACAGCCGCGCCTAGCAAACCGATCGGTCCGGGCCCGATGACGACGACGCTCTCGCCAGCCACGAGGCCGCCGAGCTCGGTGAGCGCGTACATTGACGTCCCAGCCGTGACCACCAGCGTCGCCTCAGCGTCCGTCATGCCGTCAGGAACGCGCACCAGCGTATTGACATTGTTCACCGCGTATTCCGCGAACCCGCCATCCGTTGTGAAACCGTTCGCTCGATGGCCCTTGTTTACGTCGCCGAAGTTGTTCCCGTAATTGAGACACGAGGTGTACATGCCCTGGCGGCATCGTTTGCATTGGCCGCAGCCCGCGTGAATCTCCACGGAGACGCGTTCGCCGACTTTGAACTCATCGACACCAGGGCCGAGCGCGGCCACTGTTCCCATGTATTCATGACCAGGCGTGAAGTTCTTGTTGAACGGCTCTCCGCCCCCGATCCTGGCCGGAGTGCCGTATTGAATAATTTCGAGATCGGTTGCGCAGATCGCGACGGCATCGACCCGCACCAGCACTTCGGCCTTTCCCGGCGCTGGCACGGCTTTCGTGGTCTGGCGAAGCTCGCCCGGGCCGCCTAGCACCCAGGCCCGCATCACCTCTGGAATGTCGTCGCTGACGGTGCCGGTGGGCTTTTCGAGGTCTTGCATCCGAGGCGCTCCCTTGCTGTCCGGTTCAACCAATTCGGCACATTTATGACTATTGGTTGCATTTGGTCAACCATACATAATCTTACTGATGTGTGTCAACCAATATTCGCGCAACCCTACATATTGGTTGACCAATCAGGCGCCATGTCATATGCCCCACTGCATGCAAAAGGATGATGCATCGACGTGACAGACCAACTGAGACAATGGCTCGAAACAGCCCAAATCCGGCCGGACGGCCGCCTGCCGCCCGAACGGGAGCTTGCCGTGACCCTTGGCCTTTCGCGAGCCGAATTGCGCAAGGGTCTCGCCTTGCTGGAAGCCGAAGGACTGCTATGGCGCCGTGTCGGCAAGGGCACGTTCGTGTCAGCGCCGGCCGAGCGTCGTCGCCCGGATGCCTCGGCAATGGCGGAGCGCGTCAGCCCGCCGGAAGCTATGCAGGTCAGGCGCGTTCTTGAGCCCGAGATCGCCGCGCTTGCGGCACGGACGGCCACCGGCCTACAGATCGCACGCATGAAGGCTCTATGCGCGGAGATGCGAAAGGCCCCGGCTTGGCCCGACTATCAGCGGCTGGACTGCGAGTTTCATGCCTCAATCGCCGCGGCGGCGGGCAACAATCTTCTCGCTGAGATCTTCGATATCGTCAACGAGGTACGTCGAAGGGTGGTTTGGGGCGGTCTGGACAAGCGCAGCTACGGCCCCCCGGCCGACTATCATTCCTTTGACGAGCATGAAGCGATTGTTGCCGCGATAGAAAGCAGGGACCGGGCCGGAGCGGCCGAGGCGATGCGAAATCACCTTGTCGCGACCGAGCTCGATCTCATGGGGAAATGAACTTACGAAGCCGCCGGGACGTGTTGATGAAGTGGTGACGTTCTCAGAGCTTGAGCGGGTAGGTAGCGTCTTAGGCGATGAGACCGCCGCCGTTAACTGTTACAGTAATGCCGGCGCCGGCGGCATTGGTGGCGACGAACAGGATCGATGCGCCCACACCTTCTTCTCAACTGTCTGAATCGCAGCCAGCGTCGCGCTCTAGCTCAACCAATGGGTCCCGAGCCTAGTCGACGGCGCTGTGCGAAACTCGTTCAGCTGCGGTCCTACGCAGAACCTCGCGAAGCCAAAGGGCTCCGCGCACGCGCGTCAGCGCGCACTTCCAGGTCTGGGTGAGGCTACTTGATTGGTCCGGCCATGCTTCGGATTGTAGATTCGTGCATCGGCCCAGCGCTTCGAACCTCCGGCAGGTCCGGTGAGGATCGGCAGGCCTTTCAGCTTTCACTGACGCATACTCTGATCTCGGTTTCGGATATCAAGCACGTCGGGACCGGCGACGATGCGGGGGCCGAACACCAGTCGCCCGCACGGGCCGGCACCGCAGAATTCGATCGTCACCTCCACGCCGATCATGGGCGCCATGGTCCGACCGGGCCTCGCGTCCGCGGTGACGGCGATCCTAAGGAGGCGACAATCGAGAGTTTTCATTATGTCCACTCCTACATGTCCACTCCTACAAATCGGCCACCGGCTCACTCGACTGCTGCCCCGTCGGTTGACATCACACAATTTCGGATACATTGTTACCGATATGATCGATTGGAGCAAACCCTCGGCAGACTCATGTTTCGTCCAGCTCGGCGGAGTCCGGGTGCATTTCAAACGTGCGGGTTCCGGACCGGCGATTCTGCTGCTCCATGGTAGCGGTTCATCTATGGAGGGTTTCGAGCGTGTAGCCGCTCTGCTATCGCGCTCGTACACGGTGGTCCGACCCGACTTTCCCGGGTTCGGCCTGACAGGCCCGCGGTCGGATCGCGATTACCGGATCGAGACCTATGTCGCGACGATGGCTGCATTCATGGCAGCGCTCAATATCGAAAGGTACAGCGTTGCCGGCAATTCGCTGGGCGGCAACATCGCGTGGAACCTTGCCCTGAGGCACCCAGAACGGCTTGACGCTCTTGTCCTGATCAACGCCACCGGCTATCCCGAGAAATCCCTGCCCGCCGGATTGCGCCTGGCGCGCAATCCACTGCTGCGGCCCTTGCTGCGACACTGGCTGCCACGCAAGGCGACCCGGGCCAATCTACGATCCATCGTCGGCCAAAGATCGACGATCGTCGATGACGCGATGGTCGATCGCGTACACGGCCTGATGTCGCTGCCTGGCAACCGCTCGGCCTTCGTGGATCTCGCCAATACCAATCAGGCGGATCGCAGCGCGGAGATCCCGCGCATCGTGGCGCCTACTCTGGTGCTGCGCAGCGCCGGCATCGACGGCCAATATTTCGCACGCGATATTTCGGCGGCGCAGGAGCGAATCCACCCGGTGGCCGGACACCTTCTTCCCGAGGAGGACCCGGTCTGGGTCGCGAACGCCATCGCAGATTTCCTGAACGCGCTTCGTGACAGCTTGCGACCGACCAGGACGACCCCATGAAATATTTCGTGGCAAGGGGCGAGGATCGACAGCTCGATGCAACGGCACGCGCAGGCCTTCGCGGCAACTTCATCGAATTGCCCGATGGCGTCACCCACTACGAACTCTCCGGGCCACTGAGCGGGGACGTCGTGATCCTGGCCGGCGGCCTCACCATCCCGCTGTTCTATTGGGACCACTTCGTCCCCGAGTTGCACGCCGCCGGCTTTCGGACACTAGCCTACAGCGGCTACGCGCGCGGCTATTCCGAGCGGCTGCGCAAACCCTATGACGACGCCTTGTTCGTGCGTCAGATCACCGAACTCGTTCGCGCCCTCGCCCTTGGCGGCCGTCACCACATCATCGGCTCATCCATGGGCGCATTGGTGGCGATGGGCTACCTCGTCGAACACCCAGCTTCGGTCGCCACGTTGACGGTGGCGGGCCCCGCCGGGCTCGGCAACATGCCTGCCGCGTTGCGCCTGCTGCAATCCGCCGAACCACTCGCGCGCTTCGTCGCACGCCGGTTCGGGCGCCAGTGGCTCGACAATCATCAAGCGCACAATCTCGGCGATCGCACGCACGCGGCGGATCTCTCGGCCATGATCAATGATGCCTATCGCTATGAGGGTTCGCTTCATGCGCTCTTCGACACGCTGTTGCATTTCGGCCTGTTTGGCCGGGCTGAACTCTACCGGCGTGTCGGCGATCTCGCCTTGCCAAAATTGTTGATCTGGGGGCGCGACGATCAGGTCACGCCGATCGACAAGCTCGACGCCGCCCGTGCCTTGCTGCGACCGGAACGCTGCCATGTCCTCGCATGCGGGCACATGACGCCGTTTGAGCGCCCAAGCGAGGTTGCCGAGCTTTTCACTTCCTTCGTCAACGCCCACAGGGGGCCTTCATGAGCACCAAAATCATCGACGTACTCATCGTCGGCGCGGGGCCTACCGGCACGACGCTGGCGATCGACCTCGCCCGCCGCGGGCTCGACATCCGCATCATCGACAAGGCAATCACGAGCTTTCCGGGTTCGCGCGCCAAGGGCCTGCAGCCCCGGACGCTGGAAGTGCTGCAGGACTTGGGCGCGATTGACGAGGTCATGGCGGGCGGTAGTAATTATCCCTTGCTCGGGTTTCATCTGGGACCGCTGACGATCCCATGGCGGATGATCGCCAGAAAGCCGCGCCAGCCAGACATCCCGTTTCCGAGCACCTGGTTGATACCGCAGTTCCGGACCGACGCCGCGCTGCACGCGCGCCTGGCGGCCTTCGGCCACAGTGTCGAATTCGGCAGCGAACTCACCGGCCTTGCCCAGGACGCGCGGAGCGCGACCGCGCGCGTCTCGGCCCTCGGCGAAACGCGCGAGATCGCCGCCCGCTATATCGTCGGGGCTGATGGCGGCGGCAGCGCCGTGCGCCAGAATCTGGGCTTAGGGTTCGAGGGATCGACGCACGAAGACGACCGGATGATCATCGTCGACGCGGTGACGAGCGGACTGCCGCGCAACCGCTGGCATATCTGGCCAGGCCGGGCGGGACGGTTCATCGGTGCCTGTCCGCTCCCGCATGGCGAACTTTTCCAGTGGATGATCCGGCTGCCACCCGATGAAAAGCCGGAACTCGACCTTGCGGCGATCAACCGGCGCGTTCAGGCGCGGATTGGCACGCCGCGCGTCGTGCTGCATGACATCCAGTGGAAATCGGTGTTCCGGCCCAACATTCGCCTCGCCGAGCATTATCGCCGCGGCCGCGTATTCCTTGCCGGAGATGCTGCCCATGTGCACCCGCCGGCCGGCGCTCAAGGGCTCAATACCGGGATTCAGGATGCCTACAATCTCGGCTGGAAGCTCGGCCAAGTGCTGGCTGGTGCCGACGAAGGACTGCTCGACAGCTACGAGCAGGAGCGCCGGCCGATCGCGGCGGCGGTGCTGTCGCTATCGACCAAGAAATACGAGGGTATCGCCAAACTCGATCCGTCGAGCGTGCGGCGCGGCAAGGATGAGCGCCAGCTCGCGCTGAGTTATCGCGATGGTCCCCTCGCGCAGGATCCCGCGGCGAGGACCGCGCGCCTCCAGGCGGGCGATCGTGCGCCGGATGCCGAACTGGTCACGCCAGATGGACGCCCCTCCCGTCTGCACGAAGCCTTTGTTGGTCCGCACTTCACGGCGATCGCCTATGGCGATAACGCCGCCATTGCGCTCGAAGACCTTGTTTGGCCCGTAGTGGGCGCGGGGTTGCAGCGCATCCTCGTCGAGGTCTCCCATCCCCGGTATGCGCAGGAGAGCTTCACCGATCCCGCCAGGACGTTCCGCCGGGCTTATGGCGTGGCCGAGGATACCGTGTTCCTCATCCGACCCGACGGCTATGTCAGCCAGATCGCTCCCCCAGCGGCGCGAACCAGGCTGCAAGCGGCAGTCGCCTTGCTGACACCTTCGAGCCGATCGTTCGCCTCCGATCCCACGGGCTATGCCGGGCGGGCGCCATGACTCGCATTTTGCTCCACGGCGGAACAGTCATCACCATGGCCATGGACCGGCCCGATGCCGAGCGGCTGGACATTCTAGTGGAGAATGGACGCATCGCGGCCATGGCCGAGAATCTGAAAGAGACAGACGCGGAGACCATCGATTTCTCCGGGCGTATCCTCATGCCCGGCCTGGTCAACGCGCATCTGCACAGTTGGCAGGCCGCCTTGCGGTGTATCGGCAGCGACTGGACCCTGCTCGAGTACCTCGCCAAGACGCATGGCGGCCTTGCCTCGCATTACCAGCCCGAAGACATGCATATCGCCGCTCTGGCGTGCGCGCTCAACCAGATCAACTGCGGAACCACGACGCTCGGTGACTGGTCGCATAATGCGCGAACCCCAGAGCATGCCGATGCAACCCTCCAGGGCCTCGCCGAATCCGGCATTCGCGCCGTCTTTTTTCACGGAATGTCGCACAGGCTTCGCGAGCAGGCGCATCCCGCGGCAGAGATCGATCGCCTGCTGGCAGGCCCTATCGCGCGTCACGATCTGCTGGACCTCGGCATGGCCATTCCGGGACCGCAACTGTCGAGCGCAAAGATCGCGATCGCCGATTTCCTGACCGCGCGGGATCGCGACCTACTCGTCTCCATGCACCAAAGCGGCGGTCGGCCGGGCCCATCCTGGGAAGCGGTGCGGGATGCGGGCCTGATCGGGCCTCTAACCAACATTGTGCATGGCAATGACATTCCTGATGAATGGCTCAAGTCATTCGTCGATGCTGGCGCGACGTTCACGGTCACGCCCGAGAACGAACTCGGCCAGGGCCACGGCTTTCCCGTCACCGGCCGGCTAATGCGCCTTGGCGCAGCTCCCTCGCTTGGCACCGACATCGATACGGCCGTGTCCGGCGAGGTATTGATCGCGGCGCGGATAGCGATCGCTCAGCAGCGCGGATACGATCACGAGCAGCAGCGGCGCTCGACCGGCCTGTTTTCTCCCACCCCAACAATCACCAGCAAGCAGGCATTGACGTGGTCGACGATCGAGGGCGCGCGCGCCCTCGGCCTCGCCGATCGCATCGGGCAGCTGGCGCCGGGCATGCTGGCAGATCTGATCGCCATCGACACCCGCGCTCTCAATCTTTGGCCTGCGCACGACCCGACCGCTGCCGCGCTGCAGGCGAGCATAGCGAATATCGAAGCGGTGATGATAGCGGGCCGATGGCGCAAGCGTGATCACGCGCTGGTCGACGTTGATCTCGGGACGGTGCTGGACAGACTGTCCGAGTCCGGACAACGCCTGCTTGGCAAGATCGAGGCGAGCGGAATCCTGGGACGGATACGCGAACAGGTAATCTTGCGCGTTGTGCACAGGATGCTCAAGAAGCATAGTCGCATCTAGTGCCGACTCGTTCTTGATATCCGGAGTAAGGATCAAATTGCCTTCAGGCCGCCCCGCCATTCCGCTCGATCGCATATTGAGCGCAGCGCTAAGGATCGCAGACGAGGAGGGTACGCAAGCCCTCACGATGCGGCGCCTCGCCAGTGAACTCAATTCCAGTACAGCCATGCTCTACCGGCACTTTGAGAGCCGGGCGGATCTGGTCCTGCAGATCGTTGACTACGTGTTCAAGGAAGCGGAGCTTTTTGCTTTACCCTTCCCGCAAACGGACTGGCGACAGGCATGTCGCTCGTTGGCGCGACGCATGTTCGCTGTTCTGGGCCAGCACCGCGGGGTGGCTCAGCTTCTGCTCGAGGCGACACCGAACGGACCCCATGCGATGGTCCTGCGTGAACGCTGCCTGGCCATGATGCTAGACAACGGGTTTGCGCCCCCTCTCGCGGCGCGCGCCTATGCGACCCTCGCGCGCTTTGTCCTCGGATTCGCGATCCAAGTCGGCCGGCAGGACGCCGCACAATCCGCAGCCTTCCATCAGCTGGATCGAGCCGCCTTCCCCGCAACCTACGCCTTAGCGGATGAACTGCCGGTGCCACTCGAGGAGGAGTTCGCATTTGGGCTGGACCTGATGATCGCGGGCCTAGAGGCTTTCACCTTCTGACAGAAGGGTATGCTGCGTATGCGAACTGGCTAGCATTCGGCCAACCAGAATCACTAACATCATGGAAGACTGGCTCCGCTTCCTGCGAACTGAGATCTACGGCGTTGGTGCATGGGTCACGGAAAGAGCGAATTTCCGTCTTTGATGCTACGGCTATGCGATAGCGAACTTGAGCCGGACGGATTTCAGGCGTGCGCATGCCAGCATTCGATTGAGGATAGCGCAGCCGATGGCGACCTCCGTCTGCTGTGCTACGAATGAGCGCGCCCGCAACCGGCGGCCGATGATGGATTTGTAGCGACCGATCGTGGTCTCGACCAATGAGCGTTTGCCGTAGCCGGTGGCGGCCTGCCACTTCATCCGGCCATCGGCGTTGATCGTCGCGATATGTTGGTTTCGTTGATTGGTGGGATCGTCATGCTGACGTTCCACCGCATTGGCGCGCGGCGGGATAACCACGGCAGCATCGGCGCTATGCCTGGTGACGGCGTCGTAGGTCGGCTCACCCTCATGGGCGCCATCGGCCATGAACTGCCGGATCGGCATGTCAATCTGATCGAGCAGCGGCTCCACCTGCGAGGCGTCGCCGGCATCCCGGTCCGTCATAACGTGAGCGATGATGTCAGAGCTGTCGGCATCCAGCGCCAGATGCAGTTTCCGCCAAGCCCTACGGGATTTGACACCATGCTTTTCCTCCAGCCATTGGCCAGCGCCGTAAACTTGCAGCCCTGTGCTATCGATCAGGACGTGGACAGGCCCTTTCTCCGGGATGCGATCATCGTACCGCTTGTTCCACGCTCTCGGTTTATTTGCACGACGGCTCAGGGTCGTGTGGTCGGGAACGGCGAGATCCAGCCCAATCAGCTTCAGCACGGAGGTCAAGAAGCCTTCGGCCTGCCGCAGCCGCAAGCCGAACACCAGTCCCAGCGTCAGGGCAGTCTCGATCGCCAGATCGGAGTAGCGCGGCTGGCCACCGCGGGTCGTACGCTTCGGCGCTTGCCAGGACGACACCGCCTCCGGCGTCATCCAAAGCGTCAGGCTGCCACGCCGACGAAGACCAGCTTCGTATTCCGCCCAGTTCGTGACCTTGAACTTCATCTTGCCGATACGATGGCGGCGGCAGGCGTTGTGTTTGAAAGGCATCGTTGTGGGACAGACCGATTATTGCGATAGCCGACCACATACGACACCGCATTTAACGATCCGCGCACCAACGCCGTGATGAGTTGCTCCTGCAATGGAATGAGATCGAGGATATGTTGGCTGTTACACATTGAGCATAGGCATTTTTCGAGCAACCAGACCGGTTTACGCGTTTGTCGCTGGCGCGTTGTCCAACTGGTATGCCCAGAGCGGAACTTGGCGTTTGCATCTATTATATTCCTTTCAGGAACTAAATTGCATGACTATTAATCGCTTTTCTTGAACTTGCTTAAGCCATAGCTTTTTGAGACATCGACAGCCAAGGCAAACACAATGTCTCTTCAAATATCAAATCGCGCGATTGCACTGAAGCCTTCTGCCAGTATCGCGGCCAAGAAAATGGTCTTGGATCTGCAGGCGCAAGGACACAAGATCGTGGACTTGACGATCGGTGAACCGGATATTCCAACCCCTGCTCATATTGTTGAGGCTGCAGTTGCTGCGATGAAAGCAGGGGACACCCACTATACCCCGTCTGCCGGGACGCCAGCGCTCCGCGCCGCCATTGCCGCCCATATCAACCGGGAAAAAGGGTTACCGGCCAAGCCCGAGAATATTGCTGTTGGCTGCGGCGCCAAACAATTAATTTTCGAAGTCTTTTCGGCGACGCTCAACGAAGGTGACGAAGTGATAGTGCCGGCTCCCTACTGGGTATCCTACCCCGACTTAACGACTCTGCACGGTGGCAAGCCTGTGGTCATAATTTGTGGCGAAGAGGTAGATTTCAAACTAACGCCAGATGCGCTTGAAGCGGCAATTACCGAAAAGACCCGCTGGCTCGTTCTCAACACGCCGAATAACCCGTCCGGCGCCATCTATTCCCGTGACGAGCTTTCGGCTCTGGGCGAGGTTCTGCGGCGCCATCCCCACGTGTGGGTGATGACGGATGAGATTTACGAGTATCTTTCCTATCACGACGAACGCGCGCCGAGCCTTATTGAAGTCGTGCCGTCACTTTTTGATCGAGCAATCATCATCAACGGCATGTCCAAGGCCTACGCCATGACTGGATGGCGCGTCGGCTACGTCGCAGGCCCAAAGGCGCTGATCGACGTGGTCGTCAAGATGTTAAGCCAGAGCACAACGTGCGCAAGCTCGATCAGTCAGGCCGCCGCGGTCGCAGCGCTGATGGGCGATCAGGCTTGCGTGCGTGAAGCGACCGCAATGTATCGAAGCCGTCGCGACCGAATGGTCGAGATCCTGTCGGATGCGCCGGGCTTGTCGCCCCGTGCGCCTTCCGGGGCTTTCTATTTGTTTATGTCCGTCGCCAATTTGATCGGCAAAAAGACGCCTGGCGGTAAGGAATTGCGCACCGATCGTGATGTCTCCCTCTACCTTCTGGAGCAGGCCAAGGTGGCCGTTCTAGACGGGTCAGCTTACGGCGTTTCCCCCTATCTTCGGCTTTCCTTCGCGGCCTCCATGCAAGTCGTCGAGTCCGGAAGTCAAGCTATCGTGGCAGCGGTCAAGGCTCTTCGCTGAGCAGCGTCGTGTCGCACTCAATCCAGAAAGAATTTCAATGATCGGAAACCGGATACTCCCAAGCGCGCCGCAGGCAGATGCCGAGCTCATCTCAGCCTATGCCAAGTCCTCGACTGCAATTATAAGCGACAACCTCGCTCGACTTCCGGGCGTCATCGGTGTTCGACCTTTTCATAAGGTCAATGGCACGATGGCCGGAACTGCTTTGACAGTTCGTGTAGCCGCAGGCGACAACCTGCTGATCCACAAGGCGCTCGATCTTGTTCGTCCTGGCGATGTCGTCGTCGTAGATGGTGACGGCGAAACCAACCGTGCTCTCATCGGCGAGATCATGGCAACGATTGCGCAAACACGAGGCGCGGCCGGCATGGTGATAGACGGCGCGATCCGCGATGCCGGAGCCTTGGCGAAATCGGAATTTCCGGTGTTTGCCCGCGCCGCCATCCATCGCGGACCCTACAAAAACGGCCCAGGCGAGATCAACGTACCAGTTGCGATCGGCGGCTTTGTGATCGAACCGGGAGATATCGTCGTGGGAGACGAGGACGGCATTGTTGCCTTTCCGCAGGCAGTTGCTGTCGAACTTCTGAAGGCTGTCCATGCGCAGGAGCAAAAAGAAGAAGACATCCTGCGCAGCATTCGCCAAGGAACTTATACCGGCGCTTACGGAACGCCAGCATCACCTTGATTTTTGACGATTGACGGATTTTGCTGATACGTGAAGGTGTGTACGATCTTTATCTGACTGGATTGGAACGCAGCCCGCGTGATTACCTTCAAACAGCTTGAAGCAATTTACTGGATAGCCGATCTCGGGAGCTTCGCAGCAGCGGCCGCGAAGCTCAATACGACGCAATCCGCCGTCTCGAAGAGGGTTCAGGAACTCGAGCAACAGTTCAACGTCGAGATTTTCGACCGCACCAAGCGTACCGCGAGATTGACGGAAAAGGGCGCGGAAGTACTCGATTACGCCAAGCGCCTCCTGGAAGAGCGCGATCAATTCGTCGAACGAGTCAGTTCCAGTCAGGTCCTCCTGAGGCGTTTCCGCATTGGCGTAACCGAGCTCACGGCAATGACATGGCTTCCCGGCCTTGTTGGTATGATCAAGACCGAATACCCGCGCGTCAGCATTGAGCCTGAAGTCGAGCTCAGTGCCACACTGTTCGATCGGTTGATGGACGACACGATCGATATGATTGTCATTCCCGACGTCTTCAACGATTCTCGCTGCGTCACCGTGCCTCTCAAGGCGGTCGAAAACGCATGGATGGCCGCTCCAAGCCTCTATAAGGGGGAAGAAGAGCTTTCCATGACTGAGCTGGTTAATTTTACCATGCTTGTCCAAGGCAGTAGATCAGGTACCGGACTTGTGTATGGCCGTTGGCTGTCGAGCCATGAGGTCGCTCCCTCGAAGACTATTCACTGTGAAAGTCTCGTGGCACAGATTGGCTTCACCGTGTCAGGCCTTGGGGTGAGTTACCTGCCGGTACCAGTCACGGCAAAGCTTGTCAAAGACGGCCGCTTGCGACGCCTGCCGATGAAGACCCGGCTGCCGCACGTGCGGTATGCCGTGCTATATCGAACAGACCGTAGCTCGGACTTCAAGAAATCAGTTGCCGGTTTTGCCGAGCAATGCTGCAATTTCGAAACCTTCTTCCTGCCAGCATAGTCAAAGCCGGGACAGGGAGACGATCTCGGCACCCGCTTCCAGAACGGCTGAGCGTATGGTTTCGCCAAGCTGTACGGCGCCCGGCGTATCGCTGTGGACGAGGATTGACTGGACAGACATCTTGATCTCCTGCCCATCCACGGTCACCACCGTCCCATCCTGTAACAGGCGGATGATCCGCTCGCGGATCTTCACTGGGTCTTTTACGATCGAGCCCTGCTTCCCACGAGAGACCAGCAGGCCCCGTTCGTCATAGGCCCGGTCGGCCAAGAACGAATTTACAACGTTCAGTCCGTGGATTCGGGCCGCCTTTTCCGCCTCCGTATTCGGCAAGGCCACGAATATGAGGTCGCGATTGAAGGTCCGGACGGCTTTGAGCAAAGCATCGGCGACATCGGCATCCACGAAGGAAAGATTGCCGAGCGCGCCGTGGAAGTTGGCGTGGGTCAGCCGATGCCCGGCGGCATCCGCGACGGCTGTCAACGCACCGAGCTGATAGAGCGTCATCAATTCAAGCTCGCGCGGCGAGAACGCCATGTTTCGGCGGCCGAAGCCCTGCCGATCGGGATAGCCAACGTGTGCGCCGACATCGACATTGTTCTTTAGCGCCAACTGCACGGTGCGATCCATGACCACCGGATCGCCAGCGTGATAGCCACAAGCCACATTGGCGGAGGACACCAGAGACAGAATGCTCTCGTCGTCGGCAGCGCTGTAGATGCCGAAACCTTCACCGAGGTCGGAATTGATATCGATCTTCATCGCGCACTACCTTGTTGTGGAGTGATTAGAAAAACCACGTCGCCGTAACCGACCAGTGCCTTCTCGCGGTATCCGCAGCTTTTTAGAGTTCCGCGTTGTGGAGCGCGAATGGCCTTCATAACTGGTCCGAGCCGGACAAACCCAAGAATCTGCCCCTCATTCACCACCATTCCGTCGCCGATCAACAGGTTTTCCGGCTGATGAAACTCGCCGAAACTCGGCGCATGGACTGCTTCCGAGCGAGGCTGTTCGGGTTGAGTCCCTTTGGTCGAAGCCGCTCGGAATTTGCGGCTCGCCGGCTTGAGCTTTAGCGATATCCTCGCCTCACCATCGCACCACTCCAGCTCGGAGACGCCATGTTCTGACGCATAGCGAGCAAGTGAGACAAGCTCGGCATTATCGAGCAGCTTCAGTTCCTTGCCGTTAGCCATTACAATGCCTTCCTGCTCTTGCCGATTTGCGAAAACACCGCCGCCATGCCAGCATTCCGGTCGCAAAGTGCCCCGATTGCCTCTTGGCGGGAGACCTCGACAAAGCGCAGCTTGCCGCCTAGCCTTGCCTGGCCCAAGCGCCAGAGATCAGCCGCAATGACAACGCCGATCTTTGGGTATCCGCCGCAGGTATTGGCATCACTGAGCTGGATGACGGGTTGGCCCGACGGTGGCACCTGGATCGTACCAGGCATGATGCCGTGTGAGCGCAGTTCCAGCTTGGCTTTCAGGTCCAGGACCGGTCCAGCCAGACGATAACCGATACGGTTGCTATCCGGTTGGATGGTCCAGGCCTCGTCTCGAAACAAATTGAGCGCCGTGTCCTCGAAGGACGAGTATTCGGCCGCAGCGAGAAAGCGCACGGAAACTTCGTCAGGATAGCCGGCCTCGTAGAAGGATGAGAGCGCGCGCGGATCGAGACCGAAATCGGAAGCGATCGGCAAGGTAGCCGGCGTCGTGAGCGGTAGCCGGTCTCCAGCTTTAAGGGGACGTCCGCCAAGACCACCGAAGCCCCCCTTCATATCAGTGCTGCGGGAGCCGAGAACCGGCTCCACGACAAGTCCGCCGGCGATCGCGAGATAAGTTCGCATGCCATGCCGTGGAGCGGTTGCCTTGAGAACCTGCCCCGCCTTGGCGTGAGCAGACCAGAAGGGTGGAATTTCGACACTGTCCAGCTTTACGGCACAATCGGCGCCGGCCAAAGCGAAGGCGGTATCCTGTTCGAAGCGGATTTCGAACGAGCCGATCGTGAATTCGATCGCAGCCGCTCCATCGTCATTGTCGACAAGCCTATTGGCGATGATAAGCGCGAGCGGATCCATGGCGCCACAAAAGCCGACGCCGATATCATAATAGCCATGGCGACCAAGGTCCTGGACCGTCGCCAGCGGGCCGGGTGTGACGATCTCGATCATGGTTTCAAACTCTCAATGCAAAAGCGGATGACGTCACCCGGTGCCAGAAGCGCCGGGGACGAAGCGGCAGGATCGAAAAATCTCAGATCCGTCTTGCCGATTATGTGCCAGCCGGAAGGCGACGTCTTGGAAATGACCCCCGCCTGCGCGCCGCCGATCACGACTGACCCTGCTTCCACCCGCGTCCGCGGCATTTTGCGGCGCGGCACGGCAAGTGACAGATCAAGGCCCGCCAAATAGCCGAAACCCGGTTGGCTGCCGAGGTTGAATACCGTGTAGCGGCCTTCGCTGTGCCGGCGGACATAGTCCTCCGGCGAAAGTCCGACGACCTCGGCGACATGACCAAGGTCGATCCCATGCTCTCCGCCGTAATGCACCGGCACCTCGATCTCCCGACCAGCGACGCTATACACACGAAGCCCGTTCCAGCAGGTCTCGATATCCTTCAACGCCTCAGCCTCACCGATAGCGGCTGGATCGATCATGACGAGCAGGTTGTTCATGCCGGGCACGACTTCCCGCACGAAAGCGCGGCCCTTCAGTTGCTCGGCAAGCGCCCAGAACCGTTCCTGCAGTTTGAGATCGATCGCTGCGTGTCCAGTGTCGCAGAGAATGGCCTGCTCGCCCATCCAGCTCAGCTTGAGGGGCTCAATCGTCATGGCGGCGCGTCTCCAGCCAATGTTCGAGGTGGTGGATACCGAGATTGCCGGCGACGAAATCCGGGTTGGCCATGATATCACGATGCAGCGGGATGTTGCACGTGATGCCGTCAAGAACGGCCTCCCCGAGTGCTGCCTTCATGCGCGCAATCGCCTCGTCACGACTTTCACCATGGGCAATGATCTTTCCGATCATGCTATCGTAATGCGGCGGCACGACGTAACCGCTTTCCACATGGGTGTCCACACGGATGCCTGGCCCGCCTGGCGCATGCCAGTGCTGGATACGGCCGGGACTGGGGCGGAAAGTGTAGGGATCTTCCGCATTGATCCTGCATTCGATCGCATGTCCCTGCCGAGCGATGTCCTTTTGTTCGAAGCTGAGGCGCTCGCCGCCTGCGATACGGATTTGCCAGGCGACGATATCGATGCCCGTGACGGCTTCCGTTACCGGATGCTCCACCTGAACGCGGGTGTTCATCTCGATGAAGTAGAAAGCTCCGTTTTCGTAAAGAAACTCAAAGGTCCCTGCCCCGGAGTAGCCGATGCTGCGGCAGGCGGCTGCGCAGCGCTCGCCGACTTCCGCGATCAAATTGCGCGAAATGCCCGGTGCGGGAGCTTCTTCGACGACCTTCTGGTGACGGCGCTGTAATGAGCAATCGCGCTCGCCAAGCCAGACAGCATTGCCGTGATTGTCCGCCAGCACCTGAATTTCCACGTGGCGCGGGGCTTGGAGAAATTTCTCCATGTAGACGGCGGGATTGCCGAATGCGCGTCCCGCTTCTTCTCGCGTGGTGACGATGGCTTCAGCGAGTTCGTTGGCGGATCGGACGATCCGCATACCGCGTCCACCACCGCCACCAGCTGCCTTGATTATAACCGGATACCCGATCTCATCTGCCATGTGAGCACAACGGATCATATCGTCCGGCAGTGCTTCGTCGCCGCCGGGGACGCAAGGAACACCAGCCGCCTTCATCGCCCGCTTGGCCGCGATCTTATCGCCCATGGTTTCGATCGAGGCAGCTTTGGGGCCGATGAAGGCCAGACCAGCCTCCTCCACGGCTTTCGAAAAGGCCGCGTTCTCCGAAAGGAACCCATAGCCGGGATGGACAGCATCTGCCCCAATGAGTTCGGCGGCCTGTAGTATTTTCGCGATGTTGAGATAGCTATCCCTTGCCGGCGCCGGGCCGATGCAGAGGCTCAGACTCGCGCTCTTCGCGTAAGGCGCATCTCGATCCGCATCGGAAAAAATCTGGACGGACTCGATGCCCAGAACCCGGCACGCGCGTTGAATGCGAACGGCAATCTCACCTCGGTTCGCGATAAGAACCCTCTTCAGCATTAGCCTTATTCCCTAACCGGAAGAACGGTCACGATGCGATTTCAAACAATGCGGCGCCAGCTTCAACCGAGACACCATTTTCCACAAGGACAGCGGAAACGTCGCCGTCTTCAGTCGCCTTCACGGGCGTCAACATCTTCATTGCCTCAATCAACGCCAATGTCTGACCTTGGGTAACCTTGGCACCCGCCTCCACGAATGGCGGCTCGCCGGGGCTTGCAGAGCGATAGAATACGCCGGGCAACGGCGCTTCCACCATGTTATTGTTGCTGCGAGAAGGGGTGTTGGGCGGAACAGATTCTACCTCTTGCGCGGCCGCGGTCGTGTAACTCTCTGCCGACGCGTATCCGTTTGTATTGGAAGCTGCCTGCTTCACGATCCTCAGGCGAACGTTTCCCTCGCTGTATTCCAATTCGGAAACGGCAGCTTCGTCCAACGCCTTGATAAGGGCTCTAATCTGTTCGAAGTTCATTTCATCACCTGTCAAAAAGGCGCCGCGTGCATAACGACGCCTTCATTTAAATATTTGTCAGATGGCTTTACGGTGGGCAGCGGGCGCCGTTGACGAACCATCCAGCGTATCGGCATCGATCTCTTCGAGGCTCTTACGGTTGGTTTCCACGGCAAGCGTTGCGATCATCACGGCTTGGACGACAAGCAGCGCTGCTACCGTGCCTACGACTGCCAACAGACCACCGGACTGGACGAGATAAACCGAAACAAAGGGTATGCCAATCGAGGTCAGGCGGCCCGCTATGACTGCCCAGCTGGTCAGGCGCATGCGTACTTCTGTTGGGAACAGTTCCGGCAGATATCCAGCCTGGATGACAGAGACGAGGAAGTACACCAAGCCGAACATCAGGAAGCCGAGTGCGGTAGCGATCTCCTGCGATTGTACCAGGGCGAAGCATGGACCGATGATGGCACCAAGAACCGAAGCTCCGATGATCGCGGGCTTGCGACCAATGCGGTCCGTCAAGAAATAGGCGGCAAGCGCACCGGCAGGACCGCCAAAGGTCATGAGAACGGACTGACCGAGCGACTTGTTGATCGGAATGCCTTGCTTGGCAAGGAAGGTGGGAAGAAGAGCGATGAAGCCATAGATGGCAGCGCTCTGTACGATTTGCGTCACGGCGCCAATCGCTAGCGGCTTGTGGAAACGGGCTGCGAGAGGATTGATCTTACCGAGGGAGGCTGCTTGCTGGGAAGGAGCGATAGGGGCAAGTTTTCCGACACTTGTTTCGGATTCGATCTTGGTAACGATCGCATCGGCTTCCGCCTGCTTGCCGTTCCGTTCCAACCAACGTGGAGACTCGGGAATATTCTTGCGGGCAATGAAGACGATGAGCCCACCTACGCCGGCGATGATGAACATCGCCCGCCAGCCAAGTAATGGGATGACGATCCAGCTTGTCAGCGTCGCAGCAAAGAGGCCGAATTGAGCGATGCAGGAGAGCAATGCAGCCCAGCGACCGCGATGGCTTGGCGGTACAAATTCGCTCAACAGTCCATAACCGATAACAAGCTCTGCACCCAGACCGATACCGGTCACGAAGCGCGCTCCGATAAGCCATTCCATCGTCGGCATGAATGCGCAGGCGATCGACGACAGACCAAAAACCAGAAGATTGAACTGGTAGGTAAACTTGCGACCGTAACGGTCACCGAGGATGCCGGCCATGACAGAGCCTAAGAGCATGCCGAATGCGGTGGCCGAAAGAAATGCGGCGTTCTTGTCGACCGTCGACCATCCATCCTGAACGAGGGCGCCGAGGACGGAGTTCGCGAGATAGATGTCGAAGGCATCGAAAAAGAGGCCGGCTCCGACGAGCATCAGAATTCTTTTATGGAAGGGCAGAATTGGCAGCCTATCCAGACGCTGTGAGACTGTGGCGGTTTGCATCGGTTTGTTCCCCGTCTATAATTATGGGGAAAGAATGACAAAACCCAATCGCAAGAAAAAGCGATATTAACGCATCTCGGATTATCGCTTTTAGGAATGTGAAGGACATTCTTCGAGTTGGCGATGAAATTGTGCTACACGAATGTCTAGCGCTAGATAGCCAGAAATTGTTTGATGGCGTTTCTCTCGATAGCTTGAACTTGCGCACCTTGATCGCCGCCGCCGGTCAAGGCAGCCTGCACAGCTGCAGGACGTGTTCTGGGTGAGCGCAGTCGATGGTCAGCCAGTCGATCTCCAATCTGGAGGAACAGTTAGGCGCGCCATTGTTTGAGCGTGTCGGTCGCTTCCCGCAGTTGACACCCCAGGGTGCCAACCTGCTCAAAGATGCCCGGCAGCTGGTCGACGACGCCGATCGATCGGAGGCGAAGGCCAGGAGCTTTTTCCGCCGGGCTTGAGCCCGAGCTTTCCATCGTCATCGACGTCATGCTCCCGCAAGGCTACCTCACCGATGCCCTCGCCGGTTTCAAACAGTGATTCAGATCGACACGCTGCGCTTGCATATAGAAGCTCTTGGCGCAGTTGCGCAGATGGTGCTTGATGGCCGACACGCACTCGGCATAAGCGGAATACTCCCGGTCGTCCCGCCAAGCGTGGCCGCTGAGCGCCTGTTCAGTTTCAGCAAGAGAATGGGTGACGATCGTGGCATCCGGCTCGCCGTTGGCCTCGTCTGGCATTCGGACATCTTTTGCCGCGCGGCGCACTGGGTTCCGTCCCTCCCCTGCCGCCAGGACCTGGCCAAGGAGAAGTTCGTGCACATCGGCGGAGATGACACCGGCACGATCCACCGCGCTGACGATAGCAGTTGCCGAGATTACCGGCAGCGAGGTTCGCAAATGCGCCGTTCTAAGCTTGCCGACGAACGTTACGCAACCCACGAAGGCTCGGCGCAGGGCACCGGCCGGTCCGTATGCAACTGGACCTCGAACTCTGCCTCGGTCTTGCTTCTGATTTCCGCAAGGGTGACCCCTTCGGCAATCTCGACGAGCGCCATCTTGGGCGGCCCCCTCCTCGCGACTTCGAAAACGGCGAGGTCAGTGATGACGAGATCGATAACCCGGTGGCCGGTCAACGGAAGAGTGCATTCCTTGAGAAGCTTAGACTTTCCCTTGGCTTCATGTTCCATGACGACGACAACCCGCTTGACCCCAGCAACCAGGTCCATGGCTCCGCCCATACCTTTCACCATTTTGCCCGGAATCATCCAATTGGCGAGATCGCCACTTTGAGACACTTGCATCGCACCCAGAATCGAAAGGTCAATATGTCCACCTCTGATCATGGCGAAGCTATCCGCTGAGGAAAAAAAGCTTGTCTTTGGCAGAGCCGTAATGGTTTGCTTGCCGGCATTGATGAGGTCTGCATCTTCCTCTCCCTCAAAAGGAAAAGGCCCCATCCCCAGCATGCCGTTTTCGCTCTGGAGGGTGACCTCCAGTCCGTCGGGAATGAAGTTGGCCACCAATGTGGGAATGCCGATGCCAAGGTTAGCATAGAAGCCATCTTGCAATTCTTTCGCGGCCCGCGCCGCCATCTGTTCACGTGTCCAGGGCATGTCAACCGATCTCCATCTCGCGGGAACGCACCGTGCGCTGCTCGATCCGCTTCTCCAAATCCATCACATGAACGATCTTATTCACGAAAATACCCGAGGTATGGACAGCGTCTGGGTCCAAGCTGCCGTCGGGCACCAGAAGTTCCACCTCTGCAACTGTCATGCGGGCCGCAGTCGCCATCATCGGATTGAAGTTGCGGGCTGTCTTGCGGTAAATCAAATTGCCTTCGTGATCCGACTTCCATGCGTGGATCAGGGCGATGTCAGCCACAAGCCCGGTCTCCAGAATGTAATCGTCATCGCCAAAACGTCGGCACTCCTTCCCCTCCGCGACAAGGGTGCCTACACCTGTTTTCGTATAGAAAGCCGGGATCCCCGCACCGCCAGCGCGGATTCTTTCGGCAAGGGTTCCTTGGGGATTGAACTCGATCTCGAGTTCGCCAGCCAGATACTGCTGGGCAAAGAGCTTGTTCTCGCCAACGTAGGAGGAGATCATCTTCCGTACCTGTCGCGTTTCAAGGAGGGTACCCAAACCGTAACCGTCAACCCCGGCATTATTCGAAATGACCGTGAGGTTCCTGGCGCCGGACAGGCGGACAGCCTCAATGAGTGTGACGGGTATGCCGCATAACCCAAAGCCCCCGGACATTATTGTCATTCCGTCGTGTAGCTTGCCGGCCAGAGCTTCTGTCGCATTGACGCACGTCTTCTTCATTTTTCCTCCGTAAGATCGCGCTCCAATGGGACGTTCCCAAAAGACAGGATCTGGCTGCGATGCTTTAACGTCGATCATCAGCTTCCATTTTCTGTCAACATTGCCACCGCCCGGCACCATCCGGCCGAGCCGCCACGAATCTTGACCGGCAGGCACGAGATTGTGAAGCCGCGCGCCGGCAGTTGATCGAGACAAGTTAGCTTTTCCATATGCAGAAAGACGCCGTCTCGCCCTGCTTTGTGGCCTTCCCAGATCAGACCGGCGTTTCCGGTGGCAGCGAAGCGCTTGGCGGTGATGGGAAACGGTGCATCCCAGGACCACGCGTCGGTGCCGGTGATATGCACGCCTTGCGACAAAAGCCAGAGGGTCGCTTCACGGCCGATGCCGCAGCCCCGGCCGATATAATCCGGCCGCCCGTAGGCTGCGCCGGCGGAGGTGTTGACGAGGACGATGTCAGAGGCTTTTAGGGGAGCGCCAGTTGCTTCGACGGCGGCGCGGATTTCGTCGGCGGTGGCGACATGACCATCCGGCAGATGACGAAGATCGAGCTTGACGCCGGGGCGGATGCACCAATCCAGCGGAACTTCGTCAATCGTCCAGGCTCGCTCGCCACCATTCATGGTCGAGGCGAAGTGCCAGGGCGCGTCGAGATGCGTGCCTGCATGCGCCGTCAGCGTCAGTTGCTCCACCGCCCAACCTTCCGCTCCCGGCAAGTCTGCCCGGTCAAGGCCCGGAAAGAAGCGCATCACCTCTTCTGTGCCGGCCTGATGATCGGAATAGACAATTTTTGGTCCGAGCCCGGGTGGATCGGCGGGCGTCTCGTTGTCGATGGCGACGGACAGATCGACGATTTTCATGGTTAGTCTCCAGATATGGCCGCGCGGGCCAGCGATTGAAGATCGGCGTCTCCGGCAATGCCGAGGCTGCGCGCCAGCGAAGCGTCGATATCAGGCATCGCCCCGAACAGACGGGTCAGCCGTGTGTCGTCGCCCCATTGGATCGACGCCGGTCGTCCCTCGACAGCTTCGATGGCCTGAACCATTTCCGCCATCGAAGCGCAGAGCGCCGGGGGCAACAGCACGGTCGGCGCATCGGATTGAAGGTGGGAGGCTTGCAGAAGCGCTTCCACCGCGGCAGCGCGGGACATCCACCAGCACCGCGCCAACGCCGGAACCGGGCTTGAGAAATTCTCGCCTGCACTGATGTTGTGAAAAATCTGGCTCATGAAGGCGGAACCATGTCCGCTTTCGGCCGGTGGGCGCGCCACAAGCCCCGGAAAGCGTAGGCTGATTGCCGATAGCTCTCCCCGACGGGCGAGGTCGGTTAGAAGGATCTCGGTCATCAGCTTATGGGCACCATAGGACAACCCCGGCGAGGTCGGCGTCGCCTCCGATATGACCTCCGCAGCGACATCGCCGTAGACGGCGATCGAGGAGGCGAAAACGAAGCGCGCCCCGCGCCGGCTCGCTGCCGTTCGCCATGCGAGATCCAAGGGCGCGACCAAATTGATCTTGTGACCACGCGCCTGCTCGGCCTCCGCCTGGCTGCCTGGCATACTGGCGAGATGATAGACAATATCAAAGCCGGGTTCGAACAGGGTGTCGAGAAAATCCGATTGCGTCAGATCGCCGGGCATCAAATCGGCGCCCGCGATCTGGGCGGACTTGCCGACGAATCGGCGGTCCGTCAGCGTTAACCGGCTCAGGCCCGCAGCCGTATTGGCAAGCCGCCGGGCGAGACCGGAGCCCAGAAAGCCATCCGCGCCAGTGACGAGAACGCGCATCAGGCCTTCACCACCCGCTGATCGATGATGCCGAACGGGGTCGATCCATCGGGAAGCCGCGCCTCCATCCGGACCCGGTCGTCCCAGGTGAGGAATGGCGTGACGGACGCGCCCTGATCGAGGAGCTCGATCACCCGGATTTCCGAAATGCATGAGGAGCCGGCACCGCGATCCGCGTTCGAGACGGTGCCTGATCCGAGGATAGTGCCGGCAGTCAGCTTTCGGGTACGGGCGCAATGGGCAATGATGTCGCTGAAGGAAAAATGCATCTCCGCGCCGTTCGCACGTCCGACCTCGCGCCCGTTAATCGCCACATGGAGCGGCATTTTCACCCGCGCGTCTTCCCAGAAGGGTGCGATTTCGTCGAGTGTGATCGCGAGTGGAGCGAAAGCCGTGGAGGGCTTGGCCTGCAGCCAGCCGAAACCGGCGCGCATCTCACGTGGACCAAGTTTGCGCAACGACCAGTCATTGATCTGCACCAGAAGCCGGATATGCGAGACGGCCTGTTCGGCACTTGCCCCCATAGGAACGTCAGATACGATCACCCCGAATTCGCCCTCCATGTCGATCGACAGGCTGTCGTCAGCAAACTCGACGTCATCGACGGGACCGCGCAGATCATCGCTCGCCCCCTGATAGACCAAGGGAATGGTCTCGAAATCCGGATTCACCGGATTGTCGAAAGCCTTGTCCATCAACCGGCCGTGGTTGAGAAAGGCGGAGGCGTCGAGCCATTGCGGCGCACGCGGCAAGGGCGCCATGCAACGCTCCAGTTCAAAACGCGTGGCGAAGGCTTCCTCGCGGGCATTCAAGCGCTCGTCAAGCGCCTTGAGGCGTGGTGCAACTGCGTCCCAGTTTTCGACCGCTTCCAGCATCGTCGAAGCTATTCCGACCGCTGGCGCGGCCACCGCCAGGTCTTTCGAGACCACCCATAGCTGGCCGTCACGGCTGCCGTCTTTATAGGTCGCGAGTTTCATTTCAACCTCCGAAAGATGTTTTGTTCCGATCAGTAACCGGGACCGGAAAGCGTCTCGGCGATCGCAGGCTCGTAGATGCCATCGATCAAAACGAACAACATGCGGCACATCCGACCGGAGCGATTGGCCCAGGCATGGTTCGTGCCGCGCTGGATGACAACCGAACCTGGCTTCAGAAGCGCCTCGCCCTTGTCGAGCACCAGCGTCATTTCACCTTCGATCACCACGCCGTAGTCGATCGATTGGGTCCGGTGCATTAGCGGATGGGGGGATTGTTCAGTTACGGTCGATGCGGCTTCATCGCCGATTTCCGAGAATGCCGCGCCCATTTTCGACGCACCATGGGCCAGAAATTCCTCAGTGTCAGGGGGAATATCGACGAAGCGAAAACGGGTGCCGCGGCTTGGGGGCGGCAGCACAAGGGGCCCGATGGTGGGATCCGCGCCATTTTCAACGAGAACCGGCGCACCCGACGTAGCCCACACCTCGTGAAACACCGTGCCGGGAATGGCGTCCAGTTCCACAACGGTCGGCAGCGGGCCGACATGGGCCACGAATGAACGGCCCGCGTTGTCATGGCCGGTCACCACCCGGGTGATCGCGGGAAACTCGGTCATGCGGTCCTCGCTTTGGTGAAGAAAACGATCGAAAGGATCGCGACGGCCACCCCCGCTGCCCCGAGTGCGCCGAAGCCGAAATTCTGGCCGAGAGCGCCGCCGACAATCGGGCCGAGCGCCGCGCCGATCATCAGCATCGCTGGCGTGGCCGCCACGGCCCTGCCCGTTCGATCGAGACGGGCGAGCAGACCGAAGGCGAAGGTGTGGGTGAAAATCTGGATCGCGACGAAGAAGGCGGCCACCGGCGCCCATAGCGCAAAGACCGTGGCGCTCGTCACAATCACCGCGAAGACAGCCTGCACCGCGGGGCCGATCTGGACCACGGTCTCGGCGACCAGTCGTCTCTGCAGGATCGCCGCCAGCGGCGAGGGAATCAGGAAATTGACAATGCCGAGGGCGATCAGCACACCCAACACGGCGTCAGCGGGAAAGCCCCTGAGCTTTCCAATCACTTCCACGAAAGAAAAGACCATCGCTTGATTGAAAGTCATGATACTGATGCCGAAGACGGTGAACCAGATCGCGCGACCGAACGGCGCCGATGCATGCAACTCACCACGATCAGGATTCTCGAATAGGACGGCGCAGAACAGACAAGCTATGGCCATGAAGAGGCCGAAAGCCTGGAACAGAGCCTCGCGGCCAAAGGCGATCAACAGCTGCGGCAGTACGCCGAGCAGCACAATGCCAAGAAGACCGATTGCGATGCCGGCCACAGCAAAGAGACGATGGGGATTGTTAGATTTGCCGATCGCGCCGTGCACCATCGACAGCCCCGTGCCGACCGCCAGGCCCGCGACCAGATGGAGCGCAGCCAACTCCACCAAGCCGCTTTGCGTCGATGCGATGAAGAAGGCGAGCGCGGCGACGCCATAACCGACGGTAGCGGCCAGTTTTTGATTGATCCGGTTGACGCGCGGCGCAACGAAGAGGCTCGCCGCCACCGCGCCCAAAAGAAATAAGGTTACGATGCCGCCTGCCTGTTGCGGACTGAATCCGAACCGTTCGACAAGCGCGCCGACCCAGACCGGCAAAGCAGTGAGATCGAGCATGCCCGCGCAGTGAGCCACCACCAGCGCTGCCGTTCCGCCCATGCCGTATTTTTGTTCCGTCATTTATGATCCTCCTGAGCCGGAGCGACATCACGCGCCCGGCCCCTGGTTCCCCGGTGTCGTTTCGCCTGCTCAGATGACTTCGGCGAGCGTTTTCATAGAGGCGCCCATGATCGCCGCGTGCTCCTCGCGGCTACCGCCGTGGATCTCGATGTCGGCCAGACGCCCTGAATTCTCGACTACCATCCGACACCGCTCCCAGCGCCGGGCCTCGAAGGCCGCCAGCGCCTCATGCACGGTTGCGGCATTTCCTACTTCCTGCGCCAGCACCATGGCATCCTCGATGCCGATGCAAGCTCCTGCCGCCAAATGCGGCGTGGTCGCGTGAACGGCATCGCCAATGAGTGCGACGCGTCCTTTCCGCCATGGACGCGGCATCAGCATTTGTTCGAGCGGGCGATAAATGACGTGATTTTCCTCGGACAGTTGATCGGCGATGGTTTGGATGATCGGCGAGGGAAACTGCCTCAGAAGCGCGCGAAGCGTCTCCACAAACGTGTCCGGCGCCACAAAATCGTTGACTTCCTTGTCCTCGGTCAGGAAGAGGTAGGCCTTGTCGGTTGACACGCCGTTGATACCGACCTTGAGCTTCGAGCCAAGCCACATGGTGACCGTGGTGATCTCCGCGGACCGCGGCAGCACCGCGCGCCAGACAGACTGGCCAATAAAGCGCGGCTTAGGCGCTTCCGGAAACAGCGTAGCGCGAACGCGGGAATAAAGACCATCGGCGCCAATGGCGAGATCATAGTGCTCGGGAGAGCCGTCGCCGATGTCGACCCAAACGCCGTCTTCCCGATCCTCGATCGTCGAAAATGTCGCGCCAAGTCGGACTTTGACACCTGCCGCGACAACCTCTTCCTGCAGGATTTTGGCGAGCGCCGGACGCATGATCCCGCCTCCACCGGGGACGTCGGGACCGGCAACGCGCGGTGTCGGTAAAGTCACCAGAATGCGATCGTCGGGACCACGCATCTGGACGCCGTCAGAGGCAAATCCTTCCTCCATGAAGCGATCAAGAAGGCCGAGTTCCTTCAACACGCGCAATGTCGAGCCATGCAGGCTGATGCCCGCGCCATAGGATCGCCAGCCGGGATCGATCTCGAGAAGATCGACCTCGACGCCCTGGCGCGCTAGCCGCGCCGCTGCCGTCATTCCGGCGAAGCCGCCCCCGATGATCAAGGCTTTGTTGATGCCCGCATTCATAGTGCTTTCTCCTCCTCGGCCAGAGCGGCGAAAACCTCGCCCTCCTCGGTAACCGTCAACTCCACGCGCGTCAGCCCCTGCCCCAGGCAGGGACCTAAGACGCATTCTCCCGTTTCCATGTCGAACAGCGCCCCATGCGAATGGCAGGCGATATGCGTGCCGTCGCCATTCAGATAGGCGTTGGACCGCCAGGCCATCGGCGTGCCCTGCGGATAATGCGGGCAGGCGTCTAGCCAGGCGTGAAGTCGTCCCTCTTTGCGAAGAACAATGATCTTCCGGCGATATCCTCCCACCGGACCGAAGCCTCGCGCTTTACCCTCGCCAATGTCCTCGGTGCGACAGAGACCCACCTGATGCAAGTCCAGCGCCGTCATCGGATCAGGCCTTCGCGCCGGGAGGCGGGCCACCGGGCATCCATTTCTCGCGCATTTCGAACAGCACAATCTGCGACGTCTCCGCGCCCATCGGTGCTTCGCGCGCCACCCAATTGTCGTCGTGCTTGTCCATATCGGCGTCATATTCGACATGACAGCCGAGCGGACTATTGAAATACCAGAACCAGTTCGAGCCGAACTTGTGGCGGCCCGGCCCCCAGAAGCTTTGATAGCCCTTTTTGACGAAGCGGGTACCGGCAACCATCAATTCGGTTGGTCCTCCCATATGGAAGGCAAGGTGTTCGCAACCCTTCATGTATTCCGGTGTGCGGATGAAGAAGAGGGTATGATGATCGTCATTCGCTTTTGGCCGCAGGAAGGGGCCGGCACCTTTCAGCGTGTCGGTAATCACAAAACCGAGCCGGTTGCAGTAGAAGTCCGTTGCCACCTCGAGGTCGGGCACGAAGAGGACGACATGGCTGAGCGTCCGCGGCGCGGCGGGCATTTCTTCCCAAACGCCGATCTCGTTCGGCTTGCGTTGGGCGGGAGCGCCTGGCGCATTGATCTTCTCGGCCGGCATGTTGAGCTCGCGCCGGATCGTCACCTGAAATTTGAGCTCGAAGCCATGCGCGTCACGGGTCTCGATGGAACCGTCGGCAAGGCGGGTGACACGCCGGTCCTTGGAGAGCTCGGCTTCGATCACGTCAAGGTCATCAGCCGAACGCACGCCATAAACCTGCTGGCGCAGAAGATTGGCTGTCGGAAGCGGCATGGGTAGCGACGGGTCGGATTTATGCCGGATGACGATTCCGGTTCCGTCGAGCGCGGCAAACAGGCCGCCAGTCTCATCGACATTGACGGGCTGCAGGCCGAAATCACGGAGGTAGTCTGTGGCGGCGGCGACGTTATCGACGCCGAACACGAGATAGTCGGGTCCGATGATGTTCATGATGATCCTCTCTTGGAGCGGCGCCTCAGCGGCCGGCAAATAATCTGTATTCGCGGGCGATGAGATAGGCGGCGGAACGTCCACCATCTGTCTCGCCCGTTTCGAGCGCCTGGCGGCAATGATGCAGAAGTCGGGCAGCCTCCACTTCGTAGCGCGCCCAGAATTCGTCGACGACGGCAATCGGTCCTGGCGTGACGGCCGTGTTGCGACAGTAGCCGGAATAGGCGGCATCGCTCGAAGAGATACGATCAACAAGATCGACTGCCGCCGCGCCTGCGGGCCTGACGACAAACAATTTCAGATCGATCAATGCGGAAGCCGGCTCCCGCACTCGCTCTTCCGCGAAGGGCTGCCCGACAACATTGGCGTTGTCGACGAAACGCGGTTCGTCGGGGCGTAGGCGCTCATTGTAGAACGGTGTTTCCCGAGACGCCTTCACCGATCCGATATCCTCGAACCAGAGCTGGGTCACGAAATCCAATCCCAAGCACAGAGCAACGGGGGCGGCGTCATCAGCGGCGAAGACCCCGTCCAGCCCATGATTTTGCGCATATTTGCGCGGCGCGTTTTGCGGATCGGCGGCGATGTAATCGAGCACGATCCGGCCATGGACATCCTTCATGTGATGGCGATGCTCTGCGAGGGTCTGACCGGGAGAACGGCGTCCGAACATCATAAGCTTGATCGTCATGCCGCGTCTCCTACCGCCGTGCGTCCGCCAAGAACCTCCGCCACCCAATCGGCGATATAGGCGCCTGCATTGGCGGAATTGTCGAAGCTTGAATGCTGAACACCGCCGGTGCGGGCGTCGAAGATCTTCAATTCGCGCTTCGGGCTGTTGACCAGTTGGTCATAGGTGGCCTGGGCCCAATGCAGCGGGATCTGGCTGTCCTTTTCGCCATGGGTGACGAGGAAGGGAACGTGAATCCGGTCGAGCACGCCGTCGAGATGGACATGTTCAGCGATACACATGAAGTCGTCCATGTCCTTGGCACCCCAGACCCAGCGGACATGCTCCCAGTAATGCGGCACCGGAAAATTGCCTTCCCGGGCGAGGCGCTTCTTCTGCACGTCACGCCAATCGTGGTTGGCGCCCCACACGACGCCACAGGCGAAACGGGGTTCAAAGGCCACGGCGCGGGGGCAGTAATAACCGCCGAGAGAGACGCCTTCCATACCGATGCGCTTCGAATCGATCTCCGGCCGGGTTTCCAGCCAGTCCACCACACGGCTCGCCCAATGCTCGCTATCAAAACGGGCCGTGAGGCCCTCCAGCCGGAGTGCTTCGCCGGTTCCAGGCTGGTCGACCACCAGCGAGGCGATGCCGCGCTTGGCAAGCCATTGGGGAAGGCCGACGAGAAATTTCATTTCCTTGGTGCTGTCGAGCCCGTTGACCTGAACGAGCAAAGGCTGCGGCCCGCTGACGCCCTCGGCCGGCACATAGAGCGCCGAAAGATGCGTTCCTTCATAGGGAATCTCGACGCGACGACAGGAAGAGCCCGACAGTCGCAAACCTTTTTCGAACGTGTCGAGAAAGCGCCGGTAAAGCGCCAGACGCCCTTCCGATCCATGCGCCTGCAGCCGCTCGGCCGTCAGCAAATAGTTGGCGGCGCGGATGAGCTTGTCGCCGGCGGATATCTTTCGTCCCTTGGCTTCGTCTTCCTTGGCGAGTGAAATGAGCTTGTCGCCCATGCTTGCCCATGTCTGGCGAAAGGCCATGACGCCGGCCGCATCAGGGGCCTTCGCGGCCTCCTGGAGGGGGGCGCACATTTCCTCGATCTCCCCGATGCGGGCGCCCATCTCGATAGACAGATTGACCGACAGGTTCCAGACGTAATTTGTGGGGAAATATTTGAACACAATGCCTCCTCAACTCTCGTGTCGGTCACTCTGACGCTTCGGGCGGAACGACTGCGGCGCATACACGTGGCCGATCGATCACTCCCCCTAGGCCGAGATCTAACGAAAAGAAAAACGTTTATGAAATTGGTTGTTTCAATCCATGATATTGATAATCTGAATACATGGAGGAGCGATGCGTTTCAAAAATCTCGATCTCAACCTGCTGGTGGCGCTCGACACCCTGATCCGACTGCGCAATGTCAGCCGCGCGGCGGATGAAATGTTCATGACCCAATCCGCGATGAGCAATGCGCTGGGACGTCTCAGGGAGTATTTCGACGATCCCTTGCTGATCCAAGTGGGGCGAACGATGGAACTATCACCACTTGCCGCTTCCCTCGAACAGCCCTTGCGCGACATCATCGTGCGTATCGACAGCGCCGTGGTCTCGACGCCATCTTTCAATCCTGCGGATTCCCGACGTGTGATCGGCATGGTGGTTTCCGATTACTCGCTGCACACGCTGATCCCGATCTTCCTGGCGATCGTTGCCGGCGAAGCCCCGGGTCTGCAATTCGATTTCAAGCCGCAACAGAATTTTCCGCATCTGCTGCTGGAAAAGGGAGAAGCTGATCTTCTGATCGCACCGTCCGTTTTCTGCTCCACCCACCATCCGGCGGATATACTGTTCGCCGATGAAATCTGTTGCGTTACGGATTCCTCTAGCCGTTTTGCGACGGGAGCGAGAATGACCCGGGAGCAGTTCGAAACCTCAGGTCATGTGGTGATGCGTCCGCCGAATGGCGGGGAAAGCTTCGCAGAACGCGCATGCCGCGAGGTCGGCTTGGCTATCCGAGTGGACGTATCGACGTTCGCCTTTTCCACGCTTTCCGTGCTGGTCAGAGGAAGCGATCGGCTCGCGCTTGTTCAACGAAGTCTCGCGAGAGAAATGGTGAAGACCGGCGGACTCACGATCGTCAATCCGCCTCTGGAGCTCCCGCTCCTCGAACAGTCGGTGCAATGGCACAGTTACCGCTCACGCGATCCGGCACTAACCTGGGTGCGGGAGAGGCTGAAGGTTGCAGCATCCACTTTTGCGACAGAAGGCCTCGAGTAAGGGCGGTCATTCTTGTGCGGTGAGAGGGACAGGAATTGAACGACATCATCGTGAGAGCGCAATCATCCATCGCTGCGAACTATGATTTTTGATCAGGAAAATCACCTTTGCAAATACAAGGCTCGTGCCTAGGCTTACCGAACTCAGTCGACACATTGAACGTGCCCGCCCTGCCCAAGTTTCTGCTTGAGTTAGGAGGCAGGCGACACTTGTGGCGTTGGACTGCGGATCGCTCGGGGGGGGGCCGAGCGATAGCCAGACATCGGTGGAGGAGGCCACAATGGCTACGAAAGAAACTTGGCGCCCGCGCATGGCGCTGCTCATCGCGCATGTCGCAGGCATGATTGATCTGGTGGCATTGCCGGTGTGGATCAGCACCCTGATCACCGAATATCATTTTGATCCGCAACAAGCCGGCGCGATGGTGACGCTTTTCCTGGTCGGGACGGTCGCCGCGAGCCTTCTTTTCGCGCCGCGCATCAATGACTTCAATGGCCGGATCGTCACGACGGTGTCGCTCGCTTTGGCGGCCACGGCCTGGGCCGCAGCAACGCAGCAGACCCAGTTCATTCCCATGGCGATGTGCCATGCAGCCGCCGGCTTCACCGCTGGAACGGCACTTTCGTTTACACACGGTACGATCGGGCGAAGCCTGAACCCGCACCGGCTGTTCGCTATGGCCGGTGCGGCAATCGGCATCTTCGGTACGGTGTTCCTCGGGATGGTCCCAAAGCTTGTGGCGACCCATGGTCGGGAAATGGTGTTTCTCGTTTTCTGCGGCCTCATGATCCTGGCGAGCCTGACCTCGCTGCTCGCCTTTCCAAAGCCAACGCTTGCCCATGATCCCGTCGCGGCGGCTGGCGGGCAAAAGCTCAGCCGCGCCGTTTGGGCCGGCATTATCGGCGTCAGCCTGATGGCCGTCACCCAGTCGATGGTCTTCGGTTTCTACCAGGAAATTGGCATCGGACACGGGTTCTCCATGGATGCGATTGCCGGCGTGTTGATCGCTCTTGGCATCGTCGCCCTGTTCCCGGGACCCATTGCCGGCTTTCTCGAGAAAAGCCTAAGCGCGGAGAAGGTGGTGCTTGCCGGACCGGTGTTTCAGGCCGTCTTCGCGCTTACCATCACCCTGAGCTCTGCTTTCCTTCCCTATGCGATTTCAGGTCCGCTCTTTGTAGTGACGATGGTGTTCACCCACACCTTCGCATTCGGTCTTCTGTCGCGGCTGGACAAAAGCGGGCGGGCCGTTGCAGCAACGCCGGCCATGCTGATGACCGGGGCGGCCATCGGCCCGATCCTAGGCGGAACCCTGATCAAGATGTCCGGCTACACAGCAATCGGCTTTGCAGCCTGCGTCTGCGCAACGCTTGCGTTTCTCGCCTTCTCCCGGGTGCGGGCGAGCCAACATCCTGTCACGGCCGCCGGCGAATAGGCATCCGTCCCATCAAACACCATGGCGGCCCGGCGGTCCTGGCGACTGCGGGACCGCCTTGTTCGTGGGGATCGGGCGGACCTCTCTCGGTTGTCGATCAGGCAGACACCGTATCGAGCATTCGCGCGTGGGTCTCCATCCGATCGATGAGCCACTGAATGGCGCGATCGCCGCGGCTTGAAGCGCGCCACTGGACGCATTCTTCAAAGGCAGGAAGGGTCGCGGGGATCTCGAATATTCTCAGCGGGAAATGCCGCGCATAGTCATGAGCAAGCCGGCGATGAAAGATCGCGATCCTCTGCGTGCCCATCAAATAATGCGGCACTAGGCTCCATGATGGAACGATCACCTCGATCCTTCGAGGTGAAAAAGACCTTTCGAGAAACGTCGCGTCGGTGGTCGGCAGGCCGGAACCACCCAGTCTTACAAGGACATGCCGCATCGCGAGGAATGTCTCGATTTCAGTGACATCGTCTACGGCGTCGTTGTCGGCGCAAGCGACGCCGACGAAATCATCTGCGAAGAGCGGCTTGAAAGGGTGATTTTGCGAAAGCGCCTGCTGGGGACCGAGCAGGACGTCGATGCGTCCCGTTTCCAACGCCTCGCTCGGGAGGTCGGCATATTGGTGCAGGTCGAACGTCATACCTGGCGCCTCCACTGAAAGCGCACGCAAAACATTCGCCAGAAAGATTGTCGCTGCATAGTCCGACACCATCACGGTGAAACTCCGCTGCGCTTCCTGTGGTAGGAATCGCGTTTGGACCGTCAAACGCGAACGGACGGTTGCCAGTATTTCCTTTGCCGGAACGGAAAGTGCTGCGCCCAGAGGCGTAGGTATCATCTGCTTGCCGTTTTGCGTCAGCAGATCGTCGTTGAAGTATTGCCGTAACCTGTTCAGCGCGCCGCTCATGCCGGGTTGGCTGATATTCAGCTTCTCAGCCGCCCTAGTGACGTTTCGTTCGGTCAGGATGGCGTCGAGCGCGACAATCAGGTTGAGATCCAAGCCATTGAAATGCATGTCACTACCCCGGCAGGAAAGCCATCGGCCGTGACGCGGTCAGCCGCGTCGCCTCAATCATTCGTCTTAGCTATGGAAATACATAAAAGAAATCATTTTTGCAAATGCTTTGGTCGTCGGTACAACCTTCGGGAAGACACATTTCATGACGTGAAGCGGCTGGAGCGCTTGGCGTCAGGCACAGGGATTTCGGGAGGAAATCATGAGTATATCCACGACATACGATGTCATCGCGATCGGTTCGGGACATAATGGACTGATCGCCGCCGGCTATCTTGCCAAAGCCGGCAAGAGCGTTCTCGTCATCGAGAGCCAACCCTGGCTCGGAGGCGGTGTTGTCACGCGCGAATTGACCGCGCCGGGTTTCTGGCACGATCAGCACAGCACCGCTCACATCTTTATCCAGGCCAATCCGGTCCTTGCGAAGGACGAACTCGGTTTGAAATCGCGTTACGGCCTTGAATATATCTACCCCGATCCGCCGCATATTTCAGTCTTCGAGGATGGTGAGACGCTGGCGCTTTATACCGACCGCTCAAAGAATTATAAGGCGATCGAGCACTTCTCCAAAACGGATGCGGAATCGTTTCTGAAGCTTGCTGAATTGGGCGACCGCATCCTGCCCATGCTTCTGTCGGGTCTCTATTCACCCCCGATACCCAACGGCGCCATGAGTGCAATGCTCGACCAGAGTCGGGAGGGCCGTGAAATTTTGATGATCATGCAGAAAAGTGCCCTCGACATCATCACGGAGTATTTCGAAAGCGACTATGTCCGGGTGCATTTTCTCAAACTGGTCACGGAAAACCTTCAACTCCCTGACGAGATGGGAACGGGAATCGGGCTGTTCATGTTCGTTGCCTTTCTCGAGCGTTACGGAATCGGCGTCGCCAAAGGCGGCAGCGGGGCGCTGACGGACGCACTCGTTGCCCAGATTCGCGATCATGGCGGCACCATCCTCAAGGAAACCAGGGTCGAAAAGGTACTGGTCAAGGGCGACCGCGCCGTTGGCGTACGGACCGCGACGGGCGAATTTTTCGCAAGAGACTGCGTGATCGGTGCACTCCACCCCCATCGTCTGCATTCTTATATCGACAATCTCGATCCCTACGTCGACAAGGCCGCGCGCAAAACCCGGCCGGCGGCTTTCAGCGCATTTGTCGTTCATGGCGCGCTCAAGGAACCCGCGAAATTTGCCGCTGGCGACCATGTGAACGGTACGATTATCACGGAGTTGCTGCCGACCAAGCTCGAGCACCTGCGTCGGTCTTTTGATGAATTGCGCTATGGCGTGCTGCCTGAAAGGCCGCTTTTCGGCGCTAATTGCCCGTCCAATGTCGATCCGTCGAGAGCACCTGCAGGGAACGCGACATTTCTGATGTTCTCCTATGCGCCCTATGACCTCAAGGACGGCGGCGCTGCGAGGTGGGACGGCTACAAGGAAGACTATGCCGATTGGCTTTGTGACAAAGCAGGAACATTCATCACCAATCTCGGTAAGGATAATTTCATCGCCCGTTCGGTCTACAGTCCGCTCGATTTGGAACGCGATTCAGAAAGTTTTCAAAAGGGCGACATTCACGGTATCGCGCCTTATTCCTACCAATTCGGCTCGCACCGGCCGACGCCCGACCTTGGCGGCCTGACCGTTCCGGGCATCGAGCGCCTGTTCCTCGTCGGTCCGTTCATGCATCCGGGGGGCGGCGTATTCGGCGCAGGCAGAGCCGCCGCGATGAAGGCCTTCGAGGCGCTGGGGCTCGATTTCGACAAGGTAAGCGCGGCATGAAAGTCTTCACCACAGACAAGACCGAACTCATGACGATCAGCTCGATTGAGGCGAAGGACGCCGACTTGCTGATCAAAGGCAAGATATTTGGCGCGATGCCCATGTCTGCCGTCATTACGCCTGAACAGGCGAGACTAGCTTTCCGGCTGCTGACGCCCAGGTTGATCTGGTTCTTGTTGCGGCTGCCGTTCAAACGTACCCAGGGAGAGAAGAAATGAGCCTGTCGAGAACGATGCTGTCGGTCCGCTTTCACCAAACCGGGGGCCCCGAGGTTCTGCGCGTGGAAACCCTAGCCCGTCCCGAACCCAAAAAGGGTGAGGTGATCGTCCGGGTTCTCGCTGCAGGCGTCAATTTTGCCGATCTGGTCAGGCGGCGCGGCGGCCATTATCCGGTCCCTACCCCGCTGCCCTTCAATCCGGGCTGTGAATTTGCCGGAATCATCGAAGATTGCGGCGAAGGCGTGGACAGGTCGCGGATCGGTGAGTCGGTCATCGGTGCCAATATCGTGGGCGGTGCTTATGCGGATTACATCGCCGTCGAGGCCACGAATCTCATGCCGTGGTTCGAAGGTCTTTCACCCGAACAGGCGGCAATGCTTCCCATTCAGGGACTGACGGCATATCTGGCTCTCACAGACGCAGGCATGTTGACGAAAAACGACACAGTCTTCGTGCAGGGAGCAACGGGCGGTGTCGGCTCCTTGATCGTACGGATTGCAAAGGCACTGGGTGCCAAACGGGTCATCGCCGGCGTAGGCCATGAAAGCAAGGTCCGTCTGGCTTTAGCCGCCGGCGCAGAAGCGGTGGTCGATTATTCTCAGCCGGATTGGGTTGACGCCTTGCGCGCAGCCAGCGGTGGCCTTGGCGTCGATCTCGTCATGGATGCGACCTCGGGACGCATTCTGGAAGGCGGGATCGATTGCCTTGTACCGAACGGCCGTGCCGTAGTCTACGGCCATGCAGCGCCGACTTCCAATCCGGTCAATGTCACCAGATTGCTGGAGGGCAATCTCCGCGTCACGGGCTTCTTTCTCGGCTACTACCACGTGAAAAGACCAGACATCGTGGTTGCCGCATTAAAGAATCTGGAAACGCTGGTCAAACGCGGCGAACTCGACCTTGTGCCGGCGAAAGTGCTGCCGTTCGCCAGGGCAGAAGAGGCCCATCGCCTGATGGAGGAGCGAAACAGCGAGGGCAAGATCATTCTGGTGCCGTCGAACCGAATGGAGGACCAAAATGGCTGACGATTTCGACGGCAAGGTGGTAGTGGTTACCGGCGCAACATCGGGAATCGGATTCGCCACGGCTCTGGCCTTCGCCGAGAAGGGGGCGCGGCTCATCCTGAGTGGACGCGCATCGCTAGACCCCATTGTCTCGCGATGCCGCACGCTGGGCGCGGAGGCTTTCGGTTTGTCCGGTGATCTTGCAAAGGCGGAATTGAGCCGCAGTATCATAGAGGAAGCGATCAGCCGGTTTGGCACCGTCGATATCCTGATCAACAACGCGGGTTTCGGGACTTCCGGCGGTGTCGAGACTGTGACGGAAGAGCAGCTGCGTGCGGTCTGGGACGTGAACTTCCTGGGTGCCTTTCGCATGTCGCGCCTCGCCATCCCCATCATGCGCGAGCATGGCGGCGGCGCAATCCTCTTCACCACCGCGCTTGCCGGTATGTACGGCATGGCCAACGCGCTCGCCTATTCGACCAGCAAGGCCGCCGTCATCAATCTTTGCAAGGCGATGGCGATGGAGGTCAGTCGCGACGGCATCAACTGCAATTGCGTAAGCCCCGGCCCCGTCGACACGCCAATGCTGCAGGAAGCAATCGATGCCTACGGGCTTTCGCGCGAAGATTTCCAGGCGGTTTCGCCGACCGGACGTATTGCCACGGCGCAAGATGTCGCCCACGCATTGTTGTTTCTGTCATCTGGCGCTGCCCGCTCGATCAACGGTCATGTCCTTGTTGTCGACAACGGCATGTATGCAGGCATGTTTACTCCAAGCCCGGCATGAGGCGGCGCGTCCTAATACGCCAAACAGAAGTCATTATAGGAACGACAAAAATGAGTGAGAGAATTCAGTCCAACAAGGAAATCGCCTTGGATTTTCACCGCCGCGCCTTTGTTGAAAAGGATCCGGTTTCGGCTATTAGCGCCCACGTCGGTTCAACATACATACAGCACAATCCCCAGGTAGCCGATGGCCCTGAAGGCTTTGTCGGCTTTGTTAAAGGTTTTCACCAGCAGTTTCCCGATTTCAAAATCGAAATCAAACGCACGATCGCCGACGCCGATCTCGTTGCAATACACTTTTGCGCCTATTTGAACAAAGAGGACCGCGGAACTGCCGGCGTCGATATATTTCGTATTGAAAGCGGTAAAGTGGTTGAACACTGGGACATTCTTCAGCCGATCCCCGAGCAGGCCGCCAATTCCAACGGCATGTTCTAAGAAGGGTTTGATGTGGCGGACGGCCTCCTGCCCAGCGGTGAAGTGCCATAATGGGGTTTGTTAGGAGCCACAACGAGGAAGGCCGTCCGCCTCATCCGGCCTCTTCCGCGCCTTCACATAATATCAAACATACTTCTGCGACATCAGGCGGGCCTCGTCACCCCGGGAGGCGAAACGCCGGCTCAGGTGGTGAGCACTGCAGCACGCCTGCATAGCAATCATGCAAATTGGGATCTTGCTGACAATCTCTATAAGCGTCTGCCGCCGCATCGTTCGGCGGACAGTCACCGGAGCGTTGTTGTCGACGTGAACAACGCTGCAGATGCTTTATCATTGATAATCGTCATGGATCAGCGGCTGCTTCAACAATGCATCATCATACTCGATACCCTTGGAAGGCGGCCATCCCCATAATCATCGTTCCGGAGATGCACCCGCGGGAGGCGTTAAAGGCGCTGCTTATTGATAAAAGGCGCGATGTTATCCGATGACGAGACCTGAACGGGAGTAGGCACGTAGGAATGCATCGACAGCAGCGACCACAGCCTCCCTCGGCGCGAATTCCGCTTCGGCTCCATATTGCAGTGGCTCGACGATACCCGCCTCGAGCAGCCCCTTGAAATGAGCGGCGGCGACGCGGGGATCGGTGGTATTGATGATATTTCGCTCCTTCAAATGGCTCATATATGTGGTTAGATGTTCCCAACCCATTTTGGGGCCACGCACGTATAATTCGGGTCCAAGTTTGGAATTAGCCGCCTCCGCAACGGCAGTGCGAACAATCGCCAATATGTCGTCCGACGTCACCAATCGCAAATAGGCTTCACCGAAGCTTTCGAGAACGCGGCGGAGATCGGGCTGCGACGGGTCGAGCATCGCCGTCAGCTGTCGGCCTTGCTCTTCCATCGCCCCCGTCATCGCCGCAGCAAACAATTCCTCCTTTGACTTGAAGTATCCGTAGAGCGTGGTCTTCGATCCGCCGATCCTCGCGGAGATCATGGCAATGCTCGCGCGCTCATATCCCACCTCGCGAAACACCTGCGTCGCGGTTTCGAGAATCGCCTGGCGACGGGCATCGGTTCTGACACGCATTTCGACCTCCCCTTCCGATCGTCTTTTACGGACCGACTTGTAGTGTTTTCGATTGACAACGCAACTCGGCAACATTAAATAAACCGTACAGTACAGTTTTAAAAAGTATAACATGGATTTCTGCCTTCGCTTAGACGGTCTCAAATGGCTCCAGGCGTGCAGATAAATCATCAGATGAAAAGCCGAAATATAATGAGGCAGCCGAAGGAATGGCAGCGACATCGGGTGGTCGTCGTAGGTGGCGGCGTTGCTGGCCTGGCGATTGCCTCCACTCTCGGACGCCGGTGGAAGCATCGCGAGCCCATGTTCTCCTTCTCACCGTCCATGACGCTGATCGACGCCGACTCCGCGCATGTCTGGAAGCCGATGCTTCACACCATCGCGGCGGGAACGTGTGATGTCTCGCAGCAACAGACCACCTATCTGGCCCAGGCGCGCGATGCCGGTTTCATCTACGAACCCGGCGAGCTATGCGGACTGGACCGGGCCGTTCGCGAAGTGGCAATCGCTCCCTTGTACGAGCGCGACGGGCGTCTTCTCGTGCCCGCGCGTCACGTGAAATACGATACGCTGATCCTGGCCGTTGGTAGCCGCGCCAATGATTATGCAACGCCCGGCGTGAACGAACATTGCCTCACGATCGATTCCCGCCGGCAGGCGGAGGCATTTAATCGCGAGGTCCGGGATCGTATGCTCCAATGCGTTAAGCTTGGGCAAGAGTTATCGATTGCCATTGTTGGCGGTGGTGCAACCGGTGTGGAGCTTGCTGCCGAATTGGTGCAGCTCATCGAGGCCTCCTCCGCCTATGGAGCGCGACAACTAGCCGGGACCATCGCCATCACCCTAATCGAAAGCGGTCCACGGCTGCTTTCCGCCTTTCCGAAGGATATTTCCTCCGCTACCCGGTTACGTCTCGGCGCCATGGGTATACGCGTGATTACAAATGCACGCGTTAACGGGGCCCACGCGGATGGGTTCACCCTCGATGACGGCCGGAGAATTCCTGCGTCGCTAAAGGTCTGGGCCGCAGGCGTCAAGGCGCCGGATTTCCTCACTCGCCTCGACGGGCTTGAGACCAATGGGTGCAATCAACTGCTGATTCTGCCTTCGCTGTGCACGACCCTGGACCCCAATATCTATGCCGTCGGCGATTGCGCGAGCTTGACCCCGCCCGGCGCCTCTCGTCCGCTGCCGCCGACGGCTCAGGTTGCGCATCAGCAAGCGCAGCACTTGATTCGCCATCTGAAGAAGGACATCGTCGACAGCATTCCGATTCCCGACTTCATTTATCGGGACTTCGGCTCCCTCGTCTCGCTTGGGAACTACAACGCCTACGGATCTCTCGGCCAGCTCGGGCTTTTCAAAGGCGGGACCATTCACGGGCGCCTCGCTCGGCTCAGCCATAGCCTGCTCTATCGCAGCCACCAGTCGTCGCTTCACGGCTTCTACCGCGGCGGCCTCCTCTGGCTGGTCGACCGGCTGAGCGCGCGCCTGCGACCCTCTATCCGCCTGGACTGAAACAACGGAAATTCGAACTGAGGACTGCCATGCGTAATGTCTCGTGCCATCTCCTGGCCTTTACTTTCCTGTCCTTCGCCACCTCCGCATCGGCCCAGATGCCGGGCGCCGGAGGGCCTCCACCCGTCGGTGTCGTGACGGTCACCGAGACGGCGATCAACGAAACCACGGAATTCAACGGCCGAATCGAAGCGACCGACAAGGTCAACATCGTCGCGCGCGTCTCGGCCTTTCTGGAAGAGCAGCTATTCACCGAAGGCGCCGACGTGAAGAAAGGAGACCTTCTCTTCCGGCTGGAGCGGCCGCCTTACGAGGCTGACCTAGAGGCCAAGGCGGCCTCGGTCGCCGAAGCGCAGGCGACACTCGAAAACGCCAATATCGCCTTTGATCGTGCCGACCAGATGCACAAATCCGGCTCGGGCTCGCAAAGCACGCTGGATAACGCGCTTGCCACGCAACGGACCTCGGCCGCGCAGCTTCGTTCCGCCCAGGCGGCGTTGCGGTCGTCGCAGATCAATCTGGACTATACTGAGATCCGCTCGCCGATCGATGGTCGGATCGGTCGCGCAGCGGTGACTGTTGGCAACGTCGTTTCCGCTTCGTCGGGTACGCTCGTCACCGTCGTCAGCCAGGACCCGATGTATGTTACCTTCCCGGTGCCAACACGCAAACTCATCGAATTCCAGCAGAAGCGTACGAGCGGAGGAAGCGAAGGTTTGCGGCTGCGGCTTCGCCTGCCCGACGGCCGCATTTACGATCAGACCGGTATACTCGATTTCCTCGATGTCAGCGTTGCCTCGGACACCGATTCCATCACCGTGCGCGGCGCCATTGCTAACCCGGTCATTCACAATGGCCAGCGCGAACTGTTCAACGACGAATTCGTCCGCGTGATCGTGGAGGCTGTAACGCCGCAAAAGGTTCTTGCGATCCCGCGCGCCGCGGTCCTGACCGATCAGCAGGGCGACTATGTCTATACTGTAGGCGCCGACAATGTGGTCCAGATTCGCCGGATAAAGCTAGGGCAATCGACCGCCGAAACCGCGACAGTCCTCGATGGGCTCGCGGTCGGCGACAAGGTAGTCGCCGAAGGCGTCCAGCGCGTTCGTCCCAACGCGCCGGTGACACCGCAGCTTCTGACGACTCAACTCGCCACGAAGGGCTGATCCGATGATCTCCAATCTTTTCATCGACCGGCCGCGTCTGGCAATCGTCGTTGCCATCGTCATCTCGCTCGCCGGCGCGCTGGCGCTGACGAGCCTTCCGGTGTCGCAGCTTCCCGACATCGTGCCGCCGCAGGTCTCGGTGACCGCGACCTATCCGGGCGCCTCGGCCGAGGTCCTCGAAACGACCGTCGCTCAACCGATCGAATCAAAGGTCATCGGCGTCGACAAGGCGCTCTACATGAAGAGCACCAGCGGCAATGATGGCAGCTACACTCTGACGGTTAGCTTTGCGCTCGGCAGCGACCCGGACATCGATACGGTCAACGTCAACAACCGCGTGCAGACCGCGCTTTCGCAATTGCCGACGGAAGTCCAGACCCTCGGCGTTACCGTGCAGAAGAAGTCGTCTTCCATCCTGCAGTTCGTCACTCTCAGCAGTCCGGACAGTCGCTTCGACCCTCTATTCATGACGAACTACGCGACGATCAATGTCCTCGACGAATTGTCGCGCATTCCAGGTGTCGGCTCCGCCTCGCTCTTTGGCCAGATGAACTATTCCATGCGCATCTGGTTCGACATCGAGCGCTTGTCGAGCCTCGGCATGGTGCCCTCGGACGTGATCAACGCTATTAATGCGCAGAATGTTCAGGCTCCTGTAGGCCGCATCGGCGCGCGGCCCGTGCCCGATGATCAGCAGTTCCAGTTCAACGTGCAGACCCAGGGTCGCCTGGCCACGCCGGAGGAATTCGGAAACATCATCCTGCGCGCCAATTCGGATGGATCGGTCCTAAAGGTGAAGGATGTCGCCAGGGTCGAACTCGGAGCCCAGAGCGAGGACTCGCTGAACAGATTCAATGGCAATCCGTCCGTCGCCATCGGCGTCTATCTGTCTCCGGGCGCCAATGCGCTGAAGACGGCGGCGGCCGTTAACCAGAAGCTGGAAACCCTGCAATCGCGCATGCCGGAGGGTTTGAAGGCCCAAGTCATGTATGATTCCACCGATTTCGTCTACGACACGATTGAAGCAGTGGTCCATACGCTGATCGAAGCCTTCGTGCTCGTCGCCATCGTCGTCTTCATCTTTCTCGGCAACATACGCGCGACACTCATTCCGATCATCGCCGTCCCGGTTTCCGTCATCGGCACTTTCGCCGTGCTGCTCGTGTTAGGCTACTCCGCCAATACCGTCTCCCTTCTCGCCCTAGTGCTCGCCATCGGCATCGTGGTCGATGACGCGATCGTCGTGGTGGAGAATGTCGAGCGCGTACTGGAAGAGGAGCCAGAGCTATCGCCAGCCGCCGCCACCAAGAAGGCGATGGTGCAGGTGACCGCCCCGATCATCGCCATCACGCTCGTGCTGCTGTCGGTCTTCGTTCCGATCGGCTTTATTCCGGGCATCTCCGGCGAGTTGTTCCGGCAGTTCGCCGTTACCATCAGCGTGGCGATGCTCATCTCGGCGCTGAACGCCTTGACGCTCTCGCCGGCCCTCTGCGCCGTCTTCCTGCGCCATGGCGGCGAAAAGCGCGGCGTCATGGGCTGGATCAGCCGCCGCATCGACGGCATACGCGACGGATATGGTTGGATCGTGCACAAGACCTTGCGGCTTTCGATCCTTTCGCTCGCCATTATTGGGCTTTGCGCCTTCGGTGTGTTAGGCCTCTCAAAGATCACGCCGAGCGGTTTTCTGCCGGAAGAGGATCAGGGTGCTTTCTTCATCAACGTGCAGCTTCCGGAGGGCGCTTCCGTCGCCCGCACCAGCGACACGGTGCGGGAGGTCGAAAAGCTGCTGCGCGGCCTACCGCAGGTGACCGACGTCACCTCGGTCATCGGCTACTCTCTTCTCGACAGCTATTCGGCGAGCAACAACGCCTTCATAATCGTACAGCTGAAGCCGTTCGCGGACCGCAAGGCGGCCACCGATAAGGTCCAGGTCATGATCGGCAAGGTCTTCGGCGGCGCGCAGGAGATCCGCTCCGCGATGATCTTGCCCTTCAACCTGCCGCCGGTCATCGGCCTCTCCACCAGCGGCGGGTTCGAGGTCATGGTCGAATCCCTCGAGGGCGCAGACCCCGCAACCATGGGCAGCATCGCCAACGGCATTGTCGGAGCCGCAAATCAGGACCCGGCGCTGAGCCGCGTTTTCACCACCTATGCTGCCAATGCGCCGTCGCTCTATCTCGATATCGATCGGGAAAAGGCGCAGGCGCTGGGCATCAGCATCAGCGACATCTTCTCCGCGCTGCAGTCGACGCTCGGTGGCTCCTACGTCAACAACTTCAATCTGTTCGGCCGCACCTGGCAGGTGAAGGTCCAGGGCGACGTCGACAATCGCCGAGACATTCCGGCGCTGTGGGACATCTATGTCCGCAGTTCGTCGGGCGCCATGGTGCCTCTGCAGTCCATTGCGGAACTCAAGACTATCGTCGGCCCCTCCGTGATCACGCGCTATAACAATTATCGCGCGGTCACCATCAACGGCTCGCCGGCGCCCGGCGTCTCCTCGGCAACGGCAATGGACGCATTCCAGACCTTGGCCGGCAAGGCGCTGCCCGCCGGTTATGCGCTCGAATGGACCGGCACATCCTATCAGGAGCGCCAGGCGGGCGGGCAGACGACCCTCATTCTCGGCCTCGCACTGCTCTTTGCCTATCTCTTCCTGGTCGCGCTCTATGAGAGCTGGACGATTCCGATCCCCGTGCTGCTCTCGGTGATCGTCGGTGTCTCCGGCGCCTTTATCGCGGTCGTCGGCTGGGGGCTGACCCTCGACCTCTATGGCCAGATCGGCCTTGTCGTCCTCATTGCACTGGCGGCGAAGAACGGCATCCTGATCGTTGAGTTCGCCAAGGAACAGCGCGAACATGGCGTCAGCATTCGCGATGCGGCCGAAAATGCCGCGAAGCTCCGCTTTCGCGCCGTGATGATGACTTCGATTGCCTTCATTCTCGGTCTGGTACCGCTGGTCTGGGCGAATGGCGCCTCGATGCTGGCTCGTCAGAACGTCAGTTCGCCGGTCTTCATGGGCATGCTGGCCTCCAGCACGCTGGGGATCATCGTCATCCCCATGCTCTACGCCACCTTCCAGACCGCGCGGGAGAAACTGAAAGCGGCTTTCGCGCGGAAGAATCCTTCCCAAGCTCCCTCAAGCAACCCCCGTTGAGGAAGAAGGATGTCCGGCCCCCATCGCCCTATTGGACATCCTCCAAGACGCGCGCATGCCGCCGCGCGCGTCTTGGACCTGCTATATGTCTTGCAAGCGATTGTTCAGAGGCGTCGCCGCAGGGTTTCCGGACGTTTTCGAGGGCCGTATGATTGGCGCCGCCTCTGCGCCCTTGGCGTCATACTGACCGATCTGGCCGTTCTCACTATTGCGAACGTCTTGCTCGGCGCAAGGCTTTTGGGTTACTGGCCCGGAACAAACGCGATTCTTGGTGGTCTTCTGTTATCAATCATCATCATCAGATTAGGCAGCCCGCGCCTCTATCACGATTGGATCGCGATGGGCCTGTTGCAGGTCGGGCTGGGGTTTCTGCTCGTAAACGATCCCTTGCTGACGACGGTCTGGTCGTTTGCCCTGTTTTGTCTCCTGCTGGCGATGGTAGCAACTCTGATGACGTGGATCGGCAAGACGATGGATATTAAAGGCGGCGTTTGGCTTGCGGCAGGCGGCCTGACAAATTTCAATTGCATTGCCTGGGCGATCGTCGGTCGTTATGCGGCCCCGCACGTCGAGCCCGACATTGTTCTCGCGGCCTCCATGCTTTTCCTTGGCTTATCGATCATCGGTTTGGGATTTTCATCGCGAAAGCATCCGTGAACGCGGGAATCTGCAGTCCAATTGTCCAATGGTGTTGCGGACTTCGCCGTGCGACAGTCAACCCATCACAGGAGACGCTGTGAAAAATCCTCCCATTGAGTCCTCGCCTGCCAGAAACCGTCTCAAGCGTGGCCGTCCTCCCATCGATGCGGCTGTTCGCCGTGACGCAATCATGCTCTGTGCCGAGGAGGCATTCATGGAGCAAGGTTATTCTCAAACCAGCATGGATGAGGTGGCCACGAGGGCAAGAATATCGAAGCGAACCATCTACAAGTATTTCCCGAACAAGCGGGAGCTGTTTCGATCGGTGATCGCCGAGCATCGAATTCGAATAATCAATGTTTCGCGGATTGAGAGAGACGAAAGCCCGCTGAACGAAACGCTCTACAAAATCTTCCTCGCCGATCAATCATCAGGAAAACCCACGCGGCGCCTGGATATCTTTCGACTCGCCTTTAATGAAGCCGCTTACAATCCGGAAGTCCAGGACATCATGTTGGAAGTCGGTCGACGGCCGGCGGTGCTGTCCCTTGCGGAATGGTTTGAATCACAAGGCCTGTTCAAAGGGCGCGATCAGGAGCAGTTGGCGTCAATTCTGCTGGATATGGTCCTCGCGTTTGTAACCCGAAAGGATGTCTTTGAAATGAGCTCCGAGGCCTATGTTTCGCATGTCAAACAGCGTGTGGACGTTTTTCTTGATGGCGTATTCAGCAAGGGGCGCTCTGATTGACTCCTCCGTCGACTTACCTGAGCCGAGGTTCTCGGCCTTTTGGAAACGCTTCCCATAAAGCATGTTTCATAAATGATATCAATGTATCACACCAATTCTCTAACTGATCTTCTCAATATCGATTGAAAGCAGATTGCGCGTGAACTGAATCGTTCTTTGCGATCTTATATACATCGAGGCGACATTGCTTCGATCATCAATCCGCGCAGTGTGCGCCACTCCGGCGAGAGCCGGCGTCGCCGCTGCCTGCCGATCTGGAGGTTAATATAATGACAATCAAAAGCCTGCTTCTCAGCTCCGCAACCGCGCTCGGGGCAGTTTCGGGCGCGCATGCAGCTGACGCCATCGCTGCTGCTGAGCCTGAGCCGCTTGAATACGTTCGCATTTGCGACGCCTATGGCACCGGCTACTTCTTCATACCCGGCACCGAAACTTGCCTCAAGGTCGGCGGCATGGTTCGTACCGAAGGCGAATGGTACGATGCCTATGATCCGAAGCATGTTACCGGCACGCTGTGGCATACCCGTGCCGAGTTGCATCTCGACACGGCGACGGACACCGAATACGGCCCACTGAAGACCAACATGGTTCTTCGTTGGGACTGGAACGACGGCAACTCGACCACTGCGAAGCTCCTCTGGGCGAACATCAGCCTTGGCGGTTTCCTGGTCGGTAAGGCCGACTCACAGTTTTCGTCCTTCCTCGGCTACGCTGGCGACGTTATTCAGGACGATGTGGTTTCCTACGGCCCCGGTCCGACGAACACCGAACTCAACCAGTTGACCTACACCTATGATGCTGGCAACGGCTTCCAGGCCATGGTCTCGCTGGAAGACTCCGTCTCGGGCAACGACACGTATTACGATGAAGATTTCGTTCAGAGTAACGGCCGCAGTTGGCGCACTGGCGAGGCAGATCACTATGCTCCGGACGTTGTCGCCGGTGCCCTTTACAAGTCCGGCAACTGGCAGGTGGGCCTGGTCGGGGGTTATGATTCCATCGTCGAGCAAGGTGCGATCAAAGTTCGCGTAGATGCTACGTTCGGTCCTGTGGCGCTATTCCTGATGGGCGGCTGGAACACCGACGGCGATAAGCTGAACAAATATGCTTCCGGCTATGTCACCGATGGCGCGTGCCCGGCCAACAAGGAAGAGCTTTGCGGCTGGGGCGACTGGGCTGTCTGGGGTGGAGGCTCCTACCAGATCAATGAGAAGTTGAAGGCTAATCTTCAGCTCGCCTACACCGACTCGAAGATTTTTGCCGCCGCCGCGAACGTCAAGTTCAATCCGGTGAAGGATCTGACGATCGAGCCGGAAGTTGAATACACCAACTGGGATTCGACCAACGAAGATCAGTGGGCTGGCATCCTCCGCTTCCAGCGCAGTTTCTAGTTGAAAGTTACCCGGCTCGTGTCGGGTAAAGGAAGCCTGACGTTTTCCAATCCGCCAGGCTTCTTACATTGATCGGTTGACCTCCGATCAAACCGGAAGGATCCGGTTTTCCCTACCGGATCCTTCTTGTTTTCAAGCTAATCCGTTCAGAATGATGGATGACGAGTTCGACTTCGACGCATCCCATCCATTTCGGGAAGCACGAAGTTCTGGCTGGCTGTTAGTTTCCAGAACTGAACTAACCATGGAGTGATGATGCGGACGCCTCCATGCCAGAGACAGCGACTGTGTTATTGGCTGGTTGCGGCCTTAAAACTGGGAGTGTCCGCAAATGCAGATTGCAAAGATAGGGCTCGACCTGGTGAAGAACATTTTTCAGGTCCGCTGCATAGAAGCTAAAGGCAACGGTTTGGTCCGGCGCAGCCTACGTCGCTAGGCCGTTATCAACTTCTTTGGGAAACTCGCCCTTGCCTTGTCTGCATTGAAGCCGGTGGGCGCGAGAGATTAGAGTGGGCACACACCGTTCGTCTGATACCTCCCGCCTATGTGAGGCCATATTCTTGAATAGCTATCCGCTGGGGCAACCAACTTGCGCAGGCGAAGGCCGTTTTGCGAATATTGTTGGCAGTGACTCGTAAATCGAAAGCACTTATTTACCATTATAACGGTTTCATGACAGTTACGGCGCGACAATCCTTTTCATCGATACTCGCCCAATACTCACTTGACGCATGCATGACGCTTGGCGCCATTTTTCATTTCTGCGGTCCTATGAAGGCAACTTGCGGATCATTTTGAGCGATCAGAAATGTTTTCAGCTATTTCATCCCGCATCGGCGCAAAGCTCGCGGCTCTCTCTGTCATCGGCATCCTGATGGTCGCAATCATGCTTTTGATCGTGCTCTATGGCGGTCAGGTGATTGGTGACCGCTCGAACCTGCTCAAAAACGAGTTGATTGTTTCTCGCGACATCATCGACGCGAAAGCATCTCTGCGCGGAATGCAGATTGGCGTTCGCGATTTGAGACTGGCAACGTCCCCGGAAGAGGTGGCCAAAGCAGTCGATTACCTATCCGCACGCCATCATTCGGTGATCTCATTTCTGGATGAGGCAAACAATGGGCTGAAGTCGCACGCCGACCGGGATCGGGTACAAGGCCTCAAGACTCTGAGCGAAAACTATTTCGCCATGGCAACCGATCTGGTCGATGTTTTGAAGGCGATGCTGCAGAGTAAAGATAGCTCCGCCGCTGCCCAAGCAAAATCAGCGGAGCTTCAGGCAAAGCTTCTGATGATATCCGACCAGGCCGCAAAGCTGTTCGACGACGGGGTCAGCGCTGCGAAGAAAGCAGCCGACCAAGCGGAGGAAGACGCAAATTCGGCTGCAAGTCTGGTCCTGCTGCTCAACCTTGGCATCGGTCTCCTGGCGATTATGACATTGATCGTCTCGGCCATCTACGGATCCAAAGCGATTGTCCGCCCGATCGTCGGTTTGACCGACAGCATGGATAAACTTGCGCATGGAGATCTGGATGCCCCGGTACCCCACATCGGTCGACACGACGAAATCGGCGCAATGGCGCGCGCCGTCGAGGTCTTCAAACAAAACGGCATCAAGGTTCGCGATCTAAACGCCCAGGAAACCGTATTGCAGGCCAAAAGCGCGGACTTGCAGACGAGTATAGCAACCGTCGTTTCCGCCGCGGTTGCCGGAAATTTCACGCAGCGCATCACGAAGGCTTACGACAATCCGGATCTTGATCGCTTCGCGGCCAGCGTCAACGAATTGGTGGCGTCCGTCGACAGTAGCATTGCGGAAACCCGCCGCGTTGTTGCTGCCCTTGCCGAGGGTGATCTGACTGAAGCAATGCAGGGAGAGTTTCAGGGAGCCTTTGGCGAGCTAAAGGACAACGTCAACGCGACGATGGCCAACTTGAGCTCCGTGCTGAGCGAAGTATCTGCCGCGGTCGATACCATCAACAGCAATGCTGGTGAGATGCGAATTGCCTCCGGCAGCCTGTCGAAGCGCACCGAACAGCAGGCGGCCTCGCTCGAAGAAACGTCCTCAGCCCTCGAAGAAATCACCGTGGCGGTGAAGAATTCCACGGCGCGGGCGCTTGAAGCCAGCCATATGGTCGACGAAGCACGCAAAAGTACCGAACAGTCAAGTTCGGTGGTAAGAGAAGCCGTCGCGGCCATGGGCAGGATCGAGCAAGCTTCCGGTGAGATCGGCCAAATCATCAATGTGATCGATGAAATCGCCTTCCAGACAAACCTGCTTGCGTTGAACGCAGGTGTTGAAGCTGCCCGCGCCGGCGATGCCGGCAAGGGTTTTGCCGTGGTCGCCCAAGAGGTGCGCGAGTTGGCGCAGCGATCGGCAAATGCTGCCAAGGATATCAAGACGCTGATCAATCGCTCCAGTGACGAGGTTAGTGCTGGCGTAAAGCTGGTCACGGCGACCGGGTCTGCCCTGGCGGCCATCGAAAGTCACGTCGTCAAGGTGAACGAGCACGTGCACTCCATTTCGACGGCGGCAAGAGAACAGTCAACCGGTCTTTCGGAAGTCAGCACCGCCGTGAACCAAATGGATCAGGCGACACAGCAGAACGCTGCCATGGTGGAGGAATCGACCGCGGCGACAAGCGGTCTGGCCGATCAGGTGACGACACTTCGCGAATTGATCGCTCGATTCAAGCTGGAACCCATGAGGACGCCGCATCTGGTTGCCGCGACCACAAGGCCTGTTGCATCGCCGGCACGGGCACTTGGTCGCAAGCTTGCCGAAACATTCGCCACCAACGGATCGGCCGCACGCAAGGCGCACTGGGAAGAGTTTTGATGCGCGACCGATTGCCCAATTCAAGTCCCGTTAGCCCAATCTCGGGCCGGCTTCTCCGCCAGCTACATGGCAACGAGCTTCGAAACTTAATGCTTCCAAGGTCATCACGAATATCGGGAAGACGCGTCCTGCCCGAGGAGCGTCCTGAAACCCCGCGATATGCAATCGCACGCACTCTCGCTTGCCGGCTAAGGCTGGCAGGCATGGAGCGGCCCATCCAGTTCCCCAGCGCGCCGAAACACGATGATCTTGCGTCCGAGACCTCCGACCCACCCCACCCCCGGACCACGTTTTCGGCGACGGCGTGGCAAAGGTGGGATCCGTAATCGTCTCCCTTGAGCAACGCTGCCTGATCATACATGGAGCTCCCTCAAGGACATAGACATTCGCTCCGCATCGGCGAGATAACCTTTCTCCACCATGGATTGAAGCAGGCCCGTGCGGTCGAAGATCTGGTCCCGTAACCAGGCGAATGGCCCCGGCGCCTTGTGGAAAAGGTTGCCTAGCTTGCGGGCGAATTCGACCTGATGGTTGCAATAGGCGAGGCGCTCCGCCTCAAACTTCGCGATTGACCGATCCACGACGGCTCTGTCGGACAGATCGCTTGTGCCGATCGCCCGGGCGAGAAAGTATCCGTCTTCGATGGCCATGCCCATGCCGTAGGCCGCATAGGGTGAAACGGGATGCACCGCGTCACCGAGACAGACGACGCGACCCTTCGACCATTTCGCGAGCGACGGGCGGTTGTAGACTTCCCATCGGAATATCTGCTTGGAAAAATCCGTCCGGTCTGCAAAAAGGTTCATCGGGTGGGCAAACGGTGCCAGCAGAGCGCGGACATGACGTTCCGGGTCGGCGGGCGGTGTCGCAGCTTCCGAGGACTTCTCGACGATCCACCATTCGAAACCTGGCTTACCTTCATGCTTCATGGGGAAATAGCTCGCCTGCACGTTTCGGCCATGATGCAGGGCACCGATGTCCTTCGGCAATTCGAGAATGTCCTCACACCAGGCGAGCCAGACCCGCAGGCCTACATGAAACAAGCCGAGGTCGCCAAGCGCCTGTTGCGACACTCGTGAGCGAATGCCATCAGCTCCGATCAGCAGATCGACGGTAACCTCTTCACCATTTTCGAACTTGACGATGATCTCGTCGCCGCGTTCCTCATAGGCGATGAACTTGTGGCCCGGTGTGACGACATCCTGATCCAGAATGTGGAGGGCCTCGATCATCTTCGCGTAGGCTGAGGAACGTAGGATGCCGTAATGCCAGCCTTCGATACCCATGGCTTGCTCGACGGATTTGTTGAACGGCAGGTCGACGCGGACCTCGCCCTTGGGATTGCGGAACTGGACGCGCGTCTTAAGGCCAAAGTTATTGACCACGTCAATGCCGTAGTAACGCAGCACCGCAAGAACGGGAACTGAAAGCAGCACAGCGCCGCCTAGCGGTCTCGGCTCCGGATTCTGCTCATAAAGCCGGACCTCGTAGTTTGCCTTTCTAAGGGCTATCGCGGCCGAAACCCCTCCAGGTCCGGCACCGACGATCGCAACCCTCTTCCCGACGTGCCCTCTCATGCTTACTCCTCCCGAATTTGTGCTAATGCCAGTCTAACTTGGACCGACCCTGCTTCGGCCTTTGGCGCCACGAGGTCCGCCGGTTGCCTATTCTCGCGCATTTCGACCGGCACGACCTGCGAAGCTGCCGGCCCAATGGGCGCCTCGCGCGCCTCCCAGTTGTCGTCGTGTTTGTCTATGCCGGCGTTGTATTCGAAGTGACGGCCGAGCGGAATGTTGAGATACCAGAAGCGGTCGGAACCGAATATATGGCAGCCAGAGCTGCATGTAGGCAGCAGGGCCGATCGAGGGGAGCGCCGCCGCCATTCTGATCGCAAGGGATCGACAGGTCGACGGAGAGATTGCAGACATAGTTGGCGGGAAAATATTTGAACATCATGCCTCCACGTGTCAGCGAGCTCAGTGCTTTCGCAAGCCGACTGACCTCCTTCCGATCAGAGATCTAAAGGAAATCGAGGCGTTCACAAAATTACTTATATTAATTTCTCATATTAACATCGTGAATACCCAGGAAATTTCAGTGGCATTGGAACGCCTTGTAGCCATAACAACCTGGCGGAACCGCGGGCGGCACTGATCGTCTCGCTCGCCGGCTCCTATGACATGATCATCGCACCGGCGACCGCTTGGGCCAAGAACGTCATGCCGCGCGTTGCAGCGCTGCTCGACGTCGCGCAGGTCTCGGAAATCATTGAAGTGGTTTCCGCCGACACGTTCAAGCGCACGATCTATGCCGGCAATGCCATCCAGACCGTTCGGTCGACCGACGCCAAGAAGGTCATCACCGTTCGTACGGCCTCTTCCAGGCTGCCATCGAGACCATCTCGGCTGCCGGGAACCCAGGCGTGTCGAGCTTCGTCGCCGACGCACTGTCGTCGTCGGAACGCCCGGAACTGACGTCTGCCAAGATCATCATTTCCGGCGGCCGTGCACTCGGCTCCGCCGACAAGTTCAAAGAAGTCATCCTGCCGGTCGGCGACAAGCTCGGTGCTGCCGTCGGCGCCTCCCGCGCTGCGGTCGATGCAGGTTATGCCGCGAACGACTGGCAGGTCGGCCAAACCGGCAAGGTTGTCGCCCCGCAGCTTTACATCGCGGCCGGCATTTCCGGAGCGATCCAGCATCTCGCTGGCATGACGGATTCCAAGGTCATCGGCGCGATCAACAAGGACGATGAAGCCCCGATCTTCCAAGTCGCCGATTACTGCATCGTCGGCGACCTCTTCGAAATCGTGCCGCAGCTGGAAAAGATGATTTAATGCTCACAGACTTGCCGCCCGTTGCGCTGTGAACGTTGCAAGTATTTAAGTAAGGGATCGAACATGGATGTCCACGTCGCCGTTGCCGTTCAGGCAGGAAAACAGCTCGAGGTCATGACTGTTCAGCTCGAAGGCCGGCGAAGTGCTGATCGAGGTCAAGGCGACCGGCATCTGCCGCACCGATGATTTCGCGCTATCCGGCGCCGATCCGGAAGGCCTGTTTCCGGCGTTCTCGGCCACGAAGGTGCCGGCATCGTCGTCAATGTCGGCCCTGGTGTAACGTCCGTGAAGAAGGGTGACCATGTCATTCCGCTCTACAAGCCGGAATGCCGCGAGTGCTATTACTGCACCTCGCGAAAGACCAATCTCTGCACATCGATCCGCGCGACCCAGGGCCAGGGCGTGATGCCGGATGGTACCTCGCGCTTCTCGATCGGCAAGGACAAGATCCACCACTATATGGGCTGCTCGACCTTCTCCAACTTCACGGTCCTGCCGGAGATCGTCGTCGCCAAGGTCAATCCTGACGCGCCCTTCGACAAGATCTACTACATCGGCTGCGGTGTGACGACCGGTATCGGCGGCGTCATCAACACGGCCAAGGTCGAGATGGGTGCAACCGCCATCGGGTGGTGTCGCCTTAACGAACTGGTGTGGATTGGGACGATAGTCTATCGGCATGACTGGAGAGGTGTCCGCCCACTACAAACGCCACCGCTTTCCGGCCGAGATCATCGCGCACGCGGTGTGGCTCTATTATCGATTTCCGCTGAGCCTGCATGACGTGGAGGACCTGCTTGCCGAGCGCGGCATGACGTCTCGTTTCAGACGGTCGCAGAATGAACAACGAAATTTGGCCTGAAATTCGCCTATCAACTCCGACGGCGATCTTGTGGTCACTTTGCCGATAAGTGGCACCTCGATGAGATGGTCTGGCGACCAAGGCAAGGAAGTATGGCCGTGGCGCGCCGTCGATGCCAGCGGCTACGTTCTCGAAGCTCTGCTGCAAAGCCACAGGAACAAGGGTGCGGCTTTTCGGCTGATGCTTAAGCTGCTCAAAGATCAGGGTACCGCCCCGCGCGTCATGGTGACCAACAAGCTGCGCTCTTACGCCGCCGCCAAAGCTGAATTGATGCCGGGTGTCGAGCATCGCTCGCACAAGGGCCTGAACAACTGCGCAGAAAATTCTCATCTGCCGCTGCGGCGACGAGAGAGGCGGATGATGCGCTTCAAATCGGCGCGGTAATGTCAACGTTTCGTCTCGGTTCACGGCCAGGTCACCAACCTTTTTCATCTCCATCGGAAACATCTCATCGCCAACTCCGCACCCAGGCCGTAACCGCCTGGCGTGAAATCGCATTCTCGACCGACGCCTGAAAGGTCGATTGTACCACCCTTCAGATCCTGACTTCCATTAAGGCGGCGCCATCCGTTAGAGACTATGCCGCCCTGCCCGTACGGGTCCGGCCCCGATCGAAACCCGGTACAGCACAAATGGCCGCTTCCGCTGATCGATCCCGCCGTGAAAGAGCGGGCCGCGGTCATGTTGAGACGATGTTATGTAGAGCTTGTCGTCCGGTCCGATTGCCATCGTGTCAGGCCAGATGAACATGTTACTGGTGACGAAAGGCTGGAAGTCGCCTTCGGGATCTTTGCGCAAAATTGCGTTGTGCTCCATGTCCATCGCGTAGATGCGGCCACGTGCGTCGATAGCGAGATGTCCGGCAATGGTCATGTCACACAGTTCGCGTACCTGTTTTACCAGGTCCTCTTCGGTGATCGATGGATCCGCTGCGGCACGCGTTGGCAACGAATAAAGACGACGTCCCGTGAAGGCGTTGAAATACAGCGTCTGACTGTCGAGACTGAGCTCGACGCCATTGAGCCCCACCGCGAAGGGATGAGCCTCTCCGTTTTTTGGGCGAACCATAAGTGGCGCGCCTTCGACGATAGGCGCTTGACCCGAGCCTGGCCCCACCACACCACTGCCGCTGAGACGGCGCATGGCCGTTCCGGAGCCGAGATCAAAGACGATCAAGGCTTCTGCACCAGGCGCGCTGTCGGTGACAAAGGCCGTGCCGGCGGCCGATCTGCTGAAATCCAGGCGAAAGTCTTTCAATGCGCTTTTGGTCACGAGAACGTTTGCTGGAATAGTGTATGCTCGCATAACCTTATTGGTGGTGAGATCGACGACCACGAGCTTAGGAGCTCCGGTTACGGGCGTTCCTCCCACCTGCATGACGCCAGTATCGAGCATCCAGAGCCGATTGGCGCCGTCGACGACCAGCGACTGAACGGAGAACAGGGTATTGGTCGGGTCGTTCGACTTCGGTGTGTTGGACTCCATGGTTGGAAAAGCCGTTGTTTTCCCTTTTTTGACTTCACCAACGGTGAAGTCGACAGTTCCAGTGTGACGGGGGAAGGTCACGAAGACGCGTCCTTCGTCCGTCACCGCGATCCCCGCCGGCTGATCATTCACAAAATCCGTGACGTGCTCGATTTTGGGCTCCTCGGCCGAGACGCCCATCGGCAAGGTGAGCAGTATGATGCTCGCGAATGCGAGATCAGACCATCGAAAGAATTGGCGTGACATGGATTGCAGCGCTCCGTTTGCGACTGTCATTTGCAACTTCATGGATAGGAAAAGGCTTGGTTGGCGTTCGTTTGCGCCGCACCACCGTTAAGCGGGCCTCCGGCTGGAACGTAGATCAGATCGCCAATTGCCACGGCGCCAGTTCCGTGGCGACCGACTGGCATGGGCGTCAATTCGCTCCAGCGCTCCGTGGCGGGATCAAACATCTCGGTATTGTTAAACACGCCACCAAATCGTTCGCCGCCGAAGACGAAGATTTTGTCCTGCAGAACTGCGGCCTGGGTGCCGCTCCGCGCGACAGGCATAAGAGGAAGCGCAACCCAACGGGCGTTCTTGTCTTTAAGATCGAGCATAAAAACGGTCTGCGCGTTCTGCGAGAAGTTCTCCATGCGGCCGCCGATCGCATAGAGCTTGTCATGTAACGCGATCAAACTGAAATGCTCGCGCGGAAACGGCAGCGGTGTTGATTCGGTCCACGTGTTTGTCTTGGGATCGTAGATGTAGTGCACGGCGATGGTGTGGCGGTTATCGTTCGTGGTGCCGGTCGCCCCGCCAATTGCATGGATCACCCCGTCAACGGCGACCGCGGCCATCGAACCGAGTGGCTGCGGGAGCGGTGCGATGGACGTCCAACTATTGGCTGTTGGATCGTATGCCGAAACATCGGCAATTGCATTGAAGTTTTGCTGGCTGAAGCCGCCGATCGCGTAGAGCTTGCCGTTCAGGCCGACAGCGGCGATGTGATTAGCGCCACGTGGCAAATGGGCACGTTCTCGCCAAGTATCACTGGCGGGATCGTATTCCTCGTTCAACGTCTGGGCGACGTCACCGTCCGCATAACCGCCAAGCACATACATTTTGCCGCCGACCTCGCCCACGGCAACTTCGCTGCGCGAATGAATCAGGCCTGCCTTCGTGATCCAAGCGCCCATATTCGGGCCTGCGGAGTACGGATCGCTGGGCGAGATGTTACCGGTCCAGCCAGTGATCGGCGACCCAGGATGAGGTCGACCATCGAGGGCCATGCCACCTGTCCCCTTACTTTGGGCGAATACCTGCTGCTCAGGCAAAGCGAAACCGAGGACACAAAGCGCCGAAGCGACGTAAAGAAAAGCACGCGGTGTCATTCGAACTCCTTCAGGAAGTCATAGATGCTGCATCGCAAATTCATCGGCCTCCGAAGTCCCCATGCAATCAACAGACTGCTTGGTTCGAAAAGACCGACATTCGTGACCCTGACAGACGGGTTGCACCTGCGCCTTGGTCGGGATTTTCAGAAGTCTGAAATGCGGCCTCTCGGATGCGCACGTCCATTATCTAACCCCGCGAAACCGCTTGCCTTTGCTAAACAATGAGACTGTCGAAAGCTTTCAGGACGGTGACATCAAACAATTGTGAGCGCCGCGAGCGGCACATCGTGTACTATAGCGGCATGAAACCCACCGCTTTATCCTCCTCTAACGACCTGTCGCGCGACGACGAAGGCGTCGATTTCGGTCGCTATCGCATCTTTCCGCGCCTGCGCCTGATCCTGCGCGACGGACTTAAGGTCGACATCGGCACGCGCGCGTTCGATGTTCTCTGGGTTCTCGTCCAAGCGGGCGGTGAACTCGTTTCGAAAGATCAGCTCATCGACACCGTTTGGTCGGGCGTTGTCGTAGAAGAGAACAACCTCCAGGCCCAGATGTCTGCCATTCGGCGGGCGCTTGGTTCGGATCGTGGCATGATTCGGACCGAGTTCGGTCTCGGCTATCGGTTGGCCGCTAACGGTCAAGACCTGTCCAGCTCCAAAGCCGAACTTCCGGAAGATCGGCGATCGCATGTGCGCGGTCTTCCTGTTCCGCTGACGTCGCTACTAGGACGTGCAGCGGATCTGCGCGACATTGAGCGAATGTTCGATAGAGGCCGTATTGTCACGATTGCCGGCACCGGCGGTGTCGGAAAAACGCGCGTTGCGCTGGAACTCGGCCGGCGGATGGGACTCCAGTTCAAAGACGGCGTCTGTCTTGCCGAGATGGCCAAAATCTCGGAAGACGAGCTGGTGAGCCCGACCCTCGCAGGCGCTCTGCAGATGTCTTCGTCTGATATCGAGCGTGCGGATCGGATCGAGACAAACCTCTCCACCCAGCAATTCCTGCTGATCGTTGACAATTGTGAGCATCTGGCCGGGCCGCTCGCGCGCCACGTCGAAATGATTCTGAGACATGGGCCCTTCGTGAAGGTTCTGATCACAAGTCAGGAGCCCCTTGGGTTGGAGGGCGAGCAAGTCTATCGCCTGGCGCCGCTCGCCGTGCCGCCGGCAGGCACGCACGATCTCGATGCCGCAATAACCTACCCAGCTTTCGAACTATTCGCGGAGCGCTCCGCCGCAATTGCGCAAACGCGCGAGCTCAATGTCGAGGCTGCGAGCAGCATATGCCAACGGCTTGATGGGCTGCCCCTTGCATTGGAGCTTGCGGCCGCTCGGGTTGCGACCCTCGGCGTTAGCGGCGTGCTGGCCGGTCTCGACGACCGTTTCAATCTTTTGACGGCTGGGCGCCGGACCGCCTTATCCAGGCATCGCACACTCCGGGCAACGGTGGATTGGAGCTACCATTTGCTGAGCGAGGGCGAACAGCGGCTGCTTCGTCGCCTAGCGCTTTTCGCGTCAAGTTTTGATGCGCAGGCGGCACGAGCGGTTGCAACGCCGGAGGATGACGATCCCTGGCTCAGTCTTGATCTGCTAGGAAGCCTGGTTGAAAAGTCGCTGCTTCTCCTGGATCTCAATAGGTCGGTCCCACGCTATCGTTTTCTGGAAAACATTCGCTTCTACGCGCTGGAGAAGCTCGCGGAGAGTGGCGATGTTGATACCACGGCCGAACGGCACGCGCGCTATTTTCTAGAGATGGCCCGGCGCGCTTCGGACGACTGGAAAACCCTCCCCACGCAGGAATGGCGCGCGACCTATGCGGATGTGATCGACGATCTGCGGGCCGCCTTGGACTGGTCTTTTTCCCCGAACGGAGACCTGCCCACCGGGATGAGTACGCTGGCGAACGCAACGCCTTTTTGGATCCAGCTGTCCCTGCACGACGAATGCCGTCGGCGCATTACCCTGGCCCTTGCTCATCGCTCCGCGACACTCGATAAAGAACACGAGATGTTGCTGCTGGCTGCGCTCGGAACGGCGCTCAGTTGGGCCATTGGGCCAGTCCCCGAAACCGGCGCGGCTTGGCACAAGGCTTTGACATTCGCCCAGGAATTGAATGCGAGCGAGACCGCACTGCAGGCACGTTACGGTCTTTGGCTTTACAATTTAAGATGTGGGCATTACGAGGCGGCGCTCGAACACGCAGAAGAGCTGCTGCGGCGGTCTTCGTTGTTGCACGATCTCGAAGCACGTGCCGTTGGCCAGCGGATTTCCGGCGTCGCTGAGCATTTCTTGGGTAACCATGATCGAGCGCGCGAACTTATCGACAGCAGTCTCCACTGGTTCGACGCAAACCGCCCTCAGCAGGCCTTTCGGTTTGGGCTCGACCAGCGGATAGCTGCTCTCGCTTTTCTATCGCGCGTGCTATGGATCCAAGGCTTCGCTGACGAAGCCAAGGCGATGAGCCGAACGGCGGTGAGCGAAGCGCGCCAGCTCGACCACGCCAACACACTCTGTTGCGCGTTGGCAGAAGGCTGGTGCACCGTTAGTGCGCTTGATGGCGACTTTGGTGCTGTCCGGAGCGAAGTCAAATGTCTGCAGCACATTGCGCGCGAACACGGGCTTGGTTTTTGGAACACCTATGGTGATCTTTTCGAGCTATGGGCTCAGATGTCCGACGAAGGATGCGTCCCCGCCTCGCGCCTTGCGGCAGCCCTGACTTCCATCGAACGCCTAGGCTTCGATCCGGAATACTCGGTATTGCTTAGCGATATTGTGCTAGCCGCTCACCGGGAAAAGCTTGATCTCCGTGCATTTTCTTCGGTCACCGCACATTTCAGCTCTCCATGCCGTGAGACCATGAACTGGGGTGAGCCTGAATTCCAACGCATTAGTGCGCATTTGCAGGCATCAAACGACGTCGCGCTGATATGCCTCAGGCGCGCCCTCGCCATCAGCCGCCAACAAAAGGCGAAAGCCTGGACGTTGCGGATCGCGACCGAACTCGCCGAACTTCTCGCCGATCAAGGGCAGCAAGAGGAAGCAAGGACGGCGCTGGCGGCGGTTCTTGATGATCGGCCTCTCACGAGCGCGGCGCGGGACCTGGCGGCTGCAAACCTTGTTGCAGCGCGCTTGGGACTGACCTTCCTAAGGGCGGCTCCTAGCCAAGATGGCATCTGACGATGAGGTAGCGACCTCATTGCTGTTGCAATTCTTCAGAGGTCTGAAATTCGTTCGCAAAGAACGGCATCAGTGACACTGACAATCTTGGGCTCCGCTGAGTCATGTTATCCCCGGCAATGGAAAGAACAAGCGTTGGCTCATGCGTCTTCGTGCCGAAACAGTCTTCAGTGGCACGCGTCACACGCAGTACCCGTGGCAGTGTATGGAGCCCCCGATGCATACAACAGGTGATTTCCCGGAAGATGGACGCGGAGGCGACGGCGGTGGCCTTGCGCGCCGCTCAATCCTGCAGGGCTTGGCCGGCGCAGCGTTACTTGGCGCTTCCTGCTCGCGGGTCATGGCTGCCCCGCCGGGTATCAACACCGATAGCGATCCTTTGGCTGGTTGGCAGGGGCTGCCAAACGCCGCTCACTATTCCGATCCGCGCGTAAGGGCTCTCGCCTATGCAATCCTTGCGCCCAATGTCCAAAATCTTCAACCTTGGATGGTGCGCCTGGTTGGCGACGATTCGCTTCTGGTCTTTGCGGACCTTTCGCGGCGCCTTCCCGTCAGCGATCCGCCCGATCGGCAGCTCACGGTTTCATTTGGCACGTTTACCGAGTTGATGTGCGTCGGAGCCAGCGTCGATGGCTACCGTCTCGAGATAAAGCCATTCCCCAATGGGGCGGGTACCGCCATGCTCGACACGCGTCCCATCGTTGCGATCCGATTTGTCAGGGACGCGACGGTGCAACCCGATCCTCTCGTCGAGCATGTGTTGACGAGATCGACAAACCGGCTCCCTTTCGACCCAACTGTCAGAGTGACAGCCGAGCAAATCGATAAGCTCCGCGCTCAAGCTATTCGTTCCGGATTGCTACAAGGAACGGCTGACCCAGCTTTCGCCAAGCGTATAAGAGACATTGCGCGCAAAGCGTTTCTTCTGGAGATGTCTACTGCGGGCGTACGTCGCGAGCTCGTCAACTTGACACGTATTGGTAAGGCCGAGCTCAGTTCTTATCGATGGGGTCCGGCGCTTCTGGGACCGGCTGTCGAGGCTGCTATCGCCGACGGCTCGATGACCAGAGCATCGCTCGATGACGTGACCAGCGCGCGTTATCGCGCCGGTGTCGAGTCCTATCTAGGGGCTGTTGACACCGGTCAAGCCTATTTTTGGATAGCTACAGCCAACAATAAACGCGAGTCCATGTTTGAAGCCGGCCGAGAATGGGCTCGTCTTCATCTTGGAGTGACATCGATCGGTCTCAAGCTTCAGCCACACAGCCAGGCTCTGCACGATTATCCAGAAATTGCTGAACTAAAGACCCAGCTTCACGATCTACTCGGCGTCAGTCCTCCGGCACGTATCCAAATGCTGGGACGGGTTGGTGCGGCGGCCGTCGCCCCTCACTCTCCTCGCGAAGCCATCTCCTGGCGGTTGCTCGCCTGAAGCCGACCCTTCCTGCCTCGCACCATGCCCGGTGCGAGGCGGCGTGGCTTGGATCTGCGAAAAACCGTCAGACCCGAAGATCATCAATTCTTTCGCCTGCGTGATTTCAATCGAGCTTGGAGGTGCAGCAGGATAGCTCATTGAAGGTGGAAAGCTGAATTGGTCAAACGAAAATGCCCCGCACAAAATGTCCGGGGCAATCTTTCATGACTCGCATAGAGTAGGAAGGGCCTCTCTTCACATCAGGCTTAATCAGAACTCCGACCACTCCTGCTGGAGACGTTTAAGCGCAGCATTGCCCTGCGTGACGGGAGCGGGGCGAGCAGCAGGCCGACCGGCTGTCGGGGCCGAGGCAAGCCGGGCCACGGACTTCGCCTGTGGCTCAATGCGCTCGGTTTCGCCTGTGCGGAACGCGCTCAGGAGCTCTCCGAGACGCTTGCTTTCCTCGGCCAAACCTGCGCCGGCCGCATTCATCTCTTCAACCATGGCGGCATTCTGCTGTGTCGCCTGATCCATGTGATTGACAGCGCTGTTGATCTCCGAAAGCCCCATGGACTGCTCCTGAGCGGCCGTTGCAATCGCATCCATGTGCTGATTGATCTGCAGGACCAGGTCGGCAATAGCTGCGAGACCCTCGCCGGTGTCGTTGACGAGTTTCACGCCTTCGCCGACGGCGACTTCGGAATTGCCAATCAGAACCTTGATCTCCTTGGCGGCATTGGCCGAACGCTGGGCCAACTCGCGGACTTCCTGGGCGACGACGGCGAAGCCCTTGCCTGCTTCACCCGCACGTGCTGCCTCGACGCCTGCGTTGAGCGCAAGCAGGTTGGTCTGGAAGGCGATCTCGTCGATCACGCTGATGATCTGGCTGATCTGCTTGGACGAATGCTCGATCCTGCCCATGGCATTGACGGCATTGTTGACGACCTGGCTGGAGTTTTCGGCCCGCGACCGGGCGCCGCGTACCAAATCACGGGCATCGCCAGCCCGCTTGGAGGTCGACTGAACATTGGCCGTAACCTCTTCGAGCGCCGCTGCCGTCTCTTCCAGCGAGGCGGCCTGCTGCTCCGTGCGCTTGGAAAGATTATCGGAAGCCTGCGAAATCTCGTAACTGCCGCTGTTTACGAGTGACGCGGCGTGGCCGACCTGAGACATCGCAGCGCGCAACTGGCTGACCGACGAATTGAAATCGTGACGCAGAGCTTCGAACTGCGCAGCCAGCGGCGTTTCGATCTCGCACCGCAGGTCGCCGGATGCCAAATGACGAAGTCCTGTCGCAAGCGAGCCCGTAGCCTGCAGCAGCCGCTCTTCGGCCTCTGCTTCGGCGCGGCGCTGGACTTCGAGGCGTTCGTTCTCCGATGAAATGCGTGCCTCGGCGGCTTCGGCTTCGAGCGCCTTGTTGCGCAGAGCTGCCTGCTGGAAAATCTGGACAGAACGCGCCATGGCGCCGATCTCATCACGCCGTTCGACGCCACCGATCAAGACCGAGAGGTTGCCTTCGGCGAGTGCGGTCATGGAATGGGTTAGCGCGCCCACGGGCCTGGTGACGCGAAAGATGATGACGCAGATGCCCGTAATGCTCAGAACCACGGAAACAAGGAAAGTGAGCCCGTAGGCGATCAAGCTGACGAACGCATCATTCTGGCTGGCGGATGCGTTCGCGACCATGCCGTCTGCGGCTGCCGCGGCGGTGTTCGTGATGGTCAGAAGGGCGGCGTTGCCAAGCGGGCGCCAGTCGTCAAGGGGCATGGCCTTCTTCTCACCAGCTGCGAACTTCGCAAGCAATGCACTGTGTTTTGCTGCAAAATCACCGTTGAAGAAGGTCGCGCTGCTGACTTTATAGGCGTCTCTGACGACCTGTGGTGTCGACGGATGATTGACCAGAGTACCGATCTGTTCCCAGGTGAAATTCGCAGTGTAATCGAATTGTTGGATCTTGCTGACGTCCTCGGGCTTCATCGCCTCTCCGGAGGCGAGCGTGTTGACGAACAACAGGTTTGCAGCCCCAGCCGTTGCGCGCGTGTACCATGTCAGTGCACGGATCTGAATGAGTGCCGTCATTGAGGGATCACTCGTGCGGATCCGGCTTTCGACGGCGGTCGAACCTGCCTCCAACGCGGTCAAGAGCTGCTGACCGAGGTCCAGCGTCGTGGCTTGCAGTGTCGGGTCGCGATCAGCAAGCTTCCTGGCGACTTCGCTGTCGAGCTTTGAGCGGAATGCAACTACCCGATCATAGGCGTTCATGACGTCGGCAATCGGGGCTTCGAGCGCCTGGTCGTCGATATCTGCAAAGACCGATTTTGCGTCACCCATATATTTGTCGACGATGCCCCTATCCTTTTTCAACAAGGCGAGCGTTGCATCTTGCGAGCCAAGCTCAAGTTTGGCGAGCGACGAGCCGTCACCTCGCTCGTTGCGAAAGTTGGCGAGTGTCTGGAAGAGCGCGCGGTCGAGCAAGGTGAACTTCGAGACGTCGGCATACTTGCCTGCATCGCGATAGGCATCAAGCGTCGACGATCCCGTCAGCACACATAGAGCGATGCTGAGAAAAAGGAAAATTCCAACAAGTATATTGCGCAGAGAAAAAATCATAATTGCTCACCTACGTTCGGGGTGCCATGACGCTAACCCGCTTCGCCAAACCCGTATTTCTGGAGCTCTTGTGGTGAAACTTCTAAAAGAAAAGCAGTCCGTGAGCC
>NZ_QMKK01000033.1 GCF_003287875.1 Martinezella tropici
GGCTCACGGACTGCTTTTCTTTTAGAAGTTTCACCACAAGAGCTCCAGAAATACGGGTTTGGCGAAGCGGGTTAGCGTCATGGCACCCCGAACGTAGGTGAGCAATTATGATTTTTTCTCTGCGCAATATACTTGTTGGAATTTTCCTTTTTCTCAGCATCGCTCTATGTGTGCTGACGGGATCGTCGACGCTTGATGCCTATCGCGATGCAGGCAAGTATGCCGACGTCTCGAAGTTCACCTTGCTCGACCGCGCGCTCTTCCAGACACTCGCCAACTTTCGCAACGAGCGAGGTGACGGCTCGTCGCTCGCCAAACTTGAGCTTGGCTCGCAAGATGCAACGCTCGCCTTGTTGAAAAAGGATAGGGGCATCGTCGACAAATATATGGGTGACGCAAAATCGGTCTTTGCAGATATCGACGACCAGGCGCTCGAAGCCCCGATTGCCGACGTCATGAACGCCTATGATCGGGTAGTTGCATTCCGCTCAAAGCTCGACAGCGAAGTCGCCAGGAAGCTTGCTGATCGCGACCCGACACTGCAAGCCACGACGCTGGACCTCGGTCAGCAGCTCTTGACCGCGTTGGAGGCAGGTTCGACCGCCGTCGAAAGCCGGATCCGCACGAGTGATCCCTCAATGACGGCACTCATTCAGATCCGTGCACTGACATGGTACACGCGCGCAACGGCTGGGGCTGCAAACCTGTTGTTCGTCAACACGCTCGCCTCCGGAGAGGCGATGAAGCCCGAGGACGTCAGCAAGATCCAACAATTCGATTACACTGCGAATTTCACCTGGGAACAGATCGGTACTCTGGTCAATCATCCGTCGACACCACAGGTCGTCAGAGACGCCTATAAAGTCAGCAGCGCGACCTTCTTCAACGGTGATTTTGCAGCAAAACACAGTGCATTGCTTGCGAAGTTCGCAGCTGGTGAGAAGAAGGCCATGCCCCTTGACGACTGGCGCCCGCTTGGCAACGCCGCCCTTCTGACCATCACGAACACCGCCGCGGCAGCCGCAGACGGCATGGTCGCGAACGCATCCGCCAGCCAGAATGATGCGTTCGTCAGCTTGATCGCCTACGGGCTCACTTTCCTTGTTTCCGTGGTTCTGAGCATTACGGGCATCTGCGTCATCATCTTTCGCGTCACCAGGCCCGTGGGCGCGCTAACCCATTCCATGACCGCACTCGCCGAAGGCAACCTCTCGGTCTTGATCGGTGGCGTCGAACGGCGTGATGAGATCGGCGCCATGGCGCGTTCTGTCCAGATTTTCCAGCAGGCAGCTCTGCGCAACAAGGCGCTCGAAGCCGAAGCCGCCGAGGCACGCATTTCATCGGAGAACGAACGCCTCGAAGTCCAGCGCCGCGCCGAAGCAGAGGCCGAAGAGCGGCTGCTGCAGGCTACGGGCTCGCTTGCGACAGGACTTCGTCATTTGGCATCCGGCGACCTGCGGTGCGAGATCGAAACGCCGCTGGCTGCGCAGTTCGAAGCTCTGCGTCACGATTTCAATTCGTCGGTCAGCCAGTTGCGCGCTGCGATGTCTCAGGTCGGCCACGCCGCGTCACTCGTAAACAGCGGCAGTTACGAGATTTCGCAGGCTTCCGATAATCTTTCCAAGCGCACGGAGCAGCAGGCCGCCTCGCTGGAAGAGACGGCAGCGGCGCTCGAAGAGGTTACGGCCAATGTTCAGTCGACCTCCAAGCGGGCTGGCGATGCCCGTGATTTGGTACGCGGCGCCCGGTCGCGGGCCGAAAACTCCAGCCAGGTCGTCAACAATGCCGTCAATGCCATGGGCAGGATCGAGCATTCGTCCAAGCAGATCAGCCAGATCATCAGCGTGATCGACGAGATCGCCTTCCAGACCAACCTGCTTGCGCTCAACGCAGGCGTCGAGGCAGCACGTGCGGGTGAAGCAGGCAAGGGCTTCGCCGTCGTCGCCCAGGAAGTCCGCGAGTTGGCCCAGCGTTCGGCCAATGCCGCCAAGGAGATCAAGGTTCTGATTGGCAATTCCGAAGTCGCCGTCGGCGAAGGCGTGAAACTCGTCAACGACACCGGCGAGGGTCTCGCAGCTATTGCCGACCTGGTCCTGCAGATCAATCAGCACATGGATGCGATTGCAACGGCCGCTCAGGAGCAGTCCATGGGGCTTTCGGAGATCAACAGCGCTGTCAATCACATGGATCAGGCGACACAGCAGAATGCCGCCATGGTTGAAGAGATGAATGCGGCCGGCGCAGGTTTGGCCGAGGAAAGCAAGCGTCTCGGAGAGCTCCTGAGCGCGTTCCGCACAGGCGAAACCGAGCGCATTGAGCCACAGGCGAAGTCCGTGGCCCGGCTTGCCTCGGCCCCGACAGCCGGTCGGCCTGCTGCTCGCCCCGCTCCCGTCACGCAGGGCAATGCTGCGCTTAAACGTCTCCAGCAGGAGTGGTCGGAGTTCTGATTAAGCCTCCTCAAGGACGTACGGCTTTCGCTGACGCTCGGTACGGCATGCTTCATCGCGTTTTGCCTATATGGCGACAAGAAGCGAAAGCGGTCGATTTCGGAAGTAACTGGAATTGGGTGAAGGGGCTGCTGACAGTTTCTTCACCCATCATTCCGGATTGTGTCCCTCAAACTCGGAGAGGCGCTTGGCGGTGCGGTCAGCGTGCCATAGTTTTGACTCGAAGCGGCGCAGCTGGTCCATGGTCATGGAGATTGGGGAATTCGTCTGCGGTCACATGGTTAATAACGGCATTCCGGCCGGTATCGATCGAGAAAATGCCGAATAGCCGAAAAAGCTGTTGAAGCCCCGGAGCCCTTCTTCTAGCGATGCTTCCATCGGGTGCCCGTCCCATTCAGGGATTCCAGCCGCCGCTGCCATATGGCCGCGTTATAATTTCGAGCAGATGTCCGTTCGGATCTTTGAAATAGAGACCGCGTCCGCCGTCATGATCATTCGTCTCGTTTCGCCTTTGCTGGCCTGGATCCGCCCAATAAGTCAGATTCCGCTCGCCAATCCTCCGGAATATCGCCGTGAATTCGGTGTCGCCGACCAGGAAGGCGTAGTGCTGCGGGATGATTTCACCTTCGGTGTTCATGTAGTCGAGATTGGCGTCGTTGTCGGTGGTGACCATGTGGAACGGTCCCCATTGCCGTGGCGCGGGCAGCCCCAGCATTTCCGCCAGGAAATCGGCTGATGCCTTGCTGTCGTGTGCCGACAGGATCGTATGGTTGAAATGGACGGCCATCTTGGTCCCTCCGCAATGAGGAGCTCCATTCGGAACATGTACCGCTCCATTAACTGCGGCACCTCCCCATTGTTCCAAGCGGCGACTTGCCTTCTCGTTTATCTCTCCGGGCTTTTTACATCATCATAACTGGGAGAGAGCCGACCCTCCACAGCGGGATCGACTGAGAGCGCTAATTCTCCAGCTTGGATAACGGCACCTGCATCGAGATGACCAATCCGGTGGAAGCCCATTCGCGCGAAATTCTTCCATGCAGTGCTGACGTGATGATCGCTCTTTCAAGCTGACCCCCGAACCCTTCCCTGCGATGCGAAGCATCTATTGCCGGTCCTCCTGCCTCAACCCACGTAAGGTGGAGGTTCCGTTCATCAATCAAACACTGCACGGACAAGTGGCCTTCGGCTACCGCAAGGCATCCATATTTGGCGGCGTTGGTGGCGAATTCGTTGAGAACAAGCGCCAGCGAGGTTAGAGCGCTGCCTCCGACGGCGACATCCGTTCCTTCGATCTTCGTCCTGGTTCGCGACCCATCACCATAAGGCGCAAGAATCGCTTCAAGCAACGCAAACAACGTGGTTTTGCGATCGCCTTTCATCTCGCTGTCGATAAGATCGGGCAGGATGAGATCATGAGCACGCGTCAGGGCAGCCAGACGTGCATGCAGGCTATCCGCCAGTTCGTCCACGCTCCGTGCCGACCGCCTGGTTTGGGAAATCAGGGCCGAAGCCACGGAAAAGAGATTCTTGATCCGGTGATTCATCTCCCGCAGCAGCAGCTTTTGGCGATACTCCAGGCGGCGTCGTTCTGAAATGTCTCTCGCAATCTTGGAAGCGCCGATGATCCTTCCTTTCTTGCCGCGAACGGGCGAAACCGTGAGGGAAACTTCGATAAGGCTCCCATCCTTGCGCTTTCGGACGGTCTCGAAATGTTCGACTCGCTCACCACGGCGGATCTTTTCGAGAATTGTATTTTCCTCCTGCACCCGGTCCTCGGGTACCAGGATCAGAATCGATTGACCGATCACTTCCTCCGCCGAAAAGCCGAAGATGCGTTCCGCGCTCGCATTCCAACTGGTAATTGTACCATTGAGCATCTTGCTCAGAATGGCGTCGTTGGAATTCTCGACAATCGCCGCAAGCCAGGCCCGCGGATTTTCAACGCTGTCAATGCTGGATCCTCCGCTCCACGGGCCGTGGGGTGGGCTAGCGAGAAAACTCGACGAACCGTTATCCTTGTCGTCTGAATACGTGTTTCCGCTCTTATCGCTGTCAGTCGGGTAGTGAGACGTCATGTCCGGACGAAGATATCCTTAATTCGCTCGTGGGTATAATGTTAGCAAATGATCGCACCAACGATAAGATGTTGTTCGACACTTTATCGCTGCACGATCTGAATTCTGCGTTCGGCATTCATTGGAGCATGCCTGCCATGCCGGAACGGAGGAGAAGTACCTCGGAGCCGCCTCTGTCATCCAAGCCTCCGTCAGTGTTTCGATAGCGAAACAGGCCCTGGCCTCCGTTCACTTCGATACTTCGAAGAACCAAGACATGCCTTCACCTCGGCGACCAACAACTGGGGATCCGCCGGTTTCGACATCCAAGGCGCGTCCGCGAATCCGGACAAGTCGCCGTATTGCGATCTGTCGGATGCCGAGTAGATGATGTACGGCAAGCTGCGCGTTTTGAGTGTTCCGACGATGCGGCTGCAGTCACCGTCTCTCAAATGGATATCCAGTATTGTGAGATCAGGATTATGTTCATTGAGCCACGCCTGTCCATCGGAACAGGATGAGATGACATGGATCTCCGTCACCCCAGCATCTCGCAAGTAATCCTCGATATCGAGCGCCGCAAGCGGCTGATCCTCAAGTAAAAGAATGGAGACATTTGAGAGATTCATCGCGCGCTCCTTCCCGGGAAGGCAAAAACTAGCACATTCATCGCGGGATGATACGGCATGTGCGGAAACGTACAGAACACCACGGCACCCAGGCGCAAATGCCGTTCTTGACCATGTTCTGGAGGATCTTGGCGGCCATTGGTATCGGGCGCGGTATTGCTCGCCGCACGCCGAAATCCGCAGCCAGCAAGAATATCTCCTCCTGGTTTTACGGCTTGCTGATGCGATAACCTTGAAAAATTAAAGGAAACCGACGAAGGCGAGATCCATCACCCGTTCATACTCGCGTTCGGGTGTGCCGTAGCAGCCGCCGGCGATCTCCAGAAGCTTCTCTCGATTTACAATGCGGACATTTCCGCGCGTGGCCTTGATGGCATGGATTCCTTCGAGGACATGGAGTTCGTTGGTTACGCCGGAACGTCGCACACCAAGCATCAATGAGAGGAATTCATGCGTCAGCGGGAGATCGGGTCCATTGAGCCGGTCGTGGCACATAAGCAGCCAGCGTGCAAGGCGCTCATGCATGTTGTATCTGGCGTTTGCCAGCGCGGAATGGGCAAGTTGCAGATCGGTCGTATGCAGATAACGGAGGAGAAAGTTTCTCACATTGGGTTCGGAAGATAGCAGCTCGATGAAGGGCTGAACCGGAATTTGAACCCCCCGTCCTTCCACCTGCATAAAAGTCTTGTTGGGCGTTTGGTCAACCATGAGCAGAATGTGTGTTCCCGCCATGCCTTCATGGCCCACATGACCAACTTCTATGCTCTCGTCTTCGATCGTCGCGGCGACCACCGAGGCAAGGCCACTCTCGATGAAACAGACCTCCGTTGTCGGTTCATCAGCTTGAACCAACACGTGTCGTGCCGGCAAATCCACGAATCGCATATGAGGCAAAAACGTCGCGAAGACATCCGGCGGCAAGGCTTTGAGAAGCCTGTTGCGGATAATTTCTTGTCTTATTGTCATATCAGCTCCAATTCGAGGAGCCGATTTGCTCCAAGGCAACGCGATGGTTAACCTCGTACGACACGAAGCGCATGGCCACGGCGGCTTGAGGGTTATGCGCTTCTGGCGATTCTACTTTTGTTCACAATCGCTCTCACGCCAAGGCGCGACCGTTTGCGCAATCGCGAAGATGGACAGAACCGGTGGGTCCTTCCGCGGAGGCGTCCTCGGCGCCTTCGCGGCTGTCGGTCCTGCGATGGGCGCCGACAACAATTGATCTAGTCCAAGGTGATAGTTATTCAAGGGTCGCGACGTCTGTCAGATCGTTCTTGCCCGCGTCAGCGCCTGTGTCCAGGATCGGGCAAGCGCGATGTTGATACATAGGCATCGGCGGTCGAGCCGTATCGTGGGTTCGCGAAGTAGCGCCTTGCGGCTTTAACTTATCGAGCCGTGCGCCATGTTCAAGGCGTCAGCCCATCCAAACGGGATGACCATTGGTTCGAATTCCATCAAGAGCATACGACCGGTGTTCTCTCAAAAAATTATGGGCTCGAGCCGTTTCGGTGGACACTGCCAGCAGTGGATGCATTTGCTTTGTTGTGCTTTCACGGAAACGGAAGATGGGCGGCGGCTTTCGATGACGCCATGATTCTCATCGCGGTCGTGTTGATCGACGAATAGGCAGGCGCGCACCATGGTTCGGGGGAGCCGCTTCCGAGACCGCTCCTCCCGTAGTTTCGTTGTAGCTGTCCGCAGTGGGACTTACGCCGCTACGAAATCCAGCAAATCTCCGTTCAGCGTATCGGCATTGACCGTAAGCATGCCGTGCGAGAAGCCCGGGTACGCCTTCATCGATCCTTTCTGCAGAAGCTTGATCGACTTGTGAGCAGCGTCCGCGATTGGCACGATCTGGTCGTCTTCACCGTGCAGAACCAACGTCGGAACCGTGATTGCCTTTAGGTCTTCCGTCTGGTCGGTTTCCGAGAAGGCCTTGATGCCTTCGTAGTGCGCCTTTGCGCTGCCGATCATGCCCTGGCGCCACCAATTTTGGATCACGCCTTCATGGACAGTCGCTCCGTCCCGATTGAAGCCGTAGAATGGGCCAGCAGGCAGGTCGCGGAAAAACTGGGCGCGGTTTGTGGCAAGTGCCGAACGCAAGCCGTCGAATACCTCGATCGGCAGACCTTCAGGATTGCTCTCGGTCTTAAGCATTAGCGGAGGAACGGCCGATACGAGAACAGCCTTGGCAACGCGGCCTGCTGGCTGGCCGTGCTTGGCCACGTAGCGAGCAACTTCCCCGCCGCCTGTGGAATGTCCGATATGGACGGCGTTCCTGAGATCGAGCGTCTCGGCAACGGCGAATGCGTCCGCCGCGTAATGATCCATGTCGTGGCCGTCGGATACCTGAGTTGAACGACCGTGGCCGCGGCGGTCGTGGGCGACAACGCGATAGCCCTTCGACAGGAAGAACAGCATCTGCGCGTCCCAGTCGTCGGACGACAGTGGCCAGCCGTGGTGGAAGACGATCGGCTGCGCGTCCTTCGAACCCCAGTCCTTGTAGAAGATTTCGACGCCGTCTTTCGTGGTGATGTAGCTCATTTGGTCTCTTTCAATTGGAGGGAGGGATAACGCGAAGAGGGCTATCGCAAGCCCTGAAGGTTTATGAAAACTGGAAGTCCGAAAGATCGACCGATACGATCAGCGGTTCGGGAAGCGGCTTGTTGTCGGCGCCGCGGGGATAGATCCGCATCTTGCCGGGCATGACGATACCGTCCGTGGTGACGTAGTCGCTCATGTAGCGAGCCGCGGCGTTCCTTCCCTGGATATCGACTTCGTAGTCGTGCCGGACAAGCAGCCCGCGATCGTCGAAATAGAACGTCTGCTCCGTGCTATGGGTCGCGATCTCGTCCGGGAAGCGCACGCGCAGCCGCCGCCACTCATGATCGTTCTCTTTCCACGGCGCAATTTCCTCGGTGATGACGCCCGGCCGCTTCAGGATGAAGGGCGAGGTGAGATAGGTCCACATGGTATAACCCGCGAAGTAGGCCACCTGCGGATTACTCCAGTGGGTCTCCATCTCATAGCCTTCGAACGACGTCCTTGGTTGCAGGAGTTCCTCGACGACGTTGCCACCGGGATCCTCGATGGTCACTCTGTCCGGCGTGAAGACGGACTTGTTCTGCGTCGGAGCGAACGGCCAGTGGGAGACTTGCTCCCGTCCGAGGTCTACCCTGACCTGGCAGTCCTCAAGCACCGTGGGCTTGCCTTTCAGCGCCCAGAGGATGCCTCCCTGATGAAGCCTCGCCGTAACCGACGAGAATTGATTGAAGTGATCAAGGCCGCCATGAGCTGCGACCGCAACGTCGAGAAGATCAGTCATTGTGTAGTTCCTTTGCATTCCATGCGAGAAAGGAGGCGACAGCGGCATTAGCAATCGCTTCATCCTGATTGGTCGAGCCTCCGCTGACGCCCACCGCGCCGACAAGATTGCCGTCTACCAAAAGAGGCAGTCCGCCGGGCAGCATGACGTACTGGCCGCCGCCGACACTGTTGACGGAGAACAAGGGCTGTCCTGGCTGGATAAGAGGGAAAAAGGCGGAGGAGGGTGCCTGAAAGGCACGCGAAGTGCGCGCCTTTCCAAGTGCGAGGTCGAATGCACCGGCCCATGCTCCATCAATTCGAGCCATGGCGATTAGATCGCCGCTCTGATCGAGAACGACAGTGCTCGCCCGCCCAGCTATTCCGACCGCGTGAGACTCCGCAGCCGCGATCATTTTGCGCGCTGCGGACAGATGCATGCTCCCCAACATGGTCAGCTCAGTTTGATGTCGGAGAGATCGATCGAGACGACCAGAGGCTCAGACATGCTGTTTCCGTCCGGCTGGCGCGGGAAGATCCTGCGCTCGGTCGGGAACTTCAGTCCCTGCACCTCGACATAACCTCCGATGTAGTGTGCGCCGGGCGTGTTTCCGGCGATCTCGACGTCGTAGTCATGACGCTTCAGGAGACCGTTCTTATCCACATACAAGGTCTGAACGGTGCTGTGCGTTGCGATCTCCGAGGGGAATGTCACCTTGAGGCGTTGCCAGGTCTCCCCATTCTCCTGCCAGTCTTCAAGCTGCTCGGTAACAACACCCGGTGCGGCGAGCAGGAACGGCATGTTGAGGTAGGTCCACATGGCGATGCCAGCGAAGTAGGCAAGCTGCGGCTCCGTCCACGGCGTCTCGAGAGTGTGCCCGGCAAAAGAGGAGCGCGGATCAGTGAGCGTCTCAAGAACATTGTCCTGCGAATCCCTGATGCTGACGACGCCAGGCTCGAAGCGGGTGACCTTGCCTTCCGGACCGAAGGGAAAGTGGGAAGCCCACTCCTCACCGAGACCGACAGTTACGTTTGTCTCGTCGAGTTTGCCGCCGTGTCCTTTGAGACGCCATAGAGCGCCACCCTGCTTCAGGTGCGCCGCCAGCGAGGAGTAACGACGCCATGTTTCGAGACCGCCGTGGGCGTCGATGATCTTCTGTGCAAGCGAATTCATATTCTAGTTTCCTTGATGGATGGGATGATCAGGCGTCGAGGAAGGTCTTCACGTGGGCGACAAAGTTTTGGGGGTACTGGAAGAGCGCCCCGTGACCGGAATCCGGGTAAATGATCAGCGTCGCCGAGGTCATTGCCTTGAACATCTCGTAGGCGTTTATCGACGGGAACATCGTGTCGTCGCTGCCATGGACGATGAGCGTGGGTTGCTTGATAGCCTTGAGGGATGCGTGGTCAGGATCGGGTTCCGCGCACCAGCCGATGATCGATGCCGCCTGCGGGTTGCTGACATTCTCGCCGCTGTCGGGGTCGCGGTCCCGGGTTCTTGCGAGAACGCGGTCGATGAATGCCTCGCCCGCCTGCTGGCTTTGCTGCGACGGCGTGAAGAACAGTGGCAGCCTGATGTCATGGGCGTTCTTGGAAAATGCTTCGTCGACAACCTGAAGAAGATGTTCTTCCCCACCTTTCGGAGCGGATCCGGCAATGATCAGCCGTCGGACGTTGACCTTCGTGCGGGCCGCCATCACCTGCGCGAGGAAGCCGCCGAGCGAGAAGCCGAGAAGGTCGACCTCCGGAAAGCCCAGCGCGGCGATGAACGCTTCCGCATCCTGCGTCTGCTTCTCGACGTTGTCTGGCACTGTGCCTGACGAGGATCCGACGCCTGCATTGTCGAACAGGATGACCGGGCGATCCGCCGATAGGGCATTGACGACAGCAGGATCCCAGGCGTCCATCGTCCCGGTGAAGTGCTGAAGCAAGACAACGGGGACGCCCTGATCAGGTCCGAGGCGGCGGTAGGCGAATCGGATGCCGCCCGCTTCGAGGAATTGGGTGGGTGTGGTTTCTAGCGATGAGGTCATCTTAGGCACTTTCAGTCTGTTGGGTGAGGTATCGCTCGGCGACGGAGCGGCGCGAGAGGTTCGGAGTCATCGACAGGCGCGCCTGCTGCATGGCCTTCCATGGCCCGTCGTCGGGCAAAGGTGGAATGGTGATCGGTTCGCGACGGTCGAAGCCGACAAGGGCAGCGTCCACGAGGTCGTCGACTTCCATCAGCATCTCTATCGGGAACGAGTTGACGTCCTTGCCCGACCGCTCCCAGAGTTCGGTCCGCGTCGCGCCGGGGAGGACGGCCTGGGTATAGACGCCCTTGTCAGCGTAATGCGCCGTCATCGACTGGCTAAGATTCAGCAAGAACGACTTCGAGCCACTGTAGATGCCGTCGTAGCGTTCCGGGGCGAGAGCGAGGACCGAGGCGATGTTGATGACCGCTCCATGTCCCTTGGCGACGAACGCCTTGACCGCGGCCGCGGCAAGTCTGGCAGGCGCCGTGATATTGAGGGCTATGATCCGGGAAATCGCGGCGCCCCGTTCTCCAGCAGGCTCCCGTTCAGCGACATTCCCGCATTGTTCACCAGCAGGGAGATGTCGCCTGCTGACAACCTCGCTTCTACGGCGTCCAAGTCTTCCGACTTGGTCAGATCCGCGACCAGGATCTCGATCTTCAATCCGAGGTTCTTCAGCCGCGAGGATAGCGCTTCCATTTTCGCTCGGTCTCGGGCGACGAGCACGAGATCGAAACCGCGTGTCGCCAGCCTGTCAGCGTAAACCGCTCCTATGCCAGCGGATGCTCCGGTAATGAGGGCCGTGCCTTTTGTCGTACTCATTCGAATGCTCCATCTCTTTGTTGAAGGGCAAGCGATCGTGCCACCCGGCGCGGGAGGGGAGCCGAACGATATCTCGCGTGCTTTGTTGAGGATTGATTGCCGGGTTGATCAGCGATCGACGTCGACTAATGTGCGGCCCTTGATGCGGCCTGCCAGCATTTGGCTGGCGACCTGGAAAACATCGCCGAGGCCGACGACCGATATCGTGGAGGCGAGCTTTTGGAGGTCCATATCCGTCGCTAGCCGGTCCCACGCTTTTTCGCGGACAGAACGAGGGGCGTTGACAGAGTCGATGCCTGCGAGCGTCACGCCACGCAGGATGAACGGGAGGATGGATGCCGGAATATCGCGGCCTCCGACAAAACCGCATGTGGTGACAACGCCGCCGTATGACGTCTGCGCGAGAATGTTTGCGAGCGAGCGTCCGCCGACGGCATCGACAGCTCCAGCCCAGCGCTCGGCGGCAATGGACGGCCCCTCGGCTAACAACGCAGCCCTGTCGACAACGGCGCTTGCGCCGAGATCTCTCAGGTACTGCTCCTCGCCTGACTTGCCCGTGGAGGCGACGACGCTGTAGCCGAGCTTCGAAAGGATGGCGATTGCAATCGAGCCCACACCGCCGGAGGCTCCTGTTACGAGGATCTCGCCACGGGCTGGAGAAACGTTGCCATGTTCGAGAGCAAGGACACTCAACATGGCTGTGAACCCGGCCGTGCCAATCGCCATCGCATCCCGGGTCGAGATCGACGGAGCAAGCTTCACAAGCCAGTCGGCAGGCACGCGGGCCTTTTGCGCGAAGCCGCCATTATGCGTCTGACTGAGCCCCCAGCCCGTGGCGACAACTTTGTCGCCTTCCTGGAAGCGGGGGTCAGTTGAGGTCTCGACAGTTCCCGCGAAATCAATGCCTGGGATCAGGGGAAACGTCTGAATGATCCTCTGACCAGCGATTGCGATTGCATCCTTGTAGTTCACCGTCGACCACTCGACGGAAACCGTCACATCGCCTGATGTCAGGAGCCCGTCCTCCACCGTCTCGACAGCGGCAGTCACGCGATCATTGTCCTGCCTTGCGATGATTGCCTGGAAAGTCATCGATGATTCCTTGTTCGTGAAGCTCGTCATCCCTATTTAGCTCACGCGGAAATCATTGAAAGAATGCACATTTAACGCCTATACTTCCGTAAATGTAAGTAAGGTTTGAAGGAGTTCCCGTAGTGAGGCCAAAGCGTCTGGAGCCGAAGAGCGGATGTGCGGCGGAGCTGACGATGTCTGTCATCGGCGGCCTCTGGAAGCCGACGATCCTCGTCAATCTGCTCATGGGCAAGAAGCGGTTCATGGAATTGAGCCGACTAATTCCGGATGCGACACAGCGGGTGCTGACGCAGCAACTGCGCGAACTCGAAGCCGACGGAATGATCACACGGCAGGTCTTTCCTGAGGTGCCGCCGAGGGTGGAATACGAAGCCACCGATCTCGCGCGGTCGGTCGCACCGATCTTGGGGAGCCTGCGCGATTGGGGAAATCAGTTTCGCGCGAACCAGCAGCACATGGATGAGCTGGAACCGTATTGTCCTGCAGAAGGGGCAAACGCCTAGGCGATAGCGGTTTCGCCGTGCAGCGCTTCGGCTCGGAATTTGCTGTAGAGACTAATATTCGCATCGCCTAGTGCTGGAGGAGCAGCAGGATTGGTTCCATGCTTCGGCCCGGCCTCTGCGCCGAATATCAGGCTTGTCGGCCATATAGGAGGGTCACGCTATATGACGCCGTCTGCGTGTTGGATCGCATCAGGTAGCAAGTTGAAGCCCCCTTCCAGAACCCATTGATCCGCTTGAACGATGCGCCATAGTTCCGCATCGATTTTCATTTCTGAGCCTATGCGTTTGATGAATATCAATAGATAACAATAGTTGATAATTTCGTGCACCTGGCCCATATTTAGAGCAGGAGGGAATTGCCATGGCAAGTTTCGCACTCAATGAACATTACGAGCGCTTTATCAAAAAGCAGCTTGAATCCGGTCGCTATAACAACGCAAGTGAAGTTGTTCGCGCGGGCCTCAGATTGCTTGAAGATCAGGAAGACGCCCGCGAACGCTGGCTGACTCAGGAAATCCCGAGCCGTTATGCAGATCTGAAGCGTGACCCGTCCGCTGGCGTGACTCTGGATGAGGCTTTTGACCGGTTGGAAGCTGAGCATCGGGCTCAACTGGCGAAAACCAAGTAGGTATGAAGTATAAAATTGTCCTGCATAAGCAGGCGCAGGCTGAGCTACGTGACTTGTACCGGGATCTCGCCAGCGTTGAGAGGGCTGGACCTACGGTGGCGTGGGGCTATGTCAGGGGCATCCGGCAGTTTATCGAGGAGCTTGCGACGTTTCCCAAACGCGGCACGGTGAGAGACAACCTCATCCCCGGTCTTCGGATCATTGGTTATCGTAGGAGCGTGAGTATCGCGTTTGTTGTCGAGGAGACCGAGGTGCTGGTGTTGGGAATCTTCTATGCTGGACGGGACATCACGACCGAGATCCTCCAGGAACGCCTATAGGCGATTTGTCCCACTCCTCGGGCGAAAGGAGAGTGCGAGTGGGGGCAAAGGACTTTCCTTACTCTGGTACTGGTGGTCGAGTAGGCAGAGCTGCAAGAACTTAGCCGCACCTGTCGTGAGCATGTAATGATAAGTTCTGCCGGCAGAGCCTTGTTTGCGACTTTACAGTTGGAAAAGCAGCAATGACGCAGGTCGTCTGGCGAAATATCTCGCACGCTTCGACTCCGATTTGAGGACGTTAAAGAGGGGTGGCGACAGCAGGTTCGGCGGTGCCTCTTTCCAAAGAGCCGAAAGAATTGATTTTAGGTTGCTTTGACAACCCTAAGATTCTCAAAGGTGTGCGGGTTTATGAGTTTGAAACGCGGGGCCGCAGGTTCGAATCCTATCAAGAGCTGCATTATTTCCGTTGCTAAAGCTGGTGGGCTTGGGGATGCGATGGCCTCTCGCCTACCTCATATCGCTATCTAGCATGCCACCGACTTTTGGTTTGCTGTTTCAATCGGCCGCGACGTGACTTTCAATCGGTCAAGACTTGACTTTCAATTGGTCGTCGCCGTAGTTTCAAACGGTCACCAATGGAATGAAGCTATGGCGCTGTATCCAAGGCTCGTTGAGCAACGCGTTGCCGACGCCATGTCGGACACGCGAGTCGTTCTGATCGTAGGTCCCCGACAATCAGGTAAAACGACGTTGGCCAGGAAGATGGCTAACGAGGGGATGGAGTATTACACGCTGGACAATGGAACGACCCTGGAGGCAGCGCGACAGGATCCAGTTGGCTTTGTAAGGGGTATGGACCGCGTCATTATCGATGAAATTCAGCGCGCTCCCGAGCTGTTGTTGGCGATCAAGGAGAGTGTGGACTCCGACCAGCGCCCAGGGCGTTTCCTCCTGACCGGTTCAGCCAATCTTATGACGCTGCCACGCGTGGCAGACTCGCTCGCAGGGCGCATGGAGATCGTTCGATTGCTGCCGCTTGCGCAAAGCGAGATCAGAAGGGCCGGCAGCAGCTTCCTGCGTGACGCCTTTCAAAACGAAGCAAAGGCCGGAGAACCAATCGTCGGAGACGACCTGATGGCTGCGGTTCTGGCCGGTGGATATCCCGAGGCATTGGGCCGCAAAACCTTGAGCCGCAGACAGGACTGGTATGCGGATTACATCCAGGCGATCGTTCAACGCGACGTTCGCGATATTGCGCAAATCGAGCAGATTGCTCAAATGCCGCGACTGCTACGCATTCTGGCAGAGCATTCGGGCCAGCTCGTGAACTATTCCGGGATCGGGGCTGCCATCGGGATGAACCACATCACAACGCAAAAATACGTCGGAATCTTCGAGAGCCTGTTCCTCGCTCGAACCGTGCAACCTTGGTTTTCCAACAAACTGAAACGCCTGACCAAGACACCGAAAGTACATTTCCTCGATTCTGGTCTTCTCGCATCCCTTCGTGACCTCTCTCTTGAGCGCCTCCGTGACGACAGGGGCCAGTTCGGGGCGTTGCTGGAGACTTTCGTTTTTGGGGAGATCCTCAAACTCGCCAGCGGTGGGCAAACCCGCTTCGAGTTTTCGCACTTTCGGGACAAGCAGCAGAACGAAGTCGATATCGTCATCGAAGATAGAAGAGGGCGGATCGTCGGTATTGAGATAAAAGCGGCAGCAACCGTCTCGAATTCCGATTTTTCGGGGTTGCGAATTTTGGCCGAAGCATCTGGAGAAAAGTTTGTTTCGGGTATCGTCTTGTACGACCATGACAGGGTGATCCCTTTCGGGGAACGTCTGTCCGCTGTTCCAATATCGGCATTGTGGCGTTAGCGCGTGAGAATTTCGCTTCAGCTCCAGACTCGAGCATTCTTGAAACTTCGACGGTTTCGATAACAAATTGGCCTTAGGTTCGATTCCCATCAAGAGCAAATCTATCCACTCGAAACTATGGCAGTTCTTGCTCATAGAGCTGGTCCATGCTCAGCGATGCGACCTCCGCAAATGCCGTCTGGTTGCGGACGCGCCCGCCGCTGAGGATGACGACGTCGTCGCAAAACGAGATCGTGCTGCGATGATGGCTGATGACGATCGTGGTGCGGCGGCCGGCGCGCAATTTCAGCGTTTCGACGATGGCGGCCTCCGACAGCCCATCCATGGCGTTGGTGGCTTCATCCAGAATGAGGATATCGGGATCGCGAACGAGCGCTCTTGCGAGCGCTATTCGCTGCCGCTGTCCGGCCGAAAGGCTGGCGCCCCTGTAGCCGACGAGCGTCTTGTATCCTTCGGGGAGCTTTTCGATGAATTCATGCGCTTCAGCAAGCCTGGCGGCCCGTTCGGCCTCGGCCGGCGAGGCGTGCTGCCCGTAGACGATGTTTTCGAAAATGGTGCCGTCAACCAGTTCCAGGTCCTGGCTGGCAAGCGCAAGCCTGTTTCGCCATTGCGTGGGATCGATGCGGCTCAGCGGCGATCCATCGATCAGGATCTCGCCTTCGTCGGGTTCGACAAAGCGGCACAGCAGGTTCACGATCGTCGTCTTTCCCGCACCCGATCGGCCGATGAGGGCGGTGGAGCGACCGTAACCGATCTCGAAACTGGCGGAGCGCAGCACCACCGGCCGCGCGGCAGAGCCCGGATATTGAAAGGTCACGCCGTCGAATTTGATCTCCCGGCTCAGCCGGGGAGCCGGCAGGTCTCCAGCCGGCGGCTGCGGCTTGTCGGAGGGATCCAGCAGCCAGCGAACTTCCTCCAGCGAACCGCTCCAGCCCTGCATCTGGCTCCATGCCTGCTGCAGGGCGCGCACGTGCGGCTGCAGCCGGTATAGCAGGACCACGAAGGCCACGATGATGGGAAAGCTGACCGCCCAGGCCCAGGCGCCGACGACCACCGCGAGGAAAAGCGCGGAATGCAAAACCTCCGTCAGCGGCGGCAGCGCGCCCTGGCGGGTCTGGAGAACGAAGCCCGCCTTCCTCACGGCATTGGATGCGCCGTCGAACACGGCCTTTTCGCGCGCCTCCTGACCGAAAATCCGGATCAGCCGTCCGGCGTGGACGAGATGCAGCATTCGGCTGGCAAGTTCGTTGTTGGAAGAAGCGACCTTGCGGCTCGGCATCCTCAGGCCGGCTGACAAGCCCGCATGCGCGGCCTGGACGAGGATGAGGCCGAGCGCGACGCAGAGCGTCATTTGCCACGACAGCAGCAGCAGAAAGGCAAGCAGAATGATTGCCGCCGACGCGTTCACGATCGCCGCAAGCACCGTCTGTATCGCATCGGATGCCCGCCAGGATTCATTGGAGATGATGTTGAGCAGCCGGCCCGGGCTTTCCTGCAGGAAGAATGGATATCCGATCTTCAGGAGCTGATCGGCGAGCGCGCTGCGGATCGCATGACCGGCCTTGCCATGGATGAAGTTGGTGAGGGCCGTATTGGCGAAGGCAAGAATATTCTTCAAGGTGATCAGCGCGAGAATGCAGGCGGCAATGGCCATCATCCGCTGCCGGTCGTCCAGACCCGATCCGGCCTGCTGGAAGAGGGCGGAAAATCCGCTCAGTCCCGTCGGGGCCTTTTCACCGCCGATAATGCCGAGCATCGGAATGATGAGGCCGATGCCGGTGCCCTCGAGCACGGCGCCGATCAGGCCAATGACGACGACGACAGGCAGCAGCCGGATCTGCCGGCCAAGCGCCTGTCGTAGGAGTTGCAGGCCCGGCAGGAGGAGTTTCAGCATGACGGATATCACCTCAACGAACGGGTTGTCTGCTTGATCTGGTTCAGCTCCGGCTGTCGGGGGCGACTCGTCATCGCACATCGCGCGAATTCGAAAGCGCCCAGCACATTCATGGACACGATCGGCCAATGAGACAAGGATACTTCCGGATCGAAGCGTGGCCCACCCCATAATTCCCGCCAGGCCGAGCGGAAAGTCCAGCAGAAATGGCGCAGGAGCCACGGCGCGCCGAGCAGATGCTTCAGACAGAGGCCGCCATTTCCGAGGCTATAGTTGCGGTGAAGCCGTTCGATCGCCTCGCGCGTGTTGCGTCCGTGATAATGCAGCACGTTCATGTCGGGAACATATTCGACCGGAATACCGAGCTTGAAGGCACGGACGAGATAGTCGGTGTCCTCGGCCGATTGCAAGGCGCTGCCGGCGCCGAAGCGCTCGTCGAAGCGGCCGACGCGCCTGGCGACTTCCCGGTGCATCGTCATGTTGCAGCCGAGGATGAAACCGCCTGGATGGACATCGGGCGTAAAGCGGGCGGGCTCCGGTGATCGCTTGATCGTAAACGGCAGATCCCGCGCATCGCCGAGTTCGACACGGCCGCCCCGGATGACGAGGCGCTCTCCGTCTGCGTAATGCCGCTCCAGGTCCCGCAGGTAATGCAGGTCCACTTCGCAATCATCGTCGATAAAGATCAGGATGCGCCCGCGAGAGCGTTCCATCCCCGCATTGCGGGCGGCGGCCAAGCCGCGGCGGCGCTCCACCACCGGTATGATCGTGATGCTCGATGTGGCCGCTATCCGGGCCAGCCGGTCGGCGGTATCGTCGGTCGAGCCGTTGTCGACCACCACCAGCTCGCTTGTCATCGAACCATGGGCCAGACTGGCTGCTTCGATGGACCGGATGCAAGCCTCGAGCGCCTGGGCGCGGTTGCGGGTGCAGACAATGAAACTCGCGGTCGGACCTCGCTCGACGGAAGGACCGGGGGGCATGGCGACCTTTCGCGCATGCCCTCTTAAGACGTTAGGATTCTCCCCGGCCATGTCAGGCAAGTCCTTGCAGCGGCAGCACGCTGCTTGCCGGTACCGATTGTCGATACCTCGCCAGGGCGTCGAGACGCAGGCTCGCATCGCTCCAAAGGCGGCTGCACCAGGGCGCATAGGTGGCGGCGCGAAGTCCATACCGCTCGCGTCGCCGGATCGTATGCCATTTGGCTGTTTGTGTGAGGAATTGATGCGTCAACGCGGGCTGCTTCTCGTCCGCGATGAGCTGGTAGAGGAAATAGAAGAAGCACATCAGTCCTTCCTGATGGCTCGCGGAGGCTTGTAGGTCGCGCGCGGCGATCCTTCCTTCGATGGAGAGGAGACAGTCGGCGGCACGGGCAACCGTGTCATGCGTCACCGCCGCACCGATATCGTGCAAGGCATGGGGATCGTCGATCAGACCTTCCCGCTGGAGATTTTCTGCCGCGATCGCCAGATGCGTGCGGCGCATCGGCCGCTTGTGCTTGTTGGTGACGCTTTCGTCGTGAACGCGATAGGCAACAAGGCTGTCATCGATCATGGCGGCGGGGAATTCACGGGTGATCCGCCGGAACAGATCGAAATCCTCCGCGTGCACATAGCTTGCATCATAGGTCAGCATGCCAGCCGGAATGACATTGCGGTTGTACATGACGGTCGAATGCATGAAGACCGTGTAAAACATCGACAAAACACCCCAGTCAGCTGACTGATGGATCGGGTTGGGCGTGCCGCGCACGACGCGATTGCCGATGAGCCGGTCGACGCCGGTGCCGCTGATCGCAAGCGCGGGCCGCTCCCGGAACAGGGCGATCTGGCGTGAAAAGCGCTCGGGATAGGCGATATCATCGGCATCCATCCGGGCGATGAAATCGCCTTTCGCCATGGTCATGCCTTCGTTGAGCGTCGCAATGAGCCCGCGGTTTTCACGCGAGATGATCCGGAGGCGGTCGTCGGCCGCTTGATGGCGTCGCAGGATGTCCAGCGAGCGGTCGGTCGAACCATCGTCGATGGCAATGACCTCGAGGCGCTTGTGATCCTGTCGCAGGATGCTCTCGACGGCTGCGGCGAGATAAGGTTCGCCATTATAGACGGGCAGCAGGACGGAAACCAGTGGAACGGTCATTCTTCAGCTCGCGCACTATTGCAGATCGGAGGTTTGGACGGCGTCGTCGCGATCGTGGTCGCCACGGCGATAGAGCGCCGTTTGGTATATTTTAGCACCACGCCGCGCTTCCCTCGGTTCGCCGATCGCGGCCGCCGGCGGATGACTTCGGTCGACATAGGGAAAATAGCGCTTGAGGCCGTTCAACGGCTTTTCGAAAAGGCGCCAGGAAATCGAAGCCAGAGCCAAGGTGGCGACACTTCCGACGATCAAGCGGCCGAAGCCCTGTTCCGAGACGTTGACCGGAATCCAGGCTTGAGCCTTGATGATCAGCGAAAGGACGATCGGATGGAAGAGATAGATGCCGTAACTGACCCGCCCGGTGGCTGCCATCGGCGAGGATTCGAGCAGCGGGCCGAAACCGGATCGAAAACCCGAAGAGGCACCGCCGACCAGCATGACGAGCGGCACGAGCGGAAAAACCTCCGAGCCGATCCAGATGCACCAGTCGAGAACAGGCGTTGTCGGATCAGGTCTGAGCCATAGCGCTACGGTGGCGGCGGCCACCAATGGCATCCAGCCCAGCCGCATCCATTGCGGCCAGGCTCGTGTCCTCTCGCGGTAGACTGCGAGCAGGGCGCCGATCGCCAGCGCATCCATGGAAGCGGAAGGAAGCAAGTCGCGCGTCAAGGAGGGCGTTCCGGTCAGCGGCCAGTAGAGGCGATAGGCAAGCGAGCAGGCAATGACGGCAATACAGAGGCGCCCGATCATCCGGCGCGGCACCAGCAGGATTGCCAGCGGCCAGACGATATAGAACTGCTCCTCGATGCTGAGGCTCCAGGTATGGCATAGAACCCAGGGCGTCCATTCGCCGCGCAGGGCATACCAGTAGTTTGCCAGGTAGAGCGCATGCCATTTCAGAGTGCCGGTGCCGCGAACGCCTTCGAGATTGATGAACCACACCAGCGCCAGAACCGCGAAATAGGGAGGAAATATGCGTAGCGCGCGGCGGATGTAGAATGCCTTCAGTGCGGTGGCCGGCTGATAGCGCGTATCGGCTCGCGCCTCCAACAACAGGCGCGTGATCAGGAAGCCGCTGAGTACGAAAAAGAGACGAACGCCGAGATGACCCCAGATGGAGCCATTGGCCGCGAAAAAATGTGCGTAGAGCACCATGGCAACGGCGATGGTTCTCAGGCCGTCCAATTGGCGGTCGCGGATACTCAGCATAAACACCCCCGGTTTTCAGCCTATTTCGGACCCCTCATTGATGGCGCAAGCTCCCTATACTCTGCGGCTTGCAGATGCTCTTCTTCTTACCCACCACATGAACCCGATGAGCTTGCCGGGCGACCCTTAGAGGCGTCCGAGTGAAATCCGGCCAAACTTGGGCAATTCGGGGCCGATAAGGCTGTGGTTGATCACGTGTTTGAAACAAACGGCCATGTTTCGAAAATTACGGAAATATCGCCGCTCATGCGGCGCAAACTTCCATCCTCATCAGGCAAGTCTATCCACTTGCTTACAAGTGGATCGGCAGCCGCAACGTAATGTTGGGCGCGCCTCCATTTGGTCAATCCTTTGCTTATATTATGCAATTATATGAATGATTTTGGGGTAATGAGACATCCCTGGGCTGTGATCTTGGCGATATTTTTCGTTTTTCTCCGCTTTATTCAATCGTCGGTAGACGAAGAGCTTCAAGTCATCATTGCATCAATGCTGCACCAGTCGTTCAACTTGGAGATGGGATTTCCCGAGATCGGCCTTGTCGTATCCGCGAATTATGCGGTGGCTGATACTTGGGATTACGAACGTCTGGAACGCCATCAGCTAACGGCGAATGCATGTCCTTGTGACACCGGCAGGTTTGACCGAGACCGACAGTTGCTGACTATAGAGATTTGAAGCCAACCCGCGATCAGTTCATACACAAATCGCTGATAGTGCACATACAATACGCAAATGTGTCGCCCGAGGGCGAGGCCGGGTTCGAACGAGTGCGCGTCCAAGGGATATCAATCGTCCCAGTGAAAGGCGCCATTCGTTCGATGGACCTAATGATCCACGGGCACTAAGAGGAGGTCCTCATGCTGTCTTGGCCGAGTCCGGAAGGAGCAGCCCAAGGTCGTCTTCTTAGATGACATGTGCCGAACGTGCCTGTTCGCGTAGCCATCCTTCCGAGCCGAGGTGCTGGCGACGATCCGTGATGCAAGGACTACCGAGCACTGTCTCCTTAGCAGGGTCCTTATCCAGTACCTGAACGCCTCCGTCCGGCCCGAAGCGGAGCAGCTGAAACGCGCCCTCAACCATGAGCACGGCACGGGGCGGGGCTCGGACTTTGATCCATGACGGCGACTGACGCTCAGGTATCCTGACGGTCACGGCGAGGCTCGGTTATCTGCGTTCCTGCGCGGTCGAAACCATTGAGGCGTGCAGCGCAGATTGCGGCGACGGCTTCCTGCAGCACCGTCACACGCTCGACCAGCCAAGCCAGCTCTTCGTCGGTGATTTCGTAGTGGTGTGAATAGCGGGCCTCGACATAGGCCCGATCGAGGCGGGCAAAACACTGCCTGGCAAAACCGCTGTCGCAGGGCCAGACCGCAGTCAGCAGGGGCGCGACCCGCTCCGCATGACTGCGCAGGCAGGTCAGCCGGTGGGATTTCGGGCTATGGAGCGTCAGAACAAGCAGGGTGCCATGATAGAGCCGTTCGACGGTCTGATGCAGGTCAAAGGCTGCTTCCTTGCCGTAGCCACGCCCCATCGCCTCCTTCGCCAATTCGAAGCGATGCGTGGCGCTTGGGAACCAGTGGTCGAAATGCCGACGCACTTCAGCCTTGGCGGCGTCCGGATCCAGCGGCTTGGGTTTGGCGAGGGGAAGACCCGGCGTCTCGTAAAGCGGGATGCCGTCGCGGGCGATGTCCACGAAGAAGGGCCGACCGTGCGCGAGTTGGTTATTGAGGTCCGTGATGGAGTGAACGATGAAGTTGACCGGCGTTGCCAGATGTCCGGTGACCGTCAGTTCCCGCAGGAAGCGATCCGCAGCCCAGTACCAGAAACGTGGATCGGCAAAGGTTTCAGTCGTAACGACGACGAGCAGGTTATATTCGGAGCGATCATCGCCCTCGCCCTCGCCCTCTTCGACCCAGTCACCGCGTGCATAAGAGCCAAAAAGAACCAGTTTGAGGATACGTCCACCCTTCTCCCTGTCCGACAGCTTGCTCTTTTGCGCGTCCTCGAATTCATCGAAAAGGATTCGTGCGATCCGTTCCAGTTCACGGCGTCTGTTCTCGGGAAGATGGCCGAGGCGTTCAGCAAGCGTCACAGACACGGCAGCCTCCGCTGCAAGCGGGTGGTGGAGGGCTTTGCCGTGTTATTTCCCTCAAGCAGGCTTTTCATGATGCGCCGACATTGGCTTCGGGGAGCCGGTCGCTTCCGGGCATGAATTGACCCGGCTGCAGGGCCTGCCCGATGCGCACCAGATCGGCCAGCGCCGCGCTCACTTGCAGCGAGGGGAAGTCTGGGCCTTTGTCGAAGTGTTCGCCTCCACACAAGATCACATCAAGCTTGCCGGCCACACCAGCAAGCGTCGTGGCCGGCATGGCCATCAGGGCGTCGGCCAACTTCATTTCCATGCGATCGGATCGGATCTCGGCTTTCTCGGCCCGACTATATCCCAAAACGTCATCCAGATGATCCCAAGCTTCCTGCCGCTTCCGAAAGGCTACTATTGCTTGCGCCCTCACGGCCTGATGCCCGGCTGCATCGCCACATATTCGGTCTATGTCTTCCAGACTGAAAGCACGAACCGGCTCCTTTTTCCCGGGCAGTGTGATTTCCACCTGCGGAAATCCGACGGCGGCGACCATCCTGCTTTCAAGGCTCACCTGAATTTTCCAAAGCCGCTGCGTTTCATTGTGTGCGGCCA
>NZ_QMKK01000001.1 GCF_003287875.1 Martinezella tropici
TAGCGGGCCAGCACCACGAGTTCGGTGCCGGTCTGCTCGACCAGTTCCAAAAGCTGGGCTTCGGCCTGCGGCTTGTTGTCCTTCGTCACCTTGATGTGGTGGAAGGGGATATCGTGATTGACGACCACTTTCTGGTAGTCGAAATGGTTGGAGACGACGCCGACGATGTCGATCGGCAATGCACCGATCTTCCAGCGGTAGAGCAGGTCGTTCAAGCAATGGCCGAAGCGCGAGACCATGAGCAGCACCTTCATGCGCTTCTTGGCATCGTGGATCTCCGCATCCATGGCGAACTTCTCGGCGATCG
>NZ_QMKK01000034.1 GCF_003287875.1 Martinezella tropici
CTTGGGCCGCGACATACTCCTTGTCTGGAATCTCAACTGTTACGCGGGCATATCCCACGGATTCATGAGCATCACCCCCATGCCATCGAAATCCTTAACGTTTCGCGTAACCAGTATCATGCGCCGGGTGAAGGCTACCGCAGCAATGTAGGCGTCATTGATCGGCTTGGGATCGGGAACATGCCATTTCGCTGCCTGAACGGCCGACGCCTCGTCCAGCGGCAGGATGCGGCCGGAAAATGCCGTGAGGACGATATTTTCCAGCCAGCCGCGCAGCACCTTGCCTGCGACTGCGTCATTATGTTCGACCAGCCGGACGCCAATCTCTAGCTCGTGCAGAACCACGGATGAAATAAAGCATTCGGCCGGATCGACTGTTTCGTTCCAGACCACGACATTGGGGTCGGCCTTGCCGCTCGCGACCTTGCGGAGCTCGGACACGACGTTGGTATCGAGCAACAGCATCAGGACAGGTCAACCGGCCTGGCATATTCAGTACGCTGCGGGAGCGGCAAATCAACGTCATCCCCACCTGGCGCGGCCAGCATATCACCGAGAGTCCGCATTTTGCCGGTAAGCCGCTTGTACTCATCGAACGACAAGAGGACGTGCGCGGGGCGTCCCCTGTCAGTGATGATCACAGGTCCTTCCTGTGCGGCCCGCTTCGCGCGCCCAAGATCCTGATTGAGTTCACGGCCTGAAAGCATGGTGACGGTCATGGTAAGCTCCAAAGTTCGTGATCTCGATATTTGTGGTTACGTAACTACATTTAATTCACGGAAGCCGGAAACGCAAGGGGAGCGGTGCAACGGCTCGTCTCTCAGAGTTTTGGGGCCACCGTTTTGATTACCACCGGGGTAAGATTTGAGAGGTTCAGGGACGGCAACGCCCACAAGTGCGGAAAGCCTTCGAAGCCACTGTCGTCGGGACGGCAGGCTTTGAAATCATGTCGACCCGAGCTTTCAGACTGTCGCTGCAGCCCGATCTGAAAGAGATAGAACGCTTTGACGCAACAGATCGATCACTCTGTCCGTCGCGTGAGATCGTTTGCGGCTCGTGTACAGGCCGTACTTCACGGTCGGAGAAGCGCCTTTGAACATGGAAGAGACCACCCGCATGGTCCGCGGATTAATACTCTCTCGTGTCAACAGTGCCAGGCCGAGGCCGTTCTCTACCGCGGCAGTCATAGCTGCAGCGTTGTGGCTTGTCAGAGCGATACGAAATTCGAGGTCCGCGTCCATCAATTTCTCAAACATGGTCCGCCGCCAGGCGCATGGCTCAGCATAGACTATGACGTCCAACGGGCGCTCGGCATCAATGGTCGCGTCAATCGCGCAGACCCAATGCAGATCCACATCCCACACCTCAAGCGGATCTGCTGAAAACGCTGAACACGTGGCGATTGCTATATCCAGGGCGCCATCCGCCCAGCGTTGTGCGATCCCGCTGCCATGATCGATGGTCACGCTCAGCTGAAGTGTTGGCATGGCGCGGCGAATTTTGCCAAGCGCCGCCTGCAAGGTGTTGACTGCGATCGTTTCTGCCAATCCGATCCTGAGCTCACTTGTTGCCTCTGCCTCCTGGAAGCGGGCCGCGGCGTCCTCTCCCAGAAAGATGATCCGCTTCGCATACGCCAGCATGACCTCTCCGGCGTCAGTCGGGATCACGCCCCGTCCCGTTCGGCGAAGCAACTGCTTGCCCACGACCTCCTCAAGCCGCTTGATCTGGGTACTGAGCGCCGATTGGGCGCGACCGTCTTCGGCTGCCGCTCGATTGATGCTGCCATGGCTACAGACAGAGACGAATGCTTTCAAGAGCCGGGGATCAAAGGCGTCTGATATCATCAATCGGTAATCTCTGGTTTCCATGAATTCTGCCTACCGTAATATCTCATTAGGCATTAGCCTCCAAGGCCAGCTGGAACTGAAGAGCTTCAAAGACATCATTGGCAGGTGGAATGTGGTCGACATCTCTCTTGAAAGACCCGATCAAACTGACGCTCGCCTCAGGCGTCTTATGCCTCGCACAGTTCTGCGGGAGTTCGATGAACCCTTTGGTTTTGTCGAATTCGGTCTGGATGAATTCCCTTCGCAGGTGTCCGCCGATGCTCTTGCCGTTGTGCGGAACGAACATTGCTGGAGCCAGCTGGTCCCGATGGCGAACGGAGACGAACAGTTCAAGATTTTCAGCTTCCATTTCCCTCAAGGGGAAGACAACAGCGGCTTTGTCGGCTGGCTAGCATCGCACTTGAAAAACAAGTTTGGTACCGGGGTCTTCGTCATCTGCGGGCAGGATAGCCGACACGGCGGCATCTACGATTACTGGGGCTGTCCGATATCGCTTGCCGGCGAAATCTCTGCCGAGCTGGCGAACCTTCGTTCATCGGATAGCTGATGGGCTGGGCGGCACAGTTTTGGACGTTTCGGCTGCAGCCGCCTGATGCCTCTCACCAAGGTAGCGATCGGCCTTGCCAATCGAGGTATAGGTTTTCGCGCGTACCCATGTGCGTCTTCAGCACCTCCACCATGCCATTGACGCTTTCTTCGACAGAGATCTCTGCTTCAACGGTGCCATCCAAGGTCCCCATCGCGGTCGCGGCCCAGCCTGGATGGATCGAAAGCACGGTCAGATCGGGATGATCGGCATGCAGCGTCCGCGAGAGCATGTTGAGGCCTGCCTTGCTGGCGCGATAAAGATCAAGCTTCAGCCCGGGCTCGGTGTTGAGCGCGATGCTGCCCCGATGAGACGACATAACGGCGATGGTACCATGCGGCTTCAAACGATCGAGCAAACGGTGAGCCAGTCGGATGGGGCCAAAGCAGTTCGTCAGCATGATTTCTGCGAATTCAGCGTCGGTTGCTTCGACAACCGAGTTGTGTAAAGGCCCGAAAATGCCCACGACCAGAAAGATGACGTCAAAGGAGCCTTCGAGCTCGTCCCTCAGTAGATCGATCTGATCGGCGCGTGTCACGTCGACATGCGCAACACGCGCGACTTTTTCGAGCGCAATGGTGTCAGCGCCGCCACGGGCTGTTCCGATGACATTCCAGCCATCAGAATTGAGTGCCTCGGCAAGGCCGAGGCCGAGGCCGCGCTCGGCCCCAACAATAAGAATGCTTGGCATATTGCTGTCCCTTACAATGCGGTGAAACCACCATCCGCCATGACGAGAGAGCCCGTCATGAATGCGGATGCGGAAGAAGCGAGGAATGCGATGACTTCAGCAATGTCCTGGGGCTGCCCGACGCGCCCGATCGGATGGGCGGAGCCGTAGCTTGCCAGCGTCGCACGGCTGTCCGAAACGATGCCCTCAAGAATGTCCGTTTCGACAACGCCAGGAGCAACGGCATTGGCGCGAATGCCTTGAGCACCGTATTCGACGGCAATGACCTTTGTCAGTTGCGCGATCGCACCCTTGCTTGCTGCGTAGACGCAGGTGTCTTTCATCGCCACCTGGGCGACGATCGAGGCAACGTTGACGATGACGCCGCCCTGCCCTGCCAGCATGGCGCGGACGGCTTCACGGCAGTGAAGGAAAGTACCGCGGGCGTTGACGGACATGATGTCATCCCAGTCGGCAACACTCATATCGATCAGGGCCCGATTCATGGTGCGACCGGCGTTGTTAACGAGAATGTCGAGGGAACCGAAGCGTTCAGTTGCCATGCCGACGCTTCGGATGGCGGTCTGCTCCTCAGCGATGTCGCCTATCAACGTGACTATGTTCTGCGCTTCCAGCTCATGGACCGCGTCGCTGACGTCGGTCGCGACGACACGTGCGCCTCTGGACTGGAACGTCAAGGCTGCCGCCCGTCCGATACCCCGGGCCGCGCCTGTCACCAGCGCTACCTGATTTTCGAAAGTCTCGTTCATATCGATCTCCTTTCGCAGCGGAGACTAAGGCGATATTGGTGCCTCGATAATCCAGGGAATATTTACAAGATTGCGTAGCTGTGCTTGATAATGGGTATGAAATCCGCTGACTTCGCCCGCATCCGTACGTTCCTGGCAGTTGCCGAGACATTGAGCTTCTCCAAGGCTGCCGACGAGCTCGGCATCACGTCATCAGCTGCCAGTCAGACGGTCAGGGCGCTGGAAGCTGATCTTCGCCAGCAGCTTTTCCAACGCACCACCCGCACGGTGGCGTTGACCGAAGCGGGGGCCTTGCTTCGGGACCGGGTGCGCCCGGCCCTGACTGAAATGGATACGGCGCTGGTTCAGAGCAGGGATGCGGCTGGTCGGCCAGCGGGGACAGTCCGCATCGTCTCTTTCCGGTCCGCAGGCGAGAAGTTCATCTTGCCGGTCCTGGCAGACCTGCGCCATAATTATCCTGAGGTCCGGCTCGACATCACGTTGGACGATGAAGTCACGGACCCAGTCGCAGGCGGGTTCGACATCGCCGTGAGGATCGGTGAGGTCATCAGCCAAGACATGATTGCAGTGCCGCTCGGCGGCGAACTTCGCCAGATCGCCGTCGCTTCTCCGGACTACATTGCTCGGTACGGCGCCCCTGGAAAACCGCGCGATCTTTTGTCCCATGATTGTATCTGCTGGCGATGGCCCGGTCAGCAGCATCCGTTTCCGTGGGAGTTTTACGAGGACGGGCGCTGGTTCTCGCTCAGCCCTCCAGCTGGCATCGTCGTCAATGACAGGCGCGCCGCTTTACAACTGGCAACCGATGGTCTCGGGATCGCCTTCTGCATCGAGGACACCGTCACTGACCTCATTGATGCAGGAAACCTTGTGCCTCTTCTAATGGAGTGGAGTAAGCCATTCCCCGGGTTCTTCCTGAGTTATTCCCGCCAGCGGCATATGCCAGCAGCGACCCGGGTGGCGATCGATGCAATACGGGCCAGGTGCCCCTGATGCGAGGAATGACTTCGCCTTAATGCCCTGCGCCAACCGCACAAAAAGCATCATAACCATCGCTGCATGATGCTAATGGTTTTTTCGAGGACTGACGTGAGCTTCAAACGAGATCCCAGAATGATGGAATGTCTTCCGACCTTCGGTATCGAGAGATACTAGGATGGATCGGCTTTCCGAGCTTGAGGTGTTCCTTGCCGTGGTCGAGACGGGCGGTTTCACAGCCGCCGCCCGGCGAACCGGCACGTCACAGCCGGCAGTGAGCAAAGCTATCGGCACGCTTGAAGATCGGCTAGGTGTCGCGCTTTTTAATCGCAGTACTCGAAACGTCACCCTAACGGACCAGGGCCGACGATACTTCGACCGAATGAAACCTCTGCTAGATGAGATCGAAGACGCCAATCGAGAGGTGAGTGGCAGTCGTGCCGACATGTCGGGATCGATCCGCATCGCGGTCCCCACCACGTTCGGGCGACTTCATATTCTCCCCGTTATTCCGAATCTGCTGGCCGAATATCCTGATCTTCGCGTGGACCTGATTTATCAGATCTTCGGCGGGACATGGTCGAGGACCGGGTCGATCTGGTGATCAGAGTGGGAGCTGTCGAGGAGCCCGACGCCATCGTCAGGCGCGTAGCGAGTACCCCCCTCGTCTGCGTCGGCTCACGCCAATACTTTGAAAAGCATGGGGTTCCCACAGAGCCCGCCGAGCTCGCGCGTCACAATTGTCTCGTTTACGGCGGCTTTGAGGAAGTGGCGAATTGGCCGTTCGTCGGTCCAAAAGGTCATTTCAGCGTGGCTGTGCGCGGCAATCTCACCTCCAACAGCATGGAGACGATCCGTGCGGGCGTACTTGCAGGCGTCGGGATTGGCATGTTCACAAGGGCGTCGCTTGTCGGAGAGCTTTCGCATCCCGACGTAGTAACAATCCTCGACGATTATGTGCAGGCCACCAGAGACATCAGCTTTGTCTGGCCGAAACGTCGGCTAGTTCCCGCGCGGGTCAAACGCGTGACGGACTTCCTGGGCGCCTCGCTCGAATGCGATTTTTAACCCTATCAGAACCTTGGCGAAGCCGAACGGTAGTGCCCTTCGGCAGTCGTATTCATTCCGTTTCAATATGAATATCATGCCGATTTCGTTCGTTATCGCCATTTCCGGCATGCGTTATGAAAAATGATCGTCGCAATCAGAAAGAACGATCATGAACATTTCACTTGCAGGCCGCGTAGCGGTTGTTACCGGATCCACTGCCGGCATTGGCCGGGCGATCGCGGAGGGTCTGGCCCGGGCTGGCGCGTCAGTCGTTATCAACGGCCGTAGTGAGGGCCGGGTCGCCGCGGCTGTGGCCGAAATCAAAGCGCTCTTCCCCGGCGTTGCGGTCACCGGCGTCGTCGCGGATGTGGCGACTAAGGAAGGCAGCGCGATCCTTGCTTCCCAGGCACCCAGTGCCGATATCCTGATCAACAATGCCGGCACAGCCAATCCCAAGCCGTTTTACGATCTCACCGACGAAGACTGGCTGAGCCTGTTTCAGCTCAACGTCATGAGCGGTGTTCGTGCAGCTCGTCACTACCTGCCTAATATGACTGAGCGCGGCTGGGGGCGTGTCGTGTTCATCAGCAGCGAATCCGCCCTCGCAATCCCGCAAGATATGATCGACTACGGCATGACAAAGACAGCGCAGCTGGCCGTCTCGCGGGGACTTGCTGAAACTGTTGCCGGGACGGGTGTTACGGTCAATTCGGTGCTTCCCGGCCCGACGAGTTCGGAGATCATGTCGAACTGGATGAAAGCGACGGCCGCCTCCGAAGGCATTACGCAGGAGCAGGCCGAGCTGAACTTCGTGAAGAATGCGCGGCCGACCTCGCTTCTGCAAAGGTTCACGACGACGGAAGAGGTTGCCAACATGGTCGTCTACCTGTGCTCGGAGCAGGCATCCGGCACAACCGGTTCCGCCATGCGCGTTGACGGCGGCGTACTCAGGCAGATCGCCTGATCCGTCCACGAACACGCCGTTAGGAAATTCGCCATGAACACATCACAGACCGAATTGCAGCATCCACATTCACCATCCTACGATCTTACCGGAAAACACGTGGTCGTCGTCGGAGGAAAAACAGGAATAGGGCTAGGCATGGCTCTCGCCGCTCGCGCGGCGGGAGCGACGGTGACGGTCGCCAGCCGGCGCACCGTGTCTATAGCAGACCATCCAGAGCTGGCGCCCTTCGAGCAGCTGGTGCTCGATATCAGTGACGAGGATGCCGTTCGCGCCGCCTTCAACGCTATCGGCAGTCTGGATCATTTGCTTGTCGCCGCGGGTCCGACCGATGGTAGCTGGGGTGCATTCATGGACGAAAACATGCAAGGCGTGCGCAGCTATCTCAACAGCAAGTTTCTTGGCTCCTGGGCATGCGCGCGCTATGCGGCCTCAAAACTTTCCTCCAATGGGTCCATCACCTTTCTGACCGGGGGCATCGCGGCGCGCTCGAAGATCGGGATGACAGCGGTCACGTCGACATTTGCCGCCGTGGAAGCACTAGCCCGCTCGCTGGCGCTTGAACTTGGTCCGATCAGGGTGAACGCAATTCGGCCCGGGTTCATCGACACCGGCCTTTGGAACTTTCTCTCTCCCACGGATGCTGCGGACGTCCGTGAGAAGGTGCGAGCCAACTTTCCCGTCCGCAGGATCGGTTATCCGGCCGATATCGGCCATGCTGCGGTATTCCTCATGACCAATCCCTACGTCACCGGCACGGTCCTTGAGGTCTCTGGCGGCGAAACGCTCGTCGACTGGCTGTTCTGAACCCGGCCGCGCAAAGAACTGAGGTAAAAAGTCTCTGCTTCGCCTTCATATCTAAAGAGGCAGGTCTCGATTAAGTGACGCCGCGAGGAAATCGACAAAGACAAGTGTCGTTTGGCAGTTAATCGTAATTCGCGACAGCGGAAATATGTCCACACTCAAAAACGAAAAAGCCTGCCGCGGGAGGAGGTGCGGCAGGCTTTCAGGAAATAACCGAACAGCAACTGGGAGGAGGAGTGTTGCTGTTCTCACAAACGCCTCTGGGAGGAGTAGGGCGCTTGCATATCAAACCGACGCGGGAGGAGGTGCATCGCTTCGATAAGCACATCATACGGATTCCCGTCGCCTATTAAATAGACTTTGCTGCACCGCAGTCATGCTGAGAGCGCATATCAATTCCGACGCGCCTGGTCGGTCATTCAGAGCTGATGGCGCTCCTGCCCAACTCCATGGAACAAAACATTATCTGTTCCCTTTTGCCTGCTGAGGTCGCGTGCTGTGTCAACCGGACGTGACAGGAATGACGAAGGCGATGATTTTTCCGGTTTCTCATCGCGGCCAACGAACGGAGCCGAGCGTCTTACCTGTCCGGCCCGCCCCTCCTCCCCGTCTTCATCCGAGGCGGGAGGAGGATTTGTACCGGGGACTGCCATGGCAAGCGACAAGCTATCGACCTACAAGCGGAAGCGCGATTTTCAGAAGACGCAGGAGCCGAGCGGCGCAGCCAAGCTAAAGGCATCGAATCGCAGACGCTTCGTCATCCAGAAACATGACGCAACCCGGCTGCATTATGATTTGCGGCTCGAACTCGATGGTGTCTTCAAGTCGTGGGCGGTCACCAAGGGACCGTCGATGGATCCGCACGACAAACGGTTGGCGGTCGAGGTCGAGGACCACCCGCTCGACTACGGCGACTTCGAAGGCACGATCCCCAAGGGCCAATATGGCGGCGGCACGGTGATGCTCTGGGACCGTGGCTACTGGGAGCCGGAAGGCAGCAAGACGCCCGAGCAGGCGCTGGCCAAAGGCGATTTCAAGTTCACACTGGAAGGCGAGCGGCTCCACGGCAGCTTTGTCCTCGTGCGGATGCGCAATGATCGCGACGGCGGCAAGCGGACCAATTGGCTGCTGATCAAGCATCATGACGATTTCTCAGTCGAGGAGAACGGCGCGGCAGTCCTCGAGGACAACGCAACATCGGTGGCCTCGGGCCGAACCATGGAAGCGATCGCCGCCGGCAAAGGCAGGAAGCCAAAGCCGTTCATGGTGGAGAGCGGCGACGTTCAGGCCGATGCGGTCTGGGACAGCAACCATGGGCTTGCTGCCGAAGAACGCAAAGCCGGCACCAAAACTAAAAGGAAATCCCCCCATGCCAAAGCTGCCAAGCCAGCGAAGTCCGCAATGCCCGACTTCATCGCGCCGCAGCTTTGCGAAACGGTGGAACGCCCGCCCTCGACCGAGGGCTGGATCCACGAGATCAAGTTCGACGGCTACCGCATCCAGGCGCGCATCGAAAACGGCGAGCTGACGCTGAAGACGCGCAAGGGTCTGGATTGGACGGCCAAGTATCCGGCGATAGCGACATCGGCCGCAAGTTTGCCTGATGCCATGATCGACGGCGAGATCTGCGCCCTCGACGAAAACGGTGCACCGGACTTCGCAGCACTTCAGGCGGCGCTGTCGGAAGGAAAGACCGACGCACTGGTCTATTTCGCTTTCGACCTGCTGTTCGAGGGCGATGAGGACCTCCGGCAGCTGCCGCTCACCGAGCGGAAAGAACGGTTGCAGACATTTTTGAGCGATGCCGGCGAGGATCCGCGCCTTCGCTTCGTCGAGCATTTCGAGACTGGCGGAGATGCCGTCCTGAAGTCTGCTTGCAAGCTCTCGCTGGAAGGTATCGTCTCAAAGCAGGCGGATGCGCCCTATCAATCGGGCCGCACCAAAACCTGGGCGAAGTCCAAATGTCGCACTGGCCATGAAGTCGTTATCGGCGCCTATGCCAAAACAAACGGCAAGTTTCGGTCCCTGTTGGTCGGCGTCTTCAGGGGCGAGCACTTCGTCTATGTTGGTCGGGTCGGAACCGGCTACGGTGCCAAGACGGTCGAGACGATCTTGCCGAGGCTCCGTGAGATCAAGGCCGACAAATCACCGTTCACGGGCATCGGCGCGCCGAAGAAGGATCCCAATATCGTCTGGGTGAAGCCGGAGCTGGTCGCCGAGATCCAGTTCGCTGGCTGGACGGCGGATGGACTGGTCCGCCAGGCGGCCTTCAAGGGATTGCGCGAAGATAAGCCGGCGGCTGAAGTCGAGGCGGAAAAGCCGGCATCGCCGGCGAAGACAGAGACCCCGACGCCGGCCGCGACAAAGCCATCAAGGCCGGCACACGGCAAGAACGCCAAGGCCGAGGTGATGGGCGTGATGATCTCCAGCCCGGACAAGGCCCTGTGGCCGGATGCCAATGACGGAGAGCCGGTCACCAAGGAGGATCTCGCCCACTATCATGAAGCTGTCGGCCCATGGCTGATCGACCATATCAAGGGGCGGCCATGCTCGATCATCCGGACGCCGGACGGCATCGGCGGCGAGCAGTTCTTCCAGCGGCACGCGATGCCTGGAACATCGAACCTGCTCGAACTGGTCAAGGTGTTCGGCGACAAGAAACCCTATCTGCAGATCGATCGGGTCGAGGGCCTCGCCGCCATCGCCCAGATCGGCGGCGTCGAGCTGCATCCCTGGAATTGCGAACCGGGCCAGCCGGAGGTTCCCGGTCGTCTCGTCTTCGACCTCGATCCCGGTCCGGACGTCCCCTTCTCCACCGTGGTCGAAGCCGCCCGGGAAATGCGCGACCGACTAGAGGAACTCGGCCTCGTCAGCTTCTGCAAGACCACCGGTGGCAAGGGTCTGCATGTCGTCACCCCGCTTGCAGTGGCGAAGGGCAAGAAGCTGACATGGCCGGAGGCAAAAGGCTTCGCACACAATGTCTGCCTGCAGATGGCACGCGAGAACCCCGACCTTTACCTGATCAAGATGGCCAAGAACCAGCGCAACGGCCGGATATTCCTCGACTACCTGCGCAACGATCGCATGGCGACGGCGGTCGCGCCCCTATCGCCACGCGCCCGGCCCGGAGCAACGGTATCGATGCCACTCACCTGGAGCCAGGTGAAGACGGATCTCGATCCGAAACGCTTCACGATCCGCACGGTACCGACGCTGCTGGCGAAAACCAACGCCTGGCAGGATTACTGTGACGGACAGCGCTCGCTGGAGCAGGCCATCAAACGTCTTGGCAAGATGATGAAAGTGGCGGCATGACGTACGAGCGAGCACATAGTCAGTACACGGATTTTCGCAACATCGACCGTCTGGCCCGCCTTCGCCGCATGCGCGGGCTGGCGCGGCTCATGGACACGGCGCTGCGTATTCCTGGAACAGGCTTTTCCTTCGGAGTAGATTCACTCATTGGATTGGACCCGGGTGTCGGTGACTTCGCCGGCGCTGCAGTCAGTCTCTACATCGTCAACGAGGCGCGCCGGCTTGGCGTGCCGAATGACAAGCTTCTTAAGATGCTGGCCAACATCGGCTTCGATGCGGCGGCCGGCAGCGTCCCATTGGTCGGGGACCTCTTCGACGTCTATTTCAAATCCAACCGCCGCAACCTCGATCTCGTTCTGGAACATTTCGGTCTCGACCATTCCGATCTCGATCGCAGACGATCGCCACGTGAATGAACCGGCCCGTTCGGTCGCTTAATCATTATCCGTAACGCCGATCGAGTTCTCTAAGGGCAGCCTGCACTTCATCAATAGAGACCGGCCCCCTTGTTCCAGGCAGATGGCGGAACGCCGGCTTCGAGTCGATCGCATAGAAGTCCGAAGCCCATGCCGCCAGGATGGTCCGTTTGTCGTCCACGGACAGAGCGGTCGCTTTCACCACGTCGACCGGCCGCTCAATCTCCATGCCCCGAAGCAGGATCGTCGGACCAGTCGCAGCGGCACAACTTGCGGCCTGCTGCAACATCTCGTGCATGTCGGCCTCTTTAGCGAACGTGCGGATCTTTGTCGTGCCTACGACGGGATGCGACGATCACGTCGGTTTCCGGCGCAAGCAGATCGTGTTTCGCAGCAAAGGCAGCGAACAGGCCGCGCGCGGTCTCGGCTTCGATCTCTCCGCGAAGGGCCGCCTGACATGCCTTCAGGGCAATGGAATGCGCCGTGTCCCCAGGTGAGGCCGGCCAATCGGCAAGGTGCCGGTAGGCATCCATGGCGGTTCGGACTTCAGCCGGAAAGCCGAGGCCGACAAGGATGGTCACAGGTTCTCTGAACATATCCGGTTTCATCGCTCTTTCCTTCCCAACCCGGAATGTTGATGGGCGCCACCGCCGTGGCGCCCTGATCTATTGAACAGGCCTGGAAATCAGGCGGCTTTCTGCGCTTCGATCTGCGCCGGGGCGACCTTTTGCGAGAGAGCCGGGTTGGTCTGGATGTCGATCTTGCGCGGTTTCAAAGCCTCGGGGATCTCGCGCACGAGATCGATCGACAGAAGACCATTCTGCAGATCGGCGCCGTTTACCCGGACATGGTCGGCGAGCTCGAAGCGGTGCTCGAATGGCCGGCCGGCGATGCCGCGATGCAGATAGCCTTCGGTGGATGCTTCCTGCCTCTTGCCGGTGACCGTCAGCAGGTTGGACTGGAAGGTGATGTCGAGATCGTCCTGGGCAAAGCCCGCGACCGCAATCGAAATCCGGTAGCTGTCGTCGCCGGTCTTGACGATGTCATAAGGCGGCCAATCGCTGATCGAACGAGCGCGCTGAGCATTTTCGAGAAGATTGAAAACCCGGTCGAAGCCGACGGTCGAACGGAACAGAGGTGCGTAGTCGTAAGTTGTTGCCATAGCCATATCCTCCTTGAAGCAACATGGGTACGGAAGCGCCGAAAGCGGCGCTCCCAGCAAGGCCAGCCCTGTCTTCAGCAGCTGGCGGCAATCGATTTGGTTTTCGAGAATTTCGGATTCAAGAGAGCCGGCGGAAAAATTTAATGCTTGGCCGACCGGTCAGTCGAGTTCGTAGACTGCAGCATTGTCCTGGATCTGCCGTAGCCCTTTGTAGGACGCGTGCCGCAGATTGCCGTCGTTGGTCCAGCCCCGAAATTCAATCTCGGCGATCAGCGTCGGCTGCGCGAAGACGCAATTCTTGCCCTTGAGCGAAACGACCGGCGTCCTCGTCCTCAGCTTGTCGAACGTCTTCTTCAGGTACGCTGCGTCCTTTTCCTTAAAGCTCGTGCCCACCGCCGACATAGACCCAATCATGGCCTCGCCGGCCTGCAAGTAGAAGACTGCCGATCCCGCCTCGCGCTGCCGTTGACTGCTCGTAGCCGACGATCATGAAACTTTCACTCTGAATACATTTGATCTTCAGCCAGTCCTACCCGAGCGGTACGGACGGTCGCGGTGTTTGGCGATGATACCTTCCAGTCCAAGCGAGCGGGCGTTCTCGAGAAGCTCGGCGCCGTCACCATGCACCTCCTCGGAAAGTTGTATCGCGCCAACGGCTCCGTCGAGCAGGTCGGTCAGGATCCGCTAATCGCTCCGTCTGGTTCGAGCGTGATGACGCCGGTGTCGACCGCGCTGTCTAGGATTTGCTGGAGACGTTCGGCGGGGAAGCGGAGACCAGTATTCATTCTAGAGTTGCCTGCATATCGATGCTGTCGGAAATCGGCGGGAACTTAGCATATTAGGAAGATACTGGGAGGACTTGGCGAGGAGGAGCATACGTAAGAAGGAGGGGCGCTCTCAGATCTCGGTTGGAAGAAATTCATGACAGTCTTCCGATCACACCACGAGCATCGAGGCCGCCGCAAGTGCCATTATAGCCGTAGCGCCCCATCCGAAGATCTTCATAGCAATCGGCGCGGTGAATTCAGCCATCAGTTTTTTGCTGCTCACGATCATCATCATTGCCACCATGATCGGCACCGCAACAAAGCCGTTGATGACAGCACTCCAGAACAGCGCCTTGACCGGATCGAGCGGCACGAACTCCAGGCTGAGCCCGAACAGCGTCGCCGCCGCGATTACCGCGTAAAACCCCACTGCTTCCCATGGTTTATGATCGAGCCCTGCCTTCCAGTCTTGGGTTTCAGCAAAAGCGTAGGCAGCGGAGCCGGCCAGAACCGGGATCGACAGCATGCCGGTGCCGACGATCCCCAGACTGAAGAGAGCAAATGCGAAGTTGCCGGCGATCGGTTTCAAAGCTTCAGCAACATCGGCGGCAGAATTGATATCGGTCTTGCCGCTCGCATGCAGGGTCGCGGCGGCGCACATGATGATGGCAATGGCGACGATCGTGGACACCGCCATGCCAGCCAGCGTGTCGAGTTGGATGCGGTTCAGTTCTTTAGGAGCTTGACGCGGCGCCTCCTCCAGCGGTTTCGCCTCGTCCTTGCGATCTATCTCCTCGACCTCCTGGCTCGACTGCCAGAAAAACAGGTATGGGCTGATCGTGGTACCGAAAATCGCGACAATGACGGTAAAGCTATTTCCATCAAGCGAAAGGGATGGCCACACGAAGCCTTTGAGCGCGGCGATCCAGTCGATCTTCACGACAAACAGGACGGCAATATACGCAAACAGCACCAGGGTCAGCCACTTCAAGATGTTGGCGTACCGCTCGTATGGAATGAACATCTGCAGCGCGAGGGACAGGACGGCGAAGAAAATGGTGATCGGCAAGCTGGGGACGCCGGTGGCGAGCTCGACTGATGCCCCCATGGCTGTCAGGTTGGCGCCGATGTTGATGCAGTTGGCGATAAATAGCAGGCAGACAAACAGGAGAACCAGGGGCTTCGGCCAGATCGCTCCCATGTTAACGGCAAGCCCTGCGCCGGTAACCCGTCCGATCCTCGCACTCACGAGCTGGATCGCGGACATCAGCGGGTAGGACAGCAACATGGTCCATAGCATGTTGAAGCCAAATTGCGCTCCGGCCTGAGAATACGTGGCGATGCCGCTCGGATCATCGTCCGCTGCCCCGGTAATGAGCCCGGGCCCAAGTTTCTTGAGCACGGAGCCTGACGTTGGACGTCTGGCAGGATGCTCTGGTGCAGGAGCAGAGAGGGGGCCCTCGAATGGCGTGCTCACATCGACGGTCCCATCAACGCGTCGCGCCGAGGATCCAGGCGGCTGCGGCTGTGAGCGCCACCGCCGTCAGAGGATTTTGCCTGATCCATCCACGGACGCTTTCCGTCACGTTCTTGGCCACCTGAGGTTGAGACGCATCCGCTCTCACGCGCTCAGCTTCCTTCGGATCGGTGCGGCCAGTTGGAACCGAGGTGATCGTGTGCGAAACCGGGTCGGACGCGGGAAAGGTATCTTCAAGACGCTTATCAAGGTCGCCTGCTTCTTGCCGTTCGCGCTGCCGGGCTTTTTCCAGTTCGTAAGCTTGCACTGCAGGGGAGGATTTGGGATCGGCGGCCATTCGAGTTCTCCAAGGATCAGATGCAAACTAACGTCTGTTTCCTGTCGGGGTTCCGAGAATTGGCTCTTGGGATCCACGAGGCTCGCCTCGCGGCATTCTAGCCTCGTCGAAGCTTATCGAGAAGTTTTGACCCGATACCGCTTGCGAGGGAAATGCTGGAACGGTGAACATGGCATCGGGACGGCAATGGCAGTAGCCGTAGTGTAATCGCCCGGCACGGATCCGCCCACAGCCGACCGATGAGGCTCCCTCGGCTGAAATTGAGTCTCTTCGGCCACAACAGGCCCTAAAGCATCCGATCGAAAGGAGGCAAAAAGGATTTCCTCTCGTCAAAGTATCACGAAGCAGTCAAGCTTGCTCTATCCGAAACCGCCGGCTCCAAGGAAACGCGATGAAGCGAGACCATGTCATTGCGCAGGAAACGCGTAGAAAAGTTTCAGACCCTTATGATGTAACCTACTTCGCAAAAAAGCACGGTATAAGCGCCACCGATGCCGCCCGCATCATCAATCTCCATCGATCCGACAGAGACTCGGCGGATCGGGCGGCCTATCATCTGAAAGATAGTCTTTGATGCGCCGTCGATGCCGCGACGTTTAGGCGGCGCTTTTGCATTCAACACGATTGCGTTTTCGATGGCAGCTTAATCGATGGGATGGAAGGCTCCCGCTCCCCCGGTGCTAGAATGGCATCGGTTAGGATGGACAAACCGGGAGCGTTCGAATGGAAGAGATCTCTACTGTTGGCATCGATATAGCGAAGTCGGTGTTTCAAGTTCATGCGATTGATCACGGCGGCAATGTGGTGGTACGGCGACAGTTGCGACGCCAACAGATGCTGAAATTCTTCGCACAGGTGCCGCCTTGCCTCATCGGTATCGAGGCTTGCGGAACGGCTCATTATTGGGCCCGCGAGCTTTCGGCTATCGGGCATGACGTGCGACTGATGCCGCCAGCCTATGTGAAGCCCTATGTGAAAAGGCAGAAAATGACGCCGCGGACGCTGAGGCGATCTGTGAAGCCGTAACGCGGCCGACAATGCGTTTCGTGCCGGTGAAATCCGTGGAGCAGCAATCAGCGGCAATGTTGCACCGTTCAAGAGCTCTCCTCATCAAGCAACGCACGATGCTTCTGCACTCCATCCGTGCCCATCTTGCGGAGCTTGGCATTTCGATTGGTGTGGGAGTTAGCCAGATAGTCCGTGTCGCACGGGAGCTTGCTGAAGGTGAGCGATCAGATCTACCGGAGCTTGCCCGGTTCGTCCTTGAGTCGCTGGCGAAGTTAGTTTGCGACCTGGCGCAACGCCTTCAGGCAATCGAAAAGAAGCTGATATCCTGGCATTACAAAAATGATCTATCGAACCGACTGGAGACCATACCAGGAGTGGGTTTTGTCACGGCGTCTGCCCTGTCGTCGATCGTCCCCGATCCGCACGCTTTCAAGTCAGGGAGACATTTTGCCGCCTGGTGAGGCTTGGTGCCGCGCCAGAACTCCTCCGGAGGCAAGGCCCGGCATGGCCGCATCAGTAAGCAAGGAAATCCATATATTCGGCAACTATTGGTGCTCGGCGCGACCTCTGTTTTGCGGTATGTTCGTGGCGACGGTGATAGTGGCACAGGATGGATCGGTGGTTTGTTGAGACGCCGACCGCCAAAAGTCGCCGCTGTGGCCCTTGCCAACAAGATGGCTCGGATTGCATGGTCTATCATGACGCGAGGCGGCGAGTATGAGGAAATAAACAATCTAAGAGCGGTTCAGCCTGCAAATAGCTGATACTGCTTAGAGTTTGAGGCGAAAGAAGTAAGTGAAGGCAGCCACTCGATCCCGATGGATCAGCCGAACCCGTTTAGCGTAGCGGACGTTAAAGTCCGTCTAATCGATTGGGGGTACGATCCTGGCGGAACCCTTCAAGGCCAGCAGTCGAGAGAAAGGCTGCATCAAAGGCCGGACACACGACTGCACTCGAGATGCGCTGAATAGCAAAGCCATTTTCCCTCAACGCGGGAGCCTTCCACACACTGACGTTAAGTACTTTTTTGCTTTTGCTTGAGGGAGCGATCGAGCATAGCGTTCATTTCGCTCTTTGCCGCATCGGACAGATACGGCCGAAACAGGCTAGCGACTTGTTTTAGACCCCAGTTCAGATGTTCTTCTCCCAGCTGCTCAACACCCTCCTGTAGGCTGAGATACACAGCCCAATAGGTCGATACGATCCACACGTTAGCGAGCAGTTGCGGTGCCTCTTCGGCTGGAACATCAATTAACTGTGCATTCGTCATCTGATGAAGCGTTTCTTCCACGACGACCCGCATTCCGCTGCTGAGCGCCTGCGTCGGCTCCCGCAGGCTTGGCGCGATAGCGATGATCCCGGGCAAATCCCGGAAGATATAACGGTGGTCCCAAACGATCGAGAACCAGCGCCGCATGAAGCCCGAGAAGATGCCCGGATCGGTTTGGGTATTCGAAGCAGCCTCCACCATGAAGGCAGTCGCGTCGTCCTCCAATCTTTTGAACAAGGCCTGGAGAAGCGCCTCTTTTGTCTTGAAGTGATAATAGAGGTTGCCCTCGTTGATGCCGACGGCGCGAGCAATCTCGGCGGTGGTGACCCGATCAGGTGCTCTGTCATTGAAGAGCGCCAGGGTGGTGTCCAGGATTCTGTTCCGAGTGCTAGTCCCTTCCGCCCTCGCCGGATCTCGCGCGGTCATCCTTTTCATATCGTCCCCTTGCATTCCTAAGGTGAGTACCTTAACTATTCTAAGGTGATTACCTTACACCTACACGTGATCAGCGAGCAAGGATGAACGCGATGGATAGCACGGTTGAAAACGCCCGCACCCTCAAGACCACGTTTCCCCTAACGCCGCAGTCAACGCTCGGAGCGCTGCTGGCGATCGTGCGCAACCCGCTCGACGCGCTCCCGCCATCGATCTTCACCGAACCATTCGTCTTTTCGAAGACTGCCGGAGAGCTGAAGGTCTACCTGGCCGACCCTACGCTCATCCACGAGGCGCTAGTCAAGAATGCAGAAGCACTGGGAAAGGGGGACCAGGTCAGGCGAGCGCTCGGACCGGCGCTCGGCCAAGGTCTCCTGACGGCAGACGGGGCGCATTGGAAATGGCAGCGGCAGTCGGTCGCCGGTGCGTTTCGGCACGACAAGCTTCTCGAACTCCAGCCGACGATGATCGCGGCGGCTGAGCGCACCCGCGACAGGTGGATGGGCATAGGCAGTGGAACTGTCGGTGTCGGCCATGAGATGATGCGCACCACTTTCGACATCATTGTCGAGACGATGATGTCCGGCGGCCATGGCATCGACGTTGCGCGGGTCGAAAAAGGCATTTCCGACTTTCTCAAGCCGACTGGCTGGACGTTCGCACTCGGACTTTTACGTGCCCCCGAATGGATACCCTATCCTGGACGCGGTAAGGCGGAAGCCGCCGTTGAATTCCTGCGATCCAGCCTCTTGAGCGTCATCGAGGAGAGGCGTGTACGCCCGAATGACCGGCACGATCTCGTGAACATGCTGCTGTCAGCCTCCGATCCGGAGACCGGTCGCACGATGAACGACGAAGAAATCGTCGACAACCTCATGACTTTCATTACGGCCGGTCACGAAACGACGGCGCTCGGGCTTGCATGGGCATTCGATTTGCTGGCCCGGCATCCCGAGGTCGAGACAAAAGTTCTAGTCGAAATTGATGCAGCAACGGGGGGTGAGCCTGTCGACGCCAAGCATGTTTCGAAACTGGTGTATACGCGGCAGGTCTTCTCGGAGGCCATGCGCCTATATCCACCCGCGCCGATCATCACGCGGACCGCCTTGCGGGATTTCCAGCTCGGCGATTATCTCATTCCGGCCGGAACGGTGTTGATCGTGCCGATCTACGCCGTGCATCACCACGCTTCTTTGTGGTCCGATCCCGAGGTATTCAATCCGGATCGCTTCAGCCCGGAAGCGGCCAAGACCCGGCATCGGTATGCCTATATGCCCTTCGGTGCGGGTCCTCGTGTCTGCATCGGTAATGCCTTCGCGGTCATGGAGGCCGTCGCCATTCTCGCGGTCCTACTTCAGAAAATCCGTCTTGCCGCCGTCAACCCACACCCGGCAAAACCCATTATGAAAGTAACCTTAAGGCCGGATAGATCGCAACGCATGAACCTGGTTTTGCGCTAAGCGCTGCCTCAGCAGAGAGGCTTCCAAGCTAGGACACGCTATGTTCGACCAGCTCACATGGAGAGAGGCCGGGGTTACCCGTTGCTGCCTTAGCGCGAGAGTAAATGCATGTTGCAACAGACTAATGCTCTTGAAGAAGTTCGAACCGCCGACACGACGTCCGGACGGCTGGCTATCGCCAAGAAGTCGTTCGACGACCGGAACGCTCGGAGGTTAAAGCGCAATCAATTCAGCAGGCCGACAGCGAACGAGCCTTTCCGGGATGCCGGTCTGATGCCTTCGGGGCATTTCTGCGCGTTGAAGACATCAGATGCCGTTGATGCCAAGTTACCATCAGAAGGAGAGAGTGGCAGCACCTTCCTTGATTGCCGCGTGCATGAGGCTGGCGCCGGTGATTATCACCCCATCCATAAGGTCCGCCTGCTCATAGCCGCGAGAAGTAACGCAAGGCGTGCAGGCCCAGACGGCTCCGCCTCTCTGCATGAAATCGTCAATCAATTTAGCGAGGGGATCGAGCGGCGCCACCTGCGTCATCGTCTGTCCGCGTTTCCGCAGAAGGTCGATACCGGTGCTCGTCAGGAACATGCTGACATCGAGGCCAGCGGTAATCGCCCCATTTGCGATCGTGAACGCCACCGACGACAATTCGGATTCGATGCCCTTCGTGATCAGGATGACAAGTTTCTTGTTGGTTTCGGCCATGGAAAATTTCCTTTCAGGTTGTTGCGCAGCACCCTAAAAGGCGGTGGTCTTCATGTCTTTGGCCGGGATGCCGCTTGAATTGATCGATTTTCCAGCGTTGATATGAAGTATCGGTGAACTACGCTACATGGGCCCTCTAACGGCCCCAGAATGCTCCTGGCGTTGCTGTGCACCAAGACCAAGTCGTGTAGACGTTCGGCAATCTGCAGCCGTGGCCTATGAAAGTAGCGGGCGGAACCGTCCAAGTCTCAAAGCTATCGCTTCTCCAGGGGTACCGAAGAGTGGAACAGGCAAACCTTCAGTCGCTCATGAGCGAGGCTCTACGTCGGGTCCGCATCACGGAAGCCCTTCAATATTGCTATATGCCATCGGGCGATTGGGAAACCGATGCTTCACCGGCGTCTTACCAGCCAAAGGACGCCATCGGCTTTCACATTCTTGCCGGCGGATCTTGCTGGATAGAATTCGACGGTCGACGCACCACCCTGCACGAAGGCGACATAACGGCTTTCCCGTTCAGCAGCGCGCATTTTATCGGCGCGGGCGCGGGAGGGCAGATCTTCGATCCAGGCGGAGCACTACCGCCACAACCCTGGTCCGAGACGCCGATCCTACGTTTCGGCGATTCCGACCGCGTCGTTCGCTTTCTCTGTGGCTATGTCCGTTGCGAGGCAATGCACTTTCTGCCCTTTCGCGAGGCGCTGCCGGAATTCATTCACGTCTCCACCGAGGGCGACTGGCTCAACGGAGTCGTCTCGCAAATCGTCCAGGAGGTGGACGATCCGCATAGCGGCGGAATGGCGATCCTGGAGCGTCTTACCGAGATCGTATTGCTCGAAGTCCTGCGCCGACAGCTCTCCGCCGAGCCAAACCGCACGACCGGCTGGCTGGCTGCCATTCGGGATCCGATCGTCGGCAAATGCCTACAACTCATTCATCGCGATCCTCTCTGTCCATGGACGTTGAAGGACTTGAAGAATGAAGTGGGTGCCTCCCGAAGCGTTCTTTCCGAGCGTTTTCAGAACATCCTTGGGACCGGACCGATCTCCTATATGCGCGATTGGCGGCTTTTCCTTGCGAGAGAGCAACTGCTCCAGGGAGACCAGGCGATCAGCAGTATAGCGTTCGAAGCAGGATATTCCTCCGAAGCGGCATTCAACCGCGCCTTTGTCCGCGCGAATGGAATGCCGCCGGCCGCGTTTCGAGCCCACCAGCGCAAGTCGGCCTGAGCGCTTCCGGGTGCCCATTAGCGTCTTTGCGACCTGAGAACTGACGCCATCCAGCAGTCGGCATTGGGGAAGACGGAGTCCACTTGAAAGTCTAATATATCAGCGATGGTCGCCAGCGCGAAGTCTCGACCACCGGAGTATCTTGGGCGCGTGGTGCGCGCACCAAACTTGACGGCCTACTAGCAACCTTGTTCAATCCGGCAATGTTCAAAGCCACAAACGCTGTTCAGATCAAAGTTTCCATCGATGAAATCGAGCGCAGCGTCTGGCGCCGTCTGGTTCTGCCTGTTTATTGGAACCTGGAACATCTGCATCTCGGCATTCAGGCAGCCTTCAACTGGTGGAACTATCATCTCTACGAGTTCCGGATTGGCGGTCTCAGGTATGGGGATGTTGAGATCCTTGAGGAGGACGCGACTGACGACGATCCTCGGGTCTTCGATCATAGGGAGGTTCGTTTGCTTGATTTTGAGCAAGGCTCTGTCTTTAGCTACCACTATGATTTCGGGGACGGTTGGCGGCATACCGTCGTGGTCGAGGACTTTTTGACACTCGGCACCGCGCCCAAGCACGGAAGCTGCATCGCCGGCGAACGGGCGCGACCGCCTGAAGACGTCGGTGGCGTTTCAGGGTACGAGCGGTTTCTGGAGATCATTGCCGATCCAGACGATCCCGAGTTTGCCGAAACCATTCGGTGGTGCGGTGGTTACTTCGATCCCGAATGGTTCGACCTTTCGACCGCGGACAAAGATCTCCGCAATGCTTTGCGTCCGAATGTCAAACGGCGTCTATATCAACCGAAGCCGAAAGTTATCTCGAGAAAATAAGTCTGGACGGGCTAACGGTTGATTTTGCTCTTGACGAGATTCGAACTGTTGGTCTCGGATGCAATTTCTCTAAGCCGCTGACACATCGAGGTCGCGCGGCGTGAATCCTAACTTCACAGCTGGCCTATCCGCCTAGATGTCACAATTGGAGCACCGAATTCGCTGACTTAAGGCTGCTTGCCAAGAACTCGATGCACAGTCGCACTTTTGCGGCCGCCAGCCGGCTATGGGGAAACACAACGTGGATTGGTGCCGCGGCAAGATCAAATCCCGGGAGGACAATCTCCAGCTTGCCACTTTCGATGTCGTCGTGGACGTCCCAGATGGATTTCAGGACCAGCCCGGCTCCGGAAAGTGCCCAGCGGTGCGCAAGCTCGCCATTGTTGGTCGTGAGCCTCCCCATGACATTTGCGCTGCGGCCATCGGCGAAGGTCCAGTGATTGTTCGGCGGTTCGCCAAACGCAATGACCTCATGGCGGGTAAGGTCTTCGATTGTTTCGGGCCTTCCACGGCGATCGAGATAGGCGGGTGCTGCGCAGATGACGCGCCTGTTCGGTGCAATCTGCCTGGCGACCAGGCTGGAGTCGGCAAGCGCACCAAAGCGTATGGCAAGGTCATAGCCGCCTTCGACGATATTTGTCAGGCTGTCGTCTGTGTCGAGATGCACGAGCAGGCCCGGATGCATCTCCTGGAATTCGCTGAGCAACGGCGCGATCCATCTGATGCCGAATGCGAAGGTCGATGTAACCTTCAGCGTGCCGATCGCCGTATCCCTTCCGCTCGATGCTTCCGTTTCCGCATCATCGATCTCCGCCAGGATCTGGACACAGCGGTCATAGAACCGCGCGCCTTCATCGGTCAGCGCCAGAGACCGAGTCGTCCGGTTGATCAGCCGAACCCCCAGCCGCTCCTCCAGCCTCGACAGCTTGCGGCTGATCACGGTCAGCGAGAAGTTCAGCTCGCGCGCAGCACCTGTCAGACTGCCCGCCTGAACCACCCGCACGAAGACCAGCATGTCGAGAAAGTTGTCGCTCATATTCTTGCTGATATCGCAAGAGACCATCGACAACAATCTCCATTATCGCAAGTACGTTCCAGCGCTAGTTTACCGTCATCGAAACCAATCGCGGAGAGATGGACATGGCATCGTTGAACCAGAAGCGCGTCCTCGTCATCGGCGGCAGCTCGGGCATCGGGCTTGCAGTCGCCCAGCAGGCACATGCCGCAGGCGCTGTCGTCACAATCGCATCGCGATCGCCAGACAAGCTCGGGAAAGCCGCAGCGTCGGTCGATCCCTCGATGGCCACAGTCGTGCTCGATACCGGCGATGGGTCTGCGATCGAAACCGTCTTCGGATCCCATGACGCATGGGATCATATCGTCGTCTCTGCGGCTCAGACGCCCAGCGGTCCGGTTCGCAAGCTTTCGCTCGATGACGCGAAGAAAGCGATGGAGAGCAAGTTCTGGGGTGCCTACCGGATCGCCAAGGCCGCAAGGATTGCGGAACGCGGCACGCTGACCTTTATTTCCGGGTTCCTGAGCGAGCGCCCATCGGCCTCGTCGGTACTGCAAGGCGCGATCAATGCAGCACTGGAATCGCTTGCCCGCGGTCTGGCGTTGGAACTGTCTCCCATTCGGGTCAATGCCGTATCGCCGGGCCTGATCGATACGCCGCTATGGAGCAAGATGGACGAGGCGAACCGCGCCGCGATGTTCGAGCGCGTCGCCGGCAATCTGCCTGCCAAGACGATCGGCCAGTCCTCCGATATCGCCAACGCCGTTCTCTTCCTGATGACGACGCCCTTTGCCACCGGATCGACCGTGCGTGTCGATGGCGGCGGCGTAATCGGCTGATGCCATGCAGCTCGACCATGTAACACTGCGGACGGCGGACCTCGATGGAACCCGGCAATTCCTGGAGGACCTGCTTGGGCTGACCGTCGGCTTCCGACCGAACTTCAGCTTTCCTGGCTACTGGCTCTACCGCGACGGCGAACCGATCGTCCATCTCATCCCCAGCGGCGGTGCGCCCGTTGGCCGGGACGCCGAGACGATCGACCATGTCGGGTTCCGCCTCGAAGGATACGGCGCCTTCCGCGGCAGGCTGGATGCTACCGGGATCCTTTACTCCACCATGGATCTTCCCGAGCTCGGGGAACGGCGGCTGTTTGTTCACACCCCGGGCGGCATCCTTCTCGAACTCGTCTTCCGGGACGACGTCGAAACCAACTGACCAACCGAAACAGGGTTGAAGACAATGATCAAGAACGCTGTGACAGGCGGCCTTGCGGCTGCCGCTCTTGCAATTTCCGTGTCAGCTCCGGCCTTCGCGGCGGCACCGCTGAAGATCGACGACATCGTCCATTCAGCGAAGCGATCACATGCCGAGGCGTCTGCGGAGACGGCAGCTCGGCATTTCTACTCGTTTTGGAACACCGGAGACGAGGCGGATCTCAAGGCTGCGATCTCGCCGTCCTTCACCGACCATACGTTACCCGAAGGCCGTCCGCAGGGACCTGATGGCCCGGCATTCGCGTCTAAGACCTTCCGGACCGCCGTTCCGGATCTGTCCGTCGAAGTCCGCAAGATGGTGTTTTCCGGCGACTACGTCACCGTCCACATGGTGTTCCGTGGTCATTTCACCGGGACGTTCGCTACGACCAAGGGGGCGGGCCAGTCAATCGAATTCATCGCAACCGATCTTTTGAAAGTGACGGACGGTAAGGTGACCGACAACTGGCACATCGAGGACAATCTGACGCTCTTGAAGCAGATGGGCGTCGTTTCGATGAAGTGAGTGCGGGCTCACGCCTTCGGCGGCGTCAGCCCGAGATAGCCGAACACGGCCTTCCGGGTACGTGCCCGTAGAGCCACTCCGTCCAGCTCCCGTCGGATGCCTGCCATGTCCGTCATCCCGCGGGTGATCGCCATCACGTCGAAGGCCAGCGTTTCGAGATCGATATCAGTCTTGGGGTTGGCCTTCTGCAGGACAGAGGTCAGCGCCGGGTGGATCACGTCGATGACGCTCTTCTCGCGGGCGTGGTTTGGGAGACGGTCCTCCTCGATGTCGAGGAGGCGGGCCAGTGCCGGTCGTCGCAGTTGATGGGCCACGCCCGCGTCGGTCATCAAGGCGAGCGCATTCCGCCAATCGTCTTCCGAACTGGCCCTCTCGATGTCGGCAAAGAGGTCAGCGGTCTCACGATGGATGAGCGCGATCGTGATGGCGTCCTTGTTCGGGAAATACTGGTAGAGCGACCCGATGCTGACCCCGGCGCGATCGGCCACCGCATTGGTCGTGTACCCTTCCAACCCGCGCTCTTCCAGAATGCGAGCTGCCGCCTCGACGATGATCTCGACAGTAACCGCGGAACGCGCCTGAACCGTCTGTTTTCTGGGACTTAGCTTGGGTTTTCGCACCATGTTCCGCGCCGGGCCAAAGCGAGTTTGTGAGGCAGGCAGAGGGCCATATCCTTCTTCCATCGTCAATCGAGTTTCGAAGAAAGAACAGCCATGATCACCGTAGACACCGATACCTGTGCATTCCTGCTCCGTGCCGCAACCGACCAGATCGCGGCCTCCATCGACCGCCCTTCGTCGACGGACGACATTGCCTCCGTCATCGACTGGGTGCGATCCAGGAGCGCTAGGGCGGCCGCCGATCTGCGCGGCCAGCTCGCGACACGCTATCCTGACATCGGCTGGACGGGCGAGGAGGACATGCCAGATGATCCGAATGCCGCCTACTGGGTCTACGACTCGATCGACGGTGCATACCATTTCCTGCAGGGCCTGCCGCTGTGGTCGAGTTCGCTGGCGCTTGTCATCGGTGGGCGTTGCGTCTTCGGGATCGTCTATGATCCGACCTCCAACGAGCTGTTCGTTGCCCAGGAAGGTCACGGTGTGACGCTGAACGGAGAGCGCGTGACGACCCAGCACAAGACAGAACTCAAAGGCGCCGTTCTGGGGTCGGCCGTACCGCCGATCGCTCAGGTCGGACCGGAAGAGCATGCCGAGGCACTCCGACTGCTCGAACGCGTGACCGGGCAAGTCTTCGTCGTCCGTCAGATGGCCTCGGCATCGCTGCAGCTTGCCTACGTCGCCGCTGGTCGGCTCGATGGTTACTTCGAGGTCGGCCATGACATTCCCGACTGGCTTGCCGGTACCTTGCTGGTCAAGGAGGCAGCCGGCATCGTCACCGATCTTTCCGGCAATGGCTTTGGCTGGTCGTCTGACGGCCTGCTTGCCGCTTCGCCCGATATACATGCGCAGCTTCTGAAAGTCGCGGCATCCGCCGCCCACGTCCCGAGCGCTTAAGCGCGCTCAACCGGATCCAGTCCTCATCGGCAACGAGAGACGCGTCGCTATCCCGATCGGGAAACCGTGCCGTTTGTCGCTGGTAAACGACAAGGAGAAGACAATGCCTATTGCGATCTACGCCCTGACGATCGGAGCCTTCGGGATCGGCGTCACCGAATTCGTTCTGATGGGTCTTTTGACCCAGGTCGGGACGGCCCTCAACGTATCGATCCCGACGGCCGGACTGCGGATATCAGGATATGCCATCGGCGTTGCGCTCGGCGCACCGGTCCTGACCGTCCTTCTGTCCGGTTGGTCCCGTAAGAAAGTCCTTCTCGCGCTAATGGTGATCTTCACCATTGGCAACCTCGCCTGTGCTCTTGCGCCGAGCTATTGGTTCCTGCTCGCCGCGCGCGTTGTCACGGCGCTGGCGCACGGTACCTTCTTCGGCGTGGGGTCAGTCGCCGCGACCTCTCTGGTCAAGCCGGACCGCAAGGCGTCCGCCATCGCTGTCATATTCACGGGACTGACTGCGGCGAACATCCTCGGCGTGCCCTTTGGCACCTGGCTGGGTCTCGAACTCGGTTGGCGGGCGACCTTCTGGGCCGTCACCGCGATTGGCATCGTCGCCCTGGCGGTGATCGCTCGTTACGTTCCATCTGACCATGGTACCACGGCGGTCAGTGATTGGCGCGCCGACCTGCGCGCAATGATAAACCCTTCCGTCATCATTGGGCTCTCGGTCACCGCTCTTGGGTTCGCTGGCTTGTTCACGGTTTTTACCTACATCGCCCCGCTGCTGACCGAGGTCACGGGGTTCAGTGAGGCAGCTGTCTCTCCGATCCTTCTGGTCTTTGGTGGCGGCCTCGTCCTCGGCAATCTTGCAGGCGGCAAGCTCGCCGACCGATTCCTGCAGCCGACCGTCATCGGCACATTGCTTGCTCTGGCTGCCGTTCTGATCGTCTTCGGCCTCGTGGTTCACAGCAAAATCCTGACGATCGTCATGGTGGCCCTGCTGGGTGCCGCCGCCTTCTCGACGGTCGCGCCGCTGCAGATGTGGGTCATGCAGAAGGCAAAGGGCGCTGGTGAGAGCCTTGCCTCCAGCCTCAACATCGCAGCCTTCAACGTCGGCAACGCGCTCGGCGCGTGGCTTGGCGGAACCACAGTTGCGCACGGCCTCGACTTCACGAACCTGCCATTTGTCGCCGCCGGAATTCCGGTAATCGCTTTGGTGGTCGTCCTGATCGGCAAGTGGATGTCCGGCTCCCAGACTGAAAATGCAGCCTACAAGAACTGAAAGGATTCAACCGTGACCCAGAACACCACCAAGACCTTCGTAGTGGCAGGCGTCGCCATGAAGCGCTTGCTCTCCGGCGCTAAGACTAACGGCCAGTTCTGCCTCTTTGAAAACCGCAGCGACGGAAACACGAGAACGCCGGTTCACGTCCATGCGGAGGATGACGAGACGATCTACATGATCGAAGGAGAGCTAACCGCCATCATCGATCGAAAGATGCACACGCTGACAACAGGTGGCAGCATCTTCATGCCGCGTGGCGTTCCACACCAACTCATGAACAACACCGACAAGACGGCGCGATACGTTCTGGTCGGCACACCCTCGTTGTTCGATACCTTTGTAGAACACGCCGGTTATGAGATCGGCGCCGATGAGAAACCCGATGCGTCGGCCGAGGCCGATGTCGCCCGTCTCAAGGCAGCGGCACCGCAGTTCGGCATCACGCTGCTTTCCGACTGGCCCACCCAGCCTGAGGGCGGTTCCAACGAAGCGTAGTATGAAGAATTGCTGGATCGACGGAGTGGCCGGTTCCGGTAGCATGGAGGTCATTGCTCCTGAAGGGTTTTGAACCAGCGATCCGCGCGCTTAATGCGCTAAGCGATTGAAAACCCGATCTGTTGATTAAGCGGAGCGTTGTGTTGTTTGCAGCGTAATCAGATTTATGGAACTTTATTGAGTGCTAAGAACATGACGGTGATAACAGGACACTTTCTGTGGCGTTGTTCGTTCTAGAGCGTTTCAGGTTTTGACGGAAGCGTATCCGGCGTTTGCGAAGTAGTTGCTGCATTCGCTAGGCTCGATGGTTGTGACGAGGTGTCCGATGTGGCGCCAGGTGTCATCGATGGTTCGCTTCTGAGCCAGGCGCATCCAGTGCTTGATTTTGGCGAAGGCCTGTTCGATCGGATTGAGGTCAGGTGAATAGGGCGGCAGGTACCAGAGCCGCGCCCCAGCATCGCGGATCATCTGACGGATGGCGCCCGACTTGTGGGAACCGAGATTATCCATCACGACGATGTCGCCGGGTTCGAGCACCGGTAGGAGTTGCTGTTCGACATAAGCTCGGAAGCACTGGCCGTTGATCGGTCCATCGAAGACGCAGGGTGCGGCAAGCCGATCGCAGCGCAACGCGCCGAGGAAGGTCAGGGTGCGCCAATGGCCGTGCGGGGCGAAGCTGCGCAGGCGTTTGCCCTTCGGCCCCCAGCCTCGAAGCGGTGCCATGTTGGTCTTGATCCAGGTTTCATCGATGAAGACCAGCCGCCTTGGATCGAGGCCGGTCTGCCAGGACCGCCAGCGCTGTCGTCGTCGTGCGATGTCGGCACGCGCCTGCTCAAGGGCGAACAGTGTTTTTTTTGAACCGCAGCCCCTCGCGCCGCAGGAATTGCCATACGGTGTCGTGGGATACCTTCACCCCTCGTGCGGCCAACTCTTCCTTCAACCCGTGTAGTGACAGATGCGGCGTTTGGCTGATCCGCTCCGCGATAAACGCCCGGTACGGCTCCAGAACACGCTTGCGGTGACCGCCCATCTTCCCGGGCGCGACAGAGCCGCTCGAACGATACCGCTGCGACCACTTCACCGCCGAAGATACCGCAATACCGAACCGCGCCGCCACCGACCGGCAGCTCTCACCGGCCTCGATCGCATCAACAACACGCTTGCGAAGATCATTTGAAAGAGGTCTAGTCATTCGATGCTGGCCTCCATTCCAGCCAGCATCTTGAGACCCCATGTCCTTAGCCGGCAGGGTGGCTCGTCTCGCATTATGTTCAGAACGAGGGTTAGCTGCAGCGCCAGAGCCTCAAACATAGGAGACGAGCCGTGGTCGATGATATCGCAGTTTACGTTGGTTTGGATGTGAGCAAGGAAAAAATCGCGATCGGTCTGGCGGAAGCGGGCCGCAAAGGTGAGGTTCGCTATTACGGCGAAATTGCCAACCGTGCTGATGCGGTGCGCAAATTTGTCGACAAGCTTGCTGGACGTCACGGACGCCTGTGCCTTTGCTATGAGGCCGGCCCGACAGGTTATGGATTGTATCGTCAACTTCGCGATCTTGGCCATGAATGCCTTGTCGTCGCGCCATCGCTGGTTCCGACCCGTCCGGGGCTTCAGATCAAGACGGATCGCCGCGATGCTGTCGCGCTTGCCGCGTTGTTGCGCGCTGGTGAACTGTCGTCCATCTGGGTTCCCGACGAGACACATGAGGCCATGCGCGATCTCTGCCGGGCAAGGGAAGTGACGGTCTCGGATCTACGGCGCGCGCGCCAGCATCTTTTATCGTTCCTGCTCCGGCACGGGCGGGTCTTCGAAGGCCGCTCTCATTGGACAAGAGCTCATCGAAACTGGCTGGCGACACAGCGCTTTGATCACCGTGCGCAGCAGATCGCTATGGAAGAATATATTCGTGCCATCGAGCAAATCGAGGAACGGCGTGAGCGGTTGACCCGGCAGATGGTGGCGCTCTTGCCGGACTGGTCGCTTAACCCTGTCGTCGAAGCGATCCAGGCCCTGCGCGGTGTCGCACAGATCTCGGCGGTGACACTGGTATCGGAGATCGGCGACTTCAGACGCTTCAACAATCCCCGGCAGTTCATGGCATGGCTGGGTCTGGTTCCCAAAGAGCGCTCGACCGGGGCCAGCGTGTCGCGGGGTTCAATCACGAAGGCCGGCAACACCCGTGCGCGGCGCATGCTGGTCGAAGGCGCATGGACCTATAGATTGCCTGCGCGTGTAAGCCAGGAAATCCTGAAACGAACGGAGGGGCTGCCTGAAGCGATCAGGGCGATCGCCTGGAAGGCGCAGGTGCGGCTATGCCAACGATATCGGCGCATGCAGGCTAGTGGCCGCCCCACAAACATCGTCATCGTCGCCATCGCGCGCGAGCTCGCTGCCTTCGCCTGGGCGATTGCGACGACAGTTCCCATTACCCCAACAAAGGCAGCCTGACGAAAAGGCATCAAGGGAAAGGAGAAAACAAGTTCAATTCCATCACGCTGTTTATTGCTGGGCGTGGCGGCCGGTCAGGGTAACCCTCGTTGTGATTCTGCGAGCCTGAAACGGCAACACGCGCCATGTGAGACAGAGGAAGGCCCGAGACGAACCACGGTCCTGCGGTATCCAACCCGCGCATCAGAGTCTGATCAACCGTCGTCTCAATGCCGCCGCGTCCTGCAATAACCAGCCCGTTTCTTTCGGCGCTGAAAAGCGAAACGAAAACCTATACCCCAATCCTTGAAAACGGACATGAGAATCACA
>NZ_QMKK01000035.1 GCF_003287875.1 Martinezella tropici
CGGGTTGTAGGCATCGTACCACTCGCCTTCGGTACGGACACGGCCGCCGATCTTGAGGCAGGTTTCAGTGCCCGGAATGAAGAAGTAACCAGCACCGTAAGCGTCGCAGATGCGGACATATTCCAGCGGCTCCGGCTCTGCAGCAACGATAGCGTCAGCTGCTTGGGCACCGGAAACTGCTGCGAGCGCAGCAGCGGAGCCGAGAAGAAGGCTCTTGATATTCATATTAAACTCCTGGTTGTAATATGCATTTCTAATTTGCCACGAGTGCTGAGCTGGAAACCACCTTGAAGATCGACCCGGTCGAAAACGCGACCGCGCAGCCCGGCAAGTACGCACGTAATGTTGGCTTGAGTCCCCTCGAACCTCCATGATTGTCCCCGCGGCAAAGGTCTTGAAATGCCCCTACCGATCCGGCCGATCGCTCGACCGTAAGACAATTTCTGTCCTGCTTCTGACTTACAAACAGCCCGTATGTTTGTCAATTATGTGAAACCGTGGCGAGCGCCGGTCCAGCGTTAGTCTTGCCGGCTGTTGCTTAAATGCAACTGGGGACGGCAGGGCGAGGTTCGTTTCACCCGAAGAACGCGGGAAGACCGCCAAAGGCGCGAATGCACGACAAGGCTGAGAAACAAAACTCAACAAATCGCCACACACAGAAACGTCGAATTTTCCCATATTCCAGCTATTCGGGCCATAGGAAGGGAAGAATCGCGCATGAATGAGAATCGGCTGATCTTCATAGCGCCCCCCCGTTCGGCGGCCTCGTCACCAGGGATTATATGCAATCCATCTTTTCCCTGATGCAGACCGGCGCGTAGGCCGGCGTGCAACTGACGCTCGCCCTTCTCGGCAATGACGCGCTGATTACCCGCAACGCAGTACGCTGGTGTCGTCCCCTACCGCTTTATCGGCAACACGGCGCCTCATTATTGAGGGAGCGCCATGCCGCGCCTCACGTGTAAACACGCTTAAATTGTGGATTCTCCAATGCGCCAAGCGCTGGCTCGCGGAAAAATGCAGTCATCATTGCAGGGTTGACAGAAGCCAAAGCAAGAGCATAGCCTTCCAGCATTCACCAGGGGGGTCCCGGCAAGGGGCTGAGATACTGCTGAACAATACGGCTTTGCCGATTGTGGGCGCAGTGACCCGTTGAACCTGATCCAGTTCATACTGGCGTAGGGACGGTGCGAGCGCTCGAAGACTTCGGATTCCCGCGTGGATTCCGTGTCGGCGTCTTATCATCATTCCGGCTGATTGACTGGGTCTCCAACCGCAACTTGGAGCCTCAAACCATGACCATTGCCGCAAAGAACCTCACCCCGACGGTCACGACCGGTCCGCTGCCGGCCTCTCGAAAGATCTACGTCCCCGGGGATATCCATACCGACATCCGCGTACCGATGCGTGAGATCAGCGTCCATCCGACATCGGGTGAGCCGCCTGTTATCGTCTACGATTCCTCCGGCCCCTATACCATCGAGGGTGCCGATATCAGCATCGAACAGGGCCTGTCGCAGCTCCGCCGCAGCTGGGTGCTCGCACGCGGCGATGTCGAGGCCTATGAAGGCCGGCATGTGCGTCCCGAAGACAATGGCTTCGTCACCGGCGAACGGCTGACACCGGAATTTCCGGCCAAGCGCCAGCCGCTGCGCGCCAAGGATGGCAAGGCCGTCACCCAGCTTGCCTATGCGCGCGCCGGCATCATCACGCCCGAGATGGAATTCATCGCCATCCGCGAGAATCTCGGCCGCAAGGCGAAAGCCGAGACCCTGATTCGTGACGGCGAGAGCTTCGGCGCCCATATTCCGGATCATGTGACACCCGAATTCGTCCGCCAGGAAGTCGCGGCCGGCCGGGCCATCATCCCGGCCAACATCAATCACCCGGAAAGCGAACCGATGATCATCGGCCGGAACTTCCTGGTGAAGATCAACGCCAATATCGGCAATTCCGCCGTCACCTCCTCCATGGCGGAAGAAGTCGAGAAGATGGTCTGGGCCGCCCGCTGGGGTACCGATACCGTCATGGACCTTTCGACAGGCCGCAACATCCACAATATCCGCGAGTGGATCATCCGCAATTCGCCGCTGCCGATCGGCACCGTCCCGCTCTATCAGGCGCTGGAAAAGGTCGGCGGCATTGCCGAAGAGCTCACCTGGGAGATCTATCGCGACACGCTGATCGAGCAGGCCGAACAGGGCGTCGACTATTTCACCATCCATGCCGGCGTGCGGCTGCATTACATCCCGCTGACAGTCAATCGCGTTACCGGCATCGTTTCACGCGGCGGCTCGATCATGGCCAAGTGGTGTCTCCATCATCACCGCGAGAGCTTCCTTTACGAGCATTTCGAGGAAATCTGCGATATCTGCCGGGCCTATGACGTCTCCTTCTCGCTCGGCGACGGCCTGCGCCCCGGCTCGATCGCCGATGCCAATGATGCCGCGCAGTTTGCCGAGCTCGAAACGCTCGGCGAACTGACGAAGATCGCCTGGGCAAAAGACTGCCAGGTGATGATCGAAGGCCCCGGCCATGTTCCGATGCACAAGATCAAGGAGAACATGGACAAGCAGCTCGCCGTCTGCGGCGAGGCGCCCTTCTACACGCTCGGACCGCTGACGACGGATATCGCGCCGGGCTACGATCACATCACCTCGGGCATCGGCGCTGCCATGATCGGATGGTTCGGGACGGCGATGCTCTGCTATGTCACGCCGAAGGAGCATCTCGGCCTGCCCGACCGCAACGACGTCAAGACAGGCGTCATCACCTATAAGATCGCCGCCCATGCGGCCGACCTCGCCAAGGGACACCCAGCAGCGCAAGTCCGCGACGACGCATTGTCGCGCGCCCGCTTCGAATTCCGCTGGGAGGACCAGTTCAACCTCTCGCTCGATCCAGATACCGCCCGCAGCTTCCATGACGAGACCCTGCCGAAGGAAGCTCACAAGGTTGCGCATTTCTGCTCGATGTGCGGGCCGAAATTCTGCTCCATGCGGATTTCACACGACATCCGCGCCGAGGCGCAGAAGGAAGGACTGGAAGCGATGGCGGCGAAATATCGCGAGGGCGGCGATCTCTATATGCCGGTGGAAACCTCCACCCAGCCGGCCGAGTGACATGCGCATCCTCGTCAAAGGGGCCGGCGTTGCCGGCCTCACCGTCGCCCACGAACTGCATGCCCGCGGTGCCGAGGTGACGGTTGCCGACCCCCATGCGAATTTCCGCCGAGCAGCCTCATGGCTTGCCGGCGGAATGCTGGCGCCATGGTGCGAACGGGAAAGTGCCGATGAGCCCGTGCTGGAGCGCGGACGCGATTCCGCCGATCGTTGGGACGCGATTCTGCCCGGCAAGGTCGTCCGCAACGGGACGCTCGTCGTCGCGCCGAACCGAGATCAAAACGAGCTGAAGCGATTCGCCAGCCGCACGACAGGCTATCGCTGGATCGATGAGCGCGAAATTGCCGCCCTCGAACCCTTCCTTGCCGGTCGCTTCAGGCATGGCCTGTTCTTCCCCCAGGAAGCACATCTCGATCCTCGCGACGTCTTGCAGTCGTTGAAGGGCACTCTTTCGGCGAAGGGTGTGACCTTTGTCGATCGCATCGCGAATGATGCCGGATTTTCCGGCGTCATGGACTGCACGGGCGCTGCAAATGTCGGCGAGAGCAGGGAATTGCGGGGTGTGCGCGGCGAAATGCTCTATCTACAGACGCAGGAGGTCGCCCTTGCGCGGCCCGTCCGGCTGCTGCATCCGCGATTTCCCGTTTATATCGTGCCGCGCGGCGAAGGTCTGTTCATGATCGGCGCGACGATGATCGAGACGGATTTCGAGGGACCGATCACCGCCCGCTCGCTGATGGAACTTTTGAACGCCGCCTATGCGCTGCATCCCGCCTTTGCCGACGCCGCCATCGTCGAAACGGGGGCCGGCATTCGTCCCGCCTTTCCAGACAATCTTCCGCGCGTGACGCGGGAGGGCAAGACCATTCTTATCAACGGCCTTTATCGCCACGGCTTCCTTCTCGCGCCGGCGATGGCGGCAGAGGCCGCGGATCTCCTCTTTTCCGGACACAACAACGACAGGAGCCGCCAATGCGCCTGATCATCAATGGCGAAACACAGATCGTCGAGGCAGCCACGCTTTCGCAGCTTCTCGCCGCGCTCGAATACGAAGGCGAGTGGCTGGCAACCGCCGTCAATGGCGAACTCATCCATCGCGAAGAACGCGACGACCACGCCTTGGCCGACAATGACAGGATCGAGATCCTGACGCCAATGCAGGGAGGCTGACCATGATCGAACTCTACGGAACCCGTATCACATCGCATCTTCTTCTCGGCACGGCGCGCTATCCCTCTCCGGCCGTGCTGGCGGAGGCCGTCAAGCGCTCGGCAACCGAAATCGTCACCGTATCGCTGCGCCGGGAAACGGCAGGCGGCCGCAATGGCGGTGCGTTCTTCGAGATGATTCGTGGACTTGGCGTTCGCATTCTGCCCAATACCGCCGGCTGCCACGGCGTCTCCGAGGCGGTGCTGACAGCGAAGATGGCACGTGAGGTCTTCCGGACCAACTGGATCAAGCTCGAAGTCATCGGCAACCACGACACGCTGCAGCCGGATGTCTTCGCGCTGGTGGAGGCGGCGAGAATCCTTGCCGACGAGGGTTTCGAGGTCTTTCCCTATACGACGGACGACCTCGTCGTCGCCGAACGACTGCTGGAGGCCGGATGCAAGGTGCTGATGCCCTGGTGTGCGCCGATCGGAACGGCGGCCGGTCCTCTCAATCTTTCCGCCCTGCGATCGATGCGAGCACATTTTCCGGAAATACCGTTGATCGTGGATGCCGGCATCGGCAGGCCCTCGCACGCGGCCACCGTCATGGAACTCGGCTTCGATGCCGTGCTGCTCAATACGGCCGTCGCCGGCGCCGGCGATCCGGCCATGATGGCGGAAGCCTTTGCCAAGGCGATCGATGCCGGCAGACAGGCGTTCGCCGCTGGCATGCTCGAGCCGCGCGATATGGCGGTGCCATCGACACCGGTCATCGGAAAGGCGGTTTTCTCATGATACTCGATCCCTTCTATCTGATCGTCGACAGCGCCGCCTGGATAAAGAGGCTGGTGCCGCTCGGCGTCAAACTGGTGCAGCTACGCATCAAGGATCGTATGCCGGCGGAAATCCGCGCCGATATACGCGAATCGAAGGCAATTTGTGCCGCATATGGATGCCAGTTGATCATTAACGACTATTGGCAGCTCGCGATCGAAGAAGGCTGCGATTTCATCCATCTCGGCCAGGAGGATCTTGCCGACGCCGATCTCGCTGCCATTCGCGCCGCCGGATTGAAGCTGGGGCTCTCGACTCACGACGAGGCGGAGCTGGCAACGGCACTGGCTGCCGGGCCCGATTACATCGCGCTTGGACCGATCTATCCGACCATTCTCAAAGCCATGGCCTGGGCGCCGCAGGGTCTTGCGCGTATCGGCCAATGGAAAAGCTGCATCGGCAATCTCCCACTTGTCGCGATCGGCGGATTGACCGTCGAGCGCCTTGCCGGCGTCTTCGGGCATGGCGCCGACAGCGCGGCTGTCGTGACGGATATCACCCGCAATAGCGACCCCGAATCGCGGGCCCTTGAGTGGATAGGAGCGACGCGACGGCTGCCTCCGCACTGAGCTCGTACCGGCACCGCTGTTCTGGCCTCGATTTCCCAATCCTTTGCCCGATGAATGGCACATTCATGATATATTCAGCTGAACATAATCATGCTCGGGACGTTGATTAATTGACTCGCGCATTCGCTGAGCAAGAAGACTGCTTTGGAGGTAGTCATGATAAAGAAGAAGATTCTCACGGTTTTGCTGGCTGCCACGGTCGTCGGCGGTGCGTTGGCGCCGGTCAGCAGCGCACAGGCGCAGTATTACGACGGTCGCCCGCCCTATCGCGGCGACTGGCGTGGCGATGGTGACTGGCGCCGCCACCATCATCACCACAATGGTGGCGCGATCGCAGGCGGCGTCGCCGCAGGTCTCCTCGGCGGCCTGATCGTCGGTGGCGCCCTTGCCAACAGAGGCCCGGTGTACGAAGCGCCTCCGCCGAGGTGCTGGTACGAGGATCGTCAGGTCGACAACGCCTATGACGACGGTTGGCACTACGAACGCGTTCGCGTGTGCAACTAAGCAATCCGCTGAGCATCTGCCTTCTGACGGATGCTTGGCTTGACGGACGATTTTGGGATTGCCGGCGGACGAAACCGCCGGCAAATGTTTTTTGAAGCCTTTCGGACGATCGGATTACAGGCCGTGTGTCCGGGGATAGGCGTTGCGCTCCGGAAAAAACCTGCCGGCAAGGCGTGCAGGCTCGGGACGCCAGATCTCCACCCGCAATGGATAGCAGGGCACCGTATCGCTCGAATGCTCGCTGCCGCAATCGCCGCCCGGGCAGGCCGAAAGCGCGCCGAGAAGATCGATCTCGGCGAAGAACTCGATGAAATCGCCCGGCCGCACCGGACTTGCCTTCATGAAATATTGATAGGTGTCGCGCGTGAAACCGGTGCACATGAAGACATTCAGCACATCGTGGACGTGAAACTCGGCGTCCTGGACGGAAATATTCAGCTCCTTGGCGAGAGCACGCGACAGGTTGGAATGGCAGCAACGGTGATAATCGCCGCCGTTCAGCAGCCGGTTCGTATAGGGATCGCAACGCGTGCCGATGACATCGTGGATACCGGCTCCATCCGCATCAAAACCGTACCAGCCGAGCGTATCGTGCGTGATCGTCGCCATCGGCCGCAGGTAGGGCAGATTGCTCCATAACCTGTCCCCGACGCCGACATGCGTGCCGTGCAGCGCACGGGTCTTGCCGCTGAAGAACCGTTCGGAAAGATCATCGGCATTCCACAGATTGAGATCGCCGACCTGCGAGCCCTCCATGCCGACGATGCGAAAGAAATGCCCCTTCGGCACACGAAAGCTGCCGCCATCGCGCGGCGGCACGATGATGTCCTCTATCTTGGCCATGTCTTGGCGGGCCGCACGCAGCACATCCATGTCGGCCGGCGGCAGCGTCCCGTTCGGATAGACGACGACGGGCGGCTTGCGGCGACGCTCCTCGGCATCCGCGGGAACAGGCGTATCAAAAAGATCGTCCATAGCGACGTTTCATTCCTTACCGATTGAGAGCCGAACCACTGGTTTGCCTGCAATGTAAGGATATAAAGCTTCCGCGCAACGTTGATTGCGCTTGTGCTTTGGCTAAGTTTTACTTAGCCTTGAACGATGCAACATGTCCCGCTTGCCTCCCTTCGCGCCTTCGAGGCAGCCGTCCGTCACGAGAGCTTCGCCAAGGCGGCGAGCGAACTCAATCTCACGGCTGCGGGAGTGAGCCAGCATGTGCGCACAGTGGAGGGATGGCTGGGTGTCAAGCTCTTTACGCGTCATGCCCGCGGCGTGACGGCGACGATGGCGGGCCGCGATTTCGGGACGGCAGTCGCAAATGGTCTCGGACATATCGAGATCGCCGCTCGGCAGCTGCGGCTGAATGGCAATGAGAGGCCAGTCAGCATCGCATGTATTGCTTCCGTCGCCACCCGCTGGCTGATACCGCGATTGCCTGAATTCAGGAAGAAACATCCCGAGATCCATATCAATATCGTCTATGCACTTGATGCGGTGACGCCGGAAGCGGCAAGCGTCGATCTGCTGATACGCCATGGCCCGAAACCCGGTGCAAACGCCATCTCGCTTCTGACTGCGGAAACGAGGCCGACCTGCGCGGCAGAATACGAGCGTCGTCGTGGCCCGATCAGGAAGCCGGCCGATCTTCTCGATCTGGATCTGCTGCACGATGAAACGACAGCAGCCTGGACACGCTGGTTCGCCCTTGAGGGCATCCACCGGCCTCCGAAACCCGGCCCGATCTTTGCCGATTTCAGCCTGATGATCGGTTCCGTCGTCGGGGGACAGGGCGTTGGTCTTTGCCCGACCGCACTCATTGCCGAGGAACTGGCCAATGGGACATTGGTCACCCTGTTCAATACGCCGTCGGACACGGAGAAATCCTACTGGCTGCTCGAGGCCAGCCGACTTTCCGATGAGGCGCGGATCTTTCGCGAATGGCTGATTGCCGCCACCGGCGAAGCCGTTGCGGCGACGGATCTGTAAATAGACCGATTAGACGAATTGCAGGGGTCAGGCCTTTCGCTGTTTGCAGGAAGGCCATTGCGTTCGCGGCGATGGTTACACCCAATTCTCCACCCGGAGGCCGGGCATGCGGACGAACTCCTTGATGTTGTTCGTCACCACGATCAGTCCCTCGCTGCGGGCATGGGCGCCGATCTGCATATCATGCGGACCACAAGGAGTTCCGGCGCCTTCCAGCTCGGCCCGGACCTGTCCATAATGCGCAGCTGCCCTAGCGTCGAAAGGCAGAACTTCCAGCCGCGCCACGAAATGCTCGATGGCAGTCAGGTTTTCCGTGCGCCGGGCTGACTTCTCGGCGCCGTAGTGCAACTCACCAAGTGTTATGCTCGATATGCAAAGCTGTTCTGCTACCGCGTTGAACTTCTCCCGGACGGCGGGCGGATAGGTCTTCATCACATAAATGCAAATATTGGTATCGAGCATATAGGCCAGCATCAAAAGGACTCGCGCTCTTCCGCCACCGGCTGTTCTCGCTCACCCAGGAAATCGTCGCTGGCACGGGGACCATGCAGGAAGAGATCATCCCAGCGCTTGCCCTGCGGGACGATCATACGGCTGCGGCCGATCTTCAGGATATCGACCTGATGCACGTCTTCAGGGAATGCGACAGCTTTGGGCAGGCGCACCGCCTGGCTTCGATTGCTGATGAATACAGTCGAACTCGCCATGTTCCGCCTCCCGATGCTGGGATATGCAACTGGGATATACTTAACTCCGCAAACTTCAAAAATCAAGGTGCCGCCATCCGGACCATTGCTATCGGCAGCCGGCGAAAGAGGATCGGCCGTCAACCGAAGCGGGCCACGAGAAAATCGATGACGCTACGCAGCATGGCCGTCGGACGCCGATCCGGCGCATAGACCAGATGCATCGGTGTCGGCTTGTAAGACCATTGCGGCAGCACCGGCTCAAGCCGGCCGGCATCGAGATCGGCTGCGAGCAGCAATTCCGGCTGCAGCACGATACCGGCTCCATGCAGGGCGGCAACGCGCAGAGCCCCGCCCTGGTTCGTGGTGAACCGGCCCTTTATGGCGATTTCGCGGACTTCTCCCTCCGGGCCGACGAGATGCCAGCGGCCCTGCAGGCGCCAATAGGAATGGCCGAGGCACATATGATTGGCGAGATCCTCGGGGGTTTGCGGCCTGCCGCAACGATCCAGATAATCCGGCGACGCCGCGAGAATGCGCCGGTAGGGCCTCAGCGGGCGAGCGACCAGATTGGTATCCGTTAGCTCGCCGATATGGAAGCCGAGTTCATATCCCTCGCCGATCAGATCATGCGGATTGTTGTCGAGCGCCAGGTCGACACTGACCTCGAGATTCTCACGCAGATAGTCGACAAGCGCCGGCACGAGGCTTTGCGTTCCGAAACTGACAGGCGCGACGAGCCGCAAGCGCCCGCGCGGCACCGATTGCAGTTCGGATGCCGAAGATTCGGCAAGCTCGACTTCCGCCAGCACCGTCTTGCAGCGCTCATAATAGAGCTTGCCGACCTCGGTCAGTTGATGACGACGCGTCGTGCGGTGTAGCAGGCGCGCGCCGAGCCGCTGCTCGATCGTCTTGATATGTTTGGCCACCATGGCTGACGACACCTGGCTGATGTCGGCCGCGGCGGCGAAGCTGCCATGCTCGACCACCCTGACGAACATCGCCATGCCGGCCAATTTATCCACGATTGCATACCTATAAGTTTGGAGTGAAGCAAATGCGGGCGTATTTATCACTCACCGGTCTTGCAAGATAGTCCGTGGTGCTTGAGGTCAAGCGCCATAATCTATCGCCCCAATCCATCAGGAGTCACCATGCCCATCCTTCGCTTGGAAATGCACCCCGGACGCACACAGGACCAGAAACGCGCCTTTGTTCGCGAAGCGACCAGGGTCGCCGTCGAAACGCTCGTCTGCCCGCCGGAATCGGTGGAAATCGTCATCACCGAGATTTCGAAGGAGTCCTGGGCGACGGCGGGCAAACTGAAATCCGATAATTGATCCGATTTCACGATGATGGCCTGGCGATCGTAGCTGACCGTCAGGCCTCGTCCGGTATCAGATTCCGGCGTCCCCAGGCTTCGGCCCAATCCATCAAGCGCACCATCTCCTGCTTGAGAGCGTGGGAACGGATGATGTCGGCTGCATGGTTCGGATTGGTGCGCGGATTGTAGAATGTGCCGATCTCTTCGCCACTCTCTTGCCTTGCCGCCTCCAGGCGGGATTTCACGTCCTCGACCTCGGCCTTGACAGCAAAGTACCGCTTCATGACTTCGACAAGGTCGCGATCGCCGGCATTGATCTCCATGCCCACTCCATCTCAACTATTCTGGCTTACTTATTTTAGCACCTCGCAATGATCCGATTCGGATGGCAAAATCTAGACCATTGTTTAGCCAGCAAGATGAGTTGGCTGATGGGGGGCTCATCCAGCGCGTGAGAACGCGCACGACGGGCAAAGCGGCTTCACGACCAGTTTTCCTTGACCGACTGCATCACCACATTGGTGGATGTGCTGGCCACGAAAGGCAGGCTGGAAATTTTCTCGCCGAGAACGATGCGGTAGCGGCGGATATCCGAGGTCCGCACCTTGAGGAGATAGTCGAAGCGGCCGGCGATCATGTGGCACTCCTCGATTTCCTTGATCTTCTTGACGGCGTTGTTGAAGCTGAGCAAAGCTTCCTCGCGGGTATCGGTCAGCTTCACCTCGGCAAAGGCGACGTGATCGAGGCCGAGCTTGATCGGATTGAGTATGGCCTTGAAGCCATCGATATAGCCGGAATCGATCAGTTTTTTCAGGCGCGCCTGGCAGGGAGTCTTGGAAAGGCCGACCCGCTCTGAAAGCTCCGTGATCGACATACGGCCGTCTTCGACGAGTGCATCGAGGATCTTTTGGTCGAACTGGTCAATTTCACTGGATTTGGTCATTTTTGCAGGCATTCCTATTTGAAATAAGCGCTATTGAAGTTCAATATGACTGGAAAGCCGCGGTTTCAAGGCGGAATGCTTTTCTGGAATGAAGTATGTTCGCGTCGAAGCAACGGGAGGGCTGCGTGGGCGATATCGCCGACGCCCACAAGCCATCGGGACCCTTGCACCTTGAGGTTATCATGACTGTCTCTGCCAAGCTCGCCACTGAAGAACCAGCTCCGGACGCTGCCCCATTTTCGCATTTCGCACCGCCCATTCGTGAGCAGAGCCCGCTTCGCCAGGCGATCACTGCCGCCTACAGGCGCCCCGAGACCGAGTGCCTGCCCTTCCTCGTCGAAGCGGCGACCTTGCCGGACGCGACGCGCGAAGCGGCGAAGAAGACAGCCAGGAAGCTGATCGAAGTGCTGCGCGCCAAACACAAGGGCGACGGCGTCGAGGGATTGGTGCAGGAATATTCCCTCTCCAGCCAGGAAGGCGTCGCACTGATGTGCCTTGCCGAGGCGCTGCTGCGCATTCCCGACACGGCGACGCGCGATGCGCTGATCCGAGACAAGATCGCCGGCGGTGACTGGAGGTCGCATCTGGGCGGCGGCCGTTCGATGTTCGTCAATGCCGCGACTTGGGGCCTCGTCGTCACCGGCAAACTGACCTCCACCGTCAACGAAGGCGGCCTTTCTGCCGCGCTGACAAAGCTGATCGCCCGCGCCGGCGAGCCCGTCATCCGCCGCGGCGTCGACATGGCCATGCGCATGATGGGCGAACAGTTCGTCACCGGCGAGACCATCGATGAAGCATTGAAACGAGCACGTGCGCTCGAAGCGAAGGGCTTCCGCTATTCCTACGACATGCTCGGCGAAGCCGCGACGACCCACGCCGATGCCGAGCGCTATTATCGCGACTATGAAAACGCCATCCATGCGATCGGCAAGGCCTCGGCCGGCCGCGGCATCTATGAAGGCCCCGGCATCTCCATCAAGCTCTCCGCGCTGCACCCGCGCTATTCGCGTTCGCAGGCCGACAGGGTGATGGGCGAGCTTCTACCGAAGGTAAAGGCGCTGGCGCTGCTCGCCAAGCGCTACAATATCGGCCTGAACATCGATGCCGAGGAGGCGGATCGGCTGGAACTCTCGCTCGATCTGCTGGAAGAGCTGTGCCTCGATCCGGATCTTTCCGGCTGGGACGGCATCGGCTTCGTCGTCCAGGCCTATGGCAAGCGCTGCCCGTTCGTCCTCGATTTCATCATCGATCTTGCCCGCCGCTCGGGGCATCGCCTCATGGTCCGCCTCGTCAAGGGCGCCTATTGGGACGCCGAGATCAAGCGCGCGCAGCTGGATGGCCTCGAAGGCTTCCCTGTCTATACCCGCAAGATCTACACAGATGTCTCCTATATTGCCTGCGCCAAAAAGCTGCTGGCCGCGACCGACGTGGTCTTCCCGCAGTTCGCCACCCATAATGCGCAGAGCCTGGCCACAATCTACCATATGGCTGGGGACGATTTTGCGGTCGGCAAATACGAATTCCAGTGCCTGCACGGCATGGGCGAGCCACTCTATGAAGAGGTGGTTGGCGCCGAAAATCTCAATCGCCCCTGCCGGATCTACGCGCCGGTCGGCACCCATGAAACGCTGCTCGCCTATCTTGTCCGCCGCCTGCTCGAAAACGGCGCCAACTCCTCTTTCGTCAACAAGATCGCCGATCCAGCCGTGTCCGTTTCCGAGCTGATTGCCGATCCCGTCGAGATCGTGCGCGCCATGAGCGTAGTCGGCGCGCAGCACGACAAGATCGCTCTCCCGGCCGATCTGTTCGGCGGCGCGCGACGGAATTCCGCCGGCGTCGATCTCTCGAATGAAGCAGCGCTCACCGACCTATCCGCGCAGCTACAAGCCTCGGCAGCCAGAGACTGGACCGCCAAGCCGCTTCTCGCCGATGGCTCCGAACGCGGCGTGGGCCGCGCCGTCCTCAATCCTGCCGACCACGCCGATATTGTTGGCCATGTCACAGAACTGGAGCCGGAGGATGCACCCGACGTCATGCGGTTTGCGGCCGCGGCTACCGAGCGTTGGGCAGCCGTGCACCCTAATGAGCGCGCCGCGATCCTTGAGCGTGCTGCCGATCTCATGCAGAGCGAGATGCCTGTTCTCGTCGGCCTGACCATCCGCGAAGCCGGCAAATCGGCCGCAAACGCGGTCGGCGAAATTAGGGAGGCGATCGATTTCCTTCGCTATTACGCCGCTCAGGCACGCCAAATACTGAAGCCGGAGAGCGTGCCCCTTGGCCCCGTCGTCTGCATCAGCCCATGGAACTTCCCATTGGCGATCTTTACCGGCCAGATCGCGGCCGCTTTGGTCGCGGGCAATCCAGTCGTTGCGAAGCCGGCCGGCAATACACCGCTGATCGCAGCCCAAGGCGTCCGCATCCTACATGAGGCCGGTATTCCGCGCGATGTTCTGCAATTTGTCCCGGGCGGCGGACAAATGGGGGCCGCCCTCGTTGGCGCTCCCGAAACCGCCGGCGTCATGTTCACCGGTTCCACGGAAGTTGCCTGCCTGATCCAGGCGCAGCTGGCCGAGCGGCTTTCCAAATTCGGCAAGCCGATCCCGTTGATCGCCGAAACCGGCGGGCAGAACGGCATGATCGTCGATTCCTCGGCCCTCGCCGAACAGATGGTCGGCGACGTCATCGCCTCGGCCTTCGACAGCGCCGGTCAGCGCTGCTCGGCCCTGCGCGTCCTCTGCCTGCAGGAGGAAGTCGCCGACCGCACGTTGGCCATGCTGCGCGGCGCGCTTCGCGAGCTCTCCGTCGGCAAGACCGACCAGCTCGCCGTCGATATCGGCCCCGTCATCGACGACAACGCCAAGCGTCGCATCGACGAGCATATCGAACGCATGCGCAAGCTTGGCTGCAACGTCGAACAGCTCGACCTTCCCGAAAGCGCTGAGAAGGGCACGTTCGTTGCTCCGACCATTATCGAGCTGAAGAAGCTGAGCGATCTGAAGCGCGAGGTGTTCGGCCCGGTCCTTCACATCATGCGCTATCAGCGTAAGGGGCTGGATAAGCTCATCGCCGCCATCAATGCATCCGGCTACGGCCTGACCTTCGGCCTGCACACCCGGCTTGACGATACGATCGCCCATGTCACGGAGCGCGTCCGCGCCGGCAATCTCTACGTCAACCGCAACATCATCGGCGCTGTCGTCGGCGTCCAGCCTTTTGGCGGCCGCGGCCTCTCAGGCACAGGCCCGAAGGCTGGTGGCCCGATGTATTTGCGCCGTCTGGTAGCTTCCCCGACAGAACCGTTGCGCGATGCCTCCGTGCAGGCTGATCCGGCTGCACAGCAGTTCATCGCCTGGCTCGAAAGCAAGGGCGCTGCGGATGCGGCCAAACAGGCGCGCGCCGTCACCGCCCAGTCGTCGCTCGGCTTCAATACCGAGCTGCAAGGCCCGGTCGGCGAGATGAACCTCTATGCGCTGCATCCGCGAGGGAGAATCCTGCTCGCTCCACAGACAGCACTTGGCCTGCATGTCCAAATCGCCGCAGGCCTTGCAACAGGCAATTCGATCGTCATCGATGCAGCATCCGGCTTGCATAAAGAGCTCGATGGCCTGCCGGCGCAGATCGCAAACCGCATTTCCTGGACGAAAGACTGGACAGCGGATGGACCGTTTGCCGGCGCTCTCATCGAAGGTGATGCAGCACGCGTCCAGCAGGCGATCAAGACGATCTCGGCTATCCCCGGTCCGCTGGTTCTCACACAGGCTGCGTCGAGCGAGGAAATTGCCAAGAACACCGATGCCTATTGCCTCAACTGGCTGCTCGAAGAGGTGACGACATCGATCAACACCGCGGCTGCCGGCGGCAATGCCAGCCTGATGACGATCGGCTAAAGCTGACAGCGATCTAGAACTTACGCGGCGGCCGGACCGACAGTGTCTCAGCCGCCGCTTCGTTTTCATGGCGCACATCTGCAGTGACCTGCAAATTCGCTACGGCCCACATCCAGCTTCCGGACCTCCTTCTCTTCTGTACAGAAATTTTTGAGAAAAGCTTTTCTCATATTGACTCTCGCCTAGAGAAAAGCTTTTCTCATGAAAACTGACTGGGAGAAGACATCTGGAAAATCAGCGTGCGAAAAGCGGACGCGCAACGATTCACGACGTTGCGGCGGCTGCAGGTGTGAGCATTTCAACGGCATCCAAGGCTTTGAACAATACCGGCCGCATGGGCGACGAGACGCGCGAGAGGGTCAAGCGCGCTGCCGCCGACATAGGCTTCCGTCCGAATGCCTTGGCCAGGGGCTTGCTCAGCAATCGCACCTTTACGATCGGTCTTCTGACAAATGATACATACGGTCGCTTCACGCTGCCGGTCATGGCCGGCATCACGGAAGCACTTGTCGATCACGGCGTCTCGGTCTTTCTTTGCACGATCGAGGACGATCCGGCGCTTGGAAAGGTTCATGTGGACGCCATGTTGGATAAGCATGTGGATGGTATCATCGCCTCGGGAAAGCGGATCGACCGCCGCCTGCCTGTCGATCTCTCCAACCTGCCGGTTCCGGTGATCTACGCATTCACCGAAGGCGCACCGGGAAGCGTCACCTTCTGTGCGGATGACTATCAGGGGGCTGCGCTTGCTGTTGAATGGTTGCAGGGGCTCGGCCGACGCCGGATCGCCCATGTGACCGGCCCTGAAAGCTTCGTCTCGGTGCGTGAGCGCGCCAAGGCCTATCGCGACCTCGCCGGAGACCGGCTGCCGGTCATGTACGGAATGTGGTCCGAGGCCTGGGGACACGAGGCCGTCGCGCAGCTCTGGAGCGCGGCCGGAGCAAAGCCGGACGCGATCTTCTGCGGCAACGACCAGATCGCCCGCGCCGTCGTCGATGCGCTGCGCGAGCGCGGCGTGCGGGTGCCGGAGGACGTCTCGGTGGTGGGTTTCGACAATTGGGAGATCGTCGCCGCCCAGACACGGCCGCCGCTGACGACGGTCGACATGAATCTCAAGGCGCTTGGCCGCGAGGCCGGGCTGACGGTTCTCGCGCTTGCGGAAGGGCGCAGCGTCGAACCTGGCATCAGAACTTTGCCCTGCGAGCTTGTCGTGCGGCAATCATGCGGGGGAAGCCCCGATCGTTGATAGAGGAAAAAGGGGCTGACGGGAGTACCCCTATGGGAGGAGAACATGATGAAGCGATTTCTGGCCGCAACCGGCCTCATATCCTTGTGCCTTGCATCCGCCGCATCTGCCGAAAACATCTCCATGTGGGTGCGAAGCGGCATTGGCGATTCCTTCAAAAAGGTCGTGGAGGCCTATAATGCCGGCCATGACGACAAGGTCACGCTGACGGAAGTGCCTTTTGCCGAACTCGTGCAGAAATATGCCACGGCCATTGCCGGCGGCCAGGCGCCCGACGCCCTGTCGATGGACCTCATCTATACGCCGGCCTTCGCTGCGGCCGGCCAGCTGGAGGATCTGACGGACTGGGCCAAGAGCCTGCCCTATTTCAATTCGCTTTCGCCCTCGCATGTGAAGCTCGGCACCTATGACGGCCACATCTATGGCCTGCCGCTCTCCGTCGAGACCTCGGTCTTTGCGTGGAACAAGGATCTCTATAAAAAGGCGGGCCTCGACCCTGAAAAGGCGCCGACCAGCTGGGACGAGATCACGAGCAATGCCGAAAAGATCCGCGCGCTCGGAAGCGATACCTACGGCTTCTACTTCTCTGGCGGCGGCTGCGGCGGGTGCATGATCTTCACCTTTACGCCGCTCGTCTGGGGTGCCGGCGCCGACATTCTCTCGGAAGATGGCAAGAAGGCGACGCTCGACACGCCGCAAATGCGCAAGGCGGTCGACATCTACCGCAATATGGTCAAGAAGGATCTGGTGCCGGCGGGAGCCGCAAGCGACACCGGCGCCAACTTCCTCAGCATCAGCAACGGCAAGATCGGTCAGCAGAGCATCGGCGCCTTCTCGATCGGCACGCTGATCACGCAATATCCCGATATCCATTTCGGCGTGACGCTGATCCCCGGCGTCGACGGCAAGCCGTCCTCCTTTGCCGGCGGCGACAATTTCGTCATCTCCAAAGGCACGAAGAAGCTCGATGCCGTGAAGAAGTTCCTCGAATACACCTATTCGCTCGAGGGACAGAAGATCATGGCGAAATACGGTAGCCTTCCGACACGCGGCGATATCGCCGACCAGGTGCTGCAGGGTCTCGATCCCCGTATGCAGGTCGGCCTGAAGGCGATCGCCGTCGCCAAGACGCCCTATACGCTGCAATTCAATGACCTGATCAACAGCGCCAACGGTCCCTGGGCGGGCTTCACCAACGCAGCCATCTTCGGAAGCGATGTCGATGGTGCATTCTCCAATGCCCAATCGGAAATGCAGTCGATCATCGACAACGCCCAACAATAATCGAGCATGAACACCGGGGAGCTTCGACGCTCCCCGGTTCCCTCCACCGCAATATCGGGAGCATTCCATGGCTGGCCCTGGAGCTATCGCAACCGCACGTCCGCGAAAACGGCGAAAGCGTGCCGGCTGGCACGGGGTTCTGTACATAGCGCCGGCCATGGCGCTCGTTATCGTCTTCTTCGTGCTGCCCGTGGCCTTTACTTTCTGGATGAGCTTCCACAACTGGCCGTTGCTCGGCAATCCGCGATGGATCGGCTTCGGAAACTATGTCCGCATGATCTCCGACATGCGCTTCATGGCGGCCCTGCGCTTTACCGCCTATTACACCGTCGTCGTCACCATCGCGATCTTCGCCGTCGCCTTTCCGCTCGCCTTCTTCGTCGAAAAGCACCGGCCGTTCGTCGGCTTCTACCGAACGATCATCTTCCTTCCCGTCGTCGTCGGGCTTGCGACTGCCTCGCTGCTCTGGGTCTGGCTCGCCAATGTCGACGCCGGCTTCTTCGCACCCGTGGCAATGGCGCTTGGTCTTGTCGACAAGCGGCCGAACCTGCTTGCCGATTTCGATATGGCCTTCGCAACCATCATCGTCATGGTGGTCTGGAAGATCGCCGGCTTCACCATGATCATTCTGCTGACCGGCCTGCAGGCAATCCCCTCGGAACTGACCGAGGCCGCCCGCATCGATGGCGCCAAGCGCTGGCAGCGCTTCCGGCATCTGACCCTGCCGCTGATGCGCCGCACGATCGCGCTCGCCCTCATCATCTCCATCACCGGTTCGGTGCTCGCCTTCGACCAGTTCTACATCATGACATCAGGCGGCCCGCAGAACCGGATGATCTCGGTCGTCTACTATATCTTCAACCAGTCCTTCGTGTCCTTCAACCTCGGCTATGGCGCAGCGCTCTCGATCGCGCTTCTCGTCATTCTGGTGCTGATCAGCATCGTCCAGCTCTGGCTGCTGCGCGTCGGGGAGGATAAGCCATGACCCAAACCATAACTACCGCAAAGGAACGCCGCGCAAGGCGCAAGCTCTTGGATGGCATCGGCTATCACGGCATCGGCGTCGTCATCGTCATCTTCTTCTTCGCGCCGTTCGCCATCGCACTACTGTCGTCATTCCGGCATGGAACTGAAGCCAGCCTTCCGCCCTTGCCGCCATGGCCGACGACCGGCTTCAGTTTCGATGCCTATCGCTCGCTCGATGGCTTCGGCGCCGGCGTCATCCAGCATACGTTGAATTCGCTCTTCGTCTCGGTCGCAACCGTGCTTCTGACCGTCATCGTCAGCCTGCTCGCCGGCTACGGCTTCTCGCGCTATCATTTCCCCTTCAAGGGCGCGCTCTTCATCCTGATCATCGCGACGCTGATGATCCCCTTCCAGTCGATCCTGACGCCGCTCTTCATCATCCTGGCAAGGCTCGGCCTCAACAATTCACTGATCGGGCTGACGCTCGTCTATGTGACGCTGCAGCTTCCCTTCTCTGTCTTCATGATGCGCAACGCCTTCGACGCGGTGCCGAAGGAAATCGAGGAGGCGGCGCGCATCGACGGCGCACGCGATTTGAAACTTCTCTTTCGCGTCCTCTTCCCCTTGGTGCTGCCGGGTGTCGCGACCGTTGCGATCTTCGCCTTCCTCAATGCCTGGAACGAGTTCCTGGCCGCGTTGGTGCTCTTGTCGAGCAATGAGAAATTCACCCTGCCGGTGCTGATGATCGCCGTCAGGACCGGGCGTCTCGGTGCCGTTAACTGGGGTGCGGTCCAGGCCGGCATCGCCGTCATGACCATCCCCTGCGTCATCGTCTTTCTGCTTCTGCAACGCTACTACATGCGCGGGCTGATGGCCGGCGCGGTGAAATAACCCTTTCAACAACGGATCAAAGCCATGTCTGACAAGCAAAGCCGCCAGTTTCGCCCCCTGCCCGTTCCGAATGTCGAGCTTGCTGGCCTTTTCGGCGCTCGCCAGGATGCCATCTGCAATTCCACCGCAGCAACCCTGCTCGACCGCTGCGTCGAGGCTGGCATGATCCAGGCGATCGACGTCAGTCAGCCAAGCCCCGGTATCGTCATTCCCTTGCAGACGTGGTCGGGCTCGACGCAGATGTTCTGGGACAGCGATCTCGGAAAATCGATCGAAACCATCGCCTATTCGCTCTATCGCCGCCCCAATGCCGAACTGGAGGCGCGTGCCGATGCCATTATCGACATGTATGAAAAGCTGCAGCAGGAAGATGGCTACCTGAACGCCTGGTTCCAGCGCGTTCAGCCCGGCCGTCGCTGGACCAACCTGCGCGATCATCACGAACTTTATTGCGCCGGCCATCTGATCGAGGCGGCCGTCGCCTATTATCAGGCAACGGGCAAGCGCAAGCTGCTCGATATCATGAGCCGTTTTGCCGATTACATGATTACCGTTTTCGGCCAAGGCGAAGGTCAGCTGCGCGGCTATTGCGGCCATGAAGAGGTGGAACTCGCGCTCGTCAAGCTCGGCCGCGTCACTGGTGAGACGAAATATCTCGATCTCGCCAAATATTTCATCGACGAGCGTGGCCAGGAACCGCATTTCTTCACCGAGGAAGCGCTTCGCGACGGCCGCGACCCGAAGAATTTCGTACAAAAGACGTATGAATACAGTCAGTCGCATCTGCCGGTGCGCGAGCAGACCAAGGTCGTCGGCCATGCGGTGCGCGCCATGTATCTCTATTCGGGTATGGCCGATATCGCCACGGAATATAACGACGATACGCTGACAGCAGCGCTCGAGACGCTCTGGGACGACCTGACGACGAAACAGATGTATGTAACCGGCGGCATCGGACCGGCTGCCTCGAACGAGGGCTTTACCGACTATTACGATCTGCCGAACGAGAGCGCCTATGCCGAGACCTGCGCCTCCGTCGGGCTGGTCTTCTGGGCCAACCGCATGCTCGGCCGCGGACCGAACCGCCGTTATGCCGACATCATGGAAGTGGCGCTCTATAACGGTGCAATGGCCGGGCTATCGCAGGACGGCAAGACCTTCTTCTACGAAAATCCGCTGGAGAGCGCCGGCAAGCATCACCGCTGGACCTGGCACCATTGCCCGTGCTGCCCGCCCAATATCGCACGCCTGCTCGCCTCCGTCGGCTCCTATATGTATGCCGCGGCCGACAATGAGATTGCTGTCCATCTCTACGGCGAGAGCAAAGCGCGCGTCCCTCTCGCTGCCGGCGTGACCGTGCAGCTTTCCCAGACGACGCGCTATCCATGGGACGGCGCCATTCGCTTCGAGGTCAATCCAGATAGCGCAGCCAAATTTGCGCTGTCACTGCGTATCCCCGAATGGGCCGAGGGCGCGACGCTCGCAATCAATGGTGCGCCGGTCGATCTGACAGCGATCACCGTCGACGGCTATGCCCGCATCGAGCGGGAATGGCAGGCGGGCGACAGCGTCGACCTCACCCTTCCGCTCATCCCGCGCACGCTGTTTGCCAATCCAAAAGTTCGCCAGGATGCCGGACGCGCGGCCCTGATGCGGGGTCCGCTCGTCTATTGCGTCGAAACCACCGACAATGGTCACGACCTCAGCGGCATTTCGCTTTCTAGCGATCCCGCCTCCGCCAAGACAACGGAAATTGCCGCATTGGAGGGCGCAGTGGCGCTCGATGTTTCGGTCACGCGAGATGAGGCGGACTGGGGCTCAGATCTCTATCGGACGACACCCCCGAAAAGGGCTGCCTCCACCGCGCGTTTCGTGCCCTATCATCTCTGGGATAATCGCGATCCGGGCGAGATGCTGGTCTGGATCCGCGCCGATCAGCTGCAGCGTGGAGCCTGACATGACGAAGAACGGCATGCGCCTGACCGGCGTCCGCAAGAGTTTCGGCGGGCTGGAGGTCATTCATGGCATCGATCTCGACATACCGGAAGGCGCTTTCGTCGTCTTCGTCGGCCCCTCCGGCTGTGGCAAATCCACGCTGCTGCGCATGATTGCCGGGCTGGAGGAAGTGACCGACGGCGAGGTCGCCATCAAGGGCCGAGATGTCACCGATCTCGATCCGTCCGAGCGCGGCATCGCCATGGTCTTCCAGTCCTATGCGCTCTACCCGCATATGAGCGTTCGCGACAATCTCGGTTTCGGGCTGAAAATGGCCCGGACCGATGCATCCGAAATCGAAAGACGCGTGCGCTCCGCCGCCGCGATCCTCAAGATCGACCATCTATTGGACCGCCGCCCGGGACAGCTTTCCGGCGGCCAGCGTCAGCGCGTCGCCATCGGACGCGCCATCGTTCGCGAACCGGATGTCTTTCTCTTCGACGAGCCGCTCTCCAACCTCGACGCGGAACTGCGCGTCTCCATGCGCATCGAAATTGCCCGGCTGCATCGCGAACTCGGCAACACCATGATCTATGTCACCCATGACCAGACCGAGGCCATGACGCTTGCCGACAGGATCGTCGTGCTGAGGGACGGCCGGATCGAGCAAGTGGGCAGTCCTCGCGAGGTCTATGAAGATCCGGTCAACAGTTTCGTCGCCGGCTTCATCGGCTCGCCAAGGATGAACATGATCGAAGCAACGTGGTCCGGCGACGGGACAGCGACGGTCGGAAACGGCAGCATGAAGGTCGACCTTTCACAGACTAAGCCCTCAGCGGGCGAAAAGATCCTGCTTGGCATGCGCCCCGAACATTTCGTCGTCGCGCCAAATGCGGCCGACGCCTTGCGGGTAACAGTCGACGTCACCGAATATCTGGGCGGCACCCGCTATCTCTACTGTCAGACAGAGGACGGCCAGGCGATCATCGCCGAATATCGCGACGGACCGGAGATCGAGCGCGGCGATATGCTCCATCTGCATTGCCCGCCCGAACGTCGACGCTATTTCGACAAGCAGGGAGGACGGCTGCGGTAGAATCTCGTCTGTTTAATCCGCCAACTCATCGGGCTGCCATTGAGACAGCCGCTGATGGTTGAATGTCTGTGAGAGGTTCAAGCCGCCTTGCTGACCCGCACCGGAACGGACTTATACGACGGCGTGCCGCTTTCCTTGTCCTGGTAGTCGATCGGGATCAGGCAATTCGCCTCCGGGTAATAGGCAGCGACGGAGCCCTCGGAAATATCGTAGGAAATCGCCGTCAGCTTCAAGAGCCGCTTGCCGCCTGAGGGAAGCGCGGTCTCGATCTCGACGAGATCACCGTGTTCCAGCCCTTTCGCCTTCAAATCCCTATCGTTCATGAACAGAACGTCGCGGCGGCCGAAGACGCCGCGATAGCGGTCGTCGAGGCCATAGATCGTCGTATTGTACTGGTCGTGGCTGCGGATCGTTGCCAGCTTGAGGATAGTCCCGTCCGAGAGCGAAATATCTTCGTTGAGGCCGGAAAACAGCTTGAATTCCGCCTTGCCGGAAGGCGTCTTCCAGACCCGCTCGGCCGGCCCGATCGGCAGGCGAAAGCCACCCGGCACGCGGATGCGCTCGTTATAATCGGCGAAATCCGGATAGACCACTTCGATCTTGTCGCGGATCAGATCGTAGTCGGCGATGAGCTCCATCCAGGCGACCTTGCTGTTCGGCAGGGTCGCCTGCGCTATTCCGGCGACGATCGCGGGTTCCGAGCGCAGCTGGTCGGAGGCCGGCTTCAGCCGGCCGCGCGAGGCATGCACCATCGACATCGAATCCTCGATCGTCACCGATTGAGCGCCGGTCGCCTGAACGTCCTGCTCGGTGCGGCCAAGCACGGGGAACAGGAAGGACTCCTTGCCAATAAGCAGATTGGAACGATTGAGCTTGGTGTTCATATGAACGGCAAGATCGAGCTTGCGCATAGCCTCGGCACACAAGTCCGGATCGGGAAGCGCAATCGAGAAATTGCCGCCGAGGCAGATGAGCACCTTGGAGCGCCCCTCCGCCATTGCCTGCATGGCGGCAACGGCATCGTGACCATGGTGAGCCGGCGCGGTGAAACCGAATGCCCGTTCGATGCCTTCGATCAGCGCAGGAATGGGCTTCTCCGTAATCCCGACGGTACGATTGCCCTGCACGTTGGAATGGCCGCGCAGCGGGCAGATGCCGGCACCAGGCCTGCCGAAATTGCCGCGCAGCAGCAAGAGATTGGCGATCTGCTGGACATTCGCCGTTCCCTTGGCATGTTGCGTGATGCCCATGCCATAAGCAACGATCGTTGCCTTCGACTTGGCATAGATCTCTGCTACCCGTTCCAGATCGGCGCGGGCAAGGCCCGAAACCCGCTCGATATCGGCCCACTCTGTCTGGCTGATATCGGCAACAAGGGCGTCGAAGCCCGCGGTGTGTTCGGCAATGAAGGCGTGATCGAGAACGTCAGGAGAGGTTTCGGCCAGCGCCAGGACCGCTTTCATGATGCCCTTGAGCGCGGCGGCATCGCCGCCGATCTTCACCTGATAATAGGACGAGGCGATCCGGGTCGAGCTGAAGGTTCCCATCTCGATCGGATCCTGCGGATCGGCAAAACGCTCCAGCGCCCGCTCCTTCAAAGGGTTGAAGACGATGATCGGCACGCCTCGCCGCGAGCATTCGTGCAGCGTGCCCATCATGCGCGGATGGTTGGTGCCGGGATTGTGCCCCATGGAGATGATCAGATCGCATTCGTCGAAGTCATCGAGCGATACGGTGCCCTTGCCGATGCCGATCGATTGCGGCAGGCCGACGCTGGTCGCCTCGTGGCACATGTTCGAGCAATCGGGGAAATTGTTGGTGCCGTATTCGCGCGCGAAGATCTGGAAGAGGAAGGCCGCCTCGTTGGAAGCGCGGCCGGATGTATAGAATTCGACCATGTCCGGATCGGGCTGGCTGCGCATGACTTCGCCGATGCGGGCAAAAGCATCTTCCCAGGCAATCGGCCGGTAGGTGTCGGATGCCCGATCATAGACCATCGGATGGGTCAATCGGCCGGCATTCTCGAGCTCGTAGTCGCTCCAGGTCAGAAGTTCGCTGACCGTGTGTTCGGCGAAGAATTCCGGCGTTACACGCTTGTTCGTCGTTTCCCAGGTAACGGCCTTGGCACCGTTTTCACAGAATTGGAAGGTGGAGGTGTGCTCTTTGTCGGGCCATGCGCACCCCGGGCAATCGAAGCCTGTGGGCTTGTTGGTGCGCAGGAGAAGGCCCGGCGCCTCGGTGATGTCCATCTGCTGGCGCACCGCCTTGGCCGTGGCCTTCAATGCACCCCAACCGCCGGCAGGGCTGTTGTAGGGACGAATACCCGGGACTTCACGCTTCTGCGCCATCATACGCTCCTTCGGCTACCCAAACGGCTTCCTCCCAAAGGTCGGGCCTACAAGAAATAAGCTTGCGACATCAGGGAGTAAAGCACAATCAAGCGGTGATGGATCGAACAATCGCCACCGGCGATGAACCCATGCAAAGCGCTAGTTCCTGAAGACCAGGCAGGAGCCGCCTTGCTGCCGGATCTGAGTGCATACGGCATCCGCTTCTTCCCGTGTTTGCCGCCCTATGCGCGCCGCATAGCGGACTCGGCGGCCGAAATCGGCATTGCGCTGACGTACGATCAAGGGCTTTTCGGCATTCAGCGGAGACGGCAACTTGCGGATATTCGCGGTAAATAGGCGCCGCGCGGCATCCAGCTGAAAATGCTCGGCCAATTGCGCGCCCCATGGCGCCCAGGGCCGCTCCTGCTCAAAAGGCGTCGGTTTCAGGCGCCGGCTCTGAGCAAGCGCGACGCAGGAATCGACGAACGGCTTGCTCTTATCCAGCACCGGGGCTGCGATATCGGGCGGATCGTCGCGCCATTCTTCGACACTGTGAGCAGTGATCGCGCTCACATAGTTACGCGTCTCATAGGGAAGCCCGCCGGCATTGAGGAAATTGGCAAGACCGCCCTCACCGGCATTATACGCAGCAGCAGCAAGACCGAGATTGCCGAAACGGTCGCGCAACTCATCAAGATAGGTCGCTGCCTTGCCGAGCGCTTCAAGCGCATCATAGCTGTCGCGAACGCCGCGCAGCTTCGCCGTTCCCGGCATGAATTGCGCGATGCCTCGCGCCCCCTTGGGGCTGATGGCATCGGAGCGAAACAGGCTTTCGCGCCAGACGAGCCGTGCGAGATAATCCGGCGGCAGATGGTTGGTATGAGCGAAATATTCGATGGCCGTGCACAGATCGCGATTGTAGCTGTCCTTGCGCAGGCACAGCGTTTCGCCCGTCTTCGTCGTCATCGGTCCGGAAATGCAGACGGGAGGCGCAACTCGCCATTCCGGCTGAGCGATTGCGGGGCTGTAAGCAAGGGCACTAATGGCAAATGCGACCGCAAAAGCCACGATGATGCCGACGAAGCCTGCCCGATACTGCCTGCCTGCCATATAAGCGATATCCGTCCGAGACCAACCGATCGCAACTTCGCGGCCTCTTCATATCATCGATCGACGGAAGCGAAAACCTCTCACGCGACAGCCAGCGCTAAGGCCTGTTACTCCGCGAGGCGGCCGCCGCGCATCGGCGCCGGCACGCCCGTCGTGCCGGGAAAGCTGATCGGCAGGCCACGCAGAACGCGCACCGCGAGAAACGCAAAGCACTCCGCCTCGACAGCATCGCCGCGCCAGCCGAGATCTTCGGCAAAGATCGGCTCGACTCCGGCCCGGCTTTTCAGCATCGACATGATCGTCGGATTATGCCGGCCGCCGCCGCTGACGACGACCTTGGTGGGCCTGCGCGGCAGCAGGTCCAGCGCCTTGCCGACAGCGCTTGCCGTGAAGGCCGAAAGCGTGGCGGCGCCATCTTCCGGGCTGAGGCCGTCCGCCATGGCGGCGCCGAAATCGAAACGATCCAGCGATTTCGGATAGGGTGCAGTCAGATAGGGATGCTGCAGCAGCCGCTCGAGCCGCGCCTCATCGACCTTGCCGGCAGCTCCAAGCGCACCGTCACGGTCCATTTCGCCGAGTCCGCGGGACTTAATGAAATCATTAAGCGGCGCATTGGCGGGACCGGTATCAAAGGCAACGAAATTGCCCTCGCCATCCCACCAGGTGACATTGGCAACGCCGCCGAGATTGAGAATGGCCGCCTCTCCGGCTGCACCCGCCCCGCGCAGCAGCGCGGTATGATAGGCAGCAGCAAGCGGCGCGCCCTGCCCGCCGGCACGCATGTCGGCCGAGCGGAAATCATAGGCGACCTTGGTGCCGAGAATGGAACGCATCAGCTCGCCGTCCCCAAGCTGGCGCGTCTGCCCAAGCCGGTCCTTCTGCGGCGCGCGATGCAGCACGGTCTGGCCATGAAAGCCGACGACGCCGATGTCTGCCATCGCCATACCGTTGCTTTCGACGAGCTCCCTCACCGCCTCCGACTGCGCTCGCGTCAAGGCTTCCTCGGCCGCCTTGAAGATCGCCGGTTCAGGTCCCTCGAAATTCCATGCGCGCGCCTGCCGCAACGTCTCTTCCAGCAGTTCCCGAATCCAGCTGGGATAAGGAGCCAGAACATAGGGGCCGAACTCCTCGATGCGCTCGCCATCGGTCTTCAGCATGGCGACATCGATATTGCCGTCAAGGACGGTTCCGGTCATCAGACCGACTGCCCAGATTGGTTCCATAGCGAGGCTCCTATGCTGCGTTGACGAGATCGCTGACGGTCTGACGGAGTGCCAGAATGCCGCTGTCGAAGTGGCGCGTCGGATGGATGCGATTGGTAAGGAGGGTCCAGGCTCGGCCTTGGTCGAAATCGACCCAGAGGGCCACGCCGGTAAATCCCGTATGGCCGATCGTGCCGGGCGAGCAGAGAGCCCCGCCATGCCAACCGTCATGCGGCCGTTCCCAGCCATGGGTCCGCGTTGCCGATAGCGGTGTCCGCATCAGGGCGATCGAGCCGGCCGGTGCGCCGCTACCGTCAAGCAACCCCCTGGCAAAATCGAGGATCGCGTCCGCCGTTCCGAACAGGCCGGCATGACCGGCACCCTGCAGCGCGGAGCAGTTGTCGTCATGGACCTCGCCCGAAAGAACGCGATGGCGCCAGGTGCAGTCCTCCGTAGCCGCCGATGATTCTGGCGGCGCGGAAAAAGCAAATCCCGGGCCTGCATCCATGGCGCGGATCGTCTTCCCATCCAGCCGCTCCAGCGCAAGGCCAAGCAAAATGAAATTGATATCGGAATAGACGGGCGGCCCGGCGCGCCATTCGCGCTGCAGGATGAAGGCGCGCAGAAGCTCTGGATCCCGGCCATAGGTGTAGATCGGCTCGACTGCCGGAAAAGGTGTCTGGTGTCCGAGGCATTGGCGGAATGTCACCTTCCGCTCCCAGGCTTCGGCACTATACTGGCGCAGATCGGGCAGAAGTTCTGTAAGCGGCGCGTCGAGATCGATCGTGCCAGCCTCGGCCAGGGCCAGGATGCGCGGCGTGGTGAAAATGACCTTGGTGAGCGATGCAAGGTCGAACCAGGTGTCGACCAGCATCGGCCTGAGGTCAGGTATCTTCTGTGCCGAACCGACGGCGCGGACCTGCCTGATACCGTCGAGATCGATCATGCCAAGCACACCGCCGGGGATGCGCGCCGCCGCAACCGATTGCTCGATCGGCGCGAAGGCCCGATCGAAACGCTCCTGAAACTGCATGGTCCCCCCTGCTGCCATCTCGCCTCTCTTCGGCCCGCTCAGGCTTCTGCCAACGCGATGTGATCCGGCGCAAAGCGACGCCACTCGGGAACGGCCGGCTCGAAGCCCAAGGGGCGCACCAGCGACGGAATCTGGCGGGTGTCGAGCGTGAAGTTTTCCTTGCGCCGAGCAACCGTCGGAACCGCCGCGATCAACCGCCTGGTATAGGAATGCTTGGGTTCCGACAAGACCGAGGCGGCATCGCCAATCTCGACGATCTGCCCGGCATAGATCACCGCGATGCGATGGGCGATGCGTTCCACAACAGCCATGTCATGCGAGATGAAGAGATAGGCAAGACCATATTCGCGCTGCAGCTCGATCAACAAGCTTAAAACCTGGGCCTGGACCGAGACGTCAAGCGCGGAAACCGCCTCATCAAGCACCAGCACTGAGGGATTCAGCATCAGGGCACGAGCGATGCACAGCCTTTGCCGCTGGCCGCCGGAAAATTCGTGCGGATAGCGTTCGAGAGCGTTTTCTGGCAACCCCACGCGCTTCAAAAGCATGACCATGCGGTCTCGCGTCTCGACTGAGATGCGGCCGCCCGCGGCGATCACGGGTTCGGCAAGGATGCTATCGATGCGCAGTCTCGGATTGAGCGAAGCGTATGGGTTCTGGAAGACCATCTGCACCGCGCTGGTGCGATCCGCCGCCTTGCCGCTATTCGTCGTAAAGGTGCCGCGGGTCGATTTCACCAATCCGAGGATCGCGCGGGCCGTGGTGGATTTACCCGATCCGCTCTCGCCGACGATTGCCAGCGTCTCGCCCGGCATCAGGTCGAAACCGACGCCTTCGACGGCATGAACGGCGCCGCTCGACCGCCGAAGGAGGCCGCCCTTGACCGGAAAACGGACGGTCAAGCCATCGACCTTCAATGCCGGCTGGGACGACACCTCGTCCCGTTGAAAATCGGTGCGTGCAGCCTGTCCCGAGGCAAAATGCGGAACGGAATGCAATAGATGCTGGGTATAGGGATGGCTTGGATGATCGAGGATCTGATTAAGCTCGCCCTGCTCAACCGCCTGGCCTGCCTGCATCACCATCACCTTGTCGGCAATGCCGGCGACGAGGCCGACATCGTGCGTGATGAAGATCATCGACATGCCGGTCTCGCGCTTCAACTCGGCAAGGAGCGCCATGATCTGCGCCTGCACGGTGACATCGAGCGCCGTCGTCGGCTCATCGGCAATCAATAGACGCGGATTGCAGGCAAGGGCCGTTGCGATCATCACGCGCTGGAGCATGCCGCCGGAAAGCTGGTTCGGGCAATAGGTCAACCGCCGCGCCGCGTCCGGAATGCGCACGCGATCCAAGGCGTCCCTGGCTGCTGCTTTCGCCTGCTTGCCGGTCAGGCCGCGATGCAGCCGGAAGGATTCCTCGATCTGCGTGCCGATGGTCAGAACCGGATTGAGAGAGGTCATCGGCTCCTGGAAGATCATGCCGATCTCGGCACCACGGATCTTCGTCAGTTCCGCTTCGCCCGCCTTGGTGAGATCGAGGATGCTGTTGTCGCCACGCTTGAGCCGGATCGAGCCGCCGATAATGCGGCCACCGCCGAAATCGACGAGGCGATTGATTGACAGTGCCGTTACCGACTTGCCCGAGCCGCTCTCGCCGACGATCGCGAGCGTCTCGCCCGCTTCGAGATCGAAGCTGACACCGCGGACAATGGGATTGGCCTCGGCATTGCGCCCGAAGCCGACGCTGAGATCGGAGACGGAAAGAAGCGGTGTCATACCGTCGCCCTCCGCATCTTCGGATCAAGGATATCGCGCAGGGCATCGCCGAGCAGGTTGAAGCCGAGAATGGAAATCATGATGGTCACGCCGGGGAAGATCAGCAGCCAAGGCGCCGTTTCCATAAGATTGCGACTGTCGCTCAGCATCAGACCTAGCGACGAGGCCGGCGGCTGCGTTCCCAGGCCGAGGAAGCTGAGACCCGCCTCCGTCAGCAGCGACCAGGCGAGCGCCAGTGTCACCTGCACCGTCAAGGGTGCGACGAGATTGAGTAGGAGATGCCGCGTCAGAATATAGGACCTGCTGCTGCCGAAGGTACGGGCGGCATCGACAAAATCGCGTGCCTTCAGAGAAAGGGTCGGGCCGCGCACGACGCGGGTGAAGATCGGCGTATAGACGATCGCGATCGCGGCGACGCTGGTCCAGGTACCAGGGCCGACAATGGCGATGATCAGCAGCGCCAGCAGGATCGCCGGAAAGGCTAAAAGCACATCCATCGCGCGCATGATAACGCCATCCCAGCGTTTGCCCGACCATGCCGCCGTCAGGCCAAGCAGGGTGCCGATCAGGGTTGCGACGGCAACGGAGAAGAAGGCGACGGTGAAGGATTCGCCGATGCCGTGCATCAGGCGGCTCGCGACATCGCGGCCGAAGAGGTCCGTGCCCATCCAATAGGTGAGGCTCGGCGCATGCAAGCGGTCGATGCGGTTCTGCATCAGCGGATCACGCGGGGTCACACCGAGCGTGCCGAGAATGGCAAGCAGGATATAGATAAGGACGATGACGCCGCCGATCCGGCCGCTCACATGTCCGAAGATGGCTCTGACGATCCGCATCAGCCTTCCCCCAGCCGAACGCGCGGATCGAGTGCGACATAGGCGAGATCGACGAGCAGATTGACGATCATGAAATTGAAGGCAATGAACAGCACGCTGCCCTGCACCAGCGCGTAATCGCGCTGCAGGATAGCATCGAGCACCATGCGGCCGAGCCCCGGCAGGGCGTAGATCTGCTCGACCAGGACAGCACCGCCAAGCAGATAGCCAAATTCGACGCCGCTCAGGGTCACTACCGGGATCAATGCATTCGGCAAAGCATGCCGCCAGATGACGCCGCGCGCCGGCACGCCACGGCTGCGGGCGGTGCGGACATAGTCATCGCTCAGGACATCGAGCATGGCGGAGCGCACGACACGCGTCACCGATGCGGCAAAGGCAAAACCGAGTGTCAGCGCCGGCAGGATCATCTGGCCGAGATTTTCAAGAGGGTTCTCCCAAAGGGGCGTGAAGGCGCCCATGGTCGGCAACACGCCAAATCCCGCCGACAAGGCATAGATCAGCAGCAGTCCGAGAACGAAATTCGGCGTGGACTGCCCGATCATGGCGACGATGCGCACGGCAAGGTCGGACAGTTTCTCGTTCCGCGTAGCGGCAAAGACTCCCGCCGGCAGGCCGATGGCAAGCGCAATCACCATGGAAAGCAAGGCAAGCTCGAGCGTCAGCGGAAAGCGTTCCAGGATGATGTCGAGCACCGGCTTGCCATAGGTAACCGATATGCCGAGATTGCCCTGAAATACACCGAGCAGCCAGTGCCAGTACTGGATCGGCCAGGACTGGTCGATGCCGAAATAGGCGGCTAGAGCCTCTCGCTGCTCCGGCGTCAGCAGGCCCGCATTGGTTCCGAGCATTGCCGTAATCGCATCGCCCGGCACCAGCCGGATGGCGACGAAGACGAAGATGGACACGCCCAGCATGATCAGCGGGAATGTCATCAGCCGGCGCGTCAGATACGACATTATAATTCCTCTAGAACAATTTCAGCTAAGCCAAGACGTGAACTTACGGCCGAAATTGCGTAAAAACAAAGAGATAGAGCACTTCCATAACGTCATTTGAAAAGGAAATGCTCTAGCTCCCGAGCGTCGTTACTTGATCGTGACTTTGCTCAGGCCGAACAACGAGCCGGTCGGCGTCGGCACGAAGCCCTCGACGTTCTTCTGCTCGGCGGTGTAGCCGTAGGCCGTGTAGAGCCAGATCCAGGGCGAGACTTCGGCAAGATGCTTTTCGAACTCGGCGAAGATCTCCTTGCGCTTGGCCGGATCGGTTTCGGCGCGGCCCTTCTGCATCAGGCTGTCGAGCGTATCGTCAATATAGTTGGCGACCTTCTGCAGGTTGCCGGTCTTGGTCCAGTAACGGTTATACATCGAATAGGGGTCGGCACTGCCGCCATTGAGCGCCACGGCCATGTCGAAATTGCCCTTCAGCCAGGTGTCGACATAGACGTTGAGTTCCATCACCTTGATGTCGAGCTTGATGCCGATTTCGGCGAGCTGCGACTGAATGACCTGTGCCTCGGCCGTGGCGGTCGGCGGCTCGCCGGTTGCGGCAATCACGGTCGCCGAGAAGCCATTAGCAAAGCCGGCATCGGCCATCAGCTTCTTCGCCTTGGCAACATCGCGTGTGTAGCAGAAGAGTTTGCTGGGATCGGTGGCATAGAGCGGCATCGTCAGCGGGCCGGTCACCTTGCCCTCGCCGAGTGCTGCCGTATCCATCACGTCCTTGCGGTCGATGGCGCAGGAGATCGCCTGGCGCACGGCCAGTTGATCCATGGGTTTACGCGACGGATTGAGCTGCAGAACGTTGTAGGAGAGCACCGGCGTGCGGGTGAGCTGGAGCTTCGGCTCCTTCGGCACCAGCGTTGCCACGAGCGGATCGTTCAGCAGCGCGAAATCGATCTGGCCGGTGCGCAGCGAGGCAAGGATCGCGGTTTCATCCGGCAGCACGCTGATGTTGATGCCATCGACGCCGGTCGCGCCGCCCGCCCAATCCTTGTTGGCGCTCAGGACTTCCTTGGAGTTCGGAACCCAACTGTCGAGCTTGAAGGGGCCGGAGCCAATCGCCTTCGTGCCGATGGTGCCGGCTGTGATTTCGCTTGCCGGCACGACGGCAGCATTGAGGCTCGTCATGGCAGTCAGAAGCGGAACGTCGGGCTGTGACAGGTTGAAAACGACGGTATTGGCATCGGGCGTATCGATGCTCGCGATCGACAGGAAGTTCGCGCGGGCGACAGCGCCGGTCGCCTGATCGAGAATGCGCTGGAAGGAGGCCTTGACGTCAGCCGACGTGACAGCTGCGCCGTTCTGGAATTTGGCTTTTGCGTTTAGCTTGAAGGTCAACTGCTTGCCGTCGGGCGAGAACTGCCAGCTCTCGGCGACACCGGGCACGATCTGCAGATTGCCATCGAGGCGAACGAGCGGCTCATAGATCAGTTCCAGCAAGCGGATGGAGGAGAAGGCGGTCTGCTTATGCGGATCAAGGCCGGTTGCGTCCTGCGACCATGCCATGCGCAACGTCGCTGCCTCCACAGGCATCGCAACCGTCGCCAGACCGATCCCCATGGCCAGCGCCACGCCCGAAATCAGCTTCTTTCCAAAATTCCCTTCCACTTTCAGTCCTCCAAATTTTTTAAATGTCCCCGACCGATTTTGGCCCATTGATTGCCGTCGCGGCATGCCGCGATGGTTGTCTCAAGCAGTCCTGGCGTTGATGGCCTTGCGCAGGAATCCATCAGCGTTTTGCAATGCCGTGCGGGCTTCTTCAATGCCCATCCCGGTAATTTCCATGAGAATGGCTAGCTTGACGTCATTGCCGGTGAGATCAAGCACCCGGCGGGCCTCCTGCTGGGTGCAACCGGTCGCTTGCATGACGATGCGCGAGGCGCGCGCCACCAGCTTCTTGTTGCTGGCGCTGACGTCGACCATCAGGTTCTGATAGCTCTTGCCGATGCGGATCATGCTTGCTGTCGTCAGCATGTTGAGAATGAGTTTCTGCGCCGTGCCGGATTTCAGCCGGGTCGAACCGGTCAGGATTTCCGGGCCGACAACGGGCGAGATCGCCAGATCGGCAATGCCGGCGATGATGGAATTGGGATTGCAGGAGAGCGCGACGGTAAAGGCACCGATACTCTTGGCGTAGTTCAGGCCACCGATCACATAGGGCGTGCGGCCACTGACGGCGATGCCGACGACGACATCATCCTTGCTCAGCTTGATCTCTTCCAATGCCTGGCGCCCTTGGGCCGGATCATCCTCCGCACCCTCGATCGAGCGCCGCAGCGCATCCGGGCCGCCAGCGATCAGGCCGATGACCATATCCGGCGGCACGCTGAAGGTGGGCGGGCATTCGGAGGCATCGAGAACGCCGAGACGGCCGCTGGTGCCGGCCCCCATATAGATCAGCCGTCCGCCCTTCTGGAAGGCGGCGACGATCTGATTGACGGCGGCGGCAATCGCCGGGATCACCTTCTCGACGGCGAGGGGCACCGTCTGATCTTCATAGTTGATTTCACGCAGGATATCGAAGGTCGGCAACAGATCGATATGCATCGTATTCGGATTGCGCCCTTCGGAAACCAATTGTTCCAGTTCGGATATCAACGTCTTTTCTGTCATGGGCCTGCTCGCGAAATAACGCTTCGATATCAATAACTCGCAGTGGCAAGTTCGATCACTTCAATATCGAACACGCCACAGCAAGGATCGGCTTTCAGTCAGACGGCCGATCAAAATCAGCCAGGGCTCGGACGGCCTTTTCGGCTTCGCTTCCTGCCCACTCCCTGTTTACCTTGGTTAACACTATGTCTGATTATTCCTTTCGTCAATCTATAAAGGAATAAAATATTCCAATTCTGCCGCGCAAATCACCACTGCGATTATGCGGCGACAGCACACAGCGGTAAGTGTGATTTACCGACCGGCGCCAGCTAACGCTTCGGCTCCAGATCAGTCAGCTTGATCGTAGACGTCGCCATCATCGCGCTGGTTGCCATTCATTGTGAAGATAGCGATCATTCCGATCTGAAAACCGCCGGAAGATCAGCCGATACGTCGAGCGGCTGAAAATGCCGCAAGTTCTCTGTGATGACGGTCAGGTCATAAGCCCGCGCCGTCGCTGCAATGATAATGTCGCCGAGGCCAGGATTGTGGCCCTTGCTCAGGGCGTCGTCTTCCAGAGCACCGGCGATCCGCGCAACCACCGTATCCATGGGTAGGATACGATCGCTGAAACTGTCCGTGATGAAATCGAGCCAGTCAGAGAGACGCTTGGCTCGCTCAGTTCCGCCACGACGATGAAGGGAGCGTATTCCCTTTTCGATCTCCGACACGGACATGGCCGACAGAAAGAGCGCATCGGCTTCGCCCTGATTGTGGAACCAGATCCGGATGGCATCGGAGGGCGGCACCTTATCCGGCGCAAACCTGCTGATAATATTCGTATCGAGCAGGTACTCCGTCACAGATCAACGTCCCTCATTTTTGAGGAGTTTCGATCCAGATCGACACCACCGGGGAAGGTGAGCAGGAAATCCCCGAAATTCGGCCTTGGCTTCTTCAGAGCCTTCTTCGCGGCCTCTGCCGCTTCGACCGACACAAGTACGGCAGCGGGCTTCCCGTGGCGCGTAATGGTGACAAAATCACCGTTGGCGGCCTCATCGACCAGATTGGCAAAGCCTGCCTTTGCCTCTGCTACGCTAATTGTTGACATCACGGCCCTCAATCTAAAATGACCATATATAGTCAAAATAGGGCCTACCGTCGTTGGAATCAAGGGGAAAGAGAAAGACGTCTATTGCATCCCAGGTCATTCGGTTCGAGAGCCGCAAATTGCCTGTCTTGCCAAAATGATCGCACCGGATACCGCGTCACCATCGCTGGGTTTCAATCGACGGCGTACATCGGGCGAGAGCCAGGGCTCGAGCGGGCTTGCGAGACCGCCGAGCAGGCAGACGCGCGGCGCACCTTTTTCGAACAGGGTGCGAACCAGAGTATCGATATGGCCGGCCGCGCTTTGCACGATCCGCCGCGCGGCAGCATCGCCCTGATCGGCATGCCTAAGGACCATGGGCGCAAGAGCGGCATAATCCGTCGCCGATGCCCGGTCCATCCAAGCGACCGCCTCCATCGGATCGTTCTGAAAGCGTTGCATGATTTCGGCCAGCAATGCGGTCTTCTGTTCACGGCCGTCATGGGCACGCAATACAAGCTGCACGGCCTTCAGCCCGAGATAGGCGCCGCTGCCTTCATCCGAAATGGGAAAACCATAGCCGCCGACCCGCAATTGCCGTCCTTCGACAAGGCCGAGGCCGATCGAGCCCGTCCCAGCAATGACAATGGCACCATCGCGACCGGAATGCGCGCCGAGGCAGGCGCCCTCGCCGTCGCTGATAAAATGGATACTGGCAAAGGGATGTTCGATCGCCTTCAGTGCGGCAAGGGCGCCCTTGCGGCCGATCCCGGCCAAACCGACACCGACATGGACGCGCCCAAGATCGGAGGCATTCAGCCCCGCCTCCTCGATAGCGGCATCGAAGGCACGCGAAATCGATGCCCATGCTTCAGTGATCCCGAACCGGGTCGTTGCCGGCCCGGACAATCCCTGCCCCAAGACCGTGCCTTCAGCATCCTCGATGCGAGCCCGGCAGCCGGTGCCACCGCCGTCAATGCCGAGGAAATAGGGAGCGTTTTCCGATGCGGCCGTCATGATGTCAGCCGTTCGATATCGGCGCCGCAGAGGCGCAGCTTGCGATCGAGCTGCTCGTAACCGCGGTCGAGATGATAGACACGGTTGACGATGGTTTCGCCCTTGGACACGAGGGCGGCGAGAACCAGCGACACGGATGCCCTGAGGTCCGTCGCCATCACCTGCGCGCCCTTGAGCGGCGCACCGCCGCGCACCAGTGCCGTCGTGCCCTGCAGGGTGATGTTGGCGCCCAGCCGCGTCAGCTCCGGTACATGCATGAAGCGGTTTTCGAATACCGTTTCGCGGATCAGCGACGCGCCTTCCGCACAGCAGGCCAGAGCCATGAACTGTGCCTGCAGATCCGTCGGGAAGCCGGGATAGGGTTCGGTGGTGATATCGGCTCCCTTGAGCGGACCGTCTCGCGAGACAACGAGACCCCGATCGCTCGGCCAGACACTCACTCCCATAGCCTCAAGCGCCTGGACGACCGAAGCCAGATTTTCCAGCCGTGCATGGATAAGTTCGAGCTGACCGCCGGTGATCGCGGCTGCTATGGCATAGGTGCCGGCTTCGATGCGGTCAGGGATACCGTGATGCTTGGCGAACCGCCAATCGGTGTCACCATCGATGAAGATGCGATGGGTTCCCGCTCCTTCGATCCGTGCACCCATGGCGCAAAGACAAGCCGCGAGATCAGCCACCTCCGGCTCACGGGCGGCATTCAGGATCTCGGTTTCGCCCTTGGCCGCGCAGGCGGCCATCATGGCCGTCTCCGTCGCGCCGACGGATGGCGAGCTCAGCACGATCCGTGCGCCCTTCAGCCCGCTCGGCGCCGAGGCGACGATCAGGCCGCTTTCGATCGCGATATCGGCGCCCAAAGTCGCCAGGGCCTTGATATGCATATCGACGGGCCGGGCGCCAATGGCACAGCCGCCCGGAAGCGAAACACGCGCATGGCCGAAGCGGGCAAGCAGCGGCGCCAGCACCAGCACAGTCGCCCGCATGCGCCGGACCGTATCATAGGAGGTCTCCTTCGAGACGATCTCGCTCGCATCGACCGTCGTGCCATGCGGCCCGCGTGCGATCTTGGCGCCGTGCAGCGCAATAACGCCGAGCATGTTCTCGACGTCGCTGACGGCGGGCAGGTTCGTGAGCTCCAGCGGATGTGGGCTCAAGAGCGCTGCGGCGATCTGCGGCAAGGCGGCGTTCTTGGCGCCGGCGATGGTCACCGCGCCCTGCAACCTTTTGCCGCCGGAGATGCGAAGTCTGTCCATGATGAAAATCCGTCGAGGAAAAGGTGAGGACGCCACGAGTCCTTCACGCGTCTCCTCCAAAGACTAATCGGCCATTCCAGAGTGTCAACCGGATTTGGAATTTTTTATTCCAACCTGCTGTGATAATGTCCGATCGCACGAAGCGAGATTGCCGAGCTTGAACCGGATGCTATTTTCGATGCGCTCGTGTCAGTGGGTAAAGCGGCCTTGATGGCTTGAAGGGACAAATGTCGATCTTAAAGAAAATCAGCGCGCAGCTGGAAAGCATGGCCCCCGCCGATCGTCAGATCGGACAGTTCATCATCGACAATCCCGATCAGATGCTGCGCCTCTCCTCCGCCGCTCTCGCGGCGGAAACCGGCCGCAGCCAGTCGAGTGTCGTGAAATTCAGCCAGAAGCTCGGCTATGCCGGTTATCAGGAAATGAAGCTTGCCGTCAGCGAGGCGAAAGCGCAGGAATGGCAGGCGCCGGCCGGCATGATCCATGGCACGATCGAGGTGGGCGACGGCTATCTCACAATCCTGCAGAAGCTGCTCGGCAGCAAGATGCAGGCCATGCAGCAGACCATTTCCGTCAACAACGAAGCCGATATCGAAAAGGCGCTCGAAGCGCTGCATGATGCCCGGCGCATCCATCTGGCCGGCGTCGGCGCCTCGTCGCTGGTGGCGCGCGATTTTTCCTACAAGCTGATGAAGCTCGGCCGTAACGTGCTGCATGATAGCGACAGCCATGTGCAGATGGCCAACGCATCGACGCTTGGGCCTGACGACCTGCTCTTTGCGCTGTCCTATTCCGGCGCCAGCATCGAGACGCTGCGGATTGCAGAGCTGGCAAGCCAGCGCCAGGCGACCGTCATTGCCGTCACCGGGTTGCAGGACAACCCGCTTGCCCGCGTCGCCGATATCTGCCTCCATACCGTCGGCGACGAGGATCGCGTGCGGTCGTCGGCGATCACCGCCCGCGACGCACAGTTGATGCTGACCGACCTGCTGTTCATTCTCCTGGTGCAGCGTCAGCCTGACGCCAACGACTATGTCCATAACAGCGAGACGGCCGTTTCCGTGCTGAAGGCCAAGCGTCTTTCGTAAGATCGCGCTCCGGTAACCAAGCTGTGACGACCGCAACCCTGTACGATGGTGATTTCGGGACGTAGCTTGGCGATCCAAGCAAATCATACCGGAGACATTCCATGGACCTTGGCCTCAAGGATAAAATCGTTCTGATCACGGGCGGCTCGAAGGGCATCGGTTTTGCCTGCGCCGAGCTCTTCCTGCAGGAAGGCGCACGGGTTGCGATCTGCTCGCGCTCGCAGTCCAATATCGATGCCGCCCTCTCCAGGCTTCCCGGCACACGCGGCTACGCCGCCGACCTGGTCTCCGACGAGCAGGCACTTGCCGTGGTGAACAAGGTCGAGTCCGATGTCGGCCCGATCGATATCCTCGTCAACAGCGCAGGTGCCGCGGCACGCACGCCGGCGGATGAGCTGACGCCTGCCATCTGGCGGGCTGCGATGGATGCGAAGTATTTTTCCTACATCAACGTGATCGATCCCGTCATCAAACGCATGGGCGCGCGCGGCTCAGGTGCCGTCATCAATATCATCGGTAATGGCGGCAAGATCGCCTCGCCCGTCCACCTGGCCGGTGGATCGGCCAATGCCGCCCTGATGCTCGCAAGCGTCGGCCTTGCCAACGCCTATGCCGGCAAAGGTGTGCGTGTCGTCGGCCTCAATCCTGGCCTCACCGAGACGGACCGTGTCGCCGAGGGCCTGAAGGCGGCCGTGAAGGCTTCCGGCTTGACCGAGAAGGAAGCGCTAGCGGATGCCCTTAAGCGCATCCCGATCGGCCGCATGGCCGATCCAGGCGACATCGCCAATGTCGTTGCTTTCCTGAGTTCGGCCAAGGCCGGCTATGTCACCGGCGTCGTGATCAGCATGGACGGCGCGCAGGTGCCGGTCGTGGTGTGAAAGCTGAGCAGCGACTTGGTCGCATCAGAATCAAGGAGTAAATTTGGCTTACGTGTTCACCGGGATCAACTTGATCGAGACCCTTTTGCATTGAAGAAGCGATATACACGTGCTATCTAGATCGTTCATCTAGAAAGGCAGCGATCATGGCGTTGAGCATCAAGACTGAAGAGGCGGATCGGCTGGCGCGGGAATTATCCCGCCTGACCGGCGAAACCATGACCGACGCCATTACCCAGGCCATGCGCGAGCGGCTTGAACGGCTGCGTGCCGAGCAGGAGACACAGGGCGACTATGCTGCCCGTATGAAAGCTTTCGTCCGCCGGCGCGCCGGCCGCTACGATCGGCGACCCGTCACGAAACAGGAATGGGATGAAGCGGTCGGCGACACAGCTGAAGAACTCGATTTCCCCCGATGATGATCGTTGATGCGTCTGCCATCATAGCGATCATGTTCGAGGAGGCGGAAGCTTCAGACTGCGTGATGGCCCTCCAGACGGACGCTCAGCGTCTCATATCGGCTGTGAATTACGTCGAAGCCGGCACGGTCATGGCGGGCAGGATCAAAGAAGGAGACCGGTATGAGGCGATTGCCGATCTAGACGAGTTTTTGACCGAATTCCGCATCGGGATTGCCTCGATAGACGAAAATCTCGCGCGAGCCGCGATGAAGGCCCGTGTGAAATACGGTAAGGGTTTCGGCACGCGAGGCGGCCTGAATTTCGGCGATTGCTTCGCCTATGCCCTTGCCAAACGACATTCAGCCCCTTTGCTCTATGTCGGAGATGATTTTGCGTTGACCGACGTGCAATCCGCATTGACGAAATAAATGACCAACTGGAAGCTGGGCTGCCAGCAACCTTGCGTTGCCGACAGCCCAAAATGTAGAAGCTCGCTCTGCCTCAGGCCGCAGCCTTCCAGTCCAGCCCGATATCGAGCGTCGGCGCACTATGCGTCAGCCAGCCGACGGAGATGAGATCGACGCCGGTAGCGGCGATTGCGGAAGCCGTTGCCGGCGTAATGCGGCCGGAGGCTTCCGTGATGGCCCGGCCGCCGACAATATCAACTGCCTCGCGCAGTTGATCCGGTGTCATGTTGTCGAGCAGCACGGCGTCGACACCCTCCTGCATCGCTTCGCGAAGCTGCGCGAGCGTATCCACTTCGACTTCGATCTTGACCATATGACCGACGCCCGCCTTGGCGCGGCGGATGGCTTCGGCGATACCCCCGGCAATGGCGACATGATTATCCTTGATCAACACGGCGTCATAGAGCGCGAAGCGATGGTTCATGCCGCCGCCGGCGCGCACGGCGTATTTTTCCAGGGCCCTGAGGCCCGGCGTCGTCTTGCGCGTGCAGACGATCGATGCCTTCGTGCCGGCGATCGCCTCGACGATGCTGCCGGTCACGGAGGCAATACCGGAGAGATGGCCGAGGAAATTGAGCGCGGTGCGTTCCGCTGTCAGCAGGCCGCGGGATGGTCCTTCGATCGTCGCGATGACCTCACCGACATCAACCTTCGTACCGTCGGGCACATGACGGGTCATGGCGATGGCGGGATCGACCAGCTGGAAGGCCAGCTCGGAGGCATCGAGGCCCGCGACCACGCCCGGCTCGCGGGTTACCATAGCAACGCGGGACCGATGTTCCGCCGGAATGACGGCGGTGGACGTTACGTCGCCGGCAAGGCCGAGATCTTCGACAAGCGCATTGCGCACAAGCGGCTCAACGATCACGCGCGGGAGGGGAGCAAGCGTCATGTCAGGCACTCCTTGCCATCGAATAGGGAACGACGGACCGGGCGATATCGAGGGCGTCGGTGAGATACATCATGCGGCGCTGCGCGTATTGCAGTTTCAGCGGAAAATCCGTGCGCGCATGGGCGCCGCGTGATTCCATCCGGAGACTTGCGAAGACGGCGATCAGCAAGGCCACCAGCGCAGGGTTAGTTGCCGTGCTTTCGTTCTCACAAAGCGGCAGAAGGGCCGCGATCGCGCCATGGATGGCACCGGCATTGCGCAACACGCCGAGATGCCGCGACACAATCGGCCGGACGGTCGTCGGGTCTGGCGCGAATGTCTCGGGATGTTGCTTCGGCAATCTTGCGAGGCTTGCATCCGTGCCAGCGATATCGCGCGCCGCCCGCATGCCCATGACCGCGGCCTCGAGCAGGGAGTTGCTGGCAAGGCGGTTGGCGCCGTGCAAGCCGGTGGAAGCCGCCTCGCCGACAACCCATAGGCCGGGAACCGAACTGCGGCCGCTCTCGTCGGTCGCAACGCCGCCCATGTGATAGTGAACGGCCGGACGCACCGGGATGAGATCGCTCGACGGATCAACGCCCGCCTCGTGGCAAAGGGCCTCGATGACTGGAAAGCGCGCGGCGAAACGATTGCCGAGCGCGCCTCGCGCATCGAGGAAGACCCGACCGCCGCGGGCGATTTCCGCGCTGATGGCACGGGCAACCACATCGCGCGGTGCAAGCTCGGCACCTTCGACACCGGCCATGAAGCGCTCGCCGCTTTCATTGACGAGCAGCGCGCCCTCGCCGCGAACCGCCTCGCTGACAAGCGCCAGGGGGCGACGGCGGCTGTCGAGCGCCGTCGGATGAAATTGCACGAACTCCATATCGGCAAGCCGTGCCCCGGCCCGTGCCGCAAGCGCAATCCCCTGCCCGAAATTGCCAACCGGATTGGTCGTGGCATCGAAGAGACCGCCGATGCCGCCGGTAGCAAGGACGATACGGGAGGACGGCAAGACGATATTGCCCTTGCCGGTCAGGCACAGAAGGCCGGCGACGCGATCCCCATCCAGCAACAGGCGTTGCGCCTGACAGCCCTCGAGCACCGTGATGGATGGCGCGCGGGCGACCGCCTCGGCGAGCGCGCGGACGATGGCAGCCCCCGAACCATCGCCCCTGGAATGCACGATACGTCGAAGCGAATGGGCAGCTTCGAGGCCGAGGGACAATTCGCCGGCATCGTTGCGGTCGAACTCGACGCCCAAACGCTCCAGCGCCGCAATGGCCGCAGGCGCTTCGGCGACGATCCTTGCCGCCACTTTCGCGTCGCAAAGCCCGTCGCCGGCGACAAGCGTATCGGCGAGATGCAGGGCTGCACTATCGCCCTTGCCGATACTGGCGGCGATGCCGCCCTGTGCCCAGGCGCTCGACGTTTCCGCTCCGATCAGGGCACGGGTGACGATAACGGCCGGCTCGGGCGCCAGCGTCAGCGCCGTCATCAATCCGGCAAGGCCGCTGCCGACGATGACGACGCGGCCGCCAAGTTCTTCGAGGATCTCGCTCATATCGCCAGCATCCTTTCTACCGCCCGACGGGCGTCGGCGGCAATTGCCGGGTCGACCGTCACCTCATGCCGCCCTTCTTCCAGGGCCTTGCGGATGTTGCCGAGGGTGATGCGCTTCATATGCGGGCAGAGATTGCAGGGCCGGATGAACTCGACGTCCGGATGATGCACAGCGACATTGTCGCTCATCGAACATTCGGTGAGCAAGACGACGCGCGACGGACGTTTCTTGCCGACATAGTCGGACATGACGGCAGTCGAGCCGGCGAAGTCCGCCGCCTCGACGACATCGGGCGGGCATTCCGGATGAGCCAGCACGGTTACGCCGGGATAATTCTCACGGAGCTGGCGTATATCGTCCGCTGTGAAGAGTTCGTGAACCTCGCAATGCCCATGCCAGGCGATGAGCTCGACATTGGTTTCGCGCGCGACGTTGCGCGCAAGATATTCATCCGGCAGCATCAGCACCTTCGGCACGCCGAGCGATTCCACCACCTGCCGGGCATTGCCCGAAGTACAGCAGATATCGGAAGCCGCCTTCACGGCTGCCGACGTATTGACGTAGGTGACGACGGGAACGCCGGGATGAGCCTGACGCAGCAAGGCGATATCCTCCGGCGTGATCGATTCCGCGAGGGAGCAACCGGCCTCCAGATCAGGGATCAAAACGGTCTTTTCCGGGTTCAGTAGCTTGGCAGTCTCTGCCATGAAGTGCACGCCGGCCAGGACGATGATGTCGGCATCGACCTCCACGGCCTTCCGCGCAAGCGCGAGACTGTCGCCGACGATATCGGCAACACCATGGAAGATTTCCGGTGTCTGATAGTTGTGGGCGAGAATGACGGCATTGTGCCGCCGCTTCAAACCAAGGATCGCCTCGACGTCGTCCTGGAATGACAGCCATTCGGCTTTCGGGATGACGCGGCTGACACGATCGTAGAGTGGGGATGCGGATACGGGAAGATTCATGACCGGCTCCTTATTATACTCATTTTGAGTATATTATGAGCAAATAGATATTCTCAGTGTGAGCATATGTCAATTGCGGGAGAGGGGTAATTTCGTTCCGGCGAATTCACGCTCTTCAAGCACGGCGCGGCGGAAGCGGAAGAGCTTGGCGGGACGGCCGCCGGTTTCGCTTTCAGTGCCGCCGGTTTCCTCGACCAGCTCCTGCTGCTCGATAAGCCGGCGGAAATTCTGCTTGTGCAGCGTCAGGCCGGCGAGCGCCTCGACCGTCTTCTGCAATTGCAGCAGCGTAAAATTCTCGGGCATGAGCTCGAAGACGACGGGACGGTACTTGATCTTGGCCCGCAGCCGGGCCATGCCGGTCGCAAGGATGCGGCGATGATCGGCAAACATCGACCGGCCGAAATTATGCTTGAGATCGCAGCCCGCCTCGGCAACGAGCCCTGCTTCGTAGAGCAGTTCATAGCGCTGCAGAACGAGATCCTCGTTCCATGCCGCACCATTCAGCCCGAAATCGAAGTCGGCCCGCCGGCGGCGCTGGCCCCTGCGCATCGCGTCCTCCTCGATCCAGGATGTGAGCCGAGCGGCGATATCGTCCAGCATCGCCGGTCGCCCGCCCCGATGATCCTCCCAAGGGAGATATTCATACCAGCCATGCCAGCCCGGCGTTCCGCCCCCGGGGGCCGCCTGCTCGCGCACGAGCCCCAGATAGCTGATGGAAATCGTGCGCCCGCCGAGAATTTCGTTGTTTCGATCGCGATCAGCAAACGTGTAGAGCTGCTCCAGATAGCCGACAGGGTGGGCCGTCTGTTCCTGAATCCATTCGCGCAATCCGCTCTGCAGCGTGCGATGTCCGAGTTCAAACGGGCCGGATGGCAAGGCATCGCCCGACCGAACCGTCATCACCCTTGGATCGCCGCCCGTAACGGCCGTCAAAACTGCGATCAACTCGGCATGCGCAAGCCCGATGGTCAAGCGAACTCCATGATTTGTTTGCCTGTAAACCTTGTCGCATGAAGTAAGACACAAGCCAATGCGGGTTCTGGTACGCTCCACACCTCACATCGGTCCGAAAAGCCGACAGGCTAACGGCTCACATAATCCGGATATTGCTCGCAAATGAGATCGACGATCGACAAGGTGCCTGACAAATGCCGGCGCAGAGCAGCGACGGCGGCTTCCGCATCGGCCGAGCGGACAGTATCGACCACGGCTTGATGATCGACAATGATCTGCTCGAGCTTGCCTGGCATTGGCAGGTTGAGCATGCGCAGCCGGTCGAGATGCACGCTTTGGCGCCGGACCGTAGACCAGAGACCGAGAATGCCGGCCCGCTCATAGAGAACGCGATGGAAATCCTTGTCGAGCATGTCGAAGAGATCATAGGTTTCCTGTGACGCCATATGCTTCTGGCGCGCCAGGATGCCTTCGAGGATTGCTGCGGTTTCCGCAGGCGAATCCGCAGCCAGCCTGCGGACCGCCTCGAGTTCGATCGACAATCGCAGGAAATGCGCCTCGGTCGCGTTGCGAATATCGATCCTCGCAACGACAGTCGCATATTGCGGATAGACCTCCACCAGCCCCTCCTCCTCAAGCCGGATCAGGGCATCGCGCACGGGGGTCTGGCTGACATTGAATTCGCTTTGCAGCGAGATGCGCGACAAGACTGTCGTTGGCGGCAGGCTCATCGAAAGAATGCGTGATCGCAGGATCTCCAGAATCTGAGGCGCGACTTGGCGGGAGCGATCAAGGGCAAATTCCTTCGGATTGAGCTTCACCGGCGGCCTTTCTGGTCAAGAGCGTCTATTCATTAAGCACAATTCATGGGTTGATGCACTGATACATTAGTGCTTTAGTGAGCCGACGCCAAGCTCATTTCTGGCAGTTGGCGCAATCAACAGGATTGAGCGTGCAGATGTCGCAGCCAGCAATCGGAATTGATGCGACGCTGACATCGCCCCACTCTTCGGCCCTCGTTAAAGACAAGGCGCAAATACGATGAACAGCAGGAAGAAGCCCCAGGACTTGCGCAGTGCCAGATGGTTTGCGCCTGATGATCTCAGAAGCTCGGGACACCGCTCACGCACGATGCAGATGGGCTATGCGCCCGAAGAATGGACCGATAAGCCCGTCATCGCCATCCTGAACACATGGTCCGACGCCAATCCCTGCCATGCGCATTTCAAACATCGCGTCGAGGACGTCAAACGCGGCATTCTGCAGGCCGGAGGCTTCCCTCTGGAACTGCCCGCCCTTTCGCTGTCGGAAAGCTATGTGAAGCCGACGACCATGCTCTATCGCAACATGCTGGCGATGGAAGCAGAAGAACTCTTGCGCTCGCACCCTGTCGACGGCGCCGTGCTGATGGGCGGCTGCGACAAGACCACGCCCGGCCTCGTCATGGGCGCGCTTTCCATGGGGCTGCCGATGATCTACCTCCCGGCCGGCCCGATGCTGCGCGGCAACTATCGCGGCGAATATCTGGGCTCGGGGTCCGATGCCTGGAAATTCTGGGATGAGCGCCGCGCCGGCACCATTTCGGAGAAGGAATGGGTCGATGTCGAGGCCGGCATCGCCCGCTCCTATGGTCACTGCATGACCATGGGCACGGCAAGCACGATGACGGCGATCGCCGAGGCGCTGGGCCTCAACCTGCCTGGTGCAAGCTCGATCCCCGCGCCGGATGCCAATCACATCCGCATGTCATCAGCTGTCGGCCGGCGTATCGTCGAGATGGTTTGGGAAGATCTGGTCCCCTCGAAGATCGTCACGCAGGCCGCCGTCAACAATGCGGTTGCGGTGGCGATGGCGACGGGCTGTTCCACCAATGCCGTCGTGCATCTGATCGCGATGGCCAGGCGCGCCGGCATCAATCTCTCGCTCGACGATCTCGACAAGGCAGGGCGCACGACGCCGGTGCTCGCCAATATCAGACCGACCGGCAAGACCTATCTGATGGAGGATTTCTACTATGCCGGCGGCCTGCGCGCGCTGATGGCGAAGCTCTCTTCCAAGCTCGATCTCTCGGCGCTGACCGTCTCCGGCGTCACCCTCGGCGAGACGCTGGAGGGGGCGAAATGCTACAATGACGACGTCATCCGCTCGCTCGACAATCCGGTCTATCATGAGGGGTCGCTTGCGGTGCTGAAGGGCAATCTTGCGCCGACCGGCGCCGTCATCAAACCGGCCGCCTGCGACCCACGCTTCCACAAGCATCAGGGACCGGCACTGGTCTTCGACAGCTATCCGGAGATGAAGGCGGCCGTCGACAACGAGAATCTCGACATCACACCCGACCACGTCATGGTACTGCGCGGCGCCGGCCCGCAAGGCGGCCCCGGCATGCCGGAATGGGGAATGCTGCCGATCCCGAAAGCACTGCTGAAGAAGGGCTACAGGGACATGCTCCGCCTCTCCGATGCCCGCATGAGCGGCACGAGCTATGGCGCCTGCATCCTGCACGTCTCGCCGGAATCTTATGTCGGCGGCCCGCTGGCGCTGCTGCGCAACGGCGATATCGTTCGTCTTGATCTCGAGGCGCGGCGCATCGACATGCTTGTCGACGAGGACGAGCTGAAGCGGCGGCGCGATGCCTGGGTCAAGCCGGCGGAAAAATTCGGCCGCGGCTATGGCTGGATGTTCTCGCGCCATGTGGCGCAGGCCGATACCGGCTGCGATTTCGACTTCCTGGAACGCAGCTTCGGCCCGACGCCGGGCGAACCCGACATCTATTGATCACGAGGGATTTATCGCATGAGCAATTTTGTGCTGAGCAATGAGACGCGCGACAAGCTGATGGGCGTCGCAACACCGACGATCGCCACCGCACTTTTCCGGCGTGGCCTGCGCAACCAATTCATTCAGGATGTGCGGCCGCTCTCACCGAAGAAGGCGAACATGGTCGGCCAGGCCTTCACGCTGCGCTATATTCCGGCGCGAGAGGACCTGAACACGCTCGAAGTCTTCCGCAACCCCGAGCATCCGCAACGGGCCGCCGTCGAACAATGCCCGCCCGGCTTCGTACTGGTCATGGATAGCCGCAAGGATGCACGCGCCGCCTCGGCCGGCTCCATTCTCATCTCGCGCCTACAGGTACGTGGCGTGGCCGGCGTCGTCACCGATGGCGGCTTGCGCGACAGCCCGGAAATCGCCGCCCTCGACATTCCCTCCTATCATCACCGCCCGTCCGCGCCGACGAACCTGACGCTGCATCAGGCCATCGAAATCAATGGCCCGATCGGCTGCGGCGATGTGGCGGTTTTCCCAGGCGACGTTCTCGTCGGCGACAATGAGGGCGTCATCGTCATTCCGGCGCACCTTGCCGATGAAATCGCCACTGAGACCGTGGAAATGACGGCCTATGAGGATTTCGTCACCGAGGAAGTCATGAACGGCGCGACCATCATCGGTCTTTATCCTGCGACCAGCGACGCCCCGAGACAGAAATTCGCCGAATGGCGAAAGAGGAAGGGCCGATAAAACCACATTAGGTCACGCAGCCGGCGGATTTGCCCGGCTGCGGTCCCTCAATTACTCTTCCTTGACCAGCTTCAAGACCAGCTGCTGGAGATTGCCGCCGTCGCTGAATTCGACCTTGTCGAAGTCGCTGTTTTTCTGCCGCTCTTTGCTGGAAATCTCCCCGAGCCGTTTTGTGAGCTCGACGCGGATCTTGCTGCATTTCGGGTCATCCGGCACGGAGAAGCCGACGCTCACGGCTTCGATCTCCTTGACCATGTCCTTGATGAAGCCGCCATGCACACGCTCATGCGCTTCGACCCCGGCGATGAATTTTTGCCAGCTTTTGCGGGTCGAAGCGGGCAATTGCGCCGAAGGTTTCGGCAATGTGTAAGTGATGATCAGCTTCGGTATGTTGACCGTGATCATGCAGGCGCCATCCGGCTGCGGTTCGTATTTCCGGGTCCAGGTCAGCTTGAAATCGGTATGGGCAATCGCCCTCACCTTGGGTCCGAGCAAGGGACCGCGCTCGCCGATCGAATCGTAGAGTTCACGCCCCGATCTTCCGGCAATCGCGTAGGTCTTGACGGTCTCGATCGGCTGCCAATCCGCCTGTGCTGCAAAAGGATAAAAAGCGATGCCCATCGCCACCATACCCAACGCAATATCTGATTTCACCAAGATCCCCATGCATCGCCGCACGCAAGCGCGGCAAATTAGCTGGCGCGATCAACCATGACAATGCGGCCCGTGTCAAACGGCCGAGGTCGATTGCAACAGGTCTTCGGCATCTTCACGCTCCATATCGAAAACCCGTTTGCCAATCGCAAAGCTGAAACCGTTGCGGGCGAAGGCGGATAATTCCTTTGCCTTGCGCTTCTCGTCGAGGTCACCGCGCCGGAAGGGGCCGAAGCCACGCTTCCGGGCAAAGATGACGGCGGAATGGAGATCATCGACCTCCTCCACGGCCGCAACGACCGTTTCACCGGCAATTCCCTTGGATGCGAGCTTGAAGGCGATGGCTTTCCTCGACTTGCCTGATCGAACTGCCGAACGCGTGCTGATCTCGGCATAGGCGACGTCATCGAGCACCTTCAGCTCATAAGCGAATTTGACGGCAAAATCGGCAAGCGCCCTGACCTGTGTATCGTTGATATCCTCGAACTTCTGCCGCGCCTTTTTAGCGATCGCATCGAACAGCTGCTTTTCAGTCATCATCCGGCGTTCGAGGCGATAGATGGTGGAGTTGCGTGCCCAGGAGAGCATGCGGCTTGTCGGCGCTTCATCCATGAAGGGGGACATTCGAGAAGAGAGGAATCATCACGGAGAATTTTACGCGAGCAAGGCCAACCAGGCAATGAATGCACTTGGTAATCATGGGATGATTGGCTATGGTGTCTCTGCGGCCACGGCATTGAAACGCCGAGCGTCGAACCCCCATCGACGGTGGAGGCCGTCTCAAGCATCACATTGCTATGGATCACGGAGCCTGCGGCTTTCCCGACCGCTTTGCCGATCGGGCACCAGCGCTCCGTTCAGAGGAGGCAGAAATGGATTATCGCAAGCTCGGCCCAAGCGGGGCCGTTGTCACGGCCTATTGCCTTGGCACCATGACTTTCGGCGCGGAAGCAGACGAGGCCGCATCGCATAAACTTCTTGACGATTATTTCGCATGGGGCGGCAATTTCATCGACACCGCCGATGTCTACAGCGCCGGCAAGTCTGAGGAGATCATCGGCCGCTGGCTGAAAGCTCGCCCCGCCGAGGCCCGCCAGGCCATCATCGCAACCAAGGGCCGTTTCCCAATGGGCAACGGTCCGAACGATCTCGGTCTGTCGCGTCGTCATCTCGGCCAGGCGCTGGACGATTCCCTGCGCCGTCTCGGCATCGAACATATCGATCTTTATCAGATGCATGCCTGGGATGCCCTGACGCCGATCGAGGAGACGTTGCGGTTTCTCGACGATGCCGTGCGCGCCGGCAAGATCGGCTATTACGGCTTCTCCAATTACGTCGGCTGGCATATCGCCAAGGCCGTCGAGATCGCCAAGGCACAGGGCTACACGCGGCCGGTGACGCTGCAGCCGCAATATAATCTGCTCGTTCGCGACATCGAACTCGAGATCGTCGATGCCTGCCTTGATGCCGGCTTGGGCCTGCTTCCCTGGTCGCCACTTGGCGGCGGATGGCTAACAGGCAAATACAAGCGCGACGAAATGCCGACCGGCGCCACGCGGCTTGGCGAGAACCCCAACCGCGGCAGCGAATCCTTTGCTCCACGCAACGCACAGGAGCGCACCTGGGCGATCATCGCCGCCGTGGAGGAGATCGCCAAGGCGCGTGGCGTTACCATGGCGCAGGTGGCGCTTGCCTGGACAGCAGCCCGGCCCGCGGTCACCTCCGTTATCCTCGGCGCCCGCACGCGTGAGCAGCTTGCCGACAATCTGGGTGCGGCCGAACTGAAGCTCACGGAGGCGGAAATGGACAGGCTGAACGAGATCAGCGCTCCTCAGCCCGCCGCCTATCCTTATGGCGAGAGCGGCAGGAACCAGCGCCATCGCAAGATGGAGGGCGGCCGCTAAATGCTGTTGGCGGCGGGACAGCCAATTTGCTCCGCCGCCTTCGTTGCCATGGTCCACAGGAATACCTGCCGCGTCAGACCAGCGGCGGATTGAGTCTCGCAAAGCCTTCCTGACGCCGATACGGAAAATAGGGATAGGGAGCCGTCAGCTCGCTCACCTTGTCCAACTTCTCGATCTGCTCTTTCGAAAGCGTCCAGCCGACCGCGCCGAGATTCTGGCGCAACTGCTCCTCATTGCGCGCGCCGATGATGACGCTTGCAACCGTCGGCCGGGACAGCAGCCAGTTGATCGCGATCTGCGGCACGCTCTTTCCGGTCTCGACAGCAATCTCATCCAGCACATCGACAATATCGAACAGCTTCTCGTCATCGACGGGCGGGCCGAATGACGCCGTCTCATGCAAGCGGCTCTTTTCGGGCAATGGCTGGCCGCGGCGGATCTTGCCAGTGAGCCTGCCCCATGCCAGCGGACTCCAGACCAGGGCGCCGACGTTCTGATCATGACCCAGCGGCATCAATTCCCATTCGTAATCGCGGCCAGCGAGCGAATAATAGACCTGATGGGCGACATGGCGTGCGTAGCCGTACTTCTCGGAGATCGCGAGCGATTTCATCAGCTCCCAGCCGGCGAAGTTGGAAGCGCCGATGTAGCGGATCTTTCCCGCCTTCACCAAGCCATCGAGTGTGGAAAGCGTTTCCTCAATGGGCGTCGAGGCATCGAAAGCATGCAATTGTAAAAGGTCGATGTAATCGGTCCCGAGACGCCGCAAGGCGGCGTCGACCGATGTGATCAATCGCGAACGCGAACTCCCCCAGTCGGCCGGCCCGTCGCCCATCGGCAGTGCTGTCTTCGTCGAGATCAGCACGGCATCCCGCCTGCCCCGGATCGCTTGGCCGAGCACCTCCTCCGATGCGCCTGCCGAATAGACATCCGCCGTATCGAAGAGATTGACGCCCGCCTCCAGGCAGATGTCGACCAGACGGCGCGCTTCCGTCGCATCCGTCGAACCCCAGGCGCTGAAGAGGAGCCCGCTACCGGCAAACGTGCCGGCGCCGAAACTGAGCACGGGGACGCGCAGGCCGGAGGCGCCGAGATTTCTGTAGTCCATCGTCTATCTCCTGTTGGTTCTTCAGATAGATAGACTGCTAAAAAGGCATGATATAGATTGCCGATCAGAAATTGATTTGTGATTTTAATTCATCATGAGCCGCCAAGAAATCAATCGTTCCGGCGAAATGGAAGTCTTCGTGCGCGCCGTGGAGCTTGGTGGCTTCACTGCCGCCGCCATGGCCTGCCGCATGACGCCCTCGGCGGTCAGCAAACTCATCACGAGGCTGGAAAGGCGTCTCGGCGCCCGTCTCATCAACCGCTCGACACGGCGGCTGCAGCTAACCCCCGAGGGCTGCGCATTCTTCGAACGGAGCGTTGCCATCCTCGCCGATATCGCCGAGGCCGAACGCCACGCCTCGGCGGGAGAGCAGGCTGCCGGCCATATCCGCATCAACACCAGCGGCTCCTTCGGCAATCATGTGCTGGCCCCGCTTGTGCCCGCCTTCATGGCGCTGCACCCGAATATCTCATTGGAGATTTTTCACACAGACCGGATCGTCGACCTGATGGAAGAGCGGGCCGATGTCGCAATCCGCGCCGGACCGCTGAAGAGCTCCAGTCTGACGGCCCGCAAGCTTGGAGCAGCGCGTAAGGTCATCGTCGCCTCGCCAGCTTATCTGCAGCGGCACGGCACGCCCCGCTCCTTAAGAGAACTGGAGAAACATTGCCGCATCGGTTTTGCCTATTCCCGCGCAATCGAAGGCTGGCCGTTGCTGGTAGACGGCGAGATCGCGACGGTACCGCCCCCTCGCAGTCTGCAGGTGAGCGACGGAGAGGCCATGCGCCACCTTGCGCTCGGTGGTGCCGGTCTGGCACGGCTTGCCGCCTTCACCGTCGGATCGGATATCGCGGCTGGTCGCCTGCTGCCGGTCCTTGAAGAGCTAAACCCCGGCGATATCGAGGAGTTCCATGCCGTCTATATCGGCCAGGGCGGCCCGCTGCCGGCCCGCGTGCGCGCGCTGCTGGAGTTTCTGCGTGAAAACGTCAGCCTTTGAAAAGAGTGATGCGGCTTTTGGAGCCGCATCACCTTTTTTGCAAATTTCAACCGCTGATCCCCATCAGGCTGATGGCTGGCGGGTCTTGCGCAGATAGGGCAACACCGTGTCGAACGAGCCGAAACGGGCAATAGCGTCTTCGTTGGAGACGGCTGCCGTGATGATGACGTCTTCGCCCTGCTGCCAGTTTGCCGGTGTGGCAACCTGATGCTTCGATGTCAGCTGGATCGAGTCGATCGCACGCAGGATTTCTCCGAAATTGCGGCCCGTCGTCATCGGATAGGTGAGGATCAGCTTGATCTTCTTGTCGGGCCCGATGACGAAGACGGAGCGCACGGTGGCGTTGTCGGCCGGCGTGCGGCCTTCCGAACTCTCGCCCGCACCGGCCGGCAGCATGTCATAGAGCTTGGCGACGTTGAGGTCCTTGTCGCCGATCAGCGGATAGTCGACATCGAAACCGGTCGCCGTCTTGATGTCGTTCTTCCAGCGACCGTGACTTTCGACGGGATCGACAGAGATGCCAATGATCTTGACGCCGCGCTTGCGGAATTCGCCTTCCAAGCCGGCCATCGCGCCGAGCTCTGTCGTGCAGACCGGCGTGAAGTTCTTCGGATGCGAAAAGAGCACGGCCCAGCCATTACCGATCCAGTCATGGAACTTAATCTCGCCCTGTGTCGTCTCGGCCGTAAAATCCGGGGCGATATCGTTGATGCGCAAACTCATTGTCTTACCTCCAAAGTTCTGCCCCCGTTGCTCGCCTTGAATGCGCCGATGTGGGGTACGATCAGAACATCCGCAGCACAATGGCGTCGAACGTTCGATATGAAAAGCCTTCTTTTAAATGGAAACGGCGACAGCCCTCGAAAACCCCTGCGGCTGGCGATGTCTGCTGCGGCTCTTCAGTATTTCCAGGAAGCCATAACCGCTTGGCCAGCGCCCGAAGCCGCTGGCAATATTGATGTGCCCCGCAAGGCCGATATTGCGGACATCGGAATTCCAGAGCCGCCCGAACAAGGTCAGCCGGTCGAGCCTCATATAGATATCGTTCAGGCTTCCGATCGTGATGCTGGGAAAAGGCAAGGCTTCCGTCGGCATCGTGCCGAAGGAAAGATGCCCGGCATGCAGGGCTTCCGTCACCGGAATGTCGCAGGGTGCGACGAGCAGCGCTCCCTTGACCCTTCGCGCGGCCGGACGGCCGGCCAATCTTGCCGTCAATACGCAGCCCAGGCTGTGCGCCACGATATAGGCATCGCCGGCCTCTTCCAGCGCTTCCTCCAGCCTTTCCATCCAGCTGCCGAGATGGGGAAAATCCCAATCGTCCTGCTCGACTAGTTGGACATCCTGATGATCCTGCAGCCAGTGACGCTGCCAATGCCCCTCACCCGAGCCAAAGAGACCCGGCACGATCAGTACTCTGGTCATGGAAGCCTCGCGACGAATAACGATAGGAAACTCAATTCGCGACACGACATCAAAGGCACCTCCTTTCAATACCAGGGCGCCGGCGTGGAGCACCAGTAATAGATCTCGTAGTCACGGGCGGAGAGTTCTCGTTCCCGCTCCACAGATTCAACCCAATCAACGGACCGCGTGCGAACATCCACCCTCTGCAGCGCGGGACCGGCAAAAATCGTCTTCAGGCGGCTGATGACATTCCATCTCATGTAAGCCTCCATTCCGGTGACAAATCCAAGACGTTCGGGCGTCACCGCCCATCATTCCGCAGCGGCAAGCCTCGTCACCGGATGCGGGAAAAAGGCCCCGAGCTCGCCGACAACCTCGTTGATGCGGTTGGCCAGCGGCTCTGACGACACCTTGTAGTCGGCGAAATCGCGATCCGATGCATAGACCGCCGTCGGCAAGGTATGGGCCATGAAGAAGCCGAAGAGCGGCCGCAGCTGATGTTCGACCATCAGCGCATGCCGGTCTCCACCGCCGGTCGCCGTGATGATGATCGGCTTGGCCCGCAGCTCATGCGGATCGATGAGGTCGATCAGATGCTTGAACAGTCCGGGATAGGATCCCTTGAAGGTCGGCGAACCGATGACGAGAGCATCGGCCGACACGATCTCATCGATGACGCTTCTCGCCTGATCGTCCAGATCTTTGCGCCATTTCGCCAGTCCGAGCGAGGCGCCGACATCGTGCAGATCGTAAACCCTGTTGGTGAAGCCATATTGCTCGCTTGCCAGGTCGGCAACGGTCTGCACCAGCGCGTAGGTCTTCGACGGCCTGTTGAAGCTGCCGGCAAAGCCGACGAGTTTGGGCGCACTCATTCTCATCCTTTCGCTCATCCCTTTCGGAAATCACATGCGTTTTCGATAATGCGAATATTGTCCACAAAAATGGTAGATTAAAAGGAACGGTGATCTCCTGGGCCACTGGAAACGGAAAATCTCTTCCCGCCTCATGCCCTCCGGCGTCACTGCTTAGGCTGCCGGCTGGTCAACCCGGCTCGCGGGGCCTCAGCACCTACTCATCGAGCAGCGGCGGGCGCCATCTTTGCCAAGCGAAGTGCATATGATGAAACACGTGCCACGGATCGCGACACGTGCTCCCAGTACTGACGCTGTCATCAATTGATCGGCTTTTTGGCAAAGGCTATCGAACCAGCAAGCGGGACTGAAAACGTCGTTTCAGCGCCTGCTGGCGGCTGCAATGGCGAAGATTGCGCTACCACCGATGCTGTAATGCTCAATGCTTGAGCACGACTTTACCCTGTGCTCCCCTGGCGACCGCATCTTGGGCCAAGCCCAATTCCTCCAGGGCAAAAACCTGCGAAATCGGTATCAGCAGCAATCCTCGCGCTGCAGCGTCGAGAACCGCGTCAAGCGTTGCGGCATCGGTTCGATGATAGAGCTCGCGGATGGCCACGCGGTTGCCTTGGTTGGCGTCCTCGGGTACTGGAACAATGCTTGCGACCTGGCCGCCATCGACCACATTTTCGATGAGATTTTTAGCCACCGGCGCAGCGGCGCTGATGGCATATTGAAAGCTGGGGCTCTTTGCCGGCACGGTAATGTCCACGCCTTCCCCGACCAGCTCGCGCGCCTCGCCCATCCGCTCGGGCCGAACGCCCGCGACCGGCTGGGCACCTATTTGCTTGAGATATTGGATGGCGGCACGGCCGACGGAGCCGAGCGCACCCGAGATCAATACCCGGTCACCTGTCTTGACACCCAAGGCATCCACAGTCTGTCTCCCGGTCAGGCCAGCCTTTACCAATGCCGCTCCCTGCTCGAAACTCAACGCAGCGGGCAGCTTGGCAACGGAGGTGGCTGGAACGAGCCCGAATTCGGCATGCGCTCCTTTGCCATTCGCGGGGAAATCGACTACGACGCGATCGCCAACCGCCAACCCTTCGACACCTTCGCCAATGTCTGCAATCGTGCCGGCGGCGTCCCCGCCTAGAACCGCCGGGAGCGGAAGCGGAATGTATTGCGACATGAAACCCTGGCGCAAAATGAGATCGAACGGATTGACGGCCGATGCCTCGATCTTGATCAAAACCTCGCCGGCACCCGGCTTTGGCGCAGGAATATCGCCGATTTCGAATTGATCGATGTCGCCATAGGATTTCAGAAGCACAGCCTTCATTGCTTGTCTCCATGGGTTCGCTATGGCCTCTACGGATTCCGGCTCCTGTGCAGAGCGTCGAGGAGGCCAATGAATGGGCTACCGGATCGGCAAGAAACGCCGACCGCTATTCAGATCGCTTGGATGACACGCTCCCATCGAATGACGGGAGCGCATTGGCTTCATGCTCGTTCCGTGAGCGATACCTGTTTCGAAGAGCCGCGCAGGGCGTTGTCCAATGCCCAGCTGCCGGCGCCGGCAAAGGCGATATAGAGGAAGATGAAGCAAAACATGATGGCGGCCTCACCCATGTTGAGCGCCGGCCAGAAGCCCTGAGGTGCATGCGCCATCCAATAAGCGGCCGCCATTTCGCCCGATGCGACAAAGGCAGCGATGCGCGTATAGAGACCGATGGTCATCAGCAGGCCGGTGACGATTTCAATGGCGCCGGCGGCGAGCATGATGGCCGGCAACGGATAGCTTACGCCGGGAATTGCCGCTGGGAACTGGAAGAACTTCATGGTCGCATGTTCAAGGAACAGCAGCGCGGTGACGATCCGCAAAATCCCGAGAACATGGGGCGTCCATTTGGTGGTATTCAACATAGTGCTTCTCCTGATTGGCCGTTGAGTGCATCAACCGGCGATGGATTTGAGTTTGAGATTTTCCGTCCGGAGGCCCCGTCAGCGGCGTGAGTACGCTTCGACAGCTCGCTCATTTGGCTGATCCGTCGGCTGCCACCAATGCCGGTACATCGCCGAAGCGGAAGCTGGATGCCGTAAGCCCGCCTGCAAAATCGGTCTGGTGATAGGTGACGGCGCCCGGTTCATCCCTTGCCGCGCCGACAGCCACCATCAACGGAATGAGATGATCCTCGCGTGGATGTGCCGCGCGGGCAGATGGTGCCTGTTCCCATTCGAGCAGCAGCTTTGCGCGCTCATAGGCGGACGAATGGACCAGGATCTGCTGGAGCCAGGCGTCAAACTGCCGGGATGGTTCGTAGCCCTCCTTCCCGCGCATTGCGGGAAGATTATGATAACTGAGGCCGCTTCCGATGATCAGAACGCCCTCGTCGCGCAGCGGGGCCAGCGCGCGCCCGACTTCAAGGTGCAGGGCGGGATCGTAGCCGGCATCGAGCGAAAGCTGAACGACCGGAACATCTTCTTCGGGATAGAGCGGCTTGAGAATGCTGAAGGTGCCATGGTCGAAGCCTCGGGTCGGATTGAGCCCTGCCTCGATGCCGCGTTCCTGCAGCAATGCCTGCACGCTCCTGGCAAGTTCCGGCGAGCCGGGCGCGCCGTATTTGATGCTGTAAAGATATTCCGGAAAGCCGTGATAGTCGTAGACCATCCCCGGATGGGCACCTGATGATATGGCGAAACCATGCTCTTCCCAGTGACCGGAAACGACCAGTACTGCCTGGACCGTATTGCCGAGCTCAAGACGCATGTCGATCAAGGATTGCTCGAGCTTGTCGAAATTACTGCGGAAATCACCGGTCATATATGGCCAGGGACCGCCGCCATGGCTGATGAAATAGGTTGGGAGGCGAAACTTATTCACGGTGTTGCATCCTTTCGAGGCGACTGCCACCAGCCTCAAAACCAGAGAGGTGATGAGTTACGCAGCGTCGCGCAATGCAAATTGATCTTTCATTATCATTGATCAATGCGACTTACATTGAAGGAACATTTCCTCTATGTTGATGATCTATAGATACGTTGATGAGCCTGCGGGTCTTTTGCACGGTGGCTGAGCTGAAGAGCTTTACCGCCGCAGCCGATCGCCTTGGTCTCTCGCCTGCAATGGCGAGCAAACATGTCATGCATCTGGAAAATCGGCTGGGCACTCGCTTGCTGAACCGAACCAGCCGCCATGTCAGCATGACGGAGAGCGGTATGCTCTACTTCAACCAGAGCCGACAAATGCTTGACGGCCTTGACGAAGTGGAAGCGGCCGTCAGCAACGTCACCGTCATGCCGCGCGGAACCTTGAGATTGAGCGCTCCGGTGTGGATAGCAAATGCGCTTGTCGCACGCGCGCTCGCCGAATATCACCAGCGCTATCCGGACGTGCGCTTCGACATGGATCTCAGCGGCCGGATCGTCAATCTGGTCGACGAAGGCTTCGATCTTGCCCTGCGTGCGACAACACCGGGGCGGCTCGATCCCGGCCTCGTCGCACGTCCCTTGTTGCAGGTCCCTTTTCACCTCGTGGGATCGCCCGCTTATCTCGCGCGCACCGGGCGTCCGGCCGAGGTGAGCAATCTCAATGGTCATTCACTGCTGGCCTGTAGCGGCATGAATGCGAGTGGCAATTTCGCGCTCGATGGGAGGAAAGGCCCTGAAACAGTGAGCTTCCGCACGGTCATGCAAAGCGAAAACGAAATCATGCTGCATCTGGCAGCATTGGAAGGCATGGGCCTGGTCTTTTTGCCGGTATGGATGACACAGGCCGACGTCGCCGATGGCCACTTGGAAATGGTTCTGCCTGAGGATGTGACATTCAAAGCCACCCTGCATGCGGTCTATCCCACCAGAAAATACCTTTCCGCCAAAGTTCGCACCTTCATCGATTTCCTCGCCTCCCGAAAAAGCCTTTGCCCGATGTCGGCCGAGACTCAATTGGCGACATAGGCCTGCCTGATCTGCAAGTCACGCCAGGGCGGCACAGCAAGAAAGCGGAACGGACGCGGGCGTTTCCGCTTATCCGCCCATAGCGCTCCCATCCTTGGCGATAGCGGCGAAAAAACTTGCCGCCGGGGCTGGGCGGAAAAACAATGCACGCTATCTGATGCATATGAGTGGGGAGAAATATTAGATCGGTGGAGGAGCTGGTCCGGCACCAAGGAAGAGGTTTCTCATGCCCAATTCAGTTTTGAATGCTCTTGGACAACCGCTTTACTATAGCGGTACGTCGACAGGTTTCTTTTCCGCCACCGGCTCGGGACCGACCCTCTACGGTACCGCTGGCAATGATTCCATATGGGGCGACAACACCGTCAACGTAACGCTAATGGGCGGCACAGGCGACGACATCTATTATATCTACTCGAGCAACAATCGGGTCTATGAAGCCCCCAATGCCGGCATCGATACCATCAACACCTGGATGGATTACACGCTGCCCGCCAATGTCGAAAATCTTACCGTCACGGGTGACAACCGTCACGCCTATGGCAACGACGCCGACAACATCATCACCGGCGGTAGCGGCAGCCAGACCATCGACGGACGCGGCGGCAACGATGTGCTCATTGGCGGCGGCGGGGCTGATACCTTCCTCATCACCAAGGGTAACGGCAGCGATCTCATCGCCGACTTCAGCGATGACGACAAGGTTCGGCTCAATCAATACGGCCTGACGTCCTTCGATCAGGTTGTCAGCCATTCCACGCAGGAAGGCGCCAATGTCCGGCTCGATCTCGGCAATGGCGAAAGTCTGGTCTTCGCCAACAAGACCATCTCCGATCTGCATGAAGATCAGTTTCAGCTCGGGCTCGACAGAGCATCGCTGACGCAGACTTTTTCGGACGATTTCAATACGCTGTCGCTGCACCAGGGAACGCAGGGCACCTGGGATGCGAAATATTCCTGGGCGCCGGACAAGGGCAGCAGCCTGAATGACGAGTTGCAATGGTACATCAATCCGTCCTACGCGCCGACGGCATCGGTAAACCCGTTTTCCGTCTCGGACGGCGTTCTGACAATCACGGCAAAACAAACGCCGGATGCGTTGAAATCGATCGTCGAGAACCATGATTACACATCCGGCCTTCTGACCACCCACTCCACCTTCTCGCAGACCTATGGCTATTTCGAAATGCGGGCGGAGATGCCGCATAATCAGGGCGTCTGGCCGGCCTTCTGGCTGCTGCCGGAGGACGGTTCCTGGCCGCCGGAACTCGACGTGGTGGAAATGCGCGGGCAGAACCCCACCACCGTCAATGTGACGGTTCATTCCAATGCCACCGGCGAGCACACGAAGACGTCTATTCCAGTGGAAGTCCCAAGCACGAACGGCTTCCACAATTACGGCGTGCTTTGGGACAAGGATCAGATCGTCTGGTATTTCGACGACGTCGCCGTTGCCCATGCCGATACGCCAGCCGATATGCACGGCCCGATGTATATGCTGGTCGATCTCGCCGTCGGCGGGGTGGCGGGCACGCCGACAGATGGACTCCCGAACGGGTCCGAGATGAAGATCGACTATATCAAGGCCTATTCCCTGGACGATCATGCCGCCCAGCTCACCACCTCGGCCCAATCCGCGCATACGACGGATTGGCATATCTGAGCGGGCTCGGAACTCGACGGACTCCAGAGCGGCCGTCCGACGCAAATCGGGCGGCCGCTGGGAAGAGACTGTAACCCGGTCGAAACCACCCTAATCCTCCCTGAACGCCCGCCGGATCTGGTCGGTCATCGGCTTTGTCAGATAGGCGAGAACGCTTCTCTCGCCCGTCTGCAGAAAGGCCTCCACAGGCATGCCGGGCAGCGGTGTAAGCTGGCCAAGCCGATCCCATTCCTGCTTTGCCACCTTGACCCGTACGACATAGTAGCTTTGCCCCGAACGCTGATCCGTCGTCAGGTCCGCCGAGATCGTATCGACATGCCCGTTCAGCTCCGGGGTGATCCGCTGATTGAAGGCGGGAAAGCGCAGGGATACCGCCTGGCCCACGGTAATCTGGTCGATATCCTGCGGCGCAAGTTTAAGCTCCGCTACCAGCGCATCCTTATCCGGGACTATCTGCAGGATCGCTTCTGCCGGCGAGATGACGGCCCCTGCGGCATGGATGCTTAGCTGGTCGACGATGCCAGCCTGAGGTGCCTTGATGTCGATCCGCTTCAAGTCATCTTCAGCCGCAACCAGACGCTCGGAAAACTGGCCGCTATCGCTCTCGGCCTGACGCAATTGCTCGGACACTTCCGAACTGCGGTCTGCATCGATCTGCAGGATCTGTAGTTCGGTTTCCGCAATCTTGCCTTTGGTCTGGGCGATGGACGAGACGAGGTTTCCGAGATCGCCGTTCAGCGAAGCGCTTTCCCGCTGCAGGGAGTAAACCTTTGTCGCCGAGATGATGCCCTGGTTGAGCAGGCCTTCAAGGCTGCCGAGCTCCCTGGCGATGAGCGTGATCTCCCGCCGCTTGCCCTGCTCCTGCGCCACGAGCCCCTCGATCTCCTGCTTCAACTGTTGAATACGCTCCTGCAGCTGCGACTTCTGGCCCTCGCGCGAAGCATGGCGATCGAGAAAGAGCCGGCGTTCGCCGGCCATGATCGCCGCGACATCTGCGTCAGTAGCGTCCGAGAGAAGTTCGGTGGGAAAGGCGATATCCTGCCTGCCGTCGCGCTCCGCCGCCAGACGCGCCGTGCGGGCGGAAAGCTCGTTCAGCCGCTTGCGAATGATGGCAAGGTTGGCCTTGGTCTGCGTGTCGTCCAGGCGCACGAGCACCTGGCCGGCCGCGACATGATCGCCGTTCTTCACCAGGATCGCGCGGGCGATCCCGCCTTTCAGGTGCTTCACCGGCTTCACATAGCTGTCCACGACAAGCGTGCCCGAGGCAATCACCGCTCCGGAAATCCTGGTCGCCGCCGCAAGGCCGCCCATCACACCAAACAGCAGCGCTACGGCCGCCACCACAAGCAGGGACAGGCGGCGGATCGTCCGTTCGGTCGATGGCGAAGCCTTGTCGGTCATCCATGCGTCTCCCCGCCGGCAACGGCAAAATGCGTCGTTCCGACCTGCTTGGGCGATGGCCCGAGTATGTCTTTCTTCGGACCGAACGCCTGAACCTGACCGCCGGCAACGATCATGACGGTATCGGCAGCGGCCAGGGCGCTTGGCCTGTGGGCAATGACGATCGCGATGGCGCCGCGCTTCCGCACGCCTGCGAGGGCCTCGGTCAGCGCGGCCTCTCCCTCCGCATCCAGATTGGAGTTCGGCTCATCGAGAACCACCAGGAATGGATCGTTGTAAAGCGCTCTCGCCAGGGCTATGCGCTGCCTCTGCCCGGCTGAAAGGCGCGATCCGCTCTCGCCGATCCTCGTATCGAAGCCATCCGGAAGCTTGACGATCATGTCGTAAACCCCCGCAGCCTTCGCCGCAGCGATGATCGGCTTCGTATCCACTTCCTCGGCAAACCGGGAAATGTTTTCGGCGATCGAGCCGTCGAACAGGTCCACATCCTGCGGCAGATAGCCGATATGCCGACCGAGTTCGTCGCTATTCCATTGCGACAGCGCGGCACGATCGAGCCGCACGGCGCCAAGGGGAACCGGCCATAGGCCGGCGATCGCCCGCGCAAGGGAGGACTTGCCCGACGCGCTCGGACCGATGACGCCGAGCACCGTGCCCGACGATATCCTGAACGAGATATTGCGCAGGATGAGATCGCGGCTGCCGGGAGAGGTAACGCTGATATTCTCGACGCTAAGCTCGCGCGACGGCGGCGGCAAAGCGAAGGCCTGCTGCTCGGGCGGCACGACGTCGAGAAGCGCGGCAAGCCGCACCCAGCCCTGACGCGCGGCGACAAGGCCTTTCCACTGGCCGATCGCGAGCTCGACGGGCGCCAGCGCCCGTGTCACCAGGATCGAACTGGCAATGATGATGCCACCCGTCGCCTCCTGCCGAATGACGAGGATCGCCCCGACGGCGAGAACGCCGGACTGAAGCATCATGCGCGCCATCTTGGCAGCGATTGTGAGTGCCCCGACGATCGTGCTCGCCGCCAGCTGATGTCGGAGATAGTCGCCGTTCATGGCCGCCCACTTCTCGCTCAGACGGCCAACAAACCCCATGGCAATAGCAGCCTCCCAGTTCCGCCGCGCAGCCTGGGCGAAGCCGAGGCGTGCTGCCGAAGACCTGGCCGCCTCCAGGGCCGGTCGACGCGACAGCATTTCGGCAGCCACGGTCATGCCGACGAGCAACAAGGCACCGCAAAGAGCCGTAAAGCCGATCCAGAAGTGGAACAGAAAGCAAAGGAGCAGATAGAAAGGCACCCAGGGAAGATCGAACAGCGCCGTCGAACCGCTGCCGGAAATGAAGGAGCGGATCTGCTCGAGATCACGCACTGATTGCAGCCCGTCGTCCGATGTCTGTTTTTTGCTCGGCAGGAATAGAAGCGCGCCGAAGACCTTCCTGTTTAGACGTTCGTCGAGCGACATACCGATGCGTACAAGCAGCATGGAGCGCAGGAATTCGATTACGCCCTGAAACAGATAGAGGGTCACGACGATGATGACGAGACCGGACAATGTCGGCAGGCTATGGCTCGGAATGACCCGATCATAGACCTGCAGCATGAAGAAGGAGCCGGTCAGCGCCAGCACGTTGATGGCGGCGCTCGCCAGGGCGATGCCGATGAAGGCCTTGCGAAGCGCCGACAGCATCAGTGCGACGAATGTCTGCGGCGGGTCTTTCGGGACGGCAAGCACCTTGCGTCGATCCTCAACATTGGCCGTCGCGTACGACAGGGATTTACATGACGCCCAAAGCACCGCCTCCCGCTCGGCGCATGGACCTGCAAAGCGATCGTCAACGGTATCATCCGCCGTTCTCGCTTCGCACCTAACCTTCGGTGATCCCACGCAATTTAGGAAGTCGAAATCTGCCCGGAATGCAGTTTCGGTGAACCCAACCTTATCGCGGAACGCCTTGTCCACTTGCGGGACAATTGCGCCATGAAATGGGGCAGCAGCCTGTTCCGGCAAGATGCCTGACCTATCATATTAAGACGAGCAGGCGGCGACCTGCCGCCTGCCTTCCGCCTTCAATCGAATTTCTCCGCCGTATCCGCCTTGCCCTTGACCCAATAGCCGGACGCCTTGATCCAGCTCAGCGGATAGCCGCGTTCTTCGACGAGGTAGGAGCGCAAGGCGCGCGTGACGGAAGCCTCGGCGGCGATCCAGACGAACGTGCCGGGCACCACATCGATCGACTGCAATATCTCCAGAAGCGAGGACGGATCCGCTGCTTCCGAGAGAGGTCGATATGCCCAGCGCATATCCAGCTGCGCATCGGTTTGAAATGCCTGATGTTCATGAGCATCGGCAACCGCAGCGATCGCCGTTATGCGCACACCCGCACGTGCCTCCTCGATCCGGCGGCCGATGGCCGGCAGCGCCGTCTCGTCGCCGATGAGCAGCCAATTCTCGATATCTGCGGACACAACGGCCGAGCCACGGGGACCGCCGATCTCCAGCCTGTCGCCGACGCGGGCGTCGAGCGCCCATTGCGTGGCGGGGCCTGCCTCGTGGATGGCAAAATCGAGGACAAGCGTGCGCGCGTCGGTGTCGTATTGGCGAGGCGTATAGTCACGCCGCTCCATCTCCTCGCCCGCGCCGGCTACGAAAACCTTGATGTGGTCGTCAGGCGCCAAGCTGACGAAATCGGCGAGGTCTTCGCCGGCCAGTTGAACGCGCAGCATGCCGGGCGTGATCCTGTCGACGGCCGTTACCGTCAAAGAGCGCCGCTTCAGCTCATGCCGCACGCGCTCGATCTTCGGGGCGGAGATGGCCGAGTTGGAATTATGAGGGGTATCCATGGGTGTCCTTTCGAGGCGCTTCGATCTCGATCCGCAGGACACAGTCGCGCAGACCGAAGCCGCAGAGCCGTTCGATCATACGCGTTGAGTGACGTTAACGCTTACGTGGCAGAGCAAGGCCCTGCCAATCTGACATTTCTATAGAAGAAGAGCTCGCCCCGCAACGAAAAGATGATAAATTCAGGCAAGTTTTTTGCGCCTCAGCATAACGTGATCGCAGCCCTCCGCGAATGGATCGGCACAGCCGTTTCGAGCCGTGCCGATCCCGTTGGATTACTGCAGCGCCTTCTCCATCAGCCGTGCCAGACGTTCGGCAAAGGCGCGCGGATCGGCAGGCTTGTCGCCATCCAGCACGCGGGCCTGATCGAGCAGAAGGAAGGCGGCATCATCGCGCAGGGCCGGTGAATCGGCCTTGGCGGCAATGGCCTTGACGACAGGATGATCCATGTTGATTTCCAGGATCGGTTTGGCGCCGGACTGTAGACGGCCGGCGCCCTGCAAGATCTTCTCCAACTGGCGATCATAACCCTGCTCGGAGGCAACGAGGCAGACGGCGCTTTCGATCAGGCGGTCGGATGCGCGCACATCGGAGACCTCATCGGCCAGCTTCTGCTTGGCGTAGTCCAGGAATGCCTGGACTTCGGCGGGCGCGCTTTCGCTTTCAGGCTTGTCTTCGTCCTGCTTCTTGAACTGGGCAAGATCAGCAGAGCCCTGCGTAATCGATTTGAAGCTCTTGCCGTCAAATTCCGGGGCGTTGGTCACCCAGAAGCTATCGACGGAATCGGTCAGCAACAGGACTTCGATGCCGCGGGCACGGAAACCTTCAAGCTGGGGCGAAGCCTTCAGCTGCTCCAGGCTGCCACCGACGAGATAGTAGATCGACTGCTGGCCTTCCTTGGCATCCTTGATGTAGTCGGCAAGCGAGCGATAGCCGTCGCCCGACGTCGTAGTGCGGAAGCGCGAAAGTGCCAGAAGCTGAGAACGACGTTCGAAGTCCTCATAGATGCCTTCCTTGATGAGGCTGCCAAAATTCTCCCAAATCTTCAGGAAGGCGTCATGATCGCTCTCCGCCTGCTTCTCGATCGCCGTGATGATGCGGTTGGTCACACCCTTGCGGATCGCCGTCAGGATCGGGCTTTCCTGGATCATCTCGCGCGAGACGTTGAGCGGCAGGTCCGACGTGTCGACCAGCCCGCGCACGAAGCGGAGATAGCGCGGCAGCAATTCGGCTTCATCGGTGATGAAGACGCGCTTCACATAGAGCTTCATGCGGCCCTTGCGATCGGGATCGAAGAGGTCAAAGGGCTGCGAGCCGGGCACGAAAGCGAGCGCTGAATATTCATGGCGTCCCTCGGCACGGAAATGCACCGTCAGCGCCGGCTCGTCATACTGGCCGGAAACGCCGCGATAGAAATCGGTATATTCCTCGGCCGTGATGTCGTTCTTCGATTTCGTCCAGAGCGCGGTGCCGTCGGTGAGCTGTGTCGCTTCTTCGCCGGGCTTTTCAGCGATCTTGATCGGCACCGGCACATGGCCGGACTGTTCCTTGACGATGCGCTCGACGCTCCAGCGCGAAGCGTAGCTCTTGGCATCTTCCATCAGATGCAGCGTGATGCGGGTGCCGCGCGCCGGCGCTTCGCTGACATCGACGGGCGCAACGCTATACCCGCCCTTGCCGTCGGAAGACCAAAGCCAGGCATCTTCCGCACCGGCGCGCCGCGAGACGACATCGACGCGGTCGGCCACCATGAAGCAGGAATAGAAGCCGACGCCGAACTGGCCGATAAGCTGCGCGCCCTCGCCCTGCTTATTGGCCTCGATGCGCTCCATGAAGGCGCGCGTGCCGGAACGGGCGATCGTGCCCAGCGCCTCGATCATCTCGTCGCGGCTCATGCCGATGCCGTTATCTTCGACGACGAGTTTGCTGCCATCGGCGTCGAGTGTCAGCAGGATGCGGCTGTCGGGATCGTTCGCAAGCAGGCCGGGCTGCGCGATCGCCTCATAGCGCAGCTTCTCGCAGGCATCGGCCGCATTCGAGATCAGCTCGCGCAGGAAGACATCCTTGTCCGAATAAACCGAGTGAACCATCATATGCAGAAGGCGGGCAACGTCGGCCTCGAAGACGTGGCTCTCGGCGGTCATTTCTGCGGCGGTGGTTGTCATATGCGTCTAGTCTCCTGGGAATGTTGAACGTCGCGCCGAACAGGTGGCGGAAGACGAGGGAAATTTCAAGCTTGCGTTGTCATGCCAGACTCAAAATGGGCGAATGGCCTTTCTTTCACGGTTAGAAATCATCAGTCCGGCAATGTCTGTATTTGGATCTATCACGCAGGATTGACATCTGTACGGCACAACTGCGGCGCGGTGCCGCAGGGATTGCCATAAATTTGGCGGAGGCCGGGCCAAGATCGAAATCGTCGCATCGACGGGTTTCGAAGCCATTCGTTCGAAAACCCGTCGGAGATGTTCTTCAAGCAAAGGAGACCATTGTGCAAACCCTCCGCAATACACTTCTCATCGGCGCTGGTCTTATCGCCGCCGCAGGATTGGCGGGTCAGGCATTCGCTCAGCAGAAGACCGAGCAATCCGCCCAGATGCATCAAATGACGGTCCGCTTGCCGGACGGCTCACTGGAGGTGATCCGCTATAGCGGCGATCAGCCTCCAGTTATATCGTTTCTAGGCAATCCCGATGCGGCTTCCTCCCTCATTGCCGCCTTCGATCCATTTGACGACGCCTCGCCCTTCGCCGACATGGAGCGCATCTCGGCCGCCATGGATCGGGAGATGGCGGCCATGTTGAACAACGCGCCGCTCTTGGCGCAATGGCCCGATGGCGCGGATAACCTCACCAAGATAGACCTCTCCCGCCTTCCTCCAGGTGCTCAGGGATATACGATGATTTCTACGACATCGGGCAAGGGCACCTGCACGCGAACCATGCAATATTTCAGCACGGGGAGCGGCAAGCCGCAGGTCAAGACAAGCAGTTCGGGAAACTGCGGCACGCTGCGGGGCTCGGCAGCCACACCCGCGCACGCCATTGCGCCACAACCGTCACCCAAGCGCCAGCCCTCCGGTATAATCGAGGCCTCTTATCAGCCGAATTCGAAGACGATGAGAACGGCAGGGCTGTTCTAGGATAAGGTTCCGACACACGCAGCTTTAATATTGGCTGGTTCGACATCGCAGGCGGGATGCTCGAAAAGGAATCCCGTTTGCTTTCGCGTGCATGCCGATCGTCATTTCGTGCGGCAACCACACGGAGATTGCCATCCAAAAGGTGTTGCTGTAATAACTTGAGTATAATTTGAAGGATTAAAGCGGGAAAGCGACGCCGGAAGCTGCGAATGACGTTTCAACCACGAATGCAAAACAAGATCGGAGGCTTTTCCGTGATCGGCGGCATGCATCGCCGCCAATGGAACGGCATGGTTGCCGACATCTGGAACGTCAATTGCGCGGCACAGGCCGGCGGGTACTATGTCGCGAGGGACCCGCGGCTTTTCATCCTGCTGGAGCAGCGCGGCCCAGGCACGACCAATGTCCGCCCGTCGCCACGCGCACAAGGCCGGCTGCAGAATTACGATAGCGGACGCATCTCCTACATTCCCGCTGGCATGGAGCTCTGGGTCGACATGGCAGGCGTCGAGTTCGTGCGCCACCTCGATATTCATTTCGATGCTGGCGTTGTCAGCCAGCGCCTGATGGAACATATCGACCCGGCGCGGCTCGACCGTCCGCAGCTGCATTTCAACGACCCGCGGGTGATGGCGCTTGCCGAGCTGATCGCGGCCGAGTGCGAAAACCCCGAGCCGCTGCACGATCTCTATGGCGACGGCCTGACACTTTCGCTGTTGATCAATGTTCTGCAACTGCGCGGCACCCGGCCCCGCAAGCGCAGCGGTCTCGCCACCTGGCAGCTGCGCCGTGCGGTGGACTATATCGAAGAGAACTGCACGCGCGCCATCCGGCTGGAAGAACTGGCCGAATTGACCGGCCTCTCGCAATCGCATTTCAGCCATGCCTTCAAGGCGTCCACAGGTGTGCCGCCGCATCAGTGGCAAACGCAGGCCAGGCTCGAAAAGGCCAAGCATCTGCTCCTGAACAGCGAGATGCCGCTAACGACCGTCGCCGTCGAAACCGGCTTTGCCGATCAGGCGCATTTCACCCGCGTCTTCCGAAAGAATGTCGGTACCGCGCCGGCGAGTTGGAAACGCAGCAAGCTGGCCTGAAAACCACAGTCTGCGAGCAATTGTATCTCTCGCGGAGAATTGCCCAAAAACATTCAATTTTCCCCGTTACAGACAAGCCGCGCCGGTAAATATGAGTTAACTCCTCACCTTATTGAGGGATCGGCTGTCATAGCCGAACGGGCGCAAGAATTCGGGACAAATAGCGGAAATGCAGGGATTGAAGCAGGACGTATCGCGGGCGCGGCTCATGGCGACGGGCGTAGCCATTTTGGCACTTCTGGCAGGCTCTCAGGCCAACGCGCAGGAAAAGCCGACCGAGCTGCAGCCGTTGGTCATTCAAGGCTCGCAAGAGAAGAGCGAAGCCAGCGGCACGGCCCCGGTCAAGGGCTATGTCGCCAAGAAGACCACGGCGGGCTCGAAATCCGACACGCCGATCACCGAGGTGCCGCAATCGGTTTCTGTCATCGGCCAACAGGAAATGCAGGATCGCGGCATCACCAACAAGGTCGACGAGGCGCTGCGCTACACGCCGGGCGTCACCACGCAGCCCTTCGGCAATGACGGCGATACTGACTGGTTCTACATCCGCGGCTTCGATGCGACGCAGAGCGGCGTCTTCATGAATGGCCTGACGCTCTACAGCTACGGCTTCGGCGGCTTCCAGATCGATCCGTTCATGCTCGAGCGCGTCGAAGTGCTGAAGGGTCCGTCCTCCGTACTTTACGGCGGCTCCAATCCCGGCGGCCTCGTCAACATGGTCCGCAAGGAGCCGACCGACGATCCCTATTATTATACTGAGATCGGCATCAACAATCTCGGCAACGCCTTCGTCGGCTTCGACTTCTCCGACAAGCTTTCGGCCGACGGCGTCTATCGCTACCGCCTGACCGGCAAGATCGCCGGCGGCGACACCTATAGCGACGGCACCCACGATCTGCGCGGCTTCATCATGCCGCAGGTCACCATCTCGCCGGACGATTCCACCAAGCTGACCGTCTTCGGCATGCTGAGCGGTCTTGACGAAATCCACAGCGGCAATGGCTTCTTCCCCTATGTCGGCACCGTGGTCGATGCACCCTTCGGCAAGATTAAGCGCGATGCCTTCTATGGCGAACGCAGTATCGACAATCTGAAATATGCCCAGCAGATGCTCGGCTATGAATTCTCGCATGATTTCGACGGCGGCTGGACCGTGTCGCAGAATGCGCGCTACGGTCACCTCTACAAGCGCGAGGAAGGCCCGTATCTGAACGGCTATGTGGATGGCAATCCGCTCAGCCCAGGCTACGACGATCCCAACTACATGCTGAACCGCATCGGTTTCTTCGAGCGCTCCAAGGTCGATACCTTCTCCGTCGACACCCGTGCGGAAAACAAGTTCGACACCGGTCCCTTAAGCCACGATTTCCTGATCGGCACCGACTACTCGATCTACCGCCTCGACCAGATACAGGCCTGCTGCGGCTCCAACCCGATCAGCGCCATCAATCCGGTCTACGGCACCGCTCAAGGTACGAACTTCGTCTATCTCAACCAGGTGCTGACGCAGCAGCAATTGGGCGTCTATACGCAGGACCAGATCCGCTTCGGCGGCGGCTGGCTGGTGACGCTCAACGGCCGCTACGACTTCGTCGACACCAATTCCGATGCAAAGGTCGGCACCACCTACAGCTCGAACGACAGCGCACCGAGCGGCCGCGTGGGCCTCGCCTACGAATTCGCCAACGGCATCACGCCCTATGTCAGCGCCGGCACCTTCTTCCGGCCGCTGGTCGGCACCAGCGTCACCGGCGGAGGGCTGCTTCCGGAAAAGGGCGAGCAGTACGAAGCGGGCGTCAAATACGAGCCGGACTTCATCGACGGCCTGTTCACGGCGTCCATCTTCCAGATCGATCGCAAGAACATGGCTCTGACCGATCCTGTCACCTTCCTGCAGCGACAGGTCGGCGAGGTCCGTTCGCGCGGCGTGGAATTCGAAGGCAAGGTCAATCTGGACGAAAACTGGAAGCTGCTCGGCTCCTACTCCTATACCGATCTCGAAGTCACCAAGGACCTGGACTCCTCCATCGTCGGCAACTCGCCCTATCTGGTGCCGAACTCCACGGCGTCGCTCTGGCTCGACTACGCCTTCACCAGCGACGCCCTTGACGGCCTTAGCATCGGTGCCGGCGTGCGCTACCAGGGCAAGTCCTGGGCGGACCAGGCCAACACCCTGCGCGTGCCTTCGGCAACGCTCTTCGATGCGGGCATCCGCTACGAGAAGAAGGGCTGGGGTGCAGCGCTCAACGTTTCGAACCTGTTCGACAAGGAATATGTCTCGGGTTGCGCCGGCGAGAACGTCTGCGGCTACGGCGAAGCGAGAACCGTTACCTTCAAGCTCAGCAAGAAGTGGTAAGTTGATAATAAAGGTATACTTTGTTTTTCAATGATGGCAAGGAACCGGGGATTGCTGCAAGGCAATCCCCGCACCGATTTGAAACCAGAGGCGACGCCAGCATGACGGCAAGAAGCGCTCACAGGCTATCACGTCGGCAACTGCTAGCCATGACGGGTGCCGCTGCGCTTATCGGTTTGACGCCAGCGCGCGCCACGACGAGCCGACGTGTCGCGACGCTCGATTGGGCCATTCTGGAAACCCTACTGGCGCTTGGCGCCAATGTGGTCGCCGGCACCGAGCTGCTGCAGTTCCGAGACCTTGCCGTCACGCCGGCTATTCCCGCTGATGTCGCCGATCTCGGGCTGCGCGGAACGCCGAATTTCGAGGTCCTTTATGCCGCCAAGCCTGAGCTGATCCTCAACTCCAATTTCTATGCCTGGGCCGACGATCGCCTGCGCCTGATCGCCCCGGTCGAGAGCCATGCCGTCTATCGGCCAGGAGCCAGCCCCTACCGGCTTTCCGAAGAGATGACGCTTGCGATCGCAGAGCGGCTCGAGCTTCCGACCGGCCGTGCGCTCGTCGAGGCCTTGCGGCAAAAGCTGGAGGCCTATCGCGTCAGCTTCGGCAAGGGCGATCATCGCCCGATCCTGCCGATCAACCTCGGCGACGCCAGGCATTTCCGCGTTTTCGGCTCCGACAGCATGTTCGGAGAGGTCCTGGCCCGCACCGGGCTTGCCAATGCCTGGCCGGACCTCACGAGCTATTCGGCGACCGCGCCCGTTGGCATCGAGCGGCTGGCCGCCATACCGGACACGTGGATCGTCCTGATCCCGCCACATCCCGCCGAAGCCTTGGCCGAACTCCGGCAAAGCGCATTCTGGAAGGCGCTCCCGCCGGTACAGCAAGGCCGCGTTCTCCTGCTCGGCTCCATCAATCCCTATGGTGCGCTGCCCGCAGCGGAGCGCTTCGCCGATCTGCTTGCGGGAGGGCTCGCCCGTGCATGGAATGGCTGATCGCCGCATGATTGCCAGAGACATGATTGGCGGGGATAGGCCGCTGATGCGCAATGCCACCCTGCTTGCTGCCGTCTGCATCCTTGCCTTTGCGGCGCTCGTCTTCCTGCGGCCGAAGCTTGCCGCGGATACGCCCGATGCTGCAGCGCTCAATCACATCCTGCTCATCGATAGCCTGCTGCCGCGCTCGGCGATCGCGATCATCGCTGGCGCAGCGCTCGGCCTTTCCGGCGCTCTGCTGCAAAGGATCTTGCGCAACCCGATCGCCGATGCATCGACCCTTGGGATCGCCGCCGGCTCGCAGCTGGCGATGACGATCGCCGTTGGCCTCTTTCCGCTTCTCCTCGGCTTGCCGCGGGAAATGTCCGCCTTTGCCGGCGGGCTTGCGGCTGTCCTGATCGTTCTTGCTCTGAGCTGGCGTCGCAGCCTCGATCCGGTGACTGTAGCACTCTGCGGCATGATGGTGACATTGGTCGCGACCGCACTCAGCGTCACCATCATTCTTGCACGTGGCGAATACGCCATGTCCGTCTTTATCTGGGGTGCGGGCGCGCTCAATCAGCAGAGCTGGGATGGCGTCGTCACGCTTGTCCCTCGCCTTGCTATTGGCTTTGCAGCAGCCCTCCTACTCGTTCGCCCGCTCACGGTCATGAGCCTGGACGATAATAGCGCAAAGAGCCTCGGCCTGGCCTTGCACGGCATGCGCTTTACTGTTCTGGCACTCGCCGTCTGGCTCGCAGCCTCGGTGACGGCGCAAGTCGGCATCATCGGCTTTCTCGGCCTTGCAGCGCCGCATCTGGCAAGATTTTGTGGTGCACGCGGCACCAGGCAACTGCTGATTGCCGCGCCGCTTGCCGGCGCCGGGCTGTTGTTCCTTACGGATTGCGTCGTCCAGCTTCTGTCGCCGGGATTTACCGATCTCGCCCCGACAGGGGCGGCGACCGCACTTCTCGGCGGACCGCTCCTGTTTCTACTCTTGCCGCGCCTGCATTCGCGCAGCGCACCGCACGCCGATGGCATCCCACCGGCACGGCGAAACCTTGCCGCTCCCGGGCGGGCGCTTGTCTTGCTCGCCGTCGGCTTCATTCTTCTGCTGGTCTTTGCTCTGTCGGTCGGACGCGGCATCGAGGGTTGGCAGGTGGCGCTCGGCAGCCGGTTCTCGGAGCTTTTGCCTTTTCGCCTGCCACGCACTATCGTTGCAGCGACTGCCGGCGCGATGCTGGCCGCAGCCGGCTTCATCATGCAGCGTCTGACCGCCAATCCGCTTGCAAGCCCCGAGGTCCTCGGCGTCAGTGCTGGCGGTGGCGCCGGACTGACGGCGGCCCTCTTCCTGTTCGTCTTCCCCTCGCCCGCCATCACCATCACGGCGATGACGCTCGGAGCGTTGATTGCATTCCTTACCATCATGGCATTCAGCGCTCGCGGCGGCTTTGGTTCGGAGCGTCTGCTGCTCTCCGGCATTGCGATCGGTGCGCTGTCGATGGCGATCGTCACGATCGTTCTTTCGCGTGGCGACTTGCGCGGTTATCTGCTACTGAGCTGGCTGTCGGGCTCCACCAACCGCGCCGGCTCCTTCGAGGCCTGGACCGGTGTCATTTCGGCCGCCCTCCTCATACCGGCATTGCCCGTCCTGCGGCGGTGGTTCGACATCCTGCCGCTTGGCGGCGACGTCTCCCGCTCCGTCGGCCTGTCGGTCGCGGCAAGCCGGTTGACTTTGGCGGTACTGGCAGCCCTCCTGACCGCGATCCCCTCTTTCCTCGTCGGCCCGCTTAGTTTGACAGGGCTGATCGCGCCGCATCTGGCCCGCCTTATCGGCTTCCGCGAGACGGTCAAGCAATTGCTGGCCAGCCTGCTGCTTGGCGCCATGCTGCTCGTGCTGGCCGATTGGCTGTCGCGAATGGTGATCTTTCCCTACGAGGTTCCCGTCGGTCTGTTCGCAGCCCTGATCGGCGGCCCCTATCTCATCTGGTTCCTGACCCGCAAAGAGACTAAGCAATGATGCATGCCAGGGATTTCACCGCTTCCGGCGTGGCCACACATAAGGATGCCGGCCTGCTGCTGGATCAGTTCTGCGCGCGGTTTGCCGAGCATGTCACTATCACGCGGAGCGAGGCCGGAGCCCGCCTCGACACCGTCATCGGCAGCGCCGACATCGCCGTCAGCAGCGATCGCCTCGACATCAAGCTGCGCTGCCCGACAGCGGCGATGCTCTTCACGATCCGCAGCATGGTCGCCGAAAACCTGTTCGAACTTTCCACCGGCAACACGCTCGCCCTCAATTGGGCCGATGGGCCACAACCATCAGCCATACCGAACTTCCGCCAAATCAGGGTCGCCGATGCCCACGATATCACCCCGCATATGCGCCGCGTCGTCGTCGCGACCGATGATGCCGGGCATTTCGTCGAGGGCGGCATGCATGTTCGCCTGCTCATTCCACCGAAGGGTCGCGAGCCGGTCTGGCCGCATACGGAGCCGGACGGCCGCATCCATTGGCCGAAGGGCGATGATGCACTGACCATCCGCGCCTATACAATCCGCAGCATCGATCTTGCCCGCGGCGAGATGAACATCGATTTCGTCGTGCATGAAGGTGACAACGTTCCTGGAGCGAACTGGGCGATGACTGCCCGCCCGGGCGATCGCGCCGGCCTCATCGGCCCCGGCGGCGGCGGCGTGCCGACAGCGCGCAAGCTCATCCTCGCCGGCGACGAAACCGCGCTGCCGGCCATCGCCCGCATCGCGGCCTCCGTGCCTGCCGATGCCGAGCTGCGGATCTTTCTCGAGGTCGCCGGCAAGCAAGAAGAGCAGCCGCTGACATCAAGCGCATCGATGGATGTCAGCTGGCTGCATCGCAACGGCGCGGCCGCCGGGACGACCGATACGCTTGAACGCATTCTGCGCGACATCGTGCCTGCGGCCGATCCGGAGACCTTTGTCTGGGCCGCGTGCGAACAGAAGCAGGCCCGTGCCGTCCGCGCTTTCGTCAAGAGCGAGATCGCCAGGGATCCCGGCACGTTCAGCATAGCCGCCTATTGGCAGCGTTGATGAGGAAATAGTCAGAACAGGTCGAAGTAGCCCAATATTTAGGCTATGTTTTAAATCGCCCAATATTTCAGCGAGCAACACTTGTTCGCCTTGCTGCATTGCGCCATAAAGATGGCATGAGCCGTCTCGATCTGACCATTCTTGTGATCGATGAAAACACCATCCGGGCCTCGATCATCGAGGAAGGCCTGCGGGAGGCTGGTCATGCGCGGGTGACGGTCATCCATGAAGTGCAGGGCGTGGCGCGCACGATCGAGACACTTCACCCTGATGTCATCATCATCGATCTTGAAAATCCGAACCGCGACATGATGGAACATCTGTTTCAGCTGACGCGAACCGTGGGCCGGCCGATCGCCATGTTCGTCGACCGCTCCGATACGGCCTCGATCGAAGCAGCTGTCGAGGCCGGCGTTTCGGCCTATATCGTCGACGGTCTGAAGAAGGAGCGGGTCAAGCCGATCCTCGATATGGCGGTCAGCCGCTTCAACGCCTTCAGCCGATTGCAACGGGAATTGGCGGAGGCCAAGTCGGCGCTGGAGGAACGCAAGATCGTCGAGCGCGCCAAGGGCATCCTCATGAAGATGCGCGGACTTTCGGAAGATGAGGCCTTTGCGCTGCTGCGGCAGACGGCCATGAACGAGAAGAAGAAAATGTCCGAGATCGCGCAAAGCGTCGTGACGGCAGCGGGATTGCTGATGTGAGCGCGCTGAGACCAACCTCGTCCGCCACGCGCGCATGGGAGACATCGGAGTGAACATGAGAATGCAGGCAGCCCATTTCGCCAGTGCTCGCAAGGCAGGCAGTAGCAACCCTGCCGCGCCTGCGCGAATTGCAAGCGAAGGCCCGCGCACACTGCGTGCAGGCTTCATTCCACTGGTCGATGCTTCAGTTCTGATCGCGGCCGCGGAATTCGGTTTCGCGCGCAAGGAGGGAATCGCGCTCGATCTCATCAAGGATGTTTCCTGGGCCAATATCCGAGACCGGCTTGCCTTTCGTCAGTTCGATATCGCCCATATGCTCTCGCCCATGCCGGTCGCGGCGATGCTGGGGCTCGGCTCGAATCCCTCGCCGACGATTACGCCATTCTCGCTCGGCAACGGCGGCAATGCCATCACGCTGTCGACACGGCTCTTCGAGCGCATGTGCAACGACACCGGCCTCTCCGACCACGCCAGCGCATTGGAAAATTCGCAGGCGTTCGCAAAGGTGGTCGGCACGATGAAAGCACGCGGCGAGCAGCCGCCGACACTCGGCATGACCTATCCGTTCTCATCGCATAACTACGAGTTCCGCTATTGGCTGGCCGCCGGCGGCATCGATCCCGACCGGGACGTGAAGCTTGTCGTCGTACCGCCGCCGCTGACTTCCGATGCCCTTGCGGCCGGAGCAATCGACGGCTTTTGTGTCGGCGCGCCATGGAACATGGTCGCCTCCGAGCGTGGCGTCGGCCGCATCGTTGCCGCCAAGCAGGACATATGGCCCTCGGCGCCGGAAAAGGTGATCGGCATGCGCCCGGAATGGGCAGAAAGCCACCCCGAAATCGTTTCGCGCCTCATCGTGGCGCTCGACGCGGCAGCGCGCTGGTGCGACAAAGCAGAAAATCATGATGCCCTTGCCGAAGCACTTGCCGATCAGCGCTATATCGCAGCGCCTGTCGGCATTATCCGCCACGTGCTGGCGGGCGAGTTCAATCTCGACGCCAAGGGCAATCGGCGGGTGATCGACCGATATTTCAGCTTTCATGCCGGCTTCGCCAATTACCCGCGCCCGAGCCTGGCCCTGTGGATATTCAGCCAGATGGTGCGCTGGGGGCAAAGCGCGCTTTCCAAGCAGAACATGGCGATGGCGGCTTCCGCCTATCGATCGGACCTCTACCGGCTAGCCCTTGGAAACGAGGCCTCGCCCGATGACGCAGATATCCGCATAGAGGGCGACAGGGATGGCGACCGCTTCATGGACGGTCACGTTTTCGATCCCGCAGACCTGGCGAGCTATATCGACGGCTTCGCGGTGAAGACGACGAGTGCGGCGCAATTTTCCGCCGACGATATTTAGTCGGCGGCTCTGCACTGCACAGAATAAACGCAGGGTTCCAGGCAGGATGGCAACCATCCGCCCAAAATTTTAGCAGCTTCAGCATTCGCACACAAAACAGCCAAGGCCGGTATTAACTGAAATAATTACATGATTTCAGTGCATTAACAACAATATCGAAAACTGGCACGCAGCTTGCTTATCTAGTTTCGCTTCGGTCAACGGCGATCGAAGCACGCAATGCGCTGATAACGCGCTCGCAAAGACATCGACGTCGCAAGGTTCTTGCCCCGAGGATTTCCTTCCTGTCCCGGGCTGCATCGACCGAGCGGCGTTTTTTTATGTCCAAAATCCACGCGTCACGAGCAAAACAAGGGGAAACTGCAAGTGAAGAAGATCCTGTCCGGTGGTATTACGCGCCGAAACCTTTTGAAGACATCCGCCACGGCAGCCCTGATCGGCGCCGTCAGGACGGCTTTCCCCTCCGGCGCCTTCGCAGCAACCGCCGGACCTGAAGTGTCGGATGTGAAGCTTGGTTACATCGCGCTAACGGATGCCGCGCCGCTGGTCATTGCCAAGGAAAAAGGCCTGTTCGAAAAGCATGGCCTTTCCAACGTCGATGTGGCCAAGCAGGCATCCTGGGGTGCAACCCGCGACAACCTCGTGCTTGGCGGGGCGGCAAACGGCATCGACGGCGCCCATATTCTCTCGCCGCTCCCCTATCTCATACACACCGGCAACGTAACGCAGAACAACCAGCCCGTGCCGATGGCGATCCTCGCGCGTCTCAATTACGACAGCCAGGGCATTTCGGTCGCAAAGGAATATGCGGAAACCGGCGTGCAGCTTGACGCATCCGGGCTGAAAGCCGCCTTCGATGCGAAAAGAGCCGCAGGCAAAGAGATCAAGGCGGCCATGACCTTCCCGGGCGGCACGCATGATCTGTGGATCCGCTATTGGCTGGCCGCCGGCGGCATCCATCCCGACAAGGACGTCTCGACCATCGTCGTGCCGCCGCCGCAGATGGTGGCGAACATGAAGGTCGGCAACATGGACGTCTTCTGCGTCGGCGAGCCTTGGAACGAGCAGCTCGTCAATCAGGGGATCGGCTTTACAGCCTGTACGACCGGCGAAATCTGGAAGGGCCACCCGGAAAAAGCGCTCGGCATGCGCGCAGACTGGATCGAGAAGAATCCGAATGCCGCCAAGGCCCTGCTGATGGCGGTCATGGAAGCCCAGCAATGGTGCGACAGCATGGATAACAAGGAGGAGATGGCGACCATCCTCGGCAAGCGGCAATGGTTCAACGTGCCGCCAAAGGATGTACTCGGCCGCCTCAAGGGCGACATCAACTACGGCAACGGCCGGATCGCCAAGGGTACCGATCTTTACATGAAGTTCTGGAAGGGCGGCGTTTCCTATCCCTATCATAGCCATGACGCCTGGTTCATTGCCGAAAACATTCGCTGGGGCAAGTTCGCTCCCAATACCGACATCAAGACGCTGGTCGGCCAGGTGAACCGCCAGGATATCTGGCGCGACGCGGCCAAGGATCTCGGCGTTGCCTCAGCCGATATTCCCGCATCGACCTCACGCGGCAAAGAGACCTTCTTCGACGGCAAGGTTTTCGATCCCGAAAACCCCACTGCCTATCTCGAAAGCCTCTCGATCAAGGTGGCGTCGTGATGGTCGGCACTCTCTTCCAAAAAGGATTCGTTCAATGTCCGTAACCGCCCGCAAACAGCAAGCCGCCGTTGCGCAAGCGCCTGCTCCCGCAAAGAGCCATGTCGTGACATTGGCGGTCCACCCGGCTCGGCGCATCGATCCAGGTCGTATCGCCGTCTCGGTCTTGCGCAGCGTCCTGCCGCCCCTGGTAGTCCTGGTGCTTCTGCTCGCTATCTGGCAGCTGCTCTGTGAGCAGCCGGGCGCAAGCCTGCCGCCGCCTTCGCAGGTCTGGCAGGACAGCTACGACCTCATCGTCTATCCGTTCTTCTATAATGGACCGCAGGATATCGGGCTTGCCTGGCGCGTGCTCGTCTCGCTGCAACGCGTCGCCTATGGCTTCGGCCTTGCGGCCGTTGCCGGCGTGCTGATCGGTGCGGTGATCGGACAATCGGTCTGGGCGATGCGTGGGCTCGATCCGATCTTCCAGGTACTGCGCACCGTGCCGCCGCTGGCGTGGCTGCCGCTGTCGCTCGCGGCCTTCCAGAATTCCAACCCGTCGGCGATTTTCGTGATCTTCATCACCTCGATCTGGCCAGTCATCATCAACACGGCGGTCGGCGTTCGCAACATTCCGCAGGATTATCGCAACGTCGCCAAGGTGCTGCGGCTGAACCAGATCGAATTCTTCTTCCGCATCATGGTGCCGGCGGCCGCCCCCTACATCTTCACGGGTCTTCGCATCGGCGCAGGCCTCTCCTGGCTAGCGATCGTTGCCGCCGAAATGCTAACCGGCGGTGTCGGCATCGGCTTCTTCATCTGGGACGCGTGGAACTCGTCGCGCCTGCCCGACATCATCGTCGCGCTCGCTTATATCGGCATCACCGGCTTTGTCCTCGACCGTCTGGTCGCAGGCCTTGGTGCTGTCGTGACCCGCGGCGTGACTGGCAATTGAGGAGAACAGGATGAGCGCCTATCTGAAGCTCGATCATATCGACAAGTATTTCGACCGCGGCGGCCAGCGTGCCGAAGTCCTGAAGGGCATCGAACTCGTCATCGACAAGGGCGAATTCGTGTCGATCATCGGCCATTCGGGCTGCGGCAAATCCACCCTGCTGAACCTCATTGCCGGCCTGACGCCGGTCTCTGCCGGCGCGGTGCTGCTTGAGAACCGCGAGGTGAACTCACCGGGTCCTGATCGGGCCGTGGTCTTCCAGAACCACAGCCTACTGCCCTGGCTCAGCGTCTACGAGAACGTCAATCTCGCCGTTTCGAAGGTGTTCCGTGGCACCAAAAGTAAGGCCGAGCGTCATGACTGGGTCATGCGCAACCTCGATCTCGTGCAGATGGCACATGCCAAGGACAAGCGTCCCTCGGAAATCTCCGGCGGCATGAAGCAGCGTGTCGGCATTGCCCGCGCGCTCGCCATGCAGCCCAAGATCCTGTTGCTCGACGAGCCCTTCGGGGCACTGGATGCGCTCACCCGCGCCCATCTTCAGGATGCCGTCATGGAAATCCATGCCCGCCTCGGCAGCACCATGGTGATGATCACCCATGATGTCGATGAAGCCGTATTGCTCTCCGACCGCATCGTCATGATGACCAACGGCCCGGCTGCCCATATCGGCGATATCCTCGAAGTGCCGATCCCGCGGCCGCGCAACCGCATCGAGCTTGCGTCCGACAGAACCTACCTCAAATGCCGCGAGGCCGTGCTGAAGTTCCTCTACGAACGCCACCGCTTCGTTGAAGCCGCGGAGTGATACCATGACCCAGAAACTCGTCATCATCGGCAACGGCATGGCGCCAGGGCGCATGCTGGAGCACCTGCTGGAAAAAGCGCCGGATCTCTATCAGGTCACGATCTTCAACGCCGAGCCGCGCGTCAATTACGACCGCATCATGCTGTCGCCGGTTCTTTCCGGCGAAAAGGACTTCGAGCAGATTATCATCCATGGCGACGGCTGGTACATCAAGCACGGCATCACCCTCTACAAGGGACACAAGATCGTCGCCATCGACCGGGTGGCAAAGACGGTCACCTCCGATCATGGCGTGACCGAGAGCTATGACAAGCTTGTCATCGCAACCGGTTCCGTCCCCTTCATCATTCCGGTTCCGGGCAAGGAATTGCGTGGGGTCATCACCTATCGCGATCTAGACGATGTGCAGGCCATGCTGCTTGCGGCTCAGTCGCGCGAGAAGGCCGTTGTCATCGGCGGCGGCCTGCTCGGTCTCGAAGCCGCCGCCGGCCTCAGCCTGCGTGGTATGGATGTCACCGTTCTCCATGTGCAGCCGACGCTGATGGAACGTCAGCTCGATCCGGCCGCCGGCTATCTCCTGCAAAAGGCCGTCGAGGAGCGCGGCATCAAGGTCATCACCAAGGCCAACACCAAGGCGATCATCGGTGATGGCAAGGTCGAGGGGATCGAACTCGACGACGGCCGCGTGATCCCGGCCACGCTCGTCGTCATGGCCGTCGGGATCCGTCCCAATGTCGGCCTTGCCAAGGAAGCCGGCATCGCCGTCAACCGCGGCATCGTCGTCGATGACGGCATGCAGACCTCGGACGGCTCGATCATGGCACTTGGCGAATGTGCCGAAGTTGGCGGCATGGTCTATGGGCTCGTTGCCCCACTCTACGAGATGGCGCGTGTGGCCGCCTCGCATCTGGCCGGCGATACGAGCGCCGCTTTCGTACACTCGGACACGCCGACAAAGCTCAAGGTCACGGGCATCGACCTGTTCTCGCTCGGCGACTTCGCCGATGGCGACGACCGCGAAGAGATCGTCCTGCGCGATGCGGCGGCCGGGGTCTATAAGCGCCTCGTGCTGAAAGACAACAAGATCATCGGCACCGTGCTTTACGGCGAGACGGCCGACGGCGCCTGGTTCAACGACCTGAAGAAGAAGGCGATCGATATCTCCGATATGCGCGAAACCCTGATCTTCGGCCAGGCCTATCAGGGAGGGTCACCGCTGGACCCTATGGCGGCCGTTGCAGCCTTGCCGGATGATGCGGAGATCTGCGGCTGCAACGGCGTCTGCAAGGGCAAGATCACCTCGACGATCACGGCCAAGGGCCTGACCTCACTCGACGACGTGCGCGCCCACACGAAGGCTTCGGCCTCCTGCGGCTCCTGCACCGGACTCGTCGAACAGCTGATGTCGATCACGCTCGGCGACAGCTACAATCCTGCCACCGTCCAGCCGATGTGCACCTGCACCGAGCTCGGCCATGACGATGTCAGAAGGCTGATAAAAGCCAAGGGCCTGAAGACCATTCCTGCCGTCATGCAGGAGCTTGAATGGAAGACCTCCTGCGGCTGCGCGAAATGCCGCCCGGCGTTGAATTACTACCTCGTCTGCGACTGGCCGGATGAATATGCCGACGACTATCAGTCGCGCTTCATCAATGAGCGCGTCCACGCCAACATCCAGAAGGACGGCACTTATTCCGTCGTGCCGCGCATGTGGGGTGGCGTCACCAGCTCGAACGAGCTGCGGGCCATCGCCGATGTCGTCGACAAGTTCGAGATCCCGATGGTGAAGGTCACCGGCGGTCAGCGCATCGACTTGCTTGGCGTGCAGAAGGAGGACCTGCCCGCCGTCTGGGCCGACCTCGGCAAGGCCGGTTTCATCTCCGGCCAGGCTTATGCCAAGGGCCTGCGCACGGTGAAGACCTGCGTCGGCTCCGACTGGTGCCGCTTCGGAACGCAGGATTCGACCGGCCTCGGCATCCGCATCGAGAAGTTCATGTGGGGCTCGTGGACGCCGGCGAAGGTGAAGATGGCGGTTTCCGGCTGTCCGCGCAATTGTGCCGAGGCGACCTGCAAGGATGTCGGCGTCATCTGCGTCGACAGCGGCTTCGAAATCCACTTCGCCGGTGCCGCCGGTCTCGACATCAAGGGCACGGAAGTGCTGGGCCTCGTCAAGACGGAAGACGAGGCGCTTGAACATATCGTGGCGCTGACGCAGATGTACCGCGAACAGGCCCGCTACCTCGAACGTATCTACAAATGGGCCAAGCGCATCGGCCTCGACGAAATCCGCCGCCAGATCATGGGTGATGCCGAAAAGCGCAAGGCCTATTACGAGCGCTTCGTCTTCAGCCAGAAATTCGCGCAGGTCGACCCCTGGTCCGAGCGCGTCTCCGGTAAGGACAAACACGAGTTCAAGCCGATGGCGACAGTCGGCTTCCCGCAGGCCGCCGAGTGAGGAGATGAATATGAATTGGATCGAAATCGGCGACATCTCCGACATCCCGCCTCGCGGCGCACGCTGCGTGAAAACCCCGCAGGGCAAGATCGCCGTGTTCCGCACGGCCGAAAACGAGGTCTTCGCCATCGAGGACCACTGCCCACACAAGGGCGGCCCGCTCTCGGAGGGCATCGTCCACGGGAAAGCCGTGACCTGCCCGCTGCACAACTGGGTGATCTCGCTCGAAACCGGCAAGGCACTTGGAGCCGACCAGGGCGAGGTGCGGACCATTCCCGTCCGCAACGAGGACGGCGCGCTTTTCATCGCGCTCGAAAGCCTGATGATGGCGGCGGAGTGACGATGACGGTGCGCGGGAAAAACCCCCCCCCTCTGTCAGCTTCGCTGACATCTCCCCCACAAGGGGGGAGATTGGCCGGAGCGAGACGTCACCTTTATCGAGCCAAAACGGAAAGATCGGCAAAAACGGCACCAGGTGATCTCCCCCCTTGTGGGGGAGATGTCCCGCAGGGACAGAGGGGGGTGTTCTCCCAGGCTCTAACCTTCATGGACGCAATCCATGTCCATTGAAACCAAAACCACCTGCCCCTATTGCGGCGTCGGATGCGGCGTCATCGCCAAGGTCGACCATGACGGCAAGGTTTCCGTCAAAGGCGACCCTGACCACCCTGCCAACTTCGGACGCCTGTGCTCGAAGGGCTCCGCCCTTGCCGAAACGATCGACCTCGACGGACGCCTGCTCCATCCGGAAATTGCCGGCCAGAGGGCAAGCTGGGACGAGGCGCTTGATCTGGTCGCGAAACGCTTCAGTGAGACGATTGCCGAGCATGGCCCTGATGCCGTTGGCTTCTACGTCTCCGGCCAGCTGCTGACGGAGGATTATTACGTTGCCAACAAGCTGATGAAGGGCTTTATCGGCTCGGGCAATATCGACACGAATTCGCGGCTCTGCATGTCATCCTCGGTCGCCGGTCATCGCCGCGCCTTCGGTTCGGATACGGTGCCGGGCACTTACGAGGACATCGAGCTTGCCGACCTCATCATCCTCACCGGCTCCAATCTAGCCTGGTGCCACCCGGTCATCTACCAGCGACTGGCGGCGGCAAAGGCGGCACGGCCGGCGATGAAGATCGTCGTCGTCGACCCGCGCCGGACCATGACCTGCGATATCGCCGATCTGCATCTGGCGATCCGGCCGGATGGCGACGTTGCCCTTTTCCTGGGCCTGTTCGAGCATTTGATCACAAGCAACACCATCGACCAGAATTACATTGCCGAGCATACCGGCAGCTTTGCCGAGGCTTTCGCCGCCGCCGGCGCCCTGTCGTTCAACCGCATGCTTGAACTGACGGGCTTGCCCGCCATGCAGCTTCGCGAATTCTACCGGCTGTTTGCACAGACGGAGAAGGTCGTGACCTGCTACAGCCAGGGCGTCAACCAATCCTCATCCGGCACCGACAAGGTCAACGCCATCATCAATTGCCATCTCGCGACCGGCCGCATCGGCCGGCCCGGCATGGGACCCTTCTCGCTGACCGGCCAGCCGAATGCTATGGGCGGCCGCGAGGTCGGCGGTCTCGCCAACATGCTTGCCGCTCACATGGCGATCGAGAATGCCGGGGATCGCGATCGCGTGCAGCGCTTCTGGCAGTCGCCGCGGATTGCCGGAAAGCCGGGATTGAAGGCGGTCGACATGTTTCGCGCCGTCGCCGACGGCCGCATCAAGGCATTGTGGATCATGGCGACCAACCCGGTCGTCTCCATGCCGGACGCCGATGCCGTCGAGGCGGCCATCAAGGCCTGCCCCTTCGTCGTCGTCTCCGACATCCTGCGCGAGACGGATACGACGCGGCACGCGCGTGTGTTGCTGCCCTCGCTGGGTTGGGGCGAAAAGGACGGCACCGTCACCAATTCCGAACGGCGGATGTCCAGGCAGCGCCGGTTTCTGGCAGCCCCGGGCGAAGCCAGGCCCGACTGGTGGCAAATGGCCGAAGTCGGCCGCCGCATGGGATTTTCCCAAGCCTTTTCCTTTCGTACGAATGCGGAGATCTTCGCCGAGCACGCAGGTCTTTCCGGCTTCGAAAACGAGGGAAGCCGGGACTTCGACATCGGCGCTTATCAAGCGATCTCCACAGAAGAATACGACGCGCTCACGCCGTTCCAATGGCCACAGCCAGCCGGGGCGGCACCACGGATCACCCGCTTCTTCGCAGATGGCGGATTTTATCACTCCGATCGCAAGGCGCGCTTCATCGCCATAGCCCCCCCGGCAACCGATCGAACCGATAGCCGCTTCCCCCTGACGCTCAATACCGGGCGCGTTCGCGATCACTGGCACACGATGACGCGCACCGGCAAGAGCGCGCGGCTATCGGCCCACATCGCCGAGCCCTTCGCCGAGATCCATCCGCGCGACGCGATCGAGATCGGGGTCGCCGAAGCCGGCCTGGTCGAAATCGAAAGCCCGCACGGCAAGGTGATCGTCCGCGCCTTGGTGACGGAGCGGCAGGCGCGCGGCAGCCTCTTCGTACCGATGCACTGGAACGACAGCTTCGCCGCCAAAGCCCGTATCGACGCCGTGGTCGCTCCCGTTACGGACCCGATTTCCGGCCAGCCCGCGTCGAAGAATATCGCAGTCCGCGCCCGCCGCTTCCAGGCCTCGCATTATTGCTTCGCGGTCTCAACAGCAAAGCCGCACGATCTCGACAGCGCCTATTGGGCGCTTGCCAGGGCCGATGGCGGCTGGCGGACGGAACTTGCATTCGATCTGGCGCCTGACGACTGGGTCGGCTGGTGCCGCATGACATTCGACATACCTGCCGATCTCGAGCCGCTCGGCTATGCCGATCAGACCTCCGGAGACCTGCGTCTTGCCTTCTTCGATGGCGAGCGGCTGCTTGCGGCTCTCTTCGTCGCGCGGCAGCCTGTAGCCGTGGCCAGAAACTGGGCGATCGCCCAGCTTTCGGCACCGCATGGCAATCTCAGCAAACGGTTTGCGCTCATCGCCGGCAGACCGGGAGCCGATACGATCGACGCCGGTGCGACGGTCTGCTCCTGCTTCGGCGTCGGCGTCAATCAGATCGTCGCGGCCATTCGGGGCGGTTGCCATAGCGTGGAAGCCGTCGGCAGGGAGCTCAATGCCGGAACCAATTGCGGCTCCTGCCGCGCCGAGATCCGCACCATCATCGACGGCTGTCTTGCCGCGGCGGCGGAATAATCGCCTTACCCTGAAAGCCCATAAACACGAGCATCCGCCATAGACTCCAGTTCCGCCTCAAGCCGAGCGGTGCTAGAACTACAAAAATAGACGCATGATTTCGCTTTCTTTTATACTCGGGGGAGGATGGGAGCGGATGGAGATTGCAGGCCAGAAGGTTCAACTCAGCTACGGCGTCGAGCCCGGCATACGTTTCGCGGTTCTTCTCGACGGCAATGGCGGCTGTCGCGAGATTGGCGCAGCCGGCCTGCAGAACTGGAAGCCCGCGGATGGCGTTCTCTGGGTCCATCTCGAGCGTAATCATGATGCTGCGGCAGCATGGGTAATGAGCAGTGGCGGCTTCGATCCACTCGTCGCCGATGCCCTGCTGGAAGACGAATCCCGCCCCCGCGTCGAGCCGGTTGACGACGGCCTGCTGATCATCCTTCGCGGCGTGTGCGCCGCTCCTCCTGAGGATGTCGAAGGCGCCGCGGAGGAGCTGGATCTCGTGCCCATTCATGCCTGGGTGGACGAGAACCGTGTCGTGACGCTTCGCGACAGAGGACATTACATCACAGCCCTTCGCGATATTCGCCAGGCGCTGGGGAAAGGCAAAGGGCCCAAGCGTACCGGCGAACTGCTTGCTCTCGTCAGCGACAAGCTCGTGAGGGACCTGGAGCCCGTTCTTGATCAGATGGATGAGGAAGTGGACGAGCTGGATGAGCTGATCTTCCATGGCGAAGCAGCCGAAGTCCGCGAGCGGCTGAAGCTGCTTCGCCGCCAGGCCGTGCAGCTGCGCCGTTATCTTTCGCCGCAGCGCGATGCCCTCACCCGCATCGAACATGACGACGCCCCCTGGCTTGCCGAGCGCGATAAACTCCGAATGCGCGAGGTCATCGACAAGCTGATGCGCTGCATCGAATATCTCGACGCGATCCGTGACCGGACAAGCATTCTGCACGACGACCTTTCCACCGTCATCAGCGAGCGCATCGCCCGCAACTCAAACCGGCTTGCAGCGCTCGCTGCGCTCCTCCTGCCTCCGAGTGTCGTCGCCGGTCTTTTCGGCATGAATGTCGGCGGCATTCCAGGCGTCAACGACACCTGGGCGTTCGTCATCATCGTCGCTTTGGTCGCCGTTACCTCCGTCATTACTCTTTATGTGCTGAAGCGCATCAATTGGCTGTGACTGCGGCGGAACCGTCAATGTCTTTGCAGCGTTCTCCATCAATTCCCGTGAAAAGGCTTTCACTATGCGCCGACAGGCATGCCTTCTCGCAATCCTTGCAGGGTTTTGTGCCGCAGCTCCCGCAGCTGCGGATGAGAGTGGATTTCTGGAACCGTTGAACGGCAGCTGGACGGGAACCGGCAAGGTGCTCCGAACAATCGGCAGCCCACCCATTAATGTCTCCTGCGGATTCGACATCAACGCACCGGGTACTTCGATTTCCATGAAAGGGAACTGCCGCGGCCTTCTCATCATCAGTCGCTCGATTTCGGCGCAGCTCACGGCCCGGGGAAACCGATATTCCGGCACCTATACCGGCCCATCCGGCGCGACATCGCAGCTTTCGGGCAGCAGGCAGGGCGATGTCATCAATCTGGCGGTGAACTGGGCTCGCCTCGTCAATGGCGACAGGAATGCCAATATGATCATCCGCAGACAGGGTGGCGGCCAGCTGACGCTGAGGACCATCGACAAGGATCCGACCTCCGGCCAATCCATCATTACCAGTGAGATCAACCTGCGCCGCCAGTAGCGATCCAGGCAGCCAAACAATCAGCCGATCGAAGTCTCGGCCCATCGAAGCCGGGGCAATTGCATAGGGGCATGCCGGCGCCACAAGTTCCTCCCCTGAGGGAGGAAGGAATGCCCTGTCGATGGCAATCGGCCTGAGCTCCTGCTTTGCTTGACTTTGTGTGTCCAATGTGAGAACATAAAGTGAACAAATGGAGATTTCCATGACCAAGGCAGAACAAGTCATCGAACGTGCAATGACCTTTGTCGCTGTCTCGAAGGCACTTCGGGAGCGCGAACAGGAACGGCGCGCCACCTGGACGCGCCGTGTCGAAATCAGCCGGCCGCTACCGCCCTTGCCGCGCGCCGTTCAGCTCTCGTTGAAACTCGACAGCTGAAATGGTGGGGGCGGTAACAGCACCCGGCAGGCTGTGAAGCGCCCGCCAAAAGGCGGGCGCACTGCTCTTGGATTGCTTCAGGCCTTGAAGAAGGCCAGCAGATCCGCATTGATGATGTCCGCATGGGTGGTGGCCATGCCGTGTGGGAAGCCCTTGTAGACCTTGAGCGTGCCGTTCTTCAGCAGCTTCGAGGAGAGAAGCGCCGAATCCGCGATCGGCACGATCTGGTCATCGTCGCCATGCATGACGAGCGTCGGCACTTCGATCTTCTTCAGGTCTTCGGTAAAGTCGGTTTCCGAGAAGGCCTTGATGCAATCATAATGGGCCTTGGTGCCGCCCATCATGCCCTGACGCCACCAATTGTCGATCACGCCCTGCGAAACGACGGCGCCGGGGCGGTTGAAGCCATAGAACGGTCCCGCCGGAATATCGCGGAAGAACTGGGCGCGGTTGGCCGCAAGCGCGGCGCGGAAACCATCGAAGACTTCCAGCGGCAGGCCGCCGGGGTTCTTTTCGGATTTGACCATGATCGGCGGCACTGCGCCGATCAGCACAGCCTTCGAAACACGGCCATGACCGCCATACTGCGCCACATAGCGGGCAACTTCGCCGCCGCCCGTGGAATGGCCGACATGGATGGCGCCCTTGAGGTCGAGATGCTCGGCAAGTGCTGCCACATCGGCGGCGTAGGTATCCATCTCGTTGCCGGTTGCCGTCTGGCTGGAGCGGCCGTGGCCGCGGCGGTCATGGGCGATGACGCGGTAGCCCTGATGAAGGAAGAAGAGCATCTGGGCGTCCCAATCATCGGAGCTCAAGGGCCATCCGTGATGGAAGACGATCGGCTGGCCTGTTCCCCAATCCTTGTAGAAGATCTGCGTGCCGTCCTTGGTGGTGATCGTGCTGCTGCTCATTGTGTCCTTACCTTTCGAAGTTGGTTGCTTTGTAGAGGCTTGTGCAGGTTGAGCGAATGGGGTGATGGCTGCAGCGGCGGCAAGGCCGAGCCCGGCCGTCATAACGCCCCGGCGGGTAGCTTGATGGATCGACTGGCTCATTTCAATCTCCAATAAATGTTAGTGCACGATTTATTATTGCGATAAACATATGCATAAGACCTTTCTTTTGCCTTGTCTACCCAAAAATATCTCGCAATCATTTATCGCAATAAATAAATAGTGTTGCGATGGCGGCGCAAAGACAGGCAAAACAAACACTCGCCACCCGATCTCGTATGGATCAAGGCTTGGCACGCCCTTGCGCGTGAAAACTATTGCATCGGCCTATCGGCAAAATGCGATATCGCGAATTCTGCAACTCTCGCATTCGACTTTCTGGCATCGTCGAGCCAGAAGGGGAAAATCTGCCACTGATGGATCATGCCCGGCCAGATTTCCAGATTCACGCTGCCACCTGCCTGACGCACCTTGTCCGCCAGCCTCGTGCTGTCGTCGAGCAGCGTCTCGCGCGAACCGACTTGTATCAGCAGCGGCGGAAAGCCGGAGAAATTGCCATAGAGCGGCGATATGTCCGGATCGTCGAGGGATCGGTCCCGAACGAATGCATTGCGGATGAGGGTCAGCTCGTCCTTGCCCATGAATGGATCCTCGGACGCATTGGCCACCAGCGAGGCTCCTGTTCCCGCAAAGTCGGTGACCGGGCTCATTGCGACGATAGCCGCAGGCAGCGGCCCCCTCAGGTGGAGCTGGTTGAGAGCGACCTCGATAGCCAAGGTTGCGCCGACCGATTCGCCGGCAATAACGATATTGCCGGCCTTGTATCCCGACGTCAGAAGCCAGCGATAGGCCGCAACCGCATCGTCCCTTTGCGCGGGAAAGCTACTCTCCGGCGCAAGGCGATAATCGATCAGCAGGACATCGGCCGATGCCGCCTTGGCAAGCGCGCCCGCGATGTTGATATGCGTTCGGAGCGAACCGCTGTAGAAGCCGCCGCCATGCAGGTAGAGAACGGCGCGCCGACCGATCGGATGATGCAATCGCGCGGGCCATATCAAATCGCCATCGACACCATTGGCATCGACATGCCGTATCTGTACGCGCATCGGACCTGGCGTCGATGCCATGAGCCTTTCGAAACCGGCACGCCGCTGCACAAGGTCCGCGCCTGACATGGCATTGCTGTCGCGCAATGTGCCTATGAGCTTTTCCACTTGCTCGCTCGACGCCTTGGTCTGCGGCGCCATCTCGGATGTCTCGGCAGCGACAACCGGGATTATCGGAGAAAGACTTGCGCTGATCAGGCCTGCGCCGATCAGGATTGTCGTCGCCATGAAGACGCGTGACACACAGCGAAATGATCGGAACCAGTTCATCAAATGAGCTTTTTTCCCCGCAAGGCCATGGACGATGTCATGATCCCACGGTCGCAGAAAAGCTATTTGTGTCAAGTATGATGGGTGACGTGAGACTGGAATTCCATTTGCCCGTCCGCCCATCACGACCTCGACATGATCAACCTACGATCGCTTCCCTATCGGCGCTCCGTTTCATTCAGGTGACAATGCCGGTGGACAAATCGAAGCTCATCCGGGCTGGTGTCGGGCGGCCGTAAGGCGAGCCATGATCGCCTCTCGCGCCGTCCTCGAGCCGGCAAGGCGCGCCTTGGTTCCTGCCAGCACCTCGGCGCTGGCCATTTCCGGCAATCCGGAATGAAACGGCGGCTCCGGCGCATATTCCAGCGACAACTGGATGCCTTCGGCTTCCTCCCGGCCACGCAAGGCGGCAACGATCGTCAGTCCGAAATCGATGCCGGCAGTCACGCCGCCCGCCGTAAGGAGATTGCCGTCCCGCACGACGCGCCCCGGCGTGGCGATGGCTCCGAAACTCTCGAGGAAATCGCACGCATTCCAATGGGTCGTCGCCTTCTTGCCCTTGAGCAGACCGGCCGCGCCGAGGACGAGAGCCCCGGTGCACACCGACGTCACGAAGCGGGCTCGGGCTGCCTGCTTCCGGATGAAACCGAGGACCGCTTCATCCTCCAGCAGTGCATTGACCCCGACGCCTCCGGGAACGCAGATCACATCGAGCGGCGGGCATTCGGCAAACGTCGTCGTCGGTTGCAACACCAGCTTCGTCGCCGAAACGACAGGCGACGCATCCTTCCAGATGAGATGCACCTCGGCATCATCCATGGAGGCGAATACCTCGTAAGGTGCGGTCAGATCGAGTTGCTGGACGCCTGGAAAGGCAAGCAGGCCGAAGCGAATGGTCATGACATGTCTCCGATGATTGACTTTTCCAAACCTATGCGACAACGATCTGGCATATTTGCCAAACCACCGTCATTTCTTGCCAATCATGCGCCGCATCGAAATTCTCGCTTTTGACAACGCCCAGCTGCTTGACATAACCGGCCCGCTGCAGGTCTTTACCAGCGCCAACGAGGCGGTGCTCGGGCTCGGTCGGCCGAAACCCTACGAGGCTGTCGTGGTGGCGGAATACACGCAGACCCGAACCAGCTCGGGCCTAGCGCTCGTAACCGCGCCGCTTAACGATACCGATGGTCCGCTCGACACCTTGATCATCGCCGGCGGCTGGGGCGTCAATAAAGCTTGCGACAATCTCGGCCTGATCGAATGGGTGCGCCGACGAGCCGCGAGTGCCCGGCGGATAGCCTCCGTCTGCAGCGGCGCCTTTCTGCTTGCAGAAGCCGGTCTTCTGGACGGGCGACGGGCGGCGACCCATTGGAACCGTTGCGAAGAATTCGCCAGGCGCTTTCCGCAGGTGAAGCTCGAGCCCGATCCGATCTTCGTCCAGGACGGGCAGATCTGGAGTTCCGCCGGCGTGACCGCCGGCATCGATCTTTCCCTCGCCTTGATCGAGGCAGACCTTGGCCGTACGCTGGCACTTTCGGTCGCGCGCGAACTCGTCGTCTTTCTGAAGCGCCCTGGCGGTCAGGCGCAATTCAGTACGACCCTGAAGCTTCAGGAAGGCGGCGAACGCTTCGACCGTCTGCATGGCTGGATCATGGACAATCTGCGCACCGATCTTTCCCTGCCGGCGCTCGCCGAGCAAGCGAATATGAGCGCACGCAGCTTCTCGCGCCATTACCTGAAGGCGACCGGGCGCACGCCCGCGCGAGCCGTCGAGGAAATCCGCATCGAAGCGGCCCGCCGCCTTCTGGAGGACGGCCTGAGCGTGCATCAGGTACGTATGCGCTGCGGCTTCAGTTCGGAAGAAACCATGCGTCGCAATTTCATGCGGAAATTCGGGACCACGCCGCAGGCATTTCGCGATCATTTCGCTTGAGGGTTGACTGCGACGGCCAACATTTGCCCGCACCTGAAGCGAAGTGGTCTTTCTGCATGAATATGGTCGCTGCGCTCTTTCCCCGACATTCGAAGTCGGCATAGGCTGCAGCGATCTGAATCCACAAAGGCTTAAGCAGGATGGCGACCCATCGTTTCATTCCCAACACCTATCACAATGTCATCGGTTCGCTGCCACCGGCCTTGCATGTTGCCGATGGCGATACGGTTATTACCGAAACGCTCGATGCCGCCGGCTACGACAAGCATGATGTCCGCCAGATATCCGGCCCCAATCCGATGAACGGCCCGATCTTCGTCGAGGGCGCTGAGCCGGGAGATTCTCTCAAGGTCGAGATCGTCGCAATGGTGCCGACGCGCGATACGGGTTTCACCGGCAGCGTGGTCGCCGCCAATGTCGTCGATCCACAGGATGTCCGGGCGCTACCGGCACGCGAGAAGGTGATCTGGCAGATCGACCGCCAGAACCTCACGACGCGATTGGCCGAACCGGTGACGGGTCTCGAAACCTTTACGCTGCCGCTCGCTCCGATGATCGGCTGCTTCGGGGTTGCGCCGTCTCTCGGTCAGGCCATATCGACCGCCACCAGCGGCGAATTCGGCGGTAACATGGATTATCGGCTGCTCGGACCGGGCACGACCGTCTGGTTCCCGGTCTCAGCACCCGGCGCTCTCTTCTTTCTGGGCGATTGTCACGCGGTGCAAGGCGACGGCGAGATCGTCGGCACCGGGATCGAAACCACGTTCGAAGTGACGGTGCGCCTCAGCGTCGAAAAGAAAAGGACGATCATCTGGCCACGCGGCGAGACGACGGAGGATATCTTCACCATCGGCAATGCCCGGCCGCTCGATCAGGCCCTGCAGCATGCCACCAGCGAAATGCTGCGCTGGCTCGGCTCCGATTACGGCCTCGACAAGACGGCGGCGAGCCACCTACTCGGTCAGGTCGTGCGCTATGATGTCGGCAACGTCTTCGACCCCGCCTATACCATGGCCTGCCGCGTTTCGAAAAACTGGCTGAAACGTCGATAAAGCGCCGGCCTGATATCAGCCTGCATCCTGCGACAGGTCGCGCCTCTGGCGTGACACGTTGCTCTCCTGCCGCTCGCGCGCCATGCGGCTGACGGCGGCCCGCAATTGCGGATGACGCGACATGAAGAGATTGAAGTCACGGCGGTCCAGCACGAAGAGCTGACAGAAATCGACGGCGACGACGTCGGCCGTGCGGCGTGCGCCGGTCAGTAGCGCCATTTCGCCGAAGAAGGAGCCGGCGCCGAGCCGGATCTCGTCATCCTCCAGCTGCACCTCGACCGCGCCGGAGGCGATGAAGAACATGCTGTCGCCGCGATCCCCGGTTCGAATGACGCGGTCACCCGGCGAGGCCGATCGCGGCCGGAAGAGCAGCAGCAGCTCCTCATGCTCGTTATCGTCAAGTTCGGCAAACATCGGGAAAGTTTCGATGAGCTGCTCGATTTCGAGATGATGCTGGCGATCGCGCTCCTCGCGCTGCTTGTTGATCGCGGTCAGTTGACGACGCAGGCCGTCCTGCTTGGCCATGCCGTATTTATTTGCCAAGAACGGCCAGCGGGCAAAGGTCCACTTTTCCAGCTTCTCCGTGGCGTAGAAGGCCAATGGATTGAGCGTGATCGACAGGATCGCGCCGGCAAGGATGAGATCCTGCCCTTCCCGTGTCAGCAACCCCAGCGAAACGCCGAGCCCCGCCAGAATGAAGGAGAATTCGCCGATCTGTGCCAGACCTGCCGCAACGGCAAAGCCGATGCTGGCGGGATAGCGCAGCAACAGCACGACGCCGAAGGCGATCAGCGATTTGCCCAGCATGATCAGCGCAAGCACGCCGATGATCATCAGCGGTTCGCGGATCAGGACCGAGGGATCGAAAAGCATGCCGACGGATACGAAGAACAGCACCGAAAAGGCATTCTGCAACGGTAGGGAGTCGGCTGCCGCCCTGTGGCTGAGATGCGATTCACTCATCACGAGGCCGGCAAAGAAGGCACCCAGCGCAAACGACACGCCGAAGATTTCCGCAGCGCCGAAGGCAATGCCGAGCGCGATCGCCAGAACCGACAGCGTGAAGAGCTCGCGCGAGCCTGTGCGGGCAACCGAGGTCAAAAGCCAAGGCACCACGCGCGGCCCGATGAAGATCGCAACGGCTGCGAAGGCGGCCACCTTGAGGAGCGTCATGCCGATCGTCAGCCAGATCGAGCCGGAAGCGGCATGTTCGCCTGCATCGGCGTGACCACCCAGAACGCCTGCAAAAGCAGGCAGCAGCACGAGCGCCAGCACCATGGCCAGATCTTCGACGATCAGCCAGCCGACAGCGACGCGGCCATTGGTCGAACTGACCAGATTGCGCTCTTCCAGCGCCTTCAACAGCACGACGGTACTGGCAACGGCAAGGCTGAGACCGAAGACCACGCCGGCGCCGACGCTCCAGCCCCATAGCGACGTCAACCCGACACCCAGCACCGTCGCGATTGCGATCTGTCCTATGGCGCCCGGAATGGCGACGCCGCGCACCGCCAGAAGGTCGGCGGCGGAGAAGTGCAGGCCAACGCCGAACATCAGCAGAATGACGCCGATCTCGGCCAACTGCGACGCCAGCGACACATCGGCGACAAAGCCCGGTGTCGACGAGCCGATGATGACACCGGCCACCAGATAGCCGACCAGCGGCGGCAGATGCAGCCTGTCGGCCAGATAGCCGAAAATGGCCGCGAACACGAAGCCGGCGGCAATCAATGCGATCAATGCAACGTCGTGCGGCACGGCGGTCCTTCCCGTTTCACGGCGTTAAAGCCTATTCCCTCTGTTGAAGGCTACCTAGCATCGCTTTTGCCGAGCCGTCTACCGGGTCGTATGCAACTGAGGAAAAACATCGCCTTGCCGATACACGGAACCCGGTATCAGGCTCAAGGCAAGGCGATGTGACAGCTGAAGCTTACTGATCCAGAACGATCTGCAACTTGACGTCCGTAGGCCGTGCCTCGACGGCTCGGTCGAAGGCCTTGATGGAATCCTCGAAGACAAAGGTTTCCGAGATCAGCGGCTTCAGATCGACGCGGCCGGATGCGATCAGCGCAATGGAACGTTCGTACTGATGCGCATAGCGGAAGATCGTCTCGATGCGAATTTCCTTGGTCGAAGCCGTCGAAACGTCAAAGCCGACCGGATTGACCGGCAGGCCGACGGCAACGATGACGCCGCCCGGACGCGGCAGTGCCATGACGGTTTCCCAGGCCTTCGGCGAACCCGAGCATTCGAAGACGACATCGGCGCCCCAGCCGTCCGTGAGCCGGCTGACCTCTTCCACCAGGTTGTTCTCGCGAATGTTGACGGGGATGACGCCCTGATACTGAGCGGCGATATCGAGCTTTGGCTGGGCAAGATCGGCAACGATCGCCCGCGCGCAGCCGCCGGCAAGTGCTGCGACCGCAACCATGATGCCGATCGGACCGGCACCGAGCACGACGGCGGTGTCGCCGGGCGTGATGCGGGCCTTGGTCGCCGCCTGCATGCCCACCGCGAAGGGCTCGACCATCGCACCTTCCGCAAAGCTGACATTGTCAGGCAGCTTGAAAGTATAGTTGGCCGGATGAACGACGAAGGGTGTGAGAACGCCATGGATCGGCGGTGTCGCCCAGAAGGTGACGGCCGGATCGACATTGTACATGCCGAGGCGGCTGGCCTTCGAATTCGCATCGGGAATGCCGGGTTCCATACAGACCCGGTCGCCGACTTTCAGATGCGTCACGCCGGCACCGACTTCGACCACCGTGCCCGCTGCTTCATGGCCGAGCACCATCGGCGCGTTGACGACGAAGGGGCCGATTTTGCCATGCGTATAGTAGTGCACGTCGGATCCGCAGACGCCGACGGTATGGATCTTGATCTTCACCTCGCCTTGCCCAACCTCCTGCGGCAGATCGATATCGCGGATCGACAGTTCATGCTGACGCTCCAAAACCAGGGCACGCATCTTGCTCATCGCCTCTTCCTCTTTCCAAGCAACCAACGCCCCGCTGACACAGGGACGAAACCTTTGTCCGTTATATCGTGTGAGCTGACGTCATAAAACGATCTTTAAGCGATGCCGATAAACTTCCGCCGCCCTCCTGCAGGCAACAGTTCATCAGCATTAATATTAGGAATTCCTTATTTTTTAGCTCCCTATTGCCAATATTGACTGGAGTTCCATTTCTTGCCTTTCTAATAATGGAGAAGGAGGGGCTCATTATGACAGTATATGATTGGACCGGTCAGCGCGCCCGCCGGATGAAGATGCTGCGTGCGGCAAGCTTCGCAATGCTTCTGATCATCCTGATGGCGATACCCGTGATATTGCTGCACTACAACATCATCGAATACCCGCACTGACCACTTCGGAAAGACATGATCGTCACGCCGCCTTCCTCGCCATTTTCGGCTTGCGCGAGACATTGTCACCTGCCCTGCGGTCCAGCGGCAGGCAGTCCAGTACGGCTAGCAGCGCAATGATACCCAGCATGACGAAAGCCAGGCGGAATTCGATGGCAACGATGCCGCTTGCACCAAGCGGCGCGCTGATTGCCTGGCCGATGCGGATGCCGATGGCGCCGACGGCGATGCCCATGCCCATGGTCAGCTGAAAGGCCATGCTGAACAGCGTGTTGGCGCCTGTCATCTGCTGCGGCGGAATATCGGCAAAAGCGATCGTATTCAGCGCGGTGAAGTGCATCGACCGGCACATGCCGCCGATGAACAGCACCGGCACGACGAACCAGAGAGGCGTATCGGGCGAAAACAGCGCACAGGCCGCGATGAAGATGGCATTGAGGATGCCGTTGACGATCAGGACCGGCTTGAAACCGAAGCGGCGCAGGATGGGCGTTGTTGTCGGCTTCATCGCCAGATTGCCGGCAAAGACGGCAAGCGTCAGCATGCCGGCATGAAAGGCGCTGAGCCCGAAGCCGACCTGAAGCATCAGCGGCAGCAGAAAGGGAACCGCACCGATCGCGGTGCGGAACAGCGATCCGCCTGAGATGGTGATGGCGAAGGTAGGCAGCTTCATTCCTGAGAGATCGATGAGCGGGTGCTCCGTCCGGAGAAAATGGAATACGGCAACGGCAAGCAGGACGAAGCCTGCAAGCACATAGGCCCAGGCCTCCAGCCATAGCGGTTCCGGCCGCCCGATCAGCTCCAACCCATACATCAGGCTCGCCAGACCAATGCCGCTGACGATGAAGCCGATCCAATCGAAAGGCGGACGCGCCGTACTCTTGGTTTCGGGAATGAGCATGAGCGAAAAGACAAAGGCGAGAATGCCGAGCGGCAGATTGAGGAAGAAGATCCAGCGCCAGCTTGCATGGTCGGTGATGAAGCCGCCGAGCGGCGGCCCGAGGATCGGCGCCACCAGCGCCGGCCAGGTGATCGTTGCGATAGCCGAAATCAGCTTGTCCTTCGGCGTGTTGTTCAAAACGACCAGCCTGCCCACCGGCACCATCATCGCCCCGCCGATGCCCTGCAGAATGCGCATGGCGACGAAGGAGCCGACGCTATTGGCAAAGCCGCACAGGACCGAGGCGAGCGTGAAGACGACGACCGCCGTCGTGAAGACAAGGCGGGCGCCGAAACGATCGCTGATCCAGCCGCTGATCGGAATGAAGACGCCAAGCGTCAGCAGATAGGCACTCATGCCGATATTGAGATCGACGGGGCGGGCACCGAAGGAAACGGCCATCTGTGGCAATGCAGTCGCGATGACGGTGCCGTCGAGATTTTCCATGAAGAAGGCGCCTGCCACCAGCAATGCAATCAACAACGACCGGGACCCGGTCTCTTGTCGCTCCTCCCTGTGCCCACACGTGGACATGTCATTCATCTGTCGGCCACTCCGAATCCGCCTCGCACCCGAATGCATTTAACCGGTTCGGGAACGTTTACGATAGGCCGAAATCGTCCCATCAATCGATTGGGCGATCACGTTTCGCGAAGCGAAGGGCGCGCAATTTGATCGGCAAGCCGACCGCCCTCGATCCAAACACGCGTCATGCGAGGCGTGCCGGCAGGTTCATGTTGGTGAACGGAACGATCAATCCGCCGCCAGTAGGCATGCATGCGCAAGACATGCTAGGGTTTTTCGTCGGAAGAAGGCCGCAGGGAGAACTACAGGATCAACGTCATAACAATATGGAACAGCCCCAAACTAACCGAGACACGGTTTTAAGCCTCCCAATGGGTCTAGGCTGACGAGTGTCTTCGCAACGGCGCATCAATAAGGAACAAGAGCCCCATAATGAAACATGGCCACGACGCATTGATCCCCCCGGCGACGCCGGAGTCAAAACTGATCGTAACCCAATCGCCCTTCGACGCCTTTGTGCGAAAATACGGTACGATCCCGCGGCGCGGCGTCTTCGGCTATTTCGTCCATGAGCTCGGCCGCCGTATCGTGCGCAGCGACTATCCCGTCGGCACGACGCTGCCGAACGAACCGGACCTCGTCGAACAGTTCGGCATCAGCCGCACCGTCATTCGCGAAGCGATGAAATGCCTTGCCGGCAAGGGGTTGGTGGAGATCAAGACCCGCGTCGGCACGCGCGTCAAGGAACGTTCCAACTGGCATCACCTCGATACGGACGTCATGGTCTGGTACTACGAAACCGGACCATCGGTCGAAATCATGCGCTCGATCAAGGACTTGCGGCTGGCGCTCGAGCCGGAAGCCACCGCCCGTGCGGCTCTGCGCCGCACCGAGAGCGACATTGCCGCGATCAGTTCCGCCTACGAGGAGATGGCGTCCACCATCGGCGACGTCAATAGCAATGCCGATGCCGACTTGCGCTTCCATACGGCGATCTTCGCCGCCACGCACAATATGATCTATTCACAGCTGATCGACCTGATCGCCGTCGGGATCTACGCCAACCGCACTCTTTCCGGCCAGGAAGACATAGCCGAAGGCCAAAAGCGTGCCCTGCCCCTTCACAAGGCCATCCTCGACGCCATCGTCGCGCAGGATACGGATGCTGCAATCAAGGCATCGAGAAACCTGCTGGATGCCTGGCTTGCCCGCGACTACGGCTTCTGACGCGGGTTAGTGAGTCATCGCATCCTGGGCATCCGTCTTGGGGACGGACGATCCGCGACCAGCGTCACGCGTGACCGGGATAAGCCAAATGGTCGCGCAGGTCGTCAAGGCGACGATGACGACGCCCCAGAAGCTCCAGTGCAATGCGGCATTGAAGACGCCCCGAATTGCGGGATCGCCGACAAGATCGGAAAGGCCGGTCGGCTGGTTGAGGATATCGTGGAGCTTCGCTGCCAGCTCACCGCTGCCGTAATGCGCGATACCGATATTCATGATCGCACCGAGCGCGGTTGCGCCAAGCGTGTTGCCGAGACTGCGTGAGAAGATGATCGATGCGGTGGCACTGCCGCGCATCGACCATTCGACGCTTTCCTGCACTAACACCACGCTGGTGAGGCTGATAAGGCCCATGCCGAAACCCATCAGGAACGAGCCGATGCCGGCAATCAGCGGACTGCTTTCCGGCATCAGCAACAGCAGGAAGAGCGAGCCGAAGGGAAACATCAGACTGCCGGCGCGCAAGGTCGTGCGGATACCGAAGGTGCGGAAGAAGCGGCTTGCAAGCATGACGGCGAGTGGCCAGCCGACGATCAGCATGGTGAGCGTAAAACCTGCCTCGAGCGGCGAACGGCCGAGCACGCCCTGAACGTAGATCGGCAGGACCGTGGTCAGACCGATGAGCGCCATGCCGGCAAGCAGGGTGGCAGCATTGCTGGTGGCAATCAGCCGCCGGCTCCAGAGAGCGATCGAGATGATCGGCTCAGGCGCGCGCCGCTCCTGCCGCAGGAACAGGACGCCGGAGACGACGAAGGCGATCGCAAGGGGACAAAGAATGGCAAAGCCCGCATCGGTCTCCGTCAGGATCACGAGCAGCGACACGATGGATATCGAAAACAGGATCGTGCCGAGATAGTCGATCTTTGCTTCGCGCGGCGTGACGGACTCATGCAGAAAGATCATGAAACCGGCAATGGCGAGTACGCCAAGCGGCAGGTTGATCCAGAAAATCCAGGCCCAGGAGAGGTTGTCGACAATGATGCCGCCGGCAAGCGGGCCGATGACAGCGGAGATCGCCCAGACGCTGGCAAGCGCACCCTGCACCTTCGCACGCTCTTCCAGCTTGTAGAGATCGCCCACGACCGTCATGGTTACGGGCTGAATGGCACCCGCACCAAGCCCCTGCAGCAGCCTGAAGACGATGAGCGAGGCCATCGACCAGGCAAAGCCTGCAAGCGTCGATCCCAGCAGAAAGATGAGGATGCCGCAGACGAGCATGGGCTTACGGCCGAAAATGTCGGAGAGCTTACCATAGATGACCGTCGTGGTGGACTGCGCCAGGAGAAAGGCGGAAAAGACCCAGCTGTAATAGGTGAAGCCGCCGAGCTGGCCGACGATACGCGGCATGGCAGTCGCGACGATTGTCGCCTCCACAGCGACCATGAAGGTCGCGAGCATGATCGAGACAATGACCAACGGGCGTCTCGAGCGATCGACCGTGCTGGACATGGCATTCCTTTCTGACTGCTGCACCCGATGTCGAAGACGCACAGGCCGCGATTAAGGCCATGATCGAGCGCTTAGCTGTTGGGATCGAAGTCTAGGGACAAGGACGATTGGAGGACGGGGCCCGCGGAATCGTTATAATAAGCTTTGCATATTGATGCCGGTCGATGTCAACTGGCTAAACGCCGGCGCGTTCGCTTCTTGACTGGCGCAGCTGCCTGAAGTCTCGGAACATCGGATCCAACTGCACTACTGCAGCCATTGACGATATCACATAATTGCGCCTTAATGAATTAACTTCTGCAGCTTTGTTCATTTTTTGAACTTATCTGCGGCAGTGCCAACCGAAATTCCAACGGAGCGCGGAATTGCTCACCTCTTCCCAGCAGCAGCTCTTGCGGGTCATCGGCCAGTCAGGTCCTTTGAGCCGCACGGTTTTGGCGGCATCCATGGGCTTGAGCAAAGCCGCCATGAGCGGAATCGCGCGCGATCTGATTTCCCTTGGCGTCCTGCGGGAGACGGAAACCATCTACGGTCAGGGCCGCCCGTCGATCCTTTTGGATCTGCATCCGGAGGGCGCCTTCTTCGTCGGGATTTCGCTGCTGGAAGATCCGGCACCCCTGGTGCTCAGCGATTTCAACGGCAATATCATCGCGCGTCAGACCATGCCATTGTCCCGCGACCCCGATGCCATCGCCGAGATGATCGCCGATACGCTGCCGAAACTGCTCGCAGAACGAGAAGACGCCGACCGCAAGCTTTCCGGTCTCGGCGTGGCACTCTCCGGCTTCGTCGACGAGAAGCAGGCAAATTGCGTCAAATCCACGCTGCTCGGATGGCAGGACGTGCCGCTTGCCGGCATCATCAGGCAGAAGACCGGCATCGACACCTTCATCGAGAACGACGCCAAGGCGGTCGCCGTCAGCGAGAAGCTGTTCGGCAGCGCCCGCGACGTGCAGAATTTCAGCGTCGTTTCCTTCGACGACGGCATTGGCTGCGCCCATTTCGTCGGCGGAAAACTCTATCGCGGCAATCATGGCGGCGCCGGCGAGATTGCCCATTGCACCATAGAACCCAACGGTTCGCCCTGCCGTTGCGGCAAGCGCGGCTGCCTGGACACCGTGGCCTCTCTGAAGGCGATCAAGGAAATGGCGAAGGCGGAGGGTCTTGCCTGCCATTCTCTCAATGATCTCGAGACGGAAGCGTCCATCGGCAATGCTGCGGCGATCCGCATCCTGCATCGGGCCGGCAGCGCGCTTGGACTGGCGATTGCCCATCTGATCCAGTTCAACGACCCCGGCCTTATCTTGATCACCCACGTCGAGGGGCGGTTCGATGGCCTGCTCGGCACCGTCATGCGGCAGGCAGCCGAAGCCAATGTCCTGCCGCGCTATGCCGGCCAGACGCCGATCCGCACGCATCGCGTCGATGGCGATGTCTGGGCGCGGGGTGCTGCCAGCATCGCCGCCCATAATTTCCTGATTGGTCCCACTCCCTATTGAGGTTCCCCATGCGCATCGCCGTCGGAGGCATTCATATCGAATGCAGCACCTACAATCCGGTCCTGAACGAAGAGAAGGACTTTCGCGTCCTGCGCGGCGCGGAGCTGACGGCAGCGCCCTACTTCGCCTTTCTTAGGGATTACGACGGCGAATTCCTGCCGACCATCCATGCCAGAGCCATTGCCGGCGGCCCGGTCGCGCGCCACACCTACGAGGCCTTCAAGGGGGAATTCCTGGAAAGGCTGAAAGCGTTGCTGCCGCTTGATGGGCTCTATCTCGCCATGCACGGCGCCATGTATGTCGAGGGCATGGAAGATGCCGAAGGCGACTGGATCAATGCCGCCCGCGCCGTCGTCGGCGACGATTGCATGGTCTCGGCGAGCTACGACCTGCACGGCAATGTCACCCAGCGCATCATCGACGCGCTCGACATGTATTCCACCTATCGCACGGCGCCGCATATCGATGTCGAGGAAACCATGCGCCGCGCCGTCAAGATGCTGACGGAAAGCCTGAGGACCGGCGTCAAGCCGATCCTGTTGTGGGCACCGATCCCCGTCGTGCTGCCGGGCGAGCGCACCAGCACCGTCGATGAACCTGCCAAGGGCCTTTACGACATGCTGCCCGGTATCGATGCCATCGACGGCGTCTGGGATGCGTCTTTGATGGTCGGCTATGTCTGGGCAGACGAGCCACGCGCGACGGCCGCCGCCATCATGACCGGCACGGATCGCGCCGTTCTCGAGCGCGAGGCAAAGCGCCTAGCGCAGGCCTATTGGGATGTGCGCAAAGATTTCGTTTTCGGCTCGGAGACCGGCTCGATCGAGGAATGTGTCGCAAGAGCGATTGCGAGCACGACCGCGCCCGTGGTTCTGGCGGAATCCGGCGACAATCCGACGGGCGGCGGGGTCGGCGACCGCGCCGACGTGCTGGCGGAGCTGATTGCCAAGGGAGCGCAAGGCGTCATCTTCGCCGGCATTGCCGACAAGGCGGCGACAGAAACCTGCTACGCCGCCGGCCTCGGCGCCACGCTCGATCTTTCTGTCGGCGCATCGCTCGACACGAAGGGCAGCAAGCCGGTGAAAGGCCGCTTCACCGTTAAGTATCTGCTGGAGACGACCGAAGCGAGCGACATGCAAGCCGTGGTTTCCATCGGCGGCATAGACCTCGTCCTGTCGGCCAAGCGCCGTCCCTATCACAATATTGCCGACTTCACCCGTCTTGAGCTCGATCCGTACAAGGCGAAGATCATCGTCGTCAAATCCGGCTACCTCTCGCCGGAACTGGCGCCGATCGCCAATCCGAATCTGATGGCGCTGTCGCCCGGTGTCGTCGACCAGTTCGTCGAGCGCCTGCCGCGCCTGCGCAAGCAGAAGCCGACCTACCCCTTCGACAAGGATTTCGACTTCACACCCGAAACGGCTCTTTCGGCGCGCGCCCTTCGTCGTTGAAAAGCCTAGGGAAGCGCCACGGATCACTCGGAAGACCGGCGCCAAACGGCGGAAGCGGACATCAGCCACAAACCTTCCAACCGGCCCGAAGATCGAGATCGACGGCCATTGCGCCTTTTCGTTAACGCAAGTCGAAGGTTACCTCTTGCCTGCTAAATTTCGCCGCGCTAAATTACGCAAGATTTAGTTGTATTTTGCCGACATCAGCTCGGTGGCCGCTTCCGTTAACCCGATCCTCTTGTATGCTGACATGATTTGGAATCATCGCATAACCCGTGTTGTCGTCGGCCTGCTGCTGTTGGCGCTTGCAATTGTCGTCTCCCTGCCGGCAATCACCGGCTATACAAGTCGTGACGGCACCGTCAATGCTCGGCTGGCTCTCGTCAATGCGCCCATAGATGGCGTGATCTCAGGTGAGCCCGTCAAAGTCGGCACACCCGTCAAAGCCGGTCAAAACCTCGTGGAAATCAGCAACCCGCGCGTGAACCGCGCGGTTCTGGCTTCACTTGAAGCAGAGCGCAACACCGCCCACGACCGTGTGATTGCCCTGAAGAAGGAGCGCGACGACCTCTCGCAGCTTCGCGAACAACTGAGCAATCGCTTGGCGATCTTCAAGCAGGCCACGATTTCGAACCTCGAACGTGAAGTTGAGATCCTCAGAAAGAGAGTGGAGGTTTCACAGGCACAGGATTTCGCCGCACAGGTGGATCTCGACCGCCGCAAAGATCTCGCCTCCAAGGGCATTCTTACCGAAAGGATGGTCGATGCGGCCCGTGCCGCGGGCGCGGCAACCATCGGTGAGGTCGAAGTGAGCAATCTGACCGTCGATCAATTGCAACAACGGCTGAACGCGGTTCGACAGGGAATCTTTGTGTTCGGAGATGGTCAAAATGACGTCCCGTACTCCCAGCAGCGCCAGGACGAGGTCATCGTCCACATCAGCGATTTGAACTCGCGCATAGCCGAAAATGAAACACGAGCCGCAGAGGTCGAAAAGCAGCTGACCGAGGAGGGCATCCGCGTCAGCAGCCTTGAGTCCGAGACGGCGACGGCACCGTTCGACGGTGTCGTTTGGAGCAGAAGCGTCGTCAACGGCTCCAATGTCATCCTCAACAATGAGCTCATGCGAATACTGGATTGTCGGGAACTGTTTGTCGACATTCTCGTGCCCGAAGTGGATTATGACGAGATCTATCCCGGGCTGACCGCACAAGTTCGCCTACTTGGACGCAGCGATGTTTTCAAGGGCACGGTCACTTCCGTGAAAGGCAGTTCGGCAGCTATGGAAACCGACTCGTTTGCAGCCAGCCTGCCGATTTCATCACAACGCAATGCTCGTATTCGAGTTCGCCTAGAACCATCCATCATGAACGGCGATTTCGAGAATTTCTGCCAAGTAGGACGAACAGTCCAGGTCCGGTTTCCCAAGCGCGGGATCGGTCTTTCGAACTGGGTCAAGAACCTGTGGTTCAGTATCTTCTAGCCCTCGCTCCGACCTTTCTCGTAATGGCTTTCTTTCTCCTGGGGCCATTCAATTGGTCACGCCATCATAGTTGGACCAGGACGATCACCTGCGGCTTCGTCGCAGTTGTCGCACTGCGCTACATGCTTTGGCGCTTAACTCAAACCGTCCTTCCCTATCCCAATGACGGGATCAATTTCTTTTGGGTCTGGCTCGTTTTCATCGTTGAGATGTTAGCCTTCGCCGACGTTGTGCTCTTCCTTTTGCTCATGAGCCGCTACGTCAACCGAAGCGTCGAGGCGGACGGGCTGGGCGCTATCTTTTTTGCCCGTGAGAAACGCGAACTGCCGACCGTTGACGTCTTCATTCCCACCTATAATGAGCCGCTCGACGTTCTGGAGAGAACAATCGTAGGCGCTTTGTCGCTCGATTACCCCGCTGACAAACTCAAGGTCTATGTCCTCGACGACCAGCGCCGCGATTGGCTGAAAACCTTTTGCGAACAGAAAAACGCCATTCACGTTACGCGCAGCAACAACGCGCATGCCAAAGCCGGCAACATGAACAATGGCCTGCAAGTCAGTTCGGGTGAATTCATTGCCGTATTCGATGCCGACTTCGTGCCCTACCGGCACTTTCTTCGTCGGACATTGCCCTTCTTTTCCGATGAAACAATTGGGATCGTCCAGACACCTCAGCATTTTTTCAATGCGGACCCGGTGCAGACGAATCTGGGGCTTGAGAACATCTGGCCGGATGAACAGCGCCTGTTCTTCGACGAAATGGCGCCCAGTCGGGATGGGTGGGACGTCAGCTTCTGCTGTGGCTCATGTTCGATCGCACGACGCAGCGCAATCGACGCGATCGGCGGCTTTCCGACGGAGTCCATCACAGAGGATCTGCTGACCACGCTTTCCATGCTCAACAAGGGTTACAAGACGCGCTATTTGAACGAACGTCTGTCCATGGGACTCGCAGCGGAAAATCTGACGGGCTATTTCGTTCAGCGCGAGCGCTGGTGCCAGGGGGCATTCAGACGCTTTTCCTGCACAATGGCCCTCTGCGCGGCCCGGGACTATCACTCTTCCAACGTATCATGTTCCTGCCGGCTTCTTGGTTGGTGCAGTATCTGGTGCGCTTGATGATTCTGGTCATCCCGATTGCTTATCTCTGGTTCGGACTGCTGCCGCTTTATTTCACGGATGTAGCCGACTATGTCTCCTATCAAGTTCCGCTGCTGACTGCCTATTTCCTTCTCATGCTTTGGATAACGCCAACGCGATATTTGCCGATAATCTCAAGCGCCGTCGGGACCTTTGCGACGTTTCGAATGCTGCCGACCGTCGTGTCGAGCCTGATACGGCCATTCGGCAAGCCTTTCAGGGTGACGCCCAAGGGCAGCGGCAACCAGGCAAACCAATTTGATCGGTATACGTTTTCCTGGATTGCAGCCTTGATCACGATCACCGCCCTCGGGCTACTGATCGATCTCGTCCCTGAGACCACGCAAACCCAGGCTGAATTTTCGCCGATCGCGGCCTTTTGGGCAGGCATTAATATCGTCGTTTTGCTCATCGCCTCTCTCATTTGCTTCGAGAAGCCCCAGCGACTGTTCCATGCCTTTAAATTGGACGAGCCGGCCGCAGTAGACGACATTTCCGGCCGGCTGGTCAGCCTGGCGCTGGACAAGGCGGTCGTCGCGGTGCCGGCGGACTCGCAATTCGAGTCGAAATCGGTCTTCTTGCACCTTGAAGGCTTTGCGCCTTTCAGGGCGGAGTTGAGGCAGGTCACGCAGCGACGCAGGAGCATGAGCCGTGGCGGCGACAGGCAAGCATACTATCTCCACCTTCACTTTGATCTTCATGGCCCTATTCGAGACAAAATGATCGTGAAGCTCTACACGGGCGACTATTCGCAGGACATTCCCGACATCGACAAGGTCGCCGTGTCGATCAATCTTCTGCTGCGCTCCTTCGGCCGGGTACGCACATCTTAAAGCAGCGTTGCCTCCCCGACCTGATTTGAGCGGTGATACGGACCAATATTCTACCCGTCTACATGAATACTCAAAGAGTGAGCGGGCCTGCGGTCTTTCGCCATCTCGACGGCGGTCGTGCCGAAATGAGCGGCATTGTTACGTCAAACGCAAATCCACATGAGGGTGGAGCTTCTTGAGATTTGGCAGGGATTTCATCTGCCAGGGGATTTGCGACGAGCCGCATATGGTGAGGTGAATATCCGGATTCTTGCGTGCTTCGATCGTCAGCTTAGCCAGCAGATTGATACCCGATGAATTCAAAAACTGTAGACCAGTCAGATCGAAAGTCGCTTTGCCGCTGCCTCCGTAAAGAATCTCCCTGGCCAGATCATAGACAGGCGCGTAGGCGTCAGGACCCGCCATGCGCATGGTCCCGTCGAAATACAAGGTACTGCCTTCGGACCAGACGCGGAATGCTTCTTCTTTGATTTCCATAAAGGGCCTCTCGCGGGTTCACGTCTATGAAATCGCCATCGCGGCATAGGTTTCCAGCTTGATCTGCTTGTGCGGACCATGCTCATCAAAATGCCAGGCCAATTGAGCCTGGTAGTCGCTCATCAGTGTCAACAGTCCTAACCCGGACGCATCGCTTCCTGCAAGAACGCTTGCTTCGATCTGTTCTATAAGGAGATCACCGGGATCACCGGCCGTTACCTTCTGCAACAGTTGTTGGAAGCGGGCAGTCGCTTCACGGTCGATCAGGTTCACGATCCGCATCTTGAAATGATGGGTATCCAGCAATGCCTCGATAAGGATTTCGCCGGAAGCGCGGAACTTGATGGAATTTTCGATGAGCTCGTTGGTCAGGTAACCGATGTCGTGTCGCACCGTCTTGTATTGGCGCTCGGAAGCGCGGAAACCAAGCGCCATCGTCTCCGCGATAAAATCGGACGTGATGGCCGAATGGCGCCACGCCAAATGCAGCGGACCGTCGAACAGACGGATACGTAGAGCATTGGCGGCGTCGAACGAAAACAGATCTTCCCTGCCGAAAGTTGCCGTTGCCATCTCCTCACCTGTGCCGCATCACCACGAGGGTAATATCGTCATGGATCTTGTGGGTCCCGATGTAGGCCATCAAATCGTCGAGTATGCCCTCGACGACTTCTTCCGCAGTCCCGCCATGCAGGCGGCGCGCATCCTCCAAAAGCCTATCGAAGCCGAACAGCTCGCCCTTTGAATTCTCCGCTTCGGTGACGCCGTCGGTATGCAGGATAACCATGTCGCCTTTCTCGAAGGGCACTTGTCGCGTGTCGATAAAGGGAGCTATGTCGAGCTCAAGGCCGACCGGAAGACCGAGATCGCCCGTGTCTATCCGCTCCACCTTGCCGTCCCGGCGAATGATGATCATGTCTTCGTGCTGACCGGATATCGTCAGTTTCTCGCCGTCGTAGTCGAGGAACGACAAGGTTAGATGCTTGTCGGTTCGTGTCCGTTCGATGTTCTTGAAGATTGCACGGTTGAGATCGGTCAGGAATTTTGCCGGATCCATCTCGCCTGCCTCCTGCAGGGCGCGAGCGATCGATTGCACCATCAGCATCAGCACGCCGCTCTCCAGCCCGTGGCCGGTCACGTCGCCGATGCCGATCTTCAGGTTGTTTCCATTTTGCAGAACATCATAATAGTCGCCGCCGACTTCGTCGGCCGGGCGCATATAGGCGGCGATCTCCAGATGCTTGTTGGCCGTCAGCTCCTTGGCCCGCGGCAGGACCATAAGCTGGATCTGCCTGGCGACATTGAGCTCCGCAGCCAGCCGCAGGTTTTCGTTCTTCAATTGGCTGTTGAGAGCTGAAATCTCTTCCTTGGCCGCTTCAATCTCCTTGGTTCGCTCCGAAACGAGGTTTTCGAGGTTTTCCGTGTGGAAACTGATATCCTCCGCCATCCGGTTGAATGCGATGCCGGCCTCCGCCACCTCGTCCCTGGTCGAGATATCGACCCTGACCGAATAATCCTTCGCTTGTATGCGCTTGGCGGCGCTCGCCAGCGCGCTGATGCCGCTGGTGACACGCTTCGAGGCAGCAAACACCGCCGCCGTGACGATGATCAGGGACACCAGGACCGCCATGATCTGATAGAGCAGGATGCGGTTGGTCGCCCGCGATATCTCGTCCTTGGCGGCAATGAGCGAGGCATAGATCTCGCGCTCCGGCACCACTATTCCCAGCGACATGACCTCGCGTTGCACGGGTCCGTCCACCCAAAGATTGGTCGGGGGCAATTGCTTGACAACCACGAGATAGGGAACGTCCTCTCCCTGTTCGCGAAGGCTGATGTGCTGGATCACACCATCGGCGTCGAGCGGCAGCTTGGTGATGGCCGTTTGCATGCTGTTGCGCAAGGACCGGTCGAGGCCGGTAACTCCCTTGGCGGCAGCATCGCTGGCGGCGCGCAAGCCGATGACCTTTTCGCCCACCGGGTTGATTGCGACGACGTTTCCGTTCGACATGGCAAGGAAGCCGAAGCCGGTTTGGGCGACTTTGACGTGTTCAACGATTTCGGCAAGTTGCGTGAGCGTGATATCGGCGCCGGCGGCACCGGCCAAACGATGCCGATCCGGGGTCCAGAGCGGATGAAAAAAGCTGACGATCAGCTTGCCGGTGATGGCGTCGGTATAGGGGGCTGTCTGGGTGATGTAATCGGCAACCGGGCGCGATGATGGGTTGGAGGCCCATTGCTGCCAGGATTCGTAGAGGCCCGGAAAAAAGAAGGTCCAGAAGTCTGCGCTATTGTGTCCGGGATAAAGTTTGTCGAAGGTCTGTGCCTGCGTCGTATAGGGCGCAGTCCGGAAAATCGGACGCTCCCTCGGGCCGATATAGTACATCTGTAGCTTCGATGCGCCGTTATGCAGCAAGGAAGGGGCAACCAGATCGAGCACCGCGCTCCATTCTATGTCTGCCTGCACCTGGGGCAGAGGATGATGATCCTTGTCGAGCAGATAACCCCAGACGCTGATAACCGAGGGCGTGCCGGGTGGGTTTTGCGACCACTGGCCAACCGGATCGTAGGTCACCGTTACGGCGCCTGGAGAAGCTCTGCTCATGGCGGCACCGACATCGACACTTCTCGCCGGATCGTCGATCTGTCCCTGAAGCACGCCTGCCAACGCCTTCACATCGGAATGGACCTGGTCGATCAGCAGACCGACTTCTGCGGCGGTGGAATCCGCATAAGAGCGAATGTAATCCTGGCTCGCCTTTTCCAGGCCCTGTCCTACCTCGGTCGTGGCGTTGCGCGAAAGGCGCTGCACGTTCCAAAGCGCAAGGCCACCGCTGACCAAGAGGTCGAACAGAACCGCCCCCCCGACGACGAGCAGAAACTTGGCACGAAATGAACGCAGCCCGAGCCGTTGCTTGACAATTGGCGTGTCTGTCATAGCGGTTTCTGTCCCGATGAAGCCCAGATCGGCCAGCCGGCATAGCCTCTTGGATGGAGCGCGGCAAAAATATGATCGGCGAAACCTTGCTTGAATCGCTCGATGAATGCGGCCGAATCTCCTCTTCTGACCGCCATTTCATCGGCATAGACATTCTGCCACGCCGTGATGATGTCGGCGAAGTCCTGTGGGTCGCCGTCGAGATTGGTAACCATGAAGCTTTCCATCCGCACATCCTTGAAGCCGGCATCCAACAGCATGCGGCGACCCTTGGGACCCATTTCGACATCCATATCGAAATGGGCGAACAGCTTCGCGACCTCGTTATAGGTCCATTGGATGCTGTCGGCTCTGGGTTCGCCAAGACAATGGGAGTTCTTCTCGTTGGTGATGTAGACCCTGCCGCCCGGCTTGCATATGCGATAGAGCTCCCGCAGCAAAACATCCGGGCGGTCGAATATCTGCAATGAGTGCCTGCAGGTCACGAAATCGAACTGGTCGCTGTCGAACAGCATCTGGGATGCATCGCCATAGGTATATTCGATATCCTGGACGCCGAAGTCGTCCGCCACCTTGCGGGCATATTCCAGGCTGGGCACCGAATGGTCGAGAGCCACGATCCGCGCCGGCTTGAAATCCTTTCGCAGCAGCATGGCGAAATCGCCGATGCCGCAACAGATGTCGGCGATATGCAAGCCTTCGCGAAGACCATGCCGCGGCAGTATCTCGCGCTCGTGCCGCCACGTCATTTTCGTCTGCGTGCGAAGGATCGGTATGAAGCTCTGGTCCTCTACGAATGTCTGCCCGGGATAGAAGGCGGAATCATAGATCTCGACGGTGATATTGGGCGACAGATCGCTCAAATGGCGAAACAGTCGCGATGCCCATGCAACGACGCTCGAAGCGACGACCGTCAGTTTGAGATCGGGCCTCGATCGCGTGGCATCGAGGAGGACATGTGTCAGGGCGCGGAACGCCGTGTTGTTCATATGGGTGACACGCTTCAGATTGACATAGCAGACGCCGTTCACCCTCTCGATGCCGTCGCGCAGCAGCGCGAGATCATCGGCAAGCTCCGCAACCGAACGCGGCCTGAGAACCCCTGCCAGGGAGAATTCCTGATTATTGACGTCGAATTGCGCCGTGAAACGTGCAGAGGAGAGATTGCTCAATTGAGTAGCCTCTCAAGCGCGAGATCCACCACGAAAGTCATCATTCCTGTATCCTGAGCGGACAGTTCGATGTCTGCATCGTAGTTGACGGCAAGGCCGAGAAGGATCGCGTGCTCAGCGCGCGCAGCGTCATCGGTGATGACATCGAGATAGTTTGCCAACGCCAGGCCGTTTCCAATGCGCTCGACGATTGTCTCATATGAATTGCGTTGCTCGGCCGAGCAGGGAAAGGTCAATTCGATCCGTTCGATCGTGCCATTTCGATAGAAACGACAGCGAAGAACACCGTCGCTCTCCCTGGTGTGGAAGGACATCTCGAAGAGCTCATTCAGAGCTGCCGAAAGCAGATTGGCATGGCGGATGGAATCGTGGCGATCGTGGCTGACCATGTGGGCCAGATAAGCGGCGCATTGATCGCAATGCGACCAGTCCGCCACCAGGGTCGCCATCTCCATTTCCAGTTCAAGCAATGGCTTGAAAGCCGCGTCCACTTGCCTCTCCATGGTACTCTCGAGAAACTCCCGAATGAAATGCGCTTCGGAAATTCACGGGCTGGCGTGAAATTCCCCGAATGTCGCGATGGATTGAGTGCGCGCGCCCTGCCTTATGAAATCATCAAGCTTGTCCGCGCCGAGCGGAGGGCTGATGCCGTAGCCCTGCAGGCGATCGCAGCCCTCCTTCTGGAGCCAGACTGCCTGCTGCTGCGTTTCGACACCCTCCGCGGTCACCTGCATGTCCAGGCCATGAGCGAGGCCGATCACGGAGCGTACAATGGTTTGCCCTTTGGTATCCTGCAGAAGATCCCTGATGAAATAGCGATCGATCTTGATCGTATCGAAGGGAAAATTCTTGAGGTAGCTGAGCGAAGAATATTCCGTGCCGAAATCATCGAGGGAAATCTGAATGCCGAGCACGTTGAGCGTGTTCAGCGTGTCGAGATTGTTGGTCGTCCGCTCGAGAAGCACGCCTTCGGTGATTTCCAGCTCCAGGCGCTCGGCTGGAAATCCGACGATATCGAGCGTTTGAGAGATGCGATCGGTCAGGCCCGGCGTCAGGAACTCCGCCGGAGAAAGATTGACCGCAAGCGTATAGTGCGCCGGCCATGCCAGGGCCTCGCGGCAGGCTTCCTCCAGCATCCACTGACCAATGTCCCGCATGAGGCCATCGGCTTCGGCCATGGGAATGAAAGCCGCCGGGGGAATGACTCCGAGGGTTGGATGCCGCCAGCGCAGCAACGCCTCGAAACCGACCACATTGGACGGAGGCTTCACCAGCGGCTGATATTCGATGAAGAACTCGTCGCGCTGCAGCGCCACGCGCAGGCTGCGCCGCAGCAGCTCCCTTTGCTCGACCACGATCAGCATGGCCGGATCGAAAGTTCGCGCACGCCGGCGTCCCTCTTGCTTGGCGGCATAAAGGGCGACATCGGCAGCCTTCATCAGCTGCTCCCCCTCATTGCCGTCGCGCGGCGCAATTGCGATCCCGACGCTGACCCCGACGAAGACAGAGATGCCGTTGACCGTGAACGGCTTCTTGAACTCCGCAACCAGCGCTTCCGCCAGTTTTTCTGCCTCGAGGGTCCGTTGCGTGCCGGCCTGGATTATGGCGAACTCATCGCCGGCGAGACGGTAGACCGTTCCGCCCCGGCCGAGCGCATCCTTGATTCTTTCGGCGGCGAGTTTCAGCACGATGTCGCCGGCGCCATGGCCAAGCGTGTCATTGACGGGCTTGAAATCGTCCAGATCGAGCTGCATCAGCACCGGCCCGATCTTGCCGCTCACCGGAAACAGTTGCGCCAGTGCCGAGCTGAATTGACGGCGATTGGGTAATCCGGTCAAGACATCATGCGTTGCCTGATGGATAAGCAGCGCTTTTTCATCGTCTGCGGATGGCGGGACATCCTTCGTAATTGCGCCGTTGTTTTCGACAATCAGAAGCCCCGCGCGGATAGAGGAGACGAGAACGCTGCATTTTCGCCGCTTCGGATCGTCAAGCCGGATCGTGCGGGGCTCACCGGTATCGATGACCTGACGAATGAGTTCGGCAAACGCCGGTTTTGCAAGAGTCGGGTAAGCTTCCCACAGCGTCATCTCGTTCCGGAAGGCAAGGCCGATATGCTCTTTGAATCTCTTGGAGGAATCGAGCAGTTTGAGATCGAGATCCCAAAGCGAAATCATCGCCTCTGAACCGTTGGCGGATTCGGACCCATATGGAATTCGCTGCGACCGATCCACTCGGTTCTCGGGCATAGGGCCTCGTCCTCCAAGCCGGCCACGCAAAATCCGGCCATTGTCCAGTTTGATCTGGTGTGTCCGCATCGGCCCCTTCGCATCAACAATCGCAGTCTCGTCGAACGACCGGGCGTGAGTCGTAACTTACCAGAACGTAGCAACCGCTTTAAGAGAATATATTACGAGATCTTCATATTTAGCAATGACTGCTGCACCATATACAGATTAAAGGATGGCGGCAGTATCGGCCTGTTTCATTACCGATCACAACATGGTTGTACTATTGCCTGAACGTAGTTCGGGTTGCGGATCTTCTCCGCATCAGATCCTGCGTCCTGTCTCGTATACTTAGCGAAAATCATCGCCACGACCGCCGATCCGGCTCTGTCTGTCTCTCGGAGGTGGATCGCGCGCTTTACCGAGCGAAGAATGGCAGGTGCAAATTTGCCGCAGCTGAACGCAGCCACCGTTCGGCTGCAACGCTGCATGCCTGCGATCCGTTGATCTATTGGGTGATGCCGTCGCTCGTTATCCAAGATACAAACGCGTTCAACAGCACAGGGTCGAACTGTCCGGTCGATCTGAGCATCGCATCGATTGCTTCATAGGGAGACCATGCGGTCTTATATGGCCTCGTGGTCGTAAGAGCATCGTAGACATCGCAGATTGCAGCGATGCGCGCGGCCTCGGGGATTTCGGCTCCGACAAGCCCGTATGGATAGCCGGAGCCATCGAACCTCTCGTGATGATAAAGACAAATATCTAAAACGACTTTCGGTATATTCTTGATTTGCCTGAGAATCTCGTGCCCCAACTCCGGATGTGTCCGGATAAGCATGAGCTCGGCGGTATCCAATGGACCAGATGCCTCCAACAGCTTCGTTGGCAAAGCCATTTTTCCGATGTCGTGCAGTAATCCGCCGAAACCGAGAAGGCCGACCGTATCTTCGCTCAATCCCAAACCGCGGCCGAATGCAATCACCAATGCGCTTACGGCCAGCGAATGAAAGAGAGTTCCCTCCCGACCGTCCTTGGGTTTTTCAGCACCGATTAACGCAACAACATCGGCCGGCCGCCGCGACATAAGCTTTCCCACCACTCTCCCGGCAGAATCATATTGGATATCGCGATAACGCCGCGCCCGATTAAAGAGATGTCGAACGTCCGGTATTGCTTCCTTGACCAGCTGCCTGGCCAGCCTGACCTGCTCTGTGCGATGGGGTAATCGGAAGTCGGCATCGATTCCAAGAGCCGTTGACTTCATCGGCTTTAGAACATCTGCGCCACTATCCGCATCTTGCCTCCGGTCGACCCATATTGTCGCCCGCTGCGCCGTCGGCTTGATATCCATGCGAGATTGCCTCGAAATAGTGTCAATCCCGCTGAAAACCTCATCCGCAGGGCGTTCTCGCTTCCCTGCGAAATTTTTCGTATCCAGCTGATGTAATCCGACTTTCTCCATCACCGGAACCGCCTGCCAGTCATAAAAGTTCTAAAATGCGCCAGAAAGATCATTCTCAAGAAATAGGTCCGCGATTCCGCTTACTATAACAATAATTATCGACAATGTCGCGTCGTATTTTATGAAATATTATCAGATCTATAAATTCATCGATCGACATTCGAATTCAATCGACAGTTATGTATTTTAATACTATTAGTTTTTGCAATTTTAATGAGATATATCGAATATAAACTCGGAAATATGCCTATAAACTGATAGGTTTTGAAATTAACCGATGGGATTTGTGCAACTTTCTCGGCAATCAGTTTCGGATTTCGCGGAACTCTCTGCTATTTTCCCAAGTCTATCACGGAGCTGAATGAACGGATCGGCCCTCATGCCGGCTACCGATCAGAGCACAGGCCAGTAAGCGGCGATGGACTTGAGTTTGTTCTTGCACTGCCTGTCGGATGGCCGCTAAGTCATGTGACCGTGGGTGTGAGCTCTGGGCGGACGAGTGACACCTGCCAGATAGAATTCGACAATCAAAGGTAATTCATGACCAGACAGCTTTCTCTTCCTCGTGATCGGATTTCGGTACTTCTATTGGAAGGGATCAGCCAGAGCGCGGTGGACTACTTTGTATCGTCGGGCTACGTCAATCTCACTCATCTGCCAAAGGCTCTCGATGATAAGGACCTCAAAAGCCATATAGCCGAAGCGCATATTATCGGAATTCGCTCACGCACGCAGCTCACAGAGGAAATTTTCAGCTCCGCCAAAAAGCTCATGGCCGTCGGCTGTTTTTCCGTGGGAACAAATCAGGTGGATCTGGATGCAGCCCGCCGACGCGGTATCCCTGTGTTCAACGCTCCCTACTCGAATACGCGGTCGGTCGCTGAGCTTGTCATCGGCGAAATCATCATGCTGACAAGGCGGATTTTCCCGCGTTCGGCTTCCGCTCATCAAGGCGGATGGGACAAGTCAGCTGAAGGCAGTCGCGAGATGCGCGGCAAAACGCTTGGCATCGTGGGTTATGGCAACATCGGCTCGCAGCTTAGCGTTCTTGCGGAAAGCATGGGCATGAACGTTCGCTATTTTGATCCTTCAGACAAGCTTCGCCACGGCAACTCGGAATCCATGGCTTCGCTCGGCGAACTCCTCGAAATCTCGGATTTCGTGACGATGCATGTTCCGGAAACCAGTTCTACGCAAAACATGATAACTGAGGCCGAGCTGCGCAGAATGAAAAAGGGAGCCTTTTTCATCAATAATTCCCGCGGTACCGTGGTCGATCTCGAAGCGCTTGCGAAGGTTTTGAAAGAGGGACATCTCGCAGGGGCGGCTGTCGACGTGTTCCCGAAAGAACCCGCGTCAAACAAAGAGCGCTTCGAAACGCCGCTGCAAGGCCTGGATAACGTGATCCTGACCCCGCATATTGGCGGGTCGACCGAAGAAGCCCAGGAGCGCATTGGTAGGGAGGTTTCCCGCAAGCTCGTCGAATATTCCGATGTCGGCTCGACACTGGGTGCGGTCAACTTTCCCCAGGTTCAATTGCCGCCGCGTCCAAACGGTACACGCTTCATCCATGTCCACGAAAATCGCCCGGGCATCCTAAACAGTTTGAACACGATTTTTTCGTCGCGCGGACTGAACATCGTCGGCGAATTCCTGCAGACGCATGGCGAAACAGGTTACGTGGTTGTCGAAGCCGAAGGCGTTGGCCAGAGAGCGAATGATATACTTGAGGCGCTTCGTCAGATTCCGGGAACGATAAGAGCTCGATTGGTTTACTGACACCGGTTTGACATTGGCATTCTCCACGTGTCCCAACGTCGTTTTATCGCGCAACTGGCAGCGACGCAGGATAATGGCAGCGGCAAATGCGACAATCCGTCGAGGCAAAACATTGATAGTATAGTGTGCTTAGGGTCACAGCTTATTATACGGTGATCAAAATCATTTTGGAGTTGAATGAAATGACCGACAGCGTGCTCGATATTCCGGTAAAGAGAATCGACGGCAGTGATACGACGCTTGCCGACTTTCACGGCAAGGTCATCCTGGTCGTCAACGTCGCGTCCAAATGCGGCCTGACGGTACAGTATGAAGGATTGGAAAAGCTCTATGAGGAGAAACGCGACGAAGGTCTGGTCATCGCCGGCTTCCCCGCCAATGATTTCAAGGGCCAGGAACCGGGCAGCAACGACGAAATACTGAGCTTCTGCACTCTGACCTACGATGTGCAGTTTCCGATGTTTTCCAAGATTGCCGTCACCGGCGAGGAACGCCATCCGCTCTATAACAGCCTGATCGCCTCCGGTGTCGAGACGATCGGAGACGGCCCCATGCGTGAACGGCTGGCGAAACACGGCCTTGAAACCGGGCAAGACGGCGGCATTGTCTGGAATTTCGAAAAATTCCTCATCGGCCGCGATGGCAAGGTTGCCGCCCGTTTTGCTCCGGATATCACTGCGGATGATCCGCGTTTTATTTCCGTTTTGGAAAAAGAACTGGCGCGTGCCGGCTGAAAAATCGCAACACCCTCAATAAGAAACTTCAATTAATTCAAACAAGTAATCTATATCTTCATCAGCGGGGCAAGTATTACTTTATCCCGCCATATCATTGCTTACTGTCTCACCCAGGAGTATTTTGAGGCTTCCGAATATATCGGATGGAACGCTACATCAATTCTGGGAGGAGGATGTCATGCGCGAACCTGATATGCAGAAGCTCGATGCCTTGGTTGGGCGCCTGGTCGGCGATGTCGGCGCGGCGGTCTCGGGTGTGCTGGTGACACTCGGAGATCATCTGGGTCTGTTCAAGGCCATGGCGGACGGAACACCGATGACGTCGGCGGAGCTTGCCGACAAGGTTGGCGTGAAGGAGCGCTATGTGCGTGAATGGCTGTCGGCGCAGGCGGCGGCCGATTATGTCAGCTATGACGACGAAACCGAGCGCTTCTACCTGACGCCGGAGCAGGCCATGGTGTTTGCGGAGGAAAGCAGCCCCGCCTTCTTCAATGGTGCCTTCGACGTGGTTCAATCCATGTGGCTGGATGAGCCGAAGATCGCCAATGCCTTCAAAACCGGCAGCGGCCTCGGCTGGCATGAGCACAGCGCCTGCCTGTTTCGTGGCACGGAGCGGTTCTTCCGGCCGGGCTACAACAGCCATCTCGTTACGGAATGGATACCGGCGCTGGACGGATTGCATGAAAAGCTTCAGGCCGGCGCCGCCGTTGCCGATGTCGGCTGCGGCCACGGCGCCTCGACCATCCTGATGGCGCAGGCCTATCCGAACTCGACCTTCTTCGGCTTCGACTATCATCTGCCCTCGATCGAACGGGCCCAAGCTGCTGCAAAGGAAGCGGGCGTCGACGGACGCATCACGTTCGAGCAGGCAAGTGCCAAGGATTTCCCGGCTGCCGGATACGATCTCGTGGCGATGTTCGATTGCCTGCATGACATGGGCGACCCGGTCGGCGCCGGCAAACATGTCAAGGAAAGCCTCGCCGACGATGGCACCTGGATGATCGTCGAGCCCTTCGCGCATGATTGCCTGAAGGACAACCTCAACCCTGTCGGCCGCGTCTTCTACGGCGCATCGACGATGATCTGCACACCGGCCTCGCTATCGCAGGAAGTCGGGCTGGGTCTGGGTGCACAAGCCGGCGAGTTGAAACTGCGCAAGGTTGCCATGGATGCGGGCTATTCGCACTTCCGCAAGGCGACCGAAACGCCGTTCAACATGGTCTTCGAAGTCAGGGCATGACAATCCTGCCGCGCGCTCGGTCGAACGCGCGGCACGGCGACTTACAGGCGCTGGCCGTCTTCTCCGAACAACGACGCGAGCGTCGGCTGAAAATAGACCGGCTGCTCTCGGTCGAGCGCGACCTCCTCGTCGGCGTCGATGCGCACCGACAGCGTCTCGCTGCCGACCTGGCCCCAGATCAGATTGTCCGACCCCATGGGCTCGACGATGGTGAAAATTGCCGGCAGGCTCGCGGCCCGGCTACCCGCGGGCTGGAACTGCATCTGCTCGGGCCGCACGCCGAGCGTCGCCTTGCGACCTTCGCCCGGCGTGCCGGAAAACTCATAGCCGTTGAGATCGATCTTGCGGCCGTCGGGCAAAGCGAAGGCCGGCACGCCGCCATTGCTCGTCACCTGCCCGGACAGGAAGTTCATCGAGGGAGAACCGACGAAGCCTGCCACGAAGCGATTGACCGGGCGCCGGTAGATTTCCTTCGGCGTGGCGAATTGCTGGATGACGCCGCCGCTCATGACGGCGATGCGATCGGCGAGCGTCAGCGCCTCGATCTGGTCGTGCGTCACATAGATCATGGTGGAGCCGAGGCCGCTGTGCAGGCGCTTCAACTCGACGCGCAGCTCGGTTCTGAGCTTGGCGTCGAGATTGGAGAGCGGCTCGTCGAACAGGAAGACATCGACATCGCGCACGAGCGCGCGACCGATGGCGACACGCTGGCGCTGACCGCCAGACAATTCGCCCGGCCGGCGCTTACGCAAGGGATCGATCTGCAGGATCTGCACGGCGCGGTCGACACGATGGGCAATCTCGTCTTTCGGCATGCCGGCAATGCGCAGCCCGAAGGAAAGATTCCCCTCCACCGTCATCGTCGGATAGAGCGCGTAGGACTGGAATACCATGCCGATGCCGCGATCCTTCGGCTCTTCCCAGGTGACGTTTCTGTCGCCGATCCAGATCTGCCCGTCGGTGATGTCGGTCAGCCCGGCAATCGCATTGAGCAAGGTCGACTTGCCGCAGCCGGACGGGCCGAGCAGCACGATGAACTCGCCCGATTGTATTTCGAGATTGAGCGATTTCAGAACGCTGACGCTGCCGAAATCGATTGCAAGTTCACGAATGGAAACATTGGCCATGAACTATCCCTTGACTGCGCCGGCGGTGATGCCGCGCACGAACCAGCGGCCCGAACCGAAATAGACGATCAGCGGCACCAGGGCGGTGAGGATGGTCGCCGCCATGTTGACGTTGTAGAGCTTCTCGCCCTGGGTGGAGTTGACGATGTTGTTGAGCTGCACGGTCATGGGGAAATTTTCCCGGCCGGCGAAAACGACGCCGAAAAGGAAGTCGTTCCAGATGCCCGTGACCTGCAGGATCGCCGCCACCACCAGGATCGGGATCGACATCGGGATCATCAGCCGAAAGAAGATTTGCCAAAGCCCGGCGCCATCGATGCGGGCCGCCTTGAAGAGCTCCATCGGCAGGCTTGAGTAATAATTGCGGAATAAGAGCGTCAACACCGGCAGGCCGAAGACCGTGTGGGTGATGATGATGCAGGGCAGCGTCGAATAGATGCCGACATCGCGATAGATCAGCACCAGCGGATAGATGAACACCTGATAGGGGATGAAAGCGCCGAGCAGCAGGATGGCAAAGAGCACGTTCGCGCCCCTGACCCGCCAGAAGGACAGTGCGTAACCGGTCAGCGACGAGATCAGGATCGACAGGATCATGCTCGGGATCAGGATCTTCACCGAGTTCCAGAAGCCGACGCTGATGCCACCGCATTCAAGTCCGGTGCAGGCGGTGCTCCACGCCTGTACCCAGGCATCCGCCGTCCACATCTGCGGAAAGGCGAAGATATTGCCCTGGCGGATCTCCGGCATGGATTTGAACGAAGTGACGAGCATCACATAGAGCGGCAGCAGGAAGAACAGTGCCGCGATGACGAGAAAGAGATAGAGGCCGATGCGTCCAGGGGTCAGATGCTGCGGCTTGCGCCCGGTCGGACCCTGCATGGCACCAGTGACGGAAGATGGCATCGTCATCAGTTCCCCCTCGGCTTTTCACGGAAATATTCATAATAGAGCCAGGGCGTCACCAGGATGACCACCGTGATGAACATCACGGTCGATGCCCCGGTCGCAAGGCCGATATTGCCGCGCCCGAAGAGGTAATCCATGATGAATTTCCCGGGCACTTCGGTCGAGATCCCCGGACCGCCGCCGGTGGTCGCCAGCACGAGTTCGTAGACCCTGACGACGGCAATCGCCAGAAGCACGCTGGCAGTGATGATGGTCGGCCTGAGGATCGGGATGACGATGTGCAGATAGACGCGCCAGCTCGGTACGCCGTCGATACGCGTCGCCTTCCACAATTCGCGGTCAACACCGCGCAGGCCGGCCAGCATGATCGCCATGACAAGACCGGATGATTGCCAGATGCCGGCAAGCACGATGACGTAAAGGGCAAGATCGCTCTGGACGATCCAGTCGAAGCGGAACCAGGTGAAGCCGATGCTGTCGGCAACCTTCTGCAGGCCGAGCGTCGGATTCATGATCCACTGCCAGACCAGCCCCGTCACGATGAAGGACATGGCGAAGGGATAGAGAAAGATCGTCCGGAAGGTATTTTCGAAACGCACCTTCTGATCGAGCGCGACCGCCAGCAGAAAGCCGAGGATCAGGCAGCCGGCAATGAACAGAATGCCAAAGAGGACGACGTTCTGCAGCGACAGCAGCCAGCGCGCCGTCGAAAACAACCGCTCATACTGCTTCGTGCCGACGAAAATGTTGACCGGCAGCACCTTGCTGTCCGTGAATGATATCCAGATGTTCCAGACGACCGTGACGACATAGGCGAGAAGCACGATGGCGAAAGCCGGGAACAGGGCCACATAGGGCGAAAAATGCATCTTCCTGCGGCTGACGCTCGCAGGCCTGGCGGCCGCTGGTGCGGCGGCGGCACTCGTGTCTGGGGTGCTCATGGGCGCGCTCCTCCTCAGCATTCATGGAAGCCGGCGGCAGGGATGCCCGCCGCCGCATGGATGTCGATCGAAGCTTACTTCGCCTGTTCAATCACCTGCGCAAACTGCTCGGCGAACTGGTCGGCCGTCATGCTTGGCGTCGTCCAGTACTGGGCGACCAGATCCTGTTCCGTCTGGACGATATCCTGAGCGGTGAGCACATCCGGCGCGAGGATCTGGCGGCTCGGATCCTTGAGCGCAGTCAGGCCCTTCTGGGCGCAGGCATCGAGCTTCGACGTATCGACGTCGAGGCGCACCGGCACGGAACCCTTCTTGGAATTGAAGGCAAGCTGGCCTTCCTTCGACATGATGACCGTCGCCAGCAACGTCTGAGCGTCGGTGGCGGTCTTGTCCTTCAGGACAGGGAAGACGAAGATGTCGCCGCCCATCATGAAGTTGGATTCACCCGGCCCAAGGATGCAGCCGAAATCCTTGTCGGCCACAAGGCCGGCATGGATGAACTCGCCCTTGGCCCAGTCGCCCATGAACTGAATGCCGGCCTTGCCGTCGATCAGCATGCCGGTCGCGACGTTCCAATCACGGTTCGGGCTGCCAGGATCCTGATAGTTGCGCAGCTTGGCGAAGACCTCCGCCACATGCTTGAATTTGTCGGACTTGACCGCATCCGTATCGAGATCCTTCCAGACCTTGGCGTAGAGATCCTTGCCGCCTTCTCCGAGCAGGATGGCATTGAACATCGATTGCAGCTGCCAGGGCTGGCCGCCGACGGCAATCGGGATCAGGCCGGCCGCCTTGATCTTGTCGAGCGCGGCAAACATTTCGTCCCAGGTCTTCGGCTCTTCCGTTACACCGGCCTTGGTGAAGACGGCCTTGGAATAAAAGACCCAGTTCTGGCCGTGGTCGTTGATCGGCGCGCCGTAGATATGGTCTTGAAATTGGATGGCCTGATAGAAGGACGGCGTCAGAACCGATTTCCAATCCTGCTCCTTGGCGAGATCGTCGAGCGGGCGCAGAAGGCCTTGCTGGGCCAATTCGTTCATCTGCGTACCGGTATTGAACTGCATGGCCGTCGGCGGGTTACCGCCGATGATGCGGTTGATGCCGATCGGACGGGCGGTCGAGCCGGATCCGGCAATGGCGGTATCCACCCATTCGCCGCCGGCGGCGTTGAAGGCCTTGGCCAATTCCTTCACGGCTGCGGCCTCACCGCCCGAAGTCCACCAATGCAGGACTTCAGCTTTCTTGCCTTCGGCCAGAGCACCGGTCACGCTCGCTGCAGCCAGCGCCGTGGCGCCGACCAATGTCATCATCAATTTGCGCATGCGTTCCTCCTCCTTTGATAGCGTTCTCCCAACGCCTGTGTTCAGCCGCTGCCGTCCACAGACATCGGGTGCCGAATTCAACGATCCTCCAAAACCGCGCCGCCGGGCCTCCGTTCCCAGCGGCAAGTGGTCAATGCTTCCTCTGGCATTGCCCCTTCGTCAAGCCTGCAACCCGAAAGGACCGCATTTTCCTGAACTCTATAGCGCAGCCTAGGCGAAACGTCCCTCATTAATTGTGCGCGCTATCGGATCCGGGCGGCCGCAACTGCTATGAATTGCAACCACGCCGCGTGATTGGGCAGAACGTTCGAAAGCCGTCATGACTTCCAATGCGTGGAAGGCCAGTTCCGACGATACCCGATGTCGGCGCCCCGAGCGAAGGGAATCCACCATTTCGGCCGCGCCCAATCCGCGCAGGCCGAGATGGCCGGGCATACCTTCGGTGTAGGGATGATCGACCGGAATCTCCCGCCATGCATCGTCCCCATCGCGGAATATTTCGACCTTGCCGGTGAAATTGTTCGGATCCGGCGTCACCATGGTGCCTTCGGAGCCGTAAAGCTCGATCTGATTGTGCCTGTGCTTGATAACGTCGAAGCTGGTGGCGATAGTGACGGTCGCACCGCTATGGAATTCCATCACGCCGGTCAGATGCGTCGGCACCAAGACCTTGATCGTCTCGCCGCGATGCGGATCGGTCTTCACCGTACGTTCGATACGAGTGATCTTCGCCGTGCCGAAGACCTCGCGCACCGGGCCGAGCAGTGCGATCAGGTTGGTGACGTAATAGGGGCCGACATCAAGCATCGGACCGCCGCCACGACCATAGAAGAAGGCGGGATTGGGGTGCCAGTGCTCGTGGCCAGGCAAAAGCAGCATTGCCGTTGCCGAGATCGTCTTGCCGATGCGCCCTTCGTCGAGCAGCCGGCGCGTCAGCTGATGGCCGCCGCCGAGGAAGGTGTCGGGGGCACAGCCAAGCCGCAGATCCCCTGCCCGCGCGATCGCCATCAGGTCTTCCGCTTCGGCCATGGAAATGCCGAGCGGCTTTTCCGAATAGACATGCTTGCCGGCAAGCAGGGCCTTTTTGCTGATGGCATAATGCGAGACCGGCGTCGTCAGGTTGATGATCAGGCCGATTTCCGGGTCGGAAAGCATCGTATCGAGCGCCACGGCTTCGATGCCGAACTGCTCGGCGAGTTTGCGCGCCGATGCGTCGTAGAGATCGTAGACCGATTTCACGCGGATGAAATCGAACATGTGCAGGGTCGCGACATAGGTGGCGCTGATATTGCCGGCGCCGACGATGCCGACTTTCATGGGCTCGTTGCTCATTGGGATTTGCCTCTTACGAAATGGTGATATCAAGCTCTGCGGCAGCGGTGCGCAGATAGCTCATGCCGCGGCGCATCTCGTCGTCGAATTCTGCCGTCGCTTCGCGAAAATGCGTCCAGTGCGAGGCCCCAGGCGCATCTTCCAACTCCAGAGTGATCGGGCCGGAATAGCCGATGGTCCGAAGTGCCGCGAAGATCGCCTTCCAGTCGATCTTGCCGCGTCCCGGCCGCCAATGGGCGTTGGTATGACCCTCGTTGTCGGAAAAATGCGTATTGAAGATGCGATCACCGAGTGCCAGCACGACGTAATGCGGCATGTCGCCGGCCGGAAAGAGATGGCTCGGGTCGAAATTCAGGCCGAGATTGGCAGCGCCGGTGCGCTCGATCAGGCGCAGCATGCCCTGACCGGAACTGACCCAGCGATACGGGTGCGGCTCGATCGCAACCCCGAGATTGGCGGAGGCGGCAATTTCGCAGGCTCTGGCGAAACCTTCGACGACGGCGTCATATTCGCCTGTCCAATCCCATTGCTGCTCGACCGCCGCACTCCATTCCTGCGAAATCGGCCGCTGCAGGATCGGCTTGACCTCGGACTGAAACGGATAGGGCGTCATGCTTGTCACGACCGGCGTGCCGATGGCAGCGGCGACATCCATCCCGCGCTTGTAGCCATTGAGATCGACGGTCGAGACGGCGGCGTTTGCGGCGCGGTTGAACGGCAGATTGAAGAAGAAATTGGTGAGAATCAGCCCCTCCCCGTCGGCGATCGTCTTCAATTCACCAATGGTTTCGGGCGTATAGTAGCTCAGCATGTCCACCGACCATGCCGTCAGCTCGAACCCCTTGCAGCCGGTGCGGGCAAGCCGCCGGAGCGGCGCCTGATAGGGCGGATTCCAATTGAAGGTCCAAATTGGCGATCCGAAAAAAAGCGAGTTTCCGCTCATGTCATCCTCCTCCGCCTCGGAATGCGGCCACCTGTACACGGTAGCTCCGCAGCATTGCCGAAACGACTTGCCCGCAAGCCTCCCAGCCCGCGTTCTCGTCATTCGTAACGTTACGATCACGAAAAAGGGACATCTGTCAACTCGATATTTTCTGGCGCGTCGCAGCGAATTCAGGAAGAATAGGCGGATTCGTAACGTTACGAATACTTTCCGGAAATTCGCTCATATTCGCGCTGCGTCATTGTTTAACCGTGGCGGGCCTGGCTCTGATGATCGACGAAGGCGGCACGGACGACTTCGCGCAGATCGGCCGAATCTTCGCCGGCGATCGCCCGATGCAGAAAGGCGGCCAAACGCTCGCCTATGGCATGGTTCGAATAGTGGAACGTGCTGAGCGGCGGATTGAAAAAGTCCGGCAGCGCCGTGCCGCCGTAAGTGATCAGAGCGAAGTCCTTGCCGGCCTGTCGTCCGGCGTCGCGCAGGCCGGCGAGGAACCCGAGCGCCGCTTCCTCGCTCGCGACGAAAGCGGCGCTCGCTTCAGGTTTCTGCACGGCTATGCGCTTTGCCATCTCGCGACCATTGTCGGGGGTCGCGGAGGTAAAATGAATGCAATCGTCCGGAACATTGAGATGGCGTTCCGCAAAGGTCCTGCGCCAGCCGCGAACGAATTGCAGGCTGTAAGTGAATTGATGGCTGGGCGCGATCAGCAGCGGCATATGGTGCCCGGCATCCAGAAGCAGGCGCGCCGCCTCCGCGCCGATCACCTCATGGTCGAGGTCGATGCTCGGATGAACGCTCAAGAGTTCGGTACGGCCGAAAGTGACAAAGGGCATGCCGACCTCGAGCAGATATTTGACGCGGTCGTCCTGCGGGGTCGTATGCGTGATGACGATACCGTCGACCGATCCTTCTTCGACGATATCACGCACCGTCGCCAAGGGATCATCGGCCTGCAGTTGCGGTGCGATCGTGGTCCGATAACCGCGCGCCTTCATGTAGCGCGAGGCGCCCTCGATCAGCGAGGCGACGACAATGTTCATCTCGCCCTCGCGCCCGAAAGGCAGCACGATACCGATGGCATGGGTCTTGCCGGTGCGAAGATTGACGCCACCGAGATTGGGACGATAGCCGAGCTCGCTTGCCGCCCGCTTGACCAGCTCGATCGTTTCCCGATTGACCTCGGGGCCTTCCTTCAAGGCGCGGCTGACGGTCGTGACGGACAGGCCGAGAGCGGTCGCAACCGTCCGCAGGGTCACGCGCTGGCCCGCCTCCCGCCGCAAACCGCGTCCCATCGCCAGTTCCTGCACTTTCGGCAAATCATTCCGCTCCGTCATATCGGCGCGAGAATGCCTGCAGCCCGACGAGGATGCAAGCACGGGCTGCGCTCAATGTGGGGGAGGGAAATGCGTGCGTGCACCGTCATTCCGAGACTCGTCACGCACATCAGAATACAACCCTAAGCATCGATATTCAGGCGACGTTCAGAAAATCAATTTTAAGCTGCGTATGTTTCATCCTTCTATCACCGGGGAATCTCATGGATAAATATACGAGAACTGTTTTGACGATCATTGCCGTATCGCTTGTCGCCATCGCCATTCAAAACACGATCACGCCGGCGAAAGCCCGCGGCAGCTGTGGCGAAGAGTCGTATAATCCCTGCTTCGTAAAGCTCGTAAACTAACGGAGGCTGGAGCAGTTCACCGTTTCACGGAACTGCCAAACCGCTCTATCTCTTTGTTGTCTCGCAATTCCGGACCGAAAGCCGTTTGTGCAGTTTTCCGGAATTGCTTCAACGTTCGCCGCCCAGCATTCTGAATGCCTGGATCCGCCGGCGCCTTGATGGCAGCAGATCCAAAACCATCGTTCAATATCACGGAGTGAGCATCGGCTTAACCGGAACCATCTTGGTCAGGTCTGTAAGGCGTCAGCTCTGGTCCGCGATCTTGCGCGCAGCCTGGATGGCCGTGCGGGCACCTGCCCGCAGCTGCGCCGTTTCCGTACCGGCAATGACCAGATCGAGGCCGAGCTTCAAATATTGCCCGGCGCGATCGCCGTCGCCGCCAAAGGCGCAGACGATCTTGCCATGGGCGCGGCAGCGCGCGAGCGCGGTTGAAAGCGCCTGGTCGATCGCAGCACTCTCGGGCGCAAGCCGGGCACCATTCGAAAGCGCGATGGAAAGATCCGATGGGCCGATGAAGATGCCGTCGATACCATCAACGGCAAGAATCTCGTCGATCGCGTCGAGCGCTGTCCGGGTTTCGACCATCGCGATGGTAACGGTCAGGCTGTTGGCGCTCTGCAGATAGTCTTCCGCGGAAATGGCGAAATGATTGAGAGCAAGCGAGGGGCCCCAGCTGCGCTCGCCGAGCGGCGGATATTTGGTCGCCTTCACCAGGGCGCGTGCGTCATCTGCGGAATTGATCATCGGCGCGATAATGGCGGAGGCCCCGGCGTCCAGAAGCCGCGATGCCGATGCGAAGTCGCCGACCGGAATGCGGGCAATTGCCGGCTTGCCGGCAAGCCGGACATGCGCAATGCCATTTGCGGCGGAAGCCATATCCCACATGCCGTGCTGCATATCCAGGACGAGCGTATCGAAATCTTCCTGCGCCAGATGGTTGACGAGCATCGCGTCGGGAATACCGACCCAGCCGGAGATCATGCCGCCATTTTCGCGGCGCTTCAGGCGTCCGGCAAAACCGTTAATGTCAATCGTCATCGTCTTTCCTCACCTATCCAGAACAGGCTCTGTCCTTCGAGACATCGGCCGATCACCCAATCATGAATCAACCGCATCGCTGCCCTCGACAATACTCAATTCCCGCTGTCGGACCACTCGAAAGTGATCGCCTGCTGCGCGAGAATCGGAAGAACGGGGCCTTCGCCGCTTGGGCACTCAGCGCCACCTCATATGCGGCAGCACGCAACCGAAAATCACCACTCGGCCAGTTCATCTCTTCCATGACCGCCAAAACACCGTAAAACACTAACGACGCCGCATCGCAGACGGATGGGGGCGGGACACATGGAGAGCATCGAAACCATGCAGCAGCGAGATTTTTTCAAGCCAGGCCGATCTGTCGCGATCTCCGACAAAGGCATGGCGGCAACTTCGCATCCACTGGCTACACTTGCCGCCGTCGACATTCTGCGAGCCGGTGGCAATGCCGTGGACGCTGCAGTCGCCGCAGTCGCACTGCAGTCCGTCATCGACCCGCACATGACGGGTATAGGTGGCGATTGCTTCGCGCTTTACAGCGCTGGCGGCGGTACGCCGGTCGGGCTGAACGGCTCGGGCCGTGCACCGAAGAAGGCAAATCTCGACTATTTCCTCGATAAGGGCTTTAGTGCCATCCCGGACGACAGCCCGCATGCCGTTACCATTCCCGGCGCGATCGATGCATGGTGCCGGCTGATTGGCTCCTATGGCCGGCTGGGCATGGATCGCGTTCTGGCCCCTGCAATCGCGGCTGCGGAAGACGGCTATTGCGTCACGCCGCGCGTCGAACTCGATTGGCGCCGCTACAGTTATCGTGTGGCCAAATATCCGCAAGCGGCTGCCTATTTCCTGCCGAACGGCAAGGCGCCGCGCACCGGCGACCGTATTGCCAACCCGGCGCTTGCCGCCACCCTCAGAGCCGTCGCCAGAGATGGTCGGAACGCATTCTACCGCGGCCCGGTGGCCGAGGAGATCACTGCGCTTCTTCAATCGCTGGGCGGCCTGCACGCGGAAAGCGACTTCGCGGACTACAAGGCTTTCGACACGAAGCCTATTTCCGGCAAGTTCCGTGGCCGGGACCTTTTGGAATGCCCGCCGAACGGCCAGGGCCTGGCGGCGCTGCTGATCACCCGCATTCTCGACGGCTTCGACCTTCGCGATCCCAAGCTTTCCGAAGCCGACCGCATCCACCTGCATGCCGAAGCGACCAAGGCCGGTTACGCCATGCGCGACCAACTGATCTGCGATCCCGACCATCTCACTTTCGACATCGACGAATTGCTGTCCGATCGATCGGTCGCCGCCATGCGGGCGAAGATCAGCCTCGAGCGTGCCGCCGACACCAAGATCTGGGACGGACCGACACATCGCGACACGGTCTATGTCTCCGTCGTCGATCGGGACGGCAACTCCATTTCCCTCATCAATTCCGTGTTCATGGCTTTCGGCAGCGGCATCTATGCGCCTCGCTCGGGCGTCTTGCTACAGAACCGCGGGGCCGGCTTCGTCGTCAAACCGGGCCACCCGAACGCCATCGGTCCCGGCAAGCTGCCCTTCCATACGATCATTCCGGCAATGCTGATGGAAGGTGGCAAGGTGCGCATGAGTTTCGGCGTCATGGGTGGACAATATCAGGCAGCCGGCCATGCCCATATGCTCACCCAGATCCTCGATCGCGATCTCGATCCGCAGCAGGCGAGCGACCAACCGCGCAGCTTCTGTTTCGGCGGCAAGCTCTCGCTCGAGCCGACCATATCGGAGGAAACCAGGCGGGATCTGGAGCGGCGCGGCCACACCGTCGACTGGGCGGATGAACCGATCGGCGGCGCGCAGGCAATCATGATCGATCACGAGCGCGGCATCCTGCTCGGCGCATCCGACCACCGCAAGGATGGCATGGCGCTCGGTTATTGAGCAAAGCACTTTCGGCGGAGGGCATGAGGTCGCCCATCCGCCGGAATTACCGGGGGCGTCAGATGATCCCGCCACCGCCGGCAACGGATGCCGGACGTTCGCTGGCAACCTTGCGGCGATAGCCGCTCGCCCTGTAGGTGGCGACCGGATCGATGGCGCCGCCGGCGCGGCGGCGAGCTTCGGCCAGGATCGGCTCGACATCGGCGCGATAGGCGCGCTTCAGCGTTTCCGACGCCATCAGCGCGTCATTCGCATCCTGATAGCCGTCCAGTGCCTTACGATCGACAATCAGCGCCTGTGCGTAGGCGCGACGAATCTCGTTGGCACTGGAAATCAGGCTTTCGATCGGGTCCGTAACGTTATGCGACTGGTCGATCATATGCGCCGGATTGAAGTCGTTGACCCCGCGCCGCTCGGCATCGACCAGTTCGTTGAAGACGAGGAACAGGCGGTAGGGCTCGATGGCGCCGGCATCGAGATCGTCGTCGCCATACTTGGAATCGTTGAAATGGAAACCGCCGAGCTTGCCGAATTGGATGAGGCGCGCGACGATCATTTCGATATTGGTATTCGGCGCGTGGTGACCGAGATCGACGAGGCACTGCGCCTTGGGGCCGAGGGTCTGCGCGACCAGATAGTTGGTGCCCCAGTCCTGTACGACCGTAGAATAGAAGGCCGGCTCGTACATCTTGTGCTCTGAAAACAGCCGCCAGTCATCCGGCAGTGCCTTGTAGATGTCGGCCATGGCGGCGAGATAGCGCTCGAAGGCCTTGGTGAAATTGGTCTGTCCCGGGAAGTTCGAGCCGTCGCCGATCCACACCGTCAGCGCCTTCGAGCCGAGCGCCTTGCCGATCTCGATGCATTCGATATTGTGTTCGACAGCCTGGGCGCGGGTCGCAGCATCGACGTGGCTCAGCGAACCGAACTTGTAGGAATGGGCCTGACCGGGCGCATCGGAAAAGGTGTTGGAGTTCATGGCGTCAAAGCCGAGGCCGAGTGCATCGCCTTTCGCCTTCAATTCCCTCGCATCGGCCTTGTCCCAGGGAATGTGCAGCGAAACCCTTGGTGTTGCCCGCGTCAGCTGCTGAATGACGGCGCAATCATCGAGCTTGTCGAAGATGCCGCGTGGCTCGCCGGTGCCCGGGAAACGGGCAAAGCGCGTGCCGCCGGTGCCAACGCCCCAGGACGGAACGGCAACGAAGAATTCAGAAACTTTTTTGGTGACGGCTTCGATATCGATGCCGCGGCGGGCGAGCGTGGCGCCGAGCGCCTCATAATCGGATTTCAGCGCGGCGGCGCGCTTGTCGTTTTCTGCAGCGACCAGATCGGGCGCAATTCTAAACTCGGCCATTCTTTCCTCCCATGTACGTCACTCAAAATATCAGCGTCTCGATCAGCTTATTCCCTCTTCTCCCCCGCGGGGAGAAGATGCCCAACGGGCAGATGAGGGGGTAAGGAGCGAAGCGACGACCATCTTGAGCGTGAGCGAAAGATAGAACCGCGTCTGCCGCGCCCCCTCATCCGGCCCTTTGGGCCACCTTCTCCCCGCGGGGGAGAAGGAAGTGCGGCCAACTACCGCGTAAAGCTCTGCGCGTTGCCGGCGTCGACGTTGATGATATTGCCGGTCGATTTGGCGGAAAGGTCCGAAGCCAGGAAATAGATCGCTTCGGCAATGTCCTCGGGAAACACATTCAGCTTCAGCATCGAGCGCTTGCGATAATGTTCCTCCAGTTCGTCCACCTCGATCTTCGAGGAGGCGGCGCGCTGCTCGCGCCACTCGCCATTCCAAATCTTCGAGCCGCGCAACACGGCGTCGGGATTGACCGTGTTCACGCGGATGCCGGCTTCCGCCCCTTCCAGCGCCAGGCAGCGGGCGAGATGAATCTCGGCGGCTTTTGCCGTGCAGTAAGCGGCCGCATTCGGCGAGGAGGCCAAACCGTTCTTGGAGGCGACGAAGACGACATTGCCGCCGAGATTCTGGCGGCGGAACAGCCGGAAGGCTTCGCGCGAAACGAGGAAATAGCCTGTCGCGAGGATATCGATATTGCGGTTCCACATCGAAAGCTCGGTGCTCTCGATCGGCGCGGAAGACGCGATCCCGGCGTTTGAGACCAGAATATCGACGCCGCCAAATTCGACGCAAGCCTCGGCAAAGGAGGAGATGACGGCATCTTCCTTCGTCACGTCGAGCTTGACGCTGCGCACCGCATCGGCACCATATCGCTTGGCGAAATCGGCCTGTGTGCTCTCCAGCGCCGCCTGGTCGATGTCAGCCAGAACCACACAAGCGCCCTCGCCCACCAGGCGCGCGGCGGTGGCGCGACCGATGCCGCCCGCGCCGCCAGTCACGAAAGCGACACGGCCGGCAAGGCTCTTCGGCTTCGGCATGCGCTGCAGCTTCGCCTCTTCCAGCAGCCAATATTCGATATCGAAGGCTTCCTGCTCCGGCAGGCCCTGATATTCGGAAACCGTGGAGGCGCCACGCATGACGTTGATGGCGTTGACATAGAACTCGCCGGCGATACGGGCAGTCGCCTTGTCGCGGGCAAAGGACAGCATGCCGACGCCGGGCACGAGGAAGATCACCGGGTTCGGGTCGCGCATGGCAGGCGAATTGTCGTGCTTGCAATCATTGTAGTAGCGCGCGTAGTCGGCACGATAATCTTCCAGCGCCTTGTCGAGGCCGGCGATGACCGCATCGACATCGGGCTTGGCCGGGTCGAAATCAACGATCAGTGGCCGGATCTTGGTGCGCAAGAAATGGTCCGGGCAGCTGGTGCCGAGCGCGCCGAGCGGGTGAAGGTTCTTCGAATTGACGAATTCGAGCACGGCATCCTGATCGTCGAAATCGCCGAGCTTGCGCTCCGCCTTGCCGATGCGGCCGCGGATTTCAGGCATCAGCCGGGCGGCGATCGCACGACGCTCCGCCTGCGGCAGGCTCTGGGTGATGGCACCGCCGAAAATCGTCTTGCCTTCCGTCTTGGCTGCGAACCATTCGATCGCCTTGTTGACGATCGCGAGCGTCAGCTCGTAGCAGGCTTTGGCATCATCGGCCCAGGTGAAGAGACCATGGCTTTCGAGCACGACGCCCTTGGCATTCGGATGCGCCTTGACGAAGGCTTCGAGATCGAGGCCGAGCTGGAAGCCGGGACGGCGCCAGGGCAGCCAGCCGATATCGTCGCCGAAGATCTCGCGTGTCAGTTCGCGTGAATTCTTCGAGGCGGCGATGGCGATGATGGCATCCGGGTGCATATGGTCGACATGGGTGAACGGCACGAAGCCATGCAGCGGCGTATCGATCGACGCGGCGCGGGCGTTGAGGTTGAAAGTGCAATGCGGCAGGAAGCCGACCATGCGGTCCTCGTCGGCAACGCCCTGATAGATGTTCTTCAGGCTGTCGAGCTTGTCCTGATAAAGCGTGGCGAAACCGTCGAGCTTGATGGTGCCGACATCGCCGCCGGAGCCTTTGACCCAGAGCACCCTAACCTTCTCGCCGGAGAGCGGATCGGTTTCCATGACCTTGGCCGACGTGTTGCCGCCGCCGTAGTTGGTGATACGCTTGTCGGCACCGAGCAGATTCGACCGATAGAGCAGCTTGCCCGGCTCATCGAGCCCATCAGCATATGCATCGTCCCAACGGTTTTCCAGAAGCTGAACGCCAGCCGCCATGTCATCCTCCCTTGAAATCAAGTCTTTCGGGCGGACCGGATTATGATGGAACCGCCCTTTGTGAGCAGGGTATCGCTCACGTATAGTCGCCTTGTCAATCGAAAACGATCAAATTCGATAATGTTGCGCTGCAATATGAAAGTTTATGATCGTTTATGATTGACACATTGTCGTATTTGCGAAATAACCGCCATCAAGGAGGAGCCGATGCACGAACGTGAACGCCATCGCATTATTCTGAGCGCCGTACAGGAAAAGTCCGTCGTCACGATTCAGGATATTTCCGAGCTGACCGAGGCTTCGGAAGCGACGATACGCCGTGATATCGCTGCCCTGCATGTACAGGGAAAGATCCGGCGGGTGCGCGGCGGCGCGGAATCCATCCATCCTCCTCAGCTTGGGAATCTGGCGGCACGGCCTTTTCGTGTATCCGAAGCCGTCAACATCGATAGGAAGCGCGCAATTGCGCGCAAGGCGGCCGAACTCTGCAATCCCGGTGACGCCATCATCATCAATGGCGGCACGACCACGTTTCAGCTGGTCCACTATATCTCGGCCTTCCGGCTGCAGGTGATGACCAATTCCTTCGCGATCGCCGAACACCTGGTCAAGCATTCGAAGAACAACGTGACGGTGCCGGGCGGCGCGATCTATCGCGAACAAAGCCTGATCCTCTCGCCCTTCGACAACGATACGATCCGGAATTTCTACGCTCAGCGCATGTTCATCGGCGCGCAGGGCGTCGGCCCGCTCGGCATCATGGAAGCCGACGCGCTGGTCATCCAGAGCGAGCAGAAGCTCATGCGCCAGGCCGACGAGCTTGTCGTCATGGTCGATTCGAGCAAGTTCCGCCAGCGCTCCAGTCTGATCCTTTGCCCGCTCGAGCAGGTCTCGACCATCATCACCGACGACGGCATCACCGCCGAGACGGTGCGCATGATCGAGGACGCGGGCATCTCGCTCATCATTGCAAATGTTTCGGCTGAGGCCGAGGAGGAGGATTCCCCGTCGGTCGCATGAGACGCGGCTCAGGCGGGGTGAGCATGCCTATTAACTTTGGGAGGAAGTGACATGAATATTGCAAAGAAACTGGCGATCGGCGTCGCGCTCGCCGCAACGCTTTTCGCCGGCGCGGCCAGTGCAAAAGACGTCAAGATCGGTCTCGTGGTGAAGTCGCTGGGCAACGGCTTCTTTGAAGCCGCCAACAAGGGCGCACAGGAAGCTGCAAAGGATCTGGGCGGCGTGCAGGTGATCTATACCGGCCCGACTTCGACCACGGCCGAAGGTCAGATTGAAGTCATCAACTCGCTGATCGCGCAGGGCGTCGATGCCATCGCGATTTCGGCGAACGATCCTGATGCCGTCGTCCCGGCTCTCAAGAAGGCCACCCAGCGCGGCATCAAGGTGATCTCCTGGGATTCCGGTGTCGCCAAGGCCGGCCGTATCCTGCAGCTGAACCCCTCGTCCAACGAGCTGATCGGCAAGATGTGCCTGACGCTCGCCAAGGATCACCTCGACGGTGGCAAGGGCAATTTCGCCATCCTGTCGGCCACGACGACGTCGACGAACCAGAACATCTGGATCGGCGAGATGAAGAAGCAGCTGAAGGATTTCCCGGGCCTCAACCTGGTGACAACAGTCTATGGTGACGACCTCTCCGACAAGAGCTATCGTGAAGCCCAGGGCCTGTTGACCTCGCATCCGGAAGTCAAAGTCATCGTCGCTCCGACGACGGTCGGCGTGCTCGCCGCTTCGCAGGCCGTCAAGGATGCCGGCAAGATCGGCCAGGTCTACGTGACCGGTCTCGGCCTGCCGTCCGAAATGGCCGGCGCAATCAAGTCTGGGGCGACGAAGGAATTTGCGATCTGGAACCCGATCGATCTCGGCTATTCCGCAACGCAGATTGCCTATCGCCTGGTCAAGGGCGAGACCGACGGCAAGCCGGGCAGCGAGATCAATGCCGGCCGCATGGGCAAGATCAAGGTTGGCGAAAACGGCGAAGCCGCCATGGCCGATCCGTTCGTCTACAACGCTTCGAACATCGATCAGTTCTCCAAGGTTTTCTGATCGAAAATCGAACTCGCAGCTCTCCGGCGGCGTCAGCCGCCGGACCTGGTTTCACTGATCCGGTACATTGCTGATGACCACAGTCCTTCAACGCTCCATCGCGGACACACCAGCCGCGAACAATCAGGCCATTCTGGAAATGCGCGGCATTTCCCAGATCTTTCCTGGCGTCAAGGCGCTGGATGGCGTCAGCATTTCGCTTTATCCCGGCAAGGTGACCGCGCTGATCGGCGAGAACGGCGCGGGTAAATCGACCCTCGTGAAGATTTTGACCGGCATCTACCGTCCGAATGAAGGCGAGATCCTCGTCGATGGCAAGCCGACAGCTTTCGCCAATGCGCAAGCCGCGATCGATGCCGGCGTCACGGCTATTCATCAGGAAACCGTACTCTTCGACGAGCTGACTGTCGCCGAAAACATCTTCCTCGGCCATGCGCCGCGCACGTCCTGGCGCACCATCGACTGGAAGAGTATGAACAGCCGATCGAAAGAGCTTCTGCAATCGCTGGAAAGCGCGATCGATCCGACAACCCGCTTGAAGGACCTCTCCATCGCGCAGCGCCATCTTGTGGCAATTGCACGCGCCTTGTCGATCGAGGCCCGCATCGTCATCATGGACGAGCCCACCGCCGCCCTTTCCCGCAAGGAGATCGACGATCTCTTCCGCATCGTCGAAGGGTTGAAGGCAAAGGGCAAGGCCATCCTCTTCATCAGCCATAAGTTCGACGAACTCTATGAAATCGCCGACAATTTCGTCGTCTTCCGTGACGGCCGCGCCGTCGGTCATGGAGAATTGAAGTCGACGCCGCAGGACGAGATCGTCCGCATGATGGTCGGACGCGACGTCAAGGACGCTTTCCCGAAAGTGCCCGTGACAATCGGCGACACCGTTCTCGAAGTCGACAAATATTGTCACCGCACCGAATTCCGCGATATTTCCTTCAAGCTCAGGCGCGGCGAGATCCTTGGTGTCTACGGCCTGATCGGTGCCGGGCGATCCGAGCTTTGCCAATCGCTCTTCGGCATCACCAAACCGCTGTCCGGACGCCTGACGCTCGACGGACAAGAAATCCAAGTGCGATCGCCGCAGGATGCCATTGCCGCCGGCATCGTCTATGTGCCGGAAGAGCGTGGCCGCCACGGCCTGGCGCTGCCGATGCCGATCTATCAGAACATGTCGCTGCCCTCGCTCGGACGCACCTCGCGCAAGGGCTTCCTGAAGGCGGCCAACGAATTCGCTCTCGCCCGCAAATACGCCGAACGGCTGGATTTGCGCGCGGCCGCGCTTTCCGTGCCTGTGGGAACGCTCTCCGGCGGCAACCAGCAGAAGGTGGTCATCGGCAAGTGGCTCGCGACGCAGCCGAAGATCATCATTCTGGATGAGCCCACCAAGGGGATCGATATCGGCTCGAAGGCCGCCGTCCACGGCTTCATCAGCGAGTTGGCGGCCGAGGGCCTCAGCATCATCATGATCTCCTCCGAACTGCCCGAGATCCTCGGCATGTCGGATCGTGTGCTGGTCATGAAGGAGGGCCAGTCCGCAGGCCTGTTCGAGCGCGAGGGACTGACGCCGGAAACGCTGGTGCGCGCCGCCACCGGCAACGCATAGGGAGGACGGGATGCCACGCATCCTCAAAAAGCGCGAAACACTGCTCGCCATCATCATCGTCGTGATGATCGCCGGTTTCGCAACGCGTGCGGCCGGCTTTGCCGAGCCCGCCAATCTCGCCAATATCTTCAACGACACATCGATCCTCATCATCCTGGCCCTTGCCCAGATGACGGTGATCCTGACGAAGTCGATCGATCTGTCCGTCGCCGCCAATCTGGCTTTGACCGGCATGGCGGTTGCGATGCTGAATGCGGCCTATCCCGATATTCCGCTGATCGCCCTCGTTATTACCGCGATCCTGATGGGTGCGGTTCTCGGCGCCATCAACGGTTATCTCGTCTGGGCGCTGGAAATCCCGCCGATCGTCGTCACGCTCGGCACCCTGACGATCTATCGCGGCATGGCCTTCGTGCTCTCGGGGGGCGCCTGGGTCAATGCGCATCAATTCACGCCGATTTTCCTGAACGTGCCGCGCACGCCACTTCTCGGCCTGCCGGTGCTTGCCTGGATCGGCATCGCGATCGTGCTGATGATGTATCTGGTGCTGCGCTATACGCAGTTCGGCCGCTCGGCCTATGCGAGCGGCGGCAACCCGGTTGCCGCCGTCTATGCCGGTATCGATGTCGGCTGGACGCGCTTCCTCGCCTTCGTCCTCTCCGGCGCGCTCGCGGGGCTGAGCGGCTATCTCTGGGTGTCGCGCTATGCCGTCGCCTATGTCGATATCGCCAACGGCTTCGAACTCGATAGCGTGGCTGCCTGCGTCATCGGCGGTATCTCTATTGCCGGCGGCGTCGGTTCGGTCGCCGGCGCGGTCTTGGGCGCCCTCTTCCTTGGCGTCATCAAGAACGCACTTCCGGTCATCGGCATCTCGCCGTTCACGCAGATGGCGATATCAGGCACCGTCATCATTCTTGCCGTCGTCTTCAACGCCCGGCGCGAACGCAACCGCGGCCGCATCATCCTGCGCGATCAGGCCGCAAAGGACACCGCCAGCCAGGGAGCACACGCATGAGCAACGGTTCGCAAGCGGCAGCCGCGGAAAAGCGCGTCATTCCGGATCGCCTCGGCACCCCCTTCAAGCGCGTCATGGCAAGCTGGGAAACGCTGCTCTTCGGCATCGCGGTCGCGATCTTCATCTTCAACTCGCTGGCTTCGCCCTATTTCCTCGATCCCTTCAATCTCTCGGACGCGACCTTCAATTTCACCGAAAAGGCGATGATCGCCTTTGCCATGGCGCTGCTGGTGATTGCTGGCGAAATCGACCTCTCGGTCGCAGCCATCATCGCACTCGCCTCGACGGCCATGGGCGCAGCCGCGCAACTGGGCGTCGACACGCCCGGCCTCGTCGCGATCGGCATCGGCGTCGGCCTCGTCTGCGGCATCTTCAACGGCTTCCTGGTTTCGGTGCTGAAGCTGCCGTCGATCGTCGTCACCATCGGCACGATGAGCCTGTTTCGCGGCATTTCCTATATCGTGCTGGGCGACCAGGCCTATGGCAATTATCCGGATAGTTTCGCCTATTTTGGCCAGGGTTATGTCGTCTGGGTCTTCTCCTTCGAATTCGTGCTCTTCATCGTGCTTGCGATCGCCTTCGCGATCCTGCTGCATGCGACGAATTTCGGCCGGCAGGTCTATACGATCGGCAACAATGATTTCGCGGCGCGTTTCTCCGGCATTCCGGTCGAGCGGGTCAAATTCATCCTGTTTCTCCTGACGGGCATCATGAGCGGCATTGCCGCCGTCTGCCTCACCTCGCGCCTCGGCTCGACACGCCCTTCGATCGCGCTCGGCTGGGAACTGGAGGTGGTGACCATGGTCGTGCTCGGCGGCGTGTCGATCCTCGGCGGTTCAGGCACGATCGGCGGCGTCGTCATCGCCGCCTTCGTCATGGGCCTCGTCACCTTCGGCCTCGGCCTGCTCAATGTTCCCGGCATCGTCATGTCGATCTTCATCGGCCTCCTCCTCATCATCACCATCGCGCTGCCGATCATTGCCCGGCGCATCAGGACCATGAGCTCCAAATGACTGTTGTTCTCGAACGCCACGCCTTCAAAATGACGCTCAATCCTGGCATGGAAGCTGAATACCGGAAGCGGCATGATGAAATCTGGCCCGAGCTGGTCGATCTGCTGCATCGGGCCGGCGTCAGCGACTATTCGATCCATCTAGACCGCGAGACGAACACGCTCTTCGGCGTGCTGACACGACCGAAGGATCACGCCATGGCGAGCCTGCCAGAGCATCCGCTCATGAAGAAGTGGTGGGCGCATATGGCCGACATCATGGCAACCAATCCTGACAATTCGCCTGTTCAGAGCGACCTGATCACGGTTTTTCATCTGCCATGAGCACGACCCGAGCCTATCGCCATATCGCGGTCATCGATATCGGCAAGACCAACGCCAAGGTCGTCGTGCTCGATGCAGAAACAGGTGCCGAGATTGCCGCCGTCAAGACTGCGAACAGCGTTTTGAAATCAGGCCCGTACCCGCACTACGATATCGAAGGGCTGTGGGATTTCATCGTCTCTGCCCTCAAGGGTTTTGCCGCCACACCGGAATTCGATGCCATATCGATCACCACGCACGGCGCATCCGCTGTGATGCTGGCGGCGGATGGCAGCCTTGCCATGCCGGTTCTCGACTACGAGCACGGCTATCCTCAAGCCGTTCAGGATGCCTATGCGCAATTGCGGCCGGACTTCAGCGAGACGTTTTCACCCGGGCTGTCGGCCGGGCTGAATGTCGGTGCGCAGATTCATTATCTGAAAAAGACCTTCCCGGCGGATTTCGCCCGCGTCGCGACGATCCTGACCTATCCGCAATATTGGGCGTTTCGCCTGACCGGCGTTACTGCTAACGAGGTGACCTCGCTCGGCTGCCATACCGATCTCTGGAATCCGACGACGCAAAGCTACTCCTCCCTCGTCGACACGCTTGGCATCCGCGCTTTGATGGCGCCCGTCCGCTCGGCTTTCGACGCACTCGGGCCGGTCTTGCCGCCGCTTGCCGCCGAAATGGGGCTGGCAAAGGCGGTGCTTGTCTATTGCGGCATCCATGACTCCAACGCCTCGCTTCTGCCGCATCTGGTGGAAAACGAAGCCCCCTTTGCGGTCGTCTCGACGGGAACCTGGGTCATCAGCTTCGGCGCCGGGGGCGATCTCGACCATCTCGATGCCAATCGCGACGCGCTCGCCAATGTCGATGCCTATGGCCGCGCCGTCCCGTCGGGGCGCTTCATGGGCGGCCGTGAGTTCGAGATCCTCCTGGCCGATATCAGTCCTGCGCCGGCCGATGCCGTCGAAAGCGCCCTCGAAACGGTGATCGAGAAAGGCCTCATGCTGTTGCCCAATGTGGTCGAGGGCTCCGGTCCGTTTCCGGGCAGGAAAATGCGATGGATCGGCAACACCACTGACTCCGTCGAACGGCTCGCAGCCGTCAGCCTCTATCTCGCCATGATGACGGAAGCCTGCCTTGATCTGATCGGCGCCAAGGGGCCAATCTTCGTCGAAGGGCCGTTTGCTTTCAATCGTGCCTATCTCGTCGCACTGGCTTCGGTAACCGGCAAGAACGTCATTGCCTTGCCGGGTTCGACCGGGACAAGCCAGGGCGCGGCCCTGCTGACGGGAATTCGCCCACCTTCCGCCACGGAAAACGTGCCGATCTGCGCGGATTTGCGCGGATTACGACACTACAGGCACGCTTGGCAGAAAGCTGTGGAAGATTAGTTTCGGCTGAATGAAGTCCGGCGGTAAATTGCAGCCCAACGCCTCGACCCTTGATTGCGGAAATATAGCAACCAGCCGACGATGAGGAATCGCGAAAAATCGTCAAAATTGTCTTTGCGACGGTTATTTTCTTGCGGAATCGTCGCAATATTCCTACACAAAATACCCTCATGAGCGCTTTCGAGATCAAAAAATGTCCGAAGGCGATCATCGGCTTCGATATCAGCTCTGTCTCTTTAAAAGAACGCCTCACGGCAGGTTGCGCGTCGAGACAGGCGATTGCGGGCGGTTTCAAAAGGCGCTGCCGCGTCCATCCAAGGAGAGCTAACATGAGTCTGAAGACATTGACGGCCGCGACCTTCGTCGCTTCGCTGGCCTTCGCACCTCTCGCGCATGCGGACATCACCATCGGCCTCATCGCGCCGCTGACCGGCCCGGTCGCTGCCTATGGCGAGCAGGTCAAGAATGGCGCGCAGACTGCCGTCGACGAAATCAACAAGAGCGGCGGCGTTCTTGGCCAGAAGCTCGTTCTGAAGCTCGGCGATGATGCCGGCGATCCGAAGCAGGGCGTCTCCGTCGCCAACGGCTTCGTCGGCGAGAGCGTCCGCTTCGTCGTCGGCCCGGTTACGTCAGGCGTTGCCATTCCGGTTTCCGACGCGCTGGCCGAAAACGGCATCCTGATGGTCACGCCGACCGCGACTGCCCCGGGCCTGACCAACCGCGGCCTGACCAATGTCCTGCGTACCTGCGGCCGAGATGACCAGCAGGCCGTCGTTGCCGGCGAATATGTCGTGAAGAACTTCAAGGACAAGAAGATCGCGATCCTCAACGACAAGGGCGCCTACGGCAAGGGCCTGGCGGACGCCTTCAAGGCAGCGATCAACAAGGGCGGCGTCACCGAAGTCGTCAACGACTCGCTGACCCCCGGCGAGAAGGACTACAGCGCTCTGACGACAAAGCTGAAGCAGGCCGGCGTCGAAGTGATCTACTTCGGCGGCTATCATCCGGAGGCAGGTCTGCTGGCCCGCCAGCTGCACGACATCTCCGTCAAGGCTCAGATCATCGGCGGCGACGGCCTGTCCAACACCGAATATTGGGCAATCGCCAACGATTCGGCTGCCGGCACGCTCTTCACCAATGCATCCGACGCCCTGAAGAACCCGGCTTCGCAGAGCGCCGTTGCCGCCCTGAAAGCACGCAACATTCCGGCCGAAGCCTTCACGCTCAACGCCTATGCTGCCGTCGAAGTGCTGAAAGCCGGCATCGAGAAGGCTGGCAAGGCAGATGATGCCGAAGCCGTCGGTACCGCTCTGAAGAAGGGCGAGCCGGTCGACACCGCCATCGGCAAGGTCACCTACGGCGAAACCGGCGACCTGACCTCGCAGAGCTTCTCGCTCTACAAGTGGGAAGGCGGCAAGATCGTTTCGGCCGAATAAGCCGCTACTTCATCGCTTTGAAAGAAAGCCGGGCCATTTCTTGGCCCGGTTTTTTTTGGCGATGGTGCCTCGGCCGCCGCAGCTCAGCAAACGGCGCGGAAGCGTTCGATGCAGGTGGAAAGAACCTTTTCACCCGGCCGTTTCCACCAATTGTTCTGAGAGAAGATCTCGACCTCCTGCAGGCCGAAAAAACCGGCTTTCTCGATCTCGGCGCGGATACGCTTCAGGTCGATGACGCCGTCCCCCATCATGCCGCGATCGAGCAGCAGGTCCGTGGTCGGTACCAGCCAGTCGCAGATGTGATGGGCTAAAATTCGGCCTCCGGCACCGGCGCGGGCGATCTGCTCATGAAGCTTGGGGTCCCACCAGACATGGTAGACGTCGATCGCGACACCGATGCCATCGCCCAGAAGATCGCAGATGTCGAGCGCCTGCTCCAGCGTGTTCACGCAGGCGCGGTCGGCCGCATACATCGGGTGCAGCGGCTCGATCGCGATCGGAATGCCGGCACTGCGGGCATGCGGCAGGATCGCCGCGATACCGTCCGCCACCATCTGACGGGCATGGGCGATATCCCTCGATCCCTCCGGCAAGCCGCCGACGACGAGAACGAGGCAATCGGCATTCAGCGTCGCCGCTTCGTCGATCGCCCGCTTGTTGTCATCGATCGCGGCTGCCCTGCCCTCGGCATCTGCTGCAGGAAACATGCCACCGCGGCAAAGGCCGGTCACCTTGAGCCTGTTGTCGGAAACGATGCGAGCGGCTTCGGAAAGTCCGATCTTATGGACCTGATCACGCCATGGCGCGATGGCGACGATATCCTGCTTCAGGCAGGCTTCCACCGCCTGGCGCATGTCATATTGCTGGCGCACCGTCGCCAGATTGATGGACAGACCCTCTATGGCCATCGTGATGATCCTCCCCCGATCTTACCCGCTAATCGATGCCGACGGTGGCAAGGATTGCCTTCATCCGATAGACGGCCAGATCGGGATCACGCAGGACCCGCGCCGTATCGGCCAGCCGGAACAGCTCCGAGAGATGCTGGATCGAACGGGCACTCTGCTGGCCGCCGAGCATCTGGAAATGGTCCTGGAAGCCATTGAGATAAGCGAGGAAGACGACACCGGTCTTGTAGAAGCGCGTCGGTGCCTTGAAGATATGACGCGATAGCGGAACAGTCGGCGCCAGGATCGCATGGAAGGCGTCGAGATCGTTCTCAGCAAGCTTTGCGAGAGCCGCGCTCGCCGCCGGCGCGATGGCATCGAAGATGCCGAGCAGGGCATGCGAATAGCCCTGCTCGTCACCGGCGATCAGTTCGGCATAGTTGAAATCGTCACCGGTATACATCTTGACCGACGGATCGAGCCGGCGGCGCATGACAATTTCCTTCTCCGCCGACAGCAGCGAAATCTTCACGCCATCGACCTTGGCCGCATTCTGATTGATGATCGCTGTCGCCGTCTCCATGGCGCGCATATCGTCGGCCGAGCCCCAATAGCCCGCCAGGGCCGGATCGAACATCGACCCGAGCCAGTGAATGATGACGGGCTCTTTGACCTGCCCGAGGATGCGATCATAGACCCTCATATAATCGTCCGGGCTCTTGGCGGCTGCGACAAGCGCCCGGCTCGCCATCAGAATGACGCGGCCGCCCTGCCCTTCCACATAGGCAATCTGCTCCTCATAGGCGCGGATGACGTCATCGATCATGACGCCGGCAGCGGGCTGAAGATGATCGGTGCCTGCGCCATAGGCGATCACCGCATCCGACCGGCCGCGGGCGGCCGACTGCGCATGGGCAATCAGCTCTTTCGCACCGGCCCAGTCGAGCCCCATGCCGCGTTGCGCGGTATCCATCGCTTCCGCCACACCGAGACCAAGACCCCAGAGATATTCGCGAAAGGCAATCGTGCGTTCCCAGTCGATGTTGCGGTCGAGCCAGGGATCGTTGTCGGCAAGCGCGTCGACCACGACATGCGCGGCGGCATAGGCGACGCGATTGAAATGATGACCGCCAGCCGGCTTCACAGGCGCGATCAAAGGCTCGTTGGCGGGCGTGAAGGCGGCGATGGAGCCGTCCGTCGTCGGCAAGCGAAGGCTTTTCGTCATCAGACTAGCCTCCTAGCGGGCCGAAAGCGAGGGCACGTCGACCCAGCGACGTTCCGCCCAGCTCTTCTGTGCCAGTTCCGCCAGTTGCACACCCTTGGCGCCCTCGCGAAGCGTGAACTTCCACGGCGCGCCCTCGGCGACATGGCATAGGAACTGCTCCCATTGCGCCTTGAAACCATTGTCGAAGGCCTGCGTGTCCGGCACCTCTTCCCAGGTGTCGAAGAAATTGATCGGCTGCGGCTGATCGGGATTCCAAACCGGTTTCGGCGTATTGACGCGATGCTGCGTCCAACAGCGCATCAGGCCGCAGACGGCCGAACCATGCGTGCCGTCGACCTGGAAGGTAACGAGATCGTCGCGGCGAACTCTGACCGCCCAGGAGGAGTTGATATGGGCGATGACGCCGCCTTCGAGCTCGAAGGTTGCATAGGCGGCATCGTCGGCATCGGCGACATAGGTGTTGCCATTCTCGTCGACGCGGCTTGGAATATGCGTAGCGCCGAGGCAGCTGACCGACTTGACCTCGCCAAACAGATTATCGAGCACATAGCGCCAATGCGGCAGCATATCGAGGATCATGCCGCCGCCGTCCTTTTTGCGGTAATTCCACGACGGACGCTGCGCCTTCACGCCCCAGTCACCCTCGAAGACCCAATAGCCGAACTCGCCGCGCACCGAGAGGATCTTGCCGAAGAAGCCGCTGTCGCGCAGCATGGCAATCTTGCGCAGACCCGGCAGGAACAGCTTGTCCTGGACGACACCGTTCTTGACGCCGCGACGCTCTGCCGAGGCAGCAACCGACAGCGCCTCCTCCAGCGTCTCCGAGATCGGCTTTTCGCAATAGACATGCTTGCCGGCGGCAATCGCCTTTTCGAGAAGCTCGACGCGCATTTGCGTCGAACCGGCATCGAAGAAGATCGTGTTGTCGGGATCGGCAAGAGCGGCGTCGAGATCGGTCGTGGTCTTCGACAGTCCGTGCTCGCGGGCGATGGCCTCGATCTTTTCGGCGTTGCGGCCGACAAGCACCGGTTCGGGCATCAGCCTGTCGCCGTTCGACAGCAGCACGCCGCCCTGTTCGCGGATCGCCAGGATGGAGCGCACGAGGTGCTGATTGTAGCCCATGCGGCCGGTGATGCCGTGCATGATGATGCCGATCGGCTTCGTTGCCATAAGTCATTCCTCCCGTAAATAACTATATAGTTACATAACTGGCATGAGGAAGTCATGCTGTCAACGGCCATCGTCAGTGACCGCGGCAACAGGGATCCATGATCATCCGCTTATCGGGATGGAGTGCCTGGAGCACTAAACCGAAACATGTACCCGGTTTTTGGACGGCATCAGGCTCTACTTGTTTGATTCCAGCGCAGATTCGGTTTTCAGGGCGGTTCGTCCTGAAATCATCCGGCGCTAGGGGCGCAGATAGGCGAAAATGACGTCGACGATATGCTCGCCCCACCCCTCGATTTCGGCCTTTTCGGAAAGATTGCGGCGGAAGATCGTCGAGAGCGTCCAGCGGTTCGTCAGGAAGAACGAGCCGAGTGCCGCAATGCTCATATAGATTTTCACCGGATCGCAGCCGGCGCGGAAGACACCGGCTGCAGCACCCCGGTCGAGCAAGCCGGAAATTTCGGCGACGAGCGGCGAATGCAGCTCGAAAATACGCGCCGAACGCTTCAGGAAGCGCGCCTTGTGCATGTTTTCCGTGCTGAGAATCCCGAGGAATTCGGGATGATCCAGAAAATACCGCCAGGTGAAGACGACGAGATCCCGCATGCCGTCCTCGGGCGAGCGATGCGAGAGATCGAGCCGTGCTTCCGCCGAGCGGATGGCGATATAGCTGCCCTCCAGAACGGCGACATAGAGCGCATCCTTGCCGCCGAAATAGTGATAGAGCATCCGCTTGTTGATCTTGGCGCGTTCGGCAATGGCATCAACGCGCGCGCCGCCATAGCCACGCTCGGCAAATTCCTTGGTTGCGGCTGCGAGGATCGCCTTGCTGGTGCGTTCCGCATCCCTGAGGCGAGGCCGTTCCGGAGCTGCGCGCGCGGTCGTTTTCTTTTCATTTTCAGAGTCTGCGCTCTTTGCGCTGCGCTTTACAATTTTGGCTTCCGACATCATGGCTCCCGGCGGCATTTCATAGGGCTTATGCGGTCTTTCCTCGCGCCGATAAGTAACCGATCATCGCATAAGTTGACAGTCCCTGGCGAATCGAGAGCAATAGTAACCATATGGTTATATCGGTTTAAATGGGAGTATGGCGGCAAAAGCGTCCGAAAACGAGGAGTTCGCGCTTTTGCCGAAACCGGCCGGAGAAACCGCAACGATCTTGCTTTCGGCCCCGGTGCGGCTTTAGAGAGCAATAGGCAAGCGGCAGCGGACGAGCATGACTGAGAAGCAAATCGCAATCATAGGCGGTGGACCTGCGGGGCTGATGGCGGCGGAGACCTTATCCCTGCTCGGCCATCGCGTCGTGGTCTACGACAGCATGCCGACGGTCGCGCGCAAGTTCCTGCTGGCGGGGAAATCGGGTCTCAACATCACCCATTCGGAAGATTACGGCCTTTTCGCCGACCGGTTCGGCGCGGCTTCGACCCGATTGCGCGCCGCGCTCGACGGCTTCACACCCGACGATGTCAGGGCCTGGGCGCAGGGCCTGGGAACCGAAACCTTTATTGGCTCATCCGGGCGCGTCTTCCCGAAAGTCATGAAGGCATCGCCGCTGCTGCGCGCCTGGCTGGCGCGGCTGGAGGCGCGAGGCGTCAGTATCCTGACACGGCATCGTTGGTCTGGCTTCGACGACGGCTGCCTGCTGTTCGAAACGCCGCGGGGAGGCGAGGCCGTTCGACATGATGCCGTTCTGCTCGCGCTCGGCGGTGCAAGCTATGCCCGGCTGGGTTCGGACGCGGCATGGGTCAGCTGGCTTCGCGATAAGGGGATCGATATCGCCGCCTTCCAGCCGGCCAATTGCGGCTTCGACGTGACCTGGAGCGCGCCGTTCAGCGAACGCTTTGCCGGCGAACCCCTCAAGGCCGTCACCGCGACATCGGATACCGGAACTTTCCCCGGCGAATTCGTCATCTCGAAAACCGGGATCGAGGGCAGCCTCGTCTATGCGCATGCCACCGCGCTGCGCGATCGCCTGACGAAGAAGGAGTACGCATCGCTTGTTGTCGATCTGGCACCCGGACGCAACGAGGAGCGTTTGACACGCGACCTGGCACGGCAGGATCCCAAAGCCAGTTTCTCCAACCGGTTGCGCAAGGGTGCCGGCATCGAGGGCGTCAAGGCGGGCCTGCTGCGCGAGCTTGCCGATCCGGCTGCACTGTCTCATCCGGAAAGTCTTGCCCACCTGATCAAGGCGCTGCCGATTCCGCTGCTGAGGCCAAGGCCGATCGCCGAAGCCATTTCGTCGGCCGGCGGCGTGCGTTGGGCGGAACTCGACAGTGGATACATGCTAAAAAAACTCCCCGGCATGTTCGTTGCCGGCGAGATGATCGATTGGGAGGCGCCGACGGGAGGCTACCTGCTCACGGCCTGCTTTGCGACCGGGCGTGCGGCAGCCAAGGGCATGGATGCCTGGCTCAAGAGCCGCTGACCGAAGCCCGAACGGCTGACCTTCAGCCGAGCCGCCCTTTCTCCATCAGCCAGGCGACCGATTCCTGAACGGCTTGCAGCGACGTATAGCGCGGCCTGTAACCAAGCAGCCGCTCCGCCTTGGCAATCGAGCAATTCGGACTGCGGGCAATATGCTCCCAGGTCGCCTGCGCATCCTCCGGCGCCTGGCCTTCCGCCCATTTCTCATAGGGTAGGAACTCCAGCTTCGGCTCATGTCCGAACCAGCGCGACATGGCTTCGGCATAGCCTCGTAACGTCAGCGCGCCGCCTGAAACCGCATGAAAGGCCTCCCCCGTCGAGACGCGCCAATTGGCGATCGCGCCCATGAACATCTGCGCGACGTCATCGGCATGGACATGATGGACCGTCTCCAGGCCGAAATTCGGAAGTGCCAGTGTTTCGCCGCGCGCCAATGTCGAGAATGCCGACGGATTGAAATGCCCGGCCGGATTGAGGGGTGCCCAGCCCGGACCGACAATATGGCCGGGATGGATCAGGGTCGCGGGAAATCCCCGGCGGCGCGCCTCTTCCAGCAAATATGCCTCGATGGCGGCCTTCTGTGTGCCATAGTCACCGAACGGCCGCTTCGGCGCCTCCTCCGGCGTCGGAACGATGGTCGAAAAGCCATGCGTCCAGATCGTGCCCGTGTGCAGGAAATGGCCGACATGGCCGACAAGCGTTTCCGCCAGATGCCTTGCGCTATCGAGCGTGAAGCAGATCATGTCGATGACGATATCCGGCTTCAATGCGCGGATGGCCGGACCGAAGCTGCCATCCTTTTCCATGACAGCACGATCCATCACCAATGTCTCGGCCTCGTTCCAAGCCTTGTTCGGCGAATAGGGCTTGGCCTGTCCGCGGCTGATCGCCACCACTTCATGCCCTGCTTCGACCAGTCGCGGCACAAGATAGGTGCCGACATGGCCGGTGGCGCCGATAATCACCGTGCGCGTCATGATATCCTCCCAGTCGTCAAGATCGAAATCGGCTGCTACCGAAGTTCAAGATATGATCAGCGTATGAGAATAGGCGCGAACGCCGCTTTGTCACCCTCCCGCTGGAGAAAGTCGTATTTTTCCCGCGACTGCATCGCAACGATCGGTACCCGCTCAAACAAACGGGTACCGAGATCGTGCCTAGCAAAGCTCTATGATGGCGCAGCCATAGGCGTCGAGCGACAGAGTGCCGGATATCGCCTTGCCGTTGTCAAGCAGATCGATCCCGGCCGGGACGTCGCGCAATTCGGCGCGCTGGTCGAGATAGTTCTGCAGAAAAAGCAGGCGTCGCTCGTCGTTCTGGCGCATCGTCACTTCGACGCCATCGGGCAGATTGCCGACAAGAGGCGCGATTCCCGCTTCCGCAAAGGTTCGATCGGCCAAAGCATCCGTCAGCTCCGGTGTCAGATAGGTGCCGAGATAAAGCACGCGGCCCTTGCCGACCCGGCGCAGGCTTGCCATCGGCATACCTTCGGCATAGCGGTTCGACCATGTCGCAATCACCTCGACATCATCCGTCACCGTCAGGTTCTCGTAGAAATATGCGGCCTCGATCTCACGGTTGCCGAAAGTGAAGCGGCGAGCGCGACGATGGGATTCCGCCGGACGATTTGGGGGAATGACAAGCCCGCCCGATCGCGACATGACGTCGAATAGACCCTTGGCGTCGGGGGCTGCCAGGCGACCGAAATCCTCGACCTTGACGCCCGTCAACCGCGTCAGCGACGCGCCCGGCGCGGCCTCGCGGATGACATGATTGTTTTCATCACGCGTGCCGGTGCGCGCGCCGATGACGACGGTGCCGCCGTCCCGGGCGAAGGCCTCAAGCCTCTCGGTCCAACCGTCCTTCCACATCACCCAATGCGGCACATAAAGCAATTTCAGCCGCGACAGATCGTCTTCCGGATGGATGAAGCCGCAGGCAATGCCGCGATCGTAGCAATATTGATGCAGCTGAACGGCATCGTCCTGTGGGCTCGGCAGCCCGATCGAATAGGTCTTGTGCGCCTCCTGATTGTCGAAATCCGAGCCGGCGATGCCGACATCCATGCGCACATAGGTACCAAGGATCTTATCCTTGAGCGTCGTCATCTCGGTCGCGAAGCGCTTGGCTTCGTCGTAACGATGACGGGGCACATCGTCATGATCGATGATGCCCATCCAGTAGATTTCCGCGCCGAAATGCGCCGGGCGCCAGCGGAAGAACATGAGGCCGTCGGCGCCGCGCGCAACGGACGACATGGCCATGCGCCGCATTTCGCCCGGCTCCGGCGTCAGCGTACAGAAGCCCGGCTGGCTGCCGAACCCGGACTGCTGCTCGGGCACGATGTAGTTTCCTGAGAACCCGCGGCAGATGTCGAGGTGAAGCGCCTGTACCTTGGCGTGATTTCCGATGCGCTGGAATTCGTCATAGAGCATCGGATAGATGTCGTAGCCGACGAAATCGAGATCGGTGGAAAACTGTCCGCGAAAATCGATGTCGCGAAGGCCGCCGAGATTGTGAAAGATGAACCACTCGGGCTTCGTCGCCCGCAGGATTTCCACCTGATCGTGCTGGAAGCGGGCCGTCGCGAAGGCGAGGAAGCGATGGTAGTCCTGGACATGGCCGGGGCTTGGGAAGGTGGGACCGAATTCGATCGGAAGCACGACCTGGTCGAAATCGTCATAGGCGGTTGCCCAGAAATCGCCGCCCCAGGCGAAATTGAGCTTGTCGATGGTCCCGTACTTTTCCGCCAGAAACGCCTGGAACTCCGAAAGCGTCGCCGCAGAGAAGGATTCCGGCATGCTGGTGTTGAGCTCATTGTCCGTCTGCCAGCCGATGACATGGGGATGATCGCGATAGTGCTCGGCCATCGCCTTCGTGATGCGCTTGCTGTGCTCGCGGAAAACCGGGCTTGCCGTATCGGCATGCTGGCGCGAACCGTGGCTCATTATCCGGCCATTGCCATCGACACGAAGGATTTCGGGATGCGCCGCCGTCAGCCAGCGTGGTGGGGTCGCCGTCGGCGTGCACATGATGGTATCGATGCCGTGGCGCGCCAGAACCTCGATGGCACGGTCGAAGAGATCGAAAGCGAACATGCCGAGCTTCGGCTCGAAAAGATGCCACGCAAATTCGCCGAGACGCACGACATTGAAGCCGGCTTCGGCCATGCGCTTGGCGTCCCGCTCCCAATAGCCCTCATCGACATGTTCCGGATAATGCGGCGCTCCCACAAGAAACCTGTCGGTCTTGATGGTCCGCCATACGGAAAGGTCGGTCTTGCTGCTACTCACTGACATGATATCAGGCTCCTGAACTATTATTTATCGAGAACTGGCTTGCGGACGGTGATGGTTCGTTCGTCCTGGCCGGAGAAAAGGTAGATTTCCTTGGGATCGATGCTGAGACCGATCGGCGCGTCGTTGGCAATGCCGGCGACATGGCCGATCTGTACGGTGATGTTGCCGGTGCCGCTTTCGGAACCGATGCATTGCAGCGCGCCTGCATCGACATAAAGAATGGTCTCGCGCCCGAGATGCTCGACGAGACGGACTTGGCCGGAAATCGGAGCCCCCGTGGATTGTCCCTCGGCGATAGCGATGTTCTCGGGCCGGATGCCGAAGGTTAGCTTTTCTCCCTGCCGAACCGCACAGCCGGGCGCGAGTTCGACAGCCACCGGCGCAAGGCCGGGCGCGGAGACGATCACGCCGTGTCCGGAAACCTGATCGACCGTCACCGTGAAGAAATTCATCCTCGGCGCACCGAGGAATCCGGCCACAAAGAGATTTTCCGGATTGCGATAGAGCTCCAGCGGCGAGCCCACCTGCTCGATGATGCCGCGGTTGAGAACCACGATCCGGCTCGCCATCGTCATGGCTTCGATCTGGTCATGCGTGACATAGACCATGGTCGCGCCAAGCTCGGCATGCAGGCCACTCAATTCGACACGCATCTGCGTGCGCAACGCCGCATCGAGATTGGATAGCGGCTCGTCGAACAGGAAAACATCCGGGGAGCGGGTAATGGCGCGGCCGATCGCGACGCGCTGGCGCTGCCCGCCGGACAGTTGCTTCGGCCTCTTGTCGAGCTGATCGGTAATCCTCAGGATCTTGGCGGCACGCGCCACCGCCGCATCGATCTCCGCCTTCTGCCGCTTGGCCATGCGCAGGCCGAAGCCCATGTTCTCGGCGACGGTCATATGCGGATAGAGCGCGTAGGACTGGAACACCATGGCAATGCCGCGCTCGCCCGGCTCGGCCGTGGTGACATCGCGGCCGTTGATCAGGATTTGGCCGGAAGAGATCGTCTCCAGCCCGGCAATCGACTTCAGCAATGTCGACTTGCCGCAGCCGGAGGGGCCGACCATGACAATGAATTCGCCCTGCTCGACGGAAAGATCGATACCGCGCAGCGCATGATAGGCGCCGTAGTTCTTATTGATGTGGCGTAGTTCGAGACTGGTCATGCTTGTAGGCTCGCAAGGAAGGGAGTGACACGGAGGGCGGATGTGGCGGAAGGAATACTCATCCCTTCACCGCGCCCATAGTGAGCCCGGCAATGAAATGCCGCTGCATCAGGAAGAACATGACGACCGGCGGCACCGCGACGACGATGGTGCCGGCGGAGATCAGGTTCCAGGCCGAAACCCACTCGCCGCGCAGATTGGCAAGTCCGGCCGTGACGGGCTTCACCGTATCGCTGATGGTCAGCACCACCGCCCAGAAATAATCGTTCCATACGAAGGTGAAGATGAGGATCGCGAGCGCCGCCAGTGCCGGGCGCACCAGCGGCACGACGACATGAACCAGTGTCTGGAAAGGCGTCGCCCCCTCCGCTCTTGCGGCCTGAAACAGCTCGTCCGGCAGAGCGGCGATGAAGTTGCGCATGAAAAGCGTCGCAAAACCAGTCTGGAAGGCAATGTGGAAGATGATCAGCGCTACAGGCGTGTCGTAGAGGCCGATGCGCACCATCAGATCGCGCACCGGGATCATCATGATCTGATAGGGCAGGAAATTGCCGCCGACGAACAGGGCAAATACCAGCATGTTGCCACGGAAGCGATAACGCGCCAGCACGAAGCCCGCGAGCGTGCTCAGGATCAGCACGCCGAGGACAGCCGGCAGGGTGATCATCAGGCTGTTGAGGAAATAGCGCGCCATCGGCGTCTGGGTGAAGACGGACGTATAGTTCTCCACCAGGCCAAACTGCGTCGGCCAGCCCCAGAGATTGCCGCCCATGACATCCTGCGTCGAGCGGAACGACGTCAGGATGATGGCAAACAGCGGGCAGAGCCAGAGGATCAGGATTGCGAGCACGGCAATGAAATAGAAGCGACGCCGCCAGATGGCATCTTCGGCAATTGGGCGCGGATACATCAGGCCCCTCTTTCTTCGATGCGAATGATGCGCGTGAGATACCAGGCGATGAATACCGCCATGATCACGAACAGGACCGAGGCGATCGCGGCGCCGTAGCCGAAGCGATAGGAGAAGATCGACTGCTCGAACATCTGGTAGGCAAGCACTTCGGACGAGCCGAAAGGACCGCCCTGCGTCATGACCGAGACCATGTCGAACGAGCGCAGCGCACCGACGACGGTGACGGCGATCGCGATGAAGGTGACCTGCGTCAGCTGCGGCAGGACGATGTGGCGCAGCATGTTCCAGCCCCTTGCTCCATCGACGCGACCGGCGCCGATCAGTTCCTCGCTGAGATTGTTGAGCCCGGCGAGGTAGAGCACCATGCAAAAGGCGATCTGCGGCCAGAGCGCTGCAATCACGATCGCGAAGGTGACGAAATGCTCGTCCGACAGGACGGCGGGTGCGGTCGCGCCGAAAAAGCCGAAGATCAGCGCCAGCAGGCCGAGTTGCGGCGTATAGACCCAGGTAAAGACGACGCCGACGGCAACCGAAGCCAGTACCAGCGGAATGAAGAAGAGCGACTTCATGAGCCGCATGCCGCGAATCTTCTGATTGACCAAGAGGGCGATCGCCAGTCCGAGCGGCGGCGCTGCCATGAACATGACCAGCCAGATGATGTTGTTCTTCAGCGAGACATAGAATTGCGGGTCGTTGAACAGCTCGGCATAATTGCCGAAGCCGATCCAGACCATCGGACTGAAGCCATCCCATTCGTGCAGGCTGATCCAGAGGCTTTCTATCGCCGACCACAGGATCACGATCGAAAAGAGAACGGCCGCAGGCAATATCAGCAAAGTCGGGGTGAGCCACCAGCGATGGCGGCGCCAAAATGTCATCATCTTATCCTCTTTCGGTATGGGCAGGCGGAGCGGCAGCCCCGCCTGCCGGTCGCTGGGAGGAAGGTCAGATCTTGTAGATGCGCTTGCGCGTACCTTCGAGCCGCTTCAGGATCGCATCGCGCCGCTCGGGCTTCGCCATGAACTCCTGGAAGCCGACGAGGCCGGCCTGGGCCATGTCGGGATCGCTATCGCGGTCGTAATATTGCGAGGTACCCTGCACTGTCTTCAGCGTTTCGACTGCAGCGTTGACGAGCGGGTCCTTGCTCGGCGGCAGATCGTTGCGGGGCGGCACGTTGCCGCCAGGCTCCAGATAAGGGCCGAGATTTTCCGGCCGGTAGAAATAGGCGAGGAATTCGCGCGCGCCCTGCTTGTTCTTGGCATTGGCCGGGATATGAACCGAGTTCAGCGAAAACTCCTCGAAACGGCCGATCTTCGGATCGATCGTCGGGAAGGGAGCGAAAGCAAGCTGGTCGAGCTCTTCCTTCGGGAAAGTAGAGCGGACAAAGGCGCCGAGGTTCATCATGCCGGCCTTCTTCTGCGACAACAGCGCGCCCGCCTCCTGCCAGCCGAAAGATGTGTTGTTCGGCGTAAAGAAACCTTGCTTGATCAGGGTTTCCCACATGTCGAACACCGGCTTCAGCGCCGGATCGAGATAGCTCATCTCGCCGTTCATCAACGCCATATGCTTGTCGAGACCGTTTATGCGCAGGTTCATCTGATCGAACCACCCGGCGGCAGGCCACAATTCCTTCGTGCCCATCGCGATCGGCGTCAGATTGGCGCTCTTGCATTTCGCGCCATAGGCCAGGAAATCATCCCAACTTGCCGGTACGGCAGTGCCGAGCTGGGCGAAGACATCCTTGCGATAGAACATACCCCAGAGCGTGCCGCCCGTCGGCAGACCGTATTGCTTGCCGTCGACCGTGACCGAACCGGCCGCCGCGCCAAGAACATCCTTATACTTCTCTTTTTCGAAGAGATCGGAAATGTCGTCGAACAGGCCGCGCTTGACGAAGGCGCGCATGCGGTTTCCCGAGAACCAAAAGCAGATATCGGGCGCACCGGCGACCAGATAGTTGCGGATCGCGGTTTTGTGCGCCTCATGATCCATATTGTTGATCACGACCTTAACGCCGGCCTGCTTGCCGAAATCGTCTGCCATCTTGCGCAGGATCGCCAGTGCATCGGCGTTGTTCTCGTCGGAAATGATGTTGATGTCTTGCGCCTGTGCAATGGCGGGCATGGGAAAACCGGTGAAGGCGGCGGCGGAAACCGCTCCCGCACCCTTCAAAAAGGCACGCCGGCTTGCCGGCCTTCCAAGCAAATTGAAAGTCATTTGGACTCCTCCCGTTGTGGTATCTATCCTCATCCTTAATCAGCAGACCGGACGGAATGCGCGGCGGCCGCCCCCTCCTGCCGCCTGCGCAATGGTCGCAAAAAACCTGCCGCCGCAATGCATTTGCACTGCCCGGAACCCTCGGTTCGAGAAACCTTGTCCTATTGCTGACTTCTTCGTGCTTGCGCACGTGCCGGATGTTGATCGACAAGTGAAGTTATGCATAAGTCTGAAGCGGACGCAATAATTAATTTACAAAATTAAGAAAGAGAAATCGTGAGCCTGAAAGGCGACCAGAGCACTTCGCGAGCCCTCAACCGGCGGCTCATCCTGAACCTTCTGCGGCAGGAAGGGCCGAAAAGCCGCGCCGAAATCGCAACGATCACCGGCCTCAGTCCAGCGGCCGTCACCTTCGTCATTGCCGATTTGATCGAGGAGGGCCACGTCACCGAAGGCAAGGCCGTGGCCGGGCTTTCGGGCCGGCGTCCCATACCCGTCGAGATCAATTATGCCAATGGGTTGGCGATCGGGTTCAAGCTGATGGTCGGCTCCGCCGAATGCGTCGTCACCGATCTTGCAACCAACCCGCTCGCGTCCTGCCGCCTATCGCTTGGCGACAACAAGCCGGAAAATGTTGCAACGACGCTGGCCCAAGCCGTGCCCCAGCTTGTCAAGGCTGCAGGGCGCCCCCATGCGCGGCTGGCAGGCATTGGCGTTTCCATGCCAGGCGTCATCGATAACAACCAGGCCGTCTGCGTGCGCAGCTTTCGTTTCAAGTGGAACAATGTACCTTTCGCATCGATGGTCGCGCAAAAGGTCAAGGTGCCGGTCTGGCTCGAGGACGACACGAATGCCTATGCCATTGCCCAACAGCTCTTTGGCCCGGGAAGGCACCATCGCAATATGGCCGTGCTTGCGATCGGCGTCGGCATCAGCTGTGCCATCATCGTCGACGGAAAACTCTACCGCGGGGCCCATGGCGCAGCCGGCAAATTCGGCCACACCTTGCATGAGGAGAACGGCCGGCTGTGCGAATGCGGCAAGCGCGGCTGCCTGATGGCCTATTATTCCGAACCCTCCATGCTTCGCACATGGCGCGAGGCGACCAATCGGGATAGCAGCCACAACCTCTCCGACATGCTGGAATCAGCAAAGGCGGGAGATGCGGAGGTCAACAGAATCCTGCACGAAGCCGGCGCCGGGATCGGCAAGGCGCTCGCCAACCTCGTCAACATCACGGATCCCGAAGTCATCGTCGTCGGCGGCGAGGCCGTTTCGTTCGGCGATGCTCTTTTCGGCCCCCTGGAAGCCAGCATGGCGGCTCGCACCTTTTTCGCCTCGCCACCGCTTCTGCCCGATTGGGAAGACAATTCCTGGGCGCGCGGCGCAGCCGCCCTCGTCACCCAGAAATTTTTCGACTTCGAGACGGCCGACGGAACAACCGGAATGAGTGAACCGGCAACGCCAACCTATCTCGCATGATCGGTCGCACCTGAGATCCCGTTCGAGTACCCGTCAATCTGGATGGAAAACCGCCGAAGAGGGTGCATTCCGCAGCGGGCTCGCTCAGCCCTTGGTGGCGCCTGCCGTCAGACCGCCCACGAACAGGTTCTGGAAAAACAGGAACAGGAGAGCGACCGGAATTGTCATCACCATGGAGGCGGCCATCACCGCTCCCCAATCGGTGTTGAACTCGGTCGAAAATTCCGCAAGCCCGATTGGCAGAGTCTTGACCGAGGAATCCGTCGCAAAGCAGAGCGCGAAGATGAATTCGTTCCAGGTGGTCACGAAGGCATAGACGACGACAGCCACCAGGCCAGGCGTGGACAGCGGAAGCGTGATGCGGAAGAGCACGCCGAGGCGGGAGGCGCCGTCGATCGTCGCCGCCTCTTCCAGCTCGACGGGTATCGCCTTGAAATAGCTGGTCAGCATCCAGACGCTGAGCGGCAGGGTGATGATCATATAGACCAGGATCAGGCCCCAATAGGTGTTGACCAAATGCAGATAGCGCAGCGTGATGAAGAGCGGCACGATGATCGCCGCGGTCGGGAGCAATTGGCCGATCAGCACGAGCGACTGCAAAAGCCGCCGGCCGCGGAATTCGAAACGGGCAAAGCCGTAGGAAGCGAAAATCGCCAGGATGAGTGCAAGACCCGTGGAACCGACTGAGATCACGGCGCTGTTCAGGAAGTAGCGCGGGATATTCGAACTGAAGATGACATTGATATAGTTGCCGAACGTTGGCGCTGCGGGGAGCCAATGCGGCGGCACAGTATAGAGTTCCGGAAGCGTCTTGATCGAAGATAGTGCCATCCAGGCGAAGGGGAAGAGGCAGACGGCCATAAGGACGAGCGAGCAGACCGCAATCGTCAGCGTTGCAAGGCGACTTCTCCCCATCATCGGGCCTCTCCCGGCCTTGTCGTCAGCACCCTCAGGTAGATCGCCACCAGCACAGCCGCCACCAGAAAGAAGATGACCGATAGGGCAGCGGCCTGATTGAACTGGAAACTCTCGAAAGCGAGCCGAAAAATCTGGATCGGCGTGATCAGCGTCTTGTTCGCCGGTCCGCCTTTGGTGATGGCATAGATGAGCGTGATCGAATTGAGCCCCCAGATCACCAGCAGCAGTGTCACCGCCGTGATGACCGGGCGCACCTGCGGCAGCGTCACATGCCAAACCTCTTCCCAGAAATTGGCACCATCGACCTTGGCGGCTTCGTAGAGTTCCTTCGGGATCGCCTGCAGGCCGGCCAGAACCATGATGGCCACGAACGGAAACAGTTTCCAGACATTGATGGCGATCAGAACGGGCATGACGGTGCCGCTATCGGTCAGCCAGCTGACGGGTGCCGGGATGATGCCGGCGCCTGTCATCATGTAGTTGATGATGCCGAATTCAGTGTGGAACATCCATGCCCAGGTGGTCGCCGCAACGATGCCAGGAACGACCCAGGGGATCAGCGTTATCGAGCGCAGGACGGCGCGCCCGGTGAAGTGCTGGTTGAGCAGAATAGCTGTGGCGGTGCCGAGCACGACCTGAAAGACGATCGAGCCGCCGACGAAGTAGATCAGGTTGAAGAAGGCCTGCCGCGTGACCGGCGGACGCAGCACATTGGCAAAATTCCGGCCGGTGAAGGCGCCCTGCGAATTGGTGACGCTGAGCAGGATCGTGTAGGCGATCGGATAGGCGATCAGCATGGCCAGCACGATCATGGCGGGCAGGACAAACAGAAGACCTGTAGATGGGCGGCCCATGGGTCGGCCTTTCCTGTGATGCTGCGGGAATGTCACTCAGGGCAATTCCAGGAAAAGTGCGCAGCGGTTTTCCGCCCGGAATTGCGAGAAAACAAGAAGATGGAGCGGTTCAGAGATTCGGTGAAAAAGCTGAACCGCTCCAATGTCCATGGCGCGGGCGGCAGCTTGACGCCGTCGCGTCAAAACCACGTCGCTCAGTCCCTGCCATCAGCTATCAAGCAGCGCTTGAATTTCGTCCTTCGCCTGATCCATGGCGGCTTGCGCATCCTGATCGCCTGAGAGCACGCGCTGCACGCCGTCGAACAGGGCTTGCGAAATCTCCACCCAGCGCGGCGTATTCGGTGCCGGCCGGCCGAAGGGAAGCATCGCCGCGAACTGTTTGAGCATCGGATCCTGGAACCGCGGCTGAGACAGTGCCGAAGCGCGGGCCGGGAAGGTGTCGGTGAAGAAACCCTGATTGTCCGAGGTGGCGAGAAACTTGATGAACTTGCGGGCATCATCAGGGTTCTTGGCATCCTTCGGGATCACATAACTCCAGCCACCGATGATGCCGGCGGTCTGCTTGCCATCCGGATGCGGCGTTGCCATGGCGCCCAGCTTCAGATCGGGCTTTGCCTGCATGATCGGGGCAATGTCGAATTGACCGGCCTGATACATGGATACCTTGCCGGCGATGAAGAGCTGACGGTTGGCAATGCCATCATTCTGCAGGGTCGAATCCGGCGAGTACTTGTTCTTATAGAAGTCCGTATAGAATTTGACAGCGGCAACAGCCTCCGGCGAATTGACGACGGCGGTCTTTCCATCGGCGCTGATGACATCCCCGCCATTCATCCAGATCAGCGGCAGCAGGCGGGTCACCGTATTGCCGACCTCCCCGCCGCCGGTGATCGCCATACCGAACTTTCCGCCCGTCGTCAGCTTCCTTGCCGCATCCGTCCACTGATCCCAGGTCTGCGGCGGATTGGCGGGATCGAGGCCGGCAGCTTTGAAGTCTTCCATATTGTAGAGCACGCCGACACATTCGACACGGTAGGGTATGCCATAGAGCTTGCCGTCATAGGTGTCGTAGGTGATCGCCGCCTTGTTATAATCGCCCTTGTCTTCGATGATGTCATCGACAGGCAGAACGAGCCCGTTATGGGCATAGCCCTGAATCCAGGGATGCTGCACCTCGATGATATCCGGCGTCGCGCCAGACTGCAGGGCAGTCAGGATACGCTGCGGCAAACCGTTTGCCGTGGTGATCTCCATCTTGATGGTAATGTCGGGGTTTGCCTTCTTAAAATCGGCCGCGAGCTTTTCGGCTCGCGCCTGGCCCCAGTTCGGTGTCCACCAGACGACCTCGCCGGCCCATGCGCTGCTGCATGTCAGCGCCGAGACCGCGACGGCCGCAACGACCGTCATCCTCATCTTGTCCATTGCCTCCTCCTTCACGCGAGATGTCCGTCGCGCCTGTGTCCTGACCTTTCATGCCATTGGCATAGACAAGGTGGCTCCTCTTTCCACCCGGTCCCGCTCATTCCGGTCAATCAATTGCGTCCATCCTTCCCGACGCGCGAGAAGGTCGCCGCCCCTGCCGCGACACCGCTCGTATTCATGCTGCCGTCGAACAGCGGCACGTCGTATGGGGCGTAGGGATAGCGCGCGCAGGCTTCTTCGTTCAGCTCAACGCCCAACCCCGGTGCCGTCGGCGCAAGGATCGCGCCATCCTCGAATTGCAGCGTCTCGCGCACGAGTTCCTTGCGCCAGGGCACGTCGATCGAGACGGTTTCGAATACCGAAAAGTTCGGGATGGCGACCGACATGTGCAGTGTCATCGCATTCATGACGGGTCCGACCGGGTTGTGCGGCGCGACTGGGATAAGATGGTAATGCGCCATGTGGGCGATACGCTTCGTCTCGCCGAGACCCCCGGCATGGGAAACATCCGGCTGCAACACGTCCACTGCCTTCTTGGCCAGCGCCTCGAGGAAGCGGGTGGGCTCGTACCAGCGCTCGCCGGCGGCAATCGGCACCGAACTTGCCGCGCGCACGTCGGCCAGCGCATCGATGCTTTCCGGCGGTGTCGGCTCCTCGATCCAGCGCAGATCAAACCGTGCAAGCTCGCGGCACATGGCAATCGCCGTCGGCACGTTCAACCGGCCATGCACGTCGAGCATAAGGTCCACATCCGGACCGACCGCATCGCGCACCGCCGCGACGATATCGATCGTCTGCCGGCGTTGCTTGCCATTCATTTCGAGATCGGCGACATCGAAAGGATCCCACTTAAGGGCGCGGTATCCCATGTCCACAGCCTCGCGGGCCTTTCGCGCATATTGATCCGGCGTCACGGCGCCAAAGAACCAGTGATTGGCGTAGCATTCGACCCGATCGCGATATTTCCCGCCGAGAAGTTCGAATGCCGGGACCCCGAGTGCCTTTCCCTTGATATCGAGAAGGGCCGCCTCTATCGCGCCGAGGGCGGTGCGAAAGACCGCGCCTGTCCGCCAATAGGAATCGCGATGCAGCTGCTCGACGATCGCATCGACGGCAAACGGGTCGCGCCCGATCAGCACACGTTCCAACTCCTCCAGTGCGGAGACGACCGTCTTGGTCTTCCATTCGAGTGTCGCCTCGCCGACGCCCTCCAGCCCCTCATCGGTATAGAGCTTCACAAAGACGAAGTTGGTCCGCGAAACATTTGCGACGAAGACCTTCTGCGCCGTAATTTTCATGGCTTCCTCCCGGCCGCAGGTCTCGCAAGCCGCTTACCTGTCTTGATGTCAGCGAACGGATCAAAGCCGTCCGTATTTCGCATAGATGTCGGCGACATCGCCGCCGGCACGGATCTCGTCGCGCGACCTGTTTTCGATCGTCAGAACCTCTTCCGCGCGTGCCAGAACGGCGTCGACCCTATCGGCGGGAATGACCATCACGCCATCCATATCGCCGAAAAGCCAATCGCCCGGGTTGACCCTGATCTGTGAGGTCAAGGTGCCGGTGACGGAAATCGGGACCTCGATGCCGCTGATGCGGGTGCGGCCGCGCGACTCGATGGGCGAGAGATAGCGGGTAAAGACCGGCCAGTCCTCCATTCCCATGAGAATATTGCCGTCTCGGATTCCGCCGTCAACGACGACGCCGACTGCGCCACGCGCCTTCGAAGCGGTGCTCATCAACTCACCCCAGTGACCGGCCTTGCATTCGCCCGCGGCTGAGATCAGCACGACACAGCCTGAATACATGCGGCGGAAGAAGGTGAAGGTTTTGACCTCTTCGAGATCATATTCCTCATCGGTACGCATATCGACCGTCGCGGCGACCGTGAAGGCAGGGCCGGCGATGCGCATCGCACGGTCGAGCGGCCGAATGCCGAGATCCATGCATTGATTGGGCAACCCCATCTCGTCGAGGATATCATAGACTGCCGCGGTATAAAGTTTGTTGAACCGCTCGGCCCTGCCTGCGACGTCCGCATGCTGCGTAACCATGGCCTGCCTCCTCCAGCTGAGCCCATTCTGCAAGCGCGTCTGGAAACCGCCGCCTCCACGATCGTTTCCTATTTGAACTTTATCAGTTCTCTAATGAATGATAATAGAAGGCTCGCAGGTTTGTCAATCGCCGCTGGGTGGATCCAGGCGGCAACGCCGCGGAGGGGGCGGCGCCTCCTATGACGCCGATATGAAGAGGAGCGGAAATGAAGATCGTCGACCTCAAATGCGCCATCATCGGCAAGAGCCCGATCGTGCGCATCGTCACCGATGAAGGCGTTTCCGGCTATGGCCAGGCCGAAACGTGGAAGCCCTATCTAAAGCCGCATATCCTTGCCTTCCGGGAGGCGCTGATCGGCGAGGATCCGACCAATGTCGAGCGTGTCATGTTGAAGATCCGCCAGCGCGGAAGCTTCAAGCCCTGGGGCGCGGCCGTCAGCGTCATCGAGATGGCGCTCTGGGATGTAGCGGGCAAAGCGGCAAACCTGCCGGTGCACAAACTGCTTGGTGGGCGCGTGCGCGACCGCATTCGCGTCTACAACGGCTCCATTCGCTTTCCAATCAGCGGTTACGAGCCGGAGCACATGGCCGACGATCTGAAGAAGATGATGGATCTGCCTGAAGGATTCACTATCATCAAACAGCCGATCGGCTTCCATTCACCGATGAAGCGGATTCCGGATTTCTATTACGGCGAACCCAATGCCAGCCCCTTCCACGGCGCACTCGACCGTGGTCCGATCACGGAAAAGGGCCTGCGCCATCTGGTCGATTGTGTTGCCGCGATGAAGGAAGTCGCCGGCGACAGGATCGGGCTGGCGCTCGATTGCGGCCCGGGATGGATGCTGTCCGATGCGATCCGTCTTGCCCGCATGCTGGAGCCCTATCATCTGCTGTGGATCGAGGACCTGCTCTCCGGCGACTATACGCCTTGGGTCAATGCCGGCGTCTATCGTGAACTGACATGCGCGAGCACGACGCCGATCCATACCGGCGAGCAAATCTATCTGCGCCAGAACTTCAAGGAACTGATCGAAGGCCAAGCGGTCAATGTCGTCGGCCCCGATCCGGCCGATGTCGGCGGCATCGCCGAACTCAAATGGATCGCCGAATATGCCGATCTTCATTCGATCATGATGGCGCCGCACGGGACGGCGAACGGCTTGCTCGGCCTCGGCGCGCTCATCCAGGTATGCGCCACCCTGCCTCAAAATTTCATCGCCTTCGAGTATACGACCGGCGACTCGGACTGGTGGTACGACATCGTCGAGGGCCTGCCGCAGACGATCGTCAAGGATGGCTTTGTCGATGTCATCGAACGACCAGGCATGGGCGTCGACCTCTTACCCGAACGCGCAAGACTATATCTCGCGGAAGACGACCAAACATTCTTCGATTGATTGGCTGCCCGCCTCGCCCCGATCCAACGTCAGCGGGCAACAGCTCAGAGGGACGGCCAATTGTCATTTGACATCCCGATTTTTTGATTCCTATAGTTGGTCTATTGTGAACTGTATCTTGTTCATATGAGAACACGTCTGCGGCGAGCTGGAGGAGCGGAACGCTGGCGGCCTGAGGAGGAGGCTCATGGGAATCCGATGGAGCCGCGTCGTCCCGCATCTGGCTGTTGCGCCGGCGGCGCTGTTGACGCTTGTGTTTTTCATTGGAGCGATAGGCTGGACCGTCTATCTCTCCTTCACGGCATCGAGGCGCTTTCCCGACTATGAACTCGTCGGCTGGAAGCAATATTGGCGGCTTTTCCACGATCCTTCCTGGATCCTGTCCCTGCAGAACCTCGCCATCTTTGCCGTGGGGAGCCTGCTGTCGATCGTAACGGGTTTTATCCTTGCCGCCTTGATCGACAAGGAGGTGCACGGGGAAGGCATCTTCCGCACGGTTTTTCTCTATCCGCTCGCCGTTTCGCTGATCGTCACCGGGCTCGTCTGGCGCTGGCTCTTCAATCCGGAGCTCGGCATCGAGAACGTGCTTCACTCGATGGGTTGGCAGAGCGCTTCCTTCAACTGGCTCGCAAGCCAGGACACGGTCATGTTCGGTGTCATCCTGGCGGCGGTCTGGCAATCGACCGGCTTCTTCATGGCGCTCATGCTTGCCGGCCTGAAGTCGATCAACACCGAGATCTGGCAGGCCGCGCGCCTCGATGGCGTCCCCTTCTGGCGGCTCTATATCGAGGTCATCATCCCTATGATGAAACTCACCTTCTTGACCTGCATCATCCTGCTCTGCATCGGCGTGGTGAAGGCCTATGACATCATCGTCGCAATGACCAATGGCGGACCAGGCGGCGCATCGGTCATGCCGGCCTATTTCGTGATCGACGCCTATTGGCAGAAGCAGAATCTCGGCTTCGCCTCTGCGGGCGCGGCCGTCATGCTGCTGACGACTCTCGCCCTCTTCCTGCCGCTCGTCGTCATCACGGCTATCAGGCAAAGGAGGGCGGCATGACGGCAATTTCCGCCGCAGCGCAATCCGGTCGAGAAACGAAAGCGCGCCGGCGCCCGCTGATCCGGCCAAGCCGGGTGGTGATCTTCATCTTCCTGCTGATGGCAGCCGCGTTTTTCGCGGTTCCGCTTTATGTCATCGTCGTGACGTCCTTCAAGACGATGGATCAGATCCGCGAAGGGCAGATATTCTCCCTGCCTTCGCCGTGGACGACCGAAGCCTGGTCCTATGCCTGGACGCAGGCCTGTTCCGGCATGAACTGCAACGGCGTGCGTATCGGTTTCGTCAATTCGCTCTATATTCTTGCCCCGAGCCTCGTGCTGACGATCTCGCTATCGATCGTCACCGGCTACGGGTTGGCGCTGTGGAATGTCAAATGGGCGAACGGCTTCCTGTTCGTTCTCTTCATATGCGCCTTCGTGCCGTTCCAGATCATCATGTATCCGCTGATCAAGATCACCGGCGCGCTGCATATTTACGGCACCACCTTTGGCATCGCCGTCATTCACAGCGTCCTGTCCCTGCCCTTCCTGACACTGATCTTCCGGAATTATTTCCGGGGCATGCCGCCGCAGATCATCGCGGCCGCCATGATCGATTCCGGTTCTTTCTGGCGGATCTTCTTCGAGATCGTTCTGCCGATGTCGGGCAATATCATGATCGTCGTCCTGATCCTGATGATCACCGGCATCTGGAACGACTTTCTGGTCGGCCTGACCTTCGGCGCACAGGACGCACAGCCGATGACGGTCGTGCTCAACAACATCACGGTGACGACCACGGGCGCCAAGAACTATGCGGTCGACATGGCCTCGGCGCTGCTCACGGCCCTGCCGCCGCTCGTCATCTACTTCGTCCTCGGCAGGTTCTTCGTGCAGGGCATCACCGCCGGCGCCATCAAGGGATAGGGGCATGCCTTCCATCGCATTCAACAATATCGTCAAGAAATTCGGCGCTCTCACGGTCATCGAGAACCTGAACCTCAGCATCGGCGACGGCGAATTTCTGGTGCTGCTCGGCCCTTCCGGCTGTGGCAAGACAACGCTTCTCAATCTTCTGGCAGGCCTGCTCGAAATCGACGACGGTGAAATCCTCATCGATGAGCGGGACGTCAGCTACCTCGATCCCAAGGATCGCGGCCTTGCCATGGTCTTCCAGTCCTACGCGCTCTATCCGACCAAGACAGTACGCGGGAATATGAATTTCGGACTGTCTTCGCGCGGCATCACGAAAGAAGAGGCGGACAAGCGGATCGCCTGGGCATCCAAGCTGCTGCAGATCGAACATCTTCTCGACCGCAAGCCCTCGCAGCTTTCCGGCGGCCAGCGCCAGCGTGTCGCGATTGGCCGGGCGCTTGTCAAGCAATATGGCGTCTGCCTGTTCGACGAGCCGCTTTCCAACCTTGACGCCAAGCTGCGCAACGAAATGCGCATGGAGATCAAGAAGCTCCATAACCAGCTCAAGAATACCGTCGTCTACGTGACCCATGATCAGGTCGAGGCGATGACCATGGCGACCAAGATTGCCGTGATGAACAAGGGGGTCATTCAGCAATTCGGCACGCCTGATGAAATCTACAATGAGCCGGCCAATCTGTTTGTCGCCGATTTTGTCGGTTCCCCGGCCATGAACCTGCTCGACTGCACCGTCAGTCGTGACGGCGGCGACCTCGTTGCGGTGGATGAGAAGAGCGGCATCCGCATCGGGCTTGGCGAATACAAGTGGAAGGCGAAGGCTGCCGAAGGCAAACCCGTGAAGATCGGGTTCCGGGCCGAAGAGCTTCTGATCGAGGAGCGTCAGGACGCGGGAAACACCGTTCGCTTCGACTGCCCGGTTGAATATTTCGAGAAATCCGGGCCTGACGCCTTCGCTTTCCTGACCATGTCGGGAAAGAGCATCGCCGTACGCATCGATGGGCGTGACGCAAATCGCTATCGCAGCCAGCCAGCTCTGCCCGTCTATCTGCCGCTCACCAAGCTGAACGTCTTTGACGCTCCGACCGGCCAGCGGCTGTGACCAGATCAAGAAAGGGAGGAATATTGCATGACGAAATGGAAATCCCTGCAGAGGCTGTCCCTCTTGCTTGCCGCGACCACTCTTGCCGCAAGCGCCTGGGCAGATGAGGTCGTGGTCTATCACACCTGGTCGAAACCATCTGAGATCGCGGCGCTCACCGTTCTGCGGCAGGCGTGGGCCAAGGACGGTCACCAATGGAAAGACCTGTCCATCGCCCATGACTCCGGCGCCAATGTCAGCCTGATGAACATGATCACCGGCGGCAACCCGCCCGCGATCTTCATGAATTCCGATCCCGGCATCTATCGGGATCTGAACAAGCAAGGCCTCGGCGTACCGCTCACCAAGCTGTTCGACAGCATCGGCGCCACGAAGAACTTCCCGCCGTCCGTCTTGAAGAACATCACCGTGGACGGGGAAATCATGAAGGCGCCGGCAACGGTGCATATCGACGGGATGATCTATTACAACAAGCATGTCGCCGAAGCGGCCGGCGTCGATCCGAAGTCCTGGAAATCGCTCGACGACCTCTTCGCGGCCTTCGACAAGGTCAAGGCCGCCGGCTACATCCCGATCGCCCAGGGCGGCGATCAGTTCCAGAAGGCCTATCTGCTGCAGGCACTGATCGCATCGGAAGAAGGCCCCGATATCTACAATCGGTTCTACGGTGAAAAGCCCGACCGCACCGTCATCGATACGCCGGAAATGCGCGCGGCGCTGAAGCGCTTCCGCCAGATTGCCGAGCACACCGATCCGGGCTCGCCCAACCGCCAGTGGAACGATACGACCAATCTGGTCATCACCGGCAAGGCTCTGTTGCAGATCCATGGCGATTGGATGAAGGGTGAGTTCCTGGCCGCCCACCAGAAGCTTGGCGAGGATTTCGACTGCATGAATATCCCCGGAACCAAGGCCGTGGTCGTGACGGTCGATTCCTGGGGCTTCCTCAATACCAATAATGCCGAGACCGCCAAGGCCCAGGAAGACTTCGCCAAGCTCGATGTCGACCCGAAGCTGAATGCCGAATTCGTCCTGAAGAAAGGCGCAAGCCCTGTTCGTATCGACGCGGATACGACGAATCTCGATGCCTGCAACAAGCTCGTTCTGGAAACGCTGAAAGACCCGACAAAGCAGGTCTCCAACCCCTTCAATACGGCTGATGCCGACTGGTATCGCACCATCTGGCAGGAAGCCGACAAATATTGGAGCGATCCGAAGCGCACGGACGACCAGTTCGTGCGGGCGATGCAGGACGCCTATGACCAGATCTTCTAGAGTAATTCCAAGAAAAGCGCATAACGGTTTTCCGTCCGGAATTGCGTTGGGACAAAAAGCTGGAGCGTTTTCGCAATTCGAAGAAAAGCAGAAACGCTCTAAACCCCGCGACGAGAGAACCCGGCAGATAACCGCCGGGCCCTTTTGAATTATCTGCTATCGAGGAAGACAACAGCCCGTTCAGGCTGATTCATCATGCAATCTCCTGATGGCCTGGAGCTGAATGCAATCCGGCGCCATCTCCATGACTTCGATCTGCGTGCCATCGGGATCCTCGATCCATGCGCCGCGATTGCCATCGATGCCGATCTTCGTCGGCCTTGGCTTACTGGGGTGAATGCCCACCTTCGCAAGCTCTTCGAACGTCTTGTCGATGTCTTCAACGGTGAGGCAAATATGGAAGATGCCAATGACGTCCGGGCCGGCTTCCGGCCGCTTTATCCCCTTCGGGAAAAGCTCGAGATATTGATCGTCGTTGATCCTCAAATAGACGATCCACGCCTCGCCCTGATCATTGAGCAGACGCGTCATCTCGCGAAAGCCGAGCTTCTGGTAAAAGGCCAGCGACTTGTCGAGATCATTGACGCGCAATGCGATATGACCGAGATGCCTGAAAAGATCCATGGCTCAGACCAGTCCCTTGATGCGGCGAATAGCGGCCGTCTGCATGGCGTCTGCGCCGAGCTGCATCAGCTCGATGCGGTTGCCTTCCGGATCTGCGATCCAAGCCTGGTAATTGTTGTCGACACCGAGCTTCTTTTCCGCCGTCAGGACGACGCCGCGGCTGGTGATATCGGCGATCGCCTCATCGATATTCTCAACCTCGAGGCAGAGATGATTGTATCCGACATTGGCAAATGGCGGTGCGCCATCGCCGACGCCCTCCGGAAACAATTCGATGAACTGCGTGTCGGTGATCCGCAGATAGACGATCCACAGGCGGCCGTCACGATCGAGCCGGAACATTTCGTCGAAGCCCAGCTTGTTGACATAGAAGTCAAGCGAGCGGTCGATGTCCTTTACGCTGACAGCCACATGTCCGATCGATTTCACACTCTTCATTGCATCCTCCTCCGTAATTCCGTTTCGCCGCGCGTGCCGGCGCAGCCACTCGCCAAACCTCCGATCCGGCGTCTTTTTCGAAACGCTGTGCCGCGATTAAATCGACATGACGTTTCTTATTTGAACTGATATAAGTTCATCTAAGAATTTACCGGCATTCTCATGTCGGAGTCAATGGAAGGGAGCCGCGATTGCGTGAACTCCACGGATTGCATAAGGAAGGCTGGGTATTGCCTGGTAGGCTTGGCAGGATTTCTATGACAGACATTAGTGAAGACGCCGCGCAAAAGTATCGTATCCCCGTCATCGAACAGATGGTGGAGGTGTTCGCGTTGCTGGAGCGCACGCCTGAGGGCGCGACGATCCGGGATGTCGTCAAGGCAGTGAAGCTGTCGCGCACCACCGTCTACCGCATGCTGAATACGCTGAGCGCCCATGACTTCGTGCATCGCTCACCAGCGGGAAGCTATACGCTCGGCAGGCGCCTTCTCACACTTGCAGCCCATGTCGCTCCCACCGTTGCAAGTTACGATCTCCTGGCGATCGCGCAGCCGCATCTGAACAGGATTTCCGAACTTCTTGGCGAAGGCAGCAAGCTGACGGTGCCCTCAGGTGACAATATCCTGGTTGTTGCCTCGGCGCAGGGCCATGGCCAATATGCGCTCTCGGCAACGGCAGGCCAGCGGCTGCCGTTTCATGCGGGTGCCGCCGGCAAGATCCTGCTTGCCTTCTCCTTGCAGGAGGACATTGAGCGGCGCCTGACGAAGCTGGAGCGCTTTACCAACCAGACGATTACGGACCCAAACAAAATGCTCGAAGAGCTTGCGCTGATCCGCAAGCAGAATTGGGCGCGGGACATGGGCGAGCAGATGTCCGGCGTCCATGCAATCGCGGCCCCCGTAAGGGATCACCAGGACACGGTCATTGCAGCCGTCAGCGTTCCTTTCGTCACGGGCGTCGACGAGAAGCGCGTGGCAGAGATCAGGCAAGCCGTGATCGCAGCAGCACAATCGATCACCAACGATATCCGATCGGCAACACCCGAGATGCCGTCAGCGCATCTGGCTGCTGAGAAGCCCGCAATCAAGCGAACAAATCAAGGAATGGCGGCAAAGCCGAAGCAGCGATAGCTACTGATTTCGATTGAAACGGCAAGCTGAAATTTCGATCTGCGGTTCTTCCTTGATGCCTTCAAATGGGAGGAGCGAAGTGATTGCGGAACGGGCGGCAGAGATGCGGGGTCCCGACAGGTGAATGCGGCTGCACATCATTGACATCTTGTGCCGTTGTCATAGCAATTCGACGTCATAGGCTAAGATCGGGCATGCAGAGGAAATCACGTGAAAAGACGCATGTTGCTCATCCTGGGGCTATCGGCATTCATCGCGACTTCTGTTTCAGCCGGTCGACTGACCGGCCATTCGACCCTGGCCCAATGGGAGAACAGCCGAAGAGGTGATCAGGTGGCTTTGGCAAGGGATATACTTGCCAGAACGGCTGGGCGAGATGTCGGCAAAGCAGCGGACCTGATGATTTGTATAGAGAAAGTCGCCAGAGACCCGGCCCACGCTAACATACCGCTTCATAAGATCGCGTCGCCGTGTCTGGTTTTGATCGGCGCCGAGTGACTTTTCGATTTCATCGATGCGCTTAATCCGGATTTAGCGCCTAAACCTAACGGACACACGACATTTTCCGGATTGCAATGAAAAAGTAAAATCCACAGGGAGACGACATGAATGGCAGAAATGCCATTCTGTTTGCATGTTTCGGACATTCGATATTTTGTCACATCCATGTCATGAAATACGTCGACACCTCGTGCCGGATCAAAAGCGGGTACCCAGATGGATTATTTCAGACGCTTCAACTTTCTGTTCGCAACGCCCACCTTTGACAATGAGGATCTGGAGGGTGCCCGCTACAACCAGATCGTCGAGGAGATAGAACGCTCCGGCTTCGAAGTGGTGCGCGCGCGCAATCTCGAAGATGCGGAGATCGCCGTGCAGACGGACGCAGCGATCGGCTGCATGCTGGTCGACTGGGGCAAGAAAGGCCTGGAAGGCAAGACGGCCGCCCTCATCAACCTCATGCGCCGGCGCGGCCTCGAATTCCCGATCATCCTGCTGATCCGCCGCAAGCGCTTCGAGGATGTGCCGGTCGAGGTCCTCGATTTCATCGACGGCTATGTCTTCCTGTCCGAAGAGACGCCCGCCTTCATCGCCAAGAGCCTCATCAGCCGGCTCAAGCAATATGCCGAAACGCTGAAGACGCCGTTTTTCGGTGCGCTGGTCGATTATGCCGAGGAGGGCAACCATCTCTGGACCTGCCCGGGCCACAATGGCGGCATCTTCTACAGCCGCAGCCCCATCGGCCGTGTCTTCATGGAGCATCTGGGCGAAGCGGTGTTTCGCGACGACCTCGACAATTCCGTGCTCGACCTCGGCGACCTTCTGACCCACGAGGGACCGGCTCTCGCCGCGCAAAAGGAAGCGGCCAAGATCTTCGGCGCCGAGAAGACCTATTTCGTGCTGAACGGCACCTCCACCTCCAACAAGGTTGCTCTGTCAGCCCTCGTCACCGATGGCGATCTCGTGCTGTTCGATCGCAACAATCATAAGGCCGCCCATCACGGCGCCCTGATGATCTCGGGCGGCATTCCGGTCTATCTGCCGACCAGACGCAATCTTTATGGGCTGATCGGCCCCATGGATTTCGCTGAAATGGACGAGGACGCGCTGCGCGAGCGCATCCGCACGCATCCATTGGTGAAAGATCCGGAGGCTTACAAGAAGCCGCGCCCGTTCCGCGTCGCTGTCGTGGAGCAATGCACCTATGACGGCACCATCCACAATGCCGAGATGATCCTCAAGCGCATCGGCCACCTGTGCGATTACATCCTCTTCGACGAGGCATGGGCGGGCTTCATGAAGTTTCATCCGCTTTATGCCGGGCGCTTTGCCATGGGTCTTTCGGACCTCGGCCCGGATGCGCCCGGTATCATCGCCACGCAATCGACCCATAAGCAGCTCGCCAGCTTCTCGCAGGCCTCGCAGATTCACATGAAGGATAGGCACATCACCGGCCAGAAGCGCCGCGTGGAGCACCGGCGCTTCAACGAAAGCTTCATGCAGCACGCCTCGACCTCGCCCTTCTATCCGCTGTTTGCCTCTCTCGATGTCGGCGCGCAGATGATGAAGGGCCGCTCGGGCGAAGTGCTCTGGGACGACACGATCCGCCTCGGCATCGAATTGCGCAAGAAGATCCGCGCCGTGCGCCGCGAATTCGAGGAGAAGGAACATCGTCCGGAGCGCCGCTGGTTCTTCGAGCCCTTCGTGCCGGACCGGGTGGCGATCCCGGATGTCTCCAGCCCAGGCGCGGTGCATGACGTAGCGTGGGAGAGTATTGCCACGGACCAGCTTGCCACCAATGCAGCCTTTTGGCATCTGACGCCGGGCGCGGCATGGCACGGTTTTTCGGCGATGGAGCCGGGCTTTGCCATGACCGATCCGAACAAGCTCACCCTGCTCACCCCCGGCTTCGACCGGGCGAGCGGAAAATACACCGAGCACGGCATACCGGCGCCCGTGGTCGCGCAATATCTGCGCGAAAACCGCATCGTTGCGGAAAAGAACGACCTCAATTCGCTGCTGTTCCTGCTCACGCCCGGTGTGGAGGCCAGCAAGGCAGGCACTTTGATCAGCGGCCTCGTCGCCTTCAAGAAACTCCATGACGACAATGCTTTGCTGGAGGAAGCTATCCCGGAATTCTACCGGCGCCGTCCGGGCCGTTATGCAGGCGTGCGGCTTCGCGATCTGTGCAGGGACATGCACAACTTCTTCCGCCAGGCCGATGTCAGCGCGCTCCAGACGAAGCAGTTTTCCGCCGACCACCTGCCGCCGATGGCCATGTCGCCGCATGATGCCGCACGCTGCCTGGTGCGCAACGATGTGGACTATCTGCCGATCGACGCCATTGCCGGCCGCATCGCAACGACACCCTTCGTCGTCTACCCGCCGGGGATCGCGACCATCGTGCCCGGCGAGCGCCTGACGGAGCAGGCAAAGCCGATGATCGACTATCTCAAGATGTTCGAGACCTGCTTCAACACCTTCCCCGGCTTCGAGGTGGAGATCCAGGGGCTCTATCGCGAGATCGACGCATCCGGCAAAATCCGACTCTATACCTACGTCGTCGCGGAATAGGCTCGAAAGTTCGGATTGGTCATGAAGCAGGATAAAACAATCGTCGTTCGCCCATCCCGGGAGAGCGACGTGGATGCGATGTTGGCGATCTATCGCCGCCATATTCACCGTGGCGTCGAGGCTGGGGTTGATGATAGCGACACGCCGCAACCGGACGATCTGCGCGAACGGCGCAAGAATTTGAAGGACCGCCGCTTCCCGCATGTCGTTGCGATCGAAGGTGAGAAGGTCGTCGGCTATGCCTATGTTGTGCTGTTCCGCAAGCGCCCGGCCTATCGCTACACCGTCAAGCATTCGATCTATGTGCATCACGACCATGTCGGCCAGGGCGTCGGGAGCCTGCTCATGCGCGGGCTGATGGACGCCTGCGCTGCGGCCGGCTTCCGGCAGATGATCGGCTATATCGACGCAGACAATGTCGCTTCGCTGGCCTTGCACGAACGCTTCGGCTTCGTTCGCGTCGGCCTGCTGCCGGCGGTTGCCTATCGCTACGGCCGCTGGGCCGACACGGTCATGGTTCAGCGCTCACTCGCCTCCGGCTCGACCACCCCACCGCCACCGCCGGCCCTCTCCACCCGCTGAAACCAGTGGAATCGATGCCCAAGCATGGTTGGTGCATTCGCCAGGCGCGGCGGTGGACGTCTCTTGGCATGACACGAAAGCGGAGGGAGAACATCGATCGCTTGATCCTTACTCCGCCTTTGCAGGCCAACGAGGCGGCAAGGGACACGCTTTCCTGGCCTCGGCCCGGACGCGATTGCGGGCAACCTGCGCCCTATTGCGCCGGCTTTCGCAAATGCCGCCCAAAATTGAAGCCGTCACCATCGAGAATTTCGGCATCGGGTCCATCAGAGGACGTGAACATAGCGCCGGCTTAAACCTGCATTTTACGAAATAGATATCCAAGTAACGCAACAATCCAACCGTGTGACGACGCCACGCCATCGGTTCGGGAAACACCAACAGATCATTAACATTTCGCAACCACTCTAAAACTATCCGAAGGGACGATCACGTAACAACAAGCATTCACAATCATCGGGGAAGCAATTGAAGAGCGCAGATAAGAATACGGAAGTATTGCTATCGGAAGTTGATGACTCGAATAGCTTGACAAGCAATCTGTCTGCATCGCCATTGAGCGCGGCCCTCCTATTTCTTGGGCCGATTGCCGCCGCCGCTTTATTGATGGCTGGCTTTCCACATGCATTCTCCCCCTCATGGACACCCTTCGTCTTGATGGGCGCAAGCATCCCCGTAATCAGCTTTGTTCTTTTGCAACAGCGGGCAGAACAGCGCAATAAAATCGAGTTCATGTTCAATCTGTCATGGATTGTTTGGGTCGTGATAAGTTTGGCTACCGTCTCCTACTGCCTGAACGCTGGAACCCAAGAATTCGGGGAATCGCTTGCGCAACTCAATCCTGGATGGTTGACGCTTATCTTCGGGTGGTTCTTCGCGACCGCCTGCGGTCGCGTGGCCCTATCAATCAGTAAATTGTTGCATTCATGACTGTCGCACAACGCCCAAGCGAGATGGCACATGGACCATTTGGAATACATGGAAAGGCCTCCATGTGGCAGATGTTCGACAGCGTTCGGCGATTTATGGCGGTACCGGTCGACAATCCCGAGCTGTTGAAAGCACAATACCGCGCTTTCTCGCGCCAGATGCCGATGATGTACTTCATCCTGATGTCGAGCACCTGGGCGGTTGCCGCGACGCACATGATGATTGCCCCGGCTTGGCTCACGATTGGAGCTCCTGTTGTCCTTACATTGGCATCCATATTCCGCGTCCGCCATTGGTGGCGGTCGCGTCACATGGATCCAACGCCGGAGGTGGCGTTGCATGCTCTGAGACGGACCAATCGCCTTGCTTTCGCAATTGCCCTTACCTTTACCGCCTGGTCGTTCCTGCTCTTTCCCTACGGCGATGCATATACCCGTTCGCATTTGGCCTTTTACATGGCCATCACGGTGATTTCCTGCATCTTCAGCCTAATGCATCTTCGCTCGGCAGCCATAACCGTGACTGCAATCGTCAATGGCGCCTTCATCATCTTCTTCTGTGCGACCGGACAGCCAACCTTCATTGCGACCGCGATCAACATCGCGTTGGTATCGATTGGCATGCTCGTCATCCTCAACATCAATTATCGCGATTTTGCGCGCATGGTGAATACGCAGACGGAAGCGCGTCGACGCGAGGAAGCGCAAAGCCGTTTGCTGCGGATGATCGATGACATGCCTGTCGCCGTGATGACGGTTGAGCCCGAAACGCTGATCATCAACTACGCCAACGAGACCTCCAAACACCTCATACGCAAGATCGAGCATCTGCTGCCGATAAAGGCAGACGAACTGCTTGGCACCTCGATCGATGTCTTCCATAGGAATCCGGAGCATCAACGCCGCATTCTCGCAGATCCGGCAAATCTGCCTCATAATGCCCGCATCAAGCTCGGGCCGGAAGTGCTCGACCTCAGGATTTCGGCAATCACCGCCGATGACGGAAGCTTTCTGGGGCCGATGCTCAGCTGGGCGATCGTCACCAAGGAAGTGGAGGCAGAGGGACGTATACGCCAGCTCGCGCATTACGACACGCTGACGGGACTCGCAAACCGTACAACGTTCAATGCGCAATTTGACGCGGGCCTCGGCGCGGTGGACCATGGGTCTTCGCTGCTATTCATAGACCTAGACGGCTTCAAGCTGGTCAACGATACCAAAGGCCATCGCATCGGCGATGCCCTGCTGAAAGCGGTCGCCGATCGACTGCGCGCCATTTGCGCAGCCCCCGCCATGACGATCGGCCGGCTCGGCGGCGATGAATTTGCCGTTCTGGTTCCATATGCCGACCCCTTGGGGGTGGCGCGGCTGGCCGGCCGGATCATCGATGCCCTCTCCATGCCGTTCGATCTCGACCAAGCAAATCAGGTTCAAATCGGCGCATCGATCGGCATCGTGCACGCGCCAATGCATGGAGAAACGGGAGAAGCTTTGCTCGCTCGGGCCGACATCGCCCTCTATGCGGCAAAGGCCGCCGGCAAGGGCGCGTATAAGGTGTTTTCCGAAGAGATGGAAAATCGAATCCAGGAAAGCATTCAGCTTCAAACGACATTACGCGCGTCCTTGCGGGACGGCCGGGGATTGTTCGTCTTCTATCAGCCGATCGTCGATATCGACAGCAACAAGGTCACGGCACGCGAAGCATTGATCCGCTGGCATCACCCGCAAAGGGGGTGGATCTCACCTGCGGAATTCATTCCAGTCGCAGAGCAGAACGGATTGATCGAGCAGCTTGGCGAGTTCGTCCTGAGGACAGCATGTCGGGATGCCGTCCAATGGGAGGATGGCGCGCGCGTGGCCGTCAATGTATCGGCCTGCCAACTCGGCAAGGGCACGATCGTCTCCACGGTGTTGTCGGCGCTGGCATCTTCCGGCCTTTCGCCGGAACGGCTCGAAATTGAGGTGACGGAAACTGCGATCTTCGATGACGAGCAAGGGGGCATTGGAGATCTGCGCCGTATACACGACCTGGGGGTTCGTGTGGCACTGGACGATTTTGGAACCGGTTACTCGTCCCTCACGCATCTGCGAGCCTTCCCCTTCGACAAGATCAAGATCGATGGTTCGTTCGTGAGGGATGCCGTGAAGCGCCCGGAATCTGCTGCTGTCGTCCGGGCGATTGCCGATCTCGGCAAGCGGCTTGGTGTCACGACCGTCGCCGAGGGCGTGGAGACGGAAGCGCATCTTCAATGCGTTCTGACCGAAGGATGCAGCGAGGTTCAGGGCTATTTCTTTGGTCACCCGGAACCGAGCCGGACCGATGCCGATGCAGTCATGGCCCTTAACGCGGCTGTAGCAGCCACGAGAATCCTCTCGGACGTCTAGCCTTTCCGCCAATAGGGAACGATAACCGTCCCGCGGATGGTATGGCTATCAACGCAGCCCCACCGCATTCGCGCGCGTGTCGCTTGGGCTCTCTCCGAACATGCTGCGATAGATAATGGAGAACCTGCCCGGATGAAAGAAACCCCATGTCGCGCAGACTTCGCGAACGGATTGCCGATTCAACGGATCTCGCAATTGATCGCGCGCAGCTTTCAGCCTGATTGTGCGCAGATAGGCACCCGGCGACGTTTTTCTGAATGCTTTGAACCCCATCTGCAGGGCACGAAGCGAAACGCCGACATCGTCCGCCACCATCGACATGGTGAAGGGCTCGGTAATATTGGCGTGCATATAGTCTATGGCACGGCGCACATGCCACGGCGCGATCATCGACACCTTCTCCTTGCTCAGATGGCAGGAAAGACGATGCTGGCCAAATCTGATGAAGATCGGCAAGCGTTTCGCTCATCGCCGACACGGCAAGTGGGGAGGATAAGAGCGGCCCATCATTGCGCATGCCCTGGATGATCGTTTGTGCCAGGTTGCCGATGAGCTGGCCGGCGGGTGTTGCAAGATCGAGAACGGGTTCCAGATCCAACGAATCGAGGATCGGCGTTTCCAGAAGTGAAGCCAGCATTCGCTTGACGACTTTCCAGTCCAGCAAGAGAGCGTCCAGGCTAATCGGCTCGCCCAGAAGCAAGCGATCGCGAGCCTCATGGTTGTTCGCCATGAGAATATGCCCGGCGCCACCTTCGGCGACCCTTCTTCCAATGCTCAGCCGCAACGAACCTGCGCGGGGGATATAAAGCCCAAGATGTTGCGGGGTTTCATCGAGCGTCCGGACTTCCCATGGACTTTCATATGCCGAATGGACCGCTGTAAGGGACCCGCTTCTTCTGAGATCCGCCGCCCAGGTAAAAGCCCGGTCCTTGCCCAATGGCTTGGCGTCAAAGACGCCATAGGCTCCTGAAAACGCCTCGACCATCGACTCGAAATCACTGCCCTTATGCGTCGGCGTGAAATCAAAAGATAACGCGCCATAGGAGCGCGCAACATTGTCGAGGCTCAACGATACCATGCAGCTTGGCTCTTACCCCCCTTACCTACTCATCATTCGCGCATCTCGCCTGGGATGTCGCAACGCCGATATGATGCCCCGAATGCTCCGATACCGCCCCTTTTACCGGGACGGGATTGGCGCGATCTCCGCTGGCCGGGCCGATCTTGATGAAGTAAGCAGGACCGGCAGATCGGGGATCGGGTTTCTCAGCTTGACAAAAACAAGCGCCTTTAAAAGATTCACACTTATAGTGTAAATTAAAATGGTCAAAAAATGAAGTATAATCCGCTAGACCATGTCGCCGTCCATTTCTTGCGGGATCTTCAACCTCCACGCGTGGCTTCCCGCAACGAACGGGATCTGCTGCGGCTGATCTGGAAGGCTCCCGGTATCGAGCGTTCCGATCTGACCGAGCCGCTCGACCTCACTCAACAGTCCCTGCATCGAATTGTCGGGCGGCTGCATGATCGAGGCATGATTGCCTTTTCCGCATCGGAAGCCCGTCGTCCCGGACCGCCAAGCCCTGGACTGACGCTGTGCAGAGACTGGTGCTTGACACTCGGAATCTCAGTGAATGTCGGCTCAATCGGCCTTTGCCTCATGGGTTTCGGAGAGCCTTTGGAAAACGTGGAAATTCCACAGGCAGGGTCCTCGCTTCCGGCTGAATTGGACCGGATCGAAGCCGCGCTCGAAGACCTTCTTATTCGCCAACACGCCAAGCGCAGCGATATCCTCGGTATCGGCTTGGCAGTCTCCGGCCACCGCATGCTGGAAACAGCCTTCAATTGTCCGCTGCCGCTGGCGCACTGGTCATTGATCGACCTGGCGCCGATTGTCGGCAAGCAGCTTGGCTTGCCGGTCTGGGCCGATAATGTTGCCAGGACCGCGGCCCTGGCGGAGGCGATCTTTGGCGTCGGCCGCGATGCTCCGGACTTCGCCTATATCGCGCATCTTCATGGTTATGGCGGCGGTCTGGTTTCCGGAGGCATGCCGTTTCGCGGCAGTTTCGGCAATGCCGGCGAATTTTCGGTTCTCTTCGAGCGTCAAGACTACGGCGACCGCCCGGCACTTGGTGTCCTGCTGGAACACCTTCGCGCCAAAGGATACGCGGATCTGACGTTGCGGGATCTCAAACGCGAAGAACTGCTGAATTCGAATGATGTCGCCGAATGGGTCGATCGCGTGATGCCGGCGCATAATCGCGCCATCAACGCGATCTGTGCGGTATTCGACCCCGCCTTGATCGTGCTCGGCGGCGAGCTTCCGCATCGGCTGGCAAGAATGATGATCGAACGGACCGAGATCAACAATCTGCCTCGCCATGGCGCATTGCGGGACATGCCTAAGCTGACCGTAGCGGAGATGACCGATTCCCCCGGTGCCATCGGCGCGGCATTGGTTCCCCTGTTCGAGACTGTGTTGTGACGGCCTCCGCTTGCGGCGACATCGCAGTGTATTCAAAACGGTCCATCCGAATGCGCAATGTCCCAGGTGCGCGACCCGATCTCACTCGATTACCGGCGCTCATGAAGCGGGACGCCTCCAACGACACATAGCCCGAAAAATTTCCGACCTCTGTCGGTATGTCCCTCCATCGACCGTCCTTGGGGCATCAACCAATTTCAAACCGGAGGAATATCGTGGAAAATACTCAATCGACCTGGCAGACCGCCGCCATTCTCATCGCCCGCCTGATCTTCGCGTCCGTCTTCCTGATGGCTGTATCATTCAAGTTCATGGACATGGGCGCGACCGCAGGCTACATCGCAGCCGCCGGCTTTCCGTTGCCGCTGTTCCTGGCCTGGTGTGCGGCGGCCCTCGAGGCACTGCTGGTCATAGCCTTCCTCAGCGGAGCCTTCTTCACCCCGGCGGCGATCATCGCAGCCATCTATGTCATCTTCCTTGGCTTCTCATTCCACGGGCCGTCGCACTGGGCAGGTAACCAGGCCGAATTCGGCTTTTTCGTCGATCACTTTACGTTCGTGGCTGGCCTGCTCTTCGCCGCCGTGCATGGACCGGGCAGCGTGCTTGTCGCCCCGGTGGGCCGGCCGGCCCGAAAAGCCGAGTAATATCCTCCGTGCTGATGGTGAAAAGCATGCGGGTTTGCGAAGCGGCTCCAATCATCGAGCCGCTTTTTCCGGCTGCCGTGCCGGTGGTCTTGCCATCACACTCGAACGCCCTTGGCCCGTGGTGTGACGGATGATCGGATCTAAAATGAATAATCCAGTTCAGTAGGAAATCCGCCCATCGACGATAGGCGACGGTCCCGAGGAAAATTGCTGTTTCAGCACTTGCCTTGCATCATCGCTGATAATCGACATGGGGGCTGCGACTGCGACTTTCGCTGCCGATCCCGCGAGGTCTGCCGTTCGAACGGCCGCCATCCCCACGCGGTCCGCAAGCGAGACTTGCCCGGTATCCAGCGACTGCCCCGCCAGCCGCCGTCCAAGCAACTGGACCATGTCGCGATTGTCCGCAAACGCATTATGACCGAGCGCATCGTCCGGCTTGACGGAACTTGTATCGATGACCGTGATCCCGAGCTTCGCTAGATCCGCGGCATAGGGCGTCGAGTCAAAGCCGCCGACACGATTGACGCCGCCGGACAGCCATCGCGAAACCTGCAGGGCTTTGTCCTTGGTCGAGGAAAAGATCGTGAAATGCGGGCGTTGCGCCCCCATCTCGATCATCTGCCGGCGGAACACGTCGATATCGATGTCGGGCGATGCCAGGATGACATTCTTCACCTTCGCCGGAATCGTCTTGTTGCGCATGGCGACGCCACGCAACGCCTCCACCGTCAGCCAGGATCCCATAGAGTGGGCGAGGATCGTCACCTCCCCGACATCCAGACTTTTGGCGGCTTGCAGGATCAGATCCTCCAGTGCTCGCCGTGAGAAATTCGTGCTCTCCTTGTCATAGAGATAGTCGAAGACGTTGCCGCGAGAGGGCCACGTGAAGAGGATCGGCGCGGCATCCGTTCCGGAATCATGCATGATCTGAGCGAAACGAAAGACGGCGTCGGAATAGGTGTTGTTGAAGCCGTGCACGAAAATGACGACCTGCCGCTTGGCGTTGCGGTTCTTGCTGAACCATTCAAGAACGTCGCGTTCGGATGCCACCCTCCCGACCTTCATAACCGCGAATTCCTTTGCGGGATTGGCCGGCACATGCGATGGCCATTGTACCTCGCCGATTTTGCGGTTTCGATCCGGAGGAATGGAAACGACGATATCGTTGAAGGATATCGCCGTTCCGCGCTCGCCGGAATAGAGTTCGCCCGGTTTGTCGGTCGGCCGGCGAGTGGTGGCTGCCATGATATCAACGGTGCTTGTGCCCGGCGTTGCCGCCGCAAGCGGCTGGAGAACATTCTCCAACCGCCCCGCACACCCCGCCAATGCCGACAGGGTCATCAGCACGGCAAAGCCCGTTCTTCCAACCGTCAACATCGGATCCCCTCTTCAGTGCTGCGCGCTGTCGCGGGGAATTCGGAACCAGGCAACATACAAGGCGGGGAGGAAGAGCAGCGTCAGAACCGTACCGACGACAATGCCGCCCATCATCGCATAGGCCATCGGTCCCCAGAATATTTCCCTGGAGATCGGGATCAGCGCGAGCGTTGCGGCTGCCGCCGTCAGCATGATGGGCCGCATCCGGTGCTCCGTCGCCTCGATGACGGCCTGCCAAGGTGGCACGCCCTCGCTTCGAAGGTGCTCGATCTGCACGATGAGGATCACCGAGTTACGGATCAGAATGCCGATCAGAGCAAGTACGCCAAGGATCGCAACGAATCCCAGCGGCGCATTGCTGAGCAACAAGGCCGCGACGACGCCGATCAAAGCCAACGGTGCGACGGCGAAGACCAGAAAGAGCCTGTTGAAGCTCTGCAGCTGGATCATCAGGATCGTCGCCATGATGAACAGCATCAGCGGTGCGACGGCGACGATCGGCCCCTGCGCTTTCGCGCTTTCCTCGACCGAACCGCCGTCAACGATGTGGTATCCGGTTGGAAGGGCCTTGCGGAACTCGTCGACTTTCGGCTTCAATTCGTTGACGATCGTCGCCGGCTGCGTTGGTCCGACGACCGCAGCCTTGATGGTGATGGTCGGTATGCGGGTGCGCCGCCAAATCGTTGGCTGCTCCAATTCATAGTGGAAATTCGCAACTGCGGACAACGGCACGGACTTGCCATTGGAACCGCCGAGCTGCAGGTTCTGCAGCGTCTCGATCGAACCTCGCTCGGAGGTCTGAGCGCGGCCGATCACATCGACAAGATAGATGTCATCCCGGATCTGCGTGGCCGCGGATCCCTCGACGATGCTGTTCAGCGCCGTTGCAATGTCCTGCGACGAGACGCCCAGTTGCCGTGCCTTGTCCTGAAGCACATCGACCTTGACCACGCGCGAGGGTTCATTCCAATCGAATGTCATGTTGGACAATAGAGGATGCTGACCGACGATACCGGCGAATTTCTGCGAGATATCTCTTACCTTCTGGATATCCGGCCCGCTGACGCGATATTGCACCGGCTTGCCGACCGGAGGCCCGATATCGAGCAGCTTCACGAAGGCATCGGTTCCGGGGAAGGTCTTCGTCAGATAATCCTGCAGTTCGGCTTTGACCTTGTCGCGAACATCGAGTCCCTTGGTGACGATCACGGTTTGACCGAACGAGACATCGGGCGTCTGCACGTCAAAGGACAGGATGAAGCGAGGCGCCCCTTGGCCGACATAGCTCGTCCAGTGATCGATGTCCTTGTTGTTCGCCAGCATCTCGCGTTCGAACCTGGCCATCTGCTTGTTCGTCTCCGAAATCGAGCTGTTCTGCGGCAGGTTCCAGTCGACGACCAGCTCAGGTCTGTCGGAAGAGGGGAAGAACTGTTGCTGCACGAGGCTCATCCCGCCGACGGAAAGAGCGAAGCCTATTACGGTGGCGGCGATCGTAATCCAGCGCCAGCGCAGGGCCATACGCAGGAGCCATGCGAAGGCCCGTGTAAAACGCCCTTTCTGCTCGTGATGAGATTTCATGGTCTTCGGAAGGATCGTCACACCCAGAAGCGGCGTGAACAACACCGCAACAATCCATGAGACCAGGAGCGAAACGGCAATGACTACGAACAGAGTGAAGGTGAATTCGCCAGCAGCGCTGGTATTGAGGCCGACGGGGATGAAGCCCGCGACCGTCACGAGCGTGCCCGTCAACATTGGAAAGGCGGTCGAGGTGTAGACGTAGGTCGCTGCCTTTCTCAGATCGTCGCCCATTTCCAGTCGGGCTACCATCATTTCCACCGCAATCATGGCATCGTCGACAAGAAGGCCAAGGGCGATGATCAGCGCCCCAAGCGAAATACGCTGCATGGAAATGCCGGTATATGCCATAACGAGAAAGGTAATCGCCAGCACGAGCGGAATGGAGATGGCGACCACGAGCCCTGCCCGGACGCCAAGGCTGATGAAGCTGATCGCAAGCACGATGACGATCGCCTCGAACAGTGCGCGCGTGAAGCCCGATACGGCCTCGTCGACGACGGCAGGCTGATCGGAAACGCGCTGGACATCCACGCCGATTGGAAGATCGGCGGTGACCTGTTCGATCTCCTTGTCAAGCGCCTTGCCGAATTCAAGCAGGTTTGCCCCGGTCTTCATACCGATGGCAAGCCCGATGGCCGGCTGCCCGTTAAACCTGAACAGCGACGAGGGAGGATCGACATAACCGCGTTTGATCGTCGCGACATCAGTCAACGGAAAGAAGCGGTCGTTGACACGGAGATTGATCGACCGAAGGCTTTCCTCCGATGTGAACTGTCCGCTGACCCGCAAGGCGATGCGCTCTGGGCCGGCATCGACGAAACCGGACTGGGTGACGGCGTTCTGCGCCTGCAGCGTATCGATGACGGATTGCTGGTTGAGCCCGAGAGCGGCGATCTTCCGGGTGGAAAATTCGAGATAGATGGCCTCATCCTGCGCACCGATAATATCCACCTTACCGATATTGGGAACGGTCAGCACCTTTGCCCGCGCATCCTCGACCAGATCGCGAAGCTGGCGCTGCGTCAGCCCATCGCTGGTGAAGGCGTAGATATTGCCATAGACGTCGCCGAAGTTATCGTTGAAAAATGGCCCGACGACGCCGCTTGGGAAATCTCCCTTGATGTCGCCGACCAGGTTGCGGACCCGCATCCAGATGGCATTGACATCCTTGGCCTTGGTCGTCGGCAGAAGCTCGACGAAAATGGTCGTCTGGCCGGCAACCGTCTCACTCTTCGTATAATCGAGCGAATCCAGCTCCTCGAGCTTCTTTTCGATCCGGTCGGTGACCTGCTTGGTGACTTCCTCGGCCGATGCGCCAGGCCATTGCGCCTGAATGATCATCGTCTTGATGGTGAAGGCGGGATCTTCCTCGCGGCCGAGCCCGATATAGGAAAACGCGCCGGCCAGAATGAAGACGATCATGAAGTACCAGACGAGCGAACGATGTTCGAGCGCCCAGTCGGACAGGTTGAATTTTTTCACGGGGTGTTTCCTTAATCCAGTCGGACGGCCTGGCCGTCGGCAAGCTTGTGAACTCCGGCAACGACGACGCGTTCGCCGGCGCTGACGCCTTCTGCGATCTTCACGGAACCGCCCTCGACAAGGTCTCCATCGATCTTGATCGCGCGAATGAAGACCTTGCGGGCCGCAGCATCGACCACCCAGACATTCGGCTTTCCGTCCTTCATCAGGACGGATGAAGAGGGCAGGAGGATCATCGGATCTGCGACGACAGTCGCGGTTGCTGTGACGACGGAGCCCAGGCGGAACGCTGCCGGCGGATCGATGAGCGTGATTTTCGTGCGTCGCGTGCGGGTCGTCGCCTCGGCTTCCGGAGCAATCTCCCTGACGACGCCGCTCGCGCGGATGGTTGGATCCAGCTGGAGAGCGACCTCAAAGGGCGATCCCACCTTGAGACCGTCGAAGCTGGCGACGGGTATATCGATGATGACGTCGCGCTGGTCGGGCCGGGCGACGGTGGCAATGCTTTGGCCCGCGGACACCACCTGGCCCACTTCGGCGGATGTCGCCGTCACGACGCCGTCGAATTCCGCCTTGAGCTGCGTATATCCCAGTTGCTCTTCCGCTTTGTCCAAATTGGCCTGGGCCTTGGCAACCGAAGCAATGGCGCTCTTGCGCCCAAGTTCCGCCTCTTCATAAGCCGCTTCACTTCCCGATCTGCTCTCGAGCAGGGAGCGCTGGCGCTCTTCGGTGGATGCGGCATTCGCCAACTGCGCCTGGGCATTCGAAAGTTCGGATTGCGAACTTTTCACTGCAAGCTCCAGCGACAGCGGGTCGATGGCGGCAACAACATCGCCCTTCTTGACGATATCGCCGACGCTGACCTTGCGCGCTATGACGCGCCCCAGAACCCGAAATGCGAGCTGGGTCTCGATCCTGGCCTCGACCGTCCCGGGCAAGGTCAGTGCGGAAGCCGCGGTGGACTTGACGACAACGGAAAGCACGGGGCGCGCCGGCTCGTAATGGGCTTCCTCCTGCTTCTCGCAGGACGTCAGCAGCAGTGAGCCGAGGATCGCAAGGCCGGCTGTGATACGGATTTTCATTTTGCAGCTCCCTTGTCGTATGTGACGGCCTGGCCCGGTCGCAGGAATTTTGTACCGTCGACGACGACGATCTCGCCCGGGGACACGCCAGTGCGCACTGCGAAGCGGCCTGTCTCATAGCCAGAGACATCGATCTGGCGCAGCGACACGCTCGATGAAGCGGGATCGATGATCCAGACGGCCGGCTTTCCGCTCTTCGAGGCCATTGCCGACCACGGTAATTCGATCGCGTCCCGCGCGGTGGACCGGAACACGCCGACCACCGGAGCGCCAAGCTGCATATCCGGAGCCGCTTCGAGACCCACCTTGACCCTGATCGTTCCGGTCGAGGCATCGATCGTGGGCGAGATTTCGCGCACGAAAGCCTCCATCCTGTGCGACGGGGCCGAAAGAGGACTGACGGCAACCTGGTTTTCAAGATTTCGCCCGAGATAGAGGGATTCGAAGACGTTGAAGACAGCGTCGCGAGGGCCGTCATGCGCAAGCGTAAAGACCAGCTGTGCGGCTTGCGCGACCTGCCCCACTTCGGCGTTTCTGGCGGTGATGATACCATCGGCATCGGCGCGTAGCTCCGTATAGGAGAGCGCGTCCTGTGCCGTGTCGAGCTGAGCTTGTGCCGACTTCACGCTTCCCTGGGCAGTGAGCAACGTTTCCTGGGCTTGATCGAGTGCTGCGCGCGTCGTCACCTGCGTCTTGAAGAGGTTCTGCTGGCGGTCGAATGCCAATTGGGCCTGCGTTTGCTGCGCGAGCGCCGATTGCAGGTTCGCAGTGGCAACGTCGAGATCCGCCTTCTGTTCTTCGGCGTCCATGCGCGCAAGCACCTGTCCGGCCTTCACCGACGTCCCAACGTCAACCAGGCGCTCGACGATACGTCCGCTTACCCGGAAAGAGAGGTCGCTTTCGACGCGGGCGCTCACTTCGCCGGTAATGGCGTTGCTTTCCACGACCGGCGTGACCTTGGCCACGACAGCCTCCACGTTCTTTGGCTTCGTCTCACTCTCGGCCTGCTTTTCGCATGACGACAGCGCGACCGCACTCGCACCCAGCCATGCGATGACAAGGATAGTTTTCATGATTGACCTCTTGCATCCATTGGCGAGACGAATATTATTGACTGACTCATTAGTCAATAGAATTTATCTTGACGTCGAACCGTCAATAACCCTCAAGGTGGCACCATGACCGATCTAAAAAAGCTGACGCGCGCGGAGCAAAAGGCCCGTCGCCCCATACAGATCCTGGATGCCGCATTTGAGGAGTTCGTCGAGCGCGGCTATGTCGCTACACGCGTCGAAGATATTGCCAGCAGGGTCGGGGTTACGAAGGGAACCATCTATGTCTACTTCGAGACCAAGGAACAGCTTTTCGAGGCGATGATCAGGCACATTTCCGAGCCTCTCGAAAATCTGCTGGCAAGCTCAAACGAACTGAAAGGGACCGTCACGGAGCGGCTTCAGGGGAATATCGAGCTCATCTACGATCTCATAATCAGGGATCGCAAATTGCGGGAGCTGATGCGCTTCGTCATTGCCGAGGGTTCACGTTTCCCGCAGATCGTCGATCGGCACCACGACATATTTATCGAGCCGCTCGAGCGTCAAATGCAGTCCCTCATCGACGAAGGGGTAAAACTCGGGGAGTTCCGTCCGGCACCGGCGGCGTTCTGCGACGCGGTCGTGGCGCCCGCCATCGCCTTTCTATTCTTCAAGCTCCTTTTCGACGACCGACAGCCTCTGGACAAAACCACCTATCTGAAAGCGCATATTGATCTTGTGATGCACGGGCTGCTGAGATGATCCATCCTCTGATCGACGGGTTCATCGCATAGACAAGGATGGTCTGCGGATGGAACGCATCGATCAGATCGATGCTCTCATAGTAGCGACCGCTTCCATCCAAGGTCTTCTCGAGCTCGTCGGCACAATGGAGGACGGCGTAACGCGCTGTGAGCCTCCTAGTTGGCAGTTTTTTGAGATGCAGTTTTGCCTTGGGGCGGCTTCGTTACGCCCCAAGCCTCTATCGAGCGACGGTCGGAAACAGGCGCTGCAGGGTCGGCGCCAGAATGGTGGCGAACACTTCGGGCGCCCCATAAGCTCGCGCCAGAGCATGGCTCCATGGATGGAAGCCATCAATATCTCGGCCTCAACGCTGGGTTCGCTCGAGAGCTTCAAGGTTCCGTCCTTGGCGCCGCGTTCCTTGATGGAGGTGAGCCATGTCGAGATAAACCGGAAGAAGGCCTTCGTTTGAGCGCGATGAGAGCGGCCCGGCGCAACAATACGCGATACACTCCGCAAGCAGCGCGCGCTGCGGCTTCCGAAGAGCTTCTGAATCCCACGACCGGCCACCGCACACTTGGGCAATGATCGTTCTGGCGCCGGTCGCGCCATCGGATTGGAACTCACTCGCCTCTATTTGATTATATTAGGAATATCGCGCTGGGCGGCATCCATGAGGACCTTGGCTGTGAAACTTCTTATCGTCGCCCTGCTGCTTGCAAGCATGACCTCCTGCTCCGACGGACAACAACAAACCGAACGCCAAATTCGCTCGGTACTTTCCTGGAGTGCAACGGCGGACATGGCCCTCGACGCACGCGTGAGAATGCTGGTGCCGAACAGCTTTACCGCCCTCACCATGGAACGGTGCGGAAAAGAGATCGGCAGCCTGTCGACGAAGCTTTCGGCATCTCGGCGGGATTTCGCGACCGTGGCCGATCAGCTGAACACGGTCATCGGCGCGGCGCATGACGACCTCGTCAACGGCCGGACAGATACGATTTCACAGCATCTTGAGGCTTTGCGGAACCTCGAAGCCAAGTTGAAAACGGGCTCCGGAGCAGCACAATGAAAAAATTGCTGCAGATATCGCTTGGCGTCATCACGAGCATCGGCGGTTTTCTTGAAACGGGAAATATCGCGACCTCCAGCCAGGCGGGCGCGGCCCATGGATACGGGCCTCTCTGGGCCATCGTGCTCGGCACGATCTGCGTGATTTTCCTCGTCGAGATGTCGGGGCGGTTTGCAATCGCGAGCCATTACACGATTGTCGATGGAATTCGGGACCGCTTCGGTTCCAACGTTTTTCTTCTGACCGTAACCATAGCGTTTATCGTCAATCTTCTTGTTCTTGCAGCCGAAATCGGCGGCATCTCGCTGGCGCTGCAGTTCCTGACAGGCGTGAAATTTCAGTGGTGGTCGCTGCCGGTGACATTTGCCGTCTGGTTGCTGCTGTGGCGAGGTACGTTCGGCCTCATCGAGAATGGCATATCGTCCCTGGGCCTTCTGGCGCTGTCCTTCGTCGTCGCCGTGTTCGTCATGGGACCGCCTTGGGATGAGGTCGTAAAAGGCGTGGTGCCGACGCTGCCAAGCGAAGATCCCCTCCACTACGGTTTTATCGTCGTCGGAATATTGGGCGCAGTCATCTCCCCCTACCTCTTCTACTTCTATTCCTCGGGCGCCATCGAAGACGAATGGGACAAAAGCTTTTTTGGCGCCAATCGCGCGATAGCAATCATCGGCATGAGCTTCGGCGCGATCATCACCGCCGCCATCATGGTGCTGGCTGCGATGATCTATCCCCCCAAAGGGGTCGGAGACATCGAAGGATATGAGCAGATCGCCATGATCCTCACGCCGGCCTTCGGAAAATGGGGATTCTATCTCTTTGCAATGTCCCTCGGCATCACCTGCCTGGGCGCAGCCCTCGAAGTGAGCTTGGCGCAGGCCTATCTGGTCGCACAGGGTTTCGGATGGAACTGGTCGGAAAATACGAAGCCAAAAGACAATCCCGCCTTCTGCCTCGTCTATACCGCTTCGCTTCTGATTGCCATGATCCCGATCATCGCCGGCATAGATCCTCTCCAGCTCACCATCTTTTCGATGGCGCTCAGCGCCCTCAGCCTGCCGTTCGGCGTGGTTCCCTTCCTCGTTCTCATGAACGACCCGGCCTATGTGGGCGAGCATAGAAATGGCTGGATCAGCAATGCCGCCGTCATCTTTATCGTCGCGATGGCGTTCGTGCTTTCGATTGTAACCACGCCGCTCGAAATTCTGGGAGGCTGACATGTATCTCGGCTGTGACGTTCTGGATAAGCAGGTCGTCGATCGACGGCAGGCCCGCATCGGAAAGGTCGATGGCATCGTGCTTACGGCCGCAGATGACGGCCGGCTCAAGATCGCCTTCATCGAAATGGGTACCCCGGCGCTGGTGCGAAGATTGAGCCGGCGCCTGTATGCCTGGATGCTCGCTTCTTCCCAACGCGCGCAAGCGGGTGACGGCTGGCGTCCCTACCGGATCCCATGGTCGAAAATCACCGATGTGGGCGTCGATATCGAAGCCGATGTCGACAATAGCGAGACACCGCTTGAGCGGGCGCAGGAATGGCTGAGACAACATATCTTCAGCCACATCCCGGGAGGACGGTCGTGACGGAAATTCACCTGGAACTCCTGCTCGGAACGCAGGTTCATGACGTGAATGATCAGCCGATCGGGCGGCTGGAGGAGATCAAGGCGGAACCTATGGAAGAAGATTTCGTCATCGTCGAATATCACCTCGGAGCTCTCGGTTTGCTCGAACGATTATCGGCAACGGCGATCGGCAACGCGATCCTGCGCCCCTTCGGTTTCAGGGAGCGGTCGAGCGGCTACATCGTGCCATGGGACAAGCTCGATGTGACGGATCCCACCCATCTGAAACTCAGATGCACCGTCGCCGCTCTCGACGCGAGACCTCGATGAAAATGCGTATTGCCGCTGGCACGAGCCTGACCAGCGCAGTCAAAGGATGGCAGGATGCCGCAATGCCGGATGGCAAAGCGGCTCGTTGATCACCTCAGTCGTCCTTTCGTCTCAACGCTTGGCAACTTTCTTTGCTGCGCGGATCGCGCCGTTCCACAAGATCTCCACAACTGATAGCGCAACGCCATAATTATCGCCTTAGATGGGAGGGAAGCTGAGTTGTCGATATGGTTCGTTTTCCGCCCGGAATATTAATGGCTGCGATGCTGTGTGCCATCGCGCTTTCCATTCTGCTCGCTACATCGCAAACCCGGCAAACCAAGAGAGATTCCCTAATCCGGAAAGGAGTTGGCGTTACTGATCACTCGCACAAAGGTGATATTATGAAATAGGCGAACTCGACTCGTGCCGGCGCAGGAGCGGCAGTTCATTTTCGACAAGTGTCCTTTGCTTTGGTTTCTTGTCCGGCACACCCCGGCACATACCCGCAAAGTTTGAGTTGACCATTCTCGATGGCGAGGTGACACTTGCAACCCGCAGAAGGCAGGAGGAAAAACGATGGTCGAGGCAGACCGCTGGCGCCATATGGCAAGCGCACCGAAAGACGGCAGTCGCATCCTTGTCACGATCCGCCCGTCCGAACAGGGGCCGGCAGAAGTTGACCTTGCCTATTGGTCGAATGGCGATCAGTTCGGTGCGGAAGGCTGGCGCGCCTCTGATTCTGCGCCCGGCCGCATCGTCGAATATGCCGAGCCGGAATTGAAGTGCTGGATGCCGATGCCGTCGGCCAATCTCAACCGCACCTCGATGCCCTCACCGTGGGAAGGCGATGATACCCAGCAACTCGACGGATCAGGGATTTAAGAAATCGTACCTGCAGGTCGCGAAGAACCGATGACAAGATTGCGTCAGCGAGAGCGACTGACCTCGGCTCACCGACTCGCCTCATCACTATCCGCATAAGCTTCGACGGCGGCCTCGAATTCGGCAAGCAAAGCGTCGGACATGGTATCGTTCGTGCCGGCTGCACAAGCATCGGACTGACGCATGAGGCGTTCGTAATCCTCGATGTTGAGCAGTACGAGCCGAGGCTTGTTGCGCTGTAATTGCTGCAAAACGACCCGCATCGGCGGACGGTTGTCAGTCTGTGGCGACGGCTTGCAAAGCAAGCTTCAAAGTTCAGATCTCATCAATAGCAGACTTGCCGCTCTGCCTCGCATTGGCTGTAGAGTGACTTCAGTTTGGTCCGTTGGGTATGCGACATGCTCTTGGAAAAATCGCTCAATGCCCAAAACATCGCGATCCTTTCCAGCTGCGTCGGATTATTCATTCCGCATCGAAACAAGCTGACCAGCGCGGCGGCAAACCCCTCGCGGCTGTATTGAGTATCGTCGAACCAGGTCTGCCGCGTCACTAAGTCAAATACTCGCTTTATGACCTTGAGCTCATTTTGTGACAAATCGCCTTGTGCGAAACGTTTCAACCTTTCCATGATCCCCTCCACCGCAAGATTGCTGGCAACCTCACGTAAGCTCGGCATGAGCAGAGACTGCTCAATGCCGACTGAGTTTCTCTTAGGCTTTTTCAGCCGTTGAGTGCGCCCATAGAATTTGCGGAATGGGCCATTGCACTCGGCAGTGTGAAGCATCATGAGGCTCGACACCGACAGGCCCGATAAACGCCCGATAAGCGATCATCTTTGCAGGCGTGATCGGGACAATTTCACGACACCTGTTCACGGCCAAAGTCAGAGCCAGTTCAACGAACGGCAGATACCGCAGGCAATCGCGAGCCATGCAATAATAATTGCTCCAAACATCATAACCGCAATCCTCATATTCCCCTGAGGTTCCTTGAAATCCGCAGCGATGCCTGTTGTGTCGGCAGAGCTTGTTTTTCTCGCAGGCCACTCCATCGGGACGAGAACCTGCTAGCAGTGACCATGCATGTCACCGACGACAAGCCCGTTCAGATGGGCGCTGAAGAGTGTCGGGAACTCGGTCTCTAAAATCGAAAGAAGTGCGGCTTGCACCTCCTTTATAAGGAACACGGCCTGCGGTGCATCGAGATCACTCGCGACTCCGCCGGCATACTGCATCATTTTTACAAGCGCCAAGATCTCGCCCGCACGTTCCTGTTTCCCAAAATCGCTCACTGTTAAAAGCCCCGCCAAAACGATCTGATGGAGGGAGATTGGCATATTTCGATTGATGAGGGTCGTTGCAAAAGCGTTGCACACGCAGAGACTGTATTCAGAATCAACTACATTCGGTAAAATTGCGGAAAGAGCTTACGCCACAGCGGTGTCGCATTGAAAGACCAGCCCCACTTATGTGCCTGCAACGACGCTTCGGCAAGGGCGTGCACAAGCTCGATCGCATCCAGACGCTTCTGGTCGGTCCACGCTTTTGCGACAAGTGCCCTCACCTGCCCTGTGTCCATATCGGCGGCTTCGGCAATGCGCTTCCAGGTCCGATCCTTGAAGAATATACGCCGAGCTGCCTGGGAGAGCTGCAGAGCCTCCTGCCTGCCGATAATGCCTTGGCTGATCGCAGCCTCGATTGTGGCATCGACATTGACCAGCGGCACCGACAAAGCGGGATAGCCCAATTCCGCTGGGCCATGGAGGAGAGCAACATCCGCGTCCTCCTCGCGGCGCCCGGAAGCATAGTCATCGAAGATCCGGCCAACGCCGACCATGCCGTAAGCCCGGCACTCCACGGCGCGGAGCGCTCCCATGCTGGCTGCCCCGAACACGGGGATACCGCGGGAGAGGGTAAAGAGTAACTCCTTGTGCCACACCGGCGCGACGAATTCGAACTGACCGTCGATAAGGCCGATAGCGGTCGCCCCCTCCTCGAGTGCTCTCATAACGTCGCCCTGGCATGCCGGGGGTCGTATGACCATCGTACTGTCGGCATATGCTTCGGCATCGGGCAAGCTCGGACCTACGAAGAACACTTTCACAGGAAACCCTTTGACAATGCGCGGCTGCCGAGACGAATTCGGCGATCCCCGTCAGGATGTTCGAGTTGCGGCGCGAAAACCTTTACGACCGATGCCGGAAGCCATTCGGGTGCCAGCTCGATTGCATAAAGCTGGTCAATACCGCCTCCCAACAGGGTCTCGACAAGCCGGTCGAGCGCATCTTGCGCAGACACGGCCGACATCGTCGGCAGTTCGCTCAGGTTCGTCGTGCATCGAGCCCGGAACAATTGCAGATGGGCAGGATCGGCGCGGCGTGAGAACAGTTCCGGGACAAGATCATCTCTGGCACCGGCGATGAAGGTCATCCGCGACTGCACGGCCTCGGAAACGGCCCGGGCTGCGGCCAACTCCGGGGACAAGGATGCCCCTGCGCCCATGGTCAAATCGACATATCTCAGCGAGCCGTCATCGCCTTTCGGCCGCAGCAATGCGACGATGGAGGCGACAGCCAGATCGCTCGTCACATCGAAAAGGGCGAGATCGAAGTCTGCCGAGAAAATCTTCTCCAACATCTCGCGAATACCCTCATCTTCGATGCTATACGGATCTATCCGGCGTTCGTGCCGATGCGCCGGTTCGCCGACGTTCCAAAGGACGCAAGCATCCCGCTCGACCCGCTCCAGCAGCCCGTGCAGGACGGCCTCATGCCAGGTATTCCCCGACGCCAATCCATCCGATGATACCCAGAAGCGTGGGCGGACATGCGTTCGGTCAAGATGAATGGCCTCGAAAGGTACGAATATCGAGGCGTTCTTGGCCAGATCGTGGGCTTGAGACCATCTGATCTGCTCCATGGCCTCTATCGGTTGCGCACCGATCGCCAGCAGATCTTCCAGGCAATCCGTGGCATGACCGCTTGCGGCAAGATCATTCAGACTTGCCATGAGCGTTGAACAATAGGGTTGGGTCGCGACCGATCGCTCGATCGCTTCCATCACCGCGGATGTTTTCGCAGAGACGTCATCCAGACCTTTTCCCTGAGCGATGACGATCGCCCTGGAATTCGGGGCATAGGCGCACCAGACGGGAATGCCTATGCGATCGAGCTCGGTCTGGCGGCCGACACGGGTTATGCCAAATCGTCCCAGATGGGGCCAAACCCTCGACAAGGTTTCGCCAGGAGGGCATGCTCTAAAGTTGTTTGACACCGATCACGAGTGCCTAGCCTTCAAAGAGGCCCGACGCCACATCGCCTGCCGACGTCAACGCCACAGCGAAATCGACATCTTTCTCCACTCTGATCCCTTTGCCCCGCCAGGATTCAGCCTTCCCCAGATCGCCCGTCAGCCGCCGCGTGTATCGAACGATGGTCCCCTTTTCGAGGTCAGCTAGCCAAAGCCCCTTTTCACCCTTAATTCCAATCAGAACTGCCTTTGCCATAATTTCTTCCTCTCAAAAACCGGCCTTCAACAGGCCTTCCCTGTAATGCTCAATCTGCCACTTTTCCTTGATTGGAATCATGGCAAGCCATGCCTCAAGATCGAAATTCGGATTGTCGCGCAGGGCGCGCTGTCGATACATCTTGGCCTTCGCGAGATCCCCCAGCATTGCCCAACTTGCCGCCGCAAGCCTGCTTGCTGGTCCTGGGTCTCTCATTCTGTCCAGATAGGCCAGCGTTTCGGTATATTCTCCAATGAAATAGCTGGCTCCTGCTGCGGTCCAATAATAGTAGTCCGGAGCAAGCGGATTGAGATCAAGAGCAGTCGCAACCTTCTCCAATGCCGCTTTCGGATTGGCGCCATGGGTGAGGCTGTCGGCGTGGCTGCAAATCACATCCGCATAGTGCGGGCTAAGGTCTTCAGCATTCGACAAGGCCTCGAGGCTGCCGTCGATATTGCCGCGGTAGAGCCGGGCGACGCCGATTTCCTTGAAGCCTCCGGCGAACTGGCTGTCATCACGGATTGCATCCGCCGCCATTTTCTCCGCCTGATGCAACAGGTCGCCATCGCCGCGCGCCGTCAGAACCCATTCCATCGTCAAGGTCCTGGCGATGCCCGCAAGGGCCGCCGCAAAACCCCGCTCGTGCTCGAGAGCCTCTTTAAAATGCTTGCGCGCGCGGCGAACATTCTGAAGGCTCAGGCGGGACAGGCATTGTACGCCTTCGAGATAGGCAAAATAGGCCTGAGGCTTACAGCTGAAATCGGAAACGATGTGGTGGAAGGCGCCAACGCGCTCGATGATGGAGTTCTGGATGGCGGTAGCGATCGCGTTGCGATGCTCCGTTATGGCCGCACTATCCAGCTGGACGCGTGTCGCCCAGACAATTTCATCCCGCGGCATGAAAATCAGCTGGGCGAACAGGCTGTTGTCCGTTCTCTTCGTATCGAGCGCATAGACCACATTATGCTGCTTGAGAAGCCCGGCCTTGTCGTTTGAGGAGCGGATCTGCTCGGCGGTATAGGGAGCGACTACGGAGACGCTTCGGTCGACGCAAAGACTGATCGTCAGATCCTCGATAACCGCATTTGCGACCGATCCGGCTCGTTCCGAATCCTCCAGCGTCTCAGGCGGAAGCAGGGCGATACGCGGTACGGGATTGCCGGCGGCAACCGGAAGCATATCCTGAGCCGGCTGGTTTGAAATCGGATCTTTCGCTCCGCCGATCAACTGACTGTAAGACGTAATTTTCTCGCCGAGCGCCGCCCTGACCTCGTCATCCGTCTGATCCCAGTCCAGCAGAAGCATGGCTGCGCGCTTCAATTCGCCGCGATTTTGGGACCAAGAGGCTTGGCCCAGCGTTTTGAAGAATTCCACTCGCAGCTCCCCTGCGAGCCGCGCCCGCACGTCGCGTACCCAAACAGCCGCGGATCCGGAGCCGTTGCCGTAAGCGGGCAGGAAATTCTTGGCGACGGCATCGGCGAGCGCGCTAAGCCTGGCAATGCCGGATGCATTTTCGACAGCATCCAGATCGCACCGCAACGCCTCGAAGTTCAATGCGAGGCTCGTCGCGGCACCGCTGATCAGCGGACTGGATGATTTGGACGTCGCAGTCGCCAAACGCAGAAGCGTCGACCTCAAATTGGCGCCGGCAGCCTGCAGATCGCCGGGCCAGAGGAAAGCCGCCAGGTCCTTCCGCGGCATCGATCGTCGACAATCGTAAAGATAGGCTAGCATGAGCAGCGCCTGCTTTGGCACATTCATGCGATCACCCTTCTCATCATAAAGGGCGCAACTGCCGAGTGTCGTTAAATGAAATGTCATCTTGCTAGATCAGCGCTCGTTGTCAGGTCCGGTTGATTGCACAAAAGCGAGCATCCTTGCCCGCAGCCGCTTGTCCTCAAGCGCCGATAAGGCTGTCTGCAAAGCGGCCTCATGATGTCTGGTAAATTGAAAATCAGCTGGTCTCGCCACAGAAGGAAGGGCATCGACCAATGTGCTTCTGAAGAAAAACATGGCCGGGGCATCGAGAATTTCAGAGATGCACAGAAGGCGACCAGCACCGATTTTTTCTATGCCGCGCCCGTATTTCTCGAGCTGCTGAGGGCTTATGCAAAGCTTCGCGGCCAATACATCCTGCGCAATTGACAATTCTTCCCGGCGCAGCCGGATGCGTAATCCAACCTCTACATCGATCGCGTCGGATTTTTTGTCCATGAGGCACCCGCCAGCAAAGAAACTACTTTCATGTTCGCAGGTTTCCTCCGAATTCACAATGTTCCAGCAATGTATAATGAACGAGACGTCGGCCTAATTATTCGCGGTCGGCGTCGCAATAATCATGGTTTCACCGTATGAGGAAAACACTCCGCCGAGTTCCTCCAATGGTTGCGCAAGTACCAATGTACGGCCAGCCGGCGCCCATCTCGACAAAAATACGCGGCCCTGCGGATTTGTATCGCATTACGACATTAAATCCGCGGCTTGGAGGATTGCCCATGATTGCGCCGACGGACAAGCCAACGCCGTCCATGGCGGCTCGGCGGGTTACGACGGAAGTGCGAAATGATGTCCTAGTCGTCTTCGTTCCGGTTTTGCCGCACCTCTTCCACAATCGCGCCGGTGTCGTCGTTGTGCTCGCGTGTCTCGTTTCTGCGGCGACCTGGGTCTGCCAATTGCCACAGGACAAAGCCGGCAGCGCCGAGGCTGCCAATAACGGCCACAATGACTTCGAAATTCCAAATCATTGCCTCCTCCATTTGCTGGAGCGTATTCCCGCGATTTGCGCATCGTGATTGGCAGAGCAAAGCCGATGGCCATCAAGCCGAGCCCAGCTTCGGTTCGTCTTCCATGGTCAGCCGCCTTTTTCTGCAAAAGTCCGGTAGCGGCCATTCCAAGACGCCACCATATGAGCCGCGCCGAGAAGACCCACCGTGCCGACCATCTGCGCAATTGGCCCAGCAGCGCCGATCTCCCGACAGAAGAATTGAAAAACGGAAAGAAGCGGATAGTGTACGATGTAGAGTGGATAGGAAATATCGCCGAGCCAGCGCGACAACGCTTGCAACTTTGCCGGCACTTCGAGTGCGATGGACCAGACGAGCAACATGGGCAGAGTTAACAGCGCAATATCCGTGCCAGCTCGCGAGTAATAGAAAACGACCATAAGCCAAACGGGCGGCAATAGTGCGAGCCACGTACGCCAACACGGCCTGACGCCAAGCCGCGCCAGCAACACGCCGAAGGGAAAGGCGAAGCCAAGCCGCGCAATGCCGATGTGGATGGTGTCCCACGTGCTGCCAACGTTCAGATCATCGCCCCATGCCAGCAGCGCAACACCCGAAACCGCCGTCATCGTCAGCAGTATCGGTGGCGTCAGGTAACGCCGACACGCGCTATAAAGAAAGTAGGCGGTGAACTCCAGAAAGAGCGTCCAGCACGGAACATTGACCGGAAAATAGTCCCCGGCAACAGGCGCGGGCAGAACTGCCAGATTAAGCGGAACGACCCATGCTGGCGGGCAGTCGATACCTGCAAATACCTTAGCCACTATTACGAAGGCACCAAGAAAAATGCCGATAAGGAAGACCGGATAGAGCCGTTTCAGCCTGGCGGCAAAGAAACCAGGCGTCGTCATGCCAGCTATGAATCGTGGGCCGTAAACCGTTTCGGTGACAAAGCCCGACAGCGCGAAAAAGAAATCGACCGCCAGATAACCGAACGGTGCGACGTGCCAGATCAATCCCATATGAAAATGCACAACGGCGATAGCAGCAAGGCCGCGTATCGCGTCCAGGGAATAGTACCGCATTTGGAGAACCTCTCCGAATTTTCCGCAGTTATTTTGTACGAGGCAAGCATCCTTCGATAAGATGCAGCCGCACGGTCGGTGTGCCGCGCAAGCGAGCCAACTCGCGCGCGTCCACTCCGGTACAAGACTTTCAGACTTCACTGATGATGAAATTGCATTTTATGGTGCATCGCTATCGACGATGCCACACCCACGAAATGATCTCGAGGAGAACAATAGATCGTTTAAAGCGCCCTCCGCCCGCTCCGCCTCCTTTGATTGAGTGGCGGGAAGATAATATAGCGCAGCGGTTTTGCCAATATGTTAAGTAATATTTTAATCTAAATGAGATAAGTTGTAATTATTGTCTATTTCTTATATGCATTGGCACGTTATACACCAATAAATTTAAATATAATTCAGAAAAACAGGATCTTCAATCTCCGGTTAAATTAGAAACGAATTTCATCTCAGGCGCAAGCACGGCCGCCGGCTATCTTTCCGGCTAATTATCGGCCCAAATAGATTGGCTCTACTTAAATTGCCTAAACCTCTCTTATCTCTCAGCACACATGATCAAAGCGCAGCTTTTTTCATCCGGCTAAGCACGTAAGCAAAGGTTTGCCGACGCTGAAAAAAGTGAGAGGCGAAACTTTTAGACGGCGGCTGTCATATCCCTCATCGCCGATTGCATGAACTGAGGAATTCGGCGTGCGATTGTTTGCCGTCATCGCCGTAATCCGACTGCGCTGCGATCACCCATTTCTCGCTGAGGCATCACTCCCATCGTCTGGTTTTGTTTCGGATTCCATTTCCACCTGCGATTGATTAAGGATATGTTAGCTGCTCTACGGATCGTTGTCTCGCACCGGTCAGACCGACTTCAGGTGGAGAAATTTAGATGGATCTTTGCCCGTGGCGTCCGCGACCGCTCCTTTTCCTGGAAACGCGATCGCAATGAACGGTTTGCTTTGGACAAAGATATCGACGCGGAGAGTGTAAACGTTCATGTCAAGAACGGTGTCCCAGGATCTTGCCCAGCAAGTCGAAGCTTGAGGCCCGGCAATGCGAAACGTCGCTATGGTTCGCAACAAACTGAAAACGCCGGTGCCAATTTCCACGCAGGCGCCCGAAATCGTCCATCGCTAAAACATGTCCGCGAATCGGATTTTCTGGCCATCAAGGTAGCCATGCTCATAAGCTTTGGCCTGTTCGCTGCCAGCGGGAAAGGGGTTCTCTTTGTTTTCCACCTCACGCTTTCCTGCTTTGATTCCCTGTTCATACGCGTCTTTCTCGCTTTCTGAAGGGGCGAGAGGGGGCAATGGCTGAGGGTAATATTGTATAGGGTTCGGCAACCCAAATTCTGGCGCACACAGCGGTGCGCTCATTGGCTTTTGCGGGCACATGGTAAATTCCTCCTGATACTGAAACGCTAATTGCGATGGACAGTTCCTCAAGGCTGCCGTCCATGAAACTTTTTGATTTTTAAGCCGTTGTCGTGCTTATGACCGACGCTAAATCCAAACAGAAATCGGTCGACGGTACCAAAGCGCATGGTGCCAAGAGGTCGCGTCAAGGTAAGGCATCGACTGTGGAGGTCGAGCCCCCGCCAAGTTTCATTGAACCCGATCCGCAGCTAACGCCCGAAGAAGCAGAACAGGCGCGCAAAAGATATTTGCTGAGGCGCTTCTGGATCAGCGCGCGAGGTTATTGGGGCAACGGCGGTGATGGACTTGCGTGGCCATGTTCAATCGGCCTGTTGATCCTGATCGGCACCAATGTCTGCTTCCAGTATGGGATCAATATCTGGAATCGCGCAATTTTTGACGCGATAGAGCAGCGCAACGCCCATACCGTATATTTTCTAAGCGCCATGTTCCTGCCGCTCGTGCTCGGAAGCGTGGCTCTTGTCGTCGTCCAAGTCTCGCTGCGAATGGCAATTCAGCGCCGCTGGCGGTCCTGGCTGACCACGGCGCTCATCGCGCGCTGGCTGGCAAACGGCCGCTACTATCAGCTGAACCTTATCGGTGGCGATCACAAGAACCCGGAGGCGCGCATCGCCGAGGATTTGCGGATTGCCACGGAAGCGCCGGTGGATTTCATCGCTGGCGTCATTTCGGCCTTTCTGTCGGCCTCGACCTTCATCGTGGTGCTCTGGACGATCGGCGGCGCCCTGACCGTGACAATCGCCGGTTCGACAATCACAATTCCCGGCTTCCTCGTCATCACCGCGGTGCTCTATGCCGCGATCACCTCCACCTCGATGGCGGTCATCGGCCGCCATTTCGTCCATGTCTCCGAAATCAAAAATCAGGCGGAAGCCGAATTTCGCTATACACTGACGCATGTGCGGGAAAACGGCGAGAGCATCGCATTGCTCGGCGGCGAAGAGGAGGAGCGTAACGACCTCGACAAAACCTTCGGCAACGTGCTCAGGCAATGGGCGCTGCTTGCGCACCAACATATGCGCACGACGCTTGTGTCGCAGGGGTCGAGCCTGTTTGCGCCCGTCGTGCCGATTTTGCTTTGCGCGCCCAAATTTCTCGAAGGCAGCATGACGCTCGGGCAGGTCATGCAGGCAGCTTCTGCTTTCGCTATCGTTCAGAGCGCATTCGGATGGCTGGTCGACAACTATCCCCGCCTCGCCGATTGGAACGCTTGCGCGCGACGCGTCGCTTCGCTGATGATGTCGCTCGACGGGCTTGAGCGTGCGGAAAAGAGCGACACAATGGGCCGCATCAAGCATGGTGAAGCCGAAGGTGATGCCATGCTCAGCCTGAACGATCTCTCCGTGTCGCTGGACGACGGCACCGCCGTGGTCAAGGAGACTCAAGTCGTAATCGAACCCGGAGAGCGGGTGCTCGTCGCCGGAGAATCCGGCACGGGAAAGAGCACGCTTGTGCGGGCCATTGCAGGTCTTTGGCCGTGGGGCGGCGGCAGTGTCAACTTCCACGCCGACAGACGATTGTTCATGTTGCCCCAGCGGCCTTACATTCCTTCCGGAACACTTCGCCGGGCAGTCGCTTATCCCCGCGCCGCTGACAGCTGGACGCTGGATGAGATCAAGGCCGCTCTCGACAAAGTGGAACTCGATTATCTGAACGACAAGATCGAGGAAGAAGCGCCATGGGACCAGACATTGTCGGGCGGCGAAAAGCAGCGTCTCGCATTCGCGCGTCTCCTGCTGCACGACCCCGATATCATCGTGCTGGATGAAGCAACATCGGCACTCGATGAGAAGAGCCAGGACAAGATGATGGAGATGGTGATCCGGGAATTGCCGAGGATCACCATCATAAGCGTGGCGCATCGTGCCGAGCTGGAAGCCTTCCATAGCCGCAAGATCACCCTGGAGCGTCGCGCGGGCGGCGCAAAGCTTGTCAGCGACATTGATCTCGTTCCTCGCGGGGGGAAACGGAATCTGCTTTTGCACCTCCTGAAAGATCGGCGTTCTCTACCGCGACACAGCATAGCCCAGAGTAAAGCATCGCGGCGCCAGAATAGACATTGACGGTGCCTGGTCGGGTGTTTTGGAAAAGCTTGGAAAGCCTTTGAGAAGCCGTGTCCTGGCGTTCGGGGCAAGCACAGCTCATCGACGAAATTCTACCAACCAAACAGCAACGCCGCCCCACTTTGCCCGTCGCCGTTCTGCACGACTTGCGTGTCGGTATTTCTTCCGAACTGGAAGATGCCATAGGAGTTATCGCTGCCGTTCTGCTGCAGCGTCGCGGAATGGCCGTTGCCTTCCTGGCGCACGATACCGAGATTGTCTCGTCCATTCTGCCCGAGGCCGGCAAGATTGTTTCGGCCGAACTGACGGATATGAGCACCCCCACGCAGGCCATTGTAGAGCGAATAGGCCCGCAAACCGAAATCCATCACTTCGGCATCCTGTGCCGTTCGAGGCGAAAGATAAAATGCGATCGAGCCGCCGGCCATGGCGGAGCCTGCTTGCGCCGAGACGCCAAGCAATAGGGCAATAGTGGCGATTCCTAGAGTGTTGGCGAGCTTGGTATTCATGATTGCCTCTCCTGATCCGGCCGTCGTCAGCCGATACGCCACTTTTGCAAAACCAAGCTGAACCAAGTTGGAAGAGGATGTTCAGCAGCCATTTAACTGCACGGATAGAGGAAGGCGGATAGGCCCAAAGCCGCCAACGGGGCTTGGGAACTGATTGCGGCAGGCAGACAAAAAGAGCCATTCAGCGGTTCAGGAAATCGCTGAATGGCTCCATCGCTGCTTGAGCACTTAAAGTATCTTTCAGAATACGCCCGCCACCTGTTTGGTGCAGCTGACGTTCCCGCCGGGCACCGTCACCTTGAGCTTCACATCGTAAAGGGCGCCGCCCGCGCTGACACTTATTCGGCCGAGCGACGTCGTGCGTCCGGCCACCGCCGAAAATTCACCGCCCTGCTGGATGTTCGAGGAGCCTCCCTCGCCTCCGCCGGATACGCTGATGCTATAGGTGCCACTCATTTCCCTGTCGGAATGCACAAGCGGCTCCAAAAATATCGTATCGCCTTGAATTTTCTCTCGAATTTCGCAGCGAATTGGTGCTGAGCCCGAGCTGTCCGTGTCGAGAACGGCAGCGCTCGCGCCGGCGGCGATCAGTCCGGCGAGCATCATCGCTGCGGTGATGGGAAAGCCTCTGCCTGAGTTAACCATGGATTGCCTCCTTGTCGTGGCAAAGAACGAGGCCGGGAACACAGGTCCCGGCCCGTGTCGCAAAGGTCAAGGGCAGGTCTGGACGAACGCGGCTACATTCCCGTTGCCGCCTTGGCTGACATCGGCGTTGCAACCGTGCCCGACCTGGACACCCGCGGCGATGTTGCCGTTGCCATCCTGCGTCAGAATAGCGGTGTGATTTGAGCCGAACTGTCCTATGCCGGCCACGTTGCGGCTGCCGTACTGATAGGTGGCTCCGTAGTTGTTGTCGCCCTCCTGCCCGACGGCAGACAGGTTGCGATGGCCGTATTGCTGGCCGATGGCAGTATTGTAGCGTCCGTCCTGATAAAACCGAACACGGTTCCTGTGGCCGTTCTGCGCGCCGCCGGCGGAGTTCTGCCAGCCATACTGTTCGATGCGCACGTCGTTGGCCATCGCCGGGGTGATGACGACAGCGCCGACTGCGGCAGCGGCAAGAAGAGTGCGGATAATGGACGTGCGGATCATTTTGACCCCTCCTTCGATGCGGATATCACCGCGGTTGAACGGCTCCTTTGTAGGCCTCGTGTTCAGAACGGATGCTGAAGACGGTGTTCATCCAAAATTCAGCGATCTGCATCATCCGGAGCAACGGGGGAGGACATCACGGCCATGTAGCGCCTTACGGCGGAATCTTTCCCCGCCTGTTCGCTTCTTGAAAGCAGAGCTGGGACGGCAGCATCCATTACAGCTGAAACTTTAGACATAATACCGAAAGTATCGCTCACACGTTATCTTGAAATGGAAGCGAAAGTAACCACTTATATACTTAGGCGTGAAGTTCACGCTAAGTGTAGCCAACACTAGGCTTCTTATTGGGAGGAAGTTGTTATGGCAATGCCTCTGATGGAAAGAAAGAGAATGCTGGATTGGGTAAATCTGATCCTGGCGGCATGCTTGTTTGTCTCTCCGTGGATCTTCGGTTTCACAGCTGAGATGATACCCAGCTGGAACGCATGGATCGTTGCCGCCCTGTTGGGCGTGTTTGCGGTCGCTGCGCTTTCAGTATTTGCTGAATGGGAGGAATGGGCCAGTCTGGTACTCGGTCTTTGGCTGATTGCATCTCCCTGGCTGCTTGGTTTTGCCCCCAATGCAAGCGCAATGTGGACGGATACCGTTCTCGGCGTGCTCATTGCTGGTGCATCACTATGGGTCGTCTGGGATGCGCACCATCCGCATGCCCACGCTTAGGCATGGACACGCACATGACATTAGCTAGATCTGCCGCCAAGCGGCAGGTCTAGCGACTGTCCAACTGAGATCGGTCTAGCTTTGGAACAGGCTCCGCCTCGATCTTGCGTCAGAGTGTGGATCGAGAATGGATCATAAGCGCCGCTCGCATTCCTGTGAAGCAATGCTAGCGGCGCAGACGTCTACAGAACCCATATCAGCTTCCAGGCACTCAAGCACACCTGCTTGGAAGCCCCGGTTCGGTGTTCCACGGTCAAGAGCCGAGTAGCGACACTCGATGGCAAAACCTTATCGTCAAGAGCGGGCATCGTCTTCAAGATCTCCGCGTCGGAAATCGCCGATTGCTCCCGCGCAAGGAATGACGACTAGCTAATTTAAGGAATAGGCGACAAAGGCGACAAGATTTGATAGATTTATGACCGTCGGTTGCGGTTTGACACATAGATTGGAACACCGATGGAGAGAAAGAGGATTGCCATGTCTTACCGTTTTCTTCCGATCTGTCTGCTTCCCGCCGTTGCTTTCCCACTCGTCGCCTTTGCACAGGAAGGTGACGTCACAGCAGGGGCCACCGTTTTCAAGAAATGCGCCATCTGTCATGTGGCCGAAACGGATCAAAACAAGGTCGGGCCTTCGCTGAACGGCCTGTTCGGCAGGACGGCTGGAACACACCCTAATTTCGCTTATTCGTCAGCCATGCAGGAGGCGGGCAAGGGCGGCCTCGTCTGGAACGAGACGACGCTCCGCGATTATCTGCACGACCCCAAGGCGAAGGTGAAGGGCACGAAAATGACCTTCGTCGGACTGAAGGACGATACCGAGATTACCAATCTGATCGCCTATTTGAAGCAATACTCCAAATAGCGAGATGCGACCATCGGGCCGAGGCATTGGTGCACTCCGTGCGGCTCTGCTGGATAAACCACTACTTTTGCCGCAATTGCCCGGGTGATTTGTTCATGAGATAATACTAAAACGTTTCGCGATGAGATTGCAGAAACGTTCGCGGCCGGGTCAAGGAGGAGACGATGGCTGTCGTATTGATTCTCGTTCTGCTGGTGGTGGGATCAATTGCATTCCATCTGCTGAGCCCTTGGTGGTGGACGCCGATCGCGTCGAATTGGAGTTATATCGACAACACGATCGTCATCACGTTCTGGATCACCGGCATCGTCTTTGCGGTTGTCGTGATGTTCATCGCCTATTGTGTCTTCCGTTTCAGGCACCGCACAGGAAACCGGGCGGCATACCAGCCCGAAAACAAGAGATTGGAATGGTGGCTCGCCGGAGGAACAGCAATCGGTGTGGCGGCGATGCTCGCACCGGGCCTCTTCGTGTGGAATCAGTTCGTCACGGTGCCGGCCGATGCCAGCGAGGTCGAAGTCGTCAGTCAGCAGTGGCAATGGAGTTTTCGGCTGCCGGGGGCGGACGGGCGCCTCGGGCGCGCGAACACGCGCGATGTTACTCCGGACAACCCGCTCGGTTTGGACAAGAATGATCCTGCGGGTCTGGACGACGTCATCGTCGAAGGCGGTGAGTTGCATATTCCGGCCGGCAAGTCGGTGAAGATGCTTCTGCGCTCGATCGACGTTCTGCACGACTTCTACGTGCCGGAATTCCGGGCAAAGATGGACATGATTCCCGGCACGGTGACCTATTTTTGGTTCACACCGACGCGAACGGGAACCTTCGAGGTTCTCTGCGCGGAATTGTGCGGTGTTGGTCATCCGCAGATGCGCGGCACCGTCATCGTCGATACCGATACAGCCTATCAAGCCTGGCTGCAGCAACAGCCGACTTTCTCGAAATCGCTGGCGTCGGCGCAAAAGTAAGCCCCATGCGCCGCTGAGGAGGAATGCCGCATCGGAGGCTACAGGGAGGAAGGAATATGGTCGAGATTGGTTCCGGCATCGAGCAGGTCATCCGGCCCGCTGAAGTCGAGGATGTGGAGCTTTATCATCCGAAAAGCTGGTGGACGAGATATGTCTTCAGCCAGGATGCCAAGATCATCGCTATTCAATACTCTTTGACCGCCATCTCGATCGGCATGGTGGCATTGGTGCTGTCGTGGCTGATGCGGCTGCAACTCGGCTTTCCCGGCTATTTCTCCTTCATCGATGCGGAACATTATTATCAGTTCATCACCATGCATGGCATGATCATGGTGATCTACCTGCTGACCGCGCTATTCCTCGGCGGTTTCGGCAACTATCTGATCCCTTTGATGCTCGGCGCGCGCGATATGGTGTTTCCCTATGCGAACATGCTGAGCTACTGGCTCTATCTGCTTGCAGTCATCGTGCTGGTCGTCGGCTTCTTCGCGCCCGGCGGGCCGACGGGAGCCGGCTGGACGCTCTATCCGCCGCAAGCCCTTCTGTCTGGTACGCCGGGAGGGCGTGACTGGGGCATCATCCTGATGCTGTCATCGCTGATCCTGTTCATCATCGGCTTTACGATGGGCGGGTTGAACTATGTCGTGACGGTGCTGCAGGGACGTACCCGCGGCATGACGCTGATGCGGATGCCCTTGACGGTATGGGGCATATTCACCGCGACCGTCATGGCGCTCCTTGCCTTCCCGGCGCTCTTCGTCGCTGCCGTCATGATGCTGTTCGACCGCTTGCTCGGCACGAGCTTCTTCATGCCCGCGATTGTCGAGATGGGCCAGCAACTGCAGCACGGTGGCGGCAGTCCAATCCTGTTCCAGCATCTGTTCTGGTTCTTCGGCCATCCGGAGGTCTATATCGTTGCCCTTCCCGCCTTCGGCATCGTCTCGGACCTGATCAGCACCCATGCGCGCAAGAACATCTTCGGCTACCGGATGATGGTCTGGGCTATCGTCATCATTGCGGCGCTAAGTTTCGTCGTATGGGCGCATCATATGTATGTGAGCGGCATGAACCCGAATTTCGGGTTCTTTTTCGCAACCACGACGTTGATCATCGCCATCCCGACGGCGATCAAGGTCTATAATTGGGTACTGACGCTCTGGCGCGGCGATATCCATCTGACATTGCCGATGCTGTTTGCTCTGGCATTCATCGTCACATTCATCAACGGTGGACTGACCGGCCTCTTTCTCGGTAACGTCGTCGTCGACGTGCCGCTGTCCGACACCATGTTCGTGGTTGCCCATTTCCATATGGTGATGGGGGTCGCGCCGATCCTGGTGATCTTCGGCGCGATCCACCATTGGTATCCAAAGATTACGGGGCGTATGCTGAACGTGACGATGGGCCACATCCACTTCTGGATCACCTTCCTCGGCGCCTATGCGATCTTCTTCCCAATGCACTACCTTGGCCTTATGGGCGTGCCGCGCCGCTATTACGAGCTGGGCGAAACGGCCTTCATACCGCCGTCGGCGCATACGTTGAATATGTTCATCACCATTGCCGCTCTGGTCGTCGGCGCCGCGCAGCTTCTGTTCCTGTTCAATCTCGCCTGGAGCCTTCGCTGGGGCCGGCAGGCGGGCGGCAATCCGTGGCGGGCAACGACATTGGAATGGCAGACGCCGCAGACGCCGCCCGCGCACGGAAATTGGGGCAAGGAACTGCCGATCGTCTACCGCTGGCCGTATGATTACAGTGTCCCCGGAGCGGATCAGGATTTCTTGCCGCAAAACCAGCCGGCCTCGGTCGGGCCGTCCGAAAGGGCGTTGTCATGAGCGCCATTCTCATCTTCATGGCCGGGATTGCCGGCATCATCGCCTGGTGGATGGCGCGGCAGCGGCTGACCTCGAAACCCTGGCTGGAAACGAGCCTCGCAGGCAATGCGCCTGACATGCGCGGATCATCGGCGACCACGGCGAAAGTCGGTCTCGGCATCTTTCTCGCCGTCGTCGGCGCCTTGTTCGCGCTCCTCATCAGCGCCTATCTTACGCGCCTTAGCGGCGCCGACTGGTGGAGCATTCCGATCCCAAGACTGCTCTGGGTAAATACCGCCGCCCTTGCGGCAAGCAGCGTCGCACTGCAATGGGCAAAAACCGAAGCCCGTCTCGACCGCAGCGAGATGCTGAACACGGCGCTTGCAGTGGCGTTCGCACTGGCGGTTCTCTTTCTGGCTGGACAGGTTTTGGCGTGGCGGCAACTGGTTGCGGCAGGCTATGTGCTCGCCGACAACCCATCGAATAGTTTCTTCTACATGATCACCGGGCTGCACGGCCTGCACATCCTGGGCGGGCTTTTCGTGCTCGGACGGACGACGATCCACGCTTGGACAAACACCGTATCGGCGAGAATCCGCCTGAGCGTGGATCTCTGCGCCATCTATTGGCATTTCATGCTCGTCATCTGGCTGATCCTTTTTGCGCTCTTTGCCGGCTGGGCAAATAGTTTCGTCGATCTCTGCCGTCAGTTGGTCAGTTGAGGAGCCTCGATGATGACCGAATCCATAGAAAGACCAACAAGCGAACCACTTCTGCAACCCGTGGGACTGCGCGGCGTCGCGGCTGACCTTTCATCGGACCAGCGGGCGTTCAAGAACGTCTCCTGGGGCAAGGCGATGATGTGGATCTTCCTCCTCAGCGACACCTTCATTTTCGGCTGTTTCCTCCTGGCCTATATGACGGCGCGCATGTCGACCATCGTCGCCTGGCCCAATCCCAGCGAGGTTTTCGCGCTGACGATCGGAGGCAAGGAAATCCCGCTGATTCTGATTGCCATCATGACCTTCATTCTCATCAGCAGCAGCGGCACGATGGCGATGGCCGTCAACTTCGGATACCGCCGTGATCGCCGCAAGACCGCCGCTCTGATGTTGGCAACCGCAGTTCTCGGCGCGACATTCGTCGGGATGCAGGCATTCGAATGGACCAAGCTGATCAGGGAGGGAGTCCGCCCCTGGGAAAACCCATGGGGAGCGGCGCAGTTCGGTTCGTCCTTCTTCATGATCACCGGCTTCCACGGCACCCACGTCTCGATCGGAGTCCTCTTTCTCCTGATCATGGCGCGCAAGGTATGGCGGGGAGATTTCGACCAGGAAAGGCGGGGGTTCTTCACCAGCCGCAAGGGCAGTTACGAGATCGTCGAGATCACGGGACTATACTGGCACTTCGTCGATCTGGTCTGGGTATTCATCTTTGCATTCTTCTATCTGTGGTGAGGATGGCATCATGGCTGAGACGCAGACACATTCCGGGCAGCAGCATCCGATAAAGCTGTACATGGTGGTCTGGGGACTGCTTTTCGTCCTCAGCACCTTCTCCTACCTTGTCGATTATCTCGGCATTCAGGGCTATCTGAGATGGTCCCTGATCCTGCTGTTCATGATCCTGAAAGCCGGGCTGATCGTCGCCATTTTCATGCACATGGCCTGGGAGCGTCTCGCGCTGATCTACGCCATCCTGGTCCCGCCGGTCCTGGTGCTTGTCTTCGTCGCTCTGATGGTGTCGGAATCGCACTATACGGCGCTTACCCGGCTCGCCTTTTTCGGCGCCGGCCCGTAGCGCGCTCTACACCATCTGCAATCTCAATGCGTCGCCATCGACTGCGGCTGGTTGAGGCGGCTGCGGACGGCGGTCAGTTCCGAGGTCGTATGGTTGAGACGGTCGGCAAGCACGCGCATGATCTCGACAGCCATTTCCGGAAAATCGCTGAGCAGCTTCAGAAAATGCTCCTTGCTGATCTTCAGTGCTTCAAGCCTGGACGTGGCCTTTACCGTGGCGGTACGGGAGACGTCACAGAGGATTGCGATTTCGCCGACGATGGAATTCACGTCGACTTCGGCGACCTTGATCTCGCCGGCCGGGCTATCGACGAGAATATCAGCAGTTCCGGAAAGAACAACATAGGCGGCATCTCCCTGATCACCTTGATGAAACAGGGTTTGGCCAGCATTATAGCTGACGCGATCGGACGTAAACGCCAAGAGTTTCAATTTCGCGGGCGCGATGCGCGAAAAAATCGGCACTCGCTTCAGCATTTCAACTTCGTCTTTCAGAAGCATGAGCTTCGGTACCCCCAGTGTTCGGCCCCAGACGCCACTGTCGAGATAGGATATTACGATAACAGTTCTTTGAACATACCGTTTTTCTCTAAAAGATCGGTGCTTGACCCACTTTCGACAAGACTCCCATGGTCGAAGACCAAAACACGATCGAACAACTCGGCGAAACTCGGGTTGGACAGCACCCAGATGATGGCCGGCGCATATCCGTCGCTGTCGAATGTGCCCAGGATGGCTCTTGCAATCTGTTCCTGAACGCGATGATCGAGCGCCGGCAGCGGACGATTGCAGATGATGTAGTCCGCACGTTTTAAAAGAGCACGGCCAAGATTGAGCTTCTGGCGCTGCACATTCGTCAGGCGCTTGCCGCCCGAGCCGACATCGAAATCCAGGCCGATCGACAGGACGCTGTCATGCATGCCGAGACGACCGAAGACATCATACATGATCTGGTGGATACGCTCGGGCGCATTGGCCTGCTGATGGGCGATGCGGCCGAACAGCACGTTGTCCATCAAGGTCGCCGACGCGGTAAAGCGCTCCGGATCATAACGCTCGATGACCCTGGCAAGATCGGCTGGTATGTTCTCGTAGAATTTCGCCCGTGCATGGACGATCTTTTCCATCAGCATCTGTGTCAGAAGACCGAAGCGGTGACGCGGTTCGATATAGGAGAAGCTCAGGCGGATGATGGCCGCGCGTTCATCGTCGGTCGCCGCCTCATATCCCTTGCCGTTCAGCTTCTGAAGCAGCGCCTCATAGGTCGGAATATCCTCCGCCGTCATGAAGGTCAGCTGCTGGAAGAACGGATGGTCCGGCGGCAGGTCGGTGAAAAGCTCGACAGCGTTTTCGGCGATTTCCAGACCCATATCGTACAAATCCGATACCAGACCCGTCTCGGCGAATATCTGCTGGAAATAGGGATGTGCCGCCAGCTTGCGATTGGTCATCTGCGGCCGCTTCAGCGTACCGAACAACAGATTTTCGCCGACCGTCGCCTGCGGATTATAAACATCGAACTGGAAGGGAACGACGAGGTCCTCCAGCTTCTCTTCCTCAAGCCGCAACCGCAATGCCTGACGCAGCTCGACGATGCGCGATGTCAGATCTTCATGTGCTGCCGCATCGACATTCGAGCGCAGCGCCATGTCGAAAATATCCTGCGACATGGCAACGGCATCGAGAACCGGACGGATCACCGAATAGATATCATCCGGCCCGGTGGCACCGGCAGCCGCATAATCGACCCAGTCGCTATTGAGATCGAATTCCGGATTGGCCGCGCGCCGCGCTTCGGTCACACGCCATTTGGCCTTTGTGGCCTCATCGTCGGTATAGACGGGAGCGATGAGTGGCGCATGCTTGAGGCCATAAAGCAGATTGCTGCGCAACGTGCCGTGGAAGAAGAAGGTCTCGGACGAGGCGTAGGCAATACGTCGTCCGGTTACCGATTCCGGCAGTTCCAGGATATCGCGGCCATCGATCGAGATGCGGCCGCTGTCCGGCCAGATCAGGCGCCCGAATGCTTCCGCCAGATATTCGCCTCCCGCCCCGCTGTCGCCAACTATCGCTACCCTTTCGCCGGGATGAATTTCAACCGAAACGTGGTCCAGCACGCGCGCGCCGCTGTCATCGACGATGGTCAGATTGGTCGCGACGAGAGAATGGGTGATGCGGCCGGCGGGCACGTGCGAAACCGCCTGGATTTTCGGATCGATCAGATGATCGACGCTGAACTGTTCGACCACCTGATTGTATTTGACCTGAACGTCCTGACGCGACTGGTCCCAGTCGATCAGTTCCTTCAGCGGTCCCGGCAAATCCTTATAGGCATTGATGACGGCAACGAGCTGGCCAATGTCCAGGCGGCCCTGCAAGGCCAGGAAACCGCCGATCAGATAAAACAGGAACGGCGTCACCTGAGCGAGGAAGTTATTGATGAATTTGACCAGGAACTTCCACTGGTAGAGATCATAGCGGATCGAGAAGATCAATCCGAGCCGGTGAGCTATGTCCGCGCGCTCAAGGTTGGTGGTATCGTTGGCGTGGATGGTGCCGATACCATCGACGATTTCGCCAACGCGGCCGGAAAGCTCGCGCGCCGTCAGCTGGCGCTGGCGGCCAAGCTCCAGAAGCCGCTTGCGCATGCGGGGAATGACGATCGCCTGTACGGCGACGATGGCCGCGGCGATCATGCCGAGCCAGAAATTCTGCATGATGATGAAGACGAGCGCCGTCACCGCCTGGCCACCGAGAAGAGCGGGCTGGACGAAGGCATCGCCGGTGAAGCCGCCCATCGGCTCCACTTCGTCCTTGATCATGGTGGCGATTTCCGCCGGCTTCACCCGCTTGAAATGGCTCGGAGGGAACCGCAGCACGCGATCGATCAGTTCGAAGCGGATGCGTCGCAGCATGCGCTCACCGAGCCGCCCCTTATAGGTATTGATATAGAGCTTGAAGAGGCCGTTGAGCACGACAAGCGCCAGAAACACCATGCTCAACGCAACAAGCATCCACATGCGGGTCAGCTGGACGCCCTGAAAGACTTCGACATGGCCGATCAGCGGCATGTTGAAGGCAATGTGCATGAACGTCTGCGTATCGCCGGGATGTTCGAAGCCCTTGCCCTGGATCGGTCCGTTGACGATCTGCTTCGGCAGGTCGAAGGACAGAAAGTACGGAATCATCGACGCCGCAACCACCAGCAGTATCCAGACCTGCTCCAGCCGGGTGTTCGACCAAATGTAACGCGCTAGGCTTTTTTCCATTGCTTACTGCAGGCTTTCAGATTCAACGCCCAACGCCGGCCTGATGCCGGCACCGATGTTGCAGAGATGCGGGAAGATTTCGTTGCGGATACGTGGCCCCATTGTGAAAAGGGGAACCGCCCGGTCCTTCGTCCACGCTCCTCCCGATTCATCGATTTTTCGATTTATATCACAAGATTGCAGGAATCCAGGAGGATAAAACGACAGGATGCCTCCGATATCAGCCGCGGCTTTTCCCTATATGGTTCGACGCAGGATAGCCGAGGTTCTGGCGGCGCCGCCAAGATCGATGTCCGGGTTGCTCGGCTTGGGGCGCGACAGCGCGGTTTTCACGGCTGCGACCAGCAATTCGCTCGTCAATCCCGCCTCCGGCAGAGCCAATGCCAAGCCCAGCCTTTCCAGCCGCTCGGCCCGGACGGATTGCTCCGTTTCGCCGCCGGCCGTGAAGGGGACCAGAATGGCGCGGCAACCGGCAACGAGAAGATCGCCGACGGTATTATAGCCGGCTTGCGAGATCGACAGCTCCGCCCCCCGCAGCAGAGACGGAAAATCCTTGCGGAAGCGAACGAGCGCGACATTGCCCGGCGCGCGCCTGGCGAGATCGGCATAATCCTGTTCGGGCAGGTTCGGCCCGGCAATCAGAAGCCAGCGGCGATCGGTCGCCACGCGGCTTGCCGCCTCCAGCGATGCGCGGATCAGATCAAGCCCGACAGCGCCGCCGCCGGCCGATACGACGATATCGAAGGTTTCGACAGGCTCCGGCGGCAAGGCGGGTGCGACAAGACCGGTATAGGCAATCTTGTCGGCGATCGCCTCGGTCAGGGGAAAGGTTTCTTCCAGCCGGACAAAATGCGGATCGCCATGAACGAGCACGCCATCGAAGTGGTCGCGAAGCAGGCCGACGGTCTCCTCGTCCCGGCCCGGTTTCTTCTGTTGCTGCAGAATATCGCGCACCGATGTGTAAAGCCTCGGTTTCGGATCTGCCTTGGCAACGGCATCGAGCAGCGGCAGAAGCTCGAAACGCATCTGTCTGCGGCCGAACGGAAAGGCCTCGATGACGACAACATCGGGGGCAGCCTGCCGGAAAGCATCCAGCAGCAGATCGCGACGACGCGACAGAAAATCTTCGCCGACGGGATTGCCGGCCTGATCGGCCAGCCCGGAAAACCCGGCGCTGCTAGCGACGACGGCCGGCAATGTGACCGAGGTGACATCCGCCGCGGGGAAACCGCTCACCGGTATGCCGCCGGTGACAACAGTCACCTCACAGCCATCCTTCGCCAGGGCGCTGGCAATGCGGCTGGCGCGCGCCAGATGGCCGATGCCGAGCAGATGCTGAACGTAGAAGAAAACGCGCAAAGGCTGGGAATGCGGGGCCGTCATGCGGATTTCCGCCATTGATCTTCCCTTTGCCACTGTTCCTCGAACAGCCGCGTCAATTGCCGGATGCTGGCATGATAGTCGAAATGCTCGCGCACCCGCCTTTCGGCTGCCTCTCCCAGCCCGCGGCGTAGCGCGGGATTGCGAATGGCAGCTTCCAGCGCCGCGGCAAGGGCTTGCGGATTCTCGGATGGAACGACAAGACCGCTTTCGCCATCGTCGATCAATTCGGGAACGCCGGAAACATTGGTGGAAACGCAGGGGAGACGCTGGCTCGATGCTTCCACGAGCACGTTCGGCAGGCCGTCGCGATCGCCGTCGGCCGCAATGCGGCAGGCAAGCGCAAAGATATCGGCCTGACGATAATGGGCAAGCACATCCTCCTGTGCCAGCGCGCCCTTCCAGGTGATGCGATCGGCAATGCCGAGCGTGTCGGCCAATGCCTTCAGCTTTGCCAGCCCATCGCCGCCGCCGATATGGGTAAAGCGCCAGTTGAGATCGCCAGGCAGCAGCGCCAGTGCCTTCAGCAAGACATCGTATCCCTTTTTCTCCACTGCGCGCCCGACGCTGAGAATGAAGGCGGGGTCGGAAGCATCCGTGCCGTTCCGATCGGAATGTTCGCCGGCGAAGGGAGCGAAGCGATCGAGATCCAGGCCATGATAGCTGAGATAGACCTTGTCATCCGCCTGGATCAGATCGCGCATGTGCTCGAAGCCGGTGCGCGTGCAGGTCACCGCCCAGCGGGCTCGGTCGAGCTTTTCAGAAAGCTCCCAGTCCGGCGACGTCCAGATATCCTTGGCATGCGCCGAGCAGGTCCAGGGAATGCCGGTCATGATGCTGGCATAGGAGGTCACCGAAGCCGGCGTATGGATGAAATGCGCATGCAGCCATTCGCCACCGTCTGGCCATTCATGCGCCAGAACCAATGCCTGGCCGAAGCGCCGCACGCGGTTTGGGGTAATGTCCCGCTTCAAGTCGGCCCAGAATTGCTTCACGAGCGGCCTGAAGCCCGGCTTGCCGATGCCTGCAAAGAAGGCCCGCAGCACCCTCAGCGGTTCGTTGTGCAGATATTCCGGCAGATAGACGACGCGCGCCTTGATTTCGTCATGGACTGGATGACGCTTCTTGTCCGTCGGCTTGCGCATCGAAATCAGCGTCAGGTCGAAGCCGGCCCTTTCCAGGCCAAGCAGCTCCTGCGCAATGAAGGTTTCCGACAGGCGAGGATAGCCCTTGAGGACCACCAGGATTTTCTTCCGCATCGACGGCTTCCGATGCTCTATTCTGCAACGATCGACAGCGGCGTATAGCGCTCGCGATCATCGAACCACTCGCCGATGGTGCGCGAAATATGCACCAGGCCTTCAAGGCGCATATTACTGCTGCTTGCCGAAGGCGGCGCGCGGTTCGGCAGGCGCTTCAGGGCGGCGGCAAGCTGCCTCGGATCGGCGGATTCCTCCGGCAGCAGCATATCGACGAGGCCGAGTTCGCTGGCGCGCTGGGCGCGGATCAGCTGTTCCTCGCGTGGACGCGTGCGCGGAATGATCAGCGCCGGCTTATCGAAGGAGAGGATCTCGCAATAGGTGTTGTAACCGCCCATGGCGACAACGGCCTTGGCGCCGGCAATCAGCTCTTCCATTTTGTTGTCGAACTCGATCACCTGCAGACAATCGATCTTGCTGGCGCGCTCCAGGAGCTGGCCGCGCTCCTTGGCGGGCATATAGGGGCCGAGGACGATCAGCGTCTTCTGCGTGAGGGAGCTGTCCTGTTCGAACGCGGCAACCACATCGCTGACGAGATCGGCACCATCGCCGCCGCCGCCAGTCGTCACCAGGATATAGTCCTCGTCGGGCACATGTTCGGATTTCGTGCCCAGAGTGGAAACGCTACGCTGCAGAAAGCCGACGAACTCCATCTTCCGCCGCACGCCCGCTGGCACATCGAGCCCGATAAGGGGATCATGGAAATCCGGCGGCCCGTAGACCCAGACGCTGTCGTAGAACTGATCGATCTTCTGCAGCACGTTGTTTTTCTTCCACTCCGCCTCCAACAGGTGCGGTGCGTCCATGACATCGCGCATGCCGAGAACAAGCGTCGTACCACGCGCCTTGAGATAGGTCAGGGTCTCCTCGACCTCGCCCTTGAGGCCCAACGGCTCCTTGTCGACGATGAAAACATCCGGCTGAAAGGTTTCCGCCGTATGACGGATGATCGACTGCCGCATCTTCAGCGTTTCCTGCAACGCGACATGGCTCGCCATAGACGTGTATTCGCCGTCACGCAGCTTGATCACGCTCGGCACTTTGACGAAATCCACACGGGACCGATAATCGAATGCCCCGGCAATCGTCGCGCCAGAGATAATCAGCACGTTCAGCCCGCGATAATCCTCCACGAGTGCATGCGCGATCGTCCGGCATCGCCGCAGGTGACCGAGACCGAACGTGTCGTGGCTGTACATGAGGATTCGAGCATCTTCTAAGCGCCGCTTCATTGGCAAAACCTCTGGGGGTAAAAGTCATAACGCGGTTTGTCGGCAAACGACATCCGCGACCGCTCGTCGAATTGCAATCCTGTCTTCGCCATTCACCCTGCTATTTGTAGGGATCGGCGGCATCACGCAACCCGTCTCCTAAAAAGTTGAACGCCAGAATAACCAATATCACCGGGATCATCGGAAAAAGAAGCCATGGATAGAAGGCGATCACGCTGACGTTCTTGGCCTCGGTCAACAGGATGCCCCAACTCGTGATCGGCGGACGAAGGCCCAATCCAAGGAAACTTAGGGCAGTTTCGCCGAGAATCATGCTCGGCACCGAAATTGTTGCGGTAGCGATCAGGTGCGACATGAAGCCGGGGACAAGGTGACGGCCGATGATGCGGGGCGTGCTTGCTCCCATCAGTTGCGCGGCAAGCACGTAGTCCTCCTCGCGCAAGGATAAAAGCTTGGAGCGTACGGCGCGCGCAAGGCCTGTCCAATCCAGGATGCCGAGGATGATGGTGATGCCGAAGTAGACGATGATCGGGCTCCAGCTTACCGGCATGATCGCCGCAAGCGCCATCCACAAGGGCAGGCTCGGCAGCGACTGCAGCACCTCGATCACGCGCTGCACGAGAAGATCGAAAAGGCCGCCATGATAGCCGGCAAGCCCGCCGATGACGATGCCGAGCAGAAAACTGATTGAAATGCCGATCAACCCGATCGTCAGGGATATGCGCGCGCCATAGATGATGCGCGACAGCACGTCACGTCCCAGCCTGTCGGTGCCGAGCAGATACATCTGGCCGCCGACGGCCGGGCAAACCAGATGAAGGTTCGAGTCCACCAGCCCCCAGAAGCGATAGGCGTCCCCGCGACAAAGGAAACGGATCGGCTGCACATCGGAGGGGTTATCCGTGTAGATCCGGCGCAGCGAGTCGATATCGAGCGTCATCTTGCGGCCATAGACGAACGGCCCGACGAAATTGCCCTTGTCGAACAGGTGGATCATCTGCGGCGGCGAATGGATATAGTCGACATTGCGGGTGTGCAGCCCGTAGGGCGCCAGGAATTCCGCAATCACGATCATGCCATAGGCCAGCAGAAGGAAGATGCCGGATGCAAGCGCAAGCTTGTGGCGCTTGAATTTCCACCACATCAGCTTCTTTTGCGACGCCATGTAATAGCGTTGCTGGCCTGCGGACGTGGCTTCGAACTGATCTGGATCGAAATTCGCGTTCGAGACATAGTGCTCTAGAGGAGCACCGGGCTTTGGCAGGGATACGCTCACTTTGTGCTCCTGCCTTGCAAGCGGATGCGGGGATCGAGAAAGCCAAGGGCGATATCCGAGATCAGCACGCCGATGACGTTGAGAAAGGCCAGGAACATCAGGAAAGAGCCGGCGAGATACATGTCCTGGCTCTGCAAGGCCCGGATCAGCATCGGGCCGGTCGTCTCCAGAGACAGCACGATGGCGGTGATCTCGGCACCGGAAATGATCGCCGGCAGGATCGACCCGATATCGGCGACGAAGAAATTCAACGCCATGCGCAATGGATATTTCACCAGCACCCTCAACGGATGCAGCCCCTTGGCGCGCGCTGTGACGACATATTGCTTCTGCATCTCGTCGAGCAGATTGGCGCGTAGGCGGCGGATCATGCCCGCCGTTCCGGCCGTGCCGACGATGATGACCGGAATCCACAGGTGCGACAGGATCGAGCGCGCTTTTTCCCAGCTCATCGGCTGCGAGAGATATTTTTGATCCATCAAATGGCCGATCGATACGCCGAACCAGACATTGGCGAAATACATCAGGATCAGCGCCAGCATGAAGTTCGGAATGGCGATACCGAGCAGCCCGAGGAAGGTCAGCCCGTAGTCGCCCCAGCTGTATTGATGGGTGGCGGAATAAATACCGATCGGGAAGGCGATCAACCAGGTCAGAAGGATCGTCGTCATCGACACGAGGATGGTCAGCCAGAGCCGATCGCCGACCACTTCCGAAACCGGCAGCTGATACTCGAAGGAATAGCCGAAATCGCCATGCAGCATACCTCCGGCCCAGTGCAGATATTGAAGCGGCAAGGGCTTGTCGAGCCCATATTCGTGGCGAAGATTCTCCATATCCTGAAGATTCGCGGTATCACCCTGGGCGCGCAATTCCGCGATCTGGCTATCGAAGAAGTCGCCGGGCGGCAGCTGGATGATCGTAAAGACCAGCATCGAGATGACGATCAGGGTCGGAAGCATCACCGCAACGCGCCAGAGAATATATCTAAGCATTCGGACGATCCTCCTTCATCCAGAAGGTATCCGGCATGTAGACGCCGAGCAGACAGGTCGGATCGAAGCCGTAGAGCGCCTTTTCCGGCACATTCTGCATGCGCGCCGAATGCACGATCGGCTGGAAAGTGCCGTTGACCAGACCGATGGAGAAAACCTGGTCCGTATAGATCTTCAGCATCTTGTGCCAGACCTCGGCCCGCTCGAAGGAGGAGGCAGCCTCTTCCCATTCGCCCAGCAGCTTGATCAGCTCGGTTGCCTCCGGCACGTCCGGCGCCACGCCTTGTGTCTGGCGCGATAGATAGTACATGCCCCAAAGCGGCCACTGCATCTGGTCATTGGTCGTCGGTGCCAATTCGCCCGGATTCATGTCGGCCGTCGCCACCCCATTGTCGAGGCCGTACCACAGCGACATCAGAATGCGGCCGCCCATGGCGCGGCTGCGGAAAATATCGCGTTGCGATACGCGGGTGAAAAGTGCAATGCCGACCTTGCGCCAATGATCGGTAACCAATTCCAACACGTCCGTGTCAAGCGTGCTTTCGCCCGGTGTCTCAACGGTGATTTCCATTCGCCGGCCGTCCGGCAGCAAGCGGACCCCGTCTTCATCCCGCTTGTCAAGGCCGGCGGCGTCCAGAAGAGCATTGGCCTGATCCGGATCATGCGCGATCCAGGCAGAGGCATATTCGGGTTTGAAAAGCGGGCTGTCAGGCAACACAGTGTTGGCGCTCGCTGTTCCGAGACCGTAGAAGACCGCCATGTTGATCTCGTGACGATCGATCGCAAGCGACAGCGCTCTGCGGACCCGAACATCGCGCAAGAGGTCGCGCCAGACGGCGTCGGCGCTGTTGAGATTGGGGTACAGGGCGACACGCGATCCACGCGCTGCCTTCCAAAGATCGACCTTAATCTTGCTCGGATTGCGCTTCTCGGCCTCTTTCAGGAAAGTATAGTCGTTGAAGTCTATGCCGGTTGCCTGAAGATCGCTTTCTCCTGCCCCGGTCTTGGCCGGAATGATCGACGACGAACTGATGTCCAGGATCATGCGATCGATATAGGGCAGTTGCCGGCCGTTCTCGTCGACGCGATGGAAATAGGGGTTGCGCTCGAACACGAACTGCTCCGCCGGCGGCGCCGTCGTATTCTTCCACGGGTCGAGCACCGGCAGATTGGGGTTTTCCGGGCGGTACGAGCGGCCCATCTTGATATGCAGATCCTGCCATTTCTTCGCTCTGTTTTCCTGCATCAGCGATGAAAGACGAATCTTGTCCTGGTATTTCTTGTGGAACTGCTTGAGATAGTGGGCCGGCCCGGCAATGACGAGCGGCTGCGGAGCGGCAAGGATCGGCAGGAAATTCGGATTGGGATCATCCCAGGTGTAGCGCACCGTGAGCTCGTCGAGCATCTCGAAATTCGGCAGGCTTCCGTGCGGGCGCAATTCGAGCGCGCCACCGCCGGGTGTCAACTCCTTGTTGAGAATGACATCCTCCCACCAGTAACGGAAGTCGTTGGCGGTGAACGGATGCCCATCGGACCATCTATGCCCTTCACGCAGCTTGAAGGTGAAGACCGTGTCGTTGACGGCGGAAAAGGATTCCAGAATATCCGGCTGAAGCGTCAGCGTGCGATCGTAACCCACGAGGCGCGCATAGCCGTAGATCGTCATGAGACGGATATCGTTCTGGCTGCCGATGATCGTACGGACGGAGCCACCGTAGCGGCCGGGCGTGCGCCCCATGGCGGCGACATTGACGACGCGCGGAAATTTCGGCAGCCGCTTCGCAAGATGCGGCATCTGGCCGGCTCGCAGCCAATCGGCGAGATAGTCCGGCTCGTTGTCGACCTCCGCCGCAGCAAGAGGCGGCGGCAATATGGTGGAAGCCAGCAGGCCGAGAAAGCTTCGCCGCGTTACCATTTGCGCAGCTCCTGGGCTTCGACGCCCCGGCGGGCGCGAACGAAATGGCCGCCGCCCAGATCAGCATAGGCAAGGTCTCCGTCCGCGCTTTCCGAGAATTGCGGCCCCCATTTCTGTTTGGCGGCCGGTCCCTCGCTGTTCAGAGCGGAGAAATCCAGAGGCCGGTCGAGATCGGGGAACGGGACGGCGGCAAGCAACGAGCGCGTATAGGGATGAACGGGATCGCGAAGGATGATTTCGCGCGGCGCGATTTCGACGATGCGCCCCCGCGCCATGACGGCGATCCTGTCCGCCATGTAATCGACCACGGCGAGATTGTGCGAGATGAACAGGTAGGTCAGGCCGAGTTCCTTTTGCAAGTCCTTGAGGAGGTTCAGGATTTGCGCCTGAACGGACACATCGAGTGCCGAGACCGGCTCATCCAGGATGAGAAGCTTCGGCCCAAGTGCCAGGGCGCGCGCAATGCCGATGCGCTGGCGCTGGCCGCCGGAAAAGCTGTGCGGGTAACGGCTGAGAAAATGCTTGTCGAGGCCGATCGCCTGCATCAGCGCCTCGACCTTCTCCTTGCGTTCGGCACTATCGCCATGCCCATGGATTTCCAGGGGCTCGCTCAGAATATTGCGGATCGTCATGCGCGGAGAAAGCGACGAAACCGGATCCTGGAAGACCATCTGTATCTTCGTGCGCAGATCCATCAACTCGTCGCCCTTGACGGACAGCACGTCGATCTTGCCGCTGCCGTCGTCGAAGCTGACGGAACCGCTGTCGGCCGTGATGCCGCGCATGAGGATCTTGCTCACTGTCGTCTTGCCGCAGCCGCTTTCGCCGACCAAGCCGAGACATTCGCCGCGGCGGATATCGAAGCTGACATTATCGACGGCACGGAACTTCGTGCCGTCCCGCCTGCCGAACAGGCCGCCGGCCTTCGATGTATAGGTCTTGGTCAGGTTGCTTACGCTGAGCAGGACATCGGGTGCCGTGCCGGTGGCGGGCGCGCCGTTGCCGATCAGCTTCTTCTTGCCGGAAAAGGTGCCGAGATTGACGGGGACATCCCGAAGGGACTTCAGCCGTTCGCCCGGCTTCATGTCGAAATGCGGCACCGCCGACATCAGGGCCTTCAAATAGCGATGCTGCGGCTGGCGGAAGATCGTTTCGACCGGCCCGGCCTCCATGATTTCGCCGTGATAGATAACGACGACCTCGTCGGCCATATTCGCCACGACACCGAGATCATGGGTGATCAGGAGCATCGCCATGTTGAAGGTTTGCTGGAGGTTGCGCAGCAGACCGAGAATTTGCGCCTGGATGGTGACGTCAAGCGCGGTGGTCGGTTCATCGGCAATCAGCAGCGCCGGATTGCAGATCAGCGCCATGGCGATCATCGCACGCTGGCGCATGCCGCCGGAGAGCTGGAAAGGATACATGTCGAAAGTATGTTGGGGATCCTGAAAGCCGACGAGGCTCAGCATTTCCTCAGTCTTCTCGCGCTGCTCCGCCCTGCTGGTGTCGGGGCTGTGAATACGGAGCACTTCGCTGATCTGGTTGCCCACCGTATGCAACGGCGACAGCGACGTCATCGGCTCCTGGAAAATCTTGGCCATGCGCGCGCCACGCAGCCTGCGCATAGCGGCGCCATCACGCGGCAGTTGGAGAAGATCGGTGGTCTCGCCGTCGAGTGGGTCGGTAAAAAGGATCCGCCCCGTCGCGGTTGCCGGCGTCGGCAGGATGCCCATGATCGACTGGCTGATAATGGATTTGCCGGAACCGGACTCGCCGACAAGGGCCGTGACCTTGCCGGGAAGCACCCTCAAACCGGCGTTTTTGACGACACGCAGATTGTCCCCGTAAAGGGAAAACGAGACGTCGAGGTTCTCAATACGCAGTAGATCAGTCCCTGACGCCATACATATTACTTCCCGCTCACATGACCTTTGTGGCCTTAGGCGGCACACTAACGTAGGGCATAACGGGTGTCTAGCTGGTCAAGGCGGTGCAAAGACTGTAAAAAATCTGTCGTCTTTCCAGTGATATATCGGCCTATGCTGAACCAGGCTGCGGCAGAGGTCACTGGGTCAGGTTTTCGACTTGAACACGGCCTTCGAACTTCTTGGCATCCCTGTGCAGGAGGATAACCTGCTCGGCTTCGGAGAGCCCGTCCGCCGCCGCGTCGTGGAAAACCTCCACCGTACCATTGGCAATGGAGGCTGCCATCGGAGAGACCACTGTAAAGCGCTGGCGCACGCCGCGCAGCTTTTCTTCCCCGAGTGTTCCCCACTCGCAGTCGGTGTAGCCGGAAAAGGCCTGGCTCGCGACAACCTCCGTTCCATATTTCTTGGTCAGGGACTGCAGCCGCTCCACCTCGTTGACGGCGGCGCCGAAGGCCGAGAACGTCAACCGATCCTTCAATCCGACATTGCCGAACATGACGTTGCCGACGTGCAGGCCTATTCCGTAACGCACCTCGCTCAAATTGCGCGCCTGGCGATCCTTGTTGAGGGCAGCAACGCGGCGCTGCGCCTCGAAAACGGCCGATAGCGCCGCTTCGCAAGCCACCTTGGACGGATCCTTGTGGCGGCCGCAGGGATAGACCGCCAGGAATCCATCGCCGAGAAAGCTCATGATTTCGCCCCCATTGCGGTTGAAGGGGGCCGCGATCGCGTCGAAGAACTCGTTCAGCGTATCGATATAGGCCTGCCGCCCTTCCTTTTCGGCATAGACGGTGGATTGCCGCATATCACCCATGACCAGCGCCGCGCGGATCGTCTCGCCGTCGCCGCGGCGGATCTGCCCGTTCAGCACGCGCTTGCCGGCGTCGCCGCCGAGATAAGTGGTCAACATGTTGTTGGCGAGCTTACCTAGAACCGCCATCTTGGCCGCCATGGCGAGATGGTTCTGCATGCGCATCAGCGCTCCGATCATCTCCTCGCTGAAGCCGCCGATGCTGTCGGTTGACCAGGAACCCATCATGCCCTGGACAGAACCCGCTCCAAAGGTCTGCACGAAGGCCATATAGTCGGTCACCTTCTCCTTGCGCAGGTCCTCGAAAATCGGAAACTCCACGGCTCCATCCACATCGATCCGACGACGCAAATGCAGGAGATTATTGGAGAGAAGATAGTAATAGGGGCTCTGCATGAAGCGTTCCGGCCGATCGTTAACATGGCGATAGCCTTCGATCGTCAGGCCGCCCGCCCGCCGCCAGGTAAATCCGAGAGCATCATAAAGCGGATGCAGCATAGAAAAGGTCAGATGCACGCGAACGAGCGGCATCCCCGTCGCCGCCATGCGCTCGCAGAAGCCCCGCACGATGGTCTCCAGGTTTTCGCCGGTCAGCGCCGCCTGCGTCAGCCATTCCGCTACTTTATCGAGAAGAATATCGGAAACACTCGAATGAATAGTCATTATCCCCGCGGTCCATATTGCAATGCCTGATGTTTCGTCCCGGCCATGGAATGCCGCCGTCTCCGCAACCCCCTGCCTATCGGCTTGAGGTCGGACAAAATCACCATGCGACAGCGTCGATGCTTTCCTTCGTCAGGTCATGTCGACGCCAGAAATCCGGCTGCATTTCTCCCGCACCCCCGCATATGAAATGCAGCAAAAGACGATCGCCGCAACCGGCGACTCTCGTTTTGTTCTCTTTGAGATAAGGCGCATATGACGCTGAAACAATGGCAAAAACGAAGCGGATCGATAAAATCGCGACCGCGGCCCGAGGCTGCCAGTCGCGTCACCGCTCCATCGCGTGAAAATCACTCGCCCGCGGCAAGCGCCGGCGGCCTCTTTTCCCGCAAGGCCATTGCCGCCATTGCATATCCGCCGCTCGCACCGTCGATGAAATGCATATGGTCTCGCATAAGCGGTGTCGGCACGAAGCATGTCATCAGGGCGCTGTCCTGCCGGTGCAGTCCAAAGCGGCAGACACCTGCGGCCTCCGCCTGCTGCAGACGCGCCTCGATGCGCTTGAGATGCGCAGCATCGACGTCGATCGTCATTTTCAGTCCATCGTCGAATTTGCGAAAATCGGAATTTGCTGCAAGGTCCCGCCGATAGATCTTGGCATCGAAGGTCGCGGCCCTGATGCCGAACCTGTCGAGAATCCAGACGAGGACGATCTGCGCATCGATGGCCAGCTTTCGCCACCAGCGATCGGTGGGAGCGGCCACGGCGCGCGCTTCGATATCCGCGCCGTCGAAGCTCAATGCCGGCGTCGGGCCTTCGACCGGCACCGGATGACCGTCGCGGTTCTGCTCGGCGGAGATGGCAATGATATCGGCGACCAGCCGTTGAAACCTAGCGTCGTTGCCGGCATCGCCCGGAATGGCGATGATGGAGACAATCTCGCCGTTATGTGCCTTGATCGGGTTCCAACGACAGGAAAGGCCGGTCAGATCCGGCTCTACCTTTGTCGGCGGCGCCTCGACGATGAATCGTCCTGCCTTCATCTGCCGTTCCGCCCAGCTCGTCCCGCCGCCGGAAAACATGGCATAGGAAACGTGGTTGCTCGGGCTGAAGCGGGCGACCCGCACGTCCAGGCCCTCGCCGCGGATCACCGTCATCGGCACCAGGGCCGTGCGCAGGTCGAGCTGCAATTCCTCCATCACCCAGGCCCGGACGGCCGCCAGCGCACGGCGTACCCGCTCCTCTCCCGACGGAGGGATCGCCACCAAAGCGCCGTCCCCGCCGAAGGCAAAGGGATAATCACCTCTCTCCAACGCGTTGAGCACGGCGGAAATCACGCTGGCGCCCGCCATGTTGACTGATTTGTAGTGGCCGGCGGCGATTGCCTTCGTCGAGCTGACGATATCGGCGATCGCAATCAACCAGTCGTCCGGCAGCGGCTGATAATTGGCGCTGTCGGTCACGCCCTCGAAACGGGTGAAGCCCGTGAGTTTATGGAAGAAATCATCTTTCGGTGGTTCGACCATGATATTTCCCCCTTCAGTGAGCACCGCGACGATCTATCCCTACAGCAAAAGCGCCGAAAAACCAGCGGGCGGTCGACGCCGCGATGCGGGCCGTGCTACTCCGGTCGGGAGAGAGGCACAAGACGCCAAGGATATTTGAAATACGATGAGCCGCCTGGATAGTTTCATTCGCCGCCTGAGTGCGCAGCGCGACATCCTCAACGCCGTTGCCGAGGAGGTCAGAACGCTTGACGGACCCGTGCTGGAACTGGGGCTCGGCAATGGCCGCACCTTCGACCATCTGCGCGAACTTTTCCCCGATCGCCGCATCATCGCATTCGATCGGGCGGCCAATGCCTACGGCCCGTCCATGCCGTCGGCCGACAATCTCATCCTCGGTGAAATCAAGGACACGGCCAGGGGCTTCGTCGGCGCGAAGGCCTCGCTTGCCCATGCCGATATCGGCACCGGCTACGAGGACAAGGATGCGGTGACGCTGACCTGGTTGCCCGGGATCATGGCCGGCGTGCTCGTTTCAGGCGGGATTGCCGTCAGCGGCCTTCCCCTCGATCATCCGGATCTTCAGGCGCTTCCCCTGCCCGCTGCCGTCAAGCAAGGGCGCTATTTCATCTATCGGCGTCGCTAATTTCAGCGTAGAAACAGCACATCGAACTGCTCGCCTTCGCTGGGCAGTTCGACGACTTTCATCGTCTGCTCGCCGTCTTCGAAAAATGCAAGGCATTCGCCGTAGTGCCTGGCGAGATCGGCAATGAAAGCCTTGGCCTGATCCTTGCCGTAGAAGGCGGGGGTAAATTCCATGTAGAGCGGCACCTTGCGTGCCATCAGTGCCTGCATCGACCGGCAAGCAACGGGCTCATAGCCTTCGATATCCATCCAGATCAGGCCGATATCGGCGGGATCGATGCCGGCCTGCTGCAGAATATCGCCAACGGGCAGGACGGGAACCGAGATTTTCTCGTCGGTTGCGCTTTGGCGCAACGCGCTGCTTTTGCCGTGATTCTTGTGATTGAGATAGAAATCGAGCTGCCCCCCGCGATCGCCGGCGGCGCAATTGACCGCCGTTACCATCTCCTGCAGGCCGTTATCGGCGACGTTGATCGCCAGCAGCCGGAAATTGCGCGGATCCGGCTCGACGCTGACAATGCGGTCATAGGCGCCACTGAGGGCAAAATAGCAGGTTTGCGTACCGATATTGCCGCCGAGCTCCAGAAGAACAGAGCCTTTGCGTAGCAGACCGCGCTCGCGCAGCACGCTCAGCAGCCGGGCGACATGATCGCGCTGGAAATGCCCTTTGCGAAACACCTTACGGCCGATGTAATCGGCCGGTGAGAAGCTCAGGACATGGTCGCCGCAGTCCACCGTCATCGTCTTGACGCGCGGACCGAGCGCGCTGACGAGAATGTCCCGACCCAGGCGCGTGTCGAACAGGCGAGTGGCGATCGCATCCCGCTTCCTGCGAAGGGCGCGGCGCCAGTATTTTCTTGTAAGCAGCTTGCGGTCGAACATGGCGAGCATCCCTACACCAGGGCCGTTGCGTTGCAAACGGAGAAGATCGGCTGATACGCCGCCGGTGCCCTGTCGGCACATCAGGCAAAGCGGCCGCTCGTTTCCTTCGAAACGATATAGACCCGCAAAGGCTCGCCGCGACCGCGCACGGCAATCTCGCGGCTTTCGATGCCCTCCATATCGACCTCCGAGAGCCGGGCCACCGGCTCGGAAAAGACGAGCGCGCTGTTGAATTCCTTGGCGGCGCTTTCCAGGCGGCTGGCGACATTGACCGTGTCGCCGATCGCCGTCACGTTCTTGACGCTGCCATATCCCATCGAGCCGACCACGGCCGAGCCGCTGTGAAGGCCGATGGCGATTTCAAGCGGAGCGGCCAGTTCGTCGGCCAGTTCCGCGCTGAGCTTGTCGATCTCCCGTATGATCGCGGCCGCGGCCTTCAAGGCCTGCCGGTTTGCCTCCTTCGGCGTGGTACGCAGGCCGAAGAGCGCCATCGCGCCATCGCCGATGAACTTGTCCATACGGCCGCCATTCTCCTCGATGATGCGGCCGACGATGGCGAAATAGCGGTTGAGCAGGAAGACGATGTCGAAGGGAAGCCGCGATTCCGTCAGCGCGGTGAAATGGCGCAGATCGCAGAAGAAGACGACGATCTCGCGCTCGCGGCCTGGGCTGGCGGTCTGGCTATAAACCGGGATCGTCGCCTCGGCCATCGGCGTCAGGAGCGGGAGGACGCTGACATTGCCGGTCGGGCGCAGCTGGCAGGCAAGCCTGACATCCGGCGTAGCGCCGATCCGGTTCAACGTCTTCTGCTCCAGCGGCTCCGGCGGCGGCAGGTTTTCCTGCCCCTCAATGATCTGGACACGGCACGTGGAGCACTGGCCCTTGCCGCCGCAAACCGAATAATGCGGTATGCCGCCAAGGCGGCTTGCCTCGAGTACGCTGAAGCCGCGTGGCGCATGCACGACCTCCCCGCCCGCATAGCGGATGGCGATCTGATATTGCCGCTCACGCAGTCTGCGATGCGCGCGGAAACCGAAGAGAGCGACGATCGACAGGCTGAATGCCCCATAGAACCCGGCGCGGTAGGGCCATAGAATTTCGACCATCTGACTGCCCGGCACCGACCCCGTCTCGCCATAGCTTCGCATGTCGCTATAGTAGCCGCCGGGATAGCCGCGCTCGTGCTCCTGAGCGACCTCATGTGCCACCGTCTTGCCCATTGCGGCAAAGCCAAGCAAGGCGAGAATCGGCAGAACGATGGCAAGCGACAGCATGACGGGCGCGATTGCCATGTACCAGGCACGATAGCGCAGCCAGAAATGAACGCCGATGCAGCCATGAAGCCAGACGATCAGAAGCACGAGCGACTGACGCACGCCGTTGACCGGCGATGTTATCCAGAGGGTGCGCACGATCGCGCTGTAGGTGTCGTGATAGCCATAAACCTCATGCACGATGCGAGTGCCGACGATGTGATCGATCAGAAGCACCGGCACCAGCAGGCCCGTAACGATCTGGAAGGCCTCGCCGGCAGGCATGACAAGCGTGCGGCGCCTGTAAAGCATCTTAAGCACGAGCAGAATGTGGACGATCAGGGCGCCATAAAGAAGCACGGTTCCAACCGGATTGCGCCAAACCAACATGAACCAATGTTGCGCATGTTCGGCCACGCCGAGCGAAATCAGCCCGAGGGCATGATTGGCCAGATGCATGATCACGAAGGCGAATACGATCAAACCGGAGCCAAGGCGCAGCTTTCGCACGAGGCGGTCGGACATGATTGGCTTTCTTGCCTCGATGGTCATCAAACCCAATGTATATTGCCCGTTCACAACAGGTGGGAAAACGGCTATCGCCTATTCATCTACGGTACCGCGCGTCATATATGACGCGCAAAGATCGCCGTAGCACTTTTAATCTGCTGCATAATTTTATCCTCAAATCGATTCCGATTTAAGGAATTATGCAGTAGCCGCAACCCCGCATACTGTCGAGGATGCGGCTTTTTGAAGCAGGGATCTTATTGTCACGCAACCGGTCGGAATTCGGGCAACTTTCTCACGATTCAGGCTCATACCATCACTTAATCGTCAACCACGTGCCGGCAGCATGAAGATCGCCTTTTACGCCCCCTTGAAATCTCCCGGCCACCCGGTCCCTTCCGGCGATCGGCTGATGGCTCGCCAGATCATCGCGGCGCTGGAAATGGCAGGGCATCGGGTCGACGTCGCTTCCGAATTGCGAAGCTTCACGCCGACGCCGGAGGCCGGTCCACGCGTGGAAATCGCACGGCAGGCGGAAGGCGAAGTGGATCGCCTGCTCGAGCGCTGGCAGGATGAGACGCCGCCCGACCTGTGGTTCACTTACCATCCCTATTACAAGACCCCCGATCTTATCGGCCCACCGATCGCGAGAGGGCTCGGCATTCCCTATGTCACGGCGGAGGCATCCTATTCCCGCCGCCATGACGAAAACGGCTGGGTTGAAAACCAGCGCCTCATTGCCGATGCAGTAAGGCTTGCCGCCGTCAATCTGTGCTTTACCGAAAGGGACCGGCTCGGCCTTGAGGATGCGATTCCGGAGGGCCGCTACGAGCGTTTCCTGCCCTTCATCGATGCCGCCCCCTTCGCGGGCTCGTCCTCCGATCCGCGACGGCTGATCACCGTGGCGATGCTGCGCAAGGGCGACAAGTTCGACAGCTACACCATACTGGCCAAAGCGCTCGATCTCATCCGCGATCAGGACTGGATCCTGACGGTCATCGGCGATGGGCCGATGCGGACCGAGGTGAGATCACTGTTTTCGACTTTCGACGAGAGACGGATAGAGTGGCGCGGAGAACGCTCCACGACGGAGATCGCAGAGGAGCTTGCGAGCTCCGGTCTTTATGTCTGGCCTGGTTGCAATGAGGCTTATGGCCTTGCCTATCTTGAGGCACAGGCGGCCGGCCTTCCGGTGATCGCGCAGGCGACGGCTGGCGTGCCGGAGGTGGTGATGGCGGGAAAAACCGGATTGCTGACGCCGGAGGGCGATCTGAAGGCCTATGCCGATGCAATTTCGCAGCTCCTCGGCGATCAGCAGCAGCGACGGGCCATGGCGGACGCCGCCTACGGCTTCGTCCATCAGGAGCGTTCCTTGAGCGCCGCATCGAAACGGCTCGAAACCATCCTTCGAAACTATCTGGGAGATAGCCATTATGAACGATAGAGCCGAGTGGCAGCCCTTGCGCGAGGAGTTGCGGCGCTGGGGCGCGGCCAGGCGAAAGGCGAAGCTATGGTTCCGCGACGACGACGCCATCGAGCCGACCCCTGCCCTCGACCGGCTTCTATCGCTTTCCAATCGGTTCGACGTGCCGATGGCACTCGCGATCATTCCGGCGCCGACAGGCGAAGCTCTGGCCGAACGGCTGGCGGCCGAAAGCCGCATCACGGCGACGGTGCATGGCTGGACACATCGGAACTATGCTCCTGATGACACCAAGAAGCAGGAGCTCGGCCTGCACCGGCCTAAGGCTATCGTGCTCGATGAGCTTCATCGCGGCTTCGACAAGCTGCAAGCCCTTTATCCCACGCAGTTTTGCCCTTTGCTGGTGCCGCCATGGAACCGGATCGACGATGGACTGCTCCCGCATCTCGAACCGTTCGGCTACCGTGCCGTCTCGGTTTTCGGGCTGGCCAAGCAGGCACCCATCGGCCTGGTCAACACGCATATCGACATCATGCGATGGCACGGCGTGCGCGGAGGACTGCCGCATGCTGACATGATCGGACGCCTGGTGGAGGAGCTTCAGAACCGCTTCGACGGCAATGACGAACCGATCGGCGTGATGACCCACCATCTCGTCCACGACGATCTTGCCTGGGATTTCGTTGAGGCGTTGTTTGCGGAAACGGCCGGCCATGCCGCCATCGAATGGCGGCCGGTCGGCAATTTCATCAACTAAAGCATGCCCGCGCGAAAGTGTGCAGCGGTTTTGCGACGATGACATGCGCAAAACCAAACACCTAAAGCGCGAGAAGCGAATCTGAAAGATCGCGACACGCTTTAGCGCAATTCCAGCATGCTCCGCTGCCGCGGCAGGCTTCAGAGCTGCAGCGACTGCCCGTCAAAGGCGACGAATGCGCCGGGGAAGCTCTGCTGCGCATCGCGTTGCATGTCGTCCAGCTCGCGGTCGGTGCGGCCGGGAGCATGGTGAAACAGGGCCAGCCGCTTGGCGCCGGCCTTCTTGGCGAGCTTGATGCCCTCTTGCCAGGTGGAATGGCCGAAGCCCAGATATTTGGGCATCTCGGCTTCGAGATAGGTCGCGTCATATATCACGATATCGGCATCGGCCATCAGGGCCAGCGCGGCTTCATCGAGCTTGCCGGCTGTATGCTCGGTATCGTAGACCAAGGCGATGACCCGGCCCGACCATTCGATGCGATAGCCGATGCAGCCGCCCGGATGGTTCAGCCTGGCGGTGTGCATCACGATGCCGGGATGCGGCTTCAGCGTATCACCAGCGGCGAAATCACGAAAACTCATCTCGGCGCGACAGATATCGGGTTCGACGGGGAACCATGGCGGCCGCATGAACTGGCCGATCAGCTGCCGGGTCGTCGTCTTGCCGGCAAGATGGCCGGACCAGAGATCGACGCTGACCCTCGGATCATAGATGGCATTGAAGAAGGGCAGGCCGATAATGTGGTCATAGTGAGAATGGGTGAAGAAGAGATCGATGTCGCGAACCCCTTCCTTGGCCAGATACGCCGCCGCTTCGCGCAACCCCGTCCCGGCGTCGAATAAGATATGCCTGCCGTCATGCCGTAACTCAATGCACGACGTATTGCCGCCGTACCGCTCAAATTCCGGTCCCGATACAGGGATGCTTCCCCGCACGCCCCAAAATTTCAGCTCAAAACTATCGTTGTTCATGGAAGTTTTTACACCATTCCCCTTTCGGTCAAAAAAAGCACACTTTTGCTATCGTGCGAAGCCAGCAATTTCCAAAAGTCGTGCGGTGGTAAAAACTGGATCTCATATCGTTCGATCGATACCGATCGTTGGACGAACATCCGCCAACGGATCGCACAGACCTAATATAGGTATGGCGCAACAGAATAGATAAGGGGCCGGGGTTGACGCTCCGGTTCGGGGTCGGCACGAGATCGTGATCTTGACGGAAAGAGGCCTTAAAGCGACCAAGAATTGCGGCGGTCGCCTGCTTTCCTCGCTGCTTACAGGGTCGCTGCCGACCGTGCGGCCTGTTCGTAATAGCCGGACAATGCCCTGAGATGCGAAGCAATGTCGGACAGGCCATCCTGCGACAGGCCGGAGACCTTGGTCGCCTCCACCAGCAGGCGCTCGCGAATTTCCGTATAGCGCTGCAATGCGTCCAGGCCCTTGTCGGTGACGCGGATCGTCTTTTCCTTGCCGGCCTTGCCGCTTTTGACGAGGCCTGCCGCCTCCAGTTTCTTGATGGCGTAATTGGCGACATGCGTGTCCTCGATATCGAGGACGAGACAGAGATCGGCGAGCGTTTTCGGCCGGTCGCGATGCCGCACGGAATGAATGATCAGGATCTCGACCGGCGAAAGGCCGGGCACGCCGGCCGCCGCCATGCAGCGCACCAGCCATCGATTGAAGGCATGGGAAAAGAGGATCGACCCGTATTCCAGCTCCGATAAGGCCGGCGAGCTGCCGCCGGCCAGATGGGCCGACGAGACTATCAATTCGCGTCGCTTACTCTTTTCCTCGGACGTCACCTGAAAACTCCTTCGAACCGGATCAAGGCCCCGCAGATTCGACGAGCCGAGCGGTCGGTTGCCGCTCGACACGGCATCATATTGCTATTCATCCCGCTTTCCGTAACCGCCGCCGGTGGGAGTGACGACCGTAAAGGCTTCGCCAGCTTCGAGGACGGTATGGGCCGAGCCGATCAGTTCCTCGATCTTGCCGTCGTTGCGACGGACATAATTGCGGCCAGTCTGTCCGGCTTCGCCGCCCTTGATGCCAAAGGGTGCCACGCGCCTGTGGCCCGACAGGATGGCGAATTCCAGCTTTTCACGCGTGCGGATGGTGCGCTGCGTGCCGTTGCCGGAGTTCCACTTGCCGCGCCCGCCCGAATTCGGACGAATGTGGAAATTCTCCAGCACGACCGGGAACCGCGTCTCGAGGATTTCGGGATCCGTCAGGCGCGAGTTGGTCATATGCGTGTGCACCGCATCGGCGCCATTGAAGCCAGGTCCTGCCGGCGCTCCGGAGCAGATCGTCTCATAATATTGATAGGCGTCGTTGCCGAAGGTCAGATTGTTCATCGTGCCTTGGGCTGCGGCAAGCGCCTCGACCGCGCCGAACAGGCAGTTGGTCACGGCCTGGCTGACCTCGACATTGCCGGCAACAACGGCAGCTGGATATTTCGGCGTCAGCATCGTGCCTTCGGGAATGATGATGCGGATCGGCCGGAGGCAGCCGGCATTCATCGGAATATCGGCTTCGACGAGGACACGGAAGACATAGAGCACGGCGGCACGGGTGACCGGCTGCGGCGCGTTGAAATTGTCCGGGCGCTGCGCCGACGTGCCGGTGAAATCGACCGTCGCCTCGCGCTTGTCCTTGTCGATCGAGATCTTGACGACGATCTTGCAGCCCTGATCCATCTCGTAAGTGAATTCGCCATCCGACAGACGATCGAGAACACGGCGCACGCTTTCCGCCGCATTGTCCTGAACGTGGCCCATATAGGCATCCACTACGTCTTCACCGAAGAGCGCGATCATCTTCTTCAGCTCGGCGACGCCCTTTTCATTGGCGGCGACCTGGGCCTTGAGATCGTTGATGTTCTGCGCCAGCGTGCGCACGGGATAGCGGGCGCCCGTCAAAAGCTTGGTAAGCTCCGCTTCACAGAAGCGGCCGCGATCGAGCAGCTTGAAATTGTCGATATAGACGCCCTCTTCCTCGATATGGGTGGCAAGTGGCGACATCGATCCCGGCGAAATGCCGCCGATATCGGCATGATGGCCGCGGCTGGCGACCCAGAAGCGGATCTTCTGACCGGCATCATCAAAGACCGGCGTACAGACCGTGAGGTCAGGCAGATGCGTGCCGCCATTATAGGGCGCATTGATGAGGAAGACGTCGCCCGGATGGATGACGGCGTTTTCGCGGATCGCGGTTGCGACCGACGCATCCATCGAGCCCAGATGAACCGGCATATGCGGCGCATTGGCGACCAGATTGCCTTCCGCATCGAAGACGGCGCAGGAGAAATCCAACCGTTCCTTGATGTTGACCGAATAGGCCGTGTTCTGCAGCGTCATGCCCATCTGCTCGGCGATCGACATGAAGAGATTGTTGAATATCTCCAGCATGACGGGATCGGCCTTGGTGCCGATGGCATTGCGCTCGGGCAGCGCCTTGATGCGCGTGAGGACGATATGATCCCTCGTGGTCAGCTGCGCCTGCCAGCCGTCCTCGATGACGATCGTCTGGTTCGGCTCGATGATGATGGCCGGACCGGTCACGGTCTGGCCGGGCTTGATCGCCTGACGCAGGACGACGGCCGCATCGTGACTTGCTCCGTTGGAGTAGAAGGAGGTGCGCCTCACAGCCTCGGCTTCACCTTCGGCTCTCGTCTCCAGCTCGACTGTGATATCGGCAGCAGCGCCGCCGATCGTTTCGATCTCGACGGCCTCCACGACCAGAGGCTTGTCTTCGGCAACGAAGCCGAAGCGGCGCTTGTGCAGCGCCTCGAATTGGCTGCGCAGCCGCGCGGAAGTGTCGATTTCCGGAAAGGTCGTCTCGACCGCCAGCAGGGTATCGGTGCCGGCATAGCGGATATGGGCGCGCCGGATCGTCTTGATCTCGGCCGTTGCGACACCTTGGGCTTCCAATTCGGGCACGCATTCGCCGCGCAGTTCGCTGCCAAGCGCTGCGATGGCGGCAGGTGCGGCATCATCGAGGGAAACGCCGAGTGCCTTCTGGCGCGTTGCGCGGATATCGGCAAGGCCCATGCCATAGGCGGAGAGAAGGCCGGACATCGGATGCAGAAGGATGCTCTTCATCCCCAGCGCATCGGCCACCAGACAGGCATGCTGGCCACCGGCACCGCCGAAGCAGTTGAGCGCATAGCGCGTGACGTCATAGCCGCGCTGCACCGAGATTTTCTTGATCGCCTCGACCATATTGGCAACCGCGATGCGGATAAAGCCGTCGGCAACGTCTTCCGGGCTTCGCCCATCGCCGATTTCGGCTGCAAGAGATGCGAACTTGGTCCGCACCGTCTCGACATCGAGCGGCTGATCCTGGCTGGGTCCGAAGATGGACGGGAAGAATTCCGGCAGCAGCTTGCCGGCCATGACGTTGGCGTCGGTGACGGCCAGCGGGCCGCCATTGCGATAGCAGGCCGGACCTGGAAAGGCACCGGCCGAATCCGGGCCGACACGGAAGCGATCACCATCGAAATGCAGGATCGAGCCACCGCCGGCAGCGACGGTGTGGATCAGCATCATCGGCGCGCGGACGCGGACACCGGCCACTTCCGTTTCAAAGGCACGCTCATATTCGCCATCGAAATGCGCAACATCCGTCGAGGTGCCGCCCATGTCGAAGCCGATGACATTGGCAAAACCCGCCTGCTCACCTGTCTTCGCAAGGCCGACCACACCGCCAGCCGGACCCGAGAGGATCGCGTCCTTGCCCTGGAACATATCGGCGGCCGTCAATCCGCCCGACGACATCATGAACATGACGCGTGCGCCGGTGCGCTCGACATCGAGCTCATCGCAGACCTGGCGGATATAGCGGCCGAGCACCGGCGAGAGATAGGCGTCGATAACAGCCGTATCGCCGCGGCCGACGAGCTTGACCAGCGGCGAGACTTCGTGGCTGACGGAGACCTGCTCGAAGCCGATCGACCTTGCGATCCTCGCGACCGCAGCCTCATGCGCCGGGAATTTATAGGCATGCATGAAGACGATGGCGACGGAGCGATAACCCTTGGCAAGAAGGTCGCGCAGCGCCGCCTCAGTCGCCTTTTCGTCCAGGGCCAGTTCGACAGTGCCATCGGCAAGCACCCGCTCCTCGATCTCGACGACATCTTCGTAAAGCGCTTCCGGCTTGACGATCTCGGTCGCGAAGATCTTCTTGCGCTCCTGATAGCCGATGCGCAGCGCGTCGCGAAATCCCTTCGTCGTCACCAACGCAAGGCGTTCGCCCTTGCGCTCCAGCAGCGCATTGGTGGCGACCGTCGTGCCCATGCGGACCTCACCGATCGCACCTTCGGGAACCGGCTCGCCCTTGCCAAGACCGAGATGGAGACGAATGCCATGAACGGCGGCATCACGATAAGCCTCGGGATTTTCCGAGAGGATCTTGCGGGCGTGGAGAGCACCGGACGGATCGCGCCCGACCACGTCGGTAAAGGTACCGCCGCGATCGATCCAGAAATCCCAACGACCCGAAATATTCTCCGACAAACCCGCCTCCAGCAGAACGATGCCAATAACGATGATAATATATCGATAAATCGTCAACGTTTTGTCGTCAACACGAATCGATAGTCATCGCCCTGACAATTTTTGTCATCATAACGCTTGCGGCGAGCCCGACCTAATCCTCGAAGCGGCTCGTTGCCTCGCGATCGTGATCATATCGCCTCGCGAGCGGAAACGGCGGCAGCCAGGATTCGCGGCGAACGGTCCAGAGTTCGTAGGTCGGCTTCAACTGATCGGAAGCATCGAGAGACCCGAGGTTCACTTCGATTTCGTCCGCGCTTCGCGAGAAAACAGACGAGCCGCAGTGAGGGCAGAAAAAGCGGCCGGCGTAGTCGCGTGTTTCGCCTTCGATCTTGACCGCATCCTCGGGAAAAATCGCGGAGGCATGGAAAAGCGCGCCGTGATGCTTGCGGCAGTCGAGACAATGACAAATGCCGACCCGATAGGGTCGCCCCGACGCAACGATCCGTACCTTGCCACACAGGCAGCCACCGGTAAATCGGTCCATCTTGCACCTCCTGAAAAAAAGCAGGCGGACTGTCTACGACAAACGGAACAGCCGCCGCAACGGCAGGCGGCTGGTGGGAGCATGGCGTTTCATTATAAGGCCGCGCTCCATTGGAGCACAGTCGGAAGTGGATGCGCTAATGCAATCCACCGACGCCGAGCAGACGCTCGACTGCGCCATGATCCGCAGCCAGCCCCTCGGGCGTCCCCTTCCAGGCAAGTCGGCCACGCTCCAGAATGATAACATCGCTGGCAAAATCCAGTGCGCTCTGGATGCGCTGCTCCACCAGCAGGATCGTCATGTCGCCCGACTTGGCGAGCTTGGCGAAGGCCGCCATCAACTCCTCGCAGATGACGGGCGCCAGCCCCTCCAGCGGCTCATCGAGAAGCAGGACGGAGGGGCGGCCGAGGATGCTGCGGGCCGTCGACAGCATCTGCTGCTCACCGCCCGAAAGCTGGCCGCCTAAATTCCTGCGACGCTCCTGCAGGCGCGGAAACATGTCATAGGCTTCCTGCAAGGCGCTCTTCGGCCGTCCCTTCAGCCCAACGGAGAGATTTTCCTCCACCGTCAGCGTCGGAAAGACGTCACGCGTCTGCGGCACATAGCCGAGGCCCTGATGGGCGCGTCTGGCACTTGGCAGCCCGGCAATATCGGCCGAGCCCAGCCGGATGCGGCCGTCATAACGCCGGGTCTGGCCGGCAAGGGTCGCCAGCAGCGTGCTCTTGCCCATGCCGTTGCGGCCGAGCACGGCAAGCCGGCCGCCGGCCGGCACGGAAAAGGAAACACCTTCCAGCACCCGTGTCGGACCATAGCCGGCCGACAGGTTTTCGACTTCAAGCGGCGTGGCCGGCATTGGCATAGCTCCCAAGATAGGCTTCGCGCACCCGCGCATCCTGCGTCACGTCTTTCGGCGATCCGTCAAATATGATCGTGCCGGCCGCGAGCACCACGACGCGCTTGGCGAAGCGGAAGACGAGGTCCATGTCATGCTCGATCATCAGCACGGCGAGATCGGCGGGCAGATCGGCCAGCGCCTGCTCGATGCGGCCGGTATCGCTCTGCGGCACGCCGGCGGCAGGCTCATCCAGCAGCAGCACCTTCGGCTTCAGGGCCATGGCGACGGCAATTTCCAGAAGCCGCTGCTGGCCGTAGGCAATCTCGCTGACCTTGCGATGCGCGAGTGCCACAAGCCCGAGCGTGCCGAGTAACTCCTCCGTCTCGGCCATGACATCGCGCATGGAAAGGAAATTACCGAACATGCGACCGGAGCGCCCTGTCCGCTGCAGCACCGCCATGCCGACATGCTCGGCCGGCGTCATATCCTGAAACAGCCTGGTCACCTGGAACGAACGCACCAGCCCGCGCCTCACCCGGCCGATGGCCTCGATCTTATTGACGTTCTGGCCGGCGATGCGCACCTCACCGGAATCCGCCTGCAGATTACCCGTGACGAGATTGACGAAGCTGGTCTTGCCGGCGCCATTCGGCCCGATCAAGGCGACGCGATCTCCCGGCGCCATGGATAGGCTGACATTGTTGGTCACCGTCAGCCCGCCGAACGCCTTCTTGAGATTGCTGACTTCGAAAATAGCGCTCATGCCTGCGCCTCCCTGCGGCGAGCCACATAAGCGGCGGCGGTGCCATAGATGCCCTTCGGCGCGAAAAGAACGACGAGGATCAGCAGTGCGCCGACGATCGTCAGCCAGTGGAATGGATTGGCGGCGGAGACGTAATCCTCGAACAGCATGAAGATCAGCGTGCCGACGAGCGCACCGAACAGCGAACCGGTACCGCCGAGCACGAGCATGACCAGCGCCTCGGCCGATTGCGTGAAAGACAGACTGTCAAGGCCGACGACCTGCGTCGAGATCGCATTCAGTGCGCCGCCAATGCCGGCAACGGCACCGGAAATCATATACATCTTGATCAGCGCCACTTTTGGCGATGCCCCCATGGCGCGGATGCGTAAAGGATCCTGGCGGATACCGCGGCAGAGCATGCCGAAGGGCGAACGCACGAGAAAGCGCAAAAGCACGAGCACGATCAGCAGCAGCGCAACGCCATAGAAGTAGGCCGTATGCCCGTAAAGATCGAATTCGAAAACACCGAACAGCGGATCTGCTGAAATGCCCGACAATCCGTCGCTGCCGCCCGTCCAGCCCGATGCCTTGTTGGCGAATTCGTGGAAGAGATAGACCAGCGCGATCGACAGTACGAGTTGCGGCAGGCCATTAGCTCTCAAAATGACGATGGAGCAGATCAACCCGGCAACCGCGCCGCCGGCGATTCCGGCAAGCGTCATCAGCAAGGGATCGTTGATGCCGTAATGGGCCGATGCAATGCCCGCTGCATAAGCTCCCGCACCGAACAGTGCTGCGTGGCCGAGCGTCGCCACGCCGCAATAGCCGGTGACGAGATCGAGCGAGAGGACGAGAAGCGCGATCGCGATCAGCCGCGTCAGGAGGGCGAGATTATCCGGAAACAGCAGGTAGCCGGCAGCGGCTGTGACGACGATGACCGCAATCGCGATCAAATCCTGCCCAAATGTGCGATGTCTGGTCACGGTCGGCGCCGCCTCTCTTTCAAGGGTCAAAGCCATGTTACTTCATTCTCCCGGCAAAGCCGCGCGGGAAGACGCAGACGATGGCAATGACGGCCAGATAGAAGAAGAATTCCCCATATTCCGGCATGAGGTAACGGCCTGTTGTATCGATGCAGCCAAGGATGAGGCATGCAAGCAGCGCGCCGGAAATCGAGCCGGCTCCGCCGACGGAGACGACAACCAAGAAGGTCACCATGTAGCGCAGAGCATAATAGGGCTCGACCGGCAGGAGTTCGGCACCGACCACGCCGCCGAAAGCGGCAAGCCCGACGGCAATCGCGAAGCTGACTGCATAGACGATTTCCGTCCTGACGCCGAGAGCGGCCGCCATCGCGGCATTATCGACGGAAGCGCGCAGCTTCACGCCGAAGGAGGTTTTCTCGATCGTATACCACAAGGCCAGGGCGACGATGAGGCCGCAGACGATCGCGAAGATACGATGGGTGCCGATGGTGCGGAAGCCGAGATCGACGGAGCCCTGCAGGCTGCCCGGCAAGGGGATGGTCTTTAGAGTGGGGCCGAAGACGTAATTGGCAATGCCGATGATGCAGAAGGTGATGCCGATCGTCATCAGAACTTGCGTCAACTCAGGCGCACCATAAATGCGCCGATAAAGCAGCCGTTCGATCGGGATGGAGATGATGACCGTGCCCACCACAGCCAGCAATACGGCCGCACCGTAGCCAAGCCCCAGATCGCGCGCCGCGTAGGAAGCGATGTAGCCGCCGATCATGGCAAAGGCGCCGTGGGCAAGATTGACGACGCGCATCAGCCCCATGGTGACGGAAAGGCCGATGGAGATGACGAACAGCACCATGCCGTAAGCGAGGGCATCGACTGCTATGCTGAGCACGGTTTGCATTGATATCGCTGGTCCGGTTTGTTGTTGCGCGACCGCCGTCATCCCCTGAACAGAATCTTCCGATCAGGGGATCAGGTACTGGAGCGCTTACTTCGCGGCGGCAAGGCCGGGATCGCCCTGCTTCTCGAAGGTCTGGATTTCCTTGTTGTAGTATTTGCCGTCATCGCCCTTGGCGACTTCTCGCAGATAGATGTTCTGCGTGATATGCCGGCTTTCCGGATCGATGGTGACGGGGCCGCGCGGGCTGACCCAGGACAGGCCTTTCACGGCATCGACGGCCTTCTGCGCATCCTGCTTGCCGCCGGTCGCCTCGATCATCTTGTAGATGACATGCATGCCATCGAAGGCGCCCACGGCGGGGAAGGTCAGCTCGGCCGGATTGCCGATCGCCTTGTCGGCAGCGGCGACGAAGGCTTTGTTTTCGGGCGAGTCATGCGAAATCGCATAGTGGAAGGTCGTCTGCATGCCGAGCGCGGCATCGCCAAGCGCCGGCAAATCGGATTCCTGCGTCAGGTCGCCCGGCGCAAAGAGCTTGATGCCGGCAGACTTCAGGCCATTCTCGTTATAGGCCTTGACGAAACCGAGCGTCGTAGGACCGGAGGGCAGGAACGCGAAAACCCCTTGCGCGCCGGAATCCTTGATGCGCTGCATGATCGGGCTGAAGTCGTTGGTCGAAAGCGGCATGCGGATCGCCTGCACCACTTCGCCGCCCTGCTTTTTGAAGCCAGCCTTGAAGGCGTTTTCGGCATCGACGCCCGGACCATAATCGCTGACGACGGAGATGACCTTCTTCACGCCGGCATCATAGGCAACCTTGGCGATCGGCGTCGAGGTCTGCCAGGTGGTGAAGGATGTGCGCACGACGAGCGGGCTCTTGGTGACGATGGCCGAGGTCGCCGCATTGAAGATCACCATCGGCACATTGGCCTGCTTGAGGATCGGCGTCACGGCCATCGCATCCGGGGTAAAGTAGAAGCCGGCGAGATACTGGACCTTCTCCTTGACGACGAGCTCCTGGGCGAGCGACTTCGATTGGGCGGGATCGGCCGCGGGCAAATCGCGGTAGATCACCTCCACCTCATCATTGCCGACCTTCTTGCCGTTGACGGCCATATAGGCGTCGATGCCGGCCTTGAAATTCTTGCCCTGCAGCGCGAACGGGCCGGAAAACGGACCGATGACACCAACCTTGATGGTATCGGCATAGGCAGCACCGCCAAGAGCAACGGCCGCAATGGCGGCCAAGACAAACCGTTTCATTTTCTCTCCTCCCGGCAGCCGTCTTTTTGAGCTGCCCTTGATCATTCAAATTCTGATCATCACCAATTTCTCATGGGAAATGGTGATGTAAAATGAAATAAAACCTTGCTTCCATACCAATTCAGTTATGAATGGCGACGAATATCCTACTCGGCTGTCGTTCCCAAGCGCTTGATCGAACCGACCAGTTGCAACGCGTGGCGCAACGAAGCTGCCGTTGCCACCACCATAGGCGGCAATAGCAGCCATTCCAATGTCCAGGCGGCGCCAGAGCGCTCCTGCTCGTGCACGAGTGATTGATGAATGCCCGAAAGCTGGACGGAATTGAAACGGGCAAGCGTGACCAGCGTTTCGGCAGCGACCGGGTTTTGCTTGTGCGGCATGGCCGAGGAACCGCCGCCGCCGGCAAGCTCGATCTCGTCGCCCGCCTGTGCCAGAAGTGCTACGTCCTGGCCGATCTTGCCGAGGCTGCCTGATATCATGGAGAATAGCCCCGCCAGTTCGGCAATGCGCCCCCTCTGGCTCTGCCATTGCGGCTCGTCCGTGAGGCCGAGCGCTTGTGCCAGCGAACTCCTGACTTCCGCCGCATTCGGCCCGAATTTTTCCAACGTACCGGCGGCCCCGCCGAATTGCAGCGGAAAAGTCTCCTGCGTCAGCCGGTCGCGATACTGATCGAGCGGATGGCGCCATGCCCGCAGCCGATCGGACACGGTGATCGCGATCGCAGCCTGCATCCGGGTGTGCCCCATGAGCCTGTTCGATCCAAAGCGCTCATCCAGTTTGGCGAGCGCGGAGGATACGGCAAAGAGACGGTTGCTTAGGATGAAAACCGCCGCCTTCAGCCGCAGCATCAGGCTGGTGTCGATGACATCCTGGCTGGTGGCACCGAAATGGACATGTTTGCCGGCATCCTCTCCGACCGCCTTGCGCAGCTGCCGAACAAGATCCGGCACGACGACGCCATCCGATGCCGTTGCCGTCTTCAGCCTTTGTAGATCGGGTTCGAAATCCGCGCAGACCTTAGCGACATGCGCAGCCATCTCCTGCGGGATCAACCCATGCCGCGCCTCGACCTCGGCAAGCGCCGCTTCGAAAGAGAGCATGGCGCGAATATCTGATTTGGCCGAGAAATAGGCCGCAATCTCCTCGTCCCCGAGAAGGCCAGACAGGAATGGATGGTCGAAGGGAGAAACGCTCATGGTCTATATATCGAGGAAAACCGTTTCCTTGTCGCCCTGCAAATGGACATCAAAGGTGTAGACGGAACCTTCCTTGTGAGCGATCAGCGTTGCCAAGCGCTCCTTGTGTTCGATGCGGGCAAGCAATGGATCTTCCGCGTTGGCGGCAGCTTCCTCCGGAAAATACATGCGCGTGTGCAGGCCGATGTTGATGCCGCGGGCGACGATCCAGACGGTGATGTGCGGCGCCATCTTGCGGCCGTCCTTGAAGGGAACGCGGCCGGGCTTGATGGTCTCGAAACGGAAAACGCCGTCGGTCGAGCTGGTCGGACAACGCCCCCAGCCGGTAAAGTTCGGATCGGCCGTGCCACGCAACTCCGAGGGGCTGTTATAAAGCCCGGCGCTGTCGGCCTGCCAGATCTCGAGGACGGCATCCTTGACCGGCGCTCCCGCGCCGTCGAGAACCCTGCCCGTCACGGTGATACGCTCGCCGAGCGTCTTGTCGTTGACCATGACGGAGCCGAGATCGGTTTCGTAGACGCCGCTAATCTCGCTGTAATTCGGCGTCAGGCCGATATGGACGTAAGGCCCTGCCGTCTGCGACGGCGTTTCCTTGAGGTAGCCGAGATCCTGTATCATCAATTGCCCTCCAGCCGGTTTTCGAACAGGGTCGAACGGCGACCGCGCAGCACGATATCGAATTTATAGGCGCGGGCATCCATCGGGATCGTGTTGCCCCAGTCGAGCGGCGCAATCAGCTGCTCGATCGCCTGTTTGTCGGGGATCGTGCCGACGATCGGACATTTCCAGATCATCGGATCGCCCTCGAAATACATCTGCGTGATCAGCCGCTGCGCAAAGCCATGGCCGAAGACGGAGAAGTGGATATGGGCCGGACGCCAGTCATTGACGCCGTTCGGCCAGGGATAGGCGCCGGGGCGGATGGTGCGGAAGGCATAGCGTCCTTCATCATCGGTGATGGCGCGGCCGCAGCCACCGAAATTCGGATCGATGGCCGCGAGATAGGTTTCCTTCTTGTGGCGGTAACGGCCGCCGGCATTGGCCTGCCAGAATTCGAGCAGGACGCCCGGCACCGGCCGGCCGCGCTCATCGAGCACGCGACCATGAACAATGATCCGCTCACCGATAGCGCTCTCGCCCGGCTTGGCAAAATTATGGATCAGGTCGTTATCGAGCTCATTCAATATGGAATGGCCGAAGACCGGTCCGGTAATTTCGGAGATGGTGCCGTCGAGCGACAGCAGCGCGCGCTGCGGCGAGCGCAGCACGGACGTCTTATATCCCGGCGCAAAGGCTGGCGGATGCCAGGCGCGGTCTCTCGCGAAAAAGGCGCCCGTTTCGGGCTTGCTGTTGCTTCTATCGGACATGTCTGCCTCGCTTCATGCCGCCTGTTCGGCGTCCATCTGTTCGAAAACCTGCTTGGCGATCTTGATCGCGTGGTTTGCGGCCGGCACACCGGCATAGATCGCCACATGCAGAAGAGCCTCGCAGATATCGTCGCGCGTCGCGCCGGTGTTGCGCGTGGCGCGCACATGCATGGCCACCTCGTCATCCTGACCAAGGGCTGCCAGCAGCGCGATCGTCACGATGGAGCGCTCGCGCCGGCTGAGCGTCGGGCGCGACCAGACATGCCCCCAGGCTGCCTCGGTGATCAGTTCCTGGAAAGGCTGGTCGAAATCGGTCACAGCCTGTTGGGCGCGATCGACATGGCCATCGCCGAGCACAGCGCGGCGTGTCGCCATGCCCTGCAGATAGCGCTCGGACGGCGCGGTGGGATCATTCATCAGGCTTGTTCTCCACGCAGGACGACGTCGATGAAGGCACGGATGACTTCGGTCAACGCCTCGGGTTGTTCGACGCAGGGGATGTGGCCGGCGTCCTTGATCACTTCATAGCGTGCATTCGGAATGAGCTTTGCCGTCGACAGCACCAGCTCGGGCGGCGTCGAACCGTCCTGATCACCGACGATGCAGATGGTGGGCACGGAGATCTTGGCGGCCGCCTCGGTCAGATCGGCATCGCGAAGCGCCTCGCAGGTAGCCGCGTAGCCCGCAACCGGCTGGCGGATCAGCATGTTGCAATAGCCGGCATAGGCGAGGTTTTCCGGCCGGCGGAAGGCGGGCGTGAACCAGCGCTCCATGATGGAATCGACGATGGATTCGATACCATCAGCCTCGACCTTGGCGATGCGGGCATTCCAGCTCTCGGCCGTGCCGATCTTGTGCGCGGTGTCGCAGAGGATCAACGCCCGCACCAGATCCGGCCGCCGCTGATAGAGCGACTGCGCGATCAGCCCGCCGACCGACAGGCCGCAGATAATGGCATTCTTGACCGAGAGGAAATCGAGCAGGCCGGCAAGGTCGGTGGCGTGATCCTCGATGGAATAGGGCATCTGACCGAGATCCGAGAGACCATGGCCGCGCTTGTCGTAAAGCACGATGGCGAAATCGCCGGCCAGACGCACGATCACATCCCGCCAGATCCGGAAATCGGTGCCGAGCGAATTGGCAAAGACAAGAACCGGCTTGTCGGCGGGGCCGCCAATGATCTGATAATGGATCGTGACGTCGTTGATGCGGGCAAACTGCACTGGAAATCTCCTCGACCGCGAGATTGGATGTATAATCTGGTTAGGTAAAATGATATTTCTTTGCTCTACAATAACTCCGGGGTTATGAGTGAGCATGCTCGACGCACGCATCAAATTCCGCCATCTGCAGACCTTTGTCGAGGTTGCGCGCCAGAAAAGCGTGATCAAGGCGGCTGGCCTGCTGAATATCAGCCAGCCGGCGGTGACGAAGACCATCCGCGAGCTGGAAGAAGCGCTTGGTGTCGCCGTCTTCGAGCGCGACGGGCGCGGCATCCGCATCACCCGCTATGGCGAAGTCTTTCTCCGCCATGCCGGTGCCGCGTTGACAGCACTCCGACAAGGGCTGGATTCCGTCTCGCAGGAGCGCTCCGGCGAAGCGCCGCCGATCCGGGTCGGCGCGCTGCCGACAGTTTCCACGCGGATCATGCCGCGGGCAATGGACCTGTTCCTCAAGGAGGAGACCTGGAGCCGCATCAAGATCGTGACAGGCGAAAACGCGGTCCTTCTTGAGCAGTTGCGAGTCGGCGATCTCGATCTCGTCGTCGGCCGATTGGCAAGCCCCGACAAAATGACCGGCTTTTCCTTCGAGCACCTCTACTCCGAACAGGTCGTCTTCGCCGTCAGGGCCGGCCATCCGCTCCTATCGGGCAGGCAGTCGCTGTTTTCGGATCTCAATCGCTATACGGTCCTGCTGCCGACGCGCGGCTCGATCATCCGACCCTTCGTCGAGAGCTTCCTGATCGCCAACGGCGCCGGCGGATTGCCCAACCAGATCGAGACCGTGTCCGACTCCTTCGGCCGCGCTTTCGTGCGCTCGAACGACGCTATCTGGATCATCTCAGCCGGCGTCGTTGCCGGCGATGTCGAGGACGGATTATTGGCACTTCTGCCGATCGATACCACCGAGACGAAGGGACCGGTGGGCTTGACCATGCGCACCGACGCCATCCCCACCCTTCCCTTGTCGATCCTGATGCAGACGATCCGGGAAGCAGCAAGCGAGGTCGCCAAGAAGCTCTGATGCTCGCCTAAAACGGCAGGCCGACATAATTCTCGGCGAGCGCGGTCGAAGCGGCACGGGAATGGGTGAGATAGTCGAGCTCGGCTTCCTGGATCTTCTGGTCGAAATCGTTTGTATCGGGAAAGCGATGCATCATCGTCGTCATCCACCAGGAAAAGCGCACCGCCTTCCAGACCCGTGCAAGCGCGCGGGCGGAATAGGCCTCCAGTCCGGCATTCGAGCGGTCCTGATAATGCTCGGAGAGACCCGAAAACAGGTAATGCACGTCGCTCGCCGCCAGATTGAGCCCCTTGGCGCCGGTCGGCGGCACGATATGGGCGGCATCGCCGACAAGGAAGAGGCGACCGAAACGCATCGGTTCAGCCACGAAGGAGCGCAGCGGCGCAATCGATTTCTCGAAGGACGGCGCCGTCACCAGAGCCTCGGCATGGTGGGCCGGCAGCCGACGGCGCAGCTCCTCCCAGAAGCGATTGTCGCTCCAGTCCTCGACCTTCTCGTCGAGCGGACACTGAATGTAATAGCGGCTGCGCGTCATCGACCGCATCGAGCATAGTGCGAATCCGCGCGGATGATTGGCATAGATCAGCTCGTGATTGACGGGGGCCACTTCCGCCAGCACACCGAGCCAGCCGAAGGGATAGACTTTCTCGAAACTGCGGATCGCCTTTTCCGGAACCGATTTGCGGCTGACACCATGGAAGCCGTCGCAGCCGGCAATGAAATCGCAATCGATACGGTGCGAAATGCCATCCTTTTCGAAAGTCAGATAGGGCGTATCGCCATCGAAGTCGTGTGGCTGGACATTGGCAGCGCTGTAGATGATTGGAGCACCGCTTTCCTCGCGGCGGGCCATCAGATCGCGGGTCATCTCGGTCTGTCCGTAGATGACAACCCGTTTGCCGCCGGTGAGACCATGAAGGTCGATACGATGATCGCGACCGTCGAAGGCAAGCGAGAAGCCATCATGCGGCAAGCCCTCGGCATGCAGGCGTGCGCTCGCCTTCGCCTCGTCCAGCAACCGGACGGTGCCTTCCTCAAGAACGCCGGCGCGGACTCGGCCGAGAATATAATCCTTGCCGACCCGGTCGAGAATGACATTGTCGATGCCGGCCTCCGTCAGCAACTGGCCGAGCAGCAGCCCGGACGGCCCCGAACCGATAATGGCGACTTGAGTGCGCATCGTCTCCTCCCATGCGTATTTCTTGCCTCAAGTCTCTTCGGCGCGAGGCAAGTCCGCAATGGACATTTCGGTCATGAAATTGCACAAATCGAACATGGCGAGGGAGGAATGCCATGACGAAGAACGTGCCGACCTATGAACTCTATGGCGAAAATACCGGCCGAAAGCCGGATTTCTGGCTGCATTGCGAGACAATTCCCTCCCGCAGCAGCCTGCATCACTGGGAAATCCGCCTGCACCGGCATGAGAACTTTTTCCAGATCTTGTACATAGATGCCGGATCCGGTGATGCCATCTTTGACGGAATTCCCCATGCCATAACGCCGCCCGCCGTCATCACGGTGCCGCCTCGCCTCAATCACGGCTTCCGCTTTTCGCGAGATATAGACGGCTTCGTCATCACGGTGCTGATCTCGCACCTCAAAGCTTCGCCGGGCGATCGCAGCCGGCTGGGCACATGGCTTGCCGATCCGCATCTGACCTTGCTTGACACCCGCGATGAAGACGCAGCCCACGTCGCCAGGACGCTGAGACGGTTGGGGGAAGAATTTGCGAGCCACCGCAACGGCCGCAACGATCTGCTCGATGCCTATCTGACCTCGGCCTTGCTGCTGACGGCGCGCATCGCTCAGAAAGCCGATGATGAATCCAATCCGGGCGACGAAAGCGAGCGCCGCATGGAGATGCTGCAGGGCCTGATCCAGCGCCACTTCCGCTCGCACAAGCCGGCCGCCTTCTATGCCGAGAGCCTCGGCATCTCACCGGCCCATCTCAGTCGTATCGTGCGCAGCCGGACGGGGCATGGTGCGCACGAGTTAATCACGCGCAAGCTGCTGGACGAAGCGAAGCGCGAACTGGTCTTCACCTTCGCGACGGTGCAGGAAATCAGCTATCGCCTCGGCTTTGCCGACCCCGCCTATTTCTCCCGCTTCTTCATGAAGCAGACTGGCCAGACGCCGCGTGCCTGGCGCATCGAGGAGCGGGAGAGGTTGGGAATGTGATGGTTACGGCAGCACCAGCCGCAGCGCCTTCTGCGTTTCCTTCAGCAGTGGCAGAAAGCGCTCCGCCATGTCGGAAGCCGCGACATAGGCAGCCGGTGCGCCGATATTGATTGCCGCCACGGTCTGGCCGCGATCGTTTTCGACCGGCATGGCAATCGAGCAGAGGCCGATTTCCAGCTCCTGGTCGATGACGGCATAGCCCTGCGCCTTCACGCGACGAAACTCCGCCATCAGCTCCTCCGGATCGGTCTTGGTATTCGGCGTGTTCGCCTTGAGATCAGTTCGCCCAAGCACGGAGCGCGCCTCGCTTTCCGGCAGGGCCGCAAGCAGCACACGGCCCATCGAGGCGCAGAAGGCCGGAAGCCGGCTGCCCGGCGTCAGGTTGATCGACATCACCCGGCGCTGCGAGGCGCGGGCGATATAGACGACCTCCGTGCCGTCGAGCACCGAGGCTGACGCATTCTGCCCGGCACGCTCGGCAAGCTGATCGAGATGCGGCTGGATAATGGTCGGCAGCGGCGTTGCGGCCAGATAGGCGTGGCCGAGCCTCAGGATCTTCGGCGTCAGCGTGAAGAATTTGCCGTCATAAGTAGCATAGCCAAGTTCGGAGAGCGTCAGCAGCGAACGGCGCACGGTGGCGCGATTGAGGCTGGTCAGCTTCGATGCTTCGGCGATCGTCAGGCGCTGCCGCGTCTCGCCGAAGGCTTCGATGACTTTCAATCCCTTGGCAAAGCCACTGACGAAATCCGTTTCGCGCATCTTAGATCCTCGATTTTGGCATCATTTTGTGCGTTATATGAACAAATATCAAATAACGCACAAAATGATTGCCGTCCAGCCCGTGCTGATCTATTCGAAAGGAAGAGGACGGGCGCCTTGGTCCGCCCGCATTGGCAAGTGGGAGTTTGCGCATGGATAAGACAATTGCGAGCACGGCGGCTGCCGTCTCCGAGATCGGTGATGGTGCGACCGTCATGATCGGCGGATTTGGCGGCTCCGGCGCGCCGATCGAACTCATTCATGCGCTGATCGACAAGGGCCCGAAGAACCTGACCGTCATCAACAACAATGCCGGCAACGGGCGTATCGGCATCGCTGCAATGATCGATGCCGGCATGGTCAGGAAGATGATCTGCTCCTTCCCGCGTTCATCCGATCCGCGCGCCTTCACGGACCGCTATCTGGCGGGCGAAATCGAGCTGGAGCTAGTGCCTCAGGGGACGCTTGCCGAACGCATCCGCGCCGGCGGCGCCGGCATTCCAGCCTTTTATACCCCAACCGCCTATGGCACCGAACTCGCCAACGGCAAGGTCATCGCCGAATTCGATGGCCGCCATTATGTTCAGGAGCGCTGGCTCAAGGCCGATTTCGCCATTGTCAAAGCCCATGTCGGCGATGTGCAGGGCAATCTCATCTACAACAAGGCCGGCCGCAATTTTAATCCGCTGATGTGCATGGCCGCGGCCAAGACGATCGCACAGGTCTCGAAAATCGTTGCCGCCGGCGAGCTCGATCCCGAGCACATCGTTACCCCCGGCATTTTCGTCAACGGCGTCGTTGAAGTCGCCGATCCGCAGCAGGAAGAAAATCTCATTCGAGCCGGAGTGGCTTACGTATGACCATCGACACACGCGAAGACATCAAGCTCTCCAACGCGCAGATCGCCTGGCGCGCGGCTCAGGATATCGAAGACGGCGCCTATGTGAACCTCGGCATCGGCTTTCCGGAAATGGTCGCCCGCTACCAGCCTCCGGGCCGTCAGGCGATCTTCCACACCGAAAACGGCATACTGAATTTCGGCGAGCCGCCGGCGGAAGGCGAGGAAGATTGGGACCTGATCAACGCCGGCAAGAAGGCCGTCACGCTGAAGCCGGGTGCCTCCTTCTTCCACCACGCCGATAGCTTCGCCATGGTGCGCGGCGGCCATCTGGATGTCGCGATCCTTGGCGCCTATCAAGTGGCGCAGAACGGCGATCTCGCCAATTGGCGCGTCGGCTCAAAAGGCGTGCCTGCCGTCGGCGGCGCCATGGATCTGGTTCATGGCGCCAAGCAGGTCTTCGTCATCACCGAACATGTGACGAAGGACGGCAAGCCGAAACTGGTGGAGGCCTGCACGTTCCCGCTGACGGGCGTCGGCTGCATCACCCGCATCTATACGAGCCATGCGGTCATCGACATTGCCAAGGAAGGTTTCGTCGTGCGCGAAAAACTCGCCGCAATGACGATGGATGAACTGCAGGCGATGACCGGCGCGCCGCTTCATACCGATCGCCCCGTCGCCGACCTCATCGTGCCGAAGCTCTAAAGCGCGTTGCTATCTTTCAGATTTGCGCGCAATGCTTTAAGCTTATAATATTTCGTATGCCGTTGTCGCAAATCCGCTGCCCGTTTTTGCGCGCCGCCGCAGGGAGAAGACCATGACCGAAGCCTTCATTTGTGACTTTATCCGCACCCCGATCGGCCGCTTCGGCGGATCGCTTTCTTCCGTCCGCGCCGACGATCTCGGCGCCGTGCCGCTGAAGGCGCTGATCGAGCGCAATGGCTTGGTCGACTGGGAAGCCGTCGACGATGTGATCTATGGCTGCGCCAATCAGGCGGGCGAGGACAATCGCAACGTCGCGCGCATGGCAGGCCTGCTGGCCGGCCTGCCAATTTCGGTGTCGGGCACGACGATCAACCGCCTTTGCGGTTCAGGCATGGATGCCGTTATTACTGCCGCCCGCGCCATCCGCGCCGGCGAGGCTGACATCATGATCGCCGGCGGCGTCGAAAGCATGTCGCGCGCCCCCTTCGTCATTCCCAAGGCCGAAAGCGCCTTTTCGCGCAATGCCGAGATCTACGACACCACCATCGGCTGGCGCTTCATCAACCCTGTCATGAAGAAGCAGTATGGCGTGGATTCCATGCCGGAAACCGGCGAGAATGTCGCCGAAGACTATAGGGTCAGCCGCGAAGACCAGGACGCCTTTGCCGTTCGCTCGCAGGCAAAGGCTGCGGCAGCGCAGGAGAACGGCCGGCTTGCCAGGGAGATCACCTCGGTGACGATCCCGCAGCGCAAGGGCGATCAGGTCGTCGTCGGCAAGGACGAGCATCCGCGCGCCACCACGATGGAAGCACTCGCCAAGCTTGGCACGCCCTTCAAGAAGGAAGGCGGCACGGTGACGGCCGGCAATGCTTCCGGCGTCAATGATGGCGCTGCCGCGCTGATCATTGCTTCAGAGGCAGCTGCCAGGAAATACGGCCTGACGCCGATTGCCCGCATCCTCGGCGGCGCGGCCGCCGGTGTTCCCCCGCGCATCATGGGGATCGGCCCGGTTCCCGCCTCACGCAAGCTCATGACGCGCCTCGGCATGCGCCAGGAACAATTCGACGTCATCGAATTGAACGAAGCCTTCGCTTCGCAGGGGCTTGCCGTGCTGCGCGAACTCGGCATCGCCGATGACGACGCGCGCGTCAACCGCAACGGCGGCGCCATCGCGCTTGGCCATCCGCTTGGCATGTCCGGCGCCCGCATCACCGGCACCGCAGCTCTGGAACTGAAGGAAACCGGCGGCCGCTATTCGCTCTCGACCATGTGCATCGGCGTCGGGCAGGGCATTGCCATCGCGCTGGAACGCGTCTGACTTTCCAATCAGTTTTGGTCCGCCGCTCCAAGGGCGGCGGACCGGCTTGCCGTCCCGATGCCGGACAAATCAAGACGGCAATTGCCGATGCCATCTGGAACGGCAAAGGCTCTGGCGCGTTTTCCTGCTGCTCAGTGGGATCGATCCATGCCGTCACGCCAGAGAACCTCGAAAGTATTTCCTTCAAGCGCACTTACCCTTCCCATCGCCCTCATCCTATCGCTGTCGATCGCGCAAATCGCCTTCGCGGCTGATGGGCAAAAGGCCAGCCATGCCTCCGAAGGGCTGTTTCTGGCGCAGATCGTCCTGCTTGTCGTATCGGGCAGGTTGCTTGGCGAATGGATGGTGCGCATCGGCCAGCCGTCGATCATGGGCCAGATCATCGCCGGCATCATTCTCGGCCCCTCCCTTTTCGGCCTGGTGCTTCCGCATGTGCAGGCCAGCATCTTTCCCTCGGATCCAGGCCAGAAAAATATGACCGATGCAATCGGTCAGCTCGGTATCCTCTTCCTTCTGCTGCTGGCTGGCATGGAAACCGATCTCGGCCTGGCAACGCGCCTGCGCAGATCTGCTGCGGGCGTCTCGCTCACCGGCATCGCTATTCCCTTTGCCGCAGGTTTCGTCCTGGGAGAGCTCATCCCAGACGCCTTGCTTCCCGATCCCGGCAAGCGGCTCGTCACATCTCTCTTTCTCGGTACTGCGCTTTCCATCTCTTCGGTGAAGATCGTCGCTTCCGTGGTGCGTGAGATGGATTTCATGCGCCGGAACATCGGCCAGCTGATCGTCGCCTCCGCCATTATCGACGATACGATCGGCTGGGTGATCATCGCCATCACCTTCGGCCTCGCCGAAAAGGGCACGGTCGACCTTTCGACTCTGGCAACCAGCGCGATCGGCACGCTGGCCTTCATGGCCGTCAGCTTTACCATTGGCAGGCGGATCGTCTTCGAAATCATTCGCTGGACCAACGACAATTTTCGCAGCGACCTGCCGGTGCTCAGCGCCATCGTCGCGATCATGGGCACGATGGCGATCATCACCAATCTTATCGGCGTCCATACCGTGCTCGGCGCCTTCGTCGCGGGCATCCTCGTCGGTGAATCGCCGATCCTCACCCGTCAGATCGACGTGCAGCTTCGTGCGCTGACGACGGCGCTGTTCATGCCCGTCTTCTTCGGTCTGACCGGCCTGCAGACCGATCTCACCATGCTCGCCGATCCCTCCATATTGTTGCTGACGGCGGCCGTCGTCGTCATTGCCAGCCTCGGCAAGTTCGGCGGGGCTTTTGCCGCCGCCAAGATCAGCGGCTATTCGGGATCGGAGGCCCTCGCTCTCGGCTGCGGCATGAATGCGAGGGGATCGACGGAAGTGATCGTCGCGACCATAGGCCTGTCCGTCGGCGTTCTGGACGAGAAGCTCTTTTCCGTCATCGTCGCCATGGCCGTCATCACGACGATGGCGATGCCGCCGACGCTGCGCTGGGCGTTGGCACGCCTGCCGCTGCGCGACGAAGAGCGCGATCGGCTCGAGCGCGAGCAATTCGAAAGCGAAAGCTTCCTGGCGAATTTCGAACGCATCCTGCTGACCGTCGACGGCTCGCAAAGCAGCCGCCTTGCAATCTGGATTGCCGCCTTCTTCGCAGTGACGCGCAAGATGCCGGTCACCGTTCTCGACGTGCGCGAACCGAAGGAGGCCGAAAGGGAGCCGGAAATGGCAACTGCCGCGGAACCACCCTCGCAAGCCCGAGCCATTGCCGAGGATCTGCGCCAATGCGCAACCGATCTGTTGTCGTCGGCGCCACCTGACAAGGACATAGGCGCCGAAAGCGATATCCACGTCACGGCTCGGGAAAAGGATGGTGAGCTCGAAACCATGCTCGGCGACATCTCGGACAGCGGCCACGACCTTCTCTTCACCGGCATCGAGCCTTCGATGGGAGAGGACGGCCGCTTCAGTGAGACCCTGCAGGTCATGACCTCGGCCTTCAAGGGAACCTCCGCCATCGTCACTGCGCGCGGGGCGTTACCGGAGCGCCCCCAAGATCTGCGAATCCTGCTCCCCGTCAGCGGTACGGAGCGCTCCGTCAGGGCGGCGGAATTCGGACTTGCCGTTGCCAAGGCGGCAAACGCTCATTGCGCCGTGCTGCTGATCGTCGAACCACGGCAGGCAAGAGCCATTCCGCGCATCAGCGACCGCGGCAGCGATAATTGGGAGGTTATGAAGACGGTCGGCGCGATTGCCGACTACTACGGCGTCAAAATCGAAAAAGTGGTTCAGCAGGGACCTTCGCCTGAGCTTTCGATCCTGCGCCATGCCCGCAGCGGAAAATATAATCTGATCGTGCTCGGCGTGAGCAAGCGGGCAAGCGGCAGCCTTTCCTATGGTGGCGTCGCGGACACTCTCCTGCAGACCGCCGACAGATCATGCATTTTCATCGAAACCGACCTGGCTTCTTCGCAGATAGTTCGCGAATAGCCCGGTCTCGCGATGCCGGGCCTCGAAACCGGGATAGATCAAGGGAATCAATAAAGGGCATCAGCACTATTCATTGTTCGGCCGCTACGCCGTAGGCCATAGTGGCCGGCAGCGCGACTTTTTCAGAGCTCGATGATGTCCGAACTGACCCTTTCGCATAACCATGAAGAAGCCGATATGCGGGAGGGGTGGAAAGTCGTTGCCGCCACCCATGCTCTGACAGCCGTGACGTTCGGAGCCGCCTATTCCTTTTCCGCCACGTTCCCTGGGCTTGCCGCAGAATTTAGTGCCTCTCGCGGCGAGATCGCTTTCGTCTTCTCCATTTCCGCTTTCCTTTTCTACTCCCTGGGGGCGATTGCCGGACCGCTTGCCGATAGATGGTCGCCGCGCAGCCTGGTTCTTCTGGGGTTAGCCGCTATGATCCTTGGCTATATAGGCGCCACTCGTGCCGGCTCTCTCCTATCGCTTTATATCTGGTATGGCTTTGGCATCGGGTTTGGGATCGGCCTGTCTTACGTTCCAGCCCTTGGGGTTGTGCAGTCCTGGTTCATCCGCAAACGAAGTCAGGCCTCGGGCATTGCGACAGCGGGCATTGGCATCGGCACCCTCGTTCTGCCTTTCGCAGTCGGCCAGGCACTTCCGTCCATCGGTTGGCGTGGATGCTTTGTCGCCCTCGCATTCATGCTTGCGGGTTTTGGCGTGCCGGCTGCAATTGTCATGCGCAAAAGGCGCGATAATACCAATCCGACCTCGCCTCAGGCGAACAGCCATGCAAATGCTCTCGCCATCTGGCGCGACAGCAGATTTCGCCTTTTCTATATCATGCTCATCCTGTCGTCCTTCTGCACCTTCATTCCCTATGTGCATATCGTGGCAGCCACCCTGGATATGGGCCTCTCGCTTCAAGATGGGACGGTTCTTGTAAGCCTCATCGGCGTGGGTAACGTCATCGGGCGCTTTTTTCTGGCCGGTCTCGGCGATCGCCTCGGCCGCCGCCGGCTCTTGGCATCGCTGACATTCGCGGTCGCAGCCTCGTTCGCCCTGTGGGCATCGGCAACTGGCATGATCCAGCTGGCATTGTTCGCGTTGACTTTCGGCATGAGCTATGGCGGCTGCGTCGGGCTTTATCCGGCTGTGGCCGCCGATCTGTTTGGGACGCGCCATATCGGCGCTGTCCTCGGATATCTCTATACGGCAGTGGGTATCGCGGCCTTGATTGGCCCAACGGCCACGGGTGTCATTTTCGATCACACCGGCAGCTATTTAGGTCCTATTGCCGTCAGTGGCCTGGCCGCCTTCATCGCCGGTTTCATAGCGTTGCGCCTTGATCATAAGTAGCTCTGCCATCGGCGGCCGTTTCCGAACCTGATCGTCAAGATCTATAGCTGAGCCGCAATGGCAGCCTTGTCGATGATCGACCAGACGCTGCGGATCCGAGCGTCCCGAAACTCGTAGAAGACGTTCTCCGAAAATTGGACCCTCCTGCCGTTCACCGGCATGCCGAACAGCATCCCCTTTGGCGTACAATCGAACTGCAGGCGGCTGGCGACATGCGGCGGCTGGCAAATCAACAGGCTAATGTCGAAACGGAGGTCGGGGATTGCCAGGAAATCGCCCGCGAGCATGTTGCGATAGCCGGATAATCCGACATAGGCGCCGTTGTAGTGAACATCCTCATCGACAAACCTGCCAAGGTTTGGCCAGTCTTGCCGGTTCAAACAGGCGATATAATTTCGGTAGATCTCGGAAAGGTTGACGCTCATGACGCTGCTGCCTTTGCGGTGACGCTGAGGACCAGCACCGGCGCTCAGGCCGATGCCTGCCAGCGTCGGTGTCCCGCACGGCGGACCACGATCGGATGCTTGAGCGGCGGTGCGGGCCTGCCGATATGGTACCCTTGAACGGCATCGATGCCAAAGGATTTGACGAGATCGAGCTGCTCTTCGTTCTCGACCCCTTCGACAAGAATGCGATGCCCGCGATTGCGCACCAGGCCGATGATATCTTCGAGAAGGATCTTGGCGCCGTCGCTGTTTGTCGCGTCGTGAAGAAACGATTTGTCGATCTTCACGGTTTCGAATTCCATCAGGCGAAGCCAAGATAGACCGGCAAAACCCGTGCCGAAATCGTCCAGCCAGAATTTGATACCGAGCCTCTTGAGGTCCTGGACGCTGTCGAGCACGTCGGGGCGTATTTCCATATCGACGCCCTCGGTGATCTCGAACGCAAGCCTGTGCCCGGAAACGCCGGTTTCGGCCAGGATGGCGGCCACCTGTGCCGCAAAGCCCGGCGCACGCAATTGGATCGGGGAGACGTTGACGCTGACCGTTTCGACGACGTCGCGGGATAGCAGCTCGCAGCATGCCCTCCTGATCGCCCAGTAGCCCAATTCGATGATGGCCCCCGTTCGCTCCGCTATCGGAATGAAGATCGCGGGGGAAGAGCTCGAGCCATCGAGCAATTGCAGGCGCATCAGGGCCTCATAGGCGCCGATTTCCCCCGTCTCGAGATATTGGATCGGCTGATAGACCAGAGAGACAAGGTTCTGCTGGATGGCGATCTTCAGTATCGCCGCGATGTTCTCGCTGGCGTCACCACCCGGAAGCTCGTTCGGATCGAATATTCTGGCGCAGTTGCGGCCGCTCGCCTTTGCGGAATAAAGGGCGCGGTCGGCTTCATTGATGACATTTTCCAGCTTGGTGCCGGCTGCATCCCTCGTGACGGTCGCCCCAACGCTGACGGTGACGTGCTGGAAGCCGTCGAGCCGCTGGGCATGAACGATATCCAGCGCCTCGATCCCCTGGCAAATGGCTTCCGCCAACGCCAGTGCGTCCGATCCGCGCTCAAGATCGAGGATGACGATGAACTCTTCGCCGCCGTATCGTCCGACGGTCGCACCCAGAGGCGCCACGATATCCGACAAGGCATTGGCGACCGTGATGAGGCAATGGTCGCCTTCCTGGTGCCCATAATAGTCATTGTATTTTTTGAAGAAATCGACGTCGACCAGCAGGACCGCAAATGCCACGCCATCCTCACGCCAACGCTCCCAGAACTGCTTGAGCCTTATATCGGCCGCCCGGCGGTTTTCCATTCCGGTAAGGGAGTCGGTAATGGACAGGCGCAGAAGCGCCTCGCCGCGTTCCGCCGCCTGGCGCTGCTGCAGTTCGGCTTCCCTGGCATTGAGAAAGACGTTGAAACGCTCCTTGTTCAATTTCCAGTTCACATAGGCGGTGAACACGAAACAACAGAGATAAAAGGTCGTAAAGGCCAGGCAATAGGCCGGGCTGTAATGGAACTCGGCAAGCGATAGCAGAAAGATGGCGAAGATCATCCCCGATGACGCAAGAGCGAGAGCAAATTCGAGGCTGAAGAACAGATTGACGCCCATCATGAAAATGGCGCCGAAGGCGGCGTAATAGGAAAAAGCCTCGGCATTGGCAGTCTGCAGCGTCGGCACGAGCCACACGACATACCCGAAGACCACGGCGCTCGCGCATGTCGTCTCAAGCTCTCCGGCGCGACGCTGGCGCGCAAACTGGATCTCCAGAACAAGGAGCGAGACGCCGCCGATGAAAAAACGCGCCGGAATCGTCACATGGGAGACATCGGGAGTGAATATCAGGTCGGTGATCAGGAAAAGAATATAGACCGGCACCGCAAGCCAAAGGCCGCTGCGTGCCAGGGTACGACGCGCCTCGTTGCCATAGTCCTTGTAGAGCGCACGAAGCTCGGCAGGATTGCTCATCAAGCGAGCCTCTTTCCAGCCAAGACCGCTTCCTCCCGACAATCGACGCATACTCATCATCACCCGAGTTAGCCGAGACTTCATGTCCACCGCTTTACCTTTGCGTCGCTCGACTGAACCAATCACTCGCTTGACCAAGGCGGCTAATTTGATCCGTTTGATAACGACAGCGTTGCCGCAGTGACATTAACAAAACCATAGCGCTCATTTTTTATCTGAGATATGGTTTGCGGAGTGTTCACGGACTCGTTTAAAATTGAAACAATTTCAAACTGCTCTTGATGGCTATAGCCTCGTTACCGCGCAATCCATCTCGAAACATACGAGATCATCGAGTAACAGTCTTACAACCGAGCAAATTAAAGAGGGCGAGGCCGAACTTGCCCTTATTCTCTCTTTGGCACAGCAGGCATTTGAAGCCAGTGCACCGGTTCAGGGCATCATGAAAGCCCTGACGGAGCGCCTGCAGGCGTTGAAGAACAAGGTGACGCCCCGGACCTGGACGCATCTCACCGCCACTGCGCAGACGCATCCAGTTTCGTCCTTCCTGCTTCAGGACCCTCTGACCCGATGGTCCTTCGAAAAGCCGCGCGGCTATAGCGGCGATGCCTATCTGCTGGACTTCATTTATGAACATCCGGCCGTCGCCGAACAGGTGAAGGAAGCCTCGGCGCTGGGCGCCGAAGTTTACGATTTTACCCGGCAAGCCGCGTCCGCCGTTGCCGTGCGGGAGAGGCGTGATCTTCTGGCGGCGCATGTCGATGCGGTGGCCGAAAAGAACGACAAGGCCGAAATCCTGGCGATTGCGGCTGGCCACCTTCGTGAAGCGGAGCGCTCCCAGGCTCTGCAAAGCGGCAGGCTCAAGCGCTGGATCGCGCTCGATCAGGATCCCGTCAGCGTCGGTACCGTGAGTTCGGCCTTCCATGGCAGCTGCATCGAAGCGATCAACGGCTCTGTCCGCACCATTCTCGGGCGCGCGCAGAAGCTTGGCACGTTCGATTTCATCTATGCAGCCGGTCTTTACGATTATCTTGCCGAAAGCGTCGCCGTTCGGCTGACGGAGCGCTGCCTGCAGATGCTGAAGCCAGGTGGCAAGTTCCTTCTCGCGAATTTCGCAAAGGATATCGGCGTCGAAGGCTACATGGAAACCTTCATGAATTGGCCGTTGATCTGGCGAACGAATGAGGATGTGCAGTCGATCATCGACAAGGTCAAGCACCCGGTCACGGATGTTTCGGTCACGCGCGGTGAAAACGGCGGCGTCATATATGCGGTCCTGACCGTGTAACCCGAAGGCATGGCAATTGGCTAAACCGCGTGCGGCTTGGCCGGCGAAGACGGAATAAAGCAACGAGCAGAAGATAGACCAGGATGATGGCTGCCAAAGCGGCGAATGTCGCTGCTTCCTGCGCGATGACCTGCACTCCGTCCACGATCGAACAGAGCGATATGTCAACGGTCATCGTTCGCGCCACAGCAGGGGAGACCATCGATTGCCATCCCCCGCTGATGGCGGTGAAGCCATTTTTATGGTAACCGGCGGCGTACAGAACCATTCGGGTCTGCGCCGCCGATCATGCGTTTCATACCCTGGACGTTGTCGGTCAAGGCTATTTCCGGGCCGGAATCGATCGGCGGAATGGGATGAAGCGCTCATGCCCATCCTTTTCGGCCTAACCGAAGCGGCGCAGGTGTAGCGCCAGGGAATTGAACTGGCTCGGAGTGTCCTCCCGCTCCGGCAGACCAATGTCACGAAGCTGATGATTCGATAGTTCGGACACCTGCATGCGCGTTTGCCGCTGCCTCCAGACGACAAGCAGCAGAGCCCTTGCGGTCCTCCAGACACCGAATTTCTGGCATAGTTCGTCGATCGTCGCCGTCAAACTGTCAGCAACTAAAAATTGTGAATGCGTCATCGTCCTTCCTGGCGCAATTACGCAGCCAGGTCCTCTTGAAGCTTGACCGGCTTCAGGAGCAAGCGCGCAAAACATGCGCGGATTCATTCCCTGGGCAGGTCACGATGCAGTTATGGGAAAAGTGCCTAAACGGCGGTAGATAAAGCCTTTATTGGCTTTAAATAAAAGCTCGTCGTGTGGTTGGCATGGTGCATACCAAGCCAGCAACGAGCATTCCGCCGGAGACGTATGTAAACATTCGTGTATGATGCATGTCACGCCTCCTCTGTTTGATTTGCGGATGGGTATATAATACGCGAGATCGGAAAAACGGCAACCCCACAATTTCGAATTGCAGGAATCTCACGCCTGGTGTTGCGCCGGCGCAACAACAAAACAGGCTTCGTTGCAATGAAGCTCTTCGCCGAAGCGTCGCTAGAATGAGTTGACGATGCCACCGCCGGTGCGCATCTGCTGGACCATGATATGGGCATGGTAGTGCATGGCACACTTGATCGCGTAGATTTGCAGGATGATCGGAGAGCGGCGATGCCGCAGCAGATTGAGAAGCCGCCGGCGATAGACGGCGCGCAGATCCGCTTCCTTCACACCACGCATCAGGCGAACGAAAATTCCAGCCGCCTCCATCGCCCATGTTGCGTTGAGAACCAGCAGCCGCAAAGGATGGCGACGAAGGTGCCGTAAGCGGGTGCTTTCCGGTTCGATATGAGCATCGATGTAAAGCGCATCCAGCCGGTCGAAGTAAGCCGTCGGTTGATGCAGATCGCTAAGGACGGAAAGATATCCATCCCGCAGCGTTTCACGCGAAAGATTGAGCGGAATGACGTTGGTGCCGAAGGCGGGCGGATCATCGTGATCGAGCCTCCCCTCCTTGGCAAGACGCGTGTAGAGCGGCGTCTTCGGAATCGCCGCCAGCATGCCGATCATGGCGTTGACGATGCGCGCATCCTTGATGAAGACGCGCTGCGCATCGAAAATAGTCGCATCGTCGCTGTCGAAGCCGAGGATCATGCCGCACCACACTTCCATGCCGGTCTGCTGGATCGCGTGGATCTTTTCCAGCATGGTGCCGCCCTTGCGCAGGTTCTGCAGCTTCTTTGTTTCCCGCAACGCCTCCTCGTTCGGTGTTTCGATGCCGATGAAGACGACGCGGATATTGGCATCGACCATCAGCTGCATCAGCTCCGCATCGTCAGCCAGATCGATCGACGCTTCGGTGAGGAACGTCATCGGATAATGACGTCTTTCCTGCCAGGCGACGACATCGCGCAAAACCTCCTTGATCGCCTTCTTGTTACCGATCAGATTGTCGTCGACGATGAAGGCCGTATCCATTCCAGCGGCCAGCAGAGCCTCCATCTCGGCGATGACCTGGGCGCTGGTCTTGATGCGCGGCTTGCGGCCGAAGACCACGATGATATCGCAGAAATCGCAGGTGAAGGGACAGCCGCGCGAGAACTGGATGCTGCCGACGGCATATTCATGCATCTTCAGGAGGTCGAAGCGCGGCACCGGCACCTTGCTCATATCCGTTCTGTCGGACTGTTCGTAGCGCCGCGCATGGTTGTCCTGCCGCCATTCGCGCAGGAATTTCGGCCAGGTTTCCTCCGCTTCGCCGATGAAGGAGACATCGACGAGATCGCCGAAATAGTCTTCCTTGACCGTAACCCAAGGTCCGCCGACGACGGTGAAGCAATTGCGTCGTTTGAGCTCGATCAGGATTTCCGTCATCCGGAAGCGCTGGACGATCATGCCCGTCAGCGCAACGATGTCGGCTTTCTCGCAAAGGTCGTAGTCGATCGGTTCGATATTCTCGTCCAAGAGTATAACGGTATGTTCCGCGGGCGTTAGCGCCGCAAGCAGCGGCAGACAGGCAACGGGCAGGTTGGCCTTCACATCGAACAGCGGAAGCGCGTGTTCCATACCCCAATAGGAGGTTTCGAAACGCGGATTAATGATGACGATATGAGCCATTGAATATGCCGCTCCATGACGTAAAGATCTGGTTCGGTATTGCTTTGAGGCTGTAAATCATTTGTAGCTGCTTGAGCTCGCCTTCGGCTGCGAAGCAGGGTCTTCCAGCATCGAGGCGGCTGTTTTAGCAGCCGTATATGAGCTCAAGATTAAATTCCGGGTGCCGACGTGCCGACAGCGGTTGCAACGCGATGCCGACAGATCGGCGTCCTCATGACTGCGGAACGACACCGATGTCTGACAGGGCCATCGCGTCTGCGAGATGTTCGGTGGGGAACCTAGGTCCGATTTCGACATGGGGCTGGATCGTCCAGGCCACCGACCCGCAAGGCGCGTTCTTCTCGCTGGTTGCTCCGGTACACTGATTTTCACCCTGCCCTTGTGGGGGAGGTCGGAGCATAGCTCCGGGGTGGGGTGATCGCCGCAACCTTTGCAGCCAAGCAATTGTCACCCCCACCCGCCGCTACGCGGCGACCTCTCCCCTCAAGGAGAGGTATCACCCTACCGCTTAAAGCTACCGAGGATTCCTCACGCCGGGGCACACGCGCCCTGTGGGCGATCTGGCCGCCAGACTTTCAAACGTATCGCCCGCGCAGCCGATGAAAATTTTTCCGGCGGCAATGTCGAAATCGTCCCGACGCAATCGTCTTTATTCCAGACATGGTGAGAAAGGATATTATCCGATCTCTCGCGCCGAACCGGGCTGGAAGGAGCTGCGAAATGAATTCGTCCTATCGTTGGGTAATCGTCGGTGCCGGTGCGCTGATGACCTGTGTTGCGCTCGGCGCGATGTTTTCCTTAGCGATCTTTCAGGTGCCGATTGCCGCCGACACGGGCTGGTCGCATGCCGGCATCGCCGCCGCCATGACGTTGAATTTCCTGACCATGGGCTTGGGCGCCTTCGCCTGGGGTGCGGCAAGTGACCGCTTCGGCATCCGCATCGTGGTGACGATCGGTGCGCTGCTGCTCGGGCTTGCACTGGTCCTGGCGAGCCGCGCCGGCTCGCTCCTGCAATTCCAGCTGACTTACGGCATTCTCGTCGGCCTCGCCGCCAGCGCCTTTTTCGCGCCCATGATCGCGGCGACAACCGCATGGTTCGACAAGGGAAGAGGCCTGGCGGTGTCGCTGGTGTCGGCCGGCATGGGCGTCGCGCCGATGACGGTATCGCCTTTCGCCCGTTACCTTATTTCCGCCTATGACTGGCGCTTCGCTATGCTTGTCATCGGTCTCATGGCGTGGGTGCTTCTGATCCCGGCTGCCCTGCTGGTGCGGCGCGCGTCCGTTCTGGCGGAGACCTCCGGCTGGGGTGGGCAGGCGGAGGAGAAGAGCGTGCCGCTCGGCCAGATCTTCCGCTCGCCGCAATTCATCGTCCTTGGCGCCACCTTCTTTGCCTGCTGCGCGGCCCATTCCGGACCGATCTTCCATATGGTCAGCTACGCCACGATCTGCGGCGTAGGCCCTATGGCTGCCGTCAGCATCTACAGCGTCGAGGGACTTGCCGGGCTCGGCGGCCGCCTGCTCTATGGTACGCTTGCCGACAGGCTCGGCGTCAAACCGGTGCTGATCGCCGGTCTGCTGGTACAGGCGGCAGCACTTGCCACCTATCTGCTGGTCAGCGAACTCGGCGAATTCTATGCACTGGCGATCGTTTTCGGCAGCGCCTATGGCGGCGTCATGCCGCTTTATGCGGTGCTTGCCCGCGAATATTTCGGGCCGCGTGTCATCGGCACCGTCTTCGGCGCGGCATCGATGCTTTCGAGCATCGGCATGGCGGCCGGGCCGCTGATCGGCGGCTGGATATTCGACAGCTTCGCCAATTATTCGTGGCTGTTCATCGGTTCGTCCATGGTCGGTCTGGGGGCCGCCGGTATCGCCCTTGCCTTTCCGCCGATCCGGCGCCTGCGGCTGCAGCCGGCGTGAGACAGGCCCAGAGCGGCGCAGACGCGGACCTGTGACCTCCGGCACGCGGCACATTTCAGATACGGCTGATGCCAGTCTTCCTGGCGCCGGCCCCGTGCCGCGAGTACGCCGTATTAGCGCCCCGTAGCGATATATTCGTATTTCTTGATGCTTTACGCACAGTTTTCCATAGCGACAGCGGTTGCAGGCATTGCAATTTTCAATTTTTAGCCAACACTCGCAAATGCATCAGGTGCGTGATCTCCCGGGGGAGGAAATCGGGAGAGCACCCACTGGCGCGACTTTCCGCGCCCATCGGCAGGAAAGTCCTGCGTAATGTCATTATGGGGGACATGACACGGGTCTTTTGACCATGTCCCTGGTGCAATTGGGAGGATTGATTCATGGCATCCACGTCCGTGGCCGAGACGAACGGTCGAGGCATGACCAGGGAAGAGAAGAAGGTCATCTTCGCCTCTTCGCTCGGCACAGTGTTCGAATGGTACGACTTCTATCTCTATGGGTCGCTGGCCGCTTTCATCGGCGCAACCTTCTTCAGCGATTATCCGGAGGCGACCCGCAATATCTTCGCTTTGCTGGCTTTCGCCGCGGGCTTTCTCGTCCGGCCATTCGGCGCCCTGGTCTTTGGACGCATCGGCGACCTCGTGGGACGCAAATATACCTTCCTCGTCACCATCCTGATCATGGGTTTCTCGACCTTCCTGGTCGGCGTTCTGCCCGGCTCGGCAAGCTGGGGCATCGCCGCTCCCGTCATCCTGATCATCCTGCGCCTGCTGCAGGGCCTGGCGCTTGGCGGCGAGTATGGTGGTGCCGCCACCTATGTCGCCGAGCATGCGCCCGACAACAGGCGCGGCTACTACACGTCGTGGATCCAGACGACGGCAACGCTCGGTCTGTTCCTGTCGCTGATCGTCATCCTGATTGTCCAGAATGCCCTCGGCAAGGAGGCTTTCGCGGCCTGGGGCTGGCGCATTCCCTTCCTTCTCTCCTGCCTGCTGCTCGCCATCTCCGTCTGGATTCGGCTCTCGCTCAGCGAATCGCCGGCCTTCAAGAAGATGAAGGAAGAGGGCAAGGGCTCCAAAGCGCCGCTTTCCGAAGCCTTCGGCCAATGGAAGAACGCAAAAATCGCCCTCATCGCCCTGCTCGGCCTCACTGCCGGCCAGGCGGTCGTCTGGTATGCCGGCCAGTTCTACTCGCTGTTCTTTCTGCAGAACGTGCTGAAGGTCGACGGCCAATCGGTCAACATCATGATCGCGATCGCGCTTCTGATCGGGAGCGGCTTCTTCGTGTTCTTCGGCTGGCTGTCCGACAAGATCGGCCGCAAGCCGATCATCATGGCGGGCCTTGCGCTGGCGATCCTCACCTATTTCCCGCTGTTCAAGGCGCTGACCAACGCCGCAAACCCCGCCCTCGCCCAAGCGGAACAGACGGTCCACGCCACGGTGACGGCAGCTCCCGGCGATTGCACATTCCAGTTCAATCCCGTAGGAACCGCCAAGTTCAACAATTCGTGCGATATCGCCACGTCCTTCCTGGCGAAATCTTCCGTGCCCTATACGATTGTCGAAGGTCCAGCCGGTCAGCCGGCGACGATCAAGGTCGGCGACGCGACCATAACCTCCTATGACGCAACGGCGGCAGGTGCCGGAGCAGCAGCGAAGAGCGCGGCATTCACGCATGACATGAACCTTGCCTTGCAGAAGGCCGGCTTCCCGCTGGCGCGCGACGCCGCCAAGGTTCCCGACGCCAAGCTCGATGCCTTCATCGCCGCCAACCCGGAACTCGGGCTGAACGCCGCAACCGTGCGAGCGGGCGATAAGACGGTGACCCCGGTTGCCGATCTCATCAAAGCGAAACTGCTGACGGCGGATCAAGCTGGCGGCGCGACAGAGATGCCGGTCTACACCATCGCCAACGGCGGCGCCTTCAAGATGGTTGCCGATCCCTCGGCCATCAATTGGCCTTTGACCATCCTGATCCTGACGATCCTCGTCATTTATGTGACGATGGTCTACGGCCCGATTGCCGCGATCCTGGTGGAGATGTTCCCGACCCGCATCCGCTATACCGGCATGTCGCTGCCCTATCATATCGGCAATGGCTGGTTCGGCGGCCTGCTGCCGGCAACGGTCTTCGCCATGAGTGCCGCAACGGGCGACATCTATTACGGCCTGTGGTACCCGATCGCGATCGCTGCGATGACGCTCGTCATCGGCCTTATCTTCGTTCGCGAAACCAAGGGTATCGATCTCAACGCCATCAAGTAACGCTGGAAAGCCCGGCCTGCGCTGTTGCGGGCCGGGCTTTTCTTCGCTTGCCTTGGGAGGCCTTGATCGACGCGCGTTCAGGCACCGCAAAAAGCGTGCAGCAATAGCAAGAGGGAAAAGAGCACCATGAGGCCTGCCAGGACATGTTGCAGGATCGGCCAAATGCGTCGGCTTGCAGCGAAGCTCGGTCGGGCCGCAAGGGATGCAAGGTAAAGAACTGTGTCCATAAAAACTCCTGGCGCATATATCCGAATGGCGAAACCAATGCCGTCACGACTACGGAAATTCGCGATATCCGAGCTTTTATATTGTCTATAAAATTAGTAGACTAAAGGAAGGGTTTTTCAGCTCCCTTGGCATTTCGGACAAATTAAACTCACGCGCTGCAGAGCGGCATATTGTTTGATTGATCTCATTCCCAACCCACGGAGATCACCAGTAAACCTAAGCAAAACCAAATGAAAATTTATTCTATAGAATAAATCAACAAAGCAAGGCCGATCCTTGTGATTGGGCGGCAGTGGCTTACTGCTGTCGCAGACAATCATCGAGCCTGCACGCATGACCTTGCTGGATATTCAAAATCTCTCGCTTGCCTTCGGCTCGACGCAGGCCCTGGCGGGCGCGTCGCTCACCATCGACAGCGGCGAAGTCGTCGCGCTGATGGGAGCCAACGGCGCTGGGAAATCGACTTTGGTGAAAATCCTGTCGGGCATTCACCGCGCCGATTCAGGCAGGATCTTGTGGAACGGCAATGATTATCACGCCGACAGTCCAGCCGAGGCCGTAGCCCAAGGCATCGTCACCGTGCACCAATCCACTGACGTCGTCGGCGTGGCGGGCCTTTCGATGGCAGATGCCCTTCTGCTCAATCAATTCGTCGATGGACGACAGCCCTTCTTCCTGTCGAAGCGTACGGTGCGGCGAAAGGCGGCGACCATCCTTTCGGAAGCCGGTTTCGACCTGCCGCTCGATCGGGATTTCGGCGACCTCGGTACGGCGGACCGGCAGATGGTTGCCATTGCGCGAGCCCTCTCGAACAAGGCGCAGCTTCTGATCCTGGACGAGCCGACGGCAAGCCTTTCCGCACGCGAGACAGGGCGCCTTTACGATATCGTTCGCCAACTGAAAGCGCGCGGCCTCGGCATTCTCTATATCTCGCATCGAACCGCCGATCTCGATGCGCTGGCCGACCGCGTAGTCGTCCTGCGCGGCGGCCGCAATGTCGGTGACTTTACACGCCCCATCGATTTTAACGCTGCCATCGAAACCATGATCGGACGATCGATGACGGCCGCTCGTCCGCATCGCCGCGAACGGTTCGACCAAACCGTGCTGGAGCTTCAGGGCGTGCGGCTGCTTGCCGGCAGCCCGCCGATCGATCTCAAGCTTCATGCCGGCGAAGTCGTAGCGATTACCGGCGTTCTCGGCGCCGGCAAAAGCCGGCTTCTCTCGGCCCTTTTCGGCCTCGAACGCTTCGCTGCCGGCAACGCGCTGCTCGATGGCGCCCCCTTTGAGCCCGCCTCGCCCGCAGAGGCGATCGCGCGCGGCGTCGTCATGGCTGCCGCCGATCGGCATCGCTCCTCGCTGATGCCGCTGGACTGGCCGGGCGAAAGCATCGCCTCCACGATCAGCCTGCCGCACCTGAAGCAATGGTATCCATCGGGTTTCCTGTTTTCGGGGCGAGAGACTCGTGAGGGCGAAAAGGCCATTCGGCGCCTCGGCATCAAGGCGTCTGGTCCCGACGCATCCGTCTGGTCGCTTTCCGGCGGCAATCAGCAAAAGGTCGTGCTCGCGCGCTGGGAGGCGGAGCCGAGCCGCCTGCTGCTGCTCGACGAACCCTTCCAGGGTGTCGATGTCGGTGCCCGCCAGGACATTATCGCCGCCATCCGCGCCCATAGCGATCGCGCCACCCTGATTGCCACATCCGATCCGGAAGAGGCGCTCGAAGTCGCCGACCGGGTGGTGCTGATGGAGCATCACACACTGAAAGAGGTCGCTCACGCAAGTGACGGCGATCGGCAGAACGAGGAATATGCCTGATGAGTGAAGGAACCATCCAGATCCCCGAGGGAAAGGCAGTAGACGGCGCGATATCGCCACGTGAATTCGTACGGCGGGGGGCTGTATTTTTCCTCCTCCTTGCCCTCGTCATCATCTTCAGCCTCGCCCAGCCGGCCTTCATCAATATCAACAATCTGATGAGCATCCTGCAGGCGGTTTCGGTGGTCGCCATCATCGGCGCGGGCGTTACGGTGACGCTTGCCATCGGCGGCTTCGATCTTTCCGTCGGTGCGGTCGCCGCCTCGAGTGTCATGGCGGCGAGCTATGCCATGATCGTGCTCAATCTCAACGCCTACGAGACGGTGCCGCTGGTGCTCGCTTTCGGCGCGATCGTCGGGCTCGTCAATGCCTTGCTGATCGTTCGCCTGAAGGTACCGGATCTGCTCGCCACGCTCGCGACCATGTTTCTTTTGACCGGGCTGCAGCTGATCCCAACCGCCGGGCGCTCTATCTCCGTCGGCCTCATTCTTCCCGATGGAACGACGGCAACCGGCAAGGTTGACCCTGCCTTCCTGACGATCGGACGGTCGAGCCTGTTCGGCACCATTCCCTTCCCCGTCATCCTCATGCTGATCGTCGCCTTCGTGCTCTACGTCCTCACGGAGCGCACACGCCTTGGCCGCCTTCTCTATGCGACCGGCGGCAATGAAGCCGCGACCAGGCTCGCCGGCGCCAATATCGCCCGCCTGAAGACCTTTGCCTACGTGCTTTCGGGCACTCTCGCCTCGCTTGGCGGCATCATCGTCGCTGCCCGTGTCGGACGTGGCGACGTCTCCTCCGGCGCCTCGCTGCTGATGGATTCCGTGGCAGCCTCGCTCATTGGCTTTGCCGTGCTGGGACTGCGCCGCCCCAACGTTCTCGGCACGACGATCGGCGCCGTCTTCGTCGGCGTGCTTCTGAACGGGCTGACGATGCTGAATGCGCCCTATTACACGCAGGACTTCATCAAGGGCGCCGTTCTCGTCGGTGCGCTTGCACTTACCTATGGGATCAGCCGCAGCAAGGCGTGATCCCGGCATCCGTCCCAACTCGACACTCAATGGATTTTCAATGATCAAATTATTCAAAGCCATCGCTTCGGCCATTGTCGCCGGCTCGCTTTTCATGACCTCGGCATCGGCGGCAGGCCTCAGCGGCGCGCCCGCTCCCTTCGACAAGAGGACCGTCAATATTGCTGTCGTCAGCTTCCTGGGCAGCGGCGACTGGCTGCAGGCCTTCGAGGCCGGTGTCAAGCGGCAGGCGGATGCGCTTGGCGTCAACCTCACCGTCTCCCAGGCCCGCAATGACAACGACACGCAGCGCAATCTCGTCGAGCAGGCGATCAATCTCGGTGTCGACGGCATCATCATCAACAATGGCCGCCCCGAAGTCCTGAAGGATGTCGCGCAGAAGGCGCTCGACAAAGGCATCAAGGTCGTCGCCTATGACGTCAACCTCGACGATCCGCAAATTCCGCAGATCGAACAGAGCGACAGGGATATGGCCAAGCTCGTGCTTGACCAGGCCGTGAAGGATAAGGGTGACGGGTTCACCGGCGGTGCCGTCTACGTTGCCGGTTTTGCGCCGCTCGACCGCCGCTATGCGGTGTGGAAGGATTTCATTGTCAAGCACAATCTGAAGGAAAAGGCCGTCTGGGGCGTGGTCAATGACACCGTGCCTGCTTCCGTGGCCGACCAGACCAAGGCCGTCCTGCGCGCCAATCCGGATATTTCGGTGATCTTTACGCCGTGGGATGAGTTTGCCAAGGGCGTGAAGCTCGCCATCGACGAGCTCGGCCTTTCCGGCCAGGTGAAGATCTATGGTGTCGACACCTCGACTGCCGATATCCAGCTGATGGTCGAGCCGGACAGCGCCTGGGTCGCTACCGCTGCCACGAACGCTGCCGTCGTCGGCGAAGTTTCCGTTCGCGCCGTTTCGCTTGCCATTGCCGGCCAGTCCCCGGGCCGCTCCGTTCTTCTGCAGCCGACGCTCATCACGCGTGACGATCTCATCAACAACAAGATCGGCACGATCGAAGAACTGCAGCAGAAATTCCCGGCCTTCCTGAAGAGCGATGCCGCAACAGCCAGCTGGATTCCGGCGGCTAAGAACTGAGCCTTATCAATTGCTTTCACAGGCGCCGCCCCTACGGGCGGCCCTTTTCATTCCCCTGAGCGTGAGACGTCCCATGGCATCGACCGATCTGCCTGAACCCGACTTTGCCCGCAACATGAAACTGATCGGCCATAGCGATATCGGCGGCCGCGGCGATGGCTTGCAGCTGATGGTTCATCGAGGCTACGCCTATGTCGCCCATCCCTGGTCGCAGGGCCTCTCGATCGTCGACGTGCGCGACCCGAAGAACCCGCAGACGGTCAATTACGTGCCGGCGCCGGCAAATACCTGGAACATCCATCTGCAGACGCATGACGACCTGCTGCTGGTCATCAACGCGCTCGACCTCTTTGCCGACGTGGAAACCTTCACGGACGAGAAGGCCTATTACACGCAATCCGTCGGCGAGACAGTCGCCTCCAGAAAACGTGAGCGCGCCTGGACCGCGGGCATGAGCGTGTTCGATATCTCCATTCCCAACCGTCCGCGCAAGATCGGCCAGTTGGATGTCGAAGGCGTCGGCTTTCATAGGCTGTGGTATGTCGGCGGCCGCTATGCCTATGCCTCGGCGCTGCTCGACGGCTTTACCGACTATATCTTCGTCACTATCGACATGGCCGATCCAACCAGGCCCGAACTTGTCGGCCGGTGGTGGCTTCCCGGCATGAACAAGGCGGCGGGAGAAACGCCGGATTGGGGCGAAGGTAAGCGTTATGCCCTGCACCATGCACTTGTCCATGGCGACACCGCCTATGCCTGCTGGCGCGACGGCGGATTGACGCTTCTCGACGTCAAGGATCATTCCGCCCCCCGGCTCATCAAGCACCATAACTGGTGCCCGCCCTATGGCGGCGGCACGCATTCGCCGCTGCCGCTTCCCGGCCGCGATCTTCTTGTCGTTGCGGATGAAGCCGTGCTGGACAAGGAGGAAGACGGCCGCAAGCATACCTGGGTCTTCGACATCCGCGTGCCCGAAAATCCGATCAGCGTCTCGACCTTCCCGATCCCGGCCGAAATAGATTACGCGAAGAAGGGCGGTCATTTCGGACCGCACAATCTGCATGAAAACCGGCCCGGCTCGTTCGTCTCCGAAACCCTGATCTTTGCGACTTGGCAGAATGCCGGCATTCGCGCCTTCGACATTTCCGACCCCTATCATCCTGTCGAAACCGGCGCTCTCGTGCCGGCGGGGCCGACTGTCATGACCGACCGCCGTCCCGGCCGGCCGAAGGTCATCCAGTCCGCCGACGTCTTCGTTGACGCCAATGGCCTGATCTATGCGACGGATTACAATGCCGGACTTGAGATCATCGAATATGGCGGCTGAGGAACAGCCTGCCCTCAGCCTGCTATTCATCGCAAGGCAATCTGCCCGACATCTCGGGCAGATGCTGCCGTCGTATCAGACGGCCTCGTCGTGCGAGGGCTTTTCCCAAAGATTGATACCGCCTTCGACGGCATAACGATCGATCTCGGCGAGCTCCTCCGGGCTGAATGTGAGATCGTTCAGGGCGGCCACGTTTTCCTCGACCTGACGTGCCGAGCTTGCACCAATCAGGGCCGACGTCACCCGTGGATCCCTGAGAACCCAAGCGATGGCAAGCTGGGCCAGCGACTGGCCGCGACGCTTGGCGATCTCGTTGAGCGCCCGGGCGCGATCGATATTCTCCTCTTTCAAATGCTCAGGGCGCAGGAAGTCCCCACCCGGCCGATTGACGCGGGCATCCTCCGGAACGCCGTTGAGATACTTGTTGGTGAGCAGGCCCTGAGCGAGCGGCGTGAAGGCGATGATACCGGCTCCGACTTCGTCCGAGGCGGCAAGCAAATCCTTCTCGACCCAGCGATTGAAGAGATTATAGGCCGGCTGATTGATCAGGAGCGGCACCTGACGTTCCTTCAGGAGTGCTGCGATTTCGCGCGTCTTGTTGCCGGAATAAGACGATACGCCGACATAAAGCGCCTTGCCCTGCCGGACCGCCTGGGCAAGTGCGTCGGCCGTTTCTTCCAGCGGCGTCTCCGCATCGAAGCGATGGGAATAAAAGATATCGACATAGTCGACGCCAAGCCGGGTCAGGCTCTGGTCAAGGCTGGCAAGCAGCGCCTGCTTCGATCCGCCGCCACGGCCATAGGGACCCGGCCACATGTCCCAGCCTGCCTTGGAGGAGATGATCAGCTCGTCGCGATAAGCGGCCAGATCCTGTCTCAGGATATGACCGAAATTGATCTCTGCGCTTCCCGCAGGCGGGCCGTAATTGTTAGCGAGATCGAAGTGCGTGATGCCGAGATCGAACGCCTTGAACAGGATCGACCTTTGCGTATCGAGAGGCGTCGTATCGCCGAAATTGTGCCAGAGGCCGAAAGAGATGGCGGGCAATTTGAGGCCGCTTCGACCGACGCGGCGGAAATGGGCCGAGTCATAGCGTTCCGGATCGGGGCGGTAGGTCATGAATTGTCTTCCTGTCGATCAAATTATGCGAGGTAGCGACGCGGACAACACAGCTTCGGCTCTGGCCTTGCTGTGGTCACCCTCGCTCGGGGCACAGAATGGCAGAGAGGCTATCGATGAGAAGCCAATCCATATTTTTTATCGACGAGAGAGGAGAAGTTTTTTCCAGGGTGCTGACTGAGCGCATCGAGAATGCGCCAGAGTCGTTCCCACGTCCTGGTAAGATTGCAGGAAAATCTGCGGCCGCTCGTTCGCTCAAATCGGAACTGGCTCAACCTCGAAAAATTCGAGCCGCACGCTTTGCGCAATGCGGCTCGAACCTTCTGCCCTTAGAGCAGCTTTTCCAATGTGATCGGCAGGTCGCGAACGCGCTTGCCGGTGGCATGGAACACGGCATTGGCAATCGCCGGCGCCACACCGACGATGCCCACCTCGCCGACGCCCTTGCCGCCAAGCGCCGAGGCGTTGAAATCCGGCACGCCGACGGAGATCACCTGGATATCCGGGATGTCGGAATTCGTCGGCACGAGGTAATCGCCGACATTGTTGTTGATGGTGCGCCCGTTGCGCTGATCGATAAGCCCTTCTTCGAGAAGTGCCTGGCCGATGCCCATGATGATGCCGCCGCGCCACTGGCTTTCGACCAGCCGCGGATTATAGAGCCGGCCGCAGTCGAAGGCGGAGACCATGCGGGAGACGCGCACCGTGCCGAAATCCTCGTCGACCCGAACTTCGGCAAAATGGGCGCACCAGCTATGCATCGAATAGTCGCCCATGGTCGGCCCTTGAACTCTAGCCATGGTGGTCCAGGCCTGAAGCTGCTCCTGTGCGTTTGTACCGTCAGGCAGGGTATTGCGCCGGACTTCGATCTCCTCACGTTTCAGTGCGGACATCAGTTCGGCAAGCGTCAGCGATGGCGTCTCGCCGCGCGGTGCCACGATGCGCCCTTCGGCGAAATTCAGCGTATTCGCGCCCGTATCGCGGAAGGGCGAGTTGGCATCGCTGAGTGCAAGGCCGATGAGCTCGTCGCGCGCCGCGACCGCAGCCTTATGGACGGCTCCCATGATCGATCCGGCCAGCATCGAGCCGCCGGCGATCGCCGAACCCGGTAGCCGTGAGTCGCCGAGATAGACCTCGACCTGATCCACAGGAATGCCGAAGACCTCAGCGGCACTCTGGGCAAGGATCGTATAGGTGCCCTGCCCCATGTCGATGGCGCCACTGACGACCTCGACCCGGCCGTTCGCGAGAATACGGATCATTGCCTCGCTCGGTGCCCGGATGACGGGGAAGGTGCCGCAGCCAATGCCCCAGCCGACCAGCGTCTTGCCATCTCGCATCGAGCGCGGCGCGTGGCTGCGCTTCGACCAGCCGAAGGCTTCAGCACCCTCGGTCAAGGCTTCGCGCAGCCGGCGCGTCGACCATGGTTTGCCGGACTGGTAATCGTGATCGGCATAGTTCTTCAGCCTGAGCTCGAGCGGATCCATGCCGAGCTTGTAGGCCAGTTCCTCGATCGCGCATTCGATGCCGTAGGCGCTCGGGTTCTTGCCCGGACCGCGCAAGGCGCCGGGCGTCACGCTGTTGACCGGCACGACACGATGCTGCGAGGAGAAATTCTCGACCTTGTAAAGGATCGAGGTTGCCGCCCCCGTCTGCTCCGGCCAGTCGGCATCGAGCGAGGTTTCGCTGGCACCGCGATGGACGATCGCCTGCAGGATGCCATCCTTCGTCGCGCCGAGCGCGATTTTCTGCCTGGTCGCGGCGCGCCCGCCATAGCTGGTGAAATTCTGCGGGCGGGTGACCGCAAGTTTCACCGGCCGGCCTAGCTTTCTTGCCGCCGCGACGGCAACCGCGCCATAGGCAAGCGGCATCCCTTTCGATCCGAAGCCGCCGCCGATGAAAGGCGAGATAATGCGGACATTCTCATAGGGCATGTCGAACCATTCGGAATACATGCGCGCCATGCCATGCGACCATTGGCTCGGCTCCCAGATCGTCAGTTGGTCGCCATCCCACTTCGCCGTCAAACCATGCGGCTCCATCGCGACGTGATATTCGCGCGGCGTCGAATATTCCGCTTCGATCCTAACGGGGGATGCGGCAAGTGCTGCCTCGGCATCGCCCCAGGCAACCGAGAGCGGCTCCATCAGCTTGCCTTCGCCGGCATTCGGATCGTTGAGATCGGCGACGTGCTCGCTCTCTTCGTAGGTAATGTGGATCAGCCCAGCCGCCTCCGTTGCCTGCTCGCGGCTTTCAGCGACCACGGCGGCGATCGACTGACCGTTGAACTGCACCTTGCGCGGCAGCGGATAATAGGGACCTTCAACGGGCTTGTTGCCGCCCCAGTCGGCGCCGAGCTTAAGGCCGAGGTCGTCCTCCGGCGTCAGCACCAGAAGTACGCCCGGCATTGCGAGTGCGGCCGACATGTCGACTTTGACGACACGCCCGGCCGGGATCGTGCTCTGGACAAGGACGGCGTAAGCGAGGTTCTCGACAGGATATTCCAGCGCATAGGTCGCCGTTCCCGTCACCTTCATATTGCCTTCGAAGCGCGACTGACGACCGCCGACCGTACCATCGGAAGCATCGCCATGTTTGCGGGGTTCCATCATGGTCATGCAAGACCTCCCATCTTCAGAATGGCGCGGGCGATGACGCGCGGCGCGAGTTCGATCTTGTAACGGTTGCCGCCATGCGCGACGGCGCCCTCCATCGCGAGACGGCTGGCCTTCTCCACGAGTTCAGCATCAAGAGCCTTACCGATCAGCGCCTGCTCGACGACATGCGCCCGCCAGGGCTTGGTGGCGACGCCGCCAATTGCCACGCGGATATCGCGGATCGTCCTGCCGTCGGATTCAAGCTCCAGACCGACTGCGGCACTCGCAGCAGCAAATTCATAGGATTGCCGATCGCGGATCTTGAGGTAGGTGGAGTTCCGGGCCGCGGCGGAGGCAGGAATAGTGACGGTAGTGATGATTTCGCCGCGCTTCAGGACGGTTTCCTTGTCCGGCGTATCGCCGGGCGGAAGGAAGAAATCGTCGACGGTGACCTTGCGGCTATCCGTCTCCACCACGGCGTCGAATGCGGCCAGAGCGACCGCCAAATCGCCTGGATAGGACGCGATGCATGCCTGGCTCGTTCCGAGCACGGCGTGGTTGCGCGTGATACCGCCGATCGCCGCGCAGCCGGAACCGGGCTTGCGCTTGTTGCAGGCGGAAAAGGTGCCCGGATCGCGGAAGTAGGGACAGCGCGTTCGTTGCAGAAGATTGCCGCCGATCGTTGCCATGTTTCGGAGCTGGGCGGACGCGGCCAATGCCAGCGATTCCGAGACCGCCGGAAATGCTGTGCGGATAGCCTCATGGTCGGCGACCTCGCTCATTCTGGCAAGCGCGCCAATCCTGGCACCGGCCGCATCGACCGCAATGCCGCTCATGCCGGAAATATGGGTGACGTCGATGACTGCGTCAGGCTCGCTCACCCCGCATTTGGCGAGATCGAGCAGCGTCGTGCCGCCGGCAAGGATCATCGCGCCGGCCTGTTGCGCCGCCTGGCCGGCTTCGGCCGCAGATGTGGCGCGCAGATAGGAAAAGTTTCGCATCATGCCACCTCCGCCGCCTGGCGCACGGCCGCAACGATGTTGTTATAGGCCCCGCACCGACAGAGATTGCCGGACATATATTCGCGAATCTCGGCGTCGGAACCGGCATGTCCCTCGCGAATGCAGGCAACCGCCGACATGATCTGGCCCGGCGTGCAATAGCCGCACTGGAAGGCGTCGTGTTCGATGAACGCAGCCTGCACCGGATGCAGATCCCCCGCGTCTCCGGCCAACCCCTCGATGGTCGTAATCTCGCGGCCTTCCACCTGCGCAGCCAGCGTCAGACAGGAGAGCACGCGCTTGCCGTCGACATGGCAGGTACAGGCGCCGCACTGGCCCTGATCGCAGCCCTTTTTGGTGCCCGTGAGCGAGAGGTGTTCACGCAGTGCATCGAGCAGGGTGACGCGCGGTTCGAGGTCAAGCTCGCGGCGCTGCCCATTGATGTCGAGTGCGATATGGATGGTTCGTGTCATGATAAGGCTCCTGCCATCGTCATGAAAATGAGACCTACGAAAACTAGTAGAGTTTGTTCGTTGGTCTACCGGTTGCTCTATGATTTTTCAGGAAGGCGAATTGCCAGCATGTCCTCACAATAGCCGGCTCATCGGAATTAGACGCGGAACGCCACCTATAAACGGAGGCGCCTCCGTTTAAAGTACCGCCTCGTTTGTTTTCGTCAAGCCCCGACATTCGGGCGACTTGGACCGATCGAGATGAAGGATAGGCGGGAGGTGGGCCGAAAGAGCCTCTGCTGTTTGTCCTCGGTTGCCCCACTGGGTGCCGGTGGGATAAGGGGATCGATCAACGCCCCTCCCGGTCCATCAACTCACTTGAAAAATAAAGCGCATCTCTGTTATGCTCAAATTGAGCAATAGTAATCCAGATCATGGGAACACATTTCGATTCACCACTAAAAGGAATCACAGCCTACTGTTATCGCTCAGCTATTTCAAATTGGCCCCTGAGGGACGGCCCCGGCCTGTTCCGAATTCACTCAACGAGGATTTTCTATGATCCATGAAATGCGCATCTATACTTGCTTGCCCGGCAAGCTGCCAGCGCTCCAGGAGCGTTTCGAAATGGCGACGCTGGCGATCTGGGACCGGCTCGGCATCCGTCCCCTCGGTTTCTGGACGACGATGGTCGGGCCCTCCAGCAACGACCTCATCTATTTCCTCGAATGGCAATCGCTGGAGGAGCGCGAGCGGAAATGGGCGGAATTCCTGGCTGATCCGGCCTGGAAGGAGGCCAGGGCGAAAAGCGAAGCGCCGGGCCAGATCGTCGCCAATATCGCCAGTTCGATCCTGCAGCCGACTGGATTCTTTCGCCCCTTTATCTCCGTCGACGCCGATGGCTGAAGACGGATAGAGGATTAATGGGCGGCCTTACGTGAGGATGAAGCGGAACAGATATGCAGTGGGATGCGGTCCTGATTTGACGCGCAACGGCCGTCAAGCCGTCACATCGGCCTAATAGGCCTATGCTAAGCCGTCCGAAATTTGGAAAAATGCCGAATTGTTTGAACCAGGGAAATTTCACGCCATGACTTTCTCTCGCCGCGTTGCCGCTCTTGCCGCATCATTTCTTCCCTTCCTTTTCGCACCGGCCTTTGCCGATTCCGACGTGCTGTGGAAGATCGTGCATGACAAATGCGTCGTGCAGACTGCGCCCTGCCTTTCGGTGAACACGGCCGAGCATTACGCAATGCTGAAGGATCTGCGGGGGGTTGCGCAATTTCTCCTGATTCCGACCGATAAGATCACCGGAATCGAAAGTGCCGATCTTCTCGATCCGGCGACGCCTAACTTCTTTGCCGATGCCTGGGCCGAACAGGGCGATGTCGATTCTCGCCTGCCGCGCCCCGTCCCGCGCGATGGCATGAGCCTCGCTGTCAACGCGCTGCAGGCCCGCTCGCAGAACCAGCTGCATATCCATATCGATTGTTTGAGCGCCGATGCACGGGCCGCCCTGAAGGCGGACGCCGACAAGATCGGAACGGACTGGGCGCCCCTTCCCGATGCGATTGCCGGCCATAAGTTCGCGGCGATCCGTGTCAAGGGCGAGACATTGGGCGATTTCAATCCGTTCCTGGCTCTCGCCAAAACATTGAAGCACCCTGCAAAGGAAATGGGCGATCACAATCTCGTGGTGACCGGCGCCAATTTCGCCGATGGCCCCGGCTTTATCGTGTTGACGGACGTGGCGCTGCCCGGCATGGGCGGGGAAGACGTACAGGATCACAGCTGCGCGATCATGCATTAAAAACAAGGAGATGCCGCCTTCAAGGCCTCTGATGCGAGTTGGCCGCTGGGACACCGCTTCCCGTTAATCGGGAGCGAGCGGCTGATTTATGAAGCCAGCCTCTAATAGCTATCACGATTCACCTACTAATCTTTTAGGGGAAATGAATTCAGTGTTATAGTCCCGGGTTGTGAGCCTGAGTCACGCGTCATCCGCTTGTTGAGCATTCAGATCATCGCACGGCGCCTGGCATGGAAGGTTCACGATCGAAAGCCTCAGGAGGCGCTTCATGAATCTTCAGATCAATAGCCAGTCATATCAGGTCAACTCGGACGGAGACACGCCGCTCCTTTGGATCATCCGCGACGAGCTCGGCATGACTGGCACGAAATACGGCTGCGGGCTGGCGCAATGCGGCGCCTGTTCGGTTCTTGTCGATGGAGAGGTAGTGCGCTCATGCGTGACGCCGCTCGATAGCGTTGTCGGTCGCCAGATCACGACGATCGAAGCGATCGAAACGGACCCCGTCGGCAAGCGGGTGGTCGCTGCCTGGGTCAAGCATCAGGTTCCGCAATGCGGCTACTGTCAATCGGGGCAGGTCGTCGCGGCAACGGCACTTCTTAAACAGACACCCAATCCCTCCGATGACGAGATCGCCGCGGCGATGATCAACCTCTGTCGGTGCGGAACCTACAACGCGATTGAAGCGGCGGTCAAAGACCTCTCCTCGAAAGAAGGAGAAACGCTATGACCGAGACCAGCCGCAATCTCGTTCCGGAAGATGAATTCCCGACCGGATCTCCGGTCAATATCTCGCGCCGGCATTTTCTCCTGACCTCCGCCGGGGCCGCAGCGGGTGCCTTCGTGCTCGGCTTCGGCGTTCCGGTCGGCCGCGCACGCGCCCAGCAGACCGCAACCGCCATGCCGCCCGGCACGCGCGTTCCGGCATTCCTCGAAATCCGTCCGGACAACGCCATCCGCTTCATGAGCCCCTTCGTCGAAGGCGGCCAGGGCGTCTTCACGGCGATGGCTCAGATCGTCGGCGAGGAGCTCGACGCCGATCCGAAAAGCTTCGTCGTCGAAAATGCCCCGACAGGCAGCGACTATCTGGTCGTGCATGGCAAGATGCGCATTACCGGCGGCAGCATGTCGGTGCGCACCAGCTATGAGACCATGCGCCGGCTCGGCGCACTGGCGCGCAACATGATCCTGCAAGCCGCCGCCAAGCGCCTGGATGCGCCGATTGCCGAGCTGACCACCGAGCCCGGCCGCGTAATCCATGCCGCATCGGGACGCAGCCTTGCCTATGGCGACATCGCTGCCGAGGCGCTGGATCTGCCGGTTCCCGCTCCCGAGAGCGTAACGCTTCGGGACCCGAGCAAATTCCGCTGGATCGGCAAACCGGTCGAGCGGCTGGACATGCACGACAAATCGACCGGCAAGGCGGTCTACGCCATAGACTGCAAAGTCGACGGCATGCTGCATGCCGCCGTCCAGCACGCCCCGCGCCTTGGCCTGACCATCGGCAGGATCCGTAATGAGGATCAGCTCAAGGCAATGCCGGGCGTGCATTCCGTCCACAGCCTGCCCGGTGCCGTCGCCGTCGTTGCCGAACGCTGGTGGAATGCCAAGCGGGCAGCGGAGGCTGCTCAGGTCGATTGGCGTGAACCCGGCCCGGATGCAAATCCCGCCTTCCGCTATATGCCGGCGGATTTCTCGACCGCAGCCTTCAACGACAGGCTCGCCAACGAGCCCGGCAACGGCAAAGAGGCGGAGAATGTCGGCGACATCGCCAAAGCGTTCGATGCCGCCAAGACCGTCGTTTCGGCCACTTACAAGAGCCAGTATCTTCATCACGCGCAGCTGGAGCCGCCGTCCACACTGGCGCGATTCAATCCGGATGGCAGCCTGGAAGTCTGGATGCCAAATCAAGCGCCCGAACAATTCCAGGCCGATATCGCCAAGCTGACCGGGCTTGAATCATCAAAGGTGACGGTACACAGTCCCATCCTGGGTGGCTTCTTCGGACGACATTTCCTCTATCCGTCCGCCAATCCCTATCCGCAGGCCATCCAGCTTGCAAAGGACGTCGGGCGGCCGATCAAGCTCATCTGGAGCCGCGAGGAGGAGTTTCTGCGCGATCCGCTGCGCCCGATGGCAGCCGTGCGCTTCCGCGGAGCGCTCGACGCCAGCGGCATGCCGGTCGCGCTCGAGGCCATCAGCGCCTGCGAAGGGCCGACGGAAGGCGTTTTCGGCCACAAGGAGGATTCGCTCGATCCAACGGCTCTTGAGGGCCTGACCGGAAAATCCTATGCCATCCCGAACTACCGTATCGCTCAGATCTATGTGAAAAACCCGACGATGCTTGCCTACTGGCGCTCGGTCGGCAACTCCATGAACGACTTCTTCTATGAGACATTCCTGGACGAACTGGCCGACAAGGGCGGGCAGGATCCCTACGAGATGCGCCTCAAACTGCTGCAGAAGAACGAGCGGCTGAGCAATCTCTTGAAAGCCGTCGGCGATCTCTCCGGCGGCTGGAAGCGGGGTCCCTTCACCGCGGACGATGGTTCAAAGCGGGCGCGGGGCGTCGCCATGGCCTCTCCCTTCGGCAGTCATACGGCGGCGATCGCCGAAGTCTCCATCCGCAACGGACAGGTGGTTGTGCACGACGTCTGGGAAGCCATCGATCCCGGCAGCATCGTCAATCCGGCGATCATCGAGGCACAGGTCAATTCGGCAACCGCGCTCGGAATATCGCAGGTGCTGATGGAGGAAGCCGTCTACAAGAACGGCGAGCCGGTGGCGCGCAACTATGACCTCTATCCGATCTTGCCGCCAGACCGCATGGCCCGCGTCCACGTCCGCATCGTCGAAAGCGGGGCGGAGATGGGCGGCATCGGCGAGCCGGGGCTGCCAGCCATCCCGCCGGCGGTCGCCAATGCGGTTTCGACGCTGACGGGCAAGCGGATACGCAGCATGCCTCTCTCCAACTACACCTTTGAAAGCTGAGGCGCGGCAAACGCTGCGCCAGGCACAATTCCGGCTCTCGGCCCACTCCGGTCCGAGAGCCGGCGTGCTTGGCTCCTTCAAACAGCCGAGTCCGAAATCCCGAAGCAAAGACATGAGGGCACATTCTTGAAGAGATTTCTTCTGGTTCTTCTTTTGATTGTCGTGCTTGTGGCCGGCGGCGTCGCGTGGTTCGTAACCCGCAAGCCGGCATCTCCCTTCGATAGCGTCGCCGCGGTGCAGACACCTTCACAGGAGCTGCTCCAACATGGCGAGTATGTCGCGCGCCTGGGGGACTGCGTTGCCTGTCACAGCACACCGAAGAGCGCACCCTTTGCCGGCGGCCTGGAAATGGGAACGCCGCTCGGCGCGATCTTTGCGACCAACATAACGCCGGACAAGGAAACCGGCATAGGCGACTATACGCTGGCCGATTTCGACCGCGCCGTCCGCCAGGGCATTGCACGCGACGGACATCGCCTCTATCCGGCAATGCCCTACCCCTCCTATGTGAAAATGAGCGACGACGATATCCGCGCGCTCTACGCCTATTTCATGAACAGGGTCGAGCCCGTTCGCCAGGCGAACAAACCTTCCGAAATCCAATGGCCGATGAACATGCGTTGGCCGCTTGCGCTCTGGAATGCGGTCTTTACCGAAAGCGGAGCCTATCAGCCTAAAGCCGCCGGTGACGATCGGTGGAATCGAGGCGCCTATCTCGTCCAGGGACCGGGCCATTGCGGCAGCTGTCACACGCCGCGCGCGATCACCATGGCGGAAAAAGCGCTCGATGAAAGCAGCCCGCTCTATCTTTCCGGCGCCCTTCTCGACGGATGGTATGCCCCGAGCCTGCGCGGCGATCCGAATACAGGCCTCGGCCGATGGACCGAAGAGGACATATACGCCTTTCTCAAGACCGGCCGAAACGGCCATGCCGTCGTCTTCGGCTCCATGGCCGATGCCTTCAACAATTCGACCCAGTTCATGACCGATGACGATCTCAGATCCATCAGCCATTATCTGAAGTCCTTGCCAGGCGACCCGGCACGCGACGGTACCCCCTGGCAATATGACGAAGCTACGGCCAAGGACGTCGCCCTGCCTGCCCGTCAGCAAGTGCCCGGTGCCCAGACATTCGTCGCGAAATGCAGCTTCTGCCATGGCATCGATGGTCGCGGAAAGGAACAATGGATCCCGCCGCTGGCCGGCTCCGCCGCATCGCTCGCAAAGGAAAACGCCTCTCAGATCAACGTGACGCTGAACGGCTCCAGCCGCGTCGTGGCGAACGGCATTCCGGACGCCTATCGCATGCCGCCATTCAGGCAGCAGCTTTCGGACCAGCAGATCGCCGATGTCCTGACCTTCGTTCGGTCCTCCTGGGGAAACCGCGGCGGGGCGGTCGCGCCTGTTGACGTGAAATCCCTGCGCGAGCATACCGATCCGGCAAGCAGCAGCCCCATCATATTGCAGATGCGGTAGCTCGGGCTGCATGCCAGCCGGCTGCGATCAACTCAACCCCTTGCGGAGGCCCGTCATGGGTGAAGCATTTCCGGCCACATCGATGCCCGACCGCGACTGGTGGTCGGCGCTTTGGCCCGATCCGCAAGGCATGCTCCGAGCGCTCGGTATCACGCCGGGCATGACGGTTCTCGATCTGTGTTGCGGCGATGGATACTTTACGGCGCCGCTGGCGAAACTCGTCGAAGGAAAGGTCTATGCGCTCGATCTGGATGAAAGCATGATCGAGATGGCGAGAGCGGAAACCGCGCGACAAAGGGTATCCGTGCAAAAATGGATTCACGCCGACGCGCTTGATGTGGCAGGACATCTTCCCGAAAAGATCGATTATGTTCTGATGGCAAACACGTTCCATGGCGTTCCCGATCAGCTTGCCCTCGTTCGTGCCGTCCGTTCCGTGCTTGCTGCAGAGGGATTGTTCGGCATCGTCAACTGGAAGGCGCAGCCGCGCGAGGAAACCACGGTACTTGGACAGCCGCGCGGGCCGAAGAGCGAGATGCGCATGCCGCCTGCAACGCTCGCTGCCATCGTCGAAGCCGGTGACTTCATAGCGCAAGCTACGGTCGAGCTGCCGCCCTATCACTATGGCGTCGTTTTTCGCGCTCTGTAGCTGCTTCTCGATCTTTACTCTTGACGAACGGTTCCACGCGGCAATGGCTGATCCCCACCGGAGGTGGGGACCAGATGCGGCTTAGTTAAACGCGGCGGCCCGCGCCCTGCGAAGCGAGAATGCGATCAATAGGCCGCCGGCCGCGCTGACGGTCCCTGCCAAGAAGACGCTGCCATAACCGGCTTTGTCGGCCAGCATGCCAGCCAGCGGCCCGGTCAGCCCATAGGCAAGATCCTGGAAGGCCGAGAAACCACCAAGTGCAGTGCCGCGCAGATGCGGGTCCACCAGCCGGACGACCTCCCGACCCATGGCCGGGAAGATCATCGAGCATCCGAGCCCCGTCAGAAATGCACCAACCAGCGCAAGAATGGGATCGTTTGCATTCCAGATCAGGAATTGGCCGATCGCTTCGATGGAAAGCGACATGGCTGCAACAGGCAAACCGCCGAGACGATCCGGCAGATGACCGAAGAGCAGGCGCACCAGCACGAAGCCACCACCAAAGGCGGTCAGGCCCAGTCCGGCATAGTTCCAGCCGCGATCGTGGAAATACAGCGTGAAAAAGGCGCCGATCGCCGCAAAGCCTATACCCTGCAGGCACACGATGGATCCATGCAGCCATATAAGATTGATGACGCTCCAGAGCGGTGGCCGCTTCGCCCCGGGATGTGGCGCAACGCCGGGAATATGGGAGATCGCCAGCAGTCCCAGGAAGGGAAGAGCGGCACTGATCCCCATTGCGCCGGCAAAGCCGAACCGATCGAGCAGTACCAGCCCGATGGGACCGCCGACAGCAAGAGCGCCGTAGATCGCGGCCCCGACCAGGGCGAGGACCCTGCCCGAACGCGCAGGCCCGACGAAACCGATGCCCCAGGCGATCACGCCGACGGCGACAAGGCTTTCACCCAGGCCAAGAAGCAGGCGGCCGGCAAGAAGAAGCAGAAATGACGGTATCGTCGCAGCAACGATCAGGCCGGCGGCCAGTGATATCAGAGCGCCGGCCATGTAGAATGCCAGCCCTCGAACGACTGCAACTTTGGCGCCCCGATGGTCGGAAAGACTACCGGCGTAGCCGCGTGTCAGAATGGTCGCAAGAAAGGCAATGCCGACGCCGAGCCCGGCCCAGACATTGCCGAGCTTCAACTGCTCGGTCACGTAGATCGGCACGATCGGAAATGTCATGCCGACGCAAAGATAGGAGATAAAGAGAATGACGCTCAGCAGCAGAAGGCGACCGCGCGCCGGATCATGTGTCGATTGAAAAGCCATGATGGTCTCCAGGCTTTCCTCGATCGGCGAAGGCACAACAAAACGCACTCCGACCATCGAGGATCGTTGAGTGCGTTGCTTGACGTCAAACGCTTACGGCCAGCGGAACCGGCTGGTTTTTCCAATAGGCGCTTGTCGAAAGGGTGTCAACACAGCGTTGTGCCTGAGCGCGCAACCATGCTGCACCGCCTCTCATCGACGCTTGAGGCTTTCGATATAGGCGCAGAACATGTCCGCCATGGCATCACCATAGGCCTCGATCTCCTGCGCTGTTTGCTGGCTCTCCGAAAGCTGTTTTCCCGTCGCACTGAGCGTCGTCGCGATCAAGTCCGCCGCCAGGATGCGGACCGCATCATCAACCTGTGGCAAGGCTTCGCGCATGAACTGCTGCAGGATACGGTCTCCGGATGACCTCGCCTCATGCGCTTCCGGTGCGTCGCGATAAAGCGGCGCTGCGTCGTTAAGCGCGACACGCATGGCGGCCTCCTCGCATTCGGAGCGGATGAATGCATGGACGAGAGCGCGCAATCGGTCCAGCGGCGGCGTCGCGGCGTCTTCCAGGATGCGGCGCAGTAGGTCCGACGTCTGCCGCCATTCGTCACTCTGCAGACGGAAGAGGATCGCCGCCTTATTGGGGAAATATTGATACAAGGATCCGACGCTGACGCCGGCCTTTTCGGCAACGCGTGCCGTGGTGAAACGCTGGGCGCCCTCCTTTGCCAAAACCTGAGCCGCGGCACTCAGGATTGCGGAAACGAGTTCGGTCGAGCGAACCTGCTTCGGCTGCTTTCGCGAGGAAATCCGGGCTCTTGGACGATCCGTCATATCGATGCCTGCCAATGCGAATAGGAAAGCTGACGAATTAATCGTATTTTGCGTCCCATGCAAACCGAAGAACATGGCGATGAAAGCAACGGACCGGTAACGAGGTCGATCGAGGCCGAAACCCTGGCAAAGACGTTCTCGCGCGTGAGCCGAGAGCTGGTGGAAGCAGCACTCGCCGGCGCAAGCGACTCGGAGCTCGTCATTCTCCTCGGCCGCACGCTGAATGGCGTGGGTCTCGATATTTCGACGATCGAGGTCGCCTGTGATGCCGTCGATCCGGAGAGAGCACAGCATTTCATTCGCTGGCGGCGAGACGGCGAAGGCACCGAAGACGATATCCTTGCCGGCAAGATCTTCGCTGCCATGCTGGAGGAGGATGCAACGGTTCTCCGTCTTAATGCCAGCAGCGGCCGCCTCGCATCCATTCCGCACGGCGGAACAACTGACGCCATAGCCTTTGCCAATTATCTTGCCCCAGATATCACGCTCGGTTTCTTCGACGACGTGATGAGCCTGCTCATCACCGACCGCCCCGGCGGATTTTCAATGTCGGAGATAGAGCTGCTGCACCTCGTGACGCCGGTTTTCGCACTTGCTATCGGAGCCCGATTGAATGCCGCTGCCGCGCGCGTCCTGTTGCAGACCTATCTCGGGCGCAATGCTGCAACCGCCTTGCTCGACGGCCGCGTGGGTCTTGGCGAGGTCGAGCAAATTCGGGCGATCGTGATCTATTGCGACCTGTTCCAGTTCACCTCGCTGACCGAGCGACTGGATCCCCGGTCTCTCATCGATCATCTCAATCTGTTCTTCGAGACGATGACCCGGCCTGTGTCCGGCGCCGGCGGTCAGGTGTCCGGCCATGTCGGCGACGCCGTCGTCATGTTCTTCCCCATTCCGGACGCCGGAAGCGAACAGCCGCTCTGTGCCGCCGCGGTAAAAGCCGCGCTGGAAGGGCTGCGGGCACTGGAGCTCGTCAATGCCATGCCGTCGAGAAAGACGGCGCCGCCATTACGGGCGCGGATCGGCATCGATATCGGCGAAGTCGTCCACGGCAACATCGGTTCGGCGGGCAGATTTTCGTTTGCGATCATCGGGACGCCAGTAAACCGTTCGGCCCGATTGCAGGCGCTGGCCAAGGAGCTGGACGCAGTCATGCTGATGACAGCTGATATCGCCGAGGCAGCCGGCGTCCAATGCAGGTCTTTCGGCAGCCACGCGCTGAGGGGCTTCGACCATCCGGTCAATATCGTCGGCTTCGATGTCTCCGATGCCTCCTGAAATGCGAATGGCTGCGCCGGAGAAATTGCGCTCGCATGGTCAGGGGTGTCTATTTTTCGATGTATTTTCAAATGGATACGATCACTCCACACGTAGCATCGGTCAACGCGATTAGAAAATGCGATGAATTATTCGTATTTTCGCCGCAAGCAGAAACCTCAGCTCTGAACGGAGAGAACATGACCACACTGACGAATCCCCCGCTCGCTCCATTGCTCAATCGCCTGTTCGAGGAAGCGGAGGCTGCGTCGCCGGCAACAACGCCATCGGTTGCCGCTTACTGGAGCGGCCTCTCCAGCGAGGAGCGCGCGCGTCTGGTGCGCAGCAAGACCGACTATCTCGATTTCTACGCTCGGCTGAAGGACATTCCGCTCGCCATCTCGCGGGAGGCAGGTAGCTTGCTCTATATGCTGGCGCGCAGCACCGGTGCCCGGACCATCGTGGAATTTGGGACCTCCTTCGGCATCTCCACCCTCCATCTTGCCGCCGCGCTGCGGGACAATGGCGGTGGGCGCCTCATTACCACCGAATTCGAGCCCTCCAAGGTGGCGCGGGCACGGGAAAATCTGGCAGGCGCCGGCCTAATCGATCTCGTGGAGATCCGGGAAGGCGATGCCCTGCAGACGTTGAGTTCCGGCCTACCGGATACTATCGACCTGCTGCTCCTCGATGGCGCCAAGGCGCTCTATCCCGACATTCTGAAGCTGGTGGAGAGCCATTTCAGGCCGGGAGCCCTCGTGCTTGCCGACAATGCAGACTTCTGCCCCGATTATCTGACCTGGGTGCGCTCGCCGACAAGCGGATACATGTCCGTAGCTTTCGGCGAGGATATTGAACTGTCCATGTGGCTCGGCTGACGCCGTGCACAGTGCAAGCGCGCCCCTAGCGCGCCTGCAACATCCACGCCCGCTTCACCGCCGCATACGGAGACGGCTTTCACACCCGTATGTTGCGTTTGCACTGCGGCCGTCATGCCGCCGTATGAATGACCTTGAACTGCGAACGCCTGTAGAAAACCAGCATTTCCCGCTCGAAACTTTCCACGGCGAGCACGACCCATGGCTCGAAGTGGCCGTTGCGAGCGCCCGCCCTTCTTCGGCGATCCATGTCGAGCATTCCACGTAATGCCCAATCTACCAAGACCATCCCATCACTCTCACCCTGTCGGCCCCATGAACCATCCGGCGCTCGACCTTCGTCGCATCCGCCGGCATGCCAACAGTAAATAAGTAAACCCTGATCGATGGAAAGGTGAACAAACGTTGTATTAAGGTCTGTAACATGCGTTCTGTCAGTATCACCTATTCCGGCGACAATAATGCTGGCCCGCCCTGCCCAACGGCGAAAGAGAAACGCAAAAGACGGCTTACCGGAACATGAAGCGCGTTACGAAGCGATCGATCGCCCGCGAGTTCGCTTCCACCCAGCGCCAGATCAGCGCCATGCCCAACATGGTCAGAAGCCAGCCGAGCATCACATCCGACAGGAAATGAGCACCGAAAATGACGCGGTTGAACGCCACGAACAACAGGCACGGCGTCAGAAGCAGCGCGGCAATCCACCTGCCTCCGGCGGGCACGAAAACCAGCAGCGAAAGCCCGGCGGCAGCCGCCGCAGCCTCCCCGGAAGGGAAAGAGCAATTGCGAGAACAGGCGGCCGAGAACTGCCATACCGGGGTGAAATCCGCAATGCCGCCGAACTCGATGAGATCGCGCGGACGCACGCGTCCGATTGCGACTTTCAACGTCTGCACGATCAGGAGCGGCCCGGCGGCAAAACTCAAAAGCACGAACAAGGGCTTGTGCGGAGGGCAGAAACGAAGCCGCCTCGGCAGGAAGACATGGAGAATGACAATCACCGCCATGGTGCAGAGAAGGTAAGATTGGCTTTGGCGGCTGATGTCCCGTACCGCCTTCAGGAAGGGATTCTCCGCAAGCCAGAACACCTGCCCATGAGCGAACAGGCGTGCAACGGCAAGATCGAGTTTGGGAAAGACTACGAAGACAAAACTGGTCCAGACGATCATCATGCCGATGACCGCAAGCTCTCCATCCGTGGTCGCGCCGGTCTCCGATCTGCCCGAACGCCCGGACGCGGAATTCCAAGAATACAATGCAAATTTCCACATGCCATATCTCCCGAGGCGGAACGGCGGCAATCTGAATCGCGATTGTCAAGAATTGACCAAGATCGCATCAAGGCTGTGTTCAGAATCGATCGCCAGACGTCCGGAAGACCGTTTGGAAATTGCGGAAGCGGGTTTCGTCCGCGATAGTACGAGTCGGGCGGCGAAGCCGCTAAGGAAAACGAAAAAATAGGGCGCTAGGGTGGACAACAGTCTCGTTCTCATCGTGGAGGATGAACCGGCTATCGCACAGATATTGGAGGGCTATCTGACGCGGGACGGCTTTCGTACGGTCCGCGCCGGCGACGGCGAAACCGCGCTTCAGCATCACGCGCTTCTAAAGCCCGACATCGTGCTCCTGGATGTACGGCTACCGAAACTGGATGGTTTCGGGGTGCTTGGTCGCTTGCGCCAGGCCGGCTCGACGCCCGTCATCATGGTGACGGCCGTTGCCGACGACATAGACCGCCTGAGCGGACTGCGCCTCGGAGCCGACGACTATGTCGTCAAACCCTTCAACCCGCAGGAAGTCGTTGCTCGCGTCAGGGCGGTTCTGCGACGGACGCAGGGTGACCGGGCGGAAACCATTCGGCGTTTCGGTGCCATCGAGGTCGATTTCGGCAGCTATTCCGTCTTTGTCCTCAAGGACGGGCACCGCATTCCATTGCTCCTGACGCTCAGCGAATTTAGGATTCTCGCCTACATGATCCGCCACCCCACGCAGGCGTTCGCGCGCGCGGACATTCTCGATGCCTGTCTGCCCGAAAGCGAGGCCTTGGTCCGCACCGTCGACACGCATATTTCCAACCTTCGGCGCAAGCTGGAAGACATGGGACAGAACGGCTTTTTTCCTGCGGTGCGCGGCATCGGCTATCGTTTTTCGGATCCGAGATGAAGATACCAAGATTTCCCTGCCTGCCGCTGGCCACGCTCACGGCCATCGTTACCGCTATCATGTTGCTCCTCAGCGTCGGCCTGACATATCTGGAGGTCAACTGGTATGCCTCCTATCTGGAGAAGAACATTACCGACGCCCTACCGCCAAGGGCCGCGACGGCCTACACGATGCTGAGCGAGAACAAGGTTCCGGACGGCGATTCCCTCAGGATCCTGTTTGAACACCTCAATTCCTTGACGGAGCCGACGGATTTCAAGGTACAGCTTTCCGTGCTGATAGGCGGCTTGCTTTCCGCTTTGATCTGCGCCCTCATCGGTATCTATCTGGCGCGGCGCCTTGCAAGTCCGCTTGAGGAGCTCACCTTGGCCGCGGATGGTCTGAAATCAGGCGATTTCTCCGTTCGCGTTGCCGCTTCCCACCGTAGCACCCGCGAGGTCGCGAGCCTTGTCGAAACCTTCAATGCGCTGGCGACAGGGCTGGAGACGATGGAGGAGAGGCTGCGCTTCAACAACATGGCGATCGCGCACGAGCTGCGAACCCCGCTGACGATCCTGCAGGGATCGCTGCAGGGCATGATCGACGGCATTTTCCCGATGGACCGCAAGATCGTCTCCGACCTCCTCCTTCAGGTCGAGGGTCTCGGCCGGATTGTCGAGGACCTGCGCACCTTGTCTCTGGCCATCGGCCAGAAGCTGGTGGTCGAACGCCGGCGCATCGACGCATCGCAATTGGCCGAGACTGTCATTGCCTCGGCAAAGCCGATGCTGGACGCAAGCAAGCTACGGATTGAAACGCATCTGCAGCCCGCCTGGGCCTCGGCGGATTCTCCCCGCCTGCGACAGGCGCTTCTGGCGCTTCTTGAAAATGCTTGCCGTTATGCCGCCGACGGCGGTTGGCTGCGATGCGAAACCGAGCGCTTGCCGGATGAAAGCATCGTCATCCGCCTCCTCGATCGCGGCCCGGGATTTCCGCAGGACATGGACGCCGTCGCCGTCAACCCGTTCTGGCGAGGCGATACCTCACGTTCGCGTGCAACCGGCGGCACAGGGCTGGGGCTATCCGTCGTGCAGGCAATAGCAGTTGCCCATGGCGGGTATCTGGAATTTGCAAACCGGCCGGAAGGCGGCGCCATGGTCGCAATCCATCTGCCTGCAAGCGTCGAGCAGGAAAGAGCACACGAACCTTGCCAATAAAAGGCAATTCCGGGAAAGCGCGGTTTCCTTTCCGGATTTGCGTGAAAGCCAAGAAATAGAATGGTTGAATCCGGCTCGCGCGGCCGCCTCCGATGATCAATGGAAGAGTTCGCCGACACTGTAGAAACACATTTTGCTCCGGCTGCGCCTGTCGGCTCCGCAGATTCTGGAAAATGGCACTCTGAAGCCGTAGGTATCCTCGGGTTCGGCGCCTCGTTCGGTCCAGAAAGCATCGACGTTCGACAGCATCATCGATTGCCGCGTGCGGCGGCGATACCGGATCGGATGCTTGACCTGCGAGACGGCGAGGAAGTGCTGCATGCCGCCTTCCGTCACCAGGCCTTGCAGGACGACCAGTATCGCCTCCTTCGGACGCAGGCCGAAAAGATCGCGGGTCACTTCGACGATCCGTTGCTTCGCATTGCGCGGCCCCTGCATGCTCCCGACGAGGAAAGTATACCGATCCTCCGGACCCTGGCTGACAAAAGTAAATCTGGCGGTGCAGAGAACGGCTTTGTCTTCGACGCGCATGAGTTTGACCGCAAAGGCGCCCTCATGGCGCCCGCCGCTGCGATCGGCAAGCGCGATAAGGCATGCATAGGTTTCGCTGCGTCCCTGGACGAGACCCATTTCCAGCCATTCGCCACGCCAGAGCCGCGCCATGCTCTCCGCCGAAAGGATTCTTGCCGCGATCGCAAAATGATCGGTGAGGAGCGTAAGACGCAGGGAGTTCAGCATCCCATAGACCAGAAATTTCGAGAGCGGCTTCTGCAGCAGCTCGTCGTGCGGAGGCGGCAATCCCTGCTCGGCGGCGAAGGCCGCGGCAAAGCGCCACCAGCGGATGGTGAGGAGCGGATTGGCCGCGAAGCGACCCCAAAAGAGAAGCGCTCGCTTCCAGCGCACCCGCAATCCAAACGTCAATACCCTCTTCAGCACGACATATCGTGCTGAACGCGCTCCATCGGCGTCCTCCGGCGCGGTTGCGCGAAGGGGAATTCTGGATACGACGCCGTCAGGCGTCCCGGCGATCAATGTCTCTCGATTCATGCAAAGATCCGGCAAACTGGCTTCGCCGAACCATCTGCGCCGGAATTGTCAAGGGAACATCAAGACGGCGTCAGCCTTTCATGGGGCATGGCATGAGACGTAGGCTTCGCATCACGAAGGCACAGAGAAAGGCCGCAACAGGCCCTCGCCCGTCACGCCGGCGACTGTCGCTGGACACGCGAGATCGCAATCAGAAGAGAGCGTCCGCGAACAGCTCCTCATCGCTGGCTGGGGCTGGCCCGCTTTCGGCCACAGGGTTCACCACGCCGAAGATGCTCGCGTGGATCTCGCGTTCGGCGGCCATGGTATAGATCTTGAAAATGCGCTCGGAAATGGCCGCCACAGGCACTTCCAGTCCGCTCGTGCCGGCAAATGCGCGGCGCGCAAGTGCGGCCTCGCTGGTGCAGGATGCCAGGATTTCCCCGATCCCGGAACGAAAATCCAGGCTCGCGACAATTTCGGTCACCTGCGAGGTCATGGTCTCGCCGCATTGGCGCAGTTCCCGCACATTCATATCCATCGACGCCCCAGCTTCGCCGATATGGACGAGAGCTGCGTCGATATGGCTGCCGAGACCGGAAGAGTTTTCCGGCTCGCCGGTCTGGCGCCAGTCCTTGAGGCCGGCGGTCTGCGTTTCAAGCGTGCCGAGCCCGACCAGGATCTTCTCGGCATCCTCGTCGAGCAGCGATGCAAACGACCGCAATTCGCCGGCGACGACATTGATTGCCCGCCCCTCCTCGCCAAGCTTGCCGCAGCGCAGATTGGTGTTGAGCGCCATGTATTGAATATCACGCCGTACCAGCTGAATGGTCTGAATGCTTGCGGTCAGTTCCTTGACCATTTCGGACGTCTTCTCGCTGAGCCGATTTGCTCCGGCCGCGGCGACATCAATGCGATCGACAACAGCCCGGGCGGCGGAAAGATCGCCACGCAGCGAATGGATCGGGCTCTTTCCGTCCTCACCGCTCTGCGACATCATCGTCTGGTAGAGGTTGAGCAGCGTGCCGATATCGCCGCTGAAGCCGCGGATATTGTCGACGATCTTGGCGGTCTCGCGATCGAATCCCTTGGTCGTCTCGCCGAGCAGCTCGAAGATCAGCGTCATCGTCAATTGCGAGAGGCGCTGGCGATCGGCGGCGGAAAGATCGGCCGGAGCTTCGGACGCGAGATAGGCTTCGGTCATCATGTGGGCAGCCTGGCAATGCTCGACCCTCTGCCGTGTTATATCACCGATCTGCATGGCCGAGAGTGTATGGGCGACCTTGCTCTGGATCTTGCGCGCCAGGCCGGCAACCGTATCCGCCAGCTCCGAAAGATTGCGGCGCTGGACCTGGATCTCCTCGGCATTCGACACGAGACGCTGGACAATGGACGGTATGCCGTTCAGATGCTGGGCCAGCGACCCATCCTCACTGGCGGCGGCGGTTTCGATCTGCACCTCCAGCGAGCGGATCTGCAGCGACAGCGCCTTGACCTCCTTGGTGGCGAATTCGATGCGCTCGACGATTTCGCTGGCGAAGCTCGAAAAATCCGGAATGCGCGCACCCGCTATTTTGGCGGTCGCGGCGAAGGTTCTCAGATAGCGCAGCGTTTCTTCCATCGAGAGCACGTGCTCAGCAAGCGATTGCCCGGTCTGGCTGATCGAGGCCACGCATGCGTGGCGCCGCGCTTCGGCCGGTGGCAGCTTGTTCAGGAGATCCACCGTCTGGAGAAGGCGAGCCGTCGCTTCGGTCGCATTCTCCTCCTTCAGTGAGCTGCCGATGTGTTCCAGCAGGCTGACCAGCTTGGCGAGCGCTTCCGTGACGGTGATCAGCACCGCACCACCATCCAGGAAACGCTGCTCGATCTGCAATCGGGCACTTTCCAGGCGATCGACGAAACTATCCGTCGAAGGGGTAAATTGTCGGCTTGTCGCTGCATACGCCATACTGTCTTGGACTCCGCCTAGAACCATTCCGGAAAACTAAGACGAACAGAAAAACACGGAGTTAACGCCGAGGACGAAACGGCGATGTTACTGCATTGCCACAATCCCCGAGGTGGCGCCGGAAAGCCCTGAGCAAGACCCGGACCCTATAGATAGCGTGCGTGCACGCCATGCCTTTTTTCAGGCCTCGGTCACCTGCGGCCCTACTCACCAACGCGCCCGCTGAAGCGGATTGAAGTAAGATGGACATAGCGATCGGAAAATATGCTTGGTCGTTCTGCGAAACCGAGGAATTGCAGGAAAGGCTCGCGCATGCCGGCCTACCCGCTGTTTTCGAACGCATGCCCGAGGCCTCGCATTTTCGCCTCGATATTACCCTGACGACCATCCGAAAGATGGCGGTCTGGAAGATCTCTTCGGAAACGGGTTACGAAATCCGTTATCTATTCGATCCCGCAGATCGTATAGAACTGCATTTCGTTGAAAGCGGGACCTTCCATGTCGAGACCGAGGATCAGGAGTTCACGGCCATGGCGGGAACCACCTTCATGCTGCAGTCTCCTGGGCCTACAAGGATCAAAGCGTCCAGGGATGCCGGCAAAATTGCCCTCGCCATACCGCGCGTTCATTGCCTGACATTGATCGACATCGGAAAAGACGATCCTGGGTTGTTTTTTCGCGGCTTCGACACGATCGCCGGCACCGGCGACAAGGGTGTTCGAACGATCCACCGTATGGCTGCCCTGCTTCTGGAACCGGGCGAGCATCCTTTTGCCGGCTCTCCATTGGGTGCTTCTCTGTTCGAGGAGGCGCTGGTAACGACCTTCGTGCAATCATGGCCGAGATCGGCATCGAAAACCATGATTCAGAGCGCCCGCCCGCGCAATCTCAAACGGGCGCTGGACTGGATCCAGGCTCATTTGGGTGACGAGTTCACCGTGCTGGATATCGCGCGGAATGCCGGCCAGAGCGTGCGCAGCCTGCAGCTCTCCTTCCAGCACAATATGGGCATGAACCCCTTGAACTACGTGCAGCGCCTGCGGCTCCAGCAGATCCATCACGATCTGCTTTATGGCAATCTCGACGAGAATATATCGGAAATAGCCACACGCTGGGGCTTCAGTCATATGGGATATTTCGCGGCGCGCTATCGAGCCATGTACGGTGTCTCGCCGTCGTCGACGCGCGTCAGTCGCCGCAATGTTAGCGACGACGCCGATATTTAATATCAGAAAAGCGCAAGCTTATCACTTTATCGCAGTTAATTGCAAAATCACCTACAGGTTGAGACGAAGTTTAACACACCGTTAGCCATTTAACGATTTCGTTACCTCAGCCAAGATTCACAATCATTGTGACGCGGCCCTTTCATAAGAAAGGCCTCCAACAACCTCCAAGCCGAAAATCGTGAGCAGGTCCGCGTATATGCCGCGGGCGCTCCGCGGGGTAACTATGCGCGTCTTCGTAATAGATGACAGTCCTTCCGTTGTCGCCACGCTTCGCCGGGCAGTCGAAGCGATCAAAGGCAGCGAAGTCTTGTCTTTCCTCCGGCCGAACGATGCTTTGGCGCGGCTTGACGACAAGACACCGGATCTCGTTCTTGTCGACTACATGATGCCCGATATGAACGGCGTCGAGGTCATCGCCCATATACGTAAGAATTCGCTTACCTCTCATATTCCCGCCATCATGATTACCTCCCGTAGGGAAGCGGATATCAAGCTGGCAGCGATGAAGGCAGGCGCGACGGAATTCCTGACCAAGCCGATCGACGAGACGGAACTGACGATCCGCGTCCGCAACATTCTCAGCATAGGAGAAGAACGACTGGCGCTGGCGACCAAAGCGGCGACCCTGCAGCGCGATTTCGACGCCGCCATGAAACGGATAGAGCGGCGCGAGGAGGAAATCATCTGGCGCCTTTCCAAGGCGATCGCCTGCCGTCACGGAGAGACGGCGGACCATCTGGATAGGGTCGCGCTCGTCGCACGGATAATCGCCGAGGAAGTCGGCCTGGATGCCGGGCAATGCCGCATGATTTTCCTTGCCAGCGCCCTTCACGATGTCGGCAAGATCGGCTTGCCGGACGCCATTCTTTCGAAGCCCGGTCCGCTAAGCCAGGACGAGCGGCGGCAGATGCAGGAGCACACGGATTTCGGCGCCGAGATCCTGCGCGACAGTTCCAGCGAGCTCATCCAGATGGCGGGCAAGATCGCCGAGAGCCATCATGAAAGATGGGATGGTGCCGGCTACCCGAAGGGGCTTTCCGGCACCTCTATCCCGATAGAGGCCCGCATCGTTGCCATCGCCGACGTCTTCGACGCGCTCTGCTCGAAACGGGCTTACAAGGCCGCCTGGCCGATCGCCGACGCATTCCGTGAGGTCGTCAACAGCAGCGGCACCCATTTCGATCCGGCTTGCGTTGCCGCCTTCTGCCGCCGCTGGGTGGATATCAAGGCACTCTTTGAATCCGAAGATCGCGGCGACGTAACGACAACGGTTCCCACACTTCAGCTATCCCGAGGTCCGGCATGAACGAGCAGACTGAAATTCTACACCTTCACGGACCACTGACGATCAAGACGATCACCAATGTCAGGGACATCATCCAGGTCTACCTCCAGGAAGCGGCCTTGCGCAGCCGTTCCCTGGTCATCGACATCGACGACAATGAAGAGATCGATCTCACCCTGCCGCAGCTGCTTCTGTCCGCACGGCAGACGGCAAGCCGCGCCGGCGTGACAATCGCATTGAACAAACCGGCGGACGGCAATTTTCTGACCGTCCTGCAACGCGCGGGCCTCCTTGGCGAGGACCGGCAAGAAGACAGTTTCTGGCTAGAAGGAAAAGCAGCATGAGCGCCAATATTCTCACCGTCGATGACTCCGCCAGCATTCGGCTGACGACGCGCATTGCGCTGACCAACGCCGGATATTCCGTCACCGAAGCGGTCGATGGCGCCGATGGTCTCGACAAGCTGAAATCGGGCAATTTCGATCTCGTCGTCACCGATCTCAACATGCCGAACATGGACGGACTGACCATGATCCGCAACCTGCGGCAGCTGCCGGCCTATATGGGGACACCCGTCATCTTCCTGACCACGGAGTCGGATGGCGATCTCAAGCAACAGGCCAAGGCCGCCGGAGCGACGGGATGGCTGACGAAGCCCTTCGACCCTGAAACCCTCATCAAGATCGCGCGCAAGGTTCTCGGCAAATGAACGAACTCGATCCGATCGCCGTCTTCAGGACGGAGGCCGCCGAGCAGCTCGAGTTGATCGAGGCAGGCCTCCTCGATCTGATGCGCGACCTCAGCGACCGGGCTCAGGTCGATGCGGTCTTCAGGGGTCTTCATACGCTCAAGGGATCGGGCTCCATGTTCGGCTTCGATCAGCTCGCCGCCTTCACCCACCATTGCGAGACGGCCTTCGACCGCGTTCGCAAGGGCGAAGCGCCGGCCACCAAGGAGCTGGTCAGCGCCGTTCTCGACGCTCAGGGCCATATGCAGGCACTGCTGGAAAACCCGAACGGCGACCACGAGGCCATGAGTTCCGTTCTCCTGGAAAAACTGCGTCAGGCTGTCGGTGCGGCCGGATCGACGAGTGCATCGGCTGCACCGGCCAGTACGCCGGTCATCCCTGCCGTCGTTCCGGATGCCGGCGGTGCAAAGACCTGGCATCTGAAATTCAGCCTGCCCGCCAATTCGATGGCCAACGGCACCAATCCGCTCGGGCTGCTGGACGAGCTGCGCGAGCTTGGTGAATGCCGGATCGAAGCCGATACCGATGCCATTCCGCTGCTGGCCGAGCTGGAGCCGCGCGATCTGCACATCGGCTGGACGGTTCGTCTGACGACGGAAAAACCGCGCTCCGACATCGAAGACGTCTTTATCTTCGTCATGGACGAGATGACGATGGAGCTGAACGAGCTTGCGGCGCCAAAGGAGCCGGCCCCGGCACCTGTCGTCGCCAAGGTCGAGCGGCCCGTCGAAGACAAAGGATCGAAGGCTGCCGCCCACCCGGTCGATGCCGGAAAGGCCCCGCCGGCCGACGCAAAATCGCAGAAGCAGGCAGACAATGTCCGCGTCCCGGCCCTGCGCCTGGACGAAATGATGGACCGGGTCGGCGAGCTGGTCATCGCCCAGTCGCGGCTGAGCCAGATGGCGAATTCGGCCGCCGATCTCGGCCTGCGCTCGGTATCGGAAGAAATAGAGCGCCTGGCCGGCGAGCTGCGCGACACGATGATGGTTCTGCGCATGATGCCGGTTGCAAGCCTCTTCAGCCGCTTCCGTCGGCTGGTCCATGACCTTGCCCGAGAGACCGGCAAGGATATCGAACTCGTCACCGAGGGCGAGGGCACGGAAGTCGACAAGACGGTCATCGACCGGCTGGCCGATCCGCTCGTTCACCTCGTGCGCAACTCCATCGATCACGGCCTGGAAAGCCCGGATGATCGGGTCGCAGCCGGCAAGCCGGTGACCGGGCGCGTCATCCTTTCCGCACACCAGACCGGCAGCGAAGTCGTCATCTCCATCAAGGACGACGGACGCGGCATCGACAGGCAGAGGGTGCGCGCGAAGGCGGAAGCCAACGGCCTTATCCGGCCCGGCGCCCAGCTTTCGGACAAGGAGCTGCTGCAGCTGATCTTCCAGCCCGGCTTCTCCACTGCCGAAAAGGTCACCAACCTTTCCGGCCGCGGCGTCGGGATGGACGTGGTCAAGAAGACGATCGAGACGCTGCGCGGAGCAATCGACATCACGAGCGAGTTCGGCAAGGGCTCCGAGATCGCGTTGCGCATTCCGCTGACGCTCGCCATCATCGACGGCCTTCTCGTTCGTGTCGGCAATGGGCGCTACGTGATCCCGCTCGCCGCGGTGGAAGAATGCCTCGAGCTCTCGGTCGAGCAGGACCTGCGCTCGCGCGGACGCAGCTTCATCTCTCTGCGCGACGATCTCGTGCCGTTCCTGCGCCTGCGGGAACTCTTCCGCACCGGCACGGAACCCGATCCCTATCAGAAGGTGGTGGTGATCTCGACGGGCAGCGACCGAGTCGGCCTCGTCGTCGATCAGATCATCGGCGACCATCAGACCGTCATCAAGTCGATGTCGAAGCTGCACGACCATGTTTCCACCTTTTCCGGCGCGACCATTCTCGGCGACGGCAACGTGGCCCTGATCCTCGATGTCGTTCACCTCATCACGGCCGGACAGCACCAGGAGGCGCAATTGCGGGCAGCAGGATGACCGACGCAGACCTAAAATCAGACTATCGCGCCATTTGGAAAGGCGCCGACGAGCTTTCCGTGCTGACCTTCAGCCTCAATGGCGAAACCTTTGCCATCGATGCGGTCGTCGTGCAGGAAATCCTCGATCTGCTGCCCGAGACCAGCGTTCCCGGCAGCCTGCCCTTCGTCGGCAGCGTCATCAACTTCCGCGGCAAGGTCATTCCGCTTGCCGATATCCGCATCGCCTTCGGCATGGAAGCCGGCAACGTCACCATCGACAGCCGCATCGTCGTCACCGAACTCGAGCTGGACGGAGAAACGACCCTGATCGGCATCCGCACCGACAAGGTGCATGAGGTCACGCAGCTTTCTAGAGCCGCAAGCGAGCCGCCGCCCGTCATCGGCATGCGCTGGCGCGCCGATTACATCCACGCCCTCGTAAAGCGCGATGGCGAATTCATCATCCTCCCGAATTTGCAGGCGATCTTCTCGTCGCAGCGGGCGGGTACACTTCGAGCAACAGCGTGAATTTTTAGGACAAGGAGGCCATCAGATGCGTTTTACGATCAAGCTCAAGCTGCTTCTAACGTTTGCTGTCGTGATCGCCATGCTTCTTGGCACGGCCGTCTACAGCATCAAAACCCTCGGTCAGGTGAACGACAATTGGTCCGATACATTGTCAGGGCCTGCCGAACGCCTGCGACTTGCGCAGAATCTCGACATCGCCGTCCTGCAGCAGCTGCGGCAGCAGAAGAACATGCTGTCCTCCGCGTCCGCCGACGAGACGAAAGGCTATATCGCCAAGAGCGATGCAGCGCGTTCCGCATTCGATGCGGATTTTGCAAAAATACTGGCCAACACCACCGATCAGGACATGGCCTATTGGTCGCAGATCAAGGATCTGTCTGCTGCCTGGCGAAATGCCGACGACCGCATTCGCAGCATGGCACTTGCGGGCAACGGCAACGGTGCGCTTGAAATTTCGTCGACGGAAGGACGCGACATCAGCACCAAGATCGACGGTGTTCTGGCTCAGATCTTCGATACCGAACGTGCGAGGCTGAAACAGGCGGATCAGGATTCGGACGCCGACTACGCCAATGCACGCTTCATTCTCATCATTATCGCCGCCACCGCTTCGATCGTTGCATTCGTCTCGGCTCTCTGGATCGTCGTTTCGATCAACAAGGGCATCAGCCGTGCCGTCAAGACGGTCCAAACGGTGGCCGACGGTGATCTGAGCGAGTTTGCGGAAATACGGACGAAGGACGAGATCGGCGAACTTCTTGGCCACGTCAACTCGATGATCGAACGGCTGCGCGGTGTCGTCGCGGATGCTCTGTCGGCTTCCGACAATGTCTCCTCGGGCAGCCAGCAGCTGTCGGCCGGTTCCGAGCAGCTCTCCCAGGGCGCCACCGAACAGGCCTCCTCCGCCGAGGAAGCCTCTGCCTCGATGGAGGAGATGGCCGCCAACATCAAGCAGAATGCCGACAACGCCGCACAGACCGAGAAGATCGCACGTCAGTCCGCCAGAGACGCCGAGGTCAGCGGCCAGGCCGTCGACCGCGCCGTCAACGCCATGCGCACCATCGCCGAGAAGATCTCCATCGTCCAGGAGATCGCCCGCCAGACCGACCTGCTGGCCCTCAATGCCGCGGTCGAGGCAGCGCGTGCCGGCGAGCATGGCCGCGGCTTTGCCGTCGTCGCCTCCGAAGTGCGCAAGCTCGCCGAACGCAGCCAGGCGGCGGCCGCCGAAATCTCCAGCCTCTCGGGTGAGACCGTCACGGTCGCGACCGAAGCCGGCGAGATGCTGTCGCGCCTCGTGCCCGATATCCGCAAGACCGCCGAACTGGTGGCCGAAATCTCGGCTGCCTGCCGCGAGCAGGATATCGGCGCCTCGCAGATCAACGAGGCGATCCAGCAGCTCGACAAGGTGACGCAGCAGAATGCCGGTGCCTCCGAAGAGATGTCGGCAACCTCGGAAGAACTGGCCGCCCAGGCAGAGGAGCTGCAGGCTTCCATCGCCTTCTTCAAGGTCGACCAGGCCAATGC
>NZ_QMKK01000036.1 GCF_003287875.1 Martinezella tropici
CAGACTGCTGACAAACCTCTGGCGTCAGCCGGAGGTTTTTGATTCAATGGGACATGCTGAAGAAACCTGCTCCCGAACAGACGGCTCTCGAGATGGTGACGCTCGACAGTCTTGTGCCGAAGGATCACCTTCTGCGCCGAATAGACGCGGTGATCGACTTCTCGTTCATCCACGATCGCGTTGCCGGCTTGTACTGCGCCGACAATGGCCGCCCGCCGCTTGATCCGACGCTGATGTTCAAGGCGCTGTTCATCGGCTACCTCTACGGCATTCGCTCCGAGCGGCAGCTGGTGCGCGAGATCGAGGTCAATGTCGCCTATCGCTGGTTTCTCAGGATGAAGCTGACGGATGGCGTGTTCGATGCGTCGACCCTGTCGCAGAACCGCCGCCGACGCTTCAACGATACGTCGGTGGCCCAGGATATCTTCGACCACATCGTTGAACAGGCGGTTTCCCACGGGCTGGTGGACGGCACGGTACTCTATACGGACAGTACCCATCTGAAGGCCAATGCCAACAAGGGCAAATACGATCTGGCCATGATCGAGAAATCGCGTGCCGACTACTGGGCCGACCTCGACCGGGCGATCGACGCGGAGCGCAAGCTGCATGGCCAGAAGCCGCTGAAGGACGGGGAGCGCCAGGCCGAGATCAAGGAGACCAAGGTGTCGCGCACCGATCCCCAGAGCGGCTACATGGTGCGTGACGGCAAGCCGAAGGGCTTCTTCTATCTCGATCATCGCACGGTGGACGGCCGACATGCGATCATCACCGATACCCATGTGACGCCGGCCAACGTGCATGACAGCATCGTCTATCTCGGCAGGCTCGACCGGCAGTGCCAACGCTTCGGCTTCGATGTGAAGGCTGTCGGGCTGGATGCCGGCTATGCCACCTCAGGCATCGCCCAAGGCCTGGAGGACCGCGCCATCCTCGGTGTCACCGGCTATCGCAATCCGACCCCGCCCAAAGCCGGCATGATGCGCAAGAACAGCTTCGTCTACGATCAGCGAGCCGATGGCTATCGCTGTCCGCAAGGCCAGCTTCTCACCTACGCCACCACCGACCGCAACGGCTACAAGCATTACACATCCGATCCTGCCATCTGCGGCACCTGCCCGCTTCTGGCGTCGTGCACGTCCAACGGCAAGGCCATCCGCACCATCACCCGGCACGTTTGGGCCGATGCCCGCGAGCGCACCGACGGTCACCGTCTCACATCCTGGGGCAAGGCGATCTACAAAAGACGCAAGGAGACGGTCGAGCGTTCCTTTGCCGATGCCAAGCAGCTGCACGGCCATCGCTACGCCCGCTTCCGAAGTCTCATCAAAGTCCGATGCCAGTGCCTGATGGCCGCCGCAGCCCAGAACATCAAGAAGATCGCGATGGCGCTCACAAAGACACCCAAACCGAGCCTCGCATGAATCACAGGAGCAGGACCGATCTCCCTTCAATGCCGCAACCCAGGAAACAAACACACCAGAAATACAAAACCCCGCCAAAATTTGACGGGGTTTGTCAGCAGTCTGACCCGGCTCTCAAGCCGGGTTTTTGTTTATGGATCCTGTAAATCCAAGCCTATGCCGCGGCTCTGACGCGAGCTTCCTCGCGGATGCGCTTGATCATCGACCGCAGCCCATTGGCGCGCTGCGACGAGAGATGTTCCACAAGACCGATTTTGCCGAAGACGTCGAGTGCATCGAGCGCCGCGATTTCAGAGGCGGGCTTGCCCGAATAGGTCGCCATCACGATCGCCACCAGCCCCCGCACGATATGAGCGTCGGAATCGCCTTCGAACGTCAGGATCGGGTTCTCGGGATCGCCGGATGCATGCGTGACGAGCCAGACTTGGCTCGCGCAGCCCTGCACCTTGTTTTCCAGCGTTCGCTTCTCTTCCGGCAGATCCGGCAGTGCCTTGCCGAGTTCGATCACGTAGCGATAGCGATCCTCCCAGTCATCCAGGAAGGAAAAGTCGTCGATGATCTTTTCAAGCGATGCCATTGCAATGATCCAGATTGTCCGTGTGCCTTGGATATAGGCGAAGTGACAGGCGATTTGAACCCGTGGCAAAAAAAGAACGCCGCTGACTATGGGCGGGTCACGGCGTTCAGGTTGGGCCAATGGAGAAGCGTCAGATGCGCGGGCGCGGCATCGGCAGCGGAACCGAGGATGGCAGCCGGACCGTGCCGGTAACGACGACATCGGCCGTTTCGGCGCCGGTCACGCGCTTGGCCGGCATCGGCTGGGCCATGGCGGCGACCTGATCGGCGCTTGTGTGAGTGGATGCCGCATCAGCGGCTGCATTTGCGGGCTGATCCTTGAAGTGGCGGCCGAGCATGTCGTAGGCGACGCGGGCGCCGTCGCCAACCTGATATCCGAGGGCGGTCAGCGTTTCGCCACCCTTTACGCAGACATCCGGCTTCTCGGTGCACATGGCGCCGACATATTGAACGACGCCCGAGGCAGCTGAAATCGCGTCGGAAACCTGCACCGTCGCTTCGCCTGCCGGCCGCGGATCGCCCTGGGGCTTTGCGAAGATCGGCAGAAACATGAGAACCAGCGAAAACCAGAACCCTGCTCTAATCAGAAACCACATTGCCTTGCCCATCCTCTCTGTCGTTCGGCCCGATGGCCGATTCGGGCTTGCCTGCCCGATCTGCTTCGAAGCCTATCCGGCAGAGGACAACAGCGCTTTTCAAAACTCGGCGGCATTTTTCGCTAATTTGATTCAAATTTTAGCTTTCCGGCTTTGACCAGCATTTGGTTCAAATTGTAGCGATTGATGTTAAGCATGTCTCGCCCGATGCCGTTGATATGCAGGGCTTTGCGGCTTGAGCCCTTGATGCAAAAGTTAACGCGCGCCGGAAATACGAATAAAATCCGTTGCTTACCCGCTGTTAACCACAAAAAACAAAGGTCTCGCATTCTGCGCCAAAACGGGATTTTGGAGCCTTTTGGGCCATCCGGTGTGTTCCTTCTTTATTCTTTCCTTAAGCCCGCGAGGCCTATTGTGCAGTCCAATAAGTGACCGTTTTGACGGGTTGTAGTGTGCGTGTATTGAGTGACATGGCTGTCGGGGCTGGAGCCTTCGTGGACCGGGTGGGCGGAAGCTGGCTTTCCCGGACGAGCGGGAATGGCGAAGTCCATGGACAGGAGCTGGCGATCCTTCGCCGGCTTGCGCTCGTCTCCTCCGTTGCCCTCTTTGCTGTTCCCGTGGGCCTCTCCTTCGTCACCAGCCCGGCCGTGGCTCTGCCCGCCGGTGTCGCCACGGTCTGCGCCGCTTTCCTGTTTTCGGCCGTCGGCAGTATTGCGCTGTCGCGTCAGCGGCCCTCGTCCCTTCCTGCGGATGCCGTCGTCGTCGAGCACCGCGACCTGATGCTGGAAGCTGCCTTCGGCTTGGTATTGCTGCTTGATCCGCAAGGAAACGTGACGACCATCGGCGGTCGTGATCGGGTCGAATTCCTGAGCTGGATGCGTGATCCGACGGGCCGCGGCTTCGTCGAGCAAATCCACGTCTCGGACCGCATCATCTTCCTGCAGGCGATCGATGTGCTGCGTCAGGGCAGGGATTCTCACAGCGTCGATCTGCGCCTGGAGCGTTCCGCAGTCATCGGCGGCGACGCGCAGTTCGTCCATGTCCGCATGGAGCTGACGGCACGCCGCGATGACGAAGGACACCTGACGGCGATCGTCAGCCAGCTGCGCGACATCTCCCAGGATCAGCAGCTTCGCGAGGATGCGGCGCGCAAGACGGCCGAGGCGGAATCGGCCAATGATGCGAAATCGCGGTTCCTTGCCGCCGTCAGCCATGAACTGCGCACGCCGCTCAATGCGATCCTGGGCTTCTCCGATATCCTCAGCGGAGAATATTTCGGCAAGCTCGAAAACAACCGCCAGCGTGAATATGTCGGCCTGATCCGCCAGTCGGGCGCGCATCTGCTGTCGGTGGTCAATACCATGCTCGACATGAGCAAGATCGAGGCGGGGCGCTACGAATTGCTGCTCGAATCCTTCTCGATCGAGGAATCCATCGCGACATGCGAAGCGATGCTGGGCCTGCAGGCGAAGGAGAAGGGTCTGACCTTGACGAGCCGCATCCAGCGTGGCCTCGGCGAGATCGTTGCCGATCAGCGCGCCATCCAGCAGATCCTCATCAATCTTGTCGGCAATGCCATCAAGTTCACCGACGCCGGCGGCGCGATCACCATCGATGCGGCTTTGGCCGATGGCATGCTGAAACTGTCGATCGGCGATACGGGGATTGGCATCGCAAGCGACCAGTTGGCCTCCCTCGGTCAGCCCTTCGTGCAGATCCAGAACGACTATACGCGCCGATATGCCGGCACCGGTCTCGGCCTGTCTCTGGTCAAGGGCCTCGTCGGCCTGCACGGCGGAAGTTTTTCCATCGCCAGCGCACCAGGTGAAGGCACGGTGATCACCATTCTGATCCCGTTTGACGGCTCGGGGGTCGTGGCGGTGCAACAGCCTGTGGATGTCAATCGCCCCGTCGATTTTCCGCCACGTCTGAAACATACAACGGAGACGAACGAAGGGCGAAACAAGGAAGGGATGAATGGCCCCGCAAAAGCGAAAATCGCCTAAGGGAAGAGGAAAGGGCAGGCGCAGGCAGCCCGGTCTCGCTTCTCGTGGAGCGGTTGCCCTGGGCAGCCTGAGCCTGCGCGGCAGTACTGCGCTGGGTGGTCTCGGCCTTCGCGGCGTAGGAGCGCTCACCGGTCTGATCGGCGGCGCGGTCGGTCGTCATCCCGTCGTCGCCGGCGGCGTCGCGCTCTTCTTCGGGGTTTTCGGCTTCGTAACCGCGAACGCACTCTGGTACCAGAGCGGTACGCACCCATCGCCCATGCTGCGTACCCGCGACCCCGGCTCGCCCTATCAGATTCCCGGCCGCAGATCGTTTCTGCATGCACAGCAGGCCGATGCCGGCAACGTCACGACATTTCGGATAGAGCGGCAGGATTCGGCTTCCAATCCCGCCACATCCTCGTCAGGCGGGCAGGCAGCGAGCCCGCCCGCAGCGCAGTCATCCGCCGCTCCATCGAAGCTGGTCGCCGATGTGCAGGCGGAACTTATCCGTCGCGGGCTTTATGATGGCGTTGCCGACGGAAAGCCCGGATCGCGCACGACATCAGCCATTCTCTTCTTCCAGGAGGCCTCGGGCCTGGCGCAGACCGGCGTCCCGACGCCGGAGCTTCTGGCGGCTCTGAAAGCCGGCAATGGCCCCGATACGACATCGGTCAACGGCAGGGCAGGAACAACTGCTGCCGTACCTGTCGAACGTCCTGTCAACGTGTCCGCCACCGCAGGCGCGATCGATCCCGTTGCCGCTGCCATTCAGAATGCGGAGAAGAATCTGAAGACCGGCGCCGTCGCGGTAAAAGCCGCCCCGAGCGACACAGTCAACAAGGTCAATCTGGTCATGCAAATCCAGAAGGGCCTGAGCAACATTGCCTACAGCAATGTCAGCATCGACGGCGTTGCCGGGGAGCAGACGAAAGCCGCCATCCGCCGCTTCGAGAAGCACTACCGCCTGCCGGAGACCGGCGAGCCGAATATGGCGGTGCTGAAGAAACTTCAGGATATCGGCGCGCTCTGAGGCCTACCGGAAGCATACCCGCAAATTCCGCGTATAAATGCACTCCCGGCCGGCTTGAATTGCCTTGGTCGCCGCTCGCCGCTATAGCTCGCTTATGAGATTGCGCAGCGACATCTTTGTTTCCGCTCTTGTCCGCCGCCTGTTCGCCCGTGGCGATTTTGCCGCCGTCGAGCGAAAGGGCGAGGAGCATGCGGGTGCTATCTTCATTCGGCAGCGTTTCCGCGATGGCACGGAAACCCTTTATGCGCCCGCTCCGCAAAGCCTGTTCGACGAGGAAGAGAGCGGGACACGGCTCTTCGAAATTCGCATCGAGCGGAAGGAGCCGCAGGATATTCGCGAAACCCTCGATCGCGAGCTGAAGTTCGATCCGGATTTGTGGGTCGTCGAGCTGGAGACGGACGATATCGGCGATATCGTCCCTTTAGCCGGTTTGCGCGCCAATCCGTTGGATTGAGCCGTCTTTACCGACGGTTTACCACCCGCAATTCACGGATGGATCCTGACTTCGCGCCAAACAATGGCTGTGCAGGCCGCTCCGCCGGCTTTTCCTGCGGCAGATAGGTGTAGCGGTCGGCACGGCGCCATGCCTCGACGCGAGCCTGGCTCTCTTCCGCATCGATATCGTCGAGCACCAGCCAAGCCCGGCTGACGCTACCGTGCCGCTCCGCCAGATGCGGATAGAAGCGCTCGAGTGAATAGACGGCATCCGCGATGCCCATTCCGAGGCTGACGAGCGTGACGGCAAGCTGCTGGCCAGATGTGTCGAGCAAAATGCGCTCCGCGAGCCAGTGGCTGGAGGAGAGTGCGTCAGCGAGCGTTGTCGCAAATTGCCGGGCGTCGCGTTCGCGGGCGAAACGCACGAGCAGGGCTTCCTGTGTTTCGCTGAGGCTGCGCAGCCCGAGACGATCCTCGTCGTCGCGGCCCATGTGGCGGGCGACCTGCTTGATCTGCTGGCGCAATGTCTCTTCGCGCGCGAGCCGCTCGTTTTCCATTGCGTCTGCCTGCGTCGAAACAGCTTCCGCTTGCTGCTCCGCCACCGTCCTGCCGCGCTCCGGTTCGGCCTGATGCAATCCGACCAGAGCGTCGATGACCTTGGGGGAGAGGGACGACCGGCGGACGATGGCCCGCGCATGGGCTGCGCCCTGGGTGCGGGCGATGGTGATCAGCGTATCGTCATCGATCGCCTGCGAACTCATGAGGAAGGGGGCGGCGATGGAGATCGGCTGGCAACCGATGAACAGCGCAACCGCCTGAGGCACTGTCTGGCATTGGGAGAGGGCGGCGACCGCCTGTCGCTTCGCTTCCTCCGAAGACGCCTGGAAGACGGGTGTGAAAAGCTCGGCGAATTGGCGCAATTCCGATTTGGATGGGTGTCCCATGCTTTCGAAGCTGGTAATCGTCGCCATCAGAACCACGTCCTTCTTACGGACTGTCGCAGGCTCTTCAAGGTCTCGAAACCGGTCACGCACGCCAACACCCATACTGATACTCGGAACAAAAAAGCAGGGAGCCGGATGGTCGACCATGGATCCCGCGGCGCTTCTTTCCGATCGTGCCGGATGGCCCTTTCGATGAAGAAGGCGTCTCCGGCGGCGATTGTCGAAACGGGTATGGACACGGTCGTCCTTATCTGGCTTTCCGCAAAAGACTAAGGCCGCCAAGGTTAATGGTTCGTGAAAACTTTATTAAAATCCGAATAAAAATTACGCGTTAAGCTTGCGCGGAAGCGGCCGCCTGAGATCGGCCATGTCCACGGGATTTAGCCGACCAAGCCTCCGTGTGGATAACCTTTCGCCAGGCGCGCGCCAGCATCGATAATCAACCTATGCAGGTATTGATTGGAAAGAGTTGCCAGAGGCATGCCGCCATGTCTGCGAAACGCAGTCTGGGCTTCGGCTGGTGTCGTGACAGGAATAAGGATAGGTCAGAGGCCTTTGTGCTCGCGCATGGCGGCGAGCAGTTTTTCAGAAGTGTTGTAGCCCGATTGAAAAAGACCGATCGCCGCTGTGGCCGCGAACTCGGCTTCGGCACTTTTTATATCGATCCGCTTTTCCAGGCACCACTCACCAAGCGCACCGCGCAGGACGGTGACGTCCTCTGGAGAAAAGACGGAACTGCCCGCCACAGTCATTGATCGCCCTCGAATTTCGACATTACAATACGTTAATTTTTCGTGAGCGCAAATAATATTTGCGTGACGTTTTTCTGCAACGGATTGGCTGAATTTCCATTTGCCGGCAACATCCTCCGTTTACTTAAGAATATGATATCGCTTGATTTCCGAGCAAAGTCGGCGTCGGCGGTTTTTCGCCGGCCGATGAAACCAAAGCCGCTGTCGCAGCGTTATTAGGGCATGACGACTCATGCCAAGGATGGCGAGCGACGACGATTAGCATTCTGTTAACTGCGATATGTCTGAATTCCGGCTGGAAGCAGCGATCGGCAGAGTTGATTGAGTGTAGGGAGAGCATGGAGGTCGCAAGCGGCAGGCCATGCCACGGTGTCGGGAAATGCCGTGAGAAGGCGCGAATGTCTCTGTTGCAGCCCAGAGAACCAGGCTGAAATGGAGGAAGCGTTGGCCCGCTTCAGCGGCGGGCAGGGTGAAATCAAGTCGCAAGTTCATCCGTCTCGAGACGTAAATGGAGACGAGAATGGCAAAGATTATATCTCTTTCGGATTGGCGATTGCGCATGACGCCGCGCGCCCAGAAGGAACCGGTGGAAGCAAAGATTCTTTTGTTTACCGGCGTGCGCTACGAACATTTGGATACGCCCACCCATCGACCGGGAGCCGGGCCGAAGCGGGCAAAAGGCAAGTGATGCCCGGGTGGGGTGCGTCCTTTCGCGCATCTCCCGGTTGCCGCTATGGTTCAGCGGTCTCCCCGTCGCGGCGCGCCGGCGCGTAAGATCGCGCAGAACCTTTTGTCGCCCGAAGCCTGATTATCTCGGCGCTCAGCCATCTCAGCCATTATCAAATTCGTCGCAACCCGCTTCCGATAGGAATTCGCGGGCGGCGTTATCAAAGCTGCCTTGCGGTGCCATCGTATGCAGCACCGCGTAGCCTTGGACACGCGGCACTTCCACCAGGATCGATTGGGCAAGCGCTGGCGGCAACGCCTTGCGTATGCCCGTGAGCTGGACGGGGGATGCCAGCAACAAATCGAGTGCGCCACCGACGGATGTGCGGTCACTCATGCTGAACACTTCATTCGATGCGGCATCATAGATGGCGAGCGACCAGAACGGCACTTTGCCTTTCGCCGTCAAGTGGACAGGGGTGTCCTCGATGTCGAATGCGCAGACGGCGGTCCGGATATAGGGATCGGTGTTGGAAAGCCCCGCCTCGTCATCCTTGTCGTCGAGCATGTAGAAATGGTTCTCGTCCCCCTCGTCCGAGACGCGGGTATAGGCATCGCGGTCGGAAAAATGCGGCAAGGAGAGAATGATGACAATGTGGAGCAGTGCCGCGCCGAACAGGCCGGTCAGGATCGCGAAAACGAATCTAAACATTGCCACACCCGATTTTTTCGAGTTTCGGCATGCCAAGATCGATCAGGCCGGAATTGCCGGCTGCCGGTGAATCCAGCAGCGTCCACACGAGACGGAAATTGCCGGCGGGGGGCAGGGCAAGCCAGTTGCCCGCCTGGGCATTGGGTGAAACCGTGATGCTGAAGCTTGAATCCGCATTGCGCAGGACGATCCAGGAATTGATGGTCGAAGGTCGTCCGGTAGCACCTTCGATCGGCCGCCCGTCATTGCCGGCGATGAACAGTGTCCATAGCCTCGCCGGCGGTGTCTGACCACTGATACGGTAGCTGCAGGATGCCGTCAGCCGCGCGCCGGTATCATCATCGGACGCGGTAAACACGAGCCCTTCCGCAGTGCCATAGAGCAAGCGTCCGGCACGAGCCCTGTGGGATTTCGCATAAGGGTCCGCATCGGCTGTCTGCATTTCCGGAAAGGCCTGCCAGGCACCGAGCTTGATCGCGCCGAAGCCGGAGGTCGCATCCAGCGCCAGGAGCGTGAACATGATCCCGCCGCCGAAGGCGATGACAAGCGAAAGCGCAACAAGAAGGGGAACTCGGAACACTCTGGGATCGTCCTCGTGACAAATCGGTATCGATTTATTCCTGATTCTGTCGGTAGGGGGAAGGGCGAGCCGCTTTCAGGCTACAATCATACAGAATGCCGCAGTTGAGCGAACAAAGCAGCCTTCGGCCGAAACACCGACTGCCGTCGGACCATTCGCCAGTCGGCCGGCCGTATTGCGATCACCGCATTCCCTTATATTTTCATTGGAAAACATGCGGGGGGCGCTTATGCAGCCTCCGCTATCATCTCTCCTCGGATGATCTTTATTCCGCCGTCGCTACCTTCTGCACGCCGAGCCGGTTCGCAGCCTTCAGCCTTTCGCCGATATCGCGCAGGATATTCGTGGAATCCACCGAGAGCGAGCGCGGCCGGATGAGGGGAGGCAGGCTGGGAGTGGTGGAGGCATCGGCCGGCTTCTTGGCCGCGACGGTTTGCGGCTTCTGCACCGGGAACGGGTTGCTGATGCCGGGAATGGGTTTCAGCACGATGCCCTGATGCGCGTAGTCCATGATCTTCTTGAAGGTCATAGCCGGCAGCGTGCCGCCCGTCATGTTGTTCGTCGACGTGTAATCGTCGTTGCCGAACCAGACGGCACAGGTGTAGTTGCCGGTAAAGCCGATGAACCAGGCATCGCGATAGGCCTGCGTGGTGCCGGTCTTGCCGCCGACCACGATGCCGTTGTCGAGCGCTGCCCTGCGGCCGGTGCCGATGACCGGAACCTGTGTCAGCATCTGGTTCATGTAGGACGTGGCTTTTTCGCTGAGGACCCGTCTGGCCGGTTGCTCGTCGTGGCTGAAATCGTAGAGCACCTTGCCATCGTAGGCGGTGATCTGGTCGATGCCATGACGCCGCGACTGCATGCCGTTGGCCGGGAAGACGGCATAGGCCGTCGCCTGGTCGAGAACGGTCACCTCCGAGGTGCCGATCGGAATGGTCTTGTCGTTGCGGATCGGCGTTTCCACGCCCATGGCTTTGGCCATGTTGCGAATGGGCTGAATGCCGAACTTCTCTTTCGCCAGCCGCACCGGGATCGTATTGATCGACTGGGTGAGCGCCTGCGTCAGCGTCACCTTGCCTTCATAGCGGTTCTCGTAGTTATGCGGGCTCCAGTTGCCCCAGCTGATCGGCGCGTCGACGATGGTGGATGTCGGCGTCATGCCGTTCTCCATAGCGACGGAGTAAGTGTAGATCTTGAAGGAGGAGCCCGGCTGGCGCAGTGCCTTGGTCGCGCGATTGAACTGGCTTTCGCCGTAATCGCTGCCACCGACCATGGCGCGAACGGCGCCGCCATTTTCGATCATGACGCTGGCGCCCTGCTTGGCGTGGTAACGTTCGCCGAATTCCATCAGGCTGGATTGGATGGAATCCTCCGCCGCTTTCTGCAATCCCATATCGATGGTGGTTCGAACGATCAGCGAGCGCTCGGGGAAGCGCGTCGCGAGCCGCTGCACTTCGTCGAAGGCCCAGTCGAGGAAATAGTCCGGGGATTCGATCTGGGCGCGGTCGACAACGGAGGCCGGATTGCGGCGTGCGGCGATCACTTGCCCCTCGGTCATCAGCCCGCTTTGCACGAGGTTGGAAAGCACATCGTTGGCGCGGGCGCGCGCCGCCGGCAGATTGACGTGTGGCGCATATTTCGCCGGCGCCTTGAAGAGGCCAGCAAGCATCGCGGCTTCCGCCAGATTGACGTCGGTGATGCTCTTGCCGAAATAGAATTGCGCGGCCGCCGCCGCGCCGAAGGTGCCGCCGCCCATGTAGGTGCGGTCGAGATAGAGGCTCAGGATTTCCTTCTTGGAGAGATTGGCCTCGAGCCAGATCGCCAGGAAGGCTTCCTTGATCTTGCGGTCGATGGAGCGCTCGTTGCTGAGGAAGATGTTCTTGGCAAGCTGCTGCGTCAGCGTCGAGCCGCCCTGGACGACGCCGCCGGCCTGTGCGTTCACGGTCACCGCGCGGAACAGGCCGATCGCGTCGATGCCGAAATGGTCGAAGAAGCGGCGGTCCTCGGTTGCGAGCACCGCCTTGACGAAATAATCCGGCAGCTGGTCGACCGGCACGGAGTTCTCGTGAATGATGCCGCGGTGACCGATGACATTGCCATAGCGGTCGAGGAAGGTGACGGCGAAATTGCCGCGATTGCGCCAGTCGCCCTGCGTCGCCTCGAAGGCCGGCATGGCGAGCATCAGCATGACGACCGAGCCCGCCGCACCCAGCGTCAAACCTTCGCCGAGCAGCTCGAAAACGATGCGTTTCCAGCCACGTACGCGGAAGCGGCGGAAGAAGATCGTGATCTCCTCCCAGGCTTCCGCAAGCCCGAAACCGGCATTCCATAAAGTGGAGTCGATCCATGAATCGAGGCGCAGAAAGAAATAGCGTTTCCGCCGCTGCGGCTTTTCGGCCCGGCTGTCCTTCTGGGTCTCAGGCTCCGCCTTCGGCCCGTTTTCTGGATTGGATGGGTCTTCCACGCTCTACTTCCCGACCACACTACTGCTGCGTGCTTCCTTGCGGCACACACAAAGCTCATTATCTCATAGAACGGCTATTTGAATAATTGGTTGATTTAGAGAAAAGAACAAGAGACATGCATGCCGCAGCCCGAATTCTCCCTGACGGGTGGCGAGGAAGACGATGATGACAGACGAATTGCCCTTCTGGAAAACCAAGACCCTGACGGAAATGAGCCCGTCGGAATGGGAAAACCTGTGCGATGGCTGCGGCCTCTGCTGTCTCAACAAACTCGAGGAGTGGGATACGGGTGATGTCTATTTCACCTCGATCCGCTGCAAGCTGATGGATGGCGAGAGCTGTCGCTGCACGAGCTATCCGAACCGGTGGGATTTCGTCCCCGACTGTGTGCAGCTGACGCCGGAGAAGGTTCCGGAGCTGGAGTGGCTTCCGCCCACCTGCGCCTACCGCCTCGTCAATGACGGCCGCGATCTTTACTGGTGGCATCCGTTGGTCTCCGGCGATCCGGAAACCGTGCATATCGCCGGCGTTTCCGCCCGTGGACGTACGGTGAGCGAGAACGATGTCGATCTCGACGATTTCGAGGATTACGTCGTCGACTGGCCGCTGACGGTCGAAGACGATATGGAACCTAATCCTCCGGCAAAGCCATAGATTTCGGCGCCACGTTCCGCCATGCGCGATGCATCAGCGCCTCGATCGTTGCTTGATCGGCGTCGTGATGAAACAGCCGGGTAAAGCCCTTCAGACCCCAGCCACCTGGCACGGCCATGACGTCGTCCGGCATGGTTGCCAATGCCATTTGCTGCTGGTCGGGTGTCAGCTTGACGACACAGAAATCCGGACTCGGAAGGGTCATGAATATCTTGCCCCGAACACGAAAGTCGCGGGTCCCGAAGTGTGAGCTCTCTGCTGCCTCCGGCAGGCCAAGGGCAAGGGATATAAGATCTTCGTCGGTCATGGCCGAGATGATAGCACGCCTGGGCGCCATGCGGTAAATGGCAGGCCGGCGACGAAACGGTCGCGGAAGGCGAGGCAGCCGGTTTATTGAATTGCGCCTGGACGCATGGTATCGCGCCATGCCCTCGCATACGCACAAGGAGCCGCCGCGTGATCCGCCATATCGTCTTCTTCACCGTTCCCGATCGTGCCAATCTCGAAGAGGTCCGCTCCGGCCTCTCGATCCTGACAGCCATCCCGCATGCGCGGCTCTTGGAAATCGGCACGAATGTGAAGACCGATCAGCTCGGAACCGAAGTCGACCTTGTCGTCTATGGCGAGTTCGATGATGAGGCGGCGCTTGCCGCCTACAAGGCACATCCAAACTATCAGCGGTCCATCGAGCGCGTTCGTCCGCTGCGCGAGATGCGGATCGCTGCCGATTACGAGACCGTGACGGCCGTTCGCGAGCCGTTTTGAGCGTAATCTTGTGGCCGGTTCCCGCCGGGCATTTCAATGCTCAGATATTTCAATGGCCAAGTATTTCAAGGGATTGAGTATACGAGCGGAATCCAATTGTCGGTGACCGGATTCTTTTCGCGAGGTTCTTCAATCAACCTTTGAGGTTGCGGATTCAGTTTCAGAAGAAATCGCCTCAAGCGATTCAAAGGACTCATGGAAATCCCGGCGCCTCACCTCGGCAAAGCGCCTGAAGGCCGGTTCGCATCGGCCTATGGTGGCGTGCCTGCTCATGTCGCACCCACGGGCAGATGATAAGCAAGAATGATTAAAAATGGCTGAGCTTGCAGCTCGAAGAAGGATGCTTCGACGTCCAATATGTGCCATCACGGGCATATCGCTGATAGATTGTATCGATGCGGGGCGATGGAACGCCAATCGGTTGCCGTCGTGGCAAGATCGCCGATTTGCATCCAATCATTTCAAATGGTTAAGATGCAGGTTGCGTGCCTCGCTTGCTTAACAGGCCGAAAATTACAGCCCATTCATTTGCCATTCAGACGTGTTTGGGTAAATAATCCCCAAGTCAATATCCCTGTGGGAAGTCCGAAGCATGGCCTCATTTTCAAGCATAGCAGCGGCGGCCCTCGTCATGGCCGGCTCGGCTGTTCTGCCGGCGCCAGCGCCGACGTCGACCCTGGTGGCTCGCGCCAACAGCGACTGTAGCGAGGCTGCCGCCGAGGTCGTCGAAAAGACCGGAGGACAGCTTCTATCCGCACAACCGTCCGGCGACAGCTGCATCGTAACCGTTCTCGTGCAGGGCAACGGGCAGCGCCCGCGCAAGGTGACGATGAAAGTGCCGATGTGACGCGGGGCGGGCAGGGCGCCGACGTGCAATCGACAATCTAAAGCCTTGAATCCCACACAAAATCTTATTGTTTCCGTGATTCCACTGCAGCACGATTTACAGTACTGTTTTTCGAACCGGGGAAATTGGATCCAGACATGCGCATTCTCATAGTCGAAGACGATATCAATTTGAATCGCCAGCTTGCCGAGGCTTTGAAGGAGGCAGGCTACGTTGTCGATACGGCCTTTGATGGTGAGGAAGGCCATTTTCTCGGCGATACGGAACCCTATGACGCGATCATCCTCGATATCGGCCTGCCGGAAATGGATGGCATCACAGTACTCGAGAAATGGCGCGGTGCCGGGCGCACGGTGCCGGTGCTGCTGCTGACCGCCCGCGACCGGTGGAGCGACAAGGTGGCGGGCATCGATGCCGGCGCGGATGACTATGTGGCGAAGCCCTTCCACGTCGAGGAAGTGCTGGCACGCATCCGCGCGCTCATCCGCCGTGCCGCCGGCCATGCCTCCTCGGAAATCGTCTGCGGCCCCGTTCGGCTCGATACCAAGAGCTCGAAGGCGACCGTCGACGGCAAGCCGCTCAAGCTCACGTCTCATGAATATCGTCTGCTTGCCTATCTCATGCATCACAAGGGTGAGGTGGTCTCGCGCACCGAGCTTGTCGAACATATGTACGACCAGGATTTCGACCGCGATTCCAATACGATCGAGGTCTTCGTCGGTCGCCTGCGCAAGAAAATGGGTGTCGATCTGATCGAAACGGTCCGTGGCCTTGGTTACCGAATCCAAGCTCCAACCAATGCGAATTAAGTCGCTTACCGCTCGTGTCCTGCTGCTGACCACGCTCTGGTCCGCCGTGGCGCTAGTGGTGATCGGGCTCGTCATCTCGAATATCTACCGCAAGAGTGCCGAACGCGGCTTTCAGGATCTGCTACGTGCGCAGCTCTCCAGTGTCATCAACTCGGTGACGATCGGCGACCAGGGCGCACTGTTGGGTGACCCGAAGCTTGGCGACCTGCGTTTCGCCCAGCCGAAGACCGGCTGGTACTGGATGGTCGAGCCGCTCGGCACCTACACCGCGACACCGCTGGTCTCGCCGTCGCTCGGCGCGTCAAGCCTGCCGGTGCTGTCGGTGTTAGAAGCACCCTTCGACAAGCAATACCAGCGCTCTTACATCGTCACCGACGCCTTCGGAAACCGCGTGCAAGTGGCGGAAACCGAAGTCGTACTCGACACAGACGGTCGCGCTGCGCGCTTCCGCGTTACCGGTAATATTGCCGTCGTGGAGGACGATGTCCGTAATTTCTCCCATAGCCTTTATTTCTCACTGGTCGGCTTCGGTGTCGGCAGTCTGATCGTCAATGCGCTCGCCATTCTCTATGGCCTGAAACCGCTCGATAAGGCCCGCGCTGCACTGGAGCGCATCCGCGCCGGTGAGAGCGAACGCCTGCAAGGAGATTTCCCGCGCGAAATCCTGCCGCTTGCCAACGAGGTCAATGCGCTGATCGAAAGCAATAGGCGTATCGTCGAGCGCGCTCGCATGCAGGTTGGCAATCTCGCGCACTCGTTGAAAACGCCGATCGCGGTGCTGCTCAACGAATCCCGTGTGCTCGAGCGCTCGCATGGCGATCTGGTGAAGAACCAGGCCGAAGTCATGCAGGGGCAGGTGCAATCCTACCTCAATCGCGCCCGCATCGCCGCGCAGCGTGAATCCGTGCTGGCTCGCACCGAGGCCGAGCCGGCGCTGGAGCGGCTTGTTCGCGTCATGCGGCGGCTGAATGCAGACAAGGAGTTCGAACTCTCCGTCTCGCCCAATCTCGCGCTCGCCATGGAGCAGCAGGATCTGGAGGAGACGGTCGGCAATCTCCTGGAAAATGCCGCCCGCTTTGCCGAACGCAAGGTGCGCCTTTCGGCAAGCGAAGCGCCGCCGGAGATCAAGGGCATCGATCCCGTGCGCCGTCATTGGGTGGAACTCGTGGTTGAAGACGATGGCCCAGGGCTTGAGCCGGATCAGATTCGCGAGGCGATGAAGCGCGGCCGCCGGCTCGATGAAAGCAAGCCGGGCACCGGTCTCGGCCTGTCGATTGTCAGCGAGATCACCAACGAATATCAAGGCCGGCTCGAATTGTCTCGAGGCGCCTGGGGAGGGCTTCGCGCCAGCCTAATTTTGCCGGGCCTGACGAAGGATGTTGCGTGAGGCACGGCATGATGCCAAAAGACGTTGTGGGTCATGATGATGCCGCAGCGCAGTACCTATGGTTTTGCTTTTTGATACTGGTTCGGTTGTATGAAGCTTCGTACCTTTTCTCTGGTCGCTCCCTCTCTTTTCGCCGCGCTTGCGCTTTCTGGTTGCTCGACGACGAGCGGCTTGGGGGGCGGCAAGAGCCTGTTCTCGTCTGCGAAGCCGCCAGCCTCCGCAACCTTCATCAATGCCCTTGATGGTGGCATTGTCGAGCGCACCGGCGTCAAGCTCAGCGACAACGACAAGCAGCGTGCGCTGGAAGCGGAATACCGGGCGCTTGAGACCTCACCTCTCGGCCAACCCGTGGCTTGGAAGGGCAGGGATGCCAGCGGCGAGGTCGTCCCTGCAGCACCTTACCAGGTCGGTTCGCAGAATTGTCGGCAATACACCCATACCGTTACCGTCGACGGCAAACCCACGATGGCAAGGGGCGCGGCCTGCCGCAATGACGACGGCACCTGGACGCCGCTCGAATAGGCGTCTGCACTGAAAGGCGCGGCCAAACGCCTCAAATCTTCGTCAGATGGCCTTTCCCGGTTGGAATAAGCGCCCCGTTAAAGTATTGGGCGTCTATGCTGTTCTGGATTCTCGTGGCCGTTCTTACGGCGGTTGTCGGCGCTGTGCTCCTCTATCCCCTTCTCCGTGGTGCGAAGGAGGCGGAGGACCGTCGTTCCGGAGAGGCCGAAGTCTATCGCGATCAGCTCAGCGAACTGGACCGGGACCTTGCCGGCGGCCTCATCTCCGCGCAGGAGGCCGGCTATGCCCGCGCCGAAATCGGACGGCGTCTCATCGCTGTTGCCAAGGATGAGAAGACGATAGCGAAATCGCCTGCCCGTGGCAGCTATCGCCTTGCCCAGGCCTTCATCATCGTCCTTCTTCCGGCTGTAGGTCTCTGTCTCTATCTCGTCAATGGCGATCCCGGCCTGCCGGCGCAGCCGCTGGAAGCACGGCTCGAGAAGCCCGGAAACGATCTCGCCATCTCGATCGTCAAGATCGAGCAGCATCTGGCCAAGAACCCGGATGACGCCAAGGGCTGGGAGGTCCTGGCGCCGATCTATTTCAAGACCAATCGCATCGGCGATGCCGAGCTTGCCTATCGCAACCTCATTCGCCTGGAGGGGCCTAGTGCATCTCGCCTCGGCGATCTGGGCGAGGTGCTGGTCGTCAAGGCCAATGGCATTGTGACGGCGGAGGCGCGCGGCGTGCTGCAGCAATCGCTGGCGCTCGATGCCGCCAATCCGCGCACGCTGTTCTATCTGGCGCTGGCGCTGGAGCAGGAAGGCAAGGCGGCCGATGCGAAGACCGCCTTTGAGGCATTGGCGAAACAATCGCCGCCCGACGCACCCTGGCTTGCCGCGGTCAATGAGCATATCATCAAGAATGGCGGCCAGGCGATGGCATCCGCCAACGGCAATGCACCCGGCAATCCGACGGCGGAGGATGTCGCCGCGGCGAACGCGCTCAGCAGCGGCGATCGTCAGCAGATGATCCGCGGCATGGTCGATAGTCTCGATGCGAAGCTCAAGGAGGATCCGAAGAATTTCGAGGGCTGGATGCGGCTCATCCGCTCCTATGCGGTGCTGAATGATCGCGAGCGCGCGGCGGATGCATTGAAGCGCGGTCTCGCGGCCTTTCCGGCCGATGGAGGGGAAGGCCAGCAGCTTCTGGCGCTGGCGAAGGAATTGGGATTGCCGACGGAGGAGACGCAGCAATGACCCGCAAGCAGAAACGTCTTGCTGTGATTGCCGGCGGCATGGGCTTCATCGCCGCCGCCGTGCTGCTCGTGCTGTTCGCCTTCAGCCAGTCGGTCGCCTATTTCTATATGCCGACGGATCTCGCCAAGACACCGGTCAATGCCGGGACGCTGATCCGCCTCGGCGGGCTTGTCGGCGAGGGATCGATCGTGCGCGGTCAAGGTACGCAAGTGCAGTTCTCCGTCACCGACGGTACCGACACGATCAAGGTCAAGTACGACGGCATTCTGCCGGACCTGTTTCGCGAAGGGCAGGGCGTCGTCACCGAAGGCAAGTTCGAGCCGGGCAGCGACGTTTTCGTCGCCGATAGCGTGCTCGCCAAGCATGATGAGCGCTATATGCCGAAGCAGGTCGCCGATAAGCTGAAGGCCGATGGCGTCTGGAAGGGCGAGGAGGCCACCCGATGATCATCGAGCTCGGACATTATGCTCTCGTGCTGGCGCTTGCGACGGCGCTCATCGTCTCCATCCTTCCTGTGATCGGCGCCAAGCGCGGCGACGTGTCGATGATGGATATCGCCCCGGTCGGCGCGATCCTCATGTTCCTGCTGGTCGCTTTTTCCTTCGGCGTGCTGACCTACGCCTATGTCGCCTCCGATTTCTCGGTGCTCAACGTTTGGGCCAACTCCCATTCGCTGATGCCGCTGATCTTCAAGATCTCCGGCGTCTGGGGCAATCACGAGGGATCGATGATGCTCTGGCTGCTGATCCTGGCGCTGTTCAGCGCGTTCGTTGCCCTGTTCGGGCGCAATCTGCCCGATGTGCTGCGCGCCAATGTGCTCGCCGTGCAATCGTGGATCTCCTCGGCCTTTCTGGTCTTTATCCTGCTCACCTCCAATCCCTTCATTCGGCTCAATCCGGCACCGGCTGAGGGCAAGGATCTCAATCCAGTGCTGCAGGATATCGGTCTGGCGATCCATCCACCCTTGCTCTATCTCGGCTACGTCGGCTTTTCCGTCTGCTTCTCTTTCGCCGTCGCGGCATTGCTGGAAGGCCGCATCGACGCCGCCTGGGCGCGCTGGGTCCGCCCCTGGACGCTCGCTGCCTGGAGCTTCCTGACGCTCGGCATCGCCATGGGCTCCTACTGGGCCTATTACGAGCTCGGCTGGGGCGGCTGGTGGTTCTGGGATCCGGTGGAAAACGCCTCTTTCATGCCCTGGCTTGCCGGCACGGCGCTGCTGCATTCGGCGCTGGTCATGGAAAAGCGCGACGCCCTGAAGATCTGGACCGTGCTGCTGGCGATCCTCACCTTCTCGTTGTCGCTCCTCGGCACCTTCCTCGTGCGGTCCGGCGTGCTGACCTCGGTCCATTCCTTCGCCAGCGATCCGACGCGCGGCATTTTCATTCTCTGCATTCTGCTGATCTTCATCGGCGGGGCCTTGTCGCTCTTCGCTTTCCGAGCGCCGAAACTTGCCGCCGGCGGATTGTTTGCGCCGATCTCGCGCGAGGGCGCACTGGTGCTGAACAACCTCATCCTGACGGTCGCCTGCGGTACGGTGCTGACGGGCACGCTCTATCCACTAGCGCTCGAAACGCTGACCGGCGACAAGATCTCTGTCGGTCCGCCCTTCTTCAATATGACATTCGGATTGCTGATGACGCCGATCCTCATTGCCGTGCCGTTCGGCCCGTTGCTGGCCTGGAAGCGCGGCGACCTGCTCGGCGCATTGCAGCGGCTCTATGTCGTGGCAGGATTGGCCTTCATCGCCGGACTGGTTCTGTTTTACATCAGGCATGGCGGCCCGGTCCTGGCCGTCCTCGGCCTTGCCGCCGGCTTCTTCCTGATCTTCGGCGCCTTGGCCGATCTCTGGTATCGTGCCGGCGTCGGCAAGGTAGCTGCGAATGTGGCCTGGCGGCGCCTCAGCGGGCTGCCGCGTTCGGCTTTCGGGACCGCGCTGGCTCATGCGGGACTCGGTGTCTCCGTGCTTGGCATCATTGCGGTGACGACCTTCGAGGGCGAGAACATCACCAGCATGAAACCGGGTGAGACCGCCGAGCTCGGCGGTTACAGCCTTCGCTTCGAAGGCGTGCAGCCCGGTGTCGGTCCCAATTTCACCGAGGATCGTGCCCGCTTCACCGTCAGCCGTGGCGGGGTTGCCTTTGCGGAAATGTCCTCCGCCAAACGCGTCTTTACTGCAAGCCGTACGGCCACCACGGAGTCCGGCATTCTGACCCTTGGGCTCAGCCAGCTTTATGTATCGGTCGGCGATGCCAGCAAGGATGGCGGCATGGTCGTGCGCATCTGGTGGAAACCGTTCATTCTCTGCATCTGGTTGGGCGCGCTCGTCATGGCCATCGGCGGCTTCGTGTCGCTCAGCGACCGCCGCCTGCGCGTCGGGGCACCGAGCCGCAAGGCGAAACCGGTTCGCCCTGCCATGGAGCCGGCCGAATGACAGGTTTAATTGTCACCCCCTCATCCGCCCCTGCGGGGCCCCTTCTCCCCGAGGGGAGAAGGGGAGATTGTCGCTGTGATGCCGGTATCGAACAAAGGCCGGTCAACCAAGACTGCGGCGGTTTTCCCTTCTCCCCTCGGGGAGAAGGTGCCCGAAGGGCGGATGAGGGGGTATTCCGCGTCAAGAATAGCGGGGCGGGGAAGAAGGTAGCGGTGTTCGCCCGCCTGCTTATGCTGCTGGCATTGCTCTTTGCCGCAGCCCCCGCCTTCGCCGTCAATCCCGATGAGGTTCTGTCCGATCCGGCTCTGGAGGCGCGGGCGCGCACGATTTCGGCCGAACTGCGCTGCATGGTCTGCCAGAACCAGTCCATCGATGATTCCAATGCCGATCTTGCCCGCGACCTGCGCCTGCTGGTGCGCAAGCGCCTTGCCGGCGGCGATACGGATCGGCAGGTGCTCGACTACATCGTTTCCCGCTACGGCGAGTTCGTGCTGCTCAAGCCGCGCTTGAGCGAAAAGACCTATATACTCTGGGGCGCGCCGATCCTGCTCTTCATTGTCGGCGGATTGGCCTTGGTCGTCTATGCGCGCCGTCGCGCCGGCAAGCCCACCGGCAAGCCTCTGAGCGACGAGGAAGAGGCGCAATTGAACGAGATCCTGGAAAAGTGACGTCGCCGTCATTCTTCACCTCCCGTCATTCCTTCACCTCATTGCCACCACTTCTTTACATTACGAATTTTTCATGGGGCGGACAGTTCGCCGTAAGGTGTCGCGCCCTATATACTTATCACTACGAACCAAAGCCGGTTTCGCCGGCGCAAATCCGACGAGAAAAGAAAAGGTAACTTGCATATGTTCAGGAATATCAAGGACAGCCTGTCCCGCAGCACCGCTATGAAGGCCTCGGTCGTCGCCGGCCTCGCTGTTGCTGCTCTGGCCACGGGTGTTCCGGCCGAAGTCAGCCGTTCCTATGCCGATGCCGTCAATGTTCAGGCGCCGCAGGTTCCGAGCTTCGCCAATGTGGTCGATGCCGTGTCGCCGGCCGTCGTCTCGGTTCGCGTCGAATCCCGCGTCAATGCGGCTGCGGATGAAGACGACTCCTTCGGTCTCGGCCGTGGCTTCGATGACCTTCCGGATGATCACCCGCTGAAGAAGTTCTTCCGCCAGTTCGAGCAGCAGCAGGGCCGCGGCCAGCGTGGCCAGAACCAGCAGAAGAATTCCGATGACAAGGGCCATCTGCGTCCGGTCGCTCAAGGATCGGGCTTCTTCGTCTCGGAAGATGGCTATATCGTCACCAACAACCACGTCGTTTCCGATGGCGCCGCCTTCGTCGTCGTTCTCAATGACGGCACCGAGCTTGACGCCAAGCTCGTCGGCAAGGATAGCCGCACCGATCTCGCGGTCCTGAAGGTCGATCCCAAGGGCAAGAAGTTCACCTATGTCGGCTGGGCGGACGACGCCAAGGTCCGCGTCGGTGATTGGGTCGTTGCCGTCGGCAATCCGTTCGGCCTCGGCGGCACCGTCACCGCGGGTATCGTATCGGCGCGCGGCCGCGACATTCATTCCGGTCCCTACGACGATTACATCCAGATCGATGCACCGGTGAACAAGGGCAACTCCGGTGGTCCGACCTTCAACCTCAACGGCCAGGTGGTCGGCATCAACACTGCCATCTTCTCGCAGTCGGGCGGCAGTGTCGGCATCGCCTTCGCAATTCCGGCGACGACCGCCAAGGATGTCGTCGCCGACCTGATCAAGACCGGCACGGTTTCGCGCGGCTGGCTCGGCGTACAGATCCAGCCCGTCACCAAGGATATCGCCGAATCCCTCGGCCTTTCCGAAGCGAGCGGTGCCCTCGTGGTCTCCCCGCAGGATGGTTCGCCGGGCCAGAAGGCCGGCATCAAGAATGGCGACGTCGTCACCGCCGTCAATGGCGAGCCGGTCAAGGATCCGCGCGATCTTGCTCGCCGTATCGGTGCGATGCAGCCGGGCTCCAAGGTCGACGTTTCGATCTGGCGCGCTGGCAAGTCGCAGTCGGTCACGGTCGAGCTCGGCACGCTGCCGGCCGATCAGAACCAGGCCTCCAGCGATGACTCGCAGCCGAGCCAGCCGCAGCAGCCGTCCTCTGAAAAGGCGCTCGCGGATCTCGGCCTCACCGTCGGCCCGTCCGATGATGGCAAGGGCGTCGCGATCACCGGCGTCGATCCCGATTCCGATGCCGCCGACAAGGGCGTGAAGGAAGGCGAGAAGATCACCTCGGTCAACAACCAGCAGGTCTCGAGCGCCGGCGACATCGTCAAGGTCATCGAACAGGCAAAGAAGGACGGTCGCACACGCGCCCTGTTCCAGATCCAGTCTGGTGACGGCAGCCGCTTCGTTGCTCTGCCGATCAACGCCGGCTGATCCCTTCAGCGTGTGAATGCATTCAGGAAGCCGCGCAGGCCACGGCTTGCGCGGCTTCTTCTTTAGAGCCATTCTGGGAAAAGTGCTGAGCGGTTTTCCTGGAATGGCGCGAAAACAAAGCGATAGGGCGGTTGCGAGATTCCGTGAAAAACTGAACCGCTCCAGGACGTTCAATAAGGCTGGTTCCAAGGCAGGTGCAAGATGACAACCACTGGCCAACACGCCATGAATTCTTCCGATTCTGGTTGTGCCGAGACACCCTCGGCGGGTAATGTCGCCCACATGAAGATTCTCATCATCGAAGACGATCTCGAGGCGGCGGCCTATCTCACCAAGGCGTTTCGCGAGGCCGGCATCATTGCCGATCACGCAAGCGATGGGGAGAGTGGTCTCTTCATGGCCACTGAGAACACTTACGATGTCGCCATCATTGACCGCATGCTGCCGCGCCGCGACGGATTGTCCGTTATCAGCGAGCTGCGCCGCAAGGGTGTGCATACGCCGGTTCTGATCCTTTCCGCGCTCGGCCAGGTCGACGATCGCGTCACGGGCCTGCGCGCGGGCGGTGACGATTATCTGCCGAAGCCCTACGCCTTCAGCGAACTTCTGGCGCGCGTCGAAGTGCTTGGCCGCCGCAAGGGAACGCCGGAGCAGGATGTCCTTTATCGCGTCGGCGATCTGGAACTGGACAGGCTTTCGCATGAGGTGCGCCGCGGCGGCAAGGAAATCCTGCTGCAGCCGCGCGAATTCCGCCTGTTGGAATATCTGATGAAGAATGCCGGCCAGGTCGTCACCCGCACCATGCTGCTCGAGAATGTCTGGGATTATCATTTCGATCCGCAGACGAACGTCATCGACGTCCATGTTTCGCGCCTGCGCTCCAAGATCGAGAAGGATTTCAGTCAGCCTCTGCTGAAGACGATCCGTGGCGCCGGATACATGATCAAGGACGAGGGATGAGTCGCTTCCGCGTCCTCTTCAAGTCCACCGCAGTCCGCCTTTCCGCCCTCTACATCCTGCTTTTTTCTCTCTGTGCCGCGACGCTGGTCTTCTATGTCACGGCCATGTCCGAACGGCTGTTGACGGGGCAGATCCGCGATGCAGTCCAGCAGGAAGTCAATCAGGTCAAGCGTGCCTACGACATCGGCGGTCTGAACCTGCTTCTGCGCACCATGGAGCGCCGCGCCCGCCAGCCGGGAGCTAATCTCTATGTCATTGCCGGTCCTTCCGGCGATATCCTGGCCGGCAACGTCGCTTCCGTGCAGCCCGGCGTGCTCGGCCAGGCCGGCTGGACGGAGCTGCCTTTCGTCTACGAGCGCTATACGGATGCTTCCAACGATCCGGAGCGGCGCCATCTGGCGATCGCCAATATCTTCATCCTCGACAATGGCTTGCGCATCCTGATCGGCCGTGATCTCGGCGAGCCGGAGCGCTTCCGTGTGCTGGTGCGCCAGGCGCTGATGCTGGCGCTTGCGATCATGGGTCTCGGTGCGCTGGTCATCTGGTTCGGTATCGGCCGCAACGCGCTGAAGCGCATCGACCGGATGACGGACGCCAGCCGCAAGATCATGGCTGGCGACCTTTCCCAGCGCCTGCCGGTCGGCGGCTCCGGCGATGAGTTCGACCGCATGTCGGAATCGCTGAATGCGATGCTCGAGCGCATCGAGAAACTGAACGAAGGGTTGCGACAGGTCTCCGACAATATCGCGCATGATCTCAAGACCCCGCTCACGCGCCTGCGCAACAAGGCCGCCGATGCGCTCGACAATGCCGATAGCGAGGGTCGTCGCGTCGCTCTTGAGGGCATCATCGGCGAGTCCGATCAGCTGATCCGCACCTTCAATGCACTCCTGATGATTTCCCGCGTCGAGGCGGGATCGGTGGCCGCTGAAATGACCGATGTCGATCTTTCCTCCATCGTCGCCGATACGGCCGAACTCTATGAGCCGGTTGCCGAAGAGGCTGGCCTGGCGCTGACGGCGGATATCGAGCCCGATGTCGAGGTGCAGGGCAATCGCGAGCTGATCGGCCAGGCGCTTTTCAACCTCATCGACAATGCCCTCAAATACGCTTCGGGCTGCAACGGCAAGCAGGCGATAACCTTCAGGCTGGCACGCACGCCCGATGCGGTGACGCTCGCCGTCGCAGACCATGGGCCTGGTATTCCCGTCCATCAGCGCGCTGATGTGGTCAAGCGTTTCTTCCGCCTGGACGAAAGCCGTTCCAAGCCGGGAACCGGTCTTGGCCTCGCTCTGGTCGAGGCGGTCATGGAGCTGCATGGCGGCCGGCTGGAGCTTTCCGATACCGATCCTGACAATCCCGATGCCAAGGGATTAACGGTCACCATGATCTTCCCCATGCAGAAACAATAGGTTAATCCTGCACTGGAGCCGGACGATTTTAGGTCGAAACGACCTCAAATCTGGATCCGCTCTAGCATAAAAGAAGTAGAGCATGATGTTGTCCGAAATCCCCTGACATTTTTCGGCATCATGCTCTATCCGCTTGCTGTTGGGGAGAGCTGCATGACGACGACGCAAAGCGATTTGCTGCGGGATGTTCCGTCTGGGCGGTTGCGGCCTTTGAACCAGACCGAGACGAAGTCAGCACTTGCCGATCTCAAGCAGATCGGCGGGACAGAGCCTGCCGTCGCCGCCTTGCTCGCCGAGGAGAGCGCATTGCGGGATTTTGTCGTCGCTGCGTTCACCCTGTCTCCGCACCTGCGCGAGATCGCCAATCTCGAACCGTCGCTCCTGGTGGCTGCTATCGAAAGACCGCTGTCGCCTCAGGTCGAAGCACTTGTGGGAGAGGCCCGCCGCGCTTGGTTGCCGGCTGAGGAGGTTAGCCCTTCACCTTCGGAATCCGAGGTGATGAGCCGCCTGCGCATCGTCAAGCGCCGCGCCGCCTTTCTGATCGCGCTCGCCGATCTCGCCGGTATCTACAATGGCAAGGCGACAACCCTTTGGCTGAGCAGACTTGCCGAAGCTTCCATCTCGGCGGCGATCGATCATCTGCTGCTGTCGTCGCACGAAGCCGGCAAGATTTCGCTCCCCGATCCCGCATCGCCGAGCCAGAAATCGGGGCTGATCGTGCTCGGCATGGGCAAGCTCGGCGCCGAGGAGCTGAATTACTCATCTGACATCGATCTGGTCGTCTTCTTCGACGAGACGGCGGGCATCGTGCCCGATCCGGATGACGCCATCGATATCTTCCCGCGGCTGATGCGGCGGCTGGTGCGCATCCTGCAGGAGCGCACGGCGGATGGTTATGTGTTCCGCACCGATCTTCGCCTGCGTCCCGATCCAGGCTCCACACCGCTGGCGATCCCTGTGGACGCGGCGATGATCTATTACGAGGGCAGGGGGCAGAACTGGGAGCGCGCGGCCTTCATCAAGGCGCGTCCGGTTGCTGGCGATATCGCCGCCGGCCAGGCTTTCATTCGCGATCTCGTGCCCTTCGTCTTCCGCAAATATCTGGACTATGCGGCGATATCAGACATTCATTCGATCAAGCGACAGATCCATGTGCACAAGGGCCACGGAGCGATCGCCGTCAAAGGCCACAACGTCAAGCTTGGCCGCGGTGGCATTCGCGAGATCGAGTTCTTCGTGCAAACGCAGCAGCTCATTGCCGGCGGCCGCATGCCGGCATTGCGTTGCCGATCGACGGAGCAAACGCTCGCCGAATTGACCGAGGCGAAATGGATCGACGCGGAAACCCGCGATGAGCTGACATCGGCTTACTGGTTCCTGCGCAATGTCGAACATCGCATCCAGATGGTGCGCGACGAGCAGACGCATCTGCTGCCGGAGACCGATGCCGAGCTCCGGCGCATCGTCTTCATGATGGGTTTTGCCGACGTGACGGCCTTCTCCGAGGCTCTGGTGACGACGCTGAAAACGGTCGAGCGGCGTTATGCGCGCCTGTTCGAGCAGGAAACGAAGCTGTCGTCCGGAACGGGCAACCTGGTTTTCACCGGCCAGGGCGACGATCCCGACACGCTGGAGACGCTTCGCCGCCTCGGCTTTGAAAGGCCATCCGACATCGCCAATGTGATCCGCACCTGGCACTATGGCCGATATCGCGCGACCCAATCGGTGGAAGCGCGCGAGCGGCTGACGGAGCTGACGCCCGAGCTGTTGCGTGTCTTCGGCGAAAGCAAGCGTGCCGACGAGGCGCTGTTGCGCTTCGACAGTTTCATTTCCGGCCTGCCGGCGGGCATCCAGCTCTTCTCACTGCTCAGCACCAATCCGGCGCTGCTTTCCCTCATCGTCAACATCATGTCCTCGGCGCCGCGTCTTGCCGAGATCATCGCGGCCAAGCCGCATGTCTTCGACGGCATGCTAGACCCCGGCCTCATGGCCGAATTGCCGACGCGCGATTACCTGGCCGAGCGCATCAGCAGCTTCCTGGCGCCGGCAAGACATTATGAGGAGGTGTTGGACCGCCTGCGCATCTTCGCATCCGAACAGCGCTTCCTGATCGGCATCCGCCTGCTGACGGGCGCGATCGGTGGGCAGATGGCGGCCCGAGCCTTCACCTACCTTGCCGATCTGATCGTCGAAGCGGCGCTGGATGCCGTGATGAAGGAAATCCGCGCGGCGCATGGCGAATATCCCGGCGGTCGCATCGCTGTCGTCGGCATGGGCAAGCTCGGCAGTTTCGAGCTGACGGCGGGGTCCGACATCGACATCATCCTGCTCTATGACTACGACGAGGCGGCCGGTGAATCGACGGGACCGAAGCCACTCGACGCCCCGCGTTATTTCACACGCATTACCCAGCGTCTGATTGCTGCTCTCTCGGCGCCGACCGCCGAAGGCATCCTCTACGAGGTGGACATGCGCCTGCGCCCTTCCGGAAACAAGGGGCCTGTCGCCACGCGCATCAACTCCTTCGAGAAATATCAGCGGACGGAGGCCTGGACCTGGGAGCATATGGCGCTTTCGCGGGCACGCCTGATCGGTGGGGATGAGGCGTTGGTGAACGATGCCGAGCGCATCATCGGCGAAGTTCTCTCGGCAAAGAGAGATGCGGCCAAGATCGCCAGGGATGTTCGCGAGATGCGCGGCCTGATCGAGCGGGAAAAGCCGCCCGAAAGCATCTGGGACCTGAAGCTGATCCCCGGCGGCCTGATCGATATCGAATTCACAGCGCAATATTTGCGGCTGATCGCACCCGAGCATGGCGTCGGCATCGACGCGAACGGTCTCAGCACGGCGGAAGCGTTGAAACTGTTGGGCGCCAGCCTGATGGATCGCAATGATCTCGATGTCTGCCTGGAAGCTTTACATCTCTATACGGAACTGTCGCAGCTCATCCGGCTCTGCATCGACGGCTCGTTCGATCCACAGAACGCGCCGTCGGGACTGGTCGAGCTGGTCTGCCGTGCCGGCGACTGCCCCGATATCCGCACCTTGGAAGCGGAGCTGAAGCGGTTGTCGAAGGCGGTGCGGAAGGTATTTCAGGCAACCGTTGGAAGCTGAAGCATGTCGCGCAAAAGTACGCAGCGGTTTGCGACAACGACATGCGCAAAATCAAGGACGTAAAGCGCCGGAAGCGAATCTGAAAGATCGCGACGCGCTTTAGCGCTGATCCGGGATACGGATCGCAATGACCGTGCCGATGCCCTCGCGGGAGCGGATGCGCATGCGGCCATGATGCAGCGCGGTCAGCGATCTCGAAATGGCAAGCCCAAGCCCTGAGCCTCCCTTGCTCTTGGCATATTGGCTCTGCACCTGTTCAAAAGGTTGGCCGATCTTGCTCAAGGCCGATTTCGGAATGCCGATGCCCGTATCGGCGATGACAAGCATGACAGCATCTTCGACCTTGCGCGTGCGAACCGCGATACGGCCTCCGTCATTGGTGAATTTCACGGCGTTGGAGAGCAGATTGAGGACGATCTGCTTCATTGCCCGGCGGTCGGCACTCAGCTTGATCTCCGAGGAAATGCTCTGCTCGACGAGGATGTTCTTCTGAGCGGCCGGGATGCGGGTGAAACGCAGGCACTCCTCGATGAGCGGCGCCAGATTGATCTGCTCGCACGAGAGCTTCATATGCCCGGCTTCGATCTTGGACATGTCGAGAATGTCGTTGATGACGTTAAGCAGATGCTTGCCGCTGTCGTGGATATCCTTGGCATATTCGTTGTAGCGGGCGGAGCCGAGCGGACCGAACATCTGGTCCTGCAGGATCTCAGAGAAGCCGAGGATGGCGTTGAGCGGCGTGCGCAGTTCATGCGACATGTTGGCGAGGAACTCCGACTTGGCCCTGTTGGCCGCTTCGGCGCGTTCTTTTTCCGCGAGGTAGTTGGCATTGGCGGTCGAAAGCTCGGCCTTCTGCCGTTCCAGGATCTGCCGCGAAGCGGAGAGATCGTTGATCGTCGCCATCAGCCGGCGCTCGGACTCGCGAAGGCGCTCCTGATTGCGCTTCAGCTGCGTGATATCAGTACCGACGGAGACGAGGCCGCCGTCACGGGTGCGACGCTCGTTGATCTGCAGCCAGCGCTCATCGGCCAGCTGCACTTCCGTCGTCTGCGAATGGCTGATGCGCCCGGGATCGACGATGCGTCGCTCGATGACCGGCCGCGCTGCCGCGGCATTGACGACAGCGCGCTCCGTGCCGGGCACGAGCACATTGTCGGGCAGGCCGTAAGCCTGCTGGAAATGCGCATTGCACATGACGAGGCGGTCGTTCTTGTCCCACAGCACGAAGGCTTCGGACGTGCATTCGATGGCATCGGCCAGTCTTTGATCGGCTTCGGCATAGCGCTGAGCCAGCCGGTGCTGTTCCGTCACGTCCATGGCGATGCCGATCATGTGCACGCGGCCGGAGTTGGTGCGGATCACCTGGGCGCGGGCGCGCATCCAGACATAATGCCCCTTGGCGTGGCGGATGCGTAGGATCTGATCCACCTGGCCGGCATTGCCGCGGGTCACGGAGCGGGCGAGCATATGAAGGCTATTGTCATCCGGATGCATCAGCCGCGCCGCATCCGTAAAGGCGAGCGGCTTGTCGGCGGCTGGTAGCCCGAGCATGTCGTACATCGAGCGCGACCAGAAGAACTTGCGGCTGGTGAAATCGAAATCCCAAAGACCGCAGCGGCCGCGCGAAAGCGCCGTCTCGACGCGCAGGTTCGATTCGAGGAAGATTTCATCCGCATCCCGAGCCCGCTTCACCTGGGTGTAATAGGCATAGAGAATGACGAGCAGGATGGAGGAGATGCCGGCAAAGAGCGTGACATTGAGCGTGAGTTCGTCGCGCCAGAGCTTGTCGATCTGATCCATCGATGCGGCCGACAGAATGAAATCGCCCTTGTCGCCGATCAGGGAAATCGCCGCATAATAGGGCTCGCCGCCAATCATGGTTTCGATCACGCCGGCATGGTCGCCGAAATTGCGGATGGCCGATACCTCAGGAAAGAAGTCGGAGATCAGCATGCCGATATAGCTCGAGCCGGCGGCCGACGAGCCGAACACCCGTCCGCTCGACTGCACGAGCAGCACGAATGCACCGGTGTCCAGTCGATCCTGCGGTAAAAAGGTGGCCAGCTTCCGCTCCGCGCTGCTGCGGTCGCCGGCCTGGAACAGGCTGGCATCGTTCGAAAAGGCGGCGGATGCAGCGGCGATGGAAAGCGAAGTCGTGCGGCGGGCAGACGCCGCCATCCGACTATGTTCGGTCACCATGCCGAAGAAATGCGAGGCGGCGACGACCATCAGGAAGGAAACGATGAGAACCGGAATGATGCGCTTGAGAATATGTTCCGTCTGCGGGAAGTGACGCGAAATCGCCTCCACACGCACTCCGGTTCGATCGGTAACGCCGCTATGCCAGGATTTCAGACCGTCGAAATTAACACGCAGCCGTCCATCGGCCGCGGTTGCCCGCCGCACGTCCACCATTGCTTTAGCCTTGTCCCTCGTGTGATTCGCTGCGCCGCTCGCCCGAATCTGCCTTAATGAATCACTCGTGATTCGGCTTGTCCAGAGGGTGTGGTAAAACTTTCTTAACCATCTGCGATTTCGATATGTTTTGCACACGCAGTGGTAAGTTGCGCAGATGCGGGACTCGTTTGAGATGAAAAGGCCGATGCAAATCAGCCTTTGAGATCGGTATGCGGGGAGGTCGCAGTCACTCCTTCAGGATGCGGTCCACGATGTCGCGCACGTCGGTCGAAAGGCTGTTCGAGCGTTCGATCCGCATCAGTGCCGAGCGGGCATGGTCGGCACGCACCGGCTCCAGCAGCCGCCAGGAGCGCATCGCTGTCAGGATGCGGGCGGCGAGCTGTGGATTGCGCGGATCGATCTCGAGAATTTCGTCGGCCAGGAAATGGTATCCGGCGCCGTCGGCCCGGCCGAAACCCGTGGGGTTTGCGAAGGCGAAGGTACCGACCAGCGCGCGGACGCGGTTCGGATTGGTGTGCTTGAATAGCGGCGTCTCCATCAGCAGTCGAATGCGCTCCAGCGCGCCCGCGCCGGGGATTGCGGCCTGAATGGCGAACCACTTGTCGATGACGAGCGCATTGTCTGCGAAGCGGTCGCAGAAATGCGCAAGCGCGGCCGCCGTCTCTGCCGTATCCGGGAAGCGCTGCGCCAGAATGGTGAGCGCCGCACTGAGATCGGTCATATTGTTGGCGGCATCATAGGCGGCTTTCGCTCTCGCCGGCGTCTCGTCCAGCTGCGACAGATAGCCCAGCGCCGCATTGCGCAAGGCGCGGCGGCCGGCGCTTGCTGCATCAGGCGTGAAGGCGCCCGACGTCTGCATTTCATCATAAAGCGCGATGAAGACCTGTTTTCCGGCCTCGGCCACCCGCTTGATGATTGTCTGGCGCGCGGCGTGAATGGCATCCGGATCGTTGTTGCCGCCGAGTTCGCGGGCAATATCGGCCTCGCTCGGCAGCGCGAGCGCCTGCGCGCGGAATGCCGGCTCCAGGCTTTCGTCGGCCGCCGCTGCAAGCAGTGCATCGATGAAGGCTGAATCGCAGGTGATATCGATGCCCTGGCGTGCATCACGCGCCGCCTGCAAGAGGTTGGGCAAGCCGAGATCGGTCAGCGCCTGCCAGCGGGCGAAATGATCGGTCTCGTAGCGGGCGATCAGCGCGAGATCGCGGGCGCCCTGGCTGAATTGCAGGTTGATCGGCGTCGAGAAGCTGCGATTGAGCGACAGGACCGGGCGCGAGGGAATGCCGTGGAACGTCACCGTCTGCGTCTGCTTCGTCAGGTGCAGCACGTCGTCGGTGAGCTCCGCACCGATGACGGATGTTGGTGTGATGAGACTGCCGTCTTCGGCAAGCAGACCCATGCGCAGCGGAATATGCATCGGCTTTTTGGCGGTTTGACCAGGCGTTGCCGGCACCATCTGCTCAAGCGACAAAGTGAACGTCTTGGCATCGGCATCATAGGCGCCGGATGCGGTGACAAGGGGCGTCCCGGCCTGATGGTACCATAACGAAAACTGCGCGAGATCGCGGCCGCTGACATCCTCGAAGCACTTGATGAAATCTTCGATCGTGACGGCCTGTCCGTCGTGCCGATCGAAATAGAGGTCCATACCCTTCTTGAAGAGATCGCGGCCGAGCAGGGTTGCGATCATGCGCGTGACTTCGCTGCCCTTCTCGTAGACGGTCGTCGTATAGAAGTTGTTGATTTCACGATATGTCGTTGGCCGAACGGGATGGGCGAGCGGCCCGCTGTCCTCCGGAAACTGTTCTGACTTGAGATGACGGACTTCGGCGATGCGCTTGACGGGACGCGAGCGCTGGTCGGCCGAGAATTCGTGATCGCGATAGACGGTCAGGCCTTCCTTGAGGCAGAGCTGGAACCAGTCGCGGCAGGTGATGCGGTTGCCGGTCCAATTATGGAAATATTCGTGGGCGATGATGGCTTCGATATTGGCATAGTCGGCATCGGTCGCCGTCTCGGGATCGGCGAGCACGTATTTGTCGTTGAAGACGTTGAGCCCCTTGTTCTCCATCGCGCCCATGTTGAAGTCCGATACGGCGACGATCATGAAGATGTCGAGATCGTATTCGCGGCCGAACCGCTCTTCGTCCCACTTCATCGAGCGCTTCAGCGCGTCCATGGCATAGGCGGCACGCGGCTCCTTGCCATGTTCGACATAGATCTTCAGCGCCACTTCGCGGCCGGAAAGAGTGGTGAACGTATCTTCGACAACGCCGAGGTCGCCGGCGACGAGTGCGAAGAGATAGCTCGGCTTCGGATGCGGATCGAACCAGGCGGCGAAATGCCTGCCTTCACCATAGCCGGCGCCGCCGAGAAAATTGCCGTTCGACAGCAGCAGCGGATTGGCGGCCTTGTCCGCGATGATATTGACCGTATAGGGCGCGAGAACGTCCGGCCGGTCGGGGAAATAGGTGATGCGACGGAAGCCCTCGGCCTCGCACTGCGTGCAATAGATGCCGCCGGTGCGGTAGAGGCCCATCAGCTGCGTGTTGGCTTCCGGGTTGATCACGGTCGTGATCGTCAGCTCGAAAGGCGTGCTTTCCGGCAAATCGCGAACGGTCAGGCTCTCCGGCGTGGCGTCATATTGCTCGGCGGGAAGTTCTCCCTGGTCGAGCAGCAGCCCAGACAGAACCAGTTCGTCGCCATCGAGCACGAGCGGTGCCTTGGGATCGATGCCTTCGCGACGGTGGAAGATCAGCCGCGCTTCGACCTTGGTTTCGGTTGGATGCAGATCGAAGGTAAGGTCCACGCGTTCCAGAACGAAGTCGGTGGGACGGTAGTCTGCCAGATTGACGATCTGGCCGGTGTCTGTTCGCATGGTCTATCCTGATCAGGCTAAGCTATGGCGGGTGCAGTCCGAAGCCTCCCTCGGACTGAGGTGTCGCATCATTACATCGAAATCTGAACCAAAGTTAAAGTCATGTCACGACATCAATATGTTTTGATATGGCACAATAAGTATTCGCTTGGCAGGCTGTCGTCATTTTAGGTTGAATGCAACTCTTTAATGGATATCGGCTTGATCAAGCGCTAATTTCCGCCTGCAATTTGCAAACTGATGTTATAATTCCCGCGCATTCAGACGGATCATCATGGCGGCATTACGGGCGAAGGCCGCTGTTCAGTCGAGGAAACAATAATTTAAAGTAAATTATTTGTTTAACCTCTTGCGATATAAGCGCGGTTGCATAACTATAGCATGCTATTAGATGTCGGAATTATGATCGATTCCGGTGAACTTGTTCACAAAAATGAAACATCCCTGTTATCGCTGATTGAAATGGGCACCCCAAGGAGGCCCGATTGAGTTTTTCCATCGAGCAGCTTGCTCGCCATCCCAAATTCGTTGCGTCATTGCGCTTTCTTGCCGAGGCGCTGCGCAACCGTTACGACAATGGCCCGAGAATTGCGCGCATGCTCGCCTCGCATCAGCGCTGGCTTCTGACACAGACGGCATATGCGCTTCACCTTGAGCATGACCCGGCCATTCCCGGCTCGGGGTTGACCGTCGTAGCGCTCCGAGACCTCATCACGCGGTATCGTGTCGCCAGCCGCAATACGGTCTTGAGCTTCATCGAAGAGCTGCAGACCTATCGTTTCCTCGAACTGGCTCCCGGCCCCGTTCGCCGCCCGCGCCGTTATGTGCCGACGGAGATGAGCTTCACCGCGATGTTCGGCTGGTATCTTGCCAACCTGACCGCACTCGATCTGCTTGACGACGGCGCGCGGGCTGCGGCTCTTGCCGCTTCACCGGCACTGATGGATCTTGCCCAGCCACGCATGGCACGCAATTGCCTGGAAATGGAAATCTGGCGTGAACCGCCCGAATGCATTGGCTTGTTTCTTTGGACGGAAGCCGGCGGCCTTGTCGTCGATCACATCATATCGAAACTGGATCTCACCGAGGAGGGAGACAGGATCGATATCGGTCGCGTGGATGCGCGGGCGCTGGCCGCCCACTTCATGATATCGCGAACCCATCTGCAGCGCCTGTTGCGCAAGTCGGCCGAGCGGGGGGATATTGGCTGGCACGATGAGGTAAAGACTCGTATGTGGGTGTCGCGCAATTTTCTGGATGAATATTGCGGATGGCAAGCCGTGAAGCTGGCCGCGATCGATGAGGCTTTTGCCTGGGCGCGATCGGCCCAGGGACGCTCCGCTGTCGCTATTGACGAGTAAAGGCCGGCGCTGGCTTGGCCGTTAGGCGGCAGCCAACGGGATGCGGATCCACCCGTGAAATTTCAAAGAGGGATGCTCGCCGATACCCGCGCAGCACCTGTCTCGCGGCATTCCTCCTTGCGGAAGGTGCGCGCGCGCTCAAACTCCTCGGCAGCTCGCACAGCGGTGCCGATATGGCCGACCGAATCGAATAAGGCGATGAGTGAACGAAAACCGGACAACATGATACAATTCCTGATAATCAAACGCTACGCTGCGGCGCCAGCGGCGCCTGTGTTCAGCAGGTTCGGAAATCCGCGAAGATTGCCGTCGGGCGGCTGACGCGAGCCGAAACACCTGTCCCTCGAGCGATCATCTGCTCATTGGCAGCGATGCCGAAATTGCGATGTCCATTTATCGCGCGCACGGGCTCGATGGCTCGGCGTAGGGTATCAAACCCGCAGTGAATAGGGCGCAAACGTGCAGTCATGGCCTTGGTTCCTTTCGATTCCTCCCAAGACGCCACTCTATATTGCAACGCAACATTGATTCCGCAATGCACAACGCCAGAAGACTGCCATGCATAAAATGCATGGCTAGCGTCATTTTTCGTTAATTGTGGCGAAAATCAGCCTAATATTTCGGCGTCGATATAATGTTTGAAGGCCAGCAGGTCGTTCCAAGCCAGGCGCTTGTTGATCGGTGCGGTCAGCAGTTCCTGCGGATGGAGACTGGCGATTGCCGGCACGGCCCGGCCAAGAATGCTTAATTCGCGCCACTGTCCGCGCAGTCCGTGAATGGTTTCGCCCCCTCCGAAGAAGTATCTGGCGGTAAAATTGCCGAGCAGCAGCAAGGCCTTCGGCTCGGCGAGCGCGATCTGCCGTTCTATGAACGGACGACATATCTCGATTTCGGGCGCGGATGGCGCCCGGTTGCCGGGCGGCCGCCACGGAATGACGTTGGCGAGCAGAATCCCGTCACGTTGCAGGCCGATGGCGGCCAGCATCTTGTCCAGCAACAGGCCGGCGCGGCCGGAAAACGGTGCGCCTTCCCTGTCATCGTCGGCGCTCGGCATCGGACCGATCACCATGATTCGGCCTTCCGTGGTACCGCTCGCAAAGATCGTCGAGCGGGCGCTATTCTTGAGATTGCAGCCATTGAAGGCTTCGATCGCGGTTTTCAATTCGCTGAGCGAGCGTGCACTTTCGGCGGCGAACCGCGCCTGTTCCACAGCCTGCTCATCGGGAATGGCGGGCGCGGCGCGCGGCTGTGCGGCAGAAGGTGCGGCCGGCTTTGCAGCCTGCCGACGCTCCGGCTGCGTCCGCGTCGCAGGTGCCGAAGCTTCAGCACGGGGCTGCGCGCCGCGCGCGCCTTGCCTGGCGGCACGCATGGCCTCGAATTCGGCAAACCGATCCACCGGTTGTTCTTCCAGCAGCCAATCGACACCGGCATCCGCATGAAAATGCAGAAGCGCGGCAAGTTCGGCCGGGGTGAGGTCGCTGGCGGAAATCATTAGCGAACTCTAGCCAAAGCGACACAGGAACGAAAGAGCGGGGCGGGTGCTATGTCAGGCCGTCCACTGAGCGATATCGTCGCGCTCGCCGATCAGGGCAAGACCGTGGGCGATCGATAGCAGTTCGCCACCCGTTTCGATACGCTCCTGGCCGAAGCGTTCCGTGAAGATGCGCCGAACTGCCGGCACGAAAGAGGTGCCGCCGGTCAGAAACACCTTGTCGATCGAATCGGGCAACGTCTTCGTGGTCGTCAGAACGTCGTCCAGCGCACTCTCGATGCGGGCGAGGTCGTCGGCGATCCAGCTCTCGAAATCGGCCCGGCGAACATGCTTGCGGCCGGCCTTGCCGAGCGGTGGAAAGTTGAATTCGGCTTCTTCCTCGCGCGAAAGCGCCATCTTCGTCGCCGATACGGCCTGATAGAGCGGATAGCCCTCATCATGGTCGACGAGCTCGATGAAGGTTTCCAGCTTTTCCGGTTCCAGGCTGCTGCGTACGAGTGTCTTCAGATCGGCATATTCGCGCGAGGTCTTGAAGATCGAAAGCTGGTTCCAGCGCCCGAAATTGGCGTAATAGGAGGTCGGTACTTCCAGCAGCTTGTCGAAGCTCTTGAAGAAGCTGCCCTTGCCGATCGCAGGCGAGACGATGTTGTCGATCATCCTGAAATCGAAATGATCGCCGGCGATACCGACGCCCGAGTGGCCGATGGGGGTGGCCGTCAGCTTTCCGGCATGCGTTTCGAAGCGGATGATCGAATAGTCGGTCGTACCACCGCCGAAGTCGGCAACCAGCACGGTCGCATCTTTCTTCAGATGCTGGGCGAAGTAGAAGGCCGCCGCTACCGGCTCATAGACATAATGGATTTCGGGAAAGCCGAACCGTGCAAGAGCGGCGTTGTAGCGCTCCGTCGCAAGGGCCGGGTTTGGATTGGCGCCGGCAAAGTGCACCGGCCGACCGGTGACGATGCGCGAAACATTTTCGGGCCATCCCTCTCCCGCGTAGGCGCGCAGGCGGCGCACGAAGATCTCCATCAGATCCTCGAAGCTGTGCCGCTTGGCGAAGATCAGCGTGCCCTGGAAGAGGGCGCTCGCCGCAAAGGTTTTGATCGACTGCAGGAAGCGACAGTCGCCGGGGTTGTCGATGAATTGCCGGATCGCCGCATGCCCGGCCTCGACCTTGAGCGCGGTCGCGCCCAATCCCGGATCTTTCATGAAGGAGAGCGCCGTGCGCATGCTGTCGGCCGTGCCGGCTGCACTATGGAAGGCGACCGACTGTGTCGCGGACCCATCGGCCATCGCTAGAACCGTGTTCGTCGTGCCGAAGTCGAAACCAAGCGCCCGAGCCATGCCCGCACTCCTTTCCGTCGAAATTGTCTGGATTGGGGCCGAGCCCCTGTGAGACGCTGACGCGCCCTGTCGCAAAGAGGGCGCGTCATGACATGGCTAAGCTTCAAGTTCAAGCCGGAAGGGTGCTTTTATTTTTACCCGCTATGGCATCCCCGGCAGTATTTCACCGGCGATGCGTTTCGCTTTGCTTGAAAAGGAATGGGCGCCTTTCGGCGCCCGCAGACTGCTGACAAACCCCGTCAAATTTTGGCGGGGTTTTGTATTTCTGGTGTGTTTGTTTCCTGGGTTGCGGCATTGAAGGGAGATCGGTCCTGCTCCTGTGATTCATGCGAGGCTCGGTTTGGGTGTCTTTGTGAGCGCCATCGCGATCTTCTTGATGTTCTGGGCTGCGGCGGCCATCAGGCACTGGCATCGGACTTTGATGAGACTTCGGAAGCGGGCGTAGCGATGGCCGTGCAGCTGCTTGGCATCGGCAAAGGAACGCTCGACCGTCTCCTTGCGTCTTTTGTAGATCGCCTTGCCCCAGGATGTGAGACGGTGACCGTCGGTGCGCTCGCGGGCATCGGCCCAAACGTGCCGGGTGATGGTGCGGATGGCCTTGCCGTTGGACGTGCACGACGCCAGAAGCGGGCAGGTGCCGCAGATGGCAGGATCGGATGTGTAATGCTTGTAGCCGTTGCGGTCGGTGGTGGCGTAGGTGAGAAGCTGGCCTTGCGGACAGCGATAGCCATCGGCTCGCTGATCGTAGACGAAGCTGTTCTTGCGCATCATGCCGGCTTTGGGCGGGGTCGGATTGCGATAGCCGGTGACACCGAGGATGGCGCGGTCCTCCAGGCCTTGGGCGATGCCTGAGGTGGCATAGCCGGCATCCAGCCCGACAGCCTTCACATCGAAGCCGAAGCGTTGGCACTGCCGGTCGAGCCTGCCGAGATAGACGATGCTGTCATGCACGTTGGCCGGCGTCACATGGGTATCGGTGATGATCGCATGTCGGCCGTCCACCGTGCGATGATCGAGATAGAAGAAGCCCTTCGGCTTGCCGTCACGCACCATGTAGCCGCTCTGGGGATCGGTGCGCGACACCTTGGTCTCCTTGATCTCGGCCTGGCGCTCCCCGTCCTTCAGCGGCTTCTGGCCATGCAGCTTGCGCTCCGCGTCGATCGCCCGGTCGAGGTCGGCCCAGTAGTCGGCACGCGATTTCTCGATCATGGCCAGATCGTATTTGCCCTTGTTGGCATTGGCCTTCAGATGGGTACTGTCCGTATAGAGTACCGTGCCGTCCACCAGCCCGTGGGAAACCGCCTGTTCAACGATGTGGTCGAAGATATCCTGGGCCACCGACGTATCGTTGAAGCGTCGGCGGCGGTTCTGCGACAGGGTCGACGCATCGAACACGCCATCCGTCAGCTTCATCCTGAGAAACCAGCGATAGGCGACATTGACCTCGATCTCGCGCACCAGCTGCCGCTCGGAGCGAATGCCGTAGAGGTAGCCGATGAACAGCGCCTTGAACATCAGCGTCGGATCAAGCGGCGGGCGGCCATTGTCGGCGCAGTACAAGCCGGCAACGCGATCGTGGATGAACGAGAAGTCGATCACCGCGTCTATTCGGCGCAGAAGGTGATCCTTCGGCACAAGACTGTCGAGCGTCACCATCTCGAGAGCCGTCTGTTCGGGAGCAGGTTTCTTCAGCATGTCCCATTGAATCAAAAACCTCCGGCTGACGCCAGAGGTTTGTCAGCAGTCTG
>NZ_QMKK01000037.1 GCF_003287875.1 Martinezella tropici
CAGACTGCTGACAAACCTCTGGCGTCAGCCGGAGGTTTTTGATTCAATGGGACATGCTGAAGAAACCTGCTCCCGAACAGACGGCTCTCGAGATGGTGACGCTCGACAGTCTTGTGCCGAAGGATCACCTTCTGCGCCGAATAGACGCGGTGATCGACTTCTCGTTCATCCACGATCGCGTTGCCGGCTTGTACTGCGCCGACAATGGCCGCCCGCCGCTTGATCCGACGCTGATGTTCAAGGCGCTGTTCATCGGCTACCTCTACGGCATTCGCTCCGAGCGGCAGCTGGTGCGCGAGATCGAGGTCAATGTCGCCTATCGCTGGTTTCTCAGGATGAAGCTGACGGATGGCGTGTTCGATGCGTCGACCCTGTCGCAGAACCGCCGCCGACGCTTCAACGATACGTCGGTGGCCCAGGATATCTTCGACCACATCGTTGAACAGGCGGTTTCCCACGGGCTGGTGGACGGCACGGTACTCTATACGGACAGTACCCATCTGAAGGCCAATGCCAACAAGGGCAAATACGATCTGGCCATGATCGAGAAATCGCGTGCCGACTACTGGGCCGACCTCGACCGGGCGATCGACGCGGAGCGCAAGCTGCATGGCCAGAAGCCGCTGAAGGACGGGGAGCGCCAGGCCGAGATCAAGGAGACCAAGGTGTCGCGCACCGATCCCCAGAGCGGCTACATGGTGCGTGACGGCAAGCCGAAGGGCTTCTTCTATCTCGATCATCGCACGGTGGACGGCCGACATGCGATCATCACCGATACCCATGTGACGCCGGCCAACGTGCATGACAGCATCGTCTATCTCGGCAGGCTCGACCGGCAGTGCCAACGCTTCGGCTTCGATGTGAAGGCTGTCGGGCTGGATGCCGGCTATGCCACCTCAGGCATCGCCCAAGGCCTGGAGGACCGCGCCATCCTCGGTGTCACCGGCTATCGCAATCCGACCCCGCCCAAAGCCGGCATGATGCGCAAGAACAGCTTCGTCTACGATCAGCGAGCCGATGGCTATCGCTGTCCGCAAGGCCAGCTTCTCACCTACGCCACCACCGACCGCAACGGCTACAAGCATTACACATCCGATCCTGCCATCTGCGGCACCTGCCCGCTTCTGGCGTCGTGCACGTCCAACGGCAAGGCCATCCGCACCATCACCCGGCACGTTTGGGCCGATGCCCGCGAGCGCACCGACGGTCACCGTCTCACATCCTGGGGCAAGGCGATCTACAAAAGACGCAAGGAGACGGTCGAGCGTTCCTTTGCCGATGCCAAGCAGCTGCACGGCCATCGCTACGCCCGCTTCCGAAGTCTCATCAAAGTCCGATGCCAGTGCCTGATGGCCGCCGCAGCCCAGAACATCAAGAAGATCGCGATGGCGCTCACAAAGACACCCAAACCGAGCCTCGCATGAATCACAGGAGCAGGACCGATCTCCCTTCAATGCCGCAACCCAGGAAACAAACACACCAGAAATACAAAACCCCGCCAAAATTTGACGGGGTTTGTCAGCAGTCTGAAGGCCGGGTGAAAACCCGGCCTTTTTATTGAATCATTTTCCGAAGTCCGGAGCCTGTAACAGGCCACTCCTTACTCCGACGTGACACCCTGGAACGGGCGAACCTCCCGGCCGGGCATGAAGTAACCGAGACGCTTGATCTCCCACTCCAGCTTGATGCCGGATTTTTCGAAAACCTCGCGGCGCACCTGCTCACCCAGATATTCCAGATCGTAGCCTGTCGCCTGCTCCATGTTGATCATGAAGTTGCAATGCAACGACGACATTTGCGCGCCGCCGATGACGAGACCGCGGCAGCCCGCTTCATCGATCAGCTTCCAGGCGGAATGGCCTTCCGGATTCTTGAAGGTCGAGCCGCCGGTCTTTTCCCGAATCGGCTGCACGGTTTCGCGATGGGCGCGCACGGCATCCATCTCGGCGCGAATCTTGGCGCGATCTTCGGGATAGCCCTCGAAAAGGACATGCGTGAAGATCAGGTCTTCCGGGGCATCCGAATGCCGGTAACTGTAGCCCATCTCGGCATTGCTAAGCACATGCTTGTCGCCCTTGCGGTCGATCGCATGCACCTCGACGACGCGCTCGCGCGTTTCGGCGCCATTGGCGCCTGCATTCATCCGCGCGGCACCGCCAACGCTGCCCGGAATGCCGTAGTAGAAATGAAAGCCGCCGATGCTGTTGTCCATCGCCATGGCCGCGACATGCTTGTCGGGGCAAATAGCGCCTGCCAGGATGCGATTTTCGCCGGCAAGCTCGACGGAGCCGAAACCCTTGGCCGAAAGCCTGAGGACGACGCCCGGAATGCCGCCGTCGCGCACCAGTATGTTCGAGCCCACTCCGACGACCGTTAGCGGTACATCTTCCGGCAATATTTTCAGGAAGGCGACAAGATCGTCCATGTCATGCGGCTGGAACATCAGTTCCGCCAGTCCGCCGGCGCGGAACCACGTAACACGATCCATCGGCGCGTCCGGCGTCAGCCGGCCCCTGATGTTCTTTACACTGTCGCCGAGCGACGCGAGAAGCTTTTCCCCATTTACCTGTTTCATGCGGACTTACCCGAGAGGCCTTCCAATTCCTTTGGCAATGACGCTGCCCAATATGTGATGCTGCCAGCCCCCAACAAAACCACAAAATCACCCGGTCGCGCAATCTCTGCAACCATGGCGGCAAGATCTTCCTGCGATGGAAGATAGCGCGCGTCGCGATGACCGCTAGCCTTGATGCGCGAAACCAACGTCTGCGAATCGGCACCCTCGATGGGATCCTCGCCAGCCGCATAGACAGGCGCCAGGAAAATGCTGTCGGCATCGTTGAAGCAGGCCGCGAATTCCTCGAAGAGGCTCGACAGGCGCGTATAACGGTGCGGCTGATGAACGGCGATGATGCGCCCCTTGCAGGCTTCCCGCGCGGCCTTCAGCACCGCCTTGATTTCAACCGGGTGATGACCATAATCGTCGAAGACCTTGACCCCGTTCCATTCGCCGGTCAGCGTGAAGCGGCGCTTGACGCCGCCGAAGGATGCGAGCCCTTTGGCGATCGCCTCGCTGGAGATCCCCAGCCGGTTGGCAACGGCAACGGCCGCCGTCGCATTGGAAATATTGTGGCGGCCCGGCATCGGCATGACGAGATCCTTGATCTGGATCACCTTGCCCGTGCGGCGCCTGCGGATTTCGATGTCGAACAGCGAGCGCGTGCCGTCGATGCGCACATTCGAGAAACGCACATCTGCCTGCGGGTTTTCGCCATAGGTGATGACCTTGCGGTCCTCGATGCGCCCGACCAGCGACTGCACTTCCGGATGATCGATGCACATGACGCCGAAACCGTAGAACGGCACATTCTCGACGAACTGCCGGAAGGCGGCACGGACTGCATCGAAATTGCCGTAATGATCGAGATGCTCCGGATCGATATTCGTGACAACGGCCACATCGGCCGGCAGTTTCAGGAAAGTACCATCCGATTCGTCGGCCTCGACCACCATCCACTCGCCGGCGCCCATGCGCGCATTGGTGCCGTAGGCATTGATGATGCCGCCGTTGATGACGGTGGGATCAAGTCCGCCGGCTTCGAGCAGCGTCGCCACGAGTGACGTCGTCGTGGTCTTTCCATGCGTGCCGCCGATGGCGATGGCGCTGCGGAAGCGCATCAGTTCAGCCAGCATTTCGGCTCGGCGCACGACCGGCAGCAGCTTTTCGCGTGCGGCGACGAGCTCGGGATTGCTCTTCTTGATTGCGGTGGAGACAACAACGACTTCGGCATCGCCGAGGTTTTCCGCCTTGTGGCCGATATGAACCGGAATACCCTTATCGCGCAGCCGCTGCACGTTGGCGCTTTCCGATTGATCGGAACCCTGCACGCGATGGCCGAGGTTATGCAACACCTCGGCAATGCCGCTCATTCCGATACCGCCTATACCGATAAAATGCACAAGGCCGATAGCCTTCGGCAGCTTCATGCGCCTGCCCCCTTGAATTGCTGAATTGAACGTCCCGCGGCAATAACCTCAACCATGTCGGCAAGCAAGTTTGCCGCATCCGGCTTGCCTGCCTGCTTGGCTGATGCCGCCATCTTTGCGAGCTTTTCCGGCATGGTCATGGCGCCGCGCAGGATGGTGGAAAGCTTTTCCGGCGTCAGTTCCGATTGCGCGATCACCTTGACGCCGCCGGTTGCCGCCAGCGCAGCCGCATTGGCTGCCTGATCGTGATCGAGCGCATGCGGATAAGGCACGAGAATCGCCGGGCGCCCGATAACCGCAAGCTCGGAGACCGTGGAGGCACCTGAGCGGCAGAGAACCAGATGCGCGGCGCCGATGCGCTCGGCCATATCGGTGAAGAACGGTGCGACATCAGCCCCCATGTCAAGCTTTCTCGTGCAGCTGTTGACTGTCTCCATATCTTCCGGGCGCACCTGCTGGGTAATGCGCAGGCGCTTGCGCAGCGGCTCCTCAAGCAGACTGATTGCCGTAGGCACGGCCTTCGAGAAATACTGCGCACCCTGACTGCCGCCGAAAACGACCAGATTGAACGGATCGTCCAGTCCCGACGGCACATAGGGACGCTTGGCAGCATCGATGACGGCCGGGCGCACGGGGTTTCCCGTCGTGACCGTCTTTTCCGCAAATGCGCCGTTATCCGTGAGGAACCCGCCCGCAATCGCACGGACGCGCGTCGCCAGCATCTTGTTGGCGCGGCCCATGACGGCATTCTGTTCATGCAGCATGGAGGGCACACCCATGCGCGTGGCGGCAAGAAGCGGCGGCACCGTCGGATAACCGCCGAAGCCGACGACGCAGACGGGCTTCAGTCTCTGGATCAGCTTCCGCGCCGCGCGCATGCCGCTCCACAGTGTCCAAAGCGCGCTTGCAACCTTCAGCGGATTCTTCGACCCGATCGTCGCCGAGGGTACGACATGGATTTCTTCAGCCGGAAATTTGCCGGCATAGCGTTCGGCGCGGCTGTCGGTGACGAGGTGCACGGAATAGCCGCGCTCCTTCAATTTATAGGCCAGCGCCTCGGCCGGAAATACGTGACCGCCGGTTCCGCCGGCGGCTAGAAGGACAATGCCTTTACTCATAATTTTCGCTCCCGCGAACACCCCACTACTCGGGGCATCTCCCTAATATAGGAAGCCGCCACGGCCGCGTCATCGACCCAGGCCAAGCCCCCCTCATAGACCGCCGCTTCCTGAAAAGCGACCGGAGAATGAGGGATAGCCAGGAGATATCGAGAGCAAATGGCAGATAGTCCCAAGACGATCACTCCGCCGGCAGTCCGTGCGTCACGCGGAACAAGGTGCGATCCTGCGCGCGCTTTTCCGGCCTGTGACGCGTCAACGCCAGGATGAAGCCCGCCGTCACGCAGATCGCGGTCATCGACGACCCACCATAGGAGATCAGCGGCAGCGTCATGCCCTTGGCCGGCAGGAGCTGCAGGTTCACGCCGATATTGATGATCGATTGAATGCCGATCTGCAGCACGAGGCCCGCAACGGCGAAACGGTTGAAATCGTTCTTTTCCTTATAGGCATGCGACAGGCCTCGCAGCACCAGGAAGGCAAAGATGAGCACAAGCACCATGCAGAAAATGACACCGAACTCTTCGGCGGCCACCGAGAAGATGAAGTCGGTATGGGCATCCGGAATGATACGCTTGACGATACCTTCACCGGGGCCAACGCCGAACCAGTTGCCGTGAACGATCGCTTCCTTGGCGGTATCGACCTGGAAAGTATCGCCCTCGCCCGTCATGAACTTGTTCACGCGTTGCGCCACGTGATCGAAGACGTAATAGGCTGCGACGAAACCGCCGGCGCCAAGACCGCCGAGCACGATGATCCACAGCCAGGGCATGCCTGCCATGAAGAACATGCCGCCCCAGACGGCGGTCGTCAGGATGGTCTGGCCAAGGTCAGGCTGGGCGACGAGCAACGCGACGACGATGCCGAACAGGATGATGGCGAAGAGATTGCCGGGGATTTCCGGCTGGCGTGCATGTTCGGAAAACAGCCAGGCGCAGACGACGACGAAAGCCGGCTTCATGAATTCCGAAGGCTGGATCGACAGGGCGGCGATATTGACCCAGCGCCGCGATCCCTTGACCTCGATGCCGAAGAAAAGCGCAAAAAGCATCATCGCCAGCGAGACGACGAGCAGGATGACAGCCGTCCTTCGCACCTGCCTCGGCGACATGAAGGAAATGCCGATCATCGCCGCAATCGCCGGGATGAGGAACAGGGCGTGGCGTTTGACGAAGTGGAATGGCTCAAGCCCGATACGCTCCGCCACCGCGGGTGAAGCCGCGAAGGAAAGCATGAAACCGATGCCGATCAACAAAATGAAAAGGGCGAGAAACACGCGGTCGATGGTCCAGAACCATTCGGCCAAGGCCCCACGTTCAACGCGGCTTACCATATCATTTGCCTCCAGCTGCTGAACCGATCAGCATCGTGACACCCTCGATCGCAGCCACATGGCTGACGAAGGCGTCGCCCCTGACCTCGAAATTCTTATACTGATCGAAACTTGCGCAAGCCGGTGACAACATCACCGCCGCGGATGCATGTTCATCCTTGTCTGCATCGGCTGCCGCATGCGCGACGGCCCGTTCCAGCGTACCGGAAATTTCGTAGGGCACCTGCTCCCCGAGCGTTGCGGCAAAGGCAGGTGCGGCCTCGCCGATCAGATAGGCCTTGGCGATGCGCGGAAAGAGCGGCGCAAGCGTCGTGATCCCGCCCTCTTTCGGCAGGCCGCCGGCAATCCAGTAGATATTCTCGTAGCTCGAAAGCGCAGGTGCCGCCGCATCGGCGTTAGTCGCCTTGGAATCGTTGACGAAGACCACTCGGCCGCGCTTTCCCACAGGCTGCATGCGATGCTTGAGGCCGGGGAAGGATTTCAGCCCGGTCCGGATTTCCTCGGCCGAAACGCCGACGGCAAGGCAGGCGGCGATCGCCGCCGCGGCATTCTGTGCATTATGGCCGCCGCGCAAGGTCTGGATCCCGTCGAGATCGGCAATCTCGCGTGCAGCACCGCTCGCTGCCTGCATGATGCGGCTGCCCTCCGCATAGAGGCCATCCGCCAAGGCATGCCGGCGCGAAATCCGGGTCACTTTTCCACCGGCACGCTCTACGCGATCGGCGATCAAGGAGGAATGACTGTCATCGACGCCGACGACGGCCACGCCGCTGCCCGCGACCAGCCGCTCCTTGATGTCGGCATAGTGCTGCATCGTGCCGTGCCGATCGAGATGATCGGGCGTGAGGTTCAGCAGAATGCCGGCCGAAGGATTGAGTGTCGGCGCCAGATCGATCTGGTAGGAGGAGCATTCGACCACATAAAAGCGCCCGGCCTTCGGCGGATCAAGCGTCAGGACGGCCGTCCCGATATTGCCACCGAGCTGCGTATCGCGGCCGCTCGATTGCAGGATATGGGCGATCAGCGCAGTCGTCGTCGATTTGCCGTTCGTGCCGGTAATGGCGATGAACGGGCAATCGGGAACATGCGCCCGCCGCTCCCTGACGAAAAGCTCGACATCACCGATGATCTCGACACCGGCGGCATGAGCGAGATCGACGGTCCAATGGGGCTTCGGATGCGTCAGCGGCACGCCTGGCGACAAAACGAAGACGGACTGGCTGTTCCAGTCGATCGTCCTGAGATCGGCAACCGCTATTCCCTCCGCTGCCGCCTTGGCCACGCTATCCGGATTGTCATCCCAGGCCGTGACCTCGGCGCCACCGGCGACGAGCGCTCGCGCCGTGGCGAAGCCCGAGCCGCCGAGGCCGAAGAGAGCGACCTTCTTTCCGTTCAGCGTGGTGACTGATATCATCGGCGCCTCACCGCAGCTTCAGGGTGGACAGGCCGATCATCGCCAGGATGACCGCAACGATCCAGAAACGCACGACGACCTGGCTTTCCGTCCAGCCCTTCTTTTCGAAGTGATGGTGGATGGGTGCCATGAGGAAGACACGGCGTTTGGTCATCTTGAAGAAGCCGACCTGAATGATGACGGAAAGCGCTTCCAGCACGAAAAGACCACCGATGATCGCCATGACGATCTCGTGCTTGGTGGCGACAGCGACAGAGCCGATCATGCCGCCGAGCGCCAGCGAACCGGTATCGCCCATGAAGATGGCGGCCGGCGGCGCGTTGAACCAGAGAAAACCGAGACCCGCTCCGATAACCGCGCCAAGGACCACGGCCAGTTCGCCCGTACCGGGCACGAAATTGATCGCGAGATAGTCGGCGAAAACGAAGTTTCCGGCCAGATACGAGATGATGCCGAAGGAGGCGGCCGCGATCATGACCGGCACGATAGCAAGCCCGTCGAGACCATCGGTCAGGTTGACGGCATTCCCAGCGGCTACGATGACGAATGCACCGAAGAACACGAAGAACATGCCGAGATTGAGCAGCAGGCTCTTGAAGAAGGGGAAGGCGACAGACGACCCGAAGGTCGAACCGGCCGGGCCGGAAGATAGCGCGGTCGTCATCATGAAGTAGACGGCGATAGCCGCGATGATGAATTCGATGCCGAGGCGCGCGCGGCCGGAAAAGCCCTTGTCGCTCTGCTTGGTCACCTTGAGATAGTCGTCGTAGAAGCCGATCGCGCCGAAGCCGAGCGTCACCAGCAGGGTGGCAACGACATAGACATTGGCAAGATCGGCCCAAAGCAGCGAGGAGACGACGATGCCGGCCAGAATCATCAGCCCACCCATCGTCGGAGTGCCGGCCTTCTTGAAATGCGTCTGCGGACCATCGGCGCGGATCGGCTGCCCCTTGCCCTGGCGCACGCGCAGGGACGAGATGATTCGCGGCCCGAAGAGGAAGACGATCAACGCTGACGTGAACAGGGCACCGCCGGTACGGAACGTGATGTATCTGAACAGATTGAGGAATCTGAAATGAGTACTGAAAAAATGAATATGGTCCGACAGTTCGGCAAGCCAGATCAGCATAAGAGCCCTTTCTAAAGCCCCTGATGGGTGTGGGGGCCCGTGTCGGAAAATGCGGGAAACTTGTCAAGCAAGCCCGCCACGATCTTTCCAAATCCCAGCCCCAGCGACGATTTCACCATCAAGACGTCGCCAGGGGCGACTGAATTGAGCGCGAATTCCGAGAGCTCCTCCGTCGTCTCGCGATATTCGACATGAACACTTTCCGGCAGCTCATCTCTCAAAGCCGCCATCTCCGGACCCGCCAGCCAGACATGCTCGATGCCGGCCGCCAGCAGCGGTCCGGCAAGGTTGGCATGCACGCGCTGAGCATAATCCCCCATCTCCAGCATATCGCCGAGAACGGCGATCCGCCTGCCCAGCCGCCCGCCCGGACCCGCATGCGGCGAGGTCGTCGCCAGCAGCGCGATAGCCGCGCGCATGGATGCTGGGTTGGCGTTGTAGCTTTCGTCGATCAGCGTGAAATAGCCGTTGCCGATCGCGCGCTTGTGGCGCTGTCCCCGGCCCTTTTCCGGCTGCAGATCCGCCAGGGCATCGACCGCCTCGTCGAGATCGGCCTCCACCAGCATGACAGCACCGAGCACGGCAAGCGCGTTTTCGGCGATATGGCGGCCGGGCGCGCCGAGCGCCACCTCCATGGTCTCGCCGCCGATCGTCAGCCAAAGCGTCGAATTTTCTTCCGAGGCATTGAATTCCGCAAGGCGCACATCGGCCTTCGCATGCTGGCCGAAACTGTGCACATGCTCGATGCCTGCCTCCAATGCGGCATGTTCCAGCATCTCGAACTGATCGCTGTCGTGATTGAGAATGGCATGGCCGCCCGGCACGACACCCTCGAAAATTTCCGCCTTCGCGGCTGCGATTTCACTGATGCTGTTGAAATTGCCGAGATGTGCCGGGGCAATCGTGGTGATGATCGCCACATGCGGCTGCACCATCTTGACCAGCGGGCGAATTTCACCGGGGTGGTTCATGCCGATTTCGAAAACGCCGAAATCGGTGTCTTCGGGCATGCGGGCCAATGTCAGCGGCACGCCCCAGTGATTGTTGAAGGAAGCAACGGAGGCATGCACTTTGCCAGAAGGCGTCAGCGCCCGGCGCAGCATCTCCTTGGTCGTCGTCTTGCCGACCGAACCCGTGACGGCGATGATCTTGGCTTGCGTACGCTTGCGGGCGGCGGCACCGAGCCGTGCAAGCGCCGCCAAGACGTCATCCACGACTACCTTCGGCACAGCCAGGCTGCCCATGGCCGGCAGCCGTGCCTCACTAATCACGATGAAAGCGGCGCCGTTCGCCATGGCGATATTGGCATAATCATGGCCATCGACACGATCGCCCTTGATGGCAAAAAAGGCTTCGCCCGGCTGGATGGAACGACTGTCTATGGAAATGCCCGTAATGCCCTCAGGCAGCGATCCGACGAAGCGGCCCGAGATTGCAGCGATCAGATCCTCAGTTGTCCATAACCAGCTCAAGACTTCAACTCCTCCAATGCTTTGCGCAATTCGGCATGATCGGAGAACGGCAGCGTCACGCTGCCGATCGTCTGACCTTCCTCATGCCCCTTGCCGGCGACGATCAGCGTGTCGCCCGATGTCAGCATGCCAACCGCCGTGCGGATTGCTTCGGCGCGATCGCCGATCTCCATCGCACAGCTGGCCGCCGCCATGATCTCCGCGCGGATCGTTGCCGGATCCTCGGATCGCGGATTGTCGTCGGTAACGACGACGACATCGGCGAGGCGGCAGGCAATCTCGCCCATGATCGGCCGCTTGCCCCGATCCCGATCGCCGCCGCAACCGAAGACGACGATGACACGGCCCGTCGTGAACGGCCGCACCGAATTCAGAACGTTCTCGAGCGCATCGGGCTTGTGAGCGTAGTCGACATAGGCCAGCGCACCGTCATGCGTGTGACCGACAAGCTCCAGGCGACCGGATGCGCCAACGAGCTTTTCCAGTGCCGCCATGGCGATCGGCGCCGCGACCCCAGTCGAAATGGCAAGGCCAGCGGCAACAAGCGCATTGGCGATCTGAAAATCCCCGGCCAACGGGATATGAACTTCGAAGATATCGTCGCCGACATGTACCTCGGCGATCTGCTTGTGGCGGAAATGCTCGACGCGCTTCAACGTCAGGAAATCACCCTTGCGTCCGACGGTACGCACATCCTGCCCTGCCTCGCCGGCGGCGGCGATGGCCTGTGCCGACCAGGCATCATCGGCAAAGATCACGGCCGGCGAACCCTTCGGAAGCAAATCCCTAAACAGCCGCATCTTGGCGGCCATATAATCCTCGACTGTCGGATGGTAATCCATGTGATCACGGCCGAGATTGGTGAAGGCAGCAGCAGCGAGCTTCACGCCATCGAGCCGGAACTGATCGAGGCCGTGACTGGAAGCCTCCATGGCCGCATGCGTGACACCTTCGTTGGCGAGTTCGGCCAGCAGCTTGTGCAGCGACACCGGATCGGGCGTCGTCAGCGCGCCATATTCGTTGCGGGTCGGCGAAACGACGCCGGTCGTGCCGATCATGGCAGCCGGATGACCGGCATAGGCCCAAATCTGACGCGTGAAGGAGGCAACGGAGGTCTTGCCCGCGGTCCCCGTCACCGCCACCATCGTTTCCGGCTGCCGTCCGTAGAAGCGCGACGCCGAGACGGCAAGAAAACGGCGCGGCTCGGAAACCGAGAGCACGGGTACGCTGCCGGCATCGGCCCCATGACCCGCAACCACGACCGATGCCCCACGCGCAACGGCATCGGCGATAAAGCTCGCCCCATCAGCTTTGGTACCGGCCACAGCGATGAAAGCCATGCCAGGCGACACCTTCCGGCTGTCGGCGGAAATTCCGATTATCTCAAGATCGCCAAGCGTCCCGCCAATCTGTATGTTGAGTTCCGGAAATCCATTTCCGGCAATGTCCCGCAAATTCATCGAATGTACTTTTCGCCTTCTCGATCAGTCCGCCCCTCGCGAATCGACGTGTGTATTCTTTCACGCTTAATAAGACACCAGCAAGGCCGAGTTGCCGTTTCCAAAACTTGGCTGGATGCCGAGGATCGGTGCCGCCCGGGCGATAATGTCACGCGCGATCGGCGCTGCGGTGTAGGCCGAGATGGTGCCGCCATGCTCACCGGTCTTCGGCTCATCGCAGAAGGTCATGATGATGTATTGCGGATCGTCGATCGGGAACGCGGCCATGAAGGTATTGAAATTCAGCGTATTGGAGTACCGGCCGTTGACGACCTTGTCGGCCGTGCCGGTCTTGCTGCCGACATCGTAACCCGGTACGCGGGCAGCACGGCCCGACCCCTTCGAACCATTGAAATCCAGCAGGAAGCGCACGTTGTCGCTCGTGCTCTTCTTAACGACGAGCTTGGCAATCTCATCGGCCTGGTCGCGGCTGCGAGGCAGGAAAGTCGGCTCGATCAGCTTGCCGCCGTTGACGAGCGCAGCACCGGCAACGGCTGTCTGCAGCGGCGTCGTCGAGACGCCATGACCGAAGGAGATCGTGATCGAATTGATCTTCTTCCAGACACGCGGCTGTGTCGGCATCTTCACCTCGGGCAATTCGGTCTGCATCTTGGTAAGCAGGCCGATGCGGGTGAGGAACTCCTTGTGCGCGTCGATGCCGACGAGATCGGCGATCTTCGCGGTGCCGATGTTCGACGAATACTGGAAGATTTCCGGAACGGTCAGCACGCGATGCTGGCCGTGGAAATCTTTAATGGTGAAGCCGCCGATACGGATCGGATTGGTAGCGTCGAAAGCGTCACGCAGCGTGACCTTGCCGGAATCGAATGCCATGGCCATGGTAAAGGTCTTGAAGGTCGATCCCATTTCGAACGTGCCGTTCGTCATGCGATTGAGCCAGCCTTCGGCGGCACCTTCGTTCGGGTAGTTCGGATCGAAATCGGGCGCGGACGCCATGGCGAGCACTTCGCCCGTGTGGACATTGATCACTGCCGCGCCGGCGCCCTTCGCCTGGAAATTCTTGACGGCGTTGACGACCGCATCATGGACGATATCCTGCACGCGCAGATCGATGGAGAGCTTCACCGGCTGCAGCGGCTGGTCGTTGGTCATGCCTGCGGCGGCGAGATCGGCGAGCCCCTGGTCATCGATATACTTCTCCATGCCGGCAACGCCGCGGTTGTCGATATTGACGTAGCCGAGAATATGGGCAGCGGTCGAACCGCCGGGATAGAAGCGGCGCTTTTCCGGGCGGAATCCGATGCCGGGAATGCCGAGCGCCAGGATCTGGCTCTGCTGTTTCGGCGTCAGCTGGCGGCGCAGCCAGGCAAAATGCGAACTCTTCACCGAAAGCTTCTTATAGGTGGACTTGGCATCGAGATCCGGCAGGACCTTGCGCAGCTCCTCGACGGCCTCATCCGGGTCGATGATTTTGTTCGGCTCGGCAAACAGCGATACGGTCCGGATGTCAGTTGCCAGAAGGGCACCATTGCGATCAACGATGTCGGGCCGCGACGCCATGAGGCGATCCGGCGGCAAAATGCTTGACGTCGTATCCGGCGGCGTCATGGCGAACTGGGCAAGACGAGCACCGATTACGCAATAGACCGCGATGAAACTGGCCACCAGCAGAACGACGCGGCTCCTGGCCTGGGTGGCCTTGCGCTTGCGCGCACCTTCGAAGGTCGAGCGCGAAAAACCATCGCTCGGTCGATTGTTGCCGTCGGTGGAGAAGTGCGCCTTGCTCTTCAGAACCATGATGCGAGAAAGAAAAGACATTATTCGTCCACCGATCCCGTTGCGATATTGTCGATGTCTGGCTTCTTGCGCTTCACCAAGGCGGGCGCCTTCGGCCGCGGCGCCGGAGCGGCGGCCACATCCGCAATCGCCTTCCTGATCTGCGCGTCGGTCGTATCGCCGTTCTTAGAGGCTATAGATGCATTGCCCTTGACGGGCTTGCCACTCTTTGGATCGTTGGATGCCGTCACCGTCGGCGGCGGAAGCTGCGAGCGCAGCATCGGCATCTCACTTGGCTGCACGATCGCGGTCGAGAGCGTCGGCTGCAGCTGTAGCTCGCCGCTATAGGCGTTAACGAGCTTTTCAAGACGGTTCGGCTGCGAGACCAGCGCCCAGTCCGCCTTCAGAAGCTCGATCGTGTCTTTCTCGAGCTTGATCTCGGATTCGAGACGGCGAACCTCTTCCAGCTTCAGCTCGGCCCGATGCTTGATCGTATAGGTCACGGTGGCCATGGCCGTCATGACGCCGATCAGCACGATGTCAAAAGTCTTCAGCATCTCAACCTCCGAGCTTTCCGAGACTGGCGAGATTGGGCAGATCGAAGATCGAGAAATCGGCAGCTTCGGCTGGGGCGGCGGTGCGAAGCCCCGCGCGCAGCTTGGCCGAGCGAGCTCGTGGATTGACCTCCGCCTCGGCATCGCTCGCGGAGATCATCGCCTTGCCGACCGGCTCGAAGGTGGCAGGCCGCTCATTCACGATCGGCATGTGGCGCGACCCGGCAGCACGGCCCGAACGATCGGCAAAGAACTTCTTGACGATACGGTCTTCCAGCGAGTGAAAGGTCACGACGACGAGGCGCCCGCCCGGCTTGAGAACGCGCTCGGCCGCAAACAATGCCTGGGCCAGCTCACCGAGCTCGTCATTGACGAAAATGCGCAAGGCCTGAAAGACTCGCGTTGCGGGATGAATCTTGTCCTTCGCCTTTCGCGGCGTCACAACCTCGATCAACCCAGCGAGGTCGCGGGTGGTCACGAAAGGAGCTTCCGCACGCCGCTTCTCGATCGCATGCGCGATACGCGGGGCCTGCTTTTCCTCGCCGAGGAACACAAAGATGCGGATAAGATCGGCGAGCTTGGCGCGATTGACGACATCGGCAGCCGACACGCCGCTGGCCGACATGCGCATGTCGAGCGGACCGTTCTTGTTGAAGGAAAAGCCGCGCTCAGCCTCGTCGATCTGCATGGAGGAAACGCCGATATCGAGCACGACGCCATCGAGGCCAGCTGCCGGCGCATGGTCGGCCAGCCGGGAAAACTGCGATTGGATGAGATTGAGGTGACCGGCATGGGCCGAAACGAGCGCCTGCCCCGCCGCGATCGCCGTCGGATCGCGATCAAGCGCGATCACATCGGCGCCGGCGGCAAGAATGGCTGAGGTGTAGCCGCCAGCCCCGAACGTTCCATCAAGAATGACCTTGCCGGGCGCCGGAGCGAGCGCGTCAAGCACCTCGGAAAGGAGAACCGGAATGTGACGAACCGGTCCGCCACCGGCATCAGAAGAACCTCCGCCTGAATTCGCCGCCATTCCGCTTCCCCGCTCTACTCCGAGCGCCTGCCCGCCAGCCTGCGCTCCTCTCGTGCCTGCGCCTGCAAGGCCAGAAAGGCCTCCGGTTGCCACAATTGAAAATGATCCGCCCGACCGACAAAGGTCACTTCGCCTGCTATTCCGGTGAAGTCGCGAATGAAATCCGTGACCATCAGCCGCCCTTCGGCGTCGAGCTTCATAAAGACCCCGCCCCCATGAATGAGGAGCGACATCTGGTTCGCCGCCGGCGAAAACGGATCGTCTGCCACAATCTGCCGCTCGAAGCGATCGAGCAGATCGAGACCGCCGACACTGATCGCCGGAAACACAAAATCCTGAAAGCAGTACAGCTCCTGGATATTGCGGTCGGCCAGCACGGAACGAAACGCCGCCGGCACGGAAACCCGCCCCTTGGAATCGATCCGGTTGGTCGCATTTGACAGGAAGCGGTTCATGACGCGAAACACCCGTCCCCCATGACCTGCAAGCCGCTACTCGCTTACAGGCACAGCCAAAATCGGACACAGCTTCGCAAACCGAAAGGGCCGACACCCCTCCGATACCCCCAGAACGGGAGCAATCATGGCTTTGCGATGATTGGGCTCTGATTTGCCCTTGTGCAGTGTTCTTTTGGGATACCATGGGACCATATGGGCGTCAATGGGATGAAGCCACGTCAGACGTGGCCGCAGCCTGAATATTCATAAGCCGTTAAGTTTAACGAAAGGTTAGGATCGGCCTCAACCAACGTCCCGAAACGGATTGTTTTCACAGGCGAAACGCCCCGCCTGCCAGGGCCGCAAACCCTGGAAATCCGGGCACGTCGCCACTCTCGAAATTATTTGCGGAAAGCGGGAGCGCGCCTTTCCTCCCGCAGGCGTGATGATTTGCCAGTTGGCCTGTAAGCCGGGTTCTGTATGGCTCCGGCCGAGGCCGGAACGTGGCAGCCATTCATCTGGGACGGCGCTTGCGCGACGCCTCTTGCAACCCACCCGGATGACCGGCCCGGAAACAGGCTGGAGCGCTTGCGCGCCCCGTGTCATCCCTATTCGGTTTTGCTCCCGGTGGGGTTTTCCGTGCCGTCGCTGTTGCCAGAGACGCGGTGGGCTCTTACCCCACCCTTTCACCCTTACCCGGCGCAAGGCCAGGCGGTTTGCTTTCTGTGGCACTTTCCCTGAGGTTGCCCCCGCCGGACGTTATCCGGCACCGTGTTTCCGTGGAGCCCGGACTTTCCTCACCCCATCGCCTTTCGGCATTGATGAAGCGCGGCTGCCCGGCCAACTGGCACTGGCTCATTAACCGAGACCGACCGCAATTGCCATCGAAATATGCGGCCTCGTGGGCGCCGGATGTCAATTGCGGAAATGCGCTGAGAAATCCGTGCCGTAGCCTTCGTCCTTGATTCGGCCTGCGAGCAGCAGTTCCGCCCCCAGCCTACCAATTTCGTCGGAACTCTTTGCAGCCATGCCACATCCGCCAGTCAGAATCGCAACACGCGGCGAAGAGGTATAACCGATCATGGGATAGCTCGTTGGCGAATAGGAGACGGCACAGGAATTGGTGAAGGCCGGTGGCCGCCTCACGCCGGGAACGAGCCCATGGAATATCCGCACCAGATGCTCGCGTGCCTTATCGCGGCCGGCCGTACGGAACCAGGCACGCAATTCCGCCTCGGTCTCGAATTGAAGATCATCGGGATCGCCGCCGATCTTGATGTAATATTTGCCGTCCGGATAGCGGATCGGCGGCAGCATATAGATGCTCTCCACATCATCAGCTGCCTTCGATATCAGCGACGGCATGCCGGAAAAGGCTTCGGCTTCCGTCTCGCTCACCTCGAAGAAAGTAACCGTGCGGCCATAAACCTTCATCTCAACGGGCCGCGGCAAGAGATTCTCCGCAATTGAGAAACCGCCGGCGGCCAGGAGAACTTTTTCCGCGCTGAAAGTCTCGCCCTCCGCTGTCGTGACGACCGCCAGACCACCCTCGTCGCGGATCGATAATGCCGTCTGCTTGATGGTGCGGGCGCCGGCTTTTTCCGCCAGCAGGGACTGTGCCTTCACCAGCCGGCGCGGACTGATATGGCCTGCCCCACGCGGTTCAAAGACGCCTTCGCTTCCCGATGCGAACGAGAAGAAAGGGAACTTCTTCTCGAGTTCCGCGTCGCCGAGGACTTCCGTTTGAACGCCGAGCCGCCTGGCCGCTTCTACGACATCACCGACATAAGCTATTTCACCACCCCGCTCCGGCCCTACAACAAGGCAGCCGACCGGCGCATAGAACTGGATGCCGCTATCCCGTTCGATTTCCGCATAGCGGCTGATCGAACGGTTCGCCAGGCGGGCCCAATCGGCATCGGGATCGATCGTCCGGGTGATGCGGCCCTCGTCGTAATGGCTGCCGAAGACGCCCTGATGACTGGCGCGATGTTCGGGTTCATCCGGCCCGATGACGGCAATGCCGTCGGTCTGCCTGGCCAGGTGGCGGGCAGCAGCTGCCCCCATCATACCCCGGCCGACGACGATGAACCTGAAATCCGCTGCCATGCTATGATCCTCGTGAACAACAGTGGTTCGATAGCATGGAAGACGATTCCGCCCTACCCGGTAATTCCTGGCTCGGATAACGTCAGTCCAGAAGCGCCAGCACCTTGCCGCAATAACGTTTCGAGATTGGGTTCATGCGCGTGGCGCCGTGACCCGCATTGTATTTGAGGATGGTATTGCAGGTCTGACCGCCGCCGAGATCCTGCGCCATGGCCAGGTACTTCATGCCGAACTTGATGTTCGTCTCGGGATCGTAGAGCCCCTTGGCTCCTCCGGCATATCCCATCAGCCGCGCCGTTGCCGGCTTGATCTGCATCAGGCCGATCTCGCCTGCACTACCCCGGGTTTTCGGATTGAAATTGCTTTCGATCTTGATGACGGCGGTCGCCAGTTCGACCGCAACGCCGTTCTGCTTGGCATATTTGGCAATCAGGCCGGTATAACGATTTTGTTGTGCGAAGGAGGTTTCCGCATCACGCAATTCGGCGGGAACGTTTGGCATCGGAAAGCCGGTGGTGCGGCTGACGATCTTGAGTGGAACCGTTTTCTGCCTTGCGTCACGCTGGCCCGCAAAGGCGCAATCATATCCCGCCAGCAGCACGCCCACGCATGCTGCAGCCGCAACAATCAAATTTTTCATGTAGTCTTTTGTCTCCAGGGGCGGGACCGCGGACGGCACAAGCCGTCACGTCCGGCTGGAGGCAAAAAGAGCCGCCGGAATGCACAGTCCCCATTAGTCGTCTACGGCCGCGCGACACACAAACCCAGACGGCGCGACCGCCGTTCAGCGAGCGTCGTTAGACCAATGCAATGCGGAGATAATAGGGAAAAGATGTGGCGTAGCAGGGAGTTACGCATTTTCACATCAATAGCCGGCTATAAACATAGCCGGTGCCGGCAAAAGGCTACGAATAGCGAGGCAGCGCGGACAGGAGGCGATGAAGCGTATCGATCGTGGAAAAATCGGCAATGCCATCCACACGCTCCTGGCGGAAATGACGCTGAAAGGCTTCCACGTCCCCCTTCAGCTTCTCTGAGAATTCCCCTGTTATTTCAGTACTGTAGCCATAAAGTGAGAGCATGGACTGCAGCGCTTCGATCGGTTGACCGACATCGCCCTTCTGGAAGAACCTTCCGCCGGTGATCGGCGTCGGTTCCACCCAATGTCCCACCCCTGCCTTAGCCAGCTCCGCCCAAGGGAATTTCTCGCCCGGATCCACCTTTCGCACGGGTGCCACGTCGGAGTGTCCGAGCACGCGTTCCGACGCGATTGCCCAGCGTTGGCCGCAATCGCGACACAGTTCGACGACTGCTTCGATCTGCGCGTCGGGAAAATCCGGCAGTCCGCCCGGATGGCCGGCATTCGCGATCTCGATGCCGATCGACCGCGAATTGATATCGATATCGCCATGCCAGGAGCTCTTGCCCGCATGCCAGGCGCGGCGCTCTTCCGGAACGAGCTGAACGATGCGGCCGTCCTCGAAAACGAAATAGTGGCTCGACACCTGGCTCTCCGGGCGACAGAGCCAATCGAGCGCGCCCTCGGCCGTGCCCATGCCGGTATAATGCAGAAGAATGATGTCAGGCCGCCGTCCATCCCGCCTCTCCCCATGGTTCGGCGAAGGCTGCACATGGGCGCGAGCGAAATCGGCCTTAAATGCACTCATGCGGCGCGGCGTTCTTTCTCGATCTCGGCATAAGCCGCATTCAGGGCTGCCATGCGCTCGTTGGCAATGGCATGAAACTCTTCGGGAACCCCTCGCGACACGAGGCGATCCGGATGGTTCTCATAGACGAGGCCATGGTAGCGGCGACGGATTGTCGGAAAATCGTCCTGCCGCGATACGCCGAGCACCTTATAGGGATCGCGGCCGCCAGCACTCACATGGCGGGCCATGATCTGTTCGAACCGCTGCTCGCTCATGTGGAAGATTTCGGCGACATGCTGAAGGAAGGCCATTTCCTTCTCATGGATCAAGCCGTCGGCCTTGGCGATATGGAACAGCCCGTCCAGCACGTCTTCCAGCACCGGGCAATTCTTCGTGCAGGTCTCGCAAAGCGAGGCCAGTCGCTCCGCATAGGCCTCGTAACCGGCGACGTCCTGACGCGCCAGATTATAAAGACGTGCGACATTCTTGGCCTGGTCGGGAGGAAATTCGAATATCTCGCGAAACGCATTGATTTCGTTTTCCGTCACCACGCCGTCAGCCTTCGCCATCTTGGCCGAAAGCGCGATGATGGCGACGGAAAAGGCCACTTTGCGTCGGGTTTCCGGATCGCCTTCGAACACGGTGCGAATAGCCTCGACCACCGCGGACAGGGCATTGCCGGCAGTGCTACCGATAGCATTCAGCAATTTTTCCCAAAACGACATGGTGGTTCCAACGGCCTCTAAACAGTAGAACACCTTGATCAAATTATGGTTGCCATTGCAAGCAGTCCATTCGTCGCAAGGCGGAAAACTCTTTTCACAATTTGGTAATGATTGCGGACGTCGCACCTCATCCAATTGTGCGCGATCTGCCCTCCAGCGGCAAAACAAACCGCGAATTTCTTAAATTCTTTACTTTACACCCATGCCTGCCTGTCGCATCCATTCCCACCGCAACCATTGAAATGAAGCAGCTTGACTGCAAGGAGGATCTCCATGGCCAAACAGAAAGTCGCAATGCTCACCGCCGGCGGATTGGCACCCTGCCTTTCTTCCGCGGTTGGCGGGCTGATCCAGCGCTACAGCGACGTGGCACCTGATCTCGACATCATCGCCTATCGTTCCGGCTATCAGGGTGTGCTGCTCGGAGACAGCATCGAAGTGACCGCGACCATGCGCGAACAGGCCTATCTGTTGCACCGCTATGGCGGCTCGCCGATCGGCAACAGCCGCGTCAAGCTCACCAACATTGCCGATTGCGTCAAGCGCGGTCTGGTCAAGGAAGGCGAAAACCCGCTGCGCGTCGCAGCCGAGCGACTGGCTTCCGACGGCATCACCATCCTTCACACGATCGGCGGCGACGACACCAATACCACAGCGGCGGACCTTGCCGCCTATCTCGGCGCCAACGGCTATGATCTGACCGTCGTCGGCCTGCCGAAGACCGTTGATAACGATGTGGTGCCGATCCGTCAGTCTCTTGGCGCCTGGACGGCAGCCGAGGTCGGCGCGCATTTCTTCGATAACGTCAGCAACGAACAGACTGCCGCGCCGCGCACATTGGTCATTCATGAAGTGATGGGCCGCCACTGCGGCTGGCTGACGGCCGCAACGGCGCGCGCCTATATCCAGAAGAGCAGCGCCAACGAATACGTCGACGGCTTCATGATGAATGCCGAATTGAAGCGCATCGACGGCCTTTATCTGCCGGAAATGCTGTTCGACATCGAAGCGGAAGGCGAACGTCTGCGCGCCATCATGGAAAAGACCGGCCAGGTGACGCTGTTCGTATCGGAAGGCGCAGGTCTCGACGCCATCGTCGCCGAACGCGAGGCGGCCGGAGAAACCGTCAAGCGCGATGCTTTCGGCCACGTGAAGATCGATACGATCAATGTCGGCGGTTGGTTCCAGAAGCAGTTCGCAGCGATTATCGGCGCCGAACGCTCCATGGTGCAGAAGTCGGGCTATTTCGCACGCTCCGCCCCCGCAAATGGCGAGGATCTCCGCCTGATCCAGGGCATGGTCGATCTTGCGGTAGAAAGTGCGCTCAACAAGGTATCGGGCGTCACCGGCCATGACGAAGGACAGGGCGGCAAGCTGCGTGCCATCGAATTCCCCCGCATCAAGGGAGGCAAGGCATTCGACATCACCCAGCCATGGTTCGCCGACGTGATGGACCATATCGGGCAGAAATATACACAAGCCTGATTGATCGACGATCAATCGGACTGATCTGTGATCAGGCGGCCCGATTCGCAATCAGGCGGCCTGATCTGCGATGAAGCGGATTGACGGATCGCAAATCCGGTGTCTTTGCTGGCGGCGGAAGAGGAATAGAGGAGGATTCTATGTCCATCGAAACCTGGCTCGCTTTCGCCGCCGCGTCCTGCATCATGCTGGCCATCCCGGGTCCGACCATTCTCCTTGTCATATCCTATGCGCTGGGCCACGGGCGTAAGACGGCCCTGGCCACCGTGACCGGTGTCACTTTGGGCGATTTTACGGCAATGACCGCTTCCCTGGCTGGCCTCGGAGCCCTTCTCGCCACTTCGGCGGCACTGTTCACGATTCTCAAGCTGATCGGCGCCGCCTATCTCGTTTTCCTCGGAATCAAGCTGTGGAGAGCGCCGATCGTTACGGGTCCGCTGGGCGACAATGACAATCTACCCGAGGAAAAACCGTTAAAAATCATGCTGCACGCATATGTTGTAACGGCACTCAATCCGAAGAGCATTGTGTTCTTCATCGCCTTCGTGCCGCAATTTCTCGACCTGTCGAAGCCATTTCTTGCGCAAACGCTTATTTTGGAGGCGACCTTCCTGACGTTGGCGGCCCTGAATTCGCTCATTTACGTGTTCGTCGCCGACATGGCACGCGGCTTTATCCGCAAGGCAAGCGTGCAACGCGCGGTCAACAGAACGGGTGGTACCCTGTTGATTGCCGCCGGTGCCGTGACCGCCGGATACCGCCGGATGGCCGCCTGAGGCTGTGCAGGGTTGCGGGTCGATCACGGATAGGTTAATGGGGATTCATAATTTTATCGATCCTGTGACCGAATTTGGCGGTCCTGTGGCCGAATTACATCGAAATTAGGTTTGGCTTTTCGAAAGTGACAGAATGGTAGCGATCGGATTTCCCAGCCTGAAGCGCAGCGTTGCCTTTTCGGCAATGATGTGCGGCGCTCTTGCCGGGTGCGCAAGCACTCAGCAGCAGACGTCTCAGGCAGAACTCCCGTCGGCACACACCAACGTGCCGCATCCGAATACGACCCTGACCGCAACCGGCGCTGCCTCGTCTACGGGCGGCCCGGCAATGGCCGCAGTAGCGCCGACATTCATCGGCCCGCGGCAGCCGCAGCAACAGGTGGCCCTGGCAAAATCCGGCCGCGTTGCCCCAGGCTCGGTCAACGCCGCCCCCGGCGCCGTGAACCAGCAGCAGATCGATGCGGCGCAAGCGCGTTTCGGTACCCCGGCGGCAAATGCGCCTAACCAGGGAACGATCGCAATTGCCGCGGCAACCGGTGCACCCGCCGCCAATACCACGACAGCCGCGGCCTATGCCGCATCCGACGTGCCGCTCGTGCCTTCCGTGGTCGCAATCCCCATGCCCAATCCGGCACGCCCCGGCGATGCCGCCCTGACGCCGGTCTCGGCCTCCGTCGCGCAAGGTGAACCGACCATTCCCATGACGTCGGATATTGCCGCCATTCAGGTTGCCGTGCCGACGCCGCGTCCGGGATCCGAAGCGCAGGCCGAAGTCGCTTTCGCGACGCCAGCACAGATCGGCCAGCCGCGCTATGTGGACAACCGCATGCATTATGACTTCAATTTCGACAGCAGCGGCCCGACCGTCGTTCCCGCAGTGGTGACGACGACGACCTCCAACTATGATTCAGACGTGCCGGCCGAGGAAAAGAGCTACGTCTCAAAGCTCATCCAGAAATATGCCAAGCTCTATGAAATCCCGGAATCGCTGATCCATCGCGTTGTTCACCGCGAGAGCCGCTATAATCCGAAGGCCTATAACCGGGCCGGATATTTCGGTCTGATGCAGATCAAGTACAATACGGCCAAGTCCATGGGTTACCAAGGCCCGGCGTCCGGCCTGCTCGATGCGGAAACCAACATCAAATACGCCGCAAAATATCTGCGCGGCGCCTGGATGACGGCAGACAGCAAGGCCGCAAACAAGGAAAGCAATGCCGTCCAGCTTTATGCACGTGGCTACTATTACGATGCCAAGCGCAAGGGCCTGACAGATGTCGCCAACGGCAATTACTGATTTCATCAAGGCATTTTGAAAGCCGGCTTGGAACGGTTCAGCGTCTCATCGAAGCGCCGAACCGTCCGATCTCTTCGTTTTTGCGCAATTCCCGGCAAAACCGCTGCCAACGCTCCTGGACCCGCCCTAGTTCGAGGCCGGCTTTATCACATCCATGATCCGTTTCAGCAGGATCTGCGGCCGGTAGTCCGCCCAGGCCGGCGTCAATCCCATCCGCACGACAACGAGATTGGCGGACGGAACGATGGCTACCGTCTGGCCGTCGTGGCCACTCATCCAGAAAGTATCTGCGGGCAGACCGTATTGCGCATTCGAGCCGCCCGGACCTGCAAGCCAGGCCTGAACCTGAGAATAGACGCCTTCCGACGCCTTTGTCGGCGTGCGCATGGCGCCGACGAAACCCTCAGGAAGCAACCGATGCCCGTTCCAGACGCCGTCCTGAAGCAGGAACTGACCGAAACGCGCCCAGTCGCGAGCATTGGCGTAAAGATAGGAACTGCCAACAAAGGTCCCGCGCTCATCGGCCTCCAAAACGGCGCTGTACATGCCGAGCGGTCCGAAAAGCGCTTCTCGCGGATAGGAGATGGCGGCACTCAGATTGGGCAACCGATTCATCCAAAGGCGCGAAAGCAGGGTTGACGTGCCGCTCGAATAGCTGAAGCGCTCGCCTGGCGCTGCGACCTGACGCGCACCGGCCGGAACGCTGGTCGTATCCGGATCGAGATAGAGCATGCGTGTCACATCGGACACGCTGCCATAGGACTCGTTGAAGACAAGACCGCTTTCCATGGCAAGGAGATCGCTGAGCTTGATGTTCCTGCGCTCGTCCGCGCTCCATTGCGGCAACAGGTTTTGATCGTCGAAAGACATACGCCCCGCCAGCATCAGGCGACCGATGATGGCGGCATTGACGGTTTTCGTCATGGACCAGCCGATGAGAGGTGTCGCCTTGCTGAAGCCGTCGCCATAGGTCTCGGCGACGATATGCCCGTCCTTGACGACCACGATTGCCCGCATGGCCGGGCCGGCGAGATCCGGGTTCGTGACGATATTGGCAAGCTTCGCCCCCTGCTCGCCCTGATCGACGTTGACCGCATCCCCATCCGGCCATAACGCATCACTCTTCGGAGCCTTGATCTTGTTCAGGAAGACGGCCCTGCGCGCTCCCTGCAAATCGCCGTCGGGAACCGTCGTACAGCCGAGCGCACCGCGATAAAGCGCATAATTGGGCGCAAACAAACCAAGAAAACGGGCGGTCACGACGCCTTCGTCGCGATCGACGGAAACGCGGATGAGTTTCAGCGCAGGATTGCCGGGGGCCTGCACGTCTTCTTCCAGCACCTTGTCCGGATCGCGTTTTGCCACGAACGTGTTCGAGCAGACCATCTTTGCGGCATAGCCATCGCCAACCTTGAGCAATTCCGGCGGATAAAGGGAAAGCCAGACGGCTCCGCCGGCGACAATGATCAGCAGCAAAACAATAAGAGCCCCGATCACTCTCGATATCAAACGCATGTCACACGCCCTCCAAAAGGTACGCGGAGACAATCAGGAAACGCAGCAATATGAAAGGCCTATGATGATTGCGGCACCTTAAATATGTGCAAGGGTGCTTTTCCGCCTGATCTGCCAACAGCCCGCGTCATCAGACTGTAGCATTGCCGGGTTACACGCCCTGAACCTTACAAATTGGTGACAAGACTCAGATGACGGAATTCGCCCCGGATGCCGGTCTCCAAAAGAACCGGAAACTCAAGGACGCTCTCCTGCAGCATAAGGCGCTGTCCAAGGCTGGCCTCTCCGAGCGCCTCTTCGGAATGCTGTTCTCGGGCCTTGTCTATCCGCAAATCTGGGAGGATCCGGATGTCGACATGGAAGCGATGGAGCTTCAGCCGCATCACCGCATCGTCACCATCGGTTCCGGCGGCTGCAACATGCTCGCCTATCTCTCGCAGAACCCTGCCTCGATCGATGTCGTTGACCTGAACCGTCATCACATCGCACTCAACAAGCTGAAGCTCGCAGCCTTCCGCTTATTACCCGGCCATGCAGACCTGGTGCGCTTCTTCGGCACCCCGGGCGTTACCGCCAACAGCCAGGCCTACGACCAGTTCATCGCATCGCGCCTCGACGCGGCGACCTCCAGCTATTGGGACGGTCGCGACCTCTATGGCCGCCGCCGGATCACAGTCTTCAATCGCAATATCTACAAGACCGGCCTTCTCGGCCGCTTCATCGGCGCGGCCCATGTGCTGGCGCGCCTGAATGGCGTTCGTCTCGACAAGATGACGCAAGCCCGCACCATGCGCGAACAGCGCCAGTTCTTCGACGAAGAAATCGCTCCGATCTTTGATAAGCGGGCCGTTCGCTGGCTGCTCGGCCGGAAGAGCTCGCTCTTCGGTCTCGGCATTCCGCCGCAGCAATATGACGAACTTGCAAGCCTTGCGGGCGACGATTCCATTTCTGCCGTGCTGAAGCACCGTCTTGAAAAGCTCGCCTGTCATTTCCCGATGCGCGACAACTATTTTGCCTGGCAGGCGTTTGCGCGCCGCTACGCCGCCCAGCATCAGGGTCCACTGCCGACCTATCTCAAGCCGGAGCACTATGCCGCAATCCGCGCCAATGCCGATCGCGTCGACGTGCATCACGCCAATTTCACCGAGCTTCTGGCCTCGAAGCCGGCCGCCTCGCGCGATCGCTATGTCCTGCTTGATGCGCAGGACTGGATGACGGACGAGCAGCTCAACAGCCTCTGGGCCGAGATTACCCGTACGGCGCGCGAAGGCGCCCGCGTCATCTTCCGCACGGCCGCCGAAAAGAGCATCATCGAAGGTCGTCTTTCTCCGGCGATCCGCGACCAATGGGTCTATTTCGAGGAGCGTTCGCAGGAGCTCAATGCACGCGATCGCTCGGCGATCTACGGCGGCTTCCACATTTATGGAAAAAAAGCGTGAGCCAGGCGGATACGGGCATAGAAACCAGCGATAACAACCATGCCAAGCTGATGGACGGCATGTACCGCTATCAGCGCCACATCTATGATCTGACCCGCAAATACTACCTGTTCGGGCGTGACCGCACGATCGAGCACCTGAATGTGCCTGCCGGCGGCTCCTTCCTGGAAGTGGGCTGCGGCACCGGCCGCAACATGTTGCTCGCCTATCGCCGCTTCCCCTCCGCTCGCTTCTATGGCCTCGACATCTCCCAGGAAATGCTGATTTCGGCGCGCAATAATTTCCGTGGTCTGCAGCAGATGCCGGATTTCCGCGTTGCCGACGCTACTGCCTTTTCGCCCGCCGATTTCGGTGTCGGCGGGTTCGACCGCGTGATGATTTCCTACGCGCTGTCGATGATCCCGGACTGGAAAAGCGCAATCGATGCTTCGCTCGATGCCGTTGCTCCGGGCGGCGAACTGCATATCGTCGATTTCGGCCAGCAGGAAGGTCTGCCGCGCTGGTTCAGGGCACTTCTGAAGGGTTGGTTGAAGAGGTTCCACGTCGATCCGCGCGCCGACCTTCTGACCGTGCTTCAAGACAAGGCCCAGGTACACGGCATGTCCGTGAAGACCGAAAGGATCGGTCGCGGCTATGCCTGGCGCGCTGTTGCTAGCAGGCCCGGCATCTGAGCGGCGGCGGATTCCAGCGCAAAATCCGTCAAAGAATACGCCAAGCATAAGAATTTGCTTGAAGATAACGCATTTTTTACGTTGATATGGTGAATAAAGTGGCAAGACCAGCCGACAACGGCATGGTCTGCCGCTCTTTCGGATTCTCGGGGACCATATTACGGAAGCCAAGCCTTGGGGCAGCAAGATCACTCGCGCCATAACGGGTTACGCATGCGCCGGCTTCTGGCATGTCTACTGCCGCTCGCCCTCTTCTTGAATGGCTGCACGACGGGCTATGACGCCCTTTCGACGGCTGCCCTTCCCAAGACCAGGTTCAGCGATACGAAACCGCAGGATTTCGGCCGCGACCATCCGCAGCGTCATCCCATCCACGGCATCGACGTTTCCAAATGGCAGGGCGATATCGATTGGAAGGCGGTGAAGGGGTCGGGGGTCGCCTTCGTCTTCATCAAGGCGACGGAGGGTAAGGACCGGATCGATCCGCGCTTTACGGAATATTGGCAGGAAGCCAATGCTGCCGGACTTCTGCACGCGCCCTATCATTTCTTCTATTTCTGCTCCACCGCCGACGAACAGGCCGATTGGTTCATCCGCAATGTACCGAAGGATACAATGGCGCTTCCACCCGTCGTCGACGTTGAATGGAACCCGGGCTCCCCGACCTGCAAGACCAGGCCGGCTCCTGAAACGGTACGCAGCGAGATCAAGCGCTTTATGGATCGCCTGCAGGCCTATTACGGCAAGCGCCCGATCATCTATACATCAGTGGATTTCCATCGCGAAAATCTCGTCGGTTACTTCAAGGACTATCACTTCTGGGTCCGCTCGGTCGCCAAGCACCCGAAAGAGACCTACGCGGATCGCAGCTGGGCCTTCTGGCAATATACCTCGACAGGCGTCATACCCGGCATCAAAGGTCCGACGGATATCAATGTTTTCGGCGGTTCAGAGCAAAACTGGCAAAACTGGGTGGCGGCAGTAGAGAAGCAGGGAAATTCTTAAGACTGAGCCCATTTCACTCTTGCTTATGTCACAATCTTCTGTGAAAGCGACCCTATTCTATCACCTGGGAAGGATCGCTCATGGATCGTCACACCATTCGACGCAGCGCTCTTGCGTTGCTCTTCGCTTCAGCCATGACCGGTACGGCGATGGCTCAAAGTGCGGCTCCAGTAGCCGTGCCGCCCGCTAGCAGCGACGCCACTCCAAAAGTAGCCTGTGGTGGCGATCTCACCGCATTCCTGGCCGGCGTGAAGGCCGAGGCGATTGCTGACGGCGCGGATGCAGCCGCCGCAGACAAGACGCTCGCTGGCGCGCAGATCGACCAGAAGGTTCTCGCCATGGACCGCAGTCAGGGCGTCTTCCGCCAGACCTTCCTCGAGTTTTCCCAGCGCACCGTCAGCCAGGGCCGCCTCGACATCGGCCGCCAGAAGATGAAGCAGTATGCCGATGTCTTCGCCAAGGCCGAAAAGGACTATGGCGTTCCTCCCGGCGTCATCACCGCCTTCTGGGCCATGGAAACGGACTTCGGCGCCGTTCAGGGCAATTTCAACACACGCAACGCGCTGGTCACCCTTTCGCACGACTGCCGCCGGCCGGACTTCTTCCGTCCGCGCCTGATTGCGCTGATCGAGCTGGTGCAGCGTGGCGATGTTGATCCGGAAACGACCACGGGTGCATGGGCCGGTGAAATCGGCCAGACGCAGATGCTGCCCCCCGATATCATCGCTTATGGCACGGATGGCGATGGCGATGGCCATGTCAACCTCAAGACCAGCGCACCTGACGTCATTCTGACGACAGCACGATTCCTCCAGCATCTCGGCTTCCAGCGCGGTCAGCCCTGGCTGCAGGAAGTAACAGTCCCGGACAATCTCCCCTGGGAAAAATCCGGCATCGGCGGCACGCTGACGGCTGGCGATTGGTTCAAGCTCGGCGTCACCCCGCGCGACGGCAACACGAGCTTCGGCTCCCTTCCCGCTGCTCTCATCCTGCCGCAGGGTCGCAAAGGGCCTGCCTTCCTGACCTATCCGAACTACAATACTTATCTCGGCTGGAACCAGTCGTTCATCTACACGACCTCGGCCGCCTATTTCGCCACCCGCTTTGCCGGTGCCCCGCCCTATAGCAAAGGCACGCCTGAGGCAGGCCTGAACGATGTCGACATGAAGGCGCTTCAGACCAAGCTCGTGGCGCGCGGCTACGATGTCGGCAAGATCGACGGCATTCTCGGCTCCGGTACGCGCGTCGCCATCCAGAAGGAACAATTCCGCCTCGGCATGCCGGCGGATGGCTGGGCAACCACGGCGCTGCTCAACGCGCTTTGACCTCTTTTGCATCCCTATCGAAAAGGCGGCTCCGAGCCGCCTTTTTGCTATGCGCAGTTCCGCCAGCTCCTCGATAACCGACTACCGCGGATTCGAGCAGAAAACGGGTGGAACCCCAGCCCTCTCCCGGGTTACATGGGCTGAAACGGGGGAGACGACAATGAGTAACGAAAACCGGATGAGCGCCTTGACCTGGGGGCTGCTGCTGTTGCTCGGGCTGATCTGGGGCGGCTCGTTTTTCTTTGCCCGTATTGCGGTCCATCATGTTCCGCCCTTTACGCTCGTTCTTCTGCGCCTGTCTCTGGCGGCGCTGGCGCTGCATCTCTACCTTGCCGGCCGCTTTGGCATCTACCAGGTATTACGGACCCAGTGGCGGCAATTCCTCCTGCTGGGGCTCATCAACAATGCCGTGCCGCATACCCTGATCTTCTTCGGCCAAACGCAGATGGGCGCCGGTCTTGCCTCCATCCTCAACGCAACCACACCAATCTGGACCGTCCTGATCGGCAACCAGCTGACCACCGACGAACGCCTCACGTCAGCGAAGCTCATCGGCTGTTTCACCGGACTGATCGGGACGGCAGTGCTGCTCGGACCAAGCGTCACCACCGGCGGCTCGGTTCCCTTCTGGGCATTGTCCCTGCCAATCCTCGCGGCGATTTCCTATGGCTTTGCCGCCATCTACGCCAAACGCTTCAAGGGCATCGCCCCACCCGTCGTTGCGGCCGGTCAATTGACCGCTTCCTCGCTGATCATGCTGCCGGTCGCCGTGACCGTTGACCAACCCTGGTCTCTTGCGGCACCGCCGGCGACGGCGATCGCGGCTATTCTAGGCTTGGCACTGCTGTCGACGGCTTTCGCCTATATTCTCTACTTTCGCATCATGGCGCTTGCCGGCGCCACGAATGCTTCACTGGTGACACTGCTGGTGCCGCCAAGCGCACTTCTGCTTGGCTTCCTGTTCCTGGATGAGCGGCTTGGCTTCGCCGAGATCGCCGGCATGGTGCTGATCGGCGCGGGTCTGCTCGTCCTCGACGGCCGGCTCTATGCATGGATGAAACACGGCACACGAACGCGCACAACGTGATTGGCCGCTCCATCGAGTGGTCTTCGGTCACAGCATGTTAATACTTATTCACAACCCGTCACTTAGCAGGCGACTGGAATTTTCATAGTAAAATCAAAATACTGTCGCGATTATCTGAATCGAAGCACCAACCTCATGCCGCGTCGCAGCATCGAATTTGCTTTCCAAACGACATATTTTCGACATAAAATTTAACGGCTGACTGAGGAGGAAGACATGGGATTGACGCGATCCATCAACGTCCTAGTGGTCGGTGCGGCCTTCGCTTTTGTCGTAACGATGCTTTTCATCTGACGGCTTTGACGAAATTCGCAGACGATCAAACTCCGAAAAGCTAACAAAACCCCTGCCTTATTAGAAAAGCGCATGCCCGGGCCGGACATGCGCTTTTTCATACCGGGCGAAATGCTCAGGCGGCGGCGCCGGCGCGCGCATCCAACTTGCGCTGAAGCCCCAGCCGCTCAAGGACGGCTGAGACGAGCGCCGAGCGATTCATTGTATAAAGATGAAACTCATGAATGCCGCGGCGTATGAGATCCTGGATCTGCTCGGCCGCAACATCCGCAGCAACCTTGGCGCGTTCCTCGACATTCTCATCCAGACCATCGAAACGATCGTCAAGCCAGGACGGGATACTGGCGCCGCACGCACCGGCAAAGCGCTTGAGCTGCGTGAGGTTCTGGATCGGCATGATGCCGGGCACAACGGGGATCCGGATGCCGGCCGCACGAACGCGATCATGATAGCGCTCGAAGGCGTCATTATCGAAGAAGAACTGCGTCAGCGCCCGGTCGGCGCCGTTCTCGGCCTTGCGCTTCAGCATGTCGATATCTGCAGCCGTATCGCGGCTTTCTGGATGCTTTTCCGGATAGGCGGATACGGAGATATCGAAATCGCCGCGCTCCCGCAACGCGCCCACCAATTCGGCAGCATTGGCATAACCGCCCGGATGCGGCTGGTAGGCCGAGCCGACACCGCCGGGCGGATCGCCGCGCAACGCGACGAAACGGCGAACGCCGGCAGCCAGGAACTCATCGATCACCCGATGCGTATCTTCGCGTGTTGCGCCGACACAGGTGAGATGCGATGCCGTCGTGAACGGTGTTTCATGGATCATCTTGCGCACGGCGGAAAGCGTCGGCGCCTTGGTCGAGCCACCTGCCCCGTAGGTCACCGAAACGAACTCCGGCTCCCAATCGCTAAGATCTGCCACGGTGGCCCACAGCTGTTGCTCCGCTTCCTCCGACTTCGGCGGAAAGAACTCGAAGGAGATGCGGATACCGTCACTAAGACTTTCGGATCTCGAGGACATGTCAAACTCTCCCGGCAAGAATGGGGGACGACTGGTGGCCTTGGTCGGTGGCCATGAGCAGCCGCGGATCGCGCGCCAGCCAAATACTGACTGTCAGCGCCGGACCGCCTTCCCTCTCCGAATGGAGGTGCTGCACGCGCTCGACATCGAGCCCCGCCAGCTTCAGCCAATCCGATATTGTCTGATCCGAGAAGCCGAGACGCAAATGCGCATGCTCGTCGCGCAGATATTCAAGCGCGTGCGGCGCGAGATCGATGATGACGAGCCGGCCACCGGGCCGCAGCATTCGCGCCGCCTCGGCAACGGCAATCTCCGGCTGATCGAGGAAATGCAGCACCTGATGGATGGTGATCAGATCGAAATCCTGCTGCTCGAGCGGCAGGTTGAAAATATCGCCATGGCGCACCGACGCAGCGGTGATGTTGGCACGATCGAGATTGGCACGGGCGACCGCGAGCATGTCACGGCTGGCATCGATGCCGACGGCGCGACGATAGTGGCCAGCCAGGAGCTGCAGCATCCGGCCCGTACCCGTCCCGAGATCGAGGAAGGAATCGATCGGCTGCGGGCCGATCAGCTCGATCAGCGCCTTGTCGACATCCTCGTCGGCGACATGCAGGCGACGCAGTTCGTCCCACTCGGCGGCATTGCGACTGAAATAGGCCTGCGCCCGTTCGGCACGGATGCGCTTGACCGAAGCAAGGCGCTCGCCGTCACGCAGAAGAACGGTGTCCTTCTCGGCGGTGTGGCGCAGAAGCGTACGCGCCAAGGTCACCGCCTTGCCCTCCTGCTTCAAGCGGAAATAAGCCCAAGCGCCTTCCTGATAGCGGTCGATCAGGCCGGCTTCGCCAAGCAGCTTCAGATGCCGCGAGATGCGGGGCTGCGACTGGCCGAGAATTTCGGTAAGATCGGTGACGGTCAGATCGCTTGCTGCGAGTAATGCCATGAGGCGTAGCCGCGTCGGTTCGCCGACCGCCTTCAGCACGTCCACAACTTCATCCAAGCCGAGCTTCACCACATCCGTCATTCGACACCCAATCAAGATATAAAGATATCTTTATGTGATTTGAATGAACTCCGCAAGCACTAATCGCCATAGAGACCGGTGGGGCGTCGGAAATCTGTTATTTTTTGTCGGCTGGGGAATGTATGCTTCCTGCACTACCGCAAAGAAAAACCCCGGCCTGTGAACTGCCGGGGTTCTCCTTCTCCATAACGGAAAGACAGCAAACTTATCGTGTCAGTCGCTTATGCGCCTGGCTGCCCGGATTGAGAGCATCGGGGCCGAGGCGGCGGACCTTGTCCTGCTCGTAATCTTCGAAATTGCCTTCGAACCATTCGACATGGCCTTCGCCCTCAAAGGCCAGGATATGCGTGGCCAGGCGGTCGAGGAACATGCGATCGTGGCTGATGATGATGGCGCAGCCCGCGAAGTTTTCGAGCGCGCTTTCCAGCGCTCCCAGCGTTTCCGTATCGAGGTCGTTGGTCGGTTCGTCGAGCAGAAGCACGTTGCCGCCGGACTTCAACATCTTGGCCAGGTGCACGCGGTTGCGCTGACCGCCGGAGAGATTGCCGACCTTCTGCTGCTGGTCGCCGCCCTTGAAGTTAAAGGCGCCGCAATAGGCGCGCGAGTTCATATCGAACTTGCCGAGCTTGATGACTTCAGCGCCGCCGGAGATTTCCTCCCATACCGTCTTGTTACCATCAAGCGCGTCGCGGCTCTGGTCGACATAGCTGAGATGCACCGTCTCGCCGATGCGGATCGAGCCGGAATCCGGCTTTTCCTGCCCGGTGATCATCTTGAACAGGGTCGTCTTGCCGGCGCCATTCGGGCCGATGATGCCGACGATACCGCCGGGCGGCAGCTTGATCGACAGATCCTTGATCAGCGTGCGGCCTTCGAAACCCTTGGTGATACCCTCCATCTCGATCACCACCTGACCGAGACGCTCGCTGACCGGAATGATGATCTGCGCATCGCCAGGACGCTGATTTTCGGCAGCATCGACCAGCTGCTCGTAAGCGTTGATACGCGCCTTGGACTTGGCCTGACGGGCTTTGGGGCTGGAGGCGATCCATTCCTGTTCGCGGCTGATCGCCTTCTGGCGGCCAGCTTCTTCACGGGCTTCCTGTAGCATGCGCTTGGCCTTGGCCTGCAGATAGGCGGAGTAGTTGCCTTCGTAGGGAATGCCGCGGCCGCGGTCGAGTTCGAGAATCCAGCCAGTAACATTGTCGAGGAAGTAGCGGTCGTGGGTGATCATCATCACGGCACCCGGATAGTCGCGCAGGTGCTTTTCCAGCCAGGCAATGGTCTCGGCATCGAGATGGTTGGTCGGTTCGTCGAGCAGCAGCAGATCTGGCTGCGAGAGAAGCAGGCGGCAAAGCGCGATACGGCGGCGCTCACCGCCGGAAAGGCTGGTGACTTCGGCATCGCGCGGCGGGCAGCGCAATGCATCCATCGCCATTTCCACCTGGCTTTCCAGATCCCAGAGGTTCTGGCTGTCGATGATATCCTGAAGCTTGGCCCCCTCTTCCGCAGTCTCGTCGGAATAGTTCATCATCAATTCGTTGTAGCGATTGAGGATTTCGGTTTTTTTGGCAACGCCTTCCATGACGTTTTCGAAAACCGTCTTGTTGGGATCGAGCTGCGGCTCCTGTGGCAGATAGCCGATGGTCGCGCCTTCGGCCAGCCAGGCTTCACCGGTATATTCCTTGTCGAGGCCAGCCATGATGCGCAGCACCGTCGACTTACCTGCGCCGTTCGGACCGAGAATACCGATTTTGGCATCGGGATAGAACGAGAGATGGATATTCTCGAGGATCTTCTTGGCGCCATAGGACTTATTCAGACCGGCCATATGATAAATGAACTGACGTGCCATAGCTTGGGTTACTCCACAGGCGGATAACATTGCGAATTGTGCCGCTATGTAGGCGAAACCCCGCCCTCGGGCAACGGCGAAACCTCGTCCGAGGGCATTATCCGCGTCAGAAAAGCTGTATTTTCTCAGAAGCCGGCTGCATCCACCACACCCCGATCGCAGCCGAAGGCGGTGCTGCCGGCGCTTTGGATCAGTTTACCGAGCCGCGGCTCATTGCCCTCTTGAGGTTCGATCGCATCTTCCGAGAGGCCGATGGTCAGCTCCGAAATCATCCTGACATCGCCGACACGGCGGCAACTCATCTTGATGCGCGCGTTGGCACCCTCACCGAAACTCTGGTCGAAGGCGGCCTTGATGCTTTCGGCATCGAGTTCCTTGCCGATATTCTCCGCAAACAGATCGCGCACGGACGACGCATTGAGCTCCGCGATCAGACCGGTAGCGATGGAAAAATATTTGTCGGCGCTGAGCTTCGTGCAGGTCCCGTGCTTGATCCATTCATGCCGCTCGAGCCCGGATTGCGTGCCCGGCATCACCTTGTCCAGCTTCGCCTTGACATCCTGCGACAGCTCCACCGCCGGCAAATCCTTCCAGTCGCGGCCGCGATCCGCCTGCTTCAAATCCTCCGAAACATCGCAATATTCCTGCCTCATCGGCCAGAGGCCATGCAGCGAGAAATTCTTGGCGTCATAACTGCTCGACGATTGGTTTCGGCATTCGGCCTTCTTCTGGTTCGTCGCGCAAAATGCCGGCTCCCAGCTCGCCGCCAGGATAAAACGCGTTCGGCCGCGGCTGTGCTCCTGCGCCATGGCGCTGGCGGCCGTTCCGACTGAAAGAAATACAACTGCAAATACCCGAAGCAACTGCCTCATTCCCGGTCTCCAATTAGAACATTATAGGAACAAATAAGCAGTTTGATCGCGCGGGCGCAATCCTGAATCGTAGTGCTCGGAAAGATTTATTTCTGTGTGCTTCGACACCTATCCATTGCAATCCGTCGGATGATAACCTTTCGTCCCAATAGGGAGCACCGAATGCATGTTCGCGGATACGCAGCGCCTGAATAGCCCGACGGGCGCGAAGATCGCCTATCATCATGTGCCAGCGGCGGCAGAAGCACGCGGCATCCTGCTGATATCACATGGTCTTGCCGAACACTCCCGCCGCTACGAGACCTTTGCCGAGGCGATGGCCAGTCAAGGCTTCCATGTCTACGCCCACGATCATCGCGGCCACGGCGAGACCGTTGCCCATGAAGCGCCCATCGGCCGCTTCGCGCGAAGAGGTGGAGCGGAGCATGTCATCGCCGATGTGCTCGCCATGCGCGAGCTTGCCGCAGGCGTTCATCCCGGACTGCCGATCATCCTGTTCGGCCACTCCATGGGTGGATTGATCAGCCTCAACACCGTCGTCACGCATCCGGACAAGTTCGATGCCGTCGCGGTGTGGAATTCCAACTTCAATGCGGGCCTTGCGGGCCGCGCCGCCCAGCTCATTCTCAAGACGGAGCGCATGTTCAAGGGATCGGACGTTCCAAGCGGCCCCTTGCCGAAGCTGACCTTCGGCACCTGGGGCCGGTCGATCGCAAATCGCCGCACCGACTTCGACTGGCTTTCGCGCATCCCCGAGCAGGTGGACAAATACATCGCCGATCCGCTTTGCGGCTTCGATGCCTCCGTCTCGCTCTGGCTCGACATATTCGAGCTTACCTTCAAGGCACCGCAAAAGATCTATCTCGACCGGCTTCGACGCGACATGCCCATCCATCTCGTCGGCGGCGGCGAGGATCCGGCCACCGATAATGCGAAAGCGATCTCCTGGCTGGCAAGCCATTTGAAAAGCGCCGGCTTCTCTCATATTACAACAGAGATCTACCCTGACATGCGGCACGAGACGCTCAACGAAATCGGTGCCGATGAAGCCATTTCCCGCTTTGCAGATTGGTGCAAAGAGGTGGCGGCAAGCACCTGATTCTCATGGGAATTCTGCAATGAACACCTCCAGCGGCTCCTCGATCCGATTGCTGCAATCGGAGCTGACCTTCGGCTTGGTGATGATGTTTCTCTCCGTCGTCCTCTCGCCGATCATCGACATCTTCTCCAAGCTCGCCGCATCCACGATCCCACCGGCGGAAGTCACCGCCGCCCGCTTCATCCTTCAGTCGCTCTTTGCACTGCCGATGATGGCGATGCGCGGGCAATGGGGCGCGTGGACATGGCGGCGCAGCGGCGTCCACGCCATTCGTGCCGCGGTGCTGACGCTGTCCATGGTGTCCTTCGTCACTACGCTGCAGGTGATGGAGGTGGCCGATGCCATTGCCATCTTCTTCGTCGAGCCGATGATGCTGACCATTTTGAGCAGCATCTTCCTCAAGGAAACCATCGGCTGGCGGCGCTACACCGCCTGTGCCGTCGGCTTTTTCGGCGCGATGCTGATCATCCAGCCGAGCTTTCAGGAAGTCGGCTTCATCGCTCTGCTGCCCGTCGTCACCGCGCTCTGCATCGCAGTCTATGTCATGATCACGCGTGTCGTGTCCCATAGCGAGGATGCCTGGTCGATGCAGTTCCAGACCGGCCTGTGGGGCACCGGCTTCAGCCTGGTCCTGCTTGTCATCGGCAAGGTGACGGGATCCGCAATCCTCGATCCGGTCATGCCGGATCTGGCTGCCATGCTCTACCTGCTCGGGGTCGGGGCCACCGCGGCGGCTTCCGGCATCTTGACGGTGCATGCCTATCGCGCCGTGCCGGCCTCGACGCTCGCGCCGCTGCAATATTTCGAGATCGTCTCCGCCACGATCTTCGGCTGGCTCGTCTTCGACAATTTCCCGGATGCGATCAAATGGCTCGGCATCCTCATCATCATCGGCTCGGGGCTCTACATTCTCTGGCGCGAGCGGCGCTTTGCTTCCAAGCCGGTATCCGATACATCTGAAACTGCATTCACGCCGTAAGCGAGTGGATCGACATGACAGAACACAAGACCAAGAAACCTCCGCTGTCCGGTATTCGCGTCATAGAGCTTGCCCGCGTTCTCGCCGGTCCCTGGGCCGGACAGATGCTGGCCGATCTCGGCGCCGATGTCATCAAGGTGGAAAATCCCGACGGCGGCGACGACACCCGCCAATGGGGGCCACCCTTCGTCGAGGGCAAGGACGGCGAAAATCTCTCGGCCGCCTATTACCATTCCGCCAATCGCGGCAAGCGCTCGGTAATCGCCGATCTCAAGATCGAGGAAGGACAGGAACTGGTACGCCGCCTGGTGAAGACGGCCGATGTGGTGATCGAGAATTTCAAGCTCGGCGGCCTGGTAAAGTACGGGCTGGACTATGAAAGCCTGAAGAAGATCAATCCCCGCATCGTCTATTGCTCGATTACCGGCTTCGGCCAAGCCGGCCCTTATGCCAGTCTCGCCGGCTATGATTATATCGTTCAGGGCATGTCCGGCTTCATGTCGATCACAGGCGAACCGGACGGACAGCCGATGAAGGCCGGTGTTGCGATCGCCGACATCTTCACCGGCATCTATGCCGTTTCCGCGATCGAGGCCGCCCTGATCCATGCTCTGAAGACCGGAGCAGGACAGCTGATCGACATGGCGCTGCTCGATGTGCAATCGGCCGTGCTTGCCAACCAGAACATGAACTATCTGATCTCCGGCAAACCGCCGGTGCGGCTCGGCAACGCCCATCCGAATATCTCGCCCTATGAAGTCGTGCCCACCGCCGACGGCTATCTCATCCTTGCCGTCGGCAATGATGGGCAGTTTCGGCGCCTCTGTACCATTCTCGGGGTGGAAACCCATGCGGACGACGAGCGCTATGCGACCAACAAGGCCCGCGTCGCCAACCGCAACGAGGTGCGCGCCTTCGTCTCAGCCGAGACGTTGAAGTGGAACAAGGCGGATCTGCTGAGGGCCTGCGAGACCAATGCCGTTCCGGCCGGCGCCATCAACACGATCGAGGATATGTTCGCCGATCCGCAGATTGTGGCACGCGGCCTGAGAATCGATCTCGAAGATAGTGCCGGCACCGTCATTCCGAGCGTGCGCACGCCAATCGTGCTGTCGGAAACGCCGCTGACCTATACGCGGCCAAGCCCGCGCCTTGGCGAACATCAGGAGGAAGTTCTGGCTGAATTGGCCGAACTGGAGGGAAAGGCGGGGACATGAAGCGAACGGGCGGGCAACTCATCGTCGAGGCGTTGAAGGCCAATGGTGTGCAGCGCATTTCCTGCGTGCCGGGCGAGAGCTTTCTCGCCGTGCTCGATGCCCTGCATGACAGCGATATCAACGTGCTCGTTTGCCGCCAGGAAGGCGGGGCGGCAATGATGGCGGATGCCTGGGGTCGATTGACCGGCGAACCGGGCATCTGCTTGGTCACCCGCGGCCCTGGCGCCACAAACGCCTCCGCCGGCCTTCACATAGCCCGGCAGGATTCGATCCCGATGATCCTGTTCATCGGCCAGGTCCAGCGCGATGCCCGCGAGCGCGAAGCCTTTCAGGAAGTGGAATTCCGGCGCGCTCTTACCGAATTCGCAAAATGGGTCGGCGAGATCGACGATGCCGCCCGTATCCCGGAATTCGTCACCCGCGCCTTTGCTGTGGCAACATCGGGTCGCCCCGGTCCCGTGGTGCTGACCCTGCCCGAAGACATGCTGCGCGATGAGGTCGAGGCGCCGCAAGCGCTGCCCTATACCCCTGTTGCCGCTCATCCGGGCCGCAACCAGCTTGCCGATCTCCGCCAGCGCCTTTCGGCTGCACAGCGGCCGATGGTCATTCTCGGCGGCACGCGCTGGAACGAAGAAGCGGTTGCCGGTATCAGGCAATTTGCGGAGCGTTTCAAACTGCCGGTCGGCTGCTCTTTCCGGCGGCAGATGCTGTTCGACCATCTGCATCCAAGCTACGCCGGCGATGTCGGCATCGGCATCAACCCGGCGCTGGCAAAGGAAATCAAGGAAGCGGATCTGCTGATCCTGCTCGGTGGACGTCTCTCCGAAATGCCGTCCTCCGGCTATACGCTTGTCGATATCCCTACCCGCGCCAGCAGTTCGTCCACGTCCATCCCGATCCCTCGGAACTCGGCCGCGTCTATCGCCCGGACCTGGCGATCTGTTCCAGCCCGGTGGATTTCGTTGCGGCTCTCGTGGATTTGGACCCACCGCACGAAACGCCTTGGGCAGATCGCACCGAACGCATGCACGCGGCCTATCTCAGCTGGTCGAAGACACCGGAAAAGAGCCCCGGTGCCGTGCATATGGGCCGCATCATGGATTGGATCGAAGCCAATACGGCCGACGATGCGATCTTCACCAACGGCGCCGGCAATTATGCCACCTGGCTGCACCGCTTCCATCGCTTCCGCCGTTTCGACACGCAGGCGGCGCCGACATCAGGCTCGATGGGTTATGGTCTGCCGGCGGCGGTTGCGGCGAAACAGCTCTTTCCCGAGCGCGAAGTCATCTGCTTTGCCGGTGACGGCTGTTTCATGATGCATGGGCAGGAGTTCGCGACCGCCGTTCAATATGGCCTGCCGCTGATCGCTTTGGTCATCAACAATGGTATGTACGGCACCATCCGCATGCATCAGGAACGGGAATATCCCGGCCGTGTCAGCGCCACGGCGCTCGACAATCCGGATTTTGCGGCCCTTGCCCGCGCCTATGGCGGCCACGGCGAAACGGTGAAGGCGACGGCAGAATTCGGCCCGGCATTCGAGCGGGCGCGCGCGAGCGGCAAGCCGGCCATCATCGAGATAGCGCTCGACCCGGAAGCGATTACGCCTTCCCGCACCCTGACGGAAATCGCGCAAACAAAAGGCCGATGAGCGCGAGCCCACCGGCCTTAAAAAATCACTGATGGCGCGCCTTAGAGTGCTGCCGTCACGATGAATTCGACCTTGTACTTCGGCGCGGCGAGCTTGGCTTCGCTGGTGGCACGGGCCGGCGTGTTGGCCGGATCGACCCAGGCTTCCCAGGCAGCGTTCATTTCAGCGAAGTAGGAAATGTCGGAGAGATAGATGAGCGTCTGCAGGATCTTGGACTTGTTGCTGCCGGCCGCAGCAAGCAGGCGATCGACTTCAGCCAGCGCTGACTTGCACTGATCGGTGACGCTTTCGCCCTCGCCAACCTGACCGGCGAGATAGACAGTATTGCCGTGGATGACAGCGCCGCTCATGCGGGCGCCAACGTCGATACGCTTGATGCTCATGGTGTTCTCCTGATGTTGTTCTTCGACAGGTAAACAGGGCATGGCCTACGGCCTGCCCTGCGATCAAAAGGTTAGGTAAAGATCCGTTCAGCCGCGGATGTGATGCGTCTTCTGATAGATCGCAGTCGAACGTGCGCCGGAGCGGCAATAGCCGAGCATCGGCCGCGCAAACTCGTCGAGCGCATCGACCATGCCCTGCACGGCTTCCTCGGTGACGCCCATGGGGCCGACAGGCACCTGGGTAATCTCCAGGCCGAGTTCCTTGGCGCGGGCTTCGATGACGCCAAACGGTGTCTGATCCGGGCTCTCACCATCGGGGCGATGGCAGACGATGGATTTGAACCCCATAGCCTTGATCTGGTCGAGATCCTCTACGGTGATCTGGCCGGACACCGAGTATTCATCGTCGATCGGGCGGATATCCATGGTTCATGTCCTCTCTAAAACCGTGGCCTTGATCTACGCCGCGATACGGCGAGCGTCAACCGCGGCGCACTCTCAAACAAAGGCAAAGTTGAGCATGAAATTGCGGGCTTCGCCGGGCTGGAGAATATTGAATTCGCCCGCCTCCTCAAGCTCCGCACGCGAGACCCACCGATGCGAAACCGGCTCGATGCCAAGCACATGCGCAGGCGCGCGCTGATTGCGCCAGACCTGCAGGAACGGCAGCGTGTCGGTACCGAAGCGCACCCTCAGCGACTTGCCGCCGATGGCCTCGATCGGGCCGAGAGTGATTTCCGCCCAATCCTCGCCCTTGTCCTCAGCCGGCACGCAGAAGATATCGCCGCCCTCCTGGCCGAAGGTCCATGGAAAACCGCCATTGTCAAGCATCTGTCCGGTGAGGCGCGTGCCGCCGTCGAACCATTTGCCGCCAATGTTCATGTGGTACATCAAAAAGACCGGCATCGCCTCTGTGCTCGTATTGACGATACGGTCTGCTAGCGACACCTCGCCCGTGGCGCCATCGATCTGCCAAAGTCGTTCAAGCCTTGCCGTTCGCCTCTCGGCGGTGGCAACATCGATATCGGCACGGCATTCCGCATTGCCGTTCTCGAATTTGGTCCAGAGAATTTTGGCCGGATGGGACGAGAAGGAACCGTGAAGCGGATAGTGCTTGCCCTCATCCGCGCCGGACATCGGCTCGGGGTGGCGGATATGATCCGGCCCGCAAGTGAAGAGGAAGCCTTCGACCGAATGACTGATACGCGGATCGCCATCGTCGGGAACGGCGCTTCCGGGCGCAAGATTGTTGCCATCGACGATGCAGGCGCCGATATCCAGGACGGAGCCCTCATCCAGCGTCAATTTCGGCCCTTTCGCCGCAGAAAAATCCATCATCCCTCAAGTCCTCCTTGATCGGTTTCGCGCACAGGCGTTGTCCCAAGGTAACGCGCGGCTGAAATAAACGGTGATTTGGCTTACCGAATATTAACTTGAAGCCTTGATCACGGAATTTTTTATATTTTATTCAGCATGATAATCTAAATTTCCATACTGGCGTCAAAATTGCCATGTGTGTGTCAGCCGAACGACTACCCCGAGGATTCGACAGACGTGAACCGGTTTGTAAAATTGAGTTTTGCCCTGGCAATGACTGCCACTGTGTCCATGCTTGCGCTCACCGATGCGCAGGCACAATATTATCGCAGCGGAAACGGCAACACGGTTCTCGTCACTCCCGACGGCCGGATTCTCGATCAATATCCCTACGGCGGCGGATATGCCATGGCGCGCGACGGGCGCGGCCGACGGGTTCTGATCGATGCCTATGGCAATGTCGTCGCCACCGAGATGAAGGCAAGTACCTATTATCCTCGCGCACCTGCTCGCCAGACTTATAATGACGATGGGTACGACAATGGCGGCCGCTATGGCGATACCCAGCTCTCCCGCAACGGCGGCTACCAGGATTATCGGCAGTATCGCACCGACGGCTATGGCAATTACGATGGCGGCGATCAACAGGATCGCGGCGTAGTGACCGGCGGAATTCCGCGCGATGGCGATATTCAGCGTCAGCCGCTCGACGATCAGCCCCTGCCGGGCGGAAATCAGGGCCGGACGAACCCAAGCGGTAGCGATTATGCATCGATAGACCCGCAACAGGGCGCACCGGATATCGTCAATAAGCCGCCGGCCGAGCCCGTGATCACGCTCAAGGGCAAGTCGAGGATGGAAATTACCGCGCTCGAGGTCTTCCTCGCGCGGCAAGGCATTTCGCCCGGCGCCATCGATGGCCGCATGGGCGCTAACGTCACCAAGGCGATCTATGCCTATCAGCAGATGACCGGCCAGACGCTCGATCCGAACAACACCGATTCGATTCTCGAGCAGCTGCGCATGTCCGGCGGGATGCCGATCGTCAACTACACGATTACGGCCGCCGACGCGGCCGGCCCTTATGTCGCGTCAATCCCTGAAGATTATGCCGCGAAATCCCAGATGCCTTCCCTTGGCTACACGTCGACGACGGAAATGCTGGCTGAGCGCTTCCATATGGATGAAGGCTACCTGAAGGCGCTCAATCCCGGTGTCGATTTCACCGTGCCGGGCAGCACCATCAAGGTCGTCAATACGGGTCCCAGCAAGACGGGAACGGTCGCCAAGATCCTGGCGGACAAAGGCCGCAAGCAGGTTTTCGCCTATGACGCCAACGGCACCTTGATCGCGGCCTATCCGGCCAGCATCGGTTCCGCCGACACGCCCTCACCGTCAGGCACGGTCACGGTCGAACGTGTCGCCTTCAATCCGGGTTATACCTACAATCCGAAGATCAACTTCCAGCAGGGCGGCAACGACAAGATCCTGAACATTCCCCCTGGTCCGAACGGCCCGGTCGGTACGGTCTGGATGGCCCTGTCGAAGCCGACCTACGGCATCCACGGCACACCGGATCCCTCGCGGATCGGCAAGTCGCAAAGCCATGGCTGCGTACGTCTTACCAATTGGGATGCGACTGAGCTCGCCAAAATGGTCAAGCCCGGCGTCGTCGTCGAATTCGTGGATTGATAACCGGATATGCCCAAACAAAAAGCCGCCGAGTTTCCCCGGCGGCTTTTTCTTTGACTTGAAATATCGACGCGCCGCTATTTTCATCCGGCGCGTCAGGTAGTTCGGCGGCGCATCAGAAGCAATCGCGGAACAACACCTTGGTGTTTTCGAGCGTCATCGGCACCGGATTGCCGCCGGCACTCGGATCTTCGATTGCCATCGCGGAGAGCTCGTCGATCCGGTCGGGCGCGATACCCATGGCAGACAGGTTTTCCGGCACGCCGAGTTCCGAGCGCAGCTGCAGCACATAATCATAGAAGCCGTCGAAACCACCCGAAATGCCGAGATAGGCTGCGGCACGCGCAATCTTGTCCTCGATGGCCTTGCGATTGAAGCGCAGAACGGCTGGCATGACGACGGCATTGGTCATGCCGTGATGGGTGTTGTAGACGGCGCCGATCGGATGCGACAGCGCATGGATGGCGCCGAGTCCCTTCTGGAAGGCGACGGCGCCCATGGCGGCGGCACTCATCATGTTGGCGCGGGCTTCGAGATCCGTTCCCTCACGATAGGCGCGCGGCAGGAATTCCTTGACGAGACGCATGCCTTCCAGTGCGATGCCGGCCGACATCGGGTGGTAGAACGGCGAGGAATAGGCTTCCAGGCAGTGAGCGAACGCGTCCATGCCGGTGCCGGCGGTGATGATCTTCGGCATGCCGACGGTCAGCTCCGGATCGGCAATGACGACGCCAGGCAGGAATTTCGGATGGAAGATGATCTTCTTCACATGCGTTGCGGAGTTGGTGATGACGCTGGCGCGGCCGACTTCCGAGCCGGTACCGGCGGTCGTCGGCACCGCGACGATCGGCGCAATGCCTTCGACGCTGGCGCGGGTCCACCAGTCGCCGATATCTTCGAAATCCCAGACAGGACGCGTCTGGCCGACCATGAAAGCGACGCACTTGCCGAGATCGAGGCCGGAACCGCCGCCGAAGGCGACGACACCATCATGGCCGCCATCCTTGAATGCCTTCACGCCGGCTTCGAGGTTCTTCTCGTTCGGATTCGGATCGACGTCAGCGAAGATGGCGCGGCCGAGACCCGCATCTTCCAGAATATCCAATGCTGTCGCCGTGATCGCCATCGAGGCAAGTCCCCGGTCGGTGATCAGCAGCGGCTTCTTCATGCCCAGGCTCTTGCAGGCGTCCGCGAGCTCCTTGATGCGGCCGCGGCCAAGCTTGAAGGCGTTCGGATAGCTCCAATTGGCTGAGATAGTGCTCATGCTGTTACTTTCTTCAGATGATAGGATTTCGGGCGCGTCAGATTGTGGAAGCCGATGATCGACAGCGAGCCGCCGCGGCCGGTTTCCTTGACGCCGGTCCAGCACAGAGCCGGATCGAGATAATCGGCGCGGTTCATGAAGACGGTGCCGGTTTCGATTTCCCGGCCGATACGCGAGGCGCGCTCGACATCCTTGGTCCAGAGCGAAGCCGTCAGACCGTAGGGGCTGTCGTTCATCAGTTCCAGCGCTTCCGCATCGCTCTTCACCTTCATGATGCCGACGGCAGGGCCGAAGGTTTCCTCGCGCATGAAGGCCATGGAATGATCGACGTTGACGAGGATCTGCGGCGCAAGATAGGCGCCGCCATCATCGGCCGGAAACAGCTTAGGATCGACCAGCGCCTTGGCGCCCTTGGCAACCGCATCGGCGATCTGCTCGCGCACGACCTTGGCGAAGCGCTTGTTGGCCATCGGCCCGAGTGATGTCTCGGGATCAAGGGGGTTGCCGAGCTTGTAGTTCGAGACCCAGGCCACCGACTTCTCGACAAAGGCGTCGTAGAGCGATTCATGCACGTAGATGCGCTCGATACCACAGCAGCACTGGCCGGAATTATAGGTTGCTCCATCCATCAGCGTATCGACGGCGGCATCGAGATCGGCATCCTCCATGACATAGCCCGGATCCTTGCCGCCAAGCTCCAGCCCGAGGCTGGTGAAGGTGCCGGCAGCCGCACGCTCGATCAACCGGCCGCCTTCGACGGAGCCGGTGAAATTGACGAAGTTGAAACTGCCGGCCGCAATCAGCGCCGAGGTGGTTTCATGATCCAGGAAGACATTCTGGAAGACATCGGCGGGAACTCCGGCCTCGACGAAAGCCTGCACCAGCCGCTCGCCAACGAGCAGCGTCTGGCTTGCGTGCTTGAGAATAACAGTATTGCCGGCCATCAGCGCCGGGGCGACCGTATTGATGGCCGTCATGTAGGGATAATTCCAGGGCGCGATGACGAAGACCACGCCATGCGGTTCGCGCTCGATGCGTCGGGCGAAATTGGCACTATCCTCGACGACCAAGGGTGCCAATGCGTCGGCCGCGATCGAGGCCACATAATTCGAGCGCTCGTTGAAGCCGCGATATTCGCCGCCGTACTTGATCGGGCGGCCCATCTGCCAGGCAAGCTCCGGCACGACAACATCGGCCATCTCATTGAGCCGCGCGACACCCTTCAGCACGAGCTGGACACGATCTTCCAGCGGGCGGCGCGCCCAATCCTTCTGCGCTTTGCGGGCGCGTGCCACGACGTCCTTGGCAGCATCCAGCGACAGCGCTGGACGCTCGGCATAAACCTCTCCATTCACGGGGGAGACACATGTGATCATGGTCATTCTTTTCTGCTCCAATAGGCCTAACAGGCAAGGGTCTTAACGTGACCGGCCGCTCCATAAGCGAGAATAGCGCGATCACGTGTGATTATCGTGAGATCGTGCTCGCGTGCGGTAGCGATGATAATGCGATCCATTGGATCGTTGTGCAACGGCTCCGGAAGGTAGGATGCGGCGATCATGATGGCTGGGGTAGCCATCCGTACATGTATTGCGCTGGCCTTCACAAAGTCTTCGAACCACGCCAGCGCGTGCTTTGTGCTATGTATTCTGCCGCGCGATATTAGCATCCCGAGCTCCCATGCCGTCATCGCAGAGATGCAAAGCCGATCGCTGCCGGGCGCGATCTCGCTCACCGCGTCGATCGCGGCTTGCGATATCGGCTTTTCATTTGCCAACCAGATTGCGGCGCAAGTATCGAGCAGAAAACCCTCATTCATTGTAGAGTTTATCGCTCCACTCGACATCTATCGGCGCGGTGAGATCGAGATCCGCCGCTATTGTCATCGTCCCTTTCATGCACCCGAAGATCGGATGAGGCTTTTGATTGCCATTCGCAATCCCGCTCGCTTCCTTGTCCGGCAAGGGCATCTTCCCATACGTAAAGTCCGGTTGTTTCATTTCCTTAAACCCATACCGTGAAATGGCTCGATGAGCAGCGACATCCAGGATACTAACACCCAGGAACTGAGCGATGAGATCCTGCTCTTCGGCGCTCATCTTGCGCTCCCCTGCAAGCATCCGTGAAGCCGCGCTCTTATCCATATTCAAAAACCGACCCAGTCCGCTTATCGTCTCGCCTCTGCTTGCCAGCTTCTGATGAAACCAATCCGTATCGATCGAACTCTTCCGCACCATAAACCGATCCCCATGTTGCATGGTTGAAAGCTGCCATGAGGTTGTGATTTTGTCAACGAATTATCTCAACGTTGCGAATTACGCTCTTTCGAATCCGCGCGCCACTTCCCAATCAGTGATGCGACGATCATACTCCTCCTGCTCCCATTCGGCAGCGCGGGTATAGTGGTCGATCACCTCGTCGCTGAAGGCTGCGCGCAGCATCTTCGAATTGGTCAGGGCCTCGGTTGCGCCGCGCAGGGTGCGCGGTATCTCACGAACCTCGCGCGCTCCATAGGCGTCGCCGACAAAGGGCGCCTCCAATTCGAGCTTGTTCTCGATGCCGTCAAGGCCGGCGGCAATCAGGGCAGCAAAAGCCAGATAGGGATTGAGGTCCGAGCCGCCAACCCGGCATTCGATACGGATGCTCTTGGTCTCGGCGCCGCACAGGCGATAGCCGGCGGTGCGATTGTCGGTGCTCCAGATCGCCTTGGTCGGCGCGAAAGTGCCGGCGACGAAGCGCTTGTAGGAATTGATATAGGGTGCAAGGAAATAGGTGATTTCGCTGGCATGGTTCAAAAGGCCGGCGACATAGTGCCTCATTAGCGGCGTCATGCCGTGTTCTTGTTCCTTGTCGAAGAACAGCGGGGTCTTGCCGTCGGCGCTCCACAGCGATTGATGAATATGCGACGAGCTGCCGGCCGCGCTGTAGTTCCATTTCGCCAGGAAGGTAATGGCCTTGCCCTTCGACCAGGCGATTTCCTTGCAGCCGTTCTTGATAATGGCATGACGGTCGGCCATGGTCAGCGCGTCGGCGTAGCGGACGTTGATTTCCTCCTGGCCGGCGGATGCCTCGCCCTTGGAGTTTTCGACGGGAATCTCCGCACCCTGCAATCCCTTGCGGATCGCCCGCATCACATCCTCTTCCTTCGTAGTCTGGAAGATGTGGTAATCCTCGTTGTAGCCACTGACGAGATTGAGGTTGCGATAGCCGGATTCACGGGCGCTGTCGTAGCTCTGATCGAACAGGAAGAATTCAAGCTCCGAAGCCATGTAGGCCTTCATGCCCATCGCCTCGAGGCGCTTGATCTGCTTCTTAAGGATCGCACGCGGCGAATGCGCGACCTCCTCATGCGTATGATGGTCGAGCACATCGCAGAGCACCAGCGCCGTGCCCTCCAGCCAGGGTATGCGGCGCAACGTGGCAAGATCCGGCTTCATGGTATAGTCGCCGTAGCCCTTCTCCCAGCTCGTCGACTTGTAGCCGGAGACGGTCTCCATCTCGATATCGGTCGCCTGCAGATAATTGCAGCTATGCGTTTCCTTCCAGGCACTTTCGATGAAGAATTCCGCCTGGAAGCGTTTGCCCATCAACCGGCCCTGCATGTCGACCTGGCATGCCAGAACCGTATCGATGCGCCCTTCGGCCACATCTCGCTTGAGGTCGTCGAACGTATAGCTGCTCATGATTTGGTCCGCCTGAACAATGAATTGAAACACCGGTCTGTCGAACAATGCCGCCGCTCGGAGGATGATCCGCGCTCCGCAGCCCTGTCGCTACCGTGAAAGGGGTCGCAGGTCTGCGACCCCAGTGGTTGGAGAGATGTGCCCGCGCTCAGTTTTCGCCGACGGCGGCTTCCGCTGCCGCGATCTCGGCCTTGCGCTTGGCAATCGCATCGCCGATCGGCGGGCCTTTGAAGCGACGGCGCTCGAAGCCGAACCAGACGATGGCCGTCAGAACCAGGAAGCCGACGGTGATGATGCCGGCCCAGTCGTTCGGCGGCTGAATGCCGAGAATGAAGATGATGATCATCGCGATGATCGTCAGCACGGCAAACAGCTTGAACAGCCCTTCCCCGAGGTTCCAAGGGCCCATCTTGTCCCACTTCGCCGTACCCCATGCGAAAAGACCGAGTGTGATCGGGATCGCGAAGGAGAAGAACAGGAAGATGACGGTGCACGAGACGACGATAGTGTAAACCGGCGTATCGCCGATCGATACCAGCGACGAACCCCAGACGAAGAGGACGGAAAGGATCGAGCCGGTCCAGATCGCCGAAACCGGCGTGCGGTATTTCGGGCTGACGCGAGACAGGGCCTTGGATCCCGGCAGACCGCCGTCACGCGAGAAGGCGAAGATCATGCGCGAAACCGAGGTGACCGTCGCAAGACCACATAGCCACTGGCTGATGAAGATCAGCAGATAGAGAATGTCCTTCACGATGGGATTGACCTGCGCGTCCATTGCCCAGAAGAACACATTCCAGCCCTGCTTGGCGGCATCGTCCATATTCGGCAGCATCAGCACGAACGAGCACAGCATGATGTAGCCGAAAAGCGCCGACCAGAGAACCGAAGACACCATACCCCGCGGAACGGAATGGGCGGCTTTCACCGTTTCTTCCGAGGTGTGAGCCGAGGCGTCATAACCGGTGATCGTGTAGATCGGCAGCAGAAGGCCGAGCGCGAAAACCCAGAAGGTCGAAACCTGCGGCCAGACCGGCGCGCCGGTTGCCGAACCGTCGGCAGCAATCGTCGCCAGACCGGAATAGTTGGTGAAGGTGAAAAGCCGTGCAAGATCATAGGACGGCGCCGCGATCAGGCAAACGGCCGCCAGAAGGATCGAGGTTGCGAAGATCAGATAGCCGGAAAAGTCCGTGAGCTTCGCGGTCAGACCGATACCCATATGGTTGACGAGCGCCTGCAGGCCGGTAATGACCACCAGGAACAGGATGCGCACCAACGTGGTGTCGGTCATGCCGAAATAGCCGCCGAAAGCCCCCACGAAGAAATAGTAGGTACCGACATTGATGGCGCCGAGCACGGTGACGAGGCCGAGCAGGTTGAACCAGGCGGTCAACCAACCGGTGAAGCGGTTGCCGAGGATCGAACCCCAGTGATAAAGGCCGCCCGCCGTCGGATATGCCGAGCTGATCTGCGCCATCGCCACGGCAAAAACCAGCGATATGAAGCAGCCAACTGGCCAGCCGATGCCGATAGCGGCACCGCCGGCACCCGATGTCGCCTGGGCGAGCGAATTGATGCCGCCCGAAAGAATGCAAATGATCGAGAAGGATACGGCGAAATTCGAGAATGAACTCATGCGCCGTTCCAGCTCCTGGGCGTAGCCCATGGAGTGCAGGATCTGGACATCCTGCTTCTTGTCTAACTCCGAATAATCAGACATGCCATTCCCCCTAAAGCCCGGTCGTCCGCGGGATTGCGGAAAACCATATGTCACATGAGCCGCTGGCTCTTGCCATGCGGCCCGATCGCAGTTGAACTGCTCCCCGGGGTCTTTTTCTTTTATGCTTGGGCTTCCAGACTGCTCTGGATAAGCCCTGTCAGATAATCGGCCACGACCCCTTGGCCGACGTCATCTTGAATGAGGTCGTTGCGGACCTCGATCATTACATTATGCAGGCTATTGGCGATCCCATGCAGCTTCAGCGTATGGGTAACGCCGTCCTCAGGCCCGTAAGGCTGGTTGCGCTCGGTCCGATAGAGCAGCGCTTCAGCCGCTGCCTCCAGCATGCGATCGGCCAGCCAACGGTCCTCGTCATGCAGAATGCCGAGCTCCACCGCCCGAGGCTTGCCATTATAGACCGGCGTGAAGCTGTGGACTGTCACGATCACGGTTTTTTGTCCGCGCGCGGCCCTTTCTTTCAACAGGGTTCTGATCCTGTCATGAAACGGTATGTAGAGGCCTTGGGTGCGCGCCTGCCTGTCTGCCTCGGCCAGATGCTGATTGCCGGGAATCGTGTATATTTCACTCGTTTCCGGCATGGCGCCGGCACTTTCCGGCGGCCGATTGCAATCGTAGATTAGGCGGGAGAAACGCTGAAAAACCAGGGTCGCATTCAAGCTGGCGGACATTTTTCTTGCAACCGCCAGTGCGCCCGGATCCCAGGCAATATGACTGGAAAGCGCCTCGGCGGAAAGCCCGAGATCTCCGAACTGTTCCGGCAAGGCGCGGGAAGCGTGCTCGCAGACGAGCAGAACCGCGCTGCTCCCATCCGGCCTCTCGACCGCGACGCAATCGCCATCCGCCTTCGTCAGAATGCCTTGCTGCGCAAGCATCGGAGACGCCCCATTACCGATTAATGAAATCTTTATAAGAAAAGAATTCTTCAGGTTTTCGCCGCTGTCAATCGAAAACTGAAATTATTTCTTCATTTGTGACATTGACTCGAAATATGACAGCGTTGTTATATCCTTGCAGGAAAGCGGCATAAGACCGTTTCCGGGGAGCAAAAATCGAGTGAACACTGCGTCGAAGACAGTTTCTGACGTGATCAACGCGCGCTTCGAGACGCTGACGCGCGCCGAAAAGCAGCTCGCCAAAAGCCTGCTCGACAACTATCCCGTTTCTGGGCTTGGCAGCATTACGACGGTTGCCGAAAATGCGCGCGTTTCGACGCCAACGGTCGCGCGCATGGTGCAGAAACTCGGCTACAAGGGCTACCCGGACTTCCAGGCCCATCTTCATCAGGAGGTGGAAGCGACCATCTCCAACCCATTGACGAAGCATGATCGCTGGGCATCGAATGCGCCGGGCACGCATATCCTCAATCGCTTTGCCGATGCCATCATGAGCAATCTTCGCCAGACGCTTTCGGATATCGATGCAGCGACATTCGACGGCGTCGCCACCCTGCTGTCCGAAAGAAAGCGTGGGCTCTATTTCGTTGGCGGGCGCATCACGGGTGCGCTTGCCGAATATTTCTTCACTCACATGCAGGTCATTCGCCCCAATACGACGCTGCTCTCCTCCAATTCCAGCACCTGGCCGCAATATGTCCTGAATATGAATCCGGGCGACTTGCTCGTGATCTTCGACATCAGGCGCTACGAACAGGAAATGGTCAATCTGGCCGCGGCCGCCCGCCGGCGTGGCGCCGAAATCATCGTCTTCACCGACCAATGGGCAACACCTGCCGCCAAACATGCACGACACACGTTTCGCGTGCAGATCGAGGCCCCTTCCGCCTGGGATTCATCGGTCGTTACTCTCTTCATCGTCGAGGCCCTGATCGAGGCTGTTCAAAGCTCGACATGGGACGAGACGAGCGAGCGCATGAAAACGCTCGAAGGCCTTTTTGAACAAACAAAGTTGTTTCGCAAGCTGAGCTGAGAGGGAAACGAAAGCATAAAATAACATCTCGCGAAACGATGTGAAATGCAGCGACTGTCATACTTGTTGATTAGAAGCAAAAATGTCTTCGTTATTAGCAAACGCAACGCTTTGAAACCGTCACACAACCTTCATGTTACGTCATTAACAGCAACGCCAGACACTGAAAACCCAGAAGGAGGAAATGCAGTGACCTCGAAAATTCATCGTCTTCTGACCATCTCTACCGCAATGCTCGTCGCTTCGACGGCTATCGCGGCCGCGGAGCCGAGCGCCGATCTCATCGCCGCTGCCAAGAAGGAAGGCACGCTGACCACGATCGCCCTACCCCACAACTGGTGCGGTTATGGCGATCTCATTGCTGCGTTCAAGGCAAAGTACGGCATTGAAGTCAACGAACTGAATCCGGATGCCGGTTCGGGCGATGAAGTCGAAGCAATCCGCGCCAACAAGGGCAACACCGGCCCGCAGGCTCCGGACGTGATCGACGTCGGTCTCTCCTTCGGCCCGACTGCCAAGAAGGAAGGCCTGCTGCAGCCTTACAAGGTCTCCACCTGGGATTCCATTCCGGACAGCGCCAAGGATTCCGAAGGCTATTGGTACGGCGACTATTACGGCGTTCTCTCCTTTGTCACCAACAAGGACGTCGTAAAGAACCCTCCGAAAGACTGGGCCGACCTGCAGAAGTCGGAATACGCAAACACCGTTTCGCTCGCCGGCGACCCGCGCACCTCGAACCAGGCCGTCCAGGCCGTCTACGCCGCCGGCCTGGCTGCCGGTGAAAAGGATGCCACCAAGATCGGCGCTGCCGGTCTCGACTACTTCGCGAAGCTCAACAAGGCCGGCAACTTCGTTCCGGTCATCGGCAAGTCCGCTTCGCTCGCACAGGGCGCAACCCCGATCGTCATCGCATGGGACTACAATGGTCTCTCCTGGCGCGACAGCCTGAACGGCAACCCGCCGGTTGACGTCACCGTTCCGGCTTCGGGCGTTATCGCCGGCGTCTACGTCCAGGCGATCTCGGCTTTCGCTCCGCATCCGAATGCTGCCAAGCTCTGGATGGAGTTCCTCTATTCCGACGAAGGCCAGATCGGCTGGCTGAAGGGCTATTGCCACCCGATCCGCTTCAACGACCTGGCGAAGAACAAGAAGGTCCCGCAGGAACTTCTCGACAAGCTGCCGCCGGCTGCCGCTTACGAAAAGGCCGTCTTCCCGACGCTCGACGAACAGGCTGCCGGCAAGACCGCCATCACCACGAAGTGGGACTCTGTCGTCGGTTCGAACGTGCAGTAATTTGATCTGACATGACCTCCCCGCTTCGGCGGGGAGGTTTTCCGTTTTTTGACGCCGCGGATTGGGCCAATCATGAGCACCGTGACAACATCAACGATGAGCACCACTCCCTTGATCAACAAACGCGTGGTCGTCGACTGGCTGGGCATCGCGCCCTTCCTGATCTTCGCGCTGCTGTTTCTGATTTTGCCGACGATCTACCTGATTGCCGGCGCGTTTCTGACGCCTGACGGCAGTCTGACACTGAAGAACATCGGCGATCTGTTCACAAAGTCCATCATGGACTCCTATTGGATCAGCATCAAAGTGTCGGTCACTTCGGCGCTCGGCGGCGCGCTGATCGGCTTTTATCTGGCTTGGGCCTTGGTCATGGGCGGGCTTCCGGCCTGGGTGCGCAATGTCTTCCTTACATTCTCCGGCGTCGCTTCCAATTTCGCCGGCGTGCCGCTGGCGTTCGCCTTCATCGCCACGATCGGCCGCCTGGGCCTTGTCACCGTGTTGATGAGAGACTGGCTTGGCTTCAATCTCTACGCCACCGGCTTCAATCTCTACAGCTTCATCGGCTTGACCGTCACCTACATGTATTTCCAGATTCCGCTGATGGTGCTGATTATTACGCCCGCACTCGATGGCATGAAGAAGGAATGGCGTGAGGCCGCGTCAATTCTCGGGGCGACAAACAGACAATATTGGCTGATGGTGGCGCTGCCCATCCTCTGGCCGAGCCTGCTCGGCACGACGCTGCTGCTGTTCGCCAATGCCTTCGGCGCCATCGCAACGGCCATTGCGCTGACGGGCAGCTCGCTCAACATCATCCCGATCCAGCTCTATGCCCAGATCCGCGGCGATGTGCTGCACAACGCCAATCTCGGCTATGCCATGGCCCTTGGCATGATCGTCATAACAGGCATTTCCAACGTCATCTACATCATCATGCGTATACGCGCGGAACGGTGGCAGAAATGAAACTGCAGAAATTCTTCGCCTGGATCGCGGTCGTCATCGGCGCCATCTATTTCATCGTTCCGCTGATCGGCACGCTGGAATTCTCGCTGCGCATGCGCCGCAATGCCTATAGTTTCGACGCCTACGCATCGGTTTTTTCCGACGCAAACTTCCTCTATGCGTTCGGCTATTCCATGCTCATGGCGCTGCTGACCATCATCGTCGGCATGCTGCTCGTCGTCCCGACTGCCTACTGGGTCCGGCTTCGCTTACCGCAACTGCGCCCGGTCGTCGAATTCATCACGCTGATGCCGCTGGTCATTCCCGCAATCGTCATCGTTTTCGGCTATCTGCGCCTTTATAATTCGTCGTCGATCCTGCCTTTGACAGGCTTCGAGCAGACGACAAACTTCCTTCTGGTCTGCTCCTATATTGTCTTGGCGCTTCCCTATATGTATCGTTCGGTCGATACGGCGATGCGCACGATCGATGTCGGCACCCTGACGGAAGCGGCGGAAAGCCTCGGCGCGAAGTGGACGACCATCATGTTCCGCTGCATTTTTCCCAATGTCATGAGCGGCGTTCTATCCGGTGCCTTCATCACGCTGGCGATCGTGATGGGCGAATTCACGATGGCATCATTGCTCAACCGGCCGGCTTTCGGCCCTTACATGCAGCTCGTCGGAGCCAATCAGGCTTATCAGTCCTCGGCGCTCGCCATCATCGCACTTGCCGTCACCTGGCTCAGCATGGGCCTGCTGCAGCTCGTATCCCGCTTCTCAAAACTGGCTCCGGTTAAGGTGTAAGGCTTCTCACCATGGCTTTTCTCGAACTCACCCACATCAAGAAATCATTCGGCGACGTGCACGTCGTCCACGATTTCAATATGCAAATCGAGAAGGGAGAATTCATCTCCTTCCTTGGACCGTCAGGCTGCGGCAAGACGACCGTGCTGCGCATGATCGCTGGCTTCGAAACCCCGACCGCTGGCACCTTGACGATCAACGGCAAGGACCAGCGCCCGCTGAAGCCGAACCAACGCAACATCGGCATGGTCTTCCAGGCCTACGCGCTGTTCCCGAACATGACGGTGCACGACAACGTCGCCTTCGGCCTCAAGGTGGCCGGCATGTCGAAGCCTGACATCGACAAGCGCGTCAAGGAGATGCTTGCTCTCATCAAGCTCGACCATCTCGCCAGCCGCTATCCCTATCAGATGTCCGGCGGCCAGCAGCAACGCGTGGCGCTTGCTCGCGCCATCGCCGTCAAGCCTCAAGTGCTTTTGCTTGACGAGCCGCTTTCGGCGCTCGACGCCAAGATCCGCATCTCGCTGCGTGAGGAAATCCGCGCGATCCAACAGCAGCTCGGCATTACCACCGTTTTCGTGACCCACGACCAGGAAGAAGCCCTGTCGATCTCCGATCGCATCGTCGTCATGAATGCCGGTCGCGCCGACCAGATCGGCACGCCTTTCGAGATCTACAACACGCCGGCAACCCGCTTCGTCGCCTCCTTCGTCGGTACGCTGAACCTGATCGAAGGCAAGGTCGTCGATCCCGACAGCAACCGCATCATGATCGGCGATCAGGGCGTGACCCTGAAGCAGTCGGTGACGGCCTACAAGCCGGGCGATACCGTATCGCTCGCCCTGCGTCCCGAAGCCGGTTCGCTGGCCGAATCGGCAAAGGGCGATACCGCGCTGACAGGCGAGGTTTCCTCCGCACACTTCCTGGGTTCGGTTATCCGCACCCGCATGAATGTCGCCGGTAACACGATTTCCTTCGATATGTTCAATAGTCCGGGCATGATGCCTCCGAGCGTTGGCGAGAAGGTGACGCTGCGCTTCGCCTCTTCCGATCTGCTCGTCATTCAGGATTGAGCACGCATCCGCGCTGCATGGAAACTTTGAAAAATTATTCGCAGACGCCGGGTCAAAAGCCCGGCGTTTTTCTTTGATTTTCATGAGGCAAAGCATCTATAGTCCGTGCGTTCTCAGGGCGGGGTGCAATTCCCCACCGGCGGTATGGGGAGTTTCCTCGAGCCCGCGAGCGCCTTCCGAACTTTCGGAAGGGTCAGCAGATCCGGTGAGATGCCGGAGCCGACGGTATAGTCCGGATGGAAGAGAGCAAGCAGGATCGCACCTCCTCTGCGCGAGAGGTGCCGCGATCTTGCGTGTTCGCCCAAGGGATATTTGACAACAACCCTTGAAAGGCAAAATTCATGACCATTTCGATTTCTACCCAGCCGAGCCGCATTGCGATCATTCGGGCCCGCTGGCATGCCGATATTGTCGATCGCTCGGTCGACTCCTTCGTTGCCGAATGGCAGACGGTGGAAGGCGCATCTCCGATCGATATCTTCGACGTGCCCGGCGCGCTTGAAATTCCGCTGCACGCACAGACGCTTGCCCGCAACGGCCGTTATTCCGCGATCGTCGCCACCGCTTTCGTTGTCGACGGTGGCATCTATCGCCATGAGTTCGTCGCCAATACGGTTCTTGATGCCATGATGCGCGTCCAGCTCGACACCGGCGTGCCGATTCTCTCGGCAGTGTTGACGCCGCATCACTTCCAGGAATCGGAAGCGCATATCCAGTTCTTCAAGGAACATTTCATCATCAAGGGCCGCGAAGTGGCCAGCGCCTGCCGCCATATTCTCGCGGAACGCGCCAAGCTGCTTCCCGCAGTCACGGTCTGAGCCAGCATGGTGGAGGCGCGGTGAAGACCCGCCTCCATGTCCACAAGGGAGAAACGTCAGTTGACCGTCCTACGCATCATCCCAAACCTGCCCGCCGCCGATCCAGACACGGCACGCCTTTTCTATCATGACCTGCTCGGCCTCGACATCGTCATGGACCATGGCTGGATCCTTACGTTTGCCTCCGAAGCCGCAACGGTGCCGCAGATCAGCATCGCCAGCGAAGGCGGCTCGGGAACGATCGTCCCCGATCTCTCGATCGAAGTCGACGATGTCGATGCGCTTTATCAGCGCGCCACCTCCATGGGCTTCGGCATATTGTATGACCTGACGGACGAGCCTTGGGGTGTCCGCCGCTTCTACGTCCGCGACCCCTTCGGCAAGGTGGTCAATATACTTTCACATCGCTAAGGCGGAGATGGCCGAGCCGCTTTGGCCCAAATGCGCTGGGCCTGCTCGAACCGTTACCGCAGATCCACGCTGAAGGTGATCCGCTCGGCTGACCACATCGACTCCGAATAGGTAATCGGCACGCCCTTCGCGTCCACGTCTAACTTCCGTGTGATAAGCAGCGGCACGGATTTCGGCTGCCGCAGGAGCCGCGCCTCTTCCGCCGTCGGCATCCGCGCCTCGATTTCCGTCGATAGCCGCTCGTAGTCGGTGACACCGTAGCTGGCGAGCGCTGCCGAGATCGTCGGGTGCTGCAACCGGGCCTTATCGAAATCGGGAAAACGTTCGGCCGGATAATAGGAATCGCCCAGTTCGACCGGAATGCCATCGGCCGTCATGATGCCGCGACGATGGATGACCGACGTATTCACCGCCAGTTTCAAATAGGCAGCGACGCGTTCTGCTGCCGGCACGATCTCATGAACGAGCAATTCTCCACCCGGCTCGAAACCTTGTTCGATCAGGTTCCTGGAAAACCGCGTTCGCTTGGACAGGGAATAATCGAGCACGCCCTTATGAACGAATGTCCCCCGCCCCTGCTCGGCGCGCACCAACCCACGCTGTTCCAGATGCCCTAGCGCCTGGCGCACGGTAAAGCGGCTGACGCCGAAACGCTGCATCAGCTTCGGCTCGGTCGGCAATTTCTCTCCAGGAGCGAAAGTCCCGGCGGCGATATCGGCCGCCAGGATCTCGCCGATCTGATGCCAGAGCGCGCTGCCGCCCTTCCGATCGATCGTCTCCATGTCAGACGCGCTTCTCGAGCCGGAATAAAAGCTTGTATTCAGCCGGATAGCTCAACGCGTCGAGAATGCTCGGATAATATTTCCGGTCTTTCGATGCATGCACGAAGCCGTCATAACCGAAACGCTTGACGGATACGTCGAAGCCAGCTGCAACGAAGGTATCGATATAGTCCTGCGGGGACCGATCCTGCATCGGCGCATTGCTGTTGTTGCCGATCAGTTCGAGCCATTTCGGCCAGAGCGGCATTTCATTATGGCAGCCGGTCACAGCGTAGTAGACGCCGCCATTCCGCATGACCTGGAACATCTGTTCGGCATGCTGTCTCAGCTCCGGCAGCAGATAGATCACCTCATAGCTGAAAGCGATATCGAAGCTATCGACAAAGGGCGACAGGTCGGTCGTCACATGAAACTGCAGCGGCATATTGCCGACAGCGGCAACGGCCGCAGCCACCGACTCCGAAGCGATATCGATGCCGACACCGCGCCGGAACGGCCGCATCGCATGAAGCAACCGCAGAAAGCCGCCGCGGTTGCAGCCGAAATCCAGGACGGTCTTGGAGGAGAAATCCCGCTCCGGCACCGTCTCGATGAAATGCCGCCAATAGGGGCTATGCGATTCCGCCATTTTCATATCGCCCTGCGGATCCTTGTGCCAGGTGGCGTAAGTCGTTGCTGCGTTTGCCATGATGTGCTCGCTGTTGGAGTGGACTGAGCTTGAGATAGCGCAGCCTCATGACAGCCACATGAATTCGTCCGGACGACTGGAAGTATTTATTCAGCGCTTCATGCCAATCGATATCCTCCTAATGCGAGCAATCCACCATCCATTGCACGCCGAACCGATCCGTCAGCTTGCCGTAATAGCTACCCCATGGCTGGACGGCGAGCCGTGTCGTCACGTTGCCGCCTTCAGCCAATCGGGCAAAAATCCTGTCGGTGCTGCCGCGATCATCCATGAGAAGGATGTGGGCAGACCCGCGCATCGGCTCGGCGTCGTGATTGTCGGAGGCGAAGAACAGCAGGCCCGGTCCCTCGAAGCTCGCATGCATCACCCTGCCCCGCATTGCATCGTCAGCAAGCGGAACTCCATTCGCACCGTGCCGCACCAGCAGCGTGACTTGGCCAAGTCCGCAGGCAGAGTAGAAGGCAAGCGCTTCCTCGCAATGCGTCGTGAAAAACAGATAATTGGCGAGTTGCATGTCTTGCCTTCCTTTGGTTCAGATCAAAGACGATTCCCGTACCGGTCCGTCATCGATGCAAAGCTGCCGTGAAAGACGGCAGTAAACATCCAGATCGCTTAGGCGACTGCAGCACCTTGAATAGCGCCGAGCAGTTCCGCATTGCTATAGCTCTGCCCGGCAATGCCCCAGGCTCCCTCCGGCGCATAAACTATGTTCGACCAGATGTGCTCACGCTTGATCCGCCCTTCGGCTGCTTGTTCGACGACATCGGTAGCCTTTTCGATGAAAGCGCGCTTGGCTTCAGCCGTCGCGAGAGCGATCTCGGGTAGTTTGAGCTCAATGAAGGCAGCAGGAACCGGCCTTCCTGCTGCCAGTACGCGTTCGACGGGAAGCACATTGATCGTGCCGATGACATTTGCCGTCATGAACGCATTCTCGGTCAAGCCGGCAACATCGAGGACTGCATCCGTCAATCCGGCAAAAGCTTGCGCCTGCGCCTCAGACGAAAGCAGCCCTTCGGGGACGGTGAGCGTAATGGGCATGAAACATCTCCTTGTTGGACCTGTCGCGGCAATTGATATATACCGATCACTCTTTAACGATACATATAGATCACTCTCTATGCAAGCAATAAAGAGAGATCGCTCTCAATGGAGGCCGCAATGCGCTATAGCGCCGAACATAAACAGGAAACCCGGACACGGGTCGTCACTGCTGCGGGACAGGTGTTTCGAAGGGAAGGTTACGGCGGCGCGGGCATCGATGCTCTGACCAAGGCGGCCGGCGTTACCAACGGCGCCTTCTACGGACACTTCAAGTCCAAGAGCGAAGCGTTTCGCACAGCCGTCGTCGAGGGCTTGGAAGAATTGCGCCAGGGAATCCTGACGCTCAGGGAAAGCCAGCCGAAAGACTGGCTCAAGGCGCTCGCCAGCTTCTACCTCGGCTACAAGCGGACCTGCGATCTCAGTGACAGTTGCACGCTGCCAAGCCTTTCGCCCGACGTCATGCGCGCCGACGAGGAAACGCGCGACGCCTATACGGCGGAATTGAGAAAACTGATCGCGGATGTCGCCGCCGGTTTGCCGGAAAGCACGAGCTCTGCCGAATTAACGACGGAGGATCGTGCGATCCTTCTCCTCGCAACGCTCAGCGGCGGCGTCACCATTGCCCGCGCAGTCTCCGATCCCGCCCTTTCCAGCCATATTGGCCAAGTCATAGAACGGGCTGCATTGGTAATAGGCAATCCCTCAAAGCCGCACGGCGGATAACCGATCGCAACATGCATGCGGCAGGAGGCAACTGAGACAAAGCTTGCCGCCTCGCCTCGGCGGGACCGTTTACCCCCGGATCGCCTTGTCATTCGCATCGAAGCGATGCATCTGGTTCGCATCGGGGGTGGCATAAACCATCTCGTCCGGCTCGTATTTGTGTTCACCGAAGAGACGCGCGGTCAGAAGACCGGTGGTCTCCGATTCGAGATAGATGATCGTGTCGGCACCGAGATGCTCGACGTGGATGACCTTGGCAGCCCACGAACCCTGATCACGCGACAGCGTGATATGTTCAGGGCGAATGCCGACGGTCTTGGCGCCGCTTTCGCCCAGACGCTCAGCCGCGATGAAATTCATCTGCGGCGAGCCGATGAAGCCGGCCACAAAGGTATTGGCCGGGCGATTGTAGAGCTCCATCGGCGAGCCGATCTGCTCGATAGCACCGGCATTGAGCACGACGATCTTGTCGGCAAGTGTCATTGCCTCGACCTGATCGTGGGTAACGTAGATCATGGTTGCCTTCAGGCTGCGATGCAGCCGGGCAATTTCCAGACGCGTCTGGACGCGCAGCGCCGCATCGAGGTTCGACAGCGGCTCGTCAAACAGGAAGAGTTCCGGCTCGCGCACGATCGCGCGGCCGATGGCCACGCGCTGGCGCTGGCCACCGGAAAGCTCGGCCGGCCGGCGGGCGAGATAAGGCGCGAGCGACAGCATGCTGGACGCCTTCTCGACACGGCTGTCGATTTCCGCCTTCGCAGTGCCGGCCTGCTTGAGACCCAAGCCCATATTGTCCTTGACGGTCAGATGCGGATAGAGCGCATAGGACTGGAAGACCATCGAGATGCCACGCTTGGCAGGCGGCGTTACGGTCACATCCTGGCCGTTGATCAGCACGGCACCGGAGGTCACGTCTTCGAGACCTGCGATGCTGCGCAGCAGGGTCGACTTGCCACAGCCTGAGGGACCGACGAAGATGACGAACTCACCATCTCTCACCTCGAGGTCGATGCCCTTCAGCACATCATGCGTACCGTAGGCCTTGCGAATGGATTTCAGTTGAAGCGATCCCACAGTCTCTTGTCCTTATAGATAAACGGGCTTGCCGGTACGCACGCTCTCATCGGCGGCAAGGCATATGCGCAGCGATTGAACGGCATCTGCCATATGGCGATTGAGGTCGAGATCCTCGCGGATGGCCTTCAGCATGAAGGCCTGTTCGAAGTCGCAAAGCTCCTGATGCCCTGGTTCGCCATCCATATGAAGATCCTGATCCGGCCGGATGAACTGGCCGTTCGGGCCTGTCTCGGCGCTATGCAGCCGGATGACGGATGTCTTCGTATGCATGTCGATATCATCGGACTTGGCATTCTGATCCATGACGATCGAGACCGAGCCGTTCGGCGACATCACGTCCTTTACGAAGAAAGCCGTCTCCGAAATCATCGGCCCCCAGGCAGCCTCGTACCAGCCGACGGAACCGTCTTCGAAGATCACCTGCAGATGGCCGTAATTATACATGTCCGGCTTGATCTCCTGCGTCAGCCGCAGGCCCATGCCTCGTACCTCGACGGGCTTGGCATCGGTGATCTGGCACATGACGTCAACATAATGCACGCCGCAATCGACGACCGGTGAGGTCGTGCGCATCAGCGCTTTGTGCGTCTCCCAGGTCGGGCCGCTCGATTGCTGATTAAGGTTCATGCGGAAGACATAGGGACCGCCGAGCTTGCGCGCTTCGGCGATCAGCCGCATCCACGAGGGATGGTGACGCAGGATATAGCCGATCGCCAGCTTCTTCCCGGCCTTCTTCGCAGCCGCAACGACGCGCTCGGCATCTTCGACTGTCGTTGCCAACGGTTTCTCGACGAAGACATGGCAGCCCGCTTCGAAGGCCATGACGGCAAAATCGGCGTGACTGTCGGAATAGGTATTGATGGAGCAAAGATCCGGCTTCAACTCCTTCAATGCCGCCTCGAAATCCGGATGGATCGTATATCCCCGCAACGCCTCGGGCAGTTCCGGCTTTGAGCGGTTGACGAGACCGACAATCTCGAAGCCGGGATTATTATGATAGGCCAGCGCATGGCTGCGACCCATATTGCCAAGGCCGGCAACGAGAACGCGGATCGGCTTTTCGGATGGGCTCACTTGACTGCTCCGGAGGTAATGCCGCGAATGAGTTGACGCGAAAAGATGACGTAGAGGATGAGGATTGGCAGGATGGCGAGCGTCAGCGCTGCCAGCACCGCATTCCAGTTGGTCACGAACTGGCCGATGAAAATCTGCGATCCGAGGGTCACGGTTTTGGTCGCTTCGCTCGGCGCCAGGATCAACGGGAACCAAAGATCGTTCCAGATCGGGATCATGGTAAAGACGGCAACTGTCGCCATGGCCGGACGCACCAACGGCAGAACGAGACGGAAGAAGATCGCATATTCGCTAAGGCCATCGATACGGCCGGCATTCTTCAGGTCGTCGGAAACCGTCCGCATGAACTCGGACAAAATGAAGATCGCGAGCGGCAGACCCTGCGCCGTATAGACGAGGATGAGTGCCGTCAGCGTGTTGACGAGACCGGCGGCGACCATGCCCTGCAGGATTGCGACTGTTCCCAGCCGGATCGGGATCATGATGCCGATCGCCATATAAAGACCCATGACCGTATTGCCGCGGAAACGATATTCCGACAGCGCAAAGGCGGCCATTGCCCCAAAGAGCAATGTCAGGATGATCGAGACGATCGTCACGATGAAACTGTTCTGGAAGTAGGTGAAAAAGTCCCCCTGCTTCAGGACGGTGTCATACCCGATCATGCTGAAGGAGGACGGCGTCGGGATGCTCAAGGGGGCACGGAAGATCGACGCGCGATCCTTGAAGGAGTTGATGACGGTCAGGAACACCGGAAAGATGGCGACCAGCGTATAGGCGATAAGCGCCAGATGGACGAAGCCGGCGCGGACAAGCGAAGTGCGTGCCTTGGACATGGAGCGCGCTCCTCAGAACTGGTAGCGGCGGATGCGCCGCTGGACGATGAAAAGATAGAAGGACACACCCGCCAGGATGATGAGGAACATCACCGTCGCAATTGTCGCCCCCATCGAGCGGTCACCCAGCTGCAGCTGAAAGCCGAAGAAGACGCGGTAAAGCAGCGTGCCAAGAATATCCGTCGAGCCATCCGGCCCCGCCAAAGCGCCCTGCACGGTATAAACAAGGTCGAACGCATTGAAATTGCCGACGAAGGTCAGGATCGAGATGATGCCGATTGCCGGCAGAACCAGCGGCAGCTTGATCTTCCAGAACTGGCTCCAGCCGGTAATGCCGTCGCATTCCGCAGCTTCGATCACCTCTTCCGGAATGTTGAGCAGGGCAGCATAGATCAGCATCATCGGGATGCCGACATACTGCCAGACCGAGATCAGCGCGACAGCGATCAGTGCCGTACTTGGCTTACCGAGCCATGGAGCAAAGAATGATTTGAGCCCGATCACGCTCAGCAGTTCGGGCGCGACACCCCAAAGCGGCGAGAGGATCAGCTTCCAGATGAAGCCGACAACAACGAAGGAAAGCAGGGTCGGCAGGAAGATGGCCGTGCGGTAGAAGGCGACGAAGCGCAGCTTCGGCAGGGATAGGAGTGCAGCCAGCGCGACACCGATCGGATTCTGCACGCACATATGGATGGCGAAGAAGATCAGGTTGTTGCGCAGCGCGTTCCAGAAGTCATGCGCCCAGCGTTCGTCGCCAAACAGGACCTTGAAATTGTTCAAACCGACGAAGACGGACTGATTGTCGACGACATTGTAAAGCGACAGCCGCAAGGTCTCGATCAGCGGCAGGATCATGACCGCCGTATAGACGACAAAGGCCGGGAAAAGGAAAACGAGGATGTGCCAGCGCTTGGAGCGCCTGATCGGCGTGACCTCAAGGGCATCTGATGTCGCAGCGTCGCTCATGGCTTTCTGCCTGTTTTTCTTGGCTGCTTGGTGAGGCGGCAGCTCAATGGTTCAAATCCGCCCGCTGCCCCGGCCCTGCAACCGAATGGAAACAACATCAGGCGTGTCGAATGCAAGGGCGAACGATCGCCAATCCAATTTATGTAAATAATGAAAAGGGCGAGGAGCCTGAAAGACCCCTCGCCCGTAGAACTCGGCCGTTACTTACCGGGCTTGTACCAGCTGTCGAGGCCCTTCTGGAGCTTCTTGGCAGCATCGTCCGGCGTATCCGTGCCGTTGATCACGTTTGCGGATTCGGTCCAGGTTTCATTTTCCAGATTCGGCGTACCGCGCGACAGGATCTGATAGGTCGAGCGAACGGTCGACTTGTGATTATCACGCCAGGAGACGAATTCCTGCGCAAGCGCATCGCTCATCTTTACCGGGTGCGAGTTCAGGCTGAAGAAGCCCGGCAGCGAGTTGGCATAGATGTTGGCGAACTCGTCGGAAGCGACCCAGCTCAGGAACTTCTTGGCTTCTTCCTGATGCTTGCTCTTAGCGTTCAGGCCGACGCCGATATCCGGATGATCGGAGATGTAGGCAGTGTCACCGGCCTTGGCGACCGGCGGCGGGAATGCACCCATCTTGAACTGAGCCTGGGTGTTGAAGAGAGCAATTTCCCAGGAACCAGCCGGATAGATCGCGGCCTTGCCAAGTGTGAAGAGGTTCTGGCTATCGGAATAGCTTTGTGCTTCGAAGCCGTCGCCGAGATAGGGCTTCCACTTGGCCAGCTCCTTGTAAGGGTCGACCCACGGAGCGTCCGTCAGCTTTTCCTTGCCAGCGATGAGAGCCTTGCGGCCTTCCTCACCCTTCCAGTAGTTCGGGCCGATATTCTGGTAGCCCATGGTTGCGGCTTCCCAGAGATCCTTCGTGCCCATGGCCATCGGAATGTAGGTGCCATCGGCCTTGATCTTATCGAGAGCAGCAAAAAACTCATCGCGTGTCGCCGGGACCTTCAGGCCGAGCTTGTCGAACGCATCCTTGTTGTAGATGAAGCCGTGGATAACGGACGCCATCGGCACGCAGAAGGTCGACTTGCCATCATCGGTCGACCATGCGGCCTTGGCAACAGCCGAGAAGTTTTCCAAGCCCTTCAGCTTGGTCAGATCAACAAGGTGCTTCTTGTTGAAAAGGTCGAGCGAGGCATCGAACGGACGGCAGGTGATGATGTCGCCTGCGGAGCCGGCGTCGAGCTTGGCGTTCAGCGATGCATTGTATTCGGTCGGAGCCGTCGGCGAGAAGACGATCTTGATACCCGGATTCTTCGCTTCGAAAGCCGGGATGATCTTTTCCTGCCAGATCTGCAGGTCGTCGTTACGCCAGCTTTCAACCGTCAGCGTCACATCGGCCGCATGCGCCAGACTGACCGAGGTCAGCAGACTGGATGCAAGAAGCAAGCCTTTCAGAACATTGGTTTTCATTTCCCTCTCCTGTTTTCCGCGCCATGGCAAGGCGCTGTTTTCGATCTGAAATCCGCTGGCCTGTCCGAGGAAACGGTCAGCGCTCCGCAGGGACCGCCAATATTGCCGACCCCCCATGCAAAAGGCTTCAGAGGCACTCTGCCCGATCAGCCGGATCAATTGCCGCCTGCCGCAACCTGGACGGAGGCGCTGCAAGAACCATGCGGGAATTCACGACCAATGCCGAAGCGAGATCCTCCTGATCCGAACGGTGGGGACAACGACGAGATGCGCGTCTTTGACACTCACCTACCGGCTGTTGTTTTTTTGCCGGCTGTATCGATGTCCATTCGTATTGTTCCCTTGTAGCGAATTAAGGCCAAAAAAATACCAATTGTCCAGCCGATTTTAACTTTCAGATATAAAAATATCGGAGAAAATAAATTTCCATATGTATTTCAAATGGATGTCAGCAAACAAAAATGAGCGCGCCGCCTATTGGTAAATGGTATTTTTTTGGTATTGTATTGAAAAGCGGGGAACATGCGGCATCCGGAGGCATGATGGGGCAGTTTGCAATTGGTATTGACGGTGGCGGAACAAGTTGCCGGGCGGCGATCATAAACGGCACCGGGCAAGTGCTCGGCACCGGTAAGGCCGGTGCCGCCAATATCCTCTCCGACCTGGAAAACTCGTTGATCCATATCGTCGCCTCGGCAAAACAGGCGCTGATCGATGCAAAGCTGGACCCGGAACTGCTACGGAAACTACCTGCGGTCATCGGAACCGCCGGAGCCAATGTCGGAAATTATGGCAAACGGGTCGAAGGTGCCCTGCCCTTCGCAAGCACACGCGTGGTCACCGATGCGACAATTGCGCTCCAAGGTGCGCTCGGCGACGCCGACGGGATTATCGGCGCCTTCGGCACCGGCTCCGTCTACAATGCCCGCCGTGATGGCAAGAGTTGGGGCATCGGCGGCTGGGGCTTTGTCGTCGGCGATCAGGCCAGCGGCGCGCGCCTTGGCCGCGACCTGCTCGAACGAGTTCTTCTCGCGCATGATGGAGTATTGAAGGGCTCGGCGCTGACGGCTTCGATCATGGCCGAATATGGCAACGACCCGGAACGGGTCGTCGAATTTGCCCACGTATCGAAGCCCAAGGATTTCGCCCGCTACGCTCCGATCGTGTTCGAATATGTCGGCCTGGAGGATGTCGTTGCCGTCGACATCGTTAGAACGGCGGCGAGATCCATAACCGAGAGCCTTGATGCATTGCTTTGGCCGGGATGCCCTTCGATCTGCCTTCTCGGCGGCCTTGCCCAAGCCTATCGTCCCTGGCTTGATGAACGGCACAAGGCGATTCTCGCCGAACCCAAGGGAGATGTCTTGCGCGGCGCCGTGGAACTGGCAGCAAAATTGCTGCAGGGTGGAGAGGGAACCAGGGCATGACCGAGGATTTGAGCGCAATCTTCTCGCCGGAGCGCCTTTCGGGAGGCGGCACGGGTCCGCTGTATGTCAAGCTGCGGCGCACGCTTGAAGAAGCCGTGAAGATCGGAAGACTGAAACATGGCGACGCGCTTCCGCCGGAACGTGATATAGCCGAATTCGCCGCGGTCAGCCGCGTCACCGTACGCAAGGCAATCGACGATCTCGTCGCCGAAGGCATCCTTGTTCGCCGCCATGGTTCCGGCACCTTCGTCGCTAAACCCGTTTCCAAGGTGGAGCAACGGCTGTCCCAGCTGACGTCATTCACGGAGGACATGGCCCGACGGGGGATGACCGCTCGTTCCGAATGGCTGCACAAGGGCGTGCATACGCCCTCCCCGGACGAAATGATGATCCTCGGCCTTGCGGCCGACACCAAAGTATCGCGGTTGAGCCGCCTGCGCATTGCCGACGATCAGCCGCTCGCGATCGAGCACGCCAGCGTCTCCGGTGAGTTCCTGCCGGATCCGTCTGTCGTGACGACATCGCTCTATGCAGAACTGGAAAAGCGGCAGGTGCGCCCGGTTCGCGCCGTTCAGCGCATATCCGCAACCAACATGAAAGAGGCCGATGCCGGGCTGCTCGGCGTCCCCGTGGGAGCGGCAGGCCTCTCGATCGAGCGTATCTCCTATCTGGGTTCCGGCCGAGCTGTGGAGTTCACGCGATCACTCTATCGTGGTGATGCCTATGATTTCGTCGCCGAGTTGACGATAGGCGCGAGCTAGCGAAAAGCTGCGAGCAGAAAAACGTCTGGAATCAAAAAAACGCCGCCCCGGCTTGAGTAGCCGGGGCGGCGTTTTCATGCGGAATCAAATTCCAAGCAAAACAGTTCAAGCCATTGAAATGACCAAATTTCAGGCCGCGTCGTCCACGTCTGCGTCACGCCTTTCGGGCACATAGTTGAGAACCGGGCCTAGCCAGCGTTCAACCTCGGCGACAAGCATGCCCTTGCGGGCGGCATAATCTTCCACCTGATCGCGTTCGACCTTGGCCACACCGAAATAATAGGATGACGGATGACCAATGTAGATACCAGAGACGGATGAGCCCGGCCACATTGCATAGTTTTCCGTGAGGCTCACGCCCGTTGCCGCTTCGGCATCAAGCAAGCGGAAAAGCGTATCCTTCTCGGTATGATCAGGCTGCGCCGGATAGCCAGGCGCCGGGCGAATGCCGGCATAGGCTTCAAGAATGAGTTCCTCGCTCGACAAGTTTTCGTCAGCAGCATAACCCCAGAACTCCCGCCGCACGCGCTCGTGCATCCGCTCAGCGAAGGCCTCGGCAAAGCGATCGGCTAGTGCCTTCACGAGGATCGACGAATAATCGTCATTCGCCCGTTCGAAACGCTCGGCGATGGCCACTTCCTCGATGCCGGCAGTAACGACGAAGCCGCCAACATAATCGCTCACACCGGTTGAAACCGGTGCCACGAAATCCGATAGAGCCACATTCGGCCGACCGTCCCGCTTCGACAGTTGCTGACGCAGCGTGTAGAAAGTCGCAAGTTCCTCGCTGCGGCTTTCATCCGTAAACAGCCTGATATCGTCACCGACCGCACCCGCCGGCCAGAAGCCGATGACCGCGCGCGGACGGAACCAGTTCTCCGCGATGATCTTCTCCAGCATCGCCTGTGCGTCGCCATAGAGCTGCCGTGCCGCCTCTCCCTGCTTCTCATCCTCGAGAATGGCTGGGAAACGCCCCTTGAGTTCCCAGGTCTGGAAAAACGGCGTCCAGTCGATATATTTCGCCAGCTCGGCAAGATCGTAGCTGTCGAATACTTTGGTTCCGAAGAACTGCGGCTTGACCGGCTTGTAGCTCGACCAATCCACTTTCTCGGCATTCTCGCGCGCCCTTGCGATCGGCAGGCGCACCTTCTCCGCCTCGCTGCGCGCATGGGCAGCCGCGACCTTGGAATATTCAGCCCGAACGGTATCGATATAGCCCTGCCGCGCATCCGGCGATAGCAGCGCGGATACGACGCCAACGGCGCGGCTCGCATCCGTAACGTAGACAGTTTGCCCCCGGTGATAGCCGGGATGGATCTTCACCGCGGTATGGACGCGGCTCGTAGTGGCGCCACCGATCAGCAATGGTATATCGAAGCCCTGCCGCTCCATCTCGGAAGCGACATGCACCATTTCGTCCAGAGACGGCGTGATCAGCCCCGACAGACCGACAATATCGACCTTCTCGGCGATCGCCGTCTCAAGGATCCTCGTCGCCGGCACCATGACGCCGAGATCGATGATTTCGTAATTGTTGCAAGCAAGAACGACGCCAACGATATTCTTGCCGATGTCGTGCACATCGCCCTTGACGGTCGCCATCAGCACCTTGCCGGCCGACTGCCGTTCACCGCCGCCGCCATTGGCGAGCTTTTCGGCCTCCATATAAGGCAGCAGCACGGCAACGGCCTGCTTCATGACGCGGGCGGATTTCACCACCTGCGGCAGGAACATCTTGCCCGAACCGAAAAGGTCGCCAACGACATTCATGCCCGCCATCAAGGGACCTTCGATGACATGCAGCGGCCGCTCTGCGGCCTGACGCGCTTCCTCGGTATCGGCCTCGATATAGTCGGTAATGCCATTGACCAGCGCATGCTCGAGCCGCTTCTCGACCGGCCATTCTCGCCAGGAAAGATCCTGCGCCTTGGCCTCCTTGCCGCCAGCTCCGCGGAAACGCTCGGCAATTTCAAGCAGGCGCTCAGTGCTGTCAGGCCGGCGGTTGAGCACGACGTCTTCGCAGGCTTCCCGCAGTTCAGGGTCGATATTATCGTAAACCGCAAGCTGACCGGCATTGACGATGCCCATGTCCATACCCGCCTGAATGGCATGGTAGAGGAACACGGCATGCATGGCCTCGCGGACAGGTTCATTGCCGCGAAACGAGAACGACAGGTTCGACACGCCGCCGGAAATATGAACCAGCGGCATGGTCTTCCGGATCGTCCTCGTCGCTTCGATGAAGTCGACGCCGTAATTATTGTGTTCTTCAATACCGGTCGCCACGGCAAAGATGTTCGGATCGAAGATGATATCTTCCGGCGGCAGGCCAGCCACTTCCGTCAGCAGTTTGTAGGCACGCGAGCAGATCTCGACCTTGCGCTCATAGCTGTCTGCCTGCCCCTGTTCGTCAAACGCCATGACGACGACGGCCGCACCGTACATCCGCATCAAACGAGCCTGCTTGAGGAAGTTCTCCTCGCCTTCCTTCAGGGAGATGGAATTGACGATCGGTTTGCCTTGAACGCATTTCAGGCCGGCCTCGATGATCGAGAACTTCGAACTGTCGATCATGACAGGAACACGGGCAATATCCGGTTCGGCGGCGATGAGGGTGAGAAACTCTACCATCGCCTTTTCGGAATCGATCAGGCCCTCATCCATATTGATGTCAATCACCTGCGCACCGTTCTCGACTTGATCGCGCGCGACGGCAAGCGCAGCCGTGTAATCGGCATTGGTGATGAGCTTGCGGAATTTCGCCGAGCCGGTGACGTTCGTGCGCTCGCCGACATTGACGAACGGGATGTCTTTGGTGAGCTCGAACGGTTCCAATCCCGAGAGCGACATGAAGGGACGATGCTCGGCAGGCTGCCTTGGCGGATATTTCGAAACCGCCTGAGCGATCGCAGCAATATGCTCCGGGGTCGATCCGCAGCAGCCGCCAACGATATTGACGAGTCCTTCGCGCGCAAACTCCTCGACCTGAGCCGCCATCATCTCGGGCGTTTCATCATACTGACCGAATTCATTCGGCAAACCGGCATTCGGATAGGCGCAGATGAAGGTATCCGCAGCGGCCGAAAGCTCCTGCAGATGCGGCCGCATGGCATTGGCGCCGAGCGCACAATTGAGGCCGATAGTAAAGGGACTGGCGTGGCGCACGGAATTCCAGAACGCCGAAGGCGTCTGACCTGACAGCGTGCGGCCGGAAAGATCGGTAATCGTGCCCGATATCATGATGGGCAGACGAACGCCCTTGGCTTCGAAGCGCTCCTCGCAAGCAAAGATCGCGGCCTTGGCGTTCAGCGTATCGAAAATCGTCTCGATCAGAATGATATCGGCGCCGCCGTCGATCAAACCGTCGATCTGCTCGCCGTAGGCTAGGCGCAGATCATCGAAGCTGACGGCACGATAGCCGGGATTGTTGACGTCGGGCGAGATCGAAGCCGTACGATTCGTCGGACCGATGGCACCGGCAACGAAACGGCGCTTGCCATCCTCGCGCTCGGCGCGGATCGCCGCGCGGCGGACGATCTCGGCGCCCTCCTTGTTGAGATCGTAGACCGCACCTTCCATCTGGTAGTCCGCCTGCGCAATGCGGGTGGAAGAGAAGGTGTTGGTCTCGAGGATATCCGCACCCGCCTTGGCATAGCGATAATGAATCTCTTCAATCGCATCGGGCTGAGTCAGAATGAGGAGGTCATTATTGCCCTTCTGGTGGCACGCGCAGCCGATGAATCGATGGCCGCGAAATTGATCCTCGTCGAACCCGAGCCCCTGGATCTGCGTGCCCATGGCGCCGTCAAGCACAAGGATTCGTTCGTTTGTAGCCTTTCTCAAGGCCTCGAATACTTCGCCGCCGTCGCGCTTCGCCGTTTCCGAACCAAAAAGAGTGTCAAACATAAGCGATTCCTCTGGCCTGATTGCGACTTCGCAACCAGATCACATAAAGATATCTTTATGTCAACATATCTACGCTCATGTTCGGTGGAGCGCAAGCACGCCTCTTCTATAGTTGTGTTCTTTCAGGAAAAGACAGACTAGGCGAATTGCTGCCCGACCATTGCTACCCGACCATGGACAACGCGGATGTAGCGACACAGTTTCATCCCATAACGCCATGACAGCGCTTTCGAGCGGCGCTATACGGCTTCTGGAAGAGAATCCAAGGAGGACGGCATGAACATACAGGTTGAACCCGCAGCGCTCGGAAACTGGAGCACCCGCACCTACCACAGGCGCTGGTTGCTCGATCAGGCCGATGCGCTTTTCAATTTCTTCCAGTATCGCGCCGTCAATCCCAAGGGCGGCTTCTATGACATGGACGATTACGGTAAACCGCTGGATAAGACCAATCCCGTGCGGGGCATCCACTCGACGGCGCGCATGGTGCATTGCTTCTCGATCGGATCGCTGCTGGGTCGTCCCGGCGCGAGCGAGATTGTCGACCATGGAATGAATTATCTATGGAACCATCATCGTGACACGAAGCATGGCGGCTATGTCTGGTCGCTAAACAATGATGGCCCGGTCGATTCCAGCAAGCAGGGATATGGTCACGCTTTCGTACTGCTTGCGGCTTCCTCCGCCAAGACGATCGGACACCCGCTGGCCGACGGCATGCTCGCGGATGTCACGGAAATTCTGGATATGAAGTTCTGGGAAGCAAAGCACGGCGCGATTGCCGAGGAATTCAACCAGGATTGGTCGCTGATCGACGGCGGCAGCTATCGTGGCCAGAATTCCAACATGCATTTGACGGAAGCGCTGATGGCCGCCTTCGAGGTTACAGGCGAAAGAGCATATCTGGACAAGGCCGAAAGTATCGCGGATCTCGTTATCCGGCGTTCGGCCGGATCTGTTGGTTGGCGAGTTGCCGAGCACTTCAACGCGGATTGGGTGCTCGACAAGAATTATCGCGGCAATGAGATGTTTCGTCCGTCGGGCACGACGCCGGGGCATTGGCTGGAATGGGCGCGTCTCATCCTGCAGCTTTGGTCGCTGGGAAAAAGGCGTCACGACTGGATGCCGGACGCGGCCAAAGGCCTCTTCTCGCAATCCATGTCTCTGGGTTGGGACAATGATAAAGGCGGCTTTTTCTATACGCTTGATTGGGAAGATATACCGGCCAAACGCAACAAGCTCTGGTGGCCTGCCTGCGAGGGCGCAGGCGCTGCACACTACCTGAATGAACACGCTCCGAGCGATTTCCATGAAGAAAGCTATCGCAAGATTTGGAGCGTGATCGGCCGGGCATTCATAGATCACGCCAATGGCGGCTGGCATGAAGAGCTGACAGACAATCTGGTTCCGGCCCACACGCTGTTTCCAGGCAAGGGTGATATCTACCATGCCTTGCAGGCCTGCCTGATCCCTCTCTTCCCGGCAACAGGTAGCCTCACCAAGGTCATCGCCGAGGCTGGCGGCAAAATCTAAGGCTGGCGGCGGCGCATGGTCCAGGTCCGGTGCCGCCTTCGCCTTCTATGCGAGATTGAGATTGTGAAGCTCGTGACCAAGCGTCAGAGCCAACGCCTCGACGACGAGATTATGATCTTCACGCTGCGGCAGGCCAGAAACGGTAACTGCACCGATGCAGCCGGTGCCATTGACGAAAATGGGGAAGCTGCCGCCGGATGCGGCATATTCAGCGCTCGAAAGGCCATTGTCCTCGATCGTTTTCCCCTGCCGCTGCAGTCGCAAGGTGCTGGCGTAGCTGCTGCGAAAATACCGCAAGACCATGTTGCGCTTCCGGCGAATCCAGTTGGAATTGTCGGGGGTGGAGCCGGGTAACGCGACGTAGAAAACCGGCATCGAATGCAGCGTAATATCGATGGCGACGCCCAGATTGCGCTCGCTGGCCAGGTCGCGCAATAGCTTCCCCAGTACCCAGGCCGTCGAAAGATCGAAAGCGTCGAAGCGCAGCGTTTCCTCTTGCAGTTCGATACGAGCAAGGTCCTGGTCGATCGTCATGGAAAGCCCTTCCTAAAAATGGATCGGCCTATCAAACGCGGAGAAAGTGATTTGTCCACTATCTCTTTGGGACTTCGAAACCAAGTCGCCATTTTTGACCGATAATAAGGTCATACTCTTCCGGCTCGAACGCCTCAAAGCCTCCGCCTGGATAGAAGGTCAATTCGCCGACGCGGACCCACTCCGCCGACGCATAGAGATCGACACGAACGAAATCGATATCACGCGCCACGGTTTCAGCGACATGGATCATTTCATCCAGCCGCGGCGGACGCGCAACTTCGCCTGGATAAAGACGGAGATAATGCCGATCGTAAAACGGTAGTTTCTGCCAGTCGGGCGTATAATTGCAGGAATAGCCTCGGCCATTCTCACGTATGTCGATCTCGATATGAGAAACTTTGCCGTTGAACGTAAAGAGCCGATAATCCCAAGGAACTCTGCCATCGACGAGCAGCATGCTTTCTATAAGAATGCGGCGCTCCAATTGGCTGTAAGCCCACTCCCTATTGTAGGAAGCATGATCGATCGATAGCCACTCAGCTGAGGGATCATTCTTGAGAAGCCGGTCCACGTCAGCCTCTCCATAAAGAAATCGTCCCACACCGCTCGCATGGGTCGGCTTGACAACGGCAGGTAAGGAGATTTCCGACCAATCCACGGAGGCCAGGTCGGTTCCGACCCAAAGCGTGGGAATAATATATTGGCTGCCAACCCGTTCCGCGATCAGCAGCTTGGCGTCGGCCTTGTCAACGAAACGTGGAAAGACGGGATTGCGATCGTAAAGTTTGCGCGCCTGCACCTTATCGGTAAAGGTTTGAGGTGATGTCAAATTGGGAAATTTGCCGCGGATGGCACGATATTTCAGAGCGCAATAAGCCCTGTCCGGCAAAGGCGACATAAGCCGCCAGAGGAGATTGTGCATCCGCTCGCGCAATCCCTTCTGCAGATATCCCGGAATGAGAAATCCATCTCGCCCTGCGGCTCGATCTGTCATAGCAGCCATCTTGAATTTCAACTAGAACGCAAGTGAAAACTATCAGCCCGCCTTTAACACAAGGTTATGCGTCGGTCTTCAAGATAGATGACCATGAGTAAATCTGCATCCAATCTTCTTAGAAGCTCACTGATCAGCCTGGCAGCAACATTCATTTCGTTGGCAGCAGGCTTCGCGAGCAGCATCATCGCCGCCCGCATGCTCGGTCCTGCCGGATCGGGCAAGGTCGCCTACGCATTATGGGTTGCGACGGCGGCCGCAGCGCTGGCAGACATGGGCCTGCCTCAAACCTTGCTGCGCAATGCAGGCAGCCTTTCGGGCGATGGCGACGCATGGAAAACATTGGTCCGCACGGCGCTGCGCAGCTTTCTCATATCCGTCGGCATGATTACCGCAGCTATTCTTCTCTTTGCCGCAATTACTTACGTCCACCGCGATGTACGGCATGCCTGGTTTTGGCTGATTACCGGTGCCTTGTTCCTGAGCTATGCGTTCCATGTATTCTCGACCGCCGTGGCACGTGGAAGAAACCGCTTCGGTCAGACGGCTCGCACGACTTTACTGGGCGGAACGATGCAAGTTCCGCTCGTCTTTGCCGGAGCCTGGCTGCTGGGCCCGGCTGGAGCCTTGATCGGCTATGTCGCCCGCTATCTGCCACAGGCGTTGAAATTGCGAAGCTATATCGATCCCGCTTCAAAATATTCGCGGAACGCGATGACACCGGAAATGTTGCGCTACGGCCGGTATATATGGCTCAGCGATCTCATCGAGATCCTCGTCCTCTCGCGCATAGAGTTCCTCTTTCTGGGTATCTTTCTCTCTCCGACAAGCATCGGCTATTTCGCTGCGGGCCTCGGCCTGGCCGGGCTCATTGAACAGATCATGCTCCAGATATCGCCGGCGTTGATTGTCAATTTCACCGAGGCACATGCGCGAAATGACCAGCAGGCGCTTGATGCGGCATATCAACGTGTTATCCGTATCGTCGCCCTGGTCATGCTGCCGATCAGTCTTGGCGGAGCAACCATCATGCCCGAACTTTTGCCGCTGATCTTCGGCGATGCCTTTGAGCCTGCCACTCCCGCAGCGGCCACCCTGCTGGCCTTTGTCTGGCTTGCCGGCATGTCCGTAATTCCGTGGGGCATAATCGGCGCTTCCGGTCGCAGCGCTGTTTTGCTGCGCATACAGATTGCAAGCGGTATATCGACGATAGTATTGCTGACCGTTCTTGTGCCTCTGCTTGGGCTCGAGGGTGCCGCTCTTGCTCGGGTCATGATCGTGATATTTACGTTTACGCTGCTCGGCTGGATGGCTTGGAAATATGTCCGCGTTGCTGTACCGGTCGCGGCCTTGGCAAAAACGATGCTCGCAGCTCTTCTTTGCGCGAGCGCCGCAGGTCTCGGCGTTTACAGCCTCGATGGGCTTGCGGCGCTTATAGCCGCCATTCCCGCTGGAATAATTGCCTACATGCTGGCAATCCGTTTTTTGCGCCTGGTTACACCCGAAGATGTGCAGATTTTGATGGATACGGCGGCAGCGAAGCTACCAAAAGTATCACGTCCATTCGCCAACAAGCTGTTCAATTTTCTCGCACCGAGCTAATAGATCACTGGGCTTCAAAGGCGGCGGCCAAAGTCTGCCGTGCAACTTCGTCCCAGGTCATTATTCCATCGCGGAAAGCCGTCGAACGTCGCATCGCCAGTGCAGCGTCGATCTTCTCTCGCCAGGCAACCTCGCCTTCAAGACGATATGGAATTCCGTTGGCACGTTTAAAGGGAACAAGATCAGGCAACAGGATCGGCAAACCGCAATAGCTGTACTGCGCGAGCTTCAGGCTTGATTCAGCGAGATAAACTTCATCGGCTGTGAGCCGATAAGGCGCAATTCCGAAATCCGCATGCTGCAGATAAGGAACGATGCCTTCGAAGTCCCGCTCACCGTAGATCGTGATATTTGGTTGAGCCCAGCCGCTCCAAGCTGCGCCAAAGACGTGAAAATTTACATCGGGAGCAGCCGCTGCCATGGCAGCGACGGAAGCCTGGTCAAAGAGCATATTGCCGATGGAAATTGCGTTGTAGCTGCCGGGTTGATATGGCGACGGCTGCTCCCGATCAAAGAGTGCGGTGTCGACACCCTGAGGAACGACACGTACACGCCCCCCCGATGGAAGCATCGCCCCCAGCCTTTCTGAAGGAACACAAACCGTATCGAAGCGTCCAATCTGAGCGGCTTGAAACTCTTGCAGCACTGGTGCTGCGCCTATGCTGCGCAGCAGGTCGCGGCAAAAATACAAGGTGCGTGCCCTCGAATTCAGCCTTTTGACCTTATTAAAGAATGCGAGTGCCGAACCGCTTTCGATCACCACCAAATCGGCATCGGCTATTACGCCGCGCGCAAAAGCAGGGAGATAGCTGCCATAAAGCCGAAACAATGCCGCACTTGTTACATTCAGAAAGCGATTGCTGGAGCTGAAGGCATGGAATGGAGGAAGATAAGCGCCTGCTCTCAGGTTAGCGGCGATAACCTGAAATCGGTTCGCCTGGTCTTGAGACAGTGCGCGAAAGCGTGGACGGTCCTTCAACAGCGTCAGCCAGCTGTGTCCTATGGTAACAAAATCGACCTTATTTCCCTGCGCGGCCCAGCAGGACGCGATAAAGTGGATCGACGCCTTCCTGTAGCCGCGCAGAAACGCATGCGATGTTAGAATCACTATCTTCCGTCGCTGCTTGGCCTCGCTTATGGCCAGCTTTGCATCCTCGTGTGCCAAAGGCAGGTCCCTAACCGCGACCTTTCGCCGGCCTGTCTCATAACCGGCATCAAAACGTCGTTGAAGTTGCGGCGGCGAACGATCATGTCCGGGGCGCTGATAACCACAACCAAGCCCAGTCTGGAGGGATATGAACCGCAAAGCGTCTAACAGGTGGTTAAAGTAGCGCCGTCAATCATCACATTAATAGGTTGTAGTTCTCGTGGATTTGATTGGAAGTGACTTGGCGAACCATCACTCTGGCCCTGAAGCCGCACAGCTCTCGCTTGCCTGCAAGAAGCGAACAGGTCATTGATAACGCTGTATGAATGTCCCGCCAGAGGAATACTCCTGCATGAATGCAAAATACGCATTGCCCGCCATCCTGGCCTGCACCTGTGCTGCGACGCCAACTCTGGCTGACAATCCAGCGCAGATGGTTCTACACGACGGCTTCGACGGCACGGATTTCGCGCCGTCCGGCCATCTTTATTATCGCGATAACTTCGAACAAAAAGCGGGCACGATTGAATTTCAATCAGAGGTCAAGCGGACCGGCGCCGGTGCATTGAAGTTAAGTGTCAAGCCATTCTGCCCGCCCGGTAAAGCGAATTGCAGCGAAAGAGCGGAGATCTGGGAGCGTACCAAATATCGCGTACCCTACGATCAGGGAGTTTGGTACGGCTTTGCCGTTAAGTTCGCCGATCCCATCCCGTCTGGCGATCATCGTTATCTCATTGCGCAATGGAAACGGGAAATCGGGCCGAAGGCAGAGGGAGACTTCAGCCCATTCCTGGCTTTGCGGCTCAATAACGGCAAGCTTTTCGCTACCGTAGAGACCAACTACGTCGCACCGGCCAAGAAGGGCAAATCCAGGGGCGATGGTGAAATTTGCGGCGACGGCGAAACGCCTGTTTGGTTCCGGCCGGATAGCAATCAGATGCGGGCCTTGGTGGCGACGGACGATAATTGGAATGACGGCGATGGTGGAGAGTTCATAAGTTGCACCAACGCAATCAAGGTAATAAATCGTGGCAACAAGCTACCAACGCCTTCTTCTGGCTGGATCGACTTCGCCATCTACAGCAAACCGGGCCCGGATGGCTCGGGTCATATCGAAATATTCGCTAACAATAAATGGATTGTATCAGTTACCGGCCACATAGGACATGCAGACCACGGACTTGGAAAGAATCAATACTTTAAATTCGGCCCATATCGCGCTGCCGATACTACGGTTTGGACTCTTTATTACGATGATTTTCGCCGTTCACCGCATTGCGCCGATGTATTGTCGGACCCCAGTCTGTGCCCGATGAAGTGAGATGATAGACGAAGGCACTTCCATCGTTGAATAAACATCGCTGAGAAATGCTGCGAAAACCGCTTTTTTAGCAATTCCGCCGAACTTTTTCTCTTTTCGTTAGTTATCTTCTTTCGTGAAGGAGGTGACCTAAATGCTTACTACCCATCGCGACTGCAAACAGCACGTGAAGAGGAATGCAATACCATCTCTCGGCGAAATCGAAGGTAGGGTCGCAGTTCTGGAAATTGTTGCTCAATCTGCGTTGGCGCACGTCTTTGACGACGGAGAAGTCGATATTGACGCTGCATTGCTCGCACAAATTCGCAGGGCAATGCATCGTAAGTGCAAAGAACTGAAACTCGACGGAGATGACACGGCATCGGCACTTTCATATGCCGAGGAGTTGATCGAGGCTGCAGTAAGGGCGTCCCATCCAACTCACCAATGATGCCTTCCAGACCGAAGCTCGCATTATCCCTTTTGGTGGCGCTGGCAATTACGCTCGGCGTCCTCTCGTTTGTTGCGCCACACGACATAAAGGGCGGGCCTGCACATCCAACAGCCCGGCCTGGCGAGCACCAAATTCCTCAATGATGTGCCGCAAAGAACCTTGTCGCATTAAGAGACACGGTACCTGTTCCATATCAGGCTGACGTTAACGTCGAGCAATGAAGGCGGTTGCAAATTTCCAAAACCAAAGCAGTGTTCGCTTCAGCCCGTCTGGTACCAGCTCCAACAATGAATGGTGTAGCGAATGTTTATGACGATCAACGCGCCGCTTTACCCTGATGACATTGATGTCCTCGCCGGCGCACTCTTCGCCTGGTGCGCGGAGCGTAGTATAAGACTGCAAAGCCAGGAGGGTCTGTCCGCGGCCAACGTGGCTATCGATCTCTACGATGCCGGTTATCAAACCCAGGACCAGCTTCTGGGCGCTCTGTACGACTACGAGTTTCATTGACGATTAGGTCCAGAGCCCGCCCATCCTCAAAGTTGCGGTGTAGAGCAATCTCCTGAATATGTGCTGTGGTATCGCTTCAGTTACAGCAAGCTCTGATCTACCGCCTGATCTTTCAGAGCATTGGCGATGCAGTCCGCTCCTCAAGGATGCCGGACCATTCGTCCCAATGGTATGTCGAATCATAGATTAGCGTGAAAGGCCCTTGATAGCCGGCGGCGGCGGAAACCTCGACACAACGAATATAATCCTCGGTACCAAGGCCAGTTGGGGAATAATGCCCCTTTGCGTGGCAAAGCTCGGCGCGGCCCATGATCCTCGCAAGATCATCGTATTTTCCGGCGCGCTCCCAGTTGCCGAAGTCCCCGTTGAGACCGACCTTGCCGCCCAATGCGTCAAGAAGTCGATTGACCTCTGCAGGGCTTGGTAAAAGATCAAACCAGTTTTCTTCATATCGGCCGTGCCCGTCGCGTTCATGCCGGCGGGTGATTGGCCGAGCAATCGGGTGACCGGAATGTCGGCCGCGCCGGCGACGATCTGCAGGAAGGCCATCAGAATATCCGTAAGACCGGAGAGCGATGCGCTCTTGCTGTCATAGTCCTCTTCGGCATCGAGGATCAGGGTGCCGTTGACCCCCTTGATGGTGTTGGCAAGCGAGTAACGGCGCAGTACGGCATCTTCATAGGCCTGATTGCCGATATTCGCCGAGAACTGCGGAACCTTGATGATGTCGATCTTCGCCTCGAAGACGAGGCTGGCGATATTGGCCGCCGTACTGTCTGCGTTCTTGATCGCGTCGAAGGTCGCGGCCAGCACGCTTTCGCCCCAGGCTTGATTGCCGATGCCGCCAAACTCTTCATTAGGCGCCATCGCCCCCTTGAAGATGACGAGCCGGGACGGATGGATGGTCACCTGGATGCCGTTGGCGCCGGTCAGCGTGTAGAATTTTGGCGTGCCATACCATTCCGAGGTCGGATCGCTCTCAATGTCCCCGGCAGCCAGCTGTCGACGCGTCAGCACCGTCAAGTGTTTGAGGCCGCCCTTTCCGATACGCTCCATCTCCAATGGCAAGGCCGGATCGGCGTCCTCCGACCCGATGAACAAGGCAGCGCCACCGAAAAGCCGCGCCTTCGTCGACGCCTCCAGCAGCCTGCCGCGAAGATTGAGACGGCGTTCCTCGGCATCGATCAATTCGATCTGATCGTTCGCCGCCTGCCAGTTTCGCCATTTCCGGCAGCTATCCAGCGCCGGAATGTCGACGATCTTGCGCGGCAGCCAGGAACCGCGATAGGCGGCAATGATCTGCTCGTCCGTCAGGATCGGCTGCGTGTAGAAAACAGATGCCGCCTTGTCGCGTTCGGTGCCCAGGCGGGATGCCAAGCTCACCAATCCGTCGCGAACCATCGAGAATACCTGCCCCATGGATTGTCCTTTGATGTCGGGTGATGAAGAGGCTCACACGAGGCGAGCCTAGAAGTTGCTGAAGCTGAAGGACGAACTCAGCGCGAGCTCATTCAAAGCATCGGCGAAAGCATCGACCTGATCGTCGAACTGCCCATTCGGAAAGGCACAGATCTCGTCGAGAAATGCCTCATTCCAGTCCCCACGCAAAAGCTTGACGTTTCCCGCTTCAGCCTGCGCCGAGGCAGGTTTGGCGCGCGTAGCCTTGTCTCCGGTTGGTGATATCGCTTTTACAGGAAAGCCAGCGAGCAGCTTGATCTTCGTTTCCGCATCGGCCTTGCCGGCCGCTCCCGGGTCCTGCGGCATACGGATCGTCACCGTCGGCCCGTCCTGCGATGCCGTATTCTTGAGATTGCGCTCCACTTCGGCCGGAGACCAGCGTCCCCGCGCTATGGTTTCGACGTAGAAGATACCATCGACCCAAGCCATGCGCAGGCCAACGGTCCAATCCGGCTGGCGGCCGGGGCGTGCTTTCGAAGCGGCGAAATCCCAGGCGCGGCAACGCTTTGCACCTGCCGGCACAACTTCGACGATTTCGAAGTCGCCGCGCTGAAACAGACCACCAGAACGTGGCGCGGGCCGTTGCTGGAACTGACCGGCCACCGCATAGGAACCGAGTGGGATCTTGTCACGCTCGACCACCGCCAGAGGGAAACGCTGCGGAAAGAGCAGCTCGCCTTCCTCTGTCCTCGGATCGACAAATCCGATCGAAGTCCGGCAACGGCGCTCCGGCTCGAATTCCATCGGCAGCATCAGGTGCTCGTAGCCGAGCCGCAACGACAGGATCGTGCCGGAGACATCCGCCTCGTGTAGCCGCTGCATCACGACGACGATCGCCGAGCGCTGAAGATCGTTGAGACGCGTTGGCACGGATTCGCGAAATGTGCGAACCGTCGTCAGCCGCTCGGCTTCCGATTCGGCCCCATCGACCGAATGCGGATCGTCGATGATGACACGATCGCCGCGTCCACCGGTCAGCCTCGAGAATGGCACGCCCTGACGCGAGCCCGTGCGGGTATTGGCGAAAGCCATCTCGCCGGTTCTCGTCAGCTTGACCTGATCGCCCCACAGCGCCTGATACCACTCTGAGGCAACAAGGTCGCGCATGCGCCTGTTGTCGCGCTTGGCATAATGTTCCGAATAGGAGGCGCCGAGATAACGCAATTGCGGCTTGCCCTTCGACCCCCATTCCCATGCCGGCCAGAAGACGCCGCAGAGAAGTGATTTCATCGTCCCCGGCGGCACGTTGATCAGCAGCCGGGTAATATCACCGGCGGTCACCGCTTCGAGATGCTGACAGATGGCGTCAATATGCCAGCCATGGACATAATCGACCGAGGGCTCGACGACATGCCAGGCCTCTCGCACGAAGCCGGTTAGCGATTGGCAATTGGTACGAATTCTCTCCGCATCCGCTGCAATCCGGGCGGCGACCTCCCCTTGCTCGCGCTCAGCTATCCGCCTTGCCTTCTCCTCCCGTATCGCCGCCATCATCGTCGCCGGATCCGGCAAGCGGGCCGAAGAGGGATTCGAGTATTGCAAGCTGCTCATCCGTGGCATTGGTTAAGTCGATGGTGACACCCCTGCCTCCCTTGGCCCCGGCGCCGGAGCGTTCGCTCGGCTTCTGGTGAACATAGGAGGCTGCGATCTTCGCCATTTCGTCGCGCCGCTTCTGATCCGCCTCGTCGTCGCGCATTACTTTCAACATGTAATCAAGCGGCGTGTCGTCAACAGAAACGGCCTTGCGACGGCGCGCACGCGGTTTGCGCGGCGCGACCGGCTTGTCGGCATTGGTCATGCTTCAGATTTCCGATGGGATTTTGAAAGAAAACAAACGGTTCAAAACAACGCTTGCGGTCGACAGTGCGTCGCTGCAACTGTTCTCATCATGCCAAAATAGATACCCTATTCCGGCGCAATTGGCGACACCCTTGAAGGCCGACCAGCGCGCAAGGAATGGAGACTTTGACGAAGGTGCCAAATAACGGTCTGAAATTACTTGTGAATATCGCAGCCTGCAGTCCGACGAATTGAAGGGTCTGACCTTAAATTCATATCGGTTAGCTCTGGAAAATAACGAAGATGCACGATCAAATTCAGTCCGGTGAAGCTTTTGAGCAGGTTCGCACCATACTCCTGCAGGAGTGGGATCCGATCGGCGTTCAAGATGCGCAGGGACCGCCTAACGAATATGACGGCTACGCCGAGGAAATCCTCGCCATGTTGTCGACAAGAGAAATGACCACCGAAGAGATTGCTGCTCACCTGCTGCAAATGGCTGCGGATCACATGGCGCTTCAACGCACACCGGCGCTGAGAACTCTTTGCACGCATGCGGCGGAGCATATGATGAGAACCTCTCTAAAACACGGATACAGAGAAACATCAGGCTTCAGTTCGGCTGACGCCAAGAGCGATGATAGGATTCGGCAATTTATCGCCGCCAACCTTCCGGTCCTGCCCGTTCCCGGCATCGCGGGCATTCGGCTGCATAGAGCAGGCCCGCAAAGTGGGCTGCGGCGCCTAGCCGAGCGGGATCCGCAATTCGGCTCACCCTATTGGGCACATTATTGGGGAGGAGGTCTGGTCCTGGCTCGCTATCTTTTCGACAGGCCGGAAAGCGTGGCCGGCCGTCGCGTGCTGGATCTCGGGGCCGGCTCTGGAATTGTCGGGATTGCGGCCGCAAAAGTGGGTGCAGCGGAAGTCTATGCCGCCGACATCGATCCCTATGCGATTGCGGCCATCGAGCTCAATACGGCATTGAATGGAGTAACAGTCAACGCGACTGTCGCAGACTTGACGCAAGGCGAACCGCCCGAAGTCGATGCCATATGCGTCGGAGATCTTTTCTATGAAGCGACGCTTGCCGAGAAAGTCACAGCATTTCTGGATCGCTGTCTGGCGCAGGGGATTGCAATCTTGATCGGCGATCCCTGGCGCGCGCATCTGCCCAAGTCGAGGCTTCGGCTTCTGGCGGAATATGCGGTTCCGGATTTCGGCGAGGATACCACAAGGACGCGCCCGGCTGGCGTCTTTGCATTCGCCTGAACCAAATCACCGAGCGGAGACCGTTGGTACGGTACAACGATTATGCGGGGTCGGACCGCAATCGTCGCTACGATTCAGGCGTTCATCTTGGCGCGCCTTCGGTTTCCGCGCTCCAGTCGTTTGGCCAGCTCGGCAAGCTCCGGGCTTGCCGCATCGAAGACAGGCCGCGCATCATCCGGCAGCCAGTGGTTTTCATGCTTGGGCGCTTGCGGTCTTATCCGATCGAGCCGACCAGGCGCATTTGGCATCATCGGAGATATGCGCGACCAATCTGGCTGCTGCAATATCGGTAAGCCGGCGAGAAGCCTGCTGGCAAGATTCTGGAATTCACCTTGAATGCGCCGTTCGGCCGTGCGGCGTACGCGCCCCGTCCGCGCGCAGAAATCCCGGAAGGATCCGGCAATATACGGCGCAGCTAGGCAAATGGACCAGCGCGAAAGCAGAATGCGCCGCTCCTCGTCCTGTACCTGCGTGCGCAGCCATTCCTGCAAAACTTCCTCCGCCCGACTGATCGCCGCGGCACTCGGACGATAGCGGATGCGGATATCTGCATGGTCCGTCGGCTCTGGCAAAACCTCCGGCCAAAGCGTCCGCATTCGGTCAGGCCGAACGCCGCGCACGTCGAGATGGACCATCGTGTCGGCAGCCTCGACGAAGCGGGCGCGCACGATCAGGCTCAAATCGGCGATCTCTGCCGCGTGACTGGACAGGTCGTCAAACTGCAAGGCGGATCGGTGCATCAAGTCGTTTCTCCAATTCCCGATAAATCAGCGTGCGTAATGTCGCGCGAACGGGCCAAGGCCGCCGTGCCACCGCGTCCGTGCGTAAGGAAGCGAGCGCGATATCGTCGAAGGCGCCCAAGAGATCACCTGGACGCAGCAGTGCCCAATCCTGGCGCTGCGCAAGGACATCGGACACCGCACCGATCGTGTCCGACCAGAGTTCGTCCCGGTTGCTCCCGGTCTGCCGGATGCACCGCAAGACGAAGACCAGATGGCCGTCGCCATAGCGACCTCGAATTTCCTGCATCGTCCCACGCGCGTGACTTTCCGCCGGGGCGCGTCGCCGATGGACCGGAACCAGCTTGATGCCGAGCCCATCGAGAAGAAGATCCAGCCTGCCTTTGGTCATGCAGCTCAACTCCTTTCCTCAGTGAATTTGATGCTTTCCGCATTCCGGCGAACGGATCAGGCAATGCCGGCGGCAGTAGCAGGCTTCGGCTTGAAAAGGGCTTCCGCCTTGGAAATTGCTTCGACCCTCGCCCCGTCACGCAGCATCGGCGTATTGAGATAGGCGACCATCGCCTCGCCCGCAGCGGCCTTCGCTGCATCCTGCGTCGCGAAAACGATCGGCTCGCCGCGACTATCGCGGACTATCTCGTTTGTCGCTCGATGCACCTTGCGGATCCAGCCGTGATGACCGCCGGCAACAGCTTCAGTTCCGATTTGAAATTCATTCATGGCAACCTCCTCCGGCCAATGAGCCGGATCTGTCTGTTGAGTGTTCTGGTGGGATTCGAATGGGAAGCGCGGGTGATCGTCAGCCCATTTCGACGAGACGTGCCAACTTCTCGGCACGAGTATTTTCGTCTTCAGCGATGCGAAAGTGGATCTGATCCCCTTCCGGCGCACCACAATCTTCATCGTCATCATATGAGCGTGACGATCTGCAGATGCTCGATTTTACCGCTGTCAGCATGGTGCCGAAGAAAAATGCCGCGCCCACGCAAGCCAGGAAGCCCTGAAGCAACTCGCTCATCACAATCTCCCCAGATCCGGAGCTTCATTGACTGGCTCGCCCATGGCCATTTCCGATGGCACGATCGCGAGGTCGCAGTTTTCGCAATGCAGTTCGATAACTTCTGCAATCGACAGGATGCGCCGGCAGCGTGGGCAGCCCCAGAAGCAGTCGAAATATCCCGCGCGAGACGATGTTCTCCTACTTCTTCTGCCCGTGGTCATACCGTCACCTTTCAATACATCCGGCCTAAAATCCGCAGATCAGTCCGCGTACCCGCATGCGGCAGTTTACGCCGCATGCCCCTTGATAGACACCAATTATGTTGACAATAATGATGATGTCAACATGATTTATGTTGTAAATTTTGCAAGGGTCGAAAAATGCAAAAATCCATGGGCGAACGACTGAAGGCGGCCCGCGAGGCCGCAAATTATCCATCAGCCACGAAGGCAGCGGAAGCGCTCGGCGTGAGCCTGTCCACCTATCGCGCACACGAGAACGGGCAGAACGAGTTCAGCGCAGAGATCGCCAATCGCTACGCCAAGAAATTCGGGACCTCTGCCGGCTATCTCCTGACGGGAGAAGGGCCGCGCACGGTGGCGCGTGTGGCGCCGACCATCGTCACCTCCTTCGATCCCGACGTACAGGATCAAGACGGATTTGCCGAAGATGGCGAAGAGCATAGCTATAGCCGCGAGCATTGGACGCCGCAGATCGCAGGCGCGATGCCGGAGGTTGATGTCAAATTGGGAGCCGGAAGTGGCATTGTCGGCGAAGTTATCAATCTTCCCGTCGGCTCCGGTAACGTCGCAGGGCATAAAATCGTCGCGGAATGGCTTATTCCCACAGGCTATTTGAGGAATGAGGCAAAGGCCTCGCCGAACCATACCATCATCATGGAAGTCGTCGGCGATTCCATGCAGCCGACCTACATGCCGGGTGATCGCGTCATCGTCGACCTCTCCCAGAACCAGATGACGACTGATACCGTTTACGCCATCAGTGACGGCTATTCCGAGCCGCAGATCAAGCGCCTTCAGCGTGTGCCCTTCACACACCCCAGCCAAGTGAAGATTATTTCGGACAATCCTGCCCTTGAGACGTTCACCGTCGAACTCGAGCGACTGACAGTCATCGGCCGCATTTGCGGACACATTGCCCGCAAATAGATAATTCGCACGGACTTACAAACACTTTTGATGTCGATCCCGATTGGGTAAACATAAATAATGTTGACACGTATTATGTTTATAGGCAGTATCCCTATCGAGTGCCGTTGGCCCTGAAAGGAATGAGCCCATGCAAGACGTAAGGCTTGCGTGAAGTCAGCGAAACCGGACAGGCCATGACATTGATATTCGATCGGAAGAAATATCGAAAGGAGATTGCCGTAATGTTCGAAGCACCGCTTAATATCCCACCCGGGTCAGCCGGGACTTCGAAAGCGGCCGGTTTTCAGGAAGCAACCGCCTTCTCTGTATCGATCGCACAAATGGAGGCTTGATCATGCAGGCCAGCCCCGCCTTCTCCTGCGAATATTCATTCGACGAGCTCAGCATTCGCCTCTGCGATCGCTGGGAAACCGGGCTGTTGCTCTATGGCCGCGCTGAATTGACCTCTGCCGGTGATGATTATGAAGACGAATTTTACGTCTCGGCTATCCGTCTCGATGGCGGCGCGAGATTGGCGAGACCGAACCGTTCGAACACTGCCAGCAGCTTCGAAATGGAGCTATTTCGACGGATAGCTGCGGTCATCGAAGATGACAGGACACATATCGGCCGCCACGCCGCAGAACTCTTTGCCAATGAACTGGAGCAATGCCGGCAAATCGATCATGATGAGCCCCGCAAGCTTGAGCAAGAGCGAATTCTCGAACCATTGATGTAACCGGAAGCGTATGACGATCGCAATTGGACCGCGCGGGGGTCGTAGATGGAAGTTTCACAAAGCGAGTTCGAGGAAATCCGCAGGCTTGAGGAAGAGTTGCATCGTCCTGAAATCCGGCAATCCGCGGATAAAGTGGCAAGCCTCCTCGCGAAAGGTTTTGTCGAATTCGGCAGTTCCGGAACGATCTACGATGATAGAGACGAGCTCGTCATGCACCTGGCGGTGGAAAAGACAGAACCGCCTTCAGAGCCCGTCATGGCGCGCGATTATACCTTTCGGTCGATTTCCCCTGACGCCGTCCTCGTCACATATCGAAGCGTTCGATCTGCAGAAGGAGACAGGCCTGCCCGGCATGTCCTGCGAAGTTCGATTTGGCAGCGCATCGATGGTCGATGGCAGATGATATTTCATCAGGGCACGCCGACAACGCCGGATGGCTGATGAAGCCGGCAAATTGGATGACCTGCACTTCACACCTGCTCCGTCGGTACGGCTTCCATAGAGCATTGATTTCACTCGCTGAGAGCTTAGCCAACATGCCATGCGCGGAACGCAGGTGACCCAAGCATGGCCGTGTTGTGAACACCATATCACATCGGACCATGCGCACGGCTAATCTTGCAAACCGCATGGCTAACCACGCTGCAATCATCTGAAGCCATAAATAAATGGTGGGCCCGGAGGGACTCGAACCCCCAACCAAGCGGTTATGAGCCGCATCATATAGTGATGGCTAACGATGGGCAATGACGGCAGATGCGGATTTTATCTTTTAATTTCAGCGTCAGCATACATTTTAATGTAGGTTAACGTTGCCTGCCGTGGTTTAATAACGGCCAGATTTGTTGACCAGGAAGTTGACCAAAATGACAAGCGCCCGCAAACCGCCGACCGTCTTGAAGGCGGCGTTTCTCTCAAACCCGCCGAAGGTCGCCAAGGGAAAGCGCCAAGAGTTTCGCGATGCAGCCACCAAGGGACTTGCCGCACGAGTCAACGATAAGGGGCAAGTGAGCTTCATTTACGTTGGTCGCTTCCCAGGCGGAAAAGGCGTTGATCGGCGAACAATCGGCATCTTTGACGAAAAGGCCGCCGCGCTAGAGCTTGACTTGCAATCAAAAGGAAAGGATCTGCCGCGACCCCCCGCTGCTATGTCGTTAGCCAGGGCGCGGGCTATCGCTGGGGAGTGGTCGACACTGATAGCAATGGGGATCGATCCTGCGAAGCACGAGGGAGAGATAGCAGCTGAACGAGATCGCCGGCGCCAAAACACCTTCGCTGCAGTCGTCGAAGACTATCTGGAAGATATCCCGACCCGGAAACGCAATCGGCACGCCGAGCAGGATAAACGGGAGATCCGCCGTGAACTGCTTGAGCGCAAAGACAAGGATGGAAAGGTCTGGAAAAATCCATGGGCATCAAAGCCCATTGCCGAGGTGACCGACGCCGACGTGGCGGAACTTATCGTAGCCATACGCGACGGCAAGCACCGAGAGAGAGCTGCGCCAGGGCAGGCTTACAACACGTGGGGCCATATCAAGGCGCTCTTCTCTTGGGCGATGTGGCCCGAACGCCGGCAAGGTTACGGGCTGACGGTCAATCCCGTCGCACATCTGCAGCCGAAGCACTTCAAACTCAGTAAGACCGCGAGCACTCGTACGCTGACCGATGATGAGATCCGTGCGTATTGGGCCGCGGCCGAGGATACCCCCTACCCGCTTGGCCAGTTCTATAAGTTGCTGCTTTTGACCGGCCAGCGAAAGAATGAAGTTGCTGGCGCCCGCCGATCGGAGATTTCCGACAATCGCCAGCTTTGGACCGTGCCCTCTGAACGCTTCAAGTCTGGGCAAGAGCACATCGTTCCACTGTCCAACGACGCCATGTCACTAATCAGAGACCTTCCAAAATTTGAGGGCGAAAATTCGGGAGAGTGCCTTTTCAGCACCACGAATGGAAAGAAGGCAATCAATGGCTTCAGCCGCGCTAAGAGCGCGCTAGACGAGGCAATGTTGAAAAAGCTTCAAGAGACGAACCCAGACGCCACCCTGCCCGATTGGGTTTTCCACGATATCCGGCGCACGGTCCGCACTCGGCTTTCCGGTTTACGCATCAATTCCGAGATCGCGGAAATGGTGATCGGTCATGGTAAGACCGGCCTTCGTCGTGTCTACGACCAGCACGAATATGAGCCAGAGATGCGTGAAGCACTTGAACGATGGGCCGCCGCGCTTCGTCAGATGATCGCCCCTGAGCCCTCCCCAAACGTTGTCACACTGGATCGAAAAAGCGCTTGACGATTGTTGAATTTCAGGGCTTATCGTCGGATATAGAAGTATCCAGTAGCTTATTTTCAACCAAATGGAGACGCCTAGAGAAGCTTTCTTCAGTTCACCAAGCATCGCCGTACGTCCCCGAAAAAGAAAAGTTGGTTTCCGCCCGACGCAATGGTCTCAGATCTAACGAATACGTTTCGTGATTTGGGCAATTGTGTCTTAAGAAACTTCGATTGGGCGTAGCGAAGCAGAAATGAGGCAAAGCTATGCGTCTACTATCGCTGGAAGATTTGAAGTCGAAAGGAATCGACTTCGATCGCACCCACCTTCACGAATTGGTCAGGATCGGGAAATTTCCGAAGCCGGTAAAGATCGGCCTCAGGCGTAATGCCTGGGTTGAATCCGAGATCGATGACTGGATTCAGCAACTCATCGCCGAGCGTGATAGGAGCGCGGCATAATGCTGGTCAGTTTCGAATTTCTCAAGCAAATGGGTATTCCCTATAGCCCCCAGCACCTGAACCGTCTCATCAAAGCCGGCGCGTTTCCCAAGCCCATCAAGCTCGGCTCATCGCGCAATTCCCGCAAGGCGTGGCTGAAGGAAGATATCGAAACTTGGCTGGAAAAGCGGATCAACGTTCGTGATGGAGATGCCCCATGACCGGTGCCGATCACGAACATAACGAGTCCGTCCGGATCGCCGCTCTGTGGCTTGCCGACCAACGGGAACCACCTGCCCACGCTGTTTCCGAACTGCGCCAGCGTTTTGGCCTATCCGCCGTCGAGGCAAGCGAAGCCATCGCCACCGCGAACAGGTTCCGGATCTACCGGAGGGCACACGGATGAGCCGGCGCAATTTCAGCAAGCTTCAGCAGCGCAAGAACATGGCGCGCCGCGGCTCCGAGCAAATTGATGGCGGCCTCCCCATCCTGAGCGGTCCGCCTCGGAAACGTCCATCAAAAGAGGATCTGCGCAAGCAGACGAAAGACATGTTTGCGGCGGTCACCGAGATCACCCGGATTTTCGAGTGCAAGCCTTGTCGCTTTCGGTTTCGCGCCCGGCAGGCGGTCGATCCAGTTGAGCCGATGCTGTGCACACGATGCGGGAGGCCGGTATGACAACCGATACTTTGGAAAAGACACCGGTCTCCGAACGCTTCTTCGCGATCGATCGCAATGTGTGGCATCAGGTGTGCGATCTGGGGCTGAACGAGGCGATTTCCTATGTCGTCATAGCCGCCGGCGCCGGGAGGAGCCACATCATATCGAACTGGTCTGCCGAAGCGATCGAAAGGCGTACCAGCATGCATCATATTCGGGCAAAGGAGGCGATTGGACGACTGGTTGAGAGCGGCCTGATGTCCGTGACGCCTAACGGCAAGCTACGCCGATACGAGTTACACATCAGCGAGGAGCCGGCGTTCATCTGGCTCCCTCTGGCTATCGTCGAAGGCGCGGCCGGGGAACGGCCCCCACTTCGATTGTTGCGCCAGGCGCAAGACATCGATGCTCTCAGACTCTTCATCGACCTGCATTTCTTCCACGATATGGACGGCAACGGCGGCTGTGAATGGCGGCCCGGAAAGGGAGTGCGCATTCCATATTCTCGAGAGCGCGTCGGATCCTATGGTAGCTGTACCCTATGGCGCTTCCGCCGCGAACTGTCGCCCAACGGCAACCCCAAGGCCGAAGCGTTCACGACTACGCCCTTCGTCGTGCAGAACTTCTGGGATGCGTTCCACCTGCTGGACCGGGCGGGCCTCATCTCTTTCGTCGAGCATCTTGTCGACGCCGACACAATTGCGGGTGAAGTCTATCACCCATTGCCACTAGGTGGGCGGTGCGAACCCGGCGAGCGAACGATTACCGACGCAGCCTTAGCGGCCGGCCGGCGCATGATGTCATGGCAGGTGGAAGAAGGCGCAATCATTGTGCCCGTCGAAGATCTAAAGCCAAACGTCCAACTGATTGGCATTGCTCGGCTGCTCTACAAGCCGCACATCAAACAGACCAAAGCGTGGCTTAAGCGTTCAGATGAGTGGCTGAACTTCGCCGCCGCATTCGATGAGATGGCTTCCGATATCAAGAAGCCGCTCGTTTCCGATATCAAGAATAGCTCAAGGAAGGCTCTAGGAGAGTTCTAGGAGGGATCAAGTTGTTGATCCCCGTTACTATCATGCGCTCATTGCCGCGCGGCTAGCGCTCATTGCCGCACAGGCTAGTAGATCTTGATCGACACAGCGCCTCAGCCAGAAAGATTTCAAAAGCGATGGAGAAATGGAAGTGACACGATTTGAGGATTGCTTCCCACCGGATATTGTCCGGGCCGTCTACGTACGCTTGCAGCGAGAACGAGAAGCGCAACAGCACGAGCCGGCACAGATGCCATCGACTAACGTCGTATCCCTCACTGCATATCGATTGATGCGCGAAAGAGAGCAGAAAGTGGTGTCGTAGCCACGCGCAGCACCGCTCCAACATTTCCGCCTCCCCGCCGCTGCGCTCTGGCCTCGCAGGATCGATTTCATGACCAAGCGGTTTACAACCGGATGCCACCTCAAAACCTGTGCTTAGCTACCTACTTGGAATAATGTCATATTGCCTCTCGACCGCCAGTTTTCGATGAGGCGAAATCGCTTTCCGGTCAACGAATTGGTCAACATAGACACGATTTCAGCTCCGTTTTTCGTGGGTTGATCAAACCGGAAGCTTGGAAAAGCGACACAGGAGCGCGAGCAATGCTGAATAGAACGACGATCTACCGCAACAACGGCGATACCGCCGAAGTCAGCTTCTGCGATGCGCGTGAAGCTGTGCAGAACCATCCCGCCGAATGGAGTTTCGAGCCGTTCTCCCCGGCGCAGATGGCCGCAGCTCACGCGAAGCAAGATGAGCGCAAAGGCCAGGGCTCCGGCGCCTGATAGCGGGCGCTAGGCCCCACCCCCTCTTTCTGCTTCGTAACCATAGAGAAGGGGTGGGGGAAAATTCGGGCGCCAGATTTCCGTTCCTCCCTCAAACGCACCTCGCCCTCCCAAAACATCGAACAGCAAATTTTTCACTTGAGGAAACATTTCGATGGCAACCAGACACGATGCGGATCCGAAAGCCTTGCTTGCGGCCCGCCGGCGCGAGGCGGCTAAGCCCGGCCGACAGAAGACGAGCGGTCGCGGGTCCGGTCTGACACCGAAGGTTCGGAAGGCCATCGAGGCGCTTGTCTTCGATGATAGACTCGCGCCAGCCGCGCGACTGAAAGAGGCGGCGGAACATGTGGGACTGAGCGTAAGCTCTCTTCGGACGGCAATGTTGAAGCCGGCCGTCGATGCCTTCTATCGGACGCAGCTCACACTCTATCGCAATGGTGAGCGGGCGCAGTCGCTACGAACGTTGGCCGAGATCAGAGATGATCCACGGTTGAAGGGTAACGCCGCCGGGGCAACGGCGCAGATCAAGGCGGCGGAACGGTTGGCGTTCGACCAGCCGGGCCAGGCCGTTAACGTCAACGTCGGCGTCGATGTCAGCGTGACCACTCCCGGCTACGTCATCGACCTTACCGAGCCGGAGCGGCCGAAGGTCATCGAGCACAGAAAGGACGATGTGCTACTACCGGTTGATGAAGTCCTCGAATTTCCACCGCAGCCGATGCGCGAAACCTCGGAGGAGTTTTGATCATGCTGGCAGATCAGGCAAACAACACCCTTCACGCGGAGCGGGCAGTGACGATGTCCAACTTCCGGGCAATTCAGGCATCGACGCACGCCGGGGTCGTGCCAACGCTATTCGCCCCAGGAACCTTGCAAATCTACAGTGCCGCGCATCCGACTGCGGTAAAGCAATAAATCCGCACGGTTGCATTTTTGCCACTTCCGCTATCGCCATAGTCGAGGATACCACAGTGGAGTTTACATCTGGGGGATTTCATGACGAAACGATTTTTCGCGGTTCTCGTACTGCTACCTCTTGCCGCCTGCGCCAAGCGTCCTGACGCCATCGTCCCTACGGATATTCCAATGGCCGCCTACTCCAATCTCGATTGCCCGGCACTCAGCCGTGAGCTAACGACCGAGCAAGGCAAACTGACCGCTCTCTCCCAGGATCAAAACAACGCAGCCAATGGTGATGCTTTTGGTGTGTTCCTTGTGGGGGTTCCGATGTCGAGCCTCACCGGTGGTGATAAGGAAGGCCTCATTTCAGTAGAAAAAGGTAAGGTCATCTCCATCCAAAACACGATGAAGGCCAAGGGCTGTAAATAGCCAAGCTTCTCTCCTCGTGCCGTGTCTTGGTCTGAAGCTGATAGGAGCTGAAACTCTAGTAGCTTCGACGACGGCAACAGCGCCAAATGCTCCCTGCTCCGGCAAAAAAGGCGGTGTGGCTTCATGCACATCGGAATGCCGGAGATGAGATGATCTATTCGAGAGATCTTGCCGGCTTAATATTCGCGATGATAATCCTGCTGGCGCCTGCCATTGTCGGGCCACGCAGCGGCCGTTATTGCCTTACCGACGACAGTCGAAAGAGCTATCTTCGCAAGTGATTTTCTTGCCGATAGAGGACGCCACGATGCTCGACGAAACGATAGAATACCTGCTCGACCACCGCGACAAGCTGCTGTCCCAGATCAAGCAGGCCAATTACCATCTGCTGCGCCTAGAGGCTGACGCGATCAAAATCATCAACAACAAGGCATCGCTGCCTGCCGCCGATATCGCCATCATCACCGAGGACTTGGCCGAGCACCTGAAAAGTCAGATCGAGCTGCTGGGTTGGGCAATCGACCATATCGACCATGAACTGGAATATCTGGACGGCAACGATGAGTTCGAACCTTTCATGGGGCGAGAGGCTCGTTCGCGCGGCTGAATCGGCTTTTACGTGATTTCAGTGAAATGTGGCACGGGTCGGAGGACAGAGCGCTGCGATGGGCGTGCAGCGCGATCAAGAAGCCGACGAGGATGTTCGTCGCATTGAACCATTTGCTTTGCTCCGTCGAGTGATCAATAAGACGCCGGGATTCCAGCTAGACTTTTCTTGTAGATGATTCAATCATTGGGCGTAGGGTGGGACGTCAAATGAAGAGATGTATAGCATTATTTCTCGCGGCGACACTTCTTCTTGCAATGCCGGTGTTCGCCGAAGACACATTACCTTGGAAAAATGTAAATGGCTGGAGTATTTTCGTAGATCCCAGCATGGGGAATGCTTGTTACATGGCTACGACGTTTGACAACGGCGTCGGCTTAAGGTTTGGGTTTAACTTTCTCGGCAAAGAACCTCTTTTATATTTGTCAATTGGAAACATGGATTGGAAATCATTGGAAGTGGGCAAGGATTATCCAATTCAAGTTCAGTTCGATGATAATCCTGTCTGGACGGCTACGGCATTTGTCACGGATATGAGCGGGGTAAAATTCCTGAACATCACAACAGCCGACACCAATTTTGCCAAGGAGTTTAGCCATAAACTGGCATTGCGCCTTTCCTTCCAAGGCAAATTTGTCACAGGCGTGCGCCTCACTGGTTCGGCTGCCGCTGTGTCTGAATTGCTGAACTGCCAGACAAAAGTGAACGCTGTCTCCGGCGCCAAAAATGGGGCGCCCGCGACAGATCCTTTTCAACAACAACCGTCGCCTACCCCCATGCAAAAGCCACGTAGTGGCAACGATCCATTTTCGCTTTAAGCTGCGAAATGCCTCAGCCCTCTGAAGTCGAAATCGCCGCACGCATTCGCGATCTCCTGCAGCAGCCATCAGTAGGGGGCAAGCACATGTATGGTGAGCGCAGCTAAGCTTGCATGATTCACCGTATTGAAGATCGACGGTGGTCTGCGACTCTGCTGTTTATGACGACAAATCTCAAAGACTTAAAACTCCGCCCCAGCTTACTCGCCGAACTTAATCAACTTGGCTACGAGACGGCTGAAGATATGATCCCAATCAGCACTGCCGAACTCCTACGCATCCCCGGCATGGGCGGCCATGATTGGCGAAAAATTGCACGCGCAATGGGGCGCGATCTTATGACGAACCGCAAACCGAAAAGTGAGAACGGATAAGGGCACATTTTTACATTAGACTTTTATTGAATAACCTGTGCTTTGCGAGAATTTGACGCGTGGTGTTTCGTTGTGGCGCATCCTGTCCCGCCAACGAAAAGGAAAATTCAATGGCCGCCACACACCGCGAACGTCATGCCGCCCTCGTCCAGCAACAGCAGGATCTCGCCGATCGGCGAGATGCCCTGATCGCCGAACACGCCAGTGCACTCATCAACGGCAAGGCATTCGACAAACAACAGCAAATCAGCGACATCAATCACGAAATCGAAGCGCTCGATCTTGCGATAACAGCTCTCGATGGCCAGGCGACCAAGGAAGAAAATCGCGCCCGAGCATCGCTGCAGGCCGACTCCTTGCAGCGAAAAATCGACGAGATCGTCGCTGACGAAGAATCCTACTTTGAAGACGTAGCTCAGGCGGAAGATCTTTTGCTCGCCTTCGTCGAAAAGCTCAAGGGAGCACATGCCAAGGCCGATCGGTTGCGACAGGTCTTTGCAGAGGTTCCAGGCGTGACTTCTAACGCCATGGGGCTTCTCCCCGAATTCGATAATGGCAACATTTCGGCGCGCCTATCCCAAAAGATGGGCCTCCTATTTTCCCGTATTATCGCCCGCGGCAGTTACGGGATTTTCCGATGGGCCGATGAACATGATCGGGATGTAGATTTTGCCGCGGAAGAGCGCCAGGCGCTTGCCGGCATCACAAGGCATGCTGTGAAGCTTATCTCGGAGCGCATCTCCGCGCTGCGGGCTCAAGCTGCTGCGTGATACCGTGAAGCGGTTATCTGGCCCCCACCTTTGCGCTCGCGATGTCTGCGAGCGCTATAGCATCTCGAAGCGAACGCTAAACCGCTGGATGAAAGATGACGCGATGGGCTTCCCAAAACCCATTGAGATCAACCGGATCCTGTATTGGCGTGAGAAAGATATCGCGGATTGGGAGCTGCGGCAGCAAGGTATAGATCCCAATACGCCACAGTCCGCTGCGGGATATGAAGTCGTCTCCGGGCCGATCGGCGATTATCGTGATCTCGTCGAGGCGCTTCGCAAGCAGCGTGAGCGGTTGAAGCTGAGCGTCATGGAGGTAGACGCTATAGCCGGAATGCAGGAGGGCTACACGAACAAGCTCGAGAACTGGGGCCGGCCGTACGGTCGCGGCGCCGGTCCGGAGATCCTACCGCTCTGGCTCGGCGGTTTGCGGACCGCTCTTGTTCTCGTCGAGTTGCCGCGCCGGCCGCGAAATTTGACAGCCTGAACTTGGTTCAAGCCGAAGGCAAACATTGCATGTGAATCGCGAAAGGTATTTAATCCGCTTGAGAGTGGACCATTGGCGTGGTCCACTCCCCCGCGCGGTTGCAGGTAGAACTGCATACCCGTACCAAGGCCGAGGTACGACGATGAAGTGTTCGTGAGACACAGTCGTTGCCTCGGCCTTCTGCTATCAGACCCGAAAAATCAGCAAAATCAACGAGGAATTTTACACAAAATTAAGTGTCACCGATTGACTTCGAATCGCATTTTTGACTGTCAACAGCCCTTCGAAAAAGAATCGCTGTTAGATCAAAGGTCTGCAACGACAACCGTTTTCTGATCGGTTTCAAAATAAAATAAATAAAAGATTCCTTGCTTATCGCCGGGGTTTGGCATGCCGCGATTCGCAGTGAATGATTCCCGAGAAGCCTGGAAAGCCTGTGCTTTGCGAGGGGTCTCATGGTCGCGGATTATGCCGGCCATGGTTACAATCGCGCCCTCCTCCCGCCTGACGGCCTATCAGCCAATCGCTCCGACAACGATTTTCCCTGTCGGTTTCCCCATATTCGACAATGATGATTTGGCTGTTACTGTCGATGGTATGCCGCGAACGGATTTCTCCGTTACTGCGACCTATGTTGAGGGTGTCTCAACAAACGCCTCCGTCGTCATGGACATTGCCGTGACTGGCGACGTGTTCGTGATCGGCCTTCGCCAGCCAGCACGAACAGATCAGTTTGTGATTGGCGCCCCCCTGCCGATCTCGGGATTCAATTACTCGCTGAACCGTCTTGAGATCGAAGAACAGGAAGCTCGACGTGATATCGATCGGTCGCACAAGGCGCCATATGGTGAGGAAGGCGGCATCTTCACTGCGGAGGATTTTGCTAACGCGTCAGCTAATGCCGCCGCAGCCGAAGCTGCTGCTGCCGCAGCAGAAGCAGCGCGCGACGAAGCCCTAGGGGCCGTGCCGAACGTATTTGTGGCTTCGCGAGCCGCTCTTAAGGCACTCGACACCACAACCATCACGGCATCTTACCTCAAGGAATCTGGCCGAACCGCGCAGTGGCTATGGAAGACCGGCGATTTCTCGGCGCAGATCGCGGCAGACACCAATGAAGGCCTTTACATGAAGGCCAATGCAATTGCGGCAACCGTCGGAGCGTGGGTTCATCAGTACGATGGCCCCGTCTATGCGCGCTGGTGGGGAAATGGTCAGGCTGCCATTGAGGCTGCGCAAGGTTTTGCTGACGACATCATTATCGATCAGCCCTTCGCCATCACCTCTACGGCCGCCTGGCCCAAGGGCAAGCACTACCACTTTATAGGGACTGGCGAGCTTACTGTTACTACCGGCGTCACACTGAGGATACGCGGTAGGGTCACGGCCGGTGCTTGGCGCAATATTCCGTCCACTACCCCTGTGCCGAACAAGATTTTTAACTGCAGCGGGACTGGCGCAGTGGTTGGAGTTCGTCATGTCTATCCTGAGTGGTGGGGCGCTGATCCGACTGTCTCCATCGACAGTTCGCCTGCCATCAACAAGGCGATGGCCTGCGTTGGCGATTCTCTGGACAGTGGAGGCAGCAGGCCGACGATCGAGCTTGGCACCGGTACATATCTCATTAAGTCGCAGTGGGCCTTGCTGCCAACACAAGACACGCAGCTTCGCGTGTTTGGGGCCGGCAATAACCAGACGGTCATCCTAGCCGCGGCAGACTATGTTGGCACTGAGCCTGCGGTTATCCTACAGGGGCAGTCTAATGCCAGCGCACAGCGCATCACGAATTTTGAGATACGCGACTTCCACGTCAAGATGGCGGTTGGCTCAACGGCTGCTGTCGGCTTCTGGGTGGGCGGCAAGGGCACGGACAAGAACCTGGTAGGTGACCAGAATTCCCTCATTGAGAACGTCAAGGTAACCGGCTTCCCGGTCAATTGGCAGTGCAATGCGGTGCGTCTGGTAACATTCCGCAGGTGCTCGGGCTGGAACGAGGACGCGAACACGCAGAATGCCGCTGTTGGTGTTAAGCTCAGCACCACGCTGGCGAACGACTTTACCGGTGACCTGCAGTTCTATGACTGCCAGTTCGTCAACAAGTACAACACAGGCGGCTCTAAGAATGTCCGCGTTGAGCAGGTTGGCGGAGGCACTGGCGGCATCAACGGCGTGCACTTCCAGAGGTGCATTTTCTACCACGCAGACGTAGCAATATCCTTCTACAACAACAGTGGCGAGGTGGGGGACATATGGTTCTCTGACTGCCAAGCCGACGGACAGATGGGCTCGCTGTGGCAGGTTACCCAGCAAGGCGCTAGCGCCGTGATGCACAGCATATGGTTCGACAACACATACACGCAGGGCGTAAACAATTATCTCATATGGGTGGATGTTCAGGCCGGATTGTTCCAAGACGTGTTTGTGACCAACACATGGGCAAGAGGCGTCGTACTTGGAACCAAGGAAATGATCAAATGCGATGGCCCTATGGCCGGCATTCAGATTAAGGGCGGCATCTTTGCCGCTGTCTCCTCAACTACAGGGAATGGCGCAATCACCTTCTCTGGCGCTGCTACGCAGGTAAAGCTGAAGGACCTGGAATTCCGATCGCACAATGGAGCCACGGTTACAAACGGCGTTGTAATGAGTGCTACGTCTAATCACTACAGCATTGAGAATGTTACCGGTAAATCTGCCGGCGCAATTACAGGCAACGTGGTCGTTGAACTGAACCCAAGCGCGACAAAATACGTCGCCGGGATTTTTTAGCGAGCCGCCTTCGTTGCCTGTCTGAAATATTCGTCGAAAATGTCTTGATAAATAATCGTTCGGACCACGAGCAATTTCTCGTCCGCACCAAATCTGCGGCCACGAGTATTTTAGGCTTCGCATCCCGCGTGGCTGAAAGTCTCAGCCTGCGGCTAGTCGCGTTCGACATGCGGAAGGAAATGCCGAATTAGACTTTAGTCGGCATGGTCTACGCTCTTCGATTTCGGATCCTGTCTTCGAGGTTCGCCCGCCCCCAGCATATATTCATGGTTGCTGTCGTCATGTCTCTGAAGCAAGATCAGCATGTCAAACATAAACCATCCTAATCCGGGCGGCTGCGATCGATGGAATCAGTGCGATGACGTTACGGCTCCGAGTAGATGTGAAGGCAAACAGCAACCCACGGAATCTTCTGATTTTTGAAGAGAAAAAGAAAGGTGACGTGTACATCAGACTGAAGTCCGGTGTTCAGATTGGAATGCCCCCTAACGAAATTCTTATCCATCAAGACAGATACTCGATACATCCGTCACCCATCAGCCCTACCTACACAACGGTCAAAAAGACTTTCGAACTGAAGGATGAGACCAAGATCACGCAATCGGCGCTGACAAATGCGGTAAAAAGGAAGACCGGCTTCGCTCACATCTTCACCCACAGATATTCGGATCTCTCCGCTCCACTTTATGATGTGCAGGCAGACTGTCGCGATGTCATCGAATTGGGCGACTTTGATGCCAGCAAAATGGCGTTGGTGGTTGGCCTTTTCGTCGGGCATCCTGATCTCATTTTTCCGGCCAACTCCCCGACTGTTGGGGTGGATACTTTTACAAGCTCGAAATTCCGCTTCGTTGTCTGTAGCACATGGCTCACCATCCCCGCCGGTCTGAGTTCGTGGACCAAAAGTTCGATCACCTTTCCTCCTGAATTATGTGGGAGCGTCGAAACACAAGACTCGGCGAGGCAAAGAATGGTCGGAGAATCGCCTGAGGCTTGCATGGAGCTCTTTCAGGCTCTCACCCTGGAGCTCGCGGCAAATCTTCTGGAGTCCCACATAGCTGTCTCTCCCGACGAGGATACCCGGGTTTGGCTACAATCTGAGCTCGACAAACTACTTCGGGCACCCTGGTATACAATCTAAGTAAATGCGCAGAAACGAAAGGAAGCCCCGGCATTCGACGCACGCCTGACAACATGAATTATCTAGCGGCCACACAACGGACAGGCTCTCCATGGCAAAATCAGACTCCCTCTTCGTCACCGATGCCCAATGCGCTGAACGTCTGGGGCTGACGACTGAAGTTCTGGCGACAGCGCTTCCAGCCCTAACCAAGGCCGGTTTTCCTATGCGAGACCCACTTTTCGCCAACCGCCGCTATTGGCCTGCCGTCAGAGCGTGGCTCGATCGCCGCTATGGTATGGGGAAAGACGACGGCATGCTGCGTGCGCCGCCCGGCCTGGACGAGCCGGAGCCGTGGAAGAAGAAGTAAGTGTCTTCCGATATTTCAACGCGGAATGCCCCCAACCATCTGCAAGAGGCTGCCTGCTACGATGAAGCCGAACGATATGTAGAACGCCCGCCTGTCCAGGCGCCATGCGAGGAAACGTAAAGCTCGTGCCGAGTCTCGCTCTTTTCGTGCTATTTCGTCGGTGATGTCCGCGACTCCGAGCGCGTCAGCTTTAGTTCGGCCCAATACCCTTCCTGATTGATCTTGCCGCCGAATGGCTCTCTCATTTCGATCTACATCGAGTAAGGCCTGACGGCCAGCATGCTCGTAGCCCGTCGCGATGTCGTCGTGCTCTTCCGCTTTTTTTTCACGACGATCATTTCCTATCGTTGTTGCTGCGATCAGAAGAAAGCCTATTAGCTCAGATAAATTGCCGAGCACCGAACTCCATCGCAGGATACATGAGAGCAGATATGAGAGCGCATCAGCAAACTGAGCCATCTTCACCTCTGCTGCTCGTCGGCATAACTCAGCCGCTGACGGTTGCGATCACGGAGCCATTCGATTGGCGTCCGAACGCGCTTTTGATCCATCTTCATATAGGGCTCTGCGGCGGAATTCAGTTCTGACAGAATTTTACGAGCTGCCTCGATCGCCAATGTCCTTCTCTGGGCGGCAGATTGCTCGGGGTGTTTCAGCCGTTCGAACATATCACCTTCATTTGTCGCCCGATAAACATCACCTTGGAATTCCCAGAGCATAGCCACAATATCTTTTCCAAAAAGAAACCTGCTCCGGATCGCCGCATCGACGGCATATGGCCGAGCTTCATCAAAATTCTTGGTTTTCAATACTGTGATCGCCGCAGATCGGGCTGTGGTTAAAATGGCAAGCCTTTTGTCAAAAAGCTCCAGCACAACCTTTTGATGAGCCGTGCGCCATTGAAGGAAGCCAATGGCGCCGACCGCGATAGCGATTGCCGGCGTGAGAAGCGCCTGAAGAATTAGGATCCAGCCGGGCACCGAGCTCATCGCCTCCCCTAATTGACGAACGTATTTCGTACGCGCTTCGAGACCAGCATGTATGGCACCCATATGATAGCGACCGCCACCGCCCGCGTCAGGTCTTGGACATAGGGCTGAATGCCGATTACTCCGAAGCCGCCAAGCGCCGCTATCGTGTAAAGACTGTAGGCAACGTTCGCTACCAAGATCGAGATATAAATTTTCGGATAAATCTTGCTCTTCTTGAGCATGAAATAGATGGCCGCGCTACCAGCGACAGCCATGGCCGAAAGTATGGCGACGTCTGAGTATCCGAAGAGCTTCCAGTTCCCCGGAAGCTGCCCAAGATAACTGATGTCCTGGATCACCCCGAATAGGAAAAGAACGGGGAAAAGAAACGTCGCTAACATCGGCATGATGAGCCATCCGCCAAACCCGACCGGTCCATCAATCTGCCTTGCCATCGGTTTCGCAATTTCGGTCATAACAGGGCCTCCGACGAACCGGATAACACACTGTCAGATTGCAGGAGAATTAGTCAATACCACTTCGCGCAGACTGCGTAACCACCGAATGGACCGCCAAAATTCCGGGCCTACTCGCACGGCGATAATATCAGCCGCCACTCCCCGGGCCGCCATCGCCGTCTTTGAACTCCGGATACTGAATTGTCTCGGTCTCGTCCGTGTCCGAGGTTGAGGCCCTTGCCAGGCGCACGCCGGCGCCCCCTCCAGAAACTTCGCCATCCCTCAGAAATAGAATGCCTTCGGCCTCAAGCGCAGCCTTCACCTTCTCCACCGCCGCTTGAGAGACGAGTCCCGCATGATCTGGTTTCCCCTCGATCCGGCGAAGGGTGATCAGCGGAATGGCCGCCTTTTCACAAAGCTCAGCTTGCGTCAGTCCGACGAGATCGCGAGCAGCCTTTATCAATGTCTTCATCATCGCCTCTGATATCTTTTTATCAGTGATGCACTTGCTATCAGTTGGTGTCTAGTGATAAATAGTTATCAGTTCGCTAAGACGAACATGCATCAACAGACGGAGGGTAAATCATGCCAAACACGTCAGTTCCGGCCGCCGCCGAAGGTGCGCCTCGAAATCGTGGAAGCTTATTCTTGGATGCGCAGGATCACATCAGTGAGTGCATCGATTTCTCGCGCCTTATCTGCAGAGCAATCGAAGGAATGGAGCTCGACGACGATCTCCGGTCGCTATCGGCCGGCGTCTATGCGATCGAGAAGAAGCTCACGAAAGCGATGACGGTCCTCGAAGAAGCCAGGAGGATCGGCTGATGAACATGATCAATCGCCGCCAGGCTCTCGGGGCTTTGGCATCGGCCGCTATAGTGGCACCCACCGCCGCGAGCGCCGCTCACCATGACGAACTCGACTCGGCCGAGCGGGTGCAGGTCGACGCGGAAGCTTTGGTAGAAGCATTGAGGGCGATGCACGGCGGATTCTGGAGCATCAACATCAATCATCAACTTGGATTCGTCTCTGTCTCTAAGGATCTGGCCTGAGAAGTAAATGTTGACCGGATTGATGACCAAAAGCGCACAAGGGCTTAGCCAGATAAGGAAAAATCCACGCTAAGCCCTTGATTTAAATGGTGGGCCCGGAGGGACTCGAACCCCCAACCAAGCGGTTATGAGCCGCCGGCTCTAACCATTGAGCTACAGGCCCGGCGCGACAAAAACTTCGCGCTCGCGACTCCGGAGCAATGGTTCCCCGCAGCCGACTTGGCTCTAACCCAATTTCTCTTTTCCGACAAGGGACTGCCGTAATACCTTCACAATCAATCCCCAAAAGCGAATCCCGAGGAGTTATCAACCAAGGAATGAATCATGCTTCCGACGAAAACCAGAGATTTTGCTCTTGCCGCCCTTATCAGCGCCAGTTTCTTCGTGCCTGCGGCCGCAGCCTTTGCCGAAGACGCCAAGCCGCGGGAAGCCGTCATCACGGTTACCGGTGAAGGACATGCGACCACTGCGCCGGATATGGCCGTTGTGACGCTCTCGGTCGTCCAGCAGGCGAAAGCAGCCCAGGACGCACTCGACCAGAACAGCAAGGCCATGGGCGCCGTGCTGGCGACGCTGAAGGAGAGCGGCATTGCCGAGCGCGATCTGCAGACCTCGGGCTTTTCGATCCAGCCGCAATATACCTATCCGAACGACAAGGACGGCCGTGGCCAGCCGCCGGTCCTGACCGGCTATCAGGTGACGAACGGCCTGACCGTTCGCGTGCGTGATCTCTCCAAGCTCGGCGGCCTGCTCGACCAGGCAGTGAAGCTCGGCATCAACCAGGGCGGCGATATTCAATTCACCAACGACAAGCCTGATACGGTTCTTGAAGAGGCCCGCAAGAAAGCGGTCGCCGATGCCGCCGCCAAGGCGAAGGTCCTGACGGATGCTGCCGGCGTCAAGCTTGGCCGCGTCATCGCGATCCATGAAGGTGGGGTCGCTGCGCCGCCGCAGCCCTACATGCGCAGCATGGCCGCAGCAGCACCGATGGACAAGGCCGTTCCCGTCGCAACCGGCGAGAATGAATATAACGCTTCGGTCAGCATCACCTACGCAATCCAGCAATAGAGCACTTCCAGGAAAGTGCTGCGCGGTTTTCCGGTTGAAAATTGCGAGGTGACATAAAGATAGAGCGGTTCGGATATTCCGTGAAAAGCTGAACCGCTCTTGACCAAAACAAAACCGTCCTTCGCTCAAATCCATTCGGATCGAACAAAGGACGGTTTCGCGGCCCCCGCCAATAAAGGCGAAACGGTCAGTATGAAGAGGGGGCGCTACGTGCGCCCGCAATGCTGATCAGCGGCCAAGCAGCGGGCAGCCGCGAACATTGGCAAACATCATCGTATCCGGACCGCGGCGACCGAAGCCATCGACGATGACACGGCGCGGCGTTACATCCACGACACGGGCACGACGCAGGCCATAGCTGCGCGCAACGTCGATAGCCTGACGCGGATCGCAGCCGCGGCGGTCGAAGCGCGGCGGTCGGTCATAATCCGGCGGTGGCGGGCGATGCCGGCCGGGACCGACATAGATATCAACGCCCTGCGCGGCAGCAAAATCCGCCGTACCCGACAGAGCAGTCACTGCGACGGCAAGGGTGACCCCCAGCTTTGCCAGCATTTGTTTCATTATGCACTCCGTAAATCAAAAACGCCCTCGCCTCCGCAGGATTTGCCGAGCGAACGAGCAAGAGGTAACGATGCGATACTGAACGAGCTCAGAATCAGCCATTCACCCAATATTCAGCTACAATGAACGCTAAAGTGACACCAGATGGCTGATAATAACACAACGCAAATAAGTCATGACCTCCACCAGAGGTGGAGGTTTGAAACGCTGCGCTTGAACCGCTAGAAGCGGTATTGTTAGCGCTTAGTAGCTACGATTGAAGAGGTCGGCAAAGTCGGAAGCTTTGTCGGCCTTTTCCTGATTACGGATATATTGTCTGACGACCTGCTCGTTATAGCCCGTCGTCGATACGAAATACCCGCGTGCCCAAAAGTGATACCCTTTGTAGCGGCGCTTGCGCGCATATTTGTTCGCTACGTAAAGGGCCGTCTTGCCCTTCAAGAAGCCGACAATATGCGAAACCGAGTATTTCGGCGGGATCGAGATCAACATATGCACATGGTCGGGCATCAGATGACCCTCCTCGATCTGGCAGCCTTTCTGCTGTGCCAGCCGACGCAAGAGTTCTCCCAACTCACGCCGCACGTCCCCGTAAAGTCTTTTCGTGCGGTATTTGCTGCCAAAAACAATGTGATACTTGCAGTCCCACGTCGCATGCGAGAGCGTTTGCTCATCCATAAAACCTCCTTGTTCGAAGTCTGGGCCACCCCAGCGGTTCAAGCAGGAGGTCTCTCAACTACCGTGTAGAACTCGTCCAGTCCTCCACCGTAGGTGGAGGTTTATTTATCGATATAA
>NZ_QMKK01000038.1 GCF_003287875.1 Martinezella tropici
CAGACTGCTGACAAACCCCGTCAAATTTTGGCGGGGTTTTGTATTTCTGGTGTGTTTGTTTCCTGGGTTGCGGCATTGAAGGGAGATCGGTCCTGCTCCTGTGATTCATGCGAGGCTCGGTTTGGGTGTCTTTGTGAGCGCCATCGCGATCTTCTTGATGTTCTGGGCTGCGGCGGCCATCAGGCACTGGCATCGGACTTTGATGAGACTTCGGAAGCGGGCGTAGCGATGGCCGTGCAGCTGCTTGGCATCGGCAAAGGAACGCTCGACCGTCTCCTTGCGTCTTTTGTAGATCGCCTTGCCCCAGGATGTGAGACGGTGACCGTCGGTGCGCTCGCGGGCATCGGCCCAAACGTGCCGGGTGATGGTGCGGATGGCCTTGCCGTTGGACGTGCACGACGCCAGAAGCGGGCAGGTGCCGCAGATGGCAGGATCGGATGTGTAATGCTTGTAGCCGTTGCGGTCGGTGGTGGCGTAGGTGAGAAGCTGGCCTTGCGGACAGCGATAGCCATCGGCTCGCTGATCGTAGACGAAGCTGTTCTTGCGCATCATGCCGGCTTTGGGCGGGGTCGGATTGCGATAGCCGGTGACACCGAGGATGGCGCGGTCCTCCAGGCCTTGGGCGATGCCTGAGGTGGCATAGCCGGCATCCAGCCCGACAGCCTTCACATCGAAGCCGAAGCGTTGGCACTGCCGGTCGAGCCTGCCGAGATAGACGATGCTGTCATGCACGTTGGCCGGCGTCACATGGGTATCGGTGATGATCGCATGTCGGCCGTCCACCGTGCGATGATCGAGATAGAAGAAGCCCTTCGGCTTGCCGTCACGCACCATGTAGCCGCTCTGGGGATCGGTGCGCGACACCTTGGTCTCCTTGATCTCGGCCTGGCGCTCCCCGTCCTTCAGCGGCTTCTGGCCATGCAGCTTGCGCTCCGCGTCGATCGCCCGGTCGAGGTCGGCCCAGTAGTCGGCACGCGATTTCTCGATCATGGCCAGATCGTATTTGCCCTTGTTGGCATTGGCCTTCAGATGGGTACTGTCCGTATAGAGTACCGTGCCGTCCACCAGCCCGTGGGAAACCGCCTGTTCAACGATGTGGTCGAAGATATCCTGGGCCACCGACGTATCGTTGAAGCGTCGGCGGCGGTTCTGCGACAGGGTCGACGCATCGAACACGCCATCCGTCAGCTTCATCCTGAGAAACCAGCGATAGGCGACATTGACCTCGATCTCGCGCACCAGCTGCCGCTCGGAGCGAATGCCGTAGAGGTAGCCGATGAACAGCGCCTTGAACATCAGCGTCGGATCAAGCGGCGGGCGGCCATTGTCGGCGCAGTACAAGCCGGCAACGCGATCGTGGATGAACGAGAAGTCGATCACCGCGTCTATTCGGCGCAGAAGGTGATCCTTCGGCACAAGACTGTCGAGCGTCACCATCTCGAGAGCCGTCTGTTCGGGAGCAGGTTTCTTCAGCATGTCCCATTGAATCAAAAACCTCCGGCTGACGCCAGAGGTTTGTCAGCAGTCTGTGGGCGCCTTTCGGCGCCCGTTTTGTCATTCCGCGGCAATCGCCGTCGGCGGTTCGTTCTGGTGCGGGTCGTCGTGCTTGCGCCGGCCGAAACGACCGAGGAAGTCGCTCAGGCGGTTCATCTCCAGGAAGATGACGGGTGTGATGAACAAGGTCAGAAGCTGCGAAACCACCAGGCCGCCTACCACAGCGATACCGAGCGGCTGGCGCAGCTCCGAGCTTGCGCCGCTGCCGACCGCGATCGGTAGGGCGCCGAGCAGGGCGCAGAAAGTGGTCATCATGATCGGCCGGAAACGGCGTACGCAGGCCTCGTGGATCGCTTCCGCCGGCGACATGCCAGTACTCGAGCGCAGCGTTTCCAGCGCCACGTCGATCATCATGATCGCGTTTTTCTTGACGATACCGATCAGCATCAGCAAGCCGATGAGCGCGATGATCGACAGATCGAAGCCGAAGAGCTTCAGGGCGAGCAGGGCGCCGAGAGCGGCGGCCGGCAAACCGGAGAGAATGGTCAGCGGGTGGATGAAGCTCTCGTAGAGGACGCCGAGAACCACATAGATCGTCAGCACTGCAGCCAGGATCAGATAGGGCGTGCTGCCCTGCGACTGCTGGAAGATCTGAGCCGTACCGCCGTAGGACGTGAAAACGTCCGCCGGCATGTTGATATCCTTCTTGATCTGCTCGATCTGTGCGGTGGCGTCGCCAAGCGCTTCGCCAGCCGGCAGGTTGAAGGATACCGTGGTCGAGACGAGCTGACCGGTCTGGTTGATGGTCACTGGACCGGTGTTGCGCACGATGTGCGCGAAGGCGGACAATGGAACCTGCTCGCCCTTCGAAGACGTCACATGGATGCGCGACAGCTTCTGGTCGTCCCAAGGCTGGTTCGCATCATATTCGATGATCACGTCATAGCTGTCGCCGGTCGACTGAATCTGGGCGGCGGCGTAGTCGCTGAAGGCCTCCTCAAGCGTGGTGCGCAGCAGGTTGTTGTTGATGCCGTAGGCGGCGGCCTTCTCCATATCGACGACGATGTTGGCCTGCAAGGCGTTGTACTGCGCGTCGGTGGTCACGTCGGTAAAGCGTGGATCCTTTCGCATCTCCTGCAGCATCTTGTTGGCCCACTCGTTGGTCAGATCAGCGTTGAGGGCCTGGATGACGAGCTGATACTGGCTGGCGGTCTGGCGTCCGCCGAAGCGAAGGCTTTGCTGAGGATTGATGAAGATCTGAATGCCTGGGATTTTGGCGACGGCGGCGCGCAGTTCGCGCAGCGTCTGGTCAAGCGGTTCGCGATCCTTCTTGTCCTTCAACTGGGCATAGATCGTACCGTTGTTGAGTGTCTGACGCGCGCTGGCGCCGACAACCGACATCACGTGCTCGACGGCAGGATTCGCCTTGATCGCCGCAGCGGCCTGGTTCTGCAGGTCACGCATCGCCGGAAAGGAAATATCCTGGCGGGCGCGCGTTGAAATCTGCAGCCGCCCGATGTCTTCCTGCGGGAAGAAGCTGGCTGGCAGGGTCAGGAAGAGATAGGCCGAGAGTGCGACCGAAGCAAGGAAGCTTCCAAGCACGATGTAGCGATGGCGAATACACCATTCCACGCCCTTGCCGTAGTTGACCTCGGTCCAATTGAAGCCCTTGTTGAAGAGGCGCACCGGCAGGGGAGGATGGCTGTGGGCGTTGGAGAGACGCGAACCGAGCATCGGCGTGACGGTCAGCGAGACCACCGCGGACGATACGATGGCGATTGCCACGACCATTCCGAATTCGTTGAAGATACGCCCAACGACGCCGCCCATCAGCAGGATAGGGATGAACACGGCGATGAGCGAGACCGACATGGAGATAATCGTATAGCTGACTTCTGCCGCGCCCTGGATGGCCGCCTGCCGCACAGGCATGCCTTCTTCCATGTGCCGTAGAATGTTCTCCAGCATGACGATGGCGTCGTCCACCACGAGGCCCACCGCGATCGTCAATCCGAGCAGCGAGATATTGTCGACGCTATAGCCGAGCACATACATCATGCCGAAAGTTGATATCAGCGAAAGAGGCACGGCGAGGCCGGGGATAATCGTTGCCGTCACGTGGCCCGTGAACAGGTAGATGACGAGAACGACGAGGCCGATGGTCAGCAGCAAGGTGAACTTGACGTCCGAGATGGCTTCGCGGATTGGCTGGGCCGAGTCGTTCATGACGGTCATTTTGACGGAAGCCGGCATTTCGGCCTGCAGCTTCGGCAGTGTCTTGTTGACGGCATCGACGACGTCGACGGTGTTGGCATCGGGCTGGCGTTGAATAGCCAGAATGATCGCTCGCTGGCCATCATACCAGCTACCGATATTCTGGTTTTCCACGCTGTCCTGCACGTCGGCGACGTCGCCGAGGTGAATTGGCTTGCCATTGGGATTGGCAATCACAAGCGTGCGAAACTGGTCGGCGTTGACGCGCTGCGTATCCGCATTGATCGTCATGCTCTGCGCCGAGTCTTGCAGCGTGCCGACCGGGACCTGGTTGTTGGCGTTGACAACGGCTGTATTGACCGTGTCGATACCGATGCCGCGATCCAGAAGCTTGTTCGGATCGACGTCGATGCGCACCGCGTAGGTCTGCGCCCCGTTTACCGTCACTTCAGCGACGCCAGGCAGTGTCGAGATCGATGGAGAGATGATGTTCTCGGCGATATCGTCGAGCTTGCTGCGCTGCAAAGTGTCGCTTTGTACGGCGATCAGCATGACAGGCGCGTCGGCCGGATTGGTCTTCCGGTAGCTTGGCGGGGTGGTCAGGTTGTTGGGAAGTTTTCTTTGCGCGGTCGAAATCGCCGCCTGCACGTCACCGGCGGCGGCGTCGATGTCGCGGTCGAGATTGAACTGCAGCACGATGCTGGTATTGCCAAGCGAGTTTGTAGAAGAAATTTCGCTGATGCCGGGGATCGTCTCGAACTGCTTGATCAGCGGCGTGGCGACCGATGTCGCCATCGTCTGTGGTGATGCGCCTGTCAGCTGGGCCGAGACGTTGATCGTCGGGAAATCCACCTGCGGCACTGCTGCGACGGGGATGAGCTGATAGCCGGCGAGACCGGCAAGCACCACGCCGATCGCGAGAAGCGTGGTCGCGACCGGACGCTGGATACAGAAGGTCGGGATCATTGTTGCGCTCCAACTGCGATGGTTTCGGTTTTTCCATCATCGGCCGAAGCGACCTTCTCGTTTGGATTGTCGCTGAACTGTTCCTTGACTTCGGTGCCGTTGTTCAGTTGCGACTGGCCTTCGACAACGACATGATCGCCCACCGAAAGGCCTGTGGCGACGGCTGTGCGGCCGCCGTTGGCGCGGGCAATTGTCACCGGCGTGATCTTGACCTTGTTGTCCTTTACCACGAAGGCGATATAGCCGTCCGGCCCCGGGCTGACGGCAACGGTCGGCACGACGATGAGTTGCTCGTTGTCGGCGAAGTGAACCATGACGTTCTCGGAGCGTCCCGGCCACAAGGCACCGTTGGCGTTTTCGAAGGTTGCCTTCACAGCGATCGTTCCGGAAGCCTGGTCGACTGTGTTGTCATAAAAGGTGATCGTTCCGGTGCGAGGCTTGCCCTGCGCGGAACGGGGAACGGTGGTGACGTGGACAGGGCCTGCGGCCAGCTGTTCCTGCAGTTCGCGCAGATTGTTTTCCTGCATGGTGAACTTGATGTATGCCGGATCATATTTGCTGATCGTCACGATTGGCGTGCCGGCGCTGACATAAGCCCCCAGGCTCAATTGAACATCGCCAAGCCGGCCATCATAGGGTGCCCGTATGTCGGTATTTCCGAGCAGGACCTGATCCGAGGCAAGCTGTGCCTGGTCCGCGCTGAGCGTGGCAATGGCGGCGTCGCGGGTCGCACGTGCTTCATCGGCCGTCGCCTGAGTGCCGGCGCTGCTCGTAAGCAAGCTATTGGCACGGGTCAGCGCGGTCTCCGCTTGGGCAAGGTTTGCCTGGTCTTTCGTAATGTTCGCCTGGTCCTTGTTGACGGCAGCCTGTGCCGTGCGCGGATCGAGCTTTGCGATCAGGTCGCCGGCTTTGACTGTCACGCCATCTTTTACGGCGATCTGCGTGATCAGCCCGGCTTCCTGCGCGGCGATCGTCGTTGAATCGATCGGCACGACCCAGCCGGTCGCGGGAACGTCCATGGGGAGCGTAGTTTTGACGGCGGCAACGGTCTTTACCGCGATTGGGCCGGCCTGACGCTTGCCGCCGGCCTGCGCCGGCTTGCCGGCATCTTTGGTTTCTGCGGAGGCTTGGTCGACAAAGGCGGAAAGGAAAGGAATACGGTCGCGGTAGCTCCATGCTGCAAGGGCTGCGACGACGAGAAGGCCGAGGGGAAGCCAAAGTTTTTTCATATTTAAAGAACCGGTCGGGGCTTGTTGCAGGATGCGCGGGGACGTTGAGGTGTATCTACTGCGTCGCACAACAAAGACGCGTTTCGCCGCAATTCATCACATCGCCGTCGCCGCTAACGTTCGGTAATTCTGTCCCTTTTTACGCGAATTCATGAACGCTGATACCGTGCAATTTACCACAGTTCTACAGGGCGAAAAATTAAAGCTTGGAAAGCTTTGGAATAGGTTTCGTTTATGCAGCGCAGCAAGCAGTCGAATGACTATTTTTTGATTGCCGTTATGTAATATTCGGCAGGAAAAACAGCCTGAGGCAGTATTTATACTCCGAAGACGTGCTTCAGCGTGCAAGGAGGCGTCGCGCCGCTCACGGAATTGTGTTGTCAGGCCCTTTATGAGGCCTGCAAACTGCTCGTCCGTTACAAGTTCAAAGGGAGCGCGCAGCTCCTCCGTCGCAGCGGACCAGCGTTCCCGTGACGTAGCTTGCCGGTTCGCTGCAGAGGAAGGCGGCCGTCGCAGCGAATTCCTCGACACGGCCATAGCGGCCGGCGGGAATGCGCTGTTGACGCTCGGCGCTGACATCTTCCAGGCTCCGGCCCCCACGTTTGGCCGCGGCAGTGTCAAGCTCGGCCAATCGATCGGTGGCGATACTGCCAGGCAGAAGCATGTTCACCGTGATGCCATGCGCCGCCACCTCGCTTGCCAGCGTCTTGCTCCATCCGACCAGTGCCGGGCGCAGCGTGTTGGAGAGTGCAAGATTGGGAATGGGTTCGATAGCGCCGGAGGAGGCGACTGTGACGATGCGCCCCCAGCGTTGCGCCTTCATGCCCGGCAGCAGGGCGTTGGTCAGCGTGATGATCCGCGACACCATGGAGATGAAATAGGTCTCCAGCCTGTCAGCGGTCATATCCTCTGTCGTTCCGGGCGTCGGGCCGCCGCTATTGTTGACGAGAATGTCGATGCCGCCGAGCTTGTCGGTCACAGCCTTGGTGACGACCTCAACGAAGTTCTCGTCGTTAAGATCGGCCCAGATCCAGTCGGCACGGCCCTTGCCTTCGGCATTGATGGCTTTGCAATTACCGTCAAGCCTTTCGCCGTTGCGACCACAGAGCAGGACGTTCACGCCTTCGCGGGCCAGTGCCACGGCGATTCCATGGCCGAGCCCCTTGGATGAGGCAAGCACCAGCGCGCGCTTTCCGCCGATACGAAGATCCATGTCGATCACCCTTCATGCTATCCGCAATTCCCGATCGGTTCTTATAGAGCGCCAGCGGGCGATTATGGAAGGCATGCTCCGGAGATTGCGCTAAATACCCTCGGAACATTGACGTTAACGTAAGGGTAATTTAACTTGTTTTGCGCGCTGGACGAATTGGAGGATTGCCTGTCGCTTCCCGGCTCGACAATCCTTTTCCGTTTTGACAAGAGATAAACGAAACGGGGAATACGCCCAAGGGGATGAGGCTGCGATCCGATATCATCGGACGCCGCCAAGCGGAGAAGATGAATGACTGACGCGAGCGAGCTGCCGGAACGCGAGAGCATGGAATTCGACGTTGTGATTGTCGGTGCAGGTCCTGCGGGCCTGTCGGCGGCGATCCGGCTGAAGCAGGTCAACCCGGATCTGTCCGTCGTGGTGCTCGAGAAGGGAGCCGAGGTCGGCGCGCATATCCTGTCTGGCGCCGTGGTCGATCCGATCGGCATCGACCGGCTGCTGCCGGGCTGGCGCGAGGAGGAGGGGCATCCCTTCAAGACCGAGGTGACGGACGATCACTTCCTGTTCTTGGGGCCAGCCGGCTCCGTCCGCCTGCCGAATTTCCTGATGCCGCCGCTGATGAACAATCACGGCAATTATATCGTCTCGCTCGGCAATGTCTGTCGCTGGCTGGCCGAAAAGGCCGAAGCCTTGGGCGTCGAGATCTATCCCGGCTTTGCCGCGACCGAAGTGCTCTATAATGACGAGGGTGCCGTCATCGGCGTCGCCACCGGCGATATGGGCATCGAGAAGAATGGCGAGCCCGGCCCGAACTATACCCGCGGCATGGCGCTCTTAGGCAAATATGTGCTGATCGGCGAAGGCGTGCGTGGCTCGCTCGCCAAGCAGCTGATTGCCAAGTTCGATCTTGCGCGGAACAGCGACGTGCCGAAGTTCGGCATCGGCATCAAGGAACTCTGGCAGGTCAAGCCGGAAAACCACAGACAGGGCCTGGTACAGCATTCCTTCGGCTGGCCGCTGGGGATGAAGACGGGCGGCGGCTCGTTCCTCTATCACCTGGAGGACAATCTCGTCGCGGTCGGCTTCGTCGTGCACCTGAACTACAAGAACCCCTATCTCTATCCCTTCGAGGAATTCCAGCGCTTCAAGACGCATCCGGCGATCCTGGGCACCTTCGAGGGTGGCAAGCGCATCTCCTATGGCGCCCGCGCCATCACCGAAGGCGGATACCAGTCGGTGCCGAAGCTGACCTTCCCGGGCGGCACCCTGATCGGCTGCTCGGCCGGCTTCGTCAACGTGCCCCGTATCAAGGGCAGCCACAATGCGGTGCTGTCAGGCATGCTGGCGGCGGACAAGATCGCCGCGGCGATCGCGGCCGGTCGCGGCAATGACGAGGTGATCGAGATCGAGAACGAATGGCGCTCTTCGGATATCGGCAAGGATCTGAAGCGCGTCCGGAACGTCAAGCCGCTGTGGTCGAAATTCGGCACGGCGATCGGCGTGGCCCTCGGCGGCCTCGACATGTGGACGAACCAGCTCCTCGGCTTCTCCTTCTTCGGCACGCTGAAGCACGGCAAGACGGATGCGCAGAGCCTGGAGCCCGCAGCCCAGCACCAGAAGATCGACTATCCCAAGCCGGATGGCGTCTTGACCTTCGACCGTCTCTCCTCGGTGTTCTTGTCGAACACCAATCACGAGGAAGATCAGCCGGTGCATCTGCAGGTCAAGGATATGGCACTGCAGGTGTCGTCAGAACATGATGTCTATGCCGGTCCGTCGACGCGCTACTGTCCGGCCGGCGTCTACGAATGGGTGGAGAAGGACGGCAAGGACACCTTCGTCATCAATGCCCAGAACTGCGTCCACTGCAAGACCTGCGACATCAAGGACCCCAACCAGAACATCAACTGGGTGCCGCCGCAGGGTGGCGAAGGACCGGTCTATCCGAATATGTGAGATGCGATGACGGAGATGGAAAGAGGCGCCTGGACGATCCGTTCGGCCAGGGCCGGCGAACTGCATCTGCTCGCTGCCATCGAGATCGATGCCTTCTGGGCTCTGCATGAGGCCGGCGCGGTCGCCTGCGAGCCGACATCGCTGCCTCTCGATGTCCTGCAACAATCTCTGGCGGAAGACTTGTTGTTTGTCGCCGTCGACGGCATGGATCAACCGTTCGGCTTCGTGGCCGGTCTTCTTGAGGATGGCTCGGTTCATATCGCCGAACTCGATGTCGTCAGACGTTGGCAGAAGCGAGGCGTTGGGCGGCGGCTGATGGAAGCTGCGATTGCGGCGGCGAAAACGCAAGGGGCCGCTGGCGTCACTTTGACGACGGACCGGCAGGTGGCCTTCAACGCGCCATTCTATGCCTCCTTAGGATTTCAAATCCTCGATGACGAAGAAAGGCCAGCCGTTCTCACGCAGATCCTGGAGAATGAGGTTGCCCATGGCGCCGATCCGGCCCGACGCGTGGCCATGGCGTTGCGTTTCTGAACTATAGCGGCGCGGCAATTCCGAGGTTCTCGGCGACACGTTGTAGCCGCTTGTCGCGCGTCCAGAGATAAGTTCCAGGCGCCAGTATCGTCGCGGCCGCGAGATGAGCATCGATATAGCCGATTCCGGTACCCTGCAGTTTGTTGCTCCGGATGAAATAAAGAACGTCCTCATCCGAGACTCTCGCAATCGGAGGCAGTCGGCGGAGGCTTCCTATCACCAGATCATATTGCCGCAGATTGCCAAGACCGATCTCACCGACGACGAAAGGATGAACGACGACTTGTTTTTGCTCCAGCAGGGATTGAAGCCGCGCCTCCAACGCATGAAAGTGATCGATCCAGATCGACGTATCGACCAGGATCATTCGACGCCAAGCTGACGACGAGGGGGAGCCGTGATATTTGGTTCGGTGCCGCCGAGACGTATCAGCGTTTTGGCGGCTTCCCGTTCCACAAGGGCTTTCAATGCTTCACGCAGGATCGCCGAGGTCTCGGCGAGACCGGTAACCTCGCGTGCATCCGCAAGCAACTTATCGTCGATGGCTACGGTGGTGCGCATTGATATCTCCGTTGTCATCAAAATTAGCATCAGATGATGCCGCTTTCAATGCCGAAGACTGCACATGGCAGCCTTCGATCCATTGTCTTGCAGTTGAAGGATTTATTTCCGGGCCAGCACTCCGGTCGAAAGTGCCACCCCAAGTCCCGTAACGATCGCTGCTGCAATCCCGGCCAGTCCGATTTCCTCGCCGAGCAGAAAGCCGCCGCCGATCGTGGCAAGAACAGGGGTGATGGCGGTGAAGGCTGCGGCCTGCGTGCCACCGAGAGCCTGGACGGCAAGGCCGTAGGCCAGTGTGGCGGCAAGACCGGAGAGCAATCCCTGGCTGACGATCTGCAGGCCGATTTCCGGCAGCGGCACCGAGGCGAGTGAGCTGCCGAAGACAGCGGCCAGGCCGAGATGGATCAGGAACGACCAGACGGCGATGATGGCGCTCGACTGCAGAGCACTGAGACCAGAGCGGCGGAAAGCATGAGTGTAGCTTGCCCAGAGCACGGCAGACAGCGGCAGCAGCGTAAAGCCTTCCCAGGAGACCTGCACGCCGTAGAGGCTGCGGGCAAGCAATATCACGACACCCGCGACGATGCCGCCAAGACCGAGCCATCGGGTGATATCAAGCCGCTCGCGAAACAACAGCACACCGATCAGGGCGGTCGCCAGTGGCATGGAACCCCCGAGCAAAATGCCGGCCGAGGAGGCGGGCGTGAATTGAATGGCAAGCGTGGTCAGCTGGAAGAAGACGGCGCCGGAGCCGCAGACCATCAGCGCCAGCAGTTTCAGCGGTACGCCCTTCGGCAGCAGGCCCGTCTTCCACCAGACGGGAGCCAGCACCAGGGCCGGCACGCCATAGCGGATCAGGCCGAGATCGATGGTGCCCATCTGCGTTTCGGCCGTGTGGCGGGTTGCAAGAATCCAGTTTGCCCAGATCAAGACAGTGACGACGGCGCCGGCATAGCCGACCATGGTGGGTGTTGCCTTGCGGGTGGAGAGAGACAAAGCGGTCATCGACATATCCTTTCCAACGATCCGGTTATCTTTCGAATGAGGAAAAGATAGCGCCGAAGGCCGAGGCATGTCCTTGCTAGTTATGGCTCTAAAATGATGCTATCAGCAATAATCTACCAATTTTAAAATACGGGTTTCCTTAATATGCCAAAACTCGATAAATTCGATATCGCGATCCTCAACTGCCTGCAGGAGGATGCGCGGGCGACCAATGTCGAGATCGCCGAGCGCGTAAACCTCTCTCCATCGCCCTGCTTGCGGCGCATTCGCAATCTGGAAAAATCAGGGCTCCTGCGCGGCTATCGCGCCGATATCGACCGCAAGGAAGCCGGCCTCGGTCTAACGGTTTTCGTGGAACTAAAGGTCGGTCATCATTCGAAGGAGAATTCGGAAGCGCAGCAGGCAGCACTGCTCGCCATTCCGGAAATCGTCGCTTGCCATCTGATTTCGGGAACGGCCGATTTCCTGGCGGAAGTCGTCGTGGAGGATCTTGCCGCCTATGAGAAGGTGATGTCGGAAAAGCTTCTGGTGCTTCCCGGTGTGGTCGATCTGCGCTCGAACTTCGCGATTCGCACCATCAAGACCAACGGCGCATTGAAACTGCCAGTGCCGGAATGAAGTGAAAAGGGCCGTTGCCGGCCCCTTTGCGATGAGAATCTGATTATCCTCAGAGCATCGTTCCACTGAGGATCAGCAGAGCGACCGAGAAGTAGATTACAAGGCCGGTGACATCGACCAGCGTCGCAACGAACGGCGCCGATGCGCTGGCGGGGTCGAGCCGCAGCTTCTGCAAAACGAACGGCAGCATCGAGCCGGCGAGCGAACCGAAAGTGACGATACCGATCAGAGCCGCAAAGACGGTAAAGGCGACCAGCTGCCAGTGCGGGCCATAATCGAACAGACCGATAGTCTGCCAGAGCACGATGCGGGCGAAGCCGACGAGGCCGAGGATCGCGCCGAGCACGATGCCCGTCGGCAATTCGCGGAACGCTACGCGCCACCAGTCCGAAAGCTTGAGCTCGCCGAGCGCCAGCGCCCGGATGATCAGCGAGGTCGCCTGCGAACCGGAGTTGCCGCCCGAGCTCATGATCAGCGGGATGAAGAGCGTCAGCACGACAGCCTTTTCCAGCTCGCCCTCGAAGTGCTGCATGGCGCTTGCCGTCAGCATTTCGCCGAGGAAGAGGGCTGCGAGCCAGCCGGCGCGCTTGCGGATCATGCCCGCAAAGCTGATCTTCATATAGGGCTGGCCGAGTGCTTCCATACCACCGAATTTCTGGGCGTCCTCGGTCGTATCGGCGATCATGGTGTCGATGACGTCATCGACCGTGACAATGCCGAGCATCATGCCCCTGTCGTCCACGACCGGGAGCGCCAGCAGATCGTGGCGTCGGATCAGGCGGGCGACATCCTCCTGCTTCATCAGCGGCGGCGCCGTGATCGGTGTGCCCTTCTGAGCTACGGTCAGGATGCAGGCATCTGGTTCACCGGTGATGAGACGGCGCAGCGTCACGACATGCAGCAGTACATGCGTTTCGTCGTCGAGAACATAGATGGCATAGACCGTTTCGCGGGAGCGCTCGACCTGGCGAACGTGATCGAGCGTCTGGGCCACGGTCCAGCTCGCGAAAACGCTGACGAATTCCGTCGTCATGATGCCGCCAGCCGTGCGGGGCGGATAGCCCATCAGGCCCTGGATCGCCTGCCTTGTATGTTCGTCGAAGGTGGCGAAGAGCCGGGCGCGCGCCTCGACATCCATTTCCAGCAGCACGTCGGCGACGCGGTCGTTGGACATGCCGTGCAGCAGCCGCGCGGCATCCCCATTGCTCATGACTTCGAGGATAGCAGGCGCGTTGCGAAGTTCTGGCCGGTCGAGAATGCGCACGGCGCGCTCTTCCGGCATTTTGGCGAGGATGCGCGCAGCCTCTGATGCCCCAAGCGCATTCAGCGACTCGACACGCTCGGCGATGGTTACGGCTCGGTTGTTATTGATGAATGCACGAGCGGCATTGCCGGCCCGCGTGGGAAAGCTGTTGATGTTCATTATAGCTCGCCTTTCTGGTCGATCCGCCGTCGTAGCGGATCGTGGCGAGCCGACAGGAGTCGGTTAGTGCACGAATGCTACTGACGGCAAAGGCAATCGACTACTACTGTCGCTAGGCATCGAAAGATGACTCCGGTTGATCGGTATGGAGAACGCTGTTCCCCACGAGCGGAGAAGTCGCGCCGAAGGCATAAAAAGTCAAGAGGTGGGACATGCCTAAACGCGCAATCCTGCAATAAAAATTTGTTTAGGCGGCTGCAAATTTTTGCGATGCAACAAAACGTGGTGCAAAGGCGTTAAAACAAAGCGGCCGGACGACATGCGCCCGGCCCGATCTGTCGCGAATATTGGTCGCTCAGAAGCCGGCCAGAACGACCTTGCCCTTCATCTTGCCGGTCTCGACGAGGGCATGCGCCTTCTTGAGATTGGCGGCGTTGATCGTGCCCGCGGTCTCGGTCAGCGTCGACCTGATCTTGCCGGCATCCACCAGTTCAGCGATCTTCGTCAGCAGCTTGTGCTGCTCGATCATATCGGGGGTGTGGAAGAGGGGACGGGTGAACATCAGTTCCCAATGAGTCGATACCGCCTTGCGCTTGAAGGGTACCACATCGAGCGTTTTCGGGTCGTCGATCAGCGCGAATCGGCCTTGAGGCGCGATAGCCTCGACGATCGAGCCGATATGATCTGATGTGTTCGTCGTCGAGAAGACGAAGGCCGGAGCGCCGATGCCGAGCGCCTCGATCTGCGGCGCAGGCGGCTTCGAATGGTCGACGACGTGATGGGCGCCCAATTCCTTTACCCAGGCCTGCGTTTCGGGTCGCGATGCCGTGGCGACAATGGTGAGATCGGTCAGCGCGCGTGCAATCTGGATGGTGATTGATCCAACCCCGCCGGCTCCGCCGATGACGAGAATGGCATTGGCGGAGCCGGGAACCGGATCCTGTACCTTCAGCCGGTCGAACAGCGTTTCATAGGCGGTGATCGATGTCAGCGGTAAAGCGGCAGCGGCCGCGAAATCGAGGCTTTTCGGCTTGGCGCCGACGATGCGCTCGTCGACAAGCTGGAATTCGGCATTCGATCCATCGCGACTGATGGAGCCCGCATAGAAGACCTCGTCTCCAGGCTTGAACATGGTGACGTCAGGGCCAACCGCCTTTACGATACCGGCGGCATCCCAGCCGACGATCTTGTATGCGCCTTCGGGCGGCGCGACATTGGCACGGACTTTGACATCGACCGGATTGACGGAAACGGCCTTTACTTCGACGAGCAGGTCATGACCCTTTGCCTCGGGCGTCGGCAGCTCGATGTCGATCAGGGATGTCTCTGCGGAAATGGGCTGTGGTTGCTTATAGGCGACTGCGCGCATGGGAGAAGCTCCTGGGTTGGTTGCACAGAGGCTAGATGCGCATTATCCTCAAAGGGCGCAAGAATGCACAATTTCTGTACGTAGGTACAAAAAGGATACTGTCAATGTCGGTTCCCCGTTCCAAGCTTGTCAGGAATTTTCCCGGATGCCCGGTCGAGGCGACGCTGAGCGTGCTCGACGGCAAATGGAAGGGCGTGATCCTGTTTCACCTGATGGAGGGAACGCTGCGCTTCAACGAAATCCGCCGCAAGCTGCCGTCGGTGACGCAGCGCATGCTGACCAAGCAATTACGGGAATTGGAAGAATCCGGGCTGCTATCGCGCACCGTCTTTCCGGTCGTGCCGCCACGCGTGGATTATGCGCTGACGCCGCTTGGCGCCAGCCTCGGGCCGATCATCAACGCAATGGCCGTCTGGGGCGAGGAGAATGTATTTTGTCGTGACGGGCGCCAGCAGCTGGGCGCCCCAGGGACGTCATGCGCGCCCGGTGCGGCGCTCCAGGCCAACTGAAACGGCAAAGACGGCAAGACCGGCAACGGAAAGCACCGCACCGACATAGCCGGTGGCAGCCGCCGTAAAGCCCCAGGATATCACCAGGCCGCCGAGCCAGGCGCCGAGCGCATTGGCGATGTTGAAGGCAGAGTGATTGGAGGCGGCGGCCAGCGTCTGTGCGTCGGCAGCCACATCCATGAGGCGCGTCTGTACGGCCGGGCAGGCGGCAAAGCCGCAGCCGATCAGGAAGACGCAGATGCAGAGCATGATCGGATTAGCCGCCGTCAGCGAGAAGAGCGTCATGATGACGATGTTAAAGATCATCATGCCGCCGATCGTGCCCTTGATCGAGATGTCGCCAAGGCGCGAACCGACGATGTTGCCGACATTCATGCCGATGCCGAAGAGCGCAAGCACGACCGGCACCATGGCAGTGCCGAGGCCGGCGACCTCTGTGGTCGTCGTGGCGACATAGCTGAAGATCGAGAACATGCCGCCGAAGCCGACGGCGGCGACTCCAAGCGAAAGCCAGACCTGGATGCGCTTCAGCGCGCCGAGCTCACGCGTGATGCTGGCGCCTTCCTCGACCTTGTCCTTCGGCAGGAAGAGGGCGATGAGCAACATGGTGGCGAGGCCGATAGCACCGACCATCATGAAAGCAGCCCGCCATTCGAGCAGCTGGCCGAGGAAGGTGGCGATCGGCGTGCCGATGAGCGTCGCGATCGTGAGACCAAGCATGACCTGGCCGACGGCGCGCACGCGGCGATGGACCGGCACCATCGAGGCGGCGACGAGCGCCGCGACGCCGAAATAGGCGCCATGCGGCAGGCCGGTGATGAAACGCAGCGCCGTGAAGCTTTCGAAAGTCGGCGCAAAGGCGCTGGAAATATTGCCGGCGGCAAAGATCGCCATCATCAAGAGGAGCAGCGTGCGGCGCGCCATCTTGGCGGCAAGCACGGCGATAACAGGCGCACCGACGACGACGCCGAGCGCATAGGCGCTGATCACGTGGCCTGCTTCCGGCGTGGTGACGCCAAAGGTGTCGGCGACGTTGGGCAGAAGTCCCATGATGACGAATTCGCCGGTGCCGATGCCGAAGCTGCCGACGGCCAGCGCTAAGGTCACCAGCGCAATGGCAGCGCGAGATGGCGCTTCGAGGATGGTCTGGCTATCGAGGGCCTCGACGGAAATATCGCTCACGGAAACTCCTTGGGCGACACACCAAGACGGGGCGCCGCGATCAGGCAGCGAACCCCACATTCGGCGCTCAGTGCATCAGGACGAATAAGGAACTGGAACGGCACGGACATGCCTCGCGCGACAATATCGATGACGCCGGTACTTCTGTCGCGTGCATTTATTGCAGTGCAGTATGTCGTATCATGCATAAGTGCGCGTTGCACAACCCGGGCAGAGGCAGCGATTCTTGAAATCGCTTCATCCGGAACCATTTGTGAAAGAGCGCACGGGGCTTCTTAGCCCTTTATTGAAGTAAAACTTTTCGGAAAACCGAGAGCCCCATGAAACTGATCGGCTTTTTCAATCGCGATGGCGGTACTTTCCGCACGACTGACATGGCTGCCTATGAAAGGAAAGCGGAGCAGGTCTTCCGCGACGCCGGTCATGATTTCCAAGCTGTGGTCGTGGAGGGGCGCAACATCGTCTCGGCGATGGAGCGCGCGGCACGGCGCGACGATATCGACGGCATTGTCGCCGGCGGCGGCGATGGTACGATTTCGGCAGCTGCCGCCATCGCCTGGAAGAACGGTGTCGCCCTTGGCGTCATTCCGGCCGGCACCATGAACCTCTTTGCCCGTTCGCTGCGGTTGCCGCTCGACATCTGGCAGACGTTGGGCGTGCTCGCGACAGGCGAGGTCGACAATGTCGATATAGGCAGCGCCAATGGCCGTGCCTTCGTGCATCAGTTCTCGGCCGGCCTGCATGCGCGCATGGTGCGCTACCGCAATGGCTACACCTATCGCTCCCGCTTCGGAAAAATGTCGGCCAGCGCCCGCGCCGCCTTCGGCGTCATCGCCAACCCGCCGGAATTCGATGTCGACTTCGAGGCTGGCGGTATTCGCGAGCGCCGCCATGTCTCGGCGATCTCCGTCTCCAACAACCCTTTCGGTGCCAATGCGTTGCTTTATGCCGACAGCCTGCGCAGCGGCGAATTGGGCTTCTATACCGCAAAGCCCCTTCGGCCGCTCGGCGTCGCCCGGCTTGCCATCGACATGCTGCGCGGCCGGGTTCGCGAGAATGCCGATGTCATGGTCATGCATGCGCCGGAGGTGCATCTGCATTTCCCGAAGCTGCGCCAGCTCGCCAACTGCGTCATGGATGGCGAGCTCTTACCGCTTGAGCGCGACGTTACGCTCAAGGTGCATCCCGGCGAGCTCAAGGTAATGGTCCGAGAGGGGACTGCCGCCAGCATTGCGCGCGAGGGCGCCGTCGACAGCGTCGCCATCTGACACATTCAGAGGCGGGGCAGGTAGGTCCTATAATCGAAATCGGAAACCGTGCGCAGGTGGCTGAGCGCTTCCTTATGCTTCGTCTCGCCGTAGAGTTTCTGATACCGCTCACCGAAAATGTCGGCAACGAAGGCTGACCCTCGGAAGCGCTCGACGGCTGTCAGGAAATCATGCGTCAGCTTGGGCGCATCGGCCGGCACATAAGCCGGCGTCGTCTCCTCGCCGGGATCGAGGTCGTTCTGCAGGCCGAGCAGCATGCCGCCCAGGATTGCCGCCAGCATCAGATAGGGATTGGCGTCGGCGCCCGCGACGCGATGCTCGATGCGCGCACCCGGCCCATCCTTCTCTGGAATGCGCACGGCCGTGCCGCGATGGCCGAGGCCCCAGGTCAGATCGACAGGCGCAAACGAGCCGGGCTGGAACCGGCGATAGGAATTGGCATAGGGTGCAAAGATCAACTGCGCATCCTGCAGCGTCTGCAAGAGACCCGCGCAGACCGATTTCAGTCTCTTCGGCTCGCCGCCGGCCGCATCGAGGACGTTGCGGCTCTGAACGTCGATGATGCTGGCATGCACATGCAGCCCGGAACCGGCGTGATCCGTATAGGGCTTGGCCATGCAGGTCGATTTCAGGCCATGCTCGCGCGCCGCCTGCTCGGCCACGCGCTTCAGCATGATGCAGTCATCGGCAGCGGCCAGCGCATCGGGGCGGTGCAGCAGGTTGACCTCGAACTGGCCTGGGCCGAATTCCGCCGTCGTCGCATCTTCCGGCAATCCTTGAGCCCGCGCATAGGCGCGCAGCGTCGTGAGGTAATCGTCGAGGAGATCGACGGCATCCATGTCGTAGAGCTGAAAGCCGTTCGGTTCGCCCCGGTAGGTCAGGGCCGGCGGCGGCGAGGGAATGCCTCTGTCGCGCCAGTCTCCGGCAAGCAGATAGAATTCCAGCTCGGTCGCGATGACGGGCGTCAATCCAAGCGCCTTATAGCGATCGACAACGGACGAAAGAATAGCGCGTGGATCCTGAAAGCTCGGACTGCCATCGAGCTCGTGCATGGTGGCGAGTACCTGCTTCGATCCCTGCGGCGCCCAGGGCATGTCAGCCAGCGTGCGCTCGTCTGCAACACAGGTTCCATCGGGATCTCCGATCGTCATCGACAATCCGGTAATCTCGTCATTGTCGTAACCCCAAATGTCGAGCGATTGCGTCGAGGTCGGCAGCCGCACGGCGCCGGACCAGACCTTCTTTTCGGCCGCAATCGGGATCTGCTTGCCGCGCAGCCGGCCGTTCATGTCCGAGATCAGCACTTCGATGCGCGCGTTACCTTCGGTTGCGTTGTCGGCCGCCATGCTCTTGTAAATCCCCAATGCTCACGGCATGGTCGTAAACCAAGATAGCTTTCAGTCAAGTGTGGCTACGTTGCGGCCTGCACGTCGTCGCGGCGTCGGTGGACTCGCCTGACAAATACCAATTCAAAGAGGGTTCGAAATAAGCATGTCCGATACGCCAAGCCGCTCCAATCTCGCCGCCCTCGATGCTGCTCATCACCTTCATCCCTTTGCGGACATGAAGAAGCTGAACGTAGATGGTGCACGCGTCATCCAGCGCGGCGAGGGCGTCTATATTTTCGATGCGGAAGGGCGGAAGTATCTGGATGGCTTTGCCGGCCTCTGGTGCGTGAACATCGGCTACGGCCGCACTGAAATCGCTGATGCTGTTGCCAGGCAGATGAACGAGCTGCCTTACTACAACACCTTCTTCGGCACCACGACGACGCCGGCGACGCTTCTTGCCGAGAAGGTCTGCGCCCATGCCGGACCGCAGTTCAACCATGTCTTCTTCACCAATTCCGGCTCCGAGGCAAACGACACCTGGTTCCGCATGGCAAGGGTCTACTGGGCTGCTGTGGGCAAGCCGACGAAGAAGACCATCATCGCGCGCAAGAACGGCTATCACGGCTCGACGGTCGCCGGCGCCAGCATGGGCGGCATGAAATACATGCACGAGCAGGGCGATCTGCCGATTCCGGGCGTCGTCCATATCGGCCAGCCCTATTGGTATGTCGAGGGCGGCGATCTCTCGCCGGAGGAATTCGGTCTGAAGATGGCTCGTGAGCTTGAAGCCAGGATCGATGAATTGGGTGAGGAGAATGTCGCAGCCTTCATCGCCGAGCCTGTGCAAGGTGCCGGCGGCGTCATCATTCCGCCGTCCACCTATTGGCCGGAGATCGCACGCATCTGCAAGGCAAGGAACATCCTGCTGGTCTGCGACGAGGTGATCTGCGGCTTCGGCCGCCTCGGCGCATGGTTCGGCCATCAGCATTTCGGCGTCGAGCCCGATCTCGCGCCGATCGCCAAGGGGCTGTCGTCAGGCTATCTGCCGATCGGCGGCGTGCTTGTCAGCGACCGTATCGCTGATGTGCTTATCAACGAAGTCGGCGAATTCAACCACGGCTTCACCTATTCCGGCCACCCTGTCTGCGCGGCTGCCGCCCTCGAAAACCTGAGGATCATCGAGGAGGAAAGACTGGTCGAGCGTGTGCGCGACGATATCGGTCCCTATTTCGCCAAGGCTTGGGGCAGTCTTGCCGATCACGACATGGTCGGCGAGGCCGTCAGCATCGGCCTCATGGGCGGCCTGCAGCTCGCCGCCGATAAATCCACACGCCGCCGCTTCGAAAAGCCGGATGCGATCGGCTCGGCCGTTCGTAACCATGCTCTGGCGAACGGCTTGGTGCTGCGCGCCACCGGCGACCGCATGCTGGCCTCGCCGCCGCTGGTCATCAGCCACGAGGAAGTGGATGCCATGGTACGCATCGCGCGCGCCGCTCTCGACGCCATCTGGGCGGAAGTGAAATCGTAATCAGGGCCTGAACGCTGGTGCTGGCACTTCCCACTTTCCCGCCTTGTGAAGGGCAAGGGTCAGCGCCGCAACATGGATGACCTGGATCATCTTGCCTTCCAGCGCCAGCTCTATCGCCCGCCGGATCGGCATGCGGATCAGGCGGATGCGCTCGGTGGGGTCTTCCGCTGGTTTGGTGGCAAGCTCGACATTGCGAGCAATGACGATATGAGAGAAATTGGTATGCGTGGCCGGATTGGGCGCGAGCTTGCCGACATATTCCCAATCGGAGGATGAAAGGCCGGTTTCCTCGCGCAGCTCGCGCGCCGCGGCCTCGACCGGGCTCGCGTCGGTCGCATCCACGGCCCCGCCGGGAAGCTCGAGCGCCACGACGCCAAGCGCGTGGCGATACTGCTGGACGAGGTAGATATGATCCTCGGCATCGAGCGCGATGATCCCGACCCAATCGGGATATTCCAGCACGTAATAGGGCGCAATCTCCACGCCGTCGGCCGTCACGCAGTCATCGGCGCGGACCTTCAACCAACGATCATGAACCAGACGCGTCGAGTTCGTCGTCCGCCAGGACGGAAGATCCGCGGTGTCGGACAGCAGGCTTGCGATATCGTCTTCCGAGCTCATGCGCGGTTCAGCTCTCGTTGCGGATAGGCCCGTGCATAGGCGAGATACTTAGGCGTCCTGATGATCGCGATCGAAGATCTTGCGCACGATATAGTTCGGCGAGAGATCGTCGCGATAATAGATGCGGGCGATCATTTCGGCGAGGATGCCTGTCGTGATCATCTGCACCGACGACAGGAGCAGCACGACGCCGACCATCAGCAGCGGACGGCTGCCGATATCGTCGCCGAAGATGAATTTATCGACAAAGAGCCAAAGCAGGACCAGGGCGGCGAGCGCGCCGAGGCCGAGACCGAGCGAACCGAAGAAGTGCCCCGGCCGAGCCTTGTAGCGCATGAAGAACATCACCGACAAAAGATCGAGGATGACGCGGAAGGTGCGGGAAATCCCGTATTTCGACGTGCCGTGCTGGCGGGCATGGTGCGTGACCGGGACTTCGCCGATCCGCGAGCTCGGCACGACGCCGGCGACCCAGGCGGGGATGAAACGGTGCATCTCGCCCATCAGCTTGACCTGCTTGATGATGGAGGAGCGATAGATCTTCAGGCTGCAGCCATAATCATGCAGCTTGACGCCGGTGATGCGGCCGATCAGGTAATTGGCGCACCAGGAAGGAATCTTACGCAGCAGAAGCCCATCCTGCCGGTTCTTGCGCCAGCCGACCAGCAGGTCGAGCTGCCGCCGCTCCAGTTCTTCGACCATGGAAGGAATGTCTTTCGGGTCGTTCTGCAGATCGCCATCCATGGTGGCGATCAAGCGGCCGCTCGCCGCATCGATGCCAGCCTGCATGGCCGCCGTCTGGCCGAAATTGCGCTGGAGCTCGACGATGCGCAGCGTCAGCCCTTCTTGCGAAAGCGACCGGCGGGCATTGACGAGCGTCGCGTCGGTGCTGCCATCATCGACCAGGATCAGTTCCCAGGACTTGCCAAATCCACGCATGGCGGAGCTGATGCGCTCGATCAGCGGTCCGACGCTTTCTTCCTCGTTGAAGACGGGTACGACCAGCGAAAGCTCGAGAGGGCTTGCCGGATCGGCCTGGGGGAGGGTCGACTCTGCCGTTGTCTGCAACACTTCTTTCTCCTAAAAGACCGGCAGTACCTGCCGGACGAAACGAGCGAGAAGTCCGGTTTCAGCCTCCGCTCGCCTTTGGGTGCCCTAACTACATGAAGACTCCGACGGTTGCCAGCCGACAGAATTGGTTTATTCGCAACCGAATGACGCTACTGACGCTCGCGGTCGTTCTTGCTTATGCGGCCTTCATCGAATGGTTCTGGGGCTGGACATCGATCCTGGCACAATGGGGCAAGGTCGGCGCCCTGCCGATCCTTCTGGCACTGGCGCTCCTGACAGGCACCTATTTCCTGCGCACCTGGCGCATCTACGATTATTTCCCGAAGGAAACCTCGGGTCATTTCGCAGCGCTGTTCCGCGTCACGCAGGTCCATAATCTGCTGAATATCATGATGCCCTTCCGCACCGGAGAGACCAGCTTCCCGGTGCTGATGCGGTCCGAATTCGGCATCCCGCTGGCCCGCGGCACCTCGGCGCTGTTCGTCATGCGGCTGCTCGACCTGCATGCACTGCTGGCTGCCGCCGGTGTCGGCCTTGCACTTGCCTCGCCTTATCGCGTTCTGGCCTGGATCGCATGGGTGGTTTTCCTGCTCCTGCCGGTCGTAGGCTTTGCCTCCCGCCGGCCGCTTATCCGCCTTGCCGCCCGCATCTTCCCGAAAAAGGCGCAAGGGCTGGTGCACGAGCTGGAACGCGGCCTGCCGGTCGATGCCCAAGCCTTTGCGCGCGCCTGGTTGACGACGGTGGTCAATTGGCTGGTGAAGGTCGTGGTGCTCGCCTGGGCGCTCGGCCTTATGAACGTCACGCCACTTTCAGCAAGCTTCGGCGGCGCGCTCGGCGGTGAACTGTCCTCCGTTCTGCCGGTGCATGCACCCGGAGGCGTGGGCACCTATCCGGCCGGCATTACCGCCGGAGCTATGGCCTTCGGTGCCTCGGGCGAGAAGGCGGCGATTGAAAATCTCGCCCAGGCCAGCATCAATGCGCACCTGCTGATCGTGGTCTCAGCGCTGACGGGAACCGCGATCGGATTGCTTGTTTCGCGCAAACGCGCGACCGCGCCCTGAAAGGTTGCGACGCGCTTCAATGTCGGGTCGTCTTATCGTCAAGCTCAGCCAAACGCTTGCGCAGGAAGGCCTGCTCCGGCGCTTGCTGACATAGCGAAAGCGCTGTTTGGTAGGATTGCCGCGCCTCATCCGTCCGGCCAAGCTGGCGCAGGAAATCCGCTTTCGCCGCATGAGTGAGATGATACCGCGCCATTCGTTCCTCCCGCAGCAGCCCATCGACGATGGCGAGTGCCGCCGCCGGACCGTCGCACATGGAGACGGCGACTGCACGATTGAGCTCGATCACCGGGGAGGGGCTTGCCGTCAGCAGCAGGTCGTAGAGCGTCACGAGCTTTCGCCAGTCGGTATCAGCAGTGGTTCTGGCGCGGGCATGTTCCGCCGCGATCGCGGCCTGCAGCGCATAGCTGCCGACGCTTTCGGCCGCCATCGCTCTTGCCGACAGTGTCAGGCCCTCGCTGATCTGGCTGTGATCCCAGAGCGCGCGATCCTGATCGACAAGCAGCACCAGATCGCCTGCGGCATTGGTGCGAGCATGCCGCCGCGAATCCTGCAGCAGCATGATCGCAAGCAACCCTTCGACCTCCGGATCCGGCAACAGCTGCAGCAGGAGCCTGCCCAGCCGGATGGCTTCGGCTGCAAGGTCGGCGCGGACGATCGCCGCACCTGACGATGCCGAATAGCCCTCGTTGAAGACGAGATAGATGACATGCAGCACCTGTGCCAGCCGCTCCGGCAGCTCCGTCTTGCCGGGTACTTCATAAGGAATATTGGCGTCGCGAATGCGGTTCTTGGCGCGGACGATACGTTGGGCGACGGTCGGTGCCGGGATGAGGAAAGCATGGGCGATCTCCTCCGTCGTCAGCCCGCAGACCTCGCGCAGCGCCATCGCCATGCGCGCCTCGGAGGCGATAAGCGGATGGCAGCAAGTGAAGATCAGCCGCAGCATGTCGTCTTCGATCTCTTCGTTTTCGGCGATTTCCATCGCCTCTCCCTCCGGATAAAGGCTGTCTGTAATATCCGAGCGGGCCGCGTCGAAGCGCGTCCTGCGCCGGATATGATCGATGGCGCGGAAACGACCGGCAGAGACCAGCCAGGCATAGGGATTGGCCGGGATCGTCTCCTCCGTCCATTGCTGCGCCGCCGCCGCGAAAGCGTCGTGGAGCGCTTCCTCGGCCCGGTCGAAATCGCCGAGCAAACGGATCAGCGTTGCCAGCACGCGGCGCGAATGGCTGCGGTAGATGCTGTCGATGGTCTGGTTCAGAGACACGGCATCAGCCTTCCTCCGCGAGGTCCCCCCGAAGGGTCAGGATGCGCACTGGACGAATCTCGATGGCGCCGTAGCGCGCCGAGGGAATGCGCTTGGCTATATCGATCGCACTATTCAGATCGGGGGCATCGATGAGATAGAACCCGGCCAGATATTCCTTCGTTTCGACGAACGGCCCGTCGGTCACTGAAAACGTGTCGCCGTCGGGGCGAATGACGATCGATTTGTTTCGGAGCTCCAGCGCGTCCGAAACGATGAGCGTGCCGTCCCGCCGCAGGCCTTCGTCAAAGACGAAATGCTCGCCGATCAGATGGTTCATTTCGTTCGGCGTCAATCGTCCGTCGACATCGACGGATGTGTAGATGTGGTATAGAAACCGCATGTCTCTTTTCCTCCGCGGCTATTCGTCCGGAAAGCGGATGTCGAAGGCGGCGCGAACCTCGATCATGCCGTAGCGGGCGACGGGGAAAGTGGCGGCGATTTCGGTCGCTTCCTCCATGTCCCGCGCTTCGATCAGCACGAAACCGCCGAGATGCTCCTTGATCTCGGCGAAAGGGCCATCCGTGACGATCGCATCACCCTTGCGCACCCGAACCGTCCTTGCGGTCTCCGGCTCGCGCAGGGCATTGGCGACGAGGAGATGGCCGCTCTCGCGCAGCCGGTTGTCGTTGTCGATCGAATCCTGCGTCAGCTTTCGCCCTTCCTCTTCAGAAAGCTTGGCAATCTCAGCACTATCGAACCACACCTGGCAAAGGAACTTCATCTGCACCTCCTCAAACGTCAGGGCCGAAGTTATGGATTGGCCGCACCTCGATCGCGCCGAGCTTGGCGAGCGGAATGCCGGCGGCAATCCGGATCGCGTCGTTCAGATCCTTCGCCTCGATCAGGATGAAGCCGCCAAGATACTCCTTGGTTTCGATGAAAGGGCCATCCGTCACCGACGTCTCGCCATTGCGGACCCTTACCGTCACCGCAGATCTTGGCGATTGCAGCGCTTCGGCATGGATCATATTGCCGCTCGCCATCAGGTCACGGTCATAGCCGAGCGAATCCGAATCGAGCTTGTTCTTTTCATCCTTGGTCATGACGTCGAGCGTCGTGCCATCGAACCAGACCTGGCAGAGATATTTCATCGCAGCGTCTCCTCTTTCAATTTGCTGACAGCCATAGACGAGCGGCCGCGAAGCAAATCGACATCCCGATCCGCAGCATGACAAAAATTTTCGGCGCTGTCGAAAAAGCCCGAGCCCGGTCGACCAGTTCCGTCATCTCAAAAAGGAGAAACGGACATGTACAATCTTGAAGCAGCCCTTATCTATCATTGGCAGAAGAAGACCCTGTCGGACGAAGAGCTATTGCAAATGTCAAATCCCGGCGAAGTGATTGCCCGCACGGTGATCGGATTTGCCATTTTTGCCGTGATGATCCTCGGTCTGAATTTGTGGGCAACGCCCAACGACCAACGGCCGCATGTCGCGGCCGCTTATCAGATGCAATCGGTGTCAGCGGAAAAGCAATAGGGTGACGCCCCATTGCCTTGCTGGCTCGTGGCTTACTGAAATGCAGTTTCGAAGAAGCTGCGCAGTTTGCGCGAATGCAATGCTTCCGGTGGCATGGCGGCCAGTTTCTGGATGGCGCGGATGCCAATCTGCAGATGCTGATTGACCTGCGTGCGATAGAAGGCCGTCGCCATGCCGGGCAGCTTCAATTCGCCATGCAAAGGCTTGTCCGAAACGCAGAGCAGCGTGCCGTAGGGAACACGGAAGCGGAAGCCGTTGGCGGCGATCGTGGCCGATTCCATATCGAGCGCGACAGCGCGGGCCTGGGACAGCCGCTTCACCGGGCCTGCCTGATCGCGCAGTTCCCAGTTGCGGTTGTCGATGGTGCCGACAGTGCCCGTGCGCATGATGCGCTTCAGCTCGAAGCCCTCATAGCCGGTGATTTCGGCAACGGCCGCTTCAAGCGCCACCTGCACTTCGGCGAGCGCCGGGATCGGCACCCAGACCGGCAGGTCGTCGTCGAGAACGTGATCCTCGCGCATATAGGCGTGGGCGAGCACATAGTCGCCGAGCCGCTGGCTGTTGCGCAGGCCGGCGCAATGACCGAGCATCAGCCAGGCATGCGGGCGCAGCACGGCCACGTGGTCGGTGATCGTCTTAGCGTTGGAAGGACCGACGCCGATATTGATCATGGTAATGCCGGCATGGCCCTTCTTCTTCAGATGGTAGGCCGGCATTTGCGGCAGCCGCGGCGCGGCCACATCGCCTTCGGGCTGGCTGGAGCCAGCCTTGGTGATGATGTTGCCCGGTTCCACGAACTCGGTATAGCCATCGCCGCCCCTCGCCATCAGGTCGCGCGCCCATTTGCAGAATTCGTCGATATAGAACTGGTAGTTCGTGAACAGCACGAAATTCTGGAAATGCGCCGCACTGGTCGCGGTGTAGTGGACGAGGCGGGCCAGCGAATAATCGATGCGCTGCGCGGTAAATGGCGCAAGCGGCGAGGGCTCGCCCGGCGGCGGGATATATTCGCCGTTGGCGATTTCGTCGTCCGTGGTGTTCAAGTCCGGTGTGTCGAAGAGGTCGCGCAGCGGAATGTCTTCGAAAATACTGGCGGTTGCTTCCACATGGGCGCCTTCGCCGAAGGCGAAATGAATCGGGATGGGCGTCGTCGATTCCGACACGACCACGGGAACATTGTGGCTGCGCATCAGGAGCGTCAACTGTTCCTTGAGATAATGCTTGAAGAGTTGCGGGCGGGTGATGGTCGTCGTGTAGACGCCGGGCGCCGTGACATGGCCGTAGGAGAGGCGCGAGTCGACATGGCCGAAGCTCGTCGTCTCGATGCTGACCTGCGGATAGAAGGCGCGGTAGCGCGCGGTGATCGGCGCGCCCTTGGCGAGCTTGGTGAAACTGTCGATCAGGAACGCGGTATTGCGCTCGTAAAGCTCCGTCAGCGCTTCGACGGCTTTGCCCGGATCATCGAAGGTCCGCGGCTGGAACGGGCTGGGGGAGGAGATGTCGAGAGGTGAAAGAGAAGAGATTCTGTTGCTCATGAGCCATTATAGAGTGTCGTTGGTAACAAGCAAACGACGTGTCAGGAGCTGGCTCGGATTCTCGCAGCTATTTTTTGCAGCCGCCTCGATGCCTGCGCGGGATCATCGCGCAGGCATTCGTCATTGCACCGTGGTGCAATAAGGCGCGCCGGTCTCTACGCAGGTGAAGCTTGCGCCGAAATGCGATTGTGCGCCGCTGCGGCCTGCGTGTTCGACCGCAACCGAGAAGCTGAATGCAAAGATGGCGGCAAACAGCATGATGATGACAAAACGCCGTGCCATGATGATCGAGTCCATGTCCTTGGCCCTACCCGTGCCCTATACTGGACACTGTTTTGCCATGGTCAGGCTGAACAGGTGCTGAGATACCGGTTCATCCGGCGTTCAGAAATATTACCGGTCTCGAATGGTCGCCTGCATGTGTTCGCAGGTACATAGAAGCAGGCCCGCCGACCAGCGGCGGGCGGACCGATAGTGTGGCGGATAGGAAATCGCCTTTTTACAACCTCGTCCAGGTCTGCGACTTGCAGAATATCTCGAGCACGCAGCCCCTCATCTTGACGCTGTTGCCGCTCACGGTGCCGGAGCCGCTATAGGTCTTGTTTTCGGAAGGGTCGGTGAGCTCGCCCGTATAGCTGCCGCCCTTGCCCTGCATCTTGCCGATCTGCTTGCCGGCATATTTGCCGGTCTTCAGCGTCACGCAATAGCTGTCCGAGCAGGGTGCAATGGCGGCGGTATCGCCCTCAACTGTTTTCCAGTTGCCGACGATCGGCTCCTCGGCAAAGGCCGCACTCGCGCTCAGCAGCAGCGCGGCAGCAAGAATAGTGGCACGGATCATGATGTTATTATTCCTCCCCAAGGTGCCATCCGGCTCCATGGCCGGGAACGTGGCGAGATTATCTAACGCGAACGTAAAGGTAAATACGGTCTTTGGCACGCAGATCTCCTGTCTCCAGGCCATCCATGCATCATCAGAACAAGGCATCGGGTTGAACTGCGCTGATTTTGTGGTGAACGAAGGGTTTAAATCCAAATCCTAACGGAAGGTTAAGCCTGCGCGAAAATCCTTAATTTGCAAGGGAAGCGATGTTTAACAAAATCCCAAGTTTACCAAGCATTTGCACTTTGTTTGCATCGAATTAATCATGCATTTTAGGCGTTTTTTGAAAGCCGTCTGCGATAGTGAAGCCATCAAACGAGCGGGGCAAACCCGCCGGCCGGAAGAACCGGAAAGCCGCGAATGACGGCAAGGTTCGGACGGAAAACAGGGCAGATACGAACAGAAGTCAAACAGGGATAATAGCAATGGCACGCTTCGAAACGCCGATGTCTGGAAATGCCATGATGGGTGGTAACAGCGCCGATGCCCTTTGCGAACTGGGCGTGAACTACGCGACCGGCAGGGGCTGCAATGCAGACCTCGTTGCCGCCCACAAATGGTTGAATATCGCCGCCATTCGTGGCAGCGAGCGCGCCGCCGAGCTTCGCGCCGACGTGGCCGCGACCTTGACCAAGATGCAGCTCGCAGCAGCGCTGCGCGCCGCCCGCGAATGGATGACCACGCACTGAAGCGGGCCAAACCAAATACGACGTACTGACCTTGAAGGAGGGGATGTCGGCGGACGAGGGAGAGGCGAACCGCCGAACGATGAAAACCGCGACCGGCCGGGACAAGGCAGGCGCGGTTTCGTCGTTTTGGGCTTAACCGATCGCCTTCAGCACTTTGGCCAGCGCTTCGGCGAACAGATCGAGATCTTGCTTTGGCCCGACGCTCACGCGGATGCAGCGGTTGAGCGGCGCTACGCCGGGCATGCGGATGAAGACGCCATGCTGGATCAGCCCGTCGACGATGGCACGGGCATAAGTACCGTCGCGGCCGCAATCGATGGCGACGAAGTTGGTGGCGGAGGCAAGAGGCAGCAGCCCGTTGTCGCGGGCGATCGTGCCGATCTCCTCGCGAGCAGCTCTAATCTTGCCGACCACTCCGGCAAGATAGGCCTGGTCCTTCAGCGCGGCGAGCGCCGCCACGGTCGCGAGCCTGTTCATGCCGAAGTGATTGCGGATCTTGTCGAAGGCCAGCACGGTCTCCGGCGCGCCGATGACATAGCCGACGCGGGCGCCGGCAAGGCCATAGGCCTTAGAGAAGGTGCGGGTGCGCAAGACATTCGGCAGGTCGATCAGGGTTGAGATATCAGGAAGCGAGCTGGCGGGCCCGGTTTCGCTATAGGCTTCGTCGAGGATCAGCAGGCAGTTGCCAGGCAATGCATGGGCAAAGGCGACGATCTTGTCGGCATCCCACCAGCTTCCCATCGGATTATCGGGATTGGCGAAATAGACAAGCGGCGCATTCTCGCGTTTCACTGTCTCGAGCAAACCATCGAGATCCTCGCGATCGTCGACATAGGGCACGGTGACGAGGCGGCCGCCGAAACCGGCGACATGGAAATTGAAGGTGGGATAGCCGCCAAGCGAGGTGACGACCGGCGTACCCGGCTCGATGACCATGCGCGCGATCAGGCCAAGCAGGCTGTCGATCCCTTCGCCGACGGCGATATTGGCGGATTGAACGCCGAGATGCGCCGCCAGTGCTTGCTTCAGCTCGAAATTTTCAGGATCGTTATACATCCAGATATCGCCGGCGTTTTCGCGCATAGCCGCGATGACGGAGGGCGCCGGCCCGAAGCCGCTTTCATTGGCGCCGATACGGGCCTTGACCGTCAACCCGCGCTGACGCTCCAGCGCCTCGGGGCCGACGAAAGGAACGGTGGAGGGCAGGGCGCTGATCAGCGGCGTGAAGCGCGAGAAGGCGGACATGCTGGCTTTGTTTCCCGAAATCAGTTGCAGGGTGCGGCAGAATAGGCGCTTGGCGGGTGGTTGCAAGGCGGAAAGACGCGGCCTTCGGATTGCGTCGTCCCAATCATTGAAAATCCTCATCAGTTGCCATTAAAGGAAGTCTCGATCGTCGCGACAGCATCGATTAACGAGGCCCCGATGGATAAGCTCGCAATAGCGTTCCTTGCATCAAATAATGGAACCTCATTTCGGATGGTCAACGAGGCCATCCGAGCGAACACAGTGAACGCTGCCGTCGTCGTACTGATCAGCAATAGGGCTTCGTCCGCAGCGCTAGCCTATGCTGAGGCCAACGGTATTCCCTCGTTTCATATTCCGACGAGGGACAGGGAGGCTGATGCGGACAAACAGCTTCGCGACACGCTAATCGCCTATGGTGCTGAAATGGTTGTCCTATCTGGCTATCTCAAGAAACTTGGCCCGCTTGCGCTCGCCGCGTTTGAGGGGCGAATATTGAATGTTCATCCGGGGCTGCTGCCCAAATACGGCGGATTGGGGATGTACGGGCGAAGAGTTCACCAAGCCGTGCTCGACAATCGAGAGACAGAAACAGGCGCAACAATCCACCTCGTAGACGGAGAGTATGACCACGGAAGAACTGTGGCCACAACGACTGTTCAAATCCATCCCGACGATAGCGTACTTTCGCTGGAGCAACGAGTCATGGCTGCGGAATGCAACCTTTTCACCGATCTCATACGCCGCATATCAATGGGCGAACTACGCCTGCCGTTATAGAACGGCGCAAAGGGCCGAACGCAGCCGCCGGCCCGCGCTCCCCGGGGCCAGACGGCTGCGTGTTCTCTCTAATGCAGGGTCGAGTCGGAACGGCAGCAGCTTTTTGGCTGCCACCGATTCCGGTTACAAACCTGCGTCAGCCATCCAGAGTTCAGCATCCGCACCGCCCGGAATTCGCAGCGGGGCGGATGGATCGGTGGCTGCCCGCCACACTGCCTTCGCTACGTCGGGAGCATAGGTCACAGGGCCGGTGTCGTCCTGTACATTCTTTATGAATTGCTGGATCAAGGGCGCATAATCCGGATCGTCCAGCCCACGCAAATGTGGACGCGCATTCTCCCCAAAACGAGTTTCCGGCGACCGGCCTGGCAGGACAATATGCACCCGCACGCCAAATGGCTCCATCTCCACCGATAAGGACTCGGTGAAGGCGTTCACCGCTGCCTTGCTCGCCCGGTAGATCCCGATCACAGGCAGAGTCTTGACCGTCACCGTGGAGGTGACGTTGACGATGACTCCGGCCCGACGTTGACGCATCTGGGGCAATACGGCCTGGACCATCGCCAATGTGCCGATCGTATTTGTCTGAAACAGCGACTGCACCGTTTCCGGCGCAGTCAGTTCGATTGGTGAGGGCGCTCCGAAACCGGCATTGTTGACCAATACGTCTATCGGACCGGCAGCTTTCACGGCGTCCGCGATGCTTGCCGGATTGGTGACGTCGAGCGCGAGAATACGCAGGCGTTCGGAAACCGGTAGCAGCTCGGGTTTGGGCGTGCGCATTGTCGCGATGACATGCCACCCTCGTTCGAAAAACAGTTTCGCAGTCTCCAGGCCGAAGCCAGACGAGCAACCAGTAATCAATATCGTGGACATGAGCCTCTCCAAACAAAAGGAATGATGCCATGGTAGTGACCGCGCGAGAGACTTTATATACGCTATAGTCTCCCTTTCTTTAGCGTTAGTCCCGATTATGACCGTCGATCCCCTTGCCGAAATCGTCACGCTACTGCAGCCGGCCGCACGCTTTTCGAAGCTGGTGGAATGCGCCGGCGCCTGGCGAATTCATCGCGAGGCCACAGGCCAGCCATTCTACTGCGCAATCCTTGAGGGGCGTTGCCGTGTAACGTTTGGAGGACATCAGCCTTTCATCCTCCGAGCCGGCGATTTCGTGCTCGTGCCGGCCATGCGCGACCTCGTCAACGAGAGTGTCGACGTACCGGCCGGTCTGTCCGCCATGGTTCCAACGCAGCTGAGTGACGGCCATTTCCGTGTCGGCCGCCTCGAAGGGCCGGCGGATATGCGCATGCGCATAGGGCATTGCAGCTTCGGTGCGCCGGATGCGGCCTTGCTCGTTTCCCTCTTGCCTGACGTAGTTATCGTTCGTGACGAGCCCCGACTCGCGACGCTGATGCAATTGGTCGGTGAGGAAACGCGCGAGCGCCGGCCGGCACGCGAACTCGTGCTGGAACGGCTGCTGGAGGTGTTGTTGATCGAGGCATTGCGATCCGGCACGGAAACAACCGTCACGTCGAGCTTGAGTCGCGGCCTTGCCGATGAACGCCTAGCCGCAGCACTTCACGCAATGCATGCGCGTCCTGCCCATCCTTGGACTGTCGCGGATCTTGCGACCGAAGCGGCCCTGTCCCGATCGGCTTTCTTTGCGCGTTTCAGCCGCGTCGTCGGCCTGCCGCCAATGGAATATCTATTGGCTTGGCGCATGGCTCTTGCAAAGCAGCTATTGCGCAGCCGCGAATTGGGCATGGATCAGGTAGCTGAACGCGTTGGCTACGGATCGGCAAGCACTTTCAGCGTTGCCTTTGCGCGATACGCAGGAATGCCGCCTGCACGATATGCCCGCGGGGACGTGCGAAGCGATTGAGGACGTGAAGCCAAATTTATACCGGCCGCCTCTTGCCGCGTGCAGCCAGGGCTTCGACATTGCCGATCATGAAGTCGGCACGCACGACGCGACGCAGCGTTTCCGGTTCGATCAGGTTGATGAAGCGGACATGGACGCGGTTGCCGTTGCGGCTCGTTTCAGCGCAGGCGATGCGGTAGGCGAGGCCGAGGATGTTCAGGTAGTAGTGGCTCGGCAGGCCGACGGTCGTGGCGACGGTGAAGCTGGCGCCACCGCGTGAGATGTCGGTAATTTCGGCGCTGCGCACGGAAATGCCGGTCAGGCAGGGACGAACAGCCACGAGACGCGCCGGCCTCTGGACATAGAACCGTTCCCAGCTTCGTTCGTAAACTTCGGATTTGACTTTCGCCAGATGCGTTGCGCGAAGCATTGTCATTCCCTGTTGAAGAACAGACCGAATTCATCTCGGTTACACCATGAACCTTGCACGGAGATTTTGCGGAAGCGTCAATTGCATTGGTAGAATTTTAACGGGTTCGTCTTTTGTGCCGATTTGGGCGCATCTTGACAGGCGCATCGGCTTCGATCATACGAACGAGCGGTTCGAGGCGCCTGCCGCTCGCGGATGAAAATCCAAGGTGAAGTCCTCGCTGTTTTAGGTCATAGCCATTCAGGGCATGCTGACTGACGGTAATGCGAGCCCCGTTTCACGGTCGTAAGTGCGTGCCTTAGCAAAGGCTGATCCTATGACGACGTATCCGTCCATAGATGAATTGAAGGCTCAGGCCCGGCGTCTGCGTCAGGCGATGGCCGAGCGTGGTGACGACATGAGCCACTCGACGGCGCTGGAACTCATCGCCAAGCAACACGGGCTGCGTGACTGGAACACGCTGTCGGCGCTTGCCGCAAAACCCAACGATGGGCCGGATGCGCCCTTCGATGTCGGCTCCGCCGTGCGCGGGCGCTATCTGAACAAGCCCTTCACGGGCAAGGTTCTGGCGATGTCGGCGAAGTCCGGCGGGCTCTACAAGATAACGATCCATTTCGACGAACCGGTCGATGTGGTGGAATTCGAGAGCTTCTCGGCATTCCGTCAGCGCATCAACGCCCAGGTCGATGCCGACGGCATTTCGCCGCGCAAGACATCGAATGGCATACCGCACCTGGTTCTCGACTTCTGACTTCATCCTTCATCATCAGACCGCTATCTTCGCCGCTCGCGAGCGATTCCGTCCGGATACCACCATGACGCACACCATCGAAAACAACATGTTTCTCACCGGCTGGCTGCCTGGCGTCTTTGCCAAGACAGCTGCGCCGATCATCATCATTACGACAGTCAGCGGCCTCTTTGCCGTCGTCGACGCCTATTTCCTCGGGGTCTATGTCGGGGCCGACGCACTGTCTGCGGTCAGCCTCATCTTTCCAGCGCTGATGCTGCTGATCGCGCTGCAGACGCTGGTCTCGAACGGCATGGCAAGCATTCTCGCCCGCCGCCTCGGCGCCGGAAATCGAGCTGGGGCAAGATCGGTATTTACCGGCGCCCATACGCTGGCACTCGCCGTCGTGGTCGCAATCAATCTCATCTACTGGCTCGCAGGACGGCAGTTCATTGCCGTGGCTGCGGCAGGAAATGTCGGTGTTGCCCACAGCGCCGAGGCCTTCATGGGTGTCATGGTCGCTTTCGCGCCGATCAGCTTCTTCCTGTCGCTGCATCTCGATGGGCTGCGCTGTGAAGGAAAGCTCGGCTTCATGACGCTGGTGACTCTTGCCTCGACACTGCTGAACATCATGGCGAACTGGCTGCTGATGGCCGTCTTTCAGTGGGGTGTGGTCGGCTCCGCCGGCGGCTCGATCCTGGCGCAGTTCATCTGCCTCGCGATCGTCGTCATCTATCGCCTGCGTCGGCCGAACGGGCTTTGGATCGACATGACGCTGCATGTTCGCGAGTGGCGCGGCATCTTCGCTTTCGGCGCGCCGATGAGCCTCGGCTTCATCGGCATTTCGCTAAGCTCGGCGGCGATTCTCTTCAACGTCTCGATCTGGCACCAGGGGGATTATGTCGCGACCGTCGGCGCTTATGGCATCGTCACCCGCGTCATGACCTTCGCCTATCTGCCGCTACTGGGCTTGAGCATCGCGCTGCAGACCATATCGGGCCACAACCACGGCGCGGCTCTTCCGGCGCGCGTCGGTCATAGCGTCCTGATCGCTCTGATCTCGGCTCTGGTCTACTGCGCCGCCGTCGAACTCGTCGTTGAACTCCTGGCGGGGCATCTGGGCTCGATCTTCGTCGCCGATCCCCTGATTGTCGCCGAAGTCGGCCGCATCCTGCCCTGGACGATCGGCGCCTATTTCCTCTTCGGCCAGGCGATCATCCTGTCGTCCTATTTCCAGTCGATCGGCGATGCGAAACGCGGCGCGATCTTCGGTCTGTCACGGTCTTACCTCTTCACCCTGCCGCTGACATTCCTCCTGCCGCTTGTCTTCGGCGAACGCGGGATCTGGATGACGCCGATCTTCGCGGAAATGGGAATGATCCTGCTGACCTGGCTGGTACTGTCGCGCAATGCCAGGGATCGGAAATGGCGCTACGGCCTGCTGCCGGCGTAAGAATGGAAAAGGCCACGCTTTCAGGGCGCGGCCTTTTCGACTCTGAATCGATGTCAGGCGTTATTCAGGACTTCAGCAGCCACTCGTGCTCCACGGCATTGTGGAATTTCCAGATGCGCTTCGGGCCGGCCATAACGTTGAGGTAATAGAGATCGTAGCCGTGGCAGGCGGCGCAAGGGTGATATCCCCTAGGTACCAGCGTCACGTCGCCATCCTCCAGCACCATGACTTCGTCGAGCGACCGATCGTCCGTATAGACGCGCTGAAAGCCGAAACCTTGTGGCGGGTTGAGGCGGTGGTAATAGGTCTCTTCCAGGAAGCTTTCGTTCGGGAGATTGTCCTGATCGTGCTTGTGCGGAGGGTAAGAGGAGGTATGCCCGCCGGGCGTGATCACTTCCACCACGAGCAGCGAATGCGCCGCGCCATCGTCTTCCGGCATGATGTTGTTCACGTAGCGGACGTTGGTGCCCTTGCCGCGCGTCAGCGCCGGATGCGTGCCCGGCGGAATGGCGCGGGCTTCATAGGAGCCACCTCCCGGTGCCGAGCAGACGGCCAGTTCCAGATCGGTCTCGGCGGTTACCGACCAGCTTGAGCCCGAGGGAATATAGAGCGCGTGGGGCGCTCCCTCGAAAGGGCTCATACGCCCGCCGAGCGAGCCGAAATCCTTCGTACCCGCCTTGGCGCTGCCCTTGCCGCTGACCCAGACGAGACAGACCTCGCGATCGCCGGTCTCCCCCGAAGCGGTCTCGCCGGGCTTCAGACGATAGAGGTCGAAGCCGACATAGGTCCAGCCGGCGCTTTCGGGCGTGACATGGGTGACGCGGCCATGGGAGCCGTCAGGTTTGACCTTCAGATTGGGCATGGGTCTGTTCCTCCATTGCTTGGAAAACGCCTCTCACCAGCTTTCAACGCGGGAGAGGGGCGCTCATCTCTCGAGCAATTCCAGGAAAAGTGCGCAGCGGTTTTCCGTCCGGAATTGCTAGATAACAAAGAGCTAGAGCGTTTTCGCGATTCGAAGAAAAGCGGAAGCGCTCTGGCTATCCCTTGGGAAAGCCTTCTGTTTCCACCGTGTAGCCTGCGGCCGTCATGACGCGCATCAGCTCGGCATGGCCGATCTCGGCCATCTTCTGCGGCGGCGCCTTGCGCGGATCCTGCTCGGCCTCGACCACGAACCAGCCTTCATAGCCGTAATCGGCGAAGCGCTGGACGATCGCGCCGAAATCGAGCGAGCCGTCGCCCGGCACCGTGAACGCGCCGAGCGCAACGGCATCGAGGAAGGACTGCCGGCTGCGATCCAGCCCGTCGACGACGGACTTGCGGATATCCTTGACGTGGACATGGTTGATGCGGGCGTGGTGATTGTCGATGGCGCGCAGCACGTTACCGCCGGCAAAGGCCAGGTGACCGGCATCGAGCAGCAGCGGAATGCCTTCACCGGAATTGCGCATGAAGGCGTCGAGTTCCGGCTCGGTTTCGACGACGGCCGCCATGTGATGGTGATAGGAAAGCGGCATGCCCTGGCCGGCACACCATTCGCCGAATTCGGTGACGCGGCGGGCATAGGCCTTCATCTCGTCATCCGAAAGGCGAGGCTTGGTGGCGAGCGGCTTGGATCGATCGCCCTGGATCGAGCGGCCGACTTCGCCATAGACGATGCAAGGCGCATTGACGGCCTTGAACAGCTCGATCATCGGCGCGATGCGATCTTTGTTGGCGGCAAGCTCCTCGTTGACCAGCGTGCCTGAGAACCAGCCGCCGCAAAGCGTTACGTCGGCAGCGCGCAGGATCGGCAGCATCTCATCGGGGTTGCTGGGGAAGCGCCGGCCCTGTTCCATGCCGGTGAAGCCGGCGCCGCGCGACTGGCGCAGGCATTCTTCCAGAGATACGTCGTCGCTGAGCTCCGGAAGATCGTCGTTCCACCAGGCGATGGGCGACATGCCGAGTTTGGCCTTCATCAATGGTCTCCTTGAAAAGCTAATTGGAGGAGCCGAAAGCTCCTCCAGAAAAATGACGGAAATGGATCAGCCGATGCGCTGGGCGGCGCGGGCTTGTTCATAGGCGGCGCGGGCCTTGTTGACCTCGGCGCGCGGGCTGACCTCGGGAACGGCGACATCCCACCAGTGGCCGCCTTCGTCCGTGGTGATCAGCGGATCGGTGTCGATGACGATGACCGAGCTGCGGTCGTTCTTCTTCGAGGCTTCGATGGCTTGTTCCAGCTCCGTGATGGAGGAAACCTTGACCGCAATTGCGCCCATGCTGGCCGCATGCGCCCGGAAGTCGATCTCCGGCATCACTTCGAAGCGCGCATCCTTCAAGAGATTGTTGAAGTTCGCGCCGCCGGTCGCCATCTGCAGGCGGTTGATGCAGCCATAGCCACGGTTGTCGAGCAGGACGACGGTGATCTTCAGGCCGAGCATGACTGATGTCGCTAGTTCGGAATTCAGCATCATATAGGAGCCGTCGCCGACCATGACGACGACATCCTTCTCCGGCCGCGCCATCTTGACGCCAAGGCCACCGGCAATTTCATAGCCCATGCAAGAGAAGCCATATTCCATGTGATAGCTGCCGGGCGCCGTCGCCGGCCAAAGCTTGTGCAGTTCGCCGGGCAGTCCGCCGGCCGCGCAGACCAGAATGCTGTCCTTGCCGCCGAGCGTGCGCGTGACCGCGCCGATGACCTGAGCGTCGGAGGGCAGGGCGGCATTGGTGGTCGCAGTCGCCTTGGCAGCAGCTTCCATCCAGACCTTCTTTTCCCGCGCCGCCTTTTCGGCAAGCGATGCCGGCGCGCGCCAGCCGGTCAGGCCGGCGGAAAGCGCCTTCAGTCCCTCGCGCGCATCCGTCACCAGCGGGTGACTGTTGTGCTTCAGCGCATCATAGGCCGCTATATTGAGGCCGATCATGGCCAGCTTCTCGTTCTTGAACAGCGCCCAGGAGCCGGTGGTGAAATCCTGGCAACGCGTGCCGACGGCGATCACCAGATCGGTATCCTCGGCGATGGCATTGGCCGCCGATGTGCCTGTCACGCCGACAGAGCCGAGCGCGAGAGGATGCGTCTCGTCGATGGCCGATTTGCCCGCCTGCGTGACGACGACGGGGATGTCATGCGCTTCGGCGAAAGCGGCGAGTTCCTTCGTCGCCTGCGAATAGAGCACGCCGCCACCGGCGAGAATGACCGGCTTTTCCGAGCGGCGGATCAGCGAGATGGCATTGGCAAGTTCGTCTGCATCCGGCTGCGGGCGGCGCTGTGTCCAGACATGCTCCTCGAAGAAGCTTTCGGGATAATCAAAGGCTTCGGCTTGCACGTCCTGGCACAACGAAAGCGTCACCGGGCCGCAATCGAGGGGATCGGTCAGCACCTGCATGGCGCGCTTCAGAGCCGAGATGATCTGCTCGGGGCGAGTGATGCGGTCGAAGTAGCGGGAGACCGGGCGGAAGGCGTCATTGGCGGAAACAGTGCCGTCGCCGAAATCCTCGATCTGCTGCAGCACCGGATCGGGCGCGCGGTTGGCAAAGACGTCGCCCGGCAGGAAGAGAACCGGAATACGATTGACATGCGCAACGCCGGCGGCAGTCACCATATTCAGCGCGCCGGGGCCGATGGAGGTCGTGCAGGCCATGAAACGCTGACGGAAGCTCGCCTTGGCATAGGCGATGGCGGCATGGGCCATGCCCTGCTCATTGTGGGCGCGGAAGGTCGGCACCTCCTCGCGCACCTGATAGAGCGCCTCGCCGATGCCCGCGACATTGCCGTGACCGAAGATCGCCCAGACGCCGCCGAAGATCGGCTGCTTCTGTCCGTCGATGATGGTCATCTGCTTCTTGAGGAAATGCGTGACGGCCTGCGCCATCGTCAATCGGATCGTCTTGCCCATCGGGCGCCTCCCAAATGCTTGATTCTCACAGACCGCGGGTTTCAAGCCACGCCGCGGTCAATTGCCGGAAGCGGCCGGTCATGTCGGCAATCGCTTCCTCGTCGTTCATGCCGCCCGAGAGCCACGCGCGGGCCGCATCGGAGAAGATGGTCCGCCCGACGGCGAAGCCCTTGACCGAGGGCGCCGCCAGGGTCGCCTCGAAGCTGCGGATCAGTTCCTCTGCCGGCGCCTCCAGGCCGAGCAGCACGATACCGCGGCACCATGGATCATTTTTGGCAATCACGGCATCGATTTTTTTCCACGCAGCCGCCGATTCCCGCGGCTCCAGCTTCCACCAGTCCGGCTTGATGCCGAGCGCGTAGAGCTCTTCCATCGCCGTCGGGATCGTGTCGTCGGTCAGCGGTCCGTTCTTGCCGGCGATGATCTCGACCAGAAGCTCGCGGCCGACCTTGCGCGCGGCTTCGAAGAGCGTGCGCAGCTTCTCCTGCTGCTCCGCCTTCAATTCTTGCGGATCGTCAGGATGGTAGAAGCATAGGCATTTGATGCAGTGATTGAGCGGCCATTCGACGAGCTGCGAGCCGATATCCTGGCTGAACTCGAATTTCAGCGGCTTGGATCCTGGCAGCTCGACAGGGCGGCCGATCCAGGAGAAATTCTTGGTGGCGGCATCGAAGAAGGCGTCGCGCCCGAAGCGCTCGTCGATCAGCATGCCGTAACCTGGACGGCCGTCGGCCACCCGAGCCGCCGCCTCGACGGCCAGCCGCTTGAAGGCGACGATCTTGTCATGGCCGATGCCCAGCTCATCGCAGACGTTGACGAGCTGCGAGCGATGATCGATCGCAAGCGCCATCAGCAGTGGGATTTCGCCGCCGCGGCGGGTCGTCGCCCAATGAATGTGGTTGATCGCCTCGTCCTTGCGCAGCGCCCTGTGCTTGCTGCCCGTCTTCAGGAAGAAATCGAGCTCCGTCCAGGTCGGGTATTCCGGCGAGCAGAGCAGGCGGGAAACGGCAAAGGCGCCGCAGGCATTCGCCCAGGTGGCGCAGGTCTTCAGCGGCTCGCCGCGCAGATAGCCGCGCAGGAAGCCGGACATGAAGGCGTCGCCTGCACCGAGAACGTTGAAGACCTCGATCGGGAAACCCTGGCCGACAATGCCTGCTTCAAGGTCGTCGGAGATCGGGCCTTCATAGACGATGCAGCCCATGGCGCCGCGCTTGAGCACGATGGTCGCCGGAGAGAGGCGGCGGATTTCTTTGAGCGCGCCGAGCACGTTGTCGACGCCCGAGCCGATCATGATCTCTTCTTCCGTGCCGACGATCAGATCGCAATCCGGCAGCGTCTCCCTCATCTTCGAGGAAACGCGATCCGATTTCACATAACGCTCGAAACCTTCGGCATGGCCGGCGAGGCCCCAGAGGTTCGGCCGGTAATCGATATCGAAGATCACCTTGCGGCCGTTGGCCTTGGCGATGCGGATCGCCTTGCGCTGGGCGGCTTCGGTATTGGGCTTGGAGAAATGCGTGCCGGAGACCAGAACGGCGCCCGCGGACTTGATGAAGCCTTCGTCGACATCGTCTTCGTTGAGCGCCATATCGGCGCAGTCGGACCGGTAGAAGATCATCGGCGAGACGCCTTCGGCCTCGACCGCCAGCAGAACCAGCGCCGTCAGGCGCTCCTTGTCCGTCTTGATCCCATCGATCGCCACACCTTCGCGCGCCGCCTGTTCGCGGATGAAGCGGCCCATCTGCTCGTCGCCGACACGGGTGATCAAGCCGGATTTGAGGCCGAGACGCGCCGTGCCGATGGCGATATTGGCCGGGCAGCCGCCGACCGATTTGGCGAAGGAGGCGATGTCCTCCAGCCGCGAGCCGATCTGCTGACCATAAAGGTCGACGGAGGAGCGACCGATGGTGATCACATCGAGTTTTGTCTCCGGCTGAGCGCCAGGATTGTCGTGTGCCATGATGTCCTCCCGTCGGGGCATTATCTCTTCGCTCCACAGCTTGCGTCGAGATCATGCGTCATTGAAAGTGCCGGTGTTCGTTTCGTTCCGGTTGCGATGGATCGGGCAGCCATCTCCCGTGGCCGTGATCCTGATCGTAGTGAAACATCGGTTCCGAGATTTTGTCAATTCGGAATATTTATTCCATTTTCGTTTTGTCTGCTTTTGTTGTGCCTTTTCGCCGGCGTTCGGCAATGGCGACTGGAAAGGCCATGATCAGCGCCATCGAAGCCGATAGTGAGCGGAAGCCGGCAAAGTCGGACTCGGCCACCTCGAACCAATGGGTTGCGCAGGCGGTGAGCGGGGAAAAGGCCGAATCGGTGATGGCGATGACGGGCACATTGCGCGAGGCGAGATCCTGCGCCTGCGCCAGACTGTCGGCGGCGTAGGGCGAAAAGCTCGCAGCGATGGCGGCGTCCTTCTCCGTGGCGAAGCGGGTGATCTCACCGTCGATGCCGTTCGGCGAGGCGACGATCTGGTGACGTATGTTGAGCTTGGAAAAGGCATAGGTCATATGCGCCGTCAGCGGATAGGAGCGGCGCTTGGCGATCAGATAGATCGTCTCGGCCGCGGCAAGCACGTCGACGGCTTTGGCGAAGGTGTCAGTCTCGATGGTTACGGCGAGCTTGTTGACGGATTGGCTCGCCGCAGAGAGGAAGCCGGAGAGAATGCTGGCCTCTTCGTTCTCTACTGCGGAGCGTTCGAGCGTTACCAGCCGCTCCTCATAGCTCAGCGTCCGGTCGCGCAGCCTTTCGCGGAAGATACTCTGCAGGTCGGAGAAGCCCTCATAACCGAGGTGATGCGCCAGGCGCACGAGCGTGGAAGGTTGAACCTCGGCTGCGGCTGCAATGCTTGCCGTTGTGCCGAAGGCGATCTCATCGGGATTGCCCAACGCGAAGGCGGCAACCTGGGCCAACCGCTTCGGCATGGCATTCTTACGCTCTATGATGGTGCTGCGCAGGCTTTCGAAGTCGCGCGGTACCTTGGTCTGCGTCCCGACATTATTGTCCATACGCCATCCTTAAGCTCCCCAATGCCCGTAATGAAACAAACGTTCCATATTTCCAACGATACCGGATTTTGAATCGTTCGGCACGAATAATTTTAAGATCATGATTTTAAACGTGTAAATATGAATTCTTGTCTGCGGAAGAGATGTCGATGCCATGAGTGCGCTTGTCAAAGCGGTCTAAATATTCCAAAAATCGCGCGATTTCGGGAGCGGATTTGAGGAGGAAGGCCAAATGAAGCCGTTGGGCGTTGGATTGATCGGCACCGGTTATATGGGCAAATGCCATGCGCTGGCATGGAATGCGGTCAAAACCGTATTCGGCGATGTCGCCCGGCCGCGTCTTGTGCATCTTGCCGAAGCCAATGCCGAGCTGGCGAAGGCGCGCGGCGACGAGTTCGGCTTCGAAAAGGCGACGGCCGACTGGCGCGAGCTCATCACAGATCCTGAAGTCGACGTTGTCTCGGTCACGACCCCCAACCAGTTCCACCCGGAAATGGCGATCGCAGCCCTTGAAGCCGGCAAGCATGTCTGGTGCGAAAAGCCGATGGCGCCATCCTATGGCGATGCCGAACGCATGCTGGCTGCGGCCAAGGCCTCGGGCAAGGTCGCCATTCTCGGCTACAACTATATCCAGAACCCGGTCATGCGCCACATCAAGGCACTGATTGCAGAAGACGCGATCGGCGCGGTCAATCACGTCCGCGTCGAGATGGATGAGGATTTCATGGCGGATCCGAACGGCCTCTTCTATTGGAAGAGCGAGCTTGCCTCCGGCTACGGCGCTCTCGATGATTTCGCCGTGCATCCGCTTTCGCTGCTCTGGTTCCTGTTCGGCCATGTCGAGGCTGTCATCACCGATATGATGAAGCCCTATGCCGAACGGCCGGTGAAGGATGGCGGTAGCCGCGCGGTCGAAAACCACGATCTTGCCAATGTGCTGATGCGGCTCGGCGGCGGCATCTCCGCCGTGCTGATGGCCAATCGCTCGGCCTGGGGCCGCAAGGGGCGGATAGCGCTGCAGATCTTCGGCTCCAAAGGCTCGATCTCCTATGACCAGGAGCGCATGAACGAATTCGAGCTCTATCAGGCAGAAGGCAGGGAGAGTGAACAGGGCTTCCGCAAGGTGCTGGCTGCCCCCGCCCACAAGCCCTATGACCGTTTCATTCCGGCGCCCGGCCATGGCCTTGGCTTTAACGATCTGAAGATCATCGAATGCCGTGAGCTGATCCGTGCCATATCCGGCGAGGATGCGTCGGTCGTGGCTTTCAAGGATGGGCTGCGAATCGAGAAATCGGTGCACGCCATGGCCCAATCTTTCCACGAACGGCGTTGGGTCGAAATATCAAGCTGAGCCCGTCGGCCTAACTTTCTCCCGATCCGGGGCGCAGGGTCAGCCGTGATTGACGCTTGCAGGCGCAAGCGCTACCCCTGAGGCACTCAAATGCGTCCCGCCGCATTCGTTCGGGTTGGATCGCTATAGTAATAATGGAGTACGGATCGTGACGGGCAGATTGGTCATAGTCGGGGCCGGGCAGGCAGGTTTTGCGCTCGCCGCCAAATTGCGTGGGCTGGGTGATTCTAGGCCGATCACCATCGTCGGCGCCGAGGAAAGCCTTCCCTACCAGCGGCCGCCGCTGACCAAAAAGTACCTTCTCGGCGAGATGACTTTCGATCGCCTGCTGTTCCGGCCCGAACATTGGTATTCCGACAACAATGTCGAGATTCGCGTGTCGACCTGGGTCGAGCAGATCGATCGCGCCGCAAAGCAGATCATCATGCAGGACGGATCGAGACTGGATTACGACACGCTGGCGCTTGCAACGGGCGCGACGCCGCGTCGCCTGCCGCCGTCCGTCGGCGGTGCGCTGGAGGGCGTCTACCTCGCCCGTGACAAGCGTGACGCCGACCTGCTTGCCGGCGAGATGCGTCCCGGGCGCCGGGTGCTTATCATCGGCGGAGGGTATATCGGCCTTGAGGCGGCCGCCGTCGCACGCCATCGCGGCCTCGAAGTGACCCTCATCGAGATGGGCGACAGGATCCTTCAGCGTGTCGCCGCCAAGGAAACCGCCGATATTTTCAGGGCCATTCATCAGAAGCATGATGTCGTCATTCGCGAGAAGACCGGATTGAAGCAGCTCATCGGCCGCAATGGCCACGTTGCTGCCGCTGAACTTTCCGACGGTTCTACGATCGATGTCGATTTCGTCGTCGTCGGCATCGGCGTTGCGCCCAATGACCGGCTCGCCAAGGAAGCCGGCCTCGAGGTCGGCAATGGCATCGTCGTCGATTCGTTTGCCCGTACCTCCGATCCCTCTATCTTCGCCATGGGCGATTGCGTCGAACTGCCGTGGGAGGGTGGGCGAATCAGGCTCGAATCCGTACAGAATGCCGTCGATCAGGCGGAAGCCGCGGCGGGAATCATAGCCGGCAACGAAAAGGCCTATGACCCGAAGCCGTGGTTCTGGTCGGATCAATATGATGTGAAGCTGCAGATCGCCGGTTTCAATCTTGGTTACGACGAGACATTGCTACGGCCGGGCGCCCGGGAGGGCGCAGCCTCCGTCTGGTATTTCAAGCAGGGTCGTTTCATCGCGGTCGACGCCATAAACGATGCAAAGGCCTATGTTACCGGCAAGAAGCTGCTGGAGACCGGCGCGAATCCATCCAGGGAGGTTCTTGCCGACCCGGCCGCGGATTTGAAGCAGCTGCTGGCCTGACGTAAATTCAGATCGGCCGGACCATGCTTCGGCCGGCAATCGCCTGTTGCTGAATCATGGAAAGAACGTACACAAGCGCGAAAAAGCGCTTGCGTCGATAAATGAATGGCCCTATCAGGGCCGCACCGGAGAGGTGGCCGAGTGGTCGAAGGCGCTCCCCTGCTAAGGGAGTATACCAGAAATGGTATCGTGGGTTCGAATCCCATCTTCTCCGCCATTTTCCCAAAATATCGTGCATTGATCGTAGTCAGTCCCGCAAACGATATAATCGATTTGCCGGATTGGAGTGCGATGTCTGCCATTCCCGTTTATGCGGGGGCAGCTTCGCCCGTCGGGTACGGAGCTTTCCTCGATTCGACAGCCGATATGTAGCCGAACCCCTGGAGCATCTTCGGAATATCGCCGATGCCGTGTCACCCTGTTGCGAATCGCGCGGCGAGAATCGTTCGGGCGCCTGCCTCGATTTGGGACGGCTGCAAGCAAGACTTGTCCGTTCACACTACCGAAAGTCGTCGCCTGAAATGATGCAGATCGCGTCTTTGCTGTCATGGAGATCCCGAAATCGCCGCGGATTGGCCATTTTCCCACCCGTTTGCACATGCCGGGCCTATTGAATTATGTGCCGCCTAAGTACCGGTAGATTAAAGGATTTCTTAACGAAGTCTAAATCTATGTGGCGGTGGTGTTGCTAACTTGTGTCCTTTCGGCAACAGGACTTGCGGAAGGTTCACGCAAATCCCCCTTTCGGAGAAGATGTCGATTGCGTGACAGAGCACGTCTTGTATTTTCACTCTCGGAAGCGAGGGCGATTGATCGTCCACTTCTTGAAACGCGAGAATGAGACAGGGAATACCTTCGGGTAGTTCTCATTTTCGAGATAAAACTTTGACTGGAGGTCAATATGAACATCAAGAGCCTTCTTCTCGGCTCCGCTGCTGCACTCGTAGCAGTTTCCGGTGCTCATGCGGCTGACGCTATCGTCGCCGCTGAGCCTGAGCCGCTTGAATACGTCCGCATCTGCGACGCCTATGGTGCTGGCTACTTCTTCATTCCGGGCACTGAAACCTGCCTCAAGATCGGCGGTAAGGTTCGTACCGAAGGCAAGTGGTACGATGCCTACAACCCGGATGCACGCGACGGTACGATCTGGCACACCCGCGCTGAGTTGAACGTCAACACCGCGACCGACACCGAATACGGTCCGCTGAAGACCGAAACCATCATCCGTTGGGACTGGAATGACGGCAACGCCACCTCCACCAACCTGCTCTGGGCTTACATCAGCCTCGGCGGCTTCACCGTTGGTAAGACGGACTCGCAGTTCAACCAGTTCACCGGTTATGCCGGCGACGTCATCAACGACGACGTGGTCTATGACGGCCCGTACGAACTGAACCAGATCACCTACAACTACGACGCCGGCAACGGCTTCACGGCTGTGATCTCGCTGGAAGATTCCAATTCGGGCCCGGGTGCTACCGGCGCCAATGGCGAAGACAGCTCCGACCACTACGCTCCTGACGTTGTCGCAGGTGTTGGTTACAAGGCCGGCGCGTGGGGCTTCAAGGTCGTCGGCGGTTATGACTCGATCGTCGAAGAAGGCGCTGTCAAGGCTCGTGTTGACGCCGACTTCGGCGCGTTCTCGGCCTTCTTGATGGGCGGCTGGAACACAGATGGCGACAAGCTGAACAAGTATGCCGGCGCTAACGGCGCTGGCTCTGCTTCCGGCATCGGCTGGGGCGACTGGGCAGTTTGGGGCGGCGTTGGCGTTCCGATCAACGAAAAGCTGAAGTGGAACCTGCAGCTCGCCTACACCGACTCGAAAATCTTTGCCGCTACCACGAACGTCAAGTGGAACCCGGTCAAGAACCTGCTCATCGAGCCGGAAGTCTCCTATACCAACTGGGATTCGATCAACGAAGACCAGTGGGCTGGTATCCTCCGCTTCGAACGTACCTTCTAATCTGATCTGACCTCGGTCATAAGATTTTCACTACGGTGAAGGAAAAGCCCGGCCATCGGCCGGGCTTTTTCGTGCTTGCAAGTATTAGCAAACTAAAAAGCTGTATTCGTTGCGGACACTCAGCCGTCATTAAATTCAATCCGCTGAATTCCGTGAATCTTTTAGCTATCCAGAGGATTCGGCTTTCGACGCGGCCGCAGTATGACAGTTTTGCGACGTGATTTTTGTGCAACGCACACTTTGAAACGCCCGTCACAATTGCCGATAGTCTATCTCTGATATTGCTCTGAAAAAAACGATCTGTAGGTTCCAAATCGGAAGCAAGACTTACTGTCTTGGTTCTCCCGGATCAGGGGTCAACTTTTAAAACTAGGTGGGGTAGGGCGCGTCGATTTTCTCGGCGTGATTTCTCATACCTAATTGATATTGAAACTGGAGTTACTATGAACATCAAGAGCCTTCTTCTCGGCTCCGCTGCTGCGCTGGCAGCAGTTTCCGGTGCTCACGCCGCTGACGCTATCGTCGCTGCTGAGCCCGAGCCGCTGGAATACGTCCGCATCTGCGATGCTTACGGTGCTGGCTACTTCTTCATTCCGGGCACGGAAACCTGCCTCAAGATCGGCGGCCGCGTCCGTACGGAAGGCGGCTGGTACAACGCCTACAAGGCTGGCCAGGACGCAGGTGCCCGCGGTACCTACTGGCACACCCGCGCTGAACTCTCCCTCGACACTGCCACCGACACCGAATACGGTCCGCTGAAGACCAATACCGTTGCTCGTTGGGACTGGAACGACGGCAATGCGACCACGACGAAGCTCCTCTGGGCCAATATCAGCCTCGGCGGTTTCCTCGTCGGCAAGGCCGATTCGGTCTACTCGACCTTCCTCGGCTATGCCGGCGACGTCATCAACGACGACGTGATCGAATACGGCATCAACGGCACCGACGAACTGAACCAGATCACCTACAAGTATGATGCCGGCAACGGCTTCACGGCTGTGATCTCGCTGGAAGATTCCAATTCCGGCACGGGCGCAACCGGTGCGAACGGCGAAGACAGCTCCGACCACTACGCTCCGGACGTTGTCGCAGGTGTTGGCTACAAGGCCGGCGCATGGCAGTTCCGCGTCGTCGGCGGCTATGACTCCATCGTTGAAGAAGGCGCCGTCAAGGCTCGTGTCGATGCCGACTTCGGCGTTCTCACCGCTTTCGTCATGGGCGGCTGGAACACCGATGGCGACAAGCTCAACAAGTATGCCGGTGCCGGCGGTGCTGGTCTCGGCTGGGGCGACTGGGCCGTCTGGGGCGGCGTTGGCGTTCCGATCAACGAAAAGCTAAAGTGGAACCTGCAGCTTTCCTACGACGATCTGAAGACTTTCGCCGCGACGACGAACGTCAAGTTCAACCCCGTCAAGGACCTGCTGATCGAGCCGGAAGTGACCTACGTCAACTACGACGCCGTCAACAAGGATACCTGGGCTGGTATCCTCCGCTTCCAGCGCACCTTCTAATTCGGCTCGCCGAATCGAATTTGACAGATCTTCCGATCAGACCTCCGATCGGAAGAGAAAAGGCCCGGTCTCCCACCGGGCCTTTTTGTTCCCGCCTTCTTGTTCCCTAGGAACCGAGCAATTTGAGGTGCCATCCTCAAAGCCCCGAGATGAAATCTCGGATTGCGTCTGGAATATCGCCGAGATGCAGGATTGGGGCATGGCCTTGTCCATTGGCGATCTTGACGATGGTGCCTGGATGGCGTTTTGCCATCTCGTCGGTCGTGGATTGCGCAAGCAGCTTCGAATTCTCGCCGCGAATCACCATCAGCGGAATATCCTGAAATCCCTCAAACTGCGTCCAAAGATCGGGAATCGGCGCTTCCAGATCGAGTGCCTGCATCTGGGCCGCAATGGCGGGATCGTAATCGGCAACCGGTTTGCCGTCGACAGCGGTGTAGATCGCTCGCGCCATGCCCCGCCAATCCTCTTCGGCAAGCGCCGTAAAGGCGCTGCCATGGTTTTCCCGCAGGATCTCGACCGCCTCGCTCCAACTGGCGGGTTTCCTGTCGCGGTTGAGATAGTCGCGAATATCCGCCAGCCCGATCTTTTCCAGGACGGGACCGATATCGTTGAGGATGACCGCTTTCAGGACATCCGGTCGACTGGCCGCAAGCATATGCAGGATCAGACCGCCGCGTGACGTGCCGACGAAGATGGCTTGCTTGATATCGAGAGCGGCGCAAACTGTCAGCACGTCCTGCGCTTCGACGAGCAGATTGTAATGGGATTTGTCGGGATCCCGTTCGGATAGGCCGCGCCCGCGAGCGTCCAGTGTGATCACCCTGCGTGGGGCCGGGGAATCCCGCGACAGAAGCAGCGCCAATTGGTGAAAATCACGCGAATTGCGTGTCAGCCCCGGCAGGCAGAAGACGGGCGTGGGGTTCAGTATCGCCGCTTTGTCACCGGCATAATCCCGCACATGAAGCTTCAGGCCGTCCGTGGCCGGGATGGTTCTGGCAAGGAACCCGCTTTGATCGTCACTGCGCATGCATCGTCCCTCATGCTTCGGATATTACGAGGGATGTAACGGCATTTCCGTAAGGCGTACAACCGCGGTCCCGTGTTAACCGCGGCCCTTGACCAGATCCTGTACGATGTCGGCTTTTTGTCCGAGGCGCGCCTTGTAGACCTGATAGTTTTCCATGACCCGCTGGACATAGTTTCGCGTCTCGGGGAAGGGAATACGCTCGATCCAGTCGATCACGTCGTCGAGCGACTTGCCGCGCGGGTCGCCATAGCGGCTGATCCATTCCGGCACCTTGTTCGGCCCGGCATTGTAGGCGATGAAGGTGAGGATGTAGGATCCGCCGAAGGTGTCGATCTGCTCGCCGAGGTAATGAGCGCCAAGCGTGGCGTTATAGCCCGCATCCTGCGTTAACTTATCGGCGGAGTAGGCCATTCCGTGCCGGCCGGCAACGGCCTTTGCCGTCTTCGGCAGCAGCTGCAGCAGGCCCCGCGCATTGGCGGAGGAAACCGCGGCCGGATTGAAGGCGCTTTCCTGCCGGGCGATGGCGTAGGCGAGCGCCTTGCCGGAGCCGGAGATATTGGCGTTGTCCGGAATGACGCCGATCGGAAAGGCGAGTGCCGCCACGTCGACGCCGCGCCCATAGGCGATCTTGCCGATCTGCAGTGAAAGCTGATGATTGCCGGAGCGCTCGGCTCGAGCGGCCAGCAGGGCGATTTCGCCTGGGCTCTCCAGCTGTTTTGCCAGGGCGCGATAGAGCGCCTCCCCACGCCAGCCATGTCCTGCCGCCTCGAGCCGCGAGATCGCCTGCACCGCTTCGCGCTGCTGAAAGCGCTGACGGTCGACAGGTGAGGGGGAGGGATAGCTGACATTCAGCGTGCGGCGGCCGAGCTTTTCGGCTGCGAGCTGTCCATAGAACGTGCTCGGATAGGAGGCGGCCTTCGCGTAGAAATCGGCCGATTTGCCCGGGCCGCCCGCTTCGGCCGCGCGGCCGAGCCAGTACCAGCCGCGCGATTGCGAGATCGGCCCGTTCGAGACCTGCAGGATCTTGCGGAAATGGCTTGCCGCGCTTGCGCCGTCCTGCAGGCCGCGCAGAGCGTACCAGCCGGCATGGAATTCGGCCTCGCCGACATCCTGCGGGCTTTCCGCGACACTGGCATCGACAACACGATAGGCCGCCTTGAATTCACCCTGGTCCACCAGGCCGCGGCTGACGATGCGCTGCTCGTTCCACCATTGGCCGGGGCTGACAAGCGCGCTGCGGTCGCGCGGCATTTGCGCCAGCAGATTGGCGGCGTCGTCATATCTGTTTTGGCGGCGCAGGTTTTCGATCCGCATGAAGAGATAGGCGGGATCCTTACGCCATTGCGCATCGACGGCTGCAATCAGCGCGTCAGCCTTCGGCGAGCGGTCATTGACAGCGGCCCAAGCCTTGTAGAGCGATTGCGCCTTGCCGAGATCGCCGAAGCGTTTGGCCTGCGCAGTCCGGTCGCGGTAAAGCAGATACTCCATGCGCGCCTTGTGATCGGCAGGCGACAGCAGGCTGGGGAATTCTGCGAGAATCTTGTCTTCAAGCGCCTTGTCGAGTGGCTCGTCACGCCAGATCTTGCGGATCAGCTTGCCGGCTTGAGCTGAAGAGCCGCGCGCCATGAGCGCGCGCGAGAGGATGATGCTGCCCTCCACGGTCTCCGGCTGCGAGCTGCCGAAGGCGGCAAGGACTTGATCCGTTGCCGGATTTTCTAAGTAGAGCGCTCGCTCGGAATTGGCGCGCAGGCTGCCGAGACCAGGCCAGCCCGCGAGCTCGCGAGCGGCGCTGGCGATCTCACCCGAGGGAATGCCAGGCTGGCCCGAAGTGGCAATCGCCCAGGTCAGGATATGGCGATCAAGCGTGCCTTCGTCCATGCTGTTGCGGATGGCAAGCGCCTGCATCGGCTTCTTGTTGGAAAGCGCGTCCAGGCCGGCCTTCAGGTCTCCGATCACCGGCGCGATGGTGCCGCCGCGCGGGATCGCGGCCGTGCTTATGGGATCCGTCGCCATGGCGAGATCGGCGCTGGCGCGTGTGGATTGCTGCTGACCGGGAAGCTGCGACGCCACGGCGCCCCAAGCCACCGCCAAGCCCACGGCGGTCCAGATCATGACTGGTCTCTTCATCCGGCTACTCACAAAACAAACGGTCCCATTCCATTTGCCAAACGCTATATTAACGAAACCTTACCGGTGGTCCGAATTTCAATCAATTATGATATCGGAAACTGCCCTCTACCATCCAAAGCGTGCTTGTCGCCGTCAAGCCGGCGCTTTATGGTGCGCGGATTCATAACCATGGATTGCGGCTGAAGCATGAATGCCGCGCCGCTAGGAGACTTGCATGTTCCAGGGATCCATTCCCGCACTCGTTACGCCCTTTACTGACGCCGGCAAGGTGGATGAGGCATCCTTCGCCTCACATGTCGACTGGCAGATAAAAGAGGGTAGCAAGGGTTTGGTGCCCGTCGGCACCACTGGGGAATCGCCGACCTTGTCGCATGACGAGCATAAGCGCGTCGTCGAGCTTTGCATTGAAGTCGCCAACAAGCGCGTTCCGGTCATGGCGGGCGCGGGTTCGAACAATACCCGCGAGGCGATCGAGCTTGCGCAGCACGCCGAAAAGGTCGGCGCCGATGCGGTTCTGGTCGTCACGCCTTACTACAACAAGCCGACGCAGAAGGGGCTTTACGCACATTTCGCCGCTATTGCCGAGGCGGTAAAGCTGCCGATCTATATCTATAACATTCCGGGCCGCTCGGTTGTCGATATGACGCCGGAGACGATGGGGGCGCTTGCGAAGACCTACGCCAATATCGTCGGCGTGAAGGATGCGACGGGCAAGATCGAGCGCGTCTCCGAGCAGCGTATCAGCTGTGGTTGCGATTTCCGCCAGCTTTCCGGCGAGGATGCCACGGCGCTCGGCTTCAACGCCCATGGCGGCGTCGGCTGCATTTCCGTAACCGCCAATGTCGCGCCGCGCCTATGTGCCGAATTCCAGGCGGCGACGCTCGCCGGTGACTATGCCAAGGCTCTGGACTACCAGGATCGCCTGATGCCGCTGCACAAGGCAATCTTCCTGGAACCCGGTCTCTGCGGCGCCAAATACGGGCTCTCCCGCCTTGGCCGCATGAGCCGCAATGTGCGCTCGCCGCTTCTGTCGACGCTGGAGCCGGGAACGGAAGCGGCGATCGATGCAGCCATGCGCCATGCCGGTCTTCTGAACTGAGGCGGCTTACGAACCGTCCTGCCGAAACTCTGCCGGACCGCTCTCTTCACAAGGAGGGCGGTCTCGCTTATTTAGGAGGCAGCAACTTGGCGCGCTTTTGGCCGCTGCCGCAATGACGCAAGAAAAGAAGAAGAACCATGGCACCCAAAGGCAGCCAGCGCGTGGTGAAGAAGATTGTGGCGGAGAACCGCAAGGCACGCTTCAACTACGAGATCATCGACACTTACGAAGCAGGGCTCGTGCTGAAGGGCACGGAGGTCAAGTCGCTGCGCGAAGGCAAGGCCAATATCGCCGAATCCTACGCCTCCGACGAGGACGGCGAGATCTGGCTGATCAATTCCTATCTGCCGGAATATCTGCAGGCCAATCGCTTCAACCATGAACCGCGCCGCCGCCGTAAGCTGCTGCTTTCAAGCCGCGAAATCGGCCGGCTGCGCTCGGCCATCAATCGCGAAGGCATGACGCTCGTGCCGCTGAAGATCTATTTCAACGACAGCGGCCGCGCCAAGCTGGAACTGGCTCTCGCCAAGGGCAAGAAGCTGCATGACAAGCGCGAGTCCGAGAAGGAGCGCGATTGGAACAGGCAGAAGAGCCGCCTGCTCAAGGACAATGGGTGATAGTGAGGGTGAGGAGCGGTCGGGCAAAGCCCGAGCAATCGATCCAGTGAATCGATTGCAGCGACGAACGCCCTGAGCCCTAGCGAAGGGCCGGCTGCCGCGGCAAACACGAAACGCTTCCCCCGCACACAGCTACCCTTCGGCAAACAGCGAACTTGTCTGCTACACCGCTACAGCCAGTCCCAATTATTCTTCGACATCCGAAGCGGCTGGTGTCGGTTCCGCGGGACGTTGCGGGCGCTCCGAAGCTTCGCGGCCGATTTCGGCCTTCAGCGATACGAGATCAATGAAATGATCGGCCTGGCGGCGCAGATCGTCGGCGATCATTGGCGGCTGCGTTGCCATGGTCGAGATGACCGACACCTTGCGGCCACGGCGCTGCAGGGCCTCCACGAGGGTCGTGAAGTCACCGTCGCCGGAGAAGATCACCAGATGATCGACGGTTTCGGATTGCTCCATGGCGTCGATGGCCAACTCGATGTCCATGTTGCCCTTGATCTTGCGGCGTCCCATGGAGTCGGTGAATTCCTTGGCCGGCTTGGTGATGACCTTATAGCCGTTATAATCCAGCCAATCGATCAGCGGGCGGATCGAGGAATATTCCTGATCTTCGATAAGAGCGGTGTAATAATAGGCGCGCAGGAGATATCCGCGTTTCTGAAAGGCCTTCAGGAGCTTGCGGTAGTCAATATCGAAACCGAGGCTCTTGGATGCAGCGTAGAGATTGGCGCCATCTATAAAGAGTGCAATTTTTTCGCGTGGGTCAAACATCGCTTACATATCCACTGTTATAAAAACGCAATGATTTCATTCAAAGTTCAGCTAAAACAATCCGTTGCAACGTGTTGCAGAATAATTCGTAGTACTTTATGAATTATTCATATAACCGACATGTAGGGCACGAAATGTGATATTCCAAGCAATCGCAGGTAGAAATCGCCGTTTGTCTAGGGGTATTTTAGCACTTTCCCGGAGGGTGCGAAGGCGCTGAATCAGGAAAAACTTGAATTTGCCATCGTTTGCTTGTATCGGCGTGCTACTCCGAGACATGATGACGACATCACGACCGCAAAGGACAGGCAATGGCCCGTGTCACAGTAGAAGATTGCATTGATAAAGTAGAGAACCGGTTCGAGCTCGTGCTGCTCGCCAGCCATCGCGCCCGTCTGATTTCGCAGGGCTCCTCGATCACGATCGATCGCGATAACGACAAGAACCCGGTCGTTGCGCTGCGCGAAATCGCCGACGAGACGCTGTCGCCGGACGATCTCAAGGAAGATCTCATCCATTCGCTGCAGAAGCACGTGGAAGTGGATGAGCCGGAGCCCGATCCCGCAAGCCTGCTTGCAGCCGGCGCTTCCGCCTCCAGCGACGAGGAAGAAGATCTGCCGGAGACCGTTACGTTCGATCAGATGTCGGAAGAAGAACTTCTGGCCGGTATCGAAGGCCTGGTTCCGCCGGAAAAAAGCGACGATTACTGATCGTCGACCTTGATGCTCCGGGCAGGAGCGATATGATGGGGAAATGCGTGCGCCGGTCATATGACTGGCGCGCTTTTGTTTTTGCTGGAGTAGCTTTGGAATGATGCGGCAATACGAGCTTGTCGAGCGCGTGCAGAAATACAAGCCCGATGCCAACGAAGCTCTTCTCAATAAAGCCTATGTTTATGCAATGCAGAAGCATGGCCAGCAGAAACGTGCCAGCGGCGACCCCTATATTTCCCATCCTCTCGAAGTTGCTGCGATCCTGACCGATATGCGTCTGGATGAATCGACCATCGCGGTCGCTCTTCTCCACGACACGATCGAAGATACGACGGCGACGCGCGCCGAGATCGACGAGCTGTTCGGCGAGGATATCGGCCGCCTGGTCGAGGGCCTGACGAAGATCAAGAAGCTCGATCTCGTCACCAAGAAGGCGAAGCAGGCGGAAAACCTGCGCAAGCTGCTTCTCGCCATTTCCGACGATGTGCGCGTGCTGCTGGTGAAGCTTGCAGATCGCCTGCACAACATGCGCACGCTCGATCACATGTCGCCGGAAAAGCGCGCCCGCATTTCCGAGGAGACGATGGAGATCTATGCACCGCTCGCCGGCCGCATGGGCATGCAGGACATGCGCGAGGAGCTGGAGGAGCTCTCCTTCCGTCACATCAATCCGGAAGCGCATGACACCGTCACCAAGCGCCTCGAGGAGCTGTCGCGACGCAACGAGGGCCTTGTCAAGAAGATCGAGACCGAGCTGCGCGATCTGCTTGTCGCCAACGGCCTTGCCAACGCCATGGTCAAGGGTCGGCTGAAGAAGCCTTATTCCGTCTTCCGCAAGATGCAGTCGAAGTCGCTCTCCTTCGAGCAGCTTTCCGATATTTACGGCTTCCGCCTTCTCGTCGACGATATTCCGTCCTGCTACCGTGCTCTCGGCATCGTGCACACCCGCTGGCGCGTCGTTCCCGGGCGGTTCAAGGACTATATCTCGACGCCGAAGCAGAATGACTACCGCTCGCTGCACACCACCATCGTCGGCCCTTCCAGCCAGCGCATCGAGCTGCAGGTCCGCACCAAGCGCATGCATGAAATCGCCGAATTCGGCATTGCCGCCCACACGCTCTATAAGGATGGCACGAATAGCAATAGCAATGGCGCGGATGGTGAACTTCTGTCGCGCGAAAGCAATGCCTATTCCTGGCTGCGCCACACGATCGAAGCGCTGGCTGAAGGCGACAGCCCCGAAGAGTTCCTCGAACATACGAAGCTCGAGCTGTTCCAGGATCAGGTCTTCTGCTTCACGCCCAAGGGCAAGCTGATCGCCCTGCCGCGTGGCGCGACGCCGATCGACTTCGCCTATGCGGTTCACACCAACATCGGCGACACCACAGTCGGCGCCAAGATCAACGGCCGCATCATGCCGCTGGTGACGCGGCTGAACAATGGCGATGAAGTCGAGATTATCCGATCCGGCGTGCAGGTGCCGCCGGCCGCCTGGGAAGAGATCGTCGTGACAGGCAAAGCGCGTGCCGCCATCCGCCGCGCGACCCGTCTTGCCATCCGCAAGCAATATGCCGGCCTTGGCCACCGTATTCTGGAGCGCACCTTCGAGCGCGCCGGCAAGGTCTTCTCGCGCGACGCCCTGAAGCCGGCCCTGCACCGCCTCGGCCAGAAGGATGTCGAGGATGCGATCGCTGCCGTCGGGCGAGGGGAGATGTCGTCGCTGGATGTCTTGCGCGCCGTCTTCCCCGATCATCAGGATGAGCGCGTGACCGTGAAGCCTGCCGGCGACGAAGGCTGGTTCAACGTCCGCAGCGCCGCGGGCATGATCTTCAAGATCCCCGGCAAGACCAAGGCCGATCTGGCCGACGGCACAGATGCCGACGCGCCGCCGATCCGCGGCCTGGCAGCCAATGTCGAGGTGCATTTCGCCCCGACCGGCGCCGTTCCTGGCGACCGTATCGTCGGCATCATGGAAAAGGGCAAGGGCATCACCATATATCCGATCCAGTCGCCGGTGCTGCAGCGGTTCGATGACGAGCCGGAGCGCTGGATCGACGTGCGCTGGGATCTGGACGAGGCCAACAAGTCCCGCTTTGCGGCGCGTATCATGATCAACGCGCTGAACGAACCTGGCACCTTGGCCAAGGTGGCGCAGACCGTCGCCGATGTCGATGTCAATATTCGTGTGCTCAACACCGTTCGCGTTGCCGCCGATTTCACCGAAATGGCGCTCGACGTGGAAGTCTGGGATCTGCGTCAGCTCAACCAGCTTCTGGTGCAGCTCAAGGAGCTCGATTGTATCGCGACGGTGAAGCGTCTTTACGAGTAAGCCGCGCGATATCACTCGATCCGAGGCAGGCTGCATATTTTGTGATCATTTTATGACCAAAATCGAGCGCCTTTCCGGATAGATATGCAATAAGCGCATGGCTGCGTCTATTTTAGAGCGGTGGTAATTTACCTTGGTCGCGCTTATCTTCTGATCATCGAAGAAACGAAACAGAGATGAGAGAAGACAATGTTTAGTCCGATCAAGAAAATCGCCCGTGCCCTGCGTGTTCCGAGTGTCGAAGAGCGCGAAATGGCTTATCTGAATGGTTCGCACGACCGTTTTGACCTTGAATATCGTCAGCGTCAGGTCGATCGTGGTCTGTTCCGTCAGCGTTAACAGCCGTTAATACTTGAAAGACCAGGAAGGGCGCGTCGTTGTTGCGCCCTTGGAGCATCCCGATCTTGCGGGATTGCTTCTCGCAAACGAGAGAACGTCCATTTTCTGCATCCTGAGCAGGCAACGTTCCCAAAAAGGGCCGCACTTTCGGTTCTTAATCGGTGCGTGATACGCAAGGCCGGTCTTGTCACGACGGCCCCCATTGCACTAGATAAGCCGCATGCTATTTCGTCGCCGAAAACCACTGACATTCAAGGAAAAACTGCGGGAGCACCTATGGCCCCGCAAGGGTTTCGTCCGTTCGTTCCAATATTTCGGCAAGCGTCTTGTTCGCCTTGCCGCCTCGCCGCATTCCGTTGCGGCCGGTTTTGCTGCCGGTATCGTGGTGTCGTGGACGCCCTTCATCGGCGTGCACTTCGTCATGGCGATCATCATCGCCTATCTGGTCGGCGGCAATGTCATCGCGTCGGCGCTCGGATGTCTGGCGGCCGGCAATCCAATCACCTATCCCTTCATCTGGGCTCTCACCTGGGAAATCGGCCATCTGATTCTGGCGCGCGACAGCGGCGGCCAGGGTAGCAGCATCGATTTGCCGGCGCTGTGGCACAAGGGCGATCTCTCGCAAATCTGGGATCCGGTTTTGAAGCCGATGCTCATAGGCGGCATTCCGCCGGCGATCGTGACCGGCGTGATCGTCTATGCGCTCACCTATTATGGCGTGAAGACCTTCAAGACACGCCGCAAGGAACGCCTGATGGAGCGCGCTCGCGAACGGCTGGCGCTTGCCGAAAACGCATCGAGCGTCTGACGGCGCCTGACATCGCCCCGGCCGCCAGGAGGGCCTTCCCATGATTATCGGCATAGGCAGTGATCTTATCGACATCCGCCGTGTGGAGAAGACGATCGAGCGTTTCGGCACGCGGTTTACCGAGCGCTGTTTTACCGATATCGAGCGCGCCAAGTCCGAAGGCCGCAAGAACAAGGCGGCCTCCTACGCCAAGCGCTTTGCAGCCAAGGAAGCCTGTTCCAAGGCTTTGGGCACCGGCCTGGCGCAAGGCGTCTTCTGGCGCGACATGGGTGTCGTCAATCTGCGGAGCGGCAAGCCGACGATGCAATTGACCGGTGGGGCGGCAGAGAGACTGGCGTCCATGCTGCCGCCAAATCATCGCGCCGCCATTCATTTGACGATCACCGATGATTTTCCTCTTGCTCAGGCTTTTGTGATCATCGAGGCATTGCCGGTGGATGGCTGAATCACAGCCATATGTCGCTTTTGGCATCCGCGCCATTGCCGCAATGATGTGAAGCGAGTAGACAGTGCCTGAAAGCAAGTGCGCCGGTGGGGTGCGAAAAAGGAATAAGACTGCGTGTCCGAAAAAGCCGTAAAACAGCAGAACGCCCTGTGGGAAAACATCAAGGTCATCGTACAGGCGCTCGTCCTGGCCATGATCATCCGCACGGTTCTCTTTCAGCCGTTCACCATCCCGTCCGGTTCGATGATGCCGACGCTTCTTGTCGGAGACTATATCTTCGTCAACAAATTCGCCTACGGCTATTCGAAATATTCGCTGCCGTTCTCGCCGGATCTCTTCAGCGGCCGTATTCTGGGCAGCGAGCCGAAGCGTGGCGACGTCGTCGTGTTCCGTTTCCCGCCGAATCCGGACGTTGATTACATCAAGCGCGTGATCGGCCTGCCGGGCGACCGCATTCAGGTCAAGAACGATATCCTCTACATCAACGGCCAGGCCGTTCCGCGCGAGCCGCACGGCACGTTTTCGTCGGACTACAGCCAGGAGCCGGGCGACAACATCCCCGTCTATAGCGAGCGTCTGCCGGATAGCGGCAAGGTCTATGACACGCTGGATCTTTCGCCGAATTCGCGCGGCGACAACACCCAGGAATATGTCGTGCCGGCCGGCCATTACTTCATGATGGGCGACAACCGCGACAATTCCGACGACAGCCGTTTCGACGTCGGCTATGTGCCGGCCGAAAACCTCATCGGCCGCGCCAGCGTCATCTTCTTCTCGCTGGGCCATGACACCTCGTTCCGCGAAGTCTGGAAATGGCCGACCAACATGCGTTGGGATCGCCTCTTCAAGGTTGTCGAATGACGAAGGCGCAGGCGCTCTCCCAGGCGGATCGTACGAAGCTTGAGGTTGCGATAGGTCATGAATTCGCCGAAAAGGAGCGTCTCGACCGTGCGCTGACACATGCCAGCGCACGCGCGCACAAGACGGGCAATTACGAACGGCTGGAATTTCTCGGCGACCGGGTCCTCGGCCTTTGCATCGCCGAGTTGCTGTTCAAGACCTTCGGTGCGGCGACGGAAGGCGAGCTTTCGGTTCGCCTCAACCAGCTGGTCAGTGCCGAAACCTGCGCCGAAGTTGCCGACGAGATGGAGCTGCATCTTTACATTCGTACGGGCGCCGACGTGAAGAAGCTGACGGGCAAACGCATGCTTAACGTGCGCGCCGATGTCGTCGAGAGCCTGATTGCCGCGCTCTATCTGGATGGCGGCCTCGAAGTCGCCCGCAAATTCATCCTGCGTTTTTGGGAGCGCCGCGCCATCAGGCCGGAAGGGGCAAGGCGTGACGCCAAGACGGAATTGCAGGAATGGGCGCATGCGAAATTTGGCGTCACCCCGGTCTACAGGGTTGATGATCGCAGCGGACCGGATCATGATCCGCGCTTCACCGTGACGGTGCAGGTGGCGGGAACGGCACCCGAGACAGGAATAGAACGCTCCAAGCGTGCGGCCGAGCAGATGGCGGCGACGCGAATCCTGGAGCGCGAAGGCGTATGGCAGCCTCAGTTGACTGAGAAGTGACTGCCGGGGAATAATGAAAAAATGAGCAATCAGCAGGACACGCCCGCCGAAGACGGTGCGGTTGAACATATCGCCCCGACGCATTCGGGCTTCGTAGCCCTTATCGGCCCCACCAATGCCGGCAAATCGACGCTGGTCAACCGGCTCGTAGGCGCGAAGGTCTCGATCGTCAGCCACAAGGTGCAGACGACGCGCGCGATCGTGCGCGGCATCGCCATTCACAACAATGCGCAGATCGTCTTCATGGATACGCCGGGCATCTTCAAGCCGCGCCGCCGTCTTGACCGCGCGATGGTGACGTCGGCCTGGGGCGGCGCCAAGGATGCCGATCTCATCATGCTGCTGATCGACAGCGAGCGTGGTTTGCGCGGCGATGCCGAAGCCATTCTGGAAGGGCTGAAGGACGTTTCGCAGCCGAAGATCCTGGTCTTGAACAAGATCGACCGTGTCCGTCGCGAGGATCTGCTGGCGCTTGCCGCCGCCGCCAATGAGAAGATTGCCTTCGATCAGACCTTCATGATTTCGGCCGAAAATGGCTCCGGCTGTGACGATGTCATGGACTATCTGGCGAAAACCCTGCCGGAAGGCCCCTGGTATTATCCGGAGGACCAGATTTCCGATCTGCCGATGCGGCAGCTGGCCGCCGAAATCACCCGCGAAAAACTGTTCCTGCGCTTGCACCAGGAGCTTCCCTATTCCTCGCATGTCGAGACGGAGAAGTGGGAAGAGCGCAAGGATGGTTCGGTGCGCATCGAACAGGTGATCTATGTCGAGCGCGAAAGCCAGAAAAAGATCGCCCTCGGCAAGGGCGGCGAGACGATCAAGGCGATTTCGACTGCGTCGCGCAAGGAGCTCTCCGAAATCCTGGAGCAGCCGGTGCATCTTTTCCTCTTCATCAAGGTTCGCGAGAACTGGGGAGATGATCCGGAGCGTTTCCGCGAGATGGGGCTGGACTTCCCGCATTGATGGAACTTTGCTTTCATGAATGCTTTATAATGCAGCGGTTTATCGGGCGTGTCGTCCACGCCGCCGCCATTCAGGGAGCGTTTCATGGCGAAAGCGGCGGCGGCGATGCATGGACAGCGAACACCGTGCCAGCTCTGTCCATTGAGGTCTCTGCCGCATTTTCGTGAATTCGACCGTGATGAGCTGAATTTCGTTAGCAGCTTCAAGAACGGCGAGCTTCTTGTCGATGCCGGCGCCACGATCTTCCTCGAAGGTGCGCACAGCGCCCACCTTTTCACAATCCTTTCGGGATGGGGGTTTCGCTACAAAACCCTGGAGGACGGCCGACGCCAGATCCTCAACTATGTAATGCCCGGCGACCTCATCGGGCTGCAGGGGTCGATTATGGGGGAGATGCAGCACTCGACCGAGGCGCTCTCACCGGTATCGCTCTGCGTTTTCGAGCGCACCGAATTGATGACCCTTTACAATTCGCACGCCTCTCTTGCCTTCGATCTGACCTGGATTGCAGCAAGAGAGGAGCGGATTCTGGATGAACATCTCCTAAGCATCGGGCGCAGGTCCGCCGTCGAACGGGCCGCCTATCTGATCGCATACCTGCATCAGCGCGCCGGAGCGCTCCGCCTCTTCGATGGCAACAAAGTCATCCCGATCACGCAGCAGCATGTGGCGGATACGCTCGGCCTTTCCGTTGTTCACACCAATAAGACATTGAAAAAGCTGGCTGCGCGCGGATTGCTTGCTTGGCAGGAGCGAGGCTGCGAGGTGCTGGATGGAGAGGGGCTTGCAGCACTTGCCGGCTGGGATGGACTTGATTCGGGCAAACGCCCCTTCATCTGAGCTATTCTGAGTGCAAAGCAGCATGTCTTTTTTAAATGCTGACTGCAACTGTATCAGCATAGATTAATCTCACCGTCACTTTTCCACCAGTTTCACCTTTTACTAACCCCGGCGGCAAAAGCGATTGGAGCACGTCAACGAGCCCATAGTACCGCGGTGCAAAAAGTGCGAAGCGGTTTGGAGGCAAGGTCATGTTACAAGAGACTAAGCCAATACGAATGGCAAAAACCATTCATTCAATACGGGCCGATGATTGGCACCGGAGGGATCGATGTGGGACTTTTTATGGGGAGCGCCGACTGGCGCGCGCATGCAAGGATGGCGCTGATATGACGTTTCAGCGCGTCCTTATTCTGGAAGACAATCTCATTATCGCTATGGAGGCGGAAGAAATTCTTCGCCTCGTGGGTATTCAACATATTGAGATTGCTTCGAATCTGGAACAGGCAGTGAATGCCGTTCATTCCGAACATTATGATTTTGCGATGCTGGACGTGAACCTCGGGGAATCGAGGAGCTTCGGCTTTGCCCGATTGCTGATGGATCGCGGCATCTCCTTTGGTTTTGTCAGTGGTTATTCCGACACGCTCGATTTTCCGGCCGACCTGCGGCATGTGCCGCTTTTGAACAAGCCCTTCGATGAACAAGCCATGCGCCTCTTTGTCCAGACATTGGCGGCCGGCGATTCCCATGCCATGTGACAGCGGCGCGCATTTGCCTTAAATTCGAATCGCAAAAATCTTTCTGGGCAGCCGGCCGATGCAGTGGCAGGACCACGCGATCATCCTGGGCGTCAAGCGCCTTGGCGAGACCAGCGTCATCGCCGAGGTGATGACGCGTGCCCGCGGCCGCCATATGGGGCTGGTGCGATCAGGCCGCTCGCGCGCCATGCAGCCGGTGCTGCAGGCCGGCAATCTCGTCGAGGTAACCTGGCGGGCAAGGCTGCATGAGCATCTTGGTGAATTTCGCATGGAACCGGTCACATTGCGGGCCGCGCGGCTGATGGAGACCGCGACCGCCGTCTATGGCGTGCAGGCAATGGCCGCCTTGCTGCGGCTGCTCCCGGAGCGGGATCCGCATCCGCATCTCTACGACGCGCTCGATGTGATCCTCGAAAATCTGCAGAATCCAGCCGATGCCGGTGAGCTTTTCGTGCGCTTCGAGCTTGCCGTGTTGAACGATCTGGGCTTCGGCCTCGACCTGACCGAATGCGCGGCAACCGGCGTGCGCGAGGATTTGGCTTTCGTTTCGCCGAAGAGCGGGCGTGCCGTCTGCCGTGCGGCCGGCATGCCTTGGGCGGACAAGATGCTGGCGCTGCCGCCGTTTCTATCGACGGGAGCTGTGGTTGCCGCCGATACGGAGAGCCTTGCGGCGGCCTTCCGCCTGACCGGCTTCTTCCTGCATCGCCATGTTTACGAACCGCGCGGCATAGAGATCGCCGCGGCGCGCGAGGGCTTTATTCAGGCCGCGATGAAGGCGCTGCATGCGGTGTCGCCGGAGCGGCCGGCCGTTGCGGCAAAAAGATAGAACACGCCGGACAAAGTGCACGGCAAAGGGGTTCACGCTCGAGGCGTGGTCGGAGCTGAAAGACCGGTCGCTTCAAACAGCCATATTCGACGCCGCCGACATCACTTCCCGCGGTGCGGGAATGCCGAACATATGACGGCCGGCCTCTTCGGCCTCGGTGAAACACCAGCGGATGACGCCATCCCGATCAAGCAGGAATTCACCGACGAGCTGGCCTTCGCCGGTGGCAATCATCTGCTTGTCGTCCGGCGTGAATTCATATCCGTCCGCCTTGTCGAGGAATTCTGTCGCTGCCATCGGATCCATCGGCTCGGGAAGTTCGCCCGGCATGTCGATGCGCATCGACCGCACGGTGCTGATGCCGACCTTGCGCGGCCAGTCGGTCTCGTCTTCGGTGAACTGGACATTCGGCAGGCCAAAGGCCTTGTGCGATACCCGCTCCGGATCGGAAGCGGCCAGCAGATTGGGAAGCGGATGAAACCGGAAATAGAGCCTGGCGCGTTCGATCGGCGTGTTGACGACGGTCAGGCTATCGATGCCTTTCTCCTGCAGAGCGCCTGAGAGTTCGGACATAGCGGCGATTTGCCGGCGGCAGAAGGGACAATGCAGCCCGCGGAACAATCCGACGAGCACGGGCTTTTGGCCCCGAAAATCGTCGATCGCGATCTTGCCCTGGCGGGTAATCGCATCCAGCACGACATTCGGCGCGCGATCTCCCGGCTGCAACGGTCTTTCGGTGTGGTTCTCCTGCATGTTTCGTTCCTCCCTTTATGTGCTTGAATAAAGTCTCCTGACAATTGCCGACGACCGTCAAAGCGAGGCGGTCAGTCGAGAAACGGCAATACGACGAGTGTTCCTGGATCGAGGTTGTGACGCATGCACACATCCTGTGCCAGCGTGAAAAATCGCTCTGCTTCGGCCAGGTCGTCATGTTCCAGGCTCAGTGTCGCCAAGCCATCATAGCATGGAAAGAGCAATTGAGGTTCATCGATCTCCTTCGCGACCTCAAGGGCTTCCTCGTAATACTTGCGAGCCAGCTTCGGCTGCCCGTGGCATTGATGGATCTGCCCAAGGACGATCAGGGGCACGGAAAGGTGGTCGCGCTGATCGAGCGCCCGGTCGATTTCCACCGCCTTCTCCGCTGCCGGCACGCCCTCGGCGGCGCAACGATCGGTGAAGGTGCAGCAGGAAACGGCAAGGTTGGCGAGAAGGCGCGCCTGAAAGCCGAGATCGCCGATGCGGGTCGCGACCTCCAGCCCCCGCCGGCAAATCTTGATGGCGTGAGCCGGATCCACGATGGTGTAGAGCACGCCGAGATTGGAATAGGCGCGACAGGCAGCACTTTGCAGATCGGCCTTTTCGGCGACGGTGAGGCTGCGTTCCACTTCCTGCACGGCATCGCGGCGGCGGCCCAGTCGCGCAAGTGCCACGCCCTTGGTGTTCAGCGCCTCCGCCATGGCGCGGGCCGCCTCCCGTCCTGCCTCGGTCGTTCCGTCGATGGGCAGCATCTCCAGCCGTTGCAGGGCCTGCGTCGCCCATTCGGCGGCTGCAGCCTGGTCGCCCATGCGGAAGGCCAGATGGCCGCGCTCCTGCAAGAGATGCGCGTGCTCGACCGGTGCGTCGATCATCGCTATCATCGCTTCGGCCTCGGCGCAGTGCGCTTCCGCCTGATCGCGGCGCCCCGCTTCGAGATGCAGCCGGCCGATCTTGCGCAATATCCTCGCCGCGGCCATCCGATCGTCTCCGGTGCGATAGATCGCCAGCGCTCGTTGATAATGATCCAACGCGGCATCGCGGCGACCGGCAGGGCCGTAGAGATCGGCAAGACGCTCCAGGAGCGCCGATTGTTCCGGCGCTAATTTCGGCTCTTTTGCAAAGGTGGCAAGCGCTTGGCGATAAAGGCGCATCGCGTCGTCATTGGCGTAGGTCTTGCGCGCCAGATCGCCTGCGGCCATCAGATAGACGGCACCTTTTGCCTTCTCTATCGTCAGGCTGAAATGATGGCCGAGCTGCGCCAGATGCTCCGGCCGGTCCGGCGTCGAGCCATATTGGCGCTCCAGAACCCGGCCGATCCGGTGATGCAGCTCCATGCGCCGCTGCAGCAGGAGATTATGGTAGATGACGTCATGCAACAGCGACTGGCTGAAACGATAGGTGGGTGACGCACCGGCATCCGGCCCGCGCAATTCCTCGATGACATCGGCATCGCATAGAAAATCCAACGCAGCATCGATGGCTGCCGGATCGGTTGCGATGGTGCGGAGCAGGGCGGTGTCGAATTTCGGCCCGACTACCGCCGCCTCCTGCGCCAACCGTCTGATCTCCTGCGGCAGGCGATCGACACGGGCAAGCAACAGAGCCTGCAGATTGACCGGAATATCGACATCCGTGTCTTCGGCCGCAATTTGCCAGCGCTGACCGTCATTGTGCAGCCTGCCCATGTCGATCAATCCCCGAAGGATCTCCTCGATGAAGAGAGGGTTGCCGCCGGCTCGATCGAGGATGCGCTGACACATCGCAACCGGCAGCTTGCCATGGCTCTCGCCAAAAAAGGCGGCGAGCAGCTTCCGCCCGTCGGCGGCGGCGAGTGGTCCGAGACGCTGGACGGTGACGCTGACCCGATTGGAATCCAGCGGGTCGATCTGCGATGTCGGCCGGTAGATCGCCAGCAGCATGAGCCGGCTGCGTTCCAGCCGATCCATCATGAAGCGAAGCACTTCCAGCGAAGCGGCATCGGCCCAATGCAGATCCTCGATGACAAGCAGCAAAGGCCCTTGCGCGAGCCGCCGCTCGAACACGGTGCGGACCGCATAGAAGATCTGCCGGCGCAACTGTTCCGGCTCGATATGGCGCAACGCCCCGCTGGGGTCACCCAGGCCGAGAACATGCAGGAAAAGCGGCAGAAGCCCGTCGATATCCTCCTGCGTGAGATCGAGCGCGCGGAAACCCGTCGCCAGCATTTGTCGCATCCTGTCGAGATTGTCGCGCTCGCCGATGCCGTAGGCGCTGCGCACGACTGCGGCAAGCGTCCCATAGGACTGTTCGCCGAGAGGCGAGCAGGTCGCCTTGCGGATGGCGAGGCCCGGAAAGCGGGCCGTGTCGCCTGCAATGCCGATGAACTCGTTGACCAGCCGCGACTTGCCGATACCCGCTTCGCCGATGAGCCGGACAAGCTGCGCCGCACCCCCGCGGGCAAGGTCGAGGCAGGTCAAAAGCCGCGACAGTTCCGTATCGCGTCCGATCATCGGTGCCTGAAGGCCGAAGCTTTCGAGCCCGCGCGCCGCATGCGGTGCCTCCAGCGGTCCCTTCAGCCGATGGACAAGCACATTGCCGCTTTTGCCACGCAAGGCTTGGGCACCGAGGCTGTCGAAGGCGAAGGCATGGCGGGTGAGGCGATAGGTCAGCGGTCCGACGAGGATGTCGTTTTCGCCGGCCATGGATTGCAGCCGCTGGGCGGTATTCACCGTATCGCCTGTCACGGAATAGGATTTGGTGCTGACGGCACCGAAGCCGCCGGTGACGACGGGACCGCTGTTGATGCCGATATGCAGCCGCAGCGGGACGCCGGCACGCGGTTGCCAGCGCTCGCCGACCTGCGCCGCCCGCTCGATCATGTCGAGTGCTGCATTCAGTGCCCGCACCGGATCGTCTTCATGGGCAACCGGCGCACCGAACAGCGCCAGCAGCGCATCGCCGACGAATTTGTCGACGAAGCCGCCATAGGCCTCGACTGCCTGGGTCATTTCCTCGAACAATTCGTTCTGCAGCATCCGCATGACTTCGGGATCGATCTGCTCGCTCAATGTCGTGAAGCCGCAGAGATCCGCAAAAAGCACGGTTACCGGCCGCCGGTCGGCATCATCCTCGGATTTTGCAGGCGCAGTCTTGATGGCCGGCTTGGCTGCGGGCTGGGCCTTGTCGGAAATCGCCGCGCCGCATTGGGGACAGAAGGCAAAGTCGGATTGGCAGGGATAGCCGCACGCGGCACAGGAGATAGGCTGCCTTGCCCCGCATCGCGGACAGAAAGCAAAGCCGCTCTGAATATCGAAACCGCAGCCGGCGCACTCCATCGGACGCACCTCGCGCAAGCCCGCACGCCACGACTATCTTAGCCGCAACCGACGGGTTCAAAACGAGCGATAAGCATGCGCCTGCTGCCTTGGGTCCGCAAGCTAAACAATTGGCGGAACGACTATCGCCGCTTGAGAGCCCACCCCTCCGGCCGCTCCTCGAGCACGGTCACCATATCGCCGATCTTCACCGAGCCTTCGCCGCGCGGCACGGCGTTCCAACCGAAGAGCGGTCCCGGCACGCGCCGGTCGGCCGACATGCGAATACGGCCCATGGCCGGCATGGGGTTGGGCACATCGCGCGAGCCGGTCTGCTGGTCCTGTGTCGTCATGATGCATCGGGAGCAGGGTTTGACGAGATCGAGGCGGATACCGCCGATCTCGATGGCTGCCCAGCGATCCTCCGGCCATTCCTCGTCGATATCGATGACGATATTCGGGCGGAAGCGCTCCATGCCGACGGCGCCTTCACCATGGCTGGCGAGATTGGCGTTGAGCGCCTTCAGCGAGCCGGTGGTGGTGACCAGGATCTGGTATCCGTCGGTAAAGGTCACAGGCGTATCCTCGCCGGCCCATTCCGGGTTGGCGATGCGCTTCGCGAGCCTGTCGAAGAAGACCATCCTGACCTCGCGATCCAGCCAGGCCGACAGGGCCTTATTGGTTTCCTCGTCGGCAACGGAGGCGCTGACATTGGATTTCCAGACGACGATGTCCATGCGGTTGTCCGGGTGGGGCGGCGGCACGATGATGTCAGCCTTGCCCTCCATCTTCAGGCGCAGGTGGGAGGGCGCCGGCTGGATATCGATCCGGGCCAGCGCCTGCAATTCGCGTTGGGTGATGAAGTGGCCCGAAGGGTCGACCAGCATGGCGCGGCGATCGCCGGCGAGACCGAAAGCATCGACGGCGGCCGACGGAATGGCGATGCCGCGGGCACTTTTGAGGGGATAGATGAAAAGATCGCTGACATGCATGGATGGCCCTCAGATTTCGTCGATGAACATTGCCAGCACGGTCTTCAGCCGGTCATGCCTTGCTCCGGCAAACCTGGCCCCGGTCTCCGTCTGGAATCCGTCCGCCAGTTTGAACAGCTTTGTTTCGAAATGGTCAATGGCGAAGCGCTTGTCGTCAAGCGGCCGTTCGCTTGCCAGCGGATCGAACGGGTCGTAGAGGCCGGAGCCGAGACGCCCGGCGATGTAGAAACAGCGGGCAGCGCCGACCATGCCGATTGCATCCAGCCGATCGGCATCCTGCAGGATCTTCGCTTCGAGCGTTTCCGCTGGCAGGTTGGCGGAAAAACTATGCGTGGTGATTGCATGCGCCACAGCGGCAATATCCTCGTCGGCCCATCCAAGCTGCCGCAGAATGCCCGAAGCCTTCTCGGCGGCAAGCCGCGAGGCCTGCGCCCGATGCGGCGAGTTCTTCTCCACGGCAACGCAATCATGCAGCAGCACGGCGGCGGCGAGTATCCGCGCATTGCCGCCTTCCTCGGCCTGGATAGCCATGGCGTTCCTAAAGACACGCAGGATATGGGCGATATCGTGCGAACCGTCGTCACCATTGGCGGCGTGCGGAATGAGATCCGCAGCCAGTGCCTCGAACGGGGCAAAAGCCCGCGCCATCTTATCGGTATCCATGTTCGCGGTCGCTCCGGATTGATCTGTCGGCAGGTTCCCCGTCCTACCGGGTTGAAGGATTCGCCGCAATCACTCCGCCGCTTTCTTGCGCGTGAGGATCTTCTGATAGAACAGGCCGATGCCGATCAGAACAGCGCCAAGGCCGATGAAGGACAGCGCCCGCAGGAAACCTTCGAGGCTTGCCATGTCGATCAGGAAGGCCTTGACGACCGCGATGAAGACCAACGCCGCCGAGGCGATGCGCAGGCTCCGCGCCTCGAAGCGGGTTCCAAGCCCAAGAAGCGCAATGCCGATCAGCAACCAGACGACGGAATAGGAATAGAGCTCGCCCTGGATGAAGCCGTTCCAGAACGGGATGTATTCGCCCTGCCAGAAGCGGCGCACCGATAACGTCGCCCAAGCGAAAGCCATGACGGCTGCAGCCAGAGCCAACATGATGACATAGGGCAGGGGACGTCGGTTGCGGGCAAAGAGCGCCAGCCCGCCATAGGCGACACCGGGCAGAAGATAGGCAAGCAGCAGCAGGTTGAAGAGCGGGATACGGCCCGTGCTCTCGCCGGTCATGAAAGGGTTCAGTCCCAGCAGATGCAAGGTCAGGATCATGGCGACCGAAATGACGCCGAGCGCCATGCCGCCATAACGGAAGACCGGGCTTGCCGCGCTCAGATCGAGCGCCATCAGCGTCGCCGAGGCACCGATCGCCAGCAGCGTGTAGATTGATTGCTCGCCGAGCGTCGGAACCGCATCGTTCAGGACGCCGCCGTTCATGGCATGGCGTACAAGGATGGCAATGGTCAGCAGTGCGAGGAAGCAGGCAAGAGCTTGCAGGGCATTGCGCAGCCGCAGGCTCGGCGAGTGGCGAACAATGAAGGCCGCAAAAACGGCAAGGGCCGCGGGAATGCCGTAGCCGGCAAGCAGCATGTTGAAGACCGGCGTCGTGCCGAGTTCCGAGGGGTCGACGATCGTCGGCTGCCAGGCGATGCGCCCCATGGCGATGACCAGCGCGGCAACCATCGTCCACGGAAGAACGGGCCAGTTGCGCAGGCGCCCCGCCAGCAGATAGATGATGCCGAGAACCGGCAGCAGGATCGTGGCCGTGGCATGATGCGCAAGCGTATGCAGGGCGAAGACGGCCGCGGCAAAGGATCCGGCGGCAAGGATATTCGCCGGCAGGTTCAGTCCTTCACCGTTGCGGCGACCTTGCCATTCGGCAAGCGCGATGAGCGCGACAGCCAGCCCGATGCCATAAAGGCCATGCAGCCAGTCGAGCGTCCAGTTGCCGAAATTGACGAAGCTAATCGTGGCGATCGCCAGCGGCGTGGCGGCCATGACAAGGCTCCAGAGAGCGGCATAGGGCTTCTCCTGTCCGGCGAAACGCCTGAGGAAAAAGGCACCGATCAGCACGAAGAGGGCGCCGAGGCCGAGCACTTCATAGAGCACCATGCTCTGCAGGTTGACGGTGCCATCCGTGCCGCCGGCTTCGATGCCGGCGATCCATCGGGTCAGAACACCGAATACACCGACGATACCGGTGAGCGCGGACAGGATCGTTGCCCAGGCCGCGTAGAGACGGCCGGCGCCGAAGGCTGCAACCGTCGCGACGATTGCCGCGAACATGAATGTGGCATCGACAATGGGATATCCCTGTTGAAGGCTGAAGGTGATGAGGCAGAGCGACACCGTGAGTGCACCGACCGCTGCCGTCAGCGTCATGCCGAGCGGCGCTCTGCCGAGAAACGCTGTCCATTGACCGGCCGCAGTCAGCGGCAGGGAGATGCCGTCGGCAGCCGGTGCTGCGGCATCGTGCTTTATCGGTTCCAAGACCGGATAGCGCCCGGGCCAGAGGAAAAGGGTGCCGCCGATCATTGCCAGCATGGAGAGCGTAACCGGCGTCAGGTCGACCACAGGGCTGAAGCCGATATAGAACAAGGGCCAGAGGCTCAGCAGCCCATTGGCGAGCGATGGTGTAATCAGCCAGCGGCGCAGGCGCGACGCCAATAGGGTCGCAACCCAGGTCAGCACGAGGTAGCCGAAGAGAATCCAGGGTCTTGGCGCAGTGGAAGCAATCAGCGCGGGGGTTGCCATCGACGCCAGAAGACCGAGGCCGGCGAGCGCTTGCCCGTGCAACAGCGACAGTCCGAGCGTGGCGAGCGAGATCAAAGCGAGCAAGGTGAAGGCTGTCGCCGGTCCGATGAAGCCATAGATGCCATGCGCCGCATAGGTGCAGCCGAACAGGGCGACGACGCCGGCTGCCGTCAGCACGCCGGGAATCATTGCATTCTGGAAGGTGTTGTTCAGCACCGGCGCGACGCGGCGGCGGATCACTTCGCCCGCGGCAATCAGGAAAAGGCCGAAGAGCGCCGCGAGGGTGAGCCGGACGCCGGGGCTGAGAAGGCCGCTTTCGATCGAATATTTGACCATGAAGATGCCGCCGAACGCCAGCGCGATACCGCCGACCCAAACGGCCCAGCGCGCGCCGATCGTGCTCTCAAGGCTTTCCTTTGCCTGAACGGGTGCCTGGCTCTCAACGGGCGAGGGACTTTCCTCGAATGTGTCGTCGACGCCGCGCGCGTCGGCGGGCTCTCCGGTCTCGGCGGCTGATCCATTGTCGATTACCGCTTGCCGCTCGTCGTCGACTGGCTGTGCCACAGGATGAACCGTCAAGTGCGGCACTGGAATCGATTCGCTCCCATCCTCCGTCAGCATCTTGCCGGCAAGGGCGTTTTGCAGCTCCTGAACGCGCGCTTCCAGCTGCTTTATCCGGAGGTTGTGGCCTCGCAGCACCAGAATGCCGACGATCAGGATGACGAGCGGTAGCAATTCCATCATATCCTCTCCACGGGCGATCGGTCGCACAATATACGAAACGGCTCGCGCGGTAAGGATAGATACTCAGATTCGCCTATGATTCCAGGGGATTATGCCCGACATCCTCACGCCGGGTCGTGCGGGAAATATTAGGGAATATGGATTTACCGCTTAAAAACTATGGTTAATACTCATTAACAATTTGTCTTTACCGGCGGCGCGAAGCAGCTTAAGAGCATATTCGTAGTTTAACTCCGAATGTATTGCGTACAAACGACGTCGCATGAGGCGGCTCCTACCTTAGGAGGTTTGTATGTCCCATGTTTCTTCCGTATCCAATAGCTCCTATCCGTATCGCGGCACGCTTTCGCGCCTCGATTCGAATGGCGACGGTCTTTTGAGCCTAGAGGAACGCTCCGTGGACGAGCGCCCCGGCATCCTCGAGGTCGACAATACCGACTCTGCCGCCGATGGTTCGAACGGTGCGCTGAGTGGCCTGATAGCCAAGCTCATGCAATTGCCGAACGCCGGTACAGCCTCCACGGCCAAGTCGCCGGAATCCAATGTCGGTTTCGATCTAGATCTGTTGTCGCCGATGGATGCCTACAACAGCACCTACGGCCAGTATGACGTCGACAGCGTAGCGGCCTGACGAGTGCTTTTGCCCGATGATATTGGCGACCTGCCAGGATGCTGGCAGGTCGCCTTATCGTTTTGAAGGAAGTTCATTTCCCGATCGCCGGAACACTCGCGCCTGTCATCGCGTTGGGCAATTGCCAAGCGGAACAGGGAGGGTCATTCCATGCACCGGATAACGATCGTTACAATTCTCGCACTCGCAGCAGCCATGCCCGCGGCGGCGCAAACCCAAAATCAAAATACCGCGACCGCCGATTTTGTCGGTCTTGACGGCAAGCAGGCAGGACGGGCGACCTTGACGGAAGGCAAGAAGGGTGTGCTGATCGAGATGGAAGTTTCCGGTCTGCCCGCCAATCGCTGGATCGCCTTCCATATTCATGAAAACAGCCATTGCGACCATGCGCATGGTTTCGAGTCGGCCGGCAGCCATTTCAATCCTGCCAAGACAGAGCATGGTTTTCTCGCCGCCAATGGGCCTCATGCCGGCGACATGCCCAATCAGTATGTCGATGAGGATGGCAAGCTGCGCGCCCAGGTCTTCAACGGCATGGTGTCGCTGAATGGCAAGGACGGTATTCGCGGCCGCACTCTGATGATCCATGCCGAGTCGGACGACTATCGCAGCCAGCCTGTCGGCGGCGCCGGCAAGCGCCTGGCATGCGCCGTCATTCAATAGGACAGCAAATGCCACATCCGAATCCCGATCAGACGGACGGCATTGCCGCCTGACGACAATCTCCCTTTTTGCAGGCTCTCGCCTTATCCGGCCAGTGGGAGGGTGAAAGGCGCATTGCCGTCCGCATCCGCGCCGCGGCCGATCTCCTTGACCGCAGCGATCAGGCGGCCCCGGCGTCCGAGCATATCGTCACCGATCGCAATCAGCCGGGCATTCGGCGTGGCAAATGGCGAACTTGAGCGCAGCCGGCGCGCCAGCATCAGATCGTCTTCCTCGGGATGAATGGCCAGGGCTGCGATCAGCGCTGCCGCCGGTGAACGTGAAACACCCATCCAGCAATGGATCAGCAAGGGCGCGCTACGGTCCCATCCGGTGGCGAAATCGATGATGGCGCGAACATGCGTTTCCTGCGGGGCGACGAGGTCGCCGGTTCCGGCAAAGCTGATATCGTTCATGTTGAGCAGCAGATGCCGATCCGCCTTGATGACGGCGGGACGGTGAAAGGCTTGTTCCTTCGCCATCAGGCTGATCATTTCGCACGCTCCATGTCGAACGGCCATTTCGGCAATGCGTGCCAGCGGCGACACGATGATCGCCGTCATGCGCCGATCCTCATGGCGGCACGCTCGGCCTCGATCGCATCGAAACGTTCGAGAAACAGTCGCTGTGCCTCGATCGCCGGCATGGGATCGATCGGCAGCATCTGGCGCGTGATGTCGCGCGGCTGGCCGAAGAACTTGCGCGCTTCCGCGGGCGTGAAGCCGGCAAGCAGCGTCGCCTCGAAATAGGCCGAGATCGTATCGGCCTTCTTGATCTTTTCCTTCAGCTTCGGCGCGCAATGCGGGGGCAGGGCGAAACGGCGGTAGATCGCAGCTTCCAGCCGTTGTTCCACAAGCTTGTAATCACCGCCGACAACGGACTTGAATGGCGAGATCATGTCGCCGATCACATATTCCGGGGCGTCATGCAGCAGCGCGGCAAGACATTCATCGGGCGTTGCCGGGTTGAGATGACGAAAGATCGCCTCGACGGCAAGGCTGTGTTGCGCCACCGAAAAGGCATGATCGCCGGAAGTCTGCCCATTCCAGCGCGCGACGCGGGCAAGGCCGTGGGCGATGTCGCCGATCTCGACATCGAGCGGTGAGGGATCCAACAGGTCGAGCCGACGCCCGGAGAGCATGCGCTGCCAGGCGCGCGCTGTCTTGCCCGATGTCATGCCGAGGCCTCGTCGGAGCGCTCGGGAAAGGAAAGTCCGGACCAGGCCGGAAGGGACACGGAGACCTCCACGCCGTCAGCCTGTATCGGCGTACCCTCGGCAATGGCCTCGCCGGCACGGTCTATGCGAACAATGGCAAGGCCCGTGCTGCCGACGGTCGAGCCGAGCGTGCCAATCGGCTTGCCGCCGACGGTCAGGTCCGTGCCAGAAGCCGGCAGCTCGGCATGGCCCTTGACGATGACGACGCGTCTGCGCGCCGTGCCGCGATGCTGCATGCGGGAGACGACTTCCTGTCCGACATAGCAACCTTTGCGGAAGCCCAGGCCGCCGTTAAGATCCATCAGCACATCATGAGGGAAGACATCCTGCAGCGCGAAATCGCGGCCGGAGATGGCGATACCGTTGGCGATCCGCAGTTCGTCATAGAGGGCCTCGGTATCATCGTATCCATGCTCCCCGGGCGTTCGCGTCAGCGCGATATCAGCCTTGGCGAAGCGGCTGTCCTTGGGGCCGCCCGCAACCGCATCGCCCCATGCGACGGTAATGCCCTGGATGTCCTCTGTGCCGAAATCGACCTCGGCGCGCAGGCGGTACATGGTGAGCCGCTTCAGCAGGCTCTCCCGTTGGGCCGCATCGGTTTCCAGCAGAAAGCCGGCACCATCCCGCCAGATCATGAAATCGAACAGGATCTTGCCCTGCGGCGTAAGCAGCGCACTCGGGCGCGCTTCATTTGCGCCGAGCGAGACGAGATCGGTGGTGATGAGATTGTGCAGGAACGCTTCTGCCTCCGCGCCGGCGATGCGGATGAAGGAACGCTCTCTTAGGAATACGGCTGGCATGATGGATCCGCTGATTTGGCCTATCACGCAGAGGTAGGGCCTTCGGCGGGGAACCGCAAGTTCCCCAGCCGGATCATTCGCCCGAGGTGAAGAATTTCCAGCGGCCGTCCGGCGTGATGCCGACGCGATAGAAATTATAACCGCCGAACTCCAGCATGTCGGCATAATCCCCGGCCGTGACGATGCGCATCAGATCGACCTTTTCTGGTGTGGAGAGCGTCTTGATATCCTTCTGGGCGAAATAGGGCCAGACATAGACCTCATCGGGCGTTCCCTGGCCGACATGGGCAAATCCGGTCGACATGATATCGAGCAGGATGGACAGGATCTCGATGCCGTCGGGATCGCCTGAAAGATCGTGCAGGGTCTTGATCGGGTCCTCGCCGGGATCGTCGGCGGTGACCTGCGTCTGCTTGAGGCCGCCGCCGACATTCATCAGCGGACGCAGGCGCTCGAGATCACCGGAAGCGGCAGCTTCCACGATCGCCGTACGGAGCTTCTTTACCGGCTCGGGCGCCTTGTCGATATCGTAGAGGAACTCGACCGACTTGTTTGCGTTCGAAGCGTCGCCGCTGCTCTGGCTTGCCTGCTTGTTGATCAGTGGCTCGGGCGTTGGCAGGGCATTGTTGTTCGTCGGCGCCTCCAGCGCCTGCTCGATCGGCTTCCCGTTCTTTTGCTGGGTGGACTGCGCTGCGTCCTTTGCCTGGGACGCCGGAGGGTTGAGTTGGGAAAAAGCAAGGGCCGGCAACGGCAGGGCAGTACTACCCAAAAGCAGGGTCACGACAGCAAGCGAGGCAATGGAACAGGAGAGCGCATTGCCCGGAAAGATACGCATAAGCAATCTCTGATTGTTATTGCAGGGTACGGTTCGGAGAGAATTCACCAGCCAGCATGCGTTCGCGCAGCGATTCGAGCAAGGCTTCCGCGCCCTGTTCGCCCTGAATGCGGATCGTCTCGCGAATAGCATGTGCAATGGCCGCATCGGCGATGATTTCGGGCTCGATACCATCAGCCATGCCGTCGGCCCAAGCCTCGTTCTGGTATTCCAGCGCTGCCTGCATTTTTTCATGGACGATCATATCGTCGATTTCATTCAGGCTGGTTTCCATTGATTCTTTCCTTAAGACGTTCATGTCCTTACCACTTGCTTAACAACTTTATCAGCCTTTTCCCAAAACGACACGGCTCGCTATGAAAAGAGGTTAATAAATCGTCAATTTCCAAAGCGGGCGGTGATTTCTGTCGCCAGTGTTGCACCTTCGTTACGGTATCGCTCCTCCGCCACGAGGGCCTGCGGCGTGCAATTCGTGTAAACCGATGCAAAGGACCGATACCCACGGTTGAACGCTGCCGTCAGTTTTTCCTTGCGTTTCTGCTCGCCCTTGGTCTCGGTATCGAGCAATTGCTGCATATCGCCCCGCCATCCGTCTTCCCGTTTCGGACTGCAGAGATTGCGCAAATAGTCGATCGAGCCAAGGATTTCGGCGAGCCGGGAAAGCTGCTCGTCATAGGGTGTCGGCCGTTCGGCATTCTCCGCGTCGGGCGCCGGTGCAGGCGGCGCGCTTGCCGCCGGCTGCGCGGCAGCGGGGAAGGCTGCGGCGAGCGCGATGCAGATCAGAAGCGGTCGGCCAAGGCTGTTATGAATCATGTAACCATGTTGAGCGGACAAGCATGACGGGAACAAGGCGCGCTAGGTAGTTTCCACGCCGATATTGTTCAGCATCGTTAATTTCGGGGCTGAGCTATGCGTTTGCTGCAGCAAGTCGTTCCACGCATTCGAGCACGCTGGCCGGAACGGGCAGGCGGCGCACCTCCTCCAGCGTGTACCAGCCGATGGCCGCCGCGTCGTCGGCCGCCTCGGCAACCGCATCCTCATCGGCATCGACGAGGAAGACGGAAAGCAGGAAGTGGCTTGTGAGTGTTCCGTCGGCTGCATGGGAGCGCAGATCATAGGTTTCGAACAGGCGTGGGTTGCGGGCTGATATGCCGGTCTCCTCCCTGAATTCGCGCAGCGCCGCCTCATCAGGCGCTTCTCCCTCCTCGGCCCGTCCGCCCGGAAAGGCATACATATCGGCGGACGGCGGATTGCTGCGCAGCACCAGCAGGAAACGGCCGTTGCGCTCAAGGATGGCAGAGGAGGCGGGGCGGGGCGGGGAGGTCATGGATCGCATCGCATTCGAATGAGGAGATCAGGGTGGTGACCGGAGACTATCGACGAACATCCTCTACAGGAAACCGCTCTTGCTGTCCCTAGGGAAAGCCCCTTAACTCGCCCTCGAAAGGCGCGGCGAGTCGCACGCGCCGAATGTGCGGGTGATCATCGAGATGATCTATGGGCTATATGCCTTGGCGGCCTTGGCCGAAATTGGCGGCTGCTTCGCCTTCTGGGCCTGGCTTCGCCTGGCAAAACCGGTCTGGTGGCTTGTGCCCGGCCTCGTCTCGCTGGCGCTCTTTGCCTGGCTGCTCGCATTGGTGCCGAGCGAGGCTGCCGGGCGCACCTTTGCTGCTTACGGCGGCGTCTATATCGTCGCTTCCATTCTCTGGCTCTGGCTGGCCGAAGGGCGATTGCCGGATCGGTGGGATATAACAGGCGCCGTCGTTTGCCTGGCCGGTGCCGCGATCATTCTCTTCGGCCCTCGCGGCTGAACTTGACCCACCGCGTTTCGAGTGCAAAACAGGACCCATGTGCGGACGTTTCGCTTTGACATCGACGGCAGATCACGTGGGGGAAGCGCTCGGCGTCCTGCTGAACGAGGCTTTCCCCGCGCGCTATAATATCGCACCGACGCAGCCGATCCTTGTCGTCATATCGGGCGACAGGCAGCGGCCGGGCAGCAACATGCCGGATCGCCGCGCCTTGCTCGTGCGCTGGGGCTTTATGCCCGACTGGGTGAAGGACCCAAAGGAGTTTCCGCTGCTGATCAATGCGCGGGCGGAAACGGCGATCGGCAAGGCGTCCTTCCGTGCCGCCATGCGTCATCGCCGCATCCTCATTCCCGCTTCCGGCTTTTACGAATGGCACCGCCCATCGAAGGAAAGCGGCGAGAAGCCGCAGGCCTATTGGATCCGTCCGCGCAGCGGCGGCGTCATCGCCTTTGCCGGACTGATGGAAACCTGGTCGTCGGCCGATGGGTCGGAGGTCGATACCGGCGCCATCCTGACGACCGCGGCAAACAGCGCGATCCGGTCCATCCATGACCGCATGCCCGTCGTCATCAAGCCGGAGGATTTCGCCCGCTGGCTCGATTGCAAGACGCAGGAGCCGCGTGAGGTCCTCGATCTGATGACGCCGGTCCAGGAGGATTTTTTCGAGGCGATTCCGGTTTCGGATCGTGTCAACAAGGTCGCCAATATGGGGCCTGACCTGCAGGCGCCCGTAGCGCTCGATCCGGTCAGGAAGCCGGCGAAGAAGGCGGATCCGGAAGACGGCCAGCTTAGCCTTCTCTGAGCGGCGGCCATTCAACAGGTGCGACCGGATATGATGCCTGCCGGCATTGGTCGGCGGCGGGCTTGGGCTCTATGCTGTTAAGCGATCTTCTTCTTGATAGGCTTCGTCTTCAGCATCAGATGCGCTGCAAGAACGGCTTTCAGGCCTAGCGGGCGGTAATGCTTGCTAGGGTCGATCTTTGCTTGCGGTTGTGCCGCCTGATCTTTCTTCTGTGTCATGTCTCACTCCTCACCATGCTCTCCCAGAGCATTTCGCGATTCACTATCAAGTAGTGCTGTTTTGTCGAGAATCATGACAAATCGAAGGCGTTTTCCAATCAGCTTTTGTGAACAACGACCATATTTCGAGAGATTAGCGCCGAATCCTCGTGTAGAATCCACACTGCCACAATGTTTGAATCCGCCGAAAAGCGAGACCTGGGGCGGCTTTCCATTCGATCCGCGACCGATCGCCGCGCCGCCGATTTAATAAGGGGAGCTTACAGACTTGCGGTTGCAGCGGGCGATGCCGGCAAAAGCGCCTCAGCGTCCTGACTAGATATGGCGACCGATATCGTCGTTGGAATCGTCGACATCCGGATCGCCGGGACCGTTGATGGTATAGGTCCCGTATTTCTTGGCCCAGGACCGCGCACCAAAGGGCAGGGAGAGCAGATAGGCGACGACCGTCACCACCATGACATGCCACGTATAGCTCATCAGCATCGCGACGTAGACGACAAGGCCGAGCATGATCGGCAGAACCAGATCACGCCTGATGCGGCTGCCTTCCGACTTGCCGGACCAGACGGGCAGGCGGCTGACCAGAAGAAAGCCGATCAGAACGGTGTAGGCGGCTCCCCAATAGGCGAAGGTACGGTCCGGCGCCAGACCCAGAAAGCCGAGATAGACCGGCAGCAGTACAAGCATGGCGCCGGCAGGCGCCGGCACGCCAACGAAATATTCGGACTGCCAGGAGGCCTTGTGCTCGCGCTCGGCCATGACGTTGAAGCGGGCAAGGCGAAGGCCGGCAGCGATCGTGTAGATCAGCGCGGCTATCCAGCCAAGGGAGCGGGCTTGGTCGAGCAGGAAGACATAGACGACAAGCGCCGGAGCGACACCGAAATTGACGATATCGGCGAGCGAATCCATCTGTGCGCCGAATTTCGAAGTCGCCTTCATCAGCCGCGCCACGCGCCCGTCGATACCATCGAGGAAGGCGGCGACCAAGACGGCAACGACGGCAAGCTCGTAGCGGTTCTCGAAAGCGAGACGAATGCCCGTCAGGCCCGCGCAGATCGCCAGAACGGTGATCATGTTCGGCACGATCAGCCGCAGCGGGATTTCCCGAAGGCGCGGTCCACGCGCTTCGTCATTGGGCCCATGCGGCTCGAAAGGCGGAAAAGGCGTCTTCATCTCGTTCGTGTTCCTGGAGCAATTCCAGCAAGACTGCGAAGCAGGGTTGCGTCTGGAATTGCATGAAAACAATGATATGGGGCATTTCCGTAGCTTGTTAACGCGGAAATGTTCCAGGGTTCAGCTGCGGCGGCTAAGGGTTGCGCCCTTTGTCGAGCCGAATTCGGCGATAACGGTTTCGCCGGCGATCGCCCGCTGGCCGACGGCGACACGCGCCGAAGCGCCTTCGGGCAGAAAGATATCGAGGCGGGAGCCGAAGCGGATGAGGCCGATGCGCTCGCCGGCATCCAGCGGTTCGTTCGGATTGACGAAGCAAAGGATGCGGCGGGCGACGAGGCCGGCGATCTGCACGACCCCGATCTGGCCATGCTTGGTCTCGATGACGAGACCGTTGCGCTCGTTCTGTTCGCTGGCCTTGTCGAGTTCGGCATTGAGGAAACTGCCCTGGCGATAGGCGATGCTGGTGATGCGGCCGCGCATTGGCGAACGGTTCACATGGCAGTCGAAGACGTTCATGAAGATCGAGATGCGCAGCATCGGCTGGGTGCCGAGATCGAGTTCCGCCGGCGGCGTCACCATCTGCACGCCGGAGACCTTCCCGTCAGCCGGCGAGATTGCGAGGTCGTCGTCCTGCGGCGTCATGCGTTCGGGGTCGCGGAAGAAGTAGGCGCACCAGAGCGTGAGGATCAGGCCGATCCAGAAGAGCGGCTTGAAGATCCAGCCGAGCACGAGCGACGCGACGAAGAAACCTGCAACGAAGGGATAGCCTTCCTTGTGTACCGGAACGATGACGTTGCGTACGCTGTTCAATAAGCTCATCTATGGCCTACTCCGTTAGGGCACCCTCACCGAAAACCGGGTCGCGGTCGCGGGAGGAGATCATGCCGGTCAAAAGAATGCGAATAAGATACGCAGTCTTGCTCTGATTACCAGTCGAGCGTGACTACAGGCAAACGCTGTCATGGGCAATGCTCTCGCACGTTCTCCCCCAACGCAATCCGCGTTGCGCCAAGATGCCAACGATCCCCTGACTTGAAAAGAGTTGCCTGTGAGAACTCGCATCAGATGCAATGAAAGGCCGCCGAGGACGGCGGCGGCCTTTTCATTTCGCAGTTGCCAGGCAACAAAAGATCGAGCGGTTCAGAGCTTCCGTTGGAAAGCTGAGCCGCTCCAAGCCTAAATCAGAGGCCGAGGGCGGTGCGCAGCTCTGCCTTGGCAGCCTCGTATTCGCCCTTGTAGTCGTCATGCGTCATGATGGTTTCTGCGATGACCGTGCCCGCAATGTGGGCGGCTTCGATGTCGGAGGCGTAATGGATGCCGCCGACGATGCGGTTATGGCCATATTCCCAGGCGCGGCTCATGATGACGGCGCGCTTTTCCGGCACCATGTTCGACAGCACGATACCCATCAGCGTGCCGAGCGTGGCGTGGCCGGATGGATAGGAGCCGGACTTGGAGAGCGGCACGATCGGCTTGACCAGGTCGCTGTAGAGATGCGGGCGCGGACGCTTCCAGACATTCTTGGCCGGATCAACGACAGCGCCCTCGGTCTCGACGATGCGATCGAAGAAGGCGGAAAACTTCGGCAGGTTTTCCTTGGTGAACTTCGGATTGTCGATGGCATCGGAAAAGCGCCAGACATTCTCTTCCGCGTCGGCCACGGCGCGAGCAGCCATTTCCGGCGTGCGGGTCACCTGGATCGTCAGGATTTCGCCCAGCTCGGCCTTCATCTGCGCGGAATCATTGGCAGGCGGCGGCGGCAGCAAATCGAGGAGGTTGATTTCCCTGGCGTCGGTGAATGGCTTGGCGTCCTCGGCGAAAACCGGCGAGGCAAGGCCGACGACGAACAATATGCTTAAAGCTTTGGCAATAGTACGCATTTTGGGGGGCTCCGTTGAATGGACCCTCGTACCTAGCAAGCTGTCATCTCAGCCTCGTGACAGCGGTCCGTGCATAGCGCCACGCACCGGTTCCCATGCAAGGCCGCTTGTTGCGGGCTTTGCGCGGCTGCCTCAGCTGGCAGGCGCCAGCCGGTCAATAACGCCGAGATCGTCGCTTTCGCGCACCTGTTTCAGATGTTCCTCGGCCTGTGTTGCCTCGCGCTGTCGGTTCCACATGGAGGCATACAGCCCATTTTGCGCCAGGAGATCCGCATGCGTGCCGCGCTCGGCGATCACGCCGCTTTTCAGCACGATGATCTCGTCCGCGCCGATGACAGTCGAAAGGCGGTGCGCGATGACCAATGTCGTGCGGTTCTTCGAAACGACGTCGAGGGCGGCCTGTATTTCGCGCTCGGTCGTCGTGTCCAGCGCCGAGGTCGCCTCGTCGAGGATCAGGACCGGCGGCGCCTTGAGAATGGTGCGGGCGATCGCGACGCGCTGCTTCTCGCCGCCCGACAGTTTGAGGCCGCGCTCCCCGACCTTCGTATCGAAGCCTTCGGGCAGATTGCGGATGAACTCGCCGATCTGGGCGATCTCGGCTGCCGCCGTCACCTCCGCCTCGCTCGCGCCCGGCCGTCCATAGCGGATGTTGTAGGCGATGGTGTCGTTGAAGAGCACGGTATCCTGCGGCACCATGCCGATGACCTTGCGCAAGCTTTTCTGCGTCACGGTGCGCAGGTCCTGCCCGTCGATCGTGATGGAACCGCTTTGCACGTCGTAGAAACGATAGAGCAGGCGCGACAGCGTCGATTTCCCAGCACCCGAAGGGCCGACAACGGCGACGGTCTTGCCGGCAGGCACCTCGAAGGAAATGCCCTTCAGGATCGGCCTTGCGGGATCATAGGCGAAATGCACATCCTTGAACGCAATCGCGCCATTGCCGATGACGAGCTCCTTGGCATCAGGCGCATCGACCACCTCGGGCCTGACCTCGAGCAGGTCGAACATCTCCTCGATATCGGTCAGGCCCTGACGTATTTCGCGATAGACGAAGCCGATGAAGTTGAGCGGCACGGAAAGCTGCAGCAGCATCGCGTTGATGAAGACGAAGTCGCCGACCGTCTGGTGACCATTCAGAACCGACAGGCCGGAAATGACCATCATGACCGTCGTGCCGAGGCCGAAGATCACGCCCTGGCCGAAGTTCAGCCAGCCGAGCGATGTCCAGACGCTCGTGGCGGCCTTCTCATAGCGCGCCATCGACTGATCGAAGCGCTTGGCCTCCATCTCTTCATTGCCGAAATATTTGACGGTTTCGAAGTTCAGCAGCGAATCGATCGCCTTCGTATTGGCGTCCGTGTCGCTGTCGTTCATCGTCCGGCGGATGGAGATGCGCCAGTCGCTCGCCCTGACGGTGAACCAGATATAAAGCCAGACGGTCACCGCCGTCACGGCGAGATAGGAGAAGCCGTAGCCGCGCCAGAAGATGATGGCGGTCAGCAGGAACTCGATGAAGGTCGGGAACGTGTTGAGGATGGTGAAGCGCACAATGGTCTCGATGCCCTTTGTGCCGCGTTCGATGATGCGCGAGAGGCCGCCGGTCTTTCGTTCCAGATGGAAGCGCAGCGACAATTCGTGCATGTGGACGAACGTCTTGTAGGCGAGCTGGCGCACCGCATATTGGCCGACGCTCGCAAACAGCGCGTCGCGGAGCTGGTTGAGGCCGAGCTGGATCAGGCGCGTCAGATTGGTGGCGACGATCAATGCGATGGCGCCGACCATGAAGGCCGGCAGGATGCCCTGCATGTCGAGCTTGCCGTTCAGCGCATCGACGGACCATTTGAAGAAATAGGGGACCAGCAGGAGGAAGAATTTGGAAGCCAGCAGGAAGACCGTTGCCCAGACGACGCGCATTTTCAGGTCCATGCGCCCGGTCGGCCACATATAGGGCCAGAGATTGACGATCGTGTTCATCGGATTGCTGGAATCCGCCGATATTGTTTTGTTGCGGTCAGCCATGCCCGTCTCCGGCGAATGATTGGCACAGCCTGGCGTGGCAACCATTGCACGGCTGGCTGTGAAACCTTCGCATGCGGGACAGACCGTTCGGCGAAGGCGATGAAGGTCGCGCGACGCTTACACTATTTTTATGACGCATAAAAGCAATGACCAGACGCTGAGGCGCCTGGCCATTGTTGATGGTGCCAATGGTGGGAGTTTCCGCCCTAGAGATGTTCGCCGGACAGCCGCTTGCGGTGAAGTTCTTCGGCATTCGGCAGCGCATCCTTCGGCAGGCCAAAGACCTGACCTGGAAGGATCCGGTCCGGATTGTTGATCTTGTCCTCGTTGGCCAGATAGATGGTCGTATAGCGCACGCCGGCACCATAGGTACGGCGGGAAATCTGCCAGAGCGTATCGCCACGGCGAATGATGACGGCATTGGCGTCTTGCGAAAGCGGTGCCTGCTCCAGCGTTTTCGGGCCGCCGTCGCTGGAGGAAACCTCCACGTTCGGCTGCGCTGGTGGCGTTTGAACGGGAGCGGTAACCGCTGCGACAAGTTGTTCGAGGCCCGGCAGCGCCGCGCCGACCGATTTCGCATCCTTCGGCAGGAGCTCCAATGCGCCCAGCGCCTTGGCCGCAGCTCTCGCCGCGTCGGCCGCGGCCTTCTTCAGGTCCGCAGTGGCATTGATGGACGGACGAAATTCCGAAAGCGATTTCAGGGCGATTTCCGTGCCGGAGCGAGCTGCAGCGAGCTGTTCCACATTTGGCTGCTTGCCGTCGGCAAACAGGCTCTTGAGCAGTGCGAAGGCTTTGCCGGCGCCTTCCTTGAGCTTGGCGAGCTCGCCTTCGTCGAGCGGCACCATGCTCGTGGCCGATGCTTGTCCCGGACCACTGGCGGCAGGCGGCGTCTGAGCCGCCACCGTTACCTGATTGCCCTCCGGCCGCGTGAAGTTGACGTTGGTGCGAACAGTGACCTTGCCTGCTCCGTCGAGCACGTCGACGCGGATCTTGTGGTCGCCGACGGCAAGCGGCATTGGTCCGTCGACGACGAAATGGCCATCCGCTTCCGCAACGTTCTCGCCGATGAGCTTGTCGTCGGCATAGGCGCGCACCTTGGAATTCGGCTTCGCGCTGCCGGCAACGAAGATATGGTCGTTTTCGATTTCGACGGCGTTGACCACGACCTCCGGACCTGCACCCGTCTTCGCAGTCGTGCCGGCTGCGGGGTTGGCGGATGCGACAACCGCGCCGTCCTGCTGCTGCGGCTTGGCATCCGTTGCCGTCGCAGCACCGTCCGTTGCCTTGGTCTGCGGTTGTGCAGCCGTCGCATTCTGATCGGCTGATGCCACGCGGCCTTGCTTGACCGAGGGGGCGGTGATGATGCGGCTTGCGGCGCCCGGCTTGGAGACCATTGCGAGAAGCTGCGTCGAATCGTCCTTCGGCACGGAGACGGTGGCAACTTCCTCTGAGGTGGCAACCTTGCCGTCCTTGCCCGTCGCCCGCAGCATCAGCTCATGATCGCCGGGCGGCAGCGGGTTGTCGAGGACGGCGGCAAAGTCGCCGCTCGGGCCGACATTGGTCGTGGTGACCACTTTATCCCCATCGACGATCTCCAGTTTCGCGTTCGGCTCGGCCGAGCCGGCAATGACTGTGGAGCCATCCGGCTCGACACGCAGCACGTCGAATGACGGTACCCGAGATTTTGCAGCAGCGTCTGTCCCAGGTGCCGCAGCTCCAGGTGCTGCCTGGCCGGTCAGTGCCGCCATTGCCTTGTCGATCGCGCTGCCGGCTTCCGCGGCGTTGTCCGGGAGAGATTGGGTGATGACGAGCGCCTTGGCCGCCCCGTCCTGTACCTTCTTGACGAGCCCCGTCGTTGTCGCGTCGATGCCTTGCGGAAGGGAGAAGCCGACGATCGACTGCAGCGCCGTGATCGCCTTCGTCTTTGCAGCGGCAAAGACGTCCTGAGCCGGGCTGGCGCCATCCTTGAACAATGCCTTGAGATCCGTAAGCGAGGCCGTGGCAGCCCCCGTGAGCTCGGTCAGCTTCTTCACAAGATCGGCGGTGTTGTCGGCGCCCGATGCGGCATTCTGCGTGGCCTCACCGGCCTTCTGCGCGTTTTCCTCGATCGTATTCTTCACTGCGTCGCCTGCCTGATTGACGGCGCTGCCGATTGGATTCTTGTCGCCGTTGATGCGTGGCATCACAAAAAAGACCATCAGCAGGGTCGCAATTGCCAACACCAACAGAGCCAGCCAACCGGCACGGTTCTTCATCATCATTCATCTCCACGCGGCGAAGTCGTCGCAACTCCTGAAATTGCTAGCGATTTCGCCTGCTTTTACAAGCTTTCTCAGCCATTTTCGCATGTTCCGACACAAGTTTTCCTTTGAAAAATCTTGACTGCGCATCTGCAGCATAGTTCTTTGCATCCATGACCGACGATTCCACGCCAATTCGAACCATTTGCGTCTATTGTGGCTCGCAGCCGGGACGCGATCCTTCCTACATGGCTGCCGGCCGCGAACTCGGCAAAAGCATTGCCGAAAACGGCTTGCGCCTGATCTATGGCGGCGGAACGAAGGGCATCATGGGCGCTGTCGCAAGCGGCGTGCTATCGCACGGCGGTCAAGTCACCGGCATCATTCCGGAATTTCTGGTCGACATGGAAGCGACGCGCCATTCGCTCGGTCAGCTCGACGAACTCATCATAACCCCTGACATGCATGCGCGCAAACATGGCATGTTCGAGCGCGCCGACGCTTTCGTGGCGCTGCCCGGCGGCATTGGCACTTTGGAAGAGATTGTGGAGATCATGACCTGGGGTCAGCTCGGTCGTCACGAAAAGCCGATGGTTTTCGCCAATATCAACGGCTTCTGGGATCCGATGATGGAACTCATCCGCCATATGATGGAAGAGGGCTTCATCCATACCGCCCACCGCGTCCAGCCGCTGGTCATCGACAAGATCGCCGATATCATCCCGGCCATCCGCAAGCACGCCGCCGAGACGCATGGCGACCGCGGCGGCGAAGAAGCCGTCATTTCCAAGCTTTGATTAAGGATCTGCTAACCAGGCTTGCTGGTTAGCGCTCCCTGCTCTGACGCAGCATCGACCAGCTGTAGAGCACGAGACCGGCCCAGATCAGCGAGAATGCGATGAGCTGTGGCGTGTCGAACGGCTCCTTGAACAAAAAGACGGCGATCAGGAAGACCATTGTCGGTGCGATATACTGCATGATGCCGATGGTCGACATTCTAAGAAGCTTTGCACCGTTGGCGAAGATCATCAGCGGCAGCGCCGTTACCAGCCCGCAGCCGAGCAGAAGTCCAGTATCGGAAAGACCGGTCTGGTAGAAATGGCCTTCGCCGCGCGCCTCCAGATAGAGGATGTAAAGCGCTGCCGGAATGCAGAGCAGCAGCACCTCGATGAAGAAGCCCTGATTGGCGCCAACGGGCAGCGTCTTGCGGAAAAAGGCATAGAAGCCCCAGGTCAAGGTCAGTGTCAGCGCCACCCAGGGTACGGTGCCGGCCTTCACCGTCAGGATGATGACCGCAATGGCTGCAAGGCAGATGGCGACGACCTGCGTCGGTGCCAGTTTTTCCTTGAGCAGGATGGCGCCGAGCGCGATGCTGAATAGCGGGTTGATGAAGTAACCGAGGGCGGCATCGAGCGAATGGCCGGCGCCGATGGCCCACACATAGGTTCCCCAGTTGATGGTGACGAGCGCTGCGGTCAGTGACGCCATGGCGATCGTCCGCCGATTGCGAAACGCCGCCTTGATGTCGCCCAGTCGGCCAAGCGCCAGCAGCACGATACCGGCGACGGGAACCGACCAGACAATGCGATGGGCGATAACCTCGAAGGCCGAGATATGCGCGAGCGCCTTCATATAGAGCGGCAGAATGCCCCAGAAGAGATAGGCAGTCAGCGCGAAGCCGAAGCCCCGGATAGCATCGCTGTTCTTGATTTCCGGTTGGACCGCGTCGGTGGCCATGAATTTTCCCGTCATTCTCTGTTATTTGAGACGGGATTACTCCAATGCATGCGGCATGGCTAATTCATTTCATTGACGGCATCGTCAAGCTTTTTGATGGGCCGCGGATTACTCCGCCGCGATCTTGCCAGCCATATGCCGGTTCTTCATCAGCTTGTAGATGACGGAATCCATGAGTGCCTGGAACGACGCGTCGATGATATTTTCCGACACGCCGACCGTCCACCAGCGTACGCCGTCGCTATCCATGGATTCGATCAGAACGCGGGTGATGGCCTCCGTACCTCCATTGAGGATGCGCACCTTGAAGTCGGCCAGCTCCAGATCGTCGATCTCATGCTGGTATTTGCCGAAATTCTTGCGCAGAGCCAGGTCGAGCGCATTGACCGGGCCATCTCCTTCGGCGACCGACATGATGATTTCGCCGTCGATGATGATCTTCACCACCGCTTCCGAGACGATCTTTACCCGGCCGTGGGAATCAAAGCGGCGCTCGACCATGACGCGGAAACCGTCGATCGCGAAGAATTCCGGAGTGGTGCCGAGCGTGCGGCGTGCCAGCAGCTCGAAGCTCGCATCCGCGCCTTCGTAAGCATAGCCCGTCGCTTCGCGTTCCTTGACGATCTGGATCAGCTGGTCGAGCTTCGGGTCGTCCTTGCCGACCTCGATGCCGCGCCGCTTCAGGGCGTTGATGAAGTTCGACTTCCCGCCCTGATCGGACACCATGACCTTGCGGAAATTGCCGACGCTTTCCGGCGGCACGTGCTCGTAGGTGCGCGGATCCTTCAGCAGCGCCGAGGCGTGAATACCCGCTTTGGTCGCGAAGGCGGAGGCGCCGACATAGGGCGCCTGATGGTCCGGGGAGCGATTGAGCAGTTCGTCGAAGGCGTGCGAAAGGCGGGTCAGCCCGACGAGCCGCTCCGCATCGATCGTGGTTTCGAAACGCTCGCTATAGGCTCTCTTCAGCGCCAGTGTCGGGATCAGCGTGATCAGGTTGGCGTTGCCGCAGCGCTCGCCGATGCCGTTCAGTGTGCCCTGGATCTGGCGCACACCCGCTTCGACTGCGGCAAGCGAATTGGCAACCGCCTGGCCGGTGTCGTTATGGGCATGGATGCCAAGACAGTGCCCGGGGACGCCGCAGGCGATGACGGCCTCGACGATGGCGCGGATCTCCGGCGGCTGCGTGCCGCCATTGGTGTCGCAGAGCACGACCCAGCGCGCTCCGGCATCATAGGCCGTCTTCGCGCAGGCGAGCGCGTAGGTCGGATTGGCCTTGTAACCGTCGAAGAAGTGCTCGCAATCAACCAGCGCTTCCTTACCGACGCCGATGGCCGCCTTGACGCTTTCGGCGATGCTTTCGAGATTCTCTTCGTTCGTGCAGCCGAGTGCCACTTTGACGTGATAGTCCCAGCTCTTGGCCACGAAGCAGATCGCGTCGGATTTCGCCTGCAGCAGGCTCGCAAGGCCGGGATCGTTGGAAGCGGAGATGCCGGCGCGCTTGGTCATGCCGAAGGCGACGAAAGAGGCGGAATTCGTGCGCTTCTCACTGAAGAAAGCCGTATCGGTCGGATTGGCGCCGGGATAGCCGCCCTCGACATAGTCCAGGCCGAACTCATCCAGCATGGTCGCAATGGCAATCTTGTCCTCGACCGAGAAATCGATGCCGGGGGTCTGCTGCCCGTCACGGAGCGTCGTGTCGAAGAGATAGATTTTTTCGCGTGTCATACTGTTTCCTCCGGCGAACCGGTTATTGATACTGGGGTGCCCGGCCTATGCTTTGCCTGCAAACTTATCCGTGGCGCGGATGAGCTGATCCAGAATGCCAGGCTCAGACGAAGCATGGCCGGCACCCTCGATCAGGTGAAATTCCGCTTTCGGCCAGGCCTTGTGCAGCGCCCAGGCATAGCGTGCCGGGCAGGGCATGTCGTAGCGGCCGTGGACGATGACCCCGGGAATGTCTTTCAGTTTGTAGGCGTCGCGCAGCAGCTGGCCTTCCTCGAGCCAGCCGGCATTGACGAAGAAATGGTTCTCGATGCGGGCGAAGGCATGCGCATATTCCGCATCCTCGAACTGGGCGCTGACGGCAGGCTCCGGCAGAAGCGTGATCGTCTCGCCTTCCCAGATCGACCATGCCTTGGCGGCCTCCAGGCGGGCGGCCTTGTCGGGATGCGTCAGCAGCCGATGGTAGGCCGCCATCATCTCATGGCGCTCTTCCGGCGGGATAGGGGCGATGAAGCGCTCCCATTTGTCAGGGAACATCTCAGAGACGCCGAACTGATAATACCAGTCGAGCTCGGCTCTCGTCAGCGTATAGATGCCGCGCACAACCAGTTCGGAAACCCGCTCCGGATGCGTTTCGGAATAGGCGAGCGCCAGCGTGGAGCCCCAGGAGCCGCCGAAAACCAGCCACTTTTCCACACCGGCCATTTTGCGCAGTCGTTCGATATCGTCAACCAGGTACCAGGTCGTATTGGCTTCCAGGCCGGCATGCGGCGTCGAGCGCCCGCAGCCGCGCTGGTCGAACAGGGTCACGTCGTAAAGCGCCGGATCGAACACGCGGCGGTGGCTCGGCGAGATGCCGCCGCCCGGGCCACCATGCAGGAAGACGGCAGGCTTGGCGCCTGGCGTTCCCACGCGCTCCCAATAGATCACGTGACCGTCTCCGACATCGAGATGGCCGGAAGCATAGGGTTCGATTTCCGGATAAAGCGTGCGCAGTATCTCGGTCATATTTTCAGCCCCTCCGCCGGCCAGATATCGGTGTCGTGATCGGGATGCTGGAAGGAAATGATCTGCTCCTGCCGCGAGTAGAAGTCCGGATCCTGATGGATGGGCTTTTCGAAGATCGTCTCCACCCAGGGCAAGCGATAGGCGTGGTTGACCTGGATCTGCGGAGCGAGATCGTCGCGCTCGTCGAAGGCGCCGATGGCGATTTCGAGGCCGCCCGGATGACGGTAGGTCAACGGCGTACCGCAGTTCTTGCAGAAACCGCGGTCAATATTGACGGAGGACTGAAAATAGGTCGGTTCACCGCGCGTCCATTCCAAGCCGTCTTCAGGTGCGGTAACGAGCGCGGAGAAGAAATTGCCGAACTGCTTCTGGCACATGCGGCAATGGCAGATCGAGGGGCGGCCGAGCTGGCCGCGAATGCGAAACCGCACGGCACCGCATTGGCATCCTCCGCTTCTGGTTGCTTCAGTCATGACGCTTCTCCTATGGCCAGCTCGAGGTATCGTGATCGGGATGCTGGTGGCTGGATAGCCGGATCGACACGGCACGATCTGCTGCGGATCTTCGGTGGGACTGGAGTATGCGTGGGGGTAACCAGACTCACCGCTTGATCTCCCAGCTTGTGGTCCGCTCGCCTGTCACCGCATCCTTGCCGTCCTTGAGCTGGATGCCCATGGCCGTCAGCTCCTCGCGAAGCTTGTCGGCCTCGGCGAAGTTCTTCGCCTTCAGCAGCTCCAGACGCTGGCGCACCTTGGCATCGATCTCCGCGACCACGGCTTCGTCAATCTCCGTCTTCTTCGGCAGCAGGCCGAGAAGACCGGCGCTGGCCGCGAACACCGGCAGGAGGTTGGCGTCGGCATTGGCGGCCTGTGCCAGGGCATGCAGCGCCTGAATGGCGGCGACGGTATTGAGATCGTCGCCGAGAGCGGCAAGGACCGTCTGATCCGGCGCGGCACCGCTGGCATCCCCCGTTGGCCATTTGGCGATCAGCCGTTCGGCTTCCTCGAGGCGCTTGACGGAAAAGTCGATCGGCTCGCGATAATGCGTCATCAGCATGGCAAGCCTGAGGACCTCGCCCGGCCATGTCCGGCCGCCGAGCTTTTCCGTCTGCAGCAGCTCGTGGATGGTGACGAAATTGCCTTCCGATTTCGACATCTTGCGGCCTTCGACCTGCACGAAGCCGTTATGCATCCAGACATTCGCCATGGCATGCGTGCCGTGCGCGCAACGCGATTGCGCGATTTCGTTCTCATGATGCGGAAAAATCAGATCGAGACCGCCACCGTGAATGTCGAAGACATCGCCGAGATAGCGCCCGCTCATGGCCGAGCACTCGATATGCCAGCCCGGACGGCCGCGGCCCCAGGGGCTTTCCCAGCCTGGCTCGTTCTCGTCCGACAGCTTCCACAGCACGAAATCGCCGGGGCTCTTCTTGTGTTCGTCCACGGCCACGCGGGCGCCTGCTTGCTGTTCGTCGAGATTGCGCTTCGAGAGCTGACCGTAATCGGTCATCGACTTGGTATCGAACAGCACTTCACCGGCTGCCCGATATGCATGCCCCTTGGCGATCAGGGTCTCGATGATCGTAATCATCTCAGCGATATTGTCGGTCGCACGCGGCTGCACGGTCGGCTCCATGCAGCCGAGTGCCGTCGTATCCTCGCGATACTGCCGCTCGGTCTTCTCCGTGACAAGGCGGATCGCCTCGTTCAGCGGCAGGCCGGGATGATCGCGTAGCGCACGCGCGTTGATCTTGTCGTCGACGTCGGTAATGTTGCGGACATAGGTGACGTGGCTCTCGCCGTAGACGTGCCGCAGCAGCCGAAACAGCACATCGAACACGATCGCCGGGCGGGCATTGCCGATATGGGCGAAATCATAGACCGTGGGGCCGCAGACATACATGCGGACATTGCCGCGATCGATCGGCTGGAAATCGACCTTTTCGCGCGTCAGCGTGTTGTAGAACTTCAATTGCGGCTCGGCGGCCATATCACTCTCCCAAGGCATAAATCCGAAAAAATACCGTCACCGGCAGGCCGGACGTTTGTCATCTTGGATTTTGGGAGACGAAAACGGCCAGGCCAGCGAAGCGCTAGCGAATAATCTTCCGGCAGATAATGCAGATAACCGTTTTCATGGGCGACTTTATCGCGCGCCGGAAGAATTTGGTCAAGTGGGAACACTTCCTCTCCGGTATCGGAGGGCGGTGTTTTTATTCCGGCATCCGGTAGTCGACGAGCTTGTTCTCGCGCACGATGAAGAGCTTGCCGGTCTCGGTGACGTCGGGGCCGGTGAGCGGCAGGATCGCCTGGGCAACGTCGCGGGGATGCGGCAGCGTATCTGGATCTTCGCCTGGCATGGCCTGAGCGCGCATGGCGGTGCGGGTGGCGCCCGGATCGACACTGGTGATGCGTAGCGGCGTGCTCTGCGTTTCACCTGCCCAGGTTCGCGCCAGAGCCTCGACGGCAGCCTTTGATGCGGAATAAGGGCCCCAGAAAGGCCGGCAGCGATGGGCGGCAGCCGATGACAGGATGACGGCGCGTCCGGCATCGGAACGCATCAGCAGCGGCTCGACCGAGCGGATCAGCCGCCAGGTGGCGGTGACGTTGATGGTCATCACCTTCTCGAATACCTTGGCTTCGACATGGCCGATCGGCGAGATCACGCCGAGGACGCCAGCATTGGCGACGAGAATATCGAGTTTGCCCCAGCGCTCGTAGATCGAAGCGCCGAGCGCGTCGATGGCATTCATGTCTGCAAGGTCGAAAGGAACGAGAGTTGCCGAGCCGCCGGCAGCCTTGATGGCGTCGTCGAGCTCCTCAAGGCCGCCGACGGTGCGGGCGCAGGCGATCACATGCGCGCCGGCCTCGGCCAGCTCCAATGCGGTGAAATAACCAATGCCGCGCGATGCGCCCGTCACGAGGGCGATCTTGTCCTTGAGATTGACGCTCATTCTGTCCTGATCCGAATGCATGGAAGAGAAAAGGGGCAAAATGCCCCTGTCAATCCTTGGCTCAGCCGTTGCTGGCGAGAACGGAAAGCTTGCGCACGTTGCTGGTGCTTTCCTTGTCGAGCAGGCGGGTCGGATAATCGCCTGTGAAATAATGGTCGGTGAACTGCGGCTGCGCATTGTTGCGGGGCTCGCCGCCGACAGCCTGGTAAAGGCCGTCGATGGACAGGAACTCCAGCGAATCCGCGCCGATATACTCGCACATGGCCTTCAGGCTCGTGTACTGGTTTGCCAACAGCTTGTCGGCATCGGGCGTGTCGATACCGTAGAAATCCGGATGGAAGATCATCGGGCTGGCGACGCGGATATGCACCTCGCTGGCGCCGGCATCGCGGATCATCTGCACGATCTTCACGGACGTCGTCCCGCGCACGATGGAATCGTCGATCAGCACGACGCGCTTGCCCTCGATGATGGCGCGGTTGGCGGAATGCTTGAGCTTGACGCCGAAGGCACGAATCTGCTGCGTGGGCTCGATGAAGGTGCGGCCGACATAATGGTTGCGGATGATGCCGAGCTCGAAGGGAATGCCGCTTGCCTGCGCATAGCCGATGGCGGCGGGCGTGCCGCCGTCCGGAACCGGCACGACCACATCGGCCGCGACAGGCGCTTCCCTGGCGAGATTGATGCCCATGTTCTTGCGGGCGACATAGACGTTACGGCCGCCGACAACGGAATCGGGACGGGCGAAATAGACGTATTCGAACAGGCAAAGACGCTCGGGGCGGGAAACTTCCGGCTTGCGGGCGTCGATGGTGATCGAACCATCAGGCTGAATCTCGCAGATGATGACTTCGCCGTTTTCGACGTCGCGGACGTATTTCGCGCCGATGATGTCGAGCGCACAGGTTTCCGAGCAGAAGATCGGCTTGCCGTCGAGTTCGCCCATGACCAGCGGCCGGATGCCGATGGGGTCTCGGGCGGCGATCAGCTTCGTGCGCGTCATGGCGAGCATCGAATAGCCGCCTTCCATCTGCCTGATGGCATCGATGAAGCGGTCGGAGGAGGAGGCCTGCTTGGAGCGGGCGATGAGATGCAGCACGACTTCGGTATCCGAAGTCGACTGACAGATGGCGCCATCGGCGATCAGCTGCCGGCGCATAGTCAGGCCGTTGGTAAAATTGCCGTTGTGGGCAATCGCGATGCCGCCGACTTCCAGCTCGGCAAACAGCGGCTGGACATTGCGCAGGATCGTTTCGCCGGTGGTCGAATAGCGTACATGGCCGATCGAGCGGTCGCCGGGGAGGCGGGCGAGCGTGGCAGGGTCGGTATAGTGGTCGCCGACCAGACCCATCCGCCGTTCCGAATGGAAGCGCTGGCCATCGAAGGAAACGATGCCGGCCGCCTCCTGGCCGCGATGCTGCAGCGCGTGCAGGCCGAGCGCCGTCAGCGTCGCCGCATCCGGATGTCCCAGAATGCCGAAGACACCGCATTCTTCATGCAGCGTATCGCCGTCGATATCGTCCTCGATGGAAACGGAATGGTTCATGGCTGCGGGCCTTTGCTCTCAACGTAGACGGATCGGGGCGGCGTCACAAGTGACCATTAAAATAACTTAAAATCCGGCCGGAAAAAATATCGGGCCGGATCTTCTATCGTCACGCCGCTCAAATGGCGATTCTCGGGCGGCAGGTCAAGCCTGTAAACGCACTGTCAATTGTTTGTCTGCGGCGCGGGCGCGTCATCCGACGGCGCGGTATCATTCGGCGCGGCGTTGTCGCCACCTCCCTGCTGCTGCTGTTGCTGCTGGTTCGGCGCAATCTTGTTGATGATCTCGGGCGGCAGCATGGCCTGGACATTTTCAGGAAGCGCCGACTTCAGCTTTTCGACCATCGAATCCAGGAAAGGTTTGGACTTGGCGTTGTTGACCCAGTCCGGACGGGCAGCTGGGGCCACCAGCCAGTTCCAGAAGGCGACGACGACCACCATCAGGAGCAGACCGCGGGCCGCGCCGAAGAGGAAGCCGAGCGTCCGGTCGAGCGCGCCGATGCGGCTGTCGATGATGAAATCGGCAATCCGGATGGTGATGAAGGAGATGATGATCAGCGCCAGCAGGAAGATGACGGCGGCAGACGCGATCGTTGCGATCTTGGTATCGGCCTTGTACTGCAGGGCATAGGGAACGAGCAGCGGATAAAGATAGTAGGCGGCGACCGCCGACCCACCCCAGCTGACGATCGATAGTATTTCGCGCGAAAAACCGCGAACCATGGCCAGAACGGCGGAGAAGAGAAGAACGCCGATAACAATACCGTCGAAAATCGTAATGGGCATTTATAATCCACTTCAAGACTTGCCGAACCTCATGGTCGGCATCGGCCTCAATTCATGAGCCTCTTCTTCGCCAAGAACGGCTGAAGTAAGGCTCAGTCTTCGTCTTCCGCGCGCTTGAGCGCACCTTTCGATCCGGCAATGCGCGCCACCAGATCCGGCAGGCTGTCGATCTCGCTCCAGCGTCCGCCGTTGACCTTCGGTAGATCGGCGGAAGCGGCAGGCAGGACAGCCCGGGAAAATCCCAGCTTCTCGGCTTCCTTGAGGCGCTGGGCGGTGTGCGCAACCGGCCGGACGGCGCCCGACAGGCTGACTTCGCCGAAATAGACGCAATCGGCGGGCAGGGCAAGACCGGCCAAGGAGGAAACCAGTGCAGAAGCGACGGCGAGGTCAGCAGCCGGCTCGGAAATGCGGTAGCCGCCGGCAATATTGAGATAAACATCGTGCTGGCCGAGCCTGACGCCGCAATGCGCTTCCAGAACGGCGAGAATCATCGAAAGACGCGCCGAATCCCAACCGACGATGGCGCGGCGCGGCGTGCCGAGCGATGTCGGCGCGACCAGCGCCTGCACCTCGACCAGCACCGGGCGCGTGCCCTCGATGCCGGCAAAGACGGCCGCACCCGGCGATTTTTCATTGCGCTCGCCGAGAAAGAGCTCGGATGGATTGGGCACGTCGCGCAGGCCGGCGTCGGACATTTCGAACACGCCGATTTCGTCGGTCGGGCCGAAGCGGTTCTTCACCGTGCGCAGGATGCGGTAATGATGGCCGCGGTCGCCTTCGAAATAGAGGACGGCATCGACCATATGCTCGACGACGCGCGGTCCGGCGATCTGGCCGTCTTTCGTGACGTGGCCGACCAGCACCATCGCAGTTCCCGTCTGCTTGGCGAAGCGGATCATCGCCTGCACGCCGGTGCGCACCTGTGTCACCGTGCCGGGTGCGGATTCGGCAAGCTCGCTCCACAGCGTCTGAATGGAGTCGATGATGACGAGATCCGGCCGCTTGCCTTCCGCGAGCGTCGCCAGAATATCCTCGACATTGGTTTCGGCGGCGAGCAACACTTCCGTATCGGCAGCCTTCAGCCGCTGAGCGCGCAGACGAACTTGCGCCACGGCCTCTTCGCCGGAGACATAGACGATCTTGTGTCCTTGCCGGGCGAGGGCGGCAGCCGCCTGCATCAGTAGCGTCGACTTGCCGATGCCGGGATCGCCGCCGACGAGAACGGCCGAGCCGCGAACGAAGCCGCCGCCTGTCGCGCGGTCGAGCTCGGATATGCCGGTATGGATGCGCGGCGCTTCCTCTATCTCGCCGGAAAGCGTGGTCAGCGTGACCGGCTTGCCCTTCCGCGGCGTCTTGGCCGGGCCGCCGCCGATCCCGCCCAGCGGATCTTCCTCGACGATGGTGTTCCATGCGCCGCAGTTGTCGCACTTGCCGGCCCAGCGATTATGGACCGTGCCGCAGTTCTGGCAGATGAATTGTGTGCGGGCTTTGGCCATGGGATGCGGTTCTCAAACTTCGAATGCGTTGCTTTCCGCGACGAATCGCGCTCGGCTGACAGATAATGTCTTTCTCGGCCCATCAAAACTAATGATTTCCGTATCAACGGCGATCGTGTCAGCTTTTATGCCGGGTTTTATGGATGATGATCGATGTTTGACTATTCGCTTGCGCACTGGATGGGCTTTCTGACCGCTGCAATTCTCCTTAATCTGTCGCCGGGGCCGGATATCGCCTTCATTCTTGGTCACACGATCAGAAGCGATATGCGCTCCGGCTTTGCCGCGCTGTTCGGCATCTGGAGCGGCGCATGCCTGCATGTGCTGATGGCGGCCGCCGGCCTTTCAGCGATCCTTGCTGCTTCCGCGCTGGCCTTCTCGGCGGTCAAATGGGTCGGTGCTGCCTATCTGATCTGGCTCGGCATTCAGGCGCTGCGCTCGAAAGGCGAGGGAGCCTGGATCAAGGAGGCCGGCAAGACCTTGCCCTTCAGTCGCATCTATCGGCAGGGCATCATGGTCTCGCTGCTCAACCCGAAAGTCGCGATTTTCTTCCTGGCCTTCCTGCCGCAATTCGTCGTCGAAGGCGCTGGCCCGGTCTGGGCGCAGCTCTTGCTGCATGGCAGCCTGATCATCGTCGTCGCCGCCTTCATCGAGCCTCCGTTGATCCTGCTCGGCAGCCGACTGAGCGAAACGCTTCGGCGCAATCGCAGCCTCGGCCTGTGGCTCGACCGCGGTCTCGGCACGCTGTTCGTGGCTCTTGGCGTCCGGCTGGCGATCAGCGCCCGCTAGAGCCGGATTTAGGTCGAGTCGACCTAAAATCTGAATCCGCTCTAGAATCAAAGAAGTAGAGCGTGATGCCGTCCGAAAACCGCATACACTTTTCGGCATCACGCTCTAAATATTCTGAGGAGTAGCAGGGCTATTCCTCGGCCTCTTCCGAGATATACCGGCGCTCGTGCCGCAGCCCCATGCTGGTCAGCATCTCGTAGCCGATGGTCCCCGCAGCCTTTGCGGCCTCATCGACGGAGATGTTGCTGCCGAAAAGCTCGACATAGTCACCGGCTCTGACCAGGTTTCCCGGCAGGTCGGTGACATCGAAGATGGTCAGGTCCATGGTGATGCGGCCGGCAACGGGCACCTTATGGCCGGCGATGAAGCCATGACCGCCTGGGATGCCGGTCTGGCGCAGCGGCACGCCCGCGCTCGACTGGCTGCGCATGTAGCCGTCGGCGTAGCCTGCCGAGACGATCGCCAGCCGGCTGTCGCGGGTCAATTGCAGTGCACGGCCATACCCCACCGTCTCGCCTGCCTTGACCGAGCGGGTCTGGATGATCCGCGCCTCCGCCGTCGCCACCGGGCGCATCTGATTGGCCATGCCGGGAACCGCCTCGCCGCCATAGGTAGCGATACCGGGGCGGGTGAGATCGAAATGATAATCCGGCCCGAGAAAGATCCCGGCCGAATTGGCAAGGCTCGCCTCGATGCCTTCGAAGGCGGCGCTGACCTTGCGGAAGGCCTCGAGCTGCTGCCTGTTCATCGCATTGGACGGATCGTCGCCGCAGGCGAGATGGCTCATCACGAGAACAGGCGCAAAGCTTGCCGGGCGGGAGACGTCATCGGCGAGTGCAATCGCATCATCCATCGGCAGGCCGAGCCGGTTGAAGCCGGTGTCGACCTGCAGCGCACAAGGATAGTCGCCATACTCAGATAGCACCGCCATCCAGAAAGTCAGCTGCTCTTCCGAAGCGATGACGGGCACAAGGTCGTTCTCGAAAAACCGACGCTCCATGCCCGGCCAGATGCCGCCCAGAACGAAGATGCGCGCCTCAGGCGCATAGAGCCGCAGTGTCGCGCCTTCGTCGGCGGTGGCAACGAAGAAATCGCGCGCCCCAGCGCCATAAAGCGTTTCACCGACATCCTCGATCCCGAGCCCGTAAGCATCTGCCTTGACGACGGCTGACGTGCGGGCTTTCCCCGAACGGCGAGCCAGTTCGCGCCAGTTTTCGACGAGGGCGCCGAGATCGACCGTCAGACGCAGGCCGGCGGAAGCGAAAGCATCGTCGTCTTCGAAGGGGAGGGAAAAATCTGTCATGAATCGCCGCGATGAAAGGGAAGTTGTTCAGGGCACTTTAGAGAGCATCGTGGCAAAGAGAAAGCGCGCACGGGCAGATACCAGCCTTTCCCACATGCGATCACTTTTGTTCAAGACGCGCGGGAGCCGGCGCGCTAATCTTCGGGGATGCAGAACGTTTCACAGAAAGAGGCGGCTGACGCCATGCCGCTTGCCAAGGTGGAATCGACTCGCTTCTGGCGAGACGGTCGCTTTCACGACATGGAATGCCTGAGCGCAAGCTTCGTGACGCATGAATATGCGCCGCATGCGCACGACACCTTCAGCATCGGGACGATTGAAAGAGGCAGCCAGATCACCACGCTGCTCGGCAGTCGGGAAGAAGCTGGACCGGGCGATCTCTATATGATCAATCCTGGAGTAGTGCATGACGGCGTTCCGGGCGGCGAAGGCTATCGCTACCGTATGATCTACCCGGACACGAACCTTTTCGTCGATATTCTGGAAGACGTCACGGGCAAAGCCTTCAATGCGACGCCCTCTTTCGCCAGTTCGTTGTTGCGCGATCCGCAGCTTGCCAGCGCCTTCCACAAGGCGCATCGCACACTCGAGAGTGGCGCCGGCGCGCTGGAATCCGATGAAGGCATGTTCTCGGTGCTGGCGGCGCTCTTTGCGCGCTACGGCAGCACGATCGTCCTTCCCGTCGATACCAAGGAGCGTAGCGCCGTCGCGCGTGCCCGCGATTATCTCACTGAGAATTTCGACAGCGATGTCGGATTGGAGGAGTTGGCCAAGGTCGCGGGGCTAAGCCGCGCACATCTGATCCGCGCTTTCCGCAGGGAGTATCATATTACGCCCCATGCCTTTCTGACCGACCGGCGCATAATCGTTGCCCGCCGATTGCTCAGGGAAGGCCGCATGCCGGCCGATGTCGCCATGGAATGCGGTTTCGCCGATCAGGCGCATTTCACGCGCCACTTCAAATCGCGCACCGGCGTCACTCCGGGCCAGTTCCGCGTCGGCTAGCGCATTTCCAGGAAAAGTGCGCAGCGGTTTTCCGTCCGGAATGCGCTGGGAAATAGGAACATAGCGCATTTTCGCTTCTCTGCGGATATTGAAAACGCATTGCGGATTCCGGATGGAACTCTGATCACTTTCGTTCAATACAGCGCCCGCTGCCGTCGGCTACCTCTCCATCATTGTTGAAGTGGAGGTTGCCAATGTTGCAGCAGAGCCGGCCGGCCGGCGAATTCAAAGCCGGGATGCGTGCCATTTTTCCGCTGATCGTCGCCGTCCTGCCGATCGGCCTCGTGTTCGGCGCGATTTCGGCGACCAAGGGGCTTTCGCCGTTGGAGGCCATGCTGATGAGCGCGCTGGTCTTCGCTGGCGGCTCGCAATTCGTGGCGATGGATATCTGGACACATCCCGCAAGCTGGATCGGCGTCGGCTTTGCGGCCCTGCTCGTCAATGTGAGGCATCTGCTGATGAGCGCTTCGATCGGCACGAAGATGCAGTCTTTCTCCGGCATCAAGCGCTATCTCGCCATGCTGTTTCTCGCCGATGAGATTTGGGCCATGGCGGAATTCCGCGCGGGCACGATGCGGCTCACGCCCGCCTGGTATGCGGGCATCGTCACGCCCTTCTACTTGGCATGGATCGGCTCGTCGCTTGCGGGTGCATTGCTTGGCGCCTTTCTCGGCGATCCCGCCGTCATCGGTCTCGACTTCGCCTTTCCGGCCGTCTTCATCGTGCTGGTCATGGGCTTCTGGAAAGGACCGGAAACCGGCGCGGTACTTGCCGCAAGCGGAATTGCAGCCGTTGCCGTCCACCAGTTCGTGCCTGGTGTCTGGCATATTGCAGCCGGTGCGCTGGCAGGACTGGCAATGGCTTTCTGGAAAGGCAGGGCGCGGGAGCAGACGGCATGACGCTCGATCTCAACACGCTGCTTGCCATCCTTGCCATGGCTGCCGCAACGATCTTCACCCGTGTTGGCGGTCTCGTCTTGATTCGCTACGTTAGGATTGACGAGCGCAGGCGAACCGCAATCGAAGCCATTCCACCGGCCGTGCTGATGGCTGTCATTGCCCCGACAGCGTTTGCTACCGGCTGGGCGGAGACGCTGGCCTGCGCGGTCACCGCCATCGTCTCCCGCCGCTTGCCGTTGCTGGCAAGCGTTGTCGTCGGCGTTGCGACGGTGGCTTTGCTGCGGGCCGCGGGACTCTGAAGCGGATCCGGGGAAAGTGCGAAGCGGTTCCCGTCCCGGCGGAACATTGACGCGGCAGGCGTCAATGTTCTTCGTACTGCGTGAAAGACGGGTCGGCGAGGTCGGCAAAGCGGGTGAATTCCGACTGGAAGGCCAGCTTCACCGTGCCCGTCGGCCCGTGACGCTGCTTGGCGATGATGACATCGGCCGTGCCCTTCACGCGGTCGAACAGCGCTTCCCATTCCGCATATTTCGGATCGTTCGGATCGCGGGGCTCCTGGTTTTTCACGTAATATTCCTCGCGGAACACGAAGAGCACCACGTCGGCATCCTGCTCGATCGAGCCGGATTCGCGCAGGTCCGAAAGCTGCGGCCGCTTGTCGTCGCGGCTTTCGACCGCACGCGAGAGCTGGGAGAGTGCCACGATCGGAACGTTGAGCTCCTTGCCGAGCGCCTTCAGGCCGGTGGTGATCTCGGTGATTTCCTGAACGCGGTTCTCGCCCGACTTCTTCGAGCCGGTCATGAGCTGTACGTAGTCGACGACCAGAACGTCGAGGCCGCGCTGGCGTTTCAGGCGACGCGCGCGGGCTGCGAGCTGGGCGATGGAGATACCACCCGTCTGGTCGATATAGAGCGGCACCTTCTGCATCATCATCGAGCAGGCCACCAGCTTTTCGAAATCGGCATCGTTGATGTCGCCGCGGCGGATCTTCGATGAGGAGACCTCCGTCTGCTCGGAGATGATACGCGTGGCGAGCTGTTCCGACGACATTTCCAGCGAGTAGAAGCCGACGACACCGCCGTTCTTCGCCTTCATCGAGCCATCAGGCTGCACCTCGCCCTCGTAGGCGGCGGCAATATTATAGGCGATGTTGGTGGCAAGCGAGGTCTTACCCATGCCGGGACGACCTGCAAGGATGATCAAGTCGGAGCGCTGCAGGCCGCCCATCTTGCTGTCGAGCGAGTGGATGCCGGTGGAGATGCCGGAGAGGCCGCCGTCACGCTCCTTGGCAACGGCCGCCATGTCGATCGCCAGTGCCACAGCATCATTGAACGACTGGAAGCCGCCGTCGTAGCGGCCGTTTTCTGCAAGCTCGAACAATCGGCGCTCAGTATCCTCGATCTGCGTCTGCGGCGGCATGTCGAGCGGCGCGTCATAGGCGATATTGACCATGTCTTCGCCGATCGTGATCAGCGCCCGGCGCAGCGCCAGGTCGTAGATGGCGCGGCCGTAGTCTTCCGCATTGATGATCGACACGGCTTCGACGGCGAGACGCGCGAGATATTGCGCGACCGTCATGTCGCCAACCTTTTCCTCCGCCGGCAGGAAGTTCTTGATGGTGACCGGGTTGGCTGTCTTGCCCATGCGGATGATGTCGCCGGCGACCTCGAAGATCTTCCGGTGCAGCGGCTCGTAGAGATGGATGGGCTTCAGAAAGTCGGAGACGCGGTAATAGGCATCGTTATTGACGAGGATGGCGCCGAGAAGAGCCTGTTCCGCCTCTATGTTGTTGGGCGCTTCGCGATAGTGCTGGTCGGCGGGAGCAATGGCGGCGAGCTTGCGCGCAGCTTCGTTCATTTTCCATCTCTTCGTACTTTAGGGTGTCGACTGGTTTGCGACGATCCGGTGTCATGGTCAACCAAGCAAAGCTTGCCGGCGCGCCAAGGGAGATAAATAGGTTCGACCTATCAACGTTGTTCCACTCGTCCACAGGGACAAGTTTCCACCACGTAAAAAATCCTTTGTCGCCATTTTGCAACGCAATGATCGACACACGAATCACGTAAGCAAACCATCAGTGGGGGTATTTTAGCTGGGTCTTTCGCCGTGTACATCAATCGTTGCGGCTATCATGCTTGAAAAGCTATGGAAATCCGGTTATTCCCTATTAATTAGGGTAGGATGCTAATAGTATAAAGTTGCAATAATGTCCGGTGCGCCATCAAGACAAGAGCTTTTCGACGACCTTTTTGCGTTCAATCGCAAGCTGAGGGCGGCCTTTGACGCGCTCGTTCGCGAGCGCGGCATGACTCTTTCCCGCGCCAGGGTTTTTCGCAAACTCTCCCGCCGGGACGGCATCAACCAACGGGAACTTGCCGACGAGCTGGAGCTTGAAACGCCGACGCTCGTGCGCATCCTCGATGCCATGGAGGCGCAGAACTTCATCGAGCGCCGTGCCGCGGTATCCGATCGCCGCGCCAAGCAGATCTTCATGACGGAATCCGGAAAAGTCGTTGCTGCCGAGGTCGAGGCTCTTGCCACCAGTGTGCGCGCGGATATCTTGGAGGGGATTTCGGACGACGATGTCGGCATGGCGCTCAAGGTTATTCGTGCCATGACTGCCAATCTTCAGAATATCGGTAAATCATGAGGTAATGCATGAGCGGGGATCCGGGCCCGGTCGCCAAAGCGGAAGCCAACGCCGTCCCGCCCGCTCCACCGCCTATGCCGGGCTGGAAAGTGCCGCTCTACATTGCGGCATCCGTCATGTTCTTTCTGACCCAGGGCCTGGGTCTCAATCTCGCCTTTGCCAACCTTACGCAGATCCAGGGAACCATCGCGGCAACGACCACCGAATCCGCATGGCTCTCTGCCGCTTATATGGCGCCCAATGTCAGCCTCGCCATCGCACTGGTGAAGATCCGCCTTCAATATGGCGTGCGCAATTTCGCCGAGGTCAGCATTCTCGGCTTCGTGCTCGCCTCGCTGCTCAATCTCTTCGTCTCCGACCTGCATTCTGCGATCGTCGTCCGCTTCCTGAGCGGGATTGCCGGCGCGCCGCTCTCGACGCTCGGCTTTCTTTATATGCTGGAGGCCTTCGAGCCGGCCAAGAAGATGACGATCGGAGTCAGCCTGGCGATGATGAACACGCTGCTTGCTGCTCCCATCACCCGCCTCGTGTCGCCCTCGCTGCTGGATTATGGCGAATGGCGCGGCCTCTATACGCTTGAGATGGCGCTGGCGCTGCTTGTCATGCCGATCATTTATCTGCTGCCGCTGACACCGCCGCCGCGCGTCAAGGTCATCGTGCTGGGCGATATCTTCAGCTATCTTCTCGTGGCGATCGGTTTCGGCTGTCTTGCCGTCGCCCTGTCGGTCGGGCGCCTCTATTGGTGGCTGGAGGTGCCATGGCTCGGGGTCGTCCTGGCGATTGCCATCACGTCACTGACCGTCGCCATCGTCGTCGAACTGAGGCGGTCGACGCCTTTGATCGACGTTCGCTGGCTGCTGCGGCCGGAAATTCTCCATCTGACGGCGATCCTTCTGGTCTTCCGCATCATTGCCGCCGAGCAGACCTCGGTCATCATGACCTTCTATCAGAATGCCGTCGGGCTGCTCTACGATCAGCTCTCCATTCTGTACTGGATCATCCTCGCCTTCTCGATCATCGGCGGCCTCATCTGCACCGTGTTCATGAGCTATGGCTTCAGCTGGCAGATCCAGTTCGTCGCCCTCATTCTGATGGGCGTGGGTTCTCTGATGGATTCGCAGGTGACGAACCTCACGCGGCCCGAGCAGATGTATTTCAGTCAGGCGCTGGTCGCGGGCGGCGCGGCCCTGTTCCTGCCGCCCTCCATGTCGCAAGGCTTCAAGGAGGCTATATCCAAGGGACCGCCCTATCTGGTGACCTTCTTCGTCGTCTTCACCTTCACGCAGAGCATCGGCGGCCTCATCGGCTCGGCCTTCTACGGCACGCTGATCATCATTCGCGAGAAGTTCCATTCCGCGGTGTTGACCGAGCGCGTGCTGCTGACCGATCCGCATGTGGCCGCACGCGTCAGCCAGCTTTCATCCTCCTATGGCAAAGTCATTGGTGACAGCATGCTTCTGAAGGGAGAGGGGGTAGCGCTGCTCGGCGCACAGGTCAGCCGCGAGGCCAACATGCTCGCCTATGGAGACGCCTTCTTCACTGCCGCCGTAATCGCCTTCCTGTCGCTTGCCGGCCTCTCAATCCATGTCTTTTTCCGCTTCGTCAGGGCTCGCCTGGCCGACGATCGGGCTGAGGCCGTGACATCCAACCCATGAGGATATGAAATAGCTCCATGTCGAGGCTCGTTCGCTCCCCCATCGAAGTCATCGCGGTTCTCGCCGGCATCGGCGGCGTCATGCTGGTGCTTTATGCCTGGCATCTGCCGCCGTTCAAAACCTCGGTCGAGACCACGGACGACGCCTATGTCAAAGGCTATGTCACCACCATCAGCCCGCAGGTCAGCGGCTATATCACCGACGTGCCGATCAAGGACTACAAGCTCGTCAAGGAGGGCGATGTGCTCGCCCAGATCGACGACCGCATCTACAAGCAGAAGGTGGCGCAGGCGCGCGCAACGCTGGACGGACAGAAGGCGGCACTCGCCAATTCGCAGCAGCAGGAGCAGGCCGCCAAGGCCGGCATCGTTTCAAGCCAGGCGCAGATCGACAGCGCCAACGCAGCCCTGAAGCGCGCCCAGCTTGCCTTCGATCGCGTCACGACATTGGTTTCCAGAGGTGTCTCGACGACAAGCGATTCCGAGCAGGCACAGGCCACATTGCAGCAGGCCCAGGCTTCGCTCAACCAGGCGAAAGCAGGCCTCGACGTCTCCCAACAGAACCTGACGACGATCATTGTCAACCGTGCGTCGCTCGAAGCCGGTGTCAGCGGCGCGGAGGCTGCCGTGCAGCTTGCCGGTATCGATCTGGACAATACGACGATCAGGGCGCCGCAGGATGGCCGCGTCGGTGAAGTCGGCGTCCGCCTCGGCCAGTATGTGACGCCTGGCACGCAGCTGATGAACCTCGTGCCGAAGGACGTTTGGGTTATCGCCAATTTCAAGGAAACGCAGCTTGACGGCATGAAGCTCGATCAGCCCGCCACGATCTCCGTGGATGCGCTCGGGCATCGCGAGATCAAAGGCCGCATCCAGCGCTTCTCTCCGGCAGCGGGCTCCGAATTTGCCGTCATCAAGCCAGACAACGCGACGGGCAATTTCACCAAGGTCGCCCAGCGTATCGGCGTCAGGGTCAAGATCGAGGATGGACAGCCTCTGGCGGATCAGCTGGCGCCCGGCATGTCCGTCGTCGTTTCGATCGACAAGGATTCCGCTCCGTTGCCGGAGCCCAGGAACGGTGACTGAATATCACGCTTTGTCCTGTGCAGGGCGGCATATTGCGCTGAGCCTTATACTGTAGCGCGCTCCATCCTCACCTTGAGGCGCGAAGTCTCGAAGGGCGAGGATGGCCCAAACGTTCCAACCAACAAAAAAAGCCTGGGCCGCAAGACCCAGGCTTCTTCATACGTAATCCTGCGAAGGCTTGAAGATCAAGCTTCGTCTTCGCCGTCGCGGTCAGCTTCCGGATCGAAGAAGTCTTCCGGACGCAGCGCGTCTTCGTCAACGCCGTAGATGGCGTCGGCGGAGGTGAGGGTTTCGCCCTTGGCCTGACGCTCTGCTTCTTCGGCGGAGCGGGCAACGTTGAGCTCGATCGTGATTTCGACTTCGGCGTGAAGTCCGATCGTGACATTGTGCAGGCCGATGGCCTTGATCGGCGTGTTCATGTGAACCTGGCTGCGGCCGATGTTGAAGCCTTCTGCAGCGAGGATTTCGACGACGTCACGGGCAGCGACCGAACCGTAGAGCTGGCCGGTTTCGCCAGCCGAGCGAACGACGATGAAGGACTTGCCGGCGAGAACGTCGGCAACCTTCTGAGCTTCGCTCTTGCGCTCGAGGTTACGGGCTTCGAGCGTGGCGCGCTCGGCTTCGAAACGAGCCTTGTTGGCGGCGTTGGCGCGCAGCGCCTTGCCGAGCGGCAGCAGATAGTTACGGGCAAAGCCATCGCGAACCTTGACGGTTTCGCCCATCTGGCCGAGCTTGGAGATGCGTTCGAGAAGAATGACTTCCATTTTCTTGTTCCTTTCGATGTCAGATTTTCGTGTCTTGTTTGGATATATCGGCATTCTTGTTCGGGGTCAGCGATATCGCCTTGCGGATATCGTAAAGGCCGAGAACGAGAACGATGAAGAGCGGCAGCGTCAGCAGGAAGGACATCAGGTAGCAGATGACCAGCACGGGTATGCGCCAGTCCTTGCCGCGCGTCCGGTAATGCAACGATGCAAAGCCGGAAACGATGAAGCCCGCGCCGAAGGCACCGAGAACGGCGGCGGCGATGAGGGCCAGGACGCCGCCGAAGAAGATGGCGACGATCGCCACGAGAAAGACGAAGATCGCATTGCGGTTCATGCGCAGCGCCGAGGGAATATCCTCGCGCGGGCGCAGATTGCGGCTGGAGGCCGCGACGATGCGGGTCGCGACATAATAGGCGGCGAGCAGCATCATGACCCAGATCATGCCCCAGGCGACGGGGATCGCGTAGAGCATGAGACTCTTGGTCTTCTGGATCGCTATGGGATCGAGCGGCAACGCCGGCTGCTGTTCGTTCACGGCCCTGACGTAGAGATCGACGACCTGGCCGACGAGATCGGCGTTGTAGCCCATGACCGCGCCGGCGACGATGATGACGACGGCGGCGAGGCCGCACAGGTGCAGCATGATGTCGGAGAGCGGATACCAGGCCATCAGATTATCCGGTCCTCCAAGTTCGGAGGCGGGACGCGCCAGATTGGCGAGATGGCTGAGCCAAGCGGGGATCAGCGTCAACAGGACGACGAACAGTCCGAAATAGACCGACTGCGCGATCGTGCCGACAAGCCCGGCAACGACGACGGCAGCGATGACGGCCATGTTGCCCCAGCCAAGGCCGACGATCAGGATCGGAAGAGCGGAAAGTGCGCCGAACAGGATGAACAGCAATGGCTGCACCGTCGCGCCATACACGAGTAGGGCGGCGGTCAGACCGGCGAGCGCGCCGATGCCAAGCTCTTTTGCGTTCAACTTTTTCACGTCGCTGTCCTGCTTCGTATCGAGCAGTTAGAGGATGCCTTCGCCACGCGGGCCTGAAAGCTTATCCCCAACATGGGGTTTCAAGGTTCCGATCCGCGCCCATCGCGAAAGGGAGAAGGGAAGGCATCGCTGCCTTCCCTCAAATTCATTCTGCGTCAGGCGCTATTAAGCGACGACGTAGGGCAGCAGGCCGAGGAAACGGGCGCGCTTGATCGCCTGGGCGAGTTCGCGCTGCTTCTTCTGGGAAACGGCCGTGATGCGGGACGGAACGATCTTGCCGCGCTCGGAAATGTAGCGCTGCAGGAGACGAACGTCCTTGTAGTCGATGCGCGGCGCATTGGCGCCCGAGAACGGGCAGGTCTTGCGGCGGCGATGGAACGGACGGCGGACGGGTGCGGAGGAAACTTCAGACATTCTCAAATCTCCTTATACGCGGTCTTCGCGCGGACGGCGCGGACGGTCTTCGCGGTCACCACGATCCGGGCGCGGACCACGATCGCCGAAGCTGCGCTCCGGGCGGTCGCCATCGCGGCGCGGACGATCGTCACGGTCGCGCTTCTGCATCATGGCCGACGGGCCGTCTTCGTGCTTCTCGACAGCGATCGTCATGTAACGCAGAACGTCTTCGCTGATGCGCATCTGGCGTTCCATTTCCTGGATCGCAGCGGCCGGAGCATCGATGTCCATCAGGGCGTAGTGAGCCTTGCGGTTCTTCTTGATGCGGTAGGTGAGGGACTTGAGGCCCCAGTTCTCGATACGCCCGACTTTACCGCCGTGAGCTTCGATGACACCCTTGTACTGTTCTACGAGGGCGTCGACCTGCTGAGCGGAAATATCCTGCCGGGCAAGGAATACATGTTCGTAAAGAGCCATGGATAGCTTTGCCTTTCTTGCGTTGGTCTGAACCCGATATTCGGCGGCTAAGCCTCAACGACTGCTCCTGAGAGGGTAAACCCAAGCAAGAAAAGCGTTTCCGAGACGGTCGAGAGCGGAGACACGGGAGGCTGGAACGCTTCCGTTCCGAACGATTCCCTTATCGGAAACCGGCCCTCCGTTCAGCCACCAGCCAGAAGACCGGGTTGCGAACAGGGCGGCTTATACGGATTTTTCTCCGAAAGGCAAGGGTAGGAGCGAAATTATGCCGTTTTGCCCGTAAGCGGCGTCGATGCTCGGGACAAATCGCGAGCTCCCGTCGCCGCAGCGTTGCACCCGCCGCACTCTCCCATATGATAGGATGCCAATTGCAGCAACGGGGACGGTTCATGCGCATTTTTCTCGTTCGGCACGGCGAATCCCTCGGCAATATCGATGACCGGGCCTATCGGCAGTTCGGCGATCACAATGTTCCGCTGACCGAGTGGGGGCATCGGCAGGTGCTGCAGGCAGGCCAGGCGATATCAGCCTATTTGAAAGGGCTGCCACCAGCCGAATTGCGCAGGCTGAACGTCTGGTATTCTCCCTTCCTGAGGACGCGACAGAGCAAGGATGTCCTGCTTGAGGTTCTGCCTGCCGAACTCATCGGGGATACCAGAGAGGATTATCTCCTGCGCGAGCAGGATTTCGGGCTCTTCACCGAAATCTACGACCATGCCGAACAGAGGCGGAAATTTCCCGACGAGTTCGAGAAATGGGCAAGACTGCGCAATAATAACGGCAAGTTCTATGCGCGTCCGCCGGATGGCGAGAGCCGTGCCGATGTCGCCCAGCGCGTTCGCTTGTTTCTGCAGACCGTCATGCATGATGCCGAAAACGGCAGGAACAATGTCATCATCGTCGGCCACGGCGTCACCAACCGGGCCTTCGAGATGAACTTCCTGCATCACCCAGTCGATTGGTTCGAGCGCTCGGACAATCCAGGAAACGCCGATGTCACCTTGATCGAAGGGCGGAGTTCGGAAGGCTATCGCTCGATCCTGCTTCATAAGTCTACGGATCGTATGCAAGGACAGGAAGAATTGAAGGAGGCTTATGGTTCCGAATTGGCGATTGCGCCGAAGACGAAGCAATAGTTGCTTGCGGCAGTCGGCAGGACATTCCTAGCGATATTTGGGCCCGTTCCATGTCGGCCTTGGAACCGGGCAACTCTTGAAACATGCGCTGCAATCATGACTTGTGAAATGATGGGACCTGTGGAATTCATGACCTGGCTGATATTTGGGGGCTGAGTTGTGAAAGTAATGCGAAAAAACTTTGCTTTGGCAGGTCTTGCTTTGGGCCTCATCCTTCTCGCTCAAGATGCAGCAGCGAGATTAAGCTACGAAGCGCATAGCTTGAAAGATGGTTCCAAGTTTATCATGGTGAGCGGTCAGTTCGAAGCTGACGATGACTTGGCCTTATTTCGCAATGAAGTTCTTTCCAGCCATGCGTTTTCCGTTAGTTTCTTCAGTGGCGGCGGAAACGTATACAAGGCCATGGAGTTTGGCCGTCTGATCCGGTCTCTAGGCCTTCAAACCGTGGCTGCCCGGGGCTCGGAATGCGCCTCGGCTTGTTCCTTGTCATTTCTTGGCGGGGTTACCCGTTATGCCGAGCCGGGTGCGATTGGTGTTCATAAATCCTCGTTCAGCGATACGAGTGGAATGAATGTCGAAGATGCCGTTGCGGCCGTTCAACAGCAAACCGCCGATGTGATTTCCTATATGAACGAAATGGGCGTCGATCCTAGTTTGCTGCAACTTGCCCTAAAATACGACAGCAATGATATTCGTTATCTGTCATCGAGCGAAATGACACGGTTTCGAGTTACGACGGTCTCGTTTCAAGAAGTTCATGAATCTGAGGTCGAATCGTCGTCTGGTAAAGCTCAGGCACCGATTGCTGATGGACGCATAACGTCAAAGACGCTGAGCAAAAAGCCACCGCTTCTGCAAGTTCCTGTCCCAAGAAACGGCATTGTTCAAGATGATAGTGGTTCGGCTCTATTAAAAGCCGGGCGGGATATCCGCTCCAAGACGATTGCGGCTTTTGCGAATGGAAGCGAGTTACAGATTTTCAAGAGCACCGGCGACTGGTATCGCGTGTTGATCGGCAAAAAAAACCGGCTATATGCCCCAAACGTCGGTATGGGTGCGTGAATTTGAAGAAAAACAGCTTGGGAGGCAATACATTGAAATAACTACTGAAAAATCTTTAGAGCCCGCAATGGTTTTGGCCAAGCAGTCATTTATTCCAATGGCAGTTCACTTAACCGTACAGGGGAGTTATGCCGTCACGATTGTTGGGACGTACGAGCGAGATGTTAATTCCCTTGTATTTCAGCCTTTGGTTAATACCAAAACCATCCCTCCGACCGCCTTCGTTACTTATGGTAACAACTACGTTCGCGAAATCTGCTGCAGAGCTTCCACCACGACGGCCGAATAAACGGGCAAACTTGCCCGCTTACCCATTTTGAATCCGACCAGCACGCTCCTCACATCGGCATCGGATATTTCCGGTGCACCTGCTCGATCTCGGCCAATGCCTCTTCCGGCAGCGTCACATAAGCTGAAGCAATATCGGTTTCGAGCTGCGCCATCGTCGTCGCGCCGATGATGACGGAAGCCATGAAGGGCTTGGTGAGGCAGTAGGCCAGCGCCAGCTTCGACGGGTCGATACCGTATTTGGCGGCGATTTCGAGATACGCCTTGACCGGCGGTTCCTGCAGCGGCTGCAGGCGGCCGCCGATATCGAGATTGATCGAGCCGCGCGAGCCGGCCGGGCGGGCACCGCCGACATATTTGCCGGTGAGGATACCTCCGGCGAGCGGCGAATAGGCGAGCAGGCCGACATCTTCGTGATGCGACAGTTCAGCCAGATCGAGGTCGAAATGGCGGTAGAGGAGGTTGTATTCGTTCTGCGTGGTGGCGACGCGCGGCAGGCCCTTCTGCTCGGCAATCGTCAGATATTTCTGGATCCCCCAGGTGGTCTCGTTCGAGAGACCGACGGCACGGACCTTGCCGGCCTTTACGAGCTCGCCCATCGTCTCCAGGATCTCGGTGATCTCGGCGATGACTTTCTCGCGATCCTGGTTGAAGGGGTTGTAGCGCCAGTTCTGGCGGAAATGGAAATGGCCGCGGTTCGGCCAGTGAACCTGATAGAGGTCGATATAATCAGTCCTCAGCCGCTTCAGGCTGGCGTCGATCGCCGCGCGGATATTGACGGCGTCGGCGCCCTGTCCGCCGCGCAGATACTCACGGCCAGGGCCGGCGACTTTTGTGGCGAGCACGATATCCCTACGCTTGCCGGTCTTCTCGAACCAGCTGCCGATATACTCTTCCGTGCGCCCTTGGGTTTCCGGCCCGACCGGTGTCGTCGGATACATTTCGGCGGTATCGAAGAAATTGATGCCCTTATCAACGGCATAGTCCATCTGCTCATGGGCTTCGGCTTCGCTGTTCTGCGTGCCCCAGGTCATCGTGCCCAGGCAAATCTGCGAAACGGAAATATCGGTGCGGCCTAATCTCTTATATTTCATGGGAAAACCTTGGGATGGAAGAAGGTCAAGATGAATGAGGTCGCGCAAATTTAGGCTCGATCTGAGCGAGCGCAAGAAAAAAATCATTGCGTTTCGCAGGCGCAAAAGCCGTTGGCCAAAGGGCTTGCGCTATTGACTCCGGCGCAAACAATGTCATTGGGAAGCAAAACGACCCCCAAAAGGACGCTTTATAATGACTGTTGCTTTCACATTTCCCGGCCAGGGCAGCCAAGCCGTCGGCATGGGCAAGGACCTTGCCGACAATTTCGCCGAGGCGCGCGCCGTCTTCGAGGAAGTCGATGAAGCGCTCGGTGAAAAGCTCTCCGACGTCATCTTCAACGGCCCGGAAGACAAGCTGACCCTGACGGCCAATGCGCAGCCGGCACTGATGGCGGTGTCGCTTGCCGTCATCCGGGTGCTGCAGGCCCGCGGCTTCGATCTGAAAAGCAAGGTCGCCTATGTCGCTGGCCATTCGCTCGGCGAATATTCCGCGCTCTGTGCCGCAGGCACCTTCTCGCTTGCCGATACCGCGCGTCTGCTGCGCATCCGCGGCAACGCCATGCAGGCGGCAGTCCCTGTCGGCGTCGGCGCCATGGCTGCGATCATCGGGCTTGAACATGCCGATGTCGTCGCCGTCTGTGCCGAAGCCTCCGCGCTCGGCGCCTGCCAGATCGCCAACGACAATGGCGGCGGCCAGATCGTCATTTCCGGCGAGAAAGCACCGGTCGAGAAGGCCGCCGAGCTTGCGACTGCCAAGGGTGCCAAGCGCGCGATCCTCCTGCCGGTCTCCGCGCCCTTCCATTCTGCCTTGATGGCCCCGGCCGCCGAAGCGATGCGCGAGGCGCTTGCCGGCGTCGCCAAGGCCAATCCGGTGGTGCCCGTCATCGCCAACGTCCGGGCCGCTCCAGTCACTGATGCGGACGAGATCGCCAAATTGCTTGTTGAGCAGGTCACCGGTCAGGTGCGCTGGCGCGAGACGGTGGAATGGTTCGCCGCCAACAATGTGACGACATTGTATGAAATCGGCGCCGGCAAGGTGCTGACGGGCCTCGCTCGTCGTATAGATAAATCGGTCAACGGCATTGCCGTCAACAATGCCGCTGATATCGACACGGCGCTTGCCGCATTGCTCGGCTGATAGATTAGGAAACGAGGGACACACATGCTTGATTTGACCGGCCGCAAGGCCCTGGTAACCGGCGCATCCGGCGGCATCGGTGAAGAAATTGCCCGGCTCCTGCACAAGCAGGGCGCAATCGTCGGCCTGCACGGAACGCGCGTCGAAAAGCTGGAGGCGCTGGCCTCCGAACTCGGCGATCGCGTCAAGATCTTCCCGGCGAACCTCTCGGATCGCGACGAGGTGAAGGCGCTCGGCGTCAAGGCGGAAGAGGAGCTCGGCGGCGTCGACATCCTCGTCAACAATGCCGGCATCACCAAGGACGGTCTGTTCGTGCGCATGAGCGACGAGGATTGGGACAGCGTGCTGGAAGTCAATCTCACCGCCGTCTTCCGCCTGACCCGCGAGCTGACCCATCCGATGATGCGCCGCCGCTATGGCCGCATCATCAACATCACCTCCGTCGTCGGCGTCACCGGTAATCCCGGACAGGCGAACTACTGCGCCTCCAAGGCTGGCATGATCGGCTTCACCAAGTCGCTGGCGCAGGAAATCGCGAGCCGCAACGTCACGGTCAACTGCGTTGCCCCCGGCTTCATCGAAAGTGCGATGACGGGCAAGCTGAACGACAAGCAGAAGGAAGCGATCATGGGCGCCATTCCCATGAGGCGCATGGGCACCGGTGAGGAAGTCGCCTCGGCCGTCGCCTATCTTGCCTCCTCTGAAGCCAGCTACGTCACGGGTCAGACGATCCACGTCAACGGCGGCATGGCAATGATCTAAAAGGAATTGCTCATTGGAGGGAACTTTCCCTCCAATAGCATGTTGAGCAACCCGGAGCCGGCTATTTTCTGGCTTTGCGACGGACTTAAACCGTGTTAAGCGGGCCATGACTGTGAACAGTCGTCCGGAAAATGCAGACGGACTGGGCCGTTTTGAAGGCGCCGGACCGGATCTCAATGCCGGGTTGAACGGGTTTGCCAGCGGCGTCAGGACTGATGCTGCAGGTTGGAATTAGGGTAGGGATGTCACAAGGCATTCTCATCAGGACATAAGGTCGAGGAAACCGACATGAGCGATATCGCAGAACGCGTAAAGAAAATTGTTGTTGATCATCTTGGCGTTGACGCCGACAAGGTTGTTGAAAGCGCAAGCTTCATCGACGATCTGGGTGCGGACTCGCTCGACACCGTCGAACTGGTCATGGCCTTCGAAGAAGAATTCGGCGTTGAAATCCCCGACGACGCTGCTGACTCGATCCTCACGGTCGGTGACGCGGTAAAGTTCATTGAGAAGGCCCAGGCCTAATCTTTCGCGCTTTTTGAAGGGGCGGGCTGAAGAGTCCGCCCTATTTCGTCCGGCTATGCCGGTCGGAACAGGCTTATACGCATATCATCATAAAAAGACGGGGGTCTGCGGGAGATGAGACGTGTCGTTATCACGGGTACCGGCATGGTATCACCTTTGGGCTGTGGCACGGAGGTGTCCTGGTCGCGCTTGATCGCCGGACATAACGGGGCGCGCCTCGTAACTGAATTCGAGGTCGAAGACCTCGCGGCCAAGATCGCATGCCGCATTCCTGTCGGCGACGGTACCGACGGCACGTTCAACGCTGACGATTGGATGGAGCCGAAGGAACAGCGCAAGGTCGATCCCTTCATCATCTATGGCATGGCAGCCGCTGATATGGCGCTGGCCGATGCCGATTGGCACCCGGCAACGGATGAGGATCAGATCGCCACGGGCGTCATGATCGGTTCCGGCATCGGCGGCCTGGAAGGCATTGTCGAAGCCGGCTATACGCTGCGCGACAAGGGTCCGCGCCGCATCTCGCCGTTCTTCATTCCCGGCCGTCTCATCAATCTTGTTTCCGGCCAGGTCTCGATCCGCCACAAGCTGCGCGGCCCGAACCATGCCGTCGTCACCGCATGCTCCACCGGTGCGCACGCCATTGGCGATGCGGCTCGCCTGATCATGCTCGGCGATGCCGACGTGATGGTCGCTGGCGGCGCCGAGGCTCCGGTCTGCCGCATCTCGCTTGCAGGCTTTGCGGCCTGCAAGGCGCTGTCGACGGAGTACAACGATACGCCGCAGAAGGCCTCGCGCCCGTATGATCGCGATCGTGACGGCTTCGTCATGGGCGAGGGCGCCGGCATCGTCGTTCTCGAGGAATTGGAACACGCCAAGGCACGCGGCGCCAAGATCTATGCCGAAGTCGTCGGTTACGGTCTTTCCGGTGACGCCCATCACATTACCGCACCGTCCGAGGATGGCGAGGGCGCATTCCGCTGCATGACTTCGGCTCTGAAGCGCGCCGGTCTGACCCCTGCGGATGTCGACTACATCAATGCCCACGGCACGTCGACCATGGCCGATACGATCGAACTCGGCGCGGTCGAACGGCTGGTCGGCAATGCCGCATCGAAGATCTCGATGTCGTCGACCAAATCGGCGACCGGCCATCTCCTCGGGGCAGCCGGCGCAATCGAAGCGATCTTCGCCACGCTCGCCATTCGCGACAATATTGCCCCGCCGACGCTCAATCTGGATAATCCGGAACGCGAGACCGCTATCGATCTCGTGCCGCACAAGGCCCGCAAGCGCGAGATCAATGTCGCGCTGTCAAACTCCTTTGGTTTCGGCGGCACGAATGCGTCGCTTGTCTTGCGCCGATATGAAGCATAATAACGGCGCGTAAATTCAAAGCGGGGGCATCTTCGGCAAGCCTGCGCCCCGCTTTGAATATTGCCGTGTCCGTAACCGCGGATGCCTCGTGGCGATGTCTGATCGGTCGAAGTCGGAAACCCGGCGGGTTTCGTCTTATCTTCTGAACCTGTTTTTTGCCGCATTGCTTGGCCAAAGAGCAGGCAATCACAAAAAGGAAGGGATTGCCGGTGAGCGATACGAACCAGAGCAACGGAACTCCGAACGGGCAGAAAGGGCCGATTATCCCGAAATCGGCGAATGAAGCCCTGCGTCCGGAGCGTGTTCCGGATCCGCCGAAGCGCTCGCGCAAGGCTCGCAGCCAGATGGTCATCTTCCTGAATTTCCTGATGACGCTGGCGGTTTTCGTCGCTGTTGCCGCGGTTGGAGGTGCCTATTATGCGTTTTCGGCCTATCAAAGTCCCGGTCCGCTGACCACCAATACGAATTTCATCGTGCGCAATGGTGCCGGTCTCAGCGAGATCGCCAATCGCCTGGAATCCAACAACATCATTACCAACGAGCGCATCTTCCGTTGGCTGACGGCCACCTATCTGCATGACGGCGAGACCCTTCGCGCTGGCGAATACGAGATCAAGGCCGGCGCCTCCATGAAGGACATCATGGAGCTGCTGAAGTCGGGCAAGTCGATCCTCTATTCGGTGACTTTGCCGGAGGGACTGACCGTGCGGCAGATGTTTAACAAGCTGCAGGCCGATGTCGTGCTGGAGGGCGATCTGCCGTCGGCCCTGCCGCCGGAAGGCAGCCTGAGGCCGGATACCTATAAGTTCACGCGCGGCACGAAGCGCGCGGAAATCATCCAGCAGATGGCGGCAGCGCAGGCGAAGCTGGTCGACCAGGTCTGGGAAAAGCGCGACGCAAGCGTGCAGCTGGCAAGCAAGCAGGATTTCGTAACGCTTGCCTCTATCGTGGAGAAGGAGACCGGCCTTGCGGATGAGCGCGCCCATGTCGCCTCCGTCTTCCTGAACCGCCTCGGCAAGGGGATGCGCCTGCAGTCGGATCCGACCGTCATCTACGGTCTTTTCGGTGGTGAAGGAAAGCCGTCCGATCGTCCCATCTATCAGTCCGATCTGAAGAAGGACACACCTTACAACACCTACCTCATCAAGGGCCTGCCGCCGACGCCGATCGCAAATCCGGGCAAGGATGCTCTGGAAGCCGTCGCCAACCCCTGGAAGTCGCAGGATCTCTATTTCGTGGCCGATGGCTCCGGCGGCCATGTCTTCGCCGCCACGCTGGATGAGCACAATGCCAATGTCCGGCGCTGGCGCAAGCTCGTTGCCGAAAAGGGCGAAGACCCGAGCACCATTGCCGTGGATGGCCAGCCGGACGACGCTGCGGTCGCGCCCGGCTCGGGTGCCCAGCAGAAGAAAAAGACCAATTGATCTTTGCCGCGCCCTAGCCTCCATAAGAAGCATGGTGCGGATTCATTTTACATCGACCCACAATACGAAGATCTTCGGTGATTGGGGATAGGAACTATCGGAGGCTTGCATGGAATTGCAGTCCATGACCGGCTTTGCCCGGCGTGAAGGAACCAGTGGCCGTGGCCGCTGGGCATGGGAGCTGCGCTCCGTGAACGGCAAGGGGCTGGATATCCGTCTGCGCCTGCCGCCAGGCCTCGAGCGTCTGGAGGCCGATATCCGCAAGTCGATCGCCGACCGGCTTTCCCGCGGCAACCTGCAGGTCAGCCTGTCACTGTCGGTCGAGGAGAGCCGCGTCGAGGTCGTGGTAAACCAGGAAGCGTTGACTGCGGTTCTGGCGCTGCGCGATCAGCTTGCCGGCATCGTCGATCCCGCGCCGCTGCGGCTGGAGAGCCTGATGACCGTGCGCGGTCTCGTGGAGTTCAAGGAGGCCGTGGAAGACGAAGAGGCGCTTGCCGCGCGCGATGCCGATATCATGGCGGGCCTTGAAGCTGCGCTTGGCGATCTGCGTGAGATGCGTCGGCGGGAAGGTGAGGCGCTTGGCAAGGTCCTGCTTGGCCAGGTCACTACCATCGAGGCGCTGACATCGACCGTCGAGCGCGATCCGTCCCGATCGCCGCAGGAGATTGCCGCGAGACTGGCGACACAGGTTTCGATGCTATTGGAAGGCTCGTCGGGTCTCGACCGCGACAGGCTGCATGCCGAAGCCGCCCTTCTGGCGACCAAGGCGGACCTGCGCGAGGAAATCGATCGCCTGAAGGCGCATGTGGCCGCCGCGCGCGATCTGATTTCCAAGGGCGGTCCCGTCGGCCGCAAGCTCGATTTTCTTGCACAGGAATTTAACCGGGAATCGAATACTATCTGTTCGAAGTCGAATGCAGCGGCGGTTACTGCCGCCGGCATCGAGCTGAAGGTGGTTATCGACCAGTTCCGCGAACAGGTCCAGAATTTGGAGTAGGCCATGAAGCCGGCGACATCCACATCCATTCCGATCGCCCGTCGGGGGCTGATGCTTGCCATCTCCTCGCCATCCGGCGCGGGCAAGTCGACGATCGCGCGAACCTTGCTCGACAAGGATAAGCAGGTCAGTCTGTCCGTGAGCGTCACGACGCGGCAGCGCCGGCCGAGCGAGATCGAAGGCGTGCATTATCATTTCGTCTCGCAGCGTGAGTTCGAGCGCCTTCGCGATTCCGACTCGCTGCTGGAATGGGCCGAAGTGCACGGCAATTTCTATGGTACGCCGCGTGAACCGGTGGAAACGGCGATGGCCGAAGGCCGCGACATGCTTTTCGATATCGATTGGCAAGGCGCCCAGCAGCTTCAGGAAAAAATGCCCGCCGATGTCGTCTCCATCTTCGTGCTGCCGCCGACGATGACCGAACTGCAGTCGCGCCTGCATCGCCGCGCCGAAGATTCCGAAGAGGTGATCGCCATGCGTCTTGCCAATTCGCGCGCCGAGATCGCTCACTGGCGCGAATATGACTATGTCATCGTCAATGATGATCTGAACGTCGCCTTCGACGCGGTGCAGTCGATCGTCAAGGCCGAACGCCTGCGCCGCGACCGCCGGCATGGCATGTTCGATTTCGTTCGGGACTTGCTGGAAGAAACGCCGAAGCTCTGATCCCGATCAGAAGCTCTGATCCCGATCAGAAGTTCTGATCCGATCAAAGGCAATTCGCCAATCGGCAGAATTCTTCGACTGAAAGCGTTTCGGCACGGCGCTGCGGATCAATCTCCGCCTTCAGCAGAAGCGCCTCGCCGCCGATCGGCTTCAGGCTCTGGCGCAGCATCTTCCGGCGCTGGCCGAAGGCCGCCTGCGTTATCTTTTCGAGTTTGCCGACATCGCATGGGATCGGGTTCTCCCTCGGCGTGAGATGCACCACAGTGGAGGTTACCTTCGGCGGCGGCGTGAAGGCCTGTGGAGGCACGTCGAAGGCCATGCGAGCCTCCGTCCGCCAGCCGCAGAGCACGCCAAGCCGGCCATAGTGGTCGTCATCTTCCCGCGCAACGATCCGTTGGCCGACTTCCTTCTGAAACATCAAGGTCAGGGATTGCCAGAAGGGCGGCCATTGCGCCGGCAGAAGCCAATTGACCAGAAGCTGGGTACCGACGTTATAAGGCAGGTTGGCAATGATCCTGACCGGTCCTTCCGGTGCAAGAGCCGCAAAATCGGTCTTCAGCGCATCGCCCTCGATGACCTCGAGCCGGCCGGGATAGTGATCTGAGATTTCCGCCAGTGCCGGCAGGCAGCGCGCATCGCGCTCGACGGCGATGACCTTGGCAGCGCCGAGCGCCAGGATGGCGCGCGTCAAGCCGCCCGGTCCGGGACCGACTTCGAAGACGGTTACGCCTTCCAGCGAGCCCGCCGTTCTGGCGATCCTCTGCGTCAGATTGAGATCGAGAAGAAAATTCTGGCCGAGCGCCTTGCGCGCGTCGAGGCCATGACGTTGGATCACATCGCGAAGGGGCGGCAAACCATCCAGTGCGGCCATCAGCGAACGCTTCCGGTCTTGCCACTGATTTCGCTCGCCAATCTGAGGGCTGCGACGAGGCTGTCTTCCTTGGCAATGCCCTTGCCGGCGATACCGAATGCCGTGCCGTGGTCGGGGGACGTGCGGACGAAGGGCAGGCCAAGCGTGACATTGACGGAATCGTCGAAGCCGAGCGCCTTGGCCGGGATCAGTGCTTGATCGTGATACATGCAGACAGCAACATCATAGCGCCGCCGGGCCTCGTCGTGGAACATCGTGTCGGCGGGCAGGGGGCCGAAGGCATCGATGTCCTCGCCGCGAAGGATATCGATCGCGGGACGGACGATCTCATCGTCTTCCTTGCCGAGCGCGCCATTTTCGCCGGCATGCGGATTGAGACCGGCAACCGCAAGGCGTGGCTTGGAAATACCGAAGCGGTGGCGCAGGTCATGGTCGGTGATCCGGCAGGTCTCGACGATCAGCTCGCAGGTCAGTGCCTGCGGCACATCCTTCAGGGGAATATGGATGGTGACGGGGATGGCTCGAAGCTTGGGACCGGCAAGCAGCATAACAGGCATGACCGGTTTTCCGGTCGCGCGCGTCGCGAGATCCGCAAGGAATTCCGTATGGCCTGGAAAGCCGAAGCCGGCGTCATAGAGCACCGATTTGGCAATCGGATTGGTGACGACGGCGGAGGTCTGGCCGCTCATGCTCAGCGACACGGCCATTTCTATGGCTGCGATCGTGCCCTTGGCGGTGGCGACATGCGGTTCGCCGGCGATGATGTCCATTCCGGCCTCGATCGGCAGGACGGGTAGCGCATTCCGGAAGATGTCGCAGGCGGTCGCCGGATCTGCCACCTTCAGGGGCACGGTCAAGCCGAGCTGCGAAGCACGCGCGGCAAGAATGCCGGCGTCGCCGAGAAACAGGAAGGGAGGCAGATCAAGCTCGCCGCGGCGTAGCCAGGCGGCGAGCGTGATGTCGGGGCCTATGCCAGCCGGATCCCCCTGCGTGAGCGCAAGGGGGAAGGAGGAGCGCGGCGGCATCGTCAATCAGCGATAGACGATCTGCGCCTTGGAGCGCAGTTCATCCACGTATTTCTTGTCGTTGGCGCTGACGCCTCCGGCCTTGTCCTTGCCGATGTCTTCAGCGCGGAACACGGCAGCGGCGGCGACGTCATCGTTCACCTGACGCTGGGAGCAGATGGCGACATATTCGACGCCTCGGTCGGTTATGATGGGAGCGGTCGTGTTGCCGGAAGCCTTCTCCAGCAGCGGCTTCCACATTTCCGGAACTTCCGGTGCGAGCACCCGGCCGAGATCCTGGACGGAAACATCGTGCATGGTTGCGGCGAAGACCTTTGCCTGATCGCAACCGGGGAATTTGGAGCGCGATGCCTCAGCCTCGGCTTTACGCTTGTTCAGGATGGCATTGCGCTTTGCGGTGGGCACGACGAAAACGATCTGCTTCAGGAAATATTCCGTCGTGACCGGCTTCGTCTTGTTCTCGGTCATGCGCGTTACGAGATCGTCGTTCGACATGCGGCTTCTCGCGCCAAAGCGGGCGTTGACGACGCGAGGCCAGCTCATGGAAACGGCGATGTAGGACTTGAAGTGGTCGACACCGACGCCCGCCTTGTCAAGAATCTGACTGAGCTGAGCCGGCGACATCTTGTTGCTGGACGCGAAACGTCCAAAGGCGGCATCGACATCGGTGGTCGAAACGGACATGCGCAGGCGGGAGATTTCCGCACGCTTCAGCGTTTCGTCGACAAGCTGTTCCTTGGCGAGATTGTTGAGGTCGCCCTTCTGGCGCTGCAGCTTGAGGAAAGCGACGCGCTTGGCGATGTCGCCGGATGTGATCACCTGACTGTTAACGAGGACTTTTACCTCGCTGGCCGCGAAAGCGACATCGCTGCTCGGCACCGTGAAGCTCGCCATAACCAAAGCCGCTGCTCCGAACAATAGAGCACGCATCGGTGTCTTTCCAGAAAACATCAACTACCCCTTCCCAAAGGTCTTTCCTGCCGGCCTTGCGCCATATCGCTGCGCCTTGGCGCAATACGGCAACTTTGCGCCACATGTCTACATCAAGCGCGATGAATTGCAAAATCCTTGCGGCGAAACAATGACGCCGCGAATAGCGGGCCGTTTCAACGCAAAAGAGCCGGCGATTAAGCCGGCTCCTTGCAACTTCGGTCTATATCAGAACGTTGCGTCCTGGACGCTGCCGAGATTGACGTCGCCCAACGTACGGAAGGTCAAACGAGCGCCAATCGACCAATTGCTGGCCGAGCTGGCTGTCGTATCCTTCTTGTCGAGGAATGACACGGTAAAGATCGTGCATTCGTCCTCGTAGGAAAGACCGACGCCCTGGCGGGTGATCTCATTGCTGTTGAGATCGTAGCTGACCGTGCCGAAGACCGACCAGTATTCCTTGAACCTGATCTGCGCACGCGACTGGATTTCATCCTGATTGCTGGTGAAACCATACTGCGGCTGCGCGGAAATATGCGTGTAGATCAAGGACGTCTGGAAGACATCATTCGAGAAGCCGACGGCTGTATCGCCGCGGCGGAAGGCGAAGTCCTTTTCGTCGAAGCGATAGGACGTCGACAGCGAGATGCCCTGCGGCGTCGTCAGGCCGAACATGGTGACATAGTCGGAGCGAGTCGTTTCAAGTCCGGATTCCGAACCGACACCCGCCAGATCCGTTTGCGCAAAGGAATTGCGTCCCGCGAGCTGGTAGGATTGCCCGAAGATGTGCTGCAGCTTGTAGCCGCTGTCGAAGCTGGCGGTATAGCGCCATCCGATGTTGGCACGGGTGCCACCCTCGATGCGGTCGAAGCCCGAGAACTTGTCGCGATCGAACAGGTTGGTCGCGTCGAAGACGAAGCTCTGTGCATCCTCATTCGGCAAGCGGCCGGCAAGCTGCTCATCCGGCCGCACATAGATCTGTGCGATCGGTTCGAAGACATGCGTGCTGTTGCTTGTCGTGATCAGGAATGGGTACTTGGCTTCGAGCCCCGCCGTGACCATGCCACGGGCGGCATAGTCGCTGGTGTCGTAATTGCCGGGATAGCTGAACGGTCCGCCGAAGGAGTTCGGCGAATTCATATCCAGACCATAGACGTCACCGCGCGCCGCCGCCAATGGCGTCAGCACAAGGCCTTCATCGGTCGTAAAGGTACGCTGCCACTGCAGTTCAGTGCTGAAGCGCGTATAGTCGCCGGAGAGGCCGAGGAAACGGTCGTTCAAGTTGGCATCGCCAAGATTGAATACGTTGTCGAGTGCGGATGTCTTCTCACGCGACAGGTGCGTGAAGTTCATCGTTGCCGACAGCTCGCCGCCATAGACCGATTTCGGATCGACATAGTGATAGTCGATGCTCGGATAGACGTATGCCTGCTGCTTTTGTGCCGTGGCGTTATTATCCGTGTCCTGCACATTATAATAGAAGGCGCGCATATCGAAGAAATTGCGCTTTCCGATACCTGTCAGATAGGCTTGGTTCGTATGGGTGCTCTGGTTCAGCCCGTCCAATCCATAGGTGCGCGAGAAGTTGTTGTCGCTCTGCACCATGACATCCCAGCCGAAAGTCCAGCGAGGATTGATCCTGAAGTCGGCCTTGGAGTTGATCATGCCGCGAGTTTTGTTCTCGGCATCAGTCGTACCGGCAGCGAAGGCGTCCGGATTCATCTGATTGATGCCGGCAACGCGCAGGATATGCGTGCCATTCTCGAAACGCTGGCGGAACTCACCCTCGAGCAGCAACCCCTGATTGCTAAAGCCCGTGGCGGTGACCGTCGCATCCATGCTCGGCGAGATGACGTAGTAGTAAGGAACCCGTACTCCGACGCCGAGGCGCTCCGAGACGCTCACGGACGGAAACAGGAAACCGGATTTCCGCTTGACCGTATTGTCCGGAACCTCGATCCACGGAACATAGGCGATCGGCTGGCCGAACAGTTCGAAGCGGGCATGTTCCAGGCGCACGGTATGCGTGACGCCGTTCTGGACGACGCGCTGGGCCTTGACCTGCCATAGCGGGGCCCGGCCTTGCTCGGAGCAGGCCATGCAGGCGGTGTAAACACCCTTCGTCAGAATCAGCTGATTGCCGCCGACCCGCTCGCCCTTTTCGGCGACCATGCGGGTGTTGTCGGGCATTTCGATGCGCAGGGCGTTGACGAAGCCGTCGGAAAAGCTGTCGGTGACGTCCATTTTGTCACCGTACATGCGATTGCCGTCCGGAGTGATCAGCTCGACATTGCCGAGAGCCGTCATTCGCCCGGATTTCTGATTATACTCGACCTTCTGGGCAACCATTTTGTAGCTGCCATAGTTGATCTGGACCGCACCGCTTGCGGTGACGATCTGCGTATCCTTGTTATAGACCAATTCGTTGGACGAAAGGACCAGCTTTGCGCCTTCCGGCACCTTCACCTTGATAGGGGAAGTAACAGTGCCGGCACCGCCGTTATTATTGTCGTTGGCCTGGGCATAAACAGCGACCGGGCTCATAATATATGCACATGCAGCCGTGCCCGTAACGAGGGCAGCCACAATCTTTTTAATACTCTCGCGGTTGCCTGCCGCCACTTAGCCGTCCTCCTGATGAAGCAGGATCGTTGCTCCGAATGCCAATGCGACGATCACGGGTATCCATGCCGCCACGTAGGGAGGAACCACTCCGCTGCTCCCGAATGCTTTTACAAGCACGGTGACAACATAAAGCACGAAGCCGGAGAGGATTCCACCCAGAATCACGGAGCGCGATTGATTGAATCTACTGAATTTTAGCGACACGGTTGCTGCGATTAGCGTCATTGCTATGAGAAGGAATGGTTGCGATAGCAGCGAATGAAACTGTGTCTCAAGTGCGTTGGTCGATATGCCGAAGGAGTGTGCGATCTTTATTCGATTAGAAAGATCATAAAAAGCAATGGTTTCCGGCTGCGCCAGACGCTGCGAAACGAAATCCTGTTTCAGATTCGTACGAACCTGTACCGAACTCTTATGATCCGGTATTTCGCCCGGCCGCCGCTCGACGACATTGTTAAGAAGCCAGTAACCATCTTCCAATTTTGCCGACTGCGCGTCCTGCCGCAGGACGATATTTCCCTGTGAATCGAAGTGGATAAAGACGACGCCCATCAGCGTCGTTCCATTGTCCAGAATGGCCTTGGCGCCGATGATCGTATCGTCCTTGCCATTCGATTGACGCAGCCACGGGATCGAAAGCCTGTTGTGATAGGAAGGGTCGCCGCGCAGGTCGGCTTCCATCGTTTCGGCCTGGCGCTGCCCCCATGCGGCGACCGGATTGAGGGCAAGCATGGTCAGCAATCCCACGAAAAAGGCGCCCACGATGAACGGCGTCATGAACTGCCAGACGGAGATGCCGGCCGCGCGTGCAATAACCAGCTCGCGGCGACGATTGAGTGCGATCAACACCGTCATGCCGACGAAGAGAGCGATGAACGGCACTGTCTGCTGCAGAATGAACGGCAATCGCACTGCCGTCATGACCAGACCGAGCGGGACCGTATAGCCGGGCAGCCCGGCCAGCCGGCCGGCGGTTTCACTGAAGTCGACGAGATAGACGATCGAGATGACGCCCAGGAAGAACCAGAACGTCGTCACGATGTAACGCGTGAAGAAATAACGCCCGAGCGTGCCGAAGATCATGCGCCGCTCCCATTGGAGCCGCCGCCCGGCGCCGCCGGCATGCGATCCTGAATGCGTTGCCGCCAGTTGCTCATGCGATTTCGGATCGATACTGGCATCGACATCTTCCGGTTACGCATCAGCAGCGCGATCGCGATAGCGGCGGCAATGATGTTGATGGCGTAGAGAATGCCGACGAACCGAGGCGAATTATCGATCTGGTTGGCCGCGTAGAAATCGGCCCAGCGCAGCGCGAAGGCTATCGTCAAGGCCGACACCATCGGGTGCAGCCGCGCCTCGCGATGGGAGCGGGCATCGCCGGCAATCACCAGGGATATAAGCGCGAATATCGCGGGCAGGGCCCATTCGTTGAGGCGTCGGTGCAACTCGGCCTGATAGCTGCCTGGTCTTGTCTTGTAATCCGGATCGTTCGGATCCGGATTGAGCAGGAAGCCGAGGTTGCGATCGCTGGCGCGCAAATTCGCCTGACCGCGGCTTTGGGTCATGTCGGAGAGGTCGAAGGAATAGGAATCGAACTTGATGACCGAGACGTTGCCGTCGGCCGTCTTGCGATGCACCTCGCCATCTTTCATCAGCAGCGACGTACCGCTCGGATCGACGGCGCCTTCCTTCGCATAATAGATGAGATCGAAGGCGGGATCGCGGGAATCGACCACGAACAGCCCTTTGAGGATGCGCCCCGACATGCGCTGCGAAATCTGTACATAGAGCCCGTCTTCGATGCGCCGGAAATTCTTCTCTTCGATCACGGTGGAAAGAAGGTCGGCATAGGCTTCGGCCACCATCTGGCGGGCGGCGACGCGGGCTCTCGGCTCGACGGCGTTGTCGACGAAGAAGGAAAACACGCTGATGGCCATGGCGAGAATCATGATCGGGCGGATGATGATGCTGCGTTTCGCGCCTGCCGCCTCCATGACGGTCAGCTCCGAATCGCTGTTCATCGCCGTCAGGGTCTGCGTGATGCCGATGACCAGTGCGAAGGGCAGGACGATCGGAATAATCGTCGGCAGGATGAGCGTCGCAAGCTTGGCGAACGAGCCCATCGACTGGCCGCTATCCGTCACCAGATTGATGCGCTGCAGCACCTGGGTCGTCCAGATGATGGCGAGCACTGGCAGCAGCGCTACCAGGAACATCATACCGACACGCCGTACGATATATGTCTCGAATAACTTCATGCCGGCCCTTAAACGCAACAGCTGCCGTGCGAGCCGGCAGAGATTCACCCTCATCTACGCTGTTTAAGTTTTTTTGGCGACAACCAACTCGAAAAAAAATCGTTAATTTTCCGAGATTCTTCTGTCGTGTGTCGTTTGGGATAATGCGAGCAGCGCTGCGAATATGACAAGCGATGAAAGCCAGCCGAGCACGGCATCGGAGAGGTAATGCCCGCCAAAAGCCACCCGAAGCGCGGGAATGAGGATCGAAACGGCTGCGATCGGCGGGGCGGCAGCGGATCGGTATGGCTGCGGGATGATGAAGATCAGGCAGAACAGCCAGCCGGCGGCCGCCGCTTCGCCCGAGATGAACGAACAGTTACTGACGCATTTTCCCGCGAAGGATCCGGCATGGACGAAATCGAGCGTGCCGCCAAAGAGGTCGGTCTGTCTCGGGCGCGGACGCCCCGAAAAGGCCTTCAGCCAGAGATTGACGATCAGTACCGGGCCGATCAGCAGCGAACCGAGCGCAATCTTCAGATTGCACGCCCGCAGCCTGTTGAAGGTCGCTCCGTGATGCTGCCAGCATTGGAACAGCATCCAGGCGAGGACGGCGGCCACGATATAGGGGAGCTGGAAGAATATCTCCCGCAGCAGCCGCAGATGCGTGTCTGCATTATAGGGGAAGATGCCGCATATCTGACCCGGGCGCGTGCTCGCAAGACATTGCTGCGGCAGGAAAAACATGTTCGCGACAGCGAGATCGATTCGTGGGAAAACCGAGAAGAGGCCAAGCAGTACCCACCAGAGACAGAAGAGGCCGATGAAGGCATCACCCGCGGTACGCGGCCGCAGAACCTCGGGGAACCGGTCTTCGCGATCGAAACTGTTGAAATCTATGATCAAGACGGCTTTCCGGCAAAGGATCGGGTCGCCCCGAAGGGCGGATAAAACACCATTGCGTGTAGGCTAACCGCTTTAAATGACAGGGATTTGAAGCCGTGGAACGGGCTTCTTTGGCGAATGCTTTGCCGAGTGCTTGTGTTCGCTAGTCAAACCTAGAATGATGGTTGTGCAAAGTTCTTCTATTACGACGCATGTTTATCGGAGCAGAAATGTCTGTGAAATTCGAGATTTCCTTCGCCAAGTCGGCCCGCCTCAGCGGCGGTCTGGCCATTCTCCTGAAAGGCACGGACAGTGAGTTGCCGGCGGGCGCTGAGAGCGCCGATCCGGCCAATGTTTTCGCCAGGGCCGCGCCCGTGGCCGGCTTCAAGAGCAAGGCGTTGAGCGCTTTGGATATCATCGCTCCCGAGGCCTCGCCCGTCGATCGGATCATTGTCCTCGGTACCGGCAAGGCCAGGGACCTGGCTGCGCATGACTGGCTGAGGCTCGGCGGCACGGCTGCGGCAAAGATCCGCAACGTCGAGAAAGTCACCATCTTCCTGGACGCGCCGGCAGTCGAGGTCGGTGGCAGGGAGGCCGCCGATTTTGCCCTGGGTATGCTCCTGCGCGCCTATAGCTTCGATACATATAAGACGAAGAAGGGCGACGATGACGAAAAGAACGGCTCCCGCAAGGCGGTGAAGGTGACGATCGTCACCCAGGAGGCCGCGGCCGCCAAGAAACTCTATGCAACGTCCGAAGCCGTCGCAGGCGGTGTCCTCCTTGCACGCGATCTCGTCAACGAGCCGCCGAATGTCCTCGGCCCCGTGGAATTCGCCGCCAAGGCCAAGGAGTTGGAAAAGCTTGGCGTCGAGATCGAGATTCTGACGGAGCGCGAGATGCGCCGGCTCGGCATGGCCGCGCTGCTCGGCGTCGCGCAAGGTTCTGCCCGGCCGCCGCGCCTGGTTGTCATGCAATGGAAGGGCGGCAAGGCGAAGGAGAAGCCGGTCGCCTTTATCGGCAAGGGGGTCGTCTTCGATACCGGCGGCATTTCCATCAAGCCCGCCGCCGGCATGGAAGAAATGAAGGGCGACATGGGCGGTGCGGCAGCCGTCACCGGTCTCATGCATACGCTGGCCGCGCGAGAAGCTAAGGTCAATGCCATCGGCGTCATTGGTCTGGTGGAGAACATGCCGGACGGCAATGCGCAGCGTCCCGGCGATATCGTCACCTCGATGTCCGGCCAGACGATCGAGATCATCAACACGGATGCCGAGGGGCGGCTCGTTCTCTGCGATGCGCTCTGGTACACGAACGACCGTTTCAAGCCGCAGTTCATGATCAACCTGGCGACCCTGACCGGCGCCATCCTCGTCGCGCTCGGCAACCTGCAGGCCGGCCTGTTCTGCAACGACGACAAGCTGGCGGGCGAGTTGACGGCAGCCGGCCTCGTAACCGACGAGCGCCTGTGGCGCATGCCGCTCGGCAAGGAATACGACAAGATGATCGACAGCAAGTTCGCCGACATGAAGAACACTGGTGGCCGCCATGCCGGCTCGATCACCGCCGCCCAGTTCCTCAAGCGCTTCGTCGGGGAAACGCCGTGGGCGCATCTCGATATCGCCGGCACGGCGATGGGCTCGGTCCAGGACGAGATCAACCAGTCCTGGGGTTCCGGTTTTGGCGTGCGCCTGCTCGATCAGCTGGTCCGCGCCAACTACGAATCGTGACCAGCCGAATTTTGTGAGATGGAGCCTTTTCGCGATTCGAAGAAAAGCGAAAAGGCTCTATCCTTTTGGTGTGATGCAATTCCGGACGGAAAACCGCTTCGCACTTTTCCTAGAATTGCTCTAGAAGAGACGGCATGACCGACGTTCTCTTCTATCACCTGACGGAATCGAAGCTCGAAGACGCCCTGCCGCCGTTGATCGACAAGAGTGTCGAGCGTGGCTGGCAGGTCGCCGTGCAGATGCGCGAGCCGGCGCGCCGCGATCTCCTCGATTCGCATCTGTGGACCTATCGCGAAGACAGTTTTCTGCCGCATGGCACGGATGAAGGCGAGATGGCGGACAAGCAGCCTGTGCTTCTGACCATCTCTTCCGACAACGTCAACAATGCGACCGTGCGCTTTTTCATCGATGGCGCCGAGGCTACGGATGTCGGAACATATCAGCGCGTCGTGCTGATGTTCGATGGCTATGATCAGGAACAGCTGGAAAGCGCGCGCGCGCAATGGAAGCGCCTGAAAGGCGAGGGGCATAATCTCACCTACTGGCAGCAGACGCAGGATGGCCGTTGGGAAAAGAAGGCTTAGGAAACTGCGCGGCGATTTTCTGAGATCCCGTGAAAACTTGGGTCGCTCTAATCGCCCTCCGCCAGGATCTTTTGAATGAAGTCTTTCTTGGCGGCAGTATAGGCTGCGCGGTCATTGGCATATTTTGTCGCAAGTTCGACCTTCAGCGCTTCATAGGCATGTGCGAGGTCCGGGCGCTTGCGCATCCGATCCCGGAAGAGGATGAACTGGCGCCAATTCAGGCCGCCATGCTCGACCACATGGACCAGGTGCGTGCGGGTATCCCCTTCGATATCTCGACCGAAAATATGATCGTCCGCTACGATATTGCTGCCGGCATAGACATAGCCGATCGATGCCATCGGCTCGATACAGGCAAGGCCATCCTCGAAGCGCCGAACACCGACGGCTATGTCGATGATGGGCTTGGCCTTGATTTCGGGAATGGAGGTGCTGCCGAAATGCTGCACATCGACGGCGAGGTCTCCAAGGGCGCTGCGGATGGCAGCTTCCTCCAGCAAATAAGCCTCGCGCCAGCTCTGGTTTGGCTCGGCAAGCTTGACCGATTTATTGCCGACGCCGAGCCCGAAAGATTGCACATTTTCCGTTGCCATCGGCAACTCCCCGATGAAGATAATGCGCCACGCTAGCATGTTGCGGGGCGCGTTGTCTCCATCGGGTAAAGCCCATCAATCGTAAAATGCTTCGACGAATTTGCGCTTGCCGAGCATGAAGGCATCGGCGACGTGGCGCAGTGGCGAAACATCGACATCGCAGGTGCCGGCTTTGACGATCTCGGCAAAACGGCGATAGAGCGAAGGATATTCGGCTTCTGGCGCGGAGAATTTCAGCTCGCCATTGACCGAAAGCTTGGAGCCGCCTTCGGCGAGAACCATTTGGCCGGCATCGGTTTCGGCAACGATATCCCAGCTCTGCTTGCCGGTCTGGCGCCAGTCGAATTCAGCATGAACCGGAAGGCCCTGACCGCTCTTGAAGTGCAGATCGGCGGCAATCGGCGAATCCCGGTTCTCCGGAAATTCGAGCGTCGCGCCGGTCAGGAAGAGCGGCGGCAGGATGTGGGTCACGATCGACAGGGCGTTGATGCCGGGGTCGAAGACGCCGAGGCCGCCGGCCTGCCAGATCCATTCCTGGTTCGGGTGCCAATGGCGCACGTCTTCCTTCCAGATCACGTGAGCGCTGCGGATGGTGGTGCCTGCGAGGAAGGTCTTTGCTGCCTCCACGGCCGGGGCGTAGCGCGAATGCCAGCTTGCAAAGAGCGAGACGCCCTTGGCTTTTGCGAGGTTTTCGAGATCGGCCACTTCGCTCAGCGTCGCACCCGGCGGCTTTTCAAGAAAAACGTGCTTGCCGGCTGAAAGCGCCTTGTAAGCGGCTTCATAGCGATATTGCGGCGGCATGCAGAGCGACACCGCATTGACCGCCGGTACGGCATCGAGCATGGCGTCGATGGTCGTGAAGGACGGAATGCCTTCTACGGTACCGTGGCGGCTCGCCGTGGCGATCAATTTGAAATCCGCGTTGTTCGCGATGGACGGAAGATGCTGGTCGCGGACGATCTTGCCGACACCGACGATAGCGAGGTTGATGGGGGACATGGGTGTCTCTCGATTAGTATGATTATTGATGCGATCTTTATCAGAATGCCGCATGTGGGCAAGGGCGGCAAATCGCAAATGCGACAACTGGATCCAATGCACGAACATTGTATCCGGCCGTCATCACGTTTGGAAAACCCGCGCAGGCTCTTGATTCACCGTTTGAAATCGGCACTCTAGCTTCGTGCAGCAAGAAGAGCTTCGGAAAGAATCGCTGCGGGGGGAAAATTCATGAAAGCATTGCTCGGCTTCAGCCGATTCGTTGACTATGCGACTGAGATCATTGGAAAATCTGTCTCGTGGCTCATCCTGGTCGCTGTCCTGGTCAGCGCCGGAAATGCGGTCGTACGCAAGGTCTTCAATACCTCGTCCAACGCATGGCTGGAAGCGCAATGGTATCTGTTCGGCGCCGCCTTCATGCTCGCGGCCGCCTACACGCTCCGCCAGAACGAACATATTCGCATCGATATCGTCTACGGCTCCTTGCCGCGCCGGGTGCAACACTGGATCGACCTGCTGGGCCATTGTCTGTTCCTCATGCCCTTCGCACTCCTGATGGTCTATGACCTCGTGCCCTATGTCCGCACCTCCTTCCTGTCGGGGGAAGTTTCCTCGAGTGCCGGCGGCCTGATCATCTGGCCGGGCAAGGCCTTGCTGCTGGCGGGCTTCTTTCTGCTGGCGCTGCAGGGGATCTCCGAGATCATCAAGAAGATCGCCGTCATGCGCGGCGATATGGATGATCCGACCCCCTATGTGCCGACGCATGCGCCGCTCGATGTCGAAACCCCGGCCGGGGAGGCGCGCTGATGATCGAATTCATCGCCGTGAACATGGCGCCGATCATGTTCGCCTCGCTGATCATTTTCCTGCTTCTGGGTTATCCCGTCGCCTTCGCGCTTGCCGCCAACGGGTTGCTGTTCTTCTGGATCGGCGTCGAACTCGCACCCTATTCGGGCGGCACCATCCATCTCTCATGGCCGCTCCTCAATGCCCTTCCGGATCGCTTCTGGGGGGTGATGTCGAACGACACGTTGCTGGCGATCCCTTTCTTCACCTTCATGGGCATCGTGCTGGAGCGATCCGGCATGGCCGAAGACTTGCTCGATACGGTCGGCCAGCTGTTTGGACCCGTTCGCGGCGGTCTCGCCTATGCGGTGATTTTCGTCGGCGCGCTGCTCGCCGCCACCACCGGCGTCGTTGCGGCCTCCGTTATTGCCATGGGACTGATTTCGCTGCCGATCATGCTGCGCTATGGCTATGACAGGCGTGTCGCCTCCGGCGTCATCGCCGCTTCCGGCACGCTGGCGCAGATCATTCCGCCATCGCTCGTCCTGATTGTGCTTGCCGATCAGCTCGGCCGTTCTGTCGGTGACATGTATGCCGGCGCCCTGATTCCCGGTTTGGTGCTGACCGGTCTCTACATGCTCTATGTATTGATCATGTCGATCGTGAAGCCGAACTCCATGCCCGCCTTGCCGAAGGAGGCTCGCTCGCTTGGCTCCGGCGTCACGTCCTTGCTCGTTGCTCTATTGATATGCGCCGGCGTGGCCTATGCCGCACATGTTTACCTGACACCCGCCTATGGCGAAAACGCCGATATTCTCGGCGCAACGGTTGGCGTCGCCTTCATCTACGCAATCGCCGTGCTCGATAAGGGGATGAAGCTCAACGTGATGTCGCGGCTGGCCCAGCAGGTCATCATCGTCCTCATTCCACCGCTGGCGCTGATCTTCCTCGTGCTCGGCACGATCTTCCTCGGCATCGCGACGCCGACGGAAGGCGGCGCCATGGGGGCCGTGGGCGCGCTCATAATGGCGGCTGCCAAAGGCCGGCTGAACATGGAGGTCATCCGCTCGGCACTGACATCCACGACCCGGCTTTCGGCCTTCGTGCTGTTCATCCTGATCGGCTCGCGCGTCTTTTCGCTGACCTTCTATGGCGTCAACGGCCATCTCTGGGTCGAGCATCTGCTGGTGTCGCTGCCCGGCGGCAAGGTCGGCTTCCTGATCGCCGTCAACATCCTCGTCTTCGTGCTCGCCTTCTTCCTCGACTTCTTCGAGCTTGCCTTCATCATCGTGCCGTTGTTGGCACCTGCTGCCGAAAAGCTCGGCATCGATCTCATCTGGTTTGGCGTGCTGCTCGGCGTCAACATGCAGACGAGCTTCATGCATCCGCCCTTCGGCTTCGCGCTGTTCTATCTCCGCTCGGTGGCGGCGCGCGTGCCCTATCTCGACAGGGTGACAGGCAAGCAGATCGCGCCCGTCACAACAGGGCAGATCTATTGGGGATCCGTGCCGTTCGTGGGTATCCAGATCCTGATGGTGGCATTGACCATCATGTTCCCGCAGATGGTCATGCACTACAAGGGCGCGGGTGCTGCGGTCGATCCGAATTCGATCAAGATCGAGGTTCCCGGTTTCGGCGCGCCCGGCCAGAACAATGGCAACGGCTTGCCGGGGTTGCAGCTTCCGGGCGGCAATCCGTTTGACGGGAAGCCGGCGGATCAGGGTGGCGGGCAGCAGAACGCACCCGCCAACGACCTCAGTCAGCCGCCGTCTTTCAATTGAGCACGGTACGCCTCGTTTTGTCCTGATTGGAGCGCAACGAAAAACCCCGGAGCGCCGCTCCGGGGTTGTTGTCTTAAAACCGCGAGCTGGTCAGATCTTCCCGGCGCGCTGCAGCGTCATCATGTAGACGTCGTAGCTGTATTCGGCGACCTGGGCATAGAGATAGTGCTGGCCGCGGAAGCCCTTGATCGATTCCCAGATCTTCTTGAAGGTCGGGTTGTTGGCTTCCATCTCGGCATAGACCTCATTGGCCTTGTCGAAGCAGGCATTCATGATCTCGGTGCTGAAGGGCCTGAGCTTCGCTCCTTCGGCGACGACGCGCTTGATGGCGGCTGGGTTCAGGTAATCGTATTTCTGCAGCATGTTGGCGTCCGTCGCCTGCGCGGCCGTGCGCAGCAGCGATTGATAGGCCTTCGGCAGGCCTTCATAGGCGGCCTTGTTGAACATGACATGCACGGTCGGGCCGCCTTCCCACCAGCCGGGATAGTAGTAATAGGGTGCCACCTTGTAGAAGCCGAGCTTTTCGTCGTCATAAGGGCCGACCCATTCGGCCGCATCGATCGTGCCTTTTTCGAGCGCCGGATAGATATCGCCGCCGGCGATTTGCTGCGGCACGACGCCGAGGCGTTCGACCACCTTGCCGGCAAAGCCGCCGATACGCATCTTCAAGCCTTTGAGATCGGCGACGGTATTGATTTCCTTGCGGAACCAGCCGCCCATCTGCACGCCCGTATTGCCCGCCGGGAAGCCGATCAGCCCCTGCGTTGCCAGGAATTCGTTGAACAGGTCGATGCCGCCGCCGTGATATTGCCAGGCGTTCATGCCGCGTGCGTTGAGTGCAAAGGGAACGGCAGCTCCCAGGGCCCAGACCGGATCCTTGCCCCAATAATAATAGGCGACCGAATGGCAGGCTTCGACTGTGCCAGCCGAAGTCGCATCGGCTGCCTGCAGGCCCGGCACGATTTCGCCCGCCGCAAACACCTGGATGTTGAAATTGCCGTCGGTGGCTTCAGACACATATTTCGACAGCACTTCGCCGCCGCCATAGATTGTATCCAGCGACTTCGGAAACGATGACGTCAGGCGCCAATTGATCTTCGGATTGCTCTGGGCAATGGCCGGAGCAGCAAGTGTTGCAGCAGCTGCAACCGAGCCGGCGCCGGCGACGCCGGCTTTCCTCAGAAATGAACGACGATCCATATGTTACTCCCCCCGGATACGAGCGGGCGGGCTGGCCCGCTCTTCGTGATCACGCCGCAACTAATCATGCCGCTCGGCGCGTTTCAAGCGTATCTGAACGCCGCGCAACCATTGATCTAGTTGTCTGCGGCGGCGTTTGTTTGCAAGTCTGCCTCAGCGCACCATTTTGGTGCCGGCCTGGGCAACCAGATTGGTCGCTGGGGCCGGAGCGTGCTTGTATTTCAGCGTGACGACCTTGAAGCCCTCTTTCTCGAGGCGGCTCAGAAGAACCGGCAGCATCCTGACCGTGCGCGGATGGATATCGTGCATCAGGACGATGCCGCGGCCGCGCTGATAGAGCTGCTTCATGGTGCGATCCACCACCGAAAGTGGTGTTGAGGTGAAATAGTCCTTGCTGTCGATATCCACGTCCATGACGATCATGTCCCTAGCGGCAATCGCCGTGCGCAGGCGCTTGGAATCGGCAAGATAGGGGAAACGGAAGAAGGGGACATCCGTACCGATCGCCTTGGTGACGGCGTCCTTGCCGCGGGCGATCTCGGTCATTGCCGCGTCGAAGGTCATCTTGTCGAGATCGGGATGGCGGAACGTGTGGCTGCCGATCGCGTCACCATGGGCGAGAACCTCGCGCGCGGTCGCCGGATGCGCCTGCGCCATTCCCCCGACCATCATGAAGGCGGCCTTGACGCCAAACCTGTCGAGCGTGGCGAGAATGCGATCCGTCTTGCCGGGTGCGGGGCCGTCGTCGAAGGTCAGGATGACCTCCTTATCGGCGAGCCTGATGTCCTTGAGCGAGGAGACTTCCAGTGTGCGGCCGGCAAGATCGTGTGGTGCGCCGGCGTCCACCGCCGCGCGGGTTTCGAGATCGGCGACGAGCCATTTCTTCGGCTCCATCTCGATGGGGTCATTGGCTTTCAGCGGCTTGTGATGCGGCTCTTCGGCGGCATAGCTGCTCTTGAGCGACGCTTCGTTGGCCGGCTTCGTGGCACAGCCTCCGAGAGCCAGGGACATGGCGAGGCCAGCCAGCAACACACGGTAGTTCATCAGAATCGCTCAACAATATGTCTATGAAAGTTGAGCGTATTTTCCGCAGTTATGGTTAATGATCGGTTAGGATCGGCTGCGAAACGGTTAAGATCGCGATGCGCTTCAGCCGGCCATGCCGCTTTCGTATTCCGATGAAAGTTCCAGCCATTGCTCCTCGGCCGCGGCGAGCTTTTCAGCGGCATCAGAGCGCTGTTTTGCCTTTTCCGCAGCCTTTGCCGGCGCCTTTTCGTAAAGGGCCGGATCCGCAAGCTCTGCATCAAGGGCCTGAATCAGTTTCTCAAGCTTGCCGGTCAAGGATTCGATTTCATTGATCTTCTTCTTGAGCGGCGCAAGCGACGCGCGCCGATCGGCATTGAGCTTGCGCTGATCCGCCTTGGAAACGGACTCGTCGATGCCGTTCGTCTTGACTTTCTCGTCCTTCGACTTCGGGCTGGCGACGACGAGGCTGCGGTATTCTTCAAGATCGCCATCGAAGGTCGAGACGGTGCCGTCGCGCACCAGCCAGAGCCGGTCGACGGTGGCTTCGATCAGATGGCGGTCGTGCGAGATCAGTATGACGGCGCCGGAATAGTCGTTCAGCGCCTGGATGAGCGCATTGCGGCTGTCGATATCCAGATGGTTCGTCGGTTCGTCGAGGATCAGAAGGTTCGGTGCATCGAAGGCGGCAAGGCCCATCAGCAGCCGCGCCTTCTCGCCGCCGGAGAGATCCTTGACCTGCGTGTCCATCTTCTCCGTCGCAAGCCCCATCTGGGCGACGCGGGCGCGCACCTTCGCCTCCGGCGTTTCGGGCATGCGGCGGCGTACATGCTCGACGGCCGTCTGGTTGGGGATGAGGTCATCGAGCTGATGCTGGGCGAAGAAGCCGATCTTCAGGTTCGGCGCCAGCCTGATATCGCCGCTCTCTGCGCCGAGCCGACCGGAAATGAACTTCGCGAAGGTCGATTTGCCGTTGCCGTTCGAGCCGAGCAGGGCGATGCGGTCGTCGGCATCGATGCGCAGGTTCAGGCGCTTCAGGATCGGCTTGCCGGGCTCGTAGCCGACAGCGCCGCCGCTGATCGCGATGATCGGCGAGGCAGGCTGCTTTTCGGGTTCCGGAAAGCTGAAGCCCATCACATGGTCTTCGATGACGGCGGCGACGGTGCCCATGCGCTCCAGTGCCTTGATGCGCGATTGCGCCTGCCGCGCCTTCGAGGCCTTGGCCTTGAAGCGGTCGATGAAGCTCTGCAAATGCTTGCGGGCCGCGTCGTTCTTCGCCTTCGCCTTCATCTGCAGCTCGTCCGCCTCGGCCTTCTGCCGTTCGAACTGGTCGTAGGAGCCGCGATAGAAGGTAAGCTTCTTCTGGTCGAGATGCACGATGGAATTGACCGCCGTGTTCAGCAGATCGCGGTCGTGCGAGATGATGATGACCGTGTGCGGGTAGCGGCGGATGTAGTCCTCCAGCCAGAGCGTGCCTTCAAGGTCGAGATAGTTCGTCGGTTCGTCGAGCAGCAGGAGATCCGGCTCGGAAAACAAGACGGCCGCAAGGGCGACGCGCATGCGCCAGCCGCCCGAGAAGGAGGAGGCCGGGCGCTTCTGCGCTTCGTGGTCGAAGCCGAGGCCGGCCAGGATGCTGGCGGCGCGCGCTTCGGCCGAATGCGCATCGATATCGGCAAGCCGCGTCTGGATATCCGCGATGCGGTGCGGATCGGTCGCGGTCACGGCTTCCGCCAGCAGTGCGGAGCGCTCCTTGTCCGCTGCCAGGACGATATCGATCAAAGGCTCCTCGGTGCCGGGGGCCTCCTGCGCCACCTGGCCGATGCGGGCATTGCGGGGGATCGAGACCGAGCCGCTTTCGGCGGCGAGATCGCCGGTGATGATCCTGAACAGCGTGGACTTGCCAGCTCCGTTCTTGCCGACGAGGCCCGCCTTCGTGCCCGCCGGAAGCGTCACGCTGGCATGGTCGATGAGCAGGCGGCCGGCAATGCGGGCGGAAAGGTCTGAAATCGAAATCATGGCGCGGTTTTGGCCGAACTCGGCGCCGAAGGCAAGAGTGCGAAGTCGCTTAGACGCTGGCCTTTTGCGAGGATTTCGAGAGGTTGGCGCAGTTGCGCAGCCGCTCGGTCAGCTCCGTTTCGTAGAGCATGAGATTGCTGAGCGAGGCATTGAGGCTGTCGAGTGCAGCATTGGCATGTGGAGTCGTGTCGATCTCGCGAGCAAAATGCTGCTTTTTCATCAGCCCCTTGGCGAGCTGATCGGCGACTTCGCGCAGCATCTCGGCCGCATCGCTTTCCGATTTGCGCGCCACCAGCCCGCAATGGCTGACCAGGCGATGCTTCAGGCCGATCTCGTCGAGCCCGCTTTGCGAGGGAAGGGAGCCAAGCGCCTCGATCTCTTCGGCAAGACAGCGGTCCTGGCCATAGAGCGCTTCATAGAAGAGCTGATAGTTGCGCGGCAGGTTTTTCACCTTCAGCCGCGTCATGAAGCGGCCGATAACCTCAAGCTCGGTTTCCGTTTCATCGTCATCGATGGAATATGCCGAAACGCTTGTCTGCGAGTTCTTCATGCCTGCCTTTGACCGTGAGCTGATATATCTCGTCAATCTGCAGGTTCGCAGGTTAAGGGAACATGAACAAAACGGCCGATCCTCGCCGCAGCGCAACAAAATGAGGCATGTGATCAACGTCTGGGCGAAGACGGGAAACGACGGTTCTCCCCTTGGCTACATCCAGTGCTGTCCTTCGCTGCGCAGGAAATGCAGGAGGTCCAGCACCAGAGACGGTTTTCCCAAGGATGTGAGGATAGTGTGGCACTGGCCGCGGTGATGGGTGTGATGGTTGAACATATGGGATACCGCCGCATGGAGGGGAACGATGATGGCGCCCGGGCGCAGGATCGAGGTATAGGTAATGTCGACGGCAAGTGCATCGGCATCGAGCGTTTCCAGCCAGGTCATGATATTTCGATCTTCCGCCTCCCGTAAGCTGTGAAGTCCTTCAAGCGTGTCATGCAGGACGGTATCGAGTGACGCCGGCACTCCGCCAGTGCCGTTAAAACGGTGCATCCACAGCCGGTCCGCTATCAGCAGATGATTGAGCGTTCCGTGGAGCGAGCCGAAGAAGGCACCGCGGTCTTCATGGAATTCGGCATCACTGAGGTCTGCTGCGGCATTGTAGACCTGCACATTGGCCCACCGATTGTAGTCGGCCAGCATCCTGAAATGTTTGAGCATATGACCTCTCCTCAATGGTGCGGCGATGTCGCCGCCAAGTTTGCAAATAAACCGTCGCAGTGCCAGCGGCCGATTGCGAATCGATTGCGTCAACTGTGACAGCGGCGTGAAATTGGCCGATCCCCCTTGTTTTCGGGCCTTGGGGCAGGTAAAGACCGCCCACTTTTCTCTGATTACAAGGAATGGACCCATGGCGATTGAACGTACTTTCTCGATGATCAAGCCGGACGCGACGAAGCGCAACCTGACCGGCGCCATCACCAAGGTTTTTGAAGACAATGGCCTGCGCGTCATCGCCTCCAAGCGCGTCTGGATGAGCAAGCGCGAAGCTGAAGGCTTCTACGCCGTTCACAAGGAACGTCCGTTCTTCGGCGAACTCGTTGAAGGCATGACCTCCGGCCCGACCGTCGTTCAGGTTCTGGAGGGCGAAAACGCTATCCTGAAGAACCGCGAGATCATGGGCGCGACCAACCCGGCCAACGCTGATGAGGGCACGATCCGCAAGACCTTCGCCCTGTCGATCGGCGAAAACTCCGTTCATGGCTCGGACGCTCCGGAAACGGCTGCCATCGAAATTGCCTACTGGTTCTCCGAAACCGAAATCGTCGGCTGAATCAGCCTTTCAGCTTCTGCGCTGAACGATTTGAAATGACTCATGAAAGCCGGGATTTCGCATCCCGGCTTTTTTATATCGATAAATAAACCTCCACCTACGGTGGAGGACTGGACGAGTTCTACACGGTAGTTGAGAGACCTCCTGCTTGAACCGCTGGGGTGGCCCAGACTTCGAACAAGGAGGTTTTATGGATGAGCAAACGCTCTCGCATGCGACGTGGGACTGCAAGTATCACATTGTTTTTGGCAGCAAATACCGCACGAAAAGACTTTACGGGGACGTGCGGCGTGAGTTGGGAGAACTCTTGCGTCGGCTGGCACAGCAGAAAGGCTGCCAGATCGAGGAGGGTCATCTGATGCCCGACCATGTGCATATGTTGATCTCGATCCCGCCGAAATACTCGGTTTCGCATATTGTCGGCTTCTTGAAGGGCAAGACGGCCCTTTACGTAGCGAACAAATATGCGCGCAAGCGCCGCTACAAAGGGTATCACTTTTGGGCACGCGGGTATTTCGTATCGACGACGGGCTATAACGAGCAGGTCGTCAGACAATATATCCGTAATCAGGAAAAGGCCGACAAAGCTTCCGACTTTGCCGACCTCTTCAATCGTAGCTACTAAGCGCTAACAATACCGCTTCTAGCGGTTCAAGCGCAGCGTTTCAAACCTCCACCTCTGGTGGAGGTCATGACTT
>NZ_QMKK01000039.1 GCF_003287875.1 Martinezella tropici
CAGACTGCTGACAAACCCCGTCAAATTTTGGCGGGGTTTTGTATTTCTGGTGTGTTTGTTTCCTGGGTTGCGGCATTGAAGGGAGATCGGTCCTGCTCCTGTGATTCATGCGAGGCTCGGTTTGGGTGTCTTTGTGAGCGCCATCGCGATCTTCTTGATGTTCTGGGCTGCGGCGGCCATCAGGCACTGGCATCGGACTTTGATGAGACTTCGGAAGCGGGCGTAGCGATGGCCGTGCAGCTGCTTGGCATCGGCAAAGGAACGCTCGACCGTCTCCTTGCGTCTTTTGTAGATCGCCTTGCCCCAGGATGTGAGACGGTGACCGTCGGTGCGCTCGCGGGCATCGGCCCAAACGTGCCGGGTGATGGTGCGGATGGCCTTGCCGTTGGACGTGCACGACGCCAGAAGCGGGCAGGTGCCGCAGATGGCAGGATCGGATGTGTAATGCTTGTAGCCGTTGCGGTCGGTGGTGGCGTAGGTGAGAAGCTGGCCTTGCGGACAGCGATAGCCATCGGCTCGCTGATCGTAGACGAAGCTGTTCTTGCGCATCATGCCGGCTTTGGGCGGGGTCGGATTGCGATAGCCGGTGACACCGAGGATGGCGCGGTCCTCCAGGCCTTGGGCGATGCCTGAGGTGGCATAGCCGGCATCCAGCCCGACAGCCTTCACATCGAAGCCGAAGCGTTGGCACTGCCGGTCGAGCCTGCCGAGATAGACGATGCTGTCATGCACGTTGGCCGGCGTCACATGGGTATCGGTGATGATCGCATGTCGGCCGTCCACCGTGCGATGATCGAGATAGAAGAAGCCCTTCGGCTTGCCGTCACGCACCATGTAGCCGCTCTGGGGATCGGTGCGCGACACCTTGGTCTCCTTGATCTCGGCCTGGCGCTCCCCGTCCTTCAGCGGCTTCTGGCCATGCAGCTTGCGCTCCGCGTCGATCGCCCGGTCGAGGTCGGCCCAGTAGTCGGCACGCGATTTCTCGATCATGGCCAGATCGTATTTGCCCTTGTTGGCATTGGCCTTCAGATGGGTACTGTCCGTATAGAGTACCGTGCCGTCCACCAGCCCGTGGGAAACCGCCTGTTCAACGATGTGGTCGAAGATATCCTGGGCCACCGACGTATCGTTGAAGCGTCGGCGGCGGTTCTGCGACAGGGTCGACGCATCGAACACGCCATCCGTCAGCTTCATCCTGAGAAACCAGCGATAGGCGACATTGACCTCGATCTCGCGCACCAGCTGCCGCTCGGAGCGAATGCCGTAGAGGTAGCCGATGAACAGCGCCTTGAACATCAGCGTCGGATCAAGCGGCGGGCGGCCATTGTCGGCGCAGTACAAGCCGGCAACGCGATCGTGGATGAACGAGAAGTCGATCACCGCGTCTATTCGGCGCAGAAGGTGATCCTTCGGCACAAGACTGTCGAGCGTCACCATCTCGAGAGCCGTCTGTTCGGGAGCAGGTTTCTTCAGCATGTCCCATTGAATCAAAAACCTCCGGCTGACGCCAGAGGTTTGTCAGCAGTCTGAAGGCCGGGTTTTCACCCGGCCTTTTTAATTGGTTATCGCGAAATCCTCAGACTTCGTCACTGCCCGAGAGCAGGATGCCGATCAGCGAGAGCAGCGCGGCGGCCGCCAGGTAATAGCCGACATAGACCAGGCCATAGGTCGTCGCGAGCCATGTGGCGATGTAGGGCGCCAGGGATGCACCGACGATGCCACCGAGATTGAACGTCATGGACGCGCCGGTATAGCGCACGGTGGTCGGGAAGGGCGCCGCCAGAGCTGCGCCGATCGGGCCATAGGTGAAGCCCATCAGGGCAAGACCGATGATCGAGCAGGTGAAGGCACCGGCAAGGCCAGCCGTCAGCAGTGACGAATAGAACAGGCCGAAGATGAAGATGCCGATCGTCGTCAGGATCAGAACCAGCCGGCGCGAATAGCGGTCCGACAACAGGCCGGAGACCGGGATCATCAGGCCGAAAAAGACGACGCCGGCGAGCTGGACGACGAGGAACTGGCCCTGAGCGTAGCCGAGACCGGCCGGAAGCGGACCGTTGCCCGGGGGACGAGTACCCCAGCTCAGCGTGAATGCCGTCATCAGATAGAACAGCACGAAGGTCGCAACGGCAATGATGGTGCCGAGAATCAGGCTGCGGAAATGCGAGCGGAGGATGACCGCGATCGGAACGGAAACGCGCTCTTCCTTTTCGATGGCGCGCTGGAATTCCGGGGTTTCCGTGATCTTCAGACGGACATAGAGGCCGACGGCAACAAGCACGATGCTGATCAGGAAGGGGACGCGCCAACCATAGTTGAGGAAGTCCGCATCGGCCATGGTTTCGCGCAGGATGAGGAAAAGGCCGGCCGACAGGATGAAACCGATAGGCGCGCCGAGTTGCGGGAACATGGCGTACCAGCTGCGCTTGCCTTCAGGCGCGTTTTCCGTCGCCAGCAGCACCGCGCCGCCCCATTCGCCGCCGAGACCGAGACCCTGACCGAGGCGGCAAAGCGCCAGCAGCACGGGTGCGAGAACGCCGATCGATTCGTATGTCGGCAGCATGCCGATCACGACTGTCGAGAGACCCATGGTCATCAGAGCCGCGACAAGCGTCGCCTTGCGGCCGATCCGGTCGCCGAAATGGCCGAAGATCATCGCGCCGATCGGACGCGCGAAGAAGGCGATGGAGAAGGTCGCGAAGGACTGCAGCGTTGCCGAGGTCGGATCGCTTGCCGGAAAGAACAGCTTCGGGAAGACGATAACCGCCGCCGTTGCATAAACATAGAAATCGAAAAATTCGATCGTTGTGCCGATAAGGCTCGCGATCAGAACACGTGCCGGGGAGTTCGCAACAGCATTGTTCGATGACGAGGGGCTCGGCGATAAAGGAGATATCGCGTCAGTCATAATCCCACCAATTTAGAGGATGCTAAGGTTTCCTTATTAGGTAAGGCGTGTCCTTAGCGCAATTTTTGTTCAGCGCAAACGCCAAATGCGCAAGAAATCAGCGGTTGTGTGCTACTATTTAGCCGCAATTGTTGATTCGCAAACAATTGGGCGAACGTTTGCCGTTCAAGTGGGTGTGCTTCGGGCGAATCCCTCCCCGGAGTTTTTTTCATGGATGGCCGATTTTCGTTTTGGTTGAGGGCAAAGGAGAAGGCTTTCATGCAGAAAAAACTCATCGCTGAGTTTCTTGGGACATTCTGGCTCGTATTTGGTGGCTGCGGCAGCGCAATCTTCGCTGCGGCATTTCCGAGCCTCGGTATCGGCTTTCTGGGTGTTGCTTTTGCGTTCGGTCTGACCGTGCTGACGATGGCCTATGCCGTCGGCGGCATTTCAGGCGGTCATTTCAACCCAGCCGTCTCGGTGGGTCTGACAGTGGCTGGCCGCTTTCCGGGCGGGCAACTCATTCCTTATATCGTCGCGCAGGTTGTCGGTGCCATCGTGGCAGCAGCCGTGCTTTATCTGATCGCCAGCGGCAAGGCCGATTTCCAACTCGGCGGTTTTGCGGCGAATGGTTATGGCGAACATTCGCCGGGGGGCTATTCCCTGGTCTCGGCATTGGTGGCCGAGATCGTGCTGACCTTGTTTTTCCTCGTCGTGATTCTCGGCTCGACGAGCAGCAAGGTGCCGGCCGGTTTCGCGCCGATCGCCATCGGCCTGACGCTGACGCTGATCCATCTGATTTCCATCCCGATCACCAATACATCGGTCAATCCGGCCCGTTCGACAGGGCAGGCACTGTTCGTCGGCGGCTGGGCATTGCAGCAACTTTGGCTGTTCTGGATCGCTCCCATCGTCGGCGGAGCATTGGGCGGACTCGTCTGGAAACTGGTCGACGACAGCGAGTGAAAGCGGAGCAATTTTAATACCTTCAGGCCCGCATCGGGACACCCGATGCGGGCCTCTTTGTTTAAAAAAATCTAAATGTAGCGATTTCAAAAGTAGCAACTCTCTGATTCTAATGGCAGAATTCTTTGGGTCGGTTTGATTCGAACCATTCGATCATCGGCGGAGCGGCCGAAAGTTAACGAAAGTAAACGCTTCATTAACCTTAATGTCGTTCTAATCAGCCTATTGAAAGCGGGGCGAGAATCGCTGTTAGGCGAGGCCCGGCAAACGCAGAGCAGAGACCGTGAAGTCGGGGGTATTGATGGGTGGCAAGCATGTGGCTGTCCTTTTGGGCGGATTTTCCTCGGAGAGGCCTGTCAGCCTTTCTTCGGGAAAGGCATGCGCCGATGCCCTCGAAGCCGAAGGCTTTCAGGTTTCCCGTATCGATGTAGGGCATGATGTTGCCAGCCGTCTGGCCGAAGTGAAGCCCGACGTCGTCTTCAATGCGCTGCATGGTCCCTTTGGTGAGGATGGCACGATCCAGGGCATCCTCGAATATCTGCAGATTCCCTATACGCATTCCGGCGTGCTTGCCTCGGCGCTTGCGATGGACAAGTCGCGCGCCAAGACGGTTGCCGCCGCGGGCGGTATTCCGGTGGCAGGCTCGATCGTCATGAATCGCTTCGACATCGTCAACGAGCACCCGATGGAGCCGCCTTACGTCGTCAAGCCGGTGCGCGAGGGTTCGAGCTTCGGCGTCGTGATCGTCAAGGAAGATCAAGCGCATCCGCCGCAGATCGTCACGTCATCCGAATGGCGCTACGGCGACGAGGTGCTGGTCGAGCGCTACGTCTATGGACGGGAGCTGACCTGCGGTGTCATGGATGGCAAGGTTCTCGGCGTTACCGAGATCGTGCCGCTTGGTCACAGCTTCTATGACTATGACGCCAAGTACGCCAAGGGTGGGTCAAAACACGTCTTGCCGGCGGAAATTTCACCGAATCTTTACCAAAACATACAAACATTATCGTTAAGGGCGCATGAAGCTATCGGCTGCCGCGGTGTTAGTCGATCTGACTTCCGTTTTGACGATCGCTTTTCCGAAGAGGGCGAACTTGTCTGGTTGGAGATCAATACCCAGCCCGGCATGACTCCTACCTCCCTGGTGCCTGAAATGGCGGCGCATGCCGGCTACTCTTTTGGTGAATTTCTCCGGTGGATGGTGGAGGACGCGTCTTGTTTGCGCTGACGGTCAAAAATATGAGGCGGTCCCGTCATCGTGTCCCGCTCGCCATCGACGATGTCGAGGACGCATTCGTCCTGCCGCGTCCGCTGCGGCGCGCAGTGCGCTTCCTGGTCAGCCTCGGCTCGGGTCGCATCAATATTCCCGCGCATACGGGTACGGTTTCGGTTCTCGCTCTCTTTGCGGCGACTGGCCTCTACGGTATGTCTATCGGCGGTCACAGTCAGGCTGTTGCGGAGGCGACGACCTCCGCTGCCGGGTTCGCGATCGAGGATGTCAAGGTTTCCGGTAATGACGAGACCTCGGAAATCGAGATCCTGCAGTTGCTTGGCCTCGACGGCACGACCTCGCTCGTCGCCCTTGATGCCGATGCGGCTCGCCTGAAGATCGCGAACCTGCCCTGGGTTGAAAATGTGGAAGTTCGCAAGGTCTATCCGAGGACGGTCGAGGTAAAGCTGACAGAGCGCAAGGCTTACGCCATCTGGCAGCACGGCTCCGAGCTTTCGCTGATCCAGAAGGACGGCAGCGTGATCGCGCCGCTGCGCGACAATAAGTTCGCCAAGCTGCCGCTCTTCGTTGGCCGTGATGCTGAAACTGCAGCGGCATCCGTCGAGGACGAGTTTGCCAAGTGGCCGGATATCCGTGGTCATGTGAAGGCTTTTGTCCGCGTCGCTGGCCGTCGCTGGGATCTCTATCTTGACAATGGCGTGATCATCAAATTGCCGGAAGACAATATCGATGGCGCGCTCGCGCGTCTCACCAAGCTCGACAAGGACGAAAATCTTCTCGAGCGCGATATCGCTGCGGTCGATCTCCGTCTCGATGATCGCACCGCAATAGAATTAACCCCGGATGCCGCAGTTCGTCGTCAGGCTGCCGTCGATGCAAGAAACAAGGCTTTGAAGAAAGCAGGGCAGGATACATGAGCTTATTCGGTTCGTCCCATTTCGGCCTGCCTCGGTTGAAGCCGCTGTCTTCGAAGCGGTCGCATATCGTGTCGGTCCTCGACATCGGCTCGACGAAGGTCGTCTGCATGATCGGCCGGCTGACGCCGCGCGAGGAGAGCCAGGTTCTTCCGAACCGCACGCACAATATCGAGATCATCGGCATCGGCCACCAGCGCTCGCGCGGCATCAAGACCGGCGTTATCGCCGACCTTGATGCGCTGGAAAGCGTCGTCCGGCTCTCCGTCGATGCGGCCGAGCGCATGGCTGGGCTGACCGTCGACAGCCTGATCGTCAATGTCTCGGCGGGCCGTCTCGGCAGCGACATCTACACCGCGACCATCGATCTTGGCGGTCAGGAAGTGGAGGCCAATGACCTCAAGAAGGTTCTGGCCGCCGCCTGTCAACAATCGATCCGCCAGGAACGCGCCGTGCTGCATTCGCTGGCGACCGGTTACTCGCTTGATGGCGAGCGCGGCATCCGCGACCCGCTGGCAATGTTCGGTGATGCGCTTGGTGTCGACATGCATGTGGTGACCGCGGAGCGCTCAGCGCTGCGCAATCTCGAGCTCTGCATCAACCGTGCCCATCTTTCGGTCGAGGGCATGGTGGCGACGCCTTATGCCAGCGGCCTTGCCGCTCTCGTCGATGACGAAGTCGAACTGGGCTGCGCCGCGATCGACATGGGTGGCGGCACGACGACGATCTCGGTCTTTGCCGAGGGCAAGCTGGTGCACACCGATGCCGTCAGCCTTGGCGGCCATCACGTCACAACGGACCTTGCCCGTGGCCTTTCCACCCGCATCGAGGATGCGGAGCGGCTGAAGGTGGTCCATGCCTCGGCGCTCGCGAATTCTTCGGAAGAGCGTGAACTGATTTCCATCCCGCCGATCGGCGAAGACGAGCGCGACCAGCCGACGCAGGTGCCGAAGGCGCTTGTGTCGCGCATCGTCAAGGCTCGCATCGAGGAAACCCTCGAGCTCATTCGCGATCGTATCCAGCGTTCGGGCTTCAGCCCGATCGTCGGCAAGCGCGTCGTCCTGACGGGTGGCGCCAGCCAGCTGACCGGCCTGCCCGAAGTGGCGCGTCGCGTTCTTGCCCGCAATGTCCGCATCGGCCGCCCGATGGGCGTGTCCGGCCTGCCGACGGCGGCCAAGGGGCCGGCTTTTTCGACGGCTGTGGGACTGATGATCTATCCGCAGGTCGCAGACATGGAGACACATGCGCCGAGCAGCGGTCTGCTCTCGTCGTTTGGGGGTAACAACAGCCGGATCGGCCGTGTCGGCCAATGGCTGAAGGAGAGTTTTTGAGTGCCTGATCCGGAGAGGTTCTCCGGGTAAGCGTCAGGCAAGTGAAATCGAGTGAATTGGCCGGCGTGGCGATGCGGCCATCAAGAGAAGGAACGGGTACAATGACTATCAAGCTGCATAAGCCAGATATCACCGAGCTTAAGCCGCGAATCACCGTGTTCGGTGTTGGTGGCGGTGGCGGCAATGCCGTCAACAACATGATCACGGCAGGCTTGCAGGGCGTCGATTTCGTCGTCGCCAACACTGACGCTCAGGCGTTGACCATGACGAAGGCAGAGCGGATCATCCAGCTCGGCGTCAACGTCACGGAAGGTCTCGGCGCCGGTTCGCAGCCGGAAGTCGGCCGAGCAGCCGCCGAGGAATGCATCGATGAAATCATCGATCATCTCAACGGCACGCATATGTGCTTCGTTACCGCCGGCATGGGCGGCGGCACGGGTACGGGTGCAGCACCGGTCGTCGCGCAGGCGGCTCGCAACAAGGGCATCCTGACTGTCGGCGTCGTCACCAAGCCGTTCCACTTCGAAGGCGGCCGCCGCATGCGTCTCGCCGAGCAGGGTATCCAGGAACTGCAGAAGTCGGTCGACACGCTGATCGTCATCCCGAACCAGAATCTGTTCCGTATCGCCAACGACAAGACGACTTTCGCCGACGCGTTCTCGATGGCCGACCAGGTTCTCTATTCGGGCGTTGCCTGCATCACCGACCTGATGGTGAAGGAAGGTCTCATCAACCTCGACTTCGCCGACGTCCGTTCGGTCATGCGCGAAATGGGCCGCGCGATGATGGGTACCGGCGAGGCTTCCGGCCAGGGCCGCGCAATGCAGGCCGCTGAGGCCGCCATTGCCAACCCGCTGCTCGACGAAACCTCGATGAAGGGCGCCCAGGGCCTGCTGATCTCGATCACGGGCGGTCGCGATCTCACCCTGTTCGAAGTCGATGAAGCTGCGACCCGCATCCGCGAAGAAGTCGATCCCGACGCCAACATCATTCTCGGCGCCACCTTCGACGAATCGCTCGAAGGCATCATCCGCGTTTCCGTCGTCGCGACCGGTATCGACCGCGGGATGAACGAAGCAGGCGACAGAGGCATGGAATTCCGCCCTGCCGCGAAGCCGGCTATGCGTCCTTCCGCGGCCGCCGCTCCGGCAGCGGCCGCAGCTCAGCCTGCCCACGTCGCGCAGGCCCAGACCGCACAGGCTGCCGCTCCGGCTCCTCGCACTGTCGATCCGGTTGCCCAGACCATTCGTGCAGCAGAGGCCGATCTCGAGCGCGAACTGGAATTCCAGATGGGTCGTCAGGCTCATGTCCAGCAGCAGCCGGTGATGCCGCAGGCCGCAGCGCCGGAAGATAACTTCCGTCCGCAGAGCCGCATCTTCGCAGCAGCCCCGGAAGCTCAGCCGGTCCGTCAGGCTCCGGTTCAGCCGCAGCCTCAGCAGCAGGCGCCGGTCATGCATCAGCAGCCGGTCATCCGTCAGGCTCCCGAGCAGGTCCGCATGCCGAAGGTCGAGGATTTCCCGCCGGTCGTTAAGGCCGAGATGGAACACCGCGCCCAGCCGGCAGCCGCCCAGGCTGCAGAGGAGCGTGGCCCGATGGGGCTGCTGAAGCGAATCACCAATTCGCTCGGCCGCCGCGAAGAGGACCCGGCTTTCGACGATATGATGGCTTCGACGAACAACGCGGCTCCGCAGCGCCGCGCGCCGTCGCCGGAGGCCAGCCTCTACGCTCCGCGTCGCGGCACTCTCGACGATCAGGGTCGTCAGGTTCCGCAAGCGCGCATGGCAAACCATGAGGACGATCAGCTCGAGATTCCGGCCTTCCTGCGCCGCCAGTCGAACTGAGCCGCAGCAGGCAGACCTTTAATAGGTTGCTAACCATATTGAGGAAATCCGGGGCCGAAAGGTTCCGGATTTTCTTATTTTATAACCATTGTCTTATTTAAAATTATCCAACAAAATCAACTGGCTGCTTTCGTAACAAAACGAAAGAAACAGTGATTTGGAATGCGGTGTCTCGACGCGTATGTAAATACCAAGCAAGCCCGCTGAATCACATTCGGAGACGAATGTATATGAGGTGCGTGGCATAGTTAACAGACTGAACCGGCGATAAGGGTAAGCGTCCGAAGATGACCGCCCGGCCTGGATCAGACAGACGAAGGCAGAACTATATGGCAATCGGATTGCTTGGTTTTCAGACCACCATTGCAAACCCTGTGACACTTTCGGGTATCGGCGTTCATTCCGGCGCTAATGTGTCGATCACCTTCTATCCGGCCGAAGCCGGCACCGGTGTCGTTTTCCAGCGCCTGCACGACAATGGCGATGTGACCGAACTGCGCGCCGTTTCATCGCAAGTCGGAAACACGGATCTCTGCACCGTTCTTGGTTTCTCCCCGGCGCGTTCCGTTGCCACGGTCGAGCATGTGATGGCCGCGATCTATGCGATCGGCCTTGATAACGTCGTCGTCGAAGTGACCGGCGCTGAAATGCCGATCATGGATGGCAGCTCCTATCCCTTCATCGAGGCGATTGAGCAGACCGGCATCGTGTCGCTCGGCGTCAAGCGCCGCTATATCCGCGTCACCAAGCCGGTTCGCATCGAAGCCGGCGGTTCCTGGTGCGAATTCCGCCCGTATGACGGCACGCGCTTCGAAGTCGAGATCGATTTCGAATGCCCGCTGATCGGCCGGCAGAAGTGGGAAGGCGATCTGACCGCCGGGACCTTCAAGACCGAATTGTCGCGCGCCCGTACCTTCGGCTTCATGCGCGATGTCGAACGTCTCTGGGCGTCGGGTCATGCGCTGGGTTCGTCGCTCGAAAACTCCGTCGTCATCTCCGACGACAACACCGTTATCAACGTCGAGGGCCTGCGTTACGCCAAGGACGAATTCGTCCGTCACAAGACGCTGGATGCCGTTGGCGATCTGGCGCTGGCCGGCGCGCAGTTCATCGGCTGCTACCGCTCTTACCGTGGCGGCCACCGCATGAACGCGAATGCCCTGAAGGCATTGCTCAGCGATGCCAGCGCCTATGACGTCGTCGAAACGTCGGCTCCGCGCCAGCGCGCTCACAGCCGCGAATTCGTGCCGGTCAATGCGCCTGAGTTCGCTCCCTGGTCGGCGTAACGCTGCGGAATTTGAATGAGAAAGGTGCCGCTCCGATGAGGGGCGGCTCTTTTTTTGGCAGGCGACTCACGCGGTTTGCCGTCAGCCTTCGCAAGACGGAGAGCACGGGCGGGCCGATATGAGAATTCCCTGTTAAAACAGGCATTAAAGACTGCGGATATGCGCCTTTTGCCACAAAAATGCGTTAATGCATCATCAATGCGTTGCCCTGATGGTGTTTTTGCGGCTAGAAACGCCAGCGAGAGAACGCCGTCTCCGCAACGACGGCTAGTGGGACAGTCATCCGATGGGTTTTGCAAGGTCTGAACGCATGAATATCACAGCACGGGCTTTGCTCGTATCGTTCCTTCTGGCCGGTACCGGTGCGGTGGTGACGGGTTGTAATACCAAAAAGGATATCGACATCACCAAGCTCGGTGTCGAGACCGATCCCCCGGAAATGCTCTATAATCAGGGCCTTGCCAACATCAAGGCCGGCAACATGACGGAAGCCGGCAAGAAGTTCGACGCCATCAACCAGCAGCAGCCATTCTCCGAATGGGCGCGCAAAGCTCTTGTCATGAGCACATTCGTCAAATATCGCACGGGTCGTTACGACGATGCGGTGCAGACGGGTAACAGCTACCTCAAGCAATATCCCGGCTCGGAAGATGCCGACTATGTCCAGTATCTGGTCGGTGCGTCCTTTGCCAAGCAGATCGTCGACGTGACGCAGGATCAGCGCGCGGCGCAACAGACGATCGAGGCGATGACCAAGCTCGTCAACAATTATCCGAAGTCGCAATATGTCAGCGACGCGCAGGAGAAGATTCGCTTCGCCCGCGACCAGCTCGCCGGCAAGGAAATGCAGATCGGCCGCTACTATCTGGAGCGTAAGGATTACCTCGCGGCAATCTCGCGCTTCCGCATCGTCGTGGAGCAATATCCGACCACCAACCAGATCGAAGAAGCGCTGGCGCGCCTGGTCGAGGCCTACTATGCGATGGGTATCGTCCAGGAAGCACAGACGGCAGCCGCCGTTCTCGGCCACAACTATCCGGACAGCCGCTGGTATAAGGATTCCTATCAGCTGCTGCAAAAGGGTGGCGTGGAGCCGAGCGAAAACTCGGGCTCGTGGATTTCCAGGGCGGGCAAGAAACTTCTTCTTGGGACGTGAGATTGAGCGCAGATGCTGATCCAGCTTTCGATCCGCGATATCGTTTTGATCGAGCGGCTGGATCTTGTCTTCGAATCCGGGCTCTCGGTGCTGACCGGCGAGACGGGCGCGGGCAAATCCATCCTGCTTGACAGCCTGTCGCTGGCCCTCGGGGGGCGCGGCGATGGCGGCCTCGTGCGCCATGGAGAGGACCGCGGCCAGGTGACCGCGGTTTTCGATGTCGGCACGCAGCATCCCGCCCGCAAGCTCCTGCGCGAGAACGGCATCGATGACGACGGTGATCTGATCTTCCGCCGCGTCCAGTCCGCCGATGGCCGTACCAAGGCCTTTGTCAACGATCAGGCGCTCAGCGTTCAGCTCATGCGTCAGATCGGACAGCTTCTTGTCGAAATTCATGGCCAGCATGATGACCGAGCGCTCGTCGATACCGACGCGCACCGCACATTGCTCGATGCCTTCGCCGGTCTTGCCGACGAGGCGCAGGAGGTCGGCAAGCTCTATAGGGTCTGGCGCGATACCGATCGCACCTTGAAGAAGCATACGGAGCAGGTGGAGAAGGCGGCCCGCGAGGCGGATTTCCTTCGTGCCTCGGTCGAAGAACTGGAAAAGCTCTCCCCACAGGATGGCGAGGAGGATGAGCTTGCTGAAAAGCGCTCGCGAATGATGAAAGCCGAGCGTATTGCCGGCGATATTGCCGAGGCTTCGGAATTCCTCAACGGCAATGCATCACCCGTTCCGCATATTGCCTCGCTGGTGCGCCGGCTGGAGCGCAAGAGCCATGAGGCGCCGGGCCTGCTGGAAGATACGGTCGCGCTGCTCGATGCCGCTCTCGACCAGCTTTCCAACGCCCAGATGGAAGTCGAGGCGGCGCTGCGCAAGACGGAATACGATCCGCGCGAATTGGAGCGGGTCGAGGAACGCCTGTTTGCGCTGCGGGCCGCCTCGCGGAAATATTCAGTGCCGGTCACGGAACTGCCGGCATTGGCCGAGCGCATGGTTTCGGATCTTGCCGATCTCGATGCCGGTGAGGAGCGGCTGGCGCGATTAGCCGCCGAGCTTGCCGCTGCCAAGGCAGATTATGATGCGGCGGCACGCGGCCTTTCGGAAAAGCGCCGTCATGCCGGCGAAGCCTTGGCCGAGGCCGTCATGGCCGAATTGCCGGCGCTGAAACTCGAGCGGGCGCGTTTCATGGTGGAGATAACAAGCGATCCAGAGGCCGGTACGGCCGACGGCATCGACGTCGTCGAATTCCATGTGCAGACCAATCCTGGCACGCGCCCCGGGCCGATCACCAAGGTGGCTTCGGGTGGCGAACTGTCGCGTTTCCTGCTGGCGCTGAAGGTGGCGCTTGCCGATCGCGGCTCGGCGCCGACGCTCGTCTTCGACGAAATCGACACTGGCGTCGGCGGCGCGGTTGCGGACGCGATCGGCCAGCGGCTGAAGCGGCTCTCCGACCGCGTCCAGGTGCTTTCCGTCACCCACGCGCCGCAGGTTGCCGCCCGTGCGGCGACGCATCTCTTGATCTCCAAAGGCCCGGTTGCTGACGGTTCCGAAAAGATTTCCACGCGTGTTGCGACCATGGAGCCGAAGGACCGCACCGAGGAAATCGCCCGCATGCTCGCAGGCGCCTCGGTGACGGAAGAGGCGAGGGCGGCTGCCAAGCGCTTGCTCGCCGGCAACGGCTGATCTCTAACATTTCGGTTGCCGGAATTTTACGGCCGTGTGCTGCAGATGCCGGCCATGACTAAGGTCGGCCGACACGGATTTTGGATTGCGGCACCGAACTGCTATTCTGAACTTCGTGAATTTAGTCGTCGTCGAATGCCGGATTTTTCCCCTTATATTGCGCGTCACGAACGGAAAAACCGCTTCGCAGTTTTCATGGAAGTGCTCTAAAACATCTCCGAAATCGGGGAGTGTAGATTCATGAGCACCGAACAGAAGCCCGTCGAGGATTTGACCGAAGAGGAGGCGGCCGCGGCACTTGCCTATCTGGCCGCGGAGATCGCGCGCAATGACGCGCTTTATCATGGCAAGGATGCGCCGGAGATTTCGGATGCGGATTACGATGCGCTGAAGCGGCGCAACGATGCCATCGAGGCCCGGTTTCCAGCGCTCATTCGTGCCGACAGCCCTTCGCGCCGGGTCGGCGCTGCACCGTCTGAAACTTTCGCGCCCGTCGTGCATGCAAGGCCGATGCTGTCGCTCGACAACACGTTCTCGCAGGAGGATGTGGAGGATTTCGTCGCCAGCGTCTATCGCTTCCTCGGCCGCCTTCCGGACAATTCCATTGCCTTTACCGCCGAGCCGAAGATCGACGGCCTCTCGATGTCGATCCGCTACGAGAATGGTCGGATGGTGAGCGCGGCTACGCGCGGCGACGGCACCACCGGTGAAAATGTCACGGCCAATATCAGGACCATCAAGGAAATACCGCAGACCTTGCCTGCGGGCGCTCCCTCGGTCGTCGAGGTGCGTGGCGAGGTCTATATGGCCAAGAGCGACTTCCTGGCGCTCAACGCGCAGATGGAAGCCGAGGGCAAGCAGACCTACGTCAATCCGCGCAATACGGCCGCCGGCTCGCTGCGTCAGCTCGATGCGAAGGTGACGGCCAGCCGCAAGCTGAAATTTTTTGCCTATGCGTGGGGCGAGATGTCGGACATGCCGGCGGATACCCAATACGGCATGGTGCAGATCTTCAAATCCTGGGGTTTCCCGGTCAATCCGCTGATGGAGCGGCTGAGTTCGGTTGCCGACATTCTCGGTCACTACGAGGAGATCGGCCTGGAGCGGCCGGATCTCGATTATGATATCGATGGCGTCGTCTACAAGGTCGACAGCCTGGAACTGCAAGCCCGCCTCGGCTTCCGTTCGCGCTCGCCGCGTTGGGCGACGGCGCACAAGTTTCCGGCGGAACAGGCCTTCACGCGTCTGGTCGGCATCGACATCCAGGTCGGCCGTACAGGGGCGCTGACGCCGGTCGCGCGGCTCGAGCCGATCACGGTCGGAGGGGTGGTGGTGACCAATGCGACGCTGCACAATGCCGACTACATCAAGGGCATCGGCAACAAGGGTGAGCCGATCCGCGACGGCCGCGATATCCGTGTCGGCGATATGGTAATCGTACAGCGGGCGGGCGACGTCATCCCGCAGATCGTCGATGTCGTGCTGGAAAAGCGTGAGATGTCGAGTGTGCCATACGAATTTCCCAAAGTCTGCCCGGTCTGCGGCAGCCATGCGGTGCGCGATATCAACGAAAAGACCGGCAAGGTCGACGCCGTCACGCGTTGCACCGGGGGCTTCATCTGCCGCGCGCAGGCGACCGAGCATCTCAAGCATTTCGTTTCGCGCAACGCCTACGACATCGAGGGCCTGGGCTCGAAGCAGATCGATTTCTTCTTCGAGAGCGAGGACCCGGCACTGCAGATAAAGACCGCGCCCGACATCTTCACCCTGGAGAGGCGTCAGCAGGCATCGCTTGCCAAGCTGGAGAACATTGACGGTTTCGGCAAGGTGAGCGTCAGTAAGCTCTACGCCGCGATCAACGAGCGGCGAAAGATCGCCTTGCATCGCTTCATCTTCGCGCTGGGTATCCGCCATGTCGGCGAGACGACCGCCAAGCTGCTGGCACGCTCCTATGGAACCTACCAAGCCTTTGAAACAGCGATGAAGGAAGCCGCACCGCTTGTCGGCGATGCCTGGAACGACCTTAACAATATCGAGGGCATCGGCGAGGTGGTCGCGCGGGCCATCGTCGAATTCTACAAGGAACCGCGCAATACGCAGGTGATCGCAAAGCTCTTGGAGGAGGTTCAGCCTCAAGAAGCGGAGCAGCCGGTGACTTCCGGCAGCCCCGTGGCCGGCAAGACGGTCGTATTTACCGGTTCGCTGGAAAAGTTCACGCGCGACGAGGCCAAGGCGAAGGCGGAGAGTCTCGGCGCGAAAGTATCCGGCTCGGTTTCCAAAAAGACTGACATCGTCGTGGCGGGACCGGGCGCCGGTTCGAAGCTTGACAAGGCGCGTGAGTTCGACGTCCAGGTCATGACCGAGGACGAGTGGCTGGCTTTGATCGGCGGATGACGGAAGGCGGCGGAATTGCAATCCGCCGCCCTTGATCACTCAGAATCTCAGGCGCTCAGAATTTCAGGCGTGCCATCGTAAACGCATCGACATATTCGCCGTTGCGGAATGCGAAGGCGCGCAGCCGGCCCTCGGTTTGGAACCCGAATTTCTCGTAGAGCCGGATCGCCGGCGCATTGTCGACATAGACGGTCAGTTCCAGACGCTTGATCGCAAGCCAGTTATCGGCCGCGTCGATCAGAGCGCCCAGCAGTGCCGACCCGATGCCGCAGCCCGTGAAATCGTCATGCACGCCCATACCGATAGTGCCGGTATGAATCCGCCGGCCGGCAAAACGTTTCAGGCCGGCATTGCCGACGATCTGACCGTTTACCTCCGCCACAAGGCGCGTTGAGTCAGGGGCGGGCTTTTCCAGCCATTCCCGCGTTTCCTCAAGGCTTTGAAAGGGCAGACGCAAGGTACCGGCGCGGAAACCGGGAAGATTGGCGATTGCCGCGATCGCTTCGGCATCCGACGGCCGCGTTGCACGGATCTCGATCGGACCGATTTTACCTGGCCGTCGCTTGATTGGGTCGTCCTGGTCGGAATTCATGGGCTCTCCTTTGATGTCAGGGGAGGAGAGCAAGGAGGCTTCAACCCTGCTCGCCTCGGCAGGGTTGAGATGGATCGCGGTCGGCTCAGCGCAACACAGCTTCCACTCGCCCTGCAAAGGGAGAGATGGTGGGGAGGTGCATCGTGATGGTCAGATTTGCGATCATGGTCGGATGATCCGATGCGATGCTGCCGTTGTCAATCATTCCTGGTGGAATTCGCTCTGCTTGCTTTCTATCGATACCTTGACAGGCAACCATTTGGTTGCCTATATATAGAAAATAGGCAACTAAATGGTTCCGTATCCGTGGATGATGATGCAGTTTTCAAGGCGCTGGCAGATTCCAGCCGACGGCAGTTGCTCGACAGGCTCTATGAGCGCAACGGACAAACGCTGAGCGCGCTCTGCGAAGATCTGGAGATGTCCCGCCAGGCTGTGGCCAAGCATCTTGCCATTCTGGAAGAGGCCAATTTGGTCTCGTCAGAGAAGCATGGTCGCGAAAAGCTGCATTTCATCAACGCGGTCCCGATCAACGGCATTGCCGAGCGCTGGATCAACAAGTTCGAACGCCAGCATTTGAGCGCGCTTTCAGCCTTGAAGAAGGCGCTGGAAGACGAGGACAGTCACTAACCGCGACAAGAAGACATTCAAGCAAGGAGAAATGACATGACCGGAAGCAAATTCGTCTACGTCACCTTCATCCGCACCACGCCGGAGAAGCTCTGGTCGGCGCTGACCACGCCGGAATTCATCAGGCAATATTGGTTCGACATGGTCCATGACACCGAATGGAAAGTCGGTGCGCCGTGGAGAATGCTCTTTCCGGATGGTCGCGTCGCCGACACCGGCGAGATTGCAGAGTTCGATCCGCCTCGGCGCCTGGCTTTCAAATGGCGCAATGAATTTCGCCCCGAGCTGAAAGCCGAAGGCTGGTCGCGCTGCGTCATGGAATTGGAGCCCGCGGATAATGCCGTGAAATTGACCGTCACCCACGCGATCGACGCGGAGAATTCCAAATTCATCGACGCTGTGTCGGGTGGCTGGCCTAAAATTCTGTCGAACCTCAAATCGCTGCTGGAGACCGGAGCAGTCGCGATCAGCCAGAAGTAAGCTGCGTCGCCTCCGGTTTTCATTTTCATGGGGACGCCAGCACTCGGGCGGCGGCGTCCCGGCGGCATCCGATACGGATTGCCAAACTTATCTTGCATCGGTCATCGGCCATCTTACCTTAGCCGTGCCGCTTTTGCTCCCAGCGGCCGTTATTGGAGGATGATTGATGCGTTCACCGAAGTTCCTTGCCGCCATTGCTGCGTCTCTTCTGGCCATGGCGCCCGTTTCCGCTTCCGCCGAGGTCGTCGGCAAGGTCGGCGTGGATTGGACGGGCAATGACATTCTGGTCGATGCCGTGCCGGATCCGGAAGTCACCGGCGTGACCTGCCATGTGACCTATTTCGATCGCAGCGTTATCGACCGGCTGCGCAAGGGCAACTGGTTCGAGGATCCCTCCAACAATTCCATCGCCTGCCGCCAGACAGGACCGATCGAAATCGGCGATATCAACCTGTCGCAAAGCGGCGAAGAGGTGTTTCGTGCCGGATTGTCTCTCATCTGGAAGAAGCTGGTCGTCACCCGGATCTACGACAAGAAGAACGACACGTTGATCTACCTCATCCATTCACGCCAGCTGACGGACGGCTCGGCCAAGATGGCGATTTCGACGATACCCTTGTTTGGTCAGCAGGTTACATGGAAGAAGGGCAAGCCCAATTAAGGCGCAACCCGACTTCTGCGCGGGATTAATCACCATTACCAGGATACCGCAATCACAACTGGTGGAGAGATAATACCAAAAAAAGTCGTACTCTTGGGTTGTCGAATTGCTTCTGGTTGCTTTCGGTCTGCACCTTTTTGATGCAATTTTGAAAGCGAACACGGAGGCGACTCTTGCCCCTGTTCACGGCCTGCAAGTCCGGCATCCTTGGCTACACCCCTGCCAAAGCCGGTTATATGAAAAACGATCGCCCTGGAGTCGAGCTTCAGGGCGATCTTTTAGGGGGAATTCTAACCTGTCGAAATCAGGCGGCTTGGGCCAGCTGGTCTGCAATAACCGTATCGAGGTTGAGGAAGCAGACCATGGTCTTTTCCAGCGCCACGATGCCGCGGCAGAAGGCGCGTTGTGCTTCCGGAACGATTTCCGGCGCCGGCTGCAGGTCTTCGCTCTTGATCGACATCATATCCGAGACCTGCTCGACAAGAAGGCCGACGAGCTTGCCGGCAATATCCGTGACGATGATCGCCGAACGCTCGGATGGTTCCGTCATCTTCATGCCGAGGCGGCAGGCCATGTCGATGACCGGGATCACTGCGCCGCGCAGGTTGATGAGGCCGAGCACGTAAGGCGGCGTATGCGGCATCGGCGTCACCGGCGCCCAGCCGCGGATTTCGCGGATGGCCATGATGTCGATGCAGAACTCCTGATCGCCAAGGTGGAAGGAGACGATTTCCAGATAGGCGCCCGATTGCTTGATGGCGTTGGTCATGTTCGAGAACTTCCCGATTGGCATCGCCGGCAAGCGACGCTCGCGATTGAAAAAGAGATCGGCTGGAGCGGCTTAGGCAGCGGCAGCATCCGGTGCTTCGGCGCAAAACGCCTGGCGTTCCGGCGGGCGTCATGCCCTTCTGAAATAAAGAATTTGCCGCGTTTTCGGGCGGCGGGCGAAGTCGAATTCGATCTTGAAAGAGATGTTGGCGCGGACAGGTTAGGATTGGTTTAACATGATCGTAGATTTTGTCTGACAGGCCCGCGTCAGACAGGGAAACGAGGCACGCCAGGCTTTGGGGGCTGAAACGCATGCTGCGACGATTTCGGCCTCGTGCGAACATCTTCTTGAATTGCGTCCTCAACGTCGAGCCATTACACCGGCTGATGGGCGGATCGCGCTGCCTTTCGGGTGCGGTCGCCGGAATTGGTGAGGAAAGGCAGTCATGAGAAGCGTGCGGATTGCGATTTGGGTGGTCGTGTTGATCGTGGCCGGACTATTGGGCTGGCTGAGCTTTGGTGGAAGCAAGTCGCCCGAGGTGGCGGTGTCCGGTCCCTATGGCGTGCCTTTCACGCTTGTTTCTCAAAGCGGTCAGCCGATCAGCGAACAGGCGTTTCGCGGCAAACCGTCGGCCATCTTCTTTGGCTATACGCATTGCCCGGATGTCTGCCCGACGACGCTGTTCGAGTTGAACGGCTGGCTGCAGAAGGTCGATCCCGATGGTAGCAAGCTGAACGCCTATTTCGTAACCGTCGATCCCGAACGCGACACGCCCGCCACCATGGACCAGTATGTCTCCAATGTGTCGAAGCGCATCACCGGCATCTCCGGCGATCCCGCCAAAGTGATGGACATGGTCAAGGGCTTCCGCGTCTATGCCAAGAAAGTGCCGGTAGACGAAAAGCAGCCGAATGGCGACTATACGATGGATCACACCGCTTCCGTATTCCTGCTGGATTCGGCCGGCCGCTTTGCCGGAACCATCGCTTATGAGGAGGATCCGGACGTGGCGGTGAAGAAGCTGGAGAACCTGATCAAGAAGGGATAGGGCCTGCATGGGCGAGGGGCTCGGCGAACAGGGAAAGTCCAGATCCATCCTGATCGCAGGGGCAGGGCCGGCCGGCCTTGCGACCGCGCTTGAACTCGCCCGACGCGGCTATAGGTCCCGTATCGTCGACGATGGCGCCGGCCCGACGCCCACGGAAGAGAGCCGGGCGCTCGGTGTCAATGCCCGCACGCTGACGCTGCTGTCTCCGTCTGGCGTTGCAGAGCGCATCCTCGCTGCCGCCCAGCCGATCGAGCATTTTCGTGTCCGCTCGAACAAGAAAATCTTTGTCCAGCTGGATACTCGAGAGGTGAAAGGCCGCTTCAGCGCCGTTTGCGCCTTGTCGCAGGGCGTCACCGAGCGCCTGTTGATGGAGGCGCTTTCGGGCTATGGCATCTCGCCCGAATGGCAGACGGCCGTGGTCGCGGAGGCCATATCGGACTTCCGGAAACCGGAGATCGCGTTGCGCCGGGCAAACGGCGTGCCGGAGACGGTAAGGCCGGATATCCTGATCGGTGCCGATGGCGCGCATTCGGCGGTTCGCAAGGCGATGGGCGCCGGCTTCCCAGGCGAGGCGCTGGAGGCCCATTTCTATCTTGCCGATTTTCGTTATGCCGGCCCGGTCGATACCCATTACGCCGAGATATCGCTCTTCGATCCCGGCATGGTCGGATGCCTGCCTGTTACGGCCGACATCCTTCGCTATATCTCGACGCTGGAGGATTTCGAAAGCCGCATCGTTCATCCGGCCGCCGTTGCCGGGAAGGTCTGGGCCTCGCAGTTTCGCATCAACTTCCGTCATGTCGAGCCGATGGCGACAGGGAATGTCTTCCTGGTTGGCGATGCCGCTCATATCCATTCACCAGCCGGCGCACGCGGCATGAATCTCGGCATCGAAGATGCATGCTGGCTTGCGTGGCTCATTGCGGAAGGCCGCGAAGAGGAGTATTCGGCCTTGAGAATTCCCGCCGTGAAGCTGGTATTGAAGCAGACCTACGGCCTGACGCGACTGGTGACCATGAGAAATCCGCTGGCGATTGCGGCGCGCAATCTGTTTGCGCCGCTGTTTCTGCGCTTTGGCTCGGCCCGTCGGACGTTGCTTCAGAGCGTCGCCGGCTATGATACGCCGAGACCGCCCTGGATCGATTGGGCCGAATAAGAACGAGAAAGAGCGACGAGTGAGTGAAATCCGCCTTTATGTGACGACGACCGAGAAGAAGGCCGAGCAGATTCTGGACCTGATGACGCCGGTATTCGAAGACGAGGAGTTGCCGATCGCAACGACGGAAATCGACGAAAAGAACGATATCTGGGAAGCGTCGATCTATCTCTATGCCGTGGACGAAGAGGAGGTGCGCGATCGCTTCGAAGCGCTCCTGAAGCCCATTTTTGCCGACCTCCCCATTCAAAGGGAAGTGCTTCCGGACATCGACTGGATCGCCAAGTCGCTGGAAGGGCTAAAACCCGTGCGCGCCGGCCGCTTCCTCGTGCATGGCTCGCATGATCGCGACAAGGTCGGCCCCAGCGACATCGCCATCGAGATCGAAGCGGGACAGGCCTTCGGGACTGGCCATCATGGGACGACGGCGGGCTGCCTGGAGACGATCGAGAAGGTTCTCGCGAGCCGCCGCGTGCGAAATGCGCTCGATCTCGGCACGGGCAGCGGCGTGCTCGCGATCGCCGTGCGCAAGCTGCGCAATATTCCGGTTCTGGCGACGGATATCGATCCTGTCGCTGTTCGCGTCGCCCGGGAGAATGTCCGCAGCAACGGGATCGCCTCCGGTATCGCGCTGGAGACGGCGCCTGGCTTTCATTCCACGGCCTTTTCCCGTCATGGACCGTTCGACCTCATCATCGCCAATATTCTCGCGCGGCCGCTCATCAAAATGGCGCCGCAGCTTGTGGCACATCTGGCGCCGGGCGGCTCGGTCATTCTTTCGGGTATCCTCGCCGAACAGCGCTGGAAGGTTCTGGCCGCCTATAACGGCGCCAATCTCCGGCACGTGCGCACGATCTGGCGCAACGGCTGGGTCACCATCCATCTCGACCGGCCCTGAGCCGGTCAGCTCCCACAACTGAAATTACTGAAACGAAGTCATGACCTCCACCAGAGGTGGAGGTTTGAAACGCTGCGCTTGAACCGCTAGAAGCGGTATTGTTAGCGCTTAGTAGCTACGATTGAAGAGGTCGGCAAAGTCGGAAGCTTTGTCGGCCTTTTCCTGATTACGGATATATTGTCTGACGACCTGCTCGTTATAGCCCGTCGTCGATACGAAATACCCGCGTGCCCAAAAGTGATACCCTTTGTAGCGGCGCTTGCGCGCATATTTGTTCGCTACGTAAAGGGCCGTCTTGCCCTTCAAGAAGCCGACAATATGCGAAACCGAGTATTTCGGCGGGATCGAGATCAACATATGCACATGGTCGGGCATCAGATGACCCTCCTCGATCTGGCAGCCTTTCTGCTGTGCCAGCCGACGCAAGAGTTCTCCCAACTCACGCCGCACGTCCCCGTAAAGTCTTTTCGTGCGGTATTTGCTGCCAAAAACAATGTGATACTTGCAGTCCCACGTCGCATGCGAGAGCGTTTGCTCATCCATAAAACCTCCTTGTTCGAAGTCTGGGCCACCCCAGCGGTTCAAGCAGGAGGTCTCTCAACTACCGTGTAGAACTCGTCCAGTCCTCCACCGTAGGTGGAGGTTTATTTATCGATATAA
>NZ_QMKK01000040.1 GCF_003287875.1 Martinezella tropici
GAGGTCAGCGGCCAGGCCGTCGACCGCGCCGTCAACGCCATGCGCACCATCGCCGAGAAGATCTCCATCGTCCAGGAGATCGCCCGCCAGACCGACCTGCTGGCCCTCAATGCCGCGGTCGAGGCAGCGCGTGCCGGCGAGCATGGCCGCGGCTTTGCCGTCGTCGCCTCCGAAGTGCGCAAGCTCGCCGAACGCAGCCAGGCGGCGGCCGCCGAAATCTCCAGCCTCTCGGGTGAGACCGTCACGGTCGCGACCGAAGCCGGCGAGATGCTGTCGCGCCTCGTGCCCGATATCCGCAAGACCGCCGAACTGGTGGCCGAAATCTCGGCTGCCTGCCGCGAGCAGGATATCGGCGCCTCGCAGATCAACGAGGCGATCCAGCAGCTCGACAAGGTGACGCAGCAGAATGCCGGTGCCTCCGAAGAGATGTCGGCAACCTCGGAAGAACTGGCCGCCCAGGCAGAGGAGCTGCAGGCTTCCATCGCCTTCTTCAAGGTCGACCAGGCCAATGCCCGCAAGACGCAGACCGTGCATCAGCCGGTCCACGCTCCCGCCAGCCCGGCCAAGTCCCGGCCTGTCGCCAAGGCACCAGCTGCCAGGACACCGGCCGCACGAACCGACAACAGCGTTGCCGCGCAGCAAGCCCGCCTCAAGGGCTTCTCTCTCGACATGTCCATGGGCGGACCAGACGCAGACGATGCGGAATTCAAGGAGAGCGCATAAATGGCTGCATCCAGCACCGAAGCTCAATATGTAACCTTCGGCCTTGGCGATGAATGCTTCGCCGTGCCCGTCGAAGTGGTCCGGGAGATCCTGGACCATCAGGACGCCTTCCGTATTCCGCATGGACCGGATTACCTGCTCGGCCTCAGGGACGTGCGCGGTCAAGGCGTACCGATCATCGATCTGCGCCTGCGGCTTGGCATGTCCGCCACTGCGAAGACGCCGCACACGCGCATCCTCGTGATCGACATTCCGATCACGCACAAGGCCCTCACGTTGGGCCTCGTCGCCGATCGTGTCTTCGAGGTGACATCCTTCAAGCACCAGTCGATCGAAAGCGCTCCCGATATCGGCGTGCGCTGGCCGTCGGAATACATTGCCGGCGTCGTACGCCGTGAGGGCGGCTTCGTCGTGATCATCGATCTCGCAAAGCTCTTCTCATCGAGCGACAAGGTCTCGTTGATGGGCGTGGGCACCGGCCATCAGGCCTCCGAGTTCGCCGCTGTGTGAGTGAGGCGTAAAGTGGCAATGCAGGATGTAAGGGACTACGAGGACAAGGGGCTGAGCCGGCGGAATTTCGACCAGCTCGCCCGCTATATCTACGATTATAGCGGCATCAAGATGCCTCCGGGCAAACGCACGATGCTGGAAGGACGTTTGAGGCGCCGGCTGCGAGCAACGGGGATCGGCGATCTCGACGGCTATTGCGACTATCTGTTCAAGCGTGGCGGTATCGATCGCGAGGCCATTCACCTGATCGACGCGGTCACGACGAACAAGACGGATTTCTTTCGGGAACCGAAGCATTTCGAGCATCTCGAAAATGCCGCCATCCCCGAACTGCTGGCGGCGGGACACAATCACCTGCGGATCTGGAGCGCAGCCTGCTCCATCGGTGCCGAACCCTATACGATCGCCATGGTGATGGAAGATTATCGGGAAATCCGTGGCGCACCGGAATACAGCATCCTTGCCACCGACCTTTCGACCGATGTTCTGAAGGTTGCACGCAGAGGCGTCTATCCCGCCGCGATGATCGACCTGGTCGACCGGCAGCGGCGCCTGCGTTATGTCATGGAAGCGCGCGACCCCGAACGGGGCGAAGTTCGAATCCATCCCAAGCTGCGTTCGAGGATCGGCTTCGGTCGTCTCAATCTCATGGATCGCGCCTATGAGATCGGCGACAAGGTTCATATCGTCTTCTGCCGAAACGTGCTGATCTATTTCGACAAGCCGACGCAGGAAAAGGTGCTCTCCAGGCTCTGCGAGAAGCTGGCGACCGGCGGCTTCCTCTATGTCGGCCATTCCGAAACGATCAGCGGCCTCAGCCTGCCGGTCAAGCAGGTCGCCAATACCGTGTTTCGGAAGGTCTGACGCATGCCGAAGAAGATCCGCGTACTCATTGTCGATGATTCCGCCAGCGTCCGGCAGGTCATGACACAGGTGCTGTCGGCCGACCCGGATATCGAGGTGATGGGTGCCGCTGCCGACCCCTTCATGGCAGCGAAGAAGATCCAGGAAGAAATTCCCGACGTCATCACGCTCGATGTCGAAATGCCGCGCATGGACGGGATCACCTTCCTGCGCAAGCTGATGGCACAGCACCCCATCCCGGTCGTCATGTGCTCTTCGCTGACCGAAGCCGGATCGGAAACCTTGATGCAGGCCCTCGAAGCCGGAGCCGTCGATATCATCCTCAAGCCCAGGATCGCCGCCGCCGACCATCTTGCGGAGACGGCGGCGACGATCCGCGAGACGGTCAAGGGTGCGGCAGCGGCGAGACTTGGAGCGCTACGGCGTCGCGCGGCCACTCCGAGCGGACCGACGGCCAAGCTGACCGCCGATGCCGTCCTGCCGCCGCCGAGCGGCAGGGCCATGGCCAAGACGACGGAAATGATCGTCTGCGTCGGGGCGTCGACGGGCGGCACGGAGGCACTGCGCGAACTGCTCGTGGCGCTTCCAGCCAATACGCCTGGCATGATCATCGTGCAGCATATGCCGGAGAAATTCACCGCCGCCTTTGCCAAGCGCCTGAACAGCCTTTGCGAGGTGGAGGTCAAGGAAGCCGAACATGGCGATGCGGTCCTGCGCGGTCACGTGCTGATCGCCCCCGGCGGCAGGCATACGCTTCTGGAACGCCAGGGTGCGCGCTATGTCGTCGCGATCAAGGACGGCCCTCTCGTTTCACGGCATCGGCCTTCCGTCGACGTGCTTTTCCGGTCGGCTGCGCGCTCGGCCGCGGGAAATGCCATGGGCGTCATCATGACCGGCATGGGTGACGACGGTGCCCGCGGCATGAAGGAAATGCACGATGCCGGCGCTTTCACCATCGCCCAGGACGAGGAAACCTCGGTGGTCTTCGGCATGCCCAAGGAGGCGATCGCCCATGGCGGTGTCGACAGGACTGTGGGGCTGAACCAGATCGCCCGCGAAATTCTGGCGGCGGATAAACGCCGCTAGCTGGCGGGTAAAGAGTTGGCACGATCGGTCACGCCGTAATTCAAAAAGGTTTGTTAACCATAAATGCGTAACGATCTCAGCAAGCCATGACAGCTCTTCGCCTACCCCATTGCGTTGCCCAACCGATCAGTACAGGGAATTCCCATGGCCGTTTTGACCTTTGCCAACACCAAGGGCGGCGCCGGCAAGACCACAGCCGTCGTCATCGTTGCCTGCGAGCTTGCCCGCATGGGCTTTTCGGTGGCCATCCTCGATGCGGATCCGCAATTGTGGATCTCCAAATGGCATGAGCGGCTGGGCTCGAAGGCACCGTCCTCTTTGTCAGTCGTTTCCTACGTGACAGCCGCCAATCTCGGCCAGCATGCGCGCAAGCTGCGCGCCGAGGTCGATTTCCTGCTCATCGACCTGCCCGGCGCCCGCAGTCCGCTGCTGGCACAGGCGCTCGGCTATTCGAACTACGTGCTCATCCCCGTCCAAGGCTCGGCCATGGATGCGGAAGGCGCGACCAACGTCATCGAACTGCTGCAATATCTCGAGGATCGGGCCGATATCCGCATCCCGCATTCGGTGGTTCTGACCCGCGTCAATCCGATGGTCACCACCCGCGCGCTGCAATCCGTGAAGGAACTGCTCTCCAGCCGCCGGGTTCATGTACTGTCGACGCCGATCATCGAGCGTGCGGCCTATCGCGAGGTCTTCGGCTACGGCCAGACCCTCTATTCGATCGATTCCGATACCGTCAGCAATCTCGACAAGGCGCAGCAGAACGCCCAGACGCTTGCTCAAGAGGTTCTCCGCCGCATTCTGCCCTATAGCGGCCGCGTCAATGAACAGGCTAAGGCCGAAGGATTCAAGCTCTCGGCTTGACCAATGCCTCAAAGGCTCAAACCAAAGCCTGCCGCGCCGATCTTTCATCGGCGCGGCAAGGCCCGTTATCAGCCGAGGAAAGAGCGAATTTCGGCTGCGATTTCCGCCGCATGCGTCTCGAGGGCAAAGTGGCCGGTGTCGAGAAGCTTGACGACCGCATCGGGAATGTCCCGGCGGTAGGCCTCGGCTCCGGGCGGCAGGAAGAACGGATCATGCTTGCCCCAGATCGCCAGCAGACGCGGCTTATAAGTGCGAAAGTAATCCTGAAAGGTCGGATAGAGCGCGACGTTGCTCTTGTAATCCCCGAAGAGATCGAGCTGAACTTTCTCCGCACCCGGACGGGCCAGATAGAAATTGTCGAGCGAGTAGCCATCCGGAGAAATCCTGGTGGCATCAGGAACGCCGTGCGTATATTGCCACGCCGTCGCGTCCGGCTGCAGGAATGCCTTCAGTGCATTACGATTTTCCTCAGAGGCTTCGCGCCAATAGGCTTGGATCGGATTCCAACCCTCGCTCAAACCCTCCTCATAGGCATTGCCGTTCTGGGAGATGATTGCCGTGATCCGCTCCGGATGCTTCACCGCCAGCCGGAACCCGGTCGGCGCACCATAATCGAAGACATAGATGGCATAGCGGTCGAAACCGACGATTTCGGTGAAGCGGTCGATCGTCTCGGCGATACTGTCGAAGCTGTTGGTGCCCTTCGGCGCGTCGGATTGTCCGAAGCCGGGAAGATCCGGCGCAATGATGTGATAGCGATCGGCCAAAAGCGGAATGAGATCGCGATACATGTGGCTGGAACTCGGGAAGCCGTGCAGCAGCAGAAGCTTGGACGCGCCGGGCGAACCTGCCTCGCGATAAAAGACTTTGACACCTTCGACATTGACGGTGCGATAGTTGATATCAGTCATGACAAGGTCCTTTCATAACCTTTTTGATTGCTCTTATGGAGTTATAAACAGAGAATTCAGATAGCGGTGGCTGCGTCCCGAATCATCTCGACAATGGCGGCCGGAGCCGTGACCATCGGCATGTGATCGGCCGGGACGGCGTGCTGCCGCGCCTTCATGCGCGCGGCCATGAAACGCTGATTGTCGACCGGGATCATCCGGTCCTCCTCGGCGATCAGGAACCAGGTGGGACGATCCTTCCAGAGCGGACGGCGGACGGGAACGGTGATGCATGCCGGCGAGATCGGTCGCTGCGAGGCCGCCAGAACTGCCAGCTCGTCAGCCTTCGCGTTCTGTGCGAAGGCGGTCGCGAATGCATCCTGCGGAAGGTAGATCAGCCCGTGGCCGTCGGGCGCCAGCCTCGGCGCCTGCAACTGAGGTTCGCCGCGATAAAAGACATCGGCAACGGTCTCGCCCTCATCCGGCGCAAGCGCTGCAACATAGACCAGGGCCTTGACCTTTTCGCTGGAAACAGCGGCGATGATGGCGCCGGCATAGGCGTGACCCACCAGGATCACGGGTTTTTCCGTCCGTTCCAGGGCGCGTTCGAGCGCGGCAACATCCTCCGCAAAGGAGGTCAACGGCAATGGAGCGGCGGTTACCGAAAAGCCGTCGGCCGCCAACGGCGTGATCACCTTTGCCCAGCCGGATCCATCCGCCCAGGCACCATGGACAAGAACAACATCTGCATTTTGCGACGACATCAGCCTTCTCCCTCCGACCCGGGAAGTAACCGTTGAAATGACGTTAATAGGGTTACTCTTGATATGCGTAACTTGTCAAGCGGCTTTTAACAGGTTATATCGAGGCTGTGTTTTCGAGCGGCCTTTCAGCATCGCTGCTGGCCGGAACAGGAGTAGTCGATGGACAACCATTCGCCCGCCATCTTTGTCGGCGACACGCTGGGACTGGATTTCCTCAATTCGGTCGCAACGCCCGTGGATGTGCCGATCGACTGGATCGACGACGGAGAGGGCCTGCTGCGCTGGCTGGAACAGGCCGGCCTCGTTCCGCGAGAGACGCTCGCGGCCATGCGCGAACAGGCGTTGCCCGGCGAGCTTGACAAGGTCGCCGACCAGGCAAGAAGCCTGCGTGAATGGTTCAGGGCTTTCGTAAACTCCCACAAGGGAAAGCCGCTGACATCGGATGTCCTGAACGAACTGGAGCCACTGAACCGCCTGCTGGAACGCGACGAAGGCTTCGCCCGGATCGTCGCGAGCCCGGCGGGTGAAAACGGTAAATTCAGCTTTCAGCCGATGCGGAAATGGCGCTCGCCCGAAGCTCTGCTATTGCCGATCGGCGAAGCGCTGGGACGCTTCGTCTGCACGGAGGATTTCTCTGACGTGAAGGCCTGCGAGGGCCACGCATGCACCTTGCTTTTCGTCGACCACACGCGCGGCCACCGCAGACGTTGGTGCAGCATGGCGATGTGCGGCAACCGCGCCAAACAGGCAGCTCATCGGCACCGTCTCAAACAGAGCTGATGCCGATGGACTGCCGGCTTGGCGCGTGAAAAAGTCGAAAAGTTACGTGCATAGATCAACCGGAGCTGAGCACAGCTCGCTCCGGCGCAACCACTGCTGAAATCCGACAGCGATCGATCGGCTCAGACCGGATCTTCCCGGTGCAGATCATGGATGGCGACGGCATCGCCGCTGAAGGGCGGCAGCAGCCATTCGCTATGGCGCAGCGTGCGCTTGGTGTCCTCCAGTCCCATGTCCCAATGCTCGCGCATCGACGTGCCGGAGAACTCATAGTCCTTGGCATGGCCTTCATAATTCTTGTGCTGATAGATCAGATGCACGATGTTGACGACGCCGGCATCGGAGTAATCGGCGATCAGCTCTTCCTCTTCCGGTGTCAGCTGATCCTTCGGGACACGCCTCAACGCACCCAGGAGCTTCATCTTCAGCCCGTGAATGCGCTTGAAGTTGTCGGTATTCTGCCGCGTGCGGCTGGAATACATGATGTCCTTGTGACGCGACAGCACATCCGGCATGCTGCGCGGCAGGACGCCACGCGCGCTGAAGAGATCCACCTGGAAGACCAGCGAGCTCCGGTCTTCTTCCTGATCGAGCAGATATTGCAGCGGCGTATTGGAAACGATGCCGCCATCCCAATAATATTCACCTTCGATGCGGATGGCCGGCAAGGCCGGCGGCAGCGCGCCGCTCGCCATGATGTGCTCAGGGCCAATGCGGATATTGTCGGTGTCGAAATAGACGAAATTGCCGGTGCGGACATTCACCGCGCCGACGCTGAAACGCTTCTTGCCATCGTTCAAAAGGTCGAAATCGATCAGCATCTCCAATGTCTTCTTCAGCTCCGCCGAATCGTAGAAGCTCGTCGCGCCTTCGGCGCCCGGCAATTCGAGCCATGGATTAGGAAAGCGCGGCTTGAAGAAGCCTGGCTGGCCCATGGTCATCGTCATCCACGAGCTGGTGCGATTACGGATATCGCGGAAGAAATCGCCTTCGGGCGTATAGGCCCAGATCTTGCGGCCGGAGATGATCTGCCAGAACTGTTCAAGACGCTGCAGGCGCCGGCTTGGTTCGTTGCCGGCGATAATGGCGGCATTGACCGCGCCGATCGACACACCCGAAAGCCAGGTCGGCTCGCATCCGGCTTCGGCAAGCGCCTGGTAGACGCCGGCCTGATAGGCACCGAGCGCGCCGCCGCCCTGAAAGACCAGGGCGACGCGATCATATTGAGCGGCAATTTCCGGGATGGTCGGGGCTGCGGCCTTGGTGTTTCGTTCAAGCACGGTCCGTCTCCACTAAGGTCTAACAATGAGGCTTTCAGTTACCTGCGCTCGGCGAGATAGTCGTGAACGACTTCGCCAAGCCCAAGCGTCAGATCGGCAGTGAAATGAACCGCCGAAACCACTTCCAGCACAGGCAGCCGCGCCACGTCGGCCATGACATGCGGCCTGAGATCGAGAGCAGCGGGCGAGGTCCAGGCTTCCTTGATCGTGATATCGGTCAGATAGTAGCGCACGAGCTCGCAGATGCGCGGGGTCGCATCGACATGCGGCACGATCTTGATCAGGAAATTCGGCTCCGAGAGGGCGGACAAAAGCGGTCCTTGCTCGATCGGCTTGTGCTTGTAACCCATCGTTCCGGTCGCGCAGAGAACGCTGCCGTAATGCAGCGTGCCGACGATGACCTCGCCCTCGTTGACGATCTTCGGACTGGCAAGCTTCTTCGGAAAGCCCCAGATTTCGCGGCCGCCGGTGATCGGCGCATCGTCATCGAGATACATGGAGTGGACATAGCCGCCCCGCTGCCCGCGATATCGCACGGGGATGACCTGTCCGGTCTCGGTATAGTCGCCGAAACCAGTGGAATCGGGCATGCGGATGAATTCGTATTTCACCAGCGGCTCGTCGATTTCGAGCGGCTCCGGCACGACAGCCTCAAGCGCCTCGCGCGTGGTGCGGTAGGTGATGATGATATATTCGCGATCGAAGAATCGGTAGGGTCCCGGGGGATAGGAAGGGTTGGTCAGCGGCATAGCATAGGCATGCTTCAGAATGTCTTCGACCTTCATCTTATGTCCGTCGTTGGAGGAAATCGCCGGGCGCCGGAGCGAAAACTTGCACGGTTGCATGACAGTGAAGTGTCAGCTGCCAAATGGTTGCGCGGGAGCGGACCGGCCACTGTTATCAAAGCGACATATCCGGCTGGCAGTGTGCGCTCATCCTGAGCATTTCCCCTTACCCAACCATGTCAAAGCGATCGCGGGAGTAGCCTAATGGGTTCGTTGATTTCGAAGAATGCGCTGGTCACCGGTTCGACGAGCGGTATCGGCCTTGCGATCGCCCGCGCCTTTGCCGCCGAAGGCGCGAATGTAACGATCAACGGCCTCGGCGATGCCGATGCGATCGAAAAGGAACGGGCTGCCATCGAAGCCGATTTCGGCGTGCAATGCCGCTACTCCGGCGCCAACATGATGAATGGCGAAGAAGTGACATCAATGGTGCGCGAAGCCGAGGAGGCCTTCGGCAGCCTCGATATCCTCGTCAATAATGCCGGCATCCAGTTCGTGGCCCCGATCGAGGAGTTTCCCGACGACAAATGGGAAGCGATCATCCGCATCAACCTGCTTGCCGCCTTCTACGCCATCAAGGCAGCCATTCCCGGCATGAAGGCACGCAAATGGGGCCGCATCATCAACACGTCCTCGGCACACGCACTGGTCGCCTCGCCTTTCAAGTCCGCCTATGTCTCGGCCAAGCACGGGATCACCGGCCTCACGAAGACCATCGCGCTCGAAGCCGCGCAGGACGGCGTGACCGTCAACTCCATCGCACCCGGCTATGTCTGGACGCCGCTCGTCGAGAAGCAGATCCCCGAGACGATGAAGGCGCGCAACATGACGGAGGAGCAGGTCAAGCACGATGTGCTGCTCGCCGCCCAGCCAACGAAGGAATTCGTGACCGTCGACGAAGTGGCCGCCATCGCCGTCTTCCTCTGCGGCGACGCCGCCAAGCAGATTACCGGCACGACGCTTTCCGTCGACGGCGGCTGGACCGCTGAGTAATGCCGAAACCATAGCCGGCGCAGGTTCGAAAACCGCGCCGGCTTTCTGTGGCTATAGGCCACAGCATCAACATGAAAACAGAGCAGGAGGCGCATAATGACTGATGAAACCCAGGATCCGCTCAGCCGCATCAAGGATGAGATCGTCGACAGCTTCGACGAAGAGCTGGAGATGCAGCTTGAAGAGGACCGGCTGGACGAATTGGTCGCAGAAGGCCTTATCGGCGAAGGCGAAACGGCGCTGGACCGCCGTGTCTATTTCCGCGAACTCTTCCGCCTCCAGCACGAGCTGGTGCGCCTGCAGGATTGGGTGCAGTACAAGAAACTCAAGGTCGTCGTGCTGTTCGAGGGCCGCGATTCCGCCGGCAAGGGCGGCGCCATCAAGCGTGTCACGCAGCGCCTCAATCCGCGCGTCTGCCGCGTGGTCGCACTGCCGGCTCCGACCGAGCGCGAGCGGCACCAATGGTATTTCCAGCGCTATGCCGCCCACCTGCCGACGGCTGGCGAAATGGTGCTGTTCGACCGCAGCTGGTATAACCGCGCCGGCGTCGAGCGCGTCATGGGCTTCTGCTCGCCGGAGGAATTGGAGGAGTTTTTCCGCTCCGTGCCGGATTTCGAGCGCATGCTCGTACGCTCCGGCATCATTCTCCTGAAATACTGGTTCTCGATTACCGACGAGGAGCAGGAATTCCGCTTCAACATGCGCATCCAGGACCCGCTGAAGCAGTGGAAGCTTTCGCCGATGGACCTGCAGAGCCGCGTGCATTGGGAGGAATACACCAAGGCCAAGGAAGAGATGCTGGAACGCACGCATATTCCGGAAGCGCCGTGGTGGGTCGTCCATGCCGTCGACAAGAAGAAGGCGCGTCTCAACTGCATCGCCCATCTGCTGACGCAGATCCCTTACGAAAGCGTACCGAAGCCGGAAATCGTGCTGCCGGAACGCATGCGCAATGCAGACTATCACCGCACGCCGGTGCCGCCGGAAATGTACGTGCCGGAAATCTACTGATCAGGATCGATGAGGGGTCCGCCTCGGCCGGGCCCCTCTGAAGGATTACTTGAAAAACGAAATCCCTTTAACTCCGCCTATCGGTAAGCAAGGCCGGCCCGAAGTCAGACTGGGCGATAGGCCCATTCGGATACGGCGCCCAAGCCCAGCCGCTGCAGGAGTTCATAGGCGACCCTCCGGTTGATGGGATTGTGCAGCCTGAGGACTTTCGAGCCGAGAAAATCCATCTCCGCATGCTCGAATGGCAGAAGATGCCGTGCCTTGCCAAGCGCGGCTCGATAGACCTCATGAAAATCCCGCCGGCAGACATAGGTCTTGTACTTTGTCATGCAGAAGGCGGCAAAGGTATCGCTGTTCCTGCGCAGAAAATCCGAGACACCGATCGTCACCTCCGGCCAGGCTGGATTGAACGTATCGTCGAAGGCGATGATGCCATGATCGGCCAGCACGCTCTTCGCCAACCGGCTGTCGGCAACGATGTGGCGAAGCAAATGTCCTCCATCGATGCTGAAAAAACGAACCTGCCCAACCTTGTCGATGATGGCTTGCGGATCGAGCCTGGTGCTATCGCCGGTTATGACGAGATCTTCGTCGACAGGAATGCCCAGTGATCTCCCGTTGTCGAGGAAGCGTTGATATTGCGCACCGCCCGGTTCTATGTCGAAGAGGTCGATTGCAAGCACATTGTCATCGGGTGCGCTGATCTTGCGCAGCAAGAAATAGGACCGCCCATAATAGACCCCGATTTCGACGAGGCCGCCGTCGAGTTTCTCCTGCCTTTGCTTTTCGATTAACGACAGGAAGACAAGCGCATCCGGCGGGTCGATATAACCATCGATTTTCTGAAGATCGCGAAATACAAATTTTCGAACGCTCGATTTCAAATGTAAACCCCACTTGTTTTCTTCGCGCATTTCGCCACCGAACACCTCATCGACAGGAAGCAGCCGGTTGAAAAATGCATCGCTTCTGCAAGGACCGCGCATAGCGAAGCCGCAGGCCCTCGAAACTGGGATGGGACTGTGTCAAGACGAGCGCTGCTAACGAATATAGCGACCTTTCTGTCGTATTTCGGATAGTGATGCGCGGGTTGGATAGTTCCAGCCTATATCAGCGCCAATATCGAAACTGAATCGCAGCCAATGGCGAATAGCGAGCCGGCACCTTAAGTGATGTATAATGTGAGTCTAAAATTCACTTCATCGGCCGAGGAGACCGTCATGACTGCGCCGCATCCCTCGAAAACGCATATCGGCAACCACGCCCTGCATCCCGAAACGCAGATGCTGAATTACGGCTACGACCCCGAGCTGTCCGAGGGCGCGGTCAAGCCGCCCGTTTTCCTGACTTCCACCTTCGTCTTCAAATCGGCCGAGGACGGGCGGGATTTCTTCAACTACATCTCCGGCCGCAACGAGCCGCCGGCAGGCAGGGGCGTCGGCCTCGTCTATTCGCGCTTCAACCACCCCAACAGTGAAATCGTCGAAGACCGCCTTGCCGTCTACGAGCGGACGGAAAGCGGCGCGCTGTTCTCCTCCGGCATGTCGGCGATCGCCACCACGCTGCTGACCTTCGTCCGCCCTGGCGATGCGATCCTGCATTCCCAGCCACTCTATGGCGGTACGGAAACGCTTATCGCCAAGACATTCCTCAATCTCGGCGTTGCGGCGGTGGGGTTCGCCGATGGCGTCAGCGAAACCTCGGTAATGGCGAGTGCCGAGGAAGCAATGACCAAGGGCCGAGTGTCCGTCATTCTCGTGGAGACGCCCGCCAATCCGACCAATAGCCTGGTCGATATCGCCATGATCCGCCGCGTGGCCTATGCGATCGGCAAGAGGCAGGGTCACACGCCGATCATCGCGTGCGACAATACCTTGCTGGGACCGGTCTTCCAGCGCCCGATCGAGCACGGCGCCGATATCTCCCTTTATTCGCTGACCAAATATGTCGGCGGTCATTCCGACCTGATCGCCGGTGCCGCCCTTGGCTCCAAGGCCGTCATCAAACAGGTCAAGGCGCTGCGCGGCGCGATCGGCACGCAGCTCGATCCGCATTCCTGCTGGATGCTCGGCCGCTCGTTGGAAACGCTGCAGATCCGCATGGAACGGGCCGATAGCAACGCCCGGGCCGTGGCCGATTTCCTGCGGGATCACCCAAAAGTCGAGCAGATACACTATCTACCCTATACCGACCCCGCATCGGCCGTAGGCCGGACTTTCGCCGCCCAATGCAGCGGGGCAGGCTCCACCTTCTCCTTCGATATCAAGGGCGGCCAGCCGGCATCGTTCAAATTCCTGAATGCGCTGCAGATCTTCAAACTCGCCGTCAGTCTCGGCGGCACGGAATCGCTGGCCTCCCATCCGGCGACAACAACGCATTCCGGCGTTCCAATGGATGTGCGCCATCGCATCGGCGTGCTGGAATCGACGATTCGCCTGTCGATCGGCATAGAGCATCCAGACGACCTGATCGCCGATCTGGCATCCGCGCTCGAAGCCGCATGACGTAAATCCTACGGATTTACGACACGGCTGAACGCTGCAACGATCAGCTATGTACGGTCAGAAGGTTCGCATCCCGCGCAAGGCGCCACCGGCCATCGGCCTCCTTGCGCAGAAGCGTGAGTGTGTAACCCGATTGTTTGATGGCATCGGCGTCGGGCGATGTGATCGTGATGTCGATGTGATTGCGAATGAAGGCCCAGTCGCCCAGCACCCGCAATTCGACGATCTCGCTGGAGCCGTCCATCTTCACGCCGCCCCTTCCCTTGGAGGCTGCGGCGAAGGCCTGCTTGCCAAACGGCTCTCGGCCCGGCACCATGAAGACGACATCATCAGTCATCAGCCCCAAAACGGTTGCCGTATCGCCCGCCTTGCTTGCGGTGATCCAGGTTTCCACGACGTTGCGGATTGCCTTTTCATCCTCCGTCATTCCGAATCTCCTCCATGGACAGCCCCGCATTGCGACAGCGGCTGCGTTTCAACTCATGAGGCGAAAACTATTGGACGGAGAAAGTCGGCACTGCCTATGCCCAATCATCCGGCCAGGTTTCAATATCCCGATTAACAATATAGTGCGCTCCGTCATGCCGGACATAGCAGATAGGGAGACTTCCTTGCTACAGACGAACCGGCCTAATCCGGCTCATCCCTGGGCTTGGCGGGGCGCAGGGCATCGCTAAGCTCGCGCTGCCGGCGCCAGCCCGATCCAACACGGCAAACGCGGAATATCCTATCGCGACCTGAGCTGGGCAATCGACAGCATGAGATCCGCGCTCATGCCAACTCCGGAGCCGCGGTTTAGGATGGCGGATGCAGGCGAGGCGGTATTTGCGCCGTTTGCCGCGTCATATACGGCGGAGAACCGCTTCAGCAGGTTGTCTACCTTACCGGCATCATGCAAATCCTTGATCGGAAAAAGCTTCTCCAGCATCTTCGCCTGGCGGCTCACATCCATGTTCGACATGGCGGCCGGCAGCGAGTAGGTGGTCTTGATCACGTTGTAAAGCGCCGGATCGGACATGATGTCGTAGACGGAATTGATCTGCGGCGCCTTTCGCTGGAAATAAAGCGCAAGGCGGACACCATCGTTGGAGGCACCCTGCTGCGTCTCCAACGTCTGATGGAGAAAGAGATCGTCCGTGGCGAGGCGTGCGCCCTTGTTCTGCCCCGGCCCGATCTTCGCGTTCGTCAAGTTGCCCTTGGCGTCGAAATTGAAGACATTCACCATGGCCTTGAACTTCGCGCCTGCCGGCGTGTTCAGGAATCCCTTGGCATCTTCAGGATCGGCGGTAAAGGCCTTCTTCAAGGTCGCCTTGTCGACCGTCTTGGGGTCGATATTATTGGCAACGAGAATGAATTCCGTGAGTTTCTTATCCGCCAGAAGTTCATCGACCGTATCGACCTTGGCAATCGATTTGCTGAATTCCGTCGCCGCGTCCTTCGCATCCTTGATCGCCTTGTCGCGCATCTCACCCGTCAGCCCGAATGTTTTTGCCTTCGAATAAGCGGAGATGAAGCTGTTGATCGAGCTCTGCGACAGAGCCGTGACCGGATCCCGGAGATTGCCCTTGCTGTCGAAGTTGAACGCCTTGGCAAGCTCGACGTATCTGTCGTCCTTGAGGGAACTGACATAGCTCTTGCTGTCATAGGGGTCGCTTTCCAGGATCTTGCGCAATTGGTCCCGCGAGACCTCGTTCCTGTCGATCCCGAAAGCACGGAGCGCCATGTCCTCAATCGTCGGCAGGTCCTTGCTCTTCGTGTCGTTGGCGGCAAAGAAATCCTCGATCGTCTTGATCTTTCCCACCGCCGACTTGTAGTGGTCCTCAGCATCCTTGAACAAGGCCTGCTTGGCGCCTTTTGCCTGCTTCAAATATTTGATGGAGATGTCGTCTATGGCTTGCGCCGATTGCGCGGGCTGCCCCGCCGGCAACGTCCCGTCGGATGCGAAATTGAAATGAGCGACCATATCCTTCATACCGGAAACATCGGCATAGACGGGGTTGGCGAAAGCAAGATTGAATTGAGTCGGCGTAAGTTTGGCGCTGAGGCCGAAAGCCTCCTTGATATAGGAGAAAAGCCTGTTGTCCCCGGTGATTTCGCTCAGCGACGTCACCTTCGTGATTGCATGGCGATAATAATCGTCGTTGCTGACAGCCATGGTTGGGGTCAGCAGGCTCGGAACCGTATTGTTGTAGCGAGAAATCATCGCTTCCTTCTGCTGCGCCGTTTGTGCCGACGGGGCAGAAAGCGTTCCATCATCGTTGAAATTGAACTGCGATGCGATCAGCTTATAGGTCGCCTGAACCGATGCCGAAGAGAAGTTGCCTGCCTGATTGACGAAGCTGTTCGGATCGCTGACATCACTGGTCAGAACCGACTTGAGAAACGACTTTGATATATTGTCCGGATTGATGCCATGCGCCCGCAGGACATAGTCTCTCATCCTGCTGCTGTTGACGATATCGTCGACATTCGACACCTTGTCGATCCAGCTGCTATAGAACTTGCTCTCTTTCGTAGCCAAAGTTGCCTCATTGGCGAAAGATTGCTCATAGAGCCCGATCGTATCGCTTTTCTGGGCATCGGTTTGAGCCGTCTGATTCTTTGACTTGCCACCGAAGTTGAAGGCTGCGGCAAATTGCCGGTAGCGGCTATCGGTCAATTTATTTGCGAAACTGTTCGTGTCGCTGAGGTCACTTGTCAAAACCTTCTTCATGAAGGCCTTGGCATAGGCCATGTCTTCCAGGCCATAGGCCTTCATTGCATAGTTATAGAGCCTGTGGTCGGCAAGGAACTCATCCACATTCTTGATCTTGCCGATGTGCTCGTCATAATATTGCTGGTCGCTTTTGACCGTTTGCTGCTTGGCGATGCGCGCAAGCGTCGACGTCATATCCTTTGTCGCGGTCACATAGCCGAGATACGTTGAAATCATCGATCGCCCCCACAGCGCAATTCACCAACATTTGCCCCGGGATCGACTATCGCAACCAGACCTTGCGCGAAGCTAGATCGCAATCTGCGGGCATTGCTTTCGGCGCCCTCGCCCAGTGCGGCACGAATTGCCGCATTGCGCCTGCGATGGGCCTGCCCTATGACTGCAGACCGTATCCGCGACATGCGGTGGCGGGGGCAGGTATGCGGAAGACAATTTCGCTGACATGGCAGTGGAGCGTGCGCATCCTTTGCGCCGTGGCGCTGTTGTTTGTCGGCTTCGCCCATCAGCCTGTCGTCGCCACGGCGGATGAGATATCCCCGCTGGAGATTGCCCAATACCGGCTCCCGGATGGATCGCTGCCCATCCTCTGCATCACCTATAAGGATGCCGACGGCAAGGTACACGGGAAAGCCTATGCGCCCGGATGCGAGGCGTGCCGGATCGCCTCTGCCGCGGTCCTGCCGACGCCACCCACCGACGTTTACGAGCGTCTCGTCTCCCAGCGCGGCGAGATCGTCGTTGTAAAATCGGAAGCCTTCTACCGGCAGCTTTATCCGCCCAACACCGGCCCAAGAGCACCACCCATCCTCGAAACCGTTGGCTGAACCCGCGTTGCGGCTCTGCCCGTGACGCCCACCGTCAACGCTGCCGCGTGCACGACCATCGGGTCGTGAAATCTGAGGATTGGTGTTCCAAGCTGTACCATGCCGAACGTGGCCGATTGGCCCGGCTGGTTATCGGCAAGCAAGCTCACCCCAAAACGGCGAACCATCGCCGCTCCTCCTCGGATCGACCGCTTGTGGCAGCCTGCCGATCTTCGGAGGATTTCATGTCTGCCTTTACCGCTGCAGAGCCTGCAGCAGCAACAACCCACAATATCTCGCTCTATCGCGCGATCTGGCGCTGGCATTTTTTCGCCGGTCTTCTTGTCATTCCCTTCATGCTCAATCTCGCGATCACCGGCTCGCTCTACCTGTTCAAGGATCAGATCGCCGATACTTTCTATTCGCACCGCTACCTCGTTGCCGGGACCGGCACGATGCTGCCGCCGCAACGGATTGCCGATGCGGCGCTTGCGGCCTTTCCGGGCGCCCGCGCAATCTCCTATCACGAAGCGTCGGCGCCAAACCGCTCGGCCTGGGTGACGGTATCCAAGGACGGCCGATCAACCATCGTCTACGTCAACCCTTATGACGGCAGCATTCTGGGATCGGTCGGCTCGAAGCAGGAATTCGGCTGGGTCGTCAAGCGTATCCACAGCCTCGAATATTTCGGGACATGGACCAATCGCCTCATCGAGATCGTTGCGGGCTTTGCCCTCGTTCTCGTGGTGACCGGCATCTATCTGTGGTGGCCGCGACAGCAGAGCGGCGGCGTGCTCACGGTTCGCGGCAATCCGTCGCGGCGCGTCTTCTGGCGCGACCTGCATGCCGGGACTGGCGCGCTTGCCGGCATCCTCATCCTCTTCCTGGCCTTCAGCGGCATGCCCTGGTCCGGCTATTGGGGCGCCAATGTCAATGCCTGGCTGACCGCTCACAATTTCGGAACACCGGCCGCAGTCTGGGACGATGTACCGAAATCGACGAGGGTCACGCAGGACATCGTCAGCCGGCCCGGCTGGGTGGTCGAAAACGCGCCGGTTCCGGTGTCCGATATCCCGGCGGCGCAGTCGGCAAAGCCGATTGGCCTGAACAGGGCCGTGGAGATCATGCACGGCCTGGGCATGATCGCCGGCGCTGACCTTGCTATCCCGACGGATGAGACCGGCGTCTACACCGCCAGCCATTATTTCGGCGATCTTGGCAAGGAACGCACTGTTCATATCGACCAATATTCCGGAAAGCGGCTCGTCGATATCTCCTATGATCAGTATCCGGCGCTCGGCAGGGCGATCGAATGGTGCATCAATATCCATCAGGGACAGGAATGGGGCCTCTTCAACCAGCTTCTGATGCTCGCCGCTTGCCTGGCCATCATCCTGTGCTGCGTGACGGCCGCGATCATGTGGTGGAAGCGCAGGCCAACAGGCCGCCTCGGCGTACCGCCGATGCCGCCGCAAAAGTCCGTCTATGTCGGCCTCTGGTTCATCGCCATCATCTTCGGCGCGGCCTTTCCGCTGACGGGAGCCGCCATCGCCGCGATGCTGCTCTTCGACCAGCTCGTGGTTCGTTTCGTCCCGCCGCTCCGGCGCTTCTTTTCCTGACGAGATCAGGGGGAGCCTGAGGCTTCGCCTGTCTCTCCTTTTCCAGATCAAGGATATCGATCATGCCGAAACACGCTTTTGCTTCCGCCGTCTTGGTGCTGCTGCTCCCGCCCTCCTCCAGTATGGATCACATTGCGTCCGCGCTGCTCGCCGATGCCGCGCCGAAACAAATCCGGGAGCTGCTGCAACGGGAATAGTTCGGTGGTCTCGGCGGCCACTCGAAAAAGATAATATCGTCCGGCAGGCCCGCCGGTGAATATCGGCGATCACTGGATCGCCATCGCACGCTCGCGAACTTTCGCGGGTCATCAACATGATAAGGAAACCAGATATGTCCCCGATGACGAAAATGCTCCTCGCTGCCGCCGCAATCAGCATCGCGCTTGCCGGCCAGGTCATGGCCCATGCCCATCTGAAATCGGCCGTTCCGGAGGCCGACGGGACGGTGAAGGCCGCCCCCTCGGAAATCGACCTCACCTTTAGCGAAGGCCTCAACCTGAAATTCAGCGGCATCAAGGTCACAGGTCCTGACAAGACGGCGGTCAAGACCGGCGAAGGCATGCTGATGAACGGCGACACGACATTGATGGTGCCCGTGAGCGACAGGCTTGCGCCCGGCAAGTACACGGTCGAATGGCATGTTCTGTCCACGGACGGGCACAAGACCAACGGCACCTATGGCTTTACGGTGGCGCCCTGAACGATCCCGAAGCCGTCCGCGGTCACGCGGGCGGCCTCGCTCCCGGCAGATGTGATATCCGTCTGCTCTTTTTCTGTCCAGAAAAGGCTCAGGACGAAGCGGTAACGCAACCCCGCAGGAAAATCGCGGCGCATTCGGCGGCTCGCATCCTGATTTCTTCGTCGTCCGGCGCTTGCCGCTGGCCCAGCATGACGGCCCTTTGCGGCTCCATCGTCATCATCCCGCGCAGAAAGCCGGCGGCAAGAGAAACATCCGCGATCCCGATCGCGCCCTTGTCGCGCTGGCTGCGCAGCCAGACCTCGAAGACCACGGTCGAGGCCCTGATTGCCCGCTCGTAGAAGGACGCCGCGATTTCGGGAAAGCGATCCGCTTCGGCGACCGCCAGCCGATTGATGGCGATCGTTTCCGGATCCAGCGCCAGACGGCCATAGGCGATCAGGATTTGCTCGAGTTGGTGATGCAGGTCCGGATGCTTCAGGAGACCCTGATCCACTTCGACGTTGAAACGGGCGATGCGATCCGTAATCACCGCATTGAAGATCTCGCCCTTGCTTTCGAACAGCCGATAGACCGTCTTCGTGGAGACACCGGCGCCCTGCGCGATGTCGTTGATGCATGCCGAGGCATAGCCCGCTTCCAGAAAGCGCTTGCGCGCCGAAGAGAGCACGATTGCCCGAGTTTCGTCATCACAACGAACCTGTGGGCGTCCTCGTGGTCGTTTCGTGGTTTTTGGATTTAGGACCATAAATATTTTCCAAAATATAGTTGACTTGCATCTTATAGCGCTTATTTTGGAAAATATCAAGTTTCCAAATAGAACTTGGCCGCTACCCCTGCCCGGCAGCGACCCCTGTCAGGAGCAAGTACATGGCAAACAATCTGCATATCGTGACCTCCAAGGACACTTCCGGCGAAGCGCAGGAGAGTGTCGAGGCGAAGGTCAAGGAAGGGGTGACGACCGAACCCCGTCCAGAGACACCGAAGGGCCCGGCGGCCGGCGATGCCGCCGCAAAGCGCAACAAGATGCCGCGCCGCCTGATGTACGGCGCGGGCGCAATCGTCATCATGGCTGCAGCGGGTTACTGCGGGCACAATTACTGGCAAAATGGCCGCTTCGAGGTGTCGACCGACGACGCCTATGTGCAGGCCGACAACAGCTCGATCGCCCCAAAAATCTCGGGCTACCTGGCGGAAGTCCTGGTCAAGGACAATGAGACCGTGAAGGCCGGCCAGCCGCTCGCCCGCATCGACGACCGCGATTTCCGCGCAGCGCTCGACCAGGCAAAGGCCGATGTCGCCGCCGCGCAGGCAACCATACAGGCCGAGCAGGCGTCGCTGGATATCCAGCAGTCGACGATTGCGGCCGCGCGCGCCACGCTGGATGTGGACAAGGCCAACGAAACCTTCGCAGAGCAGAACAACAGGCGCTATGCCAGCCTCGCCTCCAACGGCTATGCCGCCGTGCAGACAGCGCAGCAGGCGGCATCGCAGATCGCCGCAGCGCAAGCTTCCATCGTCCGGGACACCGCAACCTTGGAAGGCGCCATCAAGCAGGTCGAACTTCTGAAGGCCCAGATCGCACAGGCGACAGCCGCCCTGCAGAAAAGCCAGGCGGTCCAGCATCAGGCTGAGCTGAACCTCTCCTATGCAACCATTATTGCTCCCGTCGACGGTACGATCGGCAACCGCACGCTGCGCATCGGCCAATATGTTCAGGCCGGAACGCAGCTGATGTCACTCGTGCCGACCGACCAAGCCTATGTCGTCGCCAATTACAAGGAGACGCAGCTGACGGATGTCCATGCCGGTCAACCCGTCGATATCGAAGTCGACATGTTCCCCGGCAAGACCTTCCATGGCCATGTCGATAGCCTTGCGCCGGCGAGCGGGCAGGAATTCGCGCTGCTGCCGCCTGACAATGCGACCGGCAATTTCACCAAGGTCGTTCAGCGAATTCCGGTCAGGATAGCGCTCGACGCGCAGACCATGAAGAGCGGTGAACTGCGCCCGGGAATGTCCGTCGAGCCGAGCATCAACACCAAAGCAGACGCCGCACAGCGGAACTGACGGCGGGAGCCCACAATGTCAACGATTACGATGGATGGCCGTCCGATGCCGGCCGCAGCGGCGGAGCCGCGCGCATCGACAAGAGAGTGGATCGCGGTTTTGGCCGGCATGATCGGCGCGTTCATGGCGATCCTGAATATCCAGATCACCAATGCCTCCCTCCTCGACATCGAGGGGGGCATCGGCACCGGAGTTGATAATGGCGCCTGGATCTCGACTTCCTACCTGATCGGCGAGATCGTCGTCATTCCGCTCACCGCCTATCTCAGCAGCGTCTTCTCGTTTCGCCGTTACATCCTGGTGAACTCGGTTCTGTTTCCGCTGTTGTCTCTCTCCTGCGCCTTTGCCCACGATCTCGGAACGATGATCGTGCTGCGTGGTCTGCAGGGATTTGCCGGCGGCGTGTTGATCCCGATGGCCTTCACCATGGTGCTGACGAAGCTTCCGAAGCCGCAGCAGCCCTTGGGGCTGGCGATCTTTGCCCTGTCCGTCACTTTCGCTCCGGCCATCGGCCCGACGATCGGCGGCTACCTGACCGAGAATTACGGCTGGCAGACCATCTTCTTCATCAATGCCGGCCCGAGCGCCATCATGGTGGTGGCGCTGGCGCTGGCGCTGGACAAGCAGCCGATGCAGCTGAAATTGCTGCGCGAAGGCGACTGGGCCGGTATCGTCACGATGGCGATCGGCCTCTCCGCCCTGCAAACCGTGCTAGAAGAGGGCAACAAGGACGACTGGTTCTCCTCGCCCTTCATCGTCCGGCTCAGCATCGTCGCGGCCGTGTTCCTGACGCTCTTCATTATCATCGAGCTGAAGGTTTCGAAGCCGCTGGTGAAACTGCGGCTACTGAAGCAACGGAACTTCGGGCTGGGCGTGCTTGCGAATATTCTCGTGGGCGTCGCGCTGTTCGGCACAGTCTACATCCTGCCGCAATATCTCGGCCAGGTGCAGAGGTATAATGCCGAGCAGATCGGCAACGTCCTGGCATGGACGGGGTTGCCACAGCTACTGCTGATCCCGCTGGTGCCGCTGATGATGAAACGCGTGGATGTGCGCTGGCTTGCCTTCTTCGGCATTGCGGTTTTTGCGCTCAGCTGTTTCATGAACGTCACGCTTTCGGCCGACAATGCCGGGGACCAGTTCTTCATTCCGAACATCATCCGCGCCATCGGCCAGGCGTTCGTCATCACCCCGGTTACCGCAATCACCACGGCCGGCATTGCCCCTGCGGATGCGGCGGCGGCCTCCGGCCTGGCGAACATGCTGAGAAATCTTGGTGGCGCGGTGGGAACCGCCTCGCTTGGGACCATCCTGACCAAACGCGAGCAGTTTCACTCCAACATCATCGGCCAATCCGTGACCCTTGCTCGCGATGAGGTTCGTCAACGAATAGACCAGATGACAAACTACTTCCTGTCACACGGTATTTCGGATCATCAGGCGGCCCAGCAGAAGGCAATCATCGCGCTCGGCCAAGTCATCAAAAGGCAAGCGCTGATCATGGGATTCAGCGATACCTTCGCAGTCATCGGCGTGGTGCTCGCCATCGCGGCTATCACGATGCTGTTCACCAAGCGCCCACAGGCAGGCGGTGGCGGAGGCGCTCACTGAGGATGCGGGTCGCACGCAATATGCACGAATGCTATACGAACGAACCGAGCCATATTTGATCAGCCCCTCCCACCGTCACCATGCGCATTATCTCGCTTTCGATAAACCGATGGGTTGATGCCGTGGCGTTGCAGGCGGGCATAGAGGCTGCGGCGCGGCAATTGCAGCGCCGCAGCGACCTTGGCGATATCACCCTCGAACCGGTCAAGCGCTGCGCGCAAGACGCTCGCCTCGAACTGATCCATCTGATCTGACAGACCAAGTTCCGAAGCGGGTCGGCTCCGGGCTGACGTCAGACCCAGAACGACCTGGGTTGCGTAGTTGCGCAATTCGCGGACATTGCCCGGCCAATCATCAGTCAGGAAACGCGCCTCCATCGCAGCATCGATTTGCGGGCGCGCAACACCGTGTAGGCGCGCGGCATCGTCGAGAAAGGCACTGAACAACAGGCCGATATCGGCCCGGCGCTCGCGTAGCGGCGGGATGCGGATCCGCACGGTCTCCAGCCGATAGAGCAGATCGGCGCGGAAATGGCCCTCGGCGACCGAACCATGCAGATCGGTCTTGGTCGCCGCGACGATCCGGAGATTGACGGGAGCCGGCTCGCCTGTCGATGAGGGCAATTCGCGCTCCTCGACCACACGCAGAAGTCGTCCCTGCAGCATGGGCGACATGCTGTCGATCTCATCGATAAAAAGCGTGCCGCGATCCGCCTCGGCGATGCGTCCGCGCCGGGCGCGGTTTCCGAACAGGGTTTCGTCGGCGATCACATCCGGCAGGGCGGCGCAATCGACCGCGACGAAGCTGCGCCCATGCCGCCTGCTCCAGCGGTGGATGAGGCGCGCCACGAGTTCCTTGCCGGTGCCGGTTTCACCTTCGACCAGAACATCCACATCAGCGACGGCGACCTGGCGTATCGTTTCACGCAATCGCGCCATGATCGGCGTCTGGCCCAGAAGCGGCGAAGTATCTTCCGCTTCCGCCGCGGCCTGCCGCAGGCGGCGGTTTTCCAGCACCAGACGCCGCGTTTCCAGCGCGCGGCGCACGGAGGCGATCATGTGATCCGTGGCAAAAGGCTTGGCGATAAAATCATAAGCGCCCTGCTTCAAGGCACCGACCGCCATGGCGATATCGCCATGACCGGTCATCAGGATGACGGGGAGGTCGGGATCGCGCGCCTGCACTGCCTCGAGGAGATCGTGTCCGTCGACGCGGGGCAGGCGGATGTCGGTGACGACCACGCCCGGCAGCGCAACGGCAAGGCTCGCCAGCGCCGACTGCCCATCGCCATGCGTCTCCACCTCGAAACCGGCTATGGCAAAGGAATCGCTGAGAGCGGCATTGAAAGGGCCGTCGTCTTCCACCAGCAGCACTTTCTGCGGCACTTGCAGCGTCATGCCCGCCTCATCGTAACTATGAAGGCCGCACCACCAAGCGGCGACGGGCCGATCGTCAATGATCCGCCAAGATCGTTCATGATGTCCTGGGCGATTCCAAGCCCAAGGCCCAACCCATCGGGCTTGCCCGTCATGAAGGGACGGAATATCTCCTTCCCCAAGTCCGGGTCTATGCCCGGACCATTGTCGGCGACCGTCAGCCTCACCGTATCTTTCTCCGCGGCCTCGACGAGCAAAGCAACATGCGGATCGTCGACGTTCGACACCGCATCGATGGCGTTCTGCAGCAGATTGACGAGAACCTGTTCCAGCCGCACCCGTTCGGCCAGCACCTGCGGTTGGCCCTGTGGCGGAAGATCCAGCCGCACAGCCGCCTTGCGGAACCGGTTCCCGACCAACAGCAAGGCACCGGCGATGATGGCATCGAGCGGTTCCGGCCCGGCGGCATGCCGCCCCCGGCGCGAAAACCGCCGCATCTCCTGCATGATCGTTCCTATGCGCGCCGTCACGTCGACCGCGGCATCGAGATTGGCTCCGACGCGATCGAGGCGGTTGGCGGCGAGATGGTGGCGAGCGTTTTCGGCCAAGGTGCGAATGGTGGCGACCGGCTGGTTGATTTCATGCATCAGCCCCGCCGTGATCGAGCCGACGGAAGCGAGCCGATTGGCCTGGGCAAGCTCTTCGCGGGCATCGCGATAGCGGTCTTCGGCGCGGGTGCGTTCGGCCATCTCGTCACGCAGTTCGGCCGTGCGCGCGGCGACGGCCTCTTCAAGCGCCCGCCGATCAGCCGCCGCCCGCGCGACGCGGGTCATTCGCCACCAGATCGCAGCCCCGATGACAACGAGCCCGAGGATGACTGGCAAGGCCAGCAGCCAAGCCTGCGCGCGGGCCTCCTGCAAGGCCATGCGCGTATCGAGAAGATGCAGGAGGCGCAGACGCGTGCCGGCGACCGGCTGCTCGGCTGCGACCATGATCTGATCTCGCGGTCCGCGAATACGGCCGGCATCTTCCACACGGTAGTTCCCCGGCCCCAGCGCCGCGTCCCGATACTGGCCGCTCGCGACGACGCGGGCACGGTCCTCCGGCGATAGCGGCGCGAGCGCGGTCAGCACCTGTGACGGGTCGGATGCGGCAAGGATGATCTGATGTTCGTCGACGACGAGCGTTTTACCCGGATCGTTCGCCCAGATCCGCGACACGGGTTCGAATTCGAATTTGACGACTACGACGCCGGCCGGCGCCGCCGCATCGCCGACCCTGCGCGCGATAAACAGGCCTGGCCGGCCGCTGATTGCACCGGCGCCATAATATTCCGCCATGCCGTCTTTCATCGCCTCGGAAAAATAGGGCCGGAAACTGAAATTCTTGCCGACGAAACTATCCTCGGTCCCCGCATTCGATGCGGAGATCACGAGGCCGGTATGGTCGACCAGATATATGATATAGGCACCGGTCTGATGGGCGAGAAAGCCGAGCTTTTGGTCGAGCCGACGGGCTGCGTCGGCGGTGGGGCTTGCAAGAGCCTCGCCTAGATCGCGATATTCGCCAAGCACGATCGGCAACAGCCGGAAACGAGCCAGCTCGCTGTCGACCAGGCGGCTGTGCTGCACGGCAAGCCCGGCGGCCTCCGCTTCCAGCCGCGCCAGCGCCTCATGGCGCGACAGCGAGAGCGCCGTAAGCCAAATGCCGGCTGCGGCAGCCACACCAGCCATTGCTATAAGTAGAATCCGTGCCCATCCGAATGCAGTCATTTGTGCAGAATATTGCACAAGCCTCGAAATTGCCATGCAGAATCTTGCGCAAATAATAGCAAGAACCACGGTGAGATCATGAAAATATGAAATATTTCAATATGGGTATCATGACGCCTGATAGTCCTCGTCTCTGGGATTTCCACACGCAACAATGATGGCACTGGGAGAGTGATCCTCGATAGTAATCGGTATTGGCCCGTTCCGTCTCGCAACGATGGGCCGGCGGGCAAGCGCATATGCGGCTTCTCTCAAAATCCCGTCGCGATCGATCGTGATGGCGGCGGCTGAAGCGACCAAGGGAGGAGAGGTTCAATGCTGGACACATTGCAAGATTCCATCGAGACGACGGCAGCAGCGGATGCCGCCGGAAAACGCAATCGTCTCAAATCGATCATCGGCGGCTCGACGGGCAATCTGGTCGAATGGTTCGACTGGTATGTCTATGCCGCATTCGCACTCTATTTTGCTCCGCACTTCTTTCCCGCCGGCGATCAGACGGCGCAGTTGCTGAACTCGGCAGCAGTCTTCGCCGTAGGCTTCGTCATGCGGCCGATCGGCGCCTGGATCATGGGGCTTTATGCCGACCGCAAGGGTCGCAAGGCCGGGTTGGCGCTTTCGGTGACGCTGATGTGTGCCGGCTCGCTGATCATCGCCCTGACACCGGGATACGAAGCAATCGGCGTGGCGGCACCGGCACTTCTGGTCCTTGCCCGCCTGATGCAGGGCCTGTCGGTGGGAGGCGAATACGGCGCTTCGGCGACCTATCTTTCCGAAATGGCTGGCCGGCAGCGCCGGGGTTTCTTCTCGTCGTTCCAGTATGTCACGCTGATCTCGGGGCAGCTCCTCGCCATCGCCGTCCTCATCATATTGCAGGCTTTTATGACGGCGGAGACGCTCAATGCCTGGGGATGGCGCATTCCCTTCTTCGTCGGCGCGGCGCTTGCCGTCGTCGTCTTCTGGCTGCGGCGCGGCCTTGCCGAAACCGAGAGCTTCAAGAATGTGCGCGCGAGCGATATGCAGAAATCCGGCTTCTGGATGCTCATCACCCAGCATCCGAAGGAAACCGCACTGGTGATGCTGCTGACGGCCGGCGGCACGCTCGCCTTCTACGCCTATTCGATCTACATGCAGAAATTCCTGGTCAATACCTCCGGATTCACGCGCGAGACGGCAAGCCAGATCAATGCGATCACGCTCTTCGTTTTCATGCTGTTGCAGCCGATCGCAGGCGGGCTTTCCGACAAGATCGGCCGCAAGCCGCTGATGATCGGCTTCGGTCTTTGCGGCGTGCTGTTCACCTACCCGATCTTCTCGACCCTCGAGACCACGAAGGACCCGCTGATCGCAGGGCTGCTCGTCATGGGTGCGCTGATCATCGTCACCGGCTACACGTCGATCAATGCGGTGGTGAAGGCGGAACTTTTTCCGGCCCATATCCGTGCCCTCGGCGTCGCATTGCCCTACGCTCTTGCCAACACGCTGTTCGGCGGTACGGCCGAATTCGTGGCACTGAAGTTCAAGAGCAGCGGCTGGGAGCAAGGCTTCTACTGGTATGTGACGGCAATGATCGGCATCTCGCTCGTCATCTATCTCTTCATGCGGGATACGGCCAAAAGCAGCGCCATCCGTGAGGATTGATCCCTTTCGGCAATGGCAAGAGAGACCCTGATCGGAGGGTGATGAAATATCAACCGGCGGGAACATCGATGACGAACCCGCCGGCGTGGCCGAACACGAGGTCGCAGCCGCTAAGGCATGTCGCGCAAAAGTGCGTAGCGGTTTTGCGGCAATGACATGCACTAGCACTACTTTGGCAGAATTGAATTTGGGGTCATTAGGAACCTGATACGGCAGTGAGGACATCGTTGTGGTGGATGGTGGTTTGAGAGCGCGGCTATGACAGCGCGTCGGATGGCCGGCAGTGTCGGCTTAGGCGGGCCGTGCCTCTTCCTTTTTTTCCCGCTTTGCCTTGTTGAGGCGTTGATGTTGAAGAAAGGCATAGGCAATCATCGTCATCAACGCGTGTCGGTGGAGGCCCTGCCATGATCGACCTTCAAAGTGATCGAGGCCGAGCTCTTCCTTCATCTGCTGATGGGCCTGCTCGCAGACCCATCGCGCCTTGATGGCCGCCGTGAGCGCTTTCAAGGTCGCCTCGGCCGGCAGATTGGAGAGGTAGTATTTGCGCTCGTCGTTTGAACGCCATTCACCAACGAGCCACGCCACTTCGCCCGGCATGTGCTGCTGTCCCTTGTCGAGGATGCGTTGCGGGTTGCCATCAGCAATCCGAATGCGTAGGGCAGCGAAGCGTGCTGTCAGTCGACCTTTCGTGCCGTGACGCCAACTGACCTTCTTCCAGGTGTTTCCTTCCAAGATCGTTTCGGCTGCGGTCGACAGCGTATCGGGGATCGAATGCTTGCGTGGCCGTCCATGGCCGGCGACAGGAAAGACCAATGCGACATCATGAGGATAAACCTTCTGATGCTTGGGAATACCGACAGCCCAGGTGAGATTGCGTGCACTGAGCCCCTGGCGAAACGCAGCCGACAGACCATAGCCGGCATCCGCAAGCACGGTGCCAAACCGCACGCCTGCGGCCATCAGCCGATCGATCTCGCCGAGCGCGATCTCCGGTTTGGTGCGGGATCGGCGCATCTCCTCGGGAACACCAGCCTTCGCCATCCGATCCTGATCACTCGTCCAACTGTCGGGCAAGAACAATCGTAAGCCCACTGGGACGGGAACCTCGTCGCGGGCCAGCGTCAACGACACCAGCGTCTGGCAATTGGCGCGCTTGCCGAGCATCGACGCGTACTGCGGCGCCACCCCAACAGAATGGTCGCCTTTCTTCGGTAGACCTGTGTCGTCGATCACCAGAAAAGCATCTGAAGCCCCGACAATCCTGTCGGCCTGCACCGCCAGTTCCGCCTCAAGAGGACCGGCATCCCAAATCCCATCCGAGATGAAATGATGCAGGCGGTCGTAGCGATCAGGTGCCAGACGTTCCGCCATCGGCTCGATACTCTTGCGATCACCAGGTCCGATGAGGCCCGAAATATAGACCGGGCACATCTGCCGCCGCTTCTTGTGACCAAGCTTCTCGACGAACGGCTTCAGCCAATCCGCCAGCGCAACATCCAGTTCCGACATCTCGCGCACCCCTGTGAAAGTGCCCAAGATGGCCCATCATCGTAAATGACCGGTTAATCTGCCAAAGTAGTGCTAGG
>NZ_QMKK01000041.1 GCF_003287875.1 Martinezella tropici
GAGGTCAGCGGCCAGGCCGTCGACCGCGCCGTCAACGCCATGCGCACCATCGCCGAGAAGATCTCCATCGTCCAGGAGATCGCCCGCCAGACCGACCTGCTGGCCCTCAATGCCGCGGTCGAGGCAGCGCGTGCCGGCGAGCATGGCCGCGGCTTTGCCGTCGTCGCCTCCGAAGTGCGCAAGCTCGCCGAACGCAGCCAGGCGGCGGCCGCCGAAATCTCCAGCCTCTCGGGTGAGACCGTCACGGTCGCGACCGAAGCCGGCGAGATGCTGTCGCGCCTCGTGCCCGATATCCGCAAGACCGCCGAACTGGTGGCCGAAATCTCGGCTGCCTGCCGCGAGCAGGATATCGGCGCCTCGCAGATCAACGAGGCGATCCAGCAGCTCGACAAGGTGACGCAGCAGAATGCCGGTGCCTCCGAAGAGATGTCGGCAACCTCGGAAGAACTGGCCGCCCAGGCAGAGGAGCTGCAGGCTTCCATCGCCTTCTTCAAGGTCGACCAGGCCAATGCTCGCAAGGCCCAGGCCGTGCATCAGCCGGTCCATGCTCCGATCCATCACACCGCCAGCCCGGCCAAGTCCAGGCCTGTCGCCAAGGCACCAGCTGCCAGGACACCGGCCACACGAACCGACAACAGCGTTGCCGCTCAGCAAGCCCGCCTCAAGGGCTTCTCCCTCGACATGTCCATGGGCGGACCAGACGCAGACGACAACGACTTTCGCCAGAGCGCCTGAGCGGCTGGCCTGATCTCGACACGATCCGGCGCCCGAAGGCGCCGGATCAAAGGCCGGCAAATGCTGTTGCGGGCCTCAAGAACCGGAAACGGTTCGCGGAAGGGTGAATGTATCGGTCTTCGCGCATCAAGACGGCTCCCCGTCTGACTTTTTTAACTATCAAATCTCTCCATCTCCAGGAGCTTCAGAGATGCGCTTTACCATCAAACTCAAATTGGCCCTCGCATTCGGCCTGCTGATTGTCATGTCCACGGGCATGTCGGTCCTGGCGATCATGAGCCTGTCTTCCTTGAATTCGGCCATTACCGAGATCATTCAGGGTCCGGCCGCAAATCAACGCAGCTCCGGCGAACTTTCTAACGCCGTCCTGAATGCAATCCGCAATGAAAAGAATGCGATTCTGAACAACGATCCGCAGGCCATCAGCGGTTACGTCGATGCGGTTCGTGCCAATGAGGCCACGATCGACCAACTCGTAGAGAAATTAGCGCAAGATTCTGCCATCGCAGACAAGGTCGCGGAGTTTTCCAGACAGTTTCCGGCCTGGAAGGAAGTCGACGCCCAGGTTTTGAAGCTCGCGGTCGAAAATACCGAAGACAGCAATCGGAAAGCGGCTGAACTATCCATGGGCGAAGGACGAAAGGCGACGACCGTTCTTCTCGACATTGTCGGCAAAATCAACGACGGGATCATTGCGGATCTGCACGCGACCGACCAGGCGACCAATGACCAATATGCTTTCGCGCGGAACCTTCTGCTGACCTCGCTCGCCGTCATGTTCGTACTGTCGAGCGTGATCGCCATCTGGATAGCGCTCGGCATCAACCGCGGTCTCAAAAAAATCCAGGCGGTCGCCGAAGGCGTTGCCATCGGTGATCTCAACCAGAATATCGAAATCAAGACCAATGACGAGATCAAGGATCTGGTCGATACCATCAACGTCATGACCGGCAACCTGCGCAATACCGCAACGATCGCCGATCAGATCGCCAACGGCGACTTGACGGTCAAGCCGAAGCCGATGTCGGACAAGGACACGCTCGGCACCTCGCTTCAATCGATGGTCGAACGCCTGCGCGGTGTCGTTGCGGATGCTCTGTCGGCTTCCGACAATGTCTCGTCGGGCAGCCAGCAGCTGTCGGCCGGTTCCGAGCAGCTCTCGCAGGGCGCCACCGAGCAGGCCTCTTCAGCCGAGGAAGCCTCCGCCTCGATGGAGGAGATGGCCGCCAACATCAAGCAGAATGCCGACAACGCCGCTCAAACCGAGAAGATCGCCCGTCAGTCCGCCAGAGACGCTGAGGTCAGCGGCCAGGCCGTCGACCGCGCCGTCAACGCCATGCGCACCATCGCCGAGAAGATCTCCATCGTCCAGGAGATCGCCCGCCAGACCGACCTGCTGGCCCTCAATGCCGCGGTCGAGGCAGCGCGTGCCGGCGAGCATGGCCGCGGCTTTGCCGTCGTCGCCTCCGAAGTGCGCAAGCTCGCCGAACGCAGCCAGGCGGCGGCCGCCGAAATCTCCAGCCTCTCGGGTGAGACCGTCACGGTCGCGACCGAAGCCGGCGAGATGCTGTCGCGCCTCGTGCCCGATATCCGCAAGACCGCCGAACTGGTGGCCGAAATCTCGGCTGCCTGCCGCGAGCAGGATATCGGCGCCTCGCAGATCAACGAGGCGATCCAGCAGCTCGACAAGGTGACGCAGCAGAATGCCGGTGCCTCCGAAGAGATGTCGGCAACCTCGGAAGAACTGGCCGCCCAGGCAGAGGAGCTGCAGGCTTCCATCGCCTTCTTCAAGGTCGACCAGGCCAATGC
>NZ_QMKK01000042.1 GCF_003287875.1 Martinezella tropici
CCTTCATGCGGCTGTTTGCACGCCCCAGCATGACCATCGCCTGGAACTTTTCGGCAATGACCGTCTCCCGCGCATAGGCTCTGAGCCGGGCCATCGGAAAACGAGCATAGAAGGATAATCTAGCGTCTCCGCCCCAGGCTCGAGCGCATCGCCAAATCCGATGTCGATCGTCAGGGTAATCCGCGCGCCACTGATCAAGGCCACGACCCGCAACCTGAGCCCGCCATATTCCAGCCCTCACGAATGCGACATTCGCATCACTGAAGGCATCTCGAAATCAGCATATTGACATTTGTCGAAAACGATTCGAATTTTGTCAAATCTAATACGGAGCGATGATCAACTGCGTCGTCGTCGAAGCTCGTTCCGGCCTGAGGAATGCGGAGGAGAAAGTGGAATTCCTGCTCGAAGTGAAGGGGCTGAAAAAGTCCTTTGGCGGCGTCGCCGCATTGCGCGATGGGCGCTTTCAGCTGCGTCCCGGCTCCGTCCACGCCTTGTGCGGGGGCAACGGTGCGGGCAAGTCGACGTTCCTCAAGATTCTGATGGGCATTCACAAGCGCGATGCCGGCTCCATTCGCCGCCGCGGCAAGGATGTGGATTACACAAGCCCTGCCGAAGCGCTCGCGGCCGGCATTGCCATCATCGAGCAGGAGCTCAGCCCCATCCCGCACATGACGGTTGCGGAGAACATCTATCTCGGCCGCGAGCCATCGGCGCGCTTTGGCGGCATCGATTTCAAGACAATGAACCGCAACGCGCAGGCGCTCCTCGACCGACTGCAGTTCAACATCCGCGCCACGCAATTCATGATGAACCTCTCGGTCGCGCAAGTTCAGCTGGTCGAGATCGCCAAGGCGCTCAGCCACGATGCCGAGGTGATCTTCATGGACGAGCCCACCTCCGCGATCGGCGAGAAGGAAGCGCAGCAGCTGTTTGCGACCATTGAGCGGCTGAAGGCTGAAGGCAAAGGCGTTGTCTACGTCTCGCACCGTCTGTCCGAAATCTTCCAGATCGCCGATTCCTACACGGCCTTTCGCGACGGGTCCTATGTCGGCAGCGGCGCGCTTGCCAATATCGACCGGCCGGGCCTCATCCGCCTGATCGTCGGCCGCGAGCTTGGCGAAGAATACATCAAGACCAACGTCCCGACGGTAACGCCGGGGCTGGAAGTCGCCGGGCTTACAGCAGAGGGCAAAGTCAACGACATCTCGTTTACCGCTCACAAGGGGGAGATTTTCGGCATTTACGGCCTGATGGGATCCGGCCGTACCGAGATCTTCAACTGCATCTTCGGCATCGATGCCGTCAGCAACGGCCAGATCAAGCTTGCTGGCGAGCCCATAACCGTGCGCAAACCGGCCGAAGCCATGCAGCATGGCATCGCCTTCGTCACCGAAGATCGCAAGCTGACCGGCCTCAACCTGATCGATAGCGTTCGCAACAATATCTGCCTTGCGAGCCTACCCGAAATGAGCCCCAATTTTTCGATGGATCGCCGGGCCGAGGCCAACGCCAGCCGGGACATGATCCAGCGCTTCGGCATCAAGGCTGCACGCGACAGCATGCCGGTCTCCGGCCTTTCGGGCGGCAATCAGCAAAAGGTGGTGCTCGGCAAATGGTTTCTGCGCAAGCCGAAAGTGCTGCTGCTCGATGAGCCGACGCGCGGCGTCGATGTCGGCGCCAAGCGCGAGATCTATCGCATCATCTGCGACTTCGCCGCCGAAGGCGGCACCGTGATCATGATCTCATCCGAAATAGACGAGGTTCTCGGCATGTCGGACCGCATCCTGGTGATGCGCCAGGGACGGTCTGCCGGAATTCTCAAGAGGGAGGAGGCCGACGCGCAATCGCTCGTGCATCTGTCGACCTGAACACAGCAGGCACGAAGCTCAAAAGAACGCGTCCGGCAACAAGAGGTATTTGCAATGTCCGCCACTGACAATAATCCGTCCAATTCCTGGTTCGGCTCGGACCGGCGCCGATTGATCATTCAGGAATACGGGATCTTTCTCGCCTTCCTTCTGCTCGCAGCTGTCCTCTCCGTTTCGAACCAATACTTCCTGACGGCCGGCAACATCTCCAACGTGCTGCTGCAGACCTCGATCAACGGGGTGCTGGCAATCGGCATGACATTCGTCATCCTGACGCGCGGCATCGATCTTTCCGTCGGCTCCGTGGTCGCACTCACAGGCATCGTCAGCGCCAGTTTCGCGACGACCTCGGCGACGGCCGGGATCATCGGTGCACCCTACCCGCCTTATGTCGCACTCGTCGTCGGCCTGCTGGTCGGTGTCGCCTGTGGCGCCGTGGTCGGCCTTATTGTCTCGCGCTTTGCCGTTCCCGCTTTTGTCGCAACGCTCGGCATGCTCTCTGCCGCCCGCGGCCTGACGCTGATCTATGGCGGCGGCAAGCCGGTTCCAGCTCTCACGCCTGACTTCCGCTGGATCGGCACCGGCAGCATCCTGTCCATCCCAATGCCGGTCGTTCTGCTTGCCATCGTCTTCATCATCGCCTGGTGGGTCCTGAACCGCACCCGCTTCGGCCGCTATATCTATGCTGTCGGCGGCAATCCGCATGCAGCCGTTACCTCCGGTATCAACGTCAGCAAGCTGCGCTTCCTCGTTTACGTCATTTCCGGTGGCCTCTCCGGTCTGGCAGGCATGATCCTTGCGGCGCGCACCGGCTCCGCTCTGCCACAGGCCGGCATCGCCTATGAGTTGGACGCGATTGCAGCCGTCGTCATTGGCGGCACCAGCCTTTCCGGCGGCGTCGGCCGCATCACGGGCACGCTGATCGGCGCGCTGATCATCGGTGTCATGAACAACGGCCTCGATCTCATGGGCATCCAGTCCTACTACCAGCAGGTCCTCAAGGGCGCGCTCATCGTCGGCGCCGTCATGCTCGACCAAAAGAGAAACCTGGGCGGCTGAGCCCGAAGACATTCCAGTGTCCACACTCGGAAAACCCAACGGCTCGTCAAGACGACGGCCGGACTTTCAACGGAGGAGACCTATAATGAAGAAATTATTGATTGCTCTTGCTGCAGCGACAGCAATTCTGGCCTCACCTGTCCTCGCCCAGGACAAGAAGCTGAAAATCGGCGCGGCTCCCTACGGCCTGAATGCCGAATTCATGCAGATCTGGTCGGCAGCGCTAAAGGAACACCCCGCCGTCAAGAATGGCGATGTCGATCTGACCATCTTCGACGGCCGCTATGACGCGCTCGTGCAGCAGGAGCAGGTCAACACGATGATCACGCAGAAGTTCGACGCGATCATCTTTGTACCGATCGATATCGAGGCCGCAGCAACCGCCGTACAGGCCGCCCATGACGCCGGTATCCCCGTCGTCGGCTCGAACACCCGCGTCAATTCCGATCTGCTGACTGCTTATGTCGGTTCCGACGACACGATCTCCGGCTACATGGAGGCCAAGAGCGTCCTCGACAAGATCGGCTGCAAGGGCAATGTCGTCATCCTCGAAGGCCCGATCGGTCAGTCCGCTCAGATCTCGCGCCTCGAAGGCAACAAGAAGGCGCTTGCCGAGTGCCCGAATGTGAAGGTGCTGGAAGACCAGACCGCCAACTGGTCGCGTGCCGAAGCCCAGACCCTCATGGAAAACTGGCTGACCTCTCATCCCGGCCAGATCAACGGCGTCATCGGCCAGAACGACGAGATGGCGCTCGGCGCGATCGAAGCGATCAAGGCTGCCAAGCTGAACGTCAAAGACTTCGCCATTGCCGGTATCGACGGCATCACCGATGCGCTCCATGCCGTCAAGGCTGGTACGATGACCTCGATCCTGCAGGACGCCAGCGCGCAGGCTCAGGGCGCCCTCGATCTGGCAATCTTTGCCGCCAAGAAGGGCAACTACAAGCCGGAATCCAAGATCTGGGAACAGTATCCGGCCATGCCGTTCAACGACGGCAAGGACAAGAACTACAATGTTCCGTGGACCCCGGTAACGGCCGAGAACGTCGACAAGCTGCTCGAAACCCGCAAGTAAGATCAATGTGGCGGGGCGAACCATCGCCTCGCCACACCCCGAAAACAGAGGCTTGAAAAAGATGACCGAGACATCCCCAGACATTGATTTGAACTTCCCGCTTTCAGGCAAGACGGCGCTCGTCACAGGCGGCGGCTCCGGCATCGGTGCTGCGGTCGCGGCTGCATTCGCCTCCAAGGGCGCGAAGGTCGCGGTTCTCGATATCAATGTCGACATGGCGAAGACCAAGGCATCAGAAATCGGCGGCGGCGCTGAAGCATTCGTCTGCGACGTGTCCGATCCGGCCTCGGTCAGCAAGGCCGTCAGCGATGTCGTATCGCATTTCGGCGGCATCGATATCGCCGTCAACAGCGCCGGCGTCGTCTTCCTTGCTCCCGCCGAGGATCTGCCGCTCGACTATTGGGACAAGACGATCAACATCAACCTCAAGGGAACGTTCCTGGTCACACAGGCTGTCGGTCGCGCGATGATCGCCGCCGGCAAGGGTGGCAAGATCGTTAATCTCGCCTCGCAAGCCGGCACGGTCGCCATCGAAGAGCATGTGGCATACTGCGCCTCCAAGTTCGGCGTGATCGGCATGTCCAAGACCTTTGCCGCCGAATGGGGCAAACACGGCATCAACGTCAACACCATCTCGCCGACCATCGTGCTGACCGAGCTCGGCAAGAAGGCCTGGGCCGGTGAAAAAGGCGAAGCCGCCAAGAAGCGCATCCCGACGGGCCGTTTCGCCTTCCCGCAGGAGATTGCAGCCGCGGCTGTTTTCCTCTCCTCGTCCGGCGCGGACATGATCAACGGCGCCGATCTGCTGATCGACGGCGGCTACACCATTCTTTGAGCGCAAGCGCTCGACAATTTCGACAGGAGAGACCATGCAGCGGTTCATCAACAATCCCGATGAAGTCGTTGAAGATACTGTAAAAGGCTTCATCAAAGCGCATTCGGATATCGTTCGTCTGGCAGACAATCCGCGCGTCGTCGTCGCCAAGGATGCGCCGTATGCCGGCAAGGTCGGCGTGGTCACCGGCGGTGGCTCCGGCCATGAGCCGGCCTTCATCGGCTATACCGGTAAGAATATGCTGGATGCGGTCGCAGTCGGCGAGCTCTTTTCGTCCCCAACGGCCAAGAGCTTCCACGACGCCATCCGCGAGGCCAATGGTGGCCGTGGTGTTATCTGCCTTTACGGCAACTATGCCGGCGACAACATGAACGTGAAGATGGCGACGAAGCTTGCCGCCAAGGACGGCATCGAAGTCGCGACCGTCGTCGCCAACGACGATGTCTGCTCGGCACCACCGGAGGAGCGCGAGAAGCGCCGCGGCGTGGCCGGCGAAATCTTCATGTGGAAGATCGGCGGCGCCAAGGCTTCCAAGGGTGCGAACCTGGAGGAAGTACGCGTGACCGCGCAAAGGGCGATCGACAATTGCCGCTCCGTCGGTATCGGCCTTGGTCCCTGCACCCTGCCCGCCGTCGGTCATTCGAATTTCCAGATCGAACCCGGCACGATGGAAGTCGGCATCGGCCATCACGGCGAACCCGGCGTTCGCGTCGAGCCGCTGAAGACGGCAGCGGAGATAGCCGAGGATATGTGCCAGATCGTGCTCGATGATCATAATCTGGCCACTGGAACGGAAGTGGCCGTCCTCGTGTCTGGCCTCGGCGCGACACCGGTCAACGAGCTCTACATCCTCAACGACACGATCGAGACGAAGATCTCCGAACGGGGATTGAATATCTACAGGACCTATATTGGCAACTACTTCACGTCGCTCGAAATGGTCGGCGCGACGCTGACCGTGATGGCACTCGACGAGGAGCTGAAAGAGCTTCTGGACGTCGAGGTCGAGTGCACGACGCTGCTCTGAGGGGGACGCACGCATGCAGACATTCAACAATGCAACATCGGGTGATATCGTCTTGGCGATGGCCGATCGCATCGTCGAGAACCGCGCCTATCTCAGCGAGATCGACGGCAAGATCGGCGACGGCGACCATGGCGTCAACATGGCCAAGGGCTTCGCAATGGCCGCGGAACGCCTGAAGGGCAAGAACCAGTCGCTGTCAGTCTCGCTCGATACGCTGGGCACGGTGCTGATGACCGAGATCGGCGGCTCCATGGGCCCGCTCTACGGCGTCATGTTCACCGAGATTGCCGAAAAGCTCAACGGCATCGAGGCCATCGATAGCGCAGCCTATAGCAGGGCGCTGCATGCCGGGCTTGAAGGTATCCAGTCGATCGGTTCCGCCAAAGTCGGCGACAAGACGCTTCTGGACACGCTGGTTCCGGCAATCGAGGCGTTCGATGCTGCGAATGCAGCCGGCAAATCCTTTGCGGAGGCGCTCGATGCTCTGGTTGCTGCAGCCGAGGTCGGCCGCGACTCCACCCTCAATCTCGTTGCCAAGATCGGCCGCGCCAGCCGGTTGGGCGAGCGCTCGCTCGGCGTTCTCGACGCCGGTGCGACTTCCTGCGCTATCATCCTGAAGGAACTTTCGCTCTGCGCTCGCGCACGACTGCAATAACAGGGCTCTCCCAAGGCTGCGCGATCCCGTGCTCCACCACGGGGTCGCGCGCCGCCCTTCCTCAAGAAGAAGCATTTGCAAACATGCGTCATTGCTTTCATCTTCTGGCGAAAACGGGAAACAGTGAATCATCATGACAGGCAAGGCATCTTCGGTCGGCAAGAACAGTGCAAGCAAGGCGGGCGTGCCGGATGCGACCGATAGCATGCCGTTGCGCTATGGCGACGACCCCTATGTCTGGGCCTGCTGGCTCTATTACGAAGATGGCAAGACCCAAGGCGACATCGCCGAGATTATGGGCATTTCGCGGGCGACCGTGAACAGCTATCTCGCCGATGCCCGCAGCCGCGGCATCGTCAATATCTCACTCGAGCCCTCTCGCCTGAGTTCGCTCTCCATCGCTCAAGAACTCAAGCGCCATTTCGGCCTGCACGACTGTCTCGTGGTGCCTAGCGACGACGGTTCGCGGCCGCTTATCGACCGCCTCGGAACCGCCGGTGCGCAGGCCATCGCCCGCCTACTGAAATCCGGCGATACGCTTGCCGTTGCCTGGGGCCGCACGGTTCTCGCGGTCGCGGAGCAAGCCAATGTGCCGAACCTGCAGGATGTTACCATCGTCCAGGCAACCGGTGGCACCCGTGCACTCTTTGCCTACACGCCGGAACTCTGTGCCAGTGCCTTTGCCAATGTGACAGGCGGCAGGCTGATCAATATCACGGCCCCTGCGATCGTTTCGGCGCCTGAAGTTCGGGAGATCTTGTTGCGCGAACCATTGGTCGAGGATCAATTTGCTACCCTTGCCAAAGCCAACAAAGCTATCTTCGGCGTGGCGTCGTTGCGGCCGAACTCGACGGTTCACAGCAGCGGTTTCTTCGAGTCCGTCTCCCTGCAGGATTATCTGGCCAAGAATGCTGTTGGCGTTCTTGCCGGCCGTTTCATCGACACCAAGGGTCTGCCGGTTGCAGGGCCGCTCGACGACCGCACCATCGGCATATCCCTCGACATGCTGAAATCCATCGGGCTACGCATCGCCGTCGCCGGCGGCTTCGACAAGGTGCCCGCAATTCTCGCCGCCTTGCGCGGCGGCTATATCAACGTGCTGATTACCGATGCAGCCACCGGGCGCGGCATTCTGAATGCCGATGGTGTCACCGAGTTCGATCAGAAAGCCCAGCAGCGTCCGAAAACCGACAACAGCATTGCCCTGCCCAGCAGCTATCGAACGCATATCAAGAAATTCCTCAACAATCCCGACGATGTCGTCGACGAGATGCTAGAAGGCATCGTCAAGGCACATGCCTCGCATATCACGCCGATCAAGGGATCGAACCGCGCGCTGATGGCGCGAACCGGCCCGAGGCTGGGAAAGGTCGGCCTGGTGATTGGCGGCGGTACCGGGCACGAGCCTAGCTTTCTTGGCTATGTCGGCAAGGGGCTTGCCGATGCCGTTGCCATCGGCAACATCTTTTCCTCGCCTCCGCCGACGCCAATCCTCGAATGTGCCAAGGCGTCTTCCGGCGGCGAAGGCGTACTTTTTGTCTACGGCAACTATGCCGGCGACGTCATGAACTTCGAGATGGCCGCCGAAATGGCGCAGGAGCAGAAAATCGACGTCCGCACGGTGCTGACCACAGACGATATCTCCTCCTCGCCGATCGAGGATCGCGAGGGACGACGCGGCGTCGCCGGCAACTTCTTCATCTTCAAGATAGCCGGCGCCGCCTGCGACAAGGGTCTGTCGCTCGACGCATGCGAGACGGTGACGCGCAAGGCCAATGATCGGACTTTCACGATGGGTGTCGCACTCGAGCCCTGCTCGCTGCCGCAGACCCGACGCCACAACTTCGAAATCGGACCTGACGATATCGAATTTGGCATGGGCATTCACGGCGAACGCGGTGTCACCCGCGAGAAGATGATGAGCGCCGACGAGATCACCGATCGGGTGATGGACCGGATATTCTCCGAAATGAAGCCGGTTGCAGGCGATCGAGTGGCGGTGCTCATCAATTCTTTCGGCGCAACGCCGCTGATGGAGCTCTATATTCTGTTCCGGCGCGTCGAACAGAGGCTGAGCGCGAAGGACATCAAGATCGAGGCAAACTGGGTGGGACATTATTGCACGTCGCTGGATATGGTCGGCGCCTCCATATCCATCCTGCATCTCGATCAGGAACTGACTGACATGCTCTACCATCCGTGCGACACCTTCGCGCTGAAGGTCGGATGAAGCTATAAAAATGTGCCCGGCGACAACAGACATGGCCGGGACCGGGAGGAAGACGATGTCGGAAGAAGCCGCCCGATGCCTGGGCACCATGTTTCAGCGCATATCGATCGCGATCAATGCCGAAAAAGATCGCCTCTCGGAGCTGGATGGCGCAATTGGCGACGCCGATCACGGCATCACCATGTCTCTCGGCTTCATGGCGGTGAACGCGGAGCTCGCAAAGCTCGATCTTGCGCAGGCGTTACCCTCCGAAATCTTCTCCGCGGCAGCCTCCGCCTTTCTGGATGCCGTCGGCGCATCGACCGGCCCGCTCTATGCCACCGCCTTCCGCCGCGCTTCGCAGTCATTGAAGGCGGACGAATCCTTATCGCTCGCCTGCCAGGCAATGATCGTCGACGAGATGCGGGCCGGTATCCAGCAGCGCGGCAAAGGTCAGCGTGGCGACAAGACCATGCTCGACGCCTGGATCCCCGCTGCCGAGGCCGCAATCCACGCCAAGGCGAATTCGCACGATGCTATGACGATGTGGAATTCCATCGTTGACGCTGCCGAAGCTGGAGCTAATTCGACAAGCTCCATGGTGGCCGCCCGCGGTCGGGCCGCTCGGCTGGGAGAGCGATCCCTTGGGCATATCGATCCCGGCGCGGCTTCGGCCGTTATCATTCTGCGTGCGATGCGCGATACGTTTGAAGCAAGCTGAGCTTAGCACTAAGCAGCTGTAGAAGCCACCAAATCGCCCCGGCTTCGACAAGCTATCGCGATGCAACCAGCAATGCAAGCATTGCACTGCTGCTCTGGCTGCCGGCCCCTCGTCGGTGGGATTGTTCTTGTACTGATCGGCCATGACAAGCGCTTGGAACGAGTACCTATCTCGCGTTGCGAACGATCCCGCGGGCCCCAAAGGGGTCGACAGCGGCAAGGCTACAACCTCAGCGGCCTTGGTGGAACGTCAATCATTATTCGGTGGCGCAATATTGCCGACGCGACGGTGAATGACTGCCACGAGCGGGATCTTGCCCAGGTTAGAAGTAGTGGCGACGAGCTGCGCGGCGCTCCCGATAGCCAACAAAACTATAAGAGCTGGCGATATTGCCAGATATCACCAGCCCTTGGAACATAGTCAGCCGATTGGAATGCCTGAGCTACCGCATCTAAACGCTTGCGATCAGACCGCCGTCGATCCTCAGAACACTTCCGGTAACATAAGATGCACGCGTGCTCGCCAGGAAGGTGACGACATCGGCATATTCCTGCGGATCGCCGTAACGGCCGACTGGAATGGAGGCGGTGCTTTGCGCCGAGACATCTTCTACCGAGCGGCCTTCGCGCTTGGCCCTCTGCTCATCCAGGAAGGTGATGCGCTGAGTGGCGATGCGGCCAGGCAGCACGATATTGACCGTCACGCCGTCGCGGCCGACCTCGCCTGCAAGGGTCTTCGACCAACCGACCAAGGACATGCGCAACGCGTTCGAAAGTCCGAGGTTCGGGATCGGCGCGACAACGCCCGACGAGGTCGAGGTAATGATCCGCCCCCACTTCTTCTCGCGCATCTTCGGCAGCACGGCATCGCTAATCGCAATGACCGACAGCACCATGCTATCGAAATGCTTACGCCAGCTTTCGGCATTCTGGCCAGAAACGAGCGTCGGGGGCGGGCCGCCGGTGATATTGACGAGGACGTCGACCGATCCGAACCGGGCTTCGATCGTCGAGAGGTTCGAGGTGATGATGCTGAGGTCGGCAAGATCCCAGGCGATCGCCACAGCGCTGCCACCACTTGCTTCGATCTCCGCGACCGCCTTTTCAGCCGCTTCCTTGTTGATATCGGCGACAGCGACATGGCTCCCTTCGGCGGCCAATGTCTTGGCAATTGCGCCGCCGAGGCCACCGCCTGCGCCGAGGACGAGCGCAGTTTTTTCCTTCAGTCCTAGATCCATGCGTGTTTCCTTTCATTTTCCGGCACACAACCGGTTTGCTTTGCAGGTCAGCCGGCCATCCAACCGCCGTCTACCATGAGGTTGATGCCGGTCATGTAGCTCGACATGTCGCTTGCCAGGAACAGAGCTGCGCCGGCAACATCTTCCGGGGCGCCGAGACGCGGCCAGGGCGTGCGGCGGCGCGAATAGTCGAGTGCATCGGAATCATTGGCGACACCAGGCTTGCCGGTGACGATCTTACCCGGCGCAATCGCATTGCAGATGATCAGGTCGTCGGCATGATCCACCGCGATCTGCCGCGTCATCTGCACGATGCCGCCCTTGCTGACGCCATAGGGAAAATCGCCGGGGCAAGCGACCATGCCATGCTGCGAGGAAATGTTGATAATGCGCCCGCGCACCTCGCCGACTGGTTCCTGTGCGACGAATTGTTGCGCGGCGCGCTTGCAGCAATAGAAGAAGCCGGTGAGGTTGACGCCGATGACGCGCGCCCATTGCTCCGGCGTCGTCTCCAGCAAATTGGTCGATGTGTAGATTGCCGCATTGTTGACCATCACGTCGAGTCGCCCGAAATGGCGGGCAGTCTCGCCGACCAGATGATCGACAGCATCCCAGTTAGAAATATCCGTCTTTACGAAAAGAGCATTGCCGCCGGTAGCGCGGATGCGCTCCAGCGTTGTTTCGCCACCCTCGATCGGCGTCTCAATCATGTCGGCGATGACGATGAAGGCACCTTCGGTGGCGTAGCGCAACGCGATGGCGCGCCCGAGGCCGGAGCTGGCACCAGTGACGATGGCAATTCTGTTCTGGAGCATGGGCATCGGCTGGTCCTCAGGCTTCACGGGTGACGACACTGCCGCGTCTCTCGGAGATGATCTTTCCATCGCGAACGATCTCCTGACCTTTCAGAAACACCCGGGTCAGCATACCCGGTACGTTCCAGCCATCGAATGGCGTATAGGCGGCGCGCGAGACCTGATCGGCATTTGTGATCCGGCTCGGCTGGCGCCGGTCGAGCACCACGATATCGGCATCGAAGCCAGTCGCTATCGCGCCTTTTGAACGACCTAAGCCGAAACGTCCAGCGGGGTTGAAAGAACATATGCGCACAAGATCGCTGAGCCCGATGACCCGTTCTTCGACTAGCCGTAACATGGTCATAAGCAGGGTTTGAAGCCCCGGCATTCCACCCGGAATATCTGCGAACGCGGCATAAGTAGCTGCCTTCTCGGCGGGGCTGTGCGGCGCGTGATCAGTGGCCACGATATCAATCAGGTCCTCGGAAAGGGCGGCTCGCAGCGCTTCGACGTCGGCCGGCGCCCTGAAAGGCGGCGAGCCTTTTAGGTTTGCGCCCGACCTCTCGTAGTCGGCGGCGGTGAAAAAGACATTCTGCGGCGTCGTCTCGACCGTCGCATCAGCCATGTCCCGCAGTCGCCGCCATGTGGAGATGCCAAGCGCCGAATTGACTTGGCGCACATGGATGCGGGCATTCGTGCCCGCCGCCGCCAGAATGGCGCGGACGACGCCCGATGCCTCAGCCAGAGCCGGCCGGCTTTCGAGAAATGCCGCGATATCCCCGGTACGATTGCGTAAGCTGCTGCCGACCAAGATCGATTGGTCGCCTGGCGAAATGCCGATGAGTGTATCGCTTTCGGCAAGGCGACTGACGATCCGCGAGACGGCATCCATGCCGTCGAATAGGAAGGCGTCAGGCACATCGGCCGTGAATAGCTCCAGCGAAACCGGTCGCAAATCCAGCAATCGATCCAGGGGGGCGGTCTCACGGCTGAGGGCAACCTGAAAGCCGACATCCACATGGATCCTTCCCCTAGCCATCTCCATCTTGGCGGTAAGCTGGTCGGCCGTCGCGGTCCAGGGATCATCGGTCGGCATGTCGAGCACGGTTGTTACACCGCCCAAGGCAGCGCTACGCGTCCCGCTGTCGAAATCTTCCTTATGCGTGAGCCCCGGTTCGCGCAGGTGGACATGGCCATCGACCAGACCGGGCAGAAGATAGCAGCCTTCGGCATTCACGATGCTGCGGGCTTCGACCGCCTCGCCGGGCGAGAGGATTGTCGCGATCCGGCCGTCGCAGATGACGACGTCACCCCTTACCTCGCCGCTCGCATTGACGATGGTCGCGCCTGATATGATTGTATCGAACATACCGCTCATCCCGATCACTCGTCAGCAGAGGCCCGGCAGGCGCGGTTCTTCGTGGGTCACCACCTCTATCAGCGCGGCTTGACCTGCACCGACCCTCCCAAGGGCACGCAGAAGCGCCGGACGAAGGCCCGCCGGCGACGTCACACACTCGCCATAGCCGCCCAGCGCTTCCGCGATCGGCGCATAGGCACCCGACATACGGTTTGCTCCGTATTTCTGAGTGGCGATCGGCATGCTGGCGGCGTAGCCGCCGAGCACGTTGTTGCGCATGACGACGGTCAGGATCGGCAGGTTGCAACGGATCGCAGTCTCGAAATCAATTCCGACCATGCCGAAGGCCGCCTCGCCCATCAGGTTGACGACCGTCGCCTCTGGTCGCGCCAGCTTGGCACCGAGCGCAAAGCCGAGGCCGCTGCCAAGCTGCGTGGTCTTGCCCCAGCCGATATAGCTGCCAGGCACGGTCGCCTCATAGAAGGGGCTGAACTGATCGCGCGGATTGCCGGCATCATGGGTCATGACCGTCTTTGCCGGATCGACCGCGCGCATGATTTCCCAGACGACGCGATAGGGAGAAATCGGCTCGCTCTCCGCTGTCAGGAGCGGCATCCATCGCTCGATGAAGGCGGCGCGCACAGCGCGGATTTCCTCTTCCATTTCAGTGCGTGCCGGAACATCAAGACGCCCCTCGCCAACCAGCGAAATCATTTGCCGGAGCACGGAGCGGGCGTCACCGACCACGCCCTGCGCGATCGCATAATCCTTGCCGAGATCGCCCTCGTCGATCGTCACCTGCAGCAGCACCTTGTCCTTGGCGATCGGCAGGATGTAGTGCGAGCGAGTCAGGCTGGTGCCGAGCGCGAGCACGACATCGGCCTTGTCCAGGAAATGATCGACCGTCGCCGGCCGCGCGCGTCCGGCCGTGCCGAGCGCCAGCGGATGGTTTTCCGCAAAGCCGCTCTTGCCGTTTGGCGTCGTCATGACCGGGATGCGGAACAGCTCGGCAAATTCCACGAGCTCCTGCGAAGCCGAGGCGGTAAGCACGCCCTGCCCCGCGAAGACGACGGGGTTCTTGGCCGCCAGCAGCATCGCCACCAGTTCGGCGATCTCGCCGCTATCGGCCTGCGGCACGCTGCGCCTCGGCTTCAGATAAGGATTGGCGGAAGGCGCATGCCGCTCGGCCAGCAGATCGACGGGCAGCTCCAACAGAACCGGCGCCGGACGGCCGTTGCGAACGCGGGAAATTGCCGAATGCATCAGCTTCGGCAGATGCTCGACGCGCGTCACCGCCTCGCACCATTTCGTCACATGGCGAAAGTTGCGGCTCGCCTCGAAATTCGGTGCCACTGCCTCAGACCCGCGCGGATAGCCCGTCGGCAGGAAGAGGATTGGCGCACGGTCGTTGAAGGCTTGCGCGATACCACCGAAGGCGCTCTCTGCACCGGGGCCGTATTGCACAGTGACGACGGCAAGTTCGCGGCCGGCCGTGGTGCGCGCATAGCCCTCGGCGATATTCACGGCGACGCGGGGCGTGCGGGTGATGACGGGGGGAATGTCGAGATGAGCACACGCGTCGAATAGTTCGCTGTTCGGGAAGCCTATAATGTGCTTCACGCCCTCCTGCTTCAGGATGGAGGCCACGACATCCGCGCCGCTCATGTCCTTGCCCCACATGGCCCGTTCTTCCCTCGTTTCCCTCGATGGCTCAATGCCGCTCTCGATCCCGTCACGCATCGCGGCCGAAGGCCTCGTGGTTCTCGAGCCAGTGGCGAGCAATATCCTCACGGCGCATGAAGCCAGCGCCCGGCGTCTTCTGGACATGTTCGATGACATCGCGCAGGCCCGATGCGCGGTTCGGCTGACCCATCCAGCGCGCATGAACGCCGATCGTCAGCATGCGGCCACCGGTCTCATCCGCCTCCCCCATCATGTAGTCGATGGCGGAGCGGCAATCCTCGGCAAAGTCACGCGGATTGCTATAGCCGGGCGCAATCAGATAGCGGCTGTCGTTCAATGTCTTGGAATAGGGGACGACGAGCAGACGCGTGCCGTCGTGATCGATGAAATAGGGAAGGTCGTCGTTGCAGGGATCAGAATAATAGAGGAAACCGCCCTCTTTCGCGATGAGATCGCGGGTGTTGACGCTCGGGAAGGACCGGCAATTCCACCCCATCGGGCGGCGACCGGTCAGCTTCTTGTAGAGAGCGACCGCATCGTGCAGTTGGCGCTCCTCGTCCTTGCGCTCGATGGTCGAATATTCGCTCCAGCGCAGGCCGTGGCCGAGCAGGTCATGGCCGCGGGCGTTCATCCATTCGGTGACGGCTGGGTTCTTTTCAAGCGCGACGGCGCAGGCTGACACGGTGATCGGGACTTTGTAGCGATCGAAGAGGCGCGCAAGCCGCCAGACACCGGCGCGGCTGCCATATTCGAAATGCGTCTCGGTGCCGAGATCGCGCACCGGCGGGCTGTTTGGAATATTGTACTCGCCCCAATTGTCGTTGCGGCCGTCCTCCAGCCAGGAATATTCCGAGCCTTCCTCGTAGTTCAGCACCAGGTTGATCGCGAGCTTGACGCCACCGGGCCAGCTTATGAAGGGCGGCTTCGGGCCATAGCCGATAAAATCGCGCGCCTGGCGTTCCGTGTTTTCGGGTTTGACGGGTGCCGACATTATTTCGTCTCCCCGGATGCGCCTTCATTCGCGACGATCCAGTCCATGTAGTCGTGGAAGGCTTCCCTGGCGGGGCGCGGGCGCCAGTCCGTGTCGCGCTCGATGCGGGCGAGATCATATTCGCCCCACATGCCGTCCTTCAGCGTCGCGTCCTGGATGACATTGGCGGTGTCGTGTGGGCTGACCTCGACCTTCAAATCAGGCACGCGCTCCCGCGCCCATTCGATGATGTCGCCTGTGGTCGAGGTGCGACCGCTGCCGATATTGTAGTGGCGATAGCGAAGCCGCGGCGCCGTCAGCAGTGCCACGACGGCATTGCCGACGTCGGCGGAATGGACGTAGTCACCGACTGATTCCAGGCTGTTTGGCCGGATTACCTCACCTGCCAGGGCCATATGCGCCACCTTGTTCGGAACATGGCGGAAATTGCGGCTCTCGGTCGCCCGGTCCATCGTTCCGTAAACCGAGGCGAGACGGACGCTGAGCGCAGATAGGCTGAAGAGATCGGCATAGCGGTTGACCACCATTTCGGAGGCGAATTTGGAGATGCCGTAAAGCGTCAGCGGCGCGACATAGCCGTCTTCCGGCAGGGGTTCGCCGGCCCAGTCCGGCCCGTGATGACGATAGACCGAGCCGGAGCTGACATAGATGAAGCGCTTGACGGAGGGGCGGCTGCGCGCCCATTCGAGCATGTGAACGGTGCCCATCAGATTGACATCGACGATCCTGGCTGGCTCCTCGGCCTCCGGCTGACGCTTGGCCTCGGCAGCGCTGCCGCGCGAGATCGGCGTGATCGTCGCGCCATGCACGATGACGCTGATGCCGTGCTGATCAAGCGCGGCCGACCAGTGCGAAGGGTCGCAGATATCGGCGGTGATGACCGAAAGCCGATCGCGCACCGGCGCAAAATAGCGCTCGGCCATGGCATCGAGGCCGGAGCGATCGAGGATGACGGCGCGGGCCGTGGGATCGCGATCCAGCCAGGTCCGTGCCACGACGCTCATGACGAAGCCTGTGCCGCCTGTGACGAGAAGGGTCATTTCAAAATCCAATCCAGATCATTGCATTCATGGGTTCAGCGCACCGCATAGCCGCCATCGACGAGCAGGTCTGTGCCCGTCACGAAGGAGGCGTCGGCCGAGAGCAGGAAGGCGGTCGCGGCCGCAATCTCGTCGGGCTGGGCGATCCGGCCGAGCAGATGCGCCGGGCCGAGTTGCCGGTCGGCGGCTTCGAGATCCGGCCAGCGCTGCAGAAGCCGCTGCGTTGCGACCGCGCCCGGCGACAGGCTGTTCACCCGGATGCCCTCACCCGCATGATCGATCGCCATGGCCTTGGCGAGGTGGACGAGACCTGCCTTGGCGGCGCAATAGGCGACGGCCTTGCCGGTTGCGACATGCGCGAATTGCGAGGCGATCAGGACCACGGAACCGCCGCCACCAGAAATCATCAGGGGCAATGCGAACTTCGATGCCAGGAAAGCCCCCGTCAGGCTGACATCGAGCTCGCGGCGCCATTGCTGCTCGCTGAGATCGACCACCGTCCCATCCAGAGATGGCGCAGCGGCATTGTGAACCAGGCCGTCCAACCGGCCGAACCGGCCGCGGACCGTATCAAGCGCGCGCTCCATCGAACGCCCGTCGGTGACGTCGCAGCGCACGGCAAGCGCGCGCGAGCCGAGTTCCTCGGCCAGATTGGCGGCGGCATCCTCCGCATGGTCGGCGCAGACAACGCTGCCGCCCTCGGCAAGGCAGCGCCGCGCGATGGCCGCGCCGATGCCGCTGGCGGCACCCGTGATCAGGATGACCTTGCCGGCAAGTCGGGCAGTCATGGGATCGGAGTCCGAGGTCATGACGCCAGCACCCTGGAAAGCCCCTGCTGCGGCGGGAAGGGACGCAGGCGCGGGATGAACTGGCCGCGGCCGGGCTGCGACAGAACCTCGCCGTCGTTCCAGACGAGCTCGCCCCGCGAGATCGTCATGACCGGCCAGCCGCGCACCGTCTGCCCCTCATAAGGGGTGTGATCGGTCGCGTGATGCAGCATGTCGTTGTTGATGGTGACGAGGCGATCCGGGTCCCAGATGGCGATATCGGCATCCGAGCCGACAGCGATCAGGCCCTTGCGCGGATAGAGGCCGAAGAGGCGCGCCGGCGCAGCAGAAGTCAGATCAACAAACTTCTGCAGCGACATGCGTCCGCCGTTGACGCCTGCCGAAAATAGCAGCGCCAGACGTGTCTCGATACCGGGGATGCCGTTCGGGATGCGGTTGAAGGGTGTGTCCGGCCCGCCGGCGATCTTGTCCGCGTAATTCCATGGCGAATGGTCGGATGAGAAGACCTCAAGCGTGCCGTCGAGAATGCCGCGCCAGATCTCCGGCTGGTGCGACTTGTCGCGTGGCGGCGGCGTGCACACGCATTTTGAGCCGGAGAGATCATGTGTGTCGATGTCTTCGGCCGAGAGGAAGAGATATTGCGGGCAAGTTTCGGCATAGATCGGCAGGCCTCGCGCCTTGGCGCGGCGGATTTCCTCGACTGCACCGCCGGCGGCGACATGGCTGACAAGGATCGGCGTTTCGACCAGTTCCGACAGGCTGATGGCGCGATAGGTCGCTTCGCGGTCGCCAATCTCCGAATGGGTCTTCTCGTGATAGCGCAGCTGCGTCTTGCGGGCGGCGATGAATTTTTCCGTTAGCCAGCGTATGCAGGCGTCGTTTTCCGCATGAACCATGACCATCGCGCCATGCGAGCGGGCGAGATCCAGTACGTTAAGAACCTCGTAGTCGTCGAGCTTCAACCCGTCATAGGTGAGATAGATCTTCATCGAGGTGCAGCCCTCGGCGATCAGCGCCGGGATTTCGTCGCACAACACCTCGGGCGAGGGATCACCGACGATCAAATGAATCCCATAATCGATATGCGCCTTCGGCCGCGCCCGCTCGTGATAGTCCTCGACAATGTCGCGCAACGATTGGCCGCGCATCTGCATGGCGAAGGGAACGACCGTGGTCGTGCCGCCGCACAGTGCGGAAAGCGTTCCCGTGTTGAAGTCGTCGGCGGTGGCCTTCCCTTCCCAGGGCTGCTGATCCATGTGGCAATGGCTATCGACGCCGCCCGGCAGGACAAGCCTGTCCTCGGCCGAGATCTCGCTCTTGCCCTCGGGCAGACCCTTGGCGATGGCGGCGAATTTGCCATCACGAATGCCGATATCGACTTCGCGTGTCTCACCCGGAAGCACGACGCGGCCGCCGCGAATGACGAGATCGAAGGGAACATCTTTGCTCATTGGTTCACTCCGGAAGCAAGGCCATCGGGCGCCGCCTCCATAATTTGCGTGGCGGCTTTGCGCCGAAGGTTGAAACAGGCACCGACCGAAACCAGCGCGGCGCCGCTGCCGAGCATGATGAAAAGCGCATAGGGCGCGACGTAGTCCATGAGGCCGGCGGCAATTCCTGGGGTCAGGACATTGCCGATCGAATAGAGCAGCAACAGCCCGCCCGATGCCGACACCATGTGACGACTATCGATCTGCGAATTGGCAAAGGCGATGCCGACGGGATAGATCGTCAGGGCGGTCGCGCCGTAGAGGAAGAAAAGCACGAAGAGCAGCGGCACATAATGGTTCGCGAGCAGGATGACCGCCGCGCAGAGCGCTGCCGCAAGCATGCCCTGTACCAGCAGCATCCAGCGGCGGTCCAAGCGATCCGACAGCCAGCCGACCGGCGTCTGGGCCAGCATGCCGCCCATGCTGAACGCCGTCACCAGCCCAATCGTGGTCGATGCAGGAAGCGCGATCTTCGCGCCATAGAGCGGCGTCAACGCGAAGACGTTCATGTTGGTCATGCCCGCCTGAAAGACGGCGATGATCGTGACCGGGGCCAGAACGGCGAGCTTCCATAGGCCGTAACGCTGATCGGCCGCGGTGACATCTGTCTGCAGGGGGCGAACGGATCGCATCGGCAGTGCCGGCCAGGGACGTCCCACAAACCGGCAATAGAGCGTGCCTGCCGTAATCGTCAGGGCTCCCATCAGGAAGAGGTGCGGCGAATGCGGGCCTGCGGCCTCGACCAGCAGTTGGCCGAAAAGCACGGCGAGCGAGGTCATCATCATGTAAAGCGAGAAATAGGCGCCGCGATTGCGCTCATCGGCATAAAGATTGATCCAGCTCTCCGAGACCACGAAGAGGACGGCCATCGAGAAACCGCTGAGAAAGCGCAGGACAAGCCAGACGGGCGTCGCCGCCGTTGCCATATAGCCGAAGCCGGCAAAGGTCGCGAGGAAGCTGACCACCAGAAATGCGACGCGATGGCCGAGGCGGGCGACAAGAAGACGCGCCACAAGGCAGCCGGCGAGAAATCCGACGGGAAAGCCCGTCAGGAGAAGCTGAACGACGCCAGGATCGATCCCGAGCTGGCTGAGCCTCAGCGAAACCGAGGTCGTCAGCAGGCTGTTTCCGGTGCCGATGACGCAGATCCCTACCATGACAGGCACCAGCGCGCGAAAACGCGGCGCCCTCTTCCAGAAGCTCGCCGCGATGGAGGTCTCGGAGCTCATCCCTCCTCCCCCGTCACCGATGCATAGACCGGCAGTTCGGAGCGCAAACGATCTTTCTCGATATGGCAGGCGATCTGATGCGTCTCAGACATCTGCCGGATCGGCGGCGCGACCGCGTCGCAGATTCCGCCGACCTTGCGATGACAGCGGGTGGCAAAGCGACAGCCTGCCGGCACGTTGACCGGGCTCGGCGTTTCGCCGGTCAGCCGTATCCGCTCACGCGTTGCCTCGTCGAGGTTGGGGCTGCGGATCGCAGAGATCAGCGCTTCGGTATAGGGATGCGTGCCGCCGCCGAAGACTTCTTCGACCGTGCCCTGTTCCATGACCTTGCCGAGATACATCACGACGACCTTGTCGGCGACATGCCGCACCAGCGCCAGATCGTGGCTGATGAAGAGCATCGTCGTGTGCTTTTCCTTCTGGATATCGAGAAGGAGTGTCACCACCGCCGCCTGCACGGAGACATCGAGTGCCGAAACCGGCTCGTCGGCAACGATCAGCGACGGATCGGCGGCAAAGGCGCGGGCGATCGCGATGCGCTGCTTCTGACCACCGGAGAGCTGGTTCGGCTTGCGGTCGGCGACCGCGGGCGACAAGCGCACCATTTCCAGAAGCTCGCGCACGCGCTCCTCGATCGCCGCCTTGCCATTGCGAATGCCGAATTTCTTGATCGAACGGCGGATGGAAAAGGCGGCCGAATGCGAGGGATTGAGCGTGCTGTCCGGATTCTGGAAGATCATCTGGATCGATTGCAGCATGTTGCGCGGTCGCTGCCGCGCCTGCAGCTCGGCAATATTCTCGCCCGCCATGCGGATCGAGCCCGACGTCGCACTGTCCAAACCGGTAACGATGCGGGCAAGGGTCGATTTTCCGCAGCCGGACTCCCCAACGAGAGCGACGATCTCGGCCTTGCGCACGCCGAAGGAGACGGCCTCGTTGGCCTTGACGGTCTTGTCGGTGCCGATGCGGTAAAGCTTGGTGACGTCGGAGAGCGTGATTGCCTCTTCCTTCGGCGCGACCTGCCCGAGTTCCGCCGGCAGCCTTCCGACAGGCCGTTCCATGTTAGGCCAGCGGACGCAACGGACCAGATGGTCGGCGCCTGCCTCGGTCAGTGCGAGGCCCGGCCTGTCACATAGGCCGGCGGTGAAGCCGGCACAACGAGGCGCGAAGAAGCAGCCTTCCGGCCGCTCCTGCGGCAGCGGAATATGGCCTGGGATGGCGGCGAGCGCGCGGCTGCGCTTGTCGCTGCCGATATTGGGAATGCAGTCGATCAACCCCTGCGTATAGGGGTGGCGCGGCCTGCGGAAGAGATCGCCGGTCTTGCCCTCCTCCACCATCTCACCGGAATACATGATGCCGACGCGGTCGCAGGTTTCGGCGATCAGGCCAAGATTGTGCGAGATGAACAGAAGGCTGGTCGAATAGCGCCGGCGCAACTCGCCGATGAGGTCGATGACGGCCGCTTCGACTGTCACGTCGAGGCCTGTCGTCGGCTCGTCGAGCAGTAGCAGCGAGGGCCGCGCCAGAAGCGCCATGGCAATGACGACGCGCTGTTGCTGGCCGCCGGACAATTGATGCGGATAACGCTTCAGCATGTCGCCGGCATCTGGCAGGCGGACGTCGTCGAGCATGGCAGCGGCCATTTCCATCGCTTCCGCCTTCGTCGAGCCAAGATGCAGCAAGGGCACTTCGGCAAGCTGCGATCCGATCGTCTTGACCGGATTCAGCGCGCTCATAGGGTCCTGATAGACCATGGCGATGCGCCGGCCGCGGATCGCCCGCAGCTGCTTTTCCCTGGCGCCGACGAGTTCGGCGCCATCGAAGCGGATGCTGCCGCCGGCGATCACGCCTGTGTTGCCAAGATAGCCCATGATCGCCATGGCCGTCGTGCTTTTGCCACAGCCGGACTCGCCGACGAGGCCGTAGCTCTCGCCCGGGCGGACGGAGAAAGAGAGATTCGGCACCGCGACCACTGTCTCACTCTTGCCGCGAAACTCGATCCTGAGATCCCTGATATCGAGTAGCGGTGCCAGATCGGTGTTTGAAGCGTCGGGCATGGCGGCGCCTTGCAGGTTGGAGACGGACAGGTTCATGGCTTCCACGCCTCACGCATGCCATCGGCAAGAAGATTGAAACCGAGCACGAGACTGACAAGGGCGGCGGACGGAATGAGCGACATGAGCGGCCAGACATTGAGAACGGTGACGCTCTCCTTGACCATGCCGCCCCAGTCCGGATTCGGTGGCGGCAGACCGAGACCGAGAAAGCCGAGAATGCCGATGGTGATGATCGTATAACCGATGCGCAAGCAGGCATCGACGATGAGCAGGCTGCGACAGTTCGGCAGGAGCTCCACGAGCATGATGTAGAGCGTGCTTTCGGCTCTGAGCTTCGCTGCGGCGATATATTCTTGCTCCTTGAGGCTGAGAACGAGGCCGCGGGTGATGCGACCGATGCCCGGCGACGAGGCGATCGTCGTGGCGATGACGATATTGAGCACCGAGGGCCCGATATTGGCGATCAGGATCACGTAGATCACGAGAACAGGAAAGGCGAGCACGATGTCGGAGAAGCGGCTGATCAGCGCGTCGATCAAGCCGCTGTAGTAACCGGCCACCATGCCCATGGTGATGCCGACGATCATCGCCACAGCGACCGAAAGCGGCGCAACAAAGAGGACGGTGCGCGCACCGAAGATCAGGCGGGAGAGAACGTCTCGGCCGAGAATATCGGTGCCGAGCCAATGCGTGGCTGATGGAAAGGGATTGCCCATCGCCATCACGTCCGAATCCGTCGGAGACGGCAGCGGCAGGATGGGCGCGAGGGCGGCTGCGGCCACCCAGAAGACGACGAGGAACAGGCCGACGATGGCCGTCTTGGAATGAAAGATCCGCATCCAGCTCGGCCTCGCCGCGCGCTTGACACCCGTCACCTTTATCGCGGCAATATTGTCTTGGATTGCCATGGCTTACCTCACCCGGATGCGTGGATCGAGCAGCATGTAGCCGAGGTCGCCGAGCAGCTGCGTCGCGACGGCGACGGCCACGGTGATCAGAGTCGCCGCCTCCAACGTCGCGATATCGCCGAAGAGGCTGGCATCGAGGATCAGCCGGCCAAAGCCCGGATAGGCAAACACAAGCTCGGTGACGACAACACCGCTGATCAGGAAATTGATCTGCAGGAGAAGCACGGTGAAGGGAGCGATCATCGCATTTCGCAGCGCATGGCCGAGAACCATGCGGCGGGTGCTCATGCCCTTTAGCACAGCGGTGCGGATATAGGGCCGCTCCATGACGCCGATCATCGAGACGCGGATCATGCGGGCGACATAGCCGAAATCGTAGATGACGAGCACGGCGACCGGCAGGACGAACTGATAGGGCACCGGCCATCCGCCGTCGCTGTTGAGCGGGCTCGTGCCTGGTAGGATAGGCCAGAGAATGACGAAGAGCGTTACCAGGAAGACACCCGATGCAAACTCGGGGATGGAGGTGAAGGTGATGCAGATGATCGAGAGCGTTCGATCGAGCACCCCTCCTTCCTTTAGCCCCGACAGGATGCCGAAGATGATCGACAGCGGCACGATGAGCATAAAGGCGAAGCCGGCCAGGATCGCGGTATTGCCCAGTCTGTTCCAGATCACGTCGTTGACTGGCAGCTTGTTCAGCGTCGAATAGCCGAAATTGCCGAAATATTGCGCCCCGCGTGGATCCGTGAAATTGAGGCCCGTGCTTGGATCCTGCAGCGGATCCGGAATGACGCCGACGAGCACGCCGAGCCAGCGACCATAGCGCACGAGCAGCGGATCATTCGCCTTCAGCTTTTCGGTCAGGATATCGACCTGTTGCTGTGTGGCAAAGGGGCCGAGCGATTTTCGCGCCACGCTGCCGGGCGTAAATTCGCAGACAGCAAAGACCAGGAAGGATGCGCAAAGCATGGTGAGCAGCATCATGACCAGCCGTTTGAAAAGGAATTTCGACATTGCACTCAGTCCGGTTTTCTCGCGGGCCTTCAAGGGAATCGCCCGGCGGAAACCGGGCGATCTGGCCGCTCGATCAGGCGGAGATCGCGTATTGGTGCGCGAAGATGTACTGCGAAGGATGGAGCTCGAAGCCCTTGACCTTCTTGTCCATCACGGTCGAGAAGACGCGCCAGAAGGGCTGAACGATCGGCCCGTCATCCTGCATGATCGCCTCGATCTTCGCCATGACCTTGCTGCGTTCCTTCGGATCAAGAATGCCCTCGGCCTGAGTCAGCAGCTGGTCGAATTCCGGATTGGCATAGTGGGATTCGTTCCAGGCGGCGTTCGAGCGATAGGCGAGCGACAGCGTCATGATGGCGAGCGGACGGTGGCCCCAGGCCGTTAGGCTGAAAGGGGCGGAGGTCCAGACTTCCCAATATTGGGCGCTCGGCAGCGACTTGATGTTGATCTTGACGCCGATGTCGGCGAACTGCTGGGCGAGCACCTGTGCCGTGTTGAGCTCCCAGATAGGATCCGGACGCGTGACCATGTCGAATTCGAAGCCGTTGGGATAGCCAGCGTCGGCCAGCAGCTTCTTGGCCTTGGCGATATCGCGCGGATATTTCGGCAACGCCGCATATTCCGGATGCGACGGGGCGACGTGGTGGTCTTCTGCCGGCGTGCCCGCGCCCAACAGGGACGTCTGGATAACCTTGTCGCGATCGATCGCAAAGCGCATGGCCTGACGTACGCGCTTATCCTTGAACTGCTCTACGTCAGGATGCATGCGGGCGACGACGGTCTGCGTCGTCTCTACCTTGTAGACCGCCACATGCGGGAAGTTCTTCATGGAGCTGATCTGCACGGCGTCAGCTTCCGACAGGCCGTCAACCTGCTTGGATGCCATGGCCGCGATGCCCGCCCCTGGATTGTCGCCGAGGTCAACGAATTCGAACGTTGCGAGATAGGGGCCGGTGCCCCAGTAGTCGGTGCGCGCCTTATATTTGGCAGCCTTGCCGACCGTGTATTCCGTCATCTCGAACGGGCCCGTGCCGTTGGCGTCAGGGCCAAAGGAGCCGTTGTCGGCCGGATCGAGGATGAACATCGGGTAGTGATAGAGGTGTTCGGGAACGGCGATCTGCGGCGCGAAGCAGTTGAGGCGAACCGTGTAGTCGTCGACCTTCTCGATCGCATTGTCGGCCCAAAGCTTGCTCGACTTTTTCGGATTGCCCTTGTCGTCCTTCTCGCCACCGTCATATTCCTGGACGAGATAGCCGGTAAAGAGGCCAAGAACAGACGAGCCGACCTTCGGGTCGCTGACACGCTTCAGGTTCCAGACAACGTCGTCGGCGTTGAGCTCACGGCCGCCCATGCGCCACTTGACACCCTTGCGAACATGCAGCGTCCAGGTCTTCAGGTCGTCGCTGACATCCCATTTTTCGAGAAGGTAGGGATGGGTGATGTTGTTGCGGTCGGTGAAGGTCAGGTATTCGCAGACCTGGCGGATGACATTCGACTTCTCGGCGAAGTCAGCCAGATGTGGATCCTTGATTTCCATGCAGCGCATGCCAATGCGCAGGTTGCCGCCCTTCGGCATGTCGTCGGCCTTGGCTTCGCCGAAAGGCTGTGCAAGGCCGGCGAGCGAATAGGCCGCGGCAGCTGAGAGGCCGAGAAGCGTCGACTTGCGCAGGAAGTCCCGGCGGTTGATGCTGCCGTCCGAAAGGTCCTTGATAAGCGTCGGAATATAGGAATGCTGATTCTTGTCCACGAGGATGCTCTCCTAGTTCGTGCAAACTGTTCCCGTTATTGTCTGAATGCGAAGCGGAGCGGGTCTCCCGCCGCTTCGGCCTGCGCGGATCTAATGTCCGTTTTCGCCGTCGAGACCAAATCTAGAGGCAATACGAATGCGACAGAATGCATTCATCCGACATGAAATATGCGCCAGGCGACATATTGCTGCATTGCACCAATAACGATGTCCGTCGATCGGAAAGACAGGCAGAAATTGCAGCTGTGCCGATCAGGCGCGGCGCGTGGCGGCAGGGCTTTCCTTGAAGTGCTGGCGGTAAAATCGGCTGAAATGAGACGGCGATTCGTAGCCGCAGACGCCGGCGATATCGGAGACGCTGAGATCGGTGTGGATCAACAGTTCCTTGGCCCGCGCCATGCGCAGGTCGATGTAGAACTGCGACGGGCTTTTGCTGAGATGTGTGCGAAACAATCGCTCCAGCTGGCGCGGCGAGACCTTGACGCTTGCAGCAAGCTCCGCGATTTCGATAGGTTCCGACAAGCTGCTTTCCATCCGACGGATGACGAAACCGAGCTTGGCGTTCCTGATACCAAAACGGTCCTCCGGCACCATGCGCTGAACGTCGTTCTGGCGACGCATGCGGGGATGATTGAACTGGTCGGAAATCTGCTCTGCAAGGTCGCGACCCTCGATCGCGGCGATTAGGTAAAGCATCATGTCCAGCGTGACGGTGCCACCGGAGGACGTAATCAGGCGGCCATCGACGGAGAAGATATCATCCGTCGCCAAGCAATTGGGAAACTCGCTTCGAAACGACGGCAGCGATTCCCAATGTATGGCGCAGCGGCGCCCCTCGAGCAGCCCGGCCCTCGCCAGATAGAATACGGCGGTGCTCACGCCGCCGAGAACACAGCCCTCGGAATAGACGCGGCGTAGCCAGGAAAACAGCGCCGGATCGTAACTCTCAGTGTAATTGACGCCGGCGCAGACGAAGAGAATATCGCATTTCGGAGCCTGCGCCATCGCATAGTCCACTGGGAAGGCCAGCCCGCTGCTCGACCTCGCCTGCTTGCCCTCGGCCGAGATTAGGACCCATTCGAAGGCCTTACGCTTGAGCAGGCGGTTTCCCTGGCGCAATGAATCCAGTGCCGCCGAAAAGGTCATCAGCGGATAATCGGGCGCCAGGAAGAAGCCGATACGCACCGGCCGCTCGCTATGTTTCAGCTGTCCAAAAGAAAAGGATTGTCGCGTCATTTCCCAACCGTATTGCATGCCAAAGCCACCGCCTACAGTCTCGATTGATCAATCATCGCGACAGGTCAGAAACATCCGATCCAAACAGTGAACATAAGCCATATATTGAATGTCCGATCCGGATTGCTGATCAGAACGAACGCCATGCCCAAAAGACAGAATGCCCGCTGTTTTTGTTTCCCAAGGGCATATCGAGTTTCTCTTGCCTAGACTGGTGTGCCGACGCCCAGTAGGGCTTCCTTCTCATTCACCGACAGGCTCGTCAGCCGATAGAGGATAAAGCCTGACTTTTCGGAATGGATGCTCGCCAGCGTCTCGCCGAAGACGGTTTTGATTTCGCCCAACAGTTCACCTGCTACCACCGGCTCTCCCAAATCCTTATTCGGGTACCAGAGGCCGGTGACCGATGCTGTCGGCACCCACATGGTCACGACGTCGAGACTCGTGGTTGGTGCCTCGCCGGGCAGCATGCCAATATGCTGCATGACGCGGCGGATGCCATCAGTCATCTGTGTCACGGTCTCTTCGCCCCAAAGGCCGTTGCCGCTGACTTCAGGTAGGATGCTTGGGATGCCGAGCTTGTGAGACGCATCGACCGTGTAACCGGACCCACCGGCCGCAACGGCAACCTTGATGCCGAAGACGGCGGCAAGCGCTTGCGATTTCTTGCAGCCTGCCGGAAAGACCGTAAACGGTGCCAGCCCCTCGTCGAGATCGCCGCCGTGGCAGTCGATATAAGCATCTGCTTTCGGAAATACTTCAGTTACCAGCCAGTGTGCCAGTTGCTCGCTCGTCGTTCCGTCGGGCTTACCCGGAAACATGCGGTTCAGATTTTTGTCGTCCTGCGGCATGACATAGATCTTGCGACGGCGGAAGGCCTCGACATTCAGAATTGGCAGCACGATGAGTGTGCCCTTGATCTCCTCCGGGCTCGTCTTCATCATTTGGACGGCTGCCTCAATGGAGCAAAATTCCGAACCGTGAACGCCGGCGGTCACGAGCAGGCATGGCCCCTCCTCCGCCCCCTCGATGATCGCGAAGGGGATTTCCAGCTCGTTGGTCGGACGGACATGGCCGAATTCCGACCGCGGCTTTCCGGTACGTAGCGCAGGCAAGGATGTCATCGAAATATCCTCCGTCGAAACGCCATCGGCGCGCTTCTTCGTCTTGGTGTCGTTCAGGCTGAAGTAGCAAGCCGCCTCAGCAGCATCGTCCATGCCCGCATGCCCAGCTTGAAATTGCCAAGCCGGAGGAATTCGTTCGGCGCATGGTAGTCCTCGTCCGCCGTCGAGAAGGAGAAGAAGATCGAGGGACTGCCGAGATAGTTGCGAAAGGCGCTTCCAATGGGGATCGTCGCGCCCATGGCGACGCGCAAGGGTTTTGCGCCTAGCAATTCGCCAAGAACCTCTTCGGAAATCTTCAACGCCGGCAGGTCGGGATCGACGAATTCGGCCTCGCTGCCCGGCCCATGGCGATGGATCTCGAGCTGGAAACCCTTCGGCAGATGCTCATGCAGATGGCGGCTAATGGCGGCGATCACTGCATCCGGCTTCTGCCCGGCAATGAGGCGGCAGGTGATCTTCGCGCTGGCCGTATTCGGAATGACCGTTTTGGTGCCCTTGCCTTGATAACCGCCCCAGATCCCGTTGAATTCCAGGGTCGGCTCCAGCCATTGGCGGATCAGCAGCTCGCGGCCGTTGTCGATCGGTTCACCGCCGGCAACCCCGATCTCCCGATAGTAGGCGGCGCTATCGAATTGCGATGCCTCGATTGCCGTGACAATCTTCGGATCGGGCGGTGTGGCTCCATCGAGAAAGCCCTCGACGCTAACGCGCCCATCCGGACCGTGCATGGTTGCGAGCAGGCCGGCAAGGGCTGCGATCGGGTTCGGCGCACTGCCACCGTGGCGGCCAGAATGCAGGTCCTTGGCGGCACCGGTGATGGCAATATCGAGAGCAGCCAATCCACGGCTTGCCACCGTAATCGATGGCTTGTCAGGGCGCCACATGGCGCCATCGGCAGAAAGCACAAGATCGCAGCCGAGCTTATCGCGGTATTTTTCGAGCGTATGCGCGAAATGCGGGCTGCCGGATTCCTCCTCGCCCTCGATCAACACTTTGAGATTGACCGGCAACCGACCTTCGACGCGCATGAAGGCCTCAGCAACGATGATCGGGATTAGCAGCGGTCCCTTGTCGTCGGAGACGCCACGTGCATAGAGCCTGCCATCGCGTTCGTCCGGTTCGAAAGGCGGCGTCATCCACTTCTCAAGCGGATCCGGCGGCTGGACATCATAATGACCGTAGACGAGATAGGTCGGCAGGACCGGATCAGAGAGGATCTCGCCATAGACGGCCGGATGACCACCGCTATCAAGCATCTCGACGGCCGAGAAGCCTGCCTTGCGCAAGCGATCTCCCACGAATGCCGCAGCCTGTCGCATACCCTCCGCAAAGGCGGGATCGGTGCTGACGCTCGGAATGCGGCAGAAAGCCTTGAGATCGTCGAGAGCGGCTGGATAGTTGTCTTCCAGATAGGTCTCGACGCTCATTTGCCGCCGTCCACGCTGATGACCTGACCGGATATCCACCCGGCATAGTCGGAAGCAAAAAACATCACCATCGCGGCGATATCTTCGGGCAGGCCGAGGCGCTTCAGCGCGATATTGTGCAGAAGCCGCGCCTGACCTTCTTCGCCCATCGCTTCCCACTGGCGTTCGGTCGTCGGGTTGGAGCGCACGAAGCCCGGCGCCACATTGTTGACGGTGATGCCCCATGGCCCGAGCTCATGAGCAAGCTGGCGGGTGAGGCCGATCTGGCCTGCCTTGGCGCTGGCGTAGGCCTGGATGCCGGTCAGCGAAATGCCGAGGCCGGCGCCGCTCGAAATGTTGACAATCCGGCCCGTCTTGCGCCGTTTCATCGCGGGGGCCACTGCCTGCGCCATGAAGAAGGCGCCCGACAGATTGACATCGAAGATCGTCTGCCAGTCGCTCTCGGAAATGTCCTCGATTGGCCGGCCCACCTGCCCGCGTACGCCGCCGGCATTGTTGACGAGGATATCGACCTCGCCGAAGGCCGGCACCAGCGCCTGTACGTCGGCGCGGTTACCGACGTCGAGCACATGCGCCGTCGCCTTCTCACCACAGAGTTTGACGGTTTCCGCCAGTCCGGCCGCATTCACATCGCAGACATGGACACGCGCATCGCGGCTTGCAAAACCTTGAGCGATCGTCCGGCCGAAACCATGAGCAGCCCCTGTGACGATCACCACCTTTCCATCGAAGGAGATATTCATGCGACCCTCGCAAGCTCTTCGATATTGGCCATGGCAAGGGGCCGTTTGCCGTCCTCAATCTCATGGATCATGGAAATGACGCGCGCTGCGAGCGGTGTAGGAACCCGCAATTCCTGGCCGATCTCGACCACCGGCAACACTTGCGCATCGACTTCGGTCTTTCGCTTGCGCACCGCCAGGTCACGCCAGATGCCGGAGTGCGACTTGACGGATTTTCGGTTGTGGACCGACATATCGTCAAAGGACTTGTTGGTCTGCTCCGACGTCGCCAACGGACCGAAAGCCGAAGGGTCGAAGCCGTCAAAGGCTTCCGGCTTGATATTGTTGATTGCCGCTACCGTCGCGACTTCAAGTGCCAGCCTGCGCAGAACCGGCCTGGCGATCGGATTGTCGAGCACATCGGCAATGCTGTCATTCGTCAGCGCAGTGCCGAAGAGCAACGCGCCATAGATCAGCTTGCCCCAGAGAAAACCCCAGATGTTGTTGGTGATCAGGGCTTTCGGTTCGAACTGCTTCATCAGGTCGTAAATGTATTCGGTACGAGTGGTGAAGCGTCCGTCAAGCTCGCCGATGACGACGGCACCGTGGCCGCTATATTGGACGACGCCGGGCTCGATATAATCCGCTCCGAAATTGACGAAGCAGCCGATGACCCTGTGCTCGCCGACGATTTGGGAGATGACGCGCTCGTTTAGACCGTTTTGCGCCGACACCACGTAGCCGTCCGAGGCAAGATGCTCGGCAAGCATATGCGCCGCGTCTTCGGTATGATGAGCCTTCACGCAGAGGAAGGTGCGCGCATATGTACCCTCCAGCTCCTCCGGCAGATAGGCCCTGGCCTGCACCACATCCTCGAAAATCGGGCCGACGATCGTCAGGCCCTTCTCGTTGATGGCATCGACGTGTTCCCTCACATTATCGACGAAGATCACCTCGTTGCCAGCGCGGATGAAGGCGGCACCCAACGTACCGCCGATCGCACCGGCGCCCCAGATCAGGATCGGGTCGCTCATGCCCAGCCTCCTTCGAGAAGCGCACGGGTTTCCTCGACAGCCACATCCCAGATCGCCTGCATCTCCTCATCCGGTCGCTCGTAATAGCCGCCGAAGTTGCCATCGCCGAGATACGCCTTGACGGCGTCCGGCGACATGACGCGCATACGGGCGAGATCGATCATTGGCTTCCGCTGCGTCGGCTGCTTGATGCCCTGAAGACGGGTCCAGGGGAAGTTTTCCATCCATGACGCATGCGACGCGAGCGTGTCGATCTCCTGCACCTTGGCGAAGGTCTTCGGCGCATTCCACCAGTTGTGGAACTTCACCGCCGTATCCGGATTATCGGCCATCCATTCGATCGCCATGCTTCCGGCCGGCTGATTGCCACCATGGCCGTTGACGACCAGTATACGGCGGAAGCCCTGCCGTCTAAGACCGTCGAGAATATCGCGAACCAGGCTGATGTAGGTTTCCTGGCGGATGCTGATCGTGCCGGGATAGGAGAGGAAATAGGGGGTAATCCCATAGGCCACGACCGGGAAGACCGGAATGCGGAGGGGGGCAGCAGCATCGGCCGCCACTTTCTCCGACAGAATTGAATCAACCGAGAGCGACAGGCCGGCGTGCTGCTCGGTGCTGCCGAGCGGCAGGATCGCCCGGTCATCGGTTTTCAGATAGGCTTCGATCTGCTGCCAGTTTGCCTCAGATACTCTCATCTCGTCTGCCTTTGCTAGACCTTTGCATCAATCTCGTTTTGCTTGGGATTTTCCTCGCCTCTGGGCGAGGCTCCGTCTGCCCGGATGATCGGCACGATCACCCGTTCGATATCGCCGGTGTCCGGCGCGTGGCGGTATTCGATTGCCTGAACTCCAGCAGGCAGGAGCTCCATCACGCGTTCCGCACCCGATGCGAAGATCACGACGGAAACATTGGCGAGCAATGGCTCCAGCGCCGGCGCCTCCAACGTGGTGGCGGTAATTTCGCTGACATGCGGTGCAAAACGCTGCACACCGCTTTTCATGATCGGTAAAAAATCTGGAAAACGCGAGACAACGGCGATCGAGGCCAGTGAATCGAGAGAAGCAAGCGCCCTGCGCGTCTCCTCCGATGGCGTAAAGCTGATGGTCACCACCTTGGTATTCGGCACCAGAGTGGCGACCTCGCGATGGCGGTTGGCAAATGTAATGGCAAGATCGGCGGAATTGGCGCGCGCCTTGGCTGCCGGATTGCGTTCGATCGCCGAAACAGTGAGCGGCTCGACCGTCACCTCGCGCCCGAGGCGAGCAGCAATGAAACGGGCATAGCTTGCCGTCGCATCCTGAAAGATGCCGATCATGACGATCCGCAGCCGCGGCCCGATACTGTCACGATAAAAGGCACGAGCATTGACAAGCGATACCAGATCCGATGAGCGAATGCCGAGCCGTAGGCTTTCATCGATCAGGTGGTCGATCTGGCGGTGCAGCTCCGTGACATCGGCCCGTCCCGCAAGCCGCGCCTGATGGCTGTCGCTGACGAAAGTGCCGGAACCGGGACGCGTATCGATGAGGCCAGCAGCCTTCAGATCGGCATAGACCTGACTGACCGTCATCGGCGCAACACCCACCTTATCGGCGAGCTCGCGGACGGAAGGAAGTGCCTCTCCCGGAGCCAGCTCACCGCAGGCGATACCATATTCAATGAGGCCATGAAGCTGCGTGCGCAATGGCACAGGCAGATCCCGGTCGATGAAAAAATCCATGAAACCCGTTCGGTACGATCTGTTATAGGACACTATAACGATTATTGTGAAATCGACGCGCTTGCAAGTCAAGCGCCTTGAACGTTGCGCGCAAAATTAGGTTGACAGGCCATTTTTCGCATGAAATCGTTATAGCCAACAAGAACAGTTAATTTTATAAAAGGGGAATGATATGAAAACGATCGCTCGTGCGGCCGTAGCCGCTGTAGTTTTATTCGGCACCAGTGTTTCAGCATTCGCCCTGGAGCGGGGCGGCACGCTGGTCTACGGCCGTTACGCCGACAGCCTTTTTCTGGATCCGGTCCTGAACGATGCCAATGTCGACATCTGGATCCTATCCAACCTTTACGACACTCTGCTCCTGCCGACCGACGATGGCAAGGGCGTACAGCCGGGCCTCGCCAGTGACTATAAGCTCGCCGACGACGGCAAGAGTGTAACGCTCACTCTGCGGGACGGCATCAAGTTTTCCGATGGTTCACCGATCACCCCCGCCGACGTCGCCTGGTCTTTGAAGCGCGCTGCCAAGAAGGGCAACGGCATCTGGGGCTTCATGATCGAGTCCATCGATGACGTGACCACCGAGGGCGACAAAACCGTCACCATCAAACTCAAGCACCCGGACCCCGCCATCCTCGCCGCGCTGACGGTGTTCAACACCGGCATCATGCCGGAAAAGGCCTTTGAGGCTTCGCCAGGTGCTACCGATCAAGAAAAAGCCAAGGCCTTCGGCGAGCATCCGATCGGTTCCGGTCCTTTCGTGCTGAAATCGTGGAATCGCGGCTCCAGCATGAAACTGGCGCGCAACGAATATTATTGGGGCAAGGGCGAGGACGGCAAACCGTTACCCTATCTTGACGGCATCGACTTCGAGCTGATCCCCGACGATGCGACCCGTATCCTCAAACTCACTTCCGGTGAGATCGATGGGGCCGAGTTCATTCCCTATGCCCGCGTTGACGAACTGAAGTCGGCGGACAATCTCAATATGGAACTTTACCCTTCGACCCGCGTCGAATACATCACGCTAAACGTGCGCCCGCAGCTCGGCGGCAAGGACAATCCTCTGTCCAACGCCAAAGTTCGTCAGGCGATGAATTATGCCGTCAATAAGGATGCGATCATCCAGATTGTCACCCATGGCGTCGGCACGCCGCAGACCTCCTATATGTCGACGGCGACGCCGCTGCATGTCGGGGACAAGCCGCTTTATCCCTACGACCTTGAAAAGGCGAAGAGCCTGATGAAGGAGGCCGGCTTCGAAAAGGGGTTCTCGACCAGTATCCTGGTCCTCGCGGGCAATCAGGATGAAATCGGTATCTCCACTGCCCTGCAGCAGATGTGGGCGCAGATCGGCATCAAGCTGGAACTGCAGCAGGTCGATAACCCGACCCGCACCCAGCAATATCGCGACGGTACTTTCGTGATGCGCAATGCCGCCTGGACGGACGACATCGCCGATCCGAACGAAATCACCTCCTACTTCGTCTATTCCAAGACGATCGACGCCCTACACACTGGCTGGAAGAGCGACGAGGCCGACAAGCTCTTCGAAGACTCCCAGAAGGAGATGGATCCGAAAAAGCGCGCCGAGCAGTATGCGAAGATGCAGGCCATCTACAACACCGAGGGACCGACCGTGCCTCTTTATGAGACGCCCTACCCGGTTGCGCTCAGCAAGAAGGTTCACGGCTTCCTTCAGATCCCGCTTGGCAACAACATCTTCGCCAAGACCTGGAAAGACAAGTAATCCCGAACGAGCCTGCTGCGCGGGCCTTCCACGAGGCCTGCGGCCTTTTTTCGATTGCGGTATCGGCCCGAAAATCGAGACCAATTTTCGGAAAGCTAATGCGTAGTTTCAAAGAGTTAGTGTGTCCGAATGGACACCCGGCGTTCTAAAGGGAAGACCGGGAGCGACTATTGCCCCTTTTCAGTTTCATAATTCGGCGCGTGCTTCAGATGATCCCGACGGTGATCTTCATTCTCATCGTCACATTCGTGCTCGTGCGCCTGCTGCCGGGTGACCCCGCCAGTGCCATGCTCGGGGACCGAGCCATCGACGCGGATGTGGAGCGCATTAACAGGCAGCTCGGGCTCGACAAGCCCGTCCCGATACAGTTCCTTTATTACGTCGAGCGCATTCTGACCGGCGACCTTGGCAATTCCATCGGCTTGAAGGTTTCCGTCATGTCGCTGATCCTGCAACGGCTTCCAGTGACGCTGATGCTGACCATGATGTCGGCCCTGATCGCCCTCGTTCTTGCCGTGCCGCTTGCCTTCGTCGCCGCGCTGAAGCGCGAACGGCTTCCCGACAGCATCATTCGCGGGACATTTCAGGTCGGCCTGTCCATGCCGGTCTTCTATGTCGGCATCGTGCTTCTGACGGTATTTGCCGCTCAGCTGAAAATCTTCCCGGTCGGCGGCTACGGCGACACTTTCGGTGATCGGATCTATCATCTCTTCCTGCCGGCCCTGACCCTGGCATTGAGTTTTGCCGCAGTGCTCATGCGCAATCTGCGCTCCTCCATTATCGGTGTGATGAATGCCGAATATGTCGATTTTGCCACGGCCAAGGGGCTGCGCTCGCGCGTCATCCTCATGCGCCATGTTTTACGCAATGCGCTAATTTCCACGGTGACGCTGTTCGGCCTCCAGACGGGCACGCTGTTCGGCGGCGCCGTCATCACGGAAACGGTCTTTGCCGTTCCCGGCGCCGGCCGCCTGCTGATCGAGAGCATCTACGGCCGCGATTATCCGGTCCTGCAGGGTCTGACCATCGCCCTTGCGATCCTCGTCTCACTGACCTTCCTCGTCACCGATATCGTGCAGGCCTGGCTCGATCCGAGGATTGCCCGATGATAGGTATCGCAGCCAAGGCCGCTCGCTCCGCTTCGCGCTTGCGCAGGCCGCCCCGCTCCTTGATTTGGGGCGGCATCATTCTCGGTCTCAGCCTGGTCATCGCTATCTGGCCTTCGCTGATTGCGCCCTATGATCCGACGACGTTCGATTATAATGCGCTTTTGAAACCTCCGAGCTGGGCGCATCCTTTCGGTACCGACAGTTTCGGCCGCGACGTGCTTTCGCGCGTCATTCACGCCTACACGATCGATATGCAGATCGCGATCTTCGCAACGATCGGCCCCTTCATCTTCGGCACGATTGTCGGTGCCTTCGTCGGCTATGCCGGCGGCATCTGGGAATCGATCTTCGGGCGCATCGTCGATGCGACGATTACCTTTCCGTTTCTGGTGCTCGTCATCGCCATCGTCTCGGTGCTCGGCCCCGGTCTCGGCAACATGTATGTCGCCGTCGGCGTCGTCGGCTGGGTCTTCTATGCGCGTCTCGTCGCATCCGAAATCAAGGTGCAAAAACGGCTCGATTATGCCGATGCGGGCAAGGTCATGGGCTATGCGCCGCTGCGCATCATCTTTCGCCACCTGCTGCCCAATGCGATCACCCCGGCGATCGTCTACTGGATGACCGACATGGCGCTCGCTATCTTGCTCGGCTCAAGCCTTGGTTATCTCGGTCTCGGCGCCCAGCCTCCGGCAGCCGAATGGGGTGTGCAGATCGCGGATGGCAAGAATTTCATGAATACGGCCTGGTGGATCTCCGTCTTTCCGGGCGTCGCGATCGTGCTGACCGGCCTTGGTTTCAGCCTGGCGGGTGATGGCGTCGCGGAACTGTTGAGGGTCAAACGATGATGGGCATGCCGAACGACAAAGGCGGGCTGATCGTGCGCGGCCTGACGACGACCTTCGATACGCCGCGTGGACAGGCGATCGCGGCCGCCGATGTGGATTTCGATGTGGCGCCAGGCGAAGTTGTCGGCCTTGTCGGCGAATCCGGCTCCGGCAAGAGCGTGACGCTGCGCTCCATCATGCGGTTGATCCGCGAACCAGGACAGGTGAGCGGACGTGTCGAATGGCGCGGCCGCGATCTCGTCGCCATGCCGGCCGAAGAACTGCGCAAGGTTCGTGGCGGCGAGATCGCGATGATCTTCCAGGAACCGATGACAGCGCTGAATCCGGTGCTGCCGGTCGGCATGCAGATCGAGGAAAACCTCGCCGCCCACACGGCGCTGAACGCGAGAGAACGCAGGGCCCGCGCGCTTGAGCTGATGAACATCGTCGGCATCCCCGCCGCCGAACGGCGGCTGCAGCAATATCCGCACCAGTTTTCGGGCGGCATGCGCCAACGCGCCATGATCGCTATCGCGCTTGCCTGCTCGCCGAAGCTGCTGCTCGCCGACGAGCCGACGACAGCGCTTGACGTCACGATTCAGGATCAGATCCTCAAATTGCTGCTCGATCTGCGCGATCGATTGTCGATGAGTGTCGTTCTCGTCACCCACGACCTCGGCGTGGTCGCCGCGACCTGCGACCGCATGGCGGTCATGTATGCCGGCCGCATCGTCGAGACCGGAACGGTTGCGGATGTCTTCGGCAAGCCGCGCCATCCCTACACGCGCGGCCTGCTGGGATCGGTGCCGCGCTCCGGCACGTCGCGAACCGTGCTTCAGTCGATCGAGGGCACGCCGCCGAGCCTCACCAATCTGCCGGAAGGATGCGCTTTCCATCCGCGCTGCAAGTTTGCAACCGAACACTGTCTGAAAGAGCGGCCGGTATTGGAGACCGTGACTCCCCACGGCCGGATGGTTGCCTGTTTCCACCATGACCTCGTGGCGACGGCGGAGGCAATCATTTGAACGCGAACCTTCCCATTCTTTCGATCGATGGCGTCTCGAAACATTTTGCCGGTCCTTATTCACTGGCGCGCCGCCTTCAAGGAAAACCGCCGCTCGCAGTCCACGCGCTGCGCGACGTCTCGCTTCAGATCCATCGCGGTGAAACACTTGGCATTGTCGGAGAATCCGGCTGCGGAAAATCGACTTTGGCACGCTGTCTGGTGCGTCTGCATGAGCCGGATGGCGGAGCGATCCGTTTCGAGGGCAAGGATATCGGCACATTCCGCCGCGGCGAACGGCGCGCCTTCAACCGGCGCGTCCAAATGATCTTTCAGGATCCCTACGGTTCGCTCAACCCCCGCATGACCGTTTCGCAGATCCTCGGAGAAGCGCTCTCCGTCCATAAGATGCGCCCTGCCGCCGAAATCGACCATCGCATTGCCGAACTGCTTGAACTTGTACGCCTGCCGCAGGACGCCGCCGCGCGCTATCCCCACGAGTTTTCCGGCGGCCAGCGCCAGCGCATCGGCATTGCGCGAGCGCTTGCCGTGGAGCCCGATGTCATCGTTGCAGACGAGCTGGTGTCGGCGCTCGATGTCTCGGTGCAGGCCCAGGTCGTCAATCTACTCCTGCGACTTCAGGAGCAATTGCACCTCACCGTCATCTTTGTCGCTCACGACCTTCGGCTGGTACGCCACATCTCGCATCGCGTGGCTGTCATGTATCTCGGGCAGGTGGTGGAAGTGAATACGTCGGAAGGTCTCTTCACCGCCCCGCGTCACCCCTATTCCAAAGCGCTGCTCGATGCCGCACCGGAACTCGATCCGTCGCGTCGCAACCGCATGGTCGCGGCGCGGGGCGAACTGCCAAGCCCACTGGCGGTGCCGCCGGGATGCGCCTTCGCCAGCCGCTGTCCGCATGCCTTCGACCGCTGCAGGGTCGAGCGACCACTTCTGACGCCGCGCGGTCACGGCCAGCTTGCCGCCTGCCACCTTCAAGATTTTGGGGCGCCGAAGCCCTGACAGGATGAGATGACCATGAGCTTTGCCGCTTTCGAAACCGACATCGCCAGGATCAATGATATCCTTTGCGCCGTGAACCTGCTCACCTGGGATGCACGCACCATGATGCCGCCAGGCGGCGTCGATGCACGTGGCAAGCAGATAGCTACACTGGTCGGCCTTGCCCATGACCTTGCCACGAGCGACAAGCTGCAGCGCGCCATCGAAGGCGCGCGTTCGGAATTGTCCGGCGCCGATACCGCCGACCCACGCCGTCTCGCGGTTGAGCAGGCAGCCGAAGCCATCGGCACACTTTCGCGTATTTCCCCCTGTCTCGTCAGCGCCGCGGCCGAACTGAAGACCGTCGCGCAATCCACCTGGACCAAGGCCCGCGCCACCAACGATTTTGCCGCCTTTGCACCACTTCTGGAACGCACGATGGAGATGCAGCGTGAGATCGCTGCCGACATCGGCTATGAAGAGCATCCCTACGATGCGCTGGTCGCAACTTACGAGCCGGGCATGAGCTGGTCACGGCTGCGCGGCATCTATGACGAGCTGCGCGATGGCCTTCTGCCCCTGCTCGCACAGTCGAAAGAGGCCAACGTGCGGTCAGAAATTCTCGATCGCGCCTATCCGGTCGACAAGCAGCGCGCCTTCTCCAGTCTCATTTCAGCCCGCTTCGGCTATGATTTCAATCGTGGGCGCCTCGACGACACCGTCCATCCGTTCGAGATTTCCTTCACACGTTCCGACGTGCGCATCACCGGCCGCTTTCGTGAAACCTGGTTGCCCGGCGGCCTCTTCGCAGTCTGGCACGAGGCAGGTCACGGCATCTATGAGCAGGGCATATCTGAAGCCTTCAGCCGTTCCACCTTCACCACCGATTTCGTAAATCTCCACGCGGTCGGCGGCACCAGTTTTGGCACACATGAATCGCAGTCTCGCCTCTGGGAAAACCGCGTCGGCCGCTCCCGCCGTTTCTGGGAACTCAACTTCGCCGATCTGCAGAGGGTCTTCCCCGACCAGCTAAGCGACGTCACTCCGGAGGATTTCTGGCGGGCGGTCAACGCTGCACGTCCAGGGTTCATCCGTGTCGAGGCCGACGAATTGACCTACGACTTGCACATCATTCTGCGCTCGGAGATCGAGGCGGGACTGATAGCGGGCGAAATCCGTGTTGCTGATCTGCCCGAGATCTGGCGCGAAAAGATGAGGGCCTATCTCGGCCTCGATGTGCCGAACGATACACTCGGCGTGCTGCAGGATGTTCACTGGTCGTCAGGCATGGTCGGCTCCTTCCCCACCTATACGATCGGCAACATCATGTCCTCGCAGTTCTTCGCCGCCGCCCGCAAGGAGACAGCAATCGAGCGTGGATTGGAAGACGGCGATTACCTCCCGCTGAAGACCTGGCTGAACGAGAATGTCCATCAATACGGACGGTCGAAAAGACCGAGCCAGTTGCTGGTGGACGCGACGGGCGAAGACCTTTCCGTCGCGTCCTATGTCAGCGACCTGAAACTCAAGGTAGAAGACCTCACCGCTTGATTGGGCAAGGTCACTCACCGACCGCAAGCTGGCCTTAGAAAGATCTAGCCAGAGTTTCGCGGCTCGCAAAATCGGCGAATGCCTTTCAGACGACGCCTACAGCAGATATTACAGGCCGCACATGAAGTTGCGCATAAGCACACGAGTAACTATGGCCGTTCTGTCTGCGCGTCATAGAGTGGCGTGTACTCAATACAACGGCTTCAATTTTCATGCACGCGATGTCTGAAATTCGGCAAAGCTTTGCCCGCCGCGGGGCCGCCCTTCCGGGGGCGGCCCGTCGAAAACCTCGAGAAAGCAAGTTTTCCTAGGTGCCAGGCACGATACCGAATGTTCAAGTGCAATCGCCAGATTGCATTTGTCATTAGCGCTTGCGGTCACATTTATCGCCTGTGCCGGTTTCACCTCGTGTTGCCTTGCGGACTGGCCCGCGGCCAGCGGTAAAGCGGTACTTCTATCGAGGTGAAGCCTAGCGCGCTGGTGATCTGCGCGGGCCTGCCCAAGAAGAAAAGGGCGCCCGATCGCGGCCGCCACGGATGTTTATGCCGGAGGCGGTCTGCTCGGCAGTCCATGACTCATGGCCGAGGGAGTGGAGGAATGCTCCCGGCCATGCGCCTCTTTTGAGTTGCCTGGGCGTGGTCATCGTCAGCCACCTCCGCTGGCGATCAGGGTTTCGCGCGCGGTGCGGAATGCATCCTGCAGTGACTTGTGGTTATGGAGGCCTTCGAGGGCATAAAAGTTGAGAAACTGACGCCCGGCGAACAGCTTGCGGTCGACAGGGCTGAGGGCTGCTTCGTCACAGATCTCTCGCCAGTGTTCGGCGATGGTCTTGATCTGGTGCTCGATCAGCGCGGCGGCTTCCGTTTCTTTCAGGTGATAGTCAGGCGCGGCAGCGAGCAAGGTGGCGAGCGTGCTGGCGCGCCTCTCACCCTTGATCAGCATGGCCTGCGTGGCTTCGTTGCCAGTGCGGCCTTGCGGACAGATGTCATAGGCGGGTGTCAGGGTCAGCGCCTTGCCATCCCAGAAGGCGGCATGGTTGCGAGCATGGTCGTCGGTGTTCCCGCACAGCACGTTGAAGCAAATCCGCCCGTACAGCTCCTTGAGCGTATCCTTGGGGTCGGTGAAGCGGTGGCGGATCAGCTCGGCAAGGTCTTCGTATGAGGCATAGCGGGCCATCATCTCATCAAGGCCCAGCATGGTTAGGCCCGAGACCATGGCGTGCCGCGTCCAGCCGTTCTTGGTGCGGCTGCGGTCGAAGCGCTCGATCAGCAGCACGTCCTTTTGCGCGGCACGGGTCATTGCTACGGACGCGGCGTTGAGCCCGGAGGCGGTCGCAAGCCTCATGGCGATGAATTCGGCCTTCACGACGCTGTAGGTGTCGTTGGTGGCCGAGAATTTGGCGATGAACTTCTTCGTGTCGTCATCGATCAGCGCCTTGGGGCGCGCGCCGCCGATCGAGGTGCCGTGATTGAGTGCCTGGTCGAGTACCGGAATAAGTGGGACGCCCTTTTCGACGAGTTCGGCCGCTTCGAGGAGTTGGTCAAGCGAGGCTTGCGCGGCAAGGCGGGGAACATACTCTGTGGCCGATGCCTGGAAATCGAGGGCGCCAATCCGGTCGGAGCCCGACTGGAGCAGAAAGGTCAGCTCGTTGATGTCAGGCACGCCGGCAGCGTCGGGCTTTTTGCCCGTCAGCCTGTTAATGATGACTCGGCGGCCCCAGGCGTCCGGCGAGGCGTCGCGAATGCAGCTCGCCATCGACAGGCCACTGATCGGGGGGATCGTGCCCTCTTGAAGCGGCAGTTCCGGCTCATAGAGGGAAATCGCGTTCTTACGGCGCCGATAGCTGGAGCCATAGGTGAAGAGCAGGCGCTCGCCGTCCTGATCGAGGCGGCCCGCGACCACCGGTTCCGTCGCCCCCGGCAGCCACATCCAGACAAAGGCTTCGGTGGCATCCGCCTTAGAAGTCATCATCGACCTCCTTCACACTGTGGCGGACGCTTTTGGGCAGAAGGGTCAGTTTTTCGTCCAGGCGGGCGTTGTGCATCTGCAGGGCGCGCTCGTCATAGTCGAACAGGCGTACACCGACGATTGAAGCGACCTCGAAGACGATACCGATCTCGGGGCTGGGTGCGCCCTTTTCGATGCTGGATAGGGTCGTGCGACTGATGCCGGCGCGGTCGGCCAGTTCCTGCGCGGTCAGGCCGCGCTCGGCGCGGCCGACGCGGATCAGCTTGCCGAGCATGGTGAGGGCTTGGCGCGTGATTCTTGAATAGCTTCTCTGACGGGGCACGATATATCTCGCTTCGTTCATTTGAGTGGACATGAAGTCCTCTGACGTCCAGAATTCTGTACAGTATGACATCAACCTTACATCCGGGCAAGTTTTGTTCATTTGATTGGTCATAGTGGGGGCTCGCGGCCAGAATTTTATACACCGCGAGTATAGGCCATAGTAGGTCAAAGGGAGCTCCGTGTCGGCCGGCGAGTGTGTCGAAATCATTGTCAACCTCGCACGGATGAACAAGGTCCGGGATATCGACACGATCAACGACACCATCACTGTCGAGGCGGGATGCCTGCTCGCTGCGATTCAGGCCGAAGCGGCGAAAGCGATGCGCCTCTTCCCGTTGCGCATTGCCTCCGAGGGGAGTTGCCAGATCGGCGGCAACCTTGCCACCAATGCCGGCGGCAGCAATGTCATACGCTATGGCAATACCCGAGACTTGGTTCTCGGCCTGGAAGTCGTGTTGGCGGATGGGCGGATATGGAATGGGTTGCGTGGACTGCGTAAGGACAATATGGGGTACGACCTGAAGCAGCTCTTCATTGGCAGCGAGGGTACACTCGGCATCATCACCGGCGCCGTGCTGAAGCTGTTTGCGAAGCCTGCCTCTATCGCCACAGCTGTCTGCGCCGTGCCGTCGGTCCAAGCGGCACTGGAGCTGCTGGCCCTGTCCAAGCAGCGGACCGGTGGGCAGATAACGGCTTTCGAGCTCATGCCGCGCAATGGTCTGGAGCTCGCCTTTAAGCATTTTCCGGCGTACCGCATGTCTTTGGACAGGCTGCACGATTGGCAACTGCTCATCGAGTTCTCCTCAATCGACGAGGCCGTCTCTCAGCAGGAACGGATCGAAGCCACGCTCTCCGAGGCCCATGCATCCGGCCTAATCGTCGATGCGGCCATCGCTGCCTCCATCGAACAAAGCAGAAGCTTCTGGGCAATTCGCGAAGCATTGGCGGAAGCCGACATGAAGGAGGGGCCGACGATCCAGGGGGATATTTCCGTTCCGATCTCAGTAATACCCCACTTCCTTGACAGCTGCTCGAGCGAGATCACAAAGGCGGTCGACGGCGCCCGGATCGTTGCCTTCGGCCATCTTGGCGACGGCAATATCCATTTAGGGATCGTTGCACCGGAAAGAATCCCGGCCGAGGAGTTTCTAGCCAGATCGGAGGAAATTGAGGGCATCATCTGCGATCAAGCCCACCGATTCGGCGGTTCCGTCGCCGCTGAACACGGTCTTGCAAGCATGAAGACCGATGCGTTCCTCAAATATCGCGGCGACATCGAGCAGGATCTCATGTTGGCGATCAAGCATAGCCTCGACCCTCATAACATGATGAATCCAGGCAAAGTGCTAAAAGCGAGACCGGTTAAGCTTTCCACGGGGTGAGTTCTGCACGGTCGTTGGTGAGGCGGAAAGCGGGTGTTGATTACCGCCTATGGGAACGACTGCGAGTCTTGCTGCCGGGAATGGATGATCTTGGGCTGGCTGTGCCGCGCCGTGGATCCAGACGGGTATGTCCCGGATGAAATCGTTCAGGTTCGTCGCAACACCAAGGCAGCCAAGCGATTGCTGGTCCGTTTGCTGAAGAAACAGGGCTTGGCGCCCAAACACATCATCACCGACAAGCTGCGATCCTTTACGGCGCCGCCCGGCGTCAGGTCATGCCCGCCGTCGAGCATCGCTCTCATAAAGGCCTGAACAACAGGGCCGAGAATTCACGTCTACCATTTCGGAAGCGAGAACGAACCCGGCAAGGATTTCGGTCGATCGGCGCGTCTAAAGTTCGCCAATTCAGGCATAAAGCCCTGCCCCGTGGGCTGCCCGGTCCAGCTCCTCGCGAAAATCAGGATGCGCCAGCGCAATCAATGCCTTTGCTCGCTCGGCCACCGACTTGCCCTTGAGGTTCGCCCATCCATATTCGGTGACGATGATATGGGTGTCGTTGCGCGATGTGGTCACCGGCCCGGTGAGCGCCGGAACAATGCGCGAAAGCGTGCCCTTTGCCGCGGTGGAATGACAGGCGATGATCGACCGTCCGCCCCGCGACGCATAGGCGCCACGCACGAAATCGACCTGGCCGCCGGATGCACTGAATTGCCTGCCATTCACGAATTCCGAATTGCACGCCCCGTTCAGATCGACCTGCAGCGTCGCATTGACCGACACCGCCCGGTCGTTCTGAGAAATGACGAAAGGATTGTTCACATAGTCGACCGGATGGGCTTCGATGTCCGGATTGTCGTGCAGGAGGTTGTAAAGCGATTGATCTCCCAGCGCGAAGGTGAAGATCGACCGCCCGACATGCGTCTGCTTGCGGCTATTGTCGACCACACCCGCCTTAAGCAGATCGGCGAGGCCTACCGTCATCATTTCCGTATGGATGCCGAGATGACGATGATGCAAAAGGCGTGAGCACACCGCATCCGGCAACGCGCCGATGCCCATTTGCAGGCAATCGCCGTCTTCCACCAAGCCTGCGACGATCGCGCCGATGGTATCGTCTACCTCATTGCTTGGAGCTGCCGGCAGTATCGGCAGGCTGACGTCATTTTCGACCAGCGCCGTCACGCTCGATATGGGAATCATGCAATCGCCCCGAACATAGGGCATATTTGCGTTGACTTCGAGGATCAGCCGAATTCCCGGCTTGCGCGATACGGTGAGCGCATAATCTGTACTGACGCCGAGGCTGAAATTACCATCCGCATCCATCGGCGCGACCGTTGCGATCAGCGTATCCACCCCGACATGCTCGACCAGCGAGCGCGGCACCTGGCTGAAATGGCAGGGCACCAGGTCGACGGCCGGCAATGCTTCCGCCGATCGCCTCTTGTCGAGCGCACGTTCCACGCCTCCGTGAAAGTAACTTATCGGAATGATCTGGTCACACAGGTCGAAATCGAAGACGCTGGTTCCCGCAACGCCGGTGCAAAGAAGATAATGGAGCCGCAAATTGTCGATGGCTCCCGCCCGAGCCCGTTCGGCAAGGGCCGCAAGAATGGCGGGTGGCTGCCCCGCAGCGATCGGCATCGCGACCTTCGCGACCGACGGAATTAGGTCGACGGCCTCCTTTGCGGATCGCAGCCGTTCGCGATACAGCATCTGATGCGTACCAGTCATTGGGTCCTCCTCCCGATGTCATTCTCAGAAAAAAATCAGCATCGATCTGCATGTTGATGCCCTCCCCGGCATCTATGATCGTTGCGGCTGTTCTCCTCTGCCCAGAACAGCCTTTATCAAAACCGCGTAATGCGTGTTCTGGCAAGACTGGACGAACAGTGATGTGTGAGGGCGGTAACATTCCCGGGATCAAGCGGCATGCCCAGCTCGGCATGGAAACCCGCAGCCTTTCTCACACCATTGTTCGCCAAGTCGGCCATTTTCGCAGTTTGGGGCCGGCCAGGCCGACCTCACAAGGCGCGCCGCGACAGGTATAAACCACAAGAGATCAGGCACCAGGCGACTGGGCTCGTCACCGAAAGGCTCTCGGACAGCAACGTCACCGCGACGATAAGGCTGACGATGGGCTTTGCAAATTGCAGTGGCGCGATCGACGCGACCCCACCTTTGGCGAGCGCCCAGAACCAGGCCGCAAACCCAATGAGGGTGCAAACCATGATCAGGAAGGCAAGGGCCGCCCAACCGTTCGACGTGACCTCGCCCCCACCAACGTCGGAAGGGCAGGCAAGGCGATCTCTGCACCGACGAGAATCGACCATGTGGTGGCGGCGAATAATCCGATCCGAGCCGACAGCCGTGCACCCGCGACATAGCCGACGCTCACCGGGACGGTGACGGCGAGAACAATCAGATCGCAGAGCGTTGCGCCCCAGAGCCTTCCCTTCAGCCTGTCGATATGAAGGTCGGGCGTTTATCCCGAGCCGGATACTATACCGATAACAGGTCTCGCTGAATCCAAATGTCTTGCATAACCGCACGATGCTCACAGCGCATTGCGCAACCGTTTTCTCAGCCAGCTCTCGGCGTGGCGAACCGCGGGTGACATCGCGCTAGTGCTCATCCATCTCTCCTCGTTTGGACACGAGGGTCAGTTTCTCATTTCGCCGGGCATCCCAGATCGGCGGGTGGGACGCACCCGCCTGACCTGCAACGGCGGTGGATGACCTAAATGCTCAGGCGGTAGGCACCGTCCCACCGTCGATCACATGCTCGGTTCCCGTGATGGAGGATGCTCGATCGGATGCCAGGAACGCGATCAGGTCAGCGACCTCTCCCGGCTTGGCCGGTCGCCCGAGCGGTATGCCACCGAGCGAGTTCATGATCGTCTCCACAGCTTCGTCGTAGCTGATGCCGGCTTCCTCTGCGATACGCAGGGCAAGACCGTTGGAGCTTGGATCGGCGATCCAACCGGGAGAGACCCGCACTACGCGCACGCCCTTGGGGGAGACCTCCTTGGAGATGCTCTTGCTGTAGGTGTTGAGGGCTCCCTTGGCCGACGCGTAGCCTGTTGTCGCCTGGTGCAGTGGAAGAATCCTCTGGATCGAGGTCACGTGAATGACCACCCCGCTTCCCTGAGCGATCATACCGGGAATGAGAGCGCGGTCCAGTCTGACGGCGGGAAAGAAGTTGAGGTTGAACTCTTTCTGCCACTCCTCGTCGGTTAGCGCCGCAAAGCCGCCTGAAGGGGCCGAGGAGCCCCCCAGCACGTTCACAAGGATGTCGAGCCCGCCGAGCTCTTGGTGAACGGCGTCAACGACAGTCTGGACGCCGTCTACCGCGGCCAGGTCTGCTTCGACGAAGGCCGCGCCGGAGAACTCCGCCGGCTTCTTGCGGGCGGTGGTCAGCACGCGGGCGCCAAACTCCTTGAACAACGCCACGGTAGCAGCGCCCGCACCCGAGGTGCCGCCGGTGATGAGGGCGCGACGGCCCTTGAGGGTAAGAAATGCGCTCATACGGTGATCTCCAGTTCGGCAACCTTGTCGCCTGCAAGCACGAAGATAAATCGCAGGTCGATCGGGCTGCTAGGGAAGTCGCCGATGGCATGGGCCATTACCTCAGTCTTCCCGTTTTCGATGGTGATCAAGAAGGGTTCGACCGTGTAGCTGTACTGCTGGGCCTCATCAGCCATCCATCCGCGAATGGCCTCGCGTCCCTCGTGGGTCTTGCCTTTATCCTTCACGATGCCGTGCTCGGTGAATGTGGCCGCGATGGTATCGGGGCTGCCTGTCCGGTCTGCGTCGAAATAGTCTTGGATAGCCTTCGGAAGTTTGATGGTCATTCGGTTCTCCTATCCTGAAACAGCCTCTTGCGCTGTGGTTTGACCTCCCTGCGAGATCGACTGACCCCAACTTAGATCACCCTCATTGACGGAATAAGCGGGATGAAAGAGGATGAGACGTTGCGAAAAGAGGGACAATGATCCGATCTGTTCTTGCTGACCTCGATGCCGTCCTCAGCATCGCCCGCCTCGGGTCGTTCAGGGCTGCCGCTCTGGACCTCGGCGTGTCCACGACGGCCTTGAGCAATTCCATCGCAAAGCTCGAACAGCGCCTCGGCATCCGCCTGTTCAACCGGACGACGCGCAGCGTCTCGTTGACCGAGGCGGGCAAGACCTTCGTCGACCGGGTCGGGCCGGCAGTGACCGACATCCACGACGCCATGCTGGCGGCCCAATCGCTCCAGGAAGTGCCGACGGGCACGTTGCGCATCAACGCGTTTGCCACCGCAGCTCGCGAAGTGATGGAGCCGCTGATCCTCTCGTTCATACAGCGCTATCCCCAGGTTCACGTCGACCTAGTCACCGAGGGACGGATCGTTGATATCGTCGCGGCCGGTTTTGACCTCGGCCTGCGGCCGGCCGATCTCGTCCCGGCCGACATGATCGCTGTGCCTCTGGGCCTGAAGCGCAGCAATGCAGTGGTCGCATCGCCGGAATTCCTTCGCACCCATGGCACACCGACTGTGCCGACTGACCTGTACCGGTTTCGCTGCATCCGCGCGCGTCTTCCCAACAACGCTCTGTTCCGGTGGAAATTCGAAAAGGACGGAAATGCCGTTCAGATCGACGTTCAGGGGTCGATTACGTTGGACGAGTCGAGCCTGGTCAGGATAGCCGCACAGAACGGAGTAGGCCTTGGATACGTTATGGAGGCGGATGTGCGAGAAGACATTGCAGCCGGAAGGCTTGTGCGCGTGCTGGAGGACTGGACGCCATTCCTGGCGCCGCTGGCGCTCTACTACCCCGGAAGGAAGAACCCGCCCGCGGCCTTCACTGCGTTCGTCCAAGCCGCTCGCGATTTTGCAAAGGGGTGATAGCTCTGGCGTATCGCGGTGCCAATGCTATCGGTCGCGAGCACGGTGTGTTCGGCCTAGAGGCGTTCCTGGAGCCGAAAGCCGTCATCGCCTGAGGAGCCGAGGTTAGGCTGGCCGCGTCACGGATTCTGAATTCAGAGGAGAACCTTTCCGACGGGCTTGCCGCTCTCCTGGAACTCGTGTGCTTCGGCCACTTCGTCGAGGGTGTATGTCTGCGCAATCCCGTGGGGCATATGCCCTCGAGGTGGCGCAGGCCGAAACCTCGTAGGCCGCCTGCCGCATCGCTGCTTCCGGCATGGTGTAGACATAGACGAAGCGGAACGAGAAACCGCCATCAGCGTCGGGAAGAACGGGATCGTGAGCCTGACCTGCGGCGTTTCCGTCAAATAGGCCTTGACGACCCCGTCGCGCGCCAGACAGGCCACCGCCACGTCAACGTTGGCAGAGAGGTCGACGTCTACAATGCGGTCAACCCAGTGGCCGCCGGTCGCCGGTCGTACGGCCTGAGAGACGTCCTCCTTGTGCCTGTTGACGATGAGATCTGCCCCGGCCGCACGTGCGACCTCAGCCTGCTCGTCGCGGCCCACGGTCGCCGCCACCCATGCCCAGGCCCATTTCGTAAGGAGGACCGCCGCGTTGCCAACTCTTCATACGCGACAAGCGCCGGCTGGTTCCTCGTGCCCAGGCGATGGCGCTGTTTCGGAATACCGATGCGACCTTTGCCCAGATGGAGCGGATCGCCAAAACAGTGACATCGATCCGGGGCATCGACAGTGACACCATCAGCATCGCGGCACCCTACGTCTTTTCAATGAGACTGCTTCCGGACGTTATCAGGACGTTGCGATCCCGACAGGCCATAACTTCGGTTCAGCTCAGGTCGGAAACTATCGGGAAGTCATCGAACATGTGCTGGAGGGACGCGCGGATATCGGTCTGGGACGACTGCCGCTGGACGACAAGATCTTCGAGTGGTGCCCAATAGCGACGGCGACCAATGTCTACATCTTCCATCGTGGGCACCGGCTCTCGCAGAAAGACGTCATCAGACCTGAGGACCTGATCGGCGAACCCCTCACCTATGTGGAGCCTCAGATGCAGTCGCATCATATGAACGAAAACGCGATGCGCTACATGGGTGCAGAGCCCAACCTGGCGATCCAGTTCGATGTCACTGGGCAGGAAGTCAACTTCGTCGCCGCAGGGCTGGGCATCACAAGCAGCAACACCTTCGCCGCCCGTCAGTTTGCCGCCTTTCCTGTCGAAATCCGCCCTTTGAGCCTAGCGCTCTCTATCACTACGCCATCTTCTGGCAAAAAGGCCGACGGCTCGGTCCGGTTCTGCAAGATGCCATAGAGATCGCTGTCGCTTGCGCCACGACGGGGAACACTAGCGTGTCAGAGGAATCGTTAGCGGTTAATCTCCAGCAGTGACCTTGATGAGATCAGAGTCCTCGAGCACGGCTTAGTCGTTGAAATCCGTCTGCAAGGATAGGTTGAGACAAGCTGCGGGTGTCACGATGGGAATGAGCAACCATGGGGATTGATCATGACTTCTGTTGGAGCAACTTCATACTACAGTTCAACAACTCGATACTCTATCGCTGATCGATCGAATTCGGCCAGTGGTGATGTATATGACAAACTTTCCGACGACGAAGGAGGCGGCAAGGGATCGGATACATCCGATATGAGGCCAACGATCGATAGCCGTCCATCTGCTTCGGCTAGTATTTTTCAAGGCAAGATCGCCATGACGGCGCTGGACTTGAAGCCGATCAACGTGGCCGAGCTTTCAGAAGACAAATATCAGGAATTCATGGAGGCGAATCAGCGCCACATAGAAGCAAATAAGAAGTATCTGAAAAGTCAGTATACGCAAACGTCCAACCCGGACTATTCAAACGACCCGCGCGTGAAACCATATGCAACGATTACAGTTGCGGGCCAAGTTGTTGCAACGATCGACAATCAAGGCGTCGTTGGTACCGATAGCAACGAGCTTGGCGAGCGCATCAACAAGCTTCTAGCCGGACTTAACGAGGATGCCGCATCGAGCGGCCCTGCCGCTGCTCAGAACAGGGCGGATAAGATCGCCGAAATGCTTGGTGGACGGATCGTTAAAGCGGGAACGGCAATGTCGCAAAGCCAATATAATGCGCTTGCCCCGTTCGAACAGTCCGGGTCAACAATCGACTACGTAGCGATGAAGACAGATCCGCTATACGATCAACTTCAAAATCTGTATGCGAAACACGCCAACATCGAACGAGAAAGGGCTGATTATCTCGGTCGGCAGTAGCCTCATGAGGCAAGCCGGCGACATATCGTCGGCTTGCCTGCTTTGCAATGGAGATATCAAGCGGCGAGGAGCGTCGTCAGGTCGTACTGCCCGCCCTGTCCGTTTGCCGCATACAAAGTTTCAACGACATAGTGGCCGCCGAGAAAGAAGTCTTCGATAATGACAGCATTATCCACGTTGTTGTCGTTGGCATAACCAGCGAGAGAAAAGAACCAGAGTTCATCGCCGAACTGTGAGAACCCGAGATCGGCGTCGGTATACGTGACGAACAGAACGTCATGATCGTATGCCGTATCAGTGCGGGAAGTTCCTGTGTTGGTTATACCGTCATCGATGTAGTCGTTGCCCTGGCCATTGTATTGATACTGATCGTTGCCTGCTCCTCCCCAAAGGCGGTCACTTCCCGCGCCACCATCCATCGTGTCTGTACCTGCGTCCCAAAGAACTGATCGTCTCCGGCCTGACCGAATAGGGTATCGTTCCCCGCAACTCCGACAAACACGTCATTTCCCGCACCACCCTCTGCATAATCGTTGCCAGCGTCTCCTGTGAGCCAGTCGTTCCCAGCTCCTCCAAAGAGCTGATCATCGTCTGCTCCGCCGTAGAGAGAGTCGTCGCCAATTCCGCCGTTCAAAATGTCGGTCCCGGCGCCGCCATACAGAGCATCGTTGCCGTTGTAGCCATTGAGGGTGTCGTTACCGTCGCCACCGGAAACGTGTAGTCGAAGCTGAAGGATTAAAGCGTTTTCTGCAATCCCTGATAAGCATTTGGTAAATTTGTTCAACCGTTCGATTCAACCATTGAAATTGCAAAAGGCGCAGTTGACAATTTAAAGTTTCATCAAAAATTCATTAATGACGTCAGGGGTGAAAGTAAAAATGCGCCATTTTACGCTTCAACGTATTGGTGCCGTGCATGATGAGCAAACCACCCAAAGCGTCGTTAGTGCCAGATGGAGCTATGTCAACCCACAGAAAAAAGGGCCGGCTGATACCGCGGCCCTTGAGGTGTGAAGGTGAAAACCTCCAGAGGGGAATAGCCGAGAGCGGGTTGGGGAGGAATATCGCTCGTCTATGGTACGAGGCACGCACGGAGGCGCTGGCGGATCGTCGAGGCTGTTTTCATCCTCGGTAGGGAGCTGGGAAGATGACGTCCTGGTCCACCAGGACGTTGAATCTATAGCCCGGCCGAATTTGGACCGTCGGTTGAACATTAAGGGTCTTCGAGATCGTCTGTTCCGCGACCCGGCCGAAGCTCTCGGCGAAATTTCGCCGTGCTGCATCCGAGGCCGTATCCTGCGTTGCTAGCGTCGAGCTCTCCGGGACTGACATGTCGATCCCCGCCCCGATGATAGCCACCAGCGCTGCTGAACCGAATGTCCTCCAGAGATGGCGGTCAACCTTGTCCTGAAGGCCCCCATATCCTTCGGCATCTGTGCCGGCCATGCCACCGATCTGCAGGGTGGATCCGTTCGGGAAAATCAGATCCGACCAGACCACGAGAACGCGCTCCTGCCCGAACGATACCTTGGAATCGTAGCGACCGAACAGCTTGGCACCTTGCGGGATGAGGAGGCGATAGCCGGTCGCGCTGTCGTAGACGTTCTGATTGACCTGAGCGGTGATCCGCCCAGGCAGATCGGAGTTAAGGCCGGTAATCAATGTCGCCGGGATGATCGAACCGCGCTTCAATTCATAGGGCGACATCTGCGGCACGACCTGGTTCGGCAGGTAGCCGAGATCCTTGATGTCCTGATTGAAGAAATCCTCCTTCGACGTCTGCCCGTTCTGGTCGACGTTTTGGCCCAGGACGCCGGATTTCATAGCAGCAGCGTAGAGGTCCGAAGTACCGTTCGCAGCGACATTTGCCGGCTGTGGGCCAGTCTCATTAGTGGAGCTCGCTGCCTTCTCGACATCTAAGATGTCGACTTTCAGCGGTGAATCAAGCGCCGTAGCGCGCGCCTGCAGGCGGGCCATCCGCTGGCGCTGAGCCTCGCGGATATATTGTTCATCCTGTTCCCGCTTCAAACGCGCCTTCCACTCTTCTTCCGACTCAGGCCTTGGTCGGCGATCTTGCTGTTCCGCTGGTTGTCGCTCGACGATCGATTTGTGTTTTTCCATTTTCTCTTCGAGGACAGGGCTCGGTTGAAACACCGCCTGTTTCTCTGGCTCGCCGATAATTCCATCCGTTATACCTCGCTTGAGCTGGTCGCCAAAGCTGGTCGCAGGAGTGTTGGAGGCAGGCTCGATGTGGCCACGATGAAAGGAAAGGCCACGCAGCGACAGGCCGATGACGACTACTCCTGCAAACAAAGCGATGACGATGACGGCCACGATGATCGGCAGGCGGTTGAGCCGTCGCATGCCATTCTGGCCATCGGCTTGGCCTGACGTGCCAAGCTGGAGCGATTGGACCATGTCGGCCTCCTTCAGTTGCGCTGAATGATCGAAAGCGGACTGGCCGGCGTGGCGCCAGCCGCCGTTGTCGTATAAGCACGACCGAGAACGATGGAAGGTGTCGACAGACGAGCAAGAACCTGCCCGTCGAAGCCGTCAATTGCATAGGCAAGTTCGACCGGCTTGACTTCCTTTGCAACCTTGCCGTCGGTGACGACCGTGTAGCCCCACCCCTTCAGGGCTGCCTCGAGTGCGGTCGCGAATTCCGAGGTGTCCTTTTCCATCTTGATCGCCGTCGCACCGGCCGAGCCGATCTGCTCGGCGAGCCGGCTTGCCATATCGCCAGCAATGGCACTCTCGGCGGCTCCGGTGATGGCGACAGGAGCTGAGCTCGTGGTCAGCGCGTCGTCGGCCGTTTGGCAACTGGAGAGTAGCGCTGCCACGATCAGAAATCCGAAGATCTTACCCATCGATCACCCTCCCCGCTGAATGGTGATCTTCTGCTGCCGCCAGCCGACGCCCGAAACGAGGATCGCCTTGTCGATCGCATAGTCGACGGTCATCATGTCGTTCTTCATCCGATAGTTCACGATCCGGTTTTGACCGCCGGAAACGACGAAGAGTACCGGCGCATCCTGGCCCGAGATAACTCTCGGGAACTGGATGTAGGTCTTCACGCCGTCCGAATAGACCCGCTTCGGCTTCCAGGGTGCGCTGCCGCTCACGGAGAAGGAAAAGTTCAGCTTGTCCGGCGCCGCTCCCGGAATGCCGCCTATCTCGAGCCTCGCATTGATGTCTGCAAGCTTGGTCGAAACATCTTCCGGATATTCGAAGCCGACACGCGCCATGTACTGACTAGGATGGGACTTGAGCTGAATGTGGTAGGTGCGTCGAGATGTCGTGACCACCATCGAGGTCACAAGACCGGGTTCAGACGGCTTGACGATCAGGTGAATCGCCTGGCCTCCGGTGGCGCCTGAGGTCGCTGGTTCCACTTTCCACCGCACGGTGTCGCCGACCAAGACGTCGCGCACGATCTCGCCCCCCTGGAGCTCAATATCGCAGACCTGAAGCGGCGAGCAGACGACGGAGGGCTGGGTCTCGCCGAATAGGAAGATGACTTTGCCATCCGCCCCCGTGGTCACCAGGCCGGACGTTCCCCGCCATTTCCGAGAGATATTCGTGCCCTTCACCTCATTGTTCGTCATGCTTTGCGCCTGCGCACCCGCCACAAAGGCGAGTCCGGCTATGCAGCCAGCGGCCGCGATCAATCCTGTTTTTTGCATTCAGATATCCCTGCCCTTAAAGCTGTGCCGTCCAATCGAAATCCCGGACATAGAGGCCGAGCGGGTTGAGGCGGATCGTCGCCTCATCCTGTGGCGCGGTCAGCGCGACCGTTGCGATGCCTCGGAACCGCCGTGTCCCGGTTTCTTTGCCCTTCCGGTCCCGCTCGTATTCCGTCCAGTCGATCTGGTAGGTCTGATTTGAAAGCGCCACGATGTTGTTGACCTCAATGGCAACTGTCGAAGATTTCGCCTTCTCGAAAGGCGAATTGCCACGGAACCAGGCGTTGATTTTCTCAGTCGACGGATCGGAGTTGCGAAGAAGGGCGTAGGTTCGATCGATGTATTGCTTCTGCACCACGGCATCGGGCGTGATTGAGCGGAAGCTGGTGACGAAATTGCCGAGCGTCGAGCGCACCACGCGCACATCGGCATATTCGATTTGTTCGGGGAAGCCAGCTGTTACTGCGGTTCCAAGCTTGTCAACCTCGACAATGTAGGGGACAAGCTTCACCTGGGTGCTAAGATACATTGCGTAGCCGAAGCCGATCACGGCCATCGCCAGGCTAAGGATGCCGACGATCCGCCAAGCGGCGGCCGCCTTTACATAGGAGCCATAGCGTTCGTTCCATTCGAGGCGTGCGGCAAGATACGGATTATCAGGGGCGCGGTTCGCTGCCATTTATCCTTTCCCTCGTGATTACGGTTTGTCATTGCGTTCAGGAAGCGGCTTGGGTCCGCTGTGGCCGCTGCGCTGTTCATCGAGCTTCGCGTTGGCAAGTCCGAGAATGGAGCCGGCATAGGCGCCGGGAGAGCCGATTGCCTTTTCCTTGGCCGCTGAGCCGGCTGCCTGCGCACCCGAACTGAAGCCCGCACCGATGCCGCGAAGTGCTGCACCAGCGACGGAGGAGCCGGCGGCCCGCGCGGCCTGGGCCACCGCGAAGCCGGCGCCGGCAGCGCCCGCGGCGAGGAACCCAGCGCCGGTGGCGAAGGACGCCGCCTGCCCACCATGGTGGATCGTTTCCATGCCGCCGCTGACGGGGGCTCCCTGGACAACGCCTTGAATGATGTTCGGCACATACATGGCGATGATGAAGACTACCACGGAAATGCCGGCGATCGATAAAGTGGTCACGAATTGATCGGACGATGCCGTAGGAGCATTCGCTAGCCCTAAGAGGACCTGCGACCCGATCTTGGCGATCATCACCAGCGCCATCAGCTTCATGCCGACGCCGAAGGCATATATGAGGTAACGGACGGCGAAGTCTTTCGTGTAGGACGAACCGCCCAACCCCAGCATGATCATGCCGGCGAGCAGACCAACATACATCTCGACCATAACCGATACAAAGATCGCTGCGACAAGGGAAAAGCAAATGACGACGACACCCATGGCAAGTACAGCCGCGATCGCCAACGAATTGTCCTCGAAAACCCCGAATTTCGCCTGTTGTGACATTTGCGAGGCGACCCGGATGCCGGCGTCGAATATTTCGGCGGGTGAAGCTGAACCCCCGCCTGAGCCGATCTGAAAAAGGCTGTCAACCACCGCACGTGCAAACGTCGGGCCTTGCGTGAGAACGAAGGCAAAGAACCCGATGAACATGATCCGCCTTACGAGTTCGGCGAACCAACTATCCAGTGAGGCGGCCTGGATCGCGAGCCAGACCGCAGCGATCCCGATCTCGATCGTCGCGAGGATCCAGAACAGCGATTTCGCCGCATCCGTGATGGTTGTCTCCCATCCCTTCGCAGCAGCTGACACCTGGTTTTCCAGCTCTGTGAGGACCTGTCCCTGCTGTGCGAACGCCGGTGCCGCGCAGGCGAGGCAGACAAGTCCGGTGATCAGGAATGAACGTGCAAAATTCCTCTTCACCATCTTGAACGCATCTCCTGACCGTCCTTGATTGGTGGCAACTCCTTGCCGGAGCCGAAGAATTTCTCGCGAAGGGCACGTTGCTCCTCGCTGAGGGCCGGTTTGGCTGTGCCCGTGAAATCAGCAATCAATAGGATCGCAGCGATGGCGGCAAGCAGCAGGCCAATGAGGACGGCGCGGCTCACCAGCGGGGCTCCATTTTCTGACCTTCGGGAATGCTCTTGACCTCAGCATTGAAGAACTTTTCACGCCGCGCCTGAGCCAAATCCTTGTCGGTCTGCTCCGTCTGGAGCCAGGTTCCCATCATCGTTATCTGCTGGGAGACGAGACCGCGAAGCTTCTGTATCTGCGCGACTTGCTGGGCGGCAATTTCATGCCCGACCTGCAACGCCTTCATCTGCCCATCGGCCGTCTCGGACATCGATCTCAACGAGGACATCGTTTCCTCCTCGCTGTCGAATTGGCCGGCCGTCAGGCTCGCCGCTCTCAGGGAGCTGGCAATGGTCTCGCGATTGATATTTGACCAGGATTGGTAGGTCGAGGAGAATGTGGCATTATCCGGCAAGTTGGTCTTGAGATCGGCATAGCTTTGAAAACGCTGCTGAAGAACGTCGTCGGCGTTGCCCATCGAAAACGCGATGCCCTGCCCCTGGTCGACGATACTGCGCAGCTGCTTGAGATCGCTTTCGACCTGTCCCCAGACATGACCAGGAAGCTGGGCCGTGTTTTGCAGCATGTTCTGGTAGATCTTAAGCTGGTTTTCGATCTGCTCAGCGAGCTGGCTGATCTGCGTCAGCTGATTGTCGACCTGGATGCCCGAACTCTTCATGAGGTCCACGAGTTGCGCATTGTTGGCGAGCTGCGTCCATTCCGTCGCAGCACCGGTGGCGGTCCCCGCCCGTGCTGAAGCGGCGGCTCCGATCGTCAGGGTAGCGACTGCCAGGCAGGCGAGCCAACTAATCGGACTTGAGTAGCGATTCGGCATCGTGAACTCCCCTCGTTTCAAGCCAGCGGATTGGCCAATCGCGGCCATGTTCGGATTTCAGTGCGCGGATGCGCTTCAGGTCTTCTTTGCCGGAGGCGCCGACGAAGCTCAGCGCGACCGGCCCAAGTGACATGTCGAAGAGGCGCCGGCCTTCCGGGGTTGCCACGTAATATTCGCGCTTGGCGATCGAGCCTGATACGATCTCGATCTGGCGCTCGTTGAAACCAAGCCGTTCATAAAACTCCCGCGTTCCCGGCTCACGAGCGGCCCCGTTCGGGAGGCAAATCTTGGTCGGGCACGACTCCTTCAGGACATCAATAATCCCGGAGCGCTCGGCGTCCGAGATGGATTGGGTCGCAAGGACCACTGCGCAGTTGGCCTTGCGCAGCACCTTCAGCCATTCGCGGATCTTGTTGCGGAACACGGGATGGCCGAGCATCAGCCAAGCCTCGTCGAGGACGATGAGACTGGGAGACCCGTCCAGGCGCTTCTCGATCCGGCGGAACAGGTAGGTCAGGACCGGGACGAGGTTCCGCTCGCCCATGTTCATGAGCTGCTCGATCTCGAAGGTCTGGAAGGCACCAAGGGTCAACCCGTCTTGCTCCGCATCGAGGAGCTGCCCCATCGGCCCATCGACGGTGTAGTGATGCAGTGCGTCCTTGATCTGGCGCAGCTGCAGGCCGCTCACGAAATCCGAAAGCGAACGACCGGAGGCACTCGCCATCAGTGCGATCTGACGGGAGATGGCGTTGCGATGATCGGGCGTGATGGTGACGCCCTGCAGGCCGACCAGCATCTCGATCCATTCCGTCGCCCAGGCCCGATCGGCGTCGCTTGCGAGTTCGGACAAGGGGCAGAAGGCTAAGGCCCTATCGTCTCCTTCGGCGTCGCCGCCAATCTCATAGTGATCGCCGCCAGCTGCGAGCGTCAGCGGCAAAAGCGAGCTTCCTTTGTCAAATGCAAAGGTCTGCGCTTGGCTGTATCGCCGGAACTGCGCAGCGATTAGCGCCAGAAGCGTTGACTTGCCGGAGCCGGTTGGTCCGAAAATCAGCGTATGGCCAACATCATCGACATGCAGGTTGAGCCGGAATGGAGTGGAGCCGCTGGCGACCTGCATCAATGGCGGCGAATTCGGTGGATAGAACGGGCATGGGGCGATCGGGTTTCCCGACCACACCGAGTTGAGCGGGATCAAATCCGCGAGGTTTCTCGTGTTGATCAGCGGTTCGCGTATATTGCAGTACCAATTGCCTGGCAGACTGCCGAGAAAGGCGTCGGTCGCGTTGAGCGTTTCGATCCGAGCGCCAAAGCCTTCAGCCTGAATCAGCCGGCGGATTGCTTCAGCCTTTTCCTGCAGCGCCTCGCGATCGCTGTCGAACAGCACGATGACCGGCGTGTAATAGCCGTAGGCAACCAGTTGCGATGAGGCCTGAGCGATGGCATCCTCCGTCTCGGCCACCATCGTCATGGCATCCTGGTCCATCGACCGGCTTTGCGTCTGGAATACCTGGTCGAAGAACGGCCGGACCTTCTGCTGCCATTTCTTGCGTGTACGCTCGAGCTTTTGCCGCGCCTCCTCCGCATCGAGAAAAATGAAGCGGGAGGACCATCTATAGGTCAGCGGCATGAGGTCGAGGCTATTCAGAATGCCTGGCCAGCTCTCCGCCGGCAGACCGTCGATCGCCACGACGCCAAGGCAGCGGTTTTCGACCTTCGGTGTCAGGCCGTGCTCAAGTTCGGCCGTCGCGATCCAGTCGACATACATGGGAATATTCGGAAGCCGGATTGGATGGTTCTCGCCGGTAATGCAGAAGCGGACGAACTGAAGCAGGTCGTCATAGCGGGCAACCCGCTCCCCTCCCCCCTCGATCGTCTCACGGGTTTCCATCCGTCTGATCGATAACGTGTTCGCGAAATACTGCTCGACTTCACGGACGGCGTTCTTGAAAACGAACAGCACCGTGTCCGCGTAGGATTTCTTCCGGCTCTCTTCATCCGAATAGATATATTTGCTGAGGGCGGTCTTCCTGGACTCAAGCGGCCGGTAGGTCAGGATGAGGGCGTGCTTGCTCTCGAAATGCCCCTGCTCGCGCTCGAAATGCGCCCGGCGTTCTGCATCGATCGCACGCGTGACCGGATCGGGGAAATGGCAACGATCTTCCGATGGATAGTCGACCGTCGGAATGCGGATGGCCTCGACCTGAATCATCCAGCCACTTCCAAGCTGCGACAGCACTGCATTGATCTGCCGCGACAGGTCGTTGCGTTCGAGGTCGGTTGCGCTTTCCGAATCCGGCCCGGCGAAGTACCAGCCGGCCATCAGGCTCCCGTCCTTCAGCAGGAGCACGCCATTGTCGACGAGGCCAGCATAGGGAACGAGGTCGGCGAAGGATGGACCGGTCGCGCGGAAGCGTTTGAGTGCTGCCATGGCCGTCTCCTCAATACCGGCGCCAAGGTGATGTGGTCGCCTTGTAATAGGGCCTGTAGGAAATATGCCTGATGTAGACCTGCCGCATGAACGGGTCGGACTTCGCCATCGTCCTGAGAAGTCCGACGACGACAATCCAAACTGCAACGCCGAAAAGCGCCGAATAAACGGTCAGCACCACGAAGATCAGGATGACTGCGGCCAGACCGGTGAGCAGCACCAGTTCGCGGTCGGCCCCCAGTAGGAGGTTCGGACGCGAAAGCGCACGGTGGATGCGGTTGCGCTGCAGGCTGGACAGGGAGTCAGCCATGAATCCTCTCCCCCTCTGAGGGCTGTCGGGTCGATGTGAACTGCCCATCAGGCAGTCCAATCGAAGCGCCGGTGGCGCCGAACAGGCCAACGATATTGGTGGCGCCGAGCAGGATGCCGGCGACGAGAACGACATAAACCAGTCGTCGCGCGAAATCGTTGAGCTCGCCGCCGAAGATCAGCATTCCGCCGGCGATGGCCACGGCGGCCAGTGCAATGGCGCCAGCGACCGGACCGGTGATCGATTCCTGGATTTGCTGCAATGGCCCCTCCCACGGCAGGCTGCCGCCGGAACTAGCGAACGCGGGCGCAACGGTGGCAAGAACGAAAGGCATGGCAAGCAGCGCAATGGTGAAACTCACGTTCTTAGGCGACATGGGGTGCTTCCTCTTTTTCGGTGAGCGGGTCGGATTCGATTTCGTATTGGCCGTTGGTGAAGCGCTCGACCTGGATGACGTCGCGAACGCGCCGTCCTCGCGGTGTCCGTTCGATGGAGATGACGAGATCGACTGCTTCGCCGATCACTTCCTGCATCGGCTGCTGGCTCATCTCGGCGGTGAGTTGCTCAAGCCGCCGCAACGCGGATATGGCCGTGTTTGAGTGAATGGTTGCCACGCCGCCCGGGTGGCCAGTGTTCCATGCTTTAAGCAATGTGAGAGCGGCACCGTCACGGACTTCTCCAACAACAATCCGATCGGGACGCAGGCGCATGGTGCTCTTCAAGAGCCTCGCCATGTCGACTGCGTCACTGGTATGAAGAAGAACGACATTCTCGGCCGTGCATTGGATCTCGGCGGTATCTTCCAGAACGACGAGCCGATCCTCCGGTGCGCTCTTGACGATTTCTTCGATCACCGCATTCGCGAGGGTTGTTTTGCCCGAGCCCGTGCCACCGGAAATGACGATGTTCAGCCTGGAGGAGATAGCGCTTCGGATCGTAGAGGCCTGATCCGGTGTCATCACGCCGGAGCGCACATAATCGTCGAGCGGGATCAGACGCGAGGCGCGCCGGCGAATCGTGAAGGCAGGCTTGGTCACCACCGGCGGCAGCAAACCTTCGAACCGATGACCGCCGATCGGGAGCTCGCCTGAGATGATCGGCTGTTGCGTGTCGACTTCCGATTGAAGTGCGTGGGCCACGGTGCCGATCACCATTTCAGCTGCTGCCGACGACATCTCGCCGGCCGGAGCGATACCGTGCCCCAGCCGCTCGATGAAAAGCTTTCCATCTGGATTGAGCATGATCTCGACGACGGTTGCGTCATCCAGCGCTACACAGAGCTGATCGCCGAGCGCTTCTTGAAGTTTGCGGACAAGCCGGGGGTGAGAACGAAGCTGGTTCACCGATTTCTCCTTACGCTGCCTGGCTGCTAGGGGTGAATTCCGAGCGGTAGCTGAAGGGGCGGAGCTTCTGAAACGTCCTGTCATTGGCAGGCAAGATACCGGCTACTGCCATGGTATCACCGATCTTCCTGGGTTCGTCCAAGCGTTGGAGCGGCCAACCGACACGAGCGAGTATTCGCTCGAAGCGGACATCGGTCACCGTAACGATTTCCGCGAAGTTGTTCGCCATGCACCATTCGATAATGCCTGCAAACATGGTCAGGGTCGCTTCATGCACTGAGCCCTCTCCCCTGCCCTCCTTAAGCGCAGTGTTGACGCAAAAGCGGGAGCTTTCGATCATTGCGTTATGCGCATTCAGCTGGCCGTTCGGGAGAAGCGAGGGAAAGACCTCCGTCACCATGGTCGGACCAAGCGCCGGGAGCAGCCTTGCACATCCCGCAACTTGGCCACCGTCAGAAATCGCGAGGACGTAAGTCGGCCCAAGAGCGTCGAATACATCTGACTCGCATCCCGCAGTTACCTTGACGTCCCAGCCTAAGCGACCGGAGAACACATGGGCACGAAGTTTGTGATGGCTGTGGAGGAGATGTGCCTCTTGGATCGTCCGGGGCGTTGAGAACGCGACAACTCGCATGAACTTCTCCGTCGTTGTTTCTTCTGCGGAGAAATCAGCACAGATTGGAATCGTGCGGCAGTTGTAGAATCCTACAATGCGGCGGTGCGATTCGCGGTCGCTGTATACTCGCGGAAAGTCGGTTCGAGTACGATTTGGCCTCTGATGTGAGCAGACTCTTGCAGGTAGCGTTTTCTGGCCAAAGTTGCCGCCGCCTTCAAACTGTTCCTCGCCACGCCTGCCACGCGGCGAGTAGGGCAGAATGGAGGCGTCAAGGCCGCTCCCAGCGACATGGTCAACGGCTTAGTCTGGAACTGAACATCCTGCGCCGCCCGGACGTCGTTGTGGATCACAAGCAGTTTGGCCATTGGAATGCGATCTAACCCAGTTCCGCAAGCATTTCGGAAAAACCAACATGACATTGCCTGTCGAGCGGGTCGCCACTTTGCGATCTTTGCGCAACGATGATCGGCAGTCCCGACCCGTGATGGATGACCTCGTCCAAGCCCTGCCCTACCACGTGGCGGTTAAACGCCCCTACCGTTCCCGGCGAGTCTTCTGGCTACGTCAGAGCTACCAATAACAAGTGCCGTCCAGCGGCAGACGAACGCGGACGGTCGTGAGGTTGAGACGATCCCGCCGGGCGACACCCTAGAAATGTTGGAAACAAACTCGTTCCGGGAGTGAGTAGCCGCGTTTACTGCGCCAACCACTGATATTCAGCGATCGAAGCCTTGCCTGATTTCTTGTCGTATAGGCAGATCATATTGACCATCTTCTTGGACTCCGGGTTCTTTTCGCGGAGCAGAATGGCAATCTTTCCGATGACATCATCGAAAACGACTGGTGCGGTCGCCTCGGGAGAGACCATGCGAGATTGACCGATGCAGGTGCCGTTCGCCTTAGCGAAGAGGGCATTCCAAGCGGCGTCGCTCGAGGCATTGGCAAGTGGAGCGAGAGCGAACATGCCAATTGCTGTGGCAATGGTGGTCTTCAGCATCGAGAAATTCCTCATGTCAATCCGAGTCATGCCGTATGCCGGCGATCCGTTGTTCATAACAAACGATGGCAACATGAGGGCTGCATCCTGCCGTCCTCGCTGGTCAGAGTAGCGAACCTGGGTTACATCCCATCCTAGATTCGGTCGAGGCCTCCGTCACCAGCGGAAGGCCGTTTTTATAGGTGTGCCGCAAGGGGATAAATCTATCCAACGCAGCGGTTTCGTCGCTGCGATCACCGCTGCTGCGGCCATATAACCAGTCGCTGAGCGCGATCCGTTCTCAAGCCGCGACATAGGCGGACCCGAAACGAGGGCGCTGGTGCTGAAGTTGCCTGACTTCGATGTCATCGGCATTGAGGGCTCGGCCACGGTCCTTCTCGTTGTTCGGGATTGGCATCGGACCCGTGCCGGACTGCCCTCCTTGTTCGCTGCGATCTGAACCGGCGGTCGGGCGTTTCAAGGCCTGTCGCGCCGAGTGGCGTCCGACCCAGCCTCTCTGCGCGAGGGCAGGCTCGAGCGGATCGCGAGCGCCGATTGCTTCTTCCCCGATATCGGCGCAGTCATTCGGCACGGCGGCAATCAGGCCCACTATCCCCGGTCATGGACTACATCCAGATGCCGCCCTTTGAGGCGTTTCGCGACGCTGCCGGATACACGGCCGTCCTCAGCCATGAGGCGACCCACTAGACGCCGACAGAACATCGCGTGGGACGTGACCTGTCGCGCTATGCCAAGGACCGGACGGAGCGGGCGCGGGAAGAACTCATCGCCGAACTTGGCAGTTGCTTCCTCTGCGCCGACCTCGGTGTCGCGCCGGAGCTCGAGCCGCGGCCGGATCATGCTTCTTATCTGCAGTAGTGGCTCTCGGAGTTGGCCAACGACAAGTGGGCGATCTTTCAGGCGGCAGCGCATGCGAAACGCGCTGTGAGCTTTCTGCATTCCCAGCAGCCGGAAGCGGATGTGAAGGCCGCGGCCTCCCGTTCAAGCGTGGTCGTCACCACCGGTGGCGGCCGCGTGGTCCATATCCGCTGCTCCTTGATACCTTGTGCGATGTTAGCACCAAGCCTTCCCAGATCGACGTTTTTGAAGCGTCGAGTTTAGGTTTACGGGACGGTTTGCGTTCAACGATGGACGGCTTGGTCTGCTGACGCATTGATCCTCCAGGTAGCGATTCGCGAGGGCAACGACATCGCACGAGGCGTGGTGGCAAGCCGGCCGATGTTTGCGAAGGGCCCGTTCCCCAATTGAAGCGTCTAACGACGACGGTGCAAGTGCGGCATGGCGCAGGCTAGCATCCCCACCCAAGGCAAATGCGGCGGAACGCCATTGCAATATCCCTTCCGTGAGAGTTTCCGGCAACCCATCTGCGGGCTCGATGAGGCATGTCTGACCGGAGACCGGCTGCGCCTCGATCGTCTTCCCGCAACGACAACTCGCCGATTTCTTACCCCGGAAGGCTGCACCTTCCTCCTCGCCCACTAACAAATCGGCGACTTGCCGCCCTCCATTTCATTGCGGCCCTATCGGGTGCGGTCCGATCGCCACCGGTCTTTGCGACAGCCATCGAGGCCGCGATGGGCGCGGCCCGATACACAAGAAAGGAATACGACAATGGCAACCATCGGTACCTTCACCTCCGCCGAAAACGGCTTCACCGGCTCCATTCGCACTCTCGCCCTCAACATCAAGGCCCGCATCGCCCGGATCGAGAACCCTTCCGACAAGGGCCCGCAGTTCCGCGTCTACGTCGGCAGCGTTGAACTCGGCGCCGCCTGGCAGAAGACCTCCGAGCAAGGCCGCGATTACCTCTCGGTCAAGCTGGACGATCCGAGCTTCCCGGCTCCGATCTACGCAACGCTTGCCGAGGTGGAAGGCGAAGACGGTCTCCAGCTCATCTGGTCCCGCCCAAACCGGGATTGATCGACGTAACGGGGCTCCGCCATCGGCGGAGCCTTTTCCCCTATCCGAATAGCAGCGCGCGATTAACGCGCGTCGAAGCTAGCGGGGATCTTGCGCAATTGCGCGTTCTGCTCGATGAGCTTCTTTGCAAGCTGACGCCGCAAGGTAGCGACTTCCGCATCGAGGTCGGCCATTTCATTCGTGAGTGATCTCGGGCCGGCAGCAGCGGCAGCAGCTTGCTTCAACGCTGTTGCCGTCGTTTCTCATTTGCGGTGGAAAAGGGATCATCCTTTTTCCGCGATGCGAGACGAGTTAGCGGAACGGCCGGCCAAACGGTGTGCGAGGCGCGGGGCGCAGTCGGTCCCGCCTCCCCTTCGGGTCACGATATCGAGGCTCCTGCGGCTGCCCTGTTCCCGCTCCTTGCACGACGAGAATTCCCGAAATCCCGCCCTGCGGGGCGGCGCTCACGCTGATTTCTCCGATACTCTTCATTGTCCCGGATCAGCCTTGCTCGCTGCGCGCACCGCCTCGATCACAGAGGCTTCCGACGGCTTTTCGACCTTATGAAACCTGTTCGTGCCCACGCAGGCTTTCATGTCGTCACGTCGGAACCAGATCGCGCGGCCGCATCGAAGCGGTGCGTTGCCCGCGGTGAACACGATCTGCTCATCGGCGCGCATGCGGAGAACCTCATGCGGCTGGATCAGTGGTCTGGCGGCAAGCTGTTTCGACCGTGTTCGCGACGATCCCTTCGACTGGAAACTGCGGCTGACCTGATCGATCTCGACCGTGGTCACGCCGCAGCGCTTCGAGATGTGGTCAGCGGTGTCCGGGTCGTTGATCGCGGCGAATGAGATCCAGCTCGCACTTTCGAACCACTTGCTTGCGGCATCGCGGCCGCCATAGGTTTCCCGCATCTGACCGATCGACTGGTAGATCATGACAAGCGTGATGCCGTACTTTCGGCCGGCATCGCGCGCGGTCTCCAGAATGCGCATGTAACCCAGCCGCGCCGCCTCATCGAGGAGGAAGAGCCCCCTGCCTTGAACCTCTCCGTCGCGATTGTAGATCGCGTTGAGGAACGAACCGATGATGACTCGCGCAAGGCCGGAATGCGTCTCCAATGTCTTTAGGTCGATGTTGATGAACACATCGGTCTTGCCGTTCGCAAGCGAGTCGGTCGAGAAGGTCGAGCCCGACACGAGCGCGGCATAGTTGGTGTAGGATAGCCAGTGCGTTTCCTTGACCGCATTGGCGTAAACGCCGGAGAAGGTTTCCGGCGTCATGTTGACGAACGCGGCGACATTTTCTTTCACGAAATCCGAATTCGAATTGTTGTATATGGATTGCAGCCGCTCGCGCAGTTTCGGCTCCGGCTCCGCCAGATTGGAACGAACCTGGCGCAAGGTCTGGTGCTCCTCATCGGTGTGACCAGACAGACAGACGTCGGCGATCAGCGCGGTCAACAGCTGAAGCGCCGACGCGCGAAAAAAGTCATCGCGGATACCACGTGGGCCGCCGCTGTCGGTCATGATCCATGATGCGACCGAGGCGATATCCTCCTCTTTGGTTGCGCCAAACCGGCCAATCCAGTCGAGCGCATTGAAACCGGTTTCAGGTTCCTTCGGATCGAGAATGCGGATGAAACGTGCGGCGGATTTGCGATGCCTATGTACCATTGGCGCGATCTCGCTCGAAGGGTCGAGCACAACAAGGCTGCCGGCCCATTTAAGGGCCGTTGGGATCGTCACCGACGTCGTCTTAAAGCCGCCCGAACCGGCAAACACGATACCGTGCGAAGAGCCGAACGAGGCGTCGAAACACAGCAGCGGTGACCTGCCGCCGGCGCCCCAGGTGTTGGAATCATCGGCGCGGAACGGGCGCGCCGCCGTGCTATCCTTGTCGACCCGATAGCGTTCGCCGATGACGATGCCGCCTGAGTCGGCAAAGAGCTTTGCCGCGTCCTGCATCTTCATCCAGTCGGCCTCCCCATGGAGTGCCCGTTGTCCTCGGATGCGTTTCGGCTCGGCGTGTGTGAAAGCCGCATTGCCAATCAGCGCGACGCGCAGCGCAAAGCCTCCCACCATCAGTGCGACCGCAGCGCCGATCATCGTGGCAGGATCGAGATATGATGCGACGGACCTGCCCACCCGTACCTGACCGGCAAGCGGCAGTAGGCGTGTTGTCTCGCGTATCGTAGCGATAAGGATCGTCGCCGTGCTTCCCGCAGCGACGCCCCAACCTGCGGACTTGATGCCGGTCGCGCCAGCGCTCGCGAGCAGGAAGATCACGCCGACGGCCGCTGAGGTGACATAGGGGATGGCGATTCCGGCCCGGCCGAATGTCAACCTGGAGGCCTCCGTCTTACCGAAGGCCGAAAGCCATTGCTCAATCCCGGTCATGCCGATGACGGCAAGCATCATCAGCACGATCGGCGCGGCGGCGAGAGCAAGCTTACTCATTGTCATCGCTGAACGCCTCCACGCCGATTGCGATCAACCGCGCCCGCTCGCCTTCGTCCGACTTCAGCCGCGCGCGGAGTTCGACCAGCGCTCCGAGCAGGAGCGCGCGTTTCTCGTATCGCAAGCCCGCCTTGACGATCAGGCCGCCGAGTTCGATTTTCTCGCGCGTGTCCTTCTTGCGGGCATCGGATGTCGTCGTTCTGGCCATACGCTCAAGCCTCGCCATTGCCGCTCTGAGCCGCGCCAGGCGGGACCATTGTGGTCGACACACCCGCGATGCCTCCTCCATCGCCTTTTTTCCCGCCGCTCGTGGCCCTGCTCGCGTCATCCTGGGCTCCTCGAAAGCGTTTCGCGATATTCTCGAAAACTGCCTGAAGTTCCGCCTCATCGATGTCGATTTCTCCGAGACCAGCCTTCAGCGCAATGCGGCCGATCCGCTCGGCCTCGCGGGTTTCCGCAGCCTTGAGCTGCTCCTGCAGCTTGGCGATTTCGTCGCGGATTTTCGAGGAAGGTCTCTTCATTTCCGATCGTCTCCTGGCTGAGAAAGCGTGTCTTTGAAAGCCAGTCTTTCGGATGAGAGAGCGAGACGCACTACGGTGAATCCTACAATCGCCAGAGGTGATGCTTTGGTGAATGATCCCGGCCGTTCCGAAGGAGCGGGTTCCAAGGGCGCAATTATACGTCGCTGATGCGACGTGTTGCTGAGAAACCCCCGGTAGGGCCGCCGCTCCCGACAAACGCGTCGATTTCATTCGCATTCGGGAGCTTATGCCGCCGTGGCCGTACCTCATTTCTCCGTCAGCGTCGTCGCCCGTGGCTCCGGCCGCAGCGCTGTGCTGTCGGCGGCCTATCGCCACTGCGCCAAGATGGACTACGAGCGGGAAGCGCGGACGATCGACTACACCCGCAAGCAAGGCCTCCTGCATGAGGAGTTCGTCATCCCCTCAGACGCACCCGAATGGTTGCGGTCGATGATCGCCGATCGTCCGGTCTCAGGTGCGTCGGAAGCCTTCTGGAACAAGGTCGAGGTTTTCGAGAAGCGATCCGATGCCCAACTCGCCAAGGATGTGACGATCGCGTTGCCCGTCGAACTGACGGCCGAGCAGAATATCGCGCTTGTTCGGGATTTCGTCGAGCGGCACATCACCGCTAACGGAATGGTCGCCGACTGGGTCTATCACGATGCACCGGGCAACCCGCATGTGCATCTGATGACGACGTTGAGGCCGCTCACTGAGGACGGGTTCGGTGCCAAGAAGGTTGCGGTTCGCGGCCTGGACGGAAACCCGATCCGCAACGACGCCGGCAAGATCGTCTACGAACTCTGGGCTGGCAGCCCCGACGACTTCAACATTCTTCGCGATGGCTGGTTCGCCTGCCAAAACCGGCATCTGGCGATGACCGGGCTCGATATTCGCGTCGATGGCCGGTCCTTCGAAAAACAGGGTGTCGACGTGGAGCCGACCATCCATGTCGGTGTCGGCGCGACGGCTATCGACCGGAAGGCCGAGCAGGCGAAGATCAAGTCGTCGGCAGGGCCGCCAAAGCTCGAACGGATCGAGCTGCAGGAGAAGCGGCGAAGCGAGAACGCACGACGCATACAGCGCCGGCCGGACATCGTCCTCGACCTGATCACCCGCGAGAAGAGCGTCTTCGATGTCCAAGACGTTGCGAAGATCCTGCATCGCTATATTGACGATGCCGTCCTTTTCCAAAACCTGATGGTTCGCGTCGTGCAGAGCCCTGAAGCGCTCCGTCTCGAGCGCGAGAGGATCTCGTTCGCGACCGGAACCCGAGTGCCGGCCAGGTACACGACGCGCGAGCTGATCCGGCTTGAAGCAGAGATGGCCAACGGTGCAATCTGGCTCTCAGGGCGATCTTCACATGGCGTTCGGGAAGCAGTGCTCGAGAGGACGTTCGCGCGCCATTCGCGCTTATCGGAGGAGCAGAGGACAGCGATCGAACATGTCGCTGGACCCGAACGGATCGCAGCGATCATAGGCCGTGCCGGCGCCGGCAAGACCACGATGATGACGGCAGCGCGTGAAGCGTGGGAAGCCGCGGGCTATCGTGTCGTGGGTGGCGCACTTGCCGGCAAGGCTGCCGAAGGGCTGGAGAAGGAAGCAGGGATCGCCTCGCGTACGCTTTCATCCTGGGAGCTTCGCTGGAGCCGCGGCCGAAACCAGCTTGACGCAAAGACGGTCTTCGTTCTCGACGAGGCCGGCATGGTGTCGTCGCGGCAGATGGCGCAGCTGGTCGAGACGGTGACCAAGGCCGGCGCCAAGCTTGTCCTGGTTGGTGATCCCGAACAGCTCCAGCCGATCGAAGCCGGCGCCGCGTTCCGGGCGATTGCCGACCGCATAGGTTACTCCGAACTCGAGACCATCTATCGCCAGCGCGAGCAATGGATGCGCGATGCGTCGCTCGACCTCGCCCGCGGCAACATCCGCAAGGCTATCGGTGCCTATACCGTTCATGGCCGAATGATCGGTTTGAGGCTGAAGGACGAGGCAGCCGATAGGCTTATCGCTGATTGGAGTCGGGACTTCGACCCGACGAAGACGACATTGATCCTTGCCCACCTCCGGCGCGATGTGCGAATGCTCAACGACATGGCGCGGGCCGAGCTCGTCACGCGTGGCATCCTTGGTGAAGGTTTTGCATTCCGCACGGAGGACGGGCACCGCAACTTCGCCATCGGCGACCAGATCGTCTTTCTGAAGAACGAAGGATCGCTCGGCGTCAAGAACGGCATGCTCGGCAAGGTCGTCGAAACCGCTCAAAACCGTATTGTCGCCGAGATAGGCGAGGGCGAGCACCGGCGACAGATTATCGTCGAACAGCGGTTCTACAACAATCTCGACCATGGTTATGCCACCACGATCCATAAGAGCCAGGGCGCTACCGTCGACCGAGTGAAGGTGCTCGCGTCACTCTCGCTTGATCGGCATTTGACCTATGTGGCCATGACCCGTCATCGCGAGGATCTCCGCGTCTATTACGGTACCCGATCCTTTGCTTTGGCCGGCGGCCTGGTCGAGATCCTGTCACGCAGACAAGCCAAGGAAACCACGCTCGACTACGAGAAGGGCAGTCTCTATCGCCAGGCACTGCGTTTTGCCGAAGCCCGCGGCCTCCATATCGTCAATGTCGCCCGAACGGTTGTCCGCGACCGGGTTGAATGGACGATCCGCCAGAAACAGAAACTCGCCGGTCTTGCCCACCGGCTCCTCGCCGTCGGCGTCCAACTCGGCCTCAGTGCCAGCCCCAAACCGACCCAATCCCCAAGCACCAATGAGGTCAGCCCAATGGTTGCCGGCATCACGATATCTACGAAAACGGTCGAGCAAGCGGTTGCCGAAAAGGTCGAAGCCGATCCCGGTCTCAAGAAGCAATGGGAAGACGTCTCGACCCGCTTCCATCTCGTCTATGCGCAGCCGGAAGCCGCCTTCAAGGCCGTCAACGTCGACGCCATGCTGAAGGATGGAGCGACCGCCAGATCGACACTGGCGAAGATCGCCGACGAGCCGGAAAGTTTTGGTACCCTCAAGGGGAAGACCGGCCTGCTCACAAGCCGCGCCGACAAGCAGGAACGCGAGTGGGCGGAAGGCAATGTGCCAACCCTGGTGCAGAGTCTCAGCGATTACCTGCGTCAGCGCAGACAGGCGGAACAGCGGTTTCAGGCTGATGAAATAGCGGCTCGTCGCAGGGTCGCAATCGACATTCCGGCGCTGTCGCCAGGTGCACGCCAGACGCTCGAGCGGGTGCGCGACGCCATTGATCGAAACGATCTTCCGTCGGCGCTCGAGTTCGCGCTTGCCGATAAAATGGTGAAGGCGGAGCTGGAGGGATTTGCCAAGGCGGTTGCCGAGCGTTTCGGTGAACGGACCCTCCTGCCCCTGGCCGCCAAAGAGGCGAACGGGGAAACCTTTAGGTCGGTCACGGCGGGCATGAACCCAGCTCAGAAGGCGGAGGTCCAATCGGCATGGAGCCTGATGCGTACAGTGCAGCAGCTGAACGCCAATGAGCGAACGGTCGAAGCCCTGAAACAGGCCGAGACGCTTCGCCTGAGCAGGACCGAGGGGCTGTCGCTGAAATGAACATTTTTCTTGTTGAAGCATCGTCGTTGAGGCGACCAGGAAAAGCTCTGCCTCTTATCTTGGCGGTAATCACTTCGGCACTTCTCGGCGCGATCACGGCCGCCTGGCTCGGTGGCTTTCGGCTCAATCTTACGCCCAGCGAGCCACTCGGTCTCTGGCGCATCGTCGAACTCGATCGCCCGGCGGCCGTTGGCGATCTGGTCTTCGTTTGCCCGCCTCGGACGCCACCCATGCAGGAGGCGCGCAGTCGCGGCTATCTGCGCTCCGGCTTGTGCCCAAGTGGGGTTGCACCTTTGATCAAGATGGTCATGGCCGTTGCGGGACAACGGGTCGACGTCGGCGCCAGTGTGACCGTGGATGGCCGCCCGGTTGCCTCCTCCACCATTGCACAGCGAGATGGTGAGGGACGGTCGCTGACGCCTTTCGGCGGAGGGATCGTGCCAGCGGGCTGCATCTTCCTTCATTCGGCTTTCGCTGGGTCCTTTGACTCCCGCTATTTCGGCCCTCTCCCCGCTTCCGGCATCCTGGGGCTCGCGCAACCGGTTTTGACCTATGCGCCATGATCGCTTCCAGCCGGTACCGCTTATCGCAGTTTCGATTGTCGCCGGAATAGTTGGATGGAGTGGTCATATCTTGCTGCTTCCGACCGCACTGGCGTTCCCGATTCTTTGGGCGCGGGCGCAAACGAGATGGGTGGCGGCGCTTGTTTCTGCCGGATACTTTCTTGCGGCGTCACGTGGTCTGCCGCAGGGCGTCGCAACTTTCTATTCGTCGGACCTTTGGCCCGGTCTGTTGCTATGGTTGTGTGCGTCTGTGAGTTTTGTTGGCGTGCATACGGCCCTCTGGACAAAGCGCTCCCGTGTTCGCCCATATCACTATCTTGCTGCGATGGTCCTCATGGCATTTCCACCCCTCGGTATCATCGGCTGGGCACATCCGGTGACGGCGGCCGGCATTCTGTTTCCGGGATGGGGATGGTGGGGACTGGCGGCAACGACAGCCGGCCTCATGGGCCTCGTAACCCGCATGTGGCCGGCTGTCATGATCGCCTTCGCAGGCTTTTGGCTTTGGTCCGCCGCTACCTGGACCGGGCCGCATCTACCCGATGGTTGGCAGGGCGTCGATCTCGAAATGGGGTCATCGCTCGGCCGTGACACCAGCATTCAACGCCACCGTGATCTGATTGCAACGGTGAAGGTTCATGGAGTTGGCGGCAGCCCAATGATCGTGCTGCCCGAGAGCGCCTTGGGCTTCTGGACGCCGTCGGTCGAACGGCTGTGGGTCAAGGCTCTTGAAGAAACGGACGTTACGGCGGTCACTGGGGCTACCACAGTGGATGCGGCTGGCTACGACAACGTGCTCGTTGCCATCTCCGCAACCGACGCCAGGGTCCTCTATCGCGAACGCATGCCGGTGCCGGGCTCGATGTGGCAGCCCTGGCGGACGTGGTTCGGCCAGAGCGGCGGAGCGAGAGCGCACTTCTTCGCAAATCCCATTGTCGATCTTGGGAGTGCGCGAGGCGCGCCGCTGATCTGCTACGAGCAACTGATCGTCTGGCCGGTGCTGCAATCGATGCTCGACGACCCCGACCTGATCATCGCCGTCGGCAACGGATGGTGGACCAGAGGGACGTCTATCGTTGCGATCCAGCACGCTAGCGCCATCGCCTGGGCAAAGCTCTTCGCAAAACCGCTCGTTTTTTCGTTCAACACCTGAAGCCCGAGGAGACGTCATGTTGGATCCTACGTTTATCAAGGAATGCGCCGATCCTTCACTCAGGCCCCCGGTCGTCGAGCAGTTCGTGGAAGCCGCAGGCTCGGAGGATCCCTTCGCCGTCACGGTCAAATCCGGCGGCCGGTTGGTCCTCGTGCCGAAGGCGAAGTCGGTCGACGAGGCAATGGCGATCGCGAGGCAATATGTCGGACAGGCCGTCGTTCGCGTCGGCCTGACGCAGCTCCCCGCTGGCGTCGGCTCCAAGGACGCTGCCGACTTGTTGCCGGACCTCGTGGAGCCTTGCGAAAACCTTCATAAAGGAACCGCACTGTTCGCCAAGGTTCTAAGGATCGTAGCCAGGTGGTACGGCAACCCCAAGAGCGAAGAGGTTTTCCCGCAGATTTTCGAAGATGCCGTTTATGCCTGGAAAACGGGCGAATTTGAAGGCGTAAGCGTATTCCACGCAGCGGATCCGGGAGGTGCCATAAAACTGCCGCGGCAAAGCCAAGTGAATTCGGTCGATGACGAGGCAGTGGCGACACCGGAAAAGCAATCGGATACGAATGAGGAGGTTGATCGGGCGGGAATTCGGATCGATCTCTCCCGCATTGGCGGAAATTGACGTTATTCCGGCAGCGCATAGCGCGTCAGGATAACCTCACCATCTTCGATGGCAATCTCCACCACTTCATTCACGATCTCTTGGGAATCGGCGAGTTCCTGCAGCACCGCCATGAATAAATCGCGCTGCAAACCTGGCAGGACCTGCGGTACGATGATCACCAAGCCGGCATGCAGCTCCTCTTTCGCGTAGAGTTTCCTAAAGTCGCGCGCGTTGTTCGTCACGAACGTGAAATCATGGGCGACAATGCGAGGCATCAGATCCCAATCAGTCTCGCCGCTAAGACCAAGCCAATTGACATGAAAGCAGTCGTGGCCGTGTTCTTGCGCCACAGCCACGAGCGAGGTGTGCAGGCATTCATCGATAAGGAATTTCAAGAAGCGGCGCCCGAGGATTTTCAGGAATCAACTTTGGCCAGCGGCAAACGCTTCACCGATTTCACCTTCAATCCCTGTTCCGACAGCTTTTTTGGGCGCCCTCTAGCAGGGTGAGCCGCCGCCCAAATTTCGGCGAGTTCCACCATCCGCGCTGTGACGGAAGGATAGCCCTCGACGATCTCTGCCGTACTGGCACCTTGCTGTCTCATAGCAGCGATCATGCGCACCGGAATTCGAGTTCCGGTGAACACCGGCTCGCCGCCCGCGACGCCCTTCACAGTCTGGATCTTCTGCTCGGCCTCTCGAAGGGCGTCTGCACGCGCGGCCAGCTGCTCCCTCGCCCGCGCTACGTCGACGATCAAATAGTCATCCGCCCTCACCGTATCGGCGTCGGGATTCCGGTCAATTGTCTCGAACAATCGTTTGCGGCGCTCGGCCGTGAGGATCGATCCGACGCCGTACCAGAGCTTGAGGCGCAATAGATCCTCGTCGGTAAGTTCCCGCCCTCCACGTCCTAAATGGGCAGCGATGATCCGCTTGTCGATTGCATTATGCACCGACTTTACTGCAATCTCGCTGAGCGCTGCAGCTTCGGTGGGCGTGTAAGCGCGAGTAGCGGTGGCCATAATCATTCTCCTTGTGGAGAATATATAGTTCAGGCGATATCTATCGTAAAGTCCTGCGACAATTTTCGTCAGTCAGGATCGCGGCTTCACTTCTTTTCCGGCCGCCGTTTCAGCAGATCAGACGCTTCTGTTTCTAAGACTTTTGCCAAGCGATCCACCACGTCGATACTGGCATTGTATATGCTGCGTTCCAGGGAGCTGATGTAGGTTCGGTCAATACCTGCTCGATGCGCGAGTTCTTCTTGCGACAAGCCTTTGGCCAGACGCGCAGCTTTCAAGTTTCGTGCAAGCACCTCTCGAATCTCCATGATCGAGAGAGCAACCGCTTGCAGAGTATTTCACCACGGAGTATACTCGACAAAGCTATTTTGTTCGCAAAATCAAGGCCATGTGGGACGCCAAAGGGTGCGCATGTTGGGCGATGACCCGCAAAAAATCAATTTCCCTTTCGACCTTCAGAAAGTTGGTAATCGACCGCAACCATGCGTGATGCCAGTAAGCCTCGGATATTGGCGACCGCAAAAATAAAGCAGGAGAAGACAGGGATGATTGAGGCCGGCTCATCCGAGGCAGACGAACAGGCCGCGCGTGAATCTCGCTACCGGTCGATGCCAGAGTCGAAGCTGGAAGCGTTGGCTGTTTCCGCAATCCTTGAACACCGCCGCCTTCTTGTCGCGGACGAGGCCGTTTATGAAGAATGGACCCGCGCGTCGGCGGACCCGTCGGTCTCCGACGATGTCCTCGCCAGTCTGCAGGACGAATATCTCGCGCGCCAGAAGAAATCCGAGGCACAACAGCAAGAGCTTTCGGAAATCATCGACATTCTCGGTTATGTCCCTGAGGTTCCGCTCGACGACGAGAAGTGAAGATTAGACCAATCCGTGATCCTTTGCGATTGCGACAAGTTGTGGAACCGTCGCAGCTTCGAGCTTGCGACGCGCGCTATCAAGATAATGCTGCACCGTCCTCGCATTGATCCCCGTCAGGGTGGCGGTTTCTGGAGCGGTTTTGCCTTTCGCGGCCCACATGACACACATGGCTTCCCGGGGAGAAAGCAATCGCTTTGGTGCAAAAATGGTAGAGGCGGCGATGATTTTCAGGCCGTAGTGGACCGCGAGAACTGCATGAATCGCCTTTTGCCGATCCTGAAGTTTCGAAATGTCTGCGGACTGTGCAGAGGACGCAAAGGTCAGCATCATCGTGGAGCCGAAGCTTCCTGCGACGGGTATCGTCACGCCGCTACGAATGCCATGCTTAATTGCCTGGTCTCGAAAGCGCCTGAGTTCAGAGGATCCCCGCGCCGGCCAGTCGTCGGCCCTCCAGCTAAACATGTCCATGCGACGTTTGGCTTCGGTGATAACTGGGTCGATTAACGAATACTGACTTTCGAAATAAACGCCCTGCCATTCCTCCGAATACGAATTGAATGTTCGGATTTGTAGGCCCTCGGTCCGCAGAAACGCGAAACGCTCGAAGCCACATGAATGAGTGAATGTCTTCAGAGCGCTCTTGACCATGCGTTCATCGTGGGCGGTCTCAGTCATGTCGATGAGAGAGCGAAGATCACTATCCATAAAGTTGTCTCCAGTCCGGTTGCGTCAGTCCTCCCTTTCGTCTGTTCGCAAAGTGCCGGGTTCCGCAACGCCAGACTATCTCAGCGACCACGGCCTCCCGCCGTGACTCGCATTTCCCGGTGTTTATGAACAATTTATGATAGCGTCATTCGCGCTTAACGGGTACTATTTTTTTTGTTTCGAGCAAGTTCGGCGGTGTCGGAATCAAACTTCGGTTTCGACGGTAGAACACAGAAAGCGGCCGCTCGCGGCTCGGCTCCTTGGCTACGAGGCTCCTTGCATGGTCCCAAGCAACATGAAGTTCAATGCTCGTAACTCCCTGGGGCGCCGGCCTTCCATGTTGCCGCCAGACTTGATGAATCCTCATATTGCTCATGTGTCATCGGCCGACAATTTTGGAGATCGCGTATTCTGACGGATTCGGATGGGGTGCATTCAGACCACAAGCACGTTCGGCCACCAGATCCGACAAGATTTCGAAGATGATCATTGGATAGTGGCGGGCTGGGAATGGGTTTCGTCAAACGCTGCACTGCCCGAGTAAAAGGCTGATGGCGCGGCCGCATGCAGAGGAAATGCGACTGTCATCTGTGCTGAACACACTGGAAAATGCGCGGCAGGCTGATGACTTGCAATTCGTTCTCTCGGAAATCCGCCGCGGATATGGCTTTGCACATGCAACTTTGCTTGTCGTTCGTGCCGGTATTTCTCCCCTTCCCTATCCCTTCTTCTGCACGACCTATCCGCCCGCATGGACGGATATCTATTTACGAAGAAACTATTTCGAAATTGATCCCGTCATCGAGATCAGCCGTACCGGCTTTCTCCCGGTGGACTGGCATGCGTTACGCGCGCAATCCCTAAAGGGCAAAGCCTTCTTGAGGGATGCAAGAGGGTTTGGCGTCGGCAGACATGGCCTCACCATGCCTGTGAGAGGGGCCAACGGAGAGCGTTCCCTTTTTTCGGTAACGTCGGCTGCGAACCGGTCGGACTGGCGGAGACTTCGTGATGCCAGCATCTGGGAACTGCAGGTTCTCTCCCATTATCTGCATGATAAGGCCGTACTTGTCTCCGGTCTTCGGGCAAGCGGCGCTCGCGATATGTTGTCTCGACGCGAGCGGGAGTGCCTGCAGCTTATCGCGCGCGGCGAGATCCCCAAGCAGATTGCCGCTAGACTACAGATTTCCGAAGGGACAATACGGCTTTATCTCCGCCTGGCCAGGCGCAAGCTCGGCGCCAGGACGCTTTACCAAGCGGTCGCCAGGGCGAGTTTCCTGGAGATCATTGATGTGTGAGCCAATGCCATTCGGTGCCAATCCGACAACCTCCGCTTGTCCGTCAATCTGATAAAATCGACCGATTGCAGCGCCATCCCTCTTCGATGACATCTGTGCATTCAAGGAGCCTGCGCTGCAGCAAGCCGTAGTCTTGTCTGGAACCGCGGTCCTATCGCGACGCGGCTGCTCCTTTCGGCCTTACAGGAAGGATTGGATCATGGTGGATAGGCAGACGATTGATGCTTGGCAAAAGGCGCCCCGCCTGAACGCGTTCGCGCCGTTTTTCGAGCGAACCGCACGCGGTCTTGGCGGAATGCCTGACCTTGGCACTCCCGAACCCGACTTATCGCTCCTGGAATTCGATCTCGACTCCATGGTGTTCTGGGACACGCACCGCCGCCTTTGGGGGAATTTCGACAATCATTATTTCGCAAGTATTCCCTATCGCCTGGAAGAGGAGTGCCGAATGGGTGCCGCAATGCTCGCCTTTGCTCTGGGCGCATGGGGACGGAGGCGGCAAGCCGCTGCCGTCTATACGCTCGGGGCGGGAGCTGGCACTCTTGCAAGAGCGCTGGCAAGACTGGGCGACGGAAGGCTGACAACCCTGTGCTGCAGTCCGACTGAAGGCAATCGCATCAGCTTCTTCGCGCAGCGGGGAAGTGAGCATGCCCATTTCCATCATGGTCCGTTTTTCGAACTCGACGACGAACGATATGCGACGGATGAAAATCTTCGACCGTTCCGAGACGGATATGACATCGTGCTGGAGGATACGACCTTCCAAATGTATGGCCGCGATCGGGAGGCACAGCTCTCCGTCATAGCTCCGCGGATTCGGGTTGGCGGATTGCTGATACAGGTTCAAAAGCTCATAGACCCGGACATCAAGGCCTATTTCGCTCGGGAGCGTCAAAAGGACGAAGACTTCAAGTCACGCTACTTTTCGCAGACGCAGATCGTCGCAAAGAAGCGCGAAGTTCTCGACACGATGGCGGATTATCAAGTCGATCTGGAAACCACGATTTCCGCTTTGAGGCCGTACTTCAGCTATTCCGTCGGCACCTGGAACAGCGGTAATTTCTACACGATCGTTTCGTCCAATTCGGCCGCTTCCCTGCGAGACTTCGTCAGCTCGATGGTGAAACCGGCGATTCCAGAGGAATTTTGCTACGAGCAACTGCCTCTCGTTTTCGCGCCCGAGACAGCGCCGCCGCTCGGTGAGCAGTGGGTGTGGCGGGCTGCCCGTCCCGCCGGCGGGTTCTGACATCGCGATATGAGGGTTCAAGACAAGGGGACCGGACGCATATGGCTGCTAGCGGCAACGCCTATCTGACCTTGGCGGACATGAAGAAGACCTTGTCCCACGTCATGCCTGGCATTGATCAGTTCTGGAGCCGCGAGCTCAAAGATTACGCGAGAGCTGTCTACGAGGTCGAGGGGCATCGCGCCGGTTGCGCTATCCGTGACGCTGCGATGAGCCGGCTGCAAGCCTGTGTCGAACGAGCGGCGCTGAGGTCAGGTGCGGATGGCACGCAGGCCCGGGAGGCCGCGGATCAACTGGCTGCGGCGCCGGTCATTCAAACCGGACCGCATTGCCATCTGTTGATAGAGCCTGATGCCTTTTACACACATCTGTTCAGCCTGCTTGGTCTCAGCGCTCATCGGCTTCGATGGCACATCTGGTACGGCGCCTCCACTGTCAAATTCATCGAGAAGGCGAAGAAGGGTCCCGGTTGGCTCACTCTTGATAACGAAACGATCAACGTCTTCGGCCTTTCGCGGAGCAGAATGGATGCCTACAGCTTATGCGGATCGAATGGCATCTACCGCTTCCTGTTGTCGGCAAGCGAAAGGGGCCAAGGGGCCAATCCATCGGAGGAAAGGCTGAAAACGATCCTGCCCGGCGAAGGCTTCGCATCGGCCGCCGAGGCGATCAAAGCCGGAAATCAGGCACTATGGGAGCGTTTTTTTCCCGGACAGGTCCGGCTGCTTCAGCTTGACGATATCGACATGGCGGACCTCGTGGCCGATCATCTCGAAGATGCGGACTCATGGCTTTCGAAGTGCACCGGTGGAGATGGCGCATGGGCCTCCGCCATCCTGCAGGCAATCGATGAACTTGACGCCGGGCCATGGGCAGGATGGATCCGCAGGACCACAGACCTCTTCTGGGGATTGGCTGAAGGCAAGATCTTTCCCTTGCGGTTGAAAAATGGCGTTCTTTCGGACGTCAAAGGATCCCGCCCCGACGTACGGTTCGAGCCGATGAGTATTGCCGCGGCGCTTCGGCAACGCACAATTGTGCCCAGCTTGTTTATGACGTTTCTGGTGATCTCCATCCTGCCTGGAACACGCGTTCTCGGTGGATGTCGTCAGGTCGTCTACTATCCCCTCATGCGTCATGTTCTTGCGACAGCGCTTCAGAAAACAGGTGAAACCAGTTTGTTGCACGCCCTCCGCGCCGACGTCCGTCCAGGCGTATGGGGACATCGCGTGCTGAAGCCGCATAATGGTTCCCCATTCGCGGACTTGGAGAATGAGACCGTGATGGATCTGCTCGAGCTCTACGGCAAGCAGACGCTTGCCGAGACATGCGGTGATCTCGCGAGTTTTACCGGCGATCCGATTTGGGCGGGGCTGACGGCGCGCATGAGAGAGGGGAAAATCCGCGTTCCGACTTCAGAGCGGCAGTGGGCACGGTCGTCGTAGCAACTTCTCTTGGGGAAAAGGAAACGTGCTGACCCTTCACCCGTTATAACCCGCCCTACCCCACTGGAGATGGACATGTCGCCAAACACACGAGGGATGTTGATCAGACGCCTGTCGATCGACGATGTCGAAATCTTCCGCCGCATTCGTCTGGAGGCGCTCTCTTGCGATCCGTCCTCATTTGCGAGCGTCCATGACGATTGGGTAGATCTTTCGGACGAGGAGTGGCGTAACCGGTTGAACGAGCCGGTTTTCGTCGCATTCATCAACGGGGAGCCTGTTGGGATGATGGGCCTGTCGCGTTATCGTCCGAGGAAAATGGCGCATCGCGCAACACTCGTGAGTGTCTATGTGCGAAAGAGTGCACGCGGAACCGGGATCGCTGCCGATCTTCTAGCCACCGTGTCGGATTATGCAAGAAGCCTTGGAATTACGCAGCTGGAACTCGCGGTCAACGCCAAGAACGCGGTCGCGGTGCAGTTCTATCGGCGCCATGGATTTGTCGAGGTCGGCCGAATTCCCGGCGGAGTGCTTGATGGAGGCAGGGAAGTCGACGACATTATCATGGTGTGGCGACTGGACGGATGAGCGGTTCCCACGCCCGTATCCCAAGTTAGCTACGAGCGATGAAGGCTGGTGCTGTCGAATTCCTGACGAAGCCAGTACGGCACCAGGACTTGCTGGGTGCGGTCACTGCGGCGATCGACAACCGGGTGTCCGCTACACCCTAGCGCCCAGCCCGAGTGCCCTCGTCATCTCGTTCATGATCCCCAGTCGCGCTTCGATTACGGCGATCTTCTCAGGTGTGTCGGCCTGAAGCGCCTCGATGTCGATGAACAATTGCTCGCAGCCGCCGGGAATGACGGTCCCGAACATCTGACCAGGTTCGTCGCTGATGTTTCTCCACGCATGCTGGACATGAGGTGGTAGGACGACCACCGTCCCCGGCGGCGCATCGAATATCTCGCCTCCGCATTCGAAGCGATATAGTCCCTTTATCACTCGGAAGATTTCGGTCTCCCGGGTATGGGTATGAGGCGCTGGCCCCTGTCCCGGTGGGGTGAACGTCTCCCACATGCCAAAGGCTCCCCCGGTCTCGGCGGCGGTGGCGTGGATTACGATCCTCGCTCCAAAAGGAGTCCTTGCTACCCGCGGCTTGTCGGGCAGCGAAATGATCGCCTTCCGAGATGACATCGGCGCTTCCCCCTTCGCTCTCGTCGGGCATCCCGTCCCCGACAGCGGCCCCACAATTAAGCTACTTAAACGTCACTAAGTCCACCCTGAACAAGTCGGCGCTGTTCGGTCGTTGCTGTCGCCAATCGACTGCGTGGCCCGTCGGTGCATGAAGATAAACGGGCTGCGAAATCCCAGCACCTTGACTTCTTCGTAGAACTTTATGCCGCTCTGACCGAGCAATCAGACATCAAGGATCACGCAGCGGATTCCGGCCAACTGCCCCGCAGACGAGAATTCGGCCGCGAAAGGAAGCGCCTACGTTGAACCTCGACCCGGATCTTTTCCTTGTTGCACGGCTCATGTAATTCTGCCCGATGCCAAGGCACCATTTCCTGCGCACCATCAGCTACGCGTCAACGGTGCTATTCTGGCCACCCGCCGCGGACTTGACTCTTCTCCAAAATGAGAACATTTATAGAACAAACAAGGCTGATGGCCTGGGTTTACACAAAATTCGAGGAAACGAACCGCCACGTCGGCGGAACGGAGACGCGCGTCATGCGAACGACCGGCTACACAATCACGCCCCACGATGCAGAGGTTTTCAGGGATCTCGTCGCATTCCTGGGCGAAGATGTTTTTGATCAGCGTCGGCGCGACGGAGCAGTCGCCAAGTCGGATGCGTTTCAGCGTCGGATTAGCGAGGCCAGGAGCGTGCTGAAAGGGCTTGGCGCCTATGACATGGCCAGATTGGAGGAGAACCGCCATGGGTGACGTGATCTATCTGGAAAATGATGACGATGATTGCAGTGACGGGCCAAAACCGAAAGCTGACATGATGACGATCAGCGGCAGCGATGCGTTGGCTCTCAGCGAATTTGTGCGTCATGTGAACATTCGTTGTTACGACGAACGCTTCAAGGATCGCGGGATGATGAAATCCCCTGCCCTACGCAGTCATCTCGATCGCGTGCAGCAAATCCTCGACACTCTGCTGGATTACCCCCGCATCGAGCCATTCTATTATTGGCCCCCTCCGAGCGAAATGCCCGCAGACCAGGTGGAACCAGAGCTGATATCGGCGGTGGCGGATCGGATGGAAGTCCACTTCCACTGTGTCGGCATCTACCTCGCTCCGGACGGCATTCATGTTGGTTCGCTGGAAGTCGCCATTGACGACGAGGCCGGCGAGGCCTGCGCAATAGTGAGCGTCAGAGGCATGACGAGCGCAGCAACATGGACGAAGGCCGGCGCAAGCCTCGATGAGACCATCGGCATCTTCGTCAACGCCATATCATTCAAAGAAGAGGGCGGCGCTGAGCCCAGCGCATGATAAATGCCCGAAAAAGCTCCGAGCCGGGTAGAGGTGCTGTCAGCGTCAACGCTGCGCGATTACGCGACAGGGGCCTACTACGTCAAAATCGACTGTGCGTTTTGCCAAGTGAAGCGCTTCTACGAGCCGGTGGATCTCCTGCAGCTATGCGGAAACATCTCGGTTCGGCAAATCGCAAAGCAGTTCCGATGCGAGCAATGCAAGAGGAAGGACTATCTGACCGCCGACCTGGTAAGCCCTCCATCGAGAGAGCTCGTCGGTATGAGCGTGCGACGGCTCACGGAGATCAGGATTATTCGCAAGCCGATATGGAAAGACGTGAAAATCTAGCACGTTCATCTCGGCTTTCGCGTTGCCTGCGACTGGCAAGCGGAGACTTCATGCTCATTTCAGGAAGGCCGCTTAGAGAATGACCGTGCGAACGGATCTGCCCAACCGGATCTTTGCATTCGAGGTTAATTGCTTAGCCTCACAGCCCTGCCTCAGACCCCCCGAGGCAGGGCTAATTGCTAACAAGCAATGGGCCGTCCACATCAGCATACAGGCTGCTTTTCAGAAATGGCGCCATCATCTCGAAGGCTATTCCCGGAAGACAATTCGGCCTCATCGAACGCGTGCCGACGCAATAGCGTGAAAATCGCTTCGTTTACGTCACGTCCGTCGAGGAGGTTGGGATTGTCGCATAGCACATCGATCGTCCGCTGAGCCACACGTCTTGCGATTGCCTCGGATCCGACAAACTGGCGAGCCCAACGCAATAATGCCTCGCGGAAATTGGGATCATTCGGAATAGATGTGAATTTCCGAAAGGGCATAATACCGCTTCCTCAGTCTTGGAGGCGAGAGCACGTATAAACCCTCAGTCGCCACCGCCTACTTATTCGGTTGGCAACGATACCTCATCTTACCCTTTGCAGACGACGAGTCCATCCATTCTGATGGTCGTCATGAACTCCAAGGCCTAAGTCTCCCCTTGGTCGGGACTTTGGTCGGTATCCGCCAGCAGAGCTCCTGACCGATTACATTTAAAGGTGGGTCGCCGCGCAGCAGCCTTATGCAAAACGGAATGGAACGACCCGCGCACAGCTATCATCGCCGGTGCTGGACAGAAAGGCGCTACGGCTATCGCCATCCTCATCGGGTGGTCGTCCGCGAAACCGTTTGCGAGTAGTCCGCGCGAAAGAACCTGGCTCTGGTTCCTCATGTCCGGCCTAGATATGAATGGTAGTATTCACAAACCTTGCGCACAATGATAGATTGAGTTGCGCAAGTTACTGGACTCCAGTTCACCCCCACTCGCGCGTTCAATAGTGCTCCTGTTGCTGCCCTGTCTGGCCCCACCAGGCAGGGCAATTCATTTCAGACCACTGGGGCCTTGATAGGGCGACAGTTTGATGCGTTCCCACCCGGCTCGACCCGACCTAACGTCCGGCTTTTTTTGCGAAGGCGGCTGTTAAGAGAACCCAGCCGAGACCCTCGTCTTGATCCGTCTTCCGCCTGGTCCTTCCTGCCCGGGGGATCCTGCAAAAATCCGTATCCTTGCGATCCCGGAACCACCCGTCCGGGCAGCTTCATTAAACCTTTGTAGATGTCATCCTGTCAGCCATCGGATTGGATGCCACCCCCGATCCGGTGAATGCAGGGTCCGACGGCGCTACCCCCAATCAAATGCGTCGTCGGACGCTTCAATGTGACCATCCGCCGTATGATGGCGGTCGCTATTGCCTGGATATCAAAGGGCGTCGCCCGACGACATTTGATGTTTGCCTGACCACTCCGAATACAGGCCCAGGACGCATTAAACAGCAGCTATACGCCTCCCCATTCCGGCGTTCAGCGACATTTACGCCTGGGCGCGCTGCTCACTGGACGGAACTTTTAAGGGTGGTGCTGAGTCTCACAGATTTATTATCCCCTCGCGGAGCTTGCGGTCGCGCTCCGCAACTTCGAGCTCATCCGCCGGAAACAGCAATGACATGCCATCGATGGCTGCTCTCTCCTGCACCTCTTCCACAAAGGGTCGCAGCTTGTCTTCGTATTCCTGGAACGCGGTGGCATGATCGCCCGGATGGCGCCGAAGAGCGTCGGCCAGCCGCGCCGCGCCGATCAGGGCCATTGATCCTCCCATGCCGGCGACGGGGGAAACGCAGTATCCCGCGTCACCAACTAGCGCCACCCGCCCCTTGGACCAGCGCTTCATCCTGATCTGGTTCGCCCGGTCGAAGTAGAAGTCGCCGTCCGTATCGACGTGAGCGAGCATGGCCGGTACCTTCCATCCGAGTCCGTCGAAGTGATCGTGGATGAGGCGGCGCTGCTGCTCCTTGTCGCGATAGTCGTAGTCGATCTGGCGATCGGAGCGAAACGCTAGGGCGATGTCGGTGCGATCCTCGTAACCATTCAGCATGGCCGTCAGGCCCGGCACGCTGAAGATCTGCGTCTTGTTCGCCGGAAGCATGCCGGTCTCCGGCACTACTCGCAGATAGAAGTAGCCACCCATGAAGTAGGACGATGAGTCGGAGTCTCCGAACACAAGCTCTCTGGTATTGGAGCGATTGCCGTCGCATCCAAGCACCAGCGCATAGTCGCCCCGCGAGCCATCGCTGAATGTAACCGCGACGCCTGCAGGCCCATCCTCCAATTGGCTCAAGGATCGTCCGAATAATATTTCGACGACGCCGTCGATCGACTCGAACAGGATGTCGAGCAGATCATTGCGATGGATCTCGTATCGTAGCCCCGATGGATCGTCGGGCCCGGAGGCTGCCGTCAGCCCGCCCAAGGTGGCATCCTCCTCGTCCTTGAATTCAAGGCCGCGCGGAGGAAGCGCTTTTGCGCGTACGGCTTCCATCATCCCCATGCGGGATAGGATCCCTATCGTCTCGCCCTCGATATCGACGGGGGTACCGCCTCGCCGCAAACCGCTAGCAAGTTCAATGACCGTCACGCGATAGCCGAGCGTTGTCATCCAATAGGCGGTTGCCAAACCGGCGAAGCTTGCGCCGCTGACCAGTACCGACGGGTGGTCAACATGGGTAGGGGAGAAGACGGAGGTTGACGGATTGACCAAGGAGCCCTCAATATCGAAGCTGTGTAAAATGTACTCGATACATAAATATACTGCGTATAGAAAGCAAGGCATGTCTAAGTCAGCTATCAAGCGGCGAACGCGAAAGCGCTTGGTAACGCGCCAAACCATCTCCGATGTTGCGACCCGCCTCTTCTTTGAGCGGGGCTTCGACCACGTGACGATCGACGAAATTGCCGCGGCTGCCGACGTCGGGCGAATGACGGTGTTCAACCACTTTCCCCGAAAGGAGGACATGTTCTTCGATCGGGAGCAGGAGATGAGGGATATCGCGTTCGCGGCCATCCAAACCCGTGATGCGGGCACCTCGCCCATTCAGGCATTAGGTGCTTTGGCGCATCGCTTGATCGAGCAGCCTCATCCTTCCTACCCGCTCTTTGGCGGCACATACCTGTTTGTGGAAACGGCGCTCGCCAGCGAATCGCTGAAGGCGCGTGCACGCCAGATGCGCGACGACTTTGTCCGCGCGCTGGCCGATGTCCTGGCCGATGCCGCCAACCGCTCGCGAGGCGATCCTGACGCGCATCTTGCCGCCGGCATGATCGCGTCTGTTTGGAGCGTAGCATTCATTCAGGCGCATGAGCTCTTTGGCCGCACGCGCGACACGAACGATGCGAACCGTATTTTCCTGGACCTGATTGATCGGGGGACGGTTGGGGTTGCGACGGCGCTCGCCGGTACCGCCTATGCCTGAACCGGCAATTGATCCTTTTCGGCTTCCGGCCGATCATTCCCGGTCGGGAGGCTGCTTAGCGCCTTCATTTCGGGCAGCCGGCAGTTCGCAGGACCGCCTGGAAGCTGCCATTCCCTTGGCCGTATCGCCTCGTCAGCGTCGGCTATAGGCCGACGCTGGGGGATGCTGCAGGCAGCCGGAATGAGCTGCCTGCGAGAGGTTACTCCTTCGCGCACCACAGAGCAAAGGTCTCCGGCTCATCTTCCAAGGGCGCTGCGTTTGCCAGATAGCGTGGTTTCCAAACGTCGCGGATGAACGCTTCCATCGTCGTCGGCAGTTGCGGGCGTTCCTCATGCTGTCCGTGGAATTTGACGAGGCCGCTGTTCAGGGCTTCGGTCGTCAGTCCGTCGTAATTCCATTCTTCCGGCGTCCCGAACCGCCGATGAATTCGGCTTTCACCTCTTCGCGCTTCTTGTCGATATAACGCTGTTTCATCAAGGCTCGCGAGCGTCATATCGAAGACGGTTGTCTTCGATTTCCCCTCGATGAGTTGCCGCCCAATCGGCGAGATGCCGTGCGGTCTCCGAGAGGGAATGCCCGAGCGGCGTCAGCGAGTATTCGACCTGGGGTGGGGTGCTGTGGCGAACCGTCCGTTCTACTATGCCGTCTCGCTCCAGTGTCTTCAGCGTTCTCGTCAGCATCTGTTGTGAAATGCCGCCGACCTTCCGCTTAATTCCGTTGAAACGCTGAGAACCCGAGCGAAGTGCGACAACCACCTGTATCGTCCATTTGTCGCCGACACGACTGAGGATTTCGCTCACAGCCCTGCAGTCGGTTCCTGCCGGCTTGGCGGTCACATCCATCTGACCTGCTCCTAAAAATATGCTTTTGACGGCTATTTTTAAGTCACATAAATGGCTGTGGTCAACATTGTGGACCTTGTCTCGGACCCGGAAAGGTGGAGATGGGGCCACCGCACGGAGACCACCATGAACCTCTTCTACTATCCCGCAGCGTGCAGCCTGGCCGATCACATCGCACTTATCGAGACCGGCCTGCCTTACAAGCTCCTCGGCATCACCCACGAGAAAAAGACCGAGGACGGCCGCGATTTCCTGTCTCTCAATCCGAAAGGCTATATCCCTGCCCTCGAACTGGATGACGGAACGATCCTTACGGAAAACCAAGTCATTCTGGCCTATATTGCGGAGCAGAGCGGCAAGCTTCTGCCTAAGGATGGCATTCTCAAGTGGCGGACGCTTGAGGCGCTCGCCTTCATGTCCTCCGAAATCCACGGAAACTATAACCCGTTCTTCAAGGACTTCCCGGAGCCGGAAAAAGTACGTGCGCGCGAAAAGCTCAAGAAGGCGTTCGCGCTCCTCGCCGACCAGATGGGCGACAAGGCATTCCTGGTGAATAACGAGATGACGATTGCCGATTGCTATCTCTTTTGGGTGCTGATGGCCACGCCAAGGAGCGGACTCGCGGTGCCGAAAAATTTGCAGGACTGCTTCGAGCGCATGAAGGCGATACCTTCTGTGATCCAGGCGCTCACCGAGGAGGGATTGATCTGAAAAGCTTCGAAGGAAGCGTGGGAAAACTCCCCGTGATCAGATGGACATTCATGGCTCCCCATGAGTGCCTAAGTTCGCGCGGACCGCTATGGGAGGCGCGTCTGCCGACCAATACGATCCCTGAGCCATTTCAGCCAGGCCAGAAAACAACCATCCTTTCCTCCAAAAGTGATTTCGGCGACGAGCCTACCCGACGGAATCTGGCGCCCCTTGCCTTGATCGCTTTTACGATTTCCGGTGCAGGATGCTTCCAATGCAAATGGATCGGCTGAGCGGCTGCTACCCAGAGCTCCGCATCGACCACGAAAAGCGATGGGTCAAAATTGCGTGCCGAGCCGTGATGGGGCAGCATAAAGGTAGCTATCCAGTCCATTTCGTCGCGATAGTGACGCCGGAATCTCTGTACGGCCAGCGGATCCTTGAAGTCTGCATCACCGGTTCCCATCCAACCGACGCGCGCACTTGCGGACATCCGGGAGTTGCGCGACACGGCGCCGGCGGTCTGCGGCTCAACCGGACCGGAATATAACGACAGGGAGGTCTCGTTCTTATCGCCAAACGTCCAGGCATACGCTCGAGAAACGGCGTTACGGTGCTTCGTCACCAAACCTCGCCTTTCCTTCTCGACCTTCACCTGGTCGTGGAAGCTACCTCTCGGCCATTGCAGGAGCACCTCCACTGCCACGCAAAAAGCTTCCCGATCCTGTTGTGACGCTCGCTTCACATGGGGCTTCAAGAGCCATCCGCCCTCGGTTCCAGCGGCAACATCAAATTCGATATGCTGCACGATGGTTGCTCCCTCAAGCGTCCGGCGCGCCGGAGGCGGGGCGCTGTGCCAACCCGTCTCCTTGGCCTTCCATGGCATACCATCCGGGCCGGAACGAGGAGGCTCCGCGGGAGGTAGCTCGAAGAAGCCCGAATCGCCCTCGTCCTCGTCTGTCGGCATTACCATGACGATCTGCCGCGGCCCGAACCGAGCCATGGTGCCGACGGGATCGACGACCACATCTTCATGGAAGCGTTCCGCACTGTGTTCGCCGGTTGTCGCAGCGCTTCTCCCGAACGCGATTATCCGGTCGATGTCATCCAGATATGGCATTACGATTGTATCGACTCGAAGCCCCCTTTTTTCGTGAAGAAGATGAGGGATGCCACAGATATGATCGCGATCGAAGTGCGAAACGAAAAGCATATCGAGCCGGCGCGATGGGCGTCGAGCCACGATTGACCGTACTGACTGAATTACACCGTCGATCGGATCCGAGCCGCAGTCGTAAACATAGATGAAGTCGGCCGAGGATATGGCATCGGAGGTTAGGGACGCCCGCCACAGTGCCTCGTTGCGCCCAAGATCCCGAAGGGTGCCGACGTTGAAGCCGCCCTGCCCGACCGGGAGCTGATATCGATGATGTCCCAGCACATGCTTCGCTTCCTCTCGCTTCCAGGCGCGCGAGTGGCTGGAAGGCAAGCGAGCCGTCCGAGCAGCATGGTGCGCAGCTTGCCGTTCACGCTCCGACAAGACCTGATTACAGCGTTGACGGAATTCTTCATCGTCAAAGGTTTGGCGCCTGAACTCCAGCGCCTGGTTGAAGAGTTGGTCGGATATTCGGCTTCGAAGATCATCGACAAAAGGGGCCAAAGACATTCTCAAGCCATAGCTCCGAGCTACGTCTGCACGGATATAGACATCGGCGCACAGGCACGCCAAGTTCCAGTTCTCATCGTCCGAACCAACATGCGGGATCGTGTTGTTCATTTATTGATCCAAGGACATCTTCTCTGTCGGTTTCGGAGAGGAACCCGAAACCGATGACTGTTTTCGTTTTTACACCCGACCACAACGGCAACCGTGCTGGAGGCGTGAGAGCGCAACTCATGGCCAACGAATACGACTCGTTCAATGACGCGGCTTTAGTAGAAGTTTTCCATGCGCACGTTAAGTAAGTCATTGGCGAATGCGCGAGCGACTAAAGCTTCGAATTTTCCAATCAACTGGTTAGGAACCTCACAGGCAGCGTTACAGTGGCTATCCACGTCATGTGGCGGAGCAGCCGGTTTCGTTATCGATCGCTGTCGCACTTGGGAAGCGCGGTACTTCACCCGGTTGTAGGGATGCGATGCGCGTTTGATGTTCTGTACTTTTCCTCGGTCCCGGTTGAAGGCGTTATACATCTCCTTTTAGAGAGACAGCCGCTGAGCTTTGCCGGCATAGATCACGCGACCCGAGAAGTCAGCCGTCCCCTGCCCTACGCCCCCGGATTCTTGAAACGAACACCAACTCCACCGCCATTTTCCGGGATGAACTCAATCCCGGCACCCTCAAAAGTTATCCTGATCAGCTTCAGGTTTGCTGCCGTAATCGAGGGTTGTCCGTCTTCTGCTTCGGCGCGACGTATCGTCGTGACGCCAACACTTGCTGCCTTCGCGAGATCTTCTGCGGACCATCGGAGCAGCGCTCTCGCTGCTCTAATTTGAGCTCCGGTTATTCCATTCATTTTTTCAATTTCTCATTGAAGACTTTACAACGAAGTGATATGAAAACGCCCATAGCGGCTGAAACCGGTGTTTCCACCACCGACTCCAGCCTGACCACAACCTAAGCTGTCAGGAGCTCGGATCATGGCTGATTCCGACAATAGCAGAACTTTGTCTACGGTCACGCATGGAGACTTCCATTCCTTCGTGGCGGCGTCTTTTCCCACACATCCTGAGCTTGCAGCCCGGCTCACGGGGCCGCTGGACATCCAGAATGACGATCTCGCCTTTGCTATTTGGAAGCAATGGTGCGCGGCGCGGCATCGATTGATCGAATCATGTCTACGGCAGCAGGGGCTCGAACAAAGGCTGTTCGAGATGGTTGGCACACCGTCCGATGCGCGGGAGGCTTGGAAGGCCGCCGACCGGGAGATCGGATACAGCGAGGCGCTCCAGGAAGAGGAACACGCGGCCGCCATTGAGGACGAGCTGGCCGAAAGGCTGTGGGATACGCCGGCGGAATCGATCTTAGGTGCGACTGTCAAGCTCGATGCCATGCTCTTCAGATGGCAACCATCCGCTTCGAGCGATGAGTATCCCTGGGCCCAGCTTCGCTCCGTCATCGCCGACTTGCTGAAGATCGATGCGGAGATATCGTCTCGTGGGAGCGTACGTCGTCAGGTGACGGCAGCGATGCAAGGAGCCCTTCACGGCGTTTAGCAACCGCGCATCTGCCGCAGGTCAGGTTCGCCGTTTCGATTCCTCTCCAGGATTCCGTCGATTTTCGTTCGCCTCCGCTGACGTGGTGATGCCTTTTGTGATCGGAGGATTGCGCTTCGGGGCTGCTTATCGGGAGGGCTGGCTAGGCCAAACGGTGCGAGCCGGATCCCTGAGGAAATCATCTCAACAGACATGCGTGGTGGGATCGCTTCCGCCGCGGCGGCGCCGGCCGCGCCAAAAATCAAAAAAGGGAACTTCATGATGACACTCGGAAATCCATTGCGTCGGCTCATCCTGTCCGCACCATTGATGCTGCTCGCGGCCTGGAGCGTGTTGGCCGCACCTGTGCAGGCCCAGGAGCTGCGGATCGCGACCTCGTACAAGCTGATGACGCTCGATCCGCATTACGCGAACCTCAACGAGAACACGTCGCTGCTGTCCCATATCTATGAGCGGCTGGTCTACCAGGATGAGCACCTTGAACTGAGGCCCGAGCTCGCGGTCTCCTGGCGCGCCGTCTCCGACACGCAATGGGAGTTCAAGCTTCGCGACAATGTGCGCTTTCACGATGGTTCGGCCTTCACGGCGGACGATGTCGTCTATACGATCGAGCGCATCCGCGATGTCCTGAAGCCACCGAGCGGCGGTTTTCGGTCCTATCTGACCGGGATCAAATCGGTTGCTGCAATTGACCCTCTCACCGTGGTCATCGACACGGACGGCAACCTCCCGAACCTGCCGCTGTCCTTCTCCTCGATCTTCGTCATGCACCGGCCGGCGCAAGGCGGCGTCCAGACCACCGAGGAACTCAATTCCGGCCGCCCTGTCGGCACGGGACCTTACACGTTCGAGAGCTGGAGCTCCGGCGAGACGCTGAAGCTTAGCAGGAATGATGACTATTGGGGCGGAAAGTCCGCCTGGTCCGCCGTGACGTTTCGGGTTATCGAAAGTCCCGCCGCACTTGTGGCGGCGCTCGCCACCGGCGACGTCGACGTGGCGGACGCCATTCCCGCGCGTGATGTCGCCTCCCTGAACAATCGAGGCGTCAGAATCGCCAGCATCGGCGCGGCGCGGATCAATTTCCTGCAGTTCGACGTGAGCAGAGATACGCTCCCGGGCGTCACGGGAAAGTCCGGCGAACCCATTCCCAATCCCTTCAAGGATCTGTCCGTTCGCCGGGCGCTCGCCATGGCGACCGATCGCGGGATCCTTGTCGACAAGATCCTCTCGGGCTATGGCACGGCCGCCGCGCAGGTCTTTCCGGCAGGCCTGCCAGGCACATCGGCCAGCCTGAAGCCGGAGGCTCCGAATTATGAGCAGGCGAAGGCACTGCTTGCGAAGGCAGGCTTTCCGAACGGCTTCAACGTCGTTCTCGCCGGACCCGCCGGCCGTTATCCGGGCGATGCCGAAAGCCTTCAAGCGATCGCGCAGAGCTGGGCGCGTATTGGCGTCAGCGTCCGGCCGATCGCCTCTCCGTTCTCGGTCTTCAATACCAAACGGGCGGCGGGCGAGTACGCCCTGTGGTATGGCGGCAGTTCAGGCGAAACGGTGGATGTCATCCTCGATGCGCTGCTTGCCTCCCCCAATCCCGGCCGTGGCACCGGAGCCCTGAACTTCGGGCATTATCGTAACGAGGCTTTCGACGCGATGCTCGCCAAGGCGGAAAGCATGCAGGGCGGGCCGGAGCGGAACAAGGCGCTTGCCGCGGCGACAGAATTCGTGATGGCCGACCAGCCGATCATTCCCCTCTATCACTTCCATCACATCGTCGGTTACGGGCCGCGGATCGCCTCCTACGTGATGCATCCCCGTGGCTGGACGACCGCCATGCAGGCGCTGGCAGCGACGGAGTAAGTATCATGGCCCTGGTTTCAGTCGCATTCGGAAGGCTTTCGCAAGCCCTCCTTCTCCTCCTCGCCATGTCGCTGATCGGCTTCATCGGGCTTCACAGCGTCGGCAATCCGGTCTTCAGCATCGTCAATATGGAAACCGCCACGCCCGAGGATATTCAGCGCGCGACGATCGCGCTCGGGCTCGATCAACCGATCTGGCGCCAGTATCTCCTCTTCCTGGACAATGTCGTGCGTGGAAACTTCGGCACGTCCTACATCTATCACCTGCCGGCTTTCGCGCTGATCATAGCGAAGCTTCCCGCGACGCTTGAGCTCGCCTGTGTGGCGATGCTCATCGCGGCTCCGGTCGGCACAGGAGTGGGGCTCCTTGCCGGCCGGAGGAAAGCTACGTCGCTCGATAAGACCATCTTGAGATCGAGCGTGTTCGCGCTGAGCATTCCCTCATTCTGGCTGAGCATGATGCTGATCCTCGTCGGCGCCATCCTGACGGGCTGGTTCCCATCCGGCGGCCGGGGTTCGACTGTGGCCATCCTGGGAGTGGAATGGAGTGTATTCACCGCAAGCGGCTTGTGGCATCTCGCCCTCCCCGCCCTGGCGCTTGCAATCCCGAATATCGCGCTGATCGCCAGGCTGTCGCGCGCGGGCACGATCGAGGTCGAAAACCTGGACTTCACGCGGTTCTGTCGCGCCAAAGGGCTTTCCGCGCGAAGAATACTGCTTCGCCATACGCTTCCCAACATCAGCGTGCCGATCGTGACGATCATAGGCCTGCAGTTCGGCGGCATGCTCGCCTTCGCGGTGGTCGTGGAATCGATTTTCGCATGGCCGGGCGTCGGTAAGCTGCTGATCGATTCCATCCAGCTTCTCGACCGACCGGTGGTGATGGCCACCCTGACCTTCATCGCGGTCGCCTTCGTCGTGCTGAATGCCCTTGTCGACCTGTTCCAGGCCGTGCTCGACCCGCGCGTGCGCCTGTCTTCATAAGGTGATCCATCATGAAAGCTGAAATTCTCAAGGCGTTGAAGAGGCGTTCGTATCCGCGGGTCCTGACCGCATCCAATATCCTTCTCGCTGTCTATGTCCTCGTCGCCCTCGTCGCCCCGGTTATCGCACCGCAAGATCCCTATGATCCGCTGCAGATCTACGGCTGGGAGGCGTCCTCTCCGCCGGGCACATCGGGCAGTGGCGGCTATCTTTACCTGCTCGGGACCGACGGGCTCGGCAGAGATATCGTCAGCTGCATCCTGTATGGGCTGCGCATCAGCCTCATCGTATCGGTCACCAGCGCCGCCATCGCGGCCCTGATCGGACTGACGGCTGGCGTCAGCGCGGCCTATTTCGGCAAGTGGGTTGATATCGCGATCATGCGGCTGGTCGACCTGCAGCTCAGCCTTCCGACGATCCTCATTGCCCTGATCGCCATCGTCACGCTCGGGCCTGGAATGGACCGGATCATCCTGGCCCTGATCATTGCTCAGTGGGCGACCTATGCGCGGCTGGCGCGCGGCATCGCGCTGAGTGAGGCGGGCAAGCCTTACATGGATGCCGCGCGCCTGCTGCGGATGCCGACCTCGCGGATCATCTTTCGCCACCTGCTGCCGAACAGCATCGCGCCGGCCGTGACCCTGATACCCATCGAGATCGGTCATGCCGTCGCGCTCGAAGCGACCCTGTCCTTTCTGGGCCTTGGAGTTCCGCTCGACAAGCCTTCCCTCGGCTCCACCGTCGCGAACGGGTTTCAGTATCTCCTGACCGGCCAATATTGGATCAGCCTTTTTCCCGGTCTCGCTTTGTTTGGCCTTATCGCCAGCATCAACCTGGTCGGCGAGGATATTCGCCGCCGTCTCGACCCAAGGAGCCGCTTGCCATGAGCGATGAAAACGTGAAGACACCCCTGCTGCGGGTGAGAAACCTTGGCCTGCGTCACCTTTCGGCCTTCGGGCCGGTGACAATCCTGACCAATGTGAGCTTCGAGCTCGATCGCGGTGAAATCCTCGGCATCATCGGCGAGTCGGGAGCGGGAAAATCTACGCTGGGCAATGCCGTACTCGGCCTGCTTGCACCGGACTTTCAGCAAACGGCCGGAACGATCGAATTCGATGGCAAATCCATCGGCGCCATGACGCCGGGCGAGCGCGATGCGCTTCGCGGGCGGCGGATATCGGCGATCTTTCAGGATCATACGTCCTCGCTCGATCCTCTGATGAGCGTCGGGATGCAGGTTGAGGAGACGATCCTGGCGGTGGACCGGTCGCTTCCAAAGCTTCAGGCGCGTGCACATGCCCTCGAACTCCTGGCCCGGGTTGGAATTCCCGACCCGGAACGACGATATGGCGATTACCCACATCAGTTCTCCGGTGGCCAAAGGCAGCGGATCGTCATCGCCATCGCGCTTGCCGGCTCTCCGGACATCATCATCGCCGACGAGCCGACATCGGCGCTGGATGCCACCGTCCAGAAACAGATCCTCGGGCTCCTTCGAACCCTCGTCGATGAGACCGACGTTTCGATCATCCTCGTCACGCACGATATGGGCGTCGTCTCCGAGATCACCGACCGGGTCCTGGTCATGAGGAAGGGTCAGGTGGTCGAGCAGGATCAGACAGTGGCAATCCTGGACGCTCCACGAAACGACTATACGCGAAATCTGCTCGCGGCGGTGCCACGGCTACGGATCTCCGCGCCAGCTGTGAATGCGGGCCATGGCGGGGGCCAGGACCCATCTTCCCAGATCAGCGACCACCGGGACATGTTTCTCGTCGTAGAAGATCTTTCGAAGACCTTCTCGCCGCCGGGCTTGGCGTGGTGGCTTGGCCAGAACAGCCCGAAGTTCGCGCTGCGTGATGTCAGTCTCCAGCTGCAGCGCGGCACGATCACCGGCATCGTCGGTGAGAGTGGGAGCGGCAAGACGACGCTTGGCCGCATCGTCGCTGGCCTGGACACGGGGTCGACGGGCAGGATCATCATCGGCGGAAGCGAGTACGACGTTTCGAAGAATGGCCGGCGCAGCGGTCTTCTCGGCCGCGTGCAAATGATTTTTCAGGATCCGGCCATGTCGCTCAATCCCAGGATGACAATCGAGGAGACACTGCGCGAAAGCGTCCGGTTTGGCGCGGTTTCATGTCACGATGGGGAGCATAACGATCTCGTGACGATGATGGATCGGCTCGGCCTCGCGCGAAACGTGCTAAGCCGGTATCCGCACCAGCTCTCAGGCGGCCAGAAGCAGCGCGCCTGCATCGCGCGAGCCCTGCTGGCAAGGCCGCAAATCATCGTGGCGGACGAACCGACATCGGCTCTCGACGTTTCCGTGCAGGCCGAGATCGTGAGGCTGCTGAAGGACACGATCAGCGAGCAGGACATAACGATGATCTTCATTTCCCATGATCTGGCCGTCGTGCAGCAGCTCTGTGATTCCCTTTACATCTTCAGGGATGGACGGGTGGAGGATGCCGGACCATGCGACGCCGTCTTCTCGCAATCCCGCAATCCTTACACGCAAACGCTCATCAGCGCCCGGCCTCACCGCTTCACGGCCTGAGCCTCGGTCGGCCGTGCCGGCTTGAGCATCGGCGCACTTCAACATCGGTTTTCGGAATTGGTGGCATTCGCCACTGCAAAAGGTGACACATGAACAACAGCTTCACATTGGCCGTCACCGGCCAATCGCTCATAAAGCATGACATCCGCGATATCAGCGCTCCCGCTTTTCAGCAGGTTCGCTCGCTGCTTCATGGAGCCGATCTTTCGTTCACCAACTTCGAAGGGACAATCCTTGGACATCACGGCGGTTGGCCGCTCAAGGGATCATTCTTCGGATGCAGTGAGCCGGCTGTCCTGGATGCTCTGCGGTCAATCGGCTTCGGGGCTCTTTCGCTGTCGAACAATCATGCCTTCGATCTTGGACCGCCAGGCGTGCTGTCGACGTTGGAAGAGGTGGAGAAGCGGGGTTTCCTTCACGCCGGTCTCGGCTGCAACGCTCAGGAGGCCTCGCGTCCGGGCGTGGGGACCATCAACGGCCGACGTGTCGCGATCGTCGCAATGGATGGCGGCCCCGGCCCGGATTTCATGTATGCAGCGGATGCGGACAACGGCCGTCCCGAACGCCCCGGCGTGAACCGGCTTGGCCTGTCACAGGTGATCGAAGTGGACGAAGACGCGTTCCGGCGGATCGGCGTGATCCGGGACCGGGTCGGCTACACGGCGATCGATCTTGCCAATGACAGCCAGCCAGACGATCCGCGCCGGCTGGCTCCAGACTGCGAGATCGGTATCGGGCGGGCGGTGTTTACGCGATCCAACAGGTTCGGCCGTGGCGTGAAGATCGATGAGCGCGACATGGCGAGAAATCTCGCGGCGATCGGCTCCGCCGCGGCGCACGGATCGCTGGTGGTCGCCTATCTGCACCACCATCACTGGGCCTCGGACTGGTACCAGATTCCTGAATGGGTTGGCGGTGTCGCCAGGCAATGCATCGATGCCGGCGCGGCCATGTTTGTCAGCCACGGCGCACCGGTTCTCCAGCCACTGGAGATCTATCGCGGCAAGCCGATCTTCTACAGCCTCGGCAACTTTATCTTCCATGTCCGCTCGGAGAATTCGACCTGGACGGCGCCGGAGGTTTGGGAGAGCGTGATCGGCTCGTGCTCTTTCGACCGGAACAACAATCTGACGGACATCAACCTTCATCCCGTCATCATCGGCGGCGACGAGGGACTGAAGGACGGTGTGCTGGAGCGTCGGCTGGTGCCACATCTGGCAATAGGGAAGAGCGCCGAGAGAATCTTGCGGCGGTTTTCCCAACAATCCGCCAGCCTCGGCGTCGATGTCGTGGTCGAGGACAATATCGGTGTCGTGCGGCTCCAGCCGGGGACATCAGGTTCAGAGGTCATGCGCGATCGCTTTGTGATCTGACACCCCGCTCGAATGCTATGATCGACGCGCCAAGAAATGGAAATGCCGCGAATGAAGGCGGCATCTTCTTGGGTCAACCTGGACGGGATGAAAAACATGCAAGTTCGAGACGAACTCGTCAGCCGATTTTTTCGCTATGCGGCGATCGAGAGCCAGAGCGACGGCCGTTCTCAATTGCTGCCCTCATCGCCTGGGCAGCTGAAGCTCGCCGACTTGCTAGCTGAGGAATTGCGAACGCTCGGGGTTGATGATGTCCTGGTCGACGAGCATGCCATTGTCACGGGCGTGAAGCGTGGGAACAGACCGAAGGCTCCAAAAGTAGGCTTCATAGCCCATCTCGACACCGTGGACGTGGGCCTGTCCCCGGTCGTCCGCCCGCAAGTTCTTCGCTACGAGGGCATGGATCTTTGCCTCAATCGTCAGGAAGACATTTGGCTGCGCGTCGCCGAACATCCGGAGATCCGCCCCTGGACAGGAGAGGAGATCATCTTCAGCGACGGCACCAGCGTCCTGGGCGCGGATAACAAGGCGGCGATCGCGGTCATAATGACGCTGGTTGCTCGGCTCGACGCACAAGGCGATCACGGAGACATTTTCGTCGCCTTCGTGCCGGACGAGGAAGTCGGGTTGCGGGGATCCAAGGCGCTCGATCTTTCCCGCTTCCCTTGCGATTTCGCCTATACGATCGACTGCTGCGGGCTTGGCGAGGTGGTTCTAGAGACGTTCAACGCCGCAACGTGCGAAATCGTCTTCACCGGTGTCAGCGTACACCCCATGTCGGCGAAGGGCACCCTCGTCAATCCGCTGCTGATGGCGATCGACTTCATCTCTCACTTCGACCGTTGGGACACACCTGAGCACACGCAGGATCGCGAGGGTTTTTTCTGGTTCAAGGATCTGATCGCAAACGATAGCGAGGCGACATTGACCGCCCTGATCCGGGACTTCGACGAGGTCGGCTTCAATGTCCGCAAACATCGGATCGTCGAGGTTGCGGATTTGATTAGATCGCGATATCCGACTTGCGCGGTTCGTTGCCAGTTGGCTGATACCTATCAAAATATCGCCAGCAGCCTTTCCGCTGATAATCGTGCCGCAACGCTACTTTTCGAGGCCCTCGGTGATCTCGGGATCGAAGGGAAGCTCTTGCCCATGCGTGGCGGCACCGATGGTGCCGTGCTTTCCGCTAGAGGAATACCGACACCTAACTTTTTTACTGGGGCCTATAACTTCCATTCCAGGTTCGAGTTTCTACCCATAAAAGCCTTCGAAAGATCGCTGGATGTTGCGGCGCGAATATGTCAGTTGGCCACCAGGGAAAAGATACCGGAGTGCCATTAAGAGGACATGACCCGCGACCTGTCGCTTTCGGAACCGTCCATGCTTCCGATGCGAAGTAGCTCAAGGCCAGTTTGTGGCAACTGGGCAGAGTAACTCACCGCGGCGACGGTTGCGGTGGGGTAATGGCGAATGTGGAGTTCACGGTGGGCACCAGCCTGCAGATTTCCGGCCCGATTGCCTAATGATCCAGAGCGGATGTCGGCAGGCCGTACAGCAGCAATTCATGCGCATCGAGAGCACGTGCCCGTGTCGAAATCGCGATGTTGAAAATGATAGAGAATTTGCGGCAAGAAGGATTTTTGATCGAGGAAATCGCGTTAGCTTTGGCCGACGCTTCGGAGGACTATGTTATCTTTCTCGCCAACGAGAAAGCCTCCACTAAAGTAAAGCCAATTTCGGTGCAGAGGCGCATGTGAAATCGCATCCTGAAGTTGGGACGATGAGAGGCCTGCACCTTGCAGGCCCGTCCTTGGCGTACGTGGCACGCTTGACACATTGAGAACGTCGTTTTATTGATACGTATCACTAATACGTATAAATTACATAAGCGATGACAACTGGACGGGCAACGCAAAAAGATGTGGCGAGGGCTGCGGGGGTCTCGCAGGCTACGGTTTCCATGGTGCTGAGCGGCGGCGGAGCATCCATTCCCGCGGAGACATGGGAGCGCATCACCAAGGCGGCAAAGGACCTTGGCTACGTACCAAACCGTTTTGCGCAAGCGCTCAAGACGAGCCGCACGATGACCATTGCCTGCATCGTGCCCGACATCACCAATCCGTTCTATCCGTCTTTGATCCGCGGCATTCAATCGGTCGCTGACGGTCAGAACTACGATGTGATCACGGTAAACACGGACGGGACGCCCGAGCGCGAACGTCATTTTCTCGATTGGGCCCGACAGGGTCGTGTCGATGGCGTAATCGGCGTCTTCTTCACGCTGAAGGCCAAGGATTTCAATCCCTTAGTCGAGGCCGGCGTTCCCATAGTGAGAATTGAATCATCCAAGAAGCGCGGTGGCGAAATCCCGATCGACGACATCTATGTCGACAGCAGGGCGGCGGCGCAGACGGTGACGGAATATCTGCTGGGCCTCGGTCATAAGCGCATCGCGCTGGTCGCCGGTCGCGGCGGTCCACAGGCCCACCGTATCGAGGGCTATCGTAAGGCACTCGCAGAGTTCGGCCATCCCGACCATGTTGTTACTGATGATGAATTTTCCGAGATGGGCGGTGTCCGAGCGGCTGAGAGCATCCTCGGCGGCGACTTCAGACCGACCGCCATCTTCGCCGCAAACGACCTGATGGCGATCGGAGTGATGCAGTCGCTGCGCGAGCGCGGCATCCGCATTCCCGAGGATATCGCCGTCGTCGGTTTCGACGATATTTCCGCCGCCAAGCTCGTCACCCCGACGCTGACGACGGTCGCGCAGTTTCAATGGAAAATGGGAGAACGTGCCGCGCAGATGCTGATGGAACGCCTGCGCGGAGAGAAGACCGGTGCTGGAACCGCCGTTGAAATGCCCTTCGATCTCATTGTCAGGGGTTCGACGAGCAACGAATAAAACCAAATCGGGAGGAGAAAACCGATGCACAGACGTACAGTTTTGAAAGCCGGCTTCGGCCTGGCTGCCCTGCCGCTTATGTCCCGCTTCACCTTCGCGGCGGATCAGAAGCCTGTATCCTTCTGGTACGAATCCGCTTCGCCGGAGAACCAGGATAACCTCAAGAACATTCTGATCGATCCGTTCAATGCGGCACATCCCGAAGACCTCCTGAGCATCGACTTCCGCGGCTCGGATCTCGACAAGCAGCTGCGCGTCGCGATGCTGGCCGGCACCGGCCCCGATGTCGTCTTCACGGCCGGCCCGAGTTATGTCGCGGCAATGGCACAGGCCGGTCAACTCATGCCGCTTGACGACTACGCCAAGAAATACGGATGGGACGAGCGTCTGCTGCCGCTCTTCCTCGATCTCGGCCGCTACAACGGCAAGCTCTACGCGCTCGCGAAGACATATGAAACACTCGGCCTCTTCTACAACAGGACCTTGTTCGAACAGAACAAATGGAACGTGCCAACGACGATATCTGATTTCGAGGCGCTTGCCGACGAGATGAAGGCCAAGGGCCTGACCCCATTCGGTGCCGGCAATGCCGACTGGCGCCCGGCCAACGAGCATTATGTCTCGATCGCCATCAATTCGATTGCCGGACCCGAGAATGTCTACAAAGCGCTGACGGGCGCCATTCCGTGGACCGATCCCGCCTTTGTCCACTCGATCGACAAGCTCGCGGAATGGTGGGACAGGGGATATTTTGGCGAAAACTACTTCTCGCTGACCCTGGAACAGGCCTTCGCGCAGATCGCCAGCGGCCAGGCCGGAATGGCACCGACGGGCACGTGGAATTTCACCAACGTCCAGACCTACTTTCCGCAGAACAACGCGGAGCCCGGCTTCGTCGGCTTCCCGAGCGAGAAGGGCGATCCGATCTTCGCACTTGGCATCGGCTCGACGCTGTCAATCAACGCCAAGTCAGGCAATGCCGATGGCGCCGCTGCCGTTCTCGATTACATGTTCACCGACGACTACTACAGCAAGATGAACTCGGTCTGGCAGGGCGAATGGAACCTGCCGCTGGCCGATCTCTCCAAGGTCAAGCTCTCCGATAAAGTCCTGCCTCTTTACGAGGACGCCATGAAGCAGCTGGCAGGCGCAGTCGCCGCCGGCAAATACGGTTACACGACCTGGACCTTCCTGCCGCCGGCCACAGACACATACCTGGTCAGCGGCATGGAAGAGGTCTGGCTCAAGAAAACGAAGTCGACCGACTTCCTGAAGAAACTTGACGAGACCTTCAAGCAGGAACGCGACGCCGGCAAGGCGCCGGCGGTCCCACCCCGCACCTGACAAGCCGCCGCAGGACGGCGTTGAAAGCGTCGTCCTCGTCCGGAGGATATTATGCACCGACTTTATCTCGTTCCGACGATGATCATTAATATCATCATCGTCCTCGTCCCCGCTTTGCTGACGGTGGCACTCGCCTTCTGCAATTGGGACGGCATTTCCCCGCCCACCTTTGCGGGCCTCGACAATTTTCGCGCGCTTGCCGGTGACCGCGTCTTCTGGCTGGCGCTCGGCAACAACATCATCTGGACCATCGTCTTCCTGACGGTGCCAATCCTCATGGGGCTGCTTGCCGCCTCGATGCTGCTGATCGTGCGCCGCGGCAGCAATTTCTTTCAGGTCGTCTATTTCCTGCCCGTCGTCATCGCGACCGCGATCACGGCCCGCATCTGGCAGGGTATGATCTATAGCCCCGTGACCGGTGTCTTCGGCCTCCTCAAAAAATACGGGCTGCCGATCCCCAATCCGCTGACCCAACCGCCGATCGCGCTGTTCGGCGTCGCGACCGTCGACCTCTGGCACTGGTGGGGCTTTCTCTGCGTCATTTTCTTCGCCGCACTCCGCCAGGTGCCGCAGGAACAGATCGAGGCGGCCCGCATCGAGGGCGCGACCTATGTCCAGATGATGCGCTATGTGCTGCTTCCCGGCATCCGGCCGACGATCACGCTGATGATGATCATGACCGTCATCTGGTCGTTCCTCGCCTTCGATTTCGTCTACATCCTCACCCAGGGCGGCCCAGCCTTCTCCAGCGAACTGCTTTCGACACTCGCCTATCGCAAGGCCTTTTATGATCTGAACGTCGGACAAGCGGCCGCCGCAGCCCTCGTCATCAGCCTGTTCGGGCTGATCGGCACCTTCTTTTACGTGCGCATCCAAACCAGGGAGGGCGAACAATGAGGCTCGTGGAAAGCCGCCTGACCCTCTGGATCTGCTACATCCTTCTCGGCATATTCGCCTTCATCGCCCTCTTCCCGATCGCGCTTCTGGTGCTGAACTCGCTGAAGCCGGCGGCTCAGATCGTGCAGAATCCGCTCGGCCTGCCACAACCGATCCGTTGGCAGAATTTTGCCAATGCCTGGAACCACGCGAAATTCTCAAAGACTTTCGTCAATTCGCTGATCGTCTCCGGCACGACGATCGCGCTCGTCTGCACGACATCGTCGCTGACGGCCTATGTCATCGCGCGCCGCAAGATCAAAAGCTGGAAGATCTTCACCTTCTATCTGCTGGCGACCACGACCGCACCGATCCAGCTCTATATCTTCCCGCTCTATTTCGGCTTCGCCAAGCTCGGGCTGATCAACAACATCTTCGGCGTGGCACTGATCTACACCGCGCTCTACAGCCCCTTTGCCGTGATGCTGCTCAGAACCTATTTTCTGGCGGTTCCAAAGGAGCTTGAGGAAGCAGCGATCGTCGACGGCGCTACGCATTGGCAGGTCTTCTGGCGGGTGATGCTGCCGATCGTCTCGCCGGGCATCCTCACCGTGGCGCTGATTATCGGATTGAACTCCTGGAACGAGTTCCTGATCGCCACGACCTTCCTGCAAAAGCAGGAGAACATGACCGCCGTCATCGCCTTCTTCCTGCTGTCCGGCCAGTACAGCTCCGATTGGGGGGAGATCATGGCCGCAGCGCTCATCATCGTCGTGCCTGTCGTCGCGCTTTTCGTCTTCATGCAGAAGCGCTTCATCGAGGGCATGGCTGGCGGCTCCGTCAAAGGCTGAACGAATTTATCGATAAATGGAGTAAGCAATGCAGCTTCCGAACGACTATCTCGAACGTGTCTATGCCGGTGTCCTGGGCAAGCTCATCGGCGTCTATCTCGGCCGCCCCTTCGAGGGATGGACCTACGAGAAGATCATGGAAGAACTCGGCCCTATCGAATATTACGTGCATGAACGCCTGAACCAGCCGCTCGTCGTCACCGACGACGATGTCGCCGGCACCTTCACCTTCATCCGCGCGCTGGAAGATTACGGCATCAAGCCGAACCTCTCCGCCGAAGAAATCGGCAAGGCCTGGCTCAATTACATCGTCGAGGAACGCACGATCCTCTGGTGGGGCGGCAACGGCAACTCCACCGAACACACCGCCTGGCTTAATCTCAAGAAGGGCGTGCCGGCCCCGCAGTCCGGTTCGATCACCACCAATGGCCAGGGCGTTGCCGAGCAGATCGGCGCCCAGATCTTCATCGATGGATGGGCGATGGTCGCCCCCGGTCAGCCGGAACTCGCGGCCAAGCTTGCAGAACAGGCCGGCAAGGTCAGCCATGATGGCGAATCCGTTTATGCCGCCATGCTCTGGGCAGCGATGGAAGCCGAGGCTTTCGTCACCTCCGACATCGACCATCTGATCGATACCGGGCTCAAGCAGATCCCAAGCGACAGCCAGATCGCCCGGCTGATTGCCGACATCAGGGCCTGGCACAAGGCGCATCCCGATTGGCGCGACACACGCCAGAAGATCCAGGACAATTACGGCTACGACAAATATCCCGGCAACTGCCATATCATGCCCAACCACGCGTTGATGATCATGACGGTGCTCTATGCGCCGCATGATTTCCAGAAGGCGCAGATGATCATCAATACATCGGGCTGGGATACCGATTGCAACGCCGGCAATGTCGGCTGCCTGCTCGGCATCGTGAACGGCCTTGATGGACTTGCCGAAGGCCCCGACTTTCGCGGCCCCATCGCCGACCGCATGCTGATCTCCTCAGCTGACGGCGGCAATTCTATCAACGATGCGGTGCGTCAGGCCTATTTCCTGACCAATCTCGGTCTCCAGCTTGCCGGGCAACTGTCGCTCGAGGCCCCGAAGAGCGGTGCGCAGTTTCACTTCTCACTTCCCGGCAGCCAGCAGGGCTTCCGCCCTCTGACAGGTCTCGGCGCGGCAAGCAGCGTGCGTGTCGGCAATACTGAATTCGAAAGCGGCCGCGCGCTGACGATCGACTACGAAGCCCTCGGACCGGCGCAAAGCGCCGTCGTGACGACGCCGACATTCTCGCCACGCGAAATGCTCGACATGCGCACCTACGACCTAATGGCGACACCACTCGTCTATCCGGGCCAGACGGTGAAGGCCCGCGTCAAGGCCGACGGCCAGAATCGCGGCATAATCGAAGCGCGTTTGCGCATCCGGGTCTATGATGGACGCGATCAGTTGAGCGACATCGACTCGGCGCTGGTTGTCATAGAGCCCGGCTCGGAAGCCATTCTCGAATGGACCCTTCCTGAGACCGACGGCCAGCCGATCGCCGAGATCGGCATCGCCGTAACCGGCACCGGCAGGCGCGCCGATGGCCGCGTGTTCGTGGATTATCTCCGCTGGGACGGCGCGCCCAAACTGACATTGAAGCGCCCGGCTGGCGATGGCGATTTCTGGCGCATGGCCTGGGTGAACGGCGCAAGCTTCTTCTCCAAGCGCTTCCCGGCCGCCTTCCGCATCGCGCAGAACCGAGGCGAAGGCATCATCATTCATGGCACGCGCCAATGGACCGATTACCAGGCCTCAGGCCAGGTTATGATCCATCTCGGCAATTACGGCGGCCTTGCCATCCGCGCTCAGGGCCTGCGCCGATACTACGGCGCGCGCGTGACGCGCGACGGCAAGATGCAGATCGTCAAGGTGCGTGACGAGGAAACCAAGGTTCTTGCCGAAACCGCCTTCAAGACCGAGTTCGACAAGCATATCGCCATGAAGATCTCGGCGCAGGGTGCGCGCATCACCTTCGAGGCCGACGGTGTTTCGGTGACGGCGGAAGATACCGCCGCCGATGCCTTCCGTGACGGCGGCGTCGGCCTTCTCATCCATGAAGGCGCCTTGTCGTCGAACGAGATCCGGATAGGAGGAGTATGATGGCAACGGTCACCATCGATAAGGCACGCAAGGCTTATGGCGCCGTGGAGGTTCTCCACGGCGTCTCGGCCGACATTGCCGACGGCGAATTCGTCGTCCTTGTAGGCCCCTCTGGCTGCGGCAAGTCAACCCTGCTCAGGATGATCGCCGGCCTTGAAGATATTACCGGCGGCACAATCGGCATCGGCGGACGCGTCGTGAACAACCTGCCGCCCAAGGAACGCGACATATCCATGGTCTTCCAGAACTATGCGCTCTACCCGCATATGACGGTCGCCGAAAACATGGCCTTCTCGCTGACACTTGCCGGAGCCGCGAAGGAAGAAAAGCAAAAGCGCGTGGCACATGCCGCGCAGATTCTCGGCCTCACCGATCTCCTCGGGCGCTATCCCCGCCAGCTCTCCGGCGGCCAGCGCCAGCGCGTCGCCATGGGCCGTTCGATCGTCCGCAATCCGCAAGTCTTCCTGTTCGACGAACCTCTGTCCAATCTGGACGCGAAGCTTCGCGTCGCCATGCGTGCCGAGATCAAGAGCCTGCACCGGCGCCTGGCAACGACGACCGTTTACGTCACCCACGACCAAGTTGAAGCCATGACCATGGCCGACCGCATCGTCGTCATGAACGGCGGCCATATCGAGCAGATCGGCAAGCCGCTCGAGCTTTACGACAATCCGCAAAGCACCTTCGTTGCCGCGTTCATCGGCTCGCCGGCCATGAACCTCCTGAATGGACGCTTCGACACTGGTGGCGGAAAGCCTGTCTTCAAGACCAATGAAGGCGTCCTGTTGCCCCTGCCCGACAACGCTCCCAGGGTTTCCGGTGTGGAAGGCGTCTACGGCATCCGACCGGAATATTTCACCCTCTCGCCTGCAAATATCGGCATTCCCGCGCGCGTGGTAGTCGTCGAGCCGCTCGGTTCCGAAACGCATATAACGGCGACCCTGGGCGGGCAGACAATCGTCATCGTCTTCCATGACCCTCGATATCGAACTGGAAGAGACGATCTGGCTGCAGCCCCGAACGGAACGGATCTGCCTGTTCGATGCCGGCGGACGCCGGCTGACCGACAAGGCCGTCGAGCGGGATCTGCAACATTCGTGACGCCAAAGCGCCGCTGTAAGGCGGCACGTCAACCCGCGCCATGTCGAATTGGCGGGATACCTGTTCGATCAGTTGATCGGGCCCACGACACAGGTCCTGACAGCCGATATCGGCAAGGCCGACATCGAGTGTTGCCGAATCGATCGACTGGCGCACCTTCAGCAACATATTGCCCAGGTCAGCCGCCTGATCGCAGGCGCCAGTATCGTGGCGAATACCTCAGGCTTTTCGCGGGCGCGGACAGAAAACATGGCACCACAAATGCATGCTATAAAAAACTCAGCTTCAAAGGAGGCGTATCTGTCAGAATAAGTAACCCCTCCGCGGCCCCCTCTCAAAAACCGATGTTAGCCATGTTGAAAGGTATCGGAAGAAAGCTGTGACTTCAACCGCCACACCTCAGCGTCTGATTGGTAGGATCAATGACTACCATTTATAAGGCGAGAATGCCCGATCGTCTCCGGCCGCTCGCCCTCTGCACGTCAAAACGAAGCTACCAGCGCAGGCTGACTTTCCCGAACAGGCTTCCGACCAGCCCGCCCAGCACGATGCCGAACGTGTACCATATCGCGATGAATGGGATACCGTTTTCGACACAGGCCCAGGAATATACCCAGCCGCCGACGCCCCCGGCGCAAGCACCCGCGACAAAGCCGGCAAGTGCCGGGCGCGTGGGGGCTGCACGCCTGAGAAACCACATGTTGGCGCAGAAAGCGGGAATGCCGAAAGCCACGATCAGGAACGGGCAAAAGAACGCTGAATATCCGATGATCAAACCTGGATAGGATGAAGCCGGCGACAGCGCGAGTTGAGCGATGGCCAGAAGCGCGACAATGCTGAATGCCACGACCGGAACCCGAACCATACTTCCAATCGAACCCTCTGGGCGCGCAACCCGTTCAAGAGCCACGATCGTCGCGCTCATTAGTACGGCTGTATATAAAAACTTCACCAAAAACGCCGCCACCGTCACGTGGTGCAGATGCGGGCGAAAGCTGAGCGATATCAGCAGTGCGATGGCCGCGCCGGTCACGCCGACAATGATTGTAAGCCCAAGCCTCACTCGCAGCGCATGATGGCGAACCGGAGTGAGATCGCGTACCAGAACCTCGATGAATTCATCATTTTTCGTCATTGGCAAAACCCAGCGTGCGTCCAATCGCGCGCATCCCTCGATGAATGCTGACGCGAACCATTGCTTCCGACTGGCCGCTCTCGCTCGCGGCTTCAGCAGTGGTTTTTCCTGCAATCTTTACCTGCCGCAGAAGCTCCCTCTGTTTGGCAGGCAATTGGTCGAGAAGACGGTCGATATCGAGGTGAGCAAAGAGTGTCTCCTCTCGAAATTCAGCCGCGATCTCATCTCCCAAAGCAATTTCCACGCCTCTTTTGCTGCCATTTACCCTGAAGTGGTCGATCAGCTTGTATTTCGCGATTTGAAAAAACCACGCGGTGAACGGCCGTTCCCGATCATAGGTAATGCGCCGGCTATGCACCGCCAAAAGCACCTCCTGAACTAGATCCTCGGCGTCACGGTCTGCATTCGATCCAAGCCTCCTTCGATAAAATGCCAAAAGCAGATCTCGCAAAATGACGAGCAAACGCCTGTACGCAGCCTCATCGCCGTCAAGCGAGAGAAGCATCAAGCCTTTCAGGACCTGTTCCGATACCGATTTCGTCATTCGCGTGCAGTCATTCGTTGATCGGCGCTATTTGTTACATCCTGAACCGGATTTTTTGTCGCCCTTCTTGCGATCACAACGACGTGATCGCTGTAACGCATTCGCACAAGCGCCGAATGAGGGGGGCGGAATTGAGGGACAATCGGTTGTCGCTGGCAAGATGCCATCGCCGCCGTGCCTCATTTCCAGAACGATCGCCCTACCCGCTCGAGATAGCCGGATGGGTATCATATCGAAAAGATGAAAGATATGGAGAGCAGAATGTCGCTCACGAAGTTGAAGATCATGGGTATGGTGCTGGCGCTTGGTGCCGTGACCACACTATCCGCACAGGCTGCCGACAAGGCACGCGTTCGCGGCGTCGTGGAAAGCCTCAGCGGCGATACGCTGATGGTCAAATCGCGCGAAGGCAAGGACGTGACGATCAAGCTGAAATCCGGCTGGGCCGTCAACGGCATCGTCAACGCCTCCGTGACAGACATCAAGCCTGGGGATTTCGTCGGCATCGCGTCCGTTCCGACCGACAGCGGCATCAACGGGGCGCTCGAAGTCTTGATCTTCCCCGCCGCGATGAAAGGCACCGGCGAAGGCGATTACGGCTGGGATCTGAAGCCGAAGAGCTCGATGACCAATGCGACGGTTGCCAGCGCCGTCACCTCGGTCAATGGTCCCACCCTGTCGCTCACCTACAAGGGCGGCGAGAAGAAGATCTCGATCCCTCCAGGCACGCCGGTCGTCACCTTCGGCAAGGCGACGAAGGACGACATCAAGCCCGGCGCAGGAGTCATCATCAACGGCACGACCGATGGAGACAATACGGTTGAATCCGACCGTGTCGTGGTCGGCATAAACGGCGTCATCCCGCCAATGTGACGCATCGATGCCGACATCACGGGGCTGCCCGGTTGCCAATCGCATCCGGGCAGCTCAATGAGCGCGATAGCGTCGCACCATATGATTTCGTACACCGCCGTCCGGCGGCACGTCAGGAGAATTGTCCATGACAAGCATCGAGCAGATCGGCACCGCGCCGCCACCGCCCCCAGCCAAGATCTTCATTCGCCGTCATTCGGCTCTTACGCGGATAACGCACTGGATCAATGTGCTGTGTCTGACCTTGCTGCTGATGAGTGGCATGCAGATCTTCAATGCAGATCCACAATTGCATTGGGGAAATTACGGCGCAGTTGAAGATCCGTCATGGTTCGAAATCGCCAGCAATCAGGATGGCGACAACATCACGGGAATAGTGCGTATCGGCCGTCTCTCGATCACCACAACCGGCATACTCGGTGCTTCCACGGCCGACGGCGAAATGATGCCGCGCGCATTCCCGGCCTGGGCGACGATACCCAGCTACCAGGATCTTGCAACTGGCCGGCGCTGGCATTTCTTCTTTGCCTGGCTGTTCGTCATCAATGGGCTCGTTTACATGGCCTATGGTCTGATCGGCGGTCATTTCCGCCGCGATCTCGCACCGACGGCTCGAGATATCGCGCCAAGAAATATATGGCATGAAATCAAGGACCACGCCCGGCTGCGCTTCCCGCAGGGCGAAAAGGCGCGGCGCTACAATGCGTTGCAGAAGCTGACCTATCTCATCGTAATTTTCGTCCTGCTGCCGCTGATGATCGGTTCGGGATTGACCATGTCACCCGCGATAGACGCCGGTTACCCCTTCCTGCTCGATATTTTTGGTGGTCGCCAATCGGCCCGCTCCATTCATTTCATCACCGCCTGGAGCCTGGTGGCCTTCGTCGTCGTGCATATCGCGATGGTCATTCTCTCCGGCCTTTGGAACAACATGCGTTCGATGGTGACCGGCCGCTACGCGATCATCAACGAGGAGACCGACCGATGAGCTCCATCTTCACCCGCCGCCGTTTTCTCATCGGCTCGGCCGCCAGCCTGGGCGCCGTAGGCCTGACCGGCTGCGATGACATTTCTCAGAGCCATCACGTCCAGAAGGTACTCGCTCTGGCTGAGCGGCTGACCATGGGCACACAGCGGCTCATCGTCTCTCCGCAAACGCTTGCCCGAGAATATACCGACGCGGACATTTCACCGAGCTTTCATCCGAATGGATCAACTCAGCCCAACAGCGCTGAATATATCCAGATGGTCGAAACCCAATTTGCCGAGTGGCGGCTCAAGATCGACGGCATGGTCAATAGGCCGATGGAATTTTCGTTGGCCGATCTGAAGAAGCTGCCTTCTCGCACCCAGATCACCCGCCACGACTGTGTCGAAGGCTGGAGCGCCATCGGTAAATGGCAGGGCGTTCCTCTCGGGTTAATCCTGCAGACTGCCGGATTGAAGCCCGGTGCTCGCTACGCCGTCTTCTATTGCGCAGATGAACTGGAACAAACACTCGATGGCAGCGGCCGCTACTACGAGAGTATTGACCTGATCGACGCCTTTCATCCGCAGTCGATCCTCGCCTATTCGCTTAACGGGAAGGATCTGGAAGTCGAACACGGCGCCCCCTTGCGCCTGCGAGTCGAGCGTCATCTTGGCTACAAACATGCCAAATACGTCATGCGCATCGAAATCCGTGATCGGTTTGATGATCTCTGGGGCGGTAACGGCGGGTTCTGGGAGGATCGTGGCTACGAATGGTATGCCGGCATCTGAGATGTCGTGCCAGACGTCACTGATTGGCCGCAGCGACCACAGACGAGATCAGTGGCATAGGCGTAAGGTGCGGTTTTGATACCGCGTCTCCTTCCCATTGCAAGAAACCTTTTCCGTCATGAAGGCTCGACATGCGTGGCAAACACACGCATAGGTGACGTTTGCGCAAAATGCAGCTAGATTCGCTCATACGTGCCAAGCTTTAGATTTGAGCCTTGGATACGCTCGGCCGAATGAAGTTCGGCGCAAATCAGAACAGCACGTTCATGGCGGAGTCATTTGAGGTGCATGGAACCGGACGGCAAAACATATTGCTTTGGTGATTATCGGTTCATTCCGGACCGGCAACTGCTGATGCTTGGGGACAAGCCGGTACGCGTGGGAAGCCGGGCTCTCGATTTGCTCCACAAGCTCATCAGTCACTCGGGGGAGGTCGTCGGCAAGAACGAGCTTATGAGCTTCGCTTGGCCGGACATCTTTGTTCATGAGAGCAACCTGAAAGTCAACATCGCCGCGCTGCGCCGTGCCCTATCAAGGGACGCTTCAGGCCTGTCGTACATCGCCACCGTGACGGGGCGCGGCTACCGCTTCGTTGCGCCCGTGCGCACCTACGGTGGAGACCGGAGGCAACACTCCTTCGATCCGGTGAAGGCTTCCACCCGTGAATTGCCTCGCCTGCCGCATCTCGTCGGTCGCGACGACATCGTTGCGGAGCTCGGTGCGAGGCTTCCGAAAAGACGCCTGTTAACGGTTGTCGGACAGGCGGGGGTTGGAAAGACGACTGTTGCCGTCGCCGTGGCAAAAAGCCTCCTGGACCACTATCGGGAGGGTGTTTGTTTCGTGGATCTTGCCGTCATCGGCGATCCTCAGCTTGTCGACGTGACGATAGCGGCCGCGCTCGGAATCGGCGGCAAATGGTCAAATACGCTTGCCGGAATCGTCGAGGCATTGCAGGGGCACGAAATGCTGCTCGTGCTCGACAACTGCGAGCATGTTCTCAGCACCGCTTCGGCGATCGCGGAACACCTTACGCTCGCCCTTCCCGGTCTTCATATTATCGCCACGAGCCGCGAGCCGCTTCGATCGCGGTCGGAGAGCGTCTATCGCTTGTCTCCGCTGGCATATCCAGATGAGCGCAGCGGAAAAGACCGGACCGCGGCCCTAACCTTCCCCGCCGTGCAGCTCTTTGTTCAACGCGCAAACGAGGCCTACGGGTACCAACTTGATGACGCCAGCGCACCCGTGGTGGCGGCCATCTGCCGACGTCTTGACGGAATTGCGCTTGCAATCGAACTTGCCGCATCGCAGCTTCCGGTTTTGAAACCGACAACGCTGCTCATTCTTCTCGAACACAGTTTCGAGCCACTTGTCGCCAGTTCCGCCGGTACTCCGCCACGGCACCAGACCTTGCTCGCGACCTTGGACTGGAGCTATCAGCTTCTATCCAAGGACGAAGCCCAGCTTCTGCGTCTTCTGTCGGTTTTCTCAGCAAGCTTTTCTTTCTCCGATGTCATCGGAGTCGCGGGTGACCTCGGCCGAAGCATAGAGGACATCGTGATTTGCACGGAAAGCCTCGCGGCCAAATCGCTCTTGTCGGCCGCGCACGACGCCGAGGGGCTACGCTATCGCCTGCTCGATAGCACCCGGAGTTTCGCCGCCGAGCGGCTGGACAGGAGTGGAGAAGCTGCCCACGTCCGATCGAGCCACGCGCGGTATCTTCTCCGACTGTTCGAGCAAGCCGAGGCGGAGTGGCTTTGGAGACCGAGGAGCGATTGGACCGCTCGCTACGCACAGCGAACGAACGATTTGCGCGAGGCGATCAACTGGGCTCTCGGCGACGGCGCACACCCAGAGGTCGGCGTACGCCTCACCGCGGCCGCAATCCCGCTGTGGGACGAATTGTCAACCGTCGCCGAAAGCCGGCGACGTGTCGAGCGGGCGCTGCAATGTGCGGATGCCCTGTCGCGCTGCGACGCCGCTGTCAACATGAAACTCATCGCGTCTTATGCGTCAGGCCTCAATTTCTCGGATCATTTCGGTCCCGAAGCCGACGCGGCGTGGATGGAGGCCAACAGGCTGGCGCGGGAGATCGGGAATGTCGATTATCAGCTTCGCACCTTGTGGGGTTACGGCATATTGCAAACTTTCACCGGGCGGCATCGGCAGGCGATCGCGACGCTTGAAGAGTTCGCCCAACTGGCCGGCCGAGAGGATGAACGGCTGGCTGTCGCGGAGGGAGAACGGGTCAGGTTGACGGCCCTCTTCTATTGCGGCGATGTCCGGCGTGCGCATAATGACCTGAAGCGGCTTGCACGCGATCACGCAACCACCGCGAAGCGCTCCGGCGTCGCCCGCTTCCAGATGGACCGGTTCGTGTCGATCCGCGTGGCCCTGGCGATGACGGCCTGGGTAGCGGGAGATCGCAGCGAGGCGACGGCGGCACTAAAGGATGCTCTCGACCACAGTCTCGCGCTCGACCATGTGGTCTCTCATTCCAACGCTCTGGCGCAGGCGGCCCTACCGATCGCCCTGTGGTCAGGGGAGACGAGGATCGCGCGCCTACATGTCGACGCGCTTGCACGCAATCTTGCTCTACGTGAGATCGCGATCTGGAACCCAGTCTGTCGCTTCTACGATGGCGCCGTTGCGAGCATGGACGGCGACCCCGAAGGGGTTGACGCCATGCACCTCGCCATCGAGCAGCTCATCACCAACAACTTCCTCGTTCGGGTGCCGTTCTATCTCACCACCCTCGCCGAAGCCGCGTTGCGCAGCGGACGCATCGCGCTTGCCCGTGACAGCCTTGGCGCCGCCTTCGACCGCGCCGACCGGCAAGGCGAGCACTGGTCCCGGCCGGAACTGCTGCGCGTGCGCGGAATGCTGCAGCGATTGGATGGCGATTTGTCCGGTGCCTCTGACACCCTGCTGCTCGCCGCAGAGACGGCAAGGGAAAGCGGTGCGCTCTTCTTCCGGCTTCGGGCGTCGACGGCACTAGCGGAGCTATGGGCGGAAGCCGATCGGCATGCGGCGGCGGCCGAGTTGCTGTCGCCCGTCTGCGCCCAGTTCGATGACGTGTTGCCCTGCGTGAGCGTGATGAAGGCGCGTCAACTTCTCGAAGCCTGCCGGCAAAACCCTCGGGGCACCAGAGCGTCGGACATTCAGATTGAACCGTTTGGGATTCCTGTCGATGGCATTTCGTGATCCGCTTCGTTCGGCGGTGATTTGCGATGACCAAAGCCTATTCACTTGATCCTGCGGGAGCGCATTGCCCGCTTTATTGACAATGGTCAGTCACGACATGCGGCGGCTACCCATTTTAGCGCTGCATTGGATCGCGGACCGAAGTCGGCCATCTGAGGAACTTCGCAGACGATATCGTGGCGACAGCGGGTCGGCTGGTTGACAACCTAAAAACGGAACTGAGCCACAACGATCGGGATCGGCCCGGCGGCGCTACGCGAATCTCTGGATTTTCCTGATAGGATAAGGCCCCAGAAAGAGAACCGTTGTTGCGCCACCGATAAGCAACAGCGCACAGGCTTTCAGGATACCTGTATAGGTGCCCGTACGGTCGAATACGTAGCCAAACAGGCTTGGCCCCACGAAGGCGCCCACCACGAATATTCCGTATAGTATTGCGTAGATGGTGGCGTAGCTGCGCATCCCGAGATAGCGGGAAACCAGATAAGCCATTAGGTCGAATTCCACTCCTGAAACGAGGCCGAGCAATAAAACGGCGATGCAAGCCATGAAGAAGTTTGCATCGTCCAGCGAAAGGATAAAGCAGGCGACCGCGCCGAGCGCCAATATGACCATGCCGACCGCAGGCGCCCAGAATCTGTCGACCAGAACGCCGCCAAGAAGCCGACCGGCTACGGCCGCTATTCCGACAAGCGAGGCGAGCTGGACGATCTCACCTGGCGACAGGCGCAACGAACGAAGTATGTTTTCGATATTGGGAAGCGGCGCCGCGACGGCGAACGACATCGGGATGAAAACGACGGCCAGAAGCCAGAAGGAGCGCGAGCGAAAGGCCTCGCGTACGGTCATGCCTTCCGAAGCATTCACTCGCACTGGTCCCGCATCAACGTTCCTGGCGCGCAATCCGGCGAAGCCCCAAAGAACCATCGGACACGCTATGAGTATCGGCATTGCGCCGACTAGGACGATTGCGACACGCCAACCGCCGGTCTCGATCAATAATTGAGCGAGCGGCTTCACCACAAAGGCAAATAAACCGGGGCCGGACAAGGTGAGGCCAAGGGCAAGGCCCCGCCGCTCCTCAAACGCACTGTTGATCACCCGTGTGAAAACGACCGGCGTCGCCCCCAGGCCGAAGATCGCAATAGCCAGCCACGAGAGATAATATTGTCCGACCGAGCCGTTCGATGCCGCGAGCGTCATATAGCTCAAGCCCAGGCACGGCAGAGAGGCCGATGCCACCAGGCGCGCTCCGAACTTGTCGATCAGCATCGCGAAAAATGGCCCAATAATAAGAACTGAAGCGGCGAGCAGCGACAGACCGCCAAAAATTGTTGCGAACGACCAGCCGAATTCTCTCGCGAAAATCGGCGCGAAAACGCCGATTGTGTAGAACGGAATGGCAGGCAGGCCGAAAGCCGTTCCAAGAAGGCCGGCCAAAACGATCCGCCAGCCGTTCCTAAACTCGGAAAAGTCCGTTTCTTTCACCAAAGACTTCCCTTCATCGAAACCAAGAGTTCGGCAACCATGATGCGCAACGTATCTCCGTCAGCAGCTTATGCAAGAGGTTACGGGTGCCGCTGCGAGGCAACGGTTGCCGAGCCGGCGTGAAACGGCAATTGCCGAAGCAAGAGGTCGTGGCATCGAGCGCCTTAGCCCTTGCAACATCCCCTGTGCTGCGACCGTAAAAGACGATGAGTCCGCAGCGCTCGCTCCGACGGTAAGCGGCCCTTTGAATGAGTTTCGGCTCCACGAGAAGCCTCCACCAGGCCCCCCTACGGCGGCTCGGGAAAATCCGTGACGCCCGAGCTCGGACAGGGGCGAAAGCTAGCGTTTCGATCACCCCTGCTTTTTGAGGGCCGCAAGCAACTCCTGCGCCAGGGGGCCAGCTGAAGCCGGATTCTGGCCGGTGATGAGGCGACCATCGACGACGACATGGGGCTCCCAGTTCGCCGCAGAGGAATAGACAGCTCCCTCACCCGTCAGGGCATCCTCAAGCTCAAACGGTACATCTTCGCGGGCGTAGTCGTATTCTTCTTTTTTCGAGAAGCCCGTAACCTTTTTGCCGCGTACGAACGGTGCCCCGTCGCCAAGATCAACGCCAAGCAGGGAGCACGGTCCATGGCAGACCGCGCTGACAATCTTATTCGTCGTCCAGGCGCGCACGATCGAACTCTGGACCTGAGGATTGCGCTGAATGTCGACCATCGGCCCCAGGCCTCCTGGAATGAGGATCGCGTCATAATCCGCGGCATCCACTTCGGACAGCCGCCGACTGCGGTTCAGTCGGCGGAAAGCCTTGCTCTCGCGAAACTCTTTCTGCGCGGCGTCTTTCTCGTCATAGGCGTCAAACGGAGTCCATCCGCCAGCCGGTGACGCGAACTCGACGGCGACGCCCGCCTTGTCGAGGACGTCGAACGGGTGGGCGACTTCCGCGAAGAAGAACCCAGTGGGGCGATTGTGCGGACCGATCACCGCTGCGTTAGAGACGATGAATAGGACGTGCTTTGTCATTGTCTTCTCCTTGTTGATAGTTGAGTATGCGGGATCTTGATCGTCGGCAGACGCCATACGCGAGCTTAAAGCGACAGGACCGGCTCGTCTGGGCCTCATCTATGGTTTGGCTAATTCACGATCCAGAAAGCCGCGAATTAGCGGAACCATTTCATCCAACTTGTCTTCGAGCGCGAAGTGTCCGCTATCGAGCAAGTGGATTTCGGCTTTTGGCAGATCCCGAAGATAGGCATGCGCTCCTTCCTCGGAAAAGACTTTATCATTCTTTCCCCAGACGATTAGCGTCGGCGGCTGATAGTCGCGGAAGTATTTCTGAAATGCCGGATAGAGCGGGAGATTGGTGCGGTGGTCATAGAAGAGATCCATTTGGATATCTTTGTTACCGGGCCGGTCCAGCAGCGCTTGGTCCTGAACCCAATTGTCTGGACTTATGCGGCTGACGTCCGACATCCCGTCGATATATAGGAACTTGGTCGCCTCGAGAGTCACCAGGCCGGACAGCGCGTCCCGGTGTGCACTTGATCCGTCTGCCCAGTAGGCCTTGATGGGATCCCAGGCACCTCGCAGGCCCTCATCATAGGCGTTTCCATTTTGAATAATCAACGCGGTGACGCGATCGGGATGCTTCAGTGCAAGCCTGTAACCGACAGGTGCGCCGTAGTCCATCACGTACATCGCGTAACTCTTGACGCCGATACTGGACAGCAGTTCGTCGACGATGTCGGCATACGGGCCGAAGCCGTATTTGAAATCCTTGTGATCCGGAGCGTCGGATTGCCCAAAGCCGGGATAATCGGGGGCGATAACGTGATATCGATCCGCCAGTTGGGGAATGAGATTTCGGAACATGTGTGAAGAGCTCGGGAACCCGTGAAGCAGGAGCACGACGGGGGCGTCCGCCGGTCCGGCCTCCCGGTAGAAAATGTTCAAGCCCTGCATTTTGGCTGACCGGTAGTGCACGGTGACGATGGGAGCGTGCATCTCTGGGGCCCGCTGCGCGGCGGCATCCGCAGCCCGAGCAATAGGTGGCGCTGAGATGATAGCGAGCAGCAAAGCCAAGACAAAAGAGCGCATGCACGTTCTTCCTTCTTACGATCGTAAAGTGCTTTATTAATCGTTGGATATTGCCTGACCGCAGAACCGCGAACGAGTTAATCCTCGTAAATCCCAGGGAAACGAGTATCGTTCGCGCTGGATTGAGTGCTGGTTCAGCGAGGATGCTCAAGCGCGGCAAGCGGATTGCAACAATCGAACCGCAGTCCCCTAATCGACGAGTTACAGGCTGTTAGAACTGAAGTACGGCTCGACCGATGATTTCACCCGCCCTTGAAAGCTCGAGTTGCTCATTGATCTGCTCGAGCGTCTCTTCCAGCATCGGTAAAACTCCCGCATCTTGAGGCTCAGTGACCATAAAGCGATACCGGCTGTAAGCGATATGGCAGGCCGGGATGTGGCAGACCGGGATGTGGAGGCTGCACGATACCAGCGCGGGCCGAGAGCGGGTGCTAAAGGTCGTCAAATAGCGAAAAAGTTTCAACGCCGACACTTGCGAGGTGGGCAGGTTTTACGAGGTTTCACATGATTTCACCTGCTTGCCACTCAAAGGTATCGTATCGCTTTGATATCTTGCGAACAGCCGCGACGTCGGAGCACGGCAGCCATTCAAGTTCCGCCGGGAGTTATGAATGCCATCCGTACTCACCGATATCTGGATACAGTTCGGCGTGCTGTTTGCGGCCCGAGGCGCCGCACATATTGTGTTCCCTGCACCTGGGACTCGCCGCCTGATCATCGATTGCGTCTTCTTCGCTGCGTTGACCACGTTGTTGCTGTGGAACAACATTCCGCCATACTCGATCGAAGGCGTCGATCCTGGGGTTACGCTGCGTCTCGTGCGTGGTGTTCTCAAGACCGTCTGGTGGCTCGCGGGCGCAATGGTGCTGGCCAATTGCGCCCGGGTATTTCTGATACTCGAACACAAGCCCCGCGAAGGAAGACTTCTTCAGGATCTCGTTGTCGCGATTATCTATGTTAGTGCTGCGTTATGCATCATCGCCTATGTTTTCAGCCTGCCGGTCGGGACAATCATAGCGACGTCGGGAGTATTCGCCATCGTGCTTGGCCTTGCTCTTCAAAGCACGTTGAACGACGTGTTCTCCGGTATAGCTCTCAATCTCAACCGGCTCCTTTCCGTGGGTGATTGGGTTGTTCTGGACCATGATGTCCAGGGAAAAGTCGTAGAGACGAATTGGAGATCCACGCAGTTCCTCAACAAAACCGGTGATCTGGTGGTTGTCCCGAACAGCATGCTGGCGAAGAGCCGCATTACGAACCTGAGCGTTCCCGACATGTCGCACGGAGCGAGTCTAACGGTAAAAATGCAGGCAAACTCGCAACCGAGCCTCATCGAGAGCACGATGCAACAGGTCCTCCTCAGCAGTAGCGAAATCCTGAGAACACCGAGCCCATCTGTTTCGATATTAGGGCTGAGCCGGGATTGCATCGAGGTGGAGCTGTCGTTCCGCGTCCCCACTCTTCTGTCCGTCACGAAGGCGAAAAACGAGATCTTCGACTTGGTCTATCGCCATACGATGGCTGCGGGATTTGCCCTCGCTTCAGACCCTCCAGGAGAGCACCCGGAGAGCGCTGACGGTCCACCCAACATTGTGAGGCGCCTCGTAAACATGGCTCCGATTTTTGCCAATCTCTCTGATGACGAGAGGAATGCATTGGTCGCCGCGGCGGAGCGCCTGATGATGAAGCAGGGTGCGGTTATTGCGAAGAAGGGCTCGACCACGACGTCCCTGATGATCTTGGCGCGCGGAGTGGCGATCGTTGAAGACGGCAGTGAAGAAGGCAGGATCGAGTTCGCCCGTCTCGCGCCTGGCGACCTTCTCGGAGAGCGTGGCGTTCTCCTCGGTGGTAAGGAAGTCGCTGATACGAAGTGTCTCACGGACGTTATCCTCTATCAGATAAGCAAGGCGAAGATTGCCGACCTGCTTCGAGAACGCCCGACTATCGCAGAGGACCTCGCAGCCCTTCTCTCGGTGCGGACCAAGGCCGAGGAAGCGTTGCACCAAGCCGGACTTAATCACGCTTCAAAGACAGTACCTGACTTGAGGATGCGAATTCTACGACTCTTCCATCTCTAGCATTTCGCGAGCTTTTTCAGGAATTAACGCGAAATCCGAGGTGCCGTGTTCTAGCCTGGGTGCAATGGAAGCGTCCCGCACGGGAGGCTCCCAGAGTACGCGGCGGGCCAATGCGGCCAATCCCTCACTCCGCGCATCTCATTTGGACACGGATCGGGCCTACCGGAAAAGCTCGACAATCGATCAACTCTCAAGCTCGCCTACTCGGCAACAAGGAGACTGACATGATGAAGATATTGCCACTCGCCGCAGTTCTGATTTCAAATTTGGCATCGACCGCGGTGTTGGCTGCGGATGCGCCAGCCAAAACCGTCGTCCTCGTGCACGGAGCCTTCGCCGACGGCACCTCGTGGCAGAAGGTTATCCCACACCTGGAAAAGGCCGGCCTCAAGGTGATAGCCGTCCAGAACCCTCTCGACTCGCTGGACAATGATGTCAGCGCCGCCAAGCGCGCCATCAAGAACGCCGAGGGGCCGGTGGTTCTTGTCGGGCATTCCTGGGCGGGCGTCGTCATAACGGAAGCCGGGGCAGATCCCAAGGTGAAGTCTCTGGTCTATGTGGCAGCCTATGCGCCCGACAAGGGGCAGTCGTTGGAGGACATCACGTCAAAATACCCCGTGCTGGAAAGCCGTAAGGAGTACATGAAGGATGACGACGGCTTCCTGAGAATCAGCGACCAGGGAATCAAGAAGTACTTCGCCGCCGATCTCGATCCTGAATCAAAGGCTGTCGTCGCTGCAACGCAAGGCCCCTTTCACATCAGGTGCCTGAGCGCGAAGGTCACTGCAGCCGCCTGGCGTGAAAAGCCGACCTTTATGGTGGTAGCAACCAAGGACCAGATCATTCCGCCGCAACTGGAAAAGGATCAGGTGAAGGCTGCCAATGCGAAGGCGATCGAGATACCTTCCAGCCACGTCGCGATGCTGTCGCATCCCAAGGAGGTGTCGGATTTGATCATCGAGGCAGCAAAGTAGAATGCAATTGGAGAAGGCGCGGCAATGACATCGAGCTACCATGAAATCGCCCATCGCCGGCTCGCCGTCGGCGACATGGAGATCTTCTATCGGGAAACCCACCCGAAAGATGTAGCATCGCCTTCCCCTCCCATCTTATTGCTGCACGGGTTCCCGTCGACCTCCCACCAATACAGAGCGCTCATGGAGCGAATTGGCGGAAACGTCCGAATGATCGCCCCCGATTACCCGGGGTTCGGTCAAAGCACGGCTTCCGTCAGCAAGAACGACGGAGGGACGTTCGAATACACGTTCGAAAACCTCTCACGCGCCATCGAAGCGTTCATAGATGATCTGGGTCTTACCCGCGTAATCCTCTACATCTTCGACTTTGGGGTCCCCGTAGGCATGAGGATCGCTTCCAGAAGACCCGAACTCATAGCCGGCCTGATCATCCAAAACGGAAATTGCTACGACGCCGGGTTGTCGGAAGCAGCAAGGAGGCTGATGTCCGCTCGTCCAGATGACGCCGCGGTCACCGCAGAACTGGAAGGCCTCCTGACCGCCGAGGGAGTACGCTTCCAGTACTTGACCGGGGCGTCGCGACCGGAACGCATAGCGCCGGATAACTACGAACTGGACTTCCATTATATCGAGCAGGCCGGCCGTAAACAGCCGCAACTCGATTTGCTTTTCGACTACAGGAGCAACCTGCCGCTTTACCCGCAATGGCAGGAATGGCTGAGAGCCAACGTGCCGCCTGCGCTGATCGTCTGGGGTAAGAACGACCCATTCTTTACTCCCGCAGGAGCGCAGGCGTACCTAGAAGATCTCCCTCGCGCCCATCTACAATTCCTCGATACCGGACACTTCGCGCTGGAGGAATGCCTCCCTCAGGTCGCGTCACTGATCGATCATTTTCTGGCCGGTTTCAACACTCGTAGCGCCCACCATACGTGAAGGTGAGCGTGCGATATCCGCGAACACAGACGCCATGCAGAAAGCTGTTGCCTTGGTATCCGACGGCAGACTGAAGTTCCAGTCGATCGCGGCATGCAAAGTCTCAGGGCGATCGGGTGCATCCGGTCCGGCGCTTCCTATGCGAAAATCGAGAAACCAATCGGGCGTAGCTAGCACTGTGGCCGGAGTCGTTTGCTCCAAGTTTGCTGCAGCCAGATCGAGAACAAGGGAGGCCGTCCGGACACGCTCGACGGAATCCGAACGGGTTCCCGGCTTGCGAGAAGCAGCTTGCACTGGCTTTTTTCAGTGCGGAACTTCGAACAAAATATGTCCGGCGTGCGGATAACTAAATCTATACCCCGGCTCAATTTTGTACGTTCTACGGTTGAGGTAACATCATCTCCGTCGCCCTCCTCCTAAGGCAATCGAAGACCAAGGCTTGGTGGTCCCCCTTCCCACCGCAGCCTAAGATCGCGGTCCAGGAGAGCCGCCCCTCTCGCCGGGGGCGGCTCGCCTTCTAGTTTATCGACACGGATTTCGGCCGCCTTTCTCGAGGCGCTACAGATCGAGACGCGTTGCCTCGAACAGGAACCACACTCTGCGTTCCGCCTCGTCGATCCAGTTCTCGGTGAGGCTCGTGGTCGCATGGTCGTTATACGAAGAGGTCAACTCATGTAGCTGACGTAAGATACCGGCAAGCTGCTTGTTGTCATCACGAAGCTCGGACAACATGTCCTGCGGCGTCACGAAATCCGCGTCGTTGTCGAGAATGCGTTGCAGTCGCGAGATATGACCGACCGATTTCAGCGTAGGCCCGCCGACCTTTCGTGCACGCTCGGCGATATCGTCCGTCATCGCGAAAATCTCGGCACCTTGCTCATCAAGCATCAGATGATAATCGCGAAAATGCGGTCCGGACAAATGCCAGTGGAAGTTCTTGGTCTTGAGGTAGAGTGCGAAGACATCCGCTAGCAGAGCCGTAAGCGCTGCCGCAATATCACGCGTGGCTTCCTCCCCCAAGTCTGTTGGCGTGGAGAGTGGCAGGCTGCGGTGTTGATGCGCTACTTTTTTGTCCATGGCGTTTTCCTTTGAGAGGGAGGAGGGTCAACAGAGCCAGCGCAAGCTTACCGGCTGGAGCGTCCGCAGAGAAATTCTCGATGGTTTAAGTACACGTATTCTCGAGTACAATTGCAGGCATGAAGCAACATCGGCAAATTCGCATTTCGCGCCTCTTGTTCGAGCAAACGGATGCGCCCATAGCAGATCTCATACCTACCGACATCCAGCTTTCCTCGCTTCGTCTTCTACCTAAAAGCTCTCGCTATGAGGTCATGCCGGCGGCCGACATCAGAATTCGTAAAAGCCCAGCCAACACCGCAAGTGTCGACACCGAGAGGGTCCAGATCACCCCCATCCAAAGGATCTGTCTTGATAGCCGAAAAACCGACCGGGATCTCACTCGTGATACCGCGCTTCCGGCTCGGATTTACCCCGGAACACATAGTATGACCAGGTCGTGTAGACCAGGATTACAGGGATGATCAGGAGCGTTCCGACAAGAGCGAAGCCCATACTTTCAGGCGGTGCAGATGCCGTCCAAATCGAGATCGATGGCGGGATAATGTGGGGCCACATACTGATGGCAAGGCCACTGTAACCTAGGAACATCAGGACGAGCGCCAGCACGAAAGGTCGCGCTCCCGGTTCATCTCGTCTCAATGCCCACACCTGGAGACCGGTCGCCACGACAACAAGCAGCGGTACGGGTGCGAAAATCAGGAGATTTGGTAAAACGAACCAGCGAGCAGCAACGCTGTTGTGAACAAGCGGCGTCCAAATGCTGACTATCACGATCATGAGGAAAAGTGCGACTGATGTGCACTGCCCAAGCATGCGCATTCTATTGTGCAGATCGCCCGTCGTGCGCATCACCAGCCAGGTTGATCCGAGCATCATATAGGCAGCTATCAGCGCCAATCCCGTGAAGACGCTGAACGGTGTCAGCCAATCGAATTGGCCGCCGACATAGGTTGTGCCGTCGAGCTGGAACCCGTTGATGAAAGCACCCAATGCAACGCCCTGCGCGAATGTCGCGAGGTAGGAACCGACAGAGAAGGCAGCGTCCCACAATGGCTTTCTTCTGTCGCCTGCCTTGAACCGGAATTCGAATGAGACGCCGCGCCAGATGAGCCCGGCAAGCATAAGCATCATCGGGAAATAGAGGGCGCTGAGTATCGTCGAATAGGCCAACGGAAACGCGGCAAAAAGAGCCGCCCCGCCAAGAACGAGCCATGTCTCGTTGCCGTCCCAAACAGGGGCGACGGTGTTTACCATTACATCCCTCTCGACCCGCTTGGGAATGAAGGGAAAGAGAAGGCCGATACCGAGGTCGAACCCGTCCAGGATAACGTACATCATGACGCCGACAGCAATTATCGTTGCCCACACAACGGGTAGATCGATGCCCATTTAAACGTCCTCCCTTTCGAGCCGCGGCGCAGGATCGATATCATCAGGCGTAGCGGAAAGTGGTCGCGCTGGCCTTCGGACCTGCCCTGGCTCCTGCGGTGGCTTCTCCGTGCCGTACTTGTCCGGACCTCGAGCTACCATCTTGAGCATGAAGCTGATCCCTATACCGAAAACAAAGAAGTAGATGAGGATGAACGCAACGAGAGTCACGCTGAGTGCGATCACCGATTGGCCCGACACCGCGTCCTTCGTCCGCATGATGCCATAAACAACCCAAGGCTGCCGTCCGATCTCGGTGGTCATCCAACCTGCCAGGACCGCGATCAACCCCGCCGGCCCCATGAGTACGGAAAAAATCAAGAAAGGCCGATAGGTGAAGAGCCGCCCGCGCCACCGTAACAACAGTCCCCCTGCCCCAAGCAGAAGCATTGCCATGCCCAGACCGACCATCACCCGGAACGTGAAGAAGATTATCGTCGAGTTGGGCCGGTCCTCAGGTGCGAATTCCTTCAATCCGGGTATCTTTCCGCGGAGCGTGTGGGTCAAGATCAAACTTCCGAGATAGGGAATCTCGATCGAGTACTTCGTCTCTTCGGCCTGCATATCCGGAATTCCGAAGGCGATGAGGGGCAAGCTGGTCTCCTTTGGATCATTCTCCCAATGGCCTTCGATAGCGGCGATTTTCGCCGGCTGATGTTTCAAAGTGTTCAGGCCATGGGCGTCGCCAACTACGATTTGTAGTGGAGCAACGAAAAGGAGCAGCCACAACGCCATTGAGAACATCTTCCGGACCGCAGGCGTGTCGTTGCCTCGCAATAGATGAAAAGCGCCTGACGCGCTGACGAAGAGCGCTGTGGAAAGGTACGCCGCCAGCGTCATATGGACCAGTCTATAAGGAAATGACGGGTTGAAGATCACCGCGAGCCAGTCCGTGGGAACGATACGGCCGTCAACGATTGCGTAGCCCTGCGGTGTTTGCATCCAGCTGTTGGAGGCCAGTATCCATGTCGTCGAAATTAAGGTACCGACAGCGACCATCGTCGTTGCGAACATGTGCAAGCTGGGTCCGACCTTGTTCCAGCCGAATAACATCACTCCCAGAAATCCCGCCTCAAGGAAGAACGCCGTCAGAACCTCGTAGGTCAAAAGCGGGCCGGTAACGCCGCCGGCAAATTTGGAGAACCCGCTCCAGTTCGTTCCGAACTCGTAGGCCATTACAATCCCGGAAACGACCCCCATTGCGAAGTTGACCGCAAAGATCTTCGACCAGAAATGATAGAGCTTCTGATACACGTCGTTTCTGCGGGCGAGCCATAGTGCCTCAAGAACAACAAGATAGCTTGCGAGCCCGATGGTGATCGTCGGGAAGATAATGTGAAATCCAACCGTGAACGCGAACTGTATGCGAGCGAGTTCAAGTGCGGTGAAATCGAACATCACGAACCTCCCGTGTGGCTTGAGCCAAATGGATCCTCTGCGGCAGACCGGGGCCCTCCATCGGGAGCAAGGCATCTGGACGCACTATCAGCCGAATCCGTCATCGAGCCTTCTCCACGTCGTTCGGCGTTACGCTTCCTCTCTTTCCTCCGAAATGCCCGATGACATAGTTGGCGAGTGCAGCAATTTCCGCGTCCGACAGAGATCTTGCGAAACCAGGCATGGCCGTCGCCGCCGAGCCGTTCGGATCCGAGGTGCCTTTCAGGATCACTTGCACCAGATTTGCGCCGGTCTCGTCAGCCACAGAATGTGAGCCTGTTAACGCCGCTCGCGCGCTGTTTTGTCCACTTCCGTCCCAGCCGTGGCAACTTGCGCATGCTCCGGCGAATATCTTGCGACCCAAACCGCCAGGCCCATCGACCGGCTTCCATGGTTCGGAGGCCGATGCCGGCGTGGCGCCAGCGGTGATGATGCTGCTTGCATAGCTGCTTTTCCGCGGCTCGACTGATCTCAAGTAAGTGACGATTGCATCGATATCCGTTTCCGGCAGATGGCTTAGGCTGAGATCTATGGCCTGTCGCATAGCTCCTGCGGCAGGCCCGCGGCCATGTGCGAACCCTTTCCAAATATACGATTTGATCTGTTCGTCAGACCAGCTTCCGATGCCCGTTTCAAGGTCGGGCGTGATGTTCCAGGCAGTCCACCCCTCGAGACTGCCGCCCGACAACGCACTCCCCTGCTTCCTTTGAAACATCAGGCCGCGCGGAGTGTGGCATTCGCCACAATGAGCCAAAGCCTCGACTAGGTAAGCGCCGTTATTCCAGGCTTCACTCTTGCCGGCGTCTGTCTTGAACGGAGCCGAGGGCACGAACAACAGCTTCCATCCCCGCATCACGTAACGCTGGTTGAAAGGGAAAAGCAGCTCGTTCTCTGGAGGACTGCTATTCACCGGAGCAAGGGTGTCGAGGTAGGCTTTGATCGCGAGTAAATCATCCGTCGCCAACAGTGCGTAAGAGGTGTACGGAAACGCGGGATAAAGATCCTCGCCATGCTTACCCACGCCGGATCGCACCGCCCGGACAAATTCGGCATCTGTCCATGTCCCAATACCCGTCTGATCGTCAGGCGTGATGTTCGGCGAATAGAGTATTCCGAACGGAAGCTCGAACCCGAGCCCACCAGCGAATGGCTTGCCTCCTGGCGCGGTGTGACACGCCTCACAATCGGCGGCGGTCGTAAGATATTTCCCCCTTGCGATAAGGTCCGGCCCCTTGGGCTGCGAAATGCTCGCGGCAACCTGCGGGAGCCCGTGAGGCCAGAAAAAGAAGGCGGCCGCCCCCACTGCTACAATGAGTGCGATGGATAGAAGCCCAATCACAACTTTCTTGAGTCCGCTCATGGCCGCCCCGCTCGATCGAGGCTGGTCAATGCGATTGTCTCGGGGACCCGGTCGCGGTTGCCCTTCCTGGCCAAGCTCGACTTGTCGATCGGTGTCGAACGCAATCGAACGCCGGTGGCCGCAAAAATCGCATTCGTCAGCGCGGGTGCAGCGGCAGCCGTACCCACCTCTCCAATGCCGCCGGGAGCTTCGGTGCTCGGCATCACAAAAACCTCGAAAGCCGGAACCTCGTTCAGGCGGATTTGCCGGTAGTCATGGAAGTTACTCTGCTCGACCTTGCCGTCTTTGAAAGTAACGCCGTTGAAAAGCGCAGCCGACAAGCCGAACAGCACGCCGCCCTGCATCTGCGCAGCGATGATGTCGGGGTTAATCGGAACGCCACAGTCGACCGCGGCAGTCGCCCGGCGAAGATAGACTTCGCCGTACTCATCGACCTCAACCTGTACGACAAGCCCCATGTATGAACCGAAGCACTGATGGAGCGAAACGCCGCGGCCGTGACCTTGTGGAAGCGGCTCGCCCCAATTCGAGGCGCGAGCTACCTTGTCCAGGACGGCCCTGGCGCGTGGATTGTCGCTTAGAAGTGCTCTGCGATATGCCACTGGATCGAAACCGGCAGCTGAGGCGAGTTCATCGATGAAGCCTTCCACGACGAACACGTTATGTCCTTCCCCGACGCCGCGCCACCAGTTCACGGCCACAGGGCTATCCTGTCGAAGCCACTCCCACTTCGCTGCGGGAATGCGATAAGGCTGGCTGACGGAACCCGCGACCAGATCCGGATCCAGTTGACCTTCAGGCCAACCTTTTCGCGTGAAATATTGGAGGACCGTCGATCCCGTTGTGCGGTGATGGAACGCTTTGGGAAAGCGCGTCTTCTCGTCCAGCGTTGCGACTACGCGATCGCAATAGGCGGGTCTGAACCGGTCGTGCTGGATATCCTGCTCTCGGGTCCAGATTATCTTGAGCGGGTAATCTGCCAGCTTTGCGAACCGCGCCGCTTGCTGGATCGTGTCTACAGCCAGACGTCGGCCGAAGCCCCCGCCGATGAGATAGGAGTGAATATTTACTTGCTCGGCCCGAAGGCCGAGGATCTCGGCCGTGACAGTCTGAGCATCAACTGGCACCTGTGTGCTGACCCAAACATCGCATGCGTCCGCTCTCGCATGTATGGTCGTATTGATTGGCTCAAGGGCTGCATGTGCGAGAAAGGGCAATTCATATGTGGCTTCGATGCGAATTCCACTGGCAAGCTCTTCGTCGGGATTCCCCTGGACTTTGGCGACGATTGGCGTCGCCTTGCAGGTCCGCAGCTCGTGCCATAGATCGGCGGACGACAATGTTGCATGCGGCCCGGGCTCCCATTCGACCTCTAAAACGTCAAGGCCCTTCTTTGCCGCCCAGTAATGCTCTCCGACAACCGCTACCGCGTCCTCAATTTCAAGGATATCGAGTACGCCGGGCAAAGCTCGGGTTTCGCGATCGTTTATCGATTTGACTTTTCCGCCGATGGTGGGACAGATCTTGATCGCGGCATAGCGCATACCCGCCACTGCGACGTCTATCCCGAACTTAGCCGTTCCGTTGACCTTTTCGGGCGTGTCGACGCGCCTCAAAGGCTTCCCGATCAACTTAAATTCGGACGGCTTCTTCAACGTCATTTCCGTGGGGACAGGCTGTGCCCGGGCGAGTTCAACGAGCGATGCATAGGGCGCGCTGCGCCCACTCGATTGATGTAGGACAGTCGCCCGGGAGGCACGGCATTCCGATGCCGCGACCTGCCACTGCTCCGCAGCTGCGTTCACCAGCATAGTCCGTGCTGCCGCACCTGCCTTTCTGAGCGGATCAAAAAAAGCACGCACCGATGTCGATCCACCCGTGATCTGGTTCTTGAGAATCGACTGCCCATATGCTCCAAGATCTGCCGGAGCCAGGGCGACCTCGATTTGGTCCATACCGACTTCCAGCTCCTCTGCCAGCAACATCGCTTCGGTTGTCGCGATCCCCTGTCCCATCTCGGAACTCGGTACGACGAGCACGATGCGGCCGTCTCCTCCGATGCGAATAAAGCCGTCGGGGACAAACCCGTCGAACCCAGAGGCGGCCGCATCAGTCGCGCCTGCCGCCAGCAGCCCTTTTTCATCCACCATCGCGCTGGCCCTCTTCGGGAAGGCAAAGCCCAGAAGAAGCGCTGCACTTGCGAACAGAAATTCCCTGCGGCTGGCCAGGAGTGGGGATGTTGCGTCGAGTACGCCGATCGATTGCATGTCAGGCATCCTTGATCGCAGCGCGTATTCTGACGTAGGTGCAGCACCGGCATATATTGCCGGACATGGCAGCGTCGATTTCCGCATCGTCGGGTGCCGAGTCTCGTGACAAAAGGGCAGCGGCGGCCATAATCTGGCCCGACTGACAGTACCCACACTGGACGACCTCGTGTCTCAACCATGCGTCCTGGATACGCCGACCGGCCTCTGTCTCGGCCACGCCTTCAATCGTGGTTATGTTTCCCTGGATGTCGCCGATCGGAAGCACGCAAGAGCGTACCGGCTTTCCGTCGAGGTGGACGGTGCACGCTCCACATTGCCCCACACCACATCCGAATTTAGTTCCCGTCATCCCCAGAAGGTCGCGTAGCGCCCACAGCAGCGGCATATCCGAAGGACCATCCAGTTCAATGCGCTTGCCGTTTATGGTGGCTGGTATTGACATACTCGGTTCCTCTTGAGCGCAACTCAACGCCTGCGATTGTTAATTCTCCATGCTGATTTATGTAGAGATACGCGAGGCTAAGAGGCTTTATACCGCGGTATAGTCCTGGCTTGGGCCAACCGCGCGGACGCGTGGTATCGAAGACCTCGTACAGCCACACTGTTATCGAAACGACATCCGCTCAGCTGGTTTTAGCGACGTTCTATCGGAACAATACCCGCATTCAGGCAAAGGTCGGCATCACGACGCTCCGAGTATCGGCAGTCCACCCCCGGGGTTCGTTGAAGCCGCCGTCGTCCGCGTTCGCGAGAGTTTGGGACCGTTCGAACGACAGGTGCAGCGAGACGTCCCTTATCAAATCTACCAGGGTCCTCGCCTGCATCTTTTTCATCAAGTTTGCACGGTGCACTTTCACGGTGATTTCGGAAATTCCAAGTATGGCGGCGATCTGCTTGTTCAAAAGTCCGTCGACAACGCCCTCCAAGACCTCGCGCTCTCGTGACGTCAAGGAGTGAAAACGCCGGTCAATCGCGGCCTTGGTACGATTGATGCCGGCACGGTGCCTATACGCCAGATCAGCGGCGCAAACGGCGTCGAGGACTTCCTGCTCCCGGAACGGTTTTTGGAGGAAGTCGAATGCGCCGGCCTTCATCGCGCGCACGCTCATGCTCACGTCCGCGAAACCGGTCATGAACACGATCAGGGACTGCGAGCCTCGATGCGACAGGCGCTGCTGGAGATCAAGGCCACTCATCCCCTGCAGCCTTACGTCCAGCAAAATACAGCTGGGTTCGACCGTAAGTGGAGATGAGAGAAACTCGAGGGCTCCTGCGAACCTCACGACCGAAAACCCCACATTCTCGATCAGATCCGCTACCAGCATGCGAGTATCCGGATCATCCTCGATGACTGCAACGCAGCCCAGTTTATGAAGATCATCGTTCAGAGTGGAACTCGTTGCTCGCCTTGATGCAGAAATCATCATTGGGCTTCCCCTCTCGCGCTTCGACACAAGTCAAGCTTACGCGTGTTTCCCCAAGACAAAAGTTGAAGTCAGTGAAATCGTGTCAAACGGTGCAAAAGCGGAGGCAAACCCCGCTTTGACAATTGTCCGCCGGCGTCTTTCCCACCACGGCGGTACGCCGGGATGAAAGCTTGCACTGTCGACGCAAGATCAGCAACGGCACTGGTCCAGTCATCGCCGGAGCAAGGCGAGCTAGTTTTCAGGACTTATCGACCAGCCGCAGCCATCCAGCGATGGCCGTGGCGCCGTTCGTACCGTCAGGTGTGGAAGACGACCATCTTTTCGGACGACATCTCGTCCATGGTGTACGGAATACCGCCAATACCGTAGCCTGACTCGCGCCGGCCCGCGAAGGGCATCCAATCCGTCCGGAAGGCGGTATGATCGTTGATCATCACAGCGGATGCATCGAGGCGTTCGGCCGCGTCCAGAGCCGTCGAGAGGTTTTGGGTAAAAATGCTCGATTGGAACGCAACCGGTAGAGAGTTCGCCTCCGTAATTGCATCGTCGAGGCTGTCAAAACCGTAAACGCATGTGAGCGGGCCAAAAACCTCGTGCGTCGAGACCTTCGCGGTCTTGGGTGGCTCAACCAGGATGCAGGGCTTCAGGGTCGTCGGCGACAGTTGCTCGCCCCCGAATTTCTGGGCGCCGCCTGTCACGGCTTCCGCGATCCAGGTCGCCACGCGGTCAACCTCTCTTGGTTTAATCAGCGGGCCGACCTCCGTCTCCGGCAAGAGCGGATCCCCAACGATAAGCCGATCGACCCGCTCCCGAAAGAGCTTTGTGAACTCATTCATGATCGATCGGTGGGCATAGATCCGCTGAACAGACACGCAGACTTGGCCTGCGTGATAATAGCCGCCCTTCGCCAGCGGCTCTATCAGTTTCTCGATGTCGGCCGAACGATCGATGATAACTGGCGCTACGCCACCATGCTCCAGTGCACAGCGGGCGCCGGCCGCGAGTTTGGACCGGAGGCTCCATCCAACTGCCGCCGATCCGATGAAGCTAAGAAAGGCGATGCGCGAGTCTGTTGCGAACACCTGCGCCAGCCCGTTTTCTTCCGGCAAAAATGTCTGCACCCATTCGTGAGGCATTCCAGTTTCGTGAACGAGCTTCACGAACTCGATGCAATTGAGTGACGTTGCGGTGGCCGGCTTGATAATGATTGGGCAGCCAGTTGCAATTGCCGGGGCTATCTGGTGGACTACAAGATTCAAAGGGTGGTTGAACGCCGAGATGGCGGCAACGACACCGATCGGCTCGACGAGCGTCCAGGCACGCCGATTGTCGCTAGCCGCAGTCAACCCCATGGGGATTTCCCGCCCACCCCTGGTGCGGAGATAGTCCGCAGCTGCTCGCACGCCATCGATTGCTCTGCCGGTTTCGATCAGCGCGTCGGTTAGAGGCTTGCCTCCTTCCTGCGCGATCAGACGACCGAATTTTTCCCTCCGTTCTTGCATCAGCGCCGCAAGCCTATGCAAGATATCCAAACGCTGATGCGGCTTCAGCCAGCTGCTACGATCCTTGAAAAGTTTGAATGCGCTGGAGAGCTTCTTCTCCAGGGCGGCTGCGTCGTCGCTCTGAACATCTGCAAGGTGCTTCCTGTCATAAGCTTGAACGATCTCGATCATGGTTCTATCCTGCTTCGAGAGTTTCTTTCGCATCGGCACCAAAGCCGAGGCAGGTGATCGGCGGCAGCGATGGCCCTTGGCGTAAGGCTAGCGGCTGCTTCGGGCTTCGGCGAGTTAAGGCTGGTTATTTCGTGGGAAATCATGTTCAGCTTACGAGCGCCATATCTACCCGCTGTCGCAGCAGCGAGTTGGCCGCTCGTAGGTCGGCGGTCTCGAAACCGTCCTGAAAACTCCGCACGACTTCCGCAAGGTTGCTGAAACCTTCTTCGGTCGTTTTGAGACCCATCGACCTGTCGGCGTTTATCCGGGCAAGATGCAGTCGAAGCTCCCACCCCAGCGCCGAGGTTCTTCGCGCAATTGCCGTACCATCGTTTAAAAGGCGATGTACCGCATTGAAGTTCGAGTGTGGCGACGAAAGAAGGATCATAGCCTTCGTTCGTAAAAGCTCCGGCAGGAGGTAGGTTCCCCCAGCGCGTTCGCATAGACCCAATGCAGTATCGATGGCCGAAATCGCTTCGGTATGCTCGCCGGCGATGGAAAGTCCCTCTGCAAGGGCACGAAGGGACCCGAATATCATACTCTGAAAGCCAATCGAACTCACGGATCGCAGCTTCCCTCGCAACAGATCAATACTCTGCTCCGCTTCGCCACGAAGGACAAGAAGTTGGCCGCGCACCGCCATGCCAGCGTCATGGTATCCGGACAGATTGCCATTTGTTGCCGTCAGTTCAGCCAGTTCATCGGTCAGGATATCTGCTCGATCTAGCTCGCCGCTGTACAGGAAAATGAATATGCCCATAAGCAGGCTCAAACATAAGGCGGCCGGTTGGCTTCTTGCCTCCCCGATAGCACTTTCGGCCATCTGCAACGCTGTTTCCGGGGAGCCTCGGAGCCAGGTCACGCGCGCTTGGGCGATCTTCGCTAGCGCAAGATGGGCCTGCTCGAAGTACCCCAATCTCGACGGAGAAAATCCGGTGGTTCGCGCGAGGCTATAATTGTAAGTGGCTGCAGCCTCCAATTGCTCTCCGAGCATATGGTACACTGTTCCCAGCATCCAGCCCGCCACAATATTGTCGTTCGAACCACCGTGACGATCAAGCTTGTGAGCGTAAGCTTCTGCAACGTTGAAGCCAGAACGGAAATCGCCCTGCTTCAGATGGTACAACCCCAATCCCGCCAGCAGATGAGCTTCTATACGATAGTTTTTGAGACGACGACTGAGCTCCAGTCCGACATCGAATAAGCTTGCAACCCCCGTATCGCCGCCATGCCCAAAGAGCGTTGCGATCGCAAGGCTCTCCAGAAGCTTAAGGTGCAGCTCCGTGTTTTGATGTTTGGGCGGCAAAAGCTCTAACGCGCGTTGGCACCATCTTCTACACTCATCGAACTGCATCGAATCCTGGAAGGTTTCGAGCAGGAGACAGCATGTCTCTGCTCCGATCTCGGCGTCTCCGCCTTCGGAGAAGGCCCACTCGAGCGCAGCGCGTACATTTCCAATGTCGAAGTCGTGAAGCGACGTGTTTTTATCCGATCCGCTCTCGCGAGCCCGCATTCTTCTTAGGTAAAAAAGGGCATGCCTTCGCTGGGTTTCGTGCCGCTTGGGTTCGTGCGCCAGCTTGAAGGCCGCGTATGTTCTGACCATCTCCCGGAGTTTCAGCGCGCTGGTTGTCTGATCCACTCCCGCCGACGACACCATGGATTTGTCGACCAGCTCACTTATCGCCACTGAAACGTCCGCATCACTTATTCCGGATCCAGCAACGACATCCGTCGTCGCATCTATCGTGAATTCGCCGGCGAACACAGATAGCCTGTTCAAAACGGTTTGCGTTTGCTTCGACAGCAGAACATAGCTCCAGTCGAGCAGTGATTGAACGGTTTGGTGCCGAGGTGTCGCGTCCCTGTCGCCACGCCAACGGAGCGTCAATTGATTATCCAACAGCTCCAATACTCCGTCCAATCCATAAATACCAACGCGGCTGGCCACCAGTTCTATCGCGAGGGGATTGCCGTCCAACCGCCGGCAGATTGCAGCGACGATGGCTGCCTCCTCGTCAGCGAGAGCCGCTTTATGGCCACCGTCTACGGCCCGGCTCATGAAAAGCTCAACCGATGGCCACGCCAGAGCGTGGTTCGCGGTCATCCGTCCCGTATTGGGAGGAGTTCCCAGGGGCCGCAATAGATACACCGCCTCCCCCGTGACCCGCAGTGCCTCGATGCTCGTCGCAAGCACATGCGTCGAAAGTGAATGTTTGAGAACGAACGAAACCGCATCGGCAACCCCGTTGATGACATGCTCACAGTTGTCGACGATCAAAAGGCTTCGCCTTTTAGAAAGCCATGTAACCGCGTCACGAAGCGGATCTCTGCTTCGCACACTTGGATTGACCGATGATGCGATAGCGGCCGCGACTAGAGCATCGTCCGTGATAACACTGAGATCCACGAACCTGATCTCATCGAAGTTCGGGAGGCTGCGTGCCAAGACTGTGGCAAGGGTGGTTTTACCGACCCCACCAGGTCCAACTACCGTGATTAATCGGCGCTCCTGGACTGCACGCTCCAGCTCTTCAAGATTGGAAGCACGACCCAAGAACTTGTCCGAGCGAAACGCGATCGGAACCTTGATCTCGGGTCGGATAACGGCGGAATCGCCGAAAGCTGCTTCATCGGAAATATCGTCGGAATGCGCAGAGGATACGTCCTGTTGCATTTCGACAGGCATCACGAAGCTGTAGCCCCTGCCCGCGATGCTGGCAATATATCGGTCGCCGTTGACGCCGCAACCTAACTTACGGCGAAGGTGGGCCATCTGGACACGTACATTGGAGTCTTCAACGCTCAGACCGGCCCAAGCACGAGCCATCAGTTCGCGTCTCGAAAGGATCTCACCTTGTTTGTTGACGAGCGCGACCAACATATCGAAAGCACGGCTGCCGATGGGCAGCTCACACCCGTCCCGCTCGAGTATCCGCGAGATCGGATTAAGGCTGAAAGGGCCGAATTTGAAAACGCCGTTCACGACACGCCCCCTTGTGTGACCGCAATCGCTTGGCGATCGAGGCCCTGCACACTTGTCCGGTGTCGGCAGTCTACAGGATGTGAGAAAGGCGGGGGGTAAAAACAGGTAAATAATAGTAGCCGCTACCGCCGTGAGAACTAAATGCCGTCGGTCGGAAGGTAACTTTCCCTGCGTGGACACGATTTCGCCTGTTTAACGCTCTTTTACCGTGTTTTACGCACGTCTTCCAAGGCAACCTGATAATTTGTCTGTCGGTGATCGTCCCGTTCGTGATCGGTAGGCTGTTAGATCAGAGGACACGATATGACAAAGGTTAAGGTTTACGCGGTTCTCACGGCAAAACCGGGAAAAGAGTTAGAATTGGAAGACTTGCTAAGAGGCATGGCTGCACCTTCGCGGGTAGAGAAAGGTAACTTGCGCTACGATCTTTGGCGAGACACCGCGGAGCCGAGGCGTTTCATCCTGGACGAGATGTACGTCGACGCGGAGGCTAACTCCTCTCACCGTGAAACTCCTCATTTTCAAAACTACGTGGGCAAGATCAGCGAACTCGCGGATCGATCCGTTTATACCGTGATAGCCGTCGACGTGATTGACGTATGAGCGTGAGATTCACTGCTTTTTACAACGCTTAATTACTCTCGATCGAGATACGGCGTGAAGATGACGCATCCATCGACAGATACGGGTCCGAAACATTTTTCCACTCCATTAAGGATGCGACCGATGCTCGACAAAGCCTATCACGCTCAATGCGCCGCGGTTAACGTTCATTCCTCCGATCCCGTGGAACGCGGGCGGTGCCGCCTGACACTGCTGTCGCTGGCTTTGGGCAGTTTCTGCATTGGCACCTCCGAATTCGCCAGCATGGGTATCCTCCAACTGTTTTCCGAAAGCCTTGGGATAAGCATTCCTACTGCGACGAACGCCGTGACTGCCTACGCATTCGGAGTGGTCATCGGCGCTCCGCTTGTCACGCTGGCGGCTGCACGATTGAACCGTCGCACCCTGCTTCTCATGCTTATGGCGCAGTTCGTATTGGGGAATGTCCTGTCCGGATTGGCGGCCAACTTGGAGATGTTCGCACTCGCTCGATTCATCAGCGGCATGCCGCAAGGTGCTTATTTCGGGGCGGGAGCCGTTGTAGCCACCTACGTCTACGGCCCTGGCCATACCGGCAAGGCTTTTGCTCTGGTGATGATGGGACTGACCATAGCGACCATCGTCGGCTCGCCGCTCGCGACGCTCCTCGGCCAGACGGTCGGCTGGCGAAACACCTACTTTACAGTGTCGGGCCTCGGCGTGCTATCGTTCCTGGCCCTCATGGCGTTCGTGCCGAAAACTGCCGCTCTCAACGGCAGCTCGGTCATACAGGAGCTTAGCGCTCTGCGTAAGGGAACAGTATGGATGACCATGTTTGTCGCCGCTCTCGGCGTGGCGAGCATATTTGCGATCTACACTTTCGTAGGACCGTTGATCACGGATGTCGCCATGCTGGAAGCAGGATGGATCCCGATCGCACTTGCAGTTTTTGGAATCGGAATGACTGCAGGCAACTTTCTCGGCGGTCGTCTCGCCGACGCGTATCCCGCACGTGGTCTACTGCTCGGATTCGGCGTAGCGGTCGTCGTACTCGCAGCACTGGCCACGTTCGGGTTCAAGCTTCCCATCCTATTCGCCGGCTTTTTCCTGGTCGGCGCAACGATGTTCACCGCGATACCGACTATCCAGGTCAGACTGACTAAATTCGCTCCCGAAGCGCCCACCCTTGTCGGCGCGATGAATTTGGCGGCACTTAACCTGTCCAATGCGATCGGGGCATGGTCGGGCGGCCTCGCGATTGCGAGCGGCTTCGGCATTCTCTCCGCTGCTTGGGCGGGTTTTTGCCTCACGCTCGCCGGTCTCGTCGTCTTCACCGTGACGTTGACTCACCGCCCACGTCTGGCAACCGCTTAGACCATTACACATCGCGGTACTTCGGTGCGTAGGGGCAAACGTACGGCAAGAGGAAGCCGTGTTGGGAGCAGCAACAATGTCCAAACCAAAGCTTTTCACGCCGATAAAGATAAAGGGCCTCATACTGGCCAATCGGATTGTCATTGCGCCAATGTGTCAGTACTCCGCCGAAGAAGGGAACATGAACGAATGGCACCTGATACATCTGGGCAAGCTTTCCCTGTCTGGCGCGGCGCTCTTGACGATCGAAGCGACTGCCGTTCTCCCGGAGGGCAGGATTACCTATGGAGATCTCGGCCTCTACAACGATCAGAATTACGCGGCTATGAGTTTAACCCTCGAAAGCATCCGGCGATGGTCGGACATGCCTATCGCAATTCAGCTCAGTCACGCCGGCAGGAAGGCGTCGACCGAGGTACCCTGGAAAGGTGGCAGCCAGTTTGCGCCAACTGACGGACTCGGCTGGCAAACATATGGCCCATCGGCGATATCCTACAACGCTGACCAGCTGCCACCCGTCGCTTTGGATAAAGAGCGACTGAAACGCGTTCGCGATGCATTTGGAACTGCCGCGGCGCGAGCCGACAAACTCGGCATCGACATCGTGCAACTTCATGCCGCACATGGCTATCTGCTTCATCAGTTTTTGTCACCGTTAGCCAATCAACGCACTGACGAATACGGCGGGAGCGTCGAGAACCGCATGCGCTTTCCCTTAGAAGTTTTCGATACGGTCAGGGCGGCATTCAATCAGAAGCCGGTTTCAGTGCGCATCTCTGCGACGGATTGGGTTCAGGGAGGCCTGACGCTTGAAGAGTCACTCGTGTTCGCACAAGAACTCGAAAAGCACGGCGCTGGGGCGATACATGTGTCCAGTGGAGGCCTCCATCCCGCGCAGAAGATCGCGGTAGGGCCTAGCTACCAGGTCCCGTTGGCACGCGAGGTACGGAAGGCCATTGGCATCCCCGTCGTCGCGGTCGGCTTGATAACCGGCTACGATCAGGCCGAAGCAATCGTCGGCACTGGTGATGCCGACATGGTGGCGCTGGCGAGAACCATTTTGTTCGATCCGAACTGGCCATGGCATGCTGCTGCGGAGCTAGGGGGTAAAGTTCGTGTGCCAAAGCAGTATCTTCGCTCGCAGCCCAATCGCTATCGCGAGCTTTTCGAGACGGAATGACACTTTGACGTTGGGAAATGCCGCTCCCGGGGGCTTGACGGCCGTGATTGATTTGCCGTCGCCCGATGCGATCAATGCCTTATGGCAGGCCGAAGTAGCCTCCAAGGCTTCGTAATAGATCCGCGGCGGCTATTCCTTCGAGTTGCCGTCTCCATAGCAGCGGATTTCGCTCGGGAACACGACGAAGCACAATTACGTTGTTTACCGCAGTTGATTGGGAATCGAACCGGAAATTCATTTTTATCGAAACGGTCGACGCTTCAAGAATATTCATGTCTGGAGACTGAAGAGAAATTCCCACGCGCTAACGCCACAATGCCGAAATTGGCACGGCGGATAGGCGTTCCCCGAAGGGGGTCACCTTGTCATGATCATACAGGACAATGCCTGAAACGAACCTCGCTCCACATGCCTCGGCCAACATTCGCAATCCGGAAAAATCGGAAGTCGAGACGGATGTCGCTGCATATCTCCATCACACCGCCAGGCGACCAGCATTTTAACGAGCGGAAAGAATCCAAGCTCTTGAAATGGTTCGAACCAACAACCTTTCCTGAAATTTATCTAACCTGGAGCGACGAACAGCGAAGACGATTATTCGCACTCGAGGATGATGGCCTGTGGGCATCAATGAATTGATCCGTTAATTTTCTGCAGCGACAGCAACAGACTGTCGAGATCGAGGGACTTTCAACACAGGAGCCGGGCTCGAGGAGCGACAGGATACGGGAATCTTGATGATGACATTCCTCATGATGCATCAATCCTCTTCCTTTGTGACGATATCGCCATGCGTGCGGCAAGCAACAACGCCTCTTCGCTGGCGCGCGGATTGGCAGCGCCTTGTCCGACAATGTCATATGCCGTGCCATGGGCGGGCGTGCAGACGGGAAAGAGCAACCCGCCGAGCATGGTGACGCCGCGATCGAAGCCCATCAGCTTCATCGCGATCTGTCCCTGGTCGTGATACATGGTAAGCACCGCGTGGTAGCCGCCCTTGAGCGCGGTCAGGAAGACCGTGTCTGCGGGAAAGGGGCCGGCAACATCGAAGCCGGCAATCGCGGCTGCTTGGACGGCCGGACCGATGATCTCGATTTCTTCCATGCCGAAGCTGCCTCCGTCACCGGCATGCGGATTTAGACCCGCAACAAGCAGCCGCGGGCTCTCGACGCCCGACCTTCTCAGGCATTCCGACGTCAAAGCGATTTCATCCAGGATAGCCTGTTGCGACAGGTTTGCCGACACATCCTTCAGCGGAATGTGCGACGTGACCCGGGCGTTCCAGATCTGATCGAGGACGTTGAATTCCTTGACCCGGCTTGTCAAATTCAGAATTTCGGCAATGAAGCTGCTCTCGTCGTCATAGCCCGGATGGGCAAGCCGCATCGCTTTCTTGTTAAAGGGTGTGTAGCAGACCGCATCCACCTTGCCGGCTTCTGCAAGCTTCAGGGCATGGACGAAATTGTCGATTGCAAAACGTCCCCCCGACTGGGTCGCCTCCCCAGCCAGTACATGGGCCGGATCGAGATTTTGCAGATCAATCATGACGGATCTGTTCGCAGGACCAATGTCATCGTCCTCGACTGTATCGATATTGAGGGCAAGTCTCGCTTGGCGCGCGCCGAGCGCAAGCACACGTTGGTCGCCGACGACCACCAAACGGGCCACAGCTGCGACCGCCGGCGAGTGGATGAGCTTGGCGGTCAATTCCGGACTTATACCCGCGGGGTCGCCGATCGCAAGCGCGATGAGTGGTCGCTCCCCTGACGAAAGGTTAGCCCCGATCGTCATTGTGTCGCAACCATTTCCCGGGTCGCCGCACGCAGCCTGCTGCCCACGGATGAGAACAACCTCACCCGCGCGACATCGAAGTTCAGCCACACCTCTTCACCGGATGAAAGGTCCGCGCCGCTGCGCTGCTCAATTGTCAGGCTCTCGCCAGTCGGCAGCATGGAGTATAAGTAGCGGGTGCTGCCAAGATACTCCGCGAAATCGACTTTCACCTTCAGGGAATTTTCCGATATCTGGCCGAGTGTCAGATGCTCGGGGCGGATGCCAAATTTGACTTTCTCACCCCCGGCGACGCCGGCCAGGGGATGACCAAGGGAAATTGTGGTGCCAGCCACGGTGACGCGACCGTCTCCGAGGTAGATCGCATCGATGATGTTCATCCTGGGCGAGCCGATAAAGCCCGCCACGAAGAGGTTGTTAGGATCCTCATAGATCTCGTGCGGCGTTCCGACCTGTTCGATGCGGCCATCACGAAGAACCACGATTCGATCGGCAAGCGTCATGGCTTCCGTCTGGTCATGGGTCACATAGATCATCGTATTTCCGAGCTCTCGGTGTAACCTTGCAATTTCGATACGCATGCTAACCCGCAGTTCGGCGTCAAGGTTGCTGAGAGGTTCATCAAACAGGAACGCGAGAGGCTTACGCACGATAGCGCGGCCGATCGCGACGCGCTGACGTTGGCCTCCGGAAAGCTGTCCGGGACGTCGCTCCAGGAGCGCGCCGATCTTCAGGATCTCGGCGGCTGACTGGACTTGGCGCTCGATCTCGTCGGCGGGCGTTTTCGCCATTTCGAGTCCGAAGGCGAGATTCTGGCGAACGCTCATGTGCGGATAAAGGGCATAGGATTGAAAGACCATCGCGATGCCGCGCTTGGATGGATCGACTTCGGTCACGTCGCGCCCAGCGATCAATATATCGCCCGCGGTAACGTCCTCGAGGCCGGCGATCATCCGCAGCAAGGTGGATTTTCCACAGCCTGACGGACCGACGAAAACAACGAATTCCCCGCCTTCGATTGTCAGATCGAGACCATGGACCACAGTCAGGGCGCCGAACGCCTTGCGAACGCCGCGAAGCTCGATCGTCGCCTTTTCAGCCGCCTGCGTCATCTCTGTGTCCTCACCCAAACAAGCATTTCCCCGGGATCGCGATTGTCCCAAAGGTGATAGGGAACGAAGCGCGCCGTCGTGTCCTCCAGCGACGGCGTGTCGGTGCTGTAAAGCTTGCCGGCCCAGTCATTCCATCGTTCGCGTTTCGCTGGTACGTCGATTGCAATGACGGCCTGACCCAGCGAATGAATGGACACCGTCCTTGCCTTCGCGACATCATCGACAAGCACCAGGCTGTTGAGGTCCGCCTTATTGTCGGCTTCCTCGACACAGTAGATCATCGGACCTCTGGCAAGAGCCGTCCGACCCAGGTCTGCCTTGACTGCGGGATTGGCGCGCAGCGCGCGCACATCCATGGGCAGGTCAAGGTGGAGCGTCTCTCCGCCCTTCCATAGCCGGTCGATCCGCAGATAGCCCTTGTCTTCCACGGAGGCGATGTCGACCGCTTCCCCTTCGATCGATAACGACGCATTCCGGCACCATCCAGGAATCCGCAATGCCAGCTTGAAGGATGCCGGAGCATCGACATCGATCGTGATGGCGATACGCCCGTCCCAGGGATATTCCGTGCGCTGCGTCAGTGTCACCGGAACTGCGCCGAGCTGCAGGCGGGCTGTGCTTTCCCCATAGAGATGAATGGCCGCCTCATCGACAGAAACGCCATACATATAACTACCGATAGAAGCCACGGTTCTGGCAATATTCGGCGGGCAGCATGGGCAACGGTGCCAGACCCAGCGGTGATGGTTTCCGCGGCTTTCCAGAGGATTGTCGTAGAAAAACGTCGCTCCGTCGGTCGCAAGTCCCGACAGCGCACCGTTGTAAAGAGCCTGTTCCATGATATCGGCATACTGCCTGTCCGGGCCGCGCCCGAGCATGCGGTTAGCCCACATGATCAGGCCAACAGACGCGCAGGTCTCCGCATAGGCACTTTCATTCGGCAGATCGTAATAGTCAGTGAAGCCCTCATTGCTTTCAGCCGGTCCGATGCCGCCGGTAACATACATCTGCTTGGTGGTCAGATCGTCCCAAAGGATCCTCAACGCTTCGGTCAGGCTGTCGTCGCCGAATTCGGTCGCAACGTCAGCCATGCCGGAATACAGATACATGGCGCGGACAGCGTGTCCGGTAACCTTCGTCTGCTCTCGCACGGGCAGATGCGACTGATTGTACTCATAGGTGCGGTGGCGAAATTGTTTCGGATCGGCGCCACGTTCGGCGGCTTCGATATCGAAATAATGTGGCTGCTGCCCGCGCTGTTCGATGAAGTAACGGGCTAGTTCGAGGTACTTCTTCTCGCCAGTGGCACGGGCGAGCCGTACCAGCGCAAGCTCGATTTCCTCATGGCCGCAGTAGCCGGGCCTCTGTCCCGGCCGCGGACCGAACATCCGATCGATATGATCGGCGTAGCGGCACATGACGTCAAGCAGCCGGCGCTTGCCGGTCGCGTAGAAATAAGCGACCGCAGCCTCCATCAGATGGCCCGCGCAATAAAGTTCGTGACAATCGCGTAGATTGGTCCAGCGCTGGCCTGGCTGCATGCGGATGAACCATGAGTTCAGATAGCCATCCGGCTGCTGCAAGTTGTAGAACATGTCGATGATGGAATCCATCTTCTCTTCAAGTTCCGGATTGCGCTTGCGATGGAGGACATAGGCTGCCGCTTCGATCACTTTGGCGACGTCCGAGTCCCAGAACATCTGAACGTTGGCAGTGTCGGGCGAGCCGTCCGGACGGGTGTGGAACGGCAGCCGAAGTTCCGGCACCGGACGGTCGGGATCGATCTGGTCGAACATTCCGGCAGCGACGCAGCGTTCGTACAGGATCATTACGGTCTTATCGGCAACCGCCTCGATACGGTCACCCCAGAAGCCACGCACATCGACTTCATGAACAGCGGGTGGCCGGAAGCCGCTTGTCTTCGGTGTATTCAAGATGGTCATATCGATCTACCCATTCGGTTCGTGGATTGGAATTATTTGACGGCGCCCGCGGTCAAGCCGCGAATGTAATAGCGCTGCAGAAGAAGGAAGATGACGAGGCAGGGCGCCATCATGAGCGTCACACCGGATTGGACAGCCCCCCAGTCGATCGTCCCAAACTGGCCGGAGCGGACGGCAGCCATGAGCACCGGAAGCGTATATTTGTTCTGGTCTGTAAGCAGGATCAGGGCGGCCAGGAATTCATTCCATGAGGCAAGGAAGGCAAAGATCGCCACCGTTGCGACACCCGGCAGAACCAATGGCAACATGATGCGATGGAGGACCGCAAATATCGATGCGCCGTCCACCCGCGCGGCGTCCTCGATCTCCTTTGGCACCGCATCGAAGGCGTTGCGCATCATGAAGATCGAAAAGGGCATCTGCAGCGTCACGTAGACCAAGACGATGCCCGTCAGCGTGTTCTGGAGCTTCAGTTTTGTGAGGATGAGGAAGAGCGGCGTCAGGATCGACTGGAACGGGATCATGACCGTCGAGATGATCAGGACGAACAGAACGTTCTTGAAGGGAAACTGAAATCGCGAGAAGCCGTAGCCCGCAAGCAGACTGATCAACACGGAGGCGGCGACCGTTGCCAGGGAGACGGTGAGACTGTTTCCGGTATAGGTCCAGATTCCAGCGCCATACTGTGCAAGATTCTCGTAGTTCTGTAAGCTGAACCCGCCGGTGGGCCACGGCGGAATTGGCGGCTGCCTTGCCTCAATGGAGGGCTTGAAGCTTACAAGTACACTCCAGACAAGCGGCGCGACGAAGAGCAGTGCGGCGACAATCCCCACAACGTTGTAGCGCGCAGTTCCAAGCAAACGCCGAGCAGCTGACATGCGGCTGTGGGCCATCACATACCCTCCGGGTTGCGCAGGAGTCTGAGCTGCAGGACGCTGATGAAAACGAGAATCGCAAGAAGAACCATGGAAAGCGCGGCACCGTAGCCGAGATGGAACGACCCGAAGGACTGGCTGAAGATCCAATAGACCGCCGTCACCGTCCTGTTCTGTGGCCCGCCGTCAGCGATGATGTAGAACTGGTCGAATGCCAGCATCGATCCGGAGACGGAGAGAATGAGCGCCAGAGCAATCGTGCGCCGCATCAGCGGAAGGGTGATGCGGCGGAAACGCCGCCAGGATGATGCGCCGTCCATGCGGGCCGCCTCCTGAACCTCGGTTGAGATACCCTGGAGGCCGGTCAGCAGGATTATCATGTTGAAGCCGGCTGTCTTCCAAACCACCATGGCAATGATCGACCAGAAGGTAGTGTCGAAGCTCGCCAACAGGTTGAAGCGGCTCGCCGTCAATCCAAGATATTGCGCGGCAGGAGAAAAAAGACCCGAGTCGACGTCCAGCAGCCATGCCCACAAAAGGCTCGCTGACCCGAAGCCCACGACAACGGGCAGGAAGAATGCCGTTCGGAAAAGCTTGGTGAGCCGGCGTGACTTCTCTGCAAAGAGAGCCATCGGGAAAGCGACCGCGAAGATCGCCACCGTCACCACGAGGGTGTAATACACCGTGAACCGCAATGACGACCAGAATTGAGCGTCGCTCGCCAGTCTCGCATAATTGTCGAACCAGATGAAGCGCGGTTTGCCGAGAAGCGGCCAGTTGTGCAGAGACATCCAGAACGCCATTCCGAGAGGAATAATAAAAAATATCAATACAAGGACGAGAGCCGGCGCAACGAAGGCAAGGCCGGCCAGCTGTTTACGCCGCAGCCGTGTGTTGCGCCTTGGGGTTGGTTCACCGTTGTGAATTTGCTTCTGGTGGATCATTGCCTTTGGCCTTTTGCCCATTGCACGCGCCTCGCTCGGCCCGGACGGAAGAAGACCGTCCGGGCCAGCTTCCGAGGTAGAGAGAAGGAATCCCGGTTGCAGTTGCCGTCAGTTCGCAGAGTCGAGGATCGATTGCATCGCCTCTTGGGCCTTGGCGACGGATCCCTTCACGTCATCGCCGAAGAAGACCTCGTTCAACATCTGCTTCCAGGGGCCGGTGCTGCTGTTGATGATGTCATTGTAGACCGGCGAGGAAGGCGTGCGCCCAATCTTCATGGCCTCGGTCGCGACCTTGTAGCGCTCATCCAGCGATTTGATTGCCTCATCCGCCACGTCGGACCGCGTCGGCAGGCTGCCGCCCTTGGCGAGCAGCGTCTGTCCTTCGATGGAATAGACAAATTCGAGGAACTCCTTGGCCGCCTTTAGGTTATCGCGGCCGGCGGTAACCACAAAGTCGTCGCCGCCGGCGAAGGACGCCTTGCCGCCATCCTTACCCGGAATGAAGGTCACCCCGAATTCGACGCTCGGATAGTTTTTGACCAGATTGCCGATGGCGAAGGCGCCGATCGGCGACAGACCGATCTTGTCAGTCGCAAAGCCACCGAAGAAGTTCTTGCCCGAATCTGTCTTGGCGCTTTCCGGTACGAAACCCTTCGCGACCATGTCGCGATAGAAGTTGATCGCGTCATGCATCTGCGGAGTATCGATAGTGGCGCGCTTACCGTCATCAACGAGAATGTCGCCGCCGGACGCCCAGATCAACGGCATGAAGGTAAAGGCGTTGCAGCCGCCGCAGGCACCGGAGAAGTAAAACCCTTTGATGTCCCCGCCGAGCGCGTTGACCTTGGCTGCATCGGCTTCAATTTCTGCCCAGGTGGTCGGTGCCTTTTCCGGATCGAGGCCTGCCTGCCTGAACAGCTTCTTGTTCCAAAGAAGAACCGAGGCGTCTGCCGACATTGGCAGGGCATAGATCCGGCCTTCGTAGGTACCGGTTCCGACGTGAGCCTTTGACAGTTTGTCGAAATAGGGCAGACCCTTGGCGAGATCAGTCAGATCCTCAAGCGCCCCTGACTTGGCGAAGGCGGCAGCGTAGACGAGATCGAGGGAGACAAAATCAGGCGCCGACCCGCCCGCGGCAGCAGTGGCGTATTTCTGAACCATTTCCGTATTAGGTACGATCTGCAGCTCGATCTGCGTTTCGTGCGATTCATTGAAGGCCTTGATCAAGGTCGGCATAAAGGCCTCGCTCGCACTGCGTGCCCACATCGTAAGTTTTTGTTCCGCGAGCGCCGTAGATGACAACGCGACGAGCGTCGTCGCGGCAACAGCCATAACTCTCAGCATTTTCATGATCGGGTCTCCTCCCCTGTGATCGTTGTTACAGTTTTGAGCCAAGCCTCCAGCTCGTTTGCGAAGTCGTCATGAGCCGCGGACCACGAGCGTGCATGGCAACTTCCACAGTCCCTTTTCAACCTGATCGCCATTCACGAGGCGCACGAGCACCTGACCGGCCTGCCGTCCAAGTTCCTTGAGATTCATGTCGATGGTGGTGAGCGGCGGCCGGGTTTGCTCGGCGACGATCTCCCAATTGTCGAAGCCGACGATGGACACATCCACCGGCACCCTGACCTGACGCTCCCTAAGCGCATCGACCACGCCTCGCGCAATTTGATCGTTACCACAGAAAATGCCGTCCGGACGTCCACCGGCGTCCCACAGCTGCTCGATGGCCTGATGACCCCAAAGCTCGGACCAACTCCCATGTTTCACCTCCGGCACCGGAAGTCCCGCGGACTTCAGCGTCTCGGTAAATGCCGCGGCGCGTTCCTGCACAACCCTGAAGCTTGCAGGGCCGGTGATATGAGCAATCCGCTTGCGGCCCGTCGCGATGAGATGTACGACCGCCTCCCGCGCGCCCTGCCAGTCGTCTGGCACCAGCGTGACGGCATCATCGGGTCCCGCGGTTAGCGCGTAGACGATGGGAACCGGAAGATTGGAAAGGTCCACCGGCAGCTGCTTGTCGACGCGTTTGCCGGTTGCGATGATACCGTCGACCCGTTTGTCCAACATGGCATCGAGATGTACCTTGGCAAGTTCGGGATTGTCTTCCATGGTGCACAAGAAGACCGAGACGCCGTGATCAATCAGACCTTCCGAAATTCCGGCCATGACCGGCAGCGTGAAGCGTCCATAGGTATCGTTCGTAAGCAGTCCGACGGTGAAAGATCGCTTGCTCGTCAAACTGCGCGCGAGTGAATTGGGACGGAAGCCGAGCTCTTGAGCAATCTCCCTGATCCGGATGCGTGTTTCGGCCGAGATGCGGCCGGTATCGTTCAACGCCTTCGATGCCGTTGCTATGCTCACGCCCGCTGCGGTCGCGACGTCGTATATAGTGATCCGCTCAGATAACTCGCCGGGCAAGGTTTCCTCCCTTGAGAAAGCGCTTTCCCACGACGTATAGTCCATTTTTCGGTCAGGGAAAAGGCTTTCCCTGAAATATTTTTGTCGCGCGCTCATTTGCCGCTCGGCAGCAGACGCTCTTAAAGTTTGCTGAAAGAAAGAAATCGAGTAATGAAAGTTACGCACCGTCGGCCGATGGTCTAGCGAAGCACGGCGGGATGTCGTGGGGCCCCTTAGACAAGCTGATCAAGCCGTCGTGCACAACACGCGAGTCGAACAATGGAGGAAATTATCCAGATTCTGGGCTAGCTGACGCAGAAGACGAGGCCGATCATTTGCTTCGGCAGCCTCATAAGCCAGTCAGTCCAAGATCTGGCTGAGGAACAGCTTGGTGCGCTCATGCTGCGGATTGTCGAAGAATTCCTTCGGCGAATTCTGTTCGACGATCTGGCCCTGGTCCATGAAGATGACGCGATTGGCGACCTGACGGGCAAAGCCCATTTCGTGGGTCACGCACAGCATGGTCATGCCTTCTTCGGCAAGGCCGACCATGGTGTCGAGCACTTCCTTGATCATTTCCGGATCGAGCGCAGAGGTCGGCTCGTCGAACAGCATGATCTTCGGGTTCATGCAGAGCGAGCGGGCGATTGCCACACGCTGCTGCTGACCGCCGGAAAGCTGGCCGGGATATTTCTTGGCCTGTTCGGGGATCTTGACGCGCTTGAGGAAGTGCATGGCGATCTCTTCCGCCTGCTTCTTCGGCATCTTGCGCACCCAGATCGGCGCCAGCGTGCAGTTTTCCAGAATGGTCAGGTGCCGGAAAAGGTTGAAGTGCTGGAACACCATGCCGACTTCGCGGCGCACTTCGTCGATCTTCTTCAGATCGTTGATCAGCTCGACGCCGTCGACGATGATCTGGCCTTTCTGATGCTCTTCCAGGCGGTTGATGCAGCAGATCATCGTCGATTTGCCGGAGCCAGAAGGGCCGGCGATGACGATGCGCTCGCCGCGCATGACCTTCAGGTTGATATCGCGCAGCACGTGGAAGTCGCCATACCACTTGTTCATGTTGATCATGTCGACCGCGACCTCCGTCTCGGAGACGGTCATTTTCTTCGATTGCGCTTCAACCATTGTCTGGTCCCTTTTTTGACGAAAAGCGTAGCTGGGTACACCCCTCTCCGCCTTGGTAATCCTTCCAACTGACCGGAAACCAACCGCTTACGGCAGAGCAACCGTAAACTGGATCTCGACCCTGATATCAGGCAATCCGAGAACAGCCTGAACAGTCGCACGCGCCGGCGGCTCGTCCTTGTCGATCCATGCCGTCCAGGCACTGTTCATCGCATCGAAATCTTCGATGTCGCGCAGCCAGATCGTGGCACTGAGAATCAGTGCCCGGTTCGATCCAATCTTTTCGAGAAAGGCATCGGCCTTCGCGAGAATCTGCTCGGTCTGACCGATCGTATCCTGGCTCTTGTCATCCGCAGTCAGGCCCGAGAAGTAGGCAACCTTCTCGTGAACAACCACCCGGCTCAGGCGCTCTGTCTTTGCAACACGTGTGATGTTCATTATCGTCCGCTCATCCCATTCTTCGCCGCCAGAAACCGGTCAGGGCGGAAGTCGTGAAGGCTCTCATGTGCATGCCCGCGTACAACTTCCTGTGCGACAGCCTTGCCGAGATGCGGCGCGATCGACACGCCGCTATGGGTTACAGCGACATAGTAGCCCTCGACACCCGGGATCCAGCCGCTGCATGTAAGGTTGTCGCTGGGGATTGGGCGGATCACAGTGCGGATTGACTCCATGTCGATCGCCTGAATCGCCGGTAGCACCTTACGGACAGCGTCGAGCAGATGCTTGGCTTCCCGACCTGCAGTATCCAGAGGCTGCATCTCAGTCACGAGCGCGTCGGCCGAGATTTTATGGATCATCAGCCGCCCAGCGCCATCCGGACGCACGTCGAGATCGTCCATGTGGAATTGGCGGCGAAGTGTGGTTGCCAGCGGGAATGTGAAGCCAATGATGCCCATGGTCGACGCCATCGGGATCGCAGGCACACCGTCCAGCACGTGAGCAGCCCAGCCGCCCGTGCAGTTGATGATCGCATCGGCTTCATAGACCGCCCCATCGACGGTCTTGACCGCTTTAGCGACACCGTTGCGGACATCGACGGACTTGACGCCCTGATATGGACGGATATCAGCGTTCCATTTTTCCTTGGCTGCCCGTAGAAGCCAGGCCGCATAAAGTGCAGGCTGTATCCAGCCCTCTTCCGGATAATAGACGATAGGTGAGTCGCCGATTGCGGACAGGTCGATTTCCGGCTCGAGTTCGGCCACACGTGCTTTGCTGATCCACTCGACGCCATAGCCCCAATCGCGAACCTCGTTAGCATTTTGCAGCTGTGCTGACCAGTCGGCTTCATTTGCGTACCATTCGATGCTGCCGGTCTGATGGAACCATGGTGCATGACCAAATTCGCGGGCAAGATCCAGATGCGCCCGCATGCCTGCAACATTGAGCGCGTAATAGGAGTGTGGGCGCTTGCCTGTCGCGTTTGTCCAGGCAAAGCTGGTGGTCGATGCTCCGCCAGCTATTCTGCCGGCCTCGAGCACGGTTACCTGAGCTCCGGCCTTGGCCGCCTCGTAGGCCACGGAACTCCCTACGATCCCGGCCCCTATCACTACGACGCGCATGTTCTTCTCCTGTTGACATCGGTTCGACCGGTTGACGCCTTCCAAACGGAAGTCGGCAGCTGCGGCGATGCCTCACTGTATGGGTGACGGAGGCTCCAGGGGTCAAACAACCGGAGGGGGCCGGTTTATAAGCAATAGTTATGAAGGTGACGCCCGCTTCCTGTCTCTGGCGCCGTCATGAGAAATTGGCAGGAGCTCGCGGGCCCAGGTTATTAACTTTGCGGACTTGGGCTCATTCTTTGATGATATCTCTTGTCTCGTCTGCCATCAGCTTGAGGCTCGAATGTCTTCATCGCCGTCACACGGGATACTGGTCATTGATGGACCAACCGCCGAGAAACTCGTCAGCATTGAAGATGGGATAGCGCTGGCTGAAAAAGCTCTCCGCAGCACATCCGATGGAACCGCGCAGCAGGACATCCGACGCACCCTGACGCTTCCCGGAATGACTGGAACCTGTCTCTCGGTCATGTACGGGTCGGCGGCGGAGACGGAGCCGTTCGGCGCAAAAGTTCAGTCGGTCTTTCCGCAGAATTTCGAGCACGGGCTTCCCTCGCACCAGGGCGGCATTCTGCTATTCGATCGCGAAAGTGGCAGACCCACTGCCCTGATCAACGCCAGCGCCGTCACCGGCATGAGAACGCCTGCGGCATCTGCGGTCGCCACCCGCGCGCTTGCCCGGCCTGAAGCAAGTGAACTTGCGCTCATTGGCTACGGTGAACAGGCCGCCCGGCATATCGAGACGATCAGTGCCGTCCGACCAATATCCCGCGTTCGCGTATGGGGTCGAAATCCGGACAAGGCCAAGGCCTTCGCCGAAGCCCAAACCAGCAAGGACATTCCAACTCTTGCCTACGAGACAGCGCGCAAGGCGGTCGAAGGCGCCGACATCGTCTGTACCGTGACGGCGGCCAAGCTGCCTGTTTTGATGGGTGAATGGCTGACGCCAGGCACGCACATCAATGCCGTCGGCGCCAGCGTGGCAGCGCTTCAGGAAATCGATCTGGAATGTGTGAAGCGCTCACGTATCTGGGTCGACTATATGCCGATGGCAATGGCCGCAGCGTCCGATATCTTTGAACCGCTGCAAAAGGGTCTCATCGGATCCACCCAGCTGATCGGTGAGATTGGTGCGGCACTGAACGGCGCGATTCCAGGGCGAATGAACCCCTCCGAGATCACCCTTTATCGCTCACTCGGTGTGCCTGCTCAGGACATCGTCCTTGCAAACTTCATTTTCCAGACGGCGAGAGACCATGGTCTCGGCGTCGAAGTATCCTTGTGAGGTCAAAAATGCTTCCCAGCCAAAGACATCTGTTTTCGATTCCCGATGACGTGACATATCTCGATGCGGCCTATATGTCGCCGATCCCGAATGGTGCCGCTGAGGCCGGACGCGACGGCGTTCTCGTCAAGGCAGCTCCGTGGGACATGACAATCAACGCCTATTATGACGGACCTGAACGGGCGCGAGAACTGGCGGCGTCCTTTATCGGCGCATCCATTGATGACGTCGGCGTTATCCCCGCCACCAGCTATGGGATCGCTGTCGCCGCGGTAAACGTTCCCGTTGCACCGGGCTCCGTCATCATCATGATGGACAACGAGCATACCTCGCATCGCTATGCCTGGTATGAGCTGGCAAGGAAGAAGGGCGCCACCGTGGTCACAGTACCGCGGAAGGCCGACGAGGACTGGGGCTATGCTCTTGCCTCAGCCATCAGGAACTCGCCGGCGCCCGTCGCGGTCGTCGCCGGCACGATCGTCCATTGGTTCGAGGGCATGAGCGTCGATATCGAGGCTGTCGCGGGCGCCGCGCATGCCGTAGGTGCTGCCCTCGTCATGGACGGGACGCAGTGGGTGGGTGCGGTCCCCTTCGATGTCGCGAAGGTTCGGCCGGACTTTCTGTCCTTCGCCACCTACAAGTTCCTGCTCGGGCCCTACCGCCTGGCATTTCTCTATGCCGACAAGAAGTGGCAGGAGGCAGGAAGCCCGATCGAATTCCATTCCTGGAACCGCAAGGGCGGTGAACGATCGGACTTTTATCTCGAGACAATGCCTGACTACCTGGCGGGAGGACGCCGCTTTGACATGGGCGAGCGCTCCGACTTTGCCGTGCTACCAATCGCCATCAGCGCACTTGAGTTGCTGCAGAGCTGGGGCGCGCAGCCCGTGTACGAGCGTCTGGTGCATCTGAACAAGCTAATCTGGCAGGAGGCAGAAGCTCGTGGCTTCGGCGGCCCGCCGGCAAATTTGCGAGCACCGCACATCTCCGTTGTCGAGCTCGGGGAGCGGTTCAGTTCGGATCTGGCGAAGAACCTCAAGGACAACAAGGCTTTCGTCACGGTCCGCGGCACGAAAATGCGTATCACTCCGCATGTCTACAATGAAGAGCGGGACATCAGCCGGCTCTTCGAGCTCGTTGATACGTTAACACGCTGAGCCTTCTGGCTCAGCACTCGGTGAGTGCTTTTATCTCCCGGTCGATGACATTCATGTAGTCGCGCGTCGACTCGACAAGGTGCTCGATAAAAGTATCAGCTGCCGATGAGGCGATCGTGCCCCACGGGCGGTAGACACCAAGATTGATGTCCAGATGCGGCTGGAAGTCGCGGATTTCGATTGGCAGATCCCTTGCCATCCAGGCCGACAGACGATCAACCACCGTGACGCCAACACCGTTCGCCACCAGATTAATGCAGGTGTTGGATAATGCTGCCTCGACCTTGAGCGACCTGTTGATGCCCCTGCTCTCGCAGAGTTCGTCCAATTGCCTGCGCATCGGATCACCGACGCCGAGCGAGACAAAGTTCGAGCCGTCGAGATCGTCCGCCTGAATGACGGGAAGTTTGCTCAAAGGATGGCCTTTCGGCATCACGCAAACCGGGGGTGTCGCGACGAGAGTCCGTCTTACAACGGATGGCGTATCGTCGTTGACTTCTGCCGCTACGCCAATATCGAGCTGGTTCCGGCCTGCCCGCTGTATGATGGTCGATGAGCTTCTAATATCCAGGGTTACAGAAACATCGGGATACCGTCTGGTGAAACTGGCGATGATCGACGGCAGCAGAGTCAATCCGAAAGCCGGCAAGGCCGAGATATTGAGACGGCCGCTCCGCAGTTCTCGGATTTCCTTGGCAATTTGGGATATGCCGCGGACCGTTTCGAAAAGACGCTTGACCTCCGCATAGAGCATATGAGCTTCCGGGGTCGGGATCAGTCGCTGACGGTGGTTGCGAAACAGCGGGAAGCCGGCCTTGTTCGTCAGCTGCAACAGGATCTTGCTGACCGCCGGTTGCGTGATATCGAGGGCATCGGCTGCCTTCGTCGTCGTTCCATGCGACATGACGGCCGCGAAGACCTCGACCTCACGAGCGGTGAAATCCGCCTCACCTGGGATCAAAAGCGCCTCCATCAACGCGAAACAACAAAGACATCCCGATTAGTATCGGGAAGCCATGCGTGTTTCCACATATTTGAAGCCGGAAGTGATGATGAAGGCCAGGACGAAGTAGACGAGCGCTGCCGCAAGCAGCGGCTCATAGGTCCGGAAGGTCTGGGCCCGCACCAGATTGGCGGCCGCCATGGTCTCGAAAACGGTGATCGCGGCCGTCAGCGCCGTTCCTTTCAACAGAAGGATGTTCTGTCCGCCGATTGCCGGCAAGGCCAGGCGAAATGCCTGCGGAAGTAGGACGGATCGAAAGATGCGGCGCTTGGACAGACCAAGCGAGCGACCCGCCTCCGCCTGCCCGGTCGGGACACCAAGGATGGCGCCTCGCCATATCTCGGCGCAATAGGCGGCCGTATTCAGCGTAAGCACGACGAATGCATAGCCGTTCGCACTTCGAAACAGCGGCCAGAACACGCTGTAGCGGATCGCCGGAATGGTTGCGAACACCTGACCTATGCCGAAGTAGAAGATGTAGAGCTGGACGAGCAGCGGTGTTCCGCGAAAGGCCAGCATGAAGGCCATCGCCGGGTATCTGAGCCAGCCTCGGGTCGAGATCCTCGCCACTGCCACCGGGAGCGCTAGAAGATTGCCGCTGATGGCACAGGCGATGAACAGGACGATCGTGGTCTGCAACCCAGAGAACAGTTCGCCTGTGAGATAGTAACCGAAATCAGGCATCCTATTTGCGCCTCCAGGCGTGAGAAGCCTTCACTTCGAAATAGTGGAATACGATGGAGGATATCCCCGACATGACGAGGAACACCACGCCGACTGCCGCATAGAAGAGCAAGTAGTGTCGCGTGGCACCGGCGGCCATCTTGCCGACGAGCACCAGTTCTGTGAAGCCGATCAGGCTGACCAGCGAGCTTTCCTTCAGAACGATGAGCCACAGATTGCCGAGACCCGGCAGGGCCAGGGGGAGCATCTGCGGGATGATCACGAGGAAAAATGACTGCTTGCGCGTCAGTCCCACGGCAAAGGCGGCTTCCGACTGCCCGCGCGGAACAGCAACGATCGCGCCACGAAGCACTTCCGTACTATAGCCGCCCTGCACGACACCAAGCGAAATCGCGGCGGCGACAAAGCCGTCGAGATGAAACTGCATGGCGAGCCCCGTCATGCCGAGCAGGTAACTGAGGGCATCCGTCGCGGTGTAGTAGATCAGGAAGATCACGAGGATGTCGGGGACGGAGCGGATGACCGTCGTATAGGTGCTGGCCAGGGATCTGGCGACGACGCTCTTTGATTGCTTGGCAATTGCACCAAGCAGACCGAGCAGAAGGCCGATGGCGTAGGCACTCAGAGAAATCTCGATACTGAGCCATGCCCCTCGCAAGAGCTCGTCGGTCCAGCCCTGATCACCAAAGCTGAGTAGATTAAACCAGGACATATATGCATCCATGCCGCTTTGTTCGTCGAATAGGTCTGGAGCCGACCACGATGGCCGGCGCCGATCCTAAAGTCGCCCATCATTCGCCATAGATGTCGAAGTTGAAATAGCGCTTGGTAATCGTGTCGTACTCGCCGCTGGCATGCACGGCCTTGAGCGCCGTGTTGAGCTTATCCTTCAGCGCAACGTCTTCCTTGCGCAGGCCGCCGCCGTCGCCGTAGCCGAACATGGTTTCGTGCGGCAGGGTCACCTTGATCTCGTAGTCCTTGCCTTCGGGCTTGTTGAGGAAATCCTGGATCTGGATGCCGGCTGCAGCCATCAGATCGACACGACCAGCCTGCATGTCGGCAATCTCGTCATCAAGGGTCGGGTAGAGCTTAAGCTCGGAGATGCCGTTGAACTTCTGCTGCATGTAGGTCGCCTGCAAGCTCGAACTCTGAGCAGCGACCGTGATGCCCTTGAAAGTGTCGGGTTTGGTAACGTCAAAGGACCGCGTATCGGCCTTCGGGCCGACGAGGACATTTGGCGAGTAGTAGTACTTGTCGGTGAAGTCGATGACCTTCTTGCGCTCGTCGGTAATCGACATCGAACTCCAGATGACGTCGAATTTCTTCGCAAGCAAGGCGGGGATGATGCCGTCCCAGGCGACGTCGACGACTTCGCACTTGGCTTTCATCTCCCTGCAGACGGCATTCATCAGGTCGATTTCCCAGCCCTGCCACTTGCCGCTGGCATCCTTCACCGAGAAGGGCGCATAGGGCTCGGCGGCAACGCCGAAGCGAATGACGTCATCGGCTGCCGGGGAGGTCTTGGCGACGCCAATCGTGGCGGCGATGACGGAGAGTAAAATTGCGATCTTCTTCATGTTTTAGTTCCCCTTTTTTGTGGATGTTGGATTGACTATGCTGGTCCGGTCTCCAATCGGCTCAGCGTATTGCAGACGGAAAACAGATAGTTTTCCGTATATTTGGGCGTTGTGATCTGGATAGATGCCGGGAGGCTACCTTCAATAGGCAGGGGCATTGCAAGGGTTGGGACGCCGAAAAAGTTAGCCCATCGACGGAAATGTCCCCCAGCCAGACCGTAGGGCACGAACTCCGGTCCAACGGCGGTCATCTCGTCGGATAGCCTTGGGGCGAGACCTGGAACGACGGGCGTCGCGAGCACATTGATTTCCGAAAAGAGCCGGTCGAATTCGCTTTCGGTCGCAGCTCGATATGAGATGGCTGACTTATAGGCTCGTTCTGAGATTTCCGCTCCCTTAGACAGAAAAGCATGAACCGCGGCCCCCACTCTGTCGGGATTGGCTTCCACAAGGTTTCGGTATCGCTGCGTGAACTCGTACATCAGGATCGTCAGTCCTGCCTCGCGGATCTCGGCGGCATGCCGGAACGGAACCATACGAAGATGGGCTCCAGCCCTTTCCACCGTCCGCAGGAAGCTCTCCTGCACAGCCGCTACTACCGGATCGACCGCAGCTTGGTAGAGATCGCGACAAATGCCGATGGTTATATCGGCAACCCTGATGTCGACCGGCCGTGGCTCGGCGACACCCAGCATGGCGTAATGCACCGTACGCGCGTCTGCAACGCTGGAGGCGATGGGACCGATGGCGTCAAAACTCGGCGCCGTCGGCAATGCGCCATCGGCATCGATAACACCTTGCGTAGGTTTGAAGCCGACCAGACCCGTCGCCGCGGCGACCGATCGATTGGACCCGCCGGTGTCTGTGCCAACAGCCGCGACACAGAAGCCGGCAGCAACTGCCGCCGCCGAGCCGCTGCTCGTTCCCCCGGTACCCCGCTCCGGATCGAGAGGGTTCACGACCTTGCCATGCCAGGGATTGTCGTGACTGCCGGCCGTCAACTCGTGCAGGTTAGTTTTGCCGATGATGATTGCGCCGGCCGCTCGAAGGTTTGCCACACAGACGGCGTCCCGCTCGGCGACCGTCGCCTCGAACAAGCGGGTGCCCGCTGTCGTCGGCCATCCCCTGACGTCGATGACATCCTTGACCGCGATCGGGATGCCGTGAAGCGGTCCAAGATGCTTCCCCACCCGCATCGCTGCGTCGGCCGCGCGGGCGGCTTCCAAGGCCTCTTCCTCGGCAACATAGATCAGCGCCCGAATTGCCTCGTTTTGCCCTGTAATCCGCTGCAGGCAGTCTTCGACCACATTCACAGGCGACAAACCATCAGCGAAGCTGCCGTGTATCTGGGCAATCGTCTGAGGAAGGGTCTTCGCCATCAGGTCTGATCGCTCTCGCGTCGCTGTTTGCACTGCAAGAACGCTAACAGGTCGGCTTGAAGCTTCCTAATTCCTGCGGACGGTCGGTTGATTACCAATAGTTATAACTCTATGGCGATCGATGTTCGATATTCGGTCATTGGCGTCAGTAGATTCAACAACTTGAGCCCGACCGTGTAGATTATCAAGGAAGCGGTTCTTCGGCCTCTCTCGCGGGACAGTCGAGTTGAACATCACCGATGAATCCGATACGGCCAAGCTCGCGGCAGCGCATTCTGTGGCGCTCTTCGCGCTCCTAAAAACCAGCGAGATAAGATGTGTTCCGGAAATCGAGAATCGAGACCGCTTGCAGGTATCGCCCTTGTCTGCATCGGCTACGCGTGCTTCGCGATGCAGGATGCGATCGCAAAATGGCTGGTGGCCGACTACGACGTTCCGGAAATCCTGTTCATGCGGAGCTTCGTCATCGTCGCCGTCAGCGGCTTTCTAGTGAAATACCGCAAGCACCCATCGATCTTCAAAGCCCTCACCGGTCGTCCTTCGCGCTGCCCTCAGCAGGACATGCCCTAGAAAGCGCTCTTAATCTGCGCACGCGTCGCCCATTGCTCGCTTGATCCGTTTGCGGGTGCGTTTCCTCTGACCGCCCGCTTTTTGGCCCGGCCGGTTTTGCCGGGCCATTTTTCCATCATCGTCTCACAGGCGATACAGTCCGAGCTTACTCAATGGTCCCGTTTTGATCCGCAAGGCATTGTGTTGCTGGCAACCTCAAAGCAATTGAAGCTCTTGATGAGAATCGAACCGCTGTTTTCGTGTCGCATCCCATATTATCAATGGCTTAGGCATCCGATCCGGCATAGTCGGATTTATGGAACCGGCGTGCACCTTGGACTCGGTTGAAGGATCGGAGCCCGCTGTAAACCTCCAGGAATATGACGATTGAAGCACATTATACCTGGGCATCGCGGTCTTTCAGATTCGTTCCCTGCGCTTTGGCGATGGGCGCTCAGCCTGCTGGCGGAAAGCCCCGACAGATCAGGCCGCTTTCTCAGGCATGTTCGCCAATCGATAGGCGATCAGGTCCTCGATGGTGATCAAGTGAAGATGGTGACGTTCGGCAAAGATCTCGAGTTCCGGAAGTCGGGCCATCGTGCCGTCGTCGTTCGCTACTTCGCAGATGACGCCGGCCGGCGAAAGGCCTGCAATCCGAGCCAAATCCACGGCTGCTTCCGTGTGCCCCGGACGCGACAAGACGCCATTTGGATGGGCGCGAAGAGGGAAAATATGACCAGGACGGGCAAATTCCTCCGGGCGTACACCATCCCTGACGAGAGCTTGGACGGTTGCTGCTCTGTCAGCGGCGGATATTCCGGTGGTCGTTCCGGGGATGTAGTCGACCGAAACGGTGAAGGCGGTCTTGAGGACTTCGGTGTTGCGCGGCACCATCAACGGAATGTCGAGTTCGTCGAGCCTCTCACCCTCCATCGGAACGCAGATGAGACCGCGGGCATGGTTCATCATGAAGGCGATCGCCTGCGGTGTGACCGCTTCCGCAGCAATCACCAGATCGCCTTCGTTTTCGCGGTCGCGATCATCCACAACTACGATGATCTCGCCCCGCGCAATCGCAGCGATCGCATCTTCAATTTTCGAAATTGCCATTTTCCTGCCTTTCAAGGGTTGCCGTTCGAAACGGCGTGCATGGCCGGTCAAAGCCACCATTTTCCCTTGGGCGAACAAGCATGTGAACGCCGCCACGACGCGGCGTCTCCTGCGTTGCTCTCTTCCATCCGGACTATACCGTCGGCTCCGGCATCTCACCGGATCTGCTGACCCTTCCGAGGGCTCGGAAGGCGCTCGCGGGCTCGAGGAAACTCCCCATACCGCCGGTGGGGAATTACACCCCGCCCTGAGAACAATTGAAAGATAAGGGATCAATGCCTCATTCCGCAAGAGGCTTTGATCGCCAAATCGTCGAGAATCCGATCCGCCCAATGAACGCACCGTTCCTCATTGTCGAACTACGACATGATCAAGCCGCCATCGACATTGATCGTCTGGCCGGTGATATAGGCCGCATCGTCGCTGGCAAGGAAAGTGACGAGACCGGCGACGTCCTCTCCAGATCCGGCCCGTTTCATCGGAATGCCCTCGACCCATTCCTTCATGAGTTCGCCGGGGCCGTAATTGCCCAAGAGCTTGCCCCAAGCCTGGTCGTTATAGGCCCACATGTCGGTTTCGATGATGCCGGGGCAAAAGGCGTTCACGGTAATGCCGTCTGTCGCGACCTCCTTTGCAAGGCTCTGGGTGATGCCGACCACGCCCATCTTCGATGCCGCGTAATGCGGTGTGTAGATGAAGCCGTCCCGCGCCTGGCCGGAAGCGGTATTGATGATGCGGCCGCCGCGGCCATGTTTGCGCATGCGGGCAATCGCCTCCTGGGCGCAGAGGAAGACGCCCTTGGTGTTGACCGCCATGACCTTGTCCCATTCGCCCTCGGTCATGTCCTCGATGCGGGCAATGGTGATGACGCCGGCATTCTGGATGGAAACATCGACGGCGCCGAAGGCTGTCTCGGCCGCCTCGTAGAGACCCTTCACACTGGCCTTGTCGGTCACGTCACCGACGAAGGAAATCGCCTTTCCGCCGTCAGCCCTGATCGCATCGGCGACCGTATGGACGGAATCCTCATTGGCCGAGACTACGAGATTGGCGCCCTCGCGCGCGAACCGTCTGGCTATCGCGGCCCCGATGCCGCGGCTTGCGCCGGTGATGACGACAGTCTTGTTTTCGAAGCGTTGCATTCTCTATTCCTTTCGCGATGACAGCCACGCCAGGCGCCGGCTCAAGGGGCCGATCGCCCTGCCTGTTGCTGGCGATTTCAAGCGGCCGCCGTAATAATCCCGGCAAACTCCGATGCCTTCAGCGACGCGCCTCCGACGAGAGCGCCATCGACGTTGGAAACGCCGAAGATCGCCTTTGCATTCGACGCCTTGACCGAGCCGCCATAGAGGATTCTGACACCCAGCCCATTTTCTCCCAGCCGCTTTTCAAGCGCCTGGCGGATAGACGAATGCATCTCCTCGATCTGCTCGAGAGTCGGAACCAGTCCTGTTCCGATCGCCCATACAGGTTCATAGGCGATCACCGTGTTCGAACTGGTTGCGGTGTTGGGAATTGATGCTTCTAGCTGGGCACAAACCACTTCGATCGCCCTGCCCTCGTCCCGTTCCGCACGTGTCTCCCCGACGCAAATGATGCTCGTCAGCCCGGCCTGATGGACCGCGATAGCCTTGGCCGCAACTGCGGCATCCGTCTCCCTATAGGCCGAGCGCCGCTCGGAATGTCCCAGAATTACGAAACGAGCACCGATTTCGGCGAGCATCTCGGCGGAAACATCTCCGGTATAGGCGCCTGAGGGCTGCGCGTGGCAATCCTGTGCCCCAATGGCAATCCTTGACCCTCCCACCCGTTCGGCTGCTTTCTCGACCAGCGTGAGAGGCGGGCAGACGACGATGTCACATGCCGCCTCGCCCGTAATTCCCTTCAGCGCCTCGATCTCAGCTAGGGAGGAAGCGAGACCGTTCATTTTCCAGTTGCCGGCAATCAGTTTCTTCATCACATCACCAGCAGCAGAAGCCACCATCGACGAGGAGATCGACGCCCGTTACGAAGCTCGCGGCATTCGAAAGCAGGAAGACGGCGGGGCCGACCATCTCATCGACCGTTGCCATGCGCTGCATCGGCGTCTGCTCTTCGAAAAGTTTGGTCTGGTGAACCATTTCCGGACGCGTGTTCATCGGCGTCGCCGTATATCCCGGCGAGATGGTGTTGACGCGGATGCCGCGACCGACCCACTCCATCGCCAGCGACTTCGACATGTGGATCACACCGGCTTTTGAGGCGTTGTAATGGGCCTGGCTCAGGCCGCGATTGACAATGACGCCGGACATGGAGGCAATATTGACGATCGATCCGCGTCCATTTTTCAGCATGGCGCGCGCTTCTGCCTGGCAGGACAGGAAGACGCCCTTCAGGTTGATGTCCATCAGCGTCTGGTATTGGTCCTCTTCCATCTCCTCCGCAGGGTTGGCGTTGGCGATACCGGCGGCGTTGACGGCAAGCGTCAAGGCGCCAAGCTCCGCCTCTGTGCGGGCAATCGCATCCGCAAGAGAAGATTTGCTGGTGACATCAGCCGCGATCTGGATGGAATGGCGACCGGCCGCTTCGATATGCGAAGCCGTGTTCGCTAGACCATCGTCGGATCGACGGTCCAGAAGCGCGACGTTGGCGCCGCACTGCGCAAGGCCGATTGCGATGCGCTGCCCAATCCCGCTTCCAGCGCCGGTCACAAGCGCGACCTGTCCACTAAGATCGAAAAGCTTCGGGGCATTCAGAGTGATGTCGGACACCGCTCTTCCTTTCTGTTTGTCTAGATTGTCGCGAGTTCCATGACAGAGACGTCATTGGCCTCGTCGCGGTTCAAGATACCTGCCTGCTTGCCCTGGGCGAGCACGAGAATGCGGTTTGATACACCGAGAACCTCTTCGAGATCGGAGCTGACGACGATGACGGCCACCCCCTGCTTTGCGAGGTTGACGATGATGTCGTAGATGCTGGCGCGCGCGCCGACATCGATGCCTCGGGTCGGCTCATCGAGGACGACAACTTTGGGATCGCGCATCAGCCACTTTGCGATAACGACCTTCTGCTGGTTGCCGCCTGACAGGTCCGAGGCATATTGCTCGGCCCGACCTTTGACGCCGAACTTCGCCACAGCCTTCTCGGCGAAAGCACGCTTGATGCGTGATGTGATCCAACGCCCACCGAGCTTGTCGAGATTGGCATAGATGATGTTCTCGCTGATGCGATGGCCGACGACGAGGCCCTGCTCCTTACGATCCTCGGGCACCATGACGATGCCCTTGGCGATCGCATCCGCCGGATCGCGAAGCTTGAGCTCTTCGCCCTCCAGTTTGATCGAACCGGCGCTGATCGGGTCCGCACCGGAAATGGCCCGAACAAGCTCCGTACGACCGGCACCCACAAGACCGGCGATGCCGAGGATCTCGCCGGCGCGAACATCGAACGTTACGTTTCGGAAGGAGTCATCAGGCGAGCTCAGTCCTCTGACCTGCAGAACAGGGCGATCCGTCGGTTCGGGAAGAGCCGGGAACATCCGGTCCAGCGAACGGCCGACCATGCTTTCGACGATCGTGCGAACGGGTGTGGCACTGTCGGCGAACTCCTGGACGCGCTCGCCATCGCGCAGGACGACGATGCGATCGGTGATCTGCTTGATCTCCTCCATGCGATGGGAGATGTAGATGATACCGACACCTTCCGAGCGGAGCTTCCTCACCTGCTCGAACAAGGCCTCGGTCTCCGCCCCGCCAAGTGCAGCGGTTGGTTCATCGAGGATCAGCAGCTTGGCATTGAGCGCCAGCGCCTTGGCGATTTCGATGAGCTGCTGATTGGCCGTCGACAGGCCCGCGACCTTGCGCGTCGCTGGAATATGCAGGTTCAGGCGAGCAAGTTGTTCCTGCGCACGCCGAACCATCTGGGGGCGATCGACAGCCCCGTTCTTCATCGGCCATCGACCGATGAAGACATTTTCGGCGATCGAAAGATGCGGCAGGAGCTGCAGTTCCTGATGGATCAGGACGAGGCCCTTGTCGATCGCCTCGCGTGGAGTGGCTGGGGCATAGGGCTGCCCCAGCCATGTCATTGTTCCCTCCGAGGGTGCGCGCGAGCCGGCGATAATGCCCGACAAGGTCGACTTGCCGGCCCCGTTTTCGCCGAGAAGCGCGACCACCTCACCTGGATAGATATCAAGGCTGACATTCTTCAGCACCTGAAGCGGTCCATAGCGCTTGGATATGCCTCTCAGGGAAAGAACGGGCTCGGTCACGGCGCACCTCCGCAAGATTTCAGGACCATTACGGATGGTTGGCGATGAAGCCGGCCACGTTTTCCTTGGTCGTCAGCGTCGCGTCCATCAATTGCACCGCAGGCACCTTCTCGCCGGCGACGAGCTTGACGGCATTGGCGACCGCATCGCGGCCCATCTTCTGCGTCTGCTGGGTCGCAGTGACGTCGAAGACACCCTTGCTGAGCGCTTCCAGAGCTGCCGTATCGCCATCGAAGCCGCCAACGACGATCTTCTGGGACGGGTTTGCGACCTTGATCGCCTGTGCGGCGCCAAGTGCAAGTGCATCGGCCTGAGCAAACACGATCGATACATCCGGATTTGCCTGCAGCATGTTCTGCATGATCTGGAAGCCCTCGTCCTGGGCCCACATGTTGGAATATTGCTCGGCAACCACCTTCACGCCGGGATTTGCCTTTAGCGATTCAGCGCAACCCTTGCTGCGGTCGACCTCAGGCGTCGTGCCCTTCTGACCGTGAATGATCACCATCTTGCCCTTACCGCCGGCCTGCTTGAGGATGTAGTCGCAAACGGCCTTGGCCGACGCGACGGAATCCGTTGCAAGGAAGGTGTCGCCAGGCGCGCCGTCGGCATTGCGGTCGACGTTGACGACGGGAATACCGGCATTCTTAGCGAGCTTTACGGGAATACTCGCCGCCGCAGCACCAGCCGGAATGTAGATCAGGGCATCGATATTCTGGGTGAGCAGATCCTGAATCTGGTTGATCTGCGTCGGACCATCCCCCTTGGCATCCACCGTTACGACCTGAATGCCACGCTTCTTGGCTTCATCCTCGACGGACTGCTTGATTTGGTTGAAGAAGTTTGCCTGCAGGTTTGCGACGGCAAGGCCGATCTTCTTGGTGTCTTTTGCCTGAACAGAACCCAACGACATCGCCAGCACGGCGGCCGAGGCCAGAAGAATGCGCGCAAGTTTCATTTCATTTCCTCCTTTTTTGTGAACCCTTGGGCATATCCTCCCCCTCGGGCAAATGATCCGCTCCAAACCTCTCGGAGAGGAAATCGCTGGGATCCGCCGAACGCGGACCCGAATGTCAGGCCCGTCGCCTGCGGATCGTCTCGGCACCGACCGCAAGCACGATGACGATGCCGATGATAACCTGCTGCAGGAATGGCGAGACGTTGAGCAGATTGAGGCCATTGCGCAGGACACCGATGATCAGGACGCCGATCAGCGTGCCGCCGATACCGCCCGATCCACCGGAAAGCGAAGTGCCGCCAATCACGACAGCCGCAATCGTATCGAGCTCATATCCAAAGCCGCTGGACGGCTGAACGGAGTCGAGACGAGCCGCCAGCACGATGCCGGCCAGACCGGCAAGGACTGCGCTTGCGACATAGACCGCAATCGTCACGAGCTGAACATTGATGCCGGCAAGACGAGCCACTTCCGGATTGCCGCCCACGGCATAAAGCATGCGACCTTCCGAGCGGAAGTGAAGGAACACCCAGGCCACGGCGACGACCGCCAGCATCAGGAAGACCGTTGCCGTCAGCACGCCGAAATGGCGATCGATCGCGAGCATCATGAACCAGTCGGGAAATCCGACGATCTGCTGCCCGTCCGTAATCATGTTCGCGACGCCGCGCGCGGCTGACATCATCGCCAATGTCGCGATAAAAGCCGGGACCCTGAAGAGGGTGACGAGAAATCCGACGATCAGCCCGCTGACCGCGGAGGCGACGAGCGCGACGGCAATCCCTGCGACAAGCGGCAGGCCGGCGATATTTGCCGTCCAGCCCATGACCATCATGGACAGCGCAAGAACCGAACCGACGGAAAGGTCGATGCCGCCGATCAGGATGACGAAGGTCATGCCGACGGCCATGATCCCAAGCACAGTGATCTGATCGAGAATGTTGAGGCCGTTGCGGAGCGAAAGAAACGCATCGGTGCTGAGGCTCAAGAAAACGCAAAGAGCGAGCAATCCGACAAGCGGTCCGGTAGCGCCGGTGAGCTTTTTCAGCCATGTCACGGACGGACGCTTTTCTTCGCTGACGTTGATCGCCACCATCATTCCTCCCAGAGACCTGAGGCTAGCGGCCATGCCTGGCGGCTAGGTTTTCAAACTAGAATATTTATTCACACATGCTGGAAAATGCATTACCAACTCACCTTGGCGCTGTCAACCGAGTCTTTTCGGCCTGTTTTGACAACAACTCATCCACGGGGGCTTGACTAACGACCCTCCTGTGCAAAAATATAAATAGATGAATATTTATGCACAAGAGGAAATGATGGAGCCTTCCGAACTTGAACGCGTTGCTCGGCAGATACGTCTGCGAGACCTCCAGGCAGTCTACGAGGCAGGGGCCGGACATATCGGCGGCGAGATGTCCGTAATCGATCTCCTGACCGCGCTGTATTTCCGCGTGCTGCGTATCTGGCCGGATCAGCCGAAACATCCCGATCGGGACAGGTTTGTGCTTTCGAAGGGGCATACTGCATGCGCGCTCTATGTCACTCTGGCGAAACGCGGCTTCATTCCGGAAGACGAGATTTCAACGTTCCTGAAGCCGCATTCGCGGCTCAATGGCCACCCCAATTGCAACAAGGTGCCGGGCGTCGAAACCAATACTGGTCCTCTCGGGCACGGCCTGCCGGTTGCGGTTGGCATGGCCAAGGCGGCGAAACTATCGGGCGCCGGCTACCATACCTACGTGATCACCGGCGACGGCGAGATGCAGGAGGGCTCCAACTGGGAGGCGATCATGGCCGCGGCGCAGTTCCGGCTTGATAACCTCACCCTGATCGTCGACCACAACCGTTTCCAGCAGGGAGCGGCACTTTCGGATACGAACGACATCGCGCCGCTTCGCCCGAAGCTCGAAGCCTTTGGCTGGGACGTCAGCGAAATCGACGGCAACAACATGCATGAGGTCGTCCCGGCGCTCGAGCGCCGAAGCGATCGTCCCCACTGCATTGTGGCCCACACCAACAAGGGACACGGAATCTCTTTCATGCAGGACCGCGTCGACTGGCACCACAAGGTTCCGAACAAGGAACAGTACGAAGTCGCATTGGCAGAATTGTCGGAGGCACTTTAATGAACGCGCCCGTGAATGCACCCAAGCTCCATGACTGCCGCGACGCTTTCGCATCGACGCTCGAACGCCTTGCCGCCGAGAACGAAACGATCGTCGCGGTCTGCAACGATTCGGTCGGCTCTTCGAAGCTCGGCGGCTTCAAGTCGAAGTTTCCCGACCGCCTGGTCAATGTCGGCATTGCCGAGCAAAACATGGTCGGCGTCGGCGCGGGCCTCGCCAATGGCGGACGCCTCCCCTATGTCTGCGGCGCCTCGCCATTCCTCACAGGTAGATCGTTAGAGCAGATCAAGGCCGACATCTCCTACTCGAATGCCAACGTCAAGCTCGTCGGTATTTCCTCCGGCATGGCCTATGGGGAGCTCGGCCCGACCCATCACTCCATCGAGGATTTCGCCTGGACGCGCGTTCTGCCCAACCTTCCCGTGATCGCGCCATGCGATCGCATCGAGACGGCGGCTGCGGTGGAATGGGCGGCAAACTACAATGGCCCGTGCTTCCTGCGCCTGTCGCGGGTCGGCGTGCCCGACCTTCTGCCGGAAGGGCACAAGTTCGAACTTGGAAAGGCCAATCTCCTGCGTGAAGGTTCCGATGTCACGCTCATCGCAAACGGAACGCTGACCCATCGGATGATGAAAGCAGCAGATATTCTCGCGCAGCGCGGCATCAAGGCCAGGGTGCTCAATCTCGCCACGGTTCGCCCGATCGACGAGGATACCATCATTGCGGCCGCGAAAGAAACCGGCGCGATCGTGACGGCGGAAGAGCATTCGATCTTTGGTGGGCTGGGATCGGCAGTGGCTGAGGTCGTCGTTGACAATGCCCCGGTCCCGATGGCGCGCCTCGGCGTTCCCGGCATCTATGCGCCGACCGGCTCGGCCGAATTCCTGCTCGACGAATTCGGCATGGCTCCGTCAGCTATTGCAGATGCGGCGCAAGCCCTTATCAAGCGCAAATAGACGAACAGCACGCATTGGAACCGAGGCGGATTGCCGCCCGTCCCTGTCATTAGAGCCGGATGATTTTAGCTCGAATCGAGCTAAAATCTGAACCCGCTCTGAAATCAAAGAAGTAGACCATGATGTCGTCCGAAAGCCGCTCAGACTTTTCGGCACCATGCTCCGGTGGAGGATATGATGCGGGCCATTCTGGCAATCGACCAGGGAACCACCAATTCGAAGGCGGTACTGGTCTCCGAGAACGGAGACATCATTGCCAGAGGCTCGGCTCCGGTAGGCATCTCCTATCCGCAGCCCGGCTGGGTCGAGCAGGATCCCGATCGGATTTACGCATCCGTCTGTGAAGCGATCGCACTATGCCTGCAAGTCGCGCCTGGCGCGACAATCGAAGCGATAGCGATCTCCAACCAGCGAGAATCCGTCACCATTTGGGATGCCGAAACGGGCAAGGCGCTCGGACCGGTCTTGAGCTGGCAATGCCGGCGCACGGCGCCGGACTGCGAGCGTCTCATCGCCGATGGACATTTCAAGCGCGTCGAGGCGCTGACCGGCCTCCCCCTTGATCCTATGTTTCCCGGCCCGAAATTCCGATGGCTTCTCGATCGGGTGGCGCATAGGAAAAAGGTCCGCATCGGCACGATTGACAGCTGGCTTATTCATTGTCTTACCGGTGGCCGCAAGCATGTCTGCGACGCCTCGAACGCCGCGCGAAGCCAGTTGTTCGACCTTGAGGCCCAAGCCTGGAGCGAAGAACTGGGCGCGATTTTCGGGGTCGATATCCGGCTCCTTCCGGACGTGCTCGACAGCTCCTCGGACTTCGGAACCACACGTGACCTTCCCGGCCTTCCGGACGGCACGCCGATCAGATCGGCCGTCGGGGACAGTCATGCGGCTTTGTTTGGCCACGGAGCCTTCAAGCCAGGCGATGGCAAGGCGACCTTCGGAACGGGGTCTTCGGTCATGACCACCCTTCCGCGCTTCATTGCGCCGCGCAACGGCATCACCACGACCGTCGCCTGGCGCATCGCCGGACAACCGACCTTCGCATTCGAAGGCAATATCCTCGTATGCGCTGCGAGCCTGCCATGGATGGCCGGCATCCTGGGTCTTCCGGACGTTGGCTCCCTTGTAGACCTAGCGGCAACCGCCGAGCCCGATGGCCCGGGCTTCGTGCCCGCTTTCGTAGGTTTGGGCGCACCTTACTGGAATTCCGACGCCCGCGCCCTTTTCTCGCAGATCAACTTCAGCACAACTCGCGCGCAGATGGCGCGCTCGGTTACCGACTCGGTCGCTTTCCAGGTTCATGACGTGATTGCGGCGATGCGGGCACAGAGCGGTGGTGATCTCGGCACGCTTTATGTCGACGGCGGCCCTAGCCAGAACCGCTTTCTCATGCAGTGCGTGTCAAACCTGGTGAAGCACGCTGTCATCCAGTGCGAGGCACCGGAAGCATCGGCGCTCGGAGCGGCTTATCTTGCAGGCCTTTCGATCGGCCTGTGGCCGGATCTCGATGCCATCGCGGCGCTTCCGAGAAACAATACGATCATCGAGCCGGAGAGCATCGACGGTCCAGCCCTTCTGAACAGGTGGAATGATGCGCTGGCCCGCTCGACGTTGCGCACAACTCCGGTTAAAGGTGAATAAAAATTCACCCCGGGATCAACGATGGCTCGCCTTAACGAACTCCGCCTCATCTCAAGAGTTGCCCAGATGTACCACATAGAGGGCAAGCGGCAGGCGGACATCGCGCAGCACCTTCGCCTGTCGCAGGCAACCGTGTCGCGAATGCTGAAGCGGGCCGAGGCGGAGGACATCGTGCGCACGAGCGTGATCCCGCCCGTGGGCACCTATAGCGAACTCGAAGGAGCCTTGCGCGCGAAGTACGGTCTTCCGGAAGCCATCGTCGTCGAATGCACCGAGGACCGCGACGGCGCCATCATGGCGCGGATCGGCGAAGCTGCTGCTCATCTTCTGGAAGTGACACTTGCACCCGGCGAGATCATCGGCGTCTCCAGCTGGAGCCAAACCATTTTCAAGATGGTGGAAAACATCCATCCCCAGAAGAGCGCCCAGGCCAAATATGTCGTCCAGACGCTTGGCGGGATGGGCGACCCGTCGGTCCAGACGCATGCCACCCAGCTGACCACTCGCCTTGCACGGCTGACCGGCGCCGAGCCGAAGCTTCTTCCGGTACAAGGTGTTACGACCTCACGCGAGGCCAAGCTTTTGATGCAAGCAGATCCGTTCGTACGGGAGACCATGGATCTTTTCGGCAGCATCACCCTCGCCATCGTCGGTATCGGCGCCGTCGAGCCATCGGAACTGCTGGCAAGATCCGGCAATATCTTCTCGTCGCGAGAGCTCGCCGATCTTGCCGAGGCAGGGGCAGTCGGCGATATATCGCTGCGGTTCTTCAACAAGGACGGCAAACCTGTCAAAACGCCGCTCGACGAGCGCGTGATCGGCTTCCCGCTAGAAGATCTCGAACGGGTCGATCGGGTCATCGCGCTTGCCGGCGGAGCGAAGAAGACCGCAGCAATCGCCGGCGCCCTAAGGATCGGAGTTATCGATACGCTGATAACGGACAAATTCAGCGCCGAGCGCCTGATCGAACTCTAGGCAACGACCGACAGATTGGGCTATCTCATTCTACTGATCCCATGCTGGGAGGCCCCCGCGTGCCGATCCCGAGGAGAAGCGAGGGCCTGCGAGCGACGTCAAACTACCGAGAAGCCGAAAGCTCAAAAGCGCTTGACTTCAACACGCCGAATAGAGAAGAGCCACAATTCTCGCGTTGCAAAAATTGTCACGACGCATGCCGCATCGACGACGCGTTCGACCACCTGGTCATACCTTTGCAACCAACAAAGCCGCTCCTGTTTCCACATCGAACAAATGCATCTGGTTCATGTTGAACGACAGCGGCATCGTCGTCTGTGGTTTAGGTTTGCTCTCCGGGTCGATGCAGGCGCATAGATTGGCATCGCCGATGGAAAAATAAACCATAGTTTCCGGACCAAGGGGTTCGACCAGATTAATCCTAGCCTCAACGTCTGCCAAACCTGGGCGCTGCTGACGATCGCAGATTGATTCCGGCCTTATGCCGAACACAACCGACTTCCCGGCATGGCGGGCGCACTCGTTGACGCGCGCGTCTGGAACGGCCAGCGAAGTACCATCTTCCAGAACGACCACAAGTCCGCGGCCCCTCGACGCCAATAGCGCCGGAAGGAAGTTCATCGCTGGCGAACCGATAAAACCAGCAACAAATTGGCTAACCGGACGATGATAGAGTTCCTGCGGAGGTCCCGCCTGCTCGATCAGGCCGCCATTCATCACGACGACACGATCAGCCATCGTCATTGCTTCCACCTGATCATGGGTGACATAGACCGTCGTCGTCGGCAGCAACTGATGCAAGCGTTTGATTTCCGTGCGCATCTGAACGCGCAATTTCGCATCGAGGTTGGAGAGCGGTTCGTCGAAGAGAAAGACCTTGGGATTGCGCACGATGGCGCGACCCATCGCGACGCGCTGGCGCTGTCCACCTGAAAGCTGGCCTGGCCGGCGGTCGAGGAGTTCGTGAATATGCAACGTCTCGGCCGCACGCTGGATGCGGGTGTCGATCTCGCCCTTGGCGAGCTTCTGCTGCTCAAGGCAAAAGGAGATGTTTTCCCTGACGGTCATATGCGGATAGAGCGCATAGTTCTGGAACACCATGGCGATATCGCGCTTGCCGGGACCAAGACGGTTCACGACCTGATCGCCGATGACGATATCGCCGGAGGTGATATGCTCCAGGCCTGCGATCATGCGCAGTGTCGTCGACTTGCCGCAGCCGGACGGACCGACGAAGACAACGAATTCATTGTCTTCGATTTCCAGGTTGATACCACGAACGGCTTCATAGATGCCGTATGATTTGACGAGGTTTTTCAGCTCCAGTCGTGCCATGATGCGCTCCTATATTTCCTGCAGCCAGATCGCCATCGCGCCGGCCTCGCGATTGGCCCAGAGATGATACGGGATTGCCCGGAAAGGCCTCGCCTTCAGCGCTGGTGGCAAGATCCGGTAAAGAGAATTGGCCCAATCCGCGGTATCGGCCTCGAGCGCCGTTCCCTCGAGGACGGCAGCACCACCGAGCAGTGCCGCGTCGTACCGGACACTGAGCTCCGCGGACGCTTGAAGACGAAGTCGTTGAGGCTCGCTTCCAATATCAGTCTCTTCAACGCAGTAGACGACTGGCCCGCGTCTAAGGGCGACACGACCGCCGTTCTCAGAGACCGCGGGATGGGCGTACAGGCGGTCGACCGGCATTGACAGGGCGATACGCACTTCATCACCATTGCGCCATTCCCGATCAAGTGCCGCATAGCCTTTGAAAGTGCAGGCGTCCAAGGCGATCACTTCGCTGTTGACTGACACCGAAGCCTCCCGGCACCAGGAAGGAATTCTCAAGCGCATGATGAAACTGGTCGGTTGGTCGATCGAAACCTGGAGCCTGATGTCGCCGTCCCATGGATAATTCGTATCCTGGCGCAGTCGCAGCAAGCGCTCGCCAAATGAAAGCTCCGCTACGTTCGCACCATAGAGATGAACGGCAAGCTCACCCGGCTTCGTGGAATAGAAATATTGTCCGAGCGAGGTGATGAAGCGGGCGATATTCGTTGGGCAGCACGGGCAATAATGCCATTTCCAGCGGCGGTGCTGCCCATGACTTTCAAGCACATTCTCATAGAAATAGTGCTCGCCGTCCCGCGCGATGCCCGAAAGAGCGCCATTGAAAAGAACCGTTTCAAGCTTGTCGGTGAACTTGCCGTCGAGATCGGTCTGGGCCATGCGATGGCTCCAGAAGCCAAGGGCGACCGCAGCGCAGGTCTCGGCATAGGCCGTTTCATTCGGCAAGTCGAATTCTCTGGTGAATCCCTCGTTCGAGGCAGACGGGCCGAGACCGCCGGTGACATAGAGCTGCCTTCCGGTCAAATTGTCGAAGAGCTTGTCGCAGGCGTCCTTCAGGCTCCGATCGTTATTCTCGTAGGCAAGGTCCGACATTGCCGAAAACAGATACATGGCGCGGACGGCGTGGCCGACGACCTGTTCCTGCTGACGCACGGGCATATGCGCCTGGCTATAGGCGTAGGTCTGGTAGACGTAGTCTTCCGGACGCTCACCGCGCTTGATCGCCTCCTCATCATAATAGGACGGCATCTGTCCTCTTTCATCAACGAAATAGCTGGCAAGCTTCAGATGTCGTGGGTCCTTAGTGACGCGATAGAGCTTGACGAGCGCAAGCTCGATCTCCTCATGTGCATCATAGCCACGCAGCTTGCCGGGCTCGCGTCCAAACGTATCGATAATATGATCGACAGCGCGGATCATCACGTCGAGGAAGCGGCGCTTGCCGGTTGCTTCGAAGTATGCGACGGCGCCTTCCAGAAGGTGACCCATTGAATACATCTCATGCAGGTCGCGCAGGTTCGTCCAACGCTTGTCCGGCTCCCGGCGGATGAACCAACTGTTCAGATAGCCGTCCGCCATCTGGCCCTGTTCGAGCTTTTCTACGATGGCGTCGATCTTGGTTTCCAGGTCAGGATTGGGATGCGCCCTCAAGGTATAGCTTGCGGCCTCGATCCATTTTCCAAAATCGGAATCGAAGAAGTGCTGCATAGACAGCCCGCTCGGCTGGATTGGCCTGGCGAGAGGGCCGGCTGGTTTGTCGAAGTCGAGGACTTCAAGGAAGCCCTCCTCTTTGAGCCGCTTGTGTTGGGTCGGAATGGTGACGTCGCGCACCGTTTCCGTCCAACCCTTCCAGAAGCCGCCATCGAAGGTGACGCGGGAATGGTCGACGGGCACAAAGCGCTCTGTTTCCGGCGCCGGATTGGATTGCTTGAGGGAGGACGAAGACATGGGAACTCCTTGGGCGGCAAGGCCGCCGTCATTTCACGGCGCCGGCGGTAAGGCCGCGCACGTAGTAGCGTTGCAAGAGTAGGAAGAGAACGATGCAGGGGACCATCGTGACGGCGATGCCGGCCTGAAGCGCGCCCCAGTCGATGATGCCGTAGATGCCGGAGGAGACGTTGACCAGCATGATCGGCAACGTGAACTTGTTCTGATCGGAGAGAAAGATCAGTGCTGCCAGGAATTCGTTCCACGAGTTCAGGAAAGCAAACATAGCAACGGTCGCAATACCGGGAAGTGCGATCGGCAGCATGATGCGCCGCAAAATGGTCCCTTGCGATGCTCCATCGATGCGCGCTGCTTCGATTAGTGCCTTGGGCACCGCATCGAAGGCATTCCGCATCATGAAGACTGAGAAGGGCAGCTGGAACGTAACGTAGATCAGCACCAGCCCGAAGAGGCTGTTCTGGAGGCGAGCCACTTTCAGAATGAGGAAAAGCGGCGTCAGAATCGATTGAAACGGGATCATCATCGTCGCCATGATCAGCGCGAAGAGCACCCCCTGCCCCGGAAAGCGAAATTTCGAGAAGCCGTAGCCCGCCGGAACGGAGACCGTGACCGTCAGCAGCACCGTGCCGGCGGCGATCAGGACCGAATTGCTGGCATACACGTACCAACCAGCGCCGACATGTTCGAGGCGGCGATAGTTCTCCAGCGAAAAGGCTTTCGAGAACAGCACAGTCGGATTGGCAAGGGCCTCGGCTGCCGGCTTGAACGAATTGGCAAAAGACCAGACGATCGGCATCACGAAGAAGAGCGCGAAGGCGACCGATAGCAGGATGAAGGCGGCGTAGCTCAGCCGCTCGACGGTAGGCTTGGGCTGCGGCGTGTAATTTAGACGGTCCATCAGCCCTCCTCCGGACGCTGTCGCAGAAAGACGAACTGAACCGTACTGATTGCGACGAGAACGATCAGCAGCGAAAGCGAGATCGCCGAACCATAGCCGAGGCGATAGGACGAGAAGGACGCAAGATAGATCGAAAAAACCGCGGAGATCGTGCTGTTGGACGGTCCGCCCTGTGTGATGATGAAGAACTGGTCGAAGGCAAGCATCGACGAGGTGACATTGAGCACGAGAGCGAGCACCACGGAGTTGCGCATCAATGGCAGGGTGATACGGCGAAAGCGGCTCAAGACGCTGGCCCCATCGATTTTCGCCGCCTCGATCACGTCTGTGGAGATGCTTTGCAGGCCGGTCAGCAAGATGATCATCGTAAAACCGGACGTCTTCCAGACCACCATCAGGATGATGACGGCAAGTGCCGGCCAGAAACTTTCGAGCGGTCGCGGCGCACTATCGACCAGACCGACGGCGCGTAGAACCTGAGCAAAGACGCCATTATCGGGATTGAGGAGCCACATCCACAAAGTCGATGCCGCGCCAAAGCCGATAACGACCGGCATGAAGTAGATCGTGCGGAAGAAACCGGCAATGCGAAGAGGGCGATCAACCAGGAGCGCCAACGGAAAGGCGACCAAAAAAATCGCTATAGTGACCAACAGCGTATAAAGCAACGTAAAGCCGAGGGAATGCCATAGCTGGGCATCACCCAGAAGCTCGGCATAATTGGCAAGCCCGATGAATTTCGCCCGACCAAGAAGTGGCCAGTTATAGAAACTCATCCATACCGTCATGATCAGCGGCACGAGGAAGAGTAAAACGATGAACAGGAAACCCGGCAGGATGAAGGCAAGGCCAAGCCAGCCTTTCGGCTCTGGCTCACCATGCATGACGGCAGGCTTCCTGCCGCGACGCAGCGACAGGCTCACGGCACCGCTCCTTTTTCTTGATCCGTCGAAAGGGTGTGGAGGCAAAGCGTCACGGGACGCCTTGCCGTTGGTCAACCAGGAGAGTTAGTTCGGATTGGTTCGCTCGAGGATGCGGGAAAAGTCCGCCTGGGCCTTGGCGATCGTGCCGTCGACATCCTCGCCAAAAATGGTTCCCTGGATCAGATTGAGGAACGGGCCGGTGCGGCTAACGAAAAGCTCATCGGACGAGAAAGTGTAGGGCGTGCGTGCCTTGGTCAGCACGTCATAGGCGACGAGGTTGCGCTTGTCGAACTTGGCATAGGCCTCGTTCGCAAGGTCGGTTCTGGAAGGCATGCCCGATTCCTGGGTGATGTAGACTTGCTGCTCGGGCTGCATGTAAAAGTTGACGAAGTCGAGGGCGACTTTCTTCTTGTCACCGCTGATGCCTTTCATCAGCGCCAGTGCGTCGCCGCCAGCAAAGCTTGACGCGCCGCCCTTCGGTCCGGGAATAGGCGCGACGTTGAACTTGACGTCCGGATACTTGCTCGTCAGCAGATTGACGATGTAGGAGCCGGTCATGAGAATGCCGACCTTGCCGGATGCGAAGGCTTCCACCGCATTGTTGCCGTTGCCCGACCTCGACGTCGGGTGGATTGCACCAGCCTTTGCCATGTCGCGATAGGCAGCAATGGTGTCGCGCAGGGCGGGAGTATCGACCGTAGCCGTGCGACCGTCTTCGCTGAGGATGTCGGCTCCTGCCGCCCAAAGATGGGGCAGGAAGTCATAAATGAGCCAGCTGCCGGAATTTGCGACGAAGTAAAAACCGTAGGTGTCGTTGCCAAGCGCGGTAATCTTCTTTGCATCCGCGGCGATTTCTTCAAGCGAAGCAGGCGCCTTCTTCGCGTCAAGACCAGCCTTGGTGAATAGATCTGTGTTATAGGCGATGATCGAGGCGTCCGGCAGGGCCGGCACGCCATAGATCTTGCCGCCATAGGTCGCAAGGCGTACGTGCGAAGGGCTAAGGGCGGACGCATAGGGCAGGCTCTTGACGAAATCGGTGATATCCTCAAGGCTGTCCGCGGCAGCAAAGGTCGGAAGGTAGATCAAATCGAGCACGGCGCCATCCGGCGCCGCACTGCCAGCGATCGCGGCTCCAAGTTTCGGCACCATCTGTTCGGCGGTAATCTGCGTGACGTTCACCTTGTCGACATGGGTCGCATTATACTTGTCGGCCAATCCCTGAAGCACCGCACCCGAAGAGGTGCGCACCCACAGGGTGATGTCGGTCGCATTGGCTAGCGTCGCACTTGCCATCAATGCGATCGCAGAAATCGTCAACTTTAACTTGAACATGGAAGTTCCCCTTTTCCTTGTCGCCAACAGCCTGCAGATGGCGTGATCGAAACGTTAGTGGACATCCTTTTCGATGTCGACAGTCTGTATACAGGTTTTTGGAAGGAATCTGATAAAACCTTTTAACGTCACGATTATTTCTGCTAAAAGGTTTTATCTGCAGTTTTCAAAAGAACCGATTCGAGCCGAGAGAAAAATGCACCGACAGACTATTCGGGATGTTGCCAGGGCAGCGGGTGTCAGCATTTCGACCGCTTCAAATGCATTGAACGGCACCGGACGAACGAATGCGGAAACGGTAGAACGCGTTAAACGTGTGGCCGAGGAGATCGGGTTCAGGCCGAACGCGCTTGCGCGTGGGCTCTTGACCAAGCGCAGTCACGCCATTGGCATGCTGACGAACGATACCTATGGCAGGCTGACACTTCCGATGGCCGCAGGCGTTTCGGAAGTGCTTGTCGATCACGGTCTGTCCGTCTTTCTCTGCGCGACAAACAACGACCCGCGCCTTGCTCGATTGCATCTCGAAACGCTCCTGGACAGGCAGGTGGACGGCATCATCTTCACGGCAACCCGCCTTGACCTGAAACCGCCGCCAGAGCTTGCAAAGCTCTCGATACCCGTCGTCTATGCTTTTGCCGAGGGTCCAGAAAACAGTATCAGCTTCTTTCCCGACGATGCCCAAGGTGCTCGCCTTGCGGTCGAGCATCTACAGGCTTTGGGCCATTCGCGGATCGCGCACATAACCGGACCAGAGGATTACCTTGCGGTGCGCGTCCGCGCGAAGGCCTATCGCGACTGTGTCGGCCCTGGCGCCGTAGTCCTTTATGGAGACTGGTCAGAAGAATGGGGCCACGAAGCCATCGAGCAGATATTGTCGCGCGGCGGTGATTGGCCCGACGCCGTATTTTGCGGGAACGATGAAATTGCCCGTGGCGTAATCGACGCATTGCGTGACAAGAATCTCACCGTCCCGGGAGACATCGCGGTCGTCGGCTTCGATAACTGGGAAGTCATTTCTCGGCAAACCAGACCGCCACTGACCACGATCGATATGGAATTGAAGGAGATCGGGCACAGTGCCGGTCTCACCATCCTAAGTCTCACAAGAGGCGAAACCGTTCCCGCAGGAATTACGCGCCTGCCATGCCGACTGGTTGTGCGCCAATCCAGCGGTGGCCAAACTGACTAAACTTGTGATCGGTCAAGCCAGCACCAGACCGTCAGTCTCAATCAGGTCGAGTCTGGCTGCCGAAACTGGCGCTCTTGATGGGATCAGAACCGTCGACGCGCTGAGGTGAGAGAGCTAAGCGCTGTATTATGAGGAACTATCGTCAGCCTTAACCGCGTTCGCGTAGAAGCCGCTGGCCAGGAAGCGGAACCACTCGATAGCGGCTCCACGAGTTATTTTTAGCCCGGATATACCGACCTCAGACCGTTTCAAGAAAGGTGCTGCCTATGACGGATCCGGTCCAGACGGTGGGAAGTTCTTCGGACAATGACCTCACCATTTCATTTCATGGCACTGCAAGACGCCCTTAATGGTATCCGTGTGAAGTCGATGGCGGCTAATCTGGCATGGCATATAACCATCGAAGACGTGTTCATCAAGGCTCTCCGTGGAGCGGTGTCCCAGCGCTGTTCCTTTGAGATCGATCAATACTTGTTCACTTCTCTCGCCAGAAGGAGAGGATGCAAGTGCTGGCAGTGAATAATCAAGCCGCCAGGGAATTGATCATCAAGCCAATTCCAACAAACAGGGCGAAGAGCAATATGTCAGCGAGCAATCGCCGGAGAATGCTATAAGGAGTATAACGCAAGCGTCGGATGTAATCTTCGCGGTGGCCTTTCATGCAATTCACCTCACAACATCGCATCTGATTTTTTGCATGAGGCGACCTATCATGAGCTTGTCGCAGGATTTTCCTCGCGGCAACGCGATATGTATCTAATTGTAACGAGATCTCGCATTGCCGATGAATAGGGTTGAAGGGTCCCTCATAGGCCTTTGGGACCTGGAGATCGCTTTGTCGATAGCCACCAGCGTCAAGTCCTTTTTCCTCCGTGGTGATATGTCAGCGGCTTTCCGAGCCACGATGCGTATACTTCTTAAATCCAATCCGACAGTTGCCGATATCGGCTTTTCAAAGAAGGTATACCTATTCAGCCGCAGTCAGACCCAATGTCACCACAGTCTCTGCGATTTTCGGGAAGTCTCCGGCAACGACTTGCGTCCGCCCATGCGTCGCCTTTCTTAGCGCGTTAATGCGAGCACTCGCGTCGTACCTGCATGGACAGGTTTTACCAACGCCACAACCGAATCTTGGCCCCCGAATAATGGCCTCTGATTTGAATTTGTGCTCCCGGCTAACTGGGTCGAGAGCAATAGGTGTCGATTCCGCTGTCTTCAGATACAGCCGATTGGGCGGTTCAGGCTCACCTCGGCCTGCTTGTATCTTCGTTGCAGACTGTTTCCTGAGGCGACTATGCGGATCGTATGGTGCGGCTGGCATATTCATTGTGGAGGCGCTGTTGATTCAAAGCATCCTGTTTGGGCGCAACGCCAAAGGTCCTTGAATATTCTCGGCTGAACTGCGATGCGCTCTCGTAGCCTACCTTATATGCCGCCTCGGAAACATTGGCAGCCCGCGTGACCATGAGGCGGCGCGCCTCCAGCAGGCGGAGTTGCTTCTGGAATTGGAGCGGAGTCATCGAGGTCAATGCCTTGAAGTGCTGGTGGAATGATGACAGACTCATCCGCGCAACATCAGCTAAATGATCGACACGTAAAGTTTCCGCGAAATTGGTGTGCAATAGCGAAATGGCCCTCACCACGCGTTCGATGTTCGATTCGGGGCAAGCAAGTTTGCAAATCTCACCGCCATGCGGGCCGGTTAACAGCCAATAGCAAATCTCACGCACGATCGAAGGCGCCAGAATCGGTATCGCCTTTGGAGTCGCCAGCAGTCGAACTAAGCGGAGAATACAATCGGCTAGTGGTTGGTCCACTTTGGCGACAAAAGCGCAAGGACCGGTCGTGTCCGACTGCGCTGGTGGTGTGTCCAACTGTTCAAGGACTTCTCGCACAGTTGCCACATCGAAGTCGATCAAAACGCCAACATAAGGCGTTGCGGCACTTGCCTCCACGATCCTTCCGGTTGCCGGGACGCCAACACTGACGACCAGGCATTCCATGCTGCGGTAATTGAGATGTTCATCGCCAAACTGCAGTTCCTTTGCCCCTTCCAGCACGACGCAGAGCGACGGCCGATAGATGTTCCGCATGGGCATCATCGACTGAAACGAACGGACTATATTGAAGCCTTCAATGGCCGTCGGGAACAGGCCTTGTCCTCCACCCTGGTCTTCGATGTAAGCCGTTACGGCAGAGAGCAATGGAGAATTCAAGCGGTGCTCCGGTTGTTTCAGGGGCCACGGCAATACGTGGCTCCTGGCCGGCATCATCGCCTCTCCTGCAGGAATAGGCAAGTTTCTTGAAGGTTCGGGCATTCTGGTCATTGGACACTCCATCTAGCTTAAGGGTGCAACCAAGCGAGGAGTGACCTCAAGATGACAGAAATTGTCGCCCGGTCAATAGACCCTTTAGGGACACGAGCGCCGCCCGCTGCCTCCAGTCGGGAATACGTCAGAGGCCTGCGAATGGCCGCTATATGCATCGTGCTTCTGCTAATCAACGCATTCTCGCAGATCGATCGGATACTTCCGTTCATCCTGGCGGAGAAAATCAAAGCAGACCTGCGGCTGACCGACACTGAGATGGGCCTGATCACCGGCCTCGCCTTCGCGGTTTGCTACGCGCTTCTCTCTTTGCCGCTTGCCCGCGCAGCAGATCGGGGATCACCCCGGCTCGTATTGGTGTCCTGCATCCTGATCTGGAGTGTCATGACGACCCTTGGCGGTTTTGCCGCCAGTTTCATGTTCCTGGCCCTCACACGTTTCGGCGTCGCATTCGGGGAGGCTGGCGCCGTCCCCGCAGGTCATGCTCTCATTGTCCGCAAAATCCGACCTGAGCGCCGCGGCCTCGCTATTGGTCTGTTCGCAATGGGCATCCCATTAGGCACGATGGTGGGATTTGCCGCAGGCGGCGCGATTGCAGACGTCTTCGGCTGGCGCGTGGTTTTAATGGGTGCCGGAGCCATCGGCATCTTGATCGGGTTGCTAACAATTCTTGTCGCCGGTCCCACGCCACCGCTTCACGGCAAAGCCGCTCGCAATGAACCCTTCCTGCGAACCAGCCTTGACCTGTTGTCGTCTCCGGCGTTCCGCTGGTTGTTCACTGGCGCCATTTTCCTGGGCTTCGCAGGTGCCCCTTTCTACGCCTTTTCCATACCGTTTCTGATCCGCACCTACGGTTTCACCGCGACAGAGGTCGGCGTTTCGTTCGGCATGTTGCAAGGGTTGATGGGGATCATCGGGACATTGGGCGGGGGACGCTGGTTTGATCATGCTGTCCGCTCAGGCACCGGCAAGGTGCTCGGTCCGCCGGCGATTTTATTCTTGATCGCCAGCGCAACGACGACTGCGGCGCTGTTTGCACCGACCGGCTGGATGTCCATTGCACTCTTCGTGCCTGGAATGCTCTCGTTTTCATTCATGCTTCCGTGGGGCTTCGGCGCCGCGCATCTGATCGCCGGTCCTGGGCGTCAGGCACAGGCGACCAGTCTCGTCATGATCGGCTCCGGTCTTGCCGGTCCGGCGCTTGGCCCGTTGATCGTCGGCATCGTCAGCGATGCGGCCACAGCAGCCGACATTCCCAATGGCCTCGCGCTCGGTTTGCTCATCGTACCCCTGGCGAGCGTCATGGCGGGGATTGTCTACCTGATCGCAGACCAGCGGATCGCGAATTTCCTTCGCCAGCGCTGAGCGCGAAGCGCGGCTGCGGACAACGGCTGCGGCACCTCGAAACTTTCTCAAAGGAGATACCACGATGTCTAATACCGATAATTCTCGCCGCTCGTTTCTGGCTCTGGCCGCCGCTGTTCCTTCAGCTCTCGCCATGGCGAGCGTTGCGTCGGCGCAGACGTCCGACGCTGGCACGCGACTCGGCGACAAGGGTGGCGCGGTGGTCACCGGCTCTTCGCGCGGCATTGGCGCCGCGACGGCCCGACGCTTGGCGCGAGATGGGTATGCTGTGACGGTGAACTATCTGACGAACCGGGATCTTGCCGAAGCGGTCGTGCGCGACATCGAGGCGGCTGGCGGTCGCGCCATCGTCCGCCAGGGGGACGTTGCGGATCCAGCTGCAGTCAAAGCTCTTTTCGATGCCAATGACGAAGCCTTCGGCGGCGTCGACATCGTCGTCAACAATGCCGGCATCATGAACGTTGGTCCTTTCGCTCAGATGACCGACGAGGCCTTTGACCGGATGATGGCCACCAACGTCAAAGGAAGTTTCAACGTGTTGCGCGAGGCTTCACGACGGGTCCGCGATGGCGGACGGATCATTAGCCTGAGCTCAAGTATCATCAAAATGAGCCCTCCCGCCACGGCGGCCTACGCTGCAACCAAGGCGGCGCAGGAGATCTATTCAAACGTTCTTGCCAAGGAACTGGGCGGCCGCAACATTTCGGTCAATGCGATATCGCCGGGTGCCGTCGACACTCAACTCCTGCGCCAGCATGGGGAAGAGGCACTTCGCGGCATACCGGAGGCTACCCCGCTTCGTCGCCTGGGTCAGCCGGAAGATATCGCCAATGTTATCGGCCTTCTCTGCTCGCAGGACGGGGCTTGGATCGATGGTCAAAACATCTTCGCGAATGGCGGCATCGCCTGATGGGCAACCGCTGCGGCGTGTATTGGCGCTGACGTCGTCGATCCGGACGCTGTCAGCGAGATAACTCCCGAACATCCGGCCTGGATGAGGTGAAGGGGCCGGGCGCCGCCTCGGCAGGTCGGTCGATACCATCGAATAGGCTCGGATCCGGAACCACCCCATTCTGGAGCCGCGAAAGGTCGCTTCACCCCACGGCGATCTCCCGTCCGTCCGCCGAAGGCATGCTCCAACAACACGTCTTCGGCGGACGGCTTTTGCCCCATTAGAAACAGAAGGAATGGACGATGCCACAACCCTGGACACTAAACGATATGCCATCTCAGAAGAGCCGGACGATCTTGATCACCGGAACGGGCGGTCTGGCCTTCGAAGATGCAGTTGCGATGGCTGAAGCCGGTGGCGACGTGATCATCGCGGGGCGCAATCCAACGAAAGGCGCCGAAGCCGTTCGGCGCATCAAGGAAAGGGCGCCGCAGTCATCGGTCACTCTTGAAATCGTCGACCTCGCCAGCCTCGCATCGATCGAGGCGCTGGCGAAAAGACTGAAAGAAACGCGCGACCATATTGATGTTCTCATCAACAATGCCGGCGTGATGACGCCGCCGACGCGTCAGACGACCAAAGACGGCTTCGAACTGCAGTTCGGCACCAACTACCTCGGCCACTTTGCCCTGACGGGCCAGCTCCTGCCGCTGCTCATGCGGGCACAGTACCCGCGGGTCGTCACGCTTTCCAGCATTGCTGTTCGAAGCGCAAGCGCCGCAATCAATTTCGACGACCTGCAAGCGGAGCGTGGCTATAAGCCGATGCCTGTCTACACTCAGTCGAAGCTGGCATGTCTAATGTTTGCGTTCGAACTGCAACGGCGGAGCGAAGAAGCGGGCTGGCGGGTTACCAGTATCGCTGCCCACCCAGGCGTATCGCGCACCGATCTGCTTCACAATGCCCCTGGGCGCCATAGTGCCCAAGGCCTCCTCAGGACGTTCTTGTGGTTTTTGTTTCAGCCTGTTGCACAAGGCGCGTTGCCGACTCTGTTTGCGGCTACGTCTTCCGATGCCCGCGGCGGCGGCTATTACGGGCCTGACAGGCTAAGCGAGACCCGTGGTCACCCAACGGAAGCACAGATTCCGCGACAGGCGATGGAAAAGCATGTGGCGCATAGGCTGTGGGAGATTTCAGAGAAGCTCACGGGCATCTCGTTCAGTGCGCAGGTTCCTCTTCCCGAGCGCTCCAGTCTGGACGAGACAACGATCAGACGGGAGGGGTGAGAGATGGACCCGCTCGGAAATCTTGTCGGCTGGATTGCGTTATATGGCATGTTTGGTCTCTTCGCGATCGGGCTTGCGGAGCGTTTCTTGCCTGCCCTGCCCTCCTATGGGGTCCTCGTCGCCATAGGTATTGCGGCCGACGATGAGGTCTGGTCGCTCCACACTGCCGTCATCGGGACGACGGTTGGAAGCTTGATCGGAGCTCTCGGCCTCTATCTTCTCGTGCGTGCAGTCGGAAAAAAGCGGACTTCGGCGCTTCTCTACTCTGTCGGTGGATGGGTGGGACTATCACGACCCCGTATCGACTGGACACTATCCTCCCTGCGCGAGCGTGAACGGGCGCTGACGATCCTGTCGCAGCTCATTCCTACCGTGCGATTGATCTCGCCGGTGGCGGCTGGGCTTTTAGGCACAAGTACGCTGCGGTTTGTCGCTGGCGCATCGATCGGCATCGTCCTGTGGAACGGCTTGTTTATTGCCGGCGGTTACCTGGCTGTACTGGCCATCCCCGGCATTAATTCGTCCGCACTCGCCCTGAAAATACTGATCCTGCTTGTTACTGCGGAACTGCTCGTCGCCTCGGTGTGGCGGCTTCAGCGGCGATATCGAGCGCGCCCGGCTTTTGGAGCAAGCAAGCGATGATGAACCGAACTGCAGATGCATTTTTGTTTTTTCGGGCGTGGCTTTCTGCTCCCCTTCGCGTTGCCTCCGTCACTCCGTCAGGGCGCGCATTGTCTTCCCTTATGACCGCAGAGATATCGGCGCAGACGGGCACAGTCATCGAGTTGGGTCCTGGAACCGGGGTCTTTACGGAAGCCTTGCTGCAACGGGGTGTTGCCGAAGAAAATCTCGTGCTGGTCGAATATGGTGCGGAATTCGCGAACCAGCTCAGCAACCGCTTTCCAGCCGCAAGAACTGTTCAGATGGATGCTGCTCGGTTGCGCAAGTTGCCAATTCACGCGAAGGCGCCTGTGGGTGCTGTTGTCAGCGGCCTTCCTCTTCTATCGATGCCGTCGCGCAAGGTGCTCGCGATCGTGGAAGGGGCATTTTCGCTCCTACGCCATAATGGAGCATTCTACCAATTCACCTACGGACCGCGATGTCCGATTGCCAGACCCTTGCTCGACCGTCTAGGCCTGAAGGCGACGTATGTCGGCTGGACCTTTGCCAATATCCCGCCCGCAGCCGTCTATCGCATCACGCGACGAAGACTGCGGCAGGGCGTGCAATCGGAAGCGTCTAGATCTGTTACCTTATGGTAGAAGGACTCAGCTGCACGATCCTGAGCCTTTCGGATGCGAGAGCGCCAGTTGCGTCAGAGTTTCATCACGCTAATCGGCTGCAGCACCGCTTCTTCCAGAGCCGACATCCGGATTGGATCGGCAACGGCGTAGGCCGGGTCGGCGATCATATCGACGAAAGTTGACCGGTTTGGATAGCGCACCAGCGCCACCGCATCCCAGGATTGGCCGGGTTCGGCGCAGAGTGCGGTCGCCCCATCGCCGGCAAAAAGGATTTCGGCGCCGTAGCGGGCAACGATGGGACCGGCCATGGCAAGGTAGTCGAGATAACGCTGCCTTCCGCCGTCAGCTTTGAACCGAAGCAGGTTCAGCATGACGATGGGCTGGCCGTCGTCTTCGGCAAGAAAACGGTCAATATCGGCGGCAGTGACTTTGATCAACATTATTCTCCGGTGAAACGGCCCCGAGGTATAGGGGTCTCGTGAAATCCTCCGGCAAACTATGCTATCGCTTCTGCACGCTCCATAATGCAGACTCCAGAAGACTTTATCTAAAGCCCAAAAATGGATCCTTTTCTTGATCTAATTCGACTGCTGCAACCGCGCGCTGCTCTTTTGGGTAGAGGCATGGACGCCGCCGGTGACTGGGGCCTGAGCTTTCCGGCGCTGGGAGATCTTTTGTTTTTCTGGATAGAAGGCGGCAATTGTCAGTTGATACGACCCGGTTGCGATCCGTTGCTGCTGGAAAAGGGCGACTTCGTGCTGCTGCGCACAACGCTTTCCTTTACACTGACCTCAAGTCAGGAAGTAGAGCCATTGGACAGCGTCGCCGCGGTGGCCGCTAAACAGGGGGGCCGCTTGAAGCTGGGCTCCGGTCCGGAAAGGCAGATTTCGCTCCACATGGGCAAATTTCTGTTCTCAGCAGCCAACGAGGATCTCCTGGCAGGGCTTCTTCCGCCCATGGTTCAGATACCCTCGCATTCGCCCAAACTCCACCGGCTTCACAACCTGCTCACGCTAATAGAATCCGAAGCCCGCGACCCTGGGCCGGCAAGCGAATTCATCATCATCCGTCTCGTCGAACTGACGCTGGTCGAGATTCTCAGGATGCCGGCCTCGGATTTTCCGGAACAAAGTCTGGGAGCCGCCGGTCCGGGCCTGCTCGCCGGCCTTCGCGACCCCGTTACGTCCAAAGCCATTCGGGCCATGCACGAAAATGTTGGGCAAGATTGGACGGTCGGAGCTCTGGCAAAGCTTTGCGGTGTTTCCCGCTCTGCTTTGGCTACCCGTTTCCAATCGCTCGTCGGGATCGGACCAATCTCGTATCTTTTGCGGTGGCGCATGGCGCTTGCGAAGGAGGCCCTCAAGTCTGGGACGGCAAGGGTGGAGGAGATCGCCTTTTCAATTGGCTACAAGTCGGCAAGTGCGTTCAGCACTGCCTTCACCCGCGCCGTCGGCTGCTCGCCAAGCCGTTTCGCAGAAAGCTCGTTCCGCTCTTCATAAGAAGAGCAGAGTTGAACCATCCAAAATTCTTATCGGTTCGGGTCGACGCTCAGGCCCTGCGCTCCGCGTGCTGATCGACGTTACCGGCCATATTCTCCCAGCCGGACAGCGCCATTTCCGCCGCGGCATGCAGTTCGACCCGTTCCGCTCCATCGCGAGCGCGGATCGCCATGCCGCTTTGGACGATCTGCACGAACCTTGCCAGCCTCGTCGTATCTGCCGAGGGGACAAGATCACCGTCGCTCTTTGCTCTGTCAAAGCGCGCCTTGAGGATGTCGAAACCACCTGCGCGGGTCGCTCGCATGAGTTCGCTCAGGTCGGAGTGTCCTTTACTACCCACGGTGGCGAGTGTCGCCATGCACCCGCGAGGCAGATCGCAATCTCCACCGGTCATCGCGACCGCGGAATCCTCGAGGAATGCGAGAGCCGCCTCTTTCGCAGTGGACGCCTTTCTGAACCGCGTCCATACGAGCCCCTCGTAGGTCGTGTAATAGTACTTAAGCGCTTCGGCATAGAGCTCATCCTTCGAACCGAAGGCAGCATAGAGGCTCTTCGTGCCGATCCCCATCTCATCCGTCAGATCAGCGATGGAAGTTGCCTCGTAGCCTTTGGTCCAAAAAAGTCTTGTCGCTTTGGCGAGTGCTGTAACGCGGTCGAATTCTCGCGGTCGACCGCGCGAGCGGAGGGGCCGTTCTGAAGCTTTAGGTGACGATGGAGAATTATTGTGCATCGACCACTGCATAATTCAGTTGACGGCGGTTTGCAATGGCCATACGTATTTCTACATCGATCACTGCATAAAAGGAAAGATCATGGAATTGCTTGGAAAACGCGCCTTGGTGAACGGCGGCTCTCGCGGAATAGGCGCTGCGATTGCAATTGCTCTTGCTGAGAAGGGCGCGGATGTCGCCTTCACCTATCAGCGTTCGGCGGACAGGGCTGCGTCAGTGGTCAAGACCATCGAGGAAAAAGGCCGCAGTGGGCTTGCCATTCAAGCCGACAGTGCCGACCCGGACGCCATCCGCCGCGCCGTCGGCCAGACCGTCGACACACTTGGAGGGCTTGATATCCTCGTCAACAGCGCGGGTATCGGAACCGCCGGCATGACCGCGGATCTGGCACTCGTCGACCTGCAGGCCATGCTTGATGTGAACGTTCGCGCGCCGGTCCTTTTTGCGCAGGCAGCAATCCCGCATCTTTCATCCGGTGGCCGGATCATCTCTCTCGGCTCCTCTCTTGCAGAGCGCGTTCCTTTCCCGGGTGTGACGGCTTACGCGATGTCGAAGTCGGCACTTCTGTCGTTCACTCGGGGCCTTTCGCGCGAACTCGGACCTCAAGGCATCACCGTCAATCTCGTTCTACCGGGTTCAACTGACACGGAAATGAATCCCGCCAATGGTGAGAATGCTGACTATCAGAGGAGCCTCACCTCGCTTGGGCGCTTCGGCGAGCCCCGTGAAGTCGCCAGCGCGGTGGCGTTCCTGGCGGGTCCCGCTGCAAGTCTGATTACCGGCGCGGTTCTCAGTGTAGACGCGGGCTTCAACGCCTGATTTGAACCCTTGCTGTGTTTGGACGTCGGGCATCACGACGTCCGGCAAGCAATTTCAAACAACCAATAATGCGTGAGGACGGCTTGTCTCTGTCAACGAGGCTCCGTAAAAGAGCTCAATGGCCGAATTTGGAAAAAGTAGGCTGGCGACTAAACACTCCCCTCCCTAGCGGCTTTCCTCGTTAGATCACGAAATCGAACCGTCCAAACTTTCCATCGCCGGTTTGCTTGATGTCGAGGAGCAGTGCCTCATCAAACAATCTGTCTCCGGCATTCCTCGCCTCGCCGGGAAAATAGAGCTGCGTGGTCAGGAGGCGCCCACCGGGACGCTGGACCTTGAAATGGAAGTGACGCGTTCGTCTGGGATATAGCGCGGGCACGATGGTGTTGAACCACCAGCGTCCCTGCGTGTCGGCGAATTGGTATCCGCGCAAGCGGAAGCCCACGCTGTCATAGTCGCCGTTTTCGTCCGCGTGCCAGATTTCGACAAGGCTGCCGCCAAGCGGCCGGCAACGATTGTCAAACACGAAACCGGCGACGGTTATTCGCTCGCCTCCGGGTGCATCCGAATAGAGATCCCGATTGAGCGGTGAGTTCAGCCTGAAGAAGGGACCGGCTTCCCGTTCGAGGGTCAGTTCGTCTTCATCGTCACATGCGGGGGTGAGCGGCAGTTCGGGAGCGACGTGCGCAAACGCCCTCATTCTCGCCGCCTCGATGAGAGGCAGCGTCAGAAAGGCCATCAGAAGCGAGCGTCTGGTGGAGGGCAAGTCCGGTCTCCCGGTGTGATGGCGGGTTAATCGACGCGCCGTTACTGCAGGCGCTGCGCGGCGTTGGCCTGTGCCTCTCGGATCAGGCCGGAATACATGTTCTCCTTGCCGGGATACCACGGCATCGTACCGATGGAGCCGAAGCCGGGAAGGGTCTCCATATGTGCGACCATGCGGGCGCGCATGCGCTCGTCAGGTAGCGGCCCCGTCATCGCCTGGACATTGTCGCTCATGTGGTCGGGGTTGGACGTACCGCAAAGTACGCTCGTGACGGCCGGATGCGCCATGACCCATTTCAGAAAGAACTGCGCCCAGCTCGTCGCACCGAATTCGGCTGCGAAACCGGGAAGCGGCTGCCCCTCGATTACCTTCATCAGCCGCGCCTTTTCGAGCGGCAGATTGATCAGGACGCCGACGCCCTTGTCGGCGGCGGCCGGCAGCAAGCGCCTCTCTGCGTCGCGGTTGAAGATCGAGTAGTTGGTCTGGATGAAACCGACATCGTCGCGTTGGATGATGGCCAGCAACTGGTCCTGCGCCGCCGACTCGTGGTGGGTCACGCCGACGTGGCCTATGAGCCCTTCCTTCTTCCAGGCTTTCATCAGCGGAATGATGACCGGCGCATTGGTGATGCTGTGGCATTGCATGAGATTGATTGTGTCACGCCATGTCCGCATGCGCGACTGCCGAAAGCTTTCGATCGCGTGGCTTTCGTCTCCAAGATATTCTCCCGTCGACCAGACCTTGTTGGCGAGGAACAACTCGTCGGATCCTTCAAACTCGCCCATGAACTGGCCGACGCTGACTTCGGCCGAGCCGTAGAGAGGTGATGTGTCGACCACGCGGCCGCCTGCGGCGACGTAACGTTTGAAGACTTGGCGGAGAGCGTCCCGGCGATCCCCGGGCTTGAGGTCGAAGGTCAGGAAGGTTCCGAGACCCAGGGCAGTGACCCGTTCGCCGGTGCGTGGCAATGTGCGAGTCAGGACATCCTGATTTGCTCCAGAAGCTGACAACGCCGCATTCGTTCCCGAGGTCTGCGCGGTAGCGTGGGTGGCGAGAGCCAACCCTGTTGCCGCCGCACCCATCGTGCCGAGAAAGCCGCGTCTGTTGATATTCAACTGTTCCATAGGTGTTTCCTGTTTCTGAGCGTCAGAACTGCCAGTTGGCGGGAACCCAGGCGTAGCCGCCATCGGTCTTCAGCATCCGGCCGAGGCCGGGGAACGGATAGTGGAAGCCAAGAACGGGCATGCGCTCGGCGGCCGCCCTGTCGAAAATGCGCCGGCGCGAGGAAAAGGCCGTTTCCTTGTCCCGGTCCGGGCCCGGAAGCCAGGGCCTGTCGACGTTGACAACAGGGTGATAGGCAAGGTCTGCTGTCAGCAGCAACTGGTCGCTCCCGGAATGGACGAGAAAGGTGGCCATGCCCGGCGTGTGACCGGATGCGGCGATCGTCGTCAGACCCGGCACGATCTCGGCGCCGGCTTCATAAAGCTCGACATCGTTCGCAAACGGCCCAAGGCTGTTCTTGATGTTTGCCGCAAAGCGCAAACGGAATTCCTCCGGCACAGGCATGTAGGAGAGATCCGGATCGGTGCGGACGAAGAAGTCCCAGTCGGCCTTCGGAACAAACACCGTGGCGCGGGGAAAGGCCTTGCCGCCGTCTGCGGTTCTCAGATTGCCGACGTGGTCGGGATGGGTATGCGAGACGACAATCGCATCGATGTCTGCAGGACCGAGGCCGATCGCCGCGAGGTTATCGAAGATACGGCCGCCATTCGGGCCCATGGTCTTGCCGGCTCCGGCCTCGATCAGAATCCGTCGACCGCCGGTTTCGATTAGCAGGGTGTTGAGATTGAGGGTCATGTGGTCGGTCGGCAGAAATGCTTGACGCAGGACCTCCTGAAGCTCGGCTTCCGGCGCGTTGCTGGCATAGACGCGAGGCGGGCCACCAATCACACCATCGCTCAAGACAGTCGCGCTGATGTCTCCGACGCGGAAGCGGTAGTGACCGGCATTGCCCGTCACCGGGGACGCGGCCTGGGCGTTGGCGCTGCTGGAGCCACCCAGGCTTGGGATGAACATGGTCGATGCGCCGGCGACAGCGGACAGCATGATGGCACGTCTGTTGAGGGTAAAGGCACTCATCAGGTTTTCCTCCGTGTGGGCGCTCAATTGCTTCATCGCTTCGCACGGGTCGAATTGACCGTGAAAGCAAACATCAAGCACCGCGTTGAGCTCGGCATCAACCATGACATGGGGCAATTGATCTGATAATCTGCTTTAAGTTTATCGGCTTGATTAGAAAAACTTTGCAATGGATCCTATTCGCCTGGACAGCTTCGATGTGTTCGTGGCCATCGTGCGCTGTGGTGGTTTCCGCGCAGCCGCACATGAGCGAGGCGTGTCGTCGTCGGCCTTGAGCCAAACGATGAATGGGCTGGAAGAGGCTCTGGGTATCCGGCTCCTCAACCGAACGACGAGGAGCGTATTCCCAACGGAGGCAGGACAGCGCCTTCTGGAACGTCTGGCGCCTGCACTGAGCGACATCCGGCTCGCCATCGCCGAGGTGGACGAATTACGGGATAGTCCGTCTGGAACGCTTAGGATCAACGCGCCGGCGCCGGCTGTCGATCATTTTCTTTGCCCACTGGTGTTCGACTTCATGGACGTTTATCCCGAGGTGAAGATCGAGATCATCAGCGATGCGGCCGTCATCGATATCGTAGAACAGGGTTTCGATGCCGGCGTCAGGTTCGGCAAGCAGCTGGCCCAGGACATGATCGCGCTGCCACTCGGGCCCGCGCTTCGTTATGCAATCGTCGCCTCGCCCGGCTACATCAAGAGGTGCGGAGAGCCGCAGACACCACACGAGCTTGTTGATCACGACTGTATAAGACGTCGTTTCCCAGGTGGCACCCTCGTTACCTGGCGATTTTCCGAGGGGGGCGAAGAGATCGAAGTCACTCCAACCGGCCGCTTGACGGTCAGCTCCGCACACAATGAACTGCAAGCTGCGCTGGCGGGCAGAGGAATAGCCCATGTCTTCGACGACTATGCGAAGCCGCATATCCAAACCGGCCGGCTGGTGGAGCTTCTCTCCGACTGGAGCCCGACCTTGCCGCATTGGTTTCTATACTACCCCAGCCGCCGACTTCCGAGCGCCGCCATGCGTGCGTTTCTCGATTTCATGAGAAGCTACGACTGGGAGGCGAAGGACTGAATGGCGCACGCTCGAAGGTCGAGGCCTCAGGGGAACCGCCCTTCAGTGCCTCATTTGACCCGCTGCCATTCGATCCTGATTTCGATGCCTTCCGGCCTGCGGAATTGTTCAGTCATGCGGTCGCCATCGACGACGAGCGTGAGATCATCACGTGTTCGCACGCTGCCAATCCAGTTCGGGAATGTCGATCCCTCGACGCGGTTTCCGCTGAATTCTCCCTTCTCATCGATGGTGTAGGTGCCGAAGAACCCGATGCTGCGTGACATGGCCATGCGATTTTCATCGTCCGTCCCCCCACCGCGGACATTGGAAGCAAACCGCGGGACATCGGCGTCGGTCAGAACTTCCACGAAGTGCATATCGGGCGTGAAGACGAGAAGCCCGTTGGGCTTTTCTCCATAAGCAGCGATATTTCTGCCGCCGGGGTCGATCGTCGCCGACATCATACGCCAGGTTCCGACGACTTGGTTCTCCGCTGCTGTCTGCGCGGATGCAGAAGATGACACAGTCAACACAAGCGCCAATATAGCTGATTGAACGGACATGCTGTTTCCTTTCCTGTGCGTGAGATCTGTGTGTCCCAGCCGTTGCTGCACTTCACAGATCCTGCCTATCGGCGGAATTCGCCACTCCCCGCTGCGCCTTAAGGGCGGCGAGGCGCGCGGACAGCGCCTGTGAGATCGAGGAATAGGCCGTGCTGCCCAGCGCCAGCCGCAATGGCGGCGTCTCGCTCTCGGCGGCTGTTATGATTGCGGACACGGTGCGCGCCGCATCTCCCCTGATTTCGAAGCTACCCTCAGTGATCGCCCGGCGAACGGCGCCGGCAGGAGTTTCGTCATAGGCATCCATCGGTTTCGCGCAGACGAGATTGGCTCCGAAATTCGTGCCGGTTGGTCCCGGCTCGGCGATGATGACGTCGATGCCGAACGGAGCCACTTCCTGTGCCACGGCTTCGAGGAAGCCCTCGATGCCCCACTTGGTCGCATGATAGAGGCTGAACCCGGGATACGCGATCTGCCCACCTTCGGACGAGACCTGAACGATCCGCCCGCCGCCTTGCTTTCGAAGAAGGGGCAGTGCAGCACGGATCAGATGAATGGATCCGGTAAGATTGGTGGCGATCTGCCGGTCGATCTCTTCATTCGTGAGCTCTTCCGCAGCACCGAACAGGCCATAGCCCGCGTTGCTGACGATCACGTCTACGCGGCCATGCCGCTTAAAGGCTCCTTCGACGGCCGAGACAATGCTCTCCGGCTCGATCACATCAAGCTGAATGGTATCCAGGTGCTCGCGATATTCCTGCTCAAGTTGCGTCAGTGGTCCTGAGCGGCGGAGCGTTGCAATCACCTTGTGCCCTTGGGCGAGTAACTGCTGCGCCATTTCGAAACCGAGTCCGGAAGAAGCGCCGGTAATGAACCATGTCTTTGGCATGTGATTTTCCTCATCTGTTCATCGCCGAATGTAGACCCGCACGATTGGTGATATAAGGCTGCCAATTTGAGATGAAGTGGTGAGGATAAATCACGAATGATGCGCCCTAGTCTGAATGACCTTGCCGCTTTTGCCGCGGTTGCCAATCACAAAAGCTTCCGCAGAGCGGCCGACATCATGGGGGTCTCGCGCTCCGCCCTCAGCCACGCGATCATCGGATTGGAAGCAAAGCTGGACGTCCGCCTCTTCAATCGGACGACACGCAGCGTATCTCTGACGCAGGCCGGCGCGCGCCTGCTCGCGCGACTCGACCCGGTTCTGCAGGAACTCGATCGGGCGCTCGACACGTTCTCGGAGGAGCGCGGCACTCCAAGCGGCACACTTAGGATTAATGCGAACAAAAGCGGTGCCCGCATCTTGCTCGCAGACGTGGTGCCGCGCTTCTTGGATCTTTATCCAGATGTCGAGCTTGATCTCGTGTCGGAAGGTCGGCTCGTCGATATCGTGGAACAAGGTTTCGACGCGGGGGTACGTCTGCTGGAAGCCGTCCCGAAAGATATGGTCGCAGTGAAGTTCGGAGGCGACGTCCGTTTCATCACCGTGGCGGCGCCGTCCTATCTGGACGGCAAGGCAAGGCCAAACATGCCCGACGATTTACATGCGCATCGCTGCATCCGCCAACGTCTGCCCAGTGGAAAGCGCTATCGCTGGGAATTTTCCAGACGCGGTGCCGAAGTGGCGATCAACGTCCAGGGCAATCTCACCCTCGATGACAATGATCTTCTCGTGCAGGCGGCGGTGGACGGGCGCGGTATTGCCTATGTGCCCGAGTATTTCGCACGGCCGTTTCTGGCGTCCGGCCAGTTGCTCACCGTACTTGATGAATGGTGCCCGCCGATACCGGGCCTGGCACTCTATTATCCGCGCAGCCGGCACCTGCCGTCCACGTTACGCGCCTTCATCGATCTCCTGCGAGAGGTGGAAAAACAACGATGACAGGGCGGCGGTGAATGGCGTCCGTCCCATCAGGTAGATTGAGGAAGACCTGCGGCACCCAGACCCGTTTCGCATCGCGCAGGCTCGCCCGGTGTTTACGGTGTCGCCGGCTTGCGCCGCAAGATCATGCCGCCATGATGCAGAGTGTTGGCATCGACGAAATCGCCATCAGCGGTGAAGCCGGTGTCGTCCCAATACTCGATATGCGTCCCGTCTACTTCATACCGACCCTCATAAGCTCGCTCGCGCTGACCGCGGGCTTCGATATAGCGTCCGCTCGGCAGAAGTTCGTGGCGAACATGGTTGTCGTCGGTGACCCACGTGCCAACGTAAGGATGTTGCGGCTGCGGATTGGCCTCCTGTGCTTCTGCGGGTTGGATCGAAAGGGTGGCCGTGATGATTGCTTCAAGTGCCTGTCGCATGGTCCTGCTCCATTGAGCGTTGCTGTTCTCGGTTTGGAAGCCATGGCGCACGGATGCGCGGCTATCGGTCGGCATACGCTCAGGTCTTCCGAACCGCAGGCGTCGGTCATTGGGACCGCGGGGCGTTGTTGTCGACCACCTGCTGATAAGCAACGAGGTCTAGAAAGGCCTCCGCATTGACGACGAGGCCGTCCTTCATCTTGAGTATCCAGACGAACTGGTTGCGATAAGGTGCGCCCGACGTCGTGGTTGCCGTTCCGTCGAAGCGGATGATGATCGTGTCCCCGTCGGCGAAGATGTTGTGCACCTCCGGCGCGATCGGAGTCGCGAGCCGGCTGGTCAGGGGACGCGAGGCCTTCTCGATGAAGTCCTTCTGGTTGCGATAGCTGCCGGCGACCGGCCCGGAACCATGGATCGTCCAGACGACGTCTGGAGCGAGGAGCTCCCCGAAGACATAGGTGCCTCCGCGCCATTTTTCGAAGGCGGCTTCGACGATCGCCTTGTTTCGTTGCTCGATAGCCGCACTGTCCGCAGCCTGCACCTGCGTTGCCGTGGCGTTTGCAATAGCTGTGCCCGGCAGGGCGAGCGACAGCAATGCCAGTGTGATCAGAGCTCTACGGCTCGCGCCGGCGACCCACTGGCGTATCGGAAGAATGGTCATGGTACAGTCCTTTCCTGGCTGCTGAGAGCTTGATGAGAGCCATCGACCGGCGATGAAGCTGCGTGCACCGTCGACAGGCCTCGCGTCCTAGTTCGTGAGATCCAAAGTAGGCGCCTCGATGAGATCGGACAATTTGCCCAATGATGACCGCTCTGGTAAAACTATCTAACCAATGGCAATCGATCTAAATGGCATTTCCGTTTTCCTGGCTGTCGCCGAAGCGCGCAGCTTTCGTGTGGCCGCGGAGAATCTGGGCGTCACTCGACCAGCGGTCAGCCAGGCTGTCCGACGGCTTGAAGATCGGCTGGGCGTCGCGCTCGTGCGGCGCACGACGCGCAGTGTCAGTCTCACGGAGGCCGGCGAACGACTGTATCACCGGGTGGCGCCGGCGATTTCCGAAGTCGGACTGGCGCTCGACGCGACGGCGGATCGCGACAGTGCGCCAAACGGGCTATTGAGGCTGGCAGTGTCGTCCATCGCCGAGCAGTTCATTTCGGGGCCGCTTCTGGCGCGTTTCGCGGATGCCTTTCCCTCAGTTCAGATCGACGTGACGGTCACGGATGAGGAATTCGACATCGTCGCGGAAGGCTATGACGCGGGGGTGCGATTGGGCGAAGTCATCGATCAGGACATGATCGCCGTTCCAGTCTTGAGCGACCAGCGCCAGGGCGCTTTCGCCGCGCCGTCCTACATCGAACGTTTCGGCAGGCCTGAACATCCTTCGGAACTCTCCGCCCATCGCTGTATCGGCTGGCGCCCCGCGCCGCATAGCGCGCCCTATCGTTGGGAATTCGGTGAGCATGGACGCGAGTTCGACGTGGCTGTCGACCCGCAGATCACCACCAACGACATGTGGCTTATGATCCGCACAGCCTGTGCCGGTGGCGGCATCACCTTTGGTATGGAAGACACGTTCAAACCCTATGTCGAATCCGGTCAGTTGGTCCCTCTCCTGCAGGACTATTGCCCTCCCTTTGCTGGCTTTTTTCTTTATTACCCCAGCCGGCGCAATCTCGCTCCGAAGCTTCGGGCACTCGTCGACCATGTGAAGCGGTGCCGATAGCGCCCCAACGACGTCGTCGTCATCACAGTCATTGCCGGCCTGATCGCGTCGCTGACGTCTAAGACGGCTGTCCAGCTTTCTGACCGGCCCCTTGGGATCGCTTCATCCGGGTCCAACGGCATCGAGCCTTGACATTCGTTCGCTACCTTGCAATTATCGTATGGTAGCGAACGAAATAAGTGGGCTTTTCATGCGGGATCAGGCGGACACCAAAATTCTCTCCGTGGGAGCATGGACGAAGCGGTGTTACTTCGCGGGCCGGGCTCTCATGGACGAACGCTTGCGGCCCTTCGATCTGGGATCCACGCAATGGTATGTCCTCTGGTATCTCGTCAACAACGGCCCGTCCGTCCAGCGTGATCTCGGTCGCGCACTCGAACTGGAACGCGCGACCCTGAGCGGAATCATCGCCACGCTCGTCCGCAAGGACCTGGTCGCACAGACCGCGGATGGGGGCGATCAGCGTCAACGTCTGCTGACTTTGACAGCCGCCGGCGAGGCGCTGTGGCGCCGGATGCCTGATCTTTCTTTCATCCGCGATGCCGCCTTCGGCGGGATCGACGAGGCCGATCTGGCAACGACCATCCGTGTCCTCAAATTAGCGACCGAACGACTGCAGGCCCTGTTGCGAAAGGATTGAGCAAATGTCCGTATTGATCACCGGAGCCACCGGGCTCGTTGGAGAGCGACTTCTGCCGCGGTTGGTGGAGACCGGCTATGCTTGCCGAGCCCTGCTCCGGGCGGGCAAGAGCCGCGATGAAGAAATTGATGCCGTAACGGGCGATATTCTCGACCCTTCAACCCTGGCGAAAGCCGTCCAAGGGGTTTCCGCTATTGTGCACCTTGCGGCCGTCTTCCGCACGCGGGACACCGATCTCATCTGGAAGAGCAATCTCGATGGGACACGCAACCTGATTGCCGCCGTGAAGGCGCATGCTCCCGACGCCCGGTTCATCATGTCGAGCACCAGCCATGTCTACAACAAGGACAATCCGCATCCGGGAAGGGAAGACGACCCGGTTGATCCCCAGCATGCCTATCCCGCAAGCAAGGTTGCCGCGGAAAAGGAACTGCGCGAAAGCGGGTTGAACTGGTCCATCCTTCGCTTCCCCTTCGTCTATGGCGACGGTGACGGACATCTCCAATCTCTTCCCAAGCACGTCAGCACTTGGCATCCGGCCCAACGCATGAGCACGATCCACCATCGTGATATCGCACAAGCAATCACGATGGCGCTCAAAGGTGATTTCGATCGGCGCATCGTGAACTTGGCCGACGAGGCGCCCACCTCCATCTACGAACTCGCGGGCATGGTCGGATCCAGGTTGGCGCCGAATTCCGAGCCTCTCGAAAACCCCTGGTACCTGCATGTCGATACGTCCCTCGCCCGCAGCCTGGGTTTTCATCCTAGCATAAGGACTGTGTATCAGGCTTGGCAGCAGGGTCTTTCTTAGGACCAGTAGATTTAGCGTCCCGGCCAAGCTTTTAGAACACTGAGCCTCCATTGATCACTTGGTGTGCAGACTGATCGGCCTGACTTGTCGTCGCCGGCGCGAGGCGATTATCGCTGCACCAACGTTCCATCGTTTTGCGTTTGCAGTTCGGCCTGTTTCGCTATCGTCATGACGTGGTAGAGAAATAATTGTCCGCATACCGTTCTCCTTGGTGACGAACATGATATCGCCGCCATGCTGACGAGCAACTGCCCGCGCAATTGACAGACCGAGACCAATCCCACCAGTTTGCTTATTCCGCGATACCTCGAGCCTGAAAAATGGAGCGAAAACCTTTTCTCTCATGTCCTCAGGGATGCCGGGTCCGCGATCCTCAACGACTATGTCGACCGTGCCGGCCGTTTGAAGAATCAAAACCTTGGCTTCCCCTCCATATCGAACAGCGTTTTCAACTATATTGCGTACCGCCCGTCTAAGCCCGTCGGGCCGGCAGCGATATGTTATTTTGTCGGCGCTAACCAAAGTCACCGGGTACCCCAGATCTTCCTGATCGTCGCAGATGCTGCCGATCAAAGCCTCAAGTTGGATCGGACGCGTCTCTTCCTCTGTTGACTCGCCGCGCGCAAAGGCAATCGCCGCTTCAGTCATGCCCTGCAGTTCCTCGATGGTCGCAAGCATTTTTCGCTGGATCTCCTCATCCTTCACGAACTCGGTTCTCAAGCGAAGAGAAGTGAGCGGTGTACGCAGATCATGACCGATTGCGGCAAGCATTTTCGTTCTGTCATCGATAAACCTGTGCAAGCGGGCTTGCATCCGATTGAACGCAGACGCGGTTCGCCGAACCTCTTCCGGCCCCGTTTCCTCCAAAGGTGGAAGGTTCTCGCCCCGCCCAAGCGCCTCGGCAGCGATCGCCAGACTTTTGAGAGGCCGGGCGATTCGGTTGCCCACAAGAACCCCGATCAATGCGAGTACAGCAGCCGTCAGAACAAGCGAGCTTAAGGATGTCGAGGTCCACCAGCTTCCTTGCTTCATATAGAAGGCCGCGTTCAGATGCGTGCCATCATCTAGCTTCACGACCATGCCGTATCCGCGAGCTCCATCAAAATAAAGATACTTGACCGGTTGGCGAAGTGCCCATAGCTCCTGGAACGGAGCCTTCCAATCTTCGCTATTGTTGGATGAGGCGACTTTTTTTGCGCTCGGAATCCGCGGCACTGCCGTCCCACCTTCGAAGAACCGCACAAGGTCAACGTAGTTTTCAAGCGGCCTGCTGAATTGCTCCACCGCCTCCAATCGCCATGCGGACGCGCTCATGGGATCTTGAGCACTCATCCAGAAACGCGAGTCTCCAGTTTCGCTGGCGGTGAGGACCTGCTGCCTGGAACTTGGAACGGCGTCATTGACAAGGCGGGTTATCGTGCGAGTGCGGCTGAAGAACTCGCTCTTGGCGGCCGCATCCAATGCTTTCGAATGCTCGTTCCACGATATTACGAATGTAATGGCCTGCGCGATCAACAAGGCCGCGAGGGTGAAGCCGATAAACTGCGCCGCGAGACTTCTTGTCCATTTCTTTATCATTCAGAAGCCACTTCCACGGAGAGGCTGTAGCCGCCGCCCCAGTGCGTCTTGATGATTGAGGGGTTTTTGGGGTTGTCTTCGATTTTTTTCCTCAACCGACTGACTTGATTATCAATAGTGCGATCAAAGACGTCAGCAGTTCGACCGACTGTTAGATCGAGAAGCTGCTCTCGGCTCAATACTAGCCCCGGCCGCTCGATGAAGACCTTTAACAGCCGGAATTCCGCTGAACTTAATGGAATGCCAACGCCGTCGTCGCCAGAAATCTCCTGGCGACCAAGATTCACACGCCAAGGTCCCACCCGGACATTCTTCGGGTTTGCCGCGGCGAGAGCCATATTAGGGTTACCGGATCTGCGCAGCACCGCTCGAATGCGTGCCAGTAGTTCTCTTGGATTGAAAGGCTTGACGACGTAATCATCAGCGCCAAGCTCCAGGCCAATGATCCTGTCAGTGTCGTCGGCCATAGCGGTGAGAAAAATCACTGGGATCCCGGCGGACGCACGCAGCTGACGGCATACTGAAAGTCCGTCCTCCCCTGGCATCATCACGTCAAGAACAATGAGATCCGCCGTCTGTTTTTCCAACAGACGTCGTAGGGCTGCGCCGCTTTCGACGGCTGTGACTTTATAGCCCTGTTGCTCAAGATACTGTTGAACGAGATCCCGGATATCACCGTGATCATCAACAACAACTATATGCGCGGCCGCGTCCATGGTGATGTCCCCGTTTACCGTGAGAATACATCAAACCTACAGCTCTTCGCAGCCGAAAAAGTGTATCAAAGTTTCACGGCAGCCAATGGTTAAAGTGACGAGACACGATGCACACATTGGCATGAAACCCATTCTTCTTCTGGGCCTTTCGGGCGCTAACAAGATAAGTCGACGGGCAGTGGTCGGCATCTGGGCACGATCAAAGAGGGCGATTTGTATCGCCTGCTACAATCTTGGCACATATTGCCGACATTTCCACGTTAAAGTCGGCGGGTTGCTTCCAATCGACCCGGACTCCAGGTCTTGAATGCGACGACCGCACCGATGGCCTCAATTGGTCATCGGTGTTCAGCTAAACCCTAACAGTTGATGATTGGATTCGTATGTTGCTGTAGGAGGCAACTTAAGGCGCGCACCTTCAGCCAGAGCGAAGATCGCACATCGTTATGTCAGCCGACTTATCACGATCCTGTCTGTCGTATTGCGCCCAAAGATCAGTCTGCGCATCTAGCCAGCAATTTAGGCCGGCAGTGGGCAAAATCAGCTAGCTGCCCTCCCGCTACAATGCACATTCTATTCTCTCAAAATGCTAGTGGCCGCTAGAACAGCCTCACGCCTATCCACGTCGACGATCGGAAGCTGTGATGCCGCGCCCCGACATAGAAACAACCGCGGCGTAGCGCCTGTGCAATCGGCAAATCATCGATCTTCGGACCGTAGGTCACCGTCACCAGCACCGTACAGGCATCGAGCCACTTGTCTTTCAGCACATCGACCGGCAGTCCGCCGTCAGGTCGATTTCGCAAAGGGTTTAGCAGACGCCAAAGCCGTCTTGACATCGATGCCGGCAAGCGCTGCCATCTGCACCAGGAATGGCTGATATGGACGGTGCCGATGTTAGGATATCAGGCGGCGGCGATGACGGTGGCCATCCCCATATCGCGGCCTCTCATCCTCCAAGGCTTCCGCCGTCGTCAATAGATCCAGGGCTCATGCTCGTCTCAGTCCACGCAGCACCTCTTACCCTTTCCAAACAGCTCCCGCGCTTCAACACTCGAGATCCGAAGACAGCCGGAGGATCCGTGTTGCCAGTGCCTGGCGGCTCTTCTAACCGTTATCCGATTTGACCTTACACAACCCAGCAGCGACGTCGTGGTAGAGCTTCACGTTCGTCATCAATAATTCCCCACCTGCTTCTTGAGCGGCAACTACATTCAGTACACAGATTGTGGTGAATCAGCTTCCAACATTTGAATTTTATTGCGTAGGCACGTCCGCAATTGATTGAGCACGAGGTGATCTCGACCTGCCAATGCCAGCCAGTTTCCGGATCACAACATACAGTACCGGAATTAGGAATATGCCGAGGAGTGTCGCGGAAATCATACCGCCCATCACTCCGATGCCAATAGAATTCTGGCTCCCTCCTCCCGCGCCCGAGGCGGTTGCGAGCGGCAAGACTCCCAAGATGAAGGCGAAGGAGGTCATAAGGATAGGACGAAGGCGTTGACGCGAAGCCTCAATCGTTGCGTCGACGAGGCTCTTGCCTTTCAATTCCTCCGCTGTGGCAAACTCAACAATCAGGATCGCGTTTTTTGCTGTGAGCCCAATCGTCGTAAGTAGCCCCACCTTGAAATAAATATCGTTCAACTGGCCGAACTGGGTCGCCGCGACCAATGCTCCCAAAATTCCCACAGGGACTGAAAGCATGACCGAAAACGGTATCGTCCAGCTTTCATAAAGCGCAGCAAGTGCCAGGAAGACCACAACTATGGAGATGATGTAAAGGTGAAGAGCCTGATTTCCAGCGAGCCGTTCTTCAGCTGACAGACTGGTCCATTGATGCGAGAATTCATCTGGCAAATCATCGACCATGCGATCGATTTCCTGCATCGCTTGACCTGAGCTAACCCCAGTTGAGGGAGAACCCTGCAGCTGAACTGCGGAGACGCCATTATACCGTTCCAGTCTCGGTGAACCAAATCCCCAATGCCCCGTCGAGAAGGATGAGAGGGGAACCATTTCACCGCGATTATTGCGAACATGCCAACGCTCAAAGTCCTCCGGCTGCATGCGAAAATCTGCGTCCGACTGCACGTACACCCGCTTGATCCGCCCACGGTCCAGAAAATCGTTCACATAAGTGCCTCCCCAAGCCGAAGATAGGGTCGCGTTTATATCCGAGAGACTGAGACCCAACGCACTTGCTCGATCACGATCTATAGCTACCGAATATTGGGGACTGTCATCCTGTCCGTTAGGACGAGTTCCTCTCAGCCTTTCATTTTGGGCCGCGGCTCCCAACAGCTGGTTGCGAGCAACCATGAGGGCTTCGTGTCCAGCATTACCTGTGTCGCGCAGGAAGAAATCGAAGCCGTTATTGTTCCCGAAGCCCGGAATGGCGGGAGGAGCAAGTGCCACTACGCGGCCATCAGATATCTTCGCGAACGCCGCCATAGCTCGTTGAGCAATCGCCGCAGCCGAAGCCTCAGGTATTTGCCTTTCCCCGAAATCCTTAAGCGACACGAAAACGGTTGCAACGTTTTGGCCCTGGCCGCCAAAACTGAAGCCGACCGATCCGAATATTCCCTCAACGTATTCACGCTCGTTCGTCAGGTAATGATCGATTACCTGATCGAGAACTCGCCGAGTTCGATCCGCCGTTGCGCCGGGCGGCAACTGAACTGCGGTCACAAGACGTCCCTGATCTTCCTCGGGCAGGAAGGCGGAAGGCAGCCTGGCGAACAGAAAGGCAACTCCAACCGCGACTGCAATGAACATGACGACGCCAATAGCGATGCGGCGAAGCAGGACTTGTGTTGTCCGCTGATACAGATCTGTGAAGCTGGCAAACCCGGAATTGAACCATCTAAACGGCGCAGCCTTTGCCATTCCATGTTTCGGTTTTCTGAGAAGCGACGCGCAAAGAGCTGGCGTGAGCACCAAGGCTACGAGGACAGACAGGACCATGGCCGTGACAATGGTAACGGAAAACTGCCTATAGATGATGCCAACGGACCCCGAGAAGAAGGCCATCGGGATGAAGATCGTGGCCAGAACGGTCGTAATCCCTATGAGAGCGCTGCTAATCTCGCCCATCGACTTGATTGTCGCCTCTCGTGGGCCAAGATCCTCTTCCTCCATAACCCGCTCGACATTCTCGATGACGACAATGGCGTCATCCACGAGCAGGCCGATTGCCAACACCATCGCAAACATAGTGAGCGTGTTGATCGAGTAGCCGGATAGTCCGAGAACAGCAAATGTCCCAAGCAGCACGACAGGAATTGCCAACGTGGGGATTATCGTCGCTCTGATATTTTGTAGGAAGACGTACATGACAACGAAGACGAGAAAGACGGCTTCGATCAGGGTCGCCACTACACCCTCGATCGACAATCGAACGAAGGGCGACGTGTCGAATGGATAATGGACTTCGACATTCGGTGGAAAATTGACCCTTTGCCGCTCGATTTCGGCACGAATGCTTTCTGCCGTTTCCAACGCATTGGCCCCGGATGCCAATCTGAAGCCAATACCGGCGGCAGGCGTGCCGCTATACGTGCTAGAATTGGTGTAGCTTTCCGCTCCGAGTTCAACCATTGCAACGTCGCTCAAGCGGATCACGGAACCGTCTGCGGCACCATTGAGGATGATAGCCTCGAATTGCTCGACGGTTTGCAGACGACTCCCTGCCGTGACCGTTGCGTTGAGTTGCTGGCCTCGCCGTTGTGGTAATGCGCCGAGTTGCCCCGCCGAGACCTGCGTGTTTTGCGCCTGCACGGCCTGCGTTACGTCGCTGACCATCAACCCGTGTTGAGCTAGCTTGTCGGGATCAACCCATATCCGCATCGCGTATCGATCCGATCCGAGCAGCCGTGCCTCGCTAACACCTGGTACGCGTCTTAACGTGTCCATGAGCAAAGTATCGATAAAGTCGGCGATATCGTTGCCGTTAAACCGCCCATCGGGCGATGCAAGGGCGGCAATCAGGAAAAAGCTCGCTGTCGACTTCGAAACCGTCAATCCGCTGTCCAGAACCGCCTGCGGCAAACGCGCTTCGACGAGCTGAAGGTTGTTTTGAACCTGCATCTGAGCCACGTCGGGGTCAGTTCCACTGGTGAAGGTCAGTGTGATCGAGGCCTCACCGGTCGCCGTGGAACTCGACGAGACATAATCGACGTTGTCGATCCCAGTCATCCCTTGTTCGATAACCTTCGTAACCGAATCCTCGACCGTCTTCGCATCCGCTCCGGGATAATTCGCGGTGACCCGAACAGCGGTCGGCGCGATTTGCGGATATTGGGAGATCGACAATGCCGGGATCGACAAAGCTCCTGTCATCATGATCGCTATGGCAAGGACAAAGGCAAAGATGGGACGTTCAATGAAGAAGCGAGACATGATAGATCCTACTGGAGCGACACAGGTAGTGAGCCAGCAGCGGCCTGAGTGCTCCTTTTGGGCTCGCTCGACGATGCTGGCGCCTCCACGACATCTCGCAGCTCACCGGTTTCGTCTTCAACGATGACGACCCTTGTCCGAACCTGTTGCCCCATACGTGCTCGCTGGGCCCCCTCAACGACAACGCGATCACCATCGAAAACGCCACCTGTTACGAGCCAGCTATTTCCGATCGTGCGGTCGACGGTGAGAACACGTTCTTCGACCTTCATATCGTCGGTTACGAACTTTGCTGTAGCTTGTCCTTGCGGATTGCGTGAAACCGCGCGCTGGGGCACCAGGAAACTGCCCTGCACGAAGCCCTCTTCGATGAGCGCGCGTACATACATGCCAGGCATCAAGATGCCGCTCGGATTCGGAAAAACAGCACGCAGCGAGACCATGCCCGTCGATTGCGAGACCGCTGACCCGGAAAACTGCAACTTTCCAGGATGCGGATATCTCGATCCGTCTTCCAACCTGAGTTCAACGGTAACATACTCGCCATGAGTTCTGATCTGGTTTGACGCCAACGCCTTGTTCAAAGCCAAAAGGCTAGAACTCGACCGCACGAGGTCGACATTGACGATATCGTGTTGACGAATGACAGTCAGGGGCTGGGCCTGGTCCTGCGTGACAAGAGCACCCTGCGTGACATTGGAGGCGTCGACGCGCCCTCCGATCGGTGCCACGATCGTTGTGTAGTCAAGCTCGATGCGAGCGGTTTCTAAGGCTGCATTCGCCGCAGCTACGTCCGCCTCGGCCTGAAGCAACTGGGTGCGGGCCTCGTCAAGATCCTGTTGGCTTGCGATATCACTGGCGCGCAGTCGCTGGTATCGATCAAACCTAGCACGCGAGCTGGGGACGGCGCTCTCAGCCCGTCGTAATGCAGCTTGCGCATTTCGGTATGCGGCTTCGAAAGGCGTTCGATCCAATTCGTACATGACGTCGCCGGCCTGAACGACGCTCCCTTCTTCGAAGACTCGGCGGCGAATAGTGCCGGTCACTCGTGGCCGGACCTCGGAGACCAAGTGGGCGCTTGTTCTTCCCGGCAATTCACGCGTGAGCGTCACGTTCCGTCTTTGCAGTGTCTGAACGCTTACCTCCGGATCCTGGTCCTTGGCAGATTGCTGGACCGCGACATTGGCGTTTGCGCCGGCCAGTACAAAGACCCCGCAACCGAGGAGTATTGAGAACCAAACTTTAAGGTAACGTCGCATCATTGAGAGCACCATGAGTAAAGGGCTGCGTCCGGCTGCAAACCCTTGGCGAGCACAGTCTTGAAGGGAAGGCGGAGATTAACGAAGACTTGTCTCGCGGCTATGCCGCAGATCCCGCAAAATGTAACAGTGTGTAATGAGTGCCATTACAATGAAATCCGCATATTCCCGAGGGTGCGGAGAGCGAGCTAGAGTTGGCGCTTTGATCTGGAAGCGGTATCTTCCTCTAGGTGACGAAGAAGTTGCTGCGTGGTGCCAGGGCGCTGTTGCGCGATCCGCAGTAGCTCGTGCGCCGCCCTGAGGGCGACGTCATCATTGAAGGCGAGGTTATTGTCCTCACAGAAGATCGTTAATGCCCGTTTGGCTTCACGGAGCTGCCAAAGTCCAAGCGACATTTTCATGCCTCCAAGCTGTTTCAACTGGCGCCATATTGCCAGTGTGATGTCGCTTAGCTGTGCCGGAAATGTATCAAATGATACCGACGGGAAGGTAGGTCGGCAGGTAGAACCTGTCGTCCCACTTTTTAGGTTCACAGACCGCTATTGTTTGCTCATTATTGACGTTGAGTGAGGTCCAGAGCCAGAGCGGAGCTCTTGATGAGATTGGACCGCCCGCGGCGCATTTTTATATAACTTATTGAAATATCTATACATTATACATGTCGCGACGGCTTCGGTGCGGTAATCAGATTTATGGAACTACATCAGACAGCCGTGGGATCGAATAGATCGTGGATGGAGATAAAGCGCTGCAGTTGTTGCCGCGACTTGAAGCTTCATGATCCGCTCACGTCGTTGGATTCGAGCAATGACGCACTGGAAAGCAGTGACCGGGCTGCAGCTTGATCTCAATGGCGAGCCCTTCGCCTGAATCCAGTCAAACAAAGTGACATTGCCCACCCGAGCAGCTAATCGCATTTGGTAGGGCTTAGACAATTGCAAGCTGCCCCTCAGTGTTGGCTTAGAAGGCTTGATTGCCGGCATAGAGGCAGGCTTGAGCGGTGCTGTGGACTTGTTCCTTACCGCTTATCAGCTCGCTGATTGGGCATACCTCAAGAGTTTTGCACTAAGTCCTGCACCTTGATCCGATTGCACGTTTTTTGGTGGGAAAATCCGGTGCGTACTGGCGCATGATATTAAGCTATGCCCGCGTATCGACCGACGCCAATGACCTCGCCATTCACAACGACCAGCTTACGGCCACAAGCTGCGAACGCATTTTTGATGATAACGTGAGCGGACCAAGACCAACCGGCAGCAGCTTAAGAAGCTTGGCACCAATTTGTCATGAAGCTTGACCTAAATTGCGGATCTTTTAGCCAAGCACGCTATCGAGGCTACCGCGGAGATTGTGTGGGAGCTTAGCGAACACTTTGACAAGGATCAACTCATGATAAGCTTTCGTAAGCATCGCTCTTTCGGTCGGATTGCACCGTGCTAAATCTTTCTCGGCCTTCTTCAATACCTGGAAGAGCTCTCGAGCATCGTTTTGACGAAAATTGATCGGTGAAAGCGCCAATTTTCTTGCGTATGGTTGGCCGGTCAAATTCTCGAAATAGCGCCTGATCTCCAGCTCTTGAACTTGAAAAAGTAACCATGAGCTGTATGGCTTAATCGCGATGCGCGTGCCCTCGAGAGCGCCAACAATGGCAGCATGGTCGGCGGGTATGTGCAAACGATCCTGCATCTGTGCGCTATCAACTTCGACTTCCCCGGCAAGCACGAACAATATGTTTACTTGCGGAACATCATATTCCGCTATCCCAATCAGCCCGGCCGAACGTTCCGCGCTTATGATAGTGGCTGATTGCAGCGATTGCATGCGGATTTTGAAGCTATTGTATTCGCTGCCGGCTGTTGGAACCGACCATTGCCAGCCTGAGACGAACATGTTGAGCTTTCGGCAAGCCGCATCGTGCGAATACGCCTCAAAAAAGTTGACGCGGTGATCGACTGTCTTTCCTCCCGTTGCCATCACTCACCCTGTCACCATTGGAACTTCTCCGGCTAGTACGATGCTCAACAGCTTTTGGATGTTTAGTCCCAGCATTTTCTGGAACGGATTGGGCGCGAAGCGTTCTGGCTGTAAATCCCATGCTTTGCTAGGGGGTGCGGATAAAGGGCTTGCCCAGCAGACGGAAGTCGCCATAAGCTGCGCCGCGCTCAATAGGATGCTGGGATGCGCACGCCCGAAATCCGTCCCGCCCAAGCTCGCTATCGCATAGTCGCAGCATCAAAGACGGAATTCCGGTCTTTCAACGACCCGCGCACCAAAGCCTCAGCCCATCGAATACCGAAAAAGTCGCGAATGCGCGTGTTCTTAGCCGGCGGCCGATGATGGATTTGTAGCGACCGATCGCGGTCTCGACGAATGAGCGTTTGCCGTAACCGGTGGCGACCTGCCACTTCATCCGGCCATCGGCGTTGATCGTTGCGATATGTTGGTTTCGTTGATTGGTGGGATCGTCATGCTGACGTTCCACCGCATTGGCGCGCGGCGGGAGGACCACCGCAGCATCGGCGCTGTGCCTGGCGACGTCGACGTAGGTCGGCTCACCGTCACAGGCGCCATCGGCCGTGACGCGCCGGATCGGCATGTCAATCTGGTCGAGCAGCGGCTCCCCCTGCGAGGCATCGCCGGCATCCCGGGCCCTCAAGCGAGCATCAGCGTCCACATATCGCGCGGGGGCGTGAGTTGTGGATCGGACGACGCCGGCGCTTCTTCAACAAGGCATTCGCGCGCCTCATCTTTATCGATGAGACATCGATCAATACGAACCTGTCCAAGCGCTCAGGATGGTCGCAAAAAGGCCGACGCTACCGCACACATGCGCCCTTCGGCTCGTGGAAATCCCAAACCTTCATCGCCGGTTTGAGATCGCGTGGCGTGATTGCGCCTTGGATTGTCAATGCACCGATGAACCGGAGCATCTCCGAGACTTGGGTCGAAACACAACTTTCGCCGACCCTGTCTGCGGGAGACGTCGTCATTCTCAACAATGTCGGCTTTCACAAAAGCGAACAGGCCGAAGACCTCGTCGAAGCCCGCGGCGCTTGGCTCCTTTTCCTGCCACCCTTTTCGCCCGATCTCAATTGAAATGGCCTTCTCCAAATTAAAGACGCTCTTGCGGACGCGGGCCGCACGAAGCTTCGACACCATTGCTCAGGCCCTCGGCGATATCCGCAAGCTTTTCTCCGTCACAGAATGTCGAAACTATTTCAGGGCTGCAGGATATGAGGCCGATTAAATGCGACACGCTTAAGCAAATTTCTCAGAGCTATCGGTTCGGGCCGATTTCATAATCAAGAGCCATTTGTCGAAGAATCGTAAGCGCGATTTTCGCTGCACGTTGACGCCGACCCGTTGATTGGCATCGGATCAACGTTTGGAACCGTATAGTGTCAGGCGGCTTCGGTTCTGGCGAAGTTGAACGGCAGCAGGTCGACGATGTCTGCCCTTTCGTCCCGCTGGGGCAACTCAGTGAGCACGTGGCGCAGCCAGGCAAGCGGGTCGACGCCACAGGCGCGGCAAGTGAGCATCAGACTGTAGATCACTGCGCTGGCCTTGGCTCCGTCGGCGGTGTCGCTGAACAGCCACGATTTTCTTCCGGTGGCAAAAACTCTGATTTCGCGTTCCAGAATGTTGTTATCGATCGGCATCCTACCGTCGCTGGTATAGCGTGTCAGGTAATCCCATTGGTTCAGGGCGTAGGAGACGGCGTCGCCGAGCTTGGTATCCGGCACGACCTTCGGCGCGATGGCGTCGAGCCACGCCTTTAGGGCGTTCAGGACAGGCAAGCTGTGCTGTTGGCGGAAACGGCGAATGCAATCAGCCGTCGTCTCACCGGCATCTAGGGTTTTGTCTCTTGCCTGCTTTTCGATCCGGTATAGCTGCTCGAAGAACCGGAGCGCCTGTTCCGGCGGGCCGCCTCCATTCTTTCTGGTCTTGAGTGCCTCAACGAAACGCCGCCGGGAATGAGCCATGCATCCGACATGGGTGGCACCATGCAATGTGCGCCAGGCTGTGTAGCCATCGCTCACCAATATGCCGCGGTAGTCACCAAGAAAGGTCTGTGGGTGTATCTGGCCACGGCCCGGCTGATAATCGAGAAGCGCGATCGGCTCTTCACTGTCCTCGCCACTGCGGTATGCCCACATGTAAGATGTGCTGGTAGCTTCCTTGTTCGTTTCCTTCAAGACCTGAACCGTCGTCTCATCGCCATGTATGAGAGGCTGCGATCGCAGCCGCAGCTTCAGAGCGTCATAGATGCGATGCAGATGCTTCTCGCTCGAGCCGATTACCCAGTGAGCAAGAGCGCCACGGCTGATCGGAACGCCGGCCCGCTCGAATGTCTGAGCCACGCGGTAGAGTGGGGTGCCATCGACGTATTTGTGGACGAGCGCGAAGGCTAGCGTCGAAGCGGTAGCGATGCTGCCCGGCAGGGGCTGCGTCGGCATCGGTGCGATCACGACGGGTGTGTTGATCCCGGTGCGGTCGCAATGGCGGCAGGCATATTTGAACCGGACGTTCTGCAGAACCTTTGCCTTGACTTCGATATGAAGCTGCTCGGTAACGGCCTCGCCCATGCGATGCATTTGACTATCGCAGCACGGACAAGTTTTTTGATCGTCGGGAAGGTCATACTCGACACGCTCGCGTGGCAGGTCTTCCGGCAGAGGTCTGCGTCCCCGCTTTTTTCCCACGACGCTCGCGACCGCCGGCAGGCCCGTGTCCGGGAGATCGACAACGTCATCACCGTCGCCGCTGTCATCTTCGTCGGCAGCCTCTTCGGCTTCGTTGAAGAGGCGATCAACGTGCTTTTCGCTGCGGGGTGCAAAGCGATGCAGCTTTGCAAGCGCCAGCTCCTCCTCAAGCTTGACGACCCGCTGCGAGAGCGCTTCCTTCTCGGCTTTGAGCGCAGCGATTTCGGCAGCATTGGCTGCCAATTGCGCCATCAGTTCTGCAATGCTCGGTTCGCCGGTGCGAGTCATCAGATTCTTGAATCTGAACCGCCCCTTCGCGTCAACAGTTCAATTCGCCACCGTCAACCGGCGATCTGATATTGCCGCACCGGATGACGGATCATCGCATCGATATCAATGCCGTCGAGAATCCAGTGAAGCTGTTCTGTCGTCAGCACAACGACCGGCACTTCGCGGCGGGGCCATCTGAACTTGTCTTCGGTCAACCGCTTCAAGACCATCACAAAACCGGATCGGTCAAAGAACAATAGCTTCATCCGGTCACGACGGCGATTGCAAAAGGCAAAAACCGCAGGAGCAAAGGGATCCAGCGCCATCGTCTCCTGGACCAGGACAGCAAGGCTGTTGATGCCGGCCCGAAAGTCGATCGGCTCGCGATGCAGGTAAACCTTGAGATCAGCGCCAAGTCTGAACATGACCCGGCGCTCCGATGATTGCCGTCAATGCATCTACGTCACTGCATTCCAACGTCAGCTTCACCCCGTTCGGCAGTGACGCGCTCACCTTCGCTGGAGAGGGCAGCGGCCGGTTCCTCTCTGCTTTCCGAGGCAGCTCTTCAAACTCGTCGCTGGCCGCGGTGATTTGCACCGGAATAAAAGACGATGTCGAAGACGGCGGCGACGCAAGCGGCTGGGTGTGCTTGCGTATCCATTTCCAAACGAGGTTCGCGTTGACCCCGTGGTCGCGCGCGAGTTTCGATACCGATGCGCCAGGTTCAAGGCAGGCCATAATAAGGCGGTCTTTCGAACTTTGATCGAAACGGCGTCTCCCATTCCGACCGACCAGCCGCACGGCAAGTTTTTGACCTTCTTCCATCATTTGGTGTCCACCTATTTCAGACTGTGCCAAAACGCGATGGGATTCCAACGGCAAGCGAACCGTAGTATGTTGTTTACATGGCACATTTACCTGGCTCAGATCGCTCTCAGCTGCTGCTTCTCCCCGAAGCGGTCGATGATTATGTCGGATCGGACAATCCGGTTCGGCTGATAGAGGCTTTTGTCGATAGCATTGATCTTGTCGCCGCTGGGTTTTCCCGCGTAATGGCCAAAGAGACGGGCCGACCGGGATACGATCCAGCTGATCTGCTTAAACTTTATCTCTACGGATATTTAAATCGGGTACGTTCGAGTCGAAAGCTCGAGGCGGAAACCCGCCGTAATATAGAGGTGATCTGGCTGCTGCGCCATCTGAAGCCTGACTATCGGACAATCGCATCCTTTCGCCGCGTGAATTGCGCAGCCTTCAAGCAAATTTTCCGCGAGTTTGCCTTCGTCTGTCGCCGCCTCGATCTGTTCGGTAGGGAAATGCTTGCCGTGGATGGTACGCGCATTAAGGCGGTCAATAACAGGCATCGCAAGTTCACCCGCACGCAGCTGTTGGATCTGGTGCGTCGCGCCGACGAAAAACTCTCCGACTACGTCAAAGCGCTTGATGACGGTGATGCTGACGAGGAGAAAGCGGCCAGCAGTATCAGCTCGAATGGTAGAAGCAGTGATACGGAGAAGAAAATTGCGGCGCTCAGGACGAAGCGACAGAGGTTCAGCAGTTTGCTTGCCGACCTGGACCGGACAGGCGAGGATCAGATATCGCTGACAGACCCTGATAGCAGGGCTATGCCGAATATGATGAAAGTTGGAGTTGGGTACAACGTTCAGCTGGCAGTTGACGTGAAGCATAAGCTGATTGCTGAGGAAGAAGTCAGCAACAATGTTCTCGATATCGGCTTGCTGGCGCCTACCGCTGAGTCGGCCATGCAGCTACTCGGTGTCGACCAGATCGAGGCAGTTGCCGATCGTGGCTACTACAAGATCGAAGACATAGAAGCTTGCGAAAAGGCTGGCATCACCGCCTATGTGCCGAGACCAATCCGTGGATCGACAATAGACGATGGGTTTTTCTCGAAGGGGAAATTCACATACCAGCCAGAGATAAACGCTTATATCTGCCCAAACGGCGCTGTCATGTCTCCTCGGCGGAGTGGTAAAAAACGAGGCCTTGCAAGAACCTATTTTGCAAACCCTATCGGCTGCCAATCATGTGCCATCAAAAGCAGATGCACGCCAGCTGCCTTTCGACAGATCATGCGCCTGGAGAATGAAGCTATTCTTGATCGCATGGCGGAGAGGCTGAGCCAACGTCCAAATATTATGAGTCAACGAAGGGAAAGCGTCGAGCATCCGTTTGGGACTATTAAGCAATGGATGAACCAAGGCGCGTTCCTGATGCGTGGGCTGAACCACGTCCAAGGAGAATTTAGCCTAACCGCACTTGCCTATAACATCAAAAGGGCCATCACCCTCGTTGGTGTTCCGGAGCTGATCGGCACAATGAAGGCATAATTGGCAAATCTGCGCTCCGAGCGCCAGAAAAGTAGTAAAAGGGACTACATTTTGGCCGCATACCAAGCCATGGCGTGAATGCGAGAAACTTGCGAGAATTCCTCGTCGGCCCAAGACGAGTCCGCGTAACACCTGATCCTTCGACGTTTTAGGACGGTCTGATTTTGGTGGACACCTCATGCCAAAGCTCACTCAATTGCAGAAGGTGCGGCGAAAATCGCGCTTACGAAGAATCCAGCCTGACTACCGGTCAAGGACGGGCAGCCGAAACCGTTTGGGGACTCTCCACATCCATTTGAGTATCCAAGACCTCAACTCACTGCACACTCTTGCTGGGATTGATCTGGAGAGTGTCTTCAGCAAGCACGAGGCTTGCTGGCGGCGATCTGTCCTCATCACCAGCAATGACGGCGGATAGATATTCGAGAGCGTTGGAAATTCCGTTCATTGTGTAAGGCTTCTCGATAGCGCCAATTGCGCCCGCGAAGTCCGGCGGCAGCTTTTTGATATTGCCGCTAACGAAAACGTACGGGATGCTCCTTTCAGCCAGCGCTCGCCCAAAATCGATTCCCCTCGGACCGTCCTGCAACTGGATGTCCACAAATGCAAATTCCGGTGGAGACGTTTCCAAAAGTTCCAGTGCTTGAGCGCCACTTGCCGCCTGTCCGACAACCGTATGACCGGCAGCCTCGATCTCCCATTGGAGCTCCATCGCAAGCAACATTTCGTCTTCAACGATCATGACTTTCAAGGCAGTATCTCCTTCTAGCTTTCGACCCGTAAAGTGAGGTCCACGGTTGTGTGCCACCCCTCGCGCTTTCGATCTATCGTGGCACCAACTTGCAGCGCCGATCTGTCAAGAATCAGCCGGCCCAATTCTGAGCTCACCTCATCAGGAGACACGGGTTCTGATATATCCTCCACCCTAATAAGAAGGCGGTCGTTGAAACGCTTGACGACAACATGAATGTCGCCTCCGCTTTCCCTCATCCCACGGCGGAGGGCATCACCGACCAACTCGTTCACGATAAGTGCAAGCGGCGACGCCTTCGCCGCTGGAACAGAAGCCGTCGAAATATCGAGCGTCAGTCGTATATCATCACGCTTTATAGCTCCGAGCAGATCCAAAACGAGCTCATACGCGAAATCAGCCAGATCAAAGCGAGTGACGTCGTTGGTTGTAAAAAGCCTACGCTGGACAGTGCTTATTGCTTCGATTCGGTTGAGCACGGACATCAAGGCATTTTGCTGGCCATGGTCCTTCGTCAACCTTAATTGCATCTTGACGATCGAAGCCATGGTCAGAAGATTGTTTCTGACACGATGATCAACTTCGTGAATCAACACGGTCTTTGCCGCAAGTGCTGCGCGCAAATCGTTTGTGCGATCCCTGACCTCTTCTTCGGCCTGATGACGGGCTGATGCCAGATCCGCTTCCCTGCTTTTGATGTTCGTAAAGTCGAGTTGCGAAGCGAAGAAATAAATAATCCGACCTCGGCGGTCCCAAACGGGGCTGATGAACAATGCATTCCAAAACGAGCTGCCATCCTTCTTATAGTTCAAAATGTCGACGGAGACGCCGCGTCCGCCGGCAAGTGCATCGCGGACGGCAGCGACAGTCTCCCGACTCGTCCCTGGACCTTGCAAAATTCGACAATTGCGCCCGATCAATTCGTCGTTCGAATAGCCCGTTAACCGTTCGAAGGCTCCGTTGCAAAAGATGATCGGATTGTCAGGTTGATTGGGGTCAGTAATAATCATCGGCATACGCGTTGCCTTGAATGCCGCGGCGAAAGGGTCTTCGCTCGAGTGGGCCGCTACAAGCCGTTCACCCGCTTGCCTCGCCTCTTGTTGATCCTGATCTCGGTCCATAATACTCGATCCCTTGCTTAGAGGAGCGAAATTGGGGATAGCCGATTAATTTTAACAGGATTGGCCTTTCGAATGATCGAACAAATCCTCCGATACGTCACTTCGATATATGACTATCTCTAAGATTAATTCTTAGCTCCTATCTAAGACCAAGCTTACATCCGATTCTTTATTCTTTCAAAGCGTCCCTGTATTGACCTTTCGATCAGAATTATTCCGTCTCGACCCAAATACTATCGGCGCTGCCCTCCGTTGAACTCCATAACCGAAATGACTGGAACGAATTATTGTTCCGAACAAACGATTTGACGCCTCCTGAGCACTCGGTCAAACACAATCAGATGCCAGCGAAAGGCCCGAGCAACCTTCCAAGAAACCCCTTAAAGCGGACATGTCCTTCGATAGCGGCCAGGGATATGCACTCACCGTCGCTGCCGATCACTGGGCTATGATCCGTCTCATCATCACCCTCGACGAAGTCACCCGGCTCGTAACGATTATTGCCATCCAAAAACGATCCTTTCAGAACCTGCGTCACCTCAAGATCCGTATGCCCGTGCGCCGGCATGTGCTTATTCGCTTTTACCTTCAGCAGGATCACCTTCGCTTCTGGCGCATGAGGAACGCGAATACGGCTAAGCCTGACTCCCGGCCCTACGGGACGCCAGGGACCAACTTCACAACCAGCTAATGGGCTCGGAAGAATGATGCCGTCGACGGAAGCCTGTGAGCGACGCGGCGCGATATGTCTGGGATTCCCGTCTTGACCCAAACGCGCAAGCGTTTGTTCAAGAGCCCGAGGAGAAAGCGCCTGTGGTTCCGTCCGGATCAGCATCTCCCCGCCAACGGCCTCGAATGTCGCTACACGCCTCTGACAGAAAGGGCAGCCACTCAAATGAGCGGCAACGACGAGTGAAGGACCGGCCGGCAACGTGCCTGCAGCAAAACGCAGGAGTGTCTGATCGCTGGGATGATGCTTGTTCGTCATAATGTTTCTTCCAGCATATCCCTGAGTTTTCCAAGCGCACGCCTGATACGAGACTTCACAGTGCCGAGAGGCAGTTCCAATTCCCTGGCAATTTCAGAGTGAGGACAATCACGGAAAAAGGACAATCTGATGATCTCTTCCTGCTCGGAACTCAGCGCTTGAAGCGCGGCACGAACCTTTTCTTCATCCGCCCTGATAAACAAAATCTCCTCAGGCGTGGGTTCAGCGGCCTGCATGACCTCAGTTCCGTCACCAGACGGCTGATTTGACGACTTTGATTTCCGCTGAAAATCAATCCGCAAGTTGCGGGCTATCGCGAAAATCCATGTCATCGCACTGGCGCGCGCCGGATCGAAATAAGTGGCCTTGCGCCAGACCATAAGCATCGCCTCCTGGGCGATTTCTTCGGCAATTTCAGCCGTCGAGCCCGAGCGCATCATGAACGCCTTGATCCTGGGCGCTGCAAAATTGAAGAGCTCGGCAAAGGCCTGACGATCCTGACGGGTTGCTATCGCCAGAACAAGTTGATTGACCGCTTCGCGCGTCAATGGATCGTGCTCGTGCAAAGTTGTCACCGCCCGTCTCCTTTCGAAGGAGATGATGCTGTTCTGTTTGCCACGGCTATCGATAGGCGGTGCTGAAACATTCATGCGCTTTCTACGATGGGCAATGCCGCTTGGATCCCATGATCCGATCCAGAAAAATCCACGTATCAGATTTGAAGAGCAGGAACAAAGGCTTCGGTTTGGCAAACGCCGTGCAGGAAGCGGGCGAGAAGAGAGATCATGATGCCGCGAAAAACAGTGAACCAAAAGCTTTTGGCGAAGGCCGGCCTCGCGGTGATCCCGGTCATCTTAACCCTTGTCCTCGGACAGTGGGCGACCTTGCCGAACATTGAGGGTTGGTATGCAGGCCTTGCCAAGCCCGCTTTCAATCCACCGAATTGGATCTTTGGACCGGTCTGGACCTTCCTTTATGCATCTATGTCCTTTGCAGTCTGGCGCATATGGATACTTCCAGGTGATCAACCGCAAAAGTCGGCGGCGCTCATTTGCTTTTATCTGCAACTGGCGCTCAATGCCGCATGGTCATGGGCGTTCTTTGGGCTCCATAGCCCGCTGCTTGGGCTTATCAACATCGTTCCGCAATGGATTTTAATCCTCCTCACAATCCTCAAGTTTCGCCTTGTCGACCGAATTGCTGCTCATAGCCTTGCGCCTCTCGCTGTTTGGGTTGCCTTCGCGATAGCGCTCAATTTCGAAATCTGGCAGCTAAATCGCTGAATGTGCAAGCTGTCGCCAATAACGCCGCACATCTGACCCTCAGCCATGTGTAAGAGATCCGAAGAGGCGCGCCGTTATCGATTGCCCACAACCGGCGGCAATGCCTGAGAGGATCGTACCCCAACATAGATCGGCCAGGGTCAGAACAGTCGACCAGTTCTTGAGTGTCGCCTGATTGGTCAAATCATAGGTAGCATAAGCCGTAAAGCCGAGCATCGCCCCGCACACTATCGCAGTCTGGATCGATTCTCCGATCAGCCCCGGGCGAACAGCGAGAAACGTAAGTCCAAGCGCATAAATCAGGTAGAACGCAATGGCAGGCGCGAGCCGGAAGTCAGCTGCAAGCATGTCTGCCATTACAGGCCGGTAAAGACGATCGATCATGCTGCTCAACCAGATAAAATCGATAGCGACGAACATGACCAATGTGACAACATAGGCGACGACATAAGTTTTCACCACATTCTCCATAGCGGCCTTCCTTCGGTCGATCAGCGGATGCGTGTCCAATCGACACCCCTGCAAATCAGGCCGGCAATAACACAGCCCCTCGTGGACATTCGATCACCATCCACTTTCACGGTGATCCTGTAGCTCAAATCACGTTGGGGATCGAAAGCCTCACCGGAATAGACGCCATCTTCACTCGGCTTGATCGTCATCACCAGCTTGTCACCGGCTTTTTCGCTTGGCGTTCCCGGCTTGATCCAAGTATTGGTCGCACAAATGTCCGATCCGCAGGGGGCAACTCTCACTTTGGCATTGCCATCTGCCCGAGCCCATAGGCCCTCGATTCCGGCAGCTTGCGCATTAGTTGCAAGTGCTGCGGCCAGATGAACAACCGCTCCAATCATCACTCTCATGCCTGGATCTCCTTCTAACCGCCGACCTTCATGCGTGCTCAAGTGTATAAAGTCCGACGTCGATGCTCCCCTCCTCAAAGCCGGCTTCGCAATAACAAAGGTAGTAGTGCCAAAGACGACGGAACCGCTCATCAAAGCCGAGGGCGGCAATGGCAGGCCAGCGCGCATGAAAACGAGTGCGCCACTCAAGAAGCGTCCGAGCATAGGATTTGCCGAAATGCTCTCTTGCGGCGAGCCTGAAGCCCGCCTTTTCAACAGCCGCCTCCAATGCGGGATCGGAGGGCAGAAAGCCGCCGGGAAAAACATACTTCTGGATGAAATCGGAACCGCGCCGATATGCATCAAAACGCTTTTCATCAATTGAGATCACCTGCAGCACAGCCTTGCCACCTGGTCTCAAGCAACGTTTCAACGTCGAGAAATAGTCTGGCCAATAGGCCTCGCCGACTGCCTCGAACATTTCGATCGAAACGATCCGATCGAACTGGCCATTAAGATCACGGTAATCTTGCAGGCGCAGGTCCACCAGCTCTGTCACACCGGCATTTGCGGCCGTCTGCCTTGCCCAGGCAAGCTGTGAGGGTGACAAAGTGATACCGGTCACCTTGGCATTGGCACGGGCCGCCATGAATACGCAAAGAGCACCCCAGCCGCAGCCGATCTCCAAAACACTCTGGCTAGGATGGAGTGCAAGATTTTTGATAACTTGCTCAAGCTTTTTTTGCTGGGCGGCTTCGAGAGTATATGTTGGATCGTCAAAAATTCCCGAGGAATACAGCATCGTGGGGTCGAGCCATTGGCTGTAGAAATCGTTGCCGAGATCGTAATGTGCCTCGATATTGCGACGGCTGCCATGCTTCGTATTGGCGTTGAGAAAATGTTTTGCCCTATTGAAGAGCCGCATCGTCGCGCTGCCTTCAATAGCCGGCGCTAACGCTTCGATGTTTTTGGCAGCAAAGCGGATGACTGCGGTCAAATCGGGCGTCGTCCAGTCCTCATTGATGTAACTCTCCGCAAAGCCGATATCTCCCGCAAGGATCAAGCGAGGCAACAGGCGCCAACGCCGCATGTTGATGATAGCCTCCGGCCCTGGTTCAGCGCCGTATTTTTCGACAACCTGCCCTGATGGCAACGAAATCTTCACGTGACCGTAGCGAACGTCGCACAACAAACTCATGAGAAGACGGCTGACAAGACCAAACCTCTCGGTGCTATCGGACGCACGCATCGAAGCGCCGGAGAATTCGTCAAAATGGCTCATGAACTTCAACCTTGGAATTGCGTGTTTTCCCGTCAGCGGGAAATGGGCGAACGAACGAAACAGGGCTTTCAGGAGGAAGGGGGCGTATCCGCAAGCCGATACCTTTCAACCAGATCTTAAGCGCTTCCCAATGGATACCTCCGACAACACGAAGTGTGAGGAAAGGGATCGCAAAAAATGCCCGTAGCAACGCGCGATCCGTAAGCTCGCAACGGCGTGCCAGATGCCTGGCTGTCAGTACCGGCCCATCACAATCGAAAGTCTCGATTCGGATGGAAAGAACATCGGTTGGGGGCAAGACGCGAAACTGGTATCGTAGATCCATGTCCATAAAGGGCGAGACGTAGAAGGCCTTGTCGCATTGCTGAATAATTTGCGATCCGTCGTTCGCCTCGACCGGGATCATGTAGCCATGCCGCTCACCGAACGTATTGTCCACTTCCCAGAGGATGGCTTTGAGCGACGCATCCTTCGAGTAACAGAAGAACACACTGAGTGGATTGAAAGCCCAACCGAACAGTCGGGGCATGGTCAGCAACCGCACTGGACCGCCATCCGGCTCGATGCCGACGCTACGCATACTCCTCTCGACCTGTTTCTTCAGATCGTCCCCTGACCGGTCGCCTCGATCCCTGCGATAGAAGGAGAAAAGGTTGAAACGGTCGATGGAAAGAAGGCGGAGCCGCCGATCGATCCGGTCAAGCTCATCGAGATCGAGCAGCAGAGAATAGATCCTGTAGCTCAGCTTGTGCTGCTTCGGCCTTACACGAGCATGCGTGACCAGGCCGGAAAAGAGTGCAGATTGAAGGTCCGCACTCATGCGGTAACCTCCACGTCCAACGGCAGCTCGGCGAAGCGATCAATTGGCTTGCGCACGATCCGGGAACTTTCCTGCGGCACCTGCCAGGGTCGCCGCAAGCCGCCGAGATCCTCGGCAACCGCAAGGCCCGCCTGAATGCCGTCCTCGTGAAAACCCGCGCCGAAATGCGCGCCGCAGAACCAGGTATTGCGGACACCTTGAAGCGACCAGACTTCCTTCTGTGCGCGATCGGTCAAGAGATCGAAAACGGGATGTTCATATGTCTCACGGCAGATGACGGTTTCCTCCTTCGGCGCCCGTCGCGGATTAAGCGTGACGAAGGTCGACGGTGCCGCTCCCAACGGCTGCAGTTTGTTCATCCAATAGGTGATGGAAGGCTGAATTGGCCCATCCCGCGTATCGGCCACATAGTTCCAACTGGACCAGGCCGCCCGCCGTTTTGGCATCAACGCCACATCGCCATGCAGGACCGCCTCGTTCCGCGAATAGCGGAAGGCGCCCAAAATACGTCTTTCCTCGGTGCTTGCGTCCACAAGCATTCGAAGCGCCTGGTCAGCATGGGTTGCTATCACCACATCGTCGAAGAGGTGATGGCCGCCGGTGCCGTCCTCAAGCTCTACGCGATGTGATCCGCGCCTTATCGACTTTACTGGCGTCGACAACCGGATGCGGTCGAAAAAGCTGCTGGTCATGCGGGCAACATATTCGCGGCTGCCCCCCCTTACAGTGCGCCACACAGGGCGGCCCCATAATTCCAACAGCCCGTGATTACTGCAGAATTTCACGAAATTTGCTGCCGGATAAGCACCGACCTGCATCGCAGGCGTAGACCAGATCGCCGCAGCCATCGGATAGAGATGGTCATCGCGGAAGGCGCAGCTGTAGCCGTTGCGCGAGAGATACTCATCGAGCGAAATGCCGTCCATGTCGGGCAAGTCCCGCGGCGCATTACGGTAGAAGCGCACCAGATCGCGCATCATTGACCAGAAGCGAGGGCTGACGACGTTTGATTTCTGCGCCAAGAGACCGAGCCCTGTACCGCCGGAATATTCATACGTGCCATCGTTGATCGAAACGGCAAAGGACATATTGGAGGTAGCCGTTGGCACATCGAGCGCGCGGAACAAAGCCGTCAGATTGGGATATGTAACCTCGTTGTAGACAATGAAGCCGGTATCGACGGATACAGGACCCGCGGCGCTTTCGAATTTTACCGTATTGCTGTGGCCGCCGAGCCGATCGCTTGCTTCGAAGACGGTCACATCATGGCGCGTTGAGAGCAGCCAAGCTGCCGAAAGTCCCGAAATACCGCTGCCTATGACCGCAATGTTCAGGCGGCGGCCGCCGTTTCGATCGTAGTGACCCATAAAATCCCTCGTCTCCCGCAATAAGCTCTTGGCTTTCGAAACAGATACGGAGGGCGGCGGCGGCTGGTTTCGTAAAAGTTGAGATTTTTTTCGAGCGCTATGAAACCGGTCCCAGAGATCGTCCGTAAATAAGGCGTAACCTCATAGCAGCGCATCAATGCGAGCAACGGATGGATTGGCTTCTTCTGATGATCATCGCAGGCGGCATATCGCTGGCCATGACCGGTGCCTGGATCGCGCAGCGTGTGACCGGCAAGAGCGGCTGGATCGATACCATTTGGTCTGCAGCTGTCGGCTTGGGCGGCATCCCCGCCGCCGTCTCAGCACAAGGTCCGTTCGCTCGCCGGATGACGATAATCCTGGTCGTGACAGCCTGGGCGCTGCGGCTCGCCTGGCATATTGGAGCACGCACCAAAGGCGGTGGCGAAGATCCACGCTATGCCAAACTGATGAAGGACTGGGGCGCCAGTGCCGGCTCGCGCCTCTTTATCTTTCTGCAGGTTCAGGCGCTTGCGGCTTTCGTCCTCGTATTCGCAATCTATCTCGCGGCGATCAATGACAAGGCCTATCCAGCAGTAACGGATTGGCTTGCCGTGTTACTTGCCGCCGCGGCTCTCGCCGGCGAGACAATTTCGGACGCACAGCTCGCCCGATTTCGTCGAAGGCCGGAAGCCAGGAGTGAGGTCTGCGAGTCGGGGCTGTGGCGTTATTCCCGCCATCCCAACTATTTTTTCGAATGGCTGTTCTGGTGCTGCCTTCCGCTATTCGCCGTCACAAGCTCGGCTACGAGTTTTTTATCGTTGCTCGCACCGGCGTTGATGTATTGGCTGTTGGTGCATGTATCCGGAATTCCCCCGTTGGAAGAGCATATGCTTCGCTCGCGCGGCGATAAATTTCGCGCGCTGCGGAAGCGTGTGAACGCCTTCTTCCCAGGCCCACGCAAATCTGAATTCGTTTCCCAGGGAGAATAGCCGATGAATATGCTGGCATTTGCGATCAGCGCTGCAGAGCGCGCGCCACTTACAGACAGTATGACGCTGGCTGGGATAGATTATCTGTGCGCTCGCACCAAACACCGTCTATCGACGACTTCGCAAGATGCTGAAAATATGTTTGTCGAGGCAATGGGCAATTTTCCGATAGCGACGCACACTAATGAGGCCAATCGCCAGCATTATGAAGTCCCGGCGGAGTTCTTCAGCCTGACCCTCGGGCCTCAACGAAAATACTCTTGCTGCCTTTATACGAACCCCCATACGACGCTGGCGGAAGCCGAGGCCTATGCACTTGCCGAAACTGTAGAGCATGCCGAAATCAAGGATGGAAACAGTATCCTGGAACTGGGTTGCGGCTGGGGTTCACTGTCGCTCTATCTTGCACAGCAATTTCCCAATTCGCGAATTACATCGGTTTCAAACTCCGCCTCACAACGCGAATACATTCTCGCCATGGCGCACAAGCACGGTCTCGGCAATCTGACCGTCATCACGGCAGATATGAACGGCTTTACGACCGAGGAACGCTTTGATCGTGTGATCTCAGTCGAGATGTTCGAGCATATGTCCAACTGGCGCACCTTGCTGGAGCGTGTCCGCGGATGGCTCAATCCGCACGGCAAGCTCTTCCTCCATGTCTTCACCCACAAGGACCGCTCCTATCGCTTCAACCACCAGGATCCGGCCGACTGGATTGCCCGTCATTTCTTTACCGGCGGCATCATGCCGGCACATGATCTGCCCCATCGCTTTGCCGACCTGTTTTCAGTCGAACTGGAATGGCGCTGGTCTGGGACGCATTACCGACGAACGGCGCTCAACTGGCTCGCCAACTTCGACCGCGAGATGGATCGCATCCAGCCGATCTTCGCTAAAGTCTATGGCAGGGACAGCACGCTCTGGCAGCGCCGCTGGCGGCTATTTTTTCTGGCCACCGCAGGCCTGTTCGGTCATGATAAGGGTCATGTCTGGGGAGTAGGTCACTATCTTCTGAGGCCGGCGGGATGAGGCAGCCCGCGCTGGATCCAAGGACTGGGGCAACGGTTAGCATCACCTGGGTTATCATAGCCAATAAACCCTTCTATCCATTTTATGTCTGGTGGCTGGTTGGCGATGGCGTAGCAACGTCAGCTATAACGCTCGCCGCGATTCCCTTATTTTTGGCGATCCCATTGATAGCTAGAAAATCGTCGTTCAGTGCCCGGTTGGCGCTGCCAATGATCGGCACGGTCGACACAGTATGCGAATCCATCCTTTTTGGAAGAGCGTCTGCTACGCTCCTATTTCTTGCCCCCTGCATGGCGCTGACACTGGTTTCGTTCCAACCCGATGAGAAATGGTGGCAGCGGGGCCTTGTTTGCTTCATGTTTGTCTGCTTTGCGATATGCTGGTGGAGGCTCGAGGAGCCGGTCTTTCCGTGGGCCAGCGATCAGATCGCAATACTATCGAGCATCAACGTTTTTGCGGTGGCCAGCCTGATGACGCTTATCGGCATACGCTATGCCGGAACATCGCCCGAAAACACGTCTTCCTAACCGAGTTGAGCTTAGGCGTAGCGATAGGGAATTCTTCAACAATCGCCACATTCGACGCTCTTGAAGGTATAGGGACCGACGACCCGGTTGTTACAAAAGCTAACCGTCTGACATTTCCCAGTAACAGATATCGGCTATAGTCACCGAGGCAGGAACCGGAAGCAGACTGATACCCCAAGATCGTCGCTGGTTGCGATGCAAGCTCGGTGGCGTGCTCGGCGAGAAACAGGCCGATTCGCGACGCAATGGCCACAAAACGTCTTCGCGCGGAGATGTAGGTCTTTGCTTGAAAAACACCGGCCTCAAACTTGCAATGGCGACCTCCGTCTGTTGCGCGCCGAATGAGCGTGCCCGTACTCGGTGTCTGATGATCGCGTTTATTGGCCGATGGCGTCCGGCAGGCGCTGTGTATGGCAATTCTGATCGGAACCCGCATTAATCAAGATCTCAAGATCACATTCAGCGCGCTTTCTAAACCGGAAAACAACCAAAATTTGCGGTAGCCACGCATGCGAACCATCTATCCATCCTCACCAACGCGCTCTTTCGTGATCGTAGAAAACAGAGCCGGAAAACCGTGTCAATCAAAATGGATACAGTGGGGAGCTGCGATCGCTGCCCTCTGGAACAAAGATGCCTCGTCAGCGATTAATTGGAACCGTTGCGAACAACCCATCTCTTGCGACGGCCACAGCTGGAGGCATACATGACGGACACCCAAATCGCCCCAAAAAGCACCGTGGTCGAATCCTCAAAGCCACGCCTGCTGGAAATTCTGGGGCCAGGACTTGTCACCGGTGCTTCCGACGACGATCCAAGCGGGATAGCGACCTATTCTCAAGCCGGCGCCCAGTTCGGCTATGCCGCAAGCTGGACCTTAGTTCTGACCTATCCCTTGATGGTAGCTGTGCAGATGATCAGCGCCCGCATTGGCAGAACGACCGGTCGGGGGCTAGCAGGAAGTATTGCCCGTTGCTATCCCGGCGGGGTCGGAATCCTTATCACTGGCCCCCTTCTCATAGCCAACATCATCAACATCGGCGCCGACCTCGGTGCGATGGGAGACGCGACGCGCCTTTTGGTAAACGGCTATTCACTTGTATATGTGGCCGCCTTTGGCTTGATCTGCATCCTATTACAGGTCTTTCTGAAATATAAACGTTACGTCGCGATCCTGAAATGGCTGAGCTTGGCACTACTTTCCTACATCGCAACCCTTTTCGTCGTCCATGTGGATTGGAGGGCCTTCAGTAGTGGATTATTGCTGCCGACACTGAGACCAGACTCCAACTACTGGTCGATGATTGTCGCGATCTTCGGGACGACAATCAGTCCCTATCTGTTTTTCTGGCAGGCATCCCAGGAAGCGGAGGATCTGAAGGAAAAGCCCAAGGAGGAACCGCTTGTCGAGCATCCCCAGGAAGCCAAGCGTGCCAATGAACGTATCACACTCGATACCTTCATTGGTATGGCGGCATCCAACATTGTCGCCCTTGCCATCATCACGACGACGGCGGCGACGCTAAACAATACGGGCGCCACCAATATCGAAAGTTCTGTGGACGCCGCTAAGGCGATCGAACCGTTGGTCGGACATTTTGCAACGATCATATTCGCGACAGGGATTATAGGTACCGGACTACTTGCCGTACCGGTCCTGGCCGGCTCAGCGGCCTACGCGGTTGGAGAGGCAGCCCGCTGGAAAGTCGGACTGTCCCGCGAACCTGGCGAAGCAAGAGCTTTCTACGCCACGGTGGCGCTCGCCACCCTCGTCGGCATGGGCCTCAATTTCACCCCTATACCGCCAATGAAAGCTCTGTTCTGGAGCGCGGTTATCAATGGAATTGTCGCCGTACCGGTAATGGTCATCTTGATGCTAATTGCCTGTAATCAAGCTGTGATGGAGCAGTTTGCCATTCGAGGCACCCTAAAATTCTTCGGTTGGGCATCCTGTGCGGCGATGTTTGCGGCCGTTGCCGGCATGGTCGCGACGGCCTTTATGTAGAGGAGCACAGAAGCTCGGTGTTTGTCGGTTGTGACGTTATCGACAAACACCAAGGCCTGATTGGCCACGGCCCTTTCCTGACTAGAGTTGCTATTCACCAGCTGCATTCCACAGTCGCTTGAAACGAAGGTCCTCGAACTCTTCAGCCACCAGAATCTCGGTCCTGCACCTGCCATCTAAGGGTACAGTGGAACGACGAGAATATTTCTTGTCTGTCTCATTGCGAACAGTTCAATGAACCGTGGAACGCTGATGAGCCTTGTAGGTCTGAGGTATCGCATCTTGCGGAACTGGAGAGAGATTTGGACCTACGCAACGTCCTTTTTGGGCGCCGCCTCGCCAATCGAGAACATGAAGATGAGAGGCTGGGCTGGATCGAGGGGGGTCCAGCAATGGGCCTCGACGGGCTTGGATCGTCATCGTATGGGCCTGAAGTCGCCCTAATCGGAAACGGCGTCGCGCAGGTTGGCGCCTTTGTCTCTGACGGCAGCTATCTACTCAGCGTGATCCCGGCCACGGGACTATGGGTTGATGCGAACTTCAAGGAAGACCAGCTGGGCGTGATCAAGGTCGGCCAGACGGTCGATGTCGTCACCGATATCTATCCCGGGCATGCACTACAGGGTCGCGTCAGCAGCATTGCGCCGGCGACCGGGGCAACCTTCAGCGTCATCCCGCCGGAAAACGCAACCGGCAACTTTACAAAGATCGTCCAGCGCGTGCCCGTTCGCGTCGCCTTGAATGACGACGCTTCGTGGGCTCGGACGTTGCGTCCGGGCCTGTCGACGACCGTTACGGTCGATACCCACCCCTGATAGGAGCCGGTCGTGACAACAGCCACCGCATCGGCTTCCGCTCCGGCTGAGACCAGCTGGATCAGGAGCCTCCTGCCCTTCGTGGTGATGTGCTTCGGCATGTTCATCGCGCTCCTCGACATCCAGATCGTCGCCTCGTCGCTGCAGGATATCGGCGGCGGTCTCTCTGCATCCCAGGACGAGATCAGCTGGGTGCAGACCGCCTATTTGATCGCCGAAATCTGCGTCATCCCACTCTCCGGCTGGCTGACCCGTGTCTTCTCCACGCGCTGGCTGTTCACCATATCTGCTGCCGGTTTCACGCTCAGCAGCATGCTGTGCGGGATCGCCTGGAATATCGAGAGCATGATCATGTTTCGGCCGTTACAGGGCCTGCTCGGTGCCTCGATGATACCGACGGTATTCACCTCGTCGTTCCATTATTTCCAGGGGCCGCGGCGCGTCTATTCAGCCGCCATCATCGGAACGATCGCCTCGGTCGCACCGACGCTCGGATCTGTAATCGGCGGCTAGATCACTGATACGTGGAACTGGCATCGGCTTTTTTATGTCAATATCGTCCCTGGCCTTATCATTACAATATTGGTGCCGCTGCTGGTTAAGATCGATGAACCTGATCTCAAGCTCCTGAGGGATGCCGATTATCCAGGCATCATCCTCATGGCCATCTCGCTCGGCACGCTCGAATATGTGCTCGAAGAAGGTACGCGCGCCAACTGGTTTGATGACAGCACGATCCGCAACACAACCACCATCGTGGCCATCGCAGGCGTCTTTTTCTTCATCCGCAGTCTAACCTTTTCGCGGCCTGTCGTCGACCTCAGAGCCTTCGGCAATCGCAACTTTGCAATCGGTTGCGTGCTGTCCTTCATCACAGGCACCGGCATCTTCTCGACGATCTATCTGACGCCCCTGTTCCTCGGCTATGTCCGCGGCTTCGATGCATGGCAAATCGGCGTTGCCGTCTTCTCGACCGGTGCGGCTTCGACGCTCGGTGTCCCGGTCCAGATATTCCTTGCCAAGCGTTTCGATACGCGCTGGTTGATGATGTTTGGCCTGGCATCCTTTGGCGCTGCGATGTGGGGCTTCAGCTATATCACCAATCACTGGGGCGGCGACGAGCTCTTCTGGCCTCAGGTCTTTCGTGGCTTCCCGCAAGTCTTCGCGGTTGCCCCTGCCGTCACTCTAGGGCTCGGGAGCCTAGCACCGGAGCGGCTGAAATATGCGAGCGGGCTCTTCAACATGATGCGCAATCTCGGCGGCGCCGTCGGCGTTGCCGTCTGCGCAGCGATCATCAACGATCGCACCAACATGCATTTCACCGCGATCGCTTCCAATCTGACCCCTGCAAATGGCGCCATGGAACGTCTGGTCGGGGGCGTTGCCAGCCGCTATGGCGAGATGCCGGCCAGCCTCGACGACGGCCATATCGCCGCATTGAAGCAGCTCTTCAAGCTCGCTTATCGCGAAGTATCGACCATGGCCTATGCGGATGCCTTCGAGGTCATCATGATCGCTTTCATCATTGCAACCGCTCTCGTTCCCCTGATGAAGAACGTCACACCACCAAAGGGCGCTTCCCCGTCCAGTGGACATTGATCGAAAGCGGTTCATGCAGAGCTGTGAGGAGCCGTTCATCATGGAAGATTTCCATCTACAAGGATCATCTCGGACGTCCGATCCTTGCCGTAACGGGGAGCGTCAGAGCGTTTTCGCCGCGCTCCCGACAGCACGCCCTACCGCTGGGAATTCGGCCGCGGTTGTCATCCTGGAAAACGGGTGAGCGGTGTGCGCCGGCTTCGGAACACCCAGAGCGGAGATCTCGTCTCGGTTCGCAGGGCCTGAACCGACGCGGCGGATATCTGATACTATCGGAGTAGACCTTGGCCGCCATCGACCCAGATCGGCGAGCCAGTGATATGCCGAGACTTATCGGATGCGAGGAAGACTATGAGGTCGGCGACGTCTTCACTGCGGCCCGGGCGCCCTCCGGTAATGGGTACCTGCCCCTCGGGCCAGACGACAGGTATCGACGTTTCGTCTTCCCTTCGGAGTTTGGTGTTAGCTTCGATGTTCGTCTCGATTTCACCTGGACACACGGCGTTGACACGAATGTGAAGACGGGCAAGTTCGAGAGCGAGCTGCTGCACCATCGCGACCTGCCCTGCTTTCGTGGCCGTATAGGCTGTCGCGCCCGGTGTGGTGAACGTTCTCGTCCCGTTGATGGACGATACAACGATGATGGATCCTCCGCCCGATCGCTTCAGCTCGGGCACGGTCGCGCGGATCGTCAGGAAGGTGCCAGTCAGGTTGACCGAAATCGTGTCGTTCCATTCCGAAAGCTTCAGATCGTCGATGGGCGCCCATACGCCATTAATGCCGGCATTGGCGACTACAACATCGAGGCGGCCATACTGCTTAACGAGCTGATCCACAGCTGCATCCATCTGCCCCTCATCCGATATGTCCGCCAGCAGGGAGATAGCTTGTCCTCCGTTCGCCAAGATTTCCTCCACCGTGGTGGAGATCTCTCCGGGCGTACGCCCGAGCACTCCGATTTTGTATCCCTCTCTGGCCAGACCTAACGCAGCCGCTTTTCCAATTCCGGATCCCGCTCCAGTGACAAGGGCGACGGCTGGCTTCATGGCGAACTCCGAGCTGTTGAGTAGCAGTAGAACTTGTGGATCGGCTTGAAGTTCCGCCGAACGGAGCTTCTGTAGGGTGCGGGACGTTGTTTAGAACCATGTTGACTGAGCGCCGGCGACGTAGAATGTTCACAGGGCACACGCGGGAAGATCTCAATCGCCGCACATTGCTCGGTACGCCGCCATTGCTGACCTTCGATGAACCCCTGAAAGGCCTGGATCCACTCGCCGCTTGGGAGATGAAGTCGCTGTTGGTGGAGCTCGCCGCAAGCGGAAGACATGCGATCCTCATCTCCACGCACGACGTGGAAACCATACCTCGCCTTTGCAATCGAGCCGTGTTCCTTGCCGAGGGCAAAGTTGTACGATTATGGGAGGGTGATGATGTTACCAAACTGCGGGTGACACGCGGCGCTTTCGAGGAGTGCCCGATCAGCACGCTTAAGGCTTAACTGGAGGCGTGAAACGGGGAGTGGCCCGGCGCGCCTTTCCGTGCCAGATAACAAAGCTAGTGCAGCGTGCCGCTGATGATCATCTTCGAGACGAACGCTGACAGGAGCTTCTGATCGAAATGCCCGGGAGAATTCATCATCATATCGATGGCTTCAGGCTGTGAGAATGCCGGCTTGTAGGGGCGGATGGTTGTCAGCACCTCGTAGACGTCGCAAATGGCGGCAACGCGCGCGACATATGGGATCTTCCTGCCCGATAAGCGATCGGGATAACCTCCGCCATCGTAGCGCTCATGATGGAAACGGCAGATATCAAGGACCTCGGCCGGCGCCGACCCTGCTTTCCTCACCATCTCGTAGCCCTTTTGCGGATGGGCGCGAACAAGATCCATCTCCTCGGCGGTCAGTTTGCCTGGCTTGTTCAGAATGTCATCGGGAATGGCCATCTTTCCGAGATCGTGGACGAGGCCGCCTAGACCGAGAACACGGACATCTTCTTGCCTGTGGCCGAGACCCCGCCCGAATGCGATCATTAAAGCGCTGACGGCGAGCGAGTGAAGAAACGTGATCTCGTCCTTCTCCTTGAGCTTGGCGACAGCAATCAGCGCGCCGGTGTTGTCGAGCGTCTCCAACATGATGCGCTCCACGGCAGTGCTGGCAGCCTCGTCTGCGAAACTACCCTTCACGCGAGCATCCTCCAGCATATGGCGAAGATGCGGTGCGACATCATGGATCGACTGTCTTGCGCGGCTGATCTCGCTCTTTGAGAATGCGTTCAGCAGCTGCGCCTCGAAGCTCTCCGGTCCGTTGCGTTGCGGCATGCCTGCGACATCTGCGCCCTTCGTGATATCGATAACGACGCTTCTGACATGTTCATTGGCAAGCCTTCTCACCTCATCGCGTCTTGAGACCAGAAAAGGCTTGAAGCGCGCAGCACCGACCTCGGTCGCGAATTCCATGTCGTTGATGAACATGCCGACCCGGAGCTGGTTCAATGGGATGCGTTTGAGCATTTATGATCTTCCTGAAACTCTTGCATTATCGATTGATGAAAACCACGCGTATGAAAGTGATGAAGGAGCTATCTTAGCTGGAGCACCTTGAGTGGCTCCGAGAAGGAGCCGCTGGGCACGAGCCGTTGGCCGTGCGCGCTCAAGAACTGTCCCGCTTTCATGGCGTCCATCGCTCTGGCGAAAAGGTAGCCTTGACCAAGCTTGCAACCGAAGGCTTCTAGACGGCAGGCTTGTTCTTCGTCCTCGATACCTTCCGCCACCACGCGGATACCAAGCTTACCTGCGATCGAAAGCACGCCCTCGACGATCACCATCCCGGCGTCACCAAGCCTCGTTTGTTCGATGAAGGATTTGTCTATTTTGATGATGTCGACCGGCACCGTCAGAAGATGGGTCAAGGACGCATAGCCGGTCCCGAAGTCATCGAGCGCGACTTTCAGGCCCTCTAAGCGCAGCGCTTTGATCTCATCCGCCACAACGTGGTCTCGCTGTCCGAGGTAAACGGACTCCGTCACTTCGAGGATTAGGTGCTCAAGGGGGACGTCAGCATCTTCGAACACTCGGCAGATTTTGTCACGCAGTCCACCCTTGCGGAAGTCGGCAGCCGACAGGTTGACACCGACATGCCGCAAAGGAAGCCCACCGTCGAGCCATGTCCGCATGTCCTTAGCAACTTTGCTCAACATTCGTTCCGTCAGCGTTGAAGCAACGTGAGCGTCTTTGGTCGCCTCATGAAAATGAGCTGCTGCGACGACGTCGCCGGAATGGGTCTTCATCCGGCATAACGCCTCAAGGCCGACAGCCTCGCGTGTATCAAGTCGCACGATCGGCTGGTAGTAGGCCTCGATGCGGTTGTCGGATAGTGCAAGGCTGACGTCTCTTATCGCCCTGAAGCGGCGCGTCAACGCTGTCCCGAGACCCGAATGGTACTCGACGAATTGTCCACGGGCATGTTCCTTGGCGTGGTAGAGCGCAATGTCTGCATTTTGCCGGACTTGCTCGGGATTGATGTCGTCGGTCGCCAAGGCGCCGCCGAGTGTCGCCGCAGAAAAGATGACGTGGCCCGCGCAATCTGTTGGAAGCTCGATTTTCCTCAGGATCTGAGCCGCCTCGCTCTGCAGATCGAGCTCGCCTTCGCCGACAACGATGACTGCAAATTCATCACCACCGAGCCGATAGCTCCTTTCCCTGCCCGCGGCTGCCGCGATGCGCTCCGCAACAACGCGGATCAGGGCATCGCCAGCCGCGTGACCAAACGTATCGTTTACCATCTTCAGGTTGTCGACATCGGCGATGATAATGCCCCAACCCTGATTTACAAGCGGCGCCAGGGTTCGAAGAGCGAGATCGAAAGCAGCCCGATTCCGAAGCCCAGTGAGGCCGTCCGTGTATGTCAGACGCTGACGCTCCGCCACGCGTTCTTCACGCTCGATTGCGATCGAGCAGAGATGCACACACGCATCCACGATCGTCTGCTCAAGCTCACTTGGTCCGCGGCTCTCGCGGTAGTAGAACGCGAACGTGCCGACCACCCGGTCGCCGCTCTTGATAGGACTTGACCAGCAAGCCTTCAGGCCAAGCGGGAGAGCGAGTGCCGCGTAATCGGTCCACCTAAAGTCGGTTTCTATGTCGGTGACGACAACGGGCCATCCATGGAAGGCGGCGCTCCCGCAAGAACCCGAGTGAGGCCCCACTTTAAGATCGTCCACAGCGGCTGAATATGACGCTGGAAGTGACGGCGCCGCCAGCGTCGATAGACGGACGCCATCAGACTTTACGACGGAGGCCGCAATACCGGGAACCGCTGCTTCAACCTTTGAGCATAGTGCTGAAAGCGTGGTCGCCAGCGGTTCGCCTTTGGCAATCATTTCAAGAATGGCATTCTGCAATTCTAGGATCATGAGAGGGCGTCTCGAAAGGGAAGCCCTCTTTAACAGCCACAATTTCAGATCAAGTTACCGTATCGATTAAATATTGATCAAAGCGTTCGACCCGGCCTTTGACGATTGCGAGCCTGCTTGTTTTACGCGCCGCCAGAAGGTTTATTCTGCAAGGGGCAATCCTTCACTGGAAGTTTGGACAGAATACGGTAGTTCGCTGTCAAAAGCGTGTGCTGCGTGCTTCCCGAAATCTACGGAGACTGTGATCGACCTCTCACAAGGGAGCGCGAACCTATGTCTTCGACATTCTCAAAGGGCCGTATTCAATCCACTCTGCGCCACTTCCTCGACAACGAGGCGTCCGGCGCTCTCGTTCTCATGGCTGTTGCCCTGCTGGCGATTATCACTGCGAACTCCTCGTTGGCCGACAGCTATTTCCATGCCCTGCATGTCTACGTCGGTCCTCTCAGCCTACGGCACTGGATCAACGATGCCCGATGGCGATCTTCTTTCTGCTCGTCGGGCTGGAGATCAAGCGCGAGATGCTGGATGGCCAGCTGTCGACCTGGAGCCGGCGGATCCTGCCGAGTGCCGCCGCAGCAGGCGGCATGGCGGTCTCCGCCCTGATCTACGTGTTCCTGAATTGGTCCGATCCAGTCGCCATTCGTGGATGGGCGATCCCGACCGCCACTGATATCGCCTTTGCACCCGGGGTCATCTCCCTGCTCGGCAGCCGTGTACCCAGCTCGCTGAAGATCTTTCTGGCAGCCTTGGCAATCATCGATGATCTCGGTGCTGTCATCGTCATTGCCGTTTTCTATACTGCGGAGTTGAACTTTCTTGCTCTGGCCGGAGCGGGTATCGTGTTGGGAAACCTAATGATTTTCAAGAGGATGGTATGGCCTTGCGTTGCGCTTGAGGCCGTCCTGTGGGTCCTGGTGTTTGCGTCCGGTATTCACGCGACCCTGGCCGGCGTCATGCTGGCGCTGACCATCCCACTGCAGGCAACCCTGGCAAGCCGGAGGCTGCGCATGAGGAATCGCCGCTCCATAAACTGGAGCACGGCCTTCATAAGCCGGTAGCCTTCCTGATCGTTCCGAGCTTCGGGTTTGCCAATGCCGGTGTTTCCTTCAGCGGGATCTCGCCGGTGATCTTCGCTGAGCCACTGACCATGGGCGTGGCAGCAGGGCTTGTGCTCGGCAAGCTGATCGGCGTCCTCGGCACGGTGGCGATCCTTGTCAAGCTGGACCACGCAGACTTGCCGACCCAGGCAAGCTGGGGGTAGATGGCCGGAACCGCGCTTTTGTGTGGCATCGGGTTCACGATGTCGCTGTTCATCGGCCTTTTGGCTTTCGATGATCCGGAGGTGCAGGGCACATCAAGATCGGAATCCTAATGGGTTCAGTCGTGGCAGGCGTTCTTGGAGCGGTACTGCTGATGATCTTTGGCCGACGGCTCCCGTCGACTGTGTCGTGACAATATGCTCGGCGTCACCTCGACGATGATCTCCTCTCCGATCGTTTTTGAGCCAGGAAAGAAACGATCCGCCCGACATCGACGTCGACTTGAAGCACGACACGCGCGGACAATATTTTCCAGAGCAGAAGAAGGCACAAGTTGCGTGATGGACACTGTGTCGCATGACGACCGATGGGCGGAACAAGACAGACCGCTAGATCCTTTTGAATAAGGGTCACAAATGTCGGACTGCGAACATGAGACTGAACACGCCCCTTTCCATCCTCCTTACATCTGTTTTGGTCGTCATCATTGGCTTGGCTCTAGCAGGCATGGGCGGGTGGCTCGTCGCCCTCGGCGGTAGCCCTTATTATGTTGTAGCTGGCCTCGGCCTATTGCTTTCTGGTGTGTTGATGGGACGGCAGAAACGAGTTGGCGCCTGGGTTTACACGACCGTGCTAGCAGGCACATTAATTTGGGCGATCTGGGAAGTCGGGGCAGACGGCTGGTCGCTCATTCCCCGGCTAATCGCACCAGCCGTTCTCGGTCTCTGGATCTGGTCGCCCTGGATTGCCGGCCGCCTCGGTCCTGGCCAAGGTCGCCGCGGATGGCGTTGGGCAAACGCCGGCTTTTCCACGATCATCGTCGTCCTCGTTTTTGCGGCCGGCTATCGAATTACCGAATCCCGGTACCTTTCCTTCGCTCCGCCATCCGGCTGGGACAGCAAGGCAGTGCAAACCGAGCCGGCAGTGCCTGACGACGCCTGGAGCTATTACGGTCGCACACCGGCGGCCGACCGCTACTCCCCGCTTTCCCAGATCACGGCGGCCAATGTCTCAGAACTGAAGCAAGCCTGGTCGTTTTCCACCGGCGACCTTCCCCGTCCGGGCGAGAACAAGGGCGGCCACGAGTTCAGTTTCGAAGCGACGCCGATCAAGGTCGGTGACGCCATATACTTCTGCACGCCGCATCGCGACGTAATCGCGCTCGATGCGACCTCCGGCAAACAAAAATGGCGCTATTCTCCCGGCGGCGACATGTCCCACAATGTCTACCAGGCGTGCCGTGGTGTTTCCTACTTCGAGGCATCGGCTGAGTCTCCGTGCCCACATCGCATCGTCGCGACCGCGTCGGACCTGCCTCGGTTGTTCGAGATCGATGCCGACACCGGCAAACTCTGCGACAGCTTTGGCGACCACGGTATGGTTGATCTTCGCGAGCATATGGGAATCGTGCCTGCGGGCTTCCATTTCATCTCGTCTCCGCCAACGGTCATCAACGGGCGCGCGATCCTCGGCGGATGGGTCTACGACAATCAGGCCGTCGGCGAACCATCCGGCGTTATCCGTGCCTTCGACGCTACCAGCGGCGCGCTCTCATGGTCGTGGGACATGGGCAGGACCCCAGCCAACGCGCCACTTGGAAGAAATGATATCTACACGAGAGGCACACCCAATGGCTGGGGTGTCTATTCCGCCGATCCCAAGCTGAACCTGGTGTTCGTTCCACTTGGTAATGCCACGCCCGATTATTACGGTGCGGAACGTCGATCGTTCGATGACGCCTATTCCAGTTCACTGGTCGCACTTGACATTACGACCGGCCAGGAGCGGTGGCATTTCCAGACGGTGCATCATGATCTGTGGGACTTCGATGTGCCGGTCGGGCCGTCCCTCGTTGATTTGCCCGGCCAGGATGGAGGGGGACCAGTACCTGCTCTGGTGCAAACTACCAAGCAAGGCGAGATCTATCTGCTCGACCGGCGCGACGGCAGGCCGATCGCGCCCGTTGAAGAACGCGCCGTTCCACAGGGAGATATTCCTAACGAGCGGTACTCGAAGACGCAGCCGTTTTCGGTGGGCATGCCGGCCCTGAGAGCACCGAAGTTCCAGGAAGTCGACGCCTGGGGCGCGACACCGATCGATCAACTGATTTGCCGACTCCAGTATCGGCAGATGCGCGATGATGGGCTCTACACGCCGCCGGGATTAAAGCCGACACTCGGCTGGCCCGCCTTCGACGGTACTTCGGACTGGTACGGTTCCACGATCGATCCGGTGCGCAAGCTTATGTATATCAACACGACCTTCATGCCATTCCGTCTGCAGATGATCCCTTACGAAAAGGGCATCCAAAAGGGTCTGTACAAACCTTGGGGTGGCTGGGGACAACCTTATCCGCAATCGGAGTTCAGTAACAACCCGCAGCACGGAACGCCTTTCGCGATCACCGTCGACGCCTGGCTCAACATCTTGAACCTGCCTTGCAGTCGTCCCCCGTGGGGGCAGATGCAGGCGATCGACCTTGTAACTCACAAGGTCGTTTGGCAGCGTCCTCTCGGCACAACACGGAACATGGGACCATTTGGCGTTCGTATCCCGTTCGGCCTGCCGACCGGCATATTCAGCATGGGTGGCAGTGTGACTACAGCAAGCGGACTTGTCTTTATTGGTGCGACGACAGATCAAGATATTCGGGCTCTCGACGGTCGCACCGGAAAAACCCTATGGCAGGCTGATCTGCCGGCTGGCGGCAATGCCACCCCGCTCACGTATCTCGGAAAGGACGGCAGGCAGTACGTGGTCATCGCAGCCGGTGGACACGGTGGGCTGCAGTCGCGTAACGGAGACAAGATTGTCGCCTTTGCCCTCCCAAACATGCCCTAACCGTCGCGCAGCGCCACAACAACATATCATCGATGCGTCCGTCTGCGGCAGGCTTCGCGGAAGTGGGGCCGATTGTTGCTTGCGCAGCGATCAGGATGGGAGGCGGCATCGCCGGTGCACATATCTCTTTCTCTCGGCGGATGCCCGGTGTCATGATAATTGCCGGTGCCGGGAGGTGGATTTCGGCGGTGGCGGCATTTGTTTATTGGTGGCAATGGCGCCTGCGTCGGCGATGACGGGGGATTTCACATCTGGTTTCGGATCGTGACAAGCATTCAGGGAACCCGCCCCGATTTGTGCTCGTTTTGCTCTCGAAAGGAGCGGAGACGCAAATGTCAGACACAGTAGATAAAGAATATACGCCCTCTACCCTCCATGACCGCTACCAGATAGGCCTTGGCGAGGCCAAAAGGCTGATCAACAGTTTCGGCAGCGATCGTCTCGAGCTAGACCGGCTTCTTGGCTCGCGGGACAGGCCACTGCCTCAGGCCGGCGAACAGAATTTGACCGCGGCTTGAGGCGGATCGGTGCCTTGGAAGATCGATATCATCGGCCCGCATCGTGGAAGGCGAATCTCCAACCGCTTTATAGCTTGGCTTGTTCGACCGCGCTGAAACGCAGTGCTCTGCCATCTGCCGCGACTATGGCATCCATCTCCTCTGCGAGCGCATCGCGATCATCGACACCACGCAAGAGACGGCCGGCCAGAGGATCGAAACGACCGGTGGCGATGTCCGCAATCAGGAGTGCAGCCCGTGACGGGTCGATGTTGACACCATCCTCAAAAAGCTTCTGGATCCCTGGCAGGTACGTTTTCCCTGCCTCCGACGATAGCTGCAACTCGGTCATCGCAGTCCGAACAAGACCAGGATCGACGGCAAAGGCGCGCGCCCCGTGGCCGATGGTTGTGTCGTTGAGACACTCCGTGAGACGCATGATGGCGGCTTTGCTGGACGCGTAGCCAGAGCCATGAGGAAAGCTGTTGCCCGTTCCGCCACCGACGAGATTTACGATCCGGCCGCTGCCCCGCGCCAACATCATAGGGGACACCGTACGGCAAGTGTTGAATGTACCACGTAGGTTGATCTCAACATCCCGCCACCACACAAGGGGATCACACTCCCAAATAGGACCGAAGCCCTGGAACGAGCCATGGTTGTTGATGAGAATGTCGACCGGACCCAATTCGGTCGCAACGCGCGCAAAGGCGCTCTCAACGGCGGTAAGGTCAATCAGGTCCGTCGAAACAGCGATCGCTTCCCCGCCCTCTCCCTTGATGAGAGAGACTGTTTCCTCAATCTCGGTCGCCGTTCGTGCCAACACGGCGACCTTCGCCCCTTCCCTAGCCTGCTGTAGAGCGATCTCTCGACCTATTCCTCTGCCGCCGCCAGTGACGACGGCGACTGTGTTCAAAAGGCGGGCCATTGCTAACTCCTAGGGCATTGCAGACTGGTCTGGATAACAAACTATGTGTGCCGCCCCGGCGCATGGCAATGACCCGTCGCAATTTTCTGGATCTCGTGGCAAACATTTGACCGTCCCCACCGGTACTCGGAGTGGTCGCTCTCGACTATCGATTTGTAGGCAATTTTCCCTCAGGTCGCCTGGGAGCGCGAAAGCACGAAGCTTTCCCAAGTTCGTCGACGGCAGCCTCTATGAACGACTATGTCGCTCTTGAACCAATTCGAGATGACGTCCTCTGGTGCCCGCATTGGCAACGATGGCCCCTGGGAGACGCCGACGAACGCAACCCGGTCTCGAGCACCATCGAAGCCTTCGCGCCGCACGACGCCGCCGCGAAGCGTGCTGCGGCTAGCCGTGACCGCCATGATGACGGCAGCGGCATCAACTGCGCCCGGGACACGCCTATGCCGTGCAGGAAGATAACGAGCGACTTTTCTGCCATTGGAATTCTGAGTCGGAACACACAGAGGGCGCTCGACGTCGTCATGACGGGGCGCCCTCCCAACGGCCGCCACCTACGACGATTATGTCGTGGTCATCGGCCGGTACTTTCGGTGGTGGACCTTATATGCGATCGCAGGCTCGCCGTTTCAAAGCGGGGAGTCGGCGGTCGTGCTCATCCACGCCCGATGACGCTCCTCGTCCGGGTGTGCCTTCATGAAGAACGTCTTCGACTGCGGGATCGCATCTTTATGACGGAAAGGACGCTCATAAGGCGTCACTGTATCGTCCTCGTTCGTCTTCATCGCCCTCAGGATGGTCGCGCCGCCCATGAGATCCGCAAGCGCGATTTTGCCCGTTGTCAGCATCTGCGGCATGTCGCCTTCGGCCGGAGCGTCGAGGTCGAGCTCGCAGGCCATCTCGTTCAGCACGACAACATGCTGCAGATCGTCCTGCTTGAACTCGGCGATCCTCGCGCTCACCGTCTTGTCGTCGAGCCGTTCGATGCAGGAGTCGCATGCGGCGATGGCATCGTGCTCGAGATACAGGAGACCCTCGACGAGCTTCTCGATGCTGCCTTCGTTGCCGACCATGGCTACCAAGCTGTCCGCCTCTTCCTCAGTTGGGTGTAGTGGCAATGGACCGAGGCACTGCGATGCTCCGAACAAAGGCAGGTTCGTACGTTACCGGACCGATTCCGGTTCGAATTCTGGTAAGCCCAACAATACTCCGGTCAATTTTCACGGACACCGCTCGGGCGGCTGCTCAGCGTAGGAAGATGCTGACGGCCTTGATGACGTCGGTCAATCTCTGGCAGTCGGTGCAGTGACAGATAGCGACGTCCTGCGGATCGACCTTGGCCTCATAACCGATCTTTCCGCATCGGCATGCGCCGTCGATATGCATGTCGGCCCTCCATCGTTGCGGCTTCGTGACATAGAGGATTGCTCTCGAAAGTGGACATCTAACTCTGCCTCTCCTGCAGCCCGTCGACACTTCTCAATTCCTTCGCTTGGCCTTTCTTAACGGTAGATCGATATCATCGCGCCGCGACACATAAGACGGGATGTTCTGGCGACGGCGAATGGCAGACAATTTTGCTTTTCTATTGCCTGTTATGATGGGCACATTCTCCTTCGTGTTTTTCGCGCTGGCGCGCGTAAAGCCGATAATGCCTTCGGCCGTGGCTTGGGGCGTTGGCTTCGGCGCCGGCGCTGCGGCATTCTCAATTGAACTTCTGCCGATGTCGCCAAAATGGGCAGCGATCACGACTGACCTAATGTTCTTCATATCCTTCAACGGTTATGGTGAAGGCCTTCTCATCCGATTTCAGAACCCAAGACTGATCGGCCCCCGCGCGGCGTTTACGGCCCTATGTCTGCTGATCAACGTTTATGTCGTGTTCGGCATGGAAAGCCTCAATGCCGAACTGCTCCTTGTCGACCTGGCGCTTTCCGTCACACTGCTGGTGCCGGTTGTGTTCGTCTTGACCAAGCCGCGTAACGTGGTGGATAGGGCACTTGTGATCATTGCAGCGTTGGTCGTCGTTGACACTGTCGTGCGTGTTGTTGTCTTCGACATCATATTCAAAACCTCTGACGCGCTTGCGGCCTACAGTACATCCGAATACGCCTACTTCGAACAGATCAGCGCCAGCGCATTGGGCCTTTGTTTCGCGCTGGCAGCACTGGGTTCCATCTTGATGGATCTATTCACCCGCTATCGCCACGCCGCCGAACTTGATCCGCTTACCGGGCTCTTAAACAGGCGTGGCTTTGAAGAAGCGGTGGCTCGCATTCCGGATGATGGTCGAACCGGCGTGGTCATGAGCTGCGATATCGACCACTTCAAGCAGATCAATGACCGTTTCGGGCATGCTGTTGGTGATCGGGTGATTAGCGGGCTTGCCAAGAAAATTGCAGAGGCGGTTGGCCCAACCGCGATTTCCGCGCGATTTGGAGGTGAAGAATTCGTGGCGTTTTTGCCGAGCCTCGATCTGAAACAGGCAGCCATCCGAGCGCAGAACGTCTGCGATGGGTTCGGAGGGCGGGACTGGAACGAGCTCGGAATCGATGCACGCGTTACTGTCAGTATTGGCGTCGCGGTGATGACGTCGGGCGACAGAAATATCCATGACGCAATCGCCCGCTCAGATCGGGCGCTTTACATCGCGAAAACAACCGGCCGCAATCAAGTCGCTCTTTACTGTGAAGACCCGATTTTGACCAGTCTGACGTCCGCCGCATGAGTACGGCAAATATATCATCGACGTCGCCGCGATTTGGAACATGGCTCGCCTCACGCCAGGCGGCCCGTTCTTAACTGCCGCCGTTTCAAACAGGCCGACCGCAGGCGCCACCGCTGTCGCTGATGATCAATCGTCTCGTCGGCGACGCCCTCCCCAGCAGATGAACTGATAGTGCCGCACATTCAGGCGGGAATGGGCGTTGTCGCCAGCTTTTGGACGTCCTGCGTTGTCAGGGGCTGGCCGCCGATCGCCCAATCGCCTGAGGCGATCTCGTTGATCTTGACCCAGGTGACACCCCGCATGGCTTCGCCTTCGACGCGGATCATGGCGGCAGTGACTTCGCGGATCAGTTCGGCCTTTTGCGCCGGGCTGAAGACGTCCTTGATGACGTCGATGGTGACGAGGGGCATATGGCGATCTCCTTTGGTTGTGGTCGCGGGCCAAGCATGGAGCGATGGGCGTGCGGCGGCCACTGTAGAAAGTGTAGCAGTCATGCCGGGCGATCCGTGTTAGCATCTCGCGCACAACGGAGATGCGGCCATGGTCGAGGGCGATTACAACCAGTTTTGTCCCGTGGCGAAAGCCTGCGAGCTGTTGCAACCGCGCTGGACCCTGCTGATCCTCGGCGAGATGTGGTCGGGCTCGACGCGCTTTAACGATATTCACCGCGGCGTGCCGGGCATGTCGCCAACCCTTTTGTCGCGTCGCCTGAAAGAGATGGAGGCGGGCGGCCTGATCCGTCGCGATACCGATGGCTATCATTCGACGGCGATGGGGCGCAAACTGGAACCAATCGTCCATGCCCTAGGCCAATGGGCGCACGAGAATATCGATTGCGAGGTCAGCCTGCGTGATCTCGACAGCCGGCTTTTGATGTGGAACGTGCGGCGCAAGATCGACCGCAGCCAGTTTCCCGACCGGCGCTCTGTCGTGCAGTTCATCTTTCCCGACCAGCCGGCAGCCGAACGTCACTATTGGCTGATTGTGCGGCCGGGCTGCGACACCGACTTATGCATCAGCGATCCGGGCTTTGCTGTCGACTTGTTCGTCGAAAGCCCGCTGAAAACGCTGACCAGCGTGTGGATGGGCTGGTCGCCGATCCAGCCTGCGCTCGAAGGTGGCGAAATCTATGTTTCCGGCGACGCCGCATTGAAGGCCTCGATCGAGCGCTGGCTGGTGTTGAGCAGCTTCGCCGCCCCGGCACGCGATGCGGCGGAGTAACTGTCTGTTGCGTGCTGGGACACTTAGGGTCGATCGGTCGGAGCTTGCTCTCCAAGCTTGAGCCAGATCGAACTTCCTGCCCGGCGTTTCCAGAAGGAATTCAGCTGTTCGCTACATGCTTTGCGCAGCTACAATTAATTCCGCGAATTCCGCAAAGGCACGCGCCTTTGCACTTGCCAGCTTGCCGGTCGGGAAGACGGCCCAAAGATCGATCGGCGGAAGTTGCCAGTCCTCCAGGACGCGCTTCACCGTGCCATCAGCCAGTTCCGGCGCGAACATCCAGTCGGACGCGACCGCGAGGCCCATGTGCGACAAAACGGCGGCGCGGATGCCTTCCGCCGCGCTGAACCGCGCCTTGCCGGAAACACTGACCGAAGCCTGCGTTCCCTCACGGCTGAAAGTCCAGCTGTTGCCGAGTTGGGTGTAAACGATAGCCTGATGGGCCGAGAGATCAGCCGGAACGACCGGGATACCGTGACGCTCGAGATAGGCTGGTGTTACGATCACTGAGCGGCGTCCGGTCGCCAGCTTGCGCGCCACCGCCGACGAATCTGCCAGCTCGCCCATCCGAAGAGCCACGTCTATGCCCTCCGACACGAGGTCGATAACGCGATCGTCGAGAATGACATCAACGTCGAGATCCGGATGGGTGTCCATGAAGTGCTGCAGATGCGGCAGGACCATGATCCGTGCAAAGGTGGTTGCGGCGCAGATCCGGAGGCGACCTGACAAGCCGGCTCCGGCGCCCTTTGCATCCAGCTCCGCCTCGTCCGCTTCCTGGATCGCATTCCTTGCCCGCTCGAAGAAGCGTAGGCCGGCATCGGTGGGGGAAAGCCCATGGGTCGATCGGATCAGAAGCCGGACCTGCAGACGATCCTCCAGTTGCGCGATCGTTTTCGAGATCGCCGGCTGGCCGACGCCGATCTGCCGGGCAGCCTGCGAGAACGACCCCGTCTCCACCACCCGTACGAACGCGGTCATCGCCTGCAATCTATCCATTGCCTATTCTCCTTCGGAATAAGCGTTATCGCTTCAAGCCGCCTGCCGCAAGATCATAGGAATGGTCATAACTCCCTCCAACGGAACACGATCCGATGGAGACGAAAGATGATCGAAGTCCACGCCTTTGCCACCCCGAACAGCGTCAAGGTCCTGATCGCGCTTGAAGAGCTGGGGCTGCCATACGCGCTGAAGCCGGTGAACGTGCGCAAGGGCGAGCAGAAGACCGAAGCTTTCCTCGCTCTCAACCCGAACGGCAAGGTGCCGGTTTTGGTTGATGACGGCTTTGTCCTGACCGAGAGCGCCGCCATTCTGGTCCATCTCGCCGAAAAGACCGGCAAGCTGCTGCCTCAAGATGCTATCCGCCGCGCCCGCGTCTTCGAACAGCTTTTCTTCCACGCCTCCGGCTTGAGCCCTGCTTTCGGCAATGCCGGTTTCTTCAAGCGCTCGCCGCCCGAGCCACAGCCGATCGCCGAGGCCCGTTTTGCTACCGAGGCCGAACGGATCCTCGGCCTGCTCGATGCCAAGCTCGCCTCGCAGTCCTTCGTTGCCGGTGACGAGTTCACGATCGCCGACATTGCCCACTTCGGCTGGATGTGGCGGATACAGTTCCCCGGCCTGACTCTCGATGGTCGTCCCAACCTTTCGCGCTGGTACGAAGCCGTGGCTGCCCGCCCCGCCGTCCAGCAGGCCATCGCTCGCGTCGAAGCACTGGTCGAAACCCAGCGACCCGCCGCCTGATCCTTCCAACCATCAATTCTACTTAGACACATAGGAGAACCATCGTGTCCAAATTTGAATCCTACAAGAACAGCTTCCCGAATGCCCTCCTGACCCGCTCCCCGAGCGGCGTCCTCGAAGTCGCGTTGCATAGTGATGGCGGCAAGCTTGTCTTCAACGGCCACACGCACGAGCAGTTCGTCGACCTCTTCCATCAGATCGGCGCCGACGGCGACAACCGCGTCGTGATCCTGACCGGCTCGGGCGACGCCTTTATGGATGCGATCAGCCCTGATGGCTTCGATTTCTTCTCGCCGCGCGGCTACGACAAGATCTTTCGCGAGGGCCGCAAGGTACTCATGAACATCCTCGACATCGAAGTGCCAATGATCACAGCGCTCAACGGTCCGGTCCTGCTTCATTCCGAATATGCGTTGCTGACCGACATCATCCTTGCGACGCCGGAAACAGTCTTCCAGGACAAGCCGCATTTCGAGTTCGGCATCGTGCCCGGTGATGGCGTCAACCTGCTCTGGCCGGAAGTAATCGGCAGCATCCGCGGCCGCTATTTCATCCTCACCCGACAGGTGCTGGATGCGGCAACGGCCAAGGACTGGGGCGTCGTCAATGAGATCGTCCCGGCCGACAGGCTGCTTGCCCGTGCCCATGAGATTGCCGAGGGCATTGCAGCACTTCCGCCACTGACCTCCAGCTACACCCGCATCGCGCTGACCCAGAAGCTGAGGCGGATCATCGATCAGGACACAGGCTATGGCCTCGCCCTCGAAGGCATCAGTGCCGCCGAAGTCGCCCGCTCCATGGCCGCCAACGGCTGAGCAATCCCCCCTTCATCTCCGGACTTCAGGGCGGATCCTGAAGTCCGACATGCCAAACCCAAACTCACCTCAATCAAGGGCAAACATCATGACACTTCAATCCAAGCTCGATGCTTTCAAGGCTGATTTCGAAGCCGGCAAGCCGCCGTACAACGTACCCTACTCGGTGATCGAGACGATGCACCGCGCTACCGCCCAGCTGATCGCCTCGGGCGCCGCACAGAAGGCGCTGAACGCCGGCGACAAGCTGCCGGTATTTACGCTCTCCGACCCCGATGGCAACCCGGTCTCGTCCGCCGATCTTCTTGCACATGGTCCGCTGGTCATCAGCTTCTATCGCGGTGTCTGGTGCCCCTATTGCAACATGGAGCTCCAGGCCCTGCAGGAGACACTGCCGCAGTTCGAGGCACTTGGCGCAAAGCTCGTTGCCATCTCGCCACAAAACCCGGTCAACAGCCGCAAGTCGGTGCGGCAGAACAACCTGACCTTCCCGATCCTGTCGGACCCGCATAACGATGTCGCAGCCTCGTTCGGCCTGCGCTTCGAGATGCAGGATTATCTGGTCGACCTGTACAAGTCGCTGAAGAACGATCTTCCGGCCTTCAATGGCGATCCGAGCTGGACGCTTCCGATGCCTGCCCGCTACGTCGTCGGCCAGGATGGCGTCATCCTCTATGCGGAGGTGAACCCGGACTATACCCGCCGTCCCGAGCCGGAAGACATGCTGCCGGCACTACGTCGCGCAGCAACCCGCACTGCCGCCTGATCCAATCCACGCCAGAGGGCCCCGCCTCTTCAGAGGTGGGGTCGAGGATTTTTCATGAAGAGAACATTTCTGATCACGGGTGCCAGCAAAGGTATTGGCCTTGCTCTAGCAAACCGTCTCGCCCAACAGGGACACGAGGTTGTCGGCGTCGCCCGTAACGCGACCGATGGCTTTCCAGGCCGTCTCCATTCGCTCGATCTGTCCAACCCAGGCTCCGGCGACGAACTTGCGGCGATCGTTCGCGAGAGCGAGATCGACGGCATCGTCAATAATGTTGGGCTCGTCCGGGCGGAGCCGCTGGGCGACATCGCCGTCGAGACGCTGGAGGAAGTCATGCGCGTCAATCTGCATCCGGCGCTGGTAGCTACCCAGACGGCACTTCCCGGCATGCGCTCGCGCGGCTGGGGACGGATCGTCAACATCTCCAGCCTCACCGTGCTCGGTAGCGTGCAGCGCACCAGCTATGCCGCCGCCAAAGCTGCACTTGTCAGCTTCACAAGGAGCTGGGCCCTTGAGCTTGCCGCAACAGGGATCACGGTGAACGCCGTGTCCCCGGGCCCAACGGAGACGGAACTGTTCAGGGCGAACAATGCACCAGGCAGCGAGGGGGAGGCACGCTATCTGTCAGGCGTCCCCATGCGCCGCTTCGGAAAGCCGGAAGAGATCGCTGCGGCGATTGAATTCTTGCTGTCGGACGAAGCCGCCTTCATCACCGGGCAGACGCTGCATGTCGATGGCGGTGCCTCGATCGGAAAGGCGTTGGCGTGAAGTCCGTCGCACGCGTCTCGTTCAGTCGAGCCGCGCTACCAAGGAAGAGACCTGTTGAAGCGATCGACGTAGCGTAGGCCGGGCTTGCCGCGGTTTGCTTCGACCATATCGACGATGAGTGGAATACTCTCTTCAATCGATAGTAAGGCATCGGAGCCGCCCATCTCGGTTCGGACCCAACCCGGCGCAACCAGAAGCAGCGTGTGGCGGTCCTCCTTATGCTGCGCGGCATAGCCCTTCATCAACATGTTGAGGGCCGCCTTGCTGGAAGAATAGAGTTGCCAGGATCCGTTGGCGTTTTGGATGCTGCCGAGCTCCGACGTCATGATGGCGATCGTTCCTCCGGCGAGGACCAAATCCCCCAGAAGCTCGGCTGCCCGAACGGGCGAGAGCGCGTTCACAAGCATCATGTCGAGGAAGTCGCGCTCGTCAGCACCTGCAGGGCTTTTCTCGATGGAGCGAGCGATACCGGCGTTGATGTAGAGGACGTCGAGCTGACGCCCATCGAGACGATCCCTCAACGCTTTAACGCTGTCCGCATTCGCGACGTCGACCGTTTCAATCTCCAGGCTTCCTGGAAATCGAGCACCAAGATCTTTGAGTTCGCTGGAGGGCGCTCGCACGGTGGCGATCACCCGCCAACCACGTTCAAGCCATTCTTTGGCAAGCGCGAAGCCCAGGCCGCGCGAGGCGCCAAGCACCAGTACTGTCGATTGCTGTGTCATGCTGTGTTCCTTCTGCTTTCCCTCGCAAAATAGGGTCCTTGACCTTCGAACTACAGCGCATATCTGTCATATGATTTCGGACATGGAGTCATGGAACAATGACCTATGATGGTCGGCTGCTTTCGGGATTGACCGTCCTCATGGCGGTGGTGGAAGCCGGGACGATGACGCGCGCCGCCCAAGCATTGGGCATGACTCAGTCGGGTGTCGGGAGATCGATACAGCGATTGGAAACGCGGATCGGCATACGCCTGCTCGACAGGACGACGCGGACCTTGAGGCTGACAGATGAGGGGCGCCGATTCTGGGAGCGTGTGGGGCCTCATCTCGACGGCATCGAGGAAGCCGCCTTGGATGCTGCAGGTGCGACAGAGAAAGTTCGCGGACGGTTGCGTGTAAACGTCGATCCCTTTTTCTCCCGTCTGGTTCTTGCGCGCGAACTTGCCGGTTTCCTGGAACAGCATCCAGACCTGCGGCTTGAGTTGATCATGCGCGATCATATCGGCGATCTGGTTGCGGACGCTTTCGACATGGCGCTGCGGTTCGGGGAACCTCCCGTGGCGGGTTTCACCAATCGAAAGATGTTGGAGACCCGGATCTTGACCGTCGCGTCACCGGGCTACCTGGAAAGACATGGCAAGCCCGAGCACCCACGCGACCTCATCAATCACACCTGCATCGATTATCAGGACCCAGCGACCGGGCGCGCCTTCGAATGGGAGTTTCGTCGAGGAAGCGAGATCTTGCCAATCCGTCAGTCAGCGCGATTGATGGTCTCGGACGTCGAAACTATGATCGGCGCATGTTGCGAGGGAGCCGGTATCGCGCAGATAATGGAACTCGGGTCGCAGCACATCATAGATACTGGAAAGCTCGTCGAGATCTTTCCTGACTGGCCCGACGAGACCTTTCCTCTTTATGCCATCTACCCGTCACGACGTCATCGCGCTGCGAAGGTTAGTGTCTTCACCGATTTTTGTTCAAGGCTACTGGGGCGCGCCGATGAGCGCAGCTATTATAGCATCGATCTGCAAAAGCTAACCAGCAAGGCACCGGTGCAGATCCACTCCAACAGCTACCGCGTTGCCGACCGAGACGGGCTGAACGAGGAACGCTGACCCGCGACGTTTTTTGGACAGACCCGTTTCTAAGGCCGAAGAGGCAGTGGCTGATGAGTGCCGAGGGATTTGGTAGCCGCGCATTGGCTGCCTTGCTATCAGGAATCCGATATGGCCCCGAGGATACTGCGAGCTGCCTTCGTCAACCGCTTTCCCCCGTCTCTTTCGACGACAACGGTCTCGCTGAAGCCTAATCCCTCTGCCGTCGTATAAACGTGGAACACTATGCCCTCCTGCAGCGCCCAGTCTGAAGTCGGCAGAAACACGCGCGAAAAATCGCTGGTGCGCGGCGTGCGGGTGTAGAGGCCGAGCGTATAGGCAGTGACATTCTCATAATCAGGCCTCAGGCCCGCATCGAGCGCGCCCTGGCGCATGATCGCGTCCACGTCGCGCGCCAGAGCGCCGGGTTTCATCGCGGCGATCTGCCGGTCCTGCAGCGCGACCAGCGCCGCGGCCGTTACGGAAAGCTCCGCCGACGGCGTCCCGACCATGACCGGCCGCATCATCCGTGCGCCATAATTGCCGACGCGCGGGATGAGCTCGACATGCACGATATCGCCCTCGCCGATCGCCTCCGTCTTGAAGACGCCGTGCAGGAATTCGTGGCTGCCGGACGCCTTGACGACTGGACCGACCTCGCCGGTATCGGCTCCTTCGCGTAGGAAGATGCCCGACGCGATTGCCGCTGCATCACGCGTCGTCATGCCCGGCTTGGTCTGCTGCGCGATCGCCAGCATCGCCTTGTCGGCAATCTTGGAAGCCTGTCGCAGCACAGCGATCTCGGCTTCCGACTTCACCCAGCGAAGACTGTCGCTGAGACCGGGCATCGGCACGACATGCGCCTCCGGCAACATCGCCGTTAGGCGCATGAACGTGTCGGCATTCATGCTGTAGGAGCGAGTATCGAGACCAATCCGCGCCCTCGCGAAACCGTGCGCGACGATGCTTGCTGCAACAGCCGCCACGGCATCTTCCGTATCCTTGAAACCGACGACGTCGGAAATCCAGCTCTTTTCGCGGCAGGGCGCCTCATCGAGGGCCCGCAGCGTGAACCAGGCTTCGCCTTCGCGTGGCAGGAAGGCGGCGCGATACATGGTTTCCGATACTGTATAACCGGTCGCCCAGGCGAGCAATTCGCCGCTGTCGATCAGCAGGAGATCGACGGAGGCGGCATCCATCGCCGCCCGCGCTAGCGCCGTTCGACGCTGGTATTCCGCCCCCGCAAACATGATCAGGCCACTTCGCAGATGTCGAGAATCGTGAGCATATAGACGCGGATCATGTCGAGGAAATCGACGATATCGACGCGTTCATCGGGCATGGTGTTGTACCGGCCGCCCGGACCGCAGACGATGCCTTCCATGCCAAGCTCATGATAGAGATGGCCGGCATCGGTGCCGTAGAAACGGGTCGGCGTGATTGCACCAGTCGGCTGCTTTTCGCCGCGCACGGCTTCATAGGCGGCATTGATCGACTTGACGATACGGCTATCCGGCGAGACTTCGAAAGGCGGCATCAACGGACGGCCTTCGATCATCTCAGGGACCAGCTTGGCTTTCAGCCCGGGAAAGCGCTTTTCGAGCTCGACCAATTCCGCAGCGAGATCGGCAAGCACGCCTTCCTGCGTCTGGCCCGGGGCATAACGGCAGGAGCCCTTGAGGCGGACGAAGTCGGCCACCTGCGGCGGGCGCCATTCTTCGAGATCACGACCAAGCGCGCCGCGCACGACGCCGACATGGCCACGGTTGATCGAGCGGTGCACTTCGCTACTCGCGCCTCTAAAGGTCATCGCATTGATGCGCGGAATGATATCGCAGGCAGCCGCGATGGCATCGACGGATTCCTCACGCTTCGACAGATGGCGGGTATCTCCGGTCAGCTCGATGACATAGCTCAGCGCCGCCGCATGCATGGTGACGGCAACGAGATCGCTCGGCTCGCTGTTGATGAAATAATCGGCCTTCACACCGCTGCGGATGGCAGCCAGCGTGCCGACGCCGCCCTGCAACTCGCCCACGACGAAGGTCAGGATCACATCACCCTTTAGTTTGACGCCAGCATCGAGCAGCGTCTTGACGGCGCAGAAATAGGCCGCATCGCCGGCCTTCATATTGGAAACCCCAATGCCGTAGATGAACTTGTCATCGACGAGACCGGCATAGGGATCAACCGTCCAGCCTTCGGTGACCGGATTGGTGTCAAGATGGCCGTTGAACAGCAGACTTTTACCGCCGCCCTCCCCCTTGAGGCGACCGATCGTGTTGAAGCGGCGGCCTTCGTCAAAGGCCTGAAGCTCGGCTTCGACGCCGATCTTTTCGAGCTCCTTGGCCATCCAGCGGGCAAGATCCTTCTCACCTTCGGTTTCCGAGTGGCTTTTGTGCTGGACCATCTTCGACAGGAAATCGATGCAGGCCTTTTCGTCGATCCGATCCACCAGGGACTTCGGGTCCATTGTCATACTCCTTGTTCAGACATTACGCTTGCGAGCCGGCCGGCAAGGGCACAGCTGCAATAAGGCGGCGGGTATAGTCGGCGCGTTCCGGACCATCGATCTCGGTGGCCGGCGCGATCTCGATCAGATCGCCGCGATACATGACGGCAATGCGGTGGGCGATCTGACGGATCAGGTTGAGATCGTGGGTGATGAACAGATAGGCCGTATTGCCGGCCTTCTGCAGATCGAGCAGCAGTTCGACGATCGAGGCCTGAACGGACACGTCGAGCGCCGAGGTGATCTCGTCGCAGATGACGAGACGCGGCTTGGAGGCGAAGGCGCGGGCAATCGCCACGCGTTGCTTCTCGCCACCGGAAAGTTGATGCGGATAACGGTCCGCATGGGTGCGCGGCAGGCGCACCTTTTCCAGCATGTCGCCGACCTGTTGGCCGATATTGCTGCCATCGCCATAAAGCTTTAGCGGCCGCGAGAGAATCTCGCCGATCTTGTGACGCGGATTGAGCGAGGCATCCGGATGCTGAAAGATGATCTGCACATCCTTGCGATAGGCCGTATCCATGTCTGAAAGACCGGTGATCGGGCGACCGTCAAACCAGATCTTTCCTTCGAACGGGCTGAGACCGGTCATCGCCTTGGCCAGCGTCGATTTTCCCGAGCCGGATTCGCCGACAATCCCGAGGATTTCGCCCTCGTTGACGCTGAGCGTCACGGCATTGTTGCCCTTCACGGGCGTGAAGGCCTTGCCGGTTAGCGAAGCGATAAGCGGCTTGCGGCCATAATGGACGCTGACATTCTCGACCCTGACCAGCGGCTCGCCTGAAGTCTTTTCAACGCCATCGGCAACCAATCGGCGGGACGGGTTCGGAACCGCCGCGCAAAGCTCGCGCGTATAGGCTTCGCGCGGATTGGCGAAGATTTCGCGTACCGGCCCTTGCTCAACGATCTCGCCACGACGGATGACGGCCACACGGCTTGCTGTGCGCGAAACAAGCGCCAGATCGTGCGAGATATAGAGCGAGGCAACGCCCGTTTCGGCTTGTAACTCGACGAAAAGGTCGAGAATCTGGCGCGAGGTGATCACGTCCAGCGCCGTCGTCGGCTCGTCGAAGATGATGCATTCGGGATTGCAGGCGAAAGCCGATGCGATGACGACGCGCTGCTTTTCACCGCCGGATGCCTCATGGGGCATGCGCCGCATCATGTCCGCCGGGGTCTTGAGGCCGACATGGGCAAGCATCGCCTCACCTTCGGCCCAGGCCTGCTTGCGCGTCAAGCCGCGATGACGCACCAGCACTTCAGATAGCTGGCGCCCAAGCGACAACGTCGGGTTGAGCGAGGTGCTCGGATCCTGGAACACCATGCTGATCCGCTGGCCGCGCATCGCCTCTACCTCGGCATCCGACATGGTCAGAAGGTTCTTGGCGCCGAGCAGAATCTCGCCACTCGTCTCGTGGGCGTTCTTCGACAGATACCGCATGATCGACCAGGCAAGCGAGGTCTTGCCCGAGCCGGATTCGCCGACGAGGCCCAAAAATTCGCCGCGCGAGATCGACAGGTTGATCCCTTTTAGCGCATGAAACGTGCCGTTCGCCGTCTCGTATTCGAGGCTGTAGTTCCTGATGTCGAGGACTGGCATTTCAGGGGTGTTTATCATCGTGCCTGCCTCATGTGCGTGGGTTGAGCGCATCACGCAGCCCGTCGCCGAGCAGGCTGAAACCAATCGAGGCAATCGCGATCGCAACACTCGGCCAGATCAGGATGCCGGCGGAGAGGTGCATGAAGCGGCGGGCTTCAGAGACCATGAGACCCCATTCGGCCGCCGGCGGTTGAGCGCCGAGACCCAGGAATGAGAGCGTCGCGAACAGCATGATTGCGAAGGAAATACGGATCGTCATCTCGACGATGATTGGCGCCACAACATTCGGCAGCATTTCGCGGCGAATGATGAAGGCCGAGCTTTCGCCACGCGCGATGGCGGCATTGATGTAGTCCTGCTTGCGCACTGAAAGCGCCACGCTTCGCGTGATACGGGCCATGCCCGGTGCAAAGGCAATCGCCACGGCGACAAGGGCGTTGACGGTGCTGGAACCGAGCAGGTTGACGACGAGCAGCGCGAACAGCAAGCTCGGGATGGACATGACGGCATCGATCGTGCGCATGATGAATTCGTCGGCGCGGCCACCAAGGAAGGCGGAGGTCGTACCGATCAGCGCGCCGACCAGTGTCCCGATGATAGTCGCCGCTACAGCCATGACGACGGTGGCGCGGGCACCGATCAGCAGGCGGCTGAAAATGTCACGACCATACTGGTCGGTGCCAAGCAGATAGGTGAGGCTCGACGGCTTGTAGCGGGCGAGCGGGGACATCTTTTCCGGATCGTTTGGGGCGAGCATCGGTCCGAAGATGACGATCAGCACGACCAGCAGGACCACGAAAAGGCCGATGGCGCCCTGCGGTGTGCGCAGGAGACGTTTCAAGAACTCAATCATACTGGATTCTCTTGTCGAGCACCGCGTAGAGCATGTCAGCGATGAAATTGACGATGGAATAGGTGGCCGCCATGATCAGCACGCCGGCCTGGATGACCGGCAAATCGCGGGCCTGGATCGCGACGATCAGCTCTCGGCCGATTCCCGGAATGGCGAAGATTTCCTCGACGACGATGACGCCACCGAGCAGATAACCGACATCCAAAGCGACAATGGTGATCGTTGGCAGGAGCGCGTTACGCAGCGCGTGCCGGCGCAAGACCGTGCCGCGAGACATGCCCTTTAGCCGGGCGGCGCGGATGTAGTCGGTGTGCAGGACATCGACCAGTTCCGAGCGCACCATGCGCGAAACGTGGGCGATCAAAATGACGGAGATGACGCAGACCGGCAGGATGAGATGGGCGATACCGGCGAAAAAGTCTTCAGTCAGTGGCACGTAGCCCGTTGGAGGCAGCCATTTCAGCCAGTCTGCGATAAGCAAGACAGCGACCGTCGCTGTAACGAATTCCGGCAGGGCGACACCGAGATAGGAGACAAGGCTGACGACAATATCAGCGATCTTGCCGCGGCGGATTGCGGCGATGATGCCGAGCGGGATTGCCAGCACCAGCATCAGGCCGATTGAAAGGATCGCGAGTAGGAGGGAACGCCCTAGCGCCGTGAACATGGCAGGTCCGATCGGCTGGCCGGTCCGCAGCGAGGTTCCGAAATCACCCTGCAGGAGAGCCCCGAGCCAATGGCCATATTGCACCCAGACAGGCGCGTTGAGACCCATCGTCTGGCGCAACGCATCAAGTGCTTCTGGCGTGGCATGTTCGCCGAGCATCATAACGGCGGCGTCGGCTGGCAGGACTTGGGTGATCGCAAAGACGATCAGCGACACGACAAACAGCGTGTAGACGATCATCAGCAATCGCTTGAGCAGGTAATTCGGGGACAAGGGGTCTTCCTCGACTTGGGAGAAAGCCGGGCACGGTAGACACAGCACCCAGCAGTCAGGTGTCAGCCGCGCTTGGGGGCCTTGTCGGTCAGCGAGACGTAATCAAGACGGAAGACCGAAGCACGCGGATGGGCTTCAAAACCCTGGACCCAGCTACGCTTGGCAGCGAGTACGTCGAAGAAGACCGGGATGATGGATGGCACTTCCTCGTTCATCAGGGCCTGAGCCTTGGTGTAGAGCTCGGTTCGCTTGTCCTTATCAGTCGTGCCGCGCGCCTCGGCGATGAGAGCATCGAAAGCCTTGTTGTTCCAGCGCGTCTCGTTCCACGAGGCATCGGACGTGTAGAGCAGCTTGAAGATGCCGTCCGGGGTCGGCTGCATGTTGTAGAAGCCGACATAGAACGAACCCTTCTTCCAGATCTGATCGAGATAGGTCGCATGCGGCATCGTCTGCACATTGATCGTGATGCCGGCTTCCTTGGCCATTTCGCGGATGGCAATGGCCAACTGGCCGCGCACCGATGGGCGGTCGGACGCGATCAGCGTTGCTTCGAGACCGTTCGGATGACCGGCCGCAGCCAGCAGCTTCTTGGCTTCCGCGATGTTCTGCTCACGCGTCGTGACTGCCTTGAAATACTGATAGGAGGGGTTGAGCGGGGTATCGTTGCCCGGCGTGCCGAAACCTTCCGTCACGAAATCGACCATGGCCTGGCGATCAACCGTCAGCGCAATGGCACGGCGAACCCGTGCGTCGTTGAACGGGGCGGTATCACAGCCGAAGTTGATGTTGCAGAACTGGCCGGATGGGACGCGCAGCACGTCTACGCCGTCGCTGTCCTTGAGACGCAGGAACTCGGTCGGCTGGACCGTCGACATGATATCGGTATCGCCGGAGATCAATGAAGAGCCTTCAGCCGAAAGATCGGGAAAGACGCGGATTTCGATCCGGTCGAGATAAGGGCGTGCCGGGTCGTAATAGGCAGGGTTGCGCTCGACGACGATCAAGCGATCCGGCTCGTAGGATTTCAGCGTGAACGGACCGGTACCGACAGCCTTTGTTGCAAGGCTCTTGAAATCGCCGGTGGCGATCGAAGCCGGGATGATGCGGGCATTGGTATAGGCGAGCGCGACCGGAAGGTCGGCATAGGGACCGGACAGCTTGAAGCTGACGGTCTGCGGATCGACCGCCGAAACCGAAGCGATCGGGCCGATATTGTTGCGGCCGGGCGAAGCGTTCGCCGGATCAAGAATGGCCTTGACGGTCGCGACGACGTCATCGGCCGAGAAGGTTGAACCGTCGTGGAATTTAACGCCGGAACGGAGCTTGAAGGTCCATTCGGTCAGATCGGCATTGGCGCTCCAGCTTTCGGCCAGATCCGGCTCGACCGACATATCGACCTTGAGGCGGGTCAGATTGCTATAAAGCAATTCGCTGATGAGATACTCCGGGTTGACGCGGGTCAGCAGCGGATGGATGACGCTAGCCGCTTGATCGATCGACACACGCAGTGTGCCGCCTCTGGCCGGGGGCGCAGCGGCGAAAACGGGACCGATGGCGGGAGCCGCGAGGATCGCAGCCGTGCCAGCGAGAAAAAGACGTCTTTTCATTTCAAGCATGCGTGTTCCCCTTCAGGTTATGGACGCGTTTCTGGAACGAGGTCGGCGGCGAAATCCGCTGCCAGATAAGAGAGGATGCTCTTGGCGAGCGCGACGATGTCCTGTTTCGTCGTGTGTTCTTCCGGACTGTGGATGCAGCTTTCCGGACGGCCGAGGCCACCGAGCAGAACCTCACGCGTAAAGCCTGCCCTTTGGACATAACCGAAGTCGGAACAGCTCGAAGCGCCCCATTTGCGAAAGTCCTCCGGCTTGTAGCCGAAGCCCTCCGACAGTGCCTTCTGCCAGCGCGGCCAGTGCGGGCCATTCGGGTCGGAGGTCGGGATCAGATGGCCGACGAGATCAATGCCGAGCCCAAGGCCTGGCATTTGGGCGACGGCCTTGTTGATGACGGCCTCGATCTCGGCGCGAGCCTCGTCGTAGCTTTCTTCCGGCGCATAACGGCGGCTCACGAGAATCTTGACCTCGGCCGGAACCTGGCCGCCGGCCGTACCGCCCTCGACAGCAGCGATCGTCAACTGCGGGCGCAGCGGCCCGGTCGCATGCGGGGGCGGAGCAAGCGCCGAGGCGCGGGCAGCAACAATCGGTTTCAGCCCCATCAGCGCGTTCATGACCGGCAGCGCGCCTTCGATCGCGTTGATGCCGGCGCCGGTGCGATTGCCTTCTCCTGCGTGCACGGCATGGCCACGGATCGTCAGCTGCAGGTTGAAGATGCCGAAACAGCCGGCCCAGACACGCGGCGCGGCCGAGCCGTTGAAATTGAGGATGTGGCCCTTCAGCATGCCCTGTTCGGCAAGATACCGGATGCCAGGATAAAGTCCGCCCTCTTCATCGGTGCATAGGAGCAGCATCGGGTCGTAAGCGAGTTCGATCCCGGCCTTCTGCGCGGACCGGAGCGCCAGAAGCGTCGCAGCAATCGTGCCCTTCATATCGGCGGCACCGAGGCCGTAGAGCTCATCGCCCTCAACGGTGAGTTTCAGCGGATCGCGCTGCCAGCCAGGTGCCACCGGCACGGTATCGACATGATAGTAGAGGCCGAGAACCGGCTTGCCGGTTTCACGAGAGGCGACAAGATTGGTGCGCGCACCGGAAGCCGGACCGCCCTCGACCTTCCAGAGCTCCTCCGGCACGGTCACACGGGCAAGATCGAAGCTCATCGGCGTGAGCAAATCCTCCATCAGGTCCGCGAAGGCGTCGTAACCCCCGCCCGGAGGAAAGGAGGTATCGATTTCGATCATGCGCGCGAGATCAGCCACGGCGACCTCGACATCCCGCTCGATCGCTGTCATGCCAGCTCTGAACGCGGAATGCCGTGGAACAGCCTGCTGATCGGACATCAACATCCTCCGGCGCAGCTCCTCGGCTTGCGCATTAATATAAACTATATAGTAATACTGCGCAGCTCTCCGAGATGTGTCAACTCCAAAGAAGAGGCAACTCATTGGCCGACGCGCCCAATTTTATAACAGGCTCGAAGATGTCCGAGCTCTCCGTCCCGCTGTACGAGGTCGTGAAGCGGCAGTTCACCGAAGCGATCATGCTGGGTCAGTGGGAAGCGGGCATGGTCCTGCCGAGTGAGATCGCCTTGTCGCAACAGTATGGTGTGGCTGTCGGCACCATCCGCCGCGCCCTGACTGATCTGACAAACGAAGGTTTGCTCAGCCGGCGACGTAAAACTGGAACCGTGGTCACAGGCCGAACGCCGGCCCACAGCCTGCGGTTCTTCTTTCAGTATTTTCGCCTGCATGGGCTGGACGGATCGCTTCAGCACTCCGTGACGAAGGTGACGTCGCTAGAGCGCGGGGCCGCTGGCGCACAGGACGCAGCGAAGCTGCAGATTCGTCCCGATGATAACGTGATCCGGTTTCATCGTGTCCGAAACGTCGATGGCAAACCGGTCATGCACGAAACGTTGGTGCTAGCCGAAGCAAGGCTGCCGGACTTCACTCATGACAAGGACGAGATACCACCGCTCTTCTATCTTCACCTTCTGGACCGCTACGGCATCAGGATCTCCGCTGTTCGGGAACAGATTTCGGCCGATCTTGCGGGGGACGACGATGCGAAGTGGTTGGAACTCAGCCTCCCCGCGCCGATCCTCATGATCGACGAGATCGCATATGATCAGTCAGCCACGCCCGTCTTGGCGTCAACCCATCGATCAACGACAGCGAACCACCGTTACGTTCACGAGATCAAATGAATCAACAAGGAATTGGAAGGCGTTACCAGTGCAAGAGTTTTAAGTTGCGCTATTTGACAATTTCGTCGAGCCGCCCGCGTCGCGTCGTGACAAGCACCGCAAGGATGACGACAGCACCGCGGATACCGACCTGATAGAAGGGGTCGACCTGCAGCAGGGTCATGCCGTTTGCAAGGATTACGATCGTCAGGACGCCGAGAACAGTCTGCAACGGGCCGCCGACGCCGCCAGTCAGAAGGGTCCCGCCGAGGACGACCGCCGCGATCGTATCGAGCAGGAACGGATCGCCCATGCCGGGCGAAGCCGAGAAGGTCCTGATACCGAGGAGGATGCCGGCCAGCCCGGAAATAAGGCCCGCCACGACAAAGACAAGGATCTTCATCCTGGTCGTGTTAATCCCAGACATCCTGGTCGTGCGCTCGTTGTCGCCGATGGCATACATGTATTGGCCGAAGCGGGTAAAGCGGGCGACCAGCGTACAGATCACCAGCACGCCCACTGCCCAAAGACCGATCTTCGGAAACGAGCCGAAAGCCACGCCGCCGGCCAGCATGCTGGAGACCGGTGTATTCCAGGGCAACGGGCGGCCGCCCGATATGATGAGCCCGAGGCTCTGGAATATGAACAGCGTGCCGAGGGTGACGAGAAAGCTGGGAAGTTTGAGAACGGCGTTCAGGGCACCATTGATTGCGCCGCAAAGGGCACCGACGAGAAGCCCGACGACAATGCCTGCCTCGCCCATCGTCGGGACCAGTGTGACGGCACAGATCGCCGACAGCGTCATGATGGAGCCCACGGAAAGGTCGATCGACCCGATCAGGATGACGAACGTGATGCCCATCGCGGCAACCAGAAGGACCGATGACTGCCGGACGATATTCCAGATGTTCGGCCACGTCAGAAACGCGTCGTGCATGAACGAAAAGAAGATGATGAGCGCAAACGCGGCCAGGAATGGCGTCAATTTGCCGACGGCACCGAATTTAGACATCGTATTTCCTTAGTTGCATCCCGTCAGAACATCATCGAGATGACGTCTTGTTCCTTTGGCTTGCTGTGAGGATCGGCAGCGACTGGTTCCGATAGCTTGCCATTCGCCATGAAGTAGATCGTGTTGGACAGCTCGATCAGCTCGACGAGATCATCCGAGATCAGAAGCACCGCGCATCCGGTGTGCGTGATGTCGCGCAGCAGCCGGTAGATCTCCTCCTTCGCACCGGCATCGACGCCGCGGGTGGGGTTGTCGATGACCATCAGCGCCGGATTTCGCGCAAGCCATTTTGCAAGCACCACTTTCTGCTGGTTCCCACCGCTGAGCGAGCCGACGAGCGTATCGCTATCCGGGGCCTTGACCTTGAGTTCGGCCATGCGCTCATCCGCGAAGGCTCTGGCTTGAGAGACGGAAAAGAAGCCGGACCTGGTAAATCGCCGCAGCGACGGCAAGACGATATTGTCGCGAATGGAGCGGCCGAGCATCACGCCGTCGCGATGCCTGTGAAGCGGGACATAGCCGATGCCCAGGTCGATCCGGCCCGACGCCGGGAGTGCCGAGACATCCTTGCCGAGGATCCTGATGTCGCCTCGTCCGGCTTCGACCCCGAGTATCGCCCGGCCCAGCTCTGTCTTGCCGGATTGCACCAAGCCGCCGATACCGACGATCTCGCCTTCGCGCACGGAGAGCGCAACATCCGAAAATGCGCCTGAGCCAAGCCCCGTTACCTCGAGCACCGGCGGCCCGAAGGCGGTCCGCTGCCTGTTGGTGGCATAGAAATCGGTAGGTCGTTCGCGGCCGACCATCAAGCTGTGCAGCCGAGTCTCGGTCGGCTCGGTGACATCGGCATCGATGACCTGGCCATCCTTGAGCACGAGGATCTGATCGCAGAGGTGGAGCACCTCATCGAGCCTGTGAGAGATGAAGATGATCGAGGCGTTGAACCGTGTCTTGAGAAGCGAAACGATACGGTAGAAAAGCTGCAGCTCCGGGCCGGACAAGGAGGCTGTCGGTTCGTCGAGAAGGATGAGCGGGCGCTCGATCTTGAGGATCTCGGACTGCGCGACGACGCGGGCGATTTCCACCAGCTGCCGCGTGCCAAAATTCAGCGTGCCGGTGATGAGGCGCGGATCGAGTGAAATGCCCAGCTCATCGAAAATCCGCCCCGCATGGGCCCGCATCCGGGAAAAGCCGATGACGCCATTGCGGGTGAAATGTTTTTCCAGCCCCAGAAAGAGGTTCTGATAGATCGGATAGACGAGGATCAGCGCCTGTTCCTGGTGCACACGGAATATGCCGGCTCTCGTAGCAGCCGCCGGACCATGGAACGCCCACGGCATGTCATGCAGGAGGAGATCCCCGTCATCTGGGCTTTGAACACCGCTGATGATGTCGAGCAATGTGCTCTTGCCTGCACCATTCTCGCCGACGAGACCGAGGGTGCGACCGTGCTCGACCATGAAGCTGACGCCCTGCAGGGCATTGACGCCGGGATAGCGCTTGGTGATCGACCGAAGTTCGAGATGTACAGTCATAAATGCTTTGCCGTCCGCTTGACCGCGATGATACGTAGCCGCATTCCGGCCTCGTCGGCCGGAATGCGCTATCGTGTTGTCGGCGGTTGTTAGAAGCCGAGAACTGTCTTGCCGGCTTTTGTGTTCTGAGCGACTTCCGAGAGCGGACCTGCTGCAGCATGGTCCTTGAACATCTTGTTCAGCTTCTCGATATTGCCCGCCTTCAGCGAGGTGGCGACGTCTTCCGGTAGCGCCCAGTTCGCTGGCTTCAAGGATTGCATCGAATCGATGCCGCTCCAGAACTGCGACGGATCGATCACTTCCATGCCCCACTGGATCTTCCAGTTGTCGCCGTTCAGATGGCGCGACATCGATTTGAAATCGAACGCAAAACCGCCACTGCTGTCCATCAGTGAAAGATACTTCGCGGCAGCATCCGGGGAATCGAGGAAGAGGGAATCGAAGTAGCGCATCCGTTCCAGCGGATCGTATGTGACGCCATTGAGCGCATCGAACAGGGTGACAACAGAATATCCCGTCATGAATGGCGCGTTGATCGAGACCGTGCCGAGCGCGCTCGGATCGTCTTTCATCCGCGTCAGCATCTCCCGAGTGGCATCGTTGCCCGCGGTCAGGATCTGACCGCTCAATCCGCGCTCTCGCAAAACATCCAGGACCGCGATCGCCGTATCGTCATTGTAGGAAATGATCGCCGCCACATCCGGATGCGCCGTCAGAAGATTTTCGACCACCGGGCGTGCGGCCACGCGATTTTCGCCGGCAGGCTGTTCGGCAACGAGATCGATATTAGGGTTGTTTTTCAGGGCGAGCTTGACGCCCGCCGCACGCGTATCGGCCGAAAAATTACCGGGCATGCCGGCAGCATAGAGCACCTTGCCCTTGTTGCCGATCTTGTCGAACAGCGCCTGCGCCATCGCCGCAATGCCGCGGATGTTGTCCGGCTGGCTGTAGAGCATGTAGGCGTCCTTGAACGTCGGATCGCTTGGCGCAAGCCATGCTGCCGTGGAATGCGCATTGGCGATTTTCACGCCGACCTGGGATGCAGTGGCGCAAAGCGCCTTTATCACCTCGGCATTTTGAGCAAAGGTGACGACGGCATTCACACCGAGAGACGGCGCCTGCTCAATCTGGGCGATCTGCTTGTCGACGGAATCGTCGAAGGTCTGCGACATGTATTTGATGCCGAGCTGTTCGGCCGCACGCTTGGCCCCGGCATCCCATCCCTGCCAGTATTCGTTGGCCAGTGTCGGGAACGTGTTGAGAACCGTGATCTGCTGATCGGACGCGCGAGCGGTCTTGCGAAGCACCAGCGGGCTTGCAAGAGAAACGGCAGCGGCCGCACCCGCGAGCTGCAGCAGTTTGCGGCGGTTGATTTCGAGATTTCCGATGTCACGCAAATTCAGATCCTCCTCGATAGCCCCCTCCAGGGCTGTTGACGACGATCAGTGTAGAGAATGTCAGCGACTCGAAAACAACAGAATTATCCAGATCGGACAACTTAAAATATTGAAGTCATTGCGCTATTACGAAATTTTTGGCAGCCGGAATGCACCAGACGGGCGGCGTCGACGACACCGTTTATCTGCCGCATTCGGGCTGTCGCAGCCTTGCCACTACATGTCCGATCCACCGATCGGATCACGACGCGGGACGACCATCGGAAGAAATGGAAGACAGGCTGAAGTCGCCTTCCGTGGTCGCGCAGTCCGTGTCGGACCGGCGCCTTTCGCTCAAGCCGTCTTCGCCCGCCAGAGTTTCGTCGGCGAGCCGTCCTCGTAGCCCAGCTTGTCAAAGCTCGCGACCTCGAGCAGGAGTCCCCATGGGGCACGCAGGTAGATCCAGTCGAAACCGGCCAGCGGCCCCGCGGTGATCAGGTTCGGACCGTCGAGGAGATCGACGCCCTGGGCGCGCAGCCGTTCGACCGATGCATGGACATCCTCGACTTCGAAGCAGATATGTGCGCCTCCGACCTCAGACGGCCGCTTCGGCGGGGACATCTCTTCACCGCTATATTCGAACAGCTCAACACTCGTGCCCTCGCCGCAGCGGAGAAACACGAGGTCGCGTATCGTGGAGTGCGGAGCAGCACCGATCTTCTTCGACATGAAGTCCTGATCAACGTTGAAAGGGCCAGTCCGGAAAACCTCGACCGCACCGAAAACGGCTTTGAAAAAGGCAATCCCCTCTTCGATATCAGGCACCGTCAGACCGATATGGTGCATGCCATGGACCTTGTTTGTCATGTTCTCTCCTCCTGTTTGGAAAGTCGTCGCCACACCCACACCGCAATCAGCAGGACGCCGAGCGCGTGGAAGCGGAGATTGCGTTTTGTGTCTCTCAATGGCGGGCGGCACGGCGGCCGCGAACCGCAGCGTAAATCAGTGCTGCAATGACGATCAGGATGCCCTGAAAGAAATACTGATAGGTCTGCGACAGGCTCAGGAAGGTGACGGCGCTCAGCACTTCGGTCAGCAGAATGGCGCCGAGAACGGTGCCGATGAAAGTCCCGCGCCCGCCTGCCAGGCTGGTTCCGCCGAGGACCACGGCGGTGATGCTGGATAGCGTGTAATTGATGCCCTGGCGGGGATCGCCGACGCCGATCTGGGCCATCAGCATGACTGCACCGAGGCAGGTCAACACCGAGCACGCCACGTACCCTGAGATGAATGTCAGATCGACGCGAATGCCCACGCGGCGGGCCGATTCCTCGTTCGATCCGACGGCGCGCAACCGCCACCCCGATCTCGATCTGCGCAGAACATACTCGCCCGCGAGCGTCACAGCCAGGAGCACGAGGAATGCGACGGGGAACGGCCCCCATTGCCAGTTGATCCAGTCGGTAATCGCATAGCTGATGTATCCGTCCGGATTTTCGCGCAGCAGAAAGCTGAACCCCTGGATGGCGATATACATGGCCAGCGTCGCCGCGATCGGCGTGAAATTCGCAAAGCGTATTAGCAGCCCGTTGACACCGCCCACCGCGACCGCCCCGGCCAGCATCAGGAGGAACCCGAGAGCCATCATGGAAGCCGACATGTCGTCTGTCAGGAAGAATGATGCGACAACCACCAGGAAGCCGGCCAGCGGCCCGACCGAGAGATCGATACCGCCCATCAGCAGCGCGATCGTCTGCCCGAGCGCGATGAACCCGAGCGCCGCCGCCAGCAGGAATATGTTGTAGATGTTGTAGACCGACAGGAAGTTGTCGTTCTGTCCGTTGACGTAAAGCCCGAGGACGATCGCCACCAGCGCCAGTGGAATGACCGGCACGTTGTCTGATTGCAGGAAATGCCTGAACCCTTTGGTATGGCCGGAAGCCTTGGCAGCGCCGGGCTGGACATCGTGCGTTTCGGCGTTGACCGCGGCGGCGACGATCTTCTCCTCGGTGACGTCCTCGCCTTCGAGCGTCGCGACCACGTGGCCGCGCGACATGACAATGACCTTGTCGCAGAGCCCTTCGAGCTCGACGGCATCGGAGGAATTGACGACGACCGGCGTGCCCGCCTCGCACAGGTCCCGCAGGATGCGGTAGATCTCGAAGCGGGCCCCGACATCGACCCCCTGTGTCGGCTCGTCCGCGATAACCAGGCCCGGATCCGACAGCATCGCCCGCGACATGACGATCTTCTGCTGATTGCCGCCCGACAGCGACAGGATCGGAGCCTCCATGCTGGGCGCCTTGACGGCGAGTTCGGCGAAGATCGCGCTGACTTTCTCCTGCTCGCGCTTCCGGCTCATGATCCCGCCGGTCGCAAATTTCTCGAGCGTCGAGAAGGTGGCGTTCTCCCGCACGGTAAGGCCTTTCGCCACGCCTTCCCGGAGCCGGTCCGATGGCATGAAGGCAGCCTCGTCGAGAAGCTCCGTATGGCCGAGGTTGCGTCCGCGCAGGTTGATCGATCCGCGCGAGATATCCAGTCCCGCCAGGGCTCGCATCAGAACGGCCTGGCCGTTGCCGGCAACGCCTGCCACCCCGATGATCTGCCCCCGTGGCACCTGGAACGAGACACCATCGACGCCTTCACAGCTGAGACCGGTGACCGAAAGCGCAATCTCCCCGCTCTTGCCCGACGCTTTCGGCGGGAAAGCCGCCGCAAGCGTACGCCCGACGATCATGCCGACAAGCTCGGCGTCGCTGATCTCGCCGACCAGCGCACTGCCGCGAATTTTTCCGTCGCGCAGCACGGTTACCCGCTGTGCAATCTGCCTGAGTTCGGCAAGGCGGTGGGTGATGTAGACGACGGCTGTTCCCTCCGCCGCTGCCTGGCGCACGAGATCGAACAACAGTTCGCTGGCCTCCTGGTCGAGGGAAGCCGTGGGCTCGTCCAGGATCAGCAAGCGCGGCTTAACGGCGAAGGCCTTGCCGATCTCCAGCAGATGTTTCTCGGCAACAGTCATTTCACCTGCGCGCATACGCAGCGGCAGATCGAGGCCGACCGTTTGAAGCATCTGCTGCAGCGCATCGGGCGATCGCCGACCTGACGCGTCCGAAGCGGTGAGTGCCACGAGCAGATTTTCCTCGATCGAAAGATCGTCGAGAATGGCGGGATGCTGGAAACAGATACCGATCCCGAGCGACGCAGCGACCTCCGGGGTCATCTGCTTGACAGCAACGCCCTCGAAGGTGATCTCACCCACGCTCGGCTGCAGCGTGCCGGAGATGATGTTCATCAGGGTCGATTTGCCGGCACCGTTTTCGCCGAGAATGGCATGCACTTCGCCGGGCCGGAATTCGACACTGACATCGCGAAGCGCCGGAATGCCGGCAAAATACTTGGAGATACCATCGAGCCGGACGGTGACGTCGTCTTCGGCCGACAGGAAGGGCGTATGGGAGTGGATGTCTGCTGCGGCCATGACGTGAATTCCGACTGAGGTTTCTCTGCCCGGGTGCAAGGCCCGGGCAGATCGATGAAAAATTGCGGTTACTTCGTAACGGCCTTGGCCTGGTCTTCAGGCGGCAGCTCGGACGAGAGATAGATCGCGCCGGGCAGATCCTGGCGGCACTTCACGGCGCTGGCACCACCGGCGACGGAATCTTCGAAGGCCGGGGCCTTGAATGTTGCGTCCGCCGGCGGCTTGCCATCGGTTGCCAATGCCACCGCCCACTGGACAGCAAGACGAACGTTGTCGTTGCCGGTGGCAACGGTGAACAGCTTGAAATCAGGGTTGCCGGCCTTGTTGGCCTCGTAGAAGCAGCCAAGCGAATTGCCATCGGAGGTCGCGATCGCCGGGATTGATTTCCCCTGTTTCGTGAACAGCGGCAACGCCCCGACCATCGACGGACCAAAATCGGAAATGATCACGTCGATCTTCGGGTTCTTGGCGATTTCGGCGGTCAGCACCTTCTGGGTCAGGGCCGGATCCCAATTGGTGACGGCGAAGGGAGCCTGGTTGACGAAGACGTACTCGTCGCCCAGCTCCTTTTTGAGGCCCTTCAGCTCGTCGAGGCCCTGGCTGTTGCCGGCCGGTCCGCTGAGAAACAGCAGGTTTCCACCCTTGGGCAGGATCGACTTGATCCACTTGCCCCAGGTCTCGCCATCGCTTTCGAACGAGGCGCCGACGAACTTCGAATAATTCTGGCCGTCCTTGCCGCCGACGGCGACGCGATAGGGAACGACGACCTTGCCCGACTTGTAGACGCTAGTCAGCGCCGGCAGAACGGCCGGTCCGGCATCGCCGAAGACGACCAGCGCATCGACGCCCTTGGCGGCCATACTCTTGATGTCCGAGATCGATTTCTGCGTATCGCCCTGACCGTCCGCATATTCGTACTTGGTTATGCTTGGGCACAGCTCGACGGTCTGCTTGCCTGAAGCGGTTGTCACCTGACGCCAGCTGTTGCCACCGTAACCGTCGAGCAGTGCCAGCGTCGCCTTCTTCGGCCCGCACCAGGATGGTGTTTCCGCCCTGGCGAAATCCGCGCTGGCGAAAGCCGTCACGCCAAAAGCCGCGGCCAGTGCCAATTGCTTGACTGTAGAATGGTATTTCATTGTTTCTCCTCCACTTTTTTTGCCCCAGTCGATGGTCTTGCGTTCATCGTCCAATGGAACGAGTAAACACCGATACCAAAACCCAAGGCGAGCGCCTGGATAATGGTTTGAGCCGAAAACGGCACACCGACTGTGAGTGCGAATTGGCTCAGTTGGTTCAGGAAAAAGGCCGCTATGACGGTCGAGATCGGGAAGCCCCTGCCGCCGAGCAGCGATGTGCCGCCAAGAACAACGACGGCTACGGACGGCAACAGCAGGCTGTCGCCCTGGAAGGCCGTCGGCTCTCGCGTAATGCCGGCGATCAGCGTTCCGGCCAGACAGTAGAGCACTTGCGCCCACACATAGGCCATCATCTGGTGAGCGCGCACCCGCAGGCCGGCCGCCTGGCATGCCAGCGGATTGGCGCCGATCGCTTCGAACCTGCGGCCTGCGACCGTCTTCTTGAGTGTGAACGAGACGACTACCATGGCGACAACCGCGAAGCCGACGGAGTTGGGGAGCCCGAACATCTGGCCTCCGGCGATCGTGGCCAGCAGGTTCGTCGTGATGGACGGAACGCCACCGGATACGGCAAATACGGCACCGTAAAGCAGTGCGTTCGTTCCGATCGTAGCGATGATGGCATTCAGCCGCAAAAGGCTGACAAGAATGCCATTAAGCAGGCCGGCAACGAGCGCAATGCTAAGCGAGAGCAGCACGGCTTGGTAAAGCAACGCGTCGTCTTGCTGCGGGTAGTGCGTGGCGATCACCACAGCAAGAGACACGGCCCCTGGGAGGGAAAGATCGAAGCCACCCTGCTGCACCACAAGCAACTGCCCAAGACCGACGATCGCGATGATCGCGGCGAAAGGTAGGCTTCCAGAGAGGGCGCCGGATGACAGACTGGACGGCGCGAAAACACCGCAAAGCACAAGAAGAAGCAAAGTCGAGAGCGTGACTGTCAGGAAGCTTCGCGCCAGCGGTATCGCCATGAAAGGCTCCTTGATCCGCCGATTAGGAGCGATGGAAGTGATGTTCGTCATCGAAGCGTCTTTCCGCATTGTTCACGGCAGAACTCCCCGTTCCGCGACGGCACGCACCGCGGGTAGAAAGTCAACAAAGATGAATTCCGGCGTAACGCTAGAGCTCGCGCCCCTTGATCGTCCGGACGACCTGTAACGAAGAGTGGCTCAAATTTTTGTCGGGGAGGAAGTGCGGATGTGGTTTCGGACGCAAAGCCTCATACTCGGCATAATAACCGCTGCAGGCGCATCCAGCCTGCGCGAGCCAGTCTCGGACCTTATCCCAATTGATTAAGCGTACCGCTCTCATTTTCTCTCCTCCTTCGAAAACTGGCCGGGCATCGAAACTCAGTCGCCGCCGCGTCAGGCGTTGCCGCCTATCGTCGGGCGCCACTCGTAAATACTGACGGTCGAATAGACGCCATGGCGCACGAACGGATCTTCCGAACTGAACCGGCGCATATCGTCCAGCGAGGCAACCTCGGCAATGACGACACCGCCGCTTCCCTTCCCGGCGCCGTCCAAAATCGGTCCTGATTGAACCACGCGGATACCTCCTGAGCGAAGATGACGTTTGTGATCTTCGAGATGAAGTTCGCGCGCATCCGCCTTGTCGGGGTTGGATATTGCAACACGAACTGCAAGCATCGTCTCAGACTCCTCACCAAACTCTCTATTCGCTCCCCTCGAGCGGCCGGCGACTTGTAAATATCGCAGCGATGATGGTACGCGGACTGAGAACAAAGGAAACAGAGGATTTATCCATTTTGGACGTCCGCTATTCCACCCTTCCACGCTCCCGTCCTTCAGCGCCAGGGTAGCTCAGATCGCGCTCCCAAGGGTGCCTCTCCGTGGAATGCACGATCAAGCAATGCGATCAACGCGGGCTTCTCAAGCTCGCGTGGATTCCAGTAAGCGCTGGCCAGTGCCTGTTCGACAGCGCTCTCGACATTGCCATCGAGCATTCCGAGACCCTTCAGCGACATCGTCGCCCCAAGCCGCTTCGCAAGATCAAAAAGACCTGTAGCCGGATCATCAACGGCCATGGCCCGCGACAGACGTTTCATGGCCGCTGGCGCAGCCGGCGCGTTGTAGGCGACAGCATGCGGAAGAACTGCGGTGTGCAACGAGGCATGGGGCAGATTGAACATTCCGCCCAGCGTATGGCAAAGCTTGTGATGCAGCGCCATGCCGACCGAGCCAAGGCAGACGCCGCAGAGCCATGCCCCGTAGAGTGCATCGGAGCGCGCGCTGCGGTTACCAGGATCGGCGTGAATAAGCGGCAGCGAACGAGTGACCGCCGATATTCCCTGTTCGGCCATCAACGAGATGATCGGGTTCGCTTCCCTGGCATAGAGCGCTTCCACGGCGTGCGCGACAGCGTTTATGCCGCTGGTCACCGACAGCGCGACCGGCAGGGTCAGGGTCAGATCCACGTCATATATGACGACTTCGGGAAGAATGCGCGGATCAGACTTGGTGACCTTGCGACCACCTTCAGTTTCCCCCAGGATCGGCGTTGCTTCCGATCCCGCATAGGTCGTCGGCACGACGATCTGAGGCAGGTCGGTGCGAAATGCGATCGCTTTTCCAAGTCCGGTGGTTGAGCCGCCTCCGACCGAAAGCACGGCATCGGCCGAGCAATCCTCGATCCACCGCATAGCATCGGCAGTCACTTCCACGGGAGTGTGCATCTGCGCTTTCGAATAGGTTCCGACGACGCGCGAGCCCAGATGTCCGGCAATGTTGGTAGCCTGCCCGGCCTGCTCGGGCGTCGAGAGCACGAGAATTCGCTTTGCCTTCAGCCGGTCTGCTTCCTCGGGGAGGCGCACAACCGTACCGCTGCCAAAGACGACGCGGCCGGGATTTCCACTATAGACGAAATCTTCCAATGCGGGCTCCTAACGCGTCTGATCTGGTCTTGCGAGAACGAAATCATAATCGGATCGCCAGAGCGTTTCATCGCCTTCGACCCGCGTGAATGGCGCGACAAGTGTCTTCTTGACGCCGAATACCGTGTCCGATTCCAGATAGGGATCACCGCCGACGAAGGTGTGCGTCACTAACTTCTGGAAGCCCTCTGCACGCACCATGTAATGCATATGCGCCGGGCGAAACGGATGGCGGCCGAGGCTTGCCAGCATCTTTCCGACCGGCCCGTCGTCGGGGATGGGATAGGACACCGGCTTGATGCCGATGAAGCTGTAGCGTCCGTCTTCAGCAGTCACGAACACGCCGCGATTGTTCCATTTCGGCTGGATATCGGGCTGCTGAACGTCGTAGTAGCCCTCGGCATTGTCGGACCAGACATCGATCCTCGCCCCGGCGACAGGATTGCCGTCGAGGTCGAGCACGCGCCCGATGAAGAGACAGCTCTCGCCCTTGCCATCCAGGCAGATCCGATCGCCCATCTGGCGAACGGGGCAACCCTCGACATGGAAAGGACCGAAGACGGTGTTTTCGGTCGCCCCTTGCGGCCGCCTGTTGTTGATGGCGTCGACCAGCATGGAAAGACCGAGCGTGTCCGAGAGCAGGATGAACTCCTGCCGCTCCTGCGTGCAGATCTGCCCGGTTCGCGTCAGGAAATCGATGCCGATTTCCCATTCCTCCTGCGTGAGTTCGGTCTCGCGCGCGAAATTATGGAGATGCTTGACGAGAGACGCCATGATCTCGGCAAGCCGCGGATCGACGGTCTTGGCCATGCGGGCGTTGACGGTGTCGATCGAGTTTTCTTCGGTGAAATATGCGGCCCGCGCAGCCGGTGTGGTGAGGTCGGCACCCATGCGATCCTCCTTAATCAAGGTATGATGCGATCCGCGCGCAGGCGGTCGAAAGCGTCGGTGAAGGACTGGGTCGTGTCCTGGTAATCCAGAAAGCCGAGTTTGCGGCTACGGCCCATGTCGTTGAAAGTTTCGACCTGACGTCCGAGATCTGCGTCCGAGTGCCAGAAGGACGCGACGCGTGACAGCGCGTTGGGCTGCAATTTGTATTTTCTTACCATCCCGTTCCAGAGCTCGTCCGCGCCTGCCATTTGGATTTCCAGCGGATCTGGCGCACCTGAATAGGGTGCCGCCTCAATGCCGAAATAGGCGGCGATCCGAGGCCAGAGCCATTTCCACCGGAAAACCTCGCCGTTGACGACATTGAAGGCGAGATTGGCGGCATCCTTCGTGGTTGCGGCCCATCGAAGATGCCGGGCAAGCAGGCGTGCATCGGTGACATCCGTCGCCGCCTGCCATTGCTGCGGCGATCCCGGGAAGATAAAGGGTCTATCCGTCTCCTTGCAGATCGATGCGTAGACGGCGAGTGTTGCCGCCATATTCATCGCGTTTCCGATGGCATAGCCGATTAGCGTATGCGGCCGGTGGATGGACCACGTAAACCCATCGCGGGCGGCGGCGGCGAAAACCTCGTCTTCCTGGACGTAGTAGAAGTTGTCGCCCGGCAGACGGGCCTGCTCTTCGCGAAACGGTGTTTCCGGTTGCGTCTTCGCGTAGGTTTCGAACGGACCGAGATAGTGCTTGGTCCCGGTCGTCAGCGCGACATGTTTGACGCTCCCGCCTTGCAATCCGTCGAGCACATTGCGGACGATTGCTCCGTTCACCTTGCAGTTTTCCGCTTCCGTCTCCTGGCGCGACCAAGCGGTGATGAAGACGTGGGTCGGCCGCAAGCCAATCAGCGCGCCGCGGACGGAAACCGGATCGACGAGATCGCACTGAAGCGTTTGTACGCCGGCAACAGGGCTGACGGATCGGGACAGGCCCGACACGCTCCAGTCATCCGAGGCCAACAGGAGTTCAGCGAGGTTGCTTCCGGTAATGCCGGTCGCGCCAACAATCAGGGCATGCTTGCTCATGTTTCAACCGTTCAACAGGGTGATCTTGATACTCTTGGTCGGATCCTGCCCGAAGGCGAAGGCCTGGACTGCCTCCGTCAGGGCAAAGTCATGCGTCTGGATCGGCGACAGATTGATGCCCGTGCGTTCCAGGAAGCGAATGGCGGCGGGCCAGACGCCCGGCGAACCAATACAGCCGCGCACGGTTAGGTTCTTCATCTGAATCTGGCCGATCGTGACTGGCACCTTGCGGCCGATATTGATGCCCACCATTGACATGCGACCTTCCTCACGGGCGTAGTCGAAGGCCGCAGCAAGCGACGCATCGTGGCCAGAGGCCTCGATGACAAGATCGGCACCGTGCCCGTTCGTCAGTTCGCGGATCTTTTCGGCAGCGCCACCATCGGTCGGATTGATCGCCTCGTCGGCACCGAGGCGCTTTGCCACCTCACGGCGCGAGGCCAGCGGATCGACAACGATGACGCGGGCACCCATACCGATCGCCGCCGCGGCCGAGACCAGGCCAATGGTGCCGCCGCCCGAGACTACGACGGTATCGCTGGCATTGGTGCCGCCGGAACGCAGCACCGCATAGAAGCCGCAGGTAAAAGGCTCGATCAGCGCCGCCTTCTTGTCATCCACGGCATCGGGCAGTTTGTGCAGCCATTCCGGATTGACGGCGAAGAACTCGCGGTCGGCGCCGCTCATGGAGAAGCCGAAATGGTGCAGCCGCTCCGGCGTCCTCACGACGCATTCGCCCACAACCCGGTCCCCCCTCTTGAAGCCCTTGACGTTGCGTCCGACCTCGACGATCTCCCCGCTCCATTCGTGACCCGGGGTCACGGGATAGGAAATCGGAATGATGTAGCGCCCGGCCAGGAGCTCATAGTCGGAGTGGCAGATGCCGACGGCCTTGGTGCGAACCAGAACCTCGTTCGGCGAAAGGTCGGGCATGCCGACATCGGCGATAACAGGCTTTTCGGGTGCCTCGAAAACCAGAGCTTTCACGTCATCCTCCTAGACCTCAACAAGCGCGCCGCTCTTCGACGAGCGCACGATGGCTTCGAGCAATGCAATATTGTTGATCATCTCCTCGCCGGTGATCGGATAATCCGCCTCGCCGCGAACAGCCTTAGCAAAAGCCCTGAGATTGTCGCGGACCGGCTCGGCCGGCGACACCTCACGCACCGTGATCGGCTTATTCTTCCAACCCTCTGTGATGATCCAGCCGTCGGGTGCTTCGACATGCGCCTTGTCGCGCACTTCGATCCAGCCGTCCGTACCGAAGATGGCGAAACGCGAGATGAAGGGTGTGACAAGTGTCGCCGAGATATAAGCTGAACCACCATCGGCAAAGCGGATATGGGCGCTCATCGTATCGCCCTGCGGAATATTTGAAGCGAGGTTTTCGCAAACGACGCGGACGTCCTTTGCGGGGCCCATCAGTTTGACGGCAAGGTCGGTCAGATGGATGCCAGTTGCGGTCATGCCGCCGGCAGGTGCCTGATCAGCCTTCAGCCGCCAGTTCGACGCGTCGAGACCGAGGAACTTGTCGTGGCTGAAATTCGCCTCGATCTGTAGTAGCCGGCCGAGCTTTCCCGATTTGGCTGCCTCCAGGATCTCGGCGATCGGCGGCTCGAAACGACGCTCATGGCCCATGCCAAGAACAAGCCCAGCCTTGCGGCAAAGCGCAACGGAGGTTTCGGCACCAACTCGGGTCAGATCGAGAGGTTTTTCGCAAAAGACATGCTTGCCAGCGGCAACAACACGGGCGATCTGCTCCCGATGCAGCGAATGTGGTGTCGCGAGCACGACCGCTTCGATGGTCGGATCGGCCAGAGCCTCATCCATGACGGGCGAATATTGCAGACCCATCTGGGCGGCAAAGGCGGCCGCGTCAGGGCTGGGATCGACCGCGCGCACGAAGTGCATCTTCGCGCCGCCAGCATTGACGAGGCTCGCCATCTTGCGACCCCACCAGCCGAGGCCAACGAGCGCCGCCACGACCGGCTTTTTCTCGATCTCCGTCATCGATTGTCGACCCGCTTGCTGAAGGGATGGATGTTGACGGACTTCCAGACACCGGCCTTGGTAAAGGGATCGGCCTTATTGAAGGCGACGATCTCTTCCTTGGTGTCGGCTTCGAAGACGAAGAGAGAGCCGATCATGGTTTCGTTATCATCGGCGAGCAGTGGGCCGGAAATGACGGTCTTGGTCTTGCCGGCCGAAAGATAAGCCTTGTGGGCATCGTAATTGGCAAGCCGCTTTTCGACAGCGCCTTCGTGATCGAGGCAATGAACTGCATAAAACATCGATTATTCCTTTCGAATTCAAGCGATAGAGTAGCCGCCATCGACCATCAGCAGCTGGCCAGTGATGCCGCTCGCCGCATCGGAGAGCAGGAAGGCCACGGTTGCAGCAATCTCTTCGGGTTTGATCAGACGATTGACCGGCGTGTCATCAAGCCACTTCTGCATGACGGCAGGCTGCGTGCGGCCAACCTCGGCCAACATCACGGTATCGGTGTATCCTGGGCCGACCGAGTTGACACGTACGCCTGAGCGCGCCCATTCAGCCGCCAGAACCCGGCACATGTGAGCGACGCCAGCCTTCGAAACATCGTAGCCGACATGTAGCTCCGGCCGCACGGCTTTGACGCCGGCAATCGACGCCGTCATCACCACCGAACCACGTCCGGCCGACACCATCGAGCGCGCGAAAGCCTGTACCGTCCAAAAGACGCCGTCGAGATTGACGGACATGACCGTGCGCCAGTCCGCCTCACTGTGCTCCAGCGCCGGGCGTTCATACGACATGCCGGCATTGGCGAAGATACCGTCGAGAGGGCCGAAACGCTCACCGACCTTCGCCGCCACAGCCTCAACCGAACTCTTGTCGGCAACGTTGAACGTGACGGCCTCGGCCTTTCCTCCCGCCGCCCGAACGGCGTCGCGCGTGTTTTCGACCGCACCATCGCGATCGGCGGCCACGATGGTTGCGCCGAGCGAGGCGAGATAAAGGGAAGTCGCGCTGCCGATGCCGCGGGCGGCACCCGTGATCAGAAACGTCCGACTGCTGAGATCCATCGGGTTCATCATGATCAGGCCTTCATATTGACGAGGATTTTCATGTGGGTGGCCTTAGGGTCGAGCAGCGCCTCGAAGCCCTTTTCCACCACGTCTTCGGGCGCGATCTCGGCCGTGACTACCTTTTCGACCGGGAAAATGCCGGCGCCGATCATCGAGGCGATACGAGGCCAGATCGTGACGGGATAGCACCAGGTAGCTTCGACCGTGATGTCCTTCAGCGCCCAGAGCATCGCATCGATCGCAGCCGGCTTCACATGTAGGCCGACCTGCACGACGGTGCCACGACGACGCACGGCCTTGGCGCAAAGGTTCAGCGATGCTTCGGCGCCGACGCATTCCAGCGCGACATCGACACCAACGCCTTCTTCGGTCTGGTCGCGGAACAGCTTCTCTGCATCCGTTTCGCGCGGATCGAAGACGATCGCCTCGGGCACCAGCTGTTGTGCCAGCGCGCGGCGGTTCGGATTGAGCTCGGAGACGAAGATCTTAGTCGCGCCGGCAGCCTTGGCCGCGAGCAGAACCAGCGTGCCGATCGGCCCGACACCTGACACGAGCACACTGCTGCCGCTCGTCACGCCACCGCGATCGACACCATAAACGGCTACGGCCGCCGGCTCGATCATCGCGGCTTGAACGTCCGAGACCGTATCCGGCACCGGAATGGCGTTGTAGCCGTTGACGACGGCGCGTTCGCCCATACCGCCCCAGTCCCAGGAGAGCCCGACAACAGCCATGTTTTCGCTGAGATGGAAGAGGCCGCGACGACCGTAATAATCATCGCGCGGCGAAATCAGCGGCTGGATGGAAACGCGCGAGCCCGGCGAGACATGCGTGACGTTCTTGCCCACCTCCAGAACGCGCGCGGAAAACTCGTGGCCCAGGATCTGCGGAAGGATAGCGCCGGAATAGGAGTTGGGGGTTGCCGGCGTGACGATAGGGCCTGCGATATATTCGTGTATGTCCGTGCCGCAGATGCCACAGACCAAGGGCTCGATCAGCACCATGTCGTCGCCGAGTGGGCCGCTGGGCGCCGGCACGTCTTCGACCCGGATGTCTCTCTTCGCGTAATATCGTACAGCCTTCATCGCAATGCCTTTCGTGATTGCAGTTGGTGGCCGCAGTCGCGGACCAGTCGCATGTGTTTCAGATCAGGACCATGCCGCCGTCGACCATCACCGTTTGTCCGGTGACGTAATCCGATGCATCGGAGGCGAGGAATGTCGTTACGCCTGTGATATCTTTGGGAAGCGAGACGCGCCCGAGCAGGATGGACTGGGAGAACTCGTTGAGCGCCTGTTCCGGCTTCTCGGTCAGCCCATGCTCGATGAATTCGCGGTCTAGCTGCTCCCAAAGCTCCGTCTTAACAACGCCAGGGCCGAAGCAGTTCACAGTGATCTTATGCTCAGCCAATGCGCGGGCCGCAGCCTGTGTAATGGCCACGACGGCAAATTTCGACGCACAGTAATGCGCAAAGAGCGGATAGCCCTGCTTGCCGGCGATCGACGCTGTATTGATGATCTTTCCGCCGCCGCCCTGGGCGATCATCTGCTTTGCCGCTTCCTGCGTCCCGATCAGCACACCTCGGCCGTTGATCGCCATGATGCGGTCGAAGTCCTCGTCGGTGACTTCAAGGAATGGGCAGGTCTGGCTGATGCCGGCGTTGTTGAACATCACATCGAGCCGGCCGAAATGCGAGACCGTGGTTTCGATCAACGTCCGAACGTCCTTACGGCTCGATACGTCCACCCCGACGGCAATGGCGCTGCCGCCCTGCGAAGAAATCTTTGAGGCGGTCCTCTGCGCAGCCTCCGCGTTCAGATCGGCGATGACGACATGGGCGCCCTTGTCGGCAAGGTCCGAAGCTATGCCAGCACCGATACCCCGTGCTGAGCCGGTTACGATAACCACCTTGCCGGCAACGGCTGCAACGACGCTCGATCCCATTTCATACTCCTCCGACATGCCGGCAAACCGACAAAAAGATATCGTCCGCGGCAGCGCTGAGCTTCCGCGTTTTCCTTTTTTTTCTGACGGCTTATTCCTCCCGAGGAACCGCCGTGCGATCCGGGATTGAAGCTACGGGTGAATACGCGCTTCGACAAATCTTTAATTATCCGAAACGGATATTTTCAATACAGCAAACGATCTGCCTGCGGCGTTAGTATTTCAGCAGGAGGAGAGTGCATGCACCGAGCGGTCCGACGGCCCAATTGGCTTGTTCGCGCTCCTTCGTGAAATGACGGCATCGAATATTTCTGGATCGCACCTGCTTCCAGGCAAGAAAGGTTATGCATGAGCGACACGTTGAGAGTGGGTTGGGCGGGCATCGGAAAGATGGGGGCCCCCATGAGCAGGCGCGTTCTGGAGCGCGGATATCCCCTGTCCGTCTATGAACCGCTGCCGGAAAACCGCGCGTCGGTCGTCGCCCAGGGCGCGAACGTCGCGTATAGCCTCGAGGATCTCGTCGAGGCCTCGGACGTGATCATACTCACGATTCCGAACGATGCCATTTTGCGCCAGCTGACGCTCGGGCCATCGGCACTCGTCGATCTCCTCAAGCCCGGCCAGATCCTGGTAGAGATGAGCACCGTCTCGCCCGAACTCTCGGCCGAAGTCGCCGAGGCACTCGTCCGCAAGAGGGTCGCCTATCTTCGCGCGCCGGTTTCAGGCAGCACCGTCACGGCATCGTCAGGGATGTTGTCGGTGATGGTTTCGGGACCCGAAGCGGACTACCGCAAGGTCGAGCCGATTCTTGCAAGCTTTGCGGCGAAGCAGTTCTATCTCGGCGAGGGTGAAGAGGCTCGTTATCTGAAACTCGTCCTGAACGCCCTGGTCGGTGCGACCGCGGCCCTGCTTGGAGAGGCCCTGACGCTCGGGCTCAAGGGAAATCTCTCAGTCGAGACGATGCTGAATGTCATCTGTGAAAGCGCCGTTGCCTCGCCGCTGATCGCCTACAAGCGGAACCTGCTGGTGAAACGGAATTTCGATCCGGCATTTTCGGTTTCACAGATGATGAAGGACTTCGATCTCATTCTCGGCGCTGCGAAGTCTGACCACGTACCGATGTATCTCGCCTCTATGATCCGCCAGCAATATGAGGCCGCCTTCGCCGATGGTCTCGCCGAAAAGGACTTCTTCGTTCTCTTCGAACAATACGAGCGCCTTGCCGGTTTGAAGCGAGATCAATCCGGATCATCGCACGTACTCAAGGCCATATAGGCAGACTGGTGAAAGGACGACTTGCCAGCTAGTGTGATCGTCGGAAACGCGACGGTTTGGGAGGCCGACGTGAACGAATATGAGATGTTGCGCGTCATCGATTTCATCGAGAAGACGCGCCGGCCCTTTCGAGAGGTTGTGGCGGAGGCCGACGATGATGCCATCTGGCTTATCGTCACCTTCCTGATCAAATCGCATATTCTCAGCCAGACGGTTTCGATTTCGACCCTTGGGCAGGAATCCGGCCTGCCTTACGCGACGTCGATGCGGCTGATCAACAGGCTGATCGACAGCGGTTACATCGCCAAGGTTGCGAAAGGTTCTTCGGGCAAGAGCTTTGCGCTGCAGCCCAGCGAGCAGCTTCTCCGCTCCTTCGAAGTCTACGCGCGAAAGACGAAATCCCTTCTTGCGCAGACCCTGGGCCTGCGTGCCGGCGAAGAGGAAGACGAGTATTATTTCGGCGGGACTCCTCTGGGGTCGCAGATCATTCCGCCAATGCGTCTCGTCCAGAAGCGTGCTGAATCGCAGATCGAACTGCGCTTCCTGCTGAACGACGACAATTACTTCTCGGCCATGCGCAACATGTGGGCCGACTTTCGCAATAACCTCGCCTCGCGCAAGAATTTCGATCTGCTGCCGCTTCCCGAGCTCTATCGCCGGGCGCGTGAGAATGGCGCCAAGCCCCGCTCCGATTACGACGTTATCGCGATCAACATGCCCTGGCTTGGCGAGTTCGCAGAAAGCGGCGTCATCCGGCCGATTGACCAATATGTCCAGAAGACCGGCATCAATCCGCTCGACTTCCACCCGTCGATCTGGTCGGCCGCGACCTGGGAAGGCAAAGACTACGGCGTCCCGGGCTATTGCACGGTCGAGTTCCTGGCTGCCCGCAAGGACCTATTTGCCGACGCAGGCCTGTCCTTCCCCAAGACCTTTGACGACGTCATCAGCGCCGGACGCAAATTCCATGCACCTGATGACGGGATGTACGGCGCCGTCTGGGATGGCGCACGTGGCATGCCGATCGCGTCGAGCTTCCTGTTCTTCATGGGCGCCTGCGGCCATCCCGCCATTTCGCTTCGCAAGACGCGTTCTGGTTTCACTCTCGATGGAACTAATCTCGAGGAACTGAGCTGCACCATCCTGTCCGATGCCGGATTTGCGGCACTCGATTACATGCGCCGGCTGGTGGAGATATCACCGCCGACGATCCTCGAGATGGCGTGGGACCAGACACTCGAAGTGTTTTTGAAGGGCAAGGCAAGCCTTGGTTACTTCTGGACCATGCGCGCGGCTCGCTTCGAATATGACGTCCAGTCAGTGGTCAAGCGCCGGGTCGAGTATCTGCCGCAGCCGTTCGGACCTGGAGGCACCCGCGCCTCTCCGATCGGCGGCTTTCTCTTCTGCATCCCGACCAATCTGCCCGAAGAGCGCGTCGAACTGGCCGCCGACGCGATCGCTTGGATGGCGTCGCGGGAAGCTATGAAGGCGCATGTGAAGAACGGCTTCCCGGTCGCGCCGCGCTTTTCTGTCAGCGCCGATCCGGAAGCGGCTGCGAGCTCACCGATCGTGCGCTTCGTCGACCAATTGGCAAAGAAGAACCTTCTTCATACCTGGCAGCGCCCCAATATTCCGCAATACACGACAATTGAGAAGGTTCTGGGCGTAGAGATCCATGACGCCCTGCTCGGCAACAAACCGACAAGACTTGCTCTCGAGGACGCGTCGGCCCAGATCGAAGCCAGCCTCAAATCCACGCAAAGAGACTGGGTCAGGCGAAGCGCGGTCTAGCGCAACGCAAAGGGGCGGTCCGAACGAACCGCCCCTTGATCTCTCATAACCGGCCGCAAGCGGGACTATTTGATGATGCCGAGCTTGCTGCGGTCGGTCGTCAGCGCCACTGCAATCAGCGCAGTGAGACCGAACACGATGTTTTGCGCCGTCGGCTGCACGCCGATGATGACTGTCACGATGCGCAGCCAGGACGTGATCAGGCCGCCGACGACCGCCGGAAGCAGCCCGCCGACACCGCCCGAGATCGCAGTGCCGCCGAGCACGACACCGACGATGGACAGAAGCAGCAGGTTGCCGGCAAGAGTTGGCGAACTGAATGTGGTGATGGAAATCAGGAACAGACCCGCGACCGCCGCACAACCGGCCGAAATTGCAAAGATGACGGTACGGACGGCGACGACATTGACGGCAGACATGATCGCGGCCCGCTCACCGGTGCCGAGCGCGTAAATGTCCCGTCCAAAGCGCAGATATCGCATCAAAAAGCCGAGCACCGCGACAATGACGATCAGCGCAATTATCGTGTTCGGGATCTCTGCGGTGTTGTTCGAGAGATAGGCAACGAAAAAATCATTTTCGGGGATCGGCTCCGCCGTCGCGTTTGAAAGAAGCAAAGCAAGCCCTGACAACATGCTTAGCGTACCGAGCGTGACGATGAAAGATGGCAGTTGGAGCCAGGAATGCAGAAAGCCCTGGGTCGCACCGAATGCTATGGCGAGCAGGATGACGACGAGCGACGTCCATGGGCCAAAGATCGGATTGAGGACGACGACAAGGACGCCGGTGAGTGAAGCGACGCCGGCGACTGACAAGTCGATACTGCCCGCCAGGATCGGCAGCGTTCCGCCAATTACCAGCGCAATGATCGGCGCCGCATCGGACAGGAAGCTCAGGAGCGAGTCCAGCTCGATCACGCCGGGGGCAATCACCGCGCTGATCGCCACAAGCGCAATCAGAACGGCCAGCGGTCCAAGCGATCTCATCAAGCCCGGCCTTTGGCTGCGGAGCGCCGAGATCAGCGCGCTGTCCAATGTATTTTCCATGATCGTCAATCCCTTATCCGAAGTCCAACTTGGGCGCCGTCACGTCCGGCTCAGACCATGGCCGCGACGACTTCCTCTTCTTTCGGCAATGCGCCATTGGCGAGGTCGAAATGCGCGGTGATCTCACCATCCCGCATGACCAGGATGCGGTCCGAGAGCTCAACCAGCTCCGAGATCGTGTCGCCGACGAAGACGATCGACAGACCTTTCTCCGCCTGCTGCCGGATAACGGCAAACAGATCGTCGCGGGCGCCGGGATCGAGTCCACGGCTGGGGTGGTCGAGGAAGAGAACCTTTAACCGTTTCGCCAAAAGCCACTTTGCCAGGACAGTCTTCTGCTGGTTGCCGCCGCTCAGGCTCGATATCGGCGCATATGGCGTGTGCATCTTGACCTTGAGGCGCTTCATCCACTCAAGAGCCGCCGGCCGTTCGCTGCTTCGCCTCAGGATGACCGAGCGCCAGCCATAGTCGAGGCCGAACGTGAGAACTGCGTTCTCGAAAAGAGACCGGCTCGGCAGCATGCCCTCCGCCCGGCGATCAGCCGGCAGATATCCAATACCCTCGCGTACCGCGTTTCGCGGACTGCCCGGGGTCATCGCCCTGCCCTCGATCGCAATCCTTCCGGAATCGATCCGCTCTGCGCCAAAGACGGCTCGGCACAATTCCTCGGCGCCTGAACCCAGCACTCCGGCGATGCCCAGAATCTCGCCGCGACGAAGTTCGAAACCGACATTGCGGAAATGCTGTGCGCTGCCAAGCTGCTCGATCTTCAGCACCGGCTTGTCATCGGATGCCGCAGGCCTCCGGATAGATCGCGCGTTGCTCAACCGCTGACGTCCAACCATCAGCTCGTAGAGCTCATTTCGGTCGACTGAACGGCTTTCACGTTCGGCGACCTTGCGGCCGTCGGTCATCACGACGATCCGGTCGCTGATCTCCAGGACCTCCTCAAGCCGATGCGAGACGAAGATAATCGTCGCATTCCCACGCAACCGGTTTATCTGCTTGAAGAGCAGTTTGATTTCTTCAGGTGTGAGAACGGAGGTGGGCTCATCGAAGAGAATGACCGGAGGGCGATCGACGAGTTCCTCGATCGCGAGAACCTTGGCGAGCTCCACCTGCTGGCGTTCGGCGAAGCGCAATTCCTCGACGAGAGCCTTCACCGGCAATTCGACCGAGATTTTCCGCAGTTGCTCCTCAGCCGCCTTGTTCAGCGCTCCCCACCGGTAGAGACCGTTCTTCATGGCCGGGTGTGGCTTGTCGAGGAAGATATTTTCCGCAACTGTCAGATTCGGAATGAGAGACTGCTCCTGATGAACCATGCCGATGCCGAAGCTGCCGGCGGTGGACGCCGAATCCAGTACAATCGGTTCGCCATCGAGAATGATCTGCCCGTCATCGGGCATTGCCAATCCCGCCAGGATCTTGAGAAGCGTCGACTTGCCCGAGCCATTCTGGCCAATCAATCCGAGAACCTGGCCAGCCGGGATTTCGAGATCAATCCCTTCGAGCGCAACGACGCTGCCATAGGTCTTGCGGACACCTTTGAGAACGAGCGAGCCTGTCATTTTACGACCCTCAGTTTGCGACGGCGATGCCAGCCGCCTGCAGCAACGGCGACTACGATGACCGCGCCGCTGATGATATGACGCGTATAGGGCCCTGCGCCGATCTGGATCAGGCCGTTGTTCAGCACCTCAAGCAGCAGGGCGCCCAGTGCCGATTGAACCGCGCCGCCACGTCCACCCGTCAGAACGGTGCCGCCGAGAACAGCAGCACTGATCGCGGGAAACAGAAGTCCGTTGCCGATATTCGCGTTACCGGTGCTGAGCTGAGCGGAAAGCAGCACGCCGCACATGCCCGCGAGCAGACCGCAAATCGAAAAGGCCGCGATCTTTACCCACCGAATGTGCAGACCGGATGCGACCAGCAGGCCTTCGTCTCCACCGATCGCGTAGATCATGCGGCCTAGCCGCGTGAAATTCAGGACCAGCTGGCTGACGATGATGACGGCGAGCGCGATGTAGACGATAAGGCTCAGATCGAAGATTCGAACACGGGCTAGATTGAGAATGAGCGGATCGTTGATCTGCGGCACGCGCGACGGAAAGAGAACGGCGGCAATACCGAGCCCGACAAACCAGGTTCCGAGCGTCACGATCAGCGACGGCATCTGCAACGCCGCATTGAGCACAGCGTTGAAGAAACCGAAGCCGAGGCCGACCGCCAGCGCCGCCAGCAGGCCGACCAGGCCGTAGTCGTTGCCGTTGACGCCGTTTGCGACAAGCAGGGCAACGATCATGCTCGTCGTCGCCATGGTGCCTTCGACCGACAGGTCGATGGAACCCATGATGACGACGAAGCTGATGGCAGCGGCGAGAATGGCTGGAACCGCCGCTGCCTCAATCACGGATTTGAGGTTGTCGATCGTAAAGAAGCTACCGCTGACCAGCTGGAAGCCTACGGACAGCACGATGAGCGCCACGATCGGGCCTGCAAACTGCGTCCATGACAACTTGCTTCTGATTTCGCCAAAAAGCGCCAGCGAGCGAGCGCCGGTTTTGGAGTTCATACTGGTAGCGGCGTCCATCGACCCCTCCTCCGATTACTTGTTCTCGTTTGCGCCTTCCGGAATCTGGCCCGCAGAGTCCTTCCAGAAATCTTTCTTGATTTCATCGTAGGTGTATTTCGGCGCGTTCTTCTTGAGATCGAGATACTTGTCGACGTTATCTTTCGTCACGACGTCCTGCTTGATGTAGAAGTCGCGCTGGGCATGCGTCAGCTTTTCCGGGTCGATATCGCCGACAGCAGCGGCATAGGCTAGAGACATCGAAACGGCGCCCTGAAGAACGGGATCGTTCCAGACGGTGGCGAGCATATCGCCGCTCTTGACCATTTCGAGGCCAATGTTCGACCCATCGGAACCAGTGACCAAAACCCTGCCGTTCAAGCCCTTTTCCTTGAGCGCGGCAACAGCGCCGCGACCCATCGCATCGTTCGATGCAAAAATGCCCTGCAGCTGGTCGCCGTAGCGAGCAAGCCACGTTCGCGTGATGTTCTGAGCCTTGGTTTCCTGCCAGTCACCGACCTGCGTGTCGACGAGCTCAAGCCCCGGGCATTCCTTCAGGCCCTTCTTCAGGCCTGCAATGCGCTGGAATGCCGGCGGCGTCGACGGGACGCCCTCGATGGCTGCGATCTTGCCCTTGCCGTTTAGCGCCTTGCACAACGCCATGACCTGATAATAGCCGGACATCACGCCGTCGAAAGACGTGTGAGCGACCCAGTACTTGGAATCCGTATCCCAGGGGTGGATGTCCTCGGGCCGGTTCCAGATCGTTACGACATGAACCTTCGACTTGGCTGACCGGTTCACGACGGCCTTTACGAAGGCGTTAGACGACGGATCGGTGGCAAGCGCGCACTGGTTGCACCCGGCAGAATAAGTCGCGCCGAGCTGCGCCAGCAGCTGATCACCCTGGTAGTTGCTCGTCAGCACGACGGGCTCCTTGCCGAGCGATGTACCGATATCCTTTACACCTTGCAGATACTCGGACCAATATTCGGAGGCGGTCTCGTCGATGCCGACAATCAGCTTTCCTCCCTTGGCCTCATCGGCATTCGCCGGCGCGGCCGAAAGAGTCACGCTGGCGCAGAGTGCCGCTGATGTTAATAGCCACCGCGCGACGGCTCCGAATTTCAAACGCGATTTCATGCCATTCTCCTCCTCAGGTTAGATGATATCTCGCCTTTCCGTTCGCGCCGGGAGTTCATCCGCGATCGCTGACGGCCCGGTATGTTTCGATCAGTAGAGCAGCGTTCTCCGGACGCGCTTCGAGGCGGCCGGCCTCAATGTCGTAGGCGACTTCCATCACCCGCTTGTTGACCGGTGCCTCTTGCCCGTGGGCGCGCAGGATGTCGACGACAACACCGTTGACCTCCTGCACTTCCGCCCGGCGCCCCTTGCGCCAGTCCTGCAACGACGTCGTCAGCGTGTCTTCGCGCGAGAAGGTCTTCAGCACCTCCTCGAAGATCTGGTCGACATATCGTTCCGGATGGTTGGTGGTGACCGGCGGCATACCGATGATCGGAATGATCTTGGCACCATCTGCCAGTGCCGCCTGCATCGCCTCGTAGCCGGCCGCACGCATGACTTCGAGCATGCCGGGGGCACGCGCCGCGTCGTTGAGCGGCAGGTTGATGATGGCCGATGGAATGAGCTCGGCAGCATTGACGACCAGCTTCATCCACTTGGCGGACCGGATATCCTCCATCACCTCGACGGTGCCGGAGTTCCTGAGCAGGTTGGCGACGTCTTCGACGCGCTCCTGCGTCTTCGGATCGAGCGCGCCGAGCGCAAACCAGGACTCATCATGGTCGTTCTGCCGGTTCGTAATGCCGGGAATGAACATGTTAGAGGCAATCTCAATGACCGCACCGATGGTGCGCTCGCGCCCCACTACCGCAGCGATATCCTCATGCGTCATGCCGTTCTGCAGGCCAACGATAAGCCCATCGGGGGCGAGGCAGGGCTCGATCAGTTGACAGGCCCATTTCGTGTCGTAGGCCTTGACGACGAGGAAGACGACATCGAACGGTTCCTTGATCTCGGCGACCTGGCAGAGATGAAGCGCGGGCACCTTCGCATTGATGGTGCGCGTCGGCAGATTGACGGTGATGCCATTCTGGCGAATCGCATTGACGTGGTCCGGCCACTGTTCGATGAAGGTGACATCCAGTCCGGCGAGCGCAAAGTCCGCGCCGATGGACGCACCCTGCGCTCCGGTGCCAACAAACGCGATTCTGGGGCCGCGCGCGTTATCCCAACTCATAGACTTCTCCTTTTCCGTGACGCAGCTTGCGCGCCTTGCTTTAAATTCCGTCGCCGCTCACGCGCCGAAAAGCGCGCTGTTCGACGGCTGCGGGACAAGCCTGCCGCGCTCGATCGATCGAGCGAGTTCGACAACCCGCTGGTTGACAGGGGCGCTCTGCCCCGCCTTTTCCAGCATCGCGACAACATGCCCGTTGATATCGAGGACCTCGCTCCGCCGCCCCTTTCGCCAGTCCTGCAGCACCGTCGTGAGGGTGTCCGGCATCATGAAGGTCCTCAACACCTCGTCGAAGATTGCATCGACATAGCGCTCGGGGTCATTCGCCGTGGTCGGCGCCATGCCGAGGATCGGAACGATGGTGGCGCCATCGGCCTGAGCTGCGCGCATCGCCTCGTAGCCGGCGCTTCTCATAACGGCTTCCATTCCGGGGACCTTAACAGCCTCGCTAAAGGGCAGATCCAAGATCGCAGAGGTAACCAACTGCGCGGCATTGACGATCAGCTTCATCCACTTGGCAGAGCTGATATCGTCGGACACCTCGACCCGGCCGCTCGCGCGGAGCAGTTCGGCGATCATCTCGACGCGGTGTCGGTTGGCCGGATCGAGCGCACCGAGCGCGAACCATGACGTGTCGTGATCGTTCTGCCGGTTCGTGACGCCCGGGACAAACATGTTCGACGCCATATCGAAGACCGCGCCAACGGTTCGCTCGGCGCCGACTACCGTGGCAATCGCATGTTGCGTCATACCGTTCTGGATACCGACGACGAGCCCATCAGTGGCGAGAACCGGTTCGATCAGCTGGCAGGTCCAGGAGGTGTCGTAGGCCTTGACAATGACAAAGATCAGATCGAAGCGCTCCCGAATTTCAGCGACTTGGCAAAGATGTTTAGCGCAAACGTTTGCATGAATTGAGCGAGTCGGGAGGTTCACCGTGATACCGCGAGCGTTCATGGCGTCAATGTGCTCGGGCCACTGCTCGATAAACGTCACATGCAAGCCTGCCTGTATGAAATCCGCGCCGATCGAGGCACCTTGGGCGCCTGTCCCGACAAATGCAATTTTCAGATCGCCCCCTGAAGACCAAGCCATTGCGCACTCTCTCCACAATCGGCACCGCACAGTGCCGCTCCATCCGGGTAACATGCTTAGGAGGCGCACAAGTTTGAGTCAAGAGCAAACGTTTGCTCAGTTCTGGCACGACGATTATGGAGATGCTTCATTTCTGCTATGCAAAGCTAATGTTTTCAGTCTCTTGACTACCGCCGTATTGAGCAATCGATTTCGCGATATATGGAAAAAAACATACCGCGCTGGCCAATCTTCCTACGCAAAAACTACCTTTGGTGTGCGAAGCATACGAAATGACGCGCTGAGATAGCTGATCTTTGGTTCGCCGAGAGGCTTGAACATCTAGAACGCTGCTACTTTCGCCGACCAATCCGCACCTTGTGCGCAAAGGTTTGATCGAATATTTTCCCGGGTACACGGGCTAAAAAGCGGGCATCCTCATGAGCGAAAATCCAAAACATCCCGGCAGCAAGCGTCCACGCGCGACGATCGTGGATGTCGCCAAGAGCGCGGGTGTCCACGTCTCGACGGCTTCACGCGCCCTCAGCTCTGGCGCGACGCATCGGATATCCAGCAAGGTAGTGCGAAAAATTGAGAAGGTGGCCGAGGAGCTCGGATACACACGGAATTCGCTGGCCTCGAGCTTGCGCACCCAGAAGACAGGAACCATTGGCCTCGTCGTCCCCAATCTGAGCGACCCGCTGTTTTCTCCGATTATCGCCTCCGTGGAAGAACGCGTGGCCAATGAAGGATATGTTACCTTCGTCGCCAATTCCGACTACAGCGCCGCGAAGCTTCGCTCAATAATCGAGCGCATGAGCGGTCAGTTCGTCGCCGGTCTGGTCGTCGCCAGCTTCGAGTTGAACGACCCCGCCGTCGATCTCTGCCTTGAGTTAGGCATACCAACCGTCGCCGTTCTTCGAGATCCTCGCGATAGCCGCATTTCTTCTGTCTGCATGGACGACGCGGCGGGTGTTCAGGCGATGGTCGAGCATGTTCTCGACCTCGGCCATAAGGATATCACCTATGTCACACCGCCATTGGCGGCCTCCACCGCCCAAAACAGGCTCGCCGGGTTCAATGCGGCGATGCGCCTTCCAAAAGCCGCCGACTGCCGTTTCGAAGTCGTCGAAGCCCGCGCCTATGACGTTGCAGAAGGCGAGCGGATTATGGCGCATATGCTAGCGTCCGGGCTCACCAGCACTGCCGTTATGGCGTTCAATGATCTTCTCGCCGTCGGCTGTCTTGCCGCAATGAGGGCAGCTGGCGTAAGCTGTCCGCAGGACATATCGCTGACCGGTGTGAACAACCTGCCCTTCATGAACATGCTCTTTCCTCCGCTGACAACTCTTCATACGGCGGGAGGTGATCTCGGATTCGAAAGCGCCGATCTGCTCATGAGCCTTATCAAGAACGGCTCACAGCCGGTGAAGCGGATCCTGTTGACACCGCACCCAGTCCTCAGGGGCAGCACCGGGCCGGCACCCCGAGCCTCATTGTCGAGTGATGCAGGCAAGACACCCGCGGTCGTATAGACGCGGCTTGCCCGTCTAGCGTCGACCATCACGTTAGCCGACAACCACCATTGACATCGAGCGTCGCACCAACGAAATAGCTTGCGTCCTTTGTCGAGAGGAAATGGATCGCCGAAGCGATCTCCGTCGTTGCGGCCGGACGGCCCATCGGTATCTTGGCCCATTCGATTTCGCGCATCGCTTCTGCTGAAATGCCGCGCTTCTCCGCCTCGACCGCCAGGGCATTGTAATGCATCGGCGTATCGATATTGCCAGGCGCAATGCAATTTACCCGGATTTCAGGGGCGAGTTCGATCGCGACGCTTTGCGTCAATGAAATCAGCGCGGCCTTGGAAGCACAGTAGGGACTGAAGAAGGCGTGCCCTTCTCGCCCCCAATAACTACCCACGTTGACTATGGATGCATCACCCGCCGCTCGCATCAAAGGCACGGCAGCGCTGATGAACTTTACATTCGCCCGCAGATTGATGTTCTGCACCTTGTCCCAAAGGGACATGTCGATGTTTGCAATGCTGACGGCGGGATGATTGATCGCCGCAATCAGTCCGAGAAAGCGCAACGGAATGCCAGTCTGTGCTGCCCCCTCGATCACCCGTTCGATTTCCGCGTCGCGCTCGAGATCTATTTGCATACCGATGCTGGTCCGTCCAAACTCGGAAGACAGCCCCTCTGCTAGCTCAACAACTTGCGAAGCACGGTCACACAATAGAAGCGACCAGCCACTTTCGGCAAAGCGCCGCGCAGTAGCTCGGCCGACTTCACCCGACGCGCCGGTTAGAATTGCCAGTTTTGTGTCCGACATAGATTTTTTCCTCCCGATAATCGACGTCGCTGACGATCGTAGAGAAGAGATCGGAAATATGAACGAGAATATTGTCCATTTTGGATGTCAATCTTCGAAGCCCTCGTTTAACGGCCATACACTTTCCGACAAGTCTTTGCGACGGCGCCGGAATTGAATGAGTGCTCTTGAAAGGATCAGAACCGCACATCATGCTATTTGGATCGGCTCAACGTCAGCCTTAAGATGCAAGGTAGATCAATAATTTAGCGTCCCGTCGATACCAGTCTTTCTGGCACCGCCGACGTAAACGCTTCCATTCTCATCTACCTTGACTTTGATCCGCCCATTTCGGCCAATGCAACGCCCTTGGGCCGCGACATACTCCTTGTCTGGAATCTCAACTGTTACGCGGGCATATCCCACGGATTCATGAGCATCACCCCCATGCCATCGAAATCCTTAACGTTTCGCGTAACCAGTATCATGCGCCGGGTGAAGGCTACCGCAGCAATGTAGGCGTCATTGATCGGCTTGGGATCGGGAACATGCCATTTCGCTGCCTGAACGGCCGACGCCTCGTCCAGCGGCAGGATGCGGCCGGAAAATGCCGTGAGGACGATATTTTCCAGCCAGCCGCGCAGCACCTTGCCTGCGACTGCGTCATTATGTTCGACCAGCCGGACGCCAATCTCTAGCTCGTGCAGAACCACGGATGAAATAAAGCATTCGGCCGGATCGACTGTTTCGTTCCAGACCACGACATTGGGGTCGGCCTTGCCGCTCGCGACCTTGCGGAGCTCGGACACGACGTTGGTATCGAGCAACAGCATCAGGACAGGTCAACCGGCCTGGCATATTCAGTACGCTGCGGGAGCGGCAAATCAACGTCATCCCCACCTGGCGCGGCCAGCATATCACCGAGAGTCCGCATTTTGCCGGTAAGCCGCTTGTACTCATCGAACGACAAGAGGACGTGCGCGGGGCGTCCCCTGTCAGTGATGATCACAGGTCCTTCCTGTGCGGCCCGCTTCGCGCGCCCAAGATCCTGATTGAGTTCACGGCCTGAAAGCATGGTGACGGTCATGGTAAGCTCCAAAGTTCGTGATCTCGATATTTGTGGTTACGTAACTACATTTAATTCACGGAAGCCGGAAACGCAAGGGGAGCGGTGCAACGGCTCGTCTCTCAGAGTTTTGGGGCCACCGTTTTGATTACCACCGGGGTAAGATTTGAGAGGTTCAGGGACGGCAACGCCCACAAGTGCGGAAAGCCTTCGAAGCCACTGTCGTCGGGACGGCAGGCTTTGAAATCATGTCGACCCGAGCTT
>NZ_QMKK01000043.1 GCF_003287875.1 Martinezella tropici
TCTGCCAAAGTAGTGCTAGGCTCAGGACTCATTGCTCAGAGCCAGAAGATGACGGTTGCGGCGATACATATTGCCGAGAAGAAGGTGTGGGCGCATCGATCGTAGCGAGTTGCGATGCGGCGCCAGTCCTTGAGTTTTGCGAAGAGGTTCTCGACCTTGTGGCGCTTGCGATAAAGCGTCTTGTCATAGGGGTATGGCACTTTCCGGCTGCGGCTCGATGGAATGCAGGGTTCGATACCTTTTGCCTGCAATGCCTCACGGAATGGCGTGCTGTCGTAGCCGCGATCGGCAATGAGGACTTTGGCGGGCGGCAAAGCGTCGAGAACGAGCCGTGCGCCTTTGTGATCGCTCATCTGGCCTTCACTGAGCAGCATGACGATTGGGCGGCCTTCGTCATCGCAGACCGTGTGCAGCTTGGAGTTCAGTCCACCTTTGGTTCGCCCGATACGACGGGGAACATCCCCTTTTTTAGCAGGCTTGCGGCCGTGCGATGTGCCTTGAGATGCGTGGCATCGATCATGATCCGCTCGGACTTCGCGCCATCGACCGCCAGGGCCGCGAAGATGCGGTCAAAGACACCAAGGCGGCTCCAGCGAATGAAGCGATTGTAGAGCGTCTTGTGCGGACCGTAGTCCTTCGGCGCATCCTTCCACTGCATGCCATGCTTGATGACGTAGACGATGCCACTGATCACCCGGCGGTCGTCCACCCGCGGAATGCCATGCGCCAAAGGGAAGTACGGTTCGATCAGCGCCATTTGGCGCTCGCTCAACAAAAACAAATCACTCATCGCGGCCTCCTATCGGAAACCGTGAATCACATCTCAAGCAAAATTAATAGGTCCTGAGCCTAGCTGTTGACAATGTTGCAGATCAGCCTCGATCAACACTCACTATGCCAACAAAATTTGCCAAAAATATCAATGACTTATGGCGGAAGAGGTGGGATTCGAACCCACGGTACGGTTTCCCGCACGCCGGTTTTCAAGACCGGTTCCTTAAACCACTCGGACACTCTTCCAAGCAATTGAAAAGGCTGAAAAATCCATGCAGTACTGATTTTTCGGAACCGGGTGGTGCTACCGGTTTTCTACCCAATCACTCGACGGCTGGCTTTTTAGCAGCTTTGGTCGCCGCGTCAACTTGTTCCGCCGCGCTCTCCCGCATTCTCGATATCAGATGGAATTGTGGTTGAGGGATATCGGCCGAGTGCGCGGCAGCATGCGCGATTCGTTTCGCCAAAGTGCCGGAAATAAGGTGGTACGGCCGATGGAGACGGCCGGGCCACCTTCGCCTGGTCAGGGGTCAAATCTGACTGAAGCAAGTTATTAATAAGCTAAGCTTATAATTTGTCAATTATCGACATCGGCTGTGAAGGTCTTGCTTTGCGAACGTCGTGTTGATGGCTTCGATTATCCGGGATAGTTTCCTCGCCATGACTTCTGATGATCATTCCCTGTCGCTCGGCACCAAGCCCCTCGCCGGCCCTGCCCTCACCGCCTTTTTCAGCCGCGATGCCGTCGTGGTCGCGTCCGACCTGATCGGGGCGCGTTTCACGGTCGCCGGCATAGGCGGTCGCATCGTCGAGACGGAGGCCTATCTACCCGATGACGAGGCTTCTCATGCATATCGGGGACCGACGCCGCGCAATACGGCCATGTTCGGACCGGCCGGCCACGTCTATGTCTACCGCTCCTACGGTATTCACTGGTGCCTGAATTTCGTTTGCACCAAGGGAAGCGCTGTGCTCATCCGGGCGATCGAGCCGGAAAACGGCATCGAGGAGATGATACGGCGGCGCGGACTTGCCGATATCGCCTCGCTCTGCAACGGGCCGGGCAAGCTGTCGCAGGCGCTTGCTATCGATATAAGCCTCGACGGCCGCTCGCTGGATGCGGCGCCGTTTTCGGTGTCTCGGGCGGAACCGGTGCCGGTCGTCTCCGGCAAGCGCATCGGCATCACGAAGAATGTCGATCCGCTCTGGCGTTTCGGAGCTGCCGGCTCGCGCTTTGTCAGCCGCCGTTTTCCGTGATTGAACAAAAACGGCCACCGGGGTGGTGCCCGGCAGCCGCTGAGCCACGCAGTGAAACTGGAAAGGCTGCGTGGCAAGCATTTTCGCTTCTCTTCGAATCGCGAAACGCTTGTCTTATGATTTCTCAATGCATTCCGGACGGAAAACCGCTTCGCACTTTTCCTGGAAATGCTCTATTCCATCGCGACGCTGTGGTCGACCGCCGGCGGCGCCTTCGGCTTGCGGAGCAGCACCAATAGCGGCATGGCGAAGATCGACATCAGCATCAGCAGTTTGAAGTCGTCGATATAGGCGATGACGGTTGCCTGGGTGGTGATCATGCCGTCGAGCGTCGCGCGTCCCACAGCCGTCAAGGGGCTCACGCCCTGTGCGGCCGCCGCATCGAAATAGCGGTTGAACGGCGTCACATAGGCGGCAATGTTGGCATGATTGACCTGCGTGTTCTCGGTGATCAGCATCGAAACGACGGAAATGCCGACGCTGGAGCCGATATTGCGCGAGAGGTTGTAGAGGCCGGTCCCTTCACCGCGCATCTGTGCCGGCAGCGTCGCAAAGGCGATCGTCGTCAGCGGCACGAAGAGGAAGCCGAGGCCTGCGCCCTGGACGAAGCCGACCGATATCAGCGTCCATTGCGAAACATCCGGTGTCCAGCCGGTCATGTCGTACATGGCCCAGGCCGTCAGCGCGAGGCCGATGAACAGCAGCCAGCGCGTGTCGACCTTGCCGATCAGGCGTCCCACCAGGAACATGCAGAACATGGTGCCGAGGCCGCGCGGTCCCATGACGATGCCCGCGGTCACGACCGGATAGCCCATCAGCGTCTGCAGATAGGGTGTCATCAGCGCCAGCGAAGCCAGATAGGTCACGCCGACGATGAAGATGAACAGGATGCTGACGGCAAAGTTCTGGTCCATGAACAGGCGTGGATTGACGAAACTCCGCTCGGCCGTGAACATGTGCACGAGGAAGAGATAGAAGGCGCTGACGCAGACGAGCGCCTCGATGATGATCTCGCTCGAGTAGAACCAGTCGAGCTGCTCGCCGCGGTCGAGAAAGAGCTGCAGCGCCGCAATCGCGATCGAAAGCATGCTGAAGCCGAACCAGTCGAGCTTCGCCAGCGCATCGAGCTTCGTTTCCGTCACATAGACGACAATGCCGAAGAAGGCGAGCGCCCCGATCGGCACGTTGATGTAGAACACCCAGCGCCAGCTGATATTGTCGGTCAACCAGCCGCCGATGACGGGTCCCAGCACCGGACCGACCATGACCGAGACGCCGAACAGCGCCATGGCGCGGCCGCGCTCCTCGATATTGTAGATATCGAGCAGAATGCCCTGCGACAGCGGCACCAGCGAGGCGCCGAACAATCCCTGCAGCAGGCGGAATCCGACGATCTGCACCAATGATTCCGACAGGCCGCAGAGGACGGAAGCGGCGACGAAGCCGGCGATCGCGACCAGCAACACTCGCTTGCGGCCGAATTTTGCCGAGAGGAAACCCGAGGGTGGCGTCATGATGGCGGCCGCGACGATGTAGGACGTCAGCACCCAGTTGATCTGGTCGGCGCTCGCGGAAACGTCGCCCTGGATATGCGGCAGCGCGACGTTGGCGATGGTCGTGTCCAGCGCCTGCATGATCACGGACAGGATGACGCAGGCGGTGATCGCACCGCGATTGGCGACGGGTGCCGCCGGCGAAGAATTGGTCGCGCTACTCATGATCCTGACCGCGGGAATGGCCGAGCAGGTTGGTGATGAAATCAGGCAGGCCGCGGGCATGGCCGGTCTCGACATCGGCGACGACGCTCATTCCGACGCGCAGCGGCGGTTTGCCCTGCATGTCGTCGATGCTGATGATCATCGGAATGCGCTGTACGACCTTGACCCAGTTGCCGGTCGTGTTCTGGGCCGGCAGCAGCGAGAAGCTGGAGCCCGATGCCGGCGAGATGCTGGCGACCGTACCCTTCCACGTCACGCCCGGATAGGCATCGACCGAAATGTCGACCTTCTGGCCGGGACGCACATAGGTAAGCTCGGTTTCCTTCGGGCTCGCATTGATCCACACATGGCTCGTGGAAACCAGCGAGAATCCCTGCTGCGCGGCCGTCAGGTAGGCACCGACCTGAAGCGAGGGCACGTTCGCGGTGATGCCGTCGAACGGCGCGCGCACCACGGTATCGTCGAGCTCGCGCTGTGCGTTGTCGACCGCGGCCTTGGCCTGGAGATAGAGCGGATTTTGCTCGACGGGCAGATCGGCGGCACCCTCGCCGCCCAACTGCGCAAGGGTCGTTGCCGCCTGGGCCTGTGCGACCGATACCTTCTGCTGCGCGGCTTCCAGATTGTGCTTGGCCTGATCGAATGCCGCCTTGGAGGCAACCGAGCTGTTGATCAGGTTCTGCTGGCGCGTGAATTCCGTCTGGTAATAGGGAATGTCGGCCTGTGCCTGGGCGATTTCGGCTAAGGCCTGTTTGTAGCTCGCCTGCAGGTTCAGGATCTGGTTCCTGGCGTTGCCGAGCTGTGCTTTGGCACCGTCCAGCGCGATCCGGAAGGAGTCGGGCTTCAGGCGAAAGAGCACCTGGCCTTTCTTCACCACCTCGTTTTCATGCACATCCACCGAGATCACCGTGCCGGATACGTCGGTCGAAACACCCACCATGTCGGCCTGGATATAGGCATTGTCAGTGGACATGATCTGTCCGCCGGTGACGTAGTAATAGCCGCCGATGACGAGCGCGACAGGCAGTAGTGCAAACAGCACCGGTCGCGTCAGGTTGCGGCGTTTGCGCGGCGTTTCCGGGGGTGCGACCGGGGCTGCCGCTGCAGCTGCTGCGGGCTGCGGTGGGGGATTGGAGGACGGGGCCTCGGCCACCGGGGCCTCGGTCTGTTCAGCGGAATTTGCGTTTGCAGGCACGCGGAGTGAGGAAGATGCATCAGCCATGTTGTAACTCTTTGTCGACCGCCTTTGAACGGCAGGCGCTAAGCAGGTTCGATTTCATGAGGGTAAGCAATTCGTAGAGGCGCTCTTGATCCTCCTGCGAGGTTCCTTCGAGCGCTTCCTTACGTGTCTGGTCGCCCATGTTGCGCATGGTCTCGATCAGCGGACGGGCTTCCTCGCGCATGTAAAGAAGCCAGCTTCGTCGATCGCTCGGATGCTGCCGGCGCTCCACCAGACCGCGTTCGCTCAGCTTGTCGAGGATGCGGACCAGCGTAATCGGCTCGATCTCCAGCATTTCCGCGAGACCGGCCTGATGGATACCTTCATTGTTCGCGAGGTAGGCGAGCGTCTGCCATTGCGAACGCGTCAGGCCCAAATCCTTTGCGCGCTGCTCGAACCGCTTGCGAAACAGCCTGGCAACGTCATGAAGGAGAAAGCCGAGAGTGGGTGTCGAATTCATGGTATGAAAAGCCTGCTATTGATAAGCAACCTTATAATGATTAACACATATAGTAAGCGCCCATGCGATACAAGAGGCGGGCAATCAAGAAATGGCAGTTGTCGAAGATGTCGCAGGGCTGTCACAAAGATGCCGCAGTGGCGAGTTGCCGATCGCCAATTGAAAAGGCGCGGGCCGATTCGCCCGCGCCTTTTCGGCAGTTTCGCAGCAGAGGTGGTACGTAGGGGGCGTCCCACCCGTCAGAGTTCGACCTGAAGCTAGCGTCGGCTGAGAAGACCGATGAGATAGCCGATGCCAGCTGCGGCAGCGACCATGAAGATCGGCTCCTCGCGAACTCTTTCGCGCAACTGCTCGGTGATCTCCTGGGCTTCTTCCGCGACGACAGATTTCGCTCCCTGCCCCACGGCTGCCATGCTCTGCGACAACCTCGACAGATCTTCGCGCAATGCGGCGACCTGCGCGGCAAGGTCCTCCATTGCCATTTCGGTCTGTGCTCGCGCGGAAGAAGATTGGGCGGAAGCTGATTTCGTTTCTGCCATCGTATGCTCCTTTGTCTTCTGGTTCCTAGAACGCCGCTGCCTGTCAAAGGTTCCGGCGTCTTTGCCCGCCGTCCGGCGATTTCCCCAGTGGCTCTTCAATTCCGGTTCGGATTGTTCTAAGGAACTCCGATTGTTTCGCCCGCGTGCGAAGACTTGATGATGACGAGGTTTGCTTTCCGATGTTCGACGTGCTGAGAAAAATCGCCCAGACCTGGCTTGCCAAGGGCCTGTTGCTTCTTCTTGCGGCAGCCTTCGGTGTATGGGGTGTCGAGCGGTCCCTCATCACCGGCGGCAGCAGCAATACGGTTGTCACGGTTGGCGATCAGCACATCGATACCAATGAATTCCGTCTTGCCTACCGTCGCCAGATCCAGGCGATCAGCCAGCAACTGCGCATGCAGATCACGCCTGAGCAGGCCCGTGCGTTCGGGATCGGACAGCAAACGGTGGCGCAGCTCGTCGCCGGCGCCTCGCTTGACCAGCTTGCCGCCGATATGGGCCTCGGTCTTTCGCAGGACCGGCTGGCCAAGCTGATCGGCGACGATCCGGCCTTCAAGGCGACGAACGGTGCTTTCGACCGCCAGAAATTCGACTTGCTGCTGCGCAACAGCAACATTTCGCCTGACGATTACATCAAGGAGCGCAGCAAGGTTGCGATCCGCGGCCAGATCGTCGAGGCGGTATCGAACGGCTTTACTGCGCCGCAGGTCCTGGTCGACGCCGTCAAGCAATATCACGACCAGACCCGCAGCATCGATTATCTGCTGCTGACCAATGCCAATATCGATCCGGTCAAAGCGCCGGCCGACGATGTCTTGCAGAAGTGGTTCGACGGCGTGAAGTCGAAGTATCGCGCTCCGGAATATCGCAAGTTCGGCTATGTCAAACTGCAGGCCGAGGATATCGCCGATCCGGCGAGCGTGTCCGACGACGAGGTGCGCGCGCAGTTCGACAAGCGCAAGGACAGCTTCACGACGCCGGCGACGCGCACGATCGAGCAGCTGACCTTCCCCAACAAGGATCTCGCCAACGCCGCAGCCGATGCGCTGAAGACGGGAACCACCTTCGATCAGCTCGTCTCCGACCAGGGCAAGAAGCCTTCCGATGTGCTGCTCGGCACCTTCACCAAGGACCAGGTTCCGGACAAGACCGTCGCCGAAGCCGCGTTTGCCGTCGCCAAGGAAGGCGGCACGAGCCCTGTCGTCGACGGTTCGTTCGGCCCGGTCATCCTGCGCGTGAGCAACGTGAAGAATGAGACTGCGAAGAATTTCGACGAGGTCAAGGAAGATATCCGCAAGCAGATTGCGCTCAGCAATGCCGCCAGCGAAATCACCAGCGTCCACGACAAGTTCGAGGACCTGCGCGGTTCCGGCGCCTCGCTGCAGGAAGCCGCCTCGCAGCTGAAGCTGAAACTGGTCACCGTCGATGCCATCGATCAGACCGGCCTCGACCAGAATGGCAATGAGATCAAGGATCTGCCGGCGCGCCAGCAGCTGCTTTCGGAAGTCTTCAAGGCCGACCAGGGTGGCAACCCTGCTCCACTGACGGTCGGCAATGACGGCTATATCTGGTACGACGTCATGAACATCACGCCCGATCACGACCGGCCGCTTGCGGAAGTGCGCGAAAAGGCCGTTGCCGATTGGACTGCCGAGCAGCAGAGGATCGCGCTTGCCGCCAAGGCGACCGAGCTGAAGCAGGAAGCACAGAAGGGCAAGTCGCTTGCCGATATCGCCGCGCCGCTCGGCATTGCCGTTGAAAACAAGACGAGCATCATGCGCTCGACCGATGATCCGGTTCTGGGTCGTGGCGGCGTCGCAGCCGCCTTCTCCGGCCCGGTCGATGCGGTCGCCACTGCCGTCGGCGCCGATGATACGACGCAGATCCTGCTCAAGGTCACCGATGTCAACGACAATCCGACGACGGACGCGCTGAGCAATGATGATCAGCAGGTTGCCCAGATTGCCAATGCCGCCGGCGACGATATCCTCGATCAGATGGTGAGCCAGTTGCAGGGCAAATATGCCGTCACGGTCAACCAGAGCCTCGCCGAACAGGCGATGTCTCGCTAGGCCCGGTCGGGAGGATGGATAGTCGATGAGCGAATTGAAGCCTTTCCTCGCCAAGGTCGCCAATCGCGAGGCATTGACGCGGGATGAGGCCCGGCAGGCATTCGAAATCCTGATGTCGGGTGAGGCCACGCCATCTCAGATCGGCGCGTTCCTGATGGCTCTGCGGGTGCGCGGCGAAACCGTCGATGAAATCGTCGGCGCCGTGACCACGATGCGCGCCAAGATGCTGCCGGTGAAAGCCCCGGCGGATGCCATCGATATTGTCGGCACGGGCGGCGATGGCGTCGGCACATACAATATCTCGACGCTGGCGGCATTCATCGTTGCCGGCGCGGGCGTGCCGGTTGCCAAGCACGGCAACCGCGCTCAAAGCTCCAAGGCCGGGACCGCCGATACGCAATCCGTGCTGGGCATCAAGCTCGACATCGGACCGGAGACGATCGCCCGCTGCATTCGCGAGGCCGGCATCGGTTTCATGTTCGCGCAGCTGCATCATTCTTCCATGCGCCATGTTGGCCCCTCCCGCGTCGAGCTCGGTACGCGGACGATCTTCAATCTCCTTGGGCCTCTATCCAACCCAGCCGGCGCGCGCCGGCAGCTGCTGGGCGTCTTTGCGGCGCAATGGGTATTGCCGTTGGCCGAGGTGCTGAGGGATCTGAACGCTGAGAGCGTCTGGGTTGTGCACGGCGACGGTCTGGACGAGATCACGACGACCGGCAAGACCTCCGTCGCAGCGCTCGAGAATGGCAATATCCGCACCTTTGAACTGACGCCGGCCGACTTCGGCCTGCAGCATGCCGACCTCGCCGACCTCAAGGGTGGCGATGGCATTGCCAATGCGGCGGCGCTCCGCGGCGTGCTCGGCGGCGCAAAGAATGCCTATCGCGATATTGCCCTCGCCAATGCTGCTGCCTCGCTGGTCATTGCCGGTAAGGCGGAAACGCTCCATGATGGCATGAAGCTCGCCGCTCATTCGCTCGATAGCGGCGCCACGGCCGTTGCTTTGGAAAAGCTTATCGCCGTTTCCAATGAGGAAGAACAGGACTAGGACGTCATGACCGATATCCTCCAAAAGATCGAGGCCTACAAGCGCGAGGAAATTGCCGCCGCCAAGGCCAAGCTCTCTCTTGCCGATCTCAAGGCCATGCAGGCCGGACAGTCCGCGCCGCGCGGCTTCCACAAGGCGCTGCTCGCCAAGAAGGATGGCGGCGCTTTCGGCCTGATTGCCGAGATCAAGAAGGCAAGTCCGTCAAAGGGACTCATCCGCCCTGATTTCGACCCGCCTGCCCTCGCCAAGGCCTATGAAGCCGGGGGAGCAGCCTGCCTTTCGGTGCTGACCGATACGCCGAGCTTTCAGGGCGCTCCGGAGTTCTTGACGGCGGCCCGCGCCACCTGCTCGCTGCCGGCGCTGCGCAAGGATTTCATGTTCGATACCTATCAGGTGCAGGAAGCCCGCGCCTGGGGTGCCGACTGCATCCTGCTCATCATGGCGTCGCTCTCCGATGACGATGCCAAGCGCCTCCAGGATGAAGCGTTCGGCCTCGGCATGGATGTACTGGTGGAAGTCCACGACGCCGAAGAGATGGATCGCGCCCTAAAACTCTCCTCCCCGCTAATCGGCATCAACAACCGCAATCTCCGCACCTTCGAAGTAAGCTTGACGGTCAGCGAGAAGCTGGCGCCCATGGTGCCGGAGGACCGGTTGCTGGTTGGCGAAAGCGGCGTCTTCACACACGCCGACTGTAAGCGCCTTGAGGCCGTCGGCATCAGCACCTTCCTTGTCGGCGAGAGCCTCATGCGCAAGGACGACGTGACGGCGGCGACGAAACTGCTGCTGAACGGCGAAACCGGCATTCTGGCGGCCGAGTGAAATGAGCATCGAGAAGGCCGGCCTGACCCATATCGACGCTTCGGGCGAAGCGCATATGGTCGATGTTGGTGACAAGGCAGAGACGGCACGCAGCGCTACCGCGACCGGTTACGTCAAGATGAAGCCTGAGACCTTGACGCTAATTCGCGAAGGCAACGCCAAGAAGGGCGACGTCATCGGCACAGCGCGGCTTGCCGGCATCATGGCTGCCAAGCAGACGAGCAGTCTCATTCCGCTCTGCCATCCCCTCATGCTGACCAAGGTTGCCGTCGATATCGCGGAGGATGCCGCCCTGCCCGGCCTGCGCGTGACGGCGACGGCGAAGCTGACCGGCCGCACCGGCGTCGAGATGGAAGCGCTGACGGCGGTTTCCGTCGCCTGTCTGACGATCTATGACATGGCCAAGGCCGCCGATCGCGGCATGGAAATCGGTGGCATCACTCTATTGGAGAAATCCGGCGGCAAATCGGGGGATTTCCGCCATCCGGGGGCCTGATCTATGAGCCTATTGCCCGTTGCCGAAGCGCAGGCACGCCTGTTGGACAGTGCCGCGCCGATCCATCGTGTTGAAAGCGTTCCGCTCGATATGGCCGAAGGCAGGGTTCTGGCCAAGGATCTTGCCGCCCGCCTGACCCAACCGCCCTTCGACGCCTCGGCGATGGACGGTTACGCGCTGCGCTTCGAGGATGCTGCAACGCCTGGCTCGGAGCTGCAGGTCATCGGTGCCTCCGCAGCGGGTCATGCCTTTGAGGGAGCCGTCGGCAAGGGAGAAGCGGTTCGCATCTTCACCGGTGCACCCGTTCCGGCCGGCGCCGATTCGGTACTCCTGCAGGAGGACGCGGAGCGCCTGGAGAGTGATCGCATCCGCACGACCTACCCCTTGCGCAAGGGGCAGCATATACGCCCGCGCGGACAGGATTTCCTGGAAGGCGAATCGGTGCTTTCCGCCGGCATCGTCATGGATTTTTCGCGGCTCACCGTCGCTGCCGCCATGAATCATCCGGCCTTGGCTGTCTATCGGCGGCCGCTGGTGGCGATTCTCGCGACCGGCGACGAGCTCGTGGCGCCTGGCAATGAACCGGGGCCATCGCAAATCATCGCCTCGAACACGTTCGGCATTGCTGCACTGGCCCGCAACGCCGGCGCCCATGTGCTCGATCTCGGTATCGTTTCCGACGACAGCGACGAGATTACCGCCGCCATCGGCCGTGCGCAGGTGGCCAAGGCCGACATCATCGTCACGCTCGGCGGCGCCTCTGTCGGTGATCACGATCTGGTGCAGGCGACAATGGTGGCTGCAGGCATGAAGCTGGATTTCTGGCGCATCGCCATGCGTCCCGGTAAGCCGCTGATGGTCGGCAGCCTCGGCGAGATGCATGTCCTCGGCCTCCCCGGCAATCCCGTCTCCAGCCTCGTTTGCGGACTGCTCTTTCTCGAGCCATTGATAAGAAAGCTCGCATCCCTGCCTCCGGTAAAGCGTGAAGGCATTGCGCGTGCTGCCGTGCCCTTTGCTGCAAACGATCAGCGGCAGGATTACGTCCGCGCGACACTGACGAAAGCTGCCGACGGCGGCTGGCTCGCCGAGCCCTTCTCGAAGCAGGATTCGTCGATGATGAAGGTCTTTTCGCGCGCCGACTGCCTTGTCGTTCGCCCGCCGCATGCCTCGCAGCTGGAAGTCGGTTCGCCCACTCCGGTCATATTCTTACGGCCCGATCTGCTGGGCTGAAGGTGCCCCGGAAGGGTGAACGGGGTTTCCGGCTCAACTCAGGGGGACGATCAAAGCGGGCAAGCAAAAGCCGGGAGGTTTGACCCACCCGGCTCGCGATCATTACATCGACAGAGCGAAATTTATTTCGCCGGCTTCTCATGGTGGCCGCCGAAGCCGGCGCGCATGGCAGAGAGAACCTTGTTGGCGTAATCGTCATTCCCGCGCGAAGCGAAACGGCCATAAAGCGCAGCGCTCAGCACCGGCGTTGGAACGCCTTCGTCGATCGCCGCCGAGATCGTCCAGCGGCCTTCACCCGAGTCGGAAACGCGGCCGGCATATTGCGAAAGGGCTGCGTCGCCATGCAGCGCGTCGGCCGTGAGGTCGAGCAGCCAGGAGGTGATCACGCTGCCGCGGCGCCAGACTTCCGAGATTTCAGCGATGTCGAGATCATACTGGTAATATTGCGGATGGGAGAGCGGCGCGGTTTCGGCATCCTTCTCCGCGTCCTGCTTGCCGATGTTGGCATGGCGCAGAACGTTGAAGCCCTCGGCATAGGCAGCCATCAGGCCATATTCGATGCCGTTATGGACCATCTTGACGAAATGGCCGGCGCCGGATGGGCCGCAATGCAGATAGCCCTGCTCTGCCGTGCTCTTCTTGGCAGCCTCTTCCGAGCGCATTGCCGACGGAGCGACGTCGCCGACGCCGGGGGCAAGCGTTGCGAAGATCGGCGACAGATGCTGTACGGTTTCCTTCTCGCCACCGATCATCAGGCAATAGCCGCGCTCCAGACCGAAAACGCCGCCGCTGGTGCCGACGTCGACATAGTGGATGCCCTTCGGCTTCAGCTCTTCGGCACGGCGGATATCGTCGTGATAATAGGAATTGCCGCCATCGATGACGATGTCGCCCTCTTCCAGCAGTGGGACGATCGCCGCCAGTTCCTGATCGACGATTGCCGCCGGCAACATAAGCCAGACGACGCGGGGCTTAGCGAGCTTCGATACGAAATCCGCGAGAGACTTGCTGCCGGTGGCGCCGAGCTGCTCAAGCCCGGCGATGCTTTCCGGACGCGCATCGAAAACAACCGCGCTGTGACCGCCTCTCATCAGGCGCTGCACCATGTTGTTGCCCATACGGCCAAGGCCAATCATTCCGATTTGCATATTTCAGTCTCCTAGGACGGTTTTAATCGTTTGAATGTTCAATAGAGACATTTCGCAGCATTTTCCAATGAACAAATGACGGGCGAGCTATGCATAAGCCGGTCAGCGAAGGAAAATTCGCCCGTTCACGCATCTGTGATGTCGCCTGGTCAGACCTCCCGCTTTTCGCCATGATCGCGCTTTGCCGGTTTCGAGGAAAGCTGTATTTTGCGCTTCATTCATGTTGATGGACTTAGCATCGATCTCGGGTTCTTTGCATCATTCTCTTTCGGGCGGCGCTCACAGAGGGCGTCAAAAGGAGGCATATGGCCGCGTCTTTGAAACTGCCGCTGATTCCAGCTTCTTTTTTCGGGGTGGTTCTGGGGCTTTCCGGTCTCGCCAATGCCTGGCGCGTGGGTGCCCGCATCTGGCATCTGCCGGTACTGATCGGTGAAGTTCTGACCTTTATTGCACTGGCCGTCTGGTTGGTGCTGATCGTGCTCTACGCTTTGAAATGGATGCTAGTGCGCGAGGAGTCCTTGAAGGAGGCGGCGCACCCAGTCCAGTGCTGCTTCATCGGCCTCATCGGTGTCGCAACCATGCTGGTGGCCGGTGGCCTCTTGCCTTATTCGCGTATCGGTGCCGAAACCATATTCCTGATCGGCGCCGTCTATACCCTGGCATTCTCCGTCTGGCGCACCGGAGGGCTCTGGCAGGGTGAACGCGATATCGCCACGACGACAGCCGTGCTCTATCTGCCAAGCGTCGCCGGCAGCTTCGTGACTGCTATCGTCGGCGCGGCGCTTGGCTTTCCGCAATGGGCGCAGCTTTTCTTCGGCGCCGGCTTCTTCGCCTGGCTTGCCATCGAATCCGCCCTGCTGCATCGCCTGCTGACGGGGCCTGCGCTGGCACCGCCACTAAGGCCGACCCTTGGAATTCAGCTGGCTCCCCCGGTCGTTGGTGCGCTTGCCTATATCAGCGTCACGCAAGGCCCTCCTGACATGCTCGTCCATGCAATGATCGGCTACGGCTTGCTGCAGGCCCTGATCATGTTGCGCCTCCTGCCCTGGATCATGAAAGAAGGCTTCAGCCCCGCTTATTGGGCCTTCACCTTCGGTGCGACTGCACTGGCAACGGCCCCGATGCGCCTTGTCGAACGCGGCGATGTCGGCCCAGTGACGCAACTTGCTCCCATTCTCTTCGTCACCGCCAATATCGTTGTGGGTTTGATCGCGCTGGTGACGATCTGGCTGATTGCCAACCGCAAACTCGTTATTGGCTGGGTCGAGCTTGCCGACCGAGACGCTGGTGCCGTTGGCCAGCGATAATAGAGTTCGATCCTACTTTTGGAGGGTGATATGCTGGATCATGTCACGATCGGGGTTTGCGATCTCGAGCGATCGAAGGTCTTCTACGACACGATATTGCGCTCCATAGGCATAGAACGCCTTTATGCCGAAGGCGAAAGATTTGCGGGTTACGGCATTGGACAGAAGGCTTTCTTCTGGATCGGTCAGCGCGATGCTTTGCAAACAGGCACGCATATCGCCTTTGCCACTCCAAACAGGGAACTCGTCGATAATTTCCATCGGGTCGGGATCATTGCCGGGGGCACCGACAACGGTGCTCCAGGTCTGCGCCCTCATTATCATCCGAACTACTATGGCGCTTTCATTCTCGATCCTGATGGCCACAATATCGAAGCCGTTTGTCACCTACCGGTGAGTTGAGCAAAAAGCGCCCGCTGTCCGGTAAGAATGAGATCATGGTATCGGAGGACCGACATAGCGCGCACGCGGGCGAATGAGCCTGCCGCTGGTGGCCTGCTCCATGGCATGCGCAAGCCAGCCGACCGTCCGTGCCAGCGCGAAGATGATCAGCGGTGCATCCTCCGGCAGACGATAGGCGTGGGTCATCGCTGTCAGGGCGAAATCAACATTGACGCGCTCACCGACCAATTGCTCGCCGACATCGCGAACCCTGGCGAAGAGCGGAGGCAGTTTGAAGCAGCCAAGCAGCGCCTCGCCACGGATATCGACATCAGGATAAAGCTGATGGCCGAAAGCCGGCAATGGCCGTCCTTCCGCCAGATAGCTGCGGACCGCTTCGTCCACCCCCGTCGTGGCTGCCCGCGCGATCAGCGTGCGCACGCTCTGCCATGCGCCGCCATGCAGCGGACCGGTCAGCGTCGAAAGGCCGGATAGAGTGGCCGCAGATAACGTCGCGCCTGCCGATGCCGTGATCCGCGCGGTGAAGGTCGAAGCGTTCAGCTCGTGATCGGCAAGCAGCACAAGGCTGCGGCGGATCATATCGGCGGCATCGGGACGGTCCCAGGCAGCCGCGAGGCGCCGATGCAGCGGTTGATCCCACGCGCCCGGTGCCAGGGCTTCAGCCACCGTACCGAGCACGCTTTCAGCTTCGTTCTGCAGGGCCGGAAGCGAACGCCCGAGTGATGGCAGGTCGCTTGTTATGCGCTCTGCCAATGTTGAGAACGCAGCATTCAGAGAAGGAAGTTTTTGCTGAGCCGTACTTTGCTCGAATCGCAACGGCCGCTTCATGTCCCAAAGCAGCCGCGCGATATCTTCGAGGCTTGCGCTTTCGGCAAGCCGCGCCGCATCCTGGCCGCGATAGAAAAGCCTGCCGCTCGAAACCGTCGACAGCGCCGATGGCAATACCGGATCGCCCCATTGAATAGCCTCGGCGGCCACCGTCTCGGTCTTGCGCCGTCCGGCATGACGCATGGCCAGTCGCTTGACGTCATCGGTGAAATAGAGGCTGCGTCGTGTATCGGCAGGATCCGGCTTCGCGCGAATGCGCCCGCGGCTGACATTGGCGTATAGCGTCTGTGATTTCGTTCCCAGCAGGTTCAGCGCCTGCTCTGCCGTCAGCCAGCTCATCGGTCCTCATGTTGATCAATTGCATCAAGATTGACGTCAATAGGAATAGATCCGATCTAATCGGATAGTCAAAGGAGGTGGCATGAAAGATGCCACCTCCGCCGATAGAACGGATGACTGAGATGCAGGTGATGATCGAGGGACAGTCACACTTCCAGCCTTTCGGCTTACCTTATTGGGGTTCGCAAGATCTCAACAAGGGAGTTGGAAGCATGACTGCCTCTTATGAATACCATATCGGGGTCGATTATCACAAATCCTATAGCCATCTGGTGGTGCATGACTCAGCCGGGAAGACGTTACGATCCGGCCGGGTGAAGAACGACCGCCGGTCGCTTGGCGGGTTTCTCGAACGCTACCGGGAAAACAGCCATGCGGTTGTCGAAGCGACGCGCAACTGGATGATGATCTACGACTGGCTCGACGACATTTGTGATGATGTCGTTCTCGCCCATCCGTTGAAGGTGAAGGCGATCGCCGACGCCAAGATCAAGACGGACAAGATCGACGCGACGGTGCTGGCGCATCTGCTTCGAGCCGACCTGGTTCCGGAGGCCTGGGCTCCGAGCGACAAGGCCCGAGAGCTGCGTGTCGCGCTGCGCGAGCGGATGTTTTACGTGCGGCTGCGCACGATGACGAAGAACCGCATCGTGACGGTGTTCGATCGCTATCCGGAGCAGACGGCGCAGTTGAAGAAGCTGAGCGACCTGTTCGGCAAGGCTGGACGCCAGCAGCTCGCCGCGCTCAATGTGTTGGAGATCGACCGTATCCAGATCGACCGTGGTCTCGACTTCATCGGCGACATCGACGGCCGGATCAAGCAGTCGGAAGCCACGATCCGGGCGTTGACGAAGACCAATGGCAACGTCAAGCTGTTGAAGACGATCCCCGGTATCGGCGAGTTCTTTGCAAGGCTGATCGATGCCGAGATCGACGACATCAAGCGGTTCCGCAACCCGAAGAAGCTTGCTGCCTATGCCGGGCTTGTGCCCTCGACCTATTCCTCCGGCGGCAAGACCTTCCACGGCAAGATCATCAAGCAGGGCAACAAGTGGCTGCGCTGGGCTTTCGTGGAAGCGGTCGCTCCCGCTGTCGCCAGTGATGCGCAGCTTCGCGGCCAATACGACCACCTGAAGATCAGAGGAGTAAACAAGGCGCGTGTTGCCATCGCGCGCAAGCTTTTGACGATCGCCTTCCAGATCCTGCGTGACCAGCGCGCTTACGAGCCGCGCAGCACCACCGCCATGGAAGCGACGTCGACGATATCCCGGTTGTCCTGATTGCTGGCTAGTGAGCCCGGTAGAACTGGGCTGCGCTCTTAAAGGAGAATGGGAAACCGGGAGCCGAACGTCACTCTGTGACCGAAGCCAAGGCATCAGGTCACGCATTGGAGATTGGTTCAAGAACCGAAGGACAACTCCGTCCTGCGGACGGAAGAGATTTAGCCGATCGGCGCAAACGCCGGTCAAAACATAACCGAACCCAAGGAAATTCCCGCAAATGCTGGTGTTTTGCCCCTTGAGTTCTTTCATTGGAGAACCGTAATGAAAAGTGGTCTTGAAGATGTCATTGCCGCAGAAACCAAGCTGTCCGACGTCGACGGCGCTGCCGGTCGCCTGATCATCCGTGGCGTGTCGCTCGATGATCTGGTGGCGACCAGCCGCTTCGAGGATGTTGCGGCGCTGTTGCTTGACGGCCTGTTCGACGAGCATATCGACGCAGTCTCCATCCGGACGCAGCTCGGCATGGCCCGCGCTGCTCTCTTCACGCATGTCGAGGCTGCCGATGCTGCCGTCCTTGCGCTGCCGCCAGTGGATGCCGTGCGTGCCTTGCTGGCACGCCTCGGCGACGGCGAGGATTTTGCAACGGCGATCCGCCTGATGGCGGCGCCCGCCGTCTTCCTGCCGGCAATCTTACGGCTGCAGAAGGGCGACGCGCCGATCCAGCCGGATGCATCGCTTTCCCAATCGGCCGATATCCTACGCATGTTGACGGGCCGCGTTCAGACGGCAGAGCAGACGGCGGGTCTCGATGCCTATCTGGTGACGATTTCCGATCATGGCCTCAATGCATCGACCTTCGCCGCGCGCGTCATCGCCTCGACCCATGCGGGTCTCACCTCCTCCGTGCTTGCGGCGATCAGCGCCCTCAAAGGTCCTCTGCATGGCGGCGCTCCCGGCCCGGTTCTCGATATGCTCGACGGTGTCGGCAAGCCTGAAAATGCCCGCGCATGGCTGTCACAGGCGCTCGATCATGGCGAGCGATTGATGGGTTTCGGCCATCGCATCTATCGCGTCCGCGATCCGCGTGCCGATGCGCTGAAGGCGGCGTTGAAGCCGATCTTTGCGAGCGGACAGGCCGATGCCGGACGTATCGCCCTGGCCGAAGCCATCGAGGCGGCAGCACTGGCACTGCTGAAGGAACGCAAGCCGGATCGGCCCTTGGACGTCAATGTCGAATATTATACCGCCCTGCTGCTTGACGCGCTCGGCTTCCCGCGCAGTTCCTTTACCGGCGTTTTCGCGATCGGCCGCACAGTCGGCTGGATCGCCCATGCGCGCGAACAGACGCTCGACGGGCGTCTGATCCGCCCGCAGTCACGCTATGTCGGCCCCTTGCCGAAAGCGGCGTAGCGGTTCCGATAAGCGCTCAGGCGGCCGCGGATTGGCGCGGCCGCATCATGCCTTCGCGGATGTGGCGAGCAAGCTCCAGCGTCTGCGGCGTTGCGTTCACCTTGGGCAAATGCAGGTTGATCGCAAAGATCGGCAGTTCTGGCAGCCCTTGGTCGACCGTGAGGATATCGAGATCGGCCGGAACGGTGGAGGCGAGCCAGGCAGTGACCGCGAGATCCGTGCGCACCGTCGCCGTGGTCGCCTCGATATTTCCATTCTCGAAAACGGTCCGCCAGCGCAGGCCATCCTTGCTGAGTGCTGCAAAGACTGATGACCGGAAGGCACAGGTATCGGCCACCATCGAGATCGGCAACGGCACCTTGCGATGGGCACTGCCTGCCTTGGCGCCGACCCAGACAAGCCGCTCGACGGCGAGGCATTCGCCCTGCGACGTTCCGTATGGTTCCTCCACGACACAGAGATCGACGGTTCCCTTTCCCAACTCTTCGAGCAGTTCCGGTGATGAGGCGCAGACCAGCGAAATCTCGATCTGCGGATAGCGCTCGGCATAGGATTTCAGCACCGGTGCCAGCGTTGCTCCCACGAGATCATAGGGAACGCCGAGCCGCACGCTGCCGCGAACGCTCCTCTCCGTCATATCGTCCCAGATCTCGTCGTTCAAAGCCAGCAGGCGGCGGGCATTGCCGAGCAATCGTTCACCCGCTTGCGTCAGCCGCAATCCGCGCCTGTCCCGCTCGAACAGGGGCCAATCAAGCATGTCCTCCAGGCGCTTGATCTGCTGGCTGACGGCGCCCTGCGTCATATGCAGCATATTGGCGGCAACTGTCATGCTGCCCTTGTCGGCAACGGCAGCGAAGGTTCGGATGAGGGCTATGTCGGAATTCCGGATCATGGTCAGCATTATAAATGCTAATGCTGCGATCCTTCAATATTCGTTTTCCTGATGAGGCCCATCCTTCTATCCCTCCTCTCAAAATCGAGAAGTCTCAAAATCGGGAAAAGGCTAGATGACTGTCGAAACCCTGTTGCCGCTGATCCTCTTCGCATTGGTTTCGACCATAACGCCGGGAGGCGCCACGACGCTTGCGACCGCATCTGGCGCGCATTTTGGCTTTCGCCGGTCGATACCGGTCATGGCCGGTTTTGCCGTCGGTCTCGGCTCCATGGCTGGCGCGACGGCCGCCGGCCTTGGTGGGGTATTGCTGGCGCTGCCGGTGCTGCAGATCGGCATGAAGACACTCGGTTCGCTTTACCTGATCTGGCTTGCCATCCGCATTGGCAGGAGCGGCCCACCAGGCGCGGCCGGGCAGATGGCGAGGCCTACCGGCTTCGTCGCAGGTCTCTGGATGCTCTGGCATAATCCCAAGGGCTGGGCGATGACCATGGGTGCCGCCGCATCTTTCGCCGCGCTGGCGGAAAATCCTGTCAGGCTCGCGATCCTGCTTGGCGGAACCTTCTGCCTTATCGCCGCCTTCTCGCTCGCCGTATGGTGTCTACTCGGACAAATGCTCGGGCGTTTGCTGAAAACCGCATGGCAGTGGCGCGCGGTCAATATCTCACTCGCCTGCCTCTTGATGATCTCGATCATTCCCATGTGGCACGAATGAAATCTGATAGGCAGAGGCCGGTTTGATCACGGCCGGCTGCGCCAGAGCCATGTGGTCAAAGTTCCGGCGCGGCCACGCAGGCTTGCTTCGATCGGACCGTCGAGGTTCCCTTCCCTGAAAGGAGTGCTGTCCCGGCCGGCGGAAAACAGCAGCTCGTCGCTGATGGCGATCTCGGCGCGATTACCGACCGCGACCTCCATCAGACGACTGGCGATGTTGACCGTGTCGCCGGTCGCAGTGATCTGCTGGCGTCCGCCACCGCCGAGCCTCGAGGCGACGATGGTGCCGAAATGCGCGCCGATCTTGAAGCCGATGCGGGACGCGACCGTCTCCGGCAGCGCCGAGAGCCAACCTCTCATCCGCTCGGCCAAACGAATGCAGCAGTGCGCGGCATCGGCAGGATCGCTCGGCTTCGGTTGCGGCAGGCCGAAAAGGATCATCGCTCCATCGCCCATGAAGCTGGTGATGGCACCGCCACATGCAGTCACTTCCTCGTCGACGAGGTTATAGAAGCCATTCAGCAGTTCCCGAACGGCAGCTGGGCCGACCGTTTCGCTGAGACCCGTGAAACCATTGATATCGATGAAAACCACGGCAGCTTGCTGATGCACCGGGCTTGCGAGGAAATCGGGATCACGGGCGAGATGCTCGGCGAGGCCGGGCGCCTCGATGCGCTGCAGCAGCTCGCTTTGCTCGGCGAAGCGCGTTGCCCGCCTGCGGTCGAACCAAAGCTGTGCCGCGCCGAACAGCAGCGCCGGCGGCACGGTCGCGGTAATCGGCAGGGCGGCACTCAGCCAGATCCCGTGCTTGAAGGCGCTGACATTGACTGCGAACCAGATGAGCACGACGCCGAGGACTGTTATCAGCCCGATAGTACTGCGCTGCCAGGAGAGAAGGCCAACAACAAGCAGCGGCAAACCGATGGCGAAATAGAGATCGATGAAGCGAATGTTGCGGTCGCGCACCAAGCCGTCTCCGGCAATCAGATGTGTGATCGAGGTGGAGATAACCTCGACACCCGGCAGGACGGGATCGAAGGGCGTTGGAAAGACATCGCCGCCACCGGTGACGGTTGCGCCGATGACGACGATATGATCCCTGACCGCGGCTTCCGGCAATTGACCGTTGAGCGCCGCGCTGGCGCTGATGGTGCGGATCGTGCCGCGCGGCCCGTAGAAAGCGAGTGGCAGGAGATAGCCGGTATCGGTCTGGATGGATCGGTCACCGATCTTGATGCGATCGGAGATGACGGTTGTCTGCTCATCGGTTGCAGCGGAAACGACGCGCAGCGAAAAGGACGGCTCGATCCGCTCGCCGCTGCGAAACAGCATCGGAACAAAACGCGGCGTTCCAGTCTTGTCGGTCTGGACATTGACGACGCCGTAGCTTGCGGCTTCGGCAAACCGCTGCTGCGGTTCGAGGAATTGCAGCGCACTCGGCACACGGGCAAGAGGTTCCCTGCTGTCGTCAACGACACGCTGTCGGCTTTCCGGGAAAATGCCGGCTGCAGCCAGCACGACTTTGGTTCGCTTCAGCGATTGCTCCAATGCCGCATCGCCGGCCTCATCGCCGGAATCGAGCAGAAGCAAGTCGAGACCGATGGCTTTTGGCCCCAACGCGGCAATGGCGTCGATGATTTTGGCGAGCGTGGCGCGCGGCAGCGGATAGTGCCCCGCCAGACGCGACGTGTCGTCATCGATGGCTACGATCGTGACGAGATCGGGTGGTTGATGGCTGCCGCCAAGCGTATTGCGGAGGTTCGTGAGCGTCGCCTCGGCGCCGTCGACAAAGGGGATGTCACCGCGAAGATGCGCGATGCCAAGACCCAATCCCCAGACGGCAGTCAAGAGAAGCGCAATCAGCGTCTGCAGCGGTGGTCGGCGCATGGCGTCGCGATCTCACTGGCCGAGGCGGGCCATCAAAGCGTTTATGCGCGGTTGTCGCCATTGGGTGACGCGCAATGCGGAGCGGCTGCGGTCGACATCGACGCCTTGCCCTTTGCCGAGCGTGACCCCCTGCCCGGTCGATACCTTGTTGACCGCGACACGGCCGCGCAAGACAAGTACGGATGTGTTGCTCCGTTTCACGTCAACGGCCCATCGTGTGCCGCGCACGGCAGCGATTGCCTGTGGCGTCACCACTTCGAATCCACCCTGAATGCGGCTGGCATCCACATCGATCAGCGCTGCCTTGCCGTCGAGCACAAGAGCATCCACACTGCCGTCATGGTTCCGGTCCGCAAGCCGGTAGTGCGCGCCGCGCTCGACAGTAATGCTAAGCCCAGCGGCGCAATTCAGCGTCTGGCGCACGGCGCTGACCGTGGGCCGCAACGGACAATTCGCGACGGCTTGCGCGGAAGCGGCGCCGGCACCGATGATGCACAATGTACCTGCCGCCAGCGCCAGACTACGAATATTGTTTGCTTGGATCATGATTGTGGCCCCTCATCGCCTATAACTGGAGCCGCGGACGGCGATTTCCAGTCAGGGTATGCCCGATCCCTGGGACGATGATGCGTCATGGGCGATTGATCTGCAAGTTGTCGTAGCCTCTGGCTTTGTAGAGCACGCTCGAAATCAGCCAGCTCAGCAGGAAAATGCCGACGACGGCGACACCGAAATTGGCAAGATTGTCATTGAGTTCGCCGATGAAGCTCCAGAAGCCGCCTTCGAGGCCGAGCTTGTCGGAAATCAGCCCCAGCGCTTCGATGCCGCCGATAAAGATGGCGACGACGACCGAGGCTGCCGTGATTGTCAGATTGTACCAGAGCTTGCGCACCGGCTTGACGGAAGCCCATCCATAGGCACCGGTCATTAGCGTGCTGTCGAGCGTATCCATCAGCGACATGCCGGCGGTGAAGAGTGCCGGGAAGACGAGGATGGTCCAGAAGGACATGCCCTGCGCAGCTTGAGCGGCGGAAATGCCGAGAAGCCCGATTTCCGTCGCGGTATCGAAGCCGAGGCCGAAAAGAAAGCCGATCGGATACATGTGCCATGAGCGGGTCACGACCTTGAACATCGGCCGGAAGATGCGCGCCAGAAAGCCGCCGCCGGCAAGCAGCGTATCGAGATCCTCGTCCGCGATCCTCTCGCCTCTCTGTGCCCGCCTGAAGGCGGACCACACGCCTTTGAGGACAAACAGATTGGCAACGCCGATCAGAAGCAGGAACACCGCCGAAACCGTCGTCCCGATGACGCCCCCCATGTCGTGGAAGGAATCGAGCTGGCTCTGCATGGCGGCCGCCGTCGCGGCGATCAGGATCGAGGCTATCACGACGATCGAGGAATGGCCGAGAGAAAAGAAGAAGCCGACCGCATAGGGCTGCTTCTTTTCCTGAACGAGCTTGCGCACGACATTGTCGATCGCGGCGATATGATCGGCATCGAAGGCGTGGCGAAGCCCGAACATATAGGCAAGAAGCGCAATGCCCAGCAGTGAAGGCCTGTCGGCGAAAGCGGCCCAGGCCCAAATCCACGCAGCGATATTGAACGCGATCAACAGCGCAAAAGTGAAAGCGATCTTGGCTCTCGGTCTTTCCGCCCGATCGTCAAATGGATTGAGGATCATACTTTTCTTCCCGTTATGCTTACTCGCACAGTGTCACGGAACGGGAAGCGACGCGATAGTCAAATGACGTAGGTGCCGAAGTTTTTCGCAGTGTCACAAAAATGAGCAAACCCGTCGCAACCGGATCTGCTCCGCACCTGATTAGCCTCTCTCGAACGGGTATCCCTCGTCGGCCCATCCCGTCATGCCGCCGATCATGACCTTCACGCGCCTGCCCAGCGAGCCGAGGCGCCAAGCCGCCTTGTCGGTGCCGTTGCAATGCGGCCCGGCGCAATAGACGACAAACAGCGTATCCTCAGGCCATTCCGCCATCTTCCGCGCGGTCATCTTGCCATGCGGCAGATTGATCGCGCCGGGGATATGTTGCTCCTGGAACATGGTGGGACCGCGAACATCGAGTAGGACGAAATCCACATTTCCCGATGTCATTGCCTGGCGCACATCGGAGCAATCGGTCTCGAAGGCAAGCCTGCGGGCATAGTGTTCTGCGACAAGGCTCGGGACTGCTGCGGGGATTTCATTGACTAGGGACATGGAACGCTCCTTCTTGGGTTCGGTGCATTCATGCCTGAGTGATCTCGCAGTTGAAATTGGCCGAAATGCCATATAGCGTCAACATCATGCCAAACTCGGATAATCCCAATCTTCACGGTCCGCATGTCGTCACCCTCGTCTATGACGGGCTGTGCACGTTCGAATTCGGCGTCGCCTATGAAATCTTCGGCCTGCCACGGCCCGAGATGGGCGATCACTGGTATCGCTTTTCCGCCTGTGCGATCGAAGGCGGTCCGCTTCGCGCCGCCGGCGGGCTGACAGTGCAGGTCGATCATGGGCTCGAGGTTCTTGCCGATGCCGATCTGATCGTCGTGCCGGGTTGGCGCGGGATCGGGACGTCTGTCCCTGCCCCGCTGATCGCCGAACTGCAAGCGGCCAGCCGCCGTGGCGTGCGCATCATGTCGTTGTGCTCGGGCGTGGCGGTCCTTGCGGCCGCCGGATTGCTCGCCGGCCGCAAGGCGACGACGCATTGGCGCTATGTCGATTCCATTGCCGCGCGCTATCCGGACATATCAGTGGATGCCGACGTCCTTTACGTTGACGAAGACAGCGTCCTGACAGCCGCCGGCAGCGCCGCTGCCATCGACCTTTGCCTGCATGTCGTGCGCCGGGATTTCGGGCCCGATATCGCCAACAGCGTCGCGCGCCGGCTCGTAGTGCCGCCGCATCGCGAGGGCGGCCAGGCGCAATACATCGAGACCCCGGTTCTCAAGCAGCGGGAAGGAGCGCGTCTGGGGCCGCTGCTTGAATGGATGCGGGAGCGTTTGCAGGAAGAGCAGTCCATTGCTGCGCTTGCAGCGCGGGCCGGCATGAGCGTGCGGACTTTCCAGCGCCGCTTCGAGGCGACCACCGGCATGTCGCCGGGCGAATGGCTGCTCAGCGAACGGCTGCGGTGCGCCCGCGATCTCCTCGAAAGGCAGATCGCCATTTCGCTTGACGATGTGGCGGTGGCGAGCGGATTTGGATCGCTCGCCACCATGCGCCATCATTTTCGGGAGAGGCTTGCGGTCAGCCCGAGCGACTACCGCAAGCGATTTGCCGTTCTTAAACCAGGCGGCTCTGTTCCGTTGCCGCTTCGATGAAGCTCGAGAACAGCGGATGCGGTTCCAGCGGGCGCGACTTCAGTTCCGGGTGATACTGGACGCCGATGAACCACGGGTGATCCGCATATTCGATCGTTTCCGGCAGCACGCCATCCGGTGACATGCCGGAGAAGGTCAAGCCGCATTCTTCGAGCTTGTCCTTGTAATCGACATTGACCTCGTAGCGGTGACGATGGCGCTCCGAAATATCGGTGGAACCGTAGATTTCCGAAATCTTGGTGCCCTTCTTCAGGGCCGCCTTGTAGGCGCCGAGACGCATCGTGCCGCCGAGATCGCCGGATGCCGTGCGCTTCTGCAACTCGTTGCCCTTCAGCCATTCCGTCATCAGGCCGACGACCGGCTCCTTGGTCGGGCCGAACTCGGTCGACGAAGCATGTTCGACACCGGCCAGATTGCGAGCCGCTTCGATGACGGCCATCTGCATGCCGAAGCAGATGCCGAAATACGGCACCTTGCGCTCGCGCGCGAAACGGGCTGCCAGGATCTTGCCTTCCGAACCGCGCTCGCCGAAGCCGCCAGGCACGAGGATGCCGTGAACCTTCTCGAGATAAGGTGCCGGATCTTCCTTTTCGAAGACCTCGGATTCGATCCATTCGAGCTTGACCTTGACCCGATTGGCGATGCCGCCGTGATGAAGCGCCTCGATCAGCGACTTATAGGCATCCTTGAGCCCGGTATATTTGCCGACGATGGCAATGGTCACCTCGCCTTCCGGCGTGCGGATACGGTTACAGACTTCTTCCCACTGGTCGAGACGCGGCTTCGGAGCCGGCTCGATGCCGAAAGCGGCCAGCACTTCGTCGTCGAGGCCTTCCTTGTGATAGGCCATCGGCACGTCGTAGATGTTGGCGACGTCGAGTGCCTGGATAACCGCGGACGGACGGACGTTGCAGAACAGCGAAAGCTTGCGGCGTTCTGCTTCCGGGATCTCGCGATCCGCACGCACAAGCAGAATGTCCGGGTGAATACCGAGAGCCTGCAGTTCCTTGACGGAATGCTGCGTCGGCTTGGTCTTCAGCTCGCCGGCGGCCGGAATGTAGGGCATCAGCGTCAGATGAACGTAGATCGCCGTGCCGCGCGGCAGGTCGTTGCCGAGCTGACGGATCGCTTCCATGAAAGGCATGGCTTCGATGTCGCCGACGGTACCGCCGATCTCGCAGATGACGAAATCATACTCGTCATTGCCCTCGGTCACGAAATCCTTGATCTCGTTGGTGACGTGCGGGATGACCTGGACGGTTGCGCCCAGATAGTCGCCACGACGTTCCTTGTCGATGATGTTCTTGTAGATGCGACCGGTGGTGATGTTGTCGGTCTTGGTGGCCGAGCGGCCGGTGAAGCGCTCGTAGTGGCCGAGATCGAGGTCGGTTTCCGCACCGTCATCGGTGACGAAGACCTCGCCGTGCTGGGTCGGGCTCATCGTGCCCGGATCCACGTTCAGATAGGGGTCGAGTTTGCGCAGGCGGACTCGATAACCACGAGCCTGCAACAACGCTCCGAGAGCCGCAGCCGCAATTCCTTTTCCGAGGGAAGAAACCACGCCGCCAGTGATGAATACATATCGCGCCATGGGAGTCACCGGATACCTTTTCACAAATGATTCCGCTAGCCCTAAAATTCGTTTCCGGAATTTTGGCTACAGAACGCGGAATATGGACAAAACAAAACCGGCAGATCCAAGGACCTGCCGGGGATGATCTTCGGCGACCGGAATTACTTGCCGGTCGGAACGCCGCCGTTGTCGGCCGGCGCAGGAGTCGTCGTTGCCGGCGCGGTCTGCTGACCGGTCGCGGCCGGTGCCTGCTGAGCAGGCGCCGTAGCGGCGGGCTGGCTCGTCGTTGAAGGCGGCGTCGCCTGCGACTGCGGAGCGACTGCGCCGCTGTTCGGAACGCCGCTATTGTCGGCTGGCTTCGGCTGGGTGGTCGCCGGCGCCGGGCTCTTCTGCCCGCCGAGCGAATCAAGAATGCCGTTGCCCTGGCCCGCCGTGCTCGGAATGCGGTTGAGAATGTCGGTCGGGCGCGCTTCGAAACGCGACAGCACGTTCATGCCGAGCGCGAGCGCGAAGAACAGTGCAGCCAGAATGGCCGTGGTGCGCGTCAGCGCATTGGCCGTACCGCGCGCAGACATGAAGCCCGATCCGCCGCCTATGCCGAGGCCGCCACCTTCGGAGCGCTGAATCAGCACAACACCGATAAGGGCGACGACGATCATGAGATAGATGACAAGCAGTACGGTTTGCATAGGTCCAGTCCTGCCCGGTGCGGGCATCAAAAAGAAAAGCTTGCGGCTCTTTACATGAGGCTCTCGCCTATTCCAAGCCCCTTTAAGGCTGGAATACCGGGCAAGTTGTTGCTTCAGGCGAACTGCCGTTCGAATGCGGCATAAATGGCGAGGAAGTCGACCGCTTTCAAGCTCTGCCCGCCGACAAGAACGCCGTTGACATGGGGAATGTCCAGGAGATCACGCGCATTCGCACCGCTGACCGATCCGCCATAGAGGATTCGCATGTTCGCGCCTTCCCTGCCGAAGCGTTCGATAAGCTCGGCGCGGATGAAAGCATGCGCCTCCTCGACGTTTTCCCGGGTCGGAACGACACCGGTGCCGATCGCCCAGACCGGCTCATAGGCGATTACCGTCGCCGCCGCCGTCGAGCCGTCCGGGACGGAACCGATGAGTTGCCGCTTCAGCACATCGAGCGTCCGGCCGTTATTTCGCTCGTCGGCGGTCTCGCCAATGCAGATAATGGCGATGAGCCCCGCATCATGCGCCGCCTGCGCCTTGGCGCGCACCAGCATGTCGCTTTCCGCATGGTTTCTGCGGCGCTCGGAATGGCCGACGATCACATGGGTGCCGAAGCAGTCCGCGATCATTTCCGCCGAAATATCACCGGTATGCGCACCGCTGACCAGTTGGTGGCAATCCTGCGCGCCGATCGCAAGTGGACTGTCGTCGCAAAGTGCGGTCGCGACATAGAGCAATGTGGCGGGGGGGCAGAGCAGCGTATCGATTTTCTCCGACAGCGGCGCCTTGACGCCATCCGCGATTGCCTTGATCTGATCGAGGCTCGCACGCGTGCCGTTCATCTTCCAGTTTCCGGCTAGAAGCGGCCGTATGGTCTTCGTCATTCCGAGTGTCTCCCCCTTATTTCATCAGTCGGACTAACAAAAAGGGGGAGGAAAGGAAAGTTATCGAACAGGGGCGGAACCAGTTAAAATCGTTTGAAAAATGCTTATCCGGAAAATAATCCGATGCCTGAGCATTTTAGGATGCCTGCGGATCGACGATCCAGTTGAGCACCTTGCGCCAATCGGTCATGCGAACGGGCGTTCCGTGGTTCCCGGTTTCGAAAAGCGTGAAGCGCGTCGGATAATGGGTCTTGTAGAGTTTCTCGAACAATGCCTGTTGGTCCGCCGCCGCATAGACGGGGTCCTTGCTGCCATGCGTGAACCAAAGCGGCAGCTTTGCCTTGTAGAAGGCGCTCTTGGTGAAATCAGGGTCTGTGACCCCGCTCAAGATCGCCATGCCCTTCAGGCGCTTGACGCTTTCGGCATCGCGGGTGATGCCCCAGCAGACGAAGCTGCCCATGGAGGCGCAGGTCAGGATGACGGGCTTGCCGCCCGACTGCTCAAAGGAATAGCGGATCAGCGCGGCGACATCGGCAACGCCATTGCTGTCGAAACCTTTCACGCTCGGGGCATAATAGGTGCCGCCGTTGCGATAGGCGAGGTTTTTCAGCCGGTTGAAGTTGCCGCCGAACGTATAATCGTTGGAACCCAGCCGGCGATCGCCGCCGCGGCCGTGAATGAAAATGACCGTAAAGGCCTGTTTCGAGGCCGGACCGATACGAGTAACGTCGACCTTGCGGTCACCGAGCTGCAAGGTCTCGTCTTCCTGCGCCTTCCAGCGCACGCCGGTGTCGATATAGGCTGGCTTGACGCGCTTTTCCGGAATCTGGTCGCGGCCGTTGATGTCTAGCATTTCCTGGTAATCGATCGTCTGGAAAGCGCCGTTGTCGTGGCTTTCGATGACGGTCTGGTTGGAAAACAGCTCGTCCTTGAAGGGCTTCAGCATATCGGCGGAGGCGCCTTGGGCGGCCGCAAGAAGCAGAATGCCCGAAATTGCAGACGGGATGGGCAAATGAGCTGTGGACATTCGCATGCGGATACTTCCTCCGATCGGCCATCGGGCTTGCCATTCGTCACCCGGCAACGCAAATCTCATCTATGAATCTGCCCCGTCATGGGGCGCCATCGCTCTTGTGCGCCGTTTCTGGCAGAATCACGGTGATTCGCGAATACCGGTCATAAATGCGACAATAAAGGGATCTGGCCCCACCAGGACAAATCTAGCAGCTTGAAGTTCTATGGATAACAGCAACGATCTCTTCTCCGGACTACCCCGCTCGCCGAAACCGGAAGTGGCGGAAAAAACCGTCGCAAAGGCAGAAAAGCCCGCAGCAGCGCCGGCTCCGCGCGCGGTCCCGGCAACTTCGTCGTCGGAAGAATATGGCGCAAGCTCCATCCGCGTTCTCGAAGGGCTCGAGCCCGTTCGCATGCGTCCCGGCATGTATATCGGCGGCACGGATGAAAAGGCGCTGCACCACCTCTTCGCCGAAGTCATCGATAACTCCATGGACGAGGCTGTGGCCGGCCATGCGAATTTCATCGAGGTCTATCTCGACCGGGAAGGCTACCTGACGGTCACGGATAACGGCCGCGGCATTCCCGTGGAAAACCATCCGCAGGTTCCCGGCAAGTCGACGCTCGAAGTCATCATGACGAAGCTGCATGCCGGCGGTAAGTTCGATGGCAAGGCGTATGAGACCTCGGGCGGTCTGCACGGCGTCGGCGTGTCCGTCGTCAACGCCCTGTCGGATGATCTGGAAGTCGAGGTTGCTCGTAACCGCAAGCTCTATCGCCAGCGATTCTCGCGCGGCCTGCCGATCGGCGGCCTGGAAGAGCTGGGCGATGTGCATAACCGGCGTGGCACTCGCGTCCGCTTTCATCCGGATCCGCAGATCTTCGGCGATCACGCCCGCTTCGATCCGGCCCGCGTCTTCCGCATGGCTCGCTCCAAGGCCTATCTGTTCGGCGGCGTCGAGATCCGCTGGGCTTGCGATCCTGAGCTGGCGCCGGAAGGTGCCGACGTTCCGGAAAAGGCGGTTTTCCACTTCCCCGGCGGCCTGAAGGACTACCTCAAGGCGACGATGGGCAACGAGTTCACCGTTACCCGGGAGATTTTTGCCGGTAAGTCTGAGAAGGAAAGCGGCCACGGCTCGCTCGAATGGGCGATCACCTGGTATGGCGGCGACCCGCAAATCCACTCCTACTGCAACACGATTCCGACCCCGGAAGGCGGCACCCATGAAGCGGGCCTCCGCATCGCGTTGACCAAGGGCCTGAAGAGCTACGCCGATCTCACCCAAAACAAGCGCGCCGCCAATATCACGACGGATGACGTGATGATTTCAGGCGTCGGCATGCTGTCGATCTTCATCCGCGAGCCGGAATTCGTCGGCCAGACAAAGGACAAGCTCGCAACGGTCGAAGCCCAGCGCATCGTCGAAAACGCCCTGCGCGATCCCTTCGATCACTATCTCGCCGATAATCCGGCCGAAGCCGAAAAGCTGCTGGAATGGGTGATCGAGCGTTCCGAGGAGCGCCTGCGTCGCCGCAAGGAAAAGGAAGTCAACCGCAAGACGGCCGTGCGCAAGCTGCGCCTGCCCGGCAAGCTGGCGGATTGCTCGCAAAGTGCTGCCGAAGGCGCGGAACTCTTTCTGGTCGAGGGCGATTCGGCAGGTGGCTCGGCCAAGCAGGCGCGAAACCGCACCAACCAGGCGATCCTGCCGCTGCGCGGCAAGATCCTCAACGTGGCGAGTGCCGGCCGCGAGAAGCTGTCCGCCAATCAGCAGATTGCCGACCTCGTGCAGGCGCTCGGCTGCGGCACGCGCACCAAATATCGCGAGGAAGATCTTCGCTATCAACGCATCGTCGTCATGACCGATGCCGACGTCGACGGCGCACACATCGCCTCGCTGCTGATCACTTTCTTCTATCAGGAGATGCCTGAGCTGATCCGGCAGGGGCATCTCTTCCTGGCCGTGCCGCCGCTCTACAAGATCACGCAGGGCTCGAAATCCATCTACGCGCGTGACGATGCCCATCGTCTTGAGCTGATGGAGACGGAATTCAAGGGCAAAGGCAAGGTCGAGATCAGCCGCTTCAAAGGTCTGGGCGAAATGCTGCCGGCGCAGCTCAAGGAAACGACGATGGATCCGTCCAAGCGCACCCTGCTGCGTGTCGAGATCGACGAGGTGGATTTCGAAGGCACGCGCGATGCCGTCGACAACCTGATGGGTACGAAGGCCGATGCGCGCTTCCGCTTCATTCAGGAACGGGCCGCTTTTGCCGAGGATCTGGATATCTGACGGCGAACCGACCGCCGATTGCTGAAGCCGTCAGGCTTCGCGATATTTTACCGGATTGTCCGATATCCGTTACGAAAGCGTCATGGATCGATGTGTAGATGGCGGCATTGCCTTGAATGCCGCCATTTCATCATTCAGATTGACGATTTCGCCATGTTGAAGCCATTTCTGACGGCAGCCGCCGTTCTCCTCTTCAGCCATGCCGCCCATGCGCTCGATATCGGCACGACGATCGACGTGCCCTGCCCCTTCGGCGACTGCAGGGCCGGCATCGGCCTTTCCTATCTCGGCAATTACGATATTGCGACGGGATTCATGGAAAACGGTGTGGAAGTCGGCGGCCTGTCGGGCATCGACTTCGATCCCGCTACCGGCCGCTATATCGCAATCAGCGACGACCGCTCCGAAAAGGCGCCTGCCCGTTTTTATGATCTCGACATCGATATCGAAGCCGGCGGCCTGAAGAGCGTGACGGTGGTCGATCATGTCACGCTAAAGGACAAGGATGGCCAGCCTTTTGCTCTTAGGAAGGTTGACGGCGAATCCATCCGCCTGGGCAAGGATGGCATTTATTGGAGTAGCGAGGGCGACGGCAAGGCACTGCTGCCGCCTTTCGTGCGCGTCGCCAATCGCGACGGCAGCTTCGTCCGCGAGTTTTCATTGCCCGATGGTTTTGCCCCGGCGGCCGACAAGCATACGGGTATTCGCGACAATCTGGCGTTTGAAGGCCTGACCTTCCTTTCAGGCGGCGACCTTCTCGTCACCACCGAATCTGCGCTTTATCAGGATGGGCCGATCACGACGCTGACCAACGGCGCGCTCGCACGCATCATTCGGTATGACACCGCGACGGGCGAGCAGAAGGCGCAATATGTTTATCCGGTCTCGCCGATTCCGCAGGCACCCTCGATGGCGAGTGGCTGGAACGACTTCGGCCTGTCCGAGATCCTGGCGCTCGACGATCATCATCTGCTCTCGGTCGAGCGCGGCTATGCGCAGGGCGTCGGCAACTCGGTTGTCATCAACATGTTCGATCTCGACGGCGCCACTGATGTTGCGAACATCCCGTCGCTCATGGCAACCGATCAGCGGATCGTGCCGGTGCGCAAGACGGAGATCATGGATTTGCGTGCGCTCGGTCTTGCTCCCGACAATATCGAAGGCGTTACCCTCGGCAAATCCAGGGACGGCAGCGACGTGCTGATCTTCGTAGCGGACAGCAATTTCAATTCGACGCAAAAGACGCAGTTTTTCGCGTTCAAGGTAATCCGCCGCCCCTCGTAATACCGTGCCTTCGGCCGCGCGCCACTCGCTTGCCCGTCGTGCTAATGTCATGGCCGCATAATAAAGAGGCTTTCCGGCTGTTGCTCTTGAAACAGCCAAGATCATACCCCATAACCGGGTGATCTAGTAAAAGGGGCGAAGTAAGTTCGGTGGGTGTATTTGAACGTCATAAGCCGAAGGAACACCGGTGGCTGGGGTCGAGTGCGCACGCGCGCATGCCTTTGATACCATCCATCTCCGCTGCGCGCTGGCTGCTGATCCTGATCGCTGTCGCCGGCATTTATTTCTTCTATGGCTTCCTCGTTCCAGTCCTGGCCGCGGCTGTCATCGGCTTCGCCACATGGCCGCTTTACAGCGATGTCGTGCGCCGCACGGGCGGAAACACGACGCTTGCGGCGACCATCGCGCTTGCGTTCATCGTAACTTTTCTCGTGCTACCAATTGTCCTCTCGGCCATTTATATGGCCGGCGAGGTACGTGAATGGTTCGGCTGGGCCGTGCACGTCAACCGAGATGGCGCGCCGCCGCCGCAATGGATTCTGGCTCTGCCTGTCGTAGGTTCGTGGCTCGGCGAGCAATGGACGCAATATGTCGGCAGCCCTGGCTCGCTCGGCGAACTGGCGCAGCTCGTAAGCGGCGCTCACATCGGCAATATCTACCGCGCGGTGCTCGCGGCCGGCGGCGGGGCGTTCCACGTCATCCTGACCTTGCTGTTCATGCTGATCGCCTTGTTCTTCATCTATCGCGACGGCGCGACCTTCGTTCGGCAAGTCGATCTGCTCGGCGAACGCATCCTGCCCAACCGCTGGGAACGCATTTCCCGGGTTGTTCCCGCGACCATCAGCTCGACCGTCATGGGCATGACGCTGATTGCCATTGGCGAAGGTATCGTTCTTGGCGTCGCCTATTGGATCGCCGGCGCACCGTCCGCCATCACGCTCGGCGTCCTCACGGGTGTCATGGCCCTGGTGCCGGGTGGCGCTCCGCTTTCAATGTCGCTCGTCTCGATCTATCTCGTCGCGAGCGGCTCGCTTTGGGCAGGCATTGCCCTCTTCCTCTGGGGTACGATCGAGCTCTTCATCGTTGACAAGACGCTTCGCCCGAAGCTTGTCGGCGGCCCGATCAAGCTGCCTTTCCTGCCGACCTTCTTCGGTCTCGTCGGCGGCGTGAAAACCATGGGCTTTCTCGGTCTCTTCATCGGGCCGGTCCTGATGGCGATCATCGTCGCGATCTGGCGCGAATGGATCCGCGAAGCCGAACTGACCGAAGAGCAGCAAGCTCAGGAACCGGAATTGCAGCTCCATGTTCGGGATGCCGCCGAACGCTGACTCCTTGCCTATTTCGACGTCAGCCGCTTTTCCATGAACAGGCTGAGCGGGTCGGGCTGGTAGTCGCCGAAGGCAGCGATGTCGACATAGCCGAACCTCCGATAGAGACCGATTGCCTCCGGCTGGTATATGCCTGTCTCCAGTCGGATCGCTGAAAGGCCCTTTTCCAGCGCCGTCGCTTCGAGCGCTTCCATCAATTTGCGCGCGACGCTGCGCCCTCGGGCCGCGGGATCGACGAACATGCGCTTGATCTCGGCCGTGCCGTCACCGGTCTCCACCAGGGCGCAACATCCGACGATGGCTTCCTCCAGCCTTGCGACCCAGAAGCTTACGTCCGGTTTCTCCAGCGAAGCCAGATCAAGGATATGATTGCTCTCTGGCGGATAAAGCGATTCCGCATAGGCGCTCGACATGTCGAGAAGGCGGATAACACCGTCCTGGCGCGGGGATTCCATGGCGATGGTCAGTGGCAAGTTGAACCTCGGAAAAATGAACCGAGCGCTGGATATCACGCAGCGGCGAGCGTCGCCAGTGCCGCGAAGCTGCGCGCGGCCTGTCGTCGTTCGGCATTCGCCAGCTTCTCCACCATGTCGAGCAGCTGCGCGGCGGCGGCTGGGGGCTGCCCGGTAAGGCGGAATTTACGCATCAGCTGCGAAGAGACGTTCTCCAGCATGGCAGCGGCGTTCTTGCGGGATGCATCGCGCCAGATCAGTGTCGCTTCGACGAAGATCGTGCTGATGTCCCGGGTCAGTCCGGCGCTTTCGTAAAGCGCCCGGATGGCATGGACGCGGCCTCTGGAGATGATCGAGCGCACGCGTCGCTCATCGCAGCCGGAAAGATTGGTGATCGCGCAGGCGAAGAAATCGACCTTGCCGGAACACAGCGCATGCATCAGGAAGGCGGGCGTCAGCCAGCCGCATTGCCTGAGATGCTCGACGAGATCAGGCAATTGCTCATGCTGTGCCGTTCCCGCAATGGCAACGGTCGCGGATTCGGTCGCTTCGCGCGTCACCTGCTGCAGCCTGCCGCTGCCGATGAAACTCTGAACGAGCGTCGATTCGGATAGCGCCTCACTGACCCGCCGCATCAGCAGGTGTCTGACATCCGACGACAGGGCGTCACGCGAAAGAAGAAGGCCGCGTATATCGGCGCAATCGCCCATGCGCTCTGCGATACGTTTAAGCGAGGCCTGCGAAAGCAACGCGCCGTCATTTTCGAGCAGACACAGGATTTCCGCCTCACCGCCGATCTCGGCAATCGCTGCGCAGACAGAACGCGACACCTGGCCGCGAGAGGCGATCAGGACGCGCGTCACATCGCTGCCATGTAGCGCCAGATCGACAAGATCGGCATCGGTGAACACCGGCGAAAGCAGAATGATCTGTCCCGCTATTTCCGGCTGGTCCCCAGCCAGAGACACAATGACATTGCGCGGGGCGTCAGCCGAGCGGGCCACCGCTTCGGCAAGCGCAAGCCGCACGCGCGGCGACGGATCATCGAGCAGATAGGTCATCGCCATTTCCGCGGCGGCACGCTCTTCATCGGGCATCTGCGACTGCAGATAGGCTCTGCCGAGCGCATTGGCCGCCCTAGCCCTGCTTTCTGCCTTGGCGGTCTCAGCCCAGCGAAGGAATGCTTCTATGATCACTTAATGCCCCGATATCGGCAAGGCGATTCCCGCCCCGCAAACTCATATCGCTCACGCTAGCGAGGAAAGGTTTACGGGACGTTTACTGTATTCATTAACCTCTTGCAGATCAGTGCGATGGCTCCATTCAGGGAGTCCTTGGCCGCATCATCTCGAAGACGTCGCTTCCCTCGCTATAATCCATGTAGCCCATGCGCGCGACGGGCCGCGCCAGCGCCATGTCCAGCCTGCCGTCACAGATGATCGCCTCGTCGATGTGGATACCCACGACCTGACCGATGACCATGATGTTTTCCGACACCTCGCCATCGAGGCCCTTGGGCTGCAGCACCTGGGTCATGCGGCATTCAAGGACCGCGAAGGCTTCGCCCACATAGGGAGCATCCACCAGCTTGCCCGGGGTTGCCGTCAACCCGGCCAGCTCGAATTCGTTGATGCCGTAGGGAACGGCAATCGACGAATGGTTCATCTTTTCCACGATATGGCGGCTGACGAGATTGGCGGTGAAAACGCCGGTTTCCTCGACATTGCGCACGCTGTCCTTTCGGCCGGCGGAGGAAAACATCACCAGCTTCGGCCGGTCGCTGACTGCGTTGAAAAAGGAATAGGGCGACAGGTTCAGCGAACCATCCCTGCCCTTGCTGCCGATCCAGCCGATCGGTCTTGGCGCGACGATGGCCTTGAAAGGGTCATGTGCCAACCCGTGGCGATTGGTATCAGTCGTGTAGAACATCACGCGTCCTCCCCACCGACCCAGCTCACGGTCTCCGACAGTTCCGGGCGCGGGCGCTCGACGGGGGGGAAACTGGAGGAGCCGATATGGATGAATCCGGCTACCTTCTCGCCCGGCTCAACGCCGAGCAACGGATAGGCGCGCTCATCATAGGCGAACCATTCCGTCAACCAATTGGAGACCCAGCCATGAGCATTCGCTGAGATCAGCAGGTTCAGGCAAAGCGCGCCCGCCGACATCAGCTGCTCCCATTCCGGAATCTTGAAATGCGGCGCCGCTTTGCTGACGACGGCGATGACGACCGGCGCGCGGGTGAAGCGCGTGCGCTCGACCTGGATCATCTCCTCGGAAAGATCCGGCTTGGCTTCCAGCGCGAGCTTCAGCAGCTCCTCGCCAATACGCGCCCGCTCCTCGCCACGGTAGACAATGAAGCGCCAGGGAGCAAGCTTGCCATGGTCCGGCACGCGCGAGGCCAGCCGGATGATCTCCTCGATTTCAGCCTTGCCCGGCCCCGGCTCCGACATTTGAAACGCGGGAATGGATCGGCGCACAGCGAGATAATCGACCAGCTTGATATCGGTTTTCATTGAGGAACTGCCTTCATTTTGGCTTGTGCTAGGAGGTAGGTCTTGAATTTGCCATTGCATTGGTTTTGAAGTGGCTTGTGTTTTATCGGAAGTCAATCGGTTGGGTATCCATGTCAGGCATTTCATCCGCTCTCCGATTGAGTGCTGTTATCGCAATCTTCGCAAGCGTGAGCACGGTCGCCTCGGCGCAGGAAGCCTTCAAGGAATTCAAGCAGCTGGACGGCAGCGTAAAGATGCCGAAGCTCAACGCCTTCGTAGCGCCCGATGGCGAGAATTCGGCCTCCCGCACCCTGCGTGACGTTTCGCTTGAAGCGAAGATGACGCCTCAGAGCAGCCCACAGCAGCAAGGCCTCTCCTGGTATGTTTTCAGCCCAGTTGCCGGTGCCGACGGCAAGCTGCCGCTTGTCGCCAGCTCCCGAGGAGGCTCGGCCTCATTCCACCTGCTGCCTGGCGACTATTTCGTCAATGTCTCCTTCGGTCGTGCTGGCGTCACCAAGAGATTGAGCGTAGCGGCAACCGGCGAAACCCAGAAGCAGACGATGGTGCTCGACGCCGGCGGCATGGTGCTGAATGCCGTGTCCGGATCCGACGTCCGTATCCCGCCGAACGAGCTCAGCTTCTCGATCTATTCCAGCGAAGCCAAGGAAGACGGGGAACGCGGCCTTGTCATGGACGATGTGAAGCCGAATACTCTGGTCGGCCTCAGCGCGGGCACCTATCACGTCGTTTCCGAATATGGCGAGGTCAACGCCGTCATCCGCGCCGACATCCAGGTGGAGGCCGGCAAGGTGACGCAGGCGACCATCCAGCACAGGGCAGCCAAGATCACGCTCAAGCTGGTGTCGGATGCCGGCGGCGAGGCGATCGCCGATACCGCCTGGTCGGTCCTGACATCGGCGGGCGATATCGTCGGCGAAAGCGTCAGCGCCTTCCCGACCATGGTGCTTGCCGAAGGCCGCTATACCGCCGTCGCCCGCAACAAGGACAAGATCTATCAGCGCGACTTCACCGTCGCGGCCGGCATGAATACGGATGTGGAAGTGCTGATGAAGCAGCAGCAGCCGCAGGATGCCGATACCGAGCAGCCGGCCCGCCAGCTTCCGATCCAGATGCCGCCGATGCGCCAGAGCCAGACACCGCCGGCAACGACCAGTCAGCAGCCTCTGCCGACCTATGAACAATTGGCGCCCGCCGCTGGCGACGAAGGCGATAGCATGGATTGACGGCGGCGGTCGCCTTGGATCACAGGCTGAATTCTCGGAACGATCACCCATTGGTGATCGAATCCGGTGCTCTTCCCGCTCAGCCAACCTTGCGCCGCAGCATCTTTCTTGGCGGCGCCATCGAGAACACGGCCCCATAGAGTTTCGTCAGCAGATCCTTGCGATCGCTGCCTTCACTCAGTGCCTCCCAGCTTCTGAGCGCGCCGATATGGGCTGTTATGGTGCTGCCGGAGAGGCGCCGGAATTCACGGATCAGCAGCGAGATGCGCAAGGTCATCGAGATCCGGCTCGCGAGATGGAACAGCCTGCCGTTCTGCCCTTCGAAATAGACGGGAATGACACTCGCACGCGCCGCCTGGATGAGTTTCGCCGGGAATATCTTCCAGGGCAGATCCTCTGCCCGGCCGAAACCCTTCTTGGCGGTTGCGACGCCGCCGGCGGGAAAGACGATGATGGTCGTGCCTTCCTTCAGCAGGCGGACCGCCTCATGCCGGGTCTTCATGTTGATCGCCATCGCTTCCTTGGTTTCTTCGAAGGAGACCGGCAGCGAATAGTCGTGCATCTCGGGCACTTTCAACAATTCATTGTTGATGAGAACCTTGAACGGGCGCCCCAGTTCCTCGGCAAGCGCCAGCACAGCAATTCCGTCGCCGATGCCGTAGGGATGATTTGCGACGATGACGATGGGCGCCTCGGGAATCCGGCTCGGCGGCCATTCGCCCTTGATGAGCAGCCGCACATCGATGAGATCGAGCATCTTGCCGAAGACGCGCTCGCTCTTGCCGACGATATCGGTACGCCAGATATCGTAAAGCCGGGTGTAACGGTCCCGGCCGGACAGACCCTCGATGGAGCGGATGAACCAGCGCTTGAGACGCGGATCCCGTTCATTGGCGTAGGATAGTTCTTTGAATTCCAAGTGCGCGACGGGGCTGCCCCGCTCCTATGATTCGGTTGCGCCACATGTCGCAGCCGCAGCAACGCTTTGATTCATCAACTATATGAATGCTGTATGACAGTTGTCTGACGGCGCCCTGAAACGCCGTCAGATGTCTGTAGCCCGTCAGGCGGCCTTGGAGCGCTTGGCTTCGCGCTTGCGCAGGATATCCGGCGCAGTGGCCTCGAGCGAAAGCGACTCGATCGCCTCATCGAGCGACATGGACGTCTGAAGCTGGCTGCCGAGGCGGCGGATATTGACCGAACGTTCTTCGGCTTCCTTCTTGCCGCAGACGATAATGACAGGCACCTTCGTGACCGAATGCTCGCGGATCTTGTAGTTGATCTTCTCGTTGCGGAAGTCGGTCTCGACCGTGAGACCGGCATCGCGCAGCGATTCCGCCACCTCTTCGCCATAGGCATCGGCTTCGGAGGTGATGGTCGCGACGACGACCTGCAGCGGCGAGACCCAGAGCGGCATGTGGCCGGCAAAGTTCTCGATCAGGATGCCGAGGAAACGCTCCATCGAGCCGCAGATGGCGCGATGGATCATGACCGGCTGCGTCTTTTCGGAGTGCTGGTCGATGTAGAACGCACCGAAGCGCTCCGGCAGGTTGAAGTCGACCTGCGTCGTGCCGCACTGCCATTCACGGCCGATGGCGTCCTTGAGCGTATATTCGAACTTCGGACCATAGAAAGCACCCTCGCCCGGCAGAATGCCGGTCTTGATGCGTCCTTCGGATTGCGCCTCGATCGTTTTCAGCACGTCCATCATCACGCTTTCGGCGCGATCCCAGAGCTCGTCCGAACCAACGCGCTTGTCGGGGCGGGTCGAAAGCTTGACGACGATCTCCTTGAAGCCGAAGTCCTCATAGACCGACAGGATGAGATCGTTGATCTTCAGGCACTCGGCCGCCATCTGCTCGTCGGTGCAGAAGATGTGCGCATCGTCCTGCGTGAAGCCGCGCACGCGCATCAAACCATGCAGCGCGCCCGAGGGCTCGTAGCGATGTACGGCACCGAATTCCGCAAAGCGGATCGGCAGTTCGCGGTAAGACTTCAAGCCATGCTTGAAGATCTGGATGTGGCCCGGGCAGTTCATCGGCTTCAATGCGAAGACGCGATCGTCGTCGGTATCGTCGCCGGCGACAGTGACCTTGAACATGTTGTCGCGATACCAGCCCCAGTGGCCCGAGGTCTCCCAAAGCGACTTGTCGAGCACCTGCGGCGCGTTGACTTCCTGGTAGTCGCCCTGCAGCCGCCGGCGCATATAGGACACCAGCGTCTGGAACATGCGCCAGCCCTTGCCGTGCCAGAAGACGACGCCAGGGCCTTCTTCCTGGAAATGGAACAGGTCCATTTCGCGGCCAAGACGGCGATGGTCGCGCTTTTCGGCTTCGGCAAGAATGTGCAGGTAGTTATCGAGATCCGCCTGCTCGGCAAACGCCGTGCCATAAATGCGGGTCAGCATCGGATTGTTGCTGTCGCCACGCCAATAAGCGCCGGCAACCTTCATCAGTTTGAAGGCATTGCCGATCTGGCCAGTCGAGGCCATGTGCGGACCGCGGCAGAGATCGAACCAATCGCCCTGGTAATAGATCTTCAGATCCTGACCTTCGGGAATGGCATCGACCAGCTCCACCTTGTAGTTCTCGCCCTTGGCGGCAAAGACTTCCCTCGCCTTCTCGCGCGACCAGATTTCCTTGGTGAACGGCTTGTTGCGCTGGATGATCTCGCGCATCCGCTTTTCGATCACAGGCAGATCATCGGGCGTGAACGGCTCGTTCTTGGCGAAATCGTAGTAGAAGCCGTTTTCAATGACCGGACCGATCGTCACCTGCGTTCCCGGCCAAAGCTCCTGTACGGCTTCGGCAAGCACGTGTGCGGCATCGTGGCGGATGAGTTCCAGCGCCCGATCGTCCGAGCGGGTGATGATCTCGATCTTGCCGTCCGACACCGGATCGGAAAGGTCGCGGACGGTGCCGTCAAGCGCAATGGCGACAGCCTTCTTGGCCAGCGACTTGGAAATGGATTCGGCGACATCGCGACCGGTCGTGCCGGCAGCGAAGCTGCGCACGGAACCATCGGGAAATGTCAGGGAAACGGATTGGGACATCGATATTCTCCTTGTCCAGTCCCGCCAACGAATGCGGGTGGTTTCGAAAGATACGGACTAAGTAAATACGTACTTATGTCCGCGCGCCTGATAGCTGTATTTCGTGATCTAGTAAAGAAAAAGCGGCGTCAGCGGCGGATCATCTCGGCCAAACCGCGTACCGTGTTCCAATTCCGCATCGTTCCGATGCCGAGTCGCCTTGTCGTCAGGGCCGGCAACATTTTGGTTTCGCTGGCCTTGAGGCCGAAATCGATCCACAGGTCGCCGTCGACGACTGCCATGCGCTCGCCTCGACGGTATTTCGCAAGCGTGTCGAGGATTTCCGATCCGAGCGGCTGCCGCATGACGCGAACGATGACCTCACTGCCGATCCCGTCGACGAATGGATTGCCGTCCGCAAGCTTCAGCCATGTCTCGACGCCGCGGGCGATGATATCGACATGCTTGCCAAAAACAGCGGCAAAGCCGGCTTCGAGCTGCGCCTCGACGGACGCGACCGGCTGCTCTTCCGCTTCGAAAACGAGATTGCCGGTTGCCACCAGCGTGCGGACGTTACGAAAGCCGAGCCCTTCAGCCATCGTCTTGAGATCACTCATGACCACCCGGCGGCCCGGCCCAAGAACGATGCTGTGCAGCAGCGCGACGTAGACCGCCATACAGTCAGGCAGCCTTTCGGCCGAGGCGGAAATAACGCCAGGGTGTCCACCAATGATAGCGGCGCTCCAGTTCGCCGGGCACTGGATCAAGCCCGCTCGTGCCTCCTGGCCCGCAGCGCGCCACACGAAACAGCGTCATCCAGCCGCCTGCCCAAAGGCCGTGGCGGGCGACCGCCTCATAACCATATTCCGAACAGGTCGGGATGTGGCGGCACGAGTTGCCGATGAAGCCTGAAAGCGTCAGTTGATACAGACGAATGAGCCCCATGCCGAAGAGCCGGTCCGGTGTTTTGCGGAAGGGACCGGTATAATTGCGCGATTTAATCACCCTGTCTGCAGCCAGCGACGGATCCCGCCGCGCTCGCCGGGAGGGAGCAGCACCGCCCTCGTCTTGATCGTCGTCCTGCATGAGGCAGAATTGGCACATGGTCAGCACTCGCTCAGACGGCTTCGGCTGTCTTGGCGCTTCCGCCCTCGCGCGCCGCCTCGATCTGCCCGATCGCATCGACCACGGCATCGAAAGTCAGCATGGTCGAGGCATGGCGGGCTTTGTAGTCCCTGACAGGCTTGAGATAGCGCATGTCCTCGAACCGCCCGCTCGGTCCCTCGCCGTCAGCCTTGAGCATCGCAAGCATGTCTTCACGAGCCTTGCGAATTTCGTCAGCCGAAGCGCCGACGACATGGCGAGCCATGACCGAGGACGATGCCTGGCCAAGCGCGCAGGCCTTGACGTCGTGGGCAAAATCGGTCACGACATCGCCGTCCATTTTCAGCCAGATTTTTACGCGAGAACCGCACAGTCTGGAATGGGCTTGGGCAATGGCATCGGCGTCAGGAAGACTGCCGATACGGCCGATATTGCCGGCAAACTCCAGGATTTTGCTGTTGTAGATGTCGTCCATCACAGATTCTGCTCCGATGCACCCGTTAGAGCATGATTTAGCATCATGCTCTATTTTATTCGATTCTAGAGCAGATTGAGATTTCAGGTCGAGCAGACCTAAAATCATCAAGGCTCTAATGTTTCGTAACAAAAAACACAGCGTGTCCGTTTAGGACACTTTCACAGGGACAATGCCATACTATATGTATGTCGTTCGAAGACCATCGAAATGCAATGGTCTTCTGTAAGTTTGATGGGAAACCGTGCAGGACGGCAGGCTTGTCCGCCAGCCAGAACGCCCCGGAGCCCGCCAAAGGTACGTAAGCCCCTTATGTGGGGCCCCTTATATGGGAAATGCCAGTGGCGAGTCCGACAAAATGATATCCGCGTAGCGGGTCAGGAGATCCACAGGTAATGGACGCCATTGTAAAGAACTTTCCGCAAGTCGTTGATTCCGAACGTCCGACGCAGAAGGAAGCCGAGGACGCAGTTCGCGTTCTGTTGCGCTGGGCCGGCGACGATCCGCAGCGCGAAGGCCTGCTTGATACGCCCGCGCGCGTCGCGAAGGCTTATCGCGAACTTTTCGCTGGCTACGACATGAATCCCGAAGACGTGCTCGGTCGAACCTTCGAAGAGGTTTCTGGCTATGACGACATCGTCCTCGTGCGTGACATTCCGTTTTTCTCCCATTGCGAACACCACATGGTGCCGATCATCGGCAAGGCGCATGTCGCCTATCTGCCGAACGGCCGCGTTCTCGGTCTTTCCAAGATCGCGCGCGTCGTCGATATATTCGGTCGCCGCCTGCAAACGCAGGAAGCCATGACCGCCCAGATCGCCAATGCGATCGATGACACGCTGCGTCCGCGCGGCGTTGCGGTGATGATTGACGCAGAGCATATGTGCATGGCCATGCGCGGCGTGCAAAAGCAAGGCTCCTCGACATTGACGATGACCTTCACGGGCGCCTTCAAGGCCGATCCGGCCGAGCAGGCCCGTTTCATGTCTTTGGTCCGGGGTCGCTGACCGGGCTTCAACGAAAGAGCCGGAGATGAATCTGATTTTCAACGCTCCCTCCGAAGATAAATCCGAGTTGGAGGATGCAGGCGATTTCACACCTCGTTTCGACGATCGCGGCCTGATCACCGCGATCGTGACCGATGTGCATGACGGCGAACTCCTCATGGTCGCCCATATGAATGCCGAGGCGCTCGCCCTGACGATCAAGACGGGTACGGCGCATTATTTCAGCCGGTCACGTGGAAAAATCTGGAAAAAGGGCGAAACCTCGGGAAACCTTCAGACGGTGAAGGAAATCCGAACGGATTGCGATCAGGACGCCATCTGGCTGAAAGTGGAGGTCGCCGGACATGACGCGACGTGCCATACTGGGCGGCGTTCCTGCTTCTATCGAACGGTTGAGCTTGAAGATGGCAAGCCCGTGTTGAACGTGGTCGACGATCATCTGCATTTCGATCCGGAAGAAGTCTACAAGCAGTAGACCCAAAGGCGAAACGATCGGTGATGCCACAACCGATATACGATTTGGAAACGAAAAAGGGACAGTATTTTAGCGGAGGCACCTGGGGCCTCGAAGGAGGCTTCAAATGCTGAATTGGGGGTTGAATCGTCATAACGGCGGACAGAACTTGACCGGTTCAAGCCTCTCGCAGGATACCTCCAATCCGCTTCTCCCTCCCGCACCACCCAAGAAAGTCAAGATCGCCCTGGCGCTTGGCGGCGGTGCCGCGCGCGGCTGGGCTCATATCGGCGTTCTGCGCGCGCTCGACGAGGCAGGTATCGAAGTCGGCATGATCGCCGGCACCTCGATCGGCGCCCTGGTCGGCGGCTGCTATCTCGCCGGCAAGCTCGATGAGCTCGAAGCCTTTGCCCGCTCTTTGACGATGCGCCGCATCGCCAGCCTTCTCGATCTGACCATCGGCGGCAGTGGGCTGTTCGGCGGAATGCGGTTGACCAAGCGCATGCAGGAGCATTTGGAAGGCCTCTCCGTTGAGGATTTGGACCGTCCCTTTGTCGCCGTCGCCTCGGAATTGAATACCGGCCATGAAGTCTGGATTGCCAATGGCTCCCTGATCACGGCACTCAGGGCTTCCTATGCCCTTCCCGGCATTTTCGAACCGGTGCGAACCAATGGCCGTACACTGGTCGACGGCGCTCTCGTCAATCCCGTACCGGTTTCGGTATGCCGCTCGTATGAACAGCCACTCGTGGCGGCGGTCAATCTAAACTATGACCTCTTCGGTCGCTCTGCCGTGGTCAAGCACAATGTCGGCCCGTTGAGCGGCGAGTTGGTGCGGCGTGAAGACACGCCGCCCATGAAACTTGGCATGACCGGCGTCATGGTCCAGGCTTTCAATATCATCCAGGATAGAATAGCCCGGGCTCGTCTGGCCGGCGATCCGCCCGATCTTGCGCTGCATCCGCGCCTTAGCGATATCGGCCTGTCGGAATTCCATCGCGCCGGCGAGGCCATCGAACGCGGCTATGAGGAAGCTCTGGCAAGATTGCCGGAAATCCGCCGCATGCAGGAAGCATACGCGCGCTAGAGAACTCCAGGAAAAGTGCGAGGCGTTTTTCCGTCCGGAATCGCTGGAAAATAATGAGACAGAGCGGATCAGCGATTTCGTGAAAAGCTGAGCCTCTCCGCCGAGAGCGAAAGAGGCTCTATCGATACCGGACAATCCGGCCCTTCATCTTGAGGCTCAGCGCATTCATCGCCGCAAGCGACCCGATGGGTCGATTGCTCCGGGCGCCAAACCGCTCCTCACCTCACCCGGCGATATAGGCTTTGATCTGCTCTGCCTCGAGTTCGATCTCGCGGATACGCCATTTGACGACGTCGCCGATCGAGATGATGCCGGAAAGCTTGCCTTTTTCCTCGACGGGAACGTGACGGAAGCGGCGCATGGTCATCAGTTCCATCAACTCGTCGGTCGTGGTGTCTTCCTTGCAGCGATGCACTTTCGCCGTCATCATCGAGGCGATCGGCTTTTCAAGGCATTCATGGCCATGCTTGGCAACGGCATTGACGACATCCCGCTCGGTGAAGATGCCGGAAATCTTGCCGCCCGGCCCGACGACCACGATGGCGCCGATGCGATTCTCATTGAGAATCTTCGCGGCCTCGGCAACGGTCGTATTGCCGCCGGTCGTAACGACGTCGCGACCCTTGGCTTCCAGTATGGCCTTTACGGAAACTGACATTCGATCCTCCCATCTCGAAAGCATGATCAACACTTGAAGGTCCGATATGTTCCGAAATTACCCCGGAGCTCAAACCGGCGCCCTGCCCGTCGGTCGGGTCGATCTCCTCATTTCGCGACCGACGGATCGTAATGGTGCGCCTGTGTCAGTAAGAAAGCAACAGCTCATTCATCGAGTGGTAAAGCTTCCTGGGGCGCCTCGCGCGGCTGCCGGTCGAACAGCGCAAAAAGCAGGAATCCGAACAGGAAACCGCCAATATGGGCATCCCATGCCACCGGCTGCGAGCTGTCGCCGGCAAGCGTGATTCCGAAGGCGACGAGGGCGTTACCGGCAATCCACATGACGATATAGGCAACGACGGTACGGCTTCGAAGCGAGCCGAGAATGGAGAGGCGCGGATTGAGATGCGCCTCCCGCATGGAGGTCCGTCGACCGTCCATGGCGGGAAAAGCGAAGCGGCAAGCCGCACCCATGAGCGCCGAGACGACTCCGGATGCCCCTATCAGAAGCGTCTGATCACCCCAATAGAGTGCGGCATGCATGAAGGCGGACGCCGCAGACGAAAAAATCCAGAAAATGACGTAACGCGAGGTTCCGATGCGCCGCGCCACGGGAGCTGCAAAAACCATCAGCCACAGACTATTGAAGACGATGTGCTCGACCCCGCCATGCAGCAGCGAATAGGTGACTGGCGTCCAGAGCCATTCCAGGCCTTGCTGCGACAGGGGAAAGGCGTAGCGCACCGGAATGAAGCTGAAGGTGAAATAAATCCAGTTCAGCGTATCGTCCGACCACCACGGCAGGTTCATGATCGCGAAAACGATGATCAGGATGACCAGGCTTGCCAGAATGACGGGAGGCAGATTGAAAGCAGGAGCGCGTTGACGCGGCCGCGGATCTTCCGGCTCTTGGCGCGGCAGCTGTTCATCATCCATGTCTTGCTCGGCTTTCTATGAAGGTCATCGACACATAGCGCAGCGAAAATCAAAAAAAAAGCCGCCCAACAAAGGCGGGCGGCGTATCGGGCACTTCTTCCGGAATTGACCTTGAGGCCGGCCCGGGACCCGTGAAGTTCGTGCTGAAGGTCACTTCGTGAAGTGATGAGCAATTCCTTTCATTTGCTACCGCGAAAGGCAATCGAAACCATTCGTTAACCCTAACGACCCGGTCTTGGCATGGAATTCGCAACGCCGGAGTTGGAGGCAATGAATGCCTGGGCAATTGAATTGAAATGGGACACGGACGCGAGATGCGCCAGAAGACGAGCATCGACATATTTACTTATTGGGAACAGATACGCGGCAGCGCGGATGCCCCCTTGCGCAATTTGATACAGCCCTCGGCGGTCAGCCATATTCTTCCGGAACTGTTCATCATGGAAAACACCGTGGACGACAATCCGCGTTTCCGGCTTGCGGGTACGGCGATCTGCAATCTCATGGGCCGCGAGATTCGCGGCGAAGACTTCGCGGCGCTATGGGCCGGCAGCCAGCAGGACGATCCGGTGCGCATTGCCGCCGGCGTGATGAGACATGTCATTCCAGCCGCTATCCATGCCACCGGCTATTGCATCAGCGGCCGCAGCATGACCTTCGAAATGATATTGATGCCGGTACGGTCATCCAGCGATATTTGCGACAGGCTGCTGGGGTGTCTGACGCCCACCGTTCATTCGACATGGCTCGGCAATGAGCGTCTGGAATTTCTGGCGCTTGATCGCAGCCGCCTGCTCTATGAGCGCCCGGCACGGCTCGTGGCCTCTCCTCCCCATCCCGATCCGACGGATCTTCTGCCGCTTCAGGGAAGCGCAAGCCTTGGAGATTGGATGCGTCGAAAGCTCAATCAAGCAAAGAATAGCCGCGATCGTGCCGGAATTGATCCGGGACGGGACAGAATCGGCCGTCGCCCTTGAGTTATACCTTGGAAAAGACAACCTTACTTTAAGGAGTCGCGGCTAATAGTTGAGAGAGACGCAATAGGATTCAAGACGCTTCCATGCACTCGTTCCAACCGGCCCAAGCGACGCGGCCCAACCAGTTGGCAGGCAACGCCGTCCGCGGTGAGCAACGGACCTTCCAGCGGGTTCCGATCAACATGCAGGGCCGCCTGATGCTGGCCAACTACGAGGAATTCGAGTGCCTGGTGACGGAAATGTCGCCGGGCGATCTCTATGTCACCTGCGCGGGACGTCCGCGCGCCGACGAGCGGGTCATCGCCTACATCGACCATCTTGGCCGCGTCGAAGGCAATGTCGTCGCGGTTGACGGCCGTGGTTTCAGCATGTCGATCAACGCCACCGAGCGGAAGCGCGAGAAGCTTGCCGCTCAACTGACCTGGCTTGCCAACAAGCATGAGCTTGGCCTGCCGGAAGACCGCCGTCACGACCGCCTGACGCCGCGTGATGCGCGCAGCGCACTTACCCTCGATGACGGCACGCAATATGTCTGCCGTATCATGGACCTCTCGCTTTCGGGCGCAGCCGTCGACGTCGAGATACGTCCGGCAATCGGAACGCCGGTTCGTCTCGGCAACATGCGTGGCCGCGTGGTGCGTCATTTCATGGAGGGCGTGGCGATCGAGTTCCTCTCCCTGCAGTCGCGGGAAACCTTGCGCGAATTTCTCTGATACCGTCATCTTCCTGTCACGCCGCGTCGCGAAACAGCGACGCCTGTCCTTCCTCGATCGCGTGGCGGCAAGATGCTCTACCCGGACACAACTCCCTTCGATGAAGGCCTGCTTGACGTCGGCGACGGTCAGCGGATTCATTGGAAGCTATCGGGCAATCCCGAAGGTGTTCCCGTGCTCATCCTGCACGGCGGCCCGGGATCCGGCAGTTCCGCCGGAACGAGACGCTATTTCGACCCGCAATACTACCGGATCATTCAGTTCGACCAACGCGGCTGCGGCGGCAGTCTCCCGCATGCATCGGAACCGGCGATCGATCTCTCGGCCAACACCACATGGCATTCCGTTGCCGATATCGAGCAGTTGCGGTCGAAGCTCGGTGTGGAGCGCTGGATCGTCTTCGGCAATTCCTGGGGCTGCACGCTGGCGCTGATCTATGCTGAAACCCATCCGCATCGGGTCGAAGCCTTGCTGCTTGTTGGAATAACGATGACGAGGCAGTCCGAAATAGATTGGCTTTATCGCGGACTTGGCCGTTTCTTTCCGCAGGAATGGGCGCGCTTTCGGGCTGCGGTGCCAGAAGAGGATCGCGACGGCGATCTGGTGGCCGCCTACTATACCCTTCTATACGATCCGGATCCCGCAATCTATGTAAAGGCCGCCAGGGACTGGCATGAATGGGAGGCAGCCTCGATCCTGGTCGATCCCCGTGTGACCCTGTCGCCGCGCTGGTCCGATCCGCGCTATCTGACTGCGCGAGCGCGGATCATCACTCACTATTTCCACCATCTGGCGTGGCTTGAGGACCGCCAGATCCTGCGCGATATCCGTCGGCTTGCCGGCATCCCCTGTACGATGATTCAGGGACGGCTGGATCTGGAGGCGCCTCTCGTTACTGCCTGGGAATTGTCGCAGGCCTGGCCGGAAGCGAATCTCGTGATCGTCGCGAATGCTGCCCACTCGCCTGCAGTCGCCGAAATGGCCACTGCGATCACTCGCGCAGCCGATGGGCTTCGCCGCGATACCAAGCGATGAAAATCAGAAATATTTTTAAGCCGGCTTTCTCAAAATGGGACACGTCCGACCACAAACGGCGGTTTTCACCGCCGCGAGAGAGCGTCTGCGCGATTGCCATGTTTCGTTGTGGCACGCTTTCCGCCGAAAATGGTCGCCCGACGTTAAGAAATCCGTTTCGGGAAGTCCTTTCAGCGCAGCACGATGCGGGATTTCGCCTCCCCTATCCAATACCGAAATCACTCAAATTTTAATCGAATTTTCCGCGAAGTTGAATCAAGTTTTTTGCGTGTTTTATGAAAGTTTGATCCAGATTTGAATAAACTAAGTCCTTAATTTAACTGCGTAATTTTGCGCCGGATAAAAACATGCGTGTCATTCTGATCCCAATAAAAACAGGGACAGGGACATGAACTTTCAATTTGCAATTCGCGGCTGCGCCGCATTGATATTCGCCACTCTTGGCTTCTTCGGTCTCGCTCAGGCCGCGCCCGCCAACATGACGATCACCGGCGATGCGGCTCCGCCGATCGGCCACTATGAGTTCTGCAAGGAGAATCCGCGGGAATGCGTCTATGCCGGTGGCGATGCTGGTCCGATCATCCTCAACCAGGACAACTGGAAGACGATCCTGAAGGTCAACTACACCGTCAACACGACGATCAAGCCAGTGACCGATATGGAACTCTACGGTGTCGAAGAGAAATGGGCGATCCCGACGACTGCCGGCGACTGCGAGGATTTCGCACTGCTGAAGCGCAAGCAGCTGATCGATGCCGGCTTCTCGCCCTCGGATCTGTTGATGACCGTGGTCCTGCAGCCGAATGGCGAAGGTCACGCCGTTCTGACGGTTCGCACCGATCGCGGCGATTTCGTGCTCGACAACATGCGCAACAAGGTGAAGCTCTGGTCCGAGACCGAATACACCTTTCTCAAGCGTCAATCCGCTGATGATCCGGCCCGTTGGGTCAAGATACAGGATGGCCGAGCTGTCGCAGTCGGCAGCTTGAAGTAGGCCTTCCGCACGCGATCGTCGGCGCCAATGGTCAAAGTCTGAGGCCCGGTCTCGTCCCCTGAATTCTGTCCAGACCGGTGCCTCTGAGCCGTTCCCACTGTCCCGGGGAACGGCTCTTTCTTATTGAGCGGCGCTCCTCGGAATGAACGCGGATAAATCCTGCGAATTTAGCCGCATCGTTAGCATGGCTGACGACCTATAATTAACCGCCGATTAACCATCATGGCGCCAATCATCGTTTCCAACGAGACTCAGCCAGTCAGTCGCCGCCCGATTTGGTCACAGGCGACGGCGGCCGGAGCGGAAGGAAACGAAGGCAACAGCATGGCTCCTCCTCTGTCATCCGTGTCAATGATTGAAGAAAGGCCGCTGGTTTCAAGCGGTTTCGTCTATCGGCTCACGGCCGGTGTTGCCGTCCTGGCTGCTCTTACCGTTGCCATCTCCGTCGGTGGTCACTGGCTTGGTGAGAAAATATCCTTGGCCGGACATACGACCGATGCCAAGCCCATCTCGGTTACGATCGGCGACGATACCCTGCATTTGGCTGCGAACACGATCCGCTTCCCGAGCGAGCGCGTGGATGGCACCTCCGAGCGCGTCGACCTTTATCTGACCTGGCCGCAAATGCAGGGTTATAGCGAAGCGGATCGGCTGCGCTTCGATGATATCTCCCAGTCGTCGTCGCTGATCTTCCTGCAGGTCAGCCAGAGCACGATGTCTCGTGACATGTCGGGCAGGCTGGAGCCGATCTATTCGCAATTGATGGATGGTACCGCCTATGCCGGTCCCTTCGGTCTCATCGCACATCGGCTGCGCGCGGATGCCGGCTATAATGGCGAAGTGCTTCTGACCGCGCCGCGTCCCGGTGATACCGATTATGTCGTGCGCTGCCTCCTTCCCGCCTCCCCGGCGCTGGCAACGAGCGGAGACTGCCAGCGGGATGTCAAGCTGGGCAAGGATTTGAGCGTTCTTTATCGCTTTTCCAGCAATCAGCTTGGGGATTGGCGCGCCATGGACGCCGCCGTCCAGAATTTCATCAGAGCACGCCTTGTCGATAAGGCCGACCCCACGACAACAGCCGCAGCCGGCCGCTAAAATGGCGCAAAAACTTGAAACCAACTGTTCATCATAAACCGATTGGTAACGCTAAGCTCCTACTGTCGAACGCAACGGGCGTTCATGGAGGCGGCGACCGGATCATCGAGAATGTAAATGCAAGCAGAGAGTAATTTAGTGTCCAGATCAATTCTTTCCGTTTCGTCGTCTCAAACCGGTAAGATTCTGGCGAGAGCGCTTCTTGGCTTTTCGATCGTGACGGCCACGGTCACCGTGACAGTCGAGGCGAATGCCGCCGGCACGAAATATGCCGGCATCGTCATTGATGCGAATACCGGCAATGTTCTTTACAGCGAAAACGCCGATACGCTCCACTATCCCGCTTCCTTGACTAAGATGATGACCGTCTACCTGACCTTCGAGGCGCTGGAGGCCGGACGCATCACTCTCGATACTCCCGTTGTCTTTTCCAGGAATGCCGCCGCCCAGGCGCCGACGAAGCTTGGGATTGGTCCGGGCCGTTCGGTGACCGTTCGCGAGGCCATCCTCGGCATCGTCACCAAATCCGCCAATGACGCCGCCATGGCGCTTGGCGAAATGCTCGGCGGTTCGGAGGAAGGCTTTGCGCGGCTGATGAACGACAAAGCGCGCGCTCTTGGCATGACACGTACGACCTACCGCAATCCGAACGGCCTGCCCAATACCGCGCAGATGACGACAGCGCGTGATCAGGCCCGCCTTGGCGTGGCTCTGCGCGAACATTTTCCACAATATTACGGCTTCTTCTCCGAAACGAGCTTCCGTCTCGGCAACCGTGTCATTAACGGCCACAACCGTTTGATCGGCTCCGTGCGGGGTGTCGACGGTATCAAGACCGGCTACACCCGTGCGGCTGGCTATAATCTTGCAACCTCGGTGAAGATCGATGGGCGCTCTATCGTGGGCGTCGTCTTGGGTGGCGCCTCGACGCCGGCGCGCGACAATCAGATGCGCAAGCTGATCGCTGAATACCTGCCTCTCGCATCGACGAAACATATTCCTTCGAACGTTATCGCGCAGGCGCCGACCGCGGCTCCCAATGTTCAGGCTGCCAGCGCGCGCATGGCTGACATCAGCCGTGCGAAAATCAAGAACGACGAGACGGCCGAAATCACCGACGCGCATCCCTCCAGCGCGGCCGCCTTCGCAGCGGTGACGCCTCAATCCAGCAACCCGTTGCTATCGGCGAAACCCGTTCAGCGCCCCGCTTCCGAGGAAGTCGTTTCCGTGGCCGCCTCGGACGACGGCGATGAGGACGAAATCGACACCGTGACGACTGCATCGACGACCAAGGCCGATACGAAGCTGGTTAAGCTGCAGCGGGCCGAGAAGTCCGAGAAAGTCGCAAAGACAGCCAAAGCCGAGCGCGAGCCGACTGGCTGGGTCGTTCAGATCGGCGTTTCCTCGAGCAAGAGCGGCGCAAGCGAGCTACTCGATACGGCGAAGAGCAAAGGTGGCAAGGCGCTTCGCGCGGCCAAGCCTTACGCCGTCGCCTTCGATGGTGGCTATCGCGCCCGCTTCGGCGGTTTCGAAGATCAGAGTGCGGCGCTCAATGCCTGTAAAGCGCTCAAGCGTGCCGGCGTGAAGTGCTGGGCAAGCATGGAATAGGAGTGCGGACGCGATTTTCGCGCCGCATGATTTGCAGATTGGCCGGGCTTTGTGTCTCGCCCGGCTTTCCGGTCCCGAATGTCAAAACGGGCCGGCCCTGAGTTGGTAACGTGTACGGGGTTTTGAAATGGCAATGAACGAGAACTTTCCCGGTTTCTCGCTCGATAGCGGGGGCAAGATGAAACAGAAGAGCTTTGCTCTTCATCCGCTGCATGAAGCGGCGATGCGACTGGCGGACCTCGGTCTCAGCCGCTCGCGCTCGCGCAACAAGACGAAAGATCTGATCGGCATCCTGCTCTGCCACGGCGCGCGCGCCTGGCGCTATTCGCAGCCGGAAGCGCATATTCATCTGCACATCACCGCGCCAACGGGTCGTGCGCCGATCATGATGCGGCTGCGCTAAGCAGCCGCCTGGCCTACAGCAATCCGAGTTCAGAGAGCTCCCGCCGAAGATCGGCGGGCAGTTCAGCCGCAGCCCCGAGACTGTCTAGATCGCGCGGGACGTCCTCTTGCGGCAGATAACGCCAGCCCTGAAACGGACGCCGAGGCTGGCCGGTGGTTTCGATGACGCTCGGATCGAGGATGAGCCGGCAGCGATGAATGCCGTCCGCGTCGGTGAAGGTCTCGATCCCGAGAAGCTTCTGTCTTGCCTGCACCTGTCCCTTGATCACCCAATAGAGCGAGCCGCCATCCAGCAGTTCCTCGATCCGTTTCGGCACCATGCGTGTCGTATGGGTCGTATGCGGCTCCAGGCCGGCGGCAATGGCGTTCATCGCCCGCTCGGATACCCACTCGCGCAAATCCTCGATCGAATCCGCGCCGACGCACAATTTGATGAGATGCAAAGCCATGGTGCCGTTGAAGTCCTTTTGGTCGGCAGCGTCAAGCTTTTAGATGCAGGCGTCCACACTCAGCATTCCACGACATTCACAGCAAGGCCTCCGGTCGAGGTTTCTTTGTATTTTTCGCTCATGTCGTAGCCGGTCTGGCGCATGGTCTCGATGCAGGCGTCAAGCGGCACGAAATGCTGGCCGTCGCCTTTGATCGCGAGCGAGGCAGCCGTGACCGCCTTGACCGCGCCGAGGGCGTTCCGCTCGATGCAGGGCACCTGTACCAGTCCGGCGATCGGATCGCAGGTCATGCCGAGGTGATGCTCCAGCGCGATCTCGGCTGCATTCTCGATCTGCTCCGGCGTTGCTCCCATGACGGCGGCAAGTCCCGCAGCAGCCATGGCCGCCGCCGAGCCCACCTCGCCCTGACAGCCGACCTCGGCGCCGGAAATCGAGGCATTATGCTTGATGATGCCGCCGACGGCGGCTGCGGTCAGCAGGTAATTGCGAATGCCTTCCTGATCCCAGTCCTCGTGGAAATGCTGATAGTAGCGGATGGTTGCCGGGATGACGCCGGCCGCACCGTTGGTCGGCGCCGTCACCACGCGTCCGCCGGCCGCATTCTCTTCGTTGACCGCCATGGCGTAGACGCTCAGCCAGTCATTGGCGAGCAGCGGGTTGATGCGGTTGCTGCGCCATTCTTCCTGCAGCTTGTCATGAATGGCGCGCGCACGGCGGCGCACCTTCAGGCCGCCGGGCATGATGCCGTCGACCTTGAGGCCGCGATCGATACAGCTGCTCATGGCCGCCCATATGCGGTCGAGACCGGCATCCAGCTCCTCGGCGCTCATGCGCGTCTCTTCGTTGGCGCGCTTCATCTGCGCGATCGAGAGGCCGGAGCGCTCGGACATTTCGAGCATCTGCTTGGCGGTGGCAAAGGGGAAGGGAATGCGCTCGCCCGCGGCGGGTGGCTTCTTCTTGTCTGCGCGCATCTGTTCCAGTTCAGTGTCCGTGACGACGAAGCCGCCGCCTACGGAGTAGTAAATGCGCTTGAGGAGAAGGCGGTCGTCCTTGTCGAAGGCAGAGAAGCTCATGCCGTTGGCATGACCGGGAAGCGGCACCTTCTTGTCGAAGATCAGATCGGTCTTGGGCTGGAATTCATAAGCTGGGTGGCCCGGCGGCGTGATGCGCCCGCTGCGCTCGACCTCGTCGATGATGCCATCCATATGATCGGGATCGACACTGTCAGGTTTCTCGCCCATGAGGCCGAGAATGACTGCCCTGCCCGTGCCATGGCCGATACCCGTATGGGCTAGCGAACCATGCAGGCTCACCTTGATCGAGGCGATATGCACATTCGAGGACGGGCGGGGCCATTCGTTCGAAAGCACGAGGTCGAGGAAGCGATTCGCGGCCGACATCGGTCCCATCGTATGCGAGCTGGACGGTCCCACACCGATCTTGAACACATCGAAAACTGAAAGAAACATGGACCTTTTGTGCCTCCAGGCAAATCGTTTTCCGTCAAAGCTACGCTATCGGGGCAAGCTTGCACGGCGATTGGCCGACATCGTATTTCATGGCAGCGACATTACATATAGGCATTCGGGGAAGCAAACAGAAGGCCATTGCGCACCGCTCGGGCTGCGCTACAGTCGACATCGGATTGATCTGGAGAATCTGCCTTTATGACGACTGCCGACTATGTCGCCCTCGCCCTGTTCATCTTTCTCTGGGTCGCGCTGAACTGGATCACCAGCAGCGCCAGCTTCTTCAATCGCACCAGCCTGACATTAGCGATGAACGAGCGCCGACGCGATTGGATCTATAATTCATTGCGCCGTGATCTGAAAATGATCGACACCCAGATTCTCTCGGGCCTGCAAAACGGCACGGGCTTCTTTGCCTCCACCTCGATTTTTGCGATCGGCAGCTGCTTTGCACTGCTCGGCGCCACCGAAAAGATCAATGCCTTCTTTTCGGATATGCCGTTCATACTCAATGGTGGCAGGGCAGCCTTTGAAATCAAGGTAGCCGGACTTGGCTGCCTCTTCGGCTATGCCTTCTTCAAATTCGGCTGGGCCTATCGTCTGTTCAACTATTGCACCATTCTTTTCGGCTCCCTGCCGATGCGCGAGGATGCCATCCTCGATCCACTGGCTGCCGAACGCGCAGCCGAGCGCGTGGTGCGCATGAACATCATTGCCGCGCGCAACTTTAATGCCGGCCTGCGGGCAATCTTTCTCTCCATCGGCTATCTCGGCTGGTTCCTCAGCCCCTATGTCTTCATGGGCACAACCATTTTCATCATCATCGTGCTGATTCGCCGGCAGTTTTTTTCCGATGCCCGTCTGGCCATCATGGATATCGATATGCCATGACAAAGCCGCGCCGGGTCGAACCGGTGCGCAACATCTAAATTCATGCCCGGAAGGACTTCTCAATGGCCGCCATTGCCGAGAGCGCGGACACCCCTCGCAAGACGCCTCGCATCGGCATTCTGGATACGGCGCGCGGCCTCGCCCTTCTGGCCATGGCAAGCTATCATTGCACTTGGGATTTCGAGTTCTTCGGCTATCTCGATTCCGGCACGGCTGAAACGGGCTGGCTGAAGCTTTATGCCCGCGCCATCGCCAGCACCTTCCTCTTTCTGGCGGGCTTCAGCCTTGTGCTTGCCAATACGCCGGAGATTCGCTGGCGCTCCTATTGGCGACGGATGGGCATGATTGTCGCTGCAGCCGCGGCGATTTCGCTCGTCACCTTCATCGGCATGCGTGACGAATGGATATTCTTTGGCATCCTGCACAGCATCGCGGCGGCAAGTCTCGTCGGCCTGCTGTTCCTGCGGCTGCCGGCCTTCGCCACCCTTCTCATCGCGGCTCTACTGACGGTCGGCATCGTCATCGACAATGTCATCGCACCCTTATCGCTGCATTCGAGCTTTTTCGATGCGCCGTGGCTCTGGTGGGTCGGGCTCTCCGAAAATCTTCGGCGCTCGAACGACTATGTGCCGCTCTTTCCATGGCTGACGCCATTCCTGTTCGGTCTCGGCATGGCGCAATTGGCAATATCGTTCGGCTGGCTCGAGCATCTGGCGAAATTCGGCCCCGGCCGCAATCTGATCGCCCGCGCCGGCCGCCACAGCCTCATCTTCTATCTGGTCCACCAGCCCGTCCTGTTCAGCCTCGTCTATCTCCTGTCACTGGTCGTGCCGGCGCCGCCACAGGATCCGGCTGTCGGCTACATCAGGCAATGCGTCGCCTCTTGCACGCGGTCAGGCACGGAAACCATGTGCCGCAGCTTCTGCCAATGCACGCTCGACAAGTTGCAGGCCCAGGATCTCTTCAAGCCATTGCAATCCGGAGCGATCAAAGCAGATAGCGATGAACGCGTAAGCCGAATCGCGATACAATGCACGGATGAAGCGCAATGACAGGGTTATTCCATGAATGCCTATCGTTCGAAGTCGCTGAATTTTCCGTGGCCGCCGCTGCTCTATAGCCTTGCCGTCATTGCAGCGCTTTGCCTTCAACGGTGGTATCCGTTGCCCTTGCCCTTCATCTGGGCGCTCATCTCATGGGTCGTCGGCGCCCTTCTCACTGCCTTTGCGGTGACGCTGAATGTCTGGGCCGTCAAGACGCTGGTGGAAAGACGAACCACTGTCCTGACGCAACGGTGCAGCGCGCATCTCGTCACCACAGGCCCATTTCGCTTCACCCGCAACCCGACCTATCTCGGTTATACCTTGCTGACGACGGGGCTGGGCATGATGATCGGTAATTTATGGTTTGTGGCGATGGCGGCCGTGGCAGCCGCTTTGACGACATTGCTCGTTATCCGCTGCGAAGAGATGCATCTCCTCTCGCGCTTCGGCTGCGAATTCGAATTTTACTGCAAACGCACGCGTCGCTGGCTATAGGGCGCTTGGCGGTGAGCCCGCGCTCAAGTCCCGACGCCGATTTCGGCAAGGCGTCCGAGACAGGCTTCCTCGACATTGTCGAGTTCGCTCAGCGTATCATCGATATCCTTGCGCTTCTGGCGCAGTTCGTCGCGCTTTTCATCGACACGTTTCATCAGCAGCTTCAGCTGACCGATCTCGCCCGGCGGTTCCTTGTAGACCTGAATGATCTCGCGGATTTCGGCGATGGTGAAACCGATGCGGCGGCCGCGGAGGATTTCGGCAATGAGGCGCCGGTCGGCGGGCCGGAACAGGCGCGTGCGCCCCTTGCGCTCGGGATGAATAAGGCCCTCGTCCTCATAGAACCTCAAGGTTCGAGTCGAAACCCCGAATTCCCGTGTAAGCTCTGTTATGCTATAATATCCGTCGACCAAGAATCCGCCCCTATCTGCTGGCCATCATAATATTGACTTTTACGTAATAGTCAATTTTCACTGGTTTATCGCGTCTAAACCTGCCCCAAATGCAGCATAATACGTCAACTCTCAAAGCCAGGGAGGACAAAATGCCGGCTAAAATCGATAACCGCGAGGTACAGAATTAGCGGGCCTCCCCACAGACTTCGGCCCGACTCGGTATGCGGCAGTTCGAAAAGCCTCAACGTGACGATCGCGTCCTCGCGCCAGCAAACTGCGTACCGCTCGGAAGGCTCAAGCTTGTTCCACCCTCTCTTACAACTGCTTAAAATCGCTGTAAAACAATGCGATAATGGAGCAAGTTCCTAAAGACTGTGGAACTGGCGGAACGGTGGCACTGCCGCCATCTTCCCTTTATCCTGATCGTCTATCCATGTCTTTCCATCCGAGAGAGTATCGTGCCCGCCCGCTCCATCATCCGTTTTCCCGATCCGCTGCTGCGGACCGCCTGCACCCCGGTGACCGTCTTCGACGATAATCTGCGGATGCTCGTCGAAGACCTGCTGGATACGATGCGCGCCGCTCCCGGCGTCGGCATCACCGGCCCGCATATCGGAGTCCTCAGCCGAGTCGTGGTGATAGAACTCAGCCGTGAGGATGGCGTGCGCACCTATATCAATCCGGAGATTCTTTGGTTCTCGGAAGAGACCATGCGACAAACGGAAGGCAGCGTTTCCATGCCGGGAGCGACCGAAGAGGTCGTCAGGCCCAAATCGATCCGCTTCCGCTATCAGGATGTCTCAGGTGAGCTGCATGAAGCGGAAGCGAATGATTTTCTCGCCATCTGCATTCAGCACGAAATCGACCAGTTGGACGGAATCTTCTGGCTTCAACGACTTTCCAAGCTCAAGCGCGATCGCCTCGTGAAGAAATGGGAAAAAACGCAGAACTGAAGGTGCAAAACGAAACGGGCGCCAAGACCGCGCCCGTTCCGCAATTGGCTGGATCCGCAATCAGCCCTTGAGCTTGGAGTTGCAGAGGCTGTAATAGCCGCCGCCCTTCTGGATCCACTTCAGGCCGCCGAGCGAATTGCTGGCCTTGGCTGCGTTATATGCGTCAACGCAGGTATGGAAGCGGCCTTTGCCTGGCGTCTCGGTGGCATATTTGGCGTCAACCTTTGCCGGGAAGGTTACGCCGGCCGGAGCAGCCGTCGTCGGCTTTGCCGGTTCGCTTGCCGGCGGCTTCGTCGCATCGGGCTCGCTGGCATCGACCTTGGCTGCTGCGGTTGTCTTCGCTGTCTTGGACGGCGTGGTAGCTGCCGGTGCGGTGGTTGCCGGTGCCGTCGTGGTGGCGCTGGCATCGGCACTGCACTGCGTCGCACGGAAGTCATTCCACTTTTGGCCGTTCAAGGTACCAGCGCTCTTGGCCGCCTGGTACTTGGCGCTGCACTCTTTCATGGTTAGCGCAGAAGCCGAAGAAGCGAGGCCCATCGAACCTACAACTGCAAGCGACGCAAAAGACATCAACAGGATGGCACGACTAGTCATTGGCATTTCCTCCGCTCTATGACGAATGTCGAAACTATTAATCGTATCGTCCCTATCGATTGTCAATCGACGCGCGATTTCCGGGGCGACGAGAAGCACCATATGCGGACGAACATGAACGCAAACTGTACAAAAATAGCCATCAAAAAGAGAGACTTGGCAGGACCGGCAATCGCGGATGGTCTTAGATGAGCGTACCGGCTTCATCCGGAAGTGGATAAGGCGACGATGTCGATATGGCATCATAGCGCCCGTTAACTCACGGGATAACAATGTGCTCGGGCTGCAATTGCATTGGGCGTGAAATTGCTGGCCCGCGACGGCCGATACCCGCTATAGATGGATGCAATTGCTGACGCGATACACTTATCGCGAGATCCGGGCCTTGAAGTGCGGGCATATCGCCCTAATCTTTTCCTGGCAGTTCCCCTCTCTATGCCCTGGATGCTCTCCCTTCCAGGGCATTTTTCTTGGCAGGCGTGCCATGCGGCGAGCTCCGTCAGGCAAAATGATTTAAGTAAAATGATTCGCCTTGGCTCCGGATTGAGCGTAGGTTGCGCTATCGTCGGCTACCGAACCCGTAGGCGCCGGCGGCTGAGAGTTGCTGATGCGGCACTCTCGCCTGCAGAGGTCAAGGAGTTCTCGCATGACCTCGCATGACAATCGAGACAATATACTCAGCGATCAGCAACTGCATGATCTTCTCAAGGCGCAAGATGAGATGGATCATCCGGAGAAGGCGAAGCTTGGCACGCCGGATGAGTTTGTCGTGTCTGCCGAAGAAAGTGCCCAGGAGTCTTGCTTGTGAGGGCAGCGGGCGATCGGGCAGGATGTTGATCCTGCCCCGCTTCAGCGTTGAAATCGGAATAATGTCTTGGGTCGCGAGAAGGCGCGTGGGAAAGCGATCTTACGTTTCGTTGACCGTCTGCCCGAAGACCTGCTCGAAGGCATCGCGAAGGCGGATATCGACATCGGTCATCATGACCGGCAGGCCGAGATCGACGAGGCTGGTGACGCCGTGAGCGGAAATCCCGCAGGGAATGATGCCGGTGAAATGGCCGAGATCGGGATCGACGTTCAGCGAAAGGCCGTGAAACGTCACCCATTTGCGCACGCGGATGCCGAGAGCCGCGATCTTGTCTTCCGCCATGGTGCCGTCAGGTAGCACTGGCTTTTCCGGCCGCCGGACCCATACTCCGACCCGATCTTCGCGCCGCTCGCCGCGCACATTCATCGAATCGAGCGTACGAATGATGACCTCTTCAAGCGCACCGACGAAGGCGCGGATATCCTGCCGCCGACACTTCAGGTCCAGCATGACATAGGCCACGCGCTGGCCCGGGCCATGATAGGTATATTCCCCGCCGCGTCCGGTCGCGAATACCGGAAATCGATCCGGCTCGATAAGATCGGCCGCATCGGCGCTCGTGCCCGCGGTATAGAGCGGCGGATGCTCCACCAGCCAGACAAGTTCAGCTGCCCGCCCTTCGGCAATGGCGGCGACTTCCGCCTCCATCGCGGCGACGGCCTCTTCATAAGGTACGAGACCATCGCTGATCCGCCAGCGAACGGGCGGCGTACCGTGGACAGGGAACATCTGGTGAGAAAGTTCGGTGCGAAGCATATGGCAGTCCTTTGCGTGCCGCCGGCCGCCCGTGTGGAAATCCACCGCTGCCTGCGAGTTGTCCACATATGGCGCCAATCGAGCGGAAATTCAAACATCTAAGGCGTTTCCATCGCATCGGGACGAGCGCGATCGGAGGAGCTGTGAAGGAATTTAAAAAAACTGACATATCGCTCTTGTGCCCCCCGAATGCTTTTGCTACATGCAGCCGCGCCGGAGCAATCCGGCCTACCACGATGCGGTCGTGGCGGAATTGGTAGACGCGCAGCGTTGAGGTCGCTGTGGGGCAACCCGTGGAAGTTCGAGTCTTCTCGACCGCACCAAAAGAACCCGGCTTCGGCTGGGTTTTTTGTTTTCAATCCCTATCGGTTATAGATTCGATGTGAACTACAGCGAACTGTCACGGTTCAATGCGCAACATCCTTGCTGAGATTGCGCAGCCGGATCTGGTGATCGAGTCGCTCGAGCTGGCGAGAGGTCGCCTCGATCAGCTTGCCCATTTCCTGATAGGCAGTTCGCAGTCGCGAAAGCTCGTTTCGGATAGCCTCCAGTGCCCGTTGGTCGCTATCCTCTCCGGGACCATCGCCCGCCCCGGTCATCAACCAGGCCGGAGAAACATCGAAAAGAGCCGACATCTTCGCCAGAGCGGAGGGATTTGGTTCGGCGCGATCGGATTCCCAGGCAAGCATCGTCTCTTCGCTGACACCAAGCTGGCTTGCCAATGTTTGGAGGCTGATGCCGGCGGCATCGCGGGCCATGGACAGGCGGCCACCCAGAGTGTCGTCGCCCTCATCCGAAAAAACGGTCGTCTCTTGTTCGGGTTTGAACATCGGTGCGATCCTTTTCTTGGGCGCGCCGGTGAATTTTTGTGCGGCGCATTGATGTTTTAGCCGTTTCCAAAGGCAGAGATAGGTCTAAGGGCGTCATTCCACCATTGCGATCTGTCCCAAATGGAAAAGTGTGACGTTTTGCGATGACTGTTTTCGCTTATTGCCACCAGCGTCCGATCGCGCCTTGATTGCATGTCCCTCCTGTGTTTGATGATCATGCATGACCGTCGCTCTCGCCGCTCCCTCACAACAAAATCCACTCCGAGGCATGACGATCATGGCAAGCGCCATGATCCTGCTGCCGACGATGGATGCGATCGCCAAATACATGGCGAGCTTCGAAGGCATGTCGCCAGGCCAGGTGACTTTCTATCGCTTCTTCTTTCAGGTCGTCTGCATACTGCCGCTGCTGATGACGACAACCGGGCGATCGGCATTCTCGGCAAGGCGACCCTGGATGAATCTGCTGCGTGGCGCGCTGCATGGTGCTGCCAGCCTGCTCTTCTTCGCAGCGGTCAAATACATGCCGCTCGCCGATGTCTTCGCGATCTATTTCGTCGAACCGTTCATGCTGACGGCCCTTTCAGCGCTGTTTCTGGGCGATAGGGTCGGCTGGAGGCGGTGGCTGGCGATCGTCATCGGCTTCGTCGGCGCGATGATCGTCATTCAGCCGAGCTTCGAGATCTTTGGATTAAAGGCATTGCTGCCTGTGGCCTGCGCCTTCCTCTTTGCGCTCTATCTGTTCATGAACCGCGCTGTCGGCGAGGCGGATTCGCCGTTGACGATGCAGGTCATGGCCGGCGTCGGCGGCACGCTGTTCATGTCGGCCACCTTGCTTGCGGGAGCATCCGCCGGCGTCGCAGATTTCGAGCCCTCCCTGCCCGCTTCCACGCTCGGGCTCGTCCTTTTGCTGATTCTGGGCTCGATATCAGGCTACGCGCATATGCTGGTCGTCAGAGCCTTCCGGCTGGCACCGCTCTCGCTGCTTGCCCCTTTTCAATATTTCGAGATCATTTCCGCCACTGTTCTCGGTTACGCGATCTTCGGCGACTTTCCAAATCTTTCCAAATGGATCGGTATATCGATCATTGTCGGCTCCGGCCTGTTCATCATCTGGCGGGAGCGCGTTCAGTCGCGATCGGAAAAAACCGCGTGAGCGCCGATATCTTCGCATGGACCGACGGTGCAATTTATGGCTAAAACACTGACTGAATAGAGTATTTGGGCGGAGATTGCATGTTCAAGAAGATCCTGATCGCCAATCGCGGCGAGATCGCCTGCCGCGTGATCAAGACTGCGCGCCGGATGGGTATCCTGACGGTCGCCGTCTACTCCGATGCGGATCGGGACGCATTGCATGTCGAAATGGCCGACGAGGCTGTCCACATCGGTCCGGCGCCTGCAGCAGAAAGCTATCTCGTCGCCGAGAAGATCATCGCCGCGTGCAAGGAAACCGGCGCCGAAGCCGTTCATCCGGGTTACGGCTTCCTCTCCGAGCGCGCTTCCTTCTGCGCGGCGCTGGAGAAGGAAGGCATCGTTTTCATCGGCCCGAAGCCGAAGGCGATCGAAGCCATGGGCGACAAGATCAAATCGAAGAAATTCGCCAATGCCGCCAAGGTCTCCACCGTTCCGGGCCATCTCGGCATCATCGATGACGCCGATCATGCCGAAAGGATCGCTGGCGAGATCGGCTATCCGGTCATGATCAAGGCATCCGCCGGCGGCGGCGGCAAGGGCATGCGCATCGCCTGGAGCAAGGACGAGGTGCGCGACGGTTTCGAGCGCGCCCGTTCGGAGGCGAAAAGCTCCTTCGGCGACGACCGCGTCTTCATCGAGAAATTCGTGGTCGATCCCAGGCACATTGAGATCCAGGTGTTGGCCGATGCTCACGGAAATGTCGTCTACCTTGGCGAGCGCGAATGCTCCATCCAGCGCCGGAACCAGAAGGTCGTGGAAGAGGCGCCCTCGCCGTTCCTGGACGAAGCAACGCGCAAGGCCATGGGCGAACAGTCTGTGGCGCTGGCCAAGGCTGTCGATTACCAAAGCGCCGGCACGGTCGAGTTCATCGTCGATCGCGACAGGAACTTCTATTTCCTCGAAATGAATACCCGCCTGCAGGTCGAGCATCCGGTGACAGAGCTGGTGACCGGCGTCGATCTCGTCGAGCAGATGATCCGCGTCGCCGCCGGCGAAAAACTGCCGTTCAAGCAATCGGATATCAAGCTTCACGGCTGGGCGATCGAAAGCCGCTTGTATGCGGAGGATCCCTATCGCAACTTCCTGCCCTCGATCGGCCGACTGACACGCTATCGTCCGCCGCGCGAGGGTAAGACGGAGACATCGGTCGTGCGCAACGATACCGGCGTCTTCGAAGGCGCCGAAATCTCCATGTATTACGATCCGATGATCGCCAAGCTCTGCACCTGGGCTCCAACGAGGCTGGAGGCGATCGAAGCGATGGGGGAAGCCCTGGATGGCTTTGTCGTCGATGGCATCGAGCACAATATGCCGTTCCTCTCCGCATTGATGAAACACCCGCGCTGGCGCGAAGGCCGCCTCTCCACGGGCTTCATTGCCGAGGAATATCCCGACGGCTTCGCGCCGGTGACGCCGGATGAGGAGCAAACCGCTTTGCTGTCGGCAACCGCCCTTTCCTGCAGCCTGATCGAATCCAATCGCCGTGAACGCCATGGCGACCGGCTGCGTCCAGCCGCCGCGCCGCTGCGGGAGAGCTGGGTCGTCAAGCTCGGTGCCGATTATCTGCCCGTGGCATTGCTTGAAGGCGTGGTGACCATTCCCTTCGAGATGGACATGCAGATCGGCGCCCAAACCGTAACTGTCGCAACCGACTGGCGTCCCGGCGATTCCGTATGGGCCGGCACCGTCGGCGGCCGCAAGCTGACAGCCCAGATCCGCACCGTGCTCAATGGTCTGCGCATCGATTGGCAGGGTATCTCTGTCCGGACCAGGGTGTTCACGCCGCGTCAGGCCGAACTCGACAAACTTATGCCCGTCAAATTGCCGCCGGATACCTCAAAGCTGCTGCTCTGCCCCATGCCCGGCCTGGTCGTCGCGATTGCCGTCGCCGAGGGACAGGAGGTCAAAGCGGGCGAAACGCTGGCCATCGTGGAAGCGATGAAGATGGAAAATGTGCTGCGCGCCGAACGCGATCTGGTCATCGGCAAGATCAACGCCAAGCCGGGCGAAAGCCTCGCCGTTGACGCGGTGATCATGGAATTCGCCTGATCGAGAAGCTTCGCCATCGCGGCCATATGAAAAAGCTTGCATGGCGATTGCTCGGCCAAAACATGATAATTGCGACGCTAAGTGTCTGATTTTGGCTTGAGCCGCCCCGTGCGCCCATGCCAATGTCGCGCGGACCAAATCATAGCAGGAAGGGATGAGATCATGGACGTAAGAGCAGCGGTCGCGGTTGCGGCAGGCAAGCCGCTTGAGGTGATGACGGTTCAGCTGGAGGGGCCGAGAGCCGGCGAAGTGCTGATCGAGGTCAAGGCGACCGGCATCTGCCACACCGATGATTTCACGCTCTCGGGCGCCGATCCGGAAGGGCTGTTCCCGGCGATCCTCGGCCATGAAGGTGCCGGCATCGTCGTCGATGTCGGTCCGGGGGTAACCTCGGTGAAGAAAGGCGATCACGTCATTCCGCTCTATACGCCCGAATGCCGCGAATGCCCGTCGTGTCTCAGCCGCAAGACCAACCTGTGCACCGCGATCCGTGCGACTCAGGGCCAGGGCCTCATGCCCGACGGCACCTCGCGCTTCTCGATCGGCAAGGACAAGATCCACCACTATATGGGCTGCTCCACCTTCGCCAATTACACCGTGCTGCCGGAGATCGCCGTCGCCAAGGTCAATTCCGACGCCCCCTTCGACAAGATCTGCTATATCGGCTGCGGTGTCACCACAGGCATCGGTGCCGTCGTCAACACCGCCAAGGTGGAGATGGGGGCAACCGCCATCGTCTTCGGTCTCGGCGGCATCGGGCTCAACGTCATCCAGGGCTTGCGGCTTGCCGGCGCCGGCATGATCATCGGCGTCGATCTCAACAATGACAAGAAGGCCTGGGGCGAGCGCTTCGGCATGACGCATTTCGTCAATCCGAAGGAGGTCGGCGACGACATCGTGCCTTATCTCGTCAATATGACGAAGCGCGGGGCCGACCAGATCGGCGGCGCCGACTATACCTTCGACTGCACCGGCAACACCAAGGTGATGCGTCAGGCGCTGGAAGCAAGCCATCGCGGCTGGGGCAAGTCCGTGGTCATCGGCGTTGCCGGCGCCGGCCAGGAGATCTCCACGCGTCCGTTCCAGCTGGTGACGGGCCGCTCGTGGATGGGCACGGCCTTCGGCGGGGCACGCGGCCGCACCGATGTGCCGAAGATCGTCGACTGGTACATGGAAGGCAAGATCGAGATCGATCCGATGATCACCCACACCATGCCGCTCGAAGACATCAACAAGGGTTTCGAGCTCATGCATTCGGGTGAAAGCATCCGCAGCGTCGTGCTCTACTGAGGCACAAAGCCACTCGACTGGGCGTATGCGGCGCATGAGAAAAGCGCCGCATAGAGTTGAAAAGATTTGATATCATGATTTATGTCGACGCCGACGCGTGCCCGGTCAAGCCGGAGATCCTGAAGGTTGCCGAACGCCACGGCATGGAGGTGACCTTTGTCGCCAATTCGGGATTGCGGCCATCGCGGGACCCGATGGTGCACAACGTCATCGTCTCCAATGCCTTCGATGCCGCCGACAACTGGATCGCGGAGCGTGCCGGTGCCGGCGATATCGTCGTCACGGCGGATGTACCGCTTGCTGGTCGCTGCGTCGCGACCGGAGCGCTCGTGACGGGACCGACCGGTCGCATCTTCGACAAGACCAATATCGGCATGGCAACGGCGATGCGCGACCTTGGCGCGCATCTTCGCGAAACCGGTGAGAGCAAGGGCTACAACGCCGCCTTCTCTCCGCGCGACCGCTCCGCCTTCCTCGAAACCTTCGACCGGCTCTGCCGGCGTGCTAGAGCATGATCCCAAAAAGTGCGCAGCGGTTTTTGGACAAGATCATGCAAAATCAAAAACATTTGAGCGCGATGGCGATTCGAAGAAAAGCCATCACGCTCTAAAACTCACCAGACGCCTGGAGGCCAGCCGTGAATATCATTTCCCAGAACACCGCTTTCGGCGGCATGCAAGGCGTTTTTTCGCATGAGTCCGAAGCCTGCAAATGCGAGATGACCTTCGCCGTTTTCGTGCCGCCACAGGCAATCAAGGAGCCTCGCCCGGTTCTCTGGTATCTCTCCGGCCTCACCTGCACCCATGCCAATGTCATGGAAAAGGGAGAATATCGCCGCATGGCCGCCGAGCTCGGCCTCATCATCGTCTGCCCGGACACCAGCCCGCGCGGCAATGACGTGCCTGATGAACTGACCAATTGGCAGATGGGCAAAGGTGCGGGCTTCTATCTCGATGCGACCGAGATGCCCTGGGCCGAAAACTATCAGATGTACACCTACATCACCGAAGAACTGCCCGCCCTCATCGCCAAGCAATTCCGGGCCGACATGAGCCGCCAGGGCATCTTCGGCCATTCCATGGGTGGCCACGGCGCCATGACGATCGCCCTGAAGAACCCGGAGCGCTTCAAGAGCTGCTCGGCTTTCGCTCCGATCGTCCAGCCGTCGACGGCCGATTGGTCCGCACCTGCGCTGGAGAAATATTTGGGGAGCGACAAGGCCGGATGGCGCCGCTATGACGCCTGCGCCCTCGTCGAAGACGGCGCTCGCTTCCCCGAATTTCTGATCGATCAGGGCAAGGCCGACAGCTTCCTCGAAAATGGCCTGCGCCCCTGGCTGTTCGAGGAGGCAATCAAGAAAACCGGCATCGGCCTGACGCTGCGCATGCATGAGCGCTACGATCATTCCTATTACTTCATCTCGACCTTTATGGATGATCACCTGAAGTGGCATGCCGAACGCCTGACGAGATGATGTGGCATGGCTGCCATGCGGTTCATGCCTTGAAAAGCGCCTTCGGCAAAGGCATATACGCATTGCGCAGACGACTGCGGCGGCCGGGAAGATGACCGGCCGTAGACCCCCGCGGGGACGGCCTCGCTCTTAACAAGGAGCGTAAAATGGCTTGGTTCCTGCTTCTCCTCGCAGGCTTGTTCGAAATCGGCTGGGCGGTCGGGCTCAAATATACCGACGGATTCACCCGACCGATGCCGACGGTCCTCACCGTCGCATCCATGATCATCAGCATCGTGCTGCTTGGATTGGCGGTGAAAACCCTGCCGATGGGCACGGCTTATGCGGTCTGGACCGGTATCGGCACCGTCGGCACAGTTCTGCTCGGCATATGGCTACTCGGCGATCCCGCGACATCCGTCCGACTGCTCTGCATCGGCCTGATCGTGGCCGGCATTGCAGGCTTGAAGCTTGCTGCCTGAGATATCGTTATCGGCGCTGGCGATTGTCCAGCGCCCATTTCCCAGGGCCTGCAAATACCAGAAACAGGAAGATGAAGCAGAACAGCACCGCGCCATCGCCGTCATTGTTGGCCGGAAAGAAATTGATCTGCATATGCACCATGAAATAGGCGATCGCCATTTCACCGCTGAGGAGAAAGGCGACTGGTCGAGTGAATAGACCGAGCAGAATGAGGATGCCGCCCACGAACTCGATGATCGCCGCAACGAAAAACAGCGTCGTGATGGCGTAAGGCGCCGGCGGAAAGCCGAAGAGCTTCTGCGTGCCATGTTCGATGAACAACAGGGCAGCCACGATTCGCAGGATTGCGAGAGCTGTAGGCTGGTAGGGCGACAAGCGCTCAGAAAGTGACATGAAGATCTCCGTTCAAAGGGGAATGCGAAGGAGATCCTGTCGAAAGTGCTCTCGCTCCGCTGACAACGGAATTAACACGCGAGAGCCATATTTATTCGCCAGGCCCGGCGATAGCCAGGCCTGGCGAATAGCGGATTACTTCTTGTTGTTATCCAGCGCCAGCAGGCCCGGGCCTGCAAAGATCAGGAACAGGAAGACGAAGCAGTAGAGGATCGCTGCATCCCCGCCGTTGTTGGCCGGAAAGAAATTCTTCGGATAATGCGCCATGAAATAGGCGACCGCCATATTGCCGCAGAGAATGAACGCGACCGGACGGGTAAAGAAGCCGACGATCGTCGCCAATCCGCCAACGATTTCGATGATGCCCTGAACCAGAAGCAGGGTCGGCAGCGGGCTTGGAAATTGGCCGCCGGTCGGAAAGCCAACGAGCTTCTGCAGACCATGTTCGATGAACAACAGGCCAGTCATGACACGCAGCACGGTAAGAGCATAGGGCTGATATTGATTCAGCCGATCGGAAAGCGCCATTTTGAACTCCAGTTTCAATTCCCTGCAGGAAGCAATAGAGCGACCTGCTCAGAACGTGAAAACACGGCTTCTGACGCCCAATCAATTTTCCGTGTGAAATCCGTGACTTGTTGTCACAATCTCACAAAGGGATGTTGTCATGTTTCTTCCAGGGATTGGTCAGGTCCTTGTTGCGCAGCATTCTAAGACCCTGTGCCAGCCGCCGCCGCGTCGAACGCGGCATGATCACCTCGTCGATATAGCCCCGTTCGGCCGCGACGAAAGGCGACAGGAAGCGATCCTCATACATCTTCGTATGCGCCGCGATCTTTTCCGGATCGGCAATATCCTTGCGGAAGATGATTTCGACGGCGCCCTTGGCGCCCATAACGGCGATCTGCGCCGTCGGCCAGGCATAATTGAGGTCGCCGCGCAGATGCTTCGAAGCCATCACGTCATAGGCACCGCCGAAGGCCTTGCGGGTAATGACGGTCAGCTTCGGCACGGTCGCTTCTGCATAGGCGAAGAGCAGCTTGGCGCCATGCTTGATCAGCCCGCCATATTCCTGTGCCGTTCCCGGCAGGAAGCCGGGCACATCGACAAAGGTAACGATCGGAATATTGAAGCAGTCGCAGAAGCGTACGAAACGCGCTGCTTTTCGCGATGCGTCGCTGTCGAGAACGCCGGCAAGCACCATCGGCTGATTGGCGACGAAGCCGACCGTGGCACCCTCGATGCGGCCGAAACCGCAGACGATGTTCTTGGCGAAGCTTTCCTGTATCTCGAAGAAATCGGCCTCGTCCGCCACCTTCAGGATCAGTTCCTTGATGTCGTAGGGCTTGTTGGCATTGGCCGGGATCAGCGTGTCGAGCGAGTTGTCCGGCTCCGTCACGGACTGATAGCACTCGATCTCGGGCACACCAGCCGTATTCGATTGCGGCAGGAAATCGATGAGCCGGCGCACTTGCAGCAGCGTATCGACATCATTGTCGTAGGCCGCATCTGCGATCGAGGATTTCGTCGTGTGCACCGAGGCGCCACCAAGCTGCTCGGAGGTAACGGTCTCGTTGGTGACGGTCTTCACCACATCCGGCCCGGTGACGAACATGTAGGAGGTGTCGCGAACCATGAAGATGAAATCCGTCATGGCGGGGGAATAAACGTCGCCGCCGGCGCATGGCCCCATGATGACGGAGATCTGCGGAATGACGCCGGAGGCCAGCACATTGCGCTGGAACACCTCGGCGTAGCCGCCGAGCGCGGCAACACCCTCCTGGATGCGGGCGCCGCCGGCATCGTAGATGCCGATGATCGGCGCCCGGTTCTTCAGCGCCATATCCTGCACCTTGGTGATCTTTTCCGCATGCGCTTCCGAAAGAGATCCACCGAAGACCGTGAAATCTTTGGCAAAAATGAAAACGGTACGCCCGTTGACGGTGCCCCATCCCGTCACGACGCCGTCGCCGGCGATCTTGCTCTTGTCCATGCCGAAATCGGTCGAGCGATGTTCGACGAACATGTCGAATTCCTCGAAGGAGCCCTCATCGAGAAAAATATCGATGCGCTCGCGCGCCGTCAGCTTGCCGCGCGCGTGCTGGGCGTCGATGCGCACCTGCCCGCCTCCGAGCCTCGCAACCTCGCGACGACGTTCCAGTTCCTGCAGGATTTCCTTCATGCGGCTCTCTCTCCTTCACCGCTTGGGATTAGCACGGCGCAAACACCGTTTGAAGCTGCCGGGTCAATCCGCCAGCCGCGGCGTGGTCAGGGAAAAGATGGAACGGACGCGCGCCGCGATATCTTCCGCCATCAGCTCATCCGCCGTGGCGGGATCGGGGGCTGTGGTTTTAGTCTCGAAAGATGCCATGGCGACCACTGCGCCGCCATCTAGCGCCGCCGCGTCGATGTTGACCTTGACGCTGTTGCGGTCGCGGTTGAAGCCGCGCGCCCTGCGGACATCGGTCAGCCGCACGGTGATTGCGACCTGTGGCAAGGGTTGACTGTAGGTCGTTGCAGCGATCGCCGCATTCACACGATCATTGACGGCGGTGACCAGCGCCGGCGATACCGGCGGCAGAGCCTGATCGGCGACGACGCTCGCACTGCGCACGGCATAGGTTGGAGGTGGAGGGTCGACGGACCAGCTAGAGCAGGCTGCCAGTACCAAACATCCTACGAGCGCCGAAACGGCACCCGACCTCAACCACGACATGATATCCGTCCAGACCTACGAACTTTTAAGATACGAAGATCGATATAAAGGACTGGAAATCAACAATGTTCAACTGCGAAGCGCTGAAAAAACATCGGTCGCGGCCTGAAATTCCTCAAAACGTTGTGCACGACGGAGCTCGGCCTCCTCGTCGCTGCCCCAATGCTCGATCGTCCAGTCCTCATCCAGATGGGCAAGCGACCAGACGTCGGTAAGCGGCAGGAAACCTTCGGCAAAGGCCAGCGCCAGGATCGCAGAACCGGTAAGCGTCGTAATCGTGTGGAGGCTGGCAAGTTCCATCGGTGTGTCGTACTTACGCAAGGCAGCCGAGAAGGCAGCGATGGCTTCACCGGGCTGTTCCTGGTGCATGACGCCTTCAGCCAGGATGAAGCGGGCGCCGAGGTCGCGCGCTGCCCATTCGACTACCGGGTTCCAGCGCTCCGACTGCCGCTCGACGAGGCGCTCCGGAGCGTCGGCGCGGTAGCAGAGCAGATCGCTGCCGGAGAAGCGGACGATTTCGTCGAATACCGCCCGGCTCTCCGTCGCAACGCCATCAATGGCGGTATTGACGAGGCGCGTCACAGGCATGGTCGCGGGATCGATGACATCAACCTGATGCGCCCATTCGACGGCCACCAGTCTGGCAAGCGCTTCCGTCGGCAGAGCCAGGGAATGCCGCGCCGGCGTCTTCACCACCTTGCCGTCGAGGGCAATGGCGTGGCCGCCCTCGTCCGCGCTGATCGTCACGTCCTTGTAGAAGCGTTTTGGCAAGGGCTTCTTCATCTGGATCTGCGCGCGGCGGATCGGATCGGGATGGCTGAGACCTTCGGAAAGATCGTTCAACAGGTCGCGCATGGCGTCACCTCAGAGAATATGGCTCAACAGATCGTTCGGATGGTGGGCGATGGCATCGGCGCCGGCCGCCAGCAACTCCTCGACGGAAGCATAGCCCCAGGCCACGCCAATGGCGGTCGCGCCCGCCGCCTTCGCCATCTGCATGTCGTAGATGGCGTCGCCGATCACGATCGTATCATGCGGATCCATGCCAGTTTCGTCGCAGCATTCCGTCACCATCGCCGGATGCGGCTTCGACGGGCAATCGTCCGCAGTGCGGGAGACGATAAAATAGGGCGTGAAATCGTTGACCTCAAGGATATGGGTCAAGCCGCGGCGGGATTTACCCGTCACCGCGCCGATCAGCAGTTCATCGCGGGCCGCAAGCGTCTCGATCAGTGGCTTGATGCCGTCGAAGAGCGGCGTCTGCATGTCCGCCTCATCCCGTACATCGGGAAAGATCGACTTGTAATGCGTCGTCATGGCAATCGCTTCGTCGTCGACATGCGGCTTGCCCTGCAGACGGGCAATGGCAATATCCAGCGTCAGGCCGATGATCGATTTGGTCGCCGAAACATCGGGGCGCTTATAGCCAAAGGCGACAAAGGTTCGCGCCATGACTTCGTGGATCAGCCGCGCGCTGTCGACCAGAGTGCCGTCGCAATCGAAAAGGACCAGCCTCATTCGTCGTCCGGCTCCTCTGCCGATTCCATATCGAAGCCGAGAAGGTTCCAGGTCTGCACCATGTGCGGTGGCAAAGGCGCGGTGACGCGCAGGCGTCCGCCGCTCGGATGCGGGATATCGATATGGCGCGCATGCAGATGCAGGCGCTTCTGCACACCACCGGGAAAATCCCAGTTCGGATCGTCATCGAAATATCTGGGGTCGCCGATGATCGGATGCCCCATATGCAGCGCATGGACACGCAACTGGTGAGTACGGCCCGTATAGGGCTCCATTTCCAGCCAGGCGAGGCTCTGCGCCGCGGTCTCGATCACGCGATAGTAGGAGATGGCGTGATCGGCGCCCTCCTCTCCATGCTTGGCGATGCGCATGCGGTCGCCATCCGGCGTCGCTTCCTTCACCAGCCAGGTGGAAATCTTGTCCTCGTGCTTGCGCGGCACACCCTTGACCAGCGACCAATAGGTCTTCTTGGTATCGCGCTCGCGGAAGGCTGCCGTAAGCTTCTGCGCGGCACCGCGGGTGCGGGCAACGACGAGTACGCCCGATGTGTCGCGGTCGAGACGGTGCACCAGGCGTGGCTTCTCGCCCTTCTTGCTCGTCCATGCCTCGAGCATCTTGTCGATATGACGGGTCAGACCGGAGCCGCCCTGCACCGCAAGGCCGGCCGGCTTGTTCAGCACATAGACCTTGTCGTCTTCATGCAGCAGCATGCGCGCAAGAAGCTCGGCATCACCGGAGTGTTTGAGGTCATTGCCAGCGATCGGACCGTTCTTCAGTCCCTTTGCATCAACATCGAGCGGCGGCACGCGCACCATCTGCCCCGGCTGCACGCGGGCATCCGTCTTGACTCGGCCACCATCGACGCGCACCTGTCCGGAACGCATCAGCTTCTGCAATTGTCCGAAGCCGAGCCCCGGAAAATGCACCTTGAACCAGCGGTCGAGGCGCATGCCGGCCTCGTCAGGCTCGACCTTAATATGCTCAATCCCGGCCATTCTTCTTCTTTCAAGTACCTCGGCATGTCCCGGAAAAGCGGCAAGGCGCATTGGGCGGGTCATGCAAATTCAAACAACGGGACGCTCAGCCCCGCGGCCGGAGATTTCCTAGCCTTTTGACGTGGCTTTAGAGCATTTCGAGGAAAAGTGGAAACCCGGAATTATACGGCAGGATAATTTTCTGGCTCAATTTCCCTTGGCCGAGACGACGGGCAGATTGATGTCGACCATGCCCGCCTTGTCGAACATCAGCATCACGGGCACCGTGCCGCCTTGCTTGAAGGGCGCCTTCACCTGCTTGAACATCATGTGCATCGTATTGGGTGCAAGCGTCACCGTCGCGCCGGCGGGAATGGCGATGCCGCCTTTTATCTCGCGCATCTTCATGATCTCGCCTTCCATCTTCATCTCATGCAACTCCACCTTGCCGGCGGATGATGAGGTCACGGAGGTGAGCTTGTCGTCGGTCTTGCCGGTATTGTGAATTGTAATATAGCCACCGCCGACCGGTTGGCCGGGAAGCATGGCGCGAACATAGCCGCCGCTGATGTCGAGGTCGCCCAGCTTGGCGGTTGCGGAGGCGGAAGGGGCCGCACCCGCATCCATGTGCATTCCGGGCATGGATTTCATCGCACCGCTGTCCTGCGCCATCGCTCCGCTAAGGGATAGCGAAAACGCCCCTATCGAAATCAGCAATGCGGCGGCGTGGTTGCGGTTCATTGTCATCTCCTGCCCGGTTCCTCAATCGACCGGAAGGGATAGCCTCTCCGATGGCAGTTGCAAAGGCCCGTAATCACTAGGGAACGCAGGATTGATCCGCGCGACAAAAATTTGTTCAGCGGCGACATTTGCCCCTTGCCATCTTGGGCCGGGACCGGATAATGGCTCTCAACCCTGTTGGGAGAATCCGGTGCAAGCCGGTGCCGAAGGAGCAACCGCCCCGGAAACTCTCAGGCCAAAGGACCAGCAAGGGGCAGACGGAACTCTGGAGAGAAGCGCGCAAGCGTTCGCCGAAGGGATAACAATCTCAGGCAAACAGACAGAGGGGGCTCAACGCAAGGCGCAGTCGCGCCGAAAGTGTGAGCTCTGCGCTTCGAGATAAGCGCAAAACCCGGAGGCGTCATTTGGACGAGACCGCTGCCCTCAAAACAACACCCCTTCACGCCCTCCATTTGTCGCTTGGTGCCCGCATGGTGCCGTTCGCGGGCTACGATATGCCGGTGCAATATGCGCCGGGCGTGCTGAAGGAACATCTTTGGACTCGATCTTCCGCCGGCCTGTTCGACGTGTCGCATATGGGTCAGGTGACAATCCGCGCCCACTCCGGCAAATATGAGGATGCAGCGCTTGCGCTGGAAAGCCTGGTGCCGGTCGATATTCTCGGCCTCGCCGAAAATCGCCAGCGCTATGGCTTCTTCACCGACGACAAGGGCGGCATCCTCGACGATCTGATGATCACCCATATGGACGACTATCTTTTCGTCGTCGTCAACGCTGCCTGTAAAGAGCAAGATTTCAAGCATCTTCAAGATCATATCGGCGATAGCTGCGAAGTTACATTACTCGATCGCGCCCTCATCGCCCTGCAGGGACCACGCGCCGTCGACGTGCTTGCCGAGCTTTGGGCCGACATCGCCTATATGAAGTTCATGGATGTGCGCCATTGTCGCCTCCACGACGTCTCCTGCCTCGTATCGCGCTCCGGCTATAGCGGCGAAGACGGTTTCGAAATCTCCGTTCCCGCCGATAAGGCCGAGGATATCGCCAAGCGGCTGCTGGAGCATCCGGACGTCCAGCCGATCGGCCTTGGCGCCCGTGATTCACTGCGCCTTGAGGCTGGTCTCTGCCTCTACGGCAACGACATCGACCAGACGACGACGCCGATCGAAGGCGCGCTGGAATGGGCGGTCCAGAAGGCTCGCAAGACCGGCGGCGCCCGCACCGGCGGCTTTCCTGGCGCAACCCGCATCCTCGGCGAACTCGATCACGGCACATCGCGCCGCCGCGTCGGCCTGAAACCGGAGGGCAAGGCGCCGGTGCGCGGCCACGCCAAACTCTATGCCGATGCCGAAGGCAAGAGCGAGATCGGCGAAGTCACCTCGGGCGGTTTCGGTCCGAGCGTCGAAGCTCCGGTTGCCATGGGTTACCTACCGACCGAATTCACCGCTCCCGGCACCACCGTCTACGCTGAAGTCCGCGGCAAATATCTGCCCGTCGTCGTCAGCACCCTGCCTTTCATCAAACCAACCTATAAACGTTGAACGTCTTTTCCAGAGAGGATTATCCATGCTGAAATTCACCGAAGAACATGAGTGGCTGAAGGTCGAAGGCGATGTCGCAATCGTGGGCATTACGGCCCATGCCGCTGAACAGCTAGGCGATCTCGTTTTCGTTGAATTGCCCGAGGTCGGCGCCAGTTTCTCGAAGGGAGCCGACGCGGCAACCGTCGAATCCGTTAAGGCGGCTTCCGAAGTCTATTGTCCGCTCGACGGAGAGATCACCGAAATCAACGAAGCCATTACTGCCGATCCGGCCCTCGTCAACTCCGATCCGATGGGTGCCGGCTGGTTCTTCAAGCTGAAGCTGAAGAACGTCGGTGATCTCGATGGTCTTCTTGATGAATCCGGTTACAAGGAGCTGATCGGATAATGACGACGCCGACTGAGTTCACCTTCACAGATTACCAGCCATACGATTTCGCCAATCGCCGTCATATCGGCCCATCTCCGTCGGAGATGGCCGATATGCTCAAGGTGATCGGCTATAAGAGCCTTGACGGCCTGATCGACGCGACGCTACCGCCGGCAATCCGCCAGAAGGCGCCGCTCGCCTGGGGCGCTCCGATGACGGAGCGCGAGGCGCTCGACCGCCTGCGTGAGACCGCCAACAAGAACAAGGTTCTCGTTTCGCTCATCGGCCAGGGCTATTACGGCACGATCACGCCGCCGGTCATCCAGCGCAACATCCTGGAAAATCCGGCCTGGTACACGGCCTATACACCCTATCAGCCCGAGATCAGCCAGGGCCGCCTAGAGGCTCTGCTGAACTACCAGACGATGATCAGCGATCTCACCGGTCTCGATGTCGCCAATGCGTCTCTGCTCGATGAAGCGACGGCTGCGGCCGAAGGCATGGCGATGGCCGAGCGCGTCGCCAAGTCGAAGGCAAAGGCCTTCTTCGTCGATGCCGGCTGTCATCCCCAGACCATTGCGCTGATCAGGACCCGCGCCGAGCCGCTCGGCTGGACCGTCATCGTCGGCAATCCCTTCACCGATCTCGATCCGGTCGATGTCTTCGGTGCGATCTTCCAGTATCCAGGCACGCACGGTCACATCAACGATTTCAGCGGCTTGATCGCCCGCCTGCACCAGACCGGTGCAATCGCCATCATGGCGACCGATCTCCTGGCATTGACCCTGCTGAAATCCCCGGGTGAAATGGGTGCGGATATCGCTATCGGTTCCTCGCAGCGCTTCGGCGTTCCGGTTGGCTATGGCGGCCCGCATGCCGCGTTTATGGCCGTCAAGGACGACTACAAGCGCTCCATGCCGGGCCGTCTCGTCGGGGTTTCCATCGATGCACGCGGCAATCGCGCCTATCGCCTGTCGCTGCAGACCCGCGAACAGCATATCCGCCGCGAAAAGGCGACGTCCAACATCTGCACCGCCCAGGTGCTGCTCGCCGTGATGGCCTCCATGTATGCAGTCTTCCACGGTCCTCAGGGCTTGAAGGCCATCGCGCAACAGGTCCACCAGAAGGCCGTGCTGATGGCCAAGGGCCTGGAAAAGCTTGGCTATACCGTCGAGCCGGAGACCTTTTTCGATACGATCACCGTCGAGGTCGGTCACATGCAGGCTCTCGTCCTGCGCGCAGCCGTCGCCGAAGGCGTCAACCTGCGCAAGGTCGGCGAAACCAAGATCGGCATCAGCCTTGACGAGCGTACGCGCCCGGCGACGGTCGAAGCCGTCTGGCGCGCTTTCGGTGGCGATTTCCGCATCGCAGATTTCGAGCCGTCCTATCGCCTGCCGAAGACGCTGCTGCGCACCAGCGAATACCTCTCGCATCCGATCTTCCACATGAACCGTGCCGAAAGCGAGATGACGCGCTACATCCGCCGTCTTTCGGACCGCGATCTGGCGCTCGACCGCTCGATGATTCCGCTCGGCTCCTGCACCATGAAGCTGAACGCGACGGCGGAAATGCTGCCGATCACCTGGCCGGAATTCTCGGATATCCATCCGTTCGTCCCGGCCGATCAGGCACTTGGCTACCGCGAAATGATCGACGATCTGACGGACAAGCTCTGCGCGGTGACCGGTTACGACGCTTTCTCCATGCAGCCGAATTCCGGCGCGCAGGGCGAATATGCGGGCCTGCTGACCATCCGCAACTATCACATTGCCAATGGTCAGGGTCACCGCGACATCTGCCTCATTCCGACCTCCGCCCACGGCACCAACCCCGCCTCGGCACAGATGGCTGGCATGAAGGTCGTGGTCGTCAAGGTCAGCGATGACGGCGACATCGACATGGCCGATTTCCGCGCCAAGACCGAGCAATATGCCGACAACCTCTCCTGCTGCATGATCACCTATCCTTCGACGCATGGCGTCTTCGAGGAGACGGTGAAGGAGATCTGCGATCTCGTGCACAAGCATGGCGGTCAGGTCTATCTCGATGGCGCCAACATGAACGCTATGGTCGGCCTCTCACGTCCCGGCGATATCGGTTCTGATGTCAGCCACCTGAACCTGCATAAGACCTTCTGCATCCCGCACGGCGGCGGCGGTCCCGGCATGGGCCCGATCGGCGTCAAGGCCCATCTGGCGCCTCACCTGCCCGGCCATCCGGAAACGGACGGCCGCAGCGGTGCGGTCTCGGCAGCAGCCTTCGGTTCGGCCTCGATCCTGCCGATCTCCTGGAGCTATTGCCTGATGATGGGCGGCGAAGGCCTGACGCAGGCAACGAAGGTGGCGATCCTCAACGCCAACTACATCGCTGCCCGTCTCAAGGGTGCCTATGACGTGCTCTACAAGTCCAAGGACGGACGCGTGGCGCATGAATGCATCATCGACACCCGCCCGCTGGCCGCAAGCGCCGGTGTGACGGTCGACGATGTCGCCAAGCGCCTCATCGATTGCGGCTTCCATGCCCCTACCATGAGCTGGCCGGTTGCCGGCACGCTGATGATCGAGCCGACCGAATCGGAAACCAAGGCTGAGCTCGATCGCTTCTGCGAGGCGATGCTGGCAATCCGCGAGGAAGCCCGCGCCATCGAAGACGGCCGGATGGACAAGACCAACAATCCACTGAAGAACGCACCGCACACGGTGGAAGACCTGGTCGGCGAGTGGGATCGCCCCTATTCGCGCGAACAGGCCTGCTTCCCGCCCGGTGCCTTCCGCGTCGACAAATACTGGTCGCCGGTCAATCGCATCGACAATGTCTATGGCGATCGCAACCTGATCTGCACCTGCCCGCCGCTGGAATCCTACGCCGAGGCCGCAGAATAGTATTTTTACAAAAAAGCGAAGCGGTTCAGTCGCTTCGCTGGAAACAGACATAAATCTATTGCGAAACTTGTCTATGAAAACGCCGCGTGTCCGAAAGGATGCGCGGCGTTTTTGATGACGTCACAGTGGGGTCTTGGAAATCAGATTTATGCCGGAACGATTCGACGTGGACAATCCCGACAGCTACATCGCCGCCGCCTTCGAAACCGACGATCCGGCCTCGATCGCCAAGGCGTTGGGTGAAGTGGCGCGCACGCGCAACATGAGCAAGCTTGCCAAGGATGTCGGCATGAACCGCTCGGCACTCTATCGCGCGCTCAGTGGCGACGGGAATCCGGAATTCGCAACGATCCTGAAGGTCGTCAGGGCACTCGGCCTTAAATTGACGCCGGTACCGGCCGCAAACTACGAATATCGACAACGCTCATGAGCTGAATTTCGACCCGTCGCGGAAATCATCTATTTTTCGTCGTTTGGAAGCCGCCAGGTGAGGGCCGATGTCCTCCCCTAATGAGGCATTCTTGCCATTAACGTCAAAATTGTATTGACTACCAGTGTTATTCGCCAACTGTCCTATGGATGGGAATATAGGAAATCAGGTGCTCAGAAATTACCTCCTTCATCTCGTTCCGGCTTTTTGTATCCCTGCAGGCTTATACCTTTTAGACAATAGCCTTCCATTGACTAATCTTTTTAAGGTTGGCTTGCTATTTCCGGCCCTACTGCTTGCGCTGAAGAGGTTACAGTTTTATTTCCCACCAGAAAACATAAAGGACCGCTCAATCGGCGGGACAGTTGAATACTCCATCCTGAATGGAATGGTCTACGCTACCTTCATGGTTGAATTTACAGGTCTCACACAGCCGTGGCTACAGCCAACAATCGTCGCGACATTGCGCACATTCATGATTGGCACCGCAGCCGTGACCGTATCCACTATAATTGTAAATCTAAACCAGCAGAAAAAGTTGCGTGATCTGAGCCGCGATGCATGACATTGGGCAGGATTTCGCCCGCAGTAGCTGCGAAACCGAACCCTGCCGCAAAAATACTGGATGGCGCTGATAAATTCATCACAGACTGCATGTTCACCGGAACGGCGATGTCAAAGCACGAAACGCATTGCGGGTGAATTATGGAGGAGCCAGCGTTAAGCGGGTTGCGCTGCCTGTCGCTGAGCCGCAAGGGCCGCAAGATCGGCGGGCTTCAGCTCGACGGATTCGCCGCAGCCGCAAGCCGATGTCTGATTGGGATTGGTGAAGATGAAGCCGGAACGCAGCGTCGTGGTCTCGAAGCCCATTTCCGTGCCGAGCAAATAGAGGACGGCCGACGGCTCGACCCAGACCTTTGCGCCATCGCGCTCGATCAGGTCGTCTTTGGGGTTCGGCTCGGTCACCAGGTCGATGGTATATTCCATGCCGGCACACCCGCCCTTTTTGATGCCGACGCGAACGCCCTTGGCATCGGGGCCGGAATTGCCGACGATCGCCTTGACGCGGGCTGCTGCCGCATCCGTCATGCTCATGATTGCGAAGCCCATGGGCTCATTCTCCTCTGGCATCGGCCCGAAAAGTGGTCCGGTTTTCGGACCAGCCGATGCCTACTTAAATGCAACCGGGGTCAAGATCCGGCGCTTCGAGTCTTAATGTAAAGCCGGCGGCTTAAAGCTTCAATACCAGCCGACGGCCACCTGTGCCTCTTCCGACATGCGATCCGGCGTCCATGGCGGGTCGAAGGTCATGCTGACGTCGACACCGGAAACACCTTCCACGGCGCCGACGGCATTTTCGACCCAGCCCGGCATTTCGCCGGCGACCGGGCAACCCGGTGCTGTCAGCGTCATGACGATCTTCACCATGCGGTCGTCTTCGATATCGATCTTGTAGACCAGACCAAGCTCGAAGATATCGGCGGGAATTTCCGGATCATAAACCGTCTTCAACGCGGAGATGATGTCGTCGCTGAGGCGCGCCAGCTCATCTGCGGGAATGCTGGAATGCACGATCCCTTCGCGTGCGTCGATCTTCTGTTCGCTTTCGTCGAGTGACATCGCTTGCCTCCTCAGGCAAAGAATTTCCGTGCATATTCCAGTGCGTCGGCCAGAGCATCCACCTCCGCGCGCGTATTGTACATGCCGAACGATGCACGGCATGTGGAGGTGACGCCGAAGCGTTTCAAGAGCGGTTGGGCGCAATGCGTGCCGGCACGAACGGCAACACCCTGCCGGTCGATCACCATCGAAACGTCGTGGGAGTGAATTCCCGCCAGCTCGAAGGAGAAGATGCCGCCCTTGCCTGGCGCCGTACCGATGACACGCAGCGAATTGATATCCCGCAGCCGTTCCGCCGCATAGGTGGCCAGATCGGCTTCGTGGCGCGCAATCGCTTCCCGGCCTATGCTGTCCATGTAATCGAGCGCATAACCAAGGCCGATCGCCTGCACGATCGGCGGCGTTCCCGCTTCGAAGCGATGCGGCGGATCGTTGTAGGTGACGTTTTCCTCGGTGACATCGAAAATCATCTCGCCGCCGCCCTGGAACGGCCGCATCTCGGCAAGCCGCTCCTTCTTGCCGTAGAGAACGCCGATACCCGAGGGGCCGTAAAGCTTGTGACCGGTCATGACATACCAGTCGCAATCGATATCCTGCACATCGACAGGCATATGCACAGCACCCTGCGAGCCGTCGATCAGAACCGGAATGCCACGCTCATGCGCAATGCGGCAGACTTCCTTCACGGGAACGACGGTTCCGAGCGCGTTCGACATATGGGTGATGGCGACGAGCTTGGTGCGCTCCGTCAGGCTCTTCTCGAAATCCTCGATATGGAACGCGCCCTCGTCGTCGACTGGCACCCACACGAGTTTGGCACCCTGCCGTTCCCGGATGAAATGCCAGGGAACGATGTTGGAGTGATGCTCCATGATGGAGACGACGATCTCGTCACCCTCGCCGATCTTCGGCATGCCCCAACCGTAGGCGATCGTGTTGATCGCCTCGGTCGAGTTCTTGGTAAAGACGATATCGTCGACCGACGGCGCATTCAGGAAGCGGCGCACCTTTTCGCGAGCCGCTTCATAGGCTTCCGTGGCAGCGTTGGACAGGAAATGCAGGCCGCGATGCACATTCGCATATTCGTTGGAATAGGCGTGAGAGATGGCATCGATGACGACCTGCGGCTTCTGCGCGGAAGCGCCATTGTCGAGATAGACGAGCGGCTTGCCATGCACCGTCTTCGCCAGGATCGGAAAATCCCGGCGAATGGCTTCGACGTCATAGGCTGTTGCCGGCACGATCTTGTCCACGAGCTTTGCCTCCAATCAGGCGTGCTTTTCCAGCCAGGCTGAGATAACGCCTTCCAGCGCCTCGACCAGGGCTTCGTCTTCCAGTTCCTCGACGATCTCGGCCACGAAGGCATTGACCAGCATGGCCCGCGCCTTGTTCCGCGGAATGCCGCGAGCCATCAGGTAGTAGAGATGGTTCTCGTCGATGTCGGCAACCGTTGCACCATGGCCGCACTGGACGTCGTCGGCGAAGATTTCGAGCTCCGGCTTGACGGAGAATTCAGCGTCGTCCGACATCAGCAACGTGTTGCATGCCATGCGTGCGTCGGTCTTCTGTGCATCGGGCGCAACCCGGATCATGCCCTGGAACACGCCGCGAGCGCGGTCGAACACCACGTTACGGACGATCTCGGTCGACGCAGTATGCGGAACGTCATGGCCAAGCACCAGCGTCACGTCCGTATGGGTGTCGCCGCCCAGCAGGTTGATGCCGCGCAGCGTCAGATCGGAACCCTCGCCCGTCACCTTCACATGCAGCTCCTGCCGCACCAGCTTGCCGCCGGCATTGATGACGAAGAGCTTCAGCTTCGCATCGGCGCCGAGATCGACGCGGATCTGACCGAGATGCGTATCCTCGGATCCCTGCTCCTGCAGGATGATCCAGATCACTTCCGCACCCTTACCGATCTTGATTTCACTCACCGACGAGACGAGAGCGGCAGCACCTTCGACAGCCTGGTGGCGTTCGATGACCGTCGCCTTCACGCCGGCCCCGAAGGAAACCGGCAAGCGGCTGTGGATCTGCCCGCCGGCGTGTACGAACTGCACCTCCAGCGGCGCTTCGAGTTCGGTGCCATCGGGAACGTCGATGACATAGCCATCGCGCACGAAGCTCGCATTGATGCGCCCGATGGCGTCATCCTTGCCGAGTGCTTCGAGCCCGGCGGCTGCCGTGCCATTGATCAGGCTGTCGGCGTAGCGTCCGACCGCCAGATTCTTGACGGAAGCCTTTTCGTTCGCCTTGCCCTGGAGGACCGCAAGAACCGGAGATCCCTCGACCGTCGGCGGCAGCGCCTCCACAAGACCCTTGCCGATGTCGCTGGGAACCAGGCGCAGCAGGTTCTTGAAATCGGTATAGTGCCAGGCTTCGACGCGGCGCGTCGGCAGGCCTGCCGTCTTCAGCTCGTCCAGCAGGCGGTCGCGGACGGCGAAAACCTCGCCATCACCAGGCAGATCGCCCATCTGGTCGTTATACGCCTCGATCAGCGCCGTTTCGGCTGATGTCAGGCGGTTCGTCGTCTGAATGTTCATCGACGTGTCCTTTCCGCCTCGATCAGGCTGCAGCTCCGATGATGTCGGCATAGCCGTTGGCTTCGAGCTCATGCGCCAGCGTCTTGTCGCCGGACTTGATCACCTGGCCCTTGTAGAGGACGTGGACGGTGTCCGGAACGATATAGTCGAGCAGGCGCTGGTAGTGGGTGATGACGATCACGGCGCGATCCGGGGAACGCAGCGCGTTGACGCCGTCGGCGACGATCTTCAGCGCGTCGATGTCGAGGCCGGAATCGGTTTCGTCGAGCACGCAAAGCTGCGGCTCCAGGAGCGCCATCTGCAGGATTTCGGCGCGCTTCTTTTCACCGCCGGAAAAGCCGACGTTCAGCGGGCGCTTCAGCATGTCCATGTTGATCTGCAGCTTGGCAGCGGCATCCTTGACGCGACGCAGGAAATCCGGCGTCGTCAGCTCGTCTTCGCCACGCGCCTTGCGCTGTTCGTTGAGCGCCACCTTCAGGAACTGCATGGTGGCAACGCCGGGGATTTCGACCGGATACTGGAACGCCAGGAAGATGCCCTTGGCGGCGCGCTCGGCGGCGTCGAGCTCCAGAATGCTCTCGCCGTTATAGAGGATGTCGCCCTCGGTGACTTCATAGTCCTCACGGCCGGCGAGAATGTAGGAGAGCGTCGACTTGCCGGAGCCGTTCGGGCCCATGATGGCAGCGACTTCGCCGGCCTTTACGGTCAGGTTCAGGCCACGGATGATCTCGGTGCCGTCTTCGGCGATACGGGCGTGCAGGTTCTTGATTTCAAGCATTTTAGTATCCTATCGCAGGAATGAGTGTGCGGCGCGCGTGGCGCGCCAAAGCTAGTTCTGGTTCGTGTGCGTCAGCCGACGCTGCCTTCGAGCGAGATGCCGATCAGCTTCTGCGCTTCGACGGCGAATTCCATCGGCAGCTCCTGCAGCACTTCCTTGACGAAGCCGTTGACGATCAGCGCAATCGCCGCTTCCTCCGGAATGCCGCGCTGCAGGCAGTAGAACAGCTGGTCTTCGGAAATCTTCGAGGTCGTGGCTTCATGCTCGAACTGCGCGGACGAATTCTTCGCCTCGATGTACGGCACCGTATGCGCGCCGCACTTGTCGCCGATCAAAAGCGAGTCGCACTGCGTGAAGTTGCGGGCGTTGGTCGCGCGGCGATGCGCCGAGACCTGGCCGCGATAGGTATTCTGCGAGACACCGGCCGCGATACCCTTCGAGATGATGCGGCTCGACGTGTTCTTGCCGAGATGGATCATCTTGGTGCCACTGTCGACCTGCTGATGGCCGTTCGAAACCGCGATGGAATAGAACTCACCACGGCTGTCATCGCCGCGCAGGATGCAGGACGGATACTTCCAGGTGATGGCAGAGCCGGTCTCGACCTGTGTCCAGGAAATCTTGGAGCGGTGGCCGCGGCAATCGCCACGCTTGGTGACGAAGTTGTAGATGCCGCCCTTGCCGTGCTTGTCGCCCGGATACCAGTTCTGGACGGTCGAATACTTGATCTCGGCGTCATCGAGCGCAACCAGCTCGACGACAGCGGCGTGCAGCTGGTTTTCATCGCGCTGCGGCGCCGTGCAGCCTTCCAGATAGGAGACATAGGCACCTTCTTCGGCGATGATCAGCGTGCGCTCGAACTGGCCGGTATTCTTTTCGTTGATGCGGAAGTAGGTCGACAGTTCCATCGGGCAACGAACGCCCTTCGGCACGAAGACGAACGAACCGTCGGTGAAGACGGCCGAATTCAACGTCGCATAGAAATTGTCCGTCGTCGGCACCACGGAGCCGAGGTACTTGCGCACCAGCTCGGGATATTCGCGGATGGCTTCCGAGATCGACATGAAGATCACGCCGGCCTTCTTCAGCTCTTCCTTGAAGGTCGTGACGACCGAAACGGAATCGAACACCGCGTCGACGGCGATCTTCGGCTTCTCGACGCCGGCGAGAATTTCCTGCTCGCGCAGCGGAATGCCGAGCTTCTCGTAGGTCTTCAGAAGCTCCGGATCAACGTCGTCGAGCGACTTCGGACCGGCGAATTTCTTCGGCGCGGCATAATAGTGAATATCGTTGAAGTCGATCTTCGGATAGTCGACGCGCGCCCATGTGGGCTCTTCAAGCGTCAGCCAGCGGCGATAGGCCTCGAGGCGCCATTCCAGCATCCAATCCGGCTCCTGCTTCTTGGCGGAGATGAAGCGGATAATGTCTTCGGAGAGGCCCTTGGGAGCCTTTTCCACCTCGATCGTGGTCTCAAAACCATACTTATACTGGTCCACGTCAATCAGGCGAACCTGATCGACCGTTTCCTGGACTGCAGGCATTTCGTTCTCCAATCTCGCCGGATCCAAGGTCCGGCAGCTTGTCAACGTTGCGGCAGACTTATGTCTACCCCCTATGTAGTCGGCCAAAAGGGACTTTTCACCCCGATTGGCAAGCGGAAATTTCGGTTTCCGCAAAATTGTGGCCGTCAGGCCGCCGCACCCGCCAGCTTGCGCCTTGCCGCGATGCGGGAAAACGCGGCGATTGCGCGATCAATCTCCGCTTCGGTCGTGGTTGGACCCAGCGAAATGCGCAACGCTCCAAGCTTGGGATCGCATCCCATCGCCACGAGCACATGGCTCTCGCCGACCTTGCCGGACGAGCAGGCGGACCCGGCAGAAATCGCCACCCCTTCCAGGTCGAAAGCGATCTGGCCGGTTTCGGATTTCAGTCCCGGCAGCGTGAAAAAGCTGGTGTTCGGAACGCGCGCACCCTGCTCGCCATGAATAATGACATCCGGTGCGCTCTGCCGCATGCCTTCTTCCAGCCGGTCGCGTAGTCTGGCAATTGCGACATTCCGTTCTTCTAGCCTGTCGAACGCGGCAGCGGCAGCCGCACCGAAGCCAATGATGGCAAGCGTGTTTTCCGTACCCGAGCGATGGCCCTTTTCCTGGCCGCCGCCATGGATCAACGGTTTCGGCATCAGCACCTCGCCACGCGAGACGAGCGCGCCGGCACCCTTGGGACCGCCAATCTTGTGCGAGGAGACGATCAGGAAATCCGCACCGATCGCATCGATATCGAGCGGAACGCGGCCGGCGGCCTGAACTGCGTCGACCACGAAGAGCCCGCCCGCCGCCTGAACAAGCTTCGCGGCTTCAATCACAGGCTGGAGAATACCGGTCTCGTTATTGGCAAACATGATGGCGACCATCGGTAAGCCGGCCGTTTTGTCATGCGCCGACAGCAACGCTTCCAGTGCGGCAAGATCGACCGTGCCTTCCGGCGTTACCGGTATTTCGCTGACATTATCTCTGGCAAACCGCCCGCCTTCGCGCACGGCCGGATGTTCGACGGCCGATATATAAAGATGGCTGACGGCAAGCGGCGTCCGGCCCATGCGAAATTCCGGCGTCAACACCATATTGGCCGCCTCGGTGGCGCCGCTGGTGAAAACGATGTGCGCGGGTTCCGCGCCCGTCAGGCTTGCCACTTGCCTCCGGGCGGCCTCGACAGCGGCCCGCGCTGCCCTACCTTCGCCGTGAACGGAATTGGGGTTGCCTTGAATATCCATTGCACGCAACATCGCATCGCGCGCCGCCGGATGAAGCGGCGCGGTAGCATTCCAGTCGAGATAGAGGCGTGTTGCCGCCATAATCTTCTTCCTGCGCGACTTTGCTTTACTGCGGCCGGCTCATTTTCCTTGAAATTTCAGCCGGGCATGCCTTATGACACGTTCCACAAACCGTTGCACAGACAACAGGCGGAACACCGCATCAAGTTTCGAATTGTTCTAAACTGCGTTCTAGAAAAGATGAGCGCATTCGTCAAGTCAACTTGCTGCGTGCCGTTGGATTTGGACGCAGAAAAAGAAGAGCCGGAGTATCAATGCCCGAAGTAATTTTCAACGGCCCCGCAGGCCGCCTTGAAGGCCGCTATCAGCCCTCCAAGGAAAAAAGCGCCCCGATCGCCATTATTCTCCATCCGCATCCCCAGTTCGGCGGCACGATGAATAATCAGGTGGTCTACCAGCTCTTCTATATGTTCCAGAAGCGCGGTTTCACCACACTCCGCTTCAATTTCCGCGGCATCGGCCGCAGCCAGGGTGAATTCGATCACGGCGCCGGCGAGCTTTCCGATGCGGCATCGGCACTCGACTGGGTCCAGAGCCTCCATCCCGATTCGAAGAGCTGCTGGGTTGCCGGCTATTCCTTCGGCGCCTGGATCGGCATGCAGCTGCTGATGCGCCGCCCCGAGATCGAAGGTTTCATGTCGATCGCGCCGCAGCCGAATATATACGATTTCTCCTTCCTTGCTCCCTGCCCGTCATCCGGCCTGATCATCAACGGCGATGCGGACAAGGTTGCTCCGGAAAAGGATGTCAACGGCCTTGTCGAGAAGCTGAAGACGCAGAAGGGCATCCTGATCACGCACAAGGTCGTGCCGGGCGCCAACCACTTCTTCAACGGCCAGGTCGAAACGCTGCTCAGCGAATGCGAGGATTATCTCGACCGCCGCCTGAATGGCGAACTGGTGCCGGAACCGGCCGCCAAACGCATTCGCTAAGAAGCGGTACCCGTCTCAGAGCGTTTCCGCGTTTCTTTGAAACACGGAAACGCTCAATTTTACCGTTTACGCATTCCGGTCGAAAATCGTTGCAAACTTTTCCCGGAACTCCTCCTAGCGCGACATCCTGAAGCAAAGGCCTGAAGTGCCGCTGACAACGATCGGCGCTTCGTACTGCATTCCGATTTTCTGGAGAACTCGCTGCGAAGCAGCGTTTTCCGGATGCGTGAATGCGATGAACCGATCGGTAAAGCCGCGGCGGAAAAACCACTGCGCGAGCGCGCCGGCGATTTCGGTGGCATAGCCATTGCCCCACGCGTCCTGCCGAAGCGAATAGCCGAGTTCGAACTCGCCTCGCCCTCTCTCCTGGAAGCGCGAAAATCCGGCACGGCCGATAAAGCGTCCATCCTCGCGCCGCAGCAGCTTGTATTTGGTCGTGCCATCTCGCGCATGTTCATCGAACCAGCTTTTCAGCCGTTCCTCGGCCTTCTCCAGCGTCCAAGGAGCCGCACCCGAGAGATAGCGCGTCGTGTCGATCGTCGAATGCAATTGCCGAATCACTTCGGCATCACCCTTGTCCCACATCGTCAGAACGAGGCGCGGGGTTTCGAGTATGATGGTGTCACTCATCTGCCTGCCTATTTTCGTGATGGATCTGCAGCCTGCTGGGTGTATGGCAGCGCCGATTGACGACCGGCCGGTCAGTGCTAACCGCTCGGGCCGATTTCAACAAGCCGATCAAGTGACAATATCGCGTGCGAAGGCCCGCCGAAGCGAGCCTTGAAATTATCGCTTGATATCATCGGTCAGTGACATGCCGGCAGGCCAGGAGCGCCGCACTTCTTCTTTTCCGGAGACTTCTGCGGCGGAAGCGGTCTTTTAACCTGTTGCACGACCTTCGCCTGCGGTTGGGGCCTCGGCTGAGCCTGCGGCTTCGGCGCTGGCGCCCTCGCCTGCGCCACGACATGCGGCAAGGGTCTGGGCTGCGCAGGAGTCGGATTGGCTCGCCTGGGCGGGGCGGCGGCCACATGAGGTTGACTGCTGATCCGAGGTTGGTTGTTGGAGATGGCCTTGGGCTTCGCCGGAGTTCGGGCGGCAACAGCGGGAGCGTGGGCACTGGGCTTCGGTGCAACTGCAACCGTTTTCGGTTTGCCACTCGGCGCTGTTTGCTGTGCCGGGGTCTTGGCAATCTGGTTTTGCTCCTTGGCACCGGGAAGTGCATGAGCATTGGCGTTCGGTGCAGCCTGAGGCTGTTGAGCCTGTTTCGTCTGCGCTCCGCCCGGATTGGCCAGCTTGCCCGTGGTTGGCAAAGGCTGACCATTTGCGCCGGGAAGCGCGTGTACATTGATATTTGTGCCTTGCTGAGCAGGTTGCGTGGCGACAGCCGGATTATGCGATGCATTCGGTGCGACTTGTGGCGATTGCCCCTGCTTCGTCTGAGCGGCTCCCGGCAGTGCATGAGCTGCAGCATTTCCGGCTTGCGGCTGGGCCGAAGGTGCGGCCGCCGGAGCCGTTCCGGGCGCCGCCTTGACCGCTGCGGCCGGATTCTGCTTTTGCAGAATCGCCGCCTTCTTCTGCACTGATGGCGGCAGGGCGACATGCAGCGCCACGGCGCCTGCTCCGGCAATGACGGCTGCGCCGCCAAGCTTCTGGCCCGTCGTCAGCCCGGGTGCTGCAGGCGCAGCGCCATTTTCATTGACGACAGTATTGTTATTGATGACCGTCGTGTTGTTCACGACCGTATTGTGGATGTTGTTGAAGATGATGTTGTTTTCGGGCGGTGCGATATCGCGCGGCGGTTCGACCCATCGAGGGACCGGAACGAAGACTGGCGCCGGCAATACATAGAGATTGACCGAAGGCTGCGGCGGTGCCAGCACGACGAAATCCTGTGGCGGCGGCGCGAGGAAAACGAGGGGCGGCGGCGGTGCATAGCCGAAGTCGGCATCATCGAAATAAAGCACTGGCCGCTCGACATAGACCACCTCCGGCGGCGGTGGTGGCGGCACGTCATATTCGATGACGGTGAAGGACGGCGGCGGCTCAAGCGCTGCCTCGAAATGTTCGAGACTGCGGCGGGCATCCCACACATGGGGACCGCGCGGATAACGCCTGAGATAGGACCAATAGGCCTCCGGCGTATCGGCAATCCAGGTCTCGCGCCAGGTGATAGCCTCGCGGCGGGCAGCGACAATGGCGCGCACGCGCCTTGCCATGGAGTCGTTGGGATAGGCTGCCAGAAAATCCTCATAGCCCTGTAGCGTGTCGCGATCGAGCGCGGCGAAATAGGCATCCCGCTCGTCGAAATCGCGGATCGCCTTCGTGCGGATTGCCGCGTTATCGTAGCTCACCACCTGGGTGGCCGGCGCATCGGGACCGCGATCGAAGAAGGTAAGGGCATTTCTGAATTTGGAGGCATCCCAGGAGATCTGCGCGCCCTTGGTCAGATCGCTGACGCGCAGGCGCGTGCGATCGAATACGTCGTCAAGGGGCAGACCGCCGACGCGGATCATCTCCGCCAGCGCATGCGCGTAGGAACCATAGGGACCGGCCTCCTGCGGCGCCACCGTGCCGGGCGCTGCATTGAAGGCGATCAGCTGGTTGGCGTCTGGATCGACCAAGGCCAGACCGCCGGCCAGCGGCTGGCTGGACTGCACGAATGGATTGGCCCTCGCCGCATCCAGCACGACGATGCTGCCGCGATTGTTGATCGCGGCCAGCGACTTCGTGAAGTCGCTCACGCGGATCGCCTGAACGGGGACATCCGTAGCATTGGTGATCTGTGCATCGACAGGAACGAAATAATTGTCGCCCTCATATTGCACACCATAGCCCGCCAGATACACGAAGACGACGGTGTTGGGGCCTGATGCGTTGGCTTTCGTCAGAAAGTCGCGCATGGCGTCGCGCAGCCCGTTCTGGTCGAGGTCGCGCGCGCCGATCACATCGAAGCCCGCGGCCTGCAGCGTCTGCGCGATCAGGCCGGCATCATTGGCCGGCGTCGGAAGCGCGCCAGCCTTGTAGACGGCATTACCCACGACGAAGGCTATTCTCTTTTCGGGAGAACCCTGCGCTTCGGCCGGACTCGTAGCAGCGATACCGGCCAAAACCAACATCATGGCAAGAAATGCCCAGATCGTCCTTTGAGATGACAATCCCATCATCGAGAGCAGAGGTGACATACCGGCTTCTTTCGCGAAACATGTGACGCACACGGGATGAATGGGAAATGGCTAGGATTGGATTTGGGCGGATACGCGGCATATTCCCGGCGGCATGGCGGCGATGTCGCGGTCTATTCACGTTCAGACGCGCTCGGTTACAAATCCCGCCTCAATCGAAACTTGCCACCCGCGACACCAAAATGATGACGTGCCGGCAAATCGGTGCTAAACGCGCCTCCGCAATATTCAACAACAGCGACTTCGCCGCATCCTTCATCGATGCGGCTTCGAGAGACCAAGATCATGGCTGAGTTCAAATCCGATTTCCTGCGCACCCTGCACGAGCGCGGCTTCATTCATCAGATTTCCGATGAAGCCGGCCTCGATGACCTTTTCGCCAAGGAAACCGTGACGGCCTATATCGGCTTCGATCCGACTGCATCAAGCTTGCATGCGGGTTCGCTGATCCAGATCATGATGCTGCACTGGCTGCAGGCGACCGGCCATCGACCCATTTCGCTGATGGGCGGCGGTACCGGCATGGTCGGTGATCCCTCGTTCAAGGACGAAGCCCGCCAGCTGATGACGATCGACACGATCGAGAGCAACATCGCCTCGATCAAGCGCTGCTTCTCGAACTACCTCACCTATGGTGAAGGCCCGAAGGACGCGTTGATGATCAATAACGCCGAATGGCTGCGCTCGCTCAACTACCTGGAATTCCTGCGCGATGTTGGCCGCCACTTCTCGGTCAACCGCATGCTGTCCTTCGACAGCGTCAAGACGCGCCTGGATCGCGAGCAGTCGCTGTCGTTCCTCGAATTCAACTACATGATCCTGCAGGCCTACGACTTCGTCGAGTTGGCCAAGCGTTACGATTGCCGCCTGCAGATGGGCGGTTCGGACCAGTGGGGCAATATCGTCAACGGCATCGACCTCGGTCACCGCATGGGGACGAAACAGCTCTTCGCCTTGACCTCGCCGCTGCTGACGACGGCGTCCGGCGCCAAGATGGGCAAGTCCGCCACCGGCGCGGTCTGGCTGAATGCCGACCTGCTTTCGGCCTACGACTTCTGGCAGTACTGGCGCAACACCGAGGATGCCGATGTCTCGCGCTTCCTGAAGCTCTACACGACGCTGCCGATGGATGAGATCGCACGGCTTTCGGCCCTGGCCGGCTCCGAGATCAATGAAGTCAAGAAGATCCTCGCGACTGAAGTGACCGCGATCCTGCATGGCCGCGCGGCAGCCGAACAGGCCGCCGAAACGGCCCGCAAGACCTTCGAGGAAGGCGGCCTGTCCGAAAACCTGCCATCGATCGACGTTCCGGCGTCCGAACTCGAAGCCGGCATCGGGCTTCTCTCGCTGATCGTGCGCGCCGGCCTTGCCGCTTCCAACGGCGAGGCTCGCCGTCATGTTCAGGGCGGCGCGGTTCGTATCAACGATGAAGCCATCAGCGACGAACGCAAGATCATTGGCAGCGGCGAAGTGACGGCCGACGGCGTCATCAAGCTGTCGCTCGGCAAGAAGAAGCACATCCTGATCCGCCCGGCTGCCTAAACCGCGGAACAGTCTGAGAATGAATAAAGCCGGCGTCCCCTCGCCGGCTTTATGGTTTCTGCATGAAAGAAAGCCGCGGTCGCCCTGCAGCACATTCGTCAATATTCAAATATCTGCCTGAAGACACCCGGCGCGATGATCGACAACGGGTTGATCTGGAGGTTCGATTTTTCCAGCGTGCCGGTCAGCCTGAAGGTGATGCCGATGAGGCCACGGTCGCTGCCGTTGCCGAGGATGAAGCCGACGATCGGAACCTCTGCGAACAGCCGGTTCAGGCCGTAGGCAGGCATGAAGGTTCCGGTCATGTCCATCTTGCCGCTGGCATCCTTCAGCGTTCCCTGGAACGTCGCGCCGAGCTGCACGCCGCGCACCACGCCGTTTTCGACCGATAGCGTGCCGTCACGCATGACAAGCCGCGCAAAGCCCCGCTCGAAGCTCTGCGAACGCGTATCGATATTCTGCTTCACCGCCGCATTCAGGCTCTTTCCGTTCTTGCCGCTCGGGGTCGAGACGATGGTGGACAGCTTCTTTTCATCGATGATCGCGAAGTTGCGGATATCGAGCGAACCATCCCAATCATCTCGGCCGGTCGACCGCAGCGATAGGTTGAGGAGCCCCCCCTGCAGGTGCTTGTAGAGATCGGTGAAGCGCGCGACTGCGCCGGCGTCGCCGCTCGTGATGCGAATCACACCATTATTGCCTTTGCTCATCTGGGTGACGAGCGCCTCGCCGCTACGCGTCACGCCGGAAAAATCCGCTGCCGTCGTCTTGCCGCCGGCGATCGAGTAGACGCCCTTGACGTTGCCCACGGTCTCGTCGTTGAAACCGATGACCTTGTCGATATTGGCGCGAACGGTCGCGCTCGCCGAAGCATCGCTATCCGAATTTTGCTGGCCACCTGAGGTCGACGACTTCAGACGCGCCAGGATCGGACGTATGTCGGCGGAGTTGCCCGATATGGCGACATCGTAACTGCCGCTTTTGCTCCGCTTCAGGGAAAGCGCAAAATCGTCGAGCGCGGAAAGCTTGACGCTGTCGAAACTCGCGGATGTCAGAGTCCCCTTGCTGATCAGCAGATCGCCGCTGACGCCGAAGCCGTCGCCCTTGAGCGTGAAATTCTTGAGCGTCGTCTGATTGTCGGGGCCGGATGCCTCGAACTGCGCGACCGCTCCAATACCGCTGCCCTTCGACCAGCCGACCCAGGGCACCGTCAGTGCCGCCTTGCCGAGATCGACCTTGACGCCCTGGCGATCCTCGTCGAGGCGCGTCAACTCCACCTTGACGGGTCCATCGATTATATCGCGAAGGCCGGGCAGAACTGCATTGCGCTGCGCATCCGTCAGCGTGGCCGTAATCACACGCGTTCGCTTTACCGGCGATTTGCTGTCGGTCGGCTCGACCATGTCGATCTCTGCGGGAATGCCATCGATCTGGGCTTCGGCCTGCAGATGAACCGATTGCGGATCGGCTGAAATCTCACCCGTCAGATTGTCGATCTTGCGATTGTTCATCGGCTTCAGCAGATCGACATTGTCAAGCTCGAGCTTCGCCTGCCAGTCCGGCGGAGGCGGCTGCTGATCCCTGATCAATCCGATCCTGGCATCGACCTTGGCGACGATCTTGCCGTTGAAATCCTCCGGCTTGAACTCGGTCCGCTGCAGCACCTCGAGCGGCTTATAGGTCAGGAGCTCGCCTATGGCGTCACCGGAGCCCGATATCGTCAGGTCGAGATCGGCCATCAACGGCTTGTCGTATGTCGCCGGGATCGAGAAGCTGCTGTCGTTTAGAGTGATCGTCCGACCAGTGGCGAAATAGGAGGTTGCCGTCGCGATATTGACGGCCATGTTCGGCCCGGTCAAATCGAAATGGGCCTTGGTGTCTCGCAACGGCGGGATGTCACCCGGGACGTTCATGCGCGCGCCGGCGATGTCGAAGGCGATATGCAGCTCGTTCTTGCCGAGCTGCAGCTTGCCGTTTTGTGAAGCTTCCCTCAGCCTTCCGGCAGGAATAAAGACGGATATGACGGCATTGGTCACCGAGCCACCAAAGAGATTGGCCTCGACCCACGTCCTTGGTTTCGAGGCCATCCAGAAAGGCCAAAGCTGCTTGACGACGGTCGTATCCAGTTTGTCGGCACGGCCGCCGAAGCTGATTTCCGGCGAGCTGTCACCGAGCTTCACGTGCAGGGAACCGAACAGCGCGCCTTGCGGTGTCGATATACCGAGGTTTTCGAGCTGGAGTTCCTTGGTCTCGGAAAGAAAGTGCCCGGTGGCGCGACCATCGAAGCTGACCGGTTTTTCCCCGGAGATCGATGATGCGGCAACGCCATCCTTAATGACGAAATCGATGCCGAAACCCTTGCCCGCATTGGCATTGACACGATCGAGATCGATGACCGCACCGGAGAACGGCACCATGGTGCCGACGAATTGCACCTTCGAAGGCGCAATCTCCAGCGTCTGATGATCGAAATTATAAGCGAGGTTGATGTTGCCCTGTGTCAGGTCCTGGACGTCGCGGTCCATATAGAGGGTGCCGGGCTGCACGTCGATCGAGGCTTCCAGCTTCGGATCGATGCCGGCATCGCCCTTGACGGCGGACAGTGTCACATCGGCGAAACTGATGACGCCCTGCCGCGGCGCGCCGTTCGCATCATAGGCCATGGTCAATGGCTTGAGATCGAGATTGGAGATCTTCGCCGTCAGCGAAGAACTGTGGCCGGGCTGCTGCTGCGTCGCCTTCACATCCAGTGTCGCCACCGACCCGTTGACGGCAACCTCGCCAAAGAGATGCAACGCGTTCGGCTCGGCGCGTTCGAAGGTAAGATTGTCGACCACGAGAGAGATCGGATCGCCTTCCTGGCGCGCCAGCTTCATCGAGAATCCGGAAATGCGCACAGAATTCGTGCCGCCGCGCTGCACGAAATGCTCCAGGAAATCGAGATTGTCGAAGGCAGCGTTCAGCGCCTGCGGCAGCGCATCGACCCGCAGCTTCGTCAGATCGACGGGATCCCCTTGGGGCAGAAGCGACGTATCGAGCGCGATGCCCTCCGCCGCCACGCTTGCAACTTCCACCCGGCCATCAAGCAAAGCCAGCGGATCGAGCTCCATGTTGACGGCAGACATGGTCGACAGATGCTTGCCGCTTTCCTGATCGACGACGTTCACGTCATGGGCTTCGAGCGTCAGCCGCAGGCCGGATGTAAATCGGATCACGGTTGCGCCGACTTCGGCCTTGTAGCGAGGACCAATGGCATGATCGAGCGCCGTCTGCGCCTTCTGCGACAGCGGCGCGTCGAAAATACCGCCCTCAATGGTCGCGACGACGGCTCCAAGGATGATGGCGAGAAATGCAAAGAAAACCAGTGTGATACGGCAAACATGCCAGATATGCGAGCGACGACGGCGAACGCGCTCCGGCACGTGCACGATCAGCGGATCTTCGGCCTGGGCGGACGGCAGATTGTCGAGCGGCACGAGATCCTTTTTGCGGAATGTTATCTTTTCGCCTCGGATCACTCCTGCGCGTGCCTTTCGCTCTCTACAATTTTGTTGGTGACGCTGCGTCCCATTGGACGGCACACGTGGGCAGTATATATGGCTTCCCTCAAGTGTCATCTAAAAAACCGGCAAAAGAAAGGTTTTCCCGTGGCGGAAGTTTTTCCAGTTCAACTCGGCATCGGCGACAAGGCACCGGCTTTCGATCTCCCGCGCGATGGCGGCGGCAGAATTCGTCTTGCCGATTTTAACGGGAAACCGCTGGTGGTCTATTTCTACCCCAAGGACGACACCACCGCCTGCACGACGGAATCAATTTCCTTCACGGCGCTCGCGGCCGATTTCGCCAAGGCGGGCGTTGCCCTCCTCGGCGTGTCTCCAGACCCGGTCAAGAGCCACGACAAATTCGTCAAGAAGCACGCGCTCTCCGTGCCGCTCGCCTCAGACGAGGAAAAGACCATGGCGACGGCCTACGGCGTCTGGCGGGAGAAGAGCATGTATGGCCGCACCTATATGGGCGTCGTACGCTCCACCTTCCTCATCGGTGCCGATGGTCGCATCGCCAGAATATGGGACAAGGTCAAGGTGGCGGGGCACGCCGAGGCCGTTCTTGCCGCCGCCACGGAACTCTGACGGCATGACCGATACCACCGAGATGATCACATCGCTTCGCGGCGGTGCCATCGCCGCCATCCGTTCGGCCGATCTCGATCGTAAGACCGAACTTGCCCAGGAATCGGCGCGACGCTGGTTTGCCCGGACCCTGTCGCTGCGTTCGCCGCTCGATCCGCCGCTCGCCGATCGCCCCGGCCGCCCCGACAAGCCGGATCTGGTGCCGCCAAAACACATGGAGAAGCGTTCCCTGCATACGCTCAAGGGCCGCATCGCACTCCTGCACGCCATCGCCCATATCGAGCTGAACGCCGTCGACCTGGCACTGGATATCGTCGCACGCTTCGCGACGGGGCCGGTTCCGAATTCGTTCTTCGACGGCTGGATGCAAGTTGCCTTCGAGGAAGCCAAGCATTTCCGCATGGTGCGGGCGCGGCTACGCGAACTGGGTGCCGATTATGGCGATCTTCCAGCCCATGACGGCCTGTGGCAGGCAGCTCATGCGACCCGCACCGATCTGACCGCCCGCCTCGCCGTCGTGCCGTTGATTCTCGAAGCCAGGGGGTTGGACGTGACGCCGGCGCTGCAGGCGAAGATGCGCGAAACCGGCGACCTGGAGAGCGCTGCCATCCTTGACGTCATCTATAATGATGAAAAAGGCCACGTCGCCGTCGGTGCCAAATGGTTCCGATTCCTGTGCGCACGGGAGAAGCGTGATCCAGCCCGAACCTTCCAGGAATTGGTGCGCGCCAACTTCCGCGGCTCCCTCAAAGCGCCATTCAATGACATTGCAAGGGCGGAAGCGGGACTGACTCCCTCCTTCTATCGCTCGTTAACCTCTACGAACAGCGCATAATCCACTCACATTAAAGGCTTTTTCCGGTATCTAACGATGCGCCGGAAAGTATTCATTAACCATAATGCCGTGTACTTCCAGACAATGCCACAAGGCATCGATTGGGAGATTCTCGGTGACAGCAAAGCCTCAGCATCGGGTTTTCGGCAAGCAACGGCGACACCACACCATTATTCTCGCCAGCGGCGATACGGTGCGCCATATGACCGTGCGTCCATGGATGGCCGCCATTGCCGTCTGCCTAGTCGGGATATTTTCAATCGGCTATCTGCTTGCGACCTCTTATCTCGTGCTGCGCGACGATCTGATCGGCGCGACGATGGCCCGCCAGGCGCGCATGCAATATGACTATGAAGACCGCATCGCCGCACTGCGCGCCCAGGTCGACCGCGTCACGTCCCGCCAGCTCCTCGACCAGCAGGTCGTGGAAGAAAAGGTCGACAAGCTGATCGAACAGCAGCAGCAGTTGTCGTCCCGCAACGGCAAACTCGGCACCTTGCTCGACAGGGCCGAAAGCTCCGGCCTGACCGACAAGAGCCAGCATCCGGAGGCAAATGCCACCGTTCCCGGCAACGAGCATGCCCGACTGACCGCGCCGAAGGCGATCGAGACACTTCTTCTGGGGGACAAGCCGGCCGATGCGACGCCCGATAACTCCACCCTCGCATATGTCCCCGCGCCGGAAACGGTCGCCGATCGCGCCGATCGTGTCTTCTCGAAAGTAACGTTGTCGCTGAAGCATGTCGAACAGGATCAACTGATCCGTATCCGTAACCTCACGGCCGATGCCTCCGAGACAGCGAGCGAAATCCAGGCGATCATGCACAATGTCGGAATCAAGGTTCCGAACGAGGTCGTGGCCGCGAAGGGCGAGGATGCGGACAACGGCGTGGGCGGGCCTTACGTGCCGCCCGAAAATGTAGATCAGTTCGAGCGGTCGATGGCGAACCTCGATACGGCATTGACGCATCTGGAAACCGTGCGAGGCACGGCCGAAAGCCTGCCCTTCCGAAATCCGGCAGCGGGCAAGCTCGTCACCAGTCCCTTCGGCAATCGCAAGGATCCATTCTTCGGCACGCTGGCGCTCCACACCGGCACGGATTTCCATTTCAGCCCCGGCGAAAAGATCAAGGCCACCGCCCCCGGCAAGGTGGTTTCGGCAGGCTGGACCGGCGGCTACGGCAACATGGTGGAGATCGACCACGGCGACGGCATCTCCACGCGCTATGGCCATATGGAGCAGGTGCTCGTCAAGGTCGGCGACAAGGTCGGTGCAGGCGCCGTCGTGGGTCTTGCCGGCAGCACCGGACGTTCGACGGGAACCCATCTGCATTATGAAGTTCGCGAGAACGGGCATCCGGTAGACCCGATGTATTTCATCAATGCCGGCACGAAACTCGCAAGTTACATTAGCGGCCTGGGCGCAATTTAGCTGCCGGAATTGTGACAAACGCGCAACAAAGATGGCACTAATCCAAAAATTGCGTTATGAATGAACTTCAGGTCCGTTGAAGCGCCTGCTTTCCTTGACTTCACGGGTATTTGGTTCTATGTCGCGCTGCGTTGCGGCACGTTCCTGCGTGTCGACTCACAGTGTTCGACTGAACCAGGACGGAATTAGATTTCCCTTTGACAACATTTGCTGACCTTGGCCTGAGCCAAAAAGTCCTTTCCGCGGTGACTGACGCGGGCTACACCACACCGACTCCGATCCAGGCCGGTGCCATCCCGTTTGCGCTTCAGCGCCGCGACATTTGCGGCATTGCCCAGACCGGAACCGGCAAGACGGCCTCTTTCGTGCTGCCGATGCTGACGCTGCTCGAGAAGGGCCGCGCTCGTGCCCGCATGCCGCGCACGCTGATCCTCGAGCCGACCCGCGAGTTGGCGGCCCAGGTCGCCGAAAACTTCGAGAAGTACGGCAAGAACCATCGCCTCAATATCGCACTGCTGATCGGCGGCGTCTCCTTCGAAGAGCAGGATCGCAAGCTTGAGCGTGGCGCCGATGTGCTGATCTGCACTCCTGGCCGCCTGCTCGACCATTTCGAACGCGGCAAGCTTCTGATGAGCGGCGTCGAAATCTTCGTCATCGACGAAGCCGACCGCATGCTCGACATGGGCTTCATTCCGGATATCGAGCGCATCGCCAAGCTCATTCCCTTCACGCGCCAGACGCTGTTTTTCTCGGCCACGATGCCAGCGGAAATCCAGAAGCTGGCCGATCGCTTCCTGCAGAATCCGGAACGCGTCGAAGTCGCCAAGCCGGCATCGACGGCCAAGACCGTGACGCAGCGTTTCGTTGCCTCGCATGGCAAGGACTACGAGAAGCGCGCCACGCTGCGCGACCTCATTCGCGCCCAGACGGATCTCAAGAACGCGATCATCTTCTGCAATCGCAAGAAGGACGTCTCCGACCTCTTCCGTTCGCTGGACCGCCATGGTTTCTCGGCCGGCGCACTGCACGGTGATATGGACCAGCGCTCGCGCATGACCATGCTGCAGAATTTCAAGGACGGAAACCTGCAGCTGCTCGTCGCCTCCGACGTTGCTGCTCGCGGTCTCGACATCCCCGATGTCAGCCACGTCTTCAATTTCGATGTTCCGATCCATTCGGAAGACTATGTTCACCGCATCGGCCGCACCGGTCGCGCCGGCCGTTCCGGCGCCGCTTTCACCATCGTGACGAAGCGCGACACCAAGCACGTCGACGCCATCGAGAAGCTGATCGGTGAAGATGTTCAGTGGCTGAACGGCGATCTTTCGGCTCTGCCACCCGCAGACGAGAGCAGCGACGACAACCGTTCGTCCCGCCGTCGCGACCAGAAGGGTAAGGGCCGCGACCGGGATCGTAGCCGTGGAGGCCGCAATGCCTCGAGTCATAAATCTGATATCGACGTCGAGGATAATGACGTCGTAGCGATCGAAGCAGCACCAGCAAAGGCCGAAAGCGTGAAGAACGAGCGCAAGTCTGAGAACAACAATAACAGGTCCCATAACGGTTCTCGCAACAGCCACCGGCCCTTCCCTGCTGCCAATGACGATCATCGCGAGCGCCGCAACCGCTATCGCGATCAGGATGACGGCCCGACGCCGGTCGGCTTCGGCGACGATATCCCGGCTTTCATGCTCATCGTGGCAAACGCCAAGGGCTGATAATCTTCACCTGCCGCCGATCCGAACCACTGCGCCGGAAAGTCGCGGCAAATCTCGGAAGTCCGGCATGGGCAAGCCTGGCATCGATTTCCCAGGACTAGGAACCGGTCTCGCAATCTTGCGGGACGGCAAGCTTTTGCTATATCGGCGCCTCAAGGCACCGGAAGCCGGATGCTGGAGCATCGTCGGCGGCAAGGTCGATCACATGGAGCCGGCCGCCAAGGCAGCCATTCGTGAGGCTGAAGAGGAAAGCGGCCTCGCCATCGGCAGGATCGACTATCTCTGCACGGAAGAAGTCATCATCGAGGCCGATCGGCAGCACTGGATCTCGCTGATCTATGTCTGCAGGGATTTTTCCGGAGAGCCGCGACTGATGGAACCGGATAAGCTCTCCGATTTCGGCTGGTTTGGCCGCGACGAGCTGCCGGCTCCGCTTTCCGAATTCGCCAGGGCAACCATCGCCCATCTCAGCGAAGACGATTTCCACTGACGTCCGAAGTCCTGCGTCACATGCCCTTCATCGTCTCCGGTTAGGCAGGCCGAAATCCGGAGATTATCCATGCATTCGACCGCACAAGAAAATCGCCCCAAGATCGCCGAGACCGTGATCCATCCAACGGCGACTACAAGAGATTCGAGCATCGGCAAGTGCTGCGAGATCTTGGCAAACACATCCTTGCACACGGTCGATCTTGGGGATTACTCCTATCTGGGGCCTCGCTGCATGGTCGGTGATGCAACGATCGGGAAATTCTGCGCCATTGCGGCAGAGGTCAGGATCGGCGCCCCCAATCACCCGATGGATCGCCCTTCCATGCACCGCTTCACCTATTGCCCTGAATATTACTCGGCGGGCGCCGTGCGCGACGTTTCCTTTTTCGAGCAGCGCAAGCAAGACCGCGCTATCATTGGCAACGACGTCTGGATCGGCCACGGCGTCATCGTCTTGCCGGGCGTAACAGTCGGAGACGGTGCCGTTCTCGCAGCCGGAGCAGTCGTCACCAAAGACGTCGAACCTTATACGGTCGTCGGCGGCGTTCCCGCGAAATTCATTCGCGAGCGGTTTACGCGAGCCACCGCGGAAAAGCTTGCATCCATCGCCTGGTGGGACTGGCCGTTCGAAACCATCATGGAACGGCTTGCAGATTTTCAGTCAAGCGACATCGAGGCATTTTGCGAACGTTGGGCGTAGCGCTACCATCAAGCTCCGCGAGATTCGCTATTTTTCGGCGCGCAAGGCTGCTTCATAGGCAAGCCTTACCCAGCGCGCCATTTCATCCGGATCGTCGAATGCATCGTCGGGTATCGACCAATAGGGCATGTTGACCGCCTTGCCTTTCTTGCCCTCGTAAGCCCAGCGCCGCGCGCCGGCCGCTTCAAATTCTGAAGCACTGGTATCGTCCGCCTTCAGGAGGATTTCGTCGCCAACTTCCAGAGCCAGGATTCGACCCATGTGGTAGATGCCCTTGCCGCCAAACATCCGTTTGATGGTGATCGGCCCGAGAGACTGAAACATCTCTTCGATATCGATATTGTCCATTCCCTACCCCTTCAAAATCCCGCCGGCCGCGACAACGGCCTCAGGCGTATCGACATCGAGATGAGCCGCCTCGCCGATCTCGACGTCAACCACCGGAAGCCCCGATGTTTCGATGATATGCCGGGCGCCCACATCGCCTTCCAGACGCATTACCGCATTCAGCACGGCGCGCGGCAGGATGACGGGATTGCCGCGCTTACCACCGGATACCGCCCGCACGATCGCGTGGCCATTCGCCTTGCGAAAGGCGGCAGCCAGTTTTTTTAGATCGTCGCTGGTGACACCAGGCATATCGGCCAGCATGACAAGAACACCATCGGCCTTTTGCGCCGCGCCGGTACTCACGCCGGCAACAAGCGAGCTCGCCATGCCCGAGGCATAATCCGGATTGAATACCGGTTCGACGGCAAGATCGCTTAAAGCACCTTCGATCTCGTCGCGGCGATGGCCGGTGACTGCCACGACATCCGATGCACCGCTCGCAATGGCAATCGATGCCGAACGGCGAACCAACGGTACACCGTCGAACTCCGCTAAAAGCTTGTGCGCACCGCCCTCGCCCATGCGGCTCGCCTTTCCGGCAGCCAGCAAAACGACAGCTACCGAAATTTGCGACGCCGGCTTCGCAGCGATGTCGCGTGGCCGCGGCCGTGACTGAATTTCCATGAGCAACCCTCCAACGCCCATGCCGGTGATATCCCGCGACGCCGGTCGTTCGCCGGCTAAGATACGATCGAGCACCCAGTCGAAACCATTCTCCTTCGGGCTGCGCGCGCATCCGGGTGCTCCGACGACGTAGACGTCGCCTACGCTGCCGAGCACCAGCAGATTGCCGGGATCGACGGGCATCCCAACCTGAATGACCTCGCCGCCGGCAAACCGGATCGCTTCGGGAATGACATCACCGGCGTCGATGACTGCGGACGCGCCGAAAACGATCACCAGCTTCGGCAATCGGTCCGGTGCTGCCAGGGCGCGGCGGATCGCGTCGGCAACGGCGGTCGCCTGATGTGCAACCCGCTCTTCCCGCTGCAGCACGCTGCCCGAAGGCTGCAGCCGCTGCGACAATATCCGTGCCGTCTTGTCCATCACCGAAGCCTTCAGCGACGGCAGTTCCGTGGCGACGAGCGATATAGCGTGCGGCACGAACGGCTTGACCTCGAAGACCGGCTTTCGCTGAAGAATTTCGACGCCTTCGCGGACTTTGGCCCCGGAAACGGCGAGCGGAATGATCTTGAAGGTCGCGACCATGTCGCCGGCGCGAACCGGCACGTGATCGGCAAGACAGGCAAGGGTAATCGCCGGATCAATGCTGTTGATCCGATCGACCGCTGCACGATTTGCAACGAAAAGGCCATCGACGGCGCTGTGGACATTGACGCGCCCAGTCGCCGCCTCAGAGAAGGTCAGATGATCGGGCGCAACTGCCCGCGCCAGCCGTTCCGCTGCCTCGTCCTCCATGAGATCGCCCGGCTCGATCCGCGCGGCAATGATGCGCTCAATTCCAGCGGCGGTCAGCACGTCTATATCGTCACGACCGAGCCTGTGCCCTTTGGAAAAACTGCCATCAGGCAGCCGAAGAGAATGCGCGAGAACCGCACCTTCAGCCTCTATCGTCGGAAATTCACCGAAGATCATGGCTTGACGCTCTTTGGCGAAGACACGTCGCGCCCACGAAGGGAGCCGATGATCTCGGCCAGAATGGCGACTGCGATCTCGGCCGGGCTCGCGGCTCCGATGGGGAGCCCGATCGGCGCGTGGATGCGGGAAAGCTCCGCCTCGCCCAACCCCTCGCGCTTCAAGCGTTCCAGCCGGCCGGCATGCGTCTTGCGGCTGCCGAGTGCCCCTACGTAGAAACAGCCCGTTCTCAGCGCTTCTATGATCGGCTCATCATCGATCTTCGGATCGTGAGTGACAGCAACCAGCGCCATATAGCTATCCAGCGGCCGCTCCTTCAGCGCATCGACCGACCAATCCGCGGTGAGGTCGATGCCTTCGAAGCGCTCCGACGTTGCAAAGGCGGTGCGGGGATCGATGATCGTCACGTCGAAGCCCGCAAGTGCGGCCATCCGCGCCAGGATCTGGCTGATATGCACGGCACCGATGATAACGATGCGCGGCGGCGGCAGATGCACGTTGAAGAACAGGCTCTGTCCGTCCACCTCGAGTGCTGCGGACTTGCCCGAGCGGAATGCCGCTGCAGCGGCATCGGCGAGCGCGCCTTCCAGCGCATCGCCTTCGACGATGAGCCGATCCGGCCCTCCGGAGAGATCGGTGACGAGGATTGCTGCCTGCCGCTTGCGCCGCATTTCATTCAGCCGCGCCAGTATCTGACGGTCCATCAGGCGAGCCTTTCGACATAGACGCGGATGCGGCCGCCGCAGGAGAGTCCCACGCGCCAGGCCGTTTCGTCGGCAACGCCGAATTCCAGCATGCGCGACTTGCCCGTTTCGATGACGTCGAGCGCCTCGGTGATGACAGCGCCTTCGACGCAACCGCCGGAAACGGAACCATGGAAATTGCCGTCGCCGTCGATCACGAGATGACTGCCCGATGGGCGCGGCGCGGAGCCCCAGGTATCGACGACTGTCGCCATGGCCACATTGCGGCCCGCCGACACCCATTCCTCCGCAATCACGAGCGGATCCAGACTTTCGGATATATCTGACATCGGAGCCTCATTGCTTGCCGAGAAACCGCTTGGGATCATAGAAATCCGCGCGGCCGGCGGTGAGAGCCGATACGAGATCGGCCAGAGATAATAGATTGTGAACGGGACGGAATTCGTCAACATGCGGCAGCATCGCTTTTACGCCGCGCGCCCGAGCTTCGAAACCCTCGAAGCGCAGGAGCGGATTGAGCCAGATGAGCCGCCGGCAGGAGCGATGCAGACGATCCATCTCTTGCCCGAGCAATTCCACGCCTTCGCGCTCCAGCCCGTCGGTGATCAACAGTACGATCGCGCCCTGCCCCAGCACGCGGCGCGCCCATAGCCTGTTGAATTCCTTCAGCGTCTCGCCGATCCGCGTTCCGCCAGACCAGTCGCGCACCGCCGCCGCGCATTCATCCAGCGCTTGATCCGGGTCCTTGTGGCGCATCGCTCTGGTGACGTTGGTCAGGCGCGTTCCGAACAGAAACGTATGCACACGCCGGCGGCGTTCGGTGAGCACATGCAGAAAATGCAGAAAGATGCGCGTATATTGGCTCATCGAGCCGGAGATATCCGCAAGCACGACCAGCGGCGGCTGGATTTCCTTCGGCTTCCGGAAGCGCGGAAGGATCAGCGCCCCTCCCGTACGCAAGGCCGAGCGCATTGTGGCGCGCGGATCAACCTTGGCCACTGTGCGAGATGGTGCGAAACGGCGCGTGCGCACGCGGTCCAGCGGCAGTTGCAGCTTCCCTAGTTCCTTCTTGGCGACGGCAATTTCCGCCGCCGACATCTGCGCGAAATCCAGATGGCGCAATACCTCGCTGCCAGAACTGGTAAATCGCGCATCGATTTCGATATCCGGCGTCTCGCGCGGCGGGCGCTGGTCGTTGCGGTCATTGAGCAAGGCATCGCTTGCGCGGCTTTCGCCCGGCTTCGGTTTTTCCTTCTCTCGATAATCGGGCGCGACGGGCGACATCAGCGCAATCATTTTCGCGACGAGATCACGCGAGCGCCAGAATAGCCGGAATGCCTCGTCGAATACGGCCAGATCTTCATGCCGCTTGACGAAGACCGAACAGAGGGCGGCATGGAACTCCTCGCGAGAACCAATGCCGATCGCTTCGACCGCCTCGATGGCATCGGCAATCGCCCCAGGACCGATCTTCAGGCCGGCCTTGCGGAGCACCCTGCCGAACAGCACGATATTGTCGGCGAGGCGCCCGTCACCGGGCGGTGACGGCGCAACGACGATGCCATCCTGCGCGCCCGGTTCCATGGTTCATCCCGCTGCAAGCAGTTCGGATTTGACGTCGTCCAACACCCGCTTGCCCTCAGAGCCCTGAATACGGGCGATATCGTCCTGATATTTCAGCAAAGTGCCGAGCGTATCCGATACCGTCTCCGGATCGAGGGCCAGCCGATCGAGTTCCGTCAAGGCGGTCGCCCAGTCGATCGTCTCGGCGACGCCTGGATTCTTGAAGAGGTCGAGCGTCCGCAGCTTCTGGACATAGGCGACGATCTGGCGCGACAGCGCTTCATTGCAGCCTGGCACCTTGCGCCGGATGATTTCAAGCTCCTGCTCGGCCCCGGGATAATCGACCCAATGATAGAGGCAGCGCCGTTTCAGGGCGTCGTGCACTTCGCGCGTGCGGTTCGTCGTGATGATGACGATAGGCGGCTCGGCGGCCCGGATCGTCCCGAGTTCCGGCACCGTTACCTGAAAATCGGACAGCACTTCCAGCAGGAATGCTTCGAAAGCTTCGTCGGTGCGATCAAGCTCGTCGATCAGGAACACCGGCGCGCGTCCACCGACACCCGACAGCGCCTGCAGCACCGGCCGGCGGATGAGATAGCGCTCGGAGAAGATATCGGCCTCGATGCGATCGCGATCGGTGAGACCGGAAGCTTCCGCGAGACGGATTTCCAGCATCTGCGCCGGATAGTTCCATTCATAGACGGCCGAGGAAACATCCAGGCCTTCATAGCATTGCAGGCGGATCAGCGGCCGGTCGAGCGCCTTCGACAGGACCTTGGCAATTTCGGTCTTGCCGACACCGGCCTCGCCCTCGAGAAAGAGCGGCCGCTTCATCTTCAATGCGAGAAACAGGACCGTGCCGAGCGCGCGCCCGGCCAGATAGTCGTGCGCACCGAGCAACGCCATCGTTTCATCGATGGAACCCGGTAGCGAAGGTAATGTCTGATCCGCCATGATAACTCCCTTGAAGGGGTTATAGCGTGTGATAGCCCCGGTTCATATAGAGCAATGCCGGCTTCGGCTCGCTGTAGCGTATGGCCATCACCTCGCCGAAGATGATGTTGTGCGTGGAAGCCTGCTTGATCTCGATCACGCGGCAATCGAAAGCGGCAAGCGCGTCGCTGAGGACAGGCGCACCAGTCACCAGCGTCTCGAACCTGCCGGTTGCGAAGCGCTCGTCGGCGGTCAGCTGCGTCTTCCCGGAAAAGGCATCGGCCAGGGACTGGTGATCGGCACCGAGCGTATTCAGGGCAAAAATGCCGCTCTTGAAGAAGATCTCGTTCTTGGCGTTGCTGTTGTTGACGCAGATGAGAACCGTCGCAGGGCTGTCCGACACCGAGCAGGCAGCCGTGATCGTCACGCCGCGCCGCTCCGAGCCGAGCGCCGTCGTCACCAGCTGCACATGGCCTGCATAGCGGCTCATGGCATCTCGATAAAGCGCCGGATCCATACGCTGCCTGTCTAGCATCACCGTCTCCATATTCCTGTGACACCTTATCTTTCGCTCAATATGGCGGCCAGGTGTTAGCTTTTCTACAATAACGCCATTGAAAACAGAGCGATTTTGTTGCTTTTTCTTTGACGATGCCCATCAGGCGGATAAATAGAGCGGAAAATTGTCCGGGATAATCCATCGATGAACGTTCTGCGCCGCCTTCCGCTTCTGCTCGTACTGCTTTCTGCGGCCGGCAGCAGCCATGCCGCGGGAATCCATATTGGCGTGGTGGCACCGCAGAGCGGCAATTTCGCAATGCTTGGCGCCGAAATCACCACCGGGGCCAATTTCGAGATCCAGGCCCAAAAGGATAAAGCGACGGTCATCGACGAAGCTTGCACCGAGGATGGCGGCCGAGCTGCCGCCGAAGCATTGATCGCGGCGAAAGTGCAGATCGTGATCGGCTTTCTGTGCACGGAAACATTGGAAGGTGCGCTTCCACGCCTTAAGGAGGCCGGCATACCGGCCATCACCGTTTCCATCCGTTCCCGCATTTTGATGGAGGATGCGCTGAAGAATGGCTGGCCACTGTTTCGCCTCGCACCCGTGGATAGTGCCGAGGCTGCCATCGCGATCAATACCATCCTGAAAAACTGGGCGGCCGAGCCGATTGCGCTGATCGACGACGGCACGATCCATGGCCGCGAACTGGTGGGGGCGATCCGCAGCGCGCTTGAGGAAAAGGGGCTGAAGCCGGTCTTCACCGATACCTACCGCCCCGGCCAGGATCAGCAGATCGCGCTTGTCCGTCGCTTGAAGAAGGCCGGCGCCACGCATGTCTTCATCGGTGGCGATCGCAGCGATGTCGCGGTGATCGCGCGTGACGCTAGGAACGAAAACATTCCGCTGGCGCTGATGGGGGGCGATGCGATGCGTGCTGCCGATTTGCCCGTGCCTTTGCAGGAAGGCGTGCAGGCGATTGCCCTGCCTGATTATGCCACTCTGCCTGCAGCACAACAGACCGCACAGGCCATGCGTGCCGGCGGCATCGAGCCGGACGGCTATACCCTGCCGGCCGCGGCCGCGGCGCAGATCGCCAGCCAGGCAGCCGAAGGCGCGAAGGCGGAAAACAAGCCCGTTGCCGAAAAGCTCCTTGGCGCGACATTCCAGACGACGATCGGCTCGATTACCTTCGGCCAGAACCACGAATTGAACGAAAACCCCTACCGCCTGCTGCAATGGCGCGGCAACGCTTTCGTGCCGGTGACGACGCCGTCGAACTGAGGTGATCCCCTCGGGCGGTTGTTTGCCCGCGACAGCGGTGCTAATCCAGACACCACTGCATAATTTAAAGCGCTATAGCGACCTCAGCGCGTCACATGTGACGCGCGGCGCTGTAGAAATCAGTTGGAGCTCAGCCACCCATGACCTTGCCGATCCGCATCGCCCCTTCCATTCTCGCCGCCGACTTCGCCAAGCTTGGGCAGGAAGTCAAGGACGTGACCGAAGCCGGAGCCGACTGGATCCATCTGGATGTCATGGACGGGCATTTCGTGCCGAACATCTCCTTCGGCGCCGATGTCATCAAGGCGCTGCGCCCCTATACGACCGCGACCTTCGACTGCCATCTGATGATCTCGCCCGCCGATCCTTATCTGGAAGCCTTCGCCAAGGCCGGCTGCGACCGCATCACCGTTCATGCCGAAGCCGGCGTGCATCTGCACCGCTCGCTGCAGACCATCCGTCATCTCGGCAAGAAGGTCGGCGTCACCCTCAATCCGGCAACACCGCTTTCCGTGCTGGAAAATGTACTCGACGATATCGACCTGATCCTGATCATGTCGGTCAATCCCGGCTTCGGCGGCCAGAAATTCATTCCCGCCATGGCCGACAAGATCCGCAGCGCCAAGTCTCTGATCGGTGACCGTCCGATCGAACTCGAAGTCGATGGCGGCGTTTCGGTCGACACCGCACCTCTCATCACGGCTTCCGGCGCCAACGTGCTCGTCGCCGGCTCTGCCATCTTCAAGGGCGAATCGGTCGATGCCTACAGGCAGACGATCGGCGATCTCCGAGCCGCTGCCGAACGAGGCCGCGTTGGATCAAACTAATCCGACCAATGCCTTCATCGCGACGACGGGCCGGACACGGACCGTCGCTTCGCATTGCCTCGAAGTTTTGGGCAACGCCGTCGGCTGGGGCGCGGCCATGGCCGCTTCGGCGCTCGCCGCCCTCTATTGGCGCAACGGCCTTCTGACCAGTCATCTCACGGCTCTTACCCTTGTTTACTTCTTCGGCGGCACCCTCGCCTGGGCCATCCTCGTGCCGCTAACCCGCCGGTTCGCCCGTGGCCGACCGGCAAGCGCGCGCTTCGCCGCTTTCTTTCTTGTGCTCTCCATCGGCACCGCGGCCATGACGGCGTTTCTCTTTGCCATGGACTATCGCTGGTTCTATTCGCGCTGGCATGCGCCGTTCGGCTCACTCATCTGGACATTCCAATTCCTGTACACCGGCGCCAGCGCCGTCTACCAGTTCGCTATTTTCGGCTTGCCTCTGTTTCTGCCGTTCGGCCTTCTATGCCTGGTCGCCGTTTCAGCCTATCTTGCGCGACGGACGCGTTGAAGCGTACGAAGGATTGGCCCAACAAACATTGTGCCAAACATTGTGATTGCCGCTCGTCTTTGTTATGGGGGCGCCGAGGTTTCCTTTCCATTAGCCAAGAAAGCTTTGAGCCCATGATCCCGCGCTACTCCCGACCGGAAATGGTCGCCATCTGGTCGCCCGAAACCAAGTTCCGTATCTGGTTCGAGATCGAGGCCCATGCCTGTGATGCGCTGGCAGCTCTCGGCGTCATCCCGAAGTCGGCGGCGGATACCATCTGGGAAAAGGGCGGCAAAGCCACGTTCGATGTCGCCCGCATCGATGAGATCGAGGCCGTCACCAAGCACGATGTCATCGCCTTCCTGACGCATCTGGCCGAAATCGTCGGACCGGACGCCCGTTTCGTGCACCAGGGCATGACCTCGTCGGACGTGCTCGACACCTGCTTCAACGTCCAGCTCGTGCGCGCCAGCGACCTGCTGCTTGCCGATATCGACAAGCTTCTGGAAGCCCTGAAGCGGCGCGCCTTCGAGCACAAGGATACGGTCACCATCGGCCGCTCGCATGGCATTCATGCCGAACCGACAACCTTCGGCGTCAAGCTGGCACTTGCCTATGCCGAATTCGAGCGTTGCAAGCAGCGCCTGATCGCGGCACGCGAGGAAGTCGCCACCTGCGCCATTTCCGGCGCGGTCGGCACCTTCGCCAACATCGATCCCCGCGTTGAGGAACATGTCGCCGCCGCCCTCGGCCTGAAGCCGGAGCCGGTCTCCACCCAGGTCATCCCGCGCGACCGCCATGCGATGTTCTTCGCCACGCTCGGCGTCGTCGCCTCCTCGATCGAGCGTCTCGCCACCGAAATCCGCCACCTGCAGCGCACAGAAGTTCTGGAAGCGGAGGAATATTTCTCTCCGGGCCAGAAGGGCTCGTCTGCTATGCCGCATAAGCGCAATCCGGTATTGACGGAAAACCTGACGGGCCTTGCCCGCATGGTCCGCTCATACTCCATCCCAGCCATGGAGAACGTCGCCCTATGGCACGAGCGCGATATCTCGCACTCCTCCGTTGAGCGCATGATCGGCCCGGACGCGACCGTCACGCTCGATTTCGCGCTCGCCCGCATCACCAGCGTCATCGACAAATTGCTCGTCTATCCGGACAATATGATGAAGAATTTGAACAAGTTCCGCGGGCTTGTTCATTCACAGCGCGTGCTGCTGGCGCTGACCCAGGCCGGCGTCTCCCGCGAGGATTCCTATCGGCTCGTCCAGCGCAACGCCATGAAGGTCTGGGAAGAAGGCAAGGACTTCCTCGAGGAGCTGCTGGCCGACCAGGAAGTGCGCGCAGCGCTTTCCGAAGAGGATATCCGCGAGAAATTCGACCTTGGCTACCACACCAAGCATGTCGACACGATCTTCAAGCGGGTTTTCGGCTAGGACACCGACTCATAAGATCGTAGCCAGATACGAATTGAGGCGAGCTGGATCGATGCGAGGAAATTGTCGTCGCGTTTGTCGTATCGGGTTGCGATAGCTCGGAAGTGTTTGAGTTTATTGAAAAACCGCTCGACAGCGTTGCGTTGTTTGTAAAGCCATGAGCTGAAGTCGGGAATATTGACCCTGTTTGGCATGGGGCGGATACAGCCCCATGCTCCGCGTGCTTTGAGGTCTTGTCGCAGCCTGTCGCTGTCATAAGCGCGGTCAGCCAGAAGTGTTTGACCGGCCCCGACAGTCGCCAACATATCGGTCGCCGAGCGTCCGTCATGGGCCTGGCCGGCTGTCAGCTTTAAGCGGATCGGTCGACCATCGGCATCGACAAGAGCATGAATTTTGGTTGTCAGCCCGCCGCGCGAGCGACCCATGCAACCGGATCGCTCGTCTTTTTTTGACCGTTGGCAGCATGTTGGTGAACGCGGATTGACGAGCTGTCGATCATCTGGATATCGCCATCGTAAGCTTCTGATATTGCGTCGAGAATACGCCCCCAATGCCCCGCATGACGCCACCGGTTAAAGCGGTTTACGCAGGTCGTATAGGGGCCATAGCGCGCTGGAATATCCGCCCACGGCGCACCAGTTCTCAGCCGCCAGAAAATCCCATTCAAGACGCGCCGGTCATCAACGCGGGCCTTACCCCGAACCTTGGTCGGCAGAAGAGGTTCGATCACAGACCATTCGAAATCCGTCAAATCAAAGCGCGCCATCACTGCCTCCAAGCCTCAGAGACAATGAGACCCCATGTCCTTAGCCGGCAGGGTGGCTCGTCTCGCATTATGTTCAGAACGAGGGTTAGCTGCAGCGCCAGAGCCTCAAACATAGGAGACGAGCCGTGGTCGATGATATCGCAGTTTACGTTGGTTTGGATGTGAGCAAGGAAAAAATCGCGATCGGTCTGGCGGAAGCGGGCCGCAAAGGTGAGGTTCGCTATTACGGCGAAATTGCCAACCGTGCTGATGCGGTGCGCAAATTTGTCGACAAGCTTGCTGGACGTCACGGACGCCTGTGCCTTTGCTATGAGGCCGGCCCGACAGGTTATGGATTGTATCGTCAACTTCGCGATCTTGGCCATGAATGCCTTGTCGTCGCGCCATCGCTGGTTCCGACCCGTCCGGGGCTTCAGATCAAGACGGATCGCCGCGATGCTGTCGCGCTTGCCGCGTTGTTGCGCGCTGGTGAACTGTCGTCCATCTGGGTTCCCGACGAGACACATGAGGCCATGCGCGATCTCTGCCGGGCAAGGGAAGTGACGGTCTCGGATCTACGGCGCGCGCGCCAGCATCTTTTATCGTTCCTGCTCCGGCACGGGCGGGTCTTCGAAGGCCGCTCTCATTGGACAAGAGCTCATCGAAACTGGCTGGCGACACAGCGCTTTGATCACCGTGCGCAGCAGATCGCTATGGAAGAATATATTCGTGCCATCGAGCAAATCGAGGAACGGCGTGAGCGGTTGACCCGGCAGATGGTGGCGCTCTTGCCGGACTGGTCGCTTAACCCTGTCGTCGAAGCGATCCAGGCCCTGCGCGGTGTCGCACAGATCTCGGCGGTGACACTGGTATCGGAGATCGGCGACTTCAGACGCTTCAACAATCCCCGGCAGTTCATGGCATGGCTGGGTCTGGTTCCCAAAGAGCGCTCGACCGGGGCCAGCGTGTCGCGGGGTTCAATCACGAAGGCCGGCAACACCCGTGCGCGGCGCATGCTGGTCGAAGGCGCATGGACCTATAGATTGCCTGCGCGTGTAAGCCAGGAAATCCTGAAACGAACGGAGGGGCTGCCTGAAGCGATCAGGGCGATCGCCTGGAAGGCGCAGGTGCGGCTATGCCAACGATATCGGCGCATGCAGGCTAGTGGCCGCCCCACAAACATCGTCATCGTCGCCATCGCGCGCGAGCTCGCTGCCTTCGCCTGGGCGATTGCGACGACAGTTCCCATTACCCCAACAAAGGCAGCCTGACGAAAAGGCATCAAGGGAAAGGAGAAAACAAGTTCAATTCCATCACGCTGTTTATTGCTGGGCGTGGCGGCCGGTCAGGGTAACCCTCGTTGTGATTCTGCGAGCCTGAAACGGCAACACGCGCCATGTGAGACAGAGGAAGGCCCGAGACGAACCACGGTCCTGCGGTATCCAACCCGCGCATCAGAGTCTGATCAACCGTCGTCTCAATGCCGCCGCGTCCTGCAATAACCAGCCCGTTTCTTTCGGCGCTGAAAAGCGAAACGAAAACCTATACCCCAATCCTTGAAAACGGACATGAGAATCACA
>NZ_QMKK01000044.1 GCF_003287875.1 Martinezella tropici
TCTGCCAAAGTAGTGCTAGGCTCAGGACTCATTGCTCAGAGCCAGAAGATGACGGTTGCGGCGATACATATTGCCGAGAAGAAGGTGTGGGCGCATCGATCGTAGCGAGTTGCGATGCGGCGCCAGTCCTTGAGTTTTGCGAAGAGGTTCTCGACCTTGTGGCGCTTGCGATAAAGCGTCTTGTCATAGGGGTATGGCACTTTCCGGCTGCGGCTCGATGGAATGCAGGGTTCGATACCTTTTGCCTGCAATGCCTCACGGAATGGCGTGCTGTCGTAGCCGCGATCGGCAATGAGGACTTTGGCGGGCGGCAAAGCGTCGAGAACGAGCCGTGCGCCTTTGTGATCGCTCATCTGGCCTTCACTGAGCAGCATGACGATTGGGCGGCCTTCGTCATCGCAGACCGTGTGCAGCTTGGAGTTCAGTCCACCTTTGGTTCGCCCGATACGACGGGGAACATCCCCTTTTTTAGCAGGCTTGCGGCCGTGCGATGTGCCTTGAGATGCGTGGCATCGATCATGATCCGCTCGGACTTCGCGCCATCGACCGCCAGGGCCGCGAAGATGCGGTCAAAGACACCAAGGCGGCTCCAGCGAATGAAGCGATTGTAGAGCGTCTTGTGCGGACCGTAGTCCTTCGGCGCATCCTTCCACTGCATGCCATGCTTGATGACGTAGACGATGCCACTGATCACCCGGCGGTCGTCCACCCGCGGAATGCCATGCGCCAAAGGGAAGTACGGTTCGATCAGCGCCATTTGGCGCTCGCTCAACAAAAACAAATCACTCATCGCGGCCTCCTATCGGAAACCGTGAATCACATCTCAAGCAAAATTAATAGGTCCTGAGCCTAGAGCATCATCTAGTATCTTGCGAACATCGTTTGATATGATGTTGGCGGCGCGACATAACTCAATAAATTTGCTTTCCTTGAGTTCAGAAAGGTCTTCCTTCGTGACGACCCTCTTAATCCTTTTGTCCGGATTCGCTGCGAGGGCCACGTTAAATTCCGTTAGCTTGCTATTTAGAACATGGTCGAAGAGATGATCTAAAGCCAAGATCCAGATCATCACAATCGCTGCGCGGTTAGCGTTGGCCTCGAAACAATCTATGACTTCCGCTAGGAACCGTTTTTTGGGGCCTTCCGCGAAATTCTTCTCCAAAGAGCGAAGCTCCGCACTGGTTTGGAGAACAATTCGATTTGACCCGAATCTTTCAGAAAGGGTGTCGCAGAAAGTCCGTTGAAGTCGGTAGCCAGCGGGAGTCTTAATATACCGCTTGGCAGATCCCTTCAGCCCTTCAGAAAGATATGCTGAGAGGCGAGACGGAACATGGAGGTCACAAATTGTAAAGCACTGCGTGAGGCTTTTGGCAGTTGCTGTGTCTGCTCCTTGCTCCACAGTAAGAAAATATACAAAGAACGATGTCAGGTCGCGGTCATTTGCGGAGGCCCGATCAGCAATGCCTTCATAGAACCGAATAACGGCAGGCTTCATCAGTTAGTTTTCCTATGTCGCCAACGGTTCAACGGATTCTCACTTCGCTGGCGCGGCTATTTCTTGGTCTTTGTCGGCGCCGGTAGATCATGCTCCACAAAATTCCGACCATGTGGTGTCGTGCGGATGGCCAGCGGATTGGATGTGTCGATAGTACCCTTTCTCGCTGAAGCGACACGCAAGGCTGCCTTTACATCGCTGGGCTCTCGCCATCCTTCGGTAAGCCGAAAGATCGTCCCTACGTGATCAGCATTTATCTCTGATATCTCAAGTATGTGCTGAAGATAGTAGACCGCGACAGCATATTTATCTTCGTTTGAGATTGGATTCTTCTCGGCAGCAAAATCACTAAAAGATTTCTTGCCCTGGGGACGTAAATCCAAGTCACGTAAGAACTTGAAACTATCTTTGGAACCACCCGATGAACGCTTTGCTCTCTTATTCTGCGATGGCCTGCTATTCAGCCCTTCGTCGACAAGTGCAGATGCTCCGTTGGGAGTGTCAGGTTCTTTAGTTTCCTCTTTTTTCCCTTCCGAAGAGCTAGAAAATCCTGTTAACGTCACGCCGTAAGCCGAAATGAGTGCAGCGAAAGCCGCCTCTTGAATTACCTCGGACGTGAAACTATTCACCGCAGCCGCTATTTCTGGCATTCGCTTTAGAAGATTATCTAGTCTATCCTCAGACATATTTTGCTTCTCCTTCCACTACCTTAGGATGCCGAAGCTGTGGGTGATTCGGAAGGGGGATTTACGAGTATTTACTCGAATATCGCCATAAATCTCATGCGCGAGACATAAATTCTACAAGCTAGGAAATAACTTCCACTTGCAGCTCACGTTCGGGTCCACGATGTTATGATGGCTTCGTACTTGATCTCTGCTTGAGAGAAATATTCTCGAAACCAACCGCATTCGGCTGTGTCGCTGCAACACTAGTGCAAAGCAAAATATGCTGGGTTTTCGAAAGAACTGGTGCTGCTAGAGAGATTTGAACTCTCGGCCTCTCCCTTACCAAGGGAGTGCTCTACCCCTGAGCTATAGCAGCAATCCGTGGCGCGGTGTGGTGCGCCGTATTGGGCGAGGCGGCTATTGCCATAGGTCGGGGCGGAGTGCAAGCCGCAAATTGCAAGTTCTTTGAAAGATCGTTGGAAAAAATGTGTCGGTCTTTTGACGCCTAAGGTTTTCCGCTATGAGGAAGCCATGGCTGCGGACAAGACGAAAATCGATGGTGGGCAGGCTTTGCAGGGCGGTTCGGCGCCTGGTGGGGCCGGTGACGGGGTCGGCGGCGAGGCGGGTGTGCCCGTGGGCGGCAAGCAGGTCACGGAAGCGGATCGGCGGCGCGAGCGTGCCGCGCAGAAGCTGCGGGAGAATCTGTCCCGCCGCAAGCAGCAGGTGCGGGCGCGGCGCGCCGGCCAGGCCGACGAGACGGATGGTTTGCCGGCGGCAAAGCCTGTGGATAGCGCTGAAGCCGCCGCAAAAAGGGACGAATCGCAATGATTGATGTTGCCCATCATCAAACGAATTGATGCGTTAATCTATTTCGTCTAAAGAGCGCCTTTTACCAAGGTGCACGAAACTTGGCGCCGGCACTCAAGGCGCCCGGGACTCTCAGGAAAGGCGGGCCTCGCCCGTATTGCTTATATGGATCGTATCAGGATTGTCGGCGGCAATGAGCTCAACGGTATCATTCCGATCTCCGGCGCCAAGAATGCCGCCCTGCCGCTGATGATCGCCTCGCTTCTGACAAGCGATACCCTGACCCTCGAAAACGTGCCGCATTTGGCCGATGTCGAGCTCCTGATGCGAATCCTCGGCAATCACGGCGTCGATGTCGCCGTCAACGGCCGGCGCGAGCGCCAGGAAGACGGCTATTCCCGCACGATCCATTTCACCTGCCGCACCATCGTCGACACGACCGCGCCCTACGAGCTCGTCGCCAAGATGCGCGCGAGCTTCTGGGTCATCGGGCCGCTGCTCGCCCGCGAGGGTCAGGCGCGCGTGTCGCTGCCCGGCGGCTGCGCCATCGGCACGCGCCCGGTCGATCTCTTCATCGAGGGTCTCGAGGCGCTTGGCGCCACGATGGAAATCGACGCCGGCTATATCAATGCCACCGCGCCGAAGGGCGGCCTGATCGGCGCGCGCTATGTCTTCCCCAAGGTTTCCGTCGGCGCGACGCATGTGATGATGATGGCTGCCACGCTTGCCCGCGGCACGACCGTCATCGGCAATGCGGCCCGCGAGCCTGAGATCGTCGATCTCGCCAACTGCCTGATCGCCATGGGCGCCAAGATTTCCGGCGCCGGCACCAGCACGATCACCATCGAGGGCGTCACCTCGCTCTCCGGCGCGCGCCACCGCGTCCTGCCCGATCGTATCGAGACCGGCACCTATGCCATGGCCGTTGCCATGGCCGGCGGTGACGTCACGCTCGAAAATACCGATGTGGCGCTGCTCGACACGGCGCTCGAAAGCCTGCGCCGCGCCGGTGCTACGATTTCGCCGACCAACAACGGCATCCGCGTCATGCGCAATGGCGACGGCATCAAGCCGGTCGACGTCGTCACCGATCCGTTCCCGGGCTTCCCGACCGACCTGCAGGCGCAGTTCATGGCGCTGATGACCCGCTCCGGCGGCATCTCGCACATTACCGAGACCATCTTCGAAAACCGCTTCATGCATGTGCAGGAGCTTGCCCGCCTCGGCGCGAAGATCTCTCTGTCAGGCCAGACGGCCCGCATCGAGGGCGTCGAGAAGCTGAAGGGCGCGCCCGTGATGGCGACCGACCTTCGCGCCTCCGTCTCGCTCGTCATTGCCGGCCTTGCCGCCGAAGGCGAGACGGTCGTGTCGCGTATCTATCACCTCGATCGCGGCTTCGAGCGGCTGGAAGACAAGCTGACGCGCTGCGGCGCCATCGTCGAACGCATCAGCGACTAAGTCCCGTCGCGGTCTTTGGGGAATAGTTTTCGGCTTTCGTGCCCGCCGCCGTCGCAAAACCGCGACACGGATTTGCACGGCATGTCTTAATTCCATCCGATGGCGCCAAGAGAGCGGGCAAGCCCGTTTTCTTCGGTTGCGTCTTTTGCGCTCGCATCTTATGTCCACAGAAGGGAAACGCTGGAAGCGGCGTTTCGCCGGGCGTTTTTTTGTTGGCGCGATCGGGGATAAAGGACGAATGAGCGATCTCAAGCTAATGGCACTCGACACCGAGGACCTGGATGTCATCTCTGCCTATATGCAGGATAGCGTCTTCAAGGTCGGCGATATGTCCTATGCGCCGAAGCAGGAGCAGTTTTCGCTCGCGGCCAACCGCTTCGGCTGGGAGCAATCGGATCAGCGCAGCAAGCCTTACGAACGCCATCGTTCCGCGCTGGTGTTCAAGCGCGTGCAGGCGGTGCGCTCCAGCGGCATCGATCGGCGCAACCGTGACGAGGTGCTGTCACTGCTTGCGATCCGCTTCGAACAGAAAGGCGAGGGGCCTGACGGCACGATCGAGCTCACCCTTGCCGGCAAGGCCACGATCGCGCTCGATGTCGAATGCATCGAGGCCCAGCTCGCAGATATCGGCGGCGCGTGGGAAACGGCGCATAAGCCCCGGCATCCCGACGCGGGCGTATAGGCTTGTAACGGTTGGATACGGCCGCTGAAGGCGGCCTCGATGGAAGGGAATATCAGCATTGGCTATCTGGCTGGATCAGGCGTCGGAAGGGTTCGAGCAGCAGTTTGCCGCGTTCCTGACGACGAAGCGGGAAGTCTCCGAGGATGTGAATGCCGTCGTGCGCGGCATCATCGATGATGTGCGGGCGCGTGGCGATGCAGCCCTTGCTCATTATTCCAGGAAATTCGAAGGCATCGATTTCGCCACGACACCGATGCGCGTCAGCGAAGCGGAGATCGATGCCGCCATTGCCGCCGTTCCGGCCGAGGTTCTCGGCGCATTGAAGGTCGCCGCCACCCGCATCGAATCGCATCACCGCCGGCAGCTGCCGAAGGACGACATTTACGAGGACGATCTCGGCGTCGGCCTGGGATCGCGCTGGACGGCGATCGAAGCCGTCGGCCTCTATGTGCCCGGCGGCACGGCCAGCTATCCAAGCTCGGTGCTGATGAATGCCGTGCCGGCCAAGGTCGCCGGCGTCGACCGCGTCGTCATCGCCGTGCCGACCAAGGACGGTGCCGTCAATCCGGCCGTGCTTGCCGCCGCCCGCATGGCAGGCGTCGAGGAGATCTATCGCATCGGCGGCGCGCAGGCGATCGCGGCCCTTGCCTATGGCACGGAGACGATCAAGCCGGTCTACAAGATCACCGGCCCCGGCAACGCCTATGTGGCGGCCGCCAAGCGCCAGGTCTTCGGCACCGTCGGCATCGACATGATCGCCGGCCCGTCGGAAGTGCTCGTCATCGCCGACAAGAACAACGATCCGGATTGGATCGCCGCCGACCTGCTGGCACAGGCAGAGCATGACGAAAGCGCGCAATCGATCCTGATCACCGACGATGCCGAATTCGGCAAGGCGGTAGAAGCGGCGGTCGAGCGGCAGTTGAAGCGGCTCAGCCGCTCGCAGACGGCGGCAGCCAGCTGGCGGGATTTCGGGGCCGTTATCCTGGTCTCCGATCTGAAGCAGGCCATTCCGCTTGCCAACAGAATCGCGGCCGAGCATCTGGAACTCGCTGTCGACGATCCCGAGCCATTGCTTGCCGGTGTGCGCAATGCCGGCGCGATCTTCGTCGGCCGCCATACGCCCGAGGTGATCGGCGATTATGTCGGCGGCTCGAACCATGTGCTGCCGACGGCCCGCTCAGCGCGCTTCTCCTCTGGGCTCTCGGTGCTGGATTTCGTCAAGCGCACCTCGATCCTCAGGCTTGGGCCGGAGCAGCTTCGCGCACTCGGGCCGGCGGCGATCGCGCTTGCCAATTCCGAGGGGCTGGATGCACATGCGCGATCGGTCGCGATCCGCCTCAATCTCGAGGGGTAAGGCATGGCCAAGGGCGTCTTCCGGCTGAGCGATGTGGTCCTGGACGACACGATCGGCCGCTCGACACCCGATGTCGAGCACGAGCGCGCCGTCGCCATTTTCGACCTGATCGAGGAAAACAGCTTCGAGCCGATCGGGCATCAGGGCGGGCCTTATCTGCTGAACCTGTCGCTGGTTGACCAGAAGCTGGTTTTCGACATCCGCATGGAAGACGGCGCCGTTGTCGCCACCCATATCCTGTCGCTGACGCCGTTTCGCCGGATCGTGAAGGATTATTTCATGATCTGCGAGAGCTATTACGAGGCGATCCGCTCGGCCACGCCAAGCCGCATCGAAGCGATCGACATGGGCCGGCGCGGCATCCACAACGAAGGCTCGCAGACGCTGATGGACCGGCTGAACGGCAAGATCACCGTGGATTTCGACACGGCGCGGCGGCTGTTCACGCTCGTCTGCGTGCTTTACTGGCGCGGGTGACCGATATGGAAGAGCCGCAGGCGATCGAGCATATCGGCAAATCCCCCGGCGCCATCCTCTTCATGTGCGGCCTGAATACCATTCGTTCGCCCATGGCCGAAGCGATCGCCCGGCAGATGCTGCCGCAAGGCACCTATATCGCGTCTGCCGGCGTGCGTGCCGGCGAGCGCAATCCCTTCGTCGATGTCGTGCTTTCCGAGATGGGGCTCTCGCTCGGCCGGCGGCAGCCGCAGACCATGGAGGAGCTGGAGGATGATTTCTTCGATGTCATCATCACGCTCTCTCCCGAGGCGCATCACGCCGCGCTGGAACTGACGCGGGCCAATGCGATCGACGTCATCTATTGGCCGACGATGGACCCCTCCGCGACGGACGGAACGCGCGAGCAGGTTCTGGATGCCTATCGCGGGGTGAGGGACTATCTTGTCGGTCTCATAGAGAGCAGGCTTGTGGAACATCGCGGCTCGCTTTAGAGCCGCAGATGAAACAAATGCAGAAACCCTTATCAACGTGGTTCACAAAACCGCGGCGATTGTGTAGTTTCCGCGCAAATTTCCGGCGACCCCGCCTTTTTAACAGGGGTGCCGGCCTCAACCGACAGGAAAAGAAGCTTTAATGCCGAAAGAAGAAGTCCTCGAATTTCCCGGTGTCGTCACCGAACTCCTGCCGAACGCGACCTTTCGCGTGAAGCTGGAAAACGAGCACGAGATCATCGCCCACACCGCGGGCCGCATGCGCAAGAACCGCATCCGCGTTCTGGCCGGCGACAAGGTGCTGGTGGAAATGACCCCTTACGACCTGACCAAGGGCCGCATCACCTACCGTTTCAAGTAGTCCGCCGCTCGCTGGAGCCGGATGCCGCCGACATTTTCGGCATCATGCTCCGGAGCCGGCTCTCATTCCCGCATGACAGGTCGAGATCTGATGGCGTTGAAACACAAGCTGATACTGGCCTCCGGATCGCCGCGTCGCGTCGAGCTCCTGCATCAGTCAGGCATCGAGCCCGCGCGTCTCATGCCCATGGACATCGACGAGACGCCGAAGAAGTCGGAACATCCGCGCTCGCTGGCGCGCCGGCTTTCGGCGGAGAAGGGCGATGCGGCGTATGCCGCAATCAAAAGCGACGCCGCCTGGCAGGGCAGCTATATTCTCTCGGCCGATACGGTTGTCGCTGTCGGACGGCGCATCCTGCCCAAGGCGGAATTCGTCGATGAAGCGTCCGCGGCGCTGCATCTGCTCTCCGGGCGCGGCCATGTCGTCTATACCGGCATCTGCCTGATCACGCCGGACCGCAAGCTGCGCCAGAAGGTTATCGAGACCAAGGTGCGCTTCAAGCGGCTCTCGGGCCGCGACATCGAAATGTATCTTGCCTCCGGGCAATGGCGGGGGAAGGCCGGAGCCTACGGCATACAGGGGCTTGCCGGCTCCTTCGTGCAGAAGCTTGTCGGTTCCTATACCAATGTCGTCGGATTGCCGCTTTATGAGACCATGCTGCTGCTTGCAGGCGAGGGATTCGATGTCCACGCCGGATGGCAGGAAGGATAGAGCTGATGACGAAGGCTGAAGAGATCAAGGTCGGTTCCAAGGTCGAGCCGCTGCGCAAGACGCGACCCTGCCCGGAATGCGGCCGTCCATCGATGCGCGAACACTATCCTTTCTGCTCGGATCGATGCCGTTCCGTCGATCTCTCGCGATGGCTCAACGGCGCCTATGCCATCCCCGTGACCGAAGACGAGACGAAGGCCGAGGGCTCCGACCAGGAATGAATGCGGCTTTCCAACGCCGCTTTCATTCACGAACCCTTTCATTTTGTTCGCGAATTGCCAAAATTCGATTTCCTGTCAAAAAAGAGTCATTTGCTGCTGGACATGGCCGAACAAGATGCTATAACCCCGCTCGCTTCTGGGGCGAACCAACCGCCCGGCGCCCCTCAAGGCTCCTTCTCAGACGTGAAGCAAGGCTGCCCAGATAGCTCAGTTGGTAGAGCAGCGGATTGAAAATCCGCGTGTCGCTGGTTCGATTCCGGCTCTGGGCACCATCTTTTCTCCCCAATCATGCGGACAATGAAGCGCGACGCTGGCTTCGAGCAACTTCTCGTTCATATCGGGTTTTCGAATGGATGCCCGAGGGGCGTGCCTGGTTGTGAGAAGAGAAACTTCTTGCGTGTAGTGTTTTGGTCGCAACAATCCTGCGGTTGTGTTTCATTAATTCGGTGCATGATCCCTTCAAGATATTGATGACATTCGGAATCAAGCGTACGAATTATTGACAGATCACCTATTGATTCGAAGCGAGTCATACCGCACCTTAGATACAGCGGGATAAAGTGATCTCGTAAAGGCCGGCGTTTATTGCAATAGCAAGCTATCGAGGCGCCATGTTAAACAATGATGTGCTATTTAACACGTTCGCCCGTTCTTTCGAAGCACGGCGCGAAGTCGAGATGTCATTCTCAGAATACCTGGAAGCGTGCCGGGATGATCCGCTCATGTACGCAAATGCGGCAGAGCGGCTGCTGGCAGCCATGGGCGAACCACTGCTGATCGATACGGCCAAGGATACAAGGCTTGGGCGTATCTTCATGAACCGGACCATCCGGACCTATCCGGCTTTCTCCGGGTTTTTCGGCATGGAAGAGACGATCGAACGCATCGTCGCCTTCTTCCGCCATGCGGCTCAAGGCCTGGAGGAGCGCAAGCAGATCCTCTATCTGCTCGGGCCGGTCGGCGGCGGCAAGTCCTCGCTCGCCGAGCGGCTGAAGTCGCTGATGGAGGTGCATCCCATCTATGTGCTGAAGGCCGGCAACGAGCTCAGTCCGGTCTTTGAAAGCCCGCTCAGCCTGTTCGATCCCGTCACCATGGGGCCGATGATCGAGGAACGCTACGGCATTCCGCGGCGGCGCCTGACCGGGCTCATGAGTCCCTGGTGCCTCAAGCGGCTCGAGGAATTCGAGGGTGACATTTCCCGCTTCAAAGTCGTTCGGATCCAGCCTTCGCGGCTGCGGCAGATTGCCGTCGCCAAGACGGAGCCGGGCGACGAGAACAACCAGGATATCTCCTCGCTGGTCGGCAAGGTGGATATCCGCAAGCTCGAAAGCCTCGCGCAGAACGATCCGGATGCCTACAGCTACTCCGGTGCATTGAACCGTGCCAACCAGGGCATTCTCGAATTCGTCGAAATGTTCAAGGCACCCATCAAGATGCTGCACCCGCTGCTGACGGCGACGCAGGAAGGCAACTACATCGGTACGGAAAATATCGGTGCGATACCCTTCTCCGGCATCATCCTGGCGCACTCAAACGAATCGGAATGGCAGACCTTCAAGTCCAACAAGAACAACGAGGCCTTCATCGACCGCATCTGCGTCGTGAAAGTACCTTATTGCCTCAGGGTCACCGAAGAGCAGAAGATCTACGAAAAGCTGATCGAGGAATCCGAACTCAGCGAGGCGCCGTGTGCGCCGTCGACGTTGGAGACGCTCGCCCGCTTCACGGTTCTGACGCGGCTTTCCAAGCATGAAAACTCGACGGCCTTCTCCAAGCTTCGGGTCTATGACGGCGAGAGCCTGAAGGAAACCGATCCGAGGGCGCGCAGCGTGCAGGAATATCGTGACTCGGCCGGTGTCGACGAAGGCATGGATGGAGCCTCCACCCGCTTCGCCTTCAAGGTGCTGGCGGCGACCTTCAACTACGATACGACGGAGGTCGGCGCCGATCCGGTGCATCTGATGTACATGCTCGAGCAGGCAATCCGCCGGGAACAGCTGCCGCTTGAAACCGAGAAGCTCTATATCGAGTTTATCAAGAGCGAACTGGCGCCGCGTTATGCGGAGTTCATCGGCAACGAGATCCAGAAGGCCTATCTGGAATCCTATGCGGATTACGGCCAGAACCTCTTCGATCGCTATGTCGACTATGCCGACGCCTGGATCGAGGATGTCGACTTCAAGGATCCCGATACGGGCCAGCTTCTCGACCGCGAACTCCTGAACCAGGAGCTCACCAAGATCGAAAAGCCGGCAGGCATCGCCAACCCGAAGGACTTCCGCAACGAGGTCGTCAAGTTCTGCCTGCGGGCACGAGCGAGCCACGGCGGCAAGAACCCGTCCTGGACCAGCTACGAGAAAATCCGCGAGGTCATCGAAAAGCGGATGTTCTCGCAGGTCGAGGACCTTTTGCCGGTCATTTCGTTCGGGTCGAAGAAGGACGGCGAGACGGAGAAGAAACATGGCGAATTCGTCGAGCGGATGGTGGCGCGGGGATACACCGAGCGTCAGGTCCGGCGGCTTGTGGAATGGTACATGCGTGTGAAACAGGCGGGATGAGCCACCAAGGAAGAAGGAATGCACATTGTTGACAGACGCCTGAACCCAGGCGGTAAAAGTCTGGAGAATCGTCAACGATTTTTGCGTAGAGCAAAAGCGCTGGTGCAGAGAGCGGTCTATGAATCCTCTCAAAATCGCGACATTCAGGACATTCTGAAGGGTGGCGAGATCAGCATTCCCCTGGATGGAACCGAGGAGCCTCGGTTCCATCGCGGCCCGGAGGGCCTCAAGGAGCATATTCTTCCCGGTAACAAGGACTTCATCGAAGGCGATATCCTGCCGCGGCCGGAAGGTGGCGACGGCAGGCCGCGCGCCGGCGGTGACGGCAGCGGCGAGGATGCCTTCCGCTTCATCCTGACGCGGGATGAATTTCTCGATCTCTTTCTTGACGATCTTGAACTGCCCGACCTCGCCAAGCGGCGGCTGATGTCGGCCGACCAGATCAACCCGGTGCGGGCAGGTTACTCGGTGACGGGATCGCCCGCCAATCTTGCGATCAACCGCACAATGCGGCTGGCGATGATGCGTCGTGTGGCGCTGCATCGTCCGAAGCCGGAAACAGTCGAAAAGCTCATCGAGGAGGCGGAGGAGTGCACGGACGAGAAGCGCCGCGCACAGCTCGAAGCCGAAATCAAGAGGCTGGAATCAAAGGTCCGGCGCATTCCCTATATCGATCCGATCGACATTCGCTATCGCCGTTTCGAGAACGAGCCGAAGCCGGTGGCGCAGGCCGTCATGTTCTGCCTGATGGACGTATCCGGCTCGATGACCGAGCACATGAAGGACCTTGCCAAGCGTTTCTACATGCTGCTCTACATCTTCCTGACGCGACAGTATCGCCGTGTCGAGATCGTCTTCATCCGCCATACCGACGTCGCCGAGGAGGTGGACGAGGAGACCTTCTTCCGCAGCCCGGCGACGGGCGGCACGCAGGTTTCGAGCGCTCTCGAAGCCATGCGGCGGATCGTGCGGGACCGCTTCCCGGCGTCCGACTGGAATATCTATGCGGCACAAGCGTCGGACGGCGACAATGCCTATTCCGACAATGCGACGACGGCGGCGCTGATGACGAGCGAGATCCTGCCCGTCTGCCAGTATTTTGCCTATCTCGAAGTGGGTGAATCGCGCAGTGTCGCGATCTCCTCAGGCTCGGCGATCTGGTCGCTCTACGAGCGGATGCAGGCGGGGTGGCCGGTGCTTTCCATGCGGCGTGTCAGCGATCGCAGCCAGATCTACCCGGTCTTCCACGATCTCTTCCAGCGCCGGACGGCGGAAACAAGGAGCGGATGATGGCCAAGGCATCGATGGAACGGCTTTTCGAGGGTGCGGACTGGGATTTCGCCACCATTCAACGGATCCACAATGCCTGCGAAAAGATCGCCGTCAACGAGCTTGGTCTCGATGTCTATCCCAATCAGATCGAGATCATCACCGCCGAGCAGATGCTCGACGTCTATTCTTCGATCGGCATGCCGCTGTTCTACAAGCACTGGTCCTTCGGCAAGCACTTCGCCCATCACGAGGCCTTCTACCGCAAGGGGCTGCGCGGGCTCGCCTATGAGATCGTCATCAACAGTTCGCCCTGCATCTCCTATCTGATGGAAGAGAACACTGCGACGATGCAGGCGCTTGTCATCGCGCATGCCGCCTTCGGCCATAACCACTTCTTCAAGAACAACTATCTCTTCAAGCTCTGGACCGATGCCGAAGGCATTCTCGATTACCTTAATTTTGCCAAGAGCTATGTCGCCCGCTGCGAGGAGCGCTACGGCCACGCCGCCGTCGAGCGGACGCTGGATGCCGCCCATGCGCTGATGTCGCACGGCGTGCACCGCTATGCCGGCAAGAAGACGCCGGATCTGCGCGACGAGGAGAAGCGCGAGCGCGAGCGGCGCGAATATGACGAGAAGATCTTCAACGATCTCTGGCGCACCGTTCCGGCCGGATCTGGCAAGAAGACCCATGATCTCGATCTGGAGCGGCGGCGTTCGCTGGCGGGCCTGCCGCAGGAGAATATCCTCTATTTCCTGGAAAAGATGGCGCCGCGCCTGAAGCCCTGGCAGCGCGAGATCATCCGCATCGTGCGGCATGTGGCGCAGTATTTCTATCCGCAGAGCCAGACCAAGGTCATGAATGAGGGCACGGCGACCTATGTGCACTATCGCATCATGACGCGGCTGCACGAGCTTGGCGGCATCAGCGACGGCGATTTTCTGGAGTTCTTGAAATCGCATACCAATGTGGTCTTCCAGCCGACCTTCAACGATCCCCGCTATTCCGGTCTCAACCCCTACGCGATCGGTTTTGCCATGATGCAGGATATCGAGCGCATCGTGACGAAGCCGGAAGCGGAGGATCGCCAGTGGTTCCCGGAAATCGCCGGCACCGGCGATGCCATGGCGGTGCTGCGCGATCTCTGGGCGAATTATCGCGACGAGAGTTTCGTGGCGCAGTTTCTAAGCCCGCACCTGATGCGTCAGATGCGCATGTTCCAGCTGACCGACGATCCGGAAGAGGAAGATGGCTTGAGGGTTGCCGCCATTCATGACGAGCGGGGCTATCGCCGCATCCGGCGGGAACTGTCACGGCAATATGATGTCGGCTGGATCGATCCGCATATCGAGATCGTCGATGTCGATCTTGCCGGCGACAGACGGCTTCTGGTCAGGCATACGGTGCTGAACGGTGCGCTGCTTGACGATATGGATGCCAAGCGCGTGCTGCAGCACCTGGCCGATCTGTGGAGTTACGACGTACTGATGCAGGAAGTCGATCGCTCAGGCGCGGTGCTTCGCGATCATCTCGTCCATCCCCGCGCCTCGGCGCTAGCGGCGTAAAATCCCACTCACCCATGACCGGCTTTTTGGCCGGCGCCGATGGTCGCTCACCTGCGCATCGTCTTCCTGACGGCTGAGGATCAATGCATCGTACCCCGGGACTACGCAACTACTTGGAGGGAGAGGGAAGGGTCCAGCGAGCCTTGTCGAAGACAAGGGCGGTTCGGATCTGTTCGGGTGTCGTTCTGCGCAATTCGAGTTGAAGGTTGAAGTTGTTGTTGCTCTGGAATTCCTTGAAAAAGGCGAGCTTGGCGCCGAAGGCCTGCAGCGTCACATCCTGAAGCGTGCCGATCGCATTCAGCGCCGCCTGGAAATCCAGCCAATGGGTCTCATTCAGCAGCAGGACGACAGTGTCGATGAAGGTGCCGGCGATGGACTTGCCATCGTCATTGTCGGGCATGATCACCTTGATGCGGATGGTCTCGATTTCGCCGGTCGGCTTGCCACGTGCGATGATGAAGAAAGACGCCGCGTTCGCATTGCCGTAGGCGCCCTTCTGGACGGCGTAGCTGCATTCCGATGTGCCGCCGCCCAATTCACTTTGCCGCCATTCGCCCACGGGCAGGCCGAATTTTTCGAGATCGGCGCAAAGCGCTTGGCCTGATATCCGCCAGCTGCGCACGAAGGCGCTCAGCAGGGCGTCGACGGGGGCATCCAGCAGATGGGATCTCCTTGCCGAAGATTTATCGCTCGCCGGCTTTATGCGGCCATGCCTCGGCGCTTCGGCTGCCGTCGGCGCATGTTCGGCTGGAGTGCTTGCCGTCGTAGCGACATGTGCCGGCTGCTGCGCCTGGGCAGGCTTCGGCGGTAAGGGTGCCGGCTGTTGTTCCGGCTGGGGAAACAGGTTGAGATGGTAGCGGCTGTCCAGCACCCTGAGGTTACGCATATCATTGGCAAGGAGCGCGGTCGCCAGGATGATCGAGCCGATGACGATCGTCGCAATCCAGAAGACAGCCCTGCTTTTCTTGCGAAGTGGCGCCACCGACATGGTTCAGATCTCAGCTACTCCCGAGGAAACCTGTTGGCCGCGATAACTGTATGTTGCGCAGCCGATACCTGGCTACAGCATATGCGTTTATGAACGATTGATCATTCTAATGTTTCTTTGTCAATTCATGACCTTGCCCAGAGCGCGTCGCGGTCCTTCCGGCTCACATCTCGCGTTTCGGGCCTTGGCTTTTGGCAGCTTGTCGCCGCTTCAGTCAAAGAAGGTCTTGAGCGCCTTGACGGTCGCGGCATCCGTGCGGCGTCCGGACGGCGCCGAGAAGCCGAGGGCGACGACGCGCTCGTCCGGCTCGGCAAAGGCCGCGGAGCATGAGGCATGGATCTCGCTGATCTGCAATCGCGGCCATAGCCGGCCAACGGTTGCAAGCGTGACGCCGGAGCCGGGCATGATGGAGATGCGGCCGGCGGCTGCGGCAATCGCTTGTTCGAGCATGTCAACGCCCTCCGCGGCGGTCTTGGCGCCGCCCGACGTCAGGATGCGCTCGAAACCGAGCTTGACGGCCATTTCCACGGCCTCGGCGATATCAGGGGCGAGATCGAAGGCGCGATGCAGCGTCGTGCCGAGACCTTCCGCATGGGCGGTGAGGATGGCAAGCGCATCGAAATCCAACCGCCTGTCCGGTAGGGAGGCGCCAAGCACGACGCCCCGCAGTCCGGCATTGCGGGCTGCGTCGATGTCGCGCTTCATGACGTCGAGTTCATCAGCCGAATAGACGAAGTTGCCGGCGCGCGGGCGGATGATGGCGTAGGCGGGGATGGGCATCTTGGCAGCCTCTGCCATCAGCCCGGCGCTTGGCGTCAAGCCGCCGACGGCGAGCGCGCTGCAAAGCTCGATACGGTCGCCGCCGCCCGCGACAGCGGCTTTCAGTCCGCCAATATCTTCGACGCATACCTCAAGCAGCATGGCCGCGCTCCCCGGCATATTGCAGGCCCAGCAGGGCGGCGCCGATGAGGCCCGGTTCCAGCTTGCATTCACTGGGCACGACGAGCGGCCGACCGAACTTGCGCAGGATGCGGCTTCGCACTGCCTCATCCAGGCGCGCAAGCAGTGGTTCGACATTGGAAAGACCGCCGCCGACCGGAACGATGGTTGCGCCTGTTATGTTGACCGTCAAAGCGAGCGGCGAGGCGACCAGATCGACCATGACATCGATCGTGCGTTGCGCACGCTCATCGCCCTTCCGCCATTGGTCGACGATTTCTTCGCTGGAAAGGTCCAGGCCATGGAGCGTCTTGTGCAGCCGTTCGATGCCGCGCGCGCCGCCGACCGTATCGACGCAGCCCTTCTGGCCGCAGCCGCAGGGATAGGCGGGAATGGCGACCGGCGGATTGCCGGCAAAGGATGCGATGATGGGACCATGGCCCCATTCCCCGGCAAAGCCGCCGGCCGCGTTGACGAGGCGGCCGTCGGCCACCAGGCCGCCGCCGACGCCGGTGCCGAGAATGGCGCCGAAGACGATGCGATGGCCGCGGCCGGCACCGGCCATGGCCTCGGCCATGGCGAAGCAATCGGCATCATTGGCGATCAGCACGGCATAGCCGAGTTCCGTTTCCAGATCGGCGGCGAGGTGCCGGGTGTGGATGCAAGGGATATTGGCGCAGGTCAGCGCCTGCGTATCGGGATCGATCACGCCGGCAATGGAAAAGGAGAGGCAATCCGGTTTTTCGCCTGCTTCCGCGATGACATCGCGCAGGACTGCCACGAATTCGGCAAAATCATGCCTGGGCGTAGGCCGCCGCGCCAGCGGCACGATATCCGTCATGGAGCGGGCGATACCGCCCTTGATGGCGCTGCCGCCTATGTCGAAGGAAACGATCATGAATATCGACCCGCTGGGAACATGCGGCCTTGCTCGCACCCTTTGCCGGTCTTTGCAAGATCAATCCTTGCCGGCTGCGCCATCGTCAATCGGCCGGCAGCGTGATCCTGGCTTCGAAACCGTCGGTCTTGCCTGTCGCGGGTGACAGCAGGTCGAGATGTCCGCCGATCTGCTCGACGATACGCTCGACGATCGAGAGGCCGAGGCCGGAGCCTGCCGCTTTCGTCTTGCCGCGCCGAAAGCGCTTCTTCAAGCCAGCAAGTTCATTGGCGGAAAGCACGGTCCCGCTATTGATGACGCGAATGGCGCGATCATCGACCTGGACCGTCACGTCGTCATCGTCCGGACCATGGATCAATGCATTTTCGATAAGATTGCGCATGACGATGGCAAAGGCGTCGATATCGACATTGCGGATCAGTTTCGCCTTTGCTTCATTTTCCAGCTGGACGCGGCCGGCCGTGCCTGTGTCCCGGTCATAATCGCCAATGACGGTTTCGATGATGGCCACCAGATCGGCCGGTTTATCGCCCGTACCGATGCCGGCTTGAGCGCGGGAGAGCTGCAGCAGCTTTTCCGCCAGTCGCCCCAGATTGGAAAGCGATGTCTCGATGCGGCCGGCGCGGTCGGTCAGAGGGCCCTCAGGCAGTTCGGCGATCAGGCGCTGGGTCTGGGCGAGCGCGCCCGCGATCGGGGTGCGCAGCTCATGGGCGCTGTTGGCGGTGAATTCCCGTTCGGCTTCGAGCGCCAGGCGCAGGCGGTCGAGCAGGAGATTGACGGAGCGCGCGATCGGCTGCAGCTCACGCGGCAGCGTCTCGCTGTCCAATGGCGCCATATTGCCGCTGTCCTTTGTGGCAATCTGTGATCGCAGGCGGTCGATGGGCCGCAGGGACCGACCGACGACGAAACCGATGGCGACGATGCTCGCGGGAATGAGGGCAAGCAGCGGCCAGAGCAATGCGACGCCGCTTTCGCGGGATGCTTCGCGGCGATTCTTGAAGGCATCCGCGACATGCAGGAAGATCGTGCCGTCGGCCGATGATTCCGTATAGATCCGGTATCGCGGCGTATTGTGGAAGCCGATTTTCAGCGGTACGTCATAGGCGGTTGCCGGGGCATCGTGGGAATGAAGGATGACCTTACCGTTCGCATCCAGCACCTGATAGGTCAGATATTCGCGGTTCAGCCCCTTGTTGAGCTCTTCCAGGCTTTGCGGGTCACCCGAATGGTCGCGATTGGCGAGATCGTCCAGCACCAGGGGCATCAGCCGTTCGGCGGTTTCCTGCAGCGCGCCGTCGAAGGTCTCGGAAAGCTCCTTGTTGACTACGTAGACGCCGATACCGACTGCAATCAGCCAGAAGACGACGACGGTCCCGGTGAGTGCCGCGACCAGGCGACGGGTTATGCTGGCGCGGCTTGGGCCTTTCTGCTGCGTCATCGCTCACCCAGGCAATAGCCGACGCCGCGTGCCGTCCGGATCCGGTCCCTGCCGATCTTCTTGCGCAGGCGGCTGATATAGACTTCCACCGTATTGCTTTCTATCTCGGAGCCGAAGGCATAGAGTGCTTCCTCTATCTTGTCTTTCGAGACGATGGCGCCGGGCCTTGCAACCAGCAGATCGAGCACGGCCCATTCGCGCCCTGTCAGCACCACATCCTTGCCCTCCAGCCGGACGCGCCGTTGCGGCTGGTCGATTTCAAGATCGGCAAAGCGGATGGTCGGCTGCGGGCTGCCGGTATAGCGGCGGGCTACCGCCAGGATGCGGGCCGTGAGCTCGCCGAGATTGAACGGCTTGACGAGATAGTCGTCGGCGCCGCTGTTCAATCCCTCGATGCGGTCGGAAATCTGGTCGCGCGCCGTGAGAATGATGACGGGCGTTTCGTCTGGCCTGCGGCGCAGCCGCTTCAGAAAATCGATGCCGCTGCCATCGGGAAGCTGCAGATCCAAAAGGACAAGGCCATACTGCACGGCGCTGGTAACCTCATCGGCATCGGTGAGATTCCTGACCCAGTCCACAGCGTGCGGGCCTGCCGCGATATGGTCGCGAACCGCGCTGCCGATCGTGTCATCGTCCTCTACCAGAAGAATGCGCACTTGCACCTCGCAACCATTGAACGCGCTTCAGTTAATGCCGACGAAGCTATCGGGTCAATAACGGCCGAAATAAGCCAAGCCTGGATGCACAGTTCTTCGGGTATCCATCCGCCGAAAACGGTCCCGGTGCCTATGGACAGACAGGAACGTGATGGTTACTTGTTTGCGCGGAGAACGAAGCGGCCGCAGGATGGCTGCACAGGCCATTGGAGGATGCTCGGTCATGCTGAAGGGAATTTCGCCGCTGTTGAATGCGGATGTGCTCTATGCGCTGAAATCGATGGGACATGGCGACATGCTCGTCGTGGTCGATACGAATTTCCCCGCCGAAGCCATCGCAAGCCAGACGGTTCTGGGCGAGCTGCTGCGCATCGACAACGTGCCGGCCGCCGACGCGGTTGCTGCGATATTGTCATTGATGCCGCTCGACACGTTCATCGACGACGCCGCAACGCGCATGGAAGTGGTCGGTGCGCCCGACGAGGTGCCGCAGGTGCAGCGCGAGGTGCAGGCTGCGATCGACAAGGCCGAGGGCAAGCATTGGCCGCTGACGCCGGTCGAACGCTACGCCTTCTATGAGCGCGCCAAGGATGCCTATTGCGTCATTCAGACCGGCGAACGCCGTTTCTACGGCTGTTTCACCTTGACCAAGGGCGTCATTCCGCCGGAAGCTGAGTGATCCGGCACGGTCGGTCCGGATCACCTGGCCCGGATCGCGAGCATAATTGCCGAGGATCGGGCGCTGTTTCGATAAAGGAATGCGATGGCGAGAAAGCTGGATTCCCAGGGGCGGCTTGACGATGCGGCACGAGCCGGATGGCTCTATTACGTTGCCGGCCGGACTCAGGACGAGATTGCGGTCGCAATGGGAATCTCCCGCCAATCGGCGCAGCGTCTGGTATCGCTCGCCGTTGCCGAACGGTTGATCAAGGTGCGGCTGGATCACCCGATCGCCGCCTGCCTGGAATATGCTGCGGCGCTGAAAGCAAAATTCGGTCTTCGCCATGTCGATGTCGTGCCGAGCGATCCGGATAGCACATCGTCTACCATCGGCATCGCCGAAGCCGGGGCAGCCGAAATCGAGCGCTGGCTGCGGCGTAGCGATCCGATCGTATTGGCGATCGGCACGGGGCGCACGCTGAAGGCCGCGGTCGACCAGCTGCCGGCCATCGAATGTCTGCAGCACCGGGTGGTGTCCCTGACCGGCAATATCGGCCCGGACGGTTCAGCCGCCTATTACAACGTCATTTTCAGCATGGCCGACGTCATCAAGGCGCGGCATTTTCCGATGCCGCTGCCTGTGCTGGTATCGTCGGCGGAAGAACGCGAACTCTTGCATGCGCAGGCGCTGGTACGCTCGACGCTGGATATCAGCGCCCAGGCCGACGTCACCTTCGTCGGCATCGGCGAAATGGGCATCGAAGCGCCGCTCTGCCTCGACGGCTTCCTCGAGAGAGAGGAGATGCTGGCGCTCATGGACCGCGGCGCTGCCGGCGAGATCTGCGGCTGGCTTTTCGATGGCGATGGCAAGCTCATGCCTGATGATGTCAACGATCGCGTCGCCAGCGCGCCGATCCCGTCCCGGGACACCTGTTCCGTCATTGGAATCGCCAAGGGAAGACGCAAGTTCGAGGCGATCAAGGCTGCGGTTATTGGCCGGCAAATCAACGGGTTGATCACCGACGAGGCAGTTGCTGAATTTTTGCTCAGGGATTGAGCAAAAAATTTTTCCATAAAAACAAAGAGATGGGTTTCTTGCTCGGCAATGCAGCAACGAATCTGCATTGACATTTTGTCGCAATGAGCGAGTAATTGCCCACGAGCAAAGCGAATGCTCATTTTTAGTCTTCTGGGAGGAAGATATGAAATTGAAAACTTTATTGCTGAGCGCCTGCTCGGCGTTGATGTTTGCCGGCCTGGCGTCCGCAGAAACCCTCACGATTGCGACGGTCAATAACGGCGACATGGTTCGTATGCAGAAGCTTACGGACGATTTCAAAGCCAAGAACCCCGGCATCGACCTGCAATGGGTCACGCTTGAAGAAAACGTATTGCGCCAGAAGGTTACGACCGACATCGCTACCAAGGCCGGCCAGTACGACGTGCTGACCATCGGCACCTACGAAGTGCCGATCTGGAGCAAGCTCGGCTGGCTCGCGGCGCTCGACAAGCTTTCCGCCGACAAGGACTATGCGGTGGATGACCTTCTCCCGGCCATTCGCAGCGGTCTGACCACCGACGGCAAGCTCTATGCAGCACCGTTCTATGGCGAAAGCTCGATGGTGATGTATCGCAAGGACCTGTTCGAGAAGGCCGGCCTGAAGATGCCGGACGCCCCGACCTGGGACTTCGTCGCCGATGCAGCCCGCAAGATCACCGACAAGGACCATGAAGTCTACGGCATCTGCCTCCGTGGCAAGGCAGGCTGGGGCGAGAACATGGCATTCCTGACGGCCATGTCGAATTCGTTCGGCGCCCGCTGGTTCGACGAGAAGTGGAAGGCACAGTTCGACCAGCCGGAATGGAAGGACACGCTGAGCTTCTACGTCAAGCTCATGAAGGATGCCGGCCCTCCGGGCGCTTCCTCCAACGGCTTCAACGAAAACCTGGCCCTGTTCCAGTCCGGCAAGTGCGGCATGTGGATCGACGCGACGGTTGCAGCCTCCTTCGTTTCCGATCCGAAGGAATCGAAGGTCGCCGACAAGGTCGGCTTCGCTCTGGCTCCGGATAAGGGCCTCGGCAAGCGCGGCAACTGGCTCTGGGCATGGAACCTCGCCATCCCGGCTTCCTCGAAGAAGACCGAAGCGGCGGAGAAGTTCATTTCCTGGGCCACCAGCAAGGAATACACCAACCTTGTGGCACAGAAGGAAGGCTGGCTGAACGCACCTCCCGGCACCCGCACGTCGCTCTACGCGAATGCGGACTACCAGAAGGCAGCGCCTTTCGCGAAGATGACGCTCGACTCGATCAACTCGGCTGATCCGACGCATCCGACCGTCAAACCGGTTCCCTATGTCGGCGTCCAGTTCGTCGCCATTCCTGAATTCCAGGGCATCGGCACGGCTGTCGGCCAGCAGTTCTCGGCTGCTCTCGCCGGCCAGATCTCCGTCGATCAGGCGCTGAAGGCTGCCCAGCAGCTGACGGAACGCGAAATGAAGAAGGCCGGCTATCCGAAGTAAGGGCCTTCGAAGCTAAGGAAAGCAGCGCCCCCTCTCGAGCGCTGCTTTCCCCTAGGCCGCCGAGCGCCGAACTGCCCTTGGCGGCCCCTTTTGTTTCAGCCGGTCCGCGGCCATCCCCTCCTTAAAAAGATAGGTCGGTACTTGCCATGGCAACGTTGCACACCCGTTCCACCGCCCGCGTCATGATGGCGCCTTCGGTTCTGCTTCTCTTCGCTTGGATGATCGTCCCGCTCGTGATGACGATCTATTTCTCGACGCTGAACTACAATCTGCTGAACCCCGGCACGCATGATTTCATCGGCTGGCTCAACTACGAATATTTCATCAGCGACCCGGCCTTTGTGAGCTCTCTGATCGTGACGCTGCTGCTTGTCGGCGGCGCGCTGCTCATTACCGTCATCGGCGGCATTGCGCTGGCGCTCCTTCTCGATCAGCCGATCTTCGGCCAGGGCATCGTGCGCATGCTGGTGCTTGCACCCTTCTTCGTGATGCCGACGGTCGCCGCCCTCATCTGGAAGCACATGTTCATGAACCCGGTGAACGGGCTCCTGGCGCATCTCTTCAAATTTTTCGGGCTCGATCCGCTGACCTGGCTGGAGACGGTTCCGCTGCTGTCGATCATCATCATCATCGCCTGGCAATGGCTGCCTTTCGCGACGCTTATCCTGCTGACGGCCCTGCAGTCGCTGGATGAGGAGCAGAAGGAAGCCGCCGAGATGGATGGCGCCGGGCCGGTTTCGAAGTTCATCTACATCATCCTGCCGCATCTGGCCCGCGCCATCACCGTCGTGATCCTGATCGAGACGATCTTCATGCTGTCGGCCTTCGCGGAGATCCTCGTCACCACCAATGGCGGACCGGGCACGGCGACGACGAACCTCACTTATCTCGTCTATTCGCAGATCGTTCTGTCGCAGGACGTCGGCGGCGCATCGGCGGGCGGCATCATCGCCGTCATCCTCGCCAATATCGTCGCGATCTTCCTGATGCGTGCGGTCGGCAAGAATCTGGAGGCTTGAGATGGCACGCAAGATCACCACGCAACGCAAGATCGTCGTATCGCTCGCCGCCTGGGTCGTGGCGCTCCTCATCTTCTTCCCGATCCTGTGGACGATCCTGACGAGCTTCAAGACGGAGGGCGATGCGATTGCCTCGCCGCCGCAATTCCTCTTCTTCCACTGGACGCTGGAGAATTATTTCGAGGTGCAGTCGCGCTCGGATTACTTCCTCCACTTCGGCAATTCGGTCATCATCGCCTTCGGTTCGACCATTCTCGGCCTGCTCGTCGCGGTACCCGCCGCCTGGGCCATGGCATTCTCGCCGACCAAGCGGACCAAGGATGTCCTGATGTGGATGCTGTCGACGAAGATGATGCCGCCGGTCGGCGCCTTCATCCCGATCTATCTGCTGTTCCAGAGCTTCGGCCTCCTGAACAACCAGTTCGCCAGCCGGCTGGGCATGGTGATCGTCCTGATGCTAATCAACCTGCCGATCATCGTCTGGATGCTCTATACCTACTTCAAGGAAATCCCCGGCGAGATCCTCGAAGCAGCCCGCATGGACGGTGCCACGCTGGCAAAGGAAATCATCTACGTCCTGACGCCGATGGCGATCCCCGGCCTTGCCTCGACGATGCTGCTCAACATCATCCTCGCCTGGAACGAAGCCTTCTGGACGCTCAATCTCTCCGCGGTCGACGCCGCACCGCTAAGCACCTTCATCGCCTCCTACTCCAGTCCGGAGGGCCTGTTCTATGCCAAGCTTTCGGCGGCATCGACCATGGCGATCGCTCCGATCCTGATCCTCGGCTGGTTCAGCCAGAAACAACTCGTTCGCGGCCTCACCTTCGGCGCGGTTAAGTAAGGAAGACAAGCATGGGTAGCATTGTTCTCAAGCAAGTTTCCAAGGTCTTCGGCGAAGCCAAGGTTATCCCTTCCATCGACCTGGAAATCGACAATGGCGAGTTCGTCGTGTTCGTCGGGCCGTCCGGCTGCGGCAAGTCGACGCTGCTGCGGCTGATCGCAGGCCTCGAAGACGTCTCCGGCGGTCAGATCATGATCGACGGCAAGGACGGCACCAATCTGAAACCGTCCGAACGCGGGTTGGCCATGGTGTTCCAGTCCTATGCACTCTATCCGCATATGAGCGTGCGCAAGAACATCGCCTTTCCGCTGAAGATGGCGAACATGCCGCAGGCGGAAATCGACAAGAAGGTGGCGGATGCGGCGCGCGTCCTGAACCTGACGGATTATCTGGAGCGCAAGCCGCGCCAGCTTTCCGGCGGCCAACGCCAGCGCGTCGCGATCGGCCGCGCCATCGTGCGCCAGCCGGCGGCCTTCCTCTTCGACGAGCCCTTGTCGAACCTGGATGCGGCGCTGCGCGTCAACATGCGCCTCGAGATCAGCGAGCTGCATCAGCAGCTGAAGACGACGATGGTCTATGTGACGCATGACCAGGTCGAGGCCATGACCATGGCCGACAAGATCGTCGTGCTCAACCGCGGCAATATCGAGCAGGTGGGCTCGCCGCTGGAGCTCTACCGCAGCCCGCGCAACCTGTTCGTCGCCGGCTTCATCGGCTCGCCGAAGATGAATTTCGTCAAGGGCGCCTATGCCCAGAGCCTCGGCGGCGACACGATCGGCGTTCGTCCGGAACATGTCGTGCTGTCGACCAGCTCTGGCGACTGGCAGGGCAAGGTGCTGGTGGCGGAACATCTCGGCTCCGACACCTTCCTGCATATCGATGTCGACGGGATCGGCACGGTGACGGCACGCGGTTCGGGCGATTTTCCGGCGCGGGCCGGCGATACCGTCTACCTGACGCCCGACAAGGCACATATTCACCGGTTCAACGCCGAGGGGCTTTCGATCTGAACCCGAGCCGGGGCCATGCCCGCTTGCGAGCATGGCCGATTGCATTTCTCCCGGGCCGCATCCTGCGATCTCCGCGGACGGGCAAGCCTATAGCCGGTGCGGCTTTCCCGAGTCGTCCGGAGCCAGAGACCTTCAAAAGGACCAGAGACATGACGTGCAAATTATCGCTCGCAACTCTTCAGCAGGCGGCTGCAAAGGCGGCCATTCCTGCTTACGATCCGAAATCGCTTTCGGCGGGCATCGTGCATTTCGGTGTCGGTAATTTCCATCGCGCCCATCAGGCTGTTTATCTCGACGATCTTTTCAATGCCGGAGAAGCCCATGACTGGGCGATCATCGGTGCGGGTGTGCTGCCGTCCGATGCGGCCATGCGGGAAAAGCTCGCAGCCCAGGATTTTCTGACGACCGTCGTCGAGCAGGACAATAATCGCACGGCCGCGCGCGTGACCGCGCCGATGATCGACATCCTGCCGGTCGGCGATGCCAAGGCCATCATCGCCAAGCTTGCCGACCCGACGATCCGCATCGTTTCGATGACGATCACCGAAGGTGGCTATTTCATCGACGCCTCGGGCAAGTTCAATCCCGCCCAGCCGGCGATCGTGGCCGACGGGCAGAACCCAGATGCGCCGAAGACGGTGTTCGGCCTGATCGTGGCCGGTCTCAAGGCGCGCCGCGCGGTCGGCCTGCAGCCTTTCACCGTCATGTCCTGCGACAACATCCCCCACAATGGCGGCGTCACCAAAGCCGCCGTGGTCGGTACGGCGCGGCTTTCCGATCCGGCCTTTGCCGACTGGATCGCCGCGAACGTCGCTTTCCCGAACGGCATGGTCGACCGCATCACGCCGGCGACCGGCGCGCGTGAAATCGACCTGCTGAAAGAAGACTTCGATATCGAGGACAACTGGCCGGTCTATTGCGAAGAGTTCAAGCAATGGGTGCTGGAAGACAACTTCCCGGCAGGACGTCCGGCGCTGGAAAAGGTCGGCGTGACCTTCGTTCCCGACGTGACGCCCTATGAGCACATGAAGATCCGCATTCTCAACGGCGGCCATGCGGCGATTGCTTATCCGGCGGCGCTGATGGATATCCATTTCGTGCATGAAGCCATGGAAGAGCCGCTGATCCGCGCCTTCCTCGCAAAGCTCGAAAACGACGAGATCATCCCCGTCATCCCGCCGGTACCGAATACGGTGCTTGCGGATTACTTCAAGCTGATCGAGCGGCGCTTCTCCAATCCGAAGATCGCCGACACCATCCCGCGTCTGGCGCAGGACGGCTCCAACCGCCAGCCGAAATTCATTCTGCCATCGACAGCCGACCGTCTCCGTCGCGGCGAGGATATCGTCGGTCTCGCACTCGTTTCCGCTCTCTGGTGCCGCTATTTCGCCGGCAAGAGCGACAGCGGCAAGGAGATCGTCTTCAACGATGCCAGCGCGGATCGGCTGCATGCAGCAGCCCTCAAGGCAAAAGACGATCCGAATGCCTTCCTGGTCTTCGATGATATTTTCGGCGATGTCGCCAAATCCGATCTCTTCCGCAAGCGCTTCGCGCATGCACTGAAAACGCTGTGGGAAAAGGGTACCCGCGTCACCCTGCAGCTATACTTGGACAACAAACTCGCGGAATGATTTTCAAGCGGCCGGACTTCTCCTGTTCCGGCCGTTTTCCATTGCCGTGCCGGGTTTCCGGCCGGCGGGACAGCAACAGAATTCAGGTTGGATCTGTGATGGCGGATGCGGGAACAGGGCTCGTAATCTTCGACTGCGATGGTGTGCTTGTCGACAGCGAGCCGCTGTCGGTCAGTGTGCTCATCCAGGCGATGCATGATGTCGGCATCGAGATGAGCGAGGAGGATGTCTACAGCCGCTTCCTCGGCAAGAGCCTGGCGACGCTCGTCGACACGATGCAGACGGAGTTCGACGTCTTCATCGACCAGGCATTTCTCGATCGCATCCGCAACGATCTCTACGAGCGCTTCAAGCACGAGCTGAAGCCGATCGACGGCATTGCAGCGACGCTGGATGTGCTCAAGCTTCCGCGCTGCGTCGCCTCATCGAGCCAGCTGGAGCGCATCCGTCTCTCGCTCGGTGTGACCGGCCTTCTCGACAGACTGGAGCCGAATATTTTCAGCGCCAGCATGGTCAAGCGCGGCAAGCCGGCGCCGGATCTCTTTCTCTATGCGGCGGAAAAAATGGGCGTGCCGCCGAAGGATTGCATCGTCGTGGAGGACAGCCCGGCGGGGATCACGGCAGCGCGCGCGGCCGGCATGACGGTCTTTGCCTTCACCGGTGGTTCGCATGCTCATTCGCCGAGTTACCGGGCGGAACTGGAGCAGCTCTCGCCCGAGGTCGTGTTTGACGCGATGCCGGAATTGATACAACTTGTCCGCAACAAGACATAAGTGGGCGGGACCTCTTTTGCATGCGTGATCACGTGATTGCGGTCGATATCGGCACAGGCAGCGCACGCGCTGGTGTCTTCACCGCGGGCGGTTCACTGCTGGGTAAAAGCGAACATCCGATCCTGATGAATCGTCCGCGTGAAAACCACGCCGAGCACGATTCCGAAAATATATGGGCCGCCGTCTGCACCGCGGTTCGCGGAGCCGTGAAAGCATCCGGCGTTGCCGCATCCGCTATCGGCGCGATCGGCTTCGATGCGACCTGTTCGCTGGTCGTGCGCGATCGCGATGGCGGGCAACTCACCGTTTCCACCTGTGGCGAGAAGAGATTCGATACCATCGTCTGGCTCGATCACCGCGCGCTTGCCGAGGCGGATTATTGCACGGCGACGAAGCACGAGGTTCTCGATTATTCCGGCGAGTTCATGTCGCCGGAAATGGAAATGCCCAAACTGATGTGGCTGAAGGAGAACCTGCCGGAAAGCTGGGCCGAGGCCGGTTATTTCTTCGACCTTGCGGATTTCATGACATGGAAGGCAACCGGCTCGCTTGCCCGGTCGCGCTCCACCCTGGTGGCGAAATGGAACTATCTCGCCCATCGCGAGCCGAGCTGGCAGGCCGATTTTCTCAACGTGATCGGCCTTGGCGACCTGTGCGAGCGCGGTAGCCTGCCTGAAGAGAGTGTCGCAGTGGGCGGAAGCATCGGCACATTGACGGCCGACGCGGCCGAAGCGCTGGGGCTCGATCGCGCCTGTCATGTCGGCGCGGGCCTGATCGATGCCTATGCCGGCGCGCTGGGTGCGCTTGCCGCCCATGCCGGCGATGCCCGCATGTTGGAACATCAGCTGGCGCTGATTGCCGGAACCTCGAGCTGCGTCGTTTCCTTCGCGCGCGAGCGCAAGCGCAGCACGGGCATGTGGGGTCCTTATTACGAGGCGGTCTTCCCGGGCATGTGGCTTGCCGAGGCCGGACAGTCGGCAACGGGTGCGCTGCTCGATCATATCGTCAGCATGCATGCGGCCGGCGGACCGCCAACGGCGGCGCTGCATGATCGTATCGTGCGGCGGATCGCCGAATTGCGGCTGGAGGAGGGCGATTCGCTCGGCGGACGCATCCATGTGCTGCCCGATTTTCACGGCAATCGGTCGCCGCTTGCCGATCCGCATGCATTGGGCGTCATCAGCGGCATGACGCTGGACGCTTCCTTTGACGGTCTCTGCCGGCTCTACTGGCGAACCAGCGTCGGCATTGCGCTCGGCATTCGTCACATCCTGGAGCGGATGCGGGACTACGGCTATGTGCCCGACACGCTGCATGTGGCCGGCGGCCACGTGAAGAATTCGCTGCTCATGGAACTCTATTCCGACGTGACGGGCTGCAAGGTCGTGATCCCGAAAATGAACGAGACCGTGCTTTTGGGCACGGCGATCGCCGCTTCCGTCTCCTGCGGCCTCTATGAAAGCCTGGGGGCTGCGGGCGCTGCGATGTATCCGGGCGGTCACGAACGGCTTCCGAACGCGGGAAAGAAGGCATTCTATGACCGCGATTACCGTCGCTTCCTCGCCATGTACCGCCACCGTGCGGAACTGGACGCCATGGAATAGAATGGCTTACCGGAGCGGCGCGTGGGCAAACATGCCTTGTAGTTCTTCTATGCGGCGGGTTCTGGTTTCCGCGGTCTCGCCAGCTGCCTGGATGACGGCGACGGCCAGATATTCGAGCAGCGACATCATGGCCGTGAGATTTTCGCGGCTGTTAGCCCGCTGCGGTGGCAGGGACAGGGTGACGTTTGCGAATTCATGCGCCCATTCGGTAAACTGGCCTGTCACCAGCAGTACCTTGCATCCGGACCGGCGCGCGGAGCGGGCGAGCAGGCGGGACGAAACAAAGCGCGGTGAATCGATGATGACGAGCAATCCGTCTTTGGATCGCTCGCCGAACAGTTCGATATAGCTGCCATTGGCTCCGTCGAGAAACAGGACCTGATCCCGGGCAAAGGCCAGGCGGTCGGAGAAATGACGCCCAATTCCCGCAAGGCTGGGATGGGCGGCGACGAAGACATTGTCGGAGGACAGGATGGTCGCGGTCGCCTCCTGCCACTGCGGCTGGCCGGCGAGGTTATAGATATGCTGCAGCATTTCGACCTGCTCGGCGATCTGGGCCGCAAGCGGACGGCCTTCGCTGGCGTCCCTCTGAAGCTGTTCGAGAATGTTAGGCAATTGTGACGTAAGCGTTGGCGCATTTTCCTTGAGGTGCACCTTGATCCCATCCAGGCCGTGATAACCAAGGGACCGCAGGAACCGCCCTACCGTCATTGGGCTGAGCTCCAGCCTGTCGGCGACCGAAGAGGCCGTTTCGAACGGTAGTTCATTCAGATGCTCTGAGAAATACTTAGCAATTCTTCGTTCGGCAGGAGTGCCGATCTTGATATATTGTCTAAGTTTCTGGCTAAGGTCTTCCAATTTTTCACGCCTCGTCGATGGTCTTTCCGATGTTCGGTTGCACCAATTCCTGGTTCAATCGCTCATTCAAATCTAATCGAGCGGATGGTCTTGTTTCGATTGTTGTTCTTAATGTGGCGAACAGGATATATTACTGTAAAATATATTACAATAATTCAAATTTTTAATTGAACGTATTTCATACACCGACGCGAGATATTGATATCGATGCAACCACTTCCTAGGTGTCCACTTGCCATCAAAAGAGGTCGACCGAATGATTGTTCTTGCTGCGCGTCTTTCCCTTGCCAATCTCTTTGCGCCGGAGACGCGCAAGGTTTTCTGGAAGGTCCTGGGCCTGACTTTGCTGGCGCTGGTCGCGCTATGGTTTGCGCTGCGGGGCGCGTTCAATTCCTTCATCCTGCCCTGGCTGCAGGGCTTCATGCCATCGACGGCCGACTGGACGGGCTGGCTTACGCTCTTCCTTGCCATTTTCGCGGGGATTGCATTGGCTCTGGCGATGGCGCTGCTGATTTCGCCGGTGACGGCACTGATCGCCGGCCTGTTTCTTGATGATGTCGCCGAAGTTGTGGAAAAGCGCGACTATCCCGGCGATGCGCCCGGAACGGCAATGCCGCTCGTTGCGGCAATGAAGAGCTCCGTGCGTTTTCTCGGCGTCGTCATCGTCGGCAACATCGTGGCGCTGTTTCTGCTGTTCATTCCGGGCGTCAACCTCGTCGCCTTCTTCCTGGTGAACGGCTATTTGCTTGGCCGCGAGTTTTTCGAATTCGCCGCCATGCGCTTCCGCTCGCCGGACGAGGCGCGGGAATTCCGGGTCAAGCACGCTTTGACGGTCTTCCTTGCCGGCCTGGTGATTGCCGCCTTTCTGGCGATCCCGTTTCTCAACCTGCTGACGCCGCTGTTTGCAGCGGGCATGATGGTGCACCTGCACAAGCTGATCTCACACAGGGAGACAGGCCTGCGGTCAAGACAGGCTTAGCCTGCCGCTTCCGCTCCGATGACCTGGGGCGGAAGTTCGACCAGAGGAGCGGGTATGTCGCAGGTCTTTTCCGGCGAGCGACAGAGGTCGGCAATGACGCAGCGTTCGCATTCCGGTTTGCGCGCCTTGCAGACATAGCGGCCATGCAGGATCAGCCAATGGTGGGCATGGTAGAGATATTGATCGGGAATGATCTTCATCAGCCGCTGCTCGACGTCGTCGGGCGTCTTGCCGGGCGCCAGCAGCAGCCGGTTGGCGATGCGGAAAATATGCGTATCGACGGCCATCGTCGCCTGACCGAAAGCCATGGAGAGCACGACATTTGCGGTCTTTCGGCCAACGCCGGGCAGGGTTATCAGCTCTTCGCGCGTTCGTGGCACTTCGCCGCCGAAATCTGTGATTAGCTTTTCGGACAGGGCGACGACGTTCTTGGCCTTGTTACGGTAGAGGCCGATCGTCTTGATGTATTCGCGGATGCGCTCCTCGCCGAGGTCGAGCATCTTCTGCGGCGTATCGGCGATGGCGAAGAGGGCGCGCGTCGCCTTGTTGACGCCGGCATCGGTTGCCTGTGCCGATAGCGCCACGGCGACGACGAGCGTGAAAGGGTTGACATGCTCCAGCTCACCCTTCGGCTCCGGCCGCTGGACGGAGAAGCGGCGGAAGATCTCTTCGAGGTCTGCCTTGGAATAGAGGCTCTTTCCGGTCGGCTTGCGGCCTGCGGTCGCATTTGACTTTTTCGCGGTTTGGGCGCTGGATTTGATCTTGGGATTTGCCATGAACGACCTATACTCAACTCCTATGACGGAACGCAACGCCGATAGGGCGGCAGACGGCAACAGGCCGGTCTTCGCTGCCGAATTGTTCCCTCATCGCTCGCTGGGGCGAAAGGGGTTCAGGGTCATGCTGGCCTTGGCGGGCGGCTTCTGTCTCGTCTACAGCGTCCTGTTCATCCTTCGCGGCGCCTGGCCGATCGGCATCTTCTTCGGCGCCGATCTCTTCCTGCTCTATGGCGCCTTCTGGCTGAATTACCGTTCGGGTCGCGTGCGCGAAGAGGTGACGGTATCGCGCACCAATGTTTCCATCCGCAAGTTCTCGCCGACGGGCCGCATGGTGGAGCACGATTTCAATCCGTTCTGGACGCGCTTCCTCGTTCGCCGCCACCGCGAGATCGGGGTCGTATCGATGCATGTCCGCGACAGGAGCCACGACACCGATGTCGGCTCCTTCCTCAATCCTGAGGATCGTGAGAGTTTTGCCAAAGCCTTCAAGCGTGCCTTGGCGACCGTGACACAACGGATATGAGCGGCCTACCCAAACCGGCGATATCACATTTTTGCAGAGAGACCACTTAGGCAAGAAACGGGTGGTTTTAGCCCTCTTGCCGTGGTTTTCTCCTTTCCAAGGAGAAAGATCATGAATGCGATTGCACAGCTGAAGAAAGACATCACCCCGGAAGGTCACGATTACGACACCGTGCGGGAGGTTATCGAGCTCATCACCGAGGAATATCGCGACCAGCCGTCGCTGGAGATGCTCGCCGAAAGGCTCGGCCAGTCGCCGACCCAGCTGCAGAAGACGTTTACGCGCTGGGCTGGGCTGTCGCCCAAGGCGTTTCTCCAGGCCGTTACGCTCGATCATGCCAAGCGGCTCCTGCGCAAGGAGGATCTGCCGCTGCTCGAAACGTCCTTCGAGGTCGGCTTGTCCGGCCCCAGCCGACTGCACGATCTTTTCGTCACGCATGAGGCGATGTCCCCGGGCGAATGGAAGGCGAGGGGCAGCGGCCTGGTGATGCGCTATGCGTTCCACATCTCGCCCTTCGGTCTCGCCTTGATCATGGTCACGGATCGCGGCCTTGCCGGTCTCGCCTTCAGCGATTCCGGCAATGAGAAGGCTTGCCTCGCCGACATGACCTGCCGATGGCCGAATGCCGAGTTCATCGAGGATCCGAACGCAACGGCACCTTATGCGGCCCGCATCTTCGAGCGCTCGAACTGGTCAAGCGACCAGCCGTTGCGTGTCGTATTGATTGGCTCGGATTTCCAGCTTCGCGTCTGGGAAAGCCTGTTGAAGATCCCGATGGGCCGCGCGGTGACCTATTCCGACATCGCCAAGGATATTGGCCAGCCGACGGCGATGCGGGCCGTGGGCGCAGCTGTCGGCCGCAACCCGATCTCTTTCGTCGTGCCCTGTCATCGCGCGCTCGGGAAGAACGGGCAGCTCACAGGCTATCACTGGGGGCTGACGCGCAAGCGGGCGATACTGGGGTGGGAAGCGGGGGATGCTTGAGGGTGCGTGTTCTCGGAAGCCGAGTTTGCAGTGCCTGCGCCACCCCCCTCTGTCCCTGTCGGGACATCTCCCCCACAAGGGGGAGATCGTTGGGAGTTTGTGGCTCGCCCTTACCAGATCTGTATAAGCAGGAGGAGCTTCAGCAGATTCGACGTTTGCTTTGAAGTGAGAGGTCGCTGCACATCACCAATCTCCCCTCTTGTGGGGGAGATGTCCCGAAAGGGACAGAGGGGGGGCGCACTCTCACCAAATTCGGAGCCAACGGCGGCCCGCCCTCACGCCGCCTTCGCCATCGCCATCTGCAGCAGCGCCTTGGCGGCACTTTCATCCGTGATCAAAGTATTGCAGCCGATGCGCTTGATGGTGGCGCTGATCGCCTGGGCGCGGTGGGCGCCGCCGGAGGAGATCACGATGTGCTTTGCCTTCTTCAGCGTATCGAGATCGACCGACATGACACGCTTGTTGATCGGGTGATCGACGGAATTGCCTTCGGCGTCGAGGAAGTTGAACATAGTGTCGCAGACGCAGCCCATGTCGATCAGCTCTTCCAGTTCCCGCTTCGAAATGAAGCCTTCCGACAGGGAGGTCGATTGCGGGCCGATATCGCCGCAGCTGACGATGGCGAGATCGAGGTTTTCCGCCAGCCGGTAAATCGCTTCGAGGCCGCATTTCTCGATGAGATTGCGCTTGGTCTCGATGGAGTCGACGAGCAGCGGCGCCAGGAACATGTAGCATTCCGCGCCGAGCTGGCTTGCCAGGCGCCACGTATAGTCGATCGGGTTTGTCTGGTGGACGGCGACGATGCCGCCAAGCAGGGAAACCACCTTGCAATTGTCGCGGCGGGTCGGGCGGAAGCTTGCGAGCGAAGCCGTCATCGTCCGGCCCCAGCCGACGCCGATCGTATAATTGTCGGGGATGGCCTCCGTCAGGAACTGGCCGAGTGCCAGGCCGACGCTCTTCGCCTGCGCGTTCACGTTGCCGCCAGCAGGCTCTGGAACGACGATCGCCTCGTCGAGCCCATAGGTGCGCTCGAGCTTGATTGCCAGTTCGACGCAATCATCGATGCCTTCGGTGATCCAGATCTGCACCTCGGCACGGCGCATGGCCTCGTCGAGCAGGCGGATGACGGTGGTACGGCTGATGCCCAGCTGTTCGGCAACGTCCTTCTGCGTCAGGCCCTGATTGTAATAGAGCCAGGCGGCGCGAAGCCTCAGGGACGAGGTTTCCGAATAGGCGGTATGGGTTCCGCGTCTCAGTTTGGCCACAGGTCCTCCGGCAGGATTGTCGCATGCGCCGTTTAACGTCATGATCCGCCCAGAATGCGAAATATTGTTATGGCGGACGACAGGAGCAGGCGAGATCGGCTCTTCTGCTGCCGATATTCTATGACGTGAAACTTATGTCAATCGAATTGCACAAATGTCCTTGACTTTTCCGTGCGGGATTGCTGATAGTCGGTGGTGAGGAATTCGGTCTTGTCCAATCGAGGAGGACAATGTGCAGATGCTGCTCCGAGCAAGTGCCAGGCCGGACAGGGAGCCATATAGGGCGCCTGGTGCCGGCGAAAAGCCTGTTTTCGGAAGGTTGTCTCCTCATCGCTCAGCCGTTCACCGGAAATGGAACTTTCGCGCTTTTTATCCCGTTACCGAAACATAGGAGAAGGAAGGCTGCATCGCTGACGCCTTCAAGTCCGTCCGACGAAAAGATCGGATCTGCTGCCCGACATCTCCCATCCAAATGGGCCTCATTCAACAAGGATACCTGTTATGACTTCCAAGCTTGATCAACTCCGCGCCATGACGACGGTCGTGGCCGATACCGGCGATATCGAGGCAGTCGCTCGCCTGAAGCCGGTGGATTGCACCACCAACCCGACCATCGTGCTGAAGGCGCTTGGCACGCCGATGTTCGCCGACGCGATCAAGGAAGCCGTTTCCTGGGGCAAGAAGCAGGGCGGCGCCTCCGAAGCCGTCGTTGCCGCAGTTGCCGACCGTCTGGCGATCTCAGTCGGCGCAGCGCTCTCCGGCCTCGTTCCCGGTCGCGTCTCCACCGAAGTCGATGCCGACCTCTCCTTCAACACGGAAGCATCGCTTGCTAAGGCCCGCGCCATCATCGCCGCCTACAAGGAGCGCGGCATCGAGCGTGACCGCATCCTGATCAAGCTCGCCTCCACCTGGGAAGGCATTCGCGCCGCCGAAGTGCTGCAGAAGGAAGGTATCGACTGCAACCTGACGCTGCTCTTCAGCAAGGCCCAGGCGATTGCCTGCGCCGACGCCAAGGCATTCCTGATCTCGCCCTTCGTCGGCCGCATCCTCGACTGGTACAAGAAGTCGACGGGCAAGGACTACACGGCCGAAGAAGATCCGGGCGTCATCTCGGTGCGCGACATCTACCATTACTACAAGGCCAATGACATCAAGACGATCGTCATGGGCGCCTCCTTCCGCAACACCGGCGAAATCGAAGCGCTGGCCGGCTGCGACCGTCTGACGATCAGCCCGAACCTGCTCGACGAGCTCTCCAAGGACGAAGGCAAGCTGGAGCGCAAGCTCTCGCCGGAGCCCAAGGGGTCGGTCGAAAAGATCGCCGTCGACGAGAAGACCTTCCGTTGGATGATGAACGAAGACGCAATGGCGACCGAGAAGCTCTCCGAAGGCATCCGCGCCTTCGCCAAGGACCTGGTCGCGCTGCGCACCATGGTCAGCAAGGAGCTGCAGCTCGCTGCCGCTTGAGGTTTGCTTCTATCCTCTCAGAGGAGAGATTGTTTGAGAGGGGTGCCGCAGGGATGCGGCGCTCCTTTTTGTTTCAGAGAGTAAATGAGACTTTGAGTTTGCCGCACCATCGGTGCGGCGGGTGCGAGGCATGCGATGGCCTACCGAACAAACTCCGCCCTGACCTTCTCCGACTGCCCGCCGATCGTCGGCGCCGCTAGCCCATTTTTGGCTCGAACACCATTCACGCGGATGGGGCTAGCCGTCGTGCGCAGGGAAGTGCCGTCATCACGGGTTACCGTCTGCAGTATATCGAGCTGGCGGAAGGCGGCACTTTGCAGCAATTTCGGCCAATCCAGCACCTCCGCCGCCCAGATATCGGCCGGTTCCAGAATGGCGAGCCATTGCTGAACCGTCTTTTCCCGCAGGCGACTGGCGATCATGCTCTTGATCTCGTCCCGATGCTGGAAGGCATCATCCGGCGCGTAACCGGCAAGCGCGGGCAGATCGAGCAGCGGCGCGAGTTTCGCGAGTGGCATCATCGCGATCGCCAGCCAGCCGTCGGCGCAGCGATAGACGCCATACGGCGCCGCGAGATAGGCGTGCGCATTGCGCACGGCGGATTTCTTCGGCAAGCGGCCTCCGTCGTTCAGGTGCGTGGTCAGCACTTCGAACTGAAAGTCGACCAGCGCCTCCAGCAAGCTCGTCTCTACATGTACGCCGCGGCCGGTGACGCCGCGCCGTACAAGGCCGGCGAGGATGGCCTGGACCAGGAGATTGCCGGCCAACATGTCGGCGATCGCAAGGCCGAACGGCACAGGTCCGTCATCCGCCTCGCCATTCAGCCACATGACGCCGGAGCGGGCCTGGGCCAGGAGATCCTGTCCGGGGAAATGTCGCCATTCATTGTCGGGGCCGTATCCGGTGATGCTGCCATAGACGACACGGGGATTGATCGCGGCAACGGCGGCATAGTCGAGGCCAAGCCTTTCGATGACGCCGGGGCGGAAGTTCTGGATGACGACATCAGCCTTGGCGATCAGCGCGCGCAGTTCCTGCAGATCGCCCTCATCCTTCATATTGACCGCAAAGCTCTCCTTGCCGCGATTGATGGCGTGAAAGAGCGTGGAGTCGCCGCCGATCTCGGTGTCGCTCAGATAAAGCCGGCGGCAGAGATCGCCGCCATCGGGCCGCTCGATCTTGATGACGCGCGCGCCGAGATCGCCGAGCCGGAGCGCCGCCATCGGGCCGGCAAGAAACTGGCTCATATCCAGTACGATGATGCCGGAGAGCAGGCCCTCTTCGTGCTCGTTATTCATGTCGGACTTTCAGCGGCGGCGCGTCCGCCGGCCGACCGTTCCTGTAGCGCACGGTCTGGATATGCTCGCAATAGAGTACCAGCTCGCCTTCGCCCTTGAAGACTTCGTAAGAAGAGCGGATCAGGCCGAGCTCGGCATATTTCGGATGCTTATCCAGATTGGTGCGGATGGTGTAGATCGTCTCCCCGATGAAGGTGGGCTTGATGAAGCGCAGCTTGTCGTAGCCATAGGAAAAGGCGTTGACGCAATTGGTGGCGACAAGCCCGAGGCCGGCGGAAAAGACGAAGGCACCGGCAACGAGCCGCTTGCCGAACAGGCCTTCGGTTTCGGCGAAGATCTGATCGCTGACGTAAGGATGCATATCAAGGACGAGCGCGTTGAACTGCTGCGACTCGCCTTCGGAGATCGTGCGGCGCAGCGAGCGTATCCTGTGGCCTATCTCGAAATCCTCATAGAACCAGTTCTCCGCATTCCAGACGGGGATTTCGGCGTGATCGGCCGGCATGGTTTTCGGATGGGTGCTGGAGACGCCGACGGTGGCGGTCATGACATCGTCTTTCTGAAGAAACGCGCCTGGTCTCAGAGAGACCAGAGGCGCTTGGCATTCAGGTGATAGAGTCGATTGCGTTCGTCGTCACTTACGCCTTGCATCAGAGCGTGGGTGGCGGCGACCCAGGTGGAGAGATTGCCGCCGAGCGTGCAGACCGGCCAGTCGCTGCCCCAGATGACGCGATCCCAGCCGAAGCTTGCGATGCAATGTTCGACGAAGGGACGCAGCGTTTCCGGCGCCCAGCTGTCCGGATCGGCATAGGCGACGACGCCGGAAATCTTGACGATGATATTCGGGCGCTTTGCCGCTTCCGTGATCCCCGCTGCCCAGCTTTCGCTGAAGCCATCCTTCACCGCCGGTACGCCGCAATGGTCGAGGACGAAGCGGATGTTGGGATTGAGGTCGATGAGCGCGAGCGCCTTGGACATCTGATGCGGTAGGACACAGAGATCGAAGGTGAGCCGCGTGCCACCGAGCTGTTTCAGGTTCTCGCGGAAGAGGGCGCCCTCGGAGACGTCATCTGGCACGACATGCAGTACACGGCGGAAACCTTTGACGAAGGGATCGGCGAGTACGCGTTCGAGATAGGCGGGAAAGTTCGTGCTTTCAGGGCGGCAGGCGGCGATGGCACCCCTGAGGAGGCTGCCGGGCTCACGGCTGAGGTCTTTGACGTAATCGGTTTCCCGCTCGATATCATCCTCGGCGACGTCGACCTCCATGTGAAGCGTATCGGTGATCCCGAGGCGCTTGGCCTCGCGCGCATAGTCTTCATAGAGGCTGTCGCGATTGAGCGTGCCGGCGCCGGCCAGCCAGGGATAGGCGAGACGGTTCCGGTCGACGATGTGCAAATGGCTGTCGAAGAGCATGGTGATCCTCCCATACCTGCTTGCTCAACATATACTCACAGAAGAATAGTTTATTCAAATAAAAATTACAGCTCGGCCTTATCGACCGTGCCGGCCACGGTTTCGGAGATCTCTTTTGCCGCTTCGCGGACATATTCGACCACCTGCTCGCGCGTAGGCGCCTTCGGGTTCACTGGCTCGATATAGGGGCAGGTGAGGGCGGCAAGCGCGTTGCCGTCCATCGCCAGCACGGGCGCGGAAATATTGTGTACGCCGCTCGTCTGCAGGCTGCTCATGGTTTCGAAGCCCTTTTCACGGATTGCCGCGAGCTTTTCCTCGAGGTCTGCGGGCGGCTCCTCCGGATCCTGTTCCTGGCGTCTCTGCTCGTTGATCATCATCTGACGCTGCTTTGCATCCCGGAATGCCAGAAGAATATGGCCCGAGCCGGTATTGTAGAGATTGATCTGCGCGCCGACGCGGATGGAGATGCCCCAATAGGTGGGAGAATCCTGCTGGGCAATGACGATCACCGAGCCGCGGTCGTAGATCGCCAGATGGCAGGCCTGCTCGGCACGGTTGGAGAACTCACGCATCAGCGGGGTCGCGAAGGAGACGAGGCGGCGCACCGGTGCATGATAATGCGCGAGCCCGAAGAGCTTCAGCGTCAGATAGAAGCGATCGCCATCCTGACGCTGTACGTAGCCGCGCCGCACAAGGCGATCGAGCATGCGGTAGAATTCGTTGGGACTCTTGTTGAGCGCCTTGGCGATTTCCGCCTGCGTCAGGCCACCATCGATCCTTGCCAGCAGCTCCAGAATGTCGAGCCCCTTGTCCAGCGCCGGCGCGCGGTAGCGGTCACTGTCGTCTTCTACGCTCATCAACAAGCCCCCATGCGAAGAAACATGAATCATCATTCATATATGAATGAAGACATTTTACAAGCGCGCGATCGCAGCTTGACGGCCAATGAATAAGATGTTTACTTATAAATCATCGATCCATATTTGGGTCGGGAGGACAATCGGACAAGGGTCCGGTCTCAGGGGAGGAACTTCGATGAGGAATTGGAAGGCCGGTCTTGCTGCCGGCATGATGGCATTGCTTGCGGGTACTTCGGTCTTCGCGGCCGATCTGCCGGGCAAATTTCAGGGTGTGACGATCGACGCCAAGCTCATCGGCGGCCAGCAATATGAGCCGCTTTATGCGCGCATCGCCGAGTGGGAGAAGGAGACGGGTGCCAAGGTCAACATTCTCTCCAAGAAGAACCACTTCGAACTCGACAAGGAAATCAAATCCGATATGGCATCGGGCAGCATCTCCTGGTGTGTCGGCTCGAACCATTCGTCCTTCGCGCCGCAATATCCCGACCTCTACACCGACCTCGGCAAGCTGCTGCCGAAGGAAGAAATCAGCCAGTTCGTCGATTCGACCATCCAGGCCTCGACCATCGACGGCCGCCTGATCATGCTGCCGCGTGCGCAGTTCGACGTTTCGGCGCTCTACTATCAGAAGAGCCTCTACAAGGACGATGCCAAGAAGACGGCGTTCAAGGCGAAGTACGGCTACGATCTGGCGCCCCCGAAGACCTGGAAGGAAGTCTCAGATCAGGCGATCTTCTTCTCCAATCCGCCGAACTTCTTCGGCACGCAATTCCCCGGCAAGGAAGAGGCGATCAACGGCCGCTTCTATGAAATGCTGGTCGCCGAAGGCGGCGAATATCTCGACAAGGACGGCAAGCCTGCCTTCAATTCCGAAGCCGGCGTGCGCGCGCTCGACTGGTTCGTCAACATGTACAAGGCCAAGGCCGTTCCGGCCGGCACGACCAACTATCTGTGGGACGACCTCGGCGCCGGCTTCGCCTCCGGTTCGATCGCCCTCGATCTCGACTGGCCGGGCTGGGCAACCTATTTCAATGACCCGAAGTCTTCGAAGATCGCCGGCAATGTCGGTGTCGTCGTGCAGCCCGCCGGTTCCTCCGGCAAGCACACCGGCTGGTCCGGCCATCACGGCTTCTCGGTCACCGAAGCCTGCGCCCACAAGGATGCTGCCGCCTCGCTCGTCTGGTTCCTGACGAACGACGATTCGCAAAAGCTCGAAGCCGCCAACGGCACGCTGCCGACCCGCAAGGCGGTCTGGGATTGGGATATCCAGCAGGCGGCTTCCGATCCTTACAAGAAGGAAGTGCTGAGCACCTTCCAGGAAGCCATGAAATATGCCTTCCCGGTTCCGCGCACGCCGCAATGGATCGAGATTTCCAACGTCGTCTATCCTGAGCTTCAGGCCGCGATCCTCGGTGACAAGAGCTCGAAGGAAGCGCTCGATGCCGCTGCTCAAAAGGCAACCGATGTCCTGAAGGACGCCGGCGCGCTCTAAGCGGTGCAATTGAAGCCCCGCGCCTTCAAGAGCGCGGGGCTTCCGCAATCTGACTTCGAGAATCGCTTTCGATCGGCACCGCTAGGCGCCATCCGCGTTGCCGGTTTTCTGCCGGGTCTCGTCCCAAGCAATTCATTCCACGCAGTCCGGGCCACGCTGCCGAGAAATGCCGACAGGTGCAAACCATGCTCAAAAGAATATCTCCACCGGTCCTGCTTCTTCTTCCGGCGATCATCGTCCTGGCGGCGGTGGTTCTGTTTCCGCTGCTGCTCTCCTTCTATTCCAGCTTCACGCCGTTTCGCCTGACGCGGCCGGCCACACTCTTCACCTTCATCGGTCTGCGCAACTACATGCGCATCCTTTCGGATCCGGTGTTCCTCGCCGCCTTCGTGCGCACCGTGGTGCTTTTGACGATCGCACTCAATCTGGAAATGCTGCTTGGCCTGGGATTGGCTTTGCTGGTCAACAAGGCGACCTACGGCAAGCGCGTGCTGCGCACGCTGATGATGTTCCCGATGATGTTTTCGCCCGTTCTCGTCGGCTTCCAGTTCAAATTCATGTTCAACGACAATGTCGGCATCATCAACAATGCCCTGCAATCCCTGGGCATTACCGAGACGGCCATTCCCTGGCTGATCGATGGCAATCTGGCACTGTTTTCCATCGTCATTGCCGAAGTCTGGTCGTCGACCTCGGTCTTCGCGATCCTGATCCTAGCCGGTCTGCTTGCCATGCCGCAGGAGCCTGTCGAGGCTGCGAAGGTCGATGGCTGCACCAGCTGGCAGACCTTCCGCTATGTCACCTGGCCGTTCCTGATGCCGTTCGCCTTCATCGCCATGACGATCCGCTCGCTCGACGTCGCCCGCGCCTATGACATCGTCAAGATCATGACCGATGGCGGGCCGGCGCGGCGCACGGAGCTGATCTGGACGCTGGTCGGGCGCACCGCCTATGCCGATGCGCAGATGGGGCTTGCCAACGCCATGGCCTATGTCTCGATCATCCTGTCGATCGTCTTCACCGTCTATTTCTTCCGTAAGCTGGCGCTTGCCCGCACCCAGATCGGAGCGGAGTGGTAATCATGGATCGCAACGCTCAACAACGCCTGCAGCGCCGCTTCTGGAAGGTTGCCTATCTCATCGGCCTCTTCCTCGCGATGCTTATCATCTGCCTGCCCGGTTTCTGGATCGTCATCAGCTCGCTACGGCCGACCGTGGAAATCATGGCGAAGCCGCCGGTCTGGATCCCGCAGGAGCTGTCGCTGGAAGCCTATCGCGCCATGTTCAGCGGCGTCGGGCAGGGCGGCATCCCCGTCTGGGACTATTTCCGCAATTCGCTCATCATCTCCGTCACCTCGACCGCCATTGCGCTCGTCATCGGCATGTCCGGCGGCTATGCCTTCGCTCGCTTTCGTTTCACAGGCAAGTCGGCCGTATTCCTCGGGCTGATGCTGACGCGTTCCGTGCCCGGCGTGGCGCTATCGCTGCCGCTCTTCATGGTCTATGCGCGGCTCGGCATCATCGACACGCATTTCGGCCTGATCCTCACCTATGTCGCACTGAACGTGCCCTTCACGATCTGGCTGATCGACGGCTTCTTCCGCCAGGTGCCGAAGGATCTCGCCGAGGCCGCGCAGATCGACGGCTGCACGCGCTGGCAGGCTTTCTGGCAGGTGGAATTTCCACTTGCCGGCCCGGGTATCGCATCGGCCGGCATCTTCGCCTTCCTTACCTGCTGGAATGAATATGCTCTCGCCTCGCAGCTGACGCGTTCCGTCGATTCCAAGACGCTGCCTGTGGGCCTGCTCGACTACACGGCCGAGTTCACCATCGACTGGCGCGGCATGTGCGCACTGGCGGTCGTGATGATCATTCCGGCGCTCGCTCTCACTTTCATCATTCAGAAGCATCTGGTGTCGGGTCTGACATTCGGTGCGGTCAAAGGTTGATCTCCATGGCTCAGGTTTCCCTCAAAAAACTCGTCAAGCGCTACGGCGCGCTGGAAATCGTCCACGGGATCGATCTCGACATCGCGGACAAGGAGTTCATCGCGCTCGTCGGCCCGTCCGGCTGTGGCAAGTCGACGACGCTGCGCATGATCGCCGGCCTGGAGGATGTCTCCGACGGCACGATCGAGATCGGCGATACGGTCGTCAACGACCTGCCGCCGCGCGACCGCAACATCTCCATGGTGTTCCAGTCCTACGCGCTCTATCCACATATGACGGTGCGCGAGAACATGGGCTTCTCGCTGAAGATCGCCAAACAGCCGCAGGCCGAGATCGACCGGCGCGTCAACGAGGCCGCTGCTATTTTGAGCCTCGAAGCGCTGATGGATCGCCGCCCGGCGCAGCTTTCCGGCGGCCAGCGTCAGCGCGTTGCCATGGGCCGCGCCATCGTGCGCCAGCCAGAGGTCTTCCTCTTCGACGAGCCGCTATCGAACCTCGATGCCAAGCTGCGCACGCAGATGCGCACCGAGATCAAGAAACTGCATGCGAAGGTGCAGTCGACGGTGGTCTACGTGACGCACGATCAGGTCGAGGCCATGACGCTGGCGGACCGCATCGTCATCATGCGCGATGGCCACATCGAACAAGTCGGCACGCCGGACGAAGTGTTCAAGCGGCCCGCCACCCGCTTCGTCGCCGGCTTCATCGGCTCGCCACCGATGAATATCGAAGAGGCGACGCTGAAGGCAGGCGAACTCACTTTCAAGAACGGTGATCGTCTGCCGCTGCCGAACCAGTTTGCCGGAAGGGTCAGGGAAGGAGAAAAGGTCGCCTTCGGTCTCAGGCCCGACGATATCTTCCCGACTGGCCACGGCCTGCATTCCGGCGCGGAATCTGCTGTCTGCGAGCTGACCTTGCCGGTCACCATCACCGAACCGCTCGGCAACGAGACGCTCGTCTTTGTCGAATTCGCCGGGCGTGAATGGGTGACGCGTATGCTCAATCCGCGCGCGCTGAAGAGCGGCGAACGGCTGAAGATGAGCTTCGATCTCAGCCAGGCACATCTCTTCTCCGCTGAAACCGGCAAGAGCCTGGCAAACTGAGGAATAGCTCCCATGGCACGTATCGAGAAAATTGAACTGCGCATGGTCGACCTGCCGCCGAAAGTGAAGCGGACGGATGCGATCCAGAGCTTCGTCAGCCAGGAGACGCCGATCGTCACCATCACCGACAGCGATGGGGCAGTCGGCACCGGCTACAGCTATACGATCGGCACCGGTGGCTCGTCCGTCATGCGGCTGCTGTCCGACCATCTGGTGCCGCTGCTGATCGGCGAGGATGCCGATTGCATCGAGGCGATTTGGCACAGACTGGAATTCGCCACGCATGCTACGACGATCGGTCCCATTACGGCACTGGCGCTTGCGGCTGTCGATACCGCGCTTTGGGACCTGCGGGCCAAGAAGCAAGGTCTGCCGCTCTGGAAGCTTGCCGGCGGCGCTAGGGATCGTTGCCCGCTCTACACCACGGAAGGCGGCTGGCTGCACATCGAGAAGGAAGCCCTGGTCGAAGACGCCCTGCAGGCGAAGGCCAAGGGCTTTTCCGGCTCGAAGGTGAAGATCGGCAAGCCGCATGGCTCCGAGGATTACGACCGGCTGGCCGCGATGCGCTTGGCGCTTGGCTCCGGCTTCGAGATCATGACCGACTGCAATCAGGGCTTCACCGTCGATGAGGCGATCCGCCGGGCGGCACGCTTGAAGGAACTGGACCTTGCCTGGATCGAGGAGCCGCTGCCGGCCGACGATCTCGATGGCCATATCCGGCTGACCCGATCGACGCCGACGCCGATCGCGGTGGGCGAATCCATGTATTCGATCCGGCATTTCCGCGAATACATGCAGAAGGGCGCCTGCTCGATCGTGCAGGTGGATGTCGCCCGCATCGGCGGCATCACGCCCTGGCTGAAGGTGGCGCATGCGGCCGAAGCCTTCGACATTCCCGTCTGCCCGCATTTCCTTATGGAGCTGCATGTCAGCCTCACCTGCGCCGTGCCGAACGGCAAATATGTCGAATACATCCCGCAGCTCGACGATCTCACCACCAAGGGCATGGACATCGTCGATGGCAAGGCGGTGGCCCCATCAGAGCCCGGCATCGGCATTGCCTGGGATTGGGAAGCGGTGAAGGCGCGCTCGATCGGCGAATTCACCCGGGAAATTCACGGCTGAGGAGGAGCTTGCCATGCAGCGGATGGGAATGGTGATCGGCCTGGAGCCGGCCAAGGTGGCGGAATACAAAGCACTGCATGCGGCCGTCTGGCCCGAGATCCTGGCGCTGATCTCAGACTGCAACATCACCAACTATTCGATCTTCCTGAAGGAGCCGGAAAACCTGCTCTTCGGCTATTGGGAATATGTCGGCACGGATTTCGAGGCCGATATGGCCAAGATGGCTGCCAGCCCGAAGAACCAGGAGTGGTGGTCCTTCTGCATACCCTGCCAGAAGCCGTTCGAAACCCGCAAAGAGGGCGAGTGGTGGGCCATGATGGAGGAGGTGTTTCATCATGATTAGGGATTGGAGTGGAACGGACCGCGAAGCGGTCACCTCCCCCTTGAGGGGGGAGGTCGCGCGGAACGCGCGGGTGGGGGTGATGCTCCGGGCGCATAGCGCTGCCGTTTTCGCACGAGGAGGGATCACCCCACCCCGGACCTTCGGTCCGACCCTCCCCCTCAAGGGGAGGGTGTCGTGACCTTCGATCCCAAATCCTTGCGCCAATGGTGGCCGATGCCGTCGCATCCTCGCTCCATCGTGATCTTCGGTGCCGGCAGCATCGTCGGCGACGCGCATCTTCCGGCTCATAAGCAAGCCGGCTTTCCGGTCGCAGGTCTTTACGATCCGAACGCCGAGAAGGCGGCGGCGCTGGCTGCTCGATGGGGCATTCGAGTTTTCGCCTCCGAAGCGGAGGCCCTTGCCGTCGAGGGCGCGATCTTCGATCTGGCGACGCCGCCGGCAGCGCATGCGACGATCCTTTCGAAATTGCCGCGCGGTTCCTTCGCGCTGATCCAGAAGCCGATGGGCAGTGATCTTGCCGGCGCCTCGGAAATCCTGCGGATCTGCCGCGAGCGGGATATCAAGGCGGCCGTCAACTTCCAGCTTCGCTTCGCGCCGATGATGCTGGCGCTCTACGATGCGGTGAACAAGGGCTATCTCGGCGAGGTCGTCGATTTCGACGCATGGCTGGCGCTTGCAACACCCTGGGGGCTCTGGCCGTTCCTGAAAGGCCTGCCGCGGATCGAGATCGCCATGCACTCGATCCACTATCTCGATTTCATTCGCGGCTTGCTCGGCAATCCGCGGGGCATTCATGCCAAGACCATCGGCCATCCCAATCACGATGTCGCGCAGACGCGGACGGCGGCGATCCTCGATTATGGCGACAAGGTTCGCTGCGTACTCTCGGTCAATCACGACCATGATTTCGGCCGCAAGTTCCAGGCCTGCGAGTTTCGCATTTCCGGCACCAAGGGCGCTGCCTACGTCAAGCTCGGCGTCAATCTCGACTATCCCAGTGGCGAGCCGGACGAGCTTTGGATCCGCCCTGCCGGCGGCAGCGATTGGGTCGAGGTCAAGCTGGAGGGCGCCTGGTTCCCGGATGCCTTCGTCAATCGCATGGCCAACCTGCAGCGCTTCGCATCCGGTGAGGATCAAGAGCTGATCGGCTCGGTCGAGGATGCCTGGCAGACCATGGCGCTCGTCGAGGCCGCCTATCAGTCTAGCACCTTGCCGGCGACACCGATCGCGGAACTTCCAAAGGTTTGAGGAATGGCAGAGCAAACCATCTATTTCGAGGACTACGAACTCGGCCATGTCAGGGTGAGCACGGGACGGACGATCACCGAAACCGATTTCGTTGTCCATGCCGGCCATACCGGCGATTTCTTCCCGCATCACATGGATGCCGAGTTCGCCAAGACCTTGCCCGGCGGCCAGCGCATCGCGCATGGCACGATGATCTTTGCGATCGGCGTCGGACTGACGGCCTCGCTCATCAATCCCGTCGCCTTTTCCTATGGCTACGACCGGCTCCGCTTCGTCCGCCCGGTACATATCGGCGATACGATCCGTACGCGCGTCACCATTTCAGCGAAGGAGGATGATCCGAAGCGTCCGGCGTCCGGCCGTGTGGTCGAACACTGTGAGGTGCTGAACCAGCGCGACGAAGTCGTGCTTGCCGCCGATCATATCCTCGTCGTTGAGCGTAAACCGGCAGCGGAGCAGGCATGATGGCGAAGCTGAAGGGAATGACCTGGTCGCATCCGCGCGGCTACGATCCGATGATCGCCTGCTCGAAGGTGTGGCGGGAAAAGACCGGCGTCGAGATCGGCTGGGAAAAGCGGTCGCTGCAGGATTTCGAGACCTATCCGGTGGAAGAACTTGCCGCCCGATACGACCTCATCGTCATCGATCACCCGCATGTTGGCCAGATCACCCGCGAGACCTGCCTGCTGCCGCTCGACGACGCTGAACATGCGGATGAAATCGCGGCGATCGCAGCCGGCACCGTTGGGCGCTCCTATCAAAGCTACAATTGGCAGGGGCGTCAATGGGCCTTTCCGCTCGATGCGGCAACACAGGTGCAGGCCTATCGACCCGACCGCCTGAACGCGCCGGTCAAGGATCTTGCCGACTTCGTCACGCTCGCCCAGGAAGGCAGGGCGATCCTGCCGATGCGGCCGCCGCATTCGCTGATGACCTTTATCACGCTGGCTGCCCACCTCGGCACGCCCTGCAGCATCGAGGGACCGGATTTCATCGCGAAAGCGGACGGCGAAGCGGTGCTTGACTGGATAGCGCGGCTCGTCGCCGGCATGGATGTCCGCTGCTGTGAGATGGACCCGATTGCCGTCCTCGACCTGATGGGCCAGCCCGACAGCCGGTATGTCGCGGCGCCCTTCATCTACGGTTACGTCAATTATTCTTTTGCGGGCTTCAGGCCGGCGCGGATCGCCTTTGCGGATATGCCTGTCATCGACGGCCGCGTGCCGAACGGCTCGGCGCTTGGCGGTACGGGCATTGCCGTCTCGGCGCACACGCAGGCCCCGGAAGAGGCAAAGGCTTTCGCACGCTGGATCGCCGGTGGGCCGGTGCAGGCGGGCATTTATGCCAGCGGAAACGGCCAGCCCGGCCACGCCGACGCCTGGATCAGCGATGCGGTCAATACGCCGGCCCTTGATTTTTACCGCAGTACCCGGGCGACGCTGGAAGGCGCCTATGTGCGGCCGCGGCACGACGGCTACATGGCATTTCAAAGCGACGCATCCGCAGTGATTAGCGATGGACTGCGAACCGGAGAGCGGCATACAGTCCTCATCGACAAGCTGAACCGCCGTTTCGCGCAGTCCTTCGAAGCTTAGCGTGAGGCTGCGCCAACTGATTGTTATTGCATGATCTTATCCGAAATGCCGGCTACAGAGCCGGCGAAGTGGATGAGGTCATGATCCCGGAGGAAAGGATCAGGATTATGGGTCACGGGTTGGAAGGCAAGAAGGTCGTCATCACGGCGGCGGGGCAGGGGATCGGCCGGGCTTCGGCCGAGCGCTTCATCTCGCTTGGCGCGCATGTCTACGCCACCGACATCAACGAGCAGACGCTCTCGACGTTGGAAGGCGCCAGCAAGCATGTGCTGAATGTGCTTGACGGCGCCGCCGTCAAGGCTTTCTCGCAAGAGGTCGGCCCTATCGACGTGCTCTTCAACTGTGCCGGCTTTGTCCATGCCGGCACGATCCTTGATTGCGAGGAGAAGGATTGGGATGTCTCCTTCAACCTCAACGCCAAGGCGATGTACACGACCTGCCGGACCTTCTTGCCGGGCATGCTGGAGAAGGGCAAGGGCTCGATCGTCAACATGGCTTCGGTCGCTTCCAGCGTGAAAGGCGTGCCCAACCGCTTCGCCTATTGCGCCTCGAAGGCTGCCGTTATCGGGCTCACCAAGTCGATCGCTGCCGATTTCGTTGCGAAGGGCATCCGCGCCAATGCGATATGCCCCGGCACGGTCGACAGCCCCTCGCTGCATGAGCGGCTCAGGGCAACCGGCGACTATGACAAGGCAATGAAGGATTTCATCGCCCGCCAGCCGATGGGCCGCATCGCGACCGCCGAAGAGATCGCCGCTCTGGTGACCTATCTGGCCGGTGATGAGGCGGGCTTCACGACGGGTCAGATCCACGTCATCGACGGCGGCTGGACGGGCTGAGGCTTCCTTGTCGCAATTGGAGACCTCGTGTTGCGAGGCCTCCTTTTATTTGCCACTCTCGTTTGCGAATCGGTTTGTAACGGCGATTTGCGATCAGGAGAGCGGCATGGATGCGAACGGATTTTTGCATCGTTCCAGAGGTCTCGTGCTGTGGCGCAAGCACCATGTGATCGTGATCTCCGTGCTTGCCGGTATCGCCGTCTTCCTGTTTCTGACATCACGTGATCTCAATGCCAGCAACCTGCTGATCGCCTGGGACACGACCGCCGTCGTCTTTATCGTCTATAGCCTCTATCGGATGCTGACGGCCAATGCGCTTCGCATCCGCAAGCGCTCGGCCGACCTCGATTTTTCGGATGGATTCCTGCTTTTCCTGTCGATCGCGGCGGCAATCGCCAGCATTGGTGGCATTGCGCTGGATCTGCTTGGCGTCAAGGACGCCTCACCCGAAGTCGCTTTCTACCGCGTGATGATGGCGATCGTGACGATCCTGATTTCATGGACCTTCCTGCATACCCTGTTCACCATCCACTATGCGCATCGGTTCTATAGCATTCCGGGCAAGGGGCAGGGATTGAAATTCGCCGAGCCGGTGGAGGAACCGATCTATTGGGATTTCCTCTATTTCTCCTTCACCATCGGCGTTGCTGCGCAGACGGCCGATATCGGCGTTTCCACCGTTTCGATGCGTAAGCTCGTGCTTCTGCACGCCATCCTCTCGTTCCTGTTCAACACGACGATCCTGGCGCTTGCGATAAATGTCGGGGCGAGCCTGATCTAGGCCCGCCCCCGATGCACCGATGATCCCTGTCGTCAAACGACGGCGTTGCCGGCCATCACGGCCAGGATCAGGAACACCAGGAAGATGATCAGGAAGATAGCGAAGAGAACACGCGCAATGGTTGCGGTTGCCGCCGATACCCCCGAAAAACCGAAAAAGCCGCTGATCAGCGAAATCACAAAGAAAATGAGAGCCCATTTCAGCATTTAGCAATCTCCTCTGCGTTGTACTTGTTGAAGACGCGGGAGGAGGGTGATTTGTTCCGAGGGCGGTTGGGTTTTGACGACGGCTCTGGAATTGTGGGGAGTGTGGCACCCCCCTCTGTCACTTCGTGACATCTCCCCCACAAGGGGGGAGATTGGTAACTTGCAGCGCTGCCATTGCAAAACAATGAGCATCGTATCGGCTGGGCTATTATGCTTTATCTTACGGACTGAATGATGCGCTCCAACGATCTCCCCCCTTGTGGGGGAGATGTCCCGAAAAGGACAGAGGGGGGTACAGCGGGGCCCCAAACTCAGGAAGGCTGGTTTGCGTCAAACCTCCCGTCACCCATGATTGATCATCACATGCCGGACGGCTGTATAGTCTTCGATAGCGTAGACTGACATATCCTTGCCGTAGCCGGATTGCTTGAGCCCGCCATGCGGCATTTCGTTGACCAGCATGAAGTGGGTGTTGATCCAGGTGCAGCCATATTGCAGCCGTGCCGCCGTCTGCATGCCGCGGCTGATGTCCTTGGTCCAGACCGAGGAGGCCAGCCCGTAGTCGCTGTCGTTGGCCCAGGTAACGGCATCCTCGGCATTGGTGAAGCGCGTCACCGAGACCACAGGGCCGAAAACTTCGCGGCGGACGATCTCGTCATCCTGCGTAGCGCCGGCGACGACGGTCGGGGCATAGAAGAAGCCGCGCTCGCCGGAAATCTTGCCGCCGGTGGTGATCTCCATGTGCTTGTGTTCGGCGGCGCGGGTGACGAAGCTTTCGACGCGGTCGCGCTGGCGCTTGGAGATCAGCGGGCCGATTTCGTTCTCAGTGTCGTCAGCGAGGTTGAACTTGATGCTTGACACGGCTGACGTCAGATCCGCGACGAAGTTGTCATAGACTTTTGCGTCGGCATAGATGCGGCAGGCAGCGGTGCAGTCCTGGCCGGCATTGTAGTAACCGAAGGTGCGGATGCCGGCGACCACGGCGTCGATATCGGCATCGTCGAAGACGATGACGGGAGCCTTGCCGCCGAGCTCGAGATGCGTGCGCTTGACCGTCTTGGCCGCAGCCTGCAGGACCTTCTTGCCGGTAGCGACATCGCCGGTGATGGAAACCATGCTGATCTTCGGATGGTTGATCAGCGCATTGCCGACGCTCTCGCCGCGGCCGAGGATGACGTTGACGACGCCCTCGGGAAGGATATCAGCAAGCAGCTTCGCCATCTTCAGCGCCGTCAGCGGCGTCTGCTCGGAAGGCTTGAAGACGACGGTGTTGCCACCGGCAATGGCTGGCGCCAGCTTCCAGGCCATCATCATCAGCGGATAGTTCCAAGGCGCGATGGAGCCCACGATGCCGATCGGATCGCGGCGGATCATCGAGGTATGGCCGGGCAGATACTCGCCGGCGACAGGGCCGTGCAGGTTGCGCACGGCGCCGGCAAAGAAGCGGTAGCAGTCGACAATCGCCGGGATCTCATCATTGAGCACGGCGTTGATCGGCTTGCCGCAGTTCAGCGCTTCCAGGGCTGCGAAACCTTCGGCATCGCGCTCGATGGCATCGGCGATCTTGAGGAGATAGGCCGAACGCTGGCTTGGCGTCATCTGCGACCAGCTCGTGAACGCCTTTTCGGCAGCATCGACGGCGGCATCGATCTGCCCGAGCGAGGCCTCGGGCAAGTTGAGCACCGTCTCGCCTGTCTTCGGGTTGAGGACGCGTTCTTCCGTTTCCGTGCCGGCTTCGAAGCGGGAGCCGATCAGCATTTGAGTATCCATTATTCTCTCCCTTTCATTTGCCGCCGCCGGCGATCTGATCGCCGTCGCGGGTGAGATAGTAGGCTGCCAGGATTGGCAGGAAAGTGACGAGCACGACGACCATGGCGACGACGTTGGTCACCGGTCGCTGGCGCGGACGGATGAGTTCCTCCAGCATCCAGATCGGCAAGGTCATCTGCTGGCCACCGGTGAAGGTGGTGACGATGACTTCATCGAAGGACAGTGCGAAGGCAAGCATGCCGCCGGCAAGCAGCGCCGTGCCGATATTCGGCAGGACGATGTGGCGGAAGGTCTGGAAGCCATCGGCGCCGAGATCCATCGAAGCCTCGATGAGCGAGCCGGAGGTTCGGCGGAAACGGGCGACGGCATTATTATAGACAACGACGACGCAGAAGGTGGCATGGCCGAGAATGATCGTCCAGACCGAGAAGGGGATGTCGAACAGGCTGAAGGCGGAGCGCAGCGCAATGCCGGTGATGATGCCGGGCAGCGCGATGGGCAGGATGACCAAGAGCGAGATCGCCTCGCGGCCGAAGAATTTCGTCTGGCTGACGGCGGCGGCGCAGAGTGTGCCGAGGATCAATGCGATGATGGTGGCGATGGTCGCGACCTGCACCGACAGTGCCAGCGCCGACCAGACATCCGGCCTGTTCCAGGCGATGCCGAACCATTGCAGGGTCAGCCCCGGCGGTGGCCACTGATAGCTCTTTTCTTCTGTCGTGAAGGCATAGACGAAGATCAGCAGGATCGGCAGATGCAGGAAGAGGAGGCCGCCAGCGGCTGCGATCTTCAGAGGCAAGGAGGCGCGTTGGCCACGATCAGAGCGCATCGAAAGCTCCCTGCTTTTTGGCGATCCAGAGATAGATGGCCATGATGACGATCGGCACGACCGAGAAGGCGGCGGCCAGCGGTACGTTGCCGGCAGTTCCCTGCTGCGTATAGACGGCCTGGCCGATGAAGAGGCGCGAGGAGCCGATGATCTGCGGGATGATGTAATCGCCTAATGTCAGCGAGAAGGTGAAGATGGAGCCGGCGACGACGCCCGGCAAAGCGAGCGGCAGCAGAACCGTGCGGAAGGTCTGGTTCGGCGTCGCGCCGAGATCCGAGGAGGCTTCCAGCAGGTTCGCCGGCACGCGCTCAAGTGCTGCCTGCGTCGGCAGAATCATATAGGGCAGCCAGATATAGACGAAAACGAGAAAGGTGCCGATGTAGCTCACGGAGAGCGAGTTGCCGCCGATGATCGGCAAGGCAAGCACGCCGTCGAGCAGCCAGCCGAGATGCAGTTTGTCGAAGATCCAGGTGAGGATGCCTTCCTTGGCGAGGATCAGCTTCCAGGCATAGACCTTGACGAGATAGCTCGACCAGAGCGGCAGCATGACGCCGAGATAGAACAGCGCCTTCCATTTTCCCTGGGCATAGCGCGCGGCGTAATAGGCGATAGGGAAGGCGACGAAGGCGGATGCGACGGTCACGAGGGCGGCCATCACGACCGTGCGCAGGATGATATCGAAATTCGCCGAGTTCAGCAGCTGGGCATAGGTCGAGAGGGTGAATTCGTAGTTCACCATTCCCGAGAAGTCGTCGATCGAGAAGAAGCTCTGCAGCAAGAGCGCGATCAGCGAGCCGATATAGATGATGCCGAGCCAGAGCAGCGGCGGCGTCAGCATCAGGAAGAGGAATAGTTTCGGGCGGCGCCAGAAGAGATCCGAGAGGCGGCCGAAGACGCCGCCGCGGCGCGGCAGGATCGAGGCCGGCGCCCGGCTCGACGAGGCGGGGAAGGCGGCGGCGTTCATGCGGCGTCGTCCATATAATGAACATCCGCCGGCAACCAGGCGAGGCGGATGGCGGCGCCGGTATCCGGAGCCGGCTGGCCAGCGGGTACGGTCACATGCAGGCGGGCGCCATTCGTCTCGACCGAGAGGCGGGTAGCGGCACCGAGAAAGCTCGTCGCTTTCACGGTGGCCGCCACGCCGCTCCCCTCAGTCAACCGGATGGCCTCGGGGCGCAGGCTTGCCCAGCGCCGCTCGCCGCCGAGCGACGACATGGTTTCGGGGGCGATGACATTGGAGGAGCCGACGAAATCGGCGACGAAGCGGGTCTTTGGTCGCTGATAGATGTCGTGCGGCGTGCCCTGCTGCACGATGCGGCCGTCGTTGAAGACGGCGACGCGGTCGGCCATGGACAAGGCCTCGCCCTGATCGTGGGTGACGAAGATGAAGGTGATGCCGAGCGCCCGCTGTAGGCTCTTCAGTTCCTCCTGCATCTGCTCGCGCAGTTTCAGGTCGAGCGCGCCAAGCGGCTCATCGAGCAGCAGTACCTTCGGCTTGTTGACCAGAGCGCGAGCGAGCGCCACACGCTGGCGCTGACCGCCGGAGAGCTGGCCGGGGCGACGCGCGCCATAACCCGGAAGCTTCACCAGTTCCAGCGCCTGCTCGGCTGCCTTCAGCCGTTCGGCCTTGCCGACACCCTTGACCATCAGCCCATAGGCGACGTTGTCGAGGATATTGAGATGCGGAAAGAGCGCATAATCCTGGAAGACCGTGTTGACGTTGCGCCTATAGGGCGGCACGCCTTCGGCGGTTTCGCCGAAGATTTCGATATGGCCACCCGTGGGCTGCTCGAAGCCGGCAATCAGTCTGAGGCAGGTAGTCTTGCCGGAGCCGGAAGGGCCGAGCATGGCGAAGAATTCGCCGGGCGCGATCTCCAGATCGACGCGGTCCACAGCGCGGACCTGGCCGAAATGACGCGACACCTGCTGAAAACGAACGGCGGTCATGGGGTGCTCCAGGGGTACTTGTTTTCCTTCTCCCCAGTGGGGAGAAGGTGCCTGATAGGGCGGATGAGGGGGCTGAAGAGCGGAGTGAAGCGGAGGGTGAGCGGCAAGCGAAACGCAGCTTTTGCTATGCTGCGCCACCCCCTCATCCGACCCTTCGGGCCACCTTCTCCCCGAGGGGAGAAGGTAAGTTCCTACCGCCCGCCGATCACGCCGATATAGTCGGAGACCCAGCGGTGATAGGGCACGCATTCGCCCTGCGTGCTGCATTTCGCGACGGGCGTCTTCCAGAACTTGATCTTGTCGAAGTGATCATAACCATTGGTGGCGCAGCCGCTGTCGGTCAGGAGTTCGTTGCCCTTGCAAGCTGCCGGAACCGAGGGTACGGCGCCGAACCAGGCGGCGGCATCGCCCTGAACCTTGGCCTGCAGGGAGTGCTCCATCCACATATAGGCGCAGTTCGGATGCTCGCTGTCGGCATGCAGCATGGTGGTGTCGGCCCAGCCCGTAGTCCCCTCATCCGGGAAGGTGGAGGCGATCTTCTGCTTGTCGGCTTGCAGCAGGTTCACCTGGAACGGCCAGGAGCCGGAGGCGACGACGCCTTCGTTCTTGAAGTCGTCGGTCTGGATCATCGCATCATGCCAATAGCGGCTGACGATCTTGCGCTGGCCACGCAGCAGCTCGAGGGCGGCCTTGTACTGATCTTCGTTGAGCTCGTAGGGGTCCTTGATGCCCAACTCCGGCTTGTGGGCCATGAGATAGAGGGCTGCATCGGCAATATAGATCGGCCCGTCATAGGCCTGCACGCGGCCCTTGTTTGACTTACCATCAGGCAGCGTTGTTTCTTCGAAAACGATATTCCAGCTCTTCGGCGCCTGACCCTTGAAGGCGTCCGTGTTGTACATCAGCACGTTCGGCCCCCAGAGATAGGGCACGCCATAGTGAACGCCGTTGACCGTGTGCCAGGGGGCATTCTTCAGGCGTTCGTCGAGGTTCTTCCAGCTGGGGATCAGATCGGTGTTGATCGGCTGGACGCGCTTGCCGGCAACGAGTCTCAGCGACGCATCACCGGAAGCGGTCACGAGGTCGAAGCCGCCTTCGTTCATCAGCGCGACCATTTCGTCTGAGGTCGCGGCGGTCTTGACGCTGACCTTGCAGCCGGTCTCCTTTTCGAAACCGGTAACCCAATCGTAATTCTTGTCGCTTTCACCGCGCTCGATATAACCGGCCCACGCGACGATGCTCACCGCACCTTCGCCCTTGCCGAGCGTCTTCAATGGTTCGGCGGCAATGACCTGCGTGGCGAAACTTAAGCATGCGAGTGCGGCCGTGCATGATTTCAGCAGATGCTTCATCGGACTCTCCCGGTTTTTTAAGCCTTGATGGCGTGGAGCCAGTGGCTGGCTTCCTGTTCCCGGAAGAAAAGGTGACGCGATTTCGCCGCATTCGCAAATTCATTTATCAGAAAGGCGATATCGGAAATTCCGATTCCCGGCGCGTATGCGTGAGCTAGGAATAAGCCCGTGCTACCGCTGCCGGCCCGAGCGCATGCTTTCTGCGACGCCGACGAAGTCGCGGGCGGCCTGCGGCAGGCTGGAGCCCTTGCGCCAGACCATGCCGACCTGCACGACCGGCAGCGAGCCGGAGACGTCGCGGCTTTCGATGCGGTCGCCTTCCAGCGACCAGGGGCGATAGACGAGATCCGGAAGGAGAGCGACGCCCGCGCCTGTCGCAACCAGGCTGCGCACTGCTTCGACAGAACGGGTGCGGAAGGCGACATGGGGGCGGGCGCCGAGCGCCGTCAGCAGCTTGCCAGTGTTTTCCTCGATCTCGTCGATGGTCAGCATGATCAGTGGCTCGCGGCTGATGTCGGCGACACTGATGATGTCGGCCGAGACCAGCGGATGACCCATTGGCAGCCAAAGACGATAAGGCGAAGTCTCCAGAATCTCCGCCTGCAGGGCCATGCGATCGCGAAGGTTGGAGATGACCATGACGGCAACGTCGAGTTCACCGCCCACCAGAAGATGTTCCAGATAGCCGCCGTTGTCCTCGATGGCGCTGACCTCCACACCGGGGCAGGCGCGGCGATAGCGCGCCAGAAGATCGGACAGAACATAGCCGGCGACAAGCGATGTCACGCCGATATTCAGCGTACCGCCGGCCTCGTTCCGCTTGCCGGAAAAGCTGGTGCGGGCATCGGAAACGGTCGCGAGGATCTTCGTCGCATGGCGCAGGAACTGGTGGCCGTTATGGGTGATGGAGAGACCGCGCGGATGGCGTTCGAAGAGCTCGACGCCAAGATCGCTTTCCAGTTCCTTGAGGGCTTCCGTGACGGATGATTGCGAGATGGAGAGGTTCTGTGCCGCGCGCGTCACGGAGCCTTGTTCCGCTACGGCGACGAAGTATTGCAGCTGTCTCAGGGTGAAAGCCATGCTCCGGTTAGAGCATGTTCGCGGCGTGAAAGGCAAGCACCCGCCAATCCTGTGAAAGTTCGGACCTTTTTTGGTAGCAATGCCGCCAGAGTTGCAAGTTTCACGTCCGTTTTAAGTATTCCGAAACGCCCTCTGCCTAACGTGAGGGTTGATCATCTTTGTCGGCTTGGAGTGGTCTATGCTGGAGCAGTTGGCGTGAGCGCCTTACTGCATATTTTCCGGGCACACCGGAAGTTTGTCGTCATGATCGGCGGAGTGGCCCTGCTCGTGGGCTCCTCCGGCGTTTTGGCGCTTTCTATCGGCAAGGACAGATTGCTCGATTTAGCGTCGGCTTCCCCCAACGGGCTTCAATGCCTGGATGTCAATCTCGTCACCATCCGCAAGGAAAACCGCTTCTGGGTGCGCAAATATATCCGCACGGAACCGACCGATGGCCTGACACGGGTCAGGACCGCGCTCAGGGTCGCCAAGGCTGTGTATCAGGAGCAGAAGCCGGATCTCGTTCAGGTTGTGGTTCTCGACAAGAACGGACCGACGCTGCGCTCCGACATACGTGGCCGGGCGCTGGGCGCCGACGTGGTCTACGTGCCGCACCCGGACAAGCTCGTCGACGGCAGCTCCGAGGTGCCGGTGACGGCACGCTACTATGATGGCGGCGCCAGCAATGCCGGCCTATTCTACGGTGAGCAGGTCACCATGCTGCCGCAGGATATCGATGCTGCGCTTGCCGGATTGAAGGACTATAGCGATTGCGACAATGCGCTGACGAGCGACAATGGTGTCGCGACCGCGAAGAAGGACAAGATGAAAGCGGCGATCGCCGCGGAAGAAAAGGCAGCGGCAAAAGAAGAACAGCATGATGCCAAGCCGTCGCTGCCGGAGCCGAAATCGACCGGCAATGTGCGGCCCGGTTATGACGACAACGGCGAATTCATCGGCGCCGATGCCCGCGACAAGGAAAAGACTCCGTCACCGCGACTGGACCCGACCATGACGGGTGCCGCGGACCACCGGTCGCCCATCACGAATTGACGCCATCGTCCCTGTTGCAGATTGGGCGGTTCCGCGAAACGCTGAAACGCCCAATCTGTTTGTTCTTGCGCAATTCCGGACGAAAAAGCGCCACGCGCTTTCCTTGAATTGTTCTGGCGTCTGAAATCGCCGGATCAATCGGCCTTGTTGCGACGGGCCGGGAAGAGGATGATGTCGCGGATCGACGGCGAGTTGGTCAGAAGCATGATGAGGCGGTCCACGCCGATGCCGAGGCCGCCTGCGGGCGGCATGCCCTGGTCGATGGCATCAAGGAATTCCTCGTCGAGTTCCTTCTGCTTTTCACCGCGTGCATGCGCCTGCTCGAGCTGCTCGACCATGCGGGCGCGCTGCTCTTCCGGATCGTTGAGTTCCGAGAAGGCGTTGCCGAGTTCCCAAGCGTTGCAATAGGTCTCGAAACGCTCGACGAGGCGTGGCTCGCCCGGCACTTCCTTGGCGAAGGGCGAGATGTCCTTCGGGAAATGCGTGACGTGCGCCGGCTGGATCAGCGTGCCCTCAACCTTCTCTTCGAAGATGAAGGCAAGGCATTCGCCCCAGGTTGCATCCTTCTCGACGGTAAAGCCGGCAGCTTTGGCGGCGTCGCGGGCTTCTTCGTCGGTCTTGATCGCCAGGAAATCGATACCGGTCGCTTCCTTGACAGCATCGGGCATCGGCACGCGGCGGAACGGGCCCTTGAAGGAGATCTGCTTGTCGCCGAAGGCGAATTCGGTGCTGCCATGGATCGACATGGCGAGCGTCGAGAACAGACGCTCGACGAGGTCCATGATGTCCTCGTAATCGGCGTAGGCCCAATAGCACTCCATCATGGTGAATTCGGGATTGTGCCGGGTGGAGACGCCTTCGTTGCGGAAGTTGCGGTTGATCTCGAAGACCTTGTCAGTAAGGCCCGAAACCAGCGTGCGCTTCAGGAAGAGCTCCGGCGCAATGCGCAGGTACATGTCAAGCTTCAGCGTGTTGTGATGCGTCTTGAACGGCTCGGCGGTGGCACCGCCATAGACCGAATGCAGCATCGGCGTCTCGACTTCCATGAAGCCGTCATCTTCCATGAAACGGCGGATGCCAGAGACGATCCGGCTGCGCTGCTGGAAGCGGAGCTTCGATTCCTCGTTGGTCATGATGTCAAGATGGCGTTTGCGATAGCGCAGCTCGATATCGGAAAGGCCGTGCCACTTTTCCGGCATCGGCAGCAGCGACTTGGTCAGCATGGTGATCTGCTGGGCGTTGATCGTCAGCTCACCGCGCTTGGTGCGGCGCACGACACCGGTGACGCCGATGATGTCGCCGATGTCGATCATGGGCAGCAGGGAGCGGGCCTCTTCCGAGGTCACGTCCTTGTGGCTGAAGATCTGGATCTTGCCGGAGGCGTCGTGGATATCCATGAACATGCCGGAGTTGCGCGAGGAATAGACGCGGCCGGCAACGGTGACGACATCGCCGGTTTCCGTATCCGGCTCCACGCCCTCGTATTTCGCAGCGAGCTCGGCATTGGTCATGGTCCGGTGGAAATGCGCCGGATAGACGTCGCCGATCTGTTCGCGCAGCAGCTTCAGCTTCTGGCGGCGAACTTCCGTTGCGTCGGAGGAGAGGGCGGATGCTTCGGTCTTGTCGTTCATGGTTTTAAAGTCCGGTTCAGTTCTTTGGGCCGACGAGGGTCGCAACGGTCTGCGCGGCCAGTTTCAGCCGCTGGCGTACGACAGAGCGGCCGAGGATCGCCATGCTATCGAAAAGCGGCAGGGAGCGCGAGGAGCCCGATACGGCGACGAAAAGCGGCGCGACGATGACCTTCAGCTTCTTGCCCATGCGGTCGGCGATGGCGCGCAGCTCGGCTTCGATCGTCTCGACGTTCCATTCGAGGATCTTTTCCAGATCTGGCTGCACCGTGTTCAGGATTTCCAAGAGTTCCTCTGGCGTGGACTTGATCTTCGCGAAAGCGGAGGGGTCGAGGTTGAGATCGGACTTGAACAGGAAGCCGGTGAGATCGGGCAGTTCGCCGAGCTTGGTGATGCGCGACTGCGAGAGCTTCAGGCCTTCCTTCAAACGATCGTTTTCCATCGCCCAGATCAGGACGCGATGCTGGAATTCCTCTTCCGAGAGCTTTTCGCGGATCCAGCGGCCGTTCAGCCAGTCGAGCTTCTGGATATCGAAGATCGCACCGGCCTTGGAGAGGTTTTCCGGGTCGAACTTTGCGGCAAGCTCATCCATGCTCAAGAGCTCTTCGCCTTCGGCGATCTGGATGAAGAACAGGCCGAGGAAGTTCATCAGCGCCTCGGGGATATAGCCGAGGGCCGTGTAATAAGAGATCGAGGTCGGGTTCTTGCGCTTCGACAATTTCGACTTGTCGGCATTGCGCATCAGCGACAGGTGCATGAACACCGGCGGCTCCCAGCCGAGATACTGATAGATCAGAATGTGCTTCGGCACCGAGGCGAGCCATTCCTCGCCGCGCGCGACATGGGTGATCTTCATAAGGTGGTCGTCGACGACGTTGGCCATGTGATAGGTCGGCATGCCGTCGGCCTTCAGGAGAACCTGCATGTCGACGGCATCCCACGGGATTTCGACATCGCCGTAAACGCCGTCATGGAACTTGCAGGAGCCTTCCGTCGGGATCTTCATGCGCACGACATGCGGCTCGCCGGCCGCGACGCGTGAGGTCACTTCTTCGGCCGAGAGGTTCAGACAGTGGCCGTCATATTTCGGCGGCAGGCCGGCGGCGCGCTGCGCCTCGCGCATCTTTTCCAGGCGCTCCGGCGTGCAGAAGCAGCGGAAGCCGTGGCCGTTTGTAACGATCTGCTCGACATAGGGCTTGTAGAGGTCCTTGCGGTCGCTCTGGCGATAGGGGCCGTAAGGGCCGCCGATATCGGGACCCTCGGACCATTTCAGGCCGCACCATTTCAGCGCGTCGAGCACCTTGGTCTCGAATTCCGGAGTGGAGCGGGTCGCGTCGGTATCCTCGATGCGCAGGATGAACTCGCCGCCGTGTTTCTTGGCGAAGAGATAGTTGAACAGCGCGATGTAAGCGGTGCCGACATGCGGCTCGCCGGTGGGGGAGGGTGCGATGCGGACGCGAACGCCTGATGTGGTCATTTTGTTTGCCCGTCATAAAAGGCCGGGCCGCGCTTGGGACAAGCGCCGTCCAGCCGAAAATGTGTATCTGGATCAAGAAACCGGCCGGAAAAGGGCGTTCTTAACGCTTCAGTTCCGCGTTTCCGTATGGCTGGCCTTAGGCCATATTCAACGGGAGACGTCAAGGGAAACTGCGCTGCGAGGCCGCTTGCGCCCGGTTGCGCCGCATCGATTTGAGCCGGTCTCTCAATTTCACGAGACGTCTTTACTCTTCATAAGGCTACGGAGACAAAAGCGGGCTGCCCGTCGAATTTGATTTGCAATTTTCGCGGCAGTGGCGAAATAGGTCTTCAATCGTCCACCGCGAGGAAACAATGAAGAAACTGATTTTGAGCTTTTTATTGGCGGTCGCCGCGTTCGATGCAGCCGCGGCGCAATCGACCATTACGCGGGACAGTTCTGCCCGGCTGATCGAGTCCTACCGAGCTTATATCGGCAATGACGACCTTTACAATTCCAAGGGCGAGCGCCTGACGGCGCCCTGGCAGATCATCCGCCAGGACCGTGCCAACTATCACGCCTATCGCCGCCGTGACCGTGGCGACGAGGGCGACAGTTTCTTCTCATTGCCCTCCAATCGCCAGAAGCTGGAAGCCATGCTGGCAAACGGCAATATCGCCGACGATGCCGGGAATTATATCGTTCGCGGCAACGTTTGGATCAAGGTCGACATTTATGGCCGCGGCGATATCGGCGAATGGGTCGACGTGCACGTGCAGGATTGATCGCTCTAATGGGACTGCACCCGCTGGCGGGCGCAGTTCTTTCGATCAATGGCCGCCAGATGCGTTTTTCCGCCGGTTGCGTGCCACCATGTTCAGCACTTCAACCAGAGCGGAGAAGGCCATGGCGGCGTAGATGTAGCCCTTGGGAACATGTACGCCCATGCCTTCGGCGATCAGCGTCGTGCCGATCATCAGCAGGAAGGCGAGCGCCAGCATGACGATGCTCGGGTTCTTCTCGATGAAGTTGGCGAGCGGGTTTGCGGCGACCAGCATGACCGTGACCGCGGCGATGACGGCGACGAACATGATCGCCAGGTGCGGCGTCATGCCGACGGCGGTGATGATGCTGTCGATCGAGAAGACCAGATCGAGCAGCAGGATCTGGCCGATCGCCGAGGCGAAGGTCGTGGTTGATTTAGCGATGAAATCCTCGCCCTGCTCCTGCGGATCGACATTGTGATGGATTTCCTTCGTCGCTTTCCAGACGAGGAAGAGGCCGCCGCCGATGAGGATCATGTCCTTCCAGGAGAAGCCCTGGCCGAAGATTTCGAAGACGGGCTGGGTCAGCTGGACGATCCAGGCGACTGTTCCGAGCAGCGCGAGGCGCATGATAAGGGCGAGGCCGATGCCGATCTTGCGGGCTCTGTCACGATGCTCCGGCGGCAGCTTGTTGGTGAGGATCGAGATGAAGATCAGGTTGTCGATGCCGAGGACCACCTCCATGACCACGAGCGTGACGAGCGCCACCCACGCTCCCGGGTCCTGTATCAGCCCGATAATATCCATTGACGATGCCCCCTTTGATCAGCATTCGCCGGTGCTGGCCCCCAGCCCGGCCTCTCCAGAATGGCCGTAATGTAAGGAGCGCAGTCGTCCGTACAAGCGCCACCGCCAATTTCGTGGCGGCGGCCTTATCTCCGGGTCTTGTTCCCACGCTGGGTTTCTAGGCCTTCAGAGGGACCCATATCTCCGTCACGCCCGTGCCCGTGCGTGGGTCGAAGCGCTCGTCGTAGCGTTCCATCATGTCGGGGGTGCCGCCATGCTGCTGGCCCGATTGCGGCAGCCATTCGCCAAAGATCTGCTGCACGGTGGCGGAAATGCCGGAGATATGGCCGCGATGCGTGAAGATCGCATAGCGCTGCTGCGGCAGCTTCATCGTCACGAAGCCTTCGGGCAGGCCGTCAGCGGCTGAGACTTCGGCTGCCGACATATAGCGGAAGCTTTCGCTGCCTTCTTCCGCCTGGGTGCAGACGCCATAGGCGACATTGCCGACCTGGCTGGGAATATGGCCGAAATGCTGATTGAACTTCTGCCAAAGCGAGGGGATAGCCTCTGTCGCCTCATAGGCATAAGTTTCCGCAAGGCCGGCAAGCAGCATTGCGGGGTGGGTCTCGAAGCGCGGTGCCTCGAGCTTGGGAAGGCGGGTGTCGTCCATTCTGATCGGCTCCTGTAGAGCAAGGTTGCGAACGTGTCCTTGCTTGCGCAGGCTTTCCGGCGTCATGCCGAACTGCTCGCGGAAGGCACGGGTGAAAGCCTCGTGCGAGCCGTAGCCGGCATCGAGGGCAACCTGGAGAATGGAGGAGGAGCCGTCGATCAGTGCGAGAGCCGCTTCGCTGAGGCGGCGGCTCCGGATATAGCTGCTGATCGAGTGGCCCGTCGTCATGCCGAAGACGCGCGAGAGATGAAAGCGCGACAGCCCGGCCGTCTCGGCGATCTCGTCGAGCGAGATGTCGGATTTAAAATGGCTTTCGATAAACCATATCGCTCTGCCGATCGCGCTCATTTTCAACTCCCCTGGTTGCCGGGCCACTCATAGGCCTGTGGCAGCGGCGATGCTTGATCGCCATTGCGGAGTTGAATTACTACACGCTCGCGGCCAGCAGGAGAGGCCTGTTCATCCTGGAGCGGTTCAGTTTTTCACGGAATCTCTGAACCGCTCTATCTCTTTGTTGTCTCGCAATTCCGGACGGAAAACCGCTGCGCACTTTTCCTGGAATTGCTCTAATCCCTGCGATCCGGACCATAGCCTGCCAGGAAGACGCGGACGGCGCCGCGCACGACATAGTCGATCTCTTCCTTCGACGGCGGCTGCTCCATGTCGCCAAAGAGCCGCAGCTTGAAATAGCCGCCGCTGGCCATTTCCAGGAAGTGCCGGGCCGCCATGTCGAAGTCTTCGATCTTGAGATGACCGGCGGCAACCTGCCGCTCGAGGAAGCCGCGCAGCACCGTGCGCAGATTTTCGGGACCGGTGAAGAAGCGTTGACAGAGCGAGGGCATGCGTTCGCGCACGCCAATGACCGTGCGCATGGCGCTGATGGTCTTATCCGAGGTGACGTGCGTGACGAAGACGATACCGAAATCATAAAGCGAGGTCGTGACATCCGCTTCGTCTGAAAGAGCATTGCGCACAAGGTTGACGAAATGGGTGCGCTCGCTCTCCATCATGGCGGCGAACAGATCTTCCTTGTTGGCGAAATAGACGTAGAGAGTGCCCTTGGAAACGCCCGCCTCGCGGGTGACATCGTTCATGCTCGCCGCATCGAAACCCATTTTCATAAAGACACGCTTGGCGCCTTCGAGAATCTGATGACGCTTGGCAGGGTCTTCGCCGGCTGCCCAGCGCCCACCGGAGCCCGGCGCAGGCGCGTTCAACACAGCGGCATTTTGGGATTCGTGTTTCATCGGCTCTTTCACCGTCTCCTTTACGCGATAGGCGATCACTTTTTCCAAATCTTAAACAGATTCGTCAAATAAATCGAACCGCTCAGTTCGATATCTCTTGATATGGAGTGAAAAAGGCTCTATGTCAATTGAACCGAACCGTTCGGTTCGATTATTTTGCCAGTTTTCGGTGGTAGGGAAATGTCGTCAAGTCATGGAAACAATGTAGCACGCATCGTGGACGAGCCAGCAGATGCTGAGGCGGAAGCCCGCGAAGGCGGCGTGTCTGCTGAAGCTCCGGCGGCTGAAACACGTCGCAACCCTGCCCCCGCCCAGGCTGCGCCTGCTGCTCCGGTCCCTGCGGCCCCACCGCCGCCGGAGAAAAAGCGGCGCAGCCTGGTTTTTCCGATTATCCTCATCGCCGCTCTCGCGGCCGGCGGCTGGTACGGCTATGACTGGTGGACGAACGGCCGCTTCATGGTCTCGACCGACGACGCCTATATTGGCGGCGACATCGCGACCATCCAGCCGAAGGTTACCGGCTACGTTTCCAAGGTGAACGTCGTTGCCAACCAGCAGGTCAAGGCCGGCGACGTGCTCGCCACGCTTGACGACGGCGACTACAAGCTGGCGCTGGAGCAGGCCCAGGCCTCGCTCGACACCGAGCAGCTTTCACTCCATACCATCGATGCACAGATCGCAGCCGGCCAGGCCGCTCTTGCGCAGTCGCAGGCACAAAAGGTTGCCCTGCAAGCCACTGTCCGTGGCGCGCAGATCACCCAGACGCGCGCTGCCGAACTGCAGTCGAAGTCGGTCGGCACCACGGCCGCCTTGGATAGCGCCAACATCGCGCTCGACCAAGCCAAGGCGAACCTGGTCGGCGGCGATGCCGCGATTGCCTCGGCGCAGGCGAACATCAATCTGCTGCAGGCTCAGCGCAGGCAGGCCGAGAGCACGATCAAGGGACTGGAGGCCGCTCGCGACAAGGCTTCCCGCGACCTGTCGTTCACCGTGCTGAAGGCGCCATATGACGGCATTGTCGGTAATCGCTCCGTCCAGGAAGGTGACCTTGTTTCTCCCGGCCAGAAGCTGATGGCGATCGTGCCGATCCGCCAGCTCTATATCGACGCGAATTTCAAGGAAACGCAGATCCAGCATCTGGTTCCCGGTTCCAAGGTCAATATTCACGTCGATGCCTATAGCGATCATCCGATCGTCGGCACCGTCGAGTCGATCTCGCCGGCTTCCGGTTCGGTCTTCTCGCTGCTGCCGCCGGAAAACGCGACGGGTAACTTCACCAAGATCATTCAGCGCGTGCCTGTCCGCATCGCATTGCCGCAGGACGCGCTCAACACCGGCCGTCTGCGCGCAGGCCTCAGTGTCGTCGTCGACGTCGATACCCGCACGGCGCCGGATAAATAAGCGATTAAGCTCGGGAGAGACGCAGCATGTCGTCCGCCAGCACTACAGCCGGGTCGCCTCCGCGCGCGGCCGGCCCCGCCGCGCCAGCGGCGGATCACATCGACACGAAAAAACTCATCGCCTTTCTGGCGATGGTGCTCGGCATGTTCATGTCGATCCTCGACATTCAGATCGTCTCCGCCTCGCTCAGCGAAATCCAGGCAGGCCTCAGCGCCGGTTCGGATGAGATCGGCTGGGTGCAGACGGCCTACCTGATCGCCGAAGTCATCATGATCCCGTTGTCGGGAACGCTGGCGCGCATCATTTCGACGCGGTATCTGTTCGCAATCTCGGCCGCCGGCTTCACTGCAGCGAGCGCGCTTGCCGCGACCGCCACCAACATCGACCAGATGATCGTCTACCGCGCCCTGCAGGGCTTCATCGGCGGCGGCATGATCCCTTCCGTGTTCGCGGCGGCATTCACGATCTTCCCGCCATCCAAGCGCAACGTCGTCTCGCCGATCATCGGCCTGATCGCGACGCTTGCGCCGACCATCGGCCCGACCGTGGGCGGCTATCTTTCCAATGCCTTTTCCTGGCACTGGCTGTTCCTGGTCAACATCCCCCCGGGTATCATCGTTACAATCGTGACCTGGAACTTCATCGATTTCGATAAGCCCGAACTGTCGCTGATGAAGAAATTCGACTGGTGGGGGCTTCTTTCCATGGGCGTTTTTCTGGGCGCGCTGGAATATGTTCTCGAAGAGGGCAATACCAACGACTGGTTTAACGACAATTATATCGTTGCGGGCGCTATCGCTTCCGCGATCGGTGCGGTGATCTTCTTCTATCGTGCCTTCACGGTCGAATTTCCCGTGGTCGATCTCAGGGCCTTCACGAACAAGAATTTCGCTTTCGGCTCGATGTTCTCTTTCGTGATGGGTATCGGTCTCTATGGCTTGACCTATATCTATCCGCTTTTCCTCGGGCGTATCCGCGGCTACGACTCTCTGCAGATCGGCGAGACGATGTTCGTGTCCGGCCTTGCCATGTTCTTTACGGCACCGCTGGCCGGCTTCCTTGCGGGCAGAATCGATCTCCGCATCCTGATGATCATCGGCTTCACCAGTTTCTCGGCTGGTACCTACATCATGATGCACCTGACGACGGACTGGGATTTCTGGGAATTGATGATTCCTCAGATCCTGCGCGGCTTCGGTCTGATGCTCTGCATGGTGCCGATCAACAATATCGCGCTTGGAACCATGCCGCCCGCCCGCATGCGCGGCGCATCCGGCTTGTTCAACCTGACGCGTAACCTTGGCGGTGCCGTCGGTCTCGCGATCATCAACACGCTGCTGACGAACCGGCAGGACCAGCATTATTTCAGCCTGCGTGACCATATTCATTGGGGCAGCCATGCCGCCGTCACCCAATTGAACAACATGGCCGCCAATTTCAACGCAGCCGGTCTCGACGGTGAGCAGGCCGCGTTGAAGCAGATGGTCAACATGGCGACGCGACAGGCGGTCGTCATGTCCTTCGGGGATATCTTCCTGATGCTGACCGTATTGTTCCTGGCGATGATCCTCGGCGTCCTCATGTTGAGCAAGCCCAGTCCGACAGGCGGCGGTGGCGGCGGAGGCCACTGATCCAACGCTTAAGAATGCTCCCAAGGCATGGCCCCTCCTCGTGAGGGGCCTTTTTTGTTTATGGTCCTGCGAGGAAAATCGAGCGGCCGGAAATTTCTGATTTACGTACATCAGAAATGGCGGTAAAGGATTTCGGCAAGGAGGAGCCGATGAGACCGACCGTGCATGATATAGCCGCCGCCGCGGGCGTCAGCCTCGCCACCGTCGATCGCGTCTTGAACCAGCGGCCGGGAGTGCGGCTGGTGACGCGGGAGAAGGTGGAGGCCGCCATTCGGGAGATCGGCTATATCCGCGACGTCGCTGCCGCCAATCTGGCCAAGGGCCGCGTCTATCCTCTCGTCTTCATCGTGCCGACAGGCGACAACTCGTTCATGCATGGGCTGCGTTCAGAGGTGCATCATGCGACGTTGCGGGCGAGCATAGAGCGCACGGATATCCGTATCGTCGAGGTGCCACCTTTCGATGTGCCGGCCTTGGTGTCGGCGCTCGACGCGGTGCAGGGGCAGGACATCGCCGGCGTCGCGCTGGTGGCGACCGATGCGCCCGAGGTTCGGGCTGCGGTCGGCCGGCTCGTCTCCCAGCGTGTCCCCGTCGTCACGCTTGTCTCCGATCTGACCGATTCCGCCCGGCATCATTATGCCGGCATCGACAACATCGCCGCCGGCCGCACAGCCGCCCGGCTGCTCGGGCGCTTCCTTGGCGGGCGCCAGGGCGAGATTACCGTTCTCGCCGGTTCCATGCTGGTGCGCGACCATCGCGAGCGCCTGCAGGGCTTCTCTGACGTCATGGCCGAGGAGTTTCCCAAGCTGCACCTGCGACCCGTATTGGAAGGGCGCGACGATCCGGACCTGGCCCGATCGCTCGTTTCCAAGGCATTGTCCGAAAGCAGGGACATTATCGGCATTTACAATCTCGGTGCCGGCAACCGGGGCCTGATCGCGGCCTTGAAGGCCGTCAGGCCCGAGCGCGAACTGACCGTCGTTGTTCATGAGCTGACGCAGCATACGCGCGCAGCGCTGGTGGAGGGCACGATCGATGCCGTTCTCAACCAGGATGCCGGTCACGAGGTGCGCAGCGCCATTCGCGTCATGAAGGCGACCGCCGACGGCCAGGCCGTCATCGCCGATCAGGAACGCATACGTCTCGACATTTTCTTGAAGGATAATCTGCCCTGAGCATTCGAACACGGCAGAGCATAGGGAGTAACATCTGATGTATTTAGGTCTCGATCTCGGAACGTCCGGCGTCAAAGCGATGCTGATCGACGGCAATCAGAAGATCATCGGCTCGGCCAATGGTGGGCTCGACGTCTCGCGCCCGCATCCCGGCTGGTCCGAGCAGGATCCGGCCCACTGGATCCGCGCGACCGAAGAGGCCGTTGCCGGGCTGAAGGCGGCACATCCGAAGGAGTTGGCGGCCGTGCGCGGCATTGGCCTTTCCGGCCAGATGCATGGCGCGACGCTGCTTGATGCCGATGACAATGTGCTGCGTCCCTGCATTCTCTGGAACGATACACGCAGCTATCATGAGGCTGCCGCGCTCGACGCCGATCCGCGATTTCGCGCGCTGACCGGCAATATCGTCTTCCCCGGCTTTACCGCGCCGAAGCTCGCATGGGTCGCCAAGCATGAGCCGGAGATTTTCGCGAGGGTGCGTTGGGTGCTGCTGCCGAAGGATTATCTGCGGCTTTGGCTCACCGGCGAGCACATGTCGGAAATGTCCGACTCGGCCGGTACGTCCTGGCTCGATACCGGCAAACGCAAATGGTCTTCCGAGCTGCTGGCCGCCACCAATCTCGATGAAAAGCAGATGCCGACGCTGGTGGAAGGCACAAACGTTGCCGGCAAACTGCGCGGCGAGTTGGCCTCGAAATGGGGTATCGGCGGCGATGTCGTCGTTGCGGGCGGGGCGGGGGACAATGCGGCCTCGGCCTGCGGCATGGGCACGGTAAGCCACGGCGCTGCTTTCGTCTCGCTCGGCACGTCGGGCGTGCTCTTTGCCGCCAACGGTTCCTATCTGCCGAAGCCGGAAAGCGCGGTTCACGCCTTCTGCCACGCGCTGCCGAACACCTGGCATCAGATGGGCGTCATCCTCTCGGCAACCGATGCGCTCAATTGGCATTCGCATGTGACAGGCAAGTCTGCTGCTGAACTCACCAGCGAGCTTGGTGAGACGCTGAAGGCGCCGACCAGCGTCACCTTCCTGCCCTATCTCTCCGGCGAGCGCACGCCGCACAACGACGCGACGATCCGCGGCGCCTTCATCGGTCTCGGCCATGAAAGCGGCCGCGCCGTGCTGACGCAAGCGGTGCTCGAAGGCGTGTCCTTCGCCATCCGCGACAATCTGGAAGCGCTGCGCTCGGCCGGCACGGATATCGCACGTGTGACCGCCATCGGCGGCGGCTCGCGCTCCCGCTACTGGCTGGCCTCGATCGCGACTGCGCTCGGCGTGCCCGTCGACCTGCCGGCGGACGGCGATTTCGGCGCCGCCTTCGGTGCTGCGCGTCTCGGCCTGATTGCCGCCACCGGCGCCGACCCGGTCGCGGTCTGCACCCCGCCGCAGACGGCCGGCACGATCGATCCGGTCGCGTCACTGACGGATGCTTATGCGGATGCCTACAAGCGCTACCGAGCGGTTTATCCGGCGATCAAGCCGTTGAGCATGGTTTGAGGTCAGCCCCCTCACCCTGGTCCTCTCCCCGAGGGGAGTGGGGACGACGGAGCTTACTGCAGTCACCCATACCTTCTCCCCTCGGGGAGAAGGTGGTCCGAAGGGTCGGATGAGGGGGGGCATCAAAGTGGCAAAACAATACCGAAACACCAACCCAAGGAGATGAGACATGAGCACCGGATTTTTTGGTGACATCAGCAAGGTAAAATACGAAGGTCCGGAGAGCACCAATCCGCTGGCCTTCCGCTATTACAACAAGGACGAAGTCGTTGCCGGCAAGCGCATGGAAGACCATCTGCGTTTCGCCGTCGCCTACTGGCACACCTTCACCTGGCCGGGCGGCGATCCCTTCGGCGGTCAGACCTTCCTGCGCCCCTGGTTCCACGAGACGATGGAAGCCGCCAAGCTGAAGGCTGACGTCGCCTTCGAATTCTTCACCTTGCTCGGCGCTCCCTATTACTGCTTCCACGATGCCGACGTACGTCCGGAAGGCAAGAATTTCGCCGAGAACACCAAGAACCTGAATGAGATCGTCGACTACTTCGCCCAGAAGCAGACCGAGACCGGCGTCAAGCTGCTCTGGGGCACGGCGAACCTCTTCTCCAACCGCCGCTTCATGTCGGGCGCTGCGACCAATCCGGACCCGGACGTCTTCGCCTTCTCGGCTGCGACCGTGAAGACCTGCATGGACGCCACCCATAAGCTCGGCGGCGAAAACTATGTTCTCTGGGGCGGCCGCGAAGGTTACGAGACGCTGCTCAACACCGACCTGAAGCGGGAAATGGACCAGATGGGCCGCTTCCTCAATCTCGTCGTCGAGTACAAGCACAAGATCGGCTACAAGGGCACGATCCTGATCGAGCCGAAGCCGCAGGAACCGACCAAGCATCAGTATGACTACGACGTCGCAACGGTCTACGGCTTCCTCAAGAAGTACGGCCTGGAAAACGAAGTGAAGCTCAATATCGAGCAGGGCCATGCGATCCTTGCCGGCCATTCCTTCGAGCATGAGCTGGCGCTCGCCAACGCGCTCGGCGTCTTCGGTTCCATCGACATGAACCGCAACGACTACCAGTCCGGCTGGGATACCGACCAGTTCCCGAACAACGTTCCGGAAATGACGCTGGCCTATTACCAGGTTCTGGCAGGCGGCGGCTTCAAGACCGGCGGCACGAACTTCGACGCCAAGCTGCGCCGTCAGTCGCTCGATCCGGAAGATCTGCTCATCGGCCACATCGGCGGCATGGATTGCTGCGCCCGCGGTCTGAAGGCGGCCGCCAAGATGATCGAGGACAAGGCGCTCTCCAAGCCGCTCGCCGACCGTTACGCCGGCTGGGATTCGGCCGAGGGCCAGAAGCTGCTGCGCGGCGAATATTCGCTCGATCAGATCGCTCAGTGGGTCGAGACCAAGGACGTCAACCCGCAGCCGAAGTCCGGCAAGCAGGAACTGCTGGAAAACATCGTCAACCGTTACGTTTGATCGACAGCTTCGGGAGGCGATGGTTCATCGCCTCCCGATTTCAGCCTGAAGGCGCGGCTGGAAATGGCTATGGGATTCCCTGAGGGGTCCTTGGCATTGGCGAAAGCATAGCCGTCGGCCTGATGCAAGGGGCCGAACTCCAGCCCCTCTTCGGCACACCTAGCGCGGAAAGCTTCGACATGCTCGACGTCGAAGACCAGCTTGACCAGCACCTGGCCCATTTTCTGCGCCTTGCCCGCCGGATGGATCATCAGATTGGCACCGCCATCCTGCGCGAGCAGCTCAACAATCCGATCGCCCTCCAGACGGAGTGGCTTGAACCCGAAATGCTTCTCGTAAAAGCTGATCGTCGCTTCGACATCACGGACATAGAGGGTGATCCTGCCGAGCGGCATCGTTGCGTCTGCCTAGCGTCGACTGCGCGGCGGAGCTCCGACCGAGTTCCGCACGATCAGATCCGGCCGCAGCAGGATCTCCGTCTCGGCCGGCTCGCCATCCGAAAGCAGTTCCAGCAGAAGCGCCATCGCGTGTTTGCCGATGGCGGTGCGCGGCTGCCGGATTGTCGTCAGCGACGGCGTCATGAAGACGGCTTGCGGTACGTCGTCGAAGCCGGTCACCGAAAAATCCTCGGGGATATCATAGCCGCGCGCCTTTAGCCCGATCATCACGCCGATCGCCGTCTGGTCGTTGACGCACATGAACGCTGTCGGCAGGGTGTCGCGCATGAAAAGCTGCTCGACGGCGAGCCGCCCGCTTTCGATGGTGCCGTCGCCTTCCAGCACGATGCGCAGGTCCTGCCCGATGCCGGCCGCATCCAGCCCGGCTTCATAACCCATGCGCCGGCGGCTGTAGGCGAGGCGTGTGCGGGAATCGCCGACGAATGCAATCTTGCGATGACCCTCGGTAATCAGGAGGTCGATGGCCTTGCGCGCGCCTGCGATATCGTCGACGCCGACATAGGGAATGCCGCCGTTGAAGACCGGCTCGAAAACGCCGACGCTCGGCGGCAGCCGCGCTGTCATCGTCTGATGTCCGAAGGGCAGGATGCCGGTAAAAAGGATCAATCCGGCCGCCTGGTTGGAGTTCAGAAACTTCAGATATTCGAGCCCGCGCTGCGCGTCGTTCTGTGTGTGGCCGATGAGGATACCGTAGCCGTGCGAACGTGCCTCATTCTCCAGGCCGATGAGAATATTGGAGAAATTGGGATCGCCGATATCGGGGGCAACCACGAGAATCATGTTCGATCGGCCAAGCCGAAGGCTGCGTGCCATGGCATTGGTGGTATAGCCGGTGATGGCGATCGCCTGATTGACTTTCAGCCGCGTCGAATTGGCGACTTTCTCCGGCATATGGATTGCCCGCGAAACCGTTGCTATCGAAACATTGGCAATTCGGGCGACGTCTTCGATAGTTGCGGGCGTGGAATTCGACACTGCGCTCTGCCTTGGGTCTCGTCTGGGGCTGGAGACTACACAGACTTCGGTGGAGGTCAAAGGTGACCGCGAAAATTTATGCGATATCCAATGATGTAAACCTTTACACAGGTTATGTAAAGGTTTACAGAGCATGGAAAGCGGGTGGGACCGCAGGGAGGATTCAATGAGTTCGGAAGCCGTCGACGGTACGGTCGTGCTGTCTGCGAGAGGGATATCGAAATCCTTCAACGGCGTGCAGGTGCTGTTCAGCGTCAACTTCGATCTTCGGGCCGGCGAGATCCATGCGCTCATGGGCGAAAACGGCGCCGGCAAGTCGACGCTGGTCAAGGTCCTGTCCGGTTTCGAGCAGCCGACCTCCGGCGAGATTTTGCTCGATGGCAAGCCGGTGAAGCTGCCGCCGAACGGCGCGGCCGAGGCGCTCGGCATCGTCATCATCCACCAGGAATTCAATCTAGCTGAGCATCTGACCGTCACCGAGAGCCTGTTTCTCGGCCGCGAAGTCACCCGCCTCGGCGTGCTCGATCGCAAGTATATGCGTGCCGAAACGCGGCGCGTGCTCGACCTTCTCGGCTCGCATGTCGATGAGAACGCCATCATCAGTACGCTCTCCATCGCCGACAAGCAGATGGTGGAAATCGCCAAGGCGATCAGCCGCGATGCGCGCATCGTCTTCATGGATGAGCCGACCGCCGTTTTGTCGCGCGAGGAGACCAATTTCCTGTTCAAACAGGTGCGCAAGCTGCGCGATCAGGGAACGAGCTTCGTCTTCGTCTCCCACAAGCTCGATGAGGTCATGGAACTGACGGATCGGGTCACGGTGTTGCGCGACGGCCAATGGGTGAAGACATCGCCGACCTCGCTGCTTGACGGCGAATCGATCGCCCAGCTGATGGTCGGGCGCGAGCTCTCGAGCCTTTATCCGGCCAAGAACGAGCCCGATGTTGACGAGAAGGTGGTGCTCAGCGTTGCCTCGGTCTCGACGGGCTACGTCCATGATGCAAGTTTCGAGCTGCGCAAGGGCGAGATATTGGGCTTCTCCGGCATGATCGGCTCTGGGCGAACCGAGCTGATGGAGGCAATCGTCGGGCTACGCTCGCGTGCGTCGGGCGAGGTCGTCGTCAACGGCCAAACGGTGCCGCCGCATGACGTGCATGCGGCCATCGATGCGGGGCTTGCCTATATGACCAAGGACCGCAAGTCGAAGGGCCTGCTTCTGAATTCTGGCATGGTCGTCAATCTGACCCTGCAGTCGCTCGACCGGCATGGCAAGTTCGGCTATCTGAGCGCCTCAAGTGAAGCCGATGCGCTGGCGAGGGCGCGCCGCCGTTTCGATATACGCGTACGTGACGGCAATATCGTTGCCGGCCGCATGTCCGGCGGCAACCAGCAGAAGCTGCTGCTGGCGAAGGTCATGGAAACCGAGCCGCAGATCATCATCATCGACGAGCCGACGCGCGGTATCGATGTCGGTACGAAGCAGCAAATCTATCATTTCATTTCGGCGCTGGCGCGCGACGGTCATTCGATCATCGTCATCTCCTCGGAAATGCCCGAGGTGATCGGGCTTTGCACGCGGATCGCGGTCATGCGCGAGGGCCGGATCGTCGGCGTGCTCGAAGGTGAAGAGATCACCGAGCAGGAAATCATGCGTTATGCGGCGGGCCTGAAGAAAAAGACCGCTGCCTGAATGGGCGGCACAGGGCAGGGTGAATTCCCAGAAGTCATGGGACGGGAGGTTGGTTTTGGTTATGAGCGTGGGTGAAGACAGTAGCGGAAAGGCCGGTCGGCGGGGGCGCTCCTGGCGGGATGTCGATCTCAGGGCCGTAGCGCCGTTTGCAGCGCTGGTGCTGCTTCTGATCGTAGGCGCGCTGGTCAATCCGAACTTCATCGGCATTACCAATCTCACCAATGTCGCGACGAGATGCGCCTTCATTGCCATCATCGCCGTTGGGGCGACCTTCGTCATTTCGGCCGGTGATCTCGATTTGTCTGTCGGCGCGATGGTTGCCTTCGTCGCAAGCCTGATGATCCTCCTGATGAATTCGGGTGTCATCGCCGATCCCGCCCTGATGCTGGCAGCCGCCGTAATGTTCTCGATCGTCGCCGGCCTCTTGTGCGGCCTTGCCAACGGGCTGATCACGACCATGGGCAAGATCGAGCCGTTCATTGCGACCCTCGGCACCATGGGTGTCTATCGCGGCTTGACGACCTGGCTGTCGCAGGGCGGTGCGATCACCTTGCGGCCGGCGAATCTGCAGGCGCTCTACAAGCCCGCCTATTATGGCTCTGTGCTCGGCGTGCCGGTGCCGATCGTGGTCATTCTTGTCGTCACCGGCATTGCGGCCTTCATTCTCTATCGCACTCGCTACGGGCGGCATGTCATCGCCGTCGGTTCCAATCGCGATGTTGCGCGCTATTCCGGCGTGGCGGTCAACCGCGTGCGCACTATCGCCTTCGTCATCCAGGGCCTGTGCGTGTCGATCGCCGTGCTTCTCTATGTGCCGCGGCTTGGTTCGACGTCGGCGACGACGGGCAGCCTATGGGAGCTGCAGGCGATCACCGCCGTTGTCGTCGGCGGCACGGCGCTGAAGGGCGGGGCGGGCAGGGTATGGGGCACGATCTGCGGCGCCTTCATCCTTGAGCTGGTCGGCAACATCATGCTGCTTTCCAATTTCATCAGCGAGTATCTGCTCAGTGCCATCCAGGGTGCGATCATCATCATCGCCATGCTGGTTCAGCGCTCGCTTGCTCGCAAATAGCGAATAGCGAATAGCCGGGTCAGGGGGCGCCCGGTTCTTGGTGACAAGGCCCTGTCTCTATCTGGGAGGAAGAAACATGCGAAAGAGACTCATAGGCTTGGCTGTCGTGATGGCGGCTCTGGCCGGCACGGTCCATGCCGAGGACAAGAAGGTAACGATCGGCGTTTCCATTCCGGCCGCCGACCACGGCTGGACCTCGGGCGTGGTATTCCACGCCGAGCGCGTCGCCAAGCTCTTGATGGCGGAGCATCCGGGACTCAACGTCATCGTCAAGACCTCGCCCGATGCCGCCAGCCAGGCAAACGCCGTGCAGGACCTCGAGACCCAGGGTATCGACGCGCTCGTGATCCTGCCGTCGGATCCGGATCCGCTCGTCAACGCCATCAAGGAAGTCAAGGACAAGGGCAAGTTCGTGGCGCTGGTCGACCGTGCGCCGAGCAACAACGACAATTCCGTCCGTGACCTCTATGTCGCCGGCAACAATCCGGCGCTCGGTCAGGTCGCAGGCGAATACATCAAGGCCAATACGCCGGATGCCCAGGTCGTCGTCATCCGCGGTCTGCCGATCCCGATCGATCAGCAGCGCCAGGACGGTTTCGACAAGGGCATCGCCGGCTCGAACGTCAAAGTTCTCGATCGCCAGTATGGCAACTGGAACCGCGACGACGCCTTCAAGGTCATGCAGGACTATTTGACCAAATTCCCGAAGATCGATGTGGTCTGGTGTCAGGATGACGACATGGCCGTCGGCGTGCTGCAGGCCATCGAGCAGGCCAAGCGCACCGATATCAAGTATATCATCGCCGGCGCCGGCTCGAAGGACATGATCAAGAAGGTCATGGATGGTGACAAGCTGATCCCGGTCGACGTGCTCTACCCGCCAGCAATGGTCGGCACCGCCATGGAGCTGACTGCCGCCAACTTCTATGATCAGGTTCCGGTTCGCGGCAATTACATCCTCGATGCGACGCTCGTCACAAAGGACAACGCCAAGGACTTCTACTTCGCCGAATCTCCATTCTGATCGGCTGATTCAGTAGACGCGCCCGCCGGTTCCGGCGGGCGTTTTTACGCGTCTGCCACTTGGTTTCGCATCGGGCGGTAATTTTTGCGGCACGTACCTCTTGCCGTCGGCGACGGGCCGTGATTAGGTCACGGGGCATTCGACTTTCAGCCCGACGACCCTATAGTTTTTGGAGGCTGCGGCACCTCAGCCGCCTCGGATATGGGTCCGAAAGGCATCGGAAACGTTTACAGAACGCGATTAGGGAGGAAATACAGATGAAGACGATCAAGGGACCAGGCCTGTTTCTCGGCCAGTTCGCCGGCGATGCGGCGCCATTCAACTCGTGGGATTCGATCACGAAATGGGCTGCCGATGCCGGCTATATCGGCGTGCAGGTTCCGACCTGGGCAAGCCAGCTCATCGACCTGAAGAAGGCGGCCTCCTCCAAGGATTATTGCGACGAATTCGCCGGTGTTGCTCGCGCCAATGGCGTCGAGGTCACCGAGCTTTCCACCCACCTCCAGGGCCAGCTCGTCGCCGTGCATCCCGCTTATGATGAAGCCTTCGACGGTTTTGCCGCTCCGGAAGTACGGGGCAATCCGAAGGCGCGCCAGGAATGGGCGGTCGAGCAGGTGAAGATGGCGCTGACGGCATCGAAGCATCTCGGCATCAAGGCGCATGCGACCTTCTCCGGCGCGCTCGCCTGGCCCTTCATCTATCCTTGGCCGCAGCGTCCGGCTGGCCTTGTCGAGACCGCCTTCGAAGAGCTTGCCCGCCGCTGGACTCCGATCCTCAATCATGCCGACGAAAACGGCGTCGACGTCTGTTACGAAATCCATCCGGGCGAAGACCTGCATGATGGCATCACCTTCGAGATGTTCCTGGAGCGCGTGAAGAACCATCCGCGCGCCAACATGCTCTACGATCCCTCGCACTACGTCTTGCAGTGCCTCGATTATCTCGAGAACATCGACATCTACAAGGACCGCATCAAGATGTTCCACGTCAAGGATGCGGAGTTCAATCCGACCGGGCGCCAGGGCGTCTATGGCGGTTATCAGGGCTGGGTCGAGCGTGCCGGCCGCTTCCGTTCGTTGGGCGACGGCCAAGTCGATTTCGGCGCCGTCTTCTCGAAGATGACCGCCAATAATTTTGACGGCTGGGCCGTGGTCGAATGGGAATGCGCGCTGAAACATCCCGAAGACGGCGCCCGCGAAGGCTCCGAATTCGTCAAGGCGCACATCATCCGCGTCACGGAAAAGGCCTTCGACGATTTTGCGGGCAGCGGCACGGACCAGGCGGCGAACCGGCGCATGCTGGGGCTGTAATCTCTTTTTCTTCTCCCTAGCAGGGAGAAGATGTCCGAAGGACAGATGAGGGGGACGAGGAGCGTCGCGACGAGTGCCTTGAGCCACAAACGAAAGGCAGTGTCTGCTGAGTCCCCCCTCATCCGACCCTTCGGGCCACCTTCTCCCCGCAGGGAGAAGGGAAGTACAATTCCATTCATTCAGGAGGATAAAATGGCAATCGAAGGATCATCGGAACAGACGCGCGAGCCGCGCATCCGGCTTGGCATGGTGGGCGGTGGCGCCGGCGCATTCATCGGCGCTGTGCATCGCATCGCCGCGCGCATTGACGACCAGTTCGATCTCGTCGCCGGCGCGCTCTCGTCTTCGCCGGACAGGGCTCAGGCTTCCGGCCGCGATCTCGGTCTCGATCCCTCGCGCACCTATTCCAGTTATCGTGACATGGCGATCCGCGAAGCCAAGCTGAAGAACGGCATCGAGGCGGTTTCGATCGTCACGCCGAACCATGTGCATTATGATGCCGCCAAGGAATTCCTGCGGCGCGGTATCCATGTCATCTGCGACAAGCCGCTGACCTCCAATCTCGCCGATGCCAAGAAGCTGAAGAAGGTGGCCGATGAAAGCGGTGCGCTCTTCATCCTCACGCATAATTACACCGGCTATCCGATGGCCCGTCAGGCGCGCGAGATGATCGCCAACGGCGAGCTCGGCGATATCCGCATCGTGCAGGCCGAATATCCGCAGGATTGGCTGACGGAAAATATCGAGCAGTCCGGTCAGAAGCAGGCTGCATGGCGTACCGACCCCGCGCAGTCCGGCGCCGGCGGCTCCACCGGCGATATCGGCACGCATGCCTATAATCTCGCTTCCTTCGTCACCGGCCTCGAGCTCGATAGCCTTGCTGCCGATCTCGACAGCTTCGTTGAGGGACGTCGCCTCGACGACAACGGCCATGTGCTGCTGCGTTTCAAGGCGAAGGGCAAGGAAAAGCCGGCGAAAGGCATGCTCTGGTGCAGCCAGGTGGCGCCGGGCCACGAGAATGGCCTGAAGCTCCGCGTCTACGGTACAAAGGGCGGCATCGAGTGGACGCAGGCCGATCCGAACTATCTTTGGTACACGCCGTTTGGCGAGCCGAAGCGGCTGATTACCCGCAACGGCGCCGGCTCGGGTGCGGCCGCGGCGCGCGTCTCGCGCATCCCGTCGGGCCATCCGGAAGGCTATCTGGAAGCTTTCGCAACGATCTATACCGAGGCTGCGCGTGCCATAAATGCCCGAAAGAAGGGCGTGGCGGTCGATCCCGCCGTGGTCTATCCGACCGTCGATGACGGCGTGAAGGGCGTGGCTTTCGTCGAGGCTTGCGTTGCGTCCTCGAAGCGCAATGGTGCCTGGGTCAAGCTCTAGGTTTGGTGCAGGTTCGAGGCGGGCGAACCGCCTCGAACCTGCTCATTCAGGCAGCGATGTCCCGTTTGCGCTTCGTCAGTGCATCGACGCTCAGAGGGCCCGCGCCGGCGGCGACGAGAAACAGGAAGATGAAGCAGAAGAGGATAGCCGCCGTTCCGCCATTCTGGGCGGGATAGAAGCTTTGCGGCGCGTGACGCAGGAAATAGGCGAAGGCCATCAGGCCCGACAGAATGAACGAAGCAATCCGCGTCTGGAAGCCGATGAGGACGAGGAAGCCAAGGGTGAGCTCAAGCAGGCCGGCGATCCAGGGCAGTGATCCGACGGCGGGCACATTTTCGACGGCCGGGAAATGCAGGATTTTCTGCGTTCCATAGCTGAACAGCACAAGGGATGCGACGATGCGCAGAAGGCTCAGCAGATAAGGGTGGAGGGTATGGAGAGCAGCGAGCATTTCTATCCTTTCGTCGTCAAGTTGAGCACTACCCTCAATTGATCCGCTTCAAAAAGACAAGTCACGACTGTTGACATTGATGTTATCGCCCTGCGGGTGGCCCTGGACAGAGCCGTTAGCCGGCTGCATTTTTCGGCATCTGCAACGTTGCAGTTTCCGCAAATCGACGCTGTACTTTGCCAACCGGGTTGGCTAAACCGCAGCCAACGAAGCCATAACAGACGGGATTTTCATCATGATCGATCCGAAGCTTCTTGCCGATCGCTTCCCAGGCGATTTCACATTCGGCGTTGCCACTGCCGCGTTCCAGATCGAAGGTGCCACCAAGGCCGACGGCCGTAAGCCATCCATCTGGGATGCTTTCGCCAACATGCCGGGCCGCGTCTATCAGCGCGATAATGGTGACGTCGCCTGCGATCATTATAACCGTCTGGAGCAGGATCTCGATCTCATCAAGGAGATGGGCGTCGAGGCCTACCGCTTCTCGATCGCCTGGCCGCGCATCATTCCCGAAGGCACCGGCCCCGTGAACGAAGCCGGCCTCGATTTCTATGATCGCCTCGTCGATGGCTGCAAGGCGCGAGGGATCAAGACCTTTGCGACCCTCTACCATTGGGATCTGCCTCTGGCGCTCGCCGGCGACGGCGGCTGGACGGCGCGTTCGACGGCGCATGCCTTCCAGCGCTATGCCAAGACCGTCATGGGCCGCCTCGGCGACCGTCTGGACTCTGTCGCCACCTTCAACGAGCCCTGGTGCATCGTCTGGCTGAGCCATCTCTATGGCGTTCATGCACCCGGCGAGCGTAACATGCAGGCGGCGCTCTATGCCATGCATTATATGAACCTTGCCCATGGTCTCGGCGTCGAGGCGATCCGTTCCGTGGCGCCGAAGGTGCCGGTCGGCATCGTGCTGAATGCCGCTTCGATCCTGCCGGGCTCGGATCGCCCGGAAGATGCCGCCGCTGTCGAACGCGCGCATCAGTTTCACAACGGCGCCTTCTTCGATCCGATCTTCAAGGGCGAGTATCCGAAGGAGTTCGTCGAGGCGCTCGGCGATCGTATGCCTGTCATCGAAGACGGCGATCTGAAGACCATCAACCAGAAACTCGATTGGTGGGGTTTGAACTATTACATGCCGATGCGCGTCTCCGACGACGCCTCGAAGAGTGGCGATTTTCCCTGGACGAAGGAGGCGCCGCCGGTCAGCGACGTAAAAACGGATATCGGTTGGGAGGTCTATTCGCCGGGTCTGAAGCACGTCGTCGAGGATCTCAACAGGCGCTACGACCTGCCGGAGTGCTACATCACCGAAAACGGTGCCTGCTACAATATGGGCGTCGTCAACGGCGAGGTCGATGACCAGCCGCGCCTCGATTATTATATCGAGCATCTCGGTGTCGTCGCGGATCTCATCAAGGATGGCTATCCGATGCGCGGCTACTTCGCCTGGAGCCTGATGGATAATTTCGAATGGGCGGAAGGCTATCGCATGCGTTTCGGCCTCGTGCATGTCGATTACGAGACCCAGGTGCGCACGGTCAAGAAGAGCGGCAAATGGTACCGCGAGCTCGCCTCGCAGTTTCCGAAGGGCAACCACAAGGCAGTTTGATGCGGTTCCATCTTCCTTGAGGGGGAGGTCGCGCGGAACGCGCAGGTGGGGGTGATTTCTGGGGTGAACGCGGGGGTTACCCCACCCCGGACCTGCGGTCCGACTCTCCCCCTCAAGGGGAGGGTGTCGGTCGCTTGAATCGGCAAAGCCTGATAGATATCGCGCATGACCCAACGGCCGATTTTTCTTTACGCGCTTTGCGGCAGTCAACGGCAGGCCTCGACCAGCCGAAGGCTGCTGCAGGCGCTGCAGCTCGCCTGTCCTGACGGCGTCAGCATCGCCATCTGCGATCTGATCGGCGCTCTGCCAACCTTCAATCCCGACGATGAGGGCGAGAGGACGCCGCCCGTGGTCGAGAGATTTGCAGCCGAGATCCGTAAGGCGGATGGTCTGATCGTGTCCTGCCCCGAATATGCCCATGGTATTCCCGGCGGCTTCAAGAATGCGCTGGACTGGCTGGTGTCGCGCGACGAAGTGCCGTTCAAGCCGTTGATGCTTGCCCATGCTTCCCATCGCGGCGATCTTGTCCTGGCACAGCTGACCGAGGTCCTGCAGACCATGTCGCTGCACATCGTGGCCGACGCTTTCCTGCGCCTGCCGATTGCGGGCAAGAGCGATGAGGCACAGGCGGCCATGCTTCTGGAGGCGCGCGAAAACGGCCTCCTATCCGGGGGTCTCAGCCGTTTCGCGCAAACGATTGCCACCAGCGCATGAATTTTTCCGGCTTCGGCAAATATGCAACCCATTCCTGTAGGAATCTCCGATACGCCTTAACCGTTTGTTGAAGACCTGACGGCAGACTTCCGTGCCAAGGAGAAAAGGCGTGGGAGCAACTTTCAATTCATTGCGGCAAGCGACACAGATCGGTCGTCATTCCATTGTGACGGCCGTTTTGATTTCCTTTGCTCTTGTGGTTGCCGTCGTGACCCTGATGGTGCTGACCGCAATCGGCCGCGTCGCCGATTACTCCAACAAGCTGGATGACGAACGTTCCTGGGAGACGACCGTCGGCGCCCTGAAAACCTTCCAGGGGCAGCTGGAAGCGACGCTGCATGATCATTCCGCGCGCAACGATGCGGCGCGAAGCGTCTACGGGACAAACGACCGGGGCTGGATCGCCGGCAATTACGGCGACATCTCCTCCGACGGCGCGCTGTTCGATACCGCCGTTATCGTCGACGACCACAACAAGCCTATCATTGCCTATCACGACGGCGTGCCGTTGACGGAGAATATCGAAGACGTCCTCGGCACCGCCATTTGGGCCCTGGTCGATCAGGCGCGCACCACGCGCGTGACCGGTGTGCCGGAAGCCTCGGGTTACATCATGACCAGGGATGGTATCGCCGCCGCTGGCGCGGCGACCATCCGCGAAAGATCCGGCCGCATTCCCGCGCCGGAAGGCCAGCGTCGTTATCTGATCCTCGTGCGTTATCTCGACGCTGCTCGCATCAAGATGCTTTCCAACACCTATGTCATCAGCGGCCTGACGCTGATGCCGCCGGAAACCGTGGCTCGCTATGCGGTTTCCATCGTCGATCCCTTAGGCAAGTCGCTGGGCCGGCTGGTCTGGAGTTCGCGCGAACCGGGCGACATGAGCTACCAAAAGGTCCGGCCACTGGTGCTCGGTGCACTCGGCCTTGTCGGCCTGTTCTTCGTCGTGCTGCTGATCTTGGGGTCATTGGCTGGGCGGAGGTTGCGGTCGGAGGAGGTTCAGGCGCGTCAGGTTTCACTGCGTGACAGGTTGAGCGGCCTTCTCAATCGGGAGGGGCTGCGGCTCGATGTGGACCGGCTGGTCGAACGGGCGCGCAGCGACGGCACCAATGTCCTGCTTCTCTATCTCGATCTCGATGGTTTCAAGGAAATCAACGATTCCTATGGGCATGGCACGGGCGATCAGCTCATTCGGGCCGTGGCGGCAGGCCTCAGCGTGCTCGTGCCGCCACAGGCGGCGCTTGCCAGGGTTGGAGGAGACGAATTCGCCGTCGTCTTCCCGACGAAGGAACTCAACGACGCGCCTGCCTTGCAGCTTGCGGAACAGATCCTGGATTTTCTCTCCGAGCCCTTGGAAATCGGCCGGCGGGTGGTCGTCGTCGGCACCAGCATCGGCATAGCGAGTTCGCCGGAAGGCCGGATCGACAGAGAGGAACTGGTGCGGCGTGCCGATCTTGCCATGTACAAGGCCAAGGAGGCGGGCCGCGCCCGCATGACCTGCTACGACACGGCCATGGATGCCCATCGCGAGGAGCGCAACGCGCTTGAACTCGATCTGCGCCGTGCCATCGAGATGGAAGAGCTGACGCTCGCCTATCAGCCTCTGGTCGAGGCATCGAGCTGCGAAATGATCGGTGTCGAAGCGCTCGTGCGCTGGAACCGTCCCGGTCACGGCCCGATTTCACCAGAGATCTTCATTCCCATTGCTGAAACCAGCGGTCTGATCGAGGCGCTGGGGCTGCTCGTCCTGCGCAAGGCCTGTGAAGCCGCGCGGCAATGGCCGGATCTTCGCATCGCCGTCAATGTATCGCCGGGTCAATTCCGCAATCCTGCCTTTGCCGACTACGTCCGCAGCGTACTGAACGGGACGGGGATAGAGGCCGAGCGGGTAACGCTGGAAATTACCGAAGGCTACATCATCCAGAATCCGGAGCGCACCCGCCAGTCGATCGAGCGGCTAAAGACACTCGGGGTCAAGGTGGCCCTCGACGATTTCGGCTCCGGTTTCTCCTCTATCGGCTATCTGCGCCAGTTCGGCTTCGATCGCATCAAGATCGATCGCTCACTGACCATGAATGTGCTCGAAGACGACCGCGCCCGTGAAATGCTGCAGGCGACGGTGGCATTGGCCCGTTCACTCGATATTCCCGTGACCGCCGAAGGTATCGAGACCGAGGCGCAGGGAAGGGCGCTGGAAGGCTTCGGCTGCGACGAGCTGCAGGGCTATTTCTACGGAAAGCCGATGCCGGAAACCGAGATCAGCAAGCGGCTTGCCGTGCAAATGGCGGTAGAGCTGGGCGAGGAGCATGCCGCGGCCTGATATGCCCAAAGCATTTCCGCTTTTCCTGGAATTGCGTCAGCCGATATGCTCATGGCCGCGCTTGCGGGCGAGCGCGATCTGCCGCTGCCTTTCGCGATAACGTTCGCGATCCTCTTCACTGCGCTCGTGATAGCAATGGCTGCAGGATACACCGGCTTCGTAGAAGGGCGAGGTCACTTCCTCTGATGTAATGGGATTACGGCAGGCGTGGCAGAGCTTGTGATTGCCTTCCTTCAGGCCGTGTTCGACCGAGACGCGCTCGTCGAAGACGAAGCAGGCGCCTTCCCAGAGGCTTTCTTCCGCCGGCACTTCCTCCAGATATTTCAGGATGCCGCCCTTGAGGTGATAGACCTCGTCGAAGCCCTGCTGCTTCATGAAAGCGGTCGCCTTCTCGCAGCGGATGCCGCCGGTGCAGTACATGGCGATCTTCGGCTTGTTGTGCAGGCCGGTATTGTCGCGCACCCAATCGGGAAATTCGCGGAAGGTCTTGGTCTTCGGGTCAACCGCGCCCTTGAAGACACCGATGGCGGTCTCATAGTCGTTGCGAGTGTCGATGACGATGGTGTCTGGGTCGGAGATCAGCGCGTTCCAGTCCTTCGGCGCGACATAGGTTCCGACGACCTTGGTGGGGTCGATATCCTCGACGCCCATGGTGACGATCTCTTTCTTGAGCTTCACCTTCATGCGCACGAACGGCATTTTCGACGCGCGGCTTTCCTTGTGCTCCAGGCCGGCAAATTCCGGCTGGGCGCGCAGGAAAGCAAGGACTGCGCCGATGGCGGCATCCGTGCCGGCGATGGTGCCGTTGATCCCTTCATGCGCAAGCAGCAACGTGCCCTTGACGCCATTTTCCTCGCAGAGCGCAAGCAAAGGCTCGCGCAGGCTTTCGAAGCGCGGAAAGGAAACGAAATGATAGAGCGCGGCAACGAGGAATGCGCCGGTCGCGTCGCGCCGTGGATCTGAAAGCTTGTCGGTCATGGCGGGGAAATACAATTTTGTGGGCTTTCAGGCAATCGGGATTCGTATTTTGAAACTATGCGACCTGGCAGCCTCGATCCTTCGAGGCATCGCCACCGGCCACCCTCGTCCTTCGACGGGCTCAGAATGAGAGTGGAGCGGCCTTTGAGCTTCAGACAGTGCTCCGCAGTGACGCGCCGGGCGCCGATGACCAGCCCTCATGCTGAGGTGCGTAGGCGCTCAGGGCCGGAGCCTCGAAGCACGAGGGGGGGGGTGAGAGGTCTTATCCGCCTCAATCCACCGCCTCCAGCCAGAGGCGCTTTATGGTTCGTGCCTCGCGCTCGGGCTTGTCTGCAAAGACCCAACACGCCCGGTTCAGCGCTTCCTCACGGGCCGCCTGCTGGCGGGAAATGATCGCCTCCAGCAGGCGCGCGTGATCGTCGCTCCCGTTGAAGAGATGCGGCTCGCGATCCGCGACATCCGCCAGCATTGACATGTCGAGATAGCGACCGAGCACATCGACCAATATCTTGGCCTCCAGCTGCTTGGCATGCATGGCGGCCGGCCAGACGTCGCGTAGCAGCATATGATGCATCCAGTAATCCTGACTGCGCTTGCGCAGATCGTGAAAGCACTCGGCATGGGCCGCTTCCACATGGCACTCGGAAAGCGCCTGCACCGCCTTGCGGAGGTTCTTGCGCCACCCCTTCTGGAAAAGACCGGCCGCATCGCGCCGCCTAGCCTCGAATGATACATCCTTCAATGTCTCGAGCGCCTCGTTGCAGGTGGTGATTGCCAGCCGTGCCTTGCTTTCGAGATCGGTCTCGGCCTCGGCGAGGCGGTCGCGCCTGCTGGTCAGCACATCGGTTACGCGGCTAAGCGCCTGCAGTTCATCTTCGGATTTCGCCGTCGTCTGCAGGTAATGGCTGGCCTCAATCAGCGCGGTCGCGTCGCGTAGGCCTGAAAGCGAGCGGGCCATGTCACGAAGCCGGTCATTCTCGTGCTGTTGAAATTCGCGCGCAATCGGCGCTATCAGACGGTAAAGCGCGCGCACGCGCTTGATGTTCTTGCGCGCGGCGTGAACCGCTTCGTGCAGACCTTGGGGCCTATCCGTCAGAACAGCTATCGCTTTGCCGAGTTGATGCGTGGCGGCTTTGTGCACCTCGCCATCAAGAGCCCGGTCAGGCCGTACGCGATAGCTCATCGTACTCCTGTTCGAACTGGGTCGCGAGAGCCTGATTGGAGTAGCGGTATTCGCCGGTCACTTCGCGGCCGATCCAGTCCGGCAGTTCCGGATCATCGCTTTCGTCTTCCATCTCCACTTCGGCGATCACAAGACCGCGATGGGCGCCGCGAAAGACATCCACCTCCCAGACAAATCCCTTGAAGAGCACCTTGTGGCGGGTCTTCTCGATGACGAGGCCGACCGCCGTTCCCAGAAGCTCCTCGGCCTCATCGACGGGGATCTCGTACTCGAATTCATCCCTCGTCATCGCCTTGCCGATCTTGATCGTCAAAGTCGCCGTGGTTTCGTTCGTCAGCCTTATCCGCACGGAGCGGTCGTTCATGGAGGCAATATATCCTTGTCGCAGGATCAGCTTCTCCGAAGCGTAATCACGCCAATGATCGCCGCGCACCAGAAACTTTCGCTCGATCTCTTTTGCCATGCGTTTAACATGCTCCACTGGCACAGACCGCGGCAGACTATAGTATGTCACGACGAATTCCTACCCGTCCTGTCCAAAGCATGCTTTTGTCTCGACAAGCATTCTCGGGGAGGTTATTCGAGAGCCGGTTTCAATCGTTTTAAAGGAGCGCACCGACCATGGGCGAGAAAACCGAAAAGCTTCTTTCCATTCTGAAACTGCAGCCCGTCGTTCCGGTGCTGATCGTCGATGATGCGAAATCGGCCGTGCCGCTCGCACGGGCGCTCGTTGCCGGCGGTCTGAAGGCCATCGAGATCACGCTGCGCACGGCCGGCGCGCTCGACGCCATCCGTGCGGTCGCCGAAGAGGTGGAAGGGGCCGAAGTCGGCGCCGGTACGATCCTCAATGTCAGCCAGTGGGATGCGGCCGTCGAAGCCGGTTCCAAGTTCATCGTCAGCCCCGGCACGACCCAGGAACTGCTGGACGCTGCGCGCTCCTCGCATGTGCCGCTGCTGCCGGGTGCCGCGACCGCAAGCGAAGTCATGGCGCTGCGGGAGGAGGGCTATACGGTGCTCAAGTTCTTCCCGGCCGAGCAGGCCGGCGGCGCCTCCTATCTCAAGGCCTTGTCCTCGCCGCTCGCAGGCACGGTTTTCTGCCCGACCGGCGGCATTTCGCTGAAGAATGCCCATGATTATCTGTCGCTGCCGAACGTCATCTGCGTCGGCGGCTCCTGGGTGGCACCGAAGGAACTGGTTGCATCAGGCGACTGGGCCGGGATCACCAAGCTTGCCGCCGAGGCTGCCGCGCTCAAGGGCTGAGACGATCGCTTCCGTTCGATTGTAAAGGCGCGCAGCCTTCTGCGCGCCTTTTTAGATTCTATGGATTGGTATTTGCGGTTGCGCTTCCTATCTCCCTCTCACCATCACAAGGACGGAGGACCATCCATATGATCGACGCCCGCAAGCTTCTTGACCAATTCCTGGGATCACAGGTTCCGGGAGTGCAGGGGACCGTGAAGGACAGGGCAACCCAGGCCATCAATCTCGCCAGGGATAATCCGATGGCGACGAGCGCGATCGCCGGCGTGCTGCTGGGGACGAAGACCGGACGCCAGGTTGCCGGCAATGCGCTGGCGCTCGGCGGCCTCGCCGCCATCGCCGGACTTGGCTATCAAGCCTACAAGAATTACCGCGATGGCAATCAGCCGCAGCCGGCACCCCAATCGACCCAGCAGGCCGAGCCGCAGTTCCTGCCGCCGCCGTCAGATTCCGGCTTCAGCACAGCGCCTGCCATCGCCAGCAATGATTTTACGCTTTCGCTGGTGCGGGCGATGATCGCGGCCGCCCGTGCCGATGGCCATATCGACGATGCGGAGCGTCAGCGCATTCTCGGCAAGGTGCACGAGGCCGGTGTCGGGTCGGAGGCGGAAGCCTTCTTCCAGCGCGAGCTTGCCAATCCCGTCGATCTTGACGCGATCGTCGCCTCGGCGAAGACCGAAGAGCAGCGGGTACAGGTCTATACCGCGTCGCGGCTCGCGATTGAGCCGGATTCTCGGGCCGAGCGCGGCTATCTCGATCTGCTGGCCGGCAGGCTCGGTTTGGCCGACGCCTTGGTCGACCATATCGAGGCGACGGTCGCTGGTGCCAAAGTCCCACTCTGATAGATAGCGCTGGTTGCCTTTCGGCGGCGGCTGGCCTAAGCCTTCGCCGAAACATTTCATGGCGTGCTGGGGATCGGCGATTGACGGACAAGAAAAGCGACACCCGCTCGGCGGCGATCGCCGCTGGCATTATTTTGGTGGCGGCGACGGTCGCGCTTTATCTGATGCCGAATGTCATCGTCTGGCTCGGCTCGATTTCGCCATGGCTCGGCACGAGCTTCGGCGTATTGGTCATCCTGGCCTTCTTCCTGGTGTTCTGGCTGAGAGCCCGGTACCAGCGGCGCAATGGGCCGTAAGCTCTAGCGTAAGGCTTTCCCGAATCCTCCGAAATCGCTCAGTTCTGCAGTGAGGCGCCGAGCAGAATGACGCCCGTGCAGATGACCAGCAGCGCACCGAGAATTTCGATACCATTGCCCACCCAGGCCGAAAGCCTCGAGCCCTTGCCGGTGAAACGGACGGCGGTGCCTTTTGCGAAGACGGCGATCATGGCAAGCAGCGAAACGGTCAGCGCCGTGCCGATGGACATGGCCAGCACGGACAGAAGCCCGCCGAGATAGAGCCCGTTCAGCATTGAAAAGGTCATGACCAGTAGGGCGCCAGAGCACGGTCGCAGTCCGACGGCGATGATGGCCGACCAGGCTTCGCGGACACTGAATTTCTCGTTCGACAGCATCTTCGGATCGGGAAGATGGGCGTGGCCGCAGGTCTCGCAATAAGCACCATCTCCGGCCGCATGGGCGGGATCGTAGCATTGATAGCCGCTGGCAGTGGACATGACGGCGCCGCTGCGCGCAAAACCTCTCGTCGAATCCGTGCCCGTCGCGGCCCCCTCGAACAGCGAAACACTGACTGGCCCCGCCGATGTCGCGAGCTGCATTTCCTGACGCTGCGCCCGGCTCTGCATCATTGCCCGCAGCTTGCGGAACAAGAGCCAGCTGCCGAACAGGATGACCATGACGAAGCTGGTGATCTCCATCGCGTTGGTCGCCATCGTCATGGTGATGCCGGAACCACGCAGGACGAAATAGGCGGCGCCGACGACAAGGACGGCAACGAGGCCCTGAATGAGCGCGGAAACGAACGAGATGCCGATGCCGCGCTTCAGCTCGATCTCGTTGGCGACCATGTAGGAGGAGATGACAGCCTTGCCGTGGCCCGGACCGGCGGCATGGAAGATACCATAGGCGAAGGAAAGGCCGATCAGCGTCCAGAGTTGCCAGGGATCCTGGCGCATGGCCTCGATGGATCTGGTAAGCGCGCGATAGAAGGCTTGCTGTTCGTAGTTCACATAGAGGAAGATCGGGGCAAGCGGGCCGCCAATCGGCTGGAAGCTCGGCTCCGCCGTGCCGATGCCGAGCGGAGAGCCTGCGGCATGCGCCAGACCGGCGGCCGCCAAAAGGGCGAGTACCGCGGCCGGAGCGAGCTTCCTCAGTCTCGAAGTCAGCATTCGACGTCTATCCGCGTTGCGAAGAGTTTCGACATGGTCGTTCCCGTCGGATCGTTGAAGAAGGCATCCGTCAATGTTGATCTGTTTTCGGCGATAACCTCGTCCGGATTGGGGCGAACGACCTTCTGCGTACAGCTTTTGAAGGCATCGCCCTCCGTCACCAGTTCATTGTCGCTCGGGAAATCGACTGAGGTGTAGAGCGTCGGATCGTAGATGCCGAAGCTCAGCTTGTTGCCCTTGGCAAGCGGCATCGGCTCGGAAGGCTTGACGGCGAAGAACATCAGGAGCTGGCCATCGCGATAATCGACATTGATGACGTCAGGCTTGTTCACCTTGATCACTTTACCGTTCAGCGTCAGGTTCGTGTAATAGTCGTAGTCGGCAAGCGACTCGCGCACCGTCTTGCCAACCTCCTTCAGCTCGTCCGGGTCGAGCTTCAGATTGGTGTTCTTGTCGAAATCCATCAGCACCGAGGAAGAGAATACTTCATCGAACCGCCAGACGTTGCGCAGTTCCTGCACATTGCCATCCGCGCCGGCCAGCACTTCCAGGCGGGCTTCCACGAAAATATGCGGATGCGCCGATGCTGCGGCGGGCACGAGCAGCAGGCCGCCGGTCAGGGCAACAGCGTAGGCGGTCGTGGATTTTCTCATGCGTCCGATAGGTTTCGCGAGCATTGATTCACTTCGTTTTCTGGTCAGGAAATGAGACGGAATTGGGACCGGGCGGCCAAGCTCGGGCGTTCAGCCGTTCTTGCGGAACCAGTTGTGCAGATAGTCCACAAAGATGCGCACCTTGGCCGGCAGATAGCGCCGGTGCGGATAGACGGCATAGATGCCGCGATCGGTCGGAAGATAGTCGTTGAACAATGTCAGCAATTGCCCGCTTTCGATCGCCTGGCGGCCGATGAAATCCGGGACGATGGCGATGCCGAGATCGGCAAGAGCTGCGCGCAACGTCGCATGCGGGCTGTTGACTTCGAGCGTGCCGTTGATGGCGACGTTGAAAGTGGTGCTGTCGGCATCGACGAAGCGGATATTGCCTTGTGAGCGGGTGTTGGTATCGATGATGAAAGGCACGCGGGCAAGATCGCTCGGATGCTCCAGCGTCGGATAGCGCTCGAGGAACGCCGGGGTTGCGCAGAGATGGATGCGGAAGTCCGAGATCTTGCGGGCGATCATGCCGGAATCCTCGAGCTTGGTGATGCGCACGGCGACATCGAAGCCCTCCTCGATCAGATCGACAAAACGGTCGTCGGCAGAGATTTCCAGCGCGAGATCGGGATTTTCCTTGGCAAAGTCGATCAGCGATTGCCCGACATCGGCGTCGACGAAGGTGCGCGGCACGGAGACGCGCAGCCGGCCTTTAAGCTGCTGGTTGTTCTCGCGCACGAGGTCGGCAAGGTTGTCGATCTCCTTCAGGATATCGGAGGCGGTCCGATAATAGGTATGGCCGGCTTCCGTCATGGAGAATTGACGCGTGGTGCGGTTCAAGAGCAGCGCGCCGAGTTCGTCCTCCAGTTCGCGGACATATTTCGACAAGAGCGCCTTGGAGCGGCCGGTCTTGCGCGCGGCGGCCGAAAATCCTTCGGCTTCGACTACGTCGATGAAGGCGCGAATCCGGGTCAAAGTGTCCATGGTGAAGCCTCCCGCTAACTGTTTCCGGATGTTGAACAAAATGCTTCGATTTGTTCAATTATTTTTTTCGGGCATGGAAGAAAAATTTTCTTGATTATGTCGGCGAATATTCCTATTTCGGGGTCAGCCCAAAGTCGCACGTGCCCGTGGGTGTCCGCCGATCCTCGATGTGGTGAGAAAATCGGTAAGGTACCTGGAATTAACCCCTCCAGTCGCTATTTCGGCCAACCGGAAAATGCGAGGACATCTGAAGCAACGACGGTGCGGGCCTTTTTGTTCTCTCCCGGCTTTCCATCAGCCGGGGTTACTGAAGAGGCACACCTTCATTGCCGGAAGTGCGGTTGGGATCTTCCCTCCAATCCATGGCAGACAAAGCGAATTAGCGCCGCTTGCGGCACTCGTTCATCATCCGCGCTTCGCGCATTTGCACGGTACCGGGGTCTCCACCGGCTGGTTCCTGAGCGAATGAGCGTCGCCCTTTGTCCTCTGGGTCTTCCCCGGAGCCTTTGGAATTGAAAGGGAATTGACATGACCACGCAACGTATTCGCGATTTCCTCGCTGCCCGACGTCCGGACGGTCCTTGCCTGGTGGTCGATCTCGATGTCGTCCGCGACAATTTTCACGCCTTCCGTCATGCCATGCCGGACAGCGCCATCTATTATGCCGTCAAGGCCAATCCGGCTCCGGAAGTGCTGCGCCTGCTCGCCAGCCTCGGCTCCAACTTCGATTGCGCGTCCGTCGCCGAAATCGAAATGGCGCTCGATGCCGGCGCGACCGCTGAGCGTATCTCCTACGGCAACACCATCAAGAAGGAGCGCGATATCGCCCGTGCGCATGCACTCGGTATCAACCTCTTTGCCGTCGACAGCCACGAGGAAGTCGAAAAGATTTCGCGTGCGGCCCCCGGCGCCCGCGTGTTCTGCCGCGTCCTGACCGATGGCGAAGGTGCGGAATGGCCGCTGTCGCGCAAGTTCGGTTGCGTCCCGCAGATGGCCGTCGACGTTCTCGTCTACGCGCATCAGCTCGGCCTGGAATCCTACGGCGTGTCTTTCCACGTCGGCTCGCAGATGACCAAGGTCGATGCCTGGGACGATGCTCTTGCCGATGCCAAGCGCGTTTTCGTCTCGCTCGCCAAGCAGGGCATCCACCTGCAGATGGTCAACATGGGCGGTGGTTTCCCGACCAAATACCTGCGCGACGTTCCCTCGGCCGAAGCCTATGGCAAGGCGATCTTTGCGTCTCTGCGCGCCCATTTCGGCAACCAGATCCCGCACACGATCATCGAACCGGGCCGCGGCATGGTCGGCAATGCCGGCGTGATCAAGGCTGAAGTCGTTCTGATCTCCAAGAAGTCGGACAACGATGCCGCTCGCTGGGTCTTCCTCGACATCGGCAAGTTCGGCGGTCTCGCCGAAACCATGGACGAGGCGATCCGTTACCCGATCCGCACGACGCGCGACGGCGACGAGATGGAACCCTGCGTCATCGCCGGCCCGACCTGCGATTCGGCCGACGTGCTCTATGAGAAGAACCTCTATCCGCTGCCGGTGTCGCTCACCATCGGCGACGAGGTCCTGATTGAAGGCACCGGCGCCTACACCACGACCTACTCGGCTGTGGCGTTCAACGGCTTCGACCCGTTGAAGGCTTACATCATCTGAGGTCCGGCAGGGATCTGAAGTTCGACAAAGCCGCCCCCGTAGCCAGCCGGGGCGGCACCCTCACAATAGTTCGTCACCACCGCTGATAACGGTATTGGGCACGGGAGGCCAAGATGGCCGCTGTTCTTGATTCTGTCCGCGCATTCTTTGCGCCGTCCACATTCACTCTCGACCTGGAAAATGCAGGTGATGTCGTTGCGCGCGAAAACCTGCTGGATCGCGCCATGGGTCCCGACCGCCGCAAGAAGTCGTCGGAAAAGCTGCGCCAAGGCCGCGTTCCGGCCGAGGGCCTTGCACTGGTCGCGCGCGATCGCGCCGGCCATGTCATCGGCACCGTTCGCCTCTGGAACGTCGAAGCCGGCGTCGATCGCGAAACGCGTCCGGTCGATGGGTTGCTGCTCGGTCCGCTGGCGATCGATCCCGCCTATGAAGGCAAGGGCATCGGTTCGGCGCTGATGCGCGCTGCCATCCTGGAGGCCAAGAAGCGCGGCCACGGCGCGATCCTGCTCGTCGGCGATGCGCCTTACTACGAGCGTTTCGGCTTCTTTGCGGCAAAGACGCGCCATCTCGTCATGCCCGGTCCGTTTCAGCGCGAGCGTTTCCTGGCTCTCGAACTCAAAGAAGGCTGGCTCGACAGCGCCGCCGGCATGGTCGTCGCCAGCGGCCGCAAGCTTGCCCAGCCGCCGATAGCAAAGGCTGCGTAAAGCGCCCGGACAATCCTGAAATATCAAAGGGCCTTCGCTCATCTGGGCGGAGGCCTTTTATTTGGCGGCCTTCACGTTGTCCTTTGCCGGGTCGTAGCCATCCGTCAGCGTTTTAAGGAAGGCGACGACATCTGCGATTTCGGCATTGTTCAGGGCAGGGGCATCGCCGGGCTTGCGGTTCATCGGCGCGTCGATCACATCGATATTGGCCTGATACTGCGCCGGCAGGTCATCATATTTCAGCACCTTGCCGCTCGCATCCTTCGGGTAGATCTCCTCCGGATTGGTATCGCGCTTGACGTAGAAGCGGGTCACATCCTCAAGCGTGCGGTAGACGCCATTGTGGAAGAAAACGTGGCGGGTAGCGACATTGCGCAGCGTCGGCGTCTTGAACAGCCCGCAATTCTGCTGTTGGGCGGAATAGGCGTCGTTGCGCAATGGGCCGCAAATACTGGTGTCGTAGTAATGCGCATCGGCATTGGCCGGAATGGCCGGATTGCGCGGTGCGCCGAGCGCCTCGAACTCGAAATCAGTGAAGTTAGGCATCTGCCCGTCGCCGGTCATCTTGTCGAGATGGCAGGAGGCGCAGTTGCCCTTGTTCGCATCGTCGAACAGCTTCAATCCCCGCGCTTCCGCATCCGTCAGTACTGCCTTGCCGCGCAGATAGTAGTCGTACTTGCTGGTATAGGGATGAAAGGAGTTTTCCTCGATCTGATAGCGGGCGAGCGCGAAGCCGATCTCGGAGATCGTCATGTCCTGATCGCTGAGGATATTGTCGCCGAAGAGCGCCGAAATCTCCTTGCCGTAACCCTTCTTGAGCTTGGCATAGACGATGGCGGCATCGGCATTCGCCATTTCGAAGGGTGAGATCATCGGCTGCAGGGCCTGTTCCTCCAGCGAATCAACGCGCCCGTCCCAGAACATGCCGCCCTGCGGCACGAGGTTTGCTGCGGCTGCCGCATCGGCCTTGACGACGGCCTCTGCCGTCAGCGGGCCAGTGACGGCGGCGGGGGCATTGGCGAGAGCCACGCCCGATGCTTCGGTCATCGGCGAGGCTTCCGCCGCTTCGTCGGCAGCGCTCTCTTCTCCGATCGAGAAGGAAGGCATCGACATCTTGTAGGCGAGGCTGGGCACCGCGCGGATGCCCGGCTGATCGAGATGCGGGCCACCGAGCTGGACGGCGAGGCCATTGGCCGGCGCATAGTGGTTGGCCGGGTCATGGCAGGTGGCGCAAGACATCTGGCCGCCGCCGGACAGCGACGGATCGAAGAACAGCTTCTTGCCGAGCTGCGCCACCGCGCTCAGTGGCGCCTGGTCATCATAGCCATCGGTTGCCGAAGCACTGGCGGCCGGTTCGCTTGCCATGCCGACAGCCGCACCCGCAAGCGACAGGCCCGCGAGTGCGAGGAGCGGCAGGAGACGGCGGTAGGTCAGGGGCATTTCCGTCTCCCTTGTGGATTTACGATGCCTGGTTGCCGGTCTTTGGATCGAGGATCAGCTTCGGCGCGTCACCCTTGGACCAGTCGAACATGGTGTTCAGCGAGCCCGACAGCACATCGAAGGAGCCGCCGCCGAGGCGGGCGCCGGCCATCCAGTTGTCCTCGATGAAGCGCATGACGGAGGTCTGGTCCGTCAGCGTGTGATCGACGAAGTTGACCTTGGCGTAGGGTGAAATCACAAGCAGCGGCTGGCGCGTGCCGTAGCCGCAGCGTCCCTGCGCCGGCTGGCCATTGACGCCGGGGAGGGCGGTGCCGGTGGAGCAGCTGTCGCCACTCAGCACGTCATAGCCTTTGACCGGGATTTTCGACGGATTGACGACCGCATGGGCATGATCATACCACCCATCGGAATCGTCGTAGAGGATAATGATGGCGGTGTCCTTCCAATCCGGCGAATTCTGCACGGTGTTGACTACCTCAGTTACGAACTCCTGTTCATCGAGCGGATCGGAATAGCCGGCATGGCCGTCCTGATAGGCAGGTGCCTTCAGGAAGCTGACCGTCGGCATGTTGCCGTTCTTCAGCGTCGCATAGAAGTCGGTCATGTCGTACTGGTGGTTTGCCGCATCGGTCGTCCCGATCGCCGCCACCGAAGAGGGGCGTGCATGCGTCGGGTTGGCGGTCGAGGCATAATATTGGAACGGCTGGTGATGTGGAATGTAGTCGGTGTAGTTGACCTTGGTGACGGTCGACGTGGTCGCGCGCTTGCAGCCGGTTGTGCCGTCCGGGTTGGTTAGCGACAGGTCGAAGCCGCCCTCGAAGAAGCCCCAGGTGATCTTGTGCTCGTTCAGCATGTCGCCGATGTTCTTTCCATACATCAGCGCCGTCTGGCCGACCGAGCAGACGTCGCCGGTCGGGTCGAAATCGCTGATCGCGGTCCAGCCGCCATTGCCGTCAGGCACGATGCGGCCCTTGGAATAGGTGCCGTCACTTTCCAGCGTATAGCCGGGCGGCAGGATGGCGCCGTTGGTCTGGCCGGAAATCAGGTTCAGCGCGCCGGGGGTCGAGGGGCCGAAATTGGTGGAGAAGGAATTGTCGTTCAGCGCGTAATGCTGGGCATAATGCCAAAAGGCCGTGACGGTGTTGCCGTCATAATAGCCCATGACCTGCCCTTTGGTGCCGAAGGCACCGGCGGCACCCTTGGTGCCACGGCCGGTATTGGTTGGGAAAAGGTCCATAGCGAAGTTGTTGTAGGCGGCCTGTTCGGCGGTATAGCCATGGTTCTGTGACTGGGTCGCCGCCTGCGTACGATCGAGCCGGAAGGGCGCCGCCGCATCGGCGCCGTTTGCCGTGTTGGTCTTGTTCGGATTGTTGTCGAGAAGACCGGCATTGGCGAGCGTGTTGATATCGGTCGGCGTGTTGTCGGCGGCCTTGAACGCCGGTTCGCCATCGACATTCGCTGCCTTGGGATAGGTCGCGAAATAATGGTCGAAGGAGACGTTTTCCTGGAAGATCACGACAAGATGCTTGATGGGCGTCGCGGTATTCGGTGCCGGGCTTAGGTCAGTGGCACCGGCGGCGGAACAGAGCAAAACAAGGGTAAGCGCGCTGCCGGCGATAAGCGCGGCGCCACGTGAAAGACTGATCATCGTCATATCCTCTTCGAGTGGGGGCATTGCTCCGGCGCATTTGCGCCACGCCGGGCATAGAGAACCCTTTCGAGCTATCAATGGAGCATGACAGTTCCATGAAGGGTGACGGGCAGGCGATTCAGCCGTTGATATCGCATCTTCGGCAAGCACTTGATTCTGCTGTGCTGGATGCGGAACGGTACGAGTCGCCTGTCTGGAGCGTTTACGGTGCTACCTTATGTCACGGACTGCCAGCGGGTGTTTCCTCACCCGCCCTCGTGCTTCGGGTTGGCCCTTTGGGCCTCCTCAGCATGAGGGCCGATTTGCGCGCCTCGCCACGGAACTTGCTTCACCTCATGGTGAGGTGCAGCGCCGTTAAGCGCAGCGAAAACGACGATGCCTTGAACCAGGAGGTGGCCACAGTCCCAGCTGAAATCAGATATTCTGATCCATCGTCTCAGCCGGGATCTCGTCGGCGCGATGGATGCGCACGACCACGGCAGGCACGCCTGCGACGGTGCAGTGCGGCGGCACGGGTTTGACCACGACGCTGCCCGCGGCAACCTTGCTGAAGGCGCCGACTTCGATATTGCCGAGGATCTTGGCGCCGGCGCCGATCATCACGCCGTGACGGATCTTCGGATGACGGTCGCCGCTCTCCTTGCCGGTGCCGCCGAGCGTGACGTTCTGCAGGATGGAAACCTCATCCTCTATCACGGCAGTTTCGCCGATGACGATGCCGGAGCCGTGGTCGAGCATGATCGAGGTGCCGATCTTCGCGGCCGGATGAATATCCGGGCCAAAAACGAGCGAGACGAGATTGGAGAGCCAGCTCGCAATTTCCTTGCGGCCTTCCATCCAGAGCGCATGGGCGATGCGGTGCGTCTGCAGGGCATGAAAACCCTTCAAGTTCAGAAGAGCATGCAGGTAGGTGGTGCAGGCGGGGTCGCGGGTTCGCACCGCGACAAGATCCGCTTCCGTTGCTTGCAGGATGGCGGGATATCGCCTCAGTACGTCGGATAGCAGAGAAAGCATGTCGCCGTGCTCGATCCTGACGACGCAAAGCCTAGCGGCCAATACGTTGGCAAGGCTTTCGGCCTCGGAGTTTCCGGCAAGCAATTGCGCCTGCAGCAGCGGCGCAAGCGTCGGTTCGCGGGCCGCCAGTTCGGCGGCTTCGCAACGGATCACATCCCAGACGTTTTCGGCTGGGGCAGGCGCATTTCCGGCGATTGCCGTTCCTGACTGTGGCATGATCCTGTCTCTCTGCATCTCATTGTTTTCACGCCATTCCCGACGGAAAACTGCCGCGCACCTTTTCCGGAATTGTTTTAACCGGAGATATCCACGACGCCGCAGTCGCCGGCTTCGGAGGCGAAGGCGAGCAGCTTGCCGGATTTGCTCCAGCTCATCGACGTAATGGCACCCTTGCCGGGCCGGCGCAAGAGCGCTTCCTTGGCGTCGCCGATGCGCACCGCAAGGATCATGCCATCGATAAAGCCGATGGCGAGGATATCCTCGACGGGGTGGAACTTCACCGAAGTCGCCATGATGTTGGCGCGGGTGCCGAGCTCCAACGGCGCCTTGCCCATCGGACCATCCTTGCCCTGGAAGGGCCAGACGATCGCCGCCGGTGCGCCGGAGGAGGCCAGCCACTTCCCCTTGTTGGACCAGGAGAGCGACTTCACCTTGGCGGGATAGCCGGTCATGCGCATGTGCCTGGCTTCGGCACCCGGCTTCGCATCCATCTTCCAGCCGTGCAGCGCATTTTCCTGCATGGTCGTGACGATGAACTGGCCATCCGGCGAGAAGGTGACGCTGGTATGGGCGCCCTTCCATTCCAGATTGACCGGCTGGGCGCTCATGCCGACCCAATGCAGCGATACGCCGTTGTAGCGGGCAACCGCAATGCGCAGGCCCTTCGGAGCGAAAGCGATGCCTTCGACGGTACGTTCTTCCGGAAACTCTTTCGTCGTCCCGTCGGAGAGCTGTACGAAGGTGCTCTTGCCATAGGAATAGGCGACAGCGCCCTGCGGGCCGGCTGCAAGCTGGCTGATCCACTTGCGCGGCGCTTCGGCGAGCACCGCCATGCTGCCGTCGGCTGCGATCCGCAGAACCTTGCCATCCTCGCCGCCGGAGATCAGGCTCTCGCTATGGGGATCGCGGATGCAGGTCAGCATCCCCTGATGGGCTTCGGTAACCTTCTCGCCGCCTTCGAGGCGGTGGATCGCGCCGGCGGCGCTGGCGAAAAAGGGGGTATCACCTAAAAATTCGACGGCCAGAACGTGGCCGTCGATATCAAGCGGAGCAACAGTCGGCATCAGGCAGACGCCTCGCACGCCTTGAAGCTGGCTTCCAGTTTTTCGCGGTCAAGCTCGCGGCCGATGAAGACGAGACGGCTCTCATGCTTTTCGCCGTCCTTCCAGGGACGCTGGTGGTCGCCTTCGATGATCATGTGCACACCCTGAACGACATAGCGTTCCGGATCGTCCTTGAAGGCGATGATGCCCTTGAGGCGCAGGATGTTGGGGCCTTGCGTCTGCGTGACCTTCTGGATCCAGGGGAAGAAGCGCTCGGCATTCATCTCGCCGCCGCGCAGTGAAACCGACTGCACGGTGACGTCATGGATCGGGGAAGGAGCATGGTGGTGATGATGGTCGTGATCATGGTGGTGATGATCGTGGTCGTGATCATGATGGTGGTGGTGATCATGATCATGATCGCAATCCGGGCCGCAGACATGATCCTCATGGCCGTGCTCGAGGAAATGCGGGTCGTTCTCGAGCGCGCGTTCCAGGTTGAAGGCGCCCTGGTTCAGCACGCGAGCGAGCTCGACGCCGGATCGGGTCGTCTTGTAGACGCGGGCAGCCGGGTTGATCGCGTGGACGATGTCCTCGATCTGGGCAAGCTCTTCCGGCGTTACGAGATCGGACTTGTTGATGACGACGACGTCGGCGAAGGCGATCTGGTCTTCGGCTTCGCGGCTGTCCTTCAGGCGCAGCGGCAGGTGCTTGGCGTCGACGAGCGCGACGACGGCGTCGAGTTCGGTCTTGGCGCGGACATCGTCATCCATGAAGAAGGTCTGGGCGACCGGAACCGGATCGGCAAGGCCCGTCGTTTCGACGATGATGCCGTCAAAGCGGCCGGGACGGCGCATCAGGCCTTCGACGACGCGGATGAGATCGCCGCGAACGGTGCAGCAGACGCAGCCATTGTTCATTTCGTAGATTTCTTCGTCCGACTCGACGATGAGGTCGTTGTCGATGCCGATCTCGCCGAATTCGTTGACGATGACGGCGTATTTCTTGCCGTGATTTTCAGACAGGATGCGGTTCAGCAGCGTCGTCTTGCCGGCGCCGAGATAGCCGGTGAGAACGGTAACGGGAATGGGCTTTTGCGTGGCTGTTTCGGTCATGGGAGCCTCGAAATATGGAAGGTTGCCCCGGAGAGCAGATATTGGTCGGGTTCCATATAAGGAGTTGAAGACGTCAGTTCAAAGGCTTTTGTATGTTATAAGATCACATTGCATTGCGCAGGAATGGAGCAGGCGTCGATTCATGATGCCGATCAAGTCAGCGTCGTCATGTCGAACGCGTCGACATCCTCGAACAGCTCGACGAGACCTTGCACCGCATGCGCGATCAGCCGCTCGCCCTTGGCCGCCGTTGCGACGCCTGCATTGCCGGCAACGCCTTGCGTGCTGAGATCAGACATCTTCCAGCCGAAGGCGTGAGGTCCATAGGCGCGCAGATGCTTGAAGCCCTTGATGAACTCCGATTGTCGCGACGGGAAGTTCACCGCCTTCGACATGTCCACTTTCTCCGGATGCAGCGCCAGCATGACCGATGTCTCGATATCACCGCCGTGAATGTCGATGGCTTTGTCATTCGGCGCGATCAGCCCGTCCGGTACGCCGAAGCGGGTCCAGCTGGTGGCGACCGCCAGCATGCCGAAGCGCACACGCGCCTCCGTCGCGACGATGGTCATCAGCGGCGAGTTGCCGCCATGGGCATTCAGCATGACGAATTTGCGGATGCCGAGCCCGCTCAACCGCTCGGCGATACCAAGCCAGCGCCCGATAGCCTCGTCGAAGGTCAGCGTCTTCGTGCCGGCGACATCCATATGCTCGATCGAGTAGCCGACGGCCTCGACGGAAAGGAAGGTAACCGGCAGTTTGGCCGGCAAAGCAACCTTGAGACGTGAAACGATTCCCTCGGCAATGAGCGTATCGGTTTCGAACGGCAGATGCGGTCCGTGTTGCTCATAGGCGCCAAGTGGCAGCACGGCGATCCATTTTGATCGCTCCTGCGGCGTCAGTGTTTCATCATTGTCATCGAAACATGGCAAAGGATACGCCATCTGAGGATGTGCCTCTTGTTTATGTCAGTAACCTGCGCAATGTCATAGCGTGATGACTTAGCGGCGAAAAGGTCAATGGAATCACGATGGGCAAGAAGAACAAGGTCGGGAAGAAAAGTAAGTCAGGTAAAAAGAAGGATCACCGGGACTACACGCTTGCCGATCTGTCGCCGGCATTGACACAGGCAGCGCGGGCCATGCGCACGGTGATGACACGCAGCCTGACAGCGAGTGGTCTTTATGCCGGGCAGGATGGGGTCATTCTGGCGCTGGCGGCAAATGACGGGCTGCCCGCTGGTACGCTGGCCCAGAAGCTCGGCGTCAAGGCTCCGACCATGACGAGGACGATCGGCCGCATGGAGGCGCAAGGCTTCGTCGAACGGCGGCCGGATGCCGAGGATGCGCGGCTGACGAAGGTCTATCTCACCGAGACGGGCCGCAATAGCGTCAGCGAGATCGAAAGTTCCGCCGCGACCTGCGATGAACTGGCTACCCGCGGATTCTCCGAAAAGGAAATCCGCTCGCTCGTGCGTCTGCTCAAGACGATCGAGAGCAACCTTCAGGCCGGCGACGACGAAGAAGACGACGAGGAATTCTGAGAATCCTCGCGAATTCGTGTTGCACGATGTGATTAAAGCTTTTAATTAAAGATTTTAAATTCCGGAATCGTAAAACGACGGAATATGTTGACGGCTGCGTTTCACGGGGGAGGGAGTGCGTGGCGCAAAAGATAAAGCTTTCTACGATTGCGGAAACGCTCGGTATTTCAACGGCAACTGTATCCCTGGCCTTACGCGATAGCCCATTGGTCGCGGTCAATACCCGCGAGAAGATCAAGGATCAGGCCCGCGCGCTGGGCTATATCTACAATCGCCGTGCGGCAAGTCTCAGGACATCGCGGTCCGGCATTATCGGCGTCGTCGTCCACGACATCATGAATCCCTTTTACGGGGAAATCCTGAAGGCGATCGAAAGCGAGCTCGACCGCAGCCGCCATACCTTCATTCTTTCCAATCATTATGATTCGGTCGAGAAGCAGCGGACCTTCATCGAGACGCTGTTGCAGCTCGGTGGCGACGGCGTCATCATGTCGCCGGCGATCGGAACGCCGCCGGAAGATTTCGAGCTGGCGGAAGAAAACGGCATGCCGGCCATTCTGGTGGCACGACAGATCGAAGCGCTGGATCTGCCGACCTTTCGCGGCGATGACAGCTATGGCATTTCGCTTGCGACCAACCATCTGATCAGCCTTGGCCACCGCTCTATCGCGATGATCGGCGGTACCGACCAGACCTCGACGGGACGCGACCGTTACCAGGGCTATGTCAATGCTCTGCGCAAGGCTGCCATCGAGGTCGATCCCAATCTGCGTATTCCCGGCGCGCGCTCCAAACAGGGTGGTTTCGAGGCTGCCGTGCATTTCCTGTCGCTGCCGCAGAAGCCGACGGCCGCCGTCTGCTGGAACGATCTGGTCGCCATCGGACTCATGAACGGCATTTCGCGCGCCGGCCTTGTGCCGGGACGGGATATTTCGGTTACCGGCTATGACGATCTGGAAGAAGCGGCGATTGCGACGCCGGCGCTGACGACCGTCTGGAACGGTCAGGCCGAGGTCGGAAGACTTGCAGCGCGGGCGCTTTTGGATAGGCTGGCAGGAAGCCATGAGCCGGATGGTATCCATCTTATTAAGCCGGAAATGCGCATCCGCCAATCCACGGCGCCCTACAAAGCTCGTTAGCAGCGGTTCGGCGCCGAACAGTCTCTCAAGAGGAAAGATCCATGTCCGACAGCCGCATCGCCATCCTCGTTCCGGGGAAGATACACCCGCGCGTCCTCGAAAGGCTCGGGAAACGGTTCGATATCGTTTCGGTCGAACGCGATTGCGGTCCGAAGACCGATGCGGAGACCGCGTCCCGCATCCGCGGTGTGGCTGTCGCAGGCGGGTTCGATGCGGCCTGGATCGATGCTTTTCCGAATGTCGAGGTCATCGCCAATTTCGGCGTCGGCTATGATGGGATCGATGTCAAGCACGCCGCCTCGAAGGGGATCGTCGTGACCAATACGCCTGATGTCCTGAACGACGAGGTCGCCGATACCGCGATCGCCCTGCTCCTGAACACGCTGCGACAATTTCCCAAGGCGGAAAGCTGGCTGCGCGAAGGGCATTGGGCAAAGGAAGGGGCGTTTCCGCTCTCGCCTTTTTCCATGAGAGGGCGCCGCGTCGGCATTTACGGGCTCGGTCGCATCGGTCTGGAGATCGCGAGAAGGCTGGAGCCGTTCAAGGTGAAGATCGGCTATCACACCCGCACGCCGCGTGATTCGCTGCCCTATGACTACTATCCGACGCTGAAGGAGATGGCGCAGTCGGTGAATACGCTGATCTCCATCGTGCCGAAGACGCCGGAGACGCACAAGGTCATCAATGCCGAAATCCTGTCGGCGCTCGGGCCGCGGGGGGTGTTCATCAATATCGGCCGCGGCTGGTCCGTCGATGACGACGCGCTGATAACAGCCCTCGGCAACGGCACGCTGGGCGCTGCCGGCCTCGATGTCTTCTATGACGAACCGAATGTCCCGGCCGGATATCTCTCGCTGCCGAACGTTTCGCTGCTGCCGCATGTGGCATCCGCCTCGGTGCCGACGCGCGATGCCATGGCCGATCTGGTCTCCGACAATATCATCGAATGGTTCGCCAAGGGTGAGCCTGTGACGCCGGTGCCGGAAACCCCCGTCAAGCCACGAGGCTGATCATACGGCTTTTTGCTGATGCGGAGCGACCGCAGGCCGCTCCTTGCCAGCCGCATAATCGCGCACTGCATCGCCGAAGGCGGTGAAGAGCTTCAGCGACGGCGAATCCGTTTCGGCCCAATATTCCGGGTGCCACTGTACGCCGACGGCAAAGGCCTTGGCGCCGATGACGGAAACGGCCTCGATCGTGCCATCCTCGGCCAGCGCTTCCACCTGCAGTCTCGGCGCCGTATCGGCGATCGCCTGACGATGCAGCGAGTTGACGCGCACTTCACCCGGCCCGACGACGCGGGCGATGCAGGAGCCTTCCTTGACGAAGACGCTCTGGCGGATCGCATACATCGTGTCGCGATCGACATTCGGCGGCTTACGGTGATCCCAGATGCCCGGCTGATCCTGGATTTCGCTTGCCAGCGTACCGCCAAGCGCGACGTTCAGCTCCTGAATGCCGCGGCAGATGGCGAGCATCGGAATGGCGCGATCGATGGCGCGGCGGATGAGCGGCAGCGAAGTCGCGTCGCGCGCCGGATCGAAAGGACCGTCGCTTTCAAGCGCTTCCATTCCGTAGAGGGACGGGTGCACATTGGTAGCCGAACCGGAAACGAGCAGCCCATCCACCCGGTCGAGAATGGCATCCGCATCATTGCCCTCTTCGAGCGCGGGCACGATCAGCGCCATCAATCCCGCAGCCTTCACGGCGGCATGAACATATTGCAGCTGCACCGCGTGCCAGCGCGTGCCGTCGAATTCGCGAATGTCGGCGGGGATGGCGATGATCGGTCTGGGCATTCAGGGCTCCGGAAACGGCGAAACGGTTGTATGGTGGGACCTCTGGATGATCATGATGTCAATCCAAAGGCATATTATCCACGTCACGAATCTACGCGAAGACGGCGCAGGCGGCAACGTGCGGCGGTTTCCATAAGGCTTTGTTTCCCTTCGTCATGCGGATGTACAGGAATCGCCATAATGCGGTGCAAGAGAGCTAACTTGAAAGACTGGGTGCGGCGTGGTTAGTTCCATCGCTTGCGCCATGATGGGGAACGCGCCGTTTCCCAGCAATGCCGTCCGTATGGGAGAATTCGATGGATCGCCGTTCCTTCATCAGGCGGGCAGGAGCCGTTGGCGCAGGCGCTGCAGCCTCCACGCTTGCGAGCCCGGCTTTGGCCCAGGAATATCCGAAGGTCACCTGGAGGATGACTTCCTCTTTCCCCAAGAGCCTGGACACGATCTATGGCGGCGCGGAGGATATTGCCGCGCATGTTTCCGACGCGACCAACGGCAATTTCGTCATTCAGACCTATGAGGCTGGTGAGATCGTTCCTGGTGCACAAGCGGCCGATGCGGTGAGCGCCGGCGCGGTCGATGCCGCGCATACCTGCTCCTATTATTTCTGGCAAAAAGATCCGACCTATGCCATCGGCACGGCGCTGCCCTTCGGCCTCAACGCCCGGCTGACCAATGCCTGGTTCTATCAGGGCAACGGCAACAAGCTGATGAACGAGTTTTACGCAACGCAGGGCATATTGGGCCTGCCTGCGGGAAATACCGGTGCGCAGATGGGCGGCTGGTTTCGTAAGGAAATCAATACGCTCGACGACCTCAAGGGTCTGAAGATGCGCATTGCCGGATTGGCCGGCAAGGTGATCGAAAAGATCGGCGTGGTGCCGCAACAGGATATCGCGGTCAACGGGGTCTACGACGCGCTGAGCAAAGGCATCGTCGATGCGGCCGAATGGGTTGGCCCTTACGACGACCTGAAGCTCGGGCTGCAGCAGATCGCCAAATACTACTACTATCCCGGATGGTGGGAAGGCGGTGCCGTGGTGCACGCTTTCTTCAATCTGGAGAAATGGAATGCCTTGCCGAAAAATTACCAGGCAATCCTCACGGATGCCTGTGCCTTCGCCAATACCAACATGCTGGCGAAATACGATGTGAAGAACCCCCAGGCGCTGAAAGATATCGTGCAGCAGGGCGTGACGCTGCGTCCGTTCAGCCAGGAGATCATGGAGGCGTGCTTCCAGGCCGCCGGCGCGCTCTATGCGGATCTTTCCAAATCCAACGCTTATTTCAAGCGCATCTACGAGGATCAGGTTTCCTATAAAAAAGATGCGTATCTTTGGATGCAGCTTTCGGAGTATACTTTCGATACTTTTATGATGATCCAGCAGCGAGCGGGCAAGTTGTGATCGTATTCTGTAAGTCTTTAGTAATATCTTGTTTTATTTATTAGCGACTTAAATATTATTTTCGAGGTAGGGTGAGCCGGGAATCATTGCACTAATACGATGCGGACCGCAGCCTAACTTCGATGTAAGTTACCGATACGATTGATAAATCTGTCCAGTTGGGTGTTATTGAGCAATCAAATTTTAAAACGTTTTCACTAGGGTGTCCGCCGCATCAGGGGAAGTCTGAATGAAGCCTCCAAGCCCGGACACCGTGCCGACGGATGTTTATCTGTCGTTCGTCAGTTCGCTTTTCGGAAACCGTAAAACGCTGTTTACGGGCGTGTTCGTTCATATCCTCACCTATGTCATCGTTTTCCTGAGCACGCGCGCAAATATCTATCTCACGCTTTGCCTGGCTTTCGGTGCCGTATTTGCCTTGAGAATGTATTCGTTCCGGCAATTCGATGCGGCGGACAAGCATAGTTTCACGCGGGCCGATATCGCCAAATGGGAAACGCGTTATGTGATCGGTGCCGCCGCAACCGCATCCATCCTCGGCATCGGCAGCGGCTATGCCATCCTGATCGTGCAGGATCCGCTGGCGGAATTCATCTGCATCGCCGTAACGATGGCGTCGATGGTGTCGATCGTCGGCCGCAACTACGGATCCCAGAAGGCGATCGACCTGCAGACGCTCGCCTGCTGTCTGCCGATCATCATCGCCTGCCTGATGTCGCAGCAGCTCTACAAGGCGATCGTCTCCATCATGCTCGTCCCCTTCGGGTTGACGACGCGGGCGATGGCGAACGGCGTGCGCGAATTTCTCTACAAGAACGTCATCGCCTCGCGCGAGATATCCCTGATCGCCGACCGGTTCGATACCGCGCTCAACAATATGACGCACGGGCTCTTCATGCTGGATGCCCAGAACCGCATCCTCGTCGTCAACCGCAAGGCTTGCGAACTCCTGAATTTCGCGCATCCGGAGCAGCTCAAGGACTGCGAGTTCGACGTCGTTCTCCGTTACGGCGCGCGCAACGCCTTCATCGACGGCTCCTTGCCCGGACTCATCCACCGGCAAATGGGGCAGCTGGTCAGCGGTACGCTTTCCCGCACGCTTATCCAGTTCAACGAGGATCAATTTCTGGAATTCTCGGCCAGCCGTCGCGCCGACGGCATCGTCATCCTGATCTTCGAAGACGTCACCGTGCGCATCCGGGCTGAGCGCAAGATCCTGCATATGGTCCGCTATGACCCTCTGACGGGCCTGCCGAACCGCGAATATTTCATCGAGCTGGTCAAGGAAAAGCTTGCAGCGCGCATGCGGGACGGCCGGATCGGAATCCTGGTTCTCGATGTCGACGACTTCAAGCATGTCAACGATACAAAGGGGCATCTGGCCGGTGATCGGCTTCTTGTTGCCATAGCCGAGCGCCTGAAGGAGCTCGCGGGCACTGCGGCGCTTTCGGCACGGCTGGTGGGCGATCAATTCGTCCTGTTCTTCCCGAACGAGGACAATGCGCCGGAGATCGATGGCCATATTCGCGCGCTGCACGCGGCAATGACAGGCATCTACGATGTCGACGGCAACAGCTTCCGCATTTCCTTCAGCGGCGGATATGTGACCATGCCGAGCAGGGAGTTCCGCTCGGAGGAATGGCAGGTCAAGGTCGATCTGGCGCTGTTCGACGCCAAGTCGCGCTTGAAAGGCGGATGCAGCGCCTTCGAAGAGGAGATGGATGCGCGCTATGTCGAGCGCCAGAAACTGAAGGAAGACCTGCGCGAAGCTGTCGAGGCGGGCAGGCTGCATGCCGTCTATCAGCCGATGTTTACGCCGGACGGCTCCCGCATCGTTTGCTGCGAGGCGCTGGCGCGCTGGATTCATCCGGAAAAGGGTTCGATCCCGCCCAATATCTTCGTGCAGATCGCCGAGGAAATGGGCATCGTTGCCGGCATCACCCGCTTCATGATCAACCAGGCCTGCCGGGACTGCGTTTCCTGGCCGGCGCCGCTTGCGGTCTCGGTCAACCTGTCAGCGCAGGATCTGCGCAACGACGATATCGTCACCGTCGTTATGGAGGCACTCGAGGCGTCGGGATTGGAGCCGTCGCGGTTGCATCTCGAGGTCACGGAAAGCTGCCTGATGGACGAGGTGGCAACCGTTCGCTCCATTCTTGCCGATCTGCGCGCCAAAGGCATCACGATCGCGATCGATGATTTCGGAACAGGCTTTTCCAGCCTCAGCTACCTGGATTCCCTGCCGGTGGACGTCGTCAAGATCGACCGGTCCTTCGTTCGCGACATCACGACGGACAGCCGCCGCTTCAAGTTATTGTGCGGCATCGTCGATCTTTCCCGTGCGCTCAGCCTCCATATCGTCATCGAAGGCGTCGAGACGCTCGAACAGCTGGCACTCATCGTTGAGAAGAACCTGGCCGATATCATCCAGGGTTATGTGTTTTCCGCACCCGTGACCCGGGAACAGGTGGCTGTGATGGTGGCCGGCCTCAATCGTCGGCTGCCGGGTGCGCGTGAGGATCATGTCGCCTGATACAAGGAGCGGACGCGTATTATTGCGCAGACGCTAAAATAATCCGGGAACCGGCGATCGTATCACGCCACCATAATGATCCGGGCCAATCGATCATCCTGCCGCAGGCTGCTTGTGTAAATTGTAAGTCGAAGATCCGCGCTTGTTTTGTGCGGATCAGATAGCTGGGCAGATCCGCTTATTTATCATGTCATAACAACGATAACTTGGTTGCAGCGCGCGGCCGAGCCTATACCGGTATTCGTTAAAAAAATTAACCTTAATGGAATTAATAGTTAATAAAAATTAAATCAAATATTGATCAAACCACGAGTTTTTACCAATTATGTTCCGTTAACCATCATGGAACATTCATTATGACTCATGTGAGTGCTTGGAAAGACAGCTTTGCCGGCAAGCTGATGGAGGTGCTCGATCACGTAGAATATCGCCGGATCGAAAGCAGCGAAGACATGGAGGGTGTCGCGCGGCTACGCTACAAGGCCTACAAGGCGCGCGACGTCTTGCCTGTGGCGGCCAAGAACTTGATCGACGACATCGACTTCGACGATCACGCCTATATTTTCGGGGTCTATTATGACGAGGAGCTGGTGAGCACGGTGCGGATACACCATGTCACGCCGGATCATCGCGTATGTCAATCGACCGGTATCTTCCCCGAGGAAATTCACGCCTTCCTCGATGCCGGCATGACGTTGATCGACCCCGCACGCTTTGCCGTCGATCCCGATTTCGAGCTGGAGCTGCCGGGGCTGCCCTATCTGACGCTTCGGCCCGCGATCGTCGGCGCCGTCTATTTCAACACGGATCGCGTGATGCAGCACATCCGCCCGGCACATGCGGCCTTCTACAAGCGCGTCTTCTATGCCGATACGATCGTGCCGCCGCGGATGACCAAGACCTATGGCTTCGAGTTGACGCTGCTGGCGTCGCGCTCGAAGGAAATTCGGGGCAAGCTGATGCAACGGTATCCGTTCTTTGACTCGGAGCCCTATGAAAGACGCATGATGTTTTCCCGCAACGAGGATAACGGTTCGCCTCCGTTGACCATTCTGCCGACGGCACGGCTGGCAAATGGCGGTCGCCGCGAAATTCGCGGGCAATTCGGCTAGCATGGGGTGATTTTGGGTCGAATGGCCCGGATGCGATTCCGCGCCGGAATCAAGCAGCTGGAGCATGATGTCGTCCGAAATCGACTTTTCGGTATCTTGCTCCAGACTGCGCGCCCGTGCGACCTTCTCGTGCATTGCATTTTTCCTCGCTTTGTGTAACCCCTCGATAGAGGAAATTCGGCTGCGGCATCTGCCATGCCTCAGCCTTTGAGGATTAGCTCCAGCCGCCGGCCTGCATGGCCGGTCGGGGAGTGAATTGAGGGGAGACTTCTGAATGGCCGAACATCATACCGGACCGGTCGAAACTGGCGCCGCCATGGACTACAAGGAACATGAGAAAACCTATAAAGGGTTCCTGTTCGTGGCCAGGCTGGGATCGGTGATCGTCGCTGCTTTGCTGATTGCTATGGCGGCCGGTTTTTTCGGTCATGCCGGCTTGCTTGGCGGCTTTATCATTTTCCTCGTTCTTTCGTTCCTTGGTTTCCTATTGTCGCGTTGACCGACGCAGGGCCGTCCGGCCCGCGGCTTTGCTGAAAATTATGACCTGATTTCGCAGGTGTTGCCCTGCTGCATCGAGCAGGGCTGCGGTTCGATGTGGGGTGGTGCTGTTGAGCAATCTGGTTTTCGTGGCCAAGGAAAGCGTGACGGAAGAGACGCGCGTTGCGGCTTCCGTCGAGACGGTGAAGAAGATGAGGGGGTTCGGCTTCGATGTCGTGATCGAAGCCGGTGCGGGGGTATCATCGCGCATTCCGGACGCGGAATACGAAGCCGCCGGCGCACGAATCGGCTCCGTCAAGGATGCGAAGGCGGCGGATGTCATCCTCAAGGTCAGACGCCCGACGACCAAGGAAATCGCCGGCTACAAGAACGGCGCGATCGTTATCGCCATCATGGATCCCTATGGCAACGAGGCCGCTCTTGCCGAGATGGCGCGCGCGGGCCTGACCAGCTTTGCCATGGAGCTGATGCCGCGTATCACCCGCGCGCAGTCGATGGATGTGCTGTCGTCGCAGGCCAATCTCGCTGGATATCAGGCCGTGATCGAGGCTGCTGCCGTCTATGACCGGGCACTGCCGATGATGATGACAGCGGCGGGAACGGTGCCGGCGGCAAAGGTATTCGTCATGGGTGCCGGCGTTGCCGGCCTGCAGGCGATCGCCACGGCCCGGCGCCTGGGTGCGCTGGTATCGGCGACGGACGTACGGCCGGCGGCCAAGGAGCAGGTGGCCTCGCTCGGTGCGAAATTTATCGCCGTCGAGGACGAAGAGTTCAAGGCGGCGGAGACCGCCGGCGGCTATGCCAAGGAAATGTCCAGGGAATATCAGGCCAAGCAGGCGGTGCTCGTCGCCGATCACATCGCCAAGCAGGATATCATCATCACGACGGCGCTGATCCCCGGCCGTCCTGCACCGCGGCTCGTCGGCCGCGACATGCTGAAGGCGATGCGCCAGGGCGCGGTTGCCGTGGACCTCGCGGTCGAGCGCGGCGGCAATATCGAGGGCGCCGAATACGGCAAGGTCGCCGAAGTCGAAGGCGTTCGCGTGATCGGCTATCCCAATATGGCGGGCCGGATCGCGGCCAGCGCCTCGGCCCTCTATGCCAAGAATCTCGTCACCTTCCTGGAAACGATGGTCGACAAGGATAGCAAGAGCCTCGGCCTCAACCGCCTCGACGAACTGATCAAGGCGACGATGCTGACTGACGGCGGCGAGGTTGTGAACCCGAATTTCGTCGATCCCGACCAGCCGACGGTCAACAAGGGAGATCTCTGAGATGGCCAGCCAAGCAATGGATCAGGCACTGCAGCAGCTGAACGACGCCGTTGCCGCCGTCACCGCAGCCGCCGCACAAGCGCCAGAGGTCGCCAGCGCTGCAACGGGCGGAGCGGTCGATCCCTTCGTTTTCCAGCTTGCGATCTTCGTGCTGGCAATCTTCGTCGGCTATTACGTCGTCTGGTCGGTGACGCCGGCTCTGCACACGCCGTTGATGGCGGTGACGAATGCCATTTCCTCGGTCATCGTGGTCGGTGCCTTGTTGGCCGTCGGCATCTCGGTGAGCGGTATCGCCACCGGCTTCGGCTTCGTGGCGCTGGTGCTTGTCTCGGTCAATATCGTCGGCGGCTTCCTTGTCACCCAGCGCATGCTGGCGATGTACAAGAAGAAGGACAAGTGAGGGCGGCATGCTGAGCAATATCGCCGCTTTCCTCTATCTCGTTTCCGGTGTCCTGTTCATCCTGGCGCTGCGCGGGCTCTCCCATCCGGCCACCAGCCGGCGCGGCAATCTCTACGGCATGATCGGCATGGGCATTGCCATCGCAACCACGCTGGTGCTGGCGACGCCGTCCTTCGGCGGCCTGGTGCTGATCATTCTCGGCCTTGCCATCGGCGGCGGGGCGGGCGCCTATATCGCCCGCGTCATTCCGATGACGTCGATGCCGCAGCTCGTTGCAGGTTTCCATTCGCTGGTCGGTCTGGCAGCCGTCCTCGTGGCCGCTTCGGCGCTCTATACGCCATCTTCCTTCGGTATCGGCGAGATCGGCCGCATCCACACGGAAGCGCGCATCGAAATGGCGATCGGTGTCGCGATCGGCGCGCTGACTTTCACCGGCTCGATCATCGCCTTCCTGAAGCTTGACGGGCGCATGTCCGGCAAGCCGATCCTGCTGCCGAACCGGCATGTCATCAATGCTGCCCTGCTTGTGCTGATCGTGTTCTTCATTATCAGCCTTGCGGCAAGCGAGAGCCATTTCGCTTTCTGGGCCGTTGTGCTGTTGTCGCTGGCGCTCGGCGTGCTGCTGATCGTGCCGATCGGCGGCGCCGACATGCCCGTCGTCGTGTCGATGCTGAATTCCTATTCCGGCTGGGCAGCCGCCGGTATCGGCTTCACGCTCGGCAATCTGGCGCTTATCATCACCGGCGCGCTTGTCGGATCTTCGGGTGCGATCCTGTCCTACATCATGTGCAAGGGCATGAACCGCTCCTTCATCTCCGTCATTCTCGGCGGTTTCGGTGGCGAAACGGCATCGGGCGGTGCCGATAATTCCGACAAGACCGTCAAGCTTGGTTCGGCGGAAGATGCCGCCTATCTGATGGCGAACGCCTCCAAGGTCATCATCGTTCCGGGTTACGGCATGGCTGTGGCGCAGGCCCAGCACGCGCTGCGTGAGATGGCGGACAGGCTGAAGGCCCATGGCGTCGAGGTGAAATATGCCATCCATCCCGTCGCCGGCCGCATGCCCGGTCATATGAACGTGCTGCTGGCGGAAGCCAATGTGCCCTATGACGAGGTCTTCGAACTCGAGGACATCAATTCGGAATTTGCCCAGGCCGATGTCGCCTATGTCATCGGCGCGAACGACGTCACCAATCCGGCAGCGCGCGACGACAAGACCTCGTCGATCTACGGCATGCCGATCCTCGATGTCGACAAGGCCAAGACCTGCCTCTTCGTCAAGCGTTCGCTCGGCTCCGGCTATGCAGGCATCGACAACACGCTGTTCTACAAGGACGGCACGATGATGCTCTTGGGCGACGCCAAGAAGGTCACGGAGGAGATCGTCAAGGCGATGAACGAGTAGGCTTTGGAAAACGGCATACGGGAAAGACTGATGATCGCGGGAGGTGCTTCAGCTCCGCTCGCGTTCCATCGTGCTGCGCAGGGCGGTCAATCTCCAGACGAGGCCGGTTGGGCGAAAATCGATCTCGACGCTGCCGCTGAAGGATGCAGCGGCGTGCGTTTTCGTCACCGTGGTGCCGAAGCCGGTGTCCTTTGGCGGCTTGACCGGAGGGCCATCCCTTTCCGTCCACACGAAGCGGATCATCGGCCCGTTTTCGCCGGCCTCCGTCGTCCATTCGATGGTGATCTTGCCTTCGGGAGCCGAAAGCGCCCCGTATTTCACTGAATTGGTCGCGAGCTCATGCAGGACGAGGCCGAGATTCTGCACGGCCTCGGGCTTCAGCAGGAAATCGTTGCCGAGAACATCGAGCTGCTGCGGCCCCTGCAGGAAGGTCGCAAGATGAATGTCGATCACGCGGCGCAGCGAAACGCCGGACCATTGTTCGCTGGTCAGGACCTCGATCGAACGCGCCAATCCTTCCAGCCGGTCGGCGACGGCGCGCTGGAAGCTGTCGACGCTGTCCGTCTGCCGTGCGAGCTGCCTTGTCATCGCCTGAGCGAGCGCCAGCAGATTCTTGGTACGGTGGACGAGTTCGTGCATGACGAAATGCAGCCGGTCTTCCGTGACGCTGCGATCGAAGGATGCGTTGGAAAGCGCTATGGCCACCTGGTTCGCCTCGATGACACTGGTGTCGATCGGCGATACGATCTCGCCACGGCCCATGCGGTCGGCCATGTCGGCAATGCTCTGAATGGTGATGCGCACCTGCCGCGCCAGGGCATAGACAGCAATCAAGGCGATCAACAGCAGCGTGACGCCGCCGTAGATCAGAAAGCGCCAGGTGCTCATCAGCGACGCCTGCGCCGATGCGATCGGTCCCCAGACGACCGCCTTCCAGGACCAGCCGGAAATTTGCGCATAGCCGAGCACTGCGTTCGGCAGGACCTTCTCATCCTGATAAACACCGCTGGATGCGATCAGCTTCGGCAGGATGTTCTTATTGAATGCGTCGCCCGGGGCGAGGGTCGTCGGGCCACCGGCGGCAACGACATGTCCGGATTTGTCCAGAACGGCGGCAGACCAGCCGGGTGGCAGGGCTTCCGTGGTCACGAGCTTGGCGAGTTCGTCCGCATCCTGGGTTACCGCGAGGGCAGCTCCGGCCGGGGAGTGCTCGAGAGGCAGGGTGACGTTGTAGACCCAGCGGCGGGCGTTCGTGCCGATGAAGACATCGGACGCCTCGATTCGTCCGGATTTCAGTGCCGATTGCAGCGCGGCTATATTGCCGGTCTTGCCGAGCGGCTTGCCGAGTGGCCAGCGCGTATTCAACCTCAGCTGGCCATCCTTTTCCATGAGCAGGACGAAGAGGGAATCTGTGCGCAGGACCGTTTCCGTGCGGGCAAAGAAAGTGGCGATATCGTTGCGCTCGAGTTCAGGCGAAGAGGACAGCAGCCGCAACGTCGTCGCCATGTCCTGCAGCTGGCGGTCGATGACTCGCGCCAAAGCCTGAGCGTCCTGAACCGTATCGCCTTTCAGCGCATCGCGTTCATTGTTTTCCAGCTGGACGAGAAGGAGAGCGACGAAGGCCAGAATAGGCAAGGCAATCGCCAAGGCTATGGCGATCAGATAGGCTCCAATCGACGCTTTCGGGAAATGCGATTTCCTCATGAGGCGATCAACCGATCGTGCCTCCACGACGGTCCAAAGCGCCGGCAAACGCGAAAAGAATGGTTTTGGTCATCATGCCCAGCGCCCCCATGCCCTGTCCCGAGCTACATGCTCTCGAAGCGTCCATGTTAGGGCTCGGTAAATTGCCTTGCAACATATGAAAAGTCATTGCTTCGAAATCATAAACGATCTCGGGTATTTACGACTGCGGCAATGCATCCCCTGAGTTGCGGTGCCCCTGCCTTTTACGAGGGTCAGGCAAAGCGCGAGAGGCGGAAAGAGGCAAGCTGATCGTCGTTCTTGCCGTCGACGATTGCCTCGGCCGCAAGCAGGCCGACCAGCGGCGCCAGCGTGACACCCGAATGCAGCACAGCGACATAGAGGCCGGGCGCGTCATCGACGCCTCCCAGAATGGGTAGGCCATCCTTTGGGGTCGGGCGATGACCGACGGTGTGGAAATCGAGCTGCAGCGCCTCTCCGCCCTTCAAGGTTGCCTTGGCCTTGGCGAAGAGCTCGCGGGCGGCCGCCTGTGGATCATCGCCGGGATCGGTGCCGCCGAAGTCGCCGCCGGCAATGATCCGCCCTTCAGCCGTCTGGCGCAAATGCAGTTCCGGCGCCATCACCAGGCCATTCAGCAGCTTTTGTGCGGGCTGGGAATGAACGATAAGCCCTGGCGGCGTTTCCAGCGGCACTTGGATATCGACAGATGCCGCAAGCGGTGCGGTGCCCGCACCGGCGGCAAGAACGACATGGTCGGCGCGCATCTCGCCTTCGCTCGTCTCAATACCGGTGATTCGCCCGCCTTGCATCAGCAGACGTTCGACTTCGACGCCGGACAAAAAGATCGCGCCGCGGCGTGTGGCATCTTGCAAGAGCTGCTCTGCCGCGGCAACGGGTTCGACGGCGCCCTCTTCGGCGACATGCAGCGCATAGTCCGGCGGATTGGCGAGATTGGGTTCGATCATCGCGCTGGTAGCTCGATCGACCGGCTGTATGCCGTAGCCCCAACCGTGATGCCGGGCTGCATAGGCGTCCAGCTCCGCCTCCGGGAGATCCCAGCACAGGCCGCCGCACCAGGATAGCGGCAGGCCGGGAAGCTCGGCGGCAAGCCTCGACCATTCGCGCATCGAGCGGTGGCGGAAATGGAAGTAGAATTCCGGATTGCCCCAGCTCGCATTGATCCAGGCGAAGGAATTCGGTGTCGCCACGCCGCCGGCCCGCTCCGCGATCACCGTGACGGACGCACCCTTGCGGCTCAGATGCCAGGCGATGGACGCGCCGATGATGCCGGCGCCGATAACGATGATCTTCTGGGGGGAGGGCATGTCTCTGTCTCGTTCGGATGGGAATGGACCGAGACTAGGCGTTCGCCGAGGCAAAGAAAAGCCGCCGGGCAAAGGATCGCCGGCGGCTTGGATGTCCTATCGCGATGCAACCTTCGTATCAGGCGCCGGCGCCGACACGCGCCAGGCCGTCCCTGGCCGGCTGGTAGTTCGGATCGAGATTGACCGCGTGCTGATAGGAGCGGCGCGCTTTCGCCTTGTCGCCCCGGCGCTCATAGACGAAGGCCTGGTTTGCCCAGGATTCGGCAACCTTGTTGTTGAGCTCGATGGCGTGGTTGAAATCGGCGAAGGCGTTGTCGTCGTCGTTCTGCGCGAGATAGGAGATGCCGCGACTGTTGTATGGCTCCGGCGAGTTCGGAGACAATGAGATCGCCTTCGAGAAATCGTCGATCGCCTTGTCCTGCTGATTGCGCTTCTGAAAGATCACGCCGCGGCCGTTATAGGCGCGACCGTCGGTGGTGCCGAGGCTGATTGCCTTCGAATAGTCATTGAAGGCGTCGTTATCGCGGCCGGCCTGGCGGTAGAGGTTACCACGGCCGATATAGGCGACGTCGTAGTTCGAATTGATCTGCAGCGCTGCGTTATAGTCCGCGATGGCTTCCGGCAGCTTGCCCATGTTGCGATAGATGAGCGCGCGGTTGGCGTAGGCCTGATAGAACTTCGGATTGAGCTGGATCGCCTGATTGAAGTCGCCGAGGGCGCGGTTGAAATCGCCGCCGCGGCCATAGGCCGTGCCCCGAACGTTATAGCCCTCAGGATCCTGCGGGTTGGCATTGATGACCGACGTCAGCGACGCGATATTTTCCGAGGAGCCTTGCGCCTTGTCGATCTGAATCACGTTATCGGTGGAGGCGGTTTGGCAGCCGGAAAGGCTGATTGCGGCAAGTATCGCCAAAGCAGGCAGCACCGCGGCGCGCTTCGAAACGGGTAAGGAGAGGTTCGAAGTGCGGAACTTTACGGAAGTCGTCATTGCCATTATCGGGTCGCTTTCCCCATGCGTCATATCAGGCTGTTCTGATTTAATCCGATTTGCCCAGAGAATAAATCAAAAAGGCGGCGGCGAACGACTCGCCCCCGCCACACATGCATCTGAAAACGTCGAAAAACGGCGATTACTTGGCAACCAGGCCTTCGCGCTGAGCGCGCTTGCGAGCAAGCTTGCGAACGCGACGAACAGCTTCAGCCTTCTCGCGAGCACGCTTCTGCGACGGCTTTTCATAGTAGTCGCGCATCTTCATTTCGCGGAAAATACCTTCGCGCTGCATCTTCTTCTTGAGAGCGCGGAGAGCCTGGTCGACATTGTTATCGCGGACAAGTACCTGCACGAGAATCACGTTCCTTTGGTTTGGTTGATGCCAGCGGCGACTGCAGCGCCAGGAGGCAAAAATATAACGTTCGCGCAGCCGCAGCCTTGCGATTGGTAGGCGAGATAGCAGATCGGTTTGTCAAAGTCTAGCCAGATCGTGAGTTTGCAGAGGAAAAAGCGGTTTGTCGAGTACCGAATTCAGCCAGAAATGCCTGTGGCACTTCGCGGAAGCTGTTGAATAAGCGATCGGCGATCCCCCGGTCTTTGCGACATTGACATGCTTGTGTGAGTATCTCGGATCACGCTCCATTTAGGCCATCGCCGGATGTCAGAGAGAATCGCCTTATGAAATCGCGTCGCTTTGTTGCCGTTGGAAGATTGCTTGCAGCGCCAGCGCTTGTCCTCGTCGTTCTCGCTGCGGCGCTTGCGCCTGCCGCGGCCGGCGAGGTGCGGCTCGGCAAGAATGTCCGCGTCGGCGGCCACGACTTTTCCAATCAGACCTTCGACAGTAAGCACCGTGCGAGGATCTATCTTTACAATGGGAAGCCGCAGAGGGAGGGATGCGCCTGGCGTAAGGACGGTCGTGGCGGGCGGGTGAAGGTCTGCCATCTGCAGCGCAAATAAAGTTGCTAAGAGGTCTTAAGCGCGGCAGCCGGGAACGCGGCAATTTTAACCGTGTCGAAAGACGGTCCCTAATGCGTCGCAAAAGAGCCGTTGTGTCGGTTTTCGATTTGCGATTTGTATGACCCACAAGAAGGGCGTCTTGCCTGAAGGAGTTGAGGGCGAATGCGTAAATACTCGGTTTTTGCCGTGGCACGGGAAGCGATGCGGGCTCACAAGGGTTGGGAGGCTCAGTGGACCTCGCCGGAGCCGCGCAAGGAGTATGACGTCATCATCGTCGGCGCCGGCGGTCATGGCCTTGGTGCCGCCTACTATCTCGCCAAGGAGCACGGCATCACCAATGTCGCGGTCATCGAGAAGGGCTGGCTCGGCGGCGGCAATACCGGCCGCAACACGACCATCATCCGCTCGAACTATCTCTATGAAGAGAGCATGCACATCTACGAGCATTCGATGAAGCTCTGGGAGGGGCTGTCTCAGGATCTCAATTATAATGTCATGTATTCGCCGCGCGGCGTGATGATGCTGTCGCACAATGTGCACGACCAGCAGTCCTTCAAGCGCCATATCCACGCCAACCGTCTCTATGGCATCGACAATGAATGGCTGACGCCGGAACAGGCCAAGGCTTACTGTCCGCCACTCGATATTTCGAAGACGGCGCGCTATCCGATCAACGGCGCCGCCCTGCAGCGCCGTGGCGGCACGGCGCGTCACGATGCCGTTGCCTGGGGCTTTGCCCGCGCCGCTTCCGATCGCGGCGTGCACATCATCCAGAATTGCGAAGTCACCGGCATTCGCCGTGGGCCGGATGGCCGCGTGACGGGCGTCGAAACGAGCAAGGGCTTTATCGGCGCCAAGAAGGTCGGCGTTTCGGCCGCCGGCCACACCACGGTCGTCATGCAGATGGCCGGGGTGCGGGTGCCGCTGCAATCGAGCCCGCTGCAGGCGCTGGTCTCCGAGCCGCTGAAGCCGATCTTCCCCTGCGTCGTCATGTCGAACACGGTGCATGCCTATATCTCGCAGTCCGACAAGGGCGAACTCGTCATCGGCGCCGGCACGGACCAGTACAACTCCTATAGCCAGACCGGCGGTTTGCAGATCATCACCCATACGCTGGATGCGATCTGCGAGCTGTTCCCGATGTTCCGCCGCGTGAAGATGATGCGCTCCTGGGGCGGCATCGTCGACAATACGCCCGACCGTTCGGCGATCCAGTCGAAGACGCCGGTGCCCGGTCTCTACGTCAATTGCGGCTGGGGCACGGGCGGCTTCAAGGCGACGCCGGGTTCGGCCAATCTCTTTGCCCATCTGATTGCCCGCGACGAGCCGCATAAGTTCAATGCCGGCCTGACGCTGGATCGCTTCCGCACCGGCCGCCTGATCGATGAGGCGGCCGCCGCCGCCGTAGCGCACTGATGCCGGCGGCGGTCGGGATCGTTCTTGCGGCGGGGCTTTCCTTGCCGGCCGGAACGATCGCGGCCGAAGTCAGCAATCTTATTCCGGGGGCCGGGGATTTTCGCATGCAGGTGATTCACAAGGCGAAGGATGAGGCCGAATGGCCCTTCGTGGCCGAAAGCGGCGTGCTTGCCTGCGCCAGGGTGCTGAACAAGCCGGCCGTTTACTTCGTGCCGGAGCAGAAACCCGAGGCAAAGCGCGCTTTCGCGCTCGATACGGATCTGCTTGGCATGAGCCTGGTCAATCTGGGGATGACCGACGTGCTGAAACCCTATGGATCGCTGGAAGCGCTGCTGAAGCGCATAACACCTTTCGTCATCATGGGACGGCGGCTTTGCGCCCAGCCTCCCGGCACAAGCCTTACGGGCTCCGAGCTTTAACACAGGTAGAAAACGATGCTGCTGATTTACTGCCCCTATTGCGAGGAAGAGCGTTCGGAACTCGAATTCCGCAACGCCGGCGATGCGCATATCGTGCGGCCGGCCAATATTGCCGGAATCTCGGATGAGGAGTTCGAGGAATATTTCTTCCTGCGCGACAATCCGAAGGGCCTGATCTTCGAGCGCTGGCGGCATATCCATGGCTGCGGCCGCTTCTTCAATGCCGCGCGTGACACGGTAAGCGATCATTTCTATCGCACGTATAAGGCCGGCGAGCCGAAGCCGGATGCCGCGACGCTGCTGCCAGGCGCGTCCGAGCCGGTTGCGCAGCATAAGAACGAACAAGAACAGACGGCACAAGCAGAGGGATTTGTTGAATGAGCGGCGCCAATCGTATCGCGGGCAAGGGACGTCTGACGCCGGCCAGAACCGCTCGCTTCACTTTTGACGGCAAGAGCTATACCGCGCTCGAAGGCGACACCGTCGCCTCGGCGCTGCTTGCCAACGGCGTCCATCTTGTCGGCCGGTCCTTCAAATATCACCGTCCGCGCGGCATTCTTTCGGCCGGAGCCGAAGAGCCGAACGCGCTGCTCGATATCTCGCGCGATGCGGCGCGGCGTCAGCCGAACGTACGCGCCAGCGTGCAGGAAGTCTTCGACGGCATGAAGGCACAGTCGCAGAACCGCTGGCCCTCGCTCGCTTTCGATGTCGGCGGCGTCAACAATCTGATGTCACCCTTCTTTGCCGCCGGCTTCTACTACAAGACCTTCATGTGGCCGAAGGCGGCCTGGAAGCATCTCTACGAACCCTTCATCCGCCGTGCAGCCGGCCTCGGCGTCGCGCCGACGGAAGAAGATCCGGATCATTATGCCAGCCGCTATGCGCATTGCGATGTGCTTGTCGTCGGTGCCGGTATTGCCGGCCTTTCCGCAGCACTCGCCGCCGCCGAAACCGGCGCCAAAGTCATCCTCTGTGACGAGCAGCCTGATGTCGGCGGCGCGCTCCGCTTCGATACCGGCATCAAGATCGACGGCGTCGAGGGCTATGACTGGGCGCAGGCTACCGTCGCCAAGCTCAAGGCGATGCCGAATGTCCAGGTCCTGACACGGACGACCGCCTTCGGCTACTACAACCATAATTTCTTCGGTCTTGCCGAACGGGTGACCGACCATCTTGCAAGGCCAGGCCGCGACCTGCCGCGCGAACGCCTGTGGCAAGTGCGCGCCAAGCGCGCCATCCTGGCGACCGGCGCCATCGAACGCCACATGGTATTCCCAAACAACGACCGGCCGGGCATCATGCTGGCGTCTGCCGCGCGTGCCTATCTCAACCACTATGGCGTCGCCGTCGGCGCGAAGATCGGCGTCTATACGGCGCATGATTCGGCCTATGAAGCCGCCTTCGATCTCAAGCGCGCAGGCGTTTCCGTCGTCGCGATCGTTGACAGCCGCGCGCGGCCCGGCGAGGCAGTTCTGGCCGAGGCAAAGCGGCTGGGCATCGAGGTGATGACCGACTATGCCGTCATCGACACGGCCGGCAAGCTGCGCGTTTCCTCGATGACGGTCGCGCGCAACGGCAGCTCCGCTACCCGCAAGATCGCCATCGACGCCGTGCTGGTTTCGGCTGGCTGGACGCCTTCCGTTCATCTCTTCTCGCAGTCGCGCGGCAAGCTGAAATTCGATACCGAGAAGCAGCGTTTCCTGCCAGGCACCTATGTTCAGGATTGCCTTTCTGTCGGCGCCTGCAACGGCACGGATGGCCTGCAGGCGGCTATCGAGGAATCGCTGGCCGCCGGCGAGCTGATGGCGCGCGCCACGGGCAGCACCAATGGCGGTGAAAAGATCCAGCTCCACGCCGAGCAGGCCTTCGAATGGACCGGCGGCATGATCGGCGCGGCCGAAGGCGCCGGGCCGGACACGAATGCAAAGGCTTTCGTCGATTTCCAGCACGACGTCTGCGCCAAGGATATCCGCCTTGCCGTGCGCGAAGGCATGCATTCCATCGAGCACATCAAGCGCTTCACCACCAACGGCATGGCCTCCGACCAGGGCAAGCTTTCCAACATGCACGGGCTGGCGATCGCCGCCGAAATGCTCGGCAAGGATATTCCGCAGGTCGGTCTCACCACCTTCCGCGCGCCCTATACGCCCGTCACCTACGGCACGCTGATCAGCCATTCGCGTGGGGCCCTCTTCGATCCCGCCCGCAAGACGCCGATGCATGCCTGGGAAGAGGCGCATGGCGCCATCTTCGAAGATGTCGGCAACTGGAAGCGCGCCTGGTTCTATCCGCGCGCCGGCGAGACCATGCACCAGGCCGTCAATCGCGAGTGCCGCACGGCGCGCGAAGTGGCCGGTGTGTTCGATGCCTCGACGCTCGGTAAGATCGAAGTGGTCGGGCCGGATGCGGCGGAATTCCTGAACCTGATCTACACCAATGCCTGGGACACGCTGAAGCCCGGCCGCTGCCGCTACGGCATCATGACCCGCGAGGATGGCTTCGTCTACGACGATGGCGTCGTCGGGCGTCTGGCCGAGGATCGCTTCCACGTGACCACCACGACCGGCGGTGCGCCGCGCGTGCTGCATCACATGGAAGACTATCTGCAGACCGAGTTCCCGCATCTGAAAGTGTGGCTGACGTCCACCACAGAGCAGTGGGCCGTCATCGCGGTGCAGGGGCCGAAGGCGCGCGAGATCATCGAGCCGCTCGTCGAGGGCCAGGATCTGTCCAACGAGGCCTTCCCGCATATGAGCGTGGCCGAGTGCAAGGTCTGCGGCGTACCGGCGCGGCTGTTCCGTGTCTCCTTCACCGGTGAAACCGGCTATGAAATCAATGTACCGGCCGATTACGGCCAATCCGTATGGGAAGCCGTCTGGGCTCGCGCCGAACCGCTGGGCGCCTGCGCCTACGGCACCGAGACCATGCACGTGCTGCGCGCCGAAAAGGGCTACATCATCGTCGGCCAGGATACCGATGGTACGGTGACGCCTGACGATGCCGGCCTTGCCTGGGCTGTTTCCAAGAAGAAGACCGATTTCGTCGGCATTCGCGGCCTGAAGCGGCCGGATCTCGTCAAGGAAGGGCGCAAGCAGCTCGTCGGTCTCGTCACCCGCGATCCGAAGGTGGTGCTGGAGGAGGGCGCACAGATCGTTGCAGATCCGAATGAGCCGAAACCGATGACCATGCTCGGCCATGTCACTTCTTCCTACTGGTCCGAGAATCTCGGCCGCTCCATCGCCTTCGCGCTGGTGGCGGGCGGGCGCGAGCGCATGGGCAAGACGCTCTATGTGCCGATGCCCGACAAGACCATATCAGTCGAGGTGACGGATCTGGTGTTCTTTGACAAGGAAGGAGGCCGGATCAATGGCTGATCTCGCTACCCGCAAACTGCCGCTCGCCGGCCGCCACGGCGGCTCCTCCACCGTTCGGTTGACGCCAGCCGCTCCCGCAAGCCGCATTTCGCTGCGCGCGCCTGCCGATTCCGTCGGCGCTCTTTCGCAGGCGCTTGGCCTGCAGCTGCCGACCCGGCCGAAGACTTCAGTCAGCGGCAATGGGCGTCATGCTCTATGGCTCGGCCCGGACGAATGGCTCGTTATCGACGAAAACGGTGCCGAGCTGGTCGGGGTGGCTGCATCGGCTGGCGTGCTGCATTCGGCGACCGATGTCTCGCATCGCAATACAGCCATTGTCGTGTCCGGCCCCGGCGCGGAAGCGACGCTTGCCGCCGGCTGCCCGCAGGATGTTTCGTTGAGCGCATTCCCCGTCGGCGCCTGCTCGCGCACGCTGCTTGGTAAGGCGGAAGTCGTGATCCTGCGGCTCGATGATGAGACATTCCGCGTCGAAGTCTGGCGCTCCTTCTCCGACTATGCCTTCGGTCTTCTGGCCGAGGGTGCGGAGGATGCGGGCCTTTAACCCTCTTCCGGACGATCCTTCGGATCGAACTGCGATATGGTCGTCCATGTCGCAGTCAGTGCCGGCTTGCGTTCGTTTTCGATCTCGACCGTCACGTCATAGGTCAGCATCAGCATATTGGCGCCGCGCAGTCGGGTTTCGGCGAGCGTGAAACGGCCACGCACCTGCGCGCCGCATTTGACCGGCGACATGAAACGGATCTTCTCGAAGCCGTAGTTGATGCCCAGGGTTTGTTCGCGGATTTTCGGCAGGGCGCTGTAGTTCATCGCCGAGAGAAGCGAGAGTGTCAGGAAGCCGTGGGCAATGGTGCCGCCATAGGGCGTTTCCGCCCTGGCACGTTCGGGATCGACGTGGATGAACTGGTGGTCGAGCGTCGCATCGGCAAAGGTGTCGATCATCGTCTGGTCCACGATGATCCAGTCGGAAACGCCGATCTCCGTTCCCGCAAGTTTCATGATCTCTACAAGCGAGATATCGCCGGGCATTCCATCCTCGTCAGTCTAAATGGCCGCTGACTCCTTTCTGGCGAATCGAAACGGAAAGTGCAACCGCGATCAGTTTTCGAGAAGGAAGGCGACGGAACGTGCGGGTACGGTGATTTGGGCGCCTGCCGCATTCTCGCCTGTTGCGGTCAGCAGAGACCAGCCGCCGCTCTCGGCAGCAGGCAATGTGACGGCGCGTTCGTCTGAGGCGCGATTGAAGACTATGGCGAGCCGCGTCGCCCGATTCGTGGCGTGATCCTGTGTTTTGAGCGCCATGCCGAGCACGGCCGCCTTCGGCGCCTCCCAATCGGGCACCGCCATTGGCGTTCCTGCGCCTGAGAACCAGAGCACATCGCCATCGCCGTGAAAGAAATCCATGTCGCCAAAGGCGGTGAAGCGGCGGCGCAGGCCGGCAAGCCATGCGGTATGGCCGATGAGTTCCTCGTCCAGCACCTTCCAGTCCATCCAGGTGATGGCATTGTCCTGGCAATAGGCGTTGTTGTTGCCCTGCTGGCTGCGTCCGCCTTCATCGCCTGCGGTCAGCATGATCGAGCCGCGCGTGGCAAAGAGCGTCGAGAGCATGGCTTCGATATCGGCGCGGCGCTTGCGCTGGATCGACGGATCATCCGTCTTGCCTTCGACACCGTTGTTCCAGGAGAAGTTCTCGTTGTGGCCGTCGCGGTTGTTCTCGCCATTGGCCTCATTGTGCTTGTTCTCGCAGGAAACAAGGTCCATCAGCGTGAAGCCGTCATGGGCGGCGAGGAAATTGACCGTGCGCGTCTGTGCGCGCCCGTCGCGGCCGAAGATGGAGGAGGAGCCGGCAAGCACGGTCGCGAGATCGCCGATGCCGGCATCACAGCGCCAGAAGCGTCGCAGGTCGTCACGGGCGCGGTCGTTCCATTCGAGAAAAGGTGTGGGGAAATTTCCCAGCTGGTAGCCGCCCGGGCCGATGTCCCAAGGCTCGGCGATCATGACGCGATCCTGCAGCACCTCGTCCGCCAGCATGGTGCGCAGCGTCATGCTTTCCGGATCGAAGCCTTTGCCGTTGCGGCCGAGCACGGTGGCGAGGTCGAAACGGAAGCCGTCGATGCCGGCATTCCGAACGAAATGGCGCAGGCTGTCGATGATGAGCTTGCGCGTTGCCGGCTGGTCGCAGGCGACGGTATTGCCCGTGCCGGTATCGTTGACCAGCGTGCCGGGCTGGTCAGGCAAATGGCGGAAATAGGTGGGGTTGTCGAGGCCGCGCAATGACAAGGTCGGCCCCTGGCGATCGCTCTCGCCCGTATGATTGAAGACGAGATCGAGAATGACGGCGATGCCTTCGGCGTGAAGGGCTTCGACCGTCTCGCGCAACTCCTTCATGCCGCCGGGCGCGAGGCGTGGATCGAGCGCCATGAAGGCGACCGGGTTGTAGCCCCAGCCATTGGTGAGGCCGAGCGGCGGTAGGTGCCGTTCGTCGATCCATGCGGTGATCGGCATCAGCTCGACAGCGTCGACCTGAAGGCACCTGAGATGCGCAATGATGGACGGGTGGGCGAGGGCGCCGAGCGTGCCGCGTTGTTTCGCCGGCACATCGGGATGCAGCATGGTGAAGGACTTCACGGCGATTTCATAGATCAGGCCGCCGGGCTGAAACAAAGGCTTGGCCGGCTTGACGGCGACATCGCGCGAGACGATCGCCTTGGGCATCAGATCCTGCGTATCGGCACCGAAGACACCCAGTCGTGGATCGTAACGAAACGGCCGATCGAGCTCCCTGGCGTAGGGATCGACCAACAGCTTGGATGGGTCGAACCACAGGCCGTGATCAGGATCATAGGCGCCATGGGCGCGCAGGCCATAGCGCGCGCCTTCCCTTGCGTCCTTGACGAAAAGGCGATGCTCATCGCCGTCGCGGGTGAGCGGAAGCCGCGCGATTTCCTTGTGGCCCTCGGCGTCGAACAGACAGAGGTCTATCTGCTCGGCGTGTCTGGAGTAGACAGCAAATTCGACACCCGAGTCGGTGAGGGTGGCGCCAAGGCAGCGGGTTGTCGGTTCGGACATGTCTCGCGGGCTTTCCATTTTCGGACGTTGGAACGAAGGGGATGCAATTTGCCGTCGTTCCCGGATACACCCCTCATCCGCCTTTCGGCGATTTCGCTCTGCTCAATCACCGAAATCCACCTTCTCCCCGAGGGGAGAAGGTCCTTATGGCACAATCTCCTCTCCCCTCGGGGAGAGGGCACAGTGAGGGGGCTCTGCAAAAATTGCCGTCAGGTAATCACCGTCGGCGCGTCACGGCCGGTGCGGCCCTTGATATCGGCGATTTCCTGGGCGGCGACGATGAGATCGGCCAGCGCTTCCTGGGTTTCGATATTGTGACGGGTCGGATCGGGCTCGTAGCGCTCGATGTAGACGCGCAGCGTCGCGCCCGTCGTGCCGGTGCCTGAGAGACGGAAGACCACGCGGGAGCCGCCCTCGAAGAGGATTCGGATGCCCTGATGCTGGCTGACCGACTTGTCGACCGGGTCGTGATAGGCGAAGTCGTCGGCGGCGGAAACGGTGAGATCGCCGAACTTCGTACCCGGCAGGGTCGGCAGCTTTTCGCGCAGTGCTGCGATCAGGCCGTTGGCAGCATCGGTGTCGACGCCTTCATAATCGTGGCGGGAATAATAGTTGCGGCCATAGGTGGCCCAATGCTGCGTCACGATATCGATGACGCTCTCGCCCCGAACGGCCAGGATGTTCAGCCAGAGCAGCACGGCCCAGAGGCCATCCTTTTCGCGAACGTGGTTGGAGCCGGTGCCGGAGCTTTCCTCGCCACAGATGGTCGCCATGCCGGCATCGAGCAGGTTGCCGAAGAATTTCCAGCCGGTCGGCGTCTCATAAATGCCGACGCCACGCTTTTCGGCAACGCGATCGGCGGCGCCGCTGGTGGGCATCGAGCGGGCAATGCCGGCAATACCGTGCGAATAGCCTGGAGCGAGATTGGCGTTGGCCGCGAGAATCGCCAGGCTGTCGGACGGAGTGACGTAGATGCCTTTGCCGATGATGAGGTTGCGGTCGCCGTCGCCGTCCGATGCGGCGCCGAAATCGGGCGCATCGTCGCTCATCATGTCGTCGTAAAGCTCCTTGCAGTAGACGAGGTTCGGATCCGGGTGGTGACCGCCGAAATCCGGCAGCGGCAGGAAGTTGCGGACCGATCCGTCCGGCGCGCCGAGGCGGATCTCGAAGATTTCCTTGGCGTAGGGGCCGGTGACGGCGCTCATCGCGTCGAAGTTCAGGCGGAAGCCGAGGCTGATCAGATTGCGGATCGCGCCGAAATCGAACAGCTCCTCCATCAGAGCCGCATAGTCTTCGACGGGATCGATGACGGAAACGATCATGCCGCCCACATCTTCGCGGGCAATGCGATCGAGGTTGATGTCCGGGAAATCGGATATCTTGTAGCTGTCGATGACCTTCGAGCGCTCATAGATGGCGTCGGTGATCTTCTCCGGCGCGGGGCCGCCATTGCTGATATTGTATTTGATGCCGAAGTCTTCGGTCGGGCCGCCGGGATTGTGGCTTGCAGACAGGATGATGCCGCCGAAAGCCTTGTATTTGCGGATGATGTTGGAGGCTGCGGGCGTCGAGAGGATGCCGCCCTTGCCGACCATGACCTTGCCGAAGCCGTTCGCGGCGGCCATCTTGATGGCCTTCTGGATGACTTCGCGATTGTAGTAGCGGCCGTCGCCGCCGATGACCAGGCACTTGCCCTGATAGCCTTCGAGCGAATCGAAAATCGACTGGATGAAGTTTTCCGCGTAGTTCGGCTGCTGGAATACGGGAACCTTCTTTCGCAGGCCCGAGGTGCCGGGCTTCTGATCCGCGTAGGGGGTGGTGGGTACGGTTTTAATCATCGGGTTAAGCGCCTCTCGAGACTAGACTGGAGTAGAGAGCGGCGTAGCGTTCTGCGCTCCTGCCCCAGGATACGTCGGATTTCATGCCCTGCTTTTGCATCTGCGTCCAGACCTTTCGATCCTGGAAGAGGTGCATGGCACGGCGTATGGCCTGCAGCAGCCCTTCGGCGGTGACGGGCGAAAATTGGATGCCGGTCGCGACTTTTGCCTGCAGCGCGGCATGGTTGGCGTCGATAATCGTATCGTTGAGCCCACCCGTCCGTGCAACGATCGGCAGGCAGCCGTAGCGTAAGCCATAAAGCTGCGTGAGGCCACAGGGTTCGAAGCGCGAGGGGATGATAATCGCGTCACAACCGGCCTGTAACAGATGCGAGATCGGCTCGTTATAGCCGGCGGAAACGCCGACACGGCCGCGATGACGGCCTGCCGCGGCAAACAGCGCGCCCTCCAGCGCCGCATCGCCCGCGCCCAGAATGGCAAGCTTGCCGCCCATGTGGACAATCTCGCCGGCAACACTTGCCAGGAGATCCATGCCTTTCTGCCAGGTGAGCCGGCTGACGACACAGAAGATCGGACCATCATCGTCGTCGAGGCCGAAATGTTCTATGACCCTGTGGCGGTTGATGGCACGATCCTTCAGCGTCGCCGCGCTATAGGTCTGTGCGATCATCGGATCGGTCGCCGGGTTCCAGATGTCGTCGTCGATGCCGTTGACGATGCCGTAAAGATTATGGGCCTTGCTGGCGATGACGCCTTCGAGGCCCATGCCGAATTCCGGTGTCAGGATTTCTTCGGCATAGGAGGGGCTGACCGTGGTGAGGGCATGCGCGGTCTGCAGTCCGCCTTTGAGGAACCCGACATCGCCGTAATATTCCACACCCTCCATCGAAAAGGCATGCGCCGGCAGGCGCAGGCTCGGGAAGATATCGGAGCCGAACTGGCCCTGGAAAGCGATGTTGTGGATGGTGAGGACGCTCGGCAGCTCCGGCGTCGGATTATAGCGCATGTAGACCGGCACCATGGCCGACTGCCAGTCATGCGCATGCACGAGATCCGGCAGCCAGCCCGGCATAAGGCCGGCGGCTATTTCCGCGCCGGCCAGCGATAGCGCGGCGAAACGCCGCCAGTTGTCGGGATAATCCTTGCCTGTCGCATCGACATAGGGGCCGCCGGTGCGGCTGTAATAGGCCGGCGCATCGAGCACGAGGAAAGAAATGCCTGCATGCTCGACTTCCAGAACGGTGGCCGGCTCGCCGAGGAGATCCGGAAGCTCCAGGCGAGCAACCGGATCGCGGATGGCTTTCATGACGGCGGGATAGCCCGGAATAAGGGTCTTGGTTTCGACGCCGTAGGGCTTCAGCGCGATGGGCAGGGCGCCGGCCACGTCGGCCAGGCCCCCCGTCTTGATCAAGGGGAAGACTTCGGACGAAACCGAGAGAACCTTCATAGGTTACAAATCCAGCTTGTCGATCATCGATTGGGTGATCAGGCAAATGCCGCTTTCCGTGCGGCGCCAGCGCTTGGCATCGAGGTCCGGATCCTCACCGACTACCAGCCCTTCGGGAATAGTGACGCCATGGTCGATGACGACATTCTTCAGCTGCGCGCGGCGGCCGATCTTGACGCTCGGCAGTACGACGGCTCCTTCCAGCTTGGAGTAGGAATTGGCGCGCACACCGGTAAAGAGCAGGCTGTTGTAGAGGCTCGCGCCGGAAATAATGCAATCGCCCGCGACGACGGAGGAAACTGCCGAACCGCGGCGATCCTCGTCGTCATGGACGAACTTGGCGGGCGGGCTGATTTCCGCATAGGTCCAGATCGGCCAGGACTTGTCGTAGATGTCGAGCTCCGGCACCACGGCCGTCAGGTCGATGTTGGCCTGCCAATAGGCATCGATCGTGCCGACATCTCGCCAATAGGCTTCGCGCTCGAAATCGGAGCGAACGCAGGACTGCGTGAAGCGATGGGCGACGGCTTTGCCGTTCTTGACGATGTAGGGAATGATGTCCTTGCCGAAATCGCGACTGGAGTTCGGATCGGCCGCATCGCGCTTCAGGCATTCGATCAGGAACTTCGTGTGGAAGACGTAGATGCCCATGGAGGCGAGCGCGAAATCCGGATTGCCCGGAATGCCGGGCGGATCGGCCGGCTTTTCGACGAAATCGATAATCTCGTCCTTCTCGTTGACATGCATGACGCCGAAGCCGACGGCTTCCATGCGCGGCACTTCGAGGCAGCCGATAGTAACTTCCGCGCCGGAATCGACGTGCTGCTGCAGCATCCACTCATAGTCCATCTTGTAGATGTGGTCGCCGGCGAGGATGACCATGTATTCCGGGCCGTAGGGCTCGATGATGTCGATGTTCTGGTAGACGGCGTCGGCCGTGCCTTCGTACCATTGCGTCTCCGAGACGCGCTGCGACGCCGGCAGGATGTCGAAGCTCTCGTTTCGCTCCGGACGGAAGAAGTTCCAGCCGCGCTGCATATGGCGGATCAGCGAGTGCGCCTTGTATTGGGTGGCGACGCCGATGCGGCGGATGCCGGAATTGAGTGCATTGGATAGTGCGAAATCGATGATTCGCGTCTTGCCGCCGAAGTAGACGGCCGGCTTGGCACGGCGGTCGGTCAGTTCTTTCAGGCGGCTCCCACGCCCGCCGGCAAGAACGTAGGCCATGGCATCGCGCGCCAGCGGCTGGAAACGTTTTTCTACCATTTTATTCCTCCCTGTCCGTAATGATCTCAAAATTCCGGTTCGAGCATGATGGTCGCCAATGGAGGCAGCGTTATTATCGCTTGTACGCCTCCGCCTGCGCTGACGGCTTGTACTCGCCCGCCATTTCCTTTGCCGCTGCCGCCGTAGATATCGGCATCGGTATTCAATATCTCGCGCCACCGCCCCTCAGCCGGCAGGCGCAAGGTATAATTCTCGCGATAGACTGGCGTAAAATTGGTGATGACGGCAACCGGCTTTTCGCCCGGCGCCTTGCGCAGCCAGGCGAAGACCGAGTTTTCGAAATCATCGACGACAAGCCATTCGAAGCCATCGCCCTCGCAATCGCGGGCATGAAGGGCCGGCTTGCTGCGATAGGTGAAGTTGAGATCGCGCACGAGACGCCGCATGCCCTCATGCATGCGGTATTGCAAAAGGTTCCAGTCGAGCGCGCGCTCTTCGCTCCACTCGCTCCATTGCGCGAATTCCTGGCCCATGAAGAGCAGCTTCTTGCCGGGATAGCCCCACATGAAGGCATAATAGGCACGCAGGTTGGCGAATTTCTGCCAGTCGTCGCCGGACATCTTGGCGATCAGCGATCCTTTGCCGTGGACGACTTCATCGTGCGAGAGCGGCAGGACGAAATTTTCCGAGAAGGCGTAGATCAGCCCAAAGGTCAGCTCGTTGTGGTGATACTTGCGATGCACGGCCTCGCGGGAGAGATAGCTCAGCGTATCGTGCATGAAGCCCATGTTCCACTTGAAGCCGAAGCCGAGGCCGCCTTCATGGACAGGCTGCGATACCTTCGGCCAGGAGGTCGATTCCTCGGCGATCGTCATGACGCCGGGATGAGCCCCATAGATCCGGGTGTTCATCGACTGCAGGAAGCGGACGGCCTCGAGATTTTCGTTGCCGCCGTATTCGTTCGGTATCCATTCGCCATGCTTGCGGGAATAGTCGAGGTAAAGCATGGAGGCGACGGCATCCACGCGTAAGCCATCCAGGTGGAATTTTTCGGCCCAGTAGAGCGCGTTGTTCAAGAGATAGGCGAGCACCTCGGTGCGGCCGAAATTGTAGATCGCCGTGTTCCAGTCGGGATGGAAACCCTTTCGCGGGTCCTCATGCTCGTAGAGCGCCGTGCCGTCGAACCAGCGCAGGCCATGCTCGTCGGTGGGGAAATGCGCCGGCACCCAATCCAGGATGACGCCGATGCCGACCTTGTGGCAGCCGTTGACGAAACGGGCAAAGCCTTCCGGCTCGCCGAAGCGGGCGGTCGGCGCATAGAGGCCGGTGGTCTGATAGCCCCAGGACGGATCATAGGGGTGCTCGGTGATCGGCAGGAATTCGATATGGGTGAAGCCCATGTCGACGCAATAGGGGATGAGGCGCGAGGCAAGCTCGTCCCACGAGAGCATCGAGCCGTCGTCCCGGCGCTGCCAGGAGCCGGCATGGACCTCGTAGATGCTGATGGGCTGGCGGCGCTGGTCGACGCTTGCCCAATGCTCGAGGTGGGCCGAATCCTCCCATGCTTGGCTGAGTTCGGCGGCCGTGACCGAAGCGGTCTTGGGGCGCAGTTCGCTGCGGCGGGCGAAGGGATCGGCCTTCAGCGGCAACACCACGCCGTCATGGCCGCGGATCTCGAACTTGTAGGCCACGCCGGCCGGCACGTCGGGAGCGAAGATCTCCCAGATGCCGGAGTCGGAGCGGAAGCGCATGACGTGGCGGCGGCCATCCCAATTGTTGAAATCGCCGACGACCGAAACGCGCTGCGCATTCGGCGCCCAGACGGCGAAATGGAAGCCCTGGACACCTTCGTGCTTCATTGGGTGCGCGCCCATCTTGTCGAAGAGGCGCAGATGCGTGCCCTGACGGGCGAAATAATCATCCATCGGCCCAAGGATCGGGCCGAAACTATAGGGATCGGTCACTGCCCATTCGGCATCGCCGCGCCGGGCGCGATAACGCAGCGGCTGCTGCTTGCCGAGCTTCACGTCACCGGAAAAGAAGCCCGCCGCATCGAGGCAGTTCAGCTCGCCGATGACCGAGCCGTCCAGCGCCAAGGCGGTGACGGATTCCGCGCCGGGGATGAAACAACGCACCACATAGCCGTCATCCGTCTTGTGGGCACCGAGGACGGCGAACGGATTGGAATGGGTGCCTTTGAGAATCGCAGCGATCTCGTCTGCCGAAATATCCCTCAAGCTGTTGCCGTCACCGGGTTTTTTCGGCTTCTTCATCCGGCTCTCCAGATTTCCTTGGCATATTGGCGTATCGTACGGTCGGAAGAGAACCAGCCCATGCGAGCGGTATTGTTGATTGTCTTGGCATACCACTCCGACGGGTTGGCCCAGAGAATATCGACTTCGCGCTGTGCCGACGCGTAGGCGTCGAAATCGGCGGCGACCATGAACCAGTCGTGGCTGTAGATGCCGTCGATCAGGCTGGCATAACGGTTGCGGTCATCGGGCGAGAAGACACCGGAGGCAATGGCCGACAGAGCCTGCGAGAGTTCGCGCGAACGCTCGATGATGGCGCGGGGATCGTGACCGTCGCTGCGCAGGTTGGCAACCTCATCGGCCCGCAGACCGAAGATCACGATATTGTCCTCGCCGACATTGTCGCGCATTTCGACATTGGCGCCGTCGAGCGTGCCGATCGTCAATGCGCCGTTGAGGCCGAATTTCATGTTGCCGGTGCCTGATGCTTCCATGCCGGCGGTCGAGATCTGTTCGGAAAGGTCGGCGGCCGGAACCATGACCTCGGCAAGCGAGACATTGTAGTTCGGTACGAAGACGACCTTCAGCAGGCCGCGCACCGACGGATCGTTGTTGATGACGCGGGCGACGTCGTTGATCAGCTTGATGATGAGCTTGGCGTTGTGGTAGCTCGGCGCTGCCTTGCCGGCGAAGAGCTTGACGCGCGGCTGCCAATCGAGCTCCGGATGCGAGCGAATCTGATCGTAGAGCGCCACGGCTTCGATGACATTCAGAAGCTGGCGCTTGTATTCGTGAATGCGCTTGATCTGGATATCGAACATCGCGTTTGGATCGAGCTTGATGCCCATGCGGCTGGCGACGAGATTGGAAAGCTGCACCTTGTTGGCACGCTTGATGGCGGCGAATTTTTCCTGGAAGGCGCTGTCGCGGGCGAATTGATCCAGCGGCTTCAATTGCTCGGCATCGTCGAGGAAGGCATCGCCGATGGTTTCGCGCACGAGGCTGGTGAGGCCCGGATTGCACTGCATCAGCCAGCGGCGCGGCGTAATGCCGTTCGTCTTGTTGTTGATGCGGTCAGGGTAGAGCTTGTGCAGGTCGGCGAAGACCGTGACCTTCATCAGGTCGGTGTGGAGTGCCGAAACGCCGTTGATCGAATGCGAGCCGACAAAAGCGAGGTTGCCCATGCGCACGCGGCGGTCGCCGTTCTCGTCGATCAGCGAGATCGAGCGGATTTCCGTATCGCTGAAGTTGCGCAGCTTGCGTGCCTCGACAAGAATCTTGGCGTTGATGGCGTAGACGATCTGCATGTGGCGCGGCAGCAGCCGCTCGAACAGCGGAACGGGCCAGCTTTCCAATGCCTCCGGCAGCAGGGTATGGTTGGTGTAGCCGAAGGTGTTTTTGGTGATATCCCATGCCTTGTCGAAGTCGAAGCCGTGGACATCGACCAGCAGGCGCATCATCTCGGTGACGGAAACGGCCGGATGCGTATCGTTGAGCTGGATCGCAACCTTGTCGGCGAGATTGGTCAGATCGTCATATTGCTGCAGATGGCGGCGCAGAATGTCCTGCAGCGAGGCGGATGAGAAGAAGAATTCCTGGCGCAGGCGCAGTTCCTGGCCGGCTGGCGTCGCATCGGCCGGATAGAGAACGCGCGTCAGGCTCTCGGCCTTGTTGCTCTCGCGCAGCGCGCCGATATGATCACCGGCGTTGAAGGCGTCGAGCAGGATCGGATCGATCGGCTGTGCCGACCAGAGGCGCAACGTATTGACGCGCTTGCCGCGCCAGCCGACGACGGGCGTGTCGAACGCCGTGGCGATAACGCGCTCGGCCGGCTTCCAGACATAACGCGGCTGATCGTCATGGCCGCTGACGGTCTCGACAGCACCGCCGAAGCCGATTTCATAGGAGCTTTCCTGACGTTCGAATTCCCAGGGGTTGCCGTGCGCCAGCCAGGTTTCGGGCAGCTCCACCTGCCAGCCGTCGGCCATTTGCTGGCGGAACAGGCCGTGGACATAGCGAATGCCGTAGCCATAGGCCGGCACGTCGACGGTTGCCATGGATTCCATGAAACAGGCGGCGAGACGGCCGAGGCCGCCATTGCCGAGGGCCGCATCGGGCTCGATACCGGCGATGACGCGGATGTCGACGCCGAGCGAGGAAAGCGCGTTGGTGATCTCCTCCATCAGGCCGAGATTGGAGACCGCATCGCGCATCAGGCGGCCGATCAGGAATTCGAGCGATAGATAGTAGACACGTTTGGCGCCGGTCTCATAGGTCTTGCGGGTCGATTCAATCCACTTATCGATGACGCGGTCGCGAATGACGAGGATCGTTGCCGTCAGCCAGTCATGCGGTTTGGCGACCTTGGCGTCCTTGCCGATACGATAGGTCAGGCGCTCGATGATTTCTTCGGCAAGGATTTCCGGGCGGGAACTGCGCGGGGCTGGAACGGGGAGATCGGCCTTCGTCAAGTTATTCATATCATCAACTCTCGCCATTTGTGATTTATATTCAGCCCCTTACGGCCAATTAAATCGATTTGCCTTTCCGTTTCACTATCAGTTTACGCACTGATGTAAAGCAGTTGCAACAAGCGAGTTGCGCAGATGCGAAAATTGCGGCGAAAGGTTTGGCGTGAGCGGGAAAAGACTTGATTCCGATGATATTTCGAGCTTTTATTCGCGCATCGATCAAAAGAAAAGCCGCGCGATACTCGCATCGCGCGGCTTTTTCTTTGTTCTCTATCCTTGGTTGCTTTGTGCTGCTGCCGGCGGGGTCACTTGGTCAGGAGCGTCATCTGCTTGGCCGCCTGAGCACCGATGCTCTTGAAGGCGGCCACGAGATCGGACATTTGTTGCGCATCGAAATAATTGGAGGGGCTCGAAGCGCAGGCGGCGAGCAGGGTCTGTCCGCGTGTCGGAGCCATGAAGGCGACCGTATAGATCTGCACGCCGGCGTCCTTTGCGGCCTGGCATGTATTCAGCGTTTTTTGATCGGAACTTGTGTCGTTGTTTTCGCCGTCCGTCATCAAGACTATATATTTCTGAAAGGTCTTGTTGCCATTGTTACTTTGTGCAGTTGCCTCGGCAACGGCGGTAACGCTGTTATAAGCCTTTTTCATCGGAGCGTTCGATTCGGTGCCCCCTTGGGCATTCAGTCCGCTCACGACATTCGTACGGGTCGTTTTCGTTCCCCAATCGAGATTGCTGAAGCTGTCGACCTGACTGCTCCAGGCAATGGCCGCTGTGCGAACATATTGTGACTTGGGATCGGCGGCATCCAACTGGTCGAGAAGGCTACTTACTGCCGTCTTCAGCGCATCTATTTTCTTGATATAGCAGGGGCTTATCGGATTTGGATACTGATACAGATAGTTGCCGTTGGTATAATACTGTATGCAGCTGGCTTGTGTCTTGTCGATGGCGTTTGTGTTGAGCAGCATCGATCCAGACTTATCGAGTGCAATTTCCATCGACAGGGCGGTTTTTTGAACGGCCGTTCCACTCGTGCTTGAACTCGACGATGAAATTGTCATCGATGTCATGCCGAGCAGGCGGCTCATGCTGTTGACCTGCATGCCGTAGGAAGCGTCGACCTTAACAGTATAGCTCGTGCCGCCGGATGAATTGCTGCTCGATGTTACCGTGGTCGATGTTCCTGCCTTCAACGCGTTCGTTGTCGTGGTGTCTCCCGGCAGGTAGTTCGACATCTGGCCGAGGACGAAGTTGTTGGCGAGATCCTTAGCGGTCGTCGTCGTTGCCGTCCCGTTAGCGAGCGAAGTCGCTGCCGCAAGTGCGGCTGCATCGGTTGCTTCCTGAAGCTCGCTGTGCGACAGCGACATGTTGGTGACGTCTACCGCCATGCCGCCCGCTGCTACCAATACGGGTACGGCAATCGCCGTCAGGATGCCAAAATTTCCAGCTCTATCACGTAGAAGTTGTTTTAATGCGCAAAGTAGATCAGAGCCGGCAAGCATCATGTCCGCCTATTCGAAAGAGTTAAGTTCCCAAGAACGGCGAGACTATCAATTACAAATCTTAGTTGAGCGTTTAAGCGGAAGGTTGATTTTTAACGAATGACGCAATCTGGCACGATTTGCTTCAGATTTTTACTACTTTAAGTATATTCTATTTTAGTGGAACAACATCTACTGCCTGAACGGCCTTCTGGCTGCCATAGCTTTTAAGCACGCCGATGACGGGTGCGACATCGGAGTAATCGCGACCATAAGCGACGACGATATGGTCCGTGCCGGCGGGAATATTGTTGGTCGGATCGAGCTCGATCCAGCCGGCCGTCTCGCCGCACCAGACGCGCACCCAGGCGTGCATGGCGTCGGCGCCCTCGAGCCGTTCCTTGCCGGGCGGCGGGATGGTACGCAGGAAGCCGCTGACATAGCCGGCGGGGATGCCGAGACTGCGCAGCGCAATGATCATCACATGCGAGAAATCCTGACAGACGCCGCGCTTGAGGCGGAAGGCCTCTTTCGGCGTGGTGTCGACCGTCGTCGCCTTGGGGTCGTAGGTGAAATCCTTGTGTATCTGCGCGCAGAGCGCATGGGCGATCTGCAGGGTCGTCAGGCTGGTCGATCGCCACTGCCTGCTGTAATCGGTGATTTCACTCGTCTCAGGCAGGCGCGGGCTGCTACCGAGGAAATGGTGGGGCGAAGAGGGGTCGACCGACCAGCAATCATCGATCTCTTCGGGCAATTTGGCGAGCAAGGGCGAAAAATCCGCTGCGACGGGCTGGCTTTCCACCTGGACACGCGCCTGCATGCGGATATCGAGCCTCTCGTGCGGATCGCGCACGAGGATCGAAGTTGCCGGATGCTGGAAGAAATCCGTGAAGTTCGATTGCTCGTCCGGGCCTGGGGTTATTTTCACCGAGCCGGCGATCAGCCTCTGGCGATTGGGCAGGGAGAGCGGCATGACACGCAATATATGCCGTGCGCCGCTGGCCGGCACGTCGTATATGTAGCCCATGTGAAGCGAGAGATCATAGAGCATCACGTCATCCGAGATAGGTGCGTGCCAGCAGATCGGAAAGCCGCTCCAATTCGCGTGCCAGCTGCTGGTAGACTTCGACGGTCATCGCTTCGGGCGTCATCACGGCAAGACCCGAATGCAGCCGCATGGCCTCGCGGTAAAAGGGCGACATCTGGCCGTTGACGAAGGCATTCGGCAGCTGTTCCACTTCGCGGTGAATCTCGTTCATCTGAAAGAGGATCGAACGCGGATTGAGGGGATCGAGCGCCAGGAGATCGGTCACCGTCAGGCGGGCCGTATTGACGTTGTAGCGGCGGCGATGAGTCATGACGCTGTCGCCGATCTCAAGCAGCATGTCGAGCGCCCCATCGGGCGCATCCGGACCGGACATATGGCCGAGCAGCCGCGTCATATGCAGGCCGCGCTCGATGTATCGCCCGAGCGACAGGAAACGCCAGCCGGTGAAGCGATACATGTTTTCGTGCACGAGGCCTGCGAAGCCAGCAAGCTTGCGCAACAGGATCGTCATGGCATGACTGGCGTCGTCGCCATGCTTTACCCGCTCCTTGAAACGGCGCGCGGTCTTGGCAAGATCGTTCAGCGCGAGCCAGCCGTCCGGGGAAAACCGGTCGCGGATGTTGCTGGCCGAATAAACCGCGCTGTTTATGTTGCTCAGCAGGCTTTCAGGAACCGCCTCCTCGGTGTCGATATCGATGGCGGCGAGATAGGCGCTGACGTCGGCAAGCAGCGGCTGCTTCGGATCCGCCGCCTCGGCAAAACGCCCATGCCAGGCGCGCAGGATGCGCAGGGCGCCTTCGGCCCGCTCGATATAGCGGCCAAGCCAGAAGAGGTTGTCGGCGGCTCGGCTCGGCAGGCTGCCTGGCATATTGCGGGTGAAGGTTTCTTCGGCCGGCAGCAGTGTATGGGCTTCGACGGGCTTGTCGGAGACGATCCAGACATCGGCGGCCGAGCCGCCGGCCTGCATGGCGATGGCGGCAACATCGTCACCGCTGCCGATGCGGGCGAAGCCGCCGGGCATGATCTGCCAGCCGTTTTCGGTGCGGGCCGCGAAGACGCGCAGGCTCATCGGCCGCGGCGTCAGCCTGCCGTTGACCCAGGCCGGCGTGGTTGAAAGCGTGACGACTTCCTGGCCGACCAGCTTGTGACCTTCGCTCGCCAGCCATTCCGCGATCGAATCGCGGGCGGTGCTGCGCAAGGTCGAGCCCAGCACGGACTGGCCGTTATCGTCGAAGAAGGGCATGCAGGAATAGGCCGGCCCGATCACCATCTTCTCGATATTGGCGGCGACATGCTCGCGCTCGGCCTTCTGGCCGCACCACCAGGTGGCGATCGACGGCAGCTTCAATTCCTCGCCGCGCAAATGCCGACAGATGGTCGGCATGAAGGCGAGCAGGGCACGCGTCTCGAGGATGCCGGAGCCAAGTGCATTGACGATCGTCACCGTCTGCGCCCGTAGCGCCTCGACCATGCCCGGTGTGCCGATATGGGAATGCTGGTTGAGCTCCAACGGATCGGCATAGGAAGCATCGAGGCGGCGCCACAGGACGCTGATCGGCCGCAGTCCAGCGACGGTACGCACCATCAGCTGGTCGTCGACGACGGTGATGTCTTCGCCCTCGAGCAGCATGAAGCCGAGATAGCGGGCGATATAGGCGTGCTCGTAATAGGTCTCGTTGGCGGGTCCCGGAGTCAGAACGGCAACCCGGCCCTCGCCGCTGCGCTTGCCACCCAGCAGGGCATCGCGAAACGCGCCGAAGAAGGAGGCGAGGCGATGAACCTTGGTTTCCGCATAGATATCGGAGAAGGCGCGAGTGGTAGCGACGCGCGTTTCCAGTGCAAAGCCGGCGCCTGATGGTGCTTGCGCGCGGTCGGCCAGCACCCACCAGTTTCCATCCGGGCCGCGGCCGACTTCGAAGGCCAGGAAATGCAGATAATGACCATTTGCGGGCTTGACGCCGACCAGCGGACGCAGGAATTCCGGATTGGCCGCGATCAAGGCCGGCGGCAGCAAGCCCTCGCTCACCAGCCGGCTGTCGCCATAGATATCGGCCATGACCGCTTCGAGCAGATCGGCGCGCTGGCGCAGCCCTTCCGAAAGCGATTGCCATTCGCGCTCATCGATCAGCACGGGAATATGCGAGATCGGCCAGCCGCGTTCGCTGGCGCCAGTCGTCCCATAGGCCCGATAGAAAACGCCGGCATCGCGCAGATAGCGGTCGGCTCGGGCGAAGCGCTCCGTCAGCTCCAGTTCCGACATGCGCGACAGCGCCGACAGCAGATTTTGCCAGACCGGGCGAACGGCGCCTTTATTGTCGACCATTTCGTCGGCGACGCCGGGCAACGGACGATAGGCGAAGGCCGGTTCCTTACCGGTTCCGGTCTTCACTTCGTCCCGCCGTTCCGTCGCCGGTTTTCTAGCCATTCACAGTTCCGTCTCAAATTCCTGCCGGCCGCCTGAGGTCGAGCGTCAGAGGAAATTCCACCGACGCAGTCTCCGGTCGCAAGGCGTAGCCACCCGCTGTATGCCCCCAAGGTTCGAAACGCGCAAGTCGTCGCGCTTCCGCCTCGTTGCCGTTGACGGGGAATGTGTCGTAGTTGCGGCCGCCAGGGTGAGCAACATGGTAGATGCAGCCGCCGATCGAGCGCCGCGACCATGTGTCGTAGATATCGAAAGTCAGCGGCGTGTCGATGGGCAGAACGGGATGGAGGCCTGAGGCCGGATGCCATGCCTTGTAGCGCACGCCGGCGACCGAAACGCCGGACGCTCCCGTCGGCGTCAGCGGCACGGGGCGGCCATTGCAGGTCACCGTATAGCGCGATGGATTGGAGGTTTCGAATCGAACCTGCAGGCGTTCCACCGACGAATCGACATAGCGGACAGTGCCGCCGATCGCGCCTTCTTCGCCCAGCACATGCCAGGGCTCCAGCGCCTGGCGCAATTCCAGTTTGCTGCCTTCATATTCGACTTCCCCGCAGAAGGGAAAACGGAATTCAAGCTGCGCCTGGAACCATTCCGGCCGCAGGTCGAAACCGTTTTCGTGGAGATCGGCGAGAACGTCGAGGAAATCCTGCCAGATATAATGCGGCAGCATGAAGCGATCATGCAGTGTCGTGCCCCAGCGCACGAACTTGCCGTCGATGGGATTGCGCCAGAAACGGGCGATCAGCGCGCGCACCAGCAATTGCTGGGCAAGGCTCATGCGGGCATTCGGCGGCATTTCGAAACCGCGGAATTCGACGAGACCGAGGCGTCCCGTCGGGCCGTCAGGCGAAAACAGCTTGTCGATGCAGATTTCCGAGCGGTGGGTGTTGCCGGTGACGTCAGTCAGGAGATTGCGGAAGAGGCGATCCACCAGCCATGGAAGCGGCTGCAATCCGCGGCCGGGTGCCGGGACCTGGGCCAGTGCGATTTCCAGCTCGTAGAGGCTGTCATGGCGGGCCTCGTCGATGCGCGGCGCCTGACTGGTCGGGCCGATGAACATGCCGGAGAAGAGGTAGGAGAGCGAGGGATGGCGCTGCCAGTGCAGCACCAGGCTCTTCAAAAGGTCGGGACGGCGCAGGAAGGGGCTGTCCATGGTGCTGCGGCCGCCGACGACCACATGGTTGCCGCCGCCGGTGCCGGTGTGGCGGCCGTCGATCATGAACTTGTCGGTGCCGAGCCGGCTGGCGCGCGCCTCCTCGTAAACCGCCGTGGTGATATCGACGGCTTCCTTCCAGTTCGATGCCGGATGGATGTTGACCTCGATGACGCCGGGATCGGGGGCGACGCGGATGACATTGATGCGCTCATCCTGCGGCGGCGGATAGCCCTCGATGTGAACCGGCAGGTTCAGGGCCGCAGCGGCCCGTTCGGCTGACGCAACGAGATCGAGGTAATCCTCGACGCTGACCGTCGGTGGCATGAAGATGCAGAGGCGTCCATCGCGCGGCTCGACGCTGATGGCCGTGCGCACATAGCCGCCGATCTCATCGAGGGATTGCGGCATGATCGGCTGCTGGCCGGTGTAGGGCTGGAAATGGGCAGCCTGCAGCGGCCGGCCCTTGTCCTCACCATAGTCAGGCAGCGCTTCACGCGGGATCGTCGGGTCCATGGGGTTGATGTAGGGATATTGCGATGCCGGTATCCAGCCGAGCGAGTTCAGCGGCAGGCGGTAGCCGACCGGGCTGTCACCAGGCGTCAGGAAGATGCGGCCGCGGCGCGTGCGCCATTTCTCGCTCGTCCAGCGACGGCCGCTGGCGCGCGCATTCCATGCCTGGATGGGGAGGATATAGCCCGTGGGCCGCGTCAGTCCACGTTCGAAGACGCGGGCCATTCGCGAACGCTCTTCCGGATCCTTCAGCTTCGAATTGGATGGATCGACATTGTCGGGCAGGTTCGCTTCCTTCACCAGCCATTCGGCTGGATCTTCGAAGGCGGGCGCCACATAGCCCGGCTCGATATCGAGTTCGCCGGCGATCGCCGTCAGCAGGCGGCCGGCATCGTCCTCGGTGACGCTGTAGTCGCGGTCTTCATTGGCGATCAGATCCGGATTCGACCAGATCGGCAGGCCGTCGCGCCGCCAGTAGAGCGAAAAGGTCCAGCGCGGCAGGCTTTCGCCGGGATACCACTTGCCCTGGCCGTAGTGCAGGAAGCCATTCGGCGCGAAGCGTTCGCGCAGGCGGCGGATCAACGTATCCGCTTTTTCACGCTTGGTCGGACCGACGGCTGCAGTATTCCATTCGTCCGACTCGAAGTCGTCGATCGAAACGAAGGTCGGCTCGCCGCCCATGGTCAGGCGCACGTCTCCTTCCTTCAGGATCGCGTCGACCTTTTCGCCGAGTTCGTTCAGCGCATCCCAGCTTTCGTCCGAGAAGGGCTTGGTGATGCGCGGATGCTCGGCGACGCGGGTGACCTTCATGTCGAAATCGAATTCGGTCTTGGCTTCGCCGAAATAGCCGCCCGAGATCGGCGCGGCATTGCGGTAATGCGGCGTGGCGGCAAGCGGAATATGGCTCTCGCCCGTCAGAAGGCCCGACGTCGGGTCGAGGCCGACCCAGCCGGCGCCGGGGAGGTAGACTTCCGCCCAGGCATGCAGGTCGGTGAAGTCGACCTCGGTGCCGGAAGGGCCGTCGAGCGCCTTCAGGTCAGGTGTCAGCTGAATGAGGTAGCCGGAGACGAAACGGGCGGCGAGGCCGAGATGGCGCAGGACCTGAACAAGCAGCCAACTCGTATCGCGACAGGAGCCTTTCGCCTTTTCCAAGGTCTCCTCAGGCGTCTGGACGCCGGCTTCCATGCGGATGACATAGCCGATTTCCTGCTGCAGGCGCGTATTGAGGCCGACGATCATATCGACGGTCTTTTGCGCGGAGCGGTCGAGCGTGGCGAGGAAGGCTTTCAGTCTGGGACCGGGTTCTTCCGGCTTCATATAGATCGACAGATCCTCGCGGATGGTCTCGGGATAATCGAAGGGCCATTTCGTCGCTTCCTCTTCGACGAAGAAGTCAAAGGGATTGTAGACCGTCATGTCGGCGACGAGATCGACTTCGATCTTCAGCTCGGTTACCGGATCGGGAAAGACGAAGCGGGCGAGATAGTTGCCGTAGGGGTCCTGCTGCAGGTTCACGAAATGATTTGACGGCGTGACTTTCAGCGAATGGCTCAGCACGCGCGTCTTGGAATGCGAGGCGGGTTTCAGGCGGATGATCTGGGGGCCGAGGCGAACCGGATTGTCGTATTTATAATGGGTGAGATGATAGATGCTTGCCTTGATCGCCATATGTCTCTTCGCCTAGCCCGCATCGTTGTGCGGTGATTGCTGTTCCCACTAACAGTGTGTGCAATGCAGCGAAAGAAAGCAAGGCGTCTCCCGGCGCTTCGGAAGCTCCTGCCGTGTAATGCCAAGAAAAAAACGGCGAGCTTTTGCCCGCCGTTCTGAAATCCGGATCCGTTTGCTTGCGATCAGCTTCTGCCGAACTCGTCGACCAGGCGGATGATGTCGTCCTCGCCGAGATAGGAGCCGGTCTGCACTTCGATCAGCTCCAGCAGGATCTTGCCGGGGTTCGACAGGCGATGCACTTCGCCGAGCGGGATATAGATCGATTCGTTTTCGCGCAGCATCTGCACGTTTTCGCCGACTGTCACTTCGGCCGTGCCCTTGACGACGATCCAGTGCTCGGAGCGGTGGTGATGCTTCTGCAGCGACAGCTTCTTGCCCGGAAGCACGAAGATGCGCTTGACCTGGAAGCGCTCGCCGTTCAGCACCGAGGTATAGCCGCCCCAAGGGCGATAGGAGGTCGGGTGCGTCTCAGTGAGCTTGGCGGTCTTCTTCTCGCTTGCGAGCAGCTTGACGAGCTTGCCGACTTCCTGGCTGTCCTTGAGGTGGCCGACATAGACGGCGTCCTCGCTGGCGATGACGGCGACGTCCTCAAGCCCCTGTACGGCGACGTGCAGGCTGTGCGTCATCACGAGCGAATTCTTCGTGTTGACCAGTGTCGTGGCGCCGGCCGATACGTTGCCGCTTTCGTCACGATTACCGACTTTCCAGACCGCGTCCCAGCTGCCGAGATCGGACCATGTGAAGGGCGAGGGAACGACGGCGGCGTTCGCCGTCTTTTCCATCAGCGCGTAGTCGATGGAAATGTCGGGGCTCTTGGAGAAGGCATCGGCATCCAGACGGGTGAAATCGAGGTCGCGGGTTGCCTTGGAAACGGCCTTGCTGGCCGCCTTCTCGACGTCGGACGCATATTCCTTCATTTCGTCCAGAAGCTGCGCCGCCGAGAACATGAACATGCCGGAGTTCCAGTAGAAGCTGCCGCTTGCCACCATTTCCTGAGCCTTGTCCAGCGCCGGCTTCTCGACGAAGCGCTTGACGGCATGGGCGCCGGTCGAAAGCGCCTTGCCGCTTTCGATATAGCCATAGCCGGTGGCCGGTTCCGTCGGCTTGATGCCGAAGGTGACGAGCTTGCCCTGAAGGGCGGTGTCGCGCGCCTGGCGCACGCAATCGTAATAGGTCGCGTTGGCATCGATCTCATAGTCCGAGCCGAGGACGTGCATGATCGCGTCCTTGCCGAAAAGCTCGGTGACGAGCGCGGCGGCAGCTGCGACGGCGGCAGCGGTATTGCGGGCGACCGGCTCCAGCAGAACGGCGGCCAGTTTCAGGTCGAGCTCGCGAGCCTGTTCCGCAACGAGGAAGCGGAATTCCTCGTTGGTCAGGACGATCGGCGCTTCGTAAAGTTCAGGATCGGCAACGCGCTCTAGCGTGTTCTGAAACAGCGTCTTGTCGCCGATGAACTGGATGAATTGCTTCGGAGCGGATGCGCGCGATAGCGGCCATAGCCGTGTACCCTTGCCGCCTGCCATAATCACCGGAACGATCTTTGCTGCCATACTCTGCCTCTCCTAGACACTTCATTCGAGAGCCGACCGCCAGGAAGCGCAACCGCTGCGCCTTCCGCCATGCTCCTTCGACAACGTCAATCGCCATTGCGATATTTTTCGGCAAAACGCTAGCGCTAATATGTCGGCAGCGTAAACATTCGGCGATCTCGGAGCGGAAATCCCAATGAAAATCCATTCACGGCGCTGTCCTGCATGAAAAGGCGGAGGCCGTCGGGAAACGGTCTCCGCCATAGATTCTGGATTGCTCGTTCGCAAACAGCAGCCTTCAGCGGCTGGGCGTCTACGCTTCCGCCCTGTCGTGCTGTTCGCCATGTGCCGGCAAATGGTCGAGGGCGTTGCGCCTGTTGTAGCGGATCGACGACCAGAGTGAGATGCCGATCAGGGCCGCGCCGCCGAGGCCGGTGATGACTTCAGGAATGTGGAACAGCGTCTGCACATACATGATCACCGAGAGGATCAGGATGGCGTAAAAGGCACCGTGCTCGAGGTAGCGGTAATGGGCAAGCGTGCCCTTTTCCACCAGCATGATCGTCATGGAGCGGACATACATGGCGCCGATGCCAAGGCCGATGGCGATGATGAACAGGTTCTGCGTCAGGGCAAATGCGCCGATGACGCCGTCGAAGGAGAAGCTGGCGTCGAGGATTTCGAGATAGAGAAATGCGCCGAAGCCGCCCCTTGCGGCTGCGCTCATCGTCTTTTGCGAGGCATCCAGGAAACCTGCCAGGACTTCCACCAGGAGGAAGGTCAGGAGGCCATAGATGGAGGCATGCAGAAAGGTCGTCGAATCGTCGCCGTCGAGCAGAGAGCTGAAGATCAGAACAAGAACCAGCACGAAGGCGATTTCAACGCCCTTGACGGTGGCGAAATGCGCCATGCGCTTCTCGATGAAGCCGATCCAGTGCACATCCTTTTCGTGATTGAAGAAATAGGTCAGGCCGACCATCATCAGGAACGTGCCCCCGAAGGCGGCGATCGGCAGATGTGCATTCTGCATGATCTCGGCATATTGCTCCGGCTTGGTGGCGGCCAGCTTCAGCGCCTCCCACGGGTCGATCCAGGCGGCGATCGCGACGATTGCCAGCGGAAAGACGATCCTCATGCCGAAGACGGCGATGATGATGCCCCATGTCAGGAAGCGATGCTGCCAGACCGGCGTCATCTCCTTCAGCTTGTTGGCATTGACGATGGCATTGTCGAAGGAGAGAGAAATCTCCAATACGGCGAGAACCGCGCAGATGAAGAAGGCCGTGGCGAGGCCACCCATCGTGCCGGTGGTGTTCCAGCCCAGAAAGGCGCCGAGTGCAAGGCCACCGATGGTGACGGCAAAGGCCCAGCCGAAATAGCCGAGTACGGATTTGGAGGCGGCGGGCGGCGTCATGGGCGCACCTCGCCACAAAGGAACTGATGATTTTCGGATGGAACGGGCAGCCATATGCCGAAGACGGCATGCGGGCGAGGCATGGTCAAGCTGTTCATGAAAGAAATCCGCCGGCTCATCTGCAGGCGGTACCGACATCGCGAGAGCGCCGTGAAAACTCTCGCCAGAGGGGCCCGGCACCAAAGTTCAATCCGTCGCCGATGTCAGGAAGGCGCGGAGATAGTCAATAGTTAGTGAAGTCGCGACGCAGGTCAAGAGTTGAAATAGGGCCTGCTGACCTTGCTCCCAATAATTGCGAATTTGGGGAACCAAACGGAAAAGGCCGCGTTTGCCCCTCACGCATGTTTGCGCCGTCCGCTACGCGGATCCCTCGAGCGGATCCGTTACCTTCAATACAGCGATCGACAGGAGAAGCTCCCATGAGCCCTTATTCCATTCACCGCAACGAACCATCGCAGAAGCCGGAATTGACGGAGCGGCAGAAGAAGGCTCGGCCGAACACGCTTCGCCAGGCCCAGGTCCTGCCGCCACATCAGGTGGATCTGACGCTGCATCCCGTGACCCATGAGGATGTGCATGTCCCCGCCCATGTCAACGGCGCGGATCTCTCGCGCGAAGCGCCGGCAGACGCCAATCATAACCACAAGCAAAAGAGCGGCCCGCAGCATTAAACGGACCGCGCCTTGTGCGACGGCAATGCCTGCTTATTTGTGCCGCGGCGTTTTGCCGTCGGACGTGAAGCTGCCGTTGAAGCTCATTTCCGTCGATTTCGCCGAGCATTGGATGGCAATCGGCTTGCCTGCGTAGGGATTGGCAAAGGTGCACGTGCCCTTTGCCTCGACTTGACCGGATATCTTGCTGCCGGCCCCTGTCGAGATGACATCGATCGGCAGCTGCGCGGTTCCCTTCTCACTGCCGGGCTTGATACCCTTGCCGTTGCCCTGGAAGCCGAGCATCTTGCCGCCTGATGTGAAGATGAAGGTCACCGAGCCGTCCGGACCCGTCACGCTGGCGATTTCGGCCTTGCATCCTTTGGAGGCGTCGAGCTTGCCGACCACGAGTTTGGAACATTTTCCACTGACGACGGTGACGCCTTGCGACGGGAAATTTTCCACTGCGCCGGCCGAGGTCGCGGCCAAGACGGTCAATCCAAAAGCAATGCCTGCGAATCGCATAAGAAGGGCTCCTTTCAAGCCCACGCAGTTTGCCGATCAAAATGTGGCAGTCAACCCAAAGCAGGGCGCGAGCCTGAACCGGCCGCCGATCGGTCCGATCGCCCGTTGTGCTTCACGCTCGTAACCGGAGCAGGCCGCTATCGCAAAACGACCGCTCAGGGTTGTGCGGATTTCAGTGAGGGGCCGATTCCGGGACGAGCGAGCCGATCAACTGCAGCAGGGCGTTCTGGCGGTTGCCGCCGCCGGCCAGGAATTCGTAGAGGGTCATGGTTTTCTCGCTGCCGCCGTCGACGACATAGTCCGCCTGGCGGATGACGTAGACCTCGCCGCTCTCGGTGTCGCGGGCGAGATGGAACATGTATTCATCGCCATTCGGCTTGTGGTTCTTGTAGAACTGCCGCTTCATCACCGTCATCTCGTCCTCCCGTATGATCGATGCGCTGATATGACAGTAGGATGACGGCGCGCCCGGAAGTCAAGCGGCTTCTGGCGAGAACTTGTGTCGCAGGCGGCGTGCAACTCGCAATCGCCGCGAACATCAGCATGTGATTGGCTATCTTCCAAAAGACGATTATTCTCGACCTGCGCTCGAATTTTCGGGCGCGGGAGGAGCGGTTCAGCTTTTCATAAAACCTCTGACCCGCTCTATCTTTTGCTTTTACGCAGTTCCGGACGGAAAGGCGCTTCGCACTTTTTCCGGAATTGCTCTAGTTGGAGATCGAAGCACATGAGAATGATGTTAGCGCTGGGAGCGATTTTGAGCCTGGCATGCGTCTCAGCAGGTGAGGCGCCTTCAAACTATCAGACCTATCACGGCATTCGCGCCGACAGCGATCCGGTGGTGCTTGCGACATACGAGAGGGTTCTCGATCGCTGCGAGCCTGAGGCTTATTCCTGGCACCGTGGCTCTCCGGATCCAAACAGCACGCTTTACTGGCTGGCTCTGCGGGATTGCCTCTACCGCCACGGTTTTGTCGATCGCGGTGCCTACGCCTATCCCACGACGGCGGTGTTCCGGCATTTCCTGGATCGCTGATCGTCTGCAATTCGTTTTGGCTCCCGATCGGCTCATTGGCCAATCTGCTCCAAGGCAAACTTAGGTTCAGCAAGTCGATGACGAAACTAAAAAGGCCTTTCGATTTCTCGAAAGGCCTTTGCTTTTCAGCGAATTAGGATGGTGGGCGTGACAGGGATTGAACCTGTGACCCCTACGATGTCAACGTAGTGCTCTCCCGCTGAGCTACACGCCCATCCGATGGCGGCGCATAGATCACAAAACCTTGGTGGCCGTCAATAGGCTTTTTTTCGGTTTTGTGACGTGGCCGCCGAAAGCCTTACGCGGCAAGGAGTTTGTTGACTTCGTCGACGAGTTCCCGAAGGTGGAAAGGCTTGGAAAGAACCTTGGCATCCTTCGGCGCCTTCGAATCGGGATTCAGCGCGACGGCGGCAAAGCCGGTGATGAACATCACTTTCAGGTCCGGATCGAGTTCGGTAGCGCGGCGCGCCAGCTCGATACCGTCCATCTCGGGCATGACTATGTCGGTCAAAAGCAGCGAGAACGGCTCTTCGCGCAGCCGGTCGTAAGCGCTGGCTCCATTGTCAAAGGACAAGACCTTGTAGCCGGCTTTTTCGAGTGCCTTCACGAGAAAGCGACGCATGTCGTTGTCGTCTTCGGCAAGAAGTATCTTCTGGGTCATCATCTCTATCGCTAATCAACTTTGTCTGTTGGACTTGTCCAGCTTTTAGGTTAGCGCAGCGCCGTAAACAAGCCGTGAATAGTCGGCCAAAACGCGCCAATCCTGCTTTTGTTCAAAGCATGACTTCGTTCTGCGAAAACGCCCTGCGTTTCCGCCGAGCGGACATCGGGAGATTTCGAATACGGCGCTTTGGATTAAGGCCATTTCGGTCAAGTTACTATGGACTTGCGGTCATGCAACTGGCAACATGATTACTGCGACAAGTTGTTGACATGGTAAAGACGTTGATGTCCGCGGAAATGCGTAGTTTCGAGATTTTCGAGGTATCGGAGCCCGCCTCCCAGACCATACCGTTTGTCTACAGCTCGCCCCATAGCGGTCGCATTTATCCCCCCGATTTCATCGCCCAGTCCCGCCTGCAGGGCATCGCCATCCGCCGCTCGGAAGACCATTATGTCGACGAGCTTTTTTCGGCGGCAAGTTCCCTCGGCGCACCGTTGCTGCTTGCCAATTTTCCGCGCGCCTATATCGACGTCAATCGCGAGCCCTATGAGCTCGATCCGCGCATGTTCGACGGCGCCTTGCCGCCTTACGCGAACATCAATTCGCTGCGGGTCGCCGGCGGGCTCGGGACGATCCCGCGAATCGTCGCCGAGAATATGGAAATCTATGCGCGGCGCGTGCCGGTCGAGGATGCGTTGAAGCGCATCGACACGATCTACAAGCCCTATCATGCAACGCTTCGGCGGCTGATTGCGCGCACCCATGTCAAGTTCGGCTTCGGCGTGCTGGTCGATTGTCATTCCATGCCTGGCAATATCCGCATCGCCGGCAGCAATATGCGGCCCGATTTCATCCTCGGCGATCGCTATGGCACCAGCGCCTCGGCAGAGCTTTCGCGTGCCGCCATGCAGATCCTCGAGGAACTCGGCTTCAACGCCGTGCGCAACAAGCCCTATGCCGGCGGCTTCATCACCGAGCATTACGGCCGTCCCTCGCGCGGGCTGCATGCGCTGCAGATCGAGGTCAACCGGTCGCTCTATGTCGACGAGACGACGCTGGAGAAACGGCCGGATTTCAACGAGGTCGCGGCTGCCATTACGCTTTTCATGAAGCGCATGGCCGAGCATGTGGAATCCTATACGGGCGATCCGGCGTTGGCTGCCGAGTAGGGATATCTTGCCCTTGGCGGGCGAGAAAGCAAAATTAGCATGTAGCTTCAGCCAAGTGCTGGATTTTGCAAGAGAGAGGGTAGGCGGGAGCGCTCGCAATCTCCGAATTGGGCGAGCAAGAAACGGACCCTCGCTCTTGCAATTTCAATGGCTTAGAAATTGCGTCAGACTTTTGAAGGCGACACGTCCGGTATCGCAATTCCTACACCAGTGAAATTGCTTTCTCGCCCGCCAAGGGCGAGATGCCCCTGCGCTTGCCGCTCCATCCCACAAAACAAATATAGCCTTAGCAAAAAAGAACCGCGCTCGTGGCGCGGCTAAGTCTAGGGAGGAAACACCCAAGGAGGGTATTTACAGTCAGAAGACTGTAGCTGGATACTGATATCGCATTGCACAAATGTCAAGCACTTTATTGCACTGCAAAATATTTGGGCAGATTCAAAAATCCTGCCTGATTGGCGGGCAGGGCGCCTGTTGCATCATCATCCGGTTTGCTTCAGGGCCTATATGGGATATGACATCGCCCATCCTGTCATTTACGTGGATTGACCATGCTTCCCGATCGCTCGTTCTTCTATCGTCTGGCCGAGGCGGCCAAGGCCGAAACCCTGCCGCGCTTTCGTACCGGTGTCGATGTGGTCAACAAGGAAGCCAAGGGCTTCGATCCGGTGACGGAAGGGGACCGCGCCGCCGAAGAGGCGATTCGCGCATTGATCGAGGCCGAATTTCCCGACCATGGCATTCTGGGCGAGGAGCACGGCAGCGTCGGGCTCGATCGCGAGCATATATGGGTCATCGATCCGATCGACGGCACGCGCGCTTTCATCTCTGGCGTTCCGGTATGGGGAACGCTGATCGGCCTGCAGAAGAACGGCCGCGCCCTCATGGGGATGATCGACCAACCTTTTACGGGCGAGCGCTATTTTGCCGATGGCAATGGTTCCACCTATTCGGGGCCGGATGGCGAAAAGCGGCTGCAGGTCCGCGATTGCGGCAGCCTTTCGAACGCCATCCTCTTCACCACCTCGCCGCATCTGTTCGTCGGCGAGGAGCTTGCCAAATATCGCGAGATCGAAAGCCAGGTCCGGCTTTTCCGTTATGGCACGGATTGCTATGCCTATGCGCTGCTGGCCGCAGGCCATATCGATCTCGTCATCGAGAATTCGCTGAAACCCTATGATGTCGGCGGCATCATTCCTGTCGTTGAGCAGGCCGGCGGCATCATGACCACCTGGGATGGCGGTCGGCCGGAAATGGGTGGAACGATCATCGCCGCAGGCAGCCGCGCTGTTTATGAACAGGCTTTGGCTGTGCTGTCTCGCTAGAGCAGCTCAACTTTCACGGAGTTTCTAAGCCGCTCAGGCTTCCGCTTCGATCTCATAGGCATTGGTTTCGGCGTCGCTGCCGGGGATGAAGGCGTGGATCGCGGCGAGTGCCTGATTGCGATAGATGTCCCGTTCCTGCAGGATTTCATGCTTGGCGCCGTGAATGGGAACGAGCTGGGCGGCACGGAAATAGCGTGACAGCCGTTCCTGATCGGCATAGGGCACGACGCCGTCGCGCGTCGGCGCGATCAGGACGGTGGGGACGTGGATCGAAAACAGGTGTTCGGGCTTATTGACCCGTTCGATCGCCCGCAAAGCCTGCGATAGCCAGCGCGCCGTCGGCGGACCCAGGCAAAGCTGCGGATAAGCCGCGCCGATGCCGATGTTGCGGCGGTAGCGCTGCTCGTCTGTCGTCAACGGGTTGTCGGCGAAGGGTCTTTCCTTGAATTTCTTGCTGAACTGCATGCGGCCCAGGCCGATGCCGCTGACCGCACCGGAGAGGAAGCGGATAAAGCCGGGTGAGGCGCCGTGCCCGGTCAAGCCGATGAAGGGGGCAGACAGCACCATGCGCTCAATTCGGCTCGCAAGCCTCGGCGCGGCAGACAGGGCAATCAGCCCGCCCGTCGAATGAGCAAGGAGAAAAAAGGGCAGACGTGTATCCGGCAGGACGATCTTGTCGAGGAAGGCGGTCAGATCCCGCTCGTAATCGGAAAAATGGCGGATATGGCCGCGCAACGGGTCTTTCAGCAGTCGCTCGGATCCGCCCTGGCCGCGCAGATCGAAGGTCGCAACCCACAGGCCCTTGGCCGTGAGGTTACGGATCGTCTCGAAATATTTCTCGATGAATTCGTTGCGGCCCTGTAGCAGGACAACGGTTCCCTTCGCGACCGGCTGCTCGCAGCGGAAGACGGCGTAGCGCAGCTTGCGTCCGTCGAAACTTTCGAAGAAGCCTTCGGTGCGGTTTTCCGGTACCGGATTGTCTGCCGTGGAATAGAGGATCGAATCCATGACGGTGTCGCGCCTCGCTGACCAATGTTTCATCTCAAGGGGATAGCGCAGGCTGGGGGAATTGCAACAGGTTTGTTGGCGGCTCCGGCAATCGATTCCGTGCTCCTAAAGACGATAATCCTCAATCGGCGATTCCGATGGCACTATCGTTTTTCTCCGTTTCATCTTCTTGCGCAGCTTTGCGAATGTTCGGCCGTTGATATCACCTGCGGGAATGGAAGACATGGCAATCACCGAAATTGCGGATTCAAGAATTCTTATTGTCGGCGGCAGCTCCGGAATGGGGTTGGCGTTGGCGAAACGCGCGCTCGCAGCCGGGGCGGAGGTCATCGTCGCTGGACGGAACGCGGATAAGCTCAAGCGCGTTTCAACGGAACTTCAAAGCCCATCGCTTTTCGTCGAGACGGTCGATATCACGCAAGAAAGCCAAGTCGCCGGTCTGTTTGAGCGCATCGGCCGGCTCGACCATATCGTAAGCACCGCCGCCGATATCGAAGGCGCTTATGAGCTGCTGCCTTCGCTGGACCTCAGGGCTGCGCAGAGGGTCGTGGAAAGTAAATTCTACGGCCCGTTGCTGCTTGCGAAATATGGGTCGCCCTTACTCTCTGCCACTGGCTCCATTACGTTCACGTCAGGCATTGCCGCTTATCGTCCGGCCACCCGGGGGTCGGTGGTCGCTGCGGTCAATGCTGGCCTGGAAGGGCTGGTTCGCGCGCTTGCAGTCGAGTTGGCGCCCATTCGGGTGAATGCCGTTTCACCGGGGTGGGTCGATACGCCCATCTGGACGTTCGTTGCCGGCGACCAAAAAGAAGAAACCTTAGGTGCCATGGCAAAACGGCTGTTGGTCGGACGGGTGGGCCAACCGGAAGACATCGCCGACGCTATCAGCTTCCTGATGGGCAACGCCTTTACAACGGGGACGGTACTGCATGTCGAGGGCGGGCATCGGCTGATTTAGCGGACGCAAAGCCGGTGCTTGCGAACGCCAGGAACAGCTTCAAAGCTGGCGGCTGAACACGCCTGCGCCGCCAGATCATCACAAGCGAAGCTGTCCGCATCGGCCCCGGCCAGGGCATTTCGTCGAGTTCGCCACGATGGAGTGCGTCCGCGACGGCAAACCACGGAACCAAGCTCGATCCTGTACCGGCAGCCACGAGGCGAGCAATGGTACCGATGCTGCCGACTTCGGCGGCGAGCTTTGGTGCTGCCATCCCTGCCGCCTCGAATGCCTTGTCGAACAGGTGCCGGTAGACGCAGCCGGCTTCGGTTGCCACGAAGTTCATCGAAGCAAGTGCTGCCAGATCGCTTGTCTTCGATGATGCCTCCTGTGCGGGAGGGGTGATGAGGATCAACGGCTCCGTCGATATCACCCGCTTTGCGAGGCGTTCATCAACCTCGCCCCTGTCAAAACAGAAGGCGACGTCGATCTCACCGGTTTCGAGCTTGCGCAACAGGTCGCCACTGCCCGCTACCTTCACCCGCAGATCGATATCGGGATGATCGCGCTGAAGGGCCGGCAGCCATTGCGGAAGCTTCATGGAAGCAATGGTCTCAAGCGCGCCGATCGTCACCGTGCCAGCCGCAGCCGCCGAGGCTGCTTCAACGGTAGCGCGCGCCTCGTTGGCGATTGCCAATAATTCCTCGGCATAGGGTTTCAGTGCCTCGCCAGCCGCCGTCAGCTCCAGGCCCGATCTCGACCGGATAAAAAGCGCAGTGCCCAATTCGGCTTCAAGCGACTGGATCTGGTCGCTCACGCTCGATTGCGCGAGATGGACCTCTTCGGCTGCGCGGGTGAAATTCCGGTTCCGCGCGACCGCCAGAAATGTCTTGAGTAATCGGGGGTGCATCGAGCCGTGCCGAACCAAAATGACAAGCGCCATTTAAAGCTGGACGGCGCTCAATATTCGTCAGGCTGCCACATCCCTTGTATCGACGTCAATGCACGACGGGATGGCCGTCGGAAGATCAGAAAAAGCGGGCCAGCGGTGTCGGCAATTCGTGGTGCCCTTGAAGGCGCCTGCGGTATGACGTCGATCGCGATGCCTTTCCGTCAAGCCTTCGGTGTCGCTCCGCGCCGCTCCAGCGCGGTTTTGCGAATGATGTCTGCGATCTCCGGGCTGCTGCTCGATAGCATCTGGAAATCCGACGCATAGAGCGACAGCAGGGAGACTTCGGTCGCGGCGCTGACGGTTGCCGAGCGGGGCTCGCCGGTGATCAGCGCCATCTCACCGAAGAAACTGCCGGAGCCGAGTTCCACCGGGTTCGGCGTCGCGACGCTGACGCGGCCCTCGACGATGAAGTACATCTGGTCGCCGGCCTCGCCCTTGCGGCAGATGACGCCGCCTGCCGGCACGACACGCGGTCTCAGCGCTCTGACAATCTCAATAAGCGCGGCCGAACCAAGTTTCTGGAAGAGCGGCACCGCGGCAACCAGTTGCCAGTTGCGCACGAAATCCTGGCGGCGAACCTCTTCGTAGAAGCCGGTGGCGAGGATGCCGGCCCAGAGCGCGAAAATGCCGATTCCGCTCATCATGACCAGGCCTGCGAGGACGCGGCCGGCGAAACTTTGCGGAATCTCGTCGCCATACCCTGTCGTCGACAGCGTCACCACCGCCCACCACATCGCCAGCGGGATGCTGCCGAACTTGTCGGGCTGAACGTCGCGTTCGATGATATAAGCTACGAGCGCCGCGCCGAACAGAACGATGCCGAAGATCGAGGTGACGCCGATCAGGTTGCGCGCTTCCTTGGTCAGGACCCTGCCGAGCAGCCGGAAGAAGATCGAGCCGCGCAGTGGCTTCAAAAGCCAGATGGCGCAATAGAGGCTTTGGTCGCGGCCGCGGACGAGAAGGAAGGCGGCCAGAGGGACCAGAACAGCCAATATGTCGACGGCGATTTCCGGTGCGCTGCCGCGAACGCCTTTCGTCCGCTGCACGATCAGCGTCTCGATCAGTTGCAGACCGTAGGCAGCCCAGATGCCGGCGAGCAGAACTTGCAGGATGAGCCTGGTCTGTCCAGTTATATCAGGCGTCGTGAGTGCCGCCACGGTCAACAGGCCGATTGCAGCGAGCACCGCGTTCAGCGATGCGGAAATCTTCGAAAAAGGGAGCGCCGACATTCAATACCCCGGGGTGGGTCGCCACTTACCTGCAACAGGATGAACTAGAATAGGATGGCTTCAATCCAAACGTAAAGGGCTCGCAGGATATGCGTGGCCGCCAAGTGTCGTCGGCTATCGCTGCCCGACCTCAAGCGGAAGGCCCTTGAAAGGCTTGATTTCCTTGAGTACGAAGGTCGTCTGCATTTCCTTGATGCGTGGCAGCCGGCGAACGACCGCCATGGCGAAATCCGCATAGCTGTCGAGATCGGTCGCCACCACTTGCAGCAGGAAATCCGCGTCGCCGGCGATGCTGTAGCAGGCTACGACTTCGTTGAGCTTCAAGACGTCGCGTGAGAATTCCTCGGCCTCCGCTTCGCTGTGGCTGTCGATCTTCACTCTGATGAAGGCGAGAACGCCGAGACCGATCCGGCGTCTGTCCAATGTTGCCGCATAACCCTGGATCACACCTGTTTCCTCCAGCTCGCGCACGCGCCGCCAGCATGGCGACGTCGAGAGCCCGACTTTCGAGGAAAGCGCCTGATTCGTCAGGCGTCCGTCCTTCTGAAGCGCTTCGAGGATACGCAGATCGACGGGCTCAAGGGGCTTAGGCATATCCGACCTCAAATTCAACGGAATTTGGTACTCTCTACCATATTCACGTTATTATTTGCAACGAAAGGTAAGAATTCCCCTGATCTCGGAGATATCCTGTACGCCCATAACTCAATAGCAGCAGGTCGCCATGCTTCCCGATATTCGTGTTGCCATCATCATCAATCCGGCATTGCCGCTCGGTCTGATCGCCAATACCACCGGTGCCATCTCGATCGGGTTGGGTGCAAAGTTTCCCGCGCTCGCGGCCAGGCAATTGACCGACAAGGAGGAGCGTACGATCGACATCAGCTCGAACATGCCCGTTCCGATACTGCAGGCGGATGCGGAGACCATACGATCTCTTGTGTTGAAGACCTTGCCGGTGGAAAACGACCGCGCGATCGTTCCGTTTCCTGCCTTTGCCCGAGCGCTGCACGATTATAGGGACTATGAGGCGACGTTTCCGGATCGCGATCTCGCCGGCGAGGCGATCGACGGCCTGGGGCTGGCGGGGCCTTCGAAATGGGTGAAGTCGTTGACCGGTTCGCTGAAGCTTTTGCGGTAGGGTCGTCGCTAGGTCGCTGCGTAGCGAGGCATGGTTTTCGGCATCGGCGAGCTTGTCGTCCTCGTCCCATGCTGGTAACGGCTATAGGATGAAACTCCCTCAACCACCCCGTGCAGTCGTGTTCGACATGGATGGACTGCTCTTTGACACCGAGTCGCTCTACATACGTTCGCTGATCACGGCGACTGCGGAGTATGGCTATGAAATGACATGGGATTTGTACCGTCCCATGATTGGTTCGCCTTGGCATGTGAACCGCCATTCGCTGCTTCTTCTCTATGGCTCCTCTTTTCCGGTCGACGATGTGCGATCTCTCTGGCTCAAGCATTTCAGCGTCTTGGGCGAAACGGAGCTTGCTCTGAAAGCAGGGGTTTCGGAATTGCTGGATCTTCTGGACGAACTCGATATTCCACGAGCGATAGCGACGTCCTCATTCCGTCATAGCGTCGATCATCATCTCGAAGCCCACGGCTTGACGCATCGTTTCCATCAGATTGTCGCGTATGGCGACTATGCGGAAAGTAAGCCCGCTCCCGATCCATTTCTGGCGGCTGCCGCCCGGCTAGGTATCGAGCCATCTTCCTGTCTCGCTCTGGAAGATTCACATAACGGAATAAGATCTGCCTCCGGAGCCGGCATGATGACAATCATGGTGCCGGATCAGATGGAACCCAATGAGGAAATCCTGAAACTTTGCTTGGGCTCGGCTTCCAGCCTGCATGAAGTACATCGGCTCATAGCCGCGGCGAACGGACGACTTTCGATCTAAGCAATCAGTCTCGGTGGATTTCCATTCAAGACGGGCTGCTATCGCTCTCGTTCTGCGAAAAAAGGCCGGCTTGCGGAGATAGAGAGATCCGCTTCGCCGGCCGAGCAAGGACTGAAGAAGAAGGGACGATACACTTCAGTCATCGGACGATGGTTGTTCCGATGATTTGAAGATATGGCCGCCAGCCTGAACGGGTTCCGAACCATGCGTTCATCTGCGGTTCACGCAGGGTTTTCTTGGAATTTCCTCAACCGCGCGGGGTCTTGAACTCCGCAAAAGCGATCACCATCTCTTTTTCGCGGGTGCCAAACGGGCTCGCAGAACCGTCCCGAGGCTGCCCGGAGTGGGGCCGTGGGGCAAAACTTGAAATCGCAATCGTCGCTCACAGGAGGACTCCATGCGTCACGTAGACTTCTCTCCCCTTTATCGTTCCACCGTCGGTTTCGACCGTCTGTTCACCATGCTCGACAGCCTTGCCCAGCCGGATCAGGCACAGACCTATCCGCCCTACAACATCGAGCGCACCGGTGAAAATACTTATCGCATCACCATGGCCGTTGCCGGTTTCGATGAAAAGGAACTGAGCATCGAGGCTCACGCCCATGTCCTTCACGTCAAGGGCGAAAAGAGTGAAGAGCCGGCTGAAACCAGCGAATATCTCTATCGCGGTATCGCCAAGCGCGCCTTCGAGCGCCGCTTCCAGCTCGCCGACCATGTCGAGGTTCAGGCTGCTTCGCTAAAGAATGGTTTGCTGCACATCGATCTGCTGCGCAACATTCCGGAAGCCATGAAGCCCCGCCGCATCTCCATCGCGGCCGAACAGGTGGATGCTCCGAAGTCCATCGAGGCTCACATCAACTAAGGCGGGCCGGCGGTCCCCGACCGCCATGTCCGGGCCGGCGGATTTAAGCCGTCAGGTCCGGGCTGACGGACTAAAGTTCGTCATGCCCTTGATCCTCCCAAGATCAAAAAAGAAGCGGCGCTCCATCCGGGCGCCGCTTTTGTTTTGTCGCGATGTCGAAAGCTTCAGGCAGCGTTGGTGGCTTCGCCGGACTTTGCACCTGCTTGTGCCTTTTCAGCCTCGCGCCGCTTGGCTGCATCGGCATATTTCTGGGCAAGCACGGCGCAGGTCATCAGCTGGATCTGATGGAACAGCATGAGCGGCAGCACGATGGCGCCGATACCCTGGCCGGCGAAGATGACGTTTGCCATCGGTACGCCGCTTGCCAGCGACTTCTTCGAGCCGCAGAAGGTAATGGTGATCTCGTCAGCCTTCGAGAAACCGAGCGCGCGGCTGCCGAACATGGTGATGCAGATGACCATGGCAAGCAGAACCATGTTGGCGACGATCACGGTGGCGATGTCGACCACCGAAAACGTGTGCCACAGCCCCTCGACGACGGCTTCGCTGAAGGCGGAATAGACGACCATCAGGATCGAGCCGCGATCGACCGGCATCAGGATCTTCTTCTTCGAGCGGATCCAGTCTCCGATCCAGGGCTGCAGCAGCTGGCCGGCGATGAAGGGAGCGAGCAGCTGCAGCATGATCTGCCACAAAACATCCCAGGAAAAGCCGCCCTGACCGCCTACGGAAAACAGGATGCCGACGAGCAGCGGCGTCAGAAACATGCCGAAGATGTTGGAGGCGGAGGCGGCGCAGATCGCGGCGGGCACGTTGCCGCCGGCAATGGAGGTGAAGGCGATGGAGGATTGCACGGTCGAGGGCAGCACGCTCAGGAACAGCATGCCGGTATAGAGCGACACGGGCAGGATGCTGTTCGGGACGATATGCCCCATGGCCAGCACCAGCAGCGGGAAGATGCCGAAGGTCGTCAGCAGGATGACGAGGTGCAGCCGCCAGTGGAGCATGCCGGCGATGACGACATCGCGCGACAGGCGCGCGCCATGCAGGAAGAACAAGAGCCCGATGGCGAAATTGGTGGCGATGCCGAAATAGTGAGCGCTTGCCCCCTGTACCGGAAAGAAGGACGCCGTCAGAACGGTGAGCACCAGCAGCATGGTGAAGGTGTCAGGAAGAAAGCGGCGCATCGTGCCTACCCCAATCGCATTGCAAGTGATGATGACTCCTTGCAGATAGACCTATTGTGATCCACGATGCAAGGAATAACAGTTATCGCAATACAGGATAAGCCATGCTTGATCTCACGCAGTTGCGCAGCTTCGTCGCCGTCGAGCAGATGGGCAGCTTCACACTGGCCGCGGAGCGGCTCGGTCTCGGGCAATCGACCGTCAGCCAGCATATACAGCGGTTGGAAACGGAGATCGGACGCAAATTGCTGGCGCGGGACACACATCGCGTCGTTTTGACCGATGACGGTGAGGCGCTGCTCGGACATGCGCGCCAGATGCTGTCGATCGAAGGGGAGGTGCGGCAGCTTTTTGCCGGCAACAGCCTGCGCGGCAATCTTCGGCTCGGCGTTTCCGAGGATTTCGTCACCAGCCAGCTCCCCGACGTGCTGGAGGAATTCGTGCGTTCGCATCCCTCCGTCGATCTGGAGTTGACGGTCGCGCTCAGCGGCACGCTCTATGAAATGCAGGACAATGGCGATCTCGATCTGGTGCTTGCCAAGCGCCGGCTCGGCGATGCGAGAGGCAAGCTCGTCTATCGCGAGCCGCTGGTCTGGCTGGCGCGCGATCCGGAGCGCATTCGCAGGCTTGCGGCACCTCTGCCGTTGATTGCCTTTCCCGCGCCCAGCGTCACCCGCGCGGTGGCGCTGGAGGCACTACGCCGGCAGCAGGTGCCATGGCGGATCGTCTGTACCTGTGGCAGCCTTAGCGGGCTGACGGCTGCCGCCCGCGCCGGCATGGGCGTTCTCGTCCAGCCGCAGAGCATGGCGCCCGCCGGCCTGAGCGAAATTGCGCCGGGCTGGCTGCCGGCGCTGGAGGATGTCGAATTCGTGCTTGTGCCACGCAAGGGTGCCAATCAACTTCTGATCGACGCGCTGTCGGAAGACATTCTGACAAAGGTCCGCGGGCCGAGATCGAACTGAGAGCGATACCGCTCGCAGCCTCGCGACAAAAGCAATACGGATCATGCGGATAGCGCTGGGAATTTTCCGGGATTTCCTTTGCCGGCTGTCGTTTTCCTTCACGCTCTGCGCCTTGCGACACCTGAGATTCAGTTCAAAGTCAGCTTCCGCTGCTATCTTGGGTGGCGATAGGTGAACTGCTGGAGGATATTCGTCTCGATGATATATGGTGCCATCTTCATTTCCGGACTTGTAGCTTGCGTCGTGGCAATGACGATGATCGTTCATCATAAGCCTGCGTCCGATCGCGATGATTTATCGAACTTTGCAATGTTCGCCCATCGGAATCAAAACTAACCCTCGTTGTCGCCATTATGAGCGCCGTCCGGTTGAATCCGGCTCCGGCGCTTTTTTCATGCGGGTCACGCAAGGCAGGCGAGGAAGTTCGCCACATCGGTCTCGGTCGTGGCGAAGCTGGTAACAAGGCGGATCAGCGTTTCATCATTGCCGATCAGGTCCGGTTGGGATTCCGGGATAGGCCATTCGTAGAATTTTGCTCCCTTGTCTTCGGCCGTCTTGGCGGAGGATTTCGATATGATCGCAAAAACCTCGTTGGAAGCCGTCGGCCAGGCGAGACGGGCGTCCCGCACCCTTTCGATGCCGGCGCGCAGACGATCGGCCATGCCATTGGAATGGCGGGCCAAATCGAGCCAGAGGCCGTCCTGGAAATAACCGTCGAACTGGGCGGCAATGAAGCGCGACTTGGAGAAGAGCTGGGCGGCGCGCTTGCGGATGAAATGCATCTCCTTTGCCTTCTCCGGATCGAAGAAGACGATCGCCTCGGCGCACCAGCAGCCGTTCTTGGTGGCGCCGAAGGAAAGAATGTCGACACCGCGCTTCCATGTCATTTCGGCAGGCGTGGTGCCGAGCGCGACGAGGGCGTTGGCGAAACGCGCGCCATCCATATGCAGCGGCAGGCCGTTCGCCTTGGCGACGGCAGCGATGGCATCGATCTCCGCAAGCGAATAGACGGTGCCGATTTCCGTCGCCTGCGTGATCGTCACGGCGGCGGCGCGGCCGTGATGGACGGCATCCTGCGGGAAACGGGCGATCTTGGCGGCGAGCGCCTTGGGATCGATCTTGCCGAGAGCGCCATCGACCGTTGCAAGACGTGCGCCGCTGAAGAAATCGGGTGCGCCGCATTCGTCTTCGGCGACATGCGCCTCGCTGTGACAGAAGCTGATGCCGCCTGGCTTCTGGACGCTGGCGAGCGACAGGGAATTGGCGGCCGTACCCGTTGCGACGAAGAAGATGGCAACCTCGCGCTCGAAAATGTCAGCGAATTTGGCTTCGACATGCTGGTCGAGCTCGCTCGTGCCGTAAGCGGAGGCAAAACCGCTGGACTCAGCGAGCAGACGCTCGGCGACTTTAGGATGGGCGCCGGCCCAGTTATCGGAAGCAAAGAACATGAAGGTGCACCAGATGAAGGAGGACATTGCGGTGAGATTAGATAGAGTCAGCCGGACATTACGCCAATGCTAAAACCTATCAAGAGGATGAGTTTGAGGAATGCATCACAGAAATTGATCTACGCAATCAACAAATAAAATGATGCGCCGCAGCGAAACTTTATTGCTCTATTTATGCAGCAAAGGCAATCTTACGTCTTTCGTTGACGAATTTTTGCCGTTTTGCTCTTGCGAAGACCTGAGCTTTCTGGCATAGAGCTGATGAATTAGGACAGGGTTGCTGTCCTATTTTGGCCGCCGAGGCCGAAGATGTGCCCGAGGGTCCTGACGATGTCGGGATTTCGAGCTATAGTTATCCGGAGCGTGCCCTTTCAAGCCTTTCAGGCGGCGGGCAATGCGGCGGTGGAATAGCAAGGCGCGGAACGCTGACGACGGGCTCCATTTAAGGGGGCGCGGTTCGCGGCCGGGATCTTCACAATGCAACAGCGCAGTCGCGCGTCGGCCCCGGAAACGGACCGCGCGGGACGAAGGAGCGCCCGCGATGCGGGCCTTATCGGAGGGAAGACGATGACGAACAGGACGACGTCCACGAGTTTTGACCAGACCGCTGCAGTGAACGCTGCCGCTACGGCCAAGACGTCGAAACGCGCTGTTGGCATCCCGCCGAAACAGGGCCTCTACGATCCGCGTAACGAACATGACGCCTGCGGCGTCGGCTTCGTCGCGCATATGAAGGGCCAGAAGTCGCACCAGATCGTGCGCGACGGCCTGTTCATTCTCGAAAACCTGACGCATCGCGGTGCTGTCGGCGCCGATCCGCTCATGGGCGACGGCGCGGGCATCCTCGTGCAGATCCCCGACCGCTTCTTCCGCGAGGAGATGGCCAAGCAGGGCGTGATCCTGCCGAAGGCCGGTGAGTATGGCGTCGGCCATTTCTTCCTGCCGCGCGACGAGGCGCTGATCGAGCATTTCAAGACCGCCATCACGCAGGTCGTTGCCGAGGAAGGCCAGGTTCTGCTCGGCTTCCGCGACGTGCCTGTCGACAACTCCTCGCTGTCGAAGGCGCCTGATATCGCCGCCACCGAGCCGCACCATGTGCAGGTCTTCATTGGCGCCGGCCGCGATGCCGGCACGAACGAGGAGTTCGAGCGCCGCCTCTTCACCCTGCGTAAGGTGATCTCCAACCGCATCTATGCGGAATATGAGGGCGAGGAGAGCAGCTTCTACCCCGTGTCGCTGTCGAGCTCGACCATCGTCTACAAGGGTATGTTCCTCGCCTATCAGGTGGGCGCCTATTATAAGGACCTCTCCGATCCGCGTTTCGAGACGGCGGTTGCCCTTGTGCACCAGCGTTTCTCGACCAACACCTTCCCGTCGTGGAAGCTTGCGCATCCCTACCGCATGGTCGCGCATAACGGCGAAATCAACACGCTGCGCGGCAACGTCAACTGGATGGCCGCCCGCCAGGCTTCGGTCTCTTCGCCGCTGTTCGGCGAGGATATCTCCAAGCTCTGGCCGATCTCCTATGAGGGACAGTCGGATACGGCGTGTTTCGACAACGCGCTCGAATTCCTCGTACGCGGCGGATACTCCCTGGCGCATGCCATGATGATGCTCATCCCCGAGGCGTGGGCCGGCAACCAGCTGATGGCGCCGGAACGCAAGGCGTTCTACGAGTATCATGCCGCCCTGATGGAGCCTTGGGATGGCCCTGCCGCCGTCGCCTTCACAGATGGCAAGCAGATCGGCGCGACGCTCGATCGTAACGGCCTGCGGCCGGCCCGCTATCTCGTCACCAGCGACGACCGCATCATCATGGCGTCCGAAGCCGGCGTTCTGCCCGTCGAGGAAGAGAAGATCATCCAGAAGTGGCGCCTGCAACCGGGCAAGATGCTGCTGATCGATATGGAAAAGGGCCGCATCATCTCCGACGACGAGGTGAAGTCGGAACTGTCGACCAAGCATCCCTATCGCAGCTGGCTGAACCGCACGCAGCTGATCCTGGAAGATCTGAAGCCGGTGGAGCCGCGGGCGCTGCGCCGCGACGTGTCGCTGCTCGACCGCCAGCAGGCGTTCGGCTACACGGCTGAAGACACCAAGCTCCTGATGTCGCCGATGGCGACGACAGGGCAGGAAGCCGTCGGCTCCATGGGCACGGATACGCCGATCTCGGCCATGTCCGACAAGCCGAAGCTGCTCTACACCTACTTCAAGCAGAACTTCGCGCAGGTGACGAACCCGCCGATCGATCCGATCCGCGAGGAGCTCGTCATGAGCCTTGTCTCCTTCATCGGCCCGCGTCCGAACCTGCTCGATCACACTGGCATGGCCAATGCCAAGCGCCTGGAAGTGCGCCAGCCGATCCTGACCAACGGCGATCTCGAAAAGATCCGCTCGATCGGTCACACCGAGGATCGCTTCGACACCAAGACGCTCGACTTCACCTATGATGTCGAACGTGGCGCCGAAGGCATGCCCGAGATGCTCGACCGTCTCTGCGAGCGGGCGGAAGCGGCCGTTCGCGGCGGCTACAACATCATCGTGCTTTCCGACCGCCAGATCGGACCGGACCGCATCGCGATCCCGGCGCTGCTGGCGACCGCCGCCGTGCATCACCACCTGATCCGCAAGGGCCTGCGCACCTCGGTCGGTATCGTCGTCGAAACCGGCGAGCCGCGCGAAGTACATCACTTCTGCCTGCTGGCCGGCTACGGCGCGGAAGCGATCAACCCCTATCTGGCCTTCGACACGCTGCTCGACATGCATCAGCGCGGCGAATTCCCGAAGGAAGTGGATGCGACCGAAGTCGTCTACCGCTACATCAAGGCTGTTGGTAAGGGCATCCTCAAGGTCATGTCGAAGATGGGTATCTCGACCTATCAGTCCTATTGCGGCGCGCAGATCTTCGATGCCGTTGGCTTGCAGCAGGAGCTGGTCGACAAGTATTTCTTCGGCACGGCGACCATGATCGAAGGCATCGGCCTTGAGACGATCGCCGAGGAAACCGTCTCCCGTCACAAGGCTGCTTTCGGCCGCGATCCGCTGCTGGCAAGCACGCTCGACATCGGCGGCGAATATGCCTACCGCATGCGCGGCGAAAGCCACGCCTGGACGCCGGATGCGGTGGCTGCCCTGCAGCATGCCGTGCGCGGCAATGCCGAGGATCGCTATCGCGAATTCTCCGAAATGGTCAACGAGTCGGCGCTTCGGATGAACACGATCCGCGGTCTCTTCAAGATCAAGGGTGCGGAAGCGCTCGGCCGTAAGCCGATCTCGGTCGACGAGGTCGAGCCAGCTGCCGATATCGTCAAGCGTTTCTCCACGGGCGCCATGTCCTTCGGCTCTATCAGCCGCGAGGCGCATACGACGCTGGCCATCGCCATGAACCGCATCGGCGGCAAGTCGAACACCGGCGAAGGCGGCGAGGAAGCCGACCGCTACATGCCGCTCTTCGACGGCTCGCCGAACCCGGAACGTTCCGCCATCAAGCAGATCGCCTCCGGCCGCTTCGGCGTGACGACCGAATATCTGGTCAATGCCGACGTGCTGCAGATCAAGGTGGCGCAGGGCGCCAAGCCCGGCGAAGGCGGCCAGCTGCCCGGCCACAAGGTCGATGCTACGGTTGCCAAGACCCGGCACTCGACGCCGGGCGTCGGCCTGATCTCGCCGCCACCGCATCATGACATCTATTCGATCGAAGATCTGGCGCAGCTGATTTACGACCTGAAGAACGTCAACCCGACCTCGGATGTCTCAGTCAAGCTCGTCTCGGAAGTCGGCGTCGGCACGGTTGCCGCCGGCGTTGCCAAGGCGCGCGCCGACCACATCACCGTCTCGGGCTATGATGGCGGCACCGGCGCTTCGCCGCTGACTTCGCTGAAGCATGCCGGTTCGCCCTGGGAAATCGGCCTTGCCGAAACCCAGCAGACGCTGGTGCTGAACGGGCTGCGCTCGCGCATCGCCCTGCAGGTGGATGGCGGTCTGAAGACCGGCCGCGACGTCATCATCGGCGCGCTGCTGGGTGCCGACGAATTCGGCTTTGCGACCGCGCCGCTGATCGCGGCCGGCTGCATCATGATGCGCAAGTGCCATCTCAACACCTGTCCGGTTGGTGTCGCCACCCAGGACCCGGTTCTGCGCAAGCGCTTCAAGGGCGCGCCAGAGCATGTCATCAACTACTTCTTCTTCGTGGCCGAAGAAGTGCGCGAGATCCTCGCCTCGCTCGGCGTTGCCAAGCTGGACGATATCATCGGCGCTTCCGAGCTTCTCGAAAAGGATGAGATGCTTGCCCACTGGAAGGCTGAAGGCCTCGATTTCAGCCGTATCTTCCACAAGGTCGATGCGCCGAAGGAAGAGACCTACTGGACGACGGTGCAGAAGCACCCGATCGACGATATTCTCGACCGCAAGCTGATCGAGAAGGCGGAGCCGGCGCTCGCTTCCAAGACGCCGGTCGCCTTCGAAGTCGACATCAAGAACGTCGACCGTTCGGCCGGCGCCATGCTGTCGGGTGCGGTTGCCAAGCGCTATGGCCATCGCGGCCTGAAGGACGACACGATCAACGTCACCCTGAGGGGCACCGCCGGTCAGTCCTTCGGTGCGTTCCTGGCGCGGGGCGTGACCTTCAACCTCGTCGGCGACGGCAATGACTATGTCGGCAAGGGCCTTTCGGGCGGCCGCATCATCATCCGTCCGCCGGAGAATTCGAAGATCGTCGCCGAAAACTCGATCATCGTCGGCAACACCGTGCTCTACGGTGCAACCGAGGGCGAGTGCTACTTCCGCGGTGTCGCGGGTGAGCGCTTTGCGGTCAGAAACTCCGGCGCGATCGCCGTCGTCGAGGGCGTGGGCGACCATGGCTGCGAATATATGACCGGCGGCGTCGTCGTGGTGCTCGGTGAAACCGGGCGCAACTTCGCGGCCGGCATGTCGGGCGGCGTGGCCTATGTGCTCGACGAGAAGGGCGATTTCGCCCGCCGCTGCAACATGGCGATGGTCGAGCTGGAGCCGGTTCCTGAAGAAGACGAGCTGCTGGAGAAGCTGCATCATCACGGCGGCGACATCATGCATAAGGGACGCGTCGACGTCTCGGATGACATGACGCGCCATGACGAAGAGCGTCTCTTCCAGCTGATTTCGAACCACGTCCACTATACGGGCTCGACCCGAGCCAAGGAAATCCTCGATCACTGGGCCGACTACCGCCCGAAATTCCGCAAGGTCATGCCGGTCGAATACCGCCGCGCCCTTGAGGAAATGGAGCGCAGCCGGATGAGCGTGGCGGCAGAGTAATCCGCCCCGGTTCTGAAACCAGCCGAGGGTTTCGCCTCGCATTGCGATCGCCGTCATGGCGATCGCGACTGTCGAATAGCGGAATCGGATTTGAATTAAAGTGCCGGACAGGGAAACCGAGATGACCCTCAGGCACGGGAGCCATGAGCTCCTCTTTTAGAGTGAGGAAACGAAAGCATGGGCAAGGTAACAGGCTTCTTGGAAATCGACCGGCAGGTGGCGAAGTATCAGCCGGCGTCGGATCGCATCCGGCATTTCCGTGAATTCACGATCCCCATGTCGGACCAGGAAGTGCAGAAACAGGCAGCCCGCTGCATGGACTGTGGCATTCCCTATTGCCACGGCCCGACCGGCTGCCCGGTGCACAACCAGATCCCCGATTGGAACGACCTCGTCTACAACAACAATTGGGAACAGGCGATCCACAACCTGCATTCGACCAACAACTTCCCGGAATTCACCGGTCGTGTCTGCCCCGCGCCTTGCGAGGAAGCCTGCACGCTGAACCTGGAAGATGCGCCGGTCGCGATCAAGACCGTTGAGCAGGCGATTGCCGACAAGGCCTATGAGCTCGGCTTCATCCGGCCGCAGCCGGCAACCGTGCATACGGGCAAGAAGGTCGCGATCATCGGCTCGGGTCCTGCCGGCATGGCAGCCGCCCAGCAGCTCGGCCGCGCCGGTCACGACGTCCATGTCTACGAGCGCGAAAGCAAGCCGGGCGGCCTGCTGCGTTACGGCATTCCGGACTTCAAGATGGAGAAGAACTTCATCGATCGCCGCGTCGAGCAGATGAAGGGCGAAGGCGTCACCTTCCATTGCGGCGTCAATGTCGGTGTCGATGTCAAGGTCGAGCAGCTTCTGGCCGACCATGATGCCGTGCTCTACTGCGGCGGCTCGGAAACCCCGCGCGAAGCCGGCATTCCAGGCACGACGCTGGCCGGCGTCCATGACGCCATGCCCTATCTCGTGCAGCAGAATCGCCGCGTCGGCCGCGAAAACATCGACAGCGTCGGCTGGCCTGCCGATCCGATCCTGGCCGGCGGCAAGCACATCGTCGTCGTCGGCGGTGGCGATACGGCATCCGACTGCGTCGGCACGGCGTTCCGTCAGGGCGCAGTGAAGGTGACCCAGCTCGACATTCGTCCGCAGCCGCCCGAAAAGGAAGACAAGCTCGCCGTTTGGCCGTTCTGGGCAACGAAGATGCGCACCTCCTCCTCGCAGGCCGAAGGCGCGGTTCGCGAATTCCAGGTCGCGACGCTCGAATTCATCGGCGAAGACGGCGTTCTGACAGGCGTGAAGTGCTGCGAAGTGGACGATCGCCGCAAGCCGATCGCCGGCACGGAATTCGTCATCCGCGCCGACCTCGCCTTCATCGCCATCGGCTTCCGCGGCCCGTTCACCGACAGCGTGCTCAAGGAACTCGACGGCAAGCTGACTGTGAATACCGACCGCCGCGGCTCGACCAACGTCGTTGCCAACGACAAGGACTACAAGACCTCGGTCGACAAGCTCTGGACCGCCGGTGACGTTCGCCGCGGCCAGTCGCTGGTGGTCTGGGCGATCCGCGAGGGCCGCCAAGCCGCGCGCGCGATCGACGAGGCGTTGATGGGTTCGACGGTTCTGCCGAACTAAGTTTCGCTGTCCTCTCGCGCAAAGTTATCGAAGGCCGGGTTCGTTACAAACCCGGCTTTTGTCGTTACCGGCTTGCGGCGATATTCCAGCTGTAGACACAACGGTCGAGTCCGATGGCGATTTCAAGCACCGCGACGTCATGGTCTATCGCCGGCCCCTTCTTCGGCTGGCTGCGGTAGCGCTGAGGGAAATCCGTGCGTTTCGAGATCGAGCAGACTTCCATCCATTTGTCGCCATTGTCGACCTCGATATCCATAGTGATTTCGGAATAGGCCGGGAGACGGTCGGAAGGCACGATTCGCGTCGGCAGATGGATCACCGAGGCGATCATCCGGCGGACCGGTTCGAGGGAGGCGGCATGATAGTCATTGCCGCTATCGGCGGTGAAGGCGCATTGGAATTCGAGCTGCCAAAACTCCTTGAGCCGCACATGCTTGCTCGGCTGGTCCTGTTCGCGGCGATAGGATTTCCCGGCCTGCCAGACGCACAAGGGCAGCCGCGTTCTGGAATGGTTTCCGAGAAGATGCTGCATGTAGACATAGGTTGACGGCGTCGTTTCCGGCCGAAGCACAAGTTCGGTCTCGGTGTTCGACATTCGCTCCTGCACCCATATGTCCGAATTGGAATAGGCATCTGAGACAAGGCTTCGAGGCATCAGGGTCGGAGCCTCGACCCTGCGGAAATCCCAGGCGGGGTTTGCGGATCGCAGGAAGTTCGCGACTTCATCGGAAAAGAAGCGGACGAAATCGTCGCGCAGCTTGATGGCCCGCTCTTCCCAGTGAACGAGCGAATTGACGTTATAGATATTGAGCACGTGCCATTCTCCATGGGCAACGTTGATATTTTGAGGTTGAGGGCTTTACGTCCAGCAGCCGCCGGACGCATCAACGCCTCCGGCTGTCACGACTGGACGCGGAGACCTCGGCCGGAGAAAGCGCACAAAACCGCAACCTGCAGGCAGGTGCGGTAACGATCGATCTGATCTGCGCTGTTGGTGCTCATGCAATTCTTCTATTGGCGGTCCGCGAGCTTGTCAAACCGCTCCGGCGCACCTATCGCGCCGCCGATCCCGGCAACCGGTAGTCGTCCACGCGGCCGGCCGGCGCCGGATCCATTCGGCCCTTGTCGACGAGCAGATCGCGGGGCGACGGCGTCGTCACGGCGGGGGCGGGCGCGCTGCCCAGTAGTTGCGAGCCGCCATCGAGATCGGGGTCGGAAAGGCTTATCGGCTGCGTGCGGGTTATCTTTTCCATCTCGGTTGTGGGCAGGCTGGCCTGCTGCGCCGGCAACGGATTGCCCGTGTCGAGGCGGGTGATGTCGGGGCTCGCCTGATCTCCCAATATCCGGCGTGCCGGCTTTTCGACATAGAAGGCGACCTTGCGCTTGCCGGCCACCGTCAGGTTGACGCCATCGGCCGTCCTCAATCGAACCTGCTGGCCGTTTATATCGGAGCCGGTGACGATGAATTCGCCGTTCTGGTCGGTAAAGCCGTCCCATATGTCGATGAACTCACCGCCGACGCTGGTGGTCTGGCTCTGGTAGATCTGGTTGAGCTTGACCGCACCGGCGCTCAGCTGATCAGAGCCGAAGGAGGGCAGCCCCACCCAGAGCAGCGGGATATGGCGGCTCGTCACCAGCTTGGCGAATTGCTGCACGCGCTCTTCATAGGCGAGGAACCACGGATCTGTGCCGTATTTCTCGTTGAGCCCGTCGCCGATCATCTGCTGGCGGTCATTGGCGCCGATCATGACGACGACCATGGCCGGCTTCAGCTGATCGATCATCCCGGGCAGCTGCTGCGGCCAGTTGTAATAATCCTGCCGGACGAGGCCGGAAGCGACGTTGCCGCGGGCCTGAATGACGACGCCGGGGGAGGTGGAGAAGGCATCCTCCAGTCCCGCCGCCAGGCCGCTCGCCAGGAAGTCGCCGACGACGAGGATGGTTTTGGCATTGGGAAGCTTCTCCGCCGGTGACGGCGTTTCCGGCTGTACGACTGGCTGCCGAGGCGGTGGGGTCGGCCGTTTGCGCGGTTGGACCTTTCGACGCGGTGGCGGCTGCTCGGCCGGCTGATCGAGGTAGTCGGGCTCGCGGGTGCCGAACAACATATCGAACAGGTTTCTGCGCGGCCGTTCCTGCGCTTCGGCTGTGCTCCACAAGCCGCCGAACATGATGATGATTGCAAGGAATGCCGCAAGGACAATCCTTGCTGTTGCCATGGTTGCGCGGGCAGGTCGTTTTGTCATAGCTATTTTTCCGCTGACGCCCCGCGATCGCATGAGGATAAATTTCCCGCCAAGCGATCTCCGGTTCGTTCCAGGCGGCCTACTTGCGCAGCGCCTTTAGCAGGCCCATCGAAGGCTCGCCATCCGCATCCATGCCCATGCGTTGCTGAAGGGCTGATATCGCAGCCTTGGAACCCGAGCCGAAATTGCCGTCGACGACGCCGTCGTAATAGCCGAGCTCCTTCAGGCGCGTCTGCAGCTCGAATTTCTGCTTGACGTCGAGCGCGCCGCTCGGGCGAGGCCAGGATTGCTGCATGCCGCCATAGCCGGCGATCTGGTCCGCGAGCAGGCCGACGGCCAGCGCATAGCTGTCGGAAGCGTTGTAGCGCTTGATGGTGAAGAAGTTGCCCGTCATCAGGAAGCCGGGACCATCCGGGCCGCCTGGCATCTTCAGCTGCGCGCGGTCGGAGGTCGTGCGGAAACCCTTGCCGTTGGGACGCACGAAGCCGAGAGCCGCCCATTGTGCGATGGTATGGGTCTTGCCGGCCTGTGCAGCGCCGCCTGGCGGCACAACGACTTCATAACCCCATGTTCGCCCGGTATCCCAGCCGTTCTTGGCAAGAAGATTGGCCGTGGTCGCCAAGGCGTCGGGAATGGAGTTCCAGATATCCGGATGGCCGCTGCCGTCGGCATCCACGGCGTAGAGCAGGTAGCTGGTGGGGATGAATTGCGTATGGCCCATGGCGCCGGCCCAGGAGCCGTTCAACTCCTTGCGCGAGATATCGCCCTTCTGCAGGATCTTCAGTGCGGCGACCAGCTGCTTCTTGGCATAATTGGCCCGCTTGGGATCGGCGTAGGCGAGCGTCGCAAGCGCGCGGGGCACATAATGCAGCCGATCATTCTTGGCCAGGACGGCGCCATAGTTCGATTCCATCGACCAGATCGCCAGCATGATATTTCTGTCGACGCCGAAGCGCTGTTCGAGCGCGCGCAGCGTGGATGCATATTTGACCGCCATCTTCCGGCCAATATCCACGGTATAGGGATTGACACGGGAGTCGAGGTAGTCCCAGATTTGGGACTTGAACTCCGGTTGATACTGCGCTTTTTCGAGGACCGTGGGGTCTGGGTCCGTCACGCCGGCAAATGCATCGCGATAGGTCGATTGTGTGATGCCGCTCTTTGCAGCGGTGGCGTAGAAGCCCGCGATCCATTTCTGGAACCCAGGGTCAGCATTGGCGTTAACGGGGAAGAATCCCGCAAAGGCGCCGAGCGCGAGCGCCAGAGCGAGACCACGAAGGGAGTTTTTGCGGTTTAAGGTCATCTACAGCCTGGTCCATCAATCGTTGGATTTCGGTGCGGCGAAGCAAATGGCATTCGCCCAAGCGTGACACTAGAGGAACGAAGTCAACAAATTCTTTACCATGGAAGTGAGGGCCAGTCATTATTTGCAAAACAGTAGCAAATCTAATCTACTGACGTTTCGAATGGCTTGGCGCCAGCGTTTAATGCCCAGGAGGTATGAGTGGGACAGCATAAGAAGGTGCGTAAGGCAGTATTTCCGGTTGCCGGACTAGGGACGCGGTTCTTGCCGGCGACCAAGGCGGTGCCGAAGGAAATGCTGACTGTCGTGGACAAGCCGGTGATCCAATACGTCGTCGACGAGGCGATGGAAGCGGGCATCGAGCATTTCGTCTTCGTGACGGGCCGCAGCAAGCACGTTATCGAAGATTATTTCGATATCCAGTTCGAACTCGAGCAGACGCTGCGCCAGCGCAACAAGAATGCCGAACTGTCGCTGCTGAACGGCCTGCTGCCGAAGGCCGGTACGGCGAGCTTCACACGCCAGCAGGAACCGCTCGGTCTCGGCCACGCCGTCTGGTGCGCCCGCGAGATCGTCGGCGACGAGCCTTTCGCGCTTTTGCTGCCCGACATGGTCATGCGCGCCGAAAAGGGCTGCATGAAGGGCATGATCGAGCTTTATGAGCATAGCGGCGGCAACGTCATCGCCGTTGAGGAATGCGCGCCCGACCAGACCCATAAATACGGTATCGTCGGTGTCGGCGAAGCGGTCGGCAACGGTTTCCGCATCACCGAAATGGTCGAAAAGCCTGCCAAGGGCACGGCTCCGTCCAACTTCTTCATCAACGGCCGCTATATCCTGCAGCCGGAAATCTTCCGCATCCTGGAAAGCCAGGAACGCGGTGCCGGCAACGAGATCCAGCTGACCGACGGCATGCTGAAGCTCGCACAGACGCAGGATTTCGCCGGCTATCACTTCCAGGGCCAGACCTTCGACTGTGGCGCAAAGGATGGCTTCATCCTCGCCAACGTCGCTTTCTCGCTGGCGCGCGCCGATATCCGCCCGACCATCGAAAACGAGCTGAAGGCGCTGATCGCCGCCCTGAAATAAGCGCTTGCGATCTTCACAGGCAAAGCATCGAGGCCCGGTCATGCCGGGCCTCATGTCGTCTGCGCTGACAAAATTCACGGTACGGAGCGCAGTTTGAGGTCAGCGCTTCACCGTCAAGCCGACGCCGGCCTGAAGCTGGTGCGTGTCGTCGCCAGCCTTTCTGGTGGTCAGCTGATAGCCGATATTGCTGGTCAGATCGAGATAGCGATTGATCCCCCAGGTCAGGCCGAAAGCTGTGTCGTATTCGGTTTCGTCGGAGGCGCCGCCGTTGGAAGGGTAGTCGCGCCAGATCGTTCCGCCCGTCACTTTGGCGGTCAAGTCGTCGCGCAGCTGATGGCTTACGGTGCTTGTGAGCTGGTAGGCGGTATAGCCGCTGAGGCCAGCGGTGGTGGAGGGCTGGACCGTGGTCGAGAGACCGATGCTGATATCCGTGCCGCGCTGCGGTGACCAGGCAAGATTGCCGTCGATCGTCGGTGAGTCCACGGACGCGAGGCGCGAATCGTCGAATTGCGTGTGCTGATAGCCGAAGCCGAGCTCGCCCCTGAATTTTTCGCCAAGGTCGAATTCGACGCCGCCCTTGCCGCCATAGCTCTGGTTCGAGCGGGCATAGCCGTTGCTGTCGCGGGTTTGATCGTAGATTGCGCGGCCGAGATTGACTTCCACGAAGGGAATGATGGCGGGCGAGAGCTCGTAGCCGATACGTCCGCGCCAGGTGCCGGCCGTCTGATCGCGGTCGCTGAGCGTGACCTTGGTTCCGTCGGAAAGCACGGCATCGGAATAGACCGTCCGCGTCAGCGCCAGTGCCGTCGTGCCGCGTAGCAGGCCGAAGTCACGTTCCAGCGAAAGTCCGGTCGTGAATTGGTTGACCGCCGATTGCTTCGAGGCGCCGGCGATCGCGTTCGGGTCGCTCGTATCCTCGCGGTAGAACTGATAGCCGGCGGTGAGATGCGCCGTGGTATCGGCGGGAAGATCGAGCCGCAGGTCGGCATTAAGATTGATGGTCGGTTTTTCTTCGCTCGTGCCGCTGAGGTTCTTTTGCCAGACGCCTTCGCCGGTGACGGTCAGGGCATGACGATCCCAATCCGAGGTCAAGGTGCTGCGCAGGTCCGTCTGCAGGAAAGTGCGATTATCCTTGGTCGAGCCGGTGCGATCCCGCTCGACATTGATGGACTGGTTGACGGAAGGGCGCAGGGTGAAGGTGCCGAGCGGTATGCCCTGGGCATCTGCGCGATCCGGATACTGGCGCGCCTTCAATCCATCGACGGTCGGTTCTGGCAGGTTGACGCGGCGCAGGTCGTTATCGAGCGTGGAGCCCGTGGTGGTGGGATCGACGCCGTCAAGGCGAAGGCGCATGTTCGGGGGTGAGTCGCTGTTCGACGCGCTGGCGGAGGCCGCGTTCGTCGGCTGGACCGGCTGCGCGCCGCCTGCGGAGGTGGTCGTCGGATCGGCCGGCGATGCCGATGCAGGCAGGCTGTCGTCGAGGTTCTGATCGGGCGAGAGAGATTGCGCATAGGCCGACATCGGCGCGGCGAATGCGATACCCCAGCCGAGAACGGCAAAGGTCGCCCATGCCGTTAGCTGGAGGGCACCATGACCCGCCTTATCCTTGCCGATGTTCATTTTATTTATGTCTGACCCTGCTGGAAATGTCTTAAAATTCTTACCCAAGTGTAAAGCGGCGTGGTTAACGCTTGGTTGCCAAGGACTACGCGCCGATGTGGATCGGCAATATTATCGACATGATATGGCCGGCCGGCGCTGCGGGCATAAGTCGATCTTTAGTGGACAGATTTGCAGAAAAGCGTTAGGCCTCGCTCATGAATAAGAGAGCTGTAAGACTCATCGAGAACGGTGCGATCGAATCCGCGATACGAACGATCGAGACCGAGAGACGGGGCATGGAGGCGCTGGAACGCGCTCTGACCAACGGTCTGGCCGAGCCCTTCAGCCGCGCGGTGGAGATCATCGGCGACATCAGCGGCCGTGTCGTCATCACCGGCGTCGGCAAGAGCGGCCATATCGGCAACAAGCTCGCCGCAAGCCTGGCCTCTACTGGAACTCCTGCCTTCTTCGTGCATCCGGTCGAGGCCAATCATGGCGATCTCGGCATGATCACCCAGGATGATGTGATCATCGCCATCTCCTGGGGCGGCGAAAGCGCGGAACTGCGCGGCATTATCAGCTATTCCCGCCGCTTCTCGATCCCGATGATCGCCATTACCTCAGGCGAGGCTTCCACTCTTGCACGCGAATCGGATGTGGTTCTGCTGCTGCCGAAGGAGCAGGAGGCTTGCCCGCATGGGCTGGCGCCGACGACATCGACGCTGCTGCAGCTTGCCATCGGCGATGCGCTGACCGTGGCGCTGCTGGAGGCGAGGGGCTTCACGGCCGAGGATTTCCGCACCTTCCATCCGGGCGGCAAGCTGGGCGCCAGCCTGTCGCATGTCGCCGATATCATGCACAAGGGTGATCGCGTGCCCCTGGTCACGCTGGGCACCGGCATGCCGGAGGCGGCGATGACGCTGTCGCAAATGCGCTTCGGCTGTGTGGGCGTGATCGATGACGACGGTTGCCTCTGCGGCATCGTCACCGACGGCGATATTGCCCGTAATCTCGGCACCAGCCTCGCCGAGATGCGCGTGGACGAGGTGATGACCCGCAATCCGAAGACGGTCAAGGAAACGACGCTGGCAACGAGCGCCATGGCCGTGCTCAATCGCCACAATATCTCGGCGCTGATCGTCGTGGACGATGCACGCCGGCCGATCGGCGTCGTGCATTTCCACGATCTGCTGCGGATCGGCGTCGCCTGATCAGACGGGTTCGACCGTAAGCTCGCGGCCATTGCTGGCGACGACCTTGACGCGCGTGCCGATAGGCAGGTCCGGCCCGCTGACCGTCCAATAGGTATCGTTCAAGCGAATGCGACCCCGGCCCTCGCTGATCGGCTGATCCAGCGTTGCCGTTCGTCCGACCAGGCTGGCGCCGCGCTGATTGAGGAACGGCTCGTCCGTAACCTGGTCGTTGTTGTAGAGATAGCGTCGCCCGATCAGGGTGACGATCACGGCCGTGGCGGCGAAGACGAGCCCTTGCACCTGCCAGACCCAGAAGGCGCTGTCCCAGAAAAGCAGCGACAAGGCGCCGACGATGATGCCGGCCAGGCCGATCCAGACCAGGAAGAAACCCGGAAGGATCAGCTCGGCGGTGAGCAGCACCAATCCGAACAGCCACCAGCTCCAGGGGCCGAGTTCCACAGCAAGATTGTCGAACATCTCAGCTCTCCCGAGATGGCAGCGGATTGACGGAAGGCGTGGTGCGAACCGTGCCCGACCGGGGGCGGGACGGTTGCGGGGCGCCATTGCCGTCGCCATTGTCACCGAAGACTTCGCGGGCGATGGCGCCGATGCCGCCGAGCGAGCCGATGATGGAGCTGGCCTCCACCGGCATCAGCACCACCTTCGAATTGCCGGCGGAGCCGATCGCGGTCAGGGCTTCCGTGTATTTCTGCGCAATGAAGTAGTTGATCGCCTGCACATTGCCTTCGGCGATAGCTTCGGACACCACGCGGGTCGCCTTCGCTTCCGCTTCGGCGAGACGCTCGCGCGCCTCGGCATTGCGGAACGCCGCCTCGCGCTGGCCTTCCGCCTGCAGCACGGCTGCCTGCTTGGCGCCTTCGGCGCGTAGAATCTGTGCGTTGCGCAGGCCCTCGGCCTCCAGAACCTGCGCGCGCTTTTCACGCTCGGCCTTCATCTGCCGCGCCATGGCATCGACCAGGTCCTTCGGCGGCTGAATATCCTTGATCTCGACGCGCGTCATCTTGATACCCCAGGGTTCGGCCGCTTCGTCGACCACGCGCAGCAGCCGCTCGTTGATCATATCGCGGTTCGACAGCAATTCATCGAGGTCCATGGAGCCCATGACCGAGCGGATGTTGGTCTTGGTGAGATTGAGGATCGCATTTTCGAGATTGGTGATCTGATAGGCGGCCTGGGCCGCGTTCAGCACCTGAAAGAAGGCGACTGCATCGGCCGAGATGCTGGCATTGTCCTTGGTGATGACTTCCTGCGTCGGCACGGACAGAACCTGTTCCATCACATTCATGCGGGCGCCGACCGTTTCGATGAAGGGCACGATCAGGTTGAGCCCCGGTTCCAGCGTGCGGGTATAGCGACCGAAGCGCTGGACCGTGTAGCGATATCCCTGCGGCACGGTCTTGATCCCTGCGAACAGGACCAGGATGACCAGGACGATCAGGGCAATCACGACGATGCTGAAACCACCGACTACCATTGAATTCCTCCATGGACGCGCCCGCCTGCGGCGGAACCGCGTCGCGTCAATCGCTGCCGCTCTGCCTCCAATCGCTCGCCCGAGCATAAGAGGCGGCAGCTCAATCAGATGTGGTGGGTTAGCATGTTCTCGACAAGTGAGGAATGGGCACCGAAGGGGAGGTGCTTGCAAACTCCAATCAATCAATTGCGACCGGGTCTTGCTTCCGGCGGTTGATCTTCATACTTTATTATAGAAATTTCCGGCTCCGCTGTTCCGCAGCCTTTCGAGCCAAGTCATCGCGCATCACCAGGGTGGAGCTATGAATATCGATAGGACCTTACGGTCGGTCGTGGCCGTGCACGCCTCAATTCCGGAAGATGCTTTCACAGCGGCAACGCTCGGCACCCGCAGGGAAGGCAGCGGCGTGGTTATCCGGGGCAATGGGCTCGTCTTGACCATCGGCTACCTGATTACGGAAGCCGACAATGTCTGGCTGACGACCAATAGCGGCCGCGTCGTGCCTGGCCATGCCCTGGCTTACGATCAGGAAACCGGCTTCGGCCTGGTGCAGGCGCTCGGACCGCTCGACGTGCCTGCCCTGGAGTTCGGCGATGCCGACAAGGCCGAGATCGGTGATGAGGTCGTCGTGGCCGACGGGATCGGCCAGTTCGTCGAGGCGAAGATCGTCGCCAAGCAGGAGTTTGCCGGCTATTGGGAATATCTCGTCGATGAGGCGATCTTCGTTGCACCGGCGCATCCCTCGTGGGGTGGCGCGGCTCTTCTCGATGAGGATGGCAAGCTTCTCGGCGTCGGTTCGCTGCATTTGCAGATGGCGACCCAGAATGGCGACAGCGCCGACATCAACATGATCGTGCCGATCAACCTGCTATTGCCGATCCTGGACGATCTCATCAAACGCGGGCGGGTCAACAAGCCGCCGCGGCCCTGGCTCGGCGCCTTCTCGGCCGAAAGCAATGGCGATGTCGTTGTCATGAGCGTCACTGAGGGCGGCCCGGCCGCCAAGGCAGGGTTGCGCCGGGGCGATATCATTTCGGAGATCCGCGACGGCGAGGTCGACGGTCTCGCCGACTTCTACCGCAAGGTATGGGAGAGCGGGCCGGCTGGCGCCGAGATCCCCATGCGGGTGCTGCGCGACGGCCGCGAAGCCTGGCTGCGCGTCAAGTCGGCGGATCGCAGCAGCTTCCTCAAGAAGCCGCAGCTGCAATAGGTTTCGAGCGGTTCAGCTTTTCACGGAATCTCTGAACCGCTTCATCTCTTTGTGCCGCGCTATCCCGGCCGGCCTCTTACACCCAGCCGAGCAGTTCCCGCCGCACGACCTTTTCCAGCACCTTCATGCCGTCTTCGCTGTCGTTGAGACAGGGAATATGTGTGAATTTTTCGCCGCCATTGTGATGGAAGGATTCAGCCGCCTGTTCGGCGATCTCTTCCAGCGTCTCCAGGCAGTCGGAAACGAAGCCGGGATTGAGCACCGCGATGCGCTTGGTGCCGTTCCTGGCAAGCTCCTCCACCGTCTTGTCGGTGTAGGGCTGCAGCCATTCCTCCGGGCCGAAGCGCGACTGGAACGTGACCATGAACTGATCTTCGGAGAGGCCGAGCTTCTCGCGCAGCAGCCTGCCGGTCTTCTGACAGAAACAGTAATAGGGATCGCCAAGCTTGAAGTAGGACATGGGTATGCCGTGGAAGGAGGCGATGATCTTTTCCGGCCGCCAGTCCAGCGTCGAGAGGTGACGGGTCACGGAATTGGCAAGCGCCTCGATATAGGTCTCGTCGTCGTGATATTGCGGCACGGTGCGGATCGCCGGCTGCCAGCGCATCTTCTGCAGTTTTTCGAACGCCTTGTCGTTGACCGTCGCCGTCGTAGCCGCCGCATATTGCGGATAGAGCGGAAAGAGCACGATGCGCTCGCAGCCATCGTCCTTCAGTGCCTGGATGCGATCGGCGATCGAAGGCTGGCCGTAACGCATGGCCCAGTCGACCTTGACGTTGGGCAGGTCGCGCAGCCGCTCGGCCATCAGGTCGGACTGGTTGCGCGTATAGGTGCGCAGGTAGCTCTCGTTCTTGTCCTTGTTCCAGATCGTCTCGTAGGCCTTGCCGACTTTCTGAGGCCGGGTATTGAGCACGATGCCGAACAGGATCGGGTACCATTTCCAGCGCGACCATTCGATGACGCGGCGGTCTGTCAGGAATTCGCGCAGGTAGCGGCGCATCGAGGAATAGTCTGTGCCGTCAGGCGTTCCCAAATTGATGAGCAGCACGCCGACCTTGCCGTATTTCACGCTGGGGTGATCGGGCGAAAGCGTGGTCAGGTCAGCTGTCATCGATTGAATTCCTCTCAAGATACGAAGCACTTCACATAAGAACAAAAGCCGGTCCGGGAAAGCCCGGACCGGCCCTCTCATACGAGACAAATCGTCCTTACTTGGCCGGAACCCTCAACTTTTCACCGATCGTCAGGTGGTGGGGCTTGATATTGCGGTTGGCGGCCACGAGTTTGTGCCACTGATTGGCGTTGCCGTAATAGGTCTTGGCAATATCCCAGAGCGTATCGCCGGCGACGATGACATGAGTCGTCGGTGTCGTCGTTGGTGTCTTGGGCGGCTCGCTGGCGGCAGCTGCCGGTGCGGTTGTCTCCGGCGTTGTTGCCGCGGGCGCGCTCGTCGCGGGTGCCGACGTTGCCGGAGTTTCGGCCGCGGGTGCTGCCGTGGCGGGTGTTGACGCCGCAGGATCCGACTTTGGCGGAGTGGATGGCGTCGCGGTCGGATTTGTCGGCATGGTCGTGCTCGGTGTCGTGACGATCGGTGGCGAAGAGGCGGGAGGCGTCGTCGTGGAAGAAGCTGCGCCGCCATCCGCGGCCGGTGCCGGCTTCTGCTCGGGTGCGGCCTGCTGTGTCGCATCGGCGGGTTTTGCCGGCACAGGCTGCGCCGTTGCCGCGACGGTGCCGACCTGGGTTATGCGGCCGTCCGTGTAGGGCTTGTAGGGGTTGTGGGCGCCAAGATAATCGGCGACCACCGATTCCAGATTGGGGCCGAAATCATAGGCGTTCTTGCCATCCTTGGCGAAGACCGCATAACCGTCGCCGCCGGCGCGCATGTAATTGTTGCTGACGATACCATAGGTTTTTTCCGGATCGATCGGCTTGAATTCCGTGCCTTCCTGTACCTCGACGGAGACGAGACGGCTGCCTGCGGGCTTGGTCTTGTCGAAGCTGTATTTGAGGCCGGCAACCTGGGGGAAGCGGCCGGCGCCCTCATCGATCTGGCTGAGGCCGTTTTCCAGCGCCGCCTTTACCTCCGCGCCGGTCAGCTGGAAGGTCGCAATCGTGTTCTGGAAGGGCAGCACGGTCAGAACGTCGCCCATGCTGACGTCGCCGGCGCCGATGGAGGCACGCAAGCCGCCGCCGTTCTGGATGGCGATGGAAATGCCCTGCGTCTTGGTGCGGTCGAGCATCGCATCGGCTACGAGATTGCCCATGGAGCATTCCTGAACGCGGCAGACTTCACGCGCGCCTTCAATGGGTCCTTGCGAGCTGCCGATGACCTTCTTGCGCAGTTCCTCGATCGGCTCGGTCATTTCCTGCACGCGGGCTGCGATCGCCGGATCGGGCTTGATGGAGGCATCGAGCAGGATCGGGTCGCCCTTGGCATCCTTGACGATGCCGTTATCGTCGAAGGTGACGACGAGGTCACCGAGATACTTGCCATAGGAGGCGGCCTGGACGACCGGCACCTTGTAGCCCGCCGGATTGTCGACCATGGTCGGGTAAGGGCCGGCTGCCTTCGGGTCGGTGTTCGACAGGAGCGTGTGGGAATGGCCGCCGACGACGATGCTGACGCCGGCGATCTTGGCGATCTTCTCGACATCGCGCGGATAGCCGACATGGGTGAGAGCGATAATCTTGTTGATGCCCTGCGACTTCAGCGCATCCACCTCGGCGCTGATGGCGGCGGCATCGTCGGTGATCTTCACATGTGGGCCGGGCGAGGCCAGTTCCGGCGTTTCGGTCGTTACCGCACCAACGATGCCGATCTTCTGGCCGCCGACATCGAGCACGATGGATTTCTTGATGCGCTCGCCGAGCTTCGACTGATCGTCGACCACCAGATTGGCGGTTACGACCGGGAACTGTGCCTTGTCGAGGAAAGCTGCAAGCGGGCCTTCGCCATCGTCGAACTCATGGTTGCCGACCGTCATGGCGTCGATCTTCACAGCGTTGAGGAATTCGACCTCGGCCGCGCCCTTGTAAGTGGTATAGAACAGCGAGCCCTGGAAATTATCGCCGGCATCGAGAACCAGCACATTCTGGCCGGCAAGTGCGGCGCGGCGCTGGTCGATGATGGTCTTCAGCCGGGCTGCACCGCCGAAGCACTCATTCTTGGCTTCCTCGGCTGCCGAGCAGGTCGCGTCGAACTTGTTGATCGATTCCACGCGCGAATGGAAATCATTGAAATGCAGGATGTTGAGCTGATAGTCCGCGAAGGCGGCGCTGGTGCTGAGCGCCAGCAGCGTGGCGGCCAAAAGGCCTACTCCGAAGGGCTGCTTCATCTGTCTCTCCTGTTGGTCATCGCAATCCGGCCCGCCTGTGCCCCATGGCGGTCCCCCGTGCCGATGTTTTCATCACGGGCAAGCGAGTGCAAGCAAAAGCTGTTGGCTTCATTAGGATTTTTACAAGCACGGAAATGTGCGCCGGATCAGGCGCATGCCTCGGCGGAGGCGGGGCCGTAGGATTCCCGCAATGCCGCCGCGGCACTCCAGCCGGCGGCGCAGAAGATCAGCAGGCAGCAAAGGGAGGCCGCAAGATGAAAGCGCCGTTTCCGCTTCCGGTAGAGAAGGATCGCGCCGGCGCCATAGACCAGCAAGGCGGGCAAGGCGAAGATCAGGACGCCGATCGGGCCGTCGCAATCGAGCGCATCGATGCCCTGAGCCCGATAGGTATTGACAGGGAGAACCGTCGCCATAACAGCGACGGGGAGAGCTGCGACAAGAGCGAGATAAAGGACCAGCACGCCGCGCATGATGCCTTATCCATCCGGCAGGCCCATATCAGCCCTGGCGATTGAGCGAGAAATGCCCGCCGGTTTCGGAGGTGCAATTGAGCTGGCTCGGATTGGCCAGGAAGCAATTCACCTTCGACGACGTGCGCTTGACGTTCGAATAAAGATTGATCTGGATCATGCCGGATGGATCGGTCGTGTAGGTTCCCGAGGCCATCTGCTGGTTCGTGCCATCAGTGGTATGCGTTTCGAATCGGCCGCTCGAAAATGTCGAGTTCAGCCCGTTCGAATCGGCCCAGCGGCCTTCAACCGAATTCCCTTGCGGTTGGCCGCCGGTGTTCATTCCCATCGGCGGCGGCCTCGATCCGCCGAAATCGACGCAGGCGGACAAGGCTGACGCGGCAGCAACGAGGGCAAGCATGGTTCTTATCTTCATAAATGTCTCCCGCGGATAATGGCGGACTAAAGGCGCATCGGTTGCAAGGAAGATGACGCGACCATCGGGCTAAAGCAAGGCTCCACCACCGATCTGCTTGATTTATCTGGCTTGCGTAACAAAAATGCCCGCACGACTTGTGCGGGCATTCGGGTCTGGCATCAAGCTGACACTATACCCTTAGCGAACCAGAATGTTCCGGAACTGCCAGGGGTCCTTGATGTCGATGTCCTCCGGGAAAAGGCCGGGGCGGCCATCGAGCGGGGTCCAGTCGGTGTAGTGACCTTCGACCGGGCCGAGATAGGGCAGCTGCACTTCGAGGCAGCGCTTGTAGTCGACTTCGTCGGCTTCGACGATGCCGGCCTTCGGGTTTTCCAGTGCCCAGACCATGCCGGCGAGAACGGCTGATGTCACCTGCAGACCGGTGGCGTTCTGGTAGGGGGCGATGCGGCGGGTTTCTTCGAGAGACAGGCGCGAGCCGTACCAGTAGGCATTCTTGGCATGGCCATAGAGCAGCACGCCGAGTTCGTCGATGCCGTCCTCGAGCTCGTCCTCGTCGAGAACGTGATGGACCGGCTGCGGCGTGCCGCCGTTGCCGAACATCTCGTGCAGCGAGAGCACGGCGTCGTTGGCCGGATGATAGGCATAGTGGCAGGTCGGGCGGAAGGTCACTTCGCCGTCCTTGTCGCGAACGGTGAAATAGTCGGCGATCGAGATCGACTCGTTGTGGGTGACGAGGAATCCGTATTGCGGGCCAGGCGTCGGGCACCAGGTGCGGACGCGGGTGTTGGCGCCCGGCTGTTCCAGATAGATGGCGGCCTGGCAGCCCTTCTTGTGCTTCTTGGCGTTCTTCGGCATCCACTCTTCATGGGTGCCCCAGCCCAGTTCGGCCGGCTGCAGGCCTTCGGAGATGAAGCCTTCGACCGACCAGGTATTCCAGAAGACGTTGAGCGGCTTCGGATGCTTGGTGCGCTGCGTGTCGCGCTCGGCAATGTGGACGCCCTTGACGCCGACCTTCTTCATCAGCTTGGCCCAGCCTTCGCGGTCGTGCTGATCCGGCTCGTCGAACTTCAAGCCGATATCCTTGGCGAGGTTGACGAGCGCCTGCTTGACGAACCAGGAGACCATGCCCGGATTGGCGCCGCAGGTGGAAACGGCCGTCGTGCCGCCCGGGTTCTTCGCCTTTTCCTTGCGCACGGTTTCGCGCAGCGCATAGTTGGTGCGGTCGGCATTCTTCATGCTCTTGTCGAAGTAGAAGCCGAGCCAGGGTTCGACGACGGTATCGATGTAGAGCACATCGAGCTTGCGGCAGAGCTTGATGAGATCGAGCGAGGAGGTGTCGACCGAGAGGTTGACGCAGAAGCCCTGGCCGCTGCCTTCCGTCAGGAGCGGCTTCAGGAGATCCTTGTAATTGTCCTTGGTGACATATTCCTTGATATGACGGACGCCATGCTTTTCGAGGATCGCCAGGTGCTCGGCGTCCATCTGCGGGTCAATGACGACCATCCGGCTTTTGTCGAATTTGAAATGGCGCTCGATCAGGGGCAGGGTGCCGCGGCCGATGGAGCCAAAGCCGATCATCACGATCGGACCGGTAATTTCGGCATATACCGGATAGTTCTCTTCCGTCATTCTTTTCTCCTTCGAAAGGCAGGACGCCGTTCGGTTTGCGAAATTCAATCAGAGTTGGCGCGAAAACGCGAGATGAGCGGCTCTAATCATAATTTGATGTCACAATAAAGAGCTGTTCAGGGTTAGCCGGGCAAAGTCAAGAAGGCCAACATACACGCCATATGCGACGAGTTTGTTGCCTTCAAGGTTTGTTTTTACTGACCTATGGGAAATGCAGCGTCGGCCGCGCTCAGCCTTTCAAGGCTTCCAGGCCATCGGTAACGGTGGTCAGCGCGATTTCCTGGATCTCATAGACGGCGATGCCATGAATGGTGAAGGGGTCGGCTGCAGCATAGGCCTCCAGTTCGGTACGCTCGCCGCGGGCGAAGATGACGCCGCCGGTGCGCGGTACCTTGCGGCCGGAGGCCAAAAACCATCCCTTGGCATAGCCTTCCTTCACCCAGGCCATGTGCGGCTCCATATACCTGTCGGCTTCGTCATTGCCCTTGAGATAGGTGAGTGAGAGGATGAACATTCAATCATTCCATAGGAGTTGCGCGCGGATCAGGCCGCGCAGGGAGTTTCCGACGTAAAGGGTATGGTCTTTAAGGTCGTCGACGCGGATGCGGCCGACGCGGGCCTTGCGCTGGCAGATGAGTTCCGTGCGCAAGACGCCGGCAAGCAGGCCGGCGGAAATCGGCGGAGTGCGCAGCGCGTCCGGACCATCCTCGATGAAGACCGAGGTGATCGTGCCCTCGCACACCTCGCCCTTCTCATTGAGCAGCAGCACCTCGTCTGCTTCGTCAGGCCGATATTCCGCGCGCGCTGCCTCATAAACTGCGCGGCGCGTGGTCTTGACGCGCAGCAGCTTGTCGGCGGAATCGAGCCGGGTTGCGGCAATGCGGACCCGCCAGACGGTGTCGGATGGCAGCGGGACAAAGGGGGCCGTCGTCACTGCCGTCTGGCCTTCGCGATCCAGCGTCAACCGAACCCTCAAAGGCACAGCGGTACCGGCAATCGCCTGTTCCAGTTTTCCGAGCACGTTCTTCGGAGCTGAAAAGCCGAGGCGGCGGGCGGAGCGCTGCAGGCGGGCGAGATGCAGGCGCAGGCGAACGAAGCCGGTTTCCGGCTCGTAGCGCAGCGTCTCGATCAGGGAAAAATCCTCTACCGGTCGATCCATCGGTCCCCCACGGCAAAGCGCGCCTTGAGGAGGCATTCCTCATATTCCGCTTCCGCCGTCGAATCGAAGACGATGCCTCCGCCGACATTGAACACCGCGCGGCCGTCTTCGAAAAGCGTGATCGTGCGGATCGCCACCGAAAAACGCATGGCACCACCAGGCGAGATCATGCCGATCGCGCCGCAATAGGCGTCGCGCGGGCTGCCTTCGAGGTCGTGCAGGATTTCCATCGCCCGCATTTTCGGCGCGCCGGTGATCGAGCCGCAGGGAAAAAGTGCTGCGAGGATATCGCGAATGGTGATGCCGGGAAGCAGCTTCGCCTGCACATGGCTGACCATCTGGTGCAGCGTGGGATAGGTCTCGATTTCGAAAAGCTTGGGAACGTCCAGCGTGCCGACTTCGGTGATGCGCGAGATATCGTTGCGAAGCAAGTCGACGATCATGCGGTTTTCGGCCTGCGTCTTCTCGTCGGCCAGCATGGCGGCGATGATCTCGTCGTCATCGGCGGCATCCTTGCCGCGCTTGGCCGTGCCCTTCATCGGATGCGTCTCGATCCAGCCATCCTCGTCCGTGCGGAAAAAAAGCTCCGGCGAGCGCGACAGGATGATCGGCCCGCCGAGATCGACGAGCGCGCCGTATTTCACCGGCTGCCGTTCGATCAGCGACCAGAAGGCGGCGCGCGGATCGCCGTTCCAGCGGGCACGGATCGGCATGGTGAGGTTTGCCTGATAGCAATCGCCCTGGCGCAGATGCCAATGCAGCCTGTCGAAGCGCTCCTTATATATCTCGAAATTCCAGCTGGCCTTCGGCTCCGTGAGAAACTCCTGGTTTTCCGGGCGCTGCGCCGGCTGACCGAGTGGATGGCCGTCGGCCGCGGGCGCATCGAAAACGCCGAAACATAGCAGCGGTGTTTCCCTGTTTTCCTCGGCGAAGGATGCGAGTTTTTCCTCGAAGAGATGCCCGGCCTCGTAGGCCATGTAGCCGGCCAGCCATTTTCCCTCTTGCCTGGCCTTTTCCATGCGATCCAGCGCATCGAAAAACTGCACGCGCGTATGGGCCATGATGACCTCGGCCGGTTCGGCGAAGATCATCACCTGTCCTGTGCTGTCGTCCCTGAAGAGGACGTAGGGTATGGCATCGGCCATGCGCGGATTTCGATCCAGTCTTTGTTCAGTGATCCCCAGGCATGATTGCATATGCCGTTACGCGTGGCCTCTCACCCCAACCCTCTCCCCGCTCGCGGGGAGAGGGGACTGGTTCTGCGTCCACCGCACCATTCTCTGCACACAACGGTGCAGCGGTTGCGATCGCTCCCTCTCCCCGCATCGGCGGGGAGAGGGTTGGGGTGAGGGGCCACGCGCAAAGCTCCGGCAATAGCGAAGATGCCTGGCCTGCTTTTCCTCAGAGCAGACGGGATTTCAGTTCTTATCTAGCGCTTCCAGCTCGTCGATCAGCCCTTCGATCATCGACAGTCCCTTGCTCCAGAACGACGGATCGGTCGCGTCGAGGCCGAAGGGCTTCAGCAGTTCGGAGTGGTGCTTGGTGCCGCCGGCCTTCAGGAGCTCGAAATACTTGTCCTGGAAACCCTTTTCGGCGTTTTGGTAGACGGCATAGAGCGAGTTCACCAGGCAATCGCCAAAGGCATAGGCGTAGACGTAGAAGGGCGAGTGGATGAAATGGGGGATATAGGCCCAGTAGGTCTCGTAGCCCTCGGAAATCTTGATCGCCGGGCCTAAGCTCTCTGCCTGTACCGAGAGCCACAGCTCGCCGATATTGTCCGATGTCAGCTCGCCATTCTTGCGGGCGGTATGAACCTTGCGCTCGAATTCATAGAAGGCGATCTGGCGCACGACCGTGTTGATCATGTCCTCGACCTTCTGGGCGAGCATGGCCTTGCGTTCGCGCTTGTCGGTGGTCCTGTCAAGGAGCGCGCGGAAGGTCAGCATCTCGCCGAAGACCGACGCGGTTTCCGCGAGCGTCAGCGGCGTCTGGCACATCAGCGCGCCCTGGCCGCCGGCCAGCACCTGGTGCACGCCATGGCCGAGCTCGTGCGCCAGCGTCATGACATCGCGCGGCTTGCCCATATAGTTGACAAGAACATAAGGGTGGGCCGAAGGGACCGTCGGATGGGCAAAAGCGCCCGGCGCCTTGCCCGGGCGCACCGGCGCGTCGATCCATTCCTCGTCGAAGAAGCGTTTGGCAATAGCGGCCATTTCCGGCGCGAAACTGCCGTAGGCGGAAAGAACCGTGTCTTTCGCTTCGGTCCAGGGGATCAGGGCGTTGGGCGTCTCCGGCAGCGGTGCATTGCGGTCCCAGAAGTTCATCTGGTCCATGCCGAGCCACTTGGCTTTCATCTTGTAATAGCGATGCGAGAGGCGCGGATAGGCCTCGCGCACGGCGGCCGCCAGCGCATCCACCACCTCGCGCTCGACGCGGTTGGCCAGATGCCTGCTGTCGGCGATATCCTCGAAGCCGCGCCAGCGATCGGCGATTTCCTTGTCCTTGGCGAGCGTATTGGTGATGAGCGTGAAAGTGCGCAAATTGGCCTTGAAGGTTTCGGCAAGCGCCATGGCCGCCTTGCGGCGTATCTCCGGATCCTGCTCCTGCAGCATATTCAAGGCGACTTCCAGCGGCTGCTTCTCGCCGTCGATCTCGAAGCGCAATTCCGCCATCGTTTCGTCGAACAGGCGGTTGAAGGCGGCGGCACTCGTCATGGATTTTTCCAGGAACAGCTGTTCCAGCTTGTCGTCGAGCTGATGGGGCTTGTCCTTGCGCAGGTCGACGATCCACGGGCGATAGTGGCCGGCGGCGGGGTCGTTCGCCATGCAGGCGTCCATCACCGCATCGTCGATACGGTTGAGTTCCAGCGCGAAGAACAGGAGATGCGAGGAGTAGTCCGTCAGCTTCGCCTGGACATCGCCATAGAGCTTGCCGTTGGCCGGATCGATCGTATTGGAGAAATAGGTGAGCCCGGCATATGAGCCGAGGCGGCCCATGATGTCGTCAAGCGCTTCATACTCCTTGAGAGCCGCGCCGATACCGGCATCGCCCGATTTGGCGGCGGCATCGGTAAGCTTTCCCTTCCACTTTTCCTCGAAGCCAACGGCCATCTTGCCGGCCCTTTCCATGTCATTGAGGAAGGCCGGCGAGGTCGCGGACGGATAGAGGTCGCTGAGCTTCCAGGCTGGCAGGTCGCCAAGCGCTTGTCCGGCGGCCTGGCTTGCGGAAAAGTTAAGGGATCGATGGAGCGAGGTCGGGCTCATGGGCGATATTTCCTCTGCTTTTATTTTTCGGAACGTCCGGTCCGTTCGTGTCTAATCGGCCGAAAAGCATGCTGCAAGGCCTGATTTCCCTGCATTGGCGCTTGAAACATAAGCGATATTACATTCGTCATAATGATTAAAATGCGATGATTTGGCAAAACTTCATGTTCAAGCCTTTCTGCGAGTGTTCGCTTCAGGTTTCGCATGAAGTGAGGCACCAATGACCGTTTACAATAGCGCCAAGGGGGGCGCGCAGATTCTCGTTGTTGAGGATGATCCGATTCAACGCCGTCTGCTGAAGAATGCCATCGAGCGGCACGGACACGTCGCTCATTTGGCAGAGAATGGCCGTCTCGGTCTCGAAGTTTTGAAGCGCAGCAGCGATCAGATCAATGTGATCGTGCTCGATCTCATGATGCCGGAAATGAACGGCATCGAGTTCCTGGGCGCCCTGAACGATATGGGCATCGATCTGCCCGTGATCGTTCAGACGGGGCAGGGCGGCATCGATACTGTGGTGCAGGCCATGCGGGCCGGCGCCTTCGATTTCGTCGTCAAGCCGGTATCGCCGGAGCGTATCGCGGCGTCGATCGCCAATGCGCTGAAGCTGGACCAGCGCGAGGCCAAGGCCCGCGCCGGGCGCAAGTCGCGCTCGAGCAGCATCACTTTCGACGATATCGTCTCGGCAAGCCCGGCGATGATGCGTGTGATCGACCTTGCCCATCGCGCGGCGCAATCGAATATTCCCGTGGTACTGGAAGGCGAATCCGGCGTCGGCAAGGAACTGGTCGCGCGCGCCATCCAGGCAGCCAGCGACCGTGCCGGCAAGCCGTTCGTGACGGTCAACTGCGGCGCCATTCCGCACAATCTGGTCGAAAGCATCCTTTTCGGTCACGAGAAGGGCGCCTTTACGGGTGCTGCGGAGCGCCATGTCGGCAAGTTCATGGAGGCCGATGGCGGCACGCTATTCCTCGACGAGATCGGCGATCTGCCGCTTGATGTCCAGGTCAAGCTGCTGCGCGCCGTTCAGCAGGGCGAAATCGAGACCGTCGGCGCGCGCGTCGCGCAGAAGGTCAATGTCCGGCTGATCTCGGCGACCAACAAGGATCTGATCGAAGAGGTCAAGGCAGGGCGGTTCCGCGAGGATCTCTATTATCGCCTCAACGTCTTCCCGATCACCATGCCGGCATTGCGACGCCGCAAGGAAGATATTCCACATCTGGCACGCGCCTTCGCTGACCGATTCGCGCTTGAGCAGAAGCTCGACCATCCGCTCGGAATCAGCAACGACGCTCTTGCGCTGCTGACGGCCTATGATTGGCCCGGCAATATCCGCCAGCTCGAAAACGCGATCTTCCGCGCCGTCGTTCTGTCTGAAGGGCCGGAACTGCGCGATACGGATTTCCCGCAGATCGCCGCGCAGTTGCCCGGCTACTTCGCCGCCGAGCACCCGACCTTAGTTGTGGATAATTCGCAGGCGCACGCGGCGGATAACATTGCAACGGAGAGAGCGGAACGGGCCGCACGCCCCCTTCTTCAGGCTGCGGCTGCAACCTCTTCTCTTCCGGGCGGCGATGCTTCCGAGAGCGCTTCCGACAATGTCATCGTCAGCACCAATACATCGGGCGATGTCAGAAAACTGGCGGATGTCGAGGAAGAACTCATCCGATTTGCCTTGAAATTCTATCGCGGACAGATGAGTCAAGTGGCGAGAAAGCTCGGGATCGGCCGCTCAACTCTCTACCGAAAGTTGAAGGACTACGGCATAGACCCGGATGACCCGCAAAAAAACGCCGCATGAGTGGTGATTAACGTTTAGGCAAGCATATTTTGTTACCCGTCGTAAAGCACTTGTTAGTGCATCGTTCACCATGTATGAAGAGGGCGACCATGTGTGGCATTTTTGCCATCGTGTCACCGCAATTGACAGCCATTTGGAACACGATGCGACATTGTCTGTCGGACGGGGATCGAATTGCCGAATTTGAGTGGAAATACCAAGCCTAAAAGCTTGAGCTGGCATTCTGCGTGCTCTGACTTATTTCGCAAGGTGGCCAAGGTTGCAGCCGTTGGCCTCTTTGCCTTGGCCGTTTCCACCCCTGTTTTCGTCGGCACCCCTTCGCAGGCCGGCGGTGAAACCCGCAGCCTCAAGATCTATTACGTCCACACCGGCGAAAAGGCCGTCATCACCTATAAGCGCAATGGCAAGTTCGATCCGGACGGCCTGGAGAAGCTGAACCGCATCCTGCGCGACTGGCGCAAGAATCAGCCGACCAAGATGAATCCGCGCCTGTTCGATCTGATCTGGGAAGTCTACCGCGAAAGCGGTTCGCATGAATTCATCTACGTGATCTGCGGCTTCCGTTCGCCCGGCACCAACGAGATGCTGCGCACGCGCTCCGCCCATACAGGCGTTGCCAAGAAGAGCCAGCACATGCTCGGCAATGCGATGGATTTCTATATTCCAGATGTCAAGCTCACCAAGCTGCGCGAGCTCGGCATGAAGCTTCAGGTGGGCGGCGTTGGCTATTATCCGACCTCCGGCTCCCCCTTCGTCCATATGGATGTCGGCGGTGTGCGCGCCTGGCCGCGCATGGATCGCCAGGATCTTGTTCGCCTGTTCCCGGACGGCAAGACCATGCATATTCCGGCGGATGGCCGGCCGCTGCCGGGCTATCAGCAGGCAGTCGCCGACTATAAGCGCCGCATGTCGTCCGACGATATTCAGATCGCCAGCTCCTCGTCGCCGCGCCGCGGCTTCTTTGCCCGCCTGTTTGGCGGCGGCGGTGCGGATGAGGAAGAGGACAATGCGGAAAGTGGCACGGCGGTAGCGCCGGTGGCCGTGGCTTCGGCAACGCGTAAGGGTCAGCCAGCTCCGGTTGCGAGCGATGATGGTGACGATAGCGCCGCTCCGGTCCAAACCCCCGCTCAGGTTCAGGTTGCAAGCGTAAACGCCCCCGTTCCGCAGGTTCGTCCGGCCTTTGGCAATCAGCCTGCCGGCAGCGATGTTGCGTCCGCCCTTGTCTCGCCGTCGCGTAACGCCGCGCAAGACGCGCTTGCGGCCGCAATGCCGAACACGGACGATCAGCCGCAATATGCCGATCTTCGCTCCTATCACGTGCCCGTTCCGGCCTTGCTCGATCGGCGTGCGCCTGGCGATGCCGAGCTGGCCTCGGCCGAGGCTGATATGAAGGGCCAGGTCGCTTCCGTACCGGTGCCGGCACAACGCCCCGAACTTGCTGAAAACCTTTTGGCGTCCACTGACGCGGATCAGGAAGCGCTCGACGATCAGGCCGATGTCGCCGCCCTTTCGCCTTCGGTCGTCGCCGCCCTCGAGCAGAGCCGTCCCGATCGGTCCGATGCGACTGCTGCGGTTACCCCGCCGCTTAATGATGTTGCCTCGAAAGATCAGATTGCGCCGGTCAGTGACGGGGCAGCGGGCGGGAACGGTGCCGCTCAGGCTATCGCTTCGGTCCTGCCGCAGCAGCGACCTGCGCAGCAGATGCCGATGCAGGTGGCGGCGCTCGCGCCGATCCGCAACGAGGTCAAGGCCAGCAGCCGTCGCTTCAACGACAGCTTCGATACTGTGACCCCGCAGGAACGTCCGATTGCCGCCGGCATAGCAACCAAGGGCTCGCGGCCGAGTAAACAGGATGCGGTAGAGGCCGATGCTGGCCGCGCTACCGTGACGACCGCGCCTACCCTGACGGAGAAGATGATTTCGCAATGGGCGATCGCAAAGGCCCGCGTCGAGATCGTCAATCGCCCCGTCAAGGCGCCACGTTTCGTCAGCGCGACGCTGCGTGCCCAGCCGACCGCCGTCTACACGGATGGCTTCAAGATGCAGACGGCATCGATCGATCCGGAGCGTTTCAGCGGTTCCGCCGTGAACTTCCTCCAGGTGAAGAAGTTCAATTCGGTCGAATAGGCTGAGATTCCTGTTCTATGCAGTCCTCGGGGAGCCGCTTGGGCTCCCTTTGCATATGGCGGGTGCAGCTGAGATCAGTGCTGTTGCTCGCAGGTGACACCGCATCCGCTTTCAGGTTCAAGTCAGCTTTTATTCAGCCTGGTCTCACGCTTCATTCAGCGTCGTTTCATTCAGCCGGATTAGGGCGGCAGTCTTTCCAAGGCTGGATATCCGCGTTTGAATCGAAAGACAGCAATCATCATCGGCAATGGCAAGCTGCCGCGCGATCTCTCGGAGATCGTGGACAGAGCGGATTTTACAATGCGCTTCAACGAGCCGAAGACGTCGATCGGCATGAGCGGATCGCGCACCGATATTCTCATGCTCGCAACCTCCAGCAAGCCGATGCAACGCCGGCTGACGGATCCGGCCTTCCTGGCCAGCGCCACCTTCAGGGCCGCAAAGGAGGTCGTGCTTGCCTACCATCCCGTCATCATCAGCAAATATCACCCCAAGCCCAACTTCCTTTCGCGCCTGAAAGGCAGGAGAAGCGACTGGACGATGCGGACGATCGAACTCGTCGGCGCTGCCGGCAAGGAGATCCGCATCATGCCGCCGCAATTCTATATCGAAGGCTGTGAGGAGCTTGGCGTGAGCGAATGCCGGATGCGCCAACTCTTTCCAAGCACCGGCTTTTTCGGCATCCGCTATGCCCTGTCGCGTTTGCCCGCCGACGAGTGGGATGTCAAGCTGTGCGGCTTCAGCTGGGAAGGATGGAAGCGTCATGCCTGGCTGGACGAGCGCCGCTGGGTCGACGACAAGATGGCGAGCGGGCGCATCAGCCTGCTCGTCTAACCTTCTTTCAGTTGTCGAGTCGATTGAAAACAACCGTTTTCAGTTTCGGCTCAGGTTAGCCTAAGTTCGCTTTCATTCACGGTTGCTAGAGCCTCGCGAAAAGGACCGAGGTACTCTTAATGCAAACCCACGAATTCAACCCGTCTTCGGCGATGCCGCTCGAAAGATCTCATGCGGGATTCGAGTTCGATCATGCGCCCAATCCCGCCGACGCCAGACTGGAAGAAGCCAAGCAGCCCGTCATTCGCGGCTTTATCATTCATCTGGAGCGCGCCCGTGACCGCATGCCCCAGGTCGAGCGGCTTGCAGCCAGACTGCCGGTGCCAAGCGAGGTCATCGAAGCGGTCGATGGGCGCACTCTGACGGATAGCGCGGTCGAGCGCGTCTATCGCCGCCGACTGCAGAAGCCGTATTATCCCTTCGAAATGAGCATCGGCGAAATCGCCTGCTTTCTGTCGCATCGCAAAGCATGGGCCGCCATTGTCGAGCAGGGTATCGATGCCGGCCTCGTCTTCGAGGACGACGTCGAGATCGATGATGCGTTCCGGGCTGCTTTTGCTGCAGCCAAAGCTTGCCTGAAGCCCGGTTCGTTCATTCGTTTTCCATTCCGCATGGGCAGGGAGCATGGCAAGTGCGTTCTCTCCGAGGGCGGGACCAATGTCATCCAGCCGATCCGGATCGGTCTCGGCATGGTGGCCCAGCTCGTCAGCCGCGATGCGGCTATCCGCCTGCTGGAGGCGACATCGGTTTTTGATCGCCCCGTGGATACGACCGTGCAGATGAGCTGGTTGACCCGCGTATCTCCGCTGGCGGTCCTGCCAGGCGGTGTACACGAGATTTCTCCGCAGCTTGGCGGCAGTACCATCAAAAGCGACAGGACGTTGGCGGAACGGCTTTCCCGAGAGGTGTTGCGGCCACTCTATCGCGCGAAAATTGCCCTTCGTTCGCGCCGCTTCATCTGAGACGCCATATCGTGACCGTTCCAATTCTCGCTTATCATCAGATTGCGGTGCCGCCGTCGCGCAAGGCGCCGTATAGAAGCATGGTCGTTCATCCCGAAGCCTTCCATCGTCAGATGGAGTGGCTGAAAAGGCTTGGCATTCAGGGCATGACGCTGCGTGAGGCAATGCCCTACGTCCGGGGAGAAAAATCCGGCAGGGTCGCCGCCATCACCTTCGACGACAGCTATGCCAATGTCTATGAGAATGCATTGCCGGTATTGCAGGAGTTCGGCTTCACGGCCACGAATTTCGTGGTGGTGAACCAGATCGGCGGCAGCAATGTCTGGGATACGCCCATCAGTGTGGCGCATGCGCCCTGCATGTCGGTCGAACAATTGCGCCACTGGCACAGCCTGGGGCACGAGGTAGGATCGCACACGCTCGATCATGTACGCCTCCCGCGATTGCCGATGGAAGAGGCACGGCGCCAGATCACGCATTCGCGCGAGCTGCTGGAAGACCTGCTCGACGAGGGCATCTCGTCCTTCTGCTTTCCCTATGGTGACGAAACGCCGCTCGATCGCGTATTGACCTATGAGGCGGGCTATAGCGCGGCAACGACGACCCGGCGCGGCCGGGCGCGGTCGGCCGACGATCCGTTCGGTTTGCCGAGAGCGACCATCCGGCGCAACGACAGCTGGATGCATTTCGTCAAAAAATGCATCCTCGGATAACGGGCGGCCGCCAATTCACGGCGGCACCGGTCATGGCTGCTTTTCCGGTGCAGGAGCGCGATCCGCAATGGTCTGCCCATTGTGATCGGTGAGCGTGATGGGGCTGCCGACATGGTTTCTCATCGGCGTGGCCGGTGGCATGAGGGTCCATGTGAAATAGGCGATCAGGCCACAGACACCGAACAGAAAGACGGTGAGAATGGCCGGAAAGGACCATTCTTTCGTGAACATCGGTGTCTGCGGGTGAGGCTTGAACGTGGCGCGGCGGCCGGCGGCCGTCTTATTGAGCTGTGTCGGCATCATTGCCTCCAAAACTAGGCGTCCAGGCAGATTGGGAGCCGAGATATTTCAATGCGACGGCGCACGGGATGCGCACCAACCATTGCCTTGTTGCGAAGACCCGCTTGCGCATGATCTCTCTCCGTTGTCTGTCTGGATGAAGCACGTACGACATTCGCCGTCTCAGCTCAATGCGGCAATTTGGTATGGGCTGCCGTGCCCGTTTACATGCCGCGTCGAGGTCGGCTACAGATGATTGCGGGAGCTCGCGCTGGCGGATTGGCGGGTCTCCCATCGTTCATCGTCGTGCGTGGCCGGATCGCTCTCCGATGCTTGCGCGCAAAGGAATTGGAATGCCCATCGAGTCCTGGAAAGGCGGCGAGATCGACGTTGCCGTGATCGGTGCTGGAGCCGCAGGTGTGGGCGCTGCCCGGCAATTGCAGCGGCTTCGTCCGGATCTCTCTATCCTGTTGCTGGAAGCCTCCGATCGCGTCGGCGGTCGCGCGCGCACGGTCCATCCGTCCGGTGTGGGTGGAACCGCGCTCGATCTCGGCTGCGGCTGGCTGCATGGGGCGCGTACCAATGCCTGGACCGGAATCGCCGAAGAAGTCGGCCTGAGCGTCGATCGCACGCCAGCGCCCTGGAGCGATGGCGGGCATCGGCTCGAGCAAGACGATCCCGGGGTAAAGGCTGCGGGCGCCGCCGTGAACGGATTTTTCGGACGCGCCTATGCTTATGAAGGCGAAGATGATGCGGATCTTTCGACCCTGGTGGCACCGGACGATCCTTGGAGTGAACGGATCCATGCCGTCGGCGCGTTCATGACCGGAGGAGAGCTCGACAAGTCCTCGGTGATCGACCTTGGCCGCTATGATCCCGGTCCTGGCCCGGATTGGCGGGTGCGGCAGGGCTACGGAACGCTGGTTGCGACCTACGGCCTGCCGGTGCCGACCGTCCTTGGCGTCGAGGTCGGTCACATCGACCATAGCGGCGCCGCCCACATCGTGCTTTCCACGAGCAAGGGCGAGCTGCGGGCAAAGACCGTCATCGTCACCGTCTCCACCAATGTCCTGGCGGCCGAACGCATCGCCTTCTGGCCGCATTTGCCGGAGAAGATCGAGGCCGCATCGCGTCTGCCGCTCGGCCTGGCCAACAAGCTTTTCATTCGCATTGCCGAGCCGGATATGTTTCCGGAGGATACGCATGTCATGGGATCGCAGCACAATCGCCGGACAGGCGCCTACCAGCTGAGGCCGTTCGGCGCGCCTGTGATCGAAGCCTATTTTGCCGGTGATCTTGCTCTTGATCTGGAACGGCAAGGCATGGAGGCGATGTTTGCTTTTTCGGTGGAACAGCTGAAGCGCGTCTTCGGCTCGAATGTCGGCGCAACATTGTCGCCCCTTATCAGGTCCGCCTGGGCGGGAGAGCCCTTCGTCGGCGGATCCTATTCCTACGCGACACCCGGTGCGTCCGATCTCCGTGGGGTATTGGCCGCCGCCCGCGATAATCGGTTGTTCTTTGCCGGGGAAGCCTGTTCGAGGGCGCGATACTCGACGGCGCATGGTGCCTACGAGACCGGGGCGGCGGCCGCCGAAGCGGTTGCGAAAGCGCTGTGACGGGAGGTTGGTATGAGGGGCGCGCCGGCTGGGGAAGGGAAATGGCGATTTGCCTCATAAATTTCTGAAAATCACTCTTAAACTTGCGGAGGAACAGGCGTAAACGCAATCAAATACCACCCGATTTGATTTAAACCATCCTTCGGGAGATGGGCGGCGAAAACCGCGATAAAAGAAGCATTGGAGGAGCCATGAGCAACGGCGACACGTTAACCTTCGCCATCGAGAAAAATCCGAATCCTGCAACGGCCAGCGAGCGTGAAGCGCTGCTGCAAAATCCGGGTTTCGGTCGCATCTTCACCGATCATATGGCGACCATCCGCTATTCGCAGGACCGGGGCTGGCACAGCGCCAAGATCGAGGCGCGCAAGGCGCTGCCTCTCGATCCGGCGACCGTGGCGCTTCATTATGCGCAGGAAATCTTCGAAGGCATGAAGGCCTACCACCTGCCCGATGGTGGGGCAGCCCTCTTCCGTCCGAGCGCCAACGCACGGCGTTTCCAGAATTCGGCCGAGCGGCTGGCCATGCCGCGCCTGCCGGAAGAGCTCTTCGTCGAGTCCGTTCGCGAGCTGGTCAAGATCGATCGCGAATGGATCCCGACTGCGGAAGGTTCGTCGCTCTATCTCCGGCCGTTCCTGATCGGCACGGAAGTCGCTCTCGGCACAAAGCCGTCGGCAGAATACATCTACTGCGTCATTGCTTCCCCGGTCGCCTCCTTTTTCAAGGGCGGTGGATCGGCCGTCACGCTCTGGGTCTCGGAGAATTTCACCCGCGCGGCTCCTGGCGGCACGGGTGCGGCCAAGTGCGGCGGCAATTATGCGGCAAGCCTTGCCGCATTGGCCGAAGGTCAGCGCGAAGGCTGCGACCAGGTCGTCTTCCTCGATGCCGTCGAAAAGCGCTGGATCGAGGAGCTTGGCGGCATGAACGTCTTCTTCGTCTTCGACGATGGATCTCTGCAGACGCCGCCGCTGACCGGCACGATCCTGCCGGGCATCACGCGCGATTCGCTGATTAAGCTCGGGCGCGACATGGGCCTGACTGTCCGCGAAGAGCCCTATTCGATCGAGCAGTGGCAGGCCGATGCCGAGAGCGGGCGCCTGCGCGAATCCTTCGCTTGCGGCACGGCGGCTGTCGTGACGCCGATCGGCAAGGTCAAGGGCCGCAAACACAGCTTCACCATTGGCGATGGCAATGCCGGCGTGACGACACAGCGCCTGAAGGCCGCGCTGACCGATATCCAGTTCGGCCGGGCGCCGGATAAGAATGAGTGGCTGGACCGCCTGTTCTAAGCGGACCATGAACCGATACCCGGCGGGAAAGGCATATGAGCTCTCCCGCCGGCTCTGACACAAGAACGGTTCAGCTTTTCGTAAAATACCTGAACCGCTCAATCTCTTTGTTTCACGCAATTCCGGACGGAAAACCGCCGCGCACTTTTCCTGGAATTGCTCCAGAGATCGCATCGTCACCCGAAACATCGGAGTTGTTGTGATGACCAGCGTCAGCGAACGTCCCGGCGGTGAGCCGGGCGAGGAGATCGGTTTTGTCGGCCTTGGCGTCATGGGCCAGCCGATGGCTCTCAATCTTGCAAAATCAGGCACTAGGCTGGTGGTCTGGAACCGCTCTGCGGCAGCGGCCGATCCGTTGCGCGAGGCGAGTGCCGCGGTGGCGGCGAGCGCCGAGGAGGTGTTTGCGCGCACACGCGTCGTCATCCTGATGCTCGTCAACGAAACGGTGCTGGATGAGGTCCTGCAGCGCGGGACGCCGGGCTTTGCCAAGCTGGTCGCCGGGCATGTCGTGGTTTCGATGGGAAGCAATTCGCCGGGCTATTCGCGTGGTCTTGCCGCTGATATTCTTGCCGCCGGCGGGCGCTATGTCGAGGCGCCGGTTTCGGGCTCGCGCAAGCCTGCAGAGACGGCGCAGCTCGTCGCGATGCTCGGCGGCGATCCAGAGACGGTCGCCGAGGTGCGACCGCTGCTTGCGCCCATGTGCCGCGAAACGATCCTCTGCGGTCCCATCGGCAATGCGCTGCTGATGAAACTGACAGTCAATCTCTATCTTTGCACGATGCTGGCGGGGTTGGCCGAGGCGGCGCATTTTGCCGAGAGAAACGGGCTCGATCTCACCACCTTTCAGGCCGCGATCGATTCCGGTCCCATGGCGAGCGACCTGACGCGCGTGAAAATTCCGAAGCTTATCGCCAGGGATTTTTCAGTGCAGGCCGCAACCGCCGATGCGTTCAACAGCACAAACATGATCGCCCAGGCGGCGCACGCCGCCGGCATGGCGTCGCCGGTTCTCGATCTCTGCCGCACGCTCTATGGAGAAAGCGTGGACCTCGGCAACGGACGGCTCGACATGATGTCTGTGATTGCTGCCATCGAGGCTCGCACATCGGCCCTCGACCGATCCTAGGAAAGCGCTGTGCCGGCACCTATGTTGCATTGAGACGGAAACAGCCACTGCCGAAAGGAAGACGGATATGCCGGCTGCTGCGGACCACAATCTCTTTCGCCAACTCGGTTTGAAGCACCCGCTGATCGTTGCGCCGATGGCGGGCGGTCCCTCATCGGTGGATCTCGTGGCGGCCGCGTCGGCTGCAGGAGCGCTCGGTGCCATGGGAGGCGCCTATTCCAATGCCGCTGCCATCGAGGCCTTTGCGGATCAGGTGCGCCAGCGAACCGATCGGCCGTTTTCGATCAATCTTTTCATTCCGCATTCGATTCCCGAGGTTGCGGCCGATCGGCTTCAGCGCGCAGTGGCGGCGACCGCTCGGTACAGAGAGGAACTGGAGCTGCCTTCGCCGCAGCTTGCGGCTCCCTATGAGGAGGATTTCGACGCGCAATTCGAAGCCGTGTTGCGCGTCAAACCGGCATGTTTCAGCTTCGTCTTCGGTCTGCTCCCCATCGACCATATCCGCGAGGCGAAAAAGGCCGGTATCTCGCTGATCGGCACGGCGACGACGCTTGAGGAGGCGAGGGCACTGGAAGACAGCGGCGTAGATGCGATCGTGCTGCAGGGCTTCGAAGCGGGCGGGCACCGCGGCATTTTCGATGCCGGGGCAGCGGATCCGGAAATCGGCATGCGCGATCTCCTGGCGCAATGCGTCGGCACCATTCGCGTGCCGCTGATTGCAGCCGGCGGTATCATGACCCCGAGCGATATCCGGGCGGCGCTGCAGGCGGGTGCGCAGGTCGTGCAGATGGGCACGGCCTTCCTTGCCTGCACGGAGGCCGGAACGTCGGCTCCCTATCGCAAGAAGCTTGTCGAAACATCGGAACGCAGGACGCGCACGACACGCGCCTTTTCGGGCCGCTTTGCGCGCGGGATCGAGAACCGCTTCATGGACGAGATGGATGGGAAGCCGGACGCCATCCTTGCCTTTCCGGCGCAGAACAAATTCACGCGGGACATACGTGCTGCGTCGACGGCGAAGGGATTGCCGGATTTCCTGTCTCTCTGGTCGGGAACCGGCAGGGGCGAGCTGTGGCAGGGGAGTGCCGCCGAATTGATCGGTCGTCTTTTCGCAGAGTGATGCGCTTAAAAAGAAAGGAGCCGGCAAACCGGCTCCCGATCGTCTCGCAAGGCTTATGAAGCCTCGATTATTCCATGCCGAGCGCGGCCATGTAGGTCTGCAGGATGGATTCTTCTTCCAGACGTTCGTTCGCGTCCTTCTTGCGAAGGCGGATGATGGTGCGGATCGCCTTGGTGTCGTAGCCGCGGCCCTTGGCTTCGCCCATCACGTCCTTGATATCGGACTGGATGGCGGCCTTTTCTTCTTCGAGGCGCTCGATGCGCTCGATGAATTGACGCAGTTCCGCCGCGGCCACGTTCTCGACGCTGTTCTCTTCCATGCACTTCTCCTAAAGGGTCTCAAAGGGTCGCTTACAGCCGGTCGCAGATGAGATCGGTCGGTCACCGATAGGGGCACATCGCTTCAGGGCTTGCGCGGGATTTCGAATTCGATCGGGCAGTTGACGTGCCGCGAATGGCGCGCAAGGTCAAGCCGGATTGGTGAAGGGAGCGTTAATCTTTTGGCTTGTTCTGCTCGAAAGCGGCTTTTTGCACAGGAGAGGCTTCTTTCTGATGCAGGTTTTTCCAATCCTCGTAGGACATGCCGTAGATCATTTCCCGGGACTCATCCTTGCTGACGGGGAGGCCTGCCTCTTCGGCCGCTTCGCGATACCAGTTGGAGAGGCAGTTGCGGCAGAAACCGGCCAAGTTCATCAGGTCGATGTTCTGAACGTCGCTGCGTTCGCGTAAGTGCGCCACGAGGCGGCGGAAGGCGGCGGCCTCAAGCTCGGTCTCTTGTTCCTTGGTGAGCGTGGTCATCTGTTACTCCTCTGTTCGCTTGCCGGCCTAGATCTCGTAAGGACCGGTGCGCGAAGGATATTGCTTATATTCATGGAGCGCCGGATCGGCGTTTATCTCTGCGAAAATCGGTGCCAGGCGATCGGCCCATTCGGCAATGCCGGTCTCGTCGCCGATCAGATCCTGCCGGACTTCCAACAGCGCGTGCGGAATGCCCTTCATCATGCAATGGCGGAACATCGTGTCGTTGCGCAACGCACCGTCATACGGCTCATTGTCACCAATGACGAGATTGGTATCGGCGCCGAGCTTTGCAAGGAGCGGCGCGACGGCGCGATCATCGCTATCCCAGAGCACGCTTGCATGCCAGGGCCGAGGAACACCCTTCCACGCCGGCGTGAAGGAGTGCAGCGACAGGATCAGAGGTGCCTTGCCCGTCGTTGTGGCCACCGCTGAAATCGTCTCGTCGACGGCTTGATGGTAGGGCCGGTGGAAGGCTTGGATGCGGTAATTCCACTCTTCATTCGTGATCGGGTGATTGCCTGGGATGATCGCCCCGTCCGAGATCTTCATGATCAGGGTCGGATCGTCCTCGCCGCGGTTCGGATCGATCAGCAGGCGGGAAAAGCCGCCGAGGACGCCAGGCACACCCAACCTCTCGCAGAGATGACGGCACAGGCTTTCGATGCCGATGTCGTAGGCAATGTGGCGGGAGAAGGCGGCTTCCGGCAGGCCGAGGCTGCCATAGCGCTCAGGTAGATGCCGCATGGCGTGATCGCCAAGAATGACCATGCCTTTGTCACGATTGCCGGATATGATTTCGAATGGTTTGAAGTCGGTCATGCAGATTGTCGGTTATCGAAATTTTCAACTCTTTGTTTGATTGCATGTGCGGATGGAAGGTGCAAGGTTTGCAGCTTCGACCGGATGAGGAACGGCGCGGGGCGCCGTCACCATCCCGCGAAGAAAATATAATCGATTAGAGTTGCGTTGACATTCATGGGATGGCGGCGCAAGAAGACGCAACAACGAATAACCGGGAGCCAATTGGAAGCCGTGTCCAGCCAAGTCGCGCCACGTTTCGTTAAGCGGTCAGGTCCGCTCGCCCGAATCGCCTTCCTCATTCTCGCCGCGGCAGCGCCGTTCTTCTTCATGCCAAATGCGGCTCATGCCGACTTCCGCGTTTGCAACGGCACGCAGAATCTCGTCGGTGTCGCGATCGGCTACCGTGCGAAGGATGGCTGGGTGACGGAGGGATGGTGGCAGGTTCCGGCGACCACCTGTGCCACGCTGATCGAGGGGCCGCTTCAATCCCGCTATTATTATCTCTACGCAGAAGATGCGGCTCGCGGCGGCCGCTGGACGGGCGACGTCGAAATGTGCGTGGCGGAAAATGAATTCAAAATCCCAGGTGTGAAAGACTGCTACGCTCGTGGCTACCAAAAGATGGGATTCAAGGAATACGACACGGGGCGTCAGGCAAGCTGGATGGTTCAGCTCTCCGATACCTCGGGCAGCCAGGAAAGCCAGAATTGATGAGACGAAACCGCAAAGTCAAAATCCTCGCAACGCTCGGTCCGGCATCCTCTTCGGAGGAAATGATCCAGAAGCTCCATGAGGCCGGGGCAGATTTGTTCCGCATCAACATGAGCCATGCCAGCCATGACCTGATGCGCACACTGATCCAGCGCATTCGCGCCGTCGAAGCCCGCTGTGGCCGCCCGATCGGAATTCTCGCCGATTTGCAGGGTCCCAAGCTGCGTGTCGGCAAGTTTGCCGAAGGCAAGGTCGATCTCAAGCCCGGCCAGACGTTTACGCTCGACAATCAGGATACGCCCGGCGACAACACGCGCGTGTTCCTGCCGCATCCGGAAATCCTGGAATCGGTTCAGCCCGGCCATCGCCTGCTGATCGATGACGGCAAGCTGGCGCTGCGTGCCGAGAAGTGCGACGGCAAGAGCATCGTCACCACCGTCATTTCGGGCACGAAGATTTCCGACCGCAAGGGCGTCAGCCTGCCCGACACGCTGCTTGGCGTCGGCGCGCTGACCGACAAGGACCGCACCGATCTCGATGCCGTTCTCGCCACCAACGAAGTCGACTGGGTGGCGCTTTCCTTCATCCAGCGTCCGGAAGACCTGACGGAAGTCCGCAAGATCTCCCATGGCCGCGTCGGCCTGATGTCGAAGATCGAGAAGCCGCAGGCCGTCGAGCGCATAGAGGAAATCATCGAGCTCTCCGACGCGCTGATGGTGGCCCGCGGCGACCTCGGCGTCGAAATGCCGCTGGAAGCCGTTCCCGGCATTCAGAAGCAGCTGATCCGCGCCTGCCGCCGCTCCGGCAAGCCGGTGGTCGTTGCCACGCAGATGCTGGAATCGATGATCTCCGCGCCGGTCCCGACCCGCGCTGAAGTGTCCGACGTGGCGACCGCCGTCTTCGAAGGCGCCGATGCCGTCATGCTGTCGGCAGAATCCGCCTCCGGCGACTATCCGGTCGAAGCCGTTTCCATGATGGCTTCGATCGCCGGCACGATCGAGCGCGAGCCGCATTATCCGGGCATCATCTACGCACAGCGTGCGCTTCCGGAAGCGACCGGCGCCGATGCGATCTCGCTCGCCGCCCGTCAGATCGCCGAGACTCTGAAGCTCGCCGCCATCGTCTGCTACACCTCGTCGGGCACGACCGGCCTGCGCGCCTCGCGCGAGCGTCCGCAGGTTCCGATCCTGGCGCTGTCGCCGATCATCCAGACGGCGCGTCGCCTGTCCGTCGTCTGGGGCATGCATTGTGTCGTCACCCACGATGCGACCGATCTCGACGACATGGTCAACAATGCCTGCCGTATCGTTGCCGAGGAAGGCTTCGGCAAGCCGGGTGACCGCATCATCATCTCGGCCGGCGTGCCGCTCGGTACCCCCGGTGCCACCAACATGCTGCGCATTGCCTATATCGGTTCGGACGGTCAGTCCGGCGTGTGATTGCCGACATCTGATTGCGGCAGCCCTCAAACATCCGAAACCCGCTGTCGAAAGACGGCGGGTTTTTTCTTGAAGCCGAAGCGCCTGCAATCCCAGGCAGGTGGATGAAGAAGGAGATATGCCAATGAAAGTCGGGTTTATCGGATTGGGCCAGATGGGGAGCGCCATGGCCGTCAATCTTATCAAGGCCGGGCATGAGGTGACCGTCTATAATCGTTCGCGCGACAAGGCCGAGGCTCTGGCCGGCGAGGGCGCCAAGGTTGCGGCGACCGTGGCGGAAGCGAGCGCCGGCGAGGCAGTCTTCACCATGCTCGCACATGACGATGCGCTATCGGCCGTCGTCCATGGCGATGGCGGCGTTCTGGCAAGCCTTGGCAAGGGTGCAGTCCATATCTCTGCAAGCACAATCAGCGTGGCGATGTCCGAGCGGCTCACCAAAGAGCACACCGCGGCGGGCCAGCGCTTCGTTGCCGCGCCCGTCTTCGGCCGTCCGGACGCTGCGGCTGCGGCGAAGCTTTTCGTTGCCGCCGCGGGTGCGCCAGACGCCATCCAGTCGGTTACGCCGCTTTTTGACGCGATCGGTCAGCGCACCTTTGTGCTCGGCGAGGAGCCGAGGGCAGCCAATCTCGTCAAGCTCAGCGGCAATTTCCTCATCGCTTCGGTCATCGAGTCGCTGGGCGAGGCCATGGCGCTGGTCGAGAAGGGCGGTGTCGACCGGCATGCCTATCTCGATCTCTTGACCTCGACGCTCTTCAACGCGCCTGTCTACAAGACCTATGGCGGGCTGATCGCGGATCGCAAGTTCCAACCAGCCGGTTTCGCTGCACCGCTCGGCCAGAAGGATATCCGGCTGGCGCTCGCTGCCGGCGAGGCGCTGAACGTGCCGCTGCCATTGGCGAGCCTGCTGCGTGACCGGTTCCTCAACCTGCTGGCGCATGGCGGCGAGGAGCTGGACTGGTCGGCGATTGGCGCGCTGGCGGCGAAAGATGCGGGGTTGGTGGGGTAGTTCGGCAGCTGGGAGATTTATCCATAGCTAATCGAGTTTGCGGAGGTGCATACCCCCTCTGTCCCTGCGGGACATCTCCCCTACAAGGCAGGGGTATCGCATATGAGCGGAGATCGCCGCTGTCCCCCTTCTCCCCAGCGGGGAGAAGGTGCCGCCAGGCGGATGAGGGGGGTGCCCGCCAAGACCACTAAAATTCATGAATTCAAATAGATAACCCCCTCGTCCGACCCTTCGGGCCACCTTCTCCCCAAGGGGAGAAGGAGCTTATGGTGCTCGTCCGCCTCCATATGCGATAGCCCTGCCACAAGAGGGGAGATCGTTTGGAGTTTGCAGGCGTCTTTAACGATACAACGCGCTTCAGTCTCTGCGGATACAAAGTTGCTTGGAGGCGTGTCGATGCCGCAGGTTACCAATCTCCCCCTTGTGGGGGAGATGTCGCGATAGCGACAGAGGGGTATCATAGGTGCGGCAGACTGAAAGCCTCCGCCAAGCCCCTTGCTAACCACCTTCCCACATGCAACCCTTGCTCATTCCAAAAGGAGGGGACTCCATGCATCTCACTACGCTGCTTGCCTTCGCCACCGTTTCCTTCATCGGTATCGCGACGCCGGGGCCGACTGTGCTGCTGGCGCTGACCAATGGTTCGCGTTTCGGCGTCAGGCGCGCCTTGCCGGGCATGATCGGGGCCGTCCTTTCCGATGCCGTTCTGATCAGCGCCGTCGCTATCGGCCTCGGTGCCCTGCTTGCGGCTTCGGAATTCTGGTTCTCGGCGCTGAAATGGGTGGGTGCGGCTTATCTCGCCTTTCTCGGCATCATGATGCTGCGGTCGAAGGGAAGTATCGAGGGTGCGTTGCAGGCGAGCGCGAGCCAGGCGAAGGGTACGGCCTTTGCCATCGGCCTGAAGAGTTTCATGGTCGCCGTGACCAATCCGAAGGGCTATCTATTCTTCTCGGCCTTCCTGCCGCAGTTCATAGACCCTTCTGGGCCGCAGCTGCAGCAATATGTCGTGCTGGGCGCCGTCTTCGCCGCACTCGATTTTATGATCATGTTCGGCTACGCGGTCTTCGGTTCGCAGGCGGTCCGCGTCCTGAAGTCGGAAGGGGCTAAATGGCTGGAGCGCGCCTGTGGCGGCGCGCTGCTGGCTCTTGCCGGGTCGCTGGCGCTGTATCGTCGCGCCGTGAATTGAGGTTATTGACGGCTCAATGCCGCCTCAAAAACTTCCCTGTCGACATTGCCGCCCGACGTGACTGCGATCACCGTATCGCCGTCGACGTGCCTGCCGTGGAAGAGCGCTGCCGCGAGTGCGACGGCGCCGCCCGGTTCAACGACGATCTTCAAACGGGTGAAGGCGAGCGCTATGGCTTTCTGCGCTTCCTCGTCCGTGACGACTAGGCCGGGGCCGCAGAGGCGCTTCATGATCGGAAAAGTGATATCGCCCGGCTGGGGGCTGATGATGGCATCGCAGATCGAGCCTTGCAGCGCGGCATTGCGCTCGATCTTACCCGAAACCAGCGAACGGGCGGTGTCGTCGAAATTTTCCGGTTCGCACGGGCGTACCTTGAAACCCGGCGCGCGGGATTCGAGCGCGAGTGCGATACCCGAGGTCAACCCGCCACCGCCACAAGGAACCAGGACGCTGGCTGTCTCGATGCCTTCCTCTGCCGCTTGTTCGGCGATTTCCAGCCCAGTCGTTCCCTGGCCGGCAATCACCTGCGGTTCGTCGAAGGGCTTGATGAGAGTCAGGCCTCGCTCCTTGGAAATACGGGCGCCGATCTCGTCGCGATCTTCCTTCACGCGATCATAGAGCACGACTTCGGCGCCGAAGGCGCGGGTATTGGCGATCTTCAGCTTCGGCGCATCAGCCGGCATGATGATGACAGAGGGAATGCCGTGCAGCTTGGCGGCCAGCGCCACGCCCTGGGCATGATTGCCGGAGGAGAAGGCGATGACGCCTCTCGAACGCACGGCCGGCTCCAGCGCCGAAACAGCCGACCAGCCGCCGCGAAACTTGAAGGAGCCGGAGTGCTGCAGGCATTCGGCTTTCACGAACAGGCGGCGCCCGGCGATCTCATCGAGAAAAGGCGAGGAGAGCAGCGGCGTGCGCCGCGCCCGACCGCCGAGGCGAGTGCGGGCGGCTTCGATCATTGCGATATCGACCATGGACGGATCACTCTTCTGATTAGAAAGGTTTTCCCTCCATAAAGCGCGCCGCTTCCCTTTGAAACAAGGAGATTGTCTCCGTGACACTTCAGGCGAGGTTGGGCAGCGAGAGATGCCCGACGTCGTAGGTCTGCGGACCAGACCTGGCCGGATCTTTCGGTGGCTCGGCCAGCAGGCGGAAGCGCACCAACGTCCAGTGGGTCGGCTCGAAGGCGGCGACCGAGGCCAGTGCTTCGCTGTTCGAGAGGGCTTGCGCTGCCGCCTCAGTTTCGCTCGCGCGGAGCTCGGCGAGCGATGTCTCGGCATCGATCGTGACCACCTCGCGTGTCGCGAATTTGGCGCGGCGGATACCCGCAGATATCTCGGCGTGCCAGGCGATCCAGGTGTTGACCTGGGGGCGGCCGAAATTCTCGGTCAGGGCGAGGAAGCCGGGGCCGCAGACGAAGTCGCTCAGGCCTTCCTCCTTCTGCCAGACGTAGAAGGGCGAATAGAAATTCTGCCGGCTTCCCGTTACCGCATTGCCCTTTCTCGCTGTGAGATAGGCCTTGAATTTCAAGCCCGGAAGGTTGTCGAGCAGGGGACCTTTGTCGCGGATACGGCGATCGATGATCGTCATGTCGTAATCCGCGGGGAGGGGGAAGTTATATTGCATGGCGATCATCGGTCATTCCTCCAGCCAGGTCACGGCGCTGCCATCCTGCGCCGCCTGGATGCTGATATAGGAGAAGGCATTCTCCGGCGCCGCACCGTGCCGATGGCGCTCGTTGGGCGCGAAGCTGATACAGTCGCCGGCGCGCAGTTCCTCCGCCGGGCCGCCGAAACGTTCGGCAAGCCCGACGCCGGACAGGACATAGAGGATCTGTCCGTGCGGATGCGTATGCCAGCGTGTCATGACGCCGGGTTCGAGTTCGCAGCGCATGGCGCTCAGGCCGCCGTTCTCTCCATTCTCCACCAGCGACTCCACTAGGAAGGAGGCCGTGGCGATGCCCTCGGGCGATGGCCGCATATTCGTGCCGGCGCGATGGATGGCGGGCGACAGGGTAGATGTGGTCTGAGGCATGGCTCTCAAGCCTGTTCGATCATTTGCGCGATGCCGTCCGAAAAGGACCAATCCTCGCGTGTCGCCGTCGTGATGGTGATCATGATGTCCTCGGGACGGATACCGGGCGAATCGGCAAGAAGTTCGGCGACCCGGCGATAGAAGGTCTTCTTGACCTCGGTACTGCGGGGCTTGCCGATCGTGACATCGAAGAAGATGTAGTTGTCCGAACGCGGCTTGCCGGCGAAATAGGTCCGATCGAAGATGAGCTCATGCGGCTCCAGCTGATGAATGGACTGGAAGCGATCTGTCGGCGGCACGTCGAAGGCTTCGACCAGAGCGCGGTGGAAATTATCCGAAAGCGCCTTGAGATATTCCGGCGACTTGCCGCGCAGAAGGGTGATGCGGGTGAATGGCATGGGGTGCTCCTGTTTCCGTTTGACTTGACGAGCACAGAATGCCAGCGGATAATCATCCTGAAAATCAGATAATTTTGGATTTATAGTCCCAAAAATATGGATGATTCTCCATGCGAAAAGTCATCTTCGATCTCGATGTGCTGCGCAGTTTCGTCACCGGCATGGATCTCGGCAGCTATGCCAAGGCGGCCGACAGGCTCGGGCGTTCGACCTCCGCCATCAGTGCCCAGCTCAAGAAGCTGGAGGAGCAGGCGGGTACGCCAATCTTCCGCAAGGCGGGGCGTGGGCTGGCGCTGACGGAGGCCGGCGAGACGATGCTTGGCTATGCCCGGCGGCTGCTGGATCTGAACGACGAGGCGGCCACGGCGCTGCATGGGACCGAGCTTGAGGGCTGGGTGCGCCTCGGTCTGCAGGAGGATTTCGGGGAAACCCTATTGCCCGAAGTGCTTGGCCGTTTTGCCCGCGCCCATCCAAAGGTGCGCATCGAGGCGCGGGTCGTACGCAATGCGGAACTGATTGAGCGGGTGACCTCAGGCAAGCTCGACTTGGCGCTTGCCTGGAGCGACGGTTTCCGCACTGCTTATACGGACCGTATAGCCGAAGTACCGCTCTGCTGGGTCGGTCCGGCCAATGGCACGATTCAGTGGCGTGCCGATAGCGGTGAGGTCATGCCATTGGCCTCGCTGGAGGCGCCATGCCTGTTGCGTAATATCGCCACGAAGACACTCGATCGGGCCGGTATCGGCTGGCGGATATCCTTCGTCAGCCCAAGCCTCGGCGGCCTTTGGGCTGCGACGGCGGCGGGTCTCGGTCTGACACTGCGCACGCCGCTCGGCCTGCCGCAGAAGGTGCGGCAATTAACGCCTAATGAAGCGGGTCTGCCGGCTTTGCCGAAGCTTGATCTCGTGCTGCATCGTGCCGAGGCGGAGGCTAGCCCTGCGACGGAACGGCTGGCGTCGATCATGTTGCAGGCGGTGCGGCAGAGCATCGAGACCGTGCCGCAGAGCCGGATATTGGAGGATGCGCCGGCTCATGATGTCATCACCGCCTGAGATCCGGCGCTGGATTTGGAAGGTTCTGTCGGGAGGTTGGCTATACGGATTTCGGCCTCGGCTGCCAGTATTTCCAGATCGCGCGGCTGGCCCCCCAGATGTTCGATGGCTGCGATCGCAACATCCGTCGTCACATAATCCGGCTTGTGGCCGAGATTGCGGATGGTGATGAGTTTGGCACCGGCGATATCCCGGGCAAGCCCGCGCGAATGCAATTCCTCCAGCACGATATCATCGCTGTCGCCGGTAATAATGACAGTAGGTGCCTTGATCTCGCTGTAGCGCGGCGCATGGGTAGAGACATAGGCAAAGAGATTGACGACATCGATTGCGTTGTTGCGGAAGGTCCGCGGTCGCAATACGAGTTCCGGCGCTGTCTTCATGACGTAGTCCGCCGGCCGGGCATTCGGATGAAAGATGTTGAGCGTGCCGGTATCGACCCGGCGCAGGCCGATCGGAATGACGAAGAGCTGGGTAAAGAGCCAGCCCAGGACGGGCATGGCGGCGAGCGTGTAGTACCAGTCGACGCCGCCGGACCAGGGATGTGTTGCCGGTGCGAGGAAGAGCAATCCTGCCGTTTTTTCGGGATGGCGCATGCCGAAGGCGGCGGCGATGGCACCGCCGAAAGAGTGACCGATGATAATGGCGCTCTTGATGCCGCACCTATCCATCAGCCTTGCAATAGCATCGGCCTGACCGGAGGGAAGGGCATTTTCAGCAGTCCCGCGTTCGGAATAGCCGTGGCCCGGCCGATCGACGAACAGCATCTCGGCCCGGCCGCGCAAAGGTGCCGCAAAGGCTTCGAACTGATCGCGCAGATTGCCGCTGGCGCCATGGATGAAGACCAGAGCCGGCAGGTCCGCCGTCGCCGGGCGCGGCAGATGCACGGCATTGAGGCGATAGCCGCCGATGTCGGTGAGCTCGCCGATATTCGGATAGGTCTGCTCGATGGCGCGCGTCTTGTAGGCGGAGAAGCCCGCGGCAATGGCAAGAAGCAGGACAATGGCGGCGAGAAGAGAATCGAACATTGCGGCACAGATCAAATATCGTAAGACACTAATCTAGCGCATTCCTGCGGTTTTTCATCCCTTCCAATCAGCCAAGGGATGAGCGTTCGCGGCCACGGTATCAGGTGCGGCTGCCGGCAACCTTTTCCGAGAGCTTGCCGGCTTCTTCCTGCGCTGACCGATTCGCCGGATACACTTCCAGAAAGCGTTCCCAGGCCCTGAGGGCGAGCGCATCATTATCACGTTCGGTCAGGATCGCCGCCATGCCGGCCAGTGCGCCAAAATGGCGCGGCTCTATGCGTAGGACCTGATTGATGTCTTCCATCGACTTGCGATAGTCGCCGATCGCGAAATTCAGAGTTGCGCGGCGATTCCAGCCTTCAACATAGTCTGGTTTCAGCGAGATCACCTGATCCAGATAGTCCATGGCGGCGGCATTGCGCTTCTCCTGGATGGCCTTGTCGGCCCATTGCATCAGGAGATTGATCGTGGCGCTGCCGGAATCGCTGAGTTCGGCATTGATCTGATCTGCGATCAGGCTGGCCTGATCGGGATCGCGCTGGCGCTTCAGTGCCGTGAAGAGATTGTCGAGCTGCTGCTTCGGCGACAGGCTGCCGGAGGGATCGCCGGGATCCTTCTTCTCCATTATGCTCGGTTCGTCCGCCAACGCCGCATGGGGGGCGGAGGCTGTCAGAGCAAGCAGAATCGGCAGGGCTAGATATGACAAAGCAAAAACGCGCATGGCGGGCATAGTAGCCCGCCAATGTCGAAGATCAAAACCAAATTTGATGCGATCAACTAAAACTGAGCGTCGGATCCATAGGAACCGAGCCGCGCGCTATATCAGCCCTGACGAGCCTTGTAGCGCGGGTTCAGCTTGTTGATGATGTAGATACGGCCCTTGCGGCGGACCAGACGGTTGTCACGGTGACGCGCCTTGAGCGACTTGAGCGAATTCTTGATCTTCATTTTTCTGATCCGCGATCTCTGAGGGGGAATGTCACATTCGCCCGGGTCTTTTAACAATCAAAAGCGCGCGCGGGGCGCGCTCTTTAGGGTGGGGAGCAAATACCCTGTCATACCGGGCCTGTCAACCATGTCAGGGGCTTTTTCCCACGGCTCTCAGCGCAGAAGCTGTGTGACATGCCCCATCTTGCGGCCTGGCCGTGCTTCGGTCTTGCCGTAGAGATGCACCAGCGTGTCGTCAAGGCGCAGCCATTCCGGCAATGCCTTGATGTCATCGCCGATCAGATTGGTCATGACACAGTCCGAATGACGCTGAGGATTTCCGAGCGGCAGGCCGGCGACGGCACGGATATGCTGCTCGAACTGCGAGATGACGCAGGCGGCTTCCGTCCAATGGCCGGAATTGTGCACGCGCGGCGCCATTTCATTGGCGATCAGGCTGCCATCGGCCAGCACGAAGAATTCGATGCCGATGACGCCGACATAGCCGAGCGCCGTCAATATCTTTTCCGCAGCTTCGCGCGCGGCGTTCGCCGTCTCCTGCGAAATGCTCGCCGGCAGCGTGGAGGTGTGGAGAATGCCATTGCGATGGACGTTCTCGGCCGGATCGTAGCAGGCAACCTTCCCGTCACTGCCGCGAGCAGCGATGATCGAGATTTCGCGCTCGAAAGAGACGAAACTCTCCAGAATCAGCGGCACGCTGCCCAAGGCCGCATAGCCGCCCTCGGCGCTGTCGGCGCTGTCGGCGGTGGAGCGATAGACGCGCTGGCCCTTGCCGTCGTAACCGAGGCGGCGCGTCTTGAGCACGCCCTGACCGCCGAAATCGGCGAGCGCCTTTTCCAGGTCTTCCTGGCTGTCGACGGCATGGAAGCGGGCCGTCGGAATGCCGCAGCCATTGATGAAGCGCTTCTCGATCAGCCGGTCCTGTGCCATTTCCAGCGCCTTCGGCGGCGGATAGACCGTTACCTGCAAGGCAAGATCCTCGGCGGCGGTCACCGGCACGTTCTCGAACTCATAGGTCACGACATCGCAGCGCTTCGCCAGTTCGGCAAGCGCGGCCGCATCGTCGTAGGCGCCGGCGATCTGCTCATTGGCAACATGGGCTGCCGGACAATCGGCCTGGGGCTCGAGGATGACAGTGCGGAAGTTCAGGCGTGCGGCCGCCATGGCCAGCATGCGGCCAAGCTGGCCGCCGCCGATGATGCCGATCGTCTTCGCGCTCATAGGTCGTCCATCGGATATTCAGCGACCGCGGCACTCTGGCGGGCGCGCCATTCGTCGAGCCGGTCGGCGATCTCTTCATCGCCAAGCGCCAGCACCGCGGCGGCAAGCAGCGCGGCGTTGACCGCGCCGGCCTTGCCGATCGCCAGCGTGCCTACGGGAATGCCGGCCGGCATCTGGACGATGGAGAGGAGACTGTCCTGCCCGGAGAGAGCGCGGGACTGCACCGGCACGCCGAAAACTGGAAGAGGCGTCATGGATGCCGCCATGCCCGGCAGGTGCGCTGCGCCACCGGCGCCGGCGATGATGACCTTGAAGCCTTCATCCTTTGCGCCCTTGGCAAAATTCACCAGCCTGTCGGGCGTACGATGAGCCGAGATGATGCGCGCATCATAGGTGATCTCAAGCGCTTCCAAAGTGTCCGCGGCATTCTTCATGGTCTCCCAGTCGGACTGGCTTCCCATGATGATGGCGACAGGCGGTCTTTCGGTCATCATCGTTGCTTTGTACTCCTCAGGCTATGATATCGGGGATGATTTGGTCTTCCAGCTTGGTCAGCTTGTCCTTGATGACGAGCTTCTTCTTCTTCATGCGCTGGATTCGAAGGGCATCGCAGCCCGTCTGGATCATGGCGTTGATTGCGGCGTCATAATCCTCGTGCTCCTGGCGCAGCCGCGCCACGATCAGCCTGATTTCCGCCTGTTCCTGATCGGCCATGTTCATTTCCCCAGCATATAGCGGAATCGTATTCGTTCCGTCTCGTGAATCCCGCAAGCTCCTATCACCAAATGACGGTAACTGGAAGTTATCCTTCATCACGAATTTGCCGCCTATAGGCCACGTTTTCGCCTTCGACAAAGGCTCGATATTATGGCACAGTGGGAGGGTTGACACCTAGAGCCTTGGCGAATGGATGGTCAGGGCTCTTAAAGAGGAAGGAAGGGTCATATGACTGTTCAAGCTCATCTTGAATCGCTCGAAAAGAAACATGTCGCGCTCGAGGAGGCGCTGCATGCGGCAATGTCATCTCCCTCTAGCAATGATACGGAAATAGCCGACATCAAACGCAGGAAGCTGCGCGTCAAGGACGAAATCCAACGTCTGCGTTCGTCAGTTCACTGACATAACGCCCTAAAGTTCAAGAAGCCATCGATCTTGGGGGCAAGGGAGGCAGATCGAAATTTTTCCAGCCAGGATCGATGAGCATTTCCGCCAAAAAAACGGATGCGCCAACATCATAGTGTCAAGGGTAGAGGTTGGCGCAATTTTCTTGAAGTCGCGAAAGCGAAGATGATTTCAGGACCAGAACTGATCCAGCCATAAATTCAGCTTGTCGAAACCGCGGCTGTTGACGGCGTATATGCGCTTCGTGCCTTCATTGGTGACGGAAACGAGATTGCTGTCGAGGAGCGCCTTCAAGTGCTGCGACACCGCCGGGCGGCTGATCGGCAGACCCTGCGCCAATTCGTTGACCGTCTTGGGTGCGCGGCGCAATTCCTCCAGCAAATAGCGCCGGTTCGGATCCGCGATGGCTGCGAAAGGGTCCATGGTCGACATGGCCGAAAGCTACGTCAAACACCAAGGGGCGGCAAGTTAATTGTGCGCTGCATGATATATTGCGCGACGGGCTTACCGGCTGCGCCGAGAATGTCCCGGATTTACGCCACAGATCGCCGTTTCAGCCGCTGCCCCTTGTCAGAGAGAGCTAACGGATTTACTCACGACTATCGAACCGGTGCGCCATCGCTGACGATGGAAGCCGAAACCATGGAAGCTCGCATGACCGTGCCCGAAGATCGTTGCCGCCTCGTTCTCATCGTTCCCGACATTGCCGATATCGAGCAGCAGGTGAAGGTCGTGGCCGATGCGCTGAGGGGCGGGGATGTCGCCTCGGTGATCATTCCCCAATACGGGCTGGATGACGGCACTTTCCAGAAACATGCGGAAAGGCTGGTGCCGGTGGTGCAGGCGGCGGGTGCTGCGGCGCTCATTGCCGGCGACAGCCGCGTAGCCGGCCGGGCCAAGGCTGACGGGCTGCATATTGCCGGCAATATTGCCGAACTTACCGAAGCCGTCGAAAAATTCGTGCCGAAGCTGATCGTTGGCGGCGGCAACGCGGCCGACAGGCATAACGCGCTGGAGATTGGTGAGCTCAGACCGGACTACATCTTCTTCGGCAAGCTGGACGGCGACATCAAGCCGGAGGCGCATCCGAAAAACCTGGCGCTCGGCGAATGGTGGGCCTCCATGATCGAGATTCCCTGCATCGTCATGGGCGGCACCGATCCGAAGTCGGCGCTGGACGTAGCCCTGACGGGTGCCGAGTTCGTCGCGCTGCATAAGGCGGTTTTTGCCGACCCTGCGGCGGCTCCGTCCATCGTTGCCGAAGTGAACGCGCTTCTGGACGAAAAAGCGCCACGGTTTGAGGATTGATAGCGGTTCATGTCGTCAAAGCCTCGATTCCGCCATAGACCTTTTCTTGTCGCGCTCACGGCCGGGCTGACGATATTTCCACTGCTGGCTGCAGCGCAATCGGAGAGTGGCGCCACGTCGTTGCCGGGCGTCAAGGCGCCGGCGGAGAAGGGCGCGCGGCCTGATGACAAGGTTCAGGCCGATGACGCTTCCTCCGTGCCGGATGCACCGGCAGCCAACGAAAGCGTCGTGACGCGGCCGCTGGGTGCCGATGCCGGCACCTTCAAGACCGAGAAGATCCAGCCGGGCAGCGAGCCGAAGGCCGAGGGCGACATGAAGCCCTCGGAAGGTGTCGGGGTGTTCGAGCGCATGGGTGCCAATCTGCCTGCCCTGCCGCCGGAAAAGCCCTTCAAGGGCAAGGTCGACGATGCCTATGGCGCCTTCCAGCGCGGCTACTATCTGACCGCCTTCCAGCGGGCTCTGCCGCGGGCGCAGCTCGGCGATCCGGCCGCGCAGACCCTTATTGCCGAGCTGATGTCGCAGGGATTGGGCGTCAAGCGCGACACCAAGGACGCTGCTTTCTGGTACAGCAAGGCCGCCGAAGGCGGCGATGCCACCTCCATGTTCAAATACGCGCTGATCCTGATGGAAGGCCGCGACGTGCCCCGCGATCAGAAGAAGGCGGATGAATGGATGAGGAAGGCTGCCGAAGCCGGGCAGCCTTCGGCCGAATTCAACGTGGCGCAGATGCTGACGGCCGAAAATCCCGGCGCGAAGGGCCTGCAGATGGCGCTTCCCTATTATGAAAAATCCGCCGAGCAGGGCATTGCCGATGCGCAATATGCCGTCTCGCAGCTCTATCTCAACCTTCCCGACCTGCCACCGGAGAAGAAGGCCCGCGCGCGGGAGTGGCTGTCGCGTGCCGCCAATTCAGGCTTCGACACCGCGCAGCTCGACATGGGTCTCTGGCTGATCAACGGCATCGGTGGCAAGCAGGATCTCGAAAACGGCTTCAATTGGATGCGGGTCGCCGCCTATCGCGGCAACGTCGTTGCGCAAAACAAGCTGGCGCATCTTTATATCAACGCCATCGGCACGAAGCAGGATCCGGTGGCGGCGGCCACCTGGTATGTCATTTCCCGCCGCGCCGGTCTGAAGGATGCAGAGCTCGAGGATTTCTATCAGGGCATCGAGGACTATCAGCAGAAAGCGGCCATCGATGCCGCGAACAAGTATCGTCGCGCGCGGTAGCAGCCGGAGTTGAAACCAGCGTGACGGGCCTGATGTGATGTCAGTGTGCGCGTGCCATAGCCTCGCCACTTGAAATTCTCCCGATTTTATGGTCTTGAGGCCGCCAATCTTTATTTCCGCTGACGCTCCCGCTCCGTCGGGGCCTGCTTTCGAGCCGCCCGGTCAGCGCTTTCTGCATTATCCAAGGAAACCCGATGGCCCGTTCTGCTCTTCTCAATGTCATGGTTCAGGCTGCCCTCAAGGCAGGCAAGTCGCTCAGCCGCGATTTCGGCGAAGTGCAGAACCTGCAGGTTTCGGTGAAGGGACCGGGCGATTTCGTCAGCCAGGCGGATCTGAAGGCACAGAAGATCATCCGTGACGAGCTGATGAAGGCCCGCCCCACCTATGGTTTCCTCGGCGAGGAAAGCGAAGAGGTCAAGGGCACGGACGGCGCTCATCGCTGGATCGTCGATCCGCTCGACGGCACCACCAACTTCCTGCACGGTATTCCGATGTTCGCCGTTTCGATCGCGCTTGAGCGCAATGACGAGATCGTTGCCGGCGTCATCTTCAATCCGGCGACCGACGAGCTCTATACAACCGAACGCGGCGGCGGCGCATTCCTCAATGACCGTCGTCTGCGCGTCGCTTCGCGCCGCGTGCTGTCGGACAGCGTCATCGGCTGCGGCGTTCCGCATCTCGGCCGCGGCAATCAAGGCAAGTTCCTGGTGGAGCTGCGCCATGTCATGGGCGAAGTCGCCGGTGTGCGCCGCCTCGGCTCCGCATCGCTCGATCTCGCCTATGTGGCGGCCGGTCGTTTCGACGGTTTCTGGGAAACCGGTCTTTCACCCTGGGATATCGCGGCCGGCATTCTGCTGATCCGCGAAGCCGGCGGTTTCGTCTCGGATTTCCACGGCGGCAACGACATGCTCGGCACGAGTTCGATCATCTGCGGCAATGAGCACATCCAGAAGGCGCTCGCCGAAGTGGTTAAGCGTCCGATCCCGACGAAGTAAGCCATTCCCCCATTCGCTTTTTCGAATGACAAAACAGTCTGTTGCCAACGGGCTGTTTTGTGCTTTCCGTCTCTTCAATTCGGCACAATGTTGCTCTAGTCTCCGCCTGCGGAAGATACGGTGGCGGAGCGTGTGATGGAAAATGTGAATCTGTCGGATCTCGGATCGACCGACAACGTATCGGGCAATTACACCTACAAGCTCTCAAGCCCGATGGCCTTCTTCTGGACGATGGTTCTTTTTCTGATCATCGTCGGTTTCATCGTGGCCATCCTTTTCCGTCAGGCCCAGGTCGCCTTCCTGCACAATCCCGGGCTCAACGGCCTGATCCTCGGCGTTCTGGCCGTCGGCATCCTGCTGGTCTTCAATCACGTGCTGATGCTGAGGCCGGAGGTTCGCTGGTTCAACCATTTCCGTGCTGTCGGCAATGCGGACAAGGTCGGCCGCAATCCACGGCTTCTCGCGCCGATGCGGGCGCTGCTCGGCAACCGCCGCGCGATGCAGCTCTCCACCGCGACGCTGCGCTCCATTCTCGATTCGATCGCCACGCGCCTCGACGAATCGCGCGATACGTCGCGCTATCTCATCGGCCTCTTGGTCTTTCTGGGTCTGCTCGGCACCTTCTGGGGTCTGATCGGCACCATCGGTTCGATCAACGACGTCATCCAGGGCCTCGATGCCGGCACCGGCGACACCGGCGATATTCTGAGCGCCCTGAAGACCGGGCTTTCCGGCCCGCTGGTCGGCATGGGCACGGCCTTCTCGTCGTCGCTGCTCGGCCTTTCCGGCTCGCTGATCCTCGGCTTCCTCGACCTGCAGGCCGGCCGTGCGCAGAACCGATTCTACACGGAGCTCGAAAACTGGCTGTCGTCGGTTACCGATGTCGGCTCGGATATTGCCCCGGTCATCGAAGGCGCAGCCGGCGCCTCTTCGGAGGATGTGCGGGCGCTGTCGGATTATCTGCGCAAGATCGCAGAGGAAGGCGGCGGCCAGCGCTCGGTGACCGCCATGGCCAACCTCGCCGAAGGCATTCAGGGCCTGGTCAAGAACATGCGCAACGAACAGCAGATGCTGCGTGACTGGATCGAGGCGCAGCAGGAAGAGGCGAAATCGATGCGCCGCACGCTCGATAGGCTCGCCGACCGCATCGGCCACACCGAGAAGACCGGGAGCAAGTAAGCCATGGCGCTCGCCCGCAACCGACGCCACCAGAGAAGCGTCGACTATTGGCCAGGCTTCGTTGATGCGCTCTCCACGCTGCTGATGGCCATCATGTTCCTGCTGACGGTGTTCGTCGTCGGCCAATTCATCCTCAGTCGCGAAATTTCCGGGCGTGACGAGGTCCTCAACCGCCTCAACAGCCGCATCAACGATCTTGTGGAGCAGCTGGCACTCGAAAAGAACGGCAAGCAGGATCTGGAGGATACAGTTGCCAACCTCCAGGCGTCGCTGTCATCGGCGGAAAGCGAACGCTCGCGTCTGCAGTCTCTGCTTGCCGCGGGTTCCGGCAGCAGCCAGGCCGCCGAACAGCGGGCCGGAACGCTGACGCAGCAGCTCGACGAGCAGAAGCAGGTGAGTGCGCGGGCTCTCACCCAGGTCGATCTCCTCAATCAGCAGATTGCCGCACTGCGCAGCCAGATCGCGGCCGTAGAAGCCGCACTCCAGGCTTCTGAGACCAAGGATCAGTCGTCGCAGGTGAAGATCGCCGATCTTGGCCGGCGGCTGAATGTGGCGCTGGCGCAGCGCGTACAGGAGCTGAACCGCTACCGTTCGGATTTCTTCGGCCGCCTGCGCGAAATCCTCTCCGACCGCGATAACATCCGCATCGTCGGCGACCGTTTCGTATTCCAGTCGGAAGTGCTGTTCCCATCGGGCTCGGCCGATCTCAATCCGGCCGGCCAGACGGAAATGACCAAGCTTGCGGCAGCTCTCATCGACCTTTCCAAGGAAATTCCGCCCGAGATCAATTGGGTGCTGCGTGTCGATGGCCATACCGACAATGTGCCGCTTTCGGGCAGTGGCCGCTATCCGGACAACTGGGCTCTCTCGTCGGCGCGCGCCATCGCTGTCGTCAAGTTCCTGATCTCGCAGGGCGTCCCCGCTGACAGGCTTGTTGCGGCCGGTTTCGGCGAATTCCAACCGATCGCACCGGGCGACACGCCGGATGCTCGCGCTACCAACCGCCGCATCGAACTGAAGCTGACCGAAAAATAATTGGTCATTGCTCGGGCGACGCGATCTTATCGAGGCGTGCCTGCAGGAACTGTCGCACGGCTTCGCTGTCACTGAGGCCGATCGCGGTGCGATACGCGTGGGAGGCGCTTTCCGTATCTCCGGCCTCGGTCAGCAAGTGGGCGCGCACGGCCCAATAGGGCTGATAGTTGACAATGTCGCGCTCGGCTATCCGGTCAAGCAGAGCCAAGCCCGCTGCCGGACCTTCCACTTTGCCGGTCACGGCCGCGTGGCTGACGCGCGCGCCAGCCGTCGGCGTCATGATCACGAGCGCTTCATAGAGCTTGGCCAGAGCCGCCCAGTCGGTCGCGCCGGAGCGTCGCCGGTCGGCATGCACGGACTGGATCGCAGCCTGGCACTGGAACGGACCGAACCGCCCGAATGCACCAGCCTTTCGCAACAGATTATCGGCTTCCAGAATCATTTCGGCATCCCACAGGGCCATGTCCTGTTGGTCGAGAGGAACATACCGTCCAGTCGCATCGCGCCGGGCTCCACGACGGGATTGGCTGTAGAGCATCAGCGACAACAAGCCTGCCGCCTCCGGCTCCTGGGGCAGTGTCGCGAGCAAAGTACGGCCGAGCCAGATGGCTTCATCCGCTAGAGATCTTTGCTTGCCGATCTCTCCGTCGACCCCATCCCAGCCGAGGCCATAGGCGGCATATATCGCCGAGAGCACGCTTTCCAATCGGTCCGGCAAGACGGACCGTTCCGGAACGATAAAGGGAATATGTGCGTCGCGGATCTTGATTTTTGCCCGCACCAGCCGTTGGCTCATGGCTTGCGGCGAAACGAGGAAGGCCTTGGCTATGGTCGCGGCATCGACGGCCAGCACGGATTGCAGCATCAGTGGGGTGTGGGCCGAGCGATCCAAAGCCGGATGGGCGCAGACGAAGAGGAGCTTCAAACGCTCGTCCGGAAAGGTGGAATTGTCGGCATTCATGCGTTCCTCCGCTTCTTCGAAGGCCATCATGATCCTGTCGCGCGCTCCGGCCTTGACGTTCTCGTGCCTGACCCCGCGAAGGAGGTTACGCTTGGCTGCAACCAGCAGCCAGGCTTCCGGATTGTCGGGGATGCCGCGTTCCGGCCAGGTGCTCAGCGCTGCTGCGATCGCATCGGACAAAGCATCCTCGGCCGCCGGCACGTCACGGAAGCGCGCGGCGAGAAAAGCAACCAGCTTGCCGTAGGATTGACGCGCCGCTTGCTCGGCAGCGCGTCGGGCATCCGATGCCATGATGGCTAAACCTGCAATCGCGGCCGTATCTCGACCGAACCTTGCTGGGAGATCGGTACGCGTAGCGCCCATTCCAGCGCAGCATCGAGATCCGGCACATCGATCAGGTAGAAGCCGCCAAGCTGTTCCTTGCCGTCAGGGAAGGGACCGTCCTTTACCTCATGATCCTCGCCCTGGCGACGGACGACCGTTGCCGTCTCCGGCGCAGTCAATCCCGCGCCTCCGGTCATGATGCCGGCCTGGATCAGCGCCTGTGTGTAGGCGATCCAGCCGTTCTTGTAGGTCGGATCGGCGCGACGCCCAAAATCCTCGGCTGATTCACGGATGATCAAAGCATATTGCATGAGATAAGTCTCCCATTTGCAGTTTTGACGATGGCCGGACGGCGCACACCGGAAAGCTGAATGCCGGAATATACAACACCGCTGGCAAAACGGCTTCCTGCCGCTTCGATATAATGAGCCGCAAGACCGGCCGAGTTCGACACTCGCTGAAAGATTTTTTTGAAATTGATGGCCGAAATCAAAACGGCCGGCATGCCCAAGGGCAGCCGGCCGGAAATGGCGTTACAACGGATGCTGACGCGAAATCTTAGGCGGTTGCGGTCGTCTGGTCGTCGATGACGGCGCCGCCGACATGCGCCTTGATCGATTCGATGGCATGCAGGGCCGAAGCCTTCGCCTTGTAGCCTTCGGAACCGAACATGGTTTCGCCGTTCGAGGCTTTGAAGCGGAAGCGAAACTCGCCGGCCTTGTCCTTGTAGACTTCAAATTTATACATGGTGCACGTCTCCTAGAATCGCATCAGCGCGGGATAACGCGGAAAATCTAGCTCAACTTCAAAGTTATTTCCATATGGTTGTATTTTCGGCAATAGAGCACCGCACACACTATTCTGTGGCAAGCATGTGTTGCTCTATGCCGGCATCGAACTGCAGGCGCGCAAGCTTGGCATAGATGCCGCCGTGGCGGATCAGGCTCTGATGCGTGCCTTCCTCGACGATACGGCCCTGATCCAGCACCAGAATGCGGTCGGCCTTCAGCACGGTTGCCAGGCGATGGGCGATGACGAGGGTGGTGCGTGTTTCCATGAGGCCTTCCAGGGCCTTTTGCACCAGGGTTTCGCTTTCCGCATCAAGGGCGGACGTCGCCTCGTCGAGCAGCAGGATCGGCGCATTCTTCAGGATGGCGCGGGCAATGGCGATGCGTTGCCGCTGGCCGCCTGAAAGCGTCACGCCGCGCTCGCCGACTTGCGTGTCGTAGCCCTGTTCCAGACGCGAGACGAATTCGTCGGCCTGTGCGGCGATGGCGGCGGCGCGCACTTCCTCGCGAGAGGCATCCGGGCGGCCGAAAGCGATGTTGTCATGGATGGAGGCTGCAAAGATCGTCGTCTCTTGCGGCACGATGGCGATGCGCTCGCGCAAGGCGTCCGGCAAAACATCCCGAGCGTCGATGCCATCTATGGCAACACCGCCCTTCTGCGGATCATAAAAGCGCAGCAGCAGCGAAAAGATCGTGCTCTTGCCGGCTCCGGACGCGCCGACGATCGCGACCGTCTCTCCCGGCTTCACGGAGAAGGAGAGCCCATGCAGCGCCGATCTGTTCGGTCGCGACGGGTAGGAGAAGTGGACGTCGGAAAAATCCACGCGGCCCTGGGGCGGCTGCGGCAAGGGGAGGGGATTGGCCGGAGCTGCGATCGGCGATACCTCTGCAAGGAGCTCGCCCAGGCGATCGGCAGCACCTGCGGCCTGGGACAGCTCGCCCCAGACTTCCGACAGCGAGCCCAGCGAGGAACCAGCGATGACGGAATAGAGGAGGAACTGGCCGAGCGTACCCGCCGACATCGTGCCGGCGAGCACGTTCTGCGCCCCGACCCAGAGAACGGCGACGATGCTGCCGAAAACCATGGCAATGGCGAAGCCCGTCAGCAGCGAACGGGATCTGATCGCCGCGCGTGCCGCCTGATAGGCATCCTCGACCGCGCTGCCATAGCGCCGCGAGGCAGCGATCTCGCCATTATAGGCCTGTATGGTGCGGTTGGCTGCGATGGTCTCGTTGGCATAGGCGGATGCCTGCGCCAGTGTCTCCTGCGCGGTACGCGAGCGCTTGCGCACGGAACGGCCGAAACTGACCAGCGGCAGGACGATGATCGGGATGGCGATCAGGACGATGCTGGAGAGCTTCGGGCTGGTGACGATCATCATGATCACGGCGCCGAGACAGAGGATGAGGTTGCGTAGCGCCACGGAGGCGGTAGCGCCGACCGCGGACTTGATCTGAGTCGTATCGGCCGTCAGGCGCGAGACGATCTCGCCCGACTGGTTGACATCGAAGAAGGAGGGCGACAGTCGCGTGACGTGGTCGAAGACCTCGCGGCGCATGTCGGAGACGATGCGCTCGCCGATGGAGATGACGAAATAATAGCGCAGCGCGCTCGCCGCGGCGAGCACAAGGGCCATGCCCAGGATCGCAATGAAATAGCTGTCGATCAGTCCACGATCGGCCTGATCGAAGCCGTGGTCGATCATGCGGCGCACGGCGACCGGCAGAGCGAGCGAGGTGACGGCTGCAAGGACGAGCGAAACAAGCGCTCCGGCCACCATGCCGCGATATCGCCTGAGGTATGGCGCCAGTCGTCCAAGGGGACGGATTGTACTGTTTTTCTTTTCCTCTGCCGGGCCAGTCTCTGACAAGTCGTCTCCAATCCCCATATCAGCAAGGGACTCGACGTTTCGCCCCTTGTTATCGCCGCTGCCTTCATGTATAGGCACGCCATCTTAATTGGAAGCCGTGGCCTTTAACGGACTGCGGCTTCATTTATTCAATCGGTTCGGTTGCCGCAATGCCTTGCGACAAATGGACCCTGGCATGACAGGAAGATTGTTATGAAGGCCAACATTCATCCCGACTACCACACGATCAAGGTAGTCATGACCGACGGCACCGAATATGAAACCCGCTCGACCTGGGGTTCTGAAGGCGCTGTCATGAACCTCGAAATCGACAGCAAGTCCCATCCGGCTTGGACCGGCGGTAACCAGCAGATGATGGACCGTGCCGGCCGCGTTTCGAAGTTCAACAAGCGCTTCGGCGGTCTCGGCATCTAATCGCTCTGCGATGTGCTGTTTGAAAAGAGCCCGGTTTTGCCGGGCTTTTTTGCGTTGATACAGAGCTTCGCACCCTCATCGCACACGCCGCAGGTAATCTGCGCGGTCGAACGGGTTTGTTGCTGAGCGCTCCCGAACGCGGTGCGGACCCGATAGCGGTGCATAATGATCGAAGGCGTGATCCAGGACACCCGCTCCGCCCGACAATCCCGGCAACTGCCTTTGAATGGCTTGGATCATGGATGATGCCACGATGCCTTCCAGCCGTGCCAGCCCACCGTCGATCAACGATTTTTTCACCGATGCCCCGGATTTTGCCAGCAGACTATGCGCGCCGGTCAGCGCCGTCGCTGGTATCTCGATATGAAAATGCTCGATGGGCTCGCACAGGATCGTGCGCGCGGACGAAAGCGCCGAAGCCAGCACCAGCGGCGTCAGCTTGCGGAAGTCCACCGCCGTCGTGGCCGGCGAGCTTTGACGCGCCGTCGTCATGGCGACGTGGCAATCGATGACTTGCCATCCGAAAAATCCTTCTTTCAATGTTTCGAACGTGGCTTCCTCGACGGCCCGGTAGAAGCTTGCCGGCATCTGGCCGACGTCCACTTCCAGGGCAAAGCTGTTGCCGGTGCCTTCCGGCCGTGGCTCGACGCGCAATCCGACGGTTGCGAGAAACGGATTGGGTTCCCTGAATATATGCTCAACCGCGCTCCCCGTTCCGACCGGCCTTTCGACATAGATGACGGTGCTTTCCTCGAAGGCGATGTCCAGGCCGAACTCGTTCGAGAGCGTCGCCTGGATGACCTCTTTCTGCACCTCGCCATAGAGCGAAACGTATATTTCGCCGGTTTCCTCGTTGGAGCGCAGGTTGATGAGCGGATCCTGTTCCGCGAGTTGGCCAAGGGCGAGCCAGAGCGCCGCGGTTTCGGAGGGGCGCATCGGGCGGACGCGTGTTTCCAAAGTAGGCGGCGCAAAGTGGCGAAGGCTTCCAAGTGACGTCTCGGTGCCGATCCAGTCGCCGATGCGGGCATTCGCGAGCCCGCCAACCTTGGCGATCTGCCCCGCGCTGATCTGCGTGACCTTGTCGGCTCGGCCGCTCCTGAAAAGCTGAAGGCTGCTGACCTTTGCCGGGCCGCGAGAAGTTTCGATGTCATCTCGAAGGTTGATCGTGCCTGATGCCAGATAGAGATAGGCGAGCTTCTCGCCGCCCCATCCGCGTTCGATCTTGAAGATCGTTCCGGAAACCGGACCATCAGGATTCGGACGCCGGCTCGGAAGCAAGGTTTCGATTGCCGAGATCAGGGTGGGGGTGCCAAGGCCCCGTGTCGCCGCACCGGCAAATGCCGGGTGAATCAAAGATTTTGCCACCTGATCGACGAGGGCGCGCTCCAGCCTTTGTCTCGTCAGGCGCTCCGGATGAAGCACGTAATCGGCCAGCATGGCGTCGTCGTTGACTGTAAGCGCCTCGCATAGGTGCGAGAAATGAGGATCGCTTCCAATATCTGCGGCTTCCACGACAGCGAGCCTGCCGCCGCCATTGCCGACATCCGACATCGTAACCGGGCGAACCGCCAGCTGGGTCGCAAGATCCTTGAGAACGTCATCGTAACGCGCGCCGAGGCGATCGATCTTGTTGATGAAGAACAGGAAGGGGATGCCGAGGCGCCGCAATGCGCGGACGAGCACGCGCGTCTGCGGCTGCACGCCCTCCACCGCCGAAACGACGACCACGGCCGCATCGAGCAATTGTAGGATCCGTTCGATCTCGGCGATGAAGTCCGGATGGCCTGGTGTGTCGATGAGGTTCACCGTCACATCGCCGATGGCAAAGGAAACCACCGCCGCGGCAATGGTGATGCCGCGTTGTCTTTCGAGTTCGAGACTGTCGGTCTGCGTATTGCCGGCATCGACGCTGCCGGGTTTGTCGATTATGCCGGTGTCGAAAAGGAGTCGCTCCGTAAGGCTAGTCTTGCCTGCGTCTACATGGGCGAGAATGCCCAGATTCAATGTGCGCATAGTCCATCATCTTCTCAGAATTTCGGATTTGATTTTCGTGAGAAGTGAGCCGGCGCATTGGGTCCTCCACGCACATCGATATCGGCTTGCCAGCCTTTCGTATGAGAAAGACTGGCACTTCTTTTTACAGATGTTTCGCGGAATCCGTCAACCTTTGCCCGGTTTCTACTTTGGGCTTAACTTTGCGTGTGGCTTTTCCGAGTGTGGAATGGCCGCCAAAACGAAACCGGCCGCGCCAGGCGCGACCGGTTCAAACTCATAACCGACAGTTTGAGTAGCTCAGTTGCCGCCGAAGGCAGTCTGCAGCAGGGTCAGCTGTGCTTTGACGCTGTTCTGGTTATCGGGAACCATCGCAGTCTCGGTCGGGCGATAGATCTCGCGGTCGAGCAGGGCGACGCGGTTCTGCAGGCGCAGCGAACGCTCGACCAGATCGCGGAAAGCTTCCGGCAGATCGTTCCAGCCCGGAGCGCTGCGGTCGACATTGAAGCCGTCGAGACGAACCTTGTTCTTTTCGGCCAGCACCTGGTCGCGTGACATTTCGCCATTGTTGACGGCGCGCTGCAGCAGCAGCCAGGAGGCCATCTGCATGAGGCGGGTGGTCAGCCGCATGGATTCGGCGGCATAGAGCACGGACGCCATGCGCGGCAGAACCTTGGAGGCGGCGCGGCCCTGGCCGTCGAGATAGCCTGCGGTTTCCTCGACCAGCGACATGCCTTCAGAATAAAGTGCCCTGAACTGCGCCGACGATGCGGCATGGCCAGCAAAGCTGATCGTGTTCAACCCAAGTTCCGACATCGAATAAATCCCTGCTTCACGCAACACTTTTGTTCAGGAAAAGCCGGTCAAGTCCCTAAGAGCTTTCGGCATCCGCTTTTATGACTTTAGGATGCTGGTTTTAACTGAAATCCGCAAGGCGATTCTTAAGAAAGGGTTAATCTCCACAGTTTCGATGGAAGCGGTGTTACAAGATGAAAAAAGAAGAGCCGCAAAAGCGGCTCTCAAGGTAAAACAGGGAGAAAAATCAGACCAATTCGCCAAGTGGAGGAACTGTCTGAGTCCAGAGCGAATCTGGATGATCATAGTAATATGTCGTAAAGCTTAATATTCGGTTGAGCATGTATTGATTCCGGGCTCGGCCGTACGGATTTCATGCTGTCGCCACGCGCCTGGAACAAGGGCTTCAGAAACGGAAGAGGCTCTCCGCCGCCTTTCGTCCGGATGCCTTGGTTTCGATTTCCTCTTGCAGCCGGGCGATCTCGCCCTCAAGCAATGCTATGCGGTTTTTCAGCTCGTCCACCGATAGCAGCGATAGATCGCTGCCGATTTCATGGGCTGACGGCTGTTGCGGACGATCATCATCGAACAAGCTCATTTCGGCTCCTCCTTTCCCTTTTGGGGGATCAGGTGCCGTAATTTACAGTTATATCGTCCTTTTTTGAAGTCTCGCTCCGCGCGAGCGCCATGCTCTCGGGCGTGATCATCTGCGCATTGGCTGAAGGCATGGTCGTATAGGCGTCGCGATCGCCCGCGGGCTTGGCGGCGCGCATACGGCTGCGGAAGATCGAATAGGCCGTGATCAGCACATGAGCGATGGCTGTCACGAAGAACAGCGCATAGGGGCCGATGGCGGACATGACCGGTCCGCCGAGCGTCGGGCCGATGATGGTGCCGATGCCGTAAAGCAGCAGCAGGCCACCGGAAACCTTGACGAAATCTTCCGGTGCGGCGAAGTCGTTGGCGTGGGCAACCGCGATCGGATAGAGGGTGTTGGCCACCGAGCCATAGATTACCACCATGCCGATCAGGAAGGCGGGACTGCCGGGCTGCACCAGGAAGAGCAGCAGGCCGTCGAGTGCGGCAACGGCGGCCATGCCCGCCAGCACATAGCGTCGGTCGATCCGGTCGGAAAGGCGACCTGCCGGCAGCTGCATGACGGCGCCCGCAAAGATGGTCAAGCTCATCATCAGCGCGATATCGCTTTGGGAAAGGCCGGCATTGGCGCCGAAGACGGCGCCGAGCGTACCATAGGCGCCGTTGGCGATGCCGACGAGGAGGATGCCAATCGAGGCGACGGGCGAATTGCGGTAGAGCGCCTTCAGGTCGAGGCTGACGGCCTTGAGCGGCTGCGGGGAGGCGGCGGTCGACAGCGTCGTCGGCAGCATGGCGACGCAATAGCAGATGCCGCACATCATGAAGAGGATGGGCGTGTGGATGTCGGCAAAGGGCACCATCATCTGGCCGGCAACGGCGCCGATGAGGGTGATGCCGATATAGAGCGAGAAGATCGCGCCGCGGCTCTCATTGGTGGCGCGCTCATTGAGCCAGCTTTCGATGATCATCGAGGTGCCGGCGGTGCAGAAGCCGGTGACGGCGCGCAGCGCCACCCACCAGATCGGGTCGACGATAATGCCGGTCAACAAGGCGATGATGGCGATAACGGAGATGAAGCCCGAAAAGGCGCGAACATGGCCGATGCGCCTGACCAGCTTCGGCGCAGTCAGGCAGCCGAGCACGAAGCCGGTGGCCCAGGTCGTACCGAGCAGACCGAGCGTCGTGGTCGCATAGCCTTCGGCGGTGCCGCGTACGGGCAGCAGCAGGCTGTGCAGGCCGTTTCCCGTGAAGAGGAAGAGCGTGCCGAACAGCAGAGCGAGTACGGGCAAAATATTTCTTTTCATGCTCCCCACCTTCGTGCGGCTCCGCTTAAGGAACCGATAAGACAGGATCCCGCCCTGCCTGTTTTCAGTATTGATTGTGTCCCGGATTGCCGCTATCGGCCTGTAGAAACAGTCTGTTGGCGCGGAAAGATGTCCGTCCTGTGGCGATTACAGCATGAACGCGAAAGCTATGCAGCGGTTTTTGGTCGCGGCGGCTCTCACTCTTGCGAAAATGGGGAAAAAGAGCGTGACAAAAGCCATAGCGGTGCTGCTTCTGCTCGCCATGGCGGTGCACATCATCAAGCCGCTGGGGCTGCCGGGACTGAAGCGCAGGGCTGATTTCTGGAAGATCGCGATCTTCGCCTTTGCCATCTGGACAGTGGCGTTGGTCATCAATGAAGTATTTTAGGCGTTGCAGGGCGGGATTCGGGCTTTCGGCGGGCCGCTCGTGGCAGCCTAAAGCAGGACCTCGCCGCGCATGACGTGGACGCTGCTGCCGGACAGCAAGACTTCATTTACCGTGCCGGCAGTTTTCTTGACCTCGACGCCGATGAGGCTGCGTCTTCCCATCTCCACGCCCTGCTCGATGGTGATCTTCACGTCCGCATCCCGGGCCGGCAGCAGTGAGGTGAGGTAGGCGCCGAGGGCGGCGGAGGCGCTGCCGGTCGCTGGGTCCTCCGTCACATTGTCGAGCGGCGCAAACATGCGGGCGCGGATTTGCCACGGATTTTCAGCTGAGCGCAGGTAGAGAAAGAGCGAGAAGCCGGTCTTGTCTTCTTTGTGCCGCGCGGCCGCTTCGGCAAATACAGCCGCGTTCGGCCTTGCCTTTCCAAGCGCCTCGAGACTGTCCAGTTCGGCAAAGGCAAAGGGCAGGCCAACTGAGGCGAAGGTCGGGGCATGCGTGGTTTTACGGATCGATCGCGGATCGATCTGGACGCAACGCGCAATCAAGTCATCGGCAATCGTTTCGCCGATCGTCAGGCTCGCCGGCGCGCGTATGCTTGTGCTTGTAACGGCGCCATCGGTGCGCAATAGCGTCACCTCCACCAGGCCGGCATCCTCCTCGAAGGTCAGCCTGTCACCTGTGGGCTTTCCGAAGATCCCCTGCTGCTGGCCGAGAACGAAGGCGGTGCCTACATTCGGGTGGCCGGCAAAGGGAATCTCAGCCGTCGGGGTGAAGATGCGAACGCGCGCAGTGTGATCGGACTTTTCGGGTGGCAGCACGAAGGTCGTTTCTGAATAACCGAACTCGGCTGCGATCTTCTGCATGGCCTCGCTGCTGAGGCCACGGGCATCGGGGATGACGGCCAGCGGATTGCCGACGAAACGCTCCGATGTGAAGACGTCGACGGTAACATAGGCAACGGTGTTCATGGCAGCCCCCAGAGCTTCGGTAGATCTGTGAGGATTTAGCCGCTGGCCGGCTGGTGCTGGAAGTGGGAACTTGTGCCGGTGACAACTTCACCAGCGGTCACCATCGAAGGTCTGGCTTCCGTATCAGCTTTAAGGCCCCATCACGCGCTGGCGATTGCTTTAATTGCTCTGGAACTGTTTGAGCACGCTGGACCAAAGTTCGACGAGCTCGGCACTGCCGACATCGCCGGGCTTCGCACGTACTGCCGTGTGAACGAGTACCAGATGCGTTGCCGGATCGACGAGGATGCGCTGGCCGGCTCGGCCGTCCAGAAAGAACGTTCGGCGCGGGCCAGGCATCAGCCAGGTTTGATAGCCGTAGCCCCATGGGTTCGTCTCATGATTGACTGCGAGGAACGAGCCCTGCTTGACCGGCTGCGTCGCATCGAGCAGCCACTGGCGGGGTATGATCTGCCGGCCGTTCAAGGCGCCGTCATGCGCGAGCAGCAGCCCAAAGCGGGCGTAGTCGCGAAGTGTCGCGCTGAAGCAGCAGTAGCCGACTTCCTGGCCTGTTCTATCGACCTGCCAGTTCGCGCTGGCTTCCGCACCCATCGGCTGCCAGATGCGGGTCTGCAGATAGTCCGCCATGCTCATATGAGTGGCGTGGGTGAGGACGAGGCTCAGTCCCTCCGTATCGAGATTGCTGTAGTGCCAGACCGTATCGGGAGGCGCGACCCGCTTGTTGAAGCGGGATATGGCTGTAATGGGGTCGAGCTTTTCCGGGCCAAGCAGTGAATTGCTGAGATGAATATTGTCGTCGGGGTTGCCGAAGTTCTCGGTGAAGGCAATGCCGGAGGCCATGCGCAGCAATGCGCGGATCGGCGTGGCGCCCATCTCCGTGCCTTTCAGCTCCGGCACATAGGTCTCGACCGTATCGTCGATCGAATGAATGGCGCCCTCGGAAATCGCAATCCCGATCATCATGCCTGTCAACGTCTTCGCCAGGGATTGCGAAACGAAGCGGTCGTGATCGTTGCGGCCGTATTGATAATGTTCGAACAGGATCGTGTCGTCGTGTGCAATCAGCAATCCCGTGGTGGGATTGGTGTCCAGATACTTCGACAACGAAGCGGTTTCGGTGCCGAAGGTGAACTTGATTGAAAGTTCGGAAGGGGCTCGAAGCAATGGCAACGGGTGCTCGGCGGCTGCGATCGTGTGCGTTGGTGCGAGCTGATCGGCGTGACTGAAGTTGCCGATCATGTTCTTTTGTTCGCTCAGCGGCAGACCGACGGGATAGCCGAGTTTCTCGCCGTAGGCCTCTGCGTCTGGCCCGGTCGGTGAGAAGACGGGAACAGCCGACTGAAATTGCTGGGCGCGAGAAATGTTTATTTGTGCAACTAATACTACAGCAAGAACAGCAACAAAGCTGCGCCAAGCAAGCATATGGCAACCCCTCTATTTGGCCCGTTTATTACAAGTGGGACAACCAGTGCCGCGTTTTCGTAACATCCATTTGACATGGTTTGTTTTCCGATATCACGGCAAGCCTATTCTTGTCATTGGGACAGATGTGACTTGCTCTGTTCTGAACGTCCGGCTGGATATTCCTCGAAAGCAAAAAACCCCGATCGCATCGCGATCGGGGTTTTTCGTTCATTCGAATACTCAAGCGGTTCAGCTTTTCAGAGCGTCATCGAACTGCTCTATCCCATTGTTTCCACGCGATTCCGGGAAAATTGCAGTGCACTTTCCCCGGAATTACTCCAGCTGATATCAAGCAGCCTGTTCGCGATCCTTCGTCCAGCTGCCCTTGGCGGCGAGATAGTTCATCTCGGCGCGATGGGTGAAGGCGCGTTGGCCGGCTGCGACGTTCTCGGCCTTGCCGCCCCAGGCCTTCAGCGCGCTGTCCTGCAGGGCGCGGCCGTAGGAGAAGGTCACGTGCCAGGGCAGATCGTAACCGGAGTTGATCGCGGAGAGATGGGCGGTTGCCTCTTCCGTCGACTGGCCGCCGGAGAGGAAGGCGATGCCGGGAACGGCTGACGGAACGGTTTCCTTCAGTACCTTAACGGTGCGTTCGGCGACCTGCTCGACGGAGGCCTTGCGGACCTTCTTGCCGTCGATGACCATGCTCGGCTTCAGGATCATGCCTTCGAGCTTGATGCGGGCTTCTGCGAGCTCCTGGAAGACGATCTGCAGCGTCCAGCGGGTGACTTCCTCGCTGCGGTCGAGGCTCTGCGTGCCGGGTTCGCCATCCATCAGCACTTCCGGCTCGACGATCGGGACGATCTTGGCCTGCTGGCAAAGAGCGGCATAACGGGCGAGCGCGTGGGCGTTGGCCTTGATGGCGCCATAGGTCGGCAGCGTATCGGAAACGGCGATCACGCCGCGCCACTTGGCGAAGCGGGCGCCGGCTTCATAATATTTCGCCAGGCGGTCGGCGAGGCCGTCGAGGCCTTCGGTGACGGTTTCGCCGGGGAAGGCGGCGAGCGGCTTGGCGCCGACATCGACCTTGATGCCGGGAATGCTGTCTGCAGCCTTGATGATATCGACGAAGGGGGTGCCGTCCGCTGCCTTCTGGAAGAGGGTTTCCTCATAGAGGATGACGCCGGAGATGTACTTCTTCATGGCGTCGTCGGAGCGGAAGAGCATTTCGCGATAGTCGCGGCGGCTCTCTTCCGTTGATACGAGAGAGATGGCGTCGAAGCGCTTCTTGATCGTGGCGGTGGATTCGTCCGCCGCCAGGAGGCCCTTGCCACCAGCAACCATCTTTACGGCAATGTCTTCAATTCGTTCGCTCATTTTGTTTCTCCAAGGCGATTTCAATCGGCGACAGGATCAATATAGATCGGCGATAACAGAAGTGTAGAAGGAGGGAAATGGCTGGCTAACTAATTGAAACGATTGAAATGATTTCAACCGTTTGAAAGTTTTGGACGCTATCCTAGCACTCATGGAAAAGCCGCGAAAGCTTTAGCTTTCGCGGCTTTGATCAATCATCGCGAAGAGGTTTTCTTACTTGCCGTTCTGCAGAACGGCGACGCCGGGAAGAACCTTGCCTTCCATCCATTCGAGGAAGGCGCCGCCGGCCGTCGAGACATAGGTGAAGTCGTCGGCAACGCCGGCGTGGTTGAGTGCCGAGACGGTGTCGCCGCCGCCGGCGACCGAGGTCAGCTTGCCGGCCTTGGTGCACTCGGCAGCATATTTGGCGACCGCGACGGTGGCGGCATCGAAGGGAGCGATTTCGAAGGCGCCGAGCGGGCCGTTCCAGACCAGCGTCGTGGCGCGGCCGATCCAGCCATTGACGGCTTCGACCGACTTCGGGCCGACATCGAGCACCATGGCATCGGCGGGGATGGCGTCGATCGCCACGACCTCGTTATCGGCTCCGGCCTTGAATTCGCGCGCGATGACGCCGTCTTCCGGCAGAACGATCGCGCAGCCGGCCGTGGCGGCTTCGATCATGATCTGCTTGGCGGTGTCGGCGAGATCGTGTTCGCAGAGCGACTTGCCGACATTGGTGCCGCGCGCGGCGAGGAAGGTGTTGGCCATGCCGCCGCCGATGACAAGCGCATCGACCTTCTTCACCAGGTTCGTCAGAAGGTCGATCTTGGTGGAAACCTTGGCGCCGCCGACAATGGCGACAACCGGGCGGACCGGATTGCCAAGACCCTTCTCCAGGGCTTCGAGCTCTGCCTGCATGGTGCGGCCCGCATAGGCCGGCAGCAGGTGGGCGAGGCCTTCCGTGGAAGAGTGGGCGCGATGCGCGGCGGAGAAGGCGTCGTTGACGTAGATATCGCCATTGGCGGCAAGCGACTTGGTGAAGGCGGCGTCGTTCTTTTCCTCTTCCTTATGGAAGCGGGTGTTTTCCAGCAGCAGGATGTCGCCATTGTTCATCTTGGCAACGGCATCGGCGGCCGGAGCGCCGATGCTATCGGAAGCAAAGAGAACGGCGTGGTCCAGAACTTCTTCGACCGCCGGTACGATCAGTCCGAGGGACAGATCCGGGGAGGGGCCATCCTTCGGACGGCCGAAATGGGCAAGCAGGATGACCTTGGCACCCTTTTCCGACAGTTCGAGAATCGTCGGAGCGACACGTTCGATGCGGGTCGCATCGGTGACCTTGCCATCCTTGACCGGCACATTGAGGTCGACGCGCACGAGCACGCGCTTGCCGGTGATGTCGGTGAGATCGTCGAGAGTTTTGAAGGCTGCCATAGGAGGATCCAATGTTGTTGGTGGCGAAAAGTGCGCCGACCATACTACGGATGATCGGAGACGCAAGGCCATTCAGGCGTCGTTTTTTCCGGCATTTGAATCGTTTGAAACGCTGGCTTCCGGGTGCTCCCGACGCTTCTGCAGGTGAGCGCGGATGCTCTTAAAAATATCGTGGAGATTGATGAAGATCGGCATCAGAACAGGCGGCTCCACCGCTTCGAGCGACATGCCGACCGACTGGATGTGGTCGCTCTCGTCGAGATCGCGGACGATCAGAATGATCTCGCCCAGGCGAACGCGATCCGCATAATCGGCCTTGCCGCCCAGGCGATGGCGCATGAGTTCGGCGATGGTAAGCCCCTTCTCCTGTTCGCTCAGCAGGCCCGGCCCATAGGCCGCATCGAGATCGGCGGCGGGGCGCAGCGGCGAGATCGAGAAGGCGCCGAAGAACTCGGCATCGTCGGGATCGACCGGGGCGCGGCTGGCAAAGAGGCGGTCGAGAAGCCGGGAATAATTGGGCGAGATGAAGAGATAGACGATATCGTTTTCGCGCAGGCGACCGGCATATTGATAGCGCATGGATTTGCCGTCGCGCACGACGAGCGAAGGCATTGCCCAGCGCGGTATACGTTCGCCGCGCAGGACCGGGCTGTCCTTTACGACACGATAGGAGAGGAGTTCGTGGTTGACGGTGCCGGGCAGGTCGACCTCGACCTTGTCGATCGCTCCCATGCGCGGGGGAATGATGAGGCCGAGGCGGCGCGCCATGGGTTTGATGGTCCAGCCCTGTACGAGCAGCGACACCAGCACGACGATGAAGGCAACGTTGAAATAGGTCTGGCCTGATTGCAGGTTGCCGAGGATGGGCATGATGGCCAGCAAGATGGAGACGGCGCCGCGCAAGCCGACCCAGGCGACGAAGCCGGTCTCGCGCTGGGTGTAATCGAAGGGCAGCAGGCAGAGCCACACGGCGATCGGTCGGGCAATGAAGATCAGGAAAAGAGCCAACGCCACGGCGGGTATGGCAATGGCCGGAAATTGCGACGGCGTGGCGAGCAGGCCGAGAACGAGGAACATGATGATCTGCGCCAGCCAGGTCATGCCGTCCTGGAAGCGCTTGATCGAGGCTGAGGCCGGCATCTTGCGATTGCCGGCGTAAATGCCGGCGACATAGACGGCCAGGAAACCGCTGCCGCCGACAGCGCCGGTGAAGGAGAAGACGAGGAGCGCCAGCGCCAGCACGAAGATCGGCGTCAGGCCGCGATCGGTCTCCAGCCGGCTGACGATGAGCACGATCATCATGCCGCCGAGCAGGCCAAGGACGACGCCAAGCCCCATCTGCTGGATGAAGGTGGCGAGCATGGCGAGATTGATGCCGGCATAGCCTTCGCCGCTTGCGAGCAGCTCGACCAGGGCGAGCGTCAGGAAGATCGCCATCGGATCGTTGGTGCCGGATTCGACTTCGAGTGTCGAGCGCACCTTGTCGCGGATATTGATGCCGCCGATGCGCAGCAGGAAGAAGACGGCCGCGGCGTCCGTCGAAGCGACGATAGAGCCGAGCAGCAGCCCCTGCAGCCAGGTAAAGCCGAGCAGCCAGGTGGCGGCAAGGCCGAACAGCGCCGCCGTGGCGATGACGCCGACGGAGGCGATCGTCAGCGCCGGTGCCGCGGCAAGTTTGAAGGCCTGGATCGGCGTGCCGTAGCCGGAATCGAAGAGGATGATGGCAAGAGCCAGCGAGCCGAGAATATAGGCGAGATAATTGTTGGAGAATTCGATGCCGAGCCCGTCGGTGCCGGCGGCAAGCCCGATCATCAGGAAAAGCAGCAGCAAGGGTGCGCCGAAGCGGAAGGCGAGGAGGCTGGAAAAGGCCGCAATGAGAACAAGGACCGTGCCGACCAGCACGATGACGTAAAATGCCTCCACCTTGTCTTCCCCTTTCCCTGCGCCGCTGGGCCAAAAGCCCGGAATGCGGAAGTCCCTTCGTCATCCCATCATGCAGTCTTGCCGGTCATATTGGCAAATATGACCTTATTCAGAGGAGAGCTTTACGACTGAAGCCCACTCTGACGGTTGCGACGGCGTGGTGTGATGCGCTTTTGCCAGAACGGCGAAGCGGCTTGGAATGCCCTGGGAGACGTCCTGTCCAAAATTTATTGGTAAATCTGGACCATAGCAGGGCAGGGAGAACAAAGATTGAGGCGTTTTGAAGGGCAATTGCGGTTGGGCCAAAAGGTTTGTGCGTGGATCCTCGGGTCAAGCCCGAGGATGACGATGCTTGAGAATAGGCCAAAGACACATAGCGACTTGGGAGATGCATCTCAAAAAACTATCGTTTGTCCGCGGTCCACCTCGAAAACACGTCATCCTCGGGCTTGACCCGAGGATCCAAGCACAAGCTCGTTGCTTGCTGAATGAGCAAGAGTAACGATACCGCAGCTCAAACATCCACGCGCCTGAAATAGATCGGATAATCGATCACCAGCCCATCCTCGTCCACTGGGAGGTCGACGCTGAAATCCCTGTCTTCGGCGGCGTAGCGATAAAGTTTCTCCGGCACGATGCAGGTATAATGCTGGCCGTCGCGCGCCGGCTCGAACGTGTCGAATGGGATATAGAGCATGGAAAGCTTGGCGGTTCCGCTTTCCGGCGTCATCTCCAGCCGGCGGATCGGCAGGCTGTTTGTGAAGGGCGAGCCGTAGAGATCGATATCGATGCAGCCGTCGAATTGCGGCAGGGCCACGCCATCCTCGGTACGCCAATGTCCCTTGCCGTCCGAGACCAGCGCGAGACGGCGTCCATCGGTGGCTTCGACGGAGAAGGAAAGAACCGCCCAATGGGTGGAGCAATCGATGCGGTAGTAAACGCCGTAGGGCGTGCCGCCGCGGGCACCAATGATCATGCCGGCGGCGCGGATGGCCGCGGCGCCGGCATGATCGAGAGGGGTGATCGTCAGGTGTTCCAGCCCGTCTCCTTCCATGGGACGCCAGCGGACTGTCGTCGGAAGGAGCGGGCGGAAGGCCATGATCAGATCGTCTTGGCGAAGGCGACGGCCGTGTCGGACATGCGGCTCGAGAAGCCCCACTCGTTGTCGTACCAGGACAGGACGCGCACGAAGTTGCCTTCCATGACCTTGGTCTGGTCGGTCGCGAAGATCGACGAGTGGCTGTCATGGTTGAAGTCGCGTGAAACCAGCGGCTCGTCGGTGTAGCCGAGGATGCCCTTCAGCTTGCCGTTCGATGCAGCCTTGATGGCTTCGTTGATTTCACCGACCGTCGTTGCCTTCTTGGCCACGAACTTGAAGTCGACGACCGAGACGTTCGGCGTGGGAACGCGGATCGACGTGCCGTCGAGCTTGCCCTTGAGGTGCGGCAGAACGAGACCGACAGCCTTTGCGGCGCCCGTCGACGTCGGGATCATGGACAGGGCTGCGGCGCGGGCGCGGTACAGGTCCTTGTGCATGGTGTCGAGCGTCGGCTGGTCGCCGGTGTAGGAGTGGATTGTCGTCATGAAGCCATGGTCGATGCCGACAGCGTCATCGAGAACCTTGACCACCGGCACCAGGCAGTTCGTGGTGCAGGACGCATTAGAGATGACCAGGTGCTCCTTGGTGAGCTGGTCATGGTTGACGCCGAAAACGACGGTCAGGTCAGCGCCGTCGGCAGGAGCCGAAACGATGACGCGCTTGGCGCCGGCCGTCAGGTGAGCGGCGGCCTTGTCGCGGGCGGTGAAGATGCCTGTGCATTCCATCGCGATGTCGACACCGAGATCGCGGTGCGGCAGGGTTGCCGGGTCCTTGATCGCCGTGACCTTGATCGGCTTGCCGCCGCCAACGATGATCGTATCGCCTTCGACCTTCACTTCGGCGGGGAACTTGCCGTGGATGGAATCGTAACGCAGCAGGTGGGCGTTGGTCTCGACCGGGCCGAGGTCGTTGATGGCAACGATCTCGATGTCGGTGCGGCCGGATTCGACGATCGCACGCAGGACGTTACGGCCGATGCGGCCAAAGCCGTTGATAGCAACTTTTACAGTCATTGAATGTCACTCCCGTTCACTCAGGGTGTTTATCTATTGGATTTGAGAGCGCTTGTCAGCGCCCTCAGGAAAGCTTTGCCTCAGCGGCGGTGACAACGGCCTCCGTCGTGATGCCGAAGTGCTTGTAGACGTCCTTGTAAGGAGCGGAAGCGCCGAAGCCCTTCATGCCGATAAATGCGCCTTCAGGTCCGATGAAGGCATCCCAGCCTTCGCGAACGCCGGCTTCGACGGCAACCTTGACCGGCGAGGTGCCTATGACATCCTTGCGGTAGGCGTCCGGCTGCTCGAAGAAGAGTTCGGTGCAGGGAACGGAAACGACGCGCGTGGAGACGCCCTTGCCTTCGAGAACGGCGCGGGCGGCAACGGCGAGTTCGACTTCGGAGCCCGAAGCGAAGATCGTCACCTTGGCGTCGGCATTGCCGGCCAGCGTGTAGGCGCCGAGTTCGCAGAGGTTCTTCTCGCTATATTCCGTACGGGCGGCCTGCAGGTTCTGGCGGGTCAGCGCGAGACCGGACGGACGGTTCGTCGTCTTGATAGCGATCTGCCAGCATTCGGCCGTTTCAGTTGCGTCCGCCGGGCGGAAGAGCTGGAAGTTCGGGATGGCGCGCAGGCTGGCGACCTGCTCGACCGGCTGGTGGGTCGGGCCGTCTTCGCCGACGCCGATGGAATCATGCGTCAGCACGTGGATGGCGCGGATACCCATCAGGGCAGCGAGGCGGAGCGGCGGACGGCAATAATCCGAGAAGATCAGGAAGCCGCCGCTATAGGGGATGAGACCGCCGTGCAAGGCGATGCCGTTCATGGCAGCGGCCATGCCGTGTTCGCGGATGCCCCAATGCATGTAACGGCCGGAGAAATCGGTCGGGGTGATCGACTTCATCTGGCTGGTCTTGGTGTTGTTCGACGGCGTCAGGTCGGCCGAACCGCCGAGCGTTTCCGGAATGAAGCCGTTGATGACTTCGAGCGCGTCTTCCGAAGCCTTGCGGGTTGCGACCGTGGGCTTGGTTTCCGCGAGCTTCTTCTTGTAGTCGCTGATGGCGGCGTCGAATCCGGCAGGCAGCTTGTGATCGAAGCGGCGGGTGAATTCGGCCTTCTTGGCCGGGTCGGCTGCGGCAAGGCGGCCTTCCCAGGCTTCGCGGGTGCCGATGGAGCGTTCGCCGGCAGCGCGCCATTCACCGAGGACGTCATTCGGGATGACGAAGGGCTCGTAGGGCCAGTTGAGCGCGACGCGGGTCGCGGCAATTTCCTCGGCGCCGAGCGGCGAGCCATGGACCTTATGGGTACCCTGCTTGTTCGGAGCGCCGAAGCCGATGATCGTCTTGCAGGCGATCAGCGTCGGGCGGTCGGACTGGTGGGCGGCTTCGATGGCGGCGCTGATGGCAGCCTGGTCGTGACCGTCGATTTCGATCGTGTTCCAGTGAACGGCCTTGAAGCGGGCGACCTGGTCGGTGGAGTCCGAAAGCGAGACGGCGCCGTCGATGGTGATGGAGTTGTTGTCCCAGAACAGGATCAGCTTGTTGAGCTTGAGGTGGCCGGCCAGCGCGATCGCCTCATGGCTGATGCCTTCCATCAGGCAGCCGTCGCCGCACATGGCATAGGTGTAGTGATCCTGAAGCTCCGAGCCGAATTCCTCGCGCAGCTTACGCTCTGCGATCGCCATGCCGACCGCATTGGCAATGCCCTGGCCGAGCGGGCCGGTCGTGGTTTCGATGCCGGTGGCGTGACCATACTCAGGATGGCCGGCGGTCTTGGAGCCGAGCTGGCGGAAGCGCTGGAGCTCTTCGACCGTCATGTCGGGATAGCCGGTCAGATAGAGGACCGAATACAGCAGCATCGAGCCGTGTCCGGCCGAGAGCACGAAGCGGTCGCGGTCAGGCCAAAGCGGGTTCTTCGGATCGAAGCGCAGATATTTGCCAAAGAGAACGGTGGCAACATCAGCCATCCCCATCGGCAAACCGGGGTGACCGGAATTGGCCTTCTCGACAGCATCCATGGCAAGGAAACGGATCGCATTCGCCATCCGGTCGTGTTGTTCGCGAGAGTTCATGGGTTTTTCCGCAGTGTTCCGGGTTCGGGGGATGGCCGCACGCTTGGGAGGGAGGCCATCGGTTGAAAGGCGGATGAAAGCGACACTCTTCCGAACGTCATTTCCAACGTCGCCTCAGGCGGCTGAGACATAGCAGTTAGGGCGAGCAAGTCAACAAATCGAGGGCTCAATCCGACCCTCCAGCGGCAATTTTTTAACATTTGCCCGTTCACTTTTACAAAAGACGACAATGATGCGACAATGCCTGTGCAGCCGGAAAAGGCGGCATTCATCCACAGAATAGGGGGCCTGCCACATGGCAGCCTTTATTGACGTGCTGTTGCCGAGTTGAATATTGTTGCGAAATCAGACAAGTGGCCGGATGTTTTGATTCGGGCCTTGCGCGGAGAAGCGAAGGGTATGACACCTTCAGGCAAAACGGTGGACGCGGCGCTCGCTCAATTGCGCCAGGCACTCTCGACTTTGGAGAGCGCCGTCGACGGGCGGTTCGAGCGGGAACGGGCGCAAAGCGATATAGAAGGCGAGGTCCGCAGGGTTCACGCCGATCGTTCCCGCCTTGCCCAGGAATTGGACCAGGCCGAGTTCCGTGCGAACCGGCTCGAGGAGGTCAATCGGGAAGTGTCGCGCCGGCTGGTTACGGCGATGGAAACCATAAGAGCCGTGCTGGACCGCTGATCCCCTCGGGAGGCAGCCGTCGCAGCGCGGCAGTGATCGGAAAGTCGAATGGCGCAAGTAACGGTAACGATCGACGGCAAAGCCTACCGGATGGCCTGCGAAGAAGGTCAGGAAGATCATCTGACGGATCTCGCCAATCGCTTCGATCGCTATGTCATGCATTTGAAAAGCCAGTTCGGCGAAATCGGCGATCTCCGGGTCACCGTCATGGCCGGCATCATGATCATGGACGAAGTATCGGAATTGACCCGGCGTGTGTCTTCGCTGGAGGCCGAGCTGGAAACCCTGACCAGCAGCCGGGATACGACCGTGGCGGCCAACGCGCGCGCCGAGGAAACGCTGGCAAGCGTCATCGATGAGGTGACGGCGCGCATTCACGGCATTACCGAGAAGCTTCTCGCGCGGCCCGGCGCGGAACAGGCTTGAGTTTATTTCTGCGGATGCCAGCTGCGGCCCTCTGGTGCGACGACATAATCCGCTCTATATAGTTTTGGCGGTCTGCGCTTCCCGACAGGAACCACAATCCCTGGGGCCATACTCGATCCAAAGGGAGCTGTCCCTGACCAGGCCCGTGGGCCTGGACACACGGTGCCCACCTACGTTTGTAGGCACCCAGGATCGTAAACATCCATCGGTCGTCGTGGATCGCTCTCAAATTTTCCGGCTCAGGGCCAATTTTCCCAGCTGATTGCAAAGGAAGGCGCCGCGCAGTTCTGCCGCCGCGCTGACGCCACTCCTCCTCCCCTTAACTTTTCGACCGCAGATAGGCGCCACGCTCCAGTTCCGCCCGGTTCGTCGCGCTGCGCAGCCGCAGCAGGTCCTTGCGGGCGATCAGGCCGACGAGGCGGCCGGTCTGCGGCTCGACGACGGGAACGCGTCCCGTGTCGGCCTGGATCATGATATCGGCGACGCGTCCCACAGTATCGTCAGCATAGGCGACCGGGAGCGATGTATCCGAGATTACGTCATAGAGCGATTGATCCATGAGGTCCGGCTCGCTGTGCCAACGCAGAGCATCGGCGCGCGAGATCATGCCGACCAGGCGGTCATTGTCGCCGACGACGGGATAGAAGCGGTGCGCATCCGGCTGCTCTGTCATCCGGTGCAGCGCTTCCGACAGGCGCATGGCGGCAGGCAGGGTGTCCACCTTTGCGATCATGATGTCGCGGGCGCGGGTGAGCTCGAACGGGTCTATGCCGTATTCGCGGGTGATGTGCTGGCCGCGCCGTGCGATCTTTTCCGTCAGAATCGATCGTTTCAGCAGAAGGACGGTGACGGCATAGGCCGAGACCGTTGCCGCGAGCAAAGGCACCAGCGCGCCCATGTCTCCGGTCAGCTCGACGGCGAAGAATGTACCGGTGAGCGGAGCGCGCATGGTGCCGCCCATCATGGCCGCCATGCCGAGCATCGCCCAGAAGCCGGGATCGCCGGGCAGGGCAAGGCCGACGAGCCAGCCGAGCGCGCCGCCGAGGATCAGCAGCGGTGCTAGAACGCCGCCCGACGTGCCCGAGGAGAGCGCCACCAGCCAGATGCCCGCCTTGACAAGCAGGATCGCCAGCACTGCACCGACGGCGATATGGCTGTGCAAGAGATCGGCGATGATGTCGTAGCCGACGCCCAGCGCACGTGGTTCGATCAAGCCGCCGAGCCCAACGACGAGGCCGCCGAGGGCTGGCCACCACATCCAGTGGATCGGCAGCTTTTCGAAGGCATCCTCGATCTTATAAAGCAGGGTGGTCAGCAGGCCGGATTGCAGGCCCGAGACGATGCCGAGGCCGGCGGCGAGCGCGATGCCCCACCAGGAGAGCGACATCTCGAAATGCGCGGGGAAGAGCGGGCCGCTGCCGAGCAACAATGGACGCCAGATGACCGAAACGCAGGCGGCGACAGCGACTGGAATGAAGCTGCGCGGCTTCCATTCGAACAGCAGCAGTTCGACGGCGAGCATGACGGCCGCGATCGGCGTGCCGAACACCGCGGTCATGCCGGCGGCCGCGCCGGCAACCAGCAGGGTCTTTCTCTCGGCCGCACTCATATGAAAGAGCTGCGCGAAGAGCGAGCCGATGGCGCCGCCAGTCATGATGATAGGGCCTTCCGCACCGAAGGGGCCGCCGGAACCGATCGAGATTGCCGATGACAGCGGCTTCAGCATCGCCACCTTCGGCGACATGCGGCTGCCGCCGATCAGGATCGCCTCGATGGCTTCGGGAATGCCGTGGCCGCGGATCTTTTCGGAACCGTAGCGTGCCATGAGGCCGATGACGATGCCTCCGAGAATGGGAGCGGCGATCATCCAGGGCGAGCGTGCTACCATGGCGAAGGAGAGCGACGCGGTGCTGATCTTGAACAGCCAGAGGGCGTTGCTGACGAGCGCGATGAGATTGATAAGCCCCCAGGCGGCGAATGCGCCGCCGGTGCCGACGACAAGCGCCATGGCAATCAGCACCAGGACGCGCTTGTCCGTGGTGAAATCGCCATTGTCCTTGCGGGAAGCTCCGCCGGAGAAATCGCGACTGTGACTTTGTAAGGTTACAGTGTCCTGCATTTGCGCCTTCTGTTCCAGAGCATTTTCCTGTTCTCACGCATTCCGGACGGAAAACCGCTGCGTACTTTTCCCGGAATGCTCCAAGCGCGCGGCCGTCCTTCAGCCACTCCCCGCTTTGAGATGGCAAATATATCGTAATGCGATATAAATCAACTGAGGCGCGGTGCGATCTGCAAGATTCGTTTTCGGCACTATAGTTCCTTGATCTGGAGCACGGTGTTGCCGCAAAACCGCTGAAGATTTTGCGCGACATGCTTTAGGACCGCGGGCGGCGGCAATGAGGACGATTTGATGGTGCGACGTTTGGATGAAGCTCTTTCACAGGCGGATTACGAGGCGCTGGCGACGCTGCGCTATACCCTGCGCAAGTTCATGGATTTCAGCACCTCGGCTGCCCATGAGGCGGGTCTGCCGCCGCAGCAGCATCAGGCGCTGCTGGCCATCAAAGGGAATGGCGCCACCGAAGCGATGACGATCGGCATGCTCGCGGAAAAGCTGCTGATCGCGCCGCATACGGCGACGGAACTGGTTGGGCGCCTGATTGAGGGTGGCTATGTCACCCGCCATCCCGATCTCACGGACAAGCGCCGGCAGATCCTGCACTTGACGGAAAAGTCCGAAGAGGTTCTCCAAATGCTCAGTTCGATCCATCTGGTCGAAATCCGTGAGATGGCGCCGCGACTGATCGAGATTCTGACCCAGCTTCAGGCTGGGGTCCACAATGATTGAGGGCGCCATTGCCTGGTGATACCGGCAATGGCGCGAGGGATCATTGGCCCAAGCGGATACCGCCGTCGCAGATCAGCGTGTGACCGCTGGTGAAGCCGTTGCCGATCAGGAAGGCGATGGCTTCGGCGATCTCCCGTGGTTTGCCGACACGGCCAACCGGCGTGCGCGCAGCGAAGCCGGCAAAGGTCGGCTCCTTCTGTTCTTCGCTTAGGAAATCCCACCAGGGGGTATCGACGACGCCAGGAGAAACGCAGTTCACCCGGATGGGCTTGAGTTCGACGGCGAGGATCGGTGCCAAAGCGGCGATGGCGGCATTGATGGCTCCGAGCCCGGCGGTTCCGGGCATAGCCGCCTGCGCCGACACGGCGGAGACGAAGGTGATGCTGCCCTGTTTCGACAGATAGGGCAGGCAGGCCTGAGCGCAGGCGAAATGCGCCAAAGTCTTCTGCTCGAAGCCTTTCCTGACATCGGCAAGGTCGACCGTGGCGAAAGGGCCGGCGCCATTGCCGCCACCCAATGCCAGCACGAGATGATCGACCGGTCCGATTGTCTGGAAGGCCTCGCCAAGGCGGCCAAAGGCGGCCGCATCCATGGTGACGGTGGCAATATCGTTGTTGAGGTTTTGCCGAGCTGCCTGGAGTTTGGCGGCATCGCGCCCGGTAATGGTGACGCGATAGCCTTTTTCGAGAAGATGGGCGGCGGTCGCAAGGCCGATACCGGAGGAGCCGCCGATAATAGCGATGTGTTGAGACGACATGCATGTCTCCTTTTGAGGACAGAGAGTGATGGAAGGGTGTGGTTCAGGCGGTGCGGGTAAGGCTTTGGCTGAGTGTTCGCAGGTTCCGGCGCGCGGTTGGGTCATAGGCCTGGGCAATGGCGCGGGATGGGCGCAGTCCGTCGTAATAGAGGCCCGTATGGCCTTCCAAGCCGCTGCCGACAGCTAGATTGAGTATGGCATCGGCGCCCTGATCGACGGAGCTCAGCGGTGCGACACCCGCCTCACGCACCATGGTCGTGTCCATATAGGTTGCCGGATGCAGGCAGTTGACGGTGACGGCGGAGCCGGCGAGCTCCTCTGCCAGATCGAAGGTGAAGATGATCTGCGCCAGCTTGCTCTGGCAATAGGCGCGCACGCCGCTGTAGCCGCGGGTCAGCATGACATCGGAGAAGTCGATGGCTTGCTGACCGACCGAGGAAACATTGACGATGCGGGCGGGAGCGCTTGCCTTCAAGAGCGGCAGGAGCCGGCGCGTCAGCAGAAAGCCGGCGAGATAGTTCACGGCAAAGCGCAGTTCATGTCCATCGCGGCTCTCCTGGCGTCCACCGCCGCCGCCACTGGTGCCGATGCCGGCATTGTTGATCAGGACATCCAGGCGCTCATGGTCGCGTTCGACGGCATCGGCAAGCGCGCGGACCTCGTCCAGCGAGGAGAAGTCGGCGACATAGAAGACTGCATCGCCGCCCTTATCGCGAATGCCGGAGACCACTTCTTCCGCCCGCGCCCGGCTGCGGCCGTGGACCAGCACCTTGGCACCGGTCTCCGCCAATCTTTCGGCAACCCGCCGACCGACGCCATCGGTCGAGCCCGTGATCAGGATCGTCTTACCGCTCATATCCATCGCAACAGCCTCCATATAGCTTACGCCAAATACTTTGGCAGCTTGCGAAGGCGACAAACAGTTTCGACTTTATCCTAGTATTAATCCTGCTATGATGAGGCATGACCATCAATCAAAACCAAACCATCCTCGAGGCCCGGCGTCGTGAATTCGGTGCCTTCCTGCGCTCTCGCCGAGAAAAATTGACCCCGGCAAGTGTCGGGCTTCCGGCAGGGTTTCGCCGCCGCACGCCTGGGCTCAGGCGCGAGGAGGTGGCGCTGCTCGCCGGCGTCGGCGCCACCTGGTACACATGGCTGGAGCAGGGCCGCGACGTGCGCGCCTCGGCGGAGGTTCTTTCGGCGCTGGCCGACGCGCTGCGCCTTGATCCCGCCGAACGGCGGCATCTCTTTACGCTGAGCGACCGGCCGTCGGCGGAGGTTCCCTCGCACGGACCCGAGGATGTGCCGGCCGCGTTGTTGCACATGCTTGCGAGCCTTAAAGGTCAGCCTGCCTATGTTCTCGGCCGGCGCTGGGATGTGCTGGCCTGGAATGCTGCGGCCGTTGCAATATTCGGCGATTACAGCCGGCTGCAGGGCGATGCGCGCAACAGCATCCATCGGGTTTTCACCGATCCCGCCCATCGGCAGCTATTGGTCGATTGGGAGATCGTGGCGGCGAATTCGCTGGCGATGTTTCGTGCCGACAGTGCCCGTTATGCCGGCGATCCGGATTTCGAGCGGCTGATCGCCGCCTTGACGCAGGCAAGCCCGGAATTTCGTGTTTGGTGGCCGAGGCAGGATGTGCTGCGGCCGCTGACCGGTCACAAGCGTCTGCGCCATCCCGAAGGTGGCCTTATGACATTCGAATATACCGCGCTTGCCGTGATGGATCGGGTTGATATGAAGCTGGTGGTCTACACGCCACTCGACGAGGATGGATCGAGCGACAGGCTGGAGCAACTGTTGGGCCGAGTTGGCGTGGCATAACCCTTCGGCTTCCATCGAGCACAGCCATTACTCCGCTTTTCAACCTTCCAAATCGCTTTTCAGCCGATCGAGGATAGTGAGCGCATGGCCGGCATAAGCACTGATCCAGCGATCGTGGATCTGCTTGATCGGCAAGCTGTTCAGATGGTTCCAACGCTCGCGTCCTTCCTTTTTGGCGATCACGAGGTCTGCATCTTCAAGCACCTTCAGATGCTGCATTACGGTGCAGCGGTCCATATCCGTAAAAGCCTCGCAGAGCATGCCAGTCGTTCGCGGCGCATCCTTGAGCATATCCAAAATTTCGCGCCGGCGACGATGCGCAAGGGCCTTGAAGATGAGGTCGCTATGCTTCCGGCTTGCCCGCGCCAATCCTTGCTGGCGGCCGGTTTCATTTTTGCCTGGCTGAAGCCGCAGACGGGAATCTTGCCGAGCGACCCCGGCTCGGACGGTCTGTCGGGTGAGGCAATCCGAGTAGGTGGTACCGGCAGGTGACCGCGTCGCAGATTCCTGATAGGGAGCAGCATGCGGGGGAGTGGGAAGATCACTTTTGTGTGTGGATAAGCTTAAAAGCCGGGTGAATGACAAAATCCTTTAAATAATAACAGATTCATTGGTGGCGGAACGGGGCCTGCGCCAAAATTGCCTAAATTCAGAACGATGGGAGCGCGCGTCATACCGGGCCTGCTGAAAGAAGCGTATGCGGCAACACGAAGACACACTGCCGGTGTTACTGGATGTTCCCGATAATCAGGACCGGCAAAGGTCATTATAAACAGGTAGAAGATGTCGAGCCCAATCGATCTGGAAAATGCCGATGAGGAATTGGAAGAGCGTGGCGGTTTCGTCGGTCTGTTGAACCGCTATCGCGCGCTGATCGTCGCCCTTCTCACCGTCGCCGTCTTCTGCATCGCCGCCTATGCGATCTACGATCTGACCAATGAGGTGCGCTATGACGACGTCGTTCACGCCCTGACGACGACCAAGATCTCTTCGGTACTGCTCGCACTGCTGTTCACCGGCCTGAGTTTCGCTTCCCTGATCTTCTACGACCAGAACGCGCTTGAATATATCGGCAAGCGGCTGCCGTTCCCGCATGTGGCGCTGACCTCCTTCAGCGCCTACGCGGTCGGCAATACCGCCGGTTTCGGCGCGCTCAGCGCCGGTGCGATCCGCTATCGCGCCTATACCCGGCTCGGCCTCTCGCCAGATGACATCACCCGCGTCATCGCCTTCGTCACGCTTGCCTTCGGTCTCGGACTGGCCGCCGTCGGTTCGATCGCGTTGCTTGTCATCGCCGATGAGATCGGCCCGTTGATCAATGTCAGTGGATTGTGGCTGCGGCTGGTCGCCATTGCCATCCTCGCCGCACTTGCTTTCGTCGTCTATGCCGGCCGCAATGGTCGCGAGGTGCGCATCGGGCCGATCGCCGTCCGCCTGCCGGATTCGCGGACCTGGTCGCGGCAATTCCTCGTCACCGCTTTCGATATCGCCGCATCGGCCTCCGTGCTCTATGTGCTGCTGCCGGAATCCTCGATCGGTTGGCCCGGCTTCTTCGCCATCTATGCCATTGCCGTCGGACTTGGCGTGCTCAGCCATGTCCCGGCCGGCTTCGGTATTTTCGAAACGATCATCATCGCCTGGCTCGGCAGCTCGGTGAACGAAGATGCGGTGCTGGGTTCACTGGTCCTCTATCGCGTCATCTACAACGTCATACCGCTCGTCATCGCGATTGCCGCGATCTCCGTGGCGGAGCTGCGCCGCTTCGTCGATCATCCCGTCGCGTCGAGCATGCGCCGCATCGGCGCCCGTCTCATGCCCCAGCTGCTGTCTGCTTTTGCGCTGCTGCTCGGCATGATGCTGGTCTTTTCGAGCGTGACGCCGACGCCGGACCAGAACCTGATCGTGCTTTCCGACTATCTGCCGCTATCGCTCGTCGAAAGCGCGCATTTCCTCTCGAGCCTTCTCGGGCTTGCGATCATCGTCGCGGCGCGCGGCCTCAGCCAGCGTCTCGACGGCGCCTGGTGGGTCGCGATCTTTTCGGCGCTGCTGGCGCTGTTCTTCTCGCTGTTGAAGGCGATCGCCATCGTCGAGGCCGGGCTGCTCGCCTTCTTCGTTTTCAGCCTCATGGTCAGCCGCCGCCTATTCAGCCGGCCCGCTTCATTGCTCAACCAGACGCTTACCGCCGGATGGCTGACGGCGATTGCCGTCATCTGCATCGGCGCCATTGTCGTGCTGTTCTTCGTCTATCGCGATGTCGGATACAGCAACGAGCTCTGGTGGCAGTTCGAATTTGCCGACGAGGCGCCGCGCGGCCTTCGCGCAGCGCTCGGCATTTCCATCCTCTCCTCGGCGATCGCGATCTTCAGCCTGCTGCGTCCCGCGACAAAGCGCCTGGAGCCTGTAACCGACGATGCGGTGACGCGCGCCGTCGAAATCGTTCGCAAGCAAGGCGTGGCCGACGCCAATCTGGTGCGCATGGGCGACAAGAGCATCATGTTCTCTGAAAAGGGCGATGCTTTCATCATGTATGGCAAGCAGGGCCGCTCCTGGATCGCACTGTTCGATCCGGTCGGTCCGCGCCAGGCGCTGCCCGATCTCATCTGGCGCTTCGTCGAGGCTGCGCGAGCCGCAGGATGCCGTTCGGTATTCTACCAGATTTCGCCGGCGCTTCTGTCCTATTGTGCGGATGCCGGTTTGCGTGCCTTCAAGCTCGGCGAACTGGCCGTGGTCAACCTTGCCAATTTCGAACTGAAAGGCGGCAAATGGGCCAACCTCAGGCAAACCGCGAGCCGCGCGGTCCGCGACGGACTAGAATTTGCCGTTATCGAGCCTCAGGATATACCTGCAGTCATGGATGAGCTTGCCCATGTGTCGGACACATGGCTTGCCGATCACAATGCCAAGGAAAAGAGCTTTTCGCTTGGCGCGTTCGACCCGGATTATGTGTGCTCGCAGCCGGTCGGCGTGTTGAAGAAGGATGGTAAGATCGTCGCTTTTGCGAATATCCTGATGACGGAGACCAAGGAAGAGGGATCCGTCGACCTGATGCGTTTTTCGCCCGATGCCCCGAAGGGTTCGATGGACTTTCTGTTCGTGCAGATTCTCGAATATCTCAAGGAGCAGGGCTTTCAGCGTTTCAACCTCGGCATGGCACCGCTGTCGGGCATGTCGAGACGGGAATCGGCGCCGGTTTGGGACAGGGTCGGAGGGACTGTCTTCGAGCATGGCGAGCGTTTCTACAACTTCAAGGGGCTTCGTGCCTTCAAATCCAAGTTCCATCCTGAATGGCAGCCGCGCTACCTGGCTGTTTCGGGAGGTGTCAGTCCAATGATCGCGTTGATGGATGCCACATTCCTCATCGGAGGCGGACTTAAGGGGGTCGTGAGGAAATGATCTTGAAATACGCAATGTCGTTGGCTTTCGCCGGCATGGTGTCGCTGAGCCTTCTGGTATCGGGGCCGGCGCGCGCTGAGGCCGACGATGCCAAATATGATCTGGGCATGATCCCCGCGCCGCATATCATGCGTCCGCAAGGTAAGGTTACGAGCGAAGTCGTTCTGATTTCCGACCTTGCCGGCTGGAGCGACAAGGAAAAGGCGGTCGCCGACAAGCTCGTTGCCAACGGCACGCTGGTCATCGGCATCGATTATCCGTCCTTTCTGGCTTCGCTCAACAAATACGACGTCAGCCAGAACGACGGCTGCATCTATATCGTCGCGGATTTGGAATCGCTGAGCCAGCAGGTGCAGCGCTCCTTTGCCGACAGTACCTATCAGCTGCCCATCATTGCCGGCGTCGGCTCAGGCGGCGCCATGGCGCTGACCATTGCCGCCCAGACGCCGGATGCGACGATCGCCGGCACGCTGGCCGTCGATCCGACCGCCGGCATCGGTCTGAAACAGGAGCTCTGCACGCCGGCCGAGAAGAAGACCGATGGCGACATGGTGTCCTTCGGCCTGCAGGAAGGTGCGCTGCCCAACCCGATCCTCGTGACCTTCACGCCGAATGCACCGAAGGATGGACGCGACCATATCGAGGAGATCCAGAAGGAACATCCCGAGGTCCAGTCGACGGATTCGGGCAATGGCGATACCTATGCGACGCTCGAGGCTTCGCTTGCCGATCTGATGAAATCGATCGACAGCTCCAAATCGCCGCTTGGCCTTCCCCTCGATGTCATGGAAACGACGCCGACCGAAGATACGCTTGCGATCGTCTATTCGGGCGATGGCGGCTGGCGCGATATCGACAAGGAGGTCGGCAGCTATCTGCAGGATCAGGGCATCCCCGTCGTGGGCGTCGACTCGCTGCACTACTTCTGGTCGGAGCGGGATCCGCAACAGACGGCCGATGATCTTGCCCGCATCATCGATTTCTACACCAAGCGCTTCAAGGTCAAGCACGTGGTGCTGGTGGGCTATTCCTTCGGCGCCGATGTATTGCCGGCGAGCTATAACCGCCTGAAACAGGCCGAAAAGGACAAGATCGTCCAGATGTCGCTGCTTTCTCTGTCACAGAAGGTCGACTATGTGATCTCGGTCATGGGTTGGCTCGGCGCTTCGAGCCAGGGCAAGGGCGGCGATCCCGTCAACGACCTCAAGTCCGTCAATCCGAAGATGGTACAGTGCGTCTACGGCAAGGACGACGACGAGGATGTCGCATGCCCGCTGTTGAAGGGCACCGGCGCCGAAGTCATCGCCATGGATGGCGGTCATCATTTCGATGACGACTACGAGGCCCTGGCGAACCATATCATCAACGGCCTGAAGAGCCGCCTCGGCGAGTAGCATTCATGACGCGCGGCATGCTTGCTTGCCGCGCGTCCCATCCTGTTCCTTCCCGTTACCGCAGGCAGATGCCTTTTCCTGGATGCTCGGCGCAGCATTTGTTTGCTTCTTGCCGCGGCTGCCGCTAGTCGGAAGGATACATAGCATGAGTGCCGGTTTCACGCCGCCGCTCGCCGTCACATCCAGAAAGGTCCATCCTTGTCCGCTGCATCGTCCTCCGCCTTCACCAAGACCTATTCCGGTTTCCTGTTCGACATGGACGGCACGATCATCAATTCGATTGCTGCTGCAGAGCGTGTCTGGGGCAATTGGGCACGCGGCCAGGGTCTTGATGTCGAGAAGTTCATGCCGACCATGCATGGCAAGCGCGGGGTCGATACCATCGGCCAATTGAATCTGCCTGGCGTCGATCCGATCGCGGAGGCGCTGAAGATCACCGAAGCCGAGATCGCCGATGTCGAGGGTGTCATCGCACTGCCGGGCGCCGTCGATTTCCTTGCATCACTGCCGCCGGAGCGCTGGGCGATCGTTACCTCGTCGCCCTATCGGCTGGCGCTGGCGCGGCTGGACGCGGCCGGGATCCCGGTTCCGCGCTTCATGGTTACCGCCGAAGACGTGAAGGTCGGCAAGCCCGATCCGCAGGGCTATATTCTCGGCGCGCAGCGCCTTGGCCTCAGCCCATCGGAGTGCCTGGTGTTTGAAGACGTCTTGGCCGGCGTCAAGGCGGGCGAAGCGGCCGGTGCCGATGTGGTGGTCATCACCGCCACGCATTCGCATCCGATCGAGACCGGTCATACGACGCTGCAGAACTATGAGAATGTTCGCGCGCATGTGGACGGCGACAGAAAATTGTCGATCATCCGCAAGGACTGAAAGAGCTGACTTCCTTCTGCTACGGCTGGATGTCGCTTTCGCGCTTTGCAACGGGCGGCCGGCTCATTATGTTTTCGCGATATCATAGATACTTGCGAAGATCCGATGAGCCCCAAAGAGCTGAAAGCCCGATACCGTAACGAATGCCTGGCGGCGCGCGATGCCATTCCGGCCGATGAGCGCATCGAAAAAGGCCTTGCCATGCTTGCCCATGGCGGCGATGTCATCGATGTCGAACCGGGGACCGTTGTCTCCGGCTTTCTGCCAATCCGCTCCGAAGTGGATATAAGGCCGCTGATGGCGCGGCTGCGGGAACGTGGTGCACGGCTTTGCGTGCCCGTCATCCTCGACCGCAACACGATCGTCTTCCGGGAGCTTGTCGCGGATGCGCCGCTGGTTCCCGTCGGATTCGGGACTTTCGGCCCGGGTCCCGATGCGGCGGTGTTCGATCCCGATGTCATGCTCGTGCCGCTTTCGGCCTTTGACAGAAGCGGGCATCGCATTGGTTATGGGGCGGGCCATTACGATCGCGCTATCGAGCGCTTGCATCAAAAAGGCTTGAATCCCCAGCTGATCGGCATTGCATTCGATTGCCAAGAAGTGCCATCAGTACCGGCTGAGCCGCATGATGTCCGTCTTGACGCGATTTTGACCGAGAGCGGACTCAATTTCGTTTCGGAAGTGATTGGATAGCGAATGCGGCTGCTTTTTCTGGGAGATATGGTCGGCAAGACGGGACGAACCGCGGTGTGGGAACGCCTGCCGGGGCTCGTATCCGACCTGAAGCTCGATTTCGTCATCGTCAATGGCGAAAACGCCGCCGGCGGATTCGGTATCACCGAGGATATCTTCCTAGAAACGATCAATGCCGGCGCCGATGTCGTGACAACGGGCAACCATGTCTGGGACCAGAAGGAAGCCGTTGTATTCTGCGAGCGCCACGACCAGTTCCTGCGCCCCGCCAACTATCCGGCCGGCACGCCCGGCCGCGGCTCCGGCCTCTATTATGCCCGCAACGGCGCCCGCGTCCTCGTCGCCAACATCATGGGCCGCGTCTTCATGCATCCTGAGCTGGACGATCCCTTCAAGTCGGCAGAAGCCATTCTTGATGCCTGCCCGCTGAAGGAACAGGCCGATGCGATCGTCTTCGATTTTCATGCAGAGGCGACGAGCGAGAAACAGTGTTTCGGCCATTTCGTCGATGGCCGTGCAAGCTTCGTCGTCGGCACCCATACGCATGTGCCGACCGCGGACGCGCAGATCCTCAATGGCGGCACCGCCTATATGTCGGATGCCGGCATGTGCGGCGATTACGATTCTTCGCTCGGCATGGACAAAGAGGAACCGTTGAACCGCTTCATTTCGAAGATGCCGAAGGGACGTTTCGAGGCGGCTTCGGGGCCTGCCACCATCTGTGGCGTCGGTGTCGAGATTTCCGACACGACGGGATTGGCCGAAAAAATCGCGCCGCTGCGGCTCGGACCGCGTCTTGCGGAAACCATTCCAGATTTCTGGCGCTGATCGCTGCACCAGAGCCGGATGATTTTAGGTCAGGTCGACCTAAAATCTGAATCCGCTCTATAATTCATCATCGGCATATGATGACGCGATTGTGAGCAATCCCATCTGATTGCCGCTGGACCCGTTTCCGATCATGCCGCATCCTTCGGCCACTATCTGGCTTGAGGGGATGGCATGTTACAGCGATTTCCTGTCCTTGCCGTGTTTTTCCTGGCGATCATCCTCAGCTGGAACGTCGCGGACGCCCAGCAGAATCCGGTTCCTCCGCAACCCAGCCAATGCCAGGCGATCGCGCAGTCCCTGCCCAAGGCGACATTCGTCAGCTTTTCTCCTCCCGGTCCGACGCTCGCCAATAATCCGGTTAATGGTGATGTGAAGATCACCTTCCTCGGCCATGCCACGCTTTTCATCGAAACGCCGGGCGGCGTTTCCATCGCCACGGATTATAGCGGCGCCTATCCACCGCCCTATACGCCTGAGGTCGTGACGATGAACAAGGCGCATCCGAGCCACTACACGCTGACGCCAGACCCGGCGATCAAATATGTGCTGCATGGATGGAGCGACGTGCCCGGAGAGCCGGCAAAGATCCGCATGACCGTCGGTGATACGCTGATCCGCAATGTCGTCACCGATATTCGTTCCTGGGGTGGCGGCATCGAAGCCAACGGCAATTCGATCTTCATCTTCGAGGTGGCGGGCCTCTGTATCGGCCACCTCGGGCATCTGCATTTCGAACTCACCGACCAGCAATATGCCGAAATCGGCCGGCTCGATGTCGTGATGGTGCCGGTCGACGGCGGCTTGACCATGGGGGCCGACAGCATGAGCCGCGTGGTGAAAAGGCTGCGCTCGTCGCTCATCCTGCCCATGCATCGCTGGGGTCCACCGGTCGATCAGTTCCTGGCCCTGTTCGGTCCCGATTTCGATGTCGGCTATGCGCCGACCGCGAGCGTCACGGTGTCGGTGAAGACCCTGCCGCGCAAGCCGCTGATCTATGTGCTCAAGGGGCTATGACGATTTTCGTTGAGATATATATCCCGCCCATCTATGCAACTTCCACTGGTCATGATTGATTGTGCTGTACCATTGGGGGAAGCGCATGAATCGGGTTCTTTTCACTGCATTAGTAGCTGCGGCGTTGTCGGGCTGCATCTCATCAAACCCGGTCAACACGACGCCCGATGGCTATCGCATCGAAAAATTCAGCCAGGGAACGGTTTCTGTTGGCAAGAGCGCAAATCTGTTAGCGGCTGGCAGTTGGAGCGTGTCTTGCCCAGCCGATGCGATGACCGACAAACGCAATTGTAGCATTACGTCCCTATCGGGGGCTTTGTTCATTGACTACGGCAGTTCGCCGACACCCCAACGCGTCTGCCTCTTGTCACATGATGCGCCGGGCATGACTGCATTGATCAGAGTCGATAGCCATCCGGCGGTAGCTACCGATACACATGGTTGCGTTCCGGCAAGCCGGATCATTCAACAGATGAGAAGCGGCAGTACTTTTCTGGCGCGCGTCGGCGCCATCAATGACTGGTCGCCCGATCTACGACCCGTAATCAAGGACGAACGCGCATCGCTCGAGGGATTGAACAAGGCCATGGAAACCGTCGGCGATATTCGGGCAGGCAAGCTTGCCGTCAAGCCATAGGAATGTGGCGGAAGGCCCCGACCGACACCATTATTCGGCTTTTCACTTGAATGAAGGCCGCTTCGCTCTTATAAGGCGGCCATTCCCAACAAAAGACGTGAACAGGGGTGCCATGGCTGGCCATTCACAGTTTAAAAACATCATGCACCGCAAGGGCCGTCAGGACGCGGTGCGGTCGAAAATGTTCTCCAAGCTGGCGCGCGAAATCACGGTCGCTGCCAAGATGGGTCTGCCCGACCCGGCCATGAACGCAAGCCTGCGTCTGGCGATCCAGAACGCCAAGGCGCAGTCGATGCCGAAGGACAATATCGATCGCGCCATCAAGAAGGCTTCCGGTGCCGACACCGAGAATTACGATGCGATCCGTTACGAGGGCTACGGCCCGGGCGGCACGGCGATCATCGTCGAAGCACTGACCGACAACCGCAACCGCACGGCGTCCAACGTCCGCTCGATCTTCACCAAGGCCGGCGGTGCGCTTGGCGAAACCGGCTCGGTGTCCTTCTCCTTCGATCACGTCGGCGAAATCACCTACAAGCCTTCCGCCGGCGATGCCGACAAAGTCATGGAAGCGGCGATCGAAGCCGGTGCCGATGACGTCGAAAGCGATGAAGAAGGCCATGTGATCATCTGCGCCTTCGAATCTCTCGGCGAGGTCGCCAAGGCGCTCGAAGCGACGCTCGGCGAAGCCGAAACTGTCAAGGCGATCTGGCGCGCGCAGAACAACGTGCCGGTCGATGAAGAAAAGGCTCAGTCGCTGATGAAGCTCATCGAAAACCTGGAAGACGATGACGACGTTCAGAACGTCTATTCGAACTTCGAAGTTTCTGACGAAGTTCTGGCCAAGCTCTCGGCCTGATCCTTTGCAGTTATTCAAGAAAAGCCGGCTGTAGAAACGCAGCCGGCTTTTCGCGTTATGGAGCTGTCGCGCGGATAAAATCGTCGCGGAAGGTGAAGAGATCCGGTGCGGCGACATCGGAGACTGCCCAGAAGACCAGTCCATCCGCATGCCATTCGACGAAATTGTAGCCCTCCTTCTCGGCATTGTTTTTGGCTCGCGCAGCGCCCGGCCAGATGAAGAGATTGATGACATGGCCGTGCCGGCGATAGATCAGCGCCGCCACCACCCGCCCGTCGAGATAATCCACCCTGCCACCGACGAGAGGGAAGCCCTGTGTCGCCAGATCGACCACGGGCGGGGAGAAATCGATCTTGCCGTTGAACCATGGTTTGACCGTGTGCTGGTCTGAGGTCAGCACGTCGGTCAGATGGTCGGCGAGCATCGAGCGCACATGGCTTGCGAGAAGCTGATCCTCGATCGTCTGGCTCTGCTGCTGCACGTTCAGCACCAGCATGAGGCTGGCGGCGAGAACGGCAAGCGAGGGCACGAAGCTCCATTCGCGCACGAGCCGCCAGACATGCTGCCACGGGCTCTCCGTGTGGCTCACGGCTGCGCGCCTCATCATGGATTGCTCCAGCGTGAGTGCCGCCTGCACGCGGGCATGGACGGTATCAGGCGCCTGCCATTTTACACCCTCGCGTGCGGAAAGACGCTTGACCATCAGGGCATTCTCCATCTCGCCGGCGCAGTCCCGGCAGGTGGCCAGATGTGCCTCGAAGCGCGCGGCATTGGCTGCGTCAAGTTCGCCGTCGATGAAGCCGTGCAGCAGGTCGTTCCATTCGCCGTGATCATTATGGTCTCCGCCGTTCATCGTGCCGCCCCTTTTCCTTCGAGGCTGCGCCAGACTTCGCCGAAATCACGGCGGGCGCGGGCGAGGCGCGACATGACGGTGCCGATCGGCGCATCGATGATCTCGGCGATTTCCTTGTAGGAGAGATCCTCGAGTTCGCGCAGGACCAGAACCTCGCGCATGGCATCAGGCAGCCTGTTGATGACCTCGCGCACGCGCTGCGTTTCCGACTTGCGGATGAAGGCCGCCTCGGGCGTATCCTCCTCGGAGGCGGGATCAGGGGAAGGCGAGCCTTCATCCGAATCCCGTTCGTCCGACATCGGCTGCTCATAGCGGGTCTTGCGCCGCCCCTCCTGCAGCCAGGCGTGATAGCAGTTGCGGACGATGGTGAAGGTCCATGCGCGGGCATCGCCATCGCGAAAGCCGCCGAAGCCGCGATAGGCGCGAAGATAGGCCTCCTGCACGATATCCTGCGCGGCATCGGCATCACGGCTCAGGAAACGCGCGAAATTATAAGCGGCGTCGAGATGCGGGATGATCGTTTGCTGGAAGCGGCGCATGCTCTCGTCGGGCAGCGCGGTCGCGTGCTTCAATGGCTCCGCGCTGGCAGCGGATTGAGCGACCGCCATCTGGACGGCGTGATTGCCGGGCTTTGCCTCGGCAATGAAACGGCGCAGGCGAGCCAGAAATCGGGCAAACCTGCCGATCGCGGTGTTTTGCGGCGAGTGCCATGTCCATGGGCGGGGCTGGCCGCCAAGTATCATCGAACTCATAGATCGGGCGTCTGTCATCGTGATCCCCGCAAAACGCCGCTGCTGACTGTAAGCTTCAGCTAAGGCGCTTGCAATGTTGCCTGAGAGGCTAGATCGCGCTTGCGCGGGTTTTATTCCCGGTCGGATGAAAAAATCAAAGGCGAGGGAATGCGGAATGTCCGTCATCCCGTCCGCCAATCCCTCACCGCTAAAATAATCAAATAGATTTCAATGGCTTGCAAGAAATCTTCGGTCGAGGGGGAATAAGCGCTCATCACCATCGATCTTCTTCCTCAGTGGACGGCCGCGATCGCTTGCGACCTCCGCCTGGCCCGAAAAGCCATAATCCCGAGGAGATACCGCGATGTTTGATATGACCCGCCGCGCCGTGCTCGGCACGGCTGCAGCTGCGGCAGCCTTCGGGCTGTCGTCGAAGCTCGAATTCATACCGCAAGCCTTTGCCGCCACGCCGCTGGAGCCGACGGTCGGCTTCTACAAATACAAGGTCGGTTCGATCGAGGTCACGGCCATCTATGACGGCATCTGGCGCAAGCCGCACGATCCGGCCTTCATCAAGAACGCCTCCGTCGAAGACACCAAGGAAGCGCTTTCCAAGGCCGGTCTGACCACCGACTTCATGCCCATTCCGCTGACCGTCGTCGTCCTCGATATTGGCGGCCGCAAGATCATGATGGACGCCGGCTCCGGTGTCGGACAGTGGCAGACCAATGCCACGCATCTGCCAGCCAACATGGCTGCCGCCGGCATCGACTACAAGAAGATCGATACGATCATGATCTCGCATTTCCATCCCGACCACGTCTGGGGCCTGATGGAAAAGGGAACGAATGCGGCCGTCTTCCCGAATGCCGAGCTGGTCGTCAACGCGGCCGAATACAACTGGTGGACCGATCCCGGCCGTGTCGACAAGCTGGCGGAGGGCCGCAAGGAAGCCGGCCGGCGCATCGCCTCCGTCTTCCCGACATGGAAGAACTGGAAGCTGGTCGACGACAATGCGGAAGTGGCGTCCGGCGTGCATATGCTGGCCGCCTATGGTCACACGCCCGGCCATTCGGTCTTCCTCATCGATGGCGGTAGCGAACAGCTGATGGTCTCGGCCGATATCATGTATGTGCCGGCGCTGCTCGCACCTCATCCGGAATGGGAAGGTACCTACGACCAGGACGGCCCGATGGCCGTCGCCACCCGCCGCAGGCTGATCGACCGCGTCATTGCCGACAAGATCAGGATCTGCGGCTCGCACTTCCCATTCCCGGGCTCCGGCACTTTCGTCAAGGACGGCAATGCCTACGGATTTACCCCCACCATCCAGGCCTGAGTGGCCAGAAAGAGGAGCAACTACCATGTTCAGACATGCCATTTTCGGGATCGCCGGCCTGTGCGCTGTCGCCATCCTTCCGGCCGCAACGGCAGGCGTTGCCTTTGCCGTCGATAATATGGAATCGACCGATGCGCCGGACCTGACCTCCGTGCGTGCCAAGATCGCCGCCAAGGACTATGCCGGAGCACTCGCCGAGCTTCGCGATATCGCCGAGGAGCACGAGCAGGCCGATGTCTACAATCTGATGGGCTTCACCCTGCGCAAGACCGGCGACTTCAAGACATCGCTGACCTACTACACCAAGGCCCTGGAACTGCAGCCGAATCATAAGGGCGCGCACGAATATCTCGGCGAACTCTATGTCGAGACCGGTGATATGCCCAAAGCCCGCGAGCAGCTGGCAACGCTGACCAAGCTTTGCCCTAGTGGATGCGAGGAGCTTGAGGACCTGACCAAGGCGATCTCCGCCAAGGCAACCAACTGACGCTGTGTTTCAAACGATCCGGTGCCCTTCCATTCGATCATGTCGTGGGGATACCGCCGGACAGGATCGGAAATCTATGAATCTGACGGGAAGGAGATGGTCATGGAATTCGAAGAGGGGAGTGCAGTTCTCGTGAACATGACCGATATGGCATTGCTGTTCGGTCGCATACTGCTGTCGCTGCTCTTCCTGGAAGAGGGCATCGAACTTGCCAGCAATTTGGACAATGCCTTGGATGCCATGGCCAGGCTTGGTGTCACGGCTCCCATCGCGGTTGCAACCATCGTGCTGCAGCTTGGCGCGGGTCTCGCCATTGCGCTTGGCCTGATGACCCGGTTGGCCGCATTTGGCCTCGGCCTGTTCTGCTTGCTGACGGCGATGCTCTTTCACACGAACTTCGCCAGCCACAACGAGCTGCTGCATTTCGAAAAGGATTTGGCGATCGCCGGCGGCATGTTCGCGCTGACCGTCGCCGGCGCCGGCAAGCTGTCGCTCGACATACTCATCCGGCGCCACTGGAAGACGAGGCTCGTGGCTTGAGCCGTCGATTGGCCGGTGAGCCGACCAACGGGTTTCTGCTCACCAATTGGACTGTTTTGAGAATCAGGAAACCTTCTTGAAGCTCGGAAGCGTTGCGAAGAGTTCCACCGACTTCAGCCGCGCCTTGATGTCATGGATCGGCATCGAAATGATCACTTCATCAGCCTCCGTATCCCGGATGAACTGCGAAATCTTCTTTTCGGCCGTCTCAGGTGAGCCAACGATGGCATAGCGCAGCGTATTTTCCACATTCAGCTTTTCCATCGGCGTCCAGAAATCGTCCATGTCGCTGCGCGGGCGCGGGAAGGGGCCGCGCACGTTGCGGCGGAGATTGACGAATTGCTGTTGGGCGGAGGTGAAGTGATACTGCGCTTCTTCGTCCGTATCGGCCACAGCGCCCATGGCGCCGACCATCACATAGGGCTTATCGATCGTGGCCGAGGGCGTGAAGCGCTCACGGTAGATGGCGATGGCATCCATCAGGGCTTCCGGCGCGAAATGCGAGGCGAAGGCATAGGGCAGGCCGAGCATGGCGGCGAGATGGGCGCTGTAAAGGCTGGAGCCGAGCAGCCAGATGGGGATGTTGGCGCCATGGCCGGGAACGGCAAGGATGACCTGATTATCGTCGGCCGGGCTGAAGAGGTGCTGCAGTTCGACGATATCCTGCGGGAAACTCTGCGCACCGGCATCGATATTGCGCCGCAGGGCTTGCGCCGTGCGCATGTCCGTGCCCGGCGCGCGCCCAAGGCCGAGATCGACGCGGCCGGGAAACAATGCTTCCAGCGTGCCGAATTGCTCGGCAATCACCAGCGGTGAGTGGTTCGGCAGCATGACGCCGCCCGAACCGATGCGGATGCGCGAGGTTGCCGCGCCGACATGGCCGATGACGACCGACGTCGCGGCGCTGGCGACACCCGGCATGCCGTGATGCTCGGCAAGCCAGAATCGGTTGTAGCCCAGCTCTTCCGCCTTCTGCGCCATGCGCTTCGAACTCTCGAAGGACTGGCTGATGGTGCTGCCTTCGGCAACGGGCGAAAGATCGAGGATGGAAAAGGGAACCATGGCAAGAACCTGCGTGGTGGAAAGGAGGGGTTGCTTGCACATGTAGGAGCACTGCACGCCTATTCCAAACCCTGTCGCCGCAATTTCGTCACGATGTTTTCAGCGCGGCTCCGGCAATCGCAATCTGTCCCTTGTTTTTGTTTTGTTCACATTTCGCTGGCACATGTCGGGCCTGAAAGATAGGTTTGATCCATGCAAAATACGATTCGCATCATCGGCATCGATCCGGGCTTACGCCGCACCGGCTGGGGTATCATCGATACCCTAGGCAACTCCCTGCGTTTCGTCGCGTCGGGAACCGTGACGTCGGATGGCGACATGGATCTCGCATCCCGCCTTTGTCAGCTTCATGACGGTCTTGCCGATATCGTGCACAGCTACAAACCGGATGAGGCCGCGGTCGAACAGACCTTCGTCAACAAGGATGCGGTGGCGACGCTGAAGCTTGGGCAGGCGCGGGGCGTCGTCATGCTGGTGCCGGCACGCGCCGGCCTGCCGGTGTCGGAATATGCGCCGAATGCCGTCAAGAAGGCCGTCATCGGCGTCGGCCACGGCGAGAAGCAGCAGATCCACATGATGTTGAAGATCCTGATGCCCAAGGTCGAGTTCAAGGGCAATGACGCCGCCGACGCGCTGGCTATCGCCATATGCCATGCCCATAACCGCGGCACCAGCAGACTGCGGCAGGCAGCACTGGCCGGATAGTTTGTTCTTGACTTGTTCCCATGGTAATGATAATTCTTACTTTGTAATTGGAGAGTAAGAATGCGTGTGACATCCAAGGGACAGGTGACTATCCCCCGCGACTTGCGTCAGTTGGCTGGCATAGAGCTCAACAGCGAGGTCATATTCTCCATCGAGGATGGAAAGCTGGTTGTTTCGCCCAAGAACGGCAAGCGGGAGATTGAGGATCGGCAGCGGCTCGATCGGTTCATGGCTACCCTCAAGCGCCTGGAAGGCACCGGTGATCAGGATATCGACGCCGAAGCGCTGATGTCGATGACGCGTGACCGGTAGGCATGGTCACCATCGTCGACACGAATGTGTTGGTTGATCTGGCGATATCTGGTTCAGCCTGGCACGGCTGGTCCAGTGGGCAGGTTCTTTCAGCTTTCAAGCGAGGACCGGTGGTTATCAACCCCATTATCTACGCGGAATTCTCTGTGCGTTATAGCAGCATGGATCAAGTGGACGAGCTGCTGCCGCAAAGCGAATTTCGCCGTGAAAGCCTTCCCTGGCCAGCAGCATTTGCCGCAGCAGCGGCTTTTAGGGTTTATCGGCAGGCTGGCGGTGGAAGAGACCGCATTCTTCCAGACTTTCTGATCGGAGCACACGCTGCAGTGCGCGGCTATTCCATATTGACGCGAGATCCGAAGGGTTACCGCTCCTACTTTCCCTCGCTCGACCTCATCACCCCCGAAACCCATCCCTGACGGACATTATCCATGATCGGCAAGCTGAAAGGCACAATCGAAGAGATCGGCGAAGACTATGTGCTCGTGGACGTGCACGGCGTTTGCTACGTCGCCTATTGCTCGGCCCGGACGCTGTCGAAACTCGGTTCGGTCGGCGAGGCCTGCATTCTCTTCATCGAGACCTATGTCCGTGAAGACCAGATCCGCCTTTTCGGCTTCATGACGGCGCTGGAGCGCGAATGGTTCAACATCGTGCAGACGGTTCAAGGCGTGGGCGCGAAGGTGGCGCTGGCTTTGCTGTCGACCCTGACGCCGGCCGAGCTTGCCAATGCGATCGCCTTGCAGGATCGTGCTGCCGTTTCGCGGGCGCCCGGTGTCGGCCCGAAGGTCGCCATGCGTATCGTGACGGAACTGAAGAACAAGGCACCCGCCTTTGCCGGCGATGCCGCCAATATCGGGCTCAAGCAGGAGCTTGGGGAAGGTGTTGCCGCAGCGCCCGTTGCCGACGCCGTCTCGGCGCTGACCAATCTCGGCTATTCCCGCGATCAGGCCGCCAACGCCATCGCCGCGGCAATGAAGGCAGCTGGCGAGGGTGCCGACAGCGCCAAGCTGATCCGCCTCGGCTTGAAGGAACTGTCGCGGTGAGGCTTTGCACCTTCCGCAATCCTTACTATTGTCGCAAAGTCGAGAGATCGACATGGGGTGCTCCGTCGTCAAAGACTATTTTTGAGTGCGGCAGAATAAATGCTGCCTTCGGCGCGGGAGCCGCAAAACGCATACCGGAAATGGAACCTCTGACATGAGTGAAGCCGCACGTCTGATATCGCCGGAAAAGCGGGGCGAAGACATCGATGCGACGCTCAGGCCGCAATCGCTGGACGAGTTTACCGGCCAGGCGGAAGCGCGCGCCAATCTGAAGGTCTTCATCGAGGCGGCCAAGGGGCGGGGCGAGGCGCTGGATCATGTGCTGTTCGTCGGCCCACCCGGCCTCGGCAAGACGACCTTGGCGCAGATCATGGCCAAGGAACTCGGCGTCAACTTTCGCTCGACGTCCGGTCCGGTCATCGCCAAGGCGGGCGATCTGGCGGCGCTGCTCACCAATCTCGAAGAGCGCGACGTACTCTTCATCGACGAGATCCATCGGCTCAATCCGGCCGTCGAAGAAATCCTCTATCCTGCGATGGAAGATTTCCAGCTCGATCTCATTATCGGCGAAGGCCCGGCGGCGCGTTCGGTGAAAATCGATCTCGCCAAGTTCACGCTGGTTGCTGCCACCACCCGCCTCGGCTTGCTGACGACGCCGCTGCGCGACCGTTTCGGCATTCCGGTACGTCTGAGTTTCTATACGGTCGAAGAGCTGGAGCTGATCGTTCGGCGCGGTGCGAGGCTGATGGGCCTCGGTATGACCGACGAGGGTGCGCGCGAGATTGCAAGACGCGCCCGCGGCACGCCGCGCATCGCCGGCCGCTTGCTGCGCCGCGTGCGCGATTTCGCCGAGGTCGCCAAGGTCGAAGCGGTGACGCGCGAGATTGCCGACGAGGCGCTGACACGGCTTCTCGTTGACAATGTCGGCTTCGACCAGCTCGACAAGCGCTACCTCAATATGATCGCGGTCAATTTTGGCGGCGGGCCGGTCGGTATCGAGACCATAGCCGCCGGGCTTTCCGAGCCGCGGGATGCGATCGAGGATATTATCGAGCCCTACATGATCCAGCAGGGCTTTATCCAACGCACGCCGCGCGGCCGTGTTTTGACCGCGATTGCCTGGAAACATCTCGGCCTGCAGCCACCCAAGGATCTGGAGGCCGCGCAGTTCGGGTTGTTCCGGGAGGAAGATTGAATGCTCGGCCGTCGTGCCTTCCTGAAGCTTTTCGGCGGCAGCATGTTCGGATTGATGGCACTCGGGGGATATGCCTTCGGCTATGAGCCGGTCGTTCGTCTCAATGTCACCCGCTACGCCTTGGTCCCGCCGGGATGGGCGCCTGGGCTGAAGCTCAGGATCGTGGCGCTTGCCGATTTTCATGCCTGCGAGCCATGGATGAATGCCGAGCGCATCGCTTCGATCTGTGACCGCGCAAACCAGCTCGGCGGCGACATTATTTTGCTGCTCGGCGATTATACGTCGGGAACGGACCTTATTACCTCACGCGTCGATCATCGTATCTGGGCGGCGGAACTGGCAAAGCTGCAGGCGCCGCTCGGGGTTCATGCCATCCTCGGCAATCATGATTGGTGGCATGATTCGAGCGCGCAAAGAACCGGCCATGGGCCGACATTCAGCCATCGGGCATTGGAAGCTGTTGGCATCGAAGTCTATTCCAACCGCGCGGCACGCCTGGAGAAGAACGGACAAGGCTTCTGGCTTGCCGGCGTCGAGGATCAGCTCGCGCTGCGCCGGAGCATGCGCTGGAAGCGTCCCTTCACCAAGGGGCTGGACGATCTCGGCGGCACGCTGGCGCAGGTCGGCGATGATGCGCCTGTGATCCTTCTCGCCCATGAGCCCGATATCTTTCCCGCCGTTCCCCAGCGTGTCTCGCTCACTTTGTCGGGGCATACGCATGGCGGGCAGGTGAGGATTTTCGGCTGGTCGCCCTATTCGCCTTCGCGCTATGGCGACCGGTATGTCTATGGCCACATCGTCGAGGAGGCGCGCCATATCATCGTATCCGGCGGCCTCGGCTGTTCCATCGCGCCGGTCCGCTTCGGCGTTCCGCCTGAAATCGTCGTGATCGACGTGGGATAGGGGATCATGTCGAAACGCAAACTCATCAGATTGAATGCTGGTCCCCAGCGCTTCCAGATGCGCGTTGCGGGCCTTGGATTTCGGGACGGCCATGTCCTGGTGCATCGCGCCGTGCACGAGCATTTCTGGACTTTTCCCGGCGGCCGCGCGGAGATCGGCGAGACCTCGCAAGAGACGTTGCGGCGGGAGATGATGGAGGAGATCGGCGTTAACGTTACGGTCGGGCGTCTGCTCTGGTCGGTCGAGAATTTCTTCCATTACGAAGAGATGGATTGGCATGAGCTCGGCCTCTATTATCTGATGGAGATTCCTGCCGACTTTCCCTTCGATTCGAAGGAAATCGTGCATCGCATTCAGGATGGCGACAACGATCTGGAGTTCAAATGGGTGCGGGCGACGCGCGATGCGCTGATTGCACTCGACATCCCGCCCTATTTCATCGCCGAAGAAATCGAGGCCTTGCCGCTGACGTCTCGCCATCTCGTCTGGCGGGATGGTGATCTCGACAAGGCTTGAGGAGGAGGCTTATGTCCGCTTTCGATCCGGTTCGCAGCTTTCGCAAGCTTGCCTATAACAATGCATTGGCGAATGTCCGGCTGCATCGTGCCTGTGCGGCCCTCCAGCCCGGCGAATTCGAGGCCAAGCGCGTCAGCTTCTTTCCGTCGATCAAGGCAACCCTCAATCATATCCTGACGGTCGACTGGTTCTACGTCGATGCGCTGGAAGGCGGCACTCTGGGCCTCAAAGCTTTTGATATCGAGGAGCCGTATGACCGGCTGGACGAGTTGAGCCAGGAGCAGGCCGACGTCGATCGCCGGCTGGTTGCTCTCTGCGAGGCGCTGACGCCGGAGATCGCGATGCGGATCATCGATATTCAACGCGACGGCCGCATCCAGCGGGAGAGGGCGGACGATGTGCTGAACCATCTGTTCCAGCATCAGACGCATCATCGCGGGCAGGCCCATGCCATGCTGGCCGGAGCCAGCGTCGCGCCGCCGCAGCTCGATGAGTTCATCGTTTCCGACGATGCGCGCTTCAGGGGCGAGGAATTGGCAGCGCTTGGTTGGGACGAAACGAAGCTGATGCGCTGAGATCGACTTGTGGCGATATCGTCTTCGCCAGCGTTTCGATCGTCCGCTGTAGCAACGCCTTTCCGCCGCCCTTCCATCCGAGCGCGCGGATCTTCGACGTATTCATGGCATTGGTTTCGTATGCCGTAGGCGCTGGCAGCGCGTGCGGACAGCCGGTTGCGCTTTGAAGATACCCCAGGATTTCGCGCGTGTCGGTGAGTATATCGGAGAGATTGAAGGCTTGGCCGTCAATGCGGGCAGCTTCCGTCTCCAGCAAAAGACGGATAGCGCGGCCTAGATCGCGGCCATGAACCTCGGTTCCAGAGCGCGGGGGAACCGGCCTGCCGCTCAGATAGTCGTCGAACAACGCGCCCCATTTGTTCGGTCGCAGGTCGCCATAGACGCCTGTCGCTCTCAGGCTCGTGGTCGCAAAGCCAGGCGTGGACAGAGAAAAAAGTGCGTGTTCGGCGTCGCGCTTCACCTCACCGTAGAGCGTGTTTGGCATCAGCTTGATCGCCTCGGTCAGCTCCTCTCCGGAAATCCTGTCTCCATAGACAGCACGGGAGGAGAGAAAGATGCAGCGACGAATGCCGGCCTTCCGCGCCGTCTCGAAAAGCCTGACCGAGCCGTCGAGATTGAGCCGGCGAAAGCCTTCCGGATCGTCCCCTTCGCCGCCGCGATATTTGCCGGCGACATGGCTGAAGGCGGCGTGCACGAAGAAATAGGCATCGTCGAAAGCGCCGCTCTGATTCTCCATCGGGTCAAGGCTTAAGGGGACGAAAGAGACGGGCTGCGAAAAGAGGCCCGATGGAAGCGGATTGCGTCCGCCGATCGCAACCTTGTATCCGGCTGATAACAGCTCTTCGGCGATGTATCGGCCGACGAGGCCTGTTCCGCCCGAGATCAGGATCTTCATGCCGCCGCCCGCGGATTTGCGAGCGTGGCGATATCGGGCATGTTTCCGCCGGCATGGAAGCTATGCCATAGCTCGATCAGTGGTCTCAGCTGTTCCGCCTTGGGGTGGTTTTCCTCCCAAGGTTTTTCATACTGGTAGTGCAGGATCGAAACACTGTTCCAATCCCAGAGCTCGGGCATGCTGAACCAGACATATTGCAGCATGTTCATAAAGATCGGCAGGCCGTGCCAATCCGGGAAGAAGGTCTCGAGAAAGGTCTGGTCCGTGCGCCGCCAGAAGACGTCGGGACGGTCGAGGCTCTCCAGCATATGCCGGAAGGTCGCAAGCGACGGCTTGGCGACGAAGACGCCCGAATTCAACCGGTGGAAATCGGCAAGGCTTTCATAGACGTTCGGGGCGGCCGAAAATTCAGGATAGTCGAAGAGCCTATCGACGTTTCTCAATACGAGCGCGTCCGCATCGATGAAGACGCAGGTGCCGTATTCGATCAGTTGCCAGAGTCGCAGCTTGCAGAAATTGTCGAGCGGCGTGTGGAAGGAGGGCTTGCGGCCCTTGGTGAATGGGGCGGCGGCGTGAAGATTGCCGCGGGCATGCCGCTCGTTGAAGGCATCCGACAAGGGAAGATGCTCGACTTCCACCAGCCGGCAGTCGAGTGCTGCCAATGGGGCGAGGTCGTTTTCGCCGATCCCTTCGGTATGCAACACGACGATGTCGGCTTTCGTGCGGCTGCGCACGATCGAGCGGGCAAGCGCCAGCGCACCCATGGCATAATCGGCATTCGTGACGAGCGTCACGAATGCCTGCCCGGCACGAGGGCGGCTGTGAGGCCGCAAGCCTTGCAGCATTTCGCTTCCAAGCATCATGATACGGACTTCAGCCTCTTGCCCTCGGGATCATGGTTGACCGTCGCGGCGAGATCCTTGGTCCAGGCGGAGATGGCCGGGACGCGCGAGCGATCGACGCGATAGGCATATTTCCTGGCGACGTCGACGATTTCGCTGAGAAGGCCGGCTTCAAGCGTGATCGGCGCCAGCCCGAGATCGAGGAATTTTTCGTTCTTGACGATCAGGTCGTTTTCGGGCGCTTCCTTGCGCGGATTGGGCAGACGGACGACTTCCGCGCCGCTCATCTTGGCGATCATCTCGGCGAGATCGCGCACGCGATGCGTTTCCGTCATCTGGTTGTAGATCTCGACGCGGGCGCCGCGAGCCGGCGGATTCTTTAGCGCGAGTTCGATGCAGCGCACCGAATCCTGAATATGGATGAAGGCGCGGGTCTGGCCGCCGGTGCCGTGTACGGTCAGGGGATAGCCGATGGCCGCCTGGATGAGGAAGCGATTGAGCACCGTGCCATAATCGCCGTCGTAATCGAAACGGTTGATCAACTGCTCATGCCGGCGCGTCTGTTCGGTGTGGGTACCCCAGACGATGCCCTGATGCAGGTCGGTGATCCTCAGCCCGTCATTCTTGGCATAGAATTGGAAAAGCAGCTGATCGAGGCACTTCGTCATATGGTAGATCGAGCCGGGATTGGCCGGATAGAGAATCTCCTGGCTGACGGTACGACCGTCGGCCGTGTCGATGCCGACGGGCAGATAGCCCTCCGGAATAGCGGCACCCACCGTGGAATAGCCATAGACGCCCATCGTGCCGAGATGCACGAGATGCGCGTCGAGATTGAGTTCGACGAGCGCGTTCAGGAGATTATGCGTGGCATTGACGTTGTTGTTGACCGTGTAGTTCTTGTGGCGGTCGCTCTTCATCGAATAGGGCGCGGCGCGCTGCTCGGCGAAATGCACGATGGCATCGGGGCGATGCTCGGCCAGCCACTTCTTCAGGAGCTCATAGTCCTTGGCCAGATCAATCAGGTGGAAATGGATGCGGCGGCCGGTTTCGGCGTGCCATATACGGGTGCGTTCCTGAATCGAATCCATCGGCGTCAGCGACTGGACGCCGAGTTCGGTATCGATCCATCGGCGGGAAAGATTGTCGAGGATGTGGATCTCATGACCGGCGTCGGAGAGGTGAAGCGAGGTTGGCCAACCGATGAATCCGTCACCGCCCATAACCGCTATTTTCATGAGATTTTTCCTTCTGCGCCGATCCGCTAGCCGGCACCATTCCGGATAGTCGGAGTTTATGACAATTGTTCAAAGCTTGCTTGATGGCAGAACTTCGGCCAAAGAGATGCCGGACATTCAAGGAGATGCGGCAACGATGAACAGCCCCTTTCTGATTGCTGGGGAACTGGAAGCCGGAAGCCACCGGCTGGTGCAGCGAGTCTACTATGAGGATACGGATTTTTCCGGCCTCGTCTATCACGCGCGCTACCTGCATTTCCTCGAGCGCGGACGCACGGACTATCTGCGTTGTCTCGGCGTGGAACAGCGTGAACTCCTGAATGCCGATGAAGAGGGGCTGGTTTTCGTCGTCCATCGCATGGAGATCGATTTCAAGGGACCGGCGCGCATGGATGACGTGCTGACGATCCGAACGGTCACGGAAAAGGCCGGCGGCGCCAAGATGGTGCTGTCCCAGGAGATACGGCGCGGCGATACATTGCTGATCGCCGCCAAGGTCATCATCGCTGTGATCAACGCGAAAGGACGCCCGCGCCGTCTGCCGGAAAAGCTTGCGGCGCAGATGCTGGCGGCATCGGAGAATGCCGGCTAGCAAAGGATTTGGCGTCTTCACGTTCGCCGCGCGGCGGGAGCAAAGACCGCATGTTGAAAACAGGCTGCTTGCAATAACTTGAGTTTTATGTGAAGGAATTCGCCGCGCAAGCTTTGTCTGCGTTTGCCGCCGGTTTCGTCCGGTCAGTTCTTCCCTGGAGCTCCCTGGAGCTAGAATAACCTTCGCTGCCGTTAAATCCTTCATGTTTCGACGCTAACATTCTTTTAACCATAATAGTGTCTTACTGGTTATGTCGGAGGTTGTGCGGTGCACGCCTTCCTTTGACCAAATTTGACGGCAAGAAGGCAGTTGTAAGCTTGGAAGGCTTGACCAGGGCGTTCAGCGGCGGCTGCCAAACAATTCTTGTGAGATCACTTTTAGCCGCCCGGTCTAGCGCCGGGCGTTTGGATTCGGGGATTTTGGATCAATGGAACAAGTAGCATTGGCGGCGGCCACCACACCGGACATCACCCTCTGGTCGCTCTTCATGCAGGCGGGCCTGGTAGTCAAGCTCGTGATGATCGGCCTGCTGGCAGCGTCCGTATGGACCTGGGCGATCGTCATCGACAAATATCTGAGCTATGCGCGAGCGCGCCGGCAGTTCGATCATTTCGAGCAGGTCTTCTGGTCTGGCCAGTCGCTCGAAGAACTGTACCGCACGCTTTCGGAGCGCAACAATACGGGCCTCAGCGCCATCTTCGTCGCTGCCATGCGCGAATGGAAGAAGTCCTTCGAGCGCGGCGCCCGCTCGCCGATCGGCCTGCAGATGCGTATCGACCGCGCCATGGACGTGACGCTGGCGCGTGAATCGGAACATTTGACGGCGCGCCTCGGATCGCTCGCGACCATCGGTTCTGCCGGTCCGTTCATCGGTCTTTTCGGTACGGTTGTCGGTATCATGACCTCGTTTCAGGCGATCGCCGGTTCGAAGTCGACCAACCTTGCGGTTGTTGCGCCTGGTATCGCCGAAGCGCTGCTGGCAACCGCCATCGGCCTGGTCGCCGCTATCCCCGCCGTTATCGCTTACAACAAGTTTTCTGGCGATGCCGGCAAGCTCTCGGGCCGCATGGAAGGTTTCGCGGACGAATTCTCCGCCATCCTTTCGCGCCAGATCGATGAGAAGCTGCAGCCGCGTCAGGCAGCGCAGTAAGTAGCGGACAGAACCGGAGTATTTCACATGGCAATGTCTGTTGGAGGCAAGGGTGGCGGCGGAGGCCGCCGGGGTGGTCGTCGCGGCGGAGGCCGGGGCGGCCCGATCGCCGATATCAACGTGACGCCGCTGGTCGACGTCATGCTCGTGCTGCTGATCATCTTCATGGTGGCGGCGCCGATGATGACATCGGGCGTGCCGATCGACCTGCCGCAGACCCAGGCAGGCGCACTGAACGCCCAGACCCAGCCGATCACCATCTCGATCAAGGCTGATGGCCAGGTGTTCCTGCAGGAAACGCAGATCGATGTCGCTGAAATCGCCGCCAAGCTGCAGGCGATCGCGACCACGGGCTACAACGAGCGCATTTTCGTGCGTGGCGACGGCAAGGCGCCTTACGGCGTGATCGCCGACGTCATGTCGCGTATCCAGGAAGCCGGTTACAAGAATATCGGCCTGGTTACGCAGCAGATAACGGACCACTGACGAACCGACATGAAGCGCAGTCTCGCCACTTCTGCTGTCATTCACGTCCTGGTGCTGATCGGCGCCATGGTGTCGCTGAGTGCGCCGGCGCCGCTGGAGACGCCGGAAAGCACGGCAATGGATGTCGATATCGTGACGGCGGATCAACTGCAGCAGGGCGAGAAGAAGGCGCCGGTGACGGATCACGCCGCGCGCAAGCCGACGACCAAGCAGGATCAGGTCGCCAACGCCCAGAATACCGGCGAGAACAAAGTCGACATCAAGAACCCTGTCGTGCCGACGCAAAGGCCGGAGAGCGACACGGCGGCCCTGGCGCCGAAGAAGGTGGATGCGCCAGTACCGCAGGACGATCCGAGGCCGAACGACGTCAAGACGATCGAGCAGAAGGAAACGGAAGCCGCCCCGAAGGAAGTGGCCGCCATTCCGCAGCAGAAACCAGACGTAACGCCCACTCCGACACCGAAGACGGACCCCACGCCGCCGACGCCGAAGGCCGATGCAACGCCGACCCCGCCGACGCCGCAGCCGACCGAGCAGGCTGAAATCCAGCTGCCGAACAATGTTCCTGTGCCGGATATCAAGCCGCAGCCGACGCCGCCGAAGGCTGCCGAGCAGAAGCCGGAAGTCAAGCCGACGCCGAAGCCGGACGTGAAGGTGGCCGAGGCCAAGCCGACCGACAAGACGACGACGCAGAGCACCAGCAAGACCACATCGGCTGACGACGGCAAGAAGGACGCTGACAAGAAGCGTCAGGCCCCGAAGGCCTCCAGCAAGGGCCTTGACGATGGTCTCGCCGATCAGATCAACGACCTTCTAAACAACACTTCGTCGAAGGGTGGCGCGAAACGCTCGTCGCAGCAGGCTTCCGCAGGCGCCGATACCCAGGTCGCTTCGCTTGGCGGCAAGAAGTCGCTTGGCGCCGGAAAGCTCAGCCAGAGCCAACAGGACGGTTTGCGTGATCTGATCCAGAAATACTGGAACCTCCCACCTGGTCTTGAAGGCGGTGGCGACGTGCGAATCAAGGTGCACTTCAAGCTCGACAAATCCGGGCAGATCGTCGGTGAGCCGGAAGCGACGACGAACGGTGGACCGGCTTCGACACAAAGTGCCATGCAGTCCGCCGCTATACGAGCGGTCCTTCGCGCGCAATCGGAGTTCATGACGATTCTTCCGGCGGACAAATATGAGGACTGGCAGGAAGTCGTCGTCAATTTCAGCGCAGCGGACCTGGGAATGTGATGCGGAAAGTGCGGCTTTTGACGAATCACTGTCCATGCATCGGCACTCCGGATATTCCCGGCCCGAAGGACGTTCATATTCGGACCTACCTGAAGCTTGATAGCAATGGACGGATCGCGGGAGAATCCGATGTCGTCCCGCGGGGCGGTCCAGGGAAGACTCAAAAAATCGTGGTGGCAAATGCGATGCGTACCGTCCTTCGGGCGGCATCCTTCAAGAACCTGCCGCAAGCTCAATTCGATAATGAAACTAGCCGGGTCGACGTCCTACAGGACTTCGATCCCGGCCACATGGCGCTTTAATGCTGAAAGGCTTGGCACATATGATCAGAAAATCCCTCGTTCGTCTCCTGCTGGTGCTGGCAGGCCTGACCGCAGTCCTTGCCACTCCGGCCTATGCCGTGGTCGAGCTCAACATCAACAAGGGCAACGTCCAGCCGATGCCGATCGCTATCACCGACCTTCTGTCGAATGATAGCCTTGGCCCGCAGATCTCGGGTGTGATCGCAGCCGATCTGCAGCGCTCCGGATTGTTCGCGCCGATCAACAAGCAGGCCTTCATCGAGAAGATCACCAATCCGGATTCGACCCCGCGCTTCCAGGACTGGACATCGATTAATGCGCAGGCGCTGGTCACCGGCCGCGTGACGCAGGAAGGCGGCCGCCTTCGTGCAGAGTTCCGCCTGTGGGACACGTTCGGCAACAGCCAGATGATCGGTCAGCAGTTCTTCGCCCAGCCGGACAACTGGCGCCGTGTCGCGCACATCATTGCCGATGCGATCTACCAGAAGATCACCGGCGAGAAGGGTTACTTCGACACGCGTGTCGTTTTCGTTGCCGAAAGCGGCCCGAAGACGGCCCGCAAGACGCAGCTGGGCATCATGGACCAGGACGGCGCCAACGTCCGCATGCTGACCGACGGCAGCGATCTCGTGCTGACGCCGCGCTTCTCGCCGAACCGGCAGGAGGTGACCTATATGTCCTTCGCCAATCAGCAGCCGCGCGTCTATCTGCTGCAGCTGCAGACAGGCCAGCGCGAACTGGTCGGCAACTTCCCCGGCATGACCTTCTCGCCGCGCTTCTCGCCGGATGGCCAGCGCGTGATCATGAGCCTGCAGCAGGAAGGCAATGCCAATATCTACACGATGGACCTGCGCTCGCGCACGACGACACGCCTGACCTCGACGGCCGCCATCGACACTTCGCCGTCCTATTCGCCCGACGGCTCGCAGATCGCCTTCGAAAGCGACCGCGGCGGAAAGCCGCAGATCTATGTGATGGGTGCGGACGGTTCCAACCAGCGCCGCATTTCCTTCGGTGACGGTTCGTACTCCACGCCGGTCTGGTCGCCGCGCGGCGATCTCATCGCCTTCACCAAGCAGTCCGGCGGAAGCTTCTCCATCGGCGTCATGAAGACCGACGGTTCGGGCGAGCGACTGCTGACCACGGGCTTCCACAACGAAGGTCCGACCTGGGCACCGAACGGCCGCGTCATCATGTTCTTCCGCCAGCCGGCCGGTTCAGGCGGCCCGCAGCTCTATTCGATCGACCTGACCGGCTATAACGAACAGAAGATCCCGACTCCCGGCTTTGCTTCCGACCCGGCATGGTCGCCGCTTCTCGAGTAGTGAAGGACCTGCCACGTTATCGCCGCAAAGTCCTGTGAGTGGACCTTTTCGGGACGATTTTAGGACATCATTAACCATATTTGTTGGAATCGGATTAACCGAACCCGGTTACAGTCTGGCAACCCTGATAGAGACTTAAGGAGAGACCGGCTATGAGCCGCATCGCAACCCCGGCCGTTGGCCACATGCAAAACCTCGCCCGCAACCCGATCATGATCGCGCTTTTCGTCGGCCTTTCTCTGGCTGGCTGCGCTTCCAAAAAGGGTCTGCCGAACGATGCCAACGGTCTCGGCCTGAACGGTGCCGGCAATGCTACTCCGGGTTCGCCGCAAGACTTCACGGTCAATGTCGGCGATCGCATCTTCTTCGATACCGACAGCACCTCGATCCGCTCCGACGCCGCTCAGACGCTCGACCGTCAGGCTCAGTGGCTCGCCCGCTATCCGAACTATGCGATCACCGTCGAAGGCCATGCCGACGAGCGCGGCACGCGTGAATACAACCTGGCCCTCGGCGCTCGCCGCGCCGCTGCCACCCGTGATTATCTCGCTTCGCGCGGTGTCCCGGCCAAGCGCATGAAGACGATCTCTTACGGCAAGGAACGTCCGGTCGCTACCTGCGACGATATTTCCTGCTGGTCGCAGAACCGCCGCGCCGTCACCGTGCTCAACGGCGCCGGTTCCTGATAGGTCAAAAGCCAGTCGAGAATGTATAAAGGCGGCCTCCCAGCCGCCTTTACTTTTTTGACCACACTTTGGCCGAACTCCGTTGCTTTTTGAGAGCAATTGTAAAAATCTCCTGTTCGAGCCCTTGGCCCGAAGAATCAATGAGACAGGACGATCCATATGAGAAAACTTGTCGTGGCGAGCATGCTTTGTCTCGCTGCCTTCGCAGGTAGTGAGCGTGATGCTTCTGCCTTGTCGCTGTTCGGAATCCACCTCGGAGGCCGTGATGCCTCCACGCAGTCGGCTTCCAGCAACGTGTATCAGAGACAAGCGCAATACGGCCAGGCACCGGTCGTCAATGTTCAAAGCAGCGATGCCGAGATCCGACTGCAGCAGCTGGAAGATCAGATGCGCCAGCTGAACGGCCGTGTCGAGGAAATGAGCTATCAGCTGCTGCAGATGCAGGAACAGATCCGCAAGACGCAGGAAGACAATGAATTTCGTTTCCAGCAGCTGGAAAAGCGCGGTGGCGCGCCGGCTGCAGGCAGCACAATGAAGAAGAGCGAAGCCGATGTTCCGGCATCGGGCTCCGGCGGCCAGCGGCAGGATGATATTGCCGGCGTCATCGGCGATTCGCAGAACAATGACGTCGCTTCCCAACAGGGAAGCGGCTCGGGCAAGCCGCCGAGCCAGCTTGGTTCGATCCAGTTCGACCAGGGCGGCAAGCAGGTCGGCTCCTCTATTTCGGGGGCCAACAATGGCTCGGGCGCGCCGCCGAGCGCCGGCTCCGGGACACAGACCGCCTCGCTTGGCAATGAAAACGATCAGTACAAGGCCGCTTATGGCCATGTCCTGTCGGGTGACTATAGTGTCGCCGAACAGGAGTTCCGCCAGTATCTCGACAGCTATCCGAGCAGCACGCGGGCCGCGGATGCGAATTTCTGGCTCGGAGAGGCGCTATACTCGCAGGGCAAGTACAACGACGCCGCCAAGACCTTCCTCAATGCGCATCAGAAATATAGCGGCTCGGAGAAGGCACCTGAAATGCTCCTGAAGCTCGGGATGTCGCTCGCCGCGCTTGACAACAAGGATACGGCCTGCGCCACGCTTCGCGAAGTGACCAAGCGCTACCCGAAGGCCTCGAAAGCCGTGACCGGCAAGGTCGCCAGCGAAGAGAAGCGGCTTGCCTGCTGAGCGCCATGTCCATTGACGCTGTGACCGGCGGTGCCACAGCCCTCATGCCAGAAGCCGCCGCGACTGTATTCCTGCAATCCCTATCGACACCTGCTCATATTCTGGTTGCCGTTTCCGGCGGCAGCGATTCCATCGGGCTCTTGATTGCCCTTGACGAGCAGCTGAAATCCCATTCCCGCAGAGATATCACCCTTAGCGCCGCGACCATCGACCATGGGCTGCGCGCTGCCGCGGCAGACGAGGCGCGAGAGGTCGCAGCACTCTGCGCTTTGCGCGGCATTCCCCATTTTACCCGTCGCTGGGAGGGCGAGAAGCCGGCAACCGGCCTCATGGCCGCGGCGCGCGAGGCTCGCTATGAATTGCTCGCCGATCTTGCCGAGGAGATTTCGGGCAATCTCATCGTCACCGCGCACACCATGGATGATCAGCGTGAGACCATGGTCATGCGCGGCAAGCGCCGGCTGGCGGAGGTAGACGGCCTTGGCACCGGCATCGCCGACGCGATGCTATTTGACCGGCGCATCTGGATTGTCAGGCCGTTTCTGGCCTGCCGGCGGATGGATATCAGACCTTGGCTCAAGATGCGCGGCATATCCTGGCTCGATGACCCCAGCAACGCAGATATGAGATATGAGCGCGTGCGTACGCGCATGGAACTTGAAGCGGATGCGTCGGGATCGCTTTCGGGCGATGGCGGCGCCGGTCGCGCCGCGCTATCCGGGAAGGCGGCCGCATGGCTGGACGACCACGTCACTATCCATGCGAATGCGCTTTGCGTCATCGATCGATCCGGCCTTTCGACCGATAAAGCGGTTGTCGCCTATGCCTTGTCTTACCTTGCCGCCGTCTTCGGTGGCAGGACTTATGCGCCGGGGCGCGCGCAAATGCAGCGTGTTCTCGAATTTGTGAACGGCGCGGATCCCGGCCGGCGTACGGCCGGTGGCGTGGTCTTCGACCTGCGCCGCGATGGGCTCTACCTCATGCGGGAAAGCCGCAATATCGCCCCACTGTCGCTCGCACCAGGCAAAAAGGGCAATTGGGACGGCCGCTTCGAAATAAGCAATTCGGGCCGTGTGCCCCTCGTCGTGCGCCCCGCCGGAACGGAGAATGCGGCGATTTTCCCGTCGAATCTGCCGAAAGGAGCCGCGCGGCGCGCCGGGGCAGCGCTGCCGGTGATGACGACGGACGTGGGGACAAAGGCGGCGTCGGTTGCGGTCGTGCCCTATCTCGCGCCTTTCGACCGCTTTTTGACACGATTCGACCTCACATTCGCGGATCGGCTTTCAATCGCTTTTGGACGTGAGGCCTATATGCGGCCGCCGGTTTCGGTCCTATAGACGGAAAAAACATGTGGCGGCGCGGTTTGCCTTGGCAAGGGCTTGGCGCAACCCTATGTTAGAGGTCAAGTAATGCCGCCGCTCAAGCGGCGGAAGTTTCAGTGCTGGGGAGTTCGATGAACCCTAATTTTCGTAATTTCGCTCTGTGGGCAATCATAGCCTTGCTGTTGATTGCTCTGTTCAGCATGTTTCAGAACGCGCCGGCACAAACAGGCTCCAGGGAAATTCCGTATTCGCAGTTCCTTCGGGAAGTTGATTCCGGCCGCGTCCGTGACGTGACCGTAACGGGCAACCGTATCATCGGTAGCTATTCCGAAAACAGTACGGCCTTCCAGACCTACGCTCCGGTCATCGATGACAGCCTGCTTGAACGCCTGCAGTCCAAGAACGTTACTGTTGCCGCCCGCCCGGAATCGGATGGTTCCTCGAGCTTCCTGAGCTATCTCGGCACGCTGCTGCCGATGCTCCTGATCCTCGGCGTCTGGCTGTTCTTCATGCGGCAGATGCAGGGCGGCTCGCGCGGAGCCATGGGCTTCGGCAAGTCGAAGGCCAAGCTTCTGACGGAGGCGCATGGCCGCGTCACCTTCGATGACGTCGCCGGTGTCGATGAAGCCAAGCAGGATCTTGAAGAAATCGTCGAATTCCTGCGTGATCCGCAGAAGTTCCAGCGTCTGGGCGGCCGTATTCCGCGCGGCGTTCTGCTTGTCGGACCTCCCGGTACCGGTAAGACGCTTCTGGCGCGCGCCATCGCCGGCGAAGCCAATGTGCCGTTCTTCACCATTTCCGGTTCAGACTTCGTCGAAATGTTCGTCGGTGTTGGCGCAAGCCGTGTCCGCGACATGTTCGAGCAGGCGAAGAAGAATGCACCCTGCATTATCTTCATCGACGAAATCGACGCCGTCGGCCGCCATCGCGGCGCCGGTCTCGGCGGCGGTAACGATGAACGCGAACAGACGCTCAACCAGCTGCTGGTCGAGATGGACGGCTTCGAGGCCAATGAAGGCATCATCCTGATCGCCGCTACCAACCGTCCTGACGTGCTCGACCCCGCGCTGCTGCGTCCGGGCCGTTTCGACCGTCAGGTCGTCGTGCCGAACCCGGATATCGTTGGCCGCGAGCGCATCCTCAAGGTTCATGCACGCAACGTGCCGCTGGCTCCGAACGTCGATTTGAAGACGCTTGCCCGCGGTACGCCCGGTTTCTCCGGTGCGGACCTTATGAACCTCGTCAACGAAGCCGCCCTGATGGCTGCCCGCCGCAACAAGCGCCTGGTCACCATGCAGGAATTCGAAGACGCCAAGGACAAGATCATGATGGGCGCGGAGCGCCGCTCTTCGGCGATGACCGAGGCGGAAAAGAAGCTCACCGCCTATCACGAGGCCGGTCACGCCATTACCGCACTCAACGTCGCCGTCGCCGATCCGCTGCATAAGGCAACCATCATTCCGCGCGGCCGTGCCTTGGGCATGGTCATGCAGCTCCCTGAGGGCGATCGCTACTCGATGAGCTATAAGTGGATGGTTTCGCGCCTCTGCATCATGATGGGCGGCCGCGTCGCGGAAGAGCTGACCTTTGGCAAGGAAAACATCACCTCGGGTGCGTCTTCCGACATCGAGCAGGCAACCAAGCTTGCCCGTGCGATGGTCACCCAGTGGGGCTTCTCCGATGAACTCGGCCAGGTCGCATATGGCGAGAACCAACAGGAAGTCTTCCTCGGTCACTCCGTTTCGCAGTCGAAAAATGTGTCGGAAGCAACGGCGCAGAAGATCGATAACGAAGTGCGTCGTCTGATCGATGAAGCCTATCGCGAAGCCAAGGATATCCTCACTTCGAAGCATGACGAGTTCGTGGCCCTGGCCGAAGGCCTCCTCGAATACGAGACGCTGACCGGCGAGGAGATCAAGGCGCTCATCCGCGGTGAAAAACCGGCACGCGACCTTGGCGATGACACGCCGCCGAGCCGTGGCTCGGCCGTACCGAAGACCGGTGCCAAGAAGGATGGTTCGCTCGGTGCCAAGGGCGACGAGCCGGAAGGCGGTTTCGAACCCCAGCCGCGCTGACGCACGGAGCCGATTGACCATGTAGACGAAGAGGCCAGTTCTCCTTTGACCAGGGAACTGGCCTTTTTCTTGATGGCCGCAGGTGACGGACGGAAGCTGAGTGAGGGTCGGCACCGATGATGGCCCGAACATCGGAATTGGGCTGAGAGTGGCCGCAATTCGTAAAACGACATTCGGCCGGGCTCTTTACCGGAGTTGCCTTATCGAAGATCGGATATCTCCATGCGTAAAGCTACCGTGATCCTCAAGGCTATCGCATATGGGGCGGATGAAAACTCCTTCTCCCCGAGGGGAGAGAAGGGACGCGGCAGCGACTTCTCAGCTCCACGATTGCTTGGCGACCTGCGGTTTCAAGGCGGCGGAACCAATGCCAACCACGCCTGCCAGTATTCCTATGAACATAAGGCCGCGGCGCCATGCTCCAGAGGATGGCCGGCGACGTTGTGAGTTCTGCTCGTTCGGAACCTTTGCTTGCCCGCCGATCCGCGCTCATGGCGGACGGGCCGTTGCTATTGGCCGGCTGACGACGCGGCAAGGGTAGCCCGACGATGCACAATCGTCGTAGCCGGGGGAAGTAATATGGGTAGTTTATGTTGTGAATTGGAATATTGTCCGCCTCCACCGGATGCGGTTTTTTAGTGCTTATTAATGGTAACGCGTTGTAATAGGCGGTCTCGGTAATTTAAGTGCCGAGTTTTACAATCTGTGGCATGAGCCACAGGCATCGATGCTCGAAGCGTCTCTGGATTCGGAGTAGTGCTTTCGATGCCGCTGCATGTTTCGCGAAAATGCAGCAACGACAGGAGTGCATATGAAACGTCGCTATTTCGGAACTGACGGAATTCGCGGTCAATCCAACATCTATCCGATGACGCCGGATCTTGCCATGCGCGTGGGTATCGCCGCCGGCACGATCTTCCATCGTGGTAGTCATCGTCACCGGGTCGTCATCGGCAAGGACACGCGTCTTTCCGGCTATATGCTGGAAAACGCCATGGTGGCAGGCTTCACTGCGGCCGGCGTCGATGCCTTCGTTCTCGGCCCCATTCCGACGCCTGCCGTCGCCATGCTGACGCGTTCGCTGCGTGCCGACATCGGCGTCATGATTTCCGCTTCGCACAACCCTTACGAAGACAACGGCATCAAGCTTTTCGGGCCGGACGGCTACAAGCTGTCCGACGATCTTGAAATGAAGATCGAGGATCTGCTCGACAAGGACATGACCGAGCATCTTGCCAAGGCTGAGAATATCGGCCGCGCCAAGCGCATCGACGGCGTGCACGACCGCTATATCGAGCATGCCAAGCGCACGCTACCGCGTGACGTCACGTTGCAAGGCCTGCGCATCGCCATCGATTGCGCCAATGGTGCTGCCTACAAGGTTGCCCCGGCTGCTCTATGGGAACTCGGCGCCGACGTCGTGACCATCGGCAACGAGCCGAATGGCACGAACATCAATCTGAACTGCGGCTCCACCAGCCCCGTTGCCCTGCAGAAGAAGGTGGACGAAGTGCGCGCCGATATCGGCATTGCGCTGGATGGCGATGCCGACCGCGTCATCATCGTCGACGAGACCGGCACGATCATCGATGGCGATCAGCTGATGGCTGTCATCGCGGAGAGCTGGGCCGAGAGCCAGACGCTGCGCGGCAACGGCATCGTGGCGACCGTCATGTCCAATCTCGGCCTCGAGCGTTTCCTCGAAGAGCGCGGCATGTCGCTTGCCCGCACTGCCGTCGGCGACCGCTATGTCGTCGAGCATATGCGTCAGCACAATTACAATGTCGGCGGTGAGCAATCGGGCCATATCGTGCTGTCCGACTATGGCACGACGGGCGATGGGCTGGTGGCCGCGCTGCAGATCCTTGCCTCGGTGAAACGCACCGGCAAGCCGGTCAGCGAAGTTTGTCGGCGTTTCGAGCCCGTGCCGCAGCTGCTGCGCAATGTCCGCATTGCCGGCGGCAAGCCGCTGGAGGACATTCAGGTGCGGCAGGCGATTGCCGATGCGGAAAGCGAACTTGCCCGCAATGGCCGTCTGGTCATCCGCCCTTCCGGTACCGAGCCCCTGATCCGGGTCATGGCGGAAGGCGACGATCGCGGCCAGATCGAACGTATCGTCGGCGGATTGATCGACGTGATTTCGAGCGTCCGCTCGGCAGCCTGAGCCTGGAAATATCGGATATCCAAAATTACGGCCGTCTCGTCGAGGCGGCCGTTTTGTTTCCGCCGGTGAGGCCGAGACGGCTTACTGGAACATTTCGCCAGGGTAGGCGCCCCAGAGCTTGTCCTGCCTGACATAGCCTCTCGCCGAATGCTCCCTTACGGAGACGCGGCACCATCTTCCCGTGCAGGACTGCAGCGAAACCAGAACACGGGGCTGCAGCTCCGCGACCGCCCGAGCGGCTGGACTGGGATCTGCGCGCAGCATTGCATTCTTGGTCAGCCACGGTGCGATCAGTGCAGTGCGAGTGCCGGAGAGCAGGGCGCTATGCATCCAGCCAGTCACGCCGGTGTCGTCGCGGACCTGCCGCCAATGGCCATATTCGTCGATGATCTCCAGGGGTAGGCCGGGCTTCACGTAGATCCATCTGGTCGCGTACATCGTCGATGGACCCACGCGCATCCGCGCTTTTTGGGCTCTCAGCGAAACATAACGCGGGATCGGCAGTCCCGTCTCGCGCCCCTTGTTCCATGCGGTGGCCGCAACGGGCTTTACCGGCATCGCGCCGGCCAATGCAGCAGGGCTCAGGAAGAGGATGAGGAGCCCCAGACAGGCCGATATTCTTCGATAGCAAGTCAAAGACTTCCTCCTGATTTAGAGCAGGTCCTGCGATCGATGAATCGATTGTGAAGTGACGCGGCGCGGCGAAGCTGATTCAACATCCACAGCAAAGAGGTGGATGATGGCACAAGCGCTGAGCGATGATCTTCGATTACGGGTTTTGAAAGCGTCTGCGGCGGGCATGTCAGCACGACAAGCCGCAGCCCGGTTCGGAGTTGGAATTTCGACGGCGATCCGGTGGATCGCACGAGCAAAAGAGGGCGAGCCGACCTCCCGGCCACAAGGTTGGAGACGACCGTCGGCGCTCGATGCACACGAGGCGTTCGTTGTCGAACTGATCGAGGACCGTAGGGACATCACGCTCAATGAAATGGTCGAGCGTTTGTCCGTTGATCAACAGGTGAGGATCAGCCGGAGTGCGCTTGGTGCCTGGCTGCGAGGCCGCGGATGGACGTTTAAAAAAACCGCACATGCACTGGAGCAAGACCGGTCGGATGTCCTGAAGCGTCGGCGCGTTTGGTTTGATGGTCAGCTCGATCTCGATCCTGAACGACTGATATTTATAGATGAAACCGGCCTCTCGACGAAGATGGCCCGTCTACGCGGGCGTGCACTTCGAGGCGAGCGTTGCCGAGCCGGTGTTCCGCACGGCCATTGGAAAACAACGACCTTTACCGGAGCATTGCGCCTCACGGGAATGACCGCACCGTTTGTCTACGATGGCGCCATGAACGGTAACGTCTTCCTGGCCTACGTCGAGCAGGTGCTGGTTCCGACCCTTCAGGTCGGTGATGTCGTCGTCATGGACAACTTGCCGGCACACAAGACATCCGGCGTGCGCGACGCCATTGAGCGTGCCGGTGCCAAACTCATGTTTCTCCCTCCCTATAGCCCTGACTTTAACCCCATCGAGAACGCATTCTCCAAACTGAAAGCCATGTTGCGAGGTCGGGCAGAGCGAAAGATCGACGCCCTGTGGGACGCAGTTGGCGCCCTGCTACCCCGCTTCACTCCTGCAGAATGCGCGAATTACTTCAAGGCTGCTGGATATGACCCGGATTGAACAGGATCTGCTCTAG
>NZ_QMKK01000045.1 GCF_003287875.1 Martinezella tropici
TGGCCGCACACAATGAAACGCAGCGGCTTTGGAAAATTCAGGTGAGCCTTGAAAGCAGGATGGTCGCCGCCGTCGGATTTCCGCAGGTGGAAATCACACTGCCCGGGAAAAAGGAGCCGGTTCGTGCTTTCAGTCTGGAAGACATAGACCGAATATGTGGCGATGCAGCCGGGCATCAGGCCGTGAGGGCGCAAGCAATAGTAGCCTTTCGGAAGCGGCAGGAAGCTTGGGATCATCTGGATGACGTTTTGGGATATAGTCGGGCCGAGAAAGCCGAGATCCGATCCGATCGCATGGAGATGAAATTGGCTGATGCCCTGTGGGAGGAACCTGCCGTGTCGGTTGCGGGCGCTGTCGCGAAACTTCACGCCATCCTCGTCACCGGAGAGCAAGGCGTGTCTCAGGAATTCCCCTGGCCACAGATGCGCTCAGCGCTGGCCGATCTGGTACGCATCGGGCAGGCCCTGCAGCCGGGGTCGATTCATGCCCGGAAGTGACCGTAAAGGGCTCCCGGAACCAATCGCGGCGCATCATGAAAAGCCTGCTCGGGGAAACAGGACGGCAAAGCCCTTCGCGGCACGCTTGCGCCGGAGGCTGCCGTGTCTGTGACGCTTGCTGAACGCCTCGGCCATCTTCCCGAGAACAGACGCCGTGAACTGGAACGGATTGCACGAATCCTTTTCGATGAATTCGAGGACGTGCAAAAGAGCAAGCTGTCGGACAGGGAGAAGGGTGGACGTATCCTCAAACTGGTTCTCTTTGGCTCTTATGCACGCGGCGACTGGGTCGAAGAGGGCGAGGGCGATGATCGCTCCGAATATAACCTGCTCGTCGTCGTTACGACTGAAACCTTTGCCGATCCACGTTTCTGGTACTGGGCTGCGGATCGCTTCCTGCGGGAACTGACGGTCACCGGACATCTCACAACGCCGGTCAACTTCATCGTTCACTCCATCACGGACCTCAATAACCAGCTCGCGCATGGTCGGCCCTTTTTCGTGGACATCGCCCGCGACGGCATCCCGCTCTATGAGACGCCGGGTCTTCCCCTCGCCAAACCCAAGCCGCTGGATCCGGACGCCGCCAAGGCTGAAATGTTCAGGCATTTCGGCCACTGGTTCCCAAGCGCCATGCATCGCTTCGAACTGCCGAAGGAGGCAATGGGGCATGGCTACGGCCGCGAAGAACCTCCCGCGATCCATAACCTCTCCAGATATATTGAGGTAAAATTGCACCATATATCTTTACATGGTGCATAAACTGCCCTATGTTTTCTTATGGAAATGAGGGGCGCATGGGCAAACTGGTTCAAATCGGAAACATCATCATTCGAGTTTATGCGAACGATCATTTGCCCCCGCACTTCCACATCATCACCCCGGATGGGGATGCATTGGTGGAAATCGCGACACTGGAAATCCTGCGTGGTAAGCTCGCACGCAAGGCGCAAGACAACGCCCTCGAATGGGCAGCAAAGAACAAGGCGGCCATCGCCGCCGAGTGGAACCGGACCAATCCCCGCTTTCCAATCGCTTGAGGAAGGGAAACAGAAATGGACATGCCGCGAATTGAAAGCGTAACGCCAACGTCAAACATGACGCTGACAATCGAGTGGAAGGGTGGCGCTGAGGCTTCCGCAAATCTCGTCGGCTGGATTGCGACCGGCGGCGAATTGCTCGCCCCCCTCAAGTCCCCTGATGTCTGGAAAACTGCCGCGGTCGCCGACTACGGTGCAACGGTCGAATGGGAAGGCGGAGATTTGGCGATCGATGCCTATCACCTTTTCCAGATCGCCGAAGACCAGCGCGATTTTAATGCCGAGGACCTGCGGAAATGGCAGGAAGAGATAGGGCTTTCGAATAACGAGGCTGCGGACTTTTTAGGCGTCAGTCTGCGCACATGGAAGAACTACCGTGCCGGCGCTCCTGTCAGCCATGCCGTCAAGATGCTGCTGCGCGCAAGTCAGCGCGACCCGCTCTTGATGCATGCGCATTACCGGCCACGTCAGAATGGCAGGCCGAAAGCTGCCTGAGGAGAAACCCAGCATAAGGGACAATTCCTGGCACTGATCGGGACCGATAGATACAGATTGTGCGCGTGGCCGATGGCCAGCGCGATTTGCGTAACCTTCTTAAAAACTGAAGATCGCCGTTGGTACTCGATGTCGTAATTCGGCTTGACTTACCTATAGGTGTAAATATTATGCGTAGAAGACATGACTGCACGCCTTGCGGGTGACGATTCCTACAATTTAAATGCTCTCACACAGGCATATGCGAGTGACTTCCGTCAGCATATGCCCTGTTCGACGCCTTGTCTTCGTGCATCACGATCGACTGATTTGCTCAAAGTCTCTTCACTTTATTGGCGAGGGGTGTGCAATGAACGATACGATCTTCCAGAGCAAGCTTGCGGATTTACCCATCAAGCGGCGCCGCTTCCTGCAAGGCGCTGCAGGCCTGATCGCAGTCACCGTCCTCGGGCCTCCAGGGAGGGCCATTGCGGACCAGTCATTGGGCAATTCAAAAGCCGTTCAGGCAGCCACCCCCGGCGTCGCCAGGGAACGGATCGATGGCCACGCGAAGGTGACCGGCCAGAAGGTGTTTGCCCGAGACTTCAATTCCATCGATATGGGTTGGGGGCGCGACCAATGGTATGCACTCTATCTGCCGGCTTTGACAACAGACCACAAGTTCCTGAATGTGGATTTGAGTTACTTGCCGGACGAGGCAAAGCCAAAGCGTGTAATCCTCGGTAATCAGCTCAAATCCGCGGTCAGGGCTGCTCCACTGGCCCGATATCGCGATCTGCAGGTCGAAGCCGAGGCTCTTGACCAACACGAAAAGGGGGCGACGGAACTCTTCAAGACCCCGCTCCCGGCGTCGGCTACAGCTTTTGCTGCAAAAGGCTCTTCGTCGGTAGAGTTCGATATCATCGTTAAGCCCGGCAATGTCCCGAACTTTCTCGGCCAAGCAGTCGCTTTGCTCCTCTTCGACAAGCGTGAGACTTATCGGGCAGCAAAGCGCCTCATGCAATTCAACGATGCCAGCTTCCAGGTTTATGCATTGGATGATGCTTCCTCACAGAACATGGGAGCACCGTGGTCGCCTCAAACGACCTATGTAAAGTATTTCGAACAAGGCGAAACCTTCAGTTACGCTACTGCCGATCCGGCGACGTATTCGCAGAAAGTCCCCTCCTATCGCGACAAGATCGATCAGTATCTGGCACAGAACCCCGACCTGATCCGTCAGCCATTCACCGTTGATACACAAGCCATGGATCCGATGTTCATGGAGCCGGAGAGCGGGCTTGCCTATTATGACAGCAAGGCTCAAAGCCTGGCTCTCGTGCTCGGGACGCAGTCGCCGGATGGCGATGTCTCAAGCGCCGCATCCATGTTCAGCGGGGGTGACTCGCCGATCGTCGTCAAGGAAGTGATACTTCACAGCTGTTATCCCGGTGGTGGTTTTGGGGGCCGCGACAGTTCGCCCTTCTCTCAATTACTGGCTTTGACCGCTGCATTTTCCGATGGAGCTCCCGTCAAGCTTGCCCATGATCGATTCGAGCAGTTTCGCTATGGACTGAAGCGCCCGGGAGCGGCGATCAAGGGTGAGCTGGTGGCCGGATCCGACATGAAATTGCGCCTGATCGAAGCGACAATGAATTTCAATGGTGGTGGGCTACGCAACCTGTCCCCCTATGTTGCCAATCTGGCGGCACTCTGCGTTGGCGGATCTTATGAATTGCCGATGGCGAATGTCTTTGCCCAATCAAAACACACGAAGGACATTACTGGTGGCTCTCAGCGCGGGTTCGGTGGCCCGGAAGCCTTTCTTGCCATCGAAACAGCGCTCGATGATATCGCGACATCCAAGGGGTGGGACCCTATCGCGCTGCGGCGCGCCAATATTGCTGACACCGGAGGTCGAACCATCGTCGGTGGTCCGATCGATCAGGAACTACGTCTTGGGGAGATACTTGATCGAGCGGAGGCCCATCCGCTGTGGGCTGATCGGGATAAGATAAAATCCGATTATGCTGCTCGCGGTTTGACCTACGGCACGGGCATAGCCTTGTCGATGCAGGCCTATGGAACTTCCGGTGACGGAATGGTTGCGGCGGTTTTGATTGATCCTGATGGCAGTTTGATGGTTCAATCCGACGCGGTCGACATGGGAAATGGTTCGGCGACGACATTGGGGGTGGTTATCGGGCCAATACTTGGCGCCAACGCGTCGGCCGTCGACATGGGTGGTTATCGTTTGTTCGGTCAAACCGGGCTGACTACTAAAGGCAATGGAAGCGATTGGAATAATCCGCACTGGACAGCCAAAGGTGTTGGTTCCTCTTCTGCCTGTCTGACTGGCCTCCATCAGGTCCACACCGTCCAGCAGACGGCACTTGCCCTGATGCAGGCAAGTGTCTTGCCTGCCGCCGCGTCGATCTGGGGAAGACAGGAACTTGGCCTTGACGATGTCAGATGGGCTGATGGACGGTTGACTTTGGTCAAAGGTGGTGCCGAACCCATTGCATGGGCGGATCTTGCAAAGCTCATTTACGCCAAAGGATTGCCAAAAGGGGCGCTCGGTCATGCGTTCATTCAGGGAAGCTGGGTCGAGGCAGATTTCGCAGGACCAAGCGGAACCATGCACCTGCAGCTCGACGGCCTGTCCTTCTACCTGCCGAATGTGAAGGATCCGACATTTGTTGGCCGAACGAATACGATGCCGCCACCCGCGATCGCCCAGCGTTATTCCCGTTATGTCTGGGCGCCCTGCGCAAACGTCATCGGGCTGACGGTCGACAAAAGCAGCGGTTCAGTAAAGATCGAGAACATCCTTTCCGTCCTTAATGCCGGCAGATTGTTCGTGCCACAGCTTGTTTCCGGACAAAGTCAGGGCGGGATTGCAATGGCAATCGGCTACGCGTTGATGGAAGACATGCCGAACGGCATGGCAGGGCCTGCCGACGGAACCTGGAACCTGAACCGCTATCATGTCCCCCGTTGGAGCGATGTGCCATTGAACACGGCTTACGAACCCGGCAAGCGCGCGCAGGAATTGGTGACGTTGCCGGAAAGCGCAGGGGACCGCGGAGCAGGCCGCGGTATTGCCGAGGCGGTGATGTGCTCTGTCGCGCCGGCGATTTCCAACGCCCTGCATGATGCATTGGGGCGGCGTTATACGTCGCTGCCTATAACGCCGGCGAAAATTTTGGAGGGACTGCAGGCATGACGATTTCCTTCAAAGTCAACGGCATCACCCATGAGGTGGAATCCGACCGCGCAGACGATCGATTGATCGACTTTCTGCACGATGATCTCGGTCTATCCGGCACCAAATTCTGTTGCGGGATTGGCGTCTGCCGGGCCTGTACGGTTGCTTCCGTTCGAGCTCCCAATGAAACGGCCACGCCGGTCATCAGCTGTTCAACGGCATTGGCGATGGTTGATGGTACGGAGATCACCACGATCGAAGGCGTTACGCCCAGCGATGGACTGCTGCCCATTCAGGAGGCATTTCTTCGAGAGTTCTCGTTTCAATGCGGCTACTGCGCTCCCGGCTTCGTCGTGGCATCACAGATATTTCTGGATGGCTTGCGGCAATTGGGAAGCCTGCCAAGCGACCTCGATGCGGCAATCGAACAGGCTGTCGGGTCCCATATCTGTCGCTGTACCGGCTATGTTCGCTACTACGATGCCATCCGCAAAACAGCCGAAGCGATGTTTGCGAAGGAAGGATCGCAGAATGGCTAGCTCTCTCTTCCTGCGCAAAGGTCTGTTCTTCTTGCTGCTGCTTTCAGGGGAACAATTATTTGCAGGCCAGTCACTGGCGGATCAAGTCGATATGGGTTCGACGAGAGAGCTATATGGCGCGGAATGCCGCAAGCAGGTGGGTGACATCCCCGAATTCGCCTGCAGTGACGGAGTTCCCGTGCCGATTACAGTCGATGGGAAGAGCGTGCCGGCGACGAAGAGTATGGTATGCGATCGGCCCGCCTTGCTTCCGAATGGCTCGGGTTCTGACGGGCAATGTGTGCCCAATTCCCGCATCCTGTCCTTATCGACGGAGACAATGCAGATCGCCGTCATGTGTCGGCAAAAGATCATTCGGCCGGCGGATAAAATGGAGTTCGATGAAATCGATATTGTCGCTCATAACCCCAAGACCGGTGCGACGTGCTGGTTTCAGGCGGAAGGAAAGCCCAGTCAACCCGTCAGCGGCGAGAAAGTACCGTCTCCGACATCCCAGCCTTCGAGCCCATTTTGGAATGCACCGGAGATCACATTCAAAGACGGCTGCGGAACCTGTCACGACAATGACCCCTTCATGTTCTCACCGTTTGTTGGGCAGGTCTGGAACCGCATGCCAGTCAACCCATTCGGGCCGTACTACCATGTGGATCTTCCTTCACCTCATCGAGTTGGCTTCAGCGGTTGGCCAACCCGGACCCTCAACCCGACCGATAATACGTGCCTCGGCTGTCACCGAATTGGCATTGCCGAAACGTGCCGGCAATTGACGGATGAGATGACTGGGCGATTTCCTGAAGGAGCCGACGATTGGGCACGTCGCTTTCCGGGCTCACATGCGATGCCACCTGATATTGGCATCACGCAGACCAGCTGGAATTCGATCTATAAATCCTCCGTGGATCAGATCAGATCGTGCTGCCAGAAACCTGACCAGCCGGCATGTCGCATAACTGCAATTCCGGCCTATCCGCCACCGAACTGATGATAGCGCTAGGCGGGCGTGATTGATAGCGCGCTCAAGAGCGCGCTATCGATATTCGTGATTCCACGTGACAAGAAGTGTAGGAAACCTTTTGTGGCAAAGTTATTCGACCGCTTTTCCCCGCGGCGCGAAGCGCACGTCCAGCGATCATTCTTTGTTCATTCAAAACTTTCGGATCATGATCGGTGGGCTGGTCGGATCCGGATCGCCATCGAAGAAAAGATAGATCGCCGCGATCTTACCGTCCTTGGCGATGATGAAATCCGTGCCTGCATATGCAGGTCGTTCGCCGGGCGCACCGGCCACCCATTTCACGCGGCCGGCCCGCTCATGCAGAACGTCCGCCGCGGCGATTGTGGTGTACGCAAATGTCGGATGCATGGCGCGAATGACTCCGGCGATGCGGACGATCTCGTCGCGACCACGATAGATCCCGTGCGGTTCCACGAATATGGCGTCTTCGTGAAGGATTTCCTCCGCCACGTTCCGGCGGAGGGCGTCGTCGCCCTCCCCAAAAATGCCCTGTAGATTCCGATCGAGCAGCGTTGCAATGTCTGCCATGATCATTCTCCCTGATATGACGGGTCAGATCTGGACGTGGCCACCGTCGACGAAGAGTTCGATACCATTGATGAAGCTGGCATCGTCGGAGGCAAGGAAGAGGACAGCCTTGGCAATCTCTTCCGGTTGCCCGATGCGGCCGGCAGGAATAAGGCTCGCAAGATAATTCTTCGTGTTCTCCGCATTCTCACCGCTGCCGAAGAGTTCGTTGAGGCCGGCGGTTTCAGTCACGCCAGGACTAATTGCATTGACGCGAATACGGCGATCCTTCAGATCGAGGATCCAGTTGCGGGCGAAGTTACGCACGGCAGCCTTGGTTGCCGAGTAGACGCTGAAGGCAGGCGTGCCTGAAGTGCTCGTCGTCGACGAGGTGAGGACGATCGAACCACCATCACGCAGGAGCGGGAGCGCCTTTTGAACGGTGAACAAGGTGCCCTTCACGTTGGTATCGAAGGTCTTCTGGTAGTGTTCTTCGGTAATCGCGCCGAGAGATAGCATCTCGCCGCCGCCGGCATTCGCGAAAACCACATCGATGTGCGAGTGCTTCTGTTGAACTGCGTCATATAGACGATCGATATCGACGAGCTTGCTCATGTCGGCCTGCACGCCCGTGATACGGCCTCCGATCTCCTGGATGGCGGCATCGAGCGCTTCCTTGCGGCGGCCTGTGATGAACACGGATGCACCTTCCATCGAGAAGGCCTTTGCCGTCGCAAGGCCAATACCGCTCGTGCCACCCGTTACGATGACGACTTTGTTTTCAAATTTCTTGCTCACTGTCATGCTCCTTTGTTGCGGCCCACACGCCGTTGAAAGGAACATGACAGCAGAACGATGCTGCAAACAGACGGCAAATTTGGTACTCATCGTTCCAAATGGAGAACGATGATGAGATCTGACTTGAATGATCTGGTCTATTTCGCCGAGGTTGTCGCTCATGGCGGGTTCGCAGCCGCGGGGCGTGCTTTGCGCGAGCCAAAATCGAAGCTTAGCCGGCGGGTGGCCGGACTTGAGGAACGTCTCGGCGTGCGCCTGATCGAACGGTCGAGCCGCCGCTTCCGGGTAACCGATGTAGGTCAATCCTTCTACGAACGTTGCAAGGCAATGCTGGCGGAAGCCGAGCGCGCCGAAGCGCTTGTCGCGGAAGCACAATCAGAGCCGCATGGTCTGATCCGGATGAGTTGTCCGACAGGGCTGGTCGAACCGATTTCCCCCCTCCTGACGCAATTCCTGACGCAGCACCCAAAGGTGCGGCTGCAGCTCGTCGCGATCGACCGCCCCGTCAATCTCATCGACGAGCGGATCGACGTCGCATTGCGCGTCCGAACGTCGTTGGATGGCGATGCCTCGCTAACGATGCGCTCGTTAGGCAACTCGATCCGCATCCTGGTCGCAAGTCCGCAAATTGCCGGACGCATCGGGGACATTGAAGCTTTGGCGAGCGAACCTACTCTCTCGACCACGGATGATCAGGGCGAGGTAAACTGGTTTCTCGAGACGGACGATGGCCGAACCCATACGCTCAGGCACGAGCCGCGAGTGGGCAGTGCAGACTTTACGGCCGTGAGGGCCGCCGCGCTAGCTGGTCTGGGCGTGGCTCTTCTCCCGGATCACACATGCAGACAGGCTCTGGAAGAGGGAAAGCTCGTACGGGTCCTTCCCGCCTGGCATGGCATGAAGGGTCTCGTTCACCTGGTATTCACCACCCGCCGCGGTCTTCCTCCAGCCGTTCGCAGGTTCATCGACTGCCTGGCCAATGGCTTTCCCAAGGATGCGCTTATCTGATGCTCTGAGCCAGTAACCATAGGGCTCTCGAAATTGTCGCCAGCGCCTCCAAAGATGAGGGCACGGCAACGTTTGCCATGCCAGGGGCGACGCGAAGGTCCATGCAACATTCCCTCGCATTCCAGCCAGATCTGGTGAGGGTGAAGCAATCCTCAAGACTCGGTGAGAGCATCGTTACAATGCCGACGCACCAAGTTGACGACCGTAAGCAACGGTGCTTCTGCCAATCACGATACGCTCCTTCTCATACTGCTTCAGAGCCTGCTGGAGATCCGAATGTCGTTGCAGCTGAAGGCGCAAGGCCCGGACATCCGCCGCGGCCTTTGCAACACCCATGGCCGTATGCGGACGAGCCACGAATGCCGCATCGCCTATCAGAGCCACGGCACTTCCGACCATGCGTTGGGATTCGTAGTCCCATATCGCTTGGATCCAGGGATTTGCCTCAGCCGCGACTGCGAGCGCGAACGGCTTCGGGAGCATATCATCGGCGTCAGCACGAAGGCGTGCCCTGTCCTCTCTTGATAATTCACCTTTCGGCAATGAGAAGAGATAGGATCGGCCCGACGTACCCGTAAACAGTTTAGGCAGTTCCCTTTGGTCGACGAAACGATACCAAACCCAATTGTAGCGGCGATTTCCTTCGGAAATCTCTCCTCCTGGACCGGGTACCAAATAGCCGAGCACATGGTTTCCTGGAACGACGTAGAAGGCGAAGTTTCCGATGAGCGTTCTGGCGGCCTGGGGCAGGTCGTCTTCCGGGATGAGACCGCGCCAGGCGACATATCCGGCGTACCTGCTTACGGCGTCCGTGTTGATGGTTGTGCGAACGGTCGAGCTGACGCCATCCGCACCAATGACGAGATCCGCGCTCTCGACAGACGCGTCATCAAACTCAAGGAGAGAGCCGCCGGCTTCTTCGCGGACAGCCGTGACCGGCTTTCCAAGAACGTAAATCCCGGGATCGAGCCGTTCGGCCAGTGTCTTGTAGAGCAGATCCCAGGAAATCTGGGTTTGCGGCATATGGGCTCGCCGCGCGATCGCCCCAGATCGTTCATACCAAATGCGGTCGCGAGAAACCACGCCGAACGTTGCCAGGTGTTCGACGCCGATCTCACGAAGAATATGAAATACCTCGCTCTGCGGCACCAACCCTGCTCCTCTGCCGGCAAACCCGGAAGAAGATCGTTCGTAGATTTTCACGTCGTGCCCATCGCGAGCAAGAAGGATTCCGGCAAAAAGGCCCGCCAGGGAGCCTCCCACGATACGAATGCGCATCGGTCTCATTTCGCCCGCCCTCCATTGACCGATTGGATCTTGGGCCGGCTGCGTCCCAAGCTGCGGATTGCGAGTGCGACCAGCCCAAGCGCCCCGCCCAGGATACTCACGCCAGCCCACCCTTGGTAGGACCAGGCAGCGGAAGCCAGCGCGGCACCGGCAGCGCCGCCGAGAAACATCGCAGTCATGAAGATGGTATTGATACGGCTGCGTGCGTCCGGATCGAGCGCGTAGACAATGTGCTGGTTCGAGACCAACGCGCTCTGGATGCCAAAATCCAAAACGACGACCCCGATTACCAATACAACGAGCGAGCTCCAGAAGCCGAACATCAACCAGGCTGCAATGGTGAGGAAGGTTCCGAGCCAGACGACGAAATGCGGCCCCTTGCGATCAGCAACTTTTCCCGCCAGCGGTGCAGCGAAAACTCCAACAGCTCCCACTATACCAAACAGGCCGGCAATATCCGCACCTAGGTTGAACTTTGGAGTTGCCAGGTAAAGTGCCAGCACCGTCCAGAAGGCAGTGAACGAACCAAAGAGCGCAGCTTGCACCAGTGCGGCCGTGCGAAGTTCGCCCTCACGCTTCCACAGATGCACAAGAGAGCGTAATGCATTGCGATATGCCATCCGAGAGGCGGGAGCATGAGCGGGAAGCGTAAGGTACATCAAGCCGGAGGCAAGGAAAGCCATCGGCACTCCAAGCCAGAACATCTCACGCCAGCCGAAATGCTGCCCCACAAAGCCCGACAATGTCCGGCTGAACAAGATACCAGACAGAACACCTGCCATCACCGTTCCGATGGTCGTTCCACGCTTCTCCGGCGTGGCAAGTGAGGCTGCAAACGGTACGATCTGTTGTGCCACGGTTGAACTTGCTCCGACAACCAGTGATGCAAGTACCAATGCAAACGCAGTCGGGGAAAGTGCCGCAAGCACCAATGCCACAGCCAGTACGAGAAACTGCCCGATAATGAGTTTCCGGCGGTGGACAATATCGCCCAGTGGCAAGAGAAACAGCAGACCGAGAGCATAGCCCAGCTGCGTTGCGGTGGGTATGAAACCAGTCATGGGATCATTGCCGAACTCGGTTTCGATGATCCCGATCATCGGCTGGTTGTAATAGATGTTCGCGACGGCAATACCGCTCGCGGCAGCCATAGCGAAAAGCGTAGCCTTTCCAAGCTCTGCTTTGGTTCTGGGAGTATGTTTGGCGTTGACATCCATGGCATTCACCTGCTTTAGGTTAGGTTTGCGAGATATCTAGCTTTCTTAAGTTGGATCGATTCAGCAGTCTTGGACGTTCTGCCTTCATACCGAAATTCGATAAGTGAACACCGATGATATCCTGGCCTTTACGATGGTGATTAGGTCAGGAAGACCGGCTATAGCCGGAAGACAATCAGGGTTTGGGTGATGGCGGCTGCCCAAAAAGCGAGCCGCTCTAGGAGCAAGAAGCGCATGGGATCAGACGTCTCCATCAGACAACCCGACCCATGCCCGTAGCCCTGAGAAGCGAAGGTTTTCCCGTTTGCTTCGATCTCTATTTCCGTTCGTTTTGATCAGAGTGTCACGATCGCCGCTCTTATCTTGTCCGGCGTTAGCGGCATGTGGGTGAACCGGACCCCCGTCGCATCGGCAAGCGCGTTGGCAAGAGCGGCGGACGTTGGGCCCTGCCCGCACTCGGCCACCCCAAGAAAGGGTTGCCCCGGCTGCTCGATCACTGTGACGTCGATTGTCCTGGGTACCTCAATGAAGCGGAGGATCGGATAGGCGCTCCAATCAAAACTGGTTCGAATGGTCCCATCGTTCATCGCTGCCTCGTGGATACACCAGCTAAGCGATTGAATGATCGCGCCTTCGACTTGGTTTTGAACTCCATTTGGCGAGACAACCTCACCACAATCCGTAGCGGCATGGACACGCTGCACTGTAATCAATCCGGTATCCCGCTCGACCGTTATCTCCATGCAGACGGCACAATATGCTCCGAGATTCTTGTAGCGCGCGAACGCCATTCCAAAACCCTGCAGCGGCCGAGCCTTTTGTCGCTTTCTCCAACCGAATCCGTCGGCGGCAGTCTGGATCACCTGTCTGGCGCGCCCGTCCTCCATATGATTCAGCCGAATATCAAGCGGATCGATGCTACCAGCCAAAGCCAGTTCATCGAGCATGCTCTCGATCGAGAATACATTCAAATGTGCGCCGAGCGACCGCAATGCCGATACCCGAATGGGCATGTCCTTGATGAAGTGATAGATGACATGCATGTTCGGAAAGGCGTAGAGCGGGTTCGAATTTCGACTTCCATCACCTTCCGGCATCGGAATCGGCTTTCCTTCGGGAGGCTGGAAGGAAGGTTGGATCTCGTTGCCGATCAAAACTCCGCCGGCGCCGACCGGTCTGTTATTGTGAGGATTGCTCCACACACCGTAATTCCAGCGAACGATCCTGTTGTTGGCGTCGATCGCAGCATCAACCTCGGTGACCATCCCGGGTCCGAGTGGCTCCCAGCCGAACTCCTGTTCGCGCATCCATTGGAGGCGAACTGGCCTTCCCGGCACCGCCATGGCAAGCATGGCGGCTTCGGCGGCCACGTCGTCGGCACCGTTTTGTCCGTAGCACCCCGCCCCCTCCGCATGGATTGCCCGAATCTTTTCGATTGGCCGTCCGAGCAGCTCTGCCGCAACCCGTCGCACATCGAATGTGCCCTGGCTGTGAGTCCATATCGTCAGCATGTCATCCTTCAGCCATGCGACCGCACACGAAGGCCCTATCGAGCCGTGGCTGATCCAATGCCTTGAATATCTCTGCCTAACTGACTTTTCAGGAACCGCTACGGCTCCGTCGGTATCGAGAATGACGATATCTCTCCAGGGAAGGGCTTTCAGCGTGTCGTCCACGCTGCCGTGCGGGAAAGGGGCGTGGGCCAGCTCATATGGCGCGGATTGAAGGGCGCGCATCAGTTTGATGGCATCCCATTCCCTCTCCGCAAGCACAGCCGCAAAATCACCGTTTCTGACGAATTTGAACAGGCCGGGCATGCGCTCGATTTCTTCGTCCGGGGGCAGCTTCAACCTGGTCCCTTCGCTCGGCCCCCGGACAACCCGCGCATGCAACATTCCCGGAAGTCGCATGTCGTGGATAAAGGCGGTCCCGCCCGTCGTCTTCGCTGGGATATCTACGCGCGGCAGATTGTGCCCCATCGTACGAAACTGTGACTTAACACGCAGCGGCGCATTGGCGACGGCTTCGACATGCAACGAAAGCGAACCAGCAATCCGGCCGTAGCCGATGGCTTTGCCATCCTGCGATCTTATCGTGCCGATGCCGGTCGTGCTGAGGTTGCCGACATCCGTTCCTAGCACTTCTGCCGCCTGTCGCAGCAGTAGCATGCGAACATTCGCGGCGGCATTCCTTAGCGCCGTGCCGCCATCCTGCATTGAATGGCTGCCAGCGGTGAGCCCCTCGTCAGGGGTGCGGACTGTATCAACCGTCACCAAAGTCACTCTATGCGGTGGGAGATCAAGTTCCTCCGCAGCGACCTGAATCAAAGCTGTTTTGATGCCCTGGCCGAGCTCGGCCTTTCCTGAAAAGACCGTTGCGTTACCCCACTCGTCGAGTTGTATCCATGCATCGAGATAGGGTGACGATTTGAGACTGCCGGGCAGGTCTGGTGCGATGATGGCAGGACCCGGTCCTCCCTCCCCGCCCCCGGCCAGTTGGGCCAGCGCCGGGCGCGTCAGTGAAAAGGCGACTGAGATGCCACTGGCCGCCAGGAAGGAGCGGCGTGTTAAATTCGCGCTCATGGTCATCGTCCTTCCGTGCCCATGTTTTCGCTCGCGCGTCTGACCGCGCGCAGAATGCGGGAATGTGTTCCACATCGACAGAGATTGGGCTGCAGATGCGTACGGATTTCGTCATCCGTAGGGGTCGGGTTCTGCTCGAGCAAGGCTTGCGCTCGCATAATCATTCCTGCGATGCAGTAACCGCATTGCGCGGCCTGCTCGTCTTGAAAGGCCTTTTGAATGATGCTCGGATTGTCGATGGTCCCCAATCCTTCCAGAGTTCGCACCCGCCGCTCGCCGATAGCGCCCACCGGGGTCAAGCACGAAAAGACCGCCCTGTTTTCAATGTGAACCGTGCAAGCGCCGCACTGGCCAAGTCCGCATCCGTACTTCGCGCCATTGAGTTCAAGCTCATCGCGCAAGACATACAGAAGCGGCGTATCCGGATCGGAGTCGATGTCGCATTTCTTGCCATTCACGACCATGGAAATCGTCATTTTTGGTTCTCCTTGCGGATATCGCGAACGGTTCGCTCGAGCCCCGGCCAGGGTTCTTTCGAGGTGAAGCGGGACCGCGCGTAGCCGAGTAGATCCGCAATCTGTCCGTCCGTGAGGTTGTCAGCGAAAGAAGGCATGTATGGTGCGTTGCTAGCCACCGGCGCTTCGATGCCTTGCAGAACGGCCTGGATTGCGTTGCGTGGATCCTCCGAGTTCAGATCGGAGGTCGCCGATAGAAGCGGCCGCCCCCGAACGGCCATCGGGCTGGCAGGCTCATGGCAGCCGGCACACGCCCCTTGAAACAGCGTGGCCGCCTCGCTGTTCGTGACAGCCGCGGTCGCGGCCGGCTGGGCTTCGTGACCGGCCGCCGAATTTCGCGGCTCATCGCCGCTCGGGTGCATCATCGAGTCGATATAGACCGCGATCGCGCGGACATCCGAACTGTTCAGGCGCGAAAGCCCTTCCGTGACGGGTCCCATCGGACCGGCCGCCGTGCTGTGCGCGCTGTTTGTCCCGGTGGTGAGATATCCGATCAATGTGTCGACAGTCCAACGGTCAGCCGAGGGGTTACTTGGATCCAGGGGAGGCGCGTTCCATCCCTCAGCAATTCCGCCTTGGAATTCCCTTCCCCATTCCTCGCCACCCAATAGGTTGCGCGGCGTATGACAGGCTCCGCAATGAGCAAGCCCGTCTACGAGGTACTTTCCGCGGTTCCATTCGGCCGTCTGCGAGGTATCCTCCGGTTCGACGGATCCGTGCAGGAAAAGCAGCTTCCAACCCGCTAACAATTGGCGAATGCCCAGTCCCGGCAACAACTCATTTGGCGGAGCTGCCTTGGAGATGGCCTCCCGGGTCATCAGGAATGCGTAGATCGCATCCAGATCATCGTCGCTGACCTTGATGAAATGCTCATAGGGCAATGCAGGATACAGATGGCTGCCATCGCGCCCCACACCGTGCTTCACAGCACGCCTGAAGGCCTCCGGCGACCAATTGCCTATGCCCGTCTCCTCATCCGGTGTGATGTTGTTGGAGTAAAGGACTCCGAAAGGTGTGGCGAGCGGACGCGACCCCGCGAAAGCCGGACCATTGTCGGCGGTGTGACAGACGATGCAGTCCCCCGCGGTCGCGAGCTGTTCTCCCTTTTTGATAATCTCCGGCGAGAATGATTTTCTATCCGGGCGCGCAATCTTTGGTATCTCGGGCTCGTATACAATCCAGGCCGCGATCGCCAGACCGACCGCGCCAAGCACGCCAAGACCTCCGATACCCGCCCAGAGATGTCGCTTCGTCAGCTGCATTTGTCCACCTTTCGCGTGCTCGCAAGCAGCTACTTGATGGGCCGATATCGTGCCGAATTCTTGTGTACGCTTACTGCCAATTGAACGAAATGCTCTTATTTTCTTCCCGTTTGCCTGCGAAATAGCAGACGATATGCAGCCTTTTCTTCTCAGCGAAGAACCTCGGGCTGAATATGAGCTTTGCAATTTGCGAGCAGTCGTCGAGGGGCGCGGCAACCTCCGGGCAAGCAAGCTCCAGAGGCAGGATGGAATGGAAAGCCGTTAGCGAAAACCATATACATTGGTATAGTTGAGCATCGAGACGAGTACCCTTAAAAAGCCTTGCTGCACAACCCGACGCGGGAGACGCGTATGTCTGAAAAACCCAATGTCGTCATCGTCGACGACGAACAGCTCGTTCGGAATGGCATAGCGAGCCTATTGCGATCGGTTGGATATGAGGTCCAGGCGTTTGAAAGCGTTCAAGAGCTTCAGGACGGCCGGACGCTGTCGGATGCCAATTGTTTGATTCTCGACGTTCGGCTTCCCTTCACGAGCGGCTTGGAATTTCAGCGTAAACTCGTGGACAATGAGATCAGAGTCCCCATCATTTTCATTACGGGCCATGGTGATATACCTATGACGGTCTCGGCAATGAAGGCTGGAGCCATAGACTTCCTCCCGAAACCGTTCAGAGAGCAGGATCTCCTCGATGCCGTGGCTTCCGCAGTGGAACGCAGCAGGCAGCAAACGGCGTCCGGGTTTCGCGAGCAGGACATCCGCGCAAGATATCAAGCGCTTTCCGCACGCGAGCGCGAAATAATGATCATGGCGACGGCGGGGCTCCTGAATAAGCAGATAGCTGGCAAACTTGGCTTGAGCGAGATCACCGTGAAGATTCACCGAGGGAAAGTGAATCGCAAAATGATGGCTCGAACGTTTGCCGACCTGGTCCGCATGGCTGAAGTCCTCGCTCTCCAGGCGAAAGCTGGATGAGTGGCATCTTGGCCTGCAGGCTTGCTGCGACGCAACATGTTGAATTTCCGGAATATACCAGCGTATAATTCTCTCTTGGCCGGAAAGGCGGTAGGAGAAGCGATCACCAGCCCGAGGCAATCGGAGATCGGCTCCCCCCAAAGTGTCAATTCGCCCCGAAATCTCCATCGTAGACGACGAAGCAACTGTACGGCAGGCTGTTGGTAACCTTCTGCGCTCCTTTGGTTTTAACGTGAAATCATATGCCTCAGCGGAAGAGTTCCTCTCGGCAACCGACGCGGCATCTTCGGCATGCATCCTTGCCGATGTGAGAATGGGTGGCATGAGCGGCATTGATCTATTTAACCTTCTCCGGAGTCGTGACATCCAGACTCCGGTCATATTCCTAACCGCTTCATCGTACGACCTGGTCCGAGCGCAAGTTGGCCCGGACGTGCCCTTGCTTCAAAAACCATTCGACGGCGAGAAGCTGGTTTCGATGATAAACGAAGCTGCTCCGGGTGTCGGCGACCTCTGAAGAAGCAAGCGATCAGCTGGACCCTTCGATATCGGTAAAATTGGATGGCCCACCCACGTGGCGATTCCCACGTTTTCGCGCGGCAGGTTATCGGCAGCCGCCCTTCCAGCGCATGGAAAGCGTCGTTGTGCGCGGCCTGTATTGACGGCCTGAGTTTCGCCAATCTCCCAGGATTCCAGCGCCATGCGGCAAACAAGAATTCGCCCTCGACCGGTTTGGAGCTCTGGGCTTCGAACGGGCCATACCGGTCTTCGTTTGAAGTCAGCAGGCAGGCTTTCCGCCTTTCCATGACGATTCCGGGACTGCGCACATGGGGATGTCGCGGCTGACATCACCGGCCATTCGCGTATCGGTACTCTCTGCATCCGCCTTGCCGGCATTAGGTGGAAGCAGTCATCAATTACACAGCAGCCGATGGCTGATCGAACACCGACGATCGGCGCCGACCGAGATTGACCTTGGAAGCAGCCTTGACGCGGCGCCAAGCGCTGGGTGTCGTTCCGGTCACCCGCTTGAAGACCCGCGAAAGATGGGCTTGGTCAGCCAGCCCGCAATTTAAAGCTATCTCGCAGAGTGAAAGGTCGGTATTCAGAATTTGATCTTTGGCTGTTTCGATCCGGCGCTCCATCACATACGCATGAGGGGAGCGGCCGAAACTGGTCTTGAAGGCCACGGAGAAGTAGCTCGTGCTAAGTTTTGCGACGGCTGCCAGGTCAGCCAGCGAGATTCCACTGTCGATACGATCCGAAATGAATGCCCGCAGTTTTACGACCTGCCACGCTGCAAGCCCGCCGCTGACATGCACTCTGCCATGTTCAGCGGGCTTTTGCGCAGGCTGGAGCAAGATCGATGCCCTTTTAACGAGGTCAATCGCAGAGACCTCGTCGTCATCAATGCAATCAAGTGCTTTCAGCAGCAATCGAGAAATCTCCGAGGATTTCTCAGCGGTCAGGCTAGAAGGATTAATTCCCAAAATCGGAACTTCAAGGGCGGCACTATCGGACTGCATAACCAATCTCCTGCGGCATCTTCTTCTCGATGACGCGATAATGGCCTGACCCGACTTCTGAACGGAATCGTACTTATATTTAGCTTGCTCGAAACTCCGGTTTGTGGGCGACATACCTCGGTATATGCCAGCCTCCGCAATCTCAACAATTCCGCTAGACCGTCGTTCGCACTGGTATCCCTCCAATATACGGCTCAATCTACGGTGACGAGTGGATGATCCAGTCGGGCGTATCTAAGGCGTATGCGAGTGGACACTGCTCGCTTTGGCGTTTTGCACGCCGGGTACCATCCCGTAGTGTGATTCTAAAAGATTAACATATGTCTATAGTTGTAGCGGCGAGCTCTGGCAGAGTGTCTCGTCAGGGCGCAAAGGAATACTGCGAAACTCATCGGCGAGCCGTAAAGGCTACTGATGAACTAGATTAATTTCCAGCTTTGAGCCAGTGGCTTCGGCATAGCGTCGCAAGGTATTCAATGAGGGTGAGACGCCGCCGCCTTCCAGTCGGGCGATGGCCGATTGCGTGGTGCCGATGCGGCGAGCAAGCTCCGCCTGGGAAAGGTTTGCCTTTGTTCTCGCTTTGATTAGAGCTTCGACAAGCTGAAATTCTGCATCCGCCTTCTCGTACTCCTGCCGGAATTCGGGATTGCTCATCAGCTTCTTTTTCAGTTCGGCAATCTTGGTCATGGTTTCACCTCGTTCATCCGCTCTCTGGCTATCGCTAGCGCGCCCGGTGGAGTCTTCTGCGACTTCTTCACGAAAACATGCAGTACGATGACTCGACGGCCTGTAACGGTCACGTAGATACCACGGGCGATCCCCTCGGCGGCTTTGGCGCGCAGTTCCCAAAGCTTGCCTTCCAGATGCTTCACATGCGGTTCACGCAATTGTTCAAGGCCGACATTCTCGACCGCTTCCATGAGGCGGATCAACCGCGCCTGAAAGCCGGGAGGCAATGCCTCGATCTCAGCATCAGCGGCATCGTGTGTTTCGACCGTCCATCTCATAGGTGCTATATAGCGGATATGCTATAGTCAATCAAGCCGTGCAGCAAACAACTGATGTTGTTAGCTTAGCATCAGCCGTCACGGGAATCTTGTGGCACTTGCTCCATAATGCCGCAATAATGCGCGCCGGCACCTATTCGGCTGACCAGCTTTCCGCGCCCGCATTTTGCGGGTTTGGTGCGCACCTGTGTGACGCAAGAGCGGCATGGCAGTTGATTATAAATTGAAATCAATTGCTTATGTGAATAGGAGTTGGAAAACATACTATAATGCTCACACTTGCGCCTCGAACACACGATCGGCCGATTCACACGGAGATATTTGATGTTGCAGTTAGACTCCGCATGGTTGAGCGGATGCGAACGCAAGACCTTGTGGAGATCCGACGTCTTCAAGCTTTATTCTCTCACGGATAGGCAGACCGGTGAAAAATGGGAAGCACTGACAACGTCCAATGGAGTATGGAGCAGTGCGTCTTTGCTCGAGGACGAGTTTGCCAGTTACAAGATTGAGCGCGCGGCCTGGATGGATATTCCTTTCGACCTGATCCGCACCGGAGATGAAACCGTACTTTTATACGAGGATGCCAGTGTCGCTCCGCTCGCTGAAAGCGGCTCTGCCATGACCGTCAAAGCATTCCTCGATTTTGCGGTTTCGGCTGCCAGGGCGCTGATCGCCGCTCACGGCGACGGCTATATCCACGCTCCCTTGCATCCACTCAATCTCGCAACGGACGAAACAGGGGCCGTTCGGCTCCGGGCCTTGGGAACACGCTTCCAAATCCGCGATCGTGCCTCGGTCACGACGGAGAACAAAGCCTTCATCGAAGACTTGCGCTATCATGCGCCCGAACAGCTTCGTTCGATGGATCCCGCCAGCGATCACAGGAGCGACCTCTACTCCCTAGGTGTCATATTTTATAGGCTTCTTGTCGGCCAATTCCCATTTAGAGGTGGCAGTACGGCGGAGTGGCGGCACGCTCACCTTGCCGTGGAACCCTATGACAGCGGCCAACTTCGCAGAGACATCCCACCCATCTTGGGCCGTATGTTGAGCCATCTTCTGGTCAAGGATCCCGCACAACGATATCAAACTGCGGCATCGGTCTATGCCGACCTATCCAGGTGTCGAGATGAGCTGGTCTCGCGCGGAGAGATCTCGGAATTTGAACTCGGCACCGCAGATGTTCCCTTGGGCCAGGCTTACGCTCACGCGCTCTTCGGCAGGAGTCGCGAGGAGGCCGATCTCCTCGGTGTGGTCGAGCAGTTCGAGGATAGCCGCGAGGGTACCGTAGTGTTTGTCTCGGGCACAGCGGGGATCGGGAAGAGCGCCCTTGTCAATTCGATACGAAAGCGCACCGCCGTTCCGATCATCTTCGCTTATGGGAAAAGCGATCAACAACAAAGGGACATCCCCTACTCTCCGATGGTGCAGATGCTTCGCTCCATCGTCGAGCAGGCAATGCAGAGCCCGGAACCGGCGCTGTCCGAGTTGCGACACGCGCTCTTGAATCGCCTTGACACACACGCAAGGCTGATTGTCGATCTGGTCCCCACGATGGAGCTTATCGTGGGAGCGCACCCGCCGATGTCCGACGTGCCACCACATCTGGCGCAAATTCGTCTTCAAAAGGCATTGGTTCAGACATTGGCGGTTCTTGCCTCCCGCATCGCTCCACTGGCACTTTTCATGGATGATCTTCAGTGGGCTGATCAGCCAACGATCGCAGTTTTGAAGCTTCTCGTCATCGAGAAGGTGGAGAACGTACTGCTCCTGGCAGCCTACCGGGAGGAAGAGAGTACCTCTTTGCTTTCTCCAGGAGGATTTGTAACACATGTCCGCAACTCCACTATTCCGTACAAAGAAATAGCAATCGTACCGATTTCGAAAGTCGCTGCGGGCCAACTGATCGCCAGCGGCCTGAACGCGTATCCCTCGGAAATTGCGTCGTTAACGGATCTGCTTTATGCCAAGACAGCTGGAAACCCGTTTTTTCTTCGCCAATTGCTTCAGGCTCTCATCGAAGAACGGGTGATCGATTTTTCCATTTCCAACCGGTCGCCGCGCTGGAACGCGGATGATGTAAAGCGTTACCCTGCCAGTGACAATGTAGTCGAGTTCATGCTCAGACGATTGGGGCAAATGGACCCCGAGAGCCGTGAAATCCTTCGCTTCATGGCCTGCATTGGGCCTCGGTCGCCCGAGCGCTTGCTGTGCGCCGTCGCCGCCGTGGACCTCGAAAGGCTGCATGATCTCTCGCAGCAACTTGTAGATTCCGGCCTTGTTGACAGAATTGACGGCTATTACCGCTTCTCCCACGACCGCGTTCAGGAAGCGGCTTACGCACTCTTCTCCAATGATGAGCGCGCCGCCGCCCATGCCGGCGTCGCCGAGCAAATGATAGACCTGAACGGGGTCGAGACAAGTGACGCCGCCTTCGCCGCGGCGAGCCAGATAGAACGGTGTGATCCGACCGAGCTGTCAAAGAGCCAGCGCAAGCGCTTCGTTGAGGTCCTTTTGGCAGCGATGGTCCATGCCAGACGATCAGCAGCCAATGGTCAGGCTGCGCATTATGGAGAGACTGCCTATAGGCTTACTGACGAAAGCTGGTGGACGGGCGCCTATCACTTGATCTACCGCTCTCGTTTGCTGTGGTGCGAATGTCTGCTGACGACCGCAGACTTGAAGAATGCAGCCATTCAGCTCGACGATCTTATAGGCCGTACCAACTCGGCACTGGACCGCTCGTCGGTTTACAGGCTTTATGCAAATCTGCGAACCCTGCGATCGGATTACGAGGGAGCTATAGACGCCGCTCTCCTTGGACTCGACCTTCTTGGAGTGAATCTGAAGCGGGGGGCAACCCGCGAAGAATTGGACAAGGCCTACCAAGACGTCAAACGGTCGCTCGGCGACAGAGAGATCTCATCACTCAGGCATCTTCCGGAGATGACGGATCCCCGCATCAAATGCGCAATGGGACTTCTGACAACCCTTATTTCCTCGATTTTCACGAGGGATGGGCTTCGGTTCCTGCATATGGCGAAAATGGTAGAGCTTACGCTCCAATACGGGACCACCTCCGAATCGGCCTACGGCCTGAGTTGGTTCGGGGTGATGATTGCCTCTCTATACGACGATTATCGCGATGGATTTGCCTACGGCCAAGCGGCTCTGGCGCTGGTCGAGCAGCACGGCTACGAAGAGCAGCACACCGCTACCCTGGTGGCAGTTGACCAGATCAGCCCATGGACGCAGCCCATGAGCTATTCACTGCAGCGAATACACGATGCAATCAGAATTGGGCACGCTGCCGGCGACGTGGGAATGACCTGCTATGCTCGCAATCACCTCGTCTCCGACCTCATCATCATGGGTCACCATCTGGCCGGAATCGCGAAGGAGGCCATCGGAGCCATCACACTTACTCGCCAGTTGAACTACAAAGATATCGAGTATCTGGTAACAAGTCAGCTCAACCTGGTTCGGACCCTATCGGGATGGGACGATGGCTCGCTGCCCGAGGTCGACTGGACCTTCGGAGGCGAGAAAATCGTTGCGACATCCACGGTCTTCTGGGTCCAGCTCTACAAGGGCGTGGCATATTTCTACGACGGGGCGTATCGCGAGGCGACCGGTGCGCTACGGGAAGCGGCGGAGCTTATACCTTTGCTGGCCGCGCACATTGATACGGCCTACTGCAGCCTTTTTCTCGCACTGTCCTTGGCTAAGGCCGAAGATGCATACAGCCCCGGATCCGAGGTGGATCAGACACTCCAGTATTTGCGCGGGCGCTTTGCTACATGGGCTGAGCTCAATCCGGAAACATTCCAGAACAAGCTTCTGCTGATCGAGGCCGAGCTTGCCAGGCTCAACGGTGATCACGATCTGGCGACCGCGCTATTCGAACGATCCGTGCTTGCAGCCGAGGCCTCCCGATTCGTTCATGAACAGGCATTGGCATATGAGCTTGCCGGCAATCATAATCGCCAGCTGGGGCGGGTCCTGAGCACCAGGTTTTACATTCAAGCCGCGCTGGAAGCATACCAGCGCTGGGGTGCCGACCGGAAAGCTGGCCGCCTGCGAGAGGAATTCGCCGATATACTAGACAGCAATGGCGAGCGGAGTGCCTCATATCAGATTCCCCTCGATCAGGAGGCTGTCGTGGCGGCGTCACAGGCGCTGTCCGAAGAGGTATTCCTGGACCGCTTGATCGAAACACTTATGAAGAGCATGCTGGTTCACGCAGGCGCCAACCGTGCACTCCTGGTGTCGATGAACGACGGTGAGCTCAGCGTGGAGGCGATCGCCTGGATCGAAGGGGAGGATGTTGTCGTCAATACAACCGGCCTCCCTCTCGAAGGCACCATTCCCTATTCGATTATCGACGCCGTAATGAGTACCCGCCAACCGCTCGTGCTGGCAGATGCCAGACTGGATGGCCAGGAATTCCATGGCCCATATTTCAACAGTCGCCCGACCCGGTCCGTACTCTGCGTTCCGCTTCTGAAGCGTGGTAGCCTCGTCGGTTTCATTTACCTGCAGAACGATCTTGTTGCGGGAGTGTTCACGGAAGGCAAGATCGCACTTCTCAAGCTTCTCGCAACCCAGGCAGCGATCTCCCTCGAGAACGCCCGGCTTTACGCCAACCTGGTCGAGGAGAACGAGTTGCGCGTGAGGAGCGAGACGCAACTTGGCGACGCCCGCGCAGAGTTGGAAAGGAAGGCGAAGCTTACCGCACTGGGGAGTATGGCAGCATCGATCACCCACGAGATCGGGCAGCCATTGGCCGCCATATCGGCCTCCGCATCTGCATCCCTTCGTTGGCTGAGGCGCCCCGAACCCGATATCGGTGAAGCCGTGATCGGTCTCGAAGGGATCAAGGAGGGCATGGAGCGAGTGGGCGAAATCATTCGCTCACTTCGAGCACTTTCGAAACAGGCACCGCAAGCAGCAGAGCCAATCGACGTGGACTCGCTGATCGAACAAGTTATCCTGATCGCCAGATCAGAGATCGAGACCAGTCAGACCCGTGTCGTCACACGACTGGGCATGAGCAACCAGACGGTCATTGCCGACGCGACCCAAATCAAACAGGTTATCCTCAACCTGCTGACCAACGCGATCGAAGCGATGGGAGCCACGCCGCCTCAGGACCGCCAGCTTGTCATCTCGACCGAACCCGTTGATGGCGGCGGCGTCAGAGTCACGGTTCGGGATTTCGGACCTGGTATCTCAGACGCCCTCCATGCAAAGGTTTTCGATCCGATGTTCACGACAAAAGAATCGGGAATGGGTATGGGTCTCGCAATATGCCGATCAATTGTTGAGGCTCACGGGGGTAACCTCACGGTCGAGCCAGCAAATCCGGGTACTGTTTTCAGCTTTTCGATCGGTCTGGCACCCAGGGGATGAGAGCGACAGAGTCCGAAATGGTGGCCAGAACGTCCTCGACAGCAGAGGCGATGTAGCAATCGCTGCACAGGTCAGTATCTCAGGTGGCGAGCTATCATAGCAACACCGAGCAGGAGAACGGGCGCGATCTCGACCGGTCAACGCTCGCCGACTGGGTCGGTCGGGCAGCTTTCAATGTGGACAAAGACGCAGTTCGAGATGGCACAATTTAATTCTGCTGCAACCAGCGGCAGTTTGTCGACCTTTAACATTGCTATGCTTTTGATTGCTTCATGACAATCTCTCTGATTTGGCCCCTGTTCATTGCATTCTTCGTGCTGGCGCTAATCAGCCCATTTCTTCCGCTGTTCCTTATGTGGAGGTCGGTCGCTCTTTCGGTTCTCGCCCTTGTATCATTCCGTTTGCTTCGTGGACCTGTTCATTGGACCGACCAGGACGTTGGCTATTCCATCGGAATTGCTCTCCTAACGTGGTTCCTCTCGATTGTATTCCTGGCTTTGGCCCTGCGGCTCTGTATCGCTGCTTATTATGATAGGTTGAGATCAGAAATCATGCTCGGCGAGAATACGCGCTGGATCGACAGGGTTTTGCTTGCGGTCACCGGTGCTGTTGTCGGCCTTGCGTTGACGATCAGCATGGCCTCACTCCTCGGCGGCAGCTCAGGGCGGGCGCATGTTGGATTTGGGTATTGGCCTAACCGCCAGCGCAGTCATGATCTTTATGCTCATCCGCCGGGCCAGTGGCCTCGCGATCCCGGTCACGGTTCTGTCTATCGTCGTTGCGACAATTTCGTTCGTTGGTTCTGGGCAAACGCGCCGCATCATTGAGGGGGCGGAAACACTTGCAGATGGACGACCGTGGTGTCTCGTCGTGCCGAAATGGCGTTACCACGAACCCGCTGTCTCTGACCTTGGTTTTTTCTCCCTCCCAAAGGGAAGTCTATTACCGCATCTCGTATTGTTCGTCCGCGATGGAGCCGAGGAAACGAAAGCGCATTGGTCGATCCGACAGCAGCGCTTCGTAAACGGTGCAATAATCATCGATGCGACCTGCAATCCTACTGCAGACACCCGAAGATAGCCCCTTGAGACGGACGCGCTCGCTGCAGATCGGGCGGCTACGCAGTTTAGGCGTCAACCTCGCAGAGCAAGTGGCGGTTAGCGCATAGCAGCCAGCTTCATAAAGGCTGCCGGTCCTAAACATCGAACAAAGGACTGCTCTCCAAGCGCGAGTGGAACACCATCTTAACCGAAATGCTTAGTGCGAACGGCAGCCAATCCGAGTGCGAAAAGGGCAAGGGACCACCGTTTTCGACTGGCTTATTGAAATCATCCAAATTCATGGTGACAGCGGTGACGAGGCCGAAGATAATGTCGAACTCGTTCTGGAGTGACGTCCCCTTGCCGCTGATATTTGGATGGGGATCTCCACGGGCAGCGATTTTTGGGGCGTCGTAGTGCCCTGACTAACCGATAAACTTGGATGCCCCGGTTACCGCTCATCGATCTCGTCATGAATCTGCAACTATGCTCTCTTAACCGGAAGCATGCTTAAAAACAGCGTCGGAACAAGGGGGGAGCCAAATCCTATGCGTCAGCCTCGTATCGCTATCATTCTCGACGAGAACACCAGCACGGGCGGAACCCGTTATGAAGCGGCCAAGGGATATTTTCGGGGTGTGAGCAAAGCGGGAGGTCTTCCCTTCGGCGTGCCGTATATTCCTGAAGTCGTCGGCATCGTTTTGAACGAGTTCGATGGCCTGGTCTGCGTCGGCGGACGGTTTGCCTATCCTGACGATTGGTACATCACCGGGGAGGTCTCGAAAGCGCCGCCATCGGAACGTCTCGATATCGAAAGGGCAATCGTCGAGGGTTTCCTGGAGAAAGATAAACCCATTCTCGGCATTTGTGCCGGCATGCAGATGCTCGCATGCCTCAACGGCTGTCGCCTCACACCCGACCTACGCTCGTCCTTCCCGACTGCAAATGAACACGACCAACGAGACCACCTTCATGCGGTCGAAATTGTCCCAGAATCCCGCTTGGCGAAGATCGTTGGCGAGCGCCGTTTCGAGGTAAACACCTTCCATCGAGAGGCTATCGCGCAATTGTCACCAGCCGTTCTTGCGAGCGCCTACGCTGAGGACGGCATCGTCGAGGCCATTGAAGTCGTCTCCAGCTCGTTTGCGATCGGCTTGCAATGGCACCAGGAGTTATTTGCTGACGTGGACCACCCAGGTAATGCCGTGTTTCGCGGCCTTGTGGAAGCCGCGGCATAATCTGAAGCACCACTGATCTCGAATTGAGATACCGTCTGCAGGTCTCCGCAACCGCTGAGGGGTTTTTCAAGCCGTGCTTGGTTATGAGATTGGATCTCAGCACGCTGCGAGCATGATTCGATCGGCCGGAGATGATGCGCTTGTGGCATGTCCTGCAAGCGCACCGGTAAACCATCATTATCAAGGAATGTGAACTGGTCAGGCAACCGGATCTGCCTTAGCTTAGCGTCGCTCGACGCCGCGGCTCCGCCCTTCGGGAAATCTGCTCATTATACGCACGCACCAGTTAAACATTTCATTGGAGAATTGTCATGAACCTGGAACTCGACGGTAAATTAGCTCTCGTCACCGGCAGCACCGCCGGCATCGGCTATGCAATCGCAGCTACTCTCATTCGCGAAGGCGCCCATGTCATCGTCAACGGACGCACCCAGGATGCTGTCGATCGCGCGGTCGCGGAACTTTCCGCAATCGGAAGCGGCCGCGTTGAAGGATTTGCCGGCAATCTTGGAACCGAAGATGTCGCTGCTGCGGTCGCGAAACGCTTTCCTGATGTCGAAATCCTGGTCAACAACCTCGGAATCTTCGAACCGAAGCCTTTCGAAGAAATTCCCGATACCGACTGGCGGCACTTCTTCGATGTCAATGTGCTTTCAGGTGTTCGTCTCGCCCGCCTTTATCTGCCCTCGATGCGCCAGCGGAACTGGGGCCGCATCATCTTCATATCAAGCGAAAGCGGCGTGCATATTCCCGCCGAGATGGTGCATTACGGTGTGACCAAGGCGGCCCAGATTGCCGTAGCGCGCGGTATTGCCGAATCCGTTGCCGGCACCGCGATCACGGTCAATAGCGTGCTGCCCGGTCCAACGAAGTCGCGCGGCGTCGTGGATTTTGTCGCAGCCTTGCCCGGATCCGAAGGAAAGACCTTCGCGGAATTCGAGACCGAATTCTTCGAGAAAATCCGACCAACGTCCCTGATCAAACGCTTCACGCAGCCTGAGGAAGTCGCGACGATGGTCGCCTATGTGGCAAGCCCGCTGTCTTCGGCCACCAATGGCGCCGCGCTCCGGGTCGATGGCGGTGTGGTCAAGAGCGCGTTCTGACGGCGGTGCCTTCGCCGATCGACGGCAAGGCAGTGATCACCTGATGCTCTCCTTCGTCCAATGCCATGACCGCAGCCTGTATCGGGCTCCGTAATCGGGAACCGCTGCTATCTGGTGGTCGTTAGGAGGGCAAGTGAACTCGGCGGTCTGGCCGCGAATGCATTCGCGGCCAGACCGCCATGACAGGAGACTTGATATGCCCAGCAATGCCGACCGCGACCCACTCCACCATACCCAGAAGATGCAGAAGGCCTTCGCCGATCTGCGCAAGCACCTGCGCGAGGACATTGAAAAAGTCGACGAGCCGCAACTAAAAGCCATGTTCGAGACCTCGGCTGAGGTTTTGAGCGGCCTGGAGAAGGCCTTCCACGACTACGAAGAAAAGAATGAAAGCGCTTGGCGAGTCTAGACTGAAGTCACGCCACCTCGGAAATCGCCAAACCGGCGCTGTCGGACTCCCGTGGACGGGGGCGCATAGCCTCCGCATGGCCAAAAAAGGCCTTTCCCGCTAAGAAATCCCGCCAATGAGCGGTACGAACATCACAGCTTGGAGATCCAACTCTTCATAGCTGCTCGCGCTTCGCCGGATGATCTTGCGGAGTATCTGGCCCCGCTCGTCGCCCACGGGAATGACAAGCCGCCCGCCGATCGCAAGCTGCTCCTTGAGGGCTTCCGGCACGAGAGGGCCGCTGGCTGCCACCAGAATGGCGTCGAACGGTGCTTGCTCGGGCAACCCTCGGGTTCCGTCGCCGGCAAGTATCTCGACATTGCCATAACCGAGATCGGCCATGCGATGTCTTGCCGATACGGCCAAGGTTTCGTGGCGCTCGATGGCATAGACATGCTCCGCGATCTGGCCGATCACCGCGGCCGCGTAGCCGGAGCCGGCTCCCACCTCGAGCACGCGATCGCCGGGGTGCACCTCCGCCGCTTCGATCATCAAAGCCACGACATACGGCTGGGAAATGGTCTGCCCCTCCTCTATGGAGAGAGGGGTATCCTCATAGGCGAATTCAGCCATGCTCTCGGCAACGAAGCGCTCTCTCGGCACGGCGCGCATCGCCCTTAGGATGTGTTTATCGCGCACACCGCGGCGCTCAATATCCACCTCGACCATATGATCGCGCATGCGCCGGTAGTCGGCCATCCTGGCCTCCCGTTCTGCTCGCCTTTTGTTGTCGGTGGGCGGGTTGAATCGGGTGATGGCGCGCGACGGTCAAATCGCGGTAGGTGGCGATGCAACACGAAGATCATCTTCCATCATGCACGATCTTCTCCATTGCCCCTGCGGCCACCATCCTGCGCCGCCTCTCGTTGTTCGGCTTCACCCGGTATCAGCACACCTTGCGTCACCGCGGGAAAGCTTCAGCATCGATCGACGTAGCGGTTCCCGTCGCGGTCGCGGTAGTAGCAGCGGCCCGGTTGTCCCGCGACATTGCCGATCAACGCGCCGGATACGCCGCCGACGGCAGCACCAACCGCAGCGCCGCGAATATTGCCCGTTGCAGCGCCGCCGACGACCGCACCCGTGGCGGCGCCGATGCCGGCGCCTTGTTCCGTCGACGTGCAAGCCACCAACAACAATCCTGCACATCCGATGGCGATGAACCTGTTCATTTGAATTTCCTTCCCATTTCGCCTTAGAGGACTGGTCTACTCCTTATGCCGTCATGGCCGTGCAACAGGGCGGGTATTGGCTCCGGCCGGCCGGCCCGGCACAGTGGATTCATCAAACCACGTCACCGGCCGGAAGTTCCGACCGAGTTGAAGGGGGGCGCCGTCGGACTTGATATTTCAATGGATATTCAGGCAGGTGCCATGCTTATCCAGGTTGCTTCAGATACCTCACCGAAGTACCCGCGTCGCATCTCGAACTGGCGGATGGGCTACATGTACATGCGTTGCATGCAGCGGATTCATTGCGGACCCGCATCAATCGGATCATTGACGCGTTAGGAATAGAGCGATGAAAGAGTGGTTCCGGAAGACGTGATTCTTTACTTCGAAATGTCGAATTTCCGGCGAAAGCTGTCATACATATTCTCAAACATCCACGACTTCAGTGACATGCCGTCAGGAAACCGATCGAGATTTGCGAAGGTCACGGCCATAAGCTCCTGTACGAGATCCTCCGCATCGGCCGGATTTTTACAGAGCGCCTGCGCTAACGATCGAAACGTAGGCCCTAGCTCCTCGATTTCAGCCTTCAATCGACGATGTCGGGAAATATTCGTCACGATATTCTCTCTCACTGACTCATGCGATTGTTCCATCGGTTTTCATCGGGACGCATTCGCGCCAGCCCCATATTTTTTTAACGGGTATGATCCTCGGCTTGTTCCTAGGTGGCGAAAAAATGGAAGGATCAGCACCACTTGCAAGGGTGCGCGGACCTAGGCAGGTCACGAGCCTGCAGGACTGTGGGAGGCAAGAACCCTAAACAGCATCTGCTATCGATAATGACTGTTTTCGTGCCACTTATAACATCGAAACGATCCATCGACGGCGAGGTTGCCCGGCAAGCTTCGACAGCTTCCGCGAGCCTTCCGTACAGATAAACCCAAGGTTTGCGAGCGCCACAACCTGCTGCACGCCGATGTCCTTTATGGCGACACGGCACGTTTCATTTGGGATGAGGGTGACCGCCAACGGTTCTGCCAAGATGGCTTTCCTTGCCCTGCGCCGCATCGGAAGACAATCCACCTTCCATGCTGCGCAGCAACTCCAATGCCCTTCGCTTCTCCTCGGAGTCGCCTCGACTGAAGTGGGCTAAGGCCGTCAACGTGGTGAGGTGATGAAGCTTGTCAAAATCCACCACGCCCCCTCGATAGAGCTTGATCAGCTCTGAAGCGAAAGCCTCACGGCTAACTTCGTTCAGATCGAACCATGGCTGGGCTATTACGACATCGAAGATCTTTTGGAGGTCATCGATCTCTTCAGGCTGGAGTACTCCCTCCACGAGGTGATGGTAGTTGCGCATTGCCGCCTCCGGGAAGATTCGCAGTCGCCTCCATTGCCAGGCGCAACCGGAATGAATGCGAAACGACCTTGCCTGTATATCAAACCGAGGCACTACGCGAAAGTCGCAAGGGGAAGCGAATAAGCGTGTGGAACGGAACCGAGCGCAGCAGTTTCGCGAGAGTATGGTGGTGCCTTTGCGCCAAGGGCCGGCGGAGTTTTTCCCTCCCACTCCATCGGGATACATGACATAGTCAATGGCCAGATGCAGCTGGAGCATTTTTCGATGCCGCGAGAAGCCGTCTGGACGCTGATTTTGTTTGTTCTCCTCATAGTGAGCGCCGCGGTCGGCTCGATATTGCGCACCAGATTGCCGGCCCCGCACCGTGGTACCGAGACGATAGATTTCCTTCGCGTCGTGACGGCCTTGCTCGTGACGTTTGCCGCCCTTGTCATGAGCCTGCTTCTGGCATCGGAACTGACCGCATTCACGACGGCATCCCACGATCGCAACCGCTATGCCGCCGGTCTGGCGGAAATGGACGTCTGCCTCAAAAACTACGGCGCCGCATTGGATGGTGAGAGGCAGCTCCTGCGCAGCTATACCGCCGCCGTCATCGCCAGCACATGGCCGGGAGAGCCGCTTCCGCCGGGAATGACATATCCGGACGTATCAAAATTGCCTTTGATCGGTGAAGCACCCAGTCTGGGGGCACTTCTGAACACCATAGGGCTCGGCATTGCCCGCCAGCAGCCAAATGATCCCCTGCATCAGATCCTTGTGGCCCGTTGCAATCAGCTCTTCGGCAACCTCATGGTCGCGCGGTGGACCGTCATAGAAGATGCGCACGGCTCGCTTTCGGCGCCGTTTCTCGATGTCCTGATCTTCTGGCTTATGCTGGTATTTCTGAGTTTCGGTCTTCAGGCCCCCAGAAATCCGCTGGCGGGCTCCATTGTCGCCGTCGCCATCGTCTCGGTGGCGAGCGTCATGTTTGTCATCCTGGATCTCGATCTTCCCTATGGCGGCCTTTTTGGGATTCCGAGCACGTCCATGCGGCATGCGCTCGCCGATATGCTGGCGCCATAGCGATCTATTAACGGCTAATGCCATAATGATCGACGGCACAGCACAGCTCGCCGAAGGAAATCGCTGCTGCTTACGCGGTCTGCCTGGGCCGCCAGCGCAGCAGATGGGCCTCCAGCGCATAGGCAAGGCGATTGAGGGTGAAGCCCACGAGACCCAGCACGAGAACGCCGACCATGACGAGCGCCATGTCGAAACGCTCGCGGCCGGCAATGACGAGACCGCCGACGCCCGGGCCGACCGCCAGGAAATATTCTGCCTTCTCATAGTTGAAGAACAGCAGCAGCGGCGACCCAGAATAGGTGTATGTGGTGGCATCGACGACGAGATTGGCATTACCCTTCAGCCGCTCGATAACGGCATCGGGTTGAGCAGCAATAGTTGTTGGAACTGACGGCGATTGATCGACATAGGCTTCGCTCCGATGATTTAGGCGGCGGGGCACAGCGTCCCGTTGCAAAAATGATCGCTGTGAATGCCTGAAATCCAAAGGCAGTTTTTCTAGCAGTTGACGAAAGCAATGCTTCGCGCCATGCGGCAAATTGTAGAAAAGACGAAAATTCCGATTGCCGATGCCGAATGACCCCGCCTGAAACGGCCGGCGATGGCTTTTTGCTGGAAGCGTTTGGTTCGCTTGCCAAACGTCTTTCCTGGCCAACAAATGTACAGATTGTAAAAATTTCGAATTCCCCGATAACGACAGAAACTCCAGACATTAGTAATTTATTAATTATAGTCCTCGTCGGAACTATATTTAGAGACGAGGAAAAACACGGCACGTGTTCAGTACAGCCGTCGCGGCTATGTTTGTGTATCATCGTAAAAGTGGAGAGTTCTATGAATATGCCGCTCAGATATACGAATTTGTATTCGAAAAATTCCGAACGACGCACCGTTCTTGTTGCTGGCGGCGCCGGTTTTCTAGGATCTCATCTCTGTGAGTGGCTATTGCGGGATGGCTGTCAAGTCATCTGTGCCGACGACTTCTCGACCGGACGCACGGAGAATTTGCGGCATCTGCTCCGCTACGACGCCTTCAGCTTCGTTCGTCACGATGTCGTCAATCCCATCGATCTGCCGGTCGACGAGATCTATAATCTGGCCTGCCCCGCCTCACCTGTGCACTATCAGGCGGACCCGATCCATACGATGAAGACGTGCGTTTTCGGGTCGTTGAACCTGCTTGAACTGGCGGCCCGTCACCAGGCTCGCATATTCCAGGCTTCCACCTCGGAAATCTACGGAGACCCGCAGGTGCATCCCCAGCCGGAACGCTATTGGGGCCATGTCAATTCGTTTGGCCCGCGCTCCTGCTATGACGAGGGAAAGCGCTCGGCCGAAACGCTTTTCTATGACTTTCATATGAGACATGGCGTGGACATCCGGATCGCACGCATCTTCAATACCTATGGGCCTCGCATGCGTCCTGACGATGGCCGCGTCGTTTCCAATTTCATCGTCCAGGCACTCAAGGGGCAGGATATTACCGTCTACGGCGACGGATCGCAGACGCGCTCGTTCTGCTATGTCGACGATCTTATCGAGGGCTTCGTTCGGCTGATGGGCAACCCGGCCGCGCTTCATTCGCCGATCAATCTGGGCAATCCGGCGGAATTCAGCGTCCGCGAGCTTGCCGAACAGGTCATCGCGCTGACGGGCTCGCCATCGAAACTTGTCTACAAGCCGCTGCCAATCGACGACCCTCGCCAGCGCCGCCCCGACATCACGATTGCAAAACGGGACTTGGGATGGGAGCCCACAGTCGCTCTCTCTGAAGGTCTGAAGTCGACGGTCGCCTATTTCGAACGTCAGCTTCATCGGCAAGGCAGCGAACTCGTAGAGGTCATCTGATGTCTACGCGCACCATCCTCGTCGCGGGCGGTGCCGGCTTCATCGGCAGCCACACGGCAAAGCTTCTGCACAGAGAGGGTTACGAACCGGTCGTCTACGACAATCTTTCCACGGGCCATCTTGAATCGGTCCGCTGGGGACCATTCGTAGAGGGTGATATTCTCGACACGCCTTGCCTGGTCGAGGCCATCAAGACATACCAGCCCGAAGCGATCATCCATTTCGCAGCGTCCGCCTATGTCGGTGAATCGGTCGAAGAGCCGGCGAAATACTACGCCAACAACGTCAACGGCACGCATTCGCTTCTGGAAGCCTGCCGCACCACCGGTACCGACAAGCTCATCTTTTCATCGAGCTGCGCCGTCTATGGCATACCGGAGCAACTGCCGATCCGCGAATGTGAGCCGCAGCGTCCCATAAATCCCTATGGCCGCACAAAGCTCATCGCCGAACACATGCTGGCCGATTATGCGGCAGCCTACGGGCTTCGCTACGTCGCGTTGCGCTATTTCAATGCGGCGGGAGCCGACCCCGAGCAGGAGCTCGGCGAATGGCACACTCCGGAGACGCACTTGATCCCCCGCGCGCTGCTCGCGGCGACAGGCTCCATCGACTGTCTCGAGGTCTATGGCGACGATTACGATACGCCGGACGGCACCTGTGTGCGCGATTACATCCACGTCATGGATCTGGCTCGCGGCCACGCTCTCGCCGTCAAATATCTGATGGCGGGCGGCGCCAATCTCGCCATCAATCTCGGAACCGGCCGCGGCACGTCGATCAGGGAGGTCCTGGACGCCATCGGGCTTGCCTCGAAACGCTCCGTGCCGGTTGCGATGCGCCCGCGCCGGTCGGGTGATCCGCCGGCGCTCTATGCGGCGTCGGATCTTGCCGCCGAAAAACTCGGCTTCCAACCCCTGTACTCCGATATCGGAACCATCATCCGAACGGCAGCTCCATTCTTCGGATTGGAGACGCAATCATGAGGATGCCCAAGATAAACAGATCCGCCGCACAGGACGAGCCACTGATGGTTCCCATCCTCTCTGGCTATCGGCGTACGGAATATATCGCCTGTGCCACGATATGGTTTGCGGCACTCGTTTATCTTTGGTGGTGGTGGCTCCTGCCGGCTCACCATGTCGATCCGCTCGGATCCATTCTGATCACCACCGTTCTGGCATGGACAACCCTTCTTCCGGTCTATTTCGTCGCCGTATTCTATCGTGCGCGGAAGCCAAACGGGCCGTTACGCCTGCCGGCAGGCAGCCGGGTGGCGATGGTTGTGACAAAGGCACCGTCGGAACCGTTCGATGTCGTTGCCCGCACCCTGGAAGCCATGCTGGCACAGGAGGTGCCGCACGATACCTGGCTGGCCGACGAGGATCCCTCACCTGCGACGATCGGCTGGTGCCGCAGGCATGGCGTTCAATTGTCCACCCGCGAGGGGCGGGAGGATTATCACCGCAAGACATGGCCGCGCCGCACACGCTGCAAGGAAGGAAATCTCGCCTTCTTCTATGACCATTACGGCTATGAACGTTATGACTTTGTCGTCCAGCTCGATGCCGATCACGTGCCGAGCCAGGACTATCTTTACCAGATGCTGCGCCCGTTCGCCGATCCTGCGATCGGTTACGTATCCGCGCCCAGCATCTGCGACAGCAATGCTCGCGAGAGCTGGTCCGCGCGTGGACGCCTTTATGCCGAAGCAAGCATGCATGGATCGCTGCAGGCCGGCTTCAACAACGGCCTGGCGCCGCTCTGCATCGGCTCACACTATGCCGTCCGCACTGCAGCTCTGAAAGATATCGGCGGCCTCGGGCCTGAACTCGCCGAGGATCATTCGACGACGCTCATGATGAATGCACATGGTTGGCGCGGCGTTCATGCCATCGATGCCATTGCCCATGGTGATGGTCCACGTACCTTTACCGATCTCATCACGCAGGAATTCCAGTGGTCGCGCAGCCTGATGATGATCTTGCTGCAGTATTCGCCCAAATTGCTTCCCTGCCTCCCCCCTCGGCTGAGGCTGCAATTCCTGTTCTCGCAGCTCTGGTACCCGCTGTTTTCGCTGTTCATGGCGCTGATGTTCGCGCTGCCGATATTAGCACTCGCGGGAGGACGGAACTTTGTCAATGTGTCCTATCCCGATTTCCTGCTGCATTTCCTGCCGCAATCGTTCCTGCTGATCGCGTTTGCCTATCGCTGGCGCCGTACCGGCACGTTCAGGCCGGTGGATGCCAAGATTCTCAGCTGGGAAGTCACGCTGTTTCTGTTTGCGCGCTGGCCATGGGCGCTTGCCGGCACAATTGCAGCAATACGGGATTGGACGACCGGATCTTTCGTCGATTTCCGCGTCACCCCGAAAGGCACGTCCAATGTCGATCCACTGCCCTTCCGCGTGCTTGCGCCTTATGCACTTCTGTCTCTCGTCTCCATCGTACCTGTCCTGATGGTTCGCGATGCGGGAGAAACGAGCGGCTTCTATATCTTCGCAACCATGAATGCGGCGATCTACACGCTGCTGCTATCGGTGATCATTCTGAAGCATGCGCAGGAGAATACCATCTCCATGAGCAGCCGCTTCTATCGTCCCGCCGTTGCAAGCGCAATGCTCGTTCTCGTCGCCCTGCCGGGGCTTGCAGCCAGGGAGCGCGGTGCCGAAGGAGTACTGTCGCTGACGTGGAGCACGAGCGGCTATGCCCTTTTCGTGGAGCGCTCGTCGGTGGCGGGGGCGGGCGTCAGCGGACGCAAGCTGCATCGGATCATGTTCGATCCGCATTGGCATGATGCCAACGCAATGACGGAAGTTCCCAGCAGGAGGGGCGCATAGGCGCAACAAACCATGAAGATAGCTGTTGTCGGAACGGGATATGTGGGTTTGGTCAGCGGCGCCTGCTTCGCCGAGTGGGGCCACACCGTCGTTTGCGTGGACAAGGATCCGCCCAAAATTGCCGGTCTCCGCCAGGGCAGAATGCCGATTTACGAGCCGCACCTCGACGAAATGGTCGAACGAAACTGTGCGTCGGGACGGCTTGATTTCACCTGCAACCTCGCTCGGGCGGTCAAGGAAGCGGCTATCGTCTTTATCGCCGTCGGCACTCCGCCTCGCACCGATCGGGGGGAACCCGATCTTTCCAGCCTCTACCGCACGGCGAGCGACCTTGCGCCGTTGATAGCCGACGACACGGTTGTCGTCGTCAAATCGACCGTGCCCGTCGGCACCGGCGACATGGTGCAGAAGATCATCGGGGCGACACGCAAGCCGGGCACGTTTTCCGTGGCCTCCAACCCGGAATTCCTGTGCGAAGGCGTTGCGGTACGCAATTCGCTCGCGCCGGACCGTGTCGTAATCGGGGTAGACGACGAGCGTGCCTATAAGCGCCTGCTGGAACTCTACGCCGACCCGATGGATCTCCAGGACATACCGCTTGTGGTGACGGCGCGGCGAACTGCGGAATTGATCAAATATGCGGCCAACGCATTTCTGGCGACGAAGATAACCTTCATCAACGAGCTTGCCGATCTTTGTGAACGTCTGGGCAGCGATGTCGAGGAACTGGCACTCGGGATAGGATTGGACAAGCGCATAGGCACGACCTTCCTGACGGCAGGTCCCGGCTTCGGCGGATCCTGTTTTCCAGGGGATACGCTCGCTCTTCTGCGAACCGCACAGGACCATGGGGTCGCGCTGCGCGTCATCGAAGAAACCGTTGCGGCGAATGACGCCCGCAAGCGGCGCATGGCGCTCAGGGTCGTCGAAGCGCTTGGCGGCAATATGGACGGCCTGACCGTCGCCGTTCTCGGCCTCACATGCAGGCCCGACACGGACGACATGCGCGAAGCCCCCTCGGTCCCGCTGATCGAAGCGCTCCAGCGCTTTGGCGGCCATATTCGAGCTTATGATCCAATGGGCATCGAGAATGCCGCGAAGATCCTCGATGACGTGGTGTTTTGCGACGATCCTTATGACTGCGCGCGCAATGCCGATGCAGCGGTCGTCATGACGGAATGGGCAATCATCAAGAACCTCGATCTGATCCAGCTCAAGGCGAATATGCGCCAGCCCATCCTGGTGGATCTCAGAAACGCCTTTCGCAGGGACGCCGCCGCACAGCTCGGATTCCGTATTTCGACCATCGGAAATTCGGCCAGCACAAAGGGCGATGTCCGAAGCATGGCGAGACAGAGGAACAAATCCCTAGGGACCGCCAAGGTCATACCAATTGCTATGGGGGAGAAAGACAATGGCATCATCATATAACAAGCCGAGCCCTCTGGTCCGCGCAAGCGCGGCGACGCTTGCCGCCGTCATCATCCTCGGATCTGTCGCGTCAAGCAGCGCGGCGGCCGCGGGCAAGGACCTCAAATTGCCGGTCGACGCTCGCCCCATGACGGCGTTCGAACTTTACCAACTCTATCGCGACAAGAGCTGGCAATGGCCGGATGGCGCCGGGCAGATGCAGGACGCAAATCGTCGTTTCGCTGCCTGGGTCGACGGCAAGGAAGGCAAATCCTGGGCCGAAGGCCGTTGGAGCGTAAGCGATGCCGGCCGCATGTGCTTTGAAGCGACCTGGTACGCGGCGAATGGCAAATTCCCGGCCAAGACCTGCTTTCTGCACCGCATTCTCAATGAAACCGTATACCAGAAGCGCGAGCCCGGTGGGACATGGTTCATATTTCGCCATGCCGCGGCCAAAGACGCCGACGAGGCGAAAAAGCTGATCGCCAGCGATCTGGTTACTGAACGACTGAGCATCGTGAAAGCCACCTTGAACACGAGCAAGGCCGAACTGAAGAAGGAGGCAGTCCAATGAAAACGGCATTCAAGTTTACCGCAGCCGTCGTTTGCTTCGCAGGTTTGTCCGGAGCGATCTACGCCGCCAACAATGGTCTCGAAACGGCGGGCGGCAGTCAGAACATGTTCCATGACAAGAGGCCGATCATCACACCGCAATCGCTGCCATCGGGCGCATACGATCCGAACGGCGATTTCTCGAATGACCCCAATCCCAAGATCGAGCATCTTTTCCTTCCCTGGGAAGATGTGGATCTGGCAACACTTGGGGTCGCCGACAGCTATGCGCGCCAGCGCGGCCGCTCGCTGCTGATCACAGTCGAGCCCTGGTCCTGGGCACGCAACTGGCGCGTCACGCCGGACGATCTTTTCCAGGGGATCGTGGATGGGCACTACGATGCGAACATGGCATCGATATGCTCGGCCGCCGCCAAGCTAAAGCAGCCCGTTACCATTCGCTGGGCCCAGGAAATGGATGAAAAGAACGGGCAGTTCACCTGGGCCTACTGGAACCCGGCGCAATATGTGAAGGCGTATAAGCACGCCATCGATGTCTGCCGCCGCCATCTTCCGTCCGCCAAATACATGTGGTCGCCGATGGGCAAGGAAGGGCTTGAAGCCTATTATCCGGGAGATCAATATGTCGATGTCGTAGGCCTCTCGGTCTTCGGCTACCAGCCTTTCGACCAGCGCATGCTTGGACGCGACTCGACCTTCGTCGAGGCGACCAAACCAGGCTATGACCGCGTCAAAGCTTTCGGAAAGCCGATCGTGATCGCGGAGCTGGGCTACCAGGGAAATGAAGCCTATGTCCATGCCTGGGCCGAGGAAGCCGCCAAACCGCATGACGAGTTCAAGAATATCGTTGGAGTGGTGTATTTCGACGATCGCGAGACCTACCCGTGGCCTCATGGTCTTGGACGGCCGGACTGGCGTGTTGTCAGCCCTCTGTTGAACTGAAACAACAACAAGAATGGAGGCGAAGATGTCTCTTGCAAGGTTCTTTATATCAGGTGTAGCCCTATCGATGTTGCTGTTGGGTGGATCGGCACATGCTGCGAGCCGGCAGCATGCCGATTGGATAATCGAGCGCTCTGCCATTCAGGCAACATCGATAAGCGCCTCGGACGTGCGGAGCCTTTACGGCGGCCGGTCGTGGATTTGGAAAGATGGTGCCGGCTATTTTTCGGCCAAGCAAGGCAGCTTCATGGCCTGGTCGCATACCGGCGCCGAGAAAACTTATGCCAAAGGCACCTGGTATGCGACCTTCAACGGCAAGTTATGCATGAAGGCGCGTTGGCAGAGCAAGAAATACGACGTGGAAAAGACGTCCTGCTTTTTGCATCGCGAGAAAGACGGCATCATCTACCAGAAGCGTCTACCGGACGGAAAGTGGTATGTATTTCGTCACGATCCGCCGAGACATGACGACGAGGCAATGAAACTGCGCAAAAGCAACTATGTCAGCCGGCACTTACCTAGCTAACCGGATGCAGAGAAGATGTCGAGCACGCGGGATCGATCGACTATGACGACACCATCAATTGAGACATTCGGGACCGTTCTGGCAATGGGATCAATTGCCAGACGGTTTCAACTGTTCAACGATTGTAGCAATGCGAGGTGCGTCCAAAGCCGCTCGGCGTGCAGATATAGGGTGCGCCCTTGAAATACTCGTCGGCCGAAACCGTTGTCCTCTTGCGGATCTGACCAGTCCCATAAAAGTACATGTTGCTTTCGCTTTTCTTCATGTACAGGTCGATGGTCTTGTATTTATATTTATCCAAGGTTGCGGAAACCGCGTTTTCTGCAGGATAGGCAAGAAAAAGGGTGCACAAGCAAACAGAAGTCAAGCTTGATACAAGACGAGAAAGATAAAACTTCGGCTCAATTGGGTTTACTACCATTTGCTTACTTCCATGTCCTCTATGTTTCGTTTCTACATCCATTCAAATTATTTCGATCTCTCGATAAAACTCTTGAAACTATTAGAGAATAATGTTTAAGTAACCGTTACGAGTATTGAAGTAAGGTTTGCGGCAATGCGACCCTCTCGGGTATCAGTTTTGCGTTCCTTGCGATGGCCGCCGGAGATCATCACCCGGGCAGTTTGGCCTTCTGCCAAGCTGCTCGTCGCGCTGTCGAACAGAACTGTCCGCCTCATCAAAGATGAGGACGCAACCTGTCGTGCGTTTATCCCTCTCTCTTCCTGTTACAATACGGAAACAGATTCGTTCCGGCATGAAAAGTTGGAAATCAGGCTGGATCTCACGAGAAGGCGGCTAATCCACAAACAAATGTGGTTTTAATATGATCAACTGGTGTTGGGGCCAGCTGCAGAATTTTCAAGAGGCGCGCTGCAGCCGCGGCAAGTACAACACGCCATGTAGTGTCGAGGGATCGCTACAATGATGTGGGGCAAAGCAGATATTTCGTTTGAACAGCCCAAGGCTGTCGAGCGCCGGCGCTGGCCGCGCTCACCTCAGGCACCGCTTTACAGCGAGCTTCCCGAAACAACGGAGCTGGCGTCGCTGCCGTTTTCAACGGAGGAGCTGCGCCCCGATCGACAATTTGCAGCCTGGCAGGAACGCATGGCTCCGCTGGTCGATATGCGGCTGCAGAACCAAGCAAAAGCGTGCGAGCCGTTCGCGGTTAAGCAGGTCGTATGGAACCTCGAAGGAGTCTTGCTCATTCAACAGGACACTCCGGCATTCAGTTTCGAACGCTCCCCCGAAAAGGTGCGCTTCAGCTCGATAGATCATTGGCAGATCACCTTCCTGCGCACTGGAAAGACATGGACGAGCGTTAACGGCAAGGTTGTCGAAAACGAGCCCGGCATGATGGAAATCCGAATGCTGGGCTGCCCCTTTTACGGACGAACCTCGCCGGCGCAATCCACGACGCTGATCCTGCCATGCGATCTGTTTGCCGCCTATGGCGGACTGCCGAGCGCCAGCAGCAATATTGTCCTTGGAGGCCCGCGCGTCTCGTTACTTTCGAGCTACATGGATTTCCTCGAAGTCAATCTCCTTCGCTTGACCAGAGATGATCTTCCAGGCGTCAGGAACCAGCTTCGCGAGATGGTGTTCCATACGATCTCTCCCTTGGTCCACAGCGAGATCGACGGCGAGATATCGCAAAGCGGTTTGATGACCCGGGCAAGGCACTTCATTCAGAACAACCTGGGCTCCGCAGAATTGACGCCGGAAACCGTGAGCCGCGAATTGGCGATCTCGCGGACGCGCCTTTACGAGCTCTTTCAGACCTCGAGCGGAGTGCTCAACTACATAAGAAGAAGACGGCTTCTGGCCGCGCGCGCCGCACTCAACGATCCCGCCGATGGCCGGAAAATCGGCGAAATCGCCAGCCAGTTCTGTTTCGAGTCCGCCGCCAACTTCTGCCGGGCTTTCACCCATGAGTTCGGCTATAACCCAAGCGAAGTGCGCAGGCATTCGCGCGATTTCAAGACGGAAGCGCCATCGCGCACGGCTATGGTCTCAAGCTTCGATAACTGGCTCGGTACGCTTGGTCTTTGACGATAAAGACCGACAGCGACGTCGCAATGTCCTGCCTTGCAAAGCCAGGAGCCTGTTTGATATCGTCGCCAAGCGTGATATGTTCCGTATTTGTTCGACCCGCTGCGATTTACGGCGGCGCTGAACGCCGGAGTATGACGTCGAAAACTGCGTGCGGTTTTCAGACCACATCATCCACACAACGTCATTTCAGCGCGGCCTGATTCCAGCGCGGATTATCGAGACGATAATGAACGATATGAGCTCGACGCCGGTCCGCAAAATCATCCATGTGGACATGGATGCCTTCTACGCGTCGGTCGAACAGCGTGACAATCCCGAACTGCGCGGCAAGCCGCTAGCGGTCGGTGGGTCCGCGGCGCGCGGCGTTGTGGCGGCGGCAAGCTATGAGGCCCGCGCCTTCGGCGTTCGCTCGGCCATGCCATCGGTGACGGCGAAGCGCAAATGCCCGGATCTGATTTTCGTGCCGCCGCGCTTCGACGTCTACAAGGCCGTGTCGCAGCAGATCCGCGAGATCTTCGCCGAATATACGCCGCTGATCGAGCCGCTCTCGCTCGACGAGGCGTATCTCGACGTCACCGAAAACCTCAAGGGCATGGAGATTGCCACCGAAGTCGCGCTGGAAATCCGGGGCAGGATCAAGCAGGTCACCGGGCTCAATGCTTCCGCCGGCATCTCCTACAACAAGTTTCTCGCCAAGATGGCAAGCGATCTGAACAAGCCCAACGGCCAGGCGGTGATCACGCCGAAGAACGGGCCAGCCTTTGTCGAGGCGCTGCCCGTCGGCAAATTCCACGGCGTGGGGCCGGCGACCGCCGAACGCATGCGCAAATACGGCATCGAAACCGGGCTCGATCTGAAAGCGAAGTCCCTCGCCTTCCTGCAGGAGCATTTCGGAAAGTCCGGATCGTATTTCTACGGGATCGCCCGGGGCATCGACGAACGCCAGGTGAGGCCCGACCGGATCCGCAAATCCGTCGGCGCAGAGGATACGTTTCCCGAGGATATCGACGATCTCGATCTGGCTACGGCGGAATTGCGGCCGCTTGCAGAGAAGGTCTGGCACTACTGCGAGGCAAGCGGCATCAGCGGCAAGACGGTGACTGTGAAGATCAAATACTCTGATTTCATGCAGGCCACGCGCAGTCGGACCATCCCTGTTCCGGTCGCGGGCTTGAGCGAGATCCTCGAAGCGGCATCTGCACTTCTGGCGACCGTCCATCCGTTCAGGCGGCCGGTTCGGCTGCTCGGCGTCACGCTTTCATCCCTGACGAACGAAGAAACCGACGATAGCCGCGCACAGCCCCAGCTCGATCTCGGCATTTAATTGCCGGTCATGGTGGCGACACGGCGAACCCAGGCCTGCCTTGGTCCGCGCGTGCCGAATCTGTAGAAATATGACTAAATTCCTCTTGTTTTTGACCGGCCGGCAAGGCTATACCGCCGCGGATGTTTTCAACCGTCCCTCTCTGGCCGCAACGATCAGGATATTTTTCGTGACCATATTGAAATCACTTTTGGCCGTCTCGGCTCTTTGCATGGCGCTTGGCCTTGCCGTACCGGCGGCATCTGCCGCATCCACCAGCTATCCGCTGACACTCGATAATTGCGGAACCAAGGTCACTTTCCAGAAAGCGCCGGAACGGGCGATCGGGCTTGGCCAGAACAGTGCCGAAATTCTTCTTTTGCTTGGTCTGCAGGATAAAATGGCGGGCACCGCCTTCTGGCCCAACAAGGTTCTGCCGCAGCTTGCGGAAGCCAATTCCAAGGTCAAGCTGCTGACGGTCGAGTTTCCGACCTTTGAATCGATCCTCTCGGAAAATCCTGATTTCGTTGCAGCCGCACTACCGACCCTGATGGGACCGAGCAGCAAGGTGGCAAAGCGCGAGGACTTCGAGAAGCTCAATATTCCCACCTATGTTTCCCCCAGTATCTGCCCAGCCCAGGGCGCCTCTCAGGACAAATACGGCAATGCCGCCCGTAGCCAGATCTGGAACATGAGCGCGCTCTACCAGGAAATCGATGAGCTCTCGCAGATTTTCGATGTCCGCGACAAGGGCCAGGCGCTGATCGAGGATTTCAAAAAGCGGGAAGCGGCACTGCGCGCGAATGCGCTGAAGGACGGCAAGAAGCTCTCCTATGTCTTCTGGTTCTCCAGCCCGTCGCCATCTGCAGATGCCTATGTCGGCGGAAAAAACAGCCCTTCAGGTTATATCGCCGACCTGCTTGGCGGCCGCAATGCCATTACCACCGAAGCGGAATGGCCGACACTGGGCTGGGAGAGCATCATAGCCGCCAATCCGGACGTCATCGTCGTCGCCAGCCTCGACCGCAATCGCTGGGAGCTCGACAAGCCGGAAGCCAAGATCAAGTTTCTCACCACCGATCCGGCCGTCAGCCAGCTTCCCGCAGTCAAGAACAAGGCTATCGTCGTCATGGACGGTCAGGCCATGAACCCGACCATCCGGACGATCTATGGCGCCGAGCAGGTGGCCCAGCAGCTCAAGGCCCTTGGTCTGCTGAAGTGATCGACGCGTACCGCAACCTGCGGCAATTGGCTGCCCTCGGCCTGTTGCTGCTGGCCTCCCTTGCAGCGATCGGCCTGATCATCGGTATCAGCGTCGGCATCGGCGACCTGCCGATACCGCTGTCGACGACGTTCTACGCCATCACCAACAGGCTGGGCTGGACAGGCATCGAGCTCAACCGCATCCACGAAACGGTCATCTGGGATTATCGCCTCAGCCGGGCATTGGTGGCGGCTTTCTGCGGAGCGGGCCTGGCGCTGTCGGGCGCAATCATGCAATCGCTGCTTCGAAATCCCCTTGCCGAACCCTATGTGCTCGGCATCTCGGCGGGTGCTTCGACGGGGGCCGTCGCAGTCGTCATCCTGGGCGTCGGCGCCGGTGCGGTTTCACTGTCAGCAGGCGCCTTTGCCGGCGCATTCGCCGCCTTTTTCTTCGTCGCTCTCCTTTCCAACGGCACACGAGGCGGCACGGACCGCACCATCCTTGCCGGCGTCGCCGCCTCCCAGCTGTTCAACGCCGCGACGTCCTATATCGTAACGACATCGGGGAACGCCCAACAGGCACGTGATGTCATGTTCTGGCTGCTCGGGAGTTTCGGCGGCGTCCGCTGGCCGGAATTCATGCTGGTATCGACGATCGTCGGCTTCGGGCTTGCCGCCTGCCTGCTCTACGCGCGCATCCTGGATGCCTTCGCCTTTGGCGACGAGGCAGCCTCGTCGCTTGGCGTCAATGTCGGGCGGGCGCGGATGGGGCTCTTTGCGCTGACCGCAATGATGACGGCGACCATCGTCAGCATGGTCGGCTCGATCGGCTTTGTCGGTCTCGTCGTACCGCACACGGCGCGCTTCGTCGTCGGGCCGCTTCACATCCGCCTGCTGCCGGCTTGCGCCATCATCGGAGCGATGTTCATGGTACTGGCGGATATCGCCTCACGCGCCCTCATCCCACAGCAGGTTCTGCCGATCGGGGTGGTTACGGCGCTTGTCGGCGTCCCGTTCTTTGCGATCATCCTCTATCGGTTCCAGCGCGCGTCATGAGCATCAAGGCTGACAACATCATCTGGAAAATCGGCGGAAAGACCGTGCTCGACGGCGTCTCCTTCGAAGCGCCTGCGGGAAAAATGCTCGGCCTGCTCGGGCCGAACGGCTCGGGGAAAACGTCGCTCTTGCGTCTGCTGGCCGGATTGAAGAAGCCGAATTCCGGCCGCATTACGCTTGAAGGGCGCGACCTTGACAAAATGCCTCGCCGGGCGATCGCACGGCGTGTCGCCTTTGTCGAGCAGCACAGCACGACCAATGCCAATCTCCAGGTCATCGACGTCGTAAAGCTCGGCCGATTTCCGCATCGGTCGATGTTCTCAGGCTGGACCTCGGCCGATGACGAAACCGTGGAAAGCGCTCTTGAGCGCGCCGGGATGAAGGAAAAGCGCAACGACCGTTGGCAGAGCCTGTCGGGCGGAGAGAAACAGCGCACCCATATTGCCCGCGCCCTGGCGCAGGCACCGAAGGAGCTCATCCTCGACGAGCCGACCAACCATCTCGACATCCAGCATCAGATCAGCCTGATGCGGCTGGTTTCCGGCCTGCCGGTCACCAGCATCATCGCCCTTCACGATCTCAACCACGCCGCCATGTTCTGCGACCAGCTGATCATCATGCAGCAGGGCCGGATCGTCGCCTCCGGCACCCCGGAAACTGTGCTGACCGAAGACCTCCTGCGGGACGTCTTCGCCGTGGAAGCCCGGGTCGAGATCTCGCCTCATCACGAGCGGCCGCATATCCATTATCTGCGATAGGTCACTTGAGCCGGCCGCCTTTCTCTCGAATGCGGGCGGCAAAGCGAGCGAAGCCGTCTGCCGGTAAGCGGGAATCCGGACCGTGACATCCTTTTTCGTTACCGGCAAAAGACGACTTACTTTCACACCGGGCTTGCGAGACGTCGCGAATATAGAGAACTATATTCCGCACCAATGACCCATGCCAAAGTGAAGAACATCGGGAGGAACAAATGACGGATAGGCTCAAGGGCAAGATTGCCATTATTTCAGGCGGGGCCACCGGCATGGGCGGAGCGGCCTCGCGCTTGTTTGCGGCAGAAGGTGCGAAGGTCGCGATCATCGATCGAAATGCCGCGGCGGCGGCGGAGACGGTGCGGGCCATTCAAGAAGCAGGTGGCATTGCCGATTATTGGGTCGCTGACGTTTCAGACGAAGAAGCCGTCAATGCGGCCGTCAAAGGTATCGAAGAGCGTTTCGGCGCCGTGACCGTACTCTTCAATCATGCCGGCACCATCGTCATCAAGCCGTTCCTCCAGACAACATTGGAGGAATGGGAATGGTTGCATGGCGTCAATGTGCGCTCCATGTTTCTGACGACCAAGGCAGTGCTGCCGGGCATGATCGCAGCCGGCGGCGGCTCCATCGTCTGTACATCATCGATCTCGGCGGTTGCGGCAACACCGATGGAAGTGCTTTACGATACGACGAAAGGCGCCGTGCACATGTTCGCCCGCGCCATTGCCGTCGAGTTTCGCGATCGCAATATTCGTTGCAATGCCGTTTGCCCCGGCTTCATCCGCACGCCGCACGGCTTGCGCGAGGTGGCTGCGCTGCAAACTCTTGGTGTTGATGTTTCGGACGCAGCAATCGCCGCGCAGCAAGGCCGGATCGGAGAGCCGGAAGATGTTGCGCGCGCCGCCCTCTACCTTGCCTCCGACGAGTCCAATTTCGTCAATGGCATCCATCTTTTCGTCGACAATGGATTTACCGCAATCTGAACCTCTGACAGCTCAGCAACTGCGTCTCATTGCCATCCGGCATGGTCTGCATGCTTTCTTGACATCGGCTCATTATACAATATATAATATTGTATATTAATATGAATAGAGAACAGCGCCATGGACGCCGTACAAATCAATGATCGACTGACAGTATCGGCCCAACCGGATACGGCCGCCTTTGCTGGCTTTGCGGAGCGCGGCTTCGTGGCGGTCATCAATGCTCGTCCGGAGGGTGAAGAGCAGGGTCAACCCGGCAATGCCGCCGAGGCCGCCGCCGCTCGCGCTGCCGGCCTCGGTTATACCTTCCTGCCGGTTACCAACTCCACCATTACCGACGCGGATATCGAGGCCTTTCAGAAAACGTTGAAAGATGCGAAAGGGCCGGTCCTTGCTCATTGCAAGAGCGGCACTCGCGCGCTGGCGCTCTATGCAATCGGCGAGGTGCTCGACGGGCGGATGAAGCGCGAAGACCTGGTGGCCTTCGGCAAGGGTCATGGGTTTGAGCTGACGGGCGCGGCCAATTGGCTCGCTCGAAAGGAGCGGAAAATACCCCATGTCAAGGGCTTCTACGACGCGCGCACCGGCAGCATCCAGTATGTCGTCAGCGACCCGGCAACTCGGGCTTGCGCCATCATCGATCCTGTCTTGGATTTCGACGAAAAGTCCGGCGCCACTGCCACCCTCAATGCTGATGCGATCCTGGATTACGTGCACGCCGAAAATCTCGCCGTTGAATGGATTCTCGACACCCATCCCCATGCCGATCATTTCACGGCAGCCTCCTACCTGAAGGAGAAGACCGGCGCATCGACCGCGATAGGCTCACGTGTGGTTGACGTCCAGAAGCTCTGGAAAGATATCTACAATCAGCCGGACATGGCTGCCGACGGCTCGCAATGGGATCGGATATTTGCCGATGGTGACACGTTCAAGATCGGCAATCTCGAGGGTCGTGTCATATTCTCGCCCGGCCATACGCTTGCTTCAGTCACCTATGTCATCGGCGACGCAGCCTTCATTCACGACACGATATTCATGCCTGATTCGGGCACGGCGCGGACCGATTTCCCGGGCGGCAGTGCCAAGGCTTTGTGGAATTCCATTCAGAATATCCTGGCGCTTCCCAATGAAACGCGCCTGTTCACCGGCCACGATTATCAACCTGGCGGTCGAAACCCGAAATGGGAGAGCACTGTCGACGAGCAGAAGCGGTCCAATGCGCATCTCGCTGGCATGACGGAAGACCGATTTGTGGCGCTGCGCGAAGCGCGCGACCGGACACTGCCCATGCCGAAGCTGATCCTCCACGCACTTCAGGTGAATGTGCAGGGTGGTCGTTTGCCGGAGCCTGAGGACAACGGCCGCCGTTATCTCAAATTCCCGCTCGACGCATTGCAGGGGGCTGCATGGTAACGGAAATCGAAAAATCGGTTCTCTCCGCCATGTCGCTCGAGGATATGGCGAGGCGGTCGGCCGAGGTCGCATCCCTCCTGCGGACATTGGCGCATCCCATGCGACTGATGCTTGCATGCAGCTTGGCCGAAGGCGAATATTCAGTCAGCGAATTGGAGGAAAAGCTCGACATCCATCAGCCTAATCTGTCGCAACAGCTTGGGGTGTTGCGCGAAGCGGGTGTCGTCGAAACCCGTCGAGAGGCCAAGCAGATCTTCTACCGATTGACGGAGGAAAAAGCCGCGCAGCTTATCGAAGCGCTCTATTCGATCTTCTGCCTGCCGGAGGAAAGGTCATGACCGGGCATTTATCGGCCGTCTTCGCCGCCATTTGCCAGCGGAACGAATAATCCGAGTTTCACGTCGCGCAGGACCACATTCGTATGCATGCGGCGGATCTGGGGATTCTCCGCCATGATCAAGGCGGCGATATCGTCATAATGCTCGACATCCCTGGCTGTGACGATCGCAATGAGGTCGACGGCGCCGGTGACATAATAGACCTGCTGGATGTGATCCTGTTTCTCCGCCCAAATTCGGAACTTGGCAAGCGCATCATAGTTGTCCCGTTCGATCTCCATGCCGACGATGAAGACCATCGAAGTTCCGGTCGCCTTACGGTCCACGACCGCAATTTCGGCCTTGATGATACCATCCTCGCGCAACCGCTTCAGGCGTCGCTGCACGGCGGACGTCGAAAGACCGACCTCGTCGGCGATGGCTTCGGCGGTGAGCTGACAGTTGCGTTGGACGATATCGAGGATATCGCGATCGAAGCGATCCAGATTTTCCATCTCATTCCTCTGGTCGGCTGATGAAATTGCGTGGCGACATCCCCATTCTATCACAAAAGGTGCATTTGAAATAGATTTTTGCTTTTTTTATGCAGAACGATCGGAAATTGCGCGCAAATTCCGCTTACCTTCGCGATATTCTCCGCAAATTGTCTTTTATCGGAATTATGCATGGCAGAGCCCTCCTCCCAGGCACTTTGTGTGGAAGATCTTCACAAGAGCTTTGGTTCACACGAAGTCCTCAAGGGCATTTCAACCTCGGCCAGGCAAGGGGATGTCATTGCCGTCATCGGCTCGTCCGGTTCCGGCAAGAGCACGTTTCTGCGGTGTATAAATCTGCTCGAAATGCCCGACCGTGGACGCATCGTCGTCAATGGCGAGGAAATCGCCTTGAAGCAGGCACGGCAAGGACGGACGCAGCCGAAAAGTTGGCGACAGATCGAGCGGATCCGCAGGGGCCTCGGCATGGTATTCCAGAGTTTCAATCTCTGGGCGCACATGACTGTTCTCGAAAACGTCATCGAAGCTCCGGTGCATGTTCTGGGCGTCCCTCGCCGCGAAGCGATCGAAAAGGCGGTGGCTCTTCTCGATAAAGTCGGGCTTTACGACAAGCGCGATGCCTATCCGGCCTTTCTTTCCGGAGGTCAGCAGCAAAGAGCGGCAATCGCCCGTGCACTCTGCATAGACCCGGCGGTGATGCTCTTCGACGAACCGACATCGGCGCTCGACCCGGAACTGGTGGGTGAAGTGCTCAAGGTCATCCGCGATCTCGCCGAAGAAGGCCGAACCATGCTGCTGGTTACGCATGAGATGCGGTTTGCCCGCGACGTTTCGAGCCACGTTCTTTTTCTTCATCAGGGACGGATCGAGGAAGAGGGGGCGCCTGAACAGGTCTTCGATGCTCCGCTCAGCGCCCGCTGCCGCGAATTCACCGGCATGCTTTCGCCCTGATCTTCACGTCCCCGCACAAACAACAACACCAGGAGAACCCCGCACATGAAACTGCTTCCCATGCTGCTTGCCGGCGTAACGCTCGCCCTTTCCGCTTTCACGGCGCAGGCCGAAGTCCGCTTCGGCATCATGAACGAATCCTATCCGCCCTTCTTCGCCAAGGATGCCTCCGGCAAATGGCAGGGCTGGGAAATCGACATGATGGACGCCGTCTGCGAGCAGATGAAAGAGAAGTGCTCGATCGTGGAGCTTTCCTGGGACGGTCTCATTCCGGCGCTTCAGAGCAAGAAGTTCGACGTGATCTGGTCATCGATGTCGAATACGGCGGAGCGTTCGAAAGTCATCGATTTCACCGACAAATATTACAATACGCCCAGCACGCTGATCGGTCCCAAGGACCAGAAGCCCGGCGCGACGGCAGACGATGTCAAGGGCAAGACCATCGGCATCCAGGTGTCGACCATTCAGTCGGAATATTACAAGAAATACTTTGCCAAGGTCGCGGACGAAAAGACCTACCAGACGCTCGATGAAGCGTTTCAGGATCTTGCAGCCGGCCGCATCGACTATGTCTTCGGCGATTCGCTTGCGCTTGATGCCTTCCTGAAAAGCGATGGCGGCAAGGATTGCTGCGCCAAGATGGGCGACGTCGCCGACGACAAGGAAATCCTCGGAGCAGGCGTTTCCGGCGGCCTGCGCAAGGAAGACACCGCGCTCAAGGCAAAGCTCAATGCGGCCATCGCCGCGGTGCGCGCCAACGGCAAATATGACGAAATCACCAGGAAGTATTTCAGCTTCGACATCTACGGCGCCAAGTAAACGATCGTAGCGATGGCGACCTCCCAACAAGGCATTCTCGACCTGCTCTCCCCCTATCCGCCCGGATGGGGTGGAGTGCTGCTGACGGGCGCCGCCTCCACGGTCGCCATCTCCGCCGGCGCGTTTCTGATAGGCCTTCTTCTTGGTATCGGCGGCGCACTGGGCAAGCTTTCCGGCATCAGGCCACTCGGCCTTTTGCTGGAACTTTACACCACCGCCATCCGCGCGGTCCCCGAGCTGATCCTGATCGTCGGGCTCTATTATGCCGGAATGGACGGTCTCAACCGGCTTCTTGCGGTGCTCAATTTCCCCGCCTTCGAATTGAATGGCTTTGCGGTCGCCGTCGCCGTGCTTGGCTTCGTGCAGGGTGCCTACATGACGGAGGTGCTGCGCGGTGCGATCCTTGCCATTCCCGTCGGCCAGGTCGAGGCGGCAAAGGCTTTCGGCATGGGACCGCATCTGCGTTTCCGCCGCATCATCCTGCCCGCCCTGCTGCCGAACGCGCTACCGGGACTTGCCAATCTTTGGATGTCGGTCACCAAGGACAGCGCTCTCGTCGCGGTCGTCGGCTACCAGGAGCTCGCTCTCGCCACGCGTCTCGCCGGCGCGAGTACCAAGCATTACTTCATCTTTTTCCTGGCCTCCGCCCTCATCTATCTCGCCCTCACGCTCGTCTCGAATGCGGTGTTCAAGCTGATTGAGCGTCGGGTGCGGCGTGGCCAGCCGAAGCTTGCGTGAGGAGCGTTGACATGACCTTCTCATGGATCAATGCCTATTGGCCGCTTCTGTTGACCGGAGCCTGGCAAACGCTGTCGCTGCTTGCGATTTCCGTTGTCTTCGGCTTCATCATCGCAATCGGCCTCGCCTTCGCGCAGATCAGCAGCAATCGCCTTCTCCGGTATGTCGCCAGCGCTTATTGCACCTTCTTCCGGGGTACGCCGCTGCTGATCCAGCTCTGGCTGCTCTATTACGGCGTCGGCTCTTTATTGCCTGTCATCCCCGGCATTCGCCAGAGCCTGCTTTGGCCGGTCCTGCGCGAAGGCTTTTTCTTCGCCGCCGTCAGCTTCACGCTGAACTATGCGGCTTACGAAGCGGAGGTGCTGCGCGGCGCATTGCTTGCCGTCCCGAAAGGCGAGCTGGAAGCCGGCCGCGCGTTCGGCATGCGGCCCTTCACGCTGACGCGGCGCATCTGGTTGCCACGCGCCATTCGCATCGCACTGCCGACGATCGGCGGCGAAATCGTCATGCAGCTGAAAGCAACGCCGCTGGCTTTCACCGTCACAGTGATGGATCTCTACGCCGTTGCCACCAAGGTGCGCCAGGACACGCTGCTCGTCTACGAGCCGCTGATCGTCGTGACCATCTTCTATCTCATCATCACAGCCATGATCGCGCGAGCCTTCCGCTTCCTGGAGGCGCAGGTTCCCGTGCGGCGCTAACCGGGGGAAGGAGGGGCCAACACCTCTCCGTATGCCCGACCTTTCTGGAGATCCATTTATGAGCAAATTCCTGATCCTCGACGGCGGCATGAGCCGCGAACTCCTTCGTCTCGGCGCCGAGTTGAAACAGCCGGAATGGTCGGCACTGGCGCTGATCAATTCGCCCGAGATAGTCCGACAGGTCCACGACGAATTCATCGCCGCCGGCTCGGACGTCATAACCACCAACAGCTACGCGCTCGTGCCATTCCATATCGGTGAAGAGCGGTTCCGGGCCGACGGTGCCGCTCTGATTGCGCGTGCGGGACAATTGGCGCGCGCCGCCGCCGATGCCTGCAAGGACCGTAAGATCCTGGTTGCCGGTTCCCTGCCGCCGATCTTCGGTTCCTACGAGCCTGAGAATTTCGATCCGTCTCGGGTTCAGGATTATCTCAAGGTTCTGGTGGAAAATCTCGATCCTTACGTCGATGTCTGGCTCGGCGAAACCCTTAGCCTGATCGCCGAAGGAGAAGCCGTTCGCACCGCGGTTGCCGAAACCGGCAAGCCTTTCTGGATCTCCTTCACCCTGGCGGATGACGCCGCTCAGCGGAACGGCGCCTCTCCCGCGCTCCGTTCCGGGGAAAGGGTGGAGGATGCGGCTCGATGGGCCGCTTCGTCCGGTGCGGAAGCGCTTCTGTTCAATTGCAGCAAGCCTGAAGTCATGCGCGCGGCGGTCGATACGGCGGGAGAGGTCTTCAGGAGCAGCGGTTCTACCCTGCAGATCGGCGTCTATGCCAATGCCTTCGAAGGAGAGCAGGGCGAATCCGCCGCCAATGAGGGCCTTCATGCTACCCGTGGCGATCTGAACGACGACGCCTATTCGCGTTTCGCCTGTTCATGGGTCGATGCCGGCGCAACGATGGTCGGCGGCTGCTGCGGGATTGGCGCGGGACATATTCACCGGCTGAGGCGATCCCTGACGCATGCCGTTGAGGCGGCAGGCAATTCCTGACATATATGCACGCAGGCGACTTGCCGGCATGGATATCGCGTCATGAATGGATCAACACCGGAAAAAAGCAGGATGCGCGCACCCGCGGGCTCCGTTACCGGGCTTTGCTCGGCATCCGCGACCATGTTTGCAGTCGGGATGGCGTTCCTCGGCTATTGGGGCGTGTATGAACAGGGACCCTGGCATATCTCCGATTATTTCGTGGTGGTTTTGGCCATCATCGGATTTGCAGCGCTTGGCTGCGTGCCCTTGATCGTGACGACTCCCGTGGCGGAAGAAGAAGCGGAAAAAGTGGTCGAGGCCAGGCGCGCCTTGGCGCTGGGAATAGCCTTTATCTGGCTATCCGTCTGCATAGCGGTATTCGCCTGAGCAATTGTGGCGCCATAACGACGCGACGGCGCAAGGAGCCTGTCTCCAGTGCCGTCGCAAAGCCGGGGCAATCTTACTTTTTCACACTCAAGGCGGCGATCCGATCGACCGCTGCCGAAAAGCCTTGCAGCGAGATTTGAAAACCGAGCGCATTGCCACCGTCGGCAACGACCTTGAGATTCAGGCGTGAACCGTTGCGCAATTTGGCGAGCGTCGCCGCGTCGAGCGGAAGCAAGGCAATGCAGCCATTGGGCAGGCAGGTGCGAAAGCGCACCGGCTTCAACGGCGGCTGGTCATCGATATTCGGTGTCACGCCGGAGTCGAGAACGATGCCGAACGGCAGCAGAAGCGTCGCAAGCCCGCTGCCGTCGGGACGCATCTGTAGTTCGACGGCAAGCAGCCGCTGACCATTCTGTTGGGTTTGATCCTGCGAAATCGTGCATACCGGCGCCTTGTCGCTTTGGCTGCATGCGACGCGCCAGTCCTGATAGGCCTCCTGCAGGCTTGAGGCACCGTTTGGCAGCGCCGATTGGGCAAAGGCCGTGGGCGCAAGCGTCAAAGTCGCGCTCGCGCAGGCAAGGGTGAGCATCGCCCGAAACATGCGACCGATCGTGCGGGATGAAATGAACGTCGAAACTGGCAAAGGATGAGGTCTTTCTGCTTGGAGCAAAATATTTCCGCGGCCGGTACCGCAGGGCATCAGGGGTATGGGTCATGCCGATGAGCGATGATCGCGAAATCCATGCTTTCGCGACCATGACTGCGGATGGTTACGTGCACACCCACTCGCGGACTGCGCAGGAAGAGCCGGAGCGCTCGCATGCCTTCAGCGCGAGATCTTCGGCTTCCTTGCGCGTCGGTGCCGAATTCGCGCTCCATGGCGTCGCCCGTTCGCGTTTTTCCTTGCCGATGGCAAGCGCCCCGCAATGATTGTACGGAAAGCCGGTCTTATCGTCGTCATCCCAGTGCCGGTGATTGCGGAACACGCTGACGACGACGCAGCTCTTGCCCTTGTCGTGCTCGCAATGCTTGAGCGCGATATCCATGGCTTCCTGCCGTTTGTCGGCGCCCCAGAAGAAGCCGTATTTCTCGTCAGGCGCGGAATAGGCGATGGCCGCCCAGATGCCGCGTTCGTCCGGCGGAGGCGCCGGCGGCTGCTCGGTCGTAAAGAGATCGGCTGCCCCCAAATGGGCGGTGGAGACAAACAGCATGCCGATCACAGCAATGGCGGATCTCAATTTCATTTGGTGCCCCCTTGTTTTCCTGCTGCCGAAGCGACCGAAATGACGATGCAGCCGTTTCCGGTCGGCAGAAGCATCGCATCGCCGCCATCGCTGCCAAGTTCGTAGACTCCGACCTGCCCGAGATTGTTGACGAGCTTGCTTCCGTTCGGGAACTTGGCCGAAACTTCCGGGCAAGAGCCTGTAAACGGTGCCACGCGGACCATGGCGCCTTCGCAGCCGGATGCGACCGGTGCCGCGAATACGATGCCGGCAGCCGGGCCGCTATAACCCTGCGTGGCGTAGTCCATGCCGACGAGGGCCTGCACCGCATGCTTGTCGGCCGCCTGGTTGTTCCAGATCGATTGGACATTGTATTGCGTGCCGTTTGTCAGCAGCTGTCCGAGAACCGGAAAGATGGTCGAGCAGGACTGCAGGCCGGCCTTTTTGGCGTGCTGCAGGAACGGCGTGTCCGGCAGCGCCGGATTGGCGTCGTTCGCCGCGGCGACGGCCGGCTGCGAGAGCAGGTTTCCGATCAGGTCATATCGGGCGACCGCATAGCCACCGGCGCCGGCAATGGCGATGGCAAGCAGCGAGAGAAGGGTCGCCTTCCGCCATCTCCGCCCCGGTTTCACCTGATCGTCGGCCACGGTCTGAATTGCGGCGTCGTTCTTGTTCCGGGACATGATGCGGTCGTGGATCGATTGCTGGGTCATTGAAAATCCGTCCGTTATTTTATCGCCTTCACGGCGGTAGAAAGGCCCTTGAGGTTCGCAGTCACGCTGATCGTCTGCCCATCCGCTGTCGGATAGGAGATCGCCGGCGCGGTACTCTTCGAAATCTGCTCGCGCAGCACAGGCCCGATCGGGAGCATGCCGACGCAAACCGTTTGGTTACAGCCGTCGAGCTTGACTTGGATAGGCTCCTTGCGTCCCTCGAACTTCACCAGGATGCGTCCGTCGCTCTTGGCAACCGGGGCGGTGCGCAGGATCATGTAGGGCTCGCCTCCCTTGGTGGCGGCGAGCGACCAGCTGAACGCAATCTGCCCACGCTCGTTCTCGATAATCTGGGTGACATTGCAAACCCGCTGGCGGACCTTCAGGTTTTCATCGCAGATCAGGGTCCAGTTTTCGAACGGGCGAATGGTTCTCTGATACTCCCCAGGCTTCAGCTCCGGAGGAACGACGACCTCGGAAGGTTTTATGCGATAGGTTGGGAGGGCAGCCTCCTGCGCAGCCGCGAACGGGCCGAACAGGAGGCTGCAAGCCATGAAAGCCGGGACGCTGAGAAGCGCTCCTTTCAGCATGACGTGGCTCAGTTCAAAGTGAAGCTGAGACCAGCACCGACGCCCACCTGGCCGCCAGCCGCCGTACCCGACAGGTTGCCGCGAATGCGCCCGTCTTCGCTGGTATAGCCTGCACCGAAGGCGAGAGCGCCTTCACCCCGCCAGACGCCACCGCCGACAGCCACGCTCAGCTTGCCGGGACGGTCGTCATAGCGAAGCGATGCCGCGGCAAGCCCGATCGCGGCCGCCTGTCTTGCTTCCGACCGTACGTCTCCGAGCTCCCGGTTCAGTTGCCCGAACTTCTGGTCCGTATAGTTGTTGGCTGAGGCCAGCGTCGTGGCGACAGCGTTATCCGTATACGACTTGCCCTGGTTGAAGCTGTCGGTCAGCTGGGCGACATTGACGGCATCCGTCGAAGCGACCCCCTTGCCGACATTGGAGATGACCACCGGTGCATTGACGTCGCCGCCCTGCAGCGTGATGCTGTTCTTCTTGCTGCCATCGGCATTGAGGTCATAGGTGACGGCGTTCTTGGTAATCGTCCCGACGCCGGTCTGCAGGCTGTTGATCGCCGAATTGGTCGCGGCGAGCTGCGAGCCGTTGATGGCGTCGGTGCTGTCGGACGAAATGCGGCCGGCAGCGACGTTCGTGATGGTTCTTTCAGACCCTGCAGCCCCCACACTCACCGTTCCCACAGGCGTGGTGCCGGCAAAGTCGTAGTGCTGGCCCTGAAGGTCCGTACCGGACGTGCCGACGGCTGCCTGCGTTGACGAACCGGAGCCCAAGGCCACATCATTGGCATTGTTGGCCTGCGCGCCCTGACCGAGGGCGACCGCACCCGTGCCTGCCGCTGCCGCGCCGTTGCCAGCCGCCAGGCTGCTTGCGCCGGTGGCGACACTCTGCGGACCGATCGCAACGCTGTCGGTGCCGCTGGCAGCGGAATCGGCGAGCGTCGAGTTGGCGTGGAAGTACTTGATGCCGCCGCCATTGTTGATGTTGGTCAGCGTGTTGTTCACCGCACCGAAGGCATCGTAGACCGTGGTGTAGTTGTTGCCCTGGATATTGTAGGTCGGGCCGGTGACCGTGCCGTCCGGATTGACGGTCGTGCCGCCGCCGATCAGGTTGGTGATGTTGGTGCCGAGGCCCTTGAGCTGGCTGACATTCACGGCATCCGTATCGGCCGAACCGGCTGCCAGGTTGGTGAGCTTGCGCTCCGAACCGGCCGAGCCGATCGACACTTCGCCGACGGAGGTTTGCGGGCTCGTAAGCGCAAAGCCGGTATAGCCGGCCTGAGCGCCCACACTCGTCACGGATTGCGCGCCGAGAGCGACGCTGTTGATGTTGTTGGCCTGCGCGCCGGCGCCCAATGCGACCGATTGGATTCCTCCGGCCAGTGAGTTCGTGCCGAGGGCCACACCGTCCGCCAGCATGACATGGGCATTCTGGCCGATGGCGGTGCCGCCGGGCGCGACCTGATCGACGACTGCGCCGTTGCCGATGCCGATGCCGTTGTCACCGTTGACGACCGTCGTCGGGCCGACAGCCACCGATTCGGCGCCGACGGCAAGCGAGTCGCCGGCGGCCGAGTTCGCATGGAAATACTTGCTCGGCGTCGCTGCGACCGAAGCGATGGCACCCTGCAGCTGGCGAACCGTGACGGCATCCTGCGCGCTGCTACCGTCAGCCACGTTGGTGATCTGGCGATAGGACGTGCTCGAACCGACCGAGACAGCGCCCAGCAGGGTCTTGTCCGTCGTATTGTACTGGATGAAGTTCGTCGGACCTGCGGGTAGCTGGCCGGTGGCCGGAGCCAGAGCGCGATCGGCAACCGATCCCGAACCAAGCGCCACGCCGCCAACGATGGTCGACTGGCTGTTCATACCAAGTGCAAGGGCATTGTCGGCGGTCGAGGTGGCGTTATAGCCGACCGCCGTGGAACCGATCCCTTGAGCGGAGGAGTCGCTGACGGCAAGGGTCCTGTCGTTGGTGCGCACATAGCGGATGCCATCGCCGTTTGCATCGGTGTAGGTCGTCGATGTGTCGCCGGCAATATTGTTGATCGTATTGCCGAGATTGGTGAGGTTACCGTTGATGGTGGTGATGTCGGTGGTGTTCTGCGTCACCTGCTGGTTGGTGGCAAAGAGCTGCGATCCGTTGATCGCATCCGTCGAGCCGTTGTTGAGACGGCCCGCCGCAACATTGGTGATGGTGCGCTCGGCACCGACCGCACCGACGCTGACCGTCGAGGTTGGTGTCGTCCCGGCGAAGTTGTAGGTGGTGGTGCCGATCACCGTGCTGGCGGTGCCGACCGCAACGTCTGTTACCGAGCCAGAGCCGAGCGCCACGGCGCCCGCGTTACCGGCGGTGGAGTTGACGCCCAGAGCGAGCGCATCCGCGGCACTGGCATTTGCTTGTTTGCCGAGGGCGGTCGCTTGAGCGGCCGTGGCAAAGGCATTCTGGCCGACCGCGGTGCTGGAGGTGGCTGTCGCTTGGGCATTGGGGCCGATGGCGGTGCTGTAGTCACCCGTGGCCTGGGATATGTATCCGAAGGCCGTCGCGTCGAGGCCGGAAGCGGTCGCACTGTTGCCGGCCGCGATGGCATTCGCTCCTGCCGCAGTCGAGAGAGGTCCGATCGCGACCGATTCTGCACCCGTTGCCGATGAGTCGGCCGCCGCCGAGTTGGCATGGAAATACTTGATGCCGCCGCCGGTGGTGATGTTGTTGATCGCGGTCGTGTTGATGTCGACCTGCTGGTTGGTCGCAAAGAGCTGCGAGCCGTTGACCGCGTCCGTCGAACCGTTGTTGAGCCTACCCGCCGCGACATTGGTGATGGTGCGTTCGGCACCTGGCGCGCCGACGCTGACGGTCGAGGTCGGCGTCGTGCCGGCGAAGTTATAGGTATTGCCGCCGATCACCGCGCTGGCGGTGCCGACTGCTACGTCGGTCACTGAGCCCGAACCGAGCGCTACGTCGCCGGAACTTGCCGTCGCCGTTGCGCCGTTACCCAAGGCGATATTGCCGACGAAGCCGGAAGCACCGGCGGTGGAGCCGTTGCCGAGCGCCACCGAACCCTGGCCGATCGCCTTGTTGTTGTTACCGATCGCGACTGCGCCGGCCGCCTGGTTGGCGGCAGTGGCACTCGCCGTGCCATCGCTGTTGGCGATGTTGTTGGCGCCGCCGGTGAAGGCGCCGGCGCCGCTGGCATAGCTCGGATCGCCGATCGCGACCGCGCCGTCACCGTAAGCGGAATTGCCTGCGCCGATGGCGACTGACTTGCCGCCGTCAGCCACCGCGCCCGTGCCGATGGCGACGGAATCGGCGGTGATCGAGCTTGCGGCCGTGCCCATGGCTATCCCGTTGGTGTCACTTGCCACCGCGCCTGCTCCGATTGCTGTCGAGCTTGCCCCTTGCGAGACGGCCGTCGTGCCGATGGCAACGGAGTCATCACCTGAGGCCGTAACCGAACGACCGCCTGCGAACGCACGGGCACCGGTGGCCTGGGCAGCGGAACCAAGCGACGTGGAGTCCGCTCCCGTCGCACTGGCCTGGAAGCCCACGGCTGTCGAGTCGCCGGCGCTAGCGACCGTGCCGATGCCGAGCGCGGTACTGCCGACTCCGCCGGCATTGGCGCTGACGCCGGCAGCGAGAGAATTATTGCCTGTCGCCTTCGTTCCGGATCCGTATGCAGAGGCGTTTGTGCCGCTGGCGACAGCCTGGCGTCCCGTGGCGGTGGAATTGTCGCCGCTGGCACTGGCACCGGCGCCCGTGGCGACCGATAAGACACCTGCGGCATTTGCATTGTTGCCGAGCGCGACGCTGGACGTCCCGGTGGCGGCAACGGTTGCGCCCGAGCCTATCGCAACGGCACCGCCGGCAGCGAGCGTCTGTGCCTGGTTACCCAAGGCAACCCCAAAAGCTCCCGAGGCAACGGAGCTGGAGCCGGCGGCGACCGAATTAATTCCGGATGCTGCGGCTTGCTTGCCAAGAGCAAGGGCGCTGTCAGCGCTGGCGACGGAGCCCCAGCCTCCCGCGAAAGCATAACTGCTGGTAGCACCGGCGCTGACGCCGACGGCGGTGGAGTTCCCTCCCGAAGCAGTGGAGAAGGTGCCTAGAGCACTGGAGCCCGCCGCGTTAGCGGTGGCATCCACCCCAAGGGCGATCGAATTGACGTTGCTTGAAACCGTACCTTGGCCGATCGCAATCGCGCCGCCTGTACCCGAGGCATTCGCAAACAGGCCCAGAGCCACACCATATTGGGTTGACGAAACCGCCGAACGTCCGATTGCGATGGCGTCAACCTGGGATGCCGTGACATCCGTACCGACGGCGATAGCGCTTTGGGCACGAGCACCCGTTCCAGCGACGGTGCGGGAACCGAGATAGACGGAGTTGATTGCGGTCGAAGTCGACTGGAAGCCGAGAGCGACGGCATTCTGAGCGCTGGCGCTGGCGCCGCTGCCTTGGGCGAGAGAATCCAATCCTGACGCATCCGTGTTGTAACCGAAAGCGCTAGCGCGCAGCCCACTTGCATTGGTGAAGGGACCAACAGCAGAGGAATTCACCCCGGTCGCCGTGGCTCCTGGTCCTACGGCGACAGCATCTACATCTTGGGCTTGCGCATCGACGCCGATCGCAACTGAATTATTCCCGTTGGAAATCGCTCGGCAGCCGATGGCCATGCCACCTGTCGTCGCCCCGACGGTGGCGGTGTATCCAACGCAACCGATCGAGAGGCCATTGGCTCCGGTCGCAGTGCCATTGCCCGCTGTATAGTTGCCGCCTACTTGGCCAAATGCCTGAGGCGCAATCATCAGCCCCAAGGCGCCGAAAATAGCCCCAATTGCACCGATACTCCGATTTTTACGACGCATCCCAAGAACGCGCGATGACATCCGCAGCGCAGCCATCACGCGGCGACGCTGCGAACGATCGCTACCCCTGACCGGCGCAGGGTCTTTGACAAATCCGTCACGAGATTCAGTCTGCAGGCGTTCCCCAACGTATTCCCTCATGCTGCCTTATCCTCGCTGTTGACTGGACGACTAGGCGCGCCCGAAACCGCATCGGCGGCCGCGTCGTCATTGAAATTCCGCATGTCCAGAAGTGTCTGCCCCATCCTGGCGCTTTGGCTTTCGAGCTGTTCGCGCAGGCTCTCGACCCACGGCTCCGTCGGCGCCGGGACGCTATGCAATGCGGCATCCGCCCGATCGGGAGGAAGCTTCATCGCCACCAGGGCGCGGCAGACATCGAAATGAAGCGATGGTTTCCCTTCCCCATAGGCCGGGGAGGTCAAACCAAGGACCAGGCAGGCAAATAGATAATCAAGTTCCGCCTCGGTCAGGCGGTTGGCATATCGCTGTTGCAAGGCAGACCAGGCTGCCTCGACTTTCGGAGCAAAGATTTCAAATTCAGGGAATTGAATGTCCATACAGCACCGGTTCGTTACCGTCTGTGACCATGCCCTTATTTTCGCGGAAGCGTATTTTAGAAAATTCCGGATTTTTTTTAGAAAATTACGGTTTTTTGCACGCTCGGTTGCAGGTGTAGCCGCTTTGCCACACGTACCGCAGGCTGTTGCGCATGAGCGCCGGGGATCGCCGGGCATGCATGCCAGGCGGGAATATCTCAGCTCCAGGCAACCTCCATCCCCCCGACATATCAGAGAGATAAAGCATTTGCTGAAATGGAAAATCGACTGCGGCAGGCCCGAGCGAGGCTTCGAGCGCCCGTGCTCCGCCACGCCTATCGCCCGAAGCGGAACTCCATCGGCGTTTTTCCGCGATATCTCTTCATGGTTGTCGCCAGGTGGCTTTGATCCGAGAAGCCGGTGACGAAGGCGATTTCCGCAATGGAGATCTCACCCGCCGCGAGCAGCTCCTCCGCCCTGTCCAGACGCAGATTGATGAGATAGCGGTGCGGCGGCATGCCGAAGGTCTTGGCAAACCGCACGATGAAGTGATTGGGCGAAATGCCGGCGACAGCAGCAAGCTCCGCGACATGTACCTTTTCGGTAAAATGCTCACGAAGATATTCCTGCACGCGCCGGGCGCTTTTGGCGGAAAGCCCGCCTTTTGGCGTAGGAAGCTGTGTCATGCGGCTTGTATAGGTGCGAAGCAGATGTGTGCTGAATAGCGTAACCAATGAATCCAGATAGAGTTCATTCGAAGGTGCTTTCCTCGTTAACTCGACAGAGATTCTCTGCGCTATGCCGAGGGCCAATGGATCGACGGTGCCGAAATCAGGCGGCTGGAGTTCCACATTGCCAAGATCGAACTCCTGGAGCGCCAGCTCGGACAGAACGTCAGGGGGAATGGCGACGACAAGATTTGTCCTGGTTTCGGTCCAGGCAAGGGTACTGTCCACCCCGGCGGGATTGACCACGAGACAGCCGACCGGCGCATCATATTGCGTGATCCGGTCGCTGCCGAGAGAGGCTCGCAGGCCGCGCGAGGGAGCCAGCACGATTGCCACCGCATGTTCCCTAGCAACCCAGGTCTGCGATCCGGGATTGCGAACCGAATTGATAACGCTCCCCCGCATAGAGGTTCTTCTCGGTCCCGCACTCTCAGGGATTATGTCGAATACATATCGATCGGCCCGCTCCCGGGCCTCACCCGCAAATCTCATTATGCATCGCCCGCCCCTGACGAAATTTCACTTGCACGCGAAGCAGGCAAGGCAACAATCATCGATTGCAATCGCAATCCCCCAAGCCTGCCCGCTCCACGCTGCTGCCTACCAGCTATAGCGCGAAATTAAATAGTATAAATTACTGAGTTTTGAAGGGGAAATATTCACATGGTAAAGAAAGACTAAGGCGCTAGAGCGCATCATTGATTAGCCAGATCGAATGGATCCGGCACAATTCAACAGAGGGCTGTTGTCAGGCTCTATTTTATTTCGCGTCCGAGTGGAAAAGCGATCATCGCACTATTGCGGCGGCTGAAGATCGCCCCGGCGCTTTTCATAGAGATCCCACGCGATATCCGCCATCGCCAGAAGGACGTCTTTCTCGTCCCATCCAGCTGCGACCGCGGCACGGACAATTTCACTAACGATGGGCTGCAATTGGCGTTGGCACTCGTTCGAAATGTCCTCAGAGCCGTTTCCTCGAGGTGGCTCGCTAAAATTGAATTCGACCATTATCACTCTCACCGGATTACTATATGTCAGCTATCATATTCCTGATATAAAATAAATCCGTAAGAACGCTTAAAGATGTTCGCAAGGCTAGACCTTGATCACACTACGACTCTGTTGCGATCAATCCGACCTTGATCACTGTAGCCGTCATCATACCACTAGGAAACTCACGGGTTACCGGGCGATGGTTACCAGAAAATTGGGAAACTATTCTATCTTTGGGACAGGATCGTGGCACGAGGCACAGCAGCATGTATCCAATTGGTGAATTACCGAAGCCGATCGGAAAACAAAAATTTCCGCCCATGAATTCCGGCACGGGTTTCGGTTTGAAATTCGGCAAGTCCGCAGGTGATCCATTGTCGGAACGGGCCCGCTAGTTCTCCGCCCGGGAGCGCCTTATGCCCGGAATGCGCGGCAACTCCTCCGCCAGAAACTCCACAAGCAGCCTGACGCGCGCAATACTGGCCCGTTCCGGCGCAATAAGCATGTTCAACGGCACGGCCGGCGGCGCATGGTCGGGCAGAATCGTTTCGAGGCGGCCGTCCGCGAGCAGATCGTCCACCAGCCAGATATGGGCCGGACCGAAGCCGCGAGCAGCCGCAAAAGCTTCGCGCGCGGCAAGTCCATGATCGAACTGGAGCCTTCCGCCGAACGGCACGACGTAGCGCCTGCCCCCTGCCCGTTCGAGCACGAGATCTTCGCTGCCGGCAATGTTCGACATGCGCACACCCTCATGACCCTTGAGTTCCTCGGGCGTCGTCGGCCGGCCGTGTCTTGCCAGATAGGCGGGAGAAGCAACGAGAACGCGCTGGCTCTGGCCGATCGCCCGCAGCTTCATGGAACTGTCGGCAAGCGGGCCGAGGCGCAGCGCGATATCCACACCCTCGCGGATAAGATCGATGCGCTCGTCGGTCAGGCTGAGATCGACCGCGATCTCCGGATAGCGGTCTTGGAAGGCGAAAATCAATCGGCTGACATGCCGGACGCCGAGCGCTGCCGTGCAGGAGATGCGAACCGTGCCGGCATGGGCGCCCTGTGCGCTTCGCGCCTCATCGGTCGCCTGTTCCACGAGGCGCAGGATTTGCACGACATTGGCATAGTAGCGGCTGCCCTCTTCGGTCAGCGTGACGCGGCGGGTCGTGCGGCTCAAGAGCGCCACGCCCAAGGCTTCCTCGAGCTCGCGCACATGTCGCGTGATGCTCGACTGGCCGACGTTCAGCTCGCGGGCCACGACCGAAAGGTTGCCGCGCTCGGCGACGCGGACAAAGGTGCGGATGCGCTCGAGCGTGATATCGGATCTATCCATTATTCGGCATTATCTTATCCATATCCGACATATAACGCATCAGTCGGGCAGGGTCTATCTTTGGATAAAACCAACGCCAACAGATAGGTGCTCATCATGAATGTACTCATCGTTTTCGCCCATCCCGAACCGAAATCCCTTTCGGCATCGTTGCGCGATGTCGCCGTGCGGGAATTGCAGGCAGCCGGACATACGGTTCAGGTTTCCGACCTCTATGCCATGGGGTGGAAATCCGAGATCGATCGCGCCGACTTTTCTGCCCTGGGGCCGGACGAACGGCTTCTGCCCGTGTTGGCCTCCAAACATGCGTTCGAAAGCGGCACGCTGACGGCCGATGTCAAGGCAGAGATCGAGAAGCTTCTCTGGGCCGATATGTTGATCCTGCAGTTTCCTCTCTGGTGGTTCACCATGCCAGCCATCCTGAAAGGCTGGGTCGATCGCGTGTTCGCATATGGCTTCGCCTATGGCGTCGGCGAACACAGCGACAAGCGGTGGGGCGATCGCTATGGCGAGGGAACCCTGGCCGGCAAACGAGCCATGCTGATCGTCACCGCCGGCGGCTGGGAGGAACATTATTCCCCGCGCGGCATCAACGGCGCCATCGACGACCTGCTCTTTCCGATCAACCACGGCATTCTTTATTATCCAGGCTACGACGTGCTGCCGCCCTTCGTGGTCTACAGTACCGATCGCTTCAACGACCAACGCTTTGAAGCCGCCGCCGAAAGCCTGCGCGAGCGGATGCGGACCCTTGAGACAACGCGCCCCATTCCTTACCGGCGGCAAAATGGCGGGGATTACCATATCCCGACCATGCAGCTCCGTGCGGAGCTGGGCGCTTCGGCAACATCGGCTTTTGCGCTTCACCTCAAAGAAGCGACAGACGCGGAACCGGATTTCCAGCATTCCATCCCGTCGCTTGCGCGCCGGTGATCCCCGGCCGCAATAGTCGAAGCTGATCCCTGGGCCGGTCCATCGGGCCTGTCGCGGGGCCAGCTGGGCAAGGTGCGCCGGCAGAACAGCGGGCCAGGGATTTGACTTGAAGGCCGGCAAGGTCGAAGAATGCTGTTATCGGCCTACTTGAGCCTTTCAAAAATTCGCCGGACGGCTATCAAGTCTCACCAGTTTGAAACAAGGACATTGACAGATGCAGGCGCGGCAGGGTGAGGTTCGAGAACGCATGACGATCCTGGGCGACGTCGACTCGACCTCATTCGTCCCATGGATCCGCCGCCACGCCGATAAGCTCGGGCTTTCCCAGACATTCTTCCATTCCGGCGCGGACAGGATCGAGCTTGAGGTTGCCGGGCCCGTGGAATTGATCGACATGCTGGAAATGGGTTGCTCGCTCGGCCCGATCGACGTCTGGGTCCAGGAGATTCAGCGCAGGATCATGGATGATCGGGAAACACCGCATCTTAGGAATTCCTGATCTATTGCCTTTTATTTAATCATTGTTGCCAATGCGAATTGTTTATGCAAAACCTTTAAAAGCTACGGGGATGCAGGCATCAGTGCCTGCCTATGACCAGCGGCGCTAAGCCATTGGTGAAATTAAGAGAGTTAAGGCTATGCCATTTGATGGGGCCGGGTCCTGGGCGCCAGTCGCCCTCTCCTCTGATCTTCCGCCAGGAACCGTCATACCGGCCTGGACGCCGGAGGGCTCAATCGCTCTATGGCGCAGTCAGTCGGGCCGCGCGGCCGCATCTTCGGATCGCTGTCCTCATCGCGGAATGCGATTGTCGCATGGTTTCGTTCGTGGCGAGGCGCTGTCCTGCATCTATCACGGATGGAGCTATTCGCCATCGGGCGGATGCATTCGCATTCCGGCCCATCCGGATCTCGTCCCTCCGGAAACCATTCGCGTCGCCGTGCAGCGGGTCGAGGAATCGGACGGTATTCTGTGGGTCGCCGTCGGGCAGCCGGCGATGCAGCCCCCTCCGCTCGAGGAACTGATACCGCTACGCTCGTTGACGGTGGAAACAGACGTTGCGGCCATCGAGGACGTGGCAGGAGCGGAGATCGATGCGAACGGTCTGATCCGCCTGCCTGAATTCCCATGGATCGCGCTGCTGCTGGCACCTCAGGAAAAGCATACGCTCCTTCATCTCATGGTCGACAGGGATCGCAGCTCGGCAGACCGCGTTGCGGCATCGCGGACTGTCGAATCCATCCGCCGTGCCGCGGAAGAGCGCCAAAGGGAGAGCGCATGATGAATGGCGGCGCGATGATCGATGAATGGTATCCGGTCGGCCTTTTCAGCCAGCTCAACGAAAAAGGAACCAGGACTTATCTGATGGGCGAGGCGATCGAGGTCGCCCGCGATCACGACGGGAATGCGCGGGTGACGACCGTCGAGGGAAGAACACTTCCCGTCCGCGTTCAGTATGGCCACGTCTGGTCCTCGCTCGGAAAGCCGGACAAGGAGCTTTTTGCCATTCCCGAAGCCGATCAGCCAGGCCGCCGCTTCGTCGAAGTCGGCGTGGTCCGCGTGCGCTGCTCGCCGCTTCGTGCCGTCGAGAATTTTCTCGACATCGCGCATTTTCCGTTCGTTCACACCGACATCCTCGGCGCGGAGCCGCATACGGAGGTCGAAAATTACAAGGTCGAGATCCGCGAGAACGAGGATGAAGTCTGGGCGACGCAGGTAAAATTCTACCAGCCGCAGGCTGCAAAATCGGCATCCGGCGGCATTACGACCGAGTACATGTATCGCGTGCCGGCCCCGACCTGTTCGGTGCTCTACAAGACCTGTCCGCCGCGACCCAGCGAATGGGACGTCATTACCCTGTTCGTCCAGCCGCTCGCGGAGGATCTTTGCGATGTATGGCCGTGGATGGCTCTCTTCGACGACGAGACGCCGATGACCGATCTCATCCACTTCCAGCAGATGATTTTCCTGCAGGATCGCTCTATCCTCGAAAACCAGATACCCACGCTTCTTCCGCTTGATCCCGGCATGGAAATTCCGACCAGGGCCGACCTCACCTCGGTCGCCTACCGGCGATGGCTGAAGCGCCACAACTATACCTACGGCGCACAGTTGGTCGCACAATGAAACTCTATGACTACATCTTATCGCCGAGCTGCTACAAGGTACGGCTGATGGCCGCCATCCTCGGCATCAAGCTCGAAATCCGGTCGGTCGATTTCCATCCCGGCGCGGAGCATCGCGGGCCGGAGCTTCTGGCGCTCAATCCGGCGGGTTCCATCCCCATCCTCGAGGATGGCGATCTTGTGCTGACCGAGTCCTCGGCGATGCTTGCTTATCTCGCTGCCAGTGGTGCACCGGAATGGCTGGGCCAAGGTTCACCGCAGGAGACGGCGCGCGTGCAGCAGTGGCTCTCCTTTTCGCATCGCCTGACGGCCAATCTTGGCAGCGCGCGGCTCCACGAAATGCTTCTGCGGCCAGGAGATATCAAGGCATTGCAGGCTCAAGGGATCGCAGCGCTGCGCGAGCTGGAAGCGGGCCTCTTCGAACAGGGCGAGCGCGGCATGCGGTTCCTTGCGGCAAGCCGGCCGACTATCGCCGATATCGCCTGCTTCCCCTATGTGGCGCTTGCGCCCGACGGCGGCATCACGCTTGATCCCTATCCCTCGATCCGGCTCTGGATGCGTGCCATCCGCAGCCTGCCCGGTTTCATCGAAATGCCCGGCATTCACCGCCTGCACGAGCTGAAACCCGATCCGCATCCGGCAGGGGAGACGTGATGGAATGACCGGTTATCTCCTGAAAAATTGCGCGGCTGTGATCGTCGATGAGGGCAAGGGACCGAGCGTGCGTCGCAACGTCGACCTGCTTACCAAGGGTCCCGCGATCCAGGCGATCGGGGAGAACCTGTCGCAGAACGCGCTGCCGGAGGGCACCATCGCCCAGGACGCTACCGGCTGGTTCGTCTATCCGGGGCTTGTGAACACCCATCACCACTTCTTTCAGTGCTTCGTGCGCAACCGGGCCGATCTCGACTGGACGAAACTTTCCGTCATCGAATGGCTCGACCGCATCTATCCGATCTTCTCGCGGCTGACGGAGGACTGTTTCTATCATTCTTCGGTCACCGCCATGGCCGAGATGATCAAGCATGGCTGTACGACCGCCTTCGACCATCAATATTGCTTTCCCCGCCATGCCGGAAAGCGCCTGATCGATCGCCAGTTCGAAGCCGCCGAACTTCTGGGCATGCGCTTTCATGCAGGCCGTGGCGGCAACACCCTGCCGAAGTCCGAGGGGTCGACGATCCCGGACGCCATGCTCGAAACCACCGACGAATTCATCGCTGATTGCGCGCGGCTGATCGACAGCTATCACGATGCCGGCCCCTTCAGCATGCGTCAGGTGGTGGTCGCGCCCTGCCAGCCGGTCAATTGCTATCGCGAAACCTTCGTCGAGTCGGTCGCGCTGGCGCGCGATCGCGGCGTGCAGATGCATACCCATGTCGGCGAAGGTGAAAGCCCCGTCATCGAGGCGCGGCATGGCATGCGCACGGTCGATTACTGCGCCGAATTGGGCTTTGCCGGCCCCGACACCTTCTATGCTCATTGCTGGGAACTGACGCATGGCGAGCTGCGCAAGATGGCGGCAAGCGGCACCGGCGTCTCCCATTGCCCCGAGCCGGTTTACCTCGTCGGGGCCGAAGTGACCGACATCCCGGCGATGCAGGCTTTCGGACTTCGTATCGGCCTCGGCTGCGATGGAGCCGCATCGAACGACAACTCGAACCTGATGCACTGCATCCATTCCGCCTACATGCTGCAGTGCCTGACAGCCTCGACGCGCGCGCATGCCGTTCCGGCTCCGCTCGACTTCCTGCAATATGCGACCAGCGGCGGCGCAAGCCTGCTGGGACGCAGCGATATCGGGCGCCTCGCTCCGGGCATGGCCGCCGACCTCTTCGCGATCGATACGCGACGGATGGACTATGTCGGGACTCGGCATGACCCGCTGAGCCTGATCGCCAAGGTCGGGATCGGCATGCCCACCGATCTGACCATGATCAACGGGCGCATCGTCTGGAAAAACGGTGAATTCACCGGACTGGATGAGACCGCGCTGTTTGCGGCGGCCGAGGCGGCACTTGCAACAGTAGAATTCTGAAAGCCAAAAAAAGGGGAACTGGGATGCAGAAGAATCTGACCCGCAGAACATTGATGAAAAGCGCGGCCGTCGCAGGCCTCGCAACGGCCTTCACCGGCCGCTCCGCCTTTGCCGCGGCCGAACCGCTCGGCATTACGCTCGTCGTACCCTCGCCGATCGGCGACGTCGGCTGGGGCCATGCGCTGGCCGCCGGCCTTGATCCGATCAAGGCCACCTATGGCGACAAGGTCAAGGTGACGGTGATCGAAAACATCGCCGAAGGCCCGGATGCGGACCGCATCATGAACAAGACGGTTGCCGACGGGAATCATTTCCTCATCGCCGGCTCATTCGGCTATCAGAACGGCGCGCTGCAGATTGCCCGTCGTAATCCGAAGGTGAGCGTCCTGCATGCTTCCGGCTTCCAGGTCGCGCCGAATTTCTCGCCCTTTGCCGCCAAGTATTTTCAGGGGACCTATCTGCTCGGCATGGCGGCGGCCGCAGTGTCCAAGACCGGCAAGCTCGGCTCTGTCTCCGCCTTCGCGATTCCCGAACTGATCACGTCAATCAACGCCTTCACGCTCGGCGCACAGGCGGTGAAGCCCGACATCGAGGTATCGGTCGTCTGGGTCAATTCCTGGTTCGATCCGGCCAAGGAACAGGAAGCGGCAAAGGCCTTGATCTCGCAGGGCTGCGACGTGATCTTCTCGAACGCCCAGGATACGCCCTCGGTCATCTCGGCCTGCGAGGAAGCCGGCGTTTATGCCTTCAACCTGAATTCCTCGATGAAGAAATATGCGCCGAAAACCTATCTCGGCTGCGTATCCACGGATTGGTCGCCCTTCTTCAAGGCATCAGTCGATGCCCATCTCGCCGGCACCTTCAAGGGCGCCAATGCTTTCCTCGGCGTTTCGGACAAGGTCGTCGAAGTGGTCGACTGGAGCCCTGCAATTCCGGCCGACACGATGGCGAAGATCAAGGAAATCGAAGCGAAGATCGCAAGCGGCGGCTTTTCGCCGTTCACCGGCCCGATCACCAAGGCCGACGGCAGCGAAGGCGCGGCTTCGGGGGCGACATTGACGGATGCCCAGATCGTCGCGATGGACTGGCATGTCAAAGGTGTGAAGACGCCTTTGCCGAAGTAAGTCGCTCATGACCATTCCGCTGCTTTCGCTGCGCGGCATATCCAAAAGCTACGGCCAGGTCCATGCCAACAAGCATGTCGATCTGGACGTGGCCAAGGGCTCGATCCATGCCATCCTCGGAGAAAACGGCGCCGGCAAATCGACACTGATGAAGCTGATCTACGGCGTCGAACAACCGGACGACGGGACTATCGCCTGGCATGGGCAGCCCTTGAGCCTTGCCTCTCCCGCGGAGGCGAGGCGTACCGGCATCGGGATGGTTTTTCAGCATTTCTCGCTGTTCGAGAGCCTGACAGTCGTCGAGAATATTCGCCTGATCGTCTCCGGCGGCAGGGCCGAGCTTGCGCAGCGCATCCGTGCTCTCGGGGATGAATTCGGTCTCGAAGTCGATCCGTTGGCGCATGTGCATGAACTGTCGGTCGGCGAGCGGCAGCGGGTGGAAATCATCCGGTGTCTGATGACCGATCCGAAGCTGCTGATCCTCGACGAGCCGACTTCGGTGCTGCCGCCGCAGGCGGTCGGGAAGCTGTTCGATACGTTGCGCCGGCTGCGCGACGGCGGCGTATCGATCCTCTTCATCTCGCACAAGCTGGAAGAGATCCAGTCATTGTGCGACCGTGCGACCATCCTGCGCGGCGGACGCGTGACCGGACATGTGGATCCGCGCGAGCATGATGCCCATGATCTCGCCCGCATGATGATCGGCCGCGACATGCCGGAGCCAATACCAGCATTGCCCTTGGCCGAGGGCGAAAAGCGCCTGGAAATCATCGGCCTCGATCACCGGCCGGACGATCCTTTTGGCATGCCGCTTTCGACCATCAGCCTGAGCGTGCGCAGCGGCGAGATTCTGGGCATTGCCGGCATTTCCGGGAATGGACAAAAGGAACTTGCCGCGCTCATCTCGGGGGAAACGCCCCTGCCCCGGGACAAACGCGATCAGATCTTCATGATGGGGCGGGATGTCGGCAGCCTCGACGCCGCCAGCCGTCGAAAACTAGGCTTTGCCTTTGTCCCGGAAGACCGGCTCGGGCATGGTGCCGTCCCCGAAATGTCGCTGACGCTCAACAGCCTGCTGACGGCTCATCCCTTGAAGCTTGTGCGACATGGTCTCCTTGACAGCACCAAGGCCACCGCCTTCGCAGCTGAGTGCATCCGGGACTATGATGTGCGCACGCGCGGCCCGGATGCGGAAGCCGGCTCGCTTTCCGGAGGAAACCTGCAGAAGTTCATAGTCGGCCGCGAAATCATGCTCGCGCCGAAACTGCTCTTTCTTGCGCAACCAACCTGGGGCGTCGATGTCGGCGCCGCCTCCGCCATTCGCAAGCGGCTGATCGAGCTGCGCAATCAAGGCATGGCCATTCTCGTCATATCCGAGGAACTCGAGGAATTGTTCGAGCTGAGCGACTTTATCCAGGTCCTTTACCACGGCACGCTGAGCCCGCCGCTCGTCACGCGCGATACCCGCCCGGAAGACATCGGTCGATACATGATCGGCGCACAGCCCCAACGGGAAAACCTATCCGCATGAGCAGTTCTTTCGTCGCCGTCTTGCCCACCTTTGTCCGCCGGGAACGGGCCTCGTTCACTGCGAAGCTGCTGGCACCGCCGATCGCTCTCATCGTCACCATCATACTTAATCTCGGCCTCTATATCGCCATGGGTCGCGATCCGGCAGCGGTGATCTACGCCATGCTGGTCGAGCCGTTCTTCTCCTGGGCCTCATTCTCGGAAGTATTGTTGAAGACCGGTCCGCTGCTTCTGATCGCACAGGGTCTGGCGATCGGCTTTCGGGCGAAAGTCTTCAACATCGGCGCCGAGGGCCAATTCATTCTTGGCGCAATCTTCGCCTCCGCCATACCCATCTGGATGCCGCAGGCAACGGGCCAATGGATCTGGCCGGCAATGTTGCTCTTCGGCACCATCGGCGGCGCGCTGTGGGCCTCCTTGACCGCCTTCTGGCGCGTCAGGCTCAATGCCAACGAAATCCTCGTCTCGCTGATGCTGAGCTTCGTCGCCGCGCAATTGCTCAATTACCTGCTTCTCGGCCCATGGAAGGATCCGAACGGCTTCAATTTCCCGCAATCGGTCATGTTCCAGTACGATGCCATGGTGCCGATCCTGTTCGAAGGAACGCGCGTCAACGTCTCGCTCATCCTCGCGGCCGGCCTATCGATCGCGGCATGGATCTTCATGCAGAAGAGCTTCGCCGGATATAAATTGCAGGTCGGCGGACTGGCTCCCCGGGCGGCAGGCTATGCCGGCTTCAAGGAGAGCTGGGCAATCTGGCTCTCGCTGACGATAGGCGGTGCTGCTGCCGGTCTTGCCGGCGCTGCCGAAGTTGCCGGCCCGCTTGGCCAGCTGCAACGTTCCATCTCGACCGGATATGGCTATGCGGCAATCATCGTTGCCTACCTCGGCGGTCTCAATCCGATCGGCATCGTTATTTCCTCGATCGTCATGGCCGCACTCTACATCGGCGGCGACAATGCCATGGTCTCCGCCAATCTACCGATTGCCGCCGTCCGCGTCTTCCAGGGCAGCCTGCTCCTCATCTATCTGATCGCTGTCGCCTTCGTGCGCTATCGCATCGTATGGCGTCCCATGTCCGTCCGGAGCACATCATGAGCGCCGTCGAATTCATCCTCGCAGGCATGCTGGCAGCCGCAACGCCGTTTCTGCTGGCAGCCTTGGGTGAGCTTGTCGTCGAGCGCGCCGGCGTCCTCAATCTCGGTGTCGAAGGATTGATGGCGCTTGGTGCCGTCATCGCCTTCATCGTCGTCTATCACGGGGGCGGCCATTTTCTGGCTTTCCTTGCGGCCGGTCTCGGAAGCGCTCTGCTTTCCATGGTCTTTGCCGGTATCGTTCTCGGCTTCAACGCGAACCAGGTCGCCGCCGGCCTTGCGCTCGGTATCCTGGGCCAGGGCCTCTCGGCGCTATTCGGCAAGAGCTATGAGAGCCTGACCGTCACCACGCTGCCGAAGATCGGAATCCCCGGGCTCTCGCAAATTCCCCTCATCGGTGGCCTTTTCAATCAGGATATCGTCGTCTGGATCTCGCTCGTCGTGACGATCGGCATATGGGCGATGTTTGCCTACGGCAAGATCGGCCTCATCCTGCGCGCCGTCGGCGAAAATCCCAAGGCCGCCCATGCCATCGGCTATCCCATCATCGCGATCCGTTTCGCCGCGGTTGCCTTCGGCGGCATGATGGCAGGCTTTGCCGGCGCCTATGCCGCAACGATCTACACGCCGCTCTGGGCCGACGGCATGATCGCCGGCCGCGGGTGGATTGCCATTGCCCTCGTCGTCTTCGGAACCTGGCTGACATCGAGGATCTTCTTAGGGGCCTGCCTGTTTGGCGCGGTATCGCTGATGGGGCTTGCCGCCCAGGCAAGCGGACTTGCCGTTTCCTCGCAGCTGCTGGCATGCCTGCCCTACCTCGTGACGATCGTCGTCCTCGGCATCATCTCGGCGGACCGTCGCCTGCTGAAGCTCAATGGCGTCGCCTCCCTCGGCGAGCCGTTCGAACGTTAAGCCGTAATCATTCGCCTGGTTTGTGAAATTCCAGCGTGAAACGCACCTCAACGAATGCCGTGGTCGCTCAAGCCCGGCTATGGCGGCCACCGCGAATAGCCGTTCTTCCACATCAAGTTGGCACGCGATGCCTGCTATCGCAGGTAACAGCAATGCAACCGTCGCGCCCAGCCTTACGCCTTGAAACGCTCCACGTTCCCGACAGGAGCCGCCAAGTCGTCGGCAAGACGCACCGGCACATCCATGCGTTCATGCAAAATGCTCATCATGCCGAGATCGCCGTTATCGAGTTCCTGGAAAAAGACATAGTGATGCTCGTAGCGGCTGACGAAGGCCCCGCTTCACATCGGCAGGAGCTGCAGAGCGTTCCGGGAGCTTCCTCCAAATGGCTTTTTCTCGCATAACCGCTGTAAATGCGTATGCAATCCAGTGACATAAGTCACCGCGTGCTTCTCATCCCACGTTTCAACGGTATCCCGCCACATCTTGTCCTGCCCCGCATCCGCGCGTGGATAGAACCGATAGGCCATGATCAGCGGCGCCGATTGCGGCGGATAACATCTTCAGCGGAAACCGCGACAAACTCGCTATCATCCGCCCGCATAGCAGGCGCAAGCTCCCTTTGGAGGGCTTCCCATGCCTCATCACGGGTTTGCAGGTCGCGACGGATCAAGGCGCAAAGTGTTCGCTGACGTTCTCATAGTGGCCATCGGCGCCAATCTGCTCTTGGATATGGTTTGCCGCCTCCATCCTCGGCATCAAACCGGTCTTTCTACTCTTCCGCTTCGCGAGCCGCGCGCCACCACGGTGATGGCATCGCCTTGAGGAGCTGTCTTAAATCATGCTCGCCCAACGCACTTTCGGGGCGTGAGAAACGCACACCACTCGACGTTCACTCCGCCGAGGAAGTCTTCTTCAAACGGACCCCAACGCCGCCGTCGCCGTTCTCCGGAATGAACTCCACCCCCGCTGCTTCAAGAGACAGTTTTAACGTTTGCGCAATCGATCGCGACGGCTCTTTGTCCCCCTGCTCCAGTTGGACAATAGTTCGCAAACTGACCTGTGAAATTTCAGCGAGACCTTGCTGGGTCAGATTGAGCAACCCGCGCGCGGCCCGAACCTGAGAGGGAAAGTTCTTCATTCAACTCCGACATCAATGTTTGCACAAAAAGCGCAAATATGCATATTATGTGAAATCGACCGAACAAGTGCTCGCAACACTTGCCCGGCCTGACCATAACTAAGCTATTTGGGAGCTCAGATCATGGCTGATTCTGACAATAACACGACTTTGTCTTCCGTCACGCGCAGGATGTTGCTGACGGGCACGATGGCAGCCACAGCAACATGGCCGTTCGACTATGGCGCGGCCGCTGCCGAGGCGCTGGCCGGCAATGCCGTCTGCGATCCCGCGCTGGACCTTTGGCGGCAATGGCTGGCCGCACACAATGAAACGCAGCGGCTTTGGAAAATTCAGGTGAGCCTTGAAAGCAGGATGGTCGCCGCCGTCGGATTTCCGCAGGTGGAA
>NZ_QMKK01000046.1 GCF_003287875.1 Martinezella tropici
GTATCGAGATCGTCGAACTGGCTGGAATCGACGATGTTGCAGCCCTGCTCGGCCAGATAGTTCGAGATCGCCGCAACGATCCCACGCGTCGACTTGCACGTCACTGTCAATACATAGCTCGTCATGTCTCTTCCCTCGTAAAGCGGCTTGATCTTCGCCGCTCGCTTATCGCAATCAGCCGGCAGGGAAAAGTGTCCCCGATCCGAACGTGGGGCAAAGCTTATGACAGGCGGCGGAAAATTCCGTTCCCATTGCGCCGTCCAGCCGCGTATCCCCGTCGTCCCGACGGAAGACGGCACGAATCTGATGGGGAGCGCTGATTTGATAGGACGACAGTCACGCGGCGACCGCGCGCTTCCTTCTCCATTTTCTCCAGCGGCTGGGCGTCGTCAGCTCATGGACGACGGCGCCGCCGATCGCCGAGCAGAGGATACAGCCGGTGACGAAGACCGGCGCATTCGCCAGAATGTCGATATTCAGGTGGACGCAAACGACGCGCAGCAATGCGAGCGTGAAGGCGTGGGTGATATAGATGCTGTAGGAGGCATCCCCCAGGTAATTCAGCGTGGCGATGACCGGGAGCTTCGAGAAGTCGATAGAGACGGCCGAGTACAGGATGACGACGGCCGGGATGCCCCACATGTAGGCGCGCATGCTGGCATCGCAGAGCGTTTCGTTGATGAGCAGGAACGAGAATCCCATCACCAGCGCCGGCCAGGCGACGGCCTGCGGCAGCAGGATCTTGTCGAGATAGAGCTTGGCAAGAAAGACGCCCGCCAGAAACTCATAGATGATCGGATCGCTGTAGAATTTGGCGGCGGTCGTATCGCCTGGGAGAATGCTGCAGACGGCGATGATCGCGGTCATCGCGGCAAAGAGTGCGGCGAAGCGCCATTTTTCGCGCACGAGCAGCAGCAGGCCGAAGATGAGATAGAAGAACATCTCGTAGTTCAGCGTCCAGCCCGGCACGACGACGGGGACGGTCAGCGTGAGATCAGCCGGATTGCGCCAGGGAAGGAAGAAGAGGGAGGCGATGAGATGCGGAAGGTCGAAGACAGTCGACTTCAGCAACGTCGGAGCCACCAGCGCCACGCTGGCGGCAAACAGGGTCGCCAGCCAATAGAGCGGCACGATGCGCTGGATCCGGCGCCGGTAGAAATCCAGCGGGCGAACTTCGCGCCCGGCTGTGGTCAGCCACATGACGAAACCGCTGAGCACGAAGAATATGTCGACGCCCGTCTCGCCGAAGAGATGGAAAACCGTCTGGAAGCCAGGCTGGACCTTCGGCACCTGCAGCACCGAATGAAAATAGACGACCATCAGCGCAGCGATGGCACGCAGATACTGCAGCTGAACAAGCATCCCGATCCTCACCCGGCCGTTGCCGACGCGAATCGTCGTCAGCCCGGCACTCTGCTTTCGTTTAAGGTCTCCGACTGCGCCCGAACGGCGCGCGGTCTGTCGGAGACACGCATGTAACCGACGAGCAGCCAGAGCAGTCCGGCGATCTTTATGGAAAAGATTGCCGTACCGCCGATCATCATATTCAGAAAAATGAAAAGAGAGAGTGAATGCGCGCAGCGCCTTTGCGCCGCCGTCCTTCCTGCCGGATAGAGGCAGACGAAGAGCCAGAAGACGATCAGGCCGAAGATCGTCGACCCGTAGATGAGATAGACATAGCCGCTGTCGGCGAATTCGCCGATGCGCGAGATCGACAGGCCGAGCATGGATTGGATATCGAGCTCCAGCATCTTCTTGATCGTGACGCCGATCCGTCCCGTGAAATTGTCTCCGACCTCGTCCGGCTTCATGAAATGCACGAAGAAGCCCACCAGGATGATGACTGGCATCAGGACAAGGCTGAAACCCTTCGGGATCTTGGGAAACAGAAAATAACCCGCAATGCTGATGCAGGAGAAGATCAGCATCGTGCGGGTATCGTTGGTGAGCAGGATCAAAAGCACCGTCGAGATAAAAAGCGCTTTTTCGAGCAGGGCGAGCTTCGGCCAGAATGAGAGCAGGTAGATGACGATGACCCCGCAGAAATTGGCGAGAGACACCTGCTCCAGGAAGATCGAGGACGAACGGTGATCGATGAGGCCGAAGGAGAAACGCCCCTGGAAGCCGAGGGCATTGGCAAAGAGGCCGGTCGAATTGAAGCTCGCCTGCTTGATCCCGCGCGTATTCTCGAAATATTCGCCGGGATGGAACAGGCTGACGTAGAAGGGCGTGCTGACGACTTCGCAGACGAGGAATAGCAGCACCGCCGCGCAGGCGATCCGGAAGGCAAGCCTGACCGTTCGCTCGCTCGCCCAGCTGCCGATGCCGGCAAAGCAGAAGATGATCAGGATGTTGCGGAACTGGTCGATGAAGGTCAGGCGATTGAAGACGGTGATGTAGATCGTGATGACAAGCGTGAAGACGAGGAAAAGGACGATCGGCAGGTCTTCTTCATAGATTCCCTTTTTCAGAATGAAAGCCACGCTGGAGATCATCATCAGGCCCTCGCAGAGCACGACATGCGAGACCGAAAGCGGCATGATGTTGTGGTTGATATAGGCGAGGATGCAGTTGTAGAGCACCGAAAACAGCGTGATCGCCAGGATCGGATAATCGACGCGCTGTTTATCGGTAGGGCTTCTCATCTGTTGTCCGGGGCTGCCGCATGCTTTGGCCGGCACGACGATAGCAGTCTCATGATTCGCGACAAAGCGCCAATCGCCTGCCTGCGCCGCCGGTTCTCACCGTCGATCAGCCCGCCGGCTTCACGGCCGCGCAGCTCGGCGCCAGGGCTGCCTTCTTGCCGGCGGCAGCCGTGATCGTCTTCATCTGCGGCCGGTCCTTGCCGTTACGCGGCTGCACGTTCAACGGTTCGTCCGCCGGCCACCATTCGCCCGCAGCCCAATAGCTCCAGCCGAGCCAGACGTCGCTATGATCAGCCATGATGCCGAACACGGCCTTCAGCCCGTCGAGGCAGGGCTGGGTGCCGGGCACGCCGAATTCACCGAGAAAGCCACGCTTGCCGTTCTTGCGCAGCCACTCCGTGACATCAAGCAATCCCTTTTGGGCACTGTCTCTGCCATCGCAGACGGCGTGTGTGCCGGAGCTGTCGGCATCGAGATACTGATGGAATTCGAAGGCGTAGAAATCGAGCGGGTCCTTAACGCCGAGCATGACTGTGCCATTGGCGCCGCCGCCCAGAACGTCGGCCGACCAGCTGTGCGCCCCCGTCCAGTTCGTGCCGGGCACGAGAATAAGGTTGCGCGCCCCGACGGTGCGGATGCTGCGGATGGCCGCATTGGCCGCCTCTAGCCAGTCCGGCGCCTTGATGTCGTGCGGCTCGTTCATCAGGCCGAATAGGACGCCCTTGCGGTTGGCGAATTCGATCGCCAGCCGTGCCCAAAAGTCACCGAAGGCAAGATCCGTCGCAGGCGCCTGCGTCAGCTGGGTCTTGTCGTAATAGCCGAAATTGTGCGGATCGAGGAGCACGGCCATGCCGTGCTTCTGGATGAGATCGACGGCATCCTTCAGCCGCTGCAGCTCCGCGCCGTCGAAAGGTTGCCCCAGCACCGGCTGCAGGCGCTCCCAGCGGAAGGGCAAACGCACGATATTCATACCCTTGTTCGCGAAATAGCGCACCGTCTCTTCCGAGTTATATGTATAGTTGACGCCGAACGCCCCGTCGCGGTCGCCATATTCGGCGCCGGAAAGATTGATGCCACGATAGCAGAGCTGCGAGGCGGCAAAGCCGTCATCGGCTTGCGCGACAATGGAGGCAATGGCCACCGTAGCGGCAAGCGCGCGATGCAGCAGTCTTGTCATCGGTCCGGTCATTCCACGCTCCCGTTGGCGGTGAAGGCGCTGTTTTCATAAGGCTGGTCGCGTTGAACAATGGTGAATGGAAAGCGCTGCCATTGCCGCTGCCTCGACTTCCTCCGAGTGTCCTTAATGTTCCGTTAGCCAAACATTTCTAAACTCCTTGCATCCGCTGGGCGCAACAGGTCTGCGGAGCGTAGAAAGCCTGGCATGAGCTCAATGGAACGAAACAAGCGATCGGACCAACTTTCGGGTTGGCGCGGCATTGAGCCGTCTGACGGATACCGTCAGGGCCAACGTTCGCGCAGCCCGCTGCTGCGTCCGCGCGATTTCGTTTCCGGCATCGAGCCTGCCGCGGCGGCTCGGCCGATCGACATGGCGACAATCAACATGGCAACACAGGGAGCGAGCAAGAGCGAGCCGTCGCCGCGCGAATTTCAGCCCGATGTAAAACCGCAGCCGGCCGCCGAGTCGGTTGCCGCCGTTGCCCCGATAATGGAAGCCGCAATGATTGCGACGCCGCCGAGTGCCGCCGCACCGCCGGTGCCGGCAGTGATGGCTGAGGTGCCGTTGCTCGATCTTCGCTCGGCTGTTGCCTCGATCTGGGCAAAGAAGTTCGTGGTCCTTGCTCTTGCCGGCGCTGGCGCCGTGCTGGGCGCGGCCGTCATTCCGCTGATACCTCAGAAATTTACGGCCGAAACCAGTCTCTACTTCGATCCGCGACCGGTCGGTACTTCCGATTCCGCCCAGCAGGCTCCCACGGCGCCGGAATTGATCACGACGATGATCGACAGCCAGACGCAGATCCTGTCTTCGGGCAAGGTGCTCGGCCGGGTCGTCGATGCGTTGAAGCTCGATCAGGATCCGCAGTTCGATGGCGGCGCCACCGGCGAGGCGGCGAAATATGTCGCGGCCGCCGCGCTGGCGAAAGCCGTGCAGATCGCCCGCGAGGCAAGCACCTATGTCGTAACAGCGAAGGTGACGACCGGCGATCCGCAGAAATCGGCCAGGATCGCCAACCAACTCGTGGCCTCCTTCATGGAAGAGGAGAGCAAGGCCGCGTCGAACAGCTATAAGAACAGCAATACCGCGCTGGATTCCCGGCTCGAGGATCTGCGCCAGCAGGTACTATCGGCCGAGAAAGCCGTCGAAACCTATCGTGCCGACAATGACATGGTGGCTGTCGAGGGCAATCTGATTTCCGACAAGCGCCTGACCGCGCTGAACGACATGCTGGTTACCGCCCAGCAGAAGACGATCGAGGCGAAGGCCCGTGCCGACGCGGCTGGCAAGTTGAGCTTCGATGATGTGGTTTCCAACAATCCTTCCTCCGGGGCGACGTCGAACGCATTGAGCAGCCTGCGGCAGCAATATGCGGCGTTGGCGGCCAATGTCGGCAGCCTTCAAAGCCAGCTTGGCGCCCGTCATCCGCGCTTGCTCGCCGCCAAATCCTCCCTGGAAAGCCTTGGCGCGGAAATCCGGGCCGAATTGCAGCGGCAGATGACCTCGGCCCGGGCGGACTATGAACAGGCGCAGAAGGCCGAGCAGGACATCGCCAAGGAACTTGCGGTGCAGAAAGCCTCGCAAGTCAATACATCCGGCAAGCTCGTCGGCCTGAACGAACTGCAACGCAAGGCAACCGCTGCCCGCGATCTCTATGAATCGCTTCTGAAGCGATCCGGTCAGGCGAGTGACGCGCAGGACCTGTCGCAGAGCAATATTCGCGTGATCTCCGAAGCGGAGCCGCCGTTGAAGGCGGATGGACCGAGCCGGAAGGTGATGATGGTCGCGGGCCTGATCGCCGGCGCGATGTTCGGTGCGGGCCTCGGCATGGCTTTTGCCATTCTCCTCGGCCTGTTTCGGCACCCCGTCATCCGCGGCTATTTCGGTAAATGAGCTCTCTTCCGGCTTTTTGCGCCAGGGCTTCTTCAGGATCGGGGGATGCAATTGCGCGCCGGCTGTTCTAAATGTAAATCGGCTCCGCGAATGATTGGATCCTGCTGATGGAAGCGCGATACAGTCGTCAGGGGTCGTATGATGCTTTGTGAGACAATTTATGCGAGAAAAGCGGTGCGCTGCTCCGATGACTGGCGCCGAGGAAAACTGACCGATGGTGCCCGCTGATAAGCTCGTTTTGCCATTTCTGGCACTGCCGCGTTCCACCAAGCGCGCACTGGCGCTGCTGGTCGATGCCAGCCTTTGCGTGCTCACGGTCTGGTTCGCCTATTGTCTGCGTCTCGACGATTGGGTCATTCTCGAAGGCGTTGAATGGCTGCCGGCCATCGTCTCCCTGCTCGTCGCCATACCGATCTTCATCGTCCTTGGCCTTTATCGCGCCATTTTCCGATATGCGGGCCTTTCGGCTTTCGTGACTGTCGTCAAGGCGGTGGCTATCTATGCGCTCGCCTTCATGACGATTTTTACCGCGATCAGCGTGCCGGGCGTGCCACGTACGGTCGGCATATTGCAGCCGCTGCTGCTGCTGATCGCAATCGGCCTGTCGCGCATGTGGACGCGCTATTGGCTCGGCAATGCCTATCAGCGGCTCCTCAATCGCAATCAGCTTGGCAAGGTGCTGATCTATGGCGCCGGCGCTTCGGGACGGCAGCTTGCGGGTGCGCTTGCCAACAGCGCCGAGCTGAATGTCGTCGGCTATCTCGATGACGACCGCAACCTGCATGGCAGCATCATGGGCGGCCTGCCGATCTACGCTCCAGACGATCTGTCGGCGCTCGTGGTCTCGGGCGATATCAAGGGCGTGCTGCTTGCCTTGCCGAACGCCACGCGGCAACGTCGCAATGAAATCCTCGAAAACATGCGCAAGGCGCGCGTGACGGTCAGGACCATGCCCGATCTGACTGCGCTCGCCCAGGGTCGCGTCGCGGTCTCGGATCTGCGCGAACTCGATATCGAGGACCTGCTTGGCCGCAATGTGATTGCCCCGGACCGCGACCTGATCGAGAAGAATATACGCGGCAAGGTGGTCATGGTGACCGGAGCGGGCGGCTCGATCGGCAGCGAGCTCTGCCGTCAGATCCTGAAAAACGAGCCATCCTCGCTCTTGCTGGTGGAACAGAGCGAATTCGCGCTCTATGCCATTCACGGCGAACTGGAGAAATCGGCTGCCTCGGCCGGCCATGCCGATGTACGCATCATCCCCTTTCTTGCCTCCGTCAGGGACGGCCAGCGGCTCAGGCAGATCATGGAGGCATGGCGGCCAAAGACCGTGTACCATGCCGCCGCTTACAAGCACGTGCCGCTCGTCGAATACAATCCCGTCGAGGGCATCCGCAACAATGTGCTGGGAACGCTGATCGCGGCCGAAGCCGCCCGTGATCATGGCGTCGAGAGTTTCGTCCTCATCAGCACCGACAAGGCAGTGCGTCCGACCAATATCATGGGCGCGAGCAAGCGGCTGGCGGAAATGGTGCTGCAGGCGATGGATGCCGATCGCAAATCAGATACCGACAGCACCAATTTCGCCATGGTGCGCTTCGGCAATGTGCTGGGCTCCTCCGGTTCGGTCGTGCCGCTGTTTCGCCAGCAGATTCGCGACGGCGGGCCGATCACGCTCACTCATCCCGATATCACCCGCTACTTCATGACCATCCCCGAGGCATCGCAGCTGGTCATCCAGGCGGGCGCGATGTCGGCAGGCGGCGACGTTTTCCTGCTCGACATGGGTGAGCCTGTGCGCATTGCCGATCTCGCCCGGCGCATGGTGGAACTGTCCGGTCTGACGGTGCGGGATGCGGATGAGCCGGAAGGCGATATCGAGTTGGAAATCACCGGCTTGAGGCCTGGCGAAAAGCTCTATGAGGAACTTCTGATCGGCGATAACCCGCAACCGACGAGCCATCCGCGCATCATGCAGGCGAAGGAAGATTTCCTGCCCTGGCCGGAGTTGTCGAAGCGGCTTGCAGCGCTGGAGGCGGCGCTGGAGAAAAATGACATCCCCCTCGCCAGAACGCTGCTGCAGAAGCTCGTATCCGGCTATGCGCCCAGCAGCGAAGTGGTCGATCTCGTCTATCGCGAACGCGAGACGGATTTGACGGTCGGCCAGCCGAATCTCGATAATGTCGCGCAGCTATAGATGCAGCCTGAGGAATTGAGCGGCGGCCGTCCTATCAAGCTCAGCGCTCGCTCAAGCTCGCCGCTGCTTCCTTGACGGCGTAGCGCCAGCGCCGCATCTGATCGCATGTGCGGAACCAATGCGCCGTCAGCCGCAACAGGGGATGGCGCTTTACGGCGCGATAGTGAATACGCTTGCCGATGGTCGTGGCGGCGCGGTGCGGACTGAAGTCGACAAGATTTTCAAATGTCGTGAAGGTTTCCACGCCGGTCGACCAGCCGCGCTCAAGAGCGACGTCATAAGGAAGAAGCATGGGCTTCAGCGTCGTCAGCAGCTTCTTGGCGGCCTTGCGGTTGACGATATAGCAGGCAGCCGACCCCTGCGGCCCGTGCATGCAGCGGCCGACGACATCGTTTTCAGTGGTTTCGCGGATCGCTTTGAAGCCGACGAGGCGGTGATTGACGAGCTTGACGAGGCGCGCGCCTTGAACGCTTTCCATGGCTGCGATCGCGCGTGGAATCAGCCGTTCATTGAGCTCGACGTCGTCTTCCATGATGATCGCCATCTTGTCGCCGCTGGCGACAAACTGCTCCAAAGCAAGCAGATGGCTGCGATAGCAGCCGTATTCGCCGGGCAGAAGCTTGCGTCCGTTATGATAGATGAAGGACTTCGGATGGAAATCGATGCGATCACGCTCCGCGATCACACGACCGTCGACGGCGGGAATGCGCGTGATGTCCAGGTCGTATTCCATCGCCTGGCTGCATAGGCGTTCCCAACGCTCGCGCGACCGATCGAGGTTTATGACATAGATGCGAAGCTGCTGAGCGGCTTCGTCAGCGATGTCGGGATCGACAAGGCGAGGGATACGATTAATCTGTTCGAGAATGACTGTTACTCCTGCAAACAGAAACCGCGGCGACAGCAACTAAGAAGACTTTTCTACTACTATATAACATGCTTATGACTTGTCGCAAATGCCGGTTGCGCGCCCATGTTGTATTTGCGGATAAAAGCATTTTATTTGGTGTAACGCAGCGTGAACGAATTTCCGTCGCTACCCCATCGATCATTTGAACGCGATTTCGACGGGCGGCCTGTTGGCGCGCGACAGCGGCGTCATTATATTCATGCGGCCGGATGCTGAAGTGGCTAATTCGCATGGGTAAAGGATTGTCGCAAGTCATGTTGACCAAATCGAAAATCGCCATTGTTGCGCTGTTTCTGGCAGGTCTTGCGCCGACTGCAGCCTTTGCAGAGAACCCGCTTCTACCCAAGCCATATGTCGCTCCAGTCTATCCTTACAAGAACCTGCCGGGCGTAACTGCGCCAAAAATGGCGGCAGACGAAAAATTTCAATGCCGCACGACCACGTTGCACGCGGATTATTTCCGCGAAGGTCTGTTTTACCGGAGCCTTCCGCGCCTCGGTTATGTCTGCGATCAGGATGGCGTGATTTCCAGCAGCACCAGAAAACCGAACTATCAATACTGGCAATATAACGGCCCTGACAGATAACGGGTCCGGCTCTGCCGAAATAAGCGGCAATCCAGTCAAATCGCGCGCGGCCTCATCCCTGAGAGCTGCGCTTTTTTAGGCGATAATCTGAAAATAAATTTCATGTTTTTGAGTAAATGCGCGAACGTCGTTGACGAATGCGAAAATTTGCCCCAAGCTTACGAAAATAAATTACGTAATGGGAACATAAAAGCATGCGAGTGGGAATCATTGGGCTGGGATTCCGCCTGGGATATCTGAGCTATGTCTTCAAGGCGATCGACGAAAGCTTCGAGATTGCCGGATATGTCGATCCCGCGCCCGCAGGCCTGCCCGGTTTGATCGAGAAGGGCATATCGGCCGGAAAGGCCTATGCGACGCCTCAGGAGCTGATTGCCAACGAGAAGATCGATCTGCTGATGATCGGCTCGCCCAATCACATGCATCTCGATCACATCCGCATCGGCCTCGAGGCCGGCCTCAAGATTTTCTGCGAAAAACCGATCGTCACGACCATTAAGGACAGTATCGAGCTTGCCCGCCTGATGGCGAAGTTCGGGCACGAGCGGCTGATGGTCGGTCTCGTGCTGCGCTATTCGCCGATGTACCGCGATCTGTTGGCCGCGCAGGCGGAAGGAAAGCTCGGCCATGTCGTTTCCATCGAGGCCGCCGAGCATATCGAGCCCTATCATGGCGCCTTCTTCATGCGTGACTGGCGCCGCTACGAACATTATTCCGGCAGTTTCATGCTGGAGAAATGCTGCCACGACCTCGATCTTTACAATGGTGTCGTCGGCGCGCGGCCGGAGCGGGTGGCAAGCTTCGGTGGCCGCAAGAGCTTCATCCCGGAAAACGATCCGGCACGGGAAGGCATCAACGATCTCGAGCTCTTCCATCGCAAGCCGAGCGGTTGGATGGGGTCGGACAAGGTCTTTGACAGCGACGGCGACATCATCGATTATCAGGTGGCGATCGTCGAATATGCCAATGGCGTCGGCATGAACTTCCATACCAATCTGAACGTGCCGGATCAGTTCCGCCGCTTTGCCATCATGGGTTCGCGCGGCATGGCCGAAGGTGATTTCATCCGCGGCTATTTCAACGTCCATGAAGTGCTCACGGGCAATAAGGTGATCGAAAACTCCTACGCGGCCACCACGCTTTCGCAGCATTACGGCGCCGACGAGCAGATGGCGGCCGATATTATTGCGCATGTCAAATCCGGGCTGCACCTGCCGGTCTCGACGCTGAATGCGCTGGAAGCGGGCATTCTGGCGCTCTCGATGGACGAGGCGCGAATGAAAAGAGCCGTCGTGGACCTACGTCCGGTCTGGGACGAATTCGACGAAGCGCTCTATTCAAGAGCCGCCTGAGGAGGGGCGCAAGATGGGTGTTCAACGCAGCACAGTCATCTTCGCCTGGATCCTGCTTCTTCCGGCTCTCCTCTATGTCACCGTCGTTGTCGCCTATCCGCTGGTGGACACCGTCATCCTGTCCTTCACCGACGCGTCGTTGAAGAAGGTGACGAATTGGGTCGGTTTCGAGAACTACGGCAAGATCTTCAACGAAACATTCGCATCGGTCATCGTTCGCACCTTCATCTGGACGTTCTTCTCGGTGTCGATCAAGATGATCATCGGCACCCTCGGCGCGGCGCTATTGAATTCCGCCGTCCCTGGCCGTGCGCTTTTCCGGATCCTGACCATGCCGCCCTGGATCGTGCCGATGGCGATCGGCATCTTCATGTGGGGCTGGATGTATAATGGCCAGTTCGGCATGATTTCAGGTCTGCTGCAGCGTTTCGGCATCGTCGACAGCCCGGTCGCTTTCCTGGCCTACGGCAGCTCGGCCTTCTGGGCGACGATCGTTACCGACGTCTGGATCGGCGTGCCGATGGTCACGCTCTATATGCTGGCGGCCATGCAGGCCGTCCCGCATGATCTCTATGAAGCAGCCTGGACCGACGGCGCCGGCCGTTTTTATCGTTTCCGCCGCATCACCTTGCCGCTGCTGGTGCCTTCGCTCGTCACCATGTCGATGCTCTCGCTGATTTCGACGTTCAACTCCTTCGACATCATCTGGATTCTGACCCGCGGTGGCCCGAATGGCGAGACGACGACGATGATCATCGACACCTATCGTACCGCGATCGGCTCCTACAAATATGGCGAGGGTGCCGCGCGCGCCGTGTTGATCTGCATCTTCCTGTCGCTCTTCTGCCTTGCCTATTTCCGCCTGACCAGCCGCTTTTCCGCAGGAGCCAAGCGATGAGCCAGCCCGCCATGATCAATCGCTACAAATGGTACGAGATCATCGGCATCTATGCCGGAATCCTTCTGTTCCTGGCTTTCGTGCTGGCACCCTTCATCGAAGGGTTCCTGGTGTCGCTGAAGCCTCTCAGCCAGCTATTCTCGTCGCCCTACCATTTCATTCCGGAAAACGGTTCGTTTACGGCCTACCGGACGATGTGGACCAGCGTGCCGGGCTTCGCCTGGTACATTTTCAACTCGTTTCTGATTTCCGGATCGATCACCATCATCGTGCTGATCCTCGTCGTGCCGGCCGCCTACGCCTTCGCACGTTTCGAATTCAAGGGATCCGGCCTGCTGCTCGGCGCGTTCCTCGCGGTCAAGATGTTCTCCGGCGCCGTGCTGCTCATCCCGCTGTTCCGGCTCATGCGTTCCTTCGGCGTGCTGAACACCTATTTTGCCATGATCGTCCCAGGAGTGGCCTTCATCATTCCCACGGGGATCTGGCTGCTGCACACCTATATCCGCCGCATCCCGCGTGAGCTGGATGAGGCCGCCTATGTGGATGGCGCGAGCCAGTTCTATACGCTGCGCCGTGTCATCCTGCCGATCGCGATGCCCGGTATCATCGTGGTAGCGATCTCCTCGTTCATCGAGGCTTACGCGCAGCAGTTCATCTATGCGCTTACCTTCAATTCGAAGACGGAATACATGCCGCTGCCGGTCGGGCTCTTTGCCTATTTCGGTCGGCAGGAGGTCGTCTGGAACGAACTCATGGCCGCAAGTTTCGTCGGCATCGCGCCGGCTCTGGTCGTGATCTTCTTCCTGCAACGGTATCTCGTCAGCGGTCTGACCGCCGGCGCGGTGAAGCAATAAAATCAATCAACCACCAGAGAGAACGGGAGCTTAAACGTGACATTCCATTTCAAGACGGGGCTTCTCGCCCTTGCTTTGCTCGGCTCCACCGCGCTTGGCGCCGTCAACGCCCAGGCCGCCGACAAGGAGATCAGCTGGATCTATTGCGGTGACAGCATCGATCCGATCCATGTGAAGTACATCAAGCAGTGGGAAGACAAGAACCCCGGCTGGGCGGTCAAGCCGGAACTCGTCGGCTGGGAATTGTGCCAGGATAAGGCAACGACGCTCGCTGCTGCCGGCACGCCGGTCGCCATGGCCTACGTCGGTTCGCGCACGCTCAAGCAGTTCGCGGAAAACGATCTGATCGTTCCGATCCCGATGACGGATGACGAAAAGAAGAGCTATTATCCGGGCATTGTCGATACTGTCACCATCGATGGTCAGCAATGGGGTACACCGGTGGCCTTCTCGACCAAGGCTCTCTACTGGAACAAGGACCTGTTCAAGCAGGCAGGCCTCGATCCGGAGAAGCCGCCGACCACCTGGGCCGAGGAAATCGCCGACGCCAAGACGATCAAGGAAAAGACCGGCATCCCGGGCTACGGCTTGTCGGCCAAGACCTTCGACAACACCATGCACCAGTTCCTCCACTGGGTTTACAGCAACAACGGCAAGGTCATCGACGGCGACAAGATCGTTCTCGACAGCCCGGAAGTGCTGGCTGCCCTCCAGGCCTATAAGGACATCACGCCTTACTCGGTCGAAGGACCGACGGCTTACGAGCAGAACGAGATGCGCGCCATCTTCCTCGACGGCAAGGTCGGCATGCTCCAGGCGGGGTCGGGTGCGGCCTATCGCCTTAAGGAAACGAAGATCAACTGGGGCGTCGCGCCGTTGCCGCTCGGCCCCTCGGCCAAGGGCCCGGGCACTTTGCTTATCACCGACAGCCTTGCAGTCTTCAAGGGAAGCGGCGTCGAGGACAAGGCGATCGAATTCGCCAAGTTCATCACCTCGCCTGGCCCGCAGGGCGAGTACGAGTTGCAGGGCGGTGCCGGCCTCACGCCTCTGCGCCCCTCGGCTCAGGTCGACGAGTTCGAAAAGAAGGATCCCTTCTGGAAGCCGTTCATCGACGGCATCAGCTATGGTGGTCCGGAGCCGTTGTTCAAGGACTATAAGGGCTTCCAGAACGTCATGATCGAGATGGTCCAGTCGGTCGTAACCGGCAAGGCCCAGCCGGCAGACGCCTTGAAGAAGGCCGCTGCCGATCTCGAGCAGTATAAATAAGTCTGCAAGTCACCGGGCCGCGCGCGTATCACGCGCGGCCTTTGGAGCCCTGCCCGCCCTTGGCGGCGCCGCGCGGAGACAGAGTTTGGGAAAGCTGCACCTTAATCAGGTCAAAAAATCTTACGGTCATTTTGAGGTCATCAAGGGCGTGGAGCTCGACGTCAACGACGGTGAATTCATCGTCTTTGTCGGTCCGTCCGGCTGCGGCAAGTCGACCTTGCTGCGCATGATCGCAGGTCTTGACGATGTGACCGGCGGCGACATCAAGATCGATGGCGCTCGCGTCAACGATCTGCCGCCCGTCAAGCGCGGCATTGCCATGGTCTTCCAGTCCTATGCTCTCTATCCGCATATGTCGGTGTTCGAGAATATCGCCTTCCCGCTGCGGGTGGAGAGGATGCCGGAAGACAAGCTCAAGACCAAGGTCGAGCATGCCGCGCGCATCCTGCACCTCGATAAACGCTTGCAGGAAAAGCCGGGCCAGCTGTCCGGCGGTCAGCGTCAGCGCGTCGCCATTGGCCGCGCCATCGTGCGCGAGCCGAAGATCTTCCTCTTCGACGAGCCGCTGTCCAACCTCGATGCCGCGCTGCGTGCCGACATGCGCATCGAGCTGGCGAAGCTGCACCGCCAATTGCAGGCGACCATGATCTATGTAACGCACGACCAGGTCGAGGCCATGACCATGGCCGATCGCATCGTCGTGCTGAATGCCGGGGGGATATCGCAGGTCGGCGCGCCGCTGGAGCTTTACCACAAGCCGGCGAATACCTTCGTTGCCCGCTTCATCGGCAATCCGAAGATGAATTTTCTGCCTGTCACCTGCACTGGCGTCAGCGATGCGGGCGTGGAGGTGGATTACAAAGGTCAGAAGACCCTGCTTCCGGTGACACCGCGCCCTGGCTTTGCCGGCAAACCGCTGACGCTCGGCATCCGCCCAGAGCATGTCCAGCTTGGCGACGGTGATCTGACCCTGACCATCGTGCCGACGGTCGTGGAACGGCTCGGCGCCCAAACGGTCGCCTATGCCACCGCTGATGGCATCGATGAGAATTTCTGTGCGACGCTGGAGGGCAGTGCAGCTATCCGCATGGACGTGCCGCTCAAGACCGGCATCCGCCTCACCGATTGCCACCTCTTCGACGAGAACGGCCAGGCATTCGAGCGGCGGGTGGAACTGGCCGAAATCGACATGGAATTGCTGAACCGAGCCGCCTCCTGACGGGAGCAGGCCCCGAAGCAACCTATCCGCCCTCGTGGTTCGAGACGGCCCTTTCAGCCTCCTCACCAGGAGGGCTGATCAATCTCGCCCAGCTTATGTTCGGAACTCGCTCCGCCCTCATCCTGAGCCCGTCGAATGACGAGGGTGGCCCCCGATGCAACCCGCGGGTGGCGGATCGCCCTACCAGACCAGGCCGCGAGCCGCCACATCCTCGACGCGGGTCACCACGCCATCGCGATGAAACACCATCTGGTCGAAAAGATTAGAGACGACGCAGGTGTGGTTCGGGATGATGCGGATCTTGTCGCCGATCTCAGGGCGAGGGCCGGTGCACTTCGACAGGTCGATGACGCCGTGCTCCTCGGAAAGCCCCTTGATGACGGCGTCGGGATAGCCAACCACCTGGCCATAATCGGCAAAGCCGAGAAGATCCGAGGTGAGCGCCTTCGAGCCGGCATCGATGACGGCGCGATCTTCCGTCGGTCTTGAGACGACGGTGGCGAGGATATGCATCGCGCAATCCTCTTCGCGGCAATGGCCGGCCCGCACCATGGAACGGTCATTATAGATGTAGGTGCCGGCACGATGTTCGGTTGCCGCGGTCACGAGATGCGCTTCGAAGAGGCTCGGCGTGCCGCCATTGCTGACGATCGGGCATTCGATCCCTTCGCCCTTCAGGAGTTTCACGGCTTCCGACAGGAATTCCTGTGTCGCAGCGGCGTTGGCCGGCTTCGGATAGGTCATCATGCCGCCGAAGGCGAGGCCTGGCTTGCCGCCGATATGCTTGCCGAGAGCGGCAGCCTGCTCGGGCGATTGCACCCCGCAGCGCGCGCCGCCTGTGTCGCATTCCACCAGCACGGTGAGCGGTTTGCGGGCGGCGAACCAGGCGGAAAGACCATCAACCGTCACCGCACTATCGGCTACGACCTTGAGGCCGGAAATGCGGTCGTTCAGAGCGGAAAGCCGTGCGAGCTTTTCAGCTCCAAGAATATTGAAGGTGATCAGAATATCCTCGAAGCCCGCATCGGCGAAAGCCTCCGCCTCGGTGATCTTCTGGCAGTTGATGCCCTTGGCGCCGGCGGCGACCTGCGCCTGAGCGAGAGCGGGAATTTTGTGCGTCTTGATATGCGGGCGGAAATTCAGGCCATGCTCGTCCATGTAGGACTGCACGCGGGTGATGTTTGCAGCCAGCCGATCTTCGTCGATGACCGGGCGCGGCGTCGAAAGCCCATCGATCCGGTCGCCGGGCTTGGGACTGATCTGCGAGGCGATGTCATGAGAAATGTGATGGGCCATGTCAGGCACCTTTCCGTTCGTCTGCAAAGGGATCCGGCACCATCGGCCAGATGTCCTTCCGCGCGCGGCGATAGGGCGTGCGCGCCGGATTGTTGGGATAAGGCGTTCCCGCCGAGCAGTAAAGGATCTGCGACGCGATCTTGGAGAAGGACGCATAGAAGTGATTGGTCGACTTGATGACCAGGATCTTTTTGGTCGTGGGGTCGATGCCCATGACGGAGAACAGGCTCGGATCGAAGCTCTGGGCACGCGTCGAATTCAGGATGATGTCGATACCATCGAGCTGAATATGCGCGGCATCGCCGAAGGGGGCGAAGCTTTCGCCGAAGCGCATCTCTGCATTGGTGACAAGGCGGACGATCTTGACGCGGCCGTCGATTGGATTGCCCGTGCCCGGCGCCGATTTCGCGCCGAAGCGCAGCGGGATTTCCGCGCCTTCGCCGGCAGCCATGCAGATCTGCACGGCCATCGGATCCCAGATCGTGCCGATCGCCGTGTCGGTGGCGCCGCGATCGAGCAGTTCCTGCAGCACCACCGTGGCGTCTCCCGCCGTGCCGCCGCCGGGATTGTCCCAGAGATCGGCAATCACGACCGGACCCGCGGTTGCAGCCATCGCCTGGCTCACGGCCTGCTTCTCGTCGATCTGCGGCATGATGAAGGTGCCGCGCCTGGAGAAGAGCTCCAGCCCGAGGTCGCGGGCGATTGTCGAGCCCTTATCCGGCTTACCATCAGTGACGACGAGCAGCTTCGTGCCCATATCGGGCACGTCGCCGGCCATGAAGCCGTGAATGACCGAGATCGACAGGATGTCGGCATCGCTCTTTTCCATCGCCATGATCTTGTCGACGAAGGAGCGCATCGGCTCGCGCGATGTCGGGAAGACGTCGATCATGCGGCAATCGAACACCGACATGACCGGCTTGACGCGGCCTTCCAGCGTATCGATGGCAATGCGCCAGAGATCTTCGGCGCGATCGACGAAATCCGTATGCGGGAATTCCTTGAAATAGACGAGGAAATCCACGGCCGCGAGGCGCTTTTCGGTCAGATGGCTATGCGGGTCGAGTTCGGCACAGACCAGGATATCAGAGCCCACGATCTCGCGGACGCGCGACAGGAAATCGCCCTCCGTGTCCTCGTAACCATCCGCGACCATGGCGCCGTGCAGCCCGAGAATGACGGCATCGACAGGCATGGCCGCCCGCAGCTGGTCGAGAATCTCGTCCCGCAGCTCCTCATAGGTCCGGCGGTTCACCAGCCCGGCCGGATCGGCCCAGGCGGCGGTGCCCTCGATCACGTCCCAGCCCTTTTGCACGGCAATGCGCCGTCCCACGGTGATCGGCGCCGAACACAGCGTCGGCGTTTCCGGATGCGTCCCGGGGGGAGCATAGAGAGAGGCCCCGAAAGCGCGCCGGTCGATGCAGATGGGGGAGAAGGTATTCGTCTCGGTCGCAAGGGTCGCTGTAAAAATGCGCAACGCCGTCGCCTCTATTCCATCGGGTTCGGCAGGTAACCGGTAAAGCCGCAGATCTTCCAGCGGCCCTCATGCAGGCGGCAATAGTAAAGCGTCTGCCATTTCAACACGTCGATGCCGCCATCCGACTTCTTCAGGCTGCCGTCGAATTTCTTGCGCACGAGAGCCATGTCGCCCTCGATCTCGATGTCTTCGAGCGTCGTCGTGGTGAAAATGGCCGTACGCGGATCCTCGGCGAAGGACTGGGTGGCAAAATCGCGCGCCTGGCGCAGCCACTCGTCGCGATAGGCGGATAGTGTCGGGAAAGCGAGGCGCCACTTGTCGGGGCTGATTTCGCGGCGGCCGTCGATGCCGATGAAGCCCTCTTCGACGAAATCGGCTGATACCATCGACCAATCGGCGGCGAGAAAAGCGTCGATATCGCGCGAAACGAGCATTTCCCAGATCGAGTGCCGAGCGACGTCGCTGGCCGGGAAAGGATTCTTGAAAGGATCACGCATTGTAACCGCCGTCATTTAAATTCTTTTCATGATTTTCGATTTTCGCTGGTCAAATTCCGCTTTCTATGGTCACTTGTCAACGCACCAAGAAAATAATTTGCAGGAACTGGATGGCGGCCATCACACGTCAGGGTTTCTGCCGGATGGGGACGAATGGCAATGCGCGCCCGCCCGTAAGCCTGTCCACAGGCAAAGGCGGGAACGGTGAGATTGAGATGGATTGCGTCGCTTACTACGTGTCAAACGTTTGGAAAACTGCGACAAAGGGGGGCTGATGGATATCTTCACGACCATGCAGGACGAGAGGGGCCGGCTTTCACAATCGGAAATCCGCATTGCCGACATCGTTCTCAACGATTTCGAATTCGCCGTTAATGCGTCCATCATCGAGCTTGCGGGTAAGGCGGATGTCTCGCCGCCCACGGTGACGCGCTTCTGTCGTCGCCTCGGCTGCGAAAGCTTTTCCGATTTCAAGGTGCAGCTCGCGCGCACGGCCTATGTCGGCATGCGCTATCTGAAGCCCGAGCCGAAGAGCATAGCGCCGGCCGACGTTGCCCAGGACATTATCACCAAGGCGCAGAATGCGCTTTTCCTGCTACATCGCGGCCTGGATGTCGCCGCTATCGAGCAGGCGGCGAACCGGCTTGCCGGTGCCGAGATGATTTACGCCTTCGGCTCAGGCGGTAATTCCTCGATGATCGCCAGCGAGCTGCAGAACAGACTGTTCCGCTTCGGCCTGCGGATTACTTCAAGTTCCGACCACAGCATGCAGCTGATGATGGCCGCCGCCGCCAAGCCGGCGGATGTGCTGATCGGTTCGTCCTTCTCCGGCCGTAATGCCGAGCTGGTGCGCGCCTTCACGCTGGCGCGCGAAGCCAAGGTGCCGACGATCGCGCTGACGCAGAGTGGCAGCCCGGTGGCGCATGCCGCCGATATCACGCTGCCGGTCGACCTGCCGGAAGGCGACAACATCTATCGGCCGACATCGACGCGCATCGCCTATCTCGCGGTCGTCGATATTCTCGCCAGCCTGGTCGCCCATCGCATCCAGCCGCAGGCGACGGTGATATTGCGCCGTATCAAGCAACAGCTCGTGACCCATCGCGACGGCGACGATCGCCAGCTTCTCGGGGACTAGCCCGTCTGGAGCTACCGACAAACAACAATAAGGAGCGGCAACGTCCGCTCGGGAACGCATTAGAGGAACCATATGAGCAGATCCGTTGCCATCGTCACTGGGGCGGCCGGCGATATCGGTCGTGCCATCGCAAAACGCCTGGCGGATGACCATGATGTCATCCTGCTCGTCGATATAGACGAGGCGGCAGTGCAGACGGCGGCGCTGGCCCTCGGCCCCGCGGAACGTTTCGTGCCGCTCAAGGCGGATATCACCAGCGACGGCGATGTTGCCGCCATGGCCGAGGCGGCATCGGGATTGGGCGGATTGAGGACGCTGGTCAACAACGCCGGTGCCGCCCGCGCCGTCAGCCTTCACGATACGACGCCCGCCATATGGCGCGCCGACAATGCCCTCAATCTCGAGGCGGCGTTCCTCTGCTTCCGAGCGGTCGAGGACATGCTGAAGGCGTCGAAAGGGTCGGTCATCAATATAGCCTCCGTCAACGGCATAGCCGTCTTCGGCCATCCGGCCTATAGCGCCGCCAAGGCCGGGCTTTTGCATTTCACCCGGCTGGTCGCGGTGGAATACGGCAAGTTCGGCATCCGTTCGAATGCGGTGGCGCCCGGCACCGTGCGCACCCAGGCTTGGGAAGTGCGCGCCGCCGCCAATCCGAATGTCTTCGAGGAGGCGAGGCGCTGGTATGCGCTGCAGCGAGTCGTCGATCCCGTCGATGTCGCCAATGCCGTCTCCTTCCTCGCAAGCCCGCTCGCCGCGGCGATCACGGGCGTCTGCCTGCCTGTCGATTGCGGCCTGACGGCAGGGCAGGCGGAACTTGCCCACACCTTCTCACAGTCCGAACACTACTGAAGCTCTCTGCCAAGGGGAACATAATGCAGCCGTCCTCCTCCTATCATTTCGAAAACACCTGGTCTCCCGAGGGCGGAAAGCACGGTCGGCTGACCCTGACGCTTTTCAATTTTTCGGATGCGCCTCTTTCGAATTTTCGCCTTGCCTATACGACGCTGACGCGCCTCGTCGATCCGCAAGCCTGCGACAATGCCGTCTTCGTGCGCCGCAACGCCAATTTTCATGAGTTCGCGCCGCCGGCTGGCCTGTCCATCGCGCCCGGAGAGAGCTGGACATTCACCGTCTCGGCACTTCATAGGGTCGCGCGGCATTGCACCGACGGCGCGAAATCCGCCTATGTGACGCTGGCGGACGGCACCCATGTCACGGTCTTGACATCGGATCTCCTGCTGGCCGATCGCGCCAGCGAGCCGCCGCCGGTGCTGCTGCCGGAAGGCCGGCTGGAACTTCCCTTCGCCATCCAGCCCTGGCCGGCAAAGATCGATGTCAAGCCGGATCAAGATTTCCCTGTGGCACTCTATCCAGCGGAAGGCTCAGATGCTGCGAGTGTGAAGGCGCTCGCCACCGCGCAGGCGCTGTTCCGCCGTCTCTTTCCTTCCAATCACATCCCCTTCAGCCTCATTGCCGCGCCTGGGGGCCGGGCGCTGCGTTTCGTGGAGCGGCCGGCGCTCGCCCGCGAAGCCTATGAGCTTTCCTTCTCCGGCGATGAGGTCGTGCTTGCCTTCTCCGCCGCTGCGGGCCGTCTCTATGGCCTGACGACGCTGGCGCAGCTTCTCGATGGCGCGCGGCGCGAGCCCGGCAAGTTCCGCTTCCCGGTTTCCGGCGTGATCGCCGACCGGCCGCGTTACGGCTGGCGCGGCTGCCATCTCGATGTCTCCAGGCAATTTACCCCCAAGGCGGACGTCCTGCGCCTGCTCGACATTCTTGCCTGGCTGAAGCTCAATATCTTCCATTGGCACCTGACCGACGACGAGGCCTGGCGGCTCGAGATCCGCGCCTATCCGCAGCTGACCACCACGGGTGTGCTGCGCGGGCCGGACGAGCCGCTGTTGCCGCAGCTCGGCAATGCCGCCGAGCCGGTCGGCGGCTTCTATTCGCAGGATGACGTTCGCGAGATCGTCGCCCACGCCACAGTGCTCGGCATCGAGGTGATCCCCGAAATCGATATACCCGGCCATAGCACCGCCACCCTCATTGCCCTGCCTGACCTGACGGACGGGCAGGAGGCACCCGACAGCTATCACTCCGTTCAGGGCTTCCCAAACAATGCGCTTAATCCGGCGATCGAGCTCACCTATGAGTTCCTCGGCAAGGTCTTCGACGAAATGGTCGAGCTCTTCCCGTCCGAATATATCCATATCGGCGGCGATGAGGTCGCCAACGGGTCCTGGCTCGCCTCGCCGCTCGCACGCGGGCTGATGGAGCAGGAAGGCATTTCGGGAACGTTTGGGCTGCAGTCCTATTTCCTGAAGCGCATCAAGGCCATGCTCGGCGAACGCGGCCGCAAGCTCGCCGGCTGGAACGAGGTCGCCCATGGCGGCGGTGTCGATCCGGAAGGCTCCCTGCTGATGGCCTGGGAAAAGCCCGAGGTCGGCATCGAACTCGCACGCGAGGGCTATGAAGTCGTCATGACGCCGGGTCAGGCCTATTATCTCGACATGGTGCAGGCCGATGCCTGGCAGGAGCCGGGTGCGAGCTGGGCAGGCACGGTGCCGCCCGCCCATACTTATGCCTATGAGGCAGAGGGTGAGTTCCCCGATGAGCTGAAGCATTTGATGAAGGGCGTGCAAGCCTGCATCTGGCAGGAGAATTTCATCTCCCGCGACTATTTCAACCGTCTGGTTTTCCCGCGCCTGCCGGCCATTGCCGAGGCGGCCTGGACGCCGAAGGCGCAGAAGGATTGGCTGCGCTTTGCCGCCATCGTCCCGCTGAGCCCGAAGCTTTAGAAGGGCGCCCCGACCTTCGCTCACGCTTCAGGCCGCCGAGATGGATTTTCGGCGGCTTTTTCGTGGGCTGGCTGCTATCAAGGCAACGGTCGACAGGATTGCGCGGTCATCGCGCAGGAGCGTTTTACCCCGCGCGCAGGGTCGCCATATCGGTCGGGAAGAAACCCGCCCACGCCATCACTGTCATGGCGGTGATGATGAGCAGATACCACATGGCGACATAATCCCCGACCAGCCGCCGGTTTAACGCGGCAAAGAGAAGAGCGACGCTGAAGGCAAGCCAGAGCAGATTGCAGACGTGGTTCATTTTGTTGTTCCCCTTATTCGTCTTACCTCCCTGCTTCAGAAGCTAGCCAGTCGGGAACGCGCGAGCTAGCGCTGTAGCGGGATGGAGGTTTGCGCTGAGCGCGAAGCGCGGATGGAGCGATCGGCGCTTGAGGCATGGGAAAGAAGTACCCGGCAGGCGAGTCGCGTCCTGCATCGGGCCTGAGCCGATGCTGCTGCAGGAGAATCTCAACGGCGCGCCCACAGCTCAGGAACATCTCGCCACCGCTCCCGTTATCGCCTCATGGCGTCAGGAGAGGAGTTGATTTCATGGATTATTATACGACGATCGCCGCATGCGTCGGCACCGGATCGTTTCTGATCGCAGTATTGATAGCGCTCAACGGTTGAGGAGGCGTGACGATGGAATATGGTGATTGGAACAACCCCGTCATAGTCGACCTCGGCGGTGCCGGTCGCTATGCGATCATAACCAACGCGCTCGATGCGGCCAACTGCATGAGCGACGAGTGGCCGGTAAGCGGCGGACCTGCCGTGGACGAGGCCGTTCTGGTATGTCTCGATGCGGTGCTCGGCAAGGCCTCGGCCGAGCAATCCCGGAGGGCTTTCCTGGAAGCGGCAGAAGAGGCAGGGCTTGATGTCAGACCGGACACCGAAAGCCTTCACTAGCGTAATATGAAGCACCCTGATGAAGGACGTGGCGCCTGAATCTGAAGCGCTTAGATCATCCAGAAGATCAGGCTGAGGATCACGATAACGGCGAGGATGAAACCCATCATCCTCCCGAGCCCTTCATTGACGTTACCATTGCCGACGATCAGATCGTACCAGTCGCTCTTATGGTCCATCGAAAATCCCTCAAGGTTTCCCCCATTAGGTCGACCTCTTCTCCGGCAGTCAATGATTTAAAGATTAGGCTGAAAGGCTGGCCGTGGACGCGCATGCGATACACGAGGGAGCCACCCGCAAGCCAAAGCCGGAAGTGACGATAACAACAAATTGGTAATACAACCTATGATAATGATTTGCTGTTTGAATCAGAAAGTTTGATTTGATGTCTGGTCAATCTATTTCTATTGCGTTGATGGCACAAAACGGTGCAAGCCGATGCTGGATCATTCTCTTTAGCTTCTGCTCTTTGTATGTCGGGCTCGCGGCGATTGCCTGGCCCTCCCGCTATTTCACTTTGTTGGGCATCTACGCGCAGACATTCCTTACCGGTATCCCGATGATTCTGTTCGCTGGCCTCATTGCCGGTGGCGTCTTGGCGGACAAGACGGCCCCGTTGCGGGGCGCGGTGCGCATTCTTCGAAACCGCGGGCCGCAGATGACGGCTGTCGTCCTGGGTTTCCTGCTGTTCCTTACGGCTTTCACCACCTTCAAGATCGCGATCCCTGAAATCAGGCCTTTCTATGCCGATCCCCTGCTTGCCAATATCGATCGAGTGATCTTTGGCACTGATGCCTGGCTCCCCAGCCACATGATGGTCAACAGGCAGATGCTTCCTGTTCTGGCGTTCCAATATGAAGTCACTTGGAAGGTGATGTGGTTCGCCATGTTCGTCTTCATCGGCCTTTGGCCGGATCGGACGCGCGGTGCCAGATACCTGCTCGCCCACGCTCTGACACTGATCATTTGCGGGACAGTCCTCGCGACGGCCCTGTCGTCAGTCGGCCCGATCTTCTATGACCGGATCTATGGCGGCGATCGTTTCGCTGATCTCGCCAAGATCTTGCAGGGTCAAGGCGATGCCATGGATACCTGGCGGACCTCAAACTACTTGTTCCTGGCATATCAGAGCGGGCAGCCTTATCTCGGTAGCGGCATCAGCGCCATGCCAAGCATTCATGTGGCGGTTGCCGCACTGAATGCCTTCTTCCTGACGAGCCTGAACCGCTGGCTGGGCATCATTGCATGGAGTTTCTTTGCCGTAATCGCTTTCATGTCGGTCTACACCGGCTGGCATTACGTCTCGGATGGCGTTTTGTCGGTCATAGTGGTTAGCATGATTTGGTACGGCATAGGCAAAGTGTCGAGATCTGACGCTGACGGTTGAGCGACATGGTGAGCTGATTTTCAGCCACTCGCGGAAGGTACAGGTTTTCTGTTTCTCGTGGCGCTCGTCGTCATGGCGCCAATTCTCCGCGTCCGAGGGCTTCACCGGCAGATAGAGGCCGATTGAATTGGCAAGCCTGCAGCTCTTTTCACGCATCCTCGCTAAAGCGACGGGATCCGAGGCACGGCCGGGAATTTGACGGTGAATTCAGACGGTATTCGGAGCTGTGGGTTGGCAGTGATTGCAATCCGTCCCGAAGAAACAGATTGACACAACCTCATACAGATTTCCGATTTTGCGGGAGATCTCAATGAGTTCATCATACGGATTCAAAAAAATCCGCATCGGATAAAACCGATTGAAAAATGGAATGGTGCCCAGAAGAGGACTCGAACCTCCACGCCTCGCGGCACAGGTACCTGAAACCTGCGCGTCTACCAATTCCGCCATCTGGGCGACGGACACGCATGTAAGGGGGTGGCCGTCCGGTGTCAACAGGGTTTTTGAAGTTTTAGTGTCAATCGCGAAAAAAGCGGCTGAAGCCCGGGTCAAACCCGGGCTGCAGCCCATGCGCTGATGAGGCCAAGTCCCTGTTCCAGCAGGGCCTTTGCCTCGCTTTCGGTCGAAGCTTCCACATAGCAGCGCATTTCCGGCGCATTGCCGGAAGGGCGGAAATGGATGATTCGGTTATCCACAAGCGTGACCCTGAGTCCGTCGATGTCGCTCTTGGACGCGACGGTCGCGATCGGTTTCAGGAAATCCGCGAGATTGGCGTCGGAAGCACGCAGATAGGCCATCAGCGCCGCGCTGGTCTCGACCGGAAAATTCTCCAGGCGGTCGGCGGCGGCAAAGGGCAGGCGGTAGCTGCCGGCAACCGCCGAAAGCGGCTCGCGCGCCTTTGCGGCGGCATAAAGCGTCGCGAGGATCGGCAGGAAGCTGTCGCGAGTCGGCAGCGGTTCGAAGGGTTTGCCTTCGACGCTGAAGCGGCTGGCCGTCAGCGTGCCGCCATTGGCCTCGAAGCCCATGACATTGGCCTTGCCGGCCGCAACGGCCTCGTCCATGCCGGCGATCACATAGGGCGAGCCGACGCGGGTGCGGATAACGGAGTAGGAGCCGGCCGATTCGATGCCAGAATTGGACGTAACCGGGGTGACCACCACCTGCGCGCCGAGGAAGTTTGCGGCGATGAGGCCGAGCAGATCGCCGCGCAGCGGCTCGCCGGTCTCATCCGCCACCAGCGGCCGGTCGCCGTCACCATCGGCTGAGACGATGGCATCCAGCCCTTGTTCCGGTGCCCAGCCTTTCATGAGGCGGATCGTTTCGGGCGAGACCGCTTCGGTATCCACCGGAATGAAGCTCTCCGAGCGGCCGAGCGGCACGACGCGGGCGCCATAATGCGAAAGCACCTCACCGAAAAGATCGCGCGCCACCGTGCTGTGCTGATAGACGCCGACGGTAAGTCCGGCGAGGCTGCCTGACGGCAGCAGGCTCTTATTGCGCTCCAGGAACAGTACGGCGGTCTCCGCCGTGCGATTTTCCGCCGTGGCTGGCGTTTCGTCGAGAACGGAATCGCCGATCGCAAGCGCCTCCTCGCTGATCGCCACTTCGTCGCGCTTGTCGATCTCGCCGTCCGGCCGGTAGAATTTGATGCCGTTGCGGTCGGCCGGGATATGCGAACCAGTGATCATCAGCGAGGCCCCCTTCAGCTGAAGCCCGTAAAGCGCCAATGCCGGCGTTGGCAAGGTGCCGCAGTCGATGGGCGTCAGGCCCGCCCTCTTCAGCGCGCCGATGCAGGTGGCGGAGATTGCCGGGCTCGATTCGCGGAAATCACGGCCGACGAGGACGAGATCGCCCGATTTGGCATGGCCGCTCTTCAGCAGATAGCGGGCAAAGGCGGTGGCATAGAGAGCGGATGCCCGTCCGATGAGGTCTGCGGATAGGCCGCGAAGGCCGCTGGTGCCGAATTTCAAGCTGCTCACAGGCAATCTCCCTAGCAATGATCGGGCTGTTATGGAGCAAGCGGCGTCGGCGATCAACTGATTGCGAGCAGTTGGCCGCGAGAGGCGGTAGCACTGGTTTTACCTTGCCTGCGACCCCAGATAGGTTAACGGCTGCCGCGAAAAGCATGCGGTTTCGCCGCGGAGCGGATAGGAGTTTATCATGACTGTTTGCGGCAGGATCGCGCTCGGATATGTTCTTGCACTCGCCGTGCTGGCGCAGGCGGATTTTGCGGCTGCCGCTTCGAATTCCCCGAAGATCGTCATTCCGCCGCGCAGCACGAATTCCGTCATCTGCGATTCCCGGGGCTGCTTCGGCTTCGGGGAGCGGCAGTTTTACACGCGCCCCGGCCAGCCGCTGCCGATTACGCCGCCCTATACCGGCGGGGTCAACCGCTACGACGCTCCGCGAGTTCAGATTCCGCCGCGTGAAACCTATACGCCGCCGAGGACGGTCTATCCTTCGCCGGCCCAGCAGCGCACGCGGCATCAGACATGGTGCGCCGAACGCTACCGGACGTACAATCCCGGCACCAACCTCTATTCCACGATCAATCGCGGCTTCCAGCCGTGCCGCGCGCCCTTCGACTGACAGCTCGGCGGCGAAATCGGCTCAGCTTTCCAGCGATGCGCGATCGGTATGGCCGAGATCGCGCTCGGGATCGATGACATCGCGCACCCGCTGCTTCAGCTCCTTCGGTCCCGGGAAGCCGCCATCCCGCTTGCGCTCCCACAACAGCTCGCCGTCGATGCGGATTTCGAAGACCCCGCCGGTGCCGGGGATCAGCGCTACTTCGCCGAGGCTGTCGGTGAAGGTCTGCAAGAGCTCCTGTGCCATCCAGCCGGAGCGCAGAAGCCAGTTGCATTGGGTGCAGTAGAGAATGGTGATCCTGGGCTTGTCGCTCATAGTCATGATCCTTCGCTGTTTGCTGAGATCTAGGCTCAACTTTAGTCCGCTGCAAGCCAAAGCAATTTCAGGAAGAGTGCCAGGCGGTTTTCCGTCCGGAATTGCACGGGGAAAGACGGCCAGAGCGGTTCGGCATCTCCGTCGAGCGCTGAAACGCTCCAGCCACTTGCCTCTCCCGCAGCCTCATGCTCATCTCCGGTGGTAACATTGCTTGGGAATCATCGGTATGCGCGTCGCCATCATCGAAAATATGAAGAACACCCCGCTCGGCGCTCTCGGCATTGCGCTCGAAGAGGCCGGGGCCGACGTCGAATGGTTTCGCCCCTGGAGCGGCGAAGCGCTACCCGGGGAGACGGCATCCCACGATGCGCTCGTCGTGCTCGGCGGCGAACAGAGCGCGCGCGACGACGACACCCATCCCTATCTGCCGGAGCTGGCGAGGCTCATGCGCCGTTTCGAGGGGGAGGACAAGGCCGTGCTCGGCATCTGCCTCGGCAGCCAGATCCTGGCGCGTGCCTACGAGGCCGAAAATCTGCTCGGCACCGCCCATGAGTTCGGCTGGAAGACGATCGGCCTGACTGATGAGGGCAGGAAAGACCCGCTGCTGGCCAATGTCGGCGACGAATTCACCATTTTCGAGTGGCATTCCGACACCTTTACCTTGCCTGATGGAGCCACGCGCCTCGCGGCCAATGGCGTGACGCGAAACCAGGCCTTCCGCATCGGCCGCGCCACCTATGGCACGCAGTTCCACTTCGAAGCCAACGCTGCCGTGGTCGAGCGCTGGCGCGGCGAATTCAGGGAAACCATCGAGCGCAAGGAGCCCGGCTGGCTTGAGAGCTATCCCGAGCTTGTCGCCAAGTACGCCGCTGCCGCTGAGACGGCGGGTCTTGCTATCGCTCGCGCTTGGGTGCGGACGATCAGGGTGCAGGCAGAGCTTCCGCAGGCCGCGGAGGCTTGAGGGTCGCTGATGATCGGACACGTCCAATCAATCCGATGGCGACATGCCATACACCGGCAGTTTTGAAATGGGAGGAAATGACATCATGAGCACGCTGGAACTACCGAGCGAGGGCGGCTGCCGTTGCGGGCAGGTGCGGTTGAAGATCAGCGCCAAGCCGATGCTCACCATGGCCTGCCATTGCACAGGCTGCCAGCGCATGACCGGCGGTCCCTATTCGCTAAGCGCCGCCATCCCCACGCAGGGTTTCGATGTGACTGAGGGCGAGCCTGTCATCGGCGGCCTGCACGGCGATGTCATCCATCACTATTTCTGCCCGCATTGCATGAGCTGGATGTTCACGAAGCTCGAAGGCGTCGACTGGTTCGTCAATGTCCGCGCCACCATGCTCGACGACACCAGCTGGTTCACGCCCTTCATGGAGACCTGGACGAGCGAAAAGCTGCCATGGGTGACGACGCCTGCCAAGCACAGCTATGCCGCGCTGCCGGCGATGGAGGAGTATGAGGGGCTGACGAAGGAGTATATGGGGCAGGGGTGAGGCTGGTCCTCACTCATCCCCCATCTTCAGGGCGGCAATGAACGCTTCCTGCGGGATTTCGACCTTGCCGAACTGCCGCATGCGCTTCTTGCCTTCCTTCTGCTTGTCGAGCAGCTTGCGCTTGCGGGTGGCGTCGCCGCCGTAGCACTTGGCGGTCACGTCCTTGCGCAGCGCCTTCACCGTTTCGCGGGCGATGATGCGTCCGCCAATGGCGGCCTGGATCGGAATCTGGAACATGTGCTGCGGGATCAGATCCTTCAGCTTCTCGCACATGACGCGGCCGCGCTTTTCGGCGGCGGAGCGGTGCACGAGCATGGAAAGCGCATCCACCGGCTCGGCATTGACGAGGATCGACATCTTGACGAGATCGCTCTCGCGATAGTCCGTCAGGCTGTAGTCGAAGGAGGCGTAGCCCTTGGAGATCGACTTCAGGCGGTCGTAGAAGTCGAAGACGACTTCGTTGAGCGGCAGGTCGTAGGTGATCATGGCGCGATTGCCGACGTAGGTCAGCTCGGTCTGGATGCCGCGGCGGTCCTGGCAAAGCTTCAGGATCGAGCCGAGATAATCGTCCGGCGTCAGGATCGTCGCCTTGATCCACGGCTCACGGAATTCGGAAATCTTGACGACGTCGGGCATGTCGGCCGGGTTGTGCAGCTCGATCTCGGTGCCGTCGGTCATGGTGAGCTGATAGACGACGGAAGGCGCCGTCGCGATCAGGTCGAGATTGAATTCGCGCTCCAGGCGCTCCTGGATGATTTCGAGATGCAGCAGGCCGAGGAAGCCGCAGCGGAAGCCGAAGCCGAGAGCGGCGGACGATTCCATCTCGAAGGAGAAGCTGGCGTCGTTGAGGCGCAGCTTGCCCATGGCCGAGCGCAGGTCTTCGAAATCGGCGGCATCGACCGGGAAGAGGCCGCAGAAGACGACGGGCTGCGCCGGCTTGAAGCCCGGAAGGGCCTCGGCGGTCGGGCGCTTGTCTTCGGTAATGGTATCGCCGACGCGGGTATCGGCCACTTCCTTGATCGAAGCGGTGATGAAGCCGATTTCGCCGGGCCCGAGGCTGTCGACGGCGACCATCTTCGGCGTGAGAACGCCGACGCGCTCGATCTGGTACTTCGCGTCCGTGCCCATCATGCGGATGGTCTGGCCCTTGGTCAGGGTGCCGTCGATGATGCGCACGAGAACCATGACGCCGAGATAGGTGTCGTACCAGCTGTCGACCAGCAGCGCCTTCAGCGGTGCCTTTTCGCCACCCGCGCTCTTCGGCGCCGGCAGCTTGTGCACGATGGCTTCCAGCACGTCGGGAATGCCGAGGCCGGTTTTGGCCGAAATCAGCACGGCATCGGAGGCGTCGATGCCGATCACTTCCTCGATCTGTTCCTTGATGCGGTCGGGTTCGGCGGCCGGCAGGTCGATCTTGTTGAGGACGGTAACGAGCTCGTGATTGTTGTCGATCGCCTGATAGACGTTGGCAAGCGTCTGCGCTTCCACACCCTGCGATGCGTCGACGACAAGCAGCGATCCCTCGCAAGCCGACAGCGAGCGCGAGACTTCATAGGCGAAGTCGACGTGTCCGGGCGTGTCGATCAGGTTGAGAATATAGGTCTCGCCGTTCTTGGCCTTGTAGTGCAGGCGCACGGTCTGGGCCTTGATGGTGATGCCGCGCTCGCGCTCGATCTCCATATTATCAAGCACCTGCTCCGACATCTCGCGTTCGGCGAGGCCGCCCGTCGTCTGGATCAGGCGATCGGCCAGCGTCGATTTGCCGTGGTCGATATGGGCCACGATCGAGAAGTTGCGGATATGCGAAAGCGGAGTGGTGGAATTGGTGCTCATGCGCGCCATATAGCAGCGCCGCCCCGCGCCGCAAAGCGGAAAAGCGGGGCTTTGGCGGCTATCTTCACGTTATGTTAGCCTTTTTCGGTTCGCCGTCGAGCAATGTCGAAGCATACTTGATTCCATCATGCGATCGTGTATTTCTCATATAGTAGAATAACGAAGCGTGAGACATGAGTCATGGCGGATGATGATCTGGAACTGGCGATCGGCGCGCGCATCAAGGAACTGCGCATCGCCCGCAGCCTGACGCTGGATGAGCTTGCCAATGCCTCGGCCGTCAGCCGCGCCATGATCTCGCGCATCGAGCGGGCGGAGGCGAGCCCGACGGCCTCGCTGCTGTCGCGGCTCTGCGCGGCGCTTGGCCTTTCGCTCTCGGCTTTCTTTGCCGAGGAGGACGAGGAGGTGTCGCCGCTTGCCCGCCATGCTCAGCAGGCGATCTGGCGCGATCCGGGGACCGGCTACGTCAGACGGGCCGTCTCGCCGCCGGGAACGGGTTCGAAGGTCGATGTCGTGGAGGTCATCTTCCCCGCCGGAGCGCGCGTCATCTTCCCGCCGAATACGGCAAGTGCCGGTATGACCCAGCATGTCTGGCTGTTCGAGGGCGAGATGGAGGTGACGCACCGCGACGTCGCCCATCGCCTGATGCCTGGCGATTGTCTCTTCATGGGCGTCGGCGATGGCCACGCTTTCCATAATCCTGGCGAGGTACCGGCGCGCTACAGCGTCATCCTCGACCGCGGCCGTTCATAAGCCCAAGGATCTTTTTCATGACCGATATTCGTCTTCTCTCCGCTGTTGAAGCTCGCATTGTTCTGCCGGATCTCTGCGATGTGCTTGCCGATTGCGTCAATGGCGGTGCATCCGTCGGCTTCATGCAGCCCTACGGAACGGCCGATGCCTTACCCTACTGGCAAGGTGTTGCCGATAGCGTCGAAAGCGGCGCGACGCTGCTTTTCGTCGCCCTGACCGAGGGCAGGGTCGTCGGCACGGTGCAGGTAGGTGCCGCGCAAATGCCGAACCAACCGCATCGCGGCGATCTGAAAAAGCTGCTGGTGCACAGCTCCGCGCGGGGCAGGGGTCTTGCCCGCCTCTTGATGGAGACGGCAGAGCGCGAAGCCGTCCGCATCGGCAAGACCCTGCTCGTGCTCGACACCGCGACCGGCAGCGATGCCGAGGCGATCTATCCGCGTCTCGGCTGGCAGCGCGTCGGCGTGGTGCCTGATTATGCGATGTGGCCCGAGGGCGGCCTTTGCGACACGACCATTTTCTATAAGCGCATTGCGGCCTGAGAAGGCTATTCAAGCTGAGAAGGCGGTAATGGCATCCTGCAAAGTCGATCCCGCTGTCCATTGCATCGCCTTCCAGCCGAAGTGCCGTGTGGCTTTGATATTGGCCTCCACATCATCGATGAAGCCGATCTCGCTTGCGGATATCCCGACACGTTCGGTTGCCAGCCGGAAGAATTCGGCTGCTGGCTTCTGATAGCCGAGGGCGGCGGAATAGAAGATGCCGTCGAAGCGGGAGGAGAGCCCGAGTTCGCCCATCAGATAGGCGGCGCGCATATGCTCCTGGTTGGTCGCGAGGAACATCCTTGTTCCCCCGGCCCGCAGTGCGGCCAAGTCTTCGAGCAGGTCGTGGTCCAGGCGGGAGTCATTCTCGAACCAGTAGTCGATCAGAGTTCGAGCGCTGAGATGGGGAGCGATCCTGCCGAGAACTTCTGCAAGCTTCGGCTCCAGCGCATCGCGGCCGGTGACGATGTCGACGCAGCAGGTTTTGAAGAATGCCTGTTGAAGCACATCCAGCCGCAAGCCTAGATCGCGCTCCAGATAGGTGAACAACGGCAATCCATCGCTCGGCCGGCCGTATACCAACACGCCGTCGACATCGACCATCAGGAGTTTCATGCTGCTGCCCTCAGTTCATCAAGCGCGCGTGGAAGGTGTCGTCGTTTGCGATTGCGTTCAAGACCGCATCCCGCTCTTTTTTCTCTACCGCGATGCATGTAAGCCTTTGCCCCACCAAGGTAACGGAGGAAGTGAACATGCGGGTCATCTATTCGGAGGATCACAAGCTCAGGGATGCAAAGACCGAGCTGCATGACGGCCAGCTCGTCACGCCCTTCGAAGCACCCTTCCGTGCCGAATGGATCCTCGCCGCCGTCAAGGAGGCCGGCTTCGCCGATGTCGTCGCGCCCGATGCCTATGGATTGGAAACGGCGCGCAAGGTCCATGATCCCGCTTATCTCGATTTCCTCGGCGTCGTCTGGGAACGCTGGGTCGCCGCCGGTTATAAGGGCGAGGCGATCGCCAATTCCTTTCCCGTCAGGCGCACCAGCCAGCGCGTGCCGGAAAATATTGTCGGCATGATCGGCCATTATGCCAATGCCGCCGATACCTCGATCACCAAGGGGTCCTATGAGGCGGCGCTTGCCTCGATGCGCTGCGCCCTGACCGGCGCCGATTGGCTGAATGCAAGCAATCGCTTCGCCTTCTCGCTCTGCCGCCCGCCCGGCCATCACGCCGGCTTCGATCTCTTCGGCGGCTATTGCTTCATCAACAATGCCGGCGTTGCCGCTCAGCGGCTGCGCGATCATGGTGCAGCCAAGGTGGCGGTGCTCGATGTCGATTTCCATCACGGCAACGGCACGCAGGACATGTTCTACCGGCGGAGCGATGTCTTCACCGCCTCGCTGCATGGTGATCCCATCCACGCCTTTCCCTATTTCCTCGGCCATGCCGATGAGGAAGGCGAGGGCGATGGCTTGGGCACCAACCGCAACTATCCCATGCCGCGCGGCACGCCCTGGGAGGCCTGGTCGGCGGCGCTCGACGACGCGCTTTTCCGCATCAAGGCCTTCGGTGCGGAGGCGATCGTGCTCTCGCTCGGCGTTGACACCTTCGAGCGCGATCCGATCTCCTTCTTCAAGCTGACTTCGCAGGATTTCATTCGCATGGGCGAGCGCATCGCTGCCGCCGGCCTGCCTGTTCTTGTCTGCATGGAGGGCGGTTACGGCGTACCGGAAATCGGTCTGAATGTCGCCAATGTGCTGAAAGGCCTTGAAGCCTGAGCAGGTCTTGTATCAAGGCACCTGATCGCAGCATGAAAAGTTTGAATTTGCCACTGCATGGCCACGCCTCTAAAAACGCCGCCCAGTTGGGGGTGGTTATGAAACAGAAGCTTGTCGACAGCGGATCCGATGGCGGCGCGGCGCTGATGCCGGATTCGGATGCTGCGCCATCGACCGGCGGCCTTGTCGCCGGCGTGCTGATGTGTGTGATGTCGATGTCGTCAATCCAGTTCGGCTCGGCCTTGTCGGCTCCGATCATCAACGCCTATGGGCCGGTGGGGGCCACATGGCTGCGGCTCGTCTTCGCCTCTATCGCGCTGGCGCTGATCGTTCGGCCCAAGATCATGAGCTACAGCCGCTCGCAATGGCTCGGCGTGCTGGCGCTTGGCTCCGTATCGGCGTTTATGACGGCTTCCTTCTTTTCGGCGATTGCACGCATTCCACTGGGGCTTGCCGTCGCCATCGAGTTTCTGGGGCCGCTGCTGGTCGCAACCCTCGGCTTCGGGCTCAGCCGTCAGCTTCTCTGGCCGATCTTAGCCGCCATCGGCGTTCTGCTCCTGGCCTATGATGGCCAGGCATGGGTTGGCAATCTCCCCGGCATCCTCTTTGCCATTGGCGCAGGTGCGGGCTGGGCCTGCTATATCCTTTTGACGAAGAAGGTCGGCAATGCCTTTCAAGGCCTCGAAGGCCTTTCCATGTCGCTGCTGGTTGCAGCCGTTGTTTCGACCCCCTTCGGCTATGCCTCCGCCGCTTCGCATTTGACAGGTTTCGGTCTCCTCGAAATAGCCGGGCTGGCGCTGCTCGTTCCGCTGCTGCCCTATGTGCTGGAAATGGTGGCGCTGCGACGCATGCCGACCTCATCCTTCGGTATCCTCATGAGCCTCGAGCCCGCCATCGGTGCCGTTGCCGGCTTTGTCATCCTGGCGCAGCCGATGACGCCATCGCAGATGTTCGGCACGGCGCTCGTGGTATCTGCCAGCATCGGCGCAACGGTTTTTGCCGCGAAAGGGTGATTTGCGGCGGGTTGGTTTGTCGGTCGATTGGTAGACTTCGCGTTTGCGGAGGCTAGCACCCCTCCCCACGAACTCAAATCTGGAAGCTCATCACCCCTACCGGGCCGCATCTTCCAGTGCACACCTGGGATCGATCATATCCTCCGCGGACCCGCGGACCTTGTTTGCTCCCATTATTCTCGCCAGGATATAGAAGCCGTGCTGGCCGTCGGGCGATGTCGAGCCGAAGACGCCAACCACGACGTTTTCCATATTCGAGCGAGCACCATCCACACCGTCTGCGACAAGCTTCAACGGGTTTAAATCGGAGAGGTCATCGGCTGCATGGAATGTGGCCCACCAGCCGGCCTTCGTCCTCAAATTTGTAAACCGACTGCTTCCAATCTCTGTCGCATGGGTCTTCAGCAATGTGCGAAAGCGGGGCGTCTCGCATCCCATGTGGATATGAAGCCGATCCTGAGTGCGCCAATTGGCAGCATTTATCGCCAGCGCGAAATTCCGTGAGGAGTCCTTCCAGGCGCGCTGACCCAATCCGTCGGCTCGCTCTCTCCAGGCGGCATCGAAATAGTTCGGTGCGTCCGCTGCCAGAAGGCGGGGATCTTCGATGCCGGGCACATCGGCCAACGGCGCGAGAATGGTCCGCTCTTTGTCTGCCGGCTCGCGAAGAACGACATAGGAAGACAACGGGTCCTTGGCTTTAACTATCTTGAGGCACGGATACGGCGATCCGGTCAGGGCAGAATTGACCTCGCAGGCTCTAATCACCAGCCCCAGAGCGGAGCGGCTGGCGAATGAGCTCATGATGACGACGGCGATACCGAGAGAGATAGAGAGAGCGACAAGCCGGTGCTTCATGTGTGATTTCGATTTCCTTCTGGGGAGCCGATCATTCCCGAAAACCTGCCTCTCATGACGCTTTATCCCATTGGCACACTGATATTTCCAGAAGTCCTATCTGGCAAAACAGAAAATGTTGAACATGAAACACCGCGCATGGACCGTCTACGGCGCAAACTTGCCACAACGATGTCACCGTTCATCTGCCCGCGACGTACTTTAAACCGTCTTCCTTGCGGGATCGTCCAGTGCCGGATTGTAGAAGAGCGAGAGCGTCAGGCTCTTGGCGATGCGTTCGGCCGTCGCCATGAACCAGTCCCTTGCTTCCGCCGATGGTGCGATATCGGCAAGCGTCTGCGAGAACAGCGCCAGCCATTCCGGAAAAAGCTCGGCCGCCATGCCTTCGACGCCGAGATGCGCCTGTACCGGCTTGCCACCATAGGCGCCGTTCTTGAAGGCGATCGACGACCAGAAACGCTTCATCCTGTCCATATGATCGGGCCAGCGCCCGGCAAGCCGTCCGTCGAAGACCGGTCCGAGCTGTGAATGCGCCTGCACGCGGCCGTAGAATGTATCGACGAGCCTGTCGATGAATGCGGCATCGATGCCCATGCGAGCCATTTCCGCCTCGGCCTTTTCACGGATGCCCGCAAGATGGGCGGCGCGGCCCTGTAGTTCCTGTTCCATAATCGTCTCCGGGTGCGCCGGCGGGATATCGCGGCGGCCAGCGTTCGTTCCCTATGTATGCAATTCGCTGTTATAGCCAAGCCGTCATGCAAGCGTTGCGGCATTCTGTCAAAATCATCTCGCTTTTGACCGTAGACCTTCGCCGCAGCCGACGAATTCTCCGACACGATTTACACTCCTTACGGCGCATGCGCGCTTGACCGGCGCAATGCCACAATTTAGAATTAGAATAATTCTAAATTTAAGAGGTTACCCGATGCTTTTAGGCTTATTCCGCCCGTCGAAACGTTCCTTTACCTCCCTGTCCGAGCAGGAGATCCTCGCCATCGCCATCGCCGCCGAAGAGGACGATTCGCGCATCTATCTCGCCTATGCCGATATTCTGCGCCCCAATTTTCCCGAGTCGGCCAAGGTTTTCGAGGATATGGCCGAGGTCGAGGATACCCATCGCAAGACACTGATCGACATGCATCGCCAGCGTTTCGGCGAGCGTATTCCGCTCATCCGGCGCGAGCATGTTCGAGGATTTTACGAGCGCAAGCCGGACTGGCTGCGCAAGAACCTCTCGCTCGATGCCATGCGCGACGAGGCGGAAGCGATGGAGCAGCAGGCCTATCATTTCTATGTCGAGGCCGCCAAGCAGGTGTCCGATGCCTCGACACGCCAGCTCCTCGGCGATCTGGCGCTGGCCGAGCAGGGACATGAGGATGTTGCCCGTATGCTCGGCGACAAGCACACGCCGGAGACGGTCAAGCAGGAGGAGGATGCCCAGGCGCGTCGCCAGTTCGTGCTGACCTATGTGCAGCCTGGCCTTGCCGGCCTCATGGATGGTTCCGTCTCGACGCTCGCGCCGATCTTCGCCGCCGCCTTTGCCACGCAGCAGACATGGCAGACCTTTCTTGTCGGCCTGTCGGCGTCTGTCGGCGCTGGCATCTCCATGGGTTTCACCGAGGCGGCGCATGATGACGGCAAGATCTCCGGTCGCGGTTCGCCGATCAAGCGTGGCCTTGCCTGCGGCATCATGACCGCTATCGGCGGTCTCGGCCATGCGCTTCCCTATCTCATCCCGCACTTCTGGACCGCGACGATCACCGCCGCCGTCGTCGTCTTCTTCGAGCTGTGGGCCATCGCCTTCATCCAGAACAGATATATGGAGACTCCCTTCCTGCGCGCGGCCTTCCAGGTCGTCCTTGGCGGTTCGCTCGTGCTCGGCGCCGGCATTCTGATCGGAAATGGGTGAGACGCGTTCGGCAAGCTTATGTGCCCAAGCGAGGGTCGGCGGGTGAGATATGGGTGATCTTTCGTCTCCCTGGGCAGAGTGGAGATAGGCGATCTTCACGAAATGTTAAAATTCGGAACGCCTGCCGCCGCCATCGGTTAGCAACACGAGGCCGCTCTTGGCCTCGACAGCAAACCAAAGGAGATAATCCAATGGCAAACCAAGGTGGAACCCACGAACAGCATGTGAAGGCTGGCCAGCAGAGCCACAAGAACATGGAGAGCAACACGAGGAATGCTTCGTCCACCGGCTCGCGCGAGCAGCACTCTGGCGGCTCCCGCGGCGGCACTCACGAGCAACACGTCAAGGCAGGCCAGCAGAGCCATAAAAACAGCTGACGTTCGTGGTGACAGTTCATTCGCCCTTACCGTAGAGTAGGGAGCGTTTTTACCAGTGATGAAAAGCGAAAGGCCGGTCCGATGGGCCGGCCTTGCTGCATGATGCAAATTGCTTTTGCGCTTACTTGACGGCGCCGACCAGAACGTCGTTGTCGTTCTCGATGGTAACCCAACGCCCGGCATTGAAGCTCGCTTGACGCTTCAGGTAGGAATAGGGGGTCTTGTTCCAGATCTTGATCTGGTCCTCGAGGTTGTCGAGGATGTAGTCGCCCTGCTTGGTACGCAGCGTCAGCACCGCATGGCCCTCGCCATCCGGCTTGCGCACGACCGTCATCAGCAGGTCAGAGGCGGAAATGCCGCTCTGTATCAGGAGCTTGCGCTTCAGCAGGGCAAAATCCTCGCAGTCGCCGGCGGTCTTCGGATATTCCCAATATTCTTCCTGGCCATAGACTTCCATATCCGTTGCCGGTTGGATGGTCTTGTTGACGCGCAGATTGATCTGGCTGACCAGCGCCCATGAGGCGGCATTCATGTCGAGGGGACCGGCATTGCGGGTCGGGCCACATTCGTCGGCATGTCTCTGGCAGAAATCGTAGTGCCCGATCGGCTGGGAGGTCACGTTGCCAACCGTCATCGACGCACTCTGTTGAGGCGCCGGCACAGCCGACGACGACATCGCAACTATAGCAGCGAAGGCAATCAATACGCCCTTAATACGCACGCCCACTATCCTTGTATCGTCCCTGCATTTGTTAACAAATTGTTAATGTAGGGGGGCGTGGGAAGTCAATCGTTACTTAAGTGTTAACGCCGGAACCGGCTCACATGGTTAATTTCGGCACAATCCAAGGGATAGCTGCCATAATTCCATGCCTCTTATGATTATGGAAACGCACGTAGATATAACCCCGGCAGCGATGCCTGCTTGAACTATTTCGCGCGTATCTGCATGTTTTTATGGCGTATTATGCAGAGCCAAGGTCTCGGCGACGGCGAGCATGCGCTCCAGATCCTGGGGGCGCGACAGGCGATGGTCGCCGTCGCGCACAAGCGTTAACACCACATCGTCTGCCGGCAGGTGCTCGACGAGCTTTAACGAATGCGCGAAGGGCACGTCGGCATCCTGCATGCCCTGCAATATGTGCACCGGGCAGCCGGTCTCGATGATGCCGGTCAGCACACGATTGGTGCGGCCGTCCTCGATAAGGGCGCGGGTGAAGATGTTCGGCTCGGGGCTGTAGTCCGAGGGTTCCTCGAAATAGCCGCGTTCCTCCAGCGAACGCCGCTCCACCTCGGAAAGATTGGGTTCGATGAGATCGATGGTGAAGTCCGGTGCAGGCGCTATGAGCACCAGCCCGGCAACGGGGGGCGCCTTCCTGCGCTTGCGCAATTCCTGGATGACCCGCAGCGCGATCCAGCCGCCCATCGACGAGCCGACAAGAACGATCTTCTTCGGCTTCGTATGATCGATGACGGCAAGCGCTTCTTCCAGCCAGCGCGAAATCGTGCCGTCGGTGAATTTGCCGCCGGATTGGCCGTGGCCGGAATAGTCGAAGCGGATGCAGCCGAGCCCCAGTCGCGCCGCCAGCGCATCCAGCTCCACCGCCTTGGTACCGCTCATGTCGGATCGATAGCCCGAGAGCCAGACGAAGCTGACGTTCCTGGCGCCCTTGCCGGCGGCGCGCTGGATGATGGCGATCTGGCGTTCGTTCTCGCCCGTGCCGACGGGAAGGAAGGTCGGTTGGATGGCTGTGGCTGTCTCGGACATGAAAAGCTCCCGGATTTTCTGCCCTATAGAACAGATTCGCGTCCGCGTGACCTGAAAAATCCTCGATCTTTTCGCTGGAGTTTCTATATAAAGGGGGAACGATACTGTGTCCTTGGCGCATCTGCGCCTGCGTGACACTCTGCTGACACGCAGGAGGTGCTTTTTTCCTGCTGTCATGCTATTGACTTCAACACAGCTTTTACGACATTTCCGTCAGTTGCGCCGGCGGGGAGCGAGAGGCTGCAGCTATCCGAAACAATTCGTGGAGAATACGACCATTCGCAGACCCTTCAAAACCGATGCGCCCGTAAAGGACGGGCCACGTTCCAACAGGGAAATTCGCATTCCCAAAGTTCAGCTCATTGCAGCTGACGGCCAGAATATGGGTATCGTCCCAACCGACCAGGCATTGAGAATGGCAGAGGAGGCCGGTCTCGATCTGGTAGAGATTTCCCCCAATGCCGAACCGCCTGTGTGCAAGATCCTCGATCTGGGCAAGCTGAAATATGCCAACCAGAAGAAGGCCGCCGAGGCGCGCAAGAAGCAGAAGATCGTCGAAGTCAAAGAAATCAAGATGCGTCCCAACATCGACACCCACGACTATGAGGTGAAGATGAAGGCGATCGGCCGTTTCTTCGAGGAAGGCGACAAGGTGAAGGTGACCTTGAAGTTCCGTGGCCGTGAAATGGCCCACCAGGAACTCGGTATGAAGCTTCTTCAGCAGGTCAAGGAAGATACGCTCGAGATCGCCAAGGTCGAAGCCGAGCCCAAGCTCGAAGGCCGCCAGATGATGATGGTGCTTGCGCCCAAGTGAGGCGCAGGTGGAAATAAGAGGTCGGAGCCGTCCCATTGGGCGGCTTTTTCCTTTTTGCGGGCCGCTCGCGCGTTGTCATCGATCTGCAAAGATTCCCGCGCCGGCCCCGTTGCACTTCAAGGCGAGTGCGGTTATAAGCGCGCGTCCGAACTGACCGGCAGGGCATGCCGTGGCAGTTCAGAATGCTGGCTGAGCGGTTCGTCACCGTTTCAGCCGTTCAACAACAAACGCTCCGGCACCTTGTTGCAGCCCGGCCTGTCCGGACCTGTGGGAAGGGCTTTTAAGCAAAGCGCGCCAGGAAGCATCGAAGGAGTAGCAAAATGCCCAAGATGAAGACGAAGTCCTCTGCCAAGAAGCGGTTCAAGATCACCGCATCCGGCAAGGTCAAGGCAGCCGCTGCTGGCAAGCGCCACGGCATGATCAAGCGTAGCAACAAGTTCATTCGCGATGCCCGCGGCACCATGGTTCTCGCAGAACCGGATGGCCGTAAGGTTATCAAGAACTACTTGCCGAACGGTCTCTAAGACTATTCGTAACGCTATAGACTAAGGAGATCATGAAATGGCACGCGTAAAAAGAGGCGTTACCGCCCACGCCAAGCACAAGAAGGTTCTGAAGGCAGCTAAGGGCTTCTACGGCCGCCGCAAGAACACCATCCGTACAGCCAAGGCCGCCGTCGATCGTGCAAAGCAGTATGCTTATCGCGACCGCAAGGTTAACAAGCGCAATTTCCGCGCCCTCTGGATCCAGCGTATCAACGCTGCCGTCCGCGAGCATGGCCTGACTTACGGCCGCTTTATCGACGGTCTGAACAAGGCTGGTATCGAGGTCGACCGCAAGGTTCTCTCCGACATGGCGATCCATGAGTCGGAAGCTTTCGGCGCGCTCGTCGCTGCTTCGAAGAAGGCGCTTGAATACCTCAAGGAAGCCGGCACGAAGAACGAGTTCGAGGCTGCTGTCGGCTAAGGCTGCCTTCGAGACATTTTTGTGTCAAATTTGTGAAACCCGCGCTTGTGTAATCAGCGCGGGTTTTGTATTTTCTGAGATACAATCAATTTGCGATGATCACCTTGGGGCTTCCCGGTATCGGGGTAGGTGAAGTTGTTAGGCCAGACGACATTAGAGCAATTTCAGCAAAAGTGCGCAGCGATTTTCCGCCCGCAACTGCGTAAAAACAAGAGGATAGAGCGTCTTCGCGATTCACAGGAAAGCGGAAAGGCTCCAAATTCCATATCCAATCTCACCGGCAAGGATATCGAGACCTTACTGACGGCGCTGGTGAATGGATCAAGGCGCGTCGAACGCGTTTCTCTCTCGTCATGCGGAGTATGGATCAAGCGATACGGCACGGAAAGACCTTCGGTCTGGCGCCATTTGCAGACCATCCTTTCGCGCATCGTCCCAATCGCTTTCCTGCGTCCCTGCGCCTATCTGTCTCCGTGGCAAATGGCGGAGCGGGAAACGGGCCGCATCGTCCTGTTCAAGGAGCGGGGTATTCCCGTTCCCGACCTTCTCTATGTCTCGAATGGCGCGATCATGCTTGCCGACGCGGGCATGACGGTGCAACAGCGCCTGCGGCAATTGCGGGATAGCGATCCCGTCGCCCATGATGATCTCATGGTCGTCTGCGCCGCTGAACTCGGCCGGCTGCACGCTAAAGGCCTTTGCCATGGCCGGCCCTATCCGCGTGATATGTTCTTTGTCGGCAACCGGTTTGGCTTCATGGATTTCGAGGAAGACCCGCAGACCGTCATGCCGCTTGAGGTGGCGCAGGCCCGCGACGTCTGGCTGCTCTTCCTGCAGATCGCCACCGGCGCCCGCCTTGGCCTGCAAACGCAGAACAGGGCTTATGAAGCCTGGCTCGAGCATGCGCCGGCGGCCGCGCGTGCCGAGCTTCAGCGCATGATTCGCTTTCTTGGCGGTTTTTTGTTCCTTGCCCGGTTGATTGGCCGCGTGCACATGGGTAGTGATCTCCAGCGCTTCATCGTTGCCACAAGCTTTCTGATGCATGCGTTTACCAATTATTCCGTGGACTGAGTGCCCGATGGCCATGGTCCGCAAGGCAGGACCAGATGACGGAACTCGTAACGCTTGAAACCCAACTCATGGCCGAAGTGGCGGCTGCGACCGACGAGCAGTCGATCGAAGCCGTCAGGGTCGCCGCGCTCGGCAAGAAGGGCTCGGTTTCGGAACTACTGAAGACGCTGGGTTCGATGTCGCCGGAAGAACGCCAGACACGCGGTGCGGCGATCAATGCGTTGAAGAACGCCGTCACCGATGCTATCAATGCCCGTAAAAGCGAGCTGCGCGATGCCGCGATTGAGGCGAAGCTGAAGGCCGAGACCGTCGATGTCAGCCTGCCGGTCCGCTCCTCGCCGGCCGAGCGCGGCCGCATCCATCCGATCAGCCAGATCGTCGACGAGATCACCGCCATCTTCGGCGACATGGGCTTCTCAATCGCCGAAGGTCCCGATGTCGAGACCGACTACTATAACTTCACGGCGTTGAACTTCCCGGAAGGACACCCGGCCCGCGAAATGCACGACACCTTCTTCTTCCAGCCGGATGAAAAGGGTGAGCGCAAGGTGCTGCGCACGCACACCTCGCCGGTGCAGGTGCGCACCATGGAAGTGCAAAAGCCGCCGATCCGCATCATCATCCCCGGCAAGACCTATCGCCAGGATAGCGACGCCACGCATTCGCCGATGTTCCATCAGGTCGAAGGTCTCGTCATCGACAAGACGGCGAATGTCGCCAATATCCGCTGGGTGCTGGAAGAATTCTGCAAGACCTTCTTCGAGGTCGACAATGTGACGATGCGCTTCCGTCCGTCCTTCTTCCCCTTCACGGAGCCGTCCTTCGAGGTCGATATCCAATGTGACCGCTCCGGCCCAATCGTCAAGTTCGGCGAAGGCACGGACTGGATGGAAATCCTCGGCTGCGGCATGGTGCATCCGAACGTGCTGCGTTATGGCGGTCTCGATCCGGACGAATATCAGGGCTTTGCCTGGGGCATGGGTCTCGACCGCATCGCCATGCTGAAATACGGCATGCCCGACCTGCGCGACTTCTTCAACGCCGATGTCCGCTGGATGAACCACTACGGCTTCCGCCCGCTCGACATGCCGACCTTGTTCGGCGGTCTGAGCGCGTAAGGAAGGGATAAAGCACATGAAATTCACACTCTCCTGGCTGAAAGAGCATCTGGAAACCGACGCCTCGCTCGACGAGATCTGCGCCCGCCTGACGATGATCGGGCTGGAAGTGGAAGAGGTCGACGACAAGGCTGCGTTCAAGCCCTTCGTCATCGCCAAGGTTCTCTCGGCCGAAAAGCATCCCGAGGCCGATCGCCTCAAGGTGCTGATGGTCGATACCGGCAGCGGCGCGCCCGTTCAGGTCGTCTGCGGCGCGCCCAATGCGCGCGCTGGCCTCGTCGGCGCCTTCGCCGCCCCCGGCACCTATGTTCCCGGCATCGATGTGACGCTTGCGATCGGCAACATCCGCGGCGTCGAGAGCCGCGGCATGATGTGCTCGGAAAAGGAGCTCGAAATCTCCGACAGCCATGACGGCATCATCGACCTTCCGGAAGATGCGCCAGTCGGCACGAGCTTCGCCGCCTATGCCGGCCTCGACGATCCGGTCATCGAGATCAATCTGACGCCGAACCGCCCGGATTGCACCGGCGTCTATGGCATTGCCCGCGATCTCGCCGCCTCCGGCCTTGGCACGCTGAAGCCGCGCCTCACGCCAACTTTCCCTGTCCAGAGCGAAACGCCGACCGAACTCAAGATCGTGCTGGACGATGCGCGCCTGTGCCCCGGTTTTGCGCTTCGTCTGGTGCGCGGGGTCAAGAACGGCCCGAGCCCGAAGTGGATGCAGCAGCGCCTGCTCGCGATCGGCCTCCGTCCAATCAGCGCGCTGGTCGACATCACCAACTACATGACCTTCGATCAGGGCCGGCCGATGCACGTCTTCGATGCCGCCAAGGTCAAGGGCAATCTGGTCGTGCGCCGCGCCAGGGACGGCGAAACCGTGCTGGCGCTCGATGAGCGCGAATACAAGCTCAATTCAAGCAATGTCGTCATCGCCGATGACAATGGCGTCGAGTCGATCGGCGGCATCATGGGCGGCGAGCATTCCGGCTGTGACGAGAACACCACGGACGTGCTGATCGAATCCGCACTCTGGGACCCGATGAACATCGCCAAGACCGGCCGCAGCCTCGGCATCATCACCGATGCGCGCTATCGTTTCGAGCGCGGCGTCGATCCGGAATATATGGTGCCTGGCCTTGAGCGCACGACGGAACTGGTGCTTGCCTGCTGTGGTGGCACGGCCGCTAAGGCCCGCGTCGAAGGCTACAAGGGCTATGAGGCCAAGGTCATCGATTTCCCGCTGTCGGAAGTCAAGCGCCTGACCGGCCTCGACGTTTCGGCCGATGAGAGCAAGTCGATCCTGACGAAGCTCGGCTTCTCGGTCTCGGGTTCCGGTGAGCGCATTTCCGTCGCCGTGCCCTCCTGGCGTCCGGATGTCGATGGCAAGGCCGACCTCGTCGAAGAGATCATGCGCATCCACGGCGTCGACAATATCAAGCCGCAGCCGCTGGCAAGCCACACCGCTGTGAATGGCAAGATCCTGACGACGCTGCAGATTCGCACGCGCACCGCCAAGCGGGCGCTCGCTGCGCGCGGCATGCTGGAAGCGGTCACCTGGTCTTTCATCTCGGAAGATCAGGCCAAGCTCTTCGGCGGCGGCTCCAACGCGCTGAAGCTTGCGAATCCGATCGCCGCTGATATGTCCGACATGCGTCCCTCGCTGCTGCCGGGCCTGCTGTCGGCCGCGCAGCGCAATGCCGACAAGGGCTATGGCGACGTCGCGATCTTCGAAGTCTCCGGCACCTATGAAAACGATACGCCCGAGGGCCAGCGGCGCGTTGCCGGCGGCATCCGCCGCGGCACGGCAACGCTTGCCGGCGCCGGCCGCATGTGGTCGAACGCCACCAAGGGCGGCGGCAAGCCGGTCGATGTCTTCGACGCCAAGGCCGATGCTCTTGCCGTCCTCGAGGCTTGCGGTCTGCCGATGGGCAATATCCAGATCGAGCAGGGCGGCCCGGCCTGGTACCACCCCGGCCGCTCCGGCACCATCAAGATAGGTCCGAAGGTCGTGCTCGGCTATTTCGGCGAATTCCATCCGAAGACGCTGGAATCGCTCGACGTGTCGGGCGCTCTCGCCGGCTTCGAAGTCTATATCGATGCCATGCCCGAACCGAAGAAGAAGGCGACCCGCACCAAGCCGGCGCTGGAGCTTTCCCCCTTCCAGGCGGTCAAGCGCGACTTCGCCTTTGTGGTCGACAAGTCGGTGGAAGCCGGAGCGATCATCCGCGCTGCCGCCGGTGCCGACCGCAAGCTGGTCACCGGCGTCAACGTCTTCGACATCTTCCAGGGCGCATCGCTCGGCGAAGGCAAGAAGTCCATCGCCATCGAAGTGCAGATCCAGCCGGCCGAGCGTACGCTGACCGACGAGGATTTCGAGGCTTTGACCCAGAAGATCGTGTCGAACGTCACGAAGTCGACGGGTGGGGTGCTGAGAGGGTAATCGGCTGTCGCTTGCTTTCGAGTTCGAGGAGGGTGCGGCCACCCCCCTCTGTCCCTGTCGGGACATCTCCCCCACAAGGGGGGGGAGATTGGTAACTCGCGGAATCCTTCCTGCCTCAATCAAATATCGAAGCTGCAGACGCTGAAGCTTTTTAGGTTTGAATGAGCGTGCGACAAACTCCCAACAATCTCCCCCCTTGTGGGGGAGATGTCACGAAGTGACAGAGGGGGGTATCAGAGGCTCGGCATAGATGGAGCCGCCTCGAAACACATCATCGATGCAGATGATACACCTTGTTCACCACACTCCAGCGCCCATCGATCTTCACCAGCGATAGATAGTCCGAAAACCGCATCCCGGCGAATTCGTCGACGACCTTGACGCTGGCTGCATCGCCTTCGATGTCGATCAGTTCGATTTCCATCAGCGGTATGGTTCCGGGCGGCGCACTGCCTTCCTCGACGATCGCGGCGATGAATTCATCCCGCGTCATCCATTCCACAGCGCCTTGATAATTGCCGATGATCGCTGCTCGCGGATGGAAGGCCTTGCGCAGTGCCGGCTCGTTCGCGAATGCCATTCCATCGACATAGAGATGAACGACCGCACGGATTGCCTGCTCTTCCGACATCTCGTCATTCCTCGTTTGAGTTATGCCTAAGATATCATAGACGCCCGCGGCTGACAAAAATGCTGGCGGCGTGATCGCAATGATTTGACAGATATCACTCGACAAAAACCCGCACGCTTGCCGCGCGACCCGCGGCATCGATGACGGTCAGCGTCGAATAGCCGGCGCCATCGGGTGTCCATTGATTGGTGCGGCGGCGAGACATGTCGGGCAGCGGCTTGCCGTTGGCGAGCCAGCGGAACGGCGCCCGTCCACCTTGCAGCTTCAGCGCCAGCGGCATGATCTGGTCGTTGCCGCCGCTGGCACCGAGATCGATGCGCGCGCCTTCCGGCGGGTAGACGATCTGTGGCGCAGGTTCGCGGCTGGAGGCGGCCAGCAGCCCGGCGGCGGTCACGGAAAAGCGCCGCTGGCTGATCGGCAGTTCGGTCGGTGCGATGCGCACGGCGCCCATGGGAGCGGCAGGGAAGGGAGTAATGGCAACGCCGGATTTCGCAAAGGCCTCGAACAGGATGGGTGCGGCGGAAACATAGCCCGCCAGTCCCGGCACGGCGCCATTGTCCGGACGGCCGACCCAGACGCCGAGCACGTGCGCGCCGTCATAGCCGATCGACCAGGCATCGCGGTTGCCGTAGCTGGTGCCGGTCTTGTAGGCGATACCGAGCTGCTTGCTGCCGCGCGGCGCGATGATATCGGAGAGAATGTCGGTGATGTTCCACACCGCGATCGGCTCCATCAGCGGCTCGCCGTCGATCGACCCCGGCTCGTCCTGAACGCCGTCGCCGATCCGCATCGCTTTGCCGCGATTGGCGAGCCCGGCATAGAGTTGCACGAGATCCTTCAGCGTCACGCCGACGCCGCCAAGGCCGATCGCAAGGCCGGGCGCCTCGTTCGGTGGCAGCTTCGGCTTCACCTCGGCGCGGCGGAAGCGCACCAGCAGCCGCGTGGGACCTACGGCATCGAGCAGCCGCACGGCCGGCACATTCAACGACAGCTGCAGCGCCTGGCGCACGCTGACATCGCCCTGGTAGCTCATGTCAAAATTGCGGGGGCGATAGCCATAGAAATCGGCGGGGCGATCCTCGATGATCGTTTCCTGCGCCACATAGCCCTGCTCGAAGGCAAGCCCGTAGATGAAGGGTTTCAGCGTCGAGCCGGGCGAGCGCAGCACGCGGGTCATATCGACCCAGCCTGCGCGCGAGGAATCAAAGTAGTTGGCCGAGCCGACCTCGCCGATGATCTCGCCGGTCTTGGCATCGGCCATGATCATGGCGACCGATACCTTCGGCCCGAGTCGCTTCGCCGCTGCATCGGCAACCGCTTCGAGGCCCTGCTGCACATCACGCCGCAGCGTCGTCTTGTGCTTGATGATGCTGGGCTGCTTGCGCAGCGCCAATTCGGCCAGATGAGCGGCATAGGCCGGCAGCTGTCGCCGCACGGCTGGAATAGGGGAAAGCGAAGCCCGCTCCGCTTCGCCTTCACCGATCACTGTCGCCACGGCGGCGCGCTCGAGCACGCGATGGCGGGCGGCCTGCGCGGCGGCAAGATTGCGGTCCGGCCGACGCTTTTCCGGCAGCTGCGGCAGCGCCACAAGCAGGCCTGCCTGCGCGACCGTCAGGTGTCGGGGCTCCTTGCCGAAATAGGCAAGGCTCGCCGCGCGCACGCCTTCCAGGTTGCCGCCATAGGGTGCATGCGTCAGATAGAGATCGAGGATCTGTTCCTTGCTTAGCCGCCGCTCGATCTGGATGGCACGCACCACCTGCAGAAGTTTCGCCGTCAGCGAGCGCTCGCTGCGGGGCTCGATCAGCCGCGCCACCTGCATGGAGAGCGTCGAGCCGCCGGAGACGATGTGGCCATGGGTGAGGAGCTGCAGGAAGGCACGGCCGATCGCCATCGGGTCGACGCCGTGGTGGTCGTAGAAGCGGCGATCCTCATAGGCGACCAGCATGCGCAGATATTGCGGATCGACATCGGCAACGCCGGTTTTCAGCCGCCAGCGCCCTTCAGGCGTGGCAAAGGCACGCAGGAGATCGCCATTGGCATCGAGCACCTCGGCCGAGACCACGCGGGCATTGTCCAGCGGCGGCGGATAGGCACGGTCCGCCGCCTCCAGGCCGAAGACCAGAGCCACCACTGTTGCGGCAGTGGCTCCAAAGCCTATCGCAATCTTCCAACGCGCCTTCATGTCTGCTTCTTATTGCTGGGCGCCCAGCACCTCCATGCGGCCCATCGCCGTGCGGGCCGAGAACTGCGGACGGTACATGTCCTCGACGCTTGCGGCCGGATGATCGTAGACGCCTGGGGTCACGGCGCGCACGACATAGGCGAAGGTCATGTCACGGTCCGCTCCGGAGCCCTGGTCGAAGGCGGCGACAAAGCGATCGTTGCGGAATTCAACATGGGCCGGCTGAATGTCGCTGAGCCAGTCGAAGTTCGAAAGCTGGGCGCTGTTGACGATGCTCGGATTGTCGATCTCGAAGCCTGCCGGCAGGAGATCGGTCACGAGGATGCGCTGTGGCCAGTCATTGTCCTCGGTCACATGCAGCACGACGACGTAGCGTTCGTTCTGCTGTGCCTGGCTGACATTCGCCTCTTCGCCATCGAGCGTGTAGTACTTGCGCTCGATCTTGAAGCCGTTGCCACCGGCCGGCAGCTGCGCGACCGGAGCCGCGACGGTGGTCACGGCAGCCGAGAGCGGCTGGCGCGTCGTGTTGGTCACGGTCAGCGGATGGCCCATCAGCGCATCGCCCGACATCTGCGCCATATAGGTGCCGCTGTGGGCAGCGCCGTTGACGTCCAGCGTCAGGCCGTCATCGCCGTTCTGCAGGGCGCGGGCTGCCAGCAGCATCCAGGTCTGTTCCTGGGTGCTGGTATATTTCCGGCTCTGCCAATCCTTGGCGACGACGCTTGCGAGTTCCGGAATGATCGGCGGCACGGGACGGCTTTCGGCGGCCAGCGCCAGCACGGCGGCGCCGTCGCGCAACGACGAGCCGTAATCCGAGCGGACGAAGCTAACCTTGGTGACGGCCGCCTTCTGCGACATCTGCAGCGAGTCCACGAAGATGTTGCGCGAGCGCTGAGCATCCCCATAGAGCGCGAGAGCAGCGGCAAGATGCGCCTTAGAGAGCGGCGTCGGGAAGTCGTTCAGCATCGTGTCCGCATAGTAGCGCAGATCGCTGATCGAGGCCTTCTTGTTGCGCGCCAGCACATAGAGCGCATAGGCGATCTCGTTGCCGTTATCCTTGACGTTGGTGTTGGCGCTGAGCGCATTCTGGAGGTTTTCAAGCCCCTGCACCATCGCCTGATCCGGCACGTTGTACTTCTGCTCGCGGGCGCGGGTCAGGAAGTCCATGACATAGGCGTCGAGCCAGAGATCGCCCGAGCCCGGGCTCCAGAGACCGAAGCTGCCGGTCGAGGACTGGTAGGACAGTTCGCGATAAATCGAGTCCTGCACGCGCTTCTGGATCTCGGCGTCATCGGCAAGGCCGTTCTTGACCGCCATGTCGCTGAAGTAGAGCAGCGGCATGGCGCTGCTCGCCGTCTGTTCCGCGCAGCCATAGGGGTAACGGCTGAGGCTCATCAGAAGCGCCGGCACATCGAAGGCGCTGGAGCGGCTGACATTGACGCTGACCGAGGCGCCGGGCAGCACACTATCGGCGAGAAGATCGGCATTGACTGTCAGGCTCTTGCCGGGTGCCAGCGCGATGACGCGCCGTTCGGTGACCGGCAGCTGCGACGGGCGAACCGGGATATCGACCGATTGATCGAGCGACATGCCCGAAGCATTCGAGAGCTTGATCGAAACGGTGCCGTCGCCCGGCTGTCCGCCGGTCAGCGGCAGCGTGATGGCATATTTGCCGCCCGTTTCGAGCTTGATCTTCTGCTGGTTGGCGCTTGCATCCACCGTCACGGCGTTATTGCCAGTCACGGCGAGCGTATATTCGCCGGCCGGCGCATCGGTGTTGGCGACATCGAGACGCAGGTTGGCCTTGTCTCCGGGCGCCAGGAACTTCGGCAGGCTGGCGGTGACGACGACGGGATCGCGGATGATGACATCCTGTGTCGCATGACCGACGCCGGCCTTCGACCAGGCGACCGCCATCAGCCGCGCCGTGCCGTTGAACTGCGGAATGTCGAAACTGACATTCGCCTTGCCATTGGCATCGAGCTTGATGGGACCGGAGAAGAACGCGATCAGCTTTTCCTTTGGCGGACTTGCTTGTAAAGCCGCCTGTCCGCCGTCGCCGCCGGTGCGCAGCTTGCCAGTCGCGCCGAGCGAGCCATCGATAAGGCGACCGTAGATATCGCGGATTTCGAGGCCGAGCTGGCGCTGGCCGTAATACCAGTCATCCGGTGCCGGCGGCTGGTAGCGCGTGAGGTTGAGAATGCCGACATCGACGGCGGCGATCGTGACATAGGCGTCCTCATTGGCGCCCGCGCCGGCGACTTGAAGGCCGATATCAAGCGGCTGACGCGGCAGCGTCTTTTGCGGCGCGTCGAGCTTGATCTGCAGCTTGCGCTCGCCCGGATCGACCGGTGCCCACTTGATGCCGATGGCGCGCATCGGCATGCGGCTTTCCTGGGCATCGCCGGGCCGGAACAGCGTGGCCGTCAAGTATGTACCAGCACCCCAATCGGCCGTGACGGGAACGTCGACTTCGCCGCCCGTCGCGCCGATATCGGCATTGGTGACCGAGATCAGCGTTTCCGAACCGGCAGTCACCATCAGCTGGCCGGCATAGCGCGAGGTGACCTTCAGCTTGGCTGTATCGCCGACATGGTAGCTTTCCTTGTCGAGCGCAATCTCGAGCGCGTCAGGCGTTTCCGTCGAAGTGGAGGCGACATACCAGCCGGCATTGAACTCGACGCTCGATTCCGGGCCGTTCGCATCGGCGGTGGAGACTTCGAGACGGTAGCGGCCCCAGGTGACGGGCATGGAAATCGCCGCGCCGTCGGTGGTGGTGTTGACCGTGCCGACTGCCACCTGCTTGGTGGACATGATCGGCTCGAACTTCCAGCTGCTGCCGTCGCGATACCATTGATAATTGCGCTCGACGCTCAGCAGTTTCCAGGTCAGGCCCTGCATGGCCTGCTTCTGGCCATTGGCATCGACAACGATGACATGGAAGTTGCCGACGGAATTCTCGCCGAGATCGCCGTCGAATTCCGGCTTGATGCCGATGCGCGGGCCGTCCGCCTTGACGGGCAGGGTCAGCGAGCGCTCGACGGCGCGGCCGCCGGCTTCCTGCATGCGCACGGTGATATTGGCGTTCAGGAGCTGCGTGGTCGAAGGCGTGTCGTTGATGGTGACGTTGAAGGTGGTTTTGCCGTTTTCGTCCAGCGCCTGCAGGTCTTCGAGCGGCACCTGCGTGCTCTCGGCCTTGCTGTCGCCGCCGCTGCTGTCCTCGTCGTCATTGTTGGCGTCTGCCTTGCCGGCACCTTCGTCGGCGAGGCCGAACTGATAGCCCTTGAAGGCATCGCTCTGGCGCGTCGGCTTCAGCGTCACTTCGCCTTCGAGGTTGAGGCCGGCGGCCGGTGCGCCATAGAGATAGCGTCCGTCGACATTAACAGGCGTCGGCTGGCCGACTTCGATCTCCTTGGCGTCGCTCTTCATGTCGAATTCGATGCGATCCGGCACGAAGTCGTCGACGAGGAAGGTCTGCGAGCCGATGGAGGAACCCTTCGGGTCGGTGTAGATCTTCATCGTCCAAGTGCCGCGCATCGAGGTCTGCTGCAGCGGCAGGTCGACATTATAGCCGCCGAGCTTGCCGCCGTCGGTGACGATGCGGCGATCCTCGACGCCATCCGGGCGCAGGAAGACGAAGGTGAGCGGCAGGTTTTCGACCGCAGTCGAGCTGACGTCGCGGGCAAGTGCGGAGGCATGCACGGTCTCGCCTGCACGGTAGATGCCGCGTTCCGTCCAGGTCAAAAGGTCGATCGCACCAGGCGCGGTTCGGCCTGATACGCCGCGGTCGGAAAGATCGAAGCCGGCGCGCGTCATGTCGAGGAAGACATAATCCTGATCGCCATTCTCAGCGGTAATGACGGCCGGCGTCATGCCCGCCGTGCCGCGCATCAGGCCGGCGCTGAAGACGGCGCGGCCATTGCCGTCGGTCTTGGCGGTCCCGAGGATTTCATTGTTCTTGGCGAGCAGCTGCAGCTGAATGCCGGCAAGCGGCTTGGCGCTGCCGAGCGACCGGGCAAAGACATTCAAGCCGTCGGTGCCGGCATAGGTGGTGACGCCGATGTCGGAGACGACAAACCATTGCGTCGCCTGCGGGTCCCATTCGTGGCCGCCGCTCTCCGGTGCAACCGCCGTCAGCACATAGACGCCGGGCTTGCGCTTCGGCAGTGCCTCGTCCACAGGGAAGCTGGTTGCGACTTCCTTGTTGAGTTCCTGCTTGATCTCGATGGAGCCCTGCCAGACCAGTTCGCCATTGGTGTCCTGGATGGTCTGGGCGCTATAGCTGTCCACCTGCGTCAGAAACTGCGAATTGTTGAGAAGCTGGGCGATATTGCGGTCGCCGATGCGGTAGAGCTTGAGATTGGCCGTAGTGGCGTTGACCGAAACGATCGGGATGCCGCGGCGCGCGGTCGAAGGCAGGACGAAATTGTCGCCAGTGAAGCGCAGCGAAGCCGTGCGATCCTTGACGTAGATGTCGACATTGACCTGCGAGGCGAGGTTTTCATCCACCGAGGAGGGCAGGCCGGCGCGCAGCGAAATGCGGTAGTGCTGGCCGAATTCCAGACCTTCGACGCAGATCTGGTTATCCTTGGCATCGACGCCCTTCGGCGCGGCGCCGTTGAGAGTGACGAAGGGCGTATAGTCGACACCGCTCTTCACCAGCTTTTCGGAGAACTGCACGCAGGCGCGGGGCGATGCATTGTCGTTGTCGAGCGTATTGCCGGTCACGCGGAAGCCCTGGCGGGCCAGAAGATCGTTATAGGCGGCCTGGACGGCAGCGGAGCTGACGAGATTGAGGCTTGCCTTGTAGGCGCTGAGCGCCGGACGATAGTTCTGCGCATTCTTCAGCGCTTCGGCGAGTACAGCCAGCGCGTCGGCGCGGCTGCTCGTCGTGCGGGTCAGCTGATAGCCGTTGAGCGCGGCATAGGCGGCCCGCGTGGCGACAGACGTGTCGTTCGTGATCGTATTGGCGGCGCGCGCCATTTCGATCCACAGATCACCATTGTCGGGATTGATCGAGAGCGCGCCCTGGAAGGCGTTCAGGGCGTCGTTGACATTGCCTGAGGTCAGCTCGATGCGGCCGAGCGCAATCAGGCTTTCGACGCCCTGGCCCTTCAGCTCGTTGCCGAGCGTCAGCGTGTTCTTTGCATCGCGCGCGCTCTGGACGAAATTGTCGGAAAGGAAGGAAAGGGCAGGGGCAGCGCCGATATCCGGCTCGCTGGTGGCGGTCGTCTCGACGATCTTGCCGGTGATCGCGCCGGGAAAGCTGTTGAGCTGATTGAAGTCCGACTTCATGAAGCACCACTTCACCTTGGGATTGTAGGTGAAGGCCTTGCAGGACTTGTCGCCGATGCAGGAGGCGGAACACTGATCCAGCGTCACATTCTGCTCGGTGCGCAGATCGAAGCCGAAGTAGTCGCCATCTTTCGTGGTGACCACCTGGCGCTTGACGTCTGCGGCGACCAAAGGGCTCAGAGATGCGAAAGTGGCGAGAAGAAAAGCAGAGAAGCCGATAAACGCGCGCTTAGACATAAGTCCCCCCAACGCTGCCCGTTTTTGATGGCCGCAATCTTCAAATTTCGCACCCGTTTGTCAACCGAGCGTGGAGCTTTCGAACGAGCTTCGCGTCCATGACGATCAATCTAGGAATTTGAAAAAGCCTGCAATTCAGGCGATTCGCATGTTCGCCCACCCTCTCTGCGATGCTTCACTTTTCTTTTCGGTCCCAAAAAGACACCGGCCTTTGCGGCCGATGTCTTCGCGTGGGCAGAAGGAGCAGCCCGTTTGTCATATATTCGTCATGGCCAGGGAGGCATCGGTGTATCGTTTGCCGGCGACCGTTTCGGGCGAGATGATGCCACCAAGTTCCTTCAACTCCTGCAGCGATAGCGCGATATCGGCCGCCGCGGCGTTCTGCTCGAGATGGTGCAGCTTGCGTGCGCCGGGGATCGGTACGATATCGTCGCCCTGATGCAGCACCCATGCGAGCGCCAGTTGGGCCGCCGTGACGTTCTTTTCTTCGGCAAGAGCTTGAAGCCTTGCGACCAGGGCGGCGTTGGCATCGAAATTCTTACTCTGGAAGCGTGGCAGCGAGCGGCGGAAATCGTCGTCGGCGAGATCCTCCGTCTTGTGGATCGCTCCGGTCAGGAAGCCGCGGCCAAGCGGGCTGTAGGGCACGAAGCCGATGCCGAGTTCGCGGCAGGTGGCGAGCACGTCTTCCTCGGGATCGCGGCTCCAGAGCGAATATTCGCTCTGCACTGCAGCGATCGGATGTACCGCATGGGCGCGGCGGATGGTGGCAGAGCCGGCTTCGGATAGGCCGAGCGTGCGCACCTTGCCCTCTTTCACAAGCCCCGCCATGGCGCCGACCGTATCTTCGATCGGCACATTCGGGTCGACGCGATGCTGGTAGAAGAGGTCGATGACATCCGTGCCAAGTCGCTTGAGGGAAGCTTCGGCGACTTCCTTGACATGCTCGGGCCGGCTGTCGACGCCGATCATCGCCGCCGGGCCACTTTTCGTGAGATCGAGCTTGAAACCGAATTTGGTGGCGATGACAATGCGGTCACGCACGGACTTCAGCGTGCGGCCGAGCAGCTCTTCATTGGTGAAGGGGCCGTAGACCTCGGCGGTGTCGAAAAAGGTGACGCCGAGATCGACGGCGCGATGGAGCGTCTTGAGGGATTCGGTCTCGTCGGTGGCGCCATAGGCAAAGCTCATGCCCATGCAGCCCAGTCCAACGGCGGAAACGGTGAGATCCTTACCTAGCCTGCGGGTTTTCATGATGTATTCCTTCTTGAGACGTATGGGAGCGACAGGGGCTCGTGTCCGCTGCCTACGAGTTCAAGTTAGGGTTCCGGACAATGAATGAAAATCCATGCAAATCCTTACAGGTTGTTCTATAATTTAGATCAATGAACAGAACACACCTCTCTCAGCTTGCGGTTTTTGCCGCCGTCGCCGCCCATCGCAGCTTCCGTGCTGCCGGCAAGGAATTGTCGATCGCGCCATCGGCAGTCAGCCACGCCGTGTCCAGCCTTGAGGAAAGCCTCGGCGTGCGGCTGCTTGCCCGCACCACGCGCAGCGTGCTGCCGACTGAGGAGGGGCAGGCGCTATTGCAAAGGCTGGGGCCGGCACTGGAGGAAATCGATATCGCGCTGGAGGACACGCTTGCGACCCGCGGCCGTCCCGCGGGGACGCTGCGCATCACCGCCCCTCGCTTCGCTTCCGATCTGCTGATGGCCCCGCGTATCGGTGATTTCCTCAATACCTATCCCGATATCACGCTCGAAATCGCCAACGAGGACGGCTTCAGCAATATCGTCAAGGAAGGCTATGATGCCGGCATCCGGCTGGCGGAAAGCATCGAAGGCGACATGATCGCGGTGAAGATCTCGCCGGATATACGCACAGTCATTGCGGGGTCGCCTGCCTATTTCGAGAAGCATCCGAAGCCGCTGCATCCGCGCGATCTCGTCCATCATCGCTGCATCAAGCGGCGATTTACCGATGGCTCGATTTATCGCTGGGAGTTCGAGAAGGATGGGCGCGAGCTGGTCGTTGCCGTTGACGGTCCCCTGATCGTGATCGAGGATCGGCTCGGCGTTTTGGCTGCCCTCAATGGCGCCGGCCTTGCCTATCTCTTCGATATTCGCGTGCAGCAGGAACTGGCCGAAGGCAAGCTCATCCGCGTGCTCGAAGACTGGTGTCCGCCCTATCCGGGCTTTTGCATCTATTATCCGAGCCGCCGCCAGATGCGCCCGGCGCTCAGAGCCTTCATTGATTTCTTCAAATATACCGGGCCTTAAAGCGATTTCAGGAAAAGTGCGCAGCGGTTTTTCGTCCGGAATCGCGCAAAGTAAGGGAACGAAGCGACTGCTGACAGAAATCGGGTGGCGGTGATGCCAAAACTCGTCTCGATTGACCGAATGGTTTCAGGAAGGGATAGCAACGATGAGAAAACCGGGATCGATGAAGGGGCTTGAGGATCTCGGCCGTGTCAGGCTGTCGAAGAACTTCTTCTTTCGCGATTTCCTGCATTCGGAAATCGCGGATTTCTATCGCATCCCCAACATTCCGGAAGACCCGGATCTGGCGATCGAGACGGGCCGCAAGCTCTGCGAGGAATTGCTGGAGCCGCTGGAGGCGACATTTGGCCGGCTACATATCCGCTCCGGCTACCGTTCGCCCGAAGTCAACGCCTTCGGCAACAGGAATGGGTTGAACTGCTCGACCAATCCCCATACCGCCGCGCACCACATCTGGGATATGCGCGATCTCGACGGCTGCATGGGCGCGGCCGTCTGCATCGTCGTGCCTTGGCTGATCGATCATCACAGTCATGAGGGCGATTGGCAGAGGCTCGCCTGGTGGATCCACGACCATCTACCCTATGCATCGCTCTGCTTCTTCCCGAAGCTCTGGGCTTTCAACATCCAGTGGCACGAGCGACCCAAGCGGACCATTCAGAGCTTTGTCAGCCCGCGCGGCATGCTGACCAAGCCGGGCATGGCCAACTGGGAGGGCGACCATTCCGCCCATTACGAAGGCTTTCCGAAGCTTAGAAGCTGATGCGGTAGCGAATATGCCCGTCGCTCTCGACATAGCTGTCGTAAAGCTTGCGGGCGGTCGTATTGCCTTCTTCCGTGTGCCAATAGAGCCGCGCCCAGCCGTTTTTCTTGCAGAGCGCGACGAGATCGTCGAGCAGCGCCCGGCCGACGCCGTGGCCTCTGGCACTTTCATCGACGAACAGGTCTTCCAGATAGCAGTCGGGCGCGCGCACCCATGTGCCCTCATGCGTGAGGCTGAGGGTAAAGCCCTTCACTTCGCCATCGACCTCGGCCACGCGCATGAAGATCGCCGACGCCGGATCGAAGACCCGGCGCCACGTCGCATCGGTGATGTCTGGCGCGACGCTGACGCCGTAGAAGGCCAGATAGCCGTCCCACAGCGCACGCCAGCGCGCTTCGTCGTCAGGTCTGGCGTCTCGGATCGTCACGGTCATCGGCCAGCCTCCGTTTACTTGCCGGCTTCGTCAAGCAGGCGCATGGCATCATCGGAAAGCGAGAGCTTCGCCGAATTGATGAGCGCGTCAAGCTGACTGAGGCTAGTGGCGCTGGCGATCGGAGCGGTGACGCCGCGTTTGCGCAAGAGCCAGGCAAGCGCGATCTCGGCGGGCTTGGCGCCGGTTTCAGCCGCGATCTTGTCGAGCGCTGCGAGAATCCGCAGGCCCTTGTCGTCGAGATAGGCGGCAACCCGATTCTCGCGTGCCCGTCCCTCCGTATCCGCCTTGGTGCGGTACTTGCCGGTCAGGAAGCCGGCCGCAAGGCTGAAATAGGTGATGACGCCGATCTCTTCCTTGAGGCAGAGATCCGCCAGCGGTCCTTCGAAACTGTCACGAGCGTAGAGATTATATTCGGGCTGCAGCACGTCGTAGCGCGGCAGGCCGGCCTTTGCAGCAGCACTGAGCGAAGCCTGGAGCTGCGTTGCATCAAGGTTCGAGCAGCCGACATGGCGGATCTTGCCCTGTTCCTTCAGCTTGGCATAGGCGGCGAGCGACTCCTCATGCGGCGTCTCGGGGTCCGGCCAGTGCGAGAGATAAAGGTCGATGTGATCGGTCTGCAGCCGCTTCAGCGAAGCCTCGGCGGCCTCGATGATATAGCCGGCCTTGAGGCCCTTCTTGCCTGGCCCCATCTCCGATCCGACCTTGGTGATGATGATGGCCTTGTCGCGCGAAACGCGGCCCTGCTTCAGCCACTTGCCGATGATCTCCTCGGAATCGCCGCCCTTATTGCCCGGAACCCAGCGGGAATAGACGTCGGCCGTGTCGATCGTGTTGAAGCCGGCGTCGAAGAAGGCGTCGAGCAGTGCATAGGAGGTTTTCTCATCGGCCGTCCAGCCGAACACGTTGCCGCCGAAAACGATGGGGGCGACAAACAGATCGGTTCGTCCAAGCTTGCGCGTGTCCATGCTATTTCTCCAGGTCATTTGAAAGATAGACCGGCGAGCGGACGCCGGAGGAAGGGACAAGGCAGGCTATCGGCCTTTCGCGGCGAAGACCACACACAATTTCTTTATTCCGCCGTTGAGCGCCGATAGTGGCTGGGCGGCAGCGCGTTGTATTTCGACCAGACGCGCCGCATATGCCGCGGCGAGGCGAAGCCGGATTTTTCCGCCACGCGCTCCATATCCAGCCGCGAATTGGCAAGCACGTCGCGCGCCAGCGTCACGCGCATCAGATTGACATAGGCCGTCACCGACAGGCCGGCATGCTCCTGGAACAGCCGCGAAATATGTCGTGCACTCATTGCGCCGATGCCGGCAAGCTCGGCAAGCGACCAGCCATGGGCCGGATCGGCCATGATCGCATCCTGAACGCGATGGATGGCAGGGTGAACATGGTTGCGGCCGCTGAGCCAGGGCGAAAGCTGCGGCTCGGCGCCGGTCCTGCGCATATAGACGACCATGTGCCGGGCAATGGTCAGAGCGGTCATCGGTGAAGTCAGCTTGGAGGCGAGGTGCAGCATCAGGTCGGTGCCTGTGGTGATGCCGGCGCTCGAATAGCGATCGCGGTCTTCGACGTAGAGCCGGTTGTCGAGAACCCTGGCCGTCGGAGCAAATTCCCTGACTTCGTCGAGACAGGCGGCATGTGTGGTGCAGGCATAGCCGTCCATCAGCCCGGCGCGGGCGGCGAGCACGGCTCCGGAGCAGATGGTGACGAGGGTGATGCCCGGACGGATCGCCCCGTTCAGCCAGGTCGCGAGCGTGGCGAGTTCCGGCTCTATATCCTCGGCATCGTCGGGCGGCGTGACGCTGCCGGACAGGATGACATAGGCGCCATCGGGAATGTGATCCGGCAATGGTTTGAGATCGGCAAGCGTCAGCCCGACCGAAGTCGTCTGCGATGGCTGGGCAGCGATGAATTGATAGTCGAACAGGACGTCGTCCTGTTCGATATTGGCACGGCGCAGCACCTCCACCGGTCCGGCTACGTCCATCAGCAGCGTATAGGGCGGCAGGAGGACGTAGACGGGAATGATCCGCCGATGGAGGTGGCGGTCGCTTTGGGTCATGCGGCATTCCGGATCGTTGCATCGGCGAGCGCCTCTTCGACCGTTGCGATACGGGCGAAACGGCCCGATAGCACCAGCTCGCTGCGCTTCTTGATATCGTCGGCGCTGAAGACCGTGCCCGAGGCATGCGTCATCGGAAAGGTCAGCGTCGCCTCGGTGACATAGTCGACCTCATAGCCGAGATCGGAGGCGTGCCGGGTCGTCGTCTCGCAGCACTGCTCGGTACGGATACCCGAGACGATCACCTTGCGGATGCCGTTTGCCACCAGCCAGACATCGAGGCCGGAGCCGACGAGTGCCGAATGGCGGCGTTTGTGGAAGACGGCATCGGCCTCGAGCGAGATCTCATCGAGCTTGCGCACATAGCCGCTGTTCAGGCTGAAATGCGCGTCGTTATCCTCGACATGGAAAATCTGGACGATGGGAATGCCTTTCGCCTTGGCGCCATTGATCAGCGCCTGCAGGCGGTCGGTAAAGACCGGCAGGTCGTCCGTTCTCCAATAGGGACGCTGGCGAAAGGATTCCTGGACATCGATGACGAGCAGTGCGGTATCCGCATGGGACATTTTCGTATCTCCTGTGCTTGAAGGATAGCCGAGATTAGGCGTCGCTTGAAAGCTTCGAAAGCCATCTGGCAGACAGAAAAGGGACAAATACGGACACAGCTTGATGGTCCTTATGCCCTTGGGTTCGTGCCTGCGGGCCGCCTCGGGCGTTGCGCCTTTGGCAAGGGCCGAATAAGATTGGCGTCGATTTCGTCCAGAGCGGAATGCCCCGTTCCGCTTTACCCCACCGTGTTCACAAAGGATCCCGCCGGAAAGGCCGTGTTGCGATCATCGCCATGCGGCCGTCTGCTTCGGGACAATGCTTCAGGAGAGAGATCATGCTGCGTTTCGGAATTCTATCGACGGCCAAAATCGGCCGCGATCTGGTCGTCCCCGCCATTCAGGACGCGGAAAACTGCGTTGTGACGGCCATCGCCAGCCGTGATCTCGCCCGCGCCCGGCAGATGGCAGACCGCTTCTCCGTGCCGCATGCTTTCGGTTCCTATGAAGAGATGCTCGCCTCCGACACGATCGATGCCGTCTATATTCCCCTGCCGACTTCGCAACATGTCGAATGGACGGTCAAGGCTGCCGATGCCGGCAAGCATGTGCTGTGCGAAAAGCCGATCGCCCTCAAGGCGGATGAGATCGACAGCCTGATCGCCGCGCGTGATCGCAACAAGGTTCTGGTGACGGAAGCCTATATGGTCACCTATGCGCCGGTCTGGCGGAAGGTTCGCTCGCTGCTGGCGGACGGCGCCATCGGCCGGCTGCGTCACATCCAGGGCGCCTTCACCTATTTCAACCGCGATGCCGGCAACATGCGCAATATCCCCGCGCTTGGCGGCGGTGGCCTGCCGGATATCGGCGTCTATCCGACGATCAGCACCCGTTTCGTCACCGGCCGCGAACCGCTGCGCCTCCAGGCGGTGACGGAGCGCGACCCGGAATTCGGCACTGACATCTATTCCAGCGTCAAGGCAGACTTCGGCGATTTCGAACTGACCTTCTATATCTCGACGCAGATGGCCAACCGGCAGGTCATGGTCTTCCATGGCACGGAAGGCTTCATCGAGGTGAAATCACCCTTCAATGCCGATCGTTACGGCGCGGAAGAGTTGGAGCTGACCAATCGCGGCCATTCGGAATCGCAGATTTTCCGTTTCCCGGACAGCCGGCAGTACAGGCGCGAGGCGGAGGCCTTCGCTTCTGCTGCGCTTGGTCAAGGCGCGGAGGTCGTGTCACTGGAAAGCTCGAAGCTCAACCAGAAGGTCATCGACGCCATCTACCGCGCCAGCGAGAAGGATGGGTGGGAGCCGGTCTGAGGGCGGTCCTCATTTCATGACGCAATTCCGGACGGAAAACCGCTGCGCACTTTCCTGGAATTGCCTCAGGAATTTTGCCGGTGGCGGAAGACGAAGCGTGAATAGCCGAAGAAGCTGAACGCCGTTGCCGCCGCCGATGCCAGCGTCAGGGCGATGATCGGCCGCAGCGCCGGCTCTGCCATCAGCAACGAGCTGAACAGGGCATAGTTCAAGAGTGCCGAGGTCAGGCCGACCGAACCATAGCGGAAGCCTTCGGCCGCCAGCGACCGGTCGGACCGGCCGAAGGTGAAGTTGCGGTTGATAAACCAGGTGGCAAGCAGCGCACTCGGGATCGAAATGGCACGGCCGACGAAGGGGCCGAAGGGCGTGAACCACAGCAGCAGATGCAGCACGCCGGCATCGACGACGAAGCCGACGCTGCCGGCGATCAGGAAGCGAAAGAGCTTCTTCATGCAGCCTTGGCCCTTTTCTTCCGGCTTGCCGGTTTTTCAAGCTCCGCCATATAGACCGTCCGGTCGTCGCCGTTTTCACGCGCGGCGGGCTTGGCGAGGCTCATATAGTGGATGCGCAGCTGTTCGGCGCGGGCGCGGGCGACCGAATCGAGGATCAGACCGGCCGTGAACAGCATGAAGGCGATCATTGTCAGTACCATGGAGAGTATCCAGGTCGGCACGCGCAATACCTGTCCGGTATCGAAATACTCGATGAAGACCGGGATGGAGAAGCCGATACTGAGCTCCATGGCAACGGCGCTCAGGATGCCGAAGAAGGCGAATGGCCGCGTTTCCTTCATCAGCATCGCGAACATCCAGAGGATTTTCCAGCCGTCGCGGAAGGTGGAAAGCTTCGAATGCGAGCCTTCCGGCCGCCGGCCGTAGTCGAGCTCCAGTTCGCTGACGGGCAGCTTCAGCCGCGAGGCATGGACAGACATTTCGGTCTCGATCTCGAAACCGCCCGACACGGCCGGGAAACTCTTGATAAAGCGGCGCGAGAAGGCGCGGTAGCCGGAGAAAATATCGGTGAAGTCGGCACCGAAAATGGTGCGATAGAGCCAGTTGAAGATGCGGTTGCCGAAGGCATGGCCTTGACGCCCGGCATCGCTCTGAACGTTGCGACGGGTACCGACGACCATATCGGAGCCTTCCGTCAGCAGCGTGCGGATCAGCTCTTCGGCGTCCTCGGGCGCATAGGTGCCGTCGCCATCGGCCATGACATAGATGTCGGCCTCGATATCGGCGAACATGCGCCGCACCACATGTCCCTTGCCCTGGCGGCGCTCGCGCACGACGGTCGCGCCTGCGAGCATCGCATGCAATGCGGTGCCATCGGTCGAATTGTTGTCGTAGACGTAGACCGTCGCCTGCGGCAGCGCCTTGCGGAAACCGCGCACGACGTCGCCGATCGTCGCGGCCTCGTTATAGCAGGGCAGAAGAACAGCGATGCTCAGCTTCTCATTCCACATGGTCTTGGCCGGTTGTTCCTACGCGTAAAGTCAAGTTGGGGCCTGATGGACGATCCGGATGAGAGCTTATCCCGCTGGCTGTTAATAAGACCCTATGGTTGCGTAATAAAAATGGCGGCACCCTAGCTCTGCGAAAAACATTATCGTGATGAATTCGGCGGCTCACCGGCGCTTTACTGTTTTTTGATGTGCAGCCGCTAGCGTATCGCCTCGACTATAATTCCAGCATGGGGTTCATCGAGATGGCGCAGAGCTTGGCAATGCCGCCCGAAGCAGCCGGAGCGGCAGGGAAGGCGGTGCCACGGCACTGGTCCCATCCTGCCCTGGTTGCGCTCATCTATGCCGTCGTCGTCATCATCGCGCAGCTCGTCGTTCATCGTCACCTCACGGACTACGTCGGTCCCGACAACGACGATGCGATGCGCCTTGTCGAAGTGCGGGATTTCCTCGCCGGTCAGGGCTGGTTCGACGTGATGCAATATCGTCTCGGCCTCGAAGGCGGGACACTGATGCACTGGTCGCGCTTCATCGACCTGCCGATTGCAAGCCTGATCCTCTTCTTCCGGATGTTCTTCTCTCCGGAAGGAGCCGAAGCGGCGGCGCTGACCGTCTGGCCGCTTGTGCTGATCCTGCCGCTGATGTTCTTCATGGGCCTTGCAGGCCGCCGCATCGCCGGCGTGGAAGGCATGCATTTCTCGCTGATCCTGACCTCGCTGTCCGTGCTCATCTCGCCGCGCTTCGTGCCGGGCTCCATCGATCACGACAATGTCCAGCTCGGCCTTGTCGCCCTCACGGTCGCCATGCTCACCGATGAGAGCTATCGGCCACGCAACTTCGCCATCGCCGCCATCGCTCTTGCGATCCAGCTCGGCATCGGTGCGGAAACCACACCCTTCGTCGCAGTCGCCTGCATGTCGGTCGCCTGCCTGTGGGCTTGGAAGGGCGAAGACTTCGCTCCTGCTGCCAAGGCCTTTGCTTTGACGCTGACGATTGCCGTCAGCGCCGCCTTTTTCTCGCTGGTGTCGCCGCGCCTCTATTCGACGATTACCTGCGACAATCTCTCGCTTGGCTTCTATGCCATCACCAGTGCCGGCTGCGTGGGGCTCCTCCTGTCGGCGCTCTTTGCCAGCCGTCTGCCCCGGCCATGGCGCATCGCGGTTTTGCTCGCCAACGGCGCGTTCGTGTTTGCCACCGCCATCGCGCTGGCGCCGCAATGCCTGCGCAATCCGCTTGCCGATCTGGACCCGATGCTGGTGGATCTCTGGCTCAGCAGGGTGACCGAAGCGCAATCGATCTTTTCGATGGCCCGCATTGAGCCGGATACGCTCGGCGTCTTCTATGCGACGGGCTTCCTGGCGATACTCGTGTGTGCATTCCGCATCTTGCGAGGCGACCGATCGGCTCTGCACGCGGTGCTGATGGCTCTGGTCGCCATCAACTGGGTGATTACGCTGGTACAGGTGCGGGGAGCCGAATTCGCCAATCTGCTCGCCATTCCGCCGCTCGTCCTTCTGCTTGCAGAATTGCGACAAAACTACATGGCCGACACAAGAAGCCTGCGTTCGGCGCTGCTTTATGTGATGGCGGTGTTGGCTTCGGTTCCGGCGGTCTGGGCCGTTGGCGGCGCCTTGGCAGGCAAGGGGGGCGTCCATGGTTTTACCGTCACTCAACCCACCAAAGCGGAGGAGACCGCCAACTGCGCCTCGAAGGAAGCGCTGGCGCCGATTGCCCATCTCGAGCCCGGTGTGATTGCCGCCGCCTCCAATATGGGCGCGCCGCTTCTGCGCTTCACGCCTCATCGCACCCTCTCCGGCCCCTATCATCGCGATCCCGACGGAATGCTGACCGAACTGCATATCGGACTGGCGGAGCCACAGCAGGCGGAAGCGCTTCTGCGCAACGCAAAGGTAACGATCGTTGCCTTCTGCAAGGGTGATCCGCAGGTGGAGCTTGTGAGTGAGCGTGCTCCCAAGGGCCTCTATGCCCAGCTAAGCGCAGGTGATGTGCCGACCTATCTGGAACCCATTCCGGCACCAGCCAATTCCGACGTTAAGTTCTTTCGCGTCAAGCCGCAGAGCTGAGTGAAATTGAGAAATAGCCACGCGCTTCAGGCGCGGCGATGTTCCACCATGTCGATGGTGACGAGATAGCCGATGAAGCCGAGATTGTAGCCGCCGAGTGCGATGAACAGCGTCGTCAGCGGCGGCGGAACGATCGATGTGGCGACGGCGACCATGAAGGCGATGCTCACCAGTGCCACGCCGAGCAGCGCGCCGATCGTCGAGCGCTGCAGGCCGGCGGCTATTCCGATGATCGTGGCGGTCGCGAATATCATCGCTCCATATCCTCTTTACCAAGAACCAGTTTGCACAGGTTTACGCATGGATGGCTAAGAAAGCCTTTGCCAGTAAGGTTAACGCTTGATGAAGCGATAGGCTCCGCGACCTTTATGGGACACGCAAAGGCGGCGGCAACACCTCAAGTATGCGCACAATCCTGTCTTTCGATCGATTCAGACTTAAGCAGTACGCAGCAGGCTCCGCATTTACCGCGACATCGGGTAGAAGGAGGACATGAGCAGCTTTTTTGAGAATGATTCGCCTTCGAACCTGACGGAATACTCCGTCTCGGAACTATCCGGATCGATCAAACGCACGGTCGAGAATGCGTTCGACCAGGTGCGCGTGCGTGGAGAAATCTCCGGCTATCGCGGCCCGCATTCCTCTGGGCACGCCTATTTCTCCCTGAAGGATGACCGGGCGCGCATCGATGCCGTGATCTGGAAAGGCACATTTTCCAAGCTGAAATTCCGCCCTGAGGAGGGGATGGAAGTCATTGCGACCGGCAAGGTGACGACCTTCCCGGGCTCTTCGAAATACCAGATCGTCATCGAGACATTGGAGCCGGCCGGTGCGGGCGCACTGATGGCGCTTTTGGAAGAGCGCAAGCGCAAGCTGGGCGCCGAAGGCCTCTTCGATCCCGCGCGCAAGCGCAGGTTGCCTTTCCTGCCCAAGGTGATCGGCGTCGTCACCTCGCCGACGGGCGCGGTCATTCGCGATATTCTGCATCGCATCTCCGATCGCTTCCCCGTGCATGTGCTGGTCTGGCCGGTGAAGGTGCAGGGGGATGGCTCGGGCGACGAGGTGGCGAACGCCATTCGCGGCTTCAACGAGTTTGCGCCCGGTGGCCCGATCCCGCGTCCTGACGTGCTGATCGTTGCGCGCGGGGGCGGCAGTCTCGAGGATCTCTGGAGCTTCAACGACGAGGCTGTGGTGCGCGCCGCCGCCGCCAGCGATATCCCGCTGATCTCCGCCGTCGGCCACGAGACCGATTGGACGCTGATCGACTACGCCGCCGACGTGCGCGCTCCGACGCCGACGGGGGCTGCCGAAATGGCCGTTCCGGTCAAAGCCGAGCTGGATGCGCAGCTTGCCAGCCTTGCCGCCCGGCTGCAGGGCGGAATGACGAGACAGATGGACCAGCGACGACAGGCCGTCCGCGCGCTGTTGCGCGCCCTGCCATCGCTCGACCAGATCCTGGCCCTGCCGCGCCGGCGCTTCGATGAGGCCGCCGCCGGCCTTGGCCGCGGATTGGAGTTGAACACGCTGAACAAGCGCCGCTCTTTCGAGCGCACGGCCTCGCACCTCCGCCCCGATATCCTGTCGAACCGGATCGCTGAGCGCCGCCAGCAATTGAGCGAACGAATGACCCGCGCGGAGCGGACCATCGAGCGCATGCTCGACCGTTCGCGTGCCCGTATCGAACGGGCCGATGCCGTCTTCGCCACGTTGCCATCGCGTCTCGAAGCGCAGACGGGCAGGGCTCGCGACCGCCTCGGCAATCTCGTTCGCCACGCCGATACCGCTATCCGCCATCAGCTGACCCGAGCGCGCAGCGAGCTTACGGCGCAGGAGCGGATCCTGCAGTCGCTCTCCTACAAGAATGTCCTGAAGCGCGGCTATGCCGTCGTGCGTGACGAAGATGACCGTCCGGTCTCGCTGGCGGCGGCCCTTTCGACGGGTGCAGCCATCTCGATCGAATTCGCGGATGGTCGCATCGCCGCGGTTACCGGCGATGATGCCTCCCCGCCGCTATCTTCATCAGCATCAGGCGCTCCGCCTGCGAAGAAGCGGGCGCCCAAGCCGACCGAGCCCGCTGTTCCGCCGAAACAGGGAAGCCTCTTCTGATGCGCATCCTGCTGGTGCTGGCCCATCCGCTGGAGGACAGCTTCGCCGCCGCCGTGGCGAAGGCTGCGCAGGAGACGCTTGCTGCCGGCGGGCACGAGGTCGATCTGCTCGATCTCTATCGCGAAGGCTTCGATCCGCGTCTGTCCGAAGCCGAGCGGCGCGGTTATTTCGACCAGCCCTATGATACCACCGGCGTCGATGCCATCGTCGCGCGGCTGCGAGCGGCCGAGGGGCTGATCCTCGTCTTTCCGCAATGGTGGTTCAATTTTCCGGCGATCCTCAAGGGCTTCTTCGATCGCGCCTTTGCGCCCGGCGTTGCCTTCACCCATGATCCCGCCGGCGGGCGCATCGTGCCGAAGCTCACCAATATCCGCCTGTTCTGGGCGCTGACGACGACCGGCTCGCCTTGGTGGATCGTGCATCTCTACATGGGCAATCCGGTGCGGCGCCTATTGAAGCGGGGCATTGCCGCCTTCTGTGCCAAGCGGCTGAATTTCCGTATGCTGGCCCTGCACGACATGGACCGCGTGAGCGAAGCCGGACGCAAGACGCATCTCGCCCGGATCAGGAAGGCGCTGGCCGCGATCTGATCCACGTTTCCAGCCAAAAAAGATGCCGCGGCAGGGATACCGCGGGATGATTGCATTCAGAGTGTCGGGACCTCGTCAGGCCCACTCGCCCTTGCGCATGACGGGCACGCGCGAGCCATCCGCATTGATGCCATCGATATCGACCTTGTCGGAGCCGATCATCCAATCGATATGGATAAGGCTGGAATTGCCGCCCTGTGCCTTGATCTGTTCAGGGCTGAGCTTGGCGCCGTCGATGAAGCACTTGGAATAGCACTGGCCAAGCGCGATGTGGCAGGAGGCATTTTCGTCGAAGAGCGTGTTGTAGAACAGGATGCCGCTCGCTGAAATCGGCGAGGAATGCGGCACCAGCGCCACTTCGCCGAGCCGGCGGGCGCCTTCGTCGGTGTCGAGCACCTTGTTCAGCACTTCCTCGCCACGCGTCGCCTTGGCTTCGATGATCCGGCCGCCTTCGAAGCGCACCTGGATATTGTCGATGAGCGTGCCCTGATGCGACAGTGGCTTGGTGGAGGAAACATGGCCTTCGACGCGCAGCGCATGCGGCGTGGTGAAGACCTCTTCCGTCGGGATATTCGGGTTGCAGGTGATGCCGTTTTTGGCAGTGGAAGCGCCGCCGTGCCATTCATGGCCATCCGCCAGGCCGACGGTCAGATCCGTGCCCGGTCCCTGGAAATGCAGGGCGGAAAAGCGCTGGCCGTTCATCCATGCCGAACGCTTGTGCAGATTGGCATTGTGCTCCGCCCATGCCGCGATCGGATCTTCGACGTCGACACGCGAGGCCGAGAAGATCGCCTTGGCGAGCTTGGCGACTGCGATCGCTTCCGGATCATTCGGGAAGACCAGCTTCGCCCAGGAGACGTTCGGATAGGAGACGATGTTCCAGTTGGTGTCGAAATTCGAGATCTTTTCCAGCGCCGGCTTGTAGGCGGCCGAATTGGCGCGGTTTGCGCGTGCCACCTTGTTCGGGTCCTGGTTGGAAAGCAGCATCGGATTGTCGCCGGCGATGGCGAGGCGGGCCGTATTGTTGGAGAAAGCCTTGGCCATGCCCTCGTAAAGCCATGTCGCTGCGCGGTCGAAGCTTGCATCCTGGCCGTATTCGTAACGGGCAAGCGTCGTCTCTTCGTCCGAATAGAAGGTGGAGACGAGACCAGCGCCGGCCTTGTAGGCCTCACGCGTGATCAGCCGCACCAGCGGCATCGCCGCCACCGGCGCCGTCATCAGCAGATCCTGACCTGCCTGCAACTGCAACCCGACCCTTACGGCTACTTCCGCAAGCTTTTCCAGCTTGGCGTGATCGACGGGATATTGGTGGGGGGAGGCTGATGTCATGGCAGAACCTGCTTGGCTGATATCGAAAGAATGGTCTGAAGACTTAGACCGGTTTGCGGCAAAATTGAAGGCGCTTTGTCCGACCTCGGGAGATCGTCAGGCGATCAGCGGCGCAGCTTTGGCCTTCAGAGCAGCCAATGCATCCTGCGGACTGAGACGCACCTGCAGCCCGCGCTGGCCGCCGTTGATATAGACGTAGGCTTCGGTCATAGCCTGCGCCTCTATGGCCGTCGGCACAAGCTTCTTCTGGCCGAAGGGGCTGATGCCGCCGACATGATAGCCCGTCAGACGCTCGGCATCGGCGGGCTTCATCATGGCCGCCGACTTGCCGCCGAAGGCCGCGGCGAGCTTCTTCATGCTGACTTCGTGATCCGAGGGCACGACGGCGCAGACAGGCTTGCCGTCCACCTCCGCCATCAGCGTCTTCAGCACGCGATGTGGCTCCTCGCCCAGCGCCTCCGCCGCCTGCAGGCCGACACGCTCCGCATTCGGATCGTAGTCATAGGCATGCACGGTGAAGGCGACTTTCGCCTGGGCCAGCACTTGCGTGGCGCGGGTGGTTTTCGACATGAGGCAATATTTCCCGGCGTCCGGTTTTAAGTGCGTTGGGAATGAGCACGATCGAGCTTTTCGAGAATGTCTAAACCGCGAGCTTTGTCACCTTTGGCTGCCCTGAGCCGAAACCGTGTCTCGGCATCGAACTCTGTAAGTGCTTTGGTGGTCAGTTCTTCGAAAAGCTTGTTGAGACTCGTGCCGCGAGATGCCGCAAGAGCCTTCAGCCGTTCGTGCTGATCGTTTGGAAGGCGAATTGTCAGCGTGCTCATGTCAAAGCTTCCTTCGAATAAGGAATTCACCTGCTGTATGAATTTCCAACTGCGGAAATAGCAATTCCGCTTGAGCGAAATCTTTCTTGTTTGCTGTTATCAGCGCTGAAGCGCCGCCACCAACCGCGAGTTCAACCAAATGATTGTCTCCTTCGTCGCGCAAGTTTGGACGCCATAAGTAATATATGGGAGTCCACACGCAGCTTGAAAGGAACGCATCGAGCAGCGTGATGCGCTCTTCTTTTGAGATGAACCGATCATCGAAAAGAACATCTCTTCCGCAAACATCTTCGTATTCGGCAAACAAAGCGTTGCTGATCAGCGGAATCAGGCGTTCTTCAAGACAGAGGCGGATGACCTGTCGCGGCGCGCCATCAGCGTTCATGATCGCAGAAACGAAAATGTTAGTGTCAAGGACAACCTTCATGGGAATTTGATAGCATATACGCTATCAAATTCAAGGATGTGGCGGCTGATTATGCCTTGCCGAATGCGGCCGCATAAACATCCGGCTTGAAGCCGATGAGCAATTTGCCGTCCGCTTCCAGCACCGGACGCTTGATCATCGAGGGCTGCGCCATCATCAGCTGAATGGCCTTGTCTTTCGAAAGATCGGTGCGATCCGCTTCCGGCAGGGCCTTGAATGTCGTGCCGGCGCGGTTGAGGACGACTTCCCAACCGGCTTCCTTCGTCCAGCGCTCCAGATGATCCCTGTCGATGCCGACGGCCTTGTAGTCGTGGAAATCATAGGCAATGCCATGGTTTTCGAGCCAGGTGCGGGCCTTCTTCATCGTGTCGCAGTTCTTGATGCCGTAAATGGTGATCGTCATATCGAATCCATCTTTTGCTGTCTGATAGCGCATAGCATGCGGATTAAGGCGGATGAAAGCCGCTCGGATGCGCAAGCAGTTCTCTCGCCCGTTGCAGTTGCCAGCGATAATCGCATAAATATGCAGCATGCATACTTATGGTGCGGGTTGGAAGCATGGCGACGGACAAGGAAATATTGCGGCTGGAAAACCTCTTTGGCGCCACGAGCCTTGCTCTGGTGGACAAGATGGAGAAGGCTTTCGCCGATGAAACCGGCCTTGGACCAAGCGCCGTTGCCGCCATCGTTCAGATCGGCACCGAGACGGGCCTGACGATCGAGAGCCTGCGGCGGATGATCGCGCTCTCCCATTCCGCCACGGTGCGCCTGGTCGATCAGCTGGTGGCGTCCGGCCTCGTGCTGCGGGGCGGCGGCGTCGAGGGAGACAAGCGAGCCCGCGCGCTGCAGCTGACAGAAAAAGGCCGCCTGCTCTTTGATAGATGCCTCTCCGCCCGCCGGGCCGTCATTCATCGGGCTTTTGGCGTTCTCAGTCCGGAGGAGACGGCCGAGTTCGGCCGCTTGGTCGAGAAGCTGCTTCCGGCCTTGGTCGATCTCGGCGATGACCAGGATGTGGTCTGCCGCGTTTGTGATCAAGGCGTTTGCGACCAGGATCGTTGCCCGATTGCCTTCATGAAATAGGCCCGGGATAGGGGCCTTGACATTTTCATCATATATATGCAGTCTGCATACATATATTTTGAAGGGCGGTAATTGCTGCCTTCGATGATCTGAACATTGCCTGCATCAACTCGATCGGAGGCATGATCGTGATGGAAAATCGTTCAATGTTTGCCCGGCTAACGAATATGGTACGTGCGTTCCTTGCTGGCGCGCGGTGTCACATTCGCTATTTGGGTGCCCTTCTGCGGGAATCAGCGGCGATCGCCTTCACCGTGCGCTGCAAGGTGATCGATCGTCGCTAAAGGAAATCAATCCTCGAGTGTTCCCGGCTTGCGGGCGACGGAGCTTGGTCTGTCCGAGCCGATCTTCATCAGATCGCCGCGCCGACGCACCAGCCGGTCCGAAACACGGGTCACGATCAGGCCTGCCTGTGGCGCGCGGACATCGATAGTCCCGTCCGGCATGCCGGGCTTGGTGATGATGGTCGCCAGCAGGTCACCCTCTTCGACCCGCTCGCCGATATTGCGATGGAAAAGCACGGTGCCGGCTTGTGGTGCACGGATCATCTCGACATTGTCGAGCGGCACGGCCGGGCCATCGAACCCGGCGAGCGTCACGCTTTCGTCCTGCACTGCGCCACGCGCGGCCAGGAAGCGCCAGAGCCCTGCGGCATCTTCCTTTGCCATCTCGGGATAGACATCGCGGGTGCCGCGCAACTCGACCGTCACCGAAAGCTTGCCCGGCAGTTTCACCTTCTTTTCACCGGGTACTTGATATTTCCACGCGAAACTGACCGCCTCTTCGAAGGCCGAGCTTTCGCCATCCGACAGCAGCACGGCATCCGTTTTCAAGGCGGTTGCAAGGTCTGCCGCCTCCGGCCAGAAGGCCTCGTCAATATAGGCATATTGCAGGGATTCATCGTCGCAATGCAGATCGATCACCAGATCGGCACCCAGCGCCATGTGGATCAGCTGGCGCTTCAGCCGATCGACGGCCGGATAGCGTTCCAGATTCTCGATGAGGAGATCGCGGTCGCGCAGCGAAATCAGCGGGAAGTCACGGTTGAAGTTGGTGCGCGAGCCCAGGTCGAAACGGCCCTGCATCTCGCCGAAATGCGATTGCGCCGCGCCGATCGGATTGGCATGCGGCACGACGATGATATCGCTTAGAATGGCGCCTTCGGCTTCCGCTTTCCGAAGCCGCTCACAGAGGAAATGAACCAGCGCCGTGCCGGGCAGCTCCCCGGCATGTAATGCCGCCTGAATGTAGGTTTTCGGCGCATCGGCCTTGTTGCCGGCAAAATGCAGAACCGGCAGTCGCCAGGCAATTCCTGGAGTGTCGCCTTCGATGACAATTTCGGTAACGTTCATGGGCGGTCCTCCTGCGCATTATCATTATAATGAGAGACGCATACCAAGCCTCGACCGCAAGCCGCAACCATTTGTCGTTGCGCACGGGAACAAGGATTGGGACGAGCGGCGAAAATGGCTTCAGAGATTGCGATTTCTGCGCAGGCAGGAACTCAGGATCAGGCTGAGTAGGACCGCGCCAACCCCGAAGGAGAAGGGGGCGGCATAGCCGAGATGATCGGCGAACAGGCCGGCGATCGGGCCGGTGCTCCCAAGCGACACGTCGAGGAAGATCGAATAGAGCCCGAGCGCGACGCCGCGGTTCTGTGGTGGGATACGTTCCATGGCCTCGTTGCCGAGCGCTGGAAAGACGGGCGCGAAGCCGGCGCCGGCGAGAGCCGCGCCGATGATGGCAACGGTTGGGGAGGGCGCAAGGGCAAGCGCCGCCAAGCCGATGATCTCGATGACAAGCGAGATGCGCACCAGCGGCAGACCGCCGAAGCGGGCGACTGCCTGCGCAAGACCCAGGCGCACGCCCATGAAGGCGATGCCGAAAGCACTCAGGGCGAACGAGGCGCCGTCCCAGTTGCGGCTATGGAAAAACAGCGCGACGAAGGCCATGACGACGCCGAAGCCGCTGGAGGCGAGCGCAAGCGCGACGCCGTATGGCGCCACACGGCTCAAGACTTGGCCGGTGCCGATGCCCTTTTCCTTCACGCCTGGAACGGGTGGGCGGGTCTGCGCCAGCAAGAACCCGGCAACCGCAAGAATGATGGTGACGGCACCGATGGCGAAGAAGCCGTATTGCCCCTGCAGCCAGGCGCCGAACGGAGCTGCGAGTGCAATGCCGCCATAGGTGGCGATGCCGTTCCAGGAGATGATGCGGACTGTTTCGCGCGATCCCATCAGGCCGATCGCCCAGGTGATCGCCGCGGTGCTCACCCAGCTTTCGCCGATGCCGAGCGCCAGCCGGCCGGCCAGCAGAAGGGCAAGGCTCGCCGTCGGAACATGGACAGTAAACGTAGAGGCGATCGTCAGTGCGCCGGAAAGCCCATAGGCGAGGAACCCGAGAAAGACCGAGCGGCGCGGTCCATATTGATCGCAGAGCCGTCCGACCTGCGCCCGGCTGACGATGGTCGCGACATATTGCGTACTGACGGCGATGCCGGCCCAGACGACGCCGAAACCGAGGCCGCTGTCGACATAGGTGGGCAGAACCGCAAGCGGAAGACCGATGGCGGCATAGCCGAAGAATGTCAGCGCGACGATTGAGAGGAGGGATAGGGTGGAGGTGGACCGGATGGTCTCGGAGGCAGTGTTCACGGGATATCGCCTGCGGACATCGATGACGATGTCCATGCTGTTTGCCACGAAGGAACGGGGTTTGGTATCGGATAGCCATGACGGTGGCGGCCGGAGAGCCGTGCATCGCTGACGATAACCGGTATCAGGCAACAGCAGCCGCGGTCAACGAATTGCTGCCTTGCAGCAAAAGCGATTGACGGGATGAATTGATTGTGCGTGCGAGCCGAAGCCAAGCATTGTGTAAGCGGGGCCGGTTTGCTGGCCCCGCTTGAAAGGCGTCACATCGTCAAGACGACACTCGCCGTCGTTCGTCCCGCCTCGAGATCGGCATGGGCTCTTGCCGCATCCTTCAGCTCGTATTCGGCGCCGATCGGGTTGATGAGCCCGTCCTGCAGCGCCGCCATCAGCGCGGTTGTGCCCTGGCGGTAGAGCTCGGGATCGTTGGCATAGGTCAATACGCTCGGGCGAGATAGGCCAATGGCTCTGGGCGCCGTCAGCTCCTCTATCTGGATCGGCGGAATGGGGCCGGCCGCCTGGCCGAGGCTTGCGACCATTCCGAAAGGACGGACGGCGGCAAACGTCTGCGACAGCATGGTGCCGCCGATGCCGTCGACGGCGAGATGCACGCCGCGGCGATCGGCGATGCGGCGGGTTTCCTCAACCCAATCCTCTGATGTGTGCAGGAGAACCACATCGGCGCCTGCTTCGTAGGCGAAGCCGGCCTTGGCTTCGGAGCCGACCGTCGCGATGACATTCGCGCCAAGTCGCTTGGCAAGGCGCGTGACGAGCTGGCCGAGACCGCCCGCTCCGGCGTGGACCAGCACCCATTCGCCGGCTTTCACGGGATAGGCCTTCTGCAGCACCATTTGCGCCGTCAGGCCGCGCAGCATCGTGCTGCCGGCAACCCGCTCGCTGACGCCATCGGGCAATTTCACCAGCCGGGTGGCCGAAAGCGTGCGCACCTCGGCATAGCTGCCGAGCGGATGGCCGATATAGGCGACGCGGTCGCCCACCTTCAGGTCGTTGACGCCGGGGCCTAGCGCCTCGACGACGCCCGCGCCCTCGAAACCGAGCACGCTCTGGCCGGGCGGCAGCGGATAGAGCCCGGACCGGACATAGATATCGACGAAATTCACGCCTGAGATGCTTTGGCGGATCCGAGCCTGGCCGGGGCCTGGTTCGGTGACGGGGAGATCGACGGCTTTCATGGCTTCGGGGCCGCCGGGGCCGGTAATGGCAATCGCTAGGGGCATGCTGAAGTCTCCTTTCGGGAGATCTTTGACCACAAACATCGGCCTGAATAAATTCGGTATGAACTCACCGCATCTGTGCAATAATGCACCGATGATCGACTGGCAGGACCTTCTTCATTTCGCCGCCCTGGCACGAACCGGTTCGCTTTCCGCCGCGGCGCGGGAGCTTGGGGTGGATCACGCAACGGTTGGTCGCCGTATTGCCGCGTTGGAGCGTTCGCTCGATTTGCGCCTGATCGATCGGCGGCCGCGCACCTCGCCGCTGACGGCCGATGGCCGCGCCATTGCCGAACTGGTGACGGGAATGGAGGAGAATGTCGAAGCGATCAGGCGCTATTCGAAGAGCGCCGTTGCCGGGCTCTCCGCTGCGGTCAAGGTCAGCGCGCCGCCGTCCATCGCCGCCCATCTTCTCGCGCCGAAATCGGCTCTCTTTCGTGAAGAGCATCCGGACATCACCTTGACGATTGCCGGCGTCACCCGCCGCGCCGCGCTCAACTACGGAGAGGCTGATATCGCCGTGCGCATGACGCGGCCGGAGGAGAGCGATCTCCTGGTCCGCCGTATCGGAGTCATGCGCTTCGGCCTCTACGCCATCCCGGCCGTCGCACAAAGACCCGAGGAGGAGTGGGTTTTCATCGGTTACGATGCGGCGATGGAGCATCTGACGCAGCAGACCTGGCTTCGAAGTCTGCTGGATGGCCGCCCGATCGTGTTTCGCGCCACCGATGTCTTCGGCCAGCTCGAGGCGGCCCGCGCCGGCCTCGGCGTCGTGGCGCTTCCAGCCTTTCTGGGTGATAGCGAAGCGGGGCTGACGCGCCTGCCGGTCGCGGTTCCCTCACCGACGCGGGACCTCTGGCTCGTGACCTATCCTGATCTGCGCCGTTCGCCGGCCATTCGCGCAGTAATGGATTTCGTCAGCGACATCATCGGCCGAAGCTGCCCGTTACGTGGCGGTGCGGAGACAGCCGGCTAAGGCCAGGTTTAGACTGCATTTTCCTATTGCAGGCCGGCGGCGAATCTCTATCCATTAGATAGGTGGGTCATACCTACGGTCGGTGATCGATGACGAAGCTGGGCAGTTGGTTCGTGATGGGCAGGGCGGATCTCGTCGCGGGCATATCGGTTGCAGGCCTGATGCTGCCTGAAGCGGTTGCTTATGCGGGCATTGCCGGCTTGCCGCCGCATCGGGCCATTCTGGCCGGCATTGCCGGATGCCTGGTCTATGCCATATTCGGCCGCAGCCGCTTTGCCATCGTCTCCCCCACATCCTCGTCGGCCGCCATTCTTGCCGCCACCTTGGCGGTGGTGCCGGGCGATGCCACGATCAAGGCGGGCCTTGCCACGGTTGCCGTGGCGCTTGCCGGCATTCTGTTCGCCGTTGCCGGCGCCTTGCGCCTCGGCGGCATCACCGGTTTCATCTCGCGGCCGGTCCTGCGCGGCTTCGCGCTCGGGCTGGCGATCACCATCATCCTGCATCAGCTGCCGATCATGGTCGGCGTGCCCGTGCAAGGTTCGAACATTCTCACCTATGCCGCAGCACTCTTCGGCGCGATCCTGCAGTGGAATCCACTCAGCCTTGCCGTCGGCGTTGTTGCGCTGGCGGCATTGCTGCTGCTGAAACGGCTGCCGGGCGTTCCCGGCGCCTTTCTCGTGCTCGCCGCCGGTATCCTCGCCTCCTACCTCTTTGGCCTTGAGGACTACGGCGTCAAGCTGGTCGGCCCTATCGAGATCCTGCCGCAATGGCCGTCGCTGCCGGATGCTGGCTGGGCCGCCTATTCGCGTCTGGTGCAGTTCACCGTGCCGCTCGTCCTCATCCTCTTTGCCGAATCCTGGGGCACGATGCGAGCCTTGGCGCTGCGCTACGGCGAGACGCTGGAAGTCAACCGTGAGCTTCGTGCGCTCGGCGCCGCCAACATCGCCAGCGCCGTTGTCCAGGGCATGCCGGTTGGTGCGGGCTTTTCCGCCGGTTTTGCCAGCGAGGCGGCCGGGGCGAAGACGCGGGCGACCACCGTCTTTGCCGCGATCGGTCTTGCGATCCTGATTGCCTGTGCCGGGCCGCTCGTTGCGCTTCTGCCTGAGCCGGTGCTGGCCGCCGTCGTGATCGCGGCCCTGACGCATGCACTCGACCCCAGTCCGATCCTGCGCCTGCGCCGCCTGCATCGCGATTTCTACGTGGCGCTGGGCGCGGCCATCGGCGTGCTGGCCTTCGGCGTCCTCAATGGCATGCTGCTGGCGATCGCCCTTTCGCTCGCCGCCATGATGCATCGCCTGGCCTCGCCTTATATCGCGCGCTTAGGCCGGCTGAACGACAGCCATGACTTCGTCGATATCGGCAGGCATGACGATGCCTCGGAGATACCGGGCATTGCCATCTGGCGCCCCGGTGAGACCCTGTTTTTCGGCAACGCCGATACGATCTTCGGCGAGATCCTGTCGGGCACCGGCGGTGAAACCGGTTTGCGGGCGGTTATCCTCAGCCTGGAGGAAAGCTCCGATATCGACAGTACGGCGATGGACGCCCTCATGGAATTCGACAGCGCCATGCAGCGCAGGGGTCTGCGCGTCCAGTTTGCCCGTGTGCATGATCGCGTCCGCGATCTCATGACGGCCGCAGGTGTTGCCGACGTCGAGCACCGCTGCAGCTTCAGTGTCGATGATGCGGTGGCTGCGGTGATGGCGTCTTCGGCAACCGTTGAACCTGTTCCAAAACCGTAAGCGCCAGATTTAGAACAATGGCCAGTGCCAGACATGGCCGTGTTCGCCGGCGCCCTGGAAGCTGTTGACCAGCGTGAACGTTTTCACTGTCCAGGCGACGGGCTTGTCTAACCTCACTTCGGGAAGAATGCGGTCGCAATAGAACAGCGTCATATGGGGTTGGAACGAGCTGGATATGCGGCTTTCAAAGCCCATGCTTTGCATGGCAGCATCCAATTCCCGACGAAGTGTCGTTAGCCCCTCATTTCCTTCCCTGCACCAGAGTACATATTGACGATTGTTGCCGTTGCCGAATGTGCCCGCCCGATCGAATATCAAGGGAAACGATTTTAGGCAGATGGTTGACCCGGCCTCCAATGCAGCGAAGGTGGCTTCCTCTTGTGAGCGGGAGACAATATCGATGGCATAGATGGTAGCATGGTAGAGATCATGCTTTCTCGCTATGCGCGTCAACCCGTTTCGACGACTTTGGTCGACGGTCATTTCAGCAGTCAATTTAGCGATTTCCGGGTCCGGCAACGCCGCAAAGTAGAGAGCTTGCCGGCGCTTTGGCGGGCTTTTGCCCTTGCGATTAATTGGCGGTTTGCCGAGATCAAATGACAACTGATCCATGTGTTGCATGGCTTCATTCAAAGCTGGCTTGGCTTTGCCTCCTTTTGTTTTCCGATCTCGAAAGCATATGACTCGATGGCTACGATTTCAAGAACAAAGCAAGAACATATGGCGGAATCGCGATTCCAAAATTCTGCAATCCTCACGTTAAAAATGCGGATCGAATAAAATGCAGGCCTGATCTGTTCATTCCAAGCGAGGCTTATTCTCCATTCTCTCCAACAGGGAATGACCGTCCATGTTTACCAGAGCCATCTTTTCAGCCTTATTTCTCGCCGTCATCGGGCTCGGCATTTCCGCTTGCTCCACGTCGGGCGATCATAATTCCGGCGGCGGCATGACGCTGAACGCGCCTCCGACTGGCGGTGGATATTGATCCTTCAGCTCGCAATCGCCTTGAAGCCACCCCGCTGTCGTTAAAGCAGTGGCAATTGCCGATCTTCGCAAGAATCGGGTTGAATTCGACGCCTCCGAAGACGATTTTCATGACAAGTGGAAACACAGGAGCTTTCGTCATGAATGAGACAAGGCAGAATTACCTGATCTTCGAAACCGCCGGCGGCTTTTGCGGCATCGCCTGGAATGATGTCGGCGTGCTGCGCTTTCAATTGCCGACGAAGGATGCGGCGGCAACCGAACGCCTGCTGCGCCGGCGCCTGTCGAATGCGCAGCCCGGCACGCCGACGCCGGAGATTGCGGGAGTGGTCGCCAAGGTGAAGCGCTATTTTGCCGGTGAGAAGATCGACTTTTCCGATGTCGCGCTCGACCTCGGCGATCAGGATGCTTTTTTCACGCAGATCTACGCCGCCGCCCGGCAGGTCGGCTGGGGTCACACGACAACCTATGGAACTTTGGCCAAGCAGCTTGGCGCAGGGCCGGAAGCCGCGCGCGATGTCGGGCAGGCCATGGCCAAGAACCCGGTGGCGCTGATCATCCCCTGCCATCGCGTTCTGGCTGCGGGCGGCAAGATCGGCGGCTTTTCCGCGCCGGGCGGCTCCAACTCCAAGGCTCGCATGCTGGAGCTGGAAGGCGTCCAGCTGGCACCACCGAAGCCGGTGCAGCAGTCGCTGGCGTTTTGAGCCGGACGATTGGGTGTACGGCTAAAGCTGCTCGCCTTATTCCTTCGGCCCCTGACGGGCTCGGGAAAACAACAGCGTCTGCTTGTCATTGAGGCGCATTGGCATCGGATCGCCATAGCCGACTTTTTCGGCGACTCGGATCGAGGCCCTGTTATCGGGCGAAATCAGACAGACGCTGCGCTCGAACCGCGGCTGCTCGTCGAGCCAGGCGAGGGCGGCGGCAAGCGCCTCCGTGGCAAAGCCCTTGCCGTGCGCCCATGCCGCCAAAGCCCAGCCGGCCTCGGGAATACCCTTGATCGGCGGCTCCATCACCCGATGAAAATCGGCAAAACCGAGATCGCCTGCATATCGGCCTGACGATTTCTCACGGATTGCCCAGTAGCCATGTCCCAGCAGCGGCCAGAGGCCGTGATAGGACAGTATCCGCATCCATGACTCCCTGGAGGTGGATACGACATTGCCGAAAATATGCTTCACGACCAGAGGGTCGCTCCACATGCCGGCAAGCGGTTCGAAATCATCGAGCGTATGACCCGTGAGAATGAGCCGTTCGGTTTCCAGTCGCGGCGGCGAGAGCGTGGGTTTCATTCAGGTCACTCTTTGGGTTCGGCATCGGGAAATCTGCTGCAGGCGTCCGGCCAGACCTTGCGTCGGTTATTTTTACTCATACACGAAATCATGCCGCTCGTTCCAATGCTCTCTTCCGCCATAGAATTGTGAAGGCGAGACCATGGTTGACAAGCAGCAATGGCACGAAAAGCGCGGGTATATAAAGGCCGGCGCCAAAGAGGCCGGGATTTCCGACCCTCGTTATGCCCATGTAGTAGGCGTTCAGAAGATCCATGGTTCCCCAGATATTGAATATCCAGACAATAGGAATAGCGATCGGCCACCGCCAGGAAAGTGCGGCCATTGAAACAAGCGCGAGAACGGCTGCGATGAGATCACCCCATCCAACCTGATAGGCGAAATCTGAACTCAACTCCGAAGATACGAATCCGGATACCAGAAAGTTCATCCCCAGGAACCTGAACGCATGGAAAGCCGCGAGAAGTCTCAACGCCTCATAGCGCGGCACTGCACGTATCGCAGGCCAGACATAGACGTAAGCCACAACCGAACTCGTCAGGAAGGCGCCGGCAACGCTGAGAACGAATGGAAGATTGAGGTCCGGTGGCATGCTGGGATTCCTTTATGTTTGCGGACATGTTTCGACATCTGCGGGTGCTTAGGGATTGGCCATGAGCAGGCGGAGCGGCAAAAGCGGGCCGATTGCGATGTATTCGTGATCCATGAGATTTTGCCTGGCTAAGGGCAGGTCCTCCATGATTGCCTGCGCCTCGGCGACGTCCCTGGAATCCAGCAGGAAGATGGCTCCACGTCCGTCGCCCCGCGAATACCATTCACGAATCTTCCCGCTGAGATAGAGCAGGACCGTCTGCCGGATTTCAGCCGGCATGACGCTCATGACTTGTTCGCGTGTGACGCCCGCCTTCACGGTAAGGATGATCATTACCCCTGTGGTTGCCGGCGAGACGGCCTGTGCCAGGTCAGCGGTTGGATGGGTCATGGAAGCAGCTCCTGTGAGAGTGAGTCAGGAAGAGGCTGATCGCTTTCACGGTCTCGTTTCGGCGACGTCCTGAACATAACGCAAACATAAGTCCGCTTTTCACGAGCGACTATTCTCGATAATGTCGACGAGTTATGAAGCAGAACTTCACAGTCAGACAGGGAGCCCTCGATGGCGTCGAGGCCTTCCTGAGTGTCGCCCAGCACCGCAGTTTTCGCAAAGCGGCCGCAGCGCTCGGGGTAACCCCATCGGCGATCAGCCAGGCGGTGCGAGCGCTCGAGGCGCGCATCGGCGCGGCACTTTTCATCCGCACGACGCGCAGTGTCAGCCTAAGCGAGGCCGGCGAGCGATTTCACGCCCGCGCAAAGCCGGCTTTCGAGGAGCTCATTGCCGCCAGCCATGGCGCGCGCGACCTTGGACAGCGACCCGCCGGACTGTTGCGCCTCACGGTGCCGCAGGCGGTGGTGCCGATCCTGCTGGAGCCGCTGATCGCATCCTTTTGCCAAGTCTACCCCGAGATCGAGGTGGAGATCGCCGCCAGCGCGGACCTTGTCGATATCGCCGCCGAAGGGTTCGATGCGGGCATCCGGTTCGGCCAGTTCATCGCCGCGGATATGGTTGCGGTTCGGCTGACGCCGCCTTTCCCCTTCGTGGTCGTCGGCAGCCCCGAATATCTGCGCCGGCAGGGAAGGCCGGAGCGTATCGACGATCTGCGTCGGCATGCCTGCCTGCGCATGCGCCGCTCAAACGCGTCGATCGCGCCCTGGTCCTTTGTCGACAACAACAAGTCGATCGAAGCGATCGTCTCCGGCCCGCTGATCGCCCACGATTTTCCCACCATTCTTGGTGCGGCAGCGGAAGATATGGGGCTCGCGCAAGTGCCCGAGCCGATCGCGGCGAGCCTGGTCAAAGCAGGCAAGCTCGTGCGTGTTCTGGAGCCATTCGCACCCATGGTGCCGGGCATGTTTCTGTACTATCCCAGCCGCCATCAAATGATGCCGAAACTGCGAGCCTTCGTTGACCACATCAAGCGCCGAAAACCTTAGGTTGCGCGGCATCGAGAAAGGAAGACGTCATGCAATATCCGTGGTCTTCCTGGATGGAAGGTAGCGCCATCCCTCACCTTTCCTTCCGGCTATTTGGATAGGTTCTAACGCTTTGTTATTGCCTTGCTTCGGAACTAAAGGTCGTGCGAGATCGTTTATCTTGAACTTTGATGCGACGTTGACGTCGTACCCGGCCGGCTGGGTTAAGCGGCGCTCTTGAGGAGTATCTCACTATGAAGATTTCGTCCGGATTTCGTTCAGTCGCGGTGGCCGCCATTGCCGCTGCGGGAATTGGCTTTGCCAGCGCTGCGCATGCCGACAGCGGCACGATCCGTTTTGCCGTCTACAAGGCGGCTTTCTTCGTCGGTGGTTCCGGAGGGGAGGGCACGCTGACCTTCCATGGCCGGCGCTATCCCATCTCGATCGGCGGCATCTCGGGCGGCCTCGCCTTTGGTGCTTCCAAGACCTATTTCAGCGGTACCGTGCGCCACATTCGCCGCGCCCAGGATGTCAGCGGCGTCTATGGTGCAGCGGGCGGCGGCGGCGCCGTCGGCAAGGGCGCCCAGATGATCGTCATGACCAATGATAAGGGTGCCCAGCTCGAACTGACAGGCCGGCAGGTCGGCCTGCAAGTCAACGCCGATATCAGCGGCATGAGCATCCGGGTAAAGTAAGGGCCACTTAGCTCGCCACTCCCCTGGACGGGCCCGATTTGCTGAATTGGCGATCGGCACGTCCAGGAAAATTACGTGCGGAGCGCTGGTCGTGCTCTATTCCCGTCCCATTGTTTCTTGACCTCAGAACGCATCGAAATCCAATCGACCTTGCCTCGCGCTCGATATGCCTTGGTTTTGATCAGCGCAGATGTAACGCCGGCAGTTCCGGCGTCGGTGTCTGCGCCGATCATTTCGTCCTGACAGTGAGCTCATTACCGCGTCCCGGATCGAGCGACAGCGAGAGTGAGAGATAACCGTTCCGAGGATCGCGGACATAGTCGATGTAGCCACCCGCCTCCGCGAACGCATTTTCGCCGATGATGATAGCGCCAGGTTTCAGATGAGGCTCCAGCAGCTTCAAGATCGGAAGATAGAGGGTGAAGGCGCCATCGAGCAGTACCATGTCAATGTCGCCGCCGACGCTGGGCTTCAAGGTTTCCCGCGCATCGCCGATCCGAAACTCGACCAGGTCGGCCAGCCCCGCGGCCATGAGGTTCGCCTTTGCCCGCTCGCCCTTGCTGGGTTCGAGCTCGGTGCCGATCAGGGCACCGCCGCCCATATCATGCAGCGCTGCCGCCATATAGATGGCCGAAATTCCCATCGAGGAGCCGAATTCCACGATGCGCTTCGCTTTGCAGCTTCGTGCGGACATATAGAGAAAGTGCCCGAACTCCGGGGAGACGCTAAGGAAATTATCGGCGTAACCGTGATAGAGCCCCGCCATATCCCTGGTTTCCGCCTCGATAACCTGGGTCATCGCCTGTTCGACAGTGCTGGCGTTGCTCTCGAAGGTCTGCATCAGCGGAGCATCCGCCGCGTCCGCTTCCTGATGAAGACGTTGAAGAACGTCCGCGATCGGGCCGTTGCTGAGTGAATCCATGTTTCGGGCTCCTTTGAAATGCGCAGCCGAGGCATCGGCGCTGTGTCTCGGAGCCAGCATACGAAATCATCGCCTGACCGCATTCCGCAAACAGGACAATATATTGCGATTTCTGGTCAATCCCTGGGATGGTACGAAGACAGCGATCAGGAGGCGATGCGGCGGTCCGCCAGATACCGCGCGGGCGGCTTGCCCAGGGTCTTGCGGAACATGGTGACGAAGGCGCTGGCGCCTTCGTAGCCGAGATCAAGCGCCACGGTCTGGACCGACGCGCCCTGGTCGAGCCATTGCAGGGCAAGAAGGATGTGGAGCTGCTGGCGCCAACGGCCGAAGCTCATGCCGGTTTCGCGTTTCAGGGTACGGGTCAAGGTCCGCGGGGCGACGGTCATGCGCTGAGCCCACTCCTCGATCGTCGCGCGGTCGGAGGGATCGGTCATCATCGCGGCGGCAATCTTCCGCAGCTTCGCATCTGCGGGCATCGGGAAGTTCAGCTTCTCGACGGGCGCCAGTGACAATTGATCGAGAAGCACGGTGGCGATGCGGCCGTCGGCACCGTCGATATCGTACAGCACAGGCATCTCGGTGACATGCAGCAGCAAACGCTCCAGCAATGGCGAGATCGACAGCGTGCAGCAATGCCGGGGCAGCGCCGGCACCGCACCCGTTTCGACATAAAGGACGTAGACCTCGACATTTCCGGCCATGATCACGCTGTGTGAGACGTTGTCGGGAATCCACACCGCACAACGCGGCGGCACGATCCAGACGCCCTGATCGGCTTCGCATCTGACAACGCCCCGCAAGGTCAAAATAAGCTCGGCTTTCCGATGCTTGTGCATGGCCAACTCCATGCTCTTCGTGACCATGTAGCCGCCGAGGGCGACGACCGCGCGGGGAACATCATCGGGAGCGAAATCGACACCATCGGCAAAGTCGAGGTCGTTTTCCTTGGCACGATAGAATGGCATGTGCGTGACAATCGATTCGAGGGAAGTTGGCTGGATTGGACAATATCAGTCTGCAATTGCGATTTTCAATGCGGGCAGATCCGAGCGCGACGGCTCAAACCACCGCGATCCGTCAGGAATTCGCACGCTTGAATTCGAAGCAGAATTCTGTCGATTCAGAATCGGCCAAGTTTCAGGTACTATCCCCGCCAATCGGTCGGTTCTTGCTGTCTCCACGAGGAAGGATCGAGACATCCGGGTCGGGAAAAGACCACCAGTCGTGCCTTCAACTCCGACTATATGCCCGGCTGGATAAAAAATCCGCCGCCGGTTAGTATGCAGCTCTCGCCGAATGAGTGGTCAGTTTTCATGCGCGCAATCGCCTTGGCCTGCCTCATCATTATGTTTGTATCGCCGCAAGCCGCAGCAGACTCTGGACGGTTGATCGAAGCCAAACCCGCTTCAGACGCACCTGCGGGCGCGATAGCCTGGCGCATCCTGTACGAGACAAGCGACAAGGATGGCCGCCCCACGCAATCGACCGCGCTTCTCATCGCCCCCAATACCCCTGCACCACCCGGTGGCAGGCCAGTCGTTGCCTGGGCGCACGGCACCACCGGTATCGCGGAAGAATGTGCACCCTCGCTCGGCCCGCATGCCTTTTCATCAATACCCGGGCTTATGCAGATGCTGCGCGATGGCTGGGTGGTCGTCGCCACCGACTATCCCGGCCTCGGGACATCCGGTCCTCACGCTTATCTGGTCGGTAATGCCGCCGGATATGCCGTCCTGGACTCGGTTCGCGCGGCGCGGCGCGTGCCGCGCGTCGGCGCCGGATCGCGCTTTGCCGTATGGGGCTTGTCACAGGGGGCGCACGCAGCCCTTTTCACCGGGCAAGTCGCCGGACGGTACGCGCCTGACTTGCAGCTCGCAGGTGTGGTTGCTGCGGCGCCGCCAACGAATCTGGCTTCCAATCTTGGCGGCGACGTCAATCCATCCGTGCGAACGATGCTGACGGCACTTGCGACAGCAAGCTGGTCGAAGGTCTACAATATCAGTCTTGCCACGATCGCGAAGCCCGCCGGACAGAGAGTCATTGGCCGGCTGGCGCAAACATGCGGCAGCGAGGACCCTGCGCTTCGAACCAAAATTCAGGTGCTGCGGCTTCGCCGTCAGCTTGGCAACACAGATCTCTCGCGCATCGAACCTTGGCGAAAGCTCCTGGCGGTGAACTCCGCCGGCCACAGCCCGGCTGGTGCGCCGCTGTTCGTCGCACAGGGCGGGGGCGATAAGGTTGTGTCTCCCAACGTGACCCGGCAATTTGCGGATGACGCCTGCCGGCGCGGCGAAAAAATCACTTTTGTCGAACTGCCCGGTGTCGTTCATGCCGACACCGCCAAGGCATCCGCCAATCAGGCATCGAGCTGGATGAAGGACCGGTTTGCGGGCATACCGGCAAAGACGACGTGCCGGGGTCATTGACCAAGCGAGCGCGCCGCGTGCGGTTCGCCAATACCCCTACCCCACTCTATTGTTCAAAACCCAGGTCGATCATTGAATTGGTTTGGCTTTTCTTGCCTTCGACGCCGAAAATCGACCCTTGGCACGGTACGCGACTCAACAGCTGCTGTTTGCGCTGAGGGCTTTAGATAAGCACAGCACCGCCATCCACGACTACGGATTGGCCGGTGGCATAGGCATTGCGCATGAACGACAGGTACGCTTCAGCGATATCCGAAGGCTCGCCGATACGTCCCACGGGCAGCTTCCCGGCTGCCGAGCGGAAGATCTGGTCCCGTGCCTCGGATGGAATACCGGACCACAGATCGGTGGCAACCATCCCGGGCGTCACAACGTTGACGCGCAGAGGCGCGAGCTCGAGGGCGAGCGCGCGGGTCAATGATTCGATCGCGCCGCAAATGCTTGCCGCGAAGGCAAAACCTGCCGGCGGCCGCCGGGCCGAGGTTCCGCTCGTCAACACGATGGACCCGCCATCGCGCATGTGTGGCCGCGCCGCCTTCACGGCAGCGACCGCCCCCCAATAACGCAATTCAAAAAAGCTGCGCGCAGTTGTCAGCTCGATTTCGGCGACGGGCTTGCCGAACGGCAAAGGCTCGCCGGCGGTGAAGACCAGATGATCGAACGCGCCGAGTGTCGTGAAGAATGCCGAGAGGGACTCCATCGACCTCACATCGACGACCGCACCTGTGGCGGTCCCTTCCGGTAAACGCGTGATGGCGCTCGCGACATTCTCTTGTTGGCTGGAGGCGATGATGACATGAGCCCCTTCATGGACGGCTCCTTGAGCGACCGCAAAGCCGATCCCCCGCGATCCGCCAAGGATCGCGACCCGCTTGTTGTGCAACATGACTTTTCCTTTCGCAGATGCGGATGGATTGCCCGCCAGGTGCGGCCCGCCTCTTGAAGGAAAGACTACTTCGATCTAATCATTCGATCGATAATGTATCTTCCATATTAATTTATCAATCGACCAAAAATTTGGATCCGTTTCTCGACCTCATCCACCTGCTTCGCCCAAGCGCCACGCTCTGGGGCGGAATCGAGGGCTATGGCCGATGGGCCGTGTCGTTCCGCAAACGGGACGACCTGTTGTTCTGCTGGCTGGAGCGCGGCGCCTGCCAGTTGATCCGAGCCGACAAGGAACCGCTCCTGCTGCAGGAAGGCGACTTCGTCCTAATCAGAACCGACAAAAGCTTTGTCCTTGCCTCGGACGCCCAAGCTGTTGCTCAGGACAGCGAGGCGATGGTCGCAAGCACAGGTAAAACGCTTCTGAAGATGGGTGCAGGCTCGGAAACGCCTGTGGTATTACGTGGCGGGCGGTTCGTCTTCGACACGGCGAACGAGGGCCTCCTCACCTGGCTAATGCCATCCTTTGTCCATGTCATGCGTGATGACGTCTCCTCTTGGCGTGTTCGCAGTTTGCTGAGTTTGAACCTGTCGGAGTCATCGCAACCGAGAGCCGGTAGCGACTTCGTCATTACGCGTTTGATGGAATTGACATTTGTCGAGATTCTTCGTGGCGCCGTCCCTGACGCAACCCGGGAGCACAGGGGCTTGCTCGCCGGATTGAACGATCCCGTGATAGCCCGGGCGCTGACGGCACTACACGAAGACGCCGCGAAAGACTGGACGTTGGCAGACTTGGCGCGGCTCTGCGGCGTTTCCCGATCCAGCCTTTCCAGCCGGTTCCGCAGCGTCGTCGGCATGGCGCCGATCGGCTATCTTCAGCACTGGCGCATGGCCGTTGCGAAGGATGCGTTGCGTCGCGGTGACAAAACTATTGGGGAGATCGGGCTCGCCATAGGCTTCCTGTCACCAAGCGCCTTTAGCACCGCCTTCACCCGATTTGTCGGCGTCTCGCCCAAGACGTTCGCCGCACGAGAGCGCCAAGCCCCATCCCCCGTCATTCCCACTCGATCGTGCCGGGCGGCTTCGATGTGACGTCGTAGACCACGCGGTTGATGCCGCGGACTTCGTTGATGATGCGGGTCGCGGCGCGGCCGAGGAATTCCATGTCGTAGTGATAGAAATCCGCGGTCATGCCGTCGACCGAGGTGACGGCGCGCAGCGCGCAGACGAATTCATAGGTGCGGCCGTCGCCCATGACGCCGACGGTCTGGACCGGCAGCAGCACCGCGAAGGCTTGCCAGATGGCGTCGTAGAGGCCGGCCTTGCGGATCTCGTCGAGATAGATGGCATCGGCTTCGCGCAGGATTTCCAGCTTCTCGCGGGTGATGCCGCCTGGGCAGCGGATGGCGAGGCCCGGGCCGGGGAAGGGATGACGGCCGATGAAGCTGTCCGGCAGGCCGAGCTCCTTGCCGAGCACGCGTACTTCGTCCTTGAACAGTTCGCGCAGCGGTTCGACGAGCTGCATCTTCATGCGCTCCGGCAGGCCGCCCACATTGTGGTGCGACTTGATGGTGACCGAGGGGCCGCCGGTGAAGGAAACGCTCTCGATGACATCGGGATAGAGCGTGCCCTGGCCGAGGAAATCGGCGCCGCCGAGCTTCTTGGCTTCATCCTCGAAGGTTTCGATGAAGAGCCGGCCGATGATCTTGCGCTTGGTCTCGGGGTCGGAAACGCCTTCGAGCTCGCCGATGAAGCGGTCGGAGGCATCGACATGGATCAGATGCAGATTGTAGTGCTCGCGGAACATGGCGACGACGTTTGCCGCCTCGTCCTTGCGCATCAGGCCGTGGTCGACGAGGATGCAGGTCAGCTGGTCGCCAACGGCCTCGTGGATCAGTAGCGCGGCAACGGAGGAATCGACGCCGCCGGAAAGCGCGCAGATGACGCGCTTGTCGCCGACCTGATCGCGGATCGCCTGCACCGCCTTGGCGCGATAGGCCGACATCGACCAGTCGCCCTTGATGCCGGCAATGTTATGGATGAAGTTGCCGATCAGCTTTGCGCCATCGGGCGTATGCACGACTTCCGGATGGAACTGCACGCCGTAATATTTGCGCTTCTCGTCGGCGATGAAGGCGTAAGGTGCGTTCGAGGACGTCGCGACCACTTCGAAGCCTTCCGGCAGCGCGGTGACGCGGTCGCCGTGGCTCATCCATACCTGATGGCGCGAACCGTTCGACCACAGCCCTTCGAAGAGGGCGCAATCCTTGTCGACTTCGAGGAAGGCGCGGCCGAATTCGCGATGGTGACCGCTCTCGACCTTGCCGCCGAGCTGCATGCACATGGTCTGCTGGCCGTAGCAGATGCCGAAGACCGGGATGCCGCTGTCGAAGATGATCTGCGGCGCCCGCGGCGAGCCTTCGTCCACGGTCGAGGCCGGGCTGCCTGACAGGATAACGGCTTTCGGCTGCAGCCGCTTGAAGCCGGCTTCGGCGGATTGGAAGGGAACGATTTCGCAGTAGACGCCCGCTTCGCGCACACGCCGTGCGATGAGCTGCGTCACCTGGCTGCCAAAATCGACGATGAGAACGGTGTCTGGATGTGCTGTCTGGGTCATGGCGAGCCTTTAATGAAAAGCGCTTTCCCTGGCAATCGGGCAAATCACGCGAGCGGCGATTTTATTGTCCCGATTGTCCTTAATTCTCGTCGTTTCCGGCCTTTAGAACCAGAATACGCCGTCTTCCAGCGCCGTAAACAGCCTATCGACGGCGTAGGAGAGTTTGCGGTCGATCACATGCAGATATTCCGTCCAGTCGGAAATGTGCTGCAGATCGACCTTGCCGTCGGAAATGCCCCGCAGGCCGATCAGCGGCAGATCATAGGTCTGGCAGGCGCGCAGTACTGCGAAGGTTTCCATGTCGACCATGTCGGTGCCGATGCGTTCATAAGCTTCCGAGCCCGAGACAATATTGGCACCTGTCGAAAGGCTGCCCTCGGCAATGGTCGGGATGCGCAAGGGCAGCTCGATCGTCGCTGGCAGATCGAGGAAAGGCGTGCGGCCTTTTTCGAAGCCGAGCGGCGAGGCATCCATGTCGCGATAGGAAACCGAGGTGACCTGGTAGACCTCCGTCTGCTCCAACTTGGCGGAGCCCGCCGAACCGAGCGACACCACGAGATCGGGCAGGTCACCCTGCGCCTCGAGCTGCGCGAAGGCGCGGGTGAGCGCGATCGCAGCCTCGACCGGGCCGACGCCCGTCATCAGCGGATCGATGCGCGAGCGCAGGAAGGGCCCGTATTCAGCCTCGGCCGCCATGACGAACAGGATCGATTTGCCCGATACCCGCTTCAATTCGAATTTCATCCGCTAATTCCCTCTCTGCCCCGGATGACCATCATCGTTCCCGTCATCGAGGCAATCAGCTTGGCCGGCCCATCACCGATGGCATAGCCGCGCCCGTCGGCGACGATGATCGTCGTGCCGGGCTTGGTGACATCGCCGCGAAACAGGAAGCGCTCGCCGCGCCCGGGCGACATCAGGTTGACCTTGAATTCGATCGTCAGGATCGATGCCGAGGGGTCGATGACGCTGTAGGCGGCAAAGCCGCAGGCCGAATCCAGCGCGGCGGCGATGATGCCGGCGTGCAGTATGCCGTGCTGTTGCGTCAGCTTCATATCGAACGGCAGCTCGATTTCCACCGTGCCATGCTCCACGCGCGTCAACTCCGCGCCGATCGTCGCCATCGCCGCCTGCCGTTCGAAGCTCGTTCGGATGCGCGTTCGAAAATCGCCGCTGGTCCCCGTGTCGTCTGGCCGTGTCATGCCGTCCCCTTTCGCGGGTGCGAAATTGGCACGGAGAGGCCGTTTGGACAAGGGTTATCCGGTGGAAAAGCGGAGGCGTCCCGGCCTGCCGTGCCGACATCGAATTTCCACGATCGGATCGCCATGCTATCCGGAACTGGGATGCTGACGGCGAGGGCGAAGATGACGACGATCCTGCAATCGGTAGCGGCTTATGAAACCTGGATGCGGGCGCAGCTCGGCGCCGATCTGGTGGAAGCGGGGCTGGCGAAGAAGCATAAGCTGATGAAGGCCGACAGCTTCTCTTTCCTGCGCGGAACCTATTGGCGCTGGGCGGAGACCATCCTCGACATTTGCCCCGACCTCAGGAATGCCCCGCAGCTATTGGCGATCGGCGACACGCATCTCGAAAATTTCGGTACCTGGCGCGATGATGAGGGAAGGCTCGTCTGGGGCGCCAATGATTTCGACGAGGCTGCTGTCATGCCCTTTGCGCTGGACCTCGTGCGCCTCGCGACGAGTGCCATCTTGGCGCGCGGCGAAGACGGCCCGACGCCGCGCGTCGTTGCCGACAGCATACTGGCGGGCTATCGCCGCGGCTTGCGGCAACCGTCTCCCGTCGTTCTCGAGCGCGATTACAAATGGCTGCGCAATGCCGTGCTGCTGCCGAATGCCGAGCGCAAGGCTTTCTGGGAAAAATATCGCAATCTGCCGCCAGCGACGGATCCCGTGGCGGAGCGCTATCTCAAGGCACTGCACGAGGCATTGCCGGATCCGGTGACGGCATTCGAACCGAAGCCGCGTCTGGCCGGCACCGGCAGCCTGGGCCGTCCGCGTTTCGTCGCCTATGTCGAATGGCGCGGCGGGCCGGTATTGCGCGAGGTCAAGGCACTGCTGCAATCCGGCTGGTCGTTGAAGCACGATGCATCGGATAGGAATATCCGCACCGGGATCATCGCCGGCGGCCGGGCGCGTTCGCCTGATCCGCGTTATCAGGTCGCCGGAACCCTGCTGGTGCGCCGCCTGTCGCCCAACAGCCGCAAGATCGAAGTCGAAGGCGACGCGCAGGTGCTGCTGTCGCCCGAGATGCTGGATCTCATGGGCTTCGAGATCGCCAACTGCCATGCCAATGATGCGTCGCTCATCCCGGGCGTTCTGGCTGATCTCGATGCGCGTGGTTCGGATTGGTTGCGTGCGGCGGCCAAGGCGGCCACCGTCGCGGTCGGTGCGGAACAAGCCGAATTTGCCAGGAAGGGCTAGGCCGGTAAAAAGATCGATCAATGCCCGGCGGCTTCCACAATCAGATGGGCGATCGTATCGGGATGCGAGATCAGCGAGAGATGGCTGGCCTTCACTTCGATGGTCTTGGCGCCCATGCGCTTGGCCATGAAGCGTTCCAGATCCGGATTGATCGTCCTGTCTTCGGTGGAAACGGCATACCAGCTTGGCTTGCTGCGCCAGGCGGCCTGGGTGGTCTTGCCCGTCAGCAAAGCCTTATGGAAAGGCTCTTGCACGGCGTAAAGCACCTCTGCCTTGGCCTTGGGCAGGTCGCCGGCGAAGTCGCGCAGGAAAGCTTCCTCGGTCAGCCGTCCTTCATCGCCATCGAAGACGATGCCGGCGGAGGCAGGTGGTGTCGGGTATGTCTTGGCGAGCGCCGTATAATCTTCACCGGCATCCGGTGCGCGGGCTGCGACATAGACGAGCGCCGAAACCTTCGGATGAACGCCGGCTTCGGTGACGAGCATGCCGGAGAAGGAATGGCCGACGAGAACGGTCGGACCGTCCTGGCGATCGAGCACGCGCTGCACCGATGCGACCGCTTCGGGAAGCGTCGTCAACGGGTTCTGCACTGCTGTGCAGTTCAGCCCCTTGGCCTGCAGCCGGGCAATGACCTCGGTCCAGCAGGAGCCGTCCGCGAAAAGCCCATGCGCCAGCACGACGTTGCGAGCCTTCAATGGCACGGACTTAGCCGCGCCGGAGGCCGCAGCCGGATTGCTGGCGGCCATGCCGTGCGTGGAAATGAGGGAGGCGGCGGCGCCGGCGACAATGGCGGTCGAGAAATTCCGTCTGGTCATCATCATGATCGTGATCCTTATGGTGTTGAGGATAAATGGGCACCAAAAAGCCGTCCGCGCCGAATGTCGGAACGGTGAAGCTTCTGAAATCTTGTATGTCTCGGAGCGGCAAATGACCGAACGCGGGTCGAATTTGCCCCATCCTGTATTCCGGTTCAGCGTCGAGCTTTCCTCGTGTATGCAAAAGCGAGGCTGTTGAGCGTTTTGTATTCCAAATAGCGTCGTTAGTCAATTATTGGATGCGTAACGGTTGCGTGATTGGTTATTTGTATGCGTAAGCGGTGAAGGCTGATGCTTTTGCATACGGCCCAGGTCGATCTTGGGAAACTCGGAGTGGTGGATGGGCTGCGTGACGCGGCTGGGGATCGCGAGTTGCTGCCCGCCGTATGCGCAGCATGAAACGGCCATCATGCAGGCCATCGCGAAAGGAGGAGGATATGACGTCAGGCGCATGCGAGCGCCCATGCTGAATGCAGCGACGGCGTTGCGGTGCTTCATCGAGGCCGGCGAGCTCGCTTAGGGCAGTTCAGCCACCGATCAGCCGCGGGCGATGCGCACGATGTGCTGGTCCCAGGCGACATCGCTGTGCTCGCCGAGGAAATCGCCGCCATAGGAGGAAACGGCAAAGCCATGGCGGGTCGGCGCGATGCCGGCCGCATCGGCGATGCTCTCCACCTTCAGCACCTTGCCGGTCTTCGCATCGAGCGTTACCGAAGTCCCTTCGATCGGTGAAGTGACGCCAACGAGATTCTCGGTGCGATTGACCGCGATGGCTCCGACATAATTGCCAAGAGCCCGGGTCGTCTCGTCGGGCAGGGCAACGAAGGTCAGGTCCTCGCCCCTCGCGAAATGGCCGACAAGCGGCGGCAGGTCGTTGCGGTGGCCTTCATACTGGCAGGCGAACCAGACCCGGCCGCTGGCATCGATGTCGACATGACGGGTCGAGACCTGGGCATATTGCGACGGTAGCGTGTGCTTCTCGATCAGCCGGCCGCTCGCGGCGTCGATCAGTGTCAGCGACGGTTCCATATGGTCGAGATTGAGCTTGGTGCGGCCGAAATCCGGATGGGTCTCGATGCCGCCATTGGCGACGACCAGAAACCTGCCATCGTCCGAAACCGTCATGTCGTGTGGGCCGACGCCATAGGTCTCGTATTCGCCGATGCGGGCAAAGCGGTTGTTGCTGTCGTAGAGCCCGATGATACCGCGATTATTGTCGAAATCATTCTCGCTGGCATAGAGCAGCCTGCCATCGGGCGAAAACGTGCCGTGGCCGTAGAAAAGCCTGCCTTCTCTAGCGGAAATGACGATTGGCTCGGCCTTGTTCCAGGGATCGAAGATCATCGCATAGGTACCGGGCCGGCGCGCGAAAGCGACGGTCTTGCCGGTCGCCTTCGAAAAGGCCATGCCGTGGGCGCGGGCGGGTAGCGCCACCTGATCGATGATGCGGCCCTGTTCGGTCACCGTCGCCACGGCAAAGGAGCCGTCAGTGGCGCGGATGCCGGAGGCGTACACCGCATCGGCTCGTTCCAGCGCCATCAGCGCGCTAGGCTTCAGGGCCGCAAGGAAGGTCAGCCCCGCCGCCTTGACGAAGGTTCTCCGATCGATCAGGCTACTACGCATCGCCTTCAGTCTCCATCTGCGAAGGAAAAGCCGGCTGAAAGGCCGATGGCGCCGCCATACTCGTCGCTGAAGCTGGTGGCGAGATCGCGGCTGACGGAGAGCAGCTTGTCGATCTTGGCGCGTTCCGCATCGTTGCCGATGGCTGCCTCGATATCCGGATTGATCGTCGGTGCTGTAGCCGCGAGTTCGTTCAGCAGCCCGTCGATCTTGGAGGCGACGGCGCGCTTGTCCGATGGGAGCAGGTTTGCCATGTCGGCCTTTTCCCAAAGCGTCTTCAGGCCTTCGATGTTACCGGTAAACGAGGCCCAGGTGTTGGCCGAGCGCCAGTAGATCGCCATCTTCGGCCGGGCCGCCGCCGCATCGCCCTTGTAGAAGGTTTCCAGCCGCTGGTCGCGGACATTGGCCGCGCCATGCACGAGGATGCCCAGCAACGCCGTCACGGCCTCCTTGTTATCCATGAAATCGTCGCTGGACTTGCCAGGAAACTTCCAGGATTTCTGCACGCCGTCGGGCGCATCCCATTCGTCGGCGATTTCCTTGGCCGTATTTTCGATATTGCCGGCAACCGCCGCGCCATAGCGGCAGCGGAAACTCTGCTTGTCCTTGCCGAGAATGTCGGAACCGTTGCCGAAGAGCACATATTCCAGCGCCGTCATGCTCATCAGCGCCACGCTCTTGCCGGCGACGGCCTCGACGGTGGTGTCCTGCTCGTCCGCCCTGGCGATCAGCGCCTGCACCTGCTTGAGACCGACGCCCTTGCGATCGGGATAGAAGAGGATGTGCTCGAAGCGGTTCTGTTCGATGATCGGGCCGGTATCGACGATCTCGATGCGCGACCAGGTCTTCACCGTATCGCCGAAGGCGGCTTTAGCGCCGGAAAGCGTCGCGTCCGTGGGGTCGGCGCAAAGCGCCTTCATTGCCGCCGTCAGCTTCGATGCGGAGTCGTGCATGGCGCGGTAGCCCGGGCGAATGACCTCGTCCACCGCCTTCTGCAGAGTGGCCGGCACCGCCGCCTCGTTCAGGCCGGCACCATCGGTCGTCGCGTCTTCGGCAAGGGCAGGCAGGGCTGCAACGGTAAGCAGAAGGCTGGCGGCCAGAGCAATTCCAGCAAAAATGCGCAGCGGTTTTGCGTCCGGAATTGCGTGAAAACAATGGGACGGAACATTTCGGTGACTCCGTTCAGAGCGGAAATGCTCCGGGCGTTTCCAATGGCGCATCAAAGGGACTCCAGAAAGTTGACGAGGGCTTGCCGGTCGTCCTTCGAAAGACCGGCGAATGCGTTGCGGGCTTTTTCCGCCTCTCCTCCGTGCCAGAGGATGGCTTCGGTCAGCGTGCCGGCGCGGCCGTCATGCAAGTAGGCCTGCCGGCCGCTCACCGTCTGCGTCAGGCCTATACCCCAGAGCGGCGGCGTGCGCCAATCGCGACCGGATGCCACGCCCACCTGCTGCCCATCCGAAAGACCTTCGCCCATGTCGTGCAGCAGGAAATCGGAATAGGGCCAGATCAGTTGGAAGGCCTGCGGGGAGTCCTTGCCATCGCTGCCCTTGAGGTCGTCGCGGGTCACGAATTTCGGCGTGTGACAGGCCGCACAGCCGGCGCTGTAGAATAGTTCCTTGCCATGCAGCACATCGGGAAAGCTCGCCTTGCGGCGAGCCGGCACGGCGAGATTTTCGGAATAGAAGGTGACGAGGGGAAGGACGGGATCCGGCGCTTCCGTATCGCCCAGCCGCTTCTGGATGCCGTTCGGCATGACCAGGCAGCGCGGCTCCCTGGACGTGCAATCGCCATAGGCGTCCGGCCGGTCTGGCGTCGAAATGCCGATATCGGCCGAGAAGGCATCCGCCACCTGGTCGCGCACGGTGGCATTCTGCGCCTTCCAGCCGAATCGGCCGAGCGCGATCTTACCTGTGCGATGATCGCGGACGATGGCGGGGCGGCCGCGAATGCCGGTGCCTTTCCTGTCGTCAGGGTCGGCATTGGCAAGGATATCGGCATCCGCAATGGCCTCGATCAAGCCGAGGCCGATCATCGGCGGCGCGATACGCGCTGAAATCGTCGTGGTAATGTCGAGCGGTCCATAGGCAAGATCGCTCATGCCGTATGTCGGCTTGCGCAACATCACTGTCTCACCGCCCGCAAGCGTCACCGTCTCCTCGCTATAGCTGAGCGTCACCTTGCCTTCGGCGGCAAGTCCGGGCGCGGCGAGATCCTGCAGTTGCGCCCCATAGGTGGAGTCCGGAAAATTCAGCGCGCGGAAGTCCCTGACCGCCTGCTCCTCTTCCGGCGTGACGGCGGTCCGTGCCAGGCGCAGGACCATCGTGGTTGCGGCCGTTCCGGCGGCATCCGGCGCATGGCCGCGGCCATCCCGGATGTGGCAGCTCTGGCAGGAGCGGGCATTGAACAGCGGCCCCAGTCCATCGGAGGCCTGGGTCGAAGAGGGGGCCGAAACCCAGAGCTTGCGGAAGAGGGCGTTGCCGAGATGGAAATCCTGTCCGCGCTCCGAGCTGAGATTGGCCGAGGGCTGCGAGAAGATATCGCGGCTGACGGGATCGATCGAGGTCAGCGCACCGCCCTGCATCGCTTCATAGGGCTCGGCCTTGGAGAAATCCGTAGTCGCGCGGGTGACGTCGCGCACCCGCTTCAGCTGTTCGGGTGCAAGATCGGTGCGGGTCGCCGGAAAGTCGAGAATGCCGGCGGTGGCCAGCGTGAGCGAAAAAACCAAAAAACCCGCAGCGAAGGCGGGCAGCAGGGCGCGGTTGGCCGGAATGCTTGTCATGGGTGTCGGGGTGGCAGCGCGGTGCGCGCTGCCACCGTCCCTATTACTTCTTGAAGACGGCGTTAGGATTGTCCAGGCTGTCCGAACCTTCAAGCTTGATCGTGCCGAGGTCGAGAGCGGCGATGACGCGCTGGATGCTCTTCGTCTGGTCGAGCAGGCCGTCAATGGCCTTCTGAACCGTCGCGTTGCCTTCCTTGTTGCCCTCGCCGATCATCTGGTCGTATTTTTCGACCGTTTCGCCGCGATGCACCAGTGCCTTCATGGCCGCAAGCGTCGTGTCGAGCTTGCCTTCCATTTCCTTGTCGAGCGCCGGATCTTTGGCCTTGACCAGATCGTGCAGCGACGGACCCTTCATCTTGGTGCCGTCGGCGCGGGTGTAGGTGCCGGTATAGGCGGAGGCGATGCCGATCGCGTCGCCATTGTGCTCGTTATAGGTATTGTCGGAGAAGCAATCCTGCTCTTCTTCCGGATCGTGCAGAAGCAGGCCGAGCTTCATGCGCTCGCCGGCAAGTTCGCCGTAGGAGAGCGAGCCCATGCCGGTCAGGATGGCGGTGAGGCCAGCCTTCGGATCCGCTTCGAGATGCTTGGTGGCTTCGCCGTCCGGCTCCCACTTGTCCGTCATGTCCTGCAGGTCGGCAACGAGCAGCGTCGAGGCAGATTTCAGATATTCGGCGCGGCGGTCGCAATTGCCGTGCGTGCAATTCTTCAGATCGTAATCGGTTGCCGGGCGTTCGCCGGCGCCCGCCTTGGTGCCGTGCAGGTCCTGACCCCAGAGCAGGAATTCGATGGCGTGGTAGCCGGTCGCGACATTGGCCTCGACACCGCCCGCCTGATGCAGTGTGCCCGACAGGAATTCCGGCGTCAGATGCGAGGCATCGACATCCTTGCCGTTGATCTTGATCGTCTTGTTGGCGATGACATTGGCGACATAGAGCGCGTTCTCGTCGCTTTCCGTGCCATAGGAGGCGTCGACATAGTCGATCAGGCCTTCGTCCAGCGGCCAGGAATTCACCTTGCCTTCCCAGTCGTCGACGATCGGGTTGCCGAAGCGGTAGACTTCCGTCTGCGCATAGGGAACGCGAGCCTTGATCCAGGCTGCGCGCGCCGCCTTCAGCGTCTTGTCGCCGGGATTGGCGAGCAGGGCATCGATCGCCTTGTCGAGCGCCTTCGCCGTCGTCAGCGAGTCCTGATATTTGGCATGGGCAAGCTCTGCATAATGTTTGAGAACGGCAGCCGGTTCAGGGGCAGCAGCGAGGGCGGGCAGGCCGGATGCGGCAGATGTGGCAACGGCCACCGCAAGCACGGCGCCAAAATTGATCTTAAATTTCATGTTCCTCTCCTGAGGACGGCGGGGGCACCGTCAAAAACTTGGCGTTTTGTGTCATGTATGAAAAATAAACTTGTGTCAAACGCTCTAGTTTAGAATGGTTTTAAGCCGAACCTTGCGGGTTCGGCCTTAAAAACGGAGTGGATTGTTGAGAAGAAGAGGTGTCCGCTCGCCGTCCATCGCGGGCGGATGGATTGAGCCTCATCCCTTCCGCTGCAGGCGGCAGAAGAAGAAGCCATCCGTATCGGTGGAGGCGGGCGTCAGCGTGATAGTCCGGCCGTCGGAAGAATGGGGCCGCGGCATCTCCTTGCCGAACAGCTTTTCCCAGGAGTTCAGGGCTTCAACGACCTCGAAATCCGGATTGAGGCTGGCGAAGCGGTTGACCTGCGCCTCATTCTCCTCGGGCAGGACCGAGCAGGTGACATAGAGCAGCGAGCCGCCGGGGCGGACGAATTCGCCGGCCTGGGCGAGAGCTTCCTGCTGCTGGCTGGTGCGCTCGTCGAGATTCTTCTGCGTCAGCCGCCATTTCGTGTCGGGCCGACGTCGCCAGGTGCCGGTACCGGTGCAGGGCGCATCGACGAGAACCTTGTCGAACTTGCCGCGCAGAGGAAGCAACCCGTTGCGTTCGTCATGCACTTGAACATTGCGGGTGCCGGCCCGCTTTAGCCGCTCGATGATCGGTGCCAGCCGCCGGCGATCGGTATCATAGGCGTGGACCTGGCCCTTATTGTGCATTGCCGCCGACATGGCGAGCGTCTTGCCGCCGCCGCCGGCGCAATAGTCGAGTACTTGGTCGCCTTCCTCCGGCAGGACGAGATCGGCGACGATCTGCGAGCCCTCATCCTGCACCTCGAACCAACCCTTCTGGAAGGAGAGCTCGGCGGTAACGTTCGGCAGGCGCGATGCGCCTTCGCCAGCGGGAATGCGGATGCCGAAACGGGCGATCTTCGATGCCTGCGCGCCTGCGCGTTCCAGCGCCTTTACGACTTTGGCCCGGTCTGCTTTCAGGGCGTTGGCGCGAAGGTCGAGCGTGGGGCGTTCGGAAAGAGCCTTCGCCTCGGCAAGCCAGCCGTCGCCGAAGGCGTGCTGGAATGAAGGCTCGACCCATTCGGGGATATCGCCCTGGATGTGAAGCGGCGCGTCTTCGAGCTTGCGGGCCGCAAAGGCGGCCAGATTTTCAGCGCTCGGCGCTTCGGGAGCGAATTTATCGCCCTCAAGCTCGGCGGCCAGCGCCTCGGGTGTCAGTCCCCATTGGCGAAAGAGTACGGCATGTGCAAGCGCCGAAGGGCTGTCGTCACCCATTAGCCAGGCATGGGAAAGCCGCATACGCAGGGCGTCGTAGACGATATTGCCGATCGCGGCCCTGTCGCCGGAACCGGCGAAGCGATGAGCAAGGCCCCAGTCCTTCAGGGCGTCGGCCACCGGTCGCTTGCGCGCTTCGATATCGGCAAGAACTTCGATGGCCCCCTGCAATCGGCCGCCCAGACGCATTCACACTCTCCTGCTTGCGCACCGTCCCGAACTCAGCGGAGTTTACCGGGAAGCGTTGCGCCCTATCAAAATAGCCGACACCTCATCAATCCGCACGAAAAATGCACGTGGCGGCGGATTATTGAGACGTCCCAACCGCGTCGTAGCCGCGATTGACGGAGAGAGCAAGCGTCGCGCCGAAATGCCTGACGGATCCGGCTTGATCGAGCGATTACTTCGAGGCGACGACGTCGTAACAGACCTTGGCCGTACCGGAGGCGACCATGCCGATATTCTGTGCGGCGGCGCGGGAGAGATCGAGAACGCGGCCGCGAATGAAAGGTCCGCGGTCGTTGATGCGAACGACAACGCTGCGGCCGTTATGCTTGTTGGTGACCCGCAGGCGCGTGCCGAAGGCGAGCGAGCGATGGGCTGCGGTGAGATTTTTGGAACTCATACGTTCACCGGAAGCTGTTTTGGAACTTCCTCCGTACCATGAGGCGCCTCCGCATCCGGTAGATGCAGATGCCGGTGTCGAAACGACAATAATGGAGGCGGATATAGTTGCGGCGATTGCCAAAGAACGTGCGAGTTTCTTCAAACCGATTTTTCCCTCAAGCTATTGAACTTGCGCCCTGGGTAGGCGGCGGGCTTAAATCAGGCCAAAAATGGCGAAAAAGTGCCACTATCGATCACGGAATGTTACAGGCTGTAACATTTGTGATTCAAGGCAAATACCGTGACTAATCAACGGCTTTGCTTGATTGTGGAAAAAACCTAATAAAATCAGTTAAAAATGGAATAAATTTTCCCATACGCGAGGCGCGTTGTCGGAGATCACGAAATTCGGAAAAATAATTTTCCGAATTTGCCATAATTGCTGCCTCATTTGTGCAATTTTAGAGGTCGTTAACCATAAATACGGAGTAAATTGAACTAGGTCAGCCGGCTAAGTAGGAATTTTCGTGCGATTTTTCTCCGCGCGGAGAAGGGCCTTTAGCCGCGCCACCGTCCAGACGACCAGAGCTCGGCAAGCGACATACGATATTCCGGATAGCGGAAGGCAAAGCCGAGTGAACGCAGCTTCTTGTTCGAGACCCGCTTGTTCTCGCCATAGAAGGAGCGTGCCATCGGCGTCAGCTCGGCTGTCTCGAAAGCCTGCTCCGGCGGTGGTTCGACACCCATGAGGCGGGCAGCCTCGGCGACTACATCCTGCGGAGGCGCGGGTTCGTCGTCGGTGACATTATATATGCCGCCTAGCTTGTGCTCGGACAGGAAGCGGGCGCAGGCGCCGATATCCTCGACGCGGATACGGTTGAAGACCTGGTTCGCCTTGATCAGCCGCCGTGCCGTGCCCTTTTCCAGGTTGCAGAAGGCGTTGCGGCCTGGGCCGTAAATGCCGGAAAGCCTGAGCACGGCAACGGGAAGATCAAGCCTGATGCCGACGCGCAGCCAGCCGTCTTCGGCCTCGACGCGCTCGACCGAACGATCCGCGATCGGATGCAGCGACGTCTGTTCGCTGACCCAGGCGCCCTTGTGGTCGCCATAGACGCCGACGGTCGAGAGATAGCAGATCCATTCCAGCTTCGGCATCAGCGCCTTGAGATCGAGCTGCGCCAGCCGCAGCAGCGGATCGCCTGATTTGCCCGGCGCGATCGACTGCACCAGATGCGTCGCGGTTTGCATGGCCTCGGTCAAGGCGGGATCGAGCGTCTCGCCGTCGAAGACGAAGGCCTCGATGCCTTCTTTCGTCAGCAGCTCGGCCTTGTCGGCGGAGCGGGTCGTGCCCGTGATGTGAACGCCTGCGCCGGCGAAAGCCTTGGCGATGGCTGTTCCCGAATAGCCGCAGCCGAAAATCATCACATGCATCATACTACTCCCGCCAATGTCCATTCCGCGCGAACCTCTTCGTTCGCTTCGTCGTCCCTTTCTGCCGCAAATGCTCGGAACTCGCCAGCCGTCATCAGTCGCGACAGCGCCCAGATCGCCATGCCGCGTACTACGGGTGAGGGATCCCCAGCCAGTTGGCGGCATCTCTCGATAAAGGAACGCTCGCCCGAATTGCCGGCCGCGATCAGTACATTGCGGATGAACCGGTCCCGGCCGATGCGCTTGACCGGCGAGCCGCTGAAGAATGTGCGAAAGGCCGCGTCGTCCAGATCAAGCAGAAAGGCGATCGACGGTTCCTTCAGATCGTCGCGGGCGACCAGCTTCATTTCCGAAGCGGCGCTTGCGAACTTGTTCCAGGGGCAGGCGGCAAGACAGTCGTCGCAGCCATAGATGCGGTTGCCGATCAATGGTCGTAGCTCAGGATCGATCGGTCCCTTGTGCTCGATGGTGAGATAGGAAATGCAGCGGCGCGCATCGAGCTGGTAGGGCGCAGGGAAGGCTGCGGTTGGACACACGTCGAGGCAGGCCCGGCAGGAGCCGCAATGGTCTATCTCCGGCTCATCGAGCTCGAGATCGGCCGTAGTGAACATCGAGCCGAGGAACAGCCAGGAACCGAAGGCGCGGCTGACGAGATTGGTATGCTTGCCCTGCCAGCCGAGGCCGGCAGCCTCTGCGAGCGGCTTCTCCATGACCGGCGCCGTATCGACAAAGACCTTGACGTCCTCCTTCGAGCGCGCCGCGAAGCGCGTGGCGATCTCTTTCAGCCGACCCTTGATGATGTCGTGATAGTCGCGGTTTCGCGCATAGATGGAGATCGCAGCCTTCTCTTTTTTCTCCAGGATGCCGCGCGGATCCTCATCGGGGCCATAATTGAGACCAAACACGACGATGGAGCGCGTCTCGCTCCAAAGCACGCGCGGATCGCCGCGCCGGTCGCGTGTCTCCTCCATCCAGCCCATAGTGCCGTGATGGCCTTTGTCGAGAAACTGGCCGAGCCGGACAGCCGCTTGCGGAATGGCGTCCGGCCTCGTGATGCGACAGAGATCGAAGCCTTGCGCGCGCGCTTCCTCCCGCAGGAAAGCAGTCAGCGTGCTTCTGCGCTTGTTCGCTTTTTCCGTTTCGCGATCATCGGGCATATCGAGCCCTCGTCATGGCAATTCCAGGATAAAGTGCGTTAGCGGTTTTCGGCCGGAATTGCGTGAAAAAACGCTCTAGAAATCCAGGTCGGCGTAGTGCGAGACCGGAGTGACACCGCGCACGCGCTCTGCCAGGATCGGGCGGAAGGACGGGCGCGATTTCAGGCGCTGATACCATTCCTTGGCAACAGGCGATTCCGTCCAGTCGATCTCGCCCAGATAGTCTAGCACGGAAACCGAGGCAGCGGCGGCAAGATCGGCATAGCTCAGCCGCTCGCCGGCAAGCCACTGCCGCGATCCCGCAAGCCAGGACAGATATTTCATGTGCTGGCGGATATTGCCGCGTGCCATGCGCATCACCTTGGAATCGGGCGCGCCGCCGCCCTGCTCGGCGGTCATCTGCAGCTTGAACACACGCTCGCGCGTCAGCGGACGGGTGACGTCCTGCTCCATCTTCTGCATGAACCATTCCGTCAACCGGCGGATTTCGGCCCGCTGGAACGGATCTTCGGCCAGCAGCCGGCGATCCCGCTTCAACACCCCATGTGTCTCGTCGAGATATTCGGAAATCACGGTCGCGCCACAGAGCGCCCGCATGCTGTCATCGACGTAGACGGGCAGGGTGCCGGCGGGATTGAGCGCCAGGAAATCGCGTCGCTTTTCCCAGGTCTGTTCCTCGATCAGTTCCGTCTGATAGCCGTACTCGGTCAGGATCAGACGAACGAACCGTGAGGAGGATGACATCGGGTGGTGATACAGCGTCGGCATTGATACTCGGGTGTTTCTGATTGATGCTACGGAGCTTTTGGTCGCTATTCTGCGGCCCTAGTCATTTGTCATCGGTTGAAGCTATAGGATCTTGGCCTAGTTTGCACAAGCGAATCGGGCCGCCCGGCCGTTTGACAAAGGACACGATATGGCTGAACAAATTATTATCGCGCTGGTTTTGGGCCTTGTGGAGGGGCTTACGGAGTTCATTCCGGTCTCCTCGACGGGCCATTTGATATTGCTCGGACATTTTCTCGGCTTCAAGGAAGCCGCCACTTTCGACGTTTTGATCCAGCTCGGTGCGATTCTCGCCATCCTGCTCGTCTATTTCAATCGGCTCGTTCAGATTGCCAAGGCACTGCCCGTCAGCGTCAAGGCCCGCCATTTCGTTCTGGCCGTCCTGTTCGGCTTCCTGCCGGCCGCCGTCATCGGCGCCCTGGCGCATGATTTCATCAAGACCGTGCTGTTCGACTCGCCGAAGGTCATTTGTATCTCGCTGATTCTCGGCGGCATCGTCCTGCTTGTGATCGACAAGATCCAGTTCAAGCCGAAATACACCAGCGCCTATGAATTCTCCTGGCCGATGGCCATCAAGATCGGCTTCTTCCAGTGCCTGGCCATGATCCCGGGAACCTCGCGCTCCGGCTCAACTATCGTCGGCGCGCTCCTGCTCGGCGCCGACAAGCGCTCCGCCGCCGAATTTTCCTTCTTTCTCGCCATGCCCACAATGGCGGGCGCCTTTGCGCTCGATCTCTGGAAGAGCCGTCACGACCTGAGCATGGATCAGGGGCTGCTGATCGTCGTCGGCTTCTTTACCGCATTCATTTCGGCGCTGTTCGTGGTGCGCGCGCTGCTCGATTTCGTCTCGCGTCGCGGCTACGCGCCTTTCGCATGGTGGCGCATCATCATCGGCGTACTCGGCCTGATCGGTCTTTATACGATCGGCTGAGGCGAATCGCCTGATACCAGGATACCGAAGAGCAGGAAGGCCGGTGAGAACCGGCCTTTTTCGTGCCTGATCAGTTCTGGGAGGACGTGTCGATAGAGCCCGTTGTGCAGGGATCGACGCCGTAGGTCGGCGCACATTCGCCCTTTACCGAGGCGATGCTGCCGCGGGCTACGAAAGAGCCGGCGAGAATCACCAATGCCGCGCACGCAAACAAAAGCGCGATAGACTTGCCCATCGAAAAATGCCTTTCCGCAGAAGTGTGAAGCGCGCCGCGGACCGGTTCATTGTCCAAGCCTGAGACGCGCGGCTGTGTTAGTCAGTGAGATGAGCAATAGCAATAAATGTTCATGTTAAATTTGACGTTAATGCGACTATTTCCGCAGTGCGTCTTTTAGGCAACGCTAAGCTGTGAATGAGAGCGGGATTGCGGGGCACGCAAGCCCTCTGCCGCGGCATTCGAACGACAAAAAAACACCGCGCGGCGGAGCCGGCGGCGTTTTGAATTCGTTGAGCTGCCGAATCGTCAGGCAGCCTTGCCGGAACCGGTGAACTGACCCTGCGGACGATAGCGGACGAGATAGGACGGCAGCACGGAGATGAGCAGCGTCGGCAACAGGCCGATGCCCTTCAGCGTGCGTCCTTCCGCTTCCGCCTGCTTGGAAACGACGTTGTCGCTCTTCAGCAGCGTGACCTGATCGGAGGTGATCGGCGGCGTAATGAGCGGCACGAGCGAAGCAACCGAGCCGATCAGCGAAGCCAGGCCGAAGGGAATGGAGACGAGCGACTTCTTGCGGTTGATGACGGAAAGCGTGGTCTCGAGACATTCGCGGAAGGACAGCACTTCCGGGCCGCCGAGCTCATAGGTCGTGCCGGCCTTCAGCTTGCCGTCGACGCTGCGGGCAACGGTCTCGGCAATGTCCCCGACGTAAACAGGCTGGAACTTCGTCTTGCCGCCGCCGATCAGCGGCAGGAACGGCGCGGTGCGCGACATGTCAGCGAACTTGTTGAAGAATTCGTCTTCCGGTCCGAACACGATCGAAGGGCGCAGGATGATTGCATCCGGCTTGATCGATAGGATCGCGGTTTCGGCGCGAGCCTTGGTTCGGGCATAGACCGAAGGAGAGTTGGCATCGGCGCCCAGTGCCGAAATATGCGTCAGCGAGGCACCGGCATTGCGGGCGGCTTCCGCAATCGCCTTGGCGCCGAATTCCTGCACGGCGTCAAAGGTGTTGCGGCCGCTTGGGGCAAGGATGCCGACGCAGTTGACGACATGCTGAGCGCCTTCGACCGCGCGGTCGATGGAATTGCGGTAGCGCACATTGGCCTGAACGATCGAAATCTGGCCGAGATTGCCGAACGGCTGCAGGAAGCCGGCAAGATCGGGACGGCGCACGGCAACGCGAATGCGATAGCCGCGCTTGGCGAGCGCACGCACGACATGCCGCCCGATGAAGCCTGATCCTCCGAACACGGTCACGAGCGGCGGGAGGTTGGACAGGGTCATGGTAGGCTCCTCGAAAGGCTTTGATTGGGCTGATCTGGTTTCGTCTTAGCCGATCCCGGCGCCGAGGTGAAGTGCTATCGCGCTGCGTTGCAGCGTCGCGTTTTCAAAGGGTTTAAACCCCTTCGACGACGACCATTTCTGCATCCGCGACCTGCTGGCGGATTTTGGCGGCGATCTGGTATTCCGGCGAATTGTAGCAATCGACGGCATGCTGCAGCGATGGAAATTCGATGACGACGTTGCGGCCGCGTGCCTGTCCCTCAAGCGGGGTAAACGCTCCGCCGCGGGCAAGGAAATTCGCGCCGTATTTCTCGAAGGCAGGCTTCGCGGCGGCGACATAATCCTTGTAGCGCTCGGGGTCGCGGACATCCACGCGCGCGATCCAATATCCCTTTGGCATGTTTTCCTCCCTGATTGTTGTCGTGGTTTAGAGCGCGGCGTCCATCTCGGCGAGGATGGCGCGGGCGGCTTCCTTCGGATCGGCCGCCTTGACGATCGGCCTTGCGACGACCAGATGGCTCGAGCCGGCCTTGATAGCAGCGGCCGGCGTCATCACGCGCTTCTGGTCGCCCTTGTCGCTGCCGGCTGGCCGGATGCCGGGGGTCACCAGCGCCATATCGGGCCCGATGATCTTGCGGACGGCGGCCGACTCCTCCGCCGAACAGACGATACCGCCCATGCCGGCGAGATGCGCCTGTTCGGCCCGGCGCAGCACCAGCGTATGCGGATCATATTCATATCCTGCGGCGATGAGATCGCCTTCGTCCATCGAGGTCAGCACGGTGACGCCGAGCAGGCAGAGGTCGGAGCCCTTGGCCGCTTCGACAGCCGCCTTCATGGCTTTCGGATACGCGTGCAGCGTCAGCATCGACATGCCCATCTTGACGATATTCTCCACGCCGGAGGCGACCGTATTGTCGATGTCGAGCAATTTCATATCGAGGAAGATCTTCTTGCCGCTGGCGGCAAGGTCGCGCGCGAATTCCAGGCCGCCGGCAAAGGCGAGCTGATAGCCGATCTTGTAATAGAGGATATCGTCGCCGAGGGCGCCGACCACTTTTTCGGCCTCCTGAAGGTTTGGAACATCCAGTCCAACGATCAAGCGGTCGCGTGCGGTCATCTCAGGCCCATCCCATCCAATCTTCCATGGGTGTCCAGTCGCATGAGACGGCGCGCTTCGCAAGATCGAAACAGAAAAGATTGCCGCCACCCGGCGGCTGATCACCCTGGCGCGCGATCGGCTTTCCCTCCAGATGACATTTCAGCAGCGTGCCGACGCCGCCATGGCCGACGAAGGCGATCGGCACGTTCGGATCGTGGCGCGCAAGAACGGTCTCGACATTGGAGACGATTCTCGCCTGCGCGTCGATGGCGCGCTCCCAGCCCTTGAAGCTTTCATGCGGGTGGGCGAAGAACCAGTCCGCTGCTTTCTCGAACTCCGGCGGCGCCAGAAAACCTGTGGCACTGCGATCGTTTTCATGCATGGCCTCGATGATCTCGATCGGCGCACCGCTTGCCGCCGCCAAAGCTTCGGCCGTTTCGATCGCCTTGCGTTCGCCGCTGGAGACGATCAGGCTCAGCTTGCTGGCCCAAGGCCGGCTCGCCGCCAGCCGCGCACGCTCGGCGCCAGTGTCGGACAAGCCCCATTGCGGCACCGGCACATTCGGGTCGATCCGCACCTGCGGGTGCGTGATATAGAGAGCGTACATGGATTTCTCAGCGATTGCCTCAGCCGCGGCTATAGACCCAGAGCTGGGCCGGCGGAATATTGCGGACGATGAAATCATAGTGGCGGATATGATAGCGGTCCGGCTTGGCGATAATAGGCGAAACCGGCCCGTAGGAAATCTGCACCACCGGCCGGCCGGGCGGAATGCGGTCCAGCAGGTTTTCCAAAAGCGCGACACGCGCCTTCATGGGAAAATTGAGCAGAGGAATGCCTGAGACGACGGAATCGAAGGTCTGGCCGCGCAGCACGCCAAGCGTCGTATCGAGATCAAAGGCGTCGCCATTGATGAAATGCACGCCGGGATAAAGTTTTACGAGGTGGTTGTAGAAATCGGTCGAATATTCGATGGCGACGAGGTTTTGCGGCTCGACGCCACGTGCCAGGATCGCCTTGGTGATGGCGCCAGTTCCCGGCCCGAGTTCCAGCACGGGCAGGCCCGATTGCGTGTTGATGACGCCAGCCATCTTGCGCGCCGTGATCGATGAGGTGGGAACGATCGATCCCACGGTCTTCGGCCCTTGCATCATGCCCTTGAAGAAACGGATCTCCTCGTCGAACTTCTTGCCCAACCGTTCCTTGAGACGCAGCGCCATGCTCTCCCCCACCAGATGTTACGATCGCGACTTACATACCGCTTCTCTAGGATCTTGCAATGCGATGACGTAAAAACAAGAGAAAATGTCGCAATTCACAAAGGATCAAATAAAAGCGCCCTTGCGTTGCATAAACGCATGAAAGGGCGCTTTGGTTTCGCAGAGCCGGATGATTTCAGGTCTGTTCGACCTGAAATCATCCGGCTCTTGAATCAAAAAAGTGGAGCATGATGTCGTCCGAAATCCCCTGACACTTTTCGGCATCATGCTCTACACGCGCATCGGCATCAGCACATAAAGCGCGTCGTCGCCGGCCGTGTCGCGGATGAGCGTCGGCGATCCGGCATCGGCCAGCAGGAACACGGCCGCGTCGCCGGAAAGCTGCGCGGTAATGTCGAGCAGGTATTTGGCGTTGAAGCCGATTTCCATCGGATCCATCTCGTAGCCGACGGCGACTTCTTCCGTCGCACTGCCCGAATCCGGGTTGTTGACGGTCAGCAGCAGCTGGCCGTCGGATAGCGCCAGCTTCACGGCGCGGCCACGCTCGGACGAAATGGTCGAGACGCGGTCGACGGCCTGGGCGAAGGTCTGGCAATCGACCCGCATTTCCTTGTCGTTGTTGGCCGGGATGACGCGCTGGTAATCGGGGAAGGTGCCGTCGATCAGTTTCGAGGTCATGACGATGGAGCCGATCGTCAGGCGGATCTTGGCGTCGGAGACTTCGACGGTGACGATCGCATCCGGCGTGTCCACGAGCTTCTGCAGCTCGCCGACTGTCTTGCGCGGGATGATGATGCCGGGCATGCCTTCGGAGCCCGAAGGGGCGCTGACATCGGCGCGAGCCAGGCGATGGCCGTCCGTGGCAACAGCCCTGAGCTTCAGGTCGCCGCCGCTCTCAATCGTGTGGAAGAAAATGCCGTTCAGGTAGTAACGAGTCTCTTCGGTGGAGATCGCAAACTGCGTCCGGTCGATCAGCATCTTCAGATCCGAAGCCTTCAGCTTGAACGAATGGCTGAAGCTGCCGGCGGTGAGATCCGGAAAGTCCGATTCCGGCAGGCATTGCAGCGAAAACTTCGAACGGCCGGAGGCGACCGTCATCGAGCTGCCGTCGGTGTTGGTGGCGAGAAGCACTTCCGAGCCGTCGGGAAGCTTGCGCACGATATCGTAGAGCAGATGCGCAGGAACCGTGGTGGCGCCGGCCTGTTCGACATTGGCGGGCGTCGCCTCGGTGATTTCGAGGTCGAGGTCGGTCGCCTTCATGTCGAGGTTCGTGCCATCGGCCTTGAGCAGCACGTTGGACAGGATCGGGATCGTGTTGCGACGCTCGACCACGCGATGCACGTGGTTCAGCGACTTCAGGAGGTTCGACCGCTCTATTGTAATACGCATGGATGCTACCGCTTTCGACCGTGACTAGCCGGGCGGCCCGAGGCGCCCGAGCGACATGTTTTCGGACAAGGCCCGAAAGATTGGACAGGCAACTTGGCAGACTTCTCCATCCGAATGCAAGAGGCATGGATCAATTGCCAGGCGTCAATTCGCCATTTCGTCGGCAATGCTCCACAGGAATTGCACCGCTCTTGCCGTCCGTGCGCGCCTCGCCCATAAAGGCTGCTTATCCCAAGTGAATTCAGGACCGGCATGAACGAAGAGCAATCAGGCGGCGGGACACGCAGTTTCCGCCTGCATAACAATCAGATCCCGGCCCGCCCCCTCGAACCGGCACTCTATCTGGTCGCGACGCCAATTGGCAATCTTGGCGACATTACCCTGCGGGCGCTGGAGACGCTGGCCGGTGCCGACGTGCTCGCCTGCGAGGATACGCGTGTGACGCGCGTCCTGCTTGATCGCTACGGCATCCAGAACAAGCCCTACGCCTATCACGAGCACAATGCCGACGAGGCCGGCCCGCGGCTGCTGCAGGCTTTGGAGGCCGGCCGCTCGGTGGCGCTCGTCTCCGATGCCGGTACGCCGCTCGTCTCCGATCCCGGCTATCGGCTGGCCGTGCAGGCGATCGAGGCGGGTTATAAGGTTGTGCCCATTCCAGGCGCCTCCGCGCCGCTGGCGGCCCTTGTCGGTTCCGGCCTGCCGAACGATGCCTTCTTCTTCGCCGGTTTCCTGCCCGCCAAGGACAAGGGCCGCCGCGACCGCCTGGCCGAGCTGGCAACCGTCCCCGCGACCCTCATCTTCTTTGAATCGCCGCATCGCATTGCCGCCACCCTTGCCGCCGCCGCCGATGTGCTTGGCGGTGAGCGCGCGGGCGCCGTCTGCCGCGAGCTGACGAAGACCTTCGAGGAATTCCGCCGCGGCACGTTGTCCGAACTCGCGTCGTTCTATGACGCCGTCGACAATGTGAAGGGCGAGATCGTCTGGCTCGTCGGCCCGCCGGCGGAGAGCGTTGCGGCGGAGGCCGATGTCGATGCCATTCTCGCCGATCTCTCAGGGACGATGCCGACCGCCAAGGCGGCAACCGAAGCCGCGCGTCTGACCGGCCTGCCGCGAAAGGAGCTTTATCAGCGCCTGCTGGATATGAAGGAGCGTCATGCCTGAGCCTAGGTTTGAGGTTGGCGAAAAGCTCAAACGGCAGAAGGCCTGGCGTCGCGGCCATATGGCCGAATATCTCGCCGCCGCCTTCCTGATGCTCAAGGGCTATCGCATCGTCGCCATCCGCCACCGCACCAAGCTCGGCGAAATCGATATCGTCGCCCGCAAGGGTGATCTCGCCATCTTCGTCGAGGTCAAGTCGCGGCGCGGCGCACAGGAGGCGATCGACGCGGTTTCCTTCTCCTCGCAAAACCGCATCCGTGCCGCGAGCGACCTATGGCTCGCCCGACAGCCGGATTTTGCCCGCCTATCGCAGCGCTATGACATCGTCGCCATGCTGCCCGGCCGCTGGCCGCAGCATTTTCCGGATGCGTTCTGAGCGCGGCGTTACAGGACCGTCATAAAATCAGCCTATTGCCGAGCGATCAACGCTCGCGATTTTCCCGCCGGCGCGCATCATCTCGTTTCGACAGGCCTTATCATGATCCGCAACATCGTTTCCGCCTTTACCGTTCCCTCGCAGGAGGAGCGCAGGGGCTTCGTTTCGCTTGAAAAAACCGCGGCCATTCATGCCGAGAAGCTTGCATCGCTCGCCTGCCTGAATGCGGTACGCATCGGCGGAGCGGACGCCAGGATCGAGGCTCTGTCCTTCCCCTTTACCGTCGCTGCCTGGAACCTCGAGCGTTGCCTGTTTCCAGAGGAAAGTGCGGCCAAGCTGCGGGAAACCGGCGCACCGCTGGTGCTGCTGTCGGAAATGGATCTGGGCATGGCCCGCACAGAACAGCGCGACCCGACGGCGATCATCGCCGGCGAACTCGGCATGAGCCATGCTTATGGCGTCGAGTTTCTGGAGTTGAGCCTCGGTTCGGAGATCGAACGTTCCTACTGCCGCGATGATTTCAACGAGAAGGGCTTTCACGGCAATGCCTTGATGGCCTCGGTCGCCCTGAAGGATGCTTTCTTGTTCCGCCTGCCGGGCGAGGCCGTCTGGTTCAACGACAGCAACGAGCAGCCGCGCATCGGCGATCGCTGTGCCGTCGGCGCCATCGCCGAGACCGAGGCGGGTCCGATGGTGGCGGTTTCCGTTCATCTCGAAAGTGTTGCGACCGCTGCCTATCGCGAAAAGCAGATGGCAGGGTTGATCGACGAGGTCGAGGCTTTCGCTCCCGGCCTGCCAATCCTGATCGGCGGCGATCTCAACACCGGCAACCATACCGGCGGCGATTTCTCTACCGATACGCTGTTCGCTATGGCCGAGGGCCGTGGTTTCGAGTGCCATGGCGGCCCGCTCGATCAGACCAGCACGCGACCGAGCCTGATCACCCGCTTTCCCGATCGCACCATGAAGCTAGACTGGTTCATCACCCGCGGCTTGAAGATCGGCGAAAGCCATCTTGTTTCCTCCCTTAACGGAGAAGGCAAGCCGCTCTCCGACCACGATATGGTCGTCTGCACGATCGAAGGTTTTTCCGCCTGATCGCTGCAATCGTTAAAATGCTCCGGGTTTCATGAACCGCGCCGTTACCGCTTCCATGCGATGAGGTCGCAGACGCGCATGGAATTGGGGGATTGCATGGTCTTGAAACTGATGTTGGCGAGCATGGCGGCTTTTGCCGCGCGTGCCGCCCCGGCCGTAGTCGCGCTGCCGCGGTCGAAAAGCTTCGTAGCTGGCGCCAGCAACGAAATGGAAATGAAGCCGTCGCCGATCGAACCCTCCTGGGTTTTGTCGGGTAATCCGGTCGCCCGCATCGCCGAGCATTCGCGCGGGCAGGACGATGCCGCGATGACGGCGCTGTGGGATTGCACCGCTGGCGAGTTCCGCTGGTATTTCGGCTGGGACGAAACGGTGATGATCCTTGAGGGTGAGGTGCATATCACTACGGAAGACGGCGTCGAGCGGACGCTCAGCGCCGGCGATGTCGCCTATTTCGCCGGCGGCACCTGGGCGACATGGCGCATCGATCGCTACCTGCGCAAGGTCGCCTTTCTGCGCAAGCCGTTCCCGAAGCCTCTGACCATGGCTTACCGCCTGCGCAACTTCGTCCGCCAGGGCGGCGCACAGGGTCTTGCCGCCTGAGTGCGGCAAGCCTGGTCGAGCAAACCTCCGGCGGAAGCCCTTGAATAGCCGTTGCGTTTGGATGCGGGCCGACCTACATCTGTGCGCAAATTCGAGCGAGGGCTGACTATGGCTGGTATCAAGAATGTTGCGGTCCAGATGGACCATGTGAAAAGCATCAACATTGCGGGTGACTCCACCTTCGCCATGAGCCTCGAGGCGCAGAACCGTGGCTACAAGCTCTTCCATTACACGCCAGAGCGGCTGAGCATGCGCGACGGCAGGATCTATGCCTCCGTCGAGCCGATGATCCTGCGCGACGTCAAGGGCGATCACTTCGAACTCGGCGAACCCGAGCGCGTCGATCTCTCGACGATGGACGTGGTGCTGCTGCGCCAGGACCCGCCCTTCGACATGGCCTATATCACCTCGACACATCTGCTCGAGCGCATCCATCCGAAGACGCTCGTCGTCAACGATCCGGCATGGGTGCGCAATTCGCCGGAAAAGATCTTCGTCACCGAATTCGCCGATCTCATGCCGAAGACGCTGATCACCCGCGATCCGGCTGAAATCCGCCGTTTCCGCGATGAAATGGGCGATATCATCCTGAAGCCGCTCTACGGCAATGGCGGCGCCGGTGTGTTCCACTCGACCCGCGACGACCGCAATCTCTCGTCCCTGCTGGAAATGTTCGGCCAGCTCTTCCGCGAGCCCTTCATTGCCCAGCAATATCTGCCCGACGTGCGCAAGGGCGACAAGCGCATCATCCTCGTCGATGGCGAGGCCGTCGGCGCGATCAACCGCGTGCCGGCCGAGCACGACGCCCGCTCCAACATGCATGTCGGCGGTCGCGCCGAAGCGACCGAGCTGACAGCGCGCGAGAAGGAAATCTGCAAGCGCATCGGACCGGCCCTGAAGGAGCGCGGTTTCCTGCTCGTCGGCATCGACGTCATCGGCGACTATATGACCGAGATCAACGTGACGTCGCCGACCGGCCTCCGCGAAGTCAAGCGCTTCGGTGGCGCCGATATCGCCAGCCTGCTCTGGGATGCGATCGAAGCCAAGCGATCCTGACCGGCAGTTCCCGCCACGCTTTCAGCTGAATGATCTATTTACCCCCGCATGTCGATAATTTCGACATGCGGCGTGAAATTTTTGTTCGTTTATTGTTCTTGTTTCATTCCTTGTCTTGTGCCAGATTGCAACCCGAAGTTTGCTGATCGGGGCACGTAACGGCAAACGGGTTCGGCGACAGGGGATAGGGCATGGTAGCGCGCGTCAGTACGGTGGCGTTTCAGGGGATCGAAGGCGTACCCGTCGAAGTGCAGGTGATGATCGCGCCGGGCAAGGTGCTGATGCACATCGTCGGCCTTCCGGACAAGGCGGTGGCCGAGAGCCGGGAGCGGGTTCAGGCGGCGCTGCACGCCTCCGGCCTTGCCCTGCCGCCGAAGAAAGTCACGGTCAATCTCGCGCCGGCGGACCTGCCCAAGGAGGGCAGCCACTTCGATCTTGCCATCGCGCTTGGGCTGATGGCGGCGCTCGGCGCGATCCCCGCTGATGCCCTGTCGTCCTACACCGTTATCGGCGAACTCAATCTGGATGGCACGATTGCGCCCGTTGCCGGCGCGCTTCCCGCCGCGATCGCCGCCAATGCCATGGGCAGAGGGCTGATCTGCCCGGCCGAAAGCGGCCCCGAAGCCGCCTGGGCCGGCAAGGAGATCGATATTCTGGCGCCGCGTAGTTTGATCGCGCTCGCCAATCATTTCCGTGGCACACAGGTCCTGTCACGGCCGGAACCGTCAGTCCGCGCCAATGCCGCCAACCTGCCCGACCTCGCCGATATCAAGGGGCAGGAAAGCGCCAAGCGCGCCCTGGAAGTGGCGGCCGGCGGCCATAATCTGCTTTTCGTCGGGCCTCCCGGCTCCGGCAAGTCGATGCTCGCCTCGCGCCTGCCGTCGATCCTGCCGCCCTTGTCGACGAATGAACTGCTGGAAGTGTCGATGATCCATTCGATCGCCGGTCAGCTTTCCGGCGGCAAGCTCTCGGACCGGCGGCCTTATCGCGCGCCGCATCATTCCGCCACTATGGCGGCGCTCGTCGGTGGCGGCTTTCGCGCTCGGCCAGGCGAAGTGTCGCTCGCCCATCACGGCATTCTGTTCCTTGACGAACTACCGGAGTTTTCGCCGCAGGCGCTCGATGCGCTGCGCCAGCCGCTGGAAACCGGCGAATGCGTCATCGCCAGAGCAAACCACCGTGTCTCCTATCCGGCCGGCATTCAGCTGGTGGCGGCGATGAACCCGTGTCGTTGCGGCATGGCCGGCGAGCCGGGGCATACCTGCGCCCGTGGGCCGCGTTGCGCTTCCGATTATCAAGGCCGCATTTCCGGCCCCTTGCTCGATCGTATCGATATCCGCATCGACGTGCCGGCGGTCTCCGCCGCCGACCTCATCCGGCCGACAGCCTCGGAAAGCAGTGCTGATGTCGCGCTCCGCGTTGCACGCGCCCGCGAACGGCAGCGGGAACGCTTCGAACGAGCCGGCATGAAGGACGTCGCCACCAACGCCCGCTGCTCGACCGCGATGATCGAAACCATCGCCGAGCCGGACGCCGCGGGGCTGCAATTGCTGCGCGACGCGGCCGAGAAGATGAAATTCTCCGCCCGTGGCTATCATCGCATTCTCAAGGTGGCGCGTACCCTTGCCGATCTCGATGACAAGCCGACCGTCGGACGCATCCATCTTGCCGAAGCCATCTCTTACCGGATTGCCGGCGAGCGACTGACCGCGCATGCCTGACAATTCGAGACTCTGCAGCACCCGATCGCCTCCAGCCTGCTCAAATAAAAAGGGGCGCCGCAACACCCCTTTCTCAATCAATTACTGCCGTTAACTCAGCCGCCAAGTCCTTCGAACAGCGCCGTCGAGAGATAACGCTCGGCGAAGGACGGGATGATGACCACGATGGTCTTGCCTTCGTTTTCGGGACGCTGGCCGATCTTGATCGCGGCCGTCAATGCTGCACCCGAAGAAATACCGACTGGCACGCCTTCGAGCTTGGCGACGAGCCGCGCCTGCTGGAACGCCTCGTCATTGCTGACGGTGACCACCTCGTCATAGACATGAGTGTCGAGGATCTTCGGCGCGAAGCCGGCGCCGATGCCCTGGATCTTGTGCGGGCCGGGATTGCCGCCGGAGAGAACAGGCGAATCCGTCGGCTCGACAGCGATGACCTTGATGTCGGGCTTGCGGGCTTTCAGAACTTGGCCGACGCCGGTGATCGTGCCGCCAGTGCCGATGCCGGCAACGAAGATATCGACCTTGCCTTCGGTATCGTTCCAGATTTCCTCGGCTGTCGTCTTGCGATGGATTTCCGGATTGGCGGGATTTTCGAACTGCTGCGGAATGATCGCATCCGGCAGGCTCGAGGCCAGCTCCTCCGCCTTGGCGATCGCACCCTTCATGCCCTTCGGTCCCTCGGTCAGCACCAGTTCGGCGCCGAGCAGCGCCAGCATCTTGCGGCGCTCGATCGACATGGTTTCCGGCATGGTGAGGATAAGGCGATAACCCTTGGCGGCGGCGGCGAAGGCGAGCGCGATGCCGGTATTGCCCGAGGTCGGCTCGATCAGCACGGTCCTGCCGGGAGCAATCTTGCCCTGCGATTCCAGGCTCTCGATCATGGCGACACCGATGCGGTCCTTCACGGACGCGATCGGATTGAAGAACTCGAGCTTTGCCAGGAGGTTGGCCTTGACGCCCTTCTCCTTCGCCAGCTTGTCGAGGCGGACGATCGGCGTGTCACCAATGGTCTCGGTGATTGAGGTATAGACGCGGCCTCGACCGGGTTTGCGGGTGTCGGACATGGGTAGCTCTCCCTACGTTTGAATTATGCGGTGACAATAGGATCAAACGCCTGCGGACACCAGAGTGCGCGCCCTTTGTGCCGCATCGGCCGTGAGAAAAGAATCTCCGGGAACCTTTCTCCGGGGATGTTTATTTCACGCGGCACGTGCCGCGATGAAGGCGGCCGTAGCGGCGAGGATGCTGGCCGCGACCCGGTTCAGGATCTGCAGCGCCCTCGGCTTCTTGAGGAAGGTGCGCGCCCGCGACGCCAGCAGCATATAGGGCACGAGAACGATCAGAAGGACGACGAAGGTCGCCGCCACCAGCGTCGCATATTCGCGCAGCCCGATGCTGCCGATATCGATCAGGGTCGGCACCAGCGCGACATAGAAAAGCATGGTCTTGGGGTTGCCGAGCGTGACAAGCAGGCCGGAGAGGAAGGACATGCCGGCGCTGTTCGATTTCTTCGCGGCAACGTCGGTTGCAAGCAGGCCCGCTGTCCAGAGCTTCCAGGCGATATAGCCGAGATAAAGCGCACCGGCGATCTTGATGAGGATGAAGACCTCGGTGAAAGTCTGCGCGACAAAGGCAAGCCCGAGAACGACCGCCGTCAGGTAGATGGTGTCGCCGAGCACAAGGCCGAGGCCCATGAAGAAGGTCTCGCGAAAGCCGGAGCCGAGGGCGCGCGCCACGATTGCCGTGATGCCCGGGCCGGGAATGGCCGCCGCGACGAAGAGCGCGCCGCAATAGGCGAGCAGGGATGCGAGCGTCATGGCCATTTCCTCCTCAGATGGTGCCTGCTCTATCGCACCACCTTTGCGTTTTCAAGCGATTGCGCTGATGCTGCGAACATATTACCAAGGCGTTGACGACGCGTCGAAACCGCTCTGCCCAAGGATATCATGTCTTCCGCATTGCTCCTGATCGATCTTCAGAATTCCATCCTGACCGGCCTCGGCACGCCGGAGCGTCAGCCTGATATCGATGCTGCGCTGGAGGCTGTTATCGCCAAGCTCGCGGCGCTGAAGCACAGCGCCCGCGCCGCCGGCATTCCCGCCTTCATCGTCCAGCATGACGGCACCCCAGGGCATCGCCTGGCGAAACGCGGCGAAGGCTGGCAATTGCGCCGGGAAATCGCCCCTGAAGCCGGCGATGTCGTGGTGCACAAGACGAGCTGCGATTCCTTCTTCGAGACGGATCTGGAGGTGCGGCTCAAGGGCCGTGGCGTCACCCATCTCATCGTCGGCGGCTGCATGACCCAATTCTGCGTCGATACGACCGTGCGGCGCGCCGTTTCGCTCGGCTTCGACGTCTCACTGATATCGGACGGTCACATGACGGCGGATATGGGCAAACTGAGCTTCGAAGAGATTGTCACCCACCACAATATGCTGCTTGACGGCTTCGATGCCGGGCCGCATGAAATCAAGCTGGTCGCATCCACCGACATCTCCTTCTGAAGCCCTCTCTCCGCCGGAGCCTCCATGCCGCATCTGACCAGTATCATCACCTTTGCCCTGATCGCCGTCGGAATGGTGGTGACGCCAGGGCCGAACATGATTTATCTGGTGTCGCGATCGATCTCGCAGGGGCCGGCGGCGGGACTGATTTCGCTTGGCGGCGTGGCGCTCGGCTTCGTCTTCTATATGCTTTCGGCTGCGCTCGGCATCACGGCCTTCCTGTTCGCCGTGCCCTTTGCGTATGACGCGCTGCGTCTCGTCGGTGCGGCCTATCTCGCTTGGCTCGCCTGGAATGCCTTGAAGCCGGGGGTCGGTCCGCCTTTCAGGTCCGCGATCTCCCAAAAGATGGGCCGCGCAAACTCTTCGCTATGGGTCTGGTGACCAGTCTGCTGAACCCGAAGGTCGCGGTCCTCTATCTTTCGCTGCTGCCGCAGTTCATTGATCCCGCTAACGGCAGCGTCTTCAGCCAATCCGTCATTTTCGGCTTTACCCATATTGCTGTCAGCCTCACGCTCAATTCCATCTTTGCGCTGACGGCCGGCTCCGTCGCGCTGTTCTTCTCAAGCCGCCCGTCCTTCATGCTGGTGCAGCGCTGGCTGATGGGCACGGTGCTGGCCGGGCTCGCCGTACGAATGGCTTTCGAGGCGCAGCGCTGATGCGAGCCGTCATCACCGGTCTTTTGACGCTCGCCTCGCTCGCAAGCCTGGCGCCGCTCGCTTTGGCGGCAGAGAAGGGAACGCAGACGATCGTCTTCATGCGCCATGGCGAAAAGCCGGAAGCAGGTCTCGGCCAGCTGAGCTGCCAAGGTCTTAACCGGTCGCTTGCCCTGCCGCCGGTGCTCAGCAAGCTCTTCGGCAAGCCTGCCGCGATCTTTGCGCCGGATCCGTCGAAGCGGAAGGCGGATTCAGGCATCTCCTACGACTATATCCGTCCGCTCGCCACCATCGAGCCGACTGCCGTTGCGTTCGGGCTGCCTGTTGATACCAGCTTCGGCTATGAGGACATCGATGATCTGAAAGCCGAGCTGAAGAAGCCAGTCTATGCCGGCAAGCTCATCTTCGTCGCCTGGGAGCATAAGCAGATCGTCGATCTCGCCCGCCAGCTGATGAGCGAGAATGGTGGCGATGAAAAAGCGGTGCCGAAATGGCATGGCAAGGATTTCGACAGCCTCTATGTGCTGCGCATCGGCGGCAAGGCTGGATCAGGCGCGACCTTCGAGAAGATGGCTGAGGGGCTCGATGGCCAACCGCAGAATTGCCCGCAGCCGGCTAAGTAAACCTGGAACACCGGCCACATGAGCAGGTGATCATTCGGCGGCGCCTTTGGAAAGATGGTGATTTCTATTCCAGGGCAGGGGGATCGTCCATCCCAGATTCATGCCGGCGGCAGCCGCGAGGATGATGATCGCGCCGATGACCTGGGCTGCGCCGAGCACGTGGCCGAAGGCGAAGCGATCGACCACGATGGCGGCGATCGGATAGATGAAGGATAACGCGCCGGTCAGATGCGTCGGCAGCTTCTGGATGGCGCCGTAAAGCAGCACATACATCAACCCGGTATGGACGACGCCCATGGTGACGAGGATCGACCAGCCGCCGACATCCTGGGGTGCGGCCGAGAAATTGGTGAAGGGCGCCAGCATCAGGATGCCGGTCGAAACCTGGATGAGAGCGATCAGGTGCGGCGGCGTGCCCTTCAACCATTTGGCGGCGATGGCTGTCAGCGCATAGAAGAAGGCCGCGCCCAGCGAAAGCAGGATGCCGATCGTATAACTACCGGTGCCGGCTCCCTCGCTCGGCTTGCCTTCGACGATCACAGCCATGCCGGCAAAGGCGAGAGCCAGCCAGAAGAGCTTGGTGAAGGTGATCCGCTCGCCGAGGAACAGCGCGCCGAGCCCCAGCAGCATGAAGGGCTGCGTATTGTAGACGGTCGTGGCAATGGAAATGGAGGCGTGTGAATAGGCGGCGAACAGCAGCAGCCAGTTGAGGACGATGGCAATCCCGCCACCGACGGCGATGGAAAATGTCTTGAGATTGACGATGCCGGGGCGGAGCAGGCCCATGGCAGCGCAGATGACGAGCAGTGTCAGCGCGCCGAAGAAACAGCGCCAGAAGACGACCCCGCTCACCGCCTGTCCGGACATCAGCACGAACCAGCCGATCGTCCCTGAAATCAGCATGGCTGCCGTCATTTCCACTGTGCCGCGTTTTATCTCGTTCATCACCTTGGCTCCCATCTATCGGAGCCAATCATATTGCGACGGGAGCATGGATAATATAGATTTATTTAGGCAAGGAAATCTCATCACCTAATTAAGTAAGGCTATATCATGAGCGTCCCTAACGCTTCCCTCAATCTCGACGAGATCGATCAGCGAATGCTCGAGGCATTGGCGCGCAATGCCCGGATATCCTTGAAAGAGCTGGCGGAAGTAGCCGGCCTGTCGTCGCCGAGCGCGGCGGAGCGGCTGCGGCGGCTGGAGGAGCGGGGCATCATCTCGGCCTTCACCGTCGATATCGCGCCGGAGGCGATCGGCTATCCGCTACAGGCGATCGTCCGCGTCCGGCCTTTGCCCGGTCAGCTCCATGTCGTCGAACGGATCATCCAGGAGACGCCGGAATTCATCGAATGCGACAAGGTCACCGGCGACGATTGCTTTATCGGAAGGCTTGTGGTGCGCTCCATGGGCGAACTCGATGGCATACTGGACAAGATCACCGAGCGCGCGGAAACCAACACCTCGATGATCAAGGCGACACCGGTCAAGCGCCGGCTGCCGCCGCTTTCCCGCTAAATTCTTGCGTCAAACGCCGGTCGAGCCGAAACCGCCTGCGCCGCGCGTGGTTTCGCTGATCTCCGCAATCTCGGCGATACGCACTTGCATGACTGGCGCTATGACCATCTGCGCGATGCGCATGCCGCGGGTGATCTCGAACGGATCCTCGCTGAGGTTGGCCAGCAGCACCTTCACTTCGCCGCGATAGTCGCTATCGATGGTACCGGGAGAGTTCAGGCAGGTAATCCCATGCTTGAAGGCAAGCCCGGAACGGGGGCGGATCTGCGCCTCGAAACCTTCGGGAACTTCGAAAATAAAGCCCGTTGGAACGAGAACCCGATTCCACGGCGCGATCGTCAGCGTCGCACCGTCGTCGATGGCGGCGCGCAGGTCCATACCGGCCGCGCCCTTGGTTTCGTAGGCCGGCAGTTCCAGGCCCTCGCCATGCGGCAGGCGGATGAGGTTCAGGGTCGGAGTAATATCGGTGTGAATGGTCATGCGGCAATAGTTTGCGCTCGAAAGCCGGAGGTCAATTGCATTTAGGACTTTGAGTCGCTAGATACGGCGCCAATTCACAGGATTCACAAGCATGGCCGAAAGTCTCGCCGAGGCGGTCTCCCGCCGCCGCACATTTGCTATTATCGCTCACCCGGACGCGGGCAAGACGACGCTCACCGAAAAGCTGCTGCTGTTCGGCGGCGCCATCCAGCTCGCCGGTGAGGTCAAGGCGAAGAAGGATCGCATGCAGACGCGCTCCGACTGGATGAAGATCGAGCGCGAGCGCGGCATCTCGGTCGTCACCTCCGTCATGACCTTCGAGTATGAAGGCAACGTCTTCAACATCCTCGACACACCCGGCCACGAAGACTTCGCCGACGATACCTATCGCACGCTGACGGCCGTCGATGCCGCCGTCATGGTCATCGACGCCGCCAAGGGTATTGAGCCGCGGACGCTGAAACTGTTCGAAGTCTGCCGCATGCGCGACATCCCGATCATCACCTTCATCAACAAGATGGACCGCGAAAGTCGCGATCCTTTCGAAATCCTCGATGAGGTCGAAGAGAAGCTGGCGCTCGATACGGCGCCGGTCACCTGGCCGATCGGTCGCTCCAAGACGTTCTGCGGCTCTTATCATCTGGCTGACAATACGGTTCGCGGTTCCGATACCGAGGTCGAGGCGACGAAGGTGAACGGCCCGCAGGCGGTCGCCGACCGGTTGCCGGAAAACGAGCGCCAAGCCTTTATCGACGAAACGGAACTGGCGATCGAAGCCTGCCGCCCCTTCGACCGGGACTCCTTCCTGGAAGGTCATATGACGCCGGTCTTCTTCGGCTCGGCGCTGCGCAATTTCGGCGTTCGCGATCTCATCAATGCGCTCGGTGCATTCGCGCCGCCGCCGCGCGATCAGGTCGCCGACATCAGGACGGTGCACGCGACCGACGACAAGATGACGGCCTTTGTCTTCAAGATCCAGGCCAACATGGACCCGAACCACCGCGACCGCATCGCTTTTGCGCGCATCTGCTCCGGCAAGCTGGAGCGCGGCATGAAGGCGCGGTTGTCGCGCACCGGCAAGCAGCTCGGTCTCACCGCGCCGCAATTCTTCTTCGCCTCGCAGCGCCAGCTCGCCGATACCGCCTATGCCGGCGATGTCGTCGGCATTCCGAACCACGGCACGCTGCGCATCGGCGATACGTTGACGGAAGGCGAATCGCTGGTCTTCCAGGGCGTACCGAACTTCTCTCCGGAAATCCTGCGCCGCGTGCGCCTTGAGGATGCCATGAAGGCAAAGAAGCTCAAGGAAGCCCTGCAGCAGATGGCCGAAGAAGGCGTCGTGCAGCTGTTCTCGCCCGAAGATGGCTCGCCCGCCATCGTCGGCGTCGTCGGCGCTCTGCAGCTCGACGTGCTGAAGGAGCGGCTGATGGCCGAATACGGCCTGCCGGTTTCCTTCGAAATGTCGCGCTTCTCCGTCTGCCGCTGGATCTCGGCCGATCAATCCGCCGACCTCGAAAAGTTCGTGACCGCACGCCGCGGCGACATCGCCCGCGATCTCGATGGAGACCCGGTCTTCCTGGCGCAGGACGGTTTCTCGCTGCGCTACGAGGCAGAACGTTACCCGGCTATCAAGATGGCCGCGATCAAGGAATATCACGCCGTCAAGGCGGCGTGATCGGTTCGGATGCGTTTCGTTTTGGAATAGTGCCTTCGCGATGTTCCATCCGATATAGCGCTATGCCATAGTGCCGCCCGATGATCTCCTTGATCGGAACAGGCATTTTCATGATGAAATTTCTTGCGGTTCTTGCTCTGGCGTTCGTCGGCCTGATGCCGGTCGCAGCCGAGGCGCGAATCATTACCGATGCGGCCGGACGCACGGTGTCGGTGCCGGACAAGATCAACCGTATTTTGGTGGCCGGGCCACCCGCCGCCGCACTGGTCTATGTGCTGGCGCCGGAAAAACTGGTGGGTTGGGTCCATGCGCCCGATGATGCCGCCAAGGCCTATCTGATGCCGTCCGTGCGATCGCTGCCGACAGTTGGCCGTTTGACGGGCAAGGATGGAACCATCAGCTCGCAGACGGTCGTGGACGCCAAGCCCGATATCATCCTCGATGCCGGCACGGTCGATCCCACCTACAAGGCGTTGGCAGACAAGGTGCAGAGCGAGACGGGCATTCCCTATATCCTCATCGACGGCAGCTTTGCCCGCACAGCCGATACGCTTCGCGACGTCGGCGCCCTGATCGGCGTCGAGGGTCGCGCCAACAAGCTGGCCGATTATGCCGATGCCGAGATCAAGGATCTGAACGAGAAGCTTGCGACATTGCCCAACGATCCGCGCCCGCGCGTCTATTATGGTCGCGGCGCCGATGGGCTGGAGACAGGCCTTTCCGGCTCGATCAATCTGGAAATCCTCGATGCCGTCGGCACGATGAATGTTGCCGCCGCCGCCGGCAAGGGCGGCCTTGCCAAGGTGACCGTGCAGCAGGTCGTCAGCTGGAACCCGGATATCATCATTGCCGAGAGCCCCGCTTTCGCCGCTTCGGTGAAGAGCGATCCGCAATGGGCTGGGATCAAAGCAGTCAAGGACGGCAAGATCTTCGTGCCGCCCTCCTTGCCCTTCGGCTGGTTCGATTCCCCGCCCGGCGTCAATCGGCTGCTCGGCGTGCGCTGGATGGAGAAGCTCATTTATCCGAAGCTCTTCCGCAGCGATTTTTCCGATGATGTGAAGCAATTCTACCAGCTGTTCTATCAGGTCGATCTGACCAATGATCAGTTGGCAGCGCTATTGAAGGGCATGAAGTAAGCTCTGTAGTCGAGGAGGCATTCATGGTCCGGGAAAACGAAATTCGCGAAAATGAGGTGGCCGTCGAGCCGCCCGCAGCCGTGGATGCCGGTCTCACCTTCATCGGCCGTATTTTCACGCCCTGGACCTCGCGCATGGAAACGCCGCGCCAGGGTCGGCATGATGGCCCCATCTGCCGGATCGAGATCTTCGAGCCTTGGGTGGCGGCGCTGCAGGGCGTGGAAGCCTTCGAGCGGCTGGAGGTTCTCTATTGGCTGGATCGGTCGCGCCGGGACCTCGTGCTGCAGAGCCCGGCCAATAGCGGCAAGGTGCATGGCACCTTCTCGCTGCGCTCACCGGTTCGGCCTAATCCCATCGGTACATCCATCGTCAAGCTGGAAGCGGTCGAGGGGAATGTATTGCTGGTGCGCGGCCTCGATTGCCTTGACGGTACGCCCTTGCTGGACCTGAAGCCGGACCGCACCCTGTTCAAACCGATCGCGCCGCCGCAGCCCGGAGATTTCCAGACCGGCGACGGCGAGACGGCGCATTACTGCCGGAAGCGAGATGCTTAGGGCGCGTCATGAAACCGCTCCAAGCTATTGCTATCAGTCCACCGCGACCATGACGTCCGATGCCTTGATGACGGCATAGGCCGAGGAGCCCGTCGTCAGGCCCAGCTCGTCCACGGCCTCGTTGGTGATTGAGGAGGTGGCGATCGAGCTGTTGCCGATGTCGATGCGGACATGCGCCGTCGTCGCGTGACCGGCGCGACAATATCGTCCTCTCCGGCGACAGGCCATCGAAATCCTATTCGCCGCGCGGATAGCGCTGGTTCTCTTCCAGCACGTTGAGGTCCATATGGTTGCGCATGTAGCGCTCCGATGCCTTTTGCAGCGGCTGGTAGTCCCAGGGATAGTAGGCGCCGTTGCGAAGCGCGGTGTAGACCACCCATCGCCGTGCCTGGCTCTCGCGCACGGCAGCGTCGAAGCTTGAAAGATCCCAGCGCGCCATGGCCTGCGCCCTCAGCCGGCTCAGCGTTTCCACGTAGGCCGGATCGCCGGCCAGATTGGTCAGCTCCTTCGGGTCCGCGTCGATGTCGAAGAGCATCGGCGGATCCTTCTCGCAAAGGATCAGCTTGTAGCGGCCGTCGCGCAGGCCTACGAGCGGCGCCTCGGAGCCCTCTGCGGCATATTCCATCGGCACGGGACTGCGGCCTCCGGTTCCAAGAACCAGCGGCGTCAGGTCCTCGCCATCGGTCCAGCGGCGCAGCGATGCGATGTCGATGCCGGCAAGGGCGGCCAGCGTCGGCGTCACGTCGAGCGTCGAAACCGGCTGGTCGATCCGCTTCGGCTGCCAGCCGGGCGCTGAGATCATCAGCGGCACGCGGGCGGAACCTTCGAAGAAGTTCATCTTGAACCAGAGACCGCGCTCGCCGAGCATGTCCCCATGGTCCGAGACGAAGAGGATGATCGTGGTGTCGGCCATGCGGCCGCGTTCCAGCGTGTCCAGGATTTCGCCGATTTTCTCATCGACATAGGAGATATTGGCGAAATAGCCGCGGCGCGCCCGGCGGATCTGCTCCGGCGTGATATCGAAGGCGGTGTGGTCGCAGGCCTTCATCAGCCGCTGTGAATGCGGGTCCTGCCGTTCGAAGGGGATTTCGCCGACTTGCGGGTCGAGTGCCGGACAATCCTCATAGAGATCCCAGAAGCGTCGGCGCGCGACATAAGGGTCGTGCGGATGCGTGAAGCTGACCGTCAGGCACCAGGGTCGCTCGTCGTGTCCGCGCGAGAGATCGTAAAGCTTGCGGTTCGCGTGATAGGCAACCTCGTCGTCATATTCCATCTGGTTGGTGATCTCGGCCGTGCCGGCTCCAGTCACCGAGCCGAGATTGTGATACCACCAGTCGATGCGCTCGCCGGGCTTGGTATAGTCAGGCGTCCAACCGAAATCGGCGGGGTAGATGTCTGTCGTCAGCCGCTCCTCGAAGCCGTGCATCTGGTCAGGGCCGACGAAATGCATCTTGCCCGACAGCGCCGTCTGATAGCCGGCGGCGCGCAGGTGATGGGCGAAGGTCGGGATATCGGAGCAGAATTCGGCCGCATTGTCGTAGACGCGCGTGCGGCTCGGCAGCTGCCCGGACATGAAGGAGGCACGCGCCGGCGCGCAGAGCGGGCTTGCCGTGTAGCTGTTGGCAAAGCGCACAGAGCGCTTTGCTAGAGCCTTCAGGACCGGAGCATGCAGAAACTCGGCCGGGCCGTCGGGAAAGAACGTCCCGTTGAACTGATCGACCATAAGGATGAGGATATTCGTGCGGGACATGCTGGTGTCTTTCTCGGAAATCAGAGGCCGATGGCAGCGAGGCCAGGCTTGCCGTCGATAGTGGTGACGCCGGCGAGCCGGAGCGTCAAGGTGGAAAGAAGAGCGCCGGCGGCCAGCCGCCCCATTGCAGACATGCGCATGACGATGGTTCCCTCTTGCTATTGGATTATTTTATTGAACATCACTAGAGTTATCGCTGTGAAGCAGGCATTTTTCGATAGATGCCAAAAGGAAATTTTATGGCTGAACGTTTGGTCGATCTTGGCTGGTTGCGAATCTTCGTGGAGGTAGGGCGCTCTGGCAGCCTGTCTGCGGCCGCCTCGGCGCTCGGCCTAACGCAACCGGCCGTCAGCTATCAGATCCGCCGCATTGAAGAGCAGATGGGTGTATCCCTGTTTCGTCGCCAGCATCGCGGCGTCGAACTCTCACCGGAGGGCCGGCGCCTGTTCGAGATCGTCGAGAAGTCCGTCGGCGGCGTAGACAATCTGGTGCGCAGTTTCCGAGCCGAGGCGGAGCGGCCATCCGTTCGCCTGCGCACGGACTACGCCTTTTCCGCCCTCTGGCTGATCCCCCGCATGCATGCGTTTCGGTTGCTTCATCCCGAAGTGGATATCCAGATCGTCGCCACGCAGCGGCTGGATCGCGGCGGCCCGGAAAGCGGCGATATCGCTGTCTTCTTCGGCACGCGCAGTGAATTCGGTCCGGCAGCCAGTTTGCTGTTACCGGAAAAGGTCGTGCCGATCTGCACCAGGGGTTTCGCAGAGCGCCACGGCCCGTTCGCCGATCCCTCGCAGCTTGCGGGCACCACGCTCGTCCATCTCGACTCGGAGATGCCGTCGCCATGGTTCGACTGGGAGAGCTACCTTGCAGCCTTCGGGGTTGCCCGGGATGCCTATGCCGGCCGCGGCGATCTGCGCTTCAATACCTATTCGCTCGTCGTGCAGGCAGCCCTCAGCGAGCAAGGTGTAGCGATCGGCTGGATGGGGCTTGTCGATTCCCTATTGGCGGCTCGGACGCTGGTGACGGCCGGCCCGATGCTGGAGGCGCCGGAACGCGGCTACTGGCTGCTGCCGCCGGCAGCAGCAAATCCGGAAGCGGAGCAGCTGGCGCAATGGCTGCTTTCGGAGGCTGCTGCCGAGCCGGAGTGATCTATTCCGACGTGAGATCTGCGAGAAACGTCTCGCACCAACGCGACACGTCATTTTCAAGCAGATAATCCATCATGCCGCGCCAGCGCTCCTGCCGCTCCTGCAACGGCATGTTGATGGCGCGCGCCAGCGCATTGGCGGTGCCGTCGACATCATAAGGGTTGACCAGCAGGGCGCCCTTCAGCTTTCGCGCCGCGCCAGCAAAGCGTGAGAGCACCAGCACGCCGGGATTGTCCGGGTCCTGCGCCGCGACATATTCCTTCGCGACCAAGTTCATACCGTCGCGTAAGGGTGTTACCAGCCCGACCTTGGCGAGCCGATAGAGGCCCGCCAATATGGGGCGGCTGATCGAGCGGTTGATGTAGCGGATCGGCACCCAGTCGACCGTCCCGATCGCGCCGTTGACCCGGCCGGCCTGTTCGGCAACCGCGTTCTGCATTGCCTCGTATTCCGGCACTTCCGAGCGAGATTTCGGCGTGATCTGCAGATAGGTGATGCTGCGTTGGTGAGCGGGATTGTTGGTAATGAAGCGCTCGAAGGCGTCGATGCGCTGTGTGATGCCCTTGGAATAGTCGAGCCGGTCGACGCCGAGGATCAGGTCGCGGCCTTCAATGCTTTGCCGCACCTTCTGCACCATGCTGTGCGACGCGGCCCTGCGGGCAAATTCGGCAAAACCCGCGGTCTCGATACCGATCGAGTAGGCGCCGCCGCGAAAATCATGGCCGTGGGCGCTGAAATGGCCGGGACTTCTCTCGATGCCCATCCCCTCGCGCTTCAGGCAGCCCGCGAAGTTTTCAAGATCGTAATCGGTTTGGAAGCCGAGCAGATCGTAGGAGGAAAGGCCACGCATGATCTCCTCATGCACCGGCATGGCAAGCACGACATCAGCCGGCGGCCAGGGAATGTGCAGGAAGAAGCCGATGCGGTTCTTCAAGCCCATCTGCCGCAGCTCCGCCGCAAGCGGAATGAGATGATAGTCATGCACCCAGATGATGTCGTCAGGCTCGATCAGCGGTGCAAGCCGGTGGGCGAAGAAGCGGTTGACCCGGAAATAGCCGGTCATTTCCTTGCGGGCATATTCGGCGAGATCGAGCCGGTAATGGCAGATCGGCCAGAGCACGCGGTTCGCAAAGCCCTGATAATATTCTTCGACATCGGTCTGGGTCAGATCGGTCAGCGCATAGGTGATGTTGCCGTCCTGCGTCATCTTCAGCGGCTCGGGCTCGACGTCGCCGCTCGATTTGCCGGACCAGCCCATCCAGATGCCGCCGCGCTCGGCAAGAGCTGCTTGCAAGGCCACGGCAAGGCCGCCCGCAGCTGCTGCGCCCTTGTGATCGGGCACGGAAACGCGGTTGGAAACAATGATGAGACGACTCAACGGTAACTTCCTTTCGAGAAGGCTGGGATCGGTGTCGACGTGATCGACTGATTACTTGACGAGCGTTCCCAGCACGTCCCTTAAACGCGCAGGCGAGCCAATGGATGCACGCGCAAGCGTTTTTCCGTTGGCATCGCCGATGCGCACGGATTGGCCGCCGAGACGGTTGGCGGCGGCAAACATCGTCTCGTCGGTCACGTCGTCGCCGATCGCAACCGGGCGGCGCCCTTCGAAGGGCGTTTCGGCAAGAAACGCCTCGACGGCGTGTCCCTTGCTGGCATGCGCGGGGCAGATTTCGATCACCATCTTGCCGCGCTGCAGGTTCCAGTCGGAACCGGCTTCCTCCAGATGGCGTTGCATGACCTCGCCGATTTCGGCCTCGTATGCGGGTGCATGCCGGAAGTGAACCGCGACCGCGGCCCCCTTGTCCTCGACGATGGCGCCGGGCCAGGCTTGGGCCTCGTAGGCGATGGTCTGCTTCATTGCTTGGAAGGCTGGCGGAATATGCGCTCGCCGCAGCCGCCCGGCCGCATCACGCCGCTCCGCGCCATGCAGGCCGGCGACAGGAAAGCGGAAGGGCGCAAAAAGGGGATCGACGAATTCGATGGCGCGGCCCGTCACCAGGGCGAGCGCGCCGCCGAGCTGGCGGGAAAGCGCATGCAGCGTGCCGGGCAGATAGTCGGGCACGACGATCGCCTCCGGCCTTTCGGCGAGATCGAGCAGGGTTCCGTCGATATCGAGGAACAAGGCCCAGTCCTGCGGATACAACGAGAGTGCGGTAAGGGCCGGTTCGTTCAGCGGCCTCGGCTTGGCTTCACCCTGTTCGGGCTGTTCCTGAGAAGACATGCTGGGTTAGCTAAGGCGCTCTTCCCGTTTGGCAAGGAAAAAAACGAACGCCTGAAAATCAAAAGGGGCCGCCTTAAGCGACCCCCCATGAGCTTTGGCCCGTAACTGGCCTGAAGCGACGAACGCTTCGGGAAGGTGTTGGTCAGAGCGAGGGCTGCCTCGCAACGTTCACAACCATTTCCATGCCGTATACAAAGACCGAAATCTCACTAGACATTGGATCACCTTCCTTTCGTTACGTTTCAGACAAGCTAAACGTAGCTCAAATTTGACCTGATGCAAGAGGCACGGCCTTGAAGAGCTTCACACTTATTGTCGCAGTGAAATGTATTGCCCGCCGTATGTCGGGCAAGAGCCCTGCCGCAGCGGCCTTCACAAAGAAAATGTTGCGATGCGAAACGTGAACGGACGAAGCGTCAAATATCTGTCATCTTGCACCGCGCGGCATGGAAAATTAAGACTTTATTATCCAATCCGCATAAACAATCGTCCTAGAGCCGGATGATTTTAGGTCGGCTCGACCTAAAATCTGAATCCGCTCTAGAATCGAAGAAGTAGAGCGTGATGTCGTCCGAAAACCGCCTACACTTTTCGGCATCACGCTCTGGATTTGCCATTCTCCCGCGAGACAGAAACACAGGCGGGAATCGGAGTATTAAGACACATGTGTCGCTGGGCAGCCTATCGTGGAGACCCCCTCTATCTGGAGGAGCTGGTGTCTTCGCCCGCCCACTCCCTGATCGAACAATCCCATTGCGCCACGCGCGCCAAGACCGCGACCAATGGTGACGGTTTCGGCATCGCCTGGTACGGCGATCGCCCGGAGCCTGGCCGCTACCGCGATATCCTGCCGGCCTGGTCCGATTGCAATCTGAAGAGCCTGGCGCGGCAGATCCGCTCGCCGCTCTTCCTCGCCCATGTCCGCGCGGCCACCGGCGGCGGCACACGGCGCGACAATTGCCATCCCTTCGTCTTCGAGAACTGGTCATTCCAGCACAATGGCCAGATTTCCAATTTCGATCGCCTGCGCCGGCCGATGGAAGCCATGCTCGACGACCGGCTGTTCCACGCCCGCAGCGGCACAACCGATTCCGAACTCCTGTTCCTGTTGGCGATGCAATTCGGTCTTACGACGAACCCGACGGCGGCGATCGCTCAGACCATTGGTTTCGTCGAGGGCTTGTCGCTGCATCTCACGGGCTCGGTGCTGGTGCGCTTCACGGCGGCCTTCTCCGACGGCAAGTCGCTCTATGCCATCCGCTATGCGACAGACCGCAAGGCGCCGACGCTCTATGCCTCGCTCGTCGGGTCAGGCTACTGCCTCGTATCGGAGCCGCTGAACGACGATGTCGATGCCTGGCGCGAGATCCCCGATGGCAGCGCCGTTCTGATCGACGACACGGGCGTCCATGTCACGCCCTTCCAGCCGGAAGAGCATGCCGTCGGAGAGATCCGGACGCCGGCTGCTATCCCTGCTTGAACTGTTCCGATATCAGCGCCGCCAGCCGCATCGCGACTTCATCCTTGTCGAGATCGGGCCACTGCTCTACGCCGCCGTGACTGACAATCTTCACGCGGTTTCGTGTACCCCCCATAATGCCTGTTGCGGGCGAGACGTCGTTGGCGACGATGAAGTCGGCGCCTTTGCGTTCGAGCTTCGCGCGGGCATTGCTCTCGACATCCTGGGTTTCGGCGGCAAAGCCGATGACGAGTTTCGGCCGCTGCGTATGGTGGCCCACGGTTTTCAATATGTCCGGATTTTCGGTGAGCGCCAGCGTTGGGATCGATTCGCCCGGATGTTTCTTGATCTTCTGGTCCGATGCGGAAGCGACGCGCCAGTCCGCGACCGCCGCCACCATCACGGCGATATCAGCCGGAAGGGCCGCAAGCACCGCGTCGCGCATCTCATCCGCCCGTTCGACATGGATCACGTTGAGACCGACCGGATCGGGTATGGTGACCGGGCCGGAGACGAGCGTGACATCGGCGCCGAGCGCAGCAAGCGCCGCGGCGATCGCATGTCCCTGCCGTCCCGACGAGCGGTTGGCGATGTAGCGGACCGGGTCGATCGGCTCATGCGTCGGTCCCGAAGTGACGACCGCCTTCTTGCCGGCTAGCGGCTTGGCGCCGTCGTCCAGCCGACGCTCGACGGCTGCGACGATATCGAGCGGTTCCGCCATCCGGCCAGCGCCGCTTTCGCCGCTCTCGGCCATTTCGCCGGTCATAGGGCCGATGAAGGCGATGCCGTCGCTGCGTAGAGTTTCGACGTTGCGCCTAGTCGCGGGATGGGCCCACATCTTCGGGTTCATGGCGGGGGCTGCGAGGACTGGTCTGTCCGTGGCGAGCAATATGGTCGAGGCGAGATCATCGGCCAGCCCGTTTGCCATCTTGGCGAGCAGATCGGCAGTCGCGGGCGCGATCAGCACGAAGTCGCAGTCGCGCGCCAGCCTTATATGGCCGACATCCTGCTCATCCTGCCGCGAAAACAGATCGGTGAAGACATGGTCGGCGGCAAGCGCGCCGACGGCAAGCGGCGTGATGAACTCCTGTGCGCCCGATGTCATAACGGGCCGCACGCTTGCGCCGCGCTCGCGCAGCCGGCGGATGAGATCGAAGCTTTTATAGGCCGCGATACCGCCGGAGATGATGAGGAGGATGCGCTTTCCTGCGAGAACCATGCCTGAACCCGTCGCCTGTTCTTTTGTTCACAAGCCTAAGCCTTTGGCGTGTCATAGGCAATCGCGGCATTGCCTTATGATGGTTGTGGGCCATGCTCGCCTCCATTTTCAGCGTGTAATCACGTGGGTCTCACATCCTTGTCATTTGCAGGCCTCCTCTGTCCCGAACAACATTGAACGCATTAACGATCGAAGGAGCAACGTCTTGAAACTGATGAAAGTCGCTGTCATCGCCCTGCCAATCATGGCTGCCGCCATGCCGGCCTTTGCCGAGCGTGCCTATTCGCCACAGGAGCAGAAGAACAAGGAAATCGTTCTGGATTTCTATCAGAAGGCGCTGAACGACAAGGATTTCGACGCGGCTTCCAAATATCTCGGCAAGTACATCCAGCATAATCCTCTTGCCGCCGATGGTCCCGAGGGCCTGCGCGGTTTCCTGGATTACCTGAAGAAAAACTATCCGCAGTCGAAGAGCGAGATCAAGCGGGTGATGGTCGATGGCGATTATGTGATCTTGCGCGTCCACGCCATTCGCCAGCCGGGCGATCGCGGCAGCGCCATCGTCGATATCTTCCGCGTCGAGGACAACAAGATCCAGGAACATTGGGATTCGGTGCAGCCGATCCCCGAGACCTCGAAGAATAGCAATACGATGTTCTGAGTTCAAAACATTCGAGCGACATGATCCCGCAACCATTTCATATGCTGCGGGATCATGTCCGCGTTCCGAAGTTGCCGGCGTGATAATTGCGTCGGCAAACCACTCGGTCAGGTACGCGTGATCGACAGGCCGCCGTCGACGAGCGAAGCGGTGCCGCTGACGAAGCTTGCGTCATCGGAGGCGAGATAAAGGACCGAGCGAGCGATCTCTTCCGGGCCGGCGACGCGCTTCAGCGCATGCAGATTGGTTATGAAAGCCTGCTTTTCGGCCGTATCGTTCATGTCGCGATACATATCGGTATCGACCGCACCCGGCAGGACGGCATTGACGCGCACATTCTGCGGGCCGAATTCCGCAGCCAGCGTTTGCGTCAGGCCGATCAGGCCGGATTTGCTGGCGGCATAGGCGGCGACGCCCGGGAAGCTGACGGTATGGCCGACAAAGGTCGATGTGAAAATCACGGAACCACCGCCGTGCTTGATCATTTCGCCGATCTGGTGCTTGGCGGCCAGGAAGGACGCGGTGAGGTTGATCGCCAGCGCTTCGGAAAAGCCTGCCTCCGAAACTTCGGTGCTGGGGCCGGCCTCGCCGATTGTGCCGGCATTGTTGAAGGCAATATCAAGCTTGCCGTAACGCTCGACTGCAAGGGCGACCAGAGCTTTGTGATAGTCTTCCGAGCGCACATCGCCGGCCAATACGGCTGCTTCACCGCCGGCTGCTTTGATCTCTGCGGCCAAGCTTTCCAGCTCTGCAACACGGCGAGCGCCGACGATGACCTTGGCGCCTTCGGCGGCGAAGAGCTTCGCCGTCGCGCGGCCGATACCGGAGCTGGCGCCGGTGACGATTGCGACTTTTCTATTCAAGCGGTTCATTGTTCCATCTCCTGTGTGAGAATGTGTCTTTCGGTTTGTCCGATACGAGGAAGATGGCCTTTTCCGATCGTTCGGATTAGTCTTCAAAAAGAGGAATTCGAATTCGGAGTTTCCGAACGATGCTGAAGATCGATGGGATCGCGACATTCGTGACTGTAGCCGAGGCCGGCTCGATCAGCGAGGCGGCGCGACGCCTGCGCCTGTCGAAATCAGTCGTCAGCGAGCGCCTGTCGGAAATGGAGAAAGCATTGGGGGCAACCCTGCTTCATCGCACGACCCGCAAGCTGACCCTGACGGAGGATGGCGCCGCTTTCCTGCAGCGCGCCATCCGCATCGCGCAGGAGGTTCGCGATGCGGCGGCCGATCTTGCCGAGCGGCGCGGCACGCTGATGGGACCGCTGCGCATCGCCGCTCCCGTCACCTTCGGCCGCCTGCATCTGGGGCCGGCCCTCTATCCGTTTCTCGCCGATCATCCGGAGATCGAGCTGACGCTTGATCTCGACGATCGTCGGGTCGATGCCGCTTCGGATGGCTATGATGCAATCATACGCCATGGCCTGATCGCCGACTCGCGCCTCGTCGCATGGAAGCTCGCCCGCAGCCGCCGCCTTCTCGTGGCCTCGCCGGATTATCTGAGCCGTCACGGCAAGCCCGCTTCCCTCTCCGATCTTGAGGATCACCGCGGGATTTTCTACACGAATCGCGGCGTCGCGGACTGGCGTTTCGAGCGACCAGACGGCGCTGTGGTCATCCGTGCGAAGCTGGCACTGGGCGTCAACAATGGCGATGTCCTCCACGATGCAGCGATTGCCGGGCTCGGCATTGCCCTGCTGCCGGCCTTCATTGCCGGACCTTCGGTGCGGGAGCGGCGCCTCGTCGAGATCGATGTCGGCTACCGTCCGGAACCGGAATTCATCTTCATGGCCCATCCGGAAGGCCGCAATCCCTCGGCCAAGCTTCGTGCGCTGGCCGATCACCTGAAGAAGGCCTTCGGCGATCCGCCTTATTGGGAGCGGGAGCAATTCCAGTAAAAGTATGAAGCGGTTTTGTGTCCGGAACTGCGTGAAAACAAATAATTACGCAATCAGGCACATGAGGTTGGCGATGACGGGCGATCGCTGCGCCTTGAGGCTGGCAAGGCCGAGCCGCGCCACGACGGGCGGTCCATCGATTTGCCGATAGGCGACGCCGTCGAGCTTGATCTGTGCGATCGAAGCCGGAACGATGGAAACGCCCAAGTTTGCGGCGACGAGATTGACGACAGATGGGATCTGCGGCGCTTCCTGCGTCACCACGAGGTCGAAGCCGGCTTGGCGGCAAGCAGCGACGATATCGTCATAGAGGCTGAGCCCCACCATGCGCGGGAAGAGAATGAAGGGCTCGCCCGCGAGCGCCGCAATCGGCACGCGTTCCTTTTTCGCCAGCAGATGATGGGCCGGCAGCGCGATCAGCATCGGTTCGTCGGCAAAGCGTTTCAGGCGTACGTCTCTGGGGTCTTCAAGGCCTGGCCGAATGAAGGCCGCGTCGATCTCACCGCGCATCAGCCGCTCCATCAGCGCATTGGTATTCATCTCTGTGAGCGATATCAGCACTTCCGGCCAGTGCCGCCGAAACTCGCGAATGGTCGATGTGACGATTGTGTTGAAGGCGGAAGAGGCAGTGAAGCCGAGCGACAGGCGGCCGATCTCGCCGCGATTGGCGCGCTGGGCGGCAAGCTTCGCCTTTTCTGCCGCATCGACCGCCATTTTCGCTTCCGCGAGAAAGGCCTCGCCCGCCGCCGTCAGTTCTGCGCCATGCGGTACGCGGTGGAACAGTTGTGCGCCCACCTCGTTTTCCAGGTCCCGGATCTGCTGGCTGAGCGGTGGCTGGCCGATGCCGAGACTGGCCGCTGCGCGGGTGAAGTTTCCCGCTTCCGCCAGCGCTAGAAAATAGCGGATATGACGCAGCTCCATCGCTATCTCCAAAAGCTATTAAGATTGCCTGTTCCATATATTGGACTAATGGAGTGGGTCTGGCTAGATTCCAGGGCAAGAAAGGTCAGGTGCCACCGATGTTTCGCGCCGTAAGTCAGCAGCAAACCACTGCGTCCGAAGTTCCTTCCCGCCCCGAATTGACGCTCGTCAGGAACGAGCCGCCAACCGAGACCCGCCAGTTTCTGACGCGCGGCACGCCTGCCTTCCGCCGCGCGACCATTGGGCTGTTTCTCTCCGGTTTCGCCACTTTCTCGCTGCTCTATTGCGTCCAGCCGCTGATGCCGATCTTCGCCGAAGATTTCGGCGTCACGCCGGCAGCAAGCTCGTTATCGCTCTCGCTTTCCACAGGCTTCCTGGCCTTCGCGATCTTTGGCGCCGCTGCCGTTTCCGAAAGCCTCGGCCGCCGCAGCCTGATGTTCATTTCGCTGCTCGGCGCGGCCATCTGTACGATCGTCTGCGCGGTGTCGCCGAGCTGGCATATGCTGCTTGCCGTTCGTGCGCTCGAGGGCTTTCTGCTGGGCGGCGTGCCGGCTGTCGCCATGACCTATCTGGCTGAGGAAATCGAACCGCGCGGCCTCGGCGGCGCCATGGGCCTCTATATCGCCGGCAATGCCTTTGGCGGCATGGCCGGGCGCGTGGTGACCGGTACGATCGCCGAATATCTGAGTTGGCGGCCGGCGCTGGCAACGGTCGGCATTCTCGGCCTGATCGCTGCTATCGGCTTCCTCTATCTCCTGCCGCCGTCGCGCAATTTCACCCCGCGCAAGGGCTTCGATGTGGCCTTCCACCTGAAGGCTTGGAGCGGTCACTTCGGCAATGCGGCGCTGCCGCTGCTCTTTGCCATCGGTTTTCTCGTCATGGGCTCCTTCGTCACAGTCTATAACTATGCCGGCTTTCGTTTGGTCGCTGACCCGTATGATCTCAGTCAGACCGAATTGGGCCTGATCTTCACCGCCTATCTCTTCGGCATCGGCGCCTCCTGGGCGGCTGGTCTGCTCGGCGATCGCATCGGCCATTTCGTCGTGCTGCCGGTGGGCGTGCTGATCGCCGCGCTCGGGGCGGCGGTGACGCTTTCCAGCTCCTTGCCACTGATCATTCTCGGCATCGTTCTGGTGACGATCGGTTTCTTCATGACGCATTCCGTTGCCAGCGCGCTGGTGGGGCGGCTCGCCCATGGCTTCAAGGGGCACGCCTCCTCGCTCTACCTGCTCGCCTATTATCTCGGCTCCAGCATAGCGGGCTCGGTCGGCGGCTATTTCTGGCTTGCCGATGGTTGGAATGCCGTGGTTGCCTTTATCCTCGTCATGCTGGCACTCTGTCTCGTCAGCGCTTTTGCCGTTGCCAGGCTGGCGCGTGGTTGAGTCAGGAGGCCGCCATGATCCGCATCGACCATCTCGATCATCTGGTGCTGACGGTCGCGAGCATTGAGGAGAGCTGCGATTTCTACACCCGGGTTCTCGGCATGGGCATAGAAATCTTTGGAGAGGGCCGCAAGGCCCTGACCTTCGGTAACCAGAAGATCAATCTGCATCGCGCCGGACATGAATTCGAGCCCAAGGCCGAACGGCCGACACCGGGCTCGGCCGATCTTTGCTTCATCAGCACAACGCCTCTGGGTGATGTCATCGCTCACTTGCAAGCTGAAGGCGTTGCGATTGAGGAAGGCCCGGTGCGCCGAACCGGCGCGACCGGCCCCATTCTCTCGGTCTATTTCCGCGATCCGGACCAGAACCTGATCGAAGTGTCCAATATCATTTCCTGAGATTGCGCGGCGGTCGGCGCTTCTTGACACAGCTCGTTGCAGCCTATAGTAAACCAGTAAGTTAATTAACTTTTTGGTTTAATAAGTCCTATGGATGTATTGAGCATGACCCTCTCGGCCCTTGCCGATCCGACCCGCCGGGCAATCCTGGCGCGGCTGGCTGCCGGTGAGGCATCCGTCTCCGAGCTGGCCGAACCCTTCGACATGTCGCTGGTCGCCGTCTCCAAGCATTTGAAGGTGCTGGAGAAAGCCGGCCTGATTTCGAAGGGCAGGGAGGCGCAGTGGCGCCCCTGCCGGCTGGAGCCCAAGCCGCTCCGGCAGGTGGACGACTGGCTGGAGAGCTACCGACTATTCTGGAGCGACAATCTCGATCGCCTGGAAGCCTATGCGGCACTATTGCAAAAGGGAGAAAAGAATGACCCCAGCAACTGAGGGCGGCAGCATACGCTCACCGCGCGAGATCGTGCTGACCCGCGAAATCGCCGCGCCGCGCGCTCTGCTGTTTCGTCTCTGGACGGAGCCGGAGCATATGGTGCGCTGGTGGGCGCCCCAGAACATGACCGCGCCATCCGTCTCTGTCGATTTGCGGGAAGGCGGTGCCTGGCGCCACTGCATTCTGACACCGGAGGGCAAGGAATATTGGAGCCATGGCCGCTATCTGGAGATCGTCCCACCCGAGCGCCTCGTCTTCACCTTCGCCTGGGAAAACCAGGAGGGGAGGCCCGAACATCCGATGCAGGTGACCGTCGAATTTCACGAGCGTGGCGAGAAGACGTACCTCGTCTTCCGCAAGGTCGAGCTACCCGACGACACCGAGCTGAAGCTGCAAACCGGCGGCTGGGAACAGGCGCTCGACAAATATGTCGCTTACGCAGAAGCCACCTCAAGGGAAGGATGAGAGTGATGAAGAAGACCTATCAGGGAAGCTGCCATTGCGGCGCCGTCGCTTACGAAGCCGATCTCGATCTGCAGGGCGGCACCTTCAAATGCAACTGCTCGATCTGCAAGAAGAAGCGCAATTGGTTGGCTGTCGCCACACCCGCCGATTTCCGCCTGACCTCGGGCGAGGATAGCATTGGCGAATATCAGTTCGGCCGGCGCATCCTGCATCACCTCTTCTGCAAAAATTGCGGCATCAGTTCCTTCAACTGGGGTGAAAACCCGGCACTCGGCGGCAAGTTCTATGCGATCAGCATCAGCTGCCTGGACGATGCCACCGACGAGGAACTCGCCTCGCTTCCCGTCGGCTATTTCGATGGCCGCGACGACCGCTTCGATCGTGCACCGGAAGAAACGCGTTATCTTTAGCCGCTCGACGAGGACTCCCAGTCTTCGAAACGTAGCTTGGGGACGCGTTCAAACTCTCTGACGTTGTGCGTTATCAGGATCAGATCGCGGGCGACGGCTTGTCCCGCGATCAAAACGTCATAGGCACCGATTGGTGTGCCGAGAGAAGCAAGGCCTGCGCGAATTTCGCCGGCCGCACGGGCATCTTCCTTATCGAAATCCAGCGTCTCGAATTGCAAGGCATCGACACGCGCCAGATTGTCGGAAACGCGCTGGCCCTTGTAGGCGCCATAAAACAACTCATGTACGACGATGGCCGGAATGGCGAAATCCTGCGGCTTGTGTCTGCGAAGCTCGTTGACGAAGCCGGGATGCCCTTTCATCAGGGCGATAACGGCATTGCTGTCCAGCAGATATTTCACTTGAAGATATCCAGCTCGGGGCGTTGCTGCTCAGCCGGCTCTTCCTCGGTTGCTTCTACGAAGTCTTGATCAACTGGCCCCGTAACAGACTCCAGCCAATCCCAATCTTCGGCGATCGGCTCCAGAATGATTGCTTTTCCCTGCCGGCGGATGCGCACTTCCTCGCCATCGAGGCGGAATTCCTTCGGCAATCGTACGGCCTGCGAGCGGCCGGACCAGAAGATCTTTGCGGTGTCCATGCCATGGCTCCCTTGAGATATGACATTGATATATAGCATCTCGAGCGCTATTTCAATTCGAGGCGTTATGATCCCGATTTTGTCGCCAGCCAGATGACATGGCGTGCACCAGTCTTGCCATTGGCGCGCGTGTTGACCACCTCGGCGGTAAAACCACTGTCGCGCAACCGCCTTGTGAAGCGCTCGTCAGGCCCTGAAGACCAGACCGCGAGCACGCCTCCCGGGCGCAGCGCATCGCGCGCTGCCTTCAGACCCTGATAGTCGTAAAGGCCGTCATTGGCCTCCGACGTAATGCCGTCCGGGCCGTTGTCGACATCGAGCAGGATGGCGTCGTAAGCCGTCTTTCTGGCACGGATGAGCGGACGCACGTCGCCCTCATGAATGGTGACCCGCGGATCGTCGAGACAGCCGTCAAAGACCGTTGCCATCGGTCCGCGTGCCCACGTCACGACAGCCGGAACCAGCTCCGCAACGGTGATCTTGGCGTCCGCACCGAGTTCGCCGAGGGCCGCGCGCAGGGTAAAGCCCATGCCGAGGCCGCCGATCAGGACGTGCGGCGCTTTCCGGTCCTTGATCTTCTCGCAGGAAAGCGTTGCCAGCGCCCGCTCGGAGCCGCTCAAGCGGCTGTTCATCAACTCGTTGGTGCCAAGCATGATGGAAAATTCCTGGCCGCGCTGCTTCAGACGCAGCTTGCCGCCGCCGGGGATTTTCGCAGTATCGAGCAAGGTCCAGGGGATCACGGGCAAATTCTCCAAAGCAATTCCAGAAAAACTGCGTAGCGGTTTTCCTGGAATTGCATGCAAACAGGTCGTTTCGAATTGCCCGGGACCATAGTCTCTGGAAGCTGCTAAGAACAGACGCGCCTATCCCAAACGGATATAGGGCACATCCTTTTTCGCGACTTCGTCTAGCGCTTCCTCATAGCCGGCATCGGCGTATCGCATGACGCCTAGCGCGGTGTCGTTGGTCAGTGCATGATCGAGCCGTTCGTCGGCGGCAGCCGTGCCGTCGGCAACTACGGTGACGCCGCAGCTCGTCATATAGCCGGCATAGCCGCCGCCGCCGGAGTGGACGACGACGAGATCGGCCATCGAGGAGCAGAGCATCATGGCGTCGATCAGCGGCCAGTCGGCGATGGCGTCGGAGCCGTCCTTCATGCGCTCGGTCATGATGTTCGGGTGTGCCATGGCGCCGGCATCCAGATGGTCGCGCGAGAAGGCGATCGGACCTTTGAGTTCGCCGCTCGCCACGAGCTCATTGACGCGGCGGGCAAGCGCTGTCCGCTCGCCATGGCCGAGCCACGCGATGCGTGCCGGCAGTCCTTCGAAAGGCACGTGCTGACGGGCAAGCTTGATCCAGTTGGTGATGATCTTGTTGTCCGGGAACATGTCCAGCAGCAGATCGTCGATGCGGGCGATATCGCTCTCCTCGCCGGAAAGAGCCATCCAGCGGAAAGGCCCGATGGCACGGCAAAAGAGCGGCCGCAGATAGGCTTCGGTAAAGATCGGAATATCGAAGGCATTGGCGACGCCGCCTTCCTTCGCCTGCGTGCGGATGAGGTTGCCGTTGTCGAAGACTTCGGAACCCTTTTTCTGGAAATCCAGCATGGCCTTTACATGCTCGACGATCGAGGCGCGGCTTGCCGCCATGAGCTGGCCCTGACCGTCGTCACGCAAGTCCCGAACCTGCTGCAGGTTCATGCCTTTCGGCACATAGCCATAGACGAGATCGTGCGCCGAGGTCTGATCGGTGACGATATCGGGCACGATGCCGCGGCGTGCAATCTCGGGATAGATCTCGGCCGCATTGCCGACGAGGCCGACGGAAAGCGCCCGCTTCTCCTTGACGGCCGCATCGATCATCGCCAGCGCCGAATCGAGATCGGGTGCGATTTCCTGCAGATAGCCGATCTCCTGGCGCTTCCTGGCGCGCTCCGCATCGATATCGACGCAGAGGATAGCGGCCCCCGCCATGCGGCCGGCGAGCGGCTGCGCGCCGCCCATGCCGCCGAGACCGGCTGTGAGTACGAAACGGCCGAAGAGATCGCCGCCGAAGCGGCGCTCGGCAATGCGCATGAAGATTTCGTAGGTGCCCTGGATGACGCCCTGGCTGCCGATATATTGCCAGGCACCGGCCGTCAGGCCGCCCCAGCAGATAAGTCCCTTGCGCTGCAATTCGTAGAAGACTTCCGCCTTCGCCCACTGCCCGACGATATTGCAGTTCGCCATGATGACGAGCGGCGCCTTGTCATGCGTGCGAATGAGGCCGATCGGCTTGCCGGACTGGATGAGCAGCGTCTGGTTCTCATCCATTTCGGTGAGCGCCTTGACGATGCCCTTGTGCGCAGCCCAGTTGCGGGCCGCCTTGCCGAGGGCGGCGTAGACGACGAGATTGTCGGGATCTTCGCCGACCGAGAGCACGTTTTCGAGCAGGCGCAGCAGAGCCTCCTGCCGCCAACCCTTGGCACGCAGCTCCGGACCGCCCGGAATGGGGAATTTCGGGTGACGTGGATTGGCTTTCGGCATGATTGCTTTTCCTTTTGTTTGATAGTCTTCCCTTCTCCCCGGCGGGGGTCCGAAGGACGGGTCGAGACGAGTGGCTCGACCCCGGTTGGTGGCCCGCCCTTCGGCAGGCGCAGTGTCCGGATGAGGGGGCGATGCGGCACATATCGTCTTCGCGTACCGCTCAGACGTTCGCTCCTTAGTCGCTCACCCCCTCATCTGTCCTGACGGACATCTTCTCCCCGCTGGGGAGAAGAGGAGTGTTCTTCAATACTCATTCATTTCGGCGGCAGGCCTTCGACGAAGTCCAGCGCGGCCAGAAGCAGCCGCTTGCGCAGCATGTCGTTGCCATAAGCTTCCGGCCCGGCGCGCACCCAGCCCTGCATTGTCCGTCCGCCCATCTGCATGCGGTTGACGTCGTGCTGCTGAACCGCCCAGCTATCGTTGCCCTTGCCGAGGCGGATCAGCATCCCGTCTTCGCGCGCGCCGCACAGTAGATGGCCGTTGAGAAGAAAAGCCCAGCCGCCGAACATCCCTTTTTCGCTAAGCCCGGGCCGTGGTCCGAGCTCCTCTCTCAGCAATTCTTCGAGACCTGCGTCACGCGCCATCTGCGCCTCCTGCGCTTTTCAGGCTTTCTTGCCGGCCAGAGCGTGATGCCGAAAAGTGTATGCGGTTTTCGGACGACATCACGCTCTACTTCTTTGTCTCGAGAGCGGATTCAGATTTTAGGTCGAACAGACCTAAAATCATCCGACTCTAGGGCGTATTTGGCGATCTCGATCCCCATGGCCTTTTCGACGGAGGGATAGACCGTTGGGTCGAGCACGCTGGCAGACAGCGGAATGATGTCCATCGGCACATGCAGGATAAAGACCTTCATGCCTTCATGCAGCTGGCCGACGCTCAAAGGTTCGCCTTCCGGCGACAGCGTGGTGATGACGGAGGGGAAGGTTGCCAGCCGCTTTCCGCCGGCATCCTCGACCGCCATGTACTCGTTCATCACATGCATGATGACGGCCTTGTCGCCGCTGCCGACCGTGATGGTGCCGATGTCGAAGGCTTCCTTCGTATAGACGACGTCCTTCTTGGTGATCGTGCCTTCGGCCAGGATATGGCCGCCGGTGGTCTTGCAGATGGCGTCGATGACGGCGCTGCCGCCTTGCTTTTCCGCCTCGATGATCGCCTCGCCGAGCGAAAGCGCCATGGAGATGCCGCCGAGCGCCGCATGCGTGCGGACGTAGGAAGCGCGAAGTGGGTTGCGGCAGGAGGCGATGAAGCCGCCGGACTGGTCGGAGGCCGCACGCAGGATCGGCGAAATCTTTGCCGTCGCGCCCTTCACGACGAGCTCGATATAGCGGTTCTCGGCGCGATTGCCGCCGACGGCGGTCTGGATCATCTGCTCGGGCGAACCGGCCATGCCGATCGAGCCCATATCACCAGTCGGATGGGCGCGGATGTCACCCACCGCGTCCACCACCTTCGTTCCGAGGATGGCCGATGGCAGCCAGCCGTTCAGCGTCGAGGACCGGCCGTTCTGGCCGATGATCAGGCCGGAAAGCTTTTCGCCAAGCTCGTCCTGCAGCAGCTGTACGGCTTTCACATAGTCGATGCCCTGCATTTCCCAGGGGGTGGTGGAGGCCGGCGCGCCGATGGCGGCCGCCGTCGCGATCCAGTCGTTTTCGTTGAGTTCGTCGATCGACACCAGTTCCGGCTTGCCGACATTGACGGCTGCGTAGCCGAGCATGCGGCCATGATCGGCCCAGCCGCCACCGCCTGCGGCGTAAACGGAGCCGCCCTTGACGGCCGCTTCAACATCCTTGGCAACGAGTATGCGTCCCATCGGCTACTCCCGGTTCTGTTTGAGGTTCTTGTCCATGTCGCGCACCGCTTCGAAAAGCACGGCGGCACCCATGGCGATGTCGTCATTCTCGGCCCATTCCTCGGCACAATGGCTGCGGCCTTCCTTGCAGGGCACGAAGATCATGGCGGCAGGGGCGACCTTGGCGATCCAGGCCGTGTCGTGGCCGGCGCCGGAGGCCATGCGGCGATGCTTGGCGCCGACAGTCTCGCAGGCGCGCTCGAGCGTTTCGAGCAGCACCGGAGCACCCGGCGTCGGCATATTGTCGGAGACGCGAACCGGCGGGTTGATCGTCACGCCATAATCGGCGGCAATCGTCTTCACCTCACCGTCGATCCAGGTCAGGAAATCTTCCATGTCGCTGCGGATTTCGGCGCGGCCGTCGATCAGGAGCACGACCTTGGACGGCACGACATTGGCCGCATTCGGCTCGATGCGGAATTCGCCGACGGTTGCAGCAAAATGGCCCGGCGTTTTCGCCTGCTCGGCAGCGCGTTGACGAATATCGAGTACCAATTGCGAGGCCGCTACCAGCGCATCCGCACGGCGATCCATTGGCGTCGTGCCGGCATGGTCGGCGCGGCCTTCCACGGTGATTTCGATGCGGGTGATGCCGGCGATTGCGGTGACGATGCCGATGTCCTTATTCTCGGCCTCCAGCACCGGACCCTGCTCGATATGCAGCTCCAGGAAGCCGGCGAGATCCGGCCGCTTCTGGGAGAGCAGCACGGAGGGATCGCCGCCGACTTCGGCAATGCCTTGAGAAAGCGTGCGGTCGCCGCTGACACGGGAGAGCCACGCCTCGGGGATCTGTCCGGTCATGCCGCGGCTGCCGATGCAGGAGACGCCGAATATGCTGACTTCTTCGGCGAGGAAATCGACGATCTCCAGATCATGGTCGAGCTCGATGCCGCGATCCCTAAGGGAGCGCGCGACTTCGAGCGCTGCGATCGTGCCGGCGATACCATCGAAACGGCCGCCATCGGGCACGGTGTCGGAATGGGAGCCGACAAGGATCGTGCCGAGGCCAGGCTCGGCGCCGGCGCGCCGGCCGATCAGATTGCCGGCGGCGTCGATGCGGGTCTCAAGCCCTGCCGCCTTCATCCGTGCTTCGATATAGGCTCGCCCTTCGAGGAAGAGTGGCGAGAAGGCGCGGCGCGTCCACGGGTGGCCCGGATCGGTAATCCTTGCCAGCGCATCGATATCCTCAGCGATGCGATCGGCGTTTACGGGCAGGTTGTGGCGCTTGGGGTCGGTCATCAGGCTGCATCTCCGGCAAGAATTTGGCGAGGCAAGGGACGGACGAAGCTGCCGGAGCCAGGTTCGGCCAGCACCTTCTGTCCCTCGGTGATCTGCTTGCCTCTAAGATAGGCGGCGGACACAGTCCAGGGCAGGCGAATGCCGTTATAAGGGCTCCAACCGACGACGTTGTTACCGCTGGCCGCCGCGTCATAAACCGTTTCGCGCGGTTCCAGCACGACGATATCGGCGTCCTTGCCCGGCGTCAGCGCGCCCTTGATATGGTCGAGGCGGAAATGCTTAGCCGGGTTTTCCGCCATCAGCTTCGCCGCCCAGGTCAGCGGTACGCCGCGCTCCAGGGCTCCCTTGACGAAGAGCGGCACCATGACCTCCAGTCCCGGCACGCCGGAAGCATTCGCCAGCATGTCCGGATTGGTTTTGCGGTTTTCCGACCAGCTGACGTGGTCGGTCGAGACGAGCCAGACATTGCCCTCCGCCACCTTGCGCCACAAGGTTTCCACTTCGGCACGCGGGCGGATCGGCGGATTAATTTTCGCCTTGCCGCCAAGGCGCCGCACATCGTTTTCCTCGTCGAGCGTCAGGTAATGGATGCAGCACTCGACCGTCGCTTCGAAGCCGTCGCGGCGATAGGCACGGGCGATGTCGTAGCCGCGGCCGAGCGAGCAATGCACGACATGCGCCGGGCAGCCGGTATCCGCGCCCGTTTCGAAGATCGTGTGCATGGCCAGAAGCTCTGTGATAGGCGGACGGGACAGGCCGTGAGCGCGATAGTCGGTGATACCGCTCGCCTTCACCTGCTCCATGTAGGTGCGGACTGCTTCATCATCCTCATTGTGCACACCGGCGGTCAGGCCCGTGGGCGCGATGGCAGCAAAGCAGGCCTCGAGCAGGGCGGGCGGAATGCGGGGAAAGCGCTTGGGATCGGTGCCGAAGGTGGAGAATTTGAAGGCGGAAACGCCGGCCTCGACCATCTCGGCGATACGCGCCGGACCTTCTTCCGGATCGATCGTGCCGTAGAGGGCGAAGTCGACGCGCGATTGCGGCGCGGCATGGTCGATCTTCTTCTTCACCGCTGCTGCCGAGCAGACGAGATTGCCTTCGTCATAGGGCATGTCGACGATGGTGGTGACGCCGCCGGCGGCTGCCGAACGCGTCGACCAGACGAAATCCTCCTGGTCCTTCTGCGAGAGCGAATGCACTTGCGCATCGATCGCGCCGGGCAGGATCAGCGCCTTGCCGAGCAGGTGCCGCTCGCGTGCGGCCGGCGGCACGCCGATGCCGACCTCAGCGATCTTGCCCTCGCGCACGGCGACATAGCCGGCTTCCACGATGCGTTCAGGCAGAACCACGGTGCCTTGCAGAACAAGATCGAAATCGGCCATGTGTATTCTCTCCGCTCGTCGGTTGGTTCAGATGGCAACGGTGTCGCGATAAAGGCGCTCTTCGACCCGCTCCAGCGAGCCGAGCGCGAAAAAATCATCATAGGCGAGGATCGGCTTGTGGGCGATCAGTTCAGAGACGAAGGACTCCGAGCCCAGCTCCTCCTCGATCGCCTCGACTTCGGCCGAAAGGGGACGGTCGATGACATAGAAGTCGGCATGCTTGCGCACGACGTCGTAGAGCATACGTGCGACGCCTTCCGGCTTGTCGCCGAGAATGTCCATCGCTTGGGCCGACAGCAGGGCCTCAAGGGCGGCAAGGCGCTTCAGTGCCCGCATCTGCCGTTCGAAACGTTCGATGACCAGCGGCAGGAAGGCGGCCTCGTCTTCCATGCCGGCCGCAACCACCAGCGACTGTGCCGAGACCGGATTGGACATGGAGAGAACGCGCGAGAAGATCTCGCCGGCGAGCTTGATGATCGGGCCGAAGCCGGTCGCGATCCTGCCTTCGGGTACGAGATTGACAGGCAGGCCGCGCCGCTGGCCGTTGCCGAGCAGGACGCAACGATTGAAGGCATTGCGGGCCGCATGCGCCATGCAGATGACGGCCGCTTCCAGAAGCACGGTGACATCGAGCGGAAGAGAGCCGCCGGAGGTCATCACACGCCCATCGACGATGACCGGGTTGTCGTCCGAGCGGCCGGTGGCGGCCAGAATCTTGTGGCCGGCGGTCAAGAGGTTTTCGATGACGGCGCCGAAGACCTGGGCGATCATGCGCAGGCTCAGCGGGTCCTGCACGTGGGTCGCGACCGGCCAGGGCCATTCATCCGAAGCGTTGCAGAGCCAAGCGCCGATCAGGGCCTCGCGGGCGGTGCCGACATGGCGCACGGAAATCCATGGATCGCGTGAGGCGCCGAGCGCGCCGGCGGCCATCATGCCGGTCGCGAGCAGCACGCGGATCGAGGCGGCGGCATTGCGGGTCGTCTCGGCAGCGGCGGCGAAGCTGACCGCATTGACGCTGAGCGAGGCCAGACTGTCGCGCGGCATCATCCTGACGGGAGCGATACCGGCGGCATCGAAGGCATCGGCCGCCTGCATGCGGCGGCCGCGATAGACGGCCTCGCCCACGCCGGTCAGAACCGCGCCGATCTGGCCCATCAGTCCGATATCCGCACAACCGATCGAGCCCGTACGCCTGACGACAGGAATGACATCCGCGCTCAACAGCTGCAGATAAGCTTCGATCAGTTCTTGCGAGCATCCGACCTGACCGGTGAGAGCCGTGTTAACCCGGATCGCCATGGCGTTGCGCACGACCGACATGGAGAAGGGCGCCCCGGTGCCGAAATGGTGGGCGCGCACGAGGCCGAGATTGAAGGCATCGAGATCTTCGGGGGACCATTCGACATCTTTCATGGCTCCGACACCGGTCGTGGAGCCATAGACCGGCATGCCCGATTGAATGGTGCTTTCGAGAACGCTGCGTGCCAACCGTATGCGAGCCATGCCGTTTTCCGATGCCGACGGCAGGACGGCGCCCGCTCCGATCCGCACCAGATCGCTGAACCCGAGGGGTTGCCCGCTGAGTTCGATACCGGCTCTCTGACGCTCCATCTTTGCTGTTCTCCTTTTTTACAAGGCTATGCGAGCCTTATCATCAATGGGATATCCCAAATGGCGAACACCTTGATCTGTGCCGGACGACTGATTTTGAGGCGAGCGCGCGCATCGCGCAACTCTATGTTTGCGCGCGCATATGGCTTCCCGCGCCGGCCAACTATTTCGGCCGAGGCGAGAAGAGCATCAGAAGGCTGGGCGATCAGCCGAGGTGCCAGGCGATATAGAGAAGCGTCAGCGCGATCACCCAAAGCGCGAAGCGGCCGGAGCGGCTGTGCTTGGCCTCGGCCTTGCCGATCGCTTCGGCGGTCTGCGGATCGAAACGCAGGCCGTTTTCGCTCATGTGCAGCAGTTCGTGATGGAATTTTTCGGTCTTGGCGGCAATCTCGGGCGCAGCTTCGGCAAGCTTAACGGCTGCCTTCAAACCATCCCTCAGATCGGTCATGATCCGTTTCGGGCCGAGATTGGTGCGGATCCAATCGCCGACGACCGGTTCGGACGCCTTCCACATGTTGAAGCGCGGATTGAGCATGCGCGACACGCCCTCGACCACAACCATGGTCTTCTGCAGCATCACCAGTTCGGGCCGGGTTTCCATGTCGAAGAGTTCCGTCACTTCGAAGAGCAGGGTCAGAAGCTTACCCATGGAGATGGTTTCGGCCGGCTGGCCATGGATCGGCTCGCCGATCGCGCGGATGGCCTGCGCAAAGCTCTCCGTATTGTGATGGGCGGGCACGTAGCCCGCCTCGAAATGCACCTCGGCGACCCGGATATAATCGCGGGTGATGAAGCCGTAGAGGATTTCGGCGAGGAAGCGGCGCTCCTTCTTTCCGAGACGGCCGACGATGCCCATGTCGACGGCGACGATCATGCCCCTGGGATCGACGAAGAGATTGCCAGGGTGCATGTCGGCATGGAAGAAGCCGTCACGCAGCGTATGGCGCAGGAAGGACTGGATCAGCGTATCGGCGAGCGCGTTAAGATCGTGGCCGGCGGCCTTCAGCCCCTCGACGTCGGACATCTTCACGCCGTCGATCCATTCCATGGTGATGACGTCGCGGCCGGTGCGCTCCCAGTCGACCTTCGGAACGCGGAAGCCCGAGTCCTTCTCGGTGTTCTCGGCGATCTCGGAAAGCGCGGCTGCTTCCAGCCGCAGATCCATCTCGACCTTGGTGGTCTGCTCAAGCGTCTTGGTCACTTCCACCGGCCGAAGGCGCCGGCTGGAGGGCATGAATCGCTCCTGCATCCCCGCCACGAGATACATCGCCTTGATATCGTTGGAAAAACGCTGGCGAACGCCAGGCCGGACCACCTTGACGGCGACGCGCTTGCGGCCCTCTGCCGTCTCGATTTCGGCCGGATGCACCTGCGCTATCGAAGCGGCGGCGATCGGTTCACCGAAGCTGACATAGAGGTCCTCGATCCGCCGGCCGAGCGACGCTTCGATGGCCGCCGTTGCCATATCATGCGGAAAGAAGGCCATGCGGTCCTGGAGCTGCGACAGGTCGTTGGCCATGTCGACGCCGACGACATCGGGGCGCGTTGCCAGGAACTGGCCGATCTTCACATAGGAAGGACCGAGCCGTTCGACCGCCTTGGCAAGCCGGTCGCTACGCGCCTGGCTCTTCGCTTTCCTGCGGGCGAAGATGCTGACGAAGGATTTGGCGAGGCTGACGGAGGGCGGCAGCCCTTCCGAAGGCAGCGCCATGACCACGCCTTCGCGCACGAGCACCCAGCCGACCCGAACAAGGCCGAAATATGCGCTGAAAGCACTCATATCGTCTCAAGATCTCGGAACACGGAGGCCATAAGCCGGATCGGATGACTGGATATCATGCTTCAGAGCTTCCAGCCTGAGTGCAGCGCGGCGATGCCGCCGGTGTAATTGGTGAAGCTTACACGCGAGAAGCCGGCCTCGCGGATCATCGTTGCGAAGTCCTGCTGATTCGGGAACTTGCGGATCGATTCCACCAGATATTGATAGGGCTCTGCCTCGCCTGTGATCGCCTTGCCGAACTTTGGAATGGCGTTGAAGGACCAGGCGTCATAGACGCGGTCGAGCAGCGGCAGATCGACTTCGGAGAATTCGAGCACGAGCAGCCGGCCGCCGCGCTTCAGCACGCGATAGGCTTCCTTCAGCGCGACATCGATATGCGGCACGTTGCGGATGCCGAAAGCGATCGTATAGGCGTCGAAGGAGTTCGGCTCGAAGGGCAATTCCTCGGCATTCGCTTCGACGAAGGTGAGATTGTCGGCAAGCTTCTTCTTTTCTGCGCGTTCGGCGCCGACGGCAAGCATCGAACCGTTGATGTCGAGCACGGTCGCATGCGCCAGCCTATTCGAGGCCTCCACGATGCGGAAGGCGATATCGCCCGTGCCGCCGGCAACATCGAGTATCTTGTAACCGGGATCCTTGCGGGGATTGAGCGCCGCGACCATCGCATCCTTCCAGGCGCGATGCATACCCATGGACATGACGTCGTTCATGACGTCGTAGCGCTTGGCGACCTTGTGGAACACCTCGTTGACGAGGCCCTGCTTTTCGCCATCGGCCACTTCGCGGAAGCCATAGGATGTTTCCATGCCGCCATTGGCGGAGGTGCGGCTTTCTGCCATCGGCTCAACTCCATTACACGACAGCGCCGCGCGTCATATGCGACGCGCAAAGGTCGCTACAGCACTTTAAATCTGCTGCATAATTTATTCCTTAAATCGATTCCGATTTAAGGAATTACGCAGTATTGAGCGGCGGACCATAGCGAAATCACGTTTGCCACGCTATCTCATCAGCCTGATCACCGCCGCGATGCCTTGGGCTATAGCTCAGATCATAAGCGGTTGAAACATAAAGATGGATAGCCATGCCGGAATTACCAGAGGTCGAAACCGTCAGACGGGGGCTCGCGCCTTCCATGGAGGGCGCCGTTCTGAAGGAGTTGGAGCTGCGCCGCAACGACCTGCGCTTTCCTTTTCCGATCGATTTCGCCCGGACGGTTGCGGGGCGCGGCATCACGTCGCTGTCGCGCCGCGCCAAATACCTGCTGATCGATCTCGATGATGGCAAGACGATCATCGCCCATCTCGGCATGTCCGGTTCGTTCCGGGTCGAGGCGGGGGCTGCGGCCGGCGCGCCGGGAAGCTTCCATCATCCCCGTTCCAAGGATGAGAAGCACGATCATGTCGTTTTCCATCTGGCTGGCGATAACGGCGATGCGCGTGTCATCTATAACGACCCCCGCCGTTTCGGCTTCATGGACATCGTCAGGCGGGCCGACATGGTCAGTCACCCCTTCTTCCGCGATCTCGGCCCGGAACCCACCGGCAATGAACTCGACGCTGATTATCTGGCTAAGCGCTTTGCCGGCAAGGCGCAGCCGCTGAAAAGCGCGCTGCTGGATCAGAAGAACATCGCCGGTCTCGGCAATATATATGTGTGCGAGGCGCTTTGGCGTTCGCATCTGTCGCCGTTGCGCGCCGCCGGCACGCTGGTCACGGATGCCGGCAAGCCGACAGAGACGCTGTGGATGCTGGTCGATGCCATCCGCGAGGTCATTGCCGATGCGATCGCCGCGGGCGGCTCGTCACTGCGCGATCATATCCAGACGGACGGCTCGCTCGGCTACTTCCAGCATTCCTTTTCCGTTTACGATCGCGAAGCCCAGCCTTGCAGTACGCCCGGCTGCGGCGGTACGGTCAGCCGGATCGTGCAGGCGGGACGCTCTTCTTTCTACTGCGCCTCCTGCCAAAGCTGATGGAAGGCCGAAGCTGATTCAAGAGAAAAGGGAGAGACAGGTGGCTTACGAAACCCTCATCGTCGAAATGCATGGGGCTGTCGGCCTCATCAAGCTCAATCGGCCACAGGCGCTGAATGCGCTGAACTCCACCGTGCTTTCGGAGCTGAAGCAGGCCTTTGCCGCCTTTCACCAGGATGATGCCATCGGCGCGATCGTGCTCACCGGTTCGGAAAAGGCCTTCGCCGCCGGTGCCGATATCAAGGAAATGCAGTCGCTCGATTTCGTCGACGCCTACAAGAACGATTTCTTCAGCGGATGGGCTGATATCGCCAATGCCCGCAAGCCGGTTATCGCGGCGGTCAGCGGCTTCGCGCTCGGCGGCGGCTGCGAGGTGGCGATGATGTGCGATTTCATCATCGCCTCGGAGACGGCCAAATTCGGCCAGCCGGAAATCACCCTCGGCGTCATCCCTGGCATGGGCGGCTCGCAGCGCCTGACCCGCGCCGTCGGCAGGGCAAAAGCGATGGATCTGGTGCTGACCGGCCGGATGATGGATGCAGCCGAGGCCGAGCGTTCGGGCCTTGTGGCGCGCGTCGTGCCTGCCGACAAGCTCCTGGACGAGGCAATGGCGGCCGCCGCCAAGATCGCCTCTCATTCCCGCCCATCCGTGCTCATGGCCAAGGAAGCGGTCAATCGCGCTCTCGAGACTACCCTCGAGGAGGGGCTGCGCTTCGAGCGCCGCCTGTTCCACAGCCTGTTTGCCACGGAGGACCAGAAGGAGGGCATGGCCGCCTTCATCGAGAAGCGCAAACCGGAGTTCAAGAACCGGTGAGGCCGAGATTCCGGAATTACGCGGCTTTGGCGAGAATCCGCGTTGACGACGGGGCTCATTCCGGTTATATGCCCGCCACAGTTTGGAAAGCCGCTCTGGTTTTCCGCAATTGCTCCCGCATTGCTGGATGAAGTGGCCGCAAGGCCCGCGCCGCAACGATGGAGTTTTGTTCGAATTCTAAGAGAGGCATACATGGCCAATACTACCTCGGCGAAAAAAGCGACCCGCAAGATCGCCCGCCGCACCGATGTCAACAAGGCTCGTCGCTCGCGCGTTCGCACGTTCGTTCGCCAGGTCGAAGAAGCCATCGCATCGGGTGATGCGGATCGCGCAAAGGCAGCTTTCGTTGCTGCCCAGCCGGAACTGGCTCGCGCAGCCACCAAGGGCGTGCTTCACGCCAACACCGCTTCCCGCAAGGTTTCGCGTCTTGCCAAGCGTGTGAAGGCCCTTTCGGCCCCGACCGCATAACTTTCCATTAACGATTTCGTCGTTAGACTTAAGCCCGGCCCTTGTGCCGGGCTTTTTGGATTCGGCCAAAAAATTGCCGCATTGCCAAAAAAGACCGACTGTTCATGTCATTGGCGTGACAGAAATATACTTTTAAAAACAAGAGCTTACGGCAGGATATCTCAGCGCTGGGTGATCTGCGTGACGCATTGCCGGCTCACAAGTGAGTCAAGGGATTTTTTATTTTTTTTGTTTTGAAAGCTGTGGGAATCGCGTTTGTCGGGAATCTCTTTGATTCAACAGCGATTCTTTTTTGAAGGGCTTGTGACAGTCAAAAATGGCTTCCAGAGTCAATGGCCGCCTCTTAATTTTGTGTAAAATTCATCGTTGATATCTGCCCGCGATCCTGCCTAAATGCATTTCAACAAGGGGCGCGGATTTCACCTTAAACGGCTTCGGCAAACACCGTCATCTACGGCGGCGTGGGTGGTTTTGTCTCTTGTGACGGAGCAGTTCAGCTCCGTTTTTTCAAACAGTTGACGAGTTAAAGCTGGAAGCGGCAACGCTTGCGGAACGAGGAAGCTTGTCTGTCCTTTGCAGCCGGAGTTAGTGGCGTGGCTGTGGAGAGGGGAGAAAATTGACAGCCATGGGGCAGCGGTCGGAATACGAGGGCCGATCGATGCTCCAGTTGCAGATAGTCGGGTGAAGGCTGCTTGAGAGCGGTTTTCGCCACAGTTTTTCTGTAACGCCCGTTGGCAGGGCATGGCTGATGAACCGGTATGCGGCGCGGCTTGGGACAACGGGCGCGATTGTCATGCTATGGCGAAGAACCTAGGGGCGGCGGTGCATTGCTCTCCCGCCCTATAAGAGACTGTGGAAGGCGGCATTATATGCAGATACATACGAGGGCGACGGGTGCGTTGGAGAATGGGGACAATGCGCAGGCGTTCGGTGCGGTTTGCTTAGAAGCGGCGGGGGAAAAGGGAGACGTGGCGCAAAATAATCTGTTCGAGCGCGTTAGCGCGCGCTTGAAGGCCCAGGTCGGACCTGATGTCTACGCCAGCTGGTTCGCACGGCTCAAGCTCCATTCGGTATCGAAGAGCGTTGTTCGTCTCACGGTTCCGACAACCTTTCTGAAGTCGTGGATCAACAATCGTTATCTTGATTTGATCACCAGCCTGTTCCAGGCTGAGGATGCTGAGATCCTGAAGGTCGAAATTCTGGTCCGCACCGCGGCACGGCAGGGCGTGAAGCCTTGCGCCGACGAGCAGCCTGCCCTGCCGGATCAGGCGGCCGTGGCGCCGATCCGCCGTCCCGCCGCACAGCCGGCGGGCCATGCGGCGGCGCAGGCCGTGAGTGCTGTCGCAGCCGCGCGGCCCGCAACGGCAGGTGCGCCGTTGTTCGGCTCTCCGCTCGATTCCCGCTTCACCTTCGATACCTTTGTCGAAGGCAGCTCGAACCGTGTCGGCCTTGCCGCAGCAAAGACCATCGCCGAAGCGGGTACCGGCGCCGTGCGCTTCAATCCGCTCTTCGTCCATGCGACGGTCGGTCTCGGCAAGACGCATCTTCTGCAGGCGATCGCCAATGCCGCCGTGCAGAACCCGCGCGGTCTGCGCGTGGTCTATCTAACGGCGGAATACTTCATGTGGCGCTTCGCAACCGCGATCCGCGACAATGATGCGCTGACGCTGAAGGACTCGCTGCGCAACATCGACCTGCTCATCATCGACGACATGCAGTTCCTGCAGGGCAAGATGATCCAGCATGAGTTCTGCCACCTGCTGAACATGCTGCTCGACAGCGCCAAACAGGTCGTCGTTGCTGCCGATCGCGCTCCTTGGGAGCTGGAATCGCTCGACCCGCGCGTGCGTTCGCGCCTCCAGGGCGGCGTAGCGATCGAAGTCGAGGCGCCGGATTATGAAATGCGCCTTGAGATCCTCAAGCGCCGCCTCGATGCTGCCCGTCAGGACGATCCCTCGCTGGAAATCCCGGCCGAGATCCTCTCGCATGTCGCCCGCAACGTCACTGCCAGCGGCCGCGAACTGGAAGGAGCCTTCAACCAGCTCATCTTCCGCCGCTCTTTCGAGCCGAACCTGACGGTGGAGCGCGTCGACGAACTGCTGGCGCATCTGGTCGGCTCCGGCGAGCCGCGCCGCGTCCGCATTGAGGACATCCAGCGCATCGTCGCGCGTCACTACAATGTCTCGCGCCAGGAACTGGTTTCGAACCGCCGCACGCGCGTCATCGTCAAGCCGCGCCAGATTGCTATGTATCTGTCGAAGACGCTGACGCCGCGTTCCTTCCCGGAAATCGGTCGCCGCTTCGGTGGCCGCGATCATACGACAGTGCTGCATGCCGTGCGTAAGATCGAGGAACTGATCTCCGGTGACAGCAAGCTGTCGCACGAGATCGAGCTGCTGAAGCGCCTCATCAACGAGTAGGCCCAGCGGTCATCATTGACGGTATATTCTTCGGCCGGCTTCATCGCCGGCCGTTCCTTTTGTACGATCAGGCAAGGCGGAGAAGCACGCCTATGCGGATGGCACCGTGCGGGACACTTCGGAAAACAGCCAGGATCGCAGGGCCGCAATAGCCGGCCGCTCCAATGCGCCGGGCGGATAGACGAGGTGATAGGCGAGCGCGCTCGCAAATCCGATCGGGAAGGGCGCAACGAGCGTACCCTCAGCCAGCTCCTGCTCCACGAAGGACCGGCGCATCAGCGCGATGCCGAGCCCCGCCTTCATGGCGTGATAGGCACCCGTCCCGTCGGTAAAGACCGGTCCATGCATCGCGTCCACGCGCGTCGCACCGGCAGCTTGCAGCCAGAGCTCCCAGTCCCGTCGATAGACATCGTGGATCAGCGTCAGATTTGCCAGAGCGTCGACTTCAGGAGAAGGGCCGAGGGCCGCCGCCGTCTCGGGCGTGCAGACCGGCACATACTCGTCATCCAGCAGCCTTTCGCTCGCCAGCCCCTCGTAGCCGCCGAGGCCGTGGCGGATGGCGATATCTATCCCATCCCGTTGGAAATCCATCATGCGGTGCGAAGCGCTGATGCGCAGGTCGATATCAGGATGCGCTTCCTCGAACCGCCGCAGCCGCGGCACGAGCCAATGCGTGGCAAAGCCGGCGGTACAGGTGACGGTCAGCACCGTGTCCTTCGAGCGCATCGCCAAGGCCGCTGTCGCCTCGCGGATGAGGCGGAAGGCCGTTCGCATCGTCGCGAAATATTCAGCGCCTTCGCTCGTCAATGCGAGGCTGCGGGTCCGCCGCTCGAAAAGCCGCACGCCGAGCGCAGTTTCAAGATCGCGGATCTGCAGGCTGATGGCGCCTGGCGTCACATGCAGCTCGTTTGCCGCCAGTGTCATGCTGAGATGCCGGGCGGAGGCCTCGAAGGCGCGCAGCGCCGAGAGGGATGGCAGTTGATCCATGATAATTGAGCTCAGCTAAATCATGATCTGAAAAAGACTCGTTTGTCAGAGTCCAAGAATAGCGGGATTATTCCAGCAATTCGAAAGGTTGGCAATCATATCGAGATCCGGCCATCGATAAGCAAAACTCAATCGGCAGATGCTGGAGATAATCAGATGTCTCAGAAATCCATGGGCGCAGTCGAATGGAGCATGTTGATGGGGCTATCCGTCCTTTGGGGCGGCTCCTTCCTGTTCAACGGCATTCTGGTGCGCGAACTCCCGCCCTTCACCATCGTTACCGCGCGTGTCGCGCTCGCCGCCATTGCGTTGCATGTCATCGTGCGCGCCACCGGACATTCCATGCCGAAAGACGGCAAGACCTGGCTCGCCTTTTTCGGCATGGGCTTCCTCAATAATGTCATTCCCTTCCTGCTGATCGTATGGGGGCAGACGCATATAGCCAGTGGCCTCGCATCCATCCTCAATGCCACCACGCCGCTCTTTGCCGTCGTCGTCGCCCATTTCCTGACGGAGGATGAGAAGATGACTGGCAATCGGCTGATCGGGGTCATCGTCGGCTTTGCCGGCGTGGCGCTGATGATCGGCCCGTCGGTGCTGGCGAGCCTCGGTTCCAACGTACTGGCGCAGCTCGCCGTGCTGGGTGCCGCCTTCAGCTATTCCCTGGCCGGCATATTCGGGCGTCGTTTCCGCCGCATGGGGCTGGCGCCGATCATTCCGGCCGCCGGTCAGGTGACAGGCTCGGCCATCCTGCTGTTGCCGATCGCGCTCTTCGTCGACCGTCCCTGGACGCTCACAATGCCGTCGTCGGAGACCTGGCTTGCTCTTGCCGCCCTGGCCATCCTGTCGACCGCCATCGCCTATATGCTGTTCTTCCGCATCCTTGCGACGGCCGGCGCCACCAACCTGATGCTGGTGACCTTCCTGATTCCCGTCAGCGCGATCCTGCTCGGAGCCCTCGTTCTCGGCGAGAGCCTGCAGCCGAAGCATTTCATCGGCATGGCCCTGATCGCCGTCGGTCTTGCCGCAATCGATGGGCGACTCTTCACTTTCCCCTTGAGGGGGAGGATCGGCACGTAGTGCCGGGGCAAGGTGATCTCGGCAAGAACCGAAGCTTGAATTGATCTTCAGCAGTCACCCCCACCCGCCGCTTCGCGGCGACCTCCCCCCTGAAGGGAGAGGTGTTAACAAGCGAGATCGGCGACGACCGAATCGAGCACCAGCATTCCCGCCGGCGTGCAGCGCAGGCGGGAGTTGCCGATCCGCTCTATGAAACCGTGTTCCAGTAAAAACGCCTCGCGCTGCGGATCGGGATCGCGGCCGGACAGTTGCTGCCAGCGGGCAAGATCGACGCCCTCCCGCAGCCGCAGGCCCATCAGCAGCAATTCGTCGGCCTGTTCGTCAAACCCGAGCATTTCCTGGTCGATCATGCCGTGGCCGTCGCGCTCAACCATCTCGATCCAGCTTTCCGGCTTGCGCTCGGTGGCCGTCGCCAGCTTCTGGGGCCCTCTGGTCAGGCGGCCATGGGCGCCGGGGCCGATACCGGCATAGTCGCCATAGCGCCAATAGGTGAGGTTGTGCCGGCTCTCGGCGCCGGAACGGGCGTGATTGGAGACCTCGTAGGCCGGCATGCCCTCGCGTTCGGTAATCTCCTGCGTCGCTTCATAAAGCAGCGCCGATTGATCGCCATCGGGCACGATCAGCTTTCCGGCCTTGTGCAGGCCGTAGAAGGGCGTGCCTTCCTCGATCGTCAGCTGATAGAGCGAGAGGTGATCGACCGCATAGGAGATTGCCTCCTTCAGCTCGCGCTCCCATTCCTCGACGGTCTGGTTGGGGCGGGCATAGATGAGGTCGAAGGACATGCGCGGGAAGATCTCGCGCGCTAGCCTGATCGCCTTCAGCGCATCCTCGACATTGTGCAGACGTCCGAGGAATTTCAGATCGCGGTCGTTCAGCGCCTGCACGCCCATCGACACGCGATTGACGCCGGCGGCGCGATAGCCGCGAAAGCGCTCCGCTTCGACGCTGGACGGATTGGCTTCCATGGTGATCTCGATACCATCAGGCACATGCCAGGTTTTTGCGATACCATCGAGCACCGCACCGACTGTTTCCGGTTTCATCAGCGACGGCGTGCCGCCGCCGAGGAAGACACTGGTGACGGTCTTCGGGCCGCTGATCATCCGCATCGTCGCCATTTCCTTCAGAAAGGCGGCGGCAAAGCGTTCCTGATCGACAGGCTGGTGGCGCACATGGCTGTTGAAATCGCAGTAGGGACATTTGGCCGCGCAAAAGGGCCAATGCACATACACGCCGAAACCGGGTTCGCCGGTATCGGGCAGCAATTGCGCGCCGTGCATCAGATCCTGTGTGTCCACGATTTCCACGGGATTAGCTTACGCCTCCAGACAGGTTTCGACAAAGATCTTGAAGGCGCGGGCGCGGTGCGACAGCGCCTGCTCGTCGCCGGGCTTCCAGCCATGCTTCTGCTCGGCGCTCATTTCGCCGAATGTGGTCGCGTATCCCTTGGGCTGGAAGACCGGGTCGTAGCCGAAGCCCTGGGTGCCGCGCGGCGGCCAGACGACGGTGCCTTCCACTTCGCCGCGGAAAAGTTCGGTATGCCCATCCGGCCAGGCAAGGCAAAGGACGCTGACGAAGCGGGCTCTCCGGCTCTCCGGCGAGGTGGCGCCGGCTTTCTCCAGGGCGGTCTCGACCTTCTGCATGGCCATGGCGAAGTCGCGCGTACCGTCAGGCCTCTCCGCCCAATTGGCCGTATAGACGCCGGGATCGCCGCCAAGCGCATCGATGACCAGACCGGAATCGTCCGAGAGTGCCGGCAGGCCGGAGGCATTGGCGGAGGCGAGCGCCTTGATCGTCGCATTCTCCTCGAAGGTCGTGCCCGTCTCGTCCGGTTCGATGAAGTTGAGATCGGCGGCGGACTTGGCGGTAAAGCCGAGCGGACCGATGAGATCGCGGATTTCCTGGATCTTGCCGGCATTGTGGCTGGCGACGACGATGGTCTTGGTATCGAGCTTGCGCATGTGCTGTCCTGTCATAGCCCCCAGATGCGGGGTTCGGCGCATTCCAGGCTGTTGCCGGCCGGATCGCGGAAATAGATCGATCGGCCGCCGTTCGGCCAGTGAAAATCGGCTTCGATATCGACACTGGCAGCCTTCAGCCTCTCGGCCATGGCCTCGATATCGTTGCTATCGACACGGAAGCAGACATGGCCATGGCCCTTGGTCCCATGCGGCGGCACGGGCAGGGCGCCCGGTTCGTGCGGCTTGAGCGTTTCTCCGCTGTTGAAGATCAGGAGCACACCTGGCCCACAGCGATAAAAGACATGGCGATTGCCGCCTCGCGATATCTTCTCCAGCCCGAGTATGCCGCCATAAAAGGCTTCGACGGCATCGAGATCGTCCGCATAGAGTGCAGTTTCAAGAACGCCTGTGAGTGTCGCATCGCTCAACGGATTAGCCCCTCACCCCAGCCCTCTCCCCCATGCGGGGAGAGGGGACGACCTCAGGCTCGATCGTCGTCCGATTCCAGCGTGGTGAAGAGGGATAACAAAGGGTGCATCTAGCCCCTTCTCCCCCTCTCGGCGGGGAGAAAGTGGCCACCCATCGATGAACTCGGGGGCCGGATGAGGGGCAGGCTGCACGCTCCGCATTCGTTGATATCCTCAGGCGATAGCCTGCTTCTGCAGCTCCACCAGTTCGGCGATGCCGTTCTTGGCAAGGTGCATCAGCGTGGCGAATTCCTCTTCGCTGAAGGGGGCGCCCTCAGCCGTTCCCTGGATCTCGACGATGCCGCCCTTGCCCGTCATGACGAAATTGGCGTCGGTCTCGGCCGAAGAATCCTCGAGATAGTCGAGATCGATGACCGGCTGATCGGCAAAGATACCGCAGGAGATGGCTGCGATGTGGTCCTTCAGCACGCGTTCCACCTTGACCATGTTGCGGCTTTCCATCCACTTCAGGCAGTCATGAAGCGCGATCCAGCCGCCGGTGATCGAGGCCGTGCGCGTGCCGCCATCCGCCTGGATGACGTCGCAGTCGACGGTGATCTGGCGTTCGCCAAGTTCCTTGAGGTCGACGACGGCGCGCAGCGACCGGCCGATGAGGCGCTGGATTTCCTGCGTGCGGCCACCCTGCTTGCCGGCGGCGGCTTCGCGCTTCATGCGCTCGCCGGTCGCGCGCGGCAGCATGCCGTATTCGGCCGTGACCCAGCCCTTGCCGCTGTTGCGCAGCCATGGCGGCGTCTTGTCCTCCAGGCTTGCCGTGCAGAGCACATGCGTATCGCCGAATTTCACCAGGCAGGAGCCCTCCGCATGCTTGGAAAAATTGCGCTCGAACGACACCTTGCGCATCTGGTCGGTTTTTCTGCCTGAAGGCCGCATTCCACTCTCCTGAAAGTTCGTTGACCGCTTCTACGACCCACAGCCTGCTTTTGCAAAGGAAAAGCAGGCTGTGAGACCTGTCCGCGCCTCCAGCGGCATTTTCCCTTTTGCCATTGCTAACCGAATGATTATATTTTGCCTAAGGCTCAACGGAATGGATCTGACAGCGAAATGGTATTCACGACATCGTCGGTCTCGGATGTCATTGCTGCACTGGACGAACGCTCCAAGGAAATCTTCCGCCGTATCGTCGAAGGCTATCTGGAAAATGGCGAGCCGCTGGGTTCGCGCAATCTCTCGCGCCTGCTGCCGATGTCGCTCTCGCCGGCCTCGGTGCGCAATGTCATGAGCGATCTGGAAGAGCTGGGACTCATCTATTCGCCGCATGTGAGTGCCGGGCGATTGCCGACGCAGGTGGGCCTACGCTTCTTCGTCGATGCGTTCATGCAGGTCGGTGATCTCTCCGCCGAGGATCGGGCCAATATCGACCGGCAGGTGCGCGGCAGCAATCGCGATCAGCCGATGGAATCGATGATGTCGGAGGCGAGCCGGGTGCTCTCGGGCATTTCGCGCGGCGCCGGTCTCGTCATCACCTCCAAGAGCGACCCGGTGCTCAAGCACGTGGAATTCATCCGCCTGGAGCCGACCAAGGCGCTTGCCGTGCTCGTCGGCGATCACGATCAAGTCGAAAACCGCATCATCGAACTGCCGGCAGGCACGACGTCGTCGCAGCTGACGGAAGCCGCCAACTTCCTTAACGCCCATATGACCGGCCAGACGCTGCCGGAGCTGCGGCGGCAGTTGCAAAGTCTTAAGGAAAGCGTGCGCCAGGAACTGGACAGCTTGTCTCATCAGCTGGTCGAGCGCGGCATTGCCGTCTGGTCCGGCGGCGATGACGAAGGCAAGCCGACGCAGCTCATCGTGCGCGGCCACTCCAATCTGCTGGCCGAAATCGGCGGCGCGGAGGATCTGGATCGCCTGCGCCTTCTTTTCGACGATCTCGAAAAGAAGGACAGCCTCATCGAGATTCTCAATCTTGCCGAAAGCGGCCCGGGGGTGCGCATCTTCATCGGTTCGGAAAACAAGCTTTTCTCGTTGTCCGGTTCCTCGCTGATCGTCGCTCCCTATCGTGACGACGATGATCGTATCGTCGGCGCGGTCGGCGTCATCGGCCCGACGCGGCTGAACTATGCCCGCATCGTGCCCATGGTCGATTATACGGCGCAGCTGATTTCGCGGCTGACCCGGCCGGGGATTTGACGAGACGGATCCGACGGTGACGGTCAATCGGCAAGCAGCATCCCAGATCCGCCCATCTCGGCCGGAAGGTCCTTCTGCTTCGGAAGCCCGTCGCCCATGTGCAGCACTGTCGTTTCATAGTTGACGTGCAGCGCCGGCTGGAAATCGAGGCCGGGCAGGATGGCGGCGTAGACATCGGTCACGCCCCATGTCGGATGCTCGGTCAAGAGATGGCCGCCGCAGACCGTGCACCACTTGCGCACGCTCGTCTCGGTTTTCTGGTAGCTGCCGATCTTGTCCGCACCTCTGGTGATGTGAACCGCTTGCGGCGGCCAGAGCGAAAAGGCATTGATCGGGCCTGCCGACCATTCGCGGCAGGAGTCGCAATGACAGTAGCCCATCGCCACTGGCTCGCCATCGACAGTAATTTCGACTGCCCCACAGAAACACTTGCCTGAAAGGGATTTGCCATTAGACATTGATCTCACCCCTCGCTGTGCTGCATCTCAGCATACCACCGGGGAGGAGGGCTGAACAGTCGATGTCTCGAACGGCATTCAAGAGCGGGGAGGCATATTGCCGCCGCCCGCAAAGCCGCGAATTGGCTGTTCTTCTCGACAAAGCCTTGATTTTTTCCGGGCAAACCTCGATATCGGGCACATCCAAAGACCAAGCAATTCGGAGACCGTCATGACCGACGAAACAACAAAAACCGGACCTGACGCCACGGCGGCCGACACGTCAGCGGATTTCGCGCAGGATGCAGCGGAAACCGTTGATGCGGCCGAGCCGTCTCAGCCAGATCCGGTTGAGCTGCTGAAGGCCGAGAACGGCGAACTGCGCGATCGCTACCTGCGCCTTGCTGCCGAGATGGACAACCTCCGTCGCCGCACCGAGCGCGACGTGAAGGATGCGAAGTCCTATTCCGTGGCAAGCTTTGCCCGCGACATGCTCTCGGTGGCCGATAATCTGCGCCGCACGCTGGACGCCATTCCGGCTGAAGCCCGCGCTGGCGGCGACGCCGGCCTGAAGACGCTGATCGAAGGCGTCGAGATGACCGAGCGTTCGATGTTATCGGCCCTCGAGCGCCACGGCGTGCGTCAGCTCGAACCGATCGGACAGAAGTTCGACCCCAATTTCCACCAGGCCATGTTCGAAGTGCCGAACCCTGAAGTGCCGAACAACACGGTCGTCCAGGTGGTGCAGGCCGGCTTCGTCATCGGCGACCGCGTTCTGCGCCCTGCCATGGTCGGGGTCGCCAAGGGTGGGCCTAAAATCGTGGAAAATGCCGAGCAGGGCGCCAACAGCCCGCTGGATGAAAAAGACGCCTGATCTTTCAGAGCGATAGCGAAAAAGACAGAGCCGGATGATCTGAGGTCATCCGGCTCTTATTTTTGCCTTGGTCAGATGCGACGCAGGTCGTCACGCGGCGTTGGATGCCTGCTCCTCGTTGAGGAAGGCGTAGATGGCGGAGGCGGAGTCGGTGGCGCGGAGCTTCGCGACGAGATCCTGGTCCCGCAGAACGCGGGCGATGCGCGAGAGCGCCTTCAGGTGGTCCGCGCCGGCACCTTCGGGTGCGAGCAGCAGGAAGACGAGATCGACGGGCTGATCGTCCAGCGCCTCGAAATCGACAGGCGCTTCAAGGCGCGCGAAAATGCCGGCGATGGACTTGATGCTGGCAAGCTTGCCGTGGGGAATGGCGATCCCGTTGCCGACGCCGGTCGAGCCGAGGCGCTCACGCTGCAGCACGACGTCGAAGATTTCGCGCTCGGGCAATCCGGTGAGCTTGGAGGCTTTGGCGGCCAACTCCTGAAGCAGTTGTTTTTTGGAATTTGCCTTCAAGGCGGGGATGATCGCATCTTGCTGTAGCAAATCTGCCAATGCCATTCTCTTTATCCTTCGTGTCGCCGAGAACCGATGACGGGCAAGCGGCGGCCAGCTGCCATGATGCGCAGCCGCCGCTTATCTTCTATTCTCAGCCTTTGATATTGGCCGCGTCGATCCAGCCAATGTTGCCGTCCTGACGGCGGTAGACGATGTTCAAGTGTTCGTTGCCGGGGCTGCGGAAGAGCAGCAGCGGTTCGTCGGTCATGTCGAGCGCCATCACGGCAGTCGCCACCGACATGGTCTTCAATTGCTTCGTGCTTTCTGCGACGATCGCCGGTGCGAAATCGGAAGGAACCTCCTCATCGTCGTCCGGAACGCCGTCCATGACGGTATAGGCAACTTCCGCCTGCCCGTTCACATGATTGCCGGCCTGATGGTCCTTGAGTTTGCGCTTGTAGCGGCGCAGGCGTTTTTCGATGCGCTCGGACGCGGCGTCGAAAGCGAGTTGCGGGTCCATGGCTTCCCCTGCGGCATGCAGCACCACGCCGCTGTCGAGATGAAGCTTGCAATCGGCCGCAAAGCGCGAGCTGGACTTCTGCACAGTTACCTGACCCGAATACCCCCCGTCGAAGTATTTCGTCACGGCCATACCGATCTGGTCTTCAATCCGTTGGCGGAAGGAATCACCAATTTCCATATGTTTACCGGAGACACGCACACTCATGGAGTTTCCCTTCTTGTAGTGGTTATTGCGCGTATCAGTTTACGCCAAGCCTCAAGCTCATCCAAGCACTTCACGCAGTCAAAGGCAAATTGCGTATATCGACCGCCTTTTGGATGGTGGGGATAAGTTTCATGGTCGTGCTGTCCTGCAGCGATTGCGGCGGGCTTCTAGCCCTGCCGCTTGCGAAAGTCAACTGCATCTTAACGGACCGTTAGGAGTTTGACATCCTATGGTTGAGGGTAGCCGACCGTCAGAAACCGGAAACTTTGGCCAGCGCCCGCTTTTCCCGGCGCCTTTGAACGGAGGAGGGGATGTTCATGGCTTCCCGGTATTTTGCAACCGTGCGGCGAGCGAGCTCTATCCCGCCCTTCTTCAGCGTATCGACAATATCATCGTCGGACAGCACCGCATCCGGGCTTTCGCTGCTGATCAGCAGGCGGATCTTGTGGCGCACGGCCTCGGCGGAGTGGCTATCGCCGCCTTCCACGGCGCTGATCGAAACCGTGAAGAAATATTTGAGCTCGAACAGCCCGCGCGGCGTCAGCATATATTTGTTCGAAGTCACGCGGCTGACCGTGGACTCGTGCATCTTGATGGCGTCCGCCACGGTTTTCAGATTGAGCGGCCGCAGATGGTCGACGCCGTGTACGAGGAATGCATCCTGCTGCCGGACGATCTCGCTCGCCACCTTCATGATCGTCTTGGCGCGCTGGTCCAGGCTGCGGGTCAGCCAGTTGGCATTCTGCAGGCATTCCGACAGGAAGGCATGGTCTTGACTGGTCTTGGAGACGGAGGCGAAATAGGACTGGCTCACCAATACCCGCGGCAGCGCATCGGGATTGAGCTCTACCAGCCAGCTCCCGTCCGCTGAGGGGCGCACGACGATATCCGGCATGATCGCCTCGGATATGTCGGCCTCGAAGCCGCTGCCGGGCTTGGGGTTCAGCTGGCGGATTTCCGCCATCATGTCGAGCAGGTCTTCCTCGTCGACGCCGCAGAGGCGCTTCAGCGTGGCGAAATCGCGCCTGGCAAGCAGCTCGAGATTTTCGATCAGCCGCTCCATGGCGGGATCGAAGCGATCCTTCTGCCGGAGCTGGATTGCCAGGCATTCGCTGAGGGAGCGGGCAAAGACGCCGGGCGGATCGAGCTGCTGCAAGGCATCCAGCACGCGCTCGACGTCGGCAAGCGTCGCACCGAGGCGTTCGGCCGTCTCACCGAGCTCGCCGCGCAGATAGCCACAATCGTCGAGCTGGTCGACGAGATGCTGGGCGATCAGCCGGTCGCCCATGGAAGGCAGCGAGAAGGGGATTTGTTCGTTGAGATGATCGCGCAACGACACCTGGCCGGCGACGAAGTCGTCGAGGTCGTAGCTTTCGCCGGCCTCGCCGCCAGGCATGGATTTCCACTGACTCAGCAATTCCGGCGCGTCGGCGCGCTGCGGAACGCCGTCGTCCGGAAAGACATCGTTGAAATTGGTATCGAGCTCGTCGCTCAGCCGTTTGGCGTTGCCGGTATTGTCGTTTTCGTACCAATCGCTCGCAAGGTCGCCGCCACCTCGTTCGAAGCCATCTTCGCCGTGCGATTCTTCCGAGGCCTCGAAATGATCATCCTTGGCTTCGCGTTCGCCGCTACTGCCTAGATCCTCGTCATTTGACGCAAATTCCAGCAGCGGATTTTTCTCGACTTCCTGCGCAATGAACTGACTCAGCTCGAAATGGGTCATTTGCAGCAACTGAATGGATTGCATCAGTTGCGGAGTCATGACCAGGCTCTGGCTTTGGCGCAGGAAAAGATTGGCCGATAGTGCCATGGCGGACGCAGGACTCCCTTGAACTCCTCGGGATTCCGCGTCTTCTGTTAATAAAACCTTCGCGAAATTCCAACTGGCCCAAAAATTGCTTTTTTATGGGATTTGGTCAAGCGGAACTGTGAAACGAAAGTAAATTTCCGGCGCTCGCCGGCATTCGATAATATTGTGGGATGAAAGGATCGAATTTCAGCCTATCAGAGGCTGAAATTATCACCGAGATAAAGCTTGCGAACTTCGGGATTGCTGACGATGTCGTTCGCCCTGCCATGGGTCAGCACCTCACCCGCATGGATGATATAGGCGCGGTCTATCAGGCCGAGCGTCTCGCGGACATTGTGGTCGGTGATCAACACGCCGATGCCGCGTGCCGTCAGGTGATGCACGAGGTTCTGAATATCGGCGACCGAGATCGGGTCGACGCCCGCGAAAGGCTCATCGAGCAGCATGAAGGTCGGGTCGGTCGCAAGCGCGCGGGCGATTTCAAGGCGACGGCGCTCACCGCCCGAAAGCGCGATGGCCGGCACGGTGCGCAGATTGCGAATGTGGAATTCCTCCAGCAGTTCGTCGATCTTGCGCTCCCGCTTGGTCTTGTCCTTTTCATGGACTTCGAGCACGGCGCGGATGTTTTCTTCCACCGTCAGGCCACGGAAGATCGATGCTTCCTGCGGCAGGTAGCCGACGCCGAGCCGCGCGCGGCGGTACATCGGCATCGAGGTGACATTGTTGCCGTCGATCTCGATCGTGCCCTCATCGACCGGCACCAGTCCGGTGATCATATAGAAACACGTCGTCTTGCCGGCGCCGTTCGGCCCGAGCAGGCCGACGGCTTCACCGCGCCGCACCACCAGCGAAACGCCGTTGACGACACGGCGTGTCCGGTAGGTCTTGGTGAGGCCGCGGGCAATCAGCGTCCCCTTATAGCGTGCCTTATCTGCGGCCGGTGCGCCCGATGCCGCAGAAGACGGCCCGGGCACACCGGGCAAAGTGGAAGTGGTCGTTGTGGTCACGAGAGGGCCGGTATCAATTTTTCTTTTGTTGCTGCTGCACTTGCTGCGACTTCGGATCGAGCTGGATCTGAACGCGGCCGCCGCAGGAATCCAGCTGTGCTTCACCCGTCGCCATGTGCACGGTGAGTTGGCAGCCGGTGAAAACGTTCGGTCCGTCCGTCAGAACCACTTTCTTGCCCTTGAGGATCGCAAGCTGGCTGGCCATGTCGAAGGAGCCGTCCTCCGCCGTCGCCGTCTGCGTGCCGGAAACGAGGTAAACCTTGTCGGTGACCAGAATATGGTCGATGTTGGCATCGCCCGATACCAGCGACTGGTTCTGCTCCTTGGCTGCCTTGGCGACAGGATTGTCGGCCTGCTTGGCATCCGCCGGTTGCTTCTTCTTGTAGAAGACCGTCATCTTGCCCGCCTGCATCGTCGTGGTGCCCTGAACAACCTTGACGTTGCCGGTGAACACGGCCTGGCTTTCCTGGTCATGGATTTCCAGCTTGTCGCTTTCGATCTGGATCGGCTGATCGCTGGAAAGGGCAAGGCCCGGCATGGAACTGGTCGTCGACTGCGCACCTGCCTCTGCGGCTGCGAAGAAGGCGAGCGCGCTGAAGGTAGCAAGAAGACCCGCCTTGCGCAGGCCAGAGTTGAAAATTGAATTTGGCCAATACTTTATCATGAACCGCCCGGCTTCTGTTCGCTAGCTGAATTGTGGAGAGCGGACGGTTCGATATGCATCCGAACCTGCCCGTCGAATTCGATTACGCTCCCCTTATCCGTCATCTTGAGCGAACGCGCAACAACCGACATGCCGCCTCTGTTGATTGCAACCTCATCCTGGCTGGACAGGTCGCCTTTCTTGACATCTAAGAACGCGGTCTTGAATGCTGCACGCAGGCCATTGTCCATCTGGACGACGAAAGGCTCCGTCAGTTTCAGCGTGTCGGCCTGGCGATCGAAATCCGCGCTCTGGGCCGTCACATGGGCGATCACGTCGGTATTGACGGGCATGGATGCCTTGATGGCCTTGAGCGTGATCATGTTCGGGTTCTTGAGATCCTGCAGCGCTTTCTCCGCCAGCAGGGAATAACTGATGCCGTCCTTGTTGCGGCCGGCGATGGCCGGACGCTCCATGACCACCTTGCCGTCCTCGATCTTGGCGCCCTCGATCTGTATGTCCGCCGGCAGATAGGCGCGGATCAACGAGACGGCAATGAAGATGAGCGAGACGATGAGGGCGGCAAGCGGCAGCATTACCCTCAGCCGCTTCACGCGCGCAGAGTGGAAGATTGCGTCCTTATACGCATTCCGTTCCGACAGCGGGCGGATTGCCTCGCCGGGGGTCTCGATCGTATTGAGCATGCAACAGGTCCGTCTTCTTTGATCCGAGAACCGCATTCACGCTAATGCGAGGCTGCGCCAAAAGCCCATCGGATCGTTTCGCATTATTGCACTGGCTTGCCAATATGGATTTTTCTCCGCAGCCGAGGAATTTCGGCAGAAAAATATCCGATTGGCCCGTGCATCAGGTCGAGCAATGTCCTATCTGATGAACAACAGAGCGGCCACCGGCCAAGGACATCGAGAACGGGAAACGCTTTTCTCTAAGGATTGTGCCCGTTTCAAGGTGTCATTATCCGGGTTTCGTAACGCATTCGATTTGTTGCAGGGAGAAATAAGGCGTGATGGACAGTTCTGCAATCGCAGATCGGCGACAATTGCGTCGCAAGCTTGGTTTTTGGCGGGTTGTTGCCGTTTTGCTCCTTGTGGGGCTCGGCTTCGCGCTTTATCGCTTCGTCGCCGGAGACCTTCCCGACACCCGCGGCCCGCAAATTGCCCGCGTCAAGATTTCCGGGCTCATCCAGGACGATCAGGAGCTCCTCGAACGGCTGAAGAAGATCCGCGACAATGATCAGGTCAAGGCGCTGATCGTTTCGATCTCGTCGACCGGCGGGACCACCTATGGCGGCGAGCGCATCTTCAAGGCGATCCGCGCCGTCGCCGCCAAGAAGCCTGTCGTATCGGATATTCGCACCGTTGCCGCCTCGGCCGGCTATATGATCGCGACGGCCGGCGACGATATCGTTGCCGGCGATACCTCGATCACCGGGTCTATCGGCGTCATCTTCCAGTATCCGCAGCTCAAGGATCTGCTCGACAAGCTCGGCGTTTCCCTCGACGAGATCAAGTCGGCACCGCTGAAGGCCGAACCTTCGCCCTTCCATCCGGCAAGCGAGGAAGCCAGGAGCATGATCCGCAACATGGTCATGGACAGCTACGGCTGGTTCGTGGATCTGGTGGCGGATCGCCGCAAGCTGCCGCGCGAAGACGTGTTGAAGCTTGCCGACGGCAGCATCTTTACCGGCCGGCAGGCGCTGCAGAACAAGCTGATCGATAAGCTCGGCGGCGAAGACGAAATCCTTGCCTATCTCGAAACGCGCAAGGTCAAGAAGGACCTGCCGATCGTCGACTGGAAGCCGGAAGACAAAACCTCGTCCTTCTTCTGGCCGGGCGCCGCTTCCTGGTTGCTAAATCGTCTTGGTTATGATGATTTTGTAAAAGGAGAAGCTCTCCAGAAAATCATGACCGATAAGTTGTTTCTTGACGGCCTGCTTTCTGTTTGGCAGGGTGCAGCCAATTGATAAATCAATGATTTAAGGGGATAGCTGTGATCAAGTCGGAACTGGTGCAGATTGTTGCCGCCCGCAACCCGCATCTCTATCACCGCGACGTCGAAAATATCGTCAATGCCGTCTTGGATGAAATCACCGATGCACTCGCTGCGGGAAACCGGGTTGAGCTTCGCGGCTTTGGCGCTTTTTCCGTCAAGAACCGGCCTTCGCGCTCCGGTCGCAACCCGCGCACCGGCGATACGGTCTTCGTCGAGGAAAAATGGGTTCCCTTCTTCAAAACGGGCAAGGAATTGCGCGAGCGCCTGAATCCGGGCGCAGGCGACGAGGAAGACGACAACTGATCGGCCCCATCGCGCCGAACTTTCCCGAAAATGCTCCGGCGAGATAGCGTCGGACATGATTGTGCCGCGACGCGGTGGCACTTGAATTCAGCCGCCTCTTTTCTATTCTGCGGCTGAAGGCGGCTTGGATGCGGGCATCCATGGCTGCGGATAAAGGAGCTGCGCAATGGCCAAGAAGATCGTCAATCTGCTGATATTGCTGCCGCTCGGCATCATCCTCATCATATTCTGCGTTGCCAACCGGCAGTCCGTGACGCTGGCGCTCAATCCGTTCCGGCCGGACGATCAGGTTCTGTCGCTGAATGCGCCTCTGTTCGCCCTGCTGTTTGTCGCTCTGATCCTCGGCATGATCGTCGGCGCCGCGGTGACCTGGTTCAATCAGGGAAAATACCGCAAACGCGCTCGCAACCAGTCTCGAGAGGCGGTCCGCTGGCAGGCCGAGGCCGACAAGCACCGCACGCGTGCCGAAGAGATCGCCGGCCAGCTTCCGTCAAAATGACGGGCTGCCGTTAAGCCGCATCTCCTTGTAGTCACCCTCGGGCGAGGCGCCGTCGCCGATAATCTCGAAGCCGAGTTTTCGATAGAAGGTCATGGCGTGCGTATTCTTGACCAGGCACTTCAGCCGGTAGCGGCGCATGGGCCAGTCCGGCAGGGCGGCGAGCAGGGCCTTTCCGGCGCCGCGCCCCTGGAAGGCCGGCAGGATGTAGAGCATATGGATGAAGTCATCCGGCTCCCACACGGCGGCAAAGCCCGCAACCAGACCATTCTCGTTTTCGCAGACGAACAGCCGTTCGCCATTCGTATGAACGGCGAAGTCCTCAAGGCTGAAGCGGTCGGGATCGACCCATCTGAATGTCTCGCGGCGGACGCGGAGGTAGATCTCCGCAAGCTCCCCCATGTCTTGTTCGCGTGCAGGCCGGACGGCCCAGGTCTCGAATTTCGATGTCATGATCGACTATATGGGCGCCAGATGTGCTTGCGGCAATCAGGCGTCGGCCTGGCCGTTGATGGCAGCGGTGAAATCGGCGAAAAACTGCTGCGCCAGCTTCTTCGCGCTGGAATCGACCAGGCGGGAGCCAAGCTGCGCAATCTTGCCGCCGACCTGCGCCTTCGCCTCATATTGCAGGATGGTTTCGTTGCCGTCTTCCTTCAGGATGACGTCCGCGCCGCCCTTGGCAAAGCCGGCAATGCCGCCCTTTCCCTCACCTGATATCGTGTAGCTCTCCGGCGCGTTGATGTTGGAAAGCGTGACCTCGCCATTGAAGGAGGCGGAAACCGGGCCGATCTTCAGCTTCACGGTCGCGGTCAGTTCCGTCGGGGAAATCCTCTCCAGGCTTTGACAGCCCGGAATGCATTGCTTGAGGATCTCCGGATCGTTCAGCGCCGCCCACACCGCGTCCCTGGGTGCCGCAATCCGCTCCTCGCCGGTCATGTCCATGCGCAATCCTCCCAATGTGACATTTTGTGCATGGATCATCGCAGATCGGAAAGCGCTTTGCCAAGTGGCGGCCAGATGCTATTTGCACGCACATATCAATTTTGAGACAAGCATGGTGAAACACAGGGAAAACCGCCCCGGCCAAAAGGCCGCCGGCGGTCTTGGGGCAAAACCCCGGCGCGATATGCCCGGCAAGCCGCCGGCAAAGGCCGCGCATGCTTCAAGGCCAGCCAAGCCTTCGTACGATGCCAAACCTTCGCGCAATCATGGCGAGCGGGCGACCGAGCCGCGTGATGCGGCGTCCGCTCCTGCGGCGCCCGAGCGCCCGCTGCTGACGCGAAGCGGCGAACGGCCGGCCGAACGCGTGCCCGTCATCCTGGAATCGCTGGGTGCCGGCGATTTTCACCTGATCGACAGCGGCAATGGACAGAAGCTCGAGCAATACGGTCCCTATCGCATCGTCCGGCCGGAAGCGCAGGCACTGTGGCCGCCGTCGCTTGCCTCCCATGTTTGGGACAATGCCGATGCCGTCTTTACCGGCGATACGGATGAAGACGGCATGGGCCGCTGGCGTTTTCCACGCGAGGCGCTCGGCGAGACATGGCCGCTGCAATTGCTCGGCGTCGATTTCCTTGGCCGCTTCACCGCCTTTCGCCATGTCGGCGTCTTCCCGGAGCAGATCGTGCACTGGGCATGGATGAAGGAGCAGGTCGAGGCGGCGAAACGGCCGCTGAAGGTTCTGAACCTCTTTGGCTACACCGGCGTGGCGTCGCTGGTGGCGGCCGCAGCCGGCGCGGAAGTAACTCATGTCGATGCCTCCAAGAAGGCGATCGGCTGGGCGCGCGAAAACCAGGCTTTGGGCCGCATGGAAAAGCTGCCGATCCGCTGGATCTGCGAGGATGCGATGAAGTTCATCCTGCGTGAGGAGCGGCGCGGCAACAAATATGACATCATCCTGACCGACCCACCCAAGTTCGGCCGCGGCCCGAACGGCGAGGTCTGGCATCTGTTCGAGCACCTGCCGCTGATGCTCGATATCTGCCGCGAGATTCTGTCGCCGAAGGCACTCGGCCTCGTGCTGACGGCCTATTCCATCCGCGCCAGCTTCTATTCGATCCATGAGTTGATGCGCGAGACGATGCGCGGCGCCGGCGGTGCCGTCGAATCCGGCGAACTCGTCATCCGCGAGGCCGGTCTCGATGGCCATACGCCGGGCAGGGCGCTTTCCACCTCTCTCTTTAGCCGCTGGGTGCCGAAATGAACCAGGATTTCCGTAGTGACGGCCCGCGCAAGGTCGGACAGGTCAAGGAGGTCACCTCGCTTGCCAATCCGATCGTCAAGGATATCAAGGCGCTGACGGTCAAGAAGTCCCGCGAGGAAAGCGGCGCCTTCCTGGCCGAGGGCCTGAAGCTCGTCATCGACGCGCTCGAGCTCGGCTGGACGATCCGCACGCTGGTCTACGCCAAGGCCGCCAAGGGCAAGCCTCTCGTCGAGCAGGCTGCCGCCAAGACGGTCGCGGCCGGCGGGCTGGTGCTCGAGGTCAGCGAAAAGGTCATCGGCTCCATCACCCGCCGCGACAATCCGCAGATGGTGGTCGGCGTCTTTGAGCAGCGCTGGCGACAGCTTCGCGACGTCAAGCCGAAGACAGGCGAAACCTGGGTCGCGCTCGACCGCGTGCGCGATCCCGGCAATCTCGGCACGATCATCCGCACCACCGATGCGGCCGGTGCCTCCGGCGTTATCCTCGTCGGCGAGACCACCGATCCGTTTTCGCTGGAAACCGTACGCGCCACCATGGGCTCGGTCTTTGCCGTTCCCGTCGTCAAGGCGACACCGGAGGAGTTCCTGGCCTGGAAGAAGAAGGCTGAGGTTTCCGTTGTCGCCACCCACCTGGCCGGCGCCGTCGATTACCGCACCATCGATTACAAGAGGAAGCCCGTCGTCATCCTGATGGGCAACGAGCAGTCCGGCCTGCCGGATGTCCTGGCGAAAGAGGCTGATGCACTCGCCCGCATTCCGCAGGCCGGCCGTGCCGACAGCCTCAATCTGGCGATTGCAACTGCGGTCATGCTGTTCGAGGCCCGCCGCCATATTCTGTCACTTAACTAGCGAGACCCGATGACCGAAAGCGAGACCAACGAGCAGTTGCCAGCAAAGCCGGCTCTGTTTTCCCGGCCCCTGCCGATCCTGATCTTCATCGTGGTTGCGGTCATTCTCGATCAGGCCGTCAAGGTCATGGTCGATCACTGGCTGCCGCTGCAGGAGATGGTGCCGGTCATTCCGATGCTGGCGCTCTATCGCACCTACAATCTCGGCGTCGCGTTCTCCATGCTGTCAGGCATGGACGGCTGGTTCATCGTCGGCATGCGGCTCGTCATCGTCGCTTTCGTGCTGTGGCTCTGGTGGCGCACGCCCGACAATCGCTGGCTTGCCCATGTGGGCTTTGCCCTGATCATCGCCGGGGCGCTCGGCAACCTGATCGACCGCTTTCTGTATGGCCATGTGATCGACTATATCCTCTTCCACACCCAGACCTGGTCTTTTGCGGTGTTCAATCTCGCTGATAGTTTCATCACCGTCGGGGCAGGCTGCGTCATTCTCGACGAACTTCTGATGCCGAAAAAGGCGAAAGCTTAAAATTCTAGCGAATCCCTGAAGGCATCGGGAAGAGTGCATGTGTTAGCCAGGTTGCATGAGCACTCTGGCAAATCTGCAGCAAAAGCTTGCCGCAGCCCAAATCCGCGGCCACACGGGACCGATCGAAGGAGCGGCCGAAACCGAGCCGCCGCCTGCGAAGCCGATCCCATCATCGCAGGATGCACTCCGCCAGCCGGCCTCGCCGGCAAAGGCGTGGTGGCTGGAAGGCCATTGGCTGAATGGCGGCGGCCTTCTGGCAGGCGCGGCCCTTCTTGCGATCGGCTTTGCCGGAGGTCCGCTGACGCTTGCAGGCGTTCTCGGTCTTGTTGCAATCGTGCTTGCCGCTGTCGGCATCCTCAATGCCCGCAACGCATCGCGCAAACCTGCAGTGATCCCAGCCGATTTCAGCGAAAGCGAGCACGACCGTCTTTGGGAACACAGGGAAAGCACTGGCCTGCTTGCTACCGTTCATGATGCGCTCGGCGACATCGCGGTCACGCGCAGCATCGATCGCCGGATTCTGCATGCCAACGCCACTTTCCGCAAACTGAGCGGCAAGCCGCATCCGGAAGGCCTGACTCTGGAAGAAGCCGGTCTCTTATTCCGTGCCGTCACCGATGCAAAACATCAGGATGCCGAAATTGCCACGCCCGAAGGGCGGCGCGTCTTTGCCTGGCACGATGTCATGTTCCGCGATCCGGCGACGGGGCAATTGTGCATTCAGAGCATTGCGCGCGATGTGACGGAAGAGCGGCAGGCGGCTCGCCTGCGCGAGGATGCGCGGCTGAAGGCCGAATATAACAGCGCGGCCAAATCGCGGCTGCTCGCCACCGTCAGCCACGAGATCCGTACGCCGCTGTCGGGCATTCTCGGCATGAACCATCTGCTTGCCCAGACGCCGTTGACCTTGGAGCAGGCAAATTACCTGACGGGCATTCGCCAGTCGGGTCATGCGCTGGTGCAGCTGGTCGAAGACCTGCTGGATTTCTCCACGATCGAGGTCGGTCGCTTTCAATTGCATCCGCGCAAGGAGGCGTTGCGGCCTCTGCTGGAAGGCGTCATCGAGATGCTTGCCCATCGCGCTCATGAAAAGGGCATCGAAATCGCTGCGAGCGTTGCGGCCAAGGTCCCTGAGAGCATGGAATTCGATCCGGCCCGTCTGCGCCAGATCCTGTTCAATGTCATCGGCAACGCCGTGAAGTTCACCCAGACCGGCGGCGTGCTTGTCCGTGTCGATATCCGGGAACAGGATTTGACGATATCGGTGCGGGATAGCGGCCCCGGCATGACCGAGGAAGAACAGGCGCGTGTCTTCGGCGAGTTCGAACAGGCCGGCACGATCGTGGAAAAAAGCGCCGGCACCGGCCTGGGTCTGGCCATTTCCGCCCGCATCCTGCGCGAATTCGGCGGCAGGCTCAGCGTCGCCAGCGAACGCGGCAAGGGCAGCGAGTTCATCATTTCCTTTCCGGTCGGCCTGGATGCCGGGGAGAACGAACATGAGTGGCGCGACATCATGCTCAAGGGATCGCGTGTCCTGCTGCTGGCGCCGGAAGGGGCCGCAAGCGAGGCAATCACGCAAACCATCCGTACCCTTGGCGGCCATTGCCGGCTGATCTACGCCGGCGATATGGACGACCTGCTGCGCTCGTTCCCAATGGGCGAGGAGGGAGCGTGGACGGATCTCATCGTCGACCACCGCATGGCGCCCTGGTATTTCAGCGAGGGAACCGCGCTTGCCGTGCCCGGCCTGCGCAAGATCTTCCTGGTCAATCCGGAGGAGCGCAACACCCATCCGCTCGATCTCTTCGACGCCTGGCTCATCCGGCCGCTGCGCGAACAATCGCTCATCGATGTGCTGAGGGGTCGCATGCGAGGCATGGAAAAGCGCGATGCCTTCATCGAAGCGGTCTCCGAGATCGGCATCACGACGCCGGAGGCGGAGGACCGCACGCTCGATATCCTGCTTGGCGAAGATGATCCGGTCAATGCCATGCTGGTCAGGGCCATGCTCTCCAAGGCCGGCCACAGGGTTCGCCTCGTCGAGGATTTCGACGGTCTTCGCGTTCGCGTCGAAAACGCCGAAGCGCGGCCCGAGGTGCTGGTAACCGATCTCAACATGCCCGGAGGCTCGGGTGCCGCCGTGCTTGCGCAATTGCGAGCCTACGAGCGTCGGCACGGTTTGCCTCCACTTCCGATCGTCGTATTGACCGCAGACAGCCGCGACTCGGTCCGCCGTCAGGCTTTGCTGGCCGGGGCCGATGCCGTCATCGTCAAGCCGGTCGATCCCGAAAAGCTGACGGCAACGCTGCAGGGCCTGTCGAGGTCGGTTTTCGAACGCGCCTAGACATGAGCACCCATCTTCGGATGAAGGTTACGGAAGCCGGCTCATCAATGCTCGATAGCGGCCGGCAATAGGGCTCAACCTATGGCAACTGCCGCTGCTAAGTTGGGGACGGTGCGTTCATTCGAAAATTGAAATGGGCACACTTCTTGCTTTTAGCAAAGCTGCGTGTCACTTTCCTGTCGCACGAATTTGGTTTATGGCGCTATATCGGCCCGTAGGGGAGAATCGCCATGTCCATCGAAATCTTGAATCGCGAAGCTCAGGGCGAAATGGTTCAGTCTTCAAAGGCAACGGTTGCACCAGTTGCCAGCGATGTGCTCGGACGCATCGGAAATCTAGAAACGCGCCTTGCCCGCACGGCGCGCGAAATCGATGCCGCTCAGGCCGTCCGCTACCGCGTTTTCGTCGAGGAGATGAACGCGCAACTGCCGGCTGAGGCCATGCGTCGCCAGCGTGACATCGACAATTGGGACGCCATTTGCGACCATCTTCTGGTTTTGGACCATTCGATCGAAGGCGATCCGGAAGACCAGATCGTCGGCACCTATCGTCTGTTGCGTCAGGAAGTGGCCATGGCCAATGGCGGCTTCTATTCCTCTTCGGAATTCGACATCAACACGCTGCTGGCCCGCCATCCGGACAAGCGCTTCATGGAGCTTGGCCGTTCCTGTGTGTTGCCGGCATACCGCAACAAGCGCACGGTGGAATTGCTGTGGCAAGGCAATTGGGCCTATGCCCTGAAGCACGGTATGGGCGCGATGATCGGCTGCGCCTCTTTCCCGGGCATCCTGCCGGAGCAGCATGCGCTGGCCCTGTCCTTCCTCTATCACAATGTTGTCGCCAAGGACGAATGGACAGTCGGTGCCTTGCCGTCCCTTGCTCGCAACATGGACCTGATGCCGGTTGAAGCCGTCAATCCGAAAAAGGCGCTCATGGCGATGCCGCCGCTGATCAAGGGTTATCTGCGCCTTGGTGCTATGGTCGGATCGACCGCCGTTGTCGATCATGCCTTCAACACGACCGACGTGCTGATCGTCCTGCCGATCGCCAGCATCTCGGACCGCTACGTCAATTACTACGGCGCGGATGCCGGTCGCTTCGCAAGCTGACGGATCTCAAGGGATCACAAAAATATCGATCGCATCCGTGATGCCGCGAAGCGCGACATGATGCGATTGCGGTTTCAAGCCGCGTGTCGTCAGCAGTTCGGCGGCGCGGGCATTCTCCAGCACCGCACCCGTGGCAAATATCTCGCTCGATGTCGCCAGATGCTGCACGCGTGAGGCGATATTGACCGTTTGTCCGAAATAATCCTGCCGCTCGTTCAGGCTGACCGCGATGCATGGTCCCTCGTGGATGCCGATCTTCAGAAGAAGATCGTCGTTGCCGCGTTCCTCGTTGAGGCTGGACATGGCCTCGCGCATCCGCATTGCCGCGGCGAGCGCCCGGTCCGGCGTCGGGAAAGTGGCCATGACCGCGTCGCCGATGGTCTTGACGACCGCGCCGGCTTCCGCACCTACGATTTCATGCAGGATGCTGAAGTGTGTTTTGACCAGATCGAAGGCCGCAAGATCGCCGACCCGCTCATAGAGTTCCGTCGAACCACGAAGATCGGTGAAGAGAAAGGTGAGGCTCGCGATTTTCAGCCGCTGGTTGATGTCGATCGTATCGGTCCGGTATATGTCGCGGAAGGTCTGATTGGAGAGCAGCCGCTTGGCGGTCAGGAACGGCCGGCGTTGGCCGAGCAGGGTATGAAGTGCATCATTGGCGATGCACACGGACGGCAGGGTGCGCACTTCCGTATGGTTTTCTATGACGATGCGAAGCGGGCCCGGTCTAAGCTCGATCGTGTCGTGGTGCCGATGCATGCGATCGAAGACGAGCGATATGCTCTGCCGCTCCTTGGATGGTTCGCCCTTTACGTCGATGAACTGCGCGCTATGGGTAACCGGCTCGAAAACAATGACGAATTCGGCCGGCAGTTGCAGCGACAGGACAGCCTTTTCGCCCGCTGGCAGCTCCAAGGCTTCCAATAGGAATTCATCGACCTTTTCCTCATAGCCGTCATCGGGAAGATCGACGCCCGAACTCCAGTAGACCTGGCGGAAATATTCATGAGGCGGCAAATCATGGGGATTGTGGGCGTCGATGTGGCGCAGCCGCGGACTGACGGTGAAGGTGACCTCGACCATCTCGTCGAGCGTCGGTTCGTAGCCGGCTGCACATAGGGTACAGCTATAGGTTTCGCTCTGGACCGACTTCAGCGATGTATTGGCATCCAGCACCCCGCCGCATCCCGGGCAAAGCACGTTCCAGGACATCTCGAACAGGCCAAGGCGCGCGGCGTGGAGAAAGGCACTGATGGTGTGTTCGTCGTCGAAGCCATGGTCGCCCGCGAAGGCGAGCGCATTCATGCGATTGAGCTTGCGGTCGGGCGCCTCGAGCACCATCCGCTCGATTGCGTCGACGATGTCAGGCCGCGCTGAATGGCGCAGCACTTCGAACAGGGGCTGAGCGTCAGTCATCCCCCATTCTACACCTAATTCCCAGGGCAGCCATCATCTTTGTTCGGCTGCCCTAGGAATGCAAGGGTCAGGCGCCGGCACCATAGGCCGCGATGGCGGCCATATTGACGATATCGGAATCCTTGGCGCCCATCGATGTGATCTGCACCGGCTTGTCGAGGCCGACGAGCAGCGGTCCGATCACCGTGGAGCCGCCGAGCTCCTGCAGCATCTTGGTGGAGATCGCTGCAGAGTGGAAAGCAGGCATGACAAGCACGTTTGCCGGTCCGGAAAGCCGCGAGAAGGGATAGAGGCTTTCCATGAGCTTCCGGTCCAGCGCCACATCCGCCGCCATTTCGCCGTCGAATTCAAAATTGACGTATCGCTTGTCGAGAATATCAACCGCTTCACGCACCCGCTCGGAACGTTCGCCCGGCGGATGGCCGAAGGTGGAATAAGCGAGCATGGCGACGCGGGGCTCATAGCCCATGCGCCGTGCGAAACCGGCGGCTTCTTCAGCGATATCGGCCAATTCTTCGGAGGTCGGCATGTCGTGCACGGCGGTATCGGCAACGAAGACGGTTCGGCCGCGGGCAAGCACGATCGATATGCCGATGACCCGATGTCCCGGCTTGGCGTCGATGCAGCGGCGCACGTCTCCAAGCGCCGTCGAATAGTTGCGCGTCACGCCCGTCACCATGCCGTCGGCGTCTCCCAGCGCCACCATGCAGGCGGCGAAGTGATTGCGGTCGTTGTGGATCAGGCGGATGACGTCACGATGCAGGTAGCCCTGGCGCTGCAGCCGGGCATAGAGATAATCGATATAGGCGTCGCCCCGCTTCGAGATGCGCGCATTGACGATTTCGAGGCCGGGGCGATTGAGATCGATGCCGGCGCGTTCGGCGGTGGCCTCGATCAGATCCTCGCGGCCGAGCAGGATCGCCGTGCCGAGTCCCTGGTTGGCATAGGAGAGGGCGGCGCGCATGACCTGTTCTTCTTCCGCCTCGGCGAAGACAATGCGCTTCTGATGCCGGCGCACGCGCTCGTAGAGCTGGGCCAGCGTCGAGGCGATCGGATCGCGCCGGGCCGAGAGTTCGCGCGCATAGGCGGCCATATCCGATATTTCGCGGCGCGCGACGCCGCTTTCGATCGCGGCTTTCGCGACAGCCACCGGTATTGCCGAGATCAGGCGCGGGTCGAACGGCACCGGGATGATGTATTGCGCGCCGAAGCGCGGCCTTGCGCCCTGATAGGCGGCGACCACATCGTCCGGCACGTCTTCGCGCGCCAGGCTCGCCAGCGCGTTGACGGCGGCGATCTTCATCTCGTCATTGATGGTGGTCGCGCGCACATCGAGCGCGCCCCGGAAGATATAGGGGAAACCGAGGACATTATTGACCTGGTTCGGATAGTCCGAGCGCCCCGTCGCCATGATGGCGTCGTCGCGGATGCGGGCGACTTCTTCCGGCGTGATTTCCGGATCGGGATTGGCCATGGCGAAGATGATCGGCCGGTCGGCCAGGGAGCGGATCATCTCTTCCGAGAAGGCATCCTTCTGCGATAGCCCGAACACCACGTCGGCACCCTTCATCGCTTCCGCCAGCGTGCGCTTGTCGGTCTTGACGGCATGCGCCGACTTCCACTGGTTCATGCCTTCGCTGCGGCCCTGGTAGATCACGCCCTTGGTGTCGCAGAGGACGATGTTCTCCGGGTTGAAGCCCATGGCCTTGATCAGCTCGATGCAGGCGATGGCGGCAGCGCCCGCGCCGTTGCAGACGAGCTTGGTGGTCTTGAGATCGCGGCCGGTCAGTTCGAGCGCGTTGATGAGCCCGGCGGCGGCGATGATCGCGGTACCGTGCTGGTCGTCATGGAACACGGGGATATCCATGAGCTCACGCAGGCGCTGCTCGATGATGAAGCAGTCGGGTGCCTTGATATCTTCCAGATTGATGCCACCGAAGGAGGGGCCGAGGTAGCGCACGCAATTGATGAATTCATCGACGTTCTCGGTGTCGATCTCGAGGTCGATCGAATCGACGTCGGCGAAACGCTTGAAGAGCACCGACTTGCCTTCCATGACCGGTTTGGAGGCCAGAGCTCCGAGATTGCCGAGCCCCAGAATGGCCGTGCCGTTCGAGATGACGGCGACCATGTTGCCACGCGAGGTATAGTCGTAGGCCGTCGCCGGATCGGCGGCGATCGCCTTTACGGGAACGGCGACACCGGGCGAATAGGCAAGGGAAAGATCGCGCTGGGTCGCCATCGGCTTGGTCGGGTTGATCTCAAGCTTGCCGGGGCGGCCGTTCTTGTGGAAGTCCAGTGCTTCCTGATCGGTGATCCCCGTTCCCGGACGCGACTTGCTCTTGCTGTCAGCCATTGTTCCTCCAAACCTCCTGTGGGCGACCGGTCCCTCTTGTCCGATAGCTGTTGTCTTCTATAGCGGCGCGCGGATAGGGTGGCACCTCATTTTTTTGGAAAAACTGCACCTCCGTGAACGAACGTATTAACGCCAACATCGATGCTTTCTCGGCCGCCGAGCTTGCCTCGGAGGAAAGCCGCGCCTCGGCCACTCCGATGATGGAGCAATATATCGAGATCAAAGCGAACAATCCCGGTTCGCTGCTGTTCTACCGCATGGGCGACTTCTACGAACTGTTCTTCGAAGATGCCGTCGATGCGTCGCGCGCGCTCGGCATCACGCTGACGAAGCGCGGCCAGCATATGGGGCAGGATATCCCGATGTGCGGCGTGCCGGTTCACGCCGCCGACGATTATCTGCAGAAGCTGATCGCGCTTGGCTTCCGTGTCGCCGTCTGCGAGCAGGTGGAAGATCCGGCGGAGGCTAAGAAGCGCGGCGGCAAATCGGTGGTGCGACGCGATGTCGTGCGTCTGGTGACGCCGGGCACGATTACCGAGGAAAAGCTGCTTTCGCCTTCGGAATCCAACTATCTGATGGCGCTCACCCGCATCCGCGGCGGCGCCGAGCCGCAGCTGGCGCTTGCCTGGATCGATATTTCGACAGGCGTCTTCCGCCTCGCCGAGACGGAAGCCTCAAGGCTGCTGGCCGACATCCTGCGCATCGATCCCAGAGAACTGATCCTGCCGGATACGATGTTCCATGATCCCGAGCTGAAGCCGGTTTTCGATATCCTCGGGCGGACCGCTGTACCGCAGCCGGCGGTGCTCTTCGACAGCGCCAGCGCCGAGGGACGGATCACGCGTTACTTCGGCGTGTCGACGCTCGATGGTTTCGGCACGTTCAGCCGGGCAGAGCTTGCCGCCGCTGCCGCTGCCATCGCCTATGTCGAAAAGACCCAGCTTGCCGAGCGGCCGCCGCTGGGGCTGCCCGAGCGTGAAAGCGGCGCTTCGACGCTCTTCATCGATCCCGCCACCCGCGCCAATCTCGAACTGGTTCGCACGCTTTCCGGCGACCGCAACGGCTCGTTGTTGAAGGCGATCGACCGCACCGTGACCGGCGGTGGTGCCCGCCTTCTCGCCGAACGGCTGATGTCGCCGCTCACCGACCCCGCCCGCATCAATGAACGCCTGGATTCGATCGGCTTCCTGACCGAGGAGCCGTCGCTCTGCAGCGATCTGCGTTCGGCGTTGAAGCATGTGCCCGACATGCCGCGCGCGCTATCGCGCCTTGCGCTCGATCGCGGCGGCCCGCGCGATCTCTGGGCGATTCGTCAGGGGCTTGCGGCGGCGGCCGATCTCGCCCGTCTTCTCGGTGGCGCCTTGCTGCCGGAGGAGCTTGCCGCTGCATTGGCCGGGCTTAAAGCTTTGCCAGCCGATCTTGAAGCGATGCTCGCTGCCATGCTTGCCGAAGAACTGCCTCTGCTGAAGCGGGACGGCGGCTTCCTGAGGGAGGGGGCGAATGCCGAGCTGGACGAAGTGCGGGCATTGCGCGACCAGTCGCGCCGCGTCATCGCCGGCCTGCAGCTGCAATATGCCGAGGAGACCGGCATCAAGTCGCTGAAGATCAAGCACAATAATGTGCTCGGCTATTTTATCGAGGTCACCGCCGGCAATGCCGGTCCGATGACGGATACGAGCGAAGCCAAGGCTCGCTTCATCCATCGTCAGACCATGGCGAACGCCATGCGCTTTACGACGACCGAGCTTGCCGACCTCGAAAGCCGCATCGCCAACGCCGCCGACAAGGCGCTGGCGATCGAGCTCGAGGCCTTCGACCGCATGGTCGCAGCCGTGGTGGCCGCTGCCGAGGCGATCAAGGCCGGCGCCCGCGCGCTCTCGATCATCGATGTGGCGGCCGGCCTTGCGCTGCTTGCCGAGGAGCAGGCCTATTGCCGCCCTGTCGTCGATGGCAGCCGCATGTTCGCCATTGAGGGCGGCCGTCATCCGGTCGTCGAGCAGGCATTGCGGCGTCAGGCCGGCGGTCCATTCGTCGCCAACAATTGCGATCTCTCGCCGAAATCCGATGGCAAGGATGGCGCCATCTGGCTGCTGACCGGCCCGAACATGGGCGGTAAGTCGACCTTCCTGCGCCAGAACGCGCTGATCGCCATTCTCGCGCAGATGGGTGCTTTCGTGCCGGCCGCTTCCGCTCACATCGGCATCGTCGACCGGCTGTTCTCGCGCGTCGGCGCTTCCGACGATCTGGCCCGAGGCCGTTCGACCTTCATGGTCGAAATGGTCGAGACGGCTGCGATCCTTAACCAGGCGACGGAACGCTCCCTCGTCATCCTCGACGAGATCGGTCGCGGCACCGCGACCTTCGACGGTCTCTCGATCGCCTGGGCCGCAGTCGAGCATCTGCATGAAGCCAACCGATGCCGCGGCCTCTTCGCCACCCATTTCCATGAGCTGACCGTGCTATCCGAGAAGCTCGGCCGGCTTTCCAATGCCACCATGCGCGTCAAGGAATGGGATGGCGACGTCATCTTCCTGCATGAGGTCGGACCGGGAGCTGCCGATCGCTCCTATGGCATTCAGGTCGCGCGTCTTGCCGGCCTCCCGGCGTCCGTGGTGGCGCGTGCCCGCGATGTCCTGACGCGGCTTGAAGATGCCGACCGCAAGAATCCGGCAAGCCAGCTCATCGATGATCTGCCTCTCTTCCAGGTGGCAGTCCGTCGGGAGGAGGCTGTTGGCCGGCGCGAGCCCTCCAAGGTCGAGGAACGGCTGAAAACGCTGGATCTGGACGACCTGACGCCGCGCGCCGCTCTGGATGTGCTTTATGAACTGAAGAAAATGCTGACCAAAAGCAGCTGACCACAGGCGATATTCCAAGGGCAATATGATGTATCTCGAAGTTCTTCTCGCCGAAGTCCGCACTCTGGGTGAGCGCTTCTCTCCGATCGCCGCGCGCGGCAAGATCTGCGGCGAGGGGGAGGCCCCGGACTGCGAATCCGATCGCGGCCTGCTCGATATTACGCTGTCCTGCAGCCGCATTTCCGACATCTGCTCGAAGATCGCCAGGGCCGGCTATTGGGAATGCGAGCGCGAAATGGTGACGCAGATCGGCGCCCAATCGCGAAACATATTATATAGCTTGAACGAGCTCAGACGGGCGATCGAGCCGGCAAGGCCCTAAAACCGCCGGCTTCTGCGTCAATTGCCGTCACGCTTCGTCAACGTCGGCCTGGTAGACATCATAGGGATCGTCGATTCCCTGCAATCTACCCTCGAGAGACGCGGGCGTAGAATGCCTTTGTCAATCACCGGCCAAAGGGGCTATAGCGCATGCAGACGAGAAGACAGGCGCACCGGCAACGGGCCGCTGTCAGTGAACAGAAAGCCGATCGGCACAGCATGGAAACGCATCATATCGATTTTTCGACCATTCTCGATGTCTCCGCGCTAAGGGCGGAATGCGAGGCTCTCGCCAAACGCGGCCTGGACAAGAATGAGGAGCGCTCCGCTCTCCTGGCGCTGTTGAAAAAGGCGAGCCAGGAAGGCCGCGAGTCGGCGCGTCGGTTGCTGATTGAGGAAGGCGGCGGCCTCGATTGCGCGCACCGGATTTCCTGGCTGCAGGACCAGATCATCACCATTCTCTACGACTTCACCGTCCGTCACGTCTATCCGAAGCAGGCGGGTGCCTTCTCCGTGACGGCGGTCGGTGGCTATGGCCGCGATACGCTGGCGCCGGGATCCGATATAGATCTTCTCTTCCTCTTCCAGCCGAAGCCTGAGAGCGACACGCACAAGGCGGTCGAATTCATCCTCTATATGCTCTGGGACATGGGCTTCAAGGTCGGCCACGCCACGCGCACGGTCGAGGAGTGCATCCGCGAGGCCAAATCCGACATGACGGTGCGCACGGCCATTCTCGAGACCCGCTATATTTGCGGCAATGCGCCGCTCGCCAAGGAATTGGAGGCGCGCTTCGATAAGGAAATCGTCACCAATACCGGTCCGGAATTCATCGCCGCCAAGCTCGCCGAACGCGACGTACGTCATCGCAAGGCCGGCGATACCCGCTATCTGGTCGAGCCCAACGTCAAGGAAGGCAAAGGCGGCCTGCGCGACCTGCACACGCTGTTCTGGATCTCGAAATATTATTACCACGTCCGCGATCCCGCCGAACTGGTGAAGCTCGGCGTGCTTTCGAAGCAGGAATATCGCCTCTTCCAGAAGGCAGAGGACTTCCTTTGGGCCGTGCGCTGCCACATGCATTTCCTGACGGGCAAGGCGGAAGAGCGGCTTTCCTTCGATATCCAGCGCGATATCGCAGAAGCCCTCGGCTACAACGCCCGCCCCGGCCTTTCGGCGGTCGAGCGCTTCATGAAGCACTATTTCCTCGTCGCCAAGGATGTCGGCGATCTCACCCGCATCCTCTGCGCCGCACTTGAAGACCAGCAGGCGAAAGCCACCCCCGGGCTCACCGGCGTCATCAGCCGCTTTGCCAACCGTTCGCGCAAGATCGCCGGCACCGTCGAATTCGTCGAGGATCGTGGCCGCATCGCGCTTGCCAATCCCGACGTCTTCAAGCGCGATCCGGTCAGCCTCATCCGGCTGTTCTTCGTTGCCGACATCAATGGCCTGGAATTCCATCCGGATGCGCTGAAACGCGTCACGCGGTCGCTGAACCTGATCGACAACGATCTGCGGGAGAACGAGGAGGCGAACCGGCTGTTCCTCTCCATCCTCACCTCGAAGCGCGATCCAGCTCTGATCCTGCGCCGCATGAACGAGGCCGGCGTGCTCGGCCGCTTCATTCCGGAATTCGGCAAGATCGTCTCGATGATGCAGTTTAACATGTATCACCACTATACAGTGGACGAGCATCTGATCCGCGCCGTCGAGGTGCTGTCGGAGATCGACAAGGGCAAGGCCGAGGATATCCATCCGCTGACCAACAAGCTGATGCCCAATATCGAGGATCGCGATGCGCTCTATGTCGCCGTCCTGTTGCACGACATCGCCAAGGGCCGCGAGGAGGACCACTCGGAAGCCGGCGCCGCGGTTGCACGCAAGCTCTGCCCGCGCTTCGGCCTTTCGCCGAAGCAGACGGAGCTGGTGGTCTGGCTGATTGCCGAGCATCTGACCATGTCGATGGTCGCCCAGACGCGCGACCTGACCGACCGCAAGACCATCATCGATTTCGCCGACCGGGTGCAGTCGCTCGACCGGCTGAAGATGCTACTGATCCTCACCGTCTGCGACATCCGCGCCGTCGGCCCCGGCGTCTGGAACGGCTGGAAGGGCCAGCTGCTGCGCACGCTCTATTACGAGACCGAACTGCTGTTGGCGGGCGGCTTCTCCGAAGTGTCGCGCAAGGAGCGGGCCGAGGCGGCCGCCGAAGCGCTGGGACAGGCCCTTTCGGATTGGAGCCAGAAGGATCGCAAGGCTTACGTCAAGCTGCACTACCAGCCCTATCTGCTGTCCGTGCCGCTGGAGGACCAGGTCCGCCACACGCAGTTCATTCGCCAGTCGGACAAGGCGGACAAGGTGCTTGCCACTATGGTGCGCACCGACAGCTTCCACGCCATCACCGAGATCACCGTTCTATCGCCCGACCATCCGCGTCTGTTGACCGTGATTGCCGGCGCCTGTGCCGCGGCCGGCGCCAATATCGCGGACGCGCAGATCTTCACGACATCGGATGGCCGCGCGCTCGACACCATCCATGTCAGCCGCGAATTTCCCGACGACGCCGACGAGCTGCGGCGTGCCGCCACCATCGGCAAGATGATCGAGGATGTTCTGGCCGGCCGCAAGCGGCTGCCTGAGGTCATCGCAACCCGGACGAAGAACCGCCGCAAGAACAAGGCTTTCGTCATCCCGCCGTCGGTGATCATCACCAACAGCCTCTCCAACAAGTTCACGGTCATCGAAGTCGAATGCCTCGATCGCCCCGGCTTGCTGTCGGAAATCACGGCCGTCCTTTCGGACCTGTCGCTCGATATCCAGTCGGCCCGCATCACCACTTTCGGCGAAAAGGTCATCGACACCTTCTATGTCACCGATCTGGTCGGGCAGAAGATTTCCAACGAGAACAAGCGAGCCTATATCACCGCGCGCCTGAAGGCGGTCATGGCCGGCGAGGAGGATGAGATGCGCGAGCGCATGCCTTCAGGCATCATCGCGCCCGCCGCCACCCGTGGCGTCGCCGTCGAAAAGTCAGACACTGAGAAGAAAGCCGGTTCCGCCGCATGAGCCTCGTCAAGAAATTCATCACGGTCGGTGGCGCGACGCTTGGCAGCCGCATCTTCGGCTTCGCCCGCGAAACGCTGATGGCCGCTGCTCTCGGCACCGGCCCGATGGCAGACGTCTTCTACGCCGCCTTCCGCTTTCCGAACCTCTTCCGCCGTCTGTTTGCCGAAGGCGCCTTCAACGCCGCCTTCGTGCCGCTCTTTGCCAAGGAAATCGAGGCGAATGGCATCGACGGCGCCAAGCGCTTCTCGGAAGAAGTGTTCGGCGTTCTCTTCTCGGTCCTGCTGCTGATCACCATCGTCATGGAACTGGCCATGCCGCTCCTGGTGCGTTGGGTCATCGCGCCTGGTTTCGCCGACGATGCCGAGAAATTCGACCTGACGGTCCGGTTGGCGGCCGTGATGTTCCCCTATCTCATGTCGATGTCGCTGACGGCGATGATGAGCGGCATGCTGAATTCGCTGCATCATTTCTTCGCCGCGGCCGTGGCTCCGATCTTCCTGAACCTGGTGATGATCAGCGCGCTGTTCTACGCGATCTATTTCGGCGCCGATCCGCTGACCACCGCATGGTATCTGTCCTGGTCGGTGCTGGTGGCGGGCGTGCTGCAGCTGGCCGTCGTCTATATCGGCGTGCGTCATGCCGGCATCAGTATCGGCCTGCGCTTTCCGCGCTTCACACCCAATGTCAAGCGGCTCCTGCTTCTTGCGATCCCAGCAGCCATCACCGGCGGCGTCACTCAGATCAATCTGGTGATCGGCCAGGCGATTGCCTCGGGCAAGGAAGGCGCGATCGCTGCCCTGCAATATGCAGACCGCATCTACCAGCTGCCGCTCGGCGTCGTCGGCGTCGCGGTTGGAATCGTGCTTTTGCCGGAATTGGCGCGTTCGCTGAAGTCGGGCCATATCAAGGAAGCCGCCAATATCCAGAATCGCTCGATCGAATTCGTGCTGTTCCTGACCCTGCCGGCTGCTGTCGCCCTGTGGCTGCTCTCCGACGATATCATCCGCGTGCTTTACGAGCGCGGCGCCTTTAACGCGAACAATACAACGCTGGTCGGCTCCATCCTCGCCATCTTCGGCTTGGGTCTGCCGGCTTTCGTGCTGATCAAGGCCTTGCAGCCCGGCTTTTATGCCCGAGAAGATACAAAATCGCCGATGCGCTACACGGCGGTCGCGGTCGCCGTCAATTCGGCGCTGTCCATCCTGCTTTTCCCGGTGCTGGCCGAACGCGGCATTGCGCTCGCCGAAGCGGTTGCCGGATGGCTGAACGCTGTACAGCTCTTCGTTACGCTCTATCGCCGCGGGCATCTCGTCTGGGAATGGTCGCTGGTGCGACGCACCGCCATGCTGCTCGTCTCCTCCGCCGTCATGGGTGGCGTCATCCTATATTTATCTCATCGGTGGGAGCCGCTTCTGGGGTCCGGCTCGACGCTGCTCACCAAGACCGGCGTCCTGGGTTTGCTCATATTGATTGCGATGGCAGTGTATTTCATTGTCGCCTTCCTGATCGGCGGCGTGGATTTGGGCATGGTGCGCCGCAATTTGAAGCGCAAGCGGGCGAAGCCAGCGCCGGATGCCGAGGTGGTGAACGGGGAGTAGACAGCGACGCCGGCTGTCGCGCGAGCTGAGATCGCGTAACCCCCCTCTGTCGCTGCCGCGACATCTCCCCCACAAGGGGGAGATTGTTGGGAGTTTGCCGCGCCCTTTGTAAACCAGTAGGCCCACCCCTATGAGCACGTTAATGATTAGATATGAGTAGGTGCCACACGCTACCGATCTCCCCCCTTGTGGGGGAGATGTCCCGATAGGGACAGAGGGGGTGCGCACCCTCCACATATGCGCAGTTTATTTTGTTCGCGGAGCCCCTATGCCTCAATCCCTCTTCCTCGTCACCCTCGTTGTCGACGATTACGATCGTGCCAAGACCTTCTATTGCGATGCCCTCGGCTTCGATTGCCTGCAGGACGAGGTGCAGCCGGAGGGCAAGCGCTGGATCGTCGTGAGGCCGAAAGGCGGGGAAGGGGCCGCGCTCCTACTCGCCCAGGCCGCCAGCGATAGCCAGCGCACCGCGATCGGCAACCAGACCGGCGGCCGCGTCGGCTTCTTTCTCAAGACCGATGATTTCGCTCGCGATCATGCCGCGATGAAAGCAAAGGGCGTGCGTTTTTTGGAGGAACCGCGCCATGAGGTCTATGGCACCGTGGCAGTCTTCGCCGATCCCTATGGCAACACCTGGGATCTGATCCAGCATTCTTCCTGATGCAGCCTCATATAGCCTCTTGATCCCAACCTGTCCGCCGTGCATAAGCCGCTCGAAACCAAGGGTCGAGCGCCGCTCGCCCAGGCCCTCCACAAGCCTTTTGAGGACGACATGACCGAATTTAAGCCGCTCGTATTCTCCGGCGTCCAGCCCACCGGCAATCTCCATCTCGGCAACTATCTCGGCGCAATCCGCAAGTTCGTGGCCCTGCAGGAAAACAACGACTGCATCTACTGCGTCGTCGACATGCATGCGCTGACGGCGCAGCTCGTTCATGAGGACATGCCGAACCAGACGCGTTCGATCACCGCGGCCTTCCTTGCCGCAGGCATCGATCCGGAAAAGCACATCGTCTTCAATCAGTCGGCCGTGCCCGGCCATGCCGAGCTTGCCTGGATCTTCAACTGCGTCGCCCGCATCGGCTGGATGAACCGCATGACGCAGTTCAAGGACAAGGCCGGCAAGGATCGCGAGCAGGCTTCGCTCGGCCTTTACGCCTATCCGAGCCTGATGGCCGCCGACATTCTGCTCTATCGCGCCACCCATGTTCCGGTCGGCGACGACCAGAAGCAGCATCTGGAGCTGACCCGCGACATCGCCATGAAGTTCAATCTGGACTACATGGAGCATATCCGCCGCACGGGCTATGGCATCGACATCACCGTCGGCGACGAGCCGGTGCATGCCTATTTTCCGATGGTCGAGCCGCTGATCGATGGCCCGGCGCCGCGCGTCATGTCGCTGCGCGACGGTACGAAGAAGATGTCGAAATCCGACGCCTCGGACCTTTCGCGCATCAACCTGCTCGATGACGAGGAAAACATCTCGAAGAAGATCCGCAAGGCCAAGACCGATCCGGATGGCTTGCCGAGCGAAACCGCCGGTCTTGCCGGCCGCCCCGAGGCTGACAATCTGGTCGGCATCTATGCGGCTCTTGCCGATAAGTCGAAAGCTGAGGTTCTATCCGAGTTCGGCGGCCAGCAGTTCTCCGTCTTCAAGCCGGCGCTGGTCGATCTGGCCGTGCATGTGCTTTCGCCGATTACGATGGAAATGCGCCGCCTCATGGCCGATCCCGGCCATATCGACGCGGTGCTCCGCGATGGCAGCGCCCGTGCTCGTGCCCGCGCCGACGTGACCATGAAGCAGATTCGCGACATTATCGGCTTTCTCTATTGATGTTGTCGTAATAGAGGGCTCCCGTTACGAAACGGGGACTTGCAAAACATCGCCTTCGGGTGTCAGAGTCGGCCTATGGTTTCAAAACGTCTCTCACGGCTCGAAGGTCATCGCCGCAAGTTCATGGCGGTCATCGATGGCACGCCCGAATGCCAGCGTGCCGTTCACTATGCCGGACGGCGCGCCAAGAATTCCAATGGCGGCCTCGTGCTGCTTTATGTGATCCCCGAGGGCGATTTCCAGCAATGGCTTGGCGTCGAGGAGATCATGCGGGCGGAAGCGCGCGAGGAGGCCGAGTCGGCGACCGCAAAGGCAGCGCAGACCGTCCGCGAAAATATCGGCATCGATCCCGAGATCGTCATTCGCGAGGGATCGGCCGCAGAGCAGATCAATGCGGTGATCGAGGATGACCGGGACATCGCGCTTCTCGTGCTTGCCGCAGGTTCGGCGAAGGAGGGACCTGGCCCGCTGGTCTCGTCGATCGCCGGTCGTGCCGCTGCCTTTCCGATCCCGGTGACGGTGCTTCCGGATACGCTGAGCAACGAGGAAATCGACGCGCTGAGTTGATCGCGTGTGTCATTTCTTGAGAAACACTCTCTTGAATAGAATGGCCAAAAGGCCTATTTTCTTTTGAAATATTCTAAAGTCGGGACAGGGTTTTCGCCCGCCGCATGGAGATCAAGATGTTCATTCAGACCGAAGCGACGCCGAACCCCGCGACCCTCAAGTTCCTGCCGGGCAAAGTGGTGATGGAAAGCGGCACGGCCGAGTTCCGCAGCGCCGAAGAAGCCGAAGCTTCGCCGCTCGCTGGCCGCCTCTTCGAAATCCCGGGCGTGATCGGCGTTTATTTCGGCTATGACTTCATTTCCGTCTCCAAAGAAAATCAGGAATGGCAGCATCTGAAGCCCGCCATCCTCGGTTCGATCATGGAGCATTTCATGTCCGGCAAGCCGGTCATGGGCTCGGCGTCTGTGCTGTCCGAAGTGCAGGATGCCGGCGGTGAATTCTTCGACGAGGGCGACGAGGCGATCGTGCTGACCATCAAGGAACTGCTGGATACGCGCGTGCGCCCGGCCGTTGCCCAGGATGGCGGCGATATCACCTTCCGCGGCTTCCGCGATGGCAAGGTCTACCTCAACATGAAGGGCTCGTGCTCGGGCTGCCCGTCTTCCACGGCAACGCTGAAGCATGGCGTGCAGAACCTGCTGCGCCATTTCGTCCCGGAAGTGCAGGAAGTCGAAGCCGTCTAATCCCGGCCTAACGGAAAAATTGACATGATCGTACTGGCGCTCGACACGGCAGGTGTGGATTGCGCTGCCGCTGTGTATGATAGCGGCAGTGATTCTGTGATGGGGGAGGTCACGGAAACGATCGGACGAGGCCATGCCGAGCATCTGATGCACGTTGTCGACGAGGCGCTGGCGAAAGCCGGTACGGCGCTTTCGGCGATCGAGCGTGTCGTCGTGACCGTTGGCCCCGGTTCCTTCACCGGCATCCGCATCGGCGTTGCAGCCGCACGCGGTTTTGCACTTTCCCTCAATGTTCCGGCAATCGGCGTCACGACCCTCGAGGTCATGGCGGCGACTGCCAGAGCGCAGAATCCGGGCAAGTCGGTTCTGGCTGCCATCGATGCCAAGCGCGAGGAGATCTATCTCCAAAGCTTCGCTGCCGATGGCAACCCGCTGGACGAGGCTCGGGCCGTGACGATCGACGAAGCGCGGGCAATCGCCGGCGCATTCGATGGCATGGTCACCGGAACGGCCGTCGCCCGGTTGAGCGACGCGCCGCCGGCGGAGCGGCCAGACGCATTTCCGATTGCCACCGTCGCCCGGCTGGGCGCTGGCAAGCCTGCCGGCGAAAAGCCGAAGCCGCTTTATCTTCGCGGACCCGATGCCAGACCGCAGGCCGGATACGCAATTGCCAGGCAATAGACATGCTCGAATCCTACCTGACCTTGAAAGCCGAATACGAAATCGTCCCGATGGAGCCGAAGGATTGCGCCGAGGTGGCGCTTCTGCATGGCGAGCGGTTCCCGCGGGTCTGGGACGAGAGTGAATTTCAGAGCCTCCTTGGGCAGGAAACGACCTTCGGCTTCGTCGCCCGCCAGACCAATGCCATCCTGAAGAAGGCGCTTCCCGGCTTCGTGCTGGCGCGGCATGTTGCGGGGGAGGGCGAAATCCTGACGATCGCCGTCAACGCCAAGCTCGGACGCTCCGGTCTCGGCTGGAGGCTGATGCAGGCCGCTCTTCGCGAGGCCCGTAGCCGTGGCGGCGAAACCATGTTCCTGGAGGTCGACGGCGGCAATCAGCCGGCGCTCGGCCTCTACCGCAAGCTCGGTTTCGAGACCGTCAGCGAGCGCAAGGCCTATTATGTCGGCGAAGACGGCCAGAAGTCGACGGCGCTTGTCATGCGCCGCGTTCTTCGCTAGAGCATTTTGCAGCCAGGTGGCATCATCTGGCGTCGCACAAATGCGGCAAAACAAATAGATAGAGCGGCAATTCGGCGCTCTGGCCCCTTGTCACAGTCCCAGCAGACCGAAGACAGCGATTGATGGAAGACGCCGTAAAATCCCTGGAGGAGCTTTGCGCCGAGCGCGGCATGCGCATGACGGAGCAGCGACGGATCATTGCGCGCATCATCGAGAGCTCCGGGGATCACCCCGATGTCGAAGAGTTATACCGGCGGTCGGTCGAGGTGGATGCGAAAATCTCGATCTCGACGGTCTATCGCACCGTCAAATTGTTCGAAGATGCCGGCCTTCTCGCCCGCCACGATTTTCGCGATGGGCGGTCCCGTTACGAAACCGTGCCGGAAGAGCATCATGATCACCTCATCGATCTGAAGAGCGGCAAGGTGATCGAATTCCATTCGCCGGAGATCGAGGCATTGCAGGAGCGCATTGCCCGCGAACACGGCTTCAAACTCGTCGACCACCGGCTGGAGCTTTACGGCATCCCGCTGAAGAAGGACGAAGGTTGACGTGAAGGCTTTCATGCAGGAGCGAGCGATTTGATGACCTGGCTGCGCATCGGCTGTGCGGCCGTGGTCATTGGCGTCGTCAGCGCCGTGATGCTGCCGCTGCAGATCCTCTGCCTGCGCTTCGACTGGAAGCTCAGGCGCTATCTGCCGCGCTACTGGCATCGCATCGTCTGCTATTGGCTTGGCGTACGCATCCATGTTGTCGGCAAGATGGAGACGAGCCGGCCGTTGATGCTGGCGTCCAACCATTCGTCCTGGCTCGATATTCTCGTACTCTCGGCGGTGGCCGACGTTGCCTTCATCGCCAAGTCGGAAGTGCGGGACTGGCCGATTTTCGGCCTGTTTGCGCAGTGGCAGAAGAGCGTGTTCGTCGAGCGCGAGCAGAAGCGTAAGACCGGCGAGCAGGTGAACGAGATCGCCGATCGCATGGCCGACGGCGAAATCATGGTGTTGTTCCCTGAAGGAACCACCTCGGACGGCAATCGGCTGCTCGAAGTCAAGTCCTCGCTGTTCGGCGCGGCCGCTGCCGCCCTGCCGAAGGCGCCGGATGCCGTCGTGCATGTTCAGCCGGTCGCGGTCGCCTATACCCGCGTCCATGGAACGCCCATGGGCCGCTACTATCGCCCGCTGACGGCATGGCCTGGAGATATCGAGCTTGTGCCGCACCTGAAGGGCATCATCCAGTGCGGTGCCATCGATGTCGACGTTTGTTTCGGCGAGGCGGTGGATTATCGCGCCGGCACCAATCGCAAGGAAGTCAGCGCCACTATCGCCAGGCGCATCCGCAATATGCTTGCCAGTCGGCTGCTAGGTCGCGAGATCGCCTGATTTCCAGGTGATTCCAACTTTTTCATTTTCTCCGAAAGCAAAAGCCACTACATAGCGGCCCATGACCAAGGATAGCCTGACCCTCGACGCCCCGGCGGCCGACGCTTTGCAGCTCGGTTCCCGCGATGGCTCCAACAGCCGCAAGGTCTTCATCAAGACCTACGGCTGCCAGATGAACGTCTATGATTCCACACGGATGAGCGATGCGCTGTCCCGCGACGGCTACGAGCCGACAGAGGACATGGAAGAGGCCGATCTCGTCCTTTTGAACACCTGTCATATTCGTGAGAAGGCGGCCGAAAAGGTCTATTCCGCGCTTGGGCGCCTGCGCGAGATGAAGAAGCGCAAGGCCGCCGACGGCCGCGAGATGATGATCGGCGTCACCGGCTGCGTCGCGCAGGCCGAGGGCGAGGAAATCCTGCGGCGCGCGCCTGCCGTCGATGTCGTCATCGGCCCGCAGACCTATCATCGCCTGCCGGACGCGCTTCGCCGCGCCAAGGAAGGCCAGCGCGTCGTCGACACCGAATATGCGATCGAGGACAAGTTCGAGCATCTGCCGATCGCTGAAAGGACCAAGATCCGCGCCCGCGGCGTCACCGCCTTCCTGACGGTGCAGGAAGGCTGCGACAAGTTCTGCACCTTCTGTGTCGTGCCCTATACGCGCGGCTCCGAAGTCTCCCGCCCGGTCTCGCAGATCGTCGAAGAGGCCGAGAAGCTTGTGGATGGCGGCGTTCGCGAGATCACGCTGCTCGGCCAGAACGTCAATGCATGGCACGGCATCGGCCCGAAGGGCGAAGCCTGGAGCCTCGGCGATCTCCTCTATCGCCTGGCGGAAATCCCCGGTCTCGCGCGCCTGCGCTACACGACCAGCCACCCGCGAGACATGGACGACCGCCTCATCGGTGCCCATCGCGACCTGCGGACGCTGATGCCCTATCTGCATCTTCCGGTTCAGGCCGGCTCGGATCGTATCTTGAAGGCGATGAACAGACGGCATACGGCGGCCGAATATCTGACGCTCATCGAGAAGATCCGTGCTGCGCGCCCCGATATCGCTCTTTCGGGTGATTTCATCGTCGGCTTCCCGGGGGAGACAGACCAGGATTTTGAGGATACACTGAAGCTCATCGAGGAGGTGAATTATGCACAGGCCTTCTCGTTCAAATATTCGACGCGGCCGGGCACGCCCGGTGCGGAGCTGAAGGATCAGGTGCCCGAAGAGGTCAAAACCCAACGACTGGAGCGTTTGCAGGCATTGTTGCTGAGGCAGCAGCATGCGTTTGCCGAGGCCTGTGTGGGCAAAACAGTGGATATCCTTCTGGAAAAGCCGGGCCGGATGCCAGGCCAGTTGATTGGACGCTCTCCCTGGCTGCAATCTGTGAATGTTGATGCAAAAGCATCGCAAATCAGTGACATTATTAACGTACGAATCACCGGAACCAGCACGAACAGCCTTTTTGCTGAATTGCTCTAGGTTCCGGACGGGCACAAGGAGCCGCACCGCTTGAACGGACAGGAATTGGTTTCTTCTTCATCGCGCCAGCCCCGCACCGCGAGCGACGCCAATCACTTCACCCTGACGTTCGAGAATAATCGGTTCGCCAGCGAACTTTTCGGGCAGTTCGACCAGAATTTGAAGCTGCTCGAGGAGCGGCTCGGCATCGATGCCCGCGCCCGCGGCAATTCCGTCGTCATAGCGGGCGATGTGCTGGCCACCAATCAGGCACGCCGCACGCTCGATTACCTCTATGACAAGCTGCAAAAAGGCGGCAATGTGGAGCGATCCGACGTGGAAGGGGCAATCCGCATGGCGGTTGCCGCCGACGATCAATTGACGCTGCCGACCATGGAGAGAAAAGCCAAGTTGACGATGGCGCAGATTTCGACGCGCAAGAAGACGATCATCGCCCGCACGCCGACGCAGGATGCCTATATGCGGGCGCTGGAACGGTCCGAGCTCGTCCTCGGCGTCGGCCCTGCCGGTACGGGCAAGACCTATCTTGCCGTGGCACACGCCGCCCAGCTTCTGGAGCGCGGTGCCGTGGAAAAGATCATCCTGTCGCGTCCGGCCGTCGAAGCCGGCGAGCGCTTGGGCTTCCTGCCCGGCGACATGAAGGAAAAGGTCGATCCCTATCTTCGTCCGCTCTATGACGCGCTTTATGACATGATGCCGGGCGACAAGGTCGAACGCGCCATCACCGCAGGCGTCATCGAGATCGCGCCGCTCGCCTTCATGCGTGGACGCACACTCTCCAACGCCGCCGTCATCCTCGACGAGGCGCAGAATACGACATCCATGCAGATGAAGATGTTTCTGACGCGCCTCGGCGAGAACTCGCGGATGATCGTGACCGGCGATCCGAGCCAGATCGACCTGCCGCGCGGCGTCAAGTCCGGCCTGGTGGAAGCGCTGCAGCTGCTGGATGGCGTCGAGGGCATCACCATCGTCCGCTTCAAGGATACGGACGTCGTCCGCCATCCGCTGGTGGCGCGCATCGTTCGGGCCTATGATTCCACCTATGCCGCAAAGGCAGAGGAAAGCGATCCGCAGATCTGATCTGCGGTTACGAAAGCTCATGGCCGAACTCGATATACAGATCAGCGTGGAGGAGGGCGATTGGCCCTCCGAAGAGGTATTGCAGTCGCTTGCCGAACGCGTGCTGGGCGAAGCTGCAAATTATCTCAGGAAATACGAGAAGCAGCCATTTCCAAAAATGGCGACCGAACTGTCGCTGGTCTTCACGGACGACGCCTCGGTCCGCGAGATCAATGCGGAATGGCGCTCGCAGGACAAGGCGACGAATGTGTTGTCCTTCCCGGCCTTCCCGCTTCAGCCCGGCGGCAAGCCAGGTCCTATGCTGGGTGATATCATCATCGCCAGGGAGACGGTGGAGCGTGAGGCGATCGATCTGGAAAAGAGTTTCGACGACCATCTGACGCATTTGATGGTGCATGGTTTCTTGCATCTCTTCGGCTACGACCATATGAATAATAGCGAAGCCGAAAGAATGGAGGGGCTGGAGACTCGCATTTTGGCGAAGCTTGGCCTATCTGATCCCTATGCGGGACAAGACCCCATTTGATCTGAACCCTGTCTGACCAGGAACAATGAGCGACTTTACGACAAGATCGGCCCCTGAGGCCAAAGACGGAGCCGAAGCAGCCTCCTCCGACGAGGTAGGCAGTAGTAGCAACGGCAAGCGATCCCATTCTTCATTCTGGGCACGTGCCGCGCGCATTCTGCGCCCGGCACAGGACGCCGCCCGCTTGCGCGAGGACCTTGCCGACGCGCTGATGACCAACGCCGCCGGTGATGATGCCTTTTCGCCCGATGAGCGTGCAATGCTGCACAACATCCTGCGCTTCCGCGAGGTGCGCGTCGAGGATGTCATGGTGCCGCGCGCCGATATCGAGGCAGTGGATCAGAATATCACCATCGGCGAGCTGATGATCCTCTTCGAGGAGAGCGGCCGTTCGCGCATGCCCGTTTATGCCGATACGCTGGACGATCCGCGCGGCATGGTGCATATCCGCGACCTGCTCTCCTATGTCGCCAAGCAGGCCCGCAACAAGCGCCGCAGCGGCAGTGCCAAGACGGCGGCCGCTGCAACGGCAGCCCCTGCGGCCGAAAAGCCGGCGCGCTCGGCCAAGCCGAATTTCGATCTTTCGCGCGTCGATCTGCAGAAGACGCTGGCCGAGGCTGGCATCATCCGCAAGATCCTGTTCGTGCCGCCCTCGATGCTCGCCTCCGATCTCCTGCGGCGCATGCAGGTCAACCGCACGCAGATGGCGCTCGTGATCGACGAGTACGGCGGCACGGACGGTCTGGCTTCGCATGAGGACATCGTGGAAATGGTCGTCGGCGACATCGACGACGAGCACGATGACGAAGAAGTGATGTTCAAGCGCGTCTCAGAGGATGTCTTCGTGGCAGACGCCCGCGTCGAGCTCGAGGAGATCGCAGCCGCGATCGGTCCGGATTTCGATATCGCCGAGCAGGTCGACGAAGTGGACACGCTCGGCGGCCTGATCTTCTCAGCGCTTGGCCGCATTCCTGTACGTGGCGAAGTGGTGCAGGCGCTTCCAGGCTTTGAATTTCACATTCTCGATGCCGATCCGCGCCGCATCAAGCGGGTGCGCATCACGCGCAAGCGCCATGCCGCTCGCCGCCGGCCGACCGTCAAGCTGGAAGGTGAGGCAGGCGCGCCCGAGCGCGATTTGCCGGCACCGGAAGCGATCGCCGAGGAACCGCCGGCCGAGCGCAACGCCGCCAGCCAATAAATGGCGCGAAAGCGGGACAAATCGCTCCGTTTTTGAAAGACTGCGGCCAGTTGATTCGCAGTTGAACGGAGCTGGCGCATGGAATGGCTTTCGGGCCGGGTGATCCTCGTCTGGGGTTTCAAACGTGCGTTGCTTGTGATTCTTGCCGGTGCCGTCGGCGTTCTGGCGCTGCCGCCTTTCGGCTTTTTCGCCGCGATGTTTATCTCCTTCACGCTGCTGGTCTGGCTGCTGGACGGTGTTGCCGCGGGCCCGGACAGCGGCCTGCTCGGACGGCTGTGGCCGGCCTTCTTCACCGGCTGGCTGTTCGGCTTCGGCTATTTCGTCGCCGGCCTTTGGTGGCTCGGCCATGCGCTGCTGATCGATGCCGACGAGTTCGCCTGGGCCTTGCCGCTGGCGATCCTCGGCCTTCCCGCCTTTCTCGCGGTTTTCTACGGCGTGGCGACCGTGCTTGCCCGCGTCCTCTGGTCGGACGGCATCGGGCGCATCGCCGCGCTCGCCTGCAGCTTCGGTATAGCGGAATGGTTGCGCAGCTTTCTCTTCACCGGCTTTCCCTGGAACGCCATCGGCTATGGCGCCATGCCCATTCCGCTGATGATGCAGTCGGCGCATGTGATCGGCATGCTGGGCGTCACCGTACTTGCCGTCTTCGTTTTCGCGGCACCGGCCTTGCTCGGCACGCGTCAGGGGCGGCTGCCGGGGATCGGCCTTGCCGTCCTCATTGCCGCTGCTCATTTCGGCTATGGCTATTATGCGCTCAGCCAACCGGAAGCTCCGCTCACCGATGCCAAGACCGTGCCGGTCGTGCGTATCGTCCAGCCCTCCATCGACCAGGAAGCCAAGATGGATACGGCTGCCGATCGCGCCGCCATATTCGACAGGCACCTGGCGCTTTCGGTTCAGCCGCCGGCAAACGGCGGCAAACGGCCTGACATCATCGTCTGGCCCGAGACTGCCGTACCCTTCATCCTGACCGATAACCGGGATGCCCTTGCCCGCATCGCGGATCAGCTCGACGATGATCAGATCCTGATCACCGGCGCCGTCCGCGTCGAAGACATGGGACCGGGCGTCGAACCTCGCTATTACAATTCGATCTATGTCATCGACGGCCGCGGCCAGATCATCGGCGCATCCGACAAGACCCATCTCGTGCCCTTCGGCGAATATGTGCCCTTCGAACACATCCTCAGCTATCTCGGCATCGAGAATGTCGTGGAACTGCCGGGAGGATTTTCCGCGGCGGCCAAGCGGCAATTGCTGACCTTACCCGACGGCCTCAAATTTTATCCGCTGATCTGCTATGAGATCATCTTTCCGAATGAGATGACGCCGGAGATCCGGCAGGCCAATGCCATCCTCAATGTCACGAATGATGCCTGGTTCGGCGACACGCCCGGTCCATACCAGCATTTCCTCCAGGCAAGGGTGAGGGCAGTGGAACAGGGACTGCCGCTGATTCGAAGCGCCAATACCGGCATTTCAGCTTTTGTCGACCCTCATGGGCGTGTGCTTTCTGGTATTGATTATAATCAACAAGGCTTCATCGATACCACTTTGGGTGGCGCAACCCTGTCGCGCATAGACGACAAAGCCAGGAAAATATACTTTTGGTTGATTGTCGGGGTAGTCGCCTTGACGGCGCTGATTTCACGCATGGGTTTTATTTCCAGGGTGAATTGACCAAAAAACCCTAAAATTGCATAGTGCTTAGTGTCCGCCTTTCGAACGTAGACTGGAGGCCTTGGGGGTGTCGGCTGCAACGTGGCGTTATAGGGGTGGTGAAGGGTACCGGGTGGCAGGTCCTGAATTCAACCTATGTTAGGGTATTATGATGATTGAAAACAAAAAGAAGCCTAACCCGATCGACATCCATGTCGGTAGCCGCATACGCCTCCGCCGCACGATGCTTGGCATGAGCCAGGAGAAGCTCGGCGAAAGCCTGGGAATTACGTTTCAACAGATTCAGAAATACGAAAAAGGCACCAACCGCGTTGGCGCCAGCCGCCTGCAGAATATTTCCAGTATCCTCAATGTTCCGGTTTCCTTCTTCTTCGAAGATGCGCCGGGTGAACATTCGGCCACCGCCGGCGGTATGGCCGAGGCGTCCAGCTCCAACTACGTGGTCGACTTTCTGTCCTCTTCCGAAGGATTGCAGCTCAATCGCGCTTTCGTGAAAATTTCCGATGGCAAGGTCCGACGCAAGGTCGTCGAGCTGGTCAAGGCGCTCGCAGCCGAGGCGGATGCCGAATAGCCCTTCGAAGCAAGGTTAAAACCGGTAAAGTCGAGAGGCGGTCATTTTGGCCGCCTTTTCCGCATTTGCGGCAAAATTTTATCACTTAGGCGGGGATATAAAGATATATTTATGTCCTTGTGCGACTTGTTTTTCGAGCTGGAGACGAATATCAAAAGCAGAGATTTGTTCTTTGAGGGGAATCCCGCATGCGCGCGAATTATCTGTTTACGAGTGAGTCTGTTGCCGAAGGTCACCCGGATAAAGTCTGTGACCGCATCTCCGATGAAATCGTCGACCTGGTTTACCGCGAGGCCACGAAGACCGGCGTGAACCCATGGACCGTGCGCATCGCATGCGAGACCCTCGCCACCACCAACCGTGTCGTCATCGCCGGTGAAGTTCGCCTGCCGCCGAGCCTGATGAAGAAGGACAAGGATGGCAACGACGTCATCAATCCTTCGAAGTTCAAGGCCGCCGCCCGCCGTGCCATCAAGGATATCGGCTACGAACAGGATGGCTTCCATTGGAAGAAGGCCCGCATCGACGTGCTCCTGCATTCGCAGTCTGCCGACATCGCCCAGGGCGTCGACAATGCCGCCGACCAGCAGGGCGATGAAGGTGCCGGCGACCAGGGCATCATGTTCGGCTATGCCTGCCGCGAGACTCCGGATCTCATGCCGGCACCGATCTACTATTCGCACAAGATCCTGCAGCTGCTCGCCGCCGCCCGCAAGAAGGGCGATGGCGAAGTCGCCAAGCTCGGCCCGGACGCAAAGAGCCAGGTGACCGTCCGTTACGTCGATGGCAAGCCGTCGGAAGTGACCTCGATCGTGCTTTCCACCCAGCATCTCGATGATAGCTGGGATTCGAAGAAGGTTCGCTCCGTCGTCGAGCCCTATATTGTCGAAGCGCTCGGCGATCTGAAGATCGCCTCCGATTGCAAGTGGTACATCAACCCCACAGGCAAGTTCGTCATTGGCGGTCCAGACGGCGATGCCGGCCTCACCGGCCGCAAGATCATCGTCGACACCTATGGCGGCGCAGCCCCGCACGGCGGCGGTGCCTTCTCCGGCAAGGATACGACCAAGGTCGACCGTTCCGCAGCCTATGCCGCCCGCTATCTCGCAAAGAACGTCGTTGCCGCCGGTCTTTCCGATCGCTGCACGATTCAGCTGTCCTACGCCATCGGCGTTGCCCAGCCGCTGTCGATCTATGTCGACCTGCACGGCACGGGTAAGGGCGTCACCGAGGATCAGGTCGAAGCGGCCATCCGCAAGAACATGGATCTTTCGCCGACCGGCATTCGTCGTCATCTCGACCTCAACAAGCCGATCTACGCCAAGACCTCGGCTTACGGTCACTTTGGCCGCAAGGCCGGCCGTGACGGCTCCTTCTCCTGGGAGCGTACGGACTTGGTGAAGGCTCTCAAGGAAGCCGTGAAACTCCGGGAAGCCGCATGATCGATACCGAGCGCCGGTCGCGGGCGACGGAAGCATTCTTCGGCCGGCGCAAGGGCAAGGCCCTGCGCGGCCAGCAGGCTGAAAAGCTGGAAGCATTGCTGCCGCAGTACATCGTCGATCTTTCCGCCCCGGCGCCGCAGCCGCTGAATGATCTTTTCCCGGTGCCATCAGAGCGTCTGCGCTTGGAAATCGGCTTCGGCGGTGGTGAGCATCTGATCCACAGGGCGCTGGAGCAGCCGAAGACCGGCTTCATCGGCGTCGAACCCTTCGTCAATTCGATGCAGAAGCTGCTTGCGCGCGTCGACGAAGCCGGCGCGCACAATATCCGTGTCTACAATGACGACGCGACGCAGGTGCTGGATTGGTTGCCGGACGGCTGCCTGGATCAGATCGACCTGCTCTATCCGGATCCCTGGCCGAAGAAGAAGCACTGGAAGCGCCGCTTCGTCTCCCAGGTGAACCTTGCCCGCTTTCATCGCGTCCTGAAGCCAGGCGCCCTTTTCTGCTTCGCCTCCGACATCGATACCTATGTCAATTGGACGCTGCAGCATTGCCAGGCGCATGGCGGCTTCGAGTGGACCGCGCAGAATGCCGCCGACTGGCTGACGCCCTATGAGGGTTGGCCGAGCACGCGCTACGAGGCCAAGGCCAGGCGCGAAGGGCGCTCGTCGGCCTATCTGACCTTCAAGAGGGTCTGATTGCTCGTTTCCGGGGGCAGAAATTTGAGGTCTCGGTGATCGCATCACCCTCGTGAGGACCGCCTCTCGAGGCGGTCTGGATCATGCGCATGCGTCGCAGGATGGGCCGGTTCGATGCGGTCCTTGCGAACGGTGAATTTCACCGTTGGGCGACGCCTCAGGTCAGTGCAGGCTGACCGTCTTCAATTCGTCTTCGGCAGCACGGTAGAAGGTGCTGGAGCGATTGTCCGTCAAAAGGATCGGCGTGCCGTCGGCTCCGAAAAGTGCCCAGAGATCGACATCAGGATCGATATCAGGCGCTTCCGGGAAGCAGCGGGATACTTCGGACCAGTCCATTTTTCTGATGTAGGCGACCTCGCCGGTGCCGATATCGGCAAGTTCGGTTTGGGTCAGGCGGGCGGTGGCTTCTTTCAACAACATGCTCGTACCTCCAGTATGAGGGACCAACGGCTCCAAAGCGCAATGCCGAAAGCTGCAAGCGGCTTTCAGACGGCATCATGCTCCAGCTATTTGATTCCAGACCGGATTCAGATTTCAGGCCGATTCGGTCTGAGATCATCCGGCCTGGGCCGTTGTCCTACTGTGAGACCGAAATGTTAATTTTCTTTACTATGCGGTCCGGTTCCGGCCGGATGAGGTCGACAGAGAGCAGGCCGTTCTTCAGCGTGGCACCGAGCACCTGCATGCCGTCCGCAAGCACGAAAACGCGCTGGAACTGCCGGGCGGCGATACCACGATAGAGATAGTCGCGCTCACCCTGTTCGATCTGGCGGCCGCGGATCAGCAGCTGGTTTTCCTCCGTCGTGACATCGAGCTCATCTTCGGAAAAGCCGGCGACAGCCAGCGTGATGCGCAATCGCTCCGGCTCGCCAGACAGGCGGTCCGCACGCATGCGTTCGATATTGTAGGGGGGATATCCGTCACTGACCTTGGAAATCCGCTCCAGCGTCTTTTCCATAGTATCGAAGCCCAGAAGCAGCGGGCTGGCAAAGGGAGTCGTCCGGCTCATTGTCTCAAAGTCCTTGGGTGTCAAGCGACCGTTCCGGACCTGATCTTCAGCACCCGGTTGTCTCTAATATGGGAGTACGCGCTTGTGAGTGCAAGCCATCGTGCTTTCGCATTTGCGAGAGGGAAATCCGCCGTGACGATTCGTTCGCCACACAGCTGTCCAGCGCTTGACAAAGCCTGACCGGACCCGCGACAAAGCCTGTCGATCTTTACCGGAGGAAAGCCACAGATATGACCGAACCTAGAAAAATCATCATCGATACCGACCCCGGTCAGGACGATGCCGCGGCGATCTTCCTCGCCTTCGGCAGCCGTGAGGAGATCGACGTGCTTGGCATCACCACGGTCGCCGGCAACGTGCCGCTGCGGCTGACGAGCCGTAATGCCCGCATCGTCTGCGAACTCTGCAATCGACGCGACGTCAAGGTTTTCGCCGGCGCCGACGCGCCGCTCAAGCGCAAGCTGGTCACGGCCGAGCATGTACACGGCAAGACCGGTCTTGACGGCCCGGAGCTATCAGAACCGACCATGGAGCTGCAGGCCGGTCACGCCGTCGATTTCATCATCGACACGCTGCGCAGGGAGCCGGAAGGGGCAGTTACCCTCTGCACGCTTGGACCGCTGACCAATATCGCGATGGCCTTCCAGAAAGCGCCCGACATCGTCGGGCGCGTGCGCGAACTTGTCATGATGGGCGGCGGCTTCTTCGAGGGTGGCAACATCACGCCGGCAGCCGAATTCAATATCTATGTCGACCCAGAGGCCGCGGACGTCGTATTCCGCTCCGGCGTGCCCATTGTCATGATGCCGCTCGATGTCACGCATAAGCTGCTGACCCGCAAGGATCGGGTCGCGCGTATCGCTGCCGTGGGCACTCCGCCGGCCAAGGCCATGGTCGAGATGCTGGAATTCTTCGAGCGCTTCGACATCGAGAAATACGGCTCGGACGGTGGCCCGCTGCACGACCCGACCGTTATCGCTTACCTCTTGAAACCCGAGCTGTTCAAGGGGCGAGAGTGCAATGTCGAGATCGAGGTTACGTCGGAGCTGACGGTGGGCATGACCGTTGTCGATTGGTGGCATGTCACCGATCGTAAGCACAATGCCAAGGTCATGCGCGATGTCGATGCGGATGGCTTCTTCGCGCTTTTGACGGAACGGTTCGCTCGCATCTGAAAGGGGCAACAAAAAGCCGCCGGATCGCTCCGGCGGCTTTTTTATTCATCAAACTGAGCCGGCTTAGAATTCTTCCCAATCGTCCTGGGCCAGCGCATTGGCGCCCTGGGTCTGAGGAATGGGCTTGCGCATCGGTGCGGCTGCGGGCGCCGTCGCCTTGCGTGGGGAGACAGGCGCCCTCATCTGCCGGGCGGTGGCCCGCAAAGCGCCGGCATTGTCCTGCGCGGCGCCTGCGGTGCGGAAGCGCGCGACAAGGGCCTTCAGCGTCTGGGCTTCCTCGGCAAGCGCCACGCTGGAGGCCGTGGTTTCCTCGACCATCGCGGCGTTCTGCTGGGTCACCTGATCCATCTGGTTCATGGCGGAGTTGATTTCCTTCAGCCCGATGGCCTGCTCGCTCGCGGAGGCGGAGATCTGCCGGATCAGCCCGTTGATCTCCATCACCTGCTGGGCGATCTTGTGCAGGGCATCGCCCGTGCGGCCGACCAGATCCACGCCTTCCTTGACCTGACCCGCAGAAGCATTGATCAGGGTTTTGATTTCCTTGGCGGCATTGGCCGAGCGCTGGGCGAGCTCTCGAACTTCCTGTGCTACCACCGCAAACCCTTTGCCGGCCTCACCCGCACGGGCAGCTTCGACGCCGGCGTTGAGCGCCAGCAGGTTGGTCTGGAAGGCGATCTCGTCGATCACGCCGATGATGCGCGACACTTCCTGCGACGATTGCTCGATGCCATGCATGGAGGAAATGGCACGCTCGACGATCTCGCCGGAATGCTCGGCATCCTGGGACGCGGCATTGACGCTGCTTGCGGCGATGCGGGCGTTTTCGGCGCTCGAATTGACCTGCGCAGTGAGCTGGTTGAGGGCCGCCGCCGTCTCTTCGAGGCTTGCCGCCTGCTGCTCCGTGCGGCGGGCGAGATCCGAGGCGCTGTTGCTGATTTCGCCGGTGCCGCCGCCAATGTTGCCGACGCTGACATTGACGGTATGAACGGTTTCTTCGAGGCTGGCTAGCGCGGCATTGAAGTCCTGCTTGAGCTGGGCGTATTCGCCCGGGAACTCGTCGGTGATCCGCTGGCTGAGATTGCCTTTCGAGAGTTCGGCCAGGCTTTGCCCCAGAATGCTCACGATCTGGCGCTGCAGCGCGACGCTCTCGCCGCGCTCGGCTTCCGAACGGCGGCGCTCGCCCTCGGCCGCCAGGCGCTGATCGTTGGCCTCGCCTTCGAGGCGCTTGGTATCGGCCAGCTTGAAACGGAAGCCTTCCAACGCCTTGGCGACGGAACCGACTTCGTCGGCGCGCACCTGACCGGCAACCGGCTCGGCGTAGTTGCCGGCGCTGAGGCGATTGACGCTGGCGACGAGACCGGCGAGCGGCGTCTGCACGAAGCCGCGCACGGCGGCATAGAGAGCCAGCATGACGGCGGCGAGCACCAGAATGCCGGCGACGATCATCATATAGGTCTGGTCACGCACCGGCGCTGCGATCGCGCTGTGCGGCACGTCGATCAGAACGACCCAGGTCGCGTTGAGGCCCGGAACGGCGAAGGGGTAGACGACGCGATCGAATTCTTCGCCGCCGTTTTCCGAAAGGTTTCTGAGGACGTTTGCGGAAGAGGAGGTCAGCGCAGTCTTGATGACGTCAGCGCCCGAGCCGTTATAATCTTTCATCAGCAGGTCGGGTGCCGGCGCGACAAGCCACTTGTTATCCTGGGAAACCAGCAGAACACGGCCGGTGCCGAAAGGCTGAAGTTTCTGCAGCTTGGAGGAAAGCGAGGCAAGAGAGATGTCGACACCGGCAACGCCGATCAGCTTGCCGCCTGACATGACCGGATAGGCGATCGAGCTCATGGTCGTGGGAACGTCGGTGCCCTGAGCGAGATAGGGCGGGGTGATGGCACCCTTGCCGCTGTCGGCGGCGAGCTTCCACCAGGCAGCGGTGTAGTCGTTGTCGAAGGTAGAGAACTGGATGCCGCCGTCCTTGGTTTTGGACCAATAGGGTGTGAAGGCGCCCTTGTCGTTGACGCCTTCATCCTTGTTGTTGGCGAGCTCGGTCGTCTTGCCGTCCAGCGCGCCGAGCTGTTCGCAGAACCAGCTGCCGAAGGCAAAGGCGTTCTGTTCGACATTTGCCTTGAGGATGTTGATCATGCCCTTTCGGTCGAAGGTATGGCCTTCGTGGCCGCGGCCGATGATGGCGGCCATGGAGCGGGCGGCACTGGCCATTTCGCCGACATTGGCGGCGATTTCATGGGAGATGGATTTGGCTTCGGTATTTGCCTGATCCATCGTCAGCGCCTCGACACGATTGCGAGTCTGGGAAATCAGTAGAAAGTTGGAAACCAGCAATACGAGCGCAATCGCCAGCCCGGTGACCAAGATCAGCTTGGCCGCAAGCGACTTCATACGAAAGATGAACATCATTTCCTCGAAAAAACGATGCGTCGGATACACATTATCCAGATGCAAGGTCGGCGCAGGATGGCCCCGTCATGGGGCCGCCGTTAAAATTCCTGCCGCAGCCGGAAGGCCATACACGCCAGGCCAGAGGAGAATGATATGGAAGCGCAAAAATTTAATTAATTGCGCTTCGCGAGAGTTGTAAAATTTAGGCCTAAAGCTTTTCGGCGACTTCGCTGGCAATCGGGATGGAGGGCTGCGCGCCAGGCTTCAGGCAGGCCAGCGAACCGGCGACGGCAGCGCGGCGCAGGCTGGCATGAAAATCCAGGCCCTGATCGAGGCTTGCGGCAAAATAGCCGCAGAAGGTATCGCCGGCGCCGACCGTATCGACCGGCTCGATGACGAGGCCCTTGGCACGCGAAAGCTCGCCGTCACGGATGGCGATGACGCCGTCGCCGCCAAGCGTGACGATCAGCGTCTGGCCGGTTTCGCCATGCAGGCGGACGAGAGCAGCCTCGCGCTCGGCTGCCGACATGTTGTCCTGGCCGGCCAGTCTTTCGAATTCCGTCTCGTTGGCGATGACGATATCGGCAAGCCGGCCGAGGCGCGCCGCCTCCGGGATCAGGGGCGCGAGGTTGAGCACGGTGCGCACGCCCTTCGCCTTTGCCGCATTCAGCGCCATCTCGACGGCAGCGACAGGGATTTCGAGCTGAAGCATCAGCGTATCGCCGGGGTTCAGCGCCGCCACGGCAGCTGTTGCGTGTTCGGCCGTATTCGTGCCGTTGGCACCGGGAACGACTGCGATCATGTTCTCGCCGTCGCCTCCCACCAGAATGAGAGCCGTGCCGGTCGGCTCGGACACGCGCCTGACGGTGGAAAGATCGGCGCCGGCCGCATCGAGCAAGGCAAGCGCAGGCTCCGCAAAGCCGTCATTGCCGACTGCCCCGGTCATGCGCACGGTTGCCCCGGCGCGGCGCGCGGCGAGCGCCTGGTTGGCACCCTTGCCGCCGGCGGCGGTGGAAAAGCCGTTGCCGGCGACTGTTTCGCCCGGCTTCGGCAAACGATCCGTGGTGGCGATGAGGTCCATATTGATGGAACCGAAAATAGTGATCATGCGGTGTCCTGCCCTGGGTGTTGATCCCGCATGATCCTGCCCGAAGGCCGCCTTATGTCTTTGTGGATCATGCGTCGATTGGGCGCGACACTGCCCGAAGCGATCAGTCCTCGTCAACTACCCTGAGCTTGAGTTGGTTGGTGCGGTTGTCGACAGGCTTGGGCCTGTCCTCCGTGCGCGCCTTCATCGGCTCTTTGGCGGTCTCGAATTCCAGCGCCTCTATGCGCTCGCCGCGCCTCGCCAGCTTGTCGGCCGAGGTCACGATCATGTCGACATCCTTCTGCGCCATGGCGAAGTGGCCCTGCAGCTTGCGCACGCGTTCATCCAGGCGTGAAAGATCGTCCATCAGATGCGCCACTTCGCTCTGGATGACATGAGCCTGCTCGCGCATGCGCTGATCCTTCAGGACAGCCTGGATGACCTGGATCGACAGCATCAGCAGCGAAGGTGAGACGATGACGATGCGGGCGCGCTGAGCCTTCTGCACGATCGTCTCGAAATTCTCGTGGATCTCGGCGAAGATCGACTCGGACGGCACGAAGAGAAAGGCAGTATCCTGTGTTTCCCCAGGGATCAGATATTTCTCCGAAATGTCGCGAATATGCAATTCCAGATCCCGGCGGAACTGCTGTGCGGCGATCTTGCCATGTTCGGGACTGCCGGCGCTGCGGATGGCGTTCCAGGCCTCCAAAGGAAACTTTGCATCGATGACAAGCGGTGGCGAGCCGTTGGGCATGCGAACGGTGCAGTCCGGCCGCGAGCCGTTCGAAAGCGTCGCCTGGAATGTATAGGCACCCATCGGCAGGCCGTCGGCAATAATAGTCTCCATGCGCGCTTGACCGAAAGCGCCACGCGTCTGCTTGTTGGAGAGAATGGCCTGCAGGCCGACGACATCCTTTGCGAGCGTCTGGATATTGGTCTGCGCCGCATCGATGACGGCAAGCCTCTCCTGCAGGCGGCGCAGGTTCTCATGCGTCGAGCGCGTCTGCTCACCGATCGTCGCCGTCACCCGCTGCGACATGCCGTCGAGACGCTGACCGATGGCCTGATTGAGCTCGGCCTGCCTGGAGCCGAAGACTTCGGCCATGGTGGCAAGCCGCCCCTGCATCTCCGCCTGCGACCGCAGCAGCGCCGCCATCGTGTGCTCGGTATCGAGCTCATCGTCCTCCGCCCTTGCCTTGCCGCGGACGAAAAGGACGATGACTGCGATCGCAAGCAGGATGACGAGGCCGGTCAGGACCTGGACCGTGGAAATGGCTTGACCGAAGATGATGAAGGACATGAAACCTGGGGCGCTGATGGAGTTCTTTGCGCAAGCATAGCAAAATTGTTGTGAATATCCAGATCAAACCGTGAACAAAATTTCGAGGCCACCCGCTGCCGTTCGGATTGCTGCCGTTGAAAAAACACCGCCTCACCGCCATCTTGGCGATTCCATCGCACAACAAGATGCGTTATGGGAAACGTCATGACGATCAAGCCACTCATCATTTTGCCCGACCCGCTGCTCCGCCAGGCTTCCAAACCCATCGAGCAGATCGATACCGAAATTCAGCGCCTCGCCGACGACATGCTGGAAACCATGTATGACGCGCCGGGCATCGGCCTTGCCGCGATCCAGATCGGCGTTCCCCGCCGCATGCTGGTCATCGACGTTGCGCGCGAAGGCGAAGAGAAGAAGCCGCTGGTGTTCATCAATCCAGAGATCGTCGCGTCTTCGGATGAGCGCTCGGTCTATGAAGAGGGCTGCCTCTCCATTCCGGATTACTATGCGGAAGTGGAACGTCCCGCGCGCGTCACCGTCAAGCATCTCGACCGCGACGGCAAGGAGCTGGTCACGGAAGCCGAGGGCCTGCTTGCAACCTGCGTGCAGCACGAGATCGACCACCTGAACGGCGTCCTCTTCATCGACCATATCTCGCGCCTGAAGCGGGAGATGGTGATCAAGAAGTTCACCAAGGCTGCCAAGTCGAAGGCTCTATAATTCCCGGCCATTGAAAGATCGGCCTGAGACGCCTATGATATCATTGATATCAAAATGGAGGCGCGAATGAGTGATCTGTTGTTGCGCGGCATCGACGACAGCTTGAAGAAGCAGTTGCAGGCCAATGCCAGCAGGCATGGCCGCAGCCTCTCGGATGAGGCAATCTCCCTGTTACGTCAGTCGCTCGGGCGCGAGCGGGATGGAAGCAAGTCGGCGGGGCAGCGATTGAGAGCCGTTCTCGGCGTAGAAAAACTTAGCGAAGAAGAAATCGAGGCGATCAACGCGTTTCGAAATGCGCCGGATCGCGAGCCGCCCCATTTCGAATAGCCCTGTGGCCTGCGCATGATCGTTCTGGACACGAATGTCGTATCGGAGCTGCAAGGGCGGCTGCATAGCGAACGCATATTGTCCTGGCTTGATAGCGTCGCCATCGAGGCCGTTTTTCTGACAACCATCACCATGGGCGAGATCCGGTTCGGACTGGAGCTCCTGGCTGACGGGAAGCGCAAGGCGGCATTGATTGCGGAGCTGGACGCGATAGAGGCAGAGTTTTCGGGCCGCGTTCTGGGATTTTCGAGCAATGCTGCCCATCAATACGGAATAATCTCCGCTCAGCGCCACAAGATTGGGCGAAGGATGGAAACGAAGGACGCCATGATCGCCGCCATCTGCCTTGCAAACGGGGCGGCATTGGCGACGCGCAACACAAAAGACTTCGAGGGGCTTGATCTCGAACTCATAAACCCGTTTGAAGGCGGCTAGCGTCTGACCCCGATGGCGCGTGCCGTCGCTACCGGGTCATTCGAAACTTGATATCTCAGCCGGAGGGATCGCATGTCGCTCAACATTATTTTCATGGGAACGCCCGAATTTTCCGTGCCGACACTGCGGTCCTTGATCGATGCCGGACATAAGGTTCGCGCCGTTTACACGCAGCCACCGCGCCCGGGCGGTCGGCGCGGGCTCGACCTGCAGAAATCGCCGGTGCATCAGGCGGCCGAATTGCTGGGCCTGCCGGTCTTCACGCCCGTCAACTTCAAGGATCCCGACGAACGCCAGCGCTTTCGCGATCTGAACGCCGATGTCGCCGTCGTCGTGGCGTACGGCCTGCTGCTGCCGGAGGCAATCCTGACCGGTACGCGCCTCGGCTGCTACAACGGTCATGCCTCTTTGCTGCCGCGCTGGCGTGGGGCCGCCCCCATCCAGCGGGCGATCATGGCGGGCGACACCAAGACCGGCATGATGGTAATGAAGATGGACAAGGGTCTTGATACCGGGCCGGTCGCGTTAACGCGCGAGGTCGAGATCGGCGACGCCATGACTGCGGGTGAACTGCATGACAGGCTTATGCTCGTGGGTGCGAAGGCCATGGCCGAGGCCATGAACAAGCTGGAGCATGACGAGCTGCCGCTGACCGCCCAATCATCCGAGGGCGTTCTCTATGCCGCAAAGATCGACAAGGGCGAAACCCGCATCGATTTCGGCAAGCCGGCGGCCGATGTTCACAATCATATTCGCGGCCTGTCGCCTTTTCCCGGTGCATGGTTCGAGGCCGACATCGCCGGTCGTCCCGAGCGCATCAAGGTTTTGGGCTCGGAATTGGCAGAGGGCAACGGAGCCTCCGGTCAGGTCCTGACGGATGATCTCGTCATTGCCTGCGCTTCCGGCGCCGTCAGGCTGACAAAGCTGCAGAAGGCCGGCGGCAAGCCCCTGGCAGCAGCCGATTTCCTGCGCGGAACGCCGATCGCGCCGGGCACCGTGCTCGCATCGGAGCAAGCCTGATGCCGCGTTACAAAATGACCGTCGAATATGACGGCATTCCCTATGTCGGCTGGCAGCGCCAGGAAAACGGCCCCTCCGTGCAGGGCGCGATCGAGGGCGCCATCCTGTCCTTGACGGGCGAGACGGTTTCGATCCGAGGAGCAGGGCGTACCGATTCCGGCGTGCATGCCATGGGTCAGGTCATGCATGCCGACCTCTCCAGGGAATGGAAGGCCTATACGCTGCGCAATGCTCTGAATGCCCATCTCAAGCTTGCCGGTAACCGTATTGCCATTCTCGATATCGTCGAGGTCGACCAAAGCTTCGATGCGCGCTTTTCAGCCATTCGCCGCCACTATCTCTATCGCATCATCGCCCGCCGCGCGCCTCTCGCATTGGAAACCGGCCGTGCATGGTGGGTGCCGAAGGATATGGATCACGAGGTCATGCATGCCGCGGCGCAGACCCTTGTGGGACGGCATGATTTCACCACCTTCCGTTCGGCACATTGCCAGGCGAATAGCCCGGTGCGCACGCTCGATAGGCTGGACGTGACGCGCAGCGGCGAGCTGATCGAGATCCGCGCCACGGCGCAAAGCTTCCTGCACAACCAGATCCGCTCCTTCGCCGGCACCTTGAAGCTGGCGGGCGAGGGCAAATGGACGCCCGGCGATGTGCGCGCGGCGCTCGAAGCTAAGGATCGCAAGGCCTGTGGCCCTGTCGCCCCGCCGGACGGGCTCTATTTCATGCAGGTGGATTATCGCGACGATGCCGGTCTGCCGGGCGGCGAGAGGGAGGCTGCCGATGACGGTGACGATCTATCATAACCCCGCTTGCGGCACGTCGCGCAATACGCTGGCGATGATCCGGCAGTCCGGGGAGGAGCCCGTCGTCATCGAATATCTGAAGACGCCGCCCAGCCGGGAAGAGCTGGTGAAGCTCGTCTCCGCCATGGGTCTGACCGTGCGCGACGTTCTGAGGGAAAAGGGAACGCCCTATGACGAACTTGGTCTCGGCGACCTCGATCTCACCGACGATCATCTGCTTGACCGGATGATCGAATATCCGATCCTGATCAATCGCCCGATCGTGGTCACGGAAAAGGGCGTGCGCCTCTGCCGTCCTTCCGAACGCGTGCTCGATATCTTGTCGAATCCGGATATCGGTCCCTTTGCCAAGGAAGATGGTGAGGTCGTGGTCCGGTAGACACGGGCCTCAACCCGGCGGATAAACCCCGAGGAAACGCTGCAGGAAATCCGTCAGCAGCAGGTTTGGAATGAGCAGCATCAGCGTCAGCGTGCCGACGAAAAGCGGATGCGTACCGCAGATCATCCTGAGGATGCGCGCCAGCGCAAAGATGGTGGCCATCGTCAGCGCCAGCGATAAAAGTGCCGCCAAGGCCTTCGAACCGGGGACGAAGACGATCATGGCGACGAGCAATGCGTTCAGATAATTCGCCGGCACGAAAAGCCAGTTCACCGTAACGACGATCGGGGTGAACTTGTCGCCGAAACGGAAGACCAAAAGCAATAAGCCAGCGAGAATGGGCGGTGTCAGCCAGTTCGCAGCCTCGACCAGCGCAAGACGCAGAAAGAAGGCGAGGCCGGTGGATGTTTCGGGCGGCATGGCCGTCAGATAGGCCTGCTGCCACCATAACCATGAAATGCCGATCGACGGCAGGCTCCAGAGGATGGCCCAGAAGGAGCGCAGCATGCCGCGGTCCGATATGTCCAGATACTGGAAGCCGCGCGCATCCATGCGGATCAGCAGCCATAGACCGGACAGATAATATTGGACTTCCCTAAAGGTCGGCATTCTCGAACCAGCGCTGGATGAAGGTCTGGTAGATCTCGGTCAATGTTTCGAGATCCGAGAGCGCCACCCGTTCGTCGACCATATGCATGGTCTGGCCGACAAGCCCGAATTCCACGACGGGGCAGTAGTCCTTGATGAAGCGTGCGTCGGACGTGCCGCCGGTGGTCGACAGCGCCGGCCTTTGACCGGTGATGTTTTCGATGGCGGAGGAGAGCGAGGCGATCAGCGCATTGTTGCGCGTCAGGAAGACCTGGCTCGGACGCTCCGACCAGACGATGTCGTATTTCGCCGGCGGACGGCCGGGGCGCAGCGTCTGATCTGCCGCGGCCGCATCCAGGCGTGCGATGATTTCAGCCTTCAGCGTATCGGCAGTCCATGTGTCGTTGAAGCGGATGTTGAAGGCAGCGGTTGCCTTGGCGGGAATGACGTTGGTGGCGGCATTACCGACGTCGATGCTTGTCACTTCGAGGTTCGACGGCTGGAAGCTGTCCGTACCCGCATCAAAGGGTGGATCGAGCAGCGCTTCCGTCAGCTTGATGATGCTGCGTACCGGGTTGTCGGCAAGATGCGGATAGGCGGCGTGGCCTTGAACCCCGTGAACGGTGATGGTGCCGGAGATCGAACCGCGGCGGCCGATCTTGATCATGTCGCCGAGCCGGTCGGGGTTGGTCGGTTCGCCGACGAGCGAGGCATCCCATGTCTCGCCGCGCTCGGCCGCCCATTGCAGCAGCTTGACCGTGCCGTTGATTGCTGGCCCTTCTTCGTCGCCGGTGATGAGGAAGGAGATCGAGCCGGCGGGCTTGCCATGCTTCTCGATATGACGCGCAACCGCTGCCACGAAGCAGGCAATGCCGCCCTTCATGTCGACGGCGCCACGGCCGAAAAGCTCGCCATCGGCGATTTCGGCGGCAAAGGGCGGGTGGCTCCAGGAAGCGGCATCGCCGACCGGAACGACATCCGTATGGCCGGCGAACATCAGATGCGGTCCGTCTGTGCCGAGCCGCGCATAGAGATTTTCGATATCGGGCGTTCCCGGCTCGCTCGCCGTCATGCGCTCGATCTTGAAGCCAAGCGGTGCGAGCATGTCGGCAAGCGCGGTCAGCGCGCCACCCTCGGCAGGGGTAACGGAGGCGCAGCGGATCAGGGTCTGCAGGTTTGTGATGGGATTGGTAACAGTCATCGGAGGCAACTTATCCGGCGGGAAATGGCAAAGCGATGGCAAAGGATCGGTGACGACTCGAAAATCTTTGCAGCGATTCCAGCAATCGCACAGGCATGCTCACCCGGCAAGCATGAGGGAAGCGCGATATGGCAACCGCGCTTCCGAAAATTCCAAAATCAGTCGCGCAGCAGCTCGTTGATGCCGGTCTTCGAGCGGGTCTTTTCATCGACGCGCTTGACGATGACGGCGCAATAGAGGCTCGGAGCCGGCTGGCCGTTCGCCATGGTATTGCCGCTCGGCAGCGCGCCGGCGACGACGACCGAGTACGGCGGAACTTCGCCATAGGTGATCTCGCCGGTGGCGCGATCGACGATCTTGGTGGACTTGCCGATGAACACGCCCATGCCGAGCACCGAACCTTCACGGATGATGCAGCCTTCGACGACTTCGGAGCGGGCGCCGATGAAGCAATTGTCTTCGATGATGGTCGGGCCGGCCTGCATCGGCTCCAGCACGCCGCCGATGCCGACGCCGCCGGAAAGATGCACATGCTTGCCGATCTGGGCGCAGGAGCCGACCGTCGCCCAGGTGTCAACCATGGTGCCTTCCCCGACATAGGCGCCGAGATTGACGAAGGACGGCATCAGGATAGCGTTGGGGGCGATATAGGCGGAATGACGCACGACGGCGTTCGGCACGGCGCGGAAGCCGGCTTCGCGGAAGCGGTTTTCACCCCAGCCTTCGAACTTCGAGGGAACCTTGTCCCACCAGGTGGCGCCGCCGGAGCCGCCTTCGACGATCTTCATATCGTTGAGGCGGAAGGAGAGCAGAACCGCTTTCTTGAGCCATTGGTTGACGATCCAGTTACCGTCAGCGCCACGCTCGGCGACGCGAACCTTGCCGCTATCGAGGAGATTGAGCGCCGTCTCGACGGAGTCGCGCACTTCGCCGCGCGTCGACGTGTTCACATTGTCGCGATTGTCGAAGGCGGCCTCGATGGACTTTTCGAGGGAGGCGAGATCGTTAGCGCTCATGGGAATTCCTTAAAACGTCAGTGCCTATCGTGATTTCCGGCAAGGGTCCGGAAGCGGTCGATTGGTCCTATAGCATGGAGTTTGAAAATGGAATGTCTTTTCCGCGCCGATTGAGCTTGGATTCAAGGCGTTGTAGGGGCATATGCAAGAGCTTGGCGGTTTTCGTCCAAGGACGGGAACGGCCCGTCGTGATCGTTTCGAAAGGCATGAATAGATGAGCAAGGCGAAGAGCGGCAGGCTGAGGCGTAAGGACGGGGTTTGGGACCCGTTGAAGACGAGCTCGGCGGACAAGCAACGGGCCGAGTCGGTGCCGCGCACGCCGCAGTCGATGTCGCCGTCCTACCGTCTTGCCTATGCCGATGAGGATTTCCTGTGCCGTGAGGAACTGCGGCCGATCCGCTTGCAGCTGGAGCTGCTGAAGACCGAAATGTCGCTCACCGAGCGTGGCATCAAATCGACCGTCGTCATGTTCGGTGGCGCGCGCATTCCCGCCCCCGGCACCAATGCCTGGGCCGCCCGCAACGAGGTGCAGCGCGCCAATCTCGAAGCGGCATCGGTCTATTATGAAGAGGCACGCAAGTTCGCCCGGCTTTGCTCCCGCTATTCCGCCGGCTTCGATTTCCATGAATATGTCGTCGTCACCGGCGGCGGCCCAGGCGTGATGGAAGCAGGCAATCGCGGCGCGGCCGAAGAAGGAGCGCCCTCGATCGGCCTCAATATCGTGTTGCCGCACGAGCAGGCACCGAATGCCTATGTGACGCCGGAACTCAGCTTCAATTTCCACTATTTCGCGATCCGCAAGATGCATTTCATGGTGCGCGCCAAGGCGATCGCGGTATTTCCGGGCGGCTTCGGCACGCTCGACGAATTGTTCGAGTGCCTGACGCTGATCCAGACCGGCCGCATGGAGCGCCTGCCGCTCATCCTCTTCGGCGAGAAGTTCTGGCGCAGCATCATCAATTTCGAAGCGCTGGCGGAGTTCGGCACCATCGCGCCAGACGATGTCAACCTGATCAGCTTCGTCGATACCGCAGACGAGGCCTGGAAGATCGTCGCGGATTTCTACGAGCACGATAACGGGCACTGACAAGGAGAAGCCCGCCGTCGCATGGGCGAGGGCGGGCTCCCGGAGCGGACTGATCGATCGGTTTACAGCAGTGGGCGGTTCGGCATGTCGTCCAGCGAGATCACGCCGTCATGGTTGCGATCCATACGGTCGAAGAGCTTGTTGGCGGCGTCTTCGGCTTCCTGCTTGCTGATCTGGCCGTTTTCATCCTTGTCGATGCGATGGAACATCATCATTCCGCGCATCATGCCTGCTTCGTGCATGAAGCGGCCATGGTGTCCGTGATGGCGTGGTCCATTATTGCCGCCATTGTCGTCGGCCCCAGCCTGATCGCCCTTGCTCTGATCGTTCTGGGCCCGACTATTGCCCTGATCGCCATCTGCCTTGGCGCGCTCGGCCTTCCATTCCTTGATGCGTTCCTGGCGATAGGCGCGCAATTCGCCGGGGGTGATTTCGCCGTCGTGATTCGTGTCGATCTGGTCGAAAATCTTGTCGACGCCGGCCTTCACCTCATCCCGCGTGACCTTCGTGTCGCCGGGCTGGCCGAATTGCTTCAGCATGCGCACATAGACGATTTCCGGTGAAAAGCGTGGTCCGTGCCAGCGTCCGCCGTGCCCGCCCCGTGCTTCCTCGCTCTGCGCTGCAAAGCTTGCCTGGGCGGCAGCACCCACCAGAAGGGCGGCGGAAAGTCCTGCAAGAAGAAATTTTTTCCCGTTCATCGTTTTTCCTTTCGTGTCGAGGAATGGTCAAACGATACGGCTGATGGTCGAAAGCGACCAATTAAACCTCTGTAAGGCGGATGAAACTTTCGTAACCCCGCCCTGATGAGTGGTTAAATCAACGCTTTGAGGAAGCTCGTCAGGTCGTCGGTTACATAGTCGATATGATCGTCCTCGCCCGTGGTGCGCTCCCACCATTCGACGACGGTCGTCTCGAGGTTTTGGGGCACCAGCAGTACGGTTTTCATGCCAAGTGCCTTGGGCACGGTGAGATTGCGCGGCAGGTCCTCGAACATGGCTGCTCTCTTCGTGTCCACGCGGTTGAGGCTCATGAACTTGTCATAGGTCGAGCCGGCGGGTTTCGGCACGTAGTCGGCCGCAACGATATCGAAAATGTCGTCGAAACTGTCGAGAATGCCGAGCGCACCGGCCGTCGCCTGGGCATGCTTGACGCTGCCGTTGGTGAAGATGAACTTGCGTCCCGGCAGCGCTTTGATGGCGGCGGCCAGCTCCGGCTGCGGCATCAGCGCCGAATAGTCGATCGCATGCGCCTTTTCGAGAAAATCATTGGGGTCGATTCCGTGATGGATCATCAATCCCTGCAGGGTCGTGCCGTGCTCGAGGTAATATTGCTTCTGCAGCTTGCGCGCGTCCTCCCTCTCCATCTGGAGGAGGGTGGAGACATAGGCGGTCATGTTCTTGTCGATCTGGGCGAAGAGATCGACATGATGCGGATAGAGCGTGTTGTCGAGATCGAATACCCAATCGCGGATATCGGAGAAATCTGACGGTTCGGATAGTGTTTTTGCGCGGTTCATGGAGAGCTTATCGCACGCTCTCTCCTGAAAGGGGAAGGAAAATATACATGCCGCAGCATGCTGACCATATCGAGGAGATTGCCGTCCACTTCAATGCCAGCTATGATTTTACTATTGATTTCCGGGCTTTTACTCTATTTTTCATGTGAGGGAGGGCTTACGCTTTCTTGGGTTATGGAGAGAAACTTGCCCGGCCGGGCTTTTCGGAGGGGATACGATGAGTCAGGTGGAAAAGGCACAGGAATTCGCGCGGCTGCACAAGAAGGGTGAGCCGGTGATCCTTTTCAATATATGGGATGCAGGCTCCGCCAAGGCCGTTACGGAAGCGGGTGCGAAGGCGCTGGCGACGGGAAGCTGGTCGGTTGCCGCGGCCAATGGTTTCGGCGACGGTCAGGCGATACCCTTGTCGCTGCTGGCGGTGACCGCCAAGCTGATCTCGGTGACGAGCCCGCTGCCCCTGTCGGTCGATTTCGAGGGCGGTTATGCCGTCGAACCCGAAGACGTCGCCGCCAATGTCGAAAAGATCATGGACCACGGCGCCGTCGGCATCAATTTCGAGGATCAGGTGATCGGCGGCCAGGGCGTTCACCCCATCGAGACGCAGGCGGCACGCATCCGCGCAATCCGCGACATGGCCGATCGCCGCGAGATGCCGTTGTTCATCAACGCCCGCACCGATCTGTTCCTGCAGGAAAGCGATACGGCGCATCATCAACTCCTGCTGGATGATGCCTTCCGTCGCGCCGATGCTTTTGCCGAAGCGGGTGCCAGCGGCTTCTTCGCGCCCGGGTTGGTCGATCCGGAATTGATCGGCGCGCTCTGCGAACGCTCCCCTCTGCCCGTCAACATCATGGTGCGTCCGACCACGCCCGATAACGAGACGATGGCAAGATTGGGCGTCAGCCGCATAAGCTATGGGCCAGCGCCCTACCGATCGGTCATGGGAATGTTGAAAAGCGAGGCCGAAGCCATCTACCGGCCGTCCTGAACGGCCTGGAGGCGCTCCACAGCTCTTCCGCGGAGCGCCTGAACCGCATCACGGAACGATCAGCGTGCCGGCGCCGTGCTCGGTGAAGATTTCGAGCAGCACGGAATGAGCCGTCTTGCCGTTGAGGATGACGACGCCCTGAACACCGGCCCTGATGGCGTCGATGCAGGTCTCGACCTTGGGGATCATGCCGCCGGAAATCGTGCCGTCGGCGATCAGCGCGTGCGCCTGTGCCACAGACAGCTCCTTGATGAGCTGGCCCTGCTTGTCGAGCACGCCCGGGACGTCGGTCAGGAACAGCAGGCGCGTGGCGCTGAGCGCGCCGGCGATCGCGCCGGCAAAAGTGTCGGCATTGATGTTGTAGGTCGCACCGTCGCGGCCGGGAGCGACCGGGGCGATGACCGGGATCATCTCGGACTTGGCAAGCAGGTCGAGCAGGGTGCGGTCGACTTCGACCACCTCGCCGACGAAGCCGAGATCGAGCACGCGCTCGATGTTGGAGTCCGGATCCTTGATGGTCTTGTGCGCCTTTTCGGCGAAGACCATGTTGCCGTCCTTGCCGCAAAGGCCAATCGCCCATTCGCCGGTCTGGTTGATCAGCGCGACGATTTCCTTGTTGATCGAGCCGGCAAGCACCATTTCGACGATCTCGACCGTCTTCTGGTCGGTGACGCGCAATCCGCCTTCGAACTTCGATTCGATGCCCATCTTCGTCAGCATGGCGCCGATCTGCGGGCCGCCGCCATGGACGACGATCGGGTTGACGCCCGATTGCTTCAAAAGGGCGATATCGGCGGCAAACGCCTTGCCGAGTTCGACGTTGCCCATGGCGTGGCCACCATATTTCACGACGATGGTCTTGTTTTCATAACGCTGCATGTAGGGCAGCGCCTGTGCGAGCAGGTTGGCTTGGAGTTCGCTTTGGGCTTCGGACATGGTGCACCCTTCGAAATTGTTCGCGGGCCTTTTATCTCAAGTTCTTGACAGAGGGAATAATCATATCGGGATTAAAGCATGTCGTTGTCGCAAAGGTGTGCAGCGCTTTTGCGACAACGACATGCGCAAAATCAAATACCTGGAGCGCGAAAAGCGTATCCGGATAGATCGCTCCGCGCTTTCGTTGACGCTATGTCACATCAGCGTCGCCGAAATTGATGGCCTCCGCACGTTTGCCGAAGCGATTTTTTCTTCTAAAGATGGTGCAGGCGTCGCACCCCGGGGATTTGGATGGCGAGCGAGGAGACGGAAGCGCTGATCGGCCGCATCGCCATGCGCGACCAGAAAGCCTTTGCGGCACTCTACAAGCGTACCAGCCCGAAACTTCTCGGTGTTTGCCTGCGTATCGTCGGCAACAAGGCGGATGCGGAAGAGGTTTTGCAGGAAGCTTATATCAAGGTCTGGCAGCGGGCCGAGCAATTTGCTGTTGCGGAAGGGCCGGCAATGGCCTGGCTGATGACGATCGCGCGCAATCGCGCCATCGATTTCGTGCGGGCACGCAAGCCCATAGCCGACGAAATAGATACGGCGTACGATCTTGCCGACCTGGAACCCGGTCCTGAAGAGCAAGCAATCGTGAAGGGAGAGGGAGGGCGGATTGACAGGTGCATGGAAGAGTTGGAAGCTGATCGTGCACGGGCCGTTCGCAGCGCCTATGTCGAGGGCTTGAGCTACCAAGAGCTCGCCGACCAACACGCTGTCCCATTGAATACTATGCGCACCTGGCTGCGCCGAAGCCTGATCAGACTGAGAGAGTGCATGGACCGATGAGTACGCCCGATCAAAGCAAGGGAGGCCGCTCCCGCGATGAAGTCCTGGCCGGAGAATATGTGCTTGGCGTGCTTTCCCTGGAGGATCGGCAGAAGGTCGAGCGCCGCATGCGCAGCGACCGCCAGTTTGCCGCCATCGTCAGCCGCTGGGAGCAGAACCTCTCGGAATTCAACGAGGAATATGAGGCGGTGACGCCTGCGGCCGCCGTGTTCCCGAAGATTGAAAAGAGGATTTTCGGAGAAGTGGCGTTCGGCGCCCATCTGTGGAATTCGCTGATGCTATGGCGCTCGGTCGCTTTCGGCTCGCTGTTCTTGGTCGCCGGCGTACTCGTGTTCGCCATCACGAATGAAGGCAGCTTGCGCACGAGCCCTGGCAAACAGCTCACCGCATCCCTTGCCGGCCAGAACAGTCCCTTCAATCTCCTCGCCAATTACGACGTCGCCAGTGGGCGTCTGAAAATTACGCCGGTCGCCGCCGGCAAGCCCGAGGAGAAATCGCTGGAGCTCTGGCTGATTCGCGGCAGCGATCCCGCCGAGGCGCTGGGCATACTGCCACCGACCGGCGATGGCGAAATCGTCTTGTCGCCGGAACTTCACGCCAAATTGACTGAAGGCGCCATCATCGCCGTTAGTGTGGAGCCCTTTGGCGGCTCGCCGACCGGCAAACCGACGGGCGATGTGGTCGCTTCCGGTACGATCCACTTGCCCTGAGGAGTTTCGGTTCCCGAAAAACGATCGCGGCTGAAACTCTCTGCCAGCGTGCTCCGTATCTTCTTCCGACCCCGCCTGATCGGGGCAACAGAGCGGAAGAGGAGACGTTATGATCAAGACCGTTTTTCGCATTGCTGCCGCTGCCGCAATGCTGTCGGCCGCAAGCAGCCTAGCCTATGCCAAGGACCCGATGGTGGGCGGTGCTGCGATGTATGCCAGCAAGAACATCATCCAGAATGCCGTCAATTCCAAGGATCACACGACCCTGGTCGCAGCCGTCAAGGCGGCCGGCCTCGTCGATACCCTCGAAGGAAAAGGCCCTTTCACCGTCTTTGCGCCGACCAATGAAGCCTTCAAGCAACTGCCAGCAGGCACGGTCGAAACCCTGCTGAAGCCCGAGAACAAGGAGAAGCTGGTCAAGGTGCTGACCTGCCACGTCGTCGCCGGCAATGATATGGCTGCCGCCATCAAGAAATGGGCAATGAGCAAGGGCGGCGAATACGATCTGAAGACGGTCGGCGGCTGCACGATCAAGGCCATGGACAAGGGCGGCAAGCTGACGTTGACTGACGAGGCCGGCGGCATTGCCCATATCACCATTGCCGACGTCAAGCAGTCGAACGGCGTGATCCACGTCGTCGACAAGGTGTTGTTGCCGAAGATGTAATCCTTAGCGGCAACACGGCCGCCGTCGCCTTATGCGGGGTCGGGCGGCGGCGGCCTCATTCGACCGGTCGGTCTTCAGACCTGGATGCCGACCGTCAGGCCAATGGCCTCCCGCAATTCCTGAAGACCAACGCCTTTTTCCGATGAAGTGGCGAGGATGCCGGGATAGGCGGCGGGGCGCTTGCGGATTTTTTCAGCGGTATCGGCCAGCAGCTTCGGTATGCCTGCTTTCTTGATCTTGTCGGTCTTGGTCAGCACGATCTGATAGGAAACAGCAGCCTTGTCGAGCAGGCCCAGAACTTCCTCGTCGTTCTTCTTGATGCCGTGGCGGCTGTCGATCAGCACATAGACGCGCTTCAGCGTCGTGCGCCCGCGCAGGTAGTCGAAGACGAGCTTCGTCCAGGCATCCACCTGATCCTTCGGCGCTTCGGCATAGCCGTAGCCAGGCATGTCAACCAGAGCCATCGGCGGCAGGTCGCCGCTCTCGCCGGAAAAACCATCGGGAACGAAATAATTGAGTTCCTGCGTGCGGCCCGGCGTGTTGGATGTGCGCGCCAGTCCCTTATGTCCGACCAGAGCATTAATCAGCGACGACTTGCCGACATTCGAGCGGCCGGCAAAAGCGATTTCCGGCGGCCCTTCCGGCGGCAGAAACTTCATGGCCGGCACGCCGCGGATGAAAATCCACGGACGTCCGAAAAGCGGCTTGTCGTCTTTGGTCGTCTGGTCTGCCATTTGCTCAGTCTTTTATCCGGTTTGATGGTCTGGCTTCGGGGTTTTGCCCATGAAAGTCAAGTTTTGATCGAAATGTGTGACGCGTTGCGGACCTGCACGTAGCCTGCCATGGTGCGCAGATGGAGCAAGATGCGCCGAAAGATGACGATGCGGTGGAAATACGCCTCGATGTGAAGGAGGCACTGGTTCTATTCGAGCTTCTTTCCCGCTGGTCCGATCCGAACGCAACGCATGCCCCCGGCAGCGAGTATTTCGAGAGCCCTGCCGAACGTACCGTATTGCACGGTTTGCTCGTGGAACTCGAGAAGCAGCTTCTTGCTCCATTCAGGCCCGAATACAGGCAGATTCTCGCCGAGGCACGCAACGTACTGGCGGAACGATGGGACGTCCAACCCTCAGCGGCCGAGTTACCGCCCAAGGCTCCCTGATGCCGGAGCCTCTATCGTTAATATCCAAGGCCGAGAATGAAAAAGCCCCACCGAAGCGGGGCCTTTATCGTCATTTCGATGGTGCCGGTTTTCGTTTGAAGAGGCCCTTCAGATTGTCGAAGAGCTCCACCTTCACGCCATGGCGTTTCATGATGATCGACTGCTGGATGACAGAGAGCGTATTATTCCAGGCCCAGTAGATCACGAGGCCGGCCGGGAAGCTTGCCAGCATGAACATGAAGACCAGTGGCATCCAGTTGAAGATCATCGCCTGGGTCGGGTCCGGCGGGGTCGGGTTCATGCGCATCTGCAGGAACATGGTGACGCCCATGATCAGCGGCCAGACGCCGAGATGCAGGAAGGTCGGAGCCGCGAACGGCAGCAGGCCGAACAGGTTGACGATCGAGGTCGGATCCGGCGCGGAGAGGTCCTGGATCCAGCCGAAGAACGGCGCATGGCGCATTTCGATGGTGATATAGATCACCTTGTAGAGCGAGAAGAAGATCGGGATCTGCAGGAGCACTGGCCAGCAGCCCGCGATCGGGTTGATCTTTTCTTCCTTGTAGAGCTGCATCGTCGCCTGCTGCAGGCCCATGCGGTCGTCGCCGAACTTGGCCTTCAGCTCCTCCATCTTCGGCTGCACGCGCTTCATGTTCGCCATGGAGGCATATTGCCGGCTGGCGAGCGGGAAGAAGAGCGCCTTGACCACGATGGTGGTGCAGAGGATGGCGACGCCGAAATTGCCGAAGTAGCGGAAGAAGAAGTCCATCAGCTTGAACATCGGCTTGGTGATGAAATAGAACCAGCCCCAGTCGATGAGGCGGTCGAAGCGCGGGATCGAATAGCTGGTCTCATAGCGGTCGATGACCGGGACTTCCTTGGCGCCGGCGAAGACGAGGTTCTTGAGGTCGATCGACTGGCCGGGAGCAACCGTGACCGCATCTTCCTTGTAGTCGGCCTGGTAGCGCGGCGTACCGTCGGTGAAGTGCGAGAAGCGGGCATCATATGCGGTCGACTGCGGCGGCACGATCGTTGCAGCCCAGTACTTGTCCGTCATCCCGAGCCAGCCACCGGTCGCCTTGGCGGGCGTTGTGGCTTCCTTTTCAGTTGATGCGTACTTGGTCTCGATCAGGCCGTCATCGCCGATGACGCCGATGAAGCCTTCGTGCAGGACGTAGGCGGACGGCGTCTCGGGCTTGTTGTAGCGGGTGACGCGGCCATAGCTCGACAGCGAAACCGGCGCCTGGCCGCTATTGGCGATCTTGTCGCTGATCGTGAACATGTAGCGATCGTCGACCGAGATGGTGCGGGTGAAGGTGATGCCCTTGTCGTTGGTGTAGGAGAGCGTCACCGGCGTCTTGTCGGTCAGCTTGTCGCCGCTCGTGAGCTTCCAAAGGGTCGAAGGACCTGGGACTGCGCCGGTTGCATCGCTGCCGACATAGCCGAGTTCGGTGAAGTAGCCGTCCTTGGTGTCGGCCGGGCTGAACAGCGTGATGATCGGGCTGCTCTTGTCGACAGTCTCGTGATAGGCCTTGAGACGGAGATCGTCGAGGCGGGCGCCTTCCAGGTTGATGGAACCGGCAAGTGCCGGTGTATCGATGACAACGCGCGCGGAAGCCGTCTTCTCGACGGACTGATCGCGGCTGAGAACCGTCGGCGCCGTCTGGCCGTTTGCCGGCAGCGAACCGTTTACAGCGGTGCCCGCGGCAGGCGACTGCGTCGTCTGAGCCTGCTGCGCCTGCTGGTGCTGCTTGGCGGCCTGTTCGGCCTGGCGCTGCGCTTCGAGGCGCGGGTTCATGTAGAAAAACTGCCAGCCGAGAACAATCAGCACAGACAGTGCAATTGCAACGATGTAATTGCGGTTGTTTTCCATCATACTTTCCTGGAGCGGTCCATTTCCGACCGCCGGTGTTTCGGCCTGGTTTCGATGCGGCTTACGAGTTCGCTCGCCAGTTTTTCGAAAGGCGCGGTCAGCACCTCGCGTCGCGCGACAACCACATAGTCGTGTCCGGGCTGCATTGCAAATCCGGCATGAAGCCGCACGGCTTCTTTCAGCCTGCGCCGCATGCGGTTGCGCTCCACCGCGTTGCCATGTTTTTTGGTAACGGTAAAACCAACGCGGGGTTCGGCGTCGGCGATCTTGCGGTCCAGCATCTCTATCAGGAAGAAGCTGCCTCGGCGCTTCTCGCCTTCGCGGACGGCAAGAAACTGCGGCCGGCTTTTCAGCCGCCCGACAGTCTTTTTGGGTCGTTCATTCGTCAATTTGCCCGCCATCCTGGATCATCGGGCATTTCGGCCCTTAGGCCGAAAGACGCTTGCGACCACGGTTACGGCGAGCGGAAAGAACCGCGCGGCCGCCCTTGGTGGCCATGCGCGCACGGAAACCGTGGCGACGCTTGCGGACAAGCTTGGATGGTTGGTAGGTACGCTTCATTTATTTAAACACCGCGGAGTGCGGCCCTTCTTGAGCTTTGCTTTGAGTAGCAAGGAGCGTTGTTGATTATGGCGAACGGACTTGGCCCGCAAAAGCAGGCACGGTGACCGAACGTGCGCGGGCTTATACGGATCAAGGCCCCGGAAGTCAATTATATGGGCGCAGATTCCTTGAACTCCGGCAATTTCGCGCGATCGGCGGCGGCTGATTGCTATCTGGCTGCTGCTCGCCGGCGGAATGTGCGCAACCTTGAATATAAATTGCATAATTCCTAAAATATACAGTTAGTATAGTGAAGAATGTCGGACGCTTAGATTAAAGATAACTCAATATAACATTAATGATTTTAGTCGATATCTAGCCCTGTGTGGTAAAACCCATCGATTTATGGGGGATGGGATCTGCGCCGGAGGGGTATTGTGAGAATTCGTGGCAAAATAAATCTGCTTGTATCTGTCATGACCGGGGCGGCGCTTCTGATCGGGGCCACCGCGCTTTATGCGTTGCATCAATATGACCAGAAATTACAGAGCTACGAGCAGACGGCGAGCCGCGCTTACATGGGCGAGCGCCTGAATCGCTACGTCACCGCCGTGGTCATGGAAGCGCGCGGCATCTATGCCGCGGCTGCGGCAAAAGATTCCAAACCCTTTGCCGATGGGCTGATGGCCGATCTCGGCGAAATCGACAAGGTGCTGGCAAGCTGGGCGCCTCTGGTGCCGGAGACGCAGATGCCGGAATTCACCAAGCTGCAGGCCCGCGCCCAGGAGTTTCGCGCCTTTCGCACGGAAACGGCCAGGCTCGGCGTGACCGATGGCCCGGATGCCGCCGGCAAGCAGGGCAACAACGAGGCGAACCGCGCCAACCGCAAGGCTTTCCAGGCTGAGATCGATGCGATCGTCCAGACCGATAAGGCGGAGCTTGCGAAGGCGGAGGCCGAGATCGCAACCTTCCACAGCACTGTGCTCTGGATGGTCCTCTCCATCATGATCGTCGGTATCGTGGCCGGTGTCGGCCTCGGCGCCTATATCGGAACCGTCCATCTGAGCCGCCCGATCCGCAAGGTAACCGATGCGATAAAGAATGTCGCCGACGGCCATTTCGATATAGAGGTGCCGTTTGCCGGCCGTGGCGACGAAATCGGCGAGATGGCCGCGGCCGTCGACATCTTCAAGGAAAACGGCAATGCCGTGCGCCGCATGAATGCCGAGGAAACAGCCATGCGCGCCAAGAGCGACGAGCTTCAGTCGAGCATGTCTCTCGTGGTCTCGGCCGCAGCGGCCGGCGACTTCAGCCACCGCATCGAGAAGGACTATGGTGACGTCAACCTCAATCGCTTCGCTGGCAACGTCAACGAGTTGCTTGTCAGCGTCGACAGAGGCATCGGTGAAGTCCGCCGCGTCATCGCGAGCCTGGCAGACGGTGATCTGACCCAGGCGATGAAGGGCGAATTCCAGGGCGCCTTTGCCGAGCTGCAGCAGAACGTCAATGCGACGCTTGCGACGCTGAAGAGCACCATGAGCGAGGTGCGCGGCACCACCGGCTCGATCAATTCCAACACCAATGAGCTGCGCCACGCCAGTGACGACCTCTCCAAGCGCACCGAACAGCAGGCGGCGGCACTGGAGGAAACCTCGGCAGCGCTCGACGAGATCACCTCTGTCGTCCAGAATTCCACAGAGCGGGCGCGCGAGGCGAGCGTCATGGTCAGCGAAGCCAAGGACGACGCGGCTCGTTCCGGCACGGTGGTTCGCAATGCGATCGACGCCATGGGCCGCATCGAACAGGCATCGGGCGAGATCAGCCAGATCATCGGCGTGATCGACGACATCGCTTTCCAGACCAATCTTCTCGCATTGAACGCCGGCGTCGAAGCGGCTCGCGCCGGCGAGGCAGGGAAGGGTTTCGCCGTCGTCGCTCAGGAAGTGCGCGAGCTTGCTCAGCGCTCGGCCACCGCGGCCAAGGATATCAAGGCGCTGATCGGCAAGTCCGGTGACGAGGTGCAGGTCGGCGTTAAGCTCGTGCAGGCAACCGGCGAGGCGCTGTCCTCCATCGAGGCCCGCGTGCTGAAGATCAACGATCACATTCATTCGATAGCGACGGCGGCGCGCGAACAGGCAACGGGCCTGTCGGAGGTGAACAAGGCCGTCAACCAGATGGATGAAGTCACGCAGCGCAATGCCGCCATGGTCGAGGAGACTTCGGCCGCGACCCATCGCCTGGCGGCCGAGGCCGATGGCCTTGTCCATCTCGTTTCGCGCTTCAAGGTGGATGCCGTCAATGTCACAGCACCCGTGCCCGCGCGCGCTGAGACGCATCGTCCTACGGCATCGCCGGCACGCCGGATGATCGATAGGGTCGCTACCGCCTTCGGCGGCGGGGCGGCGGCCGCACCGGCCACCGCGACGCAAGGCTGGGAAGAGTTCTGATCGCTCAACCATGAGGCCAAATCCAAGGCCGGCCTCGCCCGAGTAGCGCGGCCGGCCTTGTTTGTTTGTCCAAGCGCAGAGCCGATTGGAAAAAAGCCCACAATCGCCTATTATCTGGTTTCGATCAGATCGCATCGGATCGCTTTGCAGCGAAGCGGGACAATTGAAATGGACAGTGGGCAGGATAAGGACGCCGCAATGGGCGATAAGGTCGCCAAGGGCGGCCTGTCCCAGTCTTGCCGTCCCACGGGCATCTTTGGCGGCCTTTCCGGCAAGCTCCTTATTCTGACTGTCGTTTTCATTTCCGTGGCGGAAGTGCTCATCTTCGTGCCCTCCGTCGCCAATATGCGGCTGCGCTGGCTGGAGGATCGGCTGAATACTGCCGCCGCCGCCGCGATCGTCATCGATGGCCTGCAGCCGGCCGAACTCCCCCGTGCGCTGCAAAAGGAGACGTTGATGGCGACGGGCACGCGGGCCATCGTCCTGCGCAAGGACGGCACTTCGCGCCTGTTGGCCACAGCCGAAATGCCGGCCTCCGTCGATGAAAAATACGATCTTAGTGACGTTTCCCAGCTGACTGCGATCAAGGACGCGCTCGATACGCTGCTGTTCGGCGGCAACCGCATCATCCGTGTTTTCGGTCCTGTCGGCGGCGATGCCAACACCGGCGTCGAGGTGGTGCTGAAGGATACCCGCCTGCGCAATGCGATGCTGGCCTATTCCGTCAGCGTGTTCTTCGTCTCCATCCTGATCTCGCTGTTCACGGCGACGCTGATCTTCTTCGCGATCAACCGCATGATGATCCGCCCGATCCGCAGGCTGACGGACAGCATGCAGGCCTATTCGGACGATCCTGAGGATCCGGGCCGCATCCTCGTTCCCGACAGGGGAGGCGACGAGCTTGCCGTGGCCGGCCGCCACCTCGCCTCCATGCAGTCGCAGCTGCAGAAGACCCTGAAGCAGCAGAAGAATCTCGCCGCTCTCGGGCTGGCGGTTTCGAAGATCAATCACGACATGCGCAACATCCTCTCGGCGGCACAGCTGATGTCGGACCGTCTTGTCGATGTGGATGACCCGATGGTCAAGCGCTTCGCGCCGAAACTGCTGCGGACCATCGACCGTGCCGTCGGTTATACGACCGAAGTTCTATCCTACGGCCAGACCTCCGAGTCCGCGCCGCGCCGGCGCAAGATCCGTCTCCTCGAACTCGTCGGCGAAGTCCGCGATATCCTCGCGATCGATCCCGATAGCGGCATAGAATTCGCCGAGCAGCTCAGTCCGGATCTGGAGGTCGATGCCGACAGCGAGCAGCTGTTCCGTGTCATTCACAATCTCTGCCGCAATGCCCATCAGGCACTGATCGCTTTCGGCGAGACGGATCCGGACAGTGTCAGGCGCATCACGGTATCGGCGCATCGAATCGGCAGTGTCGTCAGCATCACCGTCGACGACACCGGACCCGGCATGCCGCAGAAGGCGCGCGAAAATCTCTTCACCGCTTTCCGTGGCTCGGCCCGCTCCGGCGGCACCGGCCTAGGTCTGGCGATCGCCCGTGAGCTCGTCCTTGCCCATGGCGGCACCATTGCGCTCGTGGAAAAGCCGGTGGCCGGCACGCAGTTCCGCATCGAAATTCCCGACCGCCCAGTATCCCTTGATGACTATCGCAGCAGAAGCTTCCAAGAAAGATGATTGTTTTCAGGCGCTTGGCGTCAATATGCACGAAAATCGCGATCTTTTTCACAAATCCACTTGCATTCCCTCAAGGGAGGCTTTAGAGAACCGCCCACGCCAACGGTTTCTTCCGTTTCGGCCACGCACCCGTAGCTCAGCTGGATAGAGCACCAGACTACGAATCTGGGGGTCAGGAGTTCGAATCTCTTCGGGTGCGCCATTTCTTCACTATTCTAGACCAAGCTTGGCATCTTCTTGTCTAAAGCGTATCGCGATCCTTGAGATTCGTTTCTCGCGCGTTGAGTCTTTGATATTGCGCACGTCGCTGCAGCAAAGCTGCCGAACACTTCTGCGCGACATGTCTTAGCTTCGACCCACGCAAGCATTCGCAACAGCCCGTGATGTCCATGCCGCTGCGCGGTCGGCGCTGTCAGCGATGTTGCGCCGCCTGAATATCTGCCTGCTTCTTTGCCTTAGCGAATTCTGGGCTGCATATCCTCTTTTGCCGCGATGGTCCGCAGGGCGGTGCGCAATATCCGATAGGCTTGCTCTCCCAACAGCTCACGATATCGCCGTTCGATCCCGTCGTTAAATTCGTGAACGATCTGCATCACCTGCCGCGCCTCCGGCCTGGCGGTGACGAGCTTGGCGCGCCTGTCCGTAGGATCCGGCACCCGCTCGACATAGCCAAGACGTTCCAGATCATCAATCAGTTCGCCCATTGCGGCCTTGCCCATGCCCGCCCTTTCGGCAAGCAGGCTGGCTCTGGTTCCTTCTTCATCGATATTGGCAAAGACTGCACCATGCTTCGGTCGGATAGCTGGATGGCCGCGTTCGTGTAGCGTCTGGGTGAGCGCCCGTGCGGAAGCCTGGTAGGCATAGAGCAGAAGTGATTGCGTGTAGGGTGTTGCCATATTTCCAATTAAGTCCGGTTGCCATATAGTATGGCATTCATACTAAAGGAGGGAACGTGAGATGTCACTGCATCCGGACGTTGGACAAGCCGCACAACAAATCGTTGATGCGTTCGTCGCCGCATGGAATAGGCACGATGCGAGCGCTTTTTCCACGTTATTTGCGCAAGACGCCGATTTTACGAACGTATTTGGAATGAAGGCAACGGGCCGATCATCGATCGAGCAGTTTCACAGGCCCATATTCGAGACGATGTTCAAGGACAGTCAGCTCAAAGCCATCAAAACCCAAATGCGTCCTATCCGCTCCGATGTTGCCGCACTCGACATTCACTGGAGCATGACAGGGGCGCGCGATCCGCAAGGGAATGAATGGCCTGAACGCCATGGGCTGATCAACATGGTGATCGTGCGCGAACACGATGTCTGGTCGATCGCCGTCATGCACAACATGGACCTGCCCGAGGACGGCAAAGCGGAAGCTCAGCGTAAGCTGCAGAGTTGACGCGCTCTTCGGAACCCGGAGCGAAGCGGGCGGCCCGGCGAATAAGCACCGGGATGCCGGGCTTCTGCTTCCGTAGCCATATCGTGCGCAGCTCAGCTTGGGCGTACCTTTTCCGGCCCATGCTCCATCTTCAGCGGCAATTCCGGCAAGAACAGCAGCACGATCAGCGCCAGCGCTACAATTGCCGTGCCCGTCGCAAAGGTCATGGCGATCGCGTGACGATAGAGCGCTATCGCGGCGGCATGAGCCTCGGGGGAGGCGGTGGCGAGCTGCTTCATGCCGGCTTCGGTCAATGAGGAGCCATGCATCCCGTCGAGGACGCCGCCGGCATTCTGCACGCGGTAGGCCAGGATGGCGCCGGAGCCGGTGACGCCGATGAGGCCGCCGAGCAAGCGGAAGAAGGCGAGCGTCGCCGTACCCACACCACGATGGGCAAGGGGAAGGGCATTCTGCACCGCGATCGTCATCGTGGGCATGACGAGGCCAAGGCCAAGGCCGAGGGCAAAAACCGTCGGCTCGATGATCCAGAAGCTTTGGCTGGTGGCCGCCGCCCAGGCGAGTACGGCGAAGGCAGCGGTTGCCAGGCTGAGGCCGCAGAGTTGCGCCGGCTTGTAGCGCCCGAAGCGATGCAGCAGCACGCGCCCGTTGATCATGGAGGAGATGACGACGCCGATCATCAGCGGGCCGGTGAGTAGGCCCGAATGTGAGGGGCTGACGCCCATGACCATCTGAAAGAATAGCGGAAAGAACAGGCTCGCTCCCAGCATGCCCATGAAGGTCAAAGCCAGTACGAGGCAGGCGACGACGAAGAGCCGATTACCGAAGAGATCGGGCGGCAGCACCGGCTCGGGCTCGCGCCGGATGTGAAGGATGAGAAAGACGAAAAGGACGAGTGCGAGAGCGGAGAGGCCGAAGATCTCAGGCGAGTTCCAGGCCCATTCATTGCCGCCGAGGGCGAGCATCAGCAGGAAGCTTGTCGTACAGCCGGTCAGCAGCGCCGCGCCGAGGTAGTCGATGCGGCGGCTGCGTGTCTGATGCGGCCGCTTCAGCGCCCGGCCGATCATGACGAGCGCGACGGCGCCGATCGGCAGGTTGACGTAGAAGATCCAGTGCCATGACAGGAGATCGGTGATAACGCCACCGGCAATCGGGCCGATGACGCTGCAGACGGCGAAGACGGCCGCGATCGAGCCTTGATTGCGGCCACGTCGCGCCGGCGGTACGATATCGCCGATGATGATCTGCGCCAGCGGCAGCAATCCGCCGGCGCCGATGCCCTGGATCGCCCGGAAGATGATCAACTGCGGCAGCGTCTGCGCCATGCCGCTCAGCACCGAACCCAGAAGGAAGATGAGGATCGCCGCATAGATCATCGGTTTGCGGCCGTACTGGTCGCTGAGCTTGCCATAGAGCGGCATGGTGCTGGTCGAGGCGAGTACATAGGCGCTGACCACCCAGGAGAGATGCGTCAGGCCGCCGAGATCGCTGACGATGCGCGGCAGCGCCGTTGCGACGATGCTTTGGTCGAGGGCGCCGAGGCCGAGAACGATCATCAGCCCGAGGATGACGGCGCGGATCTCGCGGCGATCGGGCGGGACGCCTGCTGCCGGCACCGATGGCGCGGCGCTGTCCGGAAGAGTCGCATTCATTGCCCGATCTCCATGAGCGGTTCGATGGCGGCGCGAATGGCGTCACGCTGCTGCGGCGACAGTTTGGTGAGTTCGGAGGCGAGCCAGTCGGTTCGCCGTTGTTTCAGGCGGCGAATGAATTCCTGCCCCTTCTCGGTGGCAATCAAGCCATTGCGGCGCCGATCGTTCGGATCGGGGTCCGCGCGCGCAATGAGGCCATCCCGCTCCATCGCCTTCACGTGCCCTGAAATCGTCGGTCCGCGCAGCCTCTCCATCCGCGCCAGTTCGGCTACGCCGATGCCTGGCTGCGGGATGATAGCGACCAGGAGCAGGGCATGTAGCGGCGACAACTCGGCCTCGTCGCTCTCGCGTCGCAATTGCCGATAAAGACGATGGAGGGCAGGACGCAGCGCTTCGGCAAGCGCGTAGGCATCGTCGGTGCCATGATGGTGGTCGGCTTCACTCATTGCGTCTCGCTCGGTGATAGATAGATAGGCTTCCTATCTATATGCCTATCGCGTGGCATGTACTTGCGCAAGCGATAATATTGTGAAAGGTTTTCAATCATTGCGCGTTGTTCATCAGTATTACGACTCGACAGGAGGAGAAGAGCTGTGAAACGATTCCTGACAACCGTGACAGTGACCGTCCTGAGTGCCTTGCTTGCCGTTACATCTTTCGATCCGGTGGCGGCCGCGCCAATTCAGCCACTGATCCAGCCGGCCATTCAGCAGACGGGTGAGCAGCCTGCCGGCCTAACCGAAGTCCAATATCGGCACCACAACAGATACTATCGCCGGCATCACCGTCCGCATTATCGACCACACTATCGTCCGCATCATCGCCCGGGCTACCGCGCCATAATGGCTGGTGGTATCCGATGGCCGCCTTCACCGCCGGCGCGATCATCGGTAGTGCCGTTTCGCAGCCGCCCCGCGGCAGCGCGCATGTCCGCTGGTGCGCAAGCCGATATAAGACATACCGCGCGTCCGATAATACCTACCAGCCAACCAGCGGCCCGCGCCGCCAGTGCGTGAGCCCGTGATCTGACAGCCTTGGATCCCTCCCTGCCGAGCAGAGAGGGATTCTGTTTCAGGCCGCTGCGGTCAGTTGCTCCGAAATGTCCCATAACCGCCGCCAGATGGCCTGGTCACGGGCATGCGAGGCGATCTTGGCCCGCACCGGCGGCCCCTTGAGTTCGTAAAAGCCGTCAGGACCATACATGGCGCCGCCTTCTGCCGTGGGCGAGGTGGCCGCAAAGAGGGTCGGCAGGGCGCCGGCTGCCGCCGTATGCGATAGAAGCGGCCCCAGCAATCTCGTCGCGATTTCGAGGCTGCCGGCCCGGTCGCGACCCATGCGCGGACCCGTGGTCTGCAGGCTGGTCGCGGCATAGCCGGGATGGGCGGCAACGCTTTTCAGCTTCCAGCCTTCGGCGCGGGCGATGCGATCGAGTTCCAAACTGAACAGCAGCGTTGCGAGCTTCGATTGGCAATAGGCGGACCAGGACCGATAGCGCCTGCGCCACTGCAGATCGTCGAAATTGATCCTGCCGCTGCGATGGGCAAGGCTGCTGACGGTGACGACGCGCGGGCTGTCGGCGGCGAAGATTTTCGGCAATAGCCGCATGGTCCAGGCGAAATGTCCGATATAGTTGGCGCCCATCTGCATCTCGAAACCGTCTTCCGTCTCATGACGATCGGGAATGGCCATGACGCCGGCATTGTTGATGAGCAGATCGACACGCGGCACAGTGGCGGCGATGCGGCCTGCCGTGCGGGCGACGGAATCGAGGCTGGCGAGATCCAGCGGTTCGAACGTGACGTCCGCTGCGGGTGTCGCCCCGCGGATCTTGGCGAGCGCTTCATTGGCCTTGGTCTCATTGCGAGAGGCGATGATCACCTTTGCACCAGCGCCCGCCAGCGCCTTTGCCGTTTCGTAGCCTATGCCGCTATTGGCGCCGGTGATGACTGCGATGCGGCCTGTTTGGGGTGGAATATCCTTCACTGTCCAGTCTGGCATTGCGGAAACTCCTGTGGGAGAGATTGGCATTGCCCATTGTATCTGGTAATTTCTATACTAAATGCAAGTTTGCAATAGATGAAAAAATGTAAGCGCGAAATTCATGGTTTCGCCTGCATATCAACGATTTCGACGGCCCATTGGCGCGGCATGCCTTTGAATTGCCACGCTGCTCGGTCCTCATCGCCACATATATGATATCGTGTCCGAAGATTGGATTTGCGGAATGACGACAAAGACTTCATGCGCTGATTTTGTGCAGTTCTTCCGCTCCTGGGTCAGCGATCCCCTGCGCGTGGCGGCGGTTGCCCCCTCGGGCGAACGGCTGGCGAGATTGATGACCCAGGAGATCGAGCCGCTCGATGGCCCGATCCTCGAGCTTGGTCCGGGCACGGGTGTATTCACGCGCGCGTTGCTGGCGCGTGGTATTCCGGAAAGCGCGCTCACGCTCGTCGAGTTCGGCGAAGAGTTTGCCGTTCGGTTGCGCGGCCGCTTTCCCGAGGCGCGCATCGTGCAGATGGATGCGGCGCAGCTCGGCCAATGCGGCCTTTTCGATGATGCGCCTTTCGGCGCCGTCGTCAGTGGTTTGCCCCTGCTGTCCATGCCGCCTTCGAAAGTCGAGGCCATCGTTGGCGGTGCCTTCGAAGCGATGAAGCCGGGAGGAGCTTTCTATCAGTTCACCTATGGCCCGCGCTGCCCGGTACAGAAAGCGATCCTTGAAAGCCTTGGGCTTACTGCAAAGCGCATCGGCGGGACGGTGCGTAACATTCCGCCGGCCGGCGTCTACAGGATATCGCGGCAAAATCCTCTGGAGCTCTCGATCATCGGCTCCAAATATCGTAGCACCGGAGAGAATGCTGGAATCAGCGCTTAGGCGCAGGGAGCCGGCAAGGCCGATTTGGGGCGGCCCGAAGCGAGTGCCGGGGGTAGCGGATGGCGAAAAAGCCGGATGTCGATAGCGCGGTAACGGAAGGCCGGCGCGAGCGTAAGCGCCGTCAAACCCGCGAACGCATCGAAGCCGCAGCCTTGAAGCTTTTTCTCGAGCGCGGCTTTGATGCCACGACAATCGAAGACATCACCGAGGCGGCCGACGTTTCCAAGCGTAGTTTCTTCGATTACTTCCCAAGTAAGGAAGAGGTCGTTGCCGCCTGGCAGGATGGTTTCGCCCGCGAGCTGATCGGCGCCGTCGCCGTCCAGCCCGAAGATGCGTCGGTCGTCGACGTCATCGAGGCGGCTGTCAATTCTGCCCTTCGTACTGCCATCGCCGATCCGCAAAGCCTTGCTCTGGCCGCCCTCATTCACAATACGCCGACGCTTCAAGCCCGCGACCAACTCAAATATGCCAAACTGGAGAAGAAGCTCGCGGATGCGCTGTTTGCCCGTGGCAGCGGCAGCCAGGAGGAGCGTCTTCGCCTTGGCATGCTTGCCGCCGCGGTCGTGACGATGCTGCGCATCGGCAGCGAGCGCTGGATGCAATCTCCGCAGGACGTTTCCATGGAGCAGTTCGCTCGCAACCTGTTCGATGAGCTTTGGGCCACGCTTGCCGATCTCGGCAAACAGGTGCAACGGCGCACGTGAGGGCGCAAGACCAAACCAAGGGCAAGCCGGCTGGCCGGTCCTGGCGCATCATGCATCGACACATTGCATAAGCTGCGATGCAGACCCATCTAGCATCGGTCGCGACACCTGTTTTCCCCTCGCGAGACGTTCGATTTGCCCGTCGGATTCCGGCTCCTTTCGGAGGCCGAGACGCATAAGACATTTCACATCAGCAAAAGGGACTATAACCATGTCAGCATTCGATGCAGCCAAGTCCGGTCAGTTCAAGATCGGCGGTGATCTCCCCGTCCATCGTCTCGGTTTCGGCGCTATGCGCATTACCGGTTCCGGTATCTGGGGCGAGCCAGAGGACCATGATGAAGCCGTCCGCACGCTGAGGCGCCTGCCGGAACTCGGCATCAATTTCATCGATACGGCCGATTCCTATGGTCCGGACGTTTCCGAACGCCTGATCAAGGAGGCGCTCCATCCCTATGGCCACGGTCTCGTGGTCGCGACCAAGGGCGGACTCACCCGAACCGGCCCGAATGTCTGGGTGCCTGTGGGTCGTCCTGAATATCTGATCCAGCAGGCGCACAAGAGCCTGCGCAACCTCGGCATCGAGCGCATCGATCTCTGGCAGCTCCATCGCATCGATCCCAAGGTGCCTGCAGCAGAACAGTTCGACGCCGTGAAATCTCTCTTGAATGACGGTCTCGTCCGCCATGCCGGCTTGAGCGAAGTCTCCGTTGCCGACATCGAAGCCGCATCGAAGCATTTCAAGGTGGTGACGGTGCAGAACCGCTACAATTTGGTCGATCGCACCAGCGAAGACGTGCTCGACTATTGCGAAAAGCATGGCATCGGCTTCATCCCCTGGTTCCCGCTGGCCGCCGGCGATCTTGCCAAGGAAGGCTCGCTGCTCGATACCATCGCGAAGAAGCACAATGCCGCGCCGAGCCAGATCGCGCTTGCCTGGGTGCTGAAGCGCAGCCCGGTGATCTTGCCGATCCCCGGCACGGGTAAGGTCAAGCATCTCGAGGAAAACACCGCAGCGGTCGACATCGTCCTTTCCGACGAGGAATTTGCCGCGCTGGATGCAGAAGGCAAGAAGGCGTTCAAGGCGGCCTGAACCGAACGTCATCCAGCCGGCGGGAGATTGCTCGCCGGCTGGATGTCAGTGAGAAGCGCTTCCAATGCAAAAACGCCGATCACAATCATGTGAATCGCCGAGTTTGGGTAGATAACGACTGTAAAATAGGCGCTTCTCCCCAGAAAATGCCGGCGATATGCGGCATTTTTGGCGTCTACGAAGAAAGCAATGCATCCAGTGCATTGCTGCATTGCGAAAGACGGTCTATTCATCCCGATCCGCTCGTTATATCTAATCCCTCGAAGGCGGCGCACTCCTCCTCCCAGCGCTCCTTCAATGATTGGCAACACTCCTCCTCCCAGTTGCCAATCCGGATCAAGAGCCCGATGCATCCTCCTCCCGCATCGGGCTCTTTTTTATTTTCAGCCAGATTATCGGTTAGCGGTGTTGGACGATTGCGTTGCGCCTTTGCAATGCCGTCGCGAATTAGCATTGCGTCATGAGCCCAAGAACCGCGGGAGCAGCTTGCGCCGTGGACATGCATGCGTAGAGTGGCGCAACATTCTGGCGGTAAGGAAAGGTTGCATGATGCAGCTCGTGGCGGGTTCGCACCGATTGGGAAGGGCGTTTTTCCGAACCACGGCCATGGTCGTTACCTTGTCTCTGGCCGCCTGCGGCCGCCCGATCGGCGTCATGCAGCCTGTTTCCGAAAATGTGCCGGGCACATCGAAGATCGATCTTCTCGTTGCCACGACGCGCCTGCCGGACCAGGATCCGGCAATTCTCTTCTCGGGCGAACGTGGGCCAGGGCTGAAGGTGGATGCGGTCAGCGTCTCCATCCCGCCCGAAGCCAATCGCAAGGTCGGCCAGGTCCAATGGCCGAGCCGTTTACCCGGCAATCCCCTGAAGAATTTCGTCACCATCGGCGTCAAGCCGCTGGCGGGCGAAGCGGATGGGCGCGCCTGGCTGCATGCCGAGCTGCCGAAGAACAGGCGGGTGCTGATCTTCGTGCATGGTTTCAACAATCGCTATGAGGATGCAGTCTATCGTTTCGCGCAGATCGTGCATGATTCGCATGCCGACGTCGCACCAATCGTGTTCACCTGGCCGTCGCGCGCCAGCATCTTCGATTATGCCTACGACAAGGAAAGCACGAACTATTCCCGCGATTCGCTGGAGGAATTGCTGCGGCGCGTGGCCGCCGACCCCTCCGTCGGCGATATCACCGTCATGGCGCACTCCATGGGTAGCTGGCTCGCGGTCGAATCCCTCCGGCAGATGGCGATCCGCAATGGCCGCGTCGCGCCGAAGATCAAGAACGTCATCCTGGCGTCTCCCGATCTCGACGTCGATGTTTTCGGGCGCCAGTTCGCAGCACTCGGCAAGGACAAGCCGCACTTTACATTGTTCGTCTCGCGTGATGACCGCGCGCTCTCCCTCTCGAGGCGCATTTCCGGCAATATAGATCGCCTCGGCCAGATCGATCCTTCAGCCGAACCCTATCGCAGCGAGCTGGAGAAACAGGGCATCACCGTCCTCGATCTCACCAAGCTCAAGACGGGCGATGGCTTGAACCATGGCAAGTTCGCCGAAAGCCCGGAAGTGGTGAAGCTGATCGGCGCCCGGCTGATCGAGGGCCAGACGATCACCGATTCCGATGTCGGTATCGGCGACGCAGTCGGCGCCGTCGCCATGGGGGCCGCACAAACGGTCGGCAGCGTAGCGGGTGCGGCGGTTAGCGCCCCGATTGCCATCTTCGATCCGCGCACCCGCCGGAACTACGGCGAACAATGGCGCCGTGTCGGCGCTTCCGCCGGCAACACCGTCGGCTCGCTTGGCGATAGCGTCGAGGCCACCGGCAGCAATGTCGGTGAAGCGCTGAAGCAATAGCGCTATCATGGTCTAATTGAAAACCGGCAGGTTCAATGCTGCCGCAAATCACCATAGCCACCTTGTGCGATCTGATATATCAGAGAGTGCGTTGGGCGAATGGCGCCGGCTGGCCTCGCCGGTCAGCTCATCCGCCTTGGGCGACGATATTATGCGACGCATCTGATTGGAGCATATCGAGATGAGATGGAAGCGCACGATCCAGCTGCTGGATGTTCATTGCGAGGGGGAAATCGGCAAGGTTGCCATCGGCGGCGTGCCGAAGATCCCGGGCAACAGCATTGCCGAGCAGCTGCATTGGCTGAATAGCGATCCGAAGGGCCAGGAGCTGCGGCGCTTCCTTATGCTGGAGCCGCGCGGCGCGCCGATCGGCTCCGTCAACCTCCTGCTGCCGGCCAAGCACCCCGAAGCCGATGCCGGCTTCATAATCCTGCAGCCGGATCAGGCGCATGCGAGCTCGGGTTCGAATTCCATCTGCGTGACCACGGCCCTGCTCGAATCCGGCATCGTCGAGATGAAGGAGCCGGAGACGGTCGTCACCCTCGACACGGCCGCCGGCCTCGTCCGTGCGACTGCAACCTGCCGCGACGGCCGCTGCGAGAAGGTGCGGCTGACCATGGTGCCGTCCTTCGTGCATGAGCTGGATGTCGAACTCGACACGGCGCAATGGGGCAGGATCAAGCTCGATCTCTGCTATGGTGGCATCTTCTATGCGCTGGTCGATGTCGGCCAGATCGGCTTGAAGATCGAAAAGGCGAATGCCGCCGCCCTCGTGCAGGCCGGCATGATTCTCAAGGATGCGATCAATCGTGCAATGACCGTGGTTCATCCGGAAATTCCGGCGATCTCGGGCGTCGCCTATGTCATGTTCCGCGACATCGATGCCGATGGCGCCATCCGCACCTGCACGACCATGTGGCCCGGCCGCGCCGACCGCTCGCCCTGCGGCACCGGCAATTCGGCCAATCTGGCGACGCTGCATGCCCGCGGCAAGGCCAAGGTCGGCGATGTCTTCAAATCCCGCTCGATCATCGGTTCGGAATTCGAAGTCGGTCTGCAGGCCGAGACCGAAGTTGCCGGCAAGCCGGCCATCATCCCGACGATCACCGGCCGTGGCTTCACCTTCGGCCTCAGCCAGGTGGCGCTCGATCCCTTTGATCCGATGGCGGAAGGTTTCGCCATGACGGATGTCTGGGGGCCTTCTGCGGGCGATATTTGAGGGTGGGTGGATGATTAGCTCCGGAGGGAAGGCTGTGGGTGCGCCCATCCCCTTCGCCCCGCAAGCGGAGAAGTGGCCGAAGGCCGGATGAGGGGCCTTTGGGATCGTCTTTTACACTTTCGGATAAATCACACCCTTGCGCAGAATGATGTTGCCATAAAGCCTTGGCTCGCTGGTCTGTATCAGCGCATGCGCTTGCTGCACCCGCTCATAGAATTCCGCCGGCAGCAGTGGCACGACCTTGATCTCGGGCACATGCCGGGCGCAGCACTCGATCATTTCGGCATGGACGGGATCGACGGCGTCGCGATCCTGGCGGACGGTGGCGCGGAAAATCGCCTGCGGCACGAAATCGTCGATCGGCAGTACGCTCAGCACGGCATCGAGCACCGGGATGACACCATGGCCGTCGAGACGGATAAGGCGGCGGCCATGCTCGAGGCCGGGATAATTGCCGTCGACAAGGGCGATTTCATCGCCATGGCCCATGGCGCGCAGCGTCGCCAGCAGCTTGGGGCTCAATAGCGGGTCAATGCCCTTCAGCATGCTCAATCTCCTTGAAAAGAACGTTTTGATCGATCAGGTAGCGCGCAAAGATCGGCAGGCTGGCGGCGCCGATGGCGCGTGCCTGCGGCCCGACGGCCCCCTCGATAATCTCCGGCATGACGACGCCCTGCAGATCGAGTTCCGCAGCGGCCCTGATGGTTGCGCGCACCACGCGCTCCCGCACCCAATCGGGAAAGCCGCCATCGATGACGGCGGCGCTGAAATCGATGACCGAGGCGGCCGCGACAATCGCCTGCGCCAGGGCCTTGGCCGTATCCTGGATCCAGATTTCCAACGGCTCGCCGAAATCGATCCAATTGTCTGCCGAATACCAGAGGGGACGTGGATCGAAGCCATGGTCGCGCAGAAGGTTCTCGAGCACGAAGATCGAGGCGATTTCCAGAAGCTGGCGGTTCTCGCCATTGCGGCCGCGCACGGGCAGCGGGCCGAGCGCACCGGCTGTGCCCGTCCTGCCGACGAAGGTTGACGAATTGAGGACGATGCCGCCGCCGAGGAAGGAGCCGATGAAGAAATAGACGAAGTCCGGATAGCGTGGACCGACGCCGAAGACGAGTTCGGCGCCGCAGGCGCTGGTGGCGTCATTCTGCAGCATCACGGGGTAGGGCGCGCGCGAGGCGATTTCGGCCCGCAGGTCGAAACCGCGCCATGCGTCCATAGCCCCGGGCGGCGACCCGACCTGTTCGGCCCAGTTCCACAGTTCGAATGGCGCGGCGACGCCGATCCCGGCGATCTTCCGCCGCTGTTCCTCGCTGAGGCGCCCTTCCAGCTCGCGGACGCCGGCTGTGACGAAGGCGATGATGTCCTGGGGCAGCGGGTAGGGATAGGTTTGATGGAGCTGCATCCTGATACCGCCGACGAAATCCATCAGCACGAGATCGGCACTGCGCCGGCCGATCTTGACGCCAAAGGAGAGCACCGCGTCGGGGTTGAGCCGCATGGGGATGGATGGCTGCCCGACGCGTCCGCGCACAGGCGCGTCGCGAGACAATAGCCCGTCCTTCTCAAGCTCCCGCATGATGACGGAGACGGTCTGGGCCGAAAGTCCGCTGCGCCTGGCGATATCGGCCTTCGAAAGCGCGCTATGACGACGCACGAGCGACAGGACGAGCCGTTCGTTATGGGCGCGCACGCCGAGTTGGTTCGCGCCCCCGCTGTGGTCGAGAATCGCTGGTGCTGTGGGTGTTTCCTCAGGGTCGTGCACAAGAGACATGAGCCTGCTCCTTCCATCATGGCCATGCCTTATTTTTTTCCAGAATGCCATATCGAATTAATAATTCAATCCGATTTATTTATTGACAGGCCGAAATCTTTAGGCTCAGATATAGACGTTGAGGATGCGTACATGGCCTTGGAGGAGGTCCACCGAAAATAATCCGACAGGCATTGCGCATCTCCACGCCGGACTCGGCTCTGTGATTGCCGGACAGTCCGGCTTTTCAAACATCGGGAGGATTGAATGAAGAAATCTGTTATTTCCGCCACGCTCGCCGCTTTGGCGATCGGCGTTGCCTTTGCCGCACCTGCCAAGGCTGCCGGCGTATCCGCCTGCCTCATCACCAAGACCGATACCAATCCCTTCTTCGTCAAGATGAAGGAAGGCGCGACGGCCAAGGCCAAGGAACTCGGTGTGACGCTGAAGTCCTATGCCGGCAAGATCGACGGTGACAGCGAAAGCCAGGTCGCCGCCATCGAAAGCTGTATCGCCAGCGGCGCCAAGGGTATTCTGATCACCGCTTCCGACACGAAGGGCATCGTTTCCTCGGTCAAGAAGGCACGCGATGCCGGCTTGTTGGTCATCGCGCTCGACACGCCTCTGGAACCGGCTGACGCTGCCGACGCGACCTTCGCAACCGACAACCTTCTTGCCGGCAAGCTGATCGGCGAATGGGCCAACAAGACGCTGGGCGACAAGGCGAAGGATGCCAAGATCGGCTTCCTCGACCTGACGCCGTCGCAGCCTTCCGTCGACGTCCTGCGCGACCAGGGCTTCATGATCGGCTTCGGTATCGACCCGAAGGATCCGAACAAGATCGGCGACGAAACCGATCCGCGTATCGTCGGCCATGATGTCACCAACGGCAACGAGGAAGGTGGCCGCAAGGCCATGGAAAACCTCCTGCAGAAGGACTCCAGCATCAACGTCATTCACACGATCAACGAACCGGCTGCTGTCGGCGCCTATCAGGCCCTGAAGGCCGTCGGCTTGGAAAAGCAGGTTCTGATCGTGTCCGTTGACGGCGGTTGCCCGGGCGTCAAGTCCGTCAAGGAAGGCGTGATCGGCGCAACCTCGCAGCAGTATCCGCTGATGATGGCTGCCCTCGGCGTCGAGGCGATCAAGAAGTTCGCCGATAGCGGCGAGAAGCCGAAGCCGACCGAAGGCAAGTCCTTCTTCGACACCGGCGTCTCGCTGGTGACGGACAAGCCGGTTCCCGGCCTGAAGTCGATCGACACCAAGGAAGGCACGGCAAAGTGCTGGGGCTAAGCCCCCGCGAAATGTGATATAATCCCTTCGGGAGCCGCGTCATGCGCCTGCTGGCGCGGCTCTCCTTATAAGGGAGAGCAGACCATCGCAACAGTCACGTCGGCCGGGGTTCATCCTCTCGGCTGACCCTTAAACAGCCGGCGGTTTCCGCGCACGAGCGCGGTGGCGGAGGAATAATATGTCCGGAGCACAGGAATTCGAACGTGTTCTCGATGGCAGCGACAAGAACGTCGCGTCGTTCGAGCAGCACGATGTCTCTTTTCTCAAGCGTGTGCAGCACTTTCTGCATTCGACGCCGGCCGCTGTGCCGTTGATCGTATTGGTAATGGCGATCGTGATCTTCGGCATCGCGATCGGCGGGCGGTTCTTTTCCGCCTATACGCTGACGCTGATCCTGCAGCAGATCGCGATTGTCGGCATTCTCGGTGCTGCCCAGACGCTGGTCATCCTGACCGCCGGCATCGATCTGTCGATCGGCGTGATCATGGTCATTTCCTCTGTCGTCATGGGTAACGTCGCCGTCACTTACGGCCTGCCCGCGCCGATCGCCATCATCGCCGGCATGGCTGCCGGCGGCATCTGTGGGCTGCTCAACGGCTTCCTCGTCGCCAATATGAAGCTGCCGCCGTTCATCGTGACGCTCGGTACCTGGAATATCGTCATGGCGACGAATTTCATCTATTCCGCCAATGAAACCATCCGCGACACCGATGTCGATGAAAAGGCGCCGCTCCTGCATCTCTTCGCGATCAGCTTCCGGCTCGGCGGCGCGGTGCTGACCCTCGGCGTCATCGCCATGGTGCTGCTGGTGCTGGGCCTATGGTATATTCTCAATCACACCGCCTGGGGCCGGCATGTCTATGCTGTCGGCGATGATCCGGAGGCCGCGAAATTGTCGGGCATCCAGACCAAGAAGGTACTGCTCGCCGTCTATGGCGTTTCGGGACTGATCGCGGCCTTTGCCGCCTGGGTTTCGATTGGCCGCAACGGCTCGGTCTCACCGTCTTCGGCCGTGACGGACTTCAATCTTCAGGCGATTACCGCGACCGTGATCGGCGGCATCTCGCTCTTCGGCGGCCGTGGCTCGATCCTCGGCACGCTCTTCGGTGCCATGATCGTCGGCGTCGTCTCCATGGGCCTCAATATGCTCGGAGCCGATCCGCAGTGGAAAGTCCTCCTGACCGGCGTACTGATCATCGGCGCCGTCGCGATCGATCAATGGATCAGAAAGGTATCGGCATGACCACGACTGGCGAACCCATTCTCACCGCGCGTGGCCTCGTCAAGCGCTATGGACGCGTCACCGCGCTCGACAACGCCGATTTCGATCTCTATCCCGGCGAAATCCTTGCAGTCATCGGCGACAACGGCGCCGGAAAATCCTCGCTGATCAAGGCGATTTCCGGCGCGGTGACACCCGATGAAGGCGAGATCAAGCTGGAAGGCAAACCTGTTCATTTCAGGTCGCCGATGGAAGCGCGCGAAGCCGGCATCGAAACGGTCTACCAGAACCTGGCGCTGTCGCCGGCGCTCTCGATTGCCGACAACATGTTCCTCGGTCGCGAGATGCGCAAGCCCGGCTTCCTGGGCTCCGTCTTCCGCATGCTCGACCGGCCGGCGATGGAAAAGCGCGCCCGCGACAAGCTCAGCGAACTCGGCCTGATGACGATCCAGAACATCAACCAGGCGGTGGAAACACTCTCCGGCGGCCAGCGCCAGGGTGTCGCCGTGGCACGCGCCGCCGCCTTCGGTTCCAAGGTCGTCATCATGGATGAGCCGACGGCCGCACTCGGCGTCAAGGAAAGCCGCAAGGTTCTGGAACTCATCCTCGATGTGCGCGCCCGCGGCTTGCCGATCGTTCTGATCTCGCACAATATGCCGCATGTCTTCGAGGTCGCGGACCGTATCCATATCCATCGGCTTGGACGACGCCTGACCGTCATCAATCCGAAGGAATACACCATGTCCGACGCCGTTGCCTTCATGACCGGCGCCAAGGCTCCGCCGGTCGAGAATGTCGCTGCATGAGCGTCTCTCTTGACGATGTTGCCGGCGAGATCATCGCGCGCGCCGGCAACGCGAAACGCTTCCTGGTGGCGATCGCCGGCCCTCCCGGCGCCGGCAAATCGACGCTGGCCGACAATGTCGCCAAGGCTTTGAAGGCGAGGGGCGAAAGCGCCGAAGTCCTGCCGATGGACGGCTTCCACATGGATAACGCCGTCCTGATCGAGAAGGGACTTCTGAAGCGGAAGGGCGTGCCTGACAGTTTCGACGTGCGCGCCTTTCTCGATATCGTCAAGGCCGTGCGTACCGCCGACCAGGAGGTGCTGGTACCGGTCTTCGACCGCTCGCGCGAGCTTGCCATCGCCTCCGCCCGCATCGTCCCGGCCGATCACCGCTTCATCGTCGTCGAAGGAAACTACCTGCTGTTCAGCCAGGGCAAATGGGCGGAGCTGGAAGGCCTGTTCGACTATTCGATCATGCTTGCTCCACCCATGGAGGTGCTGGAAGAGCGGCTATGGGCGCGCTGGAGGGGCTACGATCTCGACGAAGAGGCGGCCAGCGCCAAGGTTTATGGCAACGATCTCCCGAATGGCCGGCTGATTCTGGAAAACCGCCGCCGCGCAGACGTTACCATCGATATCGTGCAGGATTGAGTTTCTCCATCATTTAACTGCGCTCGCGGATTGTTTTGCGGTGGCGGTTGGTGCTATCGAAGCGCACTATCAAAGAGCGCGATCCCGAAAGGGCGAGGCAGCTTTCGGGCTGGATGGCGCTCACATTCCAGAGGTCGCGCCCATGCAAAAGCTCACCATCCGCCGTCCCGACGACTGGCATCTGCATTTGCGTGACGGAGCCATGCTCGAAGGTGTGATCGGCGATACATCCAGGCATTTTGCCCGCGCCATCATCATGCCCAATCTCGTGCCGCCCGTCGTGACGACAGCGGACGCCGCTGCCTATCGCGAGCGTATCCTCAAAGCGCTGCCGGCGGGCGATCGTTTCCAGCCGCTGATGACGCTCTATCTGACAGAACATACCAGCCCCGATGACGTCGAGGAGGGCAGGAAGAGCGGCCTGATCACGGCGGTCAAGCTCTATCCGGCGGGCGCAACGACCAATTCCCACGGCGGCGTGCGCGATCTGAACAAGGCAATGCCGGTGCTGGAGCGCATGGCGAAGATCGGCCTGCCGCTCTGCGTCCATGGCGAGGTGACGACCCCGGAGGTCGATATTTTCGATCGCGAAGCCGTGTTCATCGAAACCGTGCTCGATCCGCTGCGCAAGCGACTGCCGGAATTGAAGGTCACGATGGAGCACGTGACCACGTCGGATGGCATCAACTATATCAAATCGGCGAAGGCAAACCTCGCCGGTTCGATCACGACGCATCATCTCATCATCAACCGCAACGCCATCCTCGTCGGCGGGATTCGCCCGCATTATTATTGCCTGCCGGTCGCCAAGCGCGAAAGTCATCGCCTGGCGCTGCGCGCGGCTGCAACGAGCGGCGATGCCAGGTTCTTCCTCGGCACGGATTCGGCTCCCCATGTCGATCCGTTGAAGGAGTGCGCCTGCGGTTGCGCCGGTATCTATACTTCGATCAATACTATGAGCTGCCTTGCCCATGTCTTCGAGCAGGAGGGTGCTCTGGAGAGGCTGGAAGCCTTCGCATCGCTGAACGGACCCGCCTGGTACGGGCTGCCTGTCAACGAGGACTGCATCACTCTGGTGCGTCGCCCCGAGGCCGTGACATTCCCGGCCAAGATCGAAACAGGCGCCGGTCCGGTCACCGTCTTCGATCCCATGTTCCCCCTGCATTGGGATGTCGAAGTTTGATTTAGATTTACATTATATAAGTAAATTCAAATTTACACGAAATATTGTAGTAACGCATCCGTATTTGCCGCGATATGGAACGTATATTTTACTGATATATATTTTCTTTATTATTTGCTGTAACCAATTTGATACCCCTTGAAGCCTAGCGTGTCATCGATCCCCCGCGGTAGAAAGTGAAACCGTCGAAAGAGCATGATGCTGGTTGATTATAATTCCCTACTTCTGGCTCTCGGCGTTTCCGCGTCCTGCCTCGCGGTCACACTGGTCGGAAGCTGGTTTTCCCGCCGGCCCGATACTTTTCTTCTGACGTGCTCCGCCGGCCTTGTGCCGCTCGTCGCCGGGATTTTCATCTACGGCGCCTATGTCGATCGGCCGCAACCGCTTCTTGCCATCCTGACTTTCGTGTTGTTTTTCATCGGTTTTGCGACCATTTGGATGGCGGGCCACCAGTTCCGCACGCGCCACCTCTCCAAAGCTCGCTTCGCTCTCGGCTGCCTGACCGGCATCTGCGCTTCGGTGGGACCTATGCTCGCCGGTTACGACGGGCTTGCCTTCATCGGCGACAATGTCGTCATCTGCGTCCTCCTGCTTCTGACGGCGCGTGAATATTGGCTGAGCCGGCGTGAAGCGCCCACGCCTCTTTACGGCATCACCGCGCTTTACATGCTGACCGCCATTTCCTTTGCCCTCTGCGCGGCTGTGTTGATCGCCGATGGCAAGCTCGTACTGGGTCATGCGCCGGACAATTGGGCGGAGGATGTCAGCCTTGCCGTCTGTATTGCCGGGATGACCGGGATCGGCGCATTGTCGCTTGCGCTGCACCAATGGCGCCAGGCCGCGTTCCACCGTCAGGAGGCGATCACCGATTCTCTGACCGGGCTGCTGAACCGCCGAGCCTTGTTCGATCTTCACGGCCACCGTAGCTTTGGCCCCTCCATGGCCGTCATCATCTTCGACATCGACCGTTTCAAGACCATCAACGATCAGCACGGCCACGCCACCGGGGATCTTGTGCTCAAGCTTTTCGGTCAGGAGCTCGCCTTCGGTTTGCGGCCTTCCGACACCGTGGCACGCCTGGGCGGCGAGGAATTTGCGCTCGTTCTCGACAATGCGCTGCCGGGGCGCGCGGAGCAGGTCGCAGAGCGGGTACGTGATGCCTTTGCGGCACGGGCGATCAGCATCGACGACAAGACCTTGGTCTGCACCGTCAGCGCCGGGGTAGCCACCGGCACAGTCAAGGGCCTGGGCTTCGACGACGTTCTCCGTGCCGCCGACAAGGCGCTCTACGAGGCCAAGCGCAACGGCCGCAACCGTGTCGAGGTTGCGGCCTATCTGCACGCCGTCTAAAGCAATTCCAGAAAAAGTGCGCAGCGGTTTTCCGTCCGGAGTTGCGTAAAAACAGAACGCTCTGATCGGTCATTTCCAGGGGCGTACGGCTGCTCTTCCGATGCATTCAGAACAGAGCTTTCACGAAGGCGCAGGCGGCCAATAGGGAAGCCACCGTGCGCACATGGTTCCACCAGACCCAGTCGCGGAGATAGGTCGACCATAGCTGTGCCGACTCTGCGGAATGGCCGTCGACCTTGTCGAGCGCGTCGTTCAGCGGCACATTGAACACCATCGTCGAAAGAAAGCTCGCGACGACATAGAGCGCCGCACCCGTCAGCATCATCATGCTGAGGCTGCCCCGCCAGTAGAGAATTGCCATCACCGCGATGAAGAGCGACAGCGCGGCCGTCAGCAGGAACAGCACGATGAAGGGCGAGCGCACGATTGTCGTGTTGATCGACTGCATGGCAGCGATCCCCTGATCGACTGGCAGACGGGCGAAGGCCTGCATGATGAAGGTCGAAAAAGCGAAATAGACGCCGGCGAGAAGGCCGCTGCTGAGTGCTGCGACGACGAGGGCGATATTCGTGATCGGAAAGGTCATGACTGGACACTCCAGATGCCGGTTGCGGCGGTTTGCCGGGCATAAGCGAAAAAATCTTCCGGTTGCCTGCCGAGGATCCGGCGGTCGGTTTTTCCCGATCCGCCAATGATGGCAATTGTCGAGATCTGCATTTCAAGCTCCTCCAGCACAAAATGTGATAAATTCTCTTATTTGCGAAATGTGATAAACTCTCTTATATTGCTTGTCAACAGTGACAGGCAGGGGAAGGCATGACGCAGGAACAGATCGCGAGACGCAGGCGCAGCAAGAATGAGGCGGGCACACCGCGTCGCATACCCAGCCAGCAGCGCGGCCGCGAACGGGTGGAACTGATCCTTTCGGTGGCATCCGAGTTGATTGCCGAGAACGGCAGCGACGCGCTGCGCATGGGCGAGATCGTCGAAAAGGCCGGTGTCTCCTTCGGCTCGCTCTATCAATATTTCCCCGACAAGACGGCGATCATCCGCGTGCTGGCCGAGCGTTTCAACGAGCAGGGCCGGCAATGCGTCGAAGACGAGCTGGCGGCAATCGAAAGTCGCGATCAGCTCCAGGAGGCCCTTGGGCGCATCGTCGATGGCTATTACGCGATGTTTCTCGATGAGCCGGTCATGCGCGACATCTGGCATGCCACCCATGCCGACAAACTGCTGCAGCAGGTCGACGCCGAGGATATGGAATGGCATTCGCAGGCATTTCTGACCGTTCTCGAGCGCCTCTGGCCCGAGCGCAACCAAGGTGAACTCGCAAGAACAGCCCGATTGACCATGCAGCTGGTCGCCGCCGCCGTCCGTTACGCGATTTCGATCGAACGGGAGGAAGGCGATAAGGTCATCGCGCTGTTCAAGGCGATGCTTCCCGCCGATCTCGGCGCACTGCAGTGATCCTTCCGGTCGCCTTTGCGAGCCGCAGCCGTGACGATATCAGTGAAAGCTTCTATTCGTCTGGAAACTCGGGCTGCTTGCTGCTATTGCCGCTGGAACATTAGCGCTGCGAAGGAGGCCTCGCATGACCCAGATGACTTTTACCGATCGCGCCGTCATGGCTGAGCTGGTGGCCAGGATGCTTTGGGAGATCAAGGCGGTCCATTTCAGCGCCGACAAGCCCTATAAGCTTGCCTCCGGCATGGCGAGCCCGGTCTATATCGACTGCCGCAAGCTGATCTCCTATCCGCGCATCCGCTCGACGGTCATGGATTTCGCCGCAAGCCTCATCGTGCGCAATGCCGGCTTCGAACAGTTCGATTGCGTTGCCGGTGGCGAGACGGCGGGCATTCCCTTCGCCGCCTTCCTGGCCGAGCGGCTGAACCTGCCGATGATCTATGTCCGCAAGCAGCCGAAGGGACATGGCCGCAACGCCCAGATCGAAGGCGATATGCGCGACCGCGCCCGCGTGCTCGTCATCGAGGACCTGACCACGGCCGGCGGCAGCATGTTCACCTTCATCGACGCCATCCGCGCGGCCGGCGGCATCGTCGACCACGGCATGGCGCTGTTCTATTACGGCATCTTCCCCGAAGCGGAAGAGCGCTTCGCCAATGGAAAAGTTCGCCTGCATCACATCGCCACCTGGCGCGACGTGCTCGCCGTCGCCAAGGAGCAGAAGCTGTTCGACGACAAGACGCTGGAGGAGGTCGAGGCCTTTCTCAATGCGCCGCTCGCCTGGTCCGGCCGGAACGGCGGTATTTCGGAGCTGCCCACAAACTGACGCTTTGCTTTTGCACTGAATCTATCTAATCGATTTATGGATACGACAGACGCGCTCTTTGGGAGGCCGGAATGATATTGTGCTGTGGCGAAGCTTTGATCGACATGCTGCCGCGGGAGACGACGCAGGGGGAGAAGGGCTTTGCTCCCTATGCCGGCGGCGCGATCTTCAACACTGCGATCGCGCTTGGCCGTCTCGGCGTTCCCACGGGCTTTTTTACCGGTCTCGCCGACGATATGATGGGCGATATCCTGCGTGAGACGCTGTCGGCCTCCAAGGTCGATTTCAGCTATTGCGCCATCACGCCCCGCCCGAGCACGATTGCCTTCGTCAAGCTCGTCAACGGCCAGGCGACCTATGCCTTCTATGATGAAGGCACGGCCGGTCGCATGATCACCGAGGCCGATCTTCCGGCGCTCGGCGACGATTGCGAAGCCCTGCATTTCGGCGCGATCAGCCTGATCCCCGACCCGTGCGGCGCGACCTATGAGGCGCTGATGAAGCGCGAGCACCAGAGCCGCGTGATCTCGCTCGATCCGAACATCCGCCCTGGCTTCATCAAGGACAAGGCCGCGCATATGGCGCGTCTCAATCGCATGGTCGCCATGTCCGATATCCTGAAGTTCTCCGATGAGGACCTGGCATGGTTCGGTATCCCTGGCGATCACGATGAACTCGCTGCGCATTGGCTGGCCAAGGGTGCAAAGCTCGTCGTCGTCACCAAGGGCGCGGAAGGCGCGACCGGCTATACCAAGTCGCTGAAGGTTTCGGTTCCGAGCGAGCGCGTCACCGTGGTCGACACGGTCGGCGCGGGCGACACCTTCGACGCCGGCATCCTGGCGTCGCTGAAGATGAACAACCTGCTGACCAAGGCGCAGGTGGCTTCGCTTGACGAAAAAGCCCTGCAAGATGCCCTCGGGCTCGGCGCCAAGGCGGCAGCGGTGACTGTGTCGCGCGCCGGCGCCAACCCGCCTTGGGCAAGTGAGATCGGACTTTAGTCGTTCATTTGTTCTGAAAGCTCGGAGAGTGCGCAATGCTTAAACCCTCCCCTTGAGGGGGAGGGTCGGCACGTAGTGCCGGGGTGGGGTGATCGCGGCAACCTCTGCAGCCACCCAATTGTCACCCCCACCCGCCGCTTCGCGGCGACCTCCCCCCTCAAGGGGGAGGTGAGACGAACGCTTACTTCGCGCGGCTTGCCAGCGCAGCCACGAGCCCTTGCGTCGAGGAATCGTGGCCGGCAGCGCTTTCCTTGCCTTCGATGACGGGCAGCAGGCCTGTTGCCAGTTCCTTGCCGAGTTCGACGCCCCACTGGTCGAAGGAATTGATGCGGAAGAGCACGCCTTCGACGAAGACGCGGTGCTCGTAAAGCGCGATCAGGCGGCCGAGCGCATAGGGCGTCAGCTTGTCGTAGACGAAGGTGATCGACGGACGGTTGCCGGTGAAGACGCGGTGCGGCGCGATGAAGTCGGCCTTCTTGTCGTCCATGCCCTTGGAGGTGAGCTGGGCCTTGGCTTCCTCGAAAGTGCGGCCCTTCATCAGTGCTTCCGACTGCGCCAGGCAATTGGCCATCAACAGCTGGTGCTGGTGGCGCAGGTTCGGTTCGAAGCCATTGGCGGCGATCATGAATTCGGCCGGAATGATGCTCGTGCCCTGGTGGATGAGCTGATAGAAGGCGTGCTGGCCGTTGGTGCCGGGTTCGCCCCAGACGACCGGGCCGGAATTGCCTTCGACCGGCGTGCCGTCGATGGTGACGCCCTTGCCGTTCGATTCCATATCCAGCTGCTGCAGATAGGCCGGGAAGCGCGAGAGGCGCTGGTCATAAGGCAGGATCGCGCGCGTCGGGTAGCCGAGCACGTTGCGGTGATAAAAGCCGATGAGGCCGAGCAGCATCGGCAGGTTTTCCTTGAAGGGCGCCTGGCGGAAATGGTTGTCCATCGCATGCGCGCCGTCGAGGAACTTGCCGAAGTTTTCCGGGCCGATGGCGATCATCAGCGGCAGGCCGATGGCTGACCAGATCGAGTAGCGACCGCCGACCCAATCCCAGAAGCCGAAGACGCGCTCGCTGTCGATACCGAAGGCGGCGACCTTGTCGAGCGCCGTCGAAACGGCGGCGAAGTGGTGCTGCACGGCGGCTTCGCCGAGCGCATCGGCGATGAACTTGCGTGCCGTCTGGGCGTTGGTCATCGTTTCGATGGTCGTGAAAGTCTTGGACGCGACGATGAACAGCGTCGTTTCGGGGGAAACGAGCTTCAGGATATCGGCGATATGGGCGCCGTCGATATTGGAGACGAAGTGCGAGCGCGGGCCGTCGTGGAAAGGCGCCAGCGCCAGCGTCGCCATGACCGGGCCGAGATCGGAGCCGCCGATGCCGATGTTGATGACGTCGGTGATCGCCTTGCCGGTGGAGCCCTTGAGTGCGCCCGAGCGGATGCCGTCGGCAAACTTGCCCATGGCGGCCAGCACGCCGTTGACGTCGGGCATGACATCCTTGCCGTCGACGAGTACCGGCTTGTTCGAGCGGTTGCGCAGCGCGGTATGCAGCACGGCGCGGTTTTCGGTGAAGTTGATGGCGACGCCCGAGAACATTTCCTCGCGCTTGGCCGCGATGCCGCCCTCGGCTGCGAGTTTCTCGAGCAGGGCGAGAATTTCGTCGTTCACCGCCGTCTTGGAATAATCCATCAGCAGGTCGTCGACCGAAGCGCTGAAACGGGAAAAGCGCTTGGGATCAGCGGCAAAGGCGGCGCGGATATCGGTGGCCTTCGTTGCCGATGCGGCGCTCTTCAGTTGATCGACGAGGGCGTTCATGGGGACTCCTTGCGGTTCGCGCCGCTTGCCGTCCGGAGAGGGCAGGGCACTCTGAGTTGGTCGCGGAAACTATTCCCTATGTAGGGCGTAAATCAAGTTCACGTATCGTCCAAAACGAAAAAAGCCGCTCGCCAAAAAGGGCGAGCGGCTTCCTGAATGGCATGGATTTATGTCAGCCGCGCAACTCCTTGCGCAGGATCTTGCCGACATTCGATTTCGGCAGTTCCGAGCGGAATTCGATGAAGCGCGGGCGCTTGTAATTGGTCAGATTGGCCGCGCAATGGGCCTTGACGTCGGCCTCTGTCAGGGCCGGGTCCTTCTTGACGATGAAGAGCTTCACCGCCTCGCCTGAATGCGGATCGACCACGCCGATCGCAGCGGCTTCCAGAACGCCCGGATGCATGGCAGCCACTTCCTCGATCTCGTTCGGATAGACGTTGAAGCCCGAGACCAGGATCATGTCCTTCTTGCGGTCGACGATCTTGGTATAACCGCGCTCGTCCATGAAGCCCATGTCGCCGCTTCGGAAGAAGCCGTCCAATGTCATCACGCGCGCGGTTTCGGCCGGCTGCTTCCAATAGCCGGCCATAACCTGCGGCCCGCGAATGCAGATCTCGCCAACTTCGCCGAGCGGCAGCGAATTGCCGTTCTCGTCGCGAATGTCGAAATCGGTGCCGGTGATCGGAAGGCCGATCGTGCCGGTGAATTCCGGGCTGTCGAAGCGATTGGCGCTTGCGACCGGCGATGTCTCGGACAGGCCGTAGCCTTCGGTGATCCAGGCTCCCGTCATTTTCTGCCAGCGCTCGGCGACCGGCCGCTGCACCGCCATGCCGCCGGCAAGCGTTGCCGTGTTGGAAAGATCGAGCTTGGCGAATTCGGGGTTGTTCATCAGCGCATTGAACAGCGTGTTCAGGCCGGGGAACATGTCGAACTTGTATTTGCCCAGTTCCTTGATGAAGGCCGGTATGTCGCGCGGGTTGGCGATGAGCACGTTATGACCACCGAGCGACATGCCCATCAGCGAATTCACCGTCAGCGCGAAGATGTGATAGAGCGGCAGCGCACAGACGAAGGTCAGCTGTTCCGGGCGCGGCTTGTTGATGTAGGCGGATTGCAGCCAGAGCAGCAATTGCAGCTGGTTGGCGAGCAGATTGGAGTGGGTGAGGATCGCGCCCTTGGCAACGCCTGTCGTACCGCCGGTATATTGCAGGAAGGCGATATCGCTGCCGGTCAGCTCGGAAGGCTTCAGCGGCAGGCGCGCGCCTTCGTCAAGAACGCTCCTGAAACTGCGGTGGCCGGGGATGGACCACGCCGGCACGAGCTTCTTCACCTTGCGCACGACGAAGTTGACGATATGGCCCTTGACGCCGAGCATGTCGCCAAGCGCGGTGACGACGACGTGGCGAACATCCGTATGCGCCAGCACCTGCTCCACCGTATGGGCGAAATTCTCCAGAACGAAGATCGCCTTGGCGCCGCAGTCGCGCAGCTGGTGTTCGAGTTCGCGCGGTGTATAGAGCGGATTGACGTTGACGACGACGAGGCCCGCGCGAAGAATGCCGTAAACTGCGATCGGATTTTGCAGCACGTTCGGCATCATGACGGCGACGCGGTCGCCCTTCTGAAGGCCGAGGCTCTGTAGCCATGCGGCAATCTTGCGCGTCTGCGTGTTGAGATCGCGATAGGTGACGGATTTGCCCATGCTGGTAAAGGCGAGCCGGTCGGCATAGCGCGCGCAGCTTTCCTCCAGCAGCTCGACGAGTGACGCATGCTCCAGCGGCGGCAATTCCGCCGGTACGATGTCCGGATAAGAGGCGAGCCATATTTTCTTGACCTGCGGTCTATCCGAAGGAGCGGAGACTGAATTCATGCGCACTTCCTCCTCTACGCATCATCACCACGCCCCGCCGTCCTCGGGCGGCGGTCATGTAAAGTGTCACCGCGCGATCGAAAAGTCTCCCGCTTTTCACATCGTCGCAGCCTTTGCTCTCAACTAAATTATTGGAGCATCATGGAAGCTACAATAACCTTGACGTAAACGTCAATAAACGTTCTGCGCTCACGTTTTTTTACAATCTTGAAAAAAGTACTGGAACTTTTATGACAACGGAGCGTTAATAGGCCCGTGGGTGTAAACCCATCGGAGCATCGTGCTGCCCCAAAGAGCAGATCGGACGCTCCACGATTTTATGTGACGCGTATCCAAAAGGAGGTGCGCATATGCATAAAGAGAGTGCCGAGATCTCGGGCCGTGACCTTTACATCAAGGACATGTCGATGCTGGTCGCCTGCGACCGCGTCGAGGGATCCAGGGTATTCGGCTCGGACGGTAAGCAGATTGGTCATATTGAACGCCTGATGCTCGAGAAAAGTGATGGACGCATCGCTTTCGTCATTTTGAGCTTCGGCGGCTTCTTCGGCATCGGCCAGGAGCACTACCGGCTGCCGTGGGAGAAGCTGCGCTACGATGCCCGCATCGACGGCTATCGCGTCAGCATGACCAAGAACGACATCGAAAAGGCATGCCGTTTCGCCGCCAAGGACGATCACGACCATAAGAATCATGGCCACAAGAGCCACGATTATTTTGGCGTGCCGCCGTATTGGATGTGAGCGCGCTGATAAAGCCGGTTCGGCAGGCCCCGCAGACGCGGGGTGCCGATATGCGTGGTTTTATTGAAACCGCCCATGCCTTTGCACCACTTCGATCTTGTAACCGTCAGGGTCGGTGACGAAGAAGAAGAGCGCAAAAAGCTTCCCATCCCGATTGAGTTCGACGATCTTGCCAGGGTTCAGCCCCAGCGCGGTCATCCGCGCATGTTCGTCTTTCAGCTCCGTGACCGAGACCGCGAGGTGACCGTAGGCCTCCCCCAATGGATAGGGCGCGGTGCGGCCCTGATTGATCGTCAATTCCAGTTCGAACCCGGTTTCAGCATTGCTGAGATAGATCAGCGTGAAGGTCTCGAAGGCGATCCGGTCGGCGGTCTTCAGGCCGAATGCCTTGTCGTAGAATTCGATCGAGCGCGCTTCGTCGAGCACGCGGATCATCGAATGAATCATCTTGGCCATCGGCGCCTCCATCGGTCTTTGGAAGATATAGCCAAAGCCAATGCCACCGCCGGGTTGTCAAGGCAAGCATGTCGCAAATCGCTCCACCTTTGTTTGCGTGCAGATTCGGGGTTTCTGGATTTCGATCCGTCTGCTTAACTCCCCGGCGCTCAAGTATTCGGCTCAAAGGGGGAAACCATGTACTATGCCATTCTGGCTTATCACGAGGAAGGTATCGTTGAATCCTGGAGCAAGGAGGAGGATGCCGCGCTCATGACGGAGCTTTTGGAGATCAATGATCGCCTGGTCGCGCAGAAATCGCTGGGACCAGCCGCGCGGCTCGGCCCGACCCAGAAGGCCGTCACCTTGCGCGGGCCGGGTGCGGGACTGGTCATCGATGGCCCATTTGCCGAAACCAAGGAACAGTTGCTCGGCTTCTACGTCGTCGATTTTCCGACGCTCGATGCGGCCGTCGAAGCCGCGCGCGAGCTGCGCCGCGCCAATCCCACGGCCGTCTATGAAATCAGGCCGGTCTCGCTTTACCTGCCCGGCGCGCCTTTGCCTTCCGGCGAAGGCACTTGATAAACCTATGTGCGGCGCCGGCCTTGAAGGGGCTGGCGGTCGCCTTATCAATGGGATTGCAATCCGATCTTGCTGGTGACCGACCGCTCGATCATCTCCATGCCGTCATAGATTAGCACCGCCATCAGGCCGACGATCAGGCCGCCCTGCAGGATGAAGGCAGTGTTGTCGTTGATCAGCCCGGCGATGATGACTTCGCCAAGCCCCTTGGCGGCAACGGTGGAGCCGATCGTCGCCGTGCCGATATTGATGACGGTCGCGATCTTCAAGCCCTCGATGATCAGCGGCAAGGCGAGCGGCAATTCGACGCGGAAGAGCCGCTGCCAGCCGCTCATGCCCATGCCGTCGGCGGCGTCGAGCACCGAGGCCGGCACCTGCTGCAGGCCGGCTACCGTGTTCTCGAAGATCGGCAGCAGCGCATAGAGAAACAGCGCGATCAAGGTCGGCACCGCACCGAAGCCGGTGGTCGAGATCGCAAGCGCCAGCACGGCAACGGGCGGGAAGGTCTGCCCGGCATTGGCGATCGCCCGCGACAGCGGCAGGAAATCGGCGCCGATCGGCCGTGTGACGAAGATGCCCCCAAGCACGGCCAGGATCCCGCTTGCCGCAATCGAGATCAGGATGAGTTCGAGATGGCTGAGCGCCAGGCTCGGCAGGCTGTTCTGCGTATAGATCGGCGACGCCCCGAACTTGGTCAGCGGCGCAAGGACAGGCGTCAGCCATTCCGGATAAAACAGCAGCACCAGCAGCAGCGCCAGCGCGAGAAGGCGGAAGAGATTGGCGGCGAGAAATTTCATGCTTTGCGGCCCAGCTCGATCAGATGTTGGATCGAGATCGAACCGACGGGCGTCTTGCGCTCGTCCTCGACCGTCGCCTCGTCCGCGCCCTGCCAGATCAATTCCGCCAGCGCATCGCGCAGATTGAGGGTTTGCGGCAGGCTGTGACCGAGCCCGGGGCGCGGCGGCTGCATGCTTTCCTTCAGCGGCAGCAACGACATCAGCTTCAAGGCCCGGTCGGACGTTCCGGTCAGCTGCTGCACGAAAGGATCGGCCGGCTCGGTCAGGATCTTCTCGGGTTCGGAGCATTGCAAAAGCTTGCCTTCGCTCATGACGGCGATCTGGTCGCCGAGATGGAAGGCTTCGTCCATATCGTGGGTGACGAGGACGATGGTGGTGCCGAACTGCTTCTGGATGGCAAGCAGATCGTCCTGTGCCTTGCCGCGGATGACCGGGTCGAGCGCACCGAAGGGCTCGTCCATCAGCAGCAATTCCGGTTCCGCCGCGAGTGCGCGCGCGACGCCGACGCGCTGCTGCTGGCCGCCGGAAAGCTGGGTTGGATATTTGCCGGCAAAGGTGCCGGGGTCGAGATGGAAGAGATTGAGGAGTTCTTCCACGCGACCATCGATGCGCGTCTTTTCCCAGCCGAGCAGCTCGGGGACGGTGGCGATATTCTGCGCGACCGTGCGATGCGGAAAAAGCCCGTGCCCCTGGATGGCATAGCCGATGCGGCGGCGAAGCTCGGTCGCCGGCACATTCATGATGTCCTCGCCGGCAACGGAGATGTGACCTTCGGTGATTGGTACCAGCCGGTTGATCATGCGCATCAGCGTCGACTTGCCGGAGCCGGAGGTGCCGACGATAACGGTGATCGTGCCCTTTTCCATGCTCATGCTGACATTATCGACCACAGTCGCGCTGCCATAACGCTTGGTGACGCCCTTGAGCTCGATCATGCTGGTCATGCGCGTTGTCCCCGAATGCTGTCGATGACCGCATCGAGGATGACGGCCGATGAGAAGGCGAGAAAGACCGTCGGCACGGCGCCGAGCAGAACGAGGTCATTGGCTGTCTGGCCGATGCCCTGGAAGATGAAGAGACCGAAGCCGCCGCCGCCGATCAGCGCCGCCACGGTGACGAGGCCGATTGCCTGCACCAGCACGATACGGATACCGGTGAGAATGACCGGAAAGGCGAGCGGCAGGTCGATGCCGGTCAGGATCTGCCGGCGTGTCAGGCCCATGCCGGCGGCGGAATCGCGCACGGAAGGATCGACGCCGGCAAGGCCGACGACAGTATTGGCGACGATCGGCAGCAGAGAATAGATAACGAGCGCTACCAGCGCCGGCGCCACGCCGATGCCTTTGACGCCGATCTCGGCAGCGAAAGGAACGTTGGCGGCGATATAGCCGAGCGGCAGCATCAGGATGCCGAACAGCGCCAGGCTCGGAATGGTTTGCACCAGGCTCAGCGCCCGCAGCACCACGGCACGGATGCGCGGCTGCCAATAGCAGAAGATGCCGAGCGGCAGCGCAAGCACGATGGCGATCGCAACCGAGCCGATGGAAAGGAATACATGGCTGAGCGCTTCGTGCCAGAACTTGTCGGCATTGTTGGCATATTCCTTCATGATCGAGAGATTGTCGAGCAGGCCGGAACGCAGGACGACGGCAAGCAGGGCGGCATAGAGCGCCAGCGCCGCGACCCTCAGCCATGGCGTCAGCCGCAGCTTCACCAGAGCATCCGAGATCATCAGCCCCACGACGGCCAGCAGCACCCAGAAGGAGCCGCCGGGTGTGATGCGGGCCACGGTGCTGCCCGCTGGCGTCGCGGCGGTCGAGACGAAGCCGAGCGTGAGGATCAGTGCGGCGATCGCAAGCGTGGCAATGCCGAGGCGGATGATCTGATTGCGTAGGAACAGTGCTGCAAGCGCTGCTGCCGTCAGAAGAATAAGCAAGACCACAGCGGCCGGCTGCGCAATGAGTTGCGTCAGCAGCTGCGGCTTGCCGGCGGCGATGCGGTTTGCCTTGACGATGATGAAGGGCGCCCAGGCCATTGCCAGCGCGCCGCCCGCCACCAGCACCACTCCGAGACGGTCCACTCGACGGACCGCTAGTGCATCTTCCATCAGGCAAGCTCCGTCAGCGCATGAGCCCAGAATTCAAGGCGGGTTCGGACAAAACCATGCCCATTCAAATGTCCGCGGCTCCACCGTATCAAAATGGAGCCGCCAGAGCAGCGTCGATGCCTTACTTCAGAAAGCCATTGTCCTTGAGGTAGGATTCGGCGACAGCCTTGGCCGGCTCGCCATCGACCTGGATGCGGCCGTTCAGCTTGCGCAGCACATCGGCAGTCAGGCCCTTGAAGATCGGAGCCAGAACCTCTTCGATCTTCGGATTGGCCTTCAGCACAGCCTCGCGGATGATCGGCGTCGGCGCATAGACCGGTTGCACGCTCTTGTCGTCCTCGAGCACGGTCAGTTCGGCCGCTTCGATGGCGCCGTCTGTGCCGTAGACCATCGCCGTGTTGACGCCGTTGGTCTGGTCGGCCGCAGCCTTGATCGTCGCGGCGGTATCGCCGCCCGAGAGCACGACTTCCTGATCCGGCTTCAGCTTGAAGCTGTAGGTGGTCTCGAAAGCCGGCAGGGCTGCCGGAGAATTGACGAATTCGGAAGAGGCCGCGATCTTGATTGGGCCGCCGCCAGCGACCCACTTGCCGAAGTCCGACATGGTCTTCAGCTTGGCTGGGCCGGCGACATCGTTGCGCACGGCGATCGCCCAGGTGTTGTTGGCGGGCGAAGGCGTCAGCCAGACGATCTTGTTGGCATCATAGTCCAGCTTCTTCGCCAGATCGTAACCCTGCTGCAGATTCTTCCAGGCCGCATCGTCGGCCTTGTTGAAGAAGAAGCCGGCATTGCCGGTATATTCGGCATAGATGTCGATTTCGCCCGCGGTAATCGCCTTGCGGACCACAGGCGTCGTGCCGAGCGCGATGCGGTCCTGCGCCTTGATGCCGTTGGCATTGAGTGCTGCGAGAATGATGTTGCCGAGCAGCGTGCCTTCGGTGTCGATCTTCGAAGAGACGACGACGTCGGCGGCGTTGGCGCCGCTGGCAAGGAGCGCCGTCAGCGTGGCGGCAAGTGCAAGCTTCTTGAACATGATGTTTCCCTTTGTACCCCGTTAAATCTTTGCTCTGCTTGTCCGCGTCGCCTGGCAAGGCCGCTACCCGGACAGGCAGGCTTCGAGTGGGCCGGCGGCCCACAGGCGAATTCGTGGCTGCTTCAGGCACATAGCGCGTATCGCGGAAAAATCGATGTCGCCCGATTCCCGTTGCAGTCGCGCGATTATGACGAGCGTACTCGACATTCGCGCGAAATTGGATTTCTTTTTTCGGGGGCAAGTGCGTTTGTTTTTGTTCCCCTTACCCGTTTGGCGCTGTTCCGATCTCATTTTTGCGGCTGGATCAGTGAGGCGACCAGGAAACGATAGCTGTCGCTTTTCGGCTTAGGGATATCTTTTTTCAAGAACACATCATATCGTCGGGATATCGTTGATCTTCTTGCGGCCGAGCCAGGATGCGTGCTGCGGATAAGGGGATGGGATTTGTATCTCGGTGCTTTGTTCGTAGCCGATATGGTATTCTCCATTGGCTCCGTGAGGGAAACTGCGCGGCGTCTGTCCTTTTCAGCGTCGACCGTCTCCGGTGCGCTGCGCCGGCTCGAGACCGAGCTTGCCATGAAGCTGGTCGAGCGGGCATCCGGCGAGCTTGCGACCCTGTTGGCGAGCTCGAAGGTGCAGAAGGGGCTGCAGCCTATTCTCGGCAGCATCCGCCGGCTTTCAGTCCTGATGAAAGAGCCGCCGGCGCCGGCGGATTATGACCAGTGGGCCGCGCGGCTGCCGTTGAAGATCGCCACCATCGAACGTTTTCTCGAAGTCGCCGATCAGGGCAGCATCAATCGCGCCGCACGACGCCTGCGTCTCGGCCAGCCGCAGCTTTCCTTGCAGATCGCCAATCTGGAGGAGTTGTTCGGCTGCCGCCTGTTCGAGCGGCAGGCACAGGGCTCGGTGCTGACGGAAGCGGGGCAGGAGGTTCACGCCATTCTCGCCGCGATCGCACAGGCCTGGGACGAGATGAAAGCGGCGGCGGACGAGCGCTTCCAGCGCACTGCGCGTGCGGTCCGCATCGGATCGATCATTCCCACAGGTTCAGAGAGTTGGGTGGCGCGCTCGCTTGCAAGCCTGGTGTCGCGCTGGAACATCGGCGGTAACAGCAACATGCTGTCGCTCATGCTGATGACGGCCGACGATCTGCGCGAAGCGCTCCGGTCCGGCCGCATCGACGTCGCCATCGTCGATTCCGTCTTCGGCCTCGACGCTTTCGAACATATGGAGCTTGTCGCGACGGACATGGTGGCGATTGCGCCGCCTGATAGCACTGAGCAGACCTTTGCCGCGCTCATGGAAAACCATCCGCTCTGCGTGCCGAGCCCACGCACCGGCATCGGCAATGCCGCGACTGCTTTCGGCTATGACAGCCGCGATCGCCGCCGGTTTCGCGGTCGCGATATCACCTCGGCCGACTCGCTGCCTGTCATCGTCGATCTCGTCGCCAACCACGGCTATGTCTCGTTCCTCGGCCGCGTCAGTGCCTTACCGATTGCCGACAAGGTGCGCATCGTCGATCCGGATGAGCTTTTGCCGCTCTCCTACCATCTCGCTCATAATGGCCGCAAAGCTTCGGTCGAAGCCTGCCGGCTGATCCAGCAGGCGGTTCGCGAATTGATCGGCGATATGGTGACGCCGCGAAAGCGCCTGCCCTCCCGAAGCTAGCGGAACTATTGCGCCATTTTCGCGTTCAGATAGGTTAGTCCGGGCGTACATAGCCGGGGGGCACGTTCGGCACCCAAGGAGACCATTAGATGAAAATTCTTGCAACGGCGCTTATCGCATTTGGTATTCTCGCTTTACCCGCTACTTACGCGGAAGCGCGTGATCATCATCACCGCTGGCACCATCATCGGCCTGTCGTGAAGCATCATCACCACCGCCGCCACTATTACCGCCCTCATCACGGCTGGCATCACCATTACGGCTGGCGGCATGGCTCACGCCATCATCGCTGGCACAGCCGGCCGCATTTCTCGCATAACTGACAGTCGCGGATAGATGCGAAAACGGCGCCTTGAGCGCCGTTTTCGACAGCCGGCGCGATTGACCTTGCCTCCCGTCCTGGACCGTTAACGTCGCGGCGCGATAAAACGCACCGCGAAAGTGCCTGCGGCCACCCCAAAGTGGAACCATCAAAGGCTCGGCTGCGTTTACTTACTGGTCCGGACGACGCGAATGATCCGAGTCGCGTTTGCGTCCGGCATTCAAGGAGGCTGGAAATGAAAATTCTGGCAACAGCGCTCATAGCGCTAGGCATCCTCGCGCTGCCTGCAACCCACGCCGAGGCGCGTCGTCACCACCATTATTGGCACCACCATCACCACCGAGTGATGGTTTATAGTCACTACTATTATCCTCGCCATTACTATCGCCCGTATTACCGTCCGTATTACTACCGGCCCTATTACGGTTATGATGAACCCTATTATGGCGGTTATCAGCCACTTTACTCGTTCGGTCTGTTTGGCGGTTTCGGCGGCTTTCACCACCACCACCATCACGGCTGGTACGGTGGAGATGGATACCGTCATGGCGGCTATTACGGCTGGCATGGCGGCGGCAGACATTGGCGGTATTACAGCCAGCCGCACTTCTCGCACAACTGACGAGCCGGCCGATGGCAAAACGGCGCCTTTCGGCGCCGCTCTTTGAGGAGATTACTACCGGCTTGCCAGGCTTTGGCCGGCTCAAGCCGGGGTCAGAACGTGAACGGCGCGATCGGCCATCAAATGGCTCACCTTCTCGCCGTAAGCGGCCATATGCGCGGACGCCGCATGGGCTTTCAGCGCCTCCATGCTTTCCCATTTCTCGACCACGACGAACGTATCGGGTCCGAAGGCAGGATCTGCTCCTTCGACATCGACGACGGCGGTATATTCGATGCAGCCGTCTTCGGCGTGAACGGCCGGAACGTTCGCCTGGAAGATGTCAAGCACCTCGGCGCGCTTGCCGGGCTTCGCGGTGAGGATGGCGAGAACGTGGATCATGATAATGTCCTTGAAACGATAGACGATAGGAAATGAAGAACGATGGACGCCGCCGATGATGCGGCCGGTTTCAATCTCTATCACGGAACGGGGCGATCCAAACGCCGAACTTCGGTTTTGGCCGTGCGGCGAATGCTGCGCGGCCTCACATCCGGTTGATATGCTTCGGGTCCAGCGATCCGCTCAACAGATGGCCGAAGGCGATGAGATTGCCCTGCAGACGGCCGCGGCGGTCGATATAGGGCGGCGGATTGAGGGAGCCGGCGAGGTTTGAGGCGACGTTGCCGCCCATCAGCTTGAGCGCCCATTTGAGCGAGACGGAACGCTTCTTGACGAGATAGAGCGGATTGGCAACCTGAGAATAACCAAAGCGCAGGCCCGATGTGCGCCCGGCCTTGACGCCGAGATGGACGCCGCGCAGGCGATTGAACTTGACGATCTTGCCGAAAGGACGAAGCCGCCGGCAGAGATCCACGTCTTCCTGCCAGGCGTAGAGCGGCAAATCCTCGTCGAAATAGATACCATTTGCGAGCATCGCCTTCCGGCGGAAGATCATGTTGCAGCCATAGGCGTTATGCGTGTCCTCGATCACCGGCGCCGGAAAGGGCGTGGCATCGGCTGCGAGCGCTTCGTCCGCTTCCTTCGCAGTCAGGCCCGGCCCGAGGATGCCATCACGGACGACCTCGCCGGTCGCCACTACGATCTCTTCATCCGCCTCGAACAGGGCTTCCGCTTCGGCAAGATAGTTTGTTGCCGGGAAGAAATCGTCATCGAAGAAGACGACCACATCGATGCCGACAGCCGCATCGATAATCGCATTGCGCTGTGGGCAGCTTCCCTGCGGCGAGGAGAGGACCGTCACTGGAAACGGCGCGGAGCTCAAGCGCGCCATGTCGATATCGCCGTCCTTGGTCGGGCACAGGAAGAGGTGATCCGGCTTGCGTGCCTGTGCGGCCAGTCTGTCGATCATTGCGGCGAGAATCGCCTTGCGACCGCACGTCGCTACGCCAACGGCAATTTTCATGGTGCATCCCCCGAGCCTTGTCCCGGGATGCACAGAACCATCGAAATCTGAATCTTTGGTTGTATTAATCGCCTGCATTCAACGCATCGCCATAAAGCCGCTCTATCCGCCGGCAGCGAGACGGTCAGGCTTAGGTCGAAGGGGCCATAGTGGTTGGCCGCGCGCTGATTTCAAAATGGCTCATTTGAAGTTACTGGGGTGTATAAGGCTTGCATTTATAGGGTGTTGAACCTTCCTTGTCGCGAACGACCGCATTGCCTTCGGGATCAAGCTTCAAAGTCCAGGACGTTTGCAAGCCGTTCGAGCCCATGAAACCTCCCATGAAGGTCACGTCCTCTCCCTGCCGGTTGAACGCGGTGACACCGCCAAGGTGGCGTTGATATTCCTGCGGGCGCATGACGACGCCGACGAGAGCCGCTGATCCGGTGGATGCTGACAGACCGTATCCGCCATTGGGCGCACAAGGCGTCATGTCGGAGATAAACGGGCCGCTGACACAACTGAGGATGTGGCCGAACTGCTTTTTGGAGTTCAGGTGAACGGATACGTCAGCATCGCCGTCACCCTTGCAGAGCAGATGCATTGGCTTCTCTGCAGGCGTTGCCAGCGCCGTTCCAGCAGCTGCCAGATAGGCGGTAACGGCGATTGCGTTCATGAGCTTCATTGAGGTCTCCGGTTCAGCCATCATCAGCTCACACTTTCGAAACTCGAATGCAATCCATTTTGTTCTGGATTGCATTCGATCCCTGAATAGGGCGCTTCGGACTGCGATATTGCAGCCACGAACATAGAGCGAAGAGGCGCCAAGGAACGGCAGCTCGGCTCATTCATGCTCAGTGTTTGGAAACAAATGGTGCCGCTTACGTGACTCGAACACGTGACCCCATCATTACGAATGATGTGCTCTACCGACTGAGCTAAAGCGGCATTCTGCGGAGCATTCGGTTCGGCCCCGCGATTTGCATGGCGCTGATACAGTCTATGCGGTCAGATTTCAAGCGCTCAAATTGCCAATTGGCAAAAAAGCGAGACGCTTGTGAAAAAAGAACCGCTTTTCGGCGTTGCTCAAAGCGACAGCCGGACGCGCGCCTGCCGGTATTCCGCTTCCAATCTGTCGACGAGCGCTGGAACTGGCTGGATGGATTTGACGGCGCCGATGCCCTGGCCGGAGCCCCAGATATCCTTCCAGGCCTTCACGCCGGTGGTGGCGGCTTCGAAATCCATTTTCGAAGGGTCCGCTTCGGGCAGGTTGTCGGGATCCAGGCCGGCGGCGCGGATCGAGGGCTTCAGATAATTGCCGTGAACGCCGGTGAAATAGTTGGAATAGACGATGTCGGCGGCGGTGCCCTCGACGATCGCCTGCTTGTAGGCGTCCGCCGCGCGAGCCTCTTCCGTCGCGATGAAGGGCGAGCCGATATAGGCGAGGTCGGCGCCGGCCGCCTGCGCCGCCAGGATCGCGCCCCCCGTGGCGATGGCGCCGGCAAGCAGCAGCGGCCCGTCGAACCATTCGCGGATCTCCTGCACGAGCGCGAAGGGCGAAAGCTGGCCGGCATGGCCGCCGGCACCCGCTGCCACGGCGATCAGCCCGTCCGCGCCCTTGCGGATGGCCGAGTTCGCATGCCGGTTGTTGATGATGTCGTGCAGCACGATGCCGCCATAGGAATGCACGGCCGCATTCACCTCGGGCACGGCGCCGAGCGAGGAAATGACGATCGGCACCTTGTATTTCACGCAGAGCATCAGATCGTGCTCCAGGCGCCTGTTCGACGTATGGACGATCTGATTGACGGCAAATGGAGCTGCCGGTCGCTCCGGATTTGCGGCACTGTATGCGGCAAGATCCTCGGTGATCATCGCCAGCCACTCGTCGAGCTGACTTTCCGGGCGCGCATTGAGTGCCGGAAAGGAGCCGACCACACCAGCCTTGCATTGCGCCAGCGTCAGCGCCGGGTGCGAGATGATGAAGAGAGGCGAAGCCACAACCGGCAGGCGCAGACGTTCGGTCAGGATGGAGGGAAGGGCCATGAACATCATCCGATATTTGACGTTTACGAAAACGTCAAAGAGATAGCAGATGTGGATCGTGAGGGGAAGATGGAGGCAGTAGCGAATAGGCAATAGGCAATAGGCAATAGGTAATGATTGACCGCATCCGCGATGGAGGTTTTTCGCTCTGCCTACTGCCTACTGCCTACTGCCTACTGCCTATTGCCCGTTGCCTACTGCCTCCCTCCACCCCATTTGCGTCGTCTTTGCCCTTTATCCCCCGCCCGAGTGCCCGCAGCGTCAGCCGGAGGCTTGCGTATTGCCGGATGGGGCGTTACCGAATCCGGTTAACGAATGATAAAAGTATGGCTGTCTTGCTCGTGGAGTATGCGAGTATGCCGCGAGTAAGAGTAAAGGACCTGATGTGAGCGGATTAGAAACGGCTATCAGAAGCGCGTTGGAGCGGTCCGATCGCGCCAATCCGGAAATCCGGGCTCGTATCTATCAATCGGCACGGCAGGCGCTGGAAGCCGGTCTTCGCAAGCAGGACATTACCGATATCGACGTTGTCTCCGCCCAGCGTCAGCGGCTGGAGGCGACGATCCGGCAGATCGAGGCCGAGGAGCGCACCCGCCCGGCACAGGAGGTGCCAGTTTCGCCGCAGCTCGACGCCCCGCATGTTTCCCCCGCCGCACATGAGGTGGAAACCGTGCAGCGGCCGGATCCCGTCATGAGCGTGCGCGGTGAAACCCGCGACCCGCCGCCTTCGGCGCGTGCGCCTCAGGCCGCCGAGCCGATGTCGGTGGCATCAGCGGCGCGTGAGAGCGATTTCGGCGACATGCGCGCCGGTCCGGCCGATCATCTCGGTGCAGATAGCGACACGCACTCCGTGGCTGATGCGCCAGCTCGGACCCGATCGATGAATTTCAAGCCGGAGCGGGCGGCCGTGCGCCGCAAGCCGCGCAAATTTTTCTCGCGCCTGCTGATCTTCTGCATCCTGCTCGCCTTCCTTGGCGTCGGTGCCTGGTGGATCAAGACATCGGGCGTGTTCATGTCCGCCGCGCAGAGGGATACAAGCGTGCGCAACCCGCCGGCGCATGTCGATTCGCAGGATTTCAGCGGCAACAGCAGCGATGACGATACGTCCGAGGAGGACGATAACAGCGGTCCCGTCAATCCTGGACTGGCGACCATCGACCCGCAGAACAGCTTCTCCGACGAATGGGTCGAAGTCCTGAAGCCGACGGACGCCCAGAAGGTTACGACCGGCCAGCAGTCGAAGGCGGAGAATGTCTCGGAGAATGAGGGACCGGCCGTGCGGCTGACCTCGCTCAGCAGCGGTTCGGACGGCAATGCCACGGTCGAAGTGCCCGTCAATGTGCTGCAGCAGATGGCAGGCAAGGCATCGACGATCGCATTGACACTGCAGTCCACCTCGGATGCGCCGACGCAGATCACCGTGGAATGCGATTTCGGCTCGCTCGGCCGCTGCGGACGTCATCGCTTCACCGTCAGCCGCCAGAAAACGGATGCGCTTTTCCAGATCCAGTTCGATCGCTCGCTGGCGCCGACCAGTCCCGGCCGCCTCGTCATCAACAGCGATGTCGACGGCAAGACTCGTGGCGTCAATGTCTATGCCATCCGCGTTCTGCCCGGGCAGTAAGCTTCGAGTCGGATAGCTCTCGCCTATTTGAAAAAGCTTGCTCCCATGCCGAGGATCTTGTCGTCGATCTCGCCGATGGCTTTCTTGTCCTTGCCGTCATAGTCGAGCGTCAGCAGAATGTGACGGATGAGGTTCAGGCGCGCCCGCCGCTTGTCGTTGGCGCGGATGACGGTCCAGGGCGCGTGATCGGTATGCGTTTCCTCCAGCATGCGATCGCGCTTTTCGCCGTAATCCTTCCATTTCGGCAGGGCGGCGATATCCATGGAGGAAAGCTTCCACACGGCACGCGGATCATGACGCCGGTCGTGGAAGCGCTTCAGCTGCATCTCCCGGCCGATATCGAGATAGAATTTGAAGAAATGTATGCCGTCCTGGACGATGAGCTTTTCCATGCGGGGTGCCTGCTTCAGGAACTGCTCGTATTGCTGCGGTGTGCAGAAACCCATGACCGGTTCGACGCCGGCGCGGTTGTACCATGAGCGGTCGAACAGCACGAATTCGCCCGCCGTCGGGAACTGGGCGACATAGCGCTGGAAATACCATTGGCCGGCCTCGCGATCCGTTGGCTTGGTCAGTGCCACGACGCGCGCCAGGCGAGGGTTCATATGTGCTGAGGTCGCAGCGATCGATCCGCCCTTGCCGGCGGCATCGCGCCCTTCGAACAGCGCCATCACCCGCTTGCCGGTCGCCTGCAGCCAGAACTGCACCTTGATGAGCTCGATCTGCAGCGCCTTCAGCTCCTCCAGATATTCTTCTTCCTTGAGCTTCTTCTTGTAGGGATAGTCGCCTGATGTCAGCGCCTGGTCATCGATCCAGCTTGGCAGAACGGGATCGTCGACATCGAACAGGCGCTTTGTGCCATGGATATCCAGTTCCACCGCGCGGCTTTCCGCTTCCTCTCCCATCTGTCGGCTCCTCGGTCGTTTACACTTCGTTAATCCTGCCGCTCGGCCGCGGCAAAAAAGCTCTTCGGGGAAGTTGGCGCTTTTATCCAATAGTTTCAAGCCCTTTGCCCACTTCCTCTTTTGCCGGCTACATTTATTATGGTCAGTTACCGGCTTCTGTGGATGGAGCCGAATACTTCTGTCATGAATCACGTCTAAGACGCGGAATCCAGCATTCCATGATGGTAGGCGAAGGGACGGGCGCATTTGGAAGACGAATGGTCATTTGTCAGGAAGTTGGCGGCGCGGCTGCGGCAGGAGGTTGCCATCCTCGTCTTGGCGACGCTCATCGCCATATTTGCGCTCATTGAAGGCATCAATACCGGTGCCGTCGTCTGGATCTGGATCATCGTCGTGATCGTCGCGCTGCTGCGCCCGCCGCTGGTGGAGCGCGTGGTGATGCCGTCCCAGGCCGAACCGGCGCCGGTCGATCCGCAGGCATTGTTGCATACCGTTTTCTCAGGCTTGGCGGCGCTCGATATGCCGGCGCTGATCATCGACCGTGAGGCATCCGTGCTGCTGCAGAATGCCGCCGTCGAAAAAGCCTTCGGCGCGTTTCCGATCGGCGCCCATATTTCTTCGAAGCTGCGTTCGCCGGCTCTGCTCGACATGGTGCGCGAAACCATCGCGACCAACACGCCGAACCAGATCGAGCATTCCGAGCGACTGCCCTCGGAGCGGGTCTACGTTGTCCGCATCGCGCCCATCGACGTGCCGGAGACGGGTGCGCAGGCGGAAGCGCTTTTCCTGCTCTCCTTCCGAGACATATCCGAGCTGCGCCACATCGATCGCATGCGCTCCGATTTCGTCGCCAATGCCAGCCATGAATTACGCACGCCGCTCGCGTCGCTGCGGGGCTTCATCGAGACGATCCAGGGACCTGCCAAATCGGACCCGAAGGCGCAGCAGCGCTTCCTCGGGATCATGCTCGACCAGACGACACGCATGAGCCGGCTAGTCGACGACCTGCTGTCGCTGTCCAGGCTGGAGCTGAAATCGCATATCGCGCCGGATCAGAAGGTGGATCTGGTGCCGCTGCTCGGCCATGTGCGCGATTCGCTGCTTCCCCTTGCCGGAGATCTCGACGTCTCGATCAACCTGCATCTGCCGCCCGGCAAGGTCGAGGTATTGGGCGATCGCGACGAGCTGGTGCAGGTCTTCGAAAACCTGATCGAGAACGCCTGCAAATATGGTCAGGAAGGCAAGTCGGTGGACGTATCCCTCCAAAGCGATGCCGGCCAGGCCGTCGAGGTCGTCGTCTCCGACAAGGGGCCAGGGATTCCCGCAGAACATGTGCCGCGTCTGACCGAGCGCTTCTATCGCGTAAACGTTGAGGACAGCCGCTCCAAGAAAGGCACGGGTCTCGGGCTTGCCATCGTCAAGCACATTCTCACCCGCCACCGCGCCAGATTGATCGTCAAGTCGGAAGTGGGGAAGGGAACCGACTTTACCGTCCGTTTCTGAATGCCTCTGTGAAACCTCTATTTCCGGTCGCATTTATCCAAACAATTTCAGTTAGATGGACTGTCATAATTGTTTCACTCGCCTGACATAAAAGGGCGGTGTTTTCGCCGGTAAGAATGGATGGCTGAAAAGGTGGATGTGGCGTCCGCCGCGGCGCTCTTCAAAGCTCATTAGGGGATTCATTATGAATGCTTTGAAATTATCCATTCTTGCGCTGGTTGCGTCGGCCGCCTTTTCAGGTGCTGCCATGGCGCGCGATCAAATCCAGATCGCCGGCTCGTCTACGGTATTTCCGTATGCCAAGATCGTCGCCGAATCCTTTGGCGAGACTTTTACCAATTTCAAGACTCCCATTGTGGAGTCCGGTGGCTCCGGGGCCGGCCTGAAGGAATTCTGCAAGGGTGTCGGAACGGATTCCATCGATATCGCCAATTCGTCGCGGCCGATCAAGGACAGCGAAGTTCGAGCCTGCAAGGCCGCCGGCGTTGCAGATATCCAGCAGATCAAGATCGGTTATGACGGCATCGTCTTCGCCTTCGACAAGAGCAATCCGGATATCAGGTTCGAGCCGGTCGATCTTTACAAGGCGCTCGCTGCCGAGGTCGTCGTCGACGGCAAGCTGGTTGCCAATCCTTACAAAAAATGGTCGCAGATCAACCCGTCGCTGCCGGACTTCGAGATCGCGGCCTATATTCCGGGCGAGAAGCACGGCACGCGCGAAGTCTTCGAGGAAAAGGTGCTTGCTGCCGGCTGCAAGGCTTCCGGTGCGGCCGATGTGATCAAGGCCGCGGTCAAGGATGCCGACCAGCAGGCCAAAAAATGCATCGCGGTGCGCAAGGATGGCGTTGCGGTCGATATCGACGGCGACTATCCGGAAACACTGGCCCGCATCAATGCCAACAAGCATGGCATCGGCGTTTTCGGCCTCTATTTTTTCCAGAACAATGCCGACAAGCTTAGGGTCGCCACCGTCGGCGGCATCGTGCCCTCGGGGCAGACGATCGCCGACGGCACCTATCCTGTGTCGCGGCCGTTGTTCTTCTATGTCAAGAAGGCTCATTTGGGAGTCATCCCGGGCCTCAAGGAATATGTCGATTTCTTCACGAGCGATCAGATGATCGGACCGGACGGCCCGCTGGCGGAATACGGCCTCGTGCCTGCGCCGGATGCTGAGCGCGACCAGATACGTAAGGATTTCTCGGGCGGAAAGATCATGTGAGTGCGTAAGGATCGAGCACCAGCGTGGCTTTTCGCTGCGCCGGCGTTCGCCGGGGAATGGGCCGGGGAATGGGAATGAGTGTATCGCTGCTGCTGCTGTGCCTGTCGGTCATCGGCGCCTCCGCTTTTGTGCTGGGGCGGGTGAGGGCGGCTGCGCTATCGGGCGGCAGGCCATGGTCCATGCATTCCCGGCTCGGCTATCACGGCGCCTATGCCGCCATATGGGCGGTACTTCCGCCCTTAGCGCTCGTCTGCGCCTGGTTGATCGCCAGTCCCATCGTCATCGATCGCCTGGTGACCAAATCCTTTCCGGAGGAGGTAAAGTCTCTGCCGCAGGCGGAGCTCAATCTCAGCTACGGCATGGTGCGCAGCATCGCCCGCGGTATGCGCCTGCTGGAGAGCCAGGAGCTTGGAGAAGTTGCCGGCGGCACGGCCGACCTGCAATTGCTGCTGGCGCAGAAGGGCGTGCCGCTCGCCATCCGTCCCACCGGCTACATGATCGATGCCGCCAACAAATACAACGGCATGCGCGAAATCAGCCGCATGGTGATGTCCGCAGTGGCGATCCTCTTGTCGCTGCTTTGCGCGCTCTATGGCCTGCGCGTTATCGCTCCGCGTTTCCGCGCCCGCAACCGTGTCGAGCAGGTCATTCTCGGCGCACTGATCGTTGCCTCCTCCATTGCCGTTCTGACGACGGGCGGGATTGTCGTTTCGATGCTTTCGGAAGCGGCGCGCTTCTTCGGCATGGTGCCCGCCAGGGAATTCTTTTTCGGAACCGTCTGGGATCCGCGCTTCACCGGCGCCGGCTCGCAGACCTCGGGCACCTTCGGCCTGATACCGCTGCTGGCGGGAACGATCTATATCGGCTTCGTTGCCATGCTCTTTGCCGTACCCATCGGCCTGTTCGCCGCGATCTATATGGCCGAATATGCGTCGGCGAGAGTCCGCTCCATCGCCAAGCCGATGCTGGAGGTTCTGGCCGGCATTCCCACGATCGTCTACGGCTTCTTCGCCCTTGTCACCGTCGGTCCCTTCCTCAGGGACATCTCGGCCGAGATCGATGGTCTGTTGACGGGAGATTACAGAAGCTTCATCGAGGCTCAGAGCGTGATAACGGCAGGCTTCGTCATGGGCGTCATGCTCATCCCTTACGTCTCCTCGCTGTCGGACGATATCATCATGGCCGTGCCGCGGTCGCTGCGCGACGGCTCGCTCGGGCTTGGCGCCACGCGTTCCGAAACGGTCAAGCGCGTCCTGCTGCCGGCAGCGCTTCCGGGCATTGTCGGCGCCCTCTTGATGACCGCGTCTCGCGCGATCGGCGAAACGATGATCGTGGTCCTGGCTGCCGGCGTCGCCGCCCGCATGCAGCTCGATCCCTTCGAGCCGATGACGACCGTGACCGTGAAGATCGTCAATCAGCTGACAGGCGATCTGGAGTTCACCTCGCCGCAGACGCTCGTCGCCTTTGCACTCGGCATTACGCTGTTCTGCCTGACGCTGTGCCTCAATGTCTACGCTCTCTACATCGTCCGCCGCTATAGGGAGCAATACGAATGAGCGGCGTCGTATCCTCCCCAATGTCGAATATGCCGCGGGGCCTCACGCTAGGCGCCCCGGCGCGGCGTGATATCGGCATCAAGCGGCGCTATGCCGCCGAGCGCCGCTTCCGCGCCTATGGCGTCACGGCCGTTATCTTCGGCCTCGTCTTCCTTGCCATCCTGGTCGCGACCGTGGTGCGCACCGGCTACAGCGCCTTTGTTCAGACATCGATCACTCTGCCGATCGAATTCACCGAGGAGGTGATCGACCCCACGGCCAAGCGGGCCACGGATCCGAAGGTGCTGATCGCTGCCAATTACCTTGTGCTGGTGCGGGACGCGCTGGTGAAAGCCCTGAGCATCGATTCCACCAATCGCGCGCTCGTCCGAGAGGCGACGGCGATGGTATCGGATAGCGCCAGGATCGCGTTGCGCGACAGGGTCGTCGCCAATCCCTCGATCATAGGGACGACGCAGAACGTCACCTTCCTTGCCAGCGCCAATATCGATTCCGCCAACAAGGGCCAGATCGACCTCACCGTCGACGAGAAGGATCGCAAGATATCCGACTGGCAGATTGCCTGGATGAAGCAACTCAGCGAAAGCGGCGTGCTTTATAAGGCGTTCAATACCGGTCTCTTTGTGGCCGGCAATTCCAGCCGCCCGGAAGCATCCGGCCTCGGCGTCGCGCTGATCGGCTCGCTCTACCTCATGCTGACCGTGCTCGCGCTTGCCTTGCCGGTTGGTGTTGCCGCCTCGATCTATCTGGAAGAGTTCGCGCCGAAGAACCGGCTGACGGATCTGATCGAGGTCAATATCAACAACCTCGCAGCCGTGCCTTCCATCGTCTACGGCCTGCTGGGCCTCTCGGTCTTCATCAACATGATGGGGCTGCCGCGTTCGGCGTCACTCGTCGGTGGGCTGGTGCTGAGCCTGATGACGCTGCCGATGATCATCATCGCGACGCGCTCTGCGCTGCGCGGCGTGCCGCCGTCCATCCGCAGCGCCGCGCTCGGCCTCGGCGCATCGCGCATGCAGGTGGTCTTCCATCATGTCCTGCCGCTCGCCATGCCGGGCATCCTGACGGGCACCATACTCGGGCTTGCTCATGCTCTCGGGGAGACGGCGCCGCTGCTCTTGATCGGCATGGTCGCCTTCGTCGCCAACTATCCGACATCGCCCCTCGATCCCTCGACGGCGCTGCCGGTGCAGATCTACATGTGGGCGAGCGAAGCCGAGCGTGCCTTCGTCGAAAGGACGTCCGGCGCCATCATCGTCCTGCTTTTCTTCCTCGTCGCGATGAACATCGGCGCCATCCTGCTGCGCCGCCGCTTCGAGCGGCGCTGGTAAGGGAGGGCCGAGAAATGAACATGATGAGCGAAGCGGCAAGCGAAAGAGCCTTGGCCAAGAAGATGACCACGATCCCCTACAAGATGATCGGCCAGGACGTTTCGGTCTTCTACGGGGACAAGCGCGCGCTCTTCGACGTCAACCTGAAGATTCGCGCCAATACGGTGACGGCCCTCATCGGCCCTTCCGGCTGCGGCAAATCCACCTTCCTGCGCTGCCTCAACCGCATGAACGATACGATCGACACGTGCCGCGTCACCGGCAAGATCACGCTCGACGATCAGGACGTCTACGACAACAGCATCGATGTCGTGGAATTGCGCGCCCGCGTCGGCATGGTCTTCCAGAAGCCCAACCCGTTTCCGAAGTCGATCTACGAAAACGTCGCCTACGGGCCGCGCATCCATGGCCTGCATCGCTCCAAGGCCGATCTCGATCATATCGTCGAGACCAGCCTGCAGAAGGCGGGCCTGTGGGGCGAGGTCAAGGACAGGCTTCATGATGCTGGCACCAGCCTGTCGGGCGGTCAGCAGCAGCGTCTGTGCATTGCGCGCGCCGTTGCCGTCAGTCCGGAAGTCATCTTGATGGACGAGCCGTGCTCGGCGCTCGATCCGATCGCAACGGCGAAGGTCGAGGATCTCATTCACGAGCTGCGGGAAAACTTCACGATCGTCATCGTGACGCATTCCATGCAGCAGGCCGCCCGCGTTTCGCAGCGCACCGCAATGTTTCATCTCGGCCATCTGGTCGAGGAGAACGACACCGATAAAATGTTCACCAATCCCGACGATTACCGCACGCAGGATTACATCATGGGCCGTTTTGGTTGATGATATCAAGCGCGCGGCCCCTTTCACACAGTTCACCTTGAGGATAGAAAAATGGTCTCCACACACATTCTCTCTGCCTATGACGAAGACCTGAAGTTCCTGACGCGCCGTATTGCGGAAATGGGCGGCCTGGCCGAGCAGATGGTCAGCGACAGCGTACGCGCATTGGTCCAAAGCGATGCTGCCCTTGCGCAGAAGGTCATCTCCGACGACGTCGTTCTCGACCATGCCGAGCGCGAAGTCGGCGACAAGGCGATCGTCACCATCGCCCGCCGTCAGCCGATGGCAGCCGACCTTCGTGAAATCATGGGATCGATCCGCATCGCTTCCGATCTGGAGCGCGTCGGCGATCTCGGCAAGAACACCGCCAAGCGCGTCATCGCCGTGCAGGGCACCGGCGTTCCGCGCCGTCTCGCCCGCGGCATCGAACACCTTTCCGAACTGGCACTGAGCCAGCTCAAGGAAGTTCTGGATGTCTACGCCACCCGTTCGCCCGACAAGGCCGTATCGATCCGTGAGCGCGACGAGGAAATCGACGCCATGTACACCTCGCTCTTCCGCGAGATGCTGACCTACATGATGGAAGATCCGCGCAACATCACCACCTGCACGCATCTTCTCTTCTGCGCCAAGAACATCGAGCGCATCGGCGACCATGCCACCAACATCGCCGAGACGATCTATTACATGGCGACCGGCGCTCAGCCCGAAGGCGAGCGTCCGAAGGATGATACCGCCAATACCGTCGGCGCGGTGACGGAATAATCTGGAAGTGAAGAAAGGAGACCATAAGCGCATGGTTCCGAGAGTTGCTGTTGTAGAAGACGAGGAAGCGCTCAGCGTTCTGCTGCGCTACAATCTTGAGGCCGAAGGCTTCGAGGTCGACACGATCCTAAGAGGCGATGAGGCTGAGCTGCGTCTCCAGGAGCGCATCCCCGATCTCCTGATCCTCGACTGGATGCTCCCCGGCGTATCGGGCATAGAGCTCTGCCGCCGGCTGCGCATGCGGCCGGAGACGGAGCGCCTGCCGATCATCATGCTGACGGCCCGCGGCGAGGAAAGCGAGCGCGTGCGCGGGCTTTCGACCGGCGCGGACGACTATGTCGTCAAGCCGTTCTCGACGCCGGAGCTGATGGCCCGCGTCAAGGCGATGCTGCGGCGTGCCCGTCCGGAGGTGCTCTCCACGGTGCTGCGTTGCGGCGATATCGAGCTCGATCGCGAAACTCATCGCGTTCACCGCAAGAGCCGCGAAGTGCGGCTGGGGCCGACGGAATTCCGCCTGCTGGAATTCCTGATGTCCTCGCCCGGCCGCGTCTTCTCGCGCTCGCAGCTGCTCGACGGCGTCTGGGGTCACGATATCTATGTCGACGAACGCACGGTCGACGTCCATGTCGGCCGCCTGCGCAAGGCGCTCAATTTCTCCAATATGCAGGATGTCATCCGTACCGTTCGCGGCGCGGGCTATTCCATGGAAGCCTGAGCGGCTTGCCGCTCGGGTATCAACATTACAGCTCCACGCGTCTTTCAAGACGCGTTAAGGTCGCTGTAACATCTTGAAATGCTGCATAATTTTCCCTTAAATCGATTCCGGTTTAAGGAATTATGCAGGAGCGGCGGAAATAGAAAAACGGGCCTCGAGGGGCCCGTTGCTCTTTGTCTTGCTGTCACTTTCAGCCGTTGTTGCGCCGGCGGTCATGCACTGGCTGGTAGGCCATGCGCTGATGATAGGTGCAGTAGGGCGACGAATCCGGGCTGTCATTGCCGCAGAAGTGGAAATCGTCCTTCAGCGGATCGCCGACCGGCCATTTGCAGGTGCGCTCCGTCAGCTCCGTCAGGCCGAGGCGGCGGGAGATCGGAACGACGACGTTCGCAGCCGGGCGATACTGGATTTCGTTGACGGAATCGACCTCGATCTCTTCCTTCAGCATGGTTGCGCCCTGCTGGCGGGTGACGACCGTCCGTGTTGCAACGCGCGATCCGTAGCTCGTGGCGCGGGGTGCTGCAGCACTGCGCTTCGGCGTGCGCGTCGCGGTTGCCGTGCCGCCGGCCTTCGCTCGGCCGGGAAGGTTCAGGCGATGTACCTTGCCGATAACGGCATTACGGCTCACGCCACCGAGCTGCGCAGCGATCTGGCTGGCGCTCAACCCTTCGGACCATAGCTTTTTCAGCTTCTCGACGCGTTCGTCTGTCCAATTCATGCCCTGTCTCCGCTGTCGCGTTTCCGATGGCAGAATCCCTCACCATTGCCTCGCATGGGAACGAGGCGCGAAACGCTCTAAAATTGTGGTGACTAGTTCCGCCGCATGCAGTCTAGCAATTGCTTTTTAACCTAGTGTGAGGCTGACTCCGTGACAAGAGTCGCGGGAATCTTGAGGAATCGATTTCGAGGTTTTCCCCAACTTGCTGCCCCGGCGTGGCATTTCTGCAATAGGGGCACCGAAGCCGTCTCTTTTGCCGGTAAGCGCTTTCTCGCACCTGCTAAAACGGCAGTTTTGTTGACATCGCGGTGCAAAACATCAATAGTGCCCAGGCCGCCGCAAGGCGGCATTTTTGATTTTTTCGGGCCCGCTTCATCAAATGGAAGCGATCGGTCCTTAAAGTTGTGATCAGGAGACATGGCCATGGCCGAGACCACGCCGCTTTACGACACCTACCTGCGCGCTCCGCTGCGGTTCGAGCGAGGCGAGGGCGTCTGGCTGGTTACCGAAAACGGCGAGCGCTATCTCGATTTCGCAGCCGGCGTGGCGGTCAATTCGCTGGGTCACGCCCATCCTCATCTGGTCGCCGAATTGAAGGCGCAGGCCGACAAGGTCTGGCACCTGTCCAACCTGTATGAAGTACCGGGCCAGGAAAAGCTGTCGAAGCGTCTGACGGAAGTGACATTCGCCGACAAGGTGTTCTTCACCAATTCGGGCGCGGAGGCGCTGGAATGCGCCATCAAGACGGCGCGGCGCTATCAGTTTGCCAAGGGGCATCCCGAAAAGTTCCATATCATCACCTTCGAAGGCGCCTTCCACGGCCGCACCATCGCGACGATCGCCGCCGGTGGCCAGGAGAAGTATATCGAAGGCTTCGGTCCGAAGGCGCCGGGTTTCGATCAGGTGCCGTTCGGCGATCTCGATGCCGTGCGTGCCGCCATTACGGATGCGACGGCTGGAATCCTCATTGAACCAGTTCAGGGCGAGGGCGGCATTCGTCCCGCGACCAACGAGTTCCTGCGCGGACTGCGTGAGATCTGCGACGAGCACGGCCTGCTTTTGATCCTCGACGAAGTACAGTGCGGCGTCGGCCGCACGGGCAAGCTCTTCGCCTATGAATGGGCCGGGATCAAGCCGGATATCATGGCTGTCGCCAAGGGCATCGGCGGCGGTTTCCCGCTCGGCGCCTGCCTTGCGACGGCGGAAGCCGCCTCAGGCATGAAGGCGGGAACGCATGGCTCGACCTATGGCGGCAATCCGCTTGCCATGGCGGTCGGCAATGCGGTTCTCGATATCGTGCTTGCCGAAGGCTTCCTGCAGCATGTGCGCGATGTGGCCCTGGTGTTCCGCCAGGGGCTCGCCTCGCTCAAGGACCGCTTTCCCGATATCATCGAGGACGTTCGCGGTGAAGGCCTGATGCTCGGCATCAAGGCGGCCATTCCGCAGGGAGAGCTGCTGCAGGCAATCCGTGCCGAGCATCTGCTCGGCGTTCCGGCCGGCGACAACGTCATCCGCCTGCTGCCGCCGCTGGTCGTTACAGCCGAAGAAGCACGCGAAGGTCTTGCTCGCCTGGAGCGAGCCGCCGAGCGTGCGCGCGCTGCCCGCGTCAAAAAATCGGCTTAAGCTTACCGCCCGCATTTGGGGCGATTACTGCGCCGCGCGTCGAGGCGACGCGCAAGGACGCAGTAACATTTAGGAATCGCATAAGCTTTCCATAAATCGATGCCGATTTAAGGGCTTATGCGTGCCCCACGCGGGCGTTATTGTTTTTTCTGGAGCACAGGTAAGGACATGGCTTCTCCGAAACACTTTCTCGATCTCTCTGCCGTTCCGGCTGCCGATCTGCGCAATATCATCGATGACGCGATCGTGCGAAAGAGCGCGCAGAAGGCCGGCACGGCCGACAAGCCGCTGGCCGGCAAGATGCTGGCGATGATCTTCGAGAAGCCGTCCACCCGAACTCGTGTTTCCTTCGACGTCGGCATGCGCCAGCTCGGCGGCGAAACGCTGTTCCTCTCGGGTACCGAGATGCAGCTTGGTCGCGCCGAAACGATAGGCGATACGGCGAAGGTGCTGTCGCGCTATGTCGACGCGATCATGATCCGCACGACGGATCATTCGCGCCTGCTGGAGTTGGCGGAACATGCGACGGTTCCGGTCATCAATGCGCTGACCGACGATACGCATCCTTGCCAGATCATGGCTGATATCATGACCTTCGAAGAGCATCGCGGCCCGATCAAGGGCAAGACGCTCGCCTGGACGGGCGACGGCAACAACGTGCTGCATTCGCTGATCGAAGGTGCGGCACGCTTCGGCTATCGCATGAATATGGCGGTACCCCTTGGTTCCGAGCCGAAGGATCACTATCTGAACTGGGCCCGCAACGAGGGCGCCGAAATCATGCTCTCGCATGATGCAGACCGTGCGGTCGCCGGCGCCGATTGCGTGGTAACCGATACCTGGGTTTCCATGAATCAGGAGCACCGGGCACGCGGTCACAACGTCTTCCAGCCCTATCAGGTCAACAAGGCTTTGATGGCACAGGCCGGCAAAGACGCTTTGTTCATGCATTGCCTGCCCGCCCATCGCGGGGAGGAAGTGACGGACGAGGTGATCGATGGCCCGCAATCCGTTGTCTTCGATGAGGCGGAAAACCGCCTTCATGCGCAAAAGTCGATTCTTGCTTGGTGCCTGGGCGCGATCTGAAGATATCAAGCCGCGTCTCAAGGGCGCGGGCCCTAGAGCCGGATGGTCCTAGGTCGAAGCGACCTACGACCTGAATCCGGTCTAGAATCAAAGAATAGAGCATGACGGCGCCCGAAAACCGCTCTCACTTTTCGGCGTCATGCTGCAGGAGTAAGCTAATGGCAGAAAATGCCGCCTCGCTGGGTCAGTTCGATTTCGCCGGTGACGATCACGTTGTCCCCTTCCAGGTGGAAGGTCTGGATGTGCGCGGCCGTGCCGTGCAACTTGGTCCGCTGCTGGACGCGATCCTTGCCCGGCACGACTATCCGGCGCCGGTCGCGCGGCTGCTCGCCGAAGCCATCGTCCTGACCGTCCTGCTCGGCACGTCGCTGAAATTCGAAGGCAAGTTCACCGTGCAGACCAAGGGCGACGGTCCCGTCGACCTTCTGGTTGCCGATTTCTCAACGCCGGAAAACGTTCGGGCCTACGCGCGTTTCGACGAAGAGGCGCTGGCCAAGGCAGTTGCGGAAGGCAGAACCGAGCCTGAGCAGCTGCTGGGCAAGGGCGTGCTCGCCTTCACCATCGATCAGGGCCGCTTCAGCCAGCCTTATCAGGGCATTGTCGCGCTTGATGGCGCCTCGCTGGAGGAGATTGCCGGCACCTACTTCCGCCAGTCTGAACAGATCCCGACACGCGTGCGCCTGGGTGCCGCCGAACTCTTCGATCGCGATAGCGACGGCAAGCCGCGTCACCGTTGGCGCGCCGGCGGCCTGATTGCGCAGTTTCTGCCCGAAGCGCCTGAGCGCATGCGCCAGCCGGACCTGCATGGCGGTGATGGCGATACCGGCATGCGCGACCACGTCGAGGACGATGCCTGGGCGGAAGCGCGCAGCCTGGTGGAAACCATCGATGCCGACGAGTTGACGGATCCGCAGGTCGGCACCGAGCGGCTCCTCTATCGCCTCTTCCACGAGCGCGGCGTGCGCGTTTACGAGCCGAAGGCGGTTTTCGATCGCTGTTCGTGCTCGCGCGATAAGCTGAAGGGTGTGCTGAAGGGCTTCACGGCCGAAGAGATCGAGGCAAGCCAGGACAATGGCGAAATCGCCATGACCTGCGAGTTCTGCTCGACGACCTATCGTTTCGAAGTGTCGGAAATAGAAGCAGCTTGACGCTGCACGTGGAGCGGCTCAGTTCAGCGTGCGCAGCAGGTTTGGTGTATCGAGGGAGAAGGCGGGGATCTTGACATGAAATTGCTCCCCGTCGTCCGTTTCCATCTGGTAATGGCCGAACATCATGCCTGACGGCGTGTCCAGCGGGCAGCCCGAGGAATATTCATAGGTATCGCCGGGCTTCAGGTGCGGCTGCTCGCCGACCACGCCGGGTCCCGTTACCTCGTCCACGATGCCGTTCATGTCGGTAATGTGCCAATAGCGCGTCACCAGCTTGACGGCTTTCTTCGAATGGTTGGAGATGACGATGCGATATCCCCAGACATAACGATCGTCGTCCGGATCGGATTGCTCCTCCAGATAAAACGGCTCTACCACCACCTCGATGTCGCGTGTGAGGGCGCGATACATGCTCGATACCTTGCCACTGCGCTGAAACGTCCGGCGCTCTTTCAAGCGGGGTGAACGTTCCAATATTTTCCTTTTCGCGGCATCTTATCCGCTTTCCACTGCTCCCGCAAAGTGCAGGATATCTAGCGGTATCCTATAACCTATTCCTTCCGTCAAGGAACGGCGTGATGAAAACTTGCGTGAACAGCCAATGCCTGCCGCAATTTAGCTATTACGGCTAATGATGAAGGTTAACGGAGCGCTCCCAAAAGTATCTCGATCTGCTTGCCATTTGATCTTACCCGCCTTAGTGCCGCCAGCCCCGTTTCCAACGTGCAAAAACGCTTGCCGCAATTTCAGGTGCACTTGCAGGTCGGTCATCATATCTGTGCTTCCTGCAATCAAAATCTCCAGATCATATAATTCCTTGTCCGGTCTTATGTTCCGCTCGAAGAGAGCCGCGATTTTCTGTCGCAAAAATTTCGGCTATCATGTGATTCTGGCAATGCCCATGCCTCCCCCCTCCATTTGGGAAAGTATATTTCATGCGGGGCCGTCGATATCCAAACCGACTGTTTGAGCGCCTGGCATAAGGAGGGGTTGCGGTCACTGCTCGCAATAGGAGGTTTATATGAGGCTTTCTGCCCCTGTTTATCATTTGAAGCGTAAGGCGAGGCTCCTGTCCCGTCAGCAGAATATCCCCTTGCATGCCGCGCTCGATCGCATCGCGGTCGGCGAAGGTTTTGGAGGCTGGAGTTTGCTTGCAAGCAAAACGAACACAGCCGTGTCCGCCAGTGAACTGTATTCGCGTTTAAGCCCTGGCGATCTGGTGCTGATCGGCGCGCGGCGCGGTCACGGCAAGACCCTGATGAGCTTGCGGCTCGCCATCGAAGCCATGAAGGCTGGCAATCGCGGTGTCTTTTTCACGCTGGAAGACACCGAGAAAGTGGTTCTGGACCGTTTTCCGATGATCGGTGCCGATCATGCGGAATTGGCATCGCTATTCGAATTCGATAATTCGGATGCCATCAGCGCTGACTATATCGTCGGGAAGCTGGCCGAGGCGCCGCGCGGCACATTGGCGGTCGTCGATTTTCTGCAGCTGCTCGATCAGAAGCGGGAAAAACCGGAGTTGATGATCCAGGTTCAGATGTTGAAGGCGTTTGCGCGCGCCAGGGGCGTGATCGTCGTCTTTGTCTCGCAGATCGATCGCTCCTACGATCCGGCGCTGAAACCCTTGCCCGATCTTTCGGATGTTCGCTTGCCGAACCCGCTGGATCTCAAATTGTTCAACAAGATGGTCTTCCTGGACAACGGCCTGGTCGAATTCAAGGCCGCCAGCTGACCAGCTGACCCATGTCTTGCGAGATCGCCCGATGAGGGCAGGTTGGGCCGCCCAGATTTTCTCTGGGCGGCCCGATTGCAATCAGGCGGAAATCTGCTCGAGCGCGCGAGCGAAATCCTCGACCAGATCGGCGCTGTCCTCGATGCCGGCGGAGAAGCGCACGGTACCCGGCGAAATGCCGAGTTCGGCGCGGGCTTCGTCGGTGAGGTTCTTGTGCGTCGTGGTGGCCGGATGGGTGATCAGGCTCTTCGAGTCGCCGAGATTGTTGGAAATCTTCACGATCTCCAGCGCGTTCTGCAGTTTGAAGGCTGCTTCCTTGCCGCCCTTCAGTTCGAAGGCGACGAGGGTCGAGCCGCCGCTCATCTGCTTGGCGATGATATCGGCTTGCGGATGGTCCTTGCGGCCGGGATAGATCACGCGGGCGACCTTGTTCGTCTGCTCGGCCAGAAAGTCGGCAACCTTGGAGGCGTTCGCCGTCTGCTGCGCAACGCGCAGCGGCAGCGTCTCGATGCCCTTCAGCAGCGTCCAGGCGGTGAAGGGAGACATGGCCGGGCCGGTATGGCGGAAATAGTCCTGCAGGTTCTCGTCGATCCACTGCTTGTCAGAGAGGATGACGCCGCCGAGAGAACGGCCTTGGCCGTCGATATGCTTGGTGGCGGAATAGACGACGATATGGGCGCCGAGTTCCAAAGGCTTCTGAAAAAGCGGCGTCGCGAAGACGTTGTCGACCACGACCTTTGCGCCGATCTGGTTGGCAAGCTTGGCGACGGCGGCAATATCGACCACTTCCAGCGTCGGATTGGTCGGGCTTTCGAGGAAGAAGAGCTTGGTGTTCGGGCGGATGGCCTTTTCCCAGTTCTCGGTGAAGCGGCCGTCGACCAGCGTGCATTCGATGCCGTATTTCGGCGCGAGCGTCTCGACCACCCAGCGGCAGGAGCCGAAGAGGGCGCGGGCAGCGACGATATGATCGCCTGCTTTCAGCTGGCAGAGGATGGCGGCGGAGACGGCGGCCATGCCCGAAGCGGTGGCGCGGGCGTCTTCGGCGCCTTCCAGAGCGCACATGCGCTTCTCGAACATATCGTTGGTGGGGCTGCCGTAGCGGGCATAGATGAAACCATCCGTCTCGCCCTTGAAGCGGGCTTCCGCCGCTTCCGAGGTGTCGTAGACGAAGCCCTGGGTCAGATAGATTGCTTCGGAGGTCTCGCCGAATTGCGAACGGAGCGTTCCGCCGTGAACGAGCTGGGTTGCGGGGCGCCAAGTCTTGCTCATGCCATCACCACTTTCAAAACAAAAAAACCGGTCGCAAAAGCAGACCGGTTCAACCCCGGTCTTTTTAGCCATTTGTTTAACGTGGCTGCAAGCCGACCGGCCAAATCACCACGGGATAAGTTGCAATACTGCCGTTGACGGCTTGCGTCAATTCCCCGAGTTTGGTTTTGTCTGCGGCAAATTATGGATGAGGCATGATGGCTCGCAATACTGGAATCTTGGCCGATCGCGCCATCGCGGCGTTGTTTGAAACGGGGCGGCTGACGAGCGAGAGAGAACTGGACGTCGATCAGATCCAGCCGGCAAGCCTTGACTTGCGGCTCGGTTCGCATGCCTTCCGTGTCCGCGCCAGCTTCATGCCCGGCCCGTCGCATCTGGTCGCCGACAAGCTGGACCGGCTGAAGCTGCATGTTGTCGATCTCTCCGAAGGCGCGGTGCTGGAAACCGGCTGCGTCTATATCGTGCCGCTGATGGAGCGCCTCGACCTGCCTGAGGACATGTCGGCCTCCGCCAATCCGAAGAGCTCGACCGGCCGTCTCGATATCTTTACCCGCGTCATCACCGACCGGGCGCAGGAATTCGACAAGATCCCGGCCGGCTATTCCGGGCCGCTCTATCTCGAAATCAGCCCGCGCACCTTCCCGATCGTCGTTCGCCGCGGCTCGCGCCTGTCGCAGATCCGCTTCCGCGTCGGCCAGGCCCTGCTCACCGAGCCGGAACTGCTGGCGCTGCACGAAACCGAGACGCTGGTCGCCAGCAAGAAGCCGAATATCACCGGTGGCGGCATCGCGCTGTCGATCGATCTTGCCGGTGATAAGGAAGGGCTGATCGGCTATCGCGGCAAGCACCACACGGCCGTCGTCGATGTCGACAAGAAGGCCCAGCACGATATTTTCGATTTCTGGGAACCGCTCTACAGCCGCGGCCGGACCGAGCTGATACTCGACCCCGATGAATTCTACATCCTCGTCTCGCGCGAGGCGGTGCATGTTCCCCCGCATTTCGCCGCCGAAATGACGCCCTTCGATCCGCTGGTCGGCGAATTCCGCGTCCATTATGCCGGCTTCTTCGATCCCGGCTTCGGCCATGCCCCGGCCGGCGGCCGCGGCAGCCGCGCCGTGCTGGAAGTGCGCAGCCACGAAGTGCCCTTCATCCTCGAAGACGGCCAGATCGTCGGCCGCCTGATCTACGAACACATGCTGGAACAGCCGAGCAGCCTCTACGGCTCCGGCCTCGGCTCGAACTATCAGGCGCAGGGCCTGAAGCTCTCCAAGCACTTCCGGCTCTGATCGATTAGTCCACCGCTTTAACCGAGGACATCCTATGATCGACGTGGAGCAAGTTATACTGTCATATCAAGAGGATGTACCGACGAACTTATTGGACGATTTCAAACGACACCTCGACAGCAGTGGAATAGGTCTGAAGACAGAGACCCGCCCTATCAATGCATACGCCAGTTTTGAATGGGCTGTGCCGACGCTTATTGCGGTTTTCATTCTCCGATCGTATTTCGATGCTTTTTTCAAGGAAGCGGGGAAAGATCACTATCAAATCCTAAAAGCCGGTGTCAGCTTACTTCTTAGGAAAATACTGGGCGTTCATCCTGAAAATCGGCCGAAAGGGCGCTCCTTAATTTTTTCGATTCAATCGGTTACTCGCGACGGTGCCCGCATAAAATTCATTTTTCCGGAAGGTGTATCTCACGAGACATATGATGAAATCGTTGAGGCTTTACTTGACATACTAGCAACTCACTATTCGAGCCAAGGCGAAGATGAGCTCTCTGAAATGCTGGTTAGCACTCCCCCATTGGGAAGAGTTTACTATTTTGAATATTCTTTAGAAAAGCGATCTTGGTCTGTATTGGACTGGAAGAACGATTTAGAAGTTAGACAGAAGGACTAGTGGAAAGGATCGCACCGTCGAAGTGGTTAGATCGTCATTCGCTTATCTACGAACACAGGCAGAAAATACCAAGCAGCCTCTACGGCTCCGGCCTCGGCTCGAACTATCAGGCACAGGGCCTGAAACTCTCGAAGCACTTCCGGCTCTGATCGATTGCCAACCGGCCTTGACAGAGGCCGGCAACTGTTGGACATCTCAGGGTGTCAGGCGGGTGTAGCTCAATGGTAGAGCAGCAGCTTCCCAAGCTGAATACGAGGGTTCGATTCCCTTCGCCCGCTCCAGTTTCTTAATTGTCAGGTCAAAAACGGCCTCTTCGTTTTCAGCGCCTCCGCCAGCGCTTCGCCGAAGCTCGCGATCGGGCGCGCAAGCCGCCCCGCCGGCGGGCGATGTATCATCCAGTTGACGACTTTCGGGTTGAAATCAGGCGCCTCGACGATCTCGATGGCATCGCGCCATCGGCTGTCAGCCAGTGCGGCAGGTGTCAGCACGCCGATGCCGAGGCCGCGGGCGACCAGCGACATTCTGAGATCGGCGCTCATCGCCTCGACGGCGACGTCGAAGGGCAGCCGCTCGGCTTCGAAGCGGTGATGAATGAAGGCGCGGAAGCCGCAGCCGCTCTGGTTCATGATCCATGGAAAGCGGGAGAGTTCTTCAAGCCGCGGCGCCTTGGGAACGCCAAGCGATGGCGCGGCGACGAGGATGACGCTGTGGATCCCGAGCACATCGCCGACGACATTGTCAGGCGGGTCGACGCCCTCCGCCAGGCAGACGGTGGCCGCATCCAGCTGGCTATGCGCCACCTGCTCGATGAGTTGCGGCGACCAGCCCGAGACGATGCGCAGCGTCAGTTGCGGAAATACGTTGCGGAGCTGATCGAGCGGGGCCGCGAGTGCGGCCTCCGAGAGATAGGGCATGATGCCGAGGCGGAATTCGCCGCCGATCGCTCCGCTCGGAGAAACGCCGGCCTTGAGATCGTCGAGCGAACGCAGGACGCGCCGTCCATGCTCGTAGGCTTCGCGTCCCGCCGCAGTCGGCTTGAGGGGTTTCGACTGCCGGTCGAGCAGCGCGATGCCGAGGCTGTCTTCCAGGTTCTGGATGCGCCGGGTGATGCCCGGTTGCGTCAGGTTGATACGCGCCGAGGCGGCAATGATCGAGCCCGTTTCCACCACGGCGACGAAAGCTTCCAGATCATGAATGTTCATGACGATCTCGCATAATCATTATTATTTCATTTCAATTGCTGCATTATGCGGCATAAGGATAAACATGGCTATCTTTATTATCAAAAATTATTGGAGAGCCTATGTCTCAGAATCCCGAACGTGTAATGAGCGAGGCGGCGGACGACGTATCCGAGGCTGTCGCCACTCCCTCGACATTGCTGTTTGCGGTCGCCACCGGCGTCATCATCATCAATCTCTTTGCGCCGCAGACGCTGGTCGGCATCATCGGGCCGTCGCTCGGCTTTTCCGAACGCGGTGCGGGTCTCGTGGCCATGGCGTCGCTGCTCGGTTATGCCGCCGGCCTGTTTTTCCTGGTGCCGCTGGCCGATTTGATGGAAAACCGCCAGTTGGTGCTGCGCATGCTTTTATCGGCCTTGATCATGGCCGTTGCTGCCGCCTTTGCGCCGACGGGTTGGAGCCTTCTGATCTTCCTCTTCCTGCTGGGTGCGGCCTGTTCGGCCATCCAGATTCTTGTGCCAATCGCCGCTGCCATGGCGCCACCCGAGCATCGTGGCCAGGTGATCGGCAATGTCATGAGCGGCGTGATGGTCGGCATATTGGTATCCCGCCCTCTGGCGAGCCTGATTGCCGATTTCTGGGGTTGGAGGAGCTTCTATGCCATGAGTGCCGCGACGCTTGCGCTTCTGGCGGCCGTGCTGGCCCTGCGTCTGCCCGAACGGCGGGCCTTTGGTCAGCGCCAGCTATGGAGCCCTGATCGGCTCGCTCTTCCAGTTGCTGCGGGAAGAGCCCGTGCTGCGTCTGCGTGCCTTCACCGCGGCCCTGATGATGGCGAGCTTCAGCCTCTTCTGGACTTCCGTTGCCCTTCGCCTGGCACAGCCGCCATTCTCCCTTGGCCAGTCCGGCATCGCTTTCTTCGCGTTGGTCGGGGCGGGCGGTGCGGCTGCTACCTCCGCCTTTGGCCGCATGGGCGACCGCGGCTGGACGCGGACGGCGACGCTTGTCGCGCATCTGATCGTGCTTGCCGCCATTGCCTTGGCCGCCTGGGTCGGCGAGATAAGGTCCGGTAGCTCCGTGGCCTTGCTGATCCTTCTGGGCGCGAGCGCGGTGATGCTCGATGTCGGTGTGACCGGTGACCAGACCCTGGGACGTCGCGCCGTCAACCTTTTGAAGCCGGAGGCACGAGGGCGCATCAATGGCCTCTTCGTCGGCATCTTCTTCCTCGGCGGCGCGCTGGGTTCGGCGCTTGCCGGCACCGCGTGGGATTTCGGTGGCTGGATCGCCGTCTGCGCGGCGGCGGCTTGCTTCGGGCTGATTGCCTTGATCACCGGCCTTGCCGCGCGTGTATGAATTATGCAGTGAAGGGCAGCTTTTGCGGTCCCGCCTCGGCATCGCCATGGTTATGCCTTAGCCCTTCAGGTGAGCGTCAGACGGATATGGCAGAAGGCGCCCCTGTTAGGAGCGTCTGAATGCGTGGCATTGCATGGTTTTACAGGTTGAGGGCGATCTTTCGGAGCGGTGTGCTCAAGATCGCCCATAGTACGAAAGTTCCGCTCGGCACCAGGATCATATGGAAGCGCGGCGATGTTCGTATTGGCGATCGGGTGCATTTCCGCAAGGGTGTCGTCATCGATGCGCAAGAAGGCAGCATCGAAATCGGCAACCATGTTTCCTTCAACGATTACACCATTTTGCTGGGCCGCGGCGGCATCGTCATCGGCAACGACGTGCGCATTGCCGCGCATGCGATGATCGTGTCCTTCGATCATAATTTCGATGATGTTTCGCAGCCCATCCGCCTTCAGGGCGTGACGAAGAAACCGATCATCATCGAAGACGATGTCTGGATCGGGGCGGGAGCCAAGATTCTCGGCGGCGCCCACGTCGCCAAGGGATGCGTCATCGGCGCCAATGCCGTCGTCAAGGGAAAGACGAAGCCCTACGGCATCTATGTCGGAGCTCCGGCGAGACTGCTGAAGCGGCGCGGAGAGACCGGCAGCCGCGGATCCGGAAGGGTCGAAATGCTCGCCCACGCGAAAAAGTAGTCGCACGCGCTGCCGCACTCCTCGTCAGGCGCGATATTCCCCCTGCGGCATGACTCTGCTACATCGTATCGGTGAATCAGGAATGTGCAGCCACGACCGGAGGCGGGATCAAGACCATGCGTGTTTGCCTTTCGTCGCCGATCTCCGTGGCCCGGGTCATCGCGCATGCGGCATTGATCGCCGTATCCTGCGCGCTGCCGCTTTCCGCCCAGGAGACGAAGCCGTCGAACCTGCCGATCCTGTTCGATGCGCGCGAGCGCCTGCCGAAACCCGATCTGTCTTCGCTGGTCAGGCTCCGCTTCCTGACTTCGACCGATTTTCCGCCCTTCAATTTTCTCGATCAGAACGGCAAGCTTACGGGCTTCCATGTCGAGCTCGCCCGCAAGATCTGCGACGAGCTCGACATAGCAGACAAGTGCCAGATCCAGGCCTTGCCCTTTGGCGAGCTTCAGGGTGCCCTTGCGGCTTCGCAGGGCGATGCCGTGATTGCGGGCGTGGCAGTGACGCCCGAGCTGCGCAAGAGCTTCGCCTTCTCGCGCCCTTTCATGACACTGCCGGCCCGCTTCGTGCGCAATCTCAAGGCGTCGGTCAGTGGCACCACGGCCGCATCGCTTTCCGGCCATTCGGTCGGCGTCGTCAGGGGCACTGTGCACGAGGCTATGCTGACCGCCTTCTTCCCTGCGATCAAGCCGGTGCCGTTCGATGATAAGGATGCGCTGCTGACTGCCGTCAAGGACGGCAAGGTCGATGCCGCCTTTGCCGATGGTCTGCAGCTCTCCTTCTGGGTCTCGTCGCCGGCCGCGGAAAAATGCTGCGCTCTGTTCGATGGTCCCTATCTGTCGCAGCAGTTCCTCGGAGAGGGCATGACCATCATGCTGCGCCAGCAGGATGCCGATCTGACGGCCGCAATCAACCATGCCCTTGCCATGCTCTCACGCGACGGCAGGCTGCAGGAAATCTATCTGCGCTATTTCCCTTACGGTCTTTACTGATCAGCGCAGGTCCAGGAAAAATGCGCGGCGATTTTCCGTCCGGAATGTATCAGGCAGGAAAATGCTTCAAGCTTTGCGATAGCGGGCGATGGCGCTGCGCTCGATGGCGGCGCAGGTCAGCTTATCCAGGCCGAAGCGGTCGCGAAGCAGGCTGAGCAGGCGCAATTCCTCGGCCTTGACCGACAGGTCGGCCGAAGCGACTTCGACGGCAAGCGCATACGCCGTATCGTAAAGGCGCGCGGGCAGCGTGTCGCGCACGGTTTCGAGCACGATATCCAGGCCCTCATTGTTGGAAAGCAGCTTGGCGCAATCGCGCGAGACGGAAATCAGCTTTTCGTCGTCAAACCCCTTGAAGACCGGCAGGGCGTGAATGAGCTCGCCAATGCGGCTGAGTTCCCGGTCGTTCATCGTGCGGTCGACGGCCGAGGCCAGCACCATAACGTAGATGAGGGCCTCGTGAGCGGAAAGCGGCTTGTTCATGACAGGCGAAGTCCTTCGAATTTGGCAGACTGAAAAGTCGCGCGGTCTCATGGCAAAAGTTACTGCATAATTCCTTAAATCGGAATCGATTTACGGATTAATTATGCAGCGGAAGCAAGGCGTCAGATCGGATTGAGCGGATCTTCCTTGGCCGGCGGCGGCGCAAGCGTCGATTTCCCGTTCTTGCGCGGATCGTCTCCGTACATGCCGCGCTTCTTCTGCTTGGCCTCGTCGACAAGGGACGCAAGCGGCGAGCCCGGTTCCGGATCGGCCCAGCCGAACCGGACGAGCCAGGCGCTCAGATCGACGCGGACATAGCGGCACTCGCCCTTGACCATGCCCTTCCAGGCGGGGTCCGGCACATCGCAATCGACGGAGCGGCCGCGCAGATACATGCGGAATGCCGTGCGCGCGGCTTGACCGCAGGGCCAGCTGTCGCCGCTCGGGCCGGTGCACATTCGGTCGATGTCGGTCGGAATGATCCCGCTCAGCTGCACGCTCCTGCCGCCAAGGGTCAATATGCCCGCCTGATCGGCGAAGGGATGGACAAGCTCGATCGTTGTCGTCTGCCCCAGTGGCCTGGATGCCGGATCGAGCGAAGTCTGTTGCGACTCGAGCTTGGGCTGGGCTTGCTGCAGCGGCTGTAGCGCAAGCGTCCGGTGTGCGGCTGCCGCCGCTTCCCTATCGATCTGGTCGGCCGGGATTCGGTTGTCCGGGGTGGGATCGGCTGTGGCTGCCTCCGTAGAAGCGGCGTCGGCCTTGTTCGAAGTGGCGCTCGCCGGTTCCGGTTTCCGGGCGGCGGCTATATCCTTCGCAACGTCGCTGGCCGGCGTTTTCGCGGCATCGTCCGTTGCCGGGGCCGGCGACGCTGCGGCCGCAATCGCCGGTAATTCCAGACCGCTGTCTGAGACCGTGACTGGCGGAATCGTCTTCTCGTGGGTGGAACTGGCCACCTGCACGGCCGGCTGCCTGTCTGGTTGCGATTTGCCCGACGCCGCATCGTCCTGCTTTGTCGTTTCGATGGCTTTTGCGTCGGCCCTGGCGGTCTCTGTCGGTGTGGTCGCGGCGGACTTGTTCTCGGCCGTCGTGTCGCTAGCGCCTCGGCCGGGCAGGGTAAAGCTGCGTTCCCCGATTTGAACCGCGACGAGGGTCAACCAGGAACCGACGACAGCGCCTGCCACGCCAACAAGCCAGATCTTACGACGCATAACGAGAAAACTTTCCTATTGGCTAGCCCATATGATTCGGGCGATCCATTCCACATCCGCGAGATCGAAACTGCGGTTGGGGTGTTCGGGATTGAGCGACAAGAGTTCTATCGACTTTGCGCTCTGCCGCAGCAGGACCTTGGCCATGACTTCACCTTCGCGGGTCTTCACAACGACACGGTCATTTTTTCGGATCTGAGCGCCCGGCTCGACGATCAGAATATCCCCGTCGCGATAGAGCGGCAACATGCTTTCGCCCTGGACCTCGAGCGCATAGACGCCGGCCCTTTGCCCGGCCGCAACGGGAAATTCCACCATGTCCCAGGCCTGACCGGCGGGAAAGCCGCCGTCGGCGAAGAAGCCGCCGGCGCCCGCCTGGGCAAAGCCGATCAGGGGAATGGCGTTTCCAGCCGGCGAAATTCCGCGCATCGCCATGGTGCCAGCCGGTTCGCCCGGCCGGATGAAGCTCAGAAACTGCTCCAGGCTGGCGCCCGTCGCATCCAGGATCTTGGCGATCGATTCCGTCGATGGCCAGCGCAGGCGCCCGTCCTGGCTCAATCGCTTCGATTTGTTGAAGGAGGTGGCGTCCAGGCCGGCACGGCGAGCGAGGCCGGAGGGCGTCAAGGCATGCCGCTCGGCAAGCCGGTCGATCGCACCCCATATCTGCTCGTGTGACAGCATCGCCGCTCAGCATCCGCGCACCGGTTGGCCCGGCGCTCAATTCGTCAAAAAAGGTTAACCGAGGCATTTGGGCGAGTAAAGGCCGGCATAGGAATACGGTCCTTTATTCCCTTGCTTTCGCCGCGTGGCTTTTCACCACTCACGTCTTTTGCGGCTGCGGCTTGGCGTCCGGTTGCTCGTTCTGGAATTCCTTCGCCATGCCCATGAAACCGCGCATGAATTTCTGCATGATGCCGAGGGTGCGGTCGACTTCGGCATCGCTTGGCAGGCTGGATTCCTTGTTCGAGGCGACGGTCTTTTCCAGTTTCGTCACGCGATCGGCGAGGCGGTCGAGCTCGTCGTCATAGGCAGCGCGCTCATCGGCGGCCATGCGGCAGACGAGGTTGCCGCCCTGATCCTGGCAAATGGACATGGCGCCCGTCTGCTTGTCGAGGCGGATGAAATGATCGCCGCTGCGCTCCAGCTGGAAGCGCGTTGCGTCCAGTTCGGCCGATAGAACCGGTGTGGAGAGAAGAAAAGCGGCAGGCACAAGCATGGCCGCAAGGCCGATTTTCAATTCCTTCGTCATGTCATCCTCCGGATTTTCTGCGTTAAACCCCAAATCCATCACGGAAACCGTGGACATCAGCTGATGTTTTCGTGCAAAGCCCTATCAGCACAGCTTTACAGAGGGATGATGATCGCCATGCCAGTGGTTTACAAGATCGTGCCGGATGCGCTCTGGCAGCAAGCCAGACAAACCGGTGTTTTTCATGGCGCGGCGATCGATCTGACCGATGGCTACATTCATTTCTCCACCGCGAAGCAAGCAAGAGAGACGGCCGCGCGCCATTTCGCCGGACAGACCGGCTTGCTGCTGGTGGCGGTGGACGGCGACGCGCTCGGCGACAAGCTGGCGTTCGAACCCTCGCGCGGCGGCGATCTCTTCCCGCATCTCTACGCGCCGCTGCCGCTTTCGGCCGTGCTCTGGGAAAAGCCGCTGCCGATTGGCGACGATGGCGCTCACCTCTTTCCGGAGATGGCGGAATGATCGGCGCCTTTCGCGACCTCGGCCGGCGCGGCCTGTTCCTGTTCGATCCGGAAACTGCGCATGGCATGTCGATAGCGGCGCTGAAGTCGGGGCTGGTGCCATCCTGTAGCGTCAAAGCCGATCCCCGCCTGCGTCAGACCGTGGCTGGGCTCGATTTCACCAACCCGATCGGCATGGCCGCCGGCTACGACAAGAATGCCGAAGTGCCGGAGGCATTGCTGAAACTCGGTTTCGGCTTTACCGAGATCGGCACCGTGACGCCGAAGGCGCAGTCGGGCAACCCACGTCCGCGCATCTTCCGCCTGGTCGAGGACGAAGGCGTCATCAACCGTCTCGGCTTCAACAATGAGGGCCATGAAGCGGCTTTCCAGCGCCTCAAGGCGATCCGCGGCAACGGCATCATCGGCGTCAACATCGGTGCCAACAAGGATAGCGCCGACCGTATCGCCGATTATGTTGCCGGCATCCGCCGCTTCTATTCCGTCGCGCGCTATTTCACCGCTAATATCTCCTCGCCGAATACGCCGGGTCTCCGCGACCTGCAGACGCGCGAAAGCCTGTCCGCCCTGTTGTCGGCCGTGCTTGCCGCGCGCGACGAGGAAGCGGCGAAGGCCGGCAAGCGCATTCCCGTCTTCCTCAAGATCGCTCCGGATCTCACCGAAGAGGGTATGGACGATATCGCCGCCGAAGCCTTGTCCCATGCGCTGGATGGCCTGATCGTCTCCAACACCACGCTGTCGCGCGACGGATTGAAGGATCAGCGGCAGGCCAAGGAGGCAGGCGGCCTTTCCGGCAAACCGGTCTTCGAAAAATCGACCGTGGTACTCGCCAAGATGCGCCGCCGTGTGGGTGCCGCGCTGCCGATCATCGGCGTCGGCGGCGTTTCCTCGGCGGAGACCGCGCTGGAAAAAATCAAGGCGGGCGCCGATCTCGTGCAGCTCTATTCCTGCATGGTCTATGAAGGCCCGGGGTTACCGGGCCGCATCGTGGCGGATCTCACGAAGTTGCTCGATCGCGAGCGCGCCGGCTCGATCCGCGACCTGCGCGACGCCAGGCTGGATTACTGGGCGAACCGGAACGTCTGATCCGCCCGCTTCTTCAGTCCCATGGCCAGGAAGATGCCGCGAAACAGCAGGAAGGCGTTCATGGCCATCCACAGGCCGTGATTGCCAAGCGTCGGCACGAAGACGGCGAGCGCCATGAGATAGCCGCCGAACGATAGCAGCATCTTGTTGCGCATCTCGCGCGACCATGTGGCGCCGATAAAGACCCCATCCATCAGGAAGGCGAGCGCGCCGGTCAAGCCGGTAATCGCTGCCCAGGGCAGATAGGTCTCCGCAGCGAGGCGCACGTCTTCGGAAGTTGTCAGCAGGCGGATCAGTGCCGGTCCGACGGTGAAGAAGAAGATGGCGGCGGCAAGCGCCAGACCGAAGGACCAGAGCCCGGTCAGCTTCAGCCCGCGCTCGAAGGCCGGACGGTAGTTCGCGCCGATCGAGCGGCCGGTGATCTGCTCGGCTGCGTTTGCGAGCCCGTCGAGATAATAGCCCGACAGCAGAAAGAAGTTCATCAGCACCGCATTGGCTGCCAGCATGACGGCGCCGAAGCTGTTGCCGATACGCGTCATCAGCGTGAAGGCGGCAATCAGCACGAAGGTGCGGATCAGGATATCGCGGTTGAGCGCGAAAAGCTGCGTGAGCTTTGTGCGCGAGAGCAGCTCCGCGCGCGGCGGGCGTTCCTCGCCGGCAAAGCTGCGCAGCACGATGAAAAGCCCGAGCAGCATGCCGCTCGCCTCGCCGATCAGGGTACCCCAGGCCACACCCGCCACACCCCAGCCCAGATAGAGCCCGAGCAGGATGGCGAGCATGATGTTGACGCCGTTGATAACGGTCTGCAGCAAGAGCCCGACGCGGCCCTGGCCGCGGCCGAGCACGAAACCGAGCAGCGCGTAATTGGCAAGCGCTGCCGGTCCCGACAGCATGCGGATGGAGAAATAGGTGCGCGTCGCATCGGCAATGCCGCCTTGCGGCCCCATCAGCTTGATGCCGAGCCAGAGCAGCAGCGGCGAAAGAATGACGATCAGGATGCCGCAGCCGAGCGCTGAGATCAGGGCACGCCAGAAGACAGCCTGCTGCTCGTGCCGGTCGTGGCGCCCATAGGCCTGAGCGGTGAGACCCGTCGTGGAAGCGCGCAGGAAGTTGAAGCTGGCAAAGAGGAGGTCGAACAGCACGGCGCCGATGGCGAGCCCCGCCAATGCATCCGGCTCTCCGAGATGGCCGACGACAGCCGTGTCGACGAGACCGAGCAGGGGCGTCGTCATGAAGCCCAGCGTCATCGGAATAGCGATCGACAGCACCAGCCGATGCGTTACGTCGAAGGGCAGGACCCTTACGCTCCTCTGCTGAATATCCATGTCGCCTCACGCCTCATCAGTTCGAGGACAGCACCATGGACCAATAGGGCCTGTCACCGGAAGAGGGAGCATAGGCAAGAGCGACGCCAAGGCCGTCATATTTGCCGAGCATGTTGTGCAAATGCTTCGGCGAATTGATCCAGGCCGTCACCGCGGCGCTCACGTCGCGCTGGCCCTCGGCAATGTTCTCGGCCGCCGGCAGCTTGACGCCGCTTGCCTTGACGCGCTTGCCGAAATCGTCGCCGATGCCGATCAGGTGCTCCATCTTGCCGGCATTGGCCATGCGCCGCGCCTGATAGACGGCGGCGGTGCTGGCGGCGGTATCGATCTTCAACGGCGGCAGGCCATTCTTGGCGCGCAGCGCATTGACGAGCGGCAAGGCAGAGGCGGTTTCGTCGCTGGCCGGAATATTGGAAACGCGGGCTGGCGGCGTGGCGCAGCTTGCGACGGATGCGGTGAGCGCAAGAGCGGCGAGGCGCAGCGCATCGCGGCGCGTGCAGGTCAGTGTCTGGGAGGTCATGTCAGCGGCGGTAGTTGAACAAACGAAGTATGATGAAGATGGGAATGACGATGGATGCGCCGAGCAGCACATAATCGCCGAATTCGCCAAGCGCAGCGAAACCGCTGTGCCAGAGATCGAGCAGGAAGCGGCGGACGCCATAGAGGAAATCGAGCGGTCGCCAGCCGAAGAACTTCATCACGAAGCCGACGACGAGCGACACGATGATGAGCTTCACCAGCGTGCGGCCGGGCGAGTCCCCAAGGAATCTGTTCACCTGATCGGACATGCAGACGTCTCCATGATGGCAGTCGGTGGTGCCTGAGATAGGGCCGGGGCCTGCGACTCGCAAGCACTTTTGCCGGGCGCGCGCCTCAAACAAGCCTCTGCCTGAAATAGGACTTGAGTTTTTTTGTGGCCGCGTTCAAAGGCGAGCGTCTAACAGGATGAAACCGATGCTGCCGAGCCAGCTTTCCTCCGGCGATGTCATTGCCGACCGCCGTGCCGACTATGCGAAGATGCTTGCCGAGAGCGGCGAGCCGGCGAGTGCCGCCGAGCTGATGGAGCAGGCGCTGGAGCTGGTGCCACGCTGGGCGGCGGGCTGGTTCACGCTCGCGACCTATCGTGAGAAGACCGGCGATGCATCCGGTGCCATCGCGGCGCTGAACGAAGTGCTGGTGCTTGATGAGGGCGACGTCTTCGGCGCCCGCCTCAAGCTTGCGGTTCTCGGCGGCGCCGATGTGCCGGACCGGCCGCCGAGCCTCTATGTCGAACGATTATTTGATGACTATGCCGATCGCTTCGAAACCTCGCTGGTCGAGAAGCTCGGCTATAGCGTGCCCGGCAAGCTGGCGGCGTTGATTGCCGGAACGGCCGATATCTCGAAACATTTCCGTCTCGCCGTCGATCTCGGCTGCGGCACGGGCCTGCTCGGGCCGGAAATCCGCGCCCGCGTCGATCGGCTGGAAGGCTACGATCTGTCGAACGGCATGCTCGCCAAAGCAGCGGAAAAGCATGTCTACAATCATCTTGGCCAGGCCGATCTGTCGCTGGAGCCGGATCTGTCAGGCGTTTTCGATGCCGAGTTTGAAGCCGGCCGCGCCGATCTGATCACCGCTGCCGATGTGCTGATGTATCTCGGCAATCTGCAAGGCGTGATGGCGATCGTCCGCAGGCTCGCGGCCGATGGCGCCGTCTTCGCCTTTTCGGTCGAGGATGCGGAGCAGCCGGACGGCTATGTGCTGCGCGATTCCCTGCGGTTTGCCCATTCGGAAGCCTATGTCAGGCAGATTTTGGCCGCTCACGGCTTTACGGTGCTGGATCTCGTCCGCAGCGTCATTCGCATGGATGGCGGAAAACCGGTCCACGGCATTCTGTTCATTACTCGGAAATCGGCCTGATGATTTCGAATCTTGCGAATTTGAAATAGGTCAGCATTGCTTACGTATTTTCGCTTGATTGTCGCCTGAGATTTCAGCAAAAAAGCCTTGAAACCCAGGGGAAATCACATGGCAAACGCAAAGAGCGCATTTGGTATCTGGAATACGTCCGCGACCCGGCATTCGTGGATCGAGGATGTTCAGGGCATCATCTCCGGCAGCCTGATTTCCTCGCTCGGGCTGTTCTGCCTTTCAAGCGCCGGCCTTCTGACCGGCAGCACCGCCGGCATCGCTTTCCTGCTGCATTACGCGATCGGCGTGAATTTCGGCCTGGCCTTCTTTGTGGTCAATCTGCCGTTCTTCTATCTGTCTCTGAAGCAGCTCGGCCCGGTCTTCACCGTCAAGACCTTCATCGCCATCGCGCTGACCTCGCTGCTGACCAACCTGCAGCCGCTGCTTTTCGATGTCGCGCATATCAACGCGCTCTGGTCGGCGGTGCTCGGCGGCATTCTGCTCGGCTTCGGGCTGCTCGCGCTCTATCGCCATCGGGCAAGCCTCGGCGGCGTCGGCATTCTGGGGATTTACCTGCAGGAACATTTCGGCATCAGGGCAGGGCTGGTGCAGCTTGCGATCGACCTATGCGTGCTCGCAGTCGCTTTTGCGGTGACCACGCCCTTTGTGGTCATCTGCTCGGTGATCGGCGCAATCGCGCTCAACCTCTTCGTCGCGATCAATCATCGCTCGGATCGCTATATAGCGCTGTAAAGCTGAAGCCTATTGCTTGCGGGTCTCGTCGGATTCGACGATCGCGGCTTCGTGATACCAGCTGTCGAATGCGGCCGTCGCAATAGACGGGCCGATATCCGGAGTGAGGTTCACCTTCGGACGCTGGCTGAGCGCCGTGGGGCGTGCCGTGACGGGAAACTGATAGATCTTTGCGGTTTCGTGCCGAGTACCGATTGCCATTCGTTGTCTCTCCCTTTTTGGTGTTCAAGCGGGCGCGCTTCAAGAGACAGCTCATATATAGCAAAGCCGAAGGCAAATATCACCATTCCGCTTAAAAAAAATGCTAAATGATGAAATTATAGGCAATTAGAAGATGAGGCGGTGAATGCCGTTTCTTTGATCTGCCGATTTTACAATCCGTTTAGGGGGCGGGCCGAGCCTGCGACATTTTGGCAGCTCGAATGGAGCCACGGCGGTGATTTGAAAAGAATCCGATGTTTGGCATCGGGAAATCTTGCCCGAATATGGCTGAATCATAAAAAACTCGCCTGACGAGCCGGGTGTCGATGCGATCTGGCACGGCACATGCATCTCTCTTGGCAGCCGTTCGTAGTGAGGAATTTTCCGGCGGGCGCGCCGGGCCAAGTTTTTCCTACTTCGCCTGATTAACTGTTATGAGGTGCGTAATGACGAAATATAAGCTCGAGTACATCTGGCTCGACGGGTACACCCCGGTACCGAACCTGCGCGGTAAAACGCAGATCAAGGAATTCGACGCATTTCCGACGCTCGAGCAGCTTCCGCTTTGGGGCTTCGATGGTTCGTCGACGATGCAGGCCGAAGGCCGCAGCTCTGACTGCGTGCTGAAGCCCGTCGCTATCTATCCGGACCCGGCCCGCACGAACGGCGCTCTCGTCATGTGCGAAGTCATGATGCCCGATGGCGTCACACCGCACGAGTCCAACAGCCGCGCGACCATCCTCGACGATGAAGACGCATGGTTCGGTTTCGAGCAGGAATACTTCTTCTACAAGGACGGCCGTCCGCTCGGCTTCCCGGAATCCGGCTACCCGGCTCCGCAGGGTCCCTACTACACCGGCGTCGGCTACAAGAACGTCGGCGATGTCGCCCGCGAAATCGTTGAAGAACACCTCGACCTCTGCCTCGAAGCCGGCATCAACCACGAAGGCATCAACGCCGAAGTGGCCAAGGGCCAGTGGGAATTCCAGATTTTCGGTAAGGGCTCCAAGAAGGCAGCCGACCAGATCTGGATGGCACGCTACCTGCTGCTGCGTCTGTGCGAAAAGTATGGCATCGACATCGAGTTCCACTGCAAGCCGCTCGGCGATACCGACTGGAACGGTTCGGGCATGCATTGCAACTTCTCGACCAAGTTCATGCGCGAAGTCGGCGGCAAGGCCTATTTCGAAGCGCTGATGGCTCAGTTCGACAAGAACCTCGAAGCCCACATCGCTGTCTACGGCCCGGACAACCACATGCGTCTGACCGGCAAGCACGAGACGGCACCGTGGAACAAGTTCTCCTACGGCGTTGCCGACCGTGGCGCCTCGATCCGCGTTCCGCACTCGTTCATCAAGAACGACTACAAGGGCTACCTCGAAGATCGTCGCCCGAACTCGCAAGGCGACCCCTACCAGATCGCTTCGCAGGTCCTGAAGACCATCTCGGAAGTTCCGACGGCTGGCTTCGGCTCGGTCGCTGCCTGATAGGTTTCATGCTTGGCTTGCCAAGCATGGGACAACCAATAATGACGCGGGGCTTCGGCTCCGCGTTTTTCGTTTTGGGGTTATCAAATGGCAGTCACCGCGCAGCGTCTCTTAGGCCCCACTGCCAACCCCATACATCGTCATCCTCGGGCTTGACCCGAGGATCCAAGCACAAGCTGCTGACTACATGAGAGGGGTTTGGTGTGCGTCGCATCAGGGAATGCGCTCCCGCCGGCGCTCGCTCCCGGCGTTTTTGAGCCGACCTGCCTGTGCCTGGATCCTCGGGTCAAGCCCGAGGATGACGGAGTTCAAGGGGAGCATTCAGGCAGACAGCACGCTCAGAAAAACCAGACTTAAGCAGCCTTGCTTGCCGCATCCACCGGATGCTGCGAGCGGAAGCCGACGGCGAGGCGGTTCCAGATATTGATCGTGCCGATCGCCACCGTGATCTTGACGATCTCTTCTTCGCTGAAATGCTGCTTCAGCGGTTCGAAATCGGCATCCGGAATGCCGGTCTGGGCGATCTTGGTGACGGAATCAACCCAGCGGAGCAGGGCACGCTCGCTGTCGTCATAAACAGGCGATTCCCACCAGACGCACATCAGGTTGATCCACTGTTCGCTCAGGCCATCGTGGCGGGCTTCCTTCGAGTGCATGTCGACGCAATAGGCGCAGCCGTTGATCTGCGAGGCGCGGAGCTTGATCAGGTGGATGAAGCGGCGCTCGAGGCCGCTGCTCTGGACGAAGTTTTCCAGCGCGACGACAGCCTTGTAGGAATCGGGAGAGGCTTTGGCGAAGTTGAAACGCGGATGCATGGGTCTTCTCCTTGGGTTTGAATTTGAGGTTCAGTTTTTGGTCCTGCGTTCATGCAGCTCGAGAAAGGCGCAGCCTCTCGCAGCGATGCCGCCATCCGTGTCCGTCTGCCTGAGGTCGATCAGCACGTCGGCGATGCTCGTTTTGGCCAGCTCGGCCCTATAGACGCGCTCGGCCGCCAGCATGGCGGCGTTGATGCCGCAGGGCTTGGCGAAGTAGCGCCCTTCCAGCGGGTTCGGGCCGCGCTGGCGGATTTCCGCGCAGCGGAAGGCTGGTGCGGGGCCTTCTGCCGCCAGCACGATATCGAGAAGGGTGATCTCCTCCGGCTTGCGCGCCAGCCGATAGCCACCCTTCGGCCCCGGCACGGTATCGAGAATGCCGGCGCCCGAAAGCGCCTGCAGATGCTTCAGAAGATAGCTGACCGAAACGCCATGAAATTCGGCAAGCGCCGCAGCCGAAAGCACACCGCCATCGGACAATCCCGCCAGCATGGCAACGCAATGGATCGATTGTTCGACGCCGTCCCCGAGCTTCATTTTCGTGCCTTTCAAATCATGGATATTTTTTATCTACGATTATGATGGGAGTCAAGTAGGGAATGCGACAGAGTTGTTACTGGGCGAATGAGCGCGAAATGCGTGTTTATGAATGTTGCCTACAAAAAGGCACCGTCATCCTCGGGCTTGACCCGAGGATCTACGCCCAAGCCTAGTAATCATGGGCTGTGGCCGACGAGGGGATATCGATCATTGCCTTTGAGAGATTTAGGCACCAATCGGAAGTGCTTGTGTCTGGATCCTCGGGTCAAGCCCGAGGATGACGGCGTGTGGGGAAATCAATGGGCCTAAGGCGGCCTTGGTAAAAGAACGTGCGGCCCATCCTTGTGCTTCACCATCCTCCCCGGCTTCTCATCCGCCGCATATTCATTACATTGAACCCCGTGGACCAGATCGAGCCGAAGCCCCCTGTTGCCCTGCCTGCCCCCTTCACCCGCTGGTTTGCGGAAAAGGGCTGGCAGCCGCGTGCGCATCAGTTGGAATTGCTGGCCCGCGCCGAAGCGGGTGAAAGCACGTTGCTGATTGCGCCCACCGGCGCCGGCAAGACGCTCGCCGGCTTCCTGCCGTCGCTGACGGATATCACCCGGCGCGGCAAGATCCCGCCCGGTTCGGCCTTCACCGGCATTCATACGCTCTACATTTCGCCGCTGAAGGCGCTTGCGGTCGATATCGAGCGCAACCTGATGAAGCCCGTTTCCGAAATGGGGCTGCCTGTCACGGTCGAGAACCGCACGGGCGATACGCCAAGCGGCAAGCGCCAGCGGCAGAAGCTCAATCCACCGGATATCCTGCTGACGACCCCGGAGCAGGTCGCGCTGCTGCTCGCCAATCGCGAAGCCGAGCGCTTCTTCAAGGATTTGAAATACATCATCTTCGATGAGCTGCATTCGCTCGTCACCTCCAAGCGCGGTCATATGCTGTCCCTCGGCCTTGCCCGCATCCGCAAGCTGGCGCCGCATGTGCAAACCATCGGCCTTTCGGCGACCGTTGCCGATCCCATGGACCTGCAGAAATGGCTGGTGGCGCAAGAGCCGCGGGAAGAGCGCCACGCCGGCCTCGTCATTGTCGAGGGTGGCGCCAAGCCCGATATCTCGATCCTTGCGACCGAAGAGCGCATCCCCTGGTCTGGCCACTCCGCCAAATATGCCATCCCCGATATCTATCGCGAGCTGAAGGCGCATCGCACGACGCTGCTCTTCGTCAACACGCGCTCGCAGGCCGAAATGCTGTTTCAGGAGCTGTGGTCGGCCAATGACGACAATCTGCCGATCGCCTTGCATCACGGCTCGCTCGATGTCGCCCAGCGCCGCAAGGTGGAGGCAGCTATGGCGGAGAACCGGCTGCGCGCCGTCGTCGCCACCTCCACACTCGATCTCGGCATAGATTGGGGCGATGTCGATCTCGTCATCCATGTCGGCGCGCCCAAGGGCGCAAGCCGCCTTGCCCAGCGCATCGGCCGCGCCAACCACCGCATGGATGAACCCTCGAAGGCAATCCTCGTGCCGGCCAATCGCTTCGAGGTCATGGAATGCCAGGGAGCGCTCGATGCCAATTATACCGGCGCGCAGGATACGCCGCCGATCGGTGCCGGTGCGCTCGACGTTCTTGCCCAGCATGTGCTCGGTATGGCCTGCGCCGAGCCCTTCGACATGCTGGAGCTTTACGATGAGGTACAGAGCGCGGCGCCCTATGCCGAGCTTTCCTGGGAGACCTTCGAGCGCATCGTCGATTTCGTCGCCACCGGCGGCTATGCGCTCCGAACCTACGAGCGCTATGCCCGCATCCGCAAGACGGCGGATGGGCGCTGGCGCGTCTCCAATCCGCAGGTCGCCCAGCAGTACCGGCTGAATCTCGGCACGATCGTCGAAGAGGCGATGCTGAATATCCGCCTGGTGAAACGCAACGCGCTGGGCTCGCTTGGAAGAGGCGGCGCTCCGCTTGGCAAGGTCGAGGAATATTTCGTCGAACAGCTCTCGCCCGGCGATACTTTCCTGTTTTCCGGCAAGGTTCTGCGCTTCGAAGGCATCCGCGAGAGCGAATGCCTGGCCTCGCAGGCTTTCTCGCTGGATCCGAAAATTCCCTCCTATGCCGGCGGCAAGTTTCCGCTTTCCACATACCTCGCCGATCAGGTGCGGGCGATGATTGCCGATCCCGACCGGCGCCACCGTCTGCCGGATCAGGTGCGCGACTGGCTGGAAATTCAGAACGAAAAGTCGCTGTTGCCGAAGCGCGACGAGTTTCTGATCGAGACTTTCCCGCGCGGCAGCCGTGCTTACATGGTCGCCTATCCTTTCGAGGGAAGGCTGGCGCACCAGACGCTCGGCATGCTGCTGACCCGAAGGCTCGAGCGAGCGGGCGCCAAGCCGATGGGCTTCGTCGCCACCGATTATTCGCTCGGCATCTGGGGTCTGGAAGATATGGGGCTGATGATCGCCAACAGGCGCCTCAGCCTCTCCGATCTCTTCGACGAGGACATGCTCGGCGACGATCTCGAGGCCTGGCTCGACGAATCCTTCCTCTTGAAACGCACCTTCCGCAATTGCGCCGTGATTGCCGGTTTGATCGAGCGCCGGCATCCGGGCAAGGAAAAGACCGGCCGGCAGGTGACCGTCTCGGCCGATCTGATCTATGACGTGCTGCGCAGTCACGAGCCCGACCATATCCTGCTGCAGGCGACGAGACAGGACGCTGCGACGGGGCTTTTGGATATTGGCCGACTTGCGGATATGCTGAAGCGAATCAAGGGCCATATCACCCATCGCGCGCTGGACCATATTTCACCGCTCGCCGTGCCGGTGATGCTGGAAATCGGCAAGGTGCCGGTGCCGGGCGAGGCTCACGATTCCCTGCTTGCGGAAGCGGCCGACGATCTGATCCGCGAGGCGATGGAATAGGGATGCCGCAAGGCAGACGACGAAGGTAGATTGTTAAAAGTGATGAACCGCCTAGCGCTAGCGCGAGATATGAATGCTCAAGGCAACGGCGCAGCCAGCGCGTCGGGCGTCGAGACCGTCGTTCAAGGTGTCGCCGCCGTCTGCGATCCGATGGGTGCGCTTTATCTGCCGGATGCCGGCATTCTCGTCGTCTCCGATCTGCATCTGGAAAAGGGAGCGGCCTTCGCCCGTCGCGGCATGCTGCTGCCACCTTACGATACGCTGGCGACACTGACCGTTCTTTCCGCTGTCATCGCACGCTACGATCCGAAACTCGTGGTGTCGCTTGGTGATAATTTCCACGATCGGGTCGGCTCACAGCATCTGCCGGAAGCGTTTCGCAGCCTGATCGTTAACATGGCCCGCGGCCGCGAATGGATCTGGATCAACGGCAATCATGATCCGGACGGTACGGTCGATCTGCCGGGGCACTCGGTCGATGAGATGCATTACGCTGGTTTGACGTTCCGCCATGAGCCGAAGGCGGGTTTGCAGGCCGGCGAAATTGCCGGCCATCTGCATCCCTCGGCCACCGTTCGGCGCCGCGAGAAATCGGTGCGCCGTCCGTGCTTTGCAACGGATGGCGCCCGTCTGCTGATGCCCGCCTTCGGCGTGATGACCGGTGGCCTCGATCTTCGCCACAAGGCGATGGCCGGCCTCTTCGAGCGGGAGAGCCTGATTGCGCACCTGCTCGGCCGTGACCGCATTTACTCGGTGCGGTTCGGCAATCTCTCAGCCTAAGTTACTTCAACGGCTCGTAACGCAGGATGACAGCTCCGGTCTTGAGAGGCGTGGAGTCGATGAGCTTCATCGGCAGCTGTTCGGATGCCGGTTTGAAATGCGGATTGCCGGAGCCCAGCACGACAGGAACGAGGCAGATCCTAAGCTCATCCACCAGCCCCGCTTTGAGCAGCGCATCTGTTACCTCGGCGCTGCCGAAGACGAACATGGTCTTACCGGGTTCTTCCTTCAGCTTTTTCACTTCAGCGACAATATCGTTGACGACGCGGGTATTGTTCCACTCCGCCTTGTCGAGCGTCCGCGAGGCGGCGATCTTGGCGATTCCGTTCATATAGGCGGCAATGTCGGGCGTTTCCGTCGCGGTCGACCAATAGGCGGCCATGCCTTCATAGGTCTTGCGGCCGAAGATCAGCAGATCGCCTTCCTTGCCGAGATCTTTCGCATAATTCTCCAGCTCGTCGCCCCAGGCGAGCATATGAAAATCGAGATCCCAGGGCTTGGTTCCTTCGAAATAGCCGTCGAGCGTCATAAGATTCCAGATAACAAGCTTTCTCATCATTTCCTCCAATGTGACAACTGCATCATAATCAAAACTGGTTGCTAAAAGCAAGTAGTTGCAAGCTAGTCAGACTGATGGCAAAATGCAAGTGGTTTTTTGGAGATCATTATGGACGCGCTGCATCGTTCCGGCTGCCCGATCAATCTGACGCTGGAAATTCTCGGCGACCGCTGGAGCCTTATCGTCATCAGGGACATCATGTTCGGCAATCGCCGGCATTTTCGCGAGTTGCTGCAGAAGTCGCAGGAGGGGATTGCCTCCAATATTCTCGCCGATCGCCTGAAGCGGCTGGTCGAGCGTGGTCTGCTGACGCGCGAGGATGATCCGACCCACAAGCAGAAGGCCGTCTACAGCCTTACGGAAATGGCGATCGACCTCGTGCCGCTCTTCGCCCATATGGGCGCCTGGGGCCGCAAGTATCTTCCGGTATCGGAAGAGCTGTCGATCCGGGCGGAGCTTCTGGAAGATGGCGGTCAGAAGCTTTGGGATGATTTCATGGATGAGTTGCGCGCCAAGCATCTCGGCAAGGCGCTGCCGCCGGACACGCCCTCGGTGCTTGGTCGATTGACGGAAGCCTATCTCGAAGTCGTCAATCGCCGGAAAAGCGGCTGATCAGTTTTTCCGGAACATGAAGCTCGCACTCCATCCGGTGACGAGCGCCAGCAATACGGAGAAGACGCCATAGGCAATCGGCTGCTGGTGCGCGGCATCGGTTATGGTCTGTTCGATGCCTGTCTTGATGACGCGCAGCGGCAAGGATTTCTCGCTCAGGAACTTGCCGCTCTTGAAGAGATAGGCCCGCACCGTATGTACGCCATTCGGCACGTCGGCGGGAATTCTGAGCGTCGCCTTGAACAGCGAGGAGCTGACGAAGCGCACGCCGGCCGGATCGCTTTCATAGAGGCCGCCTGTCTTCTGCAGCCGCCGAAAGGCGTTGCGGAATTCCGGAACATCCCCGACATTGCCGACGAAACCGAGCGGCGTCAGCGGAATATGCTCGACGCCAATGCCGCGATCGCTGAGTTCGAGCGGTGTGGTGATATTGTCGACGGCGCGCGTGCTCGACAGCGAATAGGCTTCCGGCACATGCTCGAACGTCATCGAGCGGGTATTGACCCAGATGCCGAAGACCCGTTCCTTCCGTCGCACTGTGGCGTTTTCGCGCGGACCCTCCAGCACGACGACGATGTCATATTGACCGATCGCCAGAAGCAGCTGGTCGGTATTGGACAAGGCGCCGAAAATCGTCAGATCGGCGCCGGTGAAGTCGGAGGTAATGGCAATCTCGCTCGTCGAGGTGCCGATTTCCATCGTCTCTCGCGCCGTGGTCGAGGTGGTCGGCTGATCGAGCATCACCTGCGCCTGTCCGGCAAGCGGCGCAAGCAGCAATGGTGCGGCGACCAGGGCAATTCCCGCGAACGTGCGCAGTCGTTTTGCGGGAATTGCGGGGAAATGCTCTGGCAGCCCGAAACCTCTCATCGGCTCACGCTTTCCATGACGACCGAATAGACGTCGGCCGGCGTGACCACCAGGGCGATTGCCAGGCGAAGGCCAACGGCAAGGACGAGCAGGCCGAGCAGGGCGCGCAATTGCTCACCGCGCAGCCTCTGGCCGACGCGCACGCCGTATTGCGCGCCGATCACGCCCGCCACCATCAGCAGGAAGGCCAGGATGACATCGACGGAATAATTGGTGGCCGCCTGCACGATTGTCGTGAAGGCGGTCACGAAGATGACCTGGAACAGCGAGGTGCCGACGACGACATTGGTCGGCACCCGCAGCAGATAGATCATGGCGGGCACCAGGATGAAGCCGCCGCCGATGCCCATCGGCGTCAGCATGCCGATGAAGAAGCCGAGGCCGATCACCGGGATGGCGCTGAGATAGAGCTTGGATTTCTTGAACCGCAGCTTCAACGGCAGCCGCTGCACCCAGTTGTGATGGCGCGGCTTGCCGGTCGACGGCGGCAGTTTGCCGGCGGCCCGGCGCATCGCCCGCACGCTCTCCCATAGCATCAGCGTTCCCACGGTGCCGAGCAGCACCACGTAGATGAGGGAGATGATCAGGTCGATCTGACCGAGCCGGCGCAGCAGGACGAATAGCCAAAGGCCGAATGTCGCGCCCGCCAGACCGCCGGCAAGCAGGATCGCGCCCAGTTTCAGATCGAGCGAACCGCGGCGGAAATGCGTGAGCGCGCCCGATACCGAGGAGGCGACGACCTGGTTGGAGCCGGTGGCGACCGCGACAACGGGCGGGATGTTGTAGAAGATCAGGAGAGGCGTGATGAGGAAGCCGCCGCCGACGCCGAACATGCCGGAAAGAAACCCGACGGCGGCGCCCATGCCGAGAATAATGAGGATATTCACCGACAGTTCTGCGATCGGCAGATAGATCGTCACGCGTTGTTCCCACCTGCAGGCGGCCGATGGCCGAGCCTGAACCATAGTCCCCTTTTAAACGGCGGATTCTAATCTGAAATCCTTGCCAGAGCCTTAGGAAAAGCCGTGTTGTTCCAGTTTTCGAATGGCCGGCCACAGTCTAACGCGGCTTTTTCCGCATTTCTGTGACATTGTTCCGAGAGCATGGGTGGACGGCGCGTGCGAGATGAGGCCGTTCCGACCGCCCAAACAAAATGCCGGCGCAATTGCGCCGGCATGATCGATTGGCTGTTTTTCGAAGAGAGGCGCAAATCTACTTGTTGCGGGCCAGAAGCTCCTTGACCACCTGATCGGTCACCCGTCCGTCCGCCGGCAGCCCCACAGATTTCTGGAAGCTTTTCAGGGCGGCCACGGTCTTGTCGCCCATGGAGCCATCCGGCGCACCGGCGTCAAAGCCGTTCTTGTTGAGGATGGCCTGGATGTTGCGGATGGCCTTCTTCATATCGATGGAGGCCGTGTTCACGCCCTTGCCGGTCGTCCATTCGTCGGGAATGTCGGTGCCGTTGGCCTTGGCATCGGCCGGCTGCACCTTCCAGAGGTCGACCTTGGCGCGAGCGCTTTCGAGGTCGGCCGGCTTCATGGCGTTGGCGACTTCATCGCGCTTCTGGGCGGCGTCCTTGTCGCCGCTCTTTGCGGCGATCGCGAACCACTTGTAGGATTCCTGCAGGTCCTGTTTCAGGCCGTTGCCGCGTGCATAGAGGATGGCGAGGTTGAACTGGCTGTCGGAGACGCCGAGATTGGCGGCGCGGGTAAACCAGCTTGCCGCGCTATCGTAATCCTGAGATCCGGCCGTGCCCGAAGCAAAGAGAACGGCAAGATTATGCATGGCGCTAGCGTTGCCCTGATTGGCTGCCTGCTCGTAGTATTGCTTGGCCTTGACGAGGTCGCGATCGACGCCATTGCCCTTCTCGTACATGCTGGCAAGGCGGTACTGAGCGGGCGCATAACCCTTGTCGGCCGAAAGCTGATACCAGCTGGCAGCCTGCTTCATATCGGCCGCAACGCCGCGGCCGTCTGTATAGCGTGCGCCGATTTCGAAGAGCGCCACGGGATCGGCTGATTTGGCGGCCGCGACGAGCGATGGCGGCTGGATGCCGTCAGGCACCGTGATCTCGGGTGCCGCCGGGATGGCGACGGGAGCTGCGGCCGCCTTGTCCGGCTGGACGAAGGCAGCCGTCTGTTGTGCGGGCGCTGCACTGCCGCCAGGAGATAGGGTCTCGCTTGCGACCTGGTTGCCGTCGAGCGGCGCTGCTGCTGTCAGGTGGTCGCTCGCAGGCGCAGTTGCCGGATTGGCGGGGCCGCTTGCGGCCTGCGTGTCCACAGCCTCGGTCGATGCTGCGGGGGCTGCAGCCTGGTTGACCGAGGGCTGCTGATTGTTCGCGGTCGGGCTCGCGGCCGCCACGATGTTATTGCCGGCGGCATTGGCCGGCGGCGCGATCATCGTCGAGACTTCGGCAGGCGGAGGCGCCTTGTGGCCGCGCGTCAGCGTGTTGACCAGCGGGAAGGCCATGATGGCGAGAAGTGCCGCGCCGACGGCCAGCAGGATCGGCCGGCGGAAGCGCGAGAATGCCCCGCCTTTTTTCGCGTCCTTCTTGGGGGCGGGAGCCGAGCGCTGGGTCTGGTCGACTTCCATCGCTGCCGCCTGCGCGGCGCGCCGGGCTGCCGCGATATAATCGGCCCGTTCGTTTTCCGTCGGTTGACGCGCATTTCCGTTGCGCGACGCATTCTGGCTGGCGCGTACCCGCTCGAGGATCTTCTTGATGTCGGGAGCGCCGGAGCCTGGCTCCAGCAATTCGTTGGCTTCTTCGCCGGGCATCAGGTCGGCCGGATCGATCGACGGCGCCTGTTCGATCACGGGGCGGTCCGGCGGGAAGATCGGCTCGGCCTTTTCCGGCGTGAAGAGGCGCTTGCCGAGGCTGGCGAAGAGGCTGGCCTTTCCGCTCTTGGCGGCAGCCTTGATCTCAGCCTTTGTATTGGCGTCGATCGCCTGTGCAACGGCGGCTTCGGAGGAGATGGCCGGTTCGGCAGATGCGACCGTGCGGATGATCGGCCCGGCCTTCTGCTGCTGCGCGGCCATCGGCGGCTTTATGGCTGGCGCATCTTCTTGGTGGGCGAAGACGTCGCTTTCGAATGTCGCAGCCGGCATCGGAGGCGCCGGCCTGCGATGTTCCATGTGGTCGAGCCGGTCGGCGATCTGCAGCAGTGTATCGTGCAGCGCCTCGAAGGTGCGATGCGTGCGTTCGTCGCTGGCGCGGCTGATATCCTCGAGATGGCGAAGGTCCTCCGCAAGTGCCGCCAGCGCGGACATATCGGCGGCCTGTGCGCCGTTGCCCGTCATGCCTTCGCGCGAATAGGCCTCGACGACGGCTTCCGCCGCATGGCGCGCAGCCTCGATGATATATTCGTCATTGGTCGCCATATAATCTTCGATCGCGTTCATCCGGCGGTCGAAGTCGGCGGGCATGTGATCGGCGACGGCCCTTGGCTCGTTCGTCAGCAATGTCGAGAGATGGGCGATCTGCTCTTCGAGACTGCGCAGCGCCTGCGTATCCGTCGGCGGGGCGGCAGTGCTCGCTTCCAGCCGGGCTGCGATGTCGGAGAGGCGGCCCTCCAGGCGACGCGCCATGCTGTCGTCGAGGCTTGCGGCCGGCGCGGACGGATGGAAATCGATCTCGTCGATGCGGCGAGCGAGATAATCCAGCCGGTCGGCCAGTACGTTGCCGATGGATCCGTGTTCCAGCGCATCGATCTTGTGGGAGATATCGGCGAGATAGGTGACGAGTTCGGGCTGCGGTGCGGCCTTCTGCGAACGCTCCATCAGATGCGAAAGCTGGTCCAGCCGTTCCTCGAGACGGGCAACCGCCTTGGCGCTGCCCAGCTCGTCGATGCGCATGGCGAGCGCTTCGAGACGGCCGGAAAGGTCGTCCGCAGGCTGGCGTCGCGCCGCATCGCGGCCCATCAGGTCGATTTGATCGGCAAGGCCGCTCAAGCGGCCTTCCAACCGCTGCATCGCCTGATCCTGTGGCTGCATCATGGAGCCGAGGCTTTCCATCGCGGTCGCGATCGTCAACAGCTTGTTTTCCAGCGCCTGCACGGCCGGGCTGTGGTTCATGCCGCCGAGATGCTGCTTGATGTCGTCAAGGCGATAGGCAAGTGAAACAAGCTCGTCCTGCAGCCCCGTCGTATCGATCGCCTTGATCTGGCGTTCGACGTGATGCAGCGATTCTTCGCGGGCAAGGCCGTCCATCAGCGAGCGCAGCTCATCGAATTCGGCTTTCAGGCCGGCCGTCTCCGGCTGGCCGGCGAGCTGATTGATGCTGTTGGCGAGCCGAGCCATGTCCTCGCGGACATCGGCGACGAAATGCTTGTCCTCGGCATTCTCGCGGATATCGCGGATTTCGGCCCGCAAAGCGTTGATCTCGCGGCTCACGCTGTCGGCGATGTCGCGCTTCAGATCCTGACGAAGATTGACGAGCGCCTGCGCGATGTCGACCGAGTTTTCAGCGGAAGGGCGCATCGGCTGGCGTTGAGCATAAGCATCGAGCGGCCGCCGGGCCGGCTGCGGCTCGGCATGCGCCGTATCTTCGCGGCGAACCTGCCGCTCGCGGCTTGCTTCGAGCGCGCGCTGACGCTGACGGATTTCGGCGAGCGGATCGGCACGAAGATCGCTTTCGTTGCGCAATGGGCGTTCATATGACCGGCTGGCGAACTGCTCGCGCTCGGTGCGCTGCGGCATCCGTTCGGCTGCGGTGGCACGTTCCGGGGCGGGTGCATAGCCGGCGACGGCACGCTGGCGCGTATCGCGCGAGGCGGCCGTGCCCATCAGCCCCTCGATGCGCGCTTCCAGTCCTTCGATCGTGCGGCTCAGAGCATCCAGCGATGCCCAGTCGCCCGTGCCGTTAGGATTTGATCGCGATCCGCTCATATCTTTGCTCGCTTCGAACTATGGACCACCCGGGGCCAACATACTGACGGAAAGAAGACGTCGTGGCTTTGCCGCACCGCCCGCATCCCGCCATTTGGAAAGGGATAAATGTATTGGCTTTCCTCAAACCGAGCTGCAAAACGGCGCGCCTATCGAAGGATAAGTTGAATAGACGCGAAGCACTGCTGCTCAACTCATACAATTTACGAAACGTGGTAAACAACTCGTTAAGTTTGCCTGAAGTCTTAACCTTTTATTTCGGTTCTGCTGTCTCACGCCCTGATATTCTTGCGAGCAGGCGGGATCTTTCAGGCGCTGGAGAGGGGCCGCATTGCGTGGACGTTCGTCCTCCCGTCGATCATCCTCATCAAAATTTCAACGCGTGTCCAAAATTTGACGTTTACGCAAACGTCAATATTTTGTAAGGATAGTGCAGTGGCTGGAATCTGAAGTCCGGCGGCGAATTGGAGGAATTCGAGAAATGCCAGTCTACAAGGCCCCGGTGAACGATACGCTCTTCGTCCTGAACGATGTGCTCGGGCTGGAGCGCTATAACAATCTTCCGGGCTATGCCGATGCTACGCCCGACATGATCGAGGCGATTGTCGGCGAGGCGGCCAAGTTGTCGGAAGAGGTGCTTTTCCCGCTCAACTATTCCGGCGATCAGGAAGGCTGCGTGCGTCATGACGATGGCACGGTCTCGACGCCGAAGGGCTTCAAGGAAGCCTATCGCGCCTATCGCGAGGGCGGCTGGCTGGGTCTGGCCGTACCGGAAGAATTCGGCGGGCAGGGGCTGCCCTATGTGCTGCACTGCGCCGTCGGCGAATATACCTCCGCCGCCAACATGTCGCTGATGATGTATCCGGGCCTGACGCAGGGCGCGATCGCTGCGATCCTCGTCCACGGCTCAGATGCGCAGAAGCAGACCTACTTGCCGAAATTGGTCGAAGGCACCTGGTCCGGCACCATGAACCTCACCGAACCGCATTGCGGCACCGATCTCGGCCTGCTGCGCACCAAGGCAGTGCCTCAGGGCGACGGCAGCTACAAGATATCAGGCCAGAAGATCTTCATCTCCGCCGGCGAACACGACATGACGGATAATATCGTCCATCTCGTCCTCGCCCGCATCGAAGGCGCGCCAGAGGGCACCAAGGGCATCTCGCTGTTCATCGTGCCGAAATTCCTCGTCAGAGAAGATGGTTCGCTCGGCGAGCGCAACCCGGTTTCCTGCGGCGCGATCGAACATAAGATGGGCATCCACGGCAACGCCACCTGCGTCATGAATTACGACGAGGCCACTGGCTTCCTGATCGGCGCCGAGAACAAGGGCCTCAACGCCATGTTCGTGATGATGAACGAGGCGCGTCTCGGTGTCGGCCTGCAGGGTCTCTCCATCGCCGAGATCGCCTATCAGAATGCCGCCGCCTATGCCCGCGAACGCATACAGGGCCGCTCGCTCTCCGGTCCGAAGGCACCGGACAAGAAGGCGGACCCGATCATCGTCCATCCCGATATCCGTCGCTCGCTGATGACCATCCGCGCCTTCAACGAGGCCGGCCGCGCCTTCCTGCTCTGGACGGCGCTGAAATCCGATATCGCCCATCGCTCTCCGGACGAGAAGGAACGCCAGGCAGCCGACGATATCCTTGGCCTCGCAACGCCGATCCTCAAGGGCGTCATGACCGACAAGGGCTTCGACCATGCCGTCATGGCGCAGCAGGTCTTCGGCGGCCACGGCTACATCGAAGAGCATGGCATGAGCCAGTATGTCCGCGATGCCCGCATCACCATGATCTATGAGGGCGCGAACGGCATCCAGGCGCTCGATCTCGTCGGCCGCAAGCTGGCGCTGAACGGCGGCCGCGCCGTCATGGCTCTCTTCAAGGAGATCGGCGATTTCTGCGAAGAAAACCGCAATGACGAGCAGATGGCTTTCTTCACCAAGCATCTGAAGAAAGGCTTGAACGACGTCCAGACCGCGACCATGTGGTTCATGCAGAACGCCATGGCCAAGCCCGACAATGCCGGCGCCGGCTCGACTGATTACATGCATCTCTTCGGCCTCGTCGTCCTCGGCTATATGTGGGCAAAGATGGCCAAGGCGGCGCAGGCAGGCCTTGCGGCTGGCGACAGCGCGCGCGAGGATTATCTGAAGAACAAGCTTGTCACGGCGCGGTTCTATATGGAGCGCATCATGCCGGAAACGGCGCTGCGCAAGGCCCGCATCGAAACCGGCGCCGACACGATGATGGAACTGGCGGCGGAAGCCTTTTGAGCAAGGCGGCGTCAGCTGCTGCAGGGAGATGAGACATGACCGAGGTTTTCATTTACGACCACGTGCGCACGCCGCGCGGGCGCGGCAAGAAGGATGGGGCGTTGCACGAAGTGCCGTCCGTTCGCCTCGCCGCCAAGACGCTGGAGGCGATCCGCGACCGCAACGGCCTCGATACCGAAACGGTTGACGATATCATTATGGGCTGCGTCGATCCCGTCATGGAAGCCGGCGCCGTCATTCCGAGGGGCGCTGCCTTCGAAGCCGGCTATTCCACCAAGGCGCCCGGCATGCAGATTTCCCGCTTCTGCGCCTCAGGCCTCGATGCCGTGAATTTCGGTGCGGCCAAGATCGCGCAAGGGGCTGATGACATCGTCATCGCCGGCGGTGTCGAAAGCATGTCGCGCGTCGGCTTGGGCATGTCCGGCGGCGCTTGGTTCATGGACCCCTCGGTCAACTTTCCGGCCTATTTCATGCCGCAGGGCGTCTCGGCCGATCTTATCGCCACGAAATACGGCTTCTCGCGCGATGACGTCGATGCCTATGCCGTCGAGAGCCAGAAGCGCGCCGCCAATGCCTGGGAGAAAGGCTACTTCAAGAATTCCGTCATTCCGGTGAAGGATATTAACGGCCTGACCATTCTCGACCGCGACGAGCACATGCGTCCCGGCACTGATATGCAGGCGCTCGCCTCGCTCAATCCGTCCTTCCAGCTGCCCGGCGAGATGGGCGGCTTCGAAGCCGTTGGCATCCAGGCGCATCCGGAAGTCGAGCGCATCAATTACGTCCACCATGCCGGCAATTCCTCAGGCATCGTCGATGGCGCTGCCGCTGTTCTGCTCGGCTCCAAGGCGGGCGGTGAAAGCATGGGGCTGAAGCCGCGGGGCCGTATCAAGGCCTTCGCCAATATTGGCTCCGACCCGGCGCTGATGCTGACAGGCCCGGTCGATGTCACCGAAAAACTCCTGAAGCGCAGCGGCTTGACGCTTGCCGACATCGATCTCTTCGAGCTCAACGAAGCCTTCGCCGCCGTCGTGCTGCGCTACATGCAGGCGTTCGACATTCCGCATGACAAGATCAACGTCAATGGCGGTGCGATCGCCATGGGCCATCCGCTCGGTGCGACCGGCGCGATGATCCTCGGCACGGTGCTCGATGAGCTGGAACGCCGCGATCTCAATACGGCGCTTGTGACACTCTGCATCGGCGCCGGCATGGGCACTGCCACGATCGTCGAACGCGTCTGAGGAGGGGAAACCAATGGCTTACACGAATTTCACCGTCGAAACCGACGCAGACGGCATAGCCCTCGTTACTTGGGACATGCCCGGCAAGTCCATGAACGTCTTCACCGCCGAGATCCTGGAGGAGCTGAACGCCATCATCGATGCCACGGTTGCCGATGCGGCCGTCAAGGGCGTGGTCTTCACCTCAGGCAAATCGTCCTTCTCCGGCGGCGCCGATCTTTCGATGATCAGGTCGATGTTTTCCTTCTACCAGGAGGAAAAGGCGAAGGACCCGGCCGCTGCCACGCAGAAGCTCTTCGATCTTGTCGGGCGCATGACCGGCCTGTTCCGCAAGCTCGAAACCTGCGGCAAACCCTGGGTTTCGGCTATCAACGGCACCTGCATGGGCGGTGCTTTCGAACTGTCGCTCGCCTGCCACGGCCGCGTCGCGTCGAGCGCCAAGAGCGTCAAGATCGCGCTGCCCGAAGTCAAGGTCGGCATCTTTCCCGGCGCCGGCGGCACGCAGCGCGTCGCGCGCCTGACGGATGCGCAATCCGCCCTGCAGATGATGACGACGGGCCAGTCGCTGACGGCGGCGCGCGCCAAGGCCATGAACCTCGTGCATCAGGTGGTCGAGCCGGATCAGCTGATCTCGGCCGCGAAGCAGATGATCAAGGATGGCTTGAAGCCCATCGCCCCTTGGGACGAAAAGGGCTTCAAGGCGCCCGGCGGCGGCATCTGGACGCCGGCCGCAGCCCAGCTCTGGCCGGCAGCACCCGCCATCCTGCGCCGCGAGACGGCGGGCAACTATCCGGCAGCGCTCGCGATCCTCAAATGCGTCTATGAAGGCCTGCAGGTCCCCTTCGATACCGGCCTCAAGATCGAGCAGCGCTATTTCACCCATGTGCTGCAGACCACCGAAGCCTATTCGATGATCCGCTCGCTGTTCATCTCCATGCAGGAACTCGGCAAGGGCGCGCGCCGACCGGCAGGCCAGCCGAAGACGGAGCTCAAGAAGGTCGGCGTCGTCGGTGCCGGCTTCATGGGCGCGTCCATCGCCTATGTCACAGCCGCCGCGGGCATTCCCGTCACGCTGATCGACCGCGACATCGAGGCTGCGACCAAGGGCAAGGGCGTCGGCGAGGGGCTGGTCAAGGATTCAATCGGTAAGGGAAGGCTGACGCAGGACGAGGGAGCGGCCCTTCTGTCCCGCATCACGCCGTCGGCCGATTATTCGGATCTGAAGGATGCGGATCTTGTCATCGAAGCGGTATTCGAGGATCGCGACGTCAAGAAGGCCGTCATCGAGGCGATCGAAGCCGTGCTGCCGGCCGGCGCCGTCTTCGCCTCCAACACCTCGACGCTGCCGATCACGGGCCTTGCGAAGAATTCCAAGCGCCCGGCCGATTTCATCGGCGTCCACTTCTTCTCGCCGGTCGAGAAGATGATGCTGACCGAAGTCATCCTCGGCAAGGAAACCGGCGATCATGCGCTGGCCGTCGCGCTCGATTACGTCGCCGCCATCAAGAAGACGCCGATCGTCGTCAACGACACCCGCGGCTTCTTCGTCAATCGCTGCGTCTTCCGCTATATCCACGAAGCCTATGACATGCTGATCGAGGGTGTGCCCGCAGCCATGATCGAAAATGCCGCCAAGATGGCCGGCATGCCCGTCGGACCTCTGGCGCTGAACGACGAAGTCGCCATCGACCTCTCCTACAAGATCCTGAAGGCGACGGTTGCCGATCTCGGCGAGAAGGCGGTTGACCCGCGTCACATGCAGCTGATCAGCGGTCTCGTCGAAGGTGAGGGTCGTTTGGGCCGGAAGAACTCCAAGGGCTTCTACGATTACCCGCCGAAGCCGGCCAAGAAGTCGCTCTGGCCGGGCCTCAAGGATCTCTATCCGCAGAAGAAGGCCGATGAGATCGATGTCAACGTGTTGAAGCAGCGCTTCCTCGCCACCATCGCACTGGAAGCTGCCCGCACGATCGAGGAAGGCATCGTCACCGATCCGCGCGAGGCCGATGTCGGCTCCATCCTCGGCTTCGGCTTCGCGCCCTACACGGGCGGTGCACTGTCCTACATCGACGGCATGGGTGTGAAGGCTTTCGTGGAGCTCTGCGAAAAGCTTGCAACCGCCTACGGCCCGCATTTCCAGCCCACAGCGCTGCTGAAGGATATGGCCACAAAGGGCGAGACCTTCTACGGCCGCTTCGATCCCTATGGCGCCAAGAAGGCGGCTTGAGCCAACAGCTCGTCACTGACCGCAAATAATGGGCCGTTCCTGTCGGGAACGGCCCTTTTCATTCGTCTTCTGCTTGAGTCCATCAAACCGAGGAGAATGACATGATCGAGATCATCGGCAATCGTGACGAAGCCGAAGCCATCAACGCAATGCTTGCAGGCTGGATGTCTGCGCTTGGCAATAAGGACGCCGCCGGTGTCGTCGAGCACTTAAGCGACGATGTCATCAGCTTTACTCTGGCGGCGCCGCTCGTACACAAGGGTAAGGGCGAGGAAGGCTTGCGGGGCTGGTTTTCGACCTGGGAAGGGCCGATCGGCGGCGATGCCGTCGATGTCAGGTTAGTCGTCGGCGAGGATGTCGCCTTCTGGACCGGCCTTGTGCATATGACCGGCAGGAAGACGGACGGCGTCGAGGTCGATCTATGGTTTCGCCAGACGCTCGGCCTCAGAAAGGCGGCGGGCATCTGGAAGATCGTTCACGAGCATACGTCGGTGCCGTTTGCGATGGATGGCAGTGGTCTTGCCGAACTTGGGCTCAAACCGTAAGAGAAAGCTTACGACATACTCACTGATTTCTCTTGCTCCGCCCTCAACGCCAGTACGCCCCAGCCCACGAGCAGGAGGATCGCCGCCGCGTAGATGTCGGCGGCTTCGGCAAATCCAAGCGCCTTCGACAGGAAGCCGGCCAGAATGGCGGGCAAGCTGAAGGCGAGATAGCTCTGGATATAGAAGGCCGAGAGCAGCCCGGCGCGTTCGTCGGGCTTTGCCAGCGGCATGATGCTTCTCACCGTGCCGAGAAAGGTCGCTCCGAAGCCGGCGCCGGCGATCAACGTCCCAAGGCCGAGGATCGACACCTCGGCTGCATGCATGCCGGCGACAACGGTCAGTATGCCGAGCGTCATGCTCGGTATGCCGAACTTCATGATCATGGCGGTGGATTTCTCGCGCAGCAGGAACACGCCCGCCGCACCGCTGATCGTCAAGGCCGCGACCACGGAGCCGCCGGTCAGCGGCGCCGTGCTGCCGGTCGTCGTGCTGACGAGCGATGGCACCAGCGACAGATAGAAGCCGGCAAGCGCCCAGACGGCGATGTTGATCGGCGTCAGCGCCAGCAAAGTGCGGCGAACCTGTGGGGGAACGGCGACTTCCGGCTTCAGCGAGGCAAGCAGCCCGCTCTGCCGACGCGTCGTCTCGGGCACCAGCCAGAGCAGCACGGCTTGCAGGATAAGAAGGATGAGCGTGACGATATAGACGAGCAGGGTCGGCGCCGGTGCAAACTGAACCAGGAGGCTGGTGCCGAGCGCGCCGATCGCCATGCCCGTCAGCGGCGCAAGGCTGTTGGTGATCGATCCCTTGACCGGATCGAGATCGACGAGAGCGGCTCCGATGGAGCTCGCCGCCGCTCCCGTAGCCAGGCCCTGCACGACGCGGGCGGCAATCAGCCAATCCGGACCTCTGGCCATTAAAAACAGCAGCATAGCCACCATATTGAGGAGGATCGATGCGAAGATCACCGGCCGACGTCCGAGATGGTCGGAAATCGAGCCGACGATCAGCAGCGAAGCGAGGAGGGCGAAGGCATAGACGGCGAAGATTACCGTGATCAGGATCGGCGAGAAGGCGAAGGCCTGCTGGTAAAGGCGGTAGAGAGGCGTCGGCACGGATGAGGCGGCGAAGAACAATGCGCTCGTCGCGGCGTAGTAGAACGGCGCCAAACGCCTGGCCAATGAGATCGGTGCACTGGCGGTGGAATTGGGCTCGGTCATCGACTATATCCTAGCTTAAAGCTAAAAGATTGCGTTAGCTGCATATAGGATGCTCAACGCGCAAAAGCAAATAATTTGCCTTAGTGAATGGCGCCTGGTCATTCGCCATCGGCAAAAGGGAAAGATTGGCAAAGGCTTATGGGCTACAGAGAAAATCCCCGTCCCGGCGGGCGCAGTGCCAGAGTGCAGGCGGCGGTGCATCAATCCGTCCGCGACATGCTGGCGACGATGGATCGCGCCGACATCACCATCCCTATGATCGCGCAACGCGCCAACGTCACGCCTTCTACGATCTATCGCCGCTGGGGCGATCTTCAAGAGCTTCTGGCCGACGTCGCCGCCTCGCGTTTGCGGCCGGAAGCCGAGCCAGCGAAGGTCGGCAGCCCCCGCGAGGATCTGGAAGCGTGGGCCGAGCAATATGCCGACGAAATGGCCTCCGGTGTGGGGCGGCAAATGCTGCGCGACATTCTTTCGGCCTCAGACGTGGCAAATGCCGAGAAGTGCAGCGGTTATACGCAGCAGCAGCTTGCTGTTTTCATTGCCCGTGCCAAGGAGCAGGGCGAGGCGTTTCCGACACTGACGGAACTGATGGACCACGTCATCTCACCGGTCATATATCGCATTCTCTTCGATCAGGCCCCCGGCCCGGATTATGTTCGCAAGCTGGTTGCCAAAGTGATGCCGGAAGGAACGCTCAAAAGCTGAAACATGGCAACCAGCGCGCCGGGCGACTCATCAAAGATTTGTTCACGTGTCGTGGGTGGCGGCCACGATAGCGTTGCCCGCAACTGACGAACAAGTAACTGGTGATATGCGCGGATAAATTGCCTAACCCACGGGATTATCTTGGGATATTCGCGCCTGAATAAGAGTTTTCGCCAATCTGCTGTTGAAAACTAAGGAAAAAGATGGTGCTAATTATCGACAGTGAATTCAACGGCAACGCGAAGGGGACTGTTTAATGCTTAATGAATTTAAGGCATTCATCGCCCGCGGCAATGTCATGGATCTCGCGGTCGGCGTGATCATCGGCGGCGCTTTCGGCGGCATCGTGAAATCGCTGGTTGACGATATCATCATGCCGATCGTTGGCGCGATTTTCGGCGGCTTCGACTTCTCGAACTATTTCATCGGCCTCTCCTCGGCGGTCAATGCGCCGACGCTCGCCGCCGCCCGCGCACAGGGCGCGGTTTTCGCCTACGGCAATTTCATCACCGTCCTCATCAATTTCCTCATCCTCGCCTGGATCATCTTCCTGATGGTCAAGGGCGTAAACACGCTGCGTGCCCAGGTCGAGCGCAAGGAAGACAAAGTCGCCGAGGCAGCACCGCCGCCGGCCGACGTCCAGCTGCTGACGGAAATCCGCGATCTTCTCGCCAAGCGCTGACGGCTTCGCTCGTCCTGTTCAATAAGAAGCCTCGGTCCCGAAAGGATCGAGGCTTATTCATCACCAAAATCGATCGGTCACTAAGGCAAAGTCATGGGATTTGTCCGCCGCTCTGCTTTATGAAGGCGGAAACCGGAGACTTTGCATGTCGATACTAGATAGCCTCAGCCCGCGCGCGCTCGCAGCACCCGAAAGCGGGATCGTCGAAGTGGTCAATTATGCCCGCGGCCGCGAAGGCCTGCTGCCGCTTTGGGTCGGCGAGGGCGATCTGCCGACGCCGGATTTCATCAATCGCGCCGCCATGGCCTCGCTCAATGCCGGCGAAACCTTCTATACCTGGCAGCGCGGCATTCCGGAGCTGCGCCAGGCGCTCGCCGATTACTACGGTCGGCATTTCGGCACGTCGCTGCCGATGGAGAATTTCTATGTCGTCGGCTCCGGTATGCAGGCGATCCAGCTTTCCGTGCAGGCGATCACCTCTCCCGGCGACGAGATGGTCTATCTCTCCCCGGCCTGGCCGAATATTGCCGCAGCGCTGGAGATCGCGGGCGCCCGTTCCGTCGCCGTACCCTTACAATTCGAGCACGGCAAATGGTCGCTCGATCTCAATCGATTGGAAGCGGCGATCACGCCGAAGACCAAGGGCCTGTTCATCAATACCCCGTCCAACCCTACAGGCTGGACCGCAACTCATCAGGACCTCCGCGATATTCTCGCCCTGGCGCGCAAGCATGATCTCTGGATCATGGCCGACGAAATCTATGCGCTTTACTATTATGCCGGCGGCCGCGCGCCGAGCTTCCTGGACGTCAAGGAAGCCGATGACAAGATTCTCTTCGTCAATTCCTTCTCGAAGAACTGGTCGATGACCGGCTGGCGCGTCGGCTGGATCGTCGCGCCGGCCGAACTCGGACAGGTGATCGAAAACCTCGTGCAATATTCGACCTCCGGTGTGGCGCAATTCATGCAGAAGGGCGCGGTTGCGGCGCTGAACGAAGGCGACGATTTCGTCCGCTCCAATATCGAGAAGGCAGCCCGCTCGCGTGATATTCTCTGCGAGGCGCTGATCGCCACCAATCGCGTGCAGACGCTGAAGCCGGATGGCGCACTCTATTCCTTCCTGAAGATCGACGGTGTCACCGATAGCCGCAAGACCGCCATCGACATCGTCGACAAGACCGGTGTTGGCCTAGCGCCTGGAACGGCTTTCGGGCTAGGTGGCGAACTCTTCATGCGCGCCTGCTTCCTGCGCGATCCGGTGCAGGTGGCGGATGCCGCGGAGCGGTTGAGCCGGTATATTTTGAGTTTGTAGGAACTTTGAGCTGCTACGGCTCGCGGCTTTGGATTTGGATGGTCCGCACCCCCCTCTGTCGCTTTCGCGACATCTCCCCCACAAGGGGGGAGATTGGAAACTCGCGGCAGCTTCTCACACCCAATGAACATCATATCTGCTGAATCTGAAACTTCATTGTTTTGGTGGAGGGGCAGCAACCTCCCAACAATCTCCCCCCTTGTGGGGGAGATGTCACGAAATGACAGAGGGGGTATGCACTCTCCGATATATGCGAGGCCTGCCGTCACACACCCAATCCATAAAATCCAATCGATCCGCGAAAGCCCCCTCTAACCATCCCCGCAATCTTTCCCGCCGGGCCTCCCGCTTTTAATCAATTTCGCAGGAGGAGCGGCCTCATATGGGGTCGGTAAGACTTGGCGGGGACGCGAAGAATGACTGTTTTGGTGACGGGCGGGGCCGGTTATATCGGCAGCCACATGGTCTGGAGATTGCTTGATGCGGGAGAGGACGTGGTGGTTCTCGATTGCCTGTCGACGGGTTTCCGCTGGGCCGTTCCGGCGGCCGCTCGCTTCTATCTCGGCGATATCGCCGATGAAGCGCTCCTGCAGACGATTTTCGCTGAAAACCATATAGAGGCCATCATTCATTTTGCCGGCTCGGCCGTTGTCCCGGCATCGATCGAGGACCCACTTGCCTATTACGAAAACAATACGGGCAAGACCCGCATCCTCATGAGTGCCGCCGTTAGGGCCGGCATCCGCCATTTCGTCTTCTCGTCCACCGCCGCTGTTTATGGCCAGCAGCCGGTGGACAGGCCGGTCAGCGAAGACGTGCCGTTGCGGCCGGAATCGCCCTATGGCCAATCCAAGCTGATGTCCGAGCTGATGCTGCGCGATGCCGCCGCGGCCTATGATTTCCGCTATGTGGCTTTGCGTTATTTCAATGTCGCCGGCGCCGATCCCGAGGGAAGGGCCGGCCAGTCGACCGACGGTGCCACTCATCTCATCAAGGTCGCCTGCGAGGCGGCTCTTGGCCGCCGCCGCCAAGTCGACATTTACGGCACCGATTATGCGACACATGACGGCACCGGCGTGCGCGACTACATCCACGTGAGCGATCTCGTCGAGGCGCATCTCGTGGCCTTGCGCCATCTGCGCGATGGCGGCCGCTCGCTGGTCGCCAATTGCGGCTATGGCCACGGTTACTCCGTGCTTGACGTGCTCAACATGGTCATGCGCATCCACGGTCGTTCCTTCCGCATCCATATCGCCCCGCGCCGGCCCGGCGATATGGCGAGCATTGTCGCGGACGCGACGCTCGCTCGCCGCGAATTGGGATGGGTTCCAAAACACGACAGCTTGGAAACGATCGTGCGTTCGTCGCTGGATTGGGAGCTTCGCCTCGCCGAGCGGGCGAGCTTCGATGCCGCCGGGCTCGGCAAGATCTATGCTGCTCCGAGCATGCTATAGCCTGAAGCGATCTCAGCTCTCGGTGTTTCTCCAAGGCCCCAGAAAGGCCGGCGCATTCTTGCGCACGGCTTCCGCCAGAAAATCGATGACAGTGCGCACGCGTGGCGACTGGCGCAGGTCGCGGTGGCAGGTGATCCAGTAGTGGCGCCTGAGATCCACCTCATGCGGCAGAACGACCTGCAGATCGGGATGCTTGCCGGCGATGAAAAACGGCAGCACGCACAGCCCCTGGCCGTTCTTCGTCGCCGTCAGCTGCGCAAAGATGCTCGAGCTCTGGAATTGCGGCCTGATACGCGGATGAACGTCGTCAAGATAATCCAGGCCCGGCGCGAAGATCATATCCTCGATATAGCCGATGAAGGCGAAGTCCGGCAGATCGTTACGGCTTTCGATCGGCGGATGGCGGGCGAGGTAATCGCGCGATCCGTAGACCTGCAGATGATAGTCGGTAAGCTTCTCGGTGAAGTAGGGTCCGGCCTTCGGCGGGTCGAGCACCACGACGATATCGGCCTCCTTGCGCGAGAGCGACATGATCTGCTGGATGGTGATCAGCTCCAGCGAAATATTCGGGTGCTTCGCAGTGAATTCCGGCAGGACGCCGGTGAAGAAGAAGTTTGAAAACCCCTCCGGCGCGCTGATGCGTACGACACCGCGTTGTGCTGCCGATCCCGCGGAAAGATCAGCGCGCAGACGTTCCGTCTCCTGCTCCATATGTTCGGCCGTATCGACGAAGCGCTGGCCCATACTGGTCAGCATGTAGCCGCGCGGATTGCGCTCGAAAAGCTTGACCTTCAGGGCGAATTCCAGCCGGTCGATACGGCGTGAAACCGTGGCGTGGCTGCTGCGCAATTGTCGTGCGGCTGTCGAAAGCTGCCCCGTTCGCGCAACGGCGAGGAAGAACTGCAGATCGTCCCAGGTAAAGTGCGGCGTGCGCTTCATGCATCCTCCTCTGTTCAAAAATGAACAGACCTTGTTTGGAATTAATTGCAATCGCGACTTGCGTCAACGCGCGAATTCCGTGATCTTGGCGGTCGGGAAAAGCCGTTTTGAGGAAAGCGGCTGGCCAATTTTGAACAGATTCGTTTTTGCCAAATCTCTGGGAGGAGAGGATATGCGAAAGAGTCTTATTGCGTCCCTTGCATTTCTGCTTGCAGCCAGCACCGCGGCTTTCGCCGCTGGTCCGTCCGATGGTGTCGTCAAGATCGGCATTCTCAACGACCAGTCCGGCGTCTATGCGGATTTCGGCGGCAAGTCGTCGGTAGCGGCCGCCAAGATGGCTGCCGAGGATTTCGGCGGCAAGGTTCTCGGCGTGCCGATCGAGATCGTCGATGCCGATCACCAGAACAAGCCCGATATCGCCTCCAACATCGCCCGTCAGTGGTATGATCAGGACAAGGTCGACGCCATCATGGAGCTGACGACCTCTTCGGTCGCGCTCGCCGTGCAGGCGGTTGGCAAGGAAAAGAAGAAGATCGATATCGTCACGGGCGCCGCGACCACCGATCTCACCGGCAAGCAATGCTCGCCCTACGGCTTCCATTGGGCCTATGACACGCATGCCCTGGCCGTCGGCACCGGCGGCGCGCTCGTCAAGCAGGGTGGCGACACCTGGTTCTTCCTGACCGCGGACTATGCCTTCGGCTATTCGCTCGAGCAGCAGACCAGCGATTTCGTCAAGGCAAGCGGCGGTAAGGTGCTCGGCTCCGTCCGCCATCCGCTGTCGACCAATGACTTCTCGTCCTTCCTGCTGCAGGCGCAGTCGTCGGGTGCCAAGGTCATCGGCCTTGCCAATGCCGGCCTCGACACCTCGAATGCCATCAAGCAGGCCTCCGAATTCGGCATCACCCAGGGTGGCCAGCATCTGGCGGCACTGCTCTTCACGCTCGCGGAAGTCCACGGCCTCGGCCTGCAGGCGGCGCAAGGCCTGACGCTGACGGAAGGCTATTACTGGAATCTCGACGACAAGAGCCGCGAATTCGGCAAGCGCTTCTTTGCCCGCACCGGCAAGATGCCGAACATGATCCATGCCGGCACCTATTCCGCTGTCATGCAATACCTGAAGGCCGTGCAGAAGGCCGGCACGGACGATACCGAGGCTGTTGCCAAGCAGCTGCATGAGATGCCAGTTGATGATTTCTTTGGCCGCGGCGGCACGGTCGGTGCCAACGGCCGCATGATCCACGACATGTATCTTCTTCAGGTCAAGAAGCCGGAAGAGAGCAAGGAGCCGTGGGATTACTTTAACGTGCTGGCGACGATCCCCGGCAAGGAAGCCTATATCGATCCGGCCAAGAGCGGCTGCGATCTCGTCAAGCAATAGGGCTTGGAACAGCCGATGGCGATGTCCTCGACACATCAGCATGAAGAGCCCCGGGTGGTGTTATCCGCCCGGGGACTGCGCCGCGATTTCGGCGGCTTCACCGCTGTCAAGAATGTCGATCTCGACGTACATCACGCGCAGGTCCACGCTCTGATCGGTCCGAACGGCGCCGGCAAGACGACGGTGTTCAACCTGCTCACCAAATTCCTGCAGCCGACGCACGGCACGATCACGCTGCTCGGCACCGATATTACCAAGACAAGACCGGATAAGGTCGCACGCATGGGTCTCGTGCGCTCCTTCCAGATTTCCGCTGTTTTCCCGCATCTGACGGTGCTGGACAATGTGCGGGTCGCCTTGCAGCGGCCGAACAATCTCGCCCACCAGTTCTGGCGGCCGCTGTCGGCGCTCGACAGCCTCAATGCCCGCGCCGAACAGCTCATCGCCTCCGTCGGTCTCTCGAAGGAGCGCGATGCCATCGCTGCCGATCTTTCCTACGGCCGCAAGCGCGTGCTGGAGATCGCAACGACGCTCGCGCTCGATCCGAAGGTGCTGCTGCTCGACGAACCGATGGCCGGCATGGGGCTGGAGGACGTGAACACCGTCTCCGCCATCATCCGCGATGTTGCGCGCGACAGGGCTGTGCTCATGGTCGAGCACAATCTCTCGGTCGTTGCCGATATCTGCCATCATGTCACGGTGCTGCAGCGCGGCGAGATCCTGGCCCAGGGCGATTATGCGACGGTCAGCCGGGACCCGCGTGTCCGCGAAGCCTATATGGGCACGGAGGAGGCTTGACGATGGCGTCGCTTCTGGACGTTCAGGGACTTAATGCCTGGTATGGTGAAAGTCACATTCTGCATGGCGTCGATATGCATGTGGGCGAGGGGGAAACCGTCACCATCCTCGGCCGCAACGGCGTCGGCAAGACGACGACCCTGCGCACCATCGTCGGCATCGTTCGCGCCCGCAGGGGCAGGATCACTTTTGCCGGCAAGGACATGATGCAGGTGCCGCTGCACAAGACCGCCCATCAGGGTATCGGTTTCGTGCCGGAAGAGCGCGGCATCTTTTCGACGCTCAGCGTCTATGAAAACCTGATGCTGCCGCCGGTGGTGGCGGCAGGCGGCATGACGTTGGACGAAATCTTCGAGCTGTTTCCTAACCTGCATGAGCGGCGCAACAGCGTCGGCACAAGGCTCTCCGGCGGCGAACAGCAGATGCTTGCCATGGCCCGCATCCTGCGCACCGGCGTCCGCATGCTGCTGCTCGACGAGCCGACCGAGGGCCTTGCGCCCGTCATCGTCCAGCGCATCGGCGAAGTCCTGCAGAAGCTCAAAGGCCGTGGCATGACCATCTTGCTCGTCGAGCAGAATTTCCGCTTCGCCAGCCGCATCGCCGATCGCTTCTATGTGATGGATCACGGCCAGATGGTCTCGGAATTCCCGGTTGGCGAACTCTCCGAGCGCATGGATATGCTCCACAAGGTTCTGGGGGTCTGAGCATGACGACGATATTCGGCATCCCCGCCCAGGCGCTTCTCGGTCAATTGCTGATCGGGCTGATCAATGGCTCCTTCTATGCATTGCTGAGCCTTGGCCTTGCGATCATCTTCGGCATGCTGCGAGTGATCAATTTCGCCCATGGCGCGCTCTATATGCTCGGCGCCTTCACCGCCTATCTGCTGCTCGCCTATACAGGCATCGGCTATTGGCCGGCACTGGTTCTGGCACCGCTGATCGTCGGCCTGTTCGGCGCGCTGGTCGAGCGGTTCTGTCTGCGCCGGCTCTACAGGGTCGATCCGCTCTATGGCCTGCTCTTCACCTTCGGCATGGCGCTGACCATAGAAGGGACCTTCCGCTATCTCTACGGTTCCTCCGGCCAACCCTATGCCGTCCCGACGGAATTGGCGGGCGCGCGCAATATCGGCTTCATGTTCCTGCCGGTCTATCGCGGCTGGGTGGTTATCGCCTCGCTGGTCGTCTGCATCGGCACATGGCTGCTGATCGAAAAGACCAAGCTTGGCGCCTATCTGCGCGCCGCGACCGAGAATTCCACGCTTGTGCAGGTTTTCGGCGTCAACGTGCCGGTGCTTCTGACGCTGACCTATGGTTTCGGCGTCGCGCTTGCCGCCTTTGCCGGGGTGCTCGCCGCACCGATCTATCAGGTCTCGCCGCTGATGGGGTCGAACATGATCATCATCGTCTTCGCCGTGGTCGTCGTCGGCGGCATGGGCTCGATCATGGGAGCGATCGTGACGGGCTATATGCTCGGGATTGCCGAGGGCCTCACCAAGGTTTTCTATCCGGAAGCCTCCAACATCGTCATCTTCGTGATCATGGCAATCGTGCTGCTTCTGAGGCCTGCAGGCCTCTTCGGTCGGGAGGCGTGATATGGCTGGATTAATCAGCTTGAGCTCCAAGGAGCGTCCGAAGCTTTCCGTGCAGAAGCTGTTGCTGATCCTCGGCCTTGTCGGTCTGATCTGGGCACCCTTCTTCATCTACCCGATCTTCGTCATGAAGGTGCTCTGCTTCGCGCTGTTTGCCTGCGCCTTCAATCTGCTGCTCGGCTATGCGGGTCTGCTCTCCTTCGGCCATGCCACCTTCTTCGGCGGCGCGGCCTATTTCACCGCCCACGCCGTGAAGGAATGGGGCGTGCCGCCCGAACTCGGCATCCTAATCGGCGTTGCTGGTGCCTCGCTGCTCGGCCTCGTCATGGGTTTCGTCGCCATTCGCAGGCAGGGCATCTATTTCGCCATGATTACGCTGGCGCTCTCCTACATGTTCTATTTCTTCTGCCTGCAGGCGGCATTTACCCATGGCGAGGATGGCATTCAGTCGGTGCCGCGCGGCTACCTCCTCGGCGTTCTCGATCTCAACAACTCCTTCAACATGTATTATTTCGTCCTCGCGATCTTCCTGATCGGCGTGCTGATCATCTGGCGTTTCATCAATTCGCCTTTTGGCATGATCCTGAAGTCGATCCGCGAGAACGAGCAGCGGGCGATTTCGCTTGGCTATTCCGTCGCGCACTACAAGCTCGGTGCCTTCGTCATGTCTGCGGCGCTGGCGGGGCTCGCCGGTGCGGTGAAGGCGCTGGTCTTCCAGTTCGCGACGCTGACGGATGTCGCCTGGCAGATGTCGGGCGAAGTCATTCTCATGACCTTGCTTGGCGGCATAGGCACGCTGATCGGCCCGATTTTTGGCGCGGGGTTCGTGGCGACGCTGGAAAACTATCTCGCCACGTCGGAATTCCCCGTCACCATCATCACCGGCATCGTCTTCATGGTCTGCGTCCTGCTCTTCCGCCGCGGGGTTGTCGGTGAGTTCTATGCCTCGCGGTTAGGACGGAAACTCGGGTTTGAGTATCGGCGGTAATGATCAAACCTATGCGTTCTTATTGTGCACCCCCTCACCCCAGCCCTCTCCCCAAGGGGAGAGGGGGAACTGTCTTTGACCATCACCGGATACGAGGCCGAGGCAAATGCCGAAATAGTCCCCTTTCCCCTCGGGGAGAGGGTTAGGGGAGGGGGCATGCCAATGGATCGCTTCGACTACATCATCATCGGTGCCGGCAGTGCCGGATGCGTGCTGGCCAACCGGCTTTCGGCCGATCGCAACAACCGCGTTCTGCTGCTGGAAGCCGGCGGCAATGATAACTACCACTGGATCCACATCCCGGTCGGCTATCTCTATTGCATCAACAACCCCCGCACCGACTGGTGCTTCACCACGGCGCCGGAAGCGGGGCTAAATGGCCGGTCGCTGAACTACCCGCGCGGCAAGGTGCTGGGCGGCTGCTCCTCCATCAACGGCATGATCTATATGCGCGGCCAGGCGCGCGACTATGATCTCTGGCGTCAACTCGGCTGCGCCGGCTGGGGCTGGGATGATGTGCTGCCCTATTTCATCAGGTCAGAGGATCACTATCGCGGCGAGGATGAGATGCACGGCGCCGGCGGCGAGTGGCGGGTCGAGAAGGCCCGCGTGCGCTGGGCCGTGCTCGATGCCTTCCAGGCCGCGGCCAAGGAGGCCGGCATCCCCGAGACGGCGGATTTCAATCGCGGCAACAATGAAGGCTCCGGCTATTTCGACGTCAACCAGCGCTCCGGCATTCGCTGGAACACGACGAAGGCCTTCCTGCGCCCGGCGATGAAGCGCGGCAATCTCACCGTCTACACCAAGGCGCAGGTCCGCCGGCTGATCGTCGAGGGCGATGCCGTAACCGGCGTCGAATTCCAGCATGATGGCGTGACGAAGCGCGCCTATGCGAATAAGGAAACCGTATTATCCGCCGGCTCCATCGGCTCGCCCCACATTCTCGAGCTCTCGGGCATCGGTCATGGCGATGTGTTGAGCAAGGCCGGCATCGACGTCGTGCGCGAGGTTCGGTCCGTCGGCGAGAACCTGCAGGATCATCTGCAGCTTCGCCTTGCCTACAAGGTGACCGGCGTACCCACGTTGAACGAGAAGGCGACGAAGTTGATCGGCAAGGCGGCGATCGGGCTCGAATATCTGGTTCGCCGCTCGGGCCCGATGGCGATGGCGCCGAGCCAGCTCGGCATCTTCACCCGCTCCGGACCGGACAAGGAAACGCCGGACCTGCAATATCACGTGCAGCCGGTCTCGCTCGACAAGTTCGGCGATCCCGTCCATCCCTTTCCGGCCATCACCGCCAGCGTCTGCAACCTCCGGCCCGAAAGCCGCGGCTCCGTGCATGTTCGCAGCCCCGATTTCGCCCTCCAGCCGGCCATCAGCCCGAATTATCTTTCGGCGGCACGCGACCGGGAGATCGCCGTTCGTTCGATTCGCCTGACGCGGCGCATCGTCGCGCAGCCGTCCTTCGCCCGGTTTCGTCCGGAGGAATTCAAGCCCGGTCCGGCCTATGAGACGGATGCCGATCTGGAACGTGCCGCCGGCGATATCGGCACGACGATTTTTCATCCGGTCGGCACTTGCCGCATGGGCAGCGACGCCCAAAGTGTCGTGGATCCCCGCCTGCGGCTCAGGGCATTGGCAAGGCTGCGCATCGCCGACGCCTCCATCATGCCGTCGATCACATCGGGCAATACCAATTCGCCAACCATCATGATCGCCGAAAAGGCCGCCGAGATGATCCTTGCCGATAACCGATGAAGGCCTATTGATGGACGGAAGCGGAGACAGGAGATTTGCATGGACAGCACCGACGAGGTCATCATCGAGCGACGCGGATCGGCCGGCATCATCAGGCTCAATCGACCGAAGGCGCTGAACAGCCTGACGCTGCCGATGGTACGGGCCATCGCTTCGGCGTTGGAGGATTTCGCTGCCGATCCGCTGGTCGGAAGCGTCATCGTCCTGGGTGAGGGGGAGCGCGGCTTCTGTGCCGGCGGCGATATCCGCCTGCTGCACCAGAGCGGCAAGGAAGGTTCCGACGGAGCGGAAACCTTCTGGCGCGAGGAGTTTCTGCTTAATCATGCCATATCGCGCTACGCCAAGCCCTATATCGTGCTGATGGATGGCATCACCATGGGCGGCGGCGTCGGTCTCTCGGCCCACGGCAGCCATCGCATCGTCACTGAACGCACCCGCCTTGCCATGCCCGAGACCGGCATCGGCTATTTCCCGGATGTCGGCGCCACCTGGCTGCTGCCGCGTGCGCCGGGCGAAGCCGGCACCTGGATGGGGCTGACCGGCCTTACGATCGCCGCCGCCGATGCGATTCATGCCGGTTTTGCCGATCATTGTGTCGCATCCTCGGAACTGCCGGCGCTGGTCGATGCGATTGCGGCACTGGCTACCTCGGCCACTGCAGCAGACGTGCATGCGCTGATCCGGACGATGGCGGTAGACGCCGGCGAAAGCCGGCTCGCGGCAAATCGGGATGTTATCGATCGGGCGTTTTCGGCAGATACGGTGGAGGGGATACTAGCGGCATTGACTGGTGAGCCCGGAGAGTTCGCCGCTGAAACCGCAAGTGTCATCGCCAGCCGCTCGCCGACCAGCCTCAAGCTGACCTTGCGGCTGCTCAGGGCGGGGCGAGCGAGCGCCGATCTTGCCGAATGCCTCAATCGTGAACTCGGCGCTTGCATGGGCATATTGTATAATCACGATTTCTACGAAGGCGTGCGCGCTGCCGTCATCGACAAGGACCGCAATCCGAGATGGTCTCCGGCGAGCCTTGCCGAAGTGACGGCGGATGCCCTCGACCGCTTCTTCGTGCCGGCGCAGCCGCCGCTTTTCGCAAGATAACCGATCGTGGGAGGAAAACATCATGACACGGATCGCTTTCATCGGCCTCGGCAATATGGGAGGTCCGATGGCCGCCAATCTCGTCAAGGCCGGCCATGCCGTGACCGGGTTCGACCTCTCGCATGATGTGCTGAAGGCAGCCGAAGCGTCTGGCGTGAAGGCCGCCAGCGTACTGACCGAGGCTTTGGCCGATGCCGAAGTGGTCGTGACCATGCTGCCGAAAGGCCAGCATGTCCTCACCGTCTGGACCGATGTGCTGCGGTCAGTCCCCAAGGGAACGCTGCTGATCGACAGCTCCACCATCGATGTCGATAGCGCCCGCAAGGCGCATGCCATGGCCGGCGAAGTCGGTTGCCTTTCGCTCGATGCGCCGGTTTCCGGCGGCACGGGCGGTGCTGCGGCCGGCACGCTGACCTTCATGGCCGGCGGCTCGGCGGAAAGCTTTGCTGCCGCCAAGCCACTGCTCGAGGTGATGGGCAAGAAGATCGTCCACTGCGGCGATGCCGGTGCCGGTCAGGCCGCGAAGATCTGCAACAACATGATCCTCGGTATCTCGATGATCGGCGTCTGCGAAGCCTTCGTGCTCGGTGAAAAGCTCGGCCTCTCTCATCAGGCTCTCTTCGATGTCGCCTCGACGTCCTCCGGTCAATGCTGGTCGATCAATACCTATTGCCCTGTCCCCGGACCCGTGCCGACATCGCCGGCCAACAACGACTACAAACCCGGCTTCGCGGCAGCGCTGATGCTCAAGGATCTACGGCTATCTCAGGAGGCGGCCTTGTCGAGCGGCGCATCGACGCCTCTGGGTGCGGAAGCGGCGCAGCTCTATGCCCTCTTCGAAAAGCTCGGCAATGGCGGCCGCGATTTTTCGGCGATCATCGAGATGTTTCGCGAGGCGAAGTGAGGATTGCCGGATGGTCAGACGGGGCAGGGCTGCCCCTCACCCCGATCCTCGCTCCGCTTGCGGGGAGAGGGCTAGGGTGAGGGGCACCTCAGATTGCCTCGTCCCAGCGACCGAGTCTCAACTCACCGCCACATGCCCCGCATCCGCGCCCCCACATCGACGCGTACCTCTCGCGCCCGGATCGCGGTGGCGCTTTCGGCGCGTGCCTGCGGCCAGCCGCAAACCTCGAAGAACTGCAGCAACGTCGCGGGAATGAAGCGTGTGCGCGAGGCAAAGACATGCTTGTCGCCCTGCGCATGCTGGCCGTGCACGAAGAAACGCTGCGGAATGACGAGATCGAGATTGTCCTTCGCCCGCGTCATCGCAACATAGAGCAGCCGCCGCTCCTCCTCGATCTCGGCCGATGATCCGACGGCGAGATCGGCGGGGATGCAGCCGTCGACTGCGTTGAGGATGAAGACCTTCGTCCACTCCTGCCCCTTGGCGGAATGAATGGTTGAGAGGATCAGATAGTCCTCATCCAGCAGTGGCGTACCGGCCTGATCGCTGGTCGCGTCAGGCGGATCGAGCGTCAGTTCGGTGAGGAAGCGCTCGCGCGAGCCGTAGCCCGCGGCAATCTGTTCGAGCTGGACGAGATCCGCCTGGCGTGTCGCGGCATCCTCATGCGCGCGTTCCAGATGCGGCTCATACCATTGGCGGACCAGGCCGATTTCCTCCGGCCAGCCGGCCTTGCCGCTTTTAACTTCTCGCATCGTCTCGACGAACGCGGTCCAGTCGTCTCCCGTGCGCGGCGGTGGCGGCAGTTCGGTGAGCGCCGTAATCGGACTCGCTTCTTCGCCGATCTGGTCGAGCACCCGCTGTGCTGTCGAAGGGCCGACGCCGGGCAGGAGCTGCATCAAGCGGAAGCCCGCCACGCGATCGCGCGGGTTCTGGGCAAAGCGCAGCGCCGCCAGCATGTCCTTCACATGGGCGCTGTCGAGAAACTTCAGCCCGCCGAATTTGACGAAGGGGATGTTGCGCCGGGTGAGTTCCACTTCCAGCGGGCCGCTATGGCTCGACGTGCGAAAGAGCACGGCCTGCTGCTTGAGCCGCGTGCCGCCCTCGCGATTTTCCAGTATCTGGTCCGCGATGTAGCGCGCCTGATCGGACTCGTCACGCACCGTCACCAGCCGTGGCCGTTCCGTGCTCTGCCGCTCGGTACGCAGGTTCTTCGTGAAGCGCTCCGAAGCGAGATCGATCACGGCATTGGCGGCGGCCAGGATCGGCTGCGTCGAGCGATAATTGCGGTCGAGCGTCACGATATCGGCCGAGGGCGTGAAGGCTTTCGGAAAGTCGAGAATGTTGCGCACGGTCGCGGCACGGAAGGAATAGATCGACTGCGCGTCATCACCGACGACGGTCAATCCCCGGCCATCCGGCTTCAGGGCGAGCAGGATGGAGGACTGCAGCCGGTTGGTGTCCTGATATTCGTCGACGAGCACATGGTCGAAACGGCTGCCGATATCCTCGGCGATCAGCGGCTCCTGCAGCATATGCGCCCAGTAGAGCAGCAGGTCGTCGTAATCGAGCACGTTCTGCGCTTGTTTTGCCTCGACATAACAGGCGAAGAGATCGCGCAGCTGCTGCTCCCACATGGCGCACCATGGAAAGAAGTCGCGCAGTACGCCGTCGAGCGGCGCTTCCGCATTGACGGAGCGCGAATAGATCGCAAGGCATGTCGCCTTGGTCGGGAAACGGTTCTCCGTTTTGGAAAAGCCGAGATCATGGCGCGCAAGGTTCATGAGGTCGGCGCTGTCTTCCCGATCGTGGATCGTGAAGGCCGGATCGATGCCGATCTGCTCGGCATAATCCCGCAGCAGGCGCGCGCCGATGCCGTGGAACGTACCGCTCCAGGCCAGCGCATCGGCGGTAATGCCGGCATTGGCCCCCAGCACCTCGCGGCAGATGCGCTCGACGCGGCGGCCCATTTCGGCGGCGGCGCGGCGCGAGAACGTCATCAGCAGGATACGGCGCGGATCGGCGCCCTTGACGATCAGATGCGCCACCCGATGGGCAAGCGTATTCGTCTTGCCGGAGCCGGCGCCGGCGATGACGAGCAGCGGTCCGGCGATGTGGCCCGTATCCGCTGTCGTGCCGTGTTCCACCGCCAGCCGCTGCTCCGGGTTCAATTTTTCCAGATAGGCGGCAGTCATCAATTCTCCTGGATGGGCGAGGAAGCCGGCACGACCCGCGACGAATCGCAGATGTGAAAATATCTGAGCGTTCTATGGATGTTCCGAATCGGCCGGACCTGTCAAGTTGGAGGAAATTCCCTCGTCGGTGCGAAGTTTGCGCAAGAATTTCATTCGGATTTGGTGGAGGCGGCTCGAAAAGAACTTTGTTCGTTCTTATGTATGATCATGGCGCGGCACTTTTGAGTATGGGTTTCGCAGTGCGTTGAGTAAAGGTTTCCGAATATGAACGAAACGATCGCCACTGGGCTGCGCCTGCCTGGCGGACTGGTGGCTCTGCCGGACGGGCGCATCGCGCTTGTTGAGACGGACCCAAGTCGCCGTTATCTGAAGCTTTTCGATACGAGCGGCGCCTGTGAGGAACTGTGTCGGATCGGCGGCAGCCCGACCGGAATCGCGATCGACGGTGACGGCTGCTTCTGGGTGGCCGGCGGCCCGGAGAATTCGCTCATCAAGCTCTCGCCGCAAGGGCGGATCCGCCAGGTGATAGAGGGGAGTGCCGACGGCCCGTTTCTTCATCCGAACGCGCTCGCCTTCGGGCCTGACGGCCTGCTCTACATGACCGATTCCGGCATCCGCCTCACCGACCTGCTGGAAAGAGGGCATATCCATCCGGATTTCTTCAAGGCCGCCTATAATGGCTGCGTCTATCAGATCGATCCTTCGGAAGGCCGGGTGATCCGCGTCCTGGCCGCCGGCCTGCTGCTTGCCAGCGGCATCGCCTTTGGACCTGATGGGCTGCTTTACTATAGCGAGACGCTGACTGGAAAAATCCATCGGCAGATCGTCGGCGGGCGGCAGGAGATGTTTGCGCAATCGATGAGGTCGCCCGCGGTAAACGTACTGCGCGGGCCATCGGGCCTTGCCTTCGATCGCAGCGGCACGCTCTATTGTGCCATGTCCGGCCTTGGCGAAATTTGTCTGATCGATACCGAGGGGATGATGTCCGGCCATATCCGCACCAATGGCACGCGGCCGAGCGGCATCGCCTTCACCGTCGACGGCAAGCACCTGCTCGTCAGCGAACAGGAGAAGGGCGTCATAGAAAAGATAACGGCGCCCCGTCTCGGCCTGCCGTTGCATATGCCGTCCATTTCCTGAGGCGCTTTGGATTTTCGGATGGCGCTCGCCGCGCATTTCGCCTGAGATGCTTTCGTCCGGCTGATGGACATGCCCGAAGCTCGGGCATGTCCTGTTCTCAGATATTGGCTGCTTATTCTGCCGCGGGGATCTGCTTGTTGTCCTTGCCGGACTTGTCGTCCGCCGGCTTCGCATCGTTGGCGACCGGCTTGGCATGGCGGCGACGCCAGTCGCCGAGGAAAAGCAGGATCGGCGCGGCAATGAAGACCGACGAGGCACCAGCGACGAGGATGCCGAACACCATCGGGATCGCGAAGCTGGAGACGGCGCTGCCACCCCAGATCGCCATCGGCACCAGCGCCAGGAAGGCGGTGGCGTTGGTATAGAGGCTTCGCGCCAGCGTCTCGTTGATCGACCTGTCGATGATATCGCGCAGCGGCATCGACTTGTAGAGCCGCATGTTTTCACGCATGCGGTCATAGACCACGACCTTGTCGTTCACCGAATATCCCACAAGCGTCAGGATCGCGGCGATGGCCGTCAGGTTGAAATCGAGTCCGGTGATCGCGAAGAAACCGATCGCCTTGGTGACGTCGAGGATCAGCGTGACGATGGCGCCGACTGCGAACGGCCATTCGAAGCGATACCAGATGTAGAACAGCATCGCCAGGCTGGCGATCACGACCGACAGGATGCCGGCCCAGGCAAGCTCGCCCGAGACCTTCGGACCGATGACATCGGTGCCTTCGATGGTCGCGCTTGGATCGATCTTGACGATTTCTGCCTTGAGCTTGGTCACTGCGGCGGTCTGCGCCTCTTCACCGCCGTCCTGGCGCTGGGCGCGGACAAGAAGGCTGTTATTGTCGCCGAAGGACTGCAGTGCTATTTCGCCGAGGCCGAGCGTGTTCAGGCCCTCGCGGAACGTCGCCAGATCGGCCGCGTCCTTGGTCTTGACCGACATCTGGATGCCGCCGCGGAAATCGACGCCGTAGTTGAGGCCCGGATGGATGAACAGGACCACCGAGGCGAGCGACAGGATCGCCGAGACGGTGACGCCGAAGAAGCGGGCCTTCATGAACTGGATGTGCTTGTCATAGGGGCTGAAGGGGATCAGCGGCCTGATGTTGATCACCTTCAGCTTACGGCGACGGGTGATGGCGATCATCACCACGCGCACGAAGGCGACGGAGGTGAACATCGAGATGATGAGGCCGAGACCCATGGTCACGGCAAAGCCGCGGACGGGGCCGGAGCCGAAGTAGAACAGGATGGCGGCAGCGATCAGCGCCGTCATGTTGCCGTCGATGATCGTCGAATAGGCCTTCTTGAAGCCGTTATCGATGGCGGCGAAGGCACCGCGGCCCTTGCGGGTTTCTTCGCGGATGCGCTCGTTGATGAGAACGTTGGCATCGACCGCAAGGCCGATACCGAGAACGATACCGGCAATACCCGGCAGCGTCAGCGTGGCGCCGACAAGCGTCAGGGCGGAGAAGGTCAGGACCGTGTGGATGAGCAGGGCAACATTCGCCAGAATCCCCCAGGTGCCATAGAGCACGAAGATGAAGGCGGCAACCAGAACGAAGCCGACCAAGCCGCTATAGATGCCCTTCTGGATCGCGTCGCTGCCGAGATCGGCGCCGACGGTACGCTCTTCGATGACGGTGAGCTTGGCCGGCAGAGCACCGGCACGCAGCAGGGCTGCAAGCGTGGTGGCGCTGTCGGCGGTGAAGTTGCCGGAGATCTGGCCCGAACCGCCGGTGATCGGCTCGCGGATATTAGGCGCGCTCAGCACCTTGTTGTCGAGGACGATGGCAAAGGGCTTTCCGACGTTTTCGCGGGTGATTTCGGCAAAGCGGTTGGCACCGGCGCTGTCGAAGCGGAAGGTGACGAGCGGCTCATGCGTGTTCGGATCGAAGCTCACGCGGGCGTCCGTCAGACGGTCGCCGGACAGTTCGATGCGATCGAGAACCGGATAGCTGTTGCCCTGCTCGTCCTTCATGATGGTGACGCCGGGAGGCGGATTGTTCGGATCGGCATTGTCGGCCAGCAGATGGAAGGACATCTTCGCGGTCGAACCGAGAAGCTCGCGCAGATGGGACGGATCCTGCGCACCCGGAAGCTGGACGAGAACGCGGTTCGGGCCGACGCGCTGGATGGTCGGCTCGGCAACGCCCACCTGGTCGACGCGCTTGCGGATGACTTCAAGGCTCTGCTGGACGGCGGAGTCGACGTTGGCCGAAATGCCGGCCTGCGAGAAGGACATGGCGATCGTTGCGCCGTTCGGCTTGATGGTGAGATCGGACTGGCCGGCCGAGAGGCCCGACGTGATCGTGTTGGCCAGCGTCTGCAACCGCGTCACCGCGTCACCGCTCTGCGAGGGATCGTTGAGCGTCACGACGATCTGGTCGCCGCTGCGGACGACCGAACGGACCTGGATGTTCTTGTCGCGCAGCACGCGGCGTGCGTCCTGCTGCAGCGATTGCAGCCGGCCGTTCGTCAGATCCTTCTCGTCGACTTCGAGAACGAGGTAGGAGCCGCCGCGAAGGTCGAGGCCGAGGGACACCTGGCTATGCGGCAGCCAGGATGGGATCTTGCTGAGAACCGACGGCGGCAGCGCGTTCGGCAGGGCTATCAGAAAGCCAATGACGATGATCACTGTATAGAGTGCCACGAGCCATGGTGAGGTGCGCATGGGTATTATCCTTGAAAATACGCTTATGCCGGCGGTTGACCGCTGGCGGACTTAAGGTCATGTCGGAGATGCGGCGCATCGGCGCCGATCGCTTACGCGAAATCGCCCGGAGGGCCGCGCGCGAAATAGGCGCTAAATGCCAGAGATTCGAGCCGAGCAGCATCGCCGGGATGGCGTGGCTGCCACGGCGTGGCCAGATAGCCGAGAGAGGGGAGGGAGGCGAGTATCGCCGGTCCGATATCGTGCCAGGTCGCTTTCGGCGTTACCAGGCGGTCGGCAACGACGATGCCGCGCACCGGATCCCGCAGGGACAGGTAGAGCGGTTGGCTATCCTTGCCGGAAGAAAGAGCATCTGCATCGGCGCGCGCGGCCATATTGATGCCGCCACCGAGCGCCAGTCCGATATAGGCGAAGAACGCGACGAACAGCGAGGCGATCACGCGCGCGCCTGCGCGGTGCGTCCTGTCGTCTTTATCTTCGCTGTCGGCAATGCCGAATTCGAGTGGGCTCAACAGTCAGAAATGCCTTTGTTCCTTTGCCGGCGCGAACACCGGCGGTTTAGTCATGATATCAGGACGCCTGGCGTCTTCCCACTGCATAATTCCTTAAATCGGCATCGCTTTAAGGAATTATGCAACAGATTAAAAGCGCTACAGCGACCTTTGTGGGTCACATGTGACGCACGGCGCTTTAGCGCGGCCTGTCATGATGCACTTGCGCGAGCCGGTCAACAGTCCGGGCTCGGTTTCTTAATTTTCCGCTGCTCCCGTTCCGGCGGCTGCTGACGGTTTGGGTGCCAGGCAGGATGCCGGGACGCGATAGGCGTGAAGCGTTTTGCCCTTCATCTCGCCATAGGGCGGCGACCAGCTCTTGATGAGGTCCACCTGGCTTCCCGGGCATTCGAACGGGCCGTTGTCGATATACAGCACCGGCCCGGTCACGTCGGCCGGCAAAGAGAAGTTCTGCTCGTAATAATTATTGGGAAAGCCGCCGAAATTGCGGGCATAGATCCGGAAAGGCTTACCCTTCAACGTATAATAAAGATCGGCGAGGATATCGCGATCCTCGGCGACGATGACCGGTGTCTTCGCGTCAGTCGCTATGTCGGCGATTTCCCGGCTGATGACGGCGCGTCCGACATAGCGCTTCATGATGAGATCGCCATTCGGCAGCTTGATGTCATAGGCAAAGACCGTCAGCACCGGGATCACGAAGGCGACGACGGCTCCGATGATCAGCGAGGTGCTCAGCCCCTTTTTCGTCAGGCGATAGAGCAGCCAGACGGCGAGAATGGTGCCGGCGGCATAGGCCGAGACGGCCCAATTGGCATAGGCCTTAGCGAGGAGGGCCTGCAGCGTGATCAGCGCCACGACAGGCACCGATAGCCAGAACAGCAGCTTTTCCCGATCGTCGCTCCGCCCGCGGATCAATCGCCACGTCGCCCACAAAAGCGCATAGAAGACGACCGGGCCGATCACGCCGAACTGGGCGCCGAAGAAGCTGAGCCCATTGAGTATGTGCTTCAGCAGACTGTTGCTGCCACCGTCTTTGCTCCATTGGGCAATATTTTCTGTGTGCTTTATGGTCGCTGCATCATGGGTGAAGTTCCACCAGAGATTGGGTGAAACGACGATGGCGCCGACGACGGCGGCAATCACAACATCCCGCCAGGCGATGCGCGCCGAACGCATCGTCAGCATGGCAATGCCGACACCGGGCAGAAGGAAAAGCACCGAATATTTCGTTAGGAAGGCGAAACCGAGACTGGCGCCGAGGATGACAGCTTCCAGCACCGAGGAACGCCTGGTCAGGCCGATAAAAGCCCATATGGCGATCGTCACGAACAGGATCTGGATCGTGTCGGTCGATACCAGCACGGCGGAAAGCGAGGCGGCTGGCAGCGTGATGAAGATGACGCCGACCCAGGGTGCAATCTCGCGTCCTTCCTCGCTCCCGATCAGCCGCCGCGTCGTGCGCATCAGCATCAGTGCGGTGGCGAGATGGAAGAGCGGCGCTGATATGCGGATCCAGAAGGTCGAGTCCGATCCGGAGATCGCGTTGAAGAAGCGGATCACCCAGGCAATCATCGGCGGTTTGGAGTAGTAGCCGAAATCGAGATTCTGGCCCCAGAACCAATATTGCGCCTCGTCGACGAAGAGGTCGGTCTTGTTGACCAGCAACATGAGGACGCGCCAGAGCGTCACTCCGAAGATGATTGCGAGGGCCACCTGCAGAGAGAGTTTCTGTGCAGTCGTTCGGGAATGGGTCGTGTCGAGCATTAATGGAATGGGTCTCGGTGCCTGATCGTGAGGCTTAATACGGAACTATTGAGACCAAAGCTAGCTCCCTGCTCTCTGTAAGACAGCAGCGGTCGCCATAGTGGCCGCGAATGCCATATGTCCGATTTTCGATCGGGGACGCCCATGACAGCTTCGTCTAAAGGACGCGCGAAGCGGCTTTACCGCGTGTCCCCTCTATGCGGCACAGAAGCATGAAGGCCGCAAGCGTCAGGCTGGCCATCAGCGAGGCGGTCAAACCAAGAACAATCATTGCTCTCTCCGTATCGACATCGAAGCTGTCTATCCCTTGAGCAATAAGATACGAAGCTTGCTCGTGACTTGCGATTCCGTGTCTTTACCGGTCGATAAAGTATATCTGAAAGTAATTACTAATTTAGTATGAAATAGCGTAGAATGCGCCTTCTTCCGTCATTAACCTTCGGGCAAGGAATTAACCATAAATATTGAGCTTGAACGTCGGAATGGGAAAATTGTGACTCGTTCTCACCAGGCATGAAGCCGCCCCGTCGTACCGGGTCCGATCCGGTATCCATGTCATCAAACAGGTCCGCAACAGACTTTGATGAACGAGCGAGCTTCGGTGCCTCGATCAGCTGATCGACGGCGACGGCTGCCTTTTCTCGCCTCCTCATTGCGCCTGGCGCGGATCATCAGCGGTTTCGCCGGCGCTTGAATGCGCGGCAGTTCGGCAGGGACGATTTTGGCGCAGGATTCGCCGTCAGATCAGGCAGGTAAGGCGCAGGCTGGCAGCCTTCGCGACCGCTTGCGTTTTGCTGGTCTCGATGCCGGGCAATGTGAAATCTTGCGCCGCCACCGGCCGATGCTCGAGACGCATCTGAAAGCAGGCCTGCGCGATCTTTTCCACCGCTTCCAGACCTTTCCGGATGCTTCCCGCAATTTTTCCAGTGAAAACCAGCTCGAACGCCTTCAGGATCTGCAGTCCTCGCATTGGGATGTGCTGACGGACGCACGCTTCGACAGTCTTTATGCCGAGCGCGTGAAGGTTCTGTCCGACAGCGAAAGCAAGATGGGTCTCGACCCGCGCTGGCATGTCGCGGGTCATGGCGTGATGCTGGAGCATCTTCTTTCCGGCCTTCTCGAAGACATGGGCAGCCGTGCCATCCTGCCTGGAGCCAAGCGCCGCGCCCGTGAACTGAGCGAACTCGTGACATCAGTCGTGCGGCTCGTGATGGTCGATGTCGAGATTGCCGTATCGCTTCGCTTCAACGAATTGCGGGTCGGCCACCAGCGGGCGCTGGCCGAACAGCGGACTGCCGATCGCGCCGAGGCTGCGGCCTTCCTCGCTGAGCTTGCCAACGGTCTTGCCGATCGCGATCTGACGACCCGGCTGCCGATGGATTGTCCCGAAGCCTATGCCGAGGTCGCGGACGCCTTGAATGCGGCGCTGGAGGACATTCAGCAGCAGTTTTCGGCTCTGTCCGGCGGCGTCCAGGCGGCGGAGGCGGCAAGCGGTGCCATTTCCCATGCCTCGAAATCCCTCGCGGAAACATCGTCCGAACAGTCGCGTGCGCTCGCGGTCTCGGCGCGGCAGCTCGCCGAGCTCGCCGAACAGGTGCGCGGCAATGCCGCCAATACGCGTTCGGCTGAGCGTGTCGCGGTATCGACGCGCGCGGCGGCAGAAGACAGCGGCCGGATCGTCGGTCAGGCGATATCGGCGATGTCGGATATCGAGACCTCGGCCGAAAAGATCGGCCAGATCATCGGCGTCATCGATGAGATTGCCTTCCAGACCAATCTTCTTGCGCTGAATGCTGGCATCGAAGCCGCCCGCGCCGGCGACAGCGGCCGCGGCTTTGCCGTCGTCGCGCAGGAAGTTCGCGCGCTCGCCCAGCGTTCCGCCGATGCCGCACGCGAGATCAAGGTTCTGGTGACGGGCACCAAAGCCCAGGTGGATGCGGGCGTCCAGATGGTTGGTCGCACCCAGGATGCGATCGGCAGCATCGTCCGTCAGGTGAGCGATATCAACGAGGCGATCTCCGGGATTGCTGCGGCCAGCGACGAGCAGGTCGTGGGACTCAAGGCGCTGACATCAGATATTGGCGGCTATAGCGAGCGCGCGGCGGCTGCCGGGAGCGAGGCGAGCCGCTCCGAGGAAGGCGCCGATCACCTGCATAGCGTCGTCGTCGAGCTCGGCCGGACCATTCGCGAGTTCCGCATTGAGCGCGAGCGGCGCCAGGCAACGCCTGCCGTGCCGGTGAAAACCGCTCAGCAACGCCAGCTCTCCGCCCGCGATGAATTCAACATCGGGCGGGACGAAGAAGAGATGGCCGATTTCGGCTTCCCGCTTCGCAGGACCGCAACGGGAGGCACACGCAATGCCTATTGATCTTTCAGTTTCATGCACATGCGGGCCGGGCGGCCCGATTTCAAACAACGGGGAATGAAGCGATGCCGAGCAAGAAAGGCGAAAAGACAATCAGTCTGGCCGCGGTGCTGGACCTCAACGAGGCCTCCGCCCTTCGCGGCACGCTGATGGGAATGCGCGGCAGCAATGTCGCGATCGATGCGTCCGGCGTCGAAAGGATCGGGGCCTTGTGCGTTCAGGTCATCATGGCCGCCGCCAAGACGTGGGATGAGGACAAGCTCTCCTTCACCTTCTCCAAGGTGTCGGATGCATTTCAAAAAACAATGCAGGTGATCGGGGTGGATATCTCCCATCTGCTTGCCAAGGAGATCCGGCAATGAAGAAAAAAGTGCTGACCGTGGATGATTCACGGACCATTCGAAACATGCTTCTCGTCACCCTCAACAATGCGGGTTTCGAGACCATTCAGGCCGAAGACGGCGTCGAAGGCCTGGAAATTCTGGAAGAAGCCAATCCAGACGTCATCGTTACCGACATTAACATGCCGCGCCTTGACGGTTTCGGCTTCATCGAGGGCGTTCGCCGCAACGACAGATACCGTGCCGTTCCGATCCTCGTGCTGACGACCGAAAGCGATGCGGAGAAGAAGAACCGTGCCCGCCAGGCCGGCGCGACCGGCTGGATCGTCAAGCCGTTCGACCCCGCCAAGCTGATCGATGCCATCGAGCGCGTAACCGCCTAGACAGGATCCACCCCTCATGGATATGAACGAAATCAAAGAGATTTTCTTCCAGGAGTGCGAAGAGCAGCTCGCCGAACTGGAATCCGGTCTCCTGAAAATGAATGACGGCGACCGCGATCCGGAAACCGTCAATGCCGTGTTCCGCGCCGTTCATTCCATCAAGGGTGGGGCAGGTGCCTTCGGTCTGGACGACCTGGTCGCATTCGCCCACGTCTTCGAGACCACGCTTGATTGCGTTCGATCCAACAAGCTGGAGCCGACCCAGGATGTCCTGAAGGTCATGCTCAAGGCCGCAGACGTCCTGGCGGATCTCACCAATGCCGCGCGTGACGGCGGGAGTGTCGATCAGGCTCGCAGCCGCGGCCTGGTCAAGGAACTGGAAGCGCTGGCGAATGGCGATCTGCCCTTACCGTCTGCGGCAGCAGTCGTCGTCGAGGCCGCTCCCAAGGCTGCGGCGCCGGCTCCGACCGATGATAGCGGTTTCCAGCCGATCCCCTTCAGCTTCGATGACGATTTCGGCAGCGACGAGCCGGCCGGCGACGGCGTGCCGGAGTATGAGGTCGATTTCAGGCCGCGCTCGGATCTCTACGCCAAGGGCAACGACGCGACGCTGCTGTTGCGCGACCTCGCGCGGCTCGGCCAAATGAATATCTTCTGCGACATCGATGCGCTGCCGGGTCTCATCGACCTTGATCCCGAAGGTGCCTATTTCAAATGGGCGATCTCGATCAAGACGGACAAGGGCGAAGACGCCATTCGCACTGTTTTCGAATTTGCCGAATGGGATTGCGATCTCGATATCAGGCAGGTCGAAACTGGTGCCGGCGCCTCGGCCAGCGACGAATTGCCGATGGTGCCTGTCCCCTTCGACCTCTCCGCTCTCGATGATGACGGTGCCGCGCCCGCTGCCGAACACGTCGAGCCGGCAGCGGCTCCGAAGAATGATGCTGCTGCCGCCGTTGCCGCCGCGGAAATCGCAAGCAACGTCACGCAGCTGGCCTCCGCTGCCGCGCGCGTCGAAAAGAAGGAAGCCGCCCTTGCCGCTGCTGCCGCTTCGAATGCGGCGGCCGCACAGAATAGCGCAGCCGCTGCCGCCGCCGGACAAACCATCCGTGTCGATCTCGACCGTGTCGATCGCCTGATCAACCTCGTCGGCGAGCTCGTCATCAATCAGGCGATGCTGTCACAGAGCGTCATCGAGAACGACAACAACGGCGCGTCCTCCATCAACATGGGTCTCGAAGAGCTGCAGCAGCTCACCCGCGAGATCCAGGACAGCGTCATGGCGATCCGCGCGCAGCCGGTGAAGCCCGTCTTCCAGCGCATGTCGCGCATCGTTCGCGAAATCGCCGACATGACCGGCAAGTCGATCCGCCTGATCACCGAGGGCGAGAACACCGAAGTCGACAAGACCGTCATCGACAAGCTGGCCGAACCGCTGACGCACATGATCCGCAATGCCGTCGACCACGGTGTCGAAACGCCGGAAAAGCGCGCTGCTCTCGGCAAGAATCCGGAAGGCACCGTTCGCCTGACGGCAAAGCATCGCTCCGGCCGCATCCTGATCGAGCTTGCCGACGATGGTGCCGGCATCAACCGCGAAAAGGTGCGCCAGAAGGCCATCGACAACGACTTGATCGCGGCGGATGCCAATCTTTCGGATGAGGAAGTCGATAACCTGATCTTCCTGCCGGGCTTCTCGACCGCCGACAAGATTTCCGACATCTCCGGCCGTGGTGTCGGCATGGACGTGGTCAAGCGCTCGATCCAGGCGCTCGGCGGCCGCATCAACATCAGCTCCAAGCCGGGGCAGGGTTCCGTCTTCACCATGAGCCTGCCGCTGACGCTCGCCGTCCTCGACGGCATGGTGGTGACGGTTGCCGGCCAGACGCTCGTCGTGCCACTGACGGCGATCGTCGAAACGCTGCAGCCGGAGGCTTCCGCCATCCATTCATTCGGCGCCAACCACCGCCTGATCTCGATCCGCAACAGCTTCTGCCCGCTGGTCGATGTCGGCCGCATCTTGAACTTCCGCGCCACGCAGGCCAATCCGGTCGAAGGTGTTGCGCTGCTGGTGGAATCGGAAGGCGGCGGGCAGCGTGCCCTCATGGTCGATGCTATCCAGGGCCAGCGCCAGGTCGTCATCAAGAGCCTCGAGGCCAACTACACGCATGTGCCGGGCATCGCGGCCGCGACCATCCTCGGCGATGGCCGCGTGGCCCTGATCCTTGATGTCGATGCCGTGGTCGGCGCTTCGCGCGGCCAGTCACTGAAGCCTGAAATGTCTTACGCAGCGGTGGGGTGAGTTCATGTCCTATGCCGTCAAGAACCTGACCCAGGGAGCCCGCGAACTGATCGCCTTCCGCATTGGCGACCAGGAGTTCTGCGTCGATATCATGTCGGTCCGCGAAATTCGTGGCTGGACGCCCGCAACGGCCATGCCGCATGCGCCGGGCTATATGCTGGGCGTCATCAATCTGCGTGGCGCGGTCCTGCCGATCATCGATCTCTCCTGCCGGCTCGGCATGAAGCGCGCGGAGCCGACGGCACGGCATGTCATCATCGTCGCGCAGGTCAAGCGCAAGGTGGTCGGTCTTCTCGTCGATGCGGTGTCGGACATCCTGACCATCACCGACGACAGCATCCAGCCGACACCGGAAGTCTCCTCCGACCACGAGCGGCAGTTTGCGCGCGGCATCGTGGCGATCGATCGCCGCATGATCTGCCTGATCGAGCTGGAAGCCCTGTTCCCTGAAAGCGAAAGCGAGGCTGCATGAGCGCGATGGGAGCCATGGATTTCAAGGCGTCTCCGGACGAGGTGCTGGCGAGCGGCGAATATCCGCTGACACGGCGCGACCTCATGGAAATCGCCGCCATGATCTATGCGGATGCCGGCATTTCGCTCAACGAGAGCAAGGCGTCGCTGGTCTATTCGCGGCTGTCGAAGCATATCCGCGCGCTGGGCCTCCCCGGTTTCCGCGACTACTGTCAGCTGGTTTCCTCGCCGGCGGGAAGTGCCGCGCGCCGTGAGATGCTGTCGCATCTGACGACCAATTTCACACGCTTCTTCCGCGAAAACCATCATTTCGATCATCTGCGCGACGAGGTTCTGCCGGGCCTCCTGGCGCGCGCCAAGGCCGGTGGCCGGGTGCGTATCTGGTCGGCCGCCTGTTCCGACGGGCAGGAGCCCTATTCCATCGCGCTGACCGTGCTCGCCTTGATGCCGAATGTTGCGGACTTCGATTTCAAGATCCTTGCGACGGATATCGATCCGAAGATCCTCGGGCTTGCCCGCGCCGGTGCCTACGATGAAACGGCGCTCGAAACGATCTCGCCCGCCATGCGCAAGCAATGGTTTCAGGAGGTCAATCTCCAGGGCAGGCGCAAATTCCAGATCGACGACCGCGTCAAGCGGCTGATCACCTTCAACGAGCTGAATCTGCTGGCGCAATGGCCCTTCAAGGGCATGTTCGACGTCATCTTCTGCCGCAACGTCGTCATTTATTTTGACGAGCCGACGCAGATGAAGATCTGGTCCCGCTTTGCCGGCCAGCTGCATGACAACGGCCACCTTTATATCGGCCATTCCGAGCGGGTCTCTGGCGAGGCGAAGCACGTCTTCGACAATATCGGCATCACGACCTATCGCTATCTCGGCAAGAACGCGGGGAGGAAACCATGAACGCAGCTGCCCGTGTTCTCGTGGTCGACGATTCCCCGACCATGCGCGGCCTGATCACGGCCGTATTGCGCGCTGATCCGGACGTCGACGTCGTCGGTCAGGCCGGTGATGCGCTCGAGGCGCGCGCCGCCATCAAGGCTCTCAATCCCGATGTCGTCACGCTGGACATCGAGATGCCGAACATGAACGGCCTCGAATTCCTGGAAAAGATCATGACGCTGAGGCCCATGCCCGTCATCATGGTTTCCACGATGACGCATCGCGGCGCCGATGCGACGCTTGCCGCCCTCGAGATCGGCGCGTTCGACTGTGTCGGAAAGCCGTCGCCGGGCGAACCGCATCCTTTCGGCGACCTTGCGGATAAGGTGAAGGCGGCCGCCCGTTCCCAGCGGCAATATGTGAAGCCCGCCGCCCAGCGCGTGCCGCCGCCGGCCGTTTCGGATTTTCGCGTGGGACGCAAGATCGTCGCCATCGGCTCCTCCACCGGCGGGGTCGAGGCGCTGATCAATGTCCTGCAGAAATTCCCGGCCAACTGCCCGCCGACTGTCATCACGCAGCATATGCCGCCGACCTTCACGCGCAGCTTCGCGGAACGGCTGAACCGGCTCTGCGCGCCGGTCGTCCAGGAGGCGACCGATGGCGCAAGGCTGGAAATCGGCAAGATCTATCTGGCGCCGGGCGGCGAAAGGCATCTGCGGGTTGCCAATGCCTCGGCGCCTCATTGCCGTCTGGTGGACGGCGGGCCGGTGAACGGTCATCGGCCTTCGGTCGACGTGCTCTTTGATTCGGTTGCCGAATTGGCAGGCCGCAATGCTGTCGGCGTGATCCTGACCGGGATGGGGCGTGACGGCGCCGCCGGTCTCCTCAAGATGCGCCACGCCGGTGCGCGCACCATCGGCCAGAACGAAAAGACCTGTGTGGTCTACGGCATGCCGAGGGTCGCGCACGAGCTCGGCGCCGTCGAACAGCAGTTTCCGCTGAACGCCATTGGCGAGGAAATTTTGAAAATAACAGCCGCCCGAAAGGAAGGGAGCGAATAATGTCTCTAGCGGAGAAAATCAAAGTTCTGATCGTCGACGATCAGGTCACCAGCCGCCTGTTGCTGAGCGATGCTCTGACGCAGCTCGGCTTCAAGCAGATCACCGCCGCCGGCGACGGCGAGCAGGGGATGAAGATCATGGAGCAACAGCCGCACCATCTGGTCATCTCCGATTTCAACATGCCGAAAATGGACGGGCTCGGTCTGCTGCAGGCAGTCCGGACAAACCCGACGACGAAGAAGGCGGCCTTCATCATCCTGACGGCGCAGGGTGACCGCGCGCTGGTCCAGAAGGCGGCGCAGCTCGGGGCCAACAACGTGCTCGCCAAACCCTTCACCATCGAAAAGATGAAAGCTGCCATCGAGGCTGTCTTCGGAGCACTGAAATGATCGTCGAGGGTGCTGCCCGTCGCGTGCATATTATTCAGGGCGAGTACAAGGTCATCAGCGATCCCGACGTAGTGCTGACGACCATCCTCGGCTCTTGCGTGGCGGCTTGCCTGCGCGATCCCATCGCCGGCGTCGGCGGGATGAACCATTTCCTCCTCCCGGGAATGGCCACCTCGCCGATGAGCGGCGGCGACGCGACGCGCTACGGCGTGCACCTGATGGAACTTCTGATCAACGGTCTCCTGAAGAAGGGAGCGCGACGCGACCGGCTGGAAGCAAAAGTCTTCGGCGGTGCCAAGACGATCGCCACTTTCTCCAATGTCGGCGAGCAGAATGCCGTTTTCGCCATGCAGTTCCTGAAAGACGAAGGCATACCGGTCGTCAGCTCCAGCACGGGCGGCGAGCATGGACGCAAGATCGAATATTGGCCGATCTCCGGCAGGGCCAGGCAATACCCGCTGACCGGTGCGGAGACGCAGAAGACCGTCGCGCTGGAACAGCGTCCGGTCGTGGCTCCCAAGCCGGTCGACAATACGATCGAATTTTTCTGATCAGCGAGGCTACCGCATGACCCCCTTCCAGCACATTGAAACGCCCGCCATCGAGGAGACGCTTCCCGCCATCCTCCTGCGGGTCGTTTCCGAATTGCATGACGTCGCCTATCTGATCGAGCGCATCGAACCGCAGCTGCTCGATATCAGCGGTGCCGATATAATGGCCTCGCCGGAAGCGATGAAGGTCGTTCAGGGCATCGACCTTGCCGTGCAGAAGACCCGCGGCATCGCCGAATTCATCGATACGATCGCCGGGACCATGCCCGAGGGCTGGACGGTCGATCTGGCAACGGCGTTGAGCCTGGTCAAGCTGACGGAGATGCAGAAGGCGCTTGGCGGCGGTGGATCTCATGCGCATTCCCAGCCCATGGCGAAGGCTGCCGGCGATTTCGATTTCTTCTGATCCGGCGGCCGGCAGTAGATACTGTTTTTCTTATATAATCCTCATCGTTTCTTCCTGACTTTTTCCTGTTTTTCCAGCCGGACGAAACGTTCGCACAAGTTTCGATTTCTATTTTCTCCGCAGGGTACAAAGCCATCAGGTCTTTGACGAATCGTGCGAGAACAGAATGAATCTGTTAAATCAATTAGTTCCCCTGCTCCGGAATATTCAGAATCTGGGGAGAACGCGGCTGATGATCCTTGGGGGCGTCGGTGCTGTCTCCATGCTGCTGATCCTTTTTGCCGCCCTTTACGTCAATAAGCCCGCGCAGGAGACGCTTTATGTCGGCCTGGATACGACCGATCTCAACCAGATCAGCATCGCTCTCGCAGAGGCAAAGATCAATTTTCAGGTCGGCTCCGACGGCACGAGCCTGACCGTTCCGGCCGGCATGACCGGCAAGGCCCGCGCGCTGCTCGCCGAACGCGGTCTGCCCAATAGCGGCAATGCCGGTTACGAACTGTTCGATAATGTCGGTTCGCTCGGCCTGACCTCCTTCATGCAGGAAGTCACCCGCGTGCGCGCACTCGAAGGTGAAATCGGCCGCACAATTACTTCCATCGCCGGCATCAGTGCCGCGCGCGTCCATATCGTCATGCAGGACGTCGGCAATTTCCGGAAGGCGGATCAGAAGCCGACGGCATCCGTCATGATCCGCGCCAGTGCGGAAGCGGCCCGCAAATCCGCATCGGCGATCCGTCACCTTGTCGCCTCCGCCGTTCCAGGCCTGGAGGTCGACGACGTCACGATCCTCGACTCGACGGGCCAGCTGCTCGCATCGGGCGATGACCCGAGCAACGGCGTTCTGAACCGCAATCTCGGCATCGTGCAGAATGTACAGAGCGAAGTCGAATCCAACATCAACAAGGCGCTCGCACCCTTCCTGGGCACGGACAACTTCCGTTCGAGCGTCACGGCGCAGCTCAACACCGACAGTCAGCAGGTGCAGGAAACGACCTACGATCCGGACTCGAAGGTCGAACGCTCGGTCCGCACGGTGAAGGAAGCCCAGAAATCGCAGCAGAGCCAGCCCGACAGCGCCGCAACCGTGGAACAGAATATTCCGCAGGCGGCCCCGCAGTCCGGCGGCAACACGCCGACGTCGAACGATCAGTCGGACAAGCGCGAAGAGCAGACCAATTACGAGATCAACAGCAAGACCACGGCCACGACGCGTAACAGCTACAAGATCGAAAAGCTGTCCGTCGCCGTGGTGGTCAACAAGGGCCGCATCTCGCAGATGGTCGGCGAAGGCGCGGATCAGGCCAAGATCGATGCCTATATCGCCGAGATGCAGAAGATCGTCGCGACGGCCGCTGGCGTCGATACGAAGCGCGGCGACATCATCACCGTCAATGCGATGGATTTCCTCGACAACCAGCTGCTTGAGGAGGCATCTTCCAGCTTCAGCATCACGGACATGCTGAGCCGCAACATGGCCGGCATCATCAATTCGCTGGCCTTTGTCGCCGTCGCCTTCCTGATCGTCTGGATGGGCTTCCGTCCGCTGATCCGCTCGCTCGGCGGCTCCGCAAACAGCACGGCACTTCCGGAAGCGGCCGGGCTGGAGCTGCCGGACTTCGCACCTGCCGTGGGCGGTCCTGGTGCCGCGCTGATGGACGGCTTCGGCTCGGACTTCGGCTTCGACAGCACCGACGATCTGCTGACGATGGGCGACGATGGCGGCACCTTCAACCGCCGCGTCAAGGAAGGGCCGGAACGCCGCCTGTCCCGCATGGTGGAAATCAGCGAGGAGCGTGCCGCAAAGATCCTCAGAAAATGGGCTGTCGACCAGGCGGCCTAAGCAAAGGACCGGGATGCGCTCCCGGTCCTTTTTCGTTACGGGAATGCTGGCGCGTCAAGCTTGCCGATATTTGTCATTTCAACTGTGATCAATTAGCCGCTGCCAAGTAAATTGACGTTCTCGTAAGCTGGAATTTCCCGGGATATCCGGTTGCTGGGTAAAAAGAATCGACATACAAATAGTATGCCTTTTGCGTAATAGCCGTGTATTCGGAGCCAATCGGTCCTCGTTTCCGCGTTTCGCATGTTTAAAGCGTCTGCAGATTCCGGAGCGTGGAAAATCAGTTCATGGTTCGTAGATCGTGGTGGCGACGGTATAGGCCGGCACGATTGCCGACGTGGAATTCAAGGATGGGTACGCTCATCTACCCGCTTCCGCCGGGATGTGTTTGCGTCGCGGTAGAGAAGACCCAGTTTTGATGCCTCACGGAAAATCCATCGATTTCCTGGGGCGATGTGCCGGGTTCTGGCGAAACAATGCTCTCGTTGACGGCCATCGCCCAACAGCGGCAGGAAATGCAAGTATGGACATGCAGATATCGCAGGTGAGCAGAAGCGATAGGGATGCGCGATCAGTCGTGCCTGCCGGTTCCATGTCGCGCGAGCAGCTCATTCTGCAGCTGAATGCCGTTTCGGGCCAGGGCTATCTGCAAGCCGGCCTGCAGGCATTGACCAGCTACGCCGGTGCTTCCCATTATCTCCTCGTACGCTCCGATCTTATCCAGGAAAGTGGTCTCGATTTCGTCATTTCCTCTGATTGGCCCTTCGATCTCGTCAGACGCCTGGCGGTGGAACTGACCGGCAGTTATGGCCGCATCGGCGAGCTGGAAAAATGCATGTCGCTGTTTCAGCCGAGCGTGGCTCTCTTGCCTGATGATGTCACCCTGCCTGACGGAATTGGTCGGCAATATCATGTCCTGAGCTTCAATGTCGGGCGCACGCGTTTCTCGCTGCTGCTGCTGGCAGGTGAATCGATGATGCTTTCATCCGAGCGGCTGCGTGACGTCGGCCTGCTGTCCGGCTATCTCGCGAGCTCCACCCGATGCGTCGAAGGCAAGCTGGAGCGCGATTTCGACTTGACCGAGCGTGAGTTGGAATGCCTGTTCTGGATCGCCGAGGGCAAGACGAGCGACGAGATTGCCATGATTCTCGGAATCTCACGCAATACCATCAACAACTACATCACCAGCGTCATGCGCAAGACCGCCACCAAGACCCGCTCGGAGGCTATAGCCTTCGCGGTGCGAAACAATCTCGTTTAAGGGCTTACCGGATGCGCTATCAGCCAGACAGGATGACGGATAGGCCCGCCGAATCGCGGCTTACCCGTTCCGGCAGGATTTCCGGCCGCTCCGATCTCTTTCCGAAACTGGTGTCGATGCTGAAGCTGATCGATGCGCAGCATTTCGCCGTCTATCGCCTTCATGGCTCGGGCCTGCCGCACAAGCAGCGGCTGGTCTGCGAACTCGACAACTGGGGCTCGGCCAATTCCGTCGTCGGCAAATCCTTCGTGGAAGCCTATGGCGAAGCAATGATCGAGCATATCGACAAATCCCTGCTTCCGCTGATGTGGAATGGCCGCGATAGCGACAGCACGGCTGAAACGCCGGACTTTGCCGTTTTCACGCAGCGTCTGAAGCCGCATCTTCTGCCCTTCGCCGGCGTGGCGTTTCCGGTCCGGCTCGGCGCGGTCGGCAACGGCTATATCGTCTTTACGGCCAAGTTCATGGATCTCGCGAGCGAGATGATCGTCGAGCTGCATGGCCGCAGCTGCCAGATCATGATGGAGCTCCTGTCGCTGGATGAGCGGCGCTCGCAGGCCGCCGAGGCGTTGAGCGAGCGTGAGATTGCCTGCCTGCAGCTTGCCGGCGACGGGCGCATCAGCGAGGAGATTGCCGAGAAACTGGGATTGTCGGTCCACACCGTCAACGCCTATCTCGGATCGGCGACCATCAAGCTCGACAGCGTCAACCGTATCCAGGCGATCGCGAAGGCGATCCGCTTCGGCTACATAAGCTGAGACAGCGGCGCCTTAGGCATGATGCCGAAAAATGTGAGCGGTTTTCGGACGACATCATGCTCCGCTTCTTTGATTCCAGAGCGGATTCAGATTTTAGGTCGTTTCGACCTAAAATCATCCGGCTCCAGCGAATCACCTTTGCAGATTTCGAAATGATGAATCTTTTCAGACTGCGTGCGCGGCTTCGCCGCGAATGACGTAGCGAGCGTCTCTGAGGCTGCGTGCGAGCAGCGCCGTGTTTTCGTCCGGATCGGACGATGCCTTGTCGAAGGCGATATGATTGATCTCGATGCCGGCAAGGTGTTCCGTCAGCGCCAGCTTGGCATAGATGGTGACGCCCTGCGGCTTGATTTCCAGGTCGAGCGTGACCTCCGCCGGCCCGCCCCAATCGAGCTTGTAGTCCCCGCCAAGACCGAAATTGACAATGCCTGGAAGGAAATAGAGTTCGGCGGCCGAGGCTACGAGGTCACCAAGATTGCCGTATCGTTCGAAGCGCAGCAGGGAAATCAGGTCGGCTGCATCGAGCAGACGCAGCTCGCTGGCGACGGGGCTGATGGCTTCGGCTAGTATTTGTTCGCGTTGGGCAGAGTAGGGGCATTTTTTCATTCGGTTTATCGTACCCGTTTTCTATTCGGCTGCGCGGCGTAGACCCGATGGATGAGCTCGGCGACAGCCTTGTAAAATACTGACGGTATGACGCTATCAACCGAGACTTGCGCAAACATGGAGCGCGCGAGCGGCGGATCTTCGAAAACGGGAATATTGTTTGCCTCGGCTATCTCCCTGATCTTCAAGGCGATCAGGTCCTGGCCCTTGGCGACGACGACAGGCGCATCGTTTTCCGCTTGCACATAGCGCAGCGCAACGGCGAAGTGAGTCGGGTTGGCGATGACAAGAGTGGCGCGGGGCACCTGCTTCATCATGCGCCGGCGGGCCCGGTCGCGTGCGACCGAGCGCTGGCGCGACTTGACGATGGGGTCGCCCTGGGACTGCTTGTGTTCGTCCTTGACCTCCTGCTTGGTCATTTTCAGCTGGTCGAACCAGTGATAGCGGCTCCAGAGCAGGTCGGCGATGCCGACGATCGCGGTTGCCATCAACACGATGACGAGGATTCGCTGAACCACCGTCGACAGGCGCACGAAGATGGTCTGCGGATCGGAAACCATCGAATCGATCGCGTGGAAGAACTGGCCGCGCAGTACGAAAAACATGACAATGCTGACGAGCACGATCTTTGCGAGCGATTTGCCGAATTCAACCAGGCCGGTCGTGCTGAAGATACGCTTGAAACCCGACGTGGGCGATATGCGCGAAAACTGCGGCCGGATTCGCTCCAGGACAGGGGTTGGCAGATTCTGGAATATCGAGGCGCCGATGCCGAAGACGAAGAAAAGCACCACGGCCGGCAACACCATGTTTCCGGCTTCCCAGCCTATGCGGATGAATAGGGAGATCGCATCGGGACCCGTATCGAGCCGCCATTGATCCGGCTTTTCGAAGAGATCCCGCAATACCTCACCCACGCGCCCCATGCGCGTCGGCAGGAAGAAGGTGACGTAGATGACCGTTGCCAGCATGGAGGCAAAGAGCGTCGCCTCCCTGGAGTGGGGCACATTGCCCTTCTCGATGGTATCGCGGAGTTTTTTCTCCGTCGGTCGTTCTGTTTTACTGTCCTTGTCTTCGTCAGCCAAAGCAGCCGCCCTTTGCGCAACGGAAAGAGGCCGCGCATCATGCGCGGCCCATAGCTTGCCAGTCTATGACGTTTTCGCTGGCCGCGCCGCGTTTACGCTGCTTCTTCCACAGGCGTATTTTCTCGGGGCTTGAGCTCGATCTGGCCGGAATTGGCAAGACGGATGGCTTCCTGGGCGATGGCGCGCCGGGCGATGGCGATTTCTCGCGGATTGATGCCCGTATTGCCCATCTGCAGGTCTGATTCGATCATGCGGCGCTGCCGCGGGCTGATCGAGGACAGGACGATCTCGCGAATCTCGTTGCCGGACCCCCGCAGCGCCATCGTCAGGATGTCGGAGGCGATGTCGTTGAGCAGCAGCACGCGGCTCGGCTGCGGCATACGCGTGAGATCGTCGAAGAGGAAGATCTTCGGACGGACCTTCTCGACCGATTCCTTGTTGATTGATTCCAGCGAGCTCAGCAGGGTATCGACCTGCGGCTTGTCGAGCTCGTTCATCAGGTCGGCGACCTTCGTGGAGCCGGAAGTGTTGCGTTCGGCATCGATCTCGGCCATCAGCGCGAGCACGCGGTTGTCAATGATCTGGGCCGCCTTGGGACTGACGTCCTTGATATTGACGGTGCGGTTCATGACGTCTGCACGCTGGGCTTCGGGAAGCTGCAGCAGGATCTTCGCGCCGAAGGCCGAAGGCATCATGGACAGTACGTAGGCGATGGTCTGCGGATGTTCCCGCAGGAAGAACTTGGCGACGAAGACCGGATCGGCTTCGCCCAGACGATCCCAGATGGAGGTCTCGTACGCCTGGAACGCTGTGCGGCGGCCAAGCAGGCTATCGACCTCATCCGGCGTCAGACCCTCTTCGAGAATGCTTTCGATGGCCTTGGCGTTATCCATCAGGCCGGCGCCCTCGGTGAAGAGGTCTTCGAATTCCGCCACGAGCTGCGCCAGTTCGTCCGGCGGAATGAGCCGCAGTGATTGCGCCGAGGCGATGATCATCTGCAGCTCGTTCTGCGTGAAGTATTTCAACAACCGTCCTGCCACCTGCTTTCCCATAGCGAGAAGCACGGCCGCTGCTTTTTCAGTCTGAGTCAACGGTTTCTCGGCAATTGCGCCGCTGAAATCGTCAAAGTCCATCATGGTCTTCGTCTCCATCCCGCAGGGGGAGTGGGCTCATCCTGAGCCGGGTTCAGCTTTTCTTCGCGTTATAAATTTCAGTGAGCTTGATGCCGAATCTGGTGTCGTCATGGTCCAGAACGGTAATCTCGCCCCGGCCGATTTTGCGGCCGTTCACGGTAATCTCGACCGGCTCGCCGATCTTCTTGTCGAGCGCGATGATGGCGCCCTCGGCCAGGTTCATCAGGCCGGATACGGGCATGCGGCTGCTGCCGAGAACGATCTGGACGTCGATCGGGATGTCCATGATCAGGTCCATATTGGCGGCCAGTGCGCTGCCGGGAGCAGCAGGCGCCGCGGAAACGTCCGCGAAGTCACCACCGTCGAAGGCGGGCTCGGAATTGTCGTCGCCGAAATCGCCGAAGGTAGAAAGGTCGGTGCTTGTTTCCGCCCCGAACGTATCGGCGCCGAAGTCAGGCAGATCGCCGTCGCTATCCTTCTTCAGAACGCCGCGCAGACCGTCGATGGCCTCGTCCAGGGCGGCGTCGCTGCTTGAAATGTCCAGCGATTCCTCGCTGCTTTGCTTTGTCTTCTTCGTAGCCATGAAATCACTATTCCAGTTGAAACTTGCCTCAAGCTGCCGTGGGTGGGCGACCGACCACCTTCAGCTAGTCAATTCATCAGGTGTCGAAGAAGCTCGTCGTCGGAATTGACGTTATCCTTGACACGCACCGTATAATTTTCGCCAGAACGGCCGAATTCGCAGATGTAAAGGTCTTTGCTGTTGGCGCTGACTTCGACCCGGACGTCGCCGGTATTATCCATGAAGGGGATGACATCGCCGACCGCGAGCTTGGAAATGGTGTCGAGCGTCAGCGATTGCAGCCGGATGCGTGCCTCAAGCGTTACCTGCGAGCGGCGCACCTGCTCGCCGAGCTGATCCGACCATGCCTGGGAGGCCGCCGTCGGGTTCTTGGCGCGGGGCGCGCTCACGACAGTGCGCAGCAGATCGCGTTGCGGCACGATGATGACGATCTGGGACATCGATTTGCCGAGCGAGATCGTCATGGTGATCGCGGCTGCAAAATCATTTCCCTCGTCGCCGGCGGCCTTCGGGCGATCCTCGATATTGTAGGGCGGGTCGAGATAGGGCTCGAAGCCGCCGGGCGCATTGACGGCCGAGCGCAGCACATTGGCGATCTTGTCGAACACCATGACGGAAAGGTCGAGCTCGATGGCGGAAAGCGGCCGGGCCACCGCTGCTTCCATGTCTTCCGGGCGCGCACCGAGCATGTGTTCCATCAGCGTCATGATGAAGCCGGCACCGCAGCCGAGGACGAATTTCGGCGCCCAATTGCGCAGCGAGCCGTTGATGAGGGCATGGTTGCCGCCCAGCCCGGCGATCAGGTCGTTCATTGGGCCGGACTGGCAGCCGGCATAGGCGATGGTGATATCCAGGCCGGTCTCGCTCTTGATGATGTCGGGCAGGAATTCGGCATAGACCTGGGTGAAGGCTGCGCCGAGCTTGGCAAGCGTTGCCTGGTCGCCGAGATTGCCGGTAAGTCTGGCAAAGAGGGTGCGGTCCATCGTCTGTGCCTTGGAAGCGGATTGCGGGCTCATGATCGTCAGGCTGCCTTGCTTTCGCCGCCGGGGTTCATCATCTCCTGCTCGACGGCGTCGATCGAGGGACGTTCGTAGGAGGAGATGGTCTTGCGGCCATATTCGAGCGCAACCTGCGGCACCGATCCGTTCATGTAGGCGAGCAGCGTCTGCTTCACGATCACGTAGAGGCGATGCTGTTTGTTGCGTACCACCTTGATCTGCGAAACCAGCGGCGCGCAGACCGAATAGGACAGGATGATGCCGAGGAAGGTGCCGACCAGTGCCGAGCCGATGAGATGGCCGAGCACTTCGGGTGATTCGTTGATGTGGCTCATCGCCTTGATGACGCCGAGAACGGCAGCGACGATACCGATCGCCGGAAAGGAATCGCCCATGATCGTGATCGAGTGATAGGGCTTCATCTTGTCGTGCATCATGGTATCGAGTTCTTCATCCATCAGCGCCTCGATCTCGTGCGAGCGGGCGTTGCCGATGATGATGAGACGGACATAGTCGCAGATGAAGGCTGTCAGGTCCTTGTTCTTCAGGACCGTCGGCGCAGCCTTGAAGATCGTCGATTCATCGGGATTGTCGATATGGGCTTCGATCTCGTTGCGCGACTTGGTGCGCAGGTCGCGCATCAGGGCATAGAGCACGCCGAGCGTGTCGAGATAATCGCGCTCCTTCGGAACCGCATGCCGGAAGGCTTCCCCGAGCGCTCTGCCCGAATCCTTCACCACTTTCATCGGATTGGCCATGATGAAGCCGCCGAGGCCGGCGCCCGCGATAATGACAAATTCGAAGGGCTGGAACAGCGCTCCTACGTCTCCGCCCATAGCCATGAAGCTGCCTATGATGCAGCCGCAGGTCACTACAAATCCGATAATAATATTCATCGTCGGTCCACACCTGAACGTTGCTTCATATGATGAACTAGGGGAGCTGCCTTGCGTGAGGCTGTTCGATGGGGCCGTTGACGCGCTTTTTGCCTTGTCAGCTTCGCACAAGCCAAGCCCTGCAGGATGATGGGTAAGGGCATCCATGCCCCGCTAACGAAATGTAGGAGCGCCGGTGGCGTTTCCTTTCCCGTTATTCTCCAATGTCCGGAGGGCGTTGAAAATGCAGTCTGGTATCTATGTCGCGCTATCGTCCCAGATGGCGCTCGAGCGGCGCTTGACCACGATCGCCGATAATTTGGCCAACGTGAACACGACGGGCTTTCGTGGCACCGAGGTCAAGTTCGATCAGGTCCTCAGCAATACCCAAAACAAGCTCAACGCCAAGGTCGCCTTCGTCTCGCAAGGCAATGATTACCTCTCCACCGACAATGGCGAACTTCAGAATACCGGCAATCTCTTCGATTTCTCGGTCAAGGGCGATGCCTATTTCGGCCTCAACACGCCGGCGGGCCTGGTGATCACACGCGACGGCCGTTTCACCATGACCGACAGCGGTGCGCTGGTCTCCACGCGCGGCTTCCCCGTGCTCGATCCCGGCGGCGCCCCGATCCAGCTCGATCCGGCGGGCGGCGCTCCGGCCGTTGCATCGAACGGCGTGATCACACAGAACGGCCGGACCATGGGTCAGATCGGCCTCTACAGCGCCGATGTCGGCAAGGGCTTCCTGCGCTACGAAAACAGCGGCATCCTGCCGACCGATACGCCTCAGCCTGTCATCGATCGTTCGAATATCGGCATCGCTCAGGGTTATCTGGAAAACTCCAACGTCAACGGCATGCGGGAAATGACCAACCTGATCGAGGTCAGCCGCGCCTTCGACAATATCAGCACGCTTACCAGCAGCAGTGAAGGCACGCTTACCGACGCCATCAAGACCCTCGGCGGCAGCCAGTAAAGGGGCGGATGATGGTCGAGGATCGGTTGCCGGAGGGCGCGATGTCGCCGAAGCTTTCGCATATGGCCGCTCTGGCGGGCCAATATGCGATGGCGGAGAATGCCGTGGCCCATGGCGGTCATGTGCGCACCATCGCCGCCGGGCACTATACCGTCGCGGGCCTCTCCAGGCAGGTGCGTCTCGGCGATTTCGTCGCGCACCGTTCCCAGACCGGCATCCATCTCGGCGAAGTCGTCCGCGTGGAGCCGGAGCTCACCTATGTCTGTCCGATCGAGCCGGGCGAGCCGATCGGTATCCAGGATACCATCATCCGCAAGGGTGCCTTCCGCATCGCGCCCGACAATAGCTGGTGCGGCCGCACGATCAATTCGCTGGGCGAGCCGATCGACGGGCTCGGGCCGCTGACGGCGGGTCTTGAATCGCGCTCGATCTCCAATACTGCCCCGCCGTCCATGACGCGCAAGCGTGTCGAAACCGGCTTCAAGACCGGCGTGCGTGCCATCGATATCTTCTCGCCGCTCTGCCTTGGCCAGCGCCTGGGTATCTTTGCCGGCTCCGGCGTCGGCAAATCGACGCTGCTGTCGATGCTGGCGAGAGCGGAAGCCTTCGACAAGGTGGTGATCGCGCTCGTCGGCGAGCGCGGCCGCGAGGTGCGCGAATTCATCGAGGATACGCTGGGTTCGCATATGCAGAAATCGGTGGCGGTCGTCGCGACGAGCGATGAAAGCCCGATGCTGCGCAAGATGGCGCCGCTTTCGGCGATCACCATCGCCGAGCATTTCCGCGATCAGGGCGACAATGTGCTGCTGATCGTCGATAGCGTCACACGTTTCGCCCATGCCATTCGCGAGGTGGCGACCGCATCCGGCGAGCCGCCGATCGCGCGCGGCTATCCGGCCTCGGTCTTCACCGAGCTGCCGCGCCTTCTCGAGCGGGCCGGCCCGGGACCGGAGGGCACCGGCACGATCACAGCCATCATTTCGATCCTGGTCGATGGCGACAATCACAACGATCCGATCGCTGACTCCACCCGCGGCATTCTCGACGGCCATATCGTTCTCCAGCGCAGCCTTGCCGAGGAAGGCCGCTACCCGCCGATCGATCCCCTCGCATCCGTATCGCGTCTCGCCCGCAAGGCCTGGTCATCCGATCAGGAAAAACTGGTGTCCCGGCTGAAGGCGCTTGTGCATCGCTACGAGGAAACGCGCGATCTGCGCCTGATCGGCGGCTATCGCCAGGGCAGCGACCCCGATCTCGATATCGCGGTGCGCCAGGTGCCGATCATCTACGACATCCTGAAGCAGACCCCGGGCGAAGAGCCTTCGGCGGATGCCTTCACCGATCTTGCCACCGCTCTCAGGAATGCCTCGAGCGGCGTTCCGGTCAGGGGCAAGTGATGATCATCAGCAAGCTCAGAGCGATTTTTCCTTGCCCGCATCCAGCCGGGTATCGCCGAAATTCGTGCCGAAAGAGGGGCCAGAAGTGATGGAATCCGACTCAGACGATCCGGTCGCCCCACCGAAGCAGGCGAGAAGGCGAACCGTTGCGGATAGGGCGCTGGCCTTTACGGGGCTGGCGCTTGCCGGCGCCTCGGCCTTCTTTCCCTGGTACGTCTTTCTCAATCCGGACAAGTTCGGCATTCACATCGCCGAAGGCGAGCGCACCCGCGATCTGCCGAATTGGCCCAGCCGCGAGATCGTCAGCGTCTCGCCGCTCGCCATAACCAACAAGAACCCGAGCGCGCCGAAGGATCTTATTTCCGATCCGCTGACGACGGCGACGGTCAGCAATGCCGGACGCGAGGACGACCGGGGGGAGCCGGCCGACCAGCAGCCGCTCCCCGGCAAGTCCCCGTTCCACCTGCTGCACGTCGCAAATGGCCGAGCGCTCATCGAGGACGATACCGGCATGTATGTCGTGCGGGTCGGTTCGGTTCTGCCCGACAGCAGCCGGCTGGCTTCGATCGAACAACGAGACGGAAAATGGGTCATCGTCACGTCGGCGGGCGATGTCTACGGCAACAATTGAAAAGCCGAAAACGCCGAAGTTTCAGGCATTTCGAAGACCTTTACAGGAACGCATTTCCCGCAAGTCCCACGCAAGATTATCCCGCTAGGTTTCTAGTGTAAGAACGGAGAGAAGGCCATGCAACCCATACAGCTCTTTGACCTGGCCTCGCGGCAAGCCGAGTGGCTTCAGGTGCGCCAGGAGGTTGTTGCCGGCAATATCGCCAATGCCAATACGCCGAAATATCGCGCCAAGGACGTGACGCCGTTCCAGGCCGTTCTGGATAATCAGAACGTCAACATGGTCCGGACCAATCCGGCGCATCTTTCGGGAAACGAATTCAGCACGAGCGGCAACGTCAACGTCGAGGAAGCTCCGCTCGCCCAGGAAATCGGCGTCCAGGAATCGGGTAACACCGTCGGCCTGGAAGACGAGCTTGCCAAGGCCGGTGACATCAAGCGCCAATACAGCTTGAACACCGCGCTCATAGGCTCCTTTCATCGCATGATGTTGATGACCGTAAAACAATAGATGAAGTGAAGATGCCATGGACCCCTTATCAGCCGCATTGAAAATTGCAGGCTCCGGCCTGGAGGCTCAATCGACTCGTCTGCGAATCGTCTCCGAAAATATCGCCAACGCCCGATCGACGGGCGATACGCCCGGCGCCGATCCCTACAGGCGCAAGACGGTGACCTTCGGCGCCGAACTGGATCGCGCCAACGGCCTCACCACTGTCGGTGTCAAGAAGCTTGGTGAAGACACGGGCAAGTTCGTCGAAGAATACGATCCCGACAATCCGGCGGCGGATCAGAAGGGCTACGTCAAGATGCCCAACGTCAATATTCTCGTCGAAATGGCCGATATGCGCGAAGCCAATCGCTCCTACGAAGCCAATCTGCAGACGGTCCGGCAGGCCCGTGATCTCATCTCCTCCACTATTGATCTGCTGAAGAACCAATGATCGACACGATTAAGAATGTAGCCTCCATCTCGGCGACCCGCGGCCTCGGCAGCATCGCCACGGATCTGACCTCCGCCGCCTCCAGCGCGATGAATGCCTCGCCGGCCGTCGCCATGGGAGCGGATGCCGGAATGAGCTTCGCGTCGGTCATGTCGAACGTTGCGAAGGATTCCATCAATTCGCTGAAGGAAGCGGAAGGCGCCTCCTTTGCCGGTATCAAGGGCACGATGAGCACCCGCGAGGTGGTCGACAAAGTCATGCAGGCCGACCAGACCCTGCAGACCGCAATCGCTCTGCGCGACAAGGTCGTCTCAGCCTTTCTCGATATCACGAAGATGCAGATATAGAGCGGGCTTCCCCGTTCTAATTACCTGATTTGGCGAGAGTCTTTCACGAGCCCTTCCATGGCTTCGAAGGTTCCGCCCTAGATTCAAGGACGAAAGCATGAGAGCGCTCGCAATCGCCGCGACGGGCATGGATGCCCAGCAGACCAATCTCGAAGTAATCGCGAACAACATCGCGAATATCAATACGACGGGTTACAAGCGCTCGCGCGCCGAGTTCTCCGACCTTCTCTATCAGACGGAGCGTGCCAAGGGGATCGCCAACAGGCCGAACCAGGCGGTGGTGCCGGAAGGCGCCAATATCGGTCTCGGCGTGCAGACGACCGCGGTGCGCAACATCCAGATCCAGGGCGAGCTGTCGCAGACGCAGAACGATCTCGACGTCGCGCTCGTCGGCCGTGGCTGGTTCCAGATCAAGATGCCCGACGGCACGACCGCCTACACCCGCGCCGGCTCCTTCAACAAGAGCGATACCGGTCAGATCGTCACGCCGGATGGCAATGTGCTGGAGCCGGGCATCACTGTCCCGAACAATGCCAGCAAGCTCACCATCAGCCAGTCCGGCGAGATATCCGCGATCATCGGCACCGCGACGACGCCGACCGTGCTTGGCCAGCTGCAGATCGCCAATTTCGTCAATGAAGCCGGCCTGCAGCCGATGGGAAGCAATCTCTTCGTTCAGACGCCGGCTTCCGGCGATCCGGTCGTTTCCGATCCGAACGAGAACGGCTTTGCCTATATGAAGCAATACTATCTGGAATCGTCGAACGTCGATCCGGTCAAGGAAATCACCGATCTGATCACGGCGCAGCGCGCCTATGAGATGAATTCCAAGGTCATCACGACGGCCGACGAAATGGCGCAGATCGTCAGCAAGAACCTGAAGTAGCAAGAGGGACGGGCCGAACATGAGGTTTCGCCGGATGAAAAGCTTAGCAATGGCATGGTTCGCCGCGGCGAGCCTTTCCGTCGTATTTGCTTCGGCCATGCCCGCCCGGGCTGTCAGCGCCGATGGTTCCGCGCTCGGTACCGCCGTGGTGCCGACCGAGACGATCTATCCGGGCGATATCATCAGCAGCGGTCAGCTCGAAGAGGTCGAGGTCACCAATCCCAATCTGAGCGGTGATTACGCCAAGCGGCTTCGCGACGTCACGGGATTGGTATCGAAGCGGACGCTTCTTCCCGGCCGCACGATTTCGGTTTCCGCCCTGCGCCAGCCCTATGCTGTGACGCGCGGTTCCAATGTCCGCCTGGTGATGAGCATGGGCAGCATGACGATCACGGCGGCAGGCACGCCGCTGGATGATGGCGCCGTCGGCGACAGTGTGCGCGCCCGCAACATGGATTCGGGCATCATCGTCAACGGCACCGTCCTTCAAAACGGCACGATCCGCGTGGTCGCGAAATGAAACGGCTTCGTCAATTTCTCGCAGTCCTTTTCGCATTGCCGAGCCTGATCGTGGCCGATCCGGCCCTCGCGATGCAATCGCGCATCAAGGATATCGCATCGCTGCAATCCGGCCGCGACAACCAGCTGATCGGCTATGGTCTGATCGTCGGCCTCCAGGGAACGGGCGACGGCCTGCGTTCCTCGCCATTTACCGAGCAATCCATGCGAGCGATGCTGCAGAACCTCGGCATCTCGACCCAGGGCGGTCAATCCGCCGCGAAGAATACGGCCGCCGTCATGGTAACGGCGAACCTGCCGCCCTTTGCAAGCCCCGGCAGCCGCATCGATGTGACGGTGAGCTCGCTCGGTGACGCGTCGTCGCTGCGTGGCGGCACGCTGATCATGACCTCGCTGAGCGGTGCGGACGGGCAGATCTATGCCGTGGCGCAGGGCTCGGTCATCGTCTCCGGCTTCCAGGCGCAAGGCGCCGCCGCAACGGTGACCGAGGGCGTCACGACGGCCGGCCGCGTGCCTGGCGGCGCGATCATCGAGCGGGAGCTGCCGTCTCGCTTCAAGGATTCCGTCAACCTGGTCCTGCAGCTGCGCAATCCCGACTTCTCCACCTCGATCCGTATTGCCGACACGGTCAATACCTGGGCGACCTCGCGTTTCGGCGCACCGATCGCGGAGGCGAAGGATTCGCAGGAAGTGACGGTCGCCAAGCCGAAGATGGCGGATCTGACGCGGCTGATGGCCGATATCGAAAACCTCAATGTCCAGACCGATACGCCGGCCAAGGTTGTCATCAACGAACGCACCGGAACGATCGTCATCGGCGCCGATGTCCGCGTCTCGCCGGTCGCCGTCAGCTATGGAACGCTGACCGTGCAGGTGAGCGAGAATCCGCAGGTGATCCAGCCGGAACCTTTCTCCGACGGACAGACCGCCATCCAGGATCAGACCGATATCACCGCCACCAAGAGCGGCGGCCGTGTCGCAGTACTGGAAGGGCCTGACCTGAAGACGCTGGTCTCCGGCCTCAACAACATCGGCGTCAAGCCGGACGGCATCATCGCCATCCTGCAAGGCATCAAGTCGGCCGGCGCCCTGCAAGCGGAGCTCGTGCTGCAATGATCCTGACCGTCATCGCCAGAAGAATACTGGTAGCCTGCAGTCTCGCAATGGGCGCCATGATGCTGGTGCCGCTAGACGTGGCTTCGGCGCAGGAAGCGCCGAAACCCGCCGATCCCGCTTCCAGCCAGGATGAGATCCGGCAGTTCTGCACCAATATTGCCGATCCGGCCCGCGATCAGCGCTATCTGCTGCAAAAGCAGGAGCTGGAACAGCTTCGGACCGACATCGACCAGCGCATCGCCACCATGGACAAGCGCAAGGCCGAATACGAGGACTGGCTGAAACGCCGCGACGATTTCCTCAAGACCGCCGATCTCGGCCTGGTCGATATCTATAAGAACATGAAGCCGGATGCGGCGGCGGCGAGCCTCAACGACGTCAAGACCACGATTGCCGCTGCGATCATCATGAAGCTTTCGTCGCGCCAATCGAGCCTGATTCTTGCGGAGATGGATGCGAAGAAGGCGGCCGTCATCACCAATATCATCGCCAGCGCATCCGACCCGAATACATCGAAGTCGAAGGACCCCTCATGAACACGCGTCTTACGGCCGCCTGCGCAATCGTCGTCTTTCTAGCCGGTTGCCAGTCGCAGGCCCTCAGGGAAATCGGCAGGGCGCCTGCCATGAGTCCGATCGGCAGCGGCCTGCAATATGCGCAGACGCCGCAGATGCTGCAATATCCGAAGCGGCCGCATCAGGTTGCGCAAGGCTATTCGCTCTGGAATGATTCGCAGGCGGCCCTCTTCAAGGACGCGCGCGCGCTTAATGTCGGCGACATCCTGACCGTCACGATCCAGATCAACGACAAGGCGAACTGGGACAATGAGACCAATCGCAGCCGCACGAACAAGAGCGATATGAACTGGGATATCTCGGCCAAGATCTTCGGCTGGAGACCCGCCACCAACGCTGACGCGACCTCGGGCTCCGACACCAGCACCGACGCCAAGGGCAAGATGCAGCGCTCCGAGCAGATCAACCTTCTGGTCGCCGCCGTCGTGACCGGCATTCTCGAAAACGGCAACCTGATGATCAGCGGCTCGCAGGAAGTCCGCATGAACCAGGAAATCCGCATTCTGAACGTTGCCGGCATCGTGCGGCCTCAGGACGTCACCGCGGATAACACGATTTCCTACGACAAGATCGCCGAGGCCCGCATCTCCTATGGCGGACGCGGTCGTTTGACGGAAATACAGCAGCCGCCGCGAGGCCAGCAGGCCGTGGATCTGCTGTCGCCGCTCTGACGGCTGACGATATCGGCTGGTGCCGGATGATCTCAGGTCGACTCGGCCTAAAATCTGAATCCGCGCCAGTATAAAATAGCGAGAGCATGATGCCGAGGATTGCCGACATTTTTCGGCATCGTGCTCTGCCAGACAACGGACGGATAGGGACATGGCAGCCACAGACGAATCGGCAAAGGGCAAGGGATCGCCGCTGATCATGACGATCGTCGGACTTCTGCTGCTGACCGTTCTTGGCGGCGTTGGCGGCTGGGTGCTTGGAACCGTCGTCGCGCCGAGGATCAAGGCCGCTACCGCTGCCGTACAGAAGACGATCCTGGCCGCCGGTGACAGCAAGCAGGCGGCCGCCGCAGCACAAGCGAACGGTATCGTAGCGCTCGACCCGATCACCACCAATCTTGCCTACCCGTCGCAGAGCTGGGTAAGACTGGAACTCGCCCTGGTCTTCAAGGGGCCTGCGGATGCTCAGCTCGCCCAGGCGATCCATCAGGATATTCTTGCCTATATCCGCACGGTTTCCCTGCAGCAGATCGAGGGCGCGCGGGGACTGCAATATCTTCGGGATGACATTCAGGAGCGTGTTGACCTGCGCTCGGAAGGACGAGTATCGAAAGTTATGTTCAGAACTTTCGTGATCGAATGATTCGATTAATACTTGCCCTATCTATATTAGTGATTTCTGTATTGTCGCCTGAACTGGCGATGGCGCAGCAATTGTCGCAACAGCTTCCCACCGATCTTCTGAATGCTCCGGTCAACGGCTCTGTCGCCGCCTGGATCATCCGCACGTTCGGGCTCCTGACGATCCTTTCGATCGCGCCGGGCATCCTGATCATGGTGACGAGCTTTCCGCGCTTCATCATCGCGTTTTCGATCCTGCGCACCGGCATGGGCCTATCGTCGACGCCGTCGAACATGATCCTTCTGAGTCTCGCCCTGTTCATGACCTTCTATGTCATGTCGCCGACCTTCGATCAGGCGTGGAAGGATGGCGTGCAGCCGTTGCTTGCCAATCAGATTTCGGAGGCCGACGCCGTGCAGCGCATCGCCGAGCCGTTCCGCACCTTCATGTCGAACAATACGCGCGACAAGGATCTGAAGCTTTTCGTCGACCTGGCGCAGGAGCGCGGCCAGACGACCGTAGTCGACAACAAGATCGATTATCGCGTCCTGATTCCGGCCTTCATGATCTCGGAGATTCGGCGCGGCTTCGAAATCGGCTTCCTTGTGGTCCTGCCGTTTCTGGTCATCGATCTGATCGTGTCGACCATCGTGATGGCCATGGGCATGATGATGCTGCCGCCGACCTCGATCTCGCTGCCATTCAAGATTCTCTTCTTCGTGCTGATCGACGGCTGGAACCTTTTGGTCGGCAGCCTGGTCCGCTCTTTCCACTGAAAAGACAGGAACGAAGCGATCGCCGGAGGTTTGCGGCTCCGCCGATCGCTGGGCTTTATTCGGCCGCGATCGCCGCCGAGCTCTGGTCTTCTTCCATAAATGCTTGCGCGCGCATGGGCAGCGCTGGGACGTCCATATGGTCGGGTGCGAGACCCTGCTTGGCCCGGTCCACCATCATCTCGAAGGCCGCCTCCAGATGGCGTGTGAAGCGCTCGGCGTCGAAGAGCGGTTTGATGTAGCGGTTGGCGGCCAGCGTCTCCTTGAACTGCGCAATGCGTTCCGGCTGGCTGGCGAGCTGCACCGCCATATCTTCGTAGGCTTGAAGGTCCTCGGCGACCAGCTCCGGCACACCGATGGCGTTCAGCAGGCTTTCGCTGACGCGCGAGGCGAAGTTGGTGCCCTTCATGGTGAGAACCGGCAAACCGCCCCATAGCTGCTCGGACGTGGTCGTATGGCCATTGACGGGGAAAGTATCCAGGCCGAGATCGGCAAGCTGCTGGCGATCGATGTGATCCTCGTAGCGAATGCGTGTGGTAAAGACGACCCGCTTGCGGCTGATGCCACGCGCTTCCAGACGTGCCCAGAGATTGGCCTCTGCGCGCGGGCCGTTACAGAGCAGCCAAAGCACGCTGTTCTTGGTGCGCTTGAGGATATTGCACCACACGTCGACCATCTGTGAGGTGATCTTGCGGTTGCCGTTGAAGGAGGCGAAGACGAAGGCGTCTTCGGGAAGCTTGTGCTGCGCGCGGGTCGTCGGCCGCGGCTTCGGGCGGTTGAGCGGATCGTTCGGCTGGTAGCATTCGGGCAGGCGGCAGAACTTCTCGTGGAAATGCGGCTTCGAATGATCTGGAAGGACATAATGGTCGCCGACGATGTAATCGAGGTCGATGTTGATCACAGAGCCCGGAAAACCGAGCCAGGAAACATGGATCGGAGCTGCCATATGGTTGAGGATAACCGCGCGGCTTCCTTTGGTGTGTCCCTTGAGATCGACGAGAATGTCGATGTTCCGGGATCGGATCTCCGCTGCCGCGCCCTGGTCGGACAGACCGCGAACGTCGACCATCGTTCCCCATTTCTGATGATCGAACCCTTGTTCCTTCTGGGAAGCGAGATCGGAATGGTCGAAAAGGGTGATCTCGAACCGATCCCTGTCGTGCAGCTCCAGGGTCCGCTGCATCAGCTTCATCGTCGCGTGGCCAGGCCAGAAATCGGACGAGAGATAGCCGACGCGGATCTTGTTGCTCCATGTGTGTGGCAACTTGCGACGAGCCTCGGCAAGGCCGGGGGGCAAGGGTTTTGTGTCGTGGATCGCATGCTTGTTAATTGCTTCATCGCCACACCAATGCAGGTGGAAGAAGGGATTGTCCGGGATCACGTAGGAGAGATTGCCCTCTGCCAGTGCGGCTGTGATCGGCGGCATGTACCTGTCGACAACCGCGAGGTCGGATATTTCTCGGGCGAAGATCAGATGGAGTATGCGAGCGATGCTGCTGTCGGGATGTTTTTTGAATAGCGTCGCAACAAGGTGCCGGTTGCTTTCGTCGTAGAGATCGTCGGTGAGCAGTTTTGCTGCCATGAGCCGATGCTTGAGCTCCGGTCCCTCGACCAGTACCGTCTTGAAGCCGCTCACGAGTTCTTTCTGCTCTCGGCTCAGGAAAATGCGGGCGAGGATGAAGGCAAGCTCCGGGTCCTTGAACGCCATTGGAAGGATCAGGTTGCCGACCGCGAGAGCCTGATCGTCATTGCCGCAATCGCTGTGAAGCAGCAGCGCCTCGCGAAGATAGTCGTCGCGCTGCGGCTTCTGCCGGCCCGCCAGCTCATAGGCACTCGCCGCATCCGATCTGAACCCGAGTTTGAGCAGTGTTTTTGCCAGCAACGCATAAGTCTTGGGCGATCTGTCGACGTTAAGCAACTCGTTCAGCGTTTCGAGTGCGCGCGTATATTGCCCCTTTTGATAGAAGCCCGACGCTGTCACAAAGGCATTTTTCGTATTCACGAGCGAGAACTCCAAGCGATATGTTGGCCGGCTCTCGGTCAAGGTCGAGGCCCCGGCATCATGGATTCGCCTGATGATCCCTTACGTAGCTTGCCTGAAACCGAAGCAACGGTTGAAAGCGCCTTTACGCATTGTTAGCCACGTTCAGGACAGGCGGTTTCCGGTGGCCCCGCGTTTAAGAAATTGGCAAGCAATGGGTGCGACCTTCCTCGCAACATGACGGGTTTGGTCCTCCAGGAAAATGGATCGAGGGGCATGAAGCTGCTCCGTCATCGCCGGTATTTCCAGTCCGGTATGTCCTCCTTTCGTATCCAGTTTCCAGGGGACACACTCAATGACCAGCATTATCACCAACAATTCCGCAATGGCCGCTCTCCAGACGTTGAAGAGCATCAGCGGTAACCTGCAGGACACGCAGAACGCCGTGTCTTCCGGCCTGCGCATCTCCAAGGCTTCCGACAACGCCGCTTATTGGTCGATCGCCACCAGCATGAAGTCCGACAACGGCGCCATCGGCGCAGTTTCCGACGCTCTCGGCCTCGGCGCCGCCAAGGTTGATACCGCTTCGACGGCCGTCACCAGCGCCATCGACATCGTCGGCCAGATCAAGGACAAGCTTGCCACCGCCATGGAAGGCTCGGTTGACAAGAAGGCTGTTCAGGAAGAAATCGGCCAGCTGCAGCAGCAGCTGCAGAGCGTCGCCCAGTCGGCTTCGTTCAACGGCGAAAACTGGGTCATGGCTGCGAGCGGTGGCTCCGCTTCGGTCGTCTCGTCCTTCATCCGCGGCACCAACGGCACCGTTTCGGTCAGCACGACCTCCTACGCCTTCAACGCCGGCGCAACCGGCAACGTTCTGTTCGGCTCGAGCGGCGGCACGATCGACACGACCTCGGGCATCCTGGGTACGTCGGATGCGTCGGTTGGCGCTTCGGTCTTCAGCCTCGACATCTCCAGCATGACGAGCGGCCAGATCTCCAGCGCCCTGAACATGGTTCAGACCGCTCTGAACTCCATGACCAGCCTCGGCTCGAAGCTGGGCTC
>NZ_QMKK01000047.1 GCF_003287875.1 Martinezella tropici
ATGAGCATTTTGCTCACAATCGCCCGGTCATGGAGCAATGACAAATCGATTTCGCTGACCACGTAAATAACTGGTCACACGTTCGTGTCCCTCACATCAGGTTTTTTGTCAATTGTTCATTCGAGTGGCATCGAATTTCTCCTTGGTGAGTGGGATCCACGGTCTGAGCCCATGGCAATTACCTGCCCGGTTCTCGAGCCTGTACAACCTCACATGCGGTCGCCGCTCTTTGGCGGCAGACACCAATTTCCCGCTTTCGCGAGCGCGGGTTCAGGAGAACGGGACCAATCTCAAGATCGGCGGTTGAAGCCAAAAGGAATCCCGGTCCGTTCACCTGGATCCGTCAGGGCTGATCAGGCCCTGAGGATTGGAATTTGTTTTTCACGGGCGCTTCCCGCTTCAGGCGGTTTTCATGATTGCACCTTCGATCAGGACGCCAGAGCTCATGCGCGAGCTTCACGGTCGTCGTTACGCCGTTGATCAGAATGATCTCGTGGCTCCAGTCGAACTGGTAAGCCTCACCTGGCGCATAGTAGAGCGGCACATAGGCTTCCGCCGTCACGGCTCCCCGGTTCTTCGCCCAGGTCTTGGCATATCGCCGGATCGCGTCATAACTGCCATCGTAGCCGAGTGCCCGAACCTCCTCGTAAATCCGGATCAGCGTCAGCCGTTCGCGTGACGGCTTGCCCTCATTGGCTGTCAAAAACCGCTCGATCTCGGCCTTCCACGCTCCGATCCTTGGCAGCGGTTGCCGCTCCCGTTCATAGGTAAAATCGGTCTCGTCGGAGCGCAGTATCTTGCGAACCGTGTTGCGCGATACATGGAGTTCCCGGACGATCTTCTTCACTGACCAGCCCTGCACATGGAAGGCCCGTCGAACACGCGCAATCGTATCCACTCGCTTCAACTCCCGCTCCATCCGCCGCCAAAAGCCGGATGGTCAGATGAAATCTGAGGGGGGTCAAAATTGGATGCCGATTACCCCGCCAAGGGGGTCAAATTTGCACGCCGAAACACAATCAGCCGAGTCGACGCGAAAGCGGGTAATCTGGCGCGTCGTAGAGCGCACGGATCTGGTTCTGATCGAAACGCGCCTCGTCAATTTCCAACATAGACCCACGCTGCTGACTGCGTGGCATGTCTTCTATTGCGAAACGGAGGGCCTCGGCAGCTGTCTCGAACCGCCGATAGCGAGGGCCGCTTATTCCAGCTTTCGACTTGCCGGCGTAAAGTCCAGCTCCGCCCGTATAGTCGAACCGGGTCACATTTGCGCCCTCGCGGTTGCGACAGGATGACGGAGGCGACGGGCGGCATCTCGGACGGTCCGTTCGCTATCGCGCAGTTGGCGCTGGCGCAGCTGCATCCCTTTTCGAAGGTTGAAGAGCTTTTCGGCACTGGAACCGGCTTCGGCGGCAGGTGCACGAAACAGCGCTTCTGCGGATTTTCGGGTGGTGTAGCTTGTCATTTTGTCCTCGAATAATGAGCGCGTTATCGCGCCCTTTGCGATGGTATTGGCGTGACAACGCCGAGCTATTTCTTGCTGAAGCTCGCCGTATGGCCGCCCGTGAGCTTGACCTGCGCGCCAGATGGCGCGGGTGCCGCTGCTGCGGATTTGTCTTTTTTCGGTTTACGGATCTCGCGGTTGCTACGCGTTTGGCCTTTGGCCATGGGTTTATCCTCTGGCGCCCGGATAAATGTCGGCGCTGTTTGAGCTGGAGTGATTTGGGTCGGCGTTTGTCTCGAAGCAAATTTGCTAAACTGGGAGGAGTGTCCTGCCTTGAAGTATCGTCCGCATGTGGGTTTTTCCGTCGATGCCGAAATTTGGAAAGGCACTCATCGCCGCCACGGGCAGGATTCGCTGAGCGGCTCGGGTGACCACGGTTTCGAGAAGCGCGCGAAGGGTCGCTTGTTCATGATATCCGAATGGACTCGAACGAGCCAGATTTTGTGAAACGTAGCCGGAATACTCGTTGGAAGACATCGCGTCCTCCTCTCGGTTGGGTAAAGCCATCGGAAAGACAGCGATGCCTATGATACGGCTATTGCGTCTGCCACATGCCTGCCTCGCCGTTTGGGCAGGCTATTGTCATTTCTGCCTGCGGGCCGCTCGGGCTAGATGTTGCAGCGGTTGAAACCAGACCCATCCTTCCGGATGGTACAGGTACAATGCTGTCACTGGGGCATAGCCGGTGGGGGTGCCAATCTCTCTCGCGAGAAAAACAAAAGGCCGGGCATGAACCCGACCTCTCACAGTCATTCAGCTTTGCTGCCAGTACATCCGTGGTCAACGGTGCGAATGACCTTATTACGCCGCCTGAAGGTTGTCGGCAGAGTTCTTGCCGGACTTGCGGTCCTGGACGATGTCATAAGTAATCTTCTGACCATCCGAAAGTGAACGCATGCCGGAGCGCTCGACGGCAGACACGTGCACGAACACATCCGTGCTGCCATTGTCAGGCTGAATGAAGCCGAAGCCTTTGGTGGAGTTGAACCACTTTACAGTACCAGTGTTCATAACGATTTCCTTTCAAAGCAATCGTTGTGGTTCCCGCGATGCCTTGCGGGATTAGATCGATTATTTGAGAGGAAATCCAACGGGAGCATAAAGCTCTGGAACGACGTCACAAGCATTGGTCGATAAACAACATATAAGCTCAATTTTTGGTTTTGCAATACCTATCTCGTTTTTGTTCTAAGCTCCTGTATCCTTTCAGCATCACGGTATGCTCAACGAAAATGCGCGAGATCTAGCGTGATGGCGCTGGATCGAGCTTTTGAATAAGCAGAGGTCGCAGCTTTCAGAATTCTTGGCCGCAATGCATCGAACGCCGTCAGGTAGTCTGCCTCGCTGGCATTTCGATGCGATTTCTCGCAGGCCAAGACTTCGGTCGCCAGATAGAATTTGATCTCGAACATCCCGTCGTATCCGGTGAAACGGACACAGCGATTTCTGTCGTCAAAACTACGAGCTTCGTTTGGGAAGGAGATGCCCATCAGCGCCCACCCTCATCTTGCCACCGGTCAATAGCGCTACTCTTGAATTGGGGATCAAGGCTTGCTCGCGTCGACGACTGTTTCCGGTTGGCGAGAGAACTCGGGAGAGCCGATTTTGTCCTCACACCCCAGCGGAACTCGGTTGAGAGAAAGAGTGAGGCGTCACGTTTCATGTCGGAAGTCGCGTCCGACCGAAATCCCCGGAGGCCGGCGGACCTTAAGACTTCCCTGACCAACTTGAAGCCGGCGGGTTCGATATGCGATGCTGCTGGATTGGAAGACATCACATCCTCCTTTGTTGGGGCAAGGTTCTGCACCCTTGGTGACAGCGCCCTGAAGACAAGCCGTCACTACCATCTAAGTCGTGCTGAAATACTGGATTACAAGGGGAGGCCGGGTAAAGAGGTCTGGAGCCATAACCAAGGATCGTCGAGAACTACGCTCGACAACCGAAAAGGGAGAGAATTTCTGGCCTTGACGCGCGACGAAATAGCCGGGCAGAAGTTCAACTCCCTTCAAGAGCAAAAGGAATTATCTTCGCCCCCTGAACCGGTCGAATGCCGACAAACGCTGGATCGGCGGGTCGGCATCCTCCCAGTGGTAGATTTCGTTTCGCAGGAACTGAAGCTCATCGTCCATGGCCTCTTCTGCGATCTCGATCCACCACGCTTTCGGCCGGCCGTCACTGCCATCGGACCAGCGATAGCCCCGTTCCTTCAGCCGGTCCTTGAGGTCGAAGGGTGAGTTTTCCGCGAAGATGCGAACGCGGGAACGCAGGCTTGCCTGATAGAGCTCGGCGAAAGGTGTTTGATCGTTATCGCCCTGAGCGAGCGCCAGCACCTCCAGCAGCGCAAAGCAATCATCGACCGCCCGGTGCCCGACATGAAAATAGCCACTCTGGTTGATGAGATAGCCAAGCTTGGTTCCCTCATATCCCCTGGCGCTCCAATCGATCTCGGAATTGGAACAAGCCCATGCCTTGCGGGCAAAGATCGAGGAGAAGGCTTCGCAGAACGGGCGATCGAAGCCGGCATTGTGGGCAATGACGAGATCGGCGGGCTCGATGAGCGCGCGCATGGCCGCCAAGTCGATCATCTGGCCGAGGACCATGGCGTCGGTGATGCCGGTCAGCCGGGTGACGTCGGCCGGGATCGGAATGCTCGGTTGCTGCAGTCCGCCATAGACACCGGTGATATCGCCGATCTCGCCGTCCTCATTGAAAGTGAAGCCGATCAGGCCGATTTCGATGATCTCGTCCTTTCTGGCATCGAGCCCTGTGGTCTCGGTGTCGAGGATGACAGCCCGAAGCGGATAGCCCGGCCTGGGAGCAGCAGCAATGGGCCGAGCTTCGAGTTTTCTCAGGATTTGGTAGCGGCCGGTTGCTTGCAGGATCCGCACCATCTCAGTCTCGTCAGGCGCTGATCCGGGCTGGCCGTGCGCGCAGGCTTGGCGCCGACGTTCTGTGAACGGGCTGAGCATTCTCCGAAAACATGTCCAGCTGAGACGTCATGGCCTATCCGACGAAAATGATCGGCGTGAATTTAACGCCTTGGTTGACTGATGAGAAGCTTTCGATCGAGCCGGCGAGCGATACCCACGGATATTGCGAATAAAGGGCTTATTGACGAGGATGAAACCCCGATCGGTATGATTGGGCATCCTTCGACAGTTCGTACCTTACTGCCGAGCTGAAGCAGGTTGCCCCAGCTTTGTGGCCCACCAGTCGGTCGATAGGCCGGACGAATTTCTGCTCTGCGAGCATTATGGCAAAGAACCAGATTTCATCGATCATCAGGCGCCGCCACATTTCAAAGAATTTGTCCTCGGGCGGGCCGTGCCGCTTCTCGCCGCGCGCGCGCCTTCCGTTTACAATCCTGGTTTGACTGACGCCTCCGAGATAGTTCGCTGGCCGAGGAACTGCGTCCTCACCGGCACCACGTTGTACAATTCACTTAAATCATACTGCAATTTAACAATCGTGGGGCCTATCACAGCCCTCGAACAGAGCTGGAGCGGAACCTTCAGCCGAACTTGCCTGGATCAACCGGCTTTCTCTTATACCGTTGACGAACCACGTCATTCCTGGTCCAGATTTCTGCAGGTTTGAAGCCACAGTATTTATTATCGCGAGAATTTGACCCACTTTTTCATTTCGCGGTGGTCCAATCGGACCGTTAAATGGCGTTTGCCGACAAAATGATAGCCCGGATATTGTGGGTCAATGCGAAATGAAAAGTGAGTTAAATCATCCTGCAATTCAACAGTCACGGACATTCTCGAAGACCGGGGCGTAGCTAGACTAGTCCTGCGAACCGTGGCGCGGTAGTCGTAAACGCTACACCGGATAAAGCTTTGGGTTGCGAACTTACACATTCTTAATATTTAAGCCCCAGAACCTGATGTCTGAACTTGGTTGGAGATTTGAAGATTGCCGTTCTCCCGCGCCCTCGCTCTCAGCAACCCTCTAGATGAAGTACCCGACCTGAGGTCGCTGCCCACCCGTCGGCAGGTTGTATCGCATCCTTTTATTGAGAAGCTGCGCGGAGCGGTTCCATTTGATTTCTTTGCGGTGTCAGGCCTGGACCTCGATGGCTACCGGTTCGGGAGCGGACACTCGATCGACACGGATGTTCCGCCAGCCTTTCTTGACGCCTATTATGGCGATGACCTTCTGAAATCCGATCCTTTCGTGATTGCATCGCTGTCGTCCGCGAATGTGGTCGTTGAGGAGGACGTCTATGCTGAGACACCTCCTCCCCAGAGGCTGCAATATCTCGCCAGGACTTTCGGTGTGCTCAATCGTACACTTTTTCCTATCCGACGCGGTGATGTAGTGTTCGGCGCTGTCACCTTCTCTCGTTCAACACCTTTCTCACAGGAAGAAATCGCATTCCTGGGCGAGATCGCCGAGATCACGCACCGTGTGCTAACCCGACCTATCATGGACAAGTTCTCGGCGCAGACCCTGAAACTGATCGAGGGCGAGATCAGGTGCCTAAGATTTGCAAGCCTCGGCAAGACGACGGACGAGATCGCCGCAGTGAGCGGTTATACACCTGATACCGTCAACAGCTACATGAAGACCGCGATCCGGAAGCTCGGTGCGGACAATCGCGTTCACGCGATCGCCGAGGCGATCCGACGCGGGCTAATTTCCTAGCTTACGATCCGACGGAAGTGGTGTGATCGCGTTAGCTGCCTCAGCGAGACCGCCTTTGAACGCTCTTTACAACCCTTGGGGGTTGGGTTTGAGCAGAATGTGCACCTGCTGAGCGAATGCTCATGTACACCCAACGAAATTAAGATTTTGTTCGGTGTTTAACCCTAGAAATAGGGGGCGGGAGGAAGGGTTGTCACAGTATCGATCAGCCGGCTGACCTGTAACCGAATGCTACGGCCTCGAAGTCCAACAGAGCCCAATGGACGGACACGGCCCTTGGCAGACATGGAGCGCATCTTGGGTATTATGTCTTTGGGTTTCTCGTCCGATGCCAGGGCCGTGCTCGCTGCAATGAGCAAGTCGCAAGCGATCATCGAGTTCGATCTCACGGGAAAAATTCTCTCCGCCAATCCGAACTTTTGCGCGGCGCTCGGTTATGAGCTGAGCGAAATCGTGGGCCAGCATCATCGAATGTTTGTCGATCCAGCCGAGGCCTCGAGCGCCGAATACCGCCAGTTCTGGAGCGATCTGGCTGCTGGCAAGTTTGACCAGCGCCAATACAAGCGCATTGGCAAGGGCGGCAAGGAAATCTGGATTGAGGGCTCCTACAACCCGGTCTTCAAGGGCGGTAAGCCCTACAAGGTCGTCAAGTTTGCAACCGATATTACGACCCAAAAGCTGAAGAGTGCCGAGGATGCCGGAAAACTGGATGCGCTATCGCGGGCTCAGGCCGTGATTGAATTCACACCTGCGGGCGAAATTCTGACGGCCAACGAGAACTTTCTCAGCACTCTCGGATACCAGCTGTCGGAAATCAAGGGAAAGCATCACTCGATCTTCTGCGAATCCGCCTACACCAACAGCGACGACTATCGCAAATTCTGGACCCGGTTGGCGGGAGGAGAGTTTGTTGCCGATGAGTTCATGCGCCTGGGCAAGGGCGGAAAGAAGGTCTACATTCAAGCCTCGTACAACCCGATCTTCGACATGAACGGCAAGGTATTCAAGGTCGTCAAGTTCGCGACTGATGTCACGAAACGCGTCGAAAACGTCGACCAGCTCGCATCCGCTCTGCAAGGACTTGCCGACGGCGATCTTACCCGGCAGCTCAGCATGCCCTTCTTGCCGACGCTGGAGAAGCTCCGGTTGGATTTCAACAGCGCTGCGTCCAAACTCCGGTCCGCAATGGAGACCGTTTCACAGAATGCAGGCGCTATTGCAGCCGCATCGCAGGAAATCCGAACCGCCTCCGATGATCTCTCCCGCCGCACCGAGCAGCAGGCTGCTTCCGTTGAGGAGACGGCCGCCGCCCTTGAGGAGATCACTACTACCGTTTCCGGCTCGAGCAACCGGGCTCAGGAAGCTGGCCAGCTCGTGCGCAGGACGAAGGAGAATGCCGAGCGCTCCGGCCTCGTGGTTCGACAGGCGGTTGAGGCGATGGGTAAGATCGAAGCCTCAGCATCGGAGATCGCCAATATTATTGGTGTGATCGACGAGATCGCGTTCCAGACAAATCTGCTGGCCTTGAATGCGGGTGTTGAAGCCGCTCGCGCCGGCGACGCCGGCAAGGGCTTTGCGGTTGTCGCACAAGAGGTTCGGGAGCTTGCCCAACGCTCTGCCAAGGCCGCGAAGGAGATCAAGGATCTGATCGGTACGTCCAACGGTCATGTCAAGAACGGTGTTGCTCTCGTCGGCGAAACCGGCAAGGCCCTGGAGGAGATAGTCGGGCAGGTTGTCCATGTCGACAGCAACGTCGGGGCGATCGTGGACGCCTCCCGCGAGCAAGCGACAGGTCTGAAAGAAATCAATACGGCCGTCAACACGATGGACCAGGGCACGCAACAGAACGCTGCTATGGTCGAGGAGACATCTGCAGCCGCTCACGGTCTCGCCAAGGAAGCTGACGCCCTGTTCCAACTTCTGTCCCAGTTCAATATCGGCGGGGCGCAATCCCAGCGTTCGGCTCCGAGCGCTGCATCTGCCATACCTCGCGCGGCTGGCAATCCGGTGCGTCAGATGACGGCCAAGGTCGTGCATGCGTTCCAAGGCAACGCCGCCGTTAAGGGCGGCGACAGCTGGGAGGAGTTCTGATGACGGGCTTGAGCACCAATATGAACGGTCAAGCGACGCTGGACATCATTGCATTCCAGCTTGGCGAGCAGACATTCTGCATTGAGACGACGTCCGTTCGCGAAATTCGCGGATGGGCGGCCTCGACGCCACTGCCACACACGTCCGATGAAGTTCTCGGCGTGATCAACTTGCGCGGGACCGTCATTCCGACGATCGATCTGGCCCGCAAACTTGGGATGCGGCCAGGCGAGACGACCGAGCGCAGTGCGATCGTGGTGGTGGAGGTGCACGGAAAGCCGATGGGACTTGTTGTAGACCGGGTGACCGACATGCTCTCCGTCACTGCGGATCAACTTCAGCCGCCCCCCGACGTCATCGGGTCCATCGATCGATCCTGTTGCGAGGGGATCATCACGCACCCATCGGGAATGATTTGCTTCCTTCATTTGACGAATATCTTCGCACCGGGAGATGAGGCTATCGCAGCGTAGACCGGTCGAAGCGGCGTCATTCACGCCTGCCTCCTTCTCCTTAAGCACCGCAATGATCTGCTCTTCCGTAAATCTCTTCTTCTTCTTCATTCGTCCGTCCTTAATCAGGCCGGACTCTAATCCAATCTGGAGGAAATTACCCGTGGCACGTCAATATCGATCTGCTTCACTTGAGGCGTCCTATAACATTTCCGCAAATCTAATATAGTTGTTGGGTTTGCGCGAGCTCGACGGCGAGCAGCGGCCTCAATGACTTACGCGAAGACTTCGTCATCGCAACAGTGCACCCAGACAAACCTTAACGATCCGAGTCTTTCCGTGACGCCACGACCGCAATAGCTGCCCTAGAATCCGTTTGTTGTTACCTCATTACCTCATGCACGGCAGTGAAGCAGCCGGTGCTGTCCGAGCTAGCATTCCGTTGTTGAGCAGTCACTATCGGTCAAGGCGATCTCCACGTAGTCTGGCTTCCACCACCTTTGGTCTATCGATTTCCGGGGTGCCCAAGCCAATTGTGTACAGAGGCCATGACGCTCTCCTTCACCTCAGCCATCCAGTTTCGAACGATCTCGACGCGATCCATAATCCATTTGAGCCAGCCGTAGGTCAGAAGCTTGTCACGGCCCCCGTGGAACAGGCGCTCAACCAGGAGAAAGCTCATCAGATAGGCCAGTGCGATTATGACCAGTCCGGAGATCACATGGCCCCGGGCGATCACGACCAATGCGTAGATCTTTAGAGGTTCGGCAATCGCGAGCGGAACGACAAAGAGAACGAGTATAACGCCTCGTGGCAATGAACCGACAAACTCGCCAAAGTGCTTTACGATGGAAAGCGAAGCAAACCAGTTCACGAGTGGCCGATAAACAGGCCGGGCGATCTCGCTGATGATGACGAGCGCAGCGATGATGAGCCGCAGGGGCAGTAAAAGGAACTGCCAGGCAGACTGGTGTCGGTGTTTCATGACCATTTTCGAATGCCTGGAAGCGCCATCAATCTGTTGACGTTATGCCGCTTGTTTGATTTTCGCCAAAATTCGCCGTGTCATCTCGAATGCTCTCTTCCTATGAAGGATAATCAGGTCGATCTTCCCAAAACAAGCTATTTGACACGCCATGGCGGGTTAACGCGATTTTGCCCGGCAAAATACAGCAGGACGCGATTGCCGCCGGGATCAAACAGCTCGGCTTCCCGCTAGAGCCAACTTTTATCTTCCGGCGGGCTTGTGAATTGAGGTCCTTTCTTCTCCAGCTGGCTAACCGTTTCGTCCAAATTGTCACATTCAAAATACACCGTTGTCCCACCACCGTTGCTCTTGCTTTCATGCAGTGAGAATGTGCTGTCGCCGTCCGGGCATAAGAAACGAGCATAGCGGGGACGTGCATCGACGACGGGCTTGAGGCCAAGAGTGCAATAGAAGTTCCAGCCCGCATCGAGGTCAGACATCGTTACCGTCACTTGATTCAAGCGCATGATCTATGGCCTCCAGAACCAACCCGTTGCTGCCGTAATATGTGGGCGATGGGCACTGGATCATGCAGCCACCGTGCGCAAGCAAATTCAAGGGGAGCGGGGGTATATTCCGATTGTGAGCGGACATGGTCGTGCGACGATTACCAAGCACCAACAAGCGAGTTGCCAATGAGCGGTACGGCGCTGGATTTGCCATCCTGATGCCGCACCGTGATCGCTGCCTGCATCTTCCTGGGAGATTTTCGAAACCAGTTCGCGGCGAGGCTGGCAAGGTCTCCAATCATCGGATTCTTGCGCCAATCTGCGAAACGTCGGCTCGTTGCATCAGGTTCGGAACGATAGAAGAAGTCGCCGGACTGGCTCAAATCATTGATGGACGGGCGCATGGATGAGAGCGGCCGCTGAAACATCTTCGGTGGTATCACCAAATCCGGCATGCTCTGTGAGAATGCAGGGGCCATGAAATCGATCGCCCAATCGTCAGCCTCGACCCAGCAATGGAAGTTCTCCCCAGCGCCGGAGACGTACCCATCGTCGCGCTGGTCTGCGAACAGGATGTACTTTCCATCAAGATTGTAAGCTGCCAATCCGCTTTTTGCCTTTGCCTTGACCTTGAAGTGGTGTTCCAAGATGAAGGCCCCGAAGGTGCTGAAGTACATCGAAGCCGTCGCCGGATCGGCGTTTTCGTTGATTAACAGGCTGTTGATGACCCGGTAAATCCGATTATAGTCGCTTTGCGTGATCAACATCGCCGGTCCCCTTAATCCCGATGGTTGGCATTCCCGTAAGCGACGGCGGCGGCGGTGTAAACTCCATATGTGGCGGGTCGCAGCGACGAATTCGATTTCAGTCTTGCCCGTAATCCAATTGTCGACCGCCTCGTCAGTGATACGCAAAATCTTCCCACACGCATCTGCATCGTCCGGTACGCACCTTTCAGCCAGTGCCAATCGATGCCCGAATATTGCGAATAAGGACGCGTCGGACAGCGTGATCGGGCGGGTGTTTCTGGACTTCCGATTGAATCGCGGTAGCACGCTTGTTAGAAGGGCAACGGCGGGGCGGATGGGCAAGACGGGATAAGCCCGGAGGGATGGTGCCCGGAATGCGGCCCGTGCCGATGCTAACCGGATTCATGCGATGGGTTCGAATCCCACACCGCCAATAACGATTGTCCAGCTTAGAGATGCTGCCACTATGACACGACCGAGATCGTTTCGAAGATATCGCATGGGAGCATGAGGTCAATACGGCGGTCTAGCAGGCTGTTGAAGAAGTCTGTGGCGTAGCGTGTTTGGGTGTGATTCTCATGTCCGTTTTCAAGGATTGGGGTATAGGTTTTCGTTTCGCTTTTCAGCGCCGAAAGAAACGGGCTGGTTATTGCAGGACGCGGCGGCATTGAGACGACGGTTGATCAGACTCTGATGCGCGGGTTGGATACCGCAGGACCGTGGTTCGTCTCGGGCCTTCCTCTGTCTCACATGGCGCGTGTTGCCGTTTCAGGCTCGCAGAATCACAACGAGGGTTACCCTGACCGGCCGCCACGCCCAGCAATAAACAGCGTGATGGAATTGAACTTGTTTTCTCCTTTCCCTTGATGCCTTTTCGTCAGGCTGCCTTTGTTGGGGTAATGGGAACTGTCGTCGCAATCGCCCAGGCGAAGGCAGCGAGCTCGCGCGCGATGGCGACGATGACGATGTTTGTGGGGCGGCCACTAGCCTGCATGCGCCGATATCGTTGGCATAGCCGCACCTGCGCCTTCCAGGCGATCGCCCTGATCGCTTCAGGCAGCCCCTCCGTTCGTTTCAGGATTTCCTGGCTTACACGCGCAGGCAATCTATAGGTCCATGCGCCTTCGACCAGCATGCGCCGCGCACGGGTGTTGCCGGCCTTCGTGATTGAACCCCGCGACACGCTGGCCCCGGTCGAGCGCTCTTTGGGAACCAGACCCAGCCATGCCATGAACTGCCGGGGATTGTTGAAGCGTCTGAAGTCGCCGATCTCCGATACCAGTGTCACCGCCGAGATCTGTGCGACACCGCGCAGGGCCTGGATCGCTTCGACGACAGGGTTAAGCGACCAGTCCGGCAAGAGCGCCACCATCTGCCGGGTCAACCGCTCACGCCGTTCCTCGATTTGCTCGATGGCACGAATATATTCTTCCATAGCGATCTGCTGCGCACGGTGATCAAAGCGCTGTGTCGCCAGCCAGTTTCGATGAGCTCTTGTCCAATGAGAGCGGCCTTCGAAGACCCGCCCGTGCCGGAGCAGGAACGATAAAAGATGCTGGCGCGCGCGCCGTAGATCCGAGACCGTCACTTCCCTTGCCCGGCAGAGATCGCGCATGGCCTCATGTGTCTCGTCGGGAACCCAGATGGACGACAGTTCACCAGCGCGCAACAACGCGGCAAGCGCGACAGCATCGCGGCGATCCGTCTTGATCTGAAGCCCCGGACGGGTCGGAACCAGCGATGGCGCGACGACAAGGCATTCATGGCCAAGATCGCGAAGTTGACGATACAATCCATAACCTGTCGGGCCGGCCTCATAGCAAAGGCACAGGCGTCCGTGACGTCCAGCAAGCTTGTCGACAAATTTGCGCACCGCATCAGCACGGTTGGCAATTTCGCCGTAATAGCGAACCTCACCTTTGCGGCCCGCTTCCGCCAGACCGATCGCGATTTTTTCCTTGCTCACATCCAAACCAACGTAAACTGCGATATCATCGACCACGGCTCGTCTCCTATGTTTGAGGCTCTGGCGCTGCAGCTAACCCTCGTTCTGAACATAATGCGAGACGAGCCACCCTGCCGGCTAAGGACATGGGGTCTCA
>NZ_QMKK01000048.1 GCF_003287875.1 Martinezella tropici
AAGTCATGACCTCCACCAGAGGTGGAGGTTTGAAACGCTGCGCTTGAACCGCTAGAAGCGGTATTGTTAGCGCTTAGTAGCTACGATTGAAGAGGTCGGCAAAGTCGGAAGCTTTGTCGGCCTTTTCCTGATTACGGATATATTGTCTGACGACCTGCTCGTTATAGCCCGTCGTCGATACGAAATACCCGCGTGCCCAAAAGTGATACCCTTTGTAGCGGCGCTTGCGCGCATATTTGTTCGCTACGTAAAGGGCCGTCTTGCCCTTCAAGAAGCCGACAATATGCGAAACCGAGTATTTCGGCGGGATCGAGATCAACATATGCACATGGTCGGGCATCAGATGACCCTCCTCGATCTGGCAGCCTTTCTGCTGTGCCAGCCGACGCAAGAGTTCTCCCAACTCACGCCGCACGTCCCCGTAAAGTCTTTTCGTGCGGTATTTGCTGCCAAAAACAATGTGATACTTGCAGTCCCACGTCGCATGCGAGAGCGTTTGCTCATCCATAAAACCTCCTTGTTCGAAGTCTGGGCCACCCCAGCGGTTCAAGCAGGAGGTCTCTCAACTACCGTGTAGAACTCGTCCAGTCCTCCACCGTAGGTGGAGGTTTATTTATCGATATAAAAAAGGCGGTGCCGAAGCACCGCCTTGAGATCAGCTTTCACCGATCTTGCCCGCGAGCGTGTGGAGGAGGAGTGCTCAAGCGGGCTCTAAGCGTTCCGACTGCGATCCGGGAGGGAGGAGGAGAACCGGATTGCGATCGATATAGAACGCGTAGCTCTTAAACTTCTTAGCGGCGACCGCCGCGGCTTGCGCCGATTGCCTTTGCGGTTTCGACTTCGAGCTGACGAAGCGAGCCGACGGAATGGCGTACGGTGCGACGCTCGCCAGCCAGCGCCGGGCTAACATATGCTGAGCGGGTGATAGGCATTGTCTTCAAGTCCTTGGTTCGTTCGGGTTCCTCGTGAACCCCGTTTGATGCGGCGGATATAGCGACTCGCTCGCCGGAGTGGCAGGGGGGCAGCTTCATGGGAGCTATGCACGATATGCATATTTCCTGCCGTGAAGTTGTCATATTCAAACGCCGATGCTCATGAAATGGGCGGATTCGTTAACGGGCAGAGGTGGGATAAACTGCTCTCATGTGGTGCGAGGTTGCGGTAATCGCGCATATCGTCTCAGGGATCGAAAATCACATCGCACTTCCGATCGTGATGCTCTAACATACTGGCAATATTCAGTTTCACGGAATCTCCACCAGTCTCGGATCTGCTCATGTTTCAGTCTTTCGACGTCACTTCCACCCCGCAATTCGGTCGCGAGCGTGTTGCCGGTTTGCGCGCTGCCTTCAGCGATCTCGGCATTGATGGCTTCCTCGTGCCACGTGCCGACGAGTATCAAGGCGAGTACGTACCCAAATGCTCGGAGCGTCTCGCATGGCTCACCGGCTTCACAGGATCGGCAGGTGTTGCGCTTATCACACACTCCCACGCCGTGATCTTTGTGGATGGCCGGTATGTGACGCAGCTTGCCGAACAGGTGGACCGCAGCGTCTTTACCGGAGGCGATCTGGTGAACGAGCCGCCGCATGTCTGGCTGCCGCGTCATGCAAAGAAAGGTTTCCGGCTCGGTATCGATCCGTGGCTGCATACGGGTGCCGAAGTACGCCGTCTGGAAAAGGCGCTGGCCGAGATCGACGGCAAGCTCGTCTTCCTGCCCCACAATCCGCTCGACAGGCTCTGGACGGACCGGCCACCCGAGCCGTTGGGCAATGTTATCATTCAGAACATCGCTCAGGCCGGTATCCTCGCCAAGGACAAGCTTGCGACGATTGCAAACGGCCTCAAGGAAAAGAATCTCAAGGCGGCGCTGATTACCGATCCGTCTTCTGTCGCCTGGATCTTAAATATCCGCGGCAGCGACGTGCCGCACACGCCACATCCCCTGGCGCGCGCCATCATCTATGCGGCGGGTGAGGCCGAACTCTTCCTCGACAAGCGCAAGACCAAGGTGGAAGCGGAAGCTTATCTCACACAGATCTGCAAGCAGCTGCCGCCGTCCGGACTTACAAAGCGTCTCGCCGCTGCGGCAGCGAATGGTGGGCGAATCCTGGTCGATCCGGATCTTGCCTCCTACGCTCTGACCGACATCATCCGTCGTGAAGGTGGAGAGGTCGTGGAGGGCAATGATCCCGCCAAGCTGCCGCGCGCCTGCAAGAATGCTGCCGAAATCAACGGCTCTGCGGCTGCCCACCTGCAGGATGGCGCCGCCATGGTCGAGTTCCTTTACTGGCTGGAGACAAGCAAGCCTGGAACGGTGACGGAAATCGCCGCGGCGGAACGGCTGGAAGCCTGCCGCGCCCGCATCGGCGAAAGCATGCAGAACCCGCTGAAGGACATCTCCTTCGACACGATCTCGGGTGCCGGCGAGCACGCGGCCATCATGCATTACCGCGTGACCACGGCGAGCGACCGGCGGATCCAGGCAGGCGAGCTGTTCCTGATCGATTCGGGCGCGCAATATATCAACGGCACGACCGACATTACGCGCACTGTCGGTATTGGCGCGGTTTCCGAAGAGCAGAAGCGCCTCTTCACGCTTGTCCTGAAGGGGATGATCGCCATCAGCACGGCGCGCTTCCCGAAGGGCACGCGCGGCTGCGATCTCGATCCGCTGGCGCGCATCGCGCTCTGGAAGGCGGGCGTTGATTTCGCGCATGGCACGGGCCACGGCGTCGGCTCCTATCTCTCCGTCCATGAAGGCCCGCAGCGCATTGCGCGCCTTGCCGTGCAGGAACTGCTTCCCGGGATGATTCTTTCCAACGAACCCGGCTATTACCGTCCGGGTCATTTCGGCATCCGCATCGAAAATCTGATCTACATCCGCGATCCGGAGGAGATCGAGGGCGGTGACATGCCGATGTTGGGCTTTGAGACGCTCACTTTCTGCCCTATCGATCGCAGCCTGGTGCTTGTCGAGCTGCTGACGCATGAAGAGCTAAACTGGTTGAACGATTATCACGCTAGGACGCGCGAGGCGCTGATGCCGCTGATTCATGATCACGACATACGGGCGTGGCTGGAAAATGCCACGCTCGAGCTCAGCCATTGAGAAATACGGACCTCATCCCAACTGGAAAAAGGGATGGGGTCCCTCTCAAGCGCCTATGGAATGGCGCCACGCCATGACGACCACCCATCCTGCGACCAGCATATAGGTCGACGGATAGCGCAGTCCGACGAGAAGGGCGGCAAGCATCGCCACCTTTGTGTCCCAGCCGCCGATGAAGAAGGCGGGTGCGACGAGGGTTGTCAGCACGGCGGCGGGTACGGCATTCAGCGCCGCCTCGACGTGTGGCGGAATGCGGGTCATCTTGACGATCAGGATATAGCCGCCGATGCGCGTCAGGAAGGTCACCACGGCTGCGGCCAGAATGAGCAAAACCATATGCGAATTGAAATCGAACATGGTCAGACCTCGTGGCTTTCGTGCGCGATATCAGGCTTGCGATTCGCCTTTACCGGCGGCAGCATTGCCGCAAGCGCGACGCCCGCCAATGCGCCGATGCTGACATGCCAGGGCGAGCCGACATAGCGATAGGCGATGGTTGATGCGACTGCGCTGACGGCGACAACAGGCAGGAAATTGTCTCGCGTGCGAAAGCCCATGACGATGCCGAGGAAATAGACCGGCAGCAGGATATCGAGACCGATGGCTTTGGGATCGCCGATCAGGCTGCCGAGCAGGCCGCCGATCAGGCTCACCACCACCCAGGGAACATAGATCACTGCGGCAAAGCCGATGTACCAGGCGAAGGTCACCGGCTTGCCGCTTTCATGGCGCTTGATCGTCTCGGCAAATTGCGGATCGACCAGCAGGAAGAAGGTGAAGAACTTCTCCACCGCAGAAAAGTGCCTGATATAGCGGGCGATCGCCGCCGAGTAGAGCACATGGCGGAAGTTCACGGCGAGGATCGACAGCACGATGAGCCAGGCCTGAACATTGTGGCCGAAGAGATCAATTCCCACCATCTGGCTGGCGCCGGCATAGACGGTCCCGCTCATCAGGGTCAGTTCGCCAAGGGACATGCCCTGGTCGCGCGCCAGCGCGCCGAACAGAGCACCGAAGGGCACTGCGGCAAGACCGACGGGAATGCCGCCCTTCAACCCGTCAAGAAATTCCGCGCGACTCATGGTCCGCTCTATCCTTTATGGAAAACCGGTTTTGCTCCGGATGCGGTGTCGAGGGCACGGATCCTGCAAGAGGTACGACGACGTTGCACCCTTGCGCATTTGCTTCCGCGCTATTCAATAGCGGGACGTGTAAGCTGTGTGCCCCGAACCAGCAATTGAATTTCCTTGATGGATCAATTGATTTCCTTGATCCAGCGTTTTGAGACCGCTCGCAAAATGAGAGATGGAAAGATGAAGAAGATCACCTTTTCGAAGGAGGAGAAGGCAGCGATGGTTGCACGCCTTCAGCGCTATTTCGCCGACGAGCTGGATCAGACGCTCGGCACCTTGCCCGCTGAATTCCTGCTCGATTTCTTCACCGCCGAGATCGGGCCGTATTATTACAATCAGGGTCTGCGGGATGCTCATGCTGCGCTGATGAGCAAGATGGAGGATTTCGGCGAGGCGATCTATCTGCTGGAGAAGGAACCCGCCAAGAGCTGATGCGCCTCATTTCTTCGGCTGGAACGTATGTTCCAGCGCGGGGAATGTGCGGGCCTTCACTTCCTCGGCATAGGCTTCGGCCGCCTTCGAGACCATGGGCGCCAGCTCCGCGAAATGCTTGACGAAGCGCGGCTTGAAATCGTTGAACAGGCCGAGCATGTCGTCGGAAACGAGGATCTGCCCATCGCAGGCGGCGGATGCGCCGATGCCGATGGTGGGAATGGCAACTGCGGCGGTGATCTCGCGGGCGAGCGGCTCGATCGTGCCTTCGATCACCATGGCGAAAGCGCCGGCCGCCGAGATCGCCTTGGCATCGCGCCGGATCTTGTCGGCTTCCTTGTCCGAGCGGCCGAGAGAGCGGTAGCCGCCGGTCGTGTTCACCTGCTGCGGCATCAGTCCGACATGGCCGAAGACCGGAATACCCCGAGAGGTAAGGAACGCCACGGTTTCAGCCATTTCCTCGCCGCCCTCCAGCTTCACGCCATCGCAGCCGGTTTCCTTCAGGATGCGTGCAGCACTGCGGAAGGCCTGTTCCTTCGATTCCTGGTAGGAGCCGAAGGGCAGATCGACGATGACGCAGGCATGCTTGGTGCCGCGTATGACGGCTTGGCCATGGGCGATCATCATATCAAGCGTGACGCCGACGGTCGTGTCCATGCCGTAGAGCACCATGCCAAGGGAATCACCGACCAGCAGCAGGTCGCAATGCGGATCGAGCAGGCGGGCAATCGGCGTCGTATAGGCCGTCAGGCTGACGATCGGACGCTGGCCCTTCATCGCTTCGATCGCAGCGGGCGTGATGCGCTTGGTGTGTCCGACAGTGCTCATCTCAGGCAGCCTTTTCGTTGTTTGACGGCTTGCGGCCGATGACCCGGTTGTCGAGCAGGCGGGTGGTGCCGATGCGCACGAAAAGCGCGATGAGGATAGGTTGTCCCTGCAAGGTCGTTAGCGGCTCCAATGTATCGGGATGACGAACGGCGGCGACTTCCACTGTCGCCAGCGGCTCTTTTTCCATGAAGGTGCGCAGGGCTTCCTCGAGCGCTGCGGGGTTATCCGCCCCGAGATCGTAGAGCCTTTCGGCCTCCGCCAATGCTTGAGGGACGATGGTGGCTGCGGCGCGTTCCTCTTTCGAGAGATAGACGTTGCGCGAGGAGAGGGCCAGGCCATCCACGTCGCGGACAGTCGGCACCGGCACGATACGAACGGGCTGCGCCAGGTCCTCGACCATGCGGCGGATGATCGCTACCTGTTGGTAGTCCTTCTCGCCGAAATAGGCGCTGTCGGGCTGGACGATGTTGAAGAGCTTGGTGACGACTGTGGCAACGCCGGCGAAGTGGCCCGGGCGAACCGCGCCCTCCAGCTCCGCACCGAGCTTCGGCACGTCGACGACGGTTTCCATCGGACGCGGATACATATCCGTCACGCCAGGTGCGAAGAGATAATCGACGCCGGCGTCGCGCAGCATGGCGCTGTCGCGTTCGAGATCGCGCGGATATTTCGCCAGATCCTCATTGGCGCCGAACTGTAGCGGGTTGACGAAAATGGAGGTGACGACGACGTCGTTCTCGGCCTTTGCACGGGAGACAAGCTCCATATGGCCGGCATGCAGATAGCCCATGGTCGGCACAAGGCCGATGCGCCTGCCAGCCCTAAGGTGTTCGGCAAGCCTTTCGCGCAGGGCCGCTATCGTGTTGATGACGTCCATCGTGGCACTCCTCCCGAGGCAGCGCCGCCTTACACTGCCCGTTTCATCCCTTTTTGCGGGCCCTTCTAACGTGTGCGGTGCAAAAAGGCAATTCAAGGGCAGCAGGCACCGCCGGGAGGATACCGTTGCTTGAGGCTGGCTCGATCTGATTTCATTGCCGTTCTCGGGAACATCATCCGAGGGAACGAACGCGGCATGAGCTCGATTTAGCCAGAATTCAGACCGAACGGGTCAGGCCGCCGTCAACCTTGAGGTTCTGGCCGGTGATGTAGCCAGCGCCATCGGAGGCCAGGAAGGCGACGGTGGCGGCGATCTCGGCGCTGGTGCCATAACGCCGCATCGGCACGCTGTCGCGGCGTTCTTCGGTCGCCGGCAGGCTGTCGATCCAGCCGGGCAGGACGTTATTCATCCGCACATTGTCGGCGGCGTAGGTGTCGGCGAAAATCTTCGTATAGGAGGCAAGGCCAGCCCGGAATACCCCCGAAGTGGGGAACATTGGCGACGGCTCGAATGCCCATGCCGTGGAAATGTTGATGATCGCGCCGGATTTCTGCTTCTGCATGATGGGGGCTATGAGGCGTGTCGGACGGATGACGTTCATGAGATAGACGTCGAGGCCGGTGTGCCATTGCTCGTCGGTGACCTCGAGGATCGGGGCGCGCGGACCGTGGCCGGCGCTGTTGACCAGCACATCGATGCGCCGCCATTTTTCCATCGTCGCATCGACCAGGCGCTTGAGATCGTCGTTGGACTGGTTGGAGCCGGTAACGCCGATGCCTCCAAGTTCCTGAGCCAACGCCTCACCCTTTCCGGAGGAGGAAAGGATGGCGACACGGAAGCCATCGGCCGCAAGCCGTCTGGCGCTTTCGGCGCCCATACCGCTGCCGCCCGCCGTGATTACGGCCACTTTTTCTATCGACATAGGTGCTTCCTCCTTCATCTCGTTCCACTGGAACCGATTGCTTCGAAATTACCGATGAAATATCATCATCGCCGCGCGAGAGCGAAGCAGATAAATTCCCATTTGCCAGTAGAAAAACTATCGCATGAACGGCTCGCCCGGTAAACTTCCCTCTCTGAACGGCCTGAAGGCATTCGAAGTGGCTGCACGCCATCGCAGCTTCAGGCTGGCGGCCGAGGAGCTCGGGGTTACGCAGGGTGCCGTTGCGCAGCAGGTTCGCGGGCTGGAAGCCGAGCTGGGCGTAAAGCTGTTCGAGCGGATGCCGCGGTCTTTGTTGCTGACGGGCGAAGGGCGGGGCTACATCGCCGATATCAGGCGCGCCTTTGAAATTATCGCTCAGGCAACCGGCAATCTCGAGCCGCAACCCGTCAGGCTCACCATCAGCACCACGCCGACATTCGCTTCGAAATGGCTGATTCCGCGCCTGCCGGATTTTACGGCTCGTCATCCCGATCTCGATCTTCATATCCTGGCGACGGAACGCATGTCGGGCTTTCAGGCGGACGGAGTGGATCTTGCAGTGCGCTACGGGCGACCACCTTTCGGGCCGGGATTGGCGACCGAACTGCTCTTCGAACAAGAGATCATCGCCGTTTGCAGCCCGGCGTTGCTGCAGGACCGAAAGCTGCCGAGGACTGCAGAGGAGCTCGCCGACTACGCGCTTCTCCATGACGCCCATAATTCCTGGCCCGAATTCATCGACAAGCATTTCGGGCGGGCGGCTCACGCCTCCTATAAAGGGATCAGCTTCAACCAGACATCGCATGCCATCGAAGCGGCGATCGCAGGGCAGGGAATCGTCCTCGCCAACCGTGATTTCGTGGCGCGAGATATGGTGGAAGGTCGTTTGACGCAGGTTATCCAGGGGTCGCTAAGCGGTCCATCCGATTTCTACCTCGTCTGGCCTCGTTATCGCAAATCCGCAGCCCTCGAGAAGGTCATTGCCTGGATGAGGGAAGAGGCGAGCAGGAGATAGCCCGTACCGTTCGCCTGATGTTGCGAGCAGGTTTTTCAGGAATGAAATGCCCGCCTGTTTTCAGAAGCGGCCCATCACGCGCGGTCGCGCTATCGAATGCTGCAATTGCCCCTTCGGGATTAGCGCTTTCCTCAATCTTTTTCTGTTAGCTGCAGTCATGGCGAAGATCGTGGCATTGGCTGCATATTTCTATCAGGCGGCGGTTGCCTTCGGGCTGCTGATCGTGGTGGCGCATCTGCTGGCTCCGGCGGACTACGCGGCCTATTCGCTGTTCATCTCGATCAGCCAGTTCGCGGCGATTTTCTGTTTCGAATGGGTTCGCTTTGCCTGCAGCCGCTTCTATCCGGGGCAGGGTCCGGGAAACGAGGCATTGGAGCGCAAGGCGCTGACCGTGGAATTTGCGGCCTGCTCGGCGATCTGCCTGATTGCTGCTTGTGCTTCGATCTTCTTTTCCGTCTCGGCGGAGATTGCCGTGCTTGGCGGTCTGGTCGCGATCTTCCAGGGCGGCAGCGACCTGCACCTCACCATGCTGCGCTTCCGCCAGGAATTTCGCGCCTTTTCGCGGCTGCAGGGCTCGCGCGCCACCATTCTCGCAGCCGGCACGCTCGCAGGTGCCGCCGTTGCCCCGACCTTCACATGTACTGTCATCGGCCTGATGGCGGGCTACGGCGCTTACGGTCTTCTGGCGCTCTTTCTGACCCGCAGCAGCTTGCGCGAGGCAGCACCATTCCAGCCATCGCTGCTTCGCAAGCACTTCGTCTATGGCAGCGTTGCGGCCAGTGCCTCCGTTATCGGCATGCTGACGCCGTTGGGATTGAAATCTATTCTCACGGCCACGTTGGGAGCGGGAGCTGCGGCCGGTGCGCTGCTGGCGCTCGATCTGTTGCAGCGGCCCTTCGTACTCATCGTCTCCGCCCTGCAGGCCATTCAATATCCCGATGTCGTCAATACCTTTGATCGCGACGGGGCAACGCCTGCCTTTGCCAGGCAACTCGGGGAATATTATTCGCTGCTTACCGGCCTTACGCTCATGACTGCCGCGGGTATCTTCGCGGTGCTGCAGCCCGTCGGCCAATTGGTCATTGCCTCCGGTTTGCGCCATGAATTTCTTGCCGTTGCTCCCTTCGTCATCGGTCTTGCGACATGCCGCGCCTTGACCGCCAACATGATGCCGACGCCAGCGCATCTGCAGCACCGGCTGCTGATGATCTTCCTTCTCGCGGTGCTGGACTGCGTGCTGCTGAATGCCGGCACGCTGGCCGGCGGTTACCTCGGTTCCCACAGCGATGCCGCGCTCATGGCCGGCGGCATGATCGGCGCCGTGTGCGCCATGGCGATTGGCGTGAAGGTGATGGCGTCTCTTTCCTTTGATTTTGTCTGGCCGCCGGTCGTCTTCTCCGCCATCGGGCTGGCGGTGCCGGTGCTGGCGACGGCTGGCTTTGGTTATTCGCTCTGGATATCGGTGTCGCTTGGCGTGGTCGGCGGCACGCTCTTTTGCCTGCTCGGCCTCTATAGCTACTTCGTTACCATGTTCCGGCCGCAGAACCGATCCTGAAGTCTCTCAGAGATCTTCGAGAATAGAGAGCACGCGGTCGGCGCTGGCATCCCAGGAGAAGCGGGTGACATTCTCATGGCCGCGCCGGCGCAGATCCTGGCGCAATACATTGTCCGTCGCGATCCGCCTCATGCCGGCAACGAGTTCATCCTGTCGGAATGGGTCGAAGTAGAGCGCGGCGTCGCCCGATGCCTCGCGCACGGCGGGGATATCAGCAGCGAGCACCGGACAACCCTGCGTCATCGCTTCCAGTGGCGGTATGCCGAAACCTTCATAGAGGCTCGGGAAGACGAAGGCAGTGGCATGTCGCTCCAGAGCGGCGATCTCAGCGTCCGTAAGCCTGCCTGGAAAGAGCATGCTGCCGTTTGACTGCTGGTCATCCGATTTGAAGACGGTCGGCGCGGAGCCGCCGACGACCACGAGCTTCTGGTTGTCATCTTTCAGCGCCTCGAAAGCGCGGATGGCGAAATCGAGGTTCTTGTTGGGTTTCATTGTTCCCACAAGAAGGAAGAAGCCGTTCGTCTTCAGACCAAGCCGCTGCATCACGGCCTCGTCCGGCTCGATCGTGGCATAATGATCGACGGCATTATAGACGACGTCGATGCCGCCTGAGGGAACACGGAATACGGAGGCGAGCTCCTGCCGCGAGAATTCGGAAACGGTACCGATCTTGGCGGTGCGCGTCAGCACTGTGCCGAGCGCACCATGCAGCAGGCGGTAGCTGCGCTTGAAGGATTGTGGATGGCGGAAGATCGTCACGTCATGGATGACGACCGCCTGGCGGCGATGAAGGAGCGGGCCGCTGCCGCCGAAGCCGATGAGCCGGCTGCCGCGCGAGTGTGAAAGCAGCGATGTCTGCTCCCATATATGCCCAGGGCCGGAGCCGAAGCGATCGATTTCTATTGCCGAGAGCCTGATATCGATGGGCGTGTTGCGCGGTACGGCCAGACGCCAGCGCGTGCCTTTCAGCGAGGCGGGCAGAGCACCCGAGGAGATCTTGCGATCGAGTGACAGCGTCAGTTCGCGCGCGAAGCGTTGCACGCCGGACAAAGGCTGGCCGAGGAAGCGCCCGTTGATGACAATAGACTGCACGCTAAGAGTCCCGATATCCTATTGATCGGTATTAGCTTGCACCATTTTGTTTAGAGAAGGTTTAGCTGGGCTCGCGCGATTTTACGCAAGCGCATCCTTGCTGCTGATCACGGCAACGCCGCGGGCTCGCATGTCGTCGATTGCCGCAGCGACGCCGGCAGGATCGATGCCGCGGCTCGCATCCTCAATGAAGCGGACGGTGACATTGGGTAGCATCTCGACGGCGTCGACCGCGGAGAACTTCACGCAATAATCCGTTGCCAGCCCGCAAAGATCGAGATCGGTGACGCCTTTGTCGCGCAGGTAAGCCGCCAGTCCGGTAAGGGCTGCCTGATCATTGTCACGGAAGGCGGAATAGCTGTCGACTGCGGGATTCTGGCCCTTCTGCTGGATGAAATCGACGTCATCGAGATGGAGGCCAGGGTGGAACTCGGCATCCTTGGTGTTCTGGATGCAATGGTCTGGCCACATCATCTGCGGTTTGCCCGAAAGCGTGCCGATTTCGAAGGGTTTCTTGCCGGGATGGGAGGAGGCGAAGCTGCCGTGGCCGGCCGGATGCCAGTCCTGCGAAGCGACGATCAGATCGTATTTGCCGCTGTCGATGAGTTTGTTGGCGATGGGCACGACTTGATCCCCATCCGGCACGGGGAGATTTCCGCCGGGGCAGAAGCCATTCTGGATGTCGATGAGCAGCAGCGCTTTCATGAGGCCTGTCCTTCCCGTTTTGTTGCGCCGCACGATGCCAAGCGGTGTGCCTCGGATCAAGCCCCTTGCGCTCCGCTTGGAAAACCGGCGGAGCGCAAGGCTCAGTCAGTTTCAGGCCGGCTTGTGGCCCTTGAGCCCGTAAAAGGCGATGTAGACGTAGCAGATGATCGGCATCAGGAAGGCGAGGTGAATACCGATCGTATCGGCAAGGCCGCCCTGGATAACAGGCAGGATCGCGCCGCCGACGATGGCAAGGCACAGAATGCCCGAGCCCCGGCTCGTATATTTGCCGAGGCCGTGCAGTGCCAGGCTGAAGATCGTCGGGAACATGATCGAGTTGAACAGGCCGATCGCCAATACCGACCACATGGCGACATGGCCCGTTGTCAGCACGGTGACCACGAGCAGGATGATGACCGCGGCAGCGTTGAACGCCAGCGCCTTGCCGTCATCGATATGACGCATGATCAGCGAACCGATGAAGCGTCCTACCATTGCGCCGCCCCAGAAGTAGGAGACGTAGTGCGCGGCATCGGCCTCGGAGAGATGGGCGATATCCGGCTGACTCAGGAAGTTGACCAGGAAACTGCCGACGCTGACTTCGGCGCCGACATAGAGAAAGATGCCGACAGCGCCGAGCACGAGATGGCGGTACTGCCAGGCGGAGCCGCCGCCGCGCATCGGCTCGATGGTCTCCTCATCTTCGACTTCGGGCAGCTTCAATGCGGCAAAGACGGCGGCGAGCACCAGGAAGGCTGCGGCAAGAAGCAGGTAGGGGAATTTGACCGCGCCGGCTTCGGCAAGCCGCATGGCGTCGAGCTGTTCCGGCGTAGCGTTGGTGGCTGCAACAGTCGCGGCAGACAGGATCAACATCGCGCCGAAATAGGGGGCAATCGTCGTGCCAAGGGAGTTGAAGGCCTGCGTCAGGTTCAGGCGGCTTGCAGCCGTATCCGGAGGTCCCAACACGGTGACATAGGGGTTGGCGGCAACCTGCAAGATCGTGATGCCGGTGGCGAGCACGAAGAGCGCGCCGAGGAACAGGGCGTAGACGCGGTAAGTGGCGGCCGGAATGAACAGGGCACAGCCGACAGCTGCGATCGCGAGGCCGACGACGATGCCCCATTTGTAGGTGATGCGCTTTACGAGCGTGCCGGCCGGCAGCGATATGATGGAATATGCGCCGAAAAAGCAAAGCTGGATGAGCATCGCTTGGGTGTAATTGAGCTGAAAGACGCTTTTGAGGTGCGGGACCAGAATATCGTTCAGGCAAGTGATGAAACCCCACATAAAAAAGAGTGAGGTGAGTGCGATAAGCGCGAATTGGTAATTGCCCTGGCCTTGGCGTGCGGATGCACGGGCGCTGGTGGGCGCAGAGCTTGTTGCTGAGCCAGCCACTTTTTATCCTCGGTTCTTGTTGTTGCCAGGCTTTGAGATTCGACCCGGGCGAAAAGCCCGAACGGGCCGGAAGGACTGGCAGCGGCTTGCCGAGATACCCGCAAGAAGCGCGGAATCCCGAAGTCGCTTCAATCGATATAATCGATTGGATCATTATTGGTAGCTTGCTAGGAATGCGGATTCTGCAATGCAGCAATGCGGTTTGCTGCAATCGCGAAGACGTTGAGGAAAGCAATCAGGTTTTCCTAGGTGCCTATCCGCCCGGGCGGGTCAGCCACCGTTCAGATAGCCGAGGACGGCACGCAGTACACGGCGAGTCAATTGGCTTTTGTCTTCGTCGCCATGTTCTCCGGCGGCGTCGACCATTCCCTTGATGATCGCCACCACATCCCGGCTTGCGATATCGATGTCAGCCTGCATCGGCAGGTCCGGCCGCAGCAACGCTGCACGCGTGAGTTCGAAGAAACGCATCTTCACCCTTTCGGTGGCGGTATCCAACGGCAGGCGTGCTTCTTCGAAGTCGAGCAGGCGGGCGAGAGCTGGCCGGCGAAGTTGCTGCTCGACACACGGGAGGATGAGTGCTGACAAAGCCTCCCTGCCGGTGGGCTTGCCTGCTGCGCTTTCCGCCTCCTCGACGAGGCGGCGCGTTTCCCTGAGGATCAGCGCTCCGATCAGCGCGTCCTTGCGCGGAAAATACTGATAGAGCGAACCGACGCTGACACCGGCCCTTTCCGCCACGGCATTGGTGGAGAAGGCTTCATGGCCGCGCTCCTCCAAAATGCGAGCCGCAGCCTCGACGATCGCCTCGACGGTCGCGAGCGAACGGGCTTGTTTCGGCGCTTTTCTCGGCGCGGGGCGGCTTTTCAGAAGGCTCTCGGACATGTCCGTGGAATGCGAGTAGTAAAAAGTGAATTATCGCTCATATTACTGGTCAAGGCTCAGCGAAACAAGTGTTTCCGCGAGATCCGAGGATCGAATTCCCTCGGCGTGTTCGCAAGCGCGTGCCTGCGTGACGCTTGCCGTTCGGGCCGGAGAGAGAAATGGAGACAAATGCATGTCCAGCGAAATCAAAACCGCAATCGTGACCGGAGCATCGAAGGGCATCGGCGCCGCCATTGCGAGGCAGCTTGCCGCCGATGGTTTCCAGACCGTCGTCAACTATGCATCGAGTTCCCGTGAGGCTGGGGATATCGTCTCCGGCATCGAAGCGACGGGCGGCCGTGCGATTGCGGTCCGTGCGGATGTGGCCGATGCTTCGGCTGTTACGGCATTGTTCGATCGTGCCGAAGCCGAGTTCGGCAAGGTCGACGTGCTCGTCAACAATGCCGGGATCGGCAAATTCTCGCCCCTGTCTGAAGTGAGCGATGAGGATTTTCAGCAGCAGATTGCCGTCAACCTCACAGGCACGTTCAACGGAATGCGTGAGGGGGCAAGCCGGGTGCGGGATGGTGGCCGCATCATCAACCTGTCAACGAGCATCATCGGCCATTACTCCCCAGGCAACGGCGTCTATGCAGCGACGAAGGCAGGTGTGGAAGCCATGACGCATACGCTCGCCAAGGAACTCGGCACGCGGGGCGTAACGGTCAATGCGGTCGCGCCCGGGCCGATCGCCACGGAGTTGTTGTTCAGGGGACGGTCGGAGGCGCTGATCCAGCGGCTGATCAACGACATCCCGCTCGGCCGTCTCGGCCTGCCGGAGGAGATCGCCCAGATCGTGTCGTTTCTCGCCAGCGTTCAAAGCGGTTGGATCAACGGCCAGGTCATCCGCGCGAATGGCGGGCGCAATTGAATCGGTCATCACTCGAGGTGGCAAACGAGCTTAGCCCATTCGTTTGCCGCTTTCGCGCGCTTCATCGCCGGCGGGAAAGCGCCTGACATGCTCGATCAGTGCGCGAAGCTTCGGAGCGGTGTTTCGCCGGCTCGGATAATAGAGATAGAAGCCCGCGAAATAGGGGCAGTAATCCTCCAGAATCGGCAGCAGTTCGCCGCGATCGATGAAGGGGCGAAAGCTTTCCTCCATCCCGAAGGAGATGCCGGCGCCGGCGACGGCAAGCTTGATCATCAGGCCCATGTCGTTGGTGGTGATCGTCGACGGCACCGCGACGCTGAATTCCTTGCCCGCTTCGGCGAACTCCCAGCGATAGGGCGCCGATTTCGGAGAAGGACGCCAGCCGATGCAGGCATGCCCGGCAAGGTCTGCCGGGTGTGACGGCACGCCGGAACGCTCGCGATAGGATGGGGCGCAGACAGCCAGTTGTCGCTCGGCGCCCGCGACCGGCACGGCGATCATATTCTGCGCGATGACTTCTCCGAGCCGCACGCCTGCGTCGTAGCCTTCCGCGACGATGTCGAATTCCTCGTCCGTGACGGTGATATCCAGCTCCACCTCAGGATATTGACGCACGAAACCGGCAAGGAGCGGCCCGGCCAGAAAGCGCTCGGCGATCGAGGAGACCGCAAGCCGCAGGCGGCCGCGCGGAAGCTCTGTCAGCGCCTCGGTCTTCTCCAGCGCCGCGCGCATCTCCGCCACGGCGGGAGCGACCCTCTCATAGAGCCGCTCGCCGGCTTCCGTGAGGCTGACGCTGCGTGTCGTGCGCAGCACGAGCGCGATGCCGAGATTTTCCTCAAGGCGGCGAATCGTCTGGCTGACGGCGGAGCGGGTCACGCCGAGCCGTGTCGCTGTCGCCCGAAAGCTCCGTTCTTCCGCAACGAGCGCGAAGACGGCGAGCGCATTCAGATCTGGCTCCATTGGTTATTTTTTCTTTCCAATTTGGCAAGGAGATGACGGCTTATCGAAACAATAACCGATCCTTACAGTCAAGGCCTCATGACATGCACGGAGAAGGGATGAGGTCATGCCGATGGATAAGGTCATTCTGATCACGGGCGCTTCGAGTGGAATCGGGGAGGGCATTGCTCGCGAACTTGCCGCCGCTGGCGCGAAAGTGGCGCTGGGTGCGAGGCGCGTGGAACGTCTGGAAGCGCTGGCCGCCGAGTTGCATGCGGCGGGCGGCACCGTGCTTGCCCATTCCCTCGATGTGACGGATCGCGGAAGCTTCGAGGCTTTCGTCAGCGCCGCTCGGCAGAAATGGGGACGCGTCGATGTCATCGTCAACAATGCCGGCGTGATGCCGCTCTCCCTCATGGCATCGCTGAAGGTGGAAGAATGGGACAGGATGATCGATGTCAACATCAAGGGCGTGCTGTACGGCATCGCTGCGGTTTTGCCTGAGATGATTGGACGTAACTCCGGCCAGATCATCAATATTGCGTCGATCGGAGCGCTTGCGGTCTCCCCGACTGCGACGGTCTATTGCGCCACGAAATATGCGGTGCGGGCGATCTCGGACGGACTACGGCAGGAGCACAAGACGCTGCGCGTCACCTGCATCCATCCCGGCGTCGTCGAAAGCGAGCTTGCCGATACGATCACCGATCCAATCGCGGCGGAAGCGATGAAGACTTATCGCGCCATCGCTCTCAAACCCGATGCCATTGCCCGCGCCGTACGTTTTGCCATCGAACAGCCCGAGGATGTCGACATCAACGAGATCGTCGTGCGTCCGACGGCCAACACGTAGGCGGCGGAGATGGCTTTGGTCCGAAGTTTCGCCCTGGCTCTTGCCGCCGGCGCCATATTTATCGTTACATCAAAGGTTTACGCTACCATGAACAACAAATCCAACGCATCCGCGACCATCCAGCAAAGTCATCCCTATGTCGGCATGTGGGTTACCGCCGATGGTTATGTGCGCCACAATCTGCTGCCGAACGGCCGCTATGACGAAGCGCGCGGCCGGCGCGAGAGCGCCTATCAGGGGCGCTATGAGGTTCGCGGCAATCACATCGATTACTGGGACGATACCGGCTTTACCGCCGATGGAGATTTCATCGACGACGTGCTTCATCACGGCGGTATGATCCTTTATCGTCAGAAGTAGCGCGATATCGAATGGCACCATCGCCAGACTATCTGTGTCTTGCGATGGCTTTCCTCTTACGGCGTGCCGGTCCCAGTCGAATGCCAATCCTTTTTCCGCGATGGATTTATGGGCTATGGCTGAAGGACCGGGATGCGCAAGCGACCGGGGGAGCGTCAGGCTTTACCAGAGCTCGTAGTATAAATCCCGCCAATTCGGATTTGTCTTTTCGATCAGCTCGATCTTCCACTGCCGATACCAGCGTTTCAGCGATTTTTCCCGTTGTATGGCTGAAACGATGTCGGCGTGGTCCTCATACCAGACCAACCGCGTGCCCCGTATTTCCAAGCAAACCAGGCGTCAGGCCTTCACGATGTTCGTAGATGCGGCGCTCTATATCGGCGGTGACGCCGATATAGAGCGTACCTCGCTTGTGGTTGGTGATGATGTAGGTATATCCACCTATGCGTGTAGGATGCGCATGGGAATGATGGGCGTCAAGGGCGGCTAGGGATACGGATGATCTATCGGTGCCGGATCGTAGTGCCCGTACTCACGTTTGCCACCAGCAGCAACCCACACTGCGTCATCCTCGGGCTTGACCCGAGGATCCAGACACAGGCTTCGTTGTTTGTGGAAATGAAATTGGCAGGCCAACGGCTTTTCACCAGTATCTGCGTGCATTTACGTTCACTAATTGGTCAATACAATGCGTTCGATCGGAACTCTTGGGCGTGGATTCTCGGGTCAAGTCCAAGGATGACGGCATTGGTTAAGAACTAAGTATGATAGATTAGCTCAGCTTTTTCCTATGATAAGAAATCAGCTATCAACTGAGGCGAGTCAGCAAAAAATAAACTCAATCAAAAATATGCACCCGCGTCGATTGCATCCAGCGACAAATATAATATTGTTTACTTGGGGATCGAATTTTGAGGGCTAATTATGTCGTTCAAGGAACAAGTTGCGGAACTATCGAAGCGCGCAATTGCTGCGCAAAATATTGCTCTTACTGAAGAGGCGACAAAAAATGCCCTTGTTATGCCCTTTTTGCGCACACTTGGTTTCGATGTTTTTGATCCCACGCAGATTGTACCGGAATTTATAGCGGATGTTGGCCTAAAAAAGGGAGAGAAGGTCGATTATGCCGTAAAAATAAACGACCGAATTGAATTTATTCTTGAAGCAAAGGCAGTTAGTGCGAATCTTTCGCAGGCGCAATACAGCCAACTTTATCGGTATTTTTCGACCACCGATTGCTCAATTGCAATTCTCACAAACGGCATACAAGTCTGGTTTTTTACTGATCTTGATGCACCCAATAAGCTTGATGGTAATCCGTTCTTTAAATTTGATCTTTTCGACTATGATGATAATGATCTGAAAGAGTTAGAGAAATTTCATAAAGAAAAATTTTCGATTGAAGACATTAAAAGTTCGGCTAGTACGCTGAAACGGATGAAAGCGACTATTAGCTGTATAGAAGCGCAATTTAATGATCCCGATGACGAATTCGTTCGGCTCATCTCTAAGGAAATACATGATGGTAAGCTTACTGCAGCAGTCGTTGCTGAGTTTAAACCGATAATAAAACGTGCCTTCGAAGATCTCGTTCGTCAAAAAATCCAAAAGAAATTGAGTGCTGCGTTCAATGAGAACGTGAATATTCCAACGATAAAGGACGTAGATTCGGTCACTCAAATCAACGACGATGGGGATGGTATAGAAACGACGCAAGAAGAGATTGACGGGTTCAACATTGTGCGCGCGATTGGAGCAGAACTCGCAGACGTCTCTCGAATTGTCATGCGTGATCAAAAGTCTTACTGTGGTATCAATTTCGATGACAATAATCGCAAACCGATTGTCAGATTACATTTTAATTCCAAGACTAAGTTTCTAACAATCTTCGATGCAGAAAAGGCTGGATCTCGGTTTGATATTACGCAGACTACAGATATCTTTAAAGCTAAAGCGCAAATTCAAGCTGTGATCCAGTCATACGTCGGCTCCTAATCAAACCCGCTCCACAAACCCATCAAGCACCCTTTTCTGCCCGGCGCGGTCGAATTCGATGGTCAGCTTGTTGCCCTCGATCTCCGAGACATTGCCGTTGCCGAACTTGATGTGGAAGACGCGGTCGCCGATTGAGAATTTGGAGGGTTCGGTGGAGGTGGATTTAGCCACCAGCTCGCCGTCGATGGTGCGCACTTTCGGGCCGCTTTCGCCGTAGCCGATGCGTTCGACGGCGTGGCCGGAGCGGCTGCCCCAGTTGTCGCGGGTCGCATCGTTGCGGTTGGCCTGCGCACGCTTCCATCCAGGCGTGGAATAGGTGTTGGCGAAGGGATCGGCCTTGTCGAAGCGTGACTGGCCGTAACCGCCGCGGCCATACCCGCCATAGGATTGCTCGACTTCGGCGACCTGGACATGCGTATCCGGCAGTTCGTCGAGAAAGCGGGAGGGGATTGTGGATTGCCACAGGCCGTGGATGCGGCGGTTGGAGACGAACCAGATGTGGCAGCGGCGCTTGGCGCGGGTGATGCCGACATAGGCGAGGCGACGCTCTTCTTCGAGACCGGCGCGGCCGCTTTCATCGAGCGAGCGCTGATGCGGGAACAGGCCTTCCTCCCAGCCGGGCAGGAACACCGTGTCGAATTCCAGACCCTTGGCCGAGTGCAGCGTCATGATGGAGACGGCGTCGAGATTTTCGTTCTGCTCAGCATCCATGACGAGGGCGACGTGTTCGAGGAAGCCGCGCATGGATTCGAAACTATCCATCGAGCGGATGAGCTCTTTCAGGTTTTCCAGGCGTCCAGGCGCTTCGGCCGATTTGTCGTTCTTCCACATGTCCGTATAGCCGGACTCTTCGAGGATCTGCTCGGCAAGCTCGGTATGCGGGGTGTTTTCGAGCAGGCCCTGCCAGCGGCGGAAGGATTGCACGACATCGAACAGCGCCTTGCGCGCCTTCGGCTTCATCTCATCCGTCTCGATGATATCGGCCGCTGCCGCCAACATCGGGATATCGCGCGCACGGGCGTAATCATGCAGCGCTCGAACGGTGGTGTCGCCGAGGCCGCGCTTCGGCGTATTGATGATGCGCTCGAAGGCGAGGTCGTCGGCCGGCTGGCAGACGAGACGGAAATAGGCCATGGCATCGCGGATTTCGAGGCGCTCGTAGAAGCGAGGGCCGCCGACGACGCGATAGTTCAAGCCGAGCGTGACGAAACGGTCTTCGAACTCGCGCATCTGGAAGGAGGCGCGCACGAGGATCGCCATGTCGTTCAGATTGTGCTTGTTGCGCTGCAGCTGCTCGATCTCTTCGCCGATCGCGCGTGCTTCCTCCTCGGAATCCCAGGAGGCATGCACCTGCACCTTGATGTCGTCGGGATCGGAGCGTTCGGTGAACAGCGTCTTGCCGAGCCGGCCTTCGTTATGGGCGATCAGATGCGCGGCGGCACCGAGAATATGCTCGGTGGAGCGGTAGTTGCGCTCGAGCTTGATCACCTTGGCGCCCGGAAAATCCTTCTCGAAGCGCAGGATGTTGTCCACTTCGGCGCCGCGCCAGCCATAGATCGACTGATCGTCGTCGCCGACGCAGCAGACATTCTGCGGCTCGCCCTTCTGCCTCTGCGCCAGCAGGCGAAGCCACATATATTGCGCCGTATTGGTATCCTGATACTCGTCGACCAGGATGTAGCGGAAGCGCTGGTGATAGTCCTTGAGGATATCAGGATTCTGCCGGAACATATTGATCGGATGGAGCAAAAGATCGCCGAAGTCACAGGCGTTCAGTGTCTTCAGGCGGTTCTGGTAGGCGGCATAGAGTTCGCGGCCCTTGCCGTTGGCGAAGGCCCGGGCATCGCCTTCCGGAATATCGGCGGGGCTGAGGCCCTTGTTCTTCCAAGTGTCGATCATGCCGGCGAACTGCTTGGCCGGCCAGCGCTTGTCGTCGAGCCCTTCCGCCTGGATGAGCTGCTTGATCAGGCGGACGACATCGTCGGTATCGAGAATGGTGAAGCTGGAGGTGAGGCCGACCAGCTCGGCATGACGGCGCAACAGCTTGACGCCGATCGAGTGGAAGGTGCCGAGCCAGGGCATGCCTTCGACGGCACCGCCGACGAGCAGCGCGATACGCTCCTTCATCTCGCGGGCCGCCTTGTTGGTGAAGGTGACGGCGAGAATCTGGCTGGGGAAGGCGCGATTGGTGGAGAGGATATGAGCGATGCGGGTTGTGAGCACGCGCGTCTTGCCAGTGCCGGCGCCCGCAAGCACCAGAACGGGGCCGTCAAGCGTTTCGACTGCTTCCGTCTGTTCCGGATTGAGGCCGGCGAGATAATCCGGCCGGCGGCCGCTATCGCGTGCCGCCATGGCGCGGGCAGCGATGCCGCCGCCGGTGCTGCCGGCAGCCGGCGCCGAACGGCGCGGCGCGATGTGCTCCGGCTCCTCGTCAAAGAAGGGGATATCGTCATGTCCAATGGTCATGCGGCCCAATGTAATGATTCTACCCCGAAAGGCAAAAGAAACGGGCCGAAACTAGAACAAAAAGTGCACATTCGCGGCATAAAGACGTTGATAACGCGGCACGTTCCGCGTCCAAACAGAGATGTGCGAATGCCAGTGAAACGTCTCGTTGTCACGGTCAAGATTACAACTTTGTCATAATATGCGTCGAAGCTTGCTGCTTATGCCCAAAAACACGATATTGCAGCAAATCGGGCACAATCTTGCATTATAGAGCCACCCGGACCGAATGAGGCCTCAATAAGTGCGCCGGGTGTGTGGGGGGCCTGTGCAAACCAACGACGCGATTTCATCGCCTCTGACATAACGAGCCGGAGACGTGCATGACCGCCTGGAAGCAGCTTTCCTTGTCTTTTCTGTTGCTGGTGGCAGGCATTGCCGCTGTCGTGGCCCTTGCGCCCGGCGCAGCCGGCATCTTGCGGAAGGCCGGTGTTCCCCAGACGATCGTCGCAGCAATCACACATGATGACAATGCCAAGGCGGAGAAGAGCGGCAATGCGGTCGAAGCCGGCGCTCGGCGCGCCCGGAATGTGCCGCTTGTCGTGACGAAAGCCGTCGTCAACGGCGTCGTCAACGATCGCCTGAGCGCGATCGGCACCGGTGACGCCATTCGCTCGGTCGTCGTCATGCCGCAGGCGACGGGCACGATCCGGGAAATCCTCATCAAGTCCGGCGACAGGGTCAGCCAAGGCCAGGTACTGGCTCGTCTCGACGACGACGAGCAGATCATTGCCCGCGGCCAGGCGGAGGTAGCGCTGAAGAGCGCAGCGGAGAAATCCCAGCTCTATCGCAACATCAAATCCAGCGTGTCGCGCATCGATGTTTTCGATGCCGAGATCGCAGAGCAGGGGGCGAAGCTGGCGCTGCAATCGGCGGAGCTGGCGCTGAAGCGCCGCGATATCGTCGCGCCGATCGACGGGATCGTCGGCATCGTGCCCGTTGTGGTCGGCGACAACGTAACCACGACCACCAATATCGTGATGCTGGACGATCGCTCGGAAATCCTGGTGGATTACTGGGTGCCAGAGCGCTTCGCCAACACTGTCAAGGTCGATCAGCCGGTGGAAGCGACCTCGGTCGCGCTGCCGGGGCGTATATTCTCTGGCGCCGTCGAGGCGGTCGACAATCGCGTCGATGGCGCCAGCCGGACGCTGCGCGTGCGCGCCCGCATCGACAATGCCTCCGACGAATTGCGGGCCGGCATGTCCTTCAATGTCGGCATGCGCTTTGCCGGCGAGACCTATCCTTCCGTCGATCCGCTCGCCGTGCAATGGGATGGCGCCGGTGCTCATGTCTGGCGCGTTGTCGACGGCAAGTCCTCGAAGGTGCGCGTCAGCATCGTGCAGCGCAATCCGGATGCGGTACTGGTCCGCGGCGATCTCCGCAATGGCGATCTCATCGTCATCGAAGGATTGCAGCGTATGACCGAAGGTGGCGAAGTCCGCTTTGCCCGTGATGTCGCCGAGGCCAGGGAGGTCATCACCCAATGACATCTCATAGTGATGACGCGACGGATGCCAGCTCGGCAGCGACCAGGCAATCCTTCACGGCACTTTTCGTGCGCCGGCCGATCCTGGCCCTGGTCTTCAATACGCTGCTGGTCGTTGCCGGTCTTGCAGCCTATTTCGGCGTCGAAGTGCGCGAACTGCCTGATGTCGATCGTCCCGTCGTGACGGTCAGAACCGTGTTTGACGGCGCTTCTCCCCAGACGGTGGATCAGGAGCTGACGAAGATCATCGAAGGGGCGGTCGCCCGCGTCAGCGGCCTGAAATCGGTCTCCTCCAGCTCGTCCTTCGGGCAGAGCCGCGTAACGCTCGAATTTTCCGACGCGACCGATCTTTCGGTTGCCGCCAACGATGTTCGCGATGCCATCGGTCGCATCGCCGAACAATTGCCCGATCAGGCGGATGCGCCACAGATCGTCAAGGCGGATTCGGATTCGCAGCCGATCATGCGCCTTGCCGTCACCTCGAGCACCATGACGATGGACGACCTGACGCAGCTGGTCGATAAGGAGATCACTGACCGGCTGGCTTCGGTCGAAGGCGTTGCCGATGTCGAGCTTTACGGCGATCAGGAGAAAATCTTCCGCATCGACGTCGATCAGGCCGCCCTTGCGAGCCGAGGCCTCACTATCGGCGACCTGACGACGGCGCTTGCGACCGCAGCGCTCGATGTACCGGCCGGATCGCTGAAGAGTGCGCGCCAGGATATCGTCGTGCGTGCCACGGCGGCGCTGCAGACGCCGGAGGATTTCTCCCGGCTGATCATCAAGAACCGCGTGCGGCTCTCCGATGTCGCGACCGTGACGCTCGGACCGAGGGACGGCACGACCGCGCTGCGCTCGAACGGCGTACAGGGCGTCGGCCTCGGCATCATCCGCCAGGCGCAGTCGAATACCTTGAATATTTCCGAAGGCGTGAAGGCCGTCGTCGCGCAGCTGTCGAAATCGCTGCCCGAGGGTACGCGTATCGTCATCACCAGCGACGATGCCTTATTCATTCAGGGCGCGATCCACGAAGTCGTGCTGGCGCTCGTCCTGTCGGCGCTGATCGTCACGGTGGTCATCTATCTCTTCCTGCGCGACTGGCGGGCGACGCTGATACCGGTCGTCACTATGCCGGTGGCGCTCATCGGCACGCTCGCCGCGCTTTATATGGTAGGCTTCTCGGTCAATATCCTGACGCTGCTGGCGATCGTACTTGCGACCGGCCTCGTGGTCGACGACGCCATCGTCGTGCTCGAAAATATCGTGCGTCGTAGAGCCGAGAAGATCGGGCCGCGCGCGGCTGCCGTACTCGGTACGCGCGAAGTCTTCTTCGCCGTCATTGCGACGACGGCAACGCTTGCCGCCGTGTTCATTCCGCTGTCCTTCCTGCCGGGGCAGGTGGGCGGCCTGTTCCGCGAATTCGGCTTCGTGCTTGCCTTCTCCGTCGGGCTGTCGTCGATCGTGGCGCTGACGCTCTGCCCGATGCTTGCGTCTCGCATGCTGACCAAGGAAATGCGCGAAGAGCATGGCGCACTCGGCCGTTTCGGTGAGCTTTTTGCCGGCGTCTATCGCCGCACGCTCCGGACATGTCTCAACGCACCGCTTGTCGTCATCGTCTTCTGCGCGCTGTTTTCGGCTGCTGCTGTTCTCGCCTTCGTGAATGTCAAAAGCGAGCTGACGCCGAGCGAGGACCGGGCGATGGTCATGCTGCGTCTCACCACGCCGCAGGGCGCTGGCCTGGATTACACGAAGGACCAGCTGCAGCGGGTCGAGGAGCGGCTGCAGCCGCTGATGGACAGCGGCGACATCAGAAATACCTACGCTATCTCAGGCATGAACAGCCAGAAAAACAGCGGCTTCATGGTCTTGACCCTGGCACCCTGGAGCGAGCGCCATCGCACGCAACAGGACATCGTCACCGATATCAACCGCGCCATGGCCGGCGTTCCTGCGCTCCGAGGCAACGTCATCCAGGCCAACAGCCTGCGTATCCGGGGCGCCGGCAGCGGCGTGCAGATGGCGCTTGTCGGCAACAATCATGAGGTGCTGACCGAGGCGGCACTGAAGCTGGTGCAGGAGCTCGACAGGACAGGGCAGTTCGACACGCCACGGCTCAACAACGAGCCGACGCAGGCCCAGGTCTCGGTCACCATCGACCGGGAGCGCGCTTCCGATCTCGGGATCGACATATCGGGGCTTTCGATGGCGCTGCAGTCGCTGCTCGAAGGCCGCTCCGTCGTCGACGTCTTTGTCGCGGGCGAATCCTATCCCGTGCTGCTGACCTCAACGATCCGGCCGATCGACGATCCGACGGATCTTGAAAACGTCTATCTGAAAACCGGCGACGGCAAGATCGTGCCGATGTCGGTCATCGCATCGCTGAAGGAGAACGCCGTCGCACCGCAATTGACCCGCGAGCAGCAATTGGCATCGGTCGCTATCACCGCCGGTCTCAAGAGCGGCATGTCGCTTGGGCAAGCCGTCGAGGAAGTCACGCGGATCGCCACGCCGCTGTTGCCGCCAGGTGCGCGGTTGATGCCGCTCGCTGAAGCCGCGACGCTGGAGGAGAATTCCAGCGGCATGGTGCTGACCTTCGGCTTTGCCATCGTTATCATCTTTCTGGTGCTCGCGGCGCAGTTCGAAAGCGTGCTGTCGTCGCTGATCATCATGTCCACGGTGCCGCTTGGTCTTGCCTGCGCCATCTTCGCGCTCGTCATCACCGGTTCGAGCCTCAACATCTACAGCCAGATCGGCCTGGTGCTGCTGGTCGGCGTCATGGCCAAGAACGGCATCCTGATCGTCGAATTCGCCAATCAGCTGCGCGACAAGGGCGAAAACGTGCGCGAGGCGATCGAAAAGGCCTGCGCGCTGCGCCTGCGTCCGGTCATGATGACGATGATCGCAACCATCCTCGGCGGCGTCCCGCTCGTCTTTGCGGAGGGTGCGGGCGCGGAAGCACGCATCGCGCTCGGCTGGGTGATCGTCGGCGGCCTTGGTTTCGCGACTCTCGTCACGCTTTACATCACGCCGGTCGCCTATCTGCTGATCGCCCGTTTTGCAAAACCGCAGACGCATGAGGAGCAGCGTCTGCACGACGAAATGTCCGACGCGGCGTTGCGCTCGAAGCTGACCAACCTTCGCGCGGCGGAATAGGCCGGGACAGGTAGGTTGTGCCCATTATGGTAAATCAGGCGTTTCGCTTAGCGTTTTTTTAAGCATGTTTGCTAATCATGGCGATTGTAACCGCTGGAGCGAAGGTGTTGTTTTTGCCTTGCTCCCCGTTCGCCGACACGCTCGGCCCGCGCGCATGAGCGCTCGCGGCAAGGTTCCGATGTCTCCTTGTATCTGTTGCGTATTGTTGCGTCCGGAGTTCATGTGCCGTGAGTATTTTTTCGACCTTCATCAGGGTCAGTCCCTCTGTGAACACAGCGCTGGAAGTGCTGAGGGACACCCAGACCAAGCTGGGCAATGCCCAACGCCAGATGTCGTCAGGCCTGCGGGTGCAGTCGGCGGAAGATAACGCCACATACTGGAAGATCTCGACTTTGACGCATACCGACATCGGCGCGATTTCGTCGGTTCAAGATGCGCTCGGTCTCGCCGTCTCGACCGTCAGCACCGCCTCCACGGGCGTCAGCAGTGCAATCGACGTCGTAACGGAAATCAGGACCAAGCTTGTCAGCGCCTATGAAACCAGTGTCGACAAGACGAAGCTCAACGACGAACTTACCCAGCTGAAAGAGCAACTGCGCAGCATCGGGGAATCGGCGACCTTCAACGGCGTGAACTGGACCGTGCTGCAGGACGGCGCGGATCCCACTGCGCCACATGAGATCCCTGGATCCCTTATTCGTGGTGCGAACGGAACCGTCACGATCGGCATGCTGAGTTATGAAGGCGTAAGCTCGACGACCGGCCCCATCACCTCGAGCGATGCGCGTTATCTGATAGACGATCAGTCAAGCGGCGCCGGCGGTTATGGTGTTCTGACTTCGACTGCTTTCGCAACCGCGGCCGGTGCCGCGCAAAATTATGTGCTGCTCAACAGCAAGAACGGCAATACCACCGGCCAGGCGGAGATCTCGCTCGATGCGAATACGACGCAAGGCGCCGTCGTCGACATGGTCAATACCGTGACGGGAATGCTGAACCAGCTCAAGACGATCGGATCCGCCTTCGGCTCTTTGGAATCGCGCGTCAATCTCCAGACCGAGTTCGCCAAGAATCTGAGTGATTCCCTGACCAGCGGTGTCGGCAAGCTCGTGGATGCCGATATGGAGCAGCAGTCGAGCAAGGTTCTGGCGCTGCAGGCGCAGCAGCAGCTTGGATTGCAATCGCTCTCGATTGCCAATGCGAGCTACAATACGGTTCTGCAGCTCCTCAAGAGCTTTTGATCTCCTATGGGGTCTGAGGAGCCGTGTTGATGGACGGCTCCTCACATCCGGATTTCAATCAGCTTCATCGAAAGCGTCATTCCCGCTCTATGCACAGGGGACAAAGTCCCGATTAAGATTCCTCTTCATGATATTGCCGTAATGCTTCATATCTGCTGCGGCCATCGAACCGGAGAGCGACGATTCCATGATCAAGAAAATTGCCATTCTTGCCCTAGCGGCAGCCTTTTTGAACGCATGCACGACCACCGACCCTTATACGGGTGAGCAGAAGGTATCGAATACCGCAGGCGGTGCAGCGATCGGTGCCGGTGTCGGCGCCGTTGCCGGTCTTCTGATCGGTCATTCGCCGGCCTCGCGCCGCAATGCCGCGCTGATCGGCGCCGGCGTCGGTGCGCTCGCAGGCGCCGGTATCGGCAATTACATGGACCAGCAGGAATCCGAGCTGCGTGCACAGCTGCAGGGCACCGGCGTTTCGGTGACCCGCGTCGGCGACCGCATCATCCTCAACATGCCGTCGGCAATCACCTTCGATATCGACCAGGATGCGATCAAGCCGGAATTCTTCCCGACGCTCAATTCCGTCGCGATCGTTCTGCGCAAGTTCAACCGTACGCTGATCGACGTCAACGGTCACACGGATTCCACCGGCAGCCTGCAGCATAACCAGGATCTGTCCGAGCGCCGCGCCGGATCGGTTGCCTCCTACCTCGGCAGCCAGGGTATCGATCAGCGCCGCATGTCGGCCATCGGCTTCGGTCCGTCGCAGCCGGTCGCATCCAATGCCACCGAGGCCGGTCGCGCGCAGAACCGCCGCGTGGAGATCCAGATCGCACCGATCACGCAGAACGGCTAAACCTTTCTGGACAGAAACGGCCGGATCTCACGATCCGGCCGTTTTCTTTGCGTCCGATCACGCGTGCATGCTCGCGCCCTTCATGATCTTGTCGACGATTTTCTTGTCGGCGCGCAAGGCGATGCCGACGACCTTGGCATCTTCCGGCGCGAATTCGGAAAAGACGGCGCGGTTGGCCGCGTCATGGCCGGTTGAAAACATTTCTTCTATAAAGATGGAAGACGTGACGCCACGCTCCAGCGATCGGCGGTGGATCGCGGCGATACTCTCCTTGTCGGCCGAGAGCACGATGATGGGCTGGATCGACAAAGCGTTGTAGACGTTGCCGGTACGATCGCGATAGGCTTCTCCGATGATATCTGGATTTTGTCCGGCTATGCCTGTCGACAGGAAGGCCGTTACATTCAGCTTTTGCCAGGATTGGAGGTCGCTTCGCAAAACGATCGCGATTTTGGTATCGAACATCGATGGTCACTTTCATGCAGTCTGGAAATGGGACATTGCACGAGGATGTAGCCGGACAGATCTTCGAGGGTCTTGAACGTTTGTGCGTGACGCCGGAGAGCAACCGCATCCTGTCTGCGCCTGCCTATCCGGGCATCGAACGCATCCAGGCGCAGTTTCGCGGCGATGCCTTCGAACTGCACCGGCACGATACCTATGCGCTTGGCGTCACCATGCGCGGCGTGCAGACATTCCGCTATCGCGGCGAACAGCGCTACAGCCTGCCCGGGCGGGTGATCATTCTTCATCCGGACGAACTGCATGATGGCGGGGCAGCGACCGAAGCCGGGCTCGTGTACCGGATGCTGTATCTGGAACCATCGGTGCTGTTTCAATGCCTTGAGGCGGCGCGTGTCGGCCTGCCTTTCGTCGATGACCCCGTGGTGGAAGACAATCGTCTCGCCGGCTTGTTGCTGGCGGCGCTCGGCGAGCTCGATCGCGAGCTGGATGAGCTCTTCGTCGACGATTTCGTCTCGCGGCTCACCGACGGACTTGTCCAGCATGCCCGTTTGCCGCAACGGCCCTTGGGCAGCATTGCGTGGGGGCAGGTGAAGACTGCGCGGGACTATCTCGAGGCGCATGTCACGCGGGGTGTGCGCTCGCAGGAACTGGAGCGCATCACCGGTCTCGATCGCTTTGCACTGGCGCGGCATTTCCGCGCCGCCTTCGCAACAAGCCCGCATCGGTTCCTGCTGATGCGGCGGCTGCAGCAGGCAAAGGCGATGATCGGCGCGGGAGAGTCGATCGCGGAGGTGGCCGCCGCAACCGGCTTTGCCGATCAGAGCCATCTGACCCGGCATTTCAAGAAGGCATTCGGCATTGCTCCGGGTGCCTGGAACACCATGGTTCATAGAGCCGGTTAGCGGGGCCTGCCGCCTCTCAATGGATGCCGAGGAACTGCTTGAGCTCCGGCGTTTGCGGATTGGCAAAGACCTCGCCGGGCGGTCCGATCTCGTGCACGCGGCCCTGGTGCATGAAGACGACGCGCGAGCAGACGTCCCGGGCGAATTTCATCTCATGCGTCACCATCAGCAGTGTCATGCCTTCGCCGGCCAATTCGCGCACGACGGCAAGAACTTCCGCCACCAGCTCCGGGTCCAGCGCGGAGGTGATTTCATCGCAGAGAAGCGCGATCGGCTGCATGGCGAGTGCCCTGGCGATGGCGACGCGCTGCTGCTGGCCGCCGGAGAGTTCATCCGGATAAGCGTCGAACTTGTGCCCAAGGCCGACGCGATCGAGCATGCGCCGCGCCATGGCCTCGGCTTCGGCCTTGACGGTCTTCTTGACGACCATCTGTGAGAGCATGACGTTGCGCCCCGCGCTCAGATGCGGGAAGAGATTGAATTGCTGGAAGATCATGCCGACCTTCAGCCGGAGCGCCTTCAGATGCAAGTCGTCAGGCAGAAGCTGCGCGCCGGCGACGGAGATCGAGCCGTCATTGATCGTTTCCAGGCCGTTGATGCAGCGCAGCAGCGTCGATTTTCCCGAACCGCTCTTGCCGATGATGGCGATGACTTCGCCAGGTTCGACATCGAGGTTGATGCCTTTGAGGACCTCGTTGGCGCCGAAGCTCTTGCGGACTTCAGTGATTTCGATGAGCGACATTGAGCTTCCTCTCCAGGATCTGGCTGCTTTTCGACAGCGGCCAGCACAGGGCAAAATAGATGAGCGCGACGAAGCCATAGACGGTGAACGGCTGGAAGGTCGCATTGGTGATGACGGTGCCGGCTTTGGACAGCTCGACGAAGCCGATGATGGAGGTCAGGGCCGTGCCCTTGACGACCTGCACCGAGAAGCCGACGGTCGGTGGCACGGCGATGCGCAGCGCCTGGGGCAGGATGACGTAGCGCATCTGCTGCAGGTAACCCATGCCAAGACTTGCCGAAGCCTCCCATTGCCCTTTGGCGACCGCCTCGACGCAGCCGCGCCAGATTTCCGTCAGGAAGGCTGATGACCAGAGGGTGAGCGCGACGCCAGCAGCCAACCAGGCCGGCACGTCGATGCCGAAGAGCCCGAGACCGAAGAAAGCCAGGAAGAGCTGCATCAGCAGCGGCGTGCCCTGGAACAGTTCGATGAAATATTTGACCGCGATGCGGCCGGCCCTGGCCTTGCCGATGCGCAGGAACAGCAGGATCGCGCCAACGATGGCGCCACCGGCAAAGGAGACAAGCGACAGCAATATCGTCCAGCGTGCCGCCAGCAGCAGGCCGCGCAGGATATCCCATGTGGTGAACTGGATCATTGGCGGACCCTGCGTGGAAAGATCATCTTGCCCACGGCCGCGAGTACCTGTCGAAGCAGGATCGCCAGCGTGAGGTAGATCGCCGTGGACACGAAATAGGCTTCGAAGGCGCGGAACGAGCGCGACTGGATGAAGTTTGCCGCGAAGGTCAGATCTTCGGCGGCGATCTGCGAGACGACGGCGGAGCCGAGCATGACGATGACGACTTGCGATGACAGCGCCGGCCAGATGCGCTGCAGGGACGGTACAAGAACGATATGCCGGAAGGTTTCGAACGGGGTCATGGCAAGGCTGGCGCCGGCTTCGAACTGGCCGCGGGGCGTGGCCTGTATGCCGGCGCGGATGATCTCGCAGCTATAGGCGCCGAGATTGATGATCATCGCGAGATTGGCGGCGGTCATCTCGTTCATCTGCACGCCGATACCGGGCAGGCCGAAGAAAATAAAGAAAAGCTGGATCAGAAACGGCGTGTTGCGGATCAGCTCGACATAAGCCGCGACGAAGGGTTTCAGCCAGCGTGGGCCGAGCGCGCGCGCCCAGGCGCAGGCAATTCCGAGGAGAATGCCGAGCACAGCGCCGATAAGGGTCAGCTCCACCGTGACGAGAACGCCCTTGATCAGCGTAGGATAGTATTCGGCAAGCCAGCCGAAATCGAAGTGATATCGCATGGGAGAAAGCCCTGCTTGGACCGATCCCGCTGCCGAATGACGGCAGGATCGGCCCTGCGTTGATCAGAAGCCGGCCGGCAGGTCGGCGCCCAGCCACTTCTGCGACATCTTGTTCAGTGTCCCGTCCGCCTTGGCGGCAGCAACGATGTCGTTGACCTTCTTCTGCAATGCCTGCTCGTTCTTGTTCAGGCCGATGAAGCAGGGGGAGTTGGTGATGAGGAATTTCATCTCGGGCTTCTTCGGCGGGTTCTTGGCGAGAATGGCCGCCGCAACGACATTGCCGGTCGCGACCAGCTGGACCTGGCCGGACAGGAAGGCGGAGATGGTGCCGTTATTGTCTTCGTAGCGCTTGATCGTCGCATCTTGCGGCGCGACCTTGGTCAACGCCAGATCCTCGATCGCGCCGCGGGTGACGCCGATCGTCTTGCCGGAAAGGTCTTCCGGTTTTGCCGCCGCGACATCTCCGGGACCGAAGACGCCGTTGAAGAAGGGCGCATAGGCTTCGGAGAAATCGATGACCTTTTCGCGGTCCGGATTCTTGCCGAGACTTGAGATCACGAGATCGACCTTGTTCGTCTGCAGATAGGGAATGCGGTTGGCGCTGGTGACAGGAACGAGTTCCGTTTTCACGCCGAGTTTTTCGCCGATCAGATTGGCCATATCGATGTCATAGCCCATGGGCGCCATGTCCGTGCCGACGCTGCCGAAGGGCGGGAAGTCCTGCGGGACGGCGACGCGGAGCGTGCCGCGCGAGGTTATGTCGCTCAAGGCATCCGCCCGAGCCATGTGCGGGGTCGAAAGCGAACCCACCGCCAGCATCGCGATACCCAGTGCCATGAGCAATTGTCTGCGCTTCATCGAATGTCCTTCCAATCGTGGCATGTTCAAGCTGGAAGGCAGAAGGCAAGACCTATGCCAGTCGGCGGTATGTTGCTCCCTGGCAGCTGATACCGTGACGGAGCGCTTCATCTCTGGCTGCGGACGGATCAGGCGTGATTAAAAAATAAGCAATTGCTATTGCGGTGCTTGTTTGCCGCCGAACCCGTGCGTCACGAATCGTTTACTTTCATGACTGGACAGCCTCGCCCCAAATGCCCCATAGAACCAATAAGAGGTTAACGCCTTTTATGACTGCGATGGGAGATTCGGACTATGGTTTTGGCTGATGCAAAGGCGGGAACACGCAACGAGGCCGGCATATCCGCCGTTCTCGGCATTCTGAAGCAGGCCTTCGGTGAACGTTTCCAGACCGGCGAAAGTTTTCGTGCCCAGCACGCCCACACCACCACCTATATCCCATCGCAGCTGCCGGACGGCGTGGTCTTTGCCGAAACGAGCGAGGACGTGCGGATTGTCGTGAAGGCATGTGCCGAACACAAGGTTCCGGTCATTCCCTTCGGCACTGGGTCTTCGTTGGAGGGACAGGTAAATGCGCCGCAGGGCGGGATTTCCATCGATTTCAGCCGCATGAACCGCATCCTTGAAGTCAATGCCGAGGATCTGGATTGCACGGTCGAGCCCGGCGTGACGCGCGAACAGCTCAATACCTATCTGCGCGACACCGGCCTGTTCTTCCCGATCGACCCCGGCGCCAATGCCTCGATCGGCGGCATGGCATCGACGCGCGCATCGGGTACCAATGCCGTGCGCTACGGCACGATGAAGGACAATGTGCTGTCCTTGACCGTGGTGACCGCCAGCGGTGAGGAAATCCGCACCGCCCGCCGCGCCAGGAAATCATCCGCCGGCTACGATCTGACGCGGCTCTTCGTCGGAGCGGAAGGCACGCTCGGCGTGCTGACGTCGATCACCCTGCGCCTGCAGGGCATTCCCCAGAAGATCGCCGGCGGCGCCTGCGCCTTTCCGGATGTCAAGGCGGCATGCGATGCCGTCATCATGACGATCCAGATGGGCGTGCCCGTCGCGCGCATCGAGCTGCTCGATGCCATGCAGATGCGGGCCTGCAACCGTTATTCCGGCCTGACCTATGACGAGAAGCCGACACTCTTCCTTGAATTTCACGGCACGGATGAGACCGTCGCGCTGCAATCGGAGCAGTTTGCCGAGATCGCAGCCGAATGCGGCGGCGGCGAATTCCTTTGGACCAGCAATGCGGAGGAGCGCAACAAGCTCTGGAAGGCCCGCCACGATGCCTATTGGGCCTGCCGGGCGTTGGCACCGGAGCTGGCTGCCTTGTCGACGGATGTCTGCGTGCCGATCTCGCGTTTGGCCGAATGTGTCGCGGAAACCCAGGCCGATATCGATGCGCATGGCCTGCTGGCGCCGATCGTGGGCCATGCCGGCGACGGCAATTTCCACGTGCTCGTGCTGTTCGACGACAAGACCCCGGAAGGGATCGCGGTTGTCGAGGAATTCGTCGCGCGCCTGAATGCGCGGGCACTGGCCATGGACGGCACCTGCACGGGCGAGCATGGGATAGGGCAGGGCAAGATGGCATTCCTCGAACAGGAACTCGGCAATGCCGTCGATCTGATGCGCCAGGTCAAGGAGTCGCTCGACCCGGATGCCATCTTCAATCCCGGAAAGATATTCCGCGGGCACTGAAAGACGGAATATTTTCATGATCTTGGCTTGCCACGCATGCGAATGACGCTAGGCTGCAGCCGCTCTTTTCCGGCTTTTGTCATGAAAAGCTGCATGCATGCGCTAGATGGGGTGGCATCCCTCTTAAAAAGGGCTGCTTTCACAGGCAGGGATCAGGTAGAACTGTGCTTGTTCCAACCTATGTCGCGAATGCGCTCTGACGTCGGGTTTGGCATGGGTTGGGAATGAAGATTGGAGACAGTGCGCATTGTTAGGTAAGGTCCTGGTTTTTCTGGGTGGATTGCTCGTGGTGGTGCTATTCGTGGCGCTGCTCGCTCCGCTCTTCATAGACTGGACCGATTTTCGCAAGAATTTCGAGGATCAGGCGAGCCGCATCATCGGCAAGAAGGTGACCGTTCACGGCACCGTCGATGCCCGCCTTCTGCCGTTTCCGTCGGTAACGCTGCACGATGTCCGCGTCGGCCAGGAGGCCGATGGCACGCCGCTGGTGCAGATCGCCGAATTCTCGATGGACGCCGAGCTTGCCCCTTTCCTTTCCGGTGAAGCGTTGATCTTCGATATGCGCGTATCGAAGCCGAATGTACGGCTGCGCCTGTTGAAGGATGGGACGCTCGACTGGATGCGCGGCAGCCGGCCTGAGATTCCGGCTAAATCGGTGGTGCTCGAAAGCGTCCATGTGGAAGAGGGCGATATCCTCTTCATTGACGAGCAGACGGGCCGTACCCGGCATGTCACCGGCCTGAATGCTCAAATGTCGGCTAAGTCGCTGGCGGGGCCCTGGCGTATGGAAGGCGATGCGGCGCTGGATGGCGAGCATGGCAACTTCACCGTTTCCAGCAGCCAGCCCGATGACAATGGCGTCCTGCGTGTGCGCACGCGACTGATGCCCGACCGCCATCCCCTGAATGTCGATCTCGACGGCGAGCTGAAGCTCGTCAACAGCAAGCCGGACTATATGGGCTCCTTCACGGCTGACGTCAGCGACAAGCAGGCCCAGAATTCCGCCGATCAGAAGGCACAGCCCCGCATCAAGGGGCGGTTCGAACTGACGAATGATCGCATTCGCGTTCCGGAATATCGCCTCGAAGTCGGCGCCGACAACGATCCCTATGTGGTCACCGGCGAGGCGACCCTGGATACGGGCTCCAAGCCGGAGTTTCTGTTGACCGCCGATGGTCAGCAGATCGACGTCAATCGGCTCGGCAACAACAAAGGCGTCAACGGCAAGACGAACCGGAATCCGACGGTCTCCGCGCGTCAGCGGCTGAACAGCCTGATTGCGATCGCTGCCGAAGTCCCGGTACCGCAGGTGCCGGGCAAAGCGACCTTCCGGCTGCCGGCGATCGTAGCCGGCGATACGACGATCCGCGACGTGCAGCTCGATCTCGAACCAGCGGGAACGGGATGGAAGATCGACCATGCGATCGGCACGCTGCCGGGGCGTACGCAGGTCGAGGCGCGCGGCAACCTGATGCTGCAGGGCGAGCCGAATTTCATCGGAAACCTGGTGGTCGCCTCCAACCAGCCTTCCGGGCTGGCCTCCTGGCTGGTGGGCTCGGTGGACCCGTCGATCCGTCAGCTGCGTCAGGCCGGTTTTTCCGCCGATGTCAGCCTGCGGCACGAAGAGCAACGTTTCGAGAATTTGGAGATCGCCGTCGGTTCGGCAACCCTCAAGGGTCGGCTCGACCGACAGGCTCCGAATGACAAGGATCCGCCGAGACTTGCCGTCGATCTTGCCGGCGATGCACTCGATCTCGACGCATTGCGGGCGCTGACCGGGCTTTTCACCGGCCAAGACAGCGACGAGACCCTGTTCGGTCACCGGATCACTGCGCATCTGCAGGCCGGGAAGTTCACGGCCTTCGGTGTGCCGGCCGATAAAGTCGATACGTCGTTTTCCATCGCTGGCGGCGCGCTGACGCTCGATAAGCTTTCAGTGCGCAATGTCGCCGGCGCTGAAATCACCGCCACCGGCCGCGCCGACGGCGAGCCTTCGCACTATAGGGGCTCGGGTGAAATCACCTTCAAGGCCGCCGATCCCGGTCCATTCTTCGAAATGCTGCGCCAGCATCTGCCACATCATCCCGTCATGGATCGATTGGTGCGCAATGCTGCCTGGTATGGAAATACAGCCCTTCGCGGAGCGGTTACGCTTGGCGGCGACCAGGACAGCGCTTTGACGGTGACGCTGGCCGGCGTTTCCAATGGCAGCCGCGTCAATTTTGATTATCGTATGTCCGATCTCTCGGCCTTCGCGGGCAAGGGCACGACGACGCTAGAGGGGACGCTGGAAAATTCCATCACCTCCATCCTCTTCGGCCAGGCCGGCCTTGATCCGCTGCCGGTCGAAGCCGATGCCAATGGCCGCTTGACGCTGAAAGTCTCCGCCAACGGCACCGATCCGGCTGATGCGGCATTGACCTTTGCCACGGACAAGACCTCGTTCACCGCGAACGGCAAGGTCGACGTGCGTCCCGACACCTTTCTCAACGGGAATATTGCGCTGTCGCTCGAAAGCGCCGATCTGGATCCCTATTTCGTGATGAACGGCATAGGCATCCCCCAGACCGGCGCGGGCTTGCCGGTGAAATTCCAGGCCAATGCCGCGCTGAGCCAGGACAAGATCGTATTCTCGGACATGAAGGGGGTGCTTGCCGACAATACCGTGTCGGGCGCGCTCACCGTCGACCGCAAGGCGCCGAACATCAAGGCATCGGGCGAATTCTCGCTCGACAAGGCGGATTTCGGCTGGCTGGCCGAGGCGATCTACGGACCGATTGAAGACACGAAGACGGGTGGCCTTGTCAAGGACAAGCTTGGCCTGCCGGCCTTCACCGGGCTCGACATCGGCGTCAAGCTTTCAGCCAAGCAGGTTTGGCCCGGCATATTCGGGCCTGTCTCGAATTTTACCGCCAATGCCTCATACAAGGGCGAGGAATTGCGGCTTAGCGATCTGACCGGCGGATGGAACGGGGGAACGCTGAGCGGCAGCATCATGCTTGCCAATTCCGACGGCACGGGCTTGCTGCAGACCAAGCTCAGTCTTGCCGATGGCGATCTGGCGGCCGTCGCCTGGCAGCGCGATGGTGCACCGCTCGCCAGTGGTCGTTTCGGCTTCGCCGTGAATGCCGAGGCGAGCGGAAGGAGCGTTGCCGAGCTTGCGGCCAATGCCAGCGGCTCGGGAGAACTCAAGCTTGGCGAAACACATGTGCGCGGTCTCAATCTCGGTATCCTGTCGCCCCTGCTTTCGGCGACAGATCAGATCCAGGGCGATATTACTGCCACCAAGGTGCTGCCGATCGTGCAGACGCTGCTCAACAATGGCGAAGCCGTGCTTCCGGCCACGGGCATACCCTTCAATATTTCCGCGGGCGTGGTGCGCGCGACGAATATTGCAACCGGCAATGACGTCGCAAAGCTCTCCGGCAACGCGGAAATGAGCCTGCCGGACGAGCGCATGCGCGGATCCCTCGGCATCGATTTCAATGCCGGGACCGAGGCGCAGAGTGGCGCCGAGCCGGCCTTGCGTCTCGATTTTGCCGGGCCGCTTACGGCACCTGGACGAACGATGGATGTGACCGACGTCACCAGCTTCCTGTCGGTGCGCGCCTTCGAGCGCGAGCGCCGGCGTGTCGAACGCCTGCAGGCCAACGTGCTAGAGAAGCAGCGGCTCCGGCGCGAGGTGGCGCTCTATAAATTTACGGCCGTCGCGCGCGAAGCTCAACGTCAGCGTGATGCCGCCATCGAACAGCAGCGCCGTGCCGAGGAAAATCGCCTGCGCGATCTGGCGCGGCAAGCTGCCGCCCAAAAGCAAGCACAGGAAGAGGCAAGGGCCAAGCAGCAGGCGGAAGAGGAAGCCAAGGCCAGAGCAGCCGCCGAAGCGCGGGCAAGGGCCGAAACGCAGCGCGCGCCGGCACTCAACGGCCAAGCGCCGCAAACGAATGCGCCGTTGAATTTCAATGAATTGCCGGGGGTTGCGCAATAGCATATGCCTTTGCGGGCAAGGCGGGATTGCCCAACCTTCGAAGCGTCTGCGTCCTTCCGGCGCCTGCCAAAATTCGCCAGAGCAGTTCAGCACTTCGCGGGATCGCCAACTGCCCTATTTGCTCCATGCAATCCCGGACGGGAACAACCGCTATGCACTTTTCCTGAAATTGCTCTACTTGCGATCCTTGAGCCATTTGAGGACATAGAGGCGGAGTGCGGAGGAGAGGTTGCTGCCGGCCTCGCGGCCGTCGTCGATCTCGGAGATCAGTGCCGCCAGCGAGGTGCCGCGCGCATTGGCAATGGCCTTCAGTTCTGTCCAGAAGGCATCTTCCAGGGAAAAGCTTGTGCGATGGCCATGCAGCGTCGCGGAATGTTTACGGATCATCGGCGGATCGATCAAAAATCGGAAATGGCGGGATAATGTCTGAAAGTGATTCAAAATGCGGAAGTAAGCAACTGATTTCTGAAGTTTTTTATCTCGAGACCAAAACTAGTCTTCACTCTCCGTCGTCTCGATTCGGCCCGCTTCGTGCGTCTTTACGTTCTTCTCGTTGAGTGCTTTCGCCAGGCTCTTTTCTGCCTTGGTCCGCCCGAAGGTGATGCGGTTCTGCTCCGCCTGCTTTTCCTTGACCGAACGGGCTTGCTTCTTGCGAAACTGACGCAGATTGACGATTTCGGCGCTCATCGATCCCCCGTGATATGCGAAGGGGAGGCGAATGCCTCCCCGGTTAGGCCTACTGCTTCTTGCGGAACGCGTCGAGAGAGACGACCGATCCCGGTTTCTTTTCCTCACCTTCCTTGGCCGCAGCCACCGGAGCTTCCTCTCCCTCGACCGGCACCGGATAGGCCGTAATCTCGCTGGAGGAGGTATCCTCTTCCTCGTCGGCCAGCGGCACGTCGAACTCCAGTTCGAAATTTACCGAAGGGTCGTAGAAGCCGCGGATGGCGTTGAAAGGGATGACCAGCTTTTCCGGAACGTCGGAGAAGGAAAGGCCGATCTCGAACTGGCTTTCCGTGATCTTCAGATCCCAGAACTGATGCTGGATGACGATGGTCATCTGCTCGGGATACTTCGCTTTCAGGTGCTGCGAGATGCGCACGCCCGGAGCGCCCGTCAGAAAGGTGATGAAGAAATGATGGTCACCGGGCAGGCGACCCGTGGCGCCGACCTCGGTCAACACCTTGCGGATGACTCCACGCAAGGCGTCCTGTGCCAAAATGTCGTAGCGGATATGATCCTGCCCCATGCTTTCCTGTCTTTCGTTGGCCATGTTTTTTATAGGCTTATGCCACGCTGAACGCCGCCGGAAAAGCCCTATGCGCGAGTCATCGCCTGTCGACCTATAATATAGCACTGGAGAAGAAGGTGAAGGCTTCTGTTGCCAGGTGCCTTCGAACCCCGCCTAAGAGTGCGACCCCTTAGGACTTTATTTGAAGTGTCACACCGCGATTAAGCAGCGAGACGAGCTTCCGCATAGTTGTCGTTTGCAACTACAATTTTAGCCCGATAACGGCGGTACAATGCCGAGCGAAAAGTCGATCTTTACACCCTTGTCGATCCTGTTTCGCCCCCATCAAAAGCCGGTCTGGCGTCAGTCCTGCCGGCCGGTTTTTGGTGGAGGCGCCGGGTACCGCCCCCGGGTCCAATAGGTTTATTACACCGCTCATTTATCGCCATAGCCGGCCCGAAGACCGGCAAGGCTGATATAGTGTTTTCCGCAGCCGAAGGGAAGGGCAATTGTCATAATTACGTCGCGGAAACATCGGTTTGTCCGCGAAGCCCGGAGATTTGCCTGAATTACGCTTGGCCGCGGTTGGTTTCTCAGCGGCTTGTCATTAAAATTGCGAAAAAGGAATCGGCAGGCGGCCGTTCGACCGCTGTTAGGGCCGGAAATTCAAGCGATTTCGGAGCGGAAGATGGCTCGTCACCCGGAGTATCAATATCTCGACCTGATGGAGCACCTGCTCGAGCATGGTGATCGCCGGATCGACCGCACGGGCGTCGGCACCTTGAGCGGCCTCGGTGCGATGATGCGCTTCGACCTTTCGAAGGGGCAGATCCCGATCTTCACGACGAAGCGCGTCTATTGGAAACTGGCCGTCAAGGAGATGCTCTGGTTTCTGACCGGCGACACCAATATCCGCAATCTCCTGAAAGAGAACGTGCGGATCTGGACCGACTGGCCGCTGGCGAAATATCGCAAGGCAACGGGCGAGGATATCGATCAGCTCGCTTTCGAGAAGCGGATTCTCGAGGACGAAGCTTTCGCACTCCAATGGGGCGACCTTGGCCCGGTTTACGGCAAGCAGTGGCGGCAATGGCGCGATGCGGAGGGCCGGGTGCATGACCAACTCGCATCGGTCATCCGCGATCTGAAAAACAATCCCGGCAGCCGGCGTATGATATTCCATGCCTGGAATGTCGGCGAGCTGGCCGATATGGCGCTGCCTCCCTGCCATATGGTTTATCAGTTTCACGTATCGAATATCTCGGCCGAAGGGGGCAAGCGCCCGCGCCTCAGCCTGATGGTCTTTCAGCGCTCATGCGATCTGTTCCTCGGCAATCCATTCAATATTTGCCAGCAGGCGGCTTTGCTCGCCATGGTCGCGCAGCAGGTCGGTATGGATATGGGCGAGCTGGTCTGGTCTGGTGGTGACGTCCACCTCTATCTCAACCATCTGGATGCCATCAGGGAGCAGCTCAGCCGCGAGCCGAAGCCGTTTCCAACCTTGCGCCTGCTGCGCCATCCGGACAGCATCGATGATTATCGCATCGAGGATTTCGAGGTTCTCGGATATGAGCCGCACGCGGCGATCGCGGCCGAAGTGGCGGTTTAGGCTCTCGGCTTAGCGTCCGGATCGCTGCGCTGATCGAGGAGCAGTTGCAGGAAGGCAAGATCCAGCCACCGCCCGAACTTCGTGCCGACCTGCGGAAGAAGGCCGACTTGCCGGAAGCCGAGCTTTTCATGCAATCGGATCGAAGCTTCGTTGCCGGCCTCGATGCCTGCGATCATCGCATGCTTGCCAATCGCCCGGGCGCGCTCGATCAGCTCGATCATCAGCGCCTTGCCGATGCCGCCGCGATATTGATCGTTGCGGACATAGACGGAGTGTTCGACCGTATGCCGATAGCCGTCGAAGGCGCGCCAGTCGCCGAAGGAGGCATAGCCGATGACGTCGCCGTGATCGTCGGTCGCAACGAGGACCGGATAGCCGAGCTTGTGCCGATCCTGCAGCCATTGCCTGCGGTTGGCGATATCGACAAGCGTCTCGTTCCAGATCGCCGCCGTGTTGGCGACGGCGTCATTGTAGATTGCGGTTATCCCGGCGAGATCTTCATCTTTCGCATCGTGAATTTGCATCGGCGGCTCCGTAGACACCATCCATGAAATTGAATGGCCGTGTCGTTTGTTTTTCATGCTGTCATACACTGATTTCGGCAACTGTCTACTATGTTGGTACAGGACTGCAGCGGAGCGCAGACGAAGATACCCATAAACCCAGGTTTTACGACGACATGTGTCGATTGTCACTCTCGTGAAAGTCCACTATAGTAAACGCATGTCTCAACTTGATGATATGGACAAGCGCATAGGCGCGCGGATTCGCATTGAACGGGAAAGCCGCGGCTGGTCGTTGACGGAGCTGGCGGAGCGCTCGGCCGTTTCCCGGGCCATGATCCACAAGATCGAGCGTGGCGAGAGCAGCCCAACGGCGGCGCTGCTCGGCAAGCTCTCCGGCGCCTTCAGCTTGAGCATGTCGACCTTGATGGCGCGCGCCGAGATGCAGCAGGGCCGCTTTCTCCGGAAGGAAGAACAGCCCGTCTGGGTCGATCCGCAGACGGGTTACAAGCGGCGGCACGTCTCGCCGAAATCGGATCTGCCGCTGGATCTCGTGCGCATCGAATTGCCTGCGGGAGCGGAAGTTCCGATGCCGGCATCGGCCTATGCCTTCATGCGGCAGCTCATCTGGGTATTGGAGGGGCGGCTGACGTTTATCGAAGGAGATGCTAGGCACTCGATGTCCGCAGGCGATTGCCTCGAGCTCGGCCCACCGACGGATTGCGTCTTCAAGAACGAAAGCGGAGAGCCTTGCACCTATGCCGTCCTCGTGCTGCGCAACGCATGACAGGTGGCGTTAAACTTGGCGTTACCGCGCGGCATTGCGCTCGTCCGGTCGAGCGATAGGCGATATGCTGCCGCCTTCCTATGCGGAGAAGGAGATCGACCTTGCAGATCGCAGTCATTGGAGCCGGGGCGATGGGGAGTGCCGTTGGCCGGCGTTTGGTCGAGAATGGGGCGAGGGTGGTCACCTATCTCGAGGGTCGTTCGGCTTCGACCATCGAGCGGGCGAAAGCAGCTGGCATGGAGCCGGTCGATCTGGCCGCAATCGCTGCTTCCTCTCTCATTCTTTCTATCGTTCCGCCTGCTGAAGCAGTGACCGTCGCCTGGCAAATTGCCGGCGAGCTTCGGCGGAGCGGAAGCAAGGCCACATTCATGGACTGCAACGCGATCTCGCCGAAGACCATGGCCGAGGTCGCGTCGATCTTTGGCAGCGACTGCGGCGTGGTTCTCGACGGCTCCATCACCGGCGGTCCGCCGAAGCCCGGCCAGAAGGGACCGAGACTCTATGTGAGCGGCGATACGGCGAACGACAGCGGCGTGCTGGTCGAATACGGACTGCAGGTCCGCCGCATCGATGGGGCGATCGGCGCGGCCTCGGCACTGAAGATGTGCTACGCCGGCATCAACAAAGGCGTGACGGGCCTCGGCACCGCCATGCTGCTTGCCGCGATCCGTTCGGGTGCCGATGCTGCCCTGAAACGCGAACTTCAAGAAAGCCTGCCGGACCTCGATGCGAAATTCGTCCACGGCATTCCGGACATGTATCCCAAAGCCTATCGCTGGGTCGCGGAGATGGAGGAGATTTCCGAATTCCTCGGGGAGGACGATCCCGCCGCCCTGATCTTCAAAGGCATGGCCGGGCTCTATCGGAAGATGGCCAGGGATCGGGAAGATGGAGGTCCTTTGGCCGGCCAGCTCGACAGGCTCAATAATGGAGGGTGAGGCGTCTTCCGCCTCCCAAGACCGCCATCCTGATGTAAAGTCGTCGCGCCGACTCGATTGGTGTCGGTGACAAGGACTGAGGGAGACGCATGACCCAGCCGATCAGGACCATCGTCGTTGCCGTATCGCGCAACGGCATCATCGGGCGCGAAGGCGACATGCCCTGGCGTTTGTCATCCGATCTCAAACGCTTCAAGGCAGTGACGCTCGGCAAGCCCGTCATCATGGGCCGCAAGACGTTCCAGTCGATCGGCAGGCCCTTGCCCGGCCGGCCGAATGTCGTCATCAGCCGTGACGCCGGCTTTTCAGCCGAGGGAATAACGATGGCGCATTCGCTCGATGAAGCGATCTCTGTTGCATCGCGTCTGGCGAACGAGAGCAATGTCGACGAAATCTGCATCCTCGGCGGCGGCGAAATCTATCGGCAGGCAATCGGTCTGGCAGACCGGCTGCTGATCACCCATGTCGAGGCGGATGTAGAGGGCGACACGTCCTTTCCAGCGATCGATCCCGCCATATGGCAAGCCGAAAGTGAGCTTGCGGTGCCGGCCGGCGAGAAGGACACTTATCCGACACGTTTCGTTCGCTATTTCAGGCGAAAAGCATAAAAGCTGCCCCCGGAAAGCAAATATTTCCAATGAATCCGACGAACTTCCTCAAGTCTCGTTGAAAGCAGGTGCTTCGATACCTATAACGGGAAACAATCGCTGCCACCCGCGGATATCGAGCCAAGAATTCCGCGGGATCGGCGTGATATCGGGAGTCAACAAACAAAGAGGTTTTGATGCCTTGGAGCAATCAGAATGGCGGCGGCGGCGGCCCATGGGGCGGCGGTGGCGGCGGAAATAATCAGGGACCTTGGGGGCAAGGACCAAACCGGCCGCGGGGAAGCGGCAATGGAGGGCCTCCGGACCTTGAGGATATCATTCGCCGCGGTCAGGACCGATTGAAAGGTTTCGTGCCAGGTGGCTTCAATGCAGGCGTCGTCCTCATCATCATCGCGGTGATCGCCGTTTTCTGGCTGATCCAGTGCATCTATACCGTGCAGCCGGACGAGCGCGGCGTGGAACTTCGGTTCGGCAAGCCGCGCGAAGAAGTCTCGATGCCCGGCCTGCACTTCCACATCTGGCCGATGGACCGCATCGAATTCGTCAAGGTGACTGAGCAGCAGCGCAACATCGGCGGCCGCTCGACCGCCGGCTCGACCGCCGGCCTGATGCTGACGGGCGATCAGAATATCGTCAACGTGCAGTTCTCGGTTCTGTATACAGTGACCAATCCGCAATCCTATCTGTTCCATCTCGAAACCCCCGACGAGACGCTACAGCAGGTTGCCGAAAGCGCCATGCGCGAGGTCGTCGGTCGCCGTCCCGCCCAGGACATCTATCGTGACAAGCGTCAGGAAATCGCAACCGAGGTGAGGAGCATCATCCAGGATACGATGGATCGCTATGGTTCGGGCATCTCCATCAACGCAATTCCGATCGAGGATGTTTCGCCGCCGCGCGAAGTGGCAGACGCCTTCGACGAAGTGCAGCGTGCCGAACAGAATGAAGACCAGCAGGTGGAAGAGGCCAACCAATACGCCAACCAGAGGCTCGGTCAGGCGCGCGGTCGTGCGGCTCAAATCCGCGAAGAAGCAGCCGCCTATAAGGACCGTGTCGTGAAGGAAGCTCAGGGTGAGGCACAGCGCTTCATCTCGATCTACGACGAATACGTCAAGGCGCCGGAAGTCACCCGCAAGCGTCTGTTTCTCGAAACCATGGAGTCCGTCATCGGCAATTCCAACAGCATCATCATCGACGACAAGCAGGGTGTCGTGCCTTACCTGCCGCTGAATGACATCGGCAAGCAGTCTACGACGCCGACGGGCAAGCCCGCCGCTGCAACTCAGCCGGAGGCCAAATAATGACGTCCAGCCGTTTGCCAGCCATTCTCATCGCCCTCGCGGTAGTGCTGCTGCTCATCTATTCGTCGGTGTTCGTGGTCAATGCCCGTGAACAGGCGATCGTCCTGCGCTTCGGGCAGATCCGCGAGGTCAAGACGGAACCGGGTCTCTACTTCAAGCTGCCTTTCGCCTTCATGGATGCCGATCGGGTCCAGTATGTGCAGCTGCAGGAGCTTCGCTTCGATCTGGACAATATTCGCGTCCAGGTCTCTGGCGGCAAGTTCTATGAAGTCGATGCCTTCGTCGTCTACAAGATCATGGATGCACGCAAGTTCCGCGAGACCGTTTCAGGCGACCGCGACGCGGCTGAATCGCGCCTCAGAACCCGCCTCGACGCTGCCCTGCGCCGTGTCTACGGTCTGCGCGGCTTCGAAGCGGCGCTTTCCGACGAGCGTGCCTCGATGATGACGGAAGTGCGCAACGATCTGCATCGCGATGCCGAATCGCTCGGCCTCAACATCGAGGACGTCCGCATCCGCCGCACCGATCTGACCCAGGAAGTGTCGCAGCAGACCTACGACCGCATGAAGGCCGAGCGTCTGGCTGAAGCCGAACTGATCCGCGCTCGCGGTAACGAGGAAGGCCAGAAGCGCCGTGCAATCGCGGACCGTCAGGTCGTCGAGATCGTTGCGGACGCGCAGAAAGATTCCGAAGTGCTGCGCGGTGAGGGCGAAGCCGAGCGAAACGGCATCTTCGCCGATGCCTCGAAGCGCGATCCGAACTTCTACGAGTTCTACCGCTCGATGGCCGCTTACACCAAGGCGCTCGCCTCGGGCGGCAAGACGCTTGTCCTGCCGCCGAACCAGTCGGACTTCTTCAAGTACTTCGACAGTCCCGTGGGTTCCGCGCCCAATTCCGGGGCGCCGGCGCTTGCCAATCCGACGTCGCCCGCGAATTAAGGTGTCAAATCAAGGAATGGAAGGGCTGCCTCACGGCGGCCCTTTTCCTAATTGCGGATCGCATCGCCTTTACCATGCCGTATCGCCGGCGGGGAGTGCGGGGATTTCGCAAAAAGGTGATTTCACGCTTCATCATTCCGCCTTATGTTGATGCTTATACAAGATTTCCCCTTTCCTGATGAGGATGCCTGATGGCTTCGACCAATCGCCTGCCTTTCAGCCGTTCGTTTGCCTTGCTGGCCAGCATCGCACTGATTGCCGGCCCCGTTGCGGGCGTTACCGAACAGGCTTATGCGCAGACGCAGAATAGCGGTGCGACGGCGGGCGCCCAGGCGCCGGCCACCAACAACCAGACGCCTCCGGCCGCATCGCCGACGGCTACGTTGAACCCTGGCGCGATAAACCCGGCAGTGAATGCCGGCCCGGCTTCGGTTGCCGATCTTGCTTCCGGATTGCTGGATGCCGTCGTCAATATTTCCACATCGCAGAAGGTGAAGGACGAGGGCGATGGGCCGGCGACGCCGAAGGTGCCGGATAACTCGCCGTATCAGGATTACTTCAACGATTTCTTCAACAACAAGAAAGACGACAACAGCAATCGCAAGGTGAGCTCGCTTGGCTCCGGCTTCGTCATCGATCCCTCCGGCTACATCGTAACGAACAATCACGTCATCGAAGGCGCCGACGATATCGAGGCGATCTTCCCGAACGGCACCAAGCTGAAGGCAAAATTGATCGGCACGGATACGAAGACCGATCTTTCCGTGCTTAAGGTCGAGCCGAAGCATCCGCTGACGGCGGTGAAGTTCGGCGATTCCTCCAAGATGCGGATTGGCGACTGGGTGATGGCGATCGGCAATCCCTTCGGCCTCGGCGGATCCGTGACCGTCGGTATCGTTTCGGCCCGCGGGCGCAACATCAATGCCGGTCCCTATGACAACTTCATCCAGACGGATGCGGCGATCAACAAGGGCAATTCCGGCGGCCCGCTCTTCAACATGAAGGGCGAGGTGATCGGCATCAACACCGCCATCATCTCCCCGAGCGGCGGCTCGATCGGTATCGGTTTTGCCGTCCCGTCGGAACTGGCGGAGGGCGTCGTCAATCAGCTCCGGGATTTCGGCGAGACGCGCCGCGGCTGGCTCGGCGTACGCATTCAGCCGGTAACGGATGATGTCGCCAACAGTCTTGGGCTGGCCGGAGCCAAGGGCGCGCTCGTGGCCGGTATCATCAAGGGTGGCCCTGTCGATAACGGCTCGATAAAGGCGGGCGATGTCATCCTCAAATTTGACGGCAAGGATGTGGAAGAGATGCGCGACTTGCCGCGCGTCGTCGCCGAAAGCCCCGTCGGCAAGGAAGTCGATGTCGTCATTTTCCGTGAGGGCAAGGAACAGACCGTCAAGGTGACCCTCGGCCGGCTGGAAGACAGCGACCAGGCGGCAGCCGCCAGCACCGACAAGACCAAGAAGCCGCAGCTTGCGCCCGACGATAATGGCAATAATGGCGGCGTCATCAACCCCGACGAGGGCGATGAGGGTGGCGATGACAGCATGGATGGGCAGGACCAGGGCGCCGATCCGCAGCAATCGCCGCAGGCTCAGCCACCGGTGCAGGCGACCTCGAACATACTGGGCATGAAGCTCGCGACGCTGACATCGGAGAACCGCAAAAGCTTCGGCATCGCCGATAGCGTCGATGGCGTCGTCATCACTGAAGTGGCGCCCGGTTCGGCAGCGGCGGACAAGGGTCTGAAACCCGGCGACGTCGTCGTGGAAGTGGCGCAGGAATTCGTCCAGACGCCGAGTGCCGCCTCGGAGAAGGTGGCGTCTCTGAAGCGCGAGGGACGTCGCAATGCGCAGATGATGGTTGCGTCTCCGAACGGTGACTTGCGCTTCATCGCCGTTGCGTTGGAGTAGAGGGTCAGCGCCCGGCTTGCTTTGCCTGCCGGGCCCGCCACTCGGCTGCCGTCAGGCGGTAGAGCACATGCCGCTTCAGATGGGGATGGGTGTCGGGCACGTTGGGATGATCGAAATCACCGCCTTCGACACGACGCATGCCGATACGTTCCATGACAGCGGTCGACCTGACATTATTGTGCACCGCAAAGGAGACGATCTGGTCCAGGCCGAGCCTGTCAAAACCGTGGGCAAGCAGGGCTCGCGCCGCTTCGCTGACGAATCCCTTGCCCCATTGCCGTGCCACCAGGCGCCAGCCGATCTCGATCGTCCCCGCCGGCACGAAGGGTTCCAGATGATCTGTCCGCATCAATCCGCAATAACCGATCGCTTCTCCGCTTTCTTTGAGCTCAAGGGCATAGAGGCCAAACCCGGTTTCTGAAATCATCGCATGAACGCGATCGAAGAAAGCGTCGGCTTCCGCACGATTGCGGCGGAACGGAAAGAATTCCATGACGGCTTCGTCGGAATTGATCTCGTAGGCCAGATCACGATCCGTCTCGCGCCAGTTGCGGATGATGAGGCGGTCGGTTTCGGTGATGATCATCCAAAGCCCCGATCCCGGCGATTGCGCCGTTCTATGGTTTGATGAAGTCCGTCTTGCGATAGCCCTGGATGTAGAGGAGGGCGGTGAGATCGCCATGGTCGATGCGCATTCCGGCCTGTGCCGAGACCGTCGGCTTGGCGTGAAGTGCGACGCCGGAGCCGGCAAGCTGCAGCATGCCGAGGTCATTTGCGCCGTCGCCGACGGCGAGCGCGTCATCGGTGGAAATGCCGAGCTTGCCGGCGATATCGTTCAGCGCATCCACCTTGGCTTGCTTGCCGAGGATCGGTTCCTCGACGAGCCCGGTCAGGATGCCGTTTTCTTCCAGCAGGATATTGGCGCGGTTCTCGTCGAAGCCGAGGGTGGTGCCGATGCGGCTGGTAAAGACGGTGAAGCCGCCGGAGACGAGGGCGGTGTAGTAGCCCTTCGCCTTCATCGTCGCGATGAGTTCGGGGCCGCCAGGCGTCAGCGTGATGCGCTTGGCAATGACATCGTCGACGACGGAAATGGGCAATCCCTTCAGCAGCGCCACGCGCTCGCGCAGCGCCGGCTCGAAGGCGATTTCGCCATTCATGGCGCGAGCCGTAATGTCTGCGACTTTCTCCTTGATGCCGACTTCGGCGGCAAGCTCGTCGATGCATTCCTGGCCGATCATGGTGGAGTCCATATCGGCAATCAGCAACTTCTTGCGGCGGGTGTCGGCATCCTGAATCACGAGATCGATCGGCTCGCTGCCGATCACGGCCAATATATTGGCCTCTGCGGCCCCGATATCAGTCCCGTCGCGAAGCGCGATATCGCAGGCAATGCCATCGGCTAGCCAATAGAGCCCGGACGCTTTGACAGCATCAGCCGCCTGTTCAGCGATGGCCGGAACAAGAACAGGGTTTGACGGATTGGCAATAAGCGTGGCAACGAGGGCCATGAGCAGAAACCTTGTGAGCGATATCGACGCGATCCTGATAACCGGGCCGACCGCCAGCGGCAAGTCCGCGCTGGCGGTAGAATTGGCCCGTTTGCATGGCGGCGTCGTCATCAATGCCGACAGCATGCAGGTCTACGACACCCTGCGCGTGCTGACTGCGCGGCCCTCGGAGGCCGAGATGGAAGGCATTCAGCATCATCTCTACGGTCATGTGCCGGCGGGACAGGCCTATTCGACCGGCGCTTGGCTGCGTGAGGCAGGCGTCTTGGTCGAGCGCCTGCGCGACGAGGGGCGATTGCCTGTCTTCGTCGGTGGTACCGGGCTCTATTTCAAAGCGCTGGCTGGCGGGCTCTCCGACATGCCCGAGATTCCACCTGACATCCGTAGCCGGCTTCGCAGTCGGCTGTTGGCGGAAGGGGCGGAGGCGCTGTATGGCGAGCTTGCAGAACGTGATAGCGCTATTGCTGAAACCCTCAACCCGCAGGATGGCCAGCGCATTGTCCGCGCCCTGGAGGTGATGGAGGCGACGGGCCGTTCGATTGCGGCCTTTCAGGGCAAGACCGGGCCAATGGTCATCGATCCAGATCGTGCTCGGAAAATCGTTGTCCTGCCCGAGCGCGCGCTGTTGCACCAGCGCATCAACAGCCGCTTCGAGACGATGCTGGCAATGGGAGCGGAGGAGGAGGTGCGGGCTTTGCTGGCATTGGACCTGTCGCCGGAGATGCCGGTCATGAAGGCGATCGGGGTATCGCAGATCGCCGCGATGCTGAAGGGTGAGATGACGCGGGAAGAGGTCATCGAAACCGGAGCAGCGGCAACGCGGCAATATGCCAAGCGGCAGATGACCTGGTTTCGCAATCAGATGGACGAGAGCTGGGAGCGTCTGAGCCCGTGAGCCTGCTGCCTCAATCCTTGTCGTAGAGGCTGCTCAGCGGCTTTTTCAGTATGCTGTCCCGCAGCGAAAGGCCGGGTTCCCGTTTGAGCGACGGTAAGGGTTCTCTCGGCGGCACTGGTCGTGCGGCCGTATCGTCGCTGCGAAATTCGCGGCGCAGGTCCGCAAGCCTGCTGTCGATCGATGTCTGCGGCGGCTGCGCTGTCTGCGGGGTGGCCGCGCGAGGCAGCATGTCGGGGCGATAGGGTTCGATCGATGGCGCATCGGCTTCCGCCACACGTTGCGATGTCTGCTCTATAGGTAGATCGTCGAAATCATTCCTGCTCTCGGTTACCGCATCCGCTGCGGCACCGTAGTTCTGTTGCAAAGCGCTGATATCTGGACCTGTAATCGAACGCATGCGGCTGATGATCGTGCGCAGATCGACCGTATCCGGCGAATCCTCGCTGACCTTCGCCGTGCCGCCGCTGGCTTTCGGCAGCAAATGCCGCTCGACCTGGGAAAAGCGCATGCGCATCGGAACTGCGATGGCCTCGCCGAAGGCGATAGCTTCACCGTTGCCGATCGATGACAGAAAGCTCGTTGTCGAGATCGAGGAGTTCGGGATGGCCGAGCGAATGATTTCCTGGTCGCGATCATTGGCGAGACGCATGGCGAAGAGCGTCGAACACTGCGACAGGATCGTTTGATCGAGTTCGCCCGGCCGCTGCGTGATGATGCCGAGCGATACGCCGTATTTGCGGCCCTCCTTGGCGATGCGGGCGATGGCCTGGCGCGTCGGGAAGAAGCCGAGCGTCGGATCGGCGGGAATGTAGCGATGCGCTTCCTCGCAGACGACCAGCATATGGATCGCACCGTCGCTCCAGAGCGCCAGCTCGAACGCCATACGGCAGAGGACGGACGCCACGGAGTTGATGACTTCCGAGGGGATGCCGGCGAGCTGGAACGTGCAGATCGGCTTACCGTCGCCCGGAACGCGGAAGATCTTGGCGATGGTCTCCATGATCGTATCGGTGATCGTGTTGTTGGAGAACATGAAATGATAGCGCGGATCGTTGATCGCCGAGATGATGCGCATTTTCAGGGAGCGCAGATGCGGCTTTTCCTGCCGGCCCTCCAGCCGGCCGATGCGCTCGTCGATCAGCGCCAGCAGATCGGCCATGCGGTAGGGAACCGGCGTATCCGCCGTCACGGAAGACTTTTCCGTCTGGCGGCGCATCAGGCTTGAATCGCTGCCGCGGAAGGCGCGTCTTGCTTCCGGAATAAGATCGCGCAGCGCATCGAGCTCCTCCGGTATCGCCGGTCGGCCGCGGAAGACGACTTCGCTGAATTCTTCCAGCCGCATCAGCCAGAAGGGCAGGTCGAGCGTATCGGTGTCGATGACGACGGCGTGCTTCGGAAAGGCGGCGGCAAATTCATTATGCGGATCGAGGATCAGTACGCGCAGTTTCGGATCGGTGCTGATCGCCTTGTGCAGCAACAGCGAGACGGCGGTGGATTTGCCGACGCCGGTCGAGCCGACGACGGCGAAATGCTTCGACAGCATGGAGGGAATATGGATGGCGGCGTCGATGCTTTCATCCTGCGTCAGCTTGCCGATGACGCAGCTATTGCCCTTGCCGGCATCGAAGATGCGCATGAGATCGGCGGCACGGATGCGATGCGCGATCGCGCCGAGATAAGGATAGGCGGTGATGCCGCTCGAAAATTCCTCGCGGCCATCCGGCCCGACATGGACCTCGCCCAAAAGTTCGACCTCGATGCGGAACAGATTGTCCTGTCCTTCGCCCCAGCCGACGCTTTGCGTGTTCATCGAATAGACGAGGGCGGCCACGCGGTTCTTTCCGACACTGATGGAAATCAGCCGACCGACCGACCAGAGTTCGGTAAGGTCCGTGCCACCGGCCTCGGCGACGGCGGCGATCGTTGCTCTCGAGCCGTTGCACGCAACTACACGGCCGAGGAAGCGATTTCCCGGCTTCAGCTTGTCGCGACGATCAAAATCCCCAGCTTTGCCGGACGTCTGCAGATCATTGTTCAGCAAACAGCTACCCCAACTAGTCCATGCCGGAGCATAGAGATGGCGGCTTAACAAAATCCTGTCGGTCATCCATGCATTTAAAGGGTTTCAGCTGATAGGGTTTCGGCGACACCGCGATTTTTTATTGCTTCACGCGTTGACGCTTCGAAATTTTCTGTCTATCACTTCGCCCCATGAAAAACTCGATCGTTCTTATCGTGGTGGGAAAGCGCATGGGCAGGATGGTGTAACCATCCGGCGATAGCCACCCATGCGCTAGATGACAGGCTCCCCAAGGGGCCTTTTTTTATGCCCGAAATCGAGATTTCATTCTTCCAAACCTCCAGCAGACAGCGGAACAAACGTATGACCGGCACAGATAATCAGGCGAGCGGCAATCGAATGACAGGCGCGGAGATCGTGTTGCAGGCGCTCAAGGACAACGGCGTCGAACACATCTTCGGTTATCCGGGCGGTGCCGTGCTTCCGATCTACGACGAGATCTTCCAGCAGGACGACATCAAGCACATCCTCGTTCGCCACGAGCAGGGCGCCGGCCATGCGGCCGAGGGCTATGCCCGCTCCACCGGCAAGGTCGGCGTCATGCTGGTTACCTCCGGCCCGGGCGCGACCAATGCGGTCACGCCGCTGCAGGACGCCTTGATGGATTCCGTCCCGCTTGTCTGCCTCAGCGGCCAGGTCCCGACAACTCTGATCGGCTCCGACGCCTTCCAGGAATGCGATACCGTCGGCATCACGCGGCCCTGCACCAAGCACAACTGGCTGGTCAAGGACGTCAACGAGCTGGCTGCTGTCATTCATGAAGCCTTCCGCATCGCCCAGTCGGGTCGTCCAGGCCCCGTCGTCGTCGACATTCCGAAGGACATTCAGTTCGCGACCGGCACCTATACGCCGCCGGAAGCCCATCATGTCCAGAAGAGCTATCAGCCGAAGATCCAGGGCGATCTCAACAAGATCACGCAGGCGATCGAGCTGATGAAGAATGCCCGTCGTCCGGTCATCTATTCCGGCGGCGGCGTCGTCAATTCCGGTCCGGAAGCCTCCAAGCTGCTGCGCGAATTGGTCGAGCTGACCGATTTCCCGATCACGTCGACGCTGATGGGCCTCGGCGCCTATCCGGCTTCCGGCAAGAACTGGCTCGGCATGCTCGGCATGCATGGTTCCTACGAGGCCAACATGGCGATGCATGATTGCGACGTCATGGTCTGCATCGGCGCGCGCTTCGACGACCGCATTACCGGCCGCCTGAATGCCTTCTCGCCGAATTCGAAGAAGATCCATATCGACATCGATCCGTCTTCGATCAACAAGAATGTCCGCGTCGATGTCGGCATCCTCGGCGATGTCGGCAATGTTCTGGAAGACATGGTTCGCCTGTGGCGCGCCTTGCCGCAGAAGCCGGCGGCAGAGCGTTTGGGCGACTGGTGGGCCGACATCACCCGCTGGCGCGCGCGCAATTCCTTTGCTTACAAGGCGAGCGACGACGTCATCATGCCGCAATATGCGATCCAGCGCCTCTATGAGCTGACGAAGCATCGCGATACCTACATCACCACCGAAGTCGGCCAGCACCAGATGTGGGCGGCGCAGTTCTACGGCTTCGAACAGCCGAACCGCTGGATGACCTCGGGTGGTCTCGGAACAATGGGCTACGGCCTGCCGGCAGCGCTCGGCGTGCAGATCGCCCATCCGGAGAGCCTTGTTATCGACATTGCCGGCGATGCCTCTATTCAGATGTGCATTCAGGAAATGTCGGCTGCGATTCAGCACAATGCGCCGATCAAGATCTTCATCCTCAACAACCAGTACATGGGCATGGTTCGCCAGTGGCAGCAACTGCTGCATGGCAATCGTCTGTCCAATTCCTACACGGAAGCGATGCCTGATTTCGTCAAGCTTGCGGAAGCCTATGGTGCCGTCGGCCTGCGTTGCGAGAAGCCGGGTGAGCTCGATGCCGCTATCCAGGAAATGATCGACGTCAACAAGCCGGTCATCTTCGATTGCCGCGTCGCCAATCTCGCCAACTGCTTCCCGATGATCCCCTCGGGCAAGGCGCACAACGAAATGCTGCTGCCGGACGAAGCAACCGACGAGGCCGTCGCCAATGCCATCGACGCCAAGGGGCGCCAGCTGGTTTGATCGATAGCTGGGGTGCTGCAGACGCCGCGCCCCAGCCGATCCCGCCGGCATGCCGAACAAGAACCGAGGAAACGGAACAAGGATCATGAACGCACACCTTCAAGCCACGGGCTCCGCCTACTTCATTTCGCCCGAAACCGCGGCGGCCGAGAGCCATACGCTTTCGGTGCTCGTCGACAATGAGCCCGGCGTTCTCGCCCGCGTCATCGGCCTCTTCTCCGGCCGTGGCTACAATATCGAAAGCCTCACCGTTTCGGAGACGGAGCATCAGGCGCATCTGTCGCGCATCACCATCGTCACGCGCGGCACGCCGCAGGTGCTGGAGCAGATCAAGGCGCAGCTTGAGCGCATCGTTCCCGTTCACCGCGTCGTCGATCTGACGGTGCGTGCCCGCGAACTCGGCCAGGAGCGGCCGATCGAGCGCGAAGTGGCACTGCTGAAGGTCACCGGAAACGGCGAGACGCGCGCCGAGACGCTGCGGCTCGCCGACGCCTTCCACGCGAAGGTCGTGGATGCGACCGTCGAGCACTTCATTTTCGAGATCACCGGCAAGTCCTCGAAAATCGATCAGTTCATCGCCATCGTCAAGCCGCTCGGCCTTATCGAAGTCTGCCGCACCGGCATTGCTGCGATGAACCGCGGCTCACAGGGGATGTAAGAGCCTGCGGCGTTGAGGGGTAATCGCATATGAGGCAAATCGGCGCTGCAAATTCCTTCTCCCCGAGGGGAGAAGGGGAAACGCGGCAATAATGGCCGACACCGGCGAAAAGCCGTGGCATCCGCCGGCCGGCATGCGCCTCGGTGCCGCACCTTTCGTCCGTGGTGATTTTCCCTGGCTTGAGCATTATTTCGATTCGCAGAAGCTGGCTTCGATCCTTTCTTCTGGAATAGGCGGCATCGTGTCCTGGGGTGGCCGCGCGCCGGCCAAGGTGGCAGCCAGGTTTGCGCGGTTTCGCGGATTGCGCCACTGGCATCTCGAGGACGGTTTCCTGCGGTCGATGGGGCTTGGCAAGTCCGGCGCCATTCCGCTGTCCATCGTTATCGACGATCTTGGCCTGCCCGTCGATGCAAACAGGCCGTCGCGGCTTGAGCAGCTGATAGAGGGGGCGGGAGAGGCAGGAGAGCTCGGCCGCGCTATCCGCGAGCAGATCGTTCTCAACAAGCTCTCGAAATACAATCATCTCCCTCATCGACAGCTCAATATCGAGCGGACTGCAAAGCGCCGCATTCTGCTGGTGGATCAGGTCGTTGGCGACGTTTCCGTCGACAGGGCGCTCGGCTCAAAAGCCTCCTTCGAGAAGATGCTTGCCGATGGGCTGGCGAGCGATTCGCAATGCCTCATCCGCACCCATCCGGATGTCATGGCCGGGCTTCGTAAGGGATATCTTACGGGGCCGGCTTCCAAGGGCGATGTGGTCATGATCGACGATGCCGTGTCGGTGGCCTCCATCCTCGAAGTCGTCGACGAGGTTTGGACGGTTTCGAGCCAGTTCGGCTTCGATGCGCTGCTGCGCGGCATTCCGGTCCGCTGCTATGCCGCGCCCTTTTATGCAGGCTGGGGGGTGACCGAGGATCATTTCGGCGTTTACACCAAGGCAATACTTGCCGGGCGCCGGACCAAGCGGAGGACGGTCGATCAGATCGCCGCCGCCGCCTTTTCACTTTACCCGACCTATCGCGATCCGGCCGACTGGCAGGAGATCGATGCTTTCCGGGCAATTGAGCTGATCGTCGCGCAGCAGAAGGCTGCTGCGTAAACCTATAGCATCTCCAATGACTTCTTTCGCGACGGCGGCGGGAAGGCGGCATCGAGCACAGCCCAATCCTCGTCGGTGATATCGATATCGATCGAGTCACGGTTTTCCTCGATGCGCTGAGGGTTCGAGGACTTCGGGATCGAGATCACGCCGTCGCGCTCCAGCAGAAAGGCAAGCGCGATCTGGGCCGGCGTCGCCTGATAGGTCTTGGCAATCCGGATCAGCTCGGGATGGTGGAGCAGGCGGCCTTGCTCGATCGGCGAATAGGCCATGATTGGAATGCTTCGCTCCTGGCACCAGGGCAAAAGGTCATATTCGATGCCGCGCCGGGAGAGATTGTAGAGCACCTGGTTGGTCGCGACATTGCCGCCGTTCGGCACGGAAAGGAGCTCGTCCATATCCGCGACATCGAAATTCGACACGCCCCAGGCTTCGATCTTCCCGGCCGCCTTTAGGCTTTCGAAGGCTTCCACCGTTTCTTCGAGCGGATACTTGCCCCGCCAATGCAGCAGATAGAGATCGATGCGATCGGTATTCAGGCGCTTCAGGCTGCGTTCGCAGGCTGCAACTGCGCCCTTGCGGCTCGCATTGGTGGGATAGACCTTGCTGACGAGAAAGACGTCGTCGCGGCGGCCTTCGATCGCCTTGCCGACAATCTCCTCCGAGCCGCCGTCTGCATACATCTCAGCCGTGTCGATCAGCGTCATGCCGAGATCGAGGCCGGTTTTCAGGCTGGCGATCTCATCCCTGGCGCTTGCTGCATTCTCGCCCATATTCCAGGTGCCCTGGCCAAGGGCCGGAACCTGGATGCCAGAAGGAAGGGTGACGGTTGGGATGGGCTCGCGCATGGTCATTCCTCGCTGGAGAAAACCGAAGGATAGGGGCATTCAACCGGATTTCAATCGGCATCCGTCATGTCACGGTGACAATCATCCTATGGCTTTCGTATGGCCGGCGAACTAATGTCGCACCGTCATGCGCCGCCGCATTTTTGCGCGCGTGAAGAAGAATTTTGGATGCCGCCTTGTCACGATACGGTGTCCTGGGAGGCATCATGGCGCTGGATACATTTCTGGCTCTTCTACTTTTTGCATTCACGACCTCGATCACGCCCGGACCGAACAACATGATGTTGTTTACCTCCGGTGTGAACTTCGGTTTCCGGCGCACCATTCCACATATGCTCGGCATCGGTGTCGGCTTTTTTGTGCTGCTGATTGCGGTGGGATTGGGGTTGGGGGCGCTTCTGCACACGGTGCCCGTGCTTTATACCGCGCTTAAATTCGCCGGCGGGGCCTATCTCGTCTGGATTGCCTGGAAGATCGGCACTTCGCGCAGCCTGAGCGAGGCGGAAAGCGATGCAAAGCCGATGAGTTTCATCAGCGCTGCTGCGTTCCAATGGGTCAATCCCAAGGCGTGGGTGATGGCTGTCACCGCCATGGCCACTTACACTAACGAGCAGCTCTATCTCTTCACCGTTCTGCTCGTCGGACTGGCATTTGCAGCCGTGAATGTGCCGAGCGTATCGACCTGGGCGGGCTTCGGCTCCGTGCTGCGCGGCTGGCTGTCCGATCCCATCAGGCTTAAATGGTTCAACATAACCATGGCCATCCTGCTGGTGCTCAGTCTCTGGCCGATGCTAAAGTAACGGCCAGAGACAGGAGGAAGCCATGTCCCACGGACATTCGCACGATGATGACGATCATCATCACCACGACAACCACTATTCGGACATGCAGGCGCGGGTGAAGGCGCTGGAGACGCTGCTGACGGAAAAGGGCTTGATCGATCCTGCGGCGATCGACCGTATCGTCGAGACCTATGAGACGAAGGTCGGGCCACGCAATGGGGCGCAGGTGGTGGCGAAAGCCTGGAGCGATCCCGACTTTGCCGACTGGCTGCGGCGCGACGCGACGGCGGCGATTGCCAGTCTCGGCTTTACCGGCCGCCAGGGCGAGCATATGCGCGCGGTGTTCAATACGTCGGAAACGCATAATCTTATCGTCTGCACGCTCTGCTCCTGCTATCCATGGGCCGTGCTCGGACTACCGCCGGTCTGGTACAAGGCGCCGGCCTATCGCTCCCGCGCGGTGATCGATCCGCGTGGCGTGCTCGCCGAATTCGGCCTGACATTGCCGCAGGAGACGAAAATCCGTGTGTGGGATTCGACGGCGGAACTTCGCTATCTGGTAATCCCTGAGCGGCCTGCCGGCTCCGAAGATATGGATGAGGCGGCGCTGGCGGATCTCGTCAGCCGCGACGCCATGATCGGTACCGCGCTCGCCAAGACTCCGGAGGCCGCGTAATGAACGGTCCACACGATCTCGGCGGCCAGATGGGTTTCGGCCCGGTCGCGCCGGAACCGAACGAGCCCTATTTCCATGCCGAATGGGAAAAGCGTGCGCTCGGCATCACGCTCTCCTGTGGTGCCTTCGGTGCCTGGACCATTGATGAAAGCCGGCATGCACGCGAAAACATTCCGCCGGCCAGCTATCTTGGCGCTAGCTACTATGAGATCTGGATTCGTGCTGTCGAAGCGCTGCTGGAGCGGCACGGCTTCGCCACCGCCGAAGAGTCCCGGATCGGCCATTCGCTCGAACAGGGCAGAGTGCCGAAGCGGGTTCTGAAGGCTGAAATGGTCGATGGCGCATTGGCGAAGGGCGGTCCTTGTGACCGGCCGGTCGAGACCGCCCCGCTCTTTGCCGTCGGCGATCATGTCCGCACCAAGAACTTCAACCCGATCGGCCACACCAGATTGCCGCGCTATGCCCGCGCAAAGACGGGTGTCATCGAAGCGGTGCAGGGCTCCTTCGTCTTCCCCGATGACAATGCCCATGGCCGCGGCGAAAATCCGCAATGGGTCTATACGGTCGTCTTCGACGGTGCCGAGATCTGGGGCGAGGGCGCTGATCCCTCTTTGACGGTCTCGATCGATGCCTGGGAGAGCTATCTTGAGCGCGTGTGAGGTCCCATCGCCTCTGGCGCAATCGCCCGGACTGCCGAAGTCTGCCGATGGCGAGCCAGTCTTTCCGGAACCCTGGGCGGCGGACGCTTTTGCGATGACCGTTCACCTGCACGAGCAGGGCCTGTTTGCCTGGAGCGAATGGGCTGAGCAGTTGTCGGCGGAACTTCACAAGCCGGGCCGCGCGCCTGACGGCAGCGATTATTTCGACTGCTGGGTGGCTGCTTTGTCAGGGCTGCTGGTCGCGAAGGGCATTGCCGATATCGACGCGATTGTGGCTTTGCAGCAAAGCTGGCAACGCGCCGCCGAGGCAACGCCGCATGGCAGGCCGATCGCGCTTGAAAACGATCCTCAGCGTTAAATGAACGGCTCCCTTGGGCCATCCTCGCCCTTCGAGGCTCCAGTCTGCGACCTCCGCGCCTCAGTCTTCAGGATGAGAACTGCCTGTAGCACTCGTCCGCCACCTGCTGCAGCATGTCCCGCGAGATTTCGCCCGTCACGGCATAGCCGAGATCGCCGTCGATCCAATAGAAGGTCTCGACGGCCTTGTCGCTGGCAAAGCGGAAGCTGGTTGTTGTGTTGCCGCTATTGCGCCCAACCAGCACGGTCAGGCGCTGACCGCTGGCATTTTCATACATGAACAGGGCGCCGGGCGTGCCGTTGACCGGCAGCAGCCGGCCACCGACCAACTGGAAGCCTAGCGTCTGCAGGCTCGGCACCTTCAGACCGGCGACATTCATGCGTTTGCCGAGCCAGGTGGCGAGATGGGCTTCCTGATCCGCGCCGACCTCGACGGGATGGCGGATATCGCTGGCATAAACGACGAAAGCCGAATGCGCCTGTTGCGGCAGGGCTTCGATCGAGGTCAGCTGTAATTCGCGCGGTACCAGGAGATCCGGGCCGAAATGACCGGCTGCCGCACCGGCGACGAACAGTGCCAGTGAGGCGGCGAGCATCATCAGCCTGCGGCTGCGCTGTGGCGGGATCGCTTGCGCGGAGAGCGTGCTTCTGCTTGTGGAAATGAGATCAGTGTCGCCGTCCTTCGATATGGCATAGGGCGAGAACATGGCCCGGATGTCATCGTTCTGGACCTGCCATGCCGCAACGGCGGCGGCATCTTCGGGGTTTTCGGTCAGCCACGCCTGCAATTCCGCCTGTTTTTCCGGTGGCAGAAGGCCATCGGCAAAGGCGTGAAGGTCCGCTTCGGTCACGGTCGGTTTGCGTTCGTTCATCTTGGTCTCCGAAGCGTGACAACATTGTCTGCATCCAACAGGCTGGTCATCTTCTGCCGCGCGCGCGACAGGCGCGACATCACGGTGCCGATCGGGATATCGAGCATATCGGCGACATCCTGATAGCTGCAGCCTTCGACGACGACGAGCATCAGCACTGCGCGATAGTCTTCACTAAGGCTGTTCAGTGCCGTTTCCAGGCGCGATCGCTGCAGCGGATCACTGTCCGCCTCGGCTGCCGCCAAGTGGCTGTTGTCATCGATATCGACAAAGCTGCGGCCCACCTCCTGGCGCCGCCCGTTGCGATAGAGATTGGTCATGATGGTGAGGACCCAGCCGCGCAGGTTCAGCCCGCGCCACTGACCGCGCCGGGTCAGGGCCTTTTCGACGCAATCCTGAAGCAGGTCCTCGCCATCGGCGTCCGAACGGGTGAGGCTGCGCGAATAGCGCCTCAACGAGGGGAGGAGCGCCAGCACTTCCGCCTCGAAGCTGTCGGGCGCGGGGGATGTTCCCGCCGCGCCCTTTTCGTTCCCATCAGGGCTTCGCGACATCCCATACGCCCTTGAAGCCGTCGCCGGCGACATCACCGGATTTTGTGTCCTTGACGAAGAAATAGAGCGGCATGCCGTCCTTTGCCCACTGTTTCTTCCCGTCCTTGCGGGTAATGATCGAATATGCACCTTCCGCCTTGGCTTTGCTATCGGCGATCAGCGGCGGCCAGGCTTTCGCGCAATCGCCGTTGCAATTGGATTCGCCCGACTTGTCGTTCTTGAACGTATAGAGCGTCATGCCGTTCTCGCCGGCTAGCACCTTGCCCTTGGCGCTTTCGACCGTCTTGACTGGAGCCGCGGCGAGTGCGGCCGTGGCAAAGGCAGATGCCGCAGCGAGCGCGGTCAGGAATCTCATGGTCTTCATGATGTTTCTCCTCGGGTGGGTGGACGACGATCGTCCAGGCTTTGCTTTTTTGCGTTGCCGGACATGAGACACCGGGGCTTGCGATTTTATTCCCGCTTCGCCGGGTATTTTTTACTGCTTGCTTCCAGCGGCCGAATCCTGCCAATTCGGCCCATGCAATTCGCGCCGCAACAAGATGAAGCGCTCAAGGCCGTCGCCAAATGGCTGAAGGAGGGGCGCTCGCCGTTGTTTCGTCTGTTCGGCTATGCCGGCACGGGCAAGACGACGCTTGCTCGGCATTTTGCCGAGCATGTGGATGGCGATGTGCTGTTTGCTGCCTTTACCGGCAAGGCGGCGCAGGTACTGCGCTCGCGCGGCGCCTCGAATGCCAAGACCATCCATTCGCTGATCTACCGGCCGCGCGGCGAAGAGGCCGTCGAGGACGAAGAGACGGGCAAGACATCGATTGCCCCGATGTTCACCATCAATCGCCAAAGCCCGGTCGCCAAGGCCGCGCTGATCATCGTCGATGAATGCTCGATGGTGGACGAGGCGCTCGGCAAGGATCTGATGAGTTTTGGCACGCCTATTCTGGTGCTCGGCGATCCCGGGCAGCTTCCGCCGGTTTCGGGCGGCGGTTTCTTCACGAACGAGGAACCGGATTATCTGCTGACGGATATTCATCGTCAGGCGCGCGACAATCCGATCATCCAGCTCGCCATGCAGGTGCGTGAGGGCAAGGAAATCATGCATGGCGACTATGGCACCGCGCAGGTGATCTCGAAGAACGAGGTCACGCAGCCGCTGGTGCTGGAGGCCGATCAGGTGCTCGTCGGTACCAATAGGACGCGGCGCCGCTACAATCAGCGTCTGCGTGAGCTCAAGGGTTTTACGGCCGATTATCCGCAATCCGGCGACAAGCTCGTCTGTCTGCGCAATGATCCCGCCAAAGGGTTGCTCAACGGCTCGCTCTGGCAGGTGATGACCTCTTCCCGGGAAACGACGAAGCCGGGCATCAATCTTCTGGTGCGGCCGGAAGATGACGACATGGATCGTGGGGCAGCGAAGATCAAGCTCCTGAAGCAGGCCTTCGAGGATGTCGAGGGCGAGATCCCGTGGTCGACCCGAAAGCGCTATGACGAATTCGACTACGGCTATGCGCTGACGGTGCATAAAGCCCAGGGTTCGCAGTGGAACAATGTCGTGCTGTTCGACGAGAGCTGGGCGTTCCGCGATACGCGCGAGCGCTGGCTTTATACAGCCATTACCCGCGCCGCCGAGACGCTGACGATTGTCCGTTGACAAGACGTCCTGAGCCTTGCGTGAGGGATGTCGCGATGCGGTGACTTGGTTCGATCCTCTCCATCAAAGTTTTGCATGGGTTGATGTCGGAATCTCGTTGGTTTTGCTGCGCATAATGGCCTAAAACGGCTGCTATCATCCGCTTTGAAAATCAGGGATTTCGATCATGCCCGCCAAGCTCTCCGTGAACCTCAATGCCATCGCGATGCTGCGCAACCGGCGTGATCTTCCCTGGCCGAGCGTCACGGGCTTGGGGCGCATCGCGCTGGCCGCGGGAGCAAGCGGGCTGACCGTTCATCCGCGTCCCGATCAGCGGCATGTCCGCTTTTCCGATCTGCCCGATATCCGTGCGTTGATCGATGATGAGTTTCCGGAAGCGGAATTCAATATCGAGGGCTATCCAAGCGACGAGTTCTTCGATCTCTGTGCTTCGGCGGAACCTGAACAAGTGACGCTCGTGCCCGATGATCCTTCTCAGGCGACCTCGGATCACGGCTGGGACTTCCGCAAGAACCGTGAACTGCTGGCCGAGGTCGTCGCCAAATACAAGACGATCGGCTGCCGGGTGTCGTTGTTTGCCGATGGCGACGGCGATGCCGGGGCGGTAAAGATCGCGAGGGAAGTGGGTGCCGACCGTATCGAACTCTACACCGGCCCTTACGGCGGCTGCTACGATGATCCGCAGAAGGCTGCCGTCGTCCTCGAAGCGCTCGGCAAGACCGCCGACGCCGCCTTCGCTAACGGCCTTGATGTCAATGCCGGCCATGATTTGACGGTTGCCAACTTGCCGGCGCTGCTGAAGCGCATTCCGAAGCTTGCGGAGACGTCGATCGGTCACGGGCTGACCGCCGATGCGCTGGAATATGGCATGGCCGAAACGGTTCGTCGCTTCCGCAGGGCTTGTGGTCAGGTGGTTTGAGGGAAAAGGTTCCAGCGCTAGTCAGGCAAGTTTGTTGTTGCCGCGCCTTCTGGCCTGACCCCTCATCCTAGCCTTCTCCCCGCTTACGGGGAGAAGGGACGACAGCTCAAAATGGCGGCGACATCACTCGATTAGAGCTTGCGTGCGGAGCACCAAAACTCCCTCGCCCCGCTTGCGGGGAGAGGGCTGGGTGAGGGGCTATGCTTGAAGTCTCAGCAAAGAGAGACTCACCCTAAAGTTCCAAAACTCAGCCAGCCAACGCGGCCTTATGTTCCTCGAAGAAGCTGCGGAGCGTTTGCGGCTCCTTGCCGGTCAGCTTGTTGAAGTCGTTGGTGAGGATGTCGAATTTGCCGGCGCGGGTATTGGCTTCGGAGGAGACGAGCATGTCCACCACGAACTTCGGCAGACCGGCGCCGGTAAGGCCGGCGGCAAGCTGTTCGTCATTGACCTGCACGACTTCAAGCGGACGGCCGGTGATCCGGCTGACGACGCTTGCGACGTCCTCGATGGTGACGGCGGTCGAGCCCGTCAGCGTGTAGGTGGCATTGTCCGTTGCATCGGAAGCCAGAGCTGCGGCAATCGCGAGCGCGCAATCTTCGCGGCTGATGTTGCTGACGCGGCCGCCGCCGGTTGCCGTATACCATTTGCCGGTTTCAAGGCTGTGCGGCAGGCCCATCAGATAATTGTCGAAGTACCAGGCGTCGCGCAGGATCGTATAGCCGATGCCGCTTGCCTTGATGGCGTTTTCCGTGCCGAGGTGATCAGGTGCGAAGGTGACGAGCGAACCTTCCGGAGCCGGCATTGAGGTGTAGAGAATATGCTTGACGCCAGCCTTCTTCGCGGCTTCGACGGCAGCCGTATGCTGCTTGAGGCGCTGGCCGGGTACGGCGAGCGCATCGGTGCTGATGATCAGCAAGCGATCGACGCCCGCGAAGGCGGCGGGCAGGCCGGCGGCATCATCGAAGTCGGCCTTGCGGGTGACGACGCCCTTGGCGGCGAGATCCGCAAGCGTCTCCGGGCTGCGCGTGGCGGCGATGATTCGGCCCGGAGCGACCTTATATGTCTCCAGCAGGTGATGGATGACGCGCTGGCCAAGCTTACCGGCGGCGCCGGTGACGAGAAGAGTGCTGCTCATATGTTTTCCCTTGTTCGACCGCCGCACATTCGCAGGGGCCTTGCTGCTCTCAAAAAGAGACTAGCACTAGAATAGGAATTGACTTCACGGTGTAAAGGAGGCAGTTTTTGGGCTCCAAGTTACCAAAAGGGAACCGGCATGGCAGCCAGCGCCGTCGTCAATCTGCGCAGCGAGGATCCGCCGCTGCGCGACTTCGATCTCAGCAAACTTGATTTCAGCAATTGTCCCGTGCGGGACCTGATATCGCAGATCGGCGGAAAATGGTCGGTGCTGTTGCTGGAAACGCTGGCTAAACGGCCTTATCGTTTCGGCGAGTTGCGCCGCCTGGTGCCCGATATCTCCCAAAGAATGCTGACGCAAACGCTGCGCGATCTCCAGCGCGACGGGTATGTCGATCGCGAGGTTTTCCCGACAAAGCCGCCGAGCGTCGAATATCGCATGACGGATCTCGGCTACTCGCTTTACGAGCCGCTGGCGCTGCTTTTGAACTGGGCCGAGGCCAATCATGAGGCCGTCAAGGCTGCTAGAGCCCGTTTCGATCAATCGCCGGACTGAGCCGTCACAGTGAAGCCCTTGAAGATCGCCATCGTCGGCGCCGGACCTGCCGGTCTTGCCGCCTCTCTCTTTCTCACTCGCGCTGGCCACACGACCGATATCATCGAACGGTTCGATAGCCCGGCTCCCGTCGGTTCGGCGCTGATGCTGCAGCCCACCGGGTTGACCGTGCTGGAATCGCTCGGGCTCGGCCCCGCGATCCATGCGGCCGGGAATCGGATCAATCGATTGTTCGGTACGGAAACCACCCGTGGCCGCATCGTCCTCGATGTGCGCTACAATGCATTGCCGGGCGGGCGCTATGGGCTTGGCGTTCATCGTGCGGCACTGTTCGATACGCTTTACGATGAAGTCTCCGCGCGGCGGCATCCGATCCATACCGGACAGCACGTCATCGGCGTTGCAAAGGAGGATGGTGAAAGCTATCTCTCCGTCGAAGGGGGCGAGCGCCTCGGGCCATATGATCTCGTCATCGACGCCAGTGGTGCACGCTCGGAACTGGTCGCAGCCTCGCCTGTCGCGCCGCGTGCCCGCAACCTCGTTTACGGCGCTTTCTGGGCGACGCTCGACTGTCCGGACGGGCTGGTGGATCAGGCGGCGCTGACGCAGCGCTATGACAAGGCCAGCGTGATGATCGGCATCTTGCCGATCGGCAGCAGAAGGTCGGATTTACCGAAGCAGGCGGCTCTATTCTGGAGCCTGAAGGTCGCGGATGCGGATGAGGTGCGTAGGCACGGGCTCGAGCGTTGGAAGCAGACGATCCGCGGCTACTGGCCGGAATGCGAGCCCTTGCTGGAGCAGATCACTGACTGGGATCAGTTGACGCTGGCGCGTTATGCCCATCGTACAGTGATGAGACCCTATAGCGGGCGGACTGTCTTCGTCGGCGATGCAGCGCATTCCACCAGCCCGCAGCTCGGGCAGGGCGCCAATATGGCTCTACTCGATGTCGCGGCGCTGGCGCATGCTCTGGCAGGACATGAAACGATCGAGGCTGCTCTTGCTGCCTATGCCAAGGCACGGCGGATACATGTGCGGTTATTCCAGCTGCTGTCTGCCGCCTTTACGCCCTTCTACCAATCGGATTCGGCAGCATTGGCCTGGATCCGCGACCGGCTGGTCGCGACCATTGCCCAAGTGCCGCCCGCGCCGCAGATCCTGGCCGGCATCGTCTCCGGCACGCTGATCGACCCGTTCCGTGGCGCCGGCTTGCGGGAATGTGACTGGCTGCGGCTGGCTGTACCGCATCCGTCTTGATCAGTTCTTGCGCTCGGTCAGGAAGGCAAGCAGCGCGATGACCGGGAAGGCGACGCCGATCCAGGAGGCCATGTTCCAGCCGCCGATGGCATAGGCCCAGCCGCCAAGCGCCGAGCCGAGGGCGCCGCCGGCGAAGAAGGTCGCCATATAGAGGCCGTTGAGACGGCTGCGATGCTCGGCGCTGAGCGCGAAGATGGCGCGCTGACCGAGCACGAGGTTCGTCTGGACGCCGAAGTCGAGCATGATGCCCGACAGCGTCAGCGTGATCAGCGCCAGCAATGAACCGCTGCCGGAAAAATGGCCGATCAGGAAGGCGATAATGGCGAGCACCAGGGCGAAGGCTGTGGCAAGCTTCGTCCAGCCGCGATCGGCAACGCGTCCGGCAATCGGCGAGGCGACGGCGCCCGCGGCTCCGGCAAGTGCGAAAAGCGCGATGCCGTTTTGCGTCAGGCCGAAGGCAGGGCTTGCCAGCAGCAACGGCGTCGTCGTCCAGAAGAGGCTGAAGGCGCCGAACATGCAGGCCTGATAGAGCGCACGCCGCTGCAGCACAGGCGTGCGAAGCGCGAGGTGGCCCATAGAGGACAGCAGCTGCCCATAATGCAGTTTCGTATGGGGCACGCGGGTCGGCAGAACGAGGCGCAGGATAACGATCAGCCCGATCATGACGCCGGCCGAGATGATGTAGACCGCGTGCCAGGATAAAAGCTCGGACAGGAAGCTCGCAGCCGGGCGGGCGAGCATGATGCCGACGAGCAGGCCGCTCATGACATTGCCGACGACAGCGCCGCGGCTGGCGTCAGGTGCCATATGGGCGGCGAAAGGGACAAGAACCTGCACCGCGACGGAAGCCAGGCCGATGCAGAGCGAGGCAAGCAGGAACAGCGATGGCGAGGAGGCAAAAGCGGCGCCTATGAGCGCGATGGCGGATAGCGCCACCAGGGTCAGCACCAGCTTGCGGTTCTCAAGAAGATCGCCGAGCGGCACGATCAGCAGGAGACCGAGGCCGTAGCCGATCTGCGTCAGCGTGACGATGAGGCCGGTGGCCGCAGGGGTGAAGCCGAGCGACTGACTGATGGGACCGGCGAGCGGCTGGCCGTAATAGAGATTGGCAGCCACCAGCCCGCAGGCGGCGGCGAACATGAATGTCAGCAGCGGTGAAAGGGTCTTTTCCGGGAGCGGTGTGCTCTCCCGTCTAGTGGCGGCAATAGCGGGCATATCTTGTCCTCGATGCGGGTAGGGGGAATTTGCCCCCGAAATTTCGATAGAATCAGTTCAGCAGTTTCATGGCCGTCTCGGCGGCGGCGAGCATGTGTTCGATCTTGCGGCCGGTCTTGCCGATCACGCGCATGCCCTTGGTCAGGGCCAGTAGGGTGCAGGCGGTGCTTTCAGGATCGACATGCTTCGGTACAGAACCGTCCGAATGACCGAGGCGAATGAGATCCAGAATGCGGCGCTCATCGAAATCGAAGGCCACGCCGACGCGGCTTGCGACCTCCTCGTCGAAAAGCGCAAGCTCCGTCGCGCTGCCGACCACGAGGCAGCCGCGGCGACCGATCTCGCCACATGATGCTTCGGCGAAGAATGTCACCAAGGCGCGCAGCTTTTCATGAGCATTCGGCGCCTCGGCAAGCGTCTCATCGATGAGTTGCTGGCGGACTTGGCGATACCGGCTGAAAGCAGCAAGGAATACGCCGCGCTTGTCGCCGAATGCCTTGTAGACGCTGCCTGCCGTGAGGCCCATGGCCTCGGTCAATTCGTTGATGGAGGCGGCATAATAGCCGCGCTCGGAAAAGACGCGCAATGCCTCGTCGAGCGCGGAATCCATATCGAATTCCCGTGGGCGGCCGCGAAGCTTCGGTGTGATGTCGATTGTGTCTGTGGTCATGTCATCCTTTTAGGAAATGATCGTTTCCAAAACAAGCGAATTTTTGCAACGCAGCAAGATATTGCCGAGAATGAGGCGGTTGGACGCGCTATTCGTGGAAAAACGCCATGTGGATCGTGTCCTTGTAGCGACCGTCTATGCGAAAGGACTTGCGCGCCAGTCCTTCGCGGACAAAGCCGACCTTCTCATAGAGCGCTATGGCTCTGTTATTGTCGGCATAGACGCTGAGTTCGACGCGCTCTATTCCCACATCACGCGCAGCTCGCAGCGTCGCTTCGATCAATCGACGACCCAGGCCTTGGCCGCGATAAGCGGGGATGAGGCCCATGCCGAGTTTGCCCGCGTGGGCGTTAGAGGGAAATGTATGGCGGCTGATATCGCACCAGCCGACCACCGTCCCATCGGCCAAGGCGACAAGCTGCGGATTGCCGTTTTCGATCATGCCAAGCACGAAGGCGCGGGTCTCCTCCAATGGAAAAGCTTCGAGCAGCGATAGATATTCCCGTTCGCGGGCCACCATATCGAGCGCCTTGTGAAAGTCTTCGATGTGTTCGGCAGTGATAGGCTCTATCCGGATTTCGCTGCACACGGTCATGGCTAATATCTCGATACAAATTTGAGATGCATCGAAGATAGGGTCGAAGCTAAAGCGTGTCCATGCGGGCATCCAGCCAGCTATGTTCAGAGATCGAGCTCCCAGGTCTGGCCGTTCAATTCCGGGCCGAACATGCAATGCCTTTCCTCCCCCACGAGCTTGAAGCCGGCCTTGACGTAGATCGCCCGTGCCGTGTCGAGGATATCGTTGGTCCAGAGCGAAAGCTTGCCGTAGCCGGCATCGCGCGAGAAACGGATGCATTCGTCGACCAGCAGCTTGCCCAGGCCAAGGCCGCGCGCTGTCTTGTCGACATAGAGCAGCCGGAGTTTCGCGACGCCGTCACCGCCATCTGCGATCATAGAGGAGCCGATATTCAGGCCGCTTCGTTCAGCGATCCAGCATCGATCCTTCTGCGGGTTGAAATTGGAGAGGAATTTTCCGGCGACTTCCGCCACCAGACCTTCGAAGCGGTCGTCCCAGCCGAATTCCTCCGTGTAGAAACGTGCCTGGCTTTGTACGATCCAGCCGATGTCTCCGGGCCGGTGGTTGCGGATGATTGCGGGAGATGCCGTGGTTCGGTCCCTGCCGAGCGTGTCCTGTATCGTCTGCATTGCCGCAACGACGCGTTCGGGTTCTCCGATCGCGAGCTTTTCGAAATATCCGGCGATCTGCGCGCGCGAGCGGCGGACGAATTCCTCGAATTGCACCTGTCCCTTATCGGTGACTTTTATGATCTGGCTGCGCGCATCGGTCGGGTCCGGCGTCGTTTCGATCAGCCCATCCTCGCGGAAGCGCTTGACGATACGGCTGAGATAGGCGGGGTCGAGATGAAGCTCGCGTGTCAGCGCGGAAGCGGCAACGCCGCCGCGGAAGCCGACTTCGAACAGCACGCGCACATCCGTGAGCGTATAGGGGCTATCCAGATAGGCCTTGTTCAGGACGCCGAGAAAATTCGTGTAGAAGCGGTTGAAGTCGCGAACGGCATCGATGGTCGCGAATTCGGCAGCAGGACTCATGGCATCGTCTCCTCAGATACAGGAGACGATGTTGGTTATTTATTGGACTCAGTCAAGTAAATTGATCGAAGTCAGGCAGCGCAGCTCTTGTTGTTCTTTTCATCCGCAAGAGCAAAGTCCACAGCCGCTTCGGCGTGGATCGTCGTGGTATCGAAGCCGGGCAGGATCAGCGCCTTTGGATCGAGGATGAGGCAGATCTCGGTGCAGCCGAGAATGACGCTGTCGGCGCCTGCGGCCTTGGCGCGCTCGATAATGGCGTTCAGCTTCCGGCGCGATTCGTCCTTGATGATACCGGCGCAGAGCTCGTTAAAGATGATATCGTGCGTGACGGTGCGATCTTCGGGGCCGGGGACCATGATGGAGACGCCGTTGTCAGCCATGCGTTCGGCATAAAAGCCATGTTCCATCGTGTAGCGGGTTGCGAGTAGCAGAGGCTTGACCCGGCCTGCTGCCTTCAAGGCTGCGGCGGTCTCATCGATGATGTGGATGAGAGGCGCGGAAATGCGCTCGGCAACCTGAGGCGCGATCAGGTGCATGGTGTTGGTACAGATGAGAACACATTCGGCGCCGGCGGCCTCCAGGCGTTGCGCAGCATCGGCGAGCCGGTCGGCGGCATCGTTCCAGCGCCCCGCCTTCTGCAGCGTGACGATTTCTTCGAAATTGACGGAGTACATCACCAGTTCGGCCGAGGAGAGGCCGCCGAGCCGATCGCGGACCATTTCGTTGATCAGGCGGTAATAGACTGCAGAACTCTCGAAACTCATACCGCCGATCAGGCCAATGGTGCGCATAATGCTGTTCTCCGCTCCTGGATTTTGAATGGAGGAATAGTGCGGTGATTCATCCGCCGTATGTTTGCGTTTTTTGAAGCTTATCAGGATTTCTCTGCAAATGTTTGCGCATTTTTCGATTTATGTGCAAAATAGCGGCGTACATACAGGGAATTACCGCAGATGCTGGACGAACGCGACCGAAAGATCCTCGAATTTCTGCAGGCGGATGCGGGCATATCCGTGACGGAGCTCGCCGATCGCGTCGCCTTGTCGGTGTCGGCGTGCTCGCGGCGTATACAGCGGCTTGAGGACAGCGGGCATATTGCCCGGCGCATCGTCGTGCTCGACCGTGAGAAGATGGGGGTGCCGACCACGGTCTATGCGATGATCAAGACGGCGCATCATGCCGACGAGTGGATCGAATCTTTCCGTAAGGTCATCGGCGACATCCCCGAGATCGTCGAGGCGCATCGGCTTACCGGGAATTATGATTATATTCTCAAGATCGTCTTGCCGCGTGTCGAGCATTACGATGTCATCTACAAGCAGCTCGTGCGCAAGATCGAGCTCTTCGATGTCTCTGCATCGATCTCGATGGAGGAGTTGAAAAGCGGCGCCTCCGTTCCTGTCGGGTATGCATATTAAATCGACAGCGTCGCGCGTAAATTCCGCATATCACATCGACAAAGCTCACATGGCGACGGTAGGCTTTTAAGTTGTAGAATCTATCTTGTGATTATCGCTCCAAGGGCAATCCGCTATGCGCAACACAGATATTCAGACTTACCTCCAGCCTGGTGAAAAACTGTTATGGCAGGGTCGACCAAAGCAAGGTTTCATGGTCGGCAAAAAAGATCTGCTGCTTGTACCCTTTTCGTTGTTGTGGGGCGGCTTTGCGGTCTTTTGGGAAAGCGCGGTCATCAGGCAAGGCAATGCGCCAATCTTTTTCAGGTTATGGGGCGTGCCTTTCGTGGCGATTGGACTCTATCTTATCGTCGGTCGTTTCGCGGTCGATGCATTCGTTCGCGCGAGAACTCAATATGCGGTCACTAATCAACGCATCATCATCTTGCGCGAAGGATGGTTTGCCAAGCTTCTGACCATGTCACTGGATCGCTTACCTGCCGTGGATCTCGATCAGAATGGTGACGGGACCGGTACAATCAATTTCGGAAGCGATACCGAAATCGGCTTCACACGCCGTGGCGGCGGTATGGGCATGTGGACGCCTGCACTTTCGAACGTGCCGCGATTTATTGGAGTCGCGGACGTGCGCGAAGTGTTCAATCTAATTGCGCGTGCCCAGTCCACAAAAGCATCCTAGCTCTCAGCATAAGGGAGCGGTGCAGGGGTGCCATGCATAAAAGACGGTTGCTGCTTACTCTTCTCAACCCTACGTTTTCAGCGAAACGTAGCCATGAGGTGTTGCCATGCAGGATCATCACGTTGTCGTTGTCGGGGGCGGTTTCGGCGGTGTGCAGTGCGTCAACGATCTGAAAGGCGCTCCCGTCCGCGTCACGATGATTGATCGGCGCAATCATCATCTGTTCCAGCCGCTTCTCTATCAGGTCGCGACCACTTTGCTCGCGACATCGGAGATTGCCTGGCCGATCCGCAATTTCTTCAGGGACCGTCCCGAGGTGACGACGCTGCTGGCGGAGGTCGTCGGCGTCGACAGCGAAACGCGGCAGGTCTTCTTGAAGAATGGTCAAAAGATTGGCTACGATACGCTGGTGCTGGCAACGGGGGCCACTCATGCTTATTTCGGTCATGACGAGTGGGAGCCGGTGGCGCCGGGACTGAAGACTCTGGAGGATGCGACGACCATCCGCCGCCGCGTGCTGCTGGCTTTCGAGCAGGCGGAGATGGAAACGGATCCGACCGTTCGTGAGTCGCTCCTGACCTTCGTCATCGTCGGCGCGGGGCCGACTGGCGTAGAGCTTGCCGGCATCATTTCGGAACTGGCAAGGACGACCTTGCCCAGGGAGTTCCGCAATATCGATACCCGAAAGGCAAAGATCATTCTGGTGGAGGCCGGGCCGCGCGTGCTTCCGGCGTTCGCTGAGGATCTGTCCGATTATGCGCGGAAGGAGCTGGAGGAGCTGGGTGTCGAAATCCGCTTCGGCAAGCCGGTCACCTTGTGCTCGGCCGAAGGCGTGATGATCGGAGACGCCTTCGTACCATGCCGCACCATCGTCTGGGCGGCGGGCGTCCAGGCATCGCCGGCCGCCAAATGGCTGGATATTCCTGCGGACCGCGCAGGCCGGGCGGTGGTGGATAAGGAGCTGCGGGCGCCGGGCAAGCAAGATATTTTCATCATCGGCGATACGGCATCCGTCCTGCGTGACGACGGCAGCCCGGTGCCGGGGATCGCTCCGGCTGCAAAGCAGCAGGGTGCTTACGTTGCCAAGGTGATCAAGGCGAAGCTGGCCGGCCAGCCGGCGCCGGGGCCATTTCACTATCGCCATCAAGGCAGCCTGGCGACGATCGGTAAAAGTGCTGCAATCATCGATTTCGGCTGGATTAAGCTTAAGGGCTGGCTAGCCTGGTGGGTGTGGGGCCTGGCCCACATTTATTTCCTGATCGGCGTGCGCTGGCGCATCGCCGTCGCCTGGAGCTGGCTTTGGATCTATATCAGCCGGCAGCACAGCGCCCGGCTGATCACGCAGAAGGAAACCATGCGCGAGGAATGAAAAAAAGGGCAGCCGCAGCGGCTGCCCTTTTCCTATGGGTTGCTGCGCGGCAGTGCTTATGCCAGCGAAGCGATATCGATGACGAAGCGGTAGCGGACGTCGCTCTTCAGCACGCGCTCATAGGCTTCGTTGATTTCCTGGATGTTGATCTTCTCGATCTCGGCGACAATGTTGTGCTCGCCGCAGAAGTCGAGCATTTCCTGGGTTTCCTTGATCGAGCCGATCATGGAGCCGGAAAGGCTGCGGCGGCCGGGGATCAGCGAGAAGGCATGGACCGGAACCGCATGCTCGGGAACGCCGACCAGCACCATGCTGCCATCATATTTCAGAAGGTTCAGATAGGCGTTCCAATCGATCGCCGTACCAACCGTGTTGATGATCAGGTCGAAGGTGCCGGCGAGCTTCGTGAAGGTTTCGGCGTCGCTGGTGGCGTAGTAGTCCTTCGCGCCGAGCTTGAAGCCGTCTTCCTTCTTCGACAGCGTCTGGCTGAGAACTGTCACGTCGGCGCCCATGGCGTGGGCCAGCTTCACGCCCATGTGGCCGAGGCCGCCCATGCCGACAATCGCGACCTTCTTGCCCGGTCCGGCTTTCCAGTGGCGCAGCGGCGAATAGAGCGTGATGCCGGCGCACAGCAGCGGTGCGCCCGAATCGAGCGGAATGTTTTCGGGGAAGGAGAGGACATAGCCTTCCTTGACGACGATCGAGTCGGAGTAGCCGCCATAGGTTGGCGTCTCGCCATCGGCTTCCACGTCGTTGTAGGTCTGAACCAAGCCCGGCATGTAGTGCTCGTAATCCAGATCGCGCGTGGCACAGGTCGTGCAGGAATTGACGAAGCAGCCGACGCCGACGCGGTCGCCGACCTTGAACTTCGTGACCTCGGAACCGACGGCGGTCACGATGCCGGCGACTTCGTGGCCGGGCACCATCGGATATTTCGAGCCGCCCCATTCGTTGCGGGCCTGGTGAATGTCGGAATGGCAGACGCCGCAATATTTGACGGAGATGACAACGTCGTCCGCGTTCGGCTCGCGCCGCTCGAAAGTGAAAGGCGTGAGCGGCTTGGACGCGTCGGTTGCTGCATAACCCTTTGCGATAGGCATGGGAGATTTCCTTATTTTTTCGGATGGGTTGGGAGTAGAATTTGGATGGCCCACCATGCATCAGGACCGGGTCACAGCGTTAGAGCGATCCTGCAAGCTTTATGTACGATCCTGCGAATCTAAATGTGCGGCAGGTCTTTCGCGATCGAATGGTGTTATCTAGATAAGCATCGATATCTGCACGAAAACAGTTGGTTGCGCATGACACTGCCTTTCAATCCCAATCAGGAACTCGCATCGATCGTTGCACGTTTCGCTCCGGGGGACGGCGAACACCGCACGCCGATAGACAATCTTAATCTCTATCGGCAGTCGGCCGCGACCGTGTGGCAGCATGGGGCTTACCGGCCCTGTTTTGCCATCGTGGTCCAGGGACGCAAGAACCTGACAATCGGCGCCGAGACCTACAATTACGGGGTCGGCGAGTATATTTTGACTGCGCTCGACTTGCCGGTGTCGACGCAGGTCACCAATGTCGGCAGCGATGCGCCCTATCTTTGCTTCGGCATGGCGCTCGACAGCGAACGGTTGAAGGAGCTGCTGTCGCGCGTCAGCGTTCCGCGTCAGGCACTGACTGCCGAGCCTGTGCGCGGAATTGCGGTCAATGCCGCCTCGCCGGAACTGCTCGATGCCTCGCTGCGGCTGCTCCGATTGCTTGATCGGCCCCAAGATATTCCGGCCATGGCGCCTTTGATCGAGCAGGAAATCCTCTACCGCCTGCTAACTGGTCCGAACGGCCCTCGGCTGCTGCAGATCGCCATGGCGGAGAGCCAGAGCAACCGGGTGGCGCGTGCCGTCGCCTGGCTCCGCGGCAACTATACGCAGCCGCTGCGCATCGAAGAACTCGCCGAGCGCGTCGGCATGAGCGTTTCCTCGCTGCATCATCATTTTAAGACTGTTACGGCCCTATCGCCGATGCAGTATCAAAAGCAGCTTCGGCTGCATGAGGCCCGTCGGCTGATGATCGTCGAGCAGCTCGACGTCGGATCGGCCGGTCATCGTGTCGGCTATCAGAGTCCTTCACAGTTCAGCCGCGAATATAGTCGGCTTTACGGCCTGCCGCCGCTGAAGGATGTCGAGGCCATGCGCAATAGCGTGGTCGCGGCCGAGTAGGCGATGTTTCCGACCAATCATTTGCGTCAAGCCCTATCGATCAACTGACCGACTCGCGGCAGCTGCTACCGTTTAGTAGCATGAAAAGCACTCTCTTTTTAACGCAGTGCAGCAACGAATTCCGCTTGACGGCTGTCTTGTCGTCCTGCATAAAGCGCCACGAACCGTACCGTACGGTACGCATTTGGGAGTGGCCATCGTGCTGAGCGAAGTAGGACAGTCGAGCGAGTTTTCGCCGCGCCAGAACGCCGTTCTGGAGCAGGCGCTGCGTCTGCTCGTCGACGGCGGCGAGAAGGCGCTGACGACCTCGGGCGTCGCGCGCGCCGCCAATTGCTCGAAGGAAAGTCTCTACAAGTGGTTCGGCGACCGTGACGGTCTTTTGTCGGCGATGATCACCTATCAGGCCAGCAAGGTTCGCACCTTCGAGCGCAATGGCGAGCGGCTGAATCCGGCAAGCCTGCATGACCACCTCGTCATATTCGCCCGCGACCTGCTGGAGGTTCTGGCGGGCGACGTTTCTCTCGCTTTGAACCGCCTGGCGATCGGCCAGTCGAACCGCGATGGCTCGAAGCTCGGCAAGCTGCTTCTGGAGCGCGGGCGCCGGCAGATCGACCGCCGTGCCATCGGTCTCATCGATGCCGGCAAGCGGGTGGGGTTGCTGCGCTTTGCCGATGCGGACGAGGCATATCACACGCTTTATGGGCTCATCGTCTCCGACCTGCATGTGCGCATGCTGCTCGGTGAGCCCGGTTTGAAGGATACGAGCCGTCAGGCTGAGAAGGCGGTCAGCGCCTTCCTCAAGCTTTACGGCACGGAAAAGGTATTGGCGGAAGCAGCAGCGACCGTCTGAGCAGATCCAAGTTTACACCAGACAAGCAAAGGGAAGGACAAACAATGCGCGTCTATTACGATCGTGATGCCGATCTCAACCTCATCAAGTCGAAAAAGGTCGCCGTCATCGGCTACGGTTCCCAGGGCCGCGCTCACGCGCTGAACCTGAAGGACAGCGGCGCACAGAACCTTGTGATCGCGCTGAAGGCCGGTTCGCCCACGATCAAGAAGGCCGAGGCCGATGGCTTCAAGGTCATGACCGTTGCCGAAGCTGCCGCCTGGGCCGACCTGATGATGATGGCGACCCCGGACGAACTGCAGGCCGATATCTATAAGGCCGATATTGCTCCGAACATTCGTGACGGCGCTGCGATCGCTTTCGCACACGGCCTCAACGTTCACTTCGGCCTCATCGAGCCGAAGGCTTCGGTCGATGTCGTCATGATCGCGCCGAAGGGCCCGGGCCACACGGTTCGCGGCGAATACCAGAAGGGCGGCGGCGTTCCCTGCCTCGTTGCCGTCCATCAGAACGCTTCCGGCAACGCCCTTGAACTCGCTCTCTCCTACGCCTGCGGCGTCGGCGGCGGCCGTTCGGGCATCATCGAAACCAACTTCCGCGAAGAGTGCGAAACCGACCTCTTCGGCGAACAGGTCGTTCTCTGCGGCGGTCTCGTCGAGCTCATCCGCGCCGGCTTCGAAACGCTGGTTGAAGCCGGCTACGCTCCGGAAATGGCCTATTTCGAATGCCTGCACGAAGTGAAGCTGATCGTCGACCTGATCTATGAAGGCGGCATCGCCAACATGAACTACTCGATCTCGAACACGGCCGAGTGGGGCGAATACGTCACCGGTCCGCGCATCATCACCGAAGAAACCAAGGCTGAGATGAAGCGTGTCCTCAAGGACATCCAGACCGGCAAGTTCACCTCCGAGTGGATGCAGGAATACCGTTCGGGTGCTGCCCGCTTCAAGGGTATCCGCCGCAACAACGACAGCCACCAGATCGAAGAAGTCGGCGCCAAGCTGCGCGGCATGATGCCCTGGATCGGCAAGAACAAGCTGGTCGACAAGTCGGTCAACTAAGCTTTCGGCGAGAGCTGGATTGGAGGGCCGGGGCGAAAGCTCCGGCCTTTCTATTTATGAGCGGCGACGTAGAGCCATCTTGTGGGCACGCCATCGAAACCGCCACCGTCGGCTTCGGTCATGGTGATGTTCTTCCATCCGCGAATGCTTAGCATATCCCGAAGCCATGAGGCCGACGGATAGTTGTAATAGCGTCCGAACTTGTCGTGCCCCTCTGCTTCACCCGCCTTGAAGCTGGCGTGGAAGATGCCGCCCGTCTTTAGGGCGCGCAAAATGCGATCGAAGATATCCGGCAGAACAGATCGCGGAACATGCAGAAGGCTGGCTTCCGCCCATATGCCGTCGAAGATTTCGGTGGCATCCAAGGCTTCGAAGCGCATCACTCGAACGGGCCTGCCGAGACGCTTTTCCGCTTCTCTCGCAAGTTCGGCGGAGCCATCCGTGGGCGTAACGTCGAAGCCGCGGGACAGCATGTAGGCGGCATCCTGACCGCCGCCGCAACCGAGTTCGAGGATGGCTGCGCCTGCGGGCAGGGCGGTCAGAAAGGCATCCAGCCTTTGGCGCGGCAGCCTGCGTTCACGCGCCGCGTAGACGACGGCGTTGTCGGTATAGAAGGACGATGTCGGATCGGTGCTCATGCTGGTTGGCGCCTTTTCGAGATGTATCGCGTTTAAGCGGAAAAGGGCAAATATCTATTATGCTTTGCCAAAATAGACCACGCGTTCCAGGTCCTTGAAATGCGCATCCAGCGTCAGAACGTCGGCGTCGTGCTGTTCGGCGGTGGCGTAGATGATCGCATCGGCGAGTGCGAGTTTGTATTTCGCAGAGACTTCGGCGGCGCGGCGGGCGAGAGCGGTATCGAGGGGAGCGACGATGCAGGTGGCGGTGTAGGCGAAGAAGGAATCGACTGCGTCCTCATCGCGCTCGCGCTCCAGCCATTTGGAAAGTTCGAGCTGGACGATAGTGGGGACGATACATTCGGTTCGCGCAGGCATCTCGCCTTGAAGCCGATCTGCAGCCGGACCTTGGGTCAGCCACTCGATCCAGGCTGAGCTATCAACGACGCGCATTAGAACCGGTCTTTCCGGTCACGGTAATTACCAGGGTTGGCGCCCTTCGCCATGCCCTTGAGGTCAGCAAGTTCGGGTACGGGGATAAGCAGCACACCCTTGCCCTTCGGAATGAAAACAAATTCCTGGCCCGCGCTCCAATGCTGCTGGTCACGAACTTCTTTCGGGATCGATATCTGAAATTTCGAGGAGAGAGTTGCGGTCGCCATTCTTACTTTTTCCGATCGATGGATAGAACGTAAGAATAGCACCCGAAGAGAGAAATGTGTAGGTCATTCGGAAGCGGTCCGAGCATCGGTGATCGGCAAAGCATCGTTGAGTTTCGAGAGTTGTTTGTCACTGTCACAAACAAAATAGGTCAGCATTATTGACTTATCTTTTATTGCGTGATCTTGTGACGGAAAGACCAAAAATTACGAGGAAGCCCCATGTTGAATTGGGAAAATATCTTTGCGACGCGCTCAAGCCGCATGCGCGCCTCCGAAATCCGCGAGCTGCTGAAACTCTTGGAGCGGCCGGATATCATCTCTTTTGCAGGTGGTATTCCCGATCCCGCTCTGTTTCCCGATGCCGAATTCAAGCAGGCCTATGCCGATATCTTTTCCGGTCCGACGGTGAATGCAGCGCTGCAATATTCGGTCAGCGAGGGCTACAAGCCGCTGCGCGAATGGCTTGTCGGCCAGATGGGCGCGCTCGGCATTCCCTGCGAACTCGAAAATGTCTTCATCGTTTCCGGTTCGCAGCAGGGGCTCGATTATCTCGGCAAGCTTTTCCTGTCGCCGAAGGATACGGCGCTTGTGACAGCGCCGACCTATCTTGGCGCGTTGCAGGCTTTCAACGCCTATGAGCCGGCCTATGACCAGCTGACGCCGAACGGCAACCGCACGCCGGATTCCTATCGCGCCGCGGCTTCGCAGGCGGGCGGCAGGGTGAAGTTCGCCTATCTCTCGGCCGATTTTGCCAATCCGACGGGCGAGACCGTCGATCTGGCCGGCCGCAAGAAGGTGCTCGACCTTGCCGAAGAGCTCGATATCGCCGTCATCGAAGACGCCGCCTATCAGTCGCTGCGTTATGACGGCGATCCGGTCGCGCCGATCTTGGCGCTGGAAATCGCGCGCAAGGGCAGCATCAACGACACGCGCACGATCTATTGCGGCAGCTTTTCGAAGACGCTGGCGCCTGGCCTTCGCGTCGGCTTCGTCGTTGCCAATGCGCCTGTCATCCGCAAACTCGTCCTGATGAAACAGGCGGCCGACCTGCATTCCTCGACCATCAACCAGATCGCCATTCATCAGGTCGCAGAGCGTGGTTTCGATGCGCAGGTTGCCAAGATCCGCAAGACCTACAGCCACCGCCGCGACTGCATGCTGGCGGCGCTTGCGAAATACATGCCCGACGGTACGAGCTGGACGAGGCCGCAGGGCGGCATGTTCGTCTGGATCACCCTGCCGAAGGGCATGGATGGCGCCAAGCTGCTCGCGCGGTCGCTAGAAACGGCGAAAGTCGCCTTCGTGCCCGGGCAGGCCTTCTTCGCCGACGGTTCGGGCGCGAACACCTTCCGCGTCAGCTTCTCCTGCGCCAATGACGAGATGATCGAAGAGGGCATTTCGCGGCTCGGCAAGCTGATCGCGGGCGAGATCGGAGCAATGGCGGCCTAAGCCGCCACCACCGTTTTTTACTTCGCCAGATGCGGGCCGATCAGCGCCAGATCGGCCTCGCTCAGCCTGTCGCTGGCGGTATTGCGCTGGTGCCAATAGGGATACATCAGCGGCGGTAGGCTGACGTCGTCCAGCCGCTTGCGTTCTTCGTCGGTCAGCTTCAATTCGGCGCTGGCAAGATTGTCCTTGAACTGCGCCTCGGTGCGGCCGCCGATGATGACCGAGGTCACGCCCTTTCGGCCGATGAGCCAGGCAAGCGCCACCTGAGCGGCGGAAACGCCGCGACCATCTGCGATCTCCACCAACCTGTCGACGATATTCCACAGACGGTTCTCATTGCGGATCGGCGGTTCCGTCCAGCCGGCGAACTGGCGCGTACCCTCCGGTGTCGCCTGATTGCGGCGATGCTTGCCCGAGAGCAGGCCGCCGGCGATCGGGCTCCAGACGAGAATGCCGAGGCCCTGGTCGATACTAACAGGCACCAGCTCGTTTTCCGCGTCGCGTGCTTCGAGCGTGTAATGGATCTGCTGGCTGACGAAGCGTTCGCGCTTGTCGCGCTCGCTGACGCCGAGCGCCTTCATGATGTGCCAGCCGGAAAAGTTCGAGCAGCCGATATAGCGGACCTTGCCCTGGCGAACCAAGGTGTCGAGCGCTTCCATCGTCTCTTCCAGCGGTGTCTGTCCGTCCCACTCATGCAGCTGGTAGAGATCGATCACATCGGTCTTCATGCGCTTCAGGCTCGCCTCGCAGGCCTGAATGAGGTGCTGGCGGGACGAGCCGGCATCGTTGACGCCCGGCCCCATCGGGAAGCGTGCCTTGGTGGCGATGAGCACGCCGTTCTTGCGCGGGCCGCCGATGATCTCACCGAGAATCTCCTCCGATGCGCCTTGCGAGTAGACGTCGGCCGTATCGAGCAGGTTGACGCCGGCGTCGATACACATGTCGACAAGCTTCTTGGCATCCTTGATGCCGAGATCGCCGACGGTTTTTGCCCAGCCGACGCCGCCGAAAGTCATGGTGCCCATTGTGATGGTGGAAACTTTGAGGCCGGAGCGGCCAAGCAGGCGATATTCCATAGATCTGTCCTCCTCGATCCCGTCTGAAATACGTACGTCAAGAAATAGCGCCGGATGCCGATCGTCAAGATTCAATCATCATACGAACGGCAATCTATTCAAATTCAACTGTCACAATCATGTTAAGCCCTGCGTCTAGACAACCTCCTACAACCTAGTCGAGGACGTTTTCATGAAGACCTTTGTTTCCGCCTTTGCCGGCCTGTTGGCCATTGCCCTTTTCTCCGGCAGCGCCAATGCCGCCGATCTCGTCCTCTATACCAGTCAGCCGAATGCCGATGCACAGGCGACTGTCGATGGCTTCATGGCCGCCAATCCCGGCATCAAGGTCGATTGGGTTCGTGACGGCACGCCGCAGATCATCGCCAAGCTGCAGGCCGAAATGCAGGCTGGCGCTCCGGTCGCCGATGTCCTGTTGATCGCCGATACGGTGACGCTGGAGCGCCTGAAGGAAGCCGGCAAGCTGCTTGCCTACAAGTCGCCAGAAGCCAAGAACTACGATGCCTCGCTCTATGACACCGACGGCTATTACTATTCCACCAAGCTGATCACGACCGGCATCGTCTACAACACCGCGGCCGCGATGAAGCCGGCAAGCTGGCAGGATCTGGTGAAGCCGGAAGCCAAGGGCCTCGTCGCCATGCCGAGCCCGCTTGCCTCGGGCGCCGCTCTCATTCACGCGCAGACGCTCGCCGGCGTCGGTAGCCTCGGCTGGGATTACTACAAGAACCTCGCCGACAATGGCGCGATCGCCTCGGGCGGCAATGGCGCGGTGCTCAAGTCGGTTGCTTCCGGCGAGAAGGCCTATGGCATGATCGTCGATTACATGCCGATCCGCGAGAAGGCCAAGGGCGCTCCGCTGGAATTCGTCTTCCCGAAGGAAGGTGTTTCAGCCGTCACCGAACCGGTGGGCATTCTGGCGAGCACGCAGCATGCCGATGCCGCCAAGAAGTTCGTCGATTACGTCCTCTCGGAAAAGGGCCAGGAAGGCTTCCTGAAGCTCGGCTACATCCCGGCCCGCAATGGTACGCCGCTGCCGCAAGGCTTCCCGGCACGTGACAGCATCAAGGTTTTGCCGTTGAATGCCGCCGATGCTCTCAAGAACACGGATCAGGACCTGAAGACCTTCTCCACCTACTTCAAGTCGAAGTAATCCGACCCGGATCTGGAATGTACTCATATATGCGTAGGGGAAACAGCCAGCCGGCCTGGCTGTTTCCTTTTGTTGTTGCCGTCGTGCTGTTGCTCAGCGTCCTGCCGCTGGCGCGGCTGGCGCTTACCGGCATCGAGGCACTTCTCAAGGGCGGGACCTATGAGCTCGTCACCGATCCCGCGCTCTGGCGCTCGGTCTGGTACACGATCGAAACGGCCGTGCTCGGCACCATCATTTCCGTCGTCCTTGGCAGCCTCTTCGCATTCCTGCTGACATTGACAGATCTTTCGGGCAGGGGGCTCATCGGTTTCCTCTTCGTGCTACCGATGATGATCCCGCCGCAGGTCACGGCGCTTGCCTGGGTGCAGATGTCCGGGCCGTCGAGCCCTTTGCTGAAAGCGCTGCATATCGCGCCGCCGCTCGGCTCGCCGCAGCCGCTCTATTCCGTCAGCGGCATCGCGCTGCTCTATGGCGTTCAGCATGCGCCGCTGGTCTATCTCGCTTTGCGCGCCGGCCTGATGGCGCTGCCACGCGATGGTGTGGAAGCGGCAAGGCTTTCCGGAGCCTCAGGCCTGCGCGTCTTCCGCGATATTATTCTGCCCTTGTCTCTGCCCGGTGTCATTGCCGGAGCCGCGATTGCTTTCGTCTCCTCGATCGGCAATTTCGGTATTCCTGCGATCCTCGGCATTCCTGCCTCGATCTACACGTTATCGACCCTGATCTTCACCAAGTTCTCCAATTTCGGGCCGAGGACATTCGGCGATATCGCCGTACTCTCGACGATGATCGCCGTCATCGCCGTTGCCGGTCTTGCCGTGCAGGGCAGGGCTCTGAAGGGGCGTGATTACCGTGTCATCGGTATTTCCGGTGCGACGGCTGCCTTTTCGCTTGGCCGCTGGCGCTATCTGGCCTTGCCCGTGCTCTGCGCCATTTTGTTCGTCATGCTCGTCGCACCCTTCCTGGCGCTGGTCGCAGGCGCGCTGGTGCCGGCCTATGGCGTGCCGCTCACCTTCAAGACGGCATCGCTCAATGCCTTCACGGAAATCCTGTTTCGGCAGAGCATAACGCGGACCGCCTTTTCCAATTCGTTGTTTCTGGCGGGAATGACAGCATTGGGTCTCCTCTTCGTGACAGTGCTCACGGCCTATGCGCTGACGCGGCGCAAGGACGCGCTCAGCCGCATCGTTGGCGGCATGATCGAGATCCCCTATGCGCTTCCGGGCATCATCATTGCCGTCTGCTTCATTCTGGTGTTTGCCGCACCCTTGCCGATCCTCAACGTCACGCTTTACGGAACGATCTGGATCATCCTGCTTGCCTATTTCTCCGCCTATTTCGCCGTCAGCCTGAAGCCGGTCATGAGCGCTTTCCTGCAGCTCGATCCGGCGCTGGAAGAGGCGGCGCGGCTTTCCGGAGCCGGCTTCTTCCGCCGGTTGATCGATATCATCGTGCCGCTGATCGCGCCGGCGGCGGGTGCCTCGGTGATCCTCGTCTTCCTCATTGCCTGCAACGAGCTGACCGTTTCGGCTCTGCTCTGGTCGGCCGGCACGCAGACGCTCGGCGTCGTCATTTACAATCTCGACGACGGCGGCAGCGCCGATCTTGCCTCGGCCATGTCGGTCATCGTCATCGCCATGGTCGTCATCATGATGGTGCTTCTGGAAATCATGGCCAAGCGCCTGCCGAAGGGAGTGGTGCCTTGGCGAAGCTGATCCTCAACCATATCAGCAAGGATTTTGGTACCGGTGGCCGGGCTGCCGTCAATGCCTTGTCGCTCGATGTTCGCGAGGGCGGTTTCCTGGCGCTGCTCGGCCCCTCCGGTTGCGGCAAGACGACCGTGCTTCGAATGATCGCCGGCTTCGAGCAGCCGACGGATGGCTCCATCCATCTCGGCGAACGGCTACTGGCGGATGCCGTAAACATGTTGCCGCCCGAGCGGCGCAACATGGCGATGGTGTTTCAATCCTATGCGCTCTGGCCGCATATGAACGTATCAGACAATGTCGGTTATCCACTCAAGGTGCGCGGCATCTCCGGCGAGCGTTATCGCGAGAAGGTGCGCGAGGCCTTGGCGACGGTGCGGCTTGACGATTATGCCGAGCGCCGGCCAGCCGAACTCTCCGGCGGCCAGCGCCAGCGCGTGGCGCTTGCTCGCTGCTTGGTGACATCGCCCGATGTCGTGCTGCTCGACGAACCGCTCGCCAATCTCGACCGTCACCTGAAGAAGGAGATGGAGGAGACTTTTCGCGAGTTTCATCAGCGCTCCGGTGCCACCATGGTCTATGTCACGCACGACCAGAGCGAAGCGATGGCGCTTGCGACCGATGTTGCCGTCATGTCCGAAGGGCGGCTCCTGCAGGTGGCGCAGCCGGCGGAGATCTATGCACGCCCTGAAGGGAAAATGGTCGGCAGTCTGGTCGGGCAGGGCGCCATCCTGTCGATGGCTTTTCCCGACGGCGGTCCGCGCCGTATCGATTGGCCGTTCTTCCGGGGCTTATGGGAGAATCGGGCAGGCGGCTCGGCGGGCGCGGATGTTCTCGTGCGGCCGGAGGACGTGGTTGTCGACGGCGAGGGCATTTCATGCCGTGTCGATTCCGTTCTCTATGAGGGCGAGCGCTATGCGCTGAGGCTGTCTATGTCGGATGGACAGGTGTTGCGCGCCTATAGCCGCGAGGCTGTTGCCGTGGGCGATGATTATCGGGTCGCGGTCCGCTCGGCCTGGCGGCTTTGATCGGGCAGGGGACAAGATGGTTGTTCCCCGCCTTCTCCTATGCTTGATTTGCTCGAGGTTACGGATGGGAGTCGCGCATGTCCGATCATAGCTTTCCTATTTTCGATCTCGGCGCCTTCGAGGCGGCTGGTCATGAGGAGAAAAAGCGGCTCGGTGCGGAGGTGGATCGGATATGCCGCTCGACCGGCTTTCTGGCAATTTCCAACCATGGCGTTGCAGACGCCGTCATCGCCGAGGTCTGGAAGAAAACGCAAGCATTCTTCGATCTGCCACCCGAGGTGAAGCAGCGGGCGAAAACGCTCTATCCCGGTTATCCCTACGGCTATCTCGGGCCGGGCACCGAAGCGCTGGCAAAATCGCGCAATGTCGACACGCCGCCGGATTTGAAGGAAAGCTTCAATGGCGGCCCGCTTTCCGTTCCCGCTGATATGAGCGATCCGGAGGCGCTCGGCTTCTGCTATGCCGCCACCATTTGGCCGGAAGAACCTGATGGATTTGTGGAGGCATGGAAGGCTTACTACGGAGCTATGGAAGATTTGGCGGCGCGCATCATGCGCGTGTTCGCAACGGCGCTCGGCCTCGACGAACACTTCTTCGATCCTCACGTCGATGCACCGATCAGTGCGCTGAGGGCGCTGAATTATCCCGAGCAGCATGTACCGCCGCAGCCGGGCCAGCTTCGCGCCGGTGCGCATACCGATTACGGCAGCCTGACGATCCTTCTGCCGCAATCCGGCTCGAAAGGGCTCGAGATCATCGCTCCTGATGGCAACTGGACGCCGGTGCCCCCGGTGGAGGGGGCTTTCGTTATCAACATCGGCGACCTGATGGCGCTCTGGACCAACGATCGCTGGGTCTCGACCGTGCATCGCGTCGTCAATCCGCCGCCGGAGGAGGGCGGCATGCAGCGGCGGCAATCCCTGGCCTTCTTCCATCAGCCGAACTGGTTTGCCGAGATCGCCTGCCTGCCGTCGTGCCTGAAGGAAGGCGAGGAGCCGAAATATGCGTCTGTTCTCTCCGGCCCGTATCTGATGGGCAAATTCAAATCGACCGTGACCGCGAAGGCCGGGTGATATCGGTTTAGTGAACCGGCTCGCCTGCTTCTTCATAAATTGGAATGCTTCATGTCCCTGCGCCTTGCGACATTCAATGTCGAAAACCTTCTGACCCGTTTTGATTACACCGGTTTTCGCAACCAGTTGCGCCAGGATCGCGTGCTGCAGCTCTTCGATGTCCGCAATGAAGAGATCTATCAGCAGCTGGAAGCGGCGCGTGTGATCGCTGCGACCGACGACACCAGGCAGATGACGGCGCTGGCGATCGCAGACGCCGATGCCGACATCATCTGCCTGCAGGAGGTCGACAACATGGCCGCGCTGCAGGCCTTCGAATACGGGTACCTCTACCGCATGGTCGGCAACGGCTATCGCCAGAAATTCCTGATCGAAGGCAATGACAGCCGCGGCATCGATGTCGCCGTCATGATGCGTGAGGAAACGCGCGACGGCCAGCCGATCGTGCTCAACGACATCAAGAGTCACGCCATGGTGACATATGGCGATTTCGGTCTTTTCAACGACGAACTGGCGGAACTCGAGATTCATCCGGAAGACAAGATCTTCAAGCGTGACTGCCTGGAGCTGCATCTCCATATCGGCGGGGTGCCGTTTTCGCTCTATGTCGTGCATCTCAAATCGATGGGGCCGGCGCGTGAAGGCGTGGATGGGCGTCATGCGACCATGCCGATCCGCCGCGCCGAGACCTTGGCGGTTCGCCGCATCATCGAGAACCGGTTCGGCGCCGGTCATACGGCAACGAAGAATTTCGCCATCTGCGGCGACATGAACGACTATCAGGAATGGATCGATGTCATCGGCACGCGCCGCACGGGCTATCGTTTCGAGGCGCGGAACGAAGAGAAGGGCAGCGCGCTCGATGTCTTCAGCCATGACGGCTTTGCCGAAAATATCATGCAGCGGCGCGACGAACTCGATCGCTGGACGCTCTATCACGCGCGCGGGCCGCAGGAGCAGCGGCTGTGCCAGCTCGACTACATCTGGCTGTCGCCCGCTCTGGCGCGCGCCAATGCAACTCGGGTCCCGGATGTCGTTCGTTCAGGCCAGCCTTTCCGCACCATATTTCCACCGGGGCAGGAGGTGGAACGCTATCCCCGCGTCGGCTGGGACAGGCCGAAAGCATCCGATCATTGCCCCATCGTCATGACATTGGATTTGATATGACCTTCTCAGAACAGAACGACATGGCCGGCTGGCCGCCGGAAAGCACCGTGTTTCCCATCTCCAGCATCGACCTTGCCGTGTTTCCCGGCGAACATCCGTTTCACCTGCGCGAGCAGGAGGCGGCGCGGGAAAATTGGGCAAGGGAAATTGCCGCCAACCCATCACTTTATGACGGTCGCATGATCTTTCAGCACAGGCTGTCGCTTGAAGGCGGTGCAGTGAAGGGGGAGGCCTATGTAACGTCCTTCTCGACATTTCTCTTGTGGCGAAAGCAGCGGCAGCCGGGAGCTTTTCACCTTTTTGCCTTTCCCGTTATCGTATCGTCGGACGGAGCGATCATCGCGATACGCATGGCCGCCCATACCGCAAATCCCGGTCAGGTCTATTGCGCCTCCGGATCGATGGATGAGAACGATATCGTCGACGGGCACGCCGATGTCGAAGGCAATATGCGGCGTGAGCTGTTGGAGGAGACCGGCCTCGATCTACGTGATGCCGCTGCGGTATCCGGATATTACGCAATGCATATAAGGCGTTCGATCACGCTTCTCCGCGTTTTCCGTTTTCCGTGGACAGCCGAGGAGATACTTCGGCGGATCGAGGCGCATATGCTCGTTTCCGAAGAGGACGAGGTCGATGGCGTGGTTGCTATTCGATCGGCCGACCCAACGGCGCATCCCTATAATATTGCAATGCGTCCTATTCTCGCCTGGTTCTTCGGCAGCGACAAATAGCTTGGGCTTGCGCTAGGGTCGCTTGCCGGTATGAATAAGCGAATCTGGAAATACGGATGGAGGCCGGATTGACGCGCAGCTATAGTGTCTATGATGTGTTCACCGACAGCAAGCTGGCGGGCAATCCGCTCGGAATCATCTTCGAAGCCGAGGGCCTGAGCGACGAGGCGATGCAGTCGATCGCCAGGGAGCTGAACCTCTCCGAGACGGTATTCGTGCTGCCGCCGCAAAATCCGGCCCATACGGCAAGCTTGCGCATATTCACGCCTGCCCGCGAGCTGCCTTTTGCCGGGCACCCGACCGTCGGCACGGCGATCGCTCTGGCGGAGAAAGCCCATGCCAGCCATGGCGGAGATCTCGATCTTGTTTCCGTTCTCGATGAACGCCTTGGGCCGGTGCGCTGCGCCATCAAGCTGCGGCAGAACAAGGCGAGCTTTGCCGAGTTCGACCTGCCGAAGAAATCGCAGCAGATCCTGTTGCCGCTCGACAAGGCCGACATCGCCAACGCGCTCAGCCTGAACATCACCGAGATTGGTTTCGAGAACCATGTTCCTTCCATCTGGAGCGCCGGAGTGCCGTTTCTTCTGGTGCCGGTGCACGATGTCGGTGCGGCCGAGCGGATGGAATTCGATTCGCAGCTCTGGGAGAAGACGGTCCCCTTCGTCGATGGCGCGCTGGCCTCGGCCTTCATCTATTGCCGTGGCGGGGTCAACCATGCGGCGAAGTTTCACGCGCGCGTCTTTCCGGTCGGCATGGGGATCGTGGAGGACCCGGCAACGGGTTCGGCGGTCGCGGCGATGTCCGGCGCCATCAATCAGTTCGATGCGCTGCCGGATGGGCATCATCCCTTCATCGTCGAGCAGGGCATCGAGATGGGGCGGCCGTCTCTGATTCACCTCCATGTCGATGTCGACGGCGGCCTGATCACCAATGCCCGCATCGGCGGCCAGGCTGTGCGCATTGCATCCGGAATCCTTGAGCTTTGATTTTACGGGGTTTTTCGCGGCTTCTGAAATTTTTTTGACAAATAATCAAAGAAAATTCGTCTGGCCGCTGGACAATCAAACCGATCCTATTTATATGCCCGGTCACGCCGCCAGCAAGCGGTACGGGTGATTAGCTCAGTTGGTAGAGCAGCTGACTCTTAATCAGCGGGTCGTAGGTTCGAGCCCTACATCACCCACCATCTTTTCAGGCACTTAGCCAAGATTTACGCTGATTGACGACGATGATTTGGAAGTCGTTTCCAATTCATTTTCCGGTTTCACATTTCAAACGCGACCGGCTCGATCTTGCTTCAACGCTTGTCCATCAGTTCCGTTGCGCCCTCCGCCCAAACATGGCGCAAAACTTCAAACGATGCGCGGTTGCTGTTGCCATTGTGACCGATCAGTCTTTGTCTGACGGGAATTGTCGGATCAGTTCGAAAGCTTGCCGAGCAGAAGGCCGGTCAAGACGCCCAGAAGCGCCGTTGCGATCAGGATGGAGCTCGTGGCTGTCGGATTTTCCCTTGCAGCCTGCACCACGTTCCGGCCTTCGGACCGAGCTTGGTCCGCAATGCTTGCAGCCTTCGCTTTCGATGAATAAAGGGTCTCGTCCGCACGATCGGTGGCGGTATCGATCTTGGTTTTCAGGACGGTCGAGAGCTTACTGATCTGTCTGCGGAGCTCATCGATCTGCGCGTTGATATCCTTGTCCAGCGAGACGTCGGCCATGGTGTTCTCCTGAATAGCGTAAGCCTTTAGGAACGGCCGTAGCTCGCTTTGGTTCCCCGTCGCGATGGATTGATCCTAACTTCAAGCGCTGCCCCGAGGCGAAATTCCTGGTCCAGCAATCGGAGCAGGTCTTGCCAAGGGTTCAGCGGAGATGCAGCAGGAACATGATTGGCGCTGCTATGGACATGGTGAAGAGGAATAGCGAAAGCCCGTATTTCAGCCTTCTCATCCGGCGTGTCTTGATGCCGCTCCAGTCATAGCCCATGAGTATATCCCCTCCGATCGATGGTTTATCGATGTAAGGAAATATCCTAAGAATTGTTTGCGCGAAGCTTGTGGAATAATTCTCTCACTTTAACGGGCGAAGAGCGTCGAATTATACAATCCAGTGCTGCAATATCTACTGTCGGCTTTGTGAGTACAGTGACACATCCTTATTCCCGGTTTGAAAGAACTTTGCATGCAGGCAGCCGCATCGGAAATACCGGCCGAGGCAGCTCGTCATTTGTGTCGATTATTTGCGCCCCGCAGCGGGCTCTGGGCATGGCAGCTGAAATGCATCTGACTCTGCCGGGCGCTGCCCGGCCGCGACGGCTATCGCTTTCTACAGCCCAAATTCAATGCTTTTTATGCCCGCCTTCCATGACGCTGAACACAAAGATGACTGCCAGAATCAGCACCAGCGTATAGTCGAAGGCAGTGAGCAGACGAAGCAGTTCCATGATGTTTCTCCTCCCACAGAGAACACGAGCCAGAACAACCGCTAGTATGTTCTTTCAACCGGCGCATGCCAAGCTTTTTACATCCTGCGACGCAAAAACAATGTTGTGCGCGGCACAAATAACCATTTGTTTGCAAAGGAATATCAGCATTGCATTGACTGCCTTTGGTTGTCTGAAGAGCTGGCACCCGCCGCAATCGTATTGTCAACAAATTTTGTAGAGTATACCATTATCTTCAATGAGATTGCGATTGATCGACACGCAAAAGACTCGCGGCAGATCGATCTTGAGGGAGTTGGCTATTGACCATTGGCTCTGATCGCCAGGCGCGTGAACTGCCTGTTATCGTCATCGTCGGCGGCGGCGTTTCCGGAACGGGGGTTGCCTTCCATCTGCTGCAGCAGCGGTCGTTGCAACCTGGCCAACTCTTCATCTTCGAGCCACGGGAACGTCTCGGGGCAGGGCTTGCCTACGATACGCAAGATCCCGCTCACCGTATCAATGTGCCGGCGGCAAAGATGAGCCTGCTGCCCGATGACATCGAGCATTTTCAACGCTGGCTGCAGCAGAGGGATGCGCTTGCCGACGATGAGGCGGCGGTGGCCGCCAGTGGCAATCTTTTTCCCAGGCGCTCCGTTTTCGGCAATTATATCAATAGCATGATCCATCCTTTCGTCGAGGATGGGCGCGTTGTCCATGTCAGGCAAAGCGTGGAGCGCATCGAGAGGGCAGATGGCCGCTGGGCGGTTACCGGCGCGGCCGGTCAGCGCGTGGATGCGGATATTCTCGTCATCGCCACCAGCCATCCTTCGCCCCTTCCGCCGCAGGTGCTGCAGGATGCGCTTGCCGGTCATCCGCGCTTCGTTCCGGATCCGACGCGGCCGAATGCGCTTGCGGCTATCCGGGCCGAGGATCGTGTGCTGGTTGTCGGCAACGGCTTGACCTCGGCCGACGTCATTGCCTCACTCGAACTCAGGGGGCACATGGGACCGGTCACCGCCATATCGCGACGCGGTCTGCGCTCACGCGGCCATGCGGCGGTGAAGCAGGAACCATTCGGCGATTTCGCCAGTGAGCCTTCGAAGACGGCGCTTGATCTCCTGCGCCGCCTACGGGCCGCGATCCGCGAAGCGCAGAGCGAAGGACACAGCTGGCATGCCGTCATCGACCAGGTAAGGGCGCAGGGCCGGTATGTGTGGCAGGCGCTCCCGATCGAGGAGCGGCGCCGTCTCGTCAGGCATTTGAGGCCGTTCTGGGATGTGCATCGTTTTCGGGTCGCGCCGCAGGTGGAGACAGTCAGCGATCGGGCGATCGAAAGCGGCAGGCTCGAGGTTCTGGCAGCTTCGGTCGCAGGTGTCGTCGTAGCCAACGGCTTCATTGACTGCAGATTGCAGCTCAGCCGGTCCGAGCGATATATGGACAGACAATTCGATGCGGTCGTCGTCACCACCGGCCCCGGACATCGCGGCATTCTGCAATCGCAAGGCTGGATCGAAGAACTATCGGAAGCCGGCTATCTCGCAATGGATCCGGCCCGGCTGGGATTTGCCTGCGATACGCAATCGCGGGCACTTGCTGCCGATGGAACGGTAGCGCCGTCCCTGTTTATTTCCGGACCGCTTGCGCGTGGAACGTTCGGCGAACTCATGGGACTGCCCGAGGTAGTCGAGCATGCCGTTCTGGTCGCCGAACAGGTCGCCGGTGCGATCAGCGATCACGACCATGGGCAAAAGACGGCATATTTGGATAGTAGCGCCGCCTAAATCCAAGAAAAACCGCAAATTCGTTGCTTAGGCGATACAATTGCCTAAATTTACTCATATAAACTATACAATTTGTGAGTTACTATCTTGCTCGTCAGGAGGCGCGGGGTTACTTCCGCAATCCGTGGTGACAGGATGGACCGGTGAGTCTCCCTTGGGTGGCCAAGCCGGGTTTCAACAATCGACTTTGCAGTAAAGCGGACGGCGATGCTTACGAAAAAAGGAAAATACGGACTGAAGGCGTTGGTGGATCTTGCGCGCCTCGGTCCTGGGGAAACGGCATTCATCAACGATATCGCGTTGCGCAACAATATCCCGAAGAAGTTTCTCGATACCATCCTGCTCGAATTGCGCAATGCCGGCGTCTTGCGCTCCAAAAAGGGGCCGGGTGGCGGCTATTCGTTGTCGCGTCCGGCATCGGAAATCCGCATCGGTCATGTCATTCGCACCCTGGACGGCCCGCTGGCGCCGATCCGCTGCGCCAGCCGTACGGCCTACGAAGCCTGTGACGACTGTTCCGATCCCGAGCGCTGTCAGGTGCGGCGCTCCATGACGGAGGTGCGTGACGCCATTGCGGAGATTCTCGACAACATGTCGCTGGAACAGTTTGTTACCGGCGGCGCGGATATCGAGATACCGGAGCGTGAAGACCACCGCGCCTCGCAGATCGGCTGACCGTCCCTACATTTTTCAGACGAGCGAGTTTCTTGCCGGCTTTATGCCGTTGAGATGGTAATTGCCGACGATATTGTGCGTTTTGCGCGCGGGATCAGACAGTGTGTGAATGCGGGCGTTGCGCCAGTGGCGGTCGAGATTGAGCCCGATGCGCGCCGACGTCGCGCCGGCAAGATCGAACAGCGTATTGGATGCTTCCATAGCGATATCAGCGGTAATCGCCTGGGCCGCCGCAACGGAGAGCGCAGCATCGATGACGTGATCCTCGGTGAGGTTGATCTGGGCGGCATCGATCTTGCTGCCGGCACGCTCCACGATCGCTGTTGCGGCCTCGATCCGAATGGCAATCTCGCCGATTCTCGTCACCAGCAATGGATCGTCCACGGCCCGCTTGGAACTGTTATCCGCCGATAGGTGAGGATTGGCCCGCACGAACTCCATGGTCGTCGCAAGTGCGGATCGGGCGATGCCGAGATTGATGCCGGCATGGGTGAGTTGGCTCACGCAGTCGATCACAGTGGGCTCCGTCAGCTTCTCGTGCTGCGAGAGCAGGGCATCGGCGCTGAGATAAACATTATGCAATATGGTCGTGCCGTTTCCGGATGTTCTTTGACCAAAACCGTCCCAGTCGTCGATGATCTGAATGCCCTCGGTATTTCTCGGCAGGATGGCTGCCATCAGCCCGTTGCGCCGGTCCGGAATGAACAGTGCGACCCAGTCCGAGAACAGGATGCTGGCGGAAGGCAGGCTCCGGCCGTTGAGGCGAAAGCCGAGCCCTTCCGGTGACAGATGCAGGCCATCCTGATCCGCCCCGCCGGTCTCGGGTTGGGAAAAGACGCTGCCGAAGCGATCGCCTGCAATGGCTCGTTCGAAGTGGGATGCCCGTTGTTCCTCACTGCCGGCAATCCTGATCGCCTCCAGCACGTGAAAATGCGTCTGCAATATCTGCGCAATGGAAGGATCGGCCTCCGCCAATATGGCAATGACCTCCGCAAGAACGCAGTTCGAAATATCGATGCCGCCATGCTCCGAAGGCACTGAAATGCCGAGGAGGCCTGATATGGACAACGCCTCGATCTCGTCATAGGGCAGGATGCGGTTGATATCGCGGTCGCTTGCCTGCTGCGCGAAATCAGCCGCGAGTGATCGGGCAATATCGAGCGCTTCCTCTTCGCTTTGAACGCGATGCGCGGGCGGCCTGACGCGTTCGCGCAACTGCGAAACAGTCCCCATTCACCACTCCTCGGCCTGCGCCGGATCAGTCTTCCAGGCGCGATAAATCACCAGGATTCGCTTTTCCATCGAGGCGGCATACAACGGATCTTCCTCGGTTGTGCGCGCCACATCCTGGGACATGATAGGCGCCAAATGTAGAAATTGTAAGCGAGCGGTCGATATGCAGTTGCGCGGCAGCGAGCTTCGCAGCTTTCATCTTCCCGTCCGTCATTATCGAAAGCGATGCCACATGGGGCTTCAGGGCTATGAAATGCTATTCCTTTTCCGCCGATTGACCTGGTGGTCATCCACAAGGAGACAGCCAATCCCGCGGCGTTTTCGCGTCGCAACATCGCCAGGCTGATCCTGTCAGGACAAGAAAGCACTTGCTAGCGGCGCATTTTCGCGCTTTCATATACGACTAAATAAGTAGACAATGGCAATAATCCCGCCGCCTTGACGGCTTCCGAGAAGCAATAGGCGGCCGATTGCAGGCATCTGATCTCAGATCAGAGTTGGACCTGCCTGTCGCATCTCTCAGCGGACGAGATATCCAATTGAGAGGATGCGCCGAGTTTTGATAACTGAAACGGCTTCCGTGCGTTTTGTCAGCCACTGTTTTTCGGCTGCCGAGCACCAGATATCGGAGTTTGAGTTTCTGAGCCCGTAAAGTGAGCAAGCCCCAGGAAAGGCATGATCGACCACCTCTCGCCCCAGGAGTTGATATGACGGTTCAGGGATTTTTTTCCGCCAGGACGAACGCGGCGGCACAGTCTTACGTGATGCCGCGCATTGCCGTTATCGGGCGCGGCTTTTCCGGCATGATGATGGCGATCGCCCTGATGAAGACAGTGCGTTTTCCGTTCCATCTGCAGCTTTTCGATCCCAATTCCCGCGTCAGCGGCGGTCAGGCGCTGGCCTCGGGCCATAGCAGCGAGATTCTCAACAGCCGCGTTCGCGATCTTTCGGTTTCGGCCGGCGATCCCGATGATTTCAATCAATGGCTTTGCAGCAATGCGCCGTTTCGCAGCGCCGTTCCTGCCGCCATACCCAGTTTTCTGCAGATCTTTGTGCCGAAGAGCATTTTTAGCGACTACGTCTATCAGCGTTTTTCCGAGGCCTTCTCATCCCGTCGCGATGTTACGGTACAGGTCAGCAGCGAGACGGTCTTCGGGCTTCGCCGCGTTCGCGGCGGCCGCTTCGTGGTGGAAAGCGATGGTGCCGTCAATGCGCCGTTCGACATGGTGGTAGTGGCGACCGGCTACGGCATCACCGATCAGGAATCGCAGGCCAGCGATCTCGTGAATACCCCGACGACAGTGCGGGCGCGGCGCTTGGTTTCACGCCCGCATACGATCCTGCTCGGCAGCGGCCTGCGCGTCGTCGACCGGCTGCTGCAGATGCGCGACAATGGCTATGCCGGGCAGATCACCATCGTTTCAAGGCGGGGCTTCCTGCCGCAAAGCCACACACGCAACAATGCCGATCCGGTCTTCCCTGCCGATAAGATGCCTGGCAATCTCAGCGAGATCGTTCGCTTTATCCGTCAGGCCTGCGAGGAGGCGGAGGCAAGCGGCCAAAGCTGGCAGGCTGTCATGAATGGCTTGCGCAAGCATGCGCGATCGCTCTGGCGGTCCTTGCCCGCCGGTCAGAAGCAACAGTTCAACCGTCATCTGCGGGCACTCTACGACAGTCATCGTAACCGACTGCCCGAAGCGCTGCACGTCCGCCTGAAGCAGGAGCTGGCCGAGGGGAATACCTTGCTGCAGCGAGGTCATTTCATCCGGCGGACGCCGACCGGGATGGTTTTGAGACCCGCGGGCCGATCGGAACCCGAGCAGCTCTACGCCGATGACGTCATCGACTGTCGATGCCAGGCGCCCGATCTGAATGCGCCGTTGCTGCGCAGCCTGATCGACGCCGGCCTTGCGGTACCCGACGAACTCGGCCTCGGTCTGGCCGTCGAGGCGAGTGGTGCGCTCGAGGTCAATGGCCGCACGACGGAAGGGCTTTTCGCCATCGGTCCCTTGGGGCTTGGAAGCCTCCCCGATATCGATCTGGTGCCGGAGATCGTGACCCAGGCCTATGCCGCAGCCGAAAACATGGCGGAACGTTTTCATCCGCAGTGCAAGGCCGGCTAACGTTTCTCTGCCTGGCTTAAGCAAGTCGGCTCGCCGATCCCGGCCTGTCGAAGGGGTGGCTTTTATCCTGATATCCTGGAGCAGACGGCCATGGACGCCCCATTGCCAAGGCATTTACCTGGCCTATTTGCGGACAGGCATGAGCAGTCCGACACGTTGTCTTCGTGATGAGGCGGGCAATATCCGGCTTCTGGCGCTATTCTGGATGGGATAAAGGCGTGGAATGCCTTTGTGTCGCCTTTCTTTGTCTTACAAGGCGTACGCGTAAAGACTATGAAATTCGCAATCACACTTCAGGAAGACTCGGTTCTCGATTTTCTTCGGCGATTCGGTCATCCGCTGCCTGCGAGTTACGTGCGACGAGGAGCTTTGCTTGCGCCCGCTGAAATGCCGTCTTTTTCTGCTGCCCCTTTTGCTATTGGGATTGGGAGCCGTTACTGCCACCCTTCCACAGGCTGGCGGCTATGCTTTTGCGCAGGATCAACAGCCGGCCCAGCAGCCGCAACAAACGGACCAGCAACAGCCCACACAGCTTGCAAACGGGTTGCTGGATGCGGCCGTTGCCGATCTCAACAAGGTAAAGAAGACATACGACACCCTCCAGGAGAGCGCAAAGCAATCGGGTAGCGATGACGAGACGCTGGTGGCGCTGTCAGGCCGTGTCGACGATCTCAATCGCTCCGTCACTGCAATTTCAGCGCGCCTGAAACCCCGCACCGCCGAGATCGATACGCGCCTGGCCCAGCTGGGCGCCGCTCCCAAAGAGGGCCAGCCGCCGGAAGCACCGATCGTCGCGCAGGAGCGCGACCGGCTCAATGCCGAGCGCGCGCAGATCAGTGCCGTGATCCTCGATGCCGATAATCTGACTGCAGAGACCAATCGACTTTCCATGCAGCTCATGGAGATGCGTCGAAGGCTGTTCGCAGAGACATTGTTCAAGCGAACGGAGATTTCCGGTGCCACATTCGACGACGCGGGTGCGGCTCTCGTCGATGAGGGCGTCAAGTTCAGCGGCGCCGTGGCGAGCTGGATCGGCTTCGTACTGAAAGCCAAGCTTGTTTCGTTCCTCACCGCCGTTTGTCTCTCGATCGGCGCGGCACTGCTATTCCTTGTCGGTGGCTACAGGCTGTTCCGCCGCTATTATGTGCAGGACGAGGCCATCGAGAATCCGCCCTATATCAGCCGGCTCTCCGTCGCCTTCTGGTCGACGCTGATCCGCACGCTGTCGCTGGCGGCATTTCTCGTCACGTCGTTCTTTTTCCTTTCGAATTTCAATGTGCTGCGGCCGGATATCGCGCCGATTCTGGCGGCGGTCTTCGGTTTCATCGGGCTTGTCTATTTCGTCGGCCGCCTGAGCAACGCCGTCTTTGCGCCGTTCCGGCCACACTGGCGCCTCGTCAAGCTGTCGAACAAGGGCGCGCATTCGCTGGCCTGGTGCCTGCAGGCAATGGCCGTGGTCAATGGTTTGGACTACGTCTTCGACCGCATCAGCGAATCCATGGGTTCGCCCGTCGTCGTCACAGTGGCAAAGAGCTTCCTGGCGGCGCTGTTGATCGGCCTCATTCTGATTGCCGCCTCGTTCGGCTCGCCGATGCTGGCCAAGAATGGCGATCCGGATGCGCCTGGGCGGCATTGGCCGCACGGCATGGCCATCATTCTCCGTGTTCTCGGCATATTGGTGATCTTCATCTCGTTCATCGGCTATGTCGGTCTCGCCCGCTTCATGGCAACGCAGATGATCGTGACGAGCGCCGTCATCGCGACCATGTATCTCGGCTTCCAGCTCGGCAAGGCCGTGTCGAAGCAGGGCGTCTTTGCCGAAACGATCATCGGCCGCTTTCTGGAAAACCGGCTGAAGCTTCGCGAAGTGGCGCTCGATCAGGCCGGCCTTGCTGCCGGGCTCGCGACCTATGCCGTCGCGCTGCTGACGGGCATTCCGCTGATTCTGCTGTCCTGGGGCTTCCATATCCAGGATCTGGAAGTCTTCGCCTATCGGCTGTTTACCGAGATCAAGATCGGCAACATGTCGATCTCGCTGCTCGGCATCTTCGTCGGTATTCTGCTGTTTGCCGGAGGCTATCTGGTCACGCGCTGGTTCCAGCGCTGGCTCGACAGCAATGTCATGGCGCGCGGGCAGGTGGATCTCGGCGTCCGCAACTCCGTGAGGACCGGTATCGGCTATCTCGGCATAGCCTTGGCGGCCATCTTTGCCATTTCCGCTGCCGGCATCGATTTGTCCAGCCTCGCGCTCGTCGCGAGTGCCCTTTCGGTCGGTATCGGTTTCGGCCTGCAGAATATCGTGTCGAACTTCGTGTCCGGCCTGATCCTTCTGGTCGAACGGCCTTTCAAGGTCGGTGACTGGATCGTGTCGGGTACTTCGGAAGGCATCGTCAAGCGCATCTCGGTGCGCGCGACGGAGATCGAGACCTTTCGAAAACAGTCGATCATCGTGCCGAATTCCGAACTCATCAACGCTTCCGTCGGCAACTGGACGCATCGCAACCGCCTCGGCCGTTCGGAAATTCCGGTATCCGTCAGCTACGATGCCGATCCGCGCAAGGTCATGGATATTCTGCTGGAACTGGTGCGCGCGATCCCGAAGGTTCTCAGAAATCCCGAACCGCACGTGGAGTTCCTGCGCTTCGGTCCGTCATCGCTCGATTTCGAGATGCGCTTCTACCTCTCGGATCTTTCCGACGGCATGGAGATCCGCAACAATCTGCGCATCGAAATCCTGAAGCGGTTCAAGGAAGAGGGGATTGCCATTCCCTATCCGCATCAGGAGCTGCATATCGTACGCGATGGCAGGAGAGAGCGGCACGGTGATATTGCGGCCAGCGTATTGACGGATTCCGCCAATGGTCCGGAGGCCGATGCGGCGGAAGGTGCTGCTCCGTCCGAGGAGAATGCTTCCGAGGTTAAGGGTGCCGGCCGTCGCCGCGGCAGAACCGCAGCGGAATGAGCCGGGCAGCAGGTTCCGACCTGGTTTATACCGTATGTCGGTGGGCCGGGCCGGGGCTTGTAGCCGAGATCAGCGGCACGCGATGCTTCATGCTTGACGATTATCGACCGGTTCCAAGGGCCCGAACATTCGCGTGCGTCCGCGGCGGATGCCCGCCTTTCTTCATCTATCTTTCTTCATCTATGGGAAACCAGTCGGCTTAATGAATCCGCAAAAGCTTTGTACTAGAAAAGTACAGAGGGGATCATTTTCAATAACAGGTTTTCATTATGCCATTTCTGGGTGTTTCGGGGATGCAATATTCCGGCGCGTCTCTTGCCGGCTCGCGCATTCTTCTCGTCGAGGATTCCAATCTATTTACCGCGATGATCCGAGCCAGGCTCAAGGAGCTTCTGGACATCGATGTCGAGATTTGTCGGAACTTCGAGGAATTGCAGCTTGCCTATGACAAGTCGTCCGAGCCGATCAAGCTGGCGATCTCGAATATGAACCTGCCGGGAGCCGAGAAGGGCGAAGCCCTAGCTTATCTGGTCGATCTCAGCATTCCGACCATCGCTTTCACCGGCACCTTCCTGGAAGGTACGCGCGACGAGCTGATCGCCAGGGATGTCGTCGACTACATTCTCAAGGACAATGTGTTTGCGGTCGACATGCTGGCGGAGTCGATCTGCCGCTTTCTCACCAACCACCGCCATCATGTGCTGATCGTCGATGACAGTGCTACGGCGCGCGCTTTGCTGTCCAGCCGCCTGAAGCGTTATAACTTCCGTGTCAGCGTTGCCGAGAGCGGCGCCAAGGCCCTCGACATCCTGAAAGCCAATCCGGATATCGGCCTTATGGTCACGGACTATAACATGCCCGACATGGACGGCTTCGAGCTGACGCGGCGCATTCGCGCCACCACGGGCTCGCATCAGCTGCGCATCATCGGCGTTTCATCGTCCAGCAACCGACTGCTGTCGGCACGCTTCCTCAAGGCCGGTGGCAACGACTTTATCCTGCGGCCATTCATCGACGAGGAATTCTACTGCCGCGTGAATCAGAATCTCGATACGCTGCTGCAAATCCAGACTGCGCGTAAAGTCGAGGAAACCGCGTAGGCGCTGCAGCAACGGGCGCGTCGGCTGCAAAAAAAATGTGAGGAAAAATCATTTTTGTATAAATCTCCGCAATCTATGGTTCCAATTTTTTCACGAATCCTGTTCAGGATGAAGTGAGGAACGGTTTGGCAGACCCTGCGATTGACAGAGATTCAGGCGCCTATGGCGTGGGAGGAATTGAAGGGAAATGGTACTGCATGTGGGATCTCCGGGCGATGGCAGCGGCCACCGCGACGGTCACCGGAAGATACTTCTGGTGGAGGATTCCCGTATGTTTTCCGCCGTGCTTTCACATCGGTTCGAGACCGAGCTCGGCCTGGCGGTCACGCATTGCCCATCGTTGAAAATATTGAATGAGGCGCTGATGAATGCCGGTGATGGCTTCACCATGGCTGTGATCGACCTCAATTTGCCCGACGCCCCCCATGGCGAAGCTTTGGATGTCGCGGTCGCCCACAATATTCCCACTATCGTTTTCACAGCCTCTTTCGATGTCGCGACACGCAACCGTATCATGGAGCGCAGCGTCGTCGATTACGTGCTCAAGGACGGCGAGTTTGCGCTCGACAATCTGGTCTCATCCGTCCGGCGCGCCATTGCCAATCGATCGACGCGCGTTCTGGTCGTGGATGATCTGCCGTCGGCCCGAAAGATGCTGACGGATTTGCTATATGCCCAACAATTCAAAGTCACCGAGGCCGGTACCGGTATCGAAGCCTTGGCGGCGCTCGAGGAGTTCGGCGATATCGAAGTCGTCGTCACCGACTACAACATGCCCGATATGAATGGGCACGAACTGACACGCCGCATCCGCCACCGTTTTGGTTCGGACCGGATGCGGATCATCGGCATTTCGTCGTCGAATGACCGATTGTTGTCCGCGACCTTCTTGAAGGCCGGTGCGAGCGACTTCATCTATCGCCCCTTCGTTCCAGAGGAACTGCAATGCCGTATAGCGTTGAACGTCGAGACTTTGGCGCAGCTGAAGCAATTGCGCGCCGCGGCGGCAAGCGATTATCTGACGGGTCTTTATAACAGGCGTTACTTCTACGACCACGGTCCACGTCTCGTAAATGAATGCCTGCGCCGGCAGCGTCCGAGTTCGGTCGCCATCCTCGATATCGATCATTTCAAGAATCTCAATGATACCTACGGTCACGAGATCGGCGATCAGGTGTTGAAGGCCGTTGCCGGCAGGCTTGGTGCGCTTTTTGAAGGCAGCGACAACCTGCTCTCCCGTCTCGGCGGCGAGGAGTTCGCCATTCTCTTTACCGAAATGAACTCACGCGCGGCGACCGCGCTTTGCGACGAGGTCCGCCTCAGTCTTGCGGATCTGAAGGTCCATGCCGATGACGAGGAATTGTCGGTGACCGTTTCCATCGGTGTTGCCGAGATCGCCGGATACGAAGCCTTCGACAACTATCTCAACGCCGCCGACCAGTTTCTCTACATGGCGAAACACAACGGTCGCAATCAGGTCTATTCCGACTTCAAGATGGCTCAGGAGGCGGCGCAATAGGCTGCGCCGCCATAGTTTGATTGCTCGGGCCTTTTAGACGACGATCCCCGTGCGGTTCGTCGACATGGTCAGCTTGCGCTCGGCGCGCTCCTGCTGGGGCGAGCGGTTATAGAGTTCGCGATAACACTTGGAGAAGTGCGAGGCGGAGACGAAGCCGCAGGCGACAGCGACCTCCACGACCGGCATGGAGGATTGCACGAGCAGATGCCGGGCGCGATCCAGGCGAATTTCAAGATAGTAACGGGCTGGAGAGCGGCCCATTTCCTGGCGGAACAGGCGCTCGATCTGGCGGCGCGACAGGCCGGCATCGTCGGCGATTTCCAGAAGCGACAGCGGCTCGGCGAGATTGCTTTCCATCAGCTCGATGATCGACAGCACCTTCGAATTCTGCACGCCGAGACGCGCGCGCAGCGGCAGGCGCTGGCGATCGTGCGGGCTGCGCACGCGATCGGTCAGCTGCTGTTCGCAGACGCGATTGACAAGGTTTTCGCCGAAGTCCTGACCGATCAGGTTCAGCATCATATCGAGCGAGGCGGTGCCGCCAGCGCAGGTATAGAGATTGCTGTCGACCTCGTAGAGATCGGCATAGACTTCCGCCTGCGGAAAAGTTTCCGAAAAGCCTGGCAGGTTCTCCCAGTGGATCGCACAGCGCTTGCCGTTCAACAGACCCGCCTGGGCAAGCACATGCGCGCCCGTACAGAGGCTGCCGACGGCGACGCCGCGATTGTACGTCTCGCGCAGCCAGGCGTTGACGGACTTGTTGTGGAACTCTTCGACATAGATGCCGGAACAGACCAGTACCATGTTCGGGCGGTTCTCGCCGCCGAGATAGCGGCGCTCGTCCGTGAGGGAGGAATTGACCTCCAATCCGATGCCGCTGGAGGAATAGACTTTCTGACCATCCGTCGAGGCAAGTCGCCATGTGTAGGCGGGATAGCCCAGCATGCGATTGGCAATCCGCAGCGTCTCGATCGCGGCGGAAAACGGCAGCATGGTGAAATGCGGGACGAGGAAGAAAACCAGGGAACGCGTCTTGATCGGGGTCTTGCTCATGTCGTGAAAATCCATGCTCCAGGGCCGTTACGTATTCCTTGCGTCAAATACGTCGGTCCGATGGTCTATAAGCGACATTGGCATGGATAATCGCGGCCGCAAAGGGATATTTGCGTCTACCATGAAAAATAGGGGGCTACAGGAGGGAAGCGAAGCGGAGCCGAGCGATATGCTCAAGCGGCAAAATATATTTGCGGGTAATTCTCAAGATTAAAGCGCGGTTCGCATCTGGATGCGCAAATGTTCAAAAGGCGACGCTCGTTCGGGTTGAGCGTCGCCTTCAGTCGTTATGCTCTTTGATTCTCATCGGGTGGCTTTCGGCTTCTTGACTTCGTTTGCGGCCGGCCAACCCAAGTCCTTGCGCATATCATCGGACAGAGATTCCAGCTCACGAAGGGAGCGCCACTGCTGCCAGCGATTTGCAAGACGGGAAAAGAAGGGCATGTAACTTCCGCTTGACGGAAATGGGTTCCGCGTGCCGGTGTGTCTATAACTGATGGTCGTCATTTTCAGGGTCCTTTCAGTGTCAACCGCTCAAAATGTCACGGGTTTAATATGGGCTCGGCAGATCCATCAATCAAACGAATAGATCTTATAGCTGCCATTAGTATTCTTGAACGAACGCAGCCTGCCGGGTTTTCGCTCCAGCGCTGATAATGTGCGATCCGGCGGAAGGCCGCGTGCATTGACATCATCGATCAGATGAGCGGGGAACCTGGTGGCAATCTCGTCTAGCGTATGCTGTGCCATGCGCTGTATTTTGCGAAGGCGTAACAGAGAGAACAGCCGTGAGGCTTCGTTTGATACCGTGCCAGCCATGATTTTACTCCTTTGGGCTGTCTGCGACGAATTTCCATTAGGTCTAATATGGTGCTTCGTTGACATTCAGACAAATGAAATGATATGGTGCTTAGGATCAGAAAAATTGAAAGGTAATCGATATGACCGTACCGTTCCGCCGGCCCATACCGTTGCTTGACAATGAAGTTCTGCGTACCTTTGTCGCGATCGCCGAAACGGGTAATTTTTCGACTGCCGCCGATGCTGTCTTTCGCACGCCGTCGGCCGTTTCCATGCAGATCAAGAAACTGGAAGAGCAACTCGGCGTGACGCTGTTCCTGCGCGATGCGCGCTCGGTCAGCCTGACGCAGCACGGCGAGATGCTGCTTTCTTATGCGCGCAATATTCTGGCGCTCTCCAACGAGGCTGTCTCGCGCTTCATCATGCCTGAACTCAGTGGTGTGGTACGGCTTGGCGCTCCCGACGATATCGGCGAGCGCCTGCTGCCGACGATTCTCAGGAGTTTTTCAGAGAGCTATCCGGGCATCATGGTGGATGTCGTCGTCGATATGAGCATCCAGCTCAAGAAGCGGATCGAGGAGCAGCGGCTGGATCTCGCGCTGATCAATTGCGCGACGCGGCCTTTCCCGACCGAGGGTGAGGTGATCTATACGGAGCGTCTCGTCTGGGCCGGCGCCAAGTGCGGCACGGCCTATCGCCGCGATCCACTGCCGATTTCCATCTGGGAGGAAGGCTGCATCTGGCGATCGGAGGCGATGGCACAGCTGGAACGGCAGAAGCGGCCCTATCGCGTCTCCTATCTCAGCGCCCATACGATGGCGCAACGCGCCGCCGTGGTTTCCGATCTCGCCATCGCGCCGTTTCCACGGTCCTACGTCACGGAAGATATGGAGATCCTTGGGCCGAACGAGGGATTGCCGGAGCTGACACCTTTCGATATTCGCCTGCTGACGGCATCGCAGATGACCGGGCCGATGAAGGCGGTGGCAGACAGCATCCGCCAAGCCTTCGTCGAGATCGGGCGCAAAATGGCCGCGTGATACGCGGCCAGCCATTTCCTATTCGCGGCTGCGGCGACGCCTGCGGCCGCCGCCTTCTCCGCCATCGTCGGAGATTTGCTTGCGCTCGGGCAGGGTGACGACCTTCGAAAGTTCCGGGAAGCTGTCTACCTTGTTCGGCAAAGCCATGGCGTAGACGAAATGTTCCTGAAACTTTGATTCAAGCGCCGTCTCTATCTTCTCGATTTTCCTGACGGTTTCTTCGATCTCGCGACGATGGCCGCGATTGAGCAGTGCCATGCGCGCGCCAGTGCCGGCGGCATTGCCGACGGCCTTGACCTTGTCGAGTTCACAGTCGGGAATGAGCCCAAGCACCATCGCATATTTCGGATCGATGAAAGTGCCGAAGGCGCCGGCAAGGCCGATGCGGTCGACGTGATCGATGCCCTGCTTATCCATCAACAGCTTGACGCCGGCATAAAGCGCGGCTTTGGCAAGCTGAATGGCGCGGATATCGTTCTGCGTAACCGTGATGCGCGGTTCGCCATCGCGCAACAGGTAGGAGTAGGTGCGGCCATTCTGCAGGATGCGCGGCGAACGCGCCGCCATAGTGCCATCGACCACGCCATCTTTCGAGATGATGCCGGTGAGGAACATTTCGGCGACGACCTCGATGATCGCCGAGCCGCAGATGCCGGTCACGCCGACCTTGGCGGCCGCTTCCTCGAAGCCTGGCTCGTCCGACCACGGTTCGATGCCGATGACACGGTAGCGAGGCTCCAGTGTGACGGGATCGATGCGCACGCGTTCGATCGCTCCTGGGGCAGCGCGCTGACCGCTGGAAATCTCTGCGCCTTCGAAGGCGGGTCCGGTCGGCGAAGAGGCGGCGACGACACGATGGCGGTTGCCGAGCACGATCTCGGCATTGGTGCCGATGTCGACCAGCAGCATCATCTCATCCTGGCGATGCGGCCCTTCGGCGAGTGTTGCGGCAGCCGCATCGGCGCCGACATGGCCGGCGATGCAGGGCAGCATGTAGATGCGCGTGCCGGCATTCATCGGCAGGCCGATGTCGGCCGATTTCAGATGTACTGCGCCGGATACGGCAAGCGCAAAGGGTGCGCCACCAAGTTCGGTCGGGTCGATGCCGAGGAACAGGTGGTGCATGATCGGGTTGCCGACGAAGACGGCGTTCAGAATATCCTGACGCGACACGCCGCCATCGGCGCAGACCTTGTCAATCAAGCCGTTCAAGGCTTCGCGAACGGCGTTGGTCATCGCCTCGCGGCCGTCCGGGTTCATCATCACATAGGAGACGCGGCTCATCAGATCCTCGCCGAAGCGGATCTGCGGGTTGGAGGCGCCAGCCGACGCGACGGTTCTGCCCGACAGCAGTGACGACAGATGCATGGCGATCGTCGTCGAACCGATATCGCAGGCAATGCCGTAAGCTTCGTTCTTCAGGCCGGGATAGAGCGCGATCAGGCGAGGGCGCTCGCTATCCTGATCACGATGAATGGCGGCGGTCACCTTCCATTCGCCCTTGCGCAGGATCGACTGCACCTGCGGGATAAGGTGGAAATCCACTTCGAGATTATCGTATTTCCAATCCGCCGCGATTGCCGCCTTCAGGCGATCCAGATCGCCAAGCGGCTTGTGCATATCGGGCTCCTCGACCTCGACGTAGCACATGTGCACGGCCGCATCGCGGGCAATGACGCGTTCGTCGGCTGCTTTTCGCACGACCTGCGCGTTGATGACGGTATCCTGCGGCACGTCGATGACCAGATCGCCCTGGATCAGCGCGGAGCAGGAGAGGCGGCGTCCTTCAGGCAGTTCGCGCACCTCGGCATAGCGCTTTTCCTTCGGCCCGATTGGCGAAAGATGGTCATTGGCCGAGACGATCTTGTGCTTGGCGAAATTGCCTTCCTGCACGGAGACCTGGCAGCGACCGCAGGTGGCCCGGCCGCCACAGACGCTTTCGACATAGACGCCGAGCTGACGGGCTGCCTCCAGTACGGGCGTTCCCACGGGGAAGTGGCCGCGCTTGCCGGATGGCATGAAAAGGACGAGAGGTTTGGCGCTGTCGCTGGCGTCGGCCACGGATCAGCCTTTCTATTTGCTAAGACGGCGCACGTTCGAGCGAACGCGCTTGCTATAGGGTTTTATCGCGGCGTGGGCGACCGCATCGGCGATGCTGCGCTGGCTTGTCTCGCCTGCGGCCGTCAGAGCCGCGAAACCCTGTTGCACCATTGCTGCGTTGACGGCAACGGCGCTTTCCGCTGCAGCCATCATCTTCTCCGAGATCATCCGGTTCATTTCGGCGGCGTTCACGCTGCCGGACAGCGCGTCCATCCACATCTGCTGCAGCCGTATGGCGATCACGACGGGCGCCTGCAGCCAAAGCGTGGCAAGATCGTTGGATAGGCCGCGACCGGATGCCATCTTATTCCCTCGCTGCTCCCGCACCGGCGCGCGCTGCCCGACCGCCACGGCGTCCGCCGCCGGCGGCAGGGGCTGCCGTGGCTGCGGCAGCTGCAACGCCGCCTTCGGCCGGCTTGTAGTCACGATAGGTCATGATCCAGTTGGTGCAATTGGCATCCGTGCCATTCAGCACGTTGGCGGCGCGCACGGCTTCCATTTCCTGCGGGCGGCAGGGATTCATGATGGCGGAGGTCATGCCCGCGCCGATGACCATCGGGATGAAGCCCGCATTGATGCCGTGGCGATGCGGCAGGCCGAAGGAGATGTTGGAAAGGCCGCAGGTCGTGTTGACCTTGAGTTCATTGCGCAGGCGGTACAGCAGCGCGAAAACCTGACGGCCTGCATCGCCCAACGCCCCGATCGGCATGACGAGCGGGTCGACGACGATGTCCTCAGGCTTGATGCCGTGATCCATGGCGCGCTCAACAATCTTCTTTGCAACCGCGAAACGGACGTCCGGGTCCATGGAAATACCGGTCTCATCGTTCGAGATGGCGACGACGGGCACATCGTATTTCTTGACCAGCGGCAGAATGGCTTCGAGCTTTTCCTCTTCGCCCGTGACCGAATTGACCAACGGCCGGCCCTTGGCAACCTTGAGGGCAGCCTCGATCGCCGCCGTGACCGAGCTGTCGATCGAAAGGGGGACGTCGACCAGACCCTGCACGATTTCAAGCGTCTGTACCAGTAGGCCCGGTTCGGTCTCGTTCGGGTTGACCGAGGTGACGCCCGCATTGACGTCGAGCATGGTCGCACCGGCGGCGACCTGTTCCAGCGCGTCCTTGATGACGGTGTCGAAATTGCCTTCGATCATCTCTGCAGCGAGCTTCTTGCGCCCCGTCGGGTTGATGCGCTCGCCGATCACGCAGAAGGGCTGGTCGAAGCCTATGATGATCTCGCGGGTGGCGGAGGCAACGATGGTACGCGTCATATCTGATCCTCTGGTCAGTTGGCCCGATAGCTGGTCTATCGTGCGGTGATCTGGGTTACAAGCCGGCCGGTTCCTCTCCTGGCCTGCTGCTATCGTCTCGAATTCAATGTGCCTGCGGCGGCGTATGATGTGCGGCGATCTCCGCCATTGCCTGCTGGTTTTCTTCTCTGCCTTCGCTGATCTGGTGCAGCCGCTCGGCGACGAGAGCATCGGTGCGGCTCGCCTCGCGTTTCCAAGGCTGGCGGCCCTTCAGAACGCCGGAATCATGCACCATTTCGGCGACATATTCTTCCTGGCGATAGGCCATGACGTGAATGCCGGAAACGCCCTCGATCTCCTTCACCTCGTTGATGATGTCGATGCAGAGCTGCTTGCCTTCCTTCTTCTGATCCTGTGCACCCTCGATGCGCTTGATGACCTCATCGGGAATATGGACGCCCGGTACGTTGGAGCGCATCCAGCGGGCGGTCTTTGCCGAGGCGAGCGGGCCGACGCCGACGAGAATGAAGCATTTTTCGTGGAGGCCGAGATCGCGCACCTTCTTCATGTATTCGCGGAACATCGGCACGTCGTAGCAATACTGGCTCTGGACGAACTGCGCCCCGGCCTCGATCTTCTTTGCCAGCCGATAGGGGCGGAAGTCGTAGGGCGGCGCGAAGGGATTGATGGCGGCGCCGAGAAAGACCTTCGGCGGCGACGTCAGCTTGCGGCCGGAAAGGAATTTGGCGTTGTCGCGCATAATGCGTACGGTTTCGAGCAGCGACATGCAATCGAGATCGAAGACCGGCTTGGCGCCGGGCTGGTCGCCGGCCTGCACGCCGTCACCGGTCAGGCACATGATATTCTGCACGCCCATGGCCGACGCACCCAGCACGTCGCCTTGGATGGCGATACGGTTCTTGTCGCGGCAGGCGATCTGCATGATGGGCGCATAGCCCATCCGCGTCAGCAGCGCGCAGATCCCGACCGACGACATATGACAGTTGGCACCGGAAGCATCGACGGCATTGATGCCATCTACCCAGCCATCAAAGATCGCAGCACGTTCGTAGACGTCTTCCGGATTGGCACTGTCGGGCGGGTTCAGTTCGGCGGTGACGGCAAACTCGCCGCGGCGAAGCACGCGTTCCAGCCGCCCGAGCGAGGAGTGGCCGGGCAGGGGATCGAGCGGCAGATGCGCACCAAGCGGATTTTCATCGATATGCGCCATCGCTCAGGCTTCCTTGCTTGCCGTTTCGCGGGATGCAGCGGCCTCAGCCGTGACGCGGAGCCACGAGGAGGTTTCGCGCAGCGACTGGTTCACGGGCTTCTGCACGTTGAGGATCGCGTCACCGTGGGTCATGTTCCTAGAACCGTTCCAGGCCTGCACCCAGACGCAAGGCATATCGGGCTCCACTTCGCAATTGCCATTGGCGCGAACGCCGCCGCACGGACCGTTGCGCAGCTGCTTGGGACAGTTCATCGGGCAGGACATGCCCGTCGACGACAGAGCGCACTGGCCGCACATGCGGCAATCGAACAGGAAGCCCTTCACATTGCGTTCGATGAAGGTGATCGGGCGCTCCACCCGGTCATAGCCGAGTGCCTTCCACAGCGGATGAAGCAGCAGGAAAGCGTCGGCGAAACGACGGTAGAACCATTCCAAGAAGCGCGAATGACGGACGGCCCAGAGTCGAACGGTATATTTGCGTCGGGCGCGGCGGTTGGGCGAGACGCCGGCTGGGGTATAGGCGCCGCTGGCCGCCTTTGCGCCCGCGGCGGCATTGCCGGGCTTCTGAACGGCATCAGCCATTGTCGCGGCCTCCGGATTTCACCAGTGCCACCAGCCGCTCGCGATCATAGGCGGCCTCGAATTCGCTCGCCGCCTTGTCCGCCTCGGCTTCGAGATCGTCGGAGACCGGCACGGGATCCGCCTTGCGCCATTCGGCCAGGTAGTCGTCGGTTTCGGCGGCGCCGGTGCGCATGGCGCACATGTCTATTGCTTCGGTAAAGCGTAGCGAAAGCTCACGTTTTGCCGTCTGCCTGCCCTTCTTGATAATCACCTGGGCCGGAATGTCCCGCCAGTAGACGACAATGCGATCTGCCATGCACAAATCTCCTCTTCACGCCAGAATGCACGCCGGCAGACCATTGGACTGCGCTCGCCACGACGCGGCACATGCCGAAAAGCGACGCCGCATGAAAAGCTTGTCCGCAAGCGTTCCTAACGGGCATTTTCCTTTGAAATTACCGGGTTCGAACTGTGATTGAATGTGCCTCACTCGTCCAGCATGTCGGTGGCGACAAAGCAGCAGCGGGCGAGAAACGACAGGGCGCCGCAATCAGACGACCGACAGTTCGCGGGCAAGGTCGCCGTAGCCGGTGAAGCGATATTCATAGTCAAGGCCGAGATAGGCGGCGGCTTCCTTCGCCTTCGCCTGCAAGGCGGGATCCTCTTCCTGCGAAAGGTAGACGACCTTGCGATAGTTGCCGAAATACATATCGCGCAGCTCGGGATGACGATCCAGACCCAGTGGGACGACGACGAAGGATTCGAACTGGCGGGCCAGAAAGTCGGTGAGGAAAAACGAGGTGATATCATCCTCACGCGCCGCGAAAGCTTCGTTGCCGGTAAAGAAGGAGTAACAGTGCGGGCCGGACAGGCGTTCTATCCCCTCGCGCTCGCAAATCCTGTCGATATCGCCGCCGGTGCCGCAATCTGCATAACCGATGAAGATCTTGTCGAACCCGCGCGAGCGGGCATCGACGATCGCCTGTTCCAGCGCCGGCGCGATCCTCTGCGGATAGGAATGGTAGATTGCGGGAAGACAGTGCAGGTCGATGTGGTCGAGGCTGTTTATTCTGACGATCGCCAGTATTTCGCGCGCGATTGCGCCGCACGCGATCACATGAACTTTTTGAGTTGCGGCGCGTTTATCGCGCGGAGGGTTTTTCTCCGAATCTTGCCGATCAACATCCATTCAAAGGGGCTCCTGATGATGACCGTATCGACAACAAGCAAAATCGCCGCTGCCTTCGCCGTGCTTATGGTGCTTGCTTCGTGCTCCAACACCATTCGTGGCATGGGCAGGGATACGGCAAACGCCGTCAATGCGACGGAAGACGCCGGTCATACCGTCAAGAAGGCTGCTCAGTAACTCATTTGGGATGTCCACGGGCCGGCGACAACCTTTTCGTCGCCGGCTCGGAGAAATAAAGCGATCAGGCGCCGGCAGCCAGGCTGTTGTGCTTGCGCTTCATGAATTCCTTGGCGGTTTCGACCGCCACGGCTGCGTCGCGGCAATAGGCGTCGGCACCGACGGCCTTGCCGAATTCCTCGTTCAGCGGTGCGCCGCCGACCAGCACGACATAGTCGTCGCGCAGGCCCTTTTCCTTCAGCGTATCAATCACGACCTTCATGTAGGGCATGGTGGTCGTCAGCAGCGCCGACATGCCGAGAATGTCAGGCTGTTCGCGTTCGATGGCGTCAAGATAGTTTTCGACCGGGTTGTTGATCCCCAGGTCGATGACGTCGAAACCGGCACCTTCCATCATCATGCCGACGAGGTTCTTGCCGATGTCGTGAATGTCGCCCTTGACGGTGCCGATCACCATCTTGCCGAGCTTGGGGGCGCCGGTCTGTGCCAGCAGCGGCCGCAGGATCGCCATGCCTGCCTTCATCGCATTGGCCGAAAGCAGCACTTCCGGAACGAAGAGAATGCCGTCGCGGAAATCGATGCCGACGATGCGCATGCCCTCGACCAGCGCCTGGGTCAGGACATCGTAAGGAGCCCAGCCGCGTTCGAGGAGGATATTGGTCGCTTCCTCGATTTCTTCCTTCAAACCGTCATACAGATCGTCATGCATCTGCTGCACGAGCTCTTCATCAGAAAGTTCCGAGAGAATGATTTCGTCGTCAGACATGCGCTCCATCCCATTTTCGTGCAGCATCAGAGACTTGTATAAAACACTGCCGCCATTACGGATAGACCGGAAGGCCGCCAAAACTCTTTTTGAATGCGACGTCGCACGGAACAATCGCGACGGACGAAGAACAGTTGATATTGTCAGCCGATGTCTGTCCTATGCTAATTGCTGGCGCATTAAGGAACGTCCGCTTGTCGGAATCAGGTAGCATGGAGCCTGATAGACGCATTCATGCGCAGGAGTGAGGAAACATCATGGACGATATGATTGAGCAACCGGCTGCAGGCAATGACGGCGGCGGACGGCGTTCGCGCAGCGAGGGCAGGGGTGCGGCAGCGCGGCGCGCTTCGCGCAGCGGCGGCGGGCCGGGTCCTTCGCTCCCCTATATCACCCGTAAGATCGGCGTCTATGAAGTGCTTGACGAAGAGGGCCTGCAGCTCATCGAACGCAATGCCGACAGGGTTCTGGAGGAAATCGGCATCGAGTTTCGCGATGATGCGGAAGCTCTGGCGCTCTGGAAGGACGCCGGTGCCGACGTACGCGGGCAGCGCGTGCATTTTCCGAAGGGACTTTGCCGCGAACTTCTGAAGACCGCGCCGAAGGAATTTACCTGGCATGCGCGCAACAGCGCCCGCAACGCTCATGTCGGCGGCAAGGCGACGATCTTCGCGCCCGTCTACGGCCCGCCCTTCGTGCGCGATCTCGAGGGCAACCGCCGCTATGCGACGATCGAAGATTTCCGCAATTTCGTGAAGCTCGCCTATATGGCGCCGTCGATGCATTCGTCCGGCGGCACGGTCTGCGAGCCGGTGGATATCCCGGTCAACAAGCGCCATCTCGATATGGTCTACAGCCATATCAAATATTCCGACAAGCCGTTCATGGGCTCGGTCACGGCACCGGAGCGTGCCGAAGACACCATCGCTATGGCAAAGATCGTGTTCGGCGACGATTTCGTCGAGAATAATTGCGTAACCCTGAACCTCATCAACGCCAATTCGCCGATGGTGTTCGACGAGACCATGCTTGGCGCCTTGAAGGTCTATGCGCGGCACAATCAGGCTTCGGTCGTTTCGCCCTTCATTCTCTCGGGCGCGATGAGCCCGGTGACGGTCGCGGGCACGCTGACGCAGATTCTGGCCGAAGTGCTGGCCGGAGCTTCCTTCACGCAGCTGATCCGCAAGGGCTCGCCGGTTCTGTTCGGCACCTTCGCCGCATCCATCTCGATGCAGTCGGGCGCGCCGACCTTCGGCACGCCGGAGCCGTCGCTTGTTTCTTACGGTGCAGCGCAGCTTGCCCGCCGTCTCGGCCTGCCGTTCCGTACCGGCGGTTCGCTCTGCGCGTCGAAGGTGCCGGATGCACAGGCCGCGCATGAATCCGCCAATACTTTGAACATGACGCTGCTGGCGGGCACGAATTTCGTGCTTCATGCGGCCGGCTGGCTCGAAGGGGGGCTCGTCTCCTCCTATGAGAAGTTCATGATCGACCAGGACCAGCTCGGCATGATGCAGAAGATGGCTGAAGGTATCGATCTCTCCGACAATGGCCAGGCACTGGATGCCATCCGCGAAGTCGGCCCGGGAAGCCATTATCTGGGCTGCGGCCACACGCAGGCGAATTTCCAGTCCGCCTTCTATCGCTCGCCGCTCGCCGACAACAACTCCTTCGAGCAGTGGGAGATTGAAGGCCAGAAGCGCATCGAGCAGCGCGCCAACGCACTTTGCCGCTCCTGGCTCGATCATTACGAAGCGCCGCCGCTCGATCCGGCCATCGACGAGGCTCTTCTGGCCTATATCCAGAAGCGCAAGGATTCCATGCCGGACGCCTTCACCTGAAGAGAGCCCGAGGCCGCCAGGGAGCAAGGCGGTGCCATACGCGTTGCCGACCTGATCCAGAAGGAAGTCTGGCGGCCGCACTATCAATATAAGGGGCCACGGTGAGCCGCGGCCCTGTCATACTCGAACAGCTCCGTGCGGCGCTCGGCGTCCACGGAGTTTTCGTTCGAGGCGTTGTGTCCTTCAATGAAGGCGAAGGACCGTTGCTGACCAATGGCACGCCCGTGCGCAGCGTCGCGCTGCTGGGCAATATCGGCGGCTCGATCTGGCCGGCATTTTCGGCTTGGCGAGATATGCCCGGCAACGGGACACGCATCGATCCTCTCGACGATTGGTCGAAAGAGATCATCCGTCCGGTCGCAAAGACATTGGGGGCCACGGCTTATTTTCCTTCGGATCCCCCGTGGCAGCCGTTCCAGCGCTGGGCGATGCAGGCCGAGGGATTGCAGCCGTCGCCGCTCGGCATATTGATCCATCCGGAATACGGCCTATGGCATGGATATCGTGGTGCCCTGGGATTTGCCGAGGATTTAAAGGCGGCTCGGACGACAGCGTCTTCTCCGCATCCATGCGCGTCATGCGTGGAGAAGCCTTGCCTCACCGCCTGTCCCGTCGAGGCCATTACCACGACCGGTTTCGATGTTCAGGCCTGTCGCTCGCATTTGCGCACGCAGGAGGGGCAGGCCGGCTGCATGGTCGGCGGCTGCCTCGCACGCAACATCTGCCCTGTCGGTGCAACCTATCGATATCCCGCCGAACAGCTTGCATTCCATATGGCGGCACTTCAGCTTTAGCCTCGCGGGTTCCTCGTTTCGCCGCATTGCGGTGCATTCCAGGGCCTGTGCTATTGGTGCGGAGCTATGCGCTTGATTCGTTTGATGCTCATCCTTGCCGTTCTTGCCTTCGCCGCCACCGCCTCGGCTGGCGAAGATTGCCGGAAGGTTGAGCATCTCGGCGACAGCTACACGGTTTGCACCTTCGATCCCGCCCGTTACGACATCCAGATTTTCCAAAATGATCACAACGGCAAGCCTTACGGCTCGTTCCGGGCACTGGAGATAGATCTGCGCCAGGATCGCGTCTATGTGCGCTTTGCCATGAATGGCGGCATGTATCTCGATGATCAATCTCCTGTTGGTCTCTTCATCGAAAACGGGCGCGAGGTAAAGGCGATCAACACCAATAGGGGCTGGGGCAATTTCCATCTCTTGCCGAACGGGGTTTTCTATGTCGATAGAGGCAAGGCCGGGGTCGTGGAAAGCAAGACCTTCGCTGCTTCCGGTACAAAGCCGTTCTATGCGACTCAGTCCGGCCCGATGCTCGTCATCGACGGCAAGCTTCATCCGTCATTTCTGGCCGATAGCACCAGTCTCAAGACGAGAAACGGCGTCGGCGTCACCGCCGATGGGCTCGTCGTGTTTGCGATTTCCGACGGCCCGGTGCGCTTCCACGATTTTGCGACGCTGTTCCGCGATGATCTGCAATGTCCGAATGCGCTGTTTCTCGACGGCAGCATTTCCAGCATCGACATACCGGAATGGCAAAGGCGCGACAGCCTGTTTCCGCTCGGTCCGATCATTGCGGTAACACAAATGCTGCCAGGCTAGGGCAGCTTCCATACACAGGCAAGAATGCCTTCCCGAAGCTCTCCATCGGCTCTCGGCCTCGCAAGGTTTGAGCAAGGCCCATCGCGCAGTTTCCAAGCGAGGGGTTCCAGCGAGTCTTCGAGAAGGATCAACATGTACGCGCAAGCGGAGAAGCAGACTGTCGCATCGCATGGCGCGGAACACGCCCTGCCAGCCTTTCCTTTCGGTTGGGAGCATCACAAGGATCGGCACTGCATTTGGATCGTCAGCCCAGAGGGCTACGTGCACAGCCGCGCTTTCGAGGATGTTGCCCTTGGTCTCCACTACGCCTTTGCCGAACTCGGCGGCAGCGCGCCTCTGGTTACCGATCCGCGAGAGTGGAACGGACGGGTGCCGATCGTTTACGGCGCAAATTTGCTGCCGTCGGTCGCAGCGCAATGGCTGCCGCCCGAGAGCATCATCGTGAATATGGAGCAGGTCTCGGCTGAAAGCAGTTGGATCAATCATCGCTATCTCGGATTGCTCAAGAAATTCGCCGTGCTCGATTACAGCGAGCGCAATCGCCAGGGACTGGCCAGGTTCGGCGTTCCCGCTGAAATTCTCGATGTAGGATACAACAGGCACCTGACGCGTGTGCCGCAAGCGCCGGTGAAGGATATCGACGTTCTCTTTTACGGCTCGATCAACGAACGCCGCAAGAATGTGCTTGTGGCGCTGCAAGCAAGCGGGCTGAACCTCGTTCACCTGTTCGGTGTCTACGGCACCGAGCGCGACGCCTTCATCGGGCGCTCCAAAATCGTCCTCAACGTGCATCATTTCGACGCCGCGATCTTCGAGATTTGCCGCGTTTCCTTCCTGCTTGCCAATGGCGCCTGTGTCGTCAGCGAGGGCAATATCCATGACCCGGAAGTGGCCGCTTTTGCCAAGGGAATGGCGTTTTGCAACTATGATCGGCTTGTCGAAACCTGCATCGAACTCGTTCGCGACGACGAGAGACGGTCGGCAATCGGGGGCCGCGGCTTCGGCCTCATGTGCGAGCGCCAGCAGGCGGCCATCCTTTCCGCTTTGATGACGAGGGGCGGCTAGGTTTTTTTAGAGCATTTTGGCGGCGAACCGGGCGCCTGTGGCGGGTGAATCGGCAAACGACATGTGAAGGCGGACTGCGACTATGACTGGAAATGAAACGATCTACATCCTCTGCCCACCCAATCATATGACGGGCGGCCCGGAAGCCCTTCACCAGCTCTGCGCGAGGCTGACCAAAATCGGGCGCAACGCCAGAATGGTCTATACCAACGGTTCCGATCACTCGCTGATGCCGTCCCCTAAGGGGGAAACAGCGATGGTATTTCGGGAATACGAGAATGCCATCCATCCGCAATATCGGGCCTACGCGACCGAAAGCTCGGACTATATCATCGACAACGAAGACGCGATCGTGGTATTTCCGGAGATATGGCCGCATCTGATTCCGCTCTTCAAGAAGGCGGTTAAGGCCTTTTGGTGGTTGAGTTTCGATTACGGCATGGGACATCTGATGCCGTTGGGCGGCGTGCAGTTCCTTCTGGCGAACGACTGCAAGATGTTGTCGCAATCCGCTTATGCCACGGCACAGCTCAGTGTTTTGGGCTTCAGCGATGTCTTGCGGATCTCGGATTTTACGACACTGGCAAACAACGTGGCGCCACAGCCGCTTCAGCAGCGGCGCGATCTGGTTCTGTTCAACGACAAGGCCGAGGCTTTCGAGCGCCAACTGGCGATCATGTCTCCGCAATATGAATTCAAGATCCTGAGCAACATGTCGCCGACGGAAGTCCACCAAAACATGGCGCAGGCGAAGCTCTATGTCGACTTCGGTCCGCATGCCGGCAAGGATCGCATGCCGCGTGAAGCGGCGCTCCTCGGATGCTGCGTGATCACCGGTCGGAACGGTTCGGCCAACAATTTCGAGGATTTGCCCATTCCGGCCAAATACAAGTTCGGCAACCATCTCCAAAGAATGCACGAGATTTCAAGGGCGATCGGTGACGTGATCCAGAATTTCCCGGAGAGGTTCGAGGATTTCGGCGTCTACCGGCGCTCTATTGCCGTCGAAGAGACAAAGTTCGAACTGGAGGTCTTCAGTGTATTCGGGCAGGTCTGATCGAAAGTTGGCGGCAAGAAGGTTGGTCTTGCGATCATGATCAATTTCGCCGATGTTTGACTTGCTTGTGGTTGGCGCCGGCTTTTATGGCGCGACGATCGCGGAGCGGGTGGCCAACGAGCTTGCAGAAGAACGTGCTTCTGATCGATCGGCGAAGCCATATCGGCGGCAACGCCTATAGCGAGTTCGACAGAGACCGGTATCGAGGTTCACCGCTACGGCACGCATCTCTTTCATAAGCCGAACGAACTGGTCTGGGCCCATCTCAACAGCTTCACTGCATTCACCGGCTACAAGCATCGTGTCTATGATCGCGGTCGAACAGCCGTCAATCGTGCCCAGGACATCATCGATGCGAGGCAGCTTGCTCGACGGTGGGCGGCAGACATCCCGCTGCGCTTAATCTGCGCTTCTGCCAAGAAAATCGATGATGTCTCTTTGCTTTTCGTAAAATACTTCCTTGGGAAGGCGCATATATTCGTTGTCGTCATCGATCTCAGTGGTGATGGCGCCCATCTTTTTGTGAAAGCTGATGACCTTCCTGTTTTCCCGTCTCACGTCAAAATGGCTTTCGTCAAAGCCAAGGTGTTCAAAACCGATGCGGTAGACCAACAGGGCCGATTCAATCGCCGCATAGCGGGATTTATTGTGATCCAAGATCCAGCTTCCCCAACAGAAGGAGGGCCCGCGGAAATCATAGAGGCGCACGGTACCGCATGCGACTTTGTCCAATCGCTCGATAACAAAATAGAACTCCTCGCCTTGCTGCTCGCGTTGGACATATCGCTCGATCCATGCGCGCTGCGCTTCGGCGGAGGCGGGAGGCGGGGAGAGATGGGTATTGTAGAGAGGATCGATGCGCAGCGAATAAATGTAATCCGCATGCTCGCTCCGGGCGGGGACCAGCTGTATGGTCTTCAACTGCAGTTTATCGAACCAGTCAAAATTCGTCATTTGCGGCGCTACTCGGCGTTTGAGGCTTTTGTCGAAAGCAAGCATTCGGGGAATGCTGCCCGGGATCAGAGACCAGCCGGGACCGGTTCGGTCATGTTCAGCAGTTTCTGCCGGAAGACATCGGGCGCATGGAATTGCTGATAGAATTCTCTGTTGGACGCGCCCATGGCCTTGCCCGTCGTCCTGATTTTGTCGACGGCAGCCGGGACGTCGCCGAGGTGCGAGATGATTGCCGCCGAGCCGAGTTCGCCATCAACCCAGCGAAAAAGCGGAAGTTTCTCGGGCGGCTCCGCCCTGAGAATAGGCAGCCCGAGGGCAAGAGCTTCGACTCTTGCTTTTCCGCCGCCGACCGGATGAGATTCCAGATAGAAGTCGGGCGCGATCTCCTTCAGACGCGTGACAAGTGAGGGAACCGGACCCTCGAAGACAATCCTGCCGGGATCTGAGCCATCGATCGCTAGCTGATTGCGGACCTGCTGCTGCAGCACATCCGGGAACGGGCCGATGTGATGCAATCGGTCGACGCCGGCTTTGAGAAGGGCCGAGGCCAATTGCGGATAGCCGAAACCGACTTCGCCATGGAATTTTTGGGCGCTTCCAGAAGTTACGCAGACCAGGGATGTCGCTTCGTCGGTCGGCCCGTCGCAGACCATGCCATGATCGGCGGCGCTCATATGCAGCATTTTCGGACCGAACTTCAGATGTTTGCGACAAGCGCCGTGGCATTCCGGCGTCAGATCAAAATGCTCGTAGTCGGTTCGGGTGGCGCCAAGGCTCGGCTGGTGATCCGCATGATGCAGGAAATGGACTCGGGGTGCGCTGTAACCGCAAACTGCGCCGTAGGCGACGCTATCGAAATGATGGGCGTTCAGGAAAATCGTATGCGGCGCCAGATTGCGAATGAGCGCGACCAGCTCTTTGACCCGGTCGAAGAGCGCTTGGCGATGCAAATAGATGACCGACAGGCCGAGGGTCGCGAAGCGCTCCTGCAGGAGTTTGGAGAGTTGGGGCGGCCGCCCCGCGGCTCCGCCCGTCAAGACGAGGACATGACGCTTGTCGGGCAAATTGGCGACGATGTCTTCCAGCACGCGCGTGTGGCCGCCGGTATCGTATACTTCCGTTGCAACGTGCAGAACGGCGTTCTTGTGGCGCCCTTCCAGATTATAGTCGCAGAGCGATAGCGCCAGTTTTTGCAGATAGCCATCGGAAATCGGCTCGAAAAGGGCCTGGCCCCTGAACCGCGGATCGCTCAACATCTCGAAGAACATCTGCGTCAGCATCGCCAGAAAGCTTTCGATCTCGTTGCTCTCAAACATCGTCTTCAACTCCTGCTCAAGACTATTGATGTTGATGAACATGGCGTTTCCTTTTGTTCGGGAAGCTTTCGCAAGCGGCGGCCGTCAGGAACCATTGAACCCGGTTCCCTTCCGGTCCCTTCGCTGGTTATACGGCGAAGGCGTTGACGGCATTGATGACGCGTTCGACCTGCTCGGCATTCATCGCCGGACTCATGGGCAGGGAGAGAACGTCGCGATGGATGGCCTCCGTCAGCGGCAGGCTGACATCGCTCATCACATGCCGGTAACAGGTCTGCTTATGGATCGGTATCGGGTAATGCACCGCGGTCTGAATGTCCTGCTCGGCAAGGTGAGCGGCCAACGCATCCCTTTGCTTGCAGCGAACCACAAAGAGGTGCCAGACGTGACTTGCCGGATCGCCCGAAACGACGGGCAGCTGCAGATGCTGATTGACGATATCTCTGCAATAGCGCTCGGCGATCTTGCGCCGGCGTGCGTTCTGTTCGTCTAGGTGCGGCAGCTTCGCCCGCAGGAACGCTGCCTGTATCTCGTCGAGGCGGCTGTTCGGGCCTTGATGACTGTTATGGTATTTTCGCTCCGACCCGTAATTGCGTATCGCCTTCAGCAGAGCCGCGAGTTCGTCGTCATCGGTGGTGATCGCACCGCCGTCGCCGAGTGCGCCGAGATTCTTCGTCGGATAAAAGCTGAAGCCCGCGGCATGGCCGAAGGTTCCGACCTTTCGGGCGCCGATCGCCGCGCCATGCGCCTGCGCGCTGTCTTCAATGAGCAGAAGTCCATGCTTCCGGCAAGAGGCCGCGATAGCGGGCATATCGGCGGCTTGACCATAGAGATGGACTGCCATCGCCGCCTTTGCATTTTGCAGTACGCCGGCTTCGATACCTTCTGCAGACAGATTGTAAGTGGCTTCATCGGGTTCGACGAGAACAGGGCGAAGATTGTTCTCCGTGATCGCCAGCACGCTCGCTATGTAGGTGTTGGCCGGTACGATGACGCCATCGCCATCCTTCAATTTCCCTTGTTCCTTCCAGGCACGCAGCGTGAGCGTCAGGGCATCGAGGCCGTTGCCGACGCCGATCGCATGCCTTGTGCCGATATAGGAGGCAAACTCGTTCTCGAAAGCTTCCAGTTCCTTGCCGAGGATGAACCAGCCGCTGGAAACGACGCGCTTGGCAGCATCATCGAGCGCGGTCTGAATGTCCGTCTGTGTCGCGGACAGGTCGAAAAAGGGAACCGTATTCATTATGCGCCCCTAACCACCTGCACGAACTCTTCATAATCGCGATAGTAGTCGGCCTCGTCATAGTGTTCCGAGGCGAGAACGAGGCAGACGGAGCCTGACGAGAAATTATCCAGCTCACGCCATGTCATCACCGGAACATAGAGGCCGTAATAGGAGCGATTGAGCGAGAACCGCTTCTTTTCGAAGCCGTTATCCAGAACGACGTCGAAGCTGCCGGATATGGCAATGATCAGTTGACGGAGCTGTTTATGGGCATGTCCGCCGCGATGGGCGCCGCCCGGAACGTCGTAAAGGTAATAGACACGCTTGATGTCGAACGGCGCGTGGCGATTACCTTCGAGAAAGGTCAAATTCCCACGGCTGTCGGGTATGCGCGGAAAGTTGAGAATCTCCCAGCCACCCGATTGCTCGCGCACATCTGAAAAATTGAGCATGCCTTATCGATCCTCCATGGGATTAGGCCCGATCGCCCGACATCCTTTGCTCGCCGGTGCCGGATCAGAGCCTCCAAAGGCCAATTTGCCACTCCACACTTGTCCGAAACTGTCGTCGATCGGATTGAGGTGACATTACCACTGCACTACCCCGCCAACGGGGCGGAAGACAACGCAGGCCGTCGCATGGGGAACGCTCTAGCTCATCTGCAACAGGACGTCATTCAAGGCTTGCCCCTCGTTTCTGTGATCGTTTGCGGTGTTCGTCGGCAATTGGCGGAGGGCGAATTAACCCGGATCGTAGGATCGCATCGGCATTTCCGATCCGACTTGCTTGCGGCGAAAGCGAAACGCGAACGGCGAGGCTGACTGGATGAGAGATAGCCTATGGGCGGTACCGATGCCCCGAGAGCAGCCGAGCTCGCGCCCGCGACGGGGCGAACAGAGATTCTGCCGTCGGCGGAGGCATGAACGTCAACAGTACTGCGAGCAAGGAAGGTCATGGGAAGCAACCCGCTTTGTGTCACTCCGCACAAGCGGTTTTTCGGCCTTGATCCGTTCGGCCGGTGACACTTACCCGACAGGTTGCTTGCGCCAGGCTTGAAAGCCCAGCGCAACGATGTGCTCTTTAAACGCGCCGGCGGCGTTCGCGAGCCGGGGCCGCGCCGCTTTCGCTGGCGGTCTTGTTGCGCAAGGGGCCGATCTTTTCGATGATCGTTTCCAACGTCGGGCGAGGGCCGGGTACGTAGCTGTCCAGCGCTTGCCGCATGGCGGCGAGATGCCCGCAGGAGGTGCCGCAGCAGCCGCCGATGATCCTGGCGCCGGCATCGCGGGCAAGGCGTGCATAGTCGGCCATCAGCGGCGGCGTGCCGGAATAATGGATCTCGGCGCCGCGATATTCCGGAATACCGCAATTGCCCTTGACGATGACGATCGCGGAGGCATCCGCTTCCGTCATGTCGAGAAGGCTTGACAGGATATCCGAGGCGCCGACGCCGCAATTGGCGCCGACGGCGAGCGGGCCTTCGCCGATGTCGGTGGCGACGGCGTGAATATCCTTCGGATGCAGACCCATCATGGTCTTGCCGGCCGTGTCGAACGAGCCGGTATAGGTATAGGGCAGGCCGACCTTGGCGGCAGCTTCGGCTGCGGCGCGGATCTCTTCCGGCGAGGACATGGTTTCGATCCATGCGACATCGGCGCCTCCGGCTTGGAGGCCTTCGATCTGCTCGACGAAGGCCGCGACGGCGTCTTCATAGGTCAACGCGCCGAGCGGCATCAGCAGCTCTCCTGTCGGTCCCACCGAACCGCCGACGATGACCTTGCGGCCGGCCTTGTCGGCAACCGCACGAGCGATCTCGGCCGCCGTCTTGTTGAGGCTGTGGACGCGATCCTGCGCATGGTGCAGCTTGAGACGATGGCGGGTGCCGCCGAAGGTGTTGGTCAGGATGATGTCGGCGCCCGCATCGACGAAATCCTGATGCAGCTTCGTGATGCGCTCCGGATGCTGTTCGTTCCAGAGTTCGGGGGCTTCGCCGGCCTCGAGGCCCATGGCAAAAAGATTGGTGCCCGTGGCGCCGTCGGCAAGCAGCACGCCCTTTTCAGCAAGAAGATCGGTCAAGGGATTGATGGCGACGGTCATGGTTTGTCCTCGGATGCGTCGAATATCTGGATATCAAATGCAGATATAAACATTTCTTTATGTGAACACAATGACTAGATGGTCCGCTTGTCTCGATGTGCCGACCAGACAAGAAAAAAGCGCCCCATGAAGGGCGCTTTCGTTGCAGCGCTTTGGTTCAGGCCGCCGCCATCTCGGCCGCCTCATGGGTCTTGGGCGTGACCATGGCGGCGATGATGCTTTGCAGATCTATGATGCCGACAGGTTTTCCGCCGGCGTCGGTGACGAGCGCTCCGGTCTGGCCGGCTTCGGTTATCTGTTTGGCGGCGAGTTCCAGGGTCATATCGCCGGGCACGCGTGTGGTGACGGACTCGCCCCCAAGCGGCTTCATGATCGTCTGGGCCTGTATGACGCGACCGCGGTTCACTTCCTTGACGAAGGCGGTAATGTAGTCGTCCGCCGGCTGCAGCACGATTTGCTGACCGGTTCCCTGCTGCACGACCTTGCCGTCGCGCAGGATCGCGATCTTGTCGCCAAGGCGCAGCGCCTCGTCGAGATCATGGGTGATGAAGACGACGGTTTTCTTCAATTCCTTCTGAAGATCGAGCAGAACAGTTTGCATATCCACGCGGATCAACGGATCGAGGGCCGAATAGGCTTCGTCCATCAGCAGGATATCGGCATCGTTCGTCAATGCCCTGGCAAGCCCGACACGCTGCTGCATGCCGCCGGAAAGCTGGTTCGGATAGTGCCTCTCGAAGCCCTTGAGGCCGACGCGCTCGATCCAGTATTGGCCCTTCTTCTCGCTTTCAGAACGCGGCACACCTTGGATATCCAGGCCGTAGATCGTGTTCTCGATCACCGTGCGATGTGGCAGCAGCGCGAATTTCTGGAACACCATCGCCGTCTTGTGGCGGCGGAATTCGCGCAGGTCATTTTCGTTCATCTTGCAGACGTCGACGCCGTCATAGAGCACTTCGCCGACGGTCGGCTCGATCAGCCGGTTGATATGACGGATCAGCGTCGACTTGCCCGAGCCGGAAAGGCCCATGACGACGGTGATGGCACCGGCCGGCATGTCGATGCTGATATCCTGCAGGCCGAGCACATGGCCATGCGTCTCGTTGAGCTCTGCCTTGCCCAAGCCGTTCTTGACCTGGTCGACATAGTCGCGTCCGCGCGGGCCGAAGATCTTGTAGAGGCTTTTTATCTGTATCGCGTGACTAGCCATGAATGACCTCCGAGTGCTTCTGGAGCCGTCTGCCATAGGCCTGGCTCGTGCGGTCGAAAATGATGGCGATGGCAACCAGGGCGAAACCGTTGAGGAACCCGACAGTGAAGAACTGATTGTTGATCGCCTGCAGCGTGTTCTTGCCAAGCCCCCCGACCCCAACCATGGAGGCGACGACGACCATGGCGAGCGACATCATGATGGTCTGGTTGATGCCTGCCATGATGGTTGGCAGCGCCAGTGGGATCTGCACGTTGAACAGTTTCTGGCGATGCGACGACCCGAAGGCGTCGGCGGCTTCCAGAACTTCCTTGTCCACGAGCCGGATGCCGAGATTGGTCAGGCGGATCATCGGCGGGACGGCATAGATGACAACGGCGATAAGACCCGGGACTTTGCCGATGCCGAAGATGACGACGACGGGGATCAGATAAACGAAGCTCGGCATGGTCTGCATCACGTCGAGGGTCGGATTGACGATCGACTGCAGCCGGTCGGAGCGCGCCATCAGAATGCCGATCGGCAGGCCGATGACGATGGCGATGAGCGTACAGACCGTCACCATGGCAAGCGTTACCATCGTGTCGGTCCAAAGGCCGAAGACGCCGATGAGGATCATCGAGATCGCCGTGCCTAAAACGATCTTCAGGTTACGGCTTGCGGCATAGACGACGAGCATCATGACGACGAGCACGATGAACCAGGGCGTATTGGTAAAAGCCCATTCCAGATAATTCAGAAACCACTGCAGAGGCTGCACGACGGCATCGATGATGTTGCCGTAGGCGCGCACGGATGCGCGAAACCCGTCATCGATATTCTTGCGCGCAAGACGTATGAGCGATTCATCTATTGCCGGAAAGTTGCAGAGCACACTCGGCAGGATCGTACACTGGATAGCCATGTATTTCCCCTTCTTGGTCCGGTTCTGTCCTGGTCCGGCGTGTGGCTTTCACGCGCAGATGGCATTGCAGCGCTGCGACCGGTTCTTCAGGCTGCCCTTCAATTCTTACAGTATTTGCCTTCTCTGATCTGCACTCGTTGCGACCTTGCGGCGTGTCATCCCGTCAGCAATGAGAGCCGCCGCTGTCGATTCCGGCGAATACGAAATCGGCGGCAGGCGCTGGCCAGCCGCCGATTCCACGACACGATTAGAGCGAAGCCTTCACCTTGGTGGCGACTTCCGGGGCGACCCACTTGGTCCACATGTCCGGATAGGTCTTGAGGAAGTACTTGGCGCCATCCTCGTTGGTACCCTGATTGTCGGTCATCCAGGCGAGAACCTTGCCGACGGTGCCGTTATCCCACTTGCGGGTCTTCATGTAATCCATGGCGACGCCCGCCTTCTCGGCAAAGGACTTGGTTACGACGGTATAGACGTCCGAAACCGGATAGGAGTTCACCTTCGGGTTGGCGCAATCCTGCTGCGACGTGCAGGCATCCCATTCCTTCTTGTCGTGTGGCACATTGAAGCTCAGGCGAACCATCTCGTACTTGCCGAGGATGGCCGTTGGAGCCCAATAGTAGCCGAGCCAGCCGGTCTTCTTTTCGAAAGCGTTGGCGATCGAACCGTCGAGGCCCGCGGCGGAGCCGGTATCGACCAGCGTGAAGCCGAGCTTTTCGGCACCGAGCGCCTTGTAGAGATTGGCTGTGGAGATCTGGCAGTTCCAGCCCGACGGGCAATTGTAGATCGCAGCCTTGGAAGCATCTTCCGGCGCAGGGAAGAGCTCCGGATGCTTCAGCGCGTCCTGGACGGTCTTGATATCGGGGTGGGCGTCGGCGACGAATTTCGGAATCCACCAGCCTTCGACACCGCCATCGCTCAGGAGCGGTGCTGCTTCGATCAGGCTGCCTTCGGATACGGCCTTGTCGAGTGCAGTGCGCACGGCGTTGACCCAGAGTTCCGGAGCGACGTCCGGCTCACCCTTTTCGTTCATTGAGGTGAATGTCGGCTGCGTATCGCCGGTCACCAGCGTCACGTTGCAGCCGTAGCCGTTTTGCAGAATGATCTTGTCGACCTGGGCTGCGACGCCGGCGGATGCCCAGTTCATTTCGGCGATCGATACATTGCCGCATTCTGCAGCCTGCGCCGAGCCAGCCAAAGCATAGGCGCCGAATGCCAGGATGGCGGAAGCGAGTAGCTTCTTCATTTGGTATTGTCTCCCAATTTTTCGTTGCGTGGCGGAAATCGACCCCAAACGCTTTCGATTTCTGTCGATCCCCTGTCAGCGTGGTCCTACCGCAACCGTTCCTACACCGCTGACGATGCGAGCACGGTCCCCTTGCTGCCGTCGTGCATCTGGTCTTTTTGCGACCGCGGAACTTTGTCGCGGCCGGATGTTTCTTGCATCGACAGAAGGCAGCCTAAGGATTTGAATGAATAAATCAACAGCCTGCCGGCCATTCGGAGTTATCGCGTCTCTTGGAGAAGCTGATATAAGCATCTGAATTAGCCTGTTTTCTGCTATTCATGGCTGCAAAACAGGCAATGTGAGGCTTCGATGAAGCGCTTCCTTGGGTGCGGAGTTAAATGGGGCTCAAATATCGCGTCCCTGAAAGACGTTTTATGTTCAATTTGCGGCCTTTGCGATTTCTCAATGCAAAGAAGAGAATTTTCGAAAAAATTTCAGATTCACTCTAATTTAAGCACTTAATAACCCTACGGTAACGATGTCGGGTTATCAATCGAGACGTGGCGGGGGACACACCGCTGCTTCTTCGGATCAGGTATCGCGTCCCGGAGAAAGCGAACCTTGCGGTGTATGTGCAGGGAAGCCGGCGTTTTTTGGCAAGCCGCGTTGATCTCCGGATCGCGCGGTTTTCGCGTTTCAGCCGTACCGTTTCGGGGCACCTGGCGATGCGATCTCACGTTTCAAGTCAAAATTAAAGCCGCCGATGCGGTCGCATGGCGGCTTGATGTGCGCAGGCCCGTGGCTTGACCGGAGATCAGCCGACGTTATAGGTGCGGATGAAGCCGACGGTCCCGAAGCGGGTGTCGAGCTGCTGCAGGCGGTTCTCCGGGCGGTGGGTTGGAAGCTTGCCATTCCACGCGATCTGGATGGAATTCTGTCTGTTGAAGATGAAGAGCATTGGGGTATCCTCCGAGCCGGGGCGGCCCATTTCGTTGTTTGTTTTCGCGACGGAGATAATCCTCTCCAGCGTAACTCACAACGGATGAAATCGTCATCCAATGTCGCAAACAGAGCATATTTCGAAGTGATGCATTTTTGTATCTGGACTGCTGCTTCCAGCCGTTGAGCATAGTGGCAAAATCAAGGCGAAACTCCGCGTTTCCAGTGGCTGCAGCATATCGAGGTGGTGGGGAATGACAAAGGCGATCATGCTGCAGGGAACCGGCTCCGATGTCGGAAAAACGGTATTGGTCGCGGGGTTGTGCCGGCTGTTCGCCAACAGGGGCGTGAGGGTCCGTCCGTTCAAGCCGCAGAATATGTCCAACAATGCCGCCGTTGCCGAGGATGGCGGCGAGATAGGCCGGGCTCAATGGCTGCAATCGCTGGCGGCGCGCGTGCCGTCATCCGTTCACATGAATCCGGTGCTGTTAAAGCCGCAATCGGAGACGGGCAGCCAGATTATCGTGCAGGGCAAGGTCTGGGGGAATGCCAAGGGGCGGGATTATCAGGCGCTGAAGCCGCAGCTGCTTGGCGCGGTGCTTGAAAGTTTTGCCGCGATGCGTGCCGGAACCGATCTCGTCATCGTCGAGGGGGCCGGTTCTCCCGCCGAGATCAATCTGCGACGGGGCGATATCGCCAATATGGGCTTTGCGACGCGGACAAACGTTCCTGTCGTACTCGTAGGGGACATCGACCGCGGCGGCGTGATCGCATCGCTGGTCGGCACCTACCATATTCTGCCGGAAGAAGATCGCCGGATGATCCGCGGCTACATCATCAATAAGTTTCGCGGCGACGTCTCCCTGTTCGGAGAGGGCATCGAGGCGATCGGCGGCTTCACGGGCTGGCAATGCCATGGCGTCGTGCCATGGCTCAAAGCGGCCGCGCGCCTGCCGGCCGAGGATTCCGTCGTATTGGAGCGGCTGGCGCGCGGCTCCTCCGGCGCGTTGAAGGTCGCCGTGCCCGTGCTGTCGCGCATTGCCAATTTCGACGATCTCGATCCGTTGCGGGCCGAGCCCGATGTCGATCTCGTCTTTGTCCGGGCGGGTGAGCATCTGCCTACCGATGCGGGGCTTGTGGTTCTGCCGGGTTCAAAGTCCACGATCGGTGACTTGCTCGATCTGCGCGAGCAGGGATGGGACCGCGACATTGCCGCACATGTGCGTCGCGGCGGCCGCGTCATCGGCATTTGCGGCGGCTATCAGATGCTCGGCCATACCGTTTACGATCCGCTCGGCATCGAGGGATCGGTTACCGAGACGCCTGGATTGGGCCTGCTGGATATCGAGACGGAAATGGCGCCGGAAAAGACGGTGCGCAACAGCAAGGCCGTCTCCAGGGAATATGACGTGCCGTTGTCGGGCTATGAAATCCATCTCGGGGTAACGCGTGGGGCGGACTGTGAACGACCCTCGACTGTCATTGACGGCCGGCCCGATGGAGCCATATCGCCGGACGGGCGCATCATGGGCACCTATCTACATGGGCTCTTTAGCAGCGATGCCTATCGAGCAAAGCTGCTCGCGAGCTTTGGCCTTGCCGGTGAGCGCACGGATTATCGAGCAAGCGTCGATGCGGCGCTGGACGACGTTGCCGGGGAATTGGAGAGCGTGCTCGACCCTGCCTGGCTCGACAGCCTGGTTCGATAAAACTCAGGTCGGTGATCTGCTTCAGAGTTCGCCCGAGACTTCCCGGCGGCGGCGGTCGAGCTCCTCGCTGTAGCGGCGCAGCGTATAGCTTTCTGTCAGCAGGCCGATTACCTTGCGTTCGATCAGATCGTTGACGACGACGAGCGCTTCACTCTTGGTCTGCTCGAACATGGCGGCCGCTTGCTTGGCGTTCATCTGCGGCTGCAGGAATTCATTGCGCAGCTGGATGAAATCGGAAAGCCCGTGTTCCTCGTCATCCTTTTCGACCGGGCTCGCATAGACGTCGGGCACGAGGACCATTCCTGCATATTTGTCGTTCTTGTCGACCAGGATGACGCGCTGGGCCGAGCCGATCGGGAAATTCTTGCGGAATTCCTCGATGCTCATGTCAATGCTGGCTGTATGCACGTCGGGGCGCATCATGCGGGCAACCGTGAGATTGCGGATCCAGCCGACGTCATGGGCGCTGCGTATGCTTTCGCCGCGCAGATGGAAGCGCCAGGTGGCGAAGGAATAGCCGAAGGTGGTGCGGACCACGAGCGAGGATGTGATGACGGCGGCCAGCACGAGGGCGGTAATCGGGAAGTCGCCGGAAATTTCCAGCGCCAGAAACGTCATCGTCAGCGGCCCGCCGATGATCGCGACGGCCAGCGAACTCATGCCGACCACGGCATAGACGGCTGGCGTCAGCGCATTGTGATCGAAATAGGGGGCGCAATAGGCGAAGATTTTGCCGAGAAGCGCACCCATGAACAGAGATGCGAAGAATAGACCACCTCTGAAGCCTGAGCCGATCGAGACAGCAGAGGCCAGCGATTTGAGGAGGAACAGCCCCACCAGGGCCCCGAACGTCACGTCCGTCGACAGGTTGAGATGCAGGGCGCCGTGTCCCGCTGACAAAACCTGCGGGGAGATCAGCGCCAGGCTCCCGACGACAAGGCCGCCGAGCGCCGGGCGGAAGGGCGGCGCGATCGAACTCTTGCGTGCGAGCTCCTCGGTCCAGGCGACGCCCTGCATGATCAGGACGCCGACGCCGGCGCAGAAGGCGCCGAGCAGAACTGCCGGCAGATAATCGGCGGGGGCGATCGATCCGATATGGCCGATATCGATGGCAAAGTCGTCACCGGCCAGCAGCCTTGCGATCATCGTCGATATCAATGCCGAGACGACGACAGGCGTCAGCGTTAGGATCGAATAGGTGCCGATGATCAGCTCGAAGGCGTAGAAGGCGCCCGTGAGCGGCGCATTGAAGGCGGCGGCAATCGCGCCGGCGGCGCCGCAGCCGACGAGCATGCGCAGGTCCGCGCGGCGCATCTGCATCTTGTAGCCGAATTTCGAGGCGATGCCGGCGGCAAGCTGGGTATAGCCTGCCTCGAGGCCAACGGAGGCACCGAATCCATTCGAGATCAGGTTCTGCACGGCGACGAGGATACTGTCGGTGAGCGACATGCGACCGCCGTGCAGCGCATTGGCTTCGATCGGGTCGACCATCGGCTTCTTGCGTGTGCGCGATAATATATAGAGCAGGATACCGAGGATAATGCCTCCCGCGATCGGCGCGATCAGCAACACCGATTTGTCGGGAATCGCCACCGCCGCCGAACTCAGGCGCTCATAGTCGGTTATGCCGTAGATGAGGCTGTGAAGTTTGCGGGAGATGAAGCTCATCGCCGTTACGGCACAGCCGGAGGCTATTCCCACCAGCGCGCCGGCGAAAACAAGTCCCAGTTCGCCACGGCGCAGCAATGCCCTGAACCGACCGAGATCGAACAGGGCGGAGAAGACGCCGAGGCGGCGCGGTTGGAATTTCTGCAGCATTGGGAACGAACGATATGTTTTTTCGAATGTGAGGGCTTACCCTCTATAGACTTCTAACATCAAAGAAATGCGGCAAAAAAGCCGCTGATTTTGCGGGAATGTCAGGTCAATTTCGCAATCGGGACGTTTGGCATCGCATCCATGCCCTTGATTGACTTGAAGTCGGTGAAAGCCTAATCATTGCCCGTATAACGAATGGTTCCCGGGCGGCGATCTGCCGCATGGGATGAAAAGGGAATGTGAAGGGACGGACCCAACCCGGGCGTTCTCATCACAGCCGACCCCGCGACTGTAGAGCGGTCAGGGTCTTTCGTTCGGTTTGAAGCCGATTCCGTCGATGGTTCGCATGGGGCGAACGGGGCGGGGCAGGCGCAAATCGAAAAAGCCACTAGTGTGGCATCATGATCAACCGGGGCTGGACGCCTCTTATTCTACGAATCGTCCGCCTTTTCATGATGCATTGCCGGGAAGGCGAGAAAGATCCGCTGGCGCACGATCGGGGGCGACCGGCTTCGGTCAGCCCCCGTCGCGGCGCCTCATCCGCGAGCCAGGAGACCTGCCATGCGTGCCGGGCGCAGAGCCTGTTTTGGGACGCGAGTTCCGCTGCCAGCACGGAGGTTGTCATGGCGCAAGACGAGTTTTCGGCGTGTAGACGCCCGTTTCCCGGTTCCAGCGACGTGCTGCCGACCCTCGCTTCCGCACGGGGGTGGGCATAACGCATGTCGGCTTCGATTTCCCAAGCGATCTTCGTCCTCGGTGGTGCGCGTTCCGGCAAATCCAGGTTTGCCGAATCTCTGGTGTCGGATACCGGTCTCGAACGTCACTATGTGGCGACAGGGCAGGCGTGGGACGACGAGATGCGCGAACGCATCGCCAAGCATCGGGCCGACCGCGGCGATCTATGGCAGACGCATGAGGAGCCGATCGATCTCGTCGGGCAGCTCGCGGCTATCGACGCGGAGAGGCGGGCGGTGCTTATCGACTGCCTGACGCTCTGGGTAACCAATCTGATGATGGCCGAGCGTGACATGGCGGCGGAATTTGCCGCTCTCACTGCATTTCTGCCAACTGCGCGATCAAGGCTCGTTCTCGTCTCCAATGAGGTAGGCCTGGGAATCGTGCCGGAAAATCGCATGGCGCGCGAATTTCGCGACCATGCCGGCCGTCTGCACCAGATGGTCGCGGCGGCGAGTGCCGAAGTTTATTTTATCGCAGCGGGCCTGCCGCTGAAAATGAAGGGTTGATCCATATGAATCAGGAAAAGATTCCCGCCACCGTCATCACCGGCTTCCTGGGAGCCGGCAAGACGACGATGATCCGCAACCTCCTGCAGAATGCCGGCGGCAAGAAGATCGCGCTGATCATCAACGAATTCGGCGATCTCGGCGTCGATGGCGACGTTCTGAAGGGGTGCGGCGCGGAGAACTGCACGGAAGACGACATCATCGAGCTCACCAACGGCTGCATCTGCTGCACTGTCGCCGATGATTTCATTCCCACCATGACGAAACTGCTGGAGCGCGATGCGCGCCCGGATCACATCGTCATCGAAACATCGGGCCTCGCGCTGCCGCAGCCGCTGGTCGCCGCCTTCAACTGGCCCGACATTCGCACCCATGTCACGGTCGACGGCGTCATCACTGTCGTTGACAGCGCCGCCGTTGCCGCCGGCCGCTTCGCCGACGATCACGACGCTGTCGAGGCTGCCCGCGTCGAGGACGACTCGCTGGACCACGAAAGCCCGATCGAGGAACTGTTCGAAGATCAGCTGACCTGTGCCGATCTGATCGTGCTCAACAAGACCGATCTGATCGACGTCGACGGACTCGGCCGTGTGCGCGCCGAGGTCGCCTCGCGCACCGCCCGCAAGCCGATAATCATCGAGGCGAAGAATGGTGACGTGCCCGCTGCCGTCCTGCTCGGCCTCGGCATTGGCACGGAAGACGATATCGTCAACCGCAAATCCCATCATGAACTGGAGCATGAGGACGGCACGCCGCATGACCACGACGAATTCGACAGCTTCGTCGTCGAACTCGGCCCGATTGCCGATCCGGCCGCCTTCGTCGATGCGCTGAAGCGCGTGATTGCGGAGCATGATGTGCTGCGCCTCAAGGGCTTCGTCGATGTCCCCGGCAAGCCTATGCGCCTGCAGCTTCAGGCCGTCGGCAGTCGCATCGACACCTATTTCGATCGCGCCTGGACGCCGGGTGAAGCGCGCGCGACCCGGCTCGTGGTGATCGGCCTGCACGAGATGGACGAGACGATCGTTCGCAAAGCGATTGAAGCGCTGGTCTGATCGATGTCCCGATTTTGCTGTGCGATACCCCCCTCTGTCCCTTGCGGGACATCTCCCCCACAAGGGGGGAGATTGGGAACTCACGACTACGTTTTTGCGAAACGGCTGACTACCGAGGTTTTAGTGGCTTCGAATGGTCGATGGGGTGAGGCATGGCACCAAACAATTTCCCCCTTTGTGGGGGAGATGTCCCGGAGGGACAGGGGGGGGTATGCCGCCGCATACTCTAAGATCTAATGCATCTCCTCCTGGCACAGAAGGGAACGATCAGCGACGGTGAGGAGGCGATCGATCTCGGGCAGTCGCCCGGCGATATCCTTTTTCTGTCGGCTGCCGATACCGAGCTTGCGGCGATTGCCGCAGCGCATGGCGAGGGCGACCGTTCCCTTCGGCTTGCGAGCCTGATGAGCCTCAAGCATCCGATGTCCGTCGATACCTATATCGACAGGACAGCGCGGCACGCGAAGCTCATCATCGTGCGGGCGCTGGGAGGGGCGAGCTACTTCCATTATGCTCTGGAAGCGCTGCATGCCTGCGCGGCGCGCCAGGGCGCCTTGATTGCGGTGCTGCCGGGGGATTCGAAGCCGGATCCGGGACTGACGCCATTTTCCAACGTCGCGCTCGATGATCTCAACGCGCTCTGGTCCTATCTGATCGAGGGCGGGGAGACGAATTCGCGGGCGTTTCTTGGCTATGCCGAAGCTATGCTCTCGGGTGCCGAGAAGCCGATCCCTGCCGTACCGTTGATGAAGGGCGGCATATGGTGGCCGGGCCGGGGCGTGATCGGCGTGGAGGAGTGGCGGAGGGTTTTCAATTTGGGGGTGGTCGTCCCGGAGGGACTCGAACCTCCGACCGTCGCTATTTCTTTCTACCGCGCCCTCGTCCAGAGCGGTGAAACCAAGCCCGTCGAGGCCATGATAGAGGCGCTCATTGCCGAGGGCATGCGGCCGTTGCCGGTCTTTGCCTATAGCCTGAAGGACGCCGTGTCCGTCGGCATTCTCGAAAGTGTCTTTACCGAGCTGAAGCCGGCAGTGGTCATCAACGCGACAGGCTTTGCCGTTTCGGCGCCGGGTGCGGATCGTCAGGCGACGGTGCTGGAAACCAACGACGCTGTCGTTCTGCAGGCTATCTTCTCGGCTTCATCGAAGGAGGCGTGGGAGGCATCTTCGCAGGGGCTTTCGGCCCGCGATCTCGGCATGAACGTGGCTTTGCCCGAGGTCGATGGCCGTGTTCTTGCGCGCGCTGTGTCCTTCAAGGCTGCGGCTCATTACGACGAGCGGGTCGAAGCCAATATCGTCGCCAGCGAGCCGCTTGCGGATCGCATGCGCTACACGGCGCGGCTCGCGGCCAATTGGGCGCGGCTGCGCAATACGCTGCCTAAAGATCGCCGCGTCGCGCTTATTATGGCGAACTATCCCAATCGCGATGGGCGCTTGGGTAATGGCGTCGGGCTCGATACTCCGGCCGGTACGATCGAGGTGCTGAAGGCGATGCAGGCGGCAGGCTACGGCGTTGCCGATCTGCCTGCCGACGGCGATGCACTGATGCGGCATCTGGCGGAAGGTCCGACGAATTCGGGGCATGATGGGCGCGTCGTTCGCGAGAGGCTTTCCTTTAGCGACTACAAGGATTTCTTCTCGTCGCTTCCCAAACAGATTCAGGATGAAATCACGGCGCGCTGGGGCGATCCGGCGGTGGATCCTTACGCGTTCGATGGCGGCTTTGCGCTACCGTTCGCCCGCTTCGGGGACGTGCTTGTCGGCATTCAGCCGGCGCGCGGCTACAACATCGATCCCAAGGAGAGTTACCACTCTCCCGATCTCGTGCCGCCGCACGGCTATCTCGCCTTCTATGCCTTCCTTCGCCGTTCCTTCGATGCGCATGCGGTCATCCACATGGGCAAGCACGGCAATCTCGAATGGCTGCCGGGCAAGGCGCTGGCGCTGTCGGAAAGCTGCTACCCGGAAGCGATCCTCGGGCCGCTGCCGAACCTTTATCCCTTCATCGTCAACGATCCCGGCGAGGGTACGCAGGCCAAGCGCCGCACGAGCGCCGTCATCATCGATCATCTGACGCCGCCGCTGACGCGCGCCGAAAGCTATGGCCCGCTGAAGGACCTTGAGGCGCTCGTCGACGAATATTACGAGGCTTCGGGCGGCGATCCCCGCCGCATCCGTCTGCTCCGCAAGCAGATCCTCGATCTCGTCGCCGATATCGGGCTGGATCAGGATGCGGGTATTGCCAAGGGCGAGGGCGAAGACGAGGCCTTGCGCAAGCTTGACGCCTATCTCTGCGACCTCAAGGAAATGCAGATCCGCGACGGCCTGCACATCTTCGGCGTTTCGCCGTCCGGACGGCTGCTGACGGATTTGACGGTGGCGCTGGCAAGGGTGCCGCGCGGAGTGGGCGAGGGTGGCGATCAGAGTTTGCAGCGGGCGATTGCGTGGGATGCTTTTGAGGGTGTGGAGCGTGCGATACCCCCCTCTGTCAGCTTTGCTGACATCTCCCCCACAAGGGGAGAGATTGGAGGGAGTATGCCGCTTGGTTCCTTTGCCTCTCCATCAACAGTATCAGCGGCTTCGATCTCGCTTCGGACGGAGGAGGTGCCGCGAGCGAACAATCTCCCCCCTTGTGGGGGAGATGTCCCGAAAGGGACAGAGGGGGGTATCTCTCCACATAAGCCATTTGATCCGCTTGACTGCGACATGGCCGCCGAATGGACCGGCCCGCGCCCCTTCATCCTGCAGGATGCTTCCGATACCCCCTGGCGCACTCAGGGCGACACTGTCGAGCGCATCGAACTCCTGGCCGCGAAGCTCGTGGATGGCGAAACAGCCTGCCCTGAAAGTTGGCCAAACACCCGCATGGTTCTCGGCGAGATTGCCTCAAAACTCCAGCCCTCCATCCTCGCTTGCGGCGATGCCGAAATTTCGGCCCTGCTCAAGGGGCTCGATGGCCGTTTCGTACCTCCCGGCCCATCCGGTGCGCCGACACGCGGGCGGCCGGATGTTCTGCCGACAGGGCGGAATTTCTATTCGGTCGATAGTCGTGCGGTTCCGACGCCGGCCGCCTATGAGCTTGGCAGGAAATCGGCTGAATTGCTGATCCGCCGTTACGTTCAGGACCATGGCGAATGGCCCGTTTCCTTCGGCCTGACGGCATGGGGCACATCGAACATGCGCACGGGTGGCGACGATATCGCGCAGGCGCTGGCGCTGATCGGCGTCAAGCCCGTCTGGGACATGACCTCGCGGCGCGTCACCGGCTATGAGATCATTCCGCCGGCCATGCTCCGGCGGCCGCGTGTCGATGTCACGCTGCGCATCTCCGGCTTCTTCCGTGATGCCTTTCCCGAACAGATCGCCTTGTTCGACAAGGCCATCCGCGCGGTCGGCATGCTCGATGAAGATGCGGCGGACAATCCGATTGCGGCGCGTATGCGCGGCGAGATCGCGCGGCTCGAAGCTGCCGGCCTCGACGCTGCCTCTGCCAGCCGCAGGGCTGGTTATCGCGTCTTCGGTTCCAAGCCTGGGGCTTATGGCGCCGGTCTGCAGGCGCTTATCGACGAGAAGGGATGGGAGCGGCGTGCGGATTTGGCCGAAGCTTATCTCGTATGGGGAAGCTATGCCTATGGCGCCGGCGAGGAAGGAAGGGCCGAGCGTGGCGTCTTCGAAGAGCGGTTGCGTTCGATCCAGGCGGTCGTGCAGAACCAGGACAATCGCGAACACGATCTGCTCGACAGCGACGATTATTATCAGTTCGAGGGCGGCATGGCGGCGGCGGCCGAGCAGCTTGGCGGCGCGCGTCCTTCGATCTATCACAACGACCATTCGAGGCCGGAAAAGCCGGTGATCCGCTCGCTTGAAGAGGAGATTGGCCGGGTCGTGCGCGGGCGGGTCGTCAATCCCAAGTGGATCGAGGGCATCATGCGTCACGGCTACAAGGGCGCCTTCGAGATCGCTGCAACGGTGGACTATCTTTTTGCCTTTGCCGCGACGACGGGCGTTGTCGGCAATCATCACTTCGAGGCCGTCTACCAGGCTTTTGTCGTCGATCAGCATGTGCGCGATTTCATGGCGGAGAAGAACCCGGCGGCGCTGAGGGAGATGCGGGAACGTCTGCTGGAGGCAATCGATCGCAAGCTCTGGACGCCGAGAAGCAATTCGGCGCGGTTCGATCTCGAAAGCCTGGATAAGGGCAATGAGGCGGCGGAATGAGTCCGGTCGCCGAGCTTCTGGTTGCTTTTCGAGATTACCTGCTGTCGCGTAGCGACCTGATGCTTCAGCATTTTATCCAAGGTTTTGACTGGCCGGCTGAAGAGCGGGTGCTAGCACCGCGCGATCTGCCGGTCGTTACCTATCTCCGCGAGTTAGAGCGACCGGTCGATGGGGCGGAAGGCGCTCTTTTCGAGAAGCTTTCGAATGCGGCGGCTATGCTGCATTGGGCCCAGACCTACAGCATCACAGATTTCGGTGCGGATTTCCTGCAGAGATATGGCTGGGTCGAGTTGTTCGGCACGCGCGGACATTTCGCAAGCGAAGAGATGGCCGGCGGTTTCCTGCTGCTCGGTCCCGGTGTGCATTACCCGGATCATCATCACGAAGCGGAAGAGATCTATATTCCGCTGACAGACGGTTCGCTCTGGAGCAAGGACGCGCAGCCATTCCTGCCGCGCTGGTCGGGCGAGATCATCCATCATCCCTCCAACATCCGCCACGCCATGCGCACGGAAGACCAGCCGCTTGTCGCGCTCTACCTTTGGCGCGGCGGGCCGCTGGCACAGAAAACGATCATATCAGGGAGAATGCAATGAGCGACGAATTGGCCGAAACCGGTGCGGGCGCGCCGAAGAACGACGATGCCCGTCACGCCGACAAGATGGCCAAGAAGAAGGCCGCGCGCGACAAGATTATGGCGACCAAGACCGACGAGAAGGGACTGATCATCGTCCATACAGGCAAGGGCAAGGGAAAATCCTCCTCCGCTTTCGGGATGATCTTCCGCCACATCGCTCATGGAAAGCCGAGTGCGGTGGTGCAGTTCATCAAGGGTGCCATGTGGACCGGCGAGCGCGACCTCATCGAGAAGCATTTTTCCGATCTTTGCCAGTTCCATACGATGGGTGAGGGCTTCACCTGGGAAACACAGGACCGCGCCCGCGACGTGGCCGCGGCCTCTGCCGCCTGGGAAAAGGCCAAGGAGCTGATCCGGGACGAGCGCAACTCCATGGTGCTGCTGGACGAGATCAATATCGCGCTACGCTACGACTACCTCGATATCAACGAAGTGCTTGAGTTCCTCAAGAATGAGAAGCCCTACATGACCCATGTGGTTCTGACCGGGCGCAACGCCAAGGAAGAATTGATCGAGATCGCCGATCTCGTCACCGAGATGGAATTGATCAAGCATCCCTTCCGCTCGGGTATCAAGGGGCAGCCTGGCGTCGAGTTCTGATCGTTTCCCAGGCGTTCAATCGCCCAGCAGCATCGCCTTCAGAGCTTCTGCCGTCTGCGAGTTCGCGGGAAAGAACGATTCGATTGCGAGTTCCGAAAGCGTGACGTCGACGGGCGTTCCGAAGACGGTCGTGGTCGAGATGAAGGAGAGCTGGCCTGCCTCGGTGACAAGTTCGAGGGGCACGGCGATGCCGGCAAAATCCCGTTCCGGAGCCACCGATTTCGGTGCCGCAGGTGCGGGGTAGGCCAACAATTCCTCAAGCAGTTTTGTCAGAACGGGATCGCCGGTTGCCGATATCTGCTGGCGAAGGCGTTCCAATAGATGCGCACGCCATTCGGAGAGGTTGGCGATCCGAGGCGCCAGGCCATGCGGATGCAGGCTTAGACGCAGGACATTGATCGGTCCTTCGGTCAGCGAGGTATCGGTCACGCTGGCAAGCAGCGGTGCGACGGCGGCATTGGCAGCGATCAGCGTCCAATGCCGGTCGACGGCCAGAGCCGGGAAGGGTTCGTGCCCCTTCAGGAGCATGTCGATGGCGCGGCGTGCCGGAGCAAGCGCCGGATCATTCAGTTTGCGCTCCGGAAAGACCGGGGCAAATCCGGCAGCGAGGAGCATCGGATTGCGTTCGCGCAATGGTACGCCGAGCCGTTCGGCGAGATGCATCAGCATCTCGCGGCTTGGAAGCGCCCGCCCGCTCTCGATGAAGCTCAGATGTCGCTGCGATATATCAGCTTCAAGGGCGAATTCGAGCTGGCTCAGGCGGCGGCGCTGCCGCCATTCGCGCAGATGGTCGCCGAGAGAGCGGGCCGGGTTCATCATGCGGCAACCGGCAGCTGGTCGATAAAGCCGTGAACGGATTTCAGTCGCTCGCCTTCGAGGATGGCGAAATCCGTGCCCTTGATCAGCGGTTCGGCATCGGCCGGACCGAAGCCCCAGGAGAAGCGAAGATTGTCGCCGTGGCGATCGCCGTTCGTGATGAGTGTGAAGCGGAAGCCGGGGAAGCGCTCGTGCGCCGCCGTGACCAGCGCGTGGATTTCTTCACGATTGTCCGCGTGCATCATCGGGTCGACATAGCTGCAGTCTTCCGTCCATGCCTCGGCAATGAGCGCGCGGCGACGTTCGGCGTCGGCCTCGTTCCAGATGGCGATATAGCGGTCTGCAATGGTGTTCGCGTCAGTCATCGGTCAACTCCTTTGGATCGCCTGAACCGTTCAGGCAGGGCGATCATCGGCGCGTACCGAAGCACTATCAATTACGTCGGAGGTAATCAAAGGCGCGTTTCTTACAGCCCAAGCCAGATCCTGACGGGATGGGTGGGATCCGCCAGCAGCTTGATCGCAAAGGCTATGCAGACGATGACGAGCAGCGGCTTGATCAGTTTCGCACCGATGCGCATGGCAAGCCGCGAGCCGAGCTGCGCGCCGAGGAATTGGCCGAGCCCCATCGTCAGACCGACCTTCCAAAGGATGGCGCCGGAGGAGATGAAGACGATCAGGCCACCAAGATTCGAGCCGAAATTGAGCAGCTTCGTATGCGCCGTCGCCTTCAGCAGGCCGAAGCCGGCGAGTGTGACGAAGGCGAGCATCAGGAACGAACCGGTTCCGGGGCCGAAGGCGCCGTCATAAAAGCCGATCAGCGGCACGAACGTTACGCCGAAGAGTCTGGCGCTCATGCGCCGATGCTTTTCGACATCGCCGAGGTTGGGTTTCAGGGCGAAATAGAGCGCAATTGCGATCAGCAGGAAGGGCAGGATGATGCGCAGAACCTGGCTCGGCATGATGGTCGCCAGCAATGCACCGAGCATGCCTCCGATCACAGCCATCGCCGCCATCGGAAGCTGCTCGCGAAGCTCGACATGTCCTTGCCGGGCATAGGCGATCGTTGCCGAAGCCGCGCCGCAGATCGACTGCACCTTGTTCGTGCCAAGGGTCTGCAGCGGCGGAATGCCGGCCAGCAGCATGGCAGGCACGGTAATCAGCCCACCGCCGCCGGCGATCGAATCGACGAAACCGGCGAAGAACGCGGCGGCAAAAAGCAAAAGCAGGAGTTGAACTGTAATGTCTGGCAAGGCGGGGAACTCGGAGGCGGGAAATCAGCGGCCTTCTGGCACTTCGCTTGTCGCAAGGCAATTGCTATCGAGACACACCAGGCGAAATTGACGCGTCGAAAGGCGCTCGTTACAGCTGTGATATCGGTTGATGCTGTTGGGAGTGAACATGACGACCTATGCCAATTCCACCCGCCGCTATCTTCTGGGTCTTGGCTGCGAGCGCGGCACCGACTGGAACGACGTGCGGATGCTTGCGGAAAGAGCTTTTCAGGAGGTTGGGATCGGGAGCCAGCAGGTTCTGGCCGTCGTGTCGATCGATACGCGCATGAATGAGCAGGCGATCCTCGAGACCGCCACGCATTTCCGTCTGCCAGTCCGCTTCTTCAAGGCGGCCGCATTGGAGCGGGAGACACCCAGGCTGAAGAACCCGTCCGAACTCGTTTTCGCCCATACCGGTTGTCATGGCGTCGCGGAAGCTGCGGCGCTTGCGGCGGCCGGGCCGGATTCGGAGCTTGTGCTCCCGAAGATCAAATCCAGTTTTGCGACGGCGGCGATCGCTAGAATTGCCTGAGGGCTAACGCTGTCAGACTTAAATGGTCCGTGCGATATCGGTGGGGCATTTCGCCGTCTGCGGTTCTCGTGTATGCCGGTAGTTCAAGCGCGATCCGCGATGACGAAAATTCCGAAAGATCAAGCTTATTCAGCATGTTGGTAAGGAAAAATCATGCATAAGGTCATTTATGATACCGATCCGGGCGTTGACGACGCCATGGCGCTTCTCTTCCTGCATCGTCACCCGGATATCGACCTTCTTGGCGTGACGACGGTGTTCGGCAACGCCTCAGTGGATACGACGACCCGCAATGCGCTGTTCCTGAAGCGCGAGTGGAATATTGCGTGTCCGGTTGCGCGCGGCGCCAGCGTCACTTTCGATCCTTCGCGGCACGAGCGGCCGTGGCCGATAATGGTTCACGGCCATAACGGCCTCGGCGACATCGATGTGCCCGATACGATCGACCTGCCGGCCGATCCGCGGCCGGCTTACCAGTTCATCATCGACACCGTTCGCGCCAATCCGGGCGAGGTGACCCTGGTCGCCGTCGGCCGCATGACCAATTTGGCTCTGGCGCTGAAGCACGATCCGGATATCGCCAAGCTCGTGAAGGGTGTGGTCATCATGGGCGGCAATTTCTATGTGCCGGGCAATGTCTCTCCGGTTGCGGAAGCCAATATTCACGGTGATCCGGAAGCCGCCGATTTCGTCATGACGGCGGCCTGGAAAGTGGTCGTGGTGGGCCTCGACGTGACGGCGGTGACGACCATGAGCCGCGGCTATCTGGCCGATATGGCGAGGGACGGCGGACCTTCGGTGCAGCTGCTGTCGGATCTATCGCAATCCTATATCGATTTCTACAAGCACGCCGTCGAAGACGGCATGATGGTGCACGACAGCTGCGCCTGCGTCTATGTCGTCGCGCCGGAGCTGTTCGACACGATCGAAGGTTCGGTCCGCGTCGTCTGCGGCGGCATTGCCGATGGTCAGACGATCGTCAAGCCGAACGGCCGTCATTTCCCGCCGGGCGATTGGGACAATCTGCCGAGCCAGATCGTCTGCACCGGCATTCGCTCACAGCAGGTCGTCGATCTGATCCGCGACGTGATCCTGGGCAAGATCAGACATTAAATTCTCTCTGAAGGGGGCGCGTGCCCCCTTCACATCTCGCTGAAGAGCCATTTCCTCAGCTTATTGTGGGCCTATTTAAGTTTCCGGACATACCAAGTCCGGAATGTCATACGATCAATCAATAGGTTTTTCATTTCCTGTCGCCGTTGGAAAAGCTCATAGCGTGCTATCGCTCACGCTGGGCAGTCCTATGGCGTAATGTCGGCAATGGGAACGATGTCGAACCGAGGCTGTCTTATCCCGTTCTCAACATTGCAATTTCGCCCATCCGGGCATAGGACACATGGGATGAACGATACCGCTTTTTCCACTCTGCCGGCCTTGGAGCCGGGCTCCGTCTGGCTCGTCGGCGCCGGGCCGGGCGATCCGGGGCTCCTGACCCTGCTGGCGGCCAAAGGGCTGGCTGAGGCGGATATCATCGTGCATGACGCCCTGGTGAACGAGGATTGCCTCAAGCTCGCCCGATCGGGTGTGGTGCTGGAATATGCCGGCAAGCGCGGCGGCAAGCCTTCTGCCAAGCAGCGGGATATTTCTCTGCGGCTGGTGGAGCTAGCGCGGGCAGGCAAGCGCGTGCTGCGCCTGAAGGGCGGCGATCCTTTCGTTTTCGGGCGCGGCGGTGAGGAGGCGTTGACACTCGTCGAGCACGGAATTCCCTTCCGCATCGTGCCCGGCATTACGGCTGGGATCGGCGGTTTGGCCTATGCCGGCATTCCCGTCACCCATCGCGACGTCAATCACGCCGTCACCTTCCTCACCGGCCATGATTCGTCCGGTGTTGTGCCAGACGCCATCAATTGGGAGGCCATCGGCAGGGGATCGCCCGTCATCGTCATGTATATGGCGATGAAGCACATCGCCCAGATCAGCGCCAATCTCATTGCCGCCGGCCGTTCGGCGGACGAACCCGTTGCCTTCGTCTGCAATGCGGCGACATCCTCTCAACAAGTCCTGGAGACGACGCTCGGGCGAGCGCCTGTTGATGTCGAAGCTTCCGGTCTCGAGCCGCCGGCTATCGTCGTCGTCGGCGAGGTGGTGAAATTGCGGTCATCGCTCGATTGGCTTGGCGCCCTATCCGGCCGCACGCTGGTGCCGGCCGCTGAAAGGCCCGGCGAAAGCGGACGCAAGGTGTCGGCATGAGCGGGCTTCTGATCGCGGCACCTTCATCAGGCTCCGGTAAGACCACATTTACACTCGGTCTGCTGAGAGCACTGCGAAACAGGGGTGTCGCGGTCGCATCCGGCAAAGCCGGACCGGATTACATCGACCCCGCCTTTCATGCGGCAGCGGTCGGATCGGCCTGCCTCAATTTCGATCCCTGGGCCATGCGCGCCGAACTCATTTCCGCTAACGCGGCACTTCATCGCGCCGGCGGAAGGATGCTCGTCACCGAGGGGATGATGGGCCTGTTCGACGGTGCTGCTGACGGTACGGGCACGCCGGCGGATCTTGCCGCCTTGCTTGGCTTGTCCGTCGTGCTCGTCGTCGACTGCTCGCGCATGTCGCAATCGGTTGCCGCCATCGTTACCGGTTTTGCCAATTTCCGTGCCGATATCCGCATTGCCGGTGTCGTGCTCAATCGCGTCGCCAGCGACAGGCATGAGAGAATGCTGCGCCAGGCGTTGAATGCGGTGCATATGCCTGTTGTCGCGGTTATCCGCAGTGATGCCGTCCTGGCATTGCCGGAGAGGCATCTCGGTCTTGTGCAGGCGGGAGAGCACGGTGCACTGGAGCAGTTTATCGAGGCGGCTGCCGAGGTCGTCTCGAAAGCCTGCGATTTCGATCTGCTGTTGAGGGCGGCGCACCAGCATCTCGTTCGCACCTCAGCGGCCAATATTGCGCGGCTTATGCCGTTCGGCCAGCGCATTGCGGTCGCGCGGGATATCGCTTTCGCCTTCTGCTATGAGCATATGCTGCTCGGTTGGAAGCGGCGTGGCGCGGAAATATCCTTCTTTTCTCCGCTCGCGGACGAAGCCCCCTCGGCCGATGCCGATGCCATCTATCTGCCGGGCGGCTATCCGGAATTGCACGCCCCTAAGCTTGCTGCCGCTCAGCATTTCCGGGATGGCGTGAAGACGGCGGCTTCCCGCGGGGTGCGCATCTATGGCGAGTGCGGCGGCTATATGGTGCTCGGCGAGGGGCTTGTAGATGCGGCAGGTGCGCGCCACGAAATGCTGAGCCTCTTGCCCGTGGTCACCAGTTATGAGAAGCGGCAGCGTCATTTAGGCTATCGGCGCGTGGTGCCGCTTGCCGGCTCTTTTTTCGACAAGCCGATGACGGCCCATGAGTTTCATTATTCGACCATCGTCTCGGAAGGTGAGGCGGACCGTCTGTTTGCAGTGAGGGATGCGCTCAATAACGATCTCGGTGCCGCCGGCTTACAGCGTGGCAACGTTGCCGGCTCCTACATGCATTTGATCGATCTCGCCGGTGACGCCGTATGACCAACAGGATCGTCCATGGAGGCGGCATCACGGCTGCGGCACGCCAATATGGCGGTCGTCCGGAGGAATGGCTGGATCTCTCCACCGGCATCAATCCCAATCCGGTGACGCTGCCGGAAATCCCTGTCGCGGCATGGCACAGGTTGCCTGACCAGCATTTGCACGAGCGGGCGCGGGAAGCGGCGAGGAACTATTACCGCAGCGGCGATATTCTGCCCTTGCCGGTTCCCGGCACGCAGTCCGTCATTCAATTGCTTCCGAGGCTGGTTCCCGGTGGCAGCGTCGCGATCCTCTCGCCGACCTATGGCGAATATGCGAGAGCCTTTACGCTGGCGGGGCTGCGGGTCCGCCAGGTTTCGACGATTGCCGAACTCACCGCCGACGACAGGCTGGTCGTTGCCGTCAATCCCAACAATCCCGATGGGCGGAGACTGCCCATCGAGCAGTTGCGGGATTTGCACGACAGGCTACGGAGCCAAGGGGGGAGCCTTCTTGTCGATGAGGCCTTCGGCGATATGGAGCCGGCAGCGAGCGTGGCGCCTTTTGCCGCCTCGATGCCGAATCTCATCATCTTCCGTTCGTTCGGAAAGTTTTTCGGCCTGGCCGGCCTTCGTCTCGGGTTCGTGATTGCCGAGGCCGCGATCCTAACCCGTTTCGAGGATTGGCTCGGTCCCTGGGCGGTTTCCGGGCCGGCTCTTTCGATCGCCGCGTCGCTCGTGGAAGGCGATACAGGCGCCATCCGAAACCGCATTCTTCAACGGTATTCGGCGCTGGAAGGAGTTCTTCGTCGATCGACGCTTGAGATCGCCGGCGGCACCCCCCTGTTTGCACTGGTTGCAGACGACCGCGCCGAGGGCCTATATACGCATCTTTGCCGCCATCGTATCCTGGTCCGCAAGTTCGATTACGCCCGCAATTGGCTGCGCTTCGGACTGACCCCGGACGAGGAGGCTGATCAAAGACTCGCCGGGGTGCTAGAGTCGGATGATTTTAGGTCTGTTCGACCTAAAATCTGAATCCGCTCTAGAAACAAAGAAGTAGAGCATGATGGTGTCCGAAAACCGCTCAAATACTTTTCGGCATCATGCTCTAAAGGATTATTCGCAATGACCGCCGACGAACATTTACTCATTCTGGTCCTTGCCTTGCTGCTCGACCGTATCGTCGGCGATCCCCACTGGTTGTGGAAGCGCTTTCCGCACCCGGTCGTGCTGTTCGGCAAGGCGATTTCATATTTCGACGGCCGGTTCAATGCAAAGCATCTGCCCGGAGTGCTCCGCCGCCGCAACGGGATCATGTCCATCGTCGCGCTGCTCATGGGAGCTGCCATCGCCGGCTGGGCCATTCATGGATTTCTCGCCTTCTTCGGCTGGCTTGGCATATTGGCAGAAGCGATACTCGCGGCGGTTTTCCTGGCGCAGAAAAGCCTTGCCGATCATGTCGGCGAGGTATCGCGTGCGCTGCGTGCGGACGGTCTGGAAGGCGGTCGGTTGGCCGTATCGCGCATCGTCGGCCGCGACCCCGAGACGCTGGATGAACCCGGGATTTGCCGCGCGGCCATCGAAAGCCTCGCCGAGAATTTTTCCGACGGCGTCGTTGCCCCCGCCCTTTGGTACGGTTTTTTCGGCCTTCCGGGCCTGTTCTTCTACAAGATGCTCAATACCGCCGATTCGATGATCGGCCACAAGTCCGAGACCTATATAGATTTCGGCCGCGCCGCCGCGCGCCTGGATGATATTGCCAACTGGCCGGCTGCACGGCTCTCCATTCTGCTGATTGCTGCCGGAGCCTTGGCCAAGCGGGGGATTTCCGCGCTTGGAAATGCGATCCGCATCGGGGTCCGGGACGGCGGACTGCACCGTTCGCCCAATTCCGGCAGGCCGGAGGCCGCCATGGCAGGCGCGCTTGATATCCAGCTCGCCGGTCCGAGAATCTATGGCGGGGAACTCGTGCGTGAACCGATGATCAACGGTTCCGGCCGCGATACCGCTACCGTCAGCGATATCGAAGCCGGTATTTCCATCTTCTATTCCGCATGCTCGATGCTGACATTTCTCGCCTTTTTGGGATTTCTGCTGCTGCTGTGAGCGCCCCTAAATTAAGCAATCGCTCACTATATGTATTAATTTGGTATAATTAGCATAGCGATAGAATTCCCCATCGTCTGAATTGCTCTGGAAGGAAGCAAACAGTCGGAGGGGGCAAGATGAAGCGTGTCGCATTCGTAGCAACGGCATGTCTGTTCATGCAGTTTCATGCCATTTCGGCTCATGCCGGAACTGTTCTTGCAGTGGTCGATCTTCGATCGCAAACAATGACCGTTTCCGAGGACGGGGCTTTTAAATATCGCTGGCGCGTATCGACGGCTCGCACGGGTTATGTGACGCCTGTCGGCTCCTATACCGCCAAATGGTTGTCCAGGGATCACCGCTCGAAGAAATATGACGATGCGCCGATGCCCTATGCCGTGTTCTTCAACGGCGGCTATGCCATTCACGGCACTTACGAGGTGAGGCGACTTGGCCGGCCGGCATCGCATGGCTGCGTGCGGCTCGACACACGCAACGCCGCCACTTTCTTTGCGATGACGTCGGATGCGGGGCTTCACAATACCCGCATCGTGATCAGCGATTAGCGCCGCAACGCGGCAAGCCTTTCGCTTCGCTGTAGCCGCAATACTGCCGCATCTTGCGCGCATGTCGCCCTTGATTCCGCAATTGTGACGCGATCGTCACTTTGCTGTTTGCGCAACAGTGCTTCGCCAAATTGCCGGAGTTTCTGGTGGAAACCATTGGCTTTTGATATGGATTTCCCTATGAGGGGGTGAATTATTATTTCAAGAGGTATGGGCAGTGACTGCTACATTTGACAAAGTTGCCGACATCATCGCTGAAACCAGCGAAATCGATCGTGACACGATCACCCCGGATAGCCACACGATCGACGACCTCGGTATCGACAGCCTGGACTTCCTGGATATCGTCTTTGCTATCGACAAGGAGTTCGGCATCAAGATCCCGCTCGAGAAGTGGACGCAGGAAGTCAACGAAGGCAAGGTCTCGACCGAAGAGTACTTCGTCCTGAAGAATCTCTGCGCCAAGATCGATGAATTGCGCGCCGCCAAGGGCTGAGCAACATCCTTGCATTTTTTGACGCCCAGCCGCCCCTGAACATGGCGGCCGGGCGGTTTCATTCTTAAATAGCGTATCCCGCCCGACGCATGCTGCGTTATCGGGTTGGAGCGGAGGCGTTAATGCTGCTGGAATATTTCCAGATGATCGACAGGGTCGAATCGGTCGATCTGTCCAAGGGCCTGTTGAAGGCGCATTCCGTCGTTCCGGCGAAAAGCCCGGTTTTCGAAGGCCATTTCCCCGGCATGCCGCTTGTCCCGGGTGTTCTGCTGATCGAAACAATGGCGCAGGCCTCGGGCATGCTCGTGCTTGCCGCGACGAAATTCGCCTATATGCCATTCCTGATGTCGGTGGACGGTGCCAAGATGCGGACGTTCGTCGAGCCGGAAGCCAAACTTGATATCGAGGCCGAACTCGAGCATGACGGTTCGGGCTTCGCCGTCACCAAGGCGCGCATCACCATCGCCGGAAAGAAGGTCTGCGATGCGCAGTTGAAGCTGCGGACCATGCCGTTTAATGAGTTGCCGCTTGGCGATATCGTGCGCAAGCGGGCAGGCGAAGTCGGGCTTCTCGACGCCATCGCCGCCAACGGTTGATGCTGCCGGCTTGTTCGGCGCCGCCGCATTCGAAGAGGATTGATGAATGAGCAAGGCTCAGAATGATGTGGTGATCACGGGTATCGGCATCGTTACCTGTCAGGGCGTTGGCAAGGACGCGCATGTCGCCCTTTTGAAGGCGGACAAGGCGCCGGCGACCATCGTCGAAACCGAGAAATTCAAGCCCTATCCCGTGCATCCGCTGCCTGAGATCGATTGGTCGCAACAGATTCCAAAGCGGGGCGATCAGCGCCAGATGGAAAATTGGCAGCGCATTGGCGTCTTCACCGCCGGCCTTGCTCTTGACGACGCCGGCTTCAAGGACGATCTGGAAGCCTGCGGCACCATGGACATGATCGTTGCAGCCGGCGGCGGCGAGCGCGACATCAATGTCGATACGCTGATCGTCAACGAAGGCCTGCAGCGCAATGATCGCGAATTGCTTCTGAACGAGAAGCTGACCACCGAACTGCGGCCGACTTTGTTCCTGGCGCAGCTTTCCAACCTGCTTGCCGGCAATATTTCGATCGTCCACAAGGTCACGGGCTCGTCGCGCACCTTCATGGGTGAGGAAGCCGCTGGTATTTCCGCCGTCGAGACCGCTTTTCATCGCATCAAGTCGGGCGAATCGAGCCATGCCCTGGTGGGGGGCGCCTTTTCCGCTGAAAGACTGGACATGATCCTGCTGATCGAGGCGATCAATGCCCACGCTCAGGGTGACTGGCATCCCGTCTGGTCGCGCAAGCCGGAAGACGGCGGCATGATCATGGGATCGCTGAGCGCCTTCCTCGTTCTTGAATCGCGTGCCCATGCCGAAGGCCGCGGCGCGCATATCTATGCAACCATCGATGCCGTCGAGGGCGATCGCGGCCGGCGCGACGAGGGCAAGTTCGAAGCGCGGTTGGAGCGCCTGCTCGCACCGGCAGCCAAGCAGGCGTCGGGCGACGCGACAGTCGTTTTTTCCGGCACGACGGCCATCCCCGGCTTGGCCCAGCGCGAAAAGACGGTGCTCGAGGCGCAGCTTCCGGGCTCGGCCATCCGCGCCTATTCCGGTATTTCCGGACACGGGCTGGAAAGCCAGTTCCCGCTCGGGCTCGCCTTTGCGGCGCTCGCCGTCGCCAGCCAGGCCAAGGTGCCGCCCTTCGATGCCGCGCATGAAAAGCCGATGGCGACGGGTGCTCGCAAGGCTGTGGTGACGACCGTCGGGCATTCGCGCGGTGAAGGCATCGCCGTAATTTCCGCTGAAGCGTGAGGAGCAGGATATGACCGCTTACAAGGATCATCTTGGACGTCCGATCGTCGCCGTCACCGGCATGGGGATCATCACGTCGCTGGGGCAGGGCCTGCAGGATAACTGGAACGCGCTTTCCTCCGGCACGTCAGGCATTCACGGTATCACGCGCTTCCCGACGGACGGCCTTTCGACGCGTATCGCCGGCACGGTGGATTTCATCGATATTCCCGTCCCGAACGCTGTCGAGCGCTCCTACGCCTTCGCCCGCGAAACAACCATCGAAGCGCTGGCCCAGGCCGGGATTTCTGGCGATTTCGACGCGCCGCTGTTCCTGGCTGCACCGCCGATCGAGCCGGAATGGAGCGCGCGTTTCGAGCTCGCCGACCGCTCGCCGCCGGCCGATCATCAGGGCGACGCCTATGAGCGTTTCCTTGCGGCCATGCGCCAGCGTCCGGATCCGGCCTTCCATGAAGCGGCACTTTTCGGCGCCATTTCCGAACGCCTTGCCGATCGCTTTGGCACGCGCGGCCTGCCGGTGACGCTGTCGACAGCCTGTGCATCGGGTGTGACCGCCATTCAGCTCGGTATCGAGGCGATCCGGCAGGGCCGCACGACGCGGGCGCTGACGGTTGCGACCGATGGTTCGTTGAGTGCCGAAGCACTGATCCGCTTCTCGCTGCTGTCGGCGCTGTCGACGCAGAACGATCCGCCGACCAAGGCCTCCAAGCCGTTCAGCAAGGATCGTGACGGCTTTGTCATCGCCGAAGGGGCGGCGACGCTGGTGCTGGAATCGCTCGAAGCGGCAGTCGCGCGCGGTGCGAAGATCCTGGGCATCATGAAGGGTGCGGGCGACAAGGCCGACTCCTTCCATCGCACGCGCTCTTCGCCCGATGGCGGCCCGGCGATTGCGACGATCCGGGCGGCACTTGCCGATGCCGGCATGGCAGAGGCCGATATCGGCTACATCAACGCTCACGGCACTTCGACGCCGGAGAACGACAAGATGGAATATGGTGCGATGTCCGCGGTCTTCGGCGAGCGGCTTCCGAACATCCCCGTCTCATCGAACAAGTCGATGATCGGGCATACGCTGACGGCGGCCGGCGCAGTCGAAGCGGTGTTCTCGCTGCAGACCATGCTGACCGGCACTCTGCCGCCGACCATCAACTACAACAATCCGGATCCGTCGATCATCCTCGACGTGGTGCCGAACAAGAAGCGTGAAAAGCAGGTGAATGCCGTTCTTTCGAATTCTTTCGGGTTCGGCGGCCAGAATGCCAGCCTTGTCATGGCGCTTGAACCGGCTTAATCGGACGTCTGAAAAACAGAATACAACTGCGCCCGAGGGGCGAGGGACTTTGCCATGCGTGCTTTGCAACTGATCGACGACCGCAAACTTGAGATCACCGATCTGCCGGAGCCGGATGCGCCGGGCGCAGGTGAGGTGACCCTGCGCGTCAAGGCCGTCGCGCTCAACCATATCGATGTCTGGGGATGGCGCGGCATGGCGTTCGCCAAGCGCAAGATGCCGCTGGTCATCGGCGCCGAGGCTGCTGGCGTCGTCGAAGCGATCGGCCCGGGCGTTGCCAACGTCCTGCCTGGGCAGCTCGTATCGATCTACGGTGCGCAGACCTGCGGGCTTTGCCGCCATTGCCGAGAAGGCCGCGACAATCTCTGCGAACATGTCAGCGGTGTGCACGGCTTCCATCTCGATGGTTTCGCGCAGGAGAAGGTCAATCTCCCGGCTCGCCTGCTTGTCCCGGCGCCTCCCGGCGTCGACGCGATCGGCGCGGCCCTTGCTCCCGTCACCTTCGGCACCGTCGAGCATATGCTCTTCGACAATGCCAAGCTCGAACCGGGCGAGACGATCCTCGTTCACGCGGGCGGCTCGGGTATCGGTACCGCCGCAATCCAGCTTGCCAAGAAGATCGGCTGCACCGTGATCACCACCGTCGGTTCCGATGACAAGATCGAAAAGGCGAAGGCACTCGGCGCCGATCACGTCATCAATTACCGCACCGACCGCTTCGAGGGCGTCGTGCGCAAGCTGACGAAGAAGAAGGGGGTCGACGTGGTCTTCGAACATGTCGGCAAGGATACGTGGGCAGGCTCCATGCTCTGCATGAAGCGTGGCGGACGTCTCGTCACCTGCGGCTCGACCTCGGGCGTTTCGACCGATATCAATCTGATGATGCTGTTCCAGCAGCAATTGAAGCTGCTCGGCTCCTTCGGTTGCCGCATGGAGAACATGGCCAATGCCATGCAGAAGATGGCGCGCGGCCTCGTTCACCCTGTGATCGATACCGAAGTCGGCTTCAATGATATCGATCGAGCGCTGGAGCGGATGGAATCGCGCCAGATCTTCGGCAAGATCATCCTGAAGATGGACTGAGCCGCGTGAAGCTTTTCATCACCCGGATCGTCCTTGCGCTCAGAAATTTCCGGCAGTGGCTGGTGGCGCAGGTCATTTTCGGATTTCTCAATTTCCTGAAGCTGTTTCCGGCAGATGCGGGCATCAATTTTGCCGATCGGCTGACCCGCAGGATTGGCCCGCGCATGCGCCGGCATCAGCTGATGCTGACCAATCTGCGCAATGCCTTTCCGGAAAAGAGCGAGAGCGAAATCGAGGAGATCGCACGCGCAAGCTGGGGGAATATGGGCCGGCTCGCGGCCGAATATGTCTTTCTCGACCGGCTTTTCGACTTCGATCCCCATAGCGACAAGCCCGGGCGAATCGAAGTTTCAGGCATTCCGATCTTCCTCGATCTCAGGGACAATCCTCGGCCGTTCATCGTCTTTACCGGACATACCGGCAATTTCGAGCTGCTGCCTGTCGCGGGCGCCGCTTTCGGCCTGACGGTGACCGTATTGTTCCGTCCGCCGAACAACCCCTATGTCGCGAAGAAGGTCTTTGACTTTCGCGCCAAGCGCATGGGCAATCTTGTACCGTCCCACGCCGGATCATCCTTCAGCCTTGCGAGAGAATTGGAGGCGGGTCGCGGTGTCGGCGTGCTGGTCGATCAGAAATTTCGCAAGGGCCTGAAAACCCGATTCTTTGGCCGGGATGTGAAGACGAATCCGCTTTTGCCGAAACTTGTGCGCCAGTTCAATTGCGAGGTCTACCCGGCCCGCTGCATCCGGCTGCCCGGCAATCGCTACCGGCTGGAAATCGAGCCGAAGCTAGAGATGCCGCGCAACGAGGCCGGCGGTCTCGATCTGACGGCAACGGCGCAGATGCTGAACGACAAGGTGGAGAGCTGGGTGAGGGAAAATCCCGAGCAGTGGCTCTGGTATCACGATCGCTGGAATATCAAGAAAACCGTTTTCTAGGCCCGAATTCCGGCGCGTGCGCGACGAATCTGTGCGCGGATTTGCATCCTGTCTTTCATGCAGTCGTTGCTGTCGGTAAGCCTTGCTTTCCAGAAAATTCTCCTTTCCCGAGAACTTCCGTTCATCCGGATTGAAAGTGGAGGTAAGTCATGTTAATTCACAATGTAGAAAGTTTGGTGAGAATGCGGACACCAAACTGAATATCCTTGGGCATGGCAACGCCGGGAAACGAGGCCCCTGCGTCCTGTTGTGTTCAGGGACAGGAGGGCAATTTTGCTGGCACTCTTTCATGCCTTCTCCACGAAATGTAATCAGATTCAGCGTGCGATAAAACTTGGCGACGATGAGCTTGTAGCGTCGCTTGATAGCGAATTAGAGCCACTTATCGCGGCGATCCTGGCCTATAAGGCCACGAGTCTGCTCGAAATCTACATGCAGCTCCAGTTCATGAACAATCTCATCCGGGAAGAAGCGGATGATCGGTCGCGAGTGATGCATAATTCCGCTTCGCTTTCGGTGCTGATCGACCGTTATTTCGGTGGCGCAAACCAAGCGGCCAGCGAAGTCCTACGGGCATTTTCGAGTGAGAAAACCAGTCTCGACAATGAGTTGGGATTCGGGGAAGGCAGCGTTTTGAACGATGTCATTCTGGATAGCTTGCCGGATCGCGTTGCGGTCGTCACGCAGGACTATCGCTATCTCTACAGCAACGCGGCCAATTCGGAATTTCTGAAATCGAAACCGATGGAGCTCGTCGGGCGTCATATCTCCGAATTCATCGGTTCCGACTATTTCGAAAGCAGTGTGAAGGCGAAGCTCGATGCCTGCTTTGCCGGCGAGAAGGTGGAGTGTCTCTATCCATCCTTTCGTCAGGTGGAGTCCGGCAAGGTGCTTCACTGCACGATGACGCCGCTGCGTGCCAAGACAGAGGTGATCGGCGCGCTACTCGTCATGCATGAGATCATCGCCGTTCCCACCGGCATGCTGGTGGCCTGAACGCACGTTCAGGCCCCAAACAGCAATTTTCCGACCACATCCGTCATCAGGCGAGGATTCGTTTCGCCTGATTTTCTGTCTGTCTGGTCCGGCTCGGCCGCAGCGGATCGCAATCCGTCGTCCTCGGGAGTGTCATCGCTCCCGCACTCGAAGCATTGGCAGCGAAACCTGATCACTTTCGGCTTTTTCATGCCGTCGGCCCGTTCCAGCTTGCAAAGGAATCGGGCAGGTCCCGCCAACGTTCCGGCGTGAAACGATCCGCCTCGACAAGACAAGCGTCCAGCTCGGTCGTGATCTGCTTCTCATTCATCGGGTCGGCGCCGATGAATACCAATTCCTGGCGGCGATCGCCCCAAATCGGATCGAGATAGGGCGCGAGGGCGCGTTTGAAGGAGGGATCGCGCGGCCATTGATCCTCAGGCACGGCAGCCCACCAGAGACCCATCTTGCTCGTGCGGACAAGCGCGCCGGCCTGGCTCATCTCGCCGACATAAAAGGGCCGGGTTGCAAGCCAGAAGAAGCCCTTGGCGCGGACGACGCCCGGCCAGGAGCGATTGAGAAAGGCTTGAAATTTCGTGGGATCGAACGGTTTTTTCGCGCGGTAGACGAAGGAGCGAATGCCGTATTCTTCCGTTTCGGGAACGTGATCCTTGAAGCCGTGCAGTTCCTTGTACCAGAGCGGATGGGTCTCGGCTCGATCGATGTCGAAGCGGCCGGTGCCGAGAACCTCCGTCGGTTCGATCGCGCCGAAATCCGCCTCGATGAGACGAGCATCGGGGTTGAGGCCGACGATGATCTTGCGGGCGGCGTCGCGTTGTCCAGCCGTTGCCGAACCGACCTTGTTCAGGATCACGACATCGGCAAATTCTATCTGCTCGACCAGGAGATCGACGATGGTCCGGTTGTCGCCGTCGCCGGCGGTTTCACCTCGGTCGGCCAGGAAATCCGTCGAACCATAGTCGGCAAGAAGATTGGCCGCATCGACGACGGTCACCATCGTATCAAGCCTGGCAACGTCGGAGAGGCTGCTGCCATCCTCGTCGCGGAACTCGAAGGTGGTGGCAACGGGCAGGGGCTCGGCAATGCCTGTGGATTCGATCAGCAGATAGTCGAAGCGATCCTGCTCCGCGAGCTGGCGGACTTCCTTCAGCAGGTCGTCGCGCAATGTGCAACAGATGCAGCCATTGGTCATCTCGACGAGCTGTTCCTCCGTGCGCGAGAGATTGGCGCCGCCATCGCGCACCAGCGCCGCATCGATATTTACTTCGCTCATGTCGTTGACGATGACGGCGACACGCAAGCCTTCACGATTGTTGAGGATATGGTTGAGCAGCGTCGTCTTGCCGGCGCCAAGGAAACCGGAGAGGACGGTGACCGGAAGCTTCTTGTTCATGATAACCTCGCTCGTAATGTAATATCATTACATCTGGTAAGATAAAAAAAGCGAGCATAGGGCTCGCTTCCTTCGGCGCTACATAGCCTTATTCAGGAGAGGCACTCTTTCAGAGAACTTGCGATACCGCGCATCAGGTCGAAATAGAGATCCGGCCCTTGCGGCAGCGTTGCGGCTTCAGGATCGAGGACACCAGATTTTGCGGGCGTACCTTCCAGCACCACATTGACCAGCTTCGGTTCGAATTGCGGTTCCGCGAAAACGCAGGTCGCGCCGAGATCGGCGACCTTGCTGTGGATCTCGGCGACGCGCTGTGCGCCCGGAATGGTTTCCGGCCTAACCGTAATCGAGCCGGAAACGCGCACGCCATAGCGATGCTCGAAATACTGATAGGCGTCGTGGAAGACGATGAAAGGTTTGTCCTTCACCGGCGCGACGGCAGCGGCGATTTCGCTATCCAGAGCATCGAGCTTATCGTTCAGAGCCTTCTGGTTTGCTTCATAGGTCAGTGCATTGGCAGGGTCGGCTGCGACCAGCGACGTGGTGATCTCGGCGACCATCGCTTTGGCGTTGTGTGGATCGAGCCAGAGATGGGTGTCGAACTCGCCGTGATCATGATCGTGGTCACCATGATCATGTGCATGGTTTTCCCCGGTCGCCGCTTCATCGCCGTCGTCATGCGGCTCGAAGGCGCCGCCTTCGCGGAATTTGAGCTTGGTGATGCCGGGCGCATCGTCGAGTTCGACGACGGTGGCGTTGGCGCCGAGGGATGCGAGCGGTTTCTCCAGGAAGGCTTCCATGCCTGGTCCGACCCAGAAAACCACCTGCGCCTGCTGGAGACTGCGGGCATTCGACGGCTTGAGCGCATAGGTATGTGGCGAGGTGGCGCCGTCAACGATCAGATCAGGTGTTCCGACCCCTTGCATGATCGCGGCGACAAGCGAATGGATCGGCTTTATGGAGACGACGACCTTTGGTGCGTCGGCTGCCGTCGCAGTGGTACCGGCAAGCAGGCCGGAAAGCAGGAGGGTGGCGGCGAGGGGAATAAAAGCTTTTGCTGCGTTCATGCTAGAAATGCCCTTGAATGGGTCTGTTATGTTATTACATCAATTGCGTTATGCTATAACGTGTGCGATAGCATGGCGCAATAGTGCAATTGGAAATTTCATGCTTTCTTCCCTCGACAGCAAGAACCGGCCGCTGGTGTCGCTCCATAATGTCGGCGTCCGACGCGGCGGCCGCTGGCTGGTGCGCGGCGTCGATTTTTCCGTGAGCCGCGGCGAGATCGTCACCCTGATCGGCCCGAACGGCTCCGGCAAATCCACGAGCGCCAAAACGGCAATCGGCGTGCTGAAGCCGGACGAAGGGCGCGTCGACCGTATTGCCAATCTGAAGGTCGGCTACGTGCCGCAGAAGCTCGCCATCGATTGGACCTTGCCCCTCAGCGTGCAGCGATTGATGACGCTGACCGGGCCTTTGCCTGAGCGCGAGCTGATCGCTGCTCTTGAAGCAGTCGGCATCGCGCATCTCGCCAAAGCCGAGGTGCAGCATCTTTCCGGCGGCGAATTCCAGCGGGCGCTGCTGGCGCGTGCCATCGCCCGCAAGCCCGATCTGCTTGTGCTGGACGAGCCGGTGCAGGGGGTCGATTTCAACGGTGAGATCGCGCTTTACGATCTCATCAAGTCGATCCGCAATTCGCAGGGCTGTGGCATCCTGCTGATCTCGCATGATCTGCATGTCGTGATGGCGGCGACGGATACGGTGGTCTGCCTGAACGGCCATGTCTGCTGCCGCGGCACGCCGCAGACCGTTAGCCAGAGTCCCGAATATGTCAGGCTCTTCGGAACGCGGGCGGCGCAGTCGCTGGCGATCTACAGCCATCATCACGACCATACGCATCTGCCGGATGGCCGCGTGCAGCATGCGGACGGTTCGATTACGGACCATTGCCATGCTGACGATGGCCATCACCATCATGAGCACGATCACGATGATCATCATCACGGCCATGACCATGCCGAGGGAGAGCGCCATGTTTGACGATTTCTTCCTGCGCGCCGTCGTCGCCGGCGTTGGGCTGGCGCTGACGACTGGGCCACTCGGCTGCTTCATCATCTGGCGACGTATGGCTTATTTCGGCGATACGATCTCGCATTCGGCACTGCTCGGCGTGGCGCTCTCGCTGCTTTTCCAGCTGAATTTGACTCTCTCCGTCTTTGCGGTTGCCGCGCTCGTCTCGATCCTGCTCTTGCTGCTGCAGAGGCGGCAGGCGCTGTCGGCGGATGCGCTGCTCGGCATTCTCTCGCATGCAACGCTGGCGATCGGCCTTGTCATTGTCGCCTTCATGAGCTGGGTGCGGATCGACCTCATCGCCTTCCTCTTCGGCGACATACTGGCCGTCAGCCAGTCGGACATTGCGGTGATCTGGGGCGGCGGCATTTTCGTGCTGGCGGCAATCGCCTGGCTTTGGCGGCCGCTTTTGGCTTCGACGGTCAATCCCGAACTCGCGGAAGCCGAAGGGTTGCGGCCGGAGCGCGCGCGGCTTCTCTTCATGCTGCTGATGGCCGTGGTGATCGCGATCGCCATGAAAATCGTCGGTATCCTGCTTATCACCGCGCTTCTGATCATCCCCGCGGCCACCGCACGCCGCTTTGCCGCCACGCCGGAAACGATGGCGATCTTGGCTTCGCTGCTCGGCGCTATCGCCGTTGTCGGCGGGCTATTCGGATCGCTGCGCTACGACACGCCATCCGGGCCTTCCATCGTCGTCGCGGCGCTCGTCTTGTTTATCTTCAGTCTGCTGCCCCTCGTTCGCAGGGGCGGCACGCCAGCGGCGCAACCGAGAGGACAGTCGTCATGACCACTCCGATGCTCACCAAGAACCAGTCCCTCGTTTTCGATATTCTGACCAAGGCGGAAGCGCCGCTCAGCGCCTATACTATTCTCGACAAATTGCGCGATCAGGGTTTCCGCGCGCCGCTTCAGGTCTATCGCGCGCTGGATAAGCTGCTCGAATATGGCGTGGTACACCGACTCGAGAGCATCAATTCCTTCGTTGCCTGCGCCCATCCGCATGAGGATTGCCACAGCCACGGCCTTGTCGCCTTCGCCATCTGCGAGAGCTGCGGTCAAGTGATCGAGTTCCACGACGACGAAGTGGATCATCGGCTGATGGACTGGCTGAAATCGCAGAAGTTCAAGGCGGAAAAGTCGACCATCGAAATTCGCGGTCATTGCGCAAATTGCGCTGCTTGAATTGCAAACCGCGGTTTATTCCAACTTGCCAAGAATTTATAAGAAATTCCTAATCTAATCTTTTAAGATCGCGGGCGAAGCGCTGCCAGTTGGCGACATAGTTGCGCGCGGAGCGGCGCAGGCCTTCGATCGCGGCTTCGTCCAGCGTGCGGATCGCTCTTGCCGGTGCGCCGACGATGAGCGAGCCATCCGGGAACTCCTTGCCTTCCGTGACGAGTGCATTGGCACCGACGAGGCAATTATTGCCGATCTTCGCGCCATTCAGGATCGTGGCTCCCATGCCGATCAGTGAATTGTTGCCGATAGAGCAGCCATGGATGATGGCATGATGGCCGATCGTGCAGCCTTCGCCGATGATGGTCGGGTAGGCCGGATCGGTATGAACCATTGTACCTTCCTGGATGTTCGTGTTCTTGCCAACGACGATCGGTTCGTTATCGCCGCGCAGCACCGCGCCGAACCATATGCCGACATCTTCACCGATCTCGACCTTGCCGATGACGCTGGCATCCGGCGCGATCCAGTAACGGCCCGGCTCGGGTGTTTTCGGCGTCGAGCCGGCAAGGGCGTAGATGGGCATGGTCGATCCTCCTCGATCAGACGACGTTCAGCACAAGATTGGCGACGCCATCGACGGCGCAGCTGATCCGGTCGCCGCGCGCAACGGGGCCGACGCCGGCGGGCGTGCCGGTCATGATGATATCGCCCGGTGCGAGCGTGAAGAGCTTGGAGAGCTCGGCGATGATCTCCGGCACTTTCCAGATCATCTGAGAGAGATCGCCTCTCTGGGCAGCCTCGCCATTGCGCATCAGCCAGATGCCGCCCTTGTCGGGATGGCCGACATGAGTGGCGGGTACGAGCGCGGAGATGGGGGCCGAATGATCGAAGGCCTTGCCGATTTCCCAGGGGCGACCGAGCTTCTTGGCTTCACCCTGGAGGTCGCGGCGGGTGAAATCAATGCCGACGCCATAGCCGTAGACGCAATTCAGGGCCTGTTCGACCGGGATGTTCGCGCCGCCGCTGCGCAGCGCCACGACAAGCTCCACTTCGTGATGCACGTCGGACGATAGCGAAGGGTAGGGAAAATCGCGGGAGACCAGCAGGTTGTCCGGGTTCTTCTGGAAGAAGAAGGGCGGTTCGCGGGTAGGGTCATGACCCATCTCGATGGCATGGTCGGCATAGTTGCGGCCGACGCAATAGACACGACGTACAGGGAAAAACTCGGTCTCACCCTCGATCGGTAGAAGGACAGGGGCGGGCGGCGGAATGACTGTCGTCAATGGGGCGTTCATATCGGCTTTCGAAACTCTTGCTCTTTCTTGGGAAGGCCTGTTGCCCTCCGACTCCGTCCGGACAAACTAGCATCATTGTGACTGCCACGAAAACTGGCCTTTTTGAGGGATTTGGTGTAGAGCGCGGATCAGAAAGGTTTCCCATGTATAGCGACGCGCTGAAAACCGGCCGCAAGATCTTCGCGGTAGCCCCTATGATCGACTGGACGGATCGCCATTGCAGGTACCTGCATCGGCAGATCAGCCGGCATGCGCTGCTCTATACCGAGATGGTGGTGGCCGACGCGATCATCCATGGGCCGCGCGACCGGCTTCTGGGGCATGATGTCAGCGAGCATCCCGTTGCACTGCAACTCGGTGGCTCCGACCCGGCCAAGCTTGTCGAGGCGCTGCGGATCGCGGAAGCCTATAACTATGACGAGATCAACCTGAATGTCGGCTGTCCCTCGGATCGGGTACAGTCAGGCACCTTCGGCGCTTGCCTGATGCTGACGCCGGAGACGGTGGCATCTTGTATCGCAGCGATGAAGGCGGTTTCGAAGGCGCCCGTCACAGTGAAATGCCGGATCGGCGTCGATGAGCAGGAGCCGGAAGAGGCCTTGCCGGAGCTGATGACGCGCGTGCTCGATGCCGGCGCCGATGCGATCTGGATCCATGCTCGCAAGGCCTGGCTGAAGGGCCTGTCACCGAAAGAGAACCGCGAAATACCGCCGCTGGATTACGACATCGTCTATCGCATGAAGCAGCGTTGGCCGGAGGTCTTCATCGGCATCAATGGCGGCATCCAGACGCTGGATCAGGCGGAAGAGCATTTCGCCCATGTCGATGGTGTCATGCTTGGCCGCGCCGCCTATCAGAATGCCGCGATCCTTGCCGATGTCGACCATCGCTTTTATGGCGAACCGGCCACCGAGGCCGATTGGAACGCGCTGCGCGACCGGATGATGGATTATGTGGAGCGCCATATCGCCAACGGCGGCCGTCTGCAGCATGTCGCGCGTCACATGGTCGGTCTCTTCACCGGCCTGCCCGGCTCGCGCCGCTATCGCCAGATCCTCTCCACCGACGCCAACAAGCCGGGGGCGGGGCCGGAGGTGATTGCGGTGGCCTTCGCAGCAGTGGATTTCAGCGCGCATTCCGAGCGGGTCAGCGCTTGAGGTGACGATGATTCCAACTGCCTTCGTCCTTCGAGGGCAGCTGTCGGCCCCACCTAAGCGGGTGATCGGCTGAGAGTTGAGGAAGTAGTTTAGTGTTAAAAAGATCACCACTCACCCGTCATCCTCGGGCTTGGCCCGAGGATCCACGCCCAGGCACGTTGGCGCGTCTAAATCGACGAGAGTGCTGGTTTCGCTTTGCGAGTGTATCCCTTTTCGCAGAGGAGACGGTGAGGCTTGTGCCTGGATCCTCGGGTCAAGCCGAGGATGACGGAATGTTGGGATGGTCCAGGGCAGACAACGGGCTTGCGGTAAAGGGCATAGCCAGGCTTGCTTCAGGGCGAGGGTGCTATCTTCACAAACGAAAAACGGCGCGGTTTGCACCGCGCCGTCCGAAACTTCATTCAGGCAGTCACCCAGGGCTTAGTTAGCCTGGATGTTGACAGCCTTCGGGCCCTTGCCCATGCGATCCGGCTCGGTGTCGAACGTGACCTGCTGGCCTTCGCGCAGCGACTGGATGCCGGAAGCCTGAAGAGCGGAGATGTGGACGAAAACGTCCTTTGCGCCGCCGTCAGGAGTGATGAAACCAAAACCCTTGTCCTGGTTGAAGAATTTTACGGTGCCCTTGGTGGCCATGGGGGATAGTCCTTTACCCATCAGTCTTAGTTTATCCGGATAAACCCGGACGGCTTTGCTTCCGCGACATGCGAAAGCCAGTCGAGAAGTCACGTACGGGGAAAGAACGTCTGCGCGGGTCAGAAGACCCAACCGCTGCCTGTCGCAAGCGGATCACCAAATCAGTCCAGTCACCGGCATGCAAATGCCCGAGCATGCATATGGGTGACAGGGTTTGTGGAAAAAGGCAAGGGGCAATATTAGGGCCGGGTGGGGAACGGGTAGGATAGGGTGGGAATTTCAAGGGGTTGACGAGAGGCTGGTGCCTCAGGCGCCGGCGAAGTTACATGATAAATGTATTCGTTGCCTGACGAGAAGGCGCCGGCGATGATCGAAGAAGCGATAAATCGTCACGCGGCTGTAACGAAGGCCATTATCTTAGGCACAAACTTTAATGCGGGATTTGAGGGAATTACATGGCTCAATCGAGTGACGAATACATGATGGGTCTCGCACTTGATGAAGCCCGGATCGCGCTGAATGAAGGCGTGTTTCCCGTAGGCGCAGTTCTATGCATGGAAAACAAGGTTTTGGGACGCTCTCATAAAACCATGGTTTCGAATCATTTGAATCATGCGGAAATGAATTTGTTTCATCAGGTATTCAAGGGAAACTATAGTTTTTCGCGAAACGATGGCCTGACGCTGTATACGACACTCGAGTCTTGCATCATGTGTTTCGGTACGATGATGCACTTGCCGATAACGCGGCTTGTTTTCGCTATGCCCGATGCGTATGGCGGATGCGCTCACGTTAGGCTGGTAAATTCGCCTCCAAGACACCTCTCGAGAACGGTGGAGATCGTTGGAGGCGTGCGTCGTCAGGAGGCTTCCAAGCTTTTTGCGGAGTTTCTTGCGACGACGACGGAAAACTTCTGGATTACAGGCGGAGCTTCGCATTTTCAGGCCGCCGTGAGAGCCGAGCTTGACGACGATGTATTGCAGCGCAGGTGGTGCGGACCTAGCTCTCAGCCAACGTAAACACCGAACAAGGCTCGGCAATCCCCCGTAGCTCATAATCCCCTAAAGGCACCAGCGGCGTCGTCGTCTCCGCCGCAAGCGCACCGGAGATCAGCACGGTGCGGCCGAGCGGCCTGCACAGCCCCTCCAGCCGGCTGACGAGGTTGACGGCGGGGCCGATGGCGGTGAAGTCCAGGCGGTCGGCGGCGCCGATATTGCCCCAGAGCATGTCGCCGAAATGCAGCGCGGCGCCGAAGGGGAGCGGCGGCAGGCCTTGGTTTGCCCGGGTCGCGTCGAGATGCACCATGCCGGCGCGGATGGCGGTGACGGCGCGCAGTGCCGCTTCGCAGGCTTCCGCCGGCCTTTCATTGACAGGGAAGATTGCCAACACCCCATCGCCGATGAACTTCAGCACCTCGCCGCCGAAGGCATGCACGGCGCCGGCGACGCGATCGAACCAGGCGTCGAGGGCCGAGATGACGACGGTCGGCTCCGTCGCTTCGGAGAGAGCCGTGAAATCCCGAAGGTCGGCGCAAAGCAGCGCTGCGCGAATGGTCTCGCCGCTATTGCGGCTGAGCGCGCCTGCTTGCACGCGCGCCGCACTTCTGCGGCCGAGATAAGCTTCGAGTAGGGTCGATAGAGTGGCCCGCGCGGCAAGGCCGGCCAGGGGGGCGGCGGCAAAGCGCGCGACCTGACGCAGCCTGTCCGTTTCGGGGGAGGTGAAGGGCCGGGTTCCGGCCCAGGCGAGCACGGAATTGCCGGGCGCGGTGCCGATCGTTTCCTCGCATGTCGGACCGAGTTCGCCGAGCCAGTCGCGGCCGGCCTGTCCGAGCGATGTGCCGGCGAAGCCGAGGGCTTCGATCACCGTGCCCGTCTCCGCTCGCCAAAGCCAGGAACGCTGGGTGATGATAGGATGCGGCGCCGCAAGCGTCAGGGCGCCGCCAGTCAGCGGCAATCCGACGGCCAGCAGACGACCGCCGAGATCGGCCAGGAAGCGTTCGGGGCTGAGCGCGGTACCGGCTTCGTCGACCAGCCAGGCAAGGGGGGCGGGTAAATCCATGCAGCGATCATGCCACGCCGCTCGCGAGCTGTCATCCTTGCCGGCGCAACCTTCCCGACAGCGCTGAGATCATCAAGTTCCAGCGCGCGAAATTATTGTCCCTGGGCGGTGACTTCCTTGTTCCTCAAGCCATCGAGCCGGATGGAGCAGCCCTAAGGCATTATTGTTTCTGGCCGTCGTGACCGCGCATCACATCCGGACCCGGATCCCGTCCGGCTGCCACTTCCGCCATTCGGTCGAGATAATGCGCCCAGCCCTTTGCGTGGGCTTCGCATTGCTCCGGCGTCGGCAGGCCCGAATGGGTGAGGCGCACCAGCGTCCCGTCGGGCTGCTCGATCAGATCGATCTCCACCAGGCTCGACTCCGGCGGCACTTCTTCGCTGCCTTCCCAGCCGAAGCTGTAGGCGAGGCGATGCACCGGCACGACTTCGCGGAAGGAGCCGCGCGCGACGCGGGCGCCGGTGACATTGACGAGATAGATGCCGCCCGGCTGCGGCTCCGTCCTGGCTTCCGTGCCCATCCAGCGCAGGATCTTTTCGGGATCGGTCAGCAGCGCGAAGACGGCCGCAGGCGGCGCGGAGACATGGGTCTCGCGACGAACGATTAAAGCTTCTGGCATCGGTCTCTCTCCCGTGGTTGCTGTCGCTTCCCACCGTGACGAATACCTTCGTCCCGCCGTGGGCCTCCTATGTGCCGGCATGTAGGAGCCATTGCCCCGGCAGCAAGGCGTCATTCTATACTTGCCGGGCGTCACTCCTCATAAGCCGGCAGCTGCGGTTAGCAGACTTTGGCGGCTGTCGCCTTATCGCCCAGGCCGGCCCGTCTTGCCTTTCGTCCGTCCCTTGCGCTGTTTTTCGTCCACCGCATCCTCATAGGAGCCGACACCCGGCTTCGCCCGGATGATCGGCTTGTCCGGCACCTTACCTGTGACAGGCTTTTCGGTGCGGCCGACGGTCATCTCGTCCAATGTGTTCTTGCGGAAAAGCGGCGTGCCGGCATCGCCGCCCGGACCCATTTCGTCAAGGCTCGGCTTGGCGAAATAGGAGCGGGAATCCGGCGCTGGCGGTGCACGCTTGCCCGGTGCAGAACCGCGGCTTTCGAGGCTCTTCGCCTCCTCGCGGGCGAGCGGGTCGTCCATGGCGGCGAGTTCGACGGCCTTGAGGCGCTTGATCTCGTCGCGCAGCCGTGCCGCCTTTTCGAAATCCAGGTCGGCGGCGGCATCGCGCATGGATTTTTCCAGCGCGTTGAGATGGGCCTGCAGATTGTTACCGACGAGATGGCCACCATCGGCAAAGCCCTTGCCCGAGGCGCCGCCGATATCGGCGCGGACATGGTCCTTCTCATAGACGCTGTCGAGAATGTCGGAAATCTTCGCCTTGACCGATTCCGGCGTGATGCCGTGTTCCTTGTTGTAGGCCATCTGCTTTTCGCGGCGGCGATTGGTCTCGTCCATCGCCCGCCGCATCGAGCCGGTGATATTATCGGCGTAAAGGATGACCTTGCCGTCGACGTTACGGGCGGCGCGGCCGATGGTCTGGATCAGCGACGTCTCAGAACGCAGGAAGCCTTCCTTGTCGGCATCGAGAATGGCGACGAAGCCGCATTCGGGAATGTCGAGGCCCTCGCGCAGCAGGTTGATGCCGACGAGCACGTCGAAAGCGCCGAGGCGAAGATCGCGGATGATCTCGATGCGCTCCAGCGTGTCGATGTCGGAGTGCATGTAGCGCACGCGCACGCCCTGTTCATGCAGATATTCCGTCAGGTCCTCGGCCATGCGCTTGGTGAGCACCGTGCAGAGCGTGCGATAACCCTTGGCGGCGGTCTCGCGGATTTCGCCAAGGACGTCATCGACCTGGGTGCGGGCCGAACGGACCTCGACCGGCGGATCGATGAGGCCGGTCGGGCGGATGACCTGTTCCGCGAAGACGCCGCCGGATTGCTCCATTTCCCAGCCGCCGGGCGTTGCCGATACCGCGATCGTGTCCGGGCGCATGGCGTCCCATTCCTCGAAGCGCAGGGGACGGTTGTCCATGCAGGACGGCAGGCGGAAGCCGTATTCGGCCAGCGTCGCCTTGCGGCGGAAGTCGCCGCGATACATGCCGCCGATCTGAGGCACGGTGACGTGGCTCTCGTCGATGAAGATGATGGCGTTATCGGGAATATATTCGAATAGCGTCGGCGGGGGCTCGCCGGGATTGCGGCCGGTCAGATAGCGTGAATAGTTTTCGATGCCCTGGCAGGAGCCGGTGGCCTCGAGCATCTCGATGTCATAGCGGGTGCGCTGTTCCAGGCGCTGAGCCTCCAGCAGGCGGCCGGCCTTTTCCAGCTCGGCAAGGCGGAGTTTCAGCTCTTCCTTGATCGCCTTGATGGCGCCGTTCAGCGTCGGGCGCGGCGTGACATAGTGCGAATTGGCGTAGATCTTCACCGATTTCAGGTCGCCGGTCTTCTGGCCGGTGAGGGGATCGAATTCGGTGATGGCGTCTATTTCGTCGCCGAACATGGAGATGCGCCAGGCGGCATCCTCCAAGTGGGCCGGGAAGATTTCGATCGTGTCGCCGCGAACCCTGAAGGAGCCGCGCGTGAAATCTATATCGCGGCGCTTGTATTGCTGCGCCACGAGGTCGGCCAGCAACTGCCGCTGATCGAGCCGGTCGCCGACATTCATCTGGAAGGTCATGGCGGTGTAGGTCTCGACCGAGCCGATACCGTAGATGCACGAGACCGAGGCGACGATGATACAATCATCGCGTTCCAGCAGCGAACGCGTCGCCGAGTGGCGCATGCGATCGATCTGCTCGTTGATCGAGCTCTCCTTCTCGATATAGGTGTCCGAGCGCGGCACATAGGCTTCCGGCTGGTAGTAGTCGTAGTAGGAGACGAAATACTCGACCGCGTTATCCGGGAAGAAATTCTTGAATTCGGAGTAAAGCTGTGCCGCCAGTGTCTTGTTCGGCGCGAGGATGACGGCCGGGCGCTGCGTCGCCTCGATCACCTTGGCCATGGTGAAGGTCTTGCCGGAGCCGGTGACGCCGAGCAGCACCTGGTTACGGTCGCCGTTTTGCAGCCCTTCGACGAGGTCGCGGATTGCCGTCGGCTGGTCGCCGGCCGGCTTGTATTCCGAGGCCATGCGGATCTCGATGCCGCCTTCGGACTTTTCCGGCCGGGCAGGGCGGTGCGGCGTCCAGATCTTGCCGTTCTTATGCAGCGGGTTGCCGCTCTCGATCAGCTTCGACAGGGCTTCTACCGTTGCCGTTACGCCGCCGGTCGAAATCTTGTCGGCATCCTCAAGAGCGATATCGAGGCCGGAGACTGGATTGAGACCGGCGGCGGCACGCGTTTTGGGGTCGGTCGACCCACCCATGGAGACGCCACGCGCGGTCTTGCCGGCGGTGATTTCCACCTTCTTGCGGTGCTTGCCGGCCTTCGAAGCGATCTCACGCTGGGTTTCGACGCTCGATGCCTCTGCATCCGCTTCGAGCTGCTTCACCCAATCGGCAACGCTGCCGCTGAGCGGCGCACCGTCGAACGGCGCCTGCGGCGCCTCTTCGAAACCGGTCGGAGCGGGGGATTTTTTCGATGATTTGGCCATGGGGCGAATATGGCGACAGATCGCGCAGATGTGAAGGGGTAAAGGGTACAAAAGGGAAACAGAATAGCGGATTTTTCCATTCGCCGGAGATGTCAGATATGTTACAACCCAAGGGCGGCCAATGCGTTATCGCTGATCCAAAGTCCGCATAGCGCGATCCTCGCAGGCGCCAAGGGAGGAACCAGCCGCAACGTCGACATGCCCGGCCAGCGCCGGGTTCCCCCAGCTTCGACGGCATCCGGTATTGCCCGCCTCGCCGCCGCCATCCGGTCGGAGGATCATGATGACCGCATTGGATAGCTTACGCTCCTTGTCCCCCCAGCAACGAAACACCGTGATCGCAGCCTATCTGGGCTGGACGCTGGATGCTTTCGATTTCTTCATTCTGGTTTTCGTCCTCAAGCATATAGCCGAAGAATTTCACACGGATGTTCCGGCGGTTGCCGTGGCGATCTTTCTCACCCTTGCCATGCGGCCGCTCGGCGCGCTGATCTTCGGCCTTGCGGCGGATCGCTTCGGCCGGCGCACGACGTTGATGGTCGACGTGCTGCTTTATTCCATTTTCGAGTTTCTGACCGGTTTTTCGACCGGATTGACGATGTTCCTGGTTTTGCGCGCGCTTTTCGGCGTGGCCATGGGCGGCGAATGGGGTGTCGGTGCTTCGCTCACGATGGAGACCATCCCGGAGGAATCGCGCGGCCTCGTGTCCGGCATCCTGCAGGCTGGCTATCCTTCAGGCTATCTGCTCGCCTCGATCGTGTTCTTCCTGCTGTTTCCGATCATCGGCTGGCGCGGCATGTTCATCGTCGGCGCGCTGCCGGCGCTGCTGGTGCTTTACATCAGACGCAACGTACAGGAATCGCCGGCGTTCCTGCAGCGGCAATCCAAACCGCAGCGGCCTTTCCTGACCGTACTGCGGGAGAATATTCCGCTCTTCATCTGGGCCGTGCTTCTGATGACGGCGTTCAACTTCTTCAGCCATGGCACCCAGGACCTCTATCCGACATTCCTGGAAACCCAACGGCAATATGATTCCTATACGGTCGGCGCTATCGCCATCGTCTACAATATCGGCGCGATCATCGGCGGCCTGACCTTCGGTTCCCTGTCGCAGCGCTGGGGCAGGCGACGGACGATCGTCATCGCGGCACTGCTGGCTATTCCCGTCGCCCCGCTCTGGGTCTGGGGTCAGGGGCCTGTGATGCTCGCGATCGGCGCCTTCCTGATGCAGCTTTTCGTCCAGGGCGCCTGGGGCATCGTCCCCGTACATCTCAACGAATTGTCGCCGGACGAGGTGCGCGGCACGTTCCCAGGATTTGCCTATCAGCTCGGCAATCTGCTGGCGTCGGGCAATGCCTCAATCCAGGCGGGATTGGCGAAGCAGTGGAACGGCGACTATGCGCTGGCGCTGTTGATCGTCGCCTGCATCGTCGCCGTCGTCGTGGCGTTGTTCGCCGGCTTCGGGTTCGAGAAAAAGGGAGTTCGGTTTGGCGGCAAGGACGCCGGACAACCCGATAGCGTCATGCAGACCTGAACCGGTTTGTCATCATATAGACCCGAGCGGTTTAGCTCTTCGCGAAAGCTCTAAACCGCTCAATCTCTATGCTTTCTCGTAATTCCGGGTTTTCTCGCAATTCCGGACGGAAAACCGCCACCAACTGGAATGCTCGAAGGGCCGGCGATCTTTACCGGCCCTTTTTCACTTTCCGCAGATTTCCGAGATCTTGGCCTGGGCAAAGCCGCGCGCCAGATCCTGCAGGCCACCGACGGAGGATATCAGCTCACCAATGGGGCCGTTGATACCGACGTGCAGGTCGGTAATGTGGCAGGCGCCGACATCGACTGTCATCGAAGCGTCCAGCTCGCCCTTGATCGTCGTCTTGAGGACCCCATGCGACTTGCAGGCCATTTCGGCACGGGCGTTGATCTGAACGCCTCCATTTGGAGCGTCGCAGATATCGAGCGACTTCACCTCGAACTTGTCCTTGTGATCGACACCCGGCAGCTTCTTGCACGGATCGGCTTCATTCACCGATTTCTCGATCTCCGGGCCGAACTTGCTCTGCAGCAGCGACCAGCATGAGCCGGGCGCGGCTTTCGCCGACGTTGCCGTCAGCGGCAGCGGCGACAGCGGCAGGACGACCGCCGCGGCAAGCAAAGCCATGCGAAGCGACGGCAGGGGCAAGCGGGGGGACATGAGATATTTCAGGTTCACGGCGATCTATCCTCGCAGGAGAAGGAGCAGCAATTGAGGCCCGGCATGGCGCTACTCTTCCATCTCTTCCTGCGCCAAGGCAATCCCCAACGCTATGGCGATAAACTCCACGGCTTTGGACCGACGATCAATTCTTCACGACCATCGTGTCGCAGAAGCGGTCATAGAAGGTCTGCCCACGCCATATGATCAATGGGAAGAGCCACCAGATGAGCGCGAACACCAACAGAAGCGGCGTCAACGCCCCGGTAACGGCCAGGAAATCGCTGGCGCTGAGAGGATTTATATCTCGCGCCTGCTGGATCATCTCTTCGATCGGAGGAAGATACAGGCGCGACAGGAACAGGCTGGCCAGATCGAAGGTTGCCAGCAGCATCAATGGTAGAAACTTGAGCACCTCGCGCTTGGCGGCAAGTTCGAAGGGCAGGGCGCCGTTTTCAATCGTCATTACCCGCAGCGATGTTACCCGCTTGCCTGGCGTCCGCCGGCCGCGGGTCGAGCAATAGGCGAAGGCGAACGGAAGGAGCAACAGCATGATGCTGGAACTCGGTCTCACCGTTATAGTCGGATCGATCGGATTGCCGTTGCTGTCGACCGGCACGGAAAAAGCATGCTTTACCGTGGTCGGTCCCCGCTGCGAAACAGCGGCTGAAACGAAAACGGTGTATCCCTTGCTGCCCAGCCAGGATATGCGGCAAAGCTGATTGCTTCTCGTCTCGCCGGGCTGCAGAGGCCACTCAGCTTCTATCTTCGGAATGAGCGGCCCTACCGTGGTCTCCTGGCATTGCTGCTCGCGAAGAAACGGCAAGGTCAGGTCCCACGGCATCACCGCCGATAGTGCGAGAAACAGGAGTACGAAAGCGATCTGGAAGATGACGATGTCGATCGCATAAGCACTGAACCGCCGCCAGAAATGGCGAGGCGGAAGGGAGGCTTCTGGTGGTCGGATGCGGCAAAACTCATAAATTCCCCCGGTTCAATGCGCTTTGCGGCAGTCAGGCATAAGCTTTAGGCACTTCAAGTTGCAGGAGTTAGCACGCTTTGCTGCGATTCGCTGGGGAACGAAGATTGAGCGGTGATCGATCTCCCAACCGGATCAGATCGGGATGCCTTGTTCGTTCGAGCGATCATCCTTGTCGGAGTCGCCCTCATAGCCCAAGCGCTTTGCCTTGCGGAACCATTCCAGCGCCTTGGCGGAATCCGACGCAACGCCGTCACCGTCGCGATACATCATGCCGAGATTGTAGGCCGCATCGGCATAGCGATGCGCCGCCGCCCGTTCGAACCAGTAGATCGCCTGAGGACCGTTCTTGGCGGCACCTTCGCCATCGCGGAACATGACGCCGAGATTATATTCGGCTTCGACATCGTTCTGCGCTGCGGCTTTGAGGAACCATGCGATTGCCTGGCCATCGTCCTGTTTCACCCCTTCACCATCGGCATACATCGCGCCGACATTGAACTGTGCGCTGGGATCGCCCTGGTCGGCCGCTTTTTTGAACCAGGAAAGGGCTGTCGCGCCATCCTTGGCGACACCCTCGCCGTCACGATACATGATGCCGAGATTGTACTGCGCCTCGATCTTACCCTGCTCGGCGGCCTTGAGATACCACATTGCGGCCTTGCGCTTGTCCTTGTCAGTGCCTTCGCCCTGGTCGTACATGGAGCCGACATTGAACTGCGCATCCATATCGCCCTGCTGGGCGGCCTTGCTGTACCAGGCAAAAGCCTGCGGCTTATCCTTGAGAACGCCTTCGCCCGTGTCGTAGACGACGCCCAGATTGTATTGTGCGTTGAGGTATCCCTGCGCAGCCGCCTTCTTGTACCAGAGAACGGCCTGGCTCTTGTCGGCGGTGACGCCTTCACCCTGATCGTACATGGTGCCGACGTTGAACTGCGCTTCGGCATTGCCCTGCTCGGCGGCCTTCTTGTACCAGCTGAGCGCCAGTGCGTAGTCTTTCTCGACGCCGCTACCTTGCTCGTACATTTGCCCGAGTTTCAGCTGGGCCGCGACGTTGCCCCTGTTTGCCAAGGGGCGCCAGTAGTCCGCGCCTGTCTTGAGATCTTCACGATCATAGCTGTTGCGCCCGACATCGGCATGCGCCGTCCCCATCGGCACCAGCGCGAAGAGCAAAGCTGCTGCCCCCATTTTCCAATTCACGATCTACCCCGCAGTCGAAAATTCGTTCTTTCGAGATGACAAGCTCTTCGCGACCCTCAGGGCAAGAGCGCCATCAGCAAGTGAAATATGATCTAGCCCGTCATGTCGCCGGCGCCCTTCTTTCCGGCGGCTCCCTGTCCCAATGGCCCGAGATCCTTGATCGGACCCTCGCTATTGGCTTCCATGTAGCCGAGGCCGTGCTGCGCTTCCGGCAATCCTTTCGCCGCCGCCTTGTTGAACCAATCTGCGGCAATTGTGGAGTCCTTCGGCACGCCATAGCCGTTATAATACATATATCCAAGGCCATATTGCGCGCGGGCGTCGCCCTGACCGGCGGCCTTGCGAAACAAGTCGGCAGCCTGGCCATAGTCCTTGGTTACGCCGGCGCCCTGATAATAAAGATAGGCGAGGGCATACTGGCCCCGTGCATTGTTCTGGTCGGCGGCCTTGCGATACCAGTCTGCCGCCGCTGCTTTGTCCGGCTTTGTCCCTTGGCCGTTGTCGCACATGTAGCCCAGGGCGTATTGCGCATCCGCATGTCCCTGGGCGGCGGCCTTCCCATACCATTCGAACGCCTTGGTATTGTCCTTTGCGACGCCGCGCCCGCCCGCATACATGTAGGCAAGGGCGTATTCGCCTTGCGCGTCGCCCTGCTCGGCGGCCTTGCGATACCACCTCGCCGCACTCTCTTCATCGGCCTTCACGCCCTGACCGTTGGCATAGAGATAGCCGATGGCATATTGAGCGTCGGGGCGGCCCTGATCGGCCGCCTTGCGATACCATTGGAGTGCCTGCCTGTAGTCCCGGGCGACACCCGTTCCGTTCGCCAGGCTATAGCCGACGGCATATTGCGCATCGGCGCGGCCCCCTTCGGCGGCTTTCAGGTACCAGGAATAGGCTTCGGCATCATCCCGCTCGACACCCCTGCCATTGGCATAGGAGTAGCCGACGGCATATTGGGCCTGCGCCTGATCCTGGTCGGCGGATTTCCGATACCAGGCGAGGGCATTTCCTCTATCGACATCCATGCCCGCCCATTGGCGTAGGAGTAGCCGATGGCATATTGGGCATCGGCATTGCCCCGCTGTGCCGCCCTCAGATACCAGTCGTTCGCCTGTTTCAGGTCGGCATCGACGCCGCGGCCGCTGGCATACATATAGGCCAGCGCATACTGCGCCTGTGCATTGCCCTGGTCGGCCGATTTCCGATACCAATCGACCGCCCGGGCATCATCCCGCTCCACGCCCTGGCCGTTGGCATAGCGATAGCCGAGACCGTACTGCGCGGCCGGATTGCCCTGGTTGGCGAATTCCACCCAGTATTTCAGATCGATCGTAGTATTGGCCGGCCCCGGAGCGGGGTCTTCGGCATGGGCAAGCCAAGGCATCGAAAGAGCGAGCGCCAATCCCAATGCATAGCTCTTTGTCTTCAAGGCTTGAGTCCCCCGCCGATGTCCCAGACGACAATCGATCTGAACAATATGGCGATGTCTTGGTCAAGGATTGTGGAGCATCGAAATGGCGGTGGTTTTCCGCCAGGCGGAAATGCGAACCTTATCCCGGAAGCACGTCGTAGAGGCGAAAGATCCACGTGATCTGGTAGATCAGCCCGACGATTACGAATGCTGCCTGGAAGCGCCGGTTGGCGGTGATCGCGGCAATGATGCACAGGACGACATAGACGACGTTGCGTATCGGATATTCCCAGCCGAGGGACTGGAAATAGGCCTCGCCCTTCAGCAATGTATCGATCAGATCGACGGCATAGGTCACCGCAAGCAGGCCGAAAAACCAGCGGCGACGGGAGATGAAATATTCCTCGAAACCGCCGTAATCCTCGACCGAATGCGGATTCAGCAATACGCACAGGAAATAGAAGAGGCAGCAGAAGCAGATGAGAAAGAGGTAGACGCCGAAATTGATCTGCGCGACGGATTGTAGCCGATATTCCCACCACCAGAAATGGATGATGAACAGGAACATCGACAATACCCAGCCGATATGGACGAGGTAGATCTTGTTCTTGCCTGGCGACTGCACGAACCCGGCGAGCCTCGTCAGAAGCTGGGCGAGCGAGAGGCCGATCACCATGCTCATGACCGTCCGGATATAGACGTAGACTTCTGGCGTATGTGCCGGGCCCATCACGTCAGCTCTCCTCCGGTACGGCCTTCGGCGCTCCATTCTCGTCAAGCGCGACCATGATGAATGTTGCAGCGGTGACTTTTTCCAACGCATTGAAGCGCGCCCGGTGCGCCCAGGCTTCGACATTCAGCGTGATCGAGGTGCGTCCGACGCGGTCGATGTCGGTGAAGACGCTCAGCGTGTCGCCGATCTTGACCGGCAGCTCGAAAGCCATCTCTTTCACAGCCGCCGTGACAACGCGGCCACGGGCGCGTTCGGCCGCGCGGATGCCGCTTGCCAAGTCCATTTGCGCCATGACCCAGCCGCCGAAGATATCGCCGGCAGGATTGGCGTCGGCGGGCATGGCAAGCGTGCGCAATGTCAGCTCGCCTCTGGGTTTGACGCTGTCGTTCATTCATCTGCTCCTGTTTCTCGGCTCGATTCCCCTTTTCAGCCTATGCAATCCAGGCGCGATGGAAAAGACAATGTTGAGTTTTCTGCTTTGAACCTCTACGGGCCGGAGGGCATGTTCCGTGCGGTTTCGTCACTTTGCAGCGCCAGGCTGAAACATCCCGAGTGGCGACGGTAAGCATTCGTTCACCCTTCCCATTTAGGATTTGTAATCGTTACCGACCGTGGCTGGGGCAGCGGATCAGGAGTATGACCATTTTACCCAATCTACGGCGGGTCGCGCTGCCATTGCTATTGTCGTCGGCGCTTGTTGCCTGCACGGCAGACAGCCTCGTGCCCCCTTCCGGCATCGACAGTTCCTCGCGCGTCGGCTCCATCAAGCCGCATAGAAGCGTGCCGCAGCGGCAGTTCGCCTATCCAGGCGTCCAGGATCCGGTCGTTTCCACCTCGAACAACTATAGGAATGGTGGTCCTCTCCGTTCCACCGGAACCGGCAAGGCGGCGACCACGTCCGATGTCGAAGTCGGTCTGGCGCAGCAATCGAATGTTCCGCCGCAGGGCGTCAACATGGATGCCGAACTCGGCGTCGGGCCGAGCGAGGAGGCGCAGTCTCCATCGGTGGTCGGGCTGGCGCAGGAAGAGCAGCAGAATATTGCCGAAGGCGAGTCCGATCAGCCTGTTGTCGATGGCATCGGCACCGACGCGCCGGTCCAGACCAACCGCTCCGTCCTTCAGCGGCCTGCCGCGCAGGCTGAACTCGGCCAGTCGCGGATACCGAGGCAGCAACCGGGAACGCAGGTCGCCATGCTGCCGCGTATCGAAAATCCCGTGCCGCGCCTCGATCAGGAATTCGAAGCGCCACAATCGACACCCGGCATGATGCCGCCGTCGGAAGTTGCCTGCCGTCAGGAACTCAGGCGCATGGGCGTCATCTATACGGATAAGCCGGCGATTTCGAACGGTCCCTCCTGCCAGGTTCCCTATCCGGTTTCGCTCAGCGGTCTCTCGGGCAACATCGCCGTCAGTCCAGCCGTCACATTGAATTGCCAGGTGACGCTCGCCTTTGCCAAATGGGTGAAGAACGAGCTGGCTCCGGCTGCGCGCACACGCTACTGGTCCGGCATCGGCACGATCGTGCCGCTCGGCGGCTATTCCTGCCGCAGGATGAACAATAGCCGGCAGCGCTACAATCCGATGTCGGAACATGCCCATGGCAATGCCATCGATGTCGGCACCTTCGTGTTGAAGAATGGCCATGTGATCGACGTGCGCAAGAAGGGGCTCTTCTCCTTCCGGGAAGGGCGGCTGCTGAAAGCCGTGCGCAGCGACAGCTGCCGCTACTTCGATACGGTGCTCGGCCCGGGCAGCAATCCGGAACATTGGAACCATTTCCACTTCGATCTCCGGGACCGGAAAGGCGGCCGACGCTATTGCAGCCTCTGATAGGCGTTTCGCCGGGGCAGCATCCACACTTGCCGAGCGGGGAAGCTGATTTACCTATCGAGGAAATTGCGTTTACTCGTGTGGGCCGAGGGCAGGAGAAGGTTTCATGGAAGAAGCACCAAGACGAAAGAGAAGCCTGGGAAGGGCGCTCCTTGCCGCATTGATCGCCATCGTCATCGTTATTGGCGGCCGTTGGTACGCCTATGTCGCCTATGCCGACGATCCGTTCGACGAGGTCGGTATCGACCTCAACTCGATGATGCCCGCTCCCATCCGTGACAAGGGTTGCGAAATGCTCAGGGCTCGCTTCGAGCACAGGACGCTGCCGCCGGCTGGCTGCGGCGTCAACGGCAACTGGTAGCGCTACATCGATCGTAAGCCGGCGAAAAAGAAAAAAGCCGGCTGATGCCGGCTTGAGCGGTGCATGGCAACGACGGGGGATCCTTGCCTGCTCCAGAAAAGACCTTCATGTTGCAATGATGCATGCAATATGGATACGAGGGCAATAAATCGGCCAGTACGACAGGCGCTGACGTGTCGCCAAGAGGCATTGGGCGGAGTTGCGACAAACGTTGCTCACCTAAGGAGCTATATGCCCGACGAAGGTCACGATTTGATGACAGCTTATTTGGCTTAGGCGAACGCTGTGTTTCACCTCCGTGGGGTGGTAAAAGCCCGGGACCGGCTATATAGCGGGCAAACGCCGCGAAATTCATCACAAAAGCCGGACTCTGCCTCACCATGGCTCCGATCATTTCCATCCGTAATCTCACCAAAATATACTCTAACGGGTTCCAGGCGCTGAAAGGCGTCGATCTCGATATCGAGCAAGGTGAAATCCTGGCCCTGCTCGGGCCGAACGGTGCAGGCAAGACGACGCTGATTTCGATCGTCTGTGGGATCGCCAATCCGAGCGGCGGTACGGTGACGGTCGGCGGTTATGACGTCGTGCGCGATTTCCGCGCCACGCGCAGCATGATCGGCCTCGTGCCGCAGGAACTGACGACCGATCAGTTCGAAACCGTCTGGAATACGGTGAGCTTTTCGCGCGGGCTCCACGGCAAGAAGCCGAACCCGGAATATATTGAGAAGATATTGCGCGATCTTTCGCTGTGGGAGAAGAAGGACAACACGCTTCGGCAGCTTTCGGGCGGCATGAAGCGGCGCGTGCTGATCGCCAAGGCGCTTTCGCACGAACCGAAGATTCTTTTTCTCGACGAGCCGACGGCCGGCGTCGACGTGACGCTGCGCAAGGATATGTGGCATGTGGTCGAGCGCCTGCGTGCTTCCGGCGTTACGATCATTCTGACGACGCATTACATCGAAGAGGCCGAAGAGGCGGCGGATCGCGTCGGCGTCATCAACGGCGGCGAGCTGCTGCTGGTGGAGGAGAAGAAGGCGCTCATGGCCAAGCTTGGCCGCAAGCAGCTGATCCTCGATCTCAACGAACCGCTGGGCGCCGTTCCCGATCGTCTTGACGGCAACGGGCTTTCGCTTGGGCCGAATGGCCTGACGCTGGTCTATGACTTTGATGCGCAGCACGAACAGTCCAGTATCGCGGCGCTGCTGTCGAAGCTCGCGGCCGAGGGAATTCATTTCAAGGACCTCTCGACGCGCCAAAGTTCGCTCGAGGATATTTTCGTCTCGCTGGTGGGAGCAGGCAAATGAACTTCGAAGCGATCAAGTCCATCTACGCTTTCGAAATGGCCCGCACGCGCCGCACGCTGTTGCAGAGCGTCGTCTCGCCGGTCATTTCCACCTCACTCTATTTCATCGTCTTCGGTGCGGCGATCGGATCGCGCATCAATCTCGTCGAGGGCGTGTCCTATGGGGCGTTCATCACCCCCGGCCTGATCATGCTGACCCTGCTCGGCCAGTGCATCAGCAACGGCTCCTTCGGCATTTATTTCCCGAAATTCACGGGCACGATCTATGAGGTGCTATCGGCGCCCGTCGCCATGGCCGAGATCGTTCTCGGATATGTCGGCGCGGCGGCGACCAAGGGCATGCTGATCGGCCTGATCATCCTCGCCACGGCGAGCTTCTTCGTCGAGATCAGGATCGAGCATCCCCTTATGATGATCCTGTTCTTCGTGCTGACGGCGGTCACCTTCAGCCTGTTCGGCTTCATGATCGGCATCTGGGCCGGAAATTTCGAGCAACTGAACCTCATTCCGATGCTGGTCGTGCCGCCGCTGACCTTTCTCGGCGGCAGCTTCTATTCGATCAACATGCTGCCGCCTTTCTGGCAGGCGGCCAGCCATCTCAATCCGGTTCTCTATCTCGTCAGCGGCTTCCGCTGGAGCTTCTACGGCATCGCCGATGTCAATCCGATCCTGAGCCTCGCAATGATCACGCTCTTCCTCGTCATCTGTCTGGTGATCCTCGGATGGATTTTCCGGACGGGCTACCGGCTGCGGAACTGAGGGCGGAGCCTTCTAGTTTTGCCGCGCGCGTGGCCGCTTGGGCTCCACTGGTCGTGACTTGACGGAGCCAGGCGGCCGGGTGTCCATAGTGGTGAGAGGTTCTCATGCTGCTTCCTGGCGTCAGTCTGAAATCTTCCGAAGGTATCCAATGCCGCAATCCGATCCGAGCCCCGCGCTATCCCAAGCACTCTCCCGGCTCGACCAACTGACCAATTGGGAGCGCAAGCCGCGTGGGGAGATGCGCGTCGGTCTTGAGCCCATGCTCGATCTGATGCAGCGGCTGGGCAATCCCCATCGGAGCTTTCGCGCCATCCATGTCGCAGGCACCAAGGGCAAGGGGTCGGTCTCGGCGCTCCTCGAAGCGGGATTGCTGCGGGCCGGCTGGCGCGTCGGTCGCTACGCATCACCGCATGTCGACCGGGTGAACGAGCGCATCAGTGTTCTGGGCCAGGAGGTCGGAGATGATGTCCTGGCCAGCGCGATCATGCGCGTTCTCGATGGCTATGAAAGCGCGAAGCAGGCAGCGACAGCTGGCGAAGATGCCACCTGGTTCGATGTGATAACGGCCGCCGCCTTCGTCGTGTTCAGAGATGCGGGCTTGAACTGGGTCGTTGTCGAGGTCGGCCTTGGTGGCAGGCTGGATTCGACGAATGTGGTTTTCGGCGAAGTTGCCATCGTTACCAATATCGGGCTCGAGCACACGGAAATCCTTGGGATCACGCGCGAGGCGATCGCGGGCGAGAAGGTCGGCATATTGAAACCGGGCGCGACGCTTGCCACCACGCTTGCTATCGACGATGCCGCGGGAAAGGTCTTGCAGCAGCGTGCCGATGAGCTTGGCTGCCAGGTCCTGCGAACCGATCTTCCCGAAGATGCGACGATTGCTGAGACGAATATCTCGCTGGTCGGACTTGTGTTCGATCATCTGGGACGACAAGGCGAGAGCGTGCAGACGGCGAGCGAAAAGGTGCAGCCGGTCGGCGCGTGGCTGCTCGAACCGGCCGTTATCGACAAGGCGCGGCTGCCGGGGCGGATGGAGCGTTTCGACCTTGCCCTACCATCCACGCTGCGCAGCGGACGACAGAGCTTGCCCGTCATCATGGATGGTGCGCATGTGCCGTTCAACATCGAGGCTGTCCTTCGCGATATCACGCGCTCGTCCAGCGTCAGCGGCGATTGCGTTGCCGTCGTCGCACTTGCATCCGACAAGGATGCTCGCGGCTTCTTGAATGTGCTCTCGCGATATGTGGCCCATGCCGTCTTTACGGAGGCGTCCGGATCGGGTCGAGCCCATGCGGCGACGGAGCTGGAGGCATTGGCGATCTCGATGGGTATGGCCTGCGAAGCCGAGCCCAACCCGCAGAAAGCGCTTCATCATGCAGTCGCGAAAGCTGCGGAGAGGGGCGGCTGGATCCTGGTGACGGGCTCGCTCTATCTTGTCGGCGCTCTGCGCGGCACTGTCCAGGGAGTGTAGGGTGACGATGGAAATTACGATCAGGCCTGCTCTTGCCGACGATGTCACCGAGATGGCGAGGCTGCATCGCGCGATCTGGTGCGACACCTATCGCAATCTGGTGTCTGCAGAAATCTATGAGGCTCTCGACGAGGATTTCCGTCGTCTGCGATGGGCGGATATACTCGCAAATCCCCGTACGGATCAGCGCGTACTTCTGGCTGAGCAAGACGGGCGGCTTGTCGGCATCGGCGCGATCAACGCGCCGTCCGATGCCGTGTTCGAGGGGCGAGGCGAGATTAAGTCGCTCTATATCGATGCTTCCATCAAACGCCAGGGACTTGGCCGCCGTCTGATGCGAGAATTGGCGCGAGAATTTTTATCCATGGGCTATTCGGGCGCTGCGCTTGGCGTCGTCGTCGGCAATGAACCGGCGATCGCCTTCTATCGTGCGCTCGGAGGGCAATTGATCGGCCGGTACACGGATCCGGGTCCGGTCTGGCGCTCCGACAATTTCATTTTCGCGTGGGACGACCTGTCCGTTCTGATCTGATTATCCCATGCAAGCCGATGAACGGCGATTTACCCGGCTGCGACCCTCTTGCGTGGCGCGAAGGTCATCGCCATGACGCCTGCTACGACACAGACAAGACCTATGGCTGCGGTCGGAGATAGAGGTTCGCCAAGGAAGATGACGCCAATCCCGACGCCGATCGGGACGCGCAGATAGGCTTGCGCCGTCGTGCCGACCGAACCGAGGGTCTGGATGAGCCGGAAATAGATGCTGAAGGCAAGCGCGGTAGAGACGACCGACAGGCCGAGCAGTGCCAGGATCGAGGCTGTCGACGGCGCAATTTGCCAGGGATGTTCGACAATCAGGCTGGCGGGAATGAGAAGGGCCGCGCCGCATAGCAGCGAGCCGGCGGCCGGCATCATCGGGTCGAGCCCCTTGAAATTACGGCCGAACAAGGCGGCACAGGCATAGCAGATGGATGCAGCGACAACGGAAAGCTGCGGCAGCAATTGGCGGCCCATACCATGCAGCGCATCGAGGCCGATGATCAGGCAGATACCAGCCATGCCAGCAATCACGCCGAACAGCTTGCGGCCCGTCAGCGGTTCGCTGCGCAGCAGGAAAGCGGCAATCAGGAAGGCGAAAATCGGTGTCGTGGAATTCAATATGGTCGCAAGGCCGGCATCGACGGTCTGTTCCGCCCAGGCAATTAACGTGAAGGGGATGGCGCTGTTGAGGCAGGATTGAATGAGGAAGCGCTTCCAGGTGGCGGCGTCACGCGGCAGGTTCAGACCACGCCAACGAATGATTGCAAGCAGGACAAGGCCGGCGATCAAGGTGCGGGCCGCGATCAGCGTGATCGGCGGAATGGTTGCTACTCCGACGCGGATGAAGGTATAGGAGGCGCCCCAGCAGGTCGCGAGAGCAAGCAGAAGCAGAAGTTCCGTCGTTATATTGGTTTTTGCAGACGCCATGATTTGTCACTCTTTATGCGGTTCGGATGTGACCGTCTTTAGAGCGAAAAGAACGAGGAATGCTTCGGTCCACGCCGAACTATTGAGCCGATGGTTCGTCTGCCTCAGTCGCGAAGCCGAAGTTCGTCGGTCTGCATCTGCATCGATCCCAGGGTTTCGAGAAAGCTCATGCCGAGCAGGCTCTGGTCCAGCTTGCCCGCTTCGGCCACGCTCGCTTCGACATCTTTGCGCTTGATCGGCCCGATGGCGACGGAGCCGAGCTCAACTGGGGCTGCCATGGCGCGACCGTTGGCCGTCAGCACGCTCATGGAATAGGTGAGGTTTTCCGGGATGATGCCGACACGCTCGGCGTCTTCCTGTGACAGCGCAATCGTGCTGGCACCGGTGTCGATCAGCATGTCGATCGGCTGGCCATTGATCAAGACCTGGGCCTCGAAATGTCCGTTCGAACGCTTGTGAAGAATGACCTCCTGGCCGCCTTCGCTTGTCGTGACGACAACGGCATGGCCGGGCATCAGACCGGCGAAGACACGATTTCCGACCTGTTCCGCATCGCGGCGATAGATATAGGCGGTCGCGAGCGCCATGATGATGACCAGCCAGATCAGGAGATTGCGGACAGACTGGCTGACGGTATGGCGGCTTGCCCAGACGGCGGCGCTCATCATCAGGGCAATCGGCAGAAGATAGACGATGCGAGCGAAATCGTCATTGCGCATGCCGAAAGTGGTGCCGGTATTGCTGTTGAAGACGAGCAGAGCAAGGCCGATGCCGAGAATGGCGAGAACGATGTTCAGGCGGTTCATACGGCACTGCGCTCCCGTGCCATCCTTTGGCGGCGGGTTTCCCTGCGCGGCTTGCGCTCGATCTGCGTCAGGCGTTCCGGAAGCGCTTCCATGATCTCACGGCGTTCGTCGTCGCTATAGTTCATCCAGGCGCCGATTTCGGCCGATGTGCGGCCGCAACCGAAGCAATAGCCGGTCGTTTGATCGATGGAGCAGACAAGGATGCAAGGTGTCAGCATGAGATCATATATCGAGGCTTCAAACGCACATGGCAAGGGTACAGAGGGAGACGATCTCGCAAATCTGCTGCGTTGCGCCGATCGTGTCGCCGGTGTGACCTGACAGTCTTTGCCGCATGTATCCGGTGGTGAAAAATGTTGTTGCGCAGGTCGCAAGAAGGCAGGCAACGAGCGCGGGAACACCAAGCGCAGGTCCGATGAGGAGCACCGCGAGGCTAAGTGCGGCAATCAATGCCAGCTGCATGGCATCGCCATCCGGCTTGCCCGCCGAAGCCGCTATTCCATCCGGTTTGGCGGGCGGCAGGGCATACCAGTGCCATACCATCGCACTGCGGCTCAAGGCGGCGCTTGCGAGTAAGGCGATAGCGGATTCCGAAGGTGGAAGATGGCGGGCGAGAGCGGCAAGAGCCGCAGCGCGCAGTCCGAAGGACAGGATCAGCGCCGCCGCGCCATAGGTGCCGATGCGGCTGTCCTTCATGATCTCGAGTGCGCGTTCGCGGTCCTTGCCGCCTCCAACTCCGTCGGCGGTATCGCTGAGCCCGTCCTCATGAAGAGCGCCTGTCGTAATCGTCTGCACGGTGAGCGCCAGCAGAGCCGCCATCAACGGATCGGCATTGACGGCAAGCAGTGTCGCGAAGGTCAAGGCTGCAGGCAGGACGACCAGCAGACCGGCAACGGGGAACGTGCGGGAAACGCGCGCAAGCCTGCCGTCATGGCCTTCGAAGAACGACGCCGGCACGGGAATACGGCTCAAGAAAGCGACCGCGCGCGCGATATCGCGCATATATTCCCGCATTTCTTCCTCTCCTCGCCATGCGCGCGACAGCATCGGGCGCTTTTGGAGTTGTTCGCGCCGATTCCGAAGACTAATAGAGTTGCACGCAAAGAACCCGATTTGAGACCAAAAGACAAGGAACGCATTCATGAGCGTCAGCGGCCTCCCATTCGACGATTTCCGCGCATTGCTGCGCGACCTTCCGGGGCCGGATGCCCGGGCACTCGTGGCAGCGCGCGAGCGTGATGCGCAACTCACCAAGCCGCCGGGCGCGCTTGGAAGACTGGAGGAAATCGCCTTCTGGCTGGCCGCCTGGACCGGTCGTGCGCCGGCCGTGACCCGGCCGCTGGTGGCGATCTTTGCCGGTAATCACGGCGTCACCAAGCAGGGAATTACGCCGTTTCCGCCTTCCGTAACCCAGCAGATGGTGGAAAATTTCGCAGCCGGCGGAGCCGCGATCAACCAGATCTGCGTTGCCTACGATCTCGGCCTCAAGGTGTTCGACCTAGCCCTCGATTTCCCGACGGGCGACATCACCGAAGAACCGGCATTGAGCGAGCGCGACTGTGCCGCGACCATGGCCTTCGGCATGGAAGCGATTGCCGGCGGTACGGATCTGCTCTGTATCGGCGAAATGGGCATCGGCAATACCACGATCGCCGCGGCCATTCATTACGCGCTCTATGGCGGCAAGGCGGAGGACTGGGTTGGCCCGGGCACCGGCTCGGAAGGTGAGATGCTGAAGCGCAAGATCGCTGCCGTCGAAAAGGCGGTGGCGCTGCATCGCGATCATCTCAACGATCCGCTGGAAATTCTGCGCCGCCTTGGCGGCCGCGAGATCGCTGCGATGGCCGGCGCCATTCTCGCCGCACGCATGGAACGTATCCCCGTCATCATCGACGGTTATGTCGCGACGGCTGCCGCTTCCATTCTCAAGGCCGCCAATCCCTCTGCGCTCGATCACTGCCTGATCGGTCACGTCTCGGCGGAGCCGGGACATCTGCGCTCCATCGAGAAGCTTGGAAAGACGCCGCTTCTGGCGCTCGGCATGCGGCTCGGCGAAGGCACGGGGGCGGCGCTGGCCGCCGGCATCGTCAAGGCCGCGGCCGCCTGCCATTCGGGCATGGCGACATTCGAGAGTGCCGGCGTGACGAACAAGCACTGAGAATCGCGGCGGCGAGGCGTTGAAATAGACGTTTCGCCGCTAAATTTCCTGTAGACGATCTGTTTTCGTCATAAATCTGTAATGAATTTTGGGTGGGCGGAACGCGCTGCCTTGCTTCGCTCACGGTGAGGCGGTATTCGCAAAGCATCCAGATGCAACCGGGACAATACGGGCGGAGCGCGAATGGCTGAGTTTTCAAAATCAGCGGTCAACAAGGAGACCGGGATTCGGCACTTTTTCGCCGCTGCCGGCTATTCCTGGGGTGGTTTTCAGCGGCTGCTGCAGGAATCGGCCTTCCGGCAGGAACTCCTTTTTGCGGCTGTTTCCTTGATCCTGTTGATCGCCGTCGGTGCGACCATCGGCGAAATCGTCATCGCCATGGTACTCTTTTTGGGGGTTTTCGCGATCGAGGCCATGAATACGGCGGTGGAAGAGGTCATCGACCGGATATCGCCGGAGATTTCCAATGTCGGCAAGCATGCCAAGGATCTCGGCTCGTTTGCGGTTCTGTGCATGCTGGTCGCTTCCGGTATCTACCTGCTTTATATCATCGGCGGCCACCTGCTTTTCCGCTAGAGATCAGCACCCGAGCTTCGTTTAAGCAAAGCTCTTCTTGCGCCGCTCGACAAGCGGGGCGTCTTCGATTGCCGGTAGGCTTTGCAGCACGCGCTTGGCTGGCAGGATGGCGATGACTTCGGTGCCTTCCCGCAGCTTGGATTTCAGCACGAACTGACCATCATGCTTGGCAAGAATGGCTTGCACGATCGGCAGACCGAGGCCCGTGCCCTGCTCGGCGCTCTTGATGGCGATCGAGCCCTGCCCGAAGGCGGAAAGCACGACGGGTATCTCTTCTTCGGGAATGCCCGGTCCGTTGTCCTTGATCGCCACATATTCCCCGCCGCCGGCCGTCCAGCCGACCTTGACGGCAATCTCGCCGCCCTGCGGCGTGAATTTCACTGCGTTCGACAGCAGATTGAGGATCACCTGGCGCAACGATTTCTCATCGGCCCAGACCGAGGGTAGCAGCGCTTCGAATTGCGACGAGATCGAAATGTTCTTGGCGCGTGCGCGCAACTGCACCATGCCAATGCAATCCTCGGCAATATCGAGGAGCGAAATCGCTTCCTCGTTCAATTCGTATTTGCCGGCCTCGATGCGCGAGAGGTCGAGGATTTCATTGATCAGATTGAGCAGATGCTGTCCCGAGCGATGGATGTCGGTCGTGTATTCGCGATAGGTCGGGTTGTTCAATGGCCCCATGACTTCCGCTGACATGACTTCGGAAAAGCCGAGGATGGCGTTCAGGGGCGTTCTGAGCTCGTGCGACATGGAGGCGAGGAAGCGCGATTTGGCAAGATTTGCTTCCTCGGCACGCCGGCGAGCCTCGTCCGACATGGATTTTGCGACTTCCAGCTCTGCGATCAGGTCGTCCTTCTCCGACTGGAAGGAAAGGATCTTGAGGTTTGACTGATACATGCGGATGGTGATGAAGGTGAAGAATACGACGGCCACGGAGATGGCGGCGGTCAGCGCGATGTCCGATGGCCTTCGTGTAAGGATGGCGGTCACGACCAGCGCGACGGTGACCGGCGCAAAGGAAAAGGGCACAGCACGCGGCAGCATGAAACTGGACATCGCCGTGATGCCGATCGCGACCAGCAGGGTAGTGCCCTTATAGAGTGCGAAACTGTCGCCGCCGCAGGTGGAACAGCCCTGCAAGGCAAAGATCGCCCAGCAGAGACCCGTCAGCAATTGTCCGAGCAGAAAGATCTGCCGCCATTTCCTGGCGCCTTCCGCCGAGATTTCCTGCTTCCGTGCCTTGCGGCCAAGCAGCATGTTGATGGCATGTGCCGTCAGGATCGGGATAGTCCAGAAGAAGATCTGCGCGTCCCGCGTCAGGTAGACGCCAAGCACGGCAACGATGACGGCAAAAATCGGAACGACCGCGGCGCCCTGCAGCAGCGTGTCGATATGCATGAGCATCATTTCGCGGTCGAAATTGCGGCTGTGGCCGTTCTGCAGGCGCTCGCGCGTCTGCCGCACGGCCTTCGACACAGCCCGGTTGCGGTGACTGCGCGATCGGTCGACGATATTCTTATCTGTCGATGTGCTGACGCCGGTGCTCATGGTTACATTGAAACTTGGCCTGCCTGAGACTACAGACTAGCGTCCAATCCTTAAGAAGATACTGCGCTGAAATGATTTGTTTGCCATCTTCGCCAAGGATTTGTTGTTAAAGGAGGCAAGAACGTGATGCGGTCAGGCCGCCTGTTTCGTGACGGCGTGGCCACTTTCGCTCTGCTCGCCATCATTGCGTTGCTCGCGTTGAAAATGAACAATCGACCGGAAATCGTTCAAAACGGCAGCTTTTATGTCATCGATGGCGACACGCTTTCCGCCAACGGCGAGCGTTTGAGGCTGAAAGGTATCGATGCTCCCGAATATCGGCAGCGCTGCCAACGCAACGGAGCGGATTGGGCCTGCGGCGAGGAAGCACGCGAGGCGCTCGCCACAATGATTAAAACGGGAGCGCCCGAATGCCGGGGGCGGGAGAGGGATCGCTATGGTCGCCTGCTGGTGACATGCGTCGCCGGCGATCTCGATATCAATGCCGCGATGGTGCGCAACGGCATGGCGGTTTCCTATGGTGCCTATGCGAGCGAGGAACGGATCGCACGGCAGGCGAAAGCCGGACTTTGGGCCGGTGAATTCGAGAAACCTGGCGACTATCGGCGCGAGGAGCGTATGGCTGATGGCAATGACTATGATCCGATTGCGGGATTGTTCAGCTATTTGCACCGACTTGTCGGATGGAGCGCGCCGTGAAACAGGAGAGCGAATTGCAGATCCTGCGTTCAGCGATTGCGGCCTGCCGTCTCTGTCGGGACGCACCGGCCAGGGGCGAGGCGGATCGCCTGCCGCATGAGCCGCGTCCGGTTGCGACACTATCGTCCACAGCACGGATACTCATCGCAGGGCAGGCGCCAGGATTGCGCGTCCACGAGAGCGGTCTACCCTTCAACGATGCTTCGGGTGACCGTTTGCGTCAGTGGCTCGCTGTGGATCGCGAGAGTTTCTACAATCCGGACCATTTCGCCATAATGGGCATGGGCTTCTGCTTTCCGGGCTATGACAAGGCGGGAAGCGATCTGCCGCCGCGCAAGGAGTGCGCGCCTTTGTGGCGGCAGCGGGCGATGGATGCGATGCCGCAGATCGAATTGATCCTGACCATCGGTCAATATGCGCAGGCTTGGCATCTCGGCACGGAGCGCATGGGTTCGATGACCGAGACGGTCGCGCAGTGGCGGCGTTACCTTCTCAACAACCGGTCGCCGTCTGTCCTGCCGTTGCCACATCCGAGCTGGCGCAACAGCGGCTGGCTGAAACGGAATCCGTGGTTCGAGACCGAGTTGCTTCCGGTATTACAACAACGTGTGAAAAGCCTGCTTCCTTGAGAAAAAGTTTCTTTTCTCCCGCTAAAAATAAGCTATAGAGAGAATATAATTCGAAGGGATGCTTAAATGGACCGTCTTGACCGCAAAATCCTGCGCCTGCTGCAGGAGGATTCCACTCTGGCCGTGGCCGACCTCGCAAAGAAGGTCGGGCTGTCGACGACGCCATGCTGGCGCCGTATCCAGAAGATGGAAGAGGATGGCGTTATTCGCCGCCGCGTTGCGCTGCTCGATCCCGAAAAGGTCAACACGAAGGTCACGGTTTTCGTGTCCATCCGCACCAACAGCCACTCCATCGAATGGCTGAAGCGCTTTTCCGAAGTGATCGCCGATTTTCCGGAAGTGGTGGAATTCTATCGTATGAGCGGCGATGTCGACTATCTGCTGCGCGTCGTCGTGCCTGACATCGCCGCCTATGACGCCTTCTACAAGCGCATGATCGCCAAGATCGAAATCCGCGACGTCTCCTCCGCCTTTGCGATGGAACAGATCAAGTATTCGACGGAATTGCCGTTGGATTACATGCTGCTGGAGAATGCAAAGTCCAACGAGGACTGAGCAGCATTTTTTGCAGGGCGCTCAGCCGAAATCGATTTCGGCTGAGCGCTTTTTGTTTTTAATTCCGATCCAGGCGCGCGAGCAGCGACGAGGTATCCCAGCGATTGCCTCCCATTGTCTGGACATCACCATAAAACTGGTCGACGAGGGCCGTAAGCGGCAGTTTGGCCTTATTGCGGCGGGCCTCCTCGAGCACGATGCCGAGATCCTTGCGCATCCAGTCAACCGCAAAGCCGAAATCATATTTGCCTGAAGTCATGGTCTTGTGGCGGTTCTCCATCTGCCACGAACCGGCGGCGCCCTTGGAAATGACCTCCACCACCTTTTCGATATCGAGCCCGGCCTGCTTGCCGAAATGGATGCCTTCGGCCAGGCCCTGAACGATGCCCGCGATGCAGATCTGATTGATCATCTTGGTCAACTGACCTGCGCCGACAGGCCCCATGAGACCGACCATGCGGGCATAGGCACCGATGACGGGACGAGCCTTTTCGAAGACGGCTTCGTCACCGCCGCACATGACGGTCAAAACACCATTCTCGGCGCCGGCCTGGCCGCCGGAGACGGGAGCATCGATGAAGTCGACGCCCTTTTCCTTGGCGGCCGCGTAAAGCTCGCGAGCGACTTCGGCGCTTGCCGTGGTATTGTCGATGAGGACGGAACCGGCTTTCATGGTGGAAATGACACCGTTTTCACCCGTCGTCACCGAGCGCAGGTCGTCGTCATTGCCGACACAGGTGAAGACGAAGTCAGCGCCTTCGGCGGCTTCAGCCGGAGTAGGGGCAAACTTGCCCTCAAATTGTCTGGCCCATGCCTCGGCCTTGGCAACGGTCCGGTTATAGACGGTGACGTCATGCCCGCCCTTGACCTTCAAATGCCCGGCCATGGGATAGCCCATGACGCCCATGCCGATGAACGAGACCTTTGCCATTTCATAACTCCCTGACCGAATTTGTTTCGAAGGCTTAGCGGAAAGGCCAGGAGGACGGAAGACCGATTTCTCGGGTAACTTGTCACCATGGCATATGATTTGAAATCTGATTTCTAGTTTTTTCGTTTATTGGAATACAATTTCGTCTTTGGTGGGAATCTTCATAATATCCTTTGTCGATATAATCTATGGATTTGCGATCTTTAAGCCATCGACAACGAGCCGATGGCTGCGGAAGCGCCGGGGCCTTATGAAAAGGGGATCTTCGATGATTTCGCGCAGACAGACACTCGGCCTTCTCGGCGCCACGGCAGCAGCCTTGGCATTGCCTTCTCTCCGCCCGGCAAGGGCGGCCGCCGCGAGGACGCTTCGCATCGGCTGGCAGAAGAATGGCGTGTTGGCCTTGGCAAAGCGTCAAGGGGCGTTGGAAAAGCGCCTTTCCGATCGCGGCATATCCGTCGAATGGTCGGAGTTCACGTCCGGTCCGCCTTTGCTTGAAGCGCTTGGCGCAGGCGCTCTCGATTTCGGCGCCACGGGCGATGTGCCGCCGCTCTTCGCACAGGCGGCCAACGGCAATTTGCTCTATGTCGGCCTTTATACCGGCAGCCCCGAAGGCTCCGCCATTCTCGTGCGCAAGGATTCGCCGATCCAGACGCTTGCCGATCTCAAGGGAAAGAAGGTTGCCTTCAAGCGTGGCTCCAGCGCTCACAATGTCACCGTCAAGGCTTTGCGCAAGGGTGGTCTGACGATCAAAGATATCCAGCCGCTCGATCTCGCGCCTCCGGATGCGTCCGCCGCCTTCAAGACCGGCGCCATCGATGCATGGTCCATCTGGGATCCCTATCTCGCAATTGCAGAGGCCGATCCGGATACACGCATCCTGACGACGGCGCGTGGGATTGTCGATTCCTTCAGCTATTTCCTGGCGAATGGCGATTTCACCAAGAGCAATCCGCAGGTCATCGTCGATGTCATCGATGAACTGGCCAAGGTGGGGGCGGCGGCGCAATCGAATCTGGACGGCACCGTTAAAGCCCTCTCCGAAATCACCGGCGTTCCTGCCGGGGTGACGCGGGTGACGCTGACGCGTCCGGGTGCAAATCTGGGGAGTGCCTCGACCATTACGGACGCGGCGATCGCCTATCAGCAGGGGCTGGCTGACGAGTTCTATAATCTTGGGATCGTTCCCAAGAAGCTCAACGTGACCGACATCGTCTGGCGGCCGAAGGCAAGCTGAGGCTGATAACCGCTTGCAGATATCGCCTGCGCCTCCAAACACTACGGGCGCGGGCTCTGCCGGCAAAAATTTTTCGTCAAATACCAGCGATTAGAAAATCCATATTGTCGATATAATCGATGGCGTATGTCACTATCCATGCTGGACATCGGGAAGTGGCTCCCGACCGCGCGCACCCAGAAGGCAGGAAAATCTCATGACCGCGACTGCAAAACCCATCGATTTCCTCTGGTTCATTCCGACCTCCGGCGACGGCACCTATCTCGGCACGGCCGATCTCAACCGCGGACCGGAGATCGGCTATCTCCAGCAGATCGCACAGGCTGTCGACAGGCTTGGCTATACCGGCGTATTGCTGCCGACGGGGGTCTCCTGCGAAGAGTCCTTCGTGACGGCCGCGGCGCTTTCGGCGCATACGCAGAAGCTGAAGTTCCTGGTTGCGATCCGTCCCGGTACGGCATCTCCTGCCTATTATGCACGCCTTGCCTCGACGCTCGATCGCGTCTCCAACGGCCGCGTGCTGCTCAACATCGTCGTTGGCGGCAGCCCGGCGGAGCTCGCCGGTGACGGCATCCACCTGGAACATGACGAGCGCTACGCCCATGCCGATGAATTCTTCCATGTCTGGGAGGAGCTTCTGGAAACCGGGTCGTCCACCTTCGAGGGCAAATATATCAAGGCGACCAACGCACGTCTCGGCCTGCCGCCCGTGCAATCGCCGCGGCCGCCACTTTATTTCGGCGGTTCCTCGGATGCCGGCATCGAATTCTCCGTCGGCCGCGTCGACAAGTACCTGACCTGGGGCGAACCGCCGGCGCAGGTGGCCGAAAAGATCGAGAAGGTGCGGGCCGCCGCCGCCAAGCGCGGGCGCGAGGTGAGCTTCGGTATCCGCCTTCACTTCATCGTCCGCGAAACGGATGAGGAGGCATGGGCTGCGGCCGATAAGCTGATTTCCAAGCTGGACGACGAGACGATCCGCGAGGCGCAGGAGCAGTTCGTCACGCAATCCGACTCCGTCGGGCAGAAGCGCATGGCGGCCCTGCATGGCGGCCGGCGCGACAAGCTCGAAGTGTCGCCGAACCTCTGGGCCGGCGTCGGCCTGGTGCGCGCCGGTGCCGGTACGGCACTTGTTGGGTCGCCGAAGACTGTGGCTGCAAGGCTGCGGGAATATCAGGAGCTCGGCATCGAAACCGTGATCGGCTCCGGCTATCCGCATCTGGAAGAAGCCTATCGTGTGGCGGAGCTTCTGTTCCCGGAGCTTGGCCTGAATCAGGAACAGCAGCGCGCCGGATTCCGCAACGAATTCGGTGCCAAGCAGATCTTCGCGGGCGGCAGCCACGGTGGCAATCTGAAGGTTGTTTCCGGCTCGTAACGCCACCTTTGAAGGGAGATTCCCATGTCGGCATTCGACACATCCTTCGTACGCGTAGGCTCGGAACGCCGCACGCGCCCGGCCAAGGCCGCGCGGCAATCAATCTCGATCCAGAGATTTCTGCCCTTCCTGTTGCCGGTCGTCGTGATCGCGGCCTGGCAGCTCGGCTCGTCGCTTGGATGGATCTCCACCCGCATCATGCCGTCGCCGGCGGCAGTCGTGGTCGCCTTCTGGCAGACCACGATCTCCGGGGAATTACCGAACAACATTCTCGTCAGCGCCGGCCGCGCTTTCGCCGGCCTATTGGTCGGCGGGTCGATCGGCTTTCTGCTCGGCATTGCCAACGGCGTATCGCGGCACTCGGAGCAATTGACCGATACGACGCTGCAGATGCTGCGCACCATCCCGCATCTCGCCATGGTGCCCCTCGTCATCCTCTGGTTCGGGATCGGCGAGGAATCGAAGCTTTTCCTGACGGCGCTCGGCGTGCTGTTCCCGATCTACCTCAACACCTATCACGGCGTGCGCAATGTCGATCGCGGGCTGATCGAGATGGGACGGGTCTATGGTATGAGCAGCTGGACGTTGTTCCGGAAGGTCATCTTCCCAGGCGCGCTTCCGTCCATTCTCGTCGGTCTGCGCTTTGCCCTCGGCATCATGTGGCTGACGTTGATTGTGGCTGAATCGATCGCGGCATCATCGGGCATCGGCTACATGGCCAACAATGCCCGCGAGTTCGGCATGACCGATGTCGTCGTTCTGACGCTGGTGATCTACGCCATCCTCGGCAAGCTCGCCGATGTCGTTGCGCGGGCGATCGAGCGCAGGGCTTTGCGCTGGAATCCGGCCTATCAGAATTGAGGAGCCTGCCATGAGCGTCAACACACTCGATCGCCCACAGGCGGAAATCAAAAATGTGGCTTCGCAGGCTGCGGGAGCTGCGGCCATTCATATCAAAGGATTGGAGAAGAGTTTCGGCAACAACCGTGTTCTGCGCGGCATCGATCTCGATATTCCGGCTGGGCAGTTCGTCGCTGTCATCGGCAAGAGCGGCTGCGGCAAGAGCACGCTGCTGCGCATCCTGATGGGTCTGGAAGAGCCGAGTGCCGGCCATATGCGCTTCGAGGCCGCCGACGGCATCGACGCGCAACCGAATACGCGCATCGTCTTTCAGGAGCCGCGCCTGCTGCCCTGGTTTTCCGTCGCTGACAATGTTGCCGTCGGCCTGGGGGAGGGCGTGCCGCAAGACGTATCGAAGAAGGAAACGGCTTCGGTTCTCTCCGAGGTCCAGCTTGCCGAGAAGGCCGGCGAATGGCCGTCCAGCCTTTCCGGCGGACAGAAGCAGCGCGTGGCACTTGCCCGCGCGCTCGTCAGCAAACCCGGCGTGCTTGCGCTCGACGAGCCGCTCGGCGCGCTGGATGCCCTGACCCGCATCAGCATGCAGGAATTGCTGAATCGCGTGTGGCGCGAACTCGGCTTTACCGCGGTGCTCGTGACGCATGACGTCAGCGAGGCGGTGCATCTGGCCGACCGCGTCGTCGTCCTGGACGAGGGCAGGATCGTGCTCGATCTCGCCGTTCCCTATCCGCATCCGCGCCGCCACGGCAATCCGGCCCTGGCAGAGCTCGAAGGGCAGCTGCTGGCGGCGATCCTCGGCGACGCACGGGGTTAGAGCTTTTCCGCTTTTTCTGGAATTGCTCTAGTTCGGCCTGTTATCGTCTCCCTCGACATAAAGCCTGAGATTGTCGAAGCCGATTTCCGTGCCCATCAGCCGCGAGCCGTTGTCGCTGTAACCGTCGAGGAACACGACCTGTTCGGTAAAGGTCACCTTCGTGCCGCCGGGTTCCGGGGCAAAGTTGACCGTTGCCAGCGAAACGGAAATTCTGACGTCGTCGAGCATCATGTCGAAGGCATAGATGAAGCGCTCGTTGTGGACGACGTCGATATAGCGCGCTTGATAGGCATGCACGACGCCATCCGTCGAGGCGGTCCGATTGCTTTCGCTGCCGCCGGTGCGGAAATCGAGCTGGAATTCCAGCTGCTTCCACTCGCCGTGACAGGCAAACCATTGTTTCTTCTGCTCCGGTATTGCCCAGGCGTTGAAGACACGCGACAGCGGCGCCTTGAAGTGGCGCTCTATGGTGATGGTCGTATGCTCTGTCGATCGTTCGCTCATTCGTCCGTCGTCTCCGTCGATGTGTGTGCGAGAAATATGTCGAGTCGATCGAAAGCCTTGTTCCAGGATGCCTTGCGTTCGGCAATCCATCGTTCGATGGAGGCAAGCGCCTCCTTGCGAAGATGATAAGTGCGCACCCGGCCAGCTTTTTCCGATAGCACCAGGCCGCTTGCTTCCAGTACCTGCAAATGTTTCATCACGGTCGGCAGCGCCATGCCCAGAGGTTGCGCCAGTTCCGTGACGGATGCAGATCCATGTCCGAGCCGGTCGATCATGCCGCGCCGGCTTGGATCGGAAAGAGCCTGGAACATGCGGTCGAGTGCCTGCGGTTCCTCAAGCATTCGGCTTTTCCGGCCGGAATTGTACCGGCAATTTCTCGCTGTAGGGATAGAAATGGAAGTAGGGCATGGCTTCCTGGAGGACGCGGGCGAAGGACGGTCGCTCGAGGAGACGTCGATAATACGCCTTCAGCCGGCTATGCTCTTCGGCGAAGGGAACGACGGTTTCGGCGTAGAACAAAGCCGGGGCAGCGGCGCAATCGGCCATGGTGAGGCTGTCGCCGCTGATCCAGATCTTCCCATCGAGCTGCTTCTCGATCATTCCGTAGGCAGTGCGTAGCAGTGCCTGGGCTTCGGACACGCCCTGCGGGCTCCGGTCCTTCTCAGTGCGGCGCACGTCCGCGACGATCCTCTGCATCGGGTCCTGAACATAGAGATCGAAGAAACGATCCCAAAGCCGGACGCACAAGGCATCCGACGGATCCGCCGGCAGGAGCGGGGTTGGCCCAGGATAATGCCGATCCAGATATTCGATGATGATGCTGGTTTCGGGTACTGTGCTGTCGAGGGCTTCGTCGCGAAGCACCGGAAATTTTGCGAGCGGCCAGAGACGCACCAGTGAGGCGCGGGATTCCTCATTGCCTAGATCGATGATGCGGCTTTCGAAGGGCGTTCCGTTTTCATAGAGCGCCATCAGCACCTTGTGGCAGAATGAGGCGAGGGGATGCTGGTAGAGAATAAGGGACATGCAACGAGCCTTCCGAGATCAAAGCCGATACTTATCTAAATGGATAAGTATCAGCTCAGCGGGCGCGAAGCAACAGAATAGTTACCCAAATGGATAACTATTCTGCGTCGCTCGCCTCAATCGGCAATCAGGCGTGCGATAACCAGATGGCCCGGTGTCGGCTGCCCGTCTTCCATGCGGACATTGATATCGGTGATTTCGACGAGTTCGAAGCCGGTCGCGGCCAACCGTTCGCGCACATAGGCTTCGGAATGGGCGAAACGCTGGTGTGGGCCGACCATATAGGGGCGTCCGGCCATGGTCGCTTCCGCCAGGGTCTCGGAGGAGAAGATGAAGAGACCGCCTGGCGTCATGTTTTCCGCGGCACCGAAGAAGAGAGGCTCCAGTGCGCCGAGATAGGGCAGTACATCCGTTGCCGTGATCAGATCGAAGGCGTCTTCATCATTATCATCAAGGAAATCCTCGACCTCGGCGACGAAGAGCGTTTCGTAGATATCCTTTTCATGGGCGACTTCGACCATGTTCTCGGAAATGTCGATGCCGGTAATATCCTCGACGATATCGCGCAGCGTGCCGCCCGTAAGACCCGTGCCGCAGCCAAGGTCGAGCATGCGCTTGAAGGGGCCCAGGCCGAGCGCCTGCAGGCGCTGGCGAACGAGGACCGGCACGTGATAGCCGAGCTGTTCCACCAGCACGTCTTCGAAGACTTCCGCATGCTGGTCGAATAGGGTCTCGACATAGGCGTCCGGGGCCTTCACCGGCGTCTCGCCGCGCCCCATGGATGCAATGCGCACCGCCGCGCCGCCGTGATCTTCCGGGTCGAGCGCCAGCACTTTCTCATAGGCCTTTACGGCAGCGTCGATATCGCCCGCCTTTTCCAGCGCCAAGGCCTGGTTATAGGCTTCCGCCAGCGCATCTTCGTCGATCTTCTTCTTTGCCATGATTGCCGGCCCTTCCTTTTGTCAGGCAGGCATTAAGGCGCTTGATCGGCTTTTGCAATGCTTGCCGCGCAGGCGCAGAATATGACCTTCGGCGAAGGCGACTTGGGGGGACGCTATCCGAACAGAAGAACAAGGGAGGAAAATCATGGATAATGAACTCACCACACCAAACCCGACGAGCAGCCCGGCGGGACGCGGCTGTCCCTCCATGCCGTCGACATCGGCCGAAGTCACCAACACGGTGACCCACTATTACCGGGGTGAATTGGGGAGGATGACAAGCTGGCGCGATCGCATCGACCGGACATCGAATTGGGCGATCACGGTGGTTGCGGCATTACTGTCCGTATCGCTTTCGACGCCGACGTCGCATCATGGCGTTTTGCTGTTCGGAATGATGCTGATCACGCTGCTGTTGCTGATCGAGGCGCGGCGATATCGGTTCTTCGATGTCTATCGCTCGCGTGTGCGGCAATTGGAGCGGCACTACTTCGCGCAAATTCTGGCGCCACAAACGGAGCTCAATCCCGATTGGGCGCTGTCGGTCGCCGCCAGCCTGCGTTCGCCGCGGCTGCTGCTCAGCTATGTCGAGGCAGCGCAGCGGCGCTTGCAGCGCAATTACTGCTGGATGTATGCGATCCTGCTCCTGGCGTGGATCCTGAAGATTTCGACGCCCAGGCTACAGACGGAGGGCCTGGCGCAGGAGCAGCCGCATTCATGGAGCTATATCACCGACAATGCGGCGCTCGGACCGATCCCTGGCTGGATCGTCCTCATCCTCGTCGCGGTCTTTTATGCCTTCGTCCTTTACGGCACGCTCCATCGCGGCTCGCATGACGGAGATTTCATCCATGGCGAGGCGCATGTCTGATGGCAGTACGGTCGATCGCGAGGCCGCCCACGCGATCCGGCTGCCTTAGTGCAGGATGAATTCTCCTTTCATCGCACGCCATTCGGTTGCCGAAATCAGCTTGCGATGGACATAGCGCACGGAGTGCAACGGCCCATCCAGCGTTTCCTGCCAGAATTTCAGGAAGCCGCGCATTTCCGGGAAGTTCGGGGCGAGATCATAATCCTGCCAAATATAGGTCTGCAGGAATTGCGGATGATCGGGCAGGCGGTAGAAGATCTGCGCCGTCGTCAACCCATAACCCTGCAACTGCTTTTGCATGTCGTTATGCATGAGCTTTCTCTTTCCGTTCCCATTCTTGTTCGTGACTCATGGTCACTCAAATATGGAAACAACAGATGGTAAACTCAAGCTTTACAAAAATGTCATGATGGAAATTTATTCACAGAAATCAATGCATTAGCAGCGACTGCATGGGAGTGCTGCCAAGGCTGCGGCTAGGTGCAGCCTTGACGGGATCAGCGCTTGAGGTGCCGCGTCAGCCCGCCTTCCATCCGCGCCCAGCCGTTTCGCATGAGTTCGACGATCACGAGATAGAAGATCGCAGCCCAGAGATAGATCTGATAATCGTAGGTTCGCGAGAAGGCGTAGCGTGTTTCGCCCATCAGGTCGAAGACCGTAATAATGGAGACGGTTGCCGAACTCTTGATCAGCAAGATGATCTCGTTGCCGTAGGGACGCAGCGCCACGATGAGCGCCTGGGGAATGATGATCTTGCGGAAAGCGATCCAGGTATGGATACCAAGGGCGCTGGCCGCTTCCCGCTGGCCCTTCGGTACGCTCTGAATGGCGCCGCGGACGATTTCCGTCTGATAGGCCGCCGTGTTCAGCGTCATGGCGAAGACGCCGCAGTAGAAGGGGTCCTTGAAGAACCACCAGAGGCCGATATCCTCGAAGAACCAGCGAAAGCTCGGGAAACCGTAATAGACCATGAAAATCTGTGCCAGCAGCGGCGTGCCGCGGAACAGATAGACATAGCAATAGGTCAGCGTGCTCAGGATCTTGTTGCTCGACATACGGGCAAAGGCCAGCGGTATCGAGAGAATCGCACCCAGGATAAAGGATGTGGCGACCAACTTGACCGTGATCCAGAGACCGTGAAGCAGCCGCGGCCCATAGGTTTCGAGCTTATCGACATCCCACCCGTTTATAATCATTGCCAGCAGCGAAATACCGAGAATGGCCCATAGGGTCAGAAAGAAATAACCGGCGATACGGGCCTTGGACAGCTTCGTGACCGTCTTCGGCGGTGCCGGTTGCGCGGCGATCAGAACTTCGGCATGGCTCATCGATGGACCTCCGCACGTTTAGCCCATCGATCGAGATAGAAGAGGCCGACGGAAGAGATGACGGCCAATGTAAGATAAAACAGGCAGGCGATGGAATAGAAGGTGAAGGGCGCCTTGGTGGCGCGGACGGCGATCCCCGTCTGCCTGATGATGTCGGCAAGGCCGATGATGGACACGTAAGACGTATCCTTCAGCAGGTTCATCCAGAGGTTTCCGAGATTCGGCAGGGAAATGCGGACGAGCTGCGGCACGATGATCAGCCGCATGGTTCGCGCCCGATGAAATCCAAGTGCATCACCTGCCTCATACTGACCTTTGGGAATGGCTTTGAAGGCAGAGAGGAGGACTTCCGAGCAATAGGCGGAAAAGACGATTGCCAACGCCACCATGCCGGCCGCGAAGGCGTTGATCTCAACGGGTCCGTCATAACCGAATTTCGCGAGCACGGACTGCAAGAGGATCTGCATGCCATAGTAGATGATGAAGAGCGTCAGCAGCTCCGGCAGGCCACGGAAAATCGTCGTGAAGACACCGGCGGCGAGCCTCAGCGATTTCTCTTCCGATTGCTGCGCGAGCGCGACGAAGAAGCCGATGACGATGCCGAGCGGCAGCGTCAGGACCGAGACGGTGATGGTAATCTTCAACCCGCCGGCAAGCTCGTCGCCCCATCCCGTGTCACCACAGGCGAGCATCGTATTTTGGCCGAACAGAGTGAACAGTCCGGCTGGACCACACAACGGGTCAAAAATCGTACTCAACCAGGTCCACAAGGAACCAAGGGCGGAAAACAATCCGCTCATGCCATATTTCCCCTAGCGACTTTTGCCGCGTTTCTGCTTATATTCTTCTCGTTGTCAAACAAAAACGGCGGAAGGGCAAGCTTCCGCCGTCGTCTTTTCCCAGGGAATCGACGGGCGATCAGTCGCCGTAGACGTCGAAATCGAAATACTTGTCCTGGATCTTCTTGTAGGTGCCGTCAGCACGGATCGCAGCGATCGCGGCGTTCAGCTTGTCCTTGAGGGCCGTATCGCCCTTGCGGATAGCGATACCCGCACCGACACCGTTGATGACCGGGTCGCTTTTCAGCGTGCCGAGCATCTTGCAGCAGTTGCCTGCATCGGACTTCACCCATTCGGACAGCACGACGACGTCGTCGATGGCGGCATCGATGCGGCCATTGCTGAGGTCGAGCTTGTATTCGTCAGCCGACGGATAGAGCTTGAGCTCGGCGTCCTTCAGGTGGGCGGACGCGTAGTTGGCATGCGTCGTGGAGGACTGTGCGCCGATGGTCTTGCCCTTCAGGGCTTCGTCGGTCGCTTCCTTGAGAGTGGAGTCCTTCGGAATGGCGATTGCCGGCGGCGTGTTGTAAATCTTGTTGGTGAAATCGACGATCTTCTCGCGCTCGGGCGTGATCGACATGGACGAGATGATCGCGTCGAACTTCTTGGCCTGCAGGGCGGGGATGATGCCGTCGAAATCCTGGTTCACGAAGGTGCACTTGACCTTCATGTGATCGCAAAGCGCATTGGTTATATCGATATCGAAGCCGGTGAACTTGCCGCCGGCGTCAAGCGATTCGAAAGGCGGGTAGGTCGCGTCCGTGCCGAAGACGATCGTGTCGCCGTCGGCAAGCGCCGCACCGGCGACAAGCGACATCACGGCGAAAGACGCAGCGGCAAAAAGACGAGTGGAGATGCGCATATTGACCCTCTCTGTTGGCGGCCGGCAGCCCATTATTGTTTTTGGCAGACGGCTCAAGTGGAGCGGGCCGGTGGCCCGCCTTGCGGCGATATTCGTACTTTTTTTCCGAAAAATGCAACTGGAATTACGAGGGTGATGATTGCAGCCCGATCGCGCGGCAATACGAATGCGCTGGCGCCGGACGGTTTTATGTCGAAACGACCTAAATCTGAATCCGCGGTAGAAACAAATGGCTAGCGCATGATGTCGTCTGAAGACCGTTCCGACTTTTCGGCATCATGCCCTGGCGAGAATTCTGAACGTAAGCCGTCCGGCGCATTCAGCCAGGGTTAATTACGGCCACCTAATAGTTCGGGAACATATAGCCGCCTGCCGCGATTCAGCCTCATCAGAACCGAAAATCGGCCGGGATCTTGAGGCATCGGCATGCCTGCTGAGATTCGCAATTCGGCGGACAAAGAACATAAGAGGAGACCCCATATGGGAAAGCGATCCAGACTATTTGCCAGCGCCGCGTTTCCGCTGCTCTCGTTATCGCTCGCATTCGAGCCGGCAGCGGCGGCGGCGTTTCGCGAACAGCCCATCGCGCCGTTAAACACCGGTATCGCGGCTGCCCCCAACGCCAGTTTCGAAGTTGCGCAGCAGGAGGCTCCGTCCGCCCAGCCAGAAGAAGAGCCGCAGCTCAAGCGCAAGAAGCCCGCCGAGGGTGGTGAAGGTGAGCCGCAGGGCCAAAAACGTCGCGGCGAACCGGCAGAGCAGGGCGGTGGACAGCAGCAGCATCAGATGAAGCAGGCCGCCCCGGAGGCCGAGCCGCAGCAGAAGGCGCCGAAGGTGCAGCCGGAAGCTCAGCCGCCAAAGGCGGAGCGTCAGCAGCCCGCCGAGCAGGAGCAGCCGAAGCCTCAGCGCCAGCCGGCTGCAGAGGCCCAGCCGGAGCCGAAGAAGCAGCGCCAGCAGCCGGCGGAGGAGCCTCAGGCTCAACCCGAAGCCAAGCCGCAGCCGAAGGCTGCAGCTCCTGAAGTAGAGCCGGAAACCAAGCAGCCCAAGCCGAAGGCGAAGCAGCCCGCGGCAGAGCAGCCGGCCGAGGCTCCGCAGCCGAAGATCAAGCAGCAGCCTGCCGAGGAAGTGCAGCCGAAAGCCAAGCCTGAGCCGACGGAGCAGCCCGCGCCGGTCCAGAAGGAAGCTCCCGCCGCGCAGCCGCCGCAGAGCCAGGAAGCCCAGCCTGGAAAGCAGGCGCAGCCGGAGCAAAACGCTCATCCCAAGCAGCAGGGCCAGGCCGGAAATCCGGCGAAGCAGCCAACCGAACAGCAGCCGGCGCCCGCGAGCGAGCCCTCGCAAGGTCACAAGGCTCAATCGGGGACAGAGGCGCAGCCCGGGACGCAGGTCCAGCCTGAAACACAGCCCGGAACGGTGGTCACGCCAGGCACCCAGCAGGGGCAGAAGCAGGGTGGCGACAAGACCCACGGCAAGCAGCCGCAAAACCAGCAGCAGGGTGAACAGCCTGGCGCCAACCCGCAACAGCCGGCCCAGAAGGGCGAGCCGCAGGGACAGCCAGCACAGACCGGTAACCAGGCAGCGCCGCAGCCCGGTAAGCAGCAGCCGACGAACGGCGCCGAGGTGCCGGCTCAAGGCAATGCAGCAACCGCACCTGCCAATGGCAACAGCCAGCAGGCCGGCGAAATCCAGCTGCCACCGGCCGAGCAGGTCTCGCCACAGGAGCTGGAGCGCCGCAAGAAGATTGCGGAAAACCCGGCTTCCGCCAATGGGCCCGTCATCCTGCCCGTTGAAAACGGCAGTGCGGTTCTGGATAGCCAGAAGGACGCGGTTCGTCGGGGAGAGCATCTGAACAGAGGCCAGAATCCCGGTGCCCAGAGCGGCGGCGTACAGGCCGGTCAGAGCCAGCAGAGCGGGCAGGCGCAGAGTGCTCCGGCCCAGCAGCCGCCACCGGCTTATACCAAGCCGCCGACCTCCGACGCCGAGGCGCAACGCGCAGCGGCAGGCGGTCAGCCGCAGCCGCCGATCAAGATGGAGGCCGTCACCAGCGAACAGGGCCGTCGGATCGATCGCCGGCCGGATTTTGCCCCGCCGCAGGGAACGACGGTCCAGACCATCATCAATCAAGACAATCGCACGGTGGTGAATGTCGACAACACCTATGTCGTCCGGCATGACGATACCGAGCGTTTCGTTCGTGGCGGCGAACGGCCGATCTATGAACAGTTGCAGCGGGACCGCTATCGCGAAACGATCGATCAGCCTGACGGCGATCGCGTCGTGACGATCCGCAATCGCTATGGCGATATCATCCAGCGTTCACGCATCGATGCTAGCGGTCGCGAATATGTGCTGTTCTACTCGCCGGAACTGGAAGATCGTCCCGACAATGACGATTATTTCCGTGATCCGGGCGACGATCTGCCGCCGATGCGCCTGCTCATCCCCTTGAGTCAGTACATCATCGATACGGCGTCGAACCGCGATGCGGACTATTACGACTTCCTGCGCGAACCGCCGGTCGAGCCGGTCGAGCGAATCTACTCGGTCAACGAGGTCCGTTATTCGGCCCGTATCCGCGACAAGATCCGCCGCATCGACCTCGATACGATCACCTTCGCGACGGGCAGTTCCGATATTCCGATGAGCCAGGCGAGCACGCTGCGCGGTGTGGCCGACGGCATATCGAAGATCGTCAAGCGCGATCCGACCGAAACCTTCCTGATCGAGGGCCATACGGATGCCGTAGGTTCGGCGGAGAGCAACCTGATCCTCTCCGACCGTCGCGCGGAATCGGTCGCCAATGTTCTGACGGATGTCTATGGCATTCCGGCCGCGAACCTGGTCACCCAAGGGTATGGCGAGCAATATCTCAAGGTGAATACGCTTGGACCGTCGCAGGAGAACCGCCGCGTCACCATCCGCCGCATCACGCCGCTGGTACGCCCGGTTGCCTCCAATCGGTAAGCATTAGCCTACATTTTGCCGAGGGGCCGCTGGGAAACCGGCGGCCCTTTATTTTGCCGGTTTGCCGAGGCCGACGGCGGCGGCGATGAAATCGGCGATCGCGAGAGTATCGTCGAGATCGAAAACGGAGAGCAAGCCGGCGTCTTCCACCGAATGATCGGCGGCGATGGCGACGATATGGGGATCCTGCGGGGCAAGCGGTTCGCGCTTGGCAGCTTCCAGGCGGCGGGCTTCGATCTTCGGGATGGGCTCTCGCTTGTACCCCTCGATCAACACGAGATCACAAGGGGCGAGGCGCGCCAGTATTTCTTCAAAACTCGGCTCGGGGTCGCCGCGCAATTCATGCATGATGGCATAGCGCGTACCGGAAACGATGGTGACTTCGTGCGCGCCCGCTTCGCGGTGGCGAAAACTGTCGGCGCCGACCTTGTCGATATCGAAATCATGATGCGCATGTTTGATCGTCGAAATCCGATAGCCTCGCCGGGTGAATTCCGTCACCAGACGCACGGCAAGGCCGGTCTTGCCAGAGTTCTTCCAGCCGGCAATGCCGAAAATCTTCGGTCGGGGTTTGGTCATGATGTGCCTTCCAATGCTGCCAGCCATGTCTCCGCTTCGAGCAGTTCCGCGGGCGTATTGATGTTAAAGAAAGGGTCGAGCGGACCGATCCGCGTTTCGATCGCGGGAAATTTCACCCGCTGGACCTTGTGGCGCGCGAGAAAATCCCTGACGCGCCGTTTGTCGTCCGAAACGATCCAGGTCTCCAGATTCGTTGCAGCAGAAACCGGCCAGAGGCCGAAAACCGGATGGTCCTGCCCGAGGGATGCGGCAATCGCAATCTCATCGGGACGTTCGACGGCATGGGCGAGCCGTGCGACGAGGTCGTGTGGGAAAAAAGGGCTGTCTATCGGGATCGTGGCGACATGCGAAGCCCCTGGATAGTTGCGTGCCGTATCCCGCATCGCGGCAAGCACGCCGGCCAGAGGGCCGAGTTTGCCACCAATTTTATCCGGAACTAGCCGCATCCCCATGCTGTCGGGCCAATCGATGTCCGCATTCAAGGCGATCGGCTTGTTTTGGCGCTGAGCGATCCGCGAAGAGATGCGGCTGATCAGGCTTTCGCCACCAAGCAGAGCGAAGGCTTTGTTCGCACCCATGCGGCTCGACCGGCCCCCGGCAAGAAGGACGACCGGAATATCCTCTGCGTTTGCGATGAAGCTGGACATGTTCGGGACCTCAGGCCGGGACACGCGGTTCTGATTCCTGCGCGACCGGATCGACACCGCGCCGTTTGCTTTCCCGATAGAAGGTATAGATGCCAGAAGCGATGACAATCGCCGCCCCGAAAATGGACCAGCCGTCCGGCACTTCGTCGAAGATAATCAAACCGAGCAAGGCAGACCAGATGAGGCTCAGATAGCGGAACGGTGCAACGAAGGAGATTTCGCCTGTGCGCATCGCGAGGATCACCGCCTGATAGCCGATCAGCACGAGAACGGAGGCCAACAGGATCTGCATCAGCGACGTTGTGCTCACCGGCTGCCACCCGCCGAACGGAACGATGCACAAGGCGCCGAAGACGGATATGGAAATTGCGGTGCAGAGGGTGATCATCAGCGACGGCACTTCCTTGTCGATGCAGCGCGTCGCCAGATCGCGGGCGGCGGTCGCAAACATGCAGGCGATGACAAGCAACGCAGCCGTGGTGAAACCGTCCGGACCGGGCCGGATGATGATCAGCACGCCCGTGAAGCCGATCCCTATCGCCGTCCATCGCCTCCATCCCACGGGTTCCTTGAGAAAGATCATCGCGCCAAGCGTGACCGCCAGCGGCACGGCCTGCTGGATGGCGGCGGCATTGGCGATGGGCATCATCCCGAGAGCGGTGATATAGGTCGCGGCGGCGATTGCCTCGCAGGCGATGCGCAGCGCGATCATCGGCTGCAATATGACCTTCCAGGAGCGCAGCGAGCCCATCCGGCGAGCCAGCAGATAGACGAAAAAGCTGGTGAAAAGGCCGCGGATGAAGATGATCTCGCCGGCATTCATCGCGGCGATAACTGTTTTGGACAGCGCATCGCCACAGCAGAAAGCAGCCATGGATGCCGCCATGAAGAGCGCGCCCTGGGTATTCTTGGTCAGTCGCATGAGAAAGATGAGTCCCCGATATCTACTCTCGATTAGCGCCGTTTTCCGCAAATTGGAATCGATTGTCCGGCTGCGACGGCCGAAATCGATTGTGCGTTGCGGTAGAATTGTTGCCCAGGGAATGCAGCTTCCTCGGCCCATGGTCGCGGAATGACACAGCGGTTGCAAATTTTTCGCCGATACAACGGCTTTTAGGTGGGCAATTAATTCTTATTCAATCTTATTTTCCGACGCTCGCTGCGGTTTTGCATGAGGCAGAAGCACTTACCGCAGCGCAGCAGGAATGACGATCCCGCCTTCGCCGGATATTTTTATAATCCAGTTGAGGCGCCGCATGTTTTTCATTGATCGTCTTTTGCAAGGCCGTCGGATTGTCACCAAAGTCCTCATTTTCGTGGTGCCTCTGGTGGTCCTTATCGCCGGTGTCGGTCTCGTCGGCTATCACACGGCCAATATTCTCAACGGCCATATGACCGTGACGCGCGCGACGATTGAAAATATCAGCGACTTCGAAAACCTGCAGGCTGCCTTGCAGGAGTTCACCGCTTCGCCTTCGGAGGACACGCGCCAGGCGCTCGCGGCGAAGATCGATGCCCAGGAACAGGGCGTCCATCGGCTGAGCGGATTGCTGAGCGACGATCAGCGCGCCAAGATCGTTCCAGTCAGCGAGCTTGCCGCCAAGATGCGGACGCAGCAGGCCACGCTCTGGACTATCAGGCAGAAGCAGGACAGCGATGTCAGCGCCATTCAGAAGGCGGTGCAAAACATCGAGGCGACGGCCAAGGCTGCCGGCAAACAGATCGACATCATCCGCAAGGATTTCAGCGACAAGGAAACTTTCGCCAAGGAACTGCTTTACGATGCCGCCGCCTATAAGGGGCTGTCGGAAAAGATGAGCAATCTGCGCATCCAGGTGCAGATGGCTGCCGATTCCACGGAAGAAATCTCGGATGCGCGCACCTATGCCGATGCGATCCTGAAGCAGGTAAAGGTTTCAAAGGCTCTCGTATCCAGGCGCGGTGCCGCTCTCGTCGCCAACGCTTCCGATGCCGCCGACAAGCTTGATGCCGTCTTGAAGGGTTCGGACACGCCGGACCAGAAGGTCGAGGCGATGGGACCGGTGTTGCAGAGCTTCGTGAAAATCGAAGGCGACATGACCCTGCAGTCGGCAAAGAACAGCGACACCGCAGCCGATCGCTTTGTCAGCCTGGACAAGATCATCGACGGCCAGAAAGAACTTCTGGACCATGTCGACCAGGCGCTCGGCATCGTCGATCGCCTGGCGCTTCATGCGTCGCGCATGGAAAACGTCCGGGATGGCGCCTCGCGCGAACCAGTGCTTGCCGACCTCAAGGACCTGCAAGCCGTTGCGGCCCGGATCTCGGAACTTGGCCAGACCAATGCCACGATGCGCGATTTTTCCGCCCACATGAAGCCGCTGATCGACAGCCTCACCAATGGATCGGCCGATTTGCTGCAGACCGCAACCGATTGGAAAACGACGCGCGTTCAGTCGAACGGTCTGCTCGCCGATGCCATGACCTCGTTGCGCGGCTTCGTCGCCCAGGCACAGGAACTCGGCAAGGAAGACAGCGAACGCTCGGCCAATGTCTCGGTCATTGCCATGATCGTCGGCACGCTGCTTGCGATCGTCGGCGGCCTGATGCTGGTGGAAACCCTGCGCGGTCCGCTGAAGCGCATTACCGAGATCATGACGCGCCTTGCGAGCGGCGATCTGGACGTAGCGATCGACGGACGCAATCGTGGCGACGAGATCGGCGACATGGTGCGCTCCGTCAGCGTGTTCCGCGATGCCGCGCTTGAGAATGTCCGGCTTGAGCGAGAAGCGGAGAGCGCGCGCGCGCTTTCCGCCGAGGAATCGTCCCGCCGCGCCGCTGAGCGTGCCCGCATCGAGGCCGAGCAGAAGCAGGCACTCAATGCGCTGGCGGATGTCCTTGCCAAGCTTGCCGACGGCAATCTGGAAGAGGGTATGCGCGAAGATCTCTCCGCTGATTTCGTGGAAATGGCCTTTACCTACAATCATGCGGTCGAAGCGTTGCGCGAGACCCTGACGGACGTGCGCTACACCGCCGAGGAAATCAAGGGTGGCACCGGCAACCTCGCCATGTCGGCCGACGATCTGGCTCGGCGCACCGAACAGCAGGCGGCCGCTCTCGAGGAAAGCTCGCGCGCCCTGCATCGTCTCAGCGACGTGGTGCGCTCGACGGCCGAGCGCGCGCGGCAGACGGCGACCTCCGTCAACGAAACCCAAGCCTATGCGACCCAATCCGGCGAAGTGGTCGCCAAGGCCGTCGGTGCCATGAGCGAGATCAATCGATCGTCGGAGAAGATCGCCACGATCATCGGCGTCATTGACGAGATCGCCTTCCAGACCAATCTGCTGGCGCTGAATGCCGGAGTCGAGGCTGCCCGTGCCGGTGAAGCGGGCCGCGGCTTTGCCGTGGTGGCGCAGGAAGTGCGCGAGCTGGCGCAGCGCTGCGCCAATGCGGCGAAGGAGATCAAGGGTCTGATTTCCGCAAGCTCCGCCCAGGTCCAGAACGGCGTTCATCTGGTCGAGCAGACCGGTGCCGCGCTGTCGGAGATCATCAGTCACGTTACCGGCGTCCAAAGGCTGGTTGCCGATATTTCGTCGGCGACCACCGAGCAATCGACCGGTATCGAGGAAGTCACCCGCGCGGTGTCCGAGGTGGAGCTTATCACGCAGCGGAATGCTGCCATGGTCGAGGAGAACAATGCCGAGATCCATGGCCTGCGCCAACGCGTTGACATGCTGTCAGAGAAGATCGACCGTTTCCGGACCGGCGAGGGCGAAGTGGATTACCAAGGCTATAGCGACGCCGAAACACGGTATCGCGCTGCCTAAATCAACATATTAGCAAAAACCTATAATCTATTGAAAGCGCCGGCCAACGTGCCGGCGTTTTTTATCGATCATGACAGGTGTGGAGATAGACGAACCTGTTCTTCGCGCCAGCGCTGCCAGCGGCGGCGCAATTCGCCCGACCGCAAGCCGATGGGTTCATCGAGTATTTCAGCAGCGGCGATGCGGTCGGTGCGGAAATGGCGGAAGCCCTGTCGCAGCTCGCACCAGGCAACCAGCAGGCTGCTCGTTTCGGCATAACCGAGGATTACCGGCCAGACCGTCCGTTCGGTTTCCTCGCTTGCCTCCGAGTTGTAGCGTAGCCGCAATTTCATGCCGTTGCGGATTGCCGATCTGAGCAGGGATGCATCGACACGTTCCTCAGGCTTGCCACTTGTCGGCTTTGCGCCCACGCTCGGCTCGATGACGAAAAGGCGGAGGCGCTCGGGGACGACGGCGGCGATCTTTGCTACGACATCGCGCGCCGCATTGGCGAGCGCCTTGTCCGAATGGGCGGAGACCCATTGCGCCCCCAACACCACCGCCTCCAGCTCATCAGGCGCCAGCATCAAAGGCGGCATATCGTAGCCGGCAGCAAGCAGGTAGCCCAAGCCAGCCTCACCCTCGATCGGGACTCTCTGACCAATGAGGTCCGCCACGTCACGATAGACGGTGCGCTTCGAGACCTCCAGTTCCGCCGCCAGCGCGCTCGCCGTCACAGGCCGGGTCGATCGGCGCAAAATCTGGATGATCTGAAACAGTCGGTCGGCACGGCGCATGGCATACTTACTCCTGCTGACAGTATGCTGGCAGCAGGAGCGTGCGACAAGAGGCTCTGCGTGACCGCGAAGGTTCTGCAGTCAGTCGAAAGGATCAGTTATGAAGTTGGCTTCCACCCGCCTTATCGCAGGCGATATCAAGGCCATGGTTGCCTTTTATGAGATGGTAACCGGGTTCCAGGCCCAATGGCTTGCCCCGGTCTTTGCCGAGATCGAGACCCCGGCGGCAACCTTGGCGATCGGTTCCGTCGAGACTGTCGTGCTTTGGAAAGAGGGTAGCGCCGAGCCCGGTTCCAATCGCACCGCCTGCCTCGAATTCCAGGTGAAGGACATCGATGTGGAATATGAGCGTCTGAAGGACAAGGTCTCTCTCGTCCACGAACTGAAGATGATGCCCTGGGGCAACAAGACCTTCCAGTTCCGCGACCCTGAGGGAACGGCAGTTTCGCTGTATATGCCTGCGACCGATGAGGCGAGGAAGCGTTTCGCATCGCGCTAGGCTGCAGGCGTGCATCCTCCTGCGGTCAATCAAATCATCGGACGGAATGGAGCGTTCAGCCGCCGGTGACGCTCATGTGGCGTGCGACCGCCGGTCGGTTGTGCGTACGGTCGATGATGAAATCGTGACCTTTCGGCTTGCGGGTAATCGCCTCGTCGATCGCGGCATGGAGGAGCGCGTCGCTCTCGCTTGCGCGCAGCGCCGTGCGCAGGTCGGCCGCGTCGTTCTGACCGAGGCACATGTAAAGCGTGCCCGTGCAGGTGAGCCGCACGCGATTGCAGCTCTCACAGAAATTATGGGTCATCGGTGTGATGAAGCCGAGGCGGCCACCGGTCTCCGTGACGTCGACATAGCGGGCCGGGCCGCCCGTCTTGTAGGGAATATCGGTTAGCGTGAACTGACGTTCCAGATCGGCGCGCAGCTGTGAAAGCGGCAGATACTGGTCGGTGCGATCCTCGTCGATCTCGCCCATGGGCATGGTCTCGATGACGGTCAGGTCCATGCCGCGACCATGAGCGAACCGCAGCAGTTCCAGAATTTCCTCTTCGTTGAAATCCTTGAGCGCAACGGCATTCAGCTTGATTTTCAGACCGGCTCTTTGCGCCGCGTCGATCCCCTCCATCACCTTGGAGAAGTCTCCCCAGCGCGTGATGGTTCGGAATTTGTCAGGGTCGAGCGTATCGAGGGAAACATTGATGCGCCGGACACCACAGTCGTAGAGTTCGTCTGCGTGGCGCGCGAGCTGCGATCCGTTGGTCGTCAGGGTCAGTTCGTCGAGCGCGCCGTTTTGGACGTGCTTGCCGAGTTCGCGCACCAGGAACATGATGTTCTTGCGCACCAGCGGCTCGCCGCCGGTGAGCCTGATCTTGCGCACGCCCCGGGAAATGAAGGCGGAACAGAGCCGATCGAGTTCTTCGAGCGTCAGCAGATCCTTCTTGGGCAGGAAGGTCATGTTCTCGGCCATGCAATAGGTGCAGCGGAAATCGCAGCGATCCGTGACCGAAACGCGCAAATAGGTGACGGCGCGCCCGAAAGGGTCGATCATGGGGACTGTGTCCGCCTGAAGCGGTGATGCGTTGCCTATGCTGCCGACGATGCTGTTCACTCATGCCTCCATTAGACGTCTAATGTGGGCATAGGCGATTGTTGCGTCAAGGAAAATGCTTCTCGATTACACTTGCGCGTGAACGAGCGGCGGCCTAATTCTCGAAAAGATACTGAAAGGCATGGAAAAACCGATGAGCGACGTTTGGCCGACCGAATTGCGGGTCTCGAAGGACCGGCATCACCTCAAAGTGACATTCGACGATGGCACGAGCTTCGATCTTCCGGCGGAAATGCTGCGGGTGCTGTCGCCTTCCGCCGAGGTGCAGGGGCATGGGCCGGGGCAGAAAGTCACCGTGCCCGGCAAGCGCAATGTGGGCATCATGTCCATGACGCCTACGGGCAACTATGCCGTGCGTATCGGCTTCGACGATATGCACGACACAGGCATCTTCACCTGGACCTATCTGCGCGAGCTCGGCGAGAAGGGACATGAGCTTTTCGCGGCTTATGAGGCCGAATTGAAGGAAAAGGGTCTCAGCCGCGATGCGGCGGGAAGACCGCATTGATATTGGCCTCATAGACCGGAGAGGGGGCGTAGGCATGATCCTTGGGGGTAGGGAAAATTGGCTTCGCGCCAAGGGCAGCAAGAACGAGAGCAAGGTCTCCTTCGTCGAGCTGTTTTTCGATCTGGTGTTCGTTTTCTCGATTTCGCAGCTTGCACATTCGCTGGCGGAGCATTTCACTCCGCTCGGCGCGCTGGAAGCGATCATGCTGATCTTCGCAGTCTGGTGGGTCTGGGTTTTCACGGCATGGGTGACGAACTGGCTGGATCCCGATCGGATGCCGGTGCGTATCATGCTGTTCACGCTGATGTTTGCTGGGCTTATCCTCTCGGCTGCGATCCCCGAGGCTTTCGGCGAAAAGGCCATCTATTTTGCCGGCGCCTATGTCTTCATGCAGGTCGGCCGGTCATTGTTCACCGCTTATGCTCTGAAGAATGTCAGCCAGGCCAATCATCGCAATTTCCTGCGCATCACCAGCTGGCTCGTCCTGTCCGGCATCTTCTGGATATCAGGCGCCCTGCTGGAAGGCGAACCACGGGTCATATTTTGGCTGGTTGCCCTCATTATCGAGTATTCAGCGCCTGCGCTCGGATTTCGGGTACCCGGTCTCGGCAAGTCGACGACCGAGGATTGGGACGTATCTGGCGCGCATCTGGCGGAGCGTTGCGCGCTGTTCATCATCATCTGCCTCGGTGAGGCGGTGCTGCAGGCCGGCAAGACCTTTGCCGAGCAGCCGGTCACGCCCCTGATCGTGGCGGTGTTCATCACTGCTTTCGTCGGCACCGTTGCCCTATGGTGGATCTACTTCCAATTCGGGCATGAACGGGCGTCCCACCGTATCGAGCATGACGATGCGCCGGGCAGGCTGGCGCGCGAGGCCTTTACCTATGCGCATATTCTCATCCTTGGCGGCATCATCCTCAGCGTCGTCGGCGACGAATTCCTGTTCGCGCATCCGCATGAACAGGCCGATATGCATGTTGCGGCCGCCATCCTCGGCGGCCCGGCGGTGTTTCTGATCGGAAATCTATGGTTCAAGGGGGCGACCACAGGCCGGCCGCCACTGTCGCATATAGCGGGTATCGTCGGATTGGTGCTGCTGCTTTTCACCCTGCCGATGGTCGTGGTCTACCAGCTTGGCATTCTCGCCACGGCCGTGCTTATCGTCGTGGCGATATGGGAATTTGCGTCTCTGAACCGGGTTGTGCCCTCGGCACGATCGGCCGGCGATCATTGATCGCCGGCGAGCTCCAGCGGTTGCCGTTCCTCCTGCATCAGGAGGCCGATTATCCTCTCCATATGCACCGCAATTGCCTCGAATTGTTCGATCGGCGCGTCTGAGAGCGTCCGATCGATGAGGGCGGTCTGTATGGTCATCGCTTCTTCCGTGATGCGCCGCCCCTCCTCGGTCAGATAGAGGCGCAGCACGCGCTTGTCGTGCTTGTCGCCCCGGCGTTCGATCAGCCCGCGATTTTCCATCTGCGGCAGAAGCATGCTCATATTGGAGCGGCCGACCAGCAGCTTGCGGGCAAGTTCCTGCTGCGAAATCCCTTCGAAACGAAACAGGTTGACGAGGATGTCCAGATGCGGCGGCTTGATGTCGAGATGGGCCAGGGCTCGTGTGAGCGATTGCTGCATCAATTGGCAGGCGCGCGCCACGGCGACCCAGCTTCGAAAACGCGGATGGTCCCAGGGAAGGGGTTGATTTTTGTTCATCGCTGTACTTTATTGTTCATAGTTGAACATTATCGGATTCCCACTATGCCATCCTTTGCGCTCAAGGTCACCCGGTCGGGTCTGTCCGGCCTCGGAAGGCTATCGCCGCACCTTGCCGGCAAAGCCGCGTTCCGGCTTTTCTGCCTGACGCCCTCGCGCCGTCCGCGCGGCGCCAAGGCCAGGGCAACCCATATGGAGGGCCGGGAACGCCTTCTGACGGCGGAGCAGGTGATGCTGCCGTTCCCAGGTGGCCGCGCAATGGCCTATCGCTTCAACGGCGGAGCGAAAGGCCCGCGAAAGCGCTATCTCGTGGTTCATGGTTGGGGCTCCAGCAGCGAATATATGTCTGAACTGACGGTATTTCTTGCGGAAAGCGGAGCGGAAGTCGTCTCGCTCGATCTTCCAGGCCACGGCCGCTCGGGCGGGCGGTTCCTGAACGTGCGTTTGGCCGTTTCCGCCATTGCCGCAGCGTTTGCCCGCTTCGGCGGCTTCGACGCCGCCATTGGGCACTCCTTCGGCGGCGCATCGCTAGCGCTGGCCTGCGCGGGCTTTCTGCCTGATGTCGACGCGGTTGATCCCGGCAAATTGGTCTTGATCGGCGCGCCGAGCGCCATGGGATGGCTATTCAAGGATTTCGGACGCCTGATGAGGCTCGGGCCTGCGGCACAAGCTGCCTTGGAGGACGAAGTTCGCCGTGTGACGGGCAGGACGCTTGCCTCCTACGACCAGAAGCGCGGCATGCTCGATCCAGGCCGGCCGGTCCTCGTCATTCACGCCGAGGACGACAAGGAGGTGAGTGCCGAACATGCACGCGCCTATGCTGCACAAGGGCCGCATGTGCGTCTGTTATGGGCCAACGGCTTTGGGCATCGCCGTATTGTCGCCGCCGCTCCGGTGTTTGAGGCGATCGACGCTTTTTTGTCGGAAACCGCGAATACGGAAAATCCGCTCGAAAACGAAGACGATACGGTGCTATCGTTTTACCGAACCCCGCATCGTCGCTCCTTCTAGCAGAACTTGCGTCGCGCGGACTTTGGGCAAGTCGCTGGAAAAACGCGAGGCAGCATGCATATCGTCACGTCAGTCGAGGAACTAAAGGAGCTCTATGGTGAGGCGGGCGAGGCGTCGATCACCAAGGTGACGAAGGTGCTGACGCCGCTCTATCGCCAGATGATCGAAGCCTCTCCCTTCATGGCACTGGCAACGGTGGGGCCGGAAGGGCTCGATTGTTCACCGCGCGGTGACCAGGGCGGCGTCGTTCGCGTTGTCGACGAAAAGACGCTGCATCTGCCGGATTGGCGCGGCAACAATCGCGTCGATTCACTTGCGAATATCGTGCGCGACCCGCGCATCGCGTTGATGTTTCTGGTTCCAGGATCGAATACGACGATGCGCCTCAACGGCCGAGCGGTGGTCTCCGTCGAGCCGGCCCTGCTGGACAGCTTCGAGATGGACGGCAAGCATCCGCGCTGCGTCGTCGTGATCGCGATCGAGGAAGTGTATTTCCAGTGCGCGCGAGCGGTGATGCGGGCCGAGCTGTGGAATGCGGAGCGGTTCGCCGATCCATCCAGCCTGCCGAGCCCGGGCATGATGCTCAAGGCGGCGAAAGACGATTTCGATCAGGAAACCTATGATCGCGAAGCGCCGGCGAGGGCTGCCAAGACACTCTGGTAACAAGACGCTCTTGTGAGCCCAAGACGCCCTTGGTAAGCAAAGCCGCCGGCCTGTATGGGAAGGCAGGGCCGGCGGTCGGTTGGCTGCGCTTCTAATTCTTGTAGATGAGCCAACTTTTGGTGAAGTCCTTCTGCATGCCTTCCTGATAGATGCTGCAGCAGTTGCGGCCGCCATTCTTGGCACAATAGAGCGCCAGATCGGCCTTGTTGTATAGTTCACCGGAATCGACAGCTTCAGAGGCCATGCAGGCGCCGAGCGATAGCGTAATCGGACCGTAATCGACGCGTGTTCGTGAATTTTTGAACGGCGTCGTCTCGAGAGTATGGCGGATCCGTTCGCAGACCGTGGCGACTTCCTCGATAGTGGTGGCTTCCAGAATGAGGGCGAATTCCTCGCCGCCGACGCGGGCCACGAAAATGTCACGCCGGGCCCTGGCGCGGATGACAGATGCGACGGTCGCAAGGATCTTGTCACCGACCGGGTGGCCGAACGTATCGTTGATCCGCTTGAAATGATCGATATCGGCCAGCACCAGCGCCGTGGTGGGCCTTGTCAGTCGATTGTCGAAGATGGAGGCCAGGCGATCCTCGAAAGCGCGCCGATTGGCAAGGCGGGTCAGTGCATCGGTATTGGCAATGCGCTTGTATTCATCCAGCTCCTTGCGAACCTGATCCATTTCCTGGCTGCGCTGGACGACGTTCTCCACCGTTTTTTCGCCCTGCGCCATGGTATCGCCGGTCGCAGCCGTCAGCATGTCGATAGCGCCCCGCAGCAGTTCGGCGCTGTTGTGGCTTCTCGAGCTTATGTTGTCATAGGTTTCGCCGAGCAGGCGGTTGTAGCTCTGAAGCGTAGCCTGCTCCTGCCGCAATGCGCGCAGGACCGTATCGAGCCCGATGGTCAGGCGGGCATGTGCGTCATCGAAAACACGGCTCGCGTGATGCGGAAAATACTTGGCTCCGATCGCATCCAGTTCCTCCTGGGTGGCGCTGCTGCCGAGTGCCGCCAATGCACGCGTGAGAGCGGGATTGGAGCCGATATAGGCTTCATAGAAAAGCTCGTAATTACGCGGAATAGGTGCGATGCCCATGGATCGCATGGCATAGGTAATCTGCCCCGCCACGTCGGGATTATGCGCCGTTGGCGCAATCGCCGTACTCATCGTGAGCTCCGTAACATGTATTGGTTAAATCCCTTTTTTACTTATACAAAGAATCTTTGAAAAAATATTAAGGTCTTGATAATGAGAAATTGTCGGCCCGTAAAGTTTTATTCAAAAGTATTACAATTAAAGTATGTTTTTACATACGAAGGCGCTGTCAGCGCCTTCGTCCGAGTCGGGCAATAATGAGCCGGAATATTTACCCCAGGTTGAGTTCCTGGAAGAAGTCGTTGCCCTTGTCGTCGATGACGATGAAGGCCGGGAAATCCTCCACCTCGATCTTCCAGACGGCTTCCATGCCAAGTTCGGGATACTCCAGAACTTCGACCTTTTTGATGCAATCCTGAGCGAGGCGGGCGGCCGGACCGCCGATCGAGCCGAGATAGAAACCGCCATGCGTCTTGCAGGCTTCGCGTACGGCGCGCGAGCGGTTGCCCTTGGCGAGCATCACCATGGAGCCGCCGAAGGACTGGAACTGGTCGACATAGCTGTCCATGCGACCGGCCGTCGTCGGGCCGAAGGAACCGGAGGCGTAGCCGGCGGGCGTCTTGGCCGGGCCGGCGTAATAGACCGGGTGGTTCTTGAGGTAGTCCGGCATGCCCTGGCCCTTTTCCAGGCGCTCGCGGATATTGGCATGCGCCAGGTCGCGCGCCACGATGATCGTGCCGGTGAGCGAGAGGCGCGTTTTGACAGGATGCTGCGACAGTTCGGCCAGAATATCCGCCATCGGCCGGTTGAGGTCGACGCGGACCATCGATTCGGAAAGCTTCGCCTCGTCGATCTCAGGCATGTATTTGGAGGGATCGGTCTCGAGTTGCTCGATGAAGATGCCGTCGCGCGTGATCTTGCCCTTGGCCTGGCGGTCGGCGGAGCAGGAAACGCCAAGGCCGATCGGCAACGAGGCGCCATGGCGGGGCAGGCGGATGACGCGGACATCATGGCAGAAATACTTGCCGCCGAACTGGGCGCCGACGCCGAGGCTCTGCGTCAGCTTATGGATTTCCTTTTCCATTTCGATATCCCGGAAGGCGTGTCCGCTTTCGGAGCCTTCCGTGGGAAGACAGTCGAGATATCGCGTCGAGGCGAGCTTGACCGTCTTCAGGTTCATCTCGGCCGAGGTGCCGCCGATGACGATGGCGAGATGGTAGGGCGGGCAGGCTGCCGTGCCGAGCGTCAGGATCTTCTCTTTCAGGAAATCCAGCATGCGGTCATGGGTGAGCAGCGACGGCGTGCCCTGATAGAGGAAGGTCTTGTTGGCCGAACCGCCGCCTTTTGCGACGAAGAGGAATTCGTAGGCGTCGGTGCCTTCCTCATAGATATCGATTTGCGCCGGCAGATTGTTCTTGGTGTTCTTTTCCTCGAACATCTTGATCGGCGCGAGCTGCGAATAGCGCAGGTTCTTCTTCTCGTAGGCATCGAGCACGCCCTTGGCGAGCGCTGCGCTGTCGCCGCCCTCGGTCCAGACGCGGCGGCCTTTCTTGCCCATGATGATGGCGGTGCCCGTGTCCTGGCACATCGGAAGCACGCCGCCGGCGGCAATATTGGCATTCTTCAGCAGATCATAAGCGACGAAGCGGTCGTTATCGGTAGCCTCGGGATCTTCGAGGATCGAGGCGAGCTGCTTCAGGTGGCCGGGGCGCAACAGGTGGTTGATGTCGGCAAAAGCGGTTTCAGCCAGCAAGCGGATGCCCTCGGGGTCGACGGTCAGGACTTCCTGGCCTTTGAAGGTGTCGACGGAAACATAATCGCCGGAAATCTTGCGATAGGGGGTCGTGTCGTCACCGAGGGGAAACAGATCGTCAGCCATGTAGGAAACCTTTCAAGCCGGGTGGGCGGGGAAGATGTTTGGAAACGATCTAAATCCCGCTTGAGGCAAAAGCAATTGTTTGGCTGATAAGTCGAAACTTCAAAGTGGGGTTCGTTGATTGGACATACTCAGGTCAGGTGGGTCTTCCGATGGCCAAGCCGTGTGCCCGGCCCCTCACCCTAGTCCTCTCCCCGCATCGCGGGGAGAGGGGACCTATTCTGTGTTTGCGGCACCTATTAATAAGGCTGCTGATGTCGCATGATCAACTCCCTCTCCCCGCGATGCGGGGTGAGGGGCCATGCACACGGCTGCAACATTGGAGAACATGCCCGGACGATCACCGTCCAGTGATATCACTTTGGCCCGATCATCGTCTCTGGCTGGACGATAGCGTCGTACTCTTCCGAGGAAACCAGTCCGCTTGCCAGCGCCTCTTCCTTCAGGGTCGTGCCGTTCTTATGCGCCGTCTTGGCGATCTTGGCTGCGTTATCGTAGCCGATCTTCGGGGCGAGCGCCGTTACCAGCATCAGCGAACGTTCGAGACCGGCCTTGATGTTGTCCTCGCGCGCCTCGATGCCGACGACGCAATTGTCGGTGAAGGAGACGGCTGCGTCGCCGAGCAACTGCACTGACTGCAGGAAGTTGTAGGCCATCATCGGATTATAGACGTTGAGCTCGAAATGGCCCTGGCTGCCGGCAAAGGTGAGGGCGGCGTTGTTGCCGAAGATGTGGATGCAAACCTGCGTCAGCGCCTCGCACTGGGTCGGGTTGACCTTGCCCGGCATGATCGACGAACCTGGCTCGTTTTCCGGCAGCGCCAGTTCGCCGAGACCGGAGCGCGGGCCGGAGCCAAGCAGGCGGATGTCGTTGGCGATCTTGAAGAGCGCGGCTGCCGCCGCATTGATAGCGCCGTGGCTGAAGACCATCGAATCATGGGCTGCCAGCGCCTCGAACTTGTTCGGAGCGGTAACGAAGGGCAGGCCGGTGATTTTGGCGATCTCGTCAGCAACCTTCTCGGCAAAGCCGATCGGCGCATTGAGGCCGGTTCCCACCGCCGTGCCGCCCTGGGCGAGTTCGCAAAGACCCGGCAGTGTCAGCTCGATGCGCTTGATGGAGGAGGCGACCTGCGCGGCATAGCCGGAAAACTCCTGGCCGAGCGTCAGCGGCGTTGCATCCTGCGTGTGGGTGCGGCCGATCTTGATGATATGGGCGAAGTCGGCGACCTTCTTTTCCAGGGCCTCATGCAGGTGTCTGAGCGCCGGCAGCAGGTGATGGACGATCTGCTCGGCGCAGGCGATGTGCATGGCCGTCGGATAGGTGTCGTTGGACGACTGGCTCATATTGACGTGATCGTTCGGATGCACCGGCTTCTTCGAGCCCATGACGCCGCCGAGCATTTCGATCGCACGGTTTGAAATCACCTCATTGGCATTCATGTTCGACTGCGTGCCCGACCCGGTCTGCCAGACGACCAGTGGAAAATGATCGTTGAGCTTGCCGTCGATGACTTCCTGCGCGGCGGCGACAATGGTCTTGCCGAGCGTCGGATCGAGCTGGCCGAGTTCCATGTTGGCGCGCGCCGCCGCCTGCTTGACGATGCCGAGCGCGCGGACGACCGACAGCGGCTGCTTTTCCCAGCCGATCTTGAAATTACCGAGTGAGCGCTGCGCCTGCGCGCCCCAATAGCGGTCGCTGGCAACCTCGATCGGGCCGAAGGTATCGGTTTCTGTGCGGGTGGACGTCATGTTACTGGTCCTGCTTTCCATTGAGACAGATAGCAGCCATATAGGCCCGAACGGCGCCTATGAAAATATCAAAGCACTATTTCATGACCTGTTTAGTCATGTTTTTCTCGTGCGCCGGCGTGCCCTTTTTAACACGCTCTCCATATATTCGCAGGATTGCATTTTCCGACGCTTAAAAAGCCCGGGAAATTTCAATAAAAGATTAACCAATAATTTCATAATTTTGTGTGAACTGAACCACGGAAAACGCCGCTGCTTCGTAAAGCGAAGTTGAGGCATTGAACGAAAGGCGGGTCTCGCCGTTTTCATTCTAGTGGGTATACGATGTCTTTAGACATCGCGGCCGAGTTGAAAACAGCCCGCCAGGCTCGAAGTTACCGCACGATACAGGGACCCGATTAGAGAATGAAACTTGCCACCAAAGCCACAGCATCCGTCCTGGCTCTTTCCTGTTGCCTTTCCTCCATCGGCGTAACCTCCGCGAACGCGATGACCCTCATGGATTTCATCCGTGGCGGCCAGGGGCGCCAGCAGAGCACGCAGGTTTCGGCGCCGGTTCCCGTCAATCCGATGCAGACGCTGGATCCCGATCAGCCTCCGCGGGTAAAACAGCCGTTGCCGACGGTCGATGCGCCGAAATACTATACCTACAAGGCAGATGCGATGCGTCTGGTTTCGACCACGCATTTTGCCGACCCGATGGTAACGGGCGCGGTCGCCGATGCCTCCCCGACGCCGGCAGCGGTCGATACCGAGATTTCGCAGCGTCGGTATCTTTCCGATGCGCGCGTCATGGCGACGAATGATATCGCCAAGGCGATCGAATCCTATTATGCCGATCAGAGCAAACCGCTTCTCTGGGTTGCTGATCACGGTGTCAGCGACAAGGCGAAGGCCGCGATGGCGGTTCTTGCCGACGCCGGTTCCGTCGGCCTTGATCCCGCCGACTATGCGGTGACGCTGCCCGGCGACAATGCCGCGAATGCCGATCCGGTGCTGCGTGATCGGGCTCTCATGCAGTTCGAGCTCACGCTCTCCAGCAAGGTGCTGATGTTCGTCCAGGATACGGTTCGCGGTCGTCTCGACCCGAACAAGATCTCCGGCTATCACGACTTCAAGCGCAAGGACGTCAACCTGGCGGCTATGCTCGATGTATTGCGCGCCAGCCCCGATGCTGCCGCCTATCTCAACAGCCGTAGCCCGTCCAACCAGCAGTTCCAGTTGTTGAAGACGGAGCTTGCAAAGCTGCGCGCCGAATCGGGAGCGGACGGCAGCCACATTTCCATTTCCCTGACTGGTATCCTGAAGCCGGGCGGCAATTCGCCGGAAATGGCCAATATCGTCAAGGCGATCGAGCATCGCGGATCGGAGTCACTGAAGACTGCCCATGCCGATCTTTTCGCCGCCTATCTGGGTACGCCTGATTACACGCCAGAGCTCGTGTCGCTGGTTGAAGACTTTCAGAGGGAAAAAGGGCTGACAGCTGACGGTGTGATCGGTCCATCCTCCGTCCGGGCGATGGTTGGAGAGAACAACGATACGAAGATCCAGAAGCTGGTCGTTGCCATGGAGCAGCTGCGTTGGCTGCCGGCCGAACTCGGACCGCGCTACGTCTTCATCAACCAGCCGGCGTTCATGGTCTATTACCACAACAATAACCAGGAACAGCTGTCGATGCGCGTCGTCGTCGGCAGCAAGCAGCACCAGACCTTCTTCTTCGAAAATCAGGTGCAGACGGTCGAGTTCAATCCTTTCTGGGGTGTTCCGCAGTCGATCATCATCAACGAGATGCTGCCGAAGCTGCGTTCCGATCCGAACTATCTCGATCGTATGGGCTATCAAGTCGAAGTCGGCGGCCGCGCCGTCGCGTCATCGAGCGTCGACTGGTACGGTTCGACCAAGAGCATCTCGGTTCGCCAGCCGCCGAGCAGCGACAACGCGCTGGGCGAGCTGAAGATCCTTTTCCCGAATTCGCATGCGATCTATATGCACGATACGCCGCAGAAGAGCTTCTTCAAGAAGGATATGCGTGCACTCAGTCATGGCTGTGTCCGCCTTGCCGACCCGCGCGCGATGGCAGCGGCCGTGCTGAACACCACGGTCGATGACGTTGCCAAGCAGATCGCGACCGGCCAGAACAAGGCCGTTCCCGTGCCGCAGAAATTCCCGATCTACATCGCCTACTTCACCGCCTGGCCGAACAAGGACGGTGTCATCCAGTATTTCAACGATGTCTACGATCGCGACGCGGCAACGCTGAAGGCGCTCGATGCGACCTCAAAGGCACGCACTGCCCAGATCTGAGCTTCGGTTCGATCAGGAAATACGCAAAGGGCGGCCCGTCGAGGCCGCCCTTTTTCTTATATCGATAAATAAACCTCCACCTACGGTGGAGGACTGGACGAGTTCTACACGGTAGTTGAGAGACCTCCTGCTTGAACCGCTGGGGTGGCCCAGACTTCGAACAAGGAGGTTTTATGGATGAGCAAACGCTCTCGCATGCGACGTGGGACTGCAAGTATCACATTGTTTTTGGCAGCAAATACCGCACGAAAAGACTTTACGGGGACGTGCGGCGTGAGTTGGGAGAACTCTTGCGTCGGCTGGCACAGCAGAAAGGCTGCCAGATCGAGGAGGGTCATCTGATGCCCGACCATGTGCATATGTTGATCTCGATCCCGCCGAAATACTCGGTTTCGCATATTGTCGGCTTCTTGAAGGGCAAGACGGCCCTTTACGTAGCGAACAAATATGCGCGCAAGCGCCGCTACAAAGGGTATCACTTTTGGGCACGCGGGTATTTCGTATCGACGACGGGCTATAACGAGCAGGTCGTCAGACAATATATCCGTAATCAGGAAAAGGCCGACAAAGCTTCCGACTTTGCCGACCTCTTCAATCGTAGCTACTAAGCGCTAACAATACCGCTTCTAGCGGTTCAAGCGCAGCGTTTCAAACCTCCACCTCTGGTGGAGGTCATGACTT
>NZ_QMKK01000049.1 GCF_003287875.1 Martinezella tropici
AAGTCATGACCTCCACCAGAGGTGGAGGTTTGAAACGCTGCGCTTGAACCGCTAGAAGCGGTATTGTTAGCGCTTAGTAGCTACGATTGAAGAGGTCGGCAAAGTCGGAAGCTTTGTCGGCCTTTTCCTGATTACGGATATATTGTCTGACGACCTGCTCGTTATAGCCCGTCGTCGATACGAAATACCCGCGTGCCCAAAAGTGATACCCTTTGTAGCGGCGCTTGCGCGCATATTTGTTCGCTACGTAAAGGGCCGTCTTGCCCTTCAAGAAGCCGACAATATGCGAAACCGAGTATTTCGGCGGGATCGAGATCAACATATGCACATGGTCGGGCATCAGATGACCCTCCTCGATCTGGCAGCCTTTCTGCTGTGCCAGCCGACGCAAGAGTTCTCCCAACTCACGCCGCACGTCCCCGTAAAGTCTTTTCGTGCGGTATTTGCTGCCAAAAACAATGTGATACTTGCAGTCCCACGTCGCATGCGAGAGCGTTTGCTCATCCATAAAACCTCCTTGTTCGAAGTCTGGGCCACCCCAGCGGTTCAAGCAGGAGGTCTCTCAACTACCGTGTAGAACTCGTCCAGTCCTCCACCGTAGGTGGAGGTTTATTTATCGATATAAGAAAAGCCCGGCTCGCTTTCGCGAACCGGGCCTGATTTCACAAGCTGTCGACGCAACTCAGCTGTCGAGGAAGCTCCTGAGCTTGCGGCTGCGGCTCGGATGCTTGAGCTTGCGCAGAGCCTTGGCCTCGATCTGGCGGATACGTTCGCGGGTGACCGAGAATTGCTGGCCGACTTCTTCAAGCGTGTGGTCGGTGTTCATGCCGATGCCGAAGCGCATGCGCAGAACGCGCTCTTCGCGCGGCGTCAGCGATGCCAGAACGCGGGTCGTCGTTTCGCGCAGGTTCGCCTGAATGGCGGCGTCGATCGGCAGAAGCGCATTCTTGTCCTCGATGAAATCGCCGAGATGCGAATCCTCTTCATCACCGACAGGCGTTTCGAGCGAGATCGGCTCCTTGGCGATCTTCAGCACCTTGCGCACCTTTTCGAGCGGCATGGCGAGCTTTTCGGCCAGTTCTTCCGGCGTCGGCTCGCGGCCGATTTCGTGCAGCATCTGGCGCGACGTGCGAACGATCTTGTTGATCGTTTCGATCATGTGCACCGGAATGCGGATGGTGCGGGCCTGGTCGGCGATCGAGCGGGTGATCGCCTGGCGAATCCACCAGGTGGCGTAGGTCGAGAACTTGTAGCCGCGGCGATATTCGAACTTGTCGACCGCCTTCATCAGGCCGATATTGCCTTCCTGAATGAGGTCGAGGAACTGCAGGCCGCGGTTCGTGTACTTCTTGGCGATGGAGATGACGAGGCGCAGATTGGCCTCGACCATTTCCTTCTTGGCGATGCGCGCTTCGCGCTCACCCTTCTGCACCATGTGAACGATGCGGCGGAATTCCGAGATCGAAATGCCGGTTTCGGTCGCAAGGTTCTGGATTTCCTGGCGGATATCCCGAATGGTGGTGTTCTCGGCCTTGGCGAATTCCTTCCAGCCGCGCGCAGCCAGATTGCCGATCGACTTCATCCAGTTCGGATCGAGCTCGGCACCCTGATACTGTTCCAGGAAGCTGTCGCGCTTGACGCCATAGGATTCAGCAAGACGCAACAGGCGGCCTTCGTTCTGAACGAGGCGCTTGTTGATGTCGTAGAGCTGCTCGACGAGGGCATCGATCCGGTTCTGGTTCAGCGACAGAGACTTGACCGACTTGACCAGCTCATCCTTCAGTTCCTTGTAGCGACGTTCCTGTGCGGACGACAGAGTGCCGGAGGCCGACAGGCGCTGCTCGACCTGCTGGTCCTGCAGCTTGCGCAGCTTCTTGTAGGTTTCGGCGATGATGTCGAGCGTCGTCATCACCTGCGGACGAAGCTCGGCTTCCATCGCAGCGAGGGAGAGGTTGGATTCGTCCTCGTCCTCTTCCTCCTCCTCGATCGGTAGACCTTCACCGCCGACATTGGTGATGTCGTCGTCGCCGGAAGGAGCGCGGCCGCGGCGTGCCTTTTCCTTCTCCTCGGCTGCCTTGCGGTCAGCCTCGATCTTCTCGGGGCTCTGGAACTGCGGCGCAGCCTTGGCCTCGGGACCGGAATAGGTGGTTTCGAGATCGATGATCTCGCGCAGCAGCGTCGTGCCCTCGTTGAGTTCGTCGCGCCAGATAATCAGCGCCTGGAACGTCAACGGGCTCTCACAGAGGCCGCCGATCATGGTTTCGCGGCCGGCCTCGATGCGCTTGGCAATCGCGATTTCGCCTTCGCGCGACAGAAGCTCCACGGAGCCCATTTCGCGCAGATACATGCGCACCGGGTCGTCCGTTCGGTCGGTCGGCTCTTTCTTCTTGGCAGTGGCCAGCGCAGAACCCGTGGAGGGAGCGAGTTCGCCGCCCTCGCTGTCGTCATCGCCGCCGGCATCGTCGTCGTCGCTTGCTGCGGCGCCTGCCTCTTCGACATCCTCATCTTCGATGACGTTGATGCCCATATCGGAGAGCATAGCCATCGTATCTTCGATCTGTTCGGACGTCACCTCTTCGGACGGCAGGACGGCATTGAGCTCGTCCATCGTCACGTAGCCGCGCTTCTTCGCGGCCTTGATCATCTTCTTGACCGCGTCATCGGAAAGATCGAGAAGCGGGCCGTCGGAGGTGCCGTCGCGTTCGACTTCAGCTTCTTCGTTCTCTTTGACCTTGGTTGCCATCTCTATATCGTCGCTTTCCCTGACGCTGCAAACTTACACGCGGTGAAACATTCACTCTGACTGGCGCGCCCTGCACCAGCCGCGATTCACCGACGAACACCTAACGGAATGACCTTTAATGCCCGATTAACCACGATCACCGCCACCGGAGTGCAAAGCTGGATTGCGTTTGGATTTCCGGCCATGATATTAGGTGATCCGCTTGCTCCAGTTTACCGTTCTTTCCGAAGTTAAACGGTGATTCCCAGAATTTTAGTTCTCGTCAAGCTTTTCCAGCAAAAAAGCCCGTTAAATGCGCGAAAAAGCCTTATCCACAGGCCCTGACGCGCCATAATCAATTGCTTCCCGTATTTAGGAAGTCCCCGCGCGATGACAAGAGCATACTGAACAAAGCCTCACATTTCCGGCATCGGCAGGTATTGCCGCCGCCGGAAATGGGTTCAAATGGCATCAATTCCAGTCCATTACAACCTTGCCGGAATTGCCTGAACGCATGGCTTCGAAGCCATCGCGAAAATCATCGATGCCTATACGATGGGTGATGACCGGCGATACATCGAGACCGCCCTGCACGAAGGCGATCATCTTGTACCAGGTCTCGAACATCTCGCGACCATAGATGCCCTTCAGATTCAACATTTTGAAGATGACCTTGTTCCAGTCGATCTCGAAACCGGCTGGTGCAATGCCAAGAATGGCGATCTTGCCGCCGTTGTTCATCTTGTCGATCATGTCGCGAAAGGCGGGAGCGGCGCCCGACATTTCCAGACCGACGTCAAAACCCTCGGTCATGCCGATGGATTTCATGACATCGGCGAGATTCTCCTTGGAGGCGTCGACGACGTGATCGATGCCGACCTTGCGGGCGAGCGCCAGCCGGTTCGGATTGATGTCGGTGATGACGACCTTGCGCGCGCCGGAGCGCTTGGCGACCATCGCCCCCATGATGCCGATCGGCCCCGCGCCGGTGACGAGCACATCTTCGCCTACCAGATCGAAGGAGAGCGCGGTGTGGACCGCATTGCCGAACGGATCGAAGATCGCGGCGATCTCATCCGGGATATCGTCGGGAATCGGCACGACGTTGGATTCGGGAATGCAGACGAACTCGCCGAAAGAGCCGGGGCGATTGACGCCCACGCCGAGCGTGTTGCGGCAGAGATGGCCCCTGCCCGCCCGGCAGTTGCGGCATTTGCCGCAAACGATATGACCTTCACCCGAGACGCGCTCGCCGACATGATATTTCGTCACGGCCGAACCGATCTCGGCGATCTCGCCGCAGAATTCGTGGCCGACGACCATCGGCACAGGGATAGTCTTCTGCGCCCATTGGTCCCAGTTCCAAATATGGACATCCGTGCCGCAGATCGCCGATTTCCTGACCCGAATCAGGACATCGTTCGGCCCGACTTCCGGAACCGGAACATGCTCCATCCACAATCCGACTTCCGGCTTGGATTTGACCAATGCTTTCATCATGTTCGACATGATCGGTTCTCTCCAACCAATTCAAATGATTCCGAGTTCTTTTCCGGCTTCCGCAAAGGCTGCGATCGCCTTTTCGACATCGGCCTTCGAGTGGGCGGCTGACATCTGCGTGCGGATGCGCGCCTGCCCCTTCGGCACCACGGGAAAGGAAAAGCCGATGACGTATACGCCCTTCTGCAGCATGAGAGCCGCCATGTCCTGCGCGAGCTTCGCATCGCCGAGCATGACCGGGATGATCGGGTGATCGGCACCGGCAAGCGTGAAACCGAGCTTGCTCATCTCACGGCGAAAGAGTTCGGCATTGTCTTGAAGACGCGCACGCAAGTCAGCGCCGTTTTCAATCAGATCGAAGACCTTCAGCGAGGCAGCTGCGATGACAGGCGCCAAGGTGTTCGAGAACAGATAGGGACGCGAACGCTGCCGAAGCCATTCGACAATCTCGCCTCTCGCAGACGTATAGCCCCCGGACGCCCCGCCGAGCGCCTTGCCGAGCGTGCCGGTGATGATATCCACCCGGCCTTCGACACCGCAATATTCGGCCGATCCCCGGCCATGCGCGCCGACGAAGCCAACTGCATGGCTGTCATCGACCATGACCATCGCGCCGTATTTTTCCGCCAGATCGCAGACGCCGCCGAGATTGGCAATGATGCCGTCCATGGAAAAGACGCCGTCGGTCGCGATCAGCTTGAAGCGGCTGCCCTCGGCCTTCTTCAGTTCTTCTTCCAAAGCCGCCATATCGTTGTTGGCATAGCGGAAACGCTTTGCCTTGGAGAGCCGCACGCCATCGATGATCGAGGCATGATTAAGGGCATCCGAGATAATGGCATCTTCTTCCGAAAGCAGCGTTTCGAACAGCCCGCCATTGGCGTCGAAGCAAGAGGAATAGAGGATCGTCGCCTCCATACCGAGGAAAGCTGAAATCCGTGCCTCGAGCTGCTTGTGCTCTTCCTGTGTGCCGCAAATGAAGCGCACCGAGGCCATGCCGTATCCGTAGCGGTCGAGCGCCTTCTTCGCGGCCTCGGCAAGTTCCTCATTATCGGCGAGGCCAAGATAGTTATTGGCGCAGAAATTGAGGACGCGCGCGCCACCAAGCACGGCGATTTCGCCGGCCTGCTTGGAGGTGATGACCCGCTCGGCCTTATAGAGGCCGGCTTCTTTCAGGCCGAGAAGTTCGTTGCGCAAATGGGATATGAACGCTGAAGTCATGGTCGCATTCCGGTGCTGGTCAAAGGGCCTAATTAATCAAGGAATAACATAGGATCCGGCTTGTTGCTGCATCCGGCAGCGGCAAAAATGCGCAGGGCCGTGACGTCCGCGCGATAGGACACAGTTTCGATATTATCTATCAAAGCAGACCGAATACACGCAACTTTACAGCCAGGCCTCGTTGGTACTCATCGCAAAAATTACTTGACTCAGTCCAATATTTTACAGCAGATTGGCGTTGGTCTGAAAATAAGGGAGAGCCATGAGCATATTCCAAAGATTCTCCCTCGCAGGACGGGTTGCCCTCATCACCGGAGGCGGACGTGGCCTGGGGTTTGAGATGGCGCAGGCGCTCGCCGATGCCGGCGCTCACGTCATCATCAACGGACGAACCGCAGCCACACTCAATGTAGCCGTGGAGACGATCCGAGCGAGAGACGGCTCGGCGGAAGCCGCCGCCTTCGATATTGCCGATCGCGAAGCACGGCGCGCGGCGATCAACACCATCGAGAAAAATCACGGCCGGCTCGACATATTGATCAACAACGTCGGTGCGCGCGACAGGCGCCCACTGGCCGACTTCGACGACGAGGCGATCTTCGCCTTGCTCAACACGGATCTCGCCGCCTCGATCATGCTCTCACGCGATGCCGCCCGCCTGATGAAGCGAAACAATCATGGGCGGCTTATCTCGGTTACCTCGATCAGCGGGCAGGTCGTCATGCCTGGCGACTGTGTCTATCCCGCCGCCAAGCAGGGACTGACAGGCCTTGTGCGCAGCATGGCTGTGGAATTTGGCCCTCACGGCATCACCAGCAATGCCATCGCGCCAGGCTGGTTCGCAACGGAAACCAATGCGGCCATGGTCGCGAACGAAGATCTGATGCCCATCGTACGCCAACGCATCCCCGTTCAGCGCTGGGGACGTCCGGACGAGATTGCGGGTGCTGCGCTGTTCCTCGCCAGCGACGCCGCATCCTTCGTCAACGGCCATGTCCTGACCGTCGATGGCGGCATGACGGTGCGCATGTAGTTGCCAAACCGTCTGGCCGGCACGCTCCGCCGCAAGAGATCAACGACTGATGAAATCCGAGAGCACGGCAAGGAACGCATCGCCGTAGCGCTCGAGTTTTGACTGACCGACACCGGAAATCCCGAGAAGCGCCTTATGGTTTTTCGGTCGCTCCGTCGCAAAGGCGATCAGTGTCGTATCCGGAAAAACAACGTAAGGCGGGACGCCCAATTCCTTGGCGATCCGGGTACGCTCGGCCCGCAGCGCATCGAACAGCGCCTGTGCCTCGCCGGAAAGCCCGTGTGCCTGCTTCTCCGGTCGTCCCGCCTTCTTGCCGCGACGGCCCGTTTCGGGCCGATCCTTGCGGAAGAAGACCTGCCGCTCGCGCTTGAAGACGGCCCTCGCCTGCTCCTCGAGCTTCATGGCACCGAAGGCCGTGTGGTCGATGCTGATGAACCCGTTCGCCAGCAATTGGCGGAAGATCGATTGCCAGGTACGGCCTGGAATATCCTTGCCTGCGCCGAAAACCGGCATGTCGACATGGCCGAAGCGCTCGGTCTTTTCGTTGACCGTTCCCATCAACACATCGATGACATGGCCGGTACCGAAACGTTCGCCGGTGCGATAGACGGCGGCGAGCGCCTTGATCGCCGCTTCCGTCCCGTCCCAGGTCTCGACAGGCTTGAGGCAGGTATCGCAATTACCGCAAGCGCCACCGTGGGCCTCGCCAAAATGCGCAAGGATGGACTGCCGCCGGCAGCCGGCCGTTTCGCAAATGGCAAGCAGCGCATTGAGCTTCGCCCGCTCGACACGCTTGATCTCCTCTGATGCGCCACCCTCGTCGATCATCCGCCGGCGCTGAATGACATCGGCCATGCCATAGGCCATCCAGACGTTGGAGGGCAGCCCATCGCGCCCGGCGCGGCCCGTCTCCTGATAATACGCCTCCACCGACCCTGGCAGATCGAGATGGGCGACATAGCGCACATTCGGCTTGTCGATGCCCATGCCGAAGGCGACCGTCGCCACGAGGCACAGGTCTTCCTCTTTCAAGAAGGCATCCTGATTGGCGTCGCGAAGCGCTCGATCCATGCCGGCATGATAGGGAAGCGCGCGGACGCCCTGTCCGTTCAGCCACTCGGCGGTATCCTCGACCTTGGCGCGCGAGAGGCAATAGACGATGCCGCTATCGCCGCGGTGGCCGTCGAGAAAACGCAGCAATTGCTGGCGCGGCTGATCGCGCTCGACAATCTCGTAGGTTATGTTCGGGCGGTCGAAGCTGGTGGTGAAGACCTTGGCATCGCCGAGCGCCAGCCGCTCTATGATGTCGTCGCGGGTATGCGGATCGGCCGTTGCCGTCAGCGCGATGCGCGGCACGCCGGGAAAAAGCTCGGCAAGCCTACCGAGATCGCGATATTCCGGCCTGAAATCATGCCCCCATTGCGAGACGCAATGCGCCTCATCGATCGCAAAAAGCGCGATCCTGGCCCGGCCGAGCATCTGGCAGAAACCTTCCGTCGCGATGCGTTCCGGCGTCACGTAAAGCAGATCGAGCTTGCCGGCGGAAATGGCCCGATAGACTTCGCTCGCCTCCTCGCGCGACAGGGATGAATTCAAGGCGGCCGCCCGGATGCCGAGCTGCTTCATCGCCTCCACCTGATCCCGCATCAGCGCAATCAGCGGCGAGACGACGATGCCGATACCATCGCGGCAAAGCGCGGGAATCTGGAAGCACAGCGACTTGCCGGCACCGGTCGGAAACAGCACGACCGCATCGCCGCCGGAGACGACATGCTCGACCACCTGCTGCTGCTTGCCGCGAAAGGCGGAATAGCCATAAACGCGCTTCAGGACATCGAGCGGCGCCGGCACAGCGGTATGCTCGGCGAACAATGCGTCGTCTACGGAAAATCGCGGCTCTTGTCTTTCAGGCTGAGGCATCTATTCCCTATTTTCCAGCGGCACCTTTGACGCGACCGGAGAGCACGCCGAAGCCATCGATGATCGCTTCCTGGTTTTCCAGCCTTATCGCTTCGAGTTGAACCTCCTGCAAGGCGCGCATCAGCTGCTCGATCAGCTCGCCGTCGCCGTCTTCCGTTGCTTCGGCAATCGCGCCCTGCAATTCGATCTTGTGCCAACGGAGCGCCTTGGAACGCTTGTGAAGCGCGAGCGCCTGGCGGTAGCCTTCGCGCGCATCTTCCATGGCCGCCTCCTCGGTTGCCGTCCACAGCCGGGCATTGCGGACCTGCTGGTCGAGGCTCTTCAGCAAGGCGCCGAAGCCCTGCTCCTCCAATTGCTCGACCAATCGTTCGCGGACGAATTGCGGGCCGACCATGGTGGCAGCGATGCCGAGAACCGCCGACCACAGGCGCTGCAATTCGCGGCTCTCGTAGTCGATCGCAGCAATCTCGTCGTACTCGTCCTGCAACAGCGGCGGATGATTGACGATGGTCAAGGCGAGCACGCTTTCGCGAAGGCTCGGAATATCCTGATGCCCCGTGATCATGGCCGAGCGGGCCAGACGATCGGATGCCGTCGTCGGCATTGGGGGAGCGCCGCGCGCCTGCCCACCGCGACCGCCGAAAGAGCGGCCGTTACCATCACGCGAAAAGCCGCGCACCTGCTGGCCGCTGTTTCGTTGGAATTGCGGCTGAAACAACCCATTCAGCCGCTCCCGCATGTTTTGCTGGTAGTGGCGGCGGACATCCTCATCCGTGATGACGGAGACGATGCGCCGCAACCGCGCTTCCAGCTCCGCCCGCGCCTCAGGCGTCTCGAACGTGCCGCTGCCGGCTTCCCTCGTCCAGATGAGCTCAGCAAGCGGCTTTGCCTGCGCCAGCACCTTGTCGAACGGCGCGCGCCCGTCATGCCGGACGAGATCGTCGGGATCCTTGCCATCGGGCAGCAGCGCAAAACGCACGGTGCGGTTCGGCTTGATATGCGGCAGCGCCAGATCGGCGGCACGATTGGCGGCACGGATGCCGGCACCATCGCCATCGAAACAAAGAACCGGCTCCGGCGTCATCTTCCAAAGGAGATCGAGCTGGTTCTCGGTCAGTGCCGTGCCGAGCGGCGCAACCGCATTCTCGACACCCGCCTGATACAGCGCGATGACATCCATATAGCCTTCGACGGCAATGATGGTGCCGGCACCATCATTGCCTTGGGCAGCACGGCGCGCGCGCGTGAAATTATAGAGTACGTTGCCCTTGTGAAAGAGCTCGGTCTCGTTGGAATTCAAGTATTTTGCCGGCGCATCCGGCGACATGGCGCGGCCGCCGAAGGCGATCACCTTTTCTCTGGAAGAGAGAATCGGAAACATGATGCGGTCGCGGAACCGGTCATAGGAGACCGGCACGTTCTCGTGCACGACAAGGCCACAGGCCTCCATCTGCTCCTTCAGTACGCCCTTGCCGGCGAGATGCTCCTTCAGGGCGTTGCGGCTATCGGGCGAATATCCGAGGCGGAAGGTCTCGATGGTCCGGCCGCTGAGGCCGCGATCGCGCAAATAAGCCCTCGCCCGCGCTCCATTGGCTGTCTGCAGCTGATCCTGGAAAAACTGGGTCGCCATCTCCATGACGTCGAGCAGCGACGTGCGTTCCTTCTCACGCTTCGCCTCCATCGGATCGGCAACCGGCATCGGAACGCCGGCCATATCGGCAATCTGCTGCACCGCTTCCGGAAAGCTCAAGCCCTCCAGCTCGGTGAGAAAGCGGAAGTGATCGCCCGTCACGCCGCAGCCGAAGCAATGATAGCGTCCCTTGCGATCCTCGCAGTGAAAGCTCGGTGATTTCTCACCATGGAAGGGGCAGCAGGCCCAGTAATCGCCGCGCGGCACATTGGTCTTGCGCCGATCCCAGGTCACACGACGGCCGATCACGTCCGAGATCAAAACGCGGTCGCGAATCTCATCGAGAAACGTATTTGAAAATCGCATGGCTACCTCTGGCTTGACCCATATAAACAGGAATGAAAGGCATTGCCACGCTACCTGGATATCCACCCACGGTATTCACAGGCCCTTACCGATGATCGCCTTACCCGCTCGCAATCACAACTCCGTGAAGTAATGCGCGGTTTTACCTTGTCTTTGGCCGCTTCAAATGTCTCCTTCGGCGTGCGGACGATAATGCAATTGCTTTCTTCGCAAGGAGCGAGTCGACCTCTCTGTGACCAACTTGGTAACCGCTTTGTGCACGAAAATACGCGAAAAAGCAAAGGCTTGGACAGTTTGAAGTCGATAAGCGCAAGCAAAATCCACATGATCGACAATCAATAGATGCAAAGGAGCTGCGCATGGGCGACACTCTCCGGCGCCGCATTTTGGGCATTGTTCGTAAGCCAAACATTATTTTTTTGTAATTTGATTGTTGATGTGCGGCGCAATAGCGTTCTTCTCACAGGGCGAGACAAGCCGGCGAAGAAACTGCTTCGTGACGCGACATGCCGAGACGCTCTGACGAACGGGAAGCCAACAGGTACGGGCTTTCAGTTTAGGAGAGGAAAATGCGCATTCTGATCGTACCCTTGGCAGCCGCAGCCGTCTTCGCCACAGCGACCTATAGCTCGGCCACGATGACCGGCGGCGCTCACGACAAGAATGTGCTCTACGCAGGCGCAGGATATCAGTTGCCGGCAGATATGAAAGTTCCTGCTCTCACGGCAGGCGTAAAGATTCAAATGTCCGGACTACCATCGCAGGCATTAGCCTTGCCCCAGGAAGTCAGGATCCTCAGATAAGTTCACCAGATACTCAGGTGGGGCACCATCCCTACCCCCGGCGCCGCCCCACCTGAGTGCCTTTGCAAAAGACGTTTGATTTTTGGGCCCCACCCTGCGTCATCAAACGCCTGCAAAGCGCAAGAAGGCAGGAGCTCCCCCAGCTCCTGCCTTCTCTAATTTCCGGCCTTCTCCAATTTCACGAAACAAGAGCAACGAACATGCGTTGCGGAAACATTCTGGTTCCGCATGCGTGAGTATCTTGACGCGACAATCGCGATGAATATCTTTTATTGTCCGCGCATATGCGATCTTAATGATTATCTACTCAGACATTTTGGAATTTGCTCAGTTCAACGGAGACGGATACATGTCTTTATCCGCAAAGGAACTTGCCAAAGACCCTGATTTTTTCGCGGAAATCCTCAGTTATACTAGAGAAATTATATCCACTTATGATGAAAATCAGCGTGTATGCTCTGTTTTTGCTTCGCAGCAGCGCTGGCTGATGGCGCTCGCCGGGTTTGGCCTCTATTGCGGCGGCATCGACGGCGGGCCGCCCGGCATACATGCCAGCCGTTTTGCCCACTATATCGTCGAGCATGAGATCGCCAGCCACAATACGGCGCTCAGCTTCATTCAGGAGATGCTGGCACTCGGCTTCCTACGCTATCTGCCGCATGCTGCCGATCGGCGGGCGCGGCCGATGCAGCCGACGGAAGCCGCAGCGAATCAGCTTGCGAAATGGGTCAGCATTCATCTTTCCGTGCTGGATCGATTGGATGACGGCAAACGCAACGCCCTGTTTGTCAAACAACCGGAACTCATCGGCCTGCTGCAGCCCCAAATCTCCGTCAGCATCATCGAAAGTGACGACCTGCGCCGTCCCGGAGAAACCTTTGATCTGTTCACCTGGGCAAATTCGGGCGGTATCATCATGGACTATCTGATCTCCCGCGTCGGGATGATCAACCCGACGACGCAGAAAGCGATCATCGGGCGGGTTGCCTTTACCGACCTCTGCAGCCGCTTCCTCATCTCCCGAACCAATGCAAAACGGCTCATGAACAAGGCCATAAAGATGCAAAGCGTCGGATGGATGGGACCTTCGGGACGGAGCCAGCTCTGGCTGTCCAACTGCTTCATCCAGGAATATTGCGATTATCAGGCGGGAAAATTCGCCATCATAGACGCCGCATGGCAAAACACCCTCGGCCTGCGGCGGGCCGGCATGCCGAGGGTGAAGCAGAATTTTACTTCAGCAGTTCCTTCAAGATAGCCGAAGCCTTCGCGAAATCCATTTGACCGGCGTAGCGCTCGCGCAGGGCGGCCACGCACTTGCCCATGTCCTTGAGACCGTGCGCGCCGAGTTCCGCAACGATCGCGACGCAAATCTCGCGCACCTTCTCTTCGGAAAGCTGCTCCGGCATGAAACCCTGAATGACGGCGATTTCCTCGCGCTCCTTGTCGGCCAGCTCGGGGCGCCCGCCATCGATATAGATCTTCACCGATTCCTCGCGCTGCTTGATCATCTTGGCAAGCAGCTGCAGAATCTCGTCTTCGCTCGCCTGTTCCTTGCCGAGACCGCGATTGGCGATATCCTTGTCCTTGATGGCTGCAAGGATGAGACGGACGGTCGAAAGCCTCGCCGTGTCCTTGGCCTTCATGGCGTCCTTCTGGGCGTTGGAAAGGGTTTCGCGGATCATGTCTTTAACTCCTTGAAGCAGGCCGGCGACGATCGTCCCGGCCACTCATGTCATGTTGTTGTCTCTTAGACCAACAGTGTCGATCAATGCAATTGCGCCCGAGAGCCCGAATTCCCTATCAGGAAAGCAAAAGCGCGCATTGACCGGCTCGCCTTGTTTAGCTATGTCCATCACCTGCACATAAGATCGATAGGAAGATCTCAAGCCGCGACCTCGGTCGACGGCTGCACCTTGCTACAAACATGGCGGAACCGCCGGTCTCTTCAAGGCCGCGCTCGACGCCGGAAACGGGATGACTATGACCGCCACAGCCCCATGGACCACTGAAAAGCCGACCGCCCTCCTCGTTCTTGCCGATGGCACCGTGATCGAAGGCAAGGGTATCGGCGCGACCGGCAAGGTCCAGGCCGAAGTCTGCTTCAACACGGCGCTGACGGGTTATGAGGAGATCCTGACCGACCCCTCCTATCTCGGCCAGATCGTCACCTTCACCTTCCCGCATATCGGCAATGTAGGCACCAACGATGAAGATATCGAAGATCTGACACCCGCTGCGCGCCACGGTGCCGTCGGCGTCATCTTCAAGGCCGATATCACCGACCCCTCAAACTATCGCGCCGCCAAGCACCTCGATCAGTGGCTGAAGGCGCGCGGCATCATCGGTCTCTGCGGTATCGACACGCGCGCGCTGACCGCCTGGATCCGCGAGAACGGCATGCCGAATGGCGTGATTGCTCATGATCCGAACGGCGTCTTCGATATCGAGCAGCTGAAGGCGGACGCCAAGGCCTGGAGCGGCCTTGAAGGTCTCGACCTCGCCAAGGTCGCCTCCTCCGGTCAGTCCTCGCAATGGTCGCAGACTCCTTGGGTCTGGAACGAAGGCTATGGCGAACTCGGCGCCGACGACGCCAAATATCACGTCGTCTGCCTCGATTACGGCGTCAAGCGCAACATTCTGCGCCTGTTTGCCGGCCTCGATTGCAAGGTTACCGTTCTGCCGGCGACAGCTTCGACAGATGAAGTCCTCGGCCTCAAGCCCGACGGCGTCTTCCTCTCCAACGGCCCCGGCGATCCGGCCGCGACCGGCGAATATGCCGTTCCGGTCATCCAGGATCTGCTGAAGACCGAAATCCCGCTCTTCGGCATCTGCCTCGGCCATCAGATGCTCGGTTTGGCGCTTGGTGCCAAGACCGCGAAGATGCATCAGGGCCACCACGGCGCCAATCATCCGGTCAAGGACCATACCACAGGCAAGGTCGAGATCGTCTCGATGAACCACGGCTTCGCGGTCGACTCCAACTCGCTCCCGGAAGGCGTTGAGGAGACTCACGTTTCACTCTTCGATGGCAGCAATTGCGGCCTGCGCGTATCAGGCAAACCGGTCTTCTCCGTGCAGCATCATCCGGAAGCCTCTCCCGGTCCGCAGGACAGCCACTACCTCTTCCGCCGCTTCATCAATCTGGTGCGCGAAAAGAAGGGCGAAGCGGCCCTGGCTGAGCGCGCCTGATAGCGCCGACCACCTCATCACATGCGAAAAGCCCCGGATTGATAATCAATCCGGGGCTTTTCTCTTCGTGCGTCAAATTGGGAGGTCTTTTCGTCACATCGGCTTCCTGAAACTCAGGCCTGCAGACGGCGCTGCTTGACCACTTCAAGCTCGCTCATCAGGATTTCCTCGAGGAATTCGAAGTCGGATTGTCCGAACTCGACAAGGCCGAATCTCAGTTTATAGCCCCAATTCTTGTCCTGGGTAAAATCAAGCCAGCCCAAAAGCGGGCGAAGCGGCTGTTCGGGCGCATCCAGCCAGTCCACATCCTTGCGATAGGCCTTTCCGCAGCCCATTTCGCCAAGATAAGGCTCACCCTCACGGACAAAGCCGATGGCGGTAAAGCTCTGAAAGCCGTCTTTCTCACCCATTTTCACGGATGGCGAATAATAGACGATGCCGTCCCCTGGCTTGATGCGCATCAAGGGAGCGCGCTTGCCGTGGTTCACCTGCATGAAACCATGCTTGCGACCAATGCGTACGTGCTCAGCGCTGGCGACCGCCAGCCAATAGGATTTCCGCTCCGGCTCCGGTCGTTGGCGGGACTCGTTGGCAGATGGGAAAAGACGAACCATCTTGCCCTGATCAAAGGAATCTTCCCGCGGGAAAGAGGCGGCATCGATACGATCGCTTGCATTGAATGTCATGATCATCTCCCGTCATTGGTATGAGACGACTATAGACGATCATGCTGTCAATTTTTGTCAGCAGTCTCTCGATTCAAGATTCCGTTATCAGTTGGCAGTCTTCTCGGAGCGCACGAGCACGTAGAAACGCGCGCACAGCATCGTCGCCGCCGAGGCAAGGCCAAGCAGGAAACCGAACCATATGCCGATACCGCCGAAACCGAGCGGAAAAGCCAATAGCCAGGCGAGGAAGAAGCCGATCGGCCAATAGGCGATCAGTGCCAGAATCATCGGCACGCGCGCGTCCTTCAGCCCGCGCAACAGACCGCTGGCAATTGCCTGCAGCCCGTCGACAAGCTGGAACAGGCCCGCCACGACGATCAGCGGTGCCGCATAGGCAAGGACCTTCGGCGCGTCGGCCGACGTGACGTCAAGAAACCAGCTTCCCAGCCAGGATGGCACGGTCGCAAACAGGATGCTGCCGCAGAGCGCAATGCAGCTCGAAACGATAAGCACCACGATTGCCGCGCGCTTCAGGCCGAGATGATCGCCCTGACCGTGCGCAACACCGACGCGCACGGTCGCCGCCTGGCTGAGTCCGAGCGGGATCATGAAGGCGATCGAGGCCCACTGCAAAGCGATACCGTGGGCGGCGAGCTCGATCGTGCCGATCTGGCCCATCAGCAGCGATGCAACGGTGAACAGGCTGACTTCAGCCAGAACCGTGACGCTGATCGGAAAGCCGAGCCGGATGACATCCCACAAAGCGTGCCAGTCAGGCCGCCAGAACCGGACGAAAATCCCGTAACGTCTCGTTTCCTCGTGGCTCTGAACGTAACCGACGATGAAAAGGAAACCAGCCGTCTGTACGACAACGGAAACGATAGCCGCACCATGCAGCCCCATGGCCGGCAAGCCGAAATGGCCGAGCACCAGAATATAAGCAAGCACGGCGTTCATCACCAACATGGCGATGGTAACCTTGAGGATGATGCCGGCACGCCCGATGGCGCTCACCAGCGCCCGGATGACATTGTAGAGCAGCCCCGGCAAAACGGCGAAGTGGCCGATGTCGATATAGCCGCTGGCCAGTTTCGCGACATCGGGCTTCTGTCCCGCCGCCAGAAGGATTTGCTCGGAATAGAAAAAGGCGGGTTGCGCCACTATCCAGTAAGCCGTAACGACCCAAAGCCCCATGCGCAAAGCCCGGCGCACGGAAGCAACATCGCCCTTGCCATAGGCCTGCGCCACCAGCGGCACGACGGCGATGGAAAAGCCCGAACCGAAAATCAGAATCGTGAAGAGAAACTGCGCGGAGAGCACCATTGCCGCCAGTTGCTCGGCGCCGAGCCGGCCGACAATCATGACGTCCGTGGTGTTGATGCCGAGCTGCGCCAACTGCGCGCCGATCAAAGGGATGCCCAGCGCAAGCGTAGCGCGAACATGTGCAGACCACGAATTATCATTGTCATGCGCGGACGGGCGCGCAGTTACCGGCATATCCATCACGAAAACTCGATTGCTAGGGTTCGCGCAAACCGCCCTACCCAAGGGTGCGCAAGCTCGTCGGTTTATCGCGTGTGGCGCTAAAAAGCCAGCCGACAAATCTACAATGCTAAAGAATTCATCGTAGCATCAAAATATCTGATGAATTTTTAGGCCGCCTCGCCCGCCTGCGACTGGGTAACCACTTTCGGCTCAGTCTTGCGCACCTTGGTCAAAAGCACGATCAGACCCGTCGCGACGAGAATTGCACCCATGATGAAGGGCGCCCCTGCAAAGACCACCGGCGCTGTCGGCGCGGTATAGTATTGGAACAGATAGGGGAACAGCACGGGTCCGACGATGGCGGTAATGCTTGTCAGGCTGCCGAGTGCGCCTTGCAATTCGCCTTGTGCGGAAGGCGGAACCTTGCTGGCTGCGATGGAGCGAAGCGGCGCATCCGCGACGTTTTCAATGACAGTCAGGACGATAACTGCGTACACCATCCAGCCTTGCCATGAAACGGCGTAGCCGATCAGGCCGAGACAGGAAAACACCATTCCGAGCACTGCGGTCTTCCACTCGCCGAGCACAGGCACCAGCCGTGGCAGTACCAGACCCATGGCAATGGCGGCACCGATCCCGTAGACAGCGAGTGAGAAGCCGATCTGGCCCTCGCTCCAATCATAGCGATAGGACGTCACGAAGGACCAGACGGCCGGATAGACGCCATGCGCCAGCCAATTCAGGAACATGACGACACAGACCCAGCCGATGCCGTGATAGCGCCGCATCTGCCTGAGCGCCCCGAACGGATTGGCGCGCGCGATCTCGAAGGGCCGGCGGTGCTTCGCATCCAGCGTTTCCGGCAGCAGAAAATAGGCACCGACGAAATTCAGGAACGCCAGCGCCGCTGCCCCATAGAAGGGTACACGCGGCCCGAACTCGCCAAGGAAGCCGCCGATGACCGGGCCTAGAACAAAGCCGACACCGAAAGCCATACCGATCAGGCCGAAATTCTTCGCGCGGTTCTCGTCATTGCTGATGTCAGCAATATAGGCCGAACAGGTGGAGAAGCTCGCGCCGCTGATGCCGGCGAGGATGCGGCCGACGAACAGCATCCAGTAGGAACCAGCAATCGCACAGATGAAATTATCGATCGCGAATGTCAGCACGGAGGCCAGCAGCAGTGGCCGACGGCCGAAACGATCGCTCAGATTGCCGATCAAGGGCGAAAACAGGAACTGCATGGCGGCATAGGCGAGCAGCAGCCAGCCGCCTTCCGTCGCCGCCGCACTGACCGACGCACCCGTCAACTCTTCCAGATATTTCGGCATGACCGGCATGATGATCGCAATGCCGATCACGTCGAGGAAGAGGATAAGGAAGACGAGGAACAGACCTCGACGAGCGAATTTTTGATCGATCATGGAGATGCCTTCTGGCGGCCCCGCCTCCATGAAAGAGACAGAACGTGAACGAAAAACTGGAGCGTCCCCAATACATAAAGATTTTGGCAGAAACAATCCGTGAACGCTTCAATCTTATTGATTTATCGACCGCTTTTTTTGATCCTGAGAGCAAAAGCGACTAACTGCCGCGACTGCGACGCTGCTCGTGATTCAGAAAGTCGACGAAGGCCCGCAGTGGTGCAGGCATGTGCCGGCGGCTCGCATAATAAAGAAACGGACCGGAAAAGACCGTATCCCATTCCTCCAGGATAGCCACGAGGTCTCCGCTGGTAATCTGTGGCGCAACAAACTCCCGAAAGGTTCTGATGATGCCGAGCCCGGCCGCAGCCGCGCGGCACTCGATGTCGATCGAATTCGTCGCGATGACCATCGGCGGCGCGATGATGATCGTCTCCCCGCTCCTTTCGAACTCCCAGGGCGCGACCGAGCCACTCTGGAAGCGATGACGGATACAGCGATGTTCGAGTATATCGCGCGGATGTTGCGGCGTGCCGTTTGCGGCCAGGTAGGCGGGTGCCGCCGCAGTCACGTAACGTTGCTGTCGCGGGCCGATCGGTACGGCGATCATGTCTTTTTCCAGCCTTTCGTCGTAACGGATGCCGGCGTCGTAACCGGCCGCGACTACATCGATGAAATTGTCTTCCGCGACGATTTCGACTGATATTGCCGGATACTCCTTCAGGAAACGGCTGATGATGTCGGGCATGACGACCATGGCGGCGACGATCGGCACATTCAGTCGCAGGGTCCCGCCTATGCTGTCGCGAAAGCTGTTGATATCATCGAGCGCGACGGCGATCTCGCTCATGGCGGGCGTCAGGCGCTCCATCAATCGCTCCCCGGCTTCCGTCGGCGTCACGCTTCGAGTGGTACGGTTGAGCAGGCGCACCGCCAGCTTCTCCTCCAGCCGTCGCACCGCTTCGCTCAGCGACGATGCGGAGACGCTGCGTTTGCGCGCTGCTTCGCGAAAGCTGCGCTCGCGGGCAACGGCGGTGAAGGCAACCAGATCGGCCAGCGGCAAGTCATCCATTGTGCGAAATTCCAAACAGCCCGTTTCGATTTACTCGGATTATCGCACAGAACACAGCAGAGTAAAACGCCATCACAGTGGCCTCCGGAAATGAGGCGCGCCTTCGACCAGGAGAACAACGATGGAAAAACATCAATTGGGAAAAACCGGACCGCAGGTATCGGCGCTCGGCCTCGGCTGCATGGGAATGTCGGGCATGTATGGCCCAGCGGACAGGGCTGAGAGCATCGCCACCATCCATGCTGCGCTCGATGCCGGGATCAACCTGCTCGATACGGGTGATTTCTACGGCATGGGCCACAATGAGATGCTGATCGGCGAAGCTATCAAAGGGCGGAGGCGGGATGATTTCCTGCTGAGCGTCAAGTTCGGCGCTTTGCGTGATCCCGCCGGCGCCTGGCTCGGCTACGATGCCCGGCCGGCGGCAATCAGGAATTTCCTCGCCTATTCGCTGCAGCGTCTCGGCGTCGATCACATCGACATCTACCGCCCTGCCCGCCTCGACCCGAATGTACCGATCGAAGACCAGATCGGCGCGATGGCGGATCTCATTAAGGCTGGCTACATCAGGCATATCGGCCTGTCGGAAGTCGGCGCCGACACGATCCGCCGCGCCGCTGCCATCAATCCGATCGTTGACCTCCAGATTGAATACTCGCTGATATCGCGCGGCATCGAAGACAAGATCCTGCCGACCTGCCGCGAACTCGGCATCGGCATTACCGCCTACGGCGTGCTTGCGCGCGGCCTCATCAGCGGCCATTGGCAGACGGATAATGTCCAAAAAGGCGATTTCCGCACGATAAGCCCGCGCTTCCAGGCCGGCAACGTCGAAAAGAACCTGGAGCTCGTGGACGCTTTACGAGAGATCGCCGAGGCGAAGGGCGTCAGCGTCGCTCAGATCGCGATCGCCTGGGTCGCAGCCCAGGGCAAGGAGATTGTGCCGGTCATCGGCGCCCGCCGCCGCGACCGCCTTACGGAATCCTTGGGAGCGCTGTCAGTCGACCTGTCGGATAGCGATATGGCTGAGATCGAGCGTGCGATTCCCAAAGATGCCGCCGCCGGGGGCCGTTACCCCGAAGCGCAGCTGACGCATCTCGACAGCGAGAGATAACACGCCAAAGGCTTGCCCGCTCGCCGACCCCGCGGGAGCGGGCAAGCAAGATCAGACCGGATTGTTCAACGTGTCGCAATCGCTGAGCTTGCCGGAATCAAAGCCCTGCTTGAACCACTTCATACGCTGCGCCGAGGTGCCGTGATTGAAGCTGTCAGGAACGACATAACCCTGGGTGCGCTTTTGCAGCGTATCGTCACCGATCTGCTGCGCGGCGTTCAAGGCCTCTTCGAGATCGCCAGCCTGCAATATGCCCTTCTGCTGCGTGAACTTGCCCCATATGCCGGCAAAGCAATCGGCCTGCAGCTCGATCCGCACCGACATCCTGTTGGCATCCACCTCGCTCATGGTGCGGCGGGCCTGATTGAACCTCGGCAGGATGCCGAGCAGATCCTGAACATGGTGGCCGACTTCATGCGCGACCACATAGGCTTGCGCGAAATCGCCCGATGCGCCGAACTGGTCCTTCATCTGTTTGAAGAAGGCCATGTCGAGATAGACCTTCTGGTCGCTCGGGCAATAGAAGGGGCCGGTGGCCGCCGAAGCCTGGCCGCAAGCCGAGGGGAAGCTGCCGGAAAACAGCACAAGCTTCGGATCGGTATAGGTCTGGCCCATCGATTTGAAGATGCCGTTCCAGGTGTCCTCCGTATCGGCAAGAACGGTCGCAACGAACTGTTTCATCTCGTCATTGGCCGGCTGAGCCCCGCCGCCGCTGTTGGAGGTGCTCTGCTGATATCCGGAACCTCCACCCTCCAGCATGCCGCTTTGCTGCAGCAGGCCGATGACGTCGACGCCCATTGCTCTCAGGATCAGGAAGATCACGATCAGCACGATAATGGTGCGGAAGCTCAGGCCGCCACCGCCGATACCGCCGCCCGGGAACCGGAAGCCTCCGCCACCGCCGCCGCTCATGGGCGACGAGCCGCGTTCGTCCTCGATATTGTCGGATTGCCGACGCCCCTTCCAATCCATAGTGCACCTCCTGGCGATGCCTAAAATCAAAGTCCCTTGAGGCATTTATATATCCAGGAAGTGTAACAAAGCCAGTTGGCTATCGACAGAACATCAGCTTAAACGGCGACGGCGCCATATTTCATTAGACGTCAGCCATAAAAGCGCGAGGCCTATACCCGCCGCGATCAGGAGTGGGGCAATTTCATCGCCGTCGAAGGTCATCCTGTTCATGATGCGGCCGGGAATGAACGTGAACGCGCCCGCCCCGACAACACCGCCGAAATACAGGCTTCCGACGACGCGTTTATGCATCTCTATATTGTGCTTGCGGGCGTTGACGATCGCTCTCCAGCAGCCGATGAGAACGAGTATCGAAAGCAGATGGATCGGGCTGAAGCCGTAGAACATGTTGATCTGGTGGATGAAGAAGCTCGATAGCGCCGTGATCACCATCAAGGCCAGCCATATCTTGCCAAGCAGACGGTGCCTCGGCGTCCCCTTCGGCTTGGCCAGAAGATAGGCGCCGAGCACGGCGGCGGGAATGACGGCCGCGACATGGACTTGGATCGCGATCGGGGCATCGAGAAGCGGCTCGAGAGTCATCATCTGTATCCGGTTGAGTTTGCCGATCCTTTCCGCGATAGTGTTGTTCTCTCAATCGAAATCGCGCGAGAAACGGAAAATCTTCGTGGATCACCTCTTTCTGCAATCCACGCTTCGCGAATTGCAGGTCATCCAGCGTTCACCGCGCTTCTGGGCGACCTTCGTCACGATCGTCCTGATCTTTGCCTTGACCGGACCGTACGGCACCCTTGAAAGGCTGATGCCGGGAGTTCGGCTCGGCTACTGGCTCGCCTTGCATGCCATGGCCTGGTCCTTCGCGATCGTCTTCTCCGTTGCTGCCGAAATTCTCCTGCGCAAGCAGATCTCGAACATGTTCGCGCGGATGCTGATTGGATCGATCGTCGCGTCAATGCCGATAGGCTTCGGCATCACGCTTGTCGACCTCGCCTTCTTCGGAGATACGCCCAGCGTGATCGGCAGCCTCGGCAAATCCCTTGGCTCCATACCGCTTTGCATCCTCTTCTGCATTCTCTCCTACATGACCATGCATCGGCAGATAGCGATCGCAGCCGCAGGCTCTAACGTTGCGGAAACGACAGCCCCATCCGCCCCGATGGCCACAGCCCCGCAAGTGCCGATTCTCTCGCGCCTGAAACCGGAAAATCGTGGAGCGCTGCTCAGGCTCACCGTGCGCGACCATTATACCGAAGTCGTGACGACACGCGGTCGCGAGCTCATCCTGCTGCGTTTCGGCGACGCGCTGACGGAAATCGGCAATACAGCAGGAATACGTGTGCACCGATCTCACTGGGTCGCGACGGATCATGTCGACCGGCTGAAACGCGACAATGGCAAGCTTTTCGTCATCGCCCGCGATGGCGCGGAGATGCCCGTCAGCCGCTCTTATGCCGAAGCGGTCCGGCAACACTTCGGTTGACAACTGCGCAGCGGCCGGCGCCTCCTCCATTCCCTAGCGCGCCATTTGGCTCGTTTCTTTTCAGATGCATCGCGTCGCCGTAACTTACGAAAAATGGCAAGACATTGTTTACGGTCGCAACCATTGCTCTAAAAAAATTCGATCGAATGCACGCCTACATACTTTAAACGCGGCCGATTAATATCTAACTCTGTTTTCGCGCCCATATTCTCTGCGTTGCAATCCTGACATATGTGGACAACCGCAATTCCGCGTCTGCGTGTCTTGCGGCTGGTCTGTGCTGGCAACGTTCCAGAATAGTTGGTCCTGTGAACGCGCAATGCACCGAGGGTTTTATGAAACGATCGATGAGTGTGTCCCTGCTGCTCATGGGAACAGCGGCATTGACGGCCTGCGGCCAAAAGGAAGATACGGTTCAAATATACAAAGACATCGACACATGCATCGCGGGGAGAGTTTTTTCCGCTGACGAATGTCGATCTCAGTTTGCCGCGGCGGAAACGGAACGTCAGCAGAATGCTCCTGCCTATGAAACGGCGGCGAACTGCGAAAAGGATTACGGCGTCAACAATTGCCAGCCCACGACCACTGCCCATCAATCGGGTACGGGCCACTTCATTCCCCTGCTGGCCGGTTATCTCGTCGGCAAAGCCGCCAGAACGTTTGACACCAAAGCCCTTTATCAGCCGCGCGGGAGCAGCGACTTTCGCACGGCAACCGGGCGGAGCCTCGCCAACGGCATGCTGCTTGGGAAAGCGGCCAATGTGGAAAGAAAGGACGACAACGGGCAGGCGTCTTCGTCTTCCGATGGCGGCGGCGGTGGTAGCCTTTGGGGGAGATCTTCCGACCGTGCCGGGCGCTCGAGCGGTACGGTAGAGCGTGGCGGCTGGGGCTTTCGCGGCTTCCATCTTTCGGCCTAACGGGTGAGAGAATGAAACGTATTGTCGTGAACGAGCGGCCGGATTGGAAAGCTCAGGCAGGGGCTTGTGGCTTCACCATCCATTCCATGTATGGCCAACGCTATTGGGATGAACGGCACGCCTATGCATTTTCCCTCCAGGAAATTGAGACGAAGCTCGAGGAGCCCTCAGCCAAGCTGCTGGAAATGTGCTATGCGGCAGCCGAAAGGATCGCTTGCGATGGCGAACTGATGCATCGCATGGCCATTCCGCCCGCCTATCACGATGCGATATTGCGATCCTGGCGCAATCGGGAACATGACCTCTATGGCCGTTTCGACCTCTCCTACGATGGAAAAGGTCCGGCAAAGCTTCTCGAATTCAACGCCGACACGCCGACCAGCCTGTTTGAAAGCGCGGTTTTCCAATGGCAATGGCTTGAAGACATGAAGCGGCGTGGCGAAATTCCTTCCTCGGCAGACCAGTTCAACTCACTGCATGAACGCTTGATCGATGCTATCCGCGTCCTGGCCGCACCTTCGGGCCGCATGCATTTCGCCGGCATGCTGGAATCGGAAGAGGACCTCGTGACCTTGAACTACTTCGTCGATTGCGCCGCGCAAGCGGGCTGCGATGCGAAGCTCATCGCCATGCCCGATATCGGCGTTGACGACAGCCATCGGCTGATCGATCTTCAGGATGAACCCATCGACTGCCTGTTCAAGCTTTATCCGCTCGAAGACATGGTGCGCGAGCCTTTCGGCCGTCATCTGCCGCTAACCCCCACGCGGGTAATCGAGCCACTGTGGAAACTGACGCTGTCCAACAAAGGATTGCTGCCAGTGCTGTGGGAAATGTTCCCCGGCCACGAAAATCTATTGCCGGCCTATTTCGAAGACGACGTGCATGTGGGGGATCTCGGCGATCGCTATGTCCGCAAACCGTTGCTATCTCGCGAAGGTGCGAATGTGACGCTCGTCAATCACGAACCCGGCGCCGACATATATGAGGTCGAAGGACCATACGGTGAAGAAGGGTATGTAAGACAGGCGATGCATTTGCTTCCCCGCTTCGGCGACGATTGGACTGTCATCGGGTCCTGGATCGTGGCCGGCCAGCCGGCGGGTATCGGCATTCGTGAGGACGACACTCCCATCACCCGTGATACCTCACGCTTCGTCCCTCATTATATTGAGGGTTAGTCGATCATTAGCTGCTATTGCCCGCAAAGCTCGACATTTGACCGCCCAATGAAAATCTCGGCAGAATTCATGTCGATTCCGCGATTTATGGGGTTCCGTTTGCAAATACATTTGCCTATAAGCCGCTTCTAGCCTGAAAATATTTGCCCATGCGCCCCGGCCGGTGACCTCCCACCCTGGCCGGTTTTTCGCGCAACGAAAAAACGGATGAGAGCCCATGCCGAAGCGTCAAGATATCAAATCGATCCTCATTATCGGTGCAGGACCGATTGTTATCGGACAGGCTTGCGAATTCGACTATTCGGGCACGCAAGCTTGTAAGGCGCTGAAGGAGGAAGGCTACCGCGTCATTCTCGTCAACTCCAACCCGGCAACGATCATGACCGATCCGGGTCTGGCGGATGCGACCTATGTCGAGCCGATCACGCCTGAAGTTGTCGCCAAGATCATTGCCAAGGAGCGCCCGGACGCGCTGCTGCCGACCATGGGCGGCCAGACCGCGCTGAACACCGCGCTGTCGCTGAAGCGCATGGGCGTGCTCGACCGCTACAATGTCGAGATGATCGGTGCGAAACCCGCCGCGATCGACATGGCCGAGGACCGCGCCCTCTTCCGCGAAGCCATGGCCCGCATCGGCCTCGAAACGCCGCGCTCCATGCTGGCAAACGCCACCGACATCAAGGACGCCGATCGCAAGACGCATGAGGCCGAGCGGAGCAAGCTGAAGGCATCGCTCTCAGGCCCCGCGCTCGACAAGGCGCTGGACGAACTGGAAAACCAGTGGAACCTCGGCGAGAGTGACCGCAAACAGCGCTACATGAGCCATGCCATGGCCATTGCCGCGCAGGCGCTTGACCATGTCGGCCTGCCCGCCATCATCCGTCCGTCCTTTACGCTCGGCGGCACCGGTGGCGGCATCGCCTATAACCGCTCGGAATTCTTCGAGATCGTCGGCGGCGGCCTCGACGCCTCCCCGACCACGGAAGTGCTGATCGAAGAATCGGTGCTCGGCTGGAAGGAATTCGAGATGGAAGTCGTCCGCGACAAGGCGGACAACTGCATCATCATCTGCTCGATCGAGAACATCGACCCCATGGGCGTTCACACCGGTGACTCGATCACCGTCGCTCCGGCGCTGACGCTGACGGACAAAGAATACCAGATCATGCGCAACGCCTCGATCGCAGTCCTGCGCGAGATCGGCGTCGAGACTGGCGGCTCGAACGTGCAGTTCGCGGTCAATCCGAAGGACGGCCGCCTGGTCGTCATTGAAATGAACCCGCGCGTGTCGCGCTCGTCCGCGCTTGCGTCGAAGGCTACGGGATTCCCGATTGCCAAGATCGCGGCAAAACTCGCCATCGGCTATACGCTGGACGAACTCGAAAACGACATCACCGGCGGCGCGACGCCTGCCTCCTTCGAACCGTCGATCGATTATGTCGTCACCAAGATCCCGCGTTTCGCATTCGAGAAGTTCCCCGGCGCCTCTCCGGTTCTGACCACGGCTATGAAGTCGGTCGGCGAGGTCATGGCGATCGGCCGCACCTTCGCGGAATCGCTGCAGAAGGCGCTGCGGGGCCTCGAAACCGGGCTGACTGGTCTGGACGAGATCGAAATCCCCGGTATCGAGGAAGGCGAAGGCAGCCGCAACGCCATCCGCGCCGCCATCGGCACGCCGACGCCGGACCGCCTGCGCATGGTCGCCCAGGCGCTGCGCTCGGGGCTGAGCGTCGAGGAAGTGCATGAAGGCTGCAAGATCGACCCGTGGTTCCTCGAGCAGCTGAAGAACATCGTCGATATGGAGGCCCGCATCCGCGAGCATGGTCTGCCCGAGGATGCTGCCAATCTGCGCATGCTGAAGGCCATGGGCTTCTCCGATGCGCGTCTTGCAACCTTGACCGACAAGCGCCCGAAGGAAGTGGCGGAACTGCGCAACCGGTTGAATGTGCGCCCGGTCTTCAAGCGCATCGACACCTGTGCGGCGGAATTCGCCTCGCCGACCGCCTACATGTACTCGACCTACGAAATGCCCTTCGTCGGCGCAGCCCGTTCCGAAGCTGAGGTTTCCGATCGCAAGAAGGTCGTCATCCTCGGCGGCGGTCCGAACCGTATCGGCCAGGGCATCGAATTCGACTATTGCTGCTGTCATGCCGCCTTCGCCCTGAAGGATGCAGGCTACGAAGCGATCATGATCAACTGCAACCCCGAGACGGTTTCGACCGACTACGACACGTCGGATCGCCTCTATTTCGAGCCGCTGACGGCGGAAGACGTGATCGAAATCCTCAAGGCGGAGCAGGAAAAGGGCGAAGTGGTCGGCGTCATCGTCCAGTTCGGCGGCCAGACGCCTCTGAAGCTCGCCGAAGCGCTCGAAAAGAACGGCATCCCGATCCTCGGCACGGCTCCGGACGCGATCGACCTTGCCGAAGACCGCGACCGTTTCCAGAAGCTCTTGATGAAGCTCGATCTCAACCAGCCGAACAACGGCATCGCCTACTCGGTCGAGCAGGCTCGCCTCGTCGCTTCCGAAATCGGCTTCCCGCTGGTCGTGCGCCCGTCCTATGTCTTGGGCGGCCGCGCCATGCAGATCATCCATTCGGAAGGCCAGCTGCAGGGCTACCTCCTCGATACTGTTCCGGAACTGGTGCCGGAAGATATCAAGCAGCGCTATCCCAACGACAAGACCGGCCAGATCAACACGCTGCTCGGCAAGAACCCGTTGCTCTTCGACAGCTATCTGACGAACGCCATCGAAGTCGACGTCGATTGCCTGTCCGACGGCACCGAGGTCTACGTTGCCGGCATCATGGAGCATATCGAGGAAGCCGGCATCCATTCCGGCGATTCGGCCTGCTCGCTGCCGCCGCGCACGCTGTCACCTGCCATGATCGACGAGCTGGAACGCCAGGCAAAGGCCATGGCCAAGGCCTTGAACGTCGGCGGCCTGATGAACGTCCAGTTCGCCATCAAGGACGACACGGTCTATGTGCTCGAAGTCAATCCGCGCGCCTCGCGTACGGTGCCCTTCGTCGCCAAGACCATCGGTGCGCCGATCGCCAAGATCGCCGCGCGCGTCATGGCCGGCGAGAAGCTGGATGCGACTTTTGCCGCCTATGGCGAAAAGCCCGATCCGCGCAAGCTGAAGCACATCGCCGTCAAGGAAGCCGTCTTCCCCTTCGCCCGCTTCCCCGGCGTCGACACCCTGCTCGGACCGGAAATGCGCTCGACGGGCGAAGTCATCGGCCTCGACACGGATTTCGCACTCGCCTTCGCCAAGTCGCAGCTCGGTGCCGGCGTCGAACTGCCGCGTGACGGAACGGTTTTCGTCTCGGTCCGCGACGACGACAAGCCGCGCGTGCTGCCGGCCATCCGCATGCTGACGGAACAGGGCTTCAAGGTGCTCGCAACCGGCGGCACCCAGCGTTATCTCGCTGAAAACGGCATAGAAGCCACGAAGATCAACAAGGTACTGGAAGGCCGTCCGCATATCGAGGACGCGATCCGTAACCGCCAGGTCCAGCTCGTCATCAACACGACCGACAGCAACAAGGCGATCTCGGATTCGAAATCGCTCCGCCGCGCAACGCTGATGCAGAAGGTGCCCTATTACACCACCATGGCCGGCGCCGAAGCCGCTGCCATGGCGATCAAGGCGCTGAAGGCCGGAAACCTCGAAGTCCAACCGCTACAGAGCTATTTCTGACGGTATGATTCGGCTGCGACGGGCGTGAAGCAGGATAGCCGGCTCACATTCGTCGCACCTACGCCAGATGGCCGAACGGGCAAGGAGCCTCAACAGGAGCCTTTCCTTAAGTCTTCGAATTTTCTGGCAATCGTCTGTCGCAATCTGCTATAGATGACAGAATAACGGCTCTGAATGGTTCCGAAGTACCGCTTCGGGACCTGTTTTCTTTTGTGTCTGCAGCAGAGCAACACAGGGAGTGAAGGACAAGAAAAATGGTTGAAAAGGTACCGATGACACAGAACGGGTTCGTCAAGCTGCAGGAAGAGCTGCGCTGGCGTCAGCAGGAAGAGCGCCCGCGGATCATCGAGGCAATTGCGGAAGCGCGCGCCCATGGCGATCTCTCCGAAAATGCCGAGTACCATGCGGCTAAGGAAGCCCAGAGCCACAACGAAGGCCGCATCACCGAACTCGAAGACCTGACGGCTCGCGCCGAAGTCATCGATCTTACCAAGATGTCCGGCTCGAAGATCAAGTTCGGCGCAAAGGTGAAGCTCATCGACGAGGACACCGAGGAAGAAAAAATCTATCAGATCGTCGGCGATCAGGAAGCCGACGTGAAGGCTGGCCGCATCTCCATCTCCTCCCCGATCGCCCGCGCACTGATCGGCAAGGAAGTCGGCGACTCAATTGAGGTCAATGCGCCCGGCGGCGCCAAGGGCTACGAAATCCTCTCCGTCACCTGGGGCTGATTGCCCGTGCGCGATCGCGAGTCAGCGCATGCCAGCGATCTCAGCGAGATCGAAATCATCGCAACGAATTTCAAACGCCGGCTTTCCGGCGTGACCTCGACGATCGTGCAGCTGATCCCCAAGCAGGTCGAGCTTGGCTATCACATAGCGACTCTTGGTCCCGGCCTGCCGGAAGACCTGCCCAAGCTCGGCTGGCACCGGCTTCCGGGCCTATGGAGCAGACCACGCCGTTTCCGCGTGCGCGTCTGGCATGCCCGCCGCAACAACGAGATGCTGGTGGGCCTGCTGCTGCGCTCGGTGCTGCGCATGCCTCTGAAGCTGGTCTTCACCTCGGCCGCCCAGCGCCGCCATACCGGCTATACGCGCTGGCTCATCCGCCGTATGGATGCCGTGATCGCCACCAGCACCCGCTCCGGCAGTTTTCTCGAGGTACCGCACACCGTCATCCAGCACGGCGTCGATCTCAACCGTTTTCATCCACCGGAAACCTCAAGCGACCGCATGGCCGCAGCCGGCCTGCCCGGTACCTATCTGATCGGCTGTTTCGGCCGTGTCCGCCATCAGAAGGGCACCGATCTTTTCGTCAAGGCGATGATCGAGCTGCTGCCGCACCATCTGGACTGGACGGCCGTGGTCTGCGGCCGCGTGACATCAGAGCATCGGAGTTTCGGCGATGAGCTGGAGAAGATGGTGGCTGATGCCGGCCTTTCCGACCGCATCCGCTTCATGGGCGAGGTCGACGACATCAAACCCTGGTATCGCCGCGCCACTCTCTATGTCGCCCCTTCCCGCAATGAAGGCTTCGGCTTGACGCCGCTGGAAGCCATGGCCTCCCGCACTGCCGTCGTCGCATCCGATGCCGGCGCCTATGCCGAGATGATCGTCCCGGGCGAAACGGGTGCCGTCGTGCCGGCTGGCGATGGCGAGGCTCTGACAAGAGCGATCGCCTTCTATCTGGACAATCCGGAGGAAACGCTTCGCCAGGGTGAGAATGCCGTGCGCCACGTACGCAGCGAATTCGCACTAGAAAAGGAAGCGACCGCCATCGGCGACGTCTACAAGCGACTGCTTATCGCCAACAAGTAAGCGCTCGATCAGCGGCCAAGATCGATATGATGCCGCTCGATGAAATCGATCATCGAACGATCCTCCACCATATCCTCTTCGATGCTCTTGACGATCGACAGGACCTTGTCCCGATATTTCGCCGCACTGCTGTCATAGGTCCATCCTCGGGCGAGCTTTTCCGTCAGCTCCTGCCGGGATTTCGTATAATAGTGGTTGAGCTGCAGGAACCGGTTTGAATAGAACTCGGGAGACTTCCGTGCACGCCGCGTAAATCGCTTGCCGGCGTCATTGGCCGTCAGATCCCCGTACCGCCGCGTCTGGAATTGATGCACGCTGACCTCGGTCACCTCGCACGGATCGACAATGCATTTGAAATTGCTGACATTTTCTTTTGTCGTCATCGGATCGGCGCCGCGCATGGTATAGTTCAGTGTCAAAGGCCCATCCGGCGGCGTCTCATGGCCGCTGGTGGCGAACATGTGCCATGGCAACGAGACATTCGGAAAATCGCCGACGACCTCCAGCGCCTGCTCGACGGTCGCCGCTTCCTTCGGCAGAAGGAATTCGTCGACATCGATGAATGCCATCCAGCGGTAACCGCCACCAAAATTCAGGATGGCGTGCGCAAAGGTAATGACCTGGCCATTCAGCACGGCCGAGGTCGCTGCATCGCGCATCCGCCCCGCCCAGGTAATGATCGTCAGCATATCCTCATTCAGGAGATTGCGAAGAATGACACAGGTCTCGTCCGTGGAGCCGTTGTCATAGATATAGAAATGACGAATACCGACCGCCCGGTGGAAGCGCACCCATTCCTCGATATAGCGCGCCTCGTTCTTGACGCAGGCGACGATGGCGATGCCATGGCGTCCCACCTTCGCCTCGGGCGGATCGATGGTCAGCTTCTTGGCATCGGACGCCTTGGGTTTCAGCCAACGCATGAGCTTCATTCCAGCACCCTTATTTTCAAACCCCGCACGGGCGTCGTCATCTTCGGCGAGCGTCACGCCGTCGATTTCATGGCGAACCGGTCGTCGTAACCGAAATCATATTTCAGCAATGCGGAAATGGGAGAATAGTTGACGAAAGAGACGCCGCGCTCGGTGGCAACCTGCCGCGCGAGCACGAGATGCTCGATGATGCGGCCTTCTGCCCGCGCAATTCCCGAAAAAGCCATATCGCCGACGGTCTCATAAAAGCGCGGTTCGCCGGCATTGGAAATATCGATCCCCAGAAAGCCGACCTGATGCTGTGCGCAGTAAAGAGCGAATTGCAGGGCGGATACCGCGACCGACCCACCCAGGAAAACGCCGCGATCCGGCGAGAGTGAAAAGCCTGCAGAACCCCCGGCATCCAGTCGTACATATTGCAGCGTCTTGAGGTCCTCGAGCGAACGCCTGCGGGCGCCATAGGGCTTGCGGATATCGTCGATCAGAATGATGGTCTTGTCCGCGAGCCAGCTCTTGTCGATCTCGCAAAGCGCGCGCAGCACCGCGACGGAAAACAGGCAGAGCGAACCTGGAGCGACCTTCTTGCGCAACAGATCGATGTGTCGCCAGACAAAGCGCTCATCCTCGACCGCAATCGCCAGAGGCTCGGCGATCGGCTCGCCGGTCAACCCGATAGCGCCGTTCAGAAGGATGGCGCTTCTGACTTCGAGGCCGCTCAGGTCGCAACCACGAATGGATGGGCCGGAGCCGACAATATAGATTGCATCGCCACAGCGTTCGCGCAGCCGATCCATGCCGGCAAGGCTCGCGACCTTCGCTCCGCGGTAATGCACCTCACTGATGCTCTGGCTGCGCACGATGGAAAGCCCTGGAAACCAGTCCTGTACATGCGCCAGCGAACCGCCCAGGAAAAGGCGCACGCCGGACTTGATCAGCGACCGGTGCCAGGGGCGATCCGCCATCCGCCTAGAGCTCCACCAGACCGAGCTTCTTGACCTGCCGGATCGTCAGCATGGTGCGCACGGTATCGACATGTTCGTTCGCGGTCAGAACTTCGATGACGAAGTCCTGGAAGCGGGTGAGATTTTCTGCAACACAGTGAAGAAGGAAATCGCTGTCGCCGGAAACCATCCATGCCTGCCGCACCAGCGGCCAGGCCGCCGTGGCATTGGCGAAAGCCTTGAGATTGGCCTCCGACTGATGCTTGAGGCCGACCATGCAGAAGGCCACGAGATCGAAGCCCAGTTTCGGGCTGTTCAACATGGCATGATAGCCTTCGATGACGCCGGCTTCTTCCAGCTTGCGCACCCGGCGCAGGCATGGCGGTGCGGAAATGCCGACACGATCTGCCAACTCGACATTGGTCATCCGTCCGTCTCGCTGCAGTTCCCGCAGAATCTTGATATCAATGGCATCGAGTTCAGCGCGAAGCACTTTTATTGCCTTTCTTTAATTCCCCTTCGCCAGCTTCTATATAAGGCGGGAAAATACGCAAGAAAGTTTCTCTTGCGTAACCGATTCTTACACTAAGCCGATTTGCTCTGTGTGTAATGCAAGGCTGCCCTTGAATAAATGCATAAGGCAATCATAAATGAAGCGGCGAACCGTGAAATCGCCTGCTTTTGGACGTTTGAAGCTGCGGTTTCCCGATCGCCGAATTGAAAGGACTGACTATGCCTGCCCGCCACACGAAGGTGCTCATCATCGGTTCCGGCCCAGCCGGTTACACCGCCGCGGTCTATGCCGCGCGCGCGATGCTGCAGCCCGTTCTGATCGCCGGTCTCGAACAGGGCGGTCAATTGATGATCACGACCGATGTCGAGAACTATCCGGGCTTTGCCGATCCGATCCAGGGCCCGTGGCTGATGGAGCAAATGCTGCAGCAGGCCCAGCATGTCGGCGCAGAAATCGTCAACGACCTCGTGACCGAAGTCGATACCAGCCAACGTCCTTTCGTCGCCCGCACCGATAGCGGCCAGGTCTGGACCGCCGATACCCTCATCATCGCCACCGGCGCCAAGGCAAAGTGGCTGGGAATCGAGAGTGAGCAGCATTTCCAGGGCTTCGGCGTTTCCGCTTGCGCTACCTGCGACGGCTTCTTCTATCGCAATAAGGACGTGATCGTGGTCGGCGGCGGTAACAGCGCCGTCGAGGAAGCACTCTATCTTTCCAATATCGCCAAGTCGGTAACGGTCGTGCATCGCCGCGATTCCTTCCGTGCGGAGAAGATCCTGCAGGAGCGCCTTTTCGCCAAGGCAAATGTCAAGGTTCTCTGGAATACCGAGATTGCCGAGATCACCGGCACGCCGGCCAAGCCGCCTATGCCCCCGTCCGTCACGGGCGCTCGCCTGCGCGATGTGCGCACCGCCGCTATCACCGAAACGCCGATCGACGGCGTCTTCGTCGCCATCGGCCATGCGCCGGCGACCGAACTTTTCAAGGGCAAATTGAAGCTCAAGGACAATGGCTATCTCTGGACCGCGCCGGATTCGACCGCTACCAGCGTCGAAGGCATCTATGCCGCCGGTGACGTGACCGACGATACATTCCGGCAGGCGATCACGGCAGCCGGGATGGGCTGCATGGCGGCGCTTGAGGCGGAACGCTACTTGACTGGGCACATGCCCGTCGCCGTGGCTGCGGAGTGATGCAGCCGATGAGGGGAAACGGCATGCCATTGGATTGGGACAAGCTGCGTATCTTTCACGCGGCTGCCGAAGCGGGTTCGTTCACGCATGCGGCCGATAAGTTGCATTTGTCCCAATCCGCCATCAGCCGGCAGGTCAGCGCGCTCGAGCAGGACGTCGGCATCAAGCTTTTCCACCGCCATGCCCGCGGCCTGATCCTGACCGAACAGGGCGAGTTGCTTTATCGCACTGCTCACGACGTTCTCTTGAAGCTCGAGACGGTCAAGATGCAATTGACCGAGACAACCGACAAGCCGAGCGGCAAGCTGCGCGTGACAACGACCGTCGGCCTCGGCCAGGGCTGGCTGACCGACAAGATTCAGGAATTCCTGCAGCTCTATCCGGATATGCAGATCCAGCTCATCCTCGATAACGAGGAGCTGGACGTGAACATGCGCCATGCAGATTGCGCCATCCGTCTGCGTCAGCCGCAGCAGTCGGATCTCATCCAGCGCAAGCTGTTCACCGTGCATATGCACGTCTATGCAGCTCCCTCTTATATCAACCGCTACGGCGAGCCGCAGTCGGTGGAAGATCTGGACGAGCATCGCATCATCAGCTTCGGCGAACCGGCACCGAACTACCTGCTCGATGTCAACTGGCTGGAGATCGCCGGCCGGTCGTCCGACAACAAGCGTGTGCCGCACCTGCAGATCAACAGCCAGACATCGATCAAGCGCGCGTGCCTTCTCGGCATCGGCATCGCCGTTCTGCCTGATTATATCGTCGGTCGCGATCCAGGCCTCATCCAGCTCGCAATCAATGCGGACGTGCCCTCCTTCGATACGTATTTCTGCTACCCGGACGAGATGAAAAACGCGGCCAAACTTAAAGTTTTTCGTGATTTTATCGTGTCGAAAGCTCGTAACTGGAATTTCTAGTGAAGGTAAGTCACTGATAACGAACTCTTTTTATGACTAATATATCAGCCACGCGCATGATGCATAGCTGATATGCACAAAATAGAGTTGAAGGCTGCCCATTTAACTACCATATCGCACATAGCTGATGCACACGGTGGCTTTTCCTCCCAGTTCCACCGCATTGGCTGTTCCCCTCTGGAGGTTTTTGACCTTCATACCTATAGGGCCCTGGTTCACTCCGGCGGCCCTTTTTTTTGCCTTTTTTGGCCCTGCCGTTGCAAACGCATAACTGCCATGCACAAAAAAGCATTGCGCGCTGCACAAATTAGCATCATAACGCACACAGCTGATGCACACGGTGGCTTTTCCTCCCAGTTCCACCGCATTGGCTGTTCCCCTCTGGAGGTTTTGACCTTCACACCTATAAGGGCCCTGGTTTACTCCGGTGGCCCTCTTTTTTTGCCCAATTTCTAAGCAGCCGCGCCTGCAGCCCTGCCGAAAATAATGTTCAATGTCGCCCTTGATATATCGAAATCCGTCGATACATAAATCGGGATTATTCGATATGGCTTGGTGAACACCATGGACAAGAACGAGATATTGAAGGCTTTGGCCAATCCGGCAAGGCTCGAAATCCTCAACCACCTCAAAGATCCGGAGACCCATTTCCCGACCCAGGAACACCCGCTGGAACTTGGTGTCTGCGCTAGCCAGTTCGAGCGCTGCGGTCTCTCGCAATCCACCGTCTCGGCCCATCTCGGCACGCTCCACCGCGCCGGCCTGGTGACGACACGGCGCCTTGGCCAGTGGATTTTCTATAAGCGCAACGAAGAAACCATCGCCGAATTCCTTGAAGCCATGCAGAAGGAACTCTGATCATGCCTCTTGCACTCCTCGTTCTCGCGCTCAGCTCCTTTGCCATCGGCACGACGGAATTCGTCATCATGGGACTGCTGCCGGAGGTTGCCTCGGATCTCGCGGTCACCATTCCACAGGCCGGTTGGTTGGTCACCGGCTATGCGCTGGCCGTCGCCATCGGTGCGCCGATCATGGCTGTCTCGACCGCCCATCTGCGCCGGCGGTCGGCGCTGATCATGCTGATGGGCTTCTTCATCCTCGGCAATCTTCTCTGCGCCATCGCCCCGAACTATTGGATTTTGATGATCGCCCGTATCGTCACCGCCCTTTGCCACGGCGCCTTCTTCGGCATCGGTTCGGTCGTCGCGGCCAGCCTGGTGCCGGAAGACCGCAAGGCCCGCGCCGTCGCTTTGATGTTTACCGGCCTGACGCTTGCCAACGTGCTTGGCGTTCCTCTCGGCACGGCATTTGGCCAGGCTTTCGGCTGGCGCGCGCCGTTCTGGATCGTCACGCTGCTCGGCGTCGCCTCGATCGCTGGACTTGTTGCCGTGCTGCCGAAGAACGAAAAAGCACGCCAGGGCAGCCTTGGCCGCGAAATAGCAGCCTTGCGTGGTCTCGGCCTCTGGCTGGCGCTGCTGACGACCGTTTTCTTCTCGGCCGCCATGTTCGCGCTTTTCACCTACATCGCCCCGATGCTGCGCGATGTCACGGGCGTTTCGCCCGAAACGGTGACCTGGACTCTGCTCTCGATCGGTGTCGGTCTGACCATCGGCAACCTCATCGGCGGCAAGCTCGCGGACTGGCGCCTCGGCACCACGCTTGCCGGTGTCTTCCTGGCGATCGCGGTGACATCGACGATCTTCAGCGTCACCATCCACTCCCTCGTCGGCGCCGAAATCACCCTCTTCCTGTGGGCTGCGGCCGCTTTCGCTGCCGTGCCGGCATTGCAGATCAATGTCGTCAACTTCGGCAAGGATGCCCCGAACCTCGTATCGACCATCAATATCGGCGCCTTCAACACCGGTAACGCGCTCGGCGCCTGGATCGGCGGTGTTGTCATCGACGAGGGCTTTTCCCTGGCTCAGGTGCCGCTCGCCGGCTCGGCCATGGCAATTCTCGGCTTTGTGACAGTCCTGCTGACCTTTGCCGCCTTGCGTCCCAAGGGCGAAGCCCTCGCTTCGTCCTGATATTTTCCCTTCCCCTTCATCCTCCCCCAGTAAAAAGGACCTACTCAATGACCAAACTGTTCGAACCAACCAAGCTCGGCGACATCTCCATCGCCAACCGCATCGTCATGGCGCCGCTCACGCGCAATCGCTCGCCGAATGCCGTGCCGAACGAGCTGAACGTCAAATATTATGCCCAGCGCGCGACCGCCGGCCTGATCATCACCGAAGCAACGGCGATCACCCATCAGGGTCAGGGCTACGCCAACGTTCCCGGCCTCTACAGCAAGGAAGCGCTCGACGGCTGGAAGAAGGTAACGGATGCCGTGCATGCCAATGGCGGCAAGATCGTCGTGCAGATGTGGCATGTCGGTCGTATCTCCCATACGACCCTGCAGCCGAATGGCGGCAAGCCGGTCTCCTCCACTTCCAGGCGTGCTGAAAATTCGAAGACCTATCTGGTCAACAGCGACGGCACCGGCGGCTTTACCGACGTTTCCGAACCGCGTGCGCTCGAAACCTCGGAAATCCCGGGCATTGTCGAAGACTATCGCAAGGCTGCCCGCGCTGCGATCGATGCCGGTTTCGACGGCGTCGAGATCCATGGCGCCAACGGCTACCTGATCGACCAGTTCCTGCGCGGCAACGTCAATGACCGCACCGACCAATATGGCGGCTCGATCGAAAACCGTGCCCGCTTCCTGTTCGAAGTGGTCGATGCCGTCACCAAGGAAGTCGGTGCGGGCCGCACCGCGGTCCGCATTTCGCCCGTCACCTCATCCGGCGATGCCAGCGACCCGGCCCCGCAGCAGCTCTTCACCTATGTCGTCGAAGGCCTGGCGAAGTACGGCCTCGCCTATATCCATGTCATCGAAGGCCAGACCGGCGGTAAGCGCGACTCCCTCCCCTTCGATTACGATGCCCTGCATGCAGCCTATCAGGCCGCAGGCGGCAAGGCCGGCTGGATGGTCAACAATGCCTATACGCGCGAGATGGCGATCGAAGCCGTCGACAACGGCAAGGCCGATGTCGTTGCCTTCGGCAAGCCGTTCATCTCCAATCCGGATCTCGTCCGCCGCCTGAAGGAAAACGCACCGCTCGCCCAATGGGACCAGGCAACGCTCTACGGCGGCGGCGCCAAGGGCTACGACGACTATCCGGCCCTGGACGAAGCGGCTTAAGTAGCGATCCATCTCGCAGGCAGCGCCTTCGCCCGTGGCCAGCCTGACGAACTGTGCTTAACGCCCAAAAAGTGCCCTCGCGACGAACCGTTGCGAGGGCTTTTCTATTTCGGCGCTTGAAAACAGGCGTTGCACAACCGAGCTAAGCAGGCGTGCCGATCGCAAGATCATGATACCCACCTAGCAAAGCCGATATATGTTTGAACGCTACATAGACCGTTGGTCGCTGACGCCGGACGGCGATCCCATCATCACCCATTCGAGCCACCTTCTTCCGGTCATCTGGCGGGATAAGCCCGCCATGATCAAGGTTGCGCAAAATGTCGACGAGAAGTTCGGCAATCGCGTGCTGCGCTGGTGGGATGGCGAAGGCGCCGCCTTTGTCTACGAACATGACGATGACGCCGCCCTCATTGAACGAGCAACCGGCGCAGGCTCGCTGCTCACCATGGCAATGCAGGAAGAAGATGACGAGGCGAGCCGGATCATGTGTCGCACAGCGGCGAGGCTGCATGCAGGCAAGGCAAAGCCGCTACCGTCGGATCTGGTGCCGCTGGATCGCTGGTTTCGGGAGCTTGAACCGGCGGCACGCATCCATGGCGGCATGCTCGCCGCCTGTGCCGATGTGGCCGCACGACTTCTGGCGGATCAACGCGACCAGACCATATTGCACGGCGACATTCACCACGAAAACATTCTCGATTTCGGCCCCCGCGGCTGGCTCGCTATCGACCCCAAGCGGGTCCATGGCGAGCGCGGTTTCGATTTCGCCAATATCTTCTGCAATCCCGAACTGCCTATTGTTACGAAGCCGGGCCGCCTGCAACGGCAATTGCCGATCGTCTGTGCCGAGGCGGGCCTCGAACCGAAACGCCTTCTGCAATGGATCATCGCCTATGCGGGGCTTTCGGCGACGTGGTTCTTGAGCGATGGCGATACCAAGAATGCGGATTCGGATTTAACCGTCGCTAGCATCGCCTTCTCCGAACTCAACGCCTGACGGCCGGCTCATGCCGCAGGCAGGCAGCCGATCGCTGCAAGTGTTGCCTTCACCGCCTCGTCGATCGGTGTATGCGGCTCTTCGCCGAGCACGGCCAGCAGCTTGTCATTCCTCATCTGCAGCGGCACCTTCCACAGGTAGCTCATTTCACGCAGCTCCCGCATGAAGGGCACGAAGGGTGCGGCCAGCGGCACTATTATCCAGGGAAATGCCTTGACCTTCACCGCATGCCCGAGCACACGCCGCACGGCATCGATCATCTGTCTGCCATCGCCATCCCAATGGCCCCGCATGTGGTAAACCGCGAAAGCAGGCAGTTCACCCCCCTTTTCGATCAGCCGGATCATCGTCTCGGCGACATCGGGCAGATAGGCCCATTGATGCCCGAGACCGGCCCTGCCCGGATAGGTGATGGAGCTGACCGGCTTGCCCGGTGTCACCATGGCCTGCGAGAACCAGCTATTGGCACGAGATCCGCCAAAGAAATCGCCGGCGCGAACAATGATGACAGGCGTATCGCCCCGCTCTGCCGCCGCCTCCAGGCGCCGCTCCATTTCAACGCGAATGGCGCCTTTGCGGGTCTTCGGCCGCTGCGCGCTGTCCTCCGTAACATGGGGGAACACATCGGGACCGAAATTGTAAACCGTACCGGGCAGCACGATCCGCGCACCGATAGCCTTGGCGGCGGCAATAGTGTTATCGAGCATCGGCAGGACGACTTTGCCCCAATTGCGATAACCCGGTGGGTTGACGGCATGCACGATGACGTCAGCACCCTGCGCCGCCTTCAGAACATCATCCGCCTGCATGGCATCGCCCTGAAACCAGTCGAACTCCGGCTGGCGGCGGGCCGCCTCGGCTGCATTGCGGTTCAGCGCCCGAATGCGCCAGCCGCGAAGGGCAAGCCCTTCCGCGACTGCACCGCCAATACCGCCGGTCGCGCCGAGTATCAGGGCCGTCTTCGTGCTTTCCTTATGGTTGCTCATCGTCATCTCCATCTGTTTCGATGGACTGACTATGCTTGGTATCGACGATAAACGAAATTGCGGAAAAATATGCAGATGATATACGTAAATGTATGGAATCACCCTCTGAACCAAGCTGGGATTTCTATCGCACCTTCCTTGCCGTGCTGCAGCACGGTTCGCTTTCGGCGGCTGCTCGCGATCTCGGCCTGACACAGCCGACGGTCGGCCGTCATATCGATGCATTGGAAAAGGCGGTCGGCGCCGAACTGTTCACGCGTTCACAGCAGGGCTTGTTGCCGACCGATGCCGCTCTTGCCCTGAAACCTTATGCCGAGACGCTGGCCAATACGGCTGCCGCCTTGCTGCGAGCCGCCTCCGGTTCGAAAGACAAGGTCAGCGGCACGGTGCGCATCAGCGCCAGCGAGGTCATCGGAACGGAAGTGTTGCCAGCGATCCTTGCCGAACTGCAGGCAAAATATCCCGACCTCATTGTCGAGCTGTCCGCTTCCGACACGGTGGAAGACCTGCTGCAGCGTGAAGCCGATATTGCCGTGCGCATGGTCGCGCCGGCGCAGGAGGCGTTGCTCTCGCGCCATATCGGCACCATCACCCTCGGCCTTTTCGCTCATCGCAGCTATATTGAGCGACATGGCAAACCTGAAACCCGTGAGGCTCTGCGCCGGCACAAGCTGATCGGCTTCGATCGCCAGACTGCCTACATACGGATGATGCGGAAACGCTATTCGATGCTCGACGGTGTCTCTTTCAGCTTTCGATCCGACCATAGCATCGCATTGCATAATGCTTTGCGCGCCGGTATCGGCATCGGCTTCTATCAGATGCCCTTGGCAAGACGCGACGCAAGCCTGGTGCACCTGCTGCCCGAAATCGAATTGTCGCTCGACACCTGGGTCGTCATGCACGAAAACCTGAAGACATCGCCGCGCTGCCGCGTGACATTTGACGCGCTGGTCGCGGGTTTGCTTACTTACATCAAAGGTAACAACGCGGAGGAACCGTCTTGACTGTTGGAGCGGCGGTGGAGCTGGTGCCATATGACCCGAACTGGCCGGATGATTTCGAGCGCATCCGAGAGCAGCTCCAACGGTTGCTGGCACCCTATGCCGTGACGATCACGCATATCGGCAGCACATCCATTCCCGGCCTCGCGGCAAAACCGCTTATCGATATCGACATCATCCTGCGCGGCTCCGCCGACGTTCCCGCCGCGACGCAGATTCTGCTGAACCAAGGTTACGAGCCGCGCGGTAACCGCTATGACGATGAAGTCTGGGCGTTCATGCGGCGCGACGGCATGCCGCCGGAGCGCGTCTATCTTTGTCCGCCAAACAACCGGACGCATGAACGCAGGATGATCTTTCGGGATTATCTTCGGGGACACCCGGCGGAAGCAGCCGCCTATGAGAAACTGAAGCTGGAACTCGCCAAAACCTACCGGCACGATGGTGACCGCTATACTGCCGAGAAGCGTCACTTCGTCGAAGCGATCATCGAAAAGGCAGTTGCCGAACGCCAAGCCTAGGATAGCAGCGCAGCGGTTTTCCGTCCGCAATTGCGGAAGAGCAAAGAGCCAGGACGGTTTGGTGAATCCGTGAAGCGCTGAACCGCGCTAGGCACCAGGCGCCGTATCGATCGGCGGAAAATGCCTCTGGCCGTCGAGAACCTCCGTTTCCGGACGGTCGCCGCCGTCGGCATATTCCTCATGCCATTTGCCGCTTTCGTCCTGCCAGCTGATTTCGGCCGAGTCGCCGCCGACTTGCTGTTCAGCCGCAACGATCCGCGCGGCCTCCACAGCTTCGGAATGCGTGGGAAACGCCTCCGAATACACATCGCGGAAGCGATAGGCCCACCCACCGTCATGCGGCACGATTTCGTAAACGACCTTGACCATTCAAACCTCCTTCTCATCTGCCAAGACCTCTGAATCCGGACGTTGCCGGCAGGATCGCGTGCATCTGAGACGGGTTTCGAGGATGCCGCGGCATTTTGGTTGGGCAGACCTATTCGTGCAGTATTCCATTAAACCGCGCCAACTGCAAATTTCGGCTCCTGCTTAGGCGCTTGATGTGCGAAATCATTGCTTTAGAGTGCAACCGTGAATCGGCGCAAAGGTTGGGACAAAGGTCGGGAAAGTGGTCGCAGCAAAATGGCTTAGGCAGGAAAAAGCCCTGTTGGTCGCATTGGCAATTGCCGTCATTGCCTATGTCGGCGAGCATTCCGTGCTCGAAATGGGACAAGCTGCATCGATGATCGCGGCGGCGGCATTGATCGCAACGATTGTGCTGGCTTCCATGCGCGTCGCTCATCATGCCGAAACCCTTGCCGTCAAGGTCGGCGACCCCTATGGCACGATGATCCTCACCCTGTCGGCTGTCGCCGTCGAAGTCATCATCCTCGCCATCATGATGAGCGGGGAAAGCTCGCCGACTCTGGTGCGCGACACGATCTACGCTGCCGTCATGCTCGATATCAATGGCATCCTCGGCCTCGCCGCTCTTCTTGGCGGCCTGAAACATGGCGAACAGCCCTACAATGACGATTCCAGCAAGACCTATGGCGTGATGATCCTGACAGCCATGGGCATTTCGATGATCGTGCCGGAATTCATTCCCGATGCGAAATGGCATTATTATTCCGCCTTCACCATCGTCGCGATGATTGCACTCTATGCGCTGTTCCTGCGCATGCAGGTCGGCAAGCACAGCTATTTCTTCAGCTACAGCTATCCACGCACCGAGAAGAAGCATGCGGCAGCCGAAGAAGATCACGACGAGGAATCCACCGCCACCTCGATCGCCACCATCCTGATCGGCGTCGTGCTGATCGGCTTGCTGGCGGAATTCATGTCGGCCTTCATGGATACCGGCCTCAAGGGCACGGGAGCACCGCCCGCCATCGCGGCCATCGTCGTCGCGGCGATTTCGGCAGCTCCAGAAATCCTGACGGCATTGCGGGCAGCCCTGCGCAATCGCATGCAGGCAACGGTCAATATCGCGATGGGCGCCTCGCTATCGACGGTCATCCTGACGGTGCCCGTCATGGAGGCGATTGCGCTTTATACCGGCCAGCCCTTTATCATGGCCATGGCGCCGGTGCAGACGGTCATGGTGATGATCACGCTGATCGCCGCCGCCATCAACCTCAACGATGGCGAAACCAACGCCATCGAGGGCATGACCCATTTCATTCTCTTCGCCACTTTTATCATGCTGACAGCGCTCGGACTTTGATTCGGATTTCAACGACTTACGTCGGTAGCGGGATTCAATTTGCGAAGCCCTTGAATCAGTTGATGAAGACGAAACCGACAAGCTGAATGCAAAAAGCCCGCCATCTCTGGCGGGCTTTTCAATTGAACGATTTTGGACCGCTTACTTGCAGGCGCCGCAGAAGCGCTGGATGCGGCGGCAGGCTTCCTCGAGCAGCTCTTCCGAGGTCGCATAGGAGATGCGGAAGTTCGGACCCAGGCCGAAAGCCGAACCGTGCACGACGGCCACACCTTCCGATTCCAGCAGCTCGGACACGAAGTCCTCGTCCGTCTCGATGACTTTGCCGCTCGGAGCCGTCTTGCCGATCAGGCCGGCGCAGGACGGATAGACGTAAAAGGCGCCTTCCGGAACCGGGCACGAAATACCTTTCGCCTGGTTCAGCATCGATACGACGAGATCACGGCGACCTTCGAAGATCTTCTTGTTGCGCGGAATGAAGTCCTGCGTGCCGTTCAATGCCTCGACAGCTGCCCACTGGGCAATCGAGGTGGCCCCCGAGGTCTGCTGACCCTGGATCATGTCCATCGCCTTGATGAGCTGCAGCGGGCCGGCGGCATAGCCAATACGCCAGCCGGTCATGGCATAGGCCTTCGAGACGCCGTTCATCGTCAGCGTGCGGTCATAGAGGCTCGGCTCGACTTCGACCGGCGTGGCGAATTTGAAATCGCCATAGGTCAGGTGCTCGTACATATCGTCGGTCAGGATCCAGACATGCGGATGCTTGACCAGCACGTCCGTCAGCGCCTTCAACTCGGCATACGAATAGGCAGCGCCCGACGGGTTGGACGGCGAGTTGAACATGAACCACTTGGTCTTCGGCGTGATCGCCTTTTCGAGGTCGGCCGGCTGAAGCTTGAAGTTGTTGGCCTGCGTCGTGGCGACGAAAACCGGCGTACCGCCGCACAGCGACACCATTTCCGGGTAGGAAACCCAATAAGGCGTCGGGATGATGACTTCGTCGCCCGGGTTCAGCGTCGCCATGAAGGCGTTGAACAGGATCTGCTTGCCACCCGTGCCGACGATGGTCTGCTCCCAGGTGTAATCGAGATTGTTCTCGCGCTTGAACTTGGCGGCGATCGCCTTGCGCAGTTCCGGGATGCCGGAGATCGGCGTGTACTTCGTCTCGCCGCGGTTGATCGCGTCGATGGCGGCCTGCTTGATATTATCTGGCGTATCGAAATCCGGCTCACCGGCGCCGAGGCCGATCACGTCGCGTCCTTTTGCTTTCAGCTCGCGCGCTTTCTGGGAAACGGCGATGGTGGCAGAAGGCTTTACACGGGAAAGAGCGTCGGCAAGAAAGGCCATGGTGATCGGTCCTATTCGGTTGAAAATGGCAGAAAGCCTGCGGACCAGTTTTCTGCGCTAAGCTCTATGTCGAATATGGACCGCCGTTTCAAGCACAAAGGCGTCACAGTGGCTTTATTTCATGGCGTCCAGGGCCGTCCGCGCACCCTTTTCTTACCCAGCTAGAGGCATGGTCGAGAGAGCACGCCTCACTTTTGCTCGGGTAGCATCGACCGCAGCCAGGCATCGCCAAACTGTCCGACCTTGAATCATCACGCGAAGCACCCGAATCAAACTCTGAAGACGGCGGAAATTTCCAATATAGATCAGCTACTTCTTCGACATTGGCTTCTCCCGCCGCTCGTCCGGCGCCTCTTGCACGGGAAATACCTCCGCCTGCAGACAGGATCGGCAGATCCAAAAAGCGTCCTTTCGCCGGAAGCAGGAACACAAAGACGTTATCGGTTCCGCGGTCAGGCTTGAATGGCAGTCGAACGGTCCCACCTTGCAAAAGCGAGCCTATGGGGAGGTCAAACACATGCGCACTGCCGGAACGGGATTTTCGATCACCTTGATGGCCTGCGCCCTGCTGACGGCAACGTCGGCGCATGCCGAACCTGCGGAGACCATCAAGACGCAAAAGATAGACGTGAAGGTCGAAGCAATCGCCACAGGGCTCGAACACCCCTGGGCGGTCGAAGTGCTGCCGGATGGCGCCTATCTGGTCACCGAACGCCCTGGCCGCATGCGCCTTATCCGCGATGGCAAGATCTCCACTCCCCTATCAGGCCTGCCCGAGGTCTATGCGCGCGGTCAAGGCGGCCTGCTTGATGTCGCGCTCGACCCGAAATTCGCCAGCAACCGCACCCTCTATTTTACCGCCTCGGTGGCGGGCGACGGCGGGAGCGGCACGGCCGTCTTTCGTGCCCGGCTGTCGCAGGACGAAAAACAGGTGACCGATGTGAAGCGTATTTTCCTGATGAACAAGCTCTCGCGCGGCAATATCCAGTATGGCTCGCGTATCGCGATTGCCCGCGACGGCAGCCTCTTCGTCAGCCTCGGCGACCGTGGCCAACAGGACCGCGCCCAGGATTTTCAGGACGACGCCGGCTCCATCATCCATATCGAGGCCGACGGCAGCATCCCCGCCGACAATCCGTTCAAGGACGGCAGGCGTGCCTTGCCGGAAATCTGGTCCAAAGGCCATCGCAATCCGCAGGGCATCGCGTTCGACAGCCAGACGAACAGGCTCTATACGGCAGAGCACGGCGCAAGGGGCGGCGATGAGATCAACACGCCCGAAGCCGGCAAGAACTACGGCTGGCCAGTCATCTCCTACGGTGTCAATTATTCCGGCACAAAAATCGGCGTCGGCACCGCAAAGGCCGGCATGGAGCAACCCCGCTTCTATTGGGATCCTTCGATCGCGCCCGGCGCCATCGCCGTCTATCGCGGCAAGATGTTTCCCGAATGGAACGGCGATTTCCTCGTCACGGCCCTGAAGTTCGAGCTGCTCTCACGGCTGAGCCAGGACGGCAAGGGCAGGATTGGCGAGCGAGAACGCATGTTCGATGGCAAATTCGGCCGCCTGCGCGATATCACGGTCGCACCCGATGGCGCCCTGTTGATCACCACCGATGAAGAGGATGGTGCGCTCCTGAGGGTTTCGAGGGCTGCAGGGTAATTCCAAGCGCTCCGCATTTAACACCATTCGCCCTTGTCCGGCGCAAAAGCAGCTGCTAACGGTCGCCTTACTCCTTTCTCCCTTCCTCCCCTTCACGCAGGATGCAGATGTCTCGCATACAGGCGAATTTGTTGTTGTTGCTTGCCGCCGCAATCTGGGGCGGCGGTTTCGTTGCGCAATCGACAGCCATGAAGGCGATTGGTCCGTTCTGGTTCATCGGCCTCAGATTCGCCGTTGCCACCATGGTCGTCCTGCCTTTCGTTTGGATGGAAAAAAGGAAGGCCGCAAAGCCGCTGACGCCTCGCAACTGGCTCTCCTTTTTGCTGATCGGCGTCACGCTTTTCGGAGGTGCCGCGACCCAGCAGATCGGGCTTCTGACGACGACAGTGACGAATTCGAGCTTCATAACCGGTCTTTACGTGGTCTTCGTACCGCTGATTGCCGTTATTTTCCTGCGCCGGCCGCCGCATTGGATCATCTGGCCGGCGGCTTTGATGGCGCTCTGCGGCATCTATCTGCTGTCGGGCGGCTCCTTCTCACGCCTGACAACAGGCGATTTCCTGACCGTCATCTGCGCGCTCTTCTGGGCGGCGCAAATTACCCTTGCCGGCTCGGCCGTCAATGAAACCGGCCGGCCACTTGGTATTTCCGCAACGCAGTTTGCCGTCACCGCCGTTCTCGCCCTGGCCGTCGCGGTCGCCGTCGAACCGATCAGCATCGCCGATATAAGGGCAGCGCTTGGCGAGATCCTGTATGTCGGCATCTTTTCATCCGGCCTGGCCTTTGCGTTGCAGATCATCGGCCAGCGTTACACCACCGCCCCCCAGGCTGCGATCTTCCTGTCTTCGGAGGCATTGTTCGGTGCTTCGCTCGGCGCCTTGCTGCTGGGCGAAACCATGGGTCCGCTCGGCTATGTCGGCTGTGCCCTCATGTTTACCGCGATGCTTGCAGTCGAACTCGTGCCGGAATTAACCCGTCGTCGCCATGCTACGGCGTAAAAAAGCCCTGGAATGCGTGCTTCCGTCGGCTTTCAGCAGACTTTGCTGAAATTTTTCGGAACAATCGAAAATGAGCGCTCACACCCGTCGATTTGGGAAAATTTCATCAAAACTATATCGCGAGCGATGGAAAAACCTTGGAAACTTGTTTCAAAGAGGGAAAATTTGCGAATCGCAATAACACAATCGCATTACGCTAGTGTGCCTCTTGCGACACGTTAAAAAACTTTTGCTTGCCAATTTGCCATAAACACAGCACTCTCAACGGTGTTCGGGCATTTTTAGAGCATGGGAAGTCCTAATAGAATTGCGCGCCGGAAACGCTAATATTCCGGTCAGCTTGATCGAGAAGCGGGGTGGCAAACATCGCATCGAGATCATGCCGAGTTACGGGGACCTTTTCCTTCACAATTCGAGAACTGCCTGCAAGCGCCCGCAAGGGCAAAGAAGTAATGCTGCCCGTGTGGATGGTGGGCAGAGAGAAAAGGACCTGAGGCATGGCCGAGACTGGCACTGTAAAATTTTTCAATACCGATAAGGGCTTCGGTTTCATCAAACCTGACAAGGGTGGCGCGGACATCTTTGTACACATTTCTGCAGTTCAGGCTTCTGGTCTGGCTGGATTGTCGGAAAACCAGAAGGTAAGCTTCGACACGGAACCGGATCGCCGCGGCAAGGGACCGAAGGCCGTCAATCTGCAGATTGCCGGCTGAGACGCCTTTACGGCTATCAATTCGAGTTGAGGCCCGGCAGCGATGCCGGGTTTTGTCATTCAGTCTGCATTCAGTTTGCCGCGTATAGTCTGCCTGCCATGAAAGAGCGGGAATGAAAGTCCTCCCGCTTCCTTAGAGGATAGGCCAATGACCATACTCGGCAAAACGCTTGTCATGTCCGCCGTCGCCGCGGCACTGACGGTAACGTCCATGAGCGCCGCGTCCGCTGATGAATACTGGCGTCATCACAACCGCGACGGTTGGGCGCTCGGCGCTGCCGGGCTAGCCACCGGCCTGATCGTCGGCTCCGCCATCGCCAGCCAGCCACGCTATGTCGAGCCTGCACCGGCCTATGTCGAGCCCGGTTACGACGCGCCTCCCCCGGCTTACTATTATCGTCCTCCTCCGCGCCGCGTTTATGTCGAGCGGGATGTGAGCTACTACGCGCCGCCGGTTTCCGGCCTGCGCCCTTGGTCCTCCGCCTGGATGCGCTATTGCTACGACCGCTATAGAAGCTTTGACGGCCGCTCCGGCACCTATGTCGGCTATGACGGCATGCGTCACTTCTGCACCGCCGACTGACTGGCGATCGGCCACTGACCTCATATGACGAAAAACCAAAGCGCCGCTTCCGAGCGGCGCTCAGACTGCTGACAAACCCCGTCAAATTTTGGCGGGGTTTTGTATTTCTGGTGTGTTTGTTTCCTGGGTTGCGGCATTGAAGGGAGATCGGTCCTGCTCCTGTGATTCATGCGAGGCTCGGTTTGGGTGTCTTTGTGAGCGCCATCGCGATCTTCTTGATGTTCTGGGCTGCGGCGGCCATCAGGCACTGGCATCGGACTTTGATGAGACTTCGGAAGCGGGCGTAGCGATGGCCGTGCAGCTGCTTGGCATCGGCAAAGGAACGCTCGACCGTCTCCTTGCGTCTTTTGTAGATCGCCTTGCCCCAGGATGTGAGACGGTGACCGTCGGTGCGCTCGCGGGCATCGGCCCAAACGTGCCGGGTGATGGTGCGGATGGCCTTGCCGTTGGACGTGCACGACGCCAGAAGCGGGCAGGTGCCGCAGATGGCAGGATCGGATGTGTAATGCTTGTAGCCGTTGCGGTCGGTGGTGGCGTAGGTGAGAAGCTGGCCTTGCGGACAGCGATAGCCATCGGCTCGCTGATCGTAGACGAAGCTGTTCTTGCGCATCATGCCGGCTTTGGGCGGGGTCGGATTGCGATAGCCGGTGACACCGAGGATGGCGCGGTCCTCCAGGCCTTGGGCGATGCCTGAGGTGGCATAGCCGGCATCCAGCCCGACAGCCTTCACATCGAAGCCGAAGCGTTGGCACTGCCGGTCGAGCCTGCCGAGATAGACGATGCTGTCATGCACGTTGGCCGGCGTCACATGGGTATCGGTGATGATCGCATGTCGGCCGTCCACCGTGCGATGATCGAGATAGAAGAAGCCCTTCGGCTTGCCGTCACGCACCATGTAGCCGCTCTGGGGATCGGTGCGCGACACCTTGGTCTCCTTGATCTCGGCCTGGCGCTCCCCGTCCTTCAGCGGCTTCTGGCCATGCAGCTTGCGCTCCGCGTCGATCGCCCGGTCGAGGTCGGCCCAGTAGTCGGCACGCGATTTCTCGATCATGGCCAGATCGTATTTGCCCTTGTTGGCATTGGCCTTCAGATGGGTACTGTCCGTATAGAGTACCGTGCCGTCCACCAGCCCGTGGGAAACCGCCTGTTCAACGATGTGGTCGAAGATATCCTGGGCCACCGACGTATCGTTGAAGCGTCGGCGGCGGTTCTGCGACAGGGTCGACGCATCGAACACGCCATCCGTCAGCTTCATCCTGAGAAACCAGCGATAGGCGACATTGACCTCGATCTCGCGCACCAGCTGCCGCTCGGAGCGAATGCCGTAGAGGTAGCCGATGAACAGCGCCTTGAACATCAGCGTCGGATCAAGCGGCGGGCGGCCATTGTCGGCGCAGTACAAGCCGGCAACGCGATCGTGGATGAACGAGAAGTCGATCACCGCGTCTATTCGGCGCAGAAGGTGATCCTTCGGCACAAGACTGTCGAGCGTCACCATCTCGAGAGCCGTCTGTTCGGGAGCAGGTTTCTTCAGCATGTCCCATTGAATCAAAAACCTCCGGCTGACGCCAGAGGTTTGTCAGCAGTCTG
>NZ_QMKK01000050.1 GCF_003287875.1 Martinezella tropici
TTATATCGATAAATAAACCTCCACCTACGGTGGAGGACTGGACGAGTTCTACACGGTAGTTGAGAGACCTCCTGCTTGAACCGCTGGGGTGGCCCAGACTTCGAACAAGGAGGTTTTATGGATGAGCAAACGCTCTCGCATGCGACGTGGGACTGCAAGTATCACATTGTTTTTGGCAGCAAATACCGCACGAAAAGACTTTACGGGGACGTGCGGCGTGAGTTGGGAGAACTCTTGCGTCGGCTGGCACAGCAGAAAGGCTGCCAGATCGAGGAGGGTCATCTGATGCCCGACCATGTGCATATGTTGATCTCGATCCCGCCGAAATACTCGGTTTCGCATATTGTCGGCTTCTTGAAGGGCAAGACGGCCCTTTACGTAGCGAACAAATATGCGCGCAAGCGCCGCTACAAAGGGTATCACTTTTGGGCACGCGGGTATTTCGTATCGACGACGGGCTATAACGAGCAGGTCGTCAGACAATATATCCGTAATCAGGAAAAGGCCGACAAAGCTTCCGACTTTGCCGACCTCTTCAATCGTAGCTACTAAGCGCTAACAATACCGCTTCTAGCGGTTCAAGCGCAGCGTTTCAAACCTCCACCTCTGGTGGAGGTCATGACTTTCATGCCGGGCAGGCGGCATCATGCCCGTAATCGGCACTGCCATCGCCCTTGAAGACATCTGGATTGGCGGTATAGACCGGGCCGACGACCAGCGGCTTCGTCGGCAGCACAGTCTGGTCCAGATCGGATTTGACCTCGGTCTTGATCGTCTGGATCGTCTTGTCGCTGGCATCCACCAGCTTGATCGAGACGGAATAGGGGCGATCCTTGCGCACGCAATGAAGGTCCGGGCTTTCCAGCGTGATCTTGTCCCAGAAGGAATAGATCTTCTGGTTGACGACAAGCGGATCACCGCCGGCGGGATTTTCGAATTCAGCAACGGCCGTCGTTCCCTCAGGGATTGGGGCGATCTTCTTCAGCGTAATCATGTAGCTTGCGCTCGCCACGCGATAGTTGAAGACGAAAAGGCGGCCGGTGAGCTGCGTCGGGCCTTCATCGTCCTTCCGCTGGCAGCCGGCCAGCGCCAGACCGGCGATGATCCCGGCACTTATCGTTGTCAGCATAATCCTTCTTATCGTCATGGCGCAGTCTCCTCCTTCTTGCGCCGGTAGTGCCGGCTAGCCTTGGCTCGGTTGCCGCAAACCGCCATGTCGCACCAGGCGCGGCTTTTGTTCTTGCTGCGGTCGATAAAGAGCCAGCCGCAGTTGCGGCAGATCTTCATCCGCTCGGGATCGGGCATGGCGATGAGGCGCAGCGTCGAATGTACCGTCGCGGCATCGAGCCCATCGGGTGAGGCGCGCTTCAGGACGCGAGCCAAGGCCGCAAGCAGGTCCGAAAGCAGCAGATCCGCAGCATCTCCAAGAACGCGTGCCCGGAAATAGCGGTCGATCAACTCGCGGAGGGCAATGAAATCGGTTCTGTTCTCCTGTCTCACCGGCAGGATATCGCCGAAGAGTGCCCGCTCCGCGCAGAAATTGGTGGCTGCCTTCGGGAAGCTATCCATCTGTCCCACTGCCTCGAAACGGTCGATCCGGCGCTCGTCGTCATGGCGCAGGATGACGCTGTTGGCGACATCGAGCGCGAGCGCGCCACCGGAAAAACGATGCGGGGTCCAGGAAAAGCTCATGGAGAAAATTATAACTGGTAAAATTCATTTTGCCAGTTACTATTTACCTGTTCCTCGGAGGGAGTGAATGGCCTATCTTCTGCAGCAACTGGCGAATGCCGTTCCGCTCGCTGCACTCTATGCGGCGCTGGCCTTCGGCTATTCCATTGCGTTCGGGGTCATGAAGCGGGCCGATATCACCTATGGCGCACTGTTTGCGTTTGCCGGCCAGATGCTCGTGCTTTTTACCGATATCGGCTACACGAGAATGTATCTGATCCTACCGGCTGCCTTTGCCTCCGGTGCCGTGATCGCGGCTGGCTATACGCTCGGCGCCGGTCTTTTCGTCGGCAGCGCGATCATGCTGCCGCTGTCGCGAAAGTCCCCGAATACCGTCATCGTCGCGGCACTCGGCATGATGATCATCCTGATGGAAACCGCCCGGCTGGCCTCCAATACGCGTGGCATCTGGCTGCCGCCCTTCCTGAATGGCCCGATCGTCTTCTGGGATAGCGGCGATTTCCGCGTGACGCTGACAGAGATCCAGCTGCTCAACACGGCGCTGATGATCCTTGTCATTCTGGCAGGCGCCTATGTCCTGAAATGCACGGGTTGGGGGCGCATCTGGCGGGCGGTGACCGACGACGCTCTCGCCGCCGAGCTCTGCGGCGCCAGCGCCAATCGCGTTTTCCTGCTCGCCTATGTCGCCTCCGCACTCGTCGCGACCATCTGCGGGCTACTTGCCACCTCCTATTACGGAACGATGGATTTCGGGGCGGGGCTGATGTTCGGGCTGAAGGTGCTGATGATTGCGGCGGTTGGCGGCTATTCCGATCCGTTGAAGTCGGCGGGCGGAGCGGCACTTCTTGGGCTGACGGAGACGATGTGGGGTGCTTACGGCCCGTTCCTGTGGCGCGATTTCGTCATCTTCTCGCTGCTCGTGCTGCTGCTGGTCCTCAGCCGTCGTGAAAGAGTGGTGCCCTGAAGCCTATTTGTTGCCGGCCCACTTGGCCCGCGCGGCATCGTCGGCATCCTTGGCCGAAACCCAGCCGCCTTCTTCTCCGCCCTTGCCATGCTCCTTTTTCCAGAAGGGCGCGGAGGTTTTCAGAAAATCCATGACGAAATTGGCGCCGTCGAAGGCGGCCTGCCGATGCGGTGCGGCGGCAATGACGAGCACGATATTCTCGCCGGGCGCGATCTTGCCGTAGCGATGGATGGCGGTGAGACCAAGCAGCTCGAAACGCTCGATGGCAAGCTTGGCGATGCGGTTGATCTCCGCCTCCGCCATGCCTGGATAATGTTCGAGTTCCAGCGCACCCAAAGTGCCGCCTTCGTCGCGGCAGAGGCCCGAGAAGGTCACGACTGCGCCGATATCGTGGCGCCTGGAGGTTAGTTGGTCGATCTCCGCCTGGAGATCGAAATCCTCGCGCTGGACTTTGACCAATGGTGAAATCATCGCAATTTCCTTGATCGGCTTCGCAAACATGCTGAGCAGCCTCCTGACCCTTCGCCAAGGCTCAGGGCGTTCGTCGCTGCAATCGATTCACTGGATCGATTGCTCGGGCTTCGCCCGACCGCTCCTCACCCCCCGGTCATCGGCGGGAAGAGCCCGATCTCCCGCGCTCCGGCGATCGGCTCATCGTGTTCCGCATGCTCCATGTTGATCGCGACGCGGATCGCCTGGGGAAATTGAAGTGCCGCCTCGTATTCCTCGCCCAAGCCCTTCAAATGACTCAGTAGATCGCCGACTGTGACGACATCGGCGGGAAGGGAAATCTCTTCCTCGGCTTTACCGATCCGCTCGCGCACCCAGGCGAAATAGACGAGTTTCGTCATCATTCTTCATCCACGACATGCTTCAGTCCGGCCCGGAAATAATCATAGCCGGTATAGATGGTCAAAAGCGCTGCGACCCAGAGCAGGACGATGCCCATCTCCGTCGTATAGGGTAGCACCTTGTCGCCCGCCGGCCCAGCCAGAAGGAAGGCGATGGCGACGAGCTGGGCCGTCGTCTTCCATTTCGCGATCCGCGTCACGGGAACGCTGACCTTCAGCGCCGCCAGATATTCGCGCAGGCCGGAGACCAGGATTTCGCGGCAAAGAATGATGATGGCGGCCCAGAGCGACCAGCCGGCAATCGTGCCGTCAGCCGCGACCAGCAACAGGATGGCGGAAACCAGCAGCTTGTCGGCAATCGGATCGAGCATGCGGCCGATATTGGAGGTCTGGTTCCAGATCCGCGCGAGATAGCCATCGAGGAAATCGGTGATCGAGGCGATGACGAAGATCCACAGCGCGACCCAGCGCGCGAAATCGGAGCCCTCCAGCTTACCTTCGACGAAAAAGCACAGAACGATCAGGGGTACGCAGAGAATGCGGCCGTAGGTGAGCAGATTGGGGATGCTGTAAGCGCGCGAAGCCATGGAAATCGTTTCGTTTCGGTTATCTCGACGGAGCACGATGAGGCTCGGTTTCGGGTCTCATCTTGCTCCGGGAATTTGATTGTTTCGATCTTCTCCAAAAACCGCTTCGCACTTTTTGGGATCAAATCCTAGATGATGGTTTGGCAACCTTATCGTCAATATTGTTTCTGTTTTTTCACCGCCATTGCGTGGAATTTGCGACCAGCTTTTTCTATTTCGCGGCGTCCTCGTGAAAATGATTGTAGACCTGCCGTGCGACGGCTTCGGAAATGCCTTCCACCGCCATGAGATCCGAGAGCGCTGCGCGCGATACCGCCTTGGCGGTGCCGAAATGCTGCAGCAGCGCGCGCTTGCGCGAAGGGCCGATGCCGCCGATCTCGTCCAGCGGATTCTTCACCATCTCCTTCTTGCGCCGCGCCCTATGCGAGCCGATGGCGAAGCGGTGCGCCTCGTCGCGCAGGCGCTGGATGAAATAGAGCACGGGATCGCGCGGCGGCAGCGTGAAATTTTCGCCCGAAGGGGCGAAGAAGCGTTCGCGTCCGGCCTCGCGGTCGACACCCTTTGCGACGCCGATGGCAATGACGCTGTCGGTAATCCCAAGTTCCTCGAGGATAGCACGTACCGCGGTCATCTGCCCCTGGCCGCCGTCGATAAGGATGACATCGGGCCACGCGGGAAAAGGCTGGTCGACTGTATCGGTGCCGGCAGCCTCCACGGCAGCGGCCCGATCAGGCTTGCCTTCTTCCTTCAGCAGCCGGGAGAAACGGCGAGTCATGACCTCGCGCATCATGCCGAAGTCGTCGCCCGGCGTGATGTCGGTCGATTTGATGTTGAACTTGCGGTACTGGTTTTTCACGAAGCCTTCCGGCCCTGCGACGACCATGCCGCCGACCGCATTCGTGCCCATGATGTGGGAGTTGTCGTAGATCTCGATGCGTTGCGGTGTGTAGGGAAGCTTGAACGTTTCCCTGAAGCCTTCGAGCAGCCGCGATTGCGAGGCGGTTTCCGCCAGCTTGCGGCCATGCGCCTCGCGGGCGTTGGCGATGACATGCTCGACCAGATCGCGCTTTTCGCCGCGCTGCGGCACGAGGATCGTGACCTTGTGACCGGCCTTTTCGCTGAGGGCAGCCGCCAGCAGCTCGATTTCCTCGACCGTCTCCGACAGCAGGATCTGCCGCGGCACCGGCTTGTCGTCATAGAATTGCGCGAGGAAGGCGTTCAGCACTTCGGCGCCGGAGAGCGACGGATCAGCCTTCGGGAAATAGGCGCGGTTGCCCCAGTTCTGGCCGGTGCGGAAGAAGAAGACCTGGATGCAGGAAATGCCGCCCTCGTGATGGATGGCGAAGACATCGGCTTCCTCGACGCCGGCCGGATTGATGCCCTGATGGCTCTGCACATGCGAGAGCGCCGCCAGACGGTCGCGGAAAATGGCGGCACGTTCGAAATCCAGATCCTCGGCGGCAGCATTCATCGCCTCCGCCATGTGCGCCTTGACGTTCTGGCTCTTGCCGGAAAGGAAGTCCTTCGCCTCCTGTACCAGTTCGCCGTACCCCGCATCGCTGATCTCATGCGTGCAGGGGCCGGAACAGCGCTTGATCTGATAGAGCAGACAGGGCCGCGTGCGCGTCTCGAAGACGCTGTCGGTGCAGGTGCGGATCAGAAAGGCCCGCTGCAGCGAATTGATGGTGCGCCCGACCGCCCCAGCCGAAGCGAAGGGGCCGAAATAGTCGCCCTTGCGGGCGCGGGCACCGCGATGCTTGAAGATCGCCGGTGCGCGATGATCCCCCGTGATCAGAATATAGGGAAAGGATTTGTCGTCGCGCAGCAGGACGTTAAAGCGCGGGCGCAAGCGCTTGATCAGATTCGCTTCCAGCAGCAGCGCTTCCGTCTCCGTCCGCGTGGTGACGAATTCCATATTGGCGGTTTCGCGCACCATGCGGGCGATGCGGTTGGAATGCACCTTGCCCAAGGCATAATTGGAGACGCGCTTCTTCAGGCTGCGAGCCTTGCCCACATAGAGCACGTCGCCAGCCTCGTTGAACATGCGGTAAACACCGGGGTTGTTCGGCAGCCGCTTGACGAATTCGGCGATCAATTCGGCGCCGCGAAGCCCGCTTTCGTTCTTTCCACCTTCGTTCCAATCGACGGGCGCAACGGGGGAGGCGGCGGCATCGCCCTCCACCTCGATGTCGTCCTCGATATCCTCTGATTCGTCATAGAGAACGCCGCCGTCGGGCAGCTTTCTTCCATTCATTCCGCACTCTCCGACACGTCTGGCGTTTCCCAGGCAAGATGCTGGCCGCCATCGAGCGCTATCATTTGGCCCGTGATCGAGGGCGTGTCAAAAAGAAAGCGGATGGTCCGGCCGAATTCTTCGAGCCCCGGCGCCGCCTTTAATATGAGGCCGTCGATCTGCGCTTGAAAGTCCTCCTCGCTCTGCCGCACGCTGCGCACTGTCGGGCCGGGACCGATGGCGTTGACGCGGATGCGGGGGGCGAAACTCTGCGCCATCGTCTGTGTCGCCGTCCAAAGCGCTGCCTTCGACAGCGTATAGGAATAGAAGCGCGGGTTCAGCGCCCAGACCCGCTGGTCGACCATATTGACGATCAGGCCCGGATGCGGCTCGGGAAGCTGCCGCACGAAATCGGCAGCCAGGATAGAAGGGGCGCGAACATGCACAGCGAAATGTGCGTCGAAGGCTTCCGCGTCGAAACGATCGGCGGAATCGCCGAGGAAAGCTGAGGCATTGTTGACCAGGAGATCGAGCGGGCCAAGAGCATCCGTGGCCCTTTCGACAAGGGTTGACGTCTCGGCCAAATCTAGCAGATCGCCCTTGATTGCAATCGCCTTTCGGCCCATTTGCTGCAATTTCGCCACAATCTCCGTTGCCTCGGCAAGGGATTGGTTGGCGTGCAGTGCCACCGCAAAGCCGTCAGCCGACAAATCCTCGGCAATTGCCCTGCCTATTCTTTTGGAAGCGCCGGTTATCAACGCCGTGCGTAGTTTTTCCTGGCTCAAGAGATTGCCTTTTGCTCGTCGTTATCCAATCGACGCTCATATAGGGCGTCGATACACCATATGAAAAGATGCAGAGCAAATGACGCTCTTTGAGATTTCTTATGTAAAGCTTCGGATATATTTAGATTAAAATAAGTATACACGCTTTAACCATTGGTTATGGTTAACAATTCCTCTGTTGCGATGAAGCAACATCGAAATTCAGCCATGTCTGTGCCACAATGATATCATATTTTGGCTCTTCCAATTCCTCATTTGCATTCCAATTTCAACCTCGATCCGGGAGGGATATTTTTTAATTGCTCGTGGCGCTTCGAAGTCAAGGACAGTAAGCGGGGCCCACGGGACTGAAAGGAGAAAAGTATGCGTACTCTTATCAAGACCCTCATGGTCTCCGCTTTCGCTCTCGGCGGCTACACCGCAGCTCACGCCGCTGACGCTGTCGAGCAGATTCCGCAGCCGCCCGTCGCTCAGGAAGCAGCTCCGGCCGTCAACAACTGGTCCGGCTTCTACATCGGTGGTGCCGGCGACTGGAACGCCGGTCACTTCACCCGCAACGGCGACGCCTACGCCTGGGGCGGCCAGGCCTTCACCGGCTACAACTGGCAGCAGGGCCAGATCGTATACGGTGTTGAAGCTGACCTCGGCTACTCCGGTGCCGACAGCACCCGCAACGGCCTGACCGCCAAGAACGGTGTCAACGGCTCGGTTCGCGGTCGTATCGGTTACGACTTCAACCCGTTCATGCTCTACGGCACGGCCGGTCTGGCCCTTGGCCAGAACAAGCTGGAAGACGCGACCTCGTCCGACAGCAAGACGGCTGTTGGCTACACGGTCGGTGCAGGTGCTGAAACCTTCATCACCAACAACATCACCGCTCGCCTCGAGTACCGTTACACGGACTACGGCAAGAAGAACTTCGACCTCGACTCCGGTCGGTTCTCTCGTGGTTACGACGAACAGAGCGTCAAGGTCGGTATCGGCGTCAAGTTCTAATCACTTGACGGCATGGAATGAAGAAAAAGCCAGGGTTTGCGCCCCGGCTTTTTCCGTTTCATAGGCCAGCTGCTTACGCGGCGTCCTTCGGGAAATCGGTCGAGACAGCCAGTTCGCGCCACTCGGCCAGTTCCCTGGCGACATAGTCATTCTTGGTCTCGATCGCGCCGACGGTATCCGAGCCGAAGGGCATGCGCAGCGGCGGATTGGCCGAATGAGCAAGCGTGATCACCGACTTTGCAAGCCGTGCGGGATCGCCTGGCTGGCCGTGGTTATGGCCGGCCGCGAAATCGCGCATCGCCCCCGCCGGTTTCGACGCCGGCATACGGTTCGGCGAACGCATCGCCGCCGATATGATCGCTGTCCCCATCGGGCCTCGCCAGCGGACGGCGATCGTCGGCTCGCCCGAGCATTTTCAGCGTTTCCCCAAACCGGTCACACCCCACGATCTGACAGATCATCCCTGCATCCGCTACCGTTTCGCGAGCGGCACCTATTATCGCTGGGAGTTCGAGCGCGGGGGCATCGAGCTGGAGATCGAGGTGCAGGGGCCGCTCACGCTTGGCGATCTCGACATCATGCTGGACGCCGCCATCAATGGTTCCGGTCTAGCCTTCGTGTTCGAGGATCACGCGCTGCCGGCTTTGGAGAATGGCCGGCTGATCCGCGTGCTGGAGGACTGGTGCCCCTATTATCCTGGCTTTTTCCTCTATTATCCGAGCCGCCGGCAGCTGCCGACGGCTTTGCGCGCCTTTATCGATTTTGTAAAGGCCGAGACTGCTCGCCAGAGCTGAGCCGAACAGCGTCAGACCTGCGGCTTCATCGCCGGAAAATCGGGGAAATGCTTCTCGAACTTGCGCGCCCAGTCCGTCAACCCCGCATAGTCTGCTTCCCATTGTCCTTCGAAGCGGAGCTGCAGATAGCCGACGAGGGAGGCAAGTGCGAAATGACCCGCATGCAGCTTCTTGCCGATTTTCGGCGGTTCTGCATCGAGATGGGTGAGGGCGCGGCTGACCTTCGTCCACTGCCGGTCGATCCAGGGCTGATGCTGCTTCTCGGGTTCGCGAAGACGACGCTCGTAGACGATCGACAGCAGGCACTCGTTGGTGCCGTCGATCAGCGCTTCCAGAACCTCGATCTCGGTGCGCTTGCCCTTCTTCGATGGATAGAGCCCACCCTCGCGCCGGTCGAAATAATGCATGATGGCGCGGCTGTCGAAAATCGCCTCGCCGTCGCCGGTCAGCAATGTCGGGATCTTGCCGAGCGGGTTGTTGTCGATCAGCAGCGTCGGACCGGCATTCGTGTCGACATGGATCTCCTCAAGCTTGATGCCCAGATGGCGTGCCGCCATGCGCACCTTGCTGGAAAAGGGGGAAGTGGGCGAGCAAAGAAGTCTCATGAAATCACCTGCGGGATGTGTATGTGATAAATCTCAATGTTCGCCACGCAGCCAGAAGGCGCGCTGCGAGGCGAAACGGTCCTGCGCCAGAATATCCTTCAAGGCCGGCAGCAGCGCATGCAACTCATCCTTCAGCGTGAAGGGCGGGTTGACGATGATGAGGCCGGAGCCGGTAAGCCCGGTGAAGCCGCGATCGCTTTTGACGATCAGCTCGGCGCAGAGCATCTTCGGAATTTCCAGCGCCTGCAGCGCCTCGTGAAATGGCTTGATCGGCGCATCCTTCTTAATCGGATACCAGAGGCAATAGGTGCCGCCCGGAAAGCGGCGCCAGGCTTTGGCCAGGCCGTCGATCAGCCGCTCATATTCGCCTTCCTCCTCGAAAGGCGGATCGACGAGCACGATGCCCCGCTTCTCCTTCGGCGGCAGATGCGCGCCGAGCGCCAGCCAGCCGTCCAGTTCGGTGATGCGTGCATGATGATCGCCCTCGAACAGGCGGTGCAGCCGCTGAAAATCGTCCGGGTGCAGTTCCATCGCCGAAAGCCGGTCCTGCGGGCGAAACAGCATCCGGGCGAGCTTCGGCGAGCCGGGATAGAGCCTCAGGCCGCCTTCAGGGTTTAGCTCACGGATAGCGACGAGATAGGGCTCCAGCAGATCGGCGACCTGCGGCACGAGTTCCGCCTCCAGCACCCTGCCGATGCCGTCAAGCCATTCGCCGGTCTTCTGGGCTTCCTCGGACGACAGATCGTAAAGCCCGATGCCGGCATGGGTATCGAGAACGCGAAAGGCCTTGTCCTTGTTCTGCATGTAGCGGACGAGGCGCGCGAGAACAGCGTGTTTCAAGACATCGGCAAAATTGCCCGCGTGGTAGATGTGCCGATAGTTCATTGTCGGTGAAGTCCGCATGAATTGTTGAGATGGGCCGGATTGTCTCTAGTGGCCGGACATCGCTTGAAATATACAAACATCATGAACATTGCGACCCCCATCCAAGCCAAATCGCGCGTCGGCCACACGGCCTGTCCGCATGACTGTCCCTCCACCTGCGCGCTGGAGGTCGATCTGACGGAAGACGGCAGGATCGGCCGGGTTCGCGGCGCCAACGATCATTCCTATACCTCGGGCGTCATCTGCGCCAAGGTCGCGCGCTATGCCGAGCGGCTTTACCATCCCGATCGCCTGATGAAGCCGCTGTGCCGCGCCGGCGCAAAGGGCGAGGGGCGCTGGCAGGAAATTTCCTGGGAAGATGCACTCGACGAGATCGCCGAAGCTTTCATCAAGGCCGAAGCCAAGGACGGCAGCGAGGCGATCTGGCCCTATTTCTATGCCGGCACGATGGGCTGGGTGCAGCGCGATTCCATCGAGCGGCTGCGCCATGCCAAGCGCTATTCCGGCTTCTTCTCCTCGATCTGCACCAATCCGGCCTGGACGGGCTTCACCATGGCGACCGGCGTGCTGCGTGGTCCCGATCCGCGCGAGATGGGCCGTACCGATTGCGTCGTCATCTGGGGCACGAATGCGGTTGCTACCCAGGTCAACGTCATGACCCATGCAGTGAAATCCCGCAAGGAACGCGGCGCCAAGATCGTCGTTATCGATATTTATGACAACCCGACGATGAAGCAGGCCGACATGGCCTTGATCGTCAAGCCGGGCACGGATGCGGCCCTTGCCTGCGCCGTCATGCACATCGCCTTCCGCGACGGTTATGCCGACCGCGATTACATGGCCAAATATGCTGACGATCCCGCTGGCCTCGAAGAGCACCTGAAATCGAAGACCCCGGCATGGGCTGCAGAAATCACCGGCCTTTCGGTCGACGAGATCGAAGCCTTCGCCAAGCTCGTGGGGACGACGAAGAAGACCTATTTCCGCCTCGGCTATGGCTTTACCCGCCAGCGCAACGGCGCGATCGCCATGCATGCGGCAGCCTCGGTCGCGACGGTGCTCGGCTCCTGGCAATATGAGGGCGGCGGCGCCTTCCATTCGAACAGCGATATTTTCCGCATGGATGCGAGCGAACTGACCGGCCGCGCCATGAAGGATCAGGATATCCGCATGATCGATCAGTCGCAGATCGGCCGCGCCCTGACAGGCGATGCCGTCGCGCTTCGCCATCGCGGTCCGGTCACGGCCATGCTGATCCAGAATACCAATCCGGTGAATATCGCGCCGGAGCAGCGGCTGGTGAAGCGCGGCTTCGCCCGCTCCGATCTCTTCGTCGCCGTGCATGAGCAGTTCATGACTGATACGGCTGACATGGCCGATATCGTCATCCCCGCCACCATGTTTGTCGAGCATGATGACATCTATCGTGCCGGCGGCCAGAACCACATCCTTCTCGGCCCGAAGCTTGTGGAGCCGCCGCCGACAGTGCGCAGCAATCTCTTCGTGATCGAGGAGCTGGCGAAGCGTCTCGGCGTTGCGGATCGCCCCGGCTTCGGTTTTTCGGCTCGCGAGATGATCGACCGGGTTCTGTCCAGAAGCGGCTTGCCGGACTACGATTATTTCCTCGAACACAAATGGTTCGATCGCCAACCGGATTTCGAGGAGGCCCATTTCATCAAGGGCTTCGCCCATCCCGACGGGAAATTCCGTTTCCGCCCGGACTGGGTCAATCAACCGGCGCCGAACCGCCCGCCGGCGTCGGTCGGATTGCTCGGGCCGCATGTCGAGCTGCCGGAGTTTCCGGATCAGGTCGATGTCATCGAGATGGCCGATCCCGAGCATCCGTTCCGGCTCGCGACCTCGCCATCGCGCAACTTCCTGAATTCGAGTTTCGCTGAGACAAAGACATCGCGGCAGAAGGAAGGCCGTCCCGAGGTGATGATCAATCCGGCCGATGCCGAAGCACTCGAGATCATCCATGGAGAGTTGGTCCGCATCGGCAATGGCCGCGGTGATATCCGCCTGCATGCGCGCGTGACCACAGAAGTGAAGGCGGGCGTGCTGATCGCCGAGGGCCTCTGGCCGAACAAGGCTCATGTTGACGGCGAGGGCATCAATGTGCTCACCGGCGCCGATCCAGTTGCACCCTATGGCGGCGCGGCTGTCCACGACAACAAGGTATGGCTTCGCAAGGACGTGGCATGAGTAAATTCGAAAAGGCGAAAGCCGAGATCGTCAGCGAGGAGACGCTGGCGGATCAATGGACGCGGCTGAGCACATTTGAGATCGACTACACGGATTCACAGGGCGAAAATCATCGGCTGAAGCGCGAGGTCTATCATCGCACGCCGGCCGCCTGCATTCTCCTCTATGATCCCAGCCATGAAACCGTGGTGCTCGTCCGGCAATATCGTCTGCCGGCCCAGCTGGTCGGCGAGCCAGCCTGGATGATCGAAGTGCCAGCCGGTCTGCTCGACGGCGATGATCCGGAAGCGGCGATCCGCCGCGAGGCCATGGAAGAGACCGGCTTTCGCGTGCGCGACATCCGCTTCCTCTTCAAATCGATGACGTCGCCCGGCTCCTCGACCGAGGTCATCCATTTCTTCGCCGCCGTGATCGACACGTCCGACCGTGTCGCCGATGGCGGCGGGCTTGCGGAAGAGCATGAGGATATCGAGGTCCTGGAGGTTCGCCTGTCCGATGCGATTGTCATGATCGAGAAGGGCGATATCTCCGACGCCAAGACGATCATGCTGCTGCAATGGGCGGTTTTGAATGTCGCGAGTCTGAAATAGCTTTTGCCTTGGGGAAGCTTTGTGGAAGCTCGGCCCTCATTCATCACAATGTCACGAATCAAGCTTACCGGGGCGTGCTGGCCGGAAACATTCGAATGTTTCCGAGCCTCCTTCATTGACGCTGTTTCAGGAGAAAGCCGATGTGGCTCAGCAATTTCACGCTCGTTCTTCCCAATGAAGTCGTCGAGAAGGGTGCGGTGCGCATCGAGGACGGCGTGATTGCCGAAATCCGCTCGGAGCCGGTGGAAAGTCCGACCTTCGACGGCGGCGGCCGCTTGCTGATGCCGGGCTTCGTCGATCTGCACTGTGACATGGTGGAGCGCGAGATCGCACCGCGTCCGAATGCGATGATGCCGATCGATTTCGGCATTCATGAACTGGACAAGAAGCTGGCGGCGGCCGGTGTCACCACCGCCTTCGCCGCGCTCTCCTTTGCGACCGAAAGCGTCTACGGCCACGTCCGTTCGCTCGAAACCACCTCGGCAGTGATCCGCGGCATCGGCAGCCTGCGCGACGAACTCCTGATCGACCACCGTGTCCATGCACGCTACGAAATCACCAATCTCGGCGCTGCGCCGACCTTGGAGCGGCTTCTGGAAGAAGGCTCCGTCGATATGGTTTCGCTCACCGACCATACACCGGGGCAGGGGCAGTATAACGACATCGAAAGCTACATCCGCAGCATGTCAGAGCGCCGCTCCATGTCGCGGGAGGCCGCCGAGGAAGTGGTCGCACAGCGCATCGCGCAGCGCGAGGATCCTGAGATCGAGCGCAAGCTCCATGAGGTGGTCGAACTCGCGCTGAAGCACAAGCTGTCGCTGGCCTCGCATGATGACGACAGTGCCGAGAAGGTGGCGGCGATGCACGATCTCGGCGTGACGATCAGCGAATTTCCGGTGACGGGACCGGCTGCGGAGGAAGCCCGCCGCCGCGGTCTCTGGACCCTGATGGGAGCGCCGAACGCGCTTCGCGGCCAGTCGATGTCCGGCAATCTCAGCGCCCTCGATGCGGCGCGCTCGGGCCTGCTCGGCATCATCGCGGCCGATTATCACCCGGCGGCCTTCGTGCCGGCGATCTTCAAGATCGCCGACATTGTTGCTGGCGGTCTGCCGGCGGCCGTTGCAACGGCAACCTCCAATGCTGCCCGTTCGGCCGGTCTGACGGATCGCGGCGAAATCGCCGTCGGCCAGCTTGCCGATCTGGTGGCCGTCGAGCCCGGCTCGGTTCACCGCATCCGCGCCACCTTCCGCGGCGGCCGCATCGTCTATAGCGACGGCACGCTGCACCCGTTGATGGCGATTGCGGCTTGAGGAGGATTGTGAGGGTGAGACATCTGGCTCCCCCTCATCCGGTCGCTATAAACGCCGATCCCGGCAAAAGCACTTTGCTGGGAAGACTAGACTTCCGCTTCAAAGGAAGTCGCATAACCCCAAACGCGATGACTTTGCTGAAATGGGAGCACCTGAAGCGCTTCTCCCTTCTCCCCCTGGGGAGGAGGTGCCCGAAGGGCGGATGAAGGGGCGTTTAGCCACAGAATTCCCTATTTAACCTGCGTCCCCAAGCAGTGACAAAATCTGCCGTCCATCGACAGCAGGGTTTTTGCCAAGGCTCACGGCCTTGCCGTCTTCCATCCTGACCTTGCCTTCCGCCAGCAGCCGCAGCGATTGCGGATAAAGCTGATGCTCGACCGTCAGCACGCGGGCGGCGAGACTATCGGCGGTATCGTCGCTGAGCACGGGCACGGCCGCCTGGCCGATGACCGGGCCCTCATCCATGCCTTCGGTGACGAAATGCACGGTGCAGCCGGCAATGCGCATGCCGGCCTCGATGGCGCGCTGATGCGTATGCAGGCCGGGGAAAAGCGGCAGCAGAGAGGGATGGATGTTGATAATCCGGCCCTTGTAAGCCTGGATGAAGCGGCCGGAAAGCAGCCGCATATAGCCGGCAAGGCAGATGATATCGGGCGAGAGGGCGTCAAGCTGCGAAAGGATCGCCTCTTCATGGGCTTCCTTGCCGGCAAACTCCTTGCGCACGAAAGCGAATGTTGCAACGCCTTCAGCCGCAGCCCTTGCCAGCCCGCCGGCATCCGCCTTGTCGGAAATGACGCCAACGATCTCGGCCGGGTAGTCCGCTGCCTTCGTGGCCTTCAGAAGAGCCAGCATGTTGGAGCCGCCGCCCGAAATGAAGACGACGACGCGTTTACGCGGCGTGGTCATAGAGCGAGCGTGCCCTTATAGACGGTGCCGGGAGCGCCTTCTTCGCGCGCGACCATGCGGCCGAGCGTAACGACGGCTTCGCCTTCAGCCTCAAGCACGGCCTTCACGGCATCGACATTTTCCTGAGCGACGACCACGATCATGCCGATGCCGCAGTTGAAGGTGCGCAGCATTTCCTTCGCTTCGACGCCACCCGTCTTGGCCAGCCAGGAGAACACCGGCGGCACCTTAACCGCAGCAAGATCGATTTCGGCAGCCAGATGCTTCGGCAGCACGCGCGGAATGTTCTCCGGAAAGCCGCCGCCGGTGATGTGGGCAAGCGCCTTGAGGGCATGGGTTTCGCGGATGGCTTTCAGCAGAGGCTTCACATAGATGCGCGTCGGCGTCAGCAGCGCTTCCCCCAGCGCCTTGCCTTCGGCGAATGGCGCCGGCGCATCCCAGCCGAGGCCGGAAAGCTCGACGATCTTGCGCACCAGCGAGAAGCCGTTGGAATGAACGCCTGACGAGGCGAGGCCGAGAATGATGTCGCCCTCGGCAATATCGCCCGAAGGTAGCAGTTGGCCGCGTTCGGCGGCGCCGACGGCAAAGCCCGCCAGATCGTAATCGCCGTGGGAATACATGCCCGGCATTTCCGCCGTCTCGCCGCCGATCAGCGCACAGCCTGCATCGCGGCAGCCGGCAGCAATGCCGCCGACGATCGCCGCACCCTGGTCCGGGTCGAGCTTGCCGGTGGCGAAGTAATCGAGGAAGAAGAGCGGCTCGGCGCCCTGGACGACCAGATCGTTCACGCACATGGCCACGAGGTCGATCCCGACGGTATCATGATAATTGGCGTCGATTGCGATCTTCAGCTTGGTGCCGACGCCGTCATTGGCGGCGACCAGCACCGGATCGGTGAAGCCCGCAGCCTTGAGGTCGAACAGGCCGCCGAAGCCGCCGATTTCGCCGTCCGCACCCGGCCGGCGCGTCGAACGGACGGCGGGCTTGATCTTTTCGACCAGCAGGTTGCCGGCGTCGATATCGACGCCCGCGTCGCTATAGGTCAGACCGTTTTTTCCAGACTGGCTCATGCTTCCGCCTCCGATGGCCGCCCGTCCATTATGACAGGGCTTTGATCGGCTCGCCATTGCATGATAGGGCCCTTTATGCAAGGCGCAAGCGCCGCAAACCCTGCGATTTTCCCCGCTTCCCATCGCCCAAGGCAGATTTCCGGCCGCAGACTTGACCATAATTGCGGCGTCATCCTATGTCCTAAGCACACGGCAAACGGGCGCGAGACAACGGGGAAGACGATGGAGCAAAAGGTCAGCGGGGCGAGCCTCAAGCGCCAAGTCACGTTCTGGGTGATCGTGCTCGTCGTCTTTATCGCTTTCATCTACATCTTCAGCACGATCCTGCTGCCGTTTATCGCTGGCATGGCGGTTGCCTATTTCCTCGATCCGGTCGCCGACCGGCTGGAGCGGATCGGCCTCAGCCGCCTGATGGCGACGGTGGTGATCCTCGTCTCCTTCGTGCTGATCTTCGCACTGGCGCTCACGATCTTCATTCCGATCATCATCAACCAGTTCAACGACTTCATCCAGCACATACCGTCCTATGTGCAGCAGGTGCAGCAGCTGATCGCCAAAGCGCAGACGATGGTGCTGCCGGACTGGATCCGCAACCAGCTCGGAGCCATCAAGGACAATTTCTCCAGCATCATGTCCGACGGGCTTAGCTTCATCGGCGGGCTGTTTGCGCAGATCTGGAGCTCCGGCAAGGCGCTGGTCAACATCATCTCGCTGATGGTCGTTACACCTGTTGTCGCCTTCTACATTCTGCTCGATTGGGATCGTATGATCGCCAAGGTGGACGACTGGACACCGCGCGATCACGTCGCCACCGTCCGCCAGATCGCTCGCGATATCGATCAGGCGATCGCCGGCTTCATCCGGGGGCAGGGGTCGCTCTGCATCATCCTCGGCGTATATTATGGTGTCGGCCTGTCGCTGGTCGGCTTGAACTTCGGCCTGCTGATTGGCCTCTTCGCCGGCATGATCAGCTTCATCCCCTATGTCGGCTCGCTGGTTGGCCTTGTTCTGGCCGTCGGGGTTGCGCTCGTTCAATTCTGGCCCGATTATCTTTGGGTCGGTCTGACGCTCGCCGTCTTCTTCACCGGCCAATTCCTCGAAGGCAACATATTGCAGCCGAAGCTCGTCGGCGAAAGCGTCGGCCTGCATCCGGTCTGGCTGATGTTCGCCCTTTTTGCCTTTGGCGCTCTTTTCGGTTTCGTCGGCCTGTTGATCGCGGTTCCGGCGGCTGCCGCATGCGGCGTTCTTGTCCGCTTCGCCCTTTCGCGGTACCTTCAGAGCGATCTCTATTACGGACGCTCGGAAGCGGGCAAGGCGCGCAGAGCCAAGGCCGGCAAGACCGAGAATAGCTAGACATGACCGACGCAAAGAACGCTGATCTCAGGCGCAAGGCCGCCGAACAGCTGGCCTTGGCCTTTACGCACGATCCCGCCAACGGGCGCGACGACCTGCTCGTCGCCGATCCCTTGAGCGCGGCGGTGAAGATCGTCGATTCCTGGCCGCACTGGCCGTCGCCGGTCGTCATTCTGGCCGGTCCCGTCGGCTCCGGCAAATCGCATCTTGCCAGCATCTGGGCCGAACGGTGCGGGGCAGTCCACATTCATCCGGTGGCCGGCTCCGACGCCGCCGTCGCAGCGGCGAATGACCCCGTCATCTTCGAAGACGTGGATCGCCTCGGTTTTGACGATACCGAGCTCTTTCATGTCATCAACAGCGTCCGCGAAAACGGTACCAGTCTCCTGATGACGAGCCGGCTCTGGCCGATGTCATGGCCGGTGACGCTGCCCGACCTGCGCTCCCGCCTGAAGGCGGCGACGGTGGTCGAGATCGGCGAGCCGGACGAGGAATTGCTGTCACAGGTGATCGTCAAGCTCTTTGCCGACCGCCAGCTTTATATCGATGACAAACTCGTCCTTTATATCGTCAACCGCATGGAGCGCTCACTCAACGCAGCGCAGATGATCGTCGACAGGCTGGACCGGCTGGCACTTGGGCGGGGCACAAGGATCACGCGCCAGTTGGCCGCTGAGGTCTTGAATGAACTGGGCAATTCCGGTCAGCCGGATTGAGCTGACACCGACTGTCACAGTTCCGTCGTCAAACTGATATACGTGGCACAGGATTGGAAAGAGGGTAGGTGGAACATGGACTCGGCACTCACGGAACATCAGGACGCCAACCAGGAAAATCCAGAGGCCGCACCTTCGGTCAGCGAATTGATGACCAGCCCGGAGCGCTTCATCAACCGCGAATTCTCCTGGCTGCAGTTCAACCGCCGCGTCCTTGAAGAGACGCTGAACACCGCTCATCCGCTGCTGGAACGTGTCCGCTTTCTCTCGATTTCCGCCGCCAACCTCGATGAATTCTTCATGGTACGCGTCGCCGGCCTCGAAGGCCAGGTGCGCCAGAAGATCCTCGTGCGCACCCCAGACGGCAAGACGCCCGCCGAGCAGCTCGACGACATCCTGCGCGAGATCGACAATCTGCAGATGGAGCAGCAGGCCTCGCTGGCCGTCCTGCAGCAATATCTCGCCAAGGAAGATATTCTGATCGTCCGCCCGGCTGCCCTTTCCGATGCCGACCGCCAGTGGCTCCATACCGAATTCGAACAGGCGATCTTCCCGGTCCTGACGCCGCTCTCCATCGACCCAGCTCATCCTTTCCCGTTCATTCCGAACCTCGGCTTCTCGATCGCGCTGCAGCTGAAAAGCATGAACGGTCGCGAGCCGATGACCGCGCTGCTGCGCCTGCCGCCGGCGCTGGACCGCTTCGTGCGCCTGCCAGATGCCAGCAACGTCATCCGCTACATCACGCTCGAAGATGTGGTGAACATCTTCATCCACCGGCTCTATCCCGGCTACGAGGTGCAGGGCTCGGGTACCTTCCGCATCATCCGAGACAGCGATATCGAAGTCGAGGAAGAGGCCGAGGATCTGGTGCGCTTCTTCGAAACCGCGCTGAAGCGGCGGCGCCGCGGCTCGGTGATCCGCATCGAGACGGACTCCGAAATGCCGCTCGAGCTTCGCCAGTTCGTGGTGGAGTCGCTGAACGTTCCGGGAAACCGCATCGCGGTTCTGCCCGGCCTTCTCGCGCTCAACACGCTGTCGGAAATCTGCAAGGCGCCGCGCGACGATCTGCGTTTCGAGCCCTATAATGCGCGATTTCCTGAGCGCGTCCGCGAACATGCCGGCGACTGCTTCGCTGCGATCCGCGAAAAGGACATGGTCGTCCACCACCCCTACGAGTCCTTCGACGTGGTGGTCCAGTTTCTTCTCCAGGCTGCTAGGGATCCTGACGTTCTGGCGATAAAGCAGACGCTTTACCGCACGTCGAACGATAGCCCCATCGTCCGCGCGCTGATCGATGCCGCCGATCTCGGCAAATCGGTTACGGCGCTGGTGGAACTGAAGGCCCGCTTCGACGAAGAAGCCAACATCCGCTGGGCGCGCGATCTGGAGCGCGCCGGCGTGCAGGTCGTCTTTGGCTTCATCGAGCTCAAGACGCATTCGAAGATGTCCATGGTCGTGCGCCGCGAAGATGGCAAGCTGCGCACCTACTGCCATCTCGGCACCGGCAACTACCATCCGGTCACTGCCAAGATCTATACCGATCTTTCCTACTTCACCTGCGATCCCACGATCGCTCATGATATGGCGAATATCTTCAACTTCATCACCGGTTACGGTGAGCCGGAGGAGGGCATGAAGATTGCGGTCTCGCCCTATACGCTGCGTCCGCGCATCCTCCAGCATATCGACGGCGAGATCGAGCACGCCAGGAACGGCCGTCCGGCGGCGATCTGGATGAAGATGAATTCGCTCGTCGATCCCGATATCATCGACGCTCTGTATCGCGCCAGCAACGCCGGCGTCGATATCGAGCTTGTCGTGCGTGGGATTTGCTGCCTGCGTCCGCAGATTCCCGGCCTTTCCGAAAGGATTCGGGTCAAGTCCATCGTCGGTCGCTTCCTGGAGCACAGCCGCATCTTCTGCTTCGGCGATGGTCATGGCCTGCCGTCGGACAAGGCGCTGGTCTATATCGGCTCGGCCGACATGATGCCGAGAAACCTCGACCGCCGCGTCGAAACCCTCGTGCCGCTCACCAACAAGACCGTGCATGAACAGGTGCTTTCGCAGATCATGCTGGGCAATATCATTGACAATCAGCAGAGCTACGAGATATTGCCGGACGGGACTTCACGGCGCATGGAAGTGCGCCAGGGAAAAGAGCCATTTAATGCGCAGCAGTATTTCATGACCAACCCCAGCCTGTCGGGTCGTGGTGAAGCCTTGAAATCCAGTGCACCGAAACTCATCGCTGGACTGCTGTCGGGCCGCAACAAATAAAATGGACCTTCATGGTTGAGTCTGAAGCCCAGGGGCGCCTTCCGGGTATTGCCCCTGTCTCCGTTGTCGATATCGGGTCGAACTCGGTCCGTCTTGTCGTCTATGAAGGCCATTCGCGGTCTCCGACCATCCTTTTCAACGAGAAAGTGCTATGCGGCCTCGGCAAGGGCATAGCGCTGACCGGCAAGATGGATGAGGAAAGCGTGGCGCGGGCACTGGCCGCGCTGCATCGCTTCAAGGCGCTCTCCGATCAGGCACGCGCATCCACCATCTATGTGCTGGCGACAGCCGCAGCGCGTGAGGCCAGCAACGGTCCGCAGTTCATTCACCAGGCCGAAGCCATTCTTCAGCGCAAGGTGCGGGTACTTTCGGGCGAAGAAGAAGCACGCTTCTCCGCACTCGGCATTATCAGCGGTTTTTACCACCCCGATGGCATTGCCGGCGACCTCGGCGGCGGCTCGCTGGAGCTGATCGACATCAAGGACCGGGAGATCGGCAAGGGCATCACGCTGCCGCTCGGCGGCCTGCGCCTCTCTGAATATTCCGGCGGCTCGATCGAAAAGGCGCGCAGCTTCGCGCGCAAGCATGTCAAGACGGCGAAGCTGTTGAGCAAGGGCGAGGGCCGCACTTTCTATGCAGTCGGCGGCACATGGCGAAGCGTAGCCAAGCTGCACATGGAAATCCGCAAATATCCGCTGCACATGATGCAGGGCTATGAAGTGCAGCTCGATGAAATGATCCGCTTCCTGGATCAGATCGTCGAATCGAAGGATTCGAAGGACCCGGCTCTGCAGGCGGTTTCCAAGCATCGCCGTTCGCTGCTGCCCTTCGGCGCGGTCGCGATGCGCGAAGTGCTGACGGCCATGAAGCCATCCGTTATCTCCTTTTCCGCACAGGGCGTCCGCGAGGGGTATCTCTACTCGCTACTGACGGAGGCGGAGCGCAACAGCGATCCGCTGCTCACCGCAGCAGGCGAGCTTGCCATCCTGCGGGCGCGTTCGCCGGAACATGCCCGCGAGCTTGCCGATTGGACCGGGCGGATGATGCCCTTTTTCGGTATCACCGAGACCGAAGAAGAGAGCCGTTATCGCCAGGCAGCGTGCCTACTTGCCGACATCAGCTGGCGAGCCCATCCTGATTATCGCGGCCTGCAGGCGCTGAATATCATCGCCCACACCTCCTTTGTCGGCATCACCCATGCCGGCCGCGCTTTCATCGCGCTTGCCAACTACTACCGTTTCGAGGGCTTGAACGACGACGGAGCGACCGAGCCGCTCGCAACGATCGCAACCCCGCTCTACATCGAGCGGGCCAAGCTGCTCGGCGGCCTGCTGCGTGTCGTCTATCTCTTCTCGGCCTCGATGCCCGGCATCGTCCGCAATCTGTCGTTTCGCCGTTCGACAAACCCGGATGTGGATCTCGAATTCGTCGTTCCAGCCGAGTATCACGATTTTGCCGGCGAGAGGCTGGATGGGCGGCTGCAGCAGCTCGGCAAGCTCACCAATCGCCGCCTGACCTTCCGCTTCGAATAGAGTTTTGAAGCCTCTCCCCGCAAAACAGGGAGAGGCCGTTTCGCCGCGACTTATTTCGCGTTCAGGAAATCACCCACTTCAAGAAGGCTGAACTCATTGTCGTCAGCCTTGTCGACGGCGCGTCCTGCCGAGAAGGGCAGGTTGTTGTCGTTGCCGATGACGATATGCGTGGCATCGACGCGGTCGACGTTCTCGATGGTGACGAAGGGCATGTCGTAGAAGCCTTCGCCGCCACCCTGGCGGCGCTTGTGATCGGGATCTTCGATGCGCAGCAGGTCGATATAGCCGATCTTGCGGACGGACCTGCCGACATTGGCGTCGCTGAACTCGATCTTGTAGACGCGCTTCAGCTCGGCCGGGGCCTCGAAGCAATCCGGCTTCGGCTGCTTGGGATCGGCGCAGGCCTTGTCCTTCGTGCCGGCGCCGTTGTCGCGTTCGATGACGAGGGCCGTCGTTTCGTCGAGCATGTTGAAATCGCCGATCGAAACGCCCTTGTCCGCGAAAGGATAGAGCCAGCTGCGGCCTGTCCAGCTCTTCGAGGCGACGTCGAATTCGATGACACGGATAGCCGTCTTGCCGTCGACGCTCTCCATCTGGCCGTCATCCTTGTAGATCGCGCCTTCCAGCAGACCGTAGAGCTTGGAGCCGTCCTTCGACATGGCGAGACCCTCGAAGCCGCCGGAGCGCTTCAGGTTGAAGGCCGGCATCTTCTGCGTCGGATTGCCCGGTAGTTGGATCAGCGGATTGTCGGGAGACATGACCGGCTTGCCGTCGAGCGTCGTTGCGAAGACGTCGGTCAGTTGGCCGTTCGTATCGAATTTCAGCAGGTAGGGACCGAATTCGTCGCCGATCCAGAAGCCATCGGCAACCGGCTGGATCGATTCGATGTCGAAGTCGGCGCCGGTCAGGTACCGCTTGTCGGCGCCTTCCATGACGATCGGGAAGGGGGCCTTCTTGTTCGGGTCGGACAGGAACAGGTTCTTGACGACCTCGACCTTGCCGTTGTCCCAGTCGAATTTCAGCTGATGCAGGAAAAGCATCGCGTCAGAGGAGTTCTGCTTGGAGCCGAAGCCGTTGTCGGAGAGCGTCCAGAAGGTGCCGTCGGGCATGGTCTTGATGCCGGAGAAGCCCTGGATCGGCTGGCCGGCGAAGGGCAGCTTCAGGTCGGTGACGCGGGCGCCATCCTTGCCCGGCACTGTGCCAAGTGCATCCGTGCGCTTGCGGTCCGGCGTGGTGAATTTGCCTGAGGTTTTCAGGAAATCAGATGTATCGGCGGGGGCGGCAGTGATGGTGTTGGCCGGCAGGATGGCCTGGCCGACGAGCTTTGCCTTGAATTGCTGCTCGTCGGCCTGGGCCGAGGCGGCAAGCAGAATGAAGAGTGCCGTGGAGGCGGAAAGAATTCGGGTCATCATGTCACCTTGTTGGCGAGGAGTGGCGAAACAATCCCGCTTAACAGGCGAGCCATGTCGGCGACTTAACGCCCAGGTGAAGTTTTGGTGACTGTGGACAACCCGTGAGATGTGAAGCTCAGGCGTGCGCCGATCTCGAAATGCAGCCTGGCTTTGCACCGCCTACAATCTGCTGCGGATCGCCTTGAGAGCCTCCCGGCTCTGCCTATGAAGGGCGATGACGCCAAGGTGCTGATCGCGGCCGCGAACGGCATGTTCGCCAAGCTCTTCCTTGACGATCTCTTCGGGAAGCTCCATCCGTCTGGCAAGATCGCTGGAAATGAGCACCTGGCGCTCCAGCGTTTTGCAGAGAGACTCCAGCCTTGCGGTCGTGTTCACCGTGTCGCCGAAATAGGCGATCTTGTGATGGTCGACGCCGATTTCCGCCGTTACGACGCTGCCGCCATGCAGAGCGGCTCGCAAACGCGGCACCCGGCCGTAGGATTTCAGCCAAGTCTCGGCGTTCTTTTCGATATCGTCGAGGATGTTAAAGACGCAGCGCACGCAATTGGCATTCTTGACGCCCCGTTGAAGCGGCCAAGTGATGATGGCGGCATCGCCGATATAGTCGTCGATCGCGCCCTTGTGCCGCCGCACCGGCTCAGCCATAGCACCGAATACAGCACCGAGGAATGCCTGTGTTTTCAGGTCGCCATGTTCTTCGGCAAAAGCCGTCGAGCCGACGAGATCGATGAAGAGGAAGACACGCTCCTCCTGCACCGGATTGCGGTAGCGGCCGGTCAACAGGCTGGAGAAGACGTCGCGCCCGAGCAACTCCCGCACGCGGCCGATGAAAATGACGATGGCGGTCACGACGACGGCGTAGAGATAGACATCAATCTTCAGCAGCGTGAGGTCTTTCCAGGAGCCATCGACCAGCCCGAGCAGCTTCATGATACTGCCCGCCATGGCATAGCCGGCGCTCATCAGCAGGAAGTCGACGACGAGGGCCGAAAGGATGAAGGCCGGTGTCGGCAGCCGATGCATCCAGTCGTTTAGCCGCGGCAGGATCATGCGGCGTTCGAAGACCAGCAGCGGCATGCCGCAGAACAGTGCGAAGACCGCGCCGATGTACATCGGTGCCTGCGGAAAGAATAGCTTGCCATAGATGACGCCCGTCGAAGCGACGAACAGCGACGTCAGGATCCAGTTGCGCATCGAATGGAAGATGTCCATTCACTTTTCCGCCGAGAAACGACGCCTGTCATCGACGCGGGATTGCGCCGGCGAACTGGAACGTCATCGAAGATAACGATTACACAAGACGTTCATTCCACGAGATTTGCGGCGCAATCGTGATGGCGGCCGCTATCTCGATGCGCGAATCATACGCAATCGCAAGGCGCCGGGAAAGGAGAATGTCGCGGCTAGAGGGCGACCGTCTCGATCCGCTTGCCGACGAAGCGCAGGGCCACTTGCCCCTGTATCAGCTGCAAAGCCGTCTCGCCGAAAAGATCGCGACGCCAGCCGGTTAGGGCCGCGACATCGGCCTTCTCGCCCTCGGCGGCGATCTTGTCGAGATCGTCGCTGTTGGCGATTACTTTCGGCGCGACGCCATGCTTTTCCGCAATCAGCTTCAGCAACACCTTCAGCAATTCGGAAGCGGCAGCCGTGCCTTCTGGCGCCTGCTGATGGCGCGGCGGATGCGGCATCTCCGATTTCGGCAACGCCAGCGCCGCATTGATCGCCTCGAGCACGGCCGTGCCGGCGGCCGAGCGCTCCCAACCCTTCGGAATGGTGCGCAGACGCGCCAGCGCTTCGGTATCCTTCGGCTGCTGCTGCGCAATCTCATAGATCGCGTCATCCTTCAGCACGCGGGCGCGCGGGACGTTGCGGGCGCGGGCCTCGCGTTCGCGCCAGGCGGCCACGAATTTAAGGACGGCCAGTTCCTGCGGCTTGCGCAGCCGCATCTTCAGCCGCTGCCAGGCATCGTCCGGATGCAGGTCGTAGGTCTCGCGCGCTTCGAGGATCGCCATCTCCTCCTGCAGCCAGGAGGCGCGCCCTTCGCGCTGCAATTGCTCCTTGAGCGAGAGATAGACGTCGCGCAGATGCGTCACGTCGGCGAGTGCATAGTCGAGCTGCTTTTCCGAGAGCGGGCGCCGGCTCCAGTCGGTAAAGCGCGAGGACTTGTCGATATGGACGTTCTTGATGCGGCTGACGAGCTGATCGTAGGAAACCGAATCGCCGAAGCCGCAGACCATCGCCGCGACCTGCGTATCGAAGATCGGGTGCGGAATGAGGTTGCCGCGATGGAAAATGATTTCGATATCCTGGCGCGCAGCATGAAACACCTTCAAGACCGATGGGTTGGCCATCAGTTCGAAGAAGGGTGCCAGATCCAGCCCCTTGACCAGCGGGTCCACCAGCACTTCGGTCGTAGGGCTTGCCATCTGTATCAAACACAGCTCCGGCCAGAAGGTCGTTTCTCGCAGGAATTCCGTATCGATGGTAATGAATTCCGACTTGGCCAGCTCTTGGCAGGCCGCCTCCAATTGGGCGGTAGTTTCGATCATATCAACACATTCAATGGTAAAATACTTCCTTAACTTCCTTCTCCTTTCAGCCGGATATGTCAATACTTTCGCGGGCAAAGCCTTTGCCGCATTTCGCTTTTGACGGAAATTAATGGAAGCGGATGGCGCTTCGGTGGAAACCGCTGGGGCCAGCGCTGTTTGCCGCTGCTTATGCCACACGCACGTAACTGGTCATGCCCGTCTTCTGATGCTCGATGATATGGCAATGCAGCAGCCAATCGCCGGGATTGTCGGCAACGAAGGCGAGCTGAACCTTTTCATCCGGCTGGATCAGATAGGTGTCCGACACGAATGGCTGTACCTGCCGTGTCGAGGAGGACAGAACCGTGAAGCTCATTCCGTGCAGATGGATCGGATGGCTGTGCGGAGTGACGTTTTCCATGTCGATGACATAGCTCTTGCCGAGCTTGAGTTCGGCAAGCGGCGCTGTGGGGTCCGGGGTATCGCCCGGCCACGGCACCTTGTTGATGGCCCAGAAGCTGTAGCCGAGCGAACCGCAGATGCTGTTGTCGGCGGTGTTTTCCGCCGTGGCGCTGAGAATGAGCGGGATATGTGTTGCCGCGCCAAGATCGGCCTTCTGCACGGGATTGTCTTCCAGCGGCGCCAGATCGCGGAGATCGCGCTTCAGAGAGCTGCCGACTGCCCGCAGCGTTGCCAGCACCTTGGGATCGGTGCCCTTGATATCCTCGAGCCTGACGACCGCACCTTCGCTGTCGGGCATGCGCACGGCGAGCTCCAGCCGCTGCCCCGGTCCGAGCTGCAGAAGATCGAGCGGAAAGCGCTGCGGCACGGGATTACCGTCGATCGCGATCACGGTCGCCTCCGCGCCGTCCATGCGGAAGGAATAGATACGTGTGACGTCAGTGATCGCAATGCGCAGGCGCACAAGCCCGCCGGAAGGGGCATCATATTGCGGCTGCTGCTGCCAGTTCGCGGTCCGGACCGTTCCATAGGTGCCGGATTTGGCCGCATCACGCGGCCGAAACTGGGCGATGAACTGGCCGTCTCCCCCCAGGCGCCAGTCGCGCAGATTGAGCACCACTTCCGAATCGAAGGCGGGATCCTTGGGGTTTTCGACGACGATGACGCCGGTCATGCCGTGGCCCATCTGTTCCAGCGTATTGCAATGCGGGTGATACCAGAATGTGCCGGCATCCGGCGGCGTAAAGGTGTAGTCGAAATGATCGCCGGTATAAATATAAGGCTGGGTGAGGAACGGCACGCCGTCCATATTGTTGGGAAGCCGGATGCCATGCCAGTGAATGGTCGTCGGATCGTCTATGCCGTTGATGAGCCGCGCGGCGAAGGGTTCGCCTTTCTTCATGCGCACGATCGGCGGCATGCCGGCATCGCCATAGGTCAACACGTTCTTGGTCTTGCCGCCATCGGTGAGATTGGCTTCGATCCTGGCTGTCTTCAGCGTGAGCGGCTCGGCTGCGGCCGCCTTGCCCATAAGCTTTCCGGCGATGCCGAGACCAACGCCATAGGCTCCGGCAACGGCTGAAGCTTTCAGGAGATTGCGACGGGTGAGGATCGGCATGTCATGCTCCGGGGCGACGATATAAGGATGCCTGTTTAAAGTTGACCTCGCTGTTCAGCAATAGCATCGAGGTAGCCAAACCGCCGCAGCGGCCACTTGCGGATGCTGTTTTGCGTAGAGACTGAAAACAGCTTTAAGCTGACTTCCGGCGTTCGAGCCTTGACAAATCGGGCGCACCATGCGCTTTTCCGCCCGATTTTCTCGTCGGCGGGCGAGGGGTCTGCGTGTCCTTTCGCCGCCGCCCGCCAAGTCCAGGATATAATATTATGCATCGCTATCGCAGCCACACATGCGCCGCCCTGCGCAAGTCCGACGTCGGTTCGACCGTCCGCATTGCCGGCTGGGTTCATCGCGTCCGAGATCATGGCGGCGTGCTGTTCATCGACCTGCGCGATCACTACGGCATCACCCAGGTCGTTGCCGACCCTGATTCCCCGGCCTTCAAGCTCGCCGAAACCGTTCGCGGCGAATGGGTCATCCGCATCGACGGTCTGGTGAAGGCGCGCACTGAAGACACGATCAACAAGAACATGCCGACCGGCGAGATCGAGCTTTACGCCCAGGAGATCGAAGTGCTCTCCGCCGCCAAGGAGCTGCCGCTGCCTGTTTTCGGCGAGCCGGATTATCCGGAAGACGTGCGCCTGAAGTATCGCTTCCTCGACCTTCGCCGCGAGACGTTGCACAAGAACATCGTCAAGCGCACGCAGATCATCTCCTCCATGCGCCGCCACATGGGAGAAGTCGGCTTCACCGAATATACGACCCCGATCCTGACGGCATCGTCGCCGGAAGGCGCACGCGACTTCCTCGTGCCGAGCCGCATCCACCCCGGCACCTTCTACGCGCTGCCCCAGGCGCCGCAGCAGTACAAGCAGCTGCTGATGGTTGCCGGCTTCGACCGCTATTTCCAGATCGCACCCTGCTTCCGCGATGAAGACCCGCGTGCCGACCGTCTGCCGGGTGAATTCTACCAGCTCGACCTCGAGATGAGCTTCGTCACGCAGGAAGACGTCTGGAACACCATGGGCCCGCTGATGACCCAGGTGTTCGAAGAATTTGCCGAAGGCAAGCCGGTCACCAAGGAATGGCCGCGCATTCCCTATGACGAAGCCATCCGCAAGTACGGCTCCGACAAGCCTGACCTGCGCAACCCGATCGTCATGGAAGCGGTAACCGAGCATTTCGCCGGCTCCGGCTTCAAGGTCTTCGCCAATATGATCGCCTCCAACCCCAAGGTCGAAGTCTGGGCCATCCCGGCCAAGACCGGCGGCTCGCGTGCTTTCTGCGACCGCATGAACGCCTGGGCGCAGAGCCAGGGCCAGCCGGGCCTCGGCTACATCTTCTGGCGCAAGGAAGGCGAGAAGCTCGAAGGCGCTGGCCCGCTCGCCAAGAACATCGGCGAAGAGCGCACGGATGCGATCCGCACCCAGCTCGGTCTTGATGACGGCGACGCCTGCTTCTTCGTTGCTGGTGATCCCGCCAAGTTCTACAAGTTTGCTGGTGAGGCACGCACCAGGGCCGGTGAGGAGCTGAACCTGGTCGACCGCGACCGTTTCGAACTTTGCTGGATCGTCGACTTCCCATTCTTCGAATGGAGCGAGGAAGAAAAGAAGGTCGATTTCGCCCACAACCCCTTCTCGATGCCGCAGGGCGGCCTTGAGGCACTGCAGACCCAGGATCCCCTTACGATCAAGGCGTTCCAGTACGACGCCGTCTGCAACGGCTTCGAAATCGCGTCGGGCTCGATCCGTAACCAGTCACCGGAGACGATGGTCGCCGCCTTCGAAAAGGTCGGTCTCAGCCAGGCTGACGTCGAAGAGCGCTTCGGCGGTCTCTACCGCGCCTTCCAGTATGGTGCGCCTCCGCACGGTGGCGCTGCCTTCGGTATCGACCGCATCGTCATGCTGCTGGTCGGAGCCAAGAACCTGCGCGAGATCTCGCTCTTCCCGATGAACCAGCAGGCGCAGGATCTGCTCATGGGCGCTCCTTCGGCCGCCACGCCGACGCAGCTGCGCGAATTGGCGATCCGCCCGGTACCGCCGGTGAAGAAGGACTAAGTCCTCCAAGGTTTGACAAAATGCAAAACCCGGCGACCGAAATCGCCGGGTTTTTGTTTGCCTGCTGGCATCAGCTAGATCGCGGCATAGACCGCTTTCGCCAGATCCATGGTGAACTGACCCCACATGCCTTCGAGCGTCGTGTTGGTGAGCGCCACGACAGTCAACCTTTCCTTGGGGTCGACGAACCAGCTGTGCCCATAGACGCCACCCCATTTGATCGTGCCAGCCGAGAAGGGGACTTGAGCGACCACGGGATCGAGGACGACGGACCAGCCGTAGCCGAAACCGCAGCCGGCCTGCTGCGCCTGCATATGCCCGCCCGCCTGATCGGTCATCATGGTCTTCACCGTATCGGCCGACAACAGCGGAGCTCCGCCCTTTCTGATCGTTTCCAGAATTGCAAGGATGTCGCTTGCCGTTCCGGCCATACCGGCGCCGCCGGAGTGGTAGGAAGTGGGATCGAATATCCTATCGGGTGCAAAGCGGATCGTGCCGTCGAAGATCGGAACGAGCGTCTCGTCTCCCATGCGTTGCGGTTCGGGATTGCCATCCACATAGGCGGCAGCCAGTCGGTTGCGGTCGCGGACGGAAAAGGCCGTGTCGGAGAGACCGAGCGGCTTCATGACTAGCTCCGTAACCGCATCGCCGAGAGAAACGCCGGTTTCCTTCTCGATGACGCCGCCAAGGACATCCATCGCCAGCGAATAATGCCAGCCATCGCCGGGAGCGAAGGCAAGGGGGGCGCCGGCGATGCGCTTGAGGTTATCGTCCAGCGACCGTCCCGGTATGTCTAGGCCGTCGGATACACCGGCACGATGATACGGGCCGTCCTGTTGCTCCGCAAATGTGTAAATCAGCCCGGAGGTGTGCGTAAGAAGATGCTGGATACGGATCACGGCTTCACCACCATCCGGCAACCTTGGCCGGAAATCCGGCAGCCATTTGGTGATCGGATCGTCGAGCCCGATGCGGCCCTGTTCGACAAGCCGCATGGTCGTGATGGCGACGATCGGCTTGGTGACGGAGGCGAGGCGGAAGATGGCATCTTCCCGCATGGCCACCTTGTTTTCCCGATCCGCCAGACCGGCGGCGCGGGCGTAGACCAGTTCTCCATCGCGGGCGATGAGGACCACCGCTCCGACCAGCCTCTTGTCCGACAAGGCGGAATCAACAGCGATGTCGACGCCTTCTGCAAGGCTGCCGCCGCTCGCAAGCGCGGAATTTTCCAGGGGAAGACTCATGGAGCAAAACCTTCTATAATCACAGTGACCATTCCTGAATAAACCAGATCGGGAAATAATTCTAGAGTGACCATTGTGAAAAATAAGGAAGAGATGGAAAATTCTTCACCACGCAAGCGTGGGCGTCCGCCCGCTTTCGATCGGGAAACGGTTCTTGCCGCCGCGCGGGATACTTTCTGGAAGCATGGCTATGACGGTTCCTCCATTGCCGATCTGACGGCGGCCATGGGCATCACGCCGCAAAGCCTCTACGCGGCCTTCGGTTCGAAGGCCGAGCTCTATCGCGAGACGCTCGATCAATACCGGCGCATGCCCCGGCCGGAGCCCGGCAACCCCTTTCAGGACAAACTGGATACGGTGACCGCCTTCGAGCGCTTTCTGACGAATTCCGCCAAGATCTTCACGGCGCCGGAACACCCGAAAGGCTGCATGATATCGACGGCAGTCCTGAACTGCGCCGAGGAGAACGAGCCGATCGCCCATCATGTCGCATCGATGCGCCTGCAGACGCTGGATATCTTCGCCGCGCGGATCGAGCGCGGTATTGCGGAAGGTGATATGCGGCCGGATGTCGATGCTCGCTCGCTCGCTCGCTTTCTCGGCGCGATCGTGCAGGGCATGTCCGTCCAGGCGCGCGACGGTGCGACAACGGAGGAACTGCTTGCCTTGTCGTCCCATGCGCTCAGCGAACTGAAGACGTATCAGCCAAGGCAGGAAACTTAACTCGCAAAGAAAAACCCGGCGACCGAAATCGCCGGGTTTCTGAATAGCATCGCAAGCGAACGGCTGCTCAGTCGTTCGAGGAAACCTTGAGACCGATCACCTGCGGGATCGTCGTCGGTGCGCCCATGGCGGCGCCGATGATCATCGGCACCGGCACCGGCTTGCCGGGGGCGGCGGTGACGGTCAGGCTTTTCGGATTGTCGAGATAGGCGTTGACGGCGGACGAAACAGCGTTCTGCAGTTCCGGAATGTTGAGCTGCGCCATCATGATCGGCGTCATCGCCTTCAGCGTATCGGCCAACTGCTTGCCGGTGACGCCCTGCTGCTTGCCGGCGAAATCGAGCGCGCGTGCGGTGATCGAAGCGTCGTCGAAGCGGATCTGGGCGCTGTTGAAGGTCAGCTGCTGGAGCAGGCCCAGCATGGCAAGACCGGCCGACTGTTGCGCTTCCTGCTGGTTCGGATTGGAGCGAACCGTTTTGAGCGCTTCCTGCAGCGACTTGGCAAAAGCAGGCGTATAGCCGGAAATGCTGAAGGCGAGGTTCAGCTTGCCGATATCCTTGAAGTCGAAGGAATATTCGCTGATATCGATCGTGCCGGGACCGATCTCCCAGCTGCCCTTCATCGCGATCGTGCCATCGATCTGTTGCAGCTTGAGCGCTTCGATCGCTTCCTTGGACTTCTGGTCATCGACCTTGCTGAGATCGGCTTTGATGCCGTTGATCTTTGCGTCGAAGTCGAGGCCCGACTTGTCGTCTCGCTTGTTCATCGTTGCGTCGGCGCCCTCGATCGAGAACACTTCTGCGCCGTCTTTGCTGACGGAGATTTCACCGGCATGGGCGCTCTTGTAATAGAGCAGCGAACCGAGATCGCCCTTGGTGGCATCAGCCGGGATTTCGACGCCGCTCAGCTTGAGATCGCTGGCGGAAACGGCTGTGCCATCCTTTTTGAAATCGACATCCGCGAAGTCGATTTCGTCGATCGTGTAGCCACCATTGCTTTCTTCGACGCCATCCAGGGTGATGTCGCCAAGCGGGATGGCCTCGCCCATATCGGCCGTCTTGAAGCTTGCCGCCTTCAGCGTCACGGTGCTGCCGTCGATATCGATACCCCCAGCGGCAATCGAAGCGCCCTGCTGGCCGTAGATGTCGTTGATCTTCTTCAGCAGATCGTTGCCGTCGAGGGCGAAAGCCGAGCTTGCGAAAGACAGGATGGCAGCGCTGCAGAGCATCAACCGCGTGGTCCGATAGAAAGTCATTATGGCGTTTCCTCGTTGAGCCGGTGGTATCGGCGGGGGTGTACAGATTGCGCGTGTACTGCGCCGACTTATATTGATCTTTCTTTGAAAATCCAATGACAATGAATATAGCGTCCCAGTGCAGCAAAAATGCATCGGTGGCCATCTCGCAGAATGGCCGAAATGCCTTCATCCACAGGTGCTTTCCGCTGATTTCTTGCCGGGAATCGCCATCTCCGATAGTCAAGGACCATGGGAAAAAATCTGACACCGCCGCCCGGTGACGGCGACGACAACATCGTTCCGGTCGACCTGAAGGCCGCGCTCGAAGAGCGCTATCTGGCCTATGCTCTGTCGACCATTACGCAACGCGCTCTTCCCGACGTCCGCGACGGGTTGAAGCCGGTGCATCGCCGCATCGTCTATGCGATGAGCGAGATGGGGCTCCGCCCGAACTCAGCCTTCCGCAAATGCGCGAAGATCGTCGGCGAGGTGATGGGTAACTATCACCCGCATGGCGACCAGTCGATCTATGACGCGCTGGCGCGTCTCGCTCAGGATTTCTCGCAGCGCTACACGCTGGTCAACGGCCAGGGCAATTTCGGCAATATCGACGGCGATAGCCCGGCCGCGATGCGTTATACCGAATCCAAGATGACGGCGGTTTCCGAACTGCTGCTCGAAGGGATCGATCAGGACGCGGTCGATTTCCGCGATACCTACGACGAGTCGAATTCCGAGCCGGTCGTCCTGCCGGGCGCGTTCCCCAATCTGCTCGCCAACGGTTCCTCGGGCATTGCCGTCGGCATGGCAACATCAATCCCGCCGCATAACGTCCACGAGATCTGCGACGCGGCGCTGCATCTGATCAAGGATCGCGATGCGACGGTCGAGAAGCTGGTGGAACTGTATATTCCAGGCCCGGATTTCCCGACCGGCGGCATCATCATCGATGATCGCCAGAGCATTATCGAAAGCTACAAGACCGGTCGCGGCGGCTTTCGTGTCCGCTCCAAATGGGAGATCGAGGATCTCGGTCGCGGCGGCTACCAGATCGTTATCACGGAGATTCCGTTCCAGGTGCAGAAGTCACGGCTGATCGAAAAGATCGCCGAACTGCTACTGGCGCGCAAGCTGCCGTTGCTCGAGGATGTCCGTGACGAGTCCGCCGAGGATATCCGTGTCGTTCTCGTGCCGAAGAGCCGTACGGTCGACGCGACCATCCTAATGGAATCGATGTTCAAGCTGACTGAGCTGGAAAGTCGTTTCCCTCTCAACATGAACGTCCTGTCCATGGGCCGCATCCCCAGGGTCATGGCGCTGAACGAGGTGCTGAGGGAATGGCTGGACCATCGCCGCGAGGTGCTGCTGCGCCGTTCGCGTTTCCGTCTGGCCGCCATCGAAAAGCGCCTCGAAATCCTCGGCGGCTTGCTGGTTGCCTATCTCAATATCGACGAGGTCATCGCCATCATCCGCGAGGAGGATGAGCCGAAGCCTGTGATGATGGAGCGGTTCGGCCTCACGGACAATCAGGTCGAGGCGATCCTCAACATGCGGCTGCGCTCCTTGCGCAAGCTGGAAGAGTTCGAGATTCGCAAGGAATTCGACGGCCTCACGAAGGAGAAGGCCGATATCGAGGCGCTGCTGGCTTCGGAAGAAAAGCAGTGGCAGACGGTGTCATGGGAAATCGGCGAGGTGAAGAAGAAATTCGCCAAGGCGACCGATATTGGCCGCCGCCGCACCCAGTTTGCCGAGGCGCCGGAGGCCGACGATGCCGCCATTCAGCAGGCGATGATCGAGAAGGAGCCGATCACCGTCGTTGTCTCGGAAAAAGGCTGGATCCGTGCCCTCAAGGGTCATATTTCCGATACCTCGTCGCTGACTTTCAAGGAGGGCGACGGACTGAAGGTTGCCTTCCCGGCGCAGACGACGGACAAGATCCTGATCGTTACGACCGGCGGCAAGGCCTATACGCTCGGTGGCGACAAGCTGCCCGGCGGCCGTGGCCACGGCGAGCCGCTGCGCATCATGATCGACATGGAAAACGATCAGGACGTGCTGACGGCCTTCGTCCACGATCCGCAGCGCAAGCAGATGATTGCATCGACGGCGGGCAACGGCTTCATCGTTGCCGAGGCGGAACTGGTCGCCAATACCCGCAAGGGCAAGCAGATCATGAATGTCTCCTATCCCGACGAAACGAAGCTTCTGGTTCCGGTTTCGGGCGACCACGTTGCCGTGGTCGGCGAGAACCGCAAGATGGTCATCTTCCCGCTTTCGCAGGTGCCGGAAATGTCGCGCGGCAAGGGCGTGCGCCTGCAGCGCTACAAGGATGGCGGCGTCGCCGATATCAGGTGCTTCGCGATTGCCGATGGCCTGACCTGGGAAGACAGTGCCGGCCGCACCTTCACCAAAAACAAGGACGAATTGGTGGAATGGTTGGGCGACCGCGCCGGCGCCGGCCGTGCCGTCCCAAAGGGCTTCCCCAGAAGTGGCCGGTTTTCTGGGTGAGAATCGATGGACCTAGGTCCGAGCAATCGGCCCGTTGGGTCGATTGCAGCGACGAACGCCCTGAGCCCTAGCGAAGGGCCGGGGTGACTGATACGGCAGCCCGTCACCCGGCGAGCGGAATACAGAAGTCTTTGAAGAAGTGCGTGGCGCCGATTTCATCGATTTCTCCGGCTGCGACACCTAGTACGAATGCAACGATCATTCCATCGTCTGCCTCGATCAAATAGCCATTGATGTAGAGAAATGTGAACGCCGCCAGGTAACCAGTTCTTTTGTTCCCGTCGGAAAAAGGATGGTTCCGCACCAGGCCATAAAGATAGGCGGCGGCCAGAGCGAATACGTCATTTTCGCCATATGCAGCCTTGTGGAGCGGACGGGCCAACGCCGCTTCCAAAGCATTTTCATCCTTCAAACCGGGCAAGCCACCATGCTCGGCGAGTTGTTCCTCGTGCATGATCTCGATGGCTTCGCGGGAGAGCCATTTGTATTCGGTCATTTTGCAAGTTCACGCAGAGCGGCACGATATTTCTGCATGCCAAGCCGCGCAGCCCGCAGTTGTTCGGCGAGATCGGCGCGCTCCGGAACCAACTCGATGTTGCCGTTTATTTCGCGTATTTCCAATGCATCGCCATTCTTCAGGCCGAGTCTGTGAAGGATTTCCTTCGGAATAATCACGCCTTCGGAATTGCCGATCTTACGGATGGTAACGTTCATGGGTTCAGCTCCAATGTAATAACCTGGTTATAACATCGGGCGGCCGTTGTTTCAATGCGCAAGGCCCTGTGCGGCTAACGCCGCTCTCGCCTTGACCCGCGCCTGCCAGAGCGAATGAGCAGCAAGCGCCAGGATCAGGATGGCGCCGCCGGCGAGTGTCATGTTCGTCGGCGCCTCAAGAAAGATCAGCCAGACCCAGATCGGCGCGAGGATCGTTTCCAGCAGATAGAACATGGCTACTTCCGGCGCGGAGAGAAAACGCGTGCCTGTCGCAAGGCACCAGAAGGAAAGCGGCATCAGCACGGCGCCGTCGAGGAGGATCCAGCCGGGATGTTCGATGGAAAAACCGGAAGGCGCAATGTGATAGAGCCCGACGGCAGCCGGGATGACGGCGGCCAGCAAGGAAGCGAAGCCCATATCCCGGCCGGAGGCACGGCTGATGGTGATGGCGCAGGCGATGGAAAACGATGCGAGCACCGAAAGTGCATCGCCAAGCATATGCCCACCCTCCATACCGTCACCAACGATGAGCCCGACCCCGAGGATCATGACCGCCATGGTCATGAAGGTGGAAAGAGCGGGGCGCTCTTTGAGGAAGATCCAGGAGAGAAGCGCGGTGAACATCGGGTTCAGCGCGATGATGAACACCACATTCGCCGCCGTCGTGTAATAGACGGCAAGGAGAAAAGCGATGGTCGTCAGCCCGTAGAAGAAGCCGACGGGAAGTCCGAGCCAGCCTGGCAGCACGCCCCGCAGCGACCCCTTAACACGGCGGATAACGAAAAGTGCGGCAAGCGCCACGACGATGGTCGCAAGGCTGCGCGCTGACAGCACCGACCAGACCTCACCGCTGGAAAGCCGAATCAGCGGTATATCCATCGATAACGCGAGCCCGCCAAGCGTCGCCAGCAGCAGGCCCTTTTGATGATCCGAAAGACGGGGAAACATTCAGCGCAGGTTATCTTTATCGCCGTCGGCGGCGGGATCGAAACGCTCCCAGCCGCGCGGGGTCAGATGCTCCTGGGGCTGAAAGCGCGTCTTATAGTCCATCTTGCGCGAGCCTTTGACCCAATAGCCGAGGTAAATATGCGGCAAGCCGAGCGCCTTCGTCCGCTTGATATGATCGAGGATCATGAAGGTGCCGAGCGATCGTGCGTCGAGGTCGGGATTGAAGTAGGAATAGACCATCGACAGCCCGTCGCTCATGACGTCGGTGAGAGCCGCCGCCAGCAATTCGCCTTTCGGGCGCTGTTCCAGCCCCGAGCCTTCCTCGCGGCGGCGATATTCGATGATGCGCGTATTCACGTGCGTATCCTCGACCATGATCGCATAGTCGAGCACCGTCATGTCGGACATGCCGCCGTGCTGGTGCCGATAGTCGAGATAGCGGCGGAAGAGCGAATATTGCTCGCTCGAAGGCTGCGCGGGAAATTCGGTGGCGATGACGTCGCTATTGGCGGCCAGAATGCGCCGCATCGAGCGGGTGGGCTCGAATTCCTGGGCAAGGATGCGGACCGACACGCAGGCGCGGCAGGCCTCGCAGGCAGGCCGATAGGCGATGTTCTGCGAGCGCCGGAAGCCGCCCTGGGTGAGGATATCGTTCATCTCGGCCGCGCGCGGGCCGACGAGATGCGTGAAGACCTTGCGCTCCATCTCGTTCGGCAGGTACGGGCAGGAGGCCGGTGCCGTCAGATAAAACTGCGGAGAAGGCGTCGACTGCGTGTTCATCTGCCGTTGATTGCCCTTTCGTTCGGCACCTGTTTTTTACAAGCATGGCTCAAGTTTAGAAAACGTCAACTACGTCCTTCGCTAAAGATCGAAGTTTCCTAATTCATGATGCACTCGGATCCCACCTCGCGGGTGGTTTTACCCCGCGAGGGATCGTCTATTTGACATCGCGACGTGCGTGTTTCAGGCCGTGCGGGCGATGACCGTGCCGAGCAGCAGGTCGTGCACCAGCCGACTGCGATCGGTAAACAGGCCTACCAGCAGGATCAGCGGCGTCAAGACGGAGTTCAGGATCCAGAACAGTGCCAGATGGACGATCGCCGTCAGGAAATCCATTCGGCGTCCGTCGACGCGGACCATGGTAAGGCCCATGGCGCGCATGCCGAGCGAAGCCTGGTAGGGGCCGCCGAGCGTCCAGCCGAAATACAAACCGGCTACGATGACGAAGAGGGCGGGGTAGAGGATGAAGCCAAGCCCCAGCGTCAGGATCGAAACGAAAAACAGCACGACGGCAGCCGGAATGCACAGCAGCGCGACGATGATGTAATCGACGATGAATGCAAAGATGCGCCGGCTCAGCACGCCACTATAGGCGCGCCAGTCATCCGGTGCTGCATAGAGCGGGCTGGGGTTCAGGCTCATTGCTTTCCTCCTTGGGGAAACATTTGCCGAACATATGGTATCAGGTCCGGCAAATACAATAAGCGAATGGTACGGCGCTATTTTCGCGCGAGATGCTTGGCGACATCCACGGCGAAATAGGTGAGGATACCGTCGCAGCCAGCGCGCTTGAAGGCGAGCAGGGTTTCGAGCATCACTCTCTCGCCGTCGATCCAGCCGTTGGCGGCGGCTGCCTTGATCATCGCGTATTCGCCGGAGACCTGATAGGCGAAGGTCGGAAGACCGAACGCCTCCTTCAGCCGCCAGCAGATATCGAGATAGGGCAGGCCGGGCTTGACCATCAGCATGTCGGCGCCTTCCTCGACATCGAGCGCGGCATCGCGCACCGCCTCGGTGCCGTTGGCCGGATCGATGTAATAGGTCTTTTTATCGCCCTTCAGCAGGCCGCCGGTCGAAATCGCCTCGCGGTAAGGGCCATAGAAGGCAGAGCTGAATTTCGTCGCATAGCTCATGATGCCGACGCTCTGGTGGCCTGCGGCATCGAGCGCCTGGCGGATCGCGCCGATGCGGCCGTCCATCATTTCCGAAGGCGCGATGATGTCTGCTCCGGCATCCGCTTGGTAGACCGCGGCACGCGCCACCTGTTCGACCGTCTCGTCATTGACGATCTCGTTACCGCGCAGGATGCCGTCATGCCCGTGGCTGGTGAAGGGGTCGAGCGCTACGTCGGTTATGACGCCGATGCCAGGCACGGCCTTTTTGATGGCGGCAGTGGCAAGATTGATAAGATTGTTCTTCTCGAGGCTGTTGGAGCCGGTCTCGTCGCGCAGCTCCATTTCGATGTTCGGGAATGTGGCGAGCGCGGGAATACCGAGATCGGCCGCTTCCTTGGCCGCTTCCACGGCCTTGTCCACCGTCATGCGGTTGACGCCGGGCATAGCAGGGATCGGCTCGGCGATGCCGGTGCCCGGGATCACGAAGATCGGCCAGATCAGATCGTCGACCGTCAGCCGGTTCTCCTGCACCAGGCGACGCGTCCAGTCGGCCTTGCGGTTGCGTCGCATGCGGCGATGCCCGGTGATCTCGTCAACGAGATGCGTCTTGTTCTCCATGATGCCGCCATCCTTCTTCGTCTATTTATGGCACTCTGTATAGGCCGCGTACCTATCACGCTGTCCCCAGGATTCAAAACCAGGCGAAAGGCCGCAGCCATTATATTCTGGCGAGGCCGATGCCTCCTACGTATTGTTCGCGCATGGAACCTGATTCTTCGACCGTACCCAAGAATACGCTGACGGACATCCTGTTCGTGCTGTTCCTGCGGCTGATCGCGATCGCCTGTTTCTGGCTCGGCCTGCAATACTGGGCGATGCTGGTCGGCTATTCGCTGGACGGTCATGCCCGCTTCGATCTGCTGGCCCTGCCGTGGAAGGTCGCAGGTGCCGGTCTTGCCGTCGTCTTTCCCGTTGCCGCGCTCGGATTGTGGCTCACCGTCTCCTGGGGGCCGGTCATGTGGGTGCTGGCCGCAGGCGGGCAGGGGCTGATGTACGGCGTCTGGCCGGAGATATTCGGATCCAATCCGCTGATCATGATCTTGCATGCCTGTGTCGCGGTGATTTATTGCGCTTTCCGCGTCCTGTTGTGGCAGGAGACACGCCGGCGTCGTCGCCAGCAGGTAATGGTTGATTTACCCTGAGACAGCAACACTTCCTGGTAAGATGCTGTTAAGCCTGCAGTTTAAGTAGAATTTTATGTGTATTCGATAGGGTCTCACTCAAGGCGGGAAGAAAACGACACCGCCAAACAAAACAGAGTGAGGCCAAGTCATGATGAACACGAAAATCAAGCCGCAGGCAGTTGCAAACGCTCGGGATCAGCAGGTTGACGACATCCGGGCTCTTTACATGGAATCCCTTCACCTAGTCGAGCGTCTGCACCGCCGCCTGCTTGATGTTATCAAGGACGAGTTCGACCGTCAGGGTCGCGACGACGTCAACGCCGTCCAGGCGCTGCTCCTTTTCAATATCGGCAATTCCGAGCTGACGGCCGGTGAACTGCGCTCGCGCGGTTTCTACCTCGGCTCCAACGTCTCCTACAACGTCAAGAAGCTGGTCGACCTCGGCTTCATCAACCATCAGCGCTCGCGCATCGACCGTCGCTCGGTCCGCATCAGCCTGACGGAAACCGGCCAGGAGATCGCCGAAACCGTTGCCAAGCTCTATGAGCGCCACATCGGCTCGATCGACAAGGTCGGCGGCATCGGCACCGACGAATTCACCCAGATGAACAAGCTCCTGCAGCGCCTCGACCGCTTCTGGAACGACAGCATCGCTTACCGCATGTAAGTAGCGGTACCGATCAATCATAAGACCTTCCAGTAAATACAAGCCGGACACGTTCCCTGCGTGTCCGGCTTGCCCTGCGTGTACGGCTGGAATGCATTGCGGCGCTATAATTGTGCGGTTTTTGCCACGTCCGCTCCTTGCCTTGTGTCATATCCAATCTGCAGGATGCATGCGCCATTGACGCCGGTTCAAGACACGCTATGAACCACGCGCAGCTGTGGTATTTTAGCAATTGCAACATGGCTTTTATTTCCGCGTCGCGCGGCAAGGCAAGTTCCATGCCGGACGACACGAATTGGCCATATTGCTATGACAGCGGAAACGGACGGCAAGCAGCGCTTTCGAAATCGATCTTTCGCCCCAAAGGTCTTCGCTTCGCAATATTGTGATAGTTCGTGGCGAAGTTTTTGGTGGTGCTTTAAGGGCGCTGATTGATACTGAGCGGCGTTACTTGGCGCGAGCTTGCGCTATTTACTGCTTCCTCTCTTGGCTGCGCATGATTTGGATCGCAGCGTTGAACGGTTAGGACATGTCGAAGAAAAACGGAATGGAACCCTTTTCGCGCCGCTCTTTCCTGCGGTCGGCTGCAACTCTTGGCGCTGCCGCATTGGCCGCTCCGGCCCTTGCACAAAACGCAACTCCGCTTGAGGCATTGATCAACGACCGCTCGCGTGGCAATTGGGACGACCAATTCGACGCGAAGGCTGCGGCGCGTACCGCCGCCGCCGTCCAGTCGAACGCGCCAATCCTTGGGCCAGATTCCGTATCGAATATTCAGCAGGCGATCGCGCAATATCAGAGCATTGCCGCCAACGGCGGATGGCCGCAGATCAATCCGACAAGCCAGCAGCCGCTGCAGCTCGGTGTGACCGATCCGGCCGTACAGTCGCTGCGCCAGCATTTGATGATCACAGGCGACCTGCCGCGTGAGGCTGGTATGTCCTCTGCCTTCGACTCCTATGTCGACGGCGCGGTCAAGCGTTTCCAGGCCCGTCACGGCCTGCCGGCGGATGGCGTCCTGGGTGATTTCACGCTGAAGGCGATGAACATCCCCGCCAATGTCCGCCTGCAGCAGCTGAACACCAATCTTGTTCGTCTCCAGACGTTCCCGTCCGATCTCGGCCGTCGTCACGTCATGGTCAACATCCCGGCGACACGTGTCGAAGCCGTCGAGGATGGTCAGGTCGCGCTGCGCCACCAGGCGATCGTCGGTCGGGAATCGCGGCCGACGCATATCATCAATTCAAAGATCTACGAGGTCATCCTCAACCCGTACTGGACGGCGCCGCGTTCCATCGTCATCAAGGACATCGTGCCCTTGATGCGCAAGGACCCGACCTACCTGACGAAGAACAACATTCGCCTTATCGACGGCAAGGGCCAGGAAGTAGCACCCGAGACGATCGACTGGAATTCGGACAAGGCGCCGGACCTGATGTTCCGTCAGGATCCGGGCAAGACGAATGCCATGGCGTCCACGAAGATCAACTTCCATAATCCCAATAACGAATACATGCACGACACGCCTGAGCAGGGCCTGTTCAACAAGCTGATGCGTTTCGACAGCTCGGGCTGCGTGCGCGTTCAGAACGTGCGCGACCTCGCGACCTGGCTGCTCGCCGAAACCCCGGGCTGGCCGCGTCAGCACATCGAGCAGGTCATCTCCAGCCGCGTCAACACGCCGATCACCTTGGCGTCGGAAGTGCCGGTCTATTTCGTCTACATCTCCGCCTGGAGCGCCCGCGACGGCATCGTCCAGTTCCGCGACGATATCTATAATCTCGACGGCAACTCCCAGTTGGCGCTCAATACGACTGAGGGCATGGAGCAGCCGGTTCAATAATCGGCGTTGTTCGAACCCCATCGACATGGAAGCCGCATCGCAGGGTGCGGCTTTTTCGTTTGCCGGCGTCGCTCATCGTAGTTTGCCCAGCAAATGTCGCTGATCGTATTGCTCTCCGGCGACCCTGACGCTAATACCGTCTGCATTGCCGTTCCGGCCCGTTCAGGAGCTTTCACGATGACCAATGCGTCCACCGAACCCTTCTTCAATCGCTCGCTTGCCGATACCGATCCGGAAATCTTTGGTGCGATCGGCAAGGAGCTCGGTCGTCAGCGTCACGAAATCGAACTGATCGCCTCGGAAAACATCGTCTCGCGCGCCATTCTGGAAGCGCAGGGTTCGATCATGACCAACAAGTACGCCGAAGGTTATCCTGGCAAGCGCTATTATGGCGGCTGCCAGTTCGTCGATATCGCCGAAGAGCTTGCCATCGAGCGCGCCAAGAAGCTGTTCGGCGTCAACTTTGCCAACGTCCAGCCGAATTCCGGTTCGCAGATGAACCAGGCCGTCTTCCTCGCGCTCCTGCAGCCGGGCGACACCTTCATGGGCCTCGACCTCAATTCGGGCGGCCACCTGACGCATGGTTCGCCGGTCAACATGTCCGGCAAGTGGTTCAACGTCGTGTCCTACGGCGTTCGCGAAGGCGACAACCTGCTCGATATGGACGAAGTGCAGCGCAAGGCCGAAGAGCACAAGCCGAAGCTCATCATCGCCGGCGGCACCGCCTATTCCCGCATATGGGACTGGAAGCGCTTCCGCGAGATCGCCGACAGCGTCGGTGCCTATCTGATGGTCGACATGGCCCACATCGCCGGTCTCGTTGCCGGCGGCCAGCATCCGTCGCCGTTCCCGCATTGCCATGTCGCCACCACGACCACGCATAAGTCGCTTCGCGGCCCGCGCGGCGGCATGATCCTCACCAACGACGAGGATCTGGCCAAGAAGTTCAACTCGGCCGTCTTCCCCGGCCTTCAAGGTGGCCCGCTGATGCATGTCATCGCCGCCAAGGCCGTTGCCCTCGGCGAAGCGCTGCAGCCTGATTTCAAGGACTATGCGGCTCAGATCGTCAAGAACGCCAAGGCGCTTGCCGAAACGCTGATCTCCGGCGGCGTCGACGTCGTCTCCGGCGGCACCGACAACCACCTGATGCTGGTCGACCTACGCAAGAAGAATGCCACCGGCAAGCGTGCGGAAGCCGCACTTGGCCGCGCCTATGTCACCTGCAACAAGAACGGCATTCCGTTCGACCCCGAAAAGCCTTTTGTCACCTCCGGTGTCCGCCTCGGCACGCCGGCCGGCACGACGCGCGGCTTCAAGGAAGCCGAGTTCCGGGAAATCGGCAATCTGATCATCGAAGTGCTCGATGGCCTGAAGGTCGCCAATTCCGATGAAGGCAATGCCGCCGTCGAGGCTGCCGTGCGCGAGAAAGTGGTCAAGCTCACCGACCGCTTCCCGATGTACGGCTACATGGGCTAAGGAGAGCGCATGCGCTGCCCTTACTGCGGCTCAGAAGACACCCAGGTCAAGGACTCGCGCCCGGCGGAGGACAATACGTCCATCCGCCGTCGGCGCATTTGTCCGGATTGCGGCGGCCGCTTCACCACCTTCGAGCGCGTTCAGCTGCGCGAATTGATGGTCATCAAGAAGACGGGCCGCAAGGTGCCGTTCGATCGCGACAAGCTGGTGCGCTCCTTCGAGATCGCACTGCGCAAGCGTCCGGTCGACAGGGACAGGATCGAGCGCGCCGTGTCCGGCATCGTCCGCCGCCTTGAAAGCTCCGGCGAGACCGAAATCAGCTCCGAGCAGATCGGTTTGCAGGTGCTGGAGGCGCTGAAGAGCCTCGATGACGTCGCCTTCGTGCGCTATGCCTCCGTCTATCGCGATTTTTCGCATGCGGAAGATTTCGAGCACGTGATCGAAGAGATCAACGCGAAGATCGCCCGCGATCCGCTGGATCCCTGACCATGGCGCCGCGGCCCGAGGACGAGCGTTTCATGGCCGCGGCCATCCGCCTGTCGCGCAGGCATCTTGGGCTGACCTCGACCAATCCGTCCGTCGGCTGCGTCATCGTCAAGGATGGCGTCGTTTTGGGCAGCGCCGTGACAGCGCTGGGCGGTCGCCCGCATGCCGAGCCTCAGGCCCTGGCCGAGGCGGGCGAGGCGGCGCGAGGCGCCACCGCCTATGTGTCGCTCGAGCCCTGTTCCCACTATGGCAAGACGCCGCCCTGCGCCGAGGCGCTGATTGCCTATGGGGTGGCGCGTGTCGTCATCAGCGTCACCGATCCCGATCAGCGCGTTTCCGGGCGCGGCATCAACATGCTGCGCGAAGCCGGCATCGAAGTCGATGCCGGCATTCTGGAAACGGAGGGCAGGCGGTCTCTTGCCGGCTATCTCATGCGCCAGACGAGAAACCGCCCCTATGTGACTCTCAAGCTTGCCATTTCCGCCGATGGCATGATCGGCAAGACGGGCGAGGGGCAGGTGCGCATCACCGGCGACATTTCGCGGGCGCAGGTGCAGATGCTGCGGGCCGAAAGCGACGCAATTCTCGTCGGCATCGGCACTGCGATCTCAGACGATCCGGAATTGACCTGCCGGCTTCCCGGCCTGGAATACCGCTCGCCTTTGCGCATCGTCATCGACGAGGATCTTCAGCTGCCGCTTGGCAGCAAGCTGGTAAGGACGGCACGGCAATATCCGGTTATCGCCGTTGCCGCCAATCCGCCGTCCTTCGACGACAATACCGACAGTGCCTTTTTGGCTCGCCGCGCAGCCCTCGATGCCGCCGGCGTCGAAGTGTTGCAGTCGAATTTGAGCGAACCGGGAGAGTTGCTGGAAGCCTTGGGCACGCGTGGCATCTCTTCCCTGCTGGTGGAAGGCGGCGCCAATACGGCGCGGCGTTTCCTCGCCGCTGACCTGGTCGACCGCATCCTGCTCTTCCAAGGGCCTTCCGATATCGGCGAGGGTGGTATTGAATCGCCCGTCGTCAAATCCAATATCCCGGCAAGTTTCATGCATATCGGCGAAAGCCGCTTCGGCGATGACCGCTGCGACGAATTTGAAAGAGGTTTTTGATGTTTACCGGAATTGTCACCGATGTCGGCACGGTCGAATCCATTTCTCCCTTGAAGGAGGGCATCAAGCTGCGCGTTGCCACCAATTACGATCCGGCGACGATCGATATGGGCGCGTCTATCTCGCATGCCGGCGTCTGCCTGACGGTCACCGGCCTGCCGGAAGAGGGCAGCAACGGACGCTGGTTCGAGGTCGAGGCATGGGAAGAAGCCCTGCGCCTGACGACGATCGGCACGTGGGAGACCGGTTCCAGGGTCAACCTCGAACGCTCCCTCAAGATCGGAGATGAACTCGGCGGCCACATCGTATCAGGCCATATCGACGGCAAGGCGGAAATCCTCTCGGTCACGGCCGAAGGTGATGCGACCCGCTTTCGCGTGCGCGCGCCGGAACATCTCGCAAGATTCGTGGCGCCCAAAGGTTCGGTCGCGCTCGATGGCACCTCGCTGACCGTCAATGCCGTCGATGGGACTGATTTCGATGTGCTCCTGATCCGCCATTCGCTTGAGGTCACGACCTGGGGCGAGCGCAAGGCCGGTGACTTCGTCAATTTCGAAGTCGACACCATGGCCCGCTACGCCGCCCGGCTGGCGGAATTCCCGGTCGTCAGCGAAGCTTAGATTTCATAGGCTTGCTGTGGGGAAGCGTCGATCGGCGCCTCGCCAGCTTATGCGAGCGCTTTTTCCATCAGGAAGTTCGACAATGTCTGGCCGCGCTTTTCGACCCGCTGCGCGGCCACGACGACGAAACCCTTGCGTTCGAAGAAGGGGCGGGCGGTCAAGCTCGCTTCGGTGAAAATCTGTTGAAGGCCCTGTTTGCGCGCAGCTCTTTCGACCGTTGCAAGCAGTAGGCTGGCCACGCCCTTTCCCTGATAATCGGGCGAAACGAACATCATGTCGAGGCAACCATCCGATTTCAGATCGGTAAAGCCGATGGGCGTGGAGCCATCCAACGCAAGCCAGGTCGGCCGGCTGGCGCGATATTGCGCCCAGATCTCGGCATCGTCGACCTTCGCCCAGGCGGCGATCTCAGCCGGGCTGTAGTCCTTCGACGCGACCTTGCGAATGGCGCTCAGGAAAATGTCGATCGTGGCTTGGGCATCATCCGGTCCGTAAGGTCTGACCGAAAACCTATCCCCCGAAACCGGCATGACAATCACCCGCAACGCCACCTAACGCTCGAATATGGCATTGCATCTGTCCTTGAACGTGACTTCGCCGATGCGCCGGAAACCGATCTTTTCGGCAACCCGCAGCGACGGTACGTTCTCCAGGTCCACGATGCAGGTCATGCGCCGGTCTGCGAACTGGCTGTCCGCCCAGGCTATCGCTGCGTTCATGGCTTCTGTCGCATAGCCCTTGCCCTGCATTGGCGGCGTAATGCCCCAGCCGGCCTCCAGCGTGCCTTCCGTCATCGGCGTCATGTCACGGTGCAGATCGAGAAAACCGACTTCGCCTATCAGCTTGCCGCTTTGGCGTTCTTCGACGGCAAAGAAGCCGAAGCCGAGATGATGCCATAGGCCGGCATAGCGCAGGAGGCGGGCCCAGACCTGTTCACGTGTCGGCATTTCGCCGCCGATAAAGCGAACGATCTCCTCATGTTTCCAGAGGTCGAGGAATTCTTCGAAATCATCGACTCTGTGTCCGCGTAGCAGCAGGCGATCGGTCGTCAGTGTCGGAATATGGGTCATGGAGATATGGAGCTTTGCTGAACTCTGTCCCTTGGTGATGCTTAGTCGTTCGAGGCGCCGGGCTCGCCGTCCCAGTAGTCGAGGTTGCCGGCGGCGGCGCGGCCGATCGTACGGAACGTCGCCTTGCCGTCATTATTGGTCTTCGCCAGGAACTTGCCGGAATCGGGATATTCGACGATTTCGGTTCGTGCCTTGGTGGAAATGGCGAGATAGATGAGCACGCCGGGGCCGGTATTGATCAGCTGATGCGCCGTTTCCGGGCCGCCGGCGGGGGCGCCCAATACGTCGCCCTTGCTGATTGCGATACGCTGCTCGCCGAAGCGATATTCGCCTTCGCCGTCGAGGATGACGAAGAGTTCCTCCTCGACATGATGGTTGTGAAACGGACAGCCGGATTTGCCGGGCGGGACTTCGCTATAGCTGATCCCGAGATTCTTCAGGCCGAGCAACGCTCCGAAGGAGATGTCGCTGCCGGCAAAGAAGCTGCCCTGTTGCCAATGCTCCAGCTCGAGCGCGCCGACATTGACGGCGGGTGCGGATTTCTTTGTCATGAACCTCCCCTTTGCAGGCTTTGAATTATTATCGAAGCGGTTGCGTTGGCGAAAGCCACAATTTTCGCGTTGCGCCGGTGATTTCCAAATAGGGCCGGAATTGGCGCCAGCCATTAAAAACACTTGCCAAGCGAGGCCCGCCGTGGTTTGACCCGGCCTGACAAGGTGCCGCGCCCTCTCAATCCGCAGGTGATGTATGACCAGCTCTTCCAATGCCCATATCCTTATCGTCGAAGCCCGCTTCTATGACGATATGGCCGATGCACTGCTCGACGGTGCCAAGGCTGCTCTCGACGAGGCTGGCGCGACCTATGATATCGTCACCGTTCCCGGTGCGCTGGAGATCCCGGCTGCGATCGCCATGGCGCTCGACGGCGGCGACAATGGCGGCGTCGTCTATGACGGCTATGTCGCCCTGGGCATGGTTATCCGCGGCGAAACCTATCATTTCGATATCGTCGCCAATGAATCCTCGCGAGCGCTGATGGATCTGGCCGTCAGCGAATCCCTCGCGATCGGCAATGGTATCCTCACCGTCGAGAACGATGAGCAGGCATGGGCGCGTGCGCGCCGTTCGGACAAGGACAAGGGCGGTTTCGCTGCCCGTGCGGCGCTGACCATGATCGCGCTGAAAGAGAAGTTGGGTGCATAATTCATGAGCAATCAGGATAACGAGCGACCGGCAAAGCCCGCCAACCAGCGAGGCGCTGCGCGCCTTGCGGCGGTGCAGGCGCTCTATCAGATGGATATCGGCGGAACCGGCGTTCTGGAGGTGGTGGCTGAATACGAGGCCCATCGTCTCGGGCAGGAACTGGACGGAGAGACCTATCTGAAGGCTGATGCCTCCTGGTTCCGTTCCATCGTGTCGGGTGTCGTGCGCGATCAAACCAAGCTCGATCCCCTGATCGGGTCGGCCCTTCAGGACGACTGGGCGTTGTCACGTCTCGACAGCACCGTACGCGCCATCCTGCGCGCCGGCACATTCGAGCTCCTCGACCGTAAGGACGTGCCTGTTCCGGTCATCGTCACCGAATATGTCGAGATCGCGCACGCCTTTTTTGAGGAGGACGAGCCCAAGCTCGTCAATGCGGTGCTCGACCGAATCGCCAAGCAGGTTCGCGGCGAAGCCAAGAAATAAGGTTCGCCGAGCGCGCAAATCGTAACGCAGGCCACTTTCGTTTCCTTCGTTCGCGCCTGAATTCACCTTCGAATATTCTTTTGAACCTCCTGCGGGTATTTTACCCGCGGGCGGTCTTGACGCGACGTTATCCCGACAGCAATCTCGCAACTGCACATTGCTCTTCCCCTGGAGGAGGGGGCTGAGCGTTGTTGCAGGCGGCCGGGGGCGGAGTGAACCGCCGGCTTTTTTGGAGGGAAAAAGCGAAATGTCGATTCTTTTAGGAGTGATCGCATGCGGACTGCTCTCGGTGATCTACGCCGTATGGGCAACCCGATCGGTGCTGTCAGCCGATCAGGGCAACGCCCGCATGCAGGAGATTGCCGGGTATATTCGTGAAGGAGCGCAAGCCTATCTGGCGCGCCAATATAGAACCATCGCCATCGTCGGGATCATCGTCTTCATCGCGGCATGGCTCCTTTTGTCGTCCGAAGCCGCTTTCGGCTTCCTGATCGGCGCAATCCTCTCAGGCGCCGCAGGCTTCATCGGCATGCATGTCTCCGTACGCGCCAATGTCCGCACCGCGCAAGCCTCATCGCAGAGCCTGTCGGCTGGCCTTGATATTGCCTTTAAGTCGGGCGCCATTACCGGCATGCTGGTCGCGGGCCTCGCCTTGCTTGGCGTCTCCATCTACTTCTACGTCCTGACCGGCATTCTCGGCCATGAAGCCGGCTCGCGCGATGTCATCGACGCGCTGGTGGCGCTCGGCTTCGGCGCGTCGCTGATTTCGATTTTCGCCCGTCTCGGCGGCGGCATCTTCACCAAGGGCGCCGACGTCGGCGGCGACCTCGTCGGCAAGGTCGAAGCCGGTATTCCGGAGGATGATCCGCGCAACCCCGCCACCATTGCCGACAATGTCGGCGACAATGTCGGCGATTGCGCCGGCATGGCGGCCGACCTGTTCGAGACCTATGCAGTCTCGGTCGTCGCCACCATGGTTCTCGCTGCGATCTTCTTCGCCGGGTCGCCGCTCCTCGGTTCCGCGATGATATATCCGCTGGCGATCTGCGGCACCTGCATCATCACCTCGATCATCGGCACCTTCTTCGTGAAGCTCGGTGCCAATGGTTCCATCATGGGCGCCCTCTACAAGGGCCTCATCGCCACCGGCGTCCTGTCGATCATCGGCCTGGCGATCGCTACCTCGCTGACCGTCGGCTGGGGCTCGGTCGGCACAGTCGGTGGCTTCGAAGTCACCGGCGCGAAGCTCTTCACCTGCGGCATCGTCGGCCTGATCGTCACGGCGCTGATCGTCGTCATCACTGAATATTATACCGGCACGAACAAGCGGCCGGTCAATTCCATCGCCCAGGCTTCGGTCACCGGTCACGGCACCAACGTCATCCAGGGGCTTGCCGTCTCATTGGAATCGACGGCACTGCCGGCAATCGTCATTGTCGGCGGCATCATCGCCACCTATCAGCTTGGCGGCCTGTTCGGCACCGGGATCGCGGTAACCGCCATGCTCGGCCTCGCCGGCATGATCGTCGCACTCGATGCCTTCGGCCCCGTCACCGACAATGCCGGCGGCATTGCGGAAATGTCGCATCTTCCGCCGGAGGTACGCAAATCCACCGATGCTCTGGATGCGGTCGGCAATACCACCAAGGCCGTCACCAAGGGCTATGCCATCGGTTCGGCCGGTCTCGGCGCCTTGGTGCTGTTCGCGGCCTACTCGAACGACCTGCAATATTTTGCGGCGCACGGCGACAAGTTCCCGTATTTCGCCAATGTGGGCACGATCTCGTTCGAGCTCTCGAACCCTTACGTCGTCGCCGGCCTGCTGTTCGGTGGCCTCATTCCCTATCTCTTCGGCGGCATCGCCATGACGGCCGTCGGCCGCGCCGCCGGCTCGATCGTGGAGGAGGTGCGCCGGCAGTTCCGCGAGAAACCGGGCATCATGCAGGGCACGGAACGCCCGGATTACGGCCGCGCCGTCGATCTGCTGACCAAGGCCGCCATTCGGGAAATGATCATCCCGTCACTGCTGCCGGTGTTGGCGCCGGTCGTCGTCTATTTCGGCGTCCTGCTGCTCTCCGGCTCCAAGGCTTCGGCTTTCGCAGCCCTTGGCGCATCGTTGCTCGGCGTGATCATCAATGGCCTCTTCGTCGCCATTTCGATGACGTCGGGCGGCGGTGCATGGGACAACGCCAAGAAGAGCTTCGAGGACGGCTTCGTCGACAAGGACGGCACGCGCCATATGAAGGGCTCGGAAGCCCACAAGGCGTCGGTCACGGGCGACACCGTCGGCGATCCCTACAAGGACACGGCAGGCCCGGCCGTCAATCCGGCGATCAAGATCACCAATATCGTGGCTCTGCTTCTGCTCGCCATTCTCGCCGGTTAAAGCCCGGAGAAGATCAAAGAAAGCAAACCGAACTCATAACGAAAACCCGCGAGACATGCCTGTCTCGCGGGTTTTCTGTGAAAAGCTTCCGGCTTATTGGCCCGGGTTGAGGTTGTTGAGGAAGTTTCTCGCCCCGTTGACGCCGTTGCCGCTGCCCTGCAGGATCTGCTGCAGGAAGGTGATGTCGCGGCCGCCGGTCGGCGTCGTACGGCTGATCATGTCGAAGACCTTGCCGTCCTTCAGCGTATAGTTGGCTTCCTGCTTTACGACGCCGTCCTTGTCGAAATAGATCGCCAGAATATTCTGGTCGACCAGCTTCGGCTTCATGAAGGCAACGGCGCGGGTGCGCTTCTGCGAGATATAATAGAAGACCTCGCCGTCGAAGGTTGCGGTGGTCGACGGCGTGCCGAGCGAGAGCAGAACCTGCTCGCGGCTGGAGCCGACCGGCGCAAGCGCGAGCGACTGCGGATCGAAGATGTAACCGTTGTTCATGACCTCGCTGGTCTTGCAACCTGAAAGTCCCAAGGTCGCAATCACCAGGGCGATGGCGGCACCGCTGCTGAAAGTAATGTCAGACTTGAAATACCGTCTGGTCAACGACATCTCATCTCCCCTAATGAATCAATCCGATGGCCGGACGGCCGGTATGACCTTGCTGTGCACATCATTGTGGCCTTTCCGCGATTGGAAAAGGCACAAAGACGTTGTTCGGCACTCTTCATCACCGATCATGCACAACGTGACGACGGTAAGGGCAGGAGCCTCGAAGCGGGCACAAACGGCATTGCAATTCGCGCCTGCTTCGGTAAACCAGCTTTTGCGTGGATGCAACACGGCCAAGCAAAAACGGCGCGCTCTGAAGGAGCCAATTCCGGGATTCTCATGATTTTTGGGCTCTTCCGCAAAAGAAATCACAATCAGATCATCGTCGTCAGGCAGTATGAGGTCCTGACAACCATGGCGCGGCAGCCGGTTTTCTATACCGACTATGACGTGCCGGATACGGTGATGGGGCGCTTCGAATTGCTGTCCGTGATGATGATCCTGTTTTTCCGCCGCACGCGGTCGTCGACAACCAGCGGCCAGGAACTCGCACAGGAAATTGTGGATGCGTTTTTCGAAGATATCGACTATTCGATCCGCGAACTTGGGATTGGCGACAACAGCGTGCCGAAACGCATGAAGAAGCTGGCCGGCATGTTCTATGGGCGGCTTGAAAGCTATGCGGCTGCCATGGATGGCAATGATCGCGCGGCGCTTGCCACGGCGCTACAGCGCAACATCTATCCCAAAGGGGAGCAAGCGGCGGCTTCCATGACCGCGTTGGCTGGCTGGATGCTGACGGCGGAAGCGCATCTGGCGGCGGTAACCGAAGATCAGATCGCCACGGGATCCGCGACGCTGCCGCAACCGCCCAAACTCGACCGACAGCCCGGTTAGGAGAAGAAAAATGAAAAGACACGATTCCGACGAAACGCCATTTTCCTATCCGGTGAAGGTCGGCCACATTTCCGCCAACCCGGTGGACGTGCACATCGAAGCGGATGATCGCGAACTGGCCGGGCTTGCCGCCCTTTGGGATGTGCTTTCGGTGGGCAAGCTCGACGCCGATCTCAAGATCTCGCGCTGGAAGCGCGATGGCGTTCGCATCAAGGGTAATGTCAGGGCGAAAATCGTTCAGGCCTGCGTGGTGACGCTGGAGCCGGTCGAATCCGAGATCGACGAGGATTTCGAGCATATTTTTGTGCCCGAGGACTCAAAGCTGGCGCGTGCGCCCTCCATGGATGCGGGCGAAATGGTGCTTGATCCCGACGGTCCGGACCTTCCGGAGACCTTTACGGGCGATACGATCGACGCCGGCGCGGTGGTTGCGGAATTCGCGGCTCTTGCCATCGATCCCTATCCACGCAAGCCTGGAGTCGAGTTCGATGCGCACATTGAAGACACGGACGAAGATGACAAGAAACCTTCGCCGTTCGCCGTTCTGAAAGACTGGAAAAAGGAATAGATCTCCTTGGCAATTGAGCACAATTCAGTTGTAACCGGGGGAGAAAACGGTATTTTGACGCCAAATTCGCCAGGCTGGCGGAGAAAAAGGACTAGGGACGCGTGATCAGAATTTCTCTTGACCTAATGGGTGGCGACTTTGGCCCAGAGGTTGTTGTTCCCGGCGCGGCCAAGGCGCTGGATAGGCATCCCGATATCACTTTTATCATGTACGGACAGAAGGATCGCTGCGAAGCGGTCCTCGCCAAATATCCGAAGCTTCGGGAAAAATCCGTCCTTCACGAGTGCGATGTCGCCATCAGCATGGATGAGAAGCCGAGCCAGGCCTTGCGTCGAGGCCGTTACGTTTCCAGCATGTGGCGTTCGATCGAAGCCGTGAAGGTGGGCGAGGCCGATGTCGTCGTATCCGCCGGCAACACCGGTGCGCTGATGGCGATGGCAAAGTTCTGTTTGCGCACCATGGCCAATATCGAGCGTCCGGCGATCGCCGCGATCTGGCCGACGCTGCGCGGCGAAAGCATCGTGCTCGATGTGGGCGCCACCATTGGCGCCGATGCACAGCAGCTGCTTGATTTCGCCCTGATGGGTGGCGCCATGGCGCGCGCGCTCTTTGAGATCGAGCGCCCCACCGTCGGCCTGCTGAATGTCGGCGTCGAGGAAATCAAAGGCCAGGAAGACGTCAAGGATGCCGGCCGCCTGATCCGCGAAGCCAATCTTGAATCACTCGAATATTCGGGCTTCGTCGAGGGTGACGATATCGGCAAGGGCACCGTCGACGTCGTCGTCACGGAAGGTTTTTCCGGCAATATCGCTCTAAAGGCGGCGGAAGGCACGGCAAAGCAGATCGCCGCCTATTTGCGCGCGGCCATGTCTCGCACCCTGTTGGCGCGTATCGGCTATGTCTTTGCCAAGGGCGCTTTCGACCTGCTGAGGGAAAAGCTCGATCCGAGCAAGGTCAATGGCGGTGTGTTCCTGGGTCTCAACGGCATCGTCATCAAAAGCCACGGCGGCGCGAATGCCGAAGCCTTCGCGGCCGCCATCGATGTCGGCTACGACATGGCCAAGAACGGTCTCACGCAGAAAATCGAAAACGACTTGAAGAAATATCATGCCAAACGGCTGCCCCCGATCGGGCCGGAAGCGGCATGAGCGACGGGGTACACGCAGAATGATCCGTTCAATAGTCCGCGGTTTCGGGGCGGCGCTCCCCAAACGCGTCATGACCAATGCCGAGATGGAGCAGATCGTCGACACGAGCGACGACTGGATTGTCCAGCGCTCGGGCATCCGCCAGCGCCATGTCGCCGGTGAAGGCGAAACGACGGCGTCCCTGGGCGAGCAGGCGGCACGCGCCGCCCTTGCGAATGCCGGTTTGACGCCGGATGATCTCGATCTGATCATCGTCGCGACCTCGACGCCGGACAATACCTTTCCGGCAACGGCGGTGAATATCCAGAACCGGCTCGGCATGCATCATGGCTTCGCTTTCGACGTACAGGCCGTTTGCACCGGCTTCGTCTATGCGGTGACGACGGCTGACGCCTATATTCGTGGCGGCCTTGCCAAGCGCGTCCTCGTCATCGGCGCAGAGACGTTTTCCCGCATCCTCAATTGGACGGACCGGACGACCTGCGTTCTCTTCGGAGACGGCGCCGGCGCGCTGATCCTGGAGGCAGGCGAGGGGAGCGGCGCCACGACCGATCGCGGCGTGCTCACGGCGAGCCTGCGCTCCGATGGCGCGCATAAGGACAAGCTCTATGTCGATGGCGGTCCTTCCACGACAGGCACGGTCGGTGTGCTGCACATGGCGGGTCGTGAAGTGTTCAAGCACGCCGTCGGCATGATTACCGACGTCATCCAGGCCGCTTTCGATGCGACGGGCACCACGCCTGATGATCTGGATTGGCTGGTGCCGCATCAGGCCAATCGCCGCATCATCGATGGCTCGGCCAAAAAGCTCGGAATTGCTCCCGAGAAGGTTGTGGTCACCGTCGACCTTCATGGCAACACGTCGGCGGCATCGATCCCTCTTGCGCTCGCCGTTGCGGCCGGTGACGGTCGAATCAAGAAAGGCGATCTGGTGATGCTGGAAGCCATGGGCGGCGGCTTCACCTGGGGAGCGGTGTTGCTGCGTTGGTAGCGCCGCATCTCTAAAAGCCGTTCCGAACAAGAGCTTGACCGTGCGGCGCAAGGGCAATAGTCTCGCAAGGCTTGAAGAAGATTACGCATTGATATGGGCGGGGAGCTATGACGGGCAAGACAGTGACGCGCGCAGACTTGGCGGAGTCGGTATTCCGGAAAGTCGGTCTCTCCCGAACGGAGTCGGCTGAGCTCGTCGAGACTGTGATCGATGAAATTTGCAACGCCATCGTGCGTGGTGAAACCGTGAAACTCTCCTCGTTCGCGACGTTTCAGGTGCGCGACAAGAATGAGCGTATCGGACGCAATCCAAAGACCGGTGAGGAAGTGCCGATCTCGCCGCGGCGGGTCATGACCTTCAAGGCATCGAATGTCCTCAAGACGCGCATCCTGAAAGCGCATGCAAGCCGCAAGGCGAAGACCAAGCCGGCAAATCCTGCCTCCTGATCCGTCCCAGAGATCCCGTATCGATATCGGCCGCATGCCTTGTTCTGCGGCCTTTTTGATGCGCTGTTGCCTGCCGTTCGGCGTTTGCCTGTGCAGCGGCTGAAGAGATGACTTGAATTTCCGCCGCCAAACCGTTGAAATATGGTGAGTCGCATCGCAGGAGGGTACGGATCCCATACCTTCTCTTGCGTGATCCGGCCCGATGGCGCCGCTCGCGCCCTGTAGGAGTAAGATGATGGACAAGAGCCCGGATGCATTTCGCACGATCAGCGAAGTCGCGGAAGACCTTGATCTGCCGCAGCATGTCCTACGGTTCTGGGAAACCCGGTTTCCGCAGATCAAACCGATGAAGCGCGGTGGCGGCAGGCGCTATTATCGCCCCGAGGACGTCGACCTGCTGAATGGCATCCGCCATCTGCTCTATGATCACGGCTATACGATCAAGGGTGTTCAGAAGCTTCTGAAGACCAACGGCAACAAGTTTGTCATTGCGGTCGGCCATGGCGATCTTGCCAGCGTCGAAGCGCTTGCCGCCGCACAGGAACCTGCCACCGTCGAGCCCCGCGTCAGTTCCGGCAATGCCGAGGAAGATCAGATCGTCGGCCGCGCCAAAGCGCCGATCAGCCGCCGTTTCTTCAATTTCGTGAGCGGCGACGATGGCGTACCGGATGTTTCCATCGGCAAATCCAGCGTCGGCAAGGAAGATCGCGCTTTGCTGCAGGAAACGCTCTACGATCTTTTGGAATGCAAACGTCTGCTCGATCAGGTGCGATGACAGCAACCGGCCGGGATTGCTGATCATGTGAAATGCTTTTTGTTCCAGTGAGGCGCAACGGCAGCCAAGTGTCGTCATGACCTTACCGTCTCTGGTCATACAACGATGGTAACTTCATTAGCCGCACAAATGAGCGTGATAATTTTGTCACGCGCGCCACCCTTCTGTGTCGCGGAAATTAGTTCGTAAGCCTTATTAACTTGCCGTGGTAGTGCCGCAGGTCCAGTTTGACGGGGAAGCTTCCTTGCTTCGCCCTGTGTGAGGGGAACAGCCAGTCAGGCCATGGAGGGGCACGTTGTTGTCTGCCGGGAGACTCCATCCCTGATGGATAGTCGAATGGAGATACCATGAACATCAAGAGCCTTCTTCTTGGCTCCGCCGCTGCTATCGCCGCAGCGAGCGCCGCCCATGCCGCTGACGCTATTGTCGCCGCCGAACCCGAACCGCTAGAATATGTCCGTATCTGCGATGCGTACGGAACAGGCTATTTCTATATTCCCGGCACCGAAACCTGCCTGAAGATTGGCGGAAAGGTTCGTACGGAAGGCGAGTGGTATGATGCTTACAATCCCCGCAGCAAGGTCGGAACGCTCTGGCACGAGCGCGTGGAACTTAATGTCGATACCGCAACCGATACCGAATACGGTCCGCTGAAGACCAACACCATCTTCCGCTGGGAGTGGAACGATGGTGGTGCGACCTCCTCCAAGCTCCTGTTTGCCAATATCAGCCTTGCCGGCTTCACGGTTGGCAAGCTCGACTCGCAGTTCAACCTCTATGCCGGTTATGCCGGCGATGTCATCAACGACGATGCGATCTATGACGGTCCATACGAACTCAACCAGCTGACCTACAACTACGACGCAGGCAATGGCTTCACGGCTGTGATCTCGCTGGAGGACAGCTACTCCACCTCCGATGGTGAGGCATCTTATGGCGCAGGATGGTGGACGGACGACAAGTCCAATCATTATGCTCCCGACGTCGTCGCTGGCGCTGGCTACAAGGCCGGCAACTGGGGCTTCAAGATTGTCGGCGGCTATGACTCGATCGTCGAAGAGGGGGCGATCAAGGCTCGCATCGATGCCAAGTTCGGCGGTGTGGAAGCCTTCCTGATGGGTGGCTGGAACACCGATGGCGACAAGCTCAACAAATATGCTGGCACCAACCAGGACATTTCCGCGTGCACGACCTCGAGCGGCGCTGTCAACGCCGCCAAGTGCGGCTGGGGGGACTGGGCTCTCTGGGGCGGTGTCGCCGTGCCGATCAATGACAAGCTGAAGTGGAACTTGCAGCTTGCCTACACCGAATCCAAGATCTTCGAAGCGACCACCAACCTCAAGATCTATCCGGTCAAGAATTTCCTGGTCGAGCCTGAAGTGACCTACATGCACTACGACTTCATCAAGGACGACACGGTTGCCGGCATTCTCCGCTTCGAGCGGAATTTCTAATCCGAGATTAAGTGATCTCGGCCGCCGGCGTATATGGGCGGGTTGAATGCGGAAGGCCCTGTTCTCTAACGGGGCCTTCTTCTTTCTCAGCTTTATCCTATTGAGTTGTTAAGCAAAATACTATTCTTGCGCGTAGTTTCAGGCATTTTCGACTGTTATCTGTGGCTATTTGCCCGACTCTTGCTTGCTAAAGCTTACCGTTGGCTGTATTTCGCTTCATCGGGACTATATCTTAAATTGCCGGAGGGAATATGCGCATACGTGCCACCGTGGCCGCGAGTCTCGTCGCCATTACCACCATTCTGTCGAGCTGCCAGACGCCGCAGGAATCTGCGATGAATGCCGAAATGACCTGTCAATCGCAGGGGCTCCGCCCCGGCACACAGCGTTACAATCGCTGCGTTGGCGCGACCTATCAGGCAAACCGCGTCCAGGCGCAGCAGGCTGAAAATCAGGCTGCCGGACTTGCCGCTGCCGGGATCATCGGCGGCGTTCTCGTCGGCGCTGCCGTCAGTGATCATCACCATCGCGGCTACTACGGCCGGCCTTACTACCGCCGTTGCTATCGCTGCTGGTAAGCGTCGCCGTCGTCAGCCATTCGCATGCTTCCTCCGTCGGCTCACACCGGCGGAGTTTTCGTTTCATGAGCAACCACAGCAATTCCAGAAAAAGCGCACAGCTGTTTTCCGTCCGGGTTTGCGTAAAGCAAAGAACTGTTCTGGCTGTCAGAATGGCGGGCTCGTCACTTGACGGTTGACGAGCTTCAGGCTCCGGTCGGGTTGGATGATATAGGTTTCAATGACATCCTCGCCCCACTGGTTGGTGAAGCGATGCTGAAATTGCGAACCGGGAGGCGATTTCGTCAACTTCATATGCGGTTGGCCGCCGTAGGTGATGCTGCCGGGAATGGGCTGCAGCGGTTCGGTTGTCGTGCAGGCTGCAAGCAACGATGCGCACAGCATAAGCATTATAACGGGTTTCATGGCCTTAACTTTCCGCTCGCTTCGTATCCCCGGAAAACCGTCACGCAATAAAGACGGAGGGGCATCTATGAGTGTGGCTCCAAGTCACTATATACAAATAATCACGGCATGCCCGGCAGCAAGGTTTTCACGCAGAAGTGCATGATGCTGTCGCCGGATTTCGAAGGAGTCGCATATGTTTACGATCGCCAGGTCGATAGCTGCCGCGGGCTTTGGCCTTTTGCTGGCAGCCGGTGTTGCCATGCCGGCGGGTGCCATCACCATGCCGGCCCTATCCGTGCCAGCACCTGTCCAGTCGGACATTGTCCAGGTGCATGATCATGGCCACGGCCATAGGCATCACCACAACCGGTGGGGCAGCGGCCATAGGCTGCATGGTAACGACAGTTATTATGACGATAATTCGGACAGCGGCGTGCTCTTCAAGTCCTTCGTCACCGGCACGCTATTCAGCGGGCAGCGCGCTCAAGGTTACTATGATGACGATCATGCCCGCGCCTGCGCCAGCCGCTATCTCTCCTACCGCGCCTCGGACAATACCTATCAGCCGAGCTATGGGCCAAGGCGGGAGTGCCGCTGAGCGCGCAACTTTTTCTGAGCAAGCCGCTACTTTTCGCTTGCGTCGGGAAACTCGAAACTCTAAACGAAACAAGCCGTTTCGGCAGGTCGGGGCGTAGCGCAGCCCGGTAGCGCACTTGACTGGGGGTCAAGGGGTCGCTGGTTCGAGTCCAGTCGCCCCGACCATTTATCTCCTTGAACTCCCAATCGAATTTTCAGAAAAATCAACCGCACCAGGACGGCGCTTGGCCGGTCCAGCGGCGCGCAAGGCCTTCGGAGACCATCTGGTCGCCGATCGAGCGGCCGGCGCGCATGGCGATACGCAGCTTGCCGCCATTGCGGTCATCGGGGCGGCTGCTGCCGGAAAGCACGAAGGTCCCGTCATTGAGAATGGCCTGGAGGCGCAGTTTCGCGGTCATTGCCTTCTGCCTCTCGCCAGGGCAGCGCGCGGCATCCGCATCCGGTACGTCGATATCGGCCAGCTGAATCCTGACGCCGTTCTGCCAGAAGGTATTCCCGTCGACCACGCAATTCGTTCCGGAACCGGGGCCGCAAATCACGAAACGGCCACCGGCCTGGGGGCGCAGGCTGGGGACGGGCCGTTCGATCGGTGTCCTGCTGACCGGCAATGCCACGGGAATGGCGGCGGGTGGTACGGGCAGGACCGATGCCGCGGCGCGCGGCTCGGGAACCATCGCGGCCGTCCTTGTTTGTGGTTTGGCTTCCGGCACCGGCGCTTCCCGGGCCATATGCGGTATGCCGGCGACTGCACCGGCATGGGCAAGTATCGTCGGCATTTCCTTGCGATGCTGATAGGCATAGATGCCGGCGACGGTTGCCAGGCCGACCATGCCCCATAGCCACATCGAATTGCCCGCCTTGGACTGCGGTTTGCGCCGCGTGCGTCGTTTCGCTTTCGCCATGGTATCATCCCTCGATTGCGAGGGGATTATCGCCGCCATTTCTTACCGATCCGTTGGCTCGGACCGGATTTGCACACTCGGATCGGAGAGGCTACTTCGCGACTGCCGCCGCTGGCTTGAGTTTCACCGACATTGTCACCTGTCCGCCGACGGAAGTCTTGTGCCGCGGTTGTCGAGGTTGTTGACCGAACTATTGCTCGACATGGCGCTGATCTCGCAGGCATCGGCGATGGTTTCGAGCAGGGTCGTGCAGCTGCTCGCCGCGATCTTGTAGAAGGATTTCAAGGCCTTCTCCTGCTGTTCCTCGTTATCGCCGTCCGTCACCGGATAGGAGATCGATATTCCGGATTGTACGGAAATATATCCCTCCGGAGGCTGGCGGGGATTGCGCAGGGAAGGTTCTGGAAATTCTGTGCGAGGGCCGGCTGCGTCGCGGTGAAAAGCACCATGCCCAGGAAAGTCGGGATCAAAAATCTGTTCATCGTCTTGCCTCTGTTTTCCCGCTTATCGCAAATGCGGATAAAGGCTTGGTGATCTGGTCACTTAAAATTGTAGTCCTGATGGGAATCGCCGTTGTATCTGCGAATCAGACGGACGTGAGTGCCGAAAATGCTTCCTTGCCAAGCCTGCGTGCAAAGCGCATAGTCTGGTTCCATCGTCGGATATGATGCGGGTGACGGCGAGGTTCAGCGTGCTTCTACCCGAAAGATGACGAGATGCACGAATGTTGGAAACTCCTATTCATCCGCGGGATTTGCCCCTGTTTTCAGACGATCTGGATCGCTTGGAGAAGGTGTTGGACACCGTTTGCAAGGATCGTGGCATGAACTCCCGCAGTCCGGAAGCTGAGCGTCTTGGGGCGTTGATCATCCAGCTTTACCGCCAGGGCGTGAAGGACGACGCAAAACTTCTCGCGCTTGCCAGGGCTTATTTCTGACGCAACTGCGTTTTTTTATGGTCAGCGATCTAATCGATTTAGGCTGATTTCACATAGCAGCAATGATGCTTTGTGCCTGTTCGAAGCCGCCCCGCCTCCCTATATTTGCTGCGTTGCACAAAGAGATTCGATTTCTTGATGTCACTGATTCTGGAGAGAAACAGTGCGCGCCAGACGCAGCCGATGAAAAACGATCGCCGTTGGCGTGGATGGAAAGGTCAATGATGAATTTTAAAGTTCCGAGCCGGCTTCGCCGCTTGCTCGTCGATTCCGTAGAGCTGCCGCAGCTCAAATTTCCAATGACGCGGCCGCTGTCGCAGCCATCACGCCGTCGTGTTTCCGCGCGGCTTGCGCCGCAGCGTCTGACGGAGGTTTTGTGGTTCGGCCGCAACCCCGGCGATCTGCGCATGTTCGAATATGTGCCGCCGGGCGTCAAAGGCCCGATGCCGCTCGTCGTTATCCTGCACGGCTGTCACCAGAATGCCGAGGATTTCGATCGTGCCAGCGGCTGGACTGCGCTCGCTCGCGCGCACGGCTTTGCCGTGCTCTATGCCGAGCAGAAGATGTCGAACAATCCCAATCTCTGTTTCAACTGGTTTCGTCCGAGCATGGTCACGCGCGACCGCGGCGAACTCGGCTCCATCCGCGAAATGATCGATTTCAGCCGTCGGGTCCACGATATCGATGACGGCAGGATTTTCGTCATGGGCCTCTCGGCAGGCGGCGCCCTGTCGGCTGCGTTGCTGGCAACCTATCCGGAGCTGTTTGCAGCGGGCGCCATCATCGGCGGCCTGCCTTTCGGCGCCGCCCGCGATGCCATGTCGGCGCTCGACGTCATGAGGCGGGGCTCGACCAAGACAAGTGAAAAATGGGGCGAACTCGTTCGCGAAGTCTCGCCCGAAGCTGCGCGCTATCCGGCGGTCTCCATATGGCATGGCGATGAGGATGAGGTCGTGTCCTTCGCCAATGCGGAGGCGTCCGTGGCGCAATGGCTGGCTGCGCATGAGCGTCCGCGCACCAAAGGCCGGCTGCGTCTCTTCGAAGGCGGCGAGCGGCGCGAATGGCGCGACGACTACGGCAACATGATCCTGGAGCTCGTAACGCTGCACGATTTCGGGCATGGCCTGCCCGTCGGTTCTGCTGTCGAGGGCTGGGAGCCGGCCAACGATACCGAACGCTTCATCCTGCCCGCAGTACTGTCGGCGCCCGAAGAACTCGTCAAAAGCTGGAAGTTGTCGGCTTGAAGCACACCGTATGAACGGCTTGCGAAAGATCAGCGTCTAAAGCGCCGGAGCGGATATTAGAGCGCGCCGTACTCTAGTCGTCATTGGTGGCATTCAGGTTTTCGGGCCGGATGCCGTCATTCTCAGACCAATGCTTGAAGCGTATGCCAGGACCGCCAGTGCCATCGCTGCCGCCGGCGAGGAAGACGACGCCGTGATTTTCCAAGATGGAACGGACTGCGGAAAGTGCCTTGAAATCGCTTGAGGCGCCATCCGTTTCCAGTGCCTCGATCGTCGAAACCGGAAGCTTGCTTTCGTTGGCAAGCGCTTCCACCGTCAGTCCGAGCATGGCGCGTGCGCCGCGTAATTGCGCTGAAGTAATCATGGGTTAAGTCTATCGCATCGGCTCCGAAAGCGGAACTGGTTTCGAACAAAAATCACGCGGAAGTCTAAAGGGCGGCCGCGCTCTTTCTTCGGCCCTCCACCGTATCCAGCAACCTGGCATTTCCCTCCAGTTCCAATAGTGCGGGGAGGGGGCGACCAAGCAAATCATGATAGATTTTTTCGGTCGCGTCGGCCATGCCGCTCAGCGTATAGCCATCCTTGCGCCGCCGAGCCTCCGCTGTCAGGCTTGCAAGCAGCATCGGATCGGCAAGGCGCGCCATCGCGGCTGCCAATGCTTCCGGGTCGTCGCTGTTCGGGACGATATAGCCGTTCTTGCCGTGTTCCAGCACCGTGCGCGCGCCACCGACATCGGCGAGCAGCAGCGGCTTGCCGGCGGCTGCAGCCTCCAGCATCACGTAGGACATCGCCTCGTAGCGGCTCGGCATGACCACGGCATCGAAAGCGTCGATGGCGGTCACGCCCGGCACGCTGCCGTCGAGCCGCGCGCGGTCTTCGAGGCCTGCGACCTTGATCTTCTCCTTGACGCTCTCGGCCAGTTCGCCGATCCCGATCATCAGCAGATAGGCTTGCGGCATGTCTGCGGCTATTCGCGCAAAGGCATCCACAAGGCGCTCCGGTGCCTTCTGGCGGGTCATCCGGCCGACGAAGCCGAAGAGAAGGGCGCCCTGCGGGATGCCGTACTTCTTGCGGATGGCCGCGCGCTGGCTGAGAGGCGGCGCGTTGACACCGTTGACGACGACACTTAGGCGCGCTTCGGGAATGCCGAGCGAGACGGCATGATTATATTCGTCCTGCGAAACGCAGACCAGGCGATCCGTCAGCCAGGTGCCGAGAAAGCGCTCGATGCCGCCATAGATCAACCGTCCCTTGGCGCCGAGCGTCGGGTCCATGGTGCGGAAGGCATGCGGCGTGTAAAGGACCGGCGCATGCCGTCGCGGCAGCCGCAGGCGCGTCAGCGCGCCGGCTTTCGAGCTATGGCCGTGGATCAGATCGAAAGGCCCATATGCTGCCGCAATCCTGCGAAGCTGCCACCAGGCCGAGAGATCCCAAGGACCTGGTGCGCGCCGCATGTCGAGCGGAATGACATGGTCCAGGCCGATGTTCTCCAACTCCGTCACAAAGGCGGTTTCGGCGCGCACCGGCGAATAGATGGCGGTCACCGAATGGCCGCGATGCTGCATCGCCCGGCACAGATCGAGAAAATGCCGCCCGGAGCCGCCGCCGCTTGGTTCGAGAACCTGCAGCAGTGACAGACGCTTGACGTTGGTACGGATGTTCAAGGCGCTGCTTCCCTTCTGCCCAAGCCACGCTGATACTTTTGCTCGAGAGCGCCGCAGCCCCAGACGATGCCGATCAACATGTAAAGATGACGCCAATGGTCGGTATCGATGACATTGCCGATGCCGACATGGCCGAGAATGACGATCCAGGCGATCATCACGAAGGGCTGCCAGGGGCGTTCCCTCAGGAGATTGCGGAAGCCGATGTAGATGGTCCAGCAGATCATGCTGATCCAGCAAATAAAGCCGAGCCAGCCGTAGGTGGTCAGCGTCTTGAGCCAGGTATTGTGCTCGTCTTCGCGAAAGATCTGGCCGAAGACCAGGGGCCCTATGCCGAGCGGCCGTTCCATCGACATCATGAAGCCGATGCTGTGGCGTTCGAAGCGGCCGAGATGTCCGCCGTCATAGCTCTGCACGAGCTGCGTGCGCGTGGAAAACAGGTCGCTGACCTGCGGAAACTGCAGCGCGATGACAAGCAGGACGACCATCAGGATGATCGCCGTCAGCGACATGACCAGGATGCGTAAGCGGAACCTATTGCTGCGATGTTTCAGCAGCATGCAGAAGATCAGCATCAACGAGGCGAATGCGAACAGCGCCCAGGCCGCGCGGGAGAAGGAGAGAAAGATGCCGAAGGCCAGGACGAAGAGGCAGACGCCCTTGATCGGAGCCTTCTTCAGGTCGCCGATCAGGAGGCCGTGCATGAGGTAGATGCTCGGTGTCACCAGGTAGGGACCAAAGACGTTCGGGTCCTGAAAGGCGCCCATGGCGCGGTCGTAGCGGGTGAAGATGTCGAAACCCGGCATGGCATGGAAATAGCCGAGAATGCCGAGGCTCGCGGTGATCAGCGCCGCCACCACCCAGGTATTGAAGATCAGCTTCAGCCGTCTTTCGCTATCTTCGGTAATGGCCGCATAGAAGACGGAGCTCAGCGCCAGAAAGGTGGATACGGCGATATAGATCGGACCGTCCAGATGGTTGCCGGCGGTAAGATCATGCATCTGCGTGATCGAGAGCATGCCGCCGACATTGAATGCCAGGAACAGCGCCAGAAGCGGCGCGATGCTCCGCGATATCTTCAGCCCGAGGATGAACCATATGCCGATGAGAAAGGCGAGCCACAGCTCATAGGGCGCCGGCTCCGCGATCACGAAGCCGGAGAGAAGCACGCCGACGGCGACGCTCGCAGTGCCGACCAGCCGCATTGCGGCAAGCTGCGGCTGGGCGACGCCGGACGATGGGAGGTCGATCGCGCTCAATAGGCGTTTTCCGTATTGAGCAGACGGAACGGCGTCAGGAACAGGATCTTCAGGTCGAACAGCAGCGACCAGTTCTCGATATAGTAGAGATCGTAGGCCGTGCGGAACTTGATCTTGTCGTCGCTGTCGATCTCGCCGCGCCAGCCGTTGATCTGCGCCCAGCCGGTCACGCCGGGCTTGACGCGATGGCGTGCGAAATAGCCTTCGACGACATCCGCGTAGGTGCGGTTATGGCTGGCGGCAAGCACGGCATGCGGCCGTGGACCGACCAGAGAGAGATTGCCGAGCAGCACGTTGAAAAGCTGCGGCAGCTCGTCGATCGACGTCTTGCGGATGAAGCGTCCGACGGGAGTGACGCGTGGATCGTTCTTCGTCACGGCGTTGCGCGCCGTAGGATCGCTCATATGCGTATACATGGAGCGGAACTTGAAGACCTTGATGATCTCGTTGTTGAAGCCATGGCGCTTCTGCATGAAGAAGACCGGCCCCTTCGAGGTCACCTTCACGGCGATCGCTGCCCCCAGCATCACTGGCCAGAGTAGGGCGAGTGCCACGAGGCTGAAGAAAATGTCGAAGATGCGCTTGGCAACGCCGTCCCAATCCCGGATCGGCTTGTTGAAGATATCGAGCATCGGCACGGCGCCGACATGCGAATAGGCGCGTGGACGGAACCGCAGCTTGTTGGCATGTGCCGCCAAGCGAATGTCGACGGGAAGCACCCACAGCATCTTGAGCAGCTGCAGGATGCGCTCTTCGGCGCTGATCGGAAGCGCTATGATCAGCATGTCGACACGCACGAGCCGGGCGAATTCGACGAGTTCCATCACCGTCCCCAGCTTGGGATAGCCGGCGACCATGACGGGCGAGCGCTTTTCGCCGCGATCATCGAAGATGCCGCAGATGCGGATGTCGTTGTCGGGCTGGTGTTCCAGGGCGCGGATGAGTTCCTTGGCCGGTTCGCCGCCGCCGATGATCACGGCGCGCCTTTCCATGATGCCGTTGCGGGCCCAGTTGCGAATGCCATAGGCGAAAAGCAGCCGGGCGACGAGCAGGAACCCAGCACCCACCGCGAGCCACACGCCGAGAAGATGGAGCGAATAGATGTTGTTGATGTCGAACGGGATAAGCGCGATGGCCATGACCGCAAATGCGCCAGCCCACGCTCCGAGAATCCGGTGCAGGAAGTGATGCGGCGTGCGCAATATCGGTATCTGATAGGCATCGGCGATCTGCTGAAACACGATGGCAAGACCACTGAGCGCGATGGTTACCGCAGCCTTCGACACGAACGGATGATCGTCCGGCGCCGTTCCGAAAAATAGGGTTGCAAGCCCGAGCGCAAGCAATGACAGGAACTCGAACAGCCGATACTGCCCCACGATGATCGCCGGAGACTGATTGGTTTCGCGAAACTGTTCGGCGATTTGCCGGGCATAGGCATTCAAGCTGCCCGGTTGGTCGCTGCGCGGCTCTTCGGCATCGCGGGTGCGGATTTCCGAAACCTGCTTGCGAATATTGTCCAAGTTAAATTGCTCGGACTTCTCACTGGTGTTCATGGCAATTTATCCGGTCGTTACCGGAAAATGGCTATCAGATATCAGCTAAGAAACACTTACAACACTTGCTTGTATTCTAAACGTCGCCGTCCATGCCAAGTATATTTTGATACAGACGCAGAGTATCTCGAGCCATGGCCGAGGCAGAAAAGTTTAAGCGGATTGTTTCGATATGAGGCATGTTGCGGTGGCCGAACTCCGGCTCGCTTATCGCCTCAGCCATCACGCGCGACAAGTCGTCTGCGTCCTCCGGCTTGGCGAGCGCCGGGCTGTTTTCGCCGAGCGCTTCCGGAATGCCGCCGACGCGCGAGGCAATGACGGTCTTTCCGGCGGCAAGCGCTTCCAGGACGATATAGGGCATGGCTTCGGCGCGGGAGGGAACGATGACGTTCTGCGACACCGTAAAGGCCTCCTGGACACGCATGGCCGGAAGCATGCCTATGCGGTGGCCAAGGCCGCGCTCGGTCATCATCTTCTGGTACTTTTCCCTGTCCGGCCCGTCGCCGATCATCAATGCCGAAAGCGGCCTGCCGATCCGCCGCTCGGTCCTCGCAAAGGCGTCCACGAACAGATCGGGACCTTTGAGGTCCCGCAGCATGCCGATGTAGACGAAATGCACCGAGTCCGATCGTGTCGGCACAACGCGGAAATCCCGGTCGCTGATGCCGTTGTAGATCATGACGGAGCGGGTCCGTGGTTTGCCGATCTTCCTCTCGTAGGTGCGCCGTTCGAAATCGCAGATGAAGATCAGCCCGTCGGTCAGGAACTCCAGCATGCGCTCCATGCTATGCACCAGCATGCCCTGCAGCGAGGCGCGGGGAAAGTGGAGGCTGCCGCCATGCGCGGTATAGAGGCGGGCTACGCGATACCTGTTGACCCGCAGGATCGAGCCGAGAACGCGCGCAAGCAGGCCGCCCTTGGCGCCGTGCCCATGCAGCACGTCCGGCCGCAAACTTCTGATTTCCTTGTAACTGCTCCAAAGCGTCGCTGTATCCGAAAGGCTGATCTGCCGTCGGATCGGCAGCCGGATCACGCCAAGCGCCAGAAAGGGCGCGATATCGCTGAACAGGCGATCCTCATGTTCGCCCCCGGTGAGGCTGTCGCAAAGGATGCCGACCTGATGTCCCGCCTTGCTCTGCTCTTCCACCAGGTCGCGGACATGGCGGAAAATCCCGCCGACCGGCGATCTGAAGCAATGGAGTATTCGGAGTGGTCTGGCCATGAGCGGTGCGGTTAGAACAACCGCTCTCTGACATAGATCGTGTCGCCTGCCAGCACCGGATCCGAAATGCCGACCCGTCCCGTCATGACATGACCGTTGATCTTGCGGGTGACATCGGCATTGGATTGGTTGGCCCTGCTCGTGAAGCCGCCGGCAACCGCAATGGCGTTTTGGATCGTCATGCCGGGCACGTAGGAATATTGGCCGGGCTGACCGACCTCGCCCATAATATAGACTGAGCGATAGCGGTCGATATCGATGGTCACGTCGGGGTCGCGTATATAGCCCTGGCGGAGCTTCTGCGCGATCTGGCCGGAAAGTTGCTGCAATGTCCTGCCGCGGGCAGGCACCTGGCCGATCAGCGGGAAGGCGATGTAGCCGGCCTGGTCGATCGTATAGGTATTGGTCAATCCCGGCTGGTCGAACACCGTCACGCGCAGCCGGTCGCCGCTGTCGAGCGCATAGGGCTGGATAGTAGCCTCATTGAAGGCTTTCGGCGCAGGCTGATAGGTATTGCAGCCGGTAAGCGCGGCGCTCACGGCTGCCACGCCAAGTGCCAGGAATATCTTTGGCTTTGCGAAGGGCATTTCGCGCTCATAGGAAAGGGAAAACACTGTCGTCGTTATCAATCCGTTAGGGTTAACGGCCGGTAAAGAGCGAAGGAAATTCCGGCAGAAATTAGTGGATCTCAAAATAACGCTCGAGAAATACTATTAACCCTTGGGTTACCATAGTCGTTTACGATTAATTCCGACTTTCTATTACGGAGTTCTTGTATATGTCCGGTGTCAACAACACCCAGCAGGATGTGGACATCGATCTCGCGCAGCTCTTCCGCGCCGTATGGCAGCGGCGGTTGCGCGTCATTGCCATCACGCTGGCAGGGGCCTGTCTGGCCTTCGTCTTCGCGAAGTTCGTGTCACCGGAATATCGCAGCGAGGCGCGTATTCTGATAGAGCAGCGCGCGCCGGCATTTGCGACGACGACGGCCAACAACGACTCCAGTTCGGCGCCCTTGCTGGACGAGCTCAACATTGCCAGCCAGGTGCAGATCCTGCAGTCGGCGGATCTGGTCAAGCAGGTCATTACCAATCTCAAGCTCTACGATCGCACTGAATTCGCCGCCGGCAACAATGGCTCCGCGCTCTCCGATATCCTGGTTAAATTGCACCTGAAGCGCGCTGCTGCCGACAAGGCACCGGAAGAGCGGATGCTGGATGCCTTCAACAGCCGCCTGCAGGTTTACCAGATCAACAGTTCGCGCGTCATCGGCATAAGCTTCACCTCCCGCGATCCGGATCTTGCGGCCAGCGTTCCCAATGCGATGGCGCAGGTCTATCTGTCGATGCAGAGCGGTGCCAAACTCGATTCCAACAGCGAGGCGACACGCTGGTTGGAGCCTGAGATCGCCAAGCTGCGCGAGAAGGTTAGCGAGGCCGAAAAGAAGGTCGCGGATTATCGCTCCGCCAATGGCCTTCTTCAGACCAGCCAGAACAGCAATTTCGCCACGCAGCAGCTTGCGGATATTTCCACTCAGCTCGCTCAGGTGCGCGGCGACCGCGCCAATGCCGAGGCGCGGGCGCAAGCCGTGCGCAGTGCATTGTCCAGCGGCCGTTCCACCGACACGCTCGCCGATGTCTCCGGGTCGCTGAGCATCCAGCGGCTGAAGGCGACGGAATCCGGCCTGGAATCGCAAATCTCGGATTTGTCCACGACACTGATGGATGGTCATCCTCGTCTGAAGAGCCTGCGCGCGCAGCTTGCCGATATCCGGCAGCAGATCAATCGCGAGACCCAGAAAATTCTGGCCAGCATTGAGAACGAGGCAAAGGTGGCGCAGCTGCGCGAACAGCAGCTATTGGCGCAATCGAACACGCTGAAGGCCGCCAGCGCGCGGGCAGGGGAGGACGAGGTCGGCCTCAATGCGCTGGAACGCGAGGCGACGGCCGAGCGGCAATTGCTCGAAACCTATCTCGCACGCTATCGCGAGGCCACGTCGCGCGCCGACAAGAATTCGAGCCCTGCCGATGCCCGCGTAGTCTCCACCGCTGTCGAGCCGGCCGATCCGTCTTTTCCGAAGGTCGGTCCCATCGTCATCGTTGCGACCTTGGCGACTTTTATCCTGACTGCCATCGTCATCATGCTCGCTGAGTTGTTCAGCGGCCGGGCATTGCGGCCCATCGGTCCTGCGCGCAGGGAAGCGGCAGCCTCGGCCGGAGAGCCTGGGCAGACCCAGGCCGACAACCCAGCCGATGCCACAATCAATACCGACATGATGCCGGCTCTCGCCGCTGTCAGGGCAAGCCGCGGCGCGATGCACGCGAGCCTGCTTTCGGTTCCGATGGAGGAAACACCTATCCAGGCCGCGGATCCCGCCATCGGTGGGACAGATGAACCGCAGAGCGAAGGTCATGCGGTGGAGGAGGAAGAGGATTTCTCCATCCAATCCGTCGCCGATTATTTGATCGACAACGGATCGCGATTGGCAATCGCGATATCACCGACCGGTGACGACGGATCCACCGCGACGGTGATGCTGGCGCGGACCATCGCCGATGCGGGAAGCCGCGTCGTGCTGGTCGACATGACCGGTTCGGGATGCCCCTCCAGGCTGATGGCCGAACATGGAGAGCTTGCCGGCGTGACGGATCTGCTTTGTGGCGAAGCCGCCTTTGGCGACACGATCCACCCGGATCGGCTGTCGGACGCCCATCTCGTCCCGCAAGGCATGAGCGATCTTGCCCGCGCCATGCGCGGCGCCGACCGCCTTTCGCTGATCTTGGATGCGCTCGGTTCGGCCTATGATATCGTTCTGGTGGAATGCGGCGCGGCCGAAGTTTCCGGCGTCGCGCGGCTGACGCGCAGCAAGGACACGGAAATCATACTTTCCATGCCGGAGCCCGAAGAGGGCCAGTTCATTGCCGCGATGGCGGAGTTCCAGAAAGCGGGCTACGAACACATCATCCTGATGTCCGGATGGCGCGAGGAACATGATCCCGATACGCGCCGCGACGCCGCCTGATCAGTCCCCGTCGGCATCGCCTGCCGGCGGCGCGTCGGCACTGCGGCGTGCCCGTATTCGCTGGATGGAGGCATAGAGCTTTCGATTGGACTTGATCGCCGCTTTCGTGCGCGTCATGCTCCGGTGTGCCGCTGCGGCGAGATGGCCGATGCCCGAGATCGGCAGGAACAGATCATGCTGCACTGTTTCCATCGGGCACCAGGAGCGCTTGTAGATCTGGTCGCCGATGCCAAAATCGAAGAGGGCGGCGCCTTCGCGATGCAGTCGCTCGATCATCAGCCAGAACAGCAATTCGCCGGGGCTCGCCTCGGCAACCAGCGTCTCGTCGATGGAGGCGAACTGGCAGATGACGTGATCTCCCTTTCGGGAAAGGGCTGCGACCGCCGGGATGTGCCCGTCATGCTCGCCCTTGAGGCGTAGCGCGTGCATCTGCAACGTCGCGTCGGCCGTGTTGTTTCCGCGCCGGTGCAGCAGCGCGTGCAGCGCGTTTTTGGTCGGAGCATCGTCGAAGACGTCGGGCAGACCGGCCTCACGGAAACGGATCGCCTTCTGGCGGAAGAACAGGCCCAGGAGAGCATCCTGCTCATCGGGGTCGCCAATCACGTATTCGTAGCCGCCCTTGGCGTCGAGAATTCTGCTTTGATGCTTGAACTTCTTGCGCCGCCGCTTGGCGTTCACCTGCTTCAGGCTTGCTTCGAAACTGCCAAGAAAAGGCATCTGGAAGGCATGGTTCTGGTTTTCGACGGCGGGGAGGGAGGCCAGCGGGCTGGCGCGGCCACGCCATTCGAAAGGTACGTTGCGTAGGATGGCGAGATCCGCCCTGCCGCGCAAAGCGGCCGCGATGGCTGCCGCCTGGGCGGAGGTCAATTTCCCATCCGCGAGAAACTCGGCCGAAAACAGGCCGGTGTTGATGTTGCTGTGTCGGCTCCCGATGAATTCTGCGCGCCTTATTCCACGGCTGCGAATGATTTCCAGCGGTAGAATGAAAGCGAGGCGACCTCCGATGGAACCTCGAACGATGGCGAGAGGATGCCGAAAGCTTTCGGCCCAGGCCGCACACCAATCATAGCTCTGGTGCAGCGAGGCGAGATCGTCCTGCTCTAGCATGCGCCATTCCGCTTCCAGCGGTGCCATGCTGTCGACGATGTCGATCCGAAGACGATCGGCTCTGACCGGCTCCATCCGATTGGATGCCGTGCGCCCGTCCGCTGTCTCGGCGGGCGGCATGCCGGCGATATCTCGCATTTGGGTCTGCATCCGATCTTCTCCGCTCCGGCGGCATTCGAAGGCAGTCTGGCAGGCAACGGCTTATTTTTGGCTTAAGATGAGACAGTCACGCGCTGGAAGGCGCGGATCAGGGTTAGCCTTGTGTAAATCACGGCCAGGCGAGCCTCATTGCGGACGTGGGCCGGCCATCCACTTGATGATGCCCATTGCCGGCAATACCCAGATGATGCCGCTGAAAAAGAAATACAGGAAATGAACCCAGCCGGGTTGATCCGCAAGCGTTCGCACTGCAACGATCATGGCAACGATCGCATAGATTGCAACCAACAGCACGAGCAGGATCATGCCTATGAATTTGCGCAGGCGAAGCGGCACGGGATTTTCTCCTCTTGACGACGACATGCCGCGACGGCATGCCGCAAACTCCCGGGACTTGTTTTGCACGCCCCTATCGGGCAAATCAACAGCCTGATCGAAGGGAGAAGCCATGGCCGCCACTAATTTTACGACCGAACAGGCGATTTTGAAGGAAGTGGCCCGTCAGGACCGCAATCGCCGCGCCATCCGCATCTGGCTTGCCTGCGTGCTTCTGGTTCTGTTCGGCCTCGTGCTGGTGGGCGGGGCGACGCGCCTTACCAATTCAGGCCTTTCGATCACGCAATGGCAGCCGATCCACGGCGTCATCCCGCCGCTGAATGCGCAGGAATGGGAAGAGGAGTTCACCCTCTACAAACGCATCCCGCAATTCCAGATCCTGAACAAGGACATGACGGTCGACGAGTTCAAGACCATTTTCTGGTGGGAGTGGGCGCATCGTCTGCTGGCGCGCACCATCGGCATCATCTTTGGCGTGCCGTTGCTGTTCTTCGTTCTGACCGGCCGTGTCGAACGGAAGCTCTGGTTGCCGCTGGCCGGCATTTTCGTGCTTGGCGGTCTTCAGGGGGCGATCGGCTGGTGGATGGTCTCTTCAGGCCTGGAAGCGCGCACCGATGTCAGCCAATATCGCCTGGCCACCCATCTCGTCACCGCCTGTCTGATCTTCGCCGCCTGCATGTGGTTCATGCGCGCCTTGTCGCCGCATTCGAACGAACCGCCGCCGACGCGTTATTCGGCGATGCTTGCCGGTCTCATCGCCTTCATGGCGCTGTTCCAGATCTATCTCGGCGCGCTGGTCGCCGGTCTCGATGCCGGCCTCTCCTATAATACCTGGCCGCTGATGGATGGAGCTGTCGTACCTGGAGACCTCTTCATACAGTCGCCGGGCTGGATCAATTTCTTCGAGAACCCGAAGACAGTCCAGTTCGTCCACCGTCTCGGCGCCTATGCGCTGTTCATCGTCGTCGCCTTCAACATGATCATCTCGCTGCGGGCAGCGCCGCAAACCACGCATGCGCGCCGCTCCGTCATCGTGTTCGTGCTGGTGCTGATCCAGGCGATCCTCGGCATTTCGACCCTGCTGCTGCATGTGCCGCTCGATCTGGCCCTTGCGCATCAGGCAGGCGCCTTGATCGTCTTCGGCTTCGCCATTGCCAACTGGCGGGGTTTCTACGGCGAACTGCCGCATCAGACGTCGATTGTCGTGGGAAACTGAGGCGTATCGCGCCGCGATCCTTTTAGAGCATTTCCAGGAAAAGTGCGGAGCGGTTTTCCGTCTGGAATGCGTTGGAGAATAAGAAGATAGAGCTTTTCGCGATTCGAAGAAAAGCGGGAAAGCTCTAACGCGCCGAGGCGACGCTTGCAGTCGACGACACGCGCGGGACCACTTTCAGACGCTTGATTTCGCCACGCTTGAAGGCGGCCAGAAAGCGGCTGTAATCCTTGAAGACCACGCAGCCATTCGATTCGGCACGACCCCCTCTGAGCATGTAGGTGTGAGCCAGCAAGCCGTCGCGGCCGTAGATGCGGGCGCCGTTTGCAGGTGTCAGGCGCAGCGCCTGCACACCGTGAAACAGGCTTTCCCTATAGGTCAGGTTATAAGTTTCGGGCGGCGTCGGGCCGGTATTCTTGCGGTCGACATAGCGGGGATTGTCACGCATCAGACCGAGGCCGGAATGGGCCTCGAGGCGCTCGCCGCTCGGCAGATAGACGGTCTTCGCCTCGATATCGTAGATCGCAGTGCCTGCGCCGGGGCTGATGGCAGCGAAGGGATTGATGAAGGGCTTCGTCTTGCGCACGGAACTGTCGTCCGGATCCGCATAGGCCATCAAGCGCGATGACGGCTGAGCCGCAGTCTCGTTGCCCGTTGCCTTGGCGATAGCGGCGGTGGCGCCGGCGCGCTCTACCGGCGTTTCGCGGACAGGGCGGGCCACGGGGATGACGTTGAGCACGGCCTCGGCCACGGCAATGTCGGCATCCTTGGCGGGCAATGGCTTCGCTTCGGCAACGGCAGGCAGGCTCACCGCGGGTGCTGCCGCGGCAATGGCAGCCGGCTGCGCGGTCGGGTTTACGGGGCTTGCAGCGGGTATCAGGGCCGCGGCATATTTCACCTGGTTCAGCTGCTGCACAGCGATAGCGAAGGTTACGGCGATTACTTTACGCAGACGGTCGATCGTTTCCGGCGGAGCAGCGGCTACTTCGATACGGCCGCTTTTGATGCTTGCCGCCGCGTTTTGTGCCTGCTTGATCTCGGAGGCCTGCTGCGCCAGGGCATTCGCCAGTTGCAAGCGAACCGCGTCCGTGCCGGCGGCTTTCGCTTGAACTTCTGCGTCAGCCATGCCGCCGAAACGGCTCTGCCCATGCAGCGATGTCGTCTGCGCGGCGATATGGGTGGGACGCATCACATGGTTCTGCGGTACAATGAAGGCCGAGGCGCGCGGCGCAAGGAAATTGTCGGACGAAGCCGCGCCGGGAAGCGACAGCACCATCGATTGCGTTGTCATGAGCGTCGCGGCAATCCAGGCGAAAGCCGCTACGGCAGCGCCGGTTGCCAAGGTACCGGGACGGATTCGGAAGGATTTTTTCGATCGCGGGGCGTAGCCGGAACGCGAATTGAAGTTACCGAAGGTCTCGGTCGCAAACGCCATGATACTCGTTATCCAAACTACACAGACACCACGCCGGCTCAAAAACGCACACGCGCCCTAACGCGAAAGCCGCGTCCGGCCGCCGACTTGCCGACTGTCTGGAAGCATGCCGAATTATGGTAACCAATTCCTTTACGATGGTTCATTCTCGGATATTCATTGAAAAAAGGGATAGCTTTGAACGCCCTGTTCGTTCGGTCAGTGAAGCCGTTAAAGAGCAAATCCGCCCGCCAATTGGTCGCGGAGCCTCATGGCCGATCACATTTCCGTGCAGCGCCAGCTAATTTAGTGAGAAGGCGGAAATAAGGCCGAGCGGATTTGTGCGCTTGAAATCGCGAATGGGCTGCTGCCGATATAAGAAAACCCGGCCTTGTCGATCCTTTGCGGAGGACGGGCCGGGTTGGTGAAGCGTCACCTGTGTCGGGCGATTTAAGCGCCGAGCATCAGATCCATGTTCTGCACGGCTGCACCCGATGCGCCCTTGCCGAGATTATCGAGCAGCGCCACCAGATTGACCTGCGCGCCGCCCGGCGTGCCGAAGACGAAGAGCTTCATCGTGTCTTGGCCGGCAAGTTCGACGGCATTGACGCGGGGAAGGGCGCGGCTCTCATCGAGCGAGACGACCTGGACGATATCCTGGCCGGCATAATGCTCGACGAGCGCAGCATGGATGCTTTCGAGCGTTGCACCCTCCGCCAGATCGCCAAGATGCAGCGGCACCTGCACGATCATGCCCTGGGGGAAACGCCCCACGGATGGCGAAAAGATCGGTGCCCGGTCGAGCAGGCCATGCGTCGTCATCTCGGGCACGTGCTTGTGGGTCAGCGGCAGCCCGTAGAGGAAGTGCGGCGCGGTGATCGCATCCGGATGATCCGGATTTTCCATCTGCGCGATCAGCTGCTTGCCGCCGCCGGTGTAGCCGGAAACGGCGTTGACCGTCACGGGATAGTCCGCCGGAATAATGCCGGCGGCGCGCAGCGGCCGGATGAGGCCGATCGCACCCGTCGGATAGCAGCCGGGATTGGCGACGAAACGCAAAGACTTGATCCGGTCGCCCTGATCCTTGTCCATTTCCGCGAAGCCATAGGCCCAGTCGGGGTGGATACGAAAGGCCGTCGAGGTGTCGATGACGCGAACATTATTGTTGGCAGCCACCATCTTTACCGCTTCCTTCGACGCATCGTCGGGCAGGCAGAGAATGGCGATATCGGCGCTGTTTAGCATGTCCTCGCGCATGGCGGCATTGCGCCGCTCGGCTTCCGGAATGGACAGAAGCTCGACATCGCGGCGGTCGGCCATGCGCATGCGGATCTGCAAGCCCGTGGTGCCGTGTTCGCCATCGATGAAAATCTTCGGTGCCATCGTATTCCTGCTCTTTCAATAGGTTGAGAGTGTTTCCGGACTCAGTTTGCCATGCAGTTGATTCAATTTCATAACGGCCGCTTCGGAGGCAGCACGACGGTCTTCAAAAACCGCCGCGCTGTTCCGAAATCGTGCGTCAGCGATCGCTCGCACGTCGTTCGGCGTGGAGACCGAGCATATACATCGCCACGGTCGCGCCCGCAATGGCGGTGATGTCGGCGTGATCATAGGCGGGCGAGACCTCGACGACATCGGCACCCCTGATGTCGAGCTGATGCAGTCTCTGCAGCACCGACAGGATCTTGGCGCTGGAGGGACCTCCGGCGACCGGCGTTCCCGTGCCCGGCGCATAGGCGGGGTCGAGGCAGTCGATGTCGAAGGTCAGGTAGGTCGGCGCACCCTTGGTATGGGAGATGATCGTAGAGGCGATATCGGCGGCGCTCATCTCCTCGACCTGGTGGCCGTAAAGAATCTGGATGCCGAAATCGTCAGGCGCATGCGTGCGGATGCCGATCTGGAGGGAGCGGTCCGGATCGATCAATCCCTCACGCACGGCGCGGGCGACGAAGGATCCGTGATCGATGCGTCCGCCGTCATCGAACCACGTATCCTGATGGGCGTCGAACTGCACCAGCGCCAGCGGCCCGTGCCTGGCGACATGCGCCTTCAACAGCGGCCAGGTGATGAAGTGATCGCCGCCGAGGGTCAGCAAGAAGGCGCCACTGTCGAGGATCGTCCTTGCCTGCCGCTCGATCGCTGCCGGCGTATCCTGATGATTGCCATAGTCGAGCAGGCAGTCGCCATAGTCGATGACGGCCATCTCGGCGAAGAGATCGCGGTTGAAGGGATATTGCGGATCATTGTCGAAGATCGCCGAAGCACGACGGATTGCCTGCGGACCGAAGCGCGTTCCCGGCCGGTTGGAGGTCGCGGCATCGAAGGGAATGCCCCACACCACTGCATCGACGCCATCAAGCAATTTGGAAAAGCGGCGGCGCATGAAGGAGAGCGCGCCTGCGAAGGTCGGGTCGCTGGCGGCAGAGGTCAGGCTGGTCGCCGTGAAGGCATGGTCAATCGACGCGCTCGGCAAGAGTATCTCCTTTGTTCAGCTGGAAATCATAGGCCCGTTCTATTCGTCCTATGCGAACCTTGTATTGTTCGTACCAGCGCTCGCGCCCGAGTTTTTGCGCGGCCAGATGCGACACCACATTCTTCCAGGCAAGAATGCTTTCCTCGTCCCGCCAGAAGGAGTTGGTGATGCCGAAGCCATCGGCGCCTCTCGCGCTTTCAAGCCCGAGACAGCCGTCTTGCTCCAGCGCCAACGCCTCCATGCGCTCGCCCATGGCGCCGTAACCATTGTCTCCTTCCGTTCGGACCGAAGCGAAGGAAACGATGTAGTAGGGCGGCTCGGGGGTCGCCGCAAAACGGGATGTTCTGTGCGTGCTCATGGCGTGCCTCACGGGTTAATCGCAGACGAATATGCGTGACGCTTATTTGCCCGATCTGGCGGTGCATTGATACGCCTTTTTCACGCAGGCGATCTGCGGCGTCGAACAGTCGGCCCGCCCATCTGTCACGATACAATAGGAGCAGCTGTCGTTGAACTCGCGGCAATCCGGGTTCGCCTGAAGAAAATCCTTCATGCTCTGCATATCCGCGGCGCTTTCGGCAGGCTCGGCCGGTTTGGCATCGTCACATAGGGCGGGCGAGACACTGACGGTCAGGAGCAGCAGCGGAAAGACGAATCTATGCATGGAACTCTCCCTGAGCTTGTGGTCGGACCTTGCCACAAAACCGGTCCCTTGCCTTGGCGAATCTGCATCATTTTCAATGCCGCAAAAGAAAAAGGCCGGGAAACCCCGGCCTTTCCAATGTCCGATCTCGGATAAGCGATTAACGCTTGGAGAACTGGAACGAACGACGTGCCTTTGCACGGCCGTACTTCTTGCGTTCGACGACGCGGCTGTCGCGGGTCAGGAAGCCGCCCTTCTTCAGGACCGAGCGCAGGCCCGGTTCGAAGTAGGTCAGCGCCTTGGACAGGCCGTGGCGAACGGCACCGGCCTGGCCGGAGAGGCCGCCGCCGGCAACGGTTGCGATGATGTCGAACTGGCCGTCACGGGCAGCAGCGACGATCGGCTGACGCAGGATCATCTGCAGAACCGGACGGGCGAAATAAGCCGTGTAGTCCTTGCCGTTGACGATGATCTTGCCGGAGCCGGCCTTGACCCATACGCGGGCGACGGCGTCCTTACGCTTGCCGGTCGCGTAGGAGCGGCCGAACGAGTCGACCTTGCGGACGTGAACCGGAGCAGCAGCTTCCGATGCCGTGCCGAGATCCTTCAGGGAGGAGAGGTCAGCCATTATCAGGCGCTCCTTACGTTCTTCTTGTTCAGCTTGGCGACGTCGAGAACGACGGGCTGCTGGGCTTCGTGGGGATGGTTCGAGCCGGCGTAGACGCGCAGGTTCTTCATCTGGCGACGGCCGAGCGGACCGCGGGGAACCATGCGCTCGACGGCCTTCTCAACGACGCGCTCCGGGAAGCGGCCTTCGATGATCTGGCGAGCCGTACGCTCCTTGATGCCGCCGGCATAACCGGTGTGCCAGTAGTAAACCTTGTCTTCGTACTTCTTGCCGGTGAAGACGACCTTGTCGGCATTGATGACGATGACGTTGTCGCCGTCGTCGACGTGCGGCGTGAAGGTAGCCTTATGCTTGCCGCGCAGACGCATTGCGATGATAGAAGCGAGACGGCCAACGACAAGCCCTTCGGCGTCGATGAGAACCCACTTCTTCTCCACCTCTGCAGGCTTCTGGGAGAAGGTTGCCATGTTGCATACTCTCTTTTAGGACCCTTGGCCCGAAGGCGTCTGGGCGTTTCTTGTTGCTTGGTTTGACGCGCAAGGATGCGTGCCAAAAAGAAAGCAGCCCGGAAAGGCTGCAATCTGCGGCGGCTTATAGAGCGATTAGGCTCCTGGGTCAATATCGCCAGATCGGATGACTATAAAAAATATGCATAAAAATCAATGGCTTGTATTTGTGGTATAGTAAAACCACACATTTTGCCGTCAGCCAAGCCGTAAAATCAGCACTCCGGCGGCGATAATGGCGCCGGCAATATAGCGCCAGATGCTGGAGCGCTCCTTCAAGACGACGACGGAGATGATCAAAGCAAAAAGGATCGATGACTCGCGCAAGGCGGCAACCATCGCCACCGGCGCCTTCGTCATCGCCCACAATGCCAGTCCGTACGAGGCGATCGAACCGCCGCCGCCGATAAACCCGCGCCACCAGTTATACCGGATGTGGGCGGCGACCGCACCGACACCGCGTTGCGAGATCGCCCAGGCGAAAAGGAGAATGGGAGGCAGTAGCGCCATCCATAGGGTATAGGAAACCGAATTGCCCGATATCCGGGCGCCGATGCCGTCGACATAGGTATAAGTCGCGATGACGACGGCATTGGCAAGCGCAAGCATGATGGCCCGGCGTCCACCCTTCCGTGCCTCGAAGGCCAGCGTCAATATACCGGCGCAGATCGTCATCGTGCCGATCAGCGCGCCGCCCGAGAGCGTCTCCTTGAGGATGAAGCTGCTGGTCGAGACAATGATAAGCGGCGCCACGCCGCGCATCAGCGGATAGACGAGCCCGATGTCTCCGGCGCGATAGGCGGCGGCGACAAGCTGGAAATAGGCAAATTGCAGGATGGCCGAAGCGCCGATGAACGGCCAGGCGGGAGCGGCCGGCAAGGGGAGGAACGGTAGCAAAGGGAGCGCTGCAACCGCGCCACCGGCCGACACAAGTGCCGCATCGAGCGATTTATCGGTTCCGGCCTTGATGATCGCATTCCACGTCGCATGCAGCAGGGCGCCGAATAGAACGAGCGCGATAACGTCGAAAGACACGAAAAACCTCGGAGATTAACGGATCAGGCGCAGATGCTTGGCATTTTGTGGGAGTCAGGCTTTCATATGATCCGCAATACATCAAAAAGCAACGAAATATACTCTGATATAAAGACTTGCCTCATCCCGGCCAAATTCGAGCGGCCGGCATTTGAAGGGGGTTCCTTCTATGTTCCAAATCCCTCTTCCGCACATTATAAGTGGCTAATTTATTGGGGTATGAAGCGCGAACAAATATCGCATGTCCTGTGAACGCGTGAGTAGCATTAGACACCACTTACTTAAAAACGACAGTGCGCTCCGTCGGCGAAAGGCCTGGAGTGGGTCATGGCAAAGCCGCGTGGGTGAAAATCGCGGGCAAAAGGCGACATAACGTCAGCTGAGCTATCGAACTTAGTGGCTAATTCTGCAAATAATGAAAAATATTTCCATTTGATATCACTATGGCTGGCGGACGCCACGTTGAAAAACAAACCTTGTCTCAAGTATAGAAACTGCAAAGTCGCCGAGATTCAGGGTATATCTCCGCACGATCACGAAAATTATTCTGTGGATAATTTAAGGGACATCATGTTTTCCATGTTCGCAATCGGTTCTCATTTCAAACGCGGCTACATGAGTTATTTCTAATTTATATGTGAATGAATAGAGAACAAAGATTGCATTTCCTGCGAACGTAACTTCGCGGCCTGCGGGAATCTATGCAAACGCTTCAAAAACTGCTTTGAATGCAAGCGTGCGACGTGATGCGCAAGGCCGCTATGTCGATAGCATGCCACCTCAATGACAATCATTGGTTGTGTCTAGGGGCTGAAGCATCTTCGATGGCCAGCCTTGGCGCATGGCGATCAGCGTCGGAAAATCAATTCGTCGTCGTCGAAATCGGTGGCCGGCCGGCACGTATAGACGGGGCAGGAGGCTCGGTCCTTGGTGGGAAGGTAATCCTGATAGGCATAGTAACCGACATCGCATGAGTCGGCGTTTGCGACATATCGGTCATAAAGCGTCATGTTGGGTGTCCTTCTGGCCGGATAGCGCATGATGACCGCGCGCTCGCGGTTGATCATGGCCCTCGCTTCGGCGCAGGTCATGGACATTGAATTATACCGAGATATGGCGAGAGCCGGGGTGGCGGCGAAAGCAATTGCCAGGCCCAACAGCACGATTTTTTTCATCGGAGCAATCCTCCCTGAAGTTGTTATAATACAGTATATACGTGGATACGGTCGCTGCGGTTTCCATATTTGCGAGAAAACGCAAGTGTGATCGAAGTGGGAGGCTTCGTGATGAACCACGACAATTATGACGATTCCTATATTGCCGATATCCTTCTATCGGTAAGGACCATTGCACTTGTGGGCGCTTCGCCCAATCCTGCTCGCCCAAGTAACGGAGTGATGGCCTATCTTTTGAACAGAGGCTATCGCGTCATCCCCGTCAATCCCGGGCAGGCCGGCAAGGAAATCCTCGGACAATGGGTCTATGCGCATCTGGCCGACATTCCCGAGCCTGTCGATATGGTCGACGTGTTCCGGGCGCCCGAATATCTTCGGTCCGTCGTCGAGGAAGCCATCATGATCGACCCGCGGCCGCCGGTCATCTGGGGACAGCTCGGCGTGCGTGATGATGCGGCGGCGGCAAGAGCCGAGGCGGCGGGTCTCAGGGTCGTAATGGACCGTTGCCCGGCCATCGAATATCCGCGTCTGGTCGCCTGATCGGGACGCGTGGCAGGCCCCGGCTGATTATCGCGCGAACCCACTGAAATATGGCAAGTTTTTTCCGCGAGCCGAAGAGCACGGCAAAGTTCGCGGTTAACTTTCATGTCCCGGCCGCTATGATCTTCCTAGCACAATAAGTTTGGTGGGAGGGAAGATCATGCCGACGAACAATCCTGGCTTCGACACGCTGGCAATCCATGCGGGAGCGCAGCCTGATCCAGCGACCGGCGCCCGCGCAACGCCGATCTATCAGACGACATCCTTTGTTTTTCAGGATGCGGATCATGCCGCCGCGCTGTTCGGATTGCAGCAGTTCGGCAATATCTATACCCGCATCATGAACCCGACGCAGGCCGTGCTCGAAGAGCGGGTGGCGGCTCTCGAAGGCGGAACGGCAGCGCTTGCGGTTGCCTCGGGTCACGCGGCTCAGTTGCTGGTCTTCCACGCCATCATGCAGCCGGGCGACAATTTCGTCGCCGCCAGTCGGCTTTACGGCGGCTCGGTCAATCAGTTCGGTCAATCCTTCAAGAACTTCGACTGGCGGGTGCGCTGGGCCGATCCAGTGGATCCCGCCACCTTCGAGGCGCAGATCGACGGGCGCACCCGCGCCATCTTCATCGAAAGCCTTGCCAATCCGGGCGGCACCTTCGTCGACATCGCCGCGATCGCAGCTATCGCACATAAGCACGGCTTGCCGCTCATCGTCGACAACACCATGGCTAGCCCCTATCTCATCCGGCCGCTGGAGCATGGCGCCGATATCGTCGTGCATTCGCTGACGAAATTCCTCGGCGGCCACGGCAATTCCATGGGCGGTATCATTGTCGACGGCGGTACGTTCGATTGGTCGGCCTCGGGCAATTATCCGATGCTGTCCTCGCCGCGGCCGGAATATAATGGCATCGTGCTGCACGCGACCTTCGGCAATTTTGCCTTCGCCATTGCCTGCCGCGTTCTCGGCCTGCGCGATCTGGGACCGGCAATTTCGCCATTCAACGCCTTTCTGATTCTTACGGGGATCGAGACGCTGCCGCTGCGCATGCAGCGACACTCCGACAATGCCCTTGCCGTCGCGCGTTGGCTGAAGGGCCGGGAGAAGATAGCCTGGGTCAATTATGCCGGTCTGGAGGATGATCCGAACCATGCCCTGCAGCAGCGCTACTCGCCGAAAGGGGCCGGCTCTGTCTTCACCTTCGGCCTGAAAGGCGGATATGAAGCGGGCAAGGGACTGGTGGAAGGGCTGGAGCTCTTCTCGCATCTCGCCAACATCGGCGACACGCGCTCGCTCGTCATCCATCCGGCCTCGACGACGCATAAGCAGTTGACCGACGAGCAGAAGGTCGCTGCTGGCGCCGGTCCGGACGTTGTGCGCCTCTCCATCGGCATCGAGGACGTCAAGGACATCATAGCCGACTTGGAGCAGGCGCTCGCAAAAGTCTGAAGCCTGAACCGAAAGAAGACCGAAAAAGCTCGACAGCGCCTTTGACCGCAGCGTATTTCATGTTGTCGCGGTCCGCGATCGCCGAATGGTGATTGCGGGCTTTTGATCTTGGCGAAACGTGATCGACGGGGGAGTTGAGTGGCAACCTATCTGCAACTGAATGTCGATGGCGTGGAGCCAGAGGCAGGTGCGCCCGCAGCGGATCGTCTCATTTCAGGAGCTCCGATTTTTCGAACCTGGAACCTCGACGAGGCTGATGGCGGCCTTTATGCCGGTGTCTGGGAAGCGACGCCGGGCAAATGGAGGATCGTCTATGACGAGTGGGAGTACTTTCACATTCTCTCCGGCTATTCCATTGTGACAGCTGACGACGGCGAAGCCTTTCATCTGCGTGCAGGCGACCGCCTCATCTTGAAACCGGGCTTCAAGGGGATCTGGGAAGTCATTGAAACGACTCGCAAGGATTATGTGATCCGTCTCTGACGACGTCGTTGAATCAAAACATGAAGTTCGCGTTCGCCTGCTGCCCGCGGCGGTCCGTTCCGTGCGGATCCGTGATGACCGTGATGATTGCCACAGGTTGTGTCACCGCCGCTTCATTAAACTGTCATCAAACTGAAACAATGCGGCATTAGAGCCATCACTGTCGCCAGGAGGTCGAGGTGGGGTTCCTAACCGATGGGATACTTCGTGCTCAGCTTCTGCCCGCCATCCCTTTCATCACTCTGGGAAGTGAGTTCAATCATGTTGAATCAGAAATTTCGTTCGCTTTGCCTGACTGCAGGCTTCATCGCGGCTATGTCCGTTTCGGCCTCGGCTGCCGACATCACGGGCGCCGGCTCGAGCTTCATCGCTCCGGTTCTGTCCAAGTGGGCCGAAGGCTACAAGGCAGCGACGAACAATGTCGTCAACTATCAGTCGGTCGGTTCGGGCGCCGGCATCAAGCAGCTTCTCGACAAGACCATCGTATTCGGCGCTTCGGACAAGCCGATGAGCGACGCTGACCTCGAGAAGAACGGCATCGCCCAGTTCCCGATGATCTCCGGCGGCATCGTCGTCTCCTATAACGTCGAAGGCGTAAAGCCGGGCGAACTCGTTCTCGACGGCAAGACGCTGGCCGACATCTTCCTCGGCAAGATCACCAAGTGGGACGATGCGGCCATCAAGGCTCTCAACCCGGAGGTGAAGCTGCCTTCCACGCCGATCTCCGTCGTTTACCGCGCCGACAGCTCGGGCACGACCTTCAACTTCACCGACTACCTGTCGAAGGTTTCGCCGGAGTGGAAGGAAAAGGTTGGCTCGAACACGGCTGTTGAATGGCCGGTCGGCTTCGGCGCCAAGGGCTCGGAAGGCGTTTCCACCACCGTCAACCAGACGGCTGGTTCGATCTCCTACGTTGAATATTCCTACGTCGTCGCCAACCACATCGGTTTTGCGAAGATGAAGAACGCTGCCGGCAAGGTTATCGAGCCGAGCCTGGAAACGTTCAAGGCTGCCGCTTCCAACGCCGATTGGGCCAAGGCCAAGAACTTCAACCTGATCATCACCAATCAGCCGGGCGAAAAGAGCTGGCCGATTGCCGCCTCGACCTGGGTTCTGCTCTACAAGAAGCCGGCCGACGCTGCTAAGAACGAAGAAGCGCTGAAGTTCTTCAAGTGGTCCTATGAGCATGGCCAGAAGGACGCGGCCGCCCTGTCTTATCTCGCGGTCCCAGACAATGTTGTCGAGATCGTCGAGAAGTCTTGGAAGACGGACTTCGGCACGAAGTAATTTGTGCTAGGCGAGAAAATTGCGGCGGGCAGGGTTTTTCCCTGTCCGCCTTTTGTGACAGGACAAGGGGAAATCGATGGCTGACGCGACTCAGATGGCGGGCTTTCAGGCTGTGAATACCTCCGCCGCGACCAGAAAATTCCGAATCCAGGATCGGATTTTCTATTTGATGACGCTTGGCTCGGCTGTTCTTGTCGTGCTTCTGCTGCTGGCAATCCTCGTGGTTCTTGTCATCGATGCCTTGCCCACATTTCAGACCTTTGGCTTGTCGTTCCTTTGGGGCACCAAGTGGAGCGCGCCGGCCGATATTTATGGCGCCGTGCCTGCCGTCGTCGGTACGCTTGTAAGTTCGTTCATCGCCATGCTGATTGCTGTTCCCCTCGGCATCGGCATCGCCATATTCCTGACGGAACTTTGCCCCGGCAGCCTGCGCCGTCCGATCAGCACCGCCATCGAGCTTCTGGCGGGCGTTCCCTCCATTATCTACGGCATCGTCGGCCTGTTCATTCTGGTGCCGCTGATGCAGAACTATATCCTGCCGTTCCTGATCGCGACGGTCGGCCGGGTGCCGGTGATCGGCCTGCTGTTCCAGCCGCCGGCCCCGGGCGTCGGCCTGCTGACGGCAAGCCTCGTGCTCGCCGTCATGATCCTGCCCTTCATCACCGCGATCTCCCGCGACGTGTTCAGCACCGTGCCGCCGATGCTGCGCGAATCCGCCTACGGCATGGGCATGACCACATGGGAAGTGGCCCGCCACATCCTGATCCCCTACACACGCCGCGGCCTCGTCGGCGGCATCATGCTCGGCCTCGGCCGCGCTCTTGGCGAAACCATGGCCGTTACCTTCGTCGTAGGCTCGGTAAGCCGTCTGCAATCGTCGATCATTTCGCCGTCCACCACCATTTCCGCCCAGATCGCGAACAACTTCGGCGATGCCGACGGTCTGCAATTGTCGAGCCTGATTGCGCTCGGCCTGCTTCTGTTCGTCCTTTCCTTCTGCGTGCTTGCCGCAGCGAGGTGGATGATCGGCCGCGGCGACTCGCTCTGAGGGAAAAACCATGGAAAATGCAGTTCGTCAGAATCTCGTGTCGAGGCGTTATACGAAGAACAAGGTGATGATGGCCCTGTCCTTCCTCGCGGCCATTCTCGGCATATTCTTTCTCAGCGTGATCCTTGTCAGCCTGGTTTATCGCGGTGTATCGGCGCTCAGCCTCGACGTGTTCACCATGTCGATCCCGGCTCAGGGCTCGCGCGGCGGTCTGATAAACGCAATCTACGGCACGGTGCTGGTCACCGGCTGCGCCATCCTGATCGCCGCGCCGATCGGCATTCTCGCCGGCACCTACCTGGTGGAATATGCCAACGGCACCAAACTTGCCGAGGCTGCCAAGTTCATCAACGACATTCTGCTGTCCGCACCCTCGATCATCGTCGGCGTGTTCGTCTACGGCGCCGTGGTCGTGCCCATGCACGGCAACTCCGCCATCGCGGGCATCCTCGCATTGGCGCTGATCGCGCTCCCGGTCGTCAACCGTACGACGCAGGACATGCTGTTGCTGGTGCCGAATGCGCTTCGTGAAGCGACCGCCGCGCTCGGTGCGCCGCGATGGAAGTCCATGATGATGGTGATCTACCGTTCCGCCTGGACCGGCATTCTCACCGGCATTCTGCTGGCCATCGCCCGCATCAGCGGCGAAACCGCACCGCTTCTCTTCACTGCCGGCTACAGCAAATTCATGAATACGGGCCTGACCGGTCCGATCGCCACGCTGCCGGTTGCCATCAACACGCTTGCCGCCGATGCCGGCGAGGATCTCAAACAACTGGCCTGGGCCGGCGCGCTGATCATCACCGTTGCCATCCTTGCGCTGAACATCCTTGCCCGTGTCCTGAGTGGGCGCCGCCAATGACGCAGCCGTCGAACGATAGGAATGAGACCATGAACATGAGCGACAGCAAATTCCAGAGCGTCAACGCACAACAGGGGAAGGACGCTGCTTCCCAGTCGGATCTCGGTGCGCTCGCGAAGCTCGAGGTGAAGAAACTCGATTTCACCTATCAGAACGGCCATCGTGTTCTGAAGAGCGTGAACATGAATATCCGCAAGAATGCGGTCACCGCATTCATCGGCCCTTCGGGTTGCGGCAAGTCCACGCTGCTGCGCACCTTCAACCGCATGTATGATCTTTATCCGGGCCAGACGGTTGCCGGCGAGATCCTGCTTGATGGCCGCAATATCCTGACCAAGGACGTCGATCTGAACGATCTGCGCGCCAAGGTCGGCATGGTGTTCCAGAAGCCGACGCCGTTCCCGATGTCCATCTACGAAAACGTCGCTTTCGGTATCCGCCTCTATGAGAAGATCTCCAAGGCGGAAATGGACGTCCGCGTCGAGGCGGCGCTGACGGAGACCGCGCTGTGGAGCGAAGTCAAGGACAAGCTGCACCAGAGCGGACTTGGCCTTTCCGGCGGCCAGCAGCAGCGCCTCTGCATTGCTCGCGCCATCGCTATTCGCCCCGAAGTCCTGCTGCTCGACGAGCCGACCTCGGCTCTCGACCCGATCTCGACCGCCAAGGTCGAGGAATTGGTATCGCAGCTGAAGGGTGATTTCACGATCGTCATCGTCACGCACAACATGCAGCAGGCAAGCCGCATCTCCGACAGCACCGCCTTCATGTATCTGGGCGAACTCATCGAATATGGCGCGACCGAGCAGATATTCCAGGCGCCGAAGGTCAAGCGCACGGAAGACTACATCACCGGTCGTTACGGTTGATACGGACGGAGATTGCCGCGTAATCTGTGAAGGCGCGCTGCCGAAGCGCGCCTTTTGTGTTCAGGATGGCCCCTTTGCGGGGCAGTCGTGCGATTTGATCAAACCAAAGCCCATGCGATGGATGTGCCGAACGAGCCGGTCACATCCTGGCGAGCGTGCCCATGCGCCTCAGAGCATGAATCTGATCGTCAAGGGTCGGCACAAGCTCGCCGTCGTCGGCGCCCGGCGCTGCCTCCGCCTCCTTCGCAGTTTCCATTTCATTGAAGACGATGGTGCAGTTGCGGCCGGCGCGCTTGGCGGCATAAAGCGCGTGATCCGCGAATGAGACCAGGCGGTCCCAGCTGACGGTGTCGCGCGGCATGATCGAAACGCCGATGCTGACGGTTGCCGGCACCAGCGTGCGCCCAGCAAGCAGCGGCACACGGCAGAAATCGGCGCGGATGGTTTCGGCCAAGGCTTCGGCCTGGGACTGATCTTCTATGGGAACGAAGGCGACGAATTCTTCTCCACCCATTCGGCCGAACGCACCGCTGCGCGGCACGAACTGCCGGGCGATACGGGCAAATTCTGTCAGAACGGCATCGCCCGTCTGATGGCCGTGGCGATCGTTGATCTTCTTGAAGTGATCGAGGTCGAACAGCAGCGCGGCGAGCTTCTGTGGCCGCTGTTGCTGTCCTTCTCCGGCGAGAATCTCATAGCTTTCCTGAAGCCCGCGCCGGTTCAGAACCCCCGTCAGCGCATCGGTGATGGAGATCGCCCGCCAGCGACGCTCGGCGCGCTCCATCAGCAGCTTGCCGTTCAGAACGATGGCAACGATGATGAGCAGCCCGTAGCCGAGCGCCATATAACCGCGATAGATCATGGCCTCTTCCAGCGAGGGGGCTACAAGCACCATCCAGAGAGCCGAGCCGAAACAGAAGCAGGCGAGGCCCATGAAGACGATGCCGAGCTGCCCGCGCGCCGGCTCGCGGCGGCCATCGGCCGGGTGGACGGCAAAGGCGAGCAAGGTCGCGCCGACGGCACCGGCAAGATCGTAGACAATGACGCGATTGGCGAAATTGCCGCTGACCCAAGGCAGACTGACGCCGACCACCCAGATGACAGGCGGCAGGAGTGCCGACCATTCCAGCTTGCGCTTGTCCATCAAGCGGAACCCGGCAATCCATGCGCTTTCGCCGAGCAGCGCCACCGCATTGCCGATCTGGATCGACCAGATGTCGGGAACGACGCCGCGAGCCGCCACCAGCGCGAATCCAACCGCGCTGACCGTAAATCCGATGGCCCAGATCAGATAGGTGGGGGATTTGCGATCGTGCCTCCAGGCGAAGAGCAGTACGGTCGCCAGGGTGATGGCTTCCGAGCACCAGATGGTCAGACCCGTGGTCATATTCAGCACGATGGGTGTTTCTCCACTCCCTTCGGATCGTTGGCACAAACGCGCAACGATTCTCGCGATTGGCCCATCCTTGCCGAATAAGATGGTAAGTTCATTAAATGAGTTGGTAAATTTTACTTGTGTCTTCGAATTCTCGTCGGATCGGGGTAGCTTTCATGCTTCCTTCACCTTGCGGCCGGGAAATGCAGTGGGCAGCCGGTGGCGCGGCGCCATGGCATCTTGGCATTCGAGGCGCGGTGTTTAGAAATGCTTTGTCGACGCCCCCGCAGGCATTACTGCTTTTTGACGATATGCTTTTGCGCGTCTTGAAGTGAAGGGCAGGGACACTCTATGTAGGAGTAAAGGATTTTTACTCCGATTCCCGGCGTTTCCGTCGCCGGGGCAAGTTTGATAAAGGACGCACATGAGAAATCCAGTCGATACAGCTATGGCTCTGGTGCCGATGGTTGTTGAGCAGACCAATCGTGGGGAACGGTCTTACGACATCTATTCCCGACTGCTGAAGGAACGCATCATTTTCCTGACCGGCCCGGTTGAGGACCATATGGCGACGTTGGTGTGCGCCCAGCTTCTCTTCCTCGAGGCCGAAAACCCGAAGAAGGAAATTGCGCTTTACATCAATTCGCCGGGTGGTGTCGTGACCGCCGGCATGGCGATCTACGACACGATGCAATTCATCAAGCCGGCCGTTTCGACGCTCTGCATCGGCCAGGCTGCGTCCATGGGCTCGCTGCTGCTTGCCGCAGGCGACAAGGACATGCGTTTCGCCACGCCGAATTCGCGCATCATGGTTCACCAGCCCTCGGGCGGTTTCCAGGGCCAGGCTTCTGATATCGAGCGCCATGCGCGCGACATCATCAAGATGAAGCGCCGCCTGAACGAAGTTTATGTCAAGCATTGCGGTCGGACCTACGAGGAAGTTGAACAGACGCTCGATCGTGACCATTTCATGTCCTCCGACGAGGCCAAGGAATGGGGTCTTATCGACAAGGTGCTGACGTCGCGTACCGAAATAGAAGGTGAAAGCGCCTCGTGATTTATCCACGAGGCGGTGACTTCTACGCCACAGTTCTATCCCATTTGTGATCGAATAGGGGTTTAATGTGGAGCGGAACGCGGTAATAGTAAGATTCATGCTATGTAGCGTTTTTGTGACATGGCATTCGGCATTCGAAGGGGGATCGTTGCCACGCAGTTCTGGTCTTTGACCGATCTGCGTTCAGTACCCTGAAGGGCGCCGCGATCTGCAAACGAGGGGCAGGTCCGGCGGGCGCATTGAGTGGACCGCGATTTCGATCTGGAAATTGGCGGCGTGCTGGAAGGAAAGTGATATGAGCAAAGTCAGCGGCAGCAACGGCGGCGACTCGAAGAACACGCTTTATTGTTCGTTCTGCGGTAAGAGCCAGCATGAAGTCCGGAAGCTGATTGCCGGACCGACCGTCTTCATCTGCGACGAGTGCGTCGAGCTATGCATGGACATCATCCGCGAGGAAAACAAATCCTCGATGGTGAAGTCCCGTGACGGCGTTCCGACCCCGCAGGACATCATCAAGGTTCTCGACGAATACGTCATCGGCCAGCGGCAGGCGAAGAAGATCCTCTCCGTTGCCGTTCATAACCATTACAAGCGTCTCGCACACGCATCGAAGAATGGTGACGTCGAGCTGGCGAAGTCGAACATCATGCTCGTCGGTCCGACCGGTTGCGGCAAGACCTATCTGGCTCAGACGCTCGCGCGCATCATCGACGTGCCTTTCACCATGGCCGATGCGACGACGCTGACCGAAGCGGGCTATGTCGGCGAAGACGTCGAAAACATCATCCTCAAGCTGCTGCAGGCCGCCGATTACAATGTCGAGCGCGCACAGCGCGGTATCGTCTACATCGACGAAGTCGACAAGATTTCCCGCAAGTCGGACAATCCGTCCATCACGCGTGACGTCTCGGGCGAGGGCGTGCAGCAGGCGCTCCTGAAGATCATGGAAGGCACGGTGGCTTCGGTTCCCCCGCAGGGCGGCCGCAAGCATCCGCAGCAGGAATTCCTGCAGGTGGACACGACCAACATCCTCTTCATCTGCGGCGGCGCTTTCGCCGGCCTCGACAAGATCATCTCCGCCCGTGGCGAGAAGACTTCGATCGGCTTCGGGGCGACCGTCAAGGCACCGGATGACCGCCGCGTCGGCGAAGTGCTGCGCGAGCTGGAGCCGGAAGATCTGGTGAAGTTCGGCCTCATCCCGGAATTCATCGGCCGTCTGCCGGTTCTGGCGACGCTGGAGGACCTCGACGAGGATGCGCTGATCCAGATCCTGTCCGAGCCGAAGAACGCGCTCGTCAAGCAGTATCAGCGTCTGTTCGAGATGGAAGATGTCGAGCTGACCTTCCACGAGGATGCGCTGCGCGAAATCGCCCGCAAGGCGATCGTCCGCAAGACGGGTGCCCGCGGTCTGCGTTCCATCATGGAGAAGATCCTGCTCGACACCATGTTCGAGCTGCCGGCACTGGAAGGCGTGCGCGAAGTGGTCATTTCCGAGGAAGTGGTCCGCGGCTCTGCCCGCCCGCTCTACATCTATGCCGATCGGCAGGAAGAAAAGGCCAACGCAACGGCCTGACGCCCGCATCTGCGATCACGAATCGGGGGCTCGTCGTCGACGGGCCCCTTTCTGTTTGAAAAATCGTGCAGTTTGCTGATAAAGTCTTGGATAAGCTTATAGGAACGCGGTCGAAACCGGTTGTGAAGAGCCTCTGCTGCAGCCATCATGGAATGATTCTGGAGCATCTGGCGAGTTGGGCATGAGCCCGGTGTTCTTCCTCGGATTCCGCTTCGCTGGTGATTGTTTTGAGTGGCCGGGCTTCGTGTTTGTTGTTGCGTTCCTCCTCGTAAACGAGCGGGGCTGCCGTGTGACGGCGGCATGTCTCGCATGACTTGAAATAGGTAGTGTGAAGCTCCACTTGTTTACCAAGTGAGAGAGCCGGCTAATCCCTCCCAGCCGGCAGAGAGCCCGGGAACGGGACGACGGAAAGGAAATAAGATGAGTAAGAAAACGTCTGCGGCACACGAGAGCATTGCCTATCCGGTTTTGCCGTTGCGCGACATCGTGGTTTTCCCCCACATGATCGTGCCTTTGTTCGTCGGACGGGAGAAATCCATTCGGGCGCTGGAAGAGGTCATGGGTTCGGACAAGCAGATCATGCTGGTCACCCAGATCAATGCCAGCGATGATGATCCCGCGCCGGACGCCATCCACAAGGTCGGTACCGTTGCCAATGTTCTGCAGCTGCTGAAACTGCCCGACGGCACCGTGAAGGTGCTGGTCGAAGGCCGTGCGCGCGCAGAGATAGACGAATATACCGGCCGCGAGGATTTCTATGAAGCCCTCGGCCACGTTCTGCACGAGCCGGAGGAAGACCAGGTCGAGCTGGAAGCGCTGAGCCGCTCCGTCGTTTCGGAATTCGAAAGCTACGTGAAGCTCAACAAGAAGATCTCGCCGGAAGTGGTTGGCGCTGCCAGCCAGATCGACGATTATTCGAAGCTGGCCGATACTGTCGCCTCGCATCTGTCGATCAAGATCACCGAGAAGCAGGAAATGCTGGAAACCACCAGCGTTAAGGCTCGCCTTGAAAAGGCGCTCGGCTTCATGGAAGGCGAGATTTCGGTTCTGCAGGTCGAGAAGCGCATCCGCTCGCGCGTCAAGCGCCAGATGGAGAAGACGCAGCGCGAATATTACCTGAACGAGCAGATGAAGGCGATCCAGAAGGAGCTCGGCGACGGCGAGGAAGGCCGCGACGAGATGGCCGAACTGGAAGAGCGCATCTCCAAGACCAAGCTTTCCAAGGAAGCCAAGGAAAAGGCCGATGCGGAGCTGAAGAAGCTGCGTCAGATGAGCCCGATGTCGGCGGAAGCCACCGTGGTGCGCAATTATCTCGACTGGCTGCTGGGTATCCCCTGGCACAAGAAGTCGAAGATCAAGGCCGATCTGAACAATGCCGAGAAGATTCTCGAAGCGGATCATTTCGGCCTGGAAAAGGTCAAGGAACGCATCGTCGAATATCTGGCCGTCCAGGCGCGCGCGACCAAGATCAAGGGACCGATCCTGTGCCTCGTCGGCCCTCCGGGCGTCGGCAAGACCTCGCTTGCCCAGTCGATCGCCAAGGCGACCGGCCGTGAGTATGTCCGCATGGCGCTTGGCGGCGTTCGCGACGAAGCCGAGATCCGCGGTCACCGCCGCACTTATATCGGCTCGATGCCCGGCAAGGTCATCCAGTCGATGAAGAAGGCCAAGAAGTCCAACCCGCTCTTCCTGCTGGACGAAATCGACAAGCTCGGCCAGGACTATCGCGGCGATCCGTCTTCGGCCCTGCTGGAGGTGCTGGACCCGGCGCAGAACTCGACCTTCATGGATCACTACCTGGAAGTCGAATATGACCTGTCGGACGTGATGTTCATCACGACGGCGAATACCTTGAATATCCCTGCGCCCCTGATGGACCGCATGGAGATCATCCGTATCGCCGGCTATACCGAAGACGAGAAGCGCGAAATCGCCAAGCGGCACCTGCTGCCGAAGGCCATCAAGGAACATGCGCTGCAGCCGAATGAATTCTCGGTCAGCGACGATGCCCTGATGGCGATCAGCCAGCAGTACACCCGCGAAGCCGGTGTGCGTAACTTCGAGCGCGAATTGATGAAGCTCGCCCGCAAGGCGGTCACCGAGATCATCAAGGGCAAGACCAAGTCCGTTGCGATCACCGCTGCGAATATCGACGAATATCTGGGCGTTCCGCGCTTCCGCCATGGCGAAGCCGAGCGCGAGGATCAGGTCGGTGTCGTGACCGGTCTCGCCTGGACTGAGGTCGGTGGCGAGCTGCTGACGATCGAAGGCGTGATGATGCCGGGGAAGGGCCGCATGACGGTCACCGGCAACCTGAAGGAAGTCATGAAGGAATCGATTTCGGCGGCGGCGTCTTACGTCCGTTCGCGCGCCGTCGATTTCGGTATCGAACCGCCGCGCTTCGACAAGAGCGACATCCACGTGCATCTGCCGGAAGGTGCGACGCCGAAGGATGGTCCGTCGGCCGGTGTTGCCATGGCAACCGCGATCGTCTCGATCATGACTGGCATCCCGGTTTCCAAGGATGTGGCCATGACGGGTGAAATCACGCTGCGCGGCCGCGTGCTGCCGATCGGCGGCCTGAAGGAAAAGCTGCTGGCGGCACTGCGCGGCGGCATCAAGAAGGTGCTGATCCCGGAAGAAAACGCCAAGGATCTGGCGGAGATTCCGGACAACGTGAAGAACAGCATGGAAATCATCCCCGTGTCGCGCATGGGTGAGGTGATCAAGCACGCGCTTGTTCGCCGGCCCGAGCCGATCGAATGGGACGGCACCGTGGAAACGCCTGTAATTGCTACCGTTGAAGGCGTTGACGAAGTCGGTTCGACCATCGCTCATTGAGGCTCTTCGCCTCAATTCTGTCGAATTGATCCAAAAGGCGAAAAGACCGGCAATTTTGCCGGTCTTTTTTTGTGAAAAGCGCACGGCGGTGCTTGCTTTTCCTTGATTTGCAGGGCTTTTGGGGTTGCGGCGGGTAAGAGCATTCCTATTTTGCGCCCCGCTTACTGATAAGTCGTTTCATACCAAAGAAAGGGGTGGAAACATGAACAAGAATGAGCTCGTGTCCGCAGTGGCCGAGAAGGCCGGTATCACGAAGGCTGACGCTGCTTCCGCTGTTGACGCTGTTTTCGATACTGTCCAGGCTGAACTGAAGAAGGGTGGCGACATTCGCCTCGCTGGTTTCGGCAGCTTCACCGTTTCCCACCGTGCAGCCACGAAGGGCCGTAACCCGTCCACCGGCGCTGAGGTCGATATTCCTGCTCGCAACGTACCGAAGTTCACGCCCGGCAAGGGCCTGAAGGACTCGGTCAACAGCTAATTCGTTTTCACCCGCCGCGAGGCTTTGCCTTGCGGGTGGACAACATCGGGGCCCGCGTTTGCGGGCCCTTTTTTGTGGCTTCCTGCAGCAATGCCACCGTGGCTGCTTTGGGCCTCAACAGCCAAACTCCAAGCGCTTATACCCTTCGCCTTATCCCGCATTTTCCAAGCCATCTATGCGCGATCAGGTTAATCGCAAGACGCGTTCTCAGGGTTGACCCGACACCATCTGCGTAATGAGCGCGATACGTTGAGCCCGAAAAGCGGGTCTTATCCGCCCGTGGCGTTCAAGCTCTGCCAAACCGTGAAGTGCTGCCCAGAAGGTTTCGGTAGCGGTATCCGCATCCTGGGAGAACGGCGCGATCACCGTCGCCATGGCTCCAAAACCATCGCGAAGCTGAGCCGGCGTGTCGGATCTGGCGAAACGAAGCCCGGTCGGCAGGACGAACATTGCCTCGTACATCGCAGGGCGATCGAAAGCGAAATCAAGATAAGCGGTTGCGACGTCTTCCACGCGCTCCTTTGACGTGGACGATGGCCGGATTGCGGCGCGGAGTATCGCGGCCAATTCGCCGAAACCTTCGAGCGCGACCGCTCCGACGATCTGATCGCGATTTTCGAAATGCGAATAGAGAACCGGCTGACTGTATTCTATTTCCTCCGCGAGACGCCGGATCGTGACGGAAGCCCAGCCGTCACGTTCCGCGATCGTCCTCGCAGCGACGACGATCCTGCGTTCACGTTCGCCTCGCTCTCGAGTCTTGCGTTCGCTGATACCCACCCTGCGTCCTCAATCTGCATGCGCCGCGATTTTCCTGATGCGAAACTATCAAAAGGAACGTCGATTGACAAACTAGCAATGCTAGAATAATTATTATCGCTATAACAGCTTCATACGCTCGGTTCATCAGCGAAGAGAATATCAATGAGTCTTCCCATGAAACTTTTCACAGGCACAACGTCACTCGATACCATCCTCGTCTGGCTGGCCGCCTGGGCGTTTCTCGTTGGCGCTGTCGTCAACGCGAGCGGACATCCGAAAATCCGCGCGGGGTTCGTGCAACTTCGATTTCCGTTCTGGTGGTGCTGGGTCACGGCTGCCTTTGAGCTCGCAACCGCGGTGCTTTTGGTTACAGCCGGCACCCGATATATCGGGATTGTATTGGGCGCCTGCATCATGCTCGTCGCGATCGCTGCCATTTTTCGTATCCGGAACTATCGAGAACTTCCGCCACCTTTCGTGTTCCTGTTGCTGCTGGCACTGGCGGGTATCAGCGGCCAAGTCTGAAATCTGGCGGCAAACAAGTGCCTTCCAGATGAAGGCCTGTGCATAGCTGCCCGAAGAAAACCCCCGCCGGGGCGTCGGGTTTCTCCACCCTCTGTCATCAATCCACCTGGAAGAAGACGCCGGTCGGAGCGACCTCGCTTCCGGAAAGCGCAAAGCAATGGCCAGAAGGAGGCCAAAACCATCATGTCAAATCGCACGGCAAGCACAGTCGTCGTCTATCATTCCGGCTACGGCCACACCCAGCGGATGGCGGAAGCCGTAGCGGAAGGGGCGGGCGCGGTACTTTGCGCCATCGATGCGGATGGCAACCTTTCCGATGACGGATGGGCCGCGTTGGACGCCGCCGACGCCATCGTCTTCGGATCGCCCACCTACATGGGTGGCCCGAGCTGGCAATTTAAGAAGTTCGCCGATACGTCCTCGAAGGCTTGGTTCACCAGCAAATGGCAGGACAAGGTTTTCGGAGGCTTCACCAACAGCGCCAGTTTGAACGGCGATAAACTCAATACTCTCGAATACTTCGTTCTTCTGGCGGGGCAGCACGGAGGTCTTTGGGTCAGTTTGGGGGTAAAGCCGGCGAACGTGAAGGCTTCGAAGCGCGACGATGCAAACAGGATGGGATCCTACATCGCGCCAATGGCGCAATGCGATGCCGACGCAGCCCCGAGCGAAATGTCGATCGGCGACCTGGAAACTGCTCGAGCTTACGGCGAGCGCGTTGCGCGAGTTGCGCAGCGGTTCGCGTCGGCTCAAGGTGCCTGATGCCGTAACCTCAGCATGTGAAAGACAGGAGATTCCGGCGAGCAGAGCAGTTTGCCTGCAACCTGATCGGCCGATCCGCACGTGGCGATGTCAGGAAACAGGCAATAACCGAGGCTGCTCGCTCTGCTCGCCCGGCTGCACCATTGATCCGTTTTCGCCGCCTGGTGATATCAGAGCAATGTCCGCCCGCCATTGACCGCGAGCTTCTGGCCGGTGATGAAATCTGCCTTGCTGGAAGCGAGAAAGACGACGGCATCGGCGATATCTTCGGGCGTGCCGAAACGGGCCATAGGCGTATGAGCGAGATAGCCGTCCCTTGCTTCTTGCGAAGCGCCGGCATGACGCTCGACCGGAATCCAGCCGGGCGCAACGAGATTGACCGTAATCCCCTCCGGCGCCAGCTCTCTCGCCCAGGAGCGCGTCATCGATAACATGGCGCCCTTGGCGGAGGCATAATTGCCGAAATTCGGATTGCCGAGCTCGGCGATCTCGGAACCGATGTTGATGACGCGGCCGGATTTGCGCGCCCGCCAATCGGGAAGTACGGCCTGAAGCAGCTCCAGCGGCGCCTTGACGAAGAATTCGAGCTGGTCGAGGTAAGTCCGCCAGGATTGCTCCATCAGCGGCATGTCCGGCTGGGGACCCGTCGCATTGTTGACGATGAGATCGACGGGTCCGAGCGATGCCCTGATCTTTTCCAGCCCGTCCACAAGCTGGTCCTTGTCGATCACGCTGAACCGGGCGGCAAATGCCTGCCCGCCACGCTGCCGGATGGTCTCGACAACCCTCTCGGCACCCCGCGTATCGCTCGCATAATTGACGGCGACGGCCCAGCCAGCCTCGGCAAGCTCCAAGGCGATCACCGCACCCAGACCGCGAGAGGCGCCCGTTACCAGCGCTACTTTCATGACATTCCTCCTTGGAACCTGTCCGGCCCCTTTTCCTCAATGGCATCAAGCTTGGGCAGCATATTGATGCCGTCCCCGCACCTACGGAACAACATGCCCATGGTGGCCGAAAGCGCCTTCCGGCCACCATTTCAGATATGGATGTTACCAGCGATGGTGAACATGCGGCGCGATCAGACGCTCGTAGATCTCGCGCGTGGCTGCCATGACATCGGCTGAAAGGGGAGCCAGATCGGCCGCGGCGGCATTGGCCTTGGCCTGCTCGGCATTGCGGGCACCAGGGATGACGACGGTGACGGCCTCGTTCATCAGGATCCAACGCAGCGCAAAAGCTGCCATGCTCACGCCGGCCGGAACCAGCTTGCGCACCTCCTCCACGGCCTGAAGACCGACTTCGAACGGTACGCCGGCAAAGGTCTCGCCGACGTCGAAGGCCTCGCCATGGCGGTTGAAGCTGCGGTGGTCGTCGCTGGCGAATTGCGTATCGCGGGTGATCTTGCCGGAGAGCAGGCCGGAGGCGAGGGGAACGCGGGCGATGACGGCCACGTTCTTGCGCTTGGCTTCCTTGAAGAACAGGTGATCGGGACGCTGTCGGAAGATGTTGTAGATGATCTGGATGCTGAGCACGCCCGGATACTCGATCGCCTTCAGCGCCTCCTCGACCAGTGCGACGCTGACGCCATATCCCTTGATTTTTCCGGCCTTGTGCAGTTCGTCGAGACCGGCGAAGACTTCGGGCCGATAAAGAACTTCAGTCGGCGGGCAGTGAAGCTGCACGAGATCAAGGCTCTCGACGCCGAGGTTCTTCAGGCTGCGGTCGATGAAGCCTTCCAGATTGGCCTTGGTATAGCCCTCGGCCACATGCGGGTTCAGCCGGCGGCCAGCCTTTGTTGCCACCATCGGGCGCTCGCCGCCACGCGCCTTCAGGACGTCGGCGATGATCTTTTCCGAGCGGCCATCGCCATAAACGTCGGCGGTATCGATGAAGGTCATGCCGGCATCGAGGGCGGCGTTCAATGCTGCGCGGCCATCGGCCTCGCTGACATCGCCCCATGCGCCGCCGATCTGCCAGGCGCCGAAGCCGACATCGGTCACGATAAAGGGCGTCCGTCCGAAAGCATGATGTCTCATGAAAAGTCTCCTCTCTTTATTCGTAAGATGATAGCGCAGTAGCAGCCGCCCGACAGGGCCACAAGCGCGGATCGGCGATTGCGGATCGCAATCGCGTGACTGAGAAATATGACAGACTCCACCTGGCTTGCGAAACCATTGGATGAAGTGGTGCATGCGGTGTTCATCGCGTCTCCGTTTCCTTAAAAGGAAAGTCCGGATATCTGACTGCTATCGGAACCCATGCCCTCTTTCAGTTTCATTCATGCCGCCGATCTGCACCTTGGCAGCCCCTTTCAAGGCCTGGCTCTGAAGGATGCCGCCGTCGCTGCGGTCTTCGTCGAAGCCAGTCGCAAGGCGTTCTCGACGCTTGTCGATCTGGCGATTGAAAGGGGCGTCGATTTCTTTGTGATTGCCGGCGATGTCTATGACGGCGACTGGAAGGACAACAAGATCGGCCTGTTCTTCAATCGCGAGATGGCGCGGCTGGAGCGCGCGGGCATTCCGGTCTATCTGCTGCGCGGCAATCACGATGCGGCAAGCGTCATCACCAAGACCATCACATTGCCGCCAAACGTCCACGAATTTCCGACGGGCAAGCCGGGCAGCGTCAGGCTGGAAGCGCTGAAGGTGGCGCTTCATGGCCAGGGCTTTGCCGAACGCTCCGCCAACGACAATCTGGCGATTTCCTACCCCGCACCCGTCTCCGGCTGGTTCAATATCGGCATTCTTCACACCTCGCTCACCGGCCGCGAGCCGCATGCGCCTTATGCTCCATGCTCTGTCGACGACCTGCGATCGCGCGGCTATGACTATTGGGCGCTCGGCCACGTGCACGACTATGAAGTGGTGGCGCAGGATCCGCTCGTCATTTTTCCGGGCAATCTGCAGGGACGCAACATTCGCGAACGCGGTGCCAAGGGTGCGGTACTGGTGACCGTCGAAGACGGACGCATCGTGCATGAGCGCATCATCGTCGACGAGGCCCGTTTTGCGCAGGCCGATATTGTCGTCGATCCGGAGGACGATCAGGCGGCGATCCTGCGCCATGTGGAGCAGGCGGTGCAGCCAATTGCCGATGAGATGGCGGGTCGTATGACCGCGCTGCGCGTCCGGCTTTCCGGTGTGACGCCATTACACGGTGTGATAGCTGCCAACCGCCAGCAATGGCGCGATGAGGTGGAAGCCGCCTGCCACCGCGTGCATGAGGATATCTGGCTGGAAAAGCTGGAACTGCGGCTGGAACCGCTGCCGGAAAGATCGGCAGAGGCGGACGGCGTGCTTGATCTGCGCCAGCTACTGGCAGACCATGCCGGCGATGCGGATATTCTGGCGGAAGCTCACCGGTTGATCGACGAGATCGCCGTGCGCCTGCCGGGTGGCCTTGGCGCAACGGAATTGCCGCTGGACGACGGCATGGACACCCTCATCGAAGAGGCGCGGCAATTGCTGCTGGCGCGCGGGCAGAGGGCAGGCTGATGCGCTTCACCCGCCTCGATATTCTCCGCTATGGCGCGCTGACCGATCGCCCGATCGATTTTCGTTCCGGTGCGCGGTTGCATGTGATCTATGGTCCGAACGAGGCTGGCAAATCCTCGGCTCTCAGCGCAATCTCCGATCTGCTGTTCGGTTTCCCGACGGCGGCCGAGCAAAGCTTCCTGCATGAACCCGGGGCTTTGCGGATCGGAGCAGACATCCGCGCGCGCGATGGTACATGCTTGAGTTTCCGCCGCCGCCGTGGCCGCAAGGGGACGCTTCTCGCGCCCGACGATAAGGAGACGGCGCTCGCCGAAGATGTACTTTCGCCCTTCCTCGGCAATTTAAGCCGCGATGTCTTCGAGCGTGCCTTCGGCCTCGATTCGCAGCGACTGCGGCAAGGCGCGACCGCCATGTTGCGCAGCGGCGGCGAGATCGGCAGCCTGCTGTTCTCGGCGGCGTCCGGCCTGACCGGCCTGTCCCGCCTGCGCCAGTCATTGGAAGTTGAAGCCGACGGCATCTATGCAGCCAGGCGCTCGAAGGATCGCGGCTTCTATCAGGCTCTCGACCGGTACGAAGATGCCCGCAAGGCAGAGCGAGACAACGAGTTGAAGTCCGGCGACTGGAAGAAGCTGCTTGCCGAAGCGGCCGAGCTGGAGACGGAACTTGCGCGCCTGCAGGCGGAGCGCCGCAGCACACGCGAGGCGCTGGACCGGCTCCAGCGGCTGAAGACCCTGCAGCCCTTGCTCGCCGAGATCGATGCGGAAAGCCAAGCACTCGACGGCCTTTCCGATCTCGCCGCCATACCGGATGGCTTCGCCGATACGCTCGAACAGAGATTGCGCGAGAGGCAGGCAAGCGAAGAGGAACTGCGCCGTGCTCGGCAAGCTGTTGCGCGCGCCGAGGAAGACCTCGCAGGCATCCAGGTGGATGAAGCGCTGCTGCAGATGTCGGGCGATATCACGCAGCTCTTTGCCGATACCGGCAACTACCGCGCCCAGCGTCACGATCTGCCGCGCGTCGATCAGGAGCTTGCCGGTTACGACATGACGCTCTCGCAGCTTGCCCGTCGCCTCGGTCTTGCCGAAGCCGAGCTGGAACGGCAGCAGCCGAGCGATATTGACCGCGTGCGCCTTTCAGAGCTGGTGGAGCAGGGCAGGCAGCTTGCGCGGCAGAGGCAGTCGCTTGCCGAGCAAGCGGACAGTGAGCGCAAGCATTTGGCCACGCTCGAGAAGGACAGCCTCAACGGGCGGCTGATCGACCCGAGACCTTATATTGACCAGCTTGAGGCTTTGGGCAGCGATCTCTCTGCCTTGGCCCGCCTCGACGGACTGGAAACGCAGATACGTCGCACCGAAGCCGATCTTCATGAGGCAGCCGCGCGGCTGCAGCCACCTGTCGGTGACATTGGTGCATTGTTCTCGGTACCGCTGCCGGAAGTGCCGGAGATTACAGGACATCGCGATATCATCGACGCCGCTCGATCGAAGGTGCGTGAGGCTACCGCCAAGCTGCAGACCTACGATGAGCAACTGGCTGAGATAGCACGAACGCTTGTGGATGCCGAGCGCACCGGGCCGATCGTCGCGCGCGAACAGCTCATCGCCGCGCGTGAAAATCGCGATGCGCAATGGGCCGTCATCCAGCAGAGATGGACGGACGGCGCCGTGCCGGAGACTAAGCTGCTTGCGGCACTGACCGTCAGCGTGGCCGAGGCGGACCGTCTGGCCGATGCCGCCCTTAGTGATGCGGATCGTGTCGCACGCCATGCCGATTATCGTTTGCGGCAGGCGCGTCTAATGCAGGAGCGGGAGGAGGCTTACGGTCGGCTCAGGGGTTGCGAGAAAGCGCTGAAGGATGCACAGGCAGCCTTTGCAGCCCTTTTTGAGCCTTGCGGCGTCGATGCCATCGACCCATCGACGATGCTGGAATGGCGCCGCGGAGTAGAGCTGTTGCGACGCGAGCGCAAGGCGTTGCGAGAGCTAGTCGATCAACGGGATGAGAATGCGTTGGCCGAAGACCGCGTCTTGCCCGCTCTGCAGGATATCGTCGAGGCAACCGACTATAAGAGCGGCCGCCTTCCGCCGGCAGCGATTGCGGAAGGTCTGCGCAAGCATCTGCGTCTTCTGTCCGAACGCTGGAGCGAAAGCCGCACGCGAGAAGGGGAGATCGGCGCGGCGCGTGAACGGCTGGCCCGGTTCGACGACCAGCAACAGAGCTTGGAACGACAGTACACCGATTGGCGCGGCGCATTCGCCAAAGCCGCGGAACTGCTCGGTCTGCCGTCCGACACGACCCTGGAGATGGCGAGTGCCGCCCTGAAGGCATGGCAGGAGCTGCCCGATGTCCTGGCGGAGCGCGAAAACCGCCTGCGTAGGGTCAATGGCATGCGGCGCGACATGGCGGATTTCGAGCGGCGACTGGCGACCCTTGCCGCCAATAGCGGTTATGAGCTGGACCATCTGCCACCGGATGCTGCTGCCGAGGCGCTGCACACCCGCGTCAACGCCACGCGCGGCGAGTTGAAGAAGCGCGACGCCCTGGAAGAAGAGCAGCAGCGCGGGGAAGGGCTCGTGGCACGCCAGGAGGCTGCGCTCGCAGCCATTGTTGCTGAACTCGATCATCTGACTGCAGATCTAGGCGGTATGGAGGACCTGCCGGCACTCCTCTCTCGCCTGCGCGAACGCACGCGTCTCACCGCCCGGCTCGTCGAAAGCCGCGATCGTTTCCGCCAGCAGGCTGACGGCAAGGCCGAAGACGATCTTCGCGCCGAGCTGGCCGGCTTCGAACGCGTCGCCGCCGATCTCGAAATCGAGCGGCTGACCGAGGAAGACCAGCGGCAGTTCGCCGTGCATGGCGAACTTTCCGCACGGCTGGCGGAGAACCGCCGCCAGCGGCAGGCGCTGGAAACAGGTGTCAGCGCCGAATACGCGGTTTTTGAAAAGCTCTCGGCCGAGCAGGAGGCAAAGGATCTCGCGCGGCAATGGGTTGTCCTGAAGATTGCGGCCCGCATGCTCGCCGGTTCGATGGAGGCTTATCGCGAAAGGCAGGCCGATCCGGTCATCCGGCGTGCCGGCGAGCTATTCTCGCAGCTGACGGGTGGCCGCTTCTCCCGCCTGGTCGAAGCCCACGATGAAAGCGACGCGCTGCAGTTGCTCGCGGAACGCGCGGCCGGCGAACGCGTGCCGCTCGACGGCTTGAGCGAAGGCACTGGCGATCAGCTTTATTTCGCGCTGCGGCTGGCATTCCTCGAAGACTATTCCGCCCGCAACGAGCCTGCGCCGTTGATCGTCGACGACATCTTCCAGACCTTCGACGACGAGCGCGTCAGCGCCGGTCTACAGGTACTGGCCGCAACGGCCGATCGCTTCCAGACGATCCTCTTTACCCATGAGAGAAGTGTGGTCGACATTGCCAAAAGCGAAATCGGCAAGGATCTGGATCTGATCCAGCTCTGACCGGCTCGCAGATCGCGCTACGGCATCGACGGGGATGGTGCCCGATGCCAAGGGACGCTATCCGATCGTCTACCGTTTTGACATGTCCAATCCCGATAGCCTGGTCGTTGGACAGACCTTTCCGGTCAAGAGCCGCGACGTTATCTATGTCTCGCGTCATCCGTCGGTTGATATTCGAAAATTCTTGAACCTTATCGGCACGCCATTGGGTATTGCCTCGCAAGGAGCGGCGACTGCGGCGAATCTGGGACAGTAGCCGGGCGATGGGGCTTTGCAGCTCTGGCGACGGCTGCTTGTGCCTCTATTCGTTGGTGAGTGCCGACATCTGTATGATCGTGACGGATCATGCCTTGTGAACGGGCGGAATTCGTCGCGAACTGAATGCGGAAATAATTACAGGGAACGTGAACAAGGGCAGCGATTTTCTACGCGGTGAGGGGCTGAGAGATCTCATATTGCATCGGTTGTTGCACTGCCGCATACTGGTTGTACACGCAGATTTTTTATCAGTGACAACCATAGATAATGATGATGTGGGCAGTTGATATTGAAATTGGTCAGCCTGGTGCACTTCGTAGAATATTGCTGAGATATCATGACGGTTGAAATTATCGGACGCGCAAGCGTTGCCCCCGGGGCGGGTTCGATTGAAGAACTGCAGCTTGTCCTCAAGGAAGGACGTTGCACGATAAGCCGTATACCTGAAGAGCGCTGGGATCTCGCTCGCTTTTGGCATCCGGCTGTGGGCGTTCCGGGCAAGACCTACACATATGCGGCCGGCGTTCTTGACAATGTCTACGCCTTCGACCCCATGGTTTTCGGCCTCTCCCAGCGCGAAGCGATGCAGATGGACCCGCAGCAGCGCATCCTTCTCAATGTCGTCTTGCGGGCTTTGGAAGATGCAAATCTGCCGATTGACGGTTTCGAGGGGCAGCGGGTCGGCGTCTATGTCGGCGCATCTTCCCTTGAGCACGGGAACCTGACGCTTGAAGATCCAGCCTCGGGCGGCCCGTATTTCATGACGGGCAATACGCTTTCGATCGTTTCCAATCGCATCTCGCACATATTCGGCCTGCGCGGGCCAAGCATGACGATCGACACGGCCTGTTCCTCGTCGCTTGTGGCGCTCGACCAGGCGGTCAGGGCGTTGGAAGGCGGCGAAATCGATACCGCAATCGTTGGCGGCATCAATGTCCTGCTCCATCCGATGTCCTTTGTCGGCTTTGCACAGGCGCGCATGCTGTCGCCGGAAGGCCTCTGCCGCGCCTATGACGACGATGGACGCGGTTATGTTCGGGCAGAAGGCGGTGCGGCGATCGTGTTGCGTCGCACGGATGTCGCCCTGCGCGAGAAGGACCGCAGCTATGCCAGGATCTATGCCATTGGCGTCAATTCCTCGGGGCGGACCAACGGCATCTCCATGCCGTCGCGGGAGGCGCAGGCAGCCTTGCTGCAGTCGATCTATGAAGGGCATGCGATCGATGTCAATCGCATTGCCTTCATCGAAGGCCATGGAACGGGAACGAAAGTCGGCGATCCCGCCGAAATCTGGGCGATCGGCGAAGTCATAGGACGCAACCGGCGGGCGCCGGTGCCAATCGGGTCGATCAAGACCAATATCGGCCATACCGAACCCGCATCCGGCCTGTTCGGACTGCTGAAGGCAATCATCGCGCTGGAGAATAATTTCCTTCCGGCTTCCCTGCATTTCGACCGCCCCAACGAGGCGATCGACTTCGAAGGTTTGAACGTCCGCGTCAATACATCCGCGATCGAATTGCTCCCTGCGAAGCAACCGCGTTTTGCTGGTATCAACTCTTTTGGTTTTGGTGGCACCAACGCACACGTCGTCATCAGTGATCCCGATCCGGTTGCTCCGCCCGAGCCGCAAATCAGAGGCGAGGGGCTAGTTTTTGCGGCGAGCGCCCATACGGCTTCCGCGCTTTCAAAGTTGCTCGCGGAATACAAAATGCGTCTTGAAAGCGCCGAGCCCAGGGACGCGCGGCAGATCGTCTCCTCCGCCGCTGCCAATCGCGAGCCTATGCGTCATCGTTTTGCGGCGCGGGCGAAGGATAGTGCGGCGATACTTGCCGCGATCGACGCGCACCTGTCCGGCAAAATGTTGGTCGGCGAGGCGGGCGAGGCACCGGCGCAAGCCGCCAGGATTGCCTTCGTCTTTTCCGGCAATGGGTCGCAATGGGCAGGCATGGGTGTGGGTGCCTACGAGGAAAACCGCCATTTCCGCCAATGCTTTCAATCCTTCAGCGCCCTTTTCGAATATTATCTCGGCGAGAAGCTGACGGATATACTGGTCGCCGCGGATCTTTCCGCTCGGCTTGCCGATACCAAGATTGCGCAACCGCTGCTGTTTGCAATCCAGGCGTCTCTCTCGGACTGCCTGTGGTCGATGGGTGTCAGGCCGGATGCCGTTCTCGGCCATTCGGTCGGCGAAATCGCCGCAGCTTATGCCGCCAAGGCGCTGACGGCTGCCGAGGCGGTCGCAATCGTCGCCAAGCGCTCGCTGCATCAGGATCTTCTTGCCGGCGAAGGCAAGATGGCTGCCGTTGTACTGGGCGAGGATGCCGCCTTGGCTTTTGCGAGGTCCCATGGCCTCGACAATATCTGTATTGCGGCGATCAATGCGCCGAATTCGGTAACGATCTCCGGGCCGGTCGACGAGGTGGAAGCTTTCAGGGATGCGGCGCGCAAATCCCAGATCGTCGTGCACATTCTCGATATCAACTATCCGTTCCATCACCCGATCATCGATCGTGCCAGAGATGCCTTTCTGACCGATCTGCCCGATCTGGCGCCTGATAGCGGGGCAGGGACCTTCATTTCGACCGTGACTGGCGAACTGCGCGACGGGCGGCTGCTCGATACGCAATACTGGTGGCGGAACGTCCGCGATCCCGTACTCTTCAAGGCCGGCTGTCAGACGGCCATGGCGATGGGATGCAACCTCTTCATCGAAATTTCGCCGCGCCCGATCCTGTCCAACTATGTGACGGAGATCGCCAAGCAAGCTTCGGTTCAAGTCATTGCCATACCGACCTTGCTGCGCGAAGCGCCCGTTGCCGGTCACGATCCGGTTTCACAATCATTCGCGAGGGCAGTCGCCAACGGTGCGCCGGCGCTACGCGCACGCGGCAGCGCCACGCGCAACGCTTTCGTCAGGCTGCCGTCCCTGCCGTTCGAACCGATGGAATTGCGCACGCAACCGACAGCCGACGAGATCGATATTTTCGGTCGCGACCGAAAGAATCCCTATACGCTGCTCGGCTGGCGGACCGACCTCAATGGTTCGACGTGGAAGAACCATCTCGACGCTCGTCTTTTTCCGGATCTTGCCGAGCACGTGGTCGACGGCAAGGCAATCATGCCCGGCAGCGGCTTCGTCGAAATCGCCGTTACGGCGGCACAGCAATATTATGGGGCGGACGAGGTTGAGATCGGCAATCTCGAAATCATGCGGCCGCTTGAATTGTCGCAGGATCACATGGTCGAGCTGTCGACCATCCTGTCGTCCGAAACCGGCGATATCGAGATCCGGTCGCGCGAACGCCTCAGCCGTGACGAATGGACGGTGCATGCCGTCGGGCGATGCCGCAAGCCTCTGAGCGGCGAGAGCTTCGCCGAAGCTGTCGAACGATCGGGCAGGGATCGCAAATCTCTTCTGACCTCCGAAGTGACCTATGAAACCGCAGAACGTTTCGGACTGCATTACGGCCCGCATTTCCGGCTTTTGGCAAAGGCGATCGCTTTCGGTCACGATCTCATCGAGGTGGATCTGAAGCCGCCGGCCGCACCTGCGCATCCTTTCGGAACTTACAATCTCAACCCCATGTCGGTCGACGCCGCGTTTCACGGTCTCGTTGCATTGTTCGATCAGTTGTCCGGCGATGAGGCCGGCGCGCCCTATATTCCCGTTCACTTCGGCACCGTGACGGCTTTCGGCAGGCGAAGATCGATTGTCAAGGCGCGGATCGAGATCGATCGGTTCAGCGCAAATTCGGTCAAGGCATGTTTTGCCTTGTTCGATGCGAGTGGCAAGCCGGTAGCGGTTCTCGATGATTGCCGCTTCCGCCGCACGCAACTGCGCCGCCGGGCAACGCTGGAGTCCGTTGCGTTTCACTACGAGAGCATGCCATCGGTCATTCGTGCCGGCAGAGACGAAGTCGGCACCGGCGCATTGCAGATTTCACCGCAGTCGAGCTTCGAAGGAAACCGTGCGCTCAACAATGCGAGCCTTCTTCTCGATGCGGCGGTCTATCGCGCCTGCCACGACATAGCGCTGACCTTAGCCGATCGCAGGGGCAGCGTCGCGTTCTCCAGCCTACCCGGCGATGCCGAGTTCAGGTCGTTTCTCGTCAATTGCCTCTATATTCTCGAGGACGCCGGCATAGCGACGGCAAATGAGGGCAAATGGGAGGTTCCGCAAGAGCCGACTTTGCCTCCGCTGGCTGAATTGCTGCAGGAAATCTATCGCGAGGATGCAGAGCGCGTGGCGGAGGCCGTTCTCGTAGGCAATGCCTATCGCGAGACACTCGAGCATTTGGCGATGATCCGGCCGCATGTCGTGGAGCAGGAGCCAGCGAATCGAGGCACAAGCATTTCGAGTGGAGCGACCCTGGAGCATATGCTTCTTCACTCTCCTTTGAGCGAAAGGCGGCTTTCCCTGCTTGCGGAGGCCCTGACGTCCGCCATCAAAGCCAATGCCGGGGAGATCGAGCACATTCTTGAGATCGGTTCCGTATCTGCCGCTTTCAGCCGCAAGCTGGCGGCCGCTGCCTCCGTGACTGGCGCACGCCTTCTCATCGCCGAGCCCCGCGAGCACGCCCGCCGCGCGCTGGAGATCGCTTTCGAGCGCGATGCGCATGTCATCGTGACGGACCCCGCCAGGCTGGCGGATCGTACCATTGCCGACGTCGTCGTCGCGTCCGGCGATCAGAGCCAGCATCTGATGCGGCACAATGACGACATCAAGCGGATTTTGTGGACGGTCGCCGCCGGCGGTGGGCAATTGTTGCTGGCCGACCGTGCGCCGAGCGCCTTCAATGATTTCGTCTTCGGCCTATCCGACGGCTGGTTTGCAGATAGCCAATCGCCGGAATTCCCGGTCGGGCGGCTCGGTACGCCGCAACAGATCGAAGATCTGCTGGAAACACTTGGCTTTGCCAAGCCTCGGATCCGCGAGCTGACCTTCCCCGAAGGTTCCCTGATCGCAGTGATGGCTGTCTCTGAACGGCGACCGGAAACGTCGAGCGCCGCTGAAGCCGCCGAGCCGATCCTGATCCTGTCGGAGCAAGGCAGGAACGGCCTGGCCAAACTCGATAAGAGAATGACGGTCATCGATCTCGGCGCATCGCCTGCAGATCTTGCCAATATCGTCGGTGCAATCGATCGCGATACTCGTGGGATCGTCTATCTCGCAAACAGGAAGTCCGGCGAGGCGACGGAACTCTCGCTGTCCCGTCTGTCGGTCTTTGCCGAATTGGCTAATCTATTGTCGCGGAAAAGCGATGGAGCAAAGTTCCGGCTGATCGTCGTTGCCCCGGGCGGTTCCCCGCTGGCGGCTGGTCCTGTCGACGAGGCCAATGCGGGCCTTTGGGCCTTCGGACGTGTCCTTCAAAACGAATATGATGCCTTCGATGTGCATCTGCTGGATGCCGATGCGGATGACAAGCGGATTGTTGCGGTCATCGACGCGCTAATGGCGGCGGAGACGGAGAACAGGGAGTGGGTTCTGGATCGCCTGACCGGAAAAGTCCGCGAAATCAGAGCCGCTGCCGGCCCCTTCGGTGCCGGCGAAGCGAGCCGCCGCGATTTCGAGGCTGCAACGATTCGCCAGCGTGTCGCCGGTCGCCTGGACAGCATGGCCTGGGAGGAAACCAGCCTTCCCGTGCCTGGCGAAGGCGAGGTCGTCGTTTCGGTCGAAGCCACCGGCCTCAACTTCCGCGATGTCATGTGGGCGATGGGTCTCCTGCCCGAAGAGGCCCTGGAAGATGGCTTCGCCGGTGCCACGATCGGCATGGAGTTCGCGGGCAGAATTTCGGCCGTGGGCGATGCGGTCGATGATCTCCAGCCGGGCGACACGGTTATGGGCATCGGACCGGCTGCATTCTCGACCCATGTTCGGGTCCGGCGCGACGGCGTGACCAAGCTGCCGGAGCGAATGAAAGCCGCTGCTGCCGCGACGGTGCCGGTTGCTTTTCTGACGGCCTATTATGCGATGGTCGAGCTCGGGCGCATTCAGCCGGGTGAGACCATTCTGATCCATGGCGCTGCCGGCGGCGTCGGTCTGGCGGCACTCCAGATCGCCAAGCATAGAGGTGCCAGGGTGATCGCCACGGCCGGCACGGTCGAGAAGCGCGGCTTCCTTGAAATGCTCGGCGCCGATCATGTGCTCGATTCCCGCTCTCTGGATTTCGTCTCGGGCGTGCGCCGTCTTACCGGCGGCGAGGGCGTGGATCTCGTTCTTAATTCGCTTTTCTCCGAAGCGATGGAGCGAAGCATCGAGCTGGTCAAACCATTCGGTCGTTTCCTGGAACTTGGCAAGCGCGACTATTATGCCGACCGCAAGATCGGCCTGCGGCCTTTCCGGCGCAATGTCAGCTATTTCGGCATCGATGCGGATCAGCTGCTGGTCAATGCGCCCGATCTTGCGCGGCGTATTTTCACCGAGATCGGACAGCTTTTCGCTGAAGAAAAGCTGACGCCGCTGCCATATCGCGCCTTCGCCCATGACGAGATCGGCAATGCATTCCGCTTGATGCAGAATGCCGGCCATATCGGCAAGATTGTCGTGCGGCCACCCGTTCCGGGGGTCGATAGCGTCTTGCGGGCTCCGGCAAAATCCTTGCGTTTCGATGCCAGGGGCATTTTCCTGGTTGCGGGCGGTATCGGCGGCTTTGGGCTTTCCGCCGCCGATTGGCTCGTCTCCAGAGGCGCGCGCCGCATAGCCTTGTGCTCGCGCCGAGGCATTGCCGACACGGAAACCAGGAAGGCGATGGCCGGTTGGGCAAGGCGAGGCGTCGTGGCGACGCTGCATGCCTGCGATATTACCGATGCAACCGCGGTCGAGACGCTGCTTGCATCGCTTCGCGCCGAAGGAACACTGAAGGGTGTCGTTCACGCCGCTATGGTCTTGGATGATGCGCTTCTTGCCAATCTGACGCCCGAGCGCAATCGCCCTGTTCTCGAGGTCAAGATGCGCGGCGCCGAAACTCTGGACCGTTTAACGCGGGGCGACGAGCTTGAGCTCTTTCTGCTCTTCTCTTCGGCAACGACCATGCTCGGCAATCCTGGGCAAGCCAATTATGTGATGGCAAACGGCTATCTGGAAGGCCTGGCTCGCGCGCGTCGCGCTGCCGGCAAGCCGGCCTTGGCCGTCGGCTTCGGCGCCATCGCCGACAAGGGCTTCCTTGCGCGCAACGGCGAGGTCAATGATCTTCTGTCCAAGCGCCTGGGCAACGCCGCATTGAAGGCGCGCGACGCGCTGGAACAGGTGGAGCGCTATATTCTGGCCGACACCGGCGCTGTTGATGCCGCAGCCGTCATGATCGCCGAGATCGACTGGAATGCCGTTCGCCTGTTGCCGATCGCCGATCGTTCGCTTTTCGAACCGCTGATGCGGTATACGGGCAGCCGTCAAGCTCTGAACGAGGGAGACAGCATCGATCTAAGGGAGTTGATCACCGGCAAATCGGAGGAGGAGGCCCGAGCCGCCCTGCATGCGCTCGTTGCTGCGGAAATCGCTGCAATTCTGCGTGTCACTGAGGATAGCGTGACGCCCGACAAGGTTTTGAAGGATATCGGCCTCGATAGCCTGATGGCGATGGAACTCGGCATGAGCTTCCAGCAGAAGACCGGTTTCGACATTCCTTTGAGCGGTGTCGGCGAGGGCACGACGGTCGGCGACGTTGTCGGCCGTTTGCGGGACCGTGTCATGAATCGCAATGGCGACGATGTGAAGGCTGCTGCCGCGGGCAATGACCAGATCGTCGAGCAGCTGGCGCGCAGCCATGCCGCGGAACAGGAAAAAAGGGCCGCTCAGTGACGATGCATGATGTTAATGACGGCAGCCAGGCGGAGCAGAAGAAGAGCAAGCTGCTGGAGCAGATGCGTCGCGTCGGCGAATCCTCCGGGCGCAACCGGGCCGAACGTTTGAACAGGCAGCCGCCGGCACAACAGCGCCAGGCAGCGCGGTTCGAAGACTTGCCGGAGTACAAGCGCGTCGCAATGCAGCGCATCGCCGGTGAATTGCTCGGCGTTGCCAACCCCTTCTATCGCTCGCACGATGCTGCGGCCGGGGCGACGACACGCATTGGCGGACGCGAATTCATCAATTTCGCCTCTTATGACTATCTGGCGACCAATACCGATCCGCATGTCGCGGCAAGCGCCAAACAGGCGGTCGATCGTTTCGGTATCTCGGCTTCGGCGAGCCGCCTGGTCGCGGGCGAGCGCCCGGGGCATATCGAATTGGAACGGAAGCTTGCCGCGGTCTATGGGGTCGATGCCGCCGTCTGCTTCGTCAGCGGCTATCTGACCAATGTCGCGGCGATCGGCTGCCTCATGGGGCCGCAGGATCTGGTGATCCACGACGAATTCATTCACAACAGCGCGCTCGCCGGCATCAAGCTGTCGGGTGCAGCACGCCGGCTCTTCCAGCATAATGACGTCGACAGCCTCGAGACCATCCTGAAGACGCTGTCATCCGATTTCCGCCGTATCCTGGTCGTCGTCGAAGGCATCTATTCGATGGATGGCGATATCGCCGATCTGCCGGCCCTGCTGGAGCTGAAGGCGCGCTACGGTTTCTGGCTGATGGTCGACGAGGCGCATGCGCTCGGCATTCTCGGCAAGACGGGGCGCGGTACTTTCGAGCATTTCGGCCTCGATCCCCGGGATGTCGACATCTGGATGGGTACGCTTTCAAAGACGACCTCGAGTTGCGGCGGCTATATCGCCGGCAGCCGTGCGCTTGCCGATATTCTGAAGGCGGAAGCCGGCGGCTTTGTCTATAGCGTCGGGCTGTCGCCCGTTCTTGCCGCCGCCGCTATCGCCGGTCTCGATATCCTGCAGTCCGAGCCCGAGCGAACCGAACGTCTCGGGCGCAACGGCCGGCTGTTCCTCGAAGAGGCTAGGGCGGCAGGCCTCGATACCGGCCTCAGTGCTGGCCATTCGGTCGTGCCCGTCATCGTCGGCGATTCGCTTCGGGCAGCGCAGCTTTCGAACGATCTGCTGGCCGAAGGTATCAATGTCCTGCCGATCATCCATCCGGCCGTCCCCGAAGGCATGGCGCGGCTTCGCTTCTTCATCACCTGTAACCATACCGAAGAGCAAATTCGGCACGCCGTCGCGCTGACGGCAGAAAAACTGAAGAGTTTGCTGGACCGCAATTTCGGGCTCGCATCACTCGATATGGACAAGATGATGCAATTGCTGCCAATGGGCCTAGCCCCGACTGGCCCGTAAATTCAGGACGATTGTCTCATGCACGTTATCGTCACGGGAGGTTCGAGCGGAATTGGTCTGGCGATAGCGAAACTATATGCGGCCAGGGGGGATCGCGTTTCGCTTCTCGCCCGTCATCCCGGACGCCTCGAGGAGGCGCGAGCCGAGATCGCATCGCTTCAAGGCATCGACGGCGCCCTTATCCGGGTATGTTCCGTGGACGTGGCTTCGGCCGAGGAGACCGCGCAGGCGGTGGAGCTTTGCGAGGCGTCCTTCGGCCCCTGCGATATCCTCATCGCCTCGGCTGGTATCGTCGAACCCCAGGTCTTCGACGCGATGCCGGTATCGGTTTTCGATGAGCAGATCGCCATCAATTTCCTCGGAACGGCAAATGCCGTTCGCGCTGTCTACAACGGCATGAAGCGGCGGCACGGCGGCCGGATCATGATGATCTCCTCGGGTGCTGCCCTGATCGGCATCTTCGGCTATACCGCCTACTGCGCATCGAAATCGGCATTGGCCGGATTTGCCGAAGCCTTGAGTGCCGAGGCGGCGGCCACCGGCATATGCGTTTCCATCTGCTTTCCGCCCGATACGCTGACGCCACAATATCGGCGCGAAATCTCCCGCAGACCGCGCGAGGCGGAAATCTTGATGGGATCCGTCAAGCCTTGGAGCGCGGAGGCGGTGGCCGCGAGAATCGTTCGCGGGCTGGATCGGGGACAGGCCAAAATCCACTTCGGATTGTCTCTGACCGCGCTTGCCTATTTCGGGTCGCAGATAAAGCCGGTGCTGAAATGGTGGCTTTCGCGCAAAACGCGAAAAATATTTGGGCAGGATGCATATCCCGGTCTTGCCGAGACGGCCGAGCAAGGTTTTGATCGTGATAAGTAATACGAAACAATTGTCGGATCCGTTCCCGCGGATTTGGAAAACGTTGCGACAGGCAGCAGGCATTTGGATGGCGCGATCTTGAAGCTGCATGATTTTCCAATTCTTTTGACGGTCGCCTGCTTCGTGCTTTCCTGCGTCATCGTCTTCCTGACCGATCCGTTTGCGATGCCGATGGCCGTCAATGCGCAGAACCGCACGGCAAGAAGCTGGCGGCGCCTCGTTTGCGATTGGGCGGTGCGAATTCCGGTCATTGCACTGATCTATGCCGCCTTCTTCGCGATTTCCTGGCGCCCCATCTACAGCACGCAGGCGGTCATCAGCTTCTTCGTCATTTTCTCGGGAATTTCGCGGGCAAAATTCGAATTCATCCGGGAGCCCTTGGTATTCTCGGACATAGCGCTGGTGGTCGATGTCTTCAAATACAAGGAGATTTTCTACGCGACGTCGCTGAACATCGTCTTCTGGGTGATTGCCTTCGCTTACGTATTCGGCCTCAGCGGCCTTTACATGTATATGGAGCCATCGGTTCTGCCGGCTTCCAACGGCTTGCTCTGGGTTCTCCTGATGCTTGCCGTTGCCTTTGCGCCCTGGCTTGCCCTGTTCAGCCGAGTTGTTAGCGAACCGGTATGCCGTTTCACGCAGAAGTTCTTGGGCAAGGTCGATGTCAAGATCGATACCGTGCGGTTCGGCACCTTCGCTTCCGTGGTCTTTCATTTCGTCATCTGGGTCGGTGTCCGGCGCGAGGCGATCGTCTCGGAATTATCCGGTCGTTTCATCTCGGCGCTTCAGGAGCTTTGGGATCACGGCGAGGACGAGCCGCTCATTGTCGTCTGGCAATCCGAATCCTTCATCGACCTCAGGCATTTCGGCGTCAAAAACGTCAAGCTCCCGAATCTCGACCGCTTGCGAGAGCGGGCCGCGCAATGGGGCCGCATGACCAGCGTTTTCGAGGGAGGCTACACGCTCCGGACGGAATTTGCTGTCTTGAGCGGATTGCTGCCCGAAAATGTACATATCGACGCCAGCTATCCCTATCTGCGCGCCAGCCATTACAAGGATGTCGTCTGGCCGGCGCGACTCAAGAAAGCGGGCTGGAAAACGCAGTTCATTCACCCCTACGACAAGACCTTCTTCCTCCGTCACAAGGCATTGCCGCAACTCGGCTTCGACCGAATGATGATGCTGGACGAATTCGATCACAATCCGGACCGCGATGGCCCTTATGTCAGCGATCTCTCGCTGACGAAGAGCGTGATTCGGACGATCGACGATGATGGCACCGACAAGAATTTCGTCTTTGTCGCATCCATGGCGAATCATGGTCCCTGGGAGCCGGGTCGTTGCGGGGATCTGGTCGATCCCGTGGATATTTATGGCGAGCTGCTGATGCGCGCCGATCACGCGCTCGGCAATCTTGCCCATCATCTCGACAGGCTGGATCGCCCGATTTGGCTTCTTTTCTATGGCGATCACGCGCCTTTGCTGAAGGCCTTCGCCGACCCGTTCCCGGATCCGCGGACCGATTATGTCATCGTTCCTCTTGGCCGCGCACGAGCCCATTCGCAAAAGCCGCAGCCATCGCGGGAAGAGGCGCCGTGGAACCTGATCGGCGCGTTGCTGCATTATGCGGGCCTTCGGGCCGAGGTTCCGGAGTAATGGCCGACGGGCAGGGGAAACGGGACGATACCCCTCGCACGTTCCTGTTTCTGCAGGGGCCATCCTCGCCGCTCTTCATCGAGATCGCCGGACTCCTGGAAATGGCAGGCAGCCGCTGCATTCGCATCAACCTCAATGCCGGCGACTGGGTTTCGTGGCGCTGGCGCAGCGCCTTCAATTATCGCGGCGATTTTGCCGGCTGGCGCGCATATGTCAGCCGGCGAATCGCGGTCGAAAATGTCACCGACATGATATTGCACGGCGAAGAGCGTCCCTATCATAAGGTCGCCATCGAGGAGGCGCGCCGGCTGGGTGTCGGCATCAACGTCGTCGAGATGGGATATTTGCGGCCGGATTGGGTGACTCTGGAGCGCGACGGGCTCTCCTCCAATTCGCATTTTCCGGATGATCCCGGCCATATTCTCGAAGCGGCGTCCGATCTGCCCGATCCGGACTGGACGCGCCGCTACAGCCAGACGTTCCTCGCCGAAGCGCTCTACGACCTCGTCTATTATCTGCCGACCGTCTTTCTATGGTTTCTCTATCCGGGCTATCGGCGTCATGGGCTCTATCATCCGCTTATGGAATATGCCGGGTGGTTGAGGAGACTTCCCTCAAGCAGCAGAAGGTCGCGTGAAGCGGAGGACGTGGTCGAGCATCTGCTTGCCGGCGGCAAGCGATTCTTCGTCTATCCACTGCAGCTTCAGACCGATTTCCAGCTGCGGGCGCACTCGCCCTTTCATCGGCAGCAGGATGCCATCAGGCTGATTCTCTGGTCTTTTGCGGAAAATGCCGCGCCGGAAACGCATCTCGTCCTGAAACTGCATCCGCTCGACAACGGACTTATGGATTGGAGGGCCTATGTCGACAACATCGGCGCTTCCTGTGGATTGTCCTCCCGTCTCCATTTCATAGATGGCGGCGATCTCGACCGGCTGATGGCCGCGAGCGAGGGGATGGTAACGGTCAATTCCACGGCGGCACTTACGGCATTGCGGGCCGGCAAGCCCGTCAAGGCGCTCGGCGCGGCGATTTACGATATAGAGGGCCTGAGTGACCGGGGGGATCTGGATCGATTCTGGCATGAGCCGAGGCCGCCATCGCCGGAGCTGCGCGATGCATTCTTCAAGCTGCTCGCGACCGCCATACAGGTCCGCGGCAATTTCTGCTCGGGGGAGGGCGCGCGTGCCGCCGCCGTTGAGATTGCCGAGAGATTGTTGTCACGGACGGTCAATCTGCCCGACGGCTATGTCGACCCGCCGCCGCGGCGACGGCCATCGAAGATTCATGTGCCGTGAGCGTGACGAAAAGGAAACGGTCGCAGGAAGGATCTTCGACCCTGAAATTGACAATACGGCGACTTACATGTGGACTGGAGCTGAACCTGGCGCAGCGATTCGACGCCGGGAAAGCGAATAACGGTTTGCCGGGAGCAAACATCATGGATGACAGCAGGATGGAAAGGTTCATGCTGAAGGAGCTGCTGATGATCATCGCAGCCCTTGTACTTGTTTCCGCCGTGCTTCTGGCAGTCGTTATTTTCGGCAATTACTGAGCTGCACTTAACCGGACACGAAAAACCGCCGTTCGGACACGAAAAGCATCGTTCCGATCTGAAAAAATCGCTGATTGAATTCGAGAGGGAGTGGTGGGCGATGAGAGACTCGAACTCCCGACATCCTCGGTGTAAACGAGGCGCTCTACCAACTGAGCTAATCGCCCTTCTGCGAAGCGGGTCATCGGCCCGCCGCGTTCGGTGGCCGTGATCTATGCGGAACGGGGAAAAACCGCAAGAGTGTTTGTGAAGATTTTTTGATTTTTTTGGATTTTGCGCATCTTTGGCCACCCGTCATCCACATCCATAAATGTGAAGATATGCCGATCAATGCGGTGCATATCAGGTACCGATGAAATGCATGAGGCGGGAACCTGCCATGCCAAATCGACGGAACGGAAAATTACGGACAGGCTTGTCGATAACAATTCACACTCTGTCATCGATTTGTATTCAAACCTGCTTGACACCCAAACACGAACCCCGTAGTTAGCCGCTTATCGAACGGCGAGGGCCGCTTTGATGGGTGCGAAAGCATCCGGAATGCTTGAAATGAAATGCGGGTGTAGCTCAGTCGGTTAGAGTGCCGGCCTGTCACGCCGGAGGTCGCGGGTTCGAGCCCCGTCACTCGCGCCATTTCAAGGTAAATTCCGGATCTGGCACCGCGCCGAAAGGCCAAGCAATGCGCGGGTGTAGCTCAGTCGGTTAGAGTGCCGGCCTGTCACGCCGGAGGTCGCGGGTTCGAGCCCCGTCACTCGCGCCATTCTCTCCAAGCCATTACAATCAAACATCATTTTATTGCGATTGCGAAAGAGCCTTTTCGCGTTTGCGCCAATTTGTCGCGTTGTCGTCGCAACATATTGATATCAACCGCTCGACAGGACCTCGAACGACAGATTCAAAAGGCTTGCGCGCGCGCTCCGCCTGCGCTAACCACGGCTCTGTTGCAACGCTCTTTCGCTTGCTGGGCATTCGCTCAGATGCGCCGCCCCGGCGCTGACCGCAAGCAGGGATGGACATGATGACTGGACTGCTCAGTTCCTATATTCCGATAGCGATTTTCATTGGTATTGCCCTGGTGATTGGCCTGGCGCTGTTGATTACGCCGTTTGCCGTCGCCTTCAAGGCGCCTGACTCGGAAAAGCTGTCGGCCTATGAATGCGGCTTCAATGCATTCGATGACGCCCGCATGAAGTTCGATATCCGCTTCTACCTGGTATCGATTCTCTTCATCATCTTCGATCTGGAAGTCGCCTTCCTCTTCCCGTGGGCCGTCTCCTTCGGCGCGATCGGCTGGTTCGGCTTCTGGTCGATGATGGTGTTCCTGCTGGTGCTGACCATCGGCTTTATCTATGAATGGAAGAAGGGAGCCCTGGAATGGGAGTAGCCCCAAGCAACACGACGCTCGTAGCGCCGCAGCCGAAGGGGATCATCGATCCCGCGACCGGTAGGCCAGTCGGCAGCAACGATCCGTTCTTCGGCGAGATCAACAACGAACTCGCCGACAAGGGCTTTCTGGTCACCTCCACCGACGAGCTGATCAACTGGGCCCGCACCGGCTCCCTGATGTGGATGACGTTTGGTCTTGCCTGCTGCGCTGTCGAAATGATGCAGGTTTCCATGCCGCGTTACGACGTCGAGCGCTTCGGTTTTGCGCCGCGTGCCTCGCCACGCCAGTCCGATGTCATGATCGTCGCCGGCACGCTCACCAACAAGATGGCGCCCGCACTCCGCAAGGTTTACGACCAGATGCCCGAGCCGCGCTACGTCATCTCGATGGGCTCCTGCGCCAACGGTGGCGGCTATTATCACTATTCCTATTCCGTCGTGCGCGGCTGCGACCGTGTGGTGCCGATCGATATTTACATTCCGGGCTGTCCTCCCACGGCGGAGGCGCTGCTTTACGGCGTGCTTCTGCTGCAGAAGAAAATCCGGCGCACCGGCACGATCGAACGGTAAGGCAGGGGACAGGTATCATGAGTGAAGCCCTGAACGAGCTCGCGGCTTATCTGACGGAAGTTCGCGGCGCCCTGATCTCATCGAGCGAGATCAAGTACGGCGAATTGAATGTGACGACGACGGCCGAAAACGTTATCGCCCTGCTGACCTTCCTGCGTGACGACGCCAAATGCGGTTTCGTCAACATCACGGATATCTGTGGCGTGGACTGGCCGCAGCGCGCCGAGCGCTTCGATGTCGTCTACCATCTTCTTTCGCCGAAGAAGAACCTGCGCATCCGCGTCAAGGTTCCTGTCGGCGAGGATCGGCCTATACCCTCTGCTTGTGGCCTTTTTCCCGGCGCCGATTGGTTCGAGCGCGAAACCTGGGACATGTACGGCGTTCTTTTCACCGGACACCCGGATCTGCGCCGTATCCTGACCGATTATGGTTTCGAAGGTCACCCGCTGCGCAAGGACTTCCCGACGACCGGTTTCGTCGAAGTCCGCTACGATGATGCCGCCAAGCGCGTCGTCTATGAGCCAGTGGAACTGAAGCAGGAATTCCGCAATTTCGACTTTTTATCTCCTTGGGAAGGCACGGATTACGTGCTCCCGGGTGACGAGAAGGCGAAGCAGTAAGCTGAGGCAATAGGCAGTAGCCAATAGGCAATAGGAGAATGGCAAACGGCGATTAATTCCTATCAGGACCTTACGGTGTGGCAGCGCGCCATGGATCTTGCTGTAGAATGTTATGCTCTGACCAAGGAATTTCCGAAGGAAGAGATTTACGGCCTGGTCTCGCAAATACGGCGTGCATCCGTATCGATCGCGGCAAATATCGCGGAAGGTTATGGGCGCGAAGCGACAGGAGCTTATGTCCATCATCTGAAGATTGCACAAGGTTCGCTGAAGGAGTTGGAGACGCATCTGATAATTTCGACGCGAGTAGGCGTCGTCACCCTGGAGCAAGTTGGGTCGGCGATATCGATGAGTGACGAAATCGGAAGGATGCTGCGTTCCCTTATCCGCCGGCTGCAGGACGAACGACATGGATATGAGAGCTAACGGTTACACTATTGCCTATTGCCTAGTGGCTAATGCCTGCAATAAGCGGAGCGCATTGCAATGACAGAACATAACGTTCGCAACTTCAACATCAATTTCGGTCCGCAGCATCCGGCTGCGCACGGCGTTTTGCGTCTTGTCCTCGAATTGGACGGCGAAATTGTGGAACGCGTCGATCCGCATATCGGCCTGCTGCATCGCGGCACTGAAAAGCTGATCGAATCGAAGACCTATCTTCAGGCCGTTCCTTATTTCGACCGCCTCGACTACGTGGCGCCGATGAATCAGGAACACGCCTATGCGCTCGCCGTTGAAAAGCTGCTCGGCATCGATATCCCGATCCGTTGCCAGCTGATCCGCGTGCTCTATTCGGAAATCGGCCGCATCCTGTCGCATCTTCTCAATGTCACGACGCAGGCCATGGACGTCGGCGCGCTGACGCCGCCGCTGTGGGGCTTCGAAGAGCGTGAAAAGCTGATGGTGTTCTATGAGCGCGCCTCCGGCTCTCGCATGCACGCAGCCTACATTCGTCCGGGTGGCGTTCACCAGGATCTCCCCGAAAAGCTCGTGCAGGATATCGGCGACTGGTGCGATCCCTTCCTGAAGGCGCTCGACGATATCGACGACCTTCTGACCGGCAACCGTATCTTCAAGCAGCGTAACGTCGATATCGGCGTGGTCTCGCTGGAAGACTGTTGGGCTTGGGGCTTCTCCGGCGTGATGGTCCGCGGCTCGGGCGCCGCATGGGACCTGCGCAAGGCGCAGCCCTATGAATGCTATTCCGATCTCGAATTCGACATTCCGATCGGCAAGAACGGCGATTGCTACGACCGTTACCTCATCCGCATGATCGAAATGCGCGAAGCCGTCCGCATCATGAAGCAGTGCGTCAATCGCCTGCTGGGGGATGCCAGGGTCGGGCCGGTTTCCTCGCTCGACGGCAAGGTCGTGCCGCCGAAACGCGGCGAGATGAAGCGTTCGATGGAAGCGCTGATCCACCACTTCAAGCTCTACACCGAAGGCTATCACGTGCCGGCGGGCGAGGTTTACGCGGCTGTCGAAGCGCCGAAGGGCGAGTTCGGCGTCTATCTCGTCTCCGACGGCTCCAACAAGCCTTATCGCTGCAAGATCCGTGCGCCGGGCTATGCGCATCTGCAGGCCATGGACTTCATGTGCCGCGGCCATCAGCTCGCCGACGTCGCCGCGGTGCTTGGTTCGCTCGACATCGTGTTCGGTGAGGTGGATCGCTGATGCGAGCCTGGCAGGTTGCTATCCCTGTGATCTTGTTTGCCTGCGGCGCTTCGGCCCAGCAGACGGGCAACACACAGGCCCTGCCGAACATCAATATGCAGGGTTCGACCGCAATCGGCGGGAAGTCTGCAAAAGGTGGAAGTGAGGTACAGGCGAGCGCGGATTCCACGATCGCCGATCTCCTTTCCCGTGGTTATCAAATCAAGGCCGCTGTGCCGAACGGTGGCAAGTTTGTTGTGTTTATGCAGAAAGACCAGTCGGCCTATGCCTGCGAATTCTCGTCCCTGACGAATACGCGGTGTGGGTCCTTAAACTGAGATAAGGCGTGAAAGATGTCCGTTCGTCGACTTGCCGAAGATCAATTCCAGCCTGCCGCCTTCGCCTTCAATGCGGAGAATACGGTCTGGGCTGAAAAGACGATCAAGAAATATCCCGATGGTCGCCAGCAGTCCGCGATCATTCCGCTGATGATGCGCGCGCAGGAGCAGGAAGGCTGGGTCACCAAGGCGGCTATCGAAACGATCGCCGACATGCTGGACATGGCCTATATCCGCGCGCTTGAGGTCGCAACCTTCTACACCCAGTTCCAGCTGCACCCGGTCGGCACGCGCGCCCACGTCCAGGTTTGCGGCACGACGCCTTGCATGCTGCGCGGTGCCGAAGGGCTGATCAAGGTCTGCAAGAGCCGGATCAACGACCATGCCTTCGAGCGCAATGCCGATGGCACGCTTTCTTGGGAAGAGGTCGAATGTCAGGGCGCCTGCGTCAACGCGCCGATGGTGGTGATCGGCAAGGATACCTATGAGGATCTGACGCCGGCACGCCTCGAAGAAATCATCGACGCGTTCGCCGCAGGCAAGGGCAGTGAAGTTCCGACCGGCCCGCAGATCGATCGCGTTTTCTCCGCTCCCGAAGGTGGTCTGACGAGTTTGCTGTCGGATGAGGCGAAGGCAAAGGGCGCAGCAAGCAAGGCCAAGACGACCGCCGAGGCTGTTTCGGTTCCGCCGTCCGAAGCTGCCCGTGCCAAGAGCACGGACGCGGAAACCAACACGAGCCTGAAGACGCCGGCAACGGCACCGAAGGAAGCAGCCAAGAATGCCAAGGCCGCTGAAACGCAGCCGCTTTCGGGAACCGCGGCGTCCGCAGCTGTATCGGAAAAGGCGGGCAGCGCCCAGAAGCCTTCGCTCGATGACAAGGATCGTCCGGCTGGTATCGAAAAGCCCGCACAGCCGGATAATCTGCAGCTCATTTCAGGTGTCGGTCCGAAGATCGAAGGGACCTTGCATGAAATCGGTATTTTCACCTTCGCACAGGTTGCGAGCTGGAATGAGGCCGAGCGCCGCTGGGTCGATGGCTATCTGAATTTCAGGGGCCGGATCGAACGTGACGATTGGGTCAGGCAGGCTGAGGCACTCGCTAAGGGTGGCGAAGCGGAATATATCAAGGTCTTCGGCAAGAAGCCGCGGTAAGAGGTGAAGCATGTTACAGGATCAGGATCGCATCTTTACCAATATCTACGGCCTCAAGGATAAGTCTCTGAAGGGCGCGATGTCGCGCGGCCATTGGGACGGCACGAAGCAAATCCTCGAAAAGGGTCGTGACTGGATCATCAACGAGATGAAGGCTTCGGGCCTTCGCGGCCGCGGCGGCGCAGGCTTCCCGACCGGTCTCAAGTGGTCCTTCATGCCGAAGGAAAGCGACGGTCGTCCGCATTATCTGGTCGTCAACGCCGACGAGTCCGAACCGGGCACGTGCAAGGACCGCGATATCATGCGCCACGATCCGCATACGTTGATCGAAGGCTGCGTCATCGCCGGTTTCGCCATGGGTGCGAATACCGCTTACATCTACGTTCGCGGCGAGTACATGCGCGAGCGCGAAGCTCTGCAGGCAGCGATCGACGAGTGCTATGATGCCGGATTGCTGGGCACAAACAACAAGCTCGGCTGGGATTTTGATGTTTTCGTTCATCACGGCGCAGGCGCTTACATCTGCGGCGAGGAAACCGCGCTGCTCGAAAGCCTGGAAGGCAAGAAAGGCCAGCCACGCCTGAAGCCGCCGTTCCCGGCCAATATGGGTCTCTACGGCTGCCCGACGACCGTCAACAACGTCGAATCCATCGCCGTTGCCCCGACAATCCTGCGTCGCGGCGCCGGCTGGTTTTCCTCTTTCGGCCGTCCGAACAATGTCGGCACGAAGCTGTTCATGCTCTCCGGCCACGTCAACCGTCCCTGCACGGTTGAGGAGACGATGGGCATCACGTTCCGCGAGCTGGTCGAAAAGCATGGCGGCGGTATTCGCGGCGGCTGGGACAATCTGCTGGCCGTCATCCCCGGCGGCGCATCGTGCCCGGTCGTTCCGGCCGCCGATATCATCGACTGCCCGATGGATTTCGACGGCCTGCGCGAGGTCAAGTCGTCCTTCGGCACGGCTGCGGCGATCGTCATGGACAAGTCGACCGACATCATCAAGGCGATTGCCCGTATCTCGGCTTTCTTCAAGCATGAGAGCTGCGGTCAGTGTACGCCGTGCCGCGAGGGCACGGGCTGGATGTGGCGCGTTCTTGAGCGTATGGCACGCGGCAACGCCCAGAAGCGCGAGATCGACATGCTGTTCCAGGTGACGAAGCAGATCGAAGGCCATACTATCTGTGCGCTCGGTGACGCCGCCGCATGGCCGGTGCAGGGTCTGATCCGCAATTTCCGTCCGGAGATCGAAAAGCGCATCGACCAGTACACCGCCAATGCGACGAGCCACGGCGCGGTGCTGGAAGCAGCCGAATAAGGACCGATGATGGCGAAGATCAAGGATATCAGGCAGGGAAGCGGAGCGAGCGATCACGTATCGGTCGATTTCGGCCGCATCGCCGCCGATATGCTGCGGGATTCGCCGGTCATGCCGATCCATCCGCTGATGGCGCATCCGGCAGCGGCGTTCGCTGCTGCGGCAGCCATTGGCTTCGGCGTTACATCACAGATCGCCGGCGCGTTCTTTGGTGCGTTTCAAGGTGCGGTCGAGGCGGCAAGCAAGCGTGCCGCCGAGCCGGGTGAAGAGAAGGATGTCCTTGCCGCTGCGGAGCCGACGGCAAGGAAAGAAGGGGCAGGGGAGGCGAAGCCGGTCAAGGCATCGCCTGCCGCTAAGCCGGTCGTTTCGAAGCCGGCGGCTGTCAAGCCGAAGCCGGCAGTCGCAAAGAGGGCCGAAGCAAAGCCGGTCGCCGCTGCTGAGATCGTGACGGCGCCCGCCAAGAGCAAGGCCCCTGCCGAGAGGAAGGCCAAGGTTGAGGTGGTGGCGCCGATAGCCGCAAAGCCGGCGCCCGTTCGCAGCCGCAAGGCCGCGGTAAAGGCTGACGACCTCAAGCGTATTTCGGGTGTCGGCCCGAAGCTCGAGCAGGTGCTGAACGGACGTGGTATCAGGCGTTTCGCCGATATCGCCGCCTGGAGCGATGCCGATATCGAGCGGATCGACACGGAACTCGGCTTCGATGGTCGCATCCGGCGCGATGACTGGGTCGGCCAGGCGAAGGCGCTGCTGCCGAAAGGGCGGAGTTGAGTTTTCCTCGGCTGCATCCGGTGGCCGGGGAGGGTGAATGAACGCGATTGGGATGATTGCGGGGATGCCCGCGATGTTGCGATCGCAAAGCTGGTCTTGCGGGGACAAGGCTTGGCAAAGCTTATTGTGAGCAAACCGGTGCTATCAGGCGTTTGAGCCTCCCCGATGGCAATCCGGTCTGCGATCATGAAATTGTCTGCGGCCAGATCGGGCTGGAGACGTGACATAGGACTGAGTGGACGATGGCTAAACTGAAGATTGACGGTAAAGAGATCGAAGTTCCGGATCACTACACGCTTATCCAGGCGTGCGAGGAAGCCGGCGCCGAAGTTCCGCGCTTCTGCTTCCATGAACGACTGTCGGTGGCCGGCAATTGCCGCATGTGCCTCGTCGAGGTGAAAGGCGGCCCGCCGAAGCCGCAGGCATCCTGCGCCATGGGTGTTCGCGATATCCGCGGCGGCCCGAACGGCGAGCTTCCGGAAGTCTTCACCAACACGCCGATGGTCAAGAAGGCCCGCGAAGGCGTGATGGAATTCCTGCTGATCAACCACCCGCTGGATTGCCCGATCTGCGACCAGGGCGGCGAATGCGATCTGCAGGACCAAGCCATGGCCTTCGGTATCGACAGCTCGCGCTATCAGGAAGACAAGCGCGCCGTCGAAGACAAATATATCGGCCCGCTCGTCAAGACCGTGATGAACCGCTGCATCCACTGCACGCGCTGCGTCCGCTTCACGACGGAAGTTGCCGGCATTTCCGAACTCGGTCTCATCGGCCGCGGTGAAGATGCTGAAATCACCACCTATCTCGAGCAGGCAATGACCTCCGAGCTGCAGGGCAACGTTGTTGACCTTTGCCCGGTTGGCGCGCTGACCTCGAAGCCCTTCGCCTTCACGGCTCGTCCGTGGGAACTGAACAAGACCGAATCGATCGACGTCATGGACGCTCTAGGTTCCGCAATCCGCGTCGATACCCGCGGCCGCGAAGTCATGCGTGTTCTGCCGAGGGTCAACGAGCAGATCAACGAAGAGTGGATCTCCGACAAGACCCGTTTCATCTGGGACGGCCTGAAGACGCAGCGCCTCGACAAGCCCTATGTCCGCAAGGACGGCCGCCTGCAGCCGGCGACCTGGAGCGACGCTTTCGCCGCCATCAAGTCGGCCGTTTCCGCCACCAGCGGCGGCAAGATCGGCGCGATCGCCGGCGATCTCGCCTCGGTGGAGGAAATGTATGCCCTCGGCGAGTTGCTGAAGTCGCTGGGATCGGAAAATCTCGACTGTCGCCAGGACGGGACGGCGCTTGATCCGTCGCTCGGCCGCGCAAGCTACATCTTCAACCCGAGCATCCAGGGTATTGAAGCCGCCGACGCGCTGTTGATCATTGGCGCCAATCCGCGCTTCGAGGCTGCCGTGCTGAATTCGCGCATCCGCAAGCGCTGGCGCCGCGGCAAGTTCCCGATCGGCGTGATCGGTGAAGCCGCCGACCTTCGCTACTCCTATGATTATCTCGGCGCTGGGCCGGACACGCTGGCCGATCTCGTCAGCGGCTCGCACAGCTTCGCCGATGTGCTGAAGAATGCGCAGAAGCCGATGATCATCATCGGCCAGGGCGCTCTCACCCGCGAAGACGGTGCCGAGGTTCTGGCAAATGCCGCCAAGCTCGCTGCCGCCGTCGGCGTCGTCAAGGAAGACTGGAACGGTTTTGCCGTGCTGCACACGGCAGCCGCGCGCGTCGGCGGCCTCGATCTCGGCTTCGTGCCGGGCACAAAGGGGGTCAATGCCGCTGCCATGCTATCGTCGATGGATGTCCTCTTCCTGCTGGGCGCCGATGAACTCGACTTCAGCCGTAAGAGCGCGAAGTTCACGGTCTATATCGGCTCGCATGGCGATAACGGCGCTCAGAACGCCGATGTCATCCTTCCTGCGGCCGCCTATACCGAAAAGTCGGGCACCTGGGTCAACACCGAAGGCCGTGTCCAGATGGGCAACCGCGCCGGTTTTGCACCGGGCGACGCCCGCGAGGACTGGGCGATCATCCGTGCTCTTTCCGACGTACTCGGCAAGAAGCTTCCCTTTGATTCGCTGAGAGAATTGCGGGCCAAGCTCTACGCAGCCTTCCCCCATTTCGCCGGGATCGACGAGATTGCCGAAGGCGATAGCGCCCAAATTGCCGCACTTGCGAAAAAAGCCGGCGCGATGGGCAAATCGGCATTTGCTTCGCCGATCAAAGACTTCTATTTGACGAACCCGATAACGCGCGCATCGGCTGTCATGGCCGAGTGCTCGGCATTGGCCCGCAACAATTTCCGCGTTGCGGCAGAGTAAGGGCAGAGGACTATGGATTCATTCGTTTCGACCTATCTCTGGCCGGCGCTGATCATGATCGGCCAGTCTCTGCTGCTCCTGGTCTGCCTGCTGATCTTCATCGCCTACATTCTGCTTGCCGACCGCAAGATCTGGGCAGCCGTCCAGCTGCGCCGCGGCCCGAACGTCGTCGGCCCCTTCGGTCTGTTCCAGTCCTTCGCTGACTTGCTGAAGTTCATGTTCAAGGAGCCGATCATTCCGGCCGGCGCCAACAAGACCGTGTTCCTGCTGGCTCCGCTGGTTTCCGTGGTGCTGGCACTGTCGACCTGGGCCGTCGTGCCTGTCGCGCAGAACTGGGTCGTTGCCGATATCAACGTCGGCATCCTCTACATTCTGGCGATCTCGTCGCTTGAAGTTTACGGCATCATCATGGGCGGCTGGGCTTCGAATTCGAAGTATCCGTTCCTCGGCGCGCTGCGCTCGGCGGCACAGATGGTGTCCTACGAAGTCTCGATCGGCCTCGTCATCGTCACCGTCCTGCTCTGCGTCGGTTCGCTGAACCTGACGGATATCGTGCTGTCACAGCAGACCGGCCTCGGCACCAAGCTCGGCCTGCCGGCCTCGTTCCTCGACTGGCACTGGCTGTCGCTGTTCCCGATGTTCATCGTGTTCTTCATTTCGGCTCTGGCTGAAACGAACCGTCCGCCTTTCGACCTTCCGGAAGCGGAATCGGAGCTGGTTGCCGGCTTCATGGTTGAATACGGCTCTTCGCCCTACATGATGTTCATGCTCGGCGAATATGCCGCCGTCGTCCTGATGTGCTCGCTGACGACGATCCTCTTCCTCGGCGGCTGGCTCCCTCCGGTCGATATCTGGATCCTGAATTGGGTTCCGGGCATCATCTGGTTCCTGCTGAAGTCGTGCCTGGTTTTCTTCATGTTCGCGATGGTCAAGGCCTTCGTGCCGCGCTACCGCTACGACCAGCTCATGCGCCTTGGCTGGAAGGTTTTCCTGCCGCTGTCGCTCGCCATGGTCGTTATCGTTGCATTCGTGCTGAAGCTGACGGGATGGGCATGATGATGTCTCTCCCCGCTTCTGGCAGTTTTGGAGGTTAAGATGGCCGGTTTGTCCAACGCCGTCAGCTCGCTGTTCCTCAAGGAATTCGTCGGCGCGTTCTTTTTGTCGATGCGTTATTTCTTCAAGCAGAAGGCGACGATCAACTACCCCTTCGAGAAGGGGCCGGTCAGCCCGCGCTTCCGCGGCGAACATGCGCTGCGCCGTTATCCCAACGGTGAAGAGCGCTGCATCGCCTGCAAGCTCTGCGAAGCCATCTGTCCTGCCCAGGCCATCACCATCGAAGCCGGGCCGCGCCGCAACGACGGCACCCGCCGCACGGTGCGTTACGACATCGACATGGTGAAGTGCATCTATTGCGGCTTCTGCCAAGAGGCGTGCCCGGTCGACGCTATCGTCGAAGGGCCTAACTTCGAATTTGCCACCGAGACCCGCGAAGAGCTCTACTTCGACAAGGCGCGGCTACTCGACAATGGCGACCGCTGGGAACGCGAAATCGCGCGCAACATCGCGATGGATTCGCCGTACCGCTGAGCGGAGTTTTGAATATGCCGTGACAGGCGGCCACGATTGTCGCCGTTGCGGTTGAATCTAGACCGGGGCTTTGCCGGACCTATTGTCCGGCCGAGCTCCATCGGGCAGGGAAACTCCCGGCTGCCCGGGGGAAGACGAAAAAGGCACCAACATGGGTCTGCAGGCTCTTTTTTTCTATATCTTCGCCTTTGTCGCTGTGGCGTCGGCGTTCATGGTCATCTCGGCGCGGAATCCGGTCCATTCGGTCCTGTTCCTTATCCTGGTATTCTTCAACGCGGCTGGCCTCTTCCTGTTGATGGGGGCTGAATTCCTGGCGATGATCCTGCTGGTCGTTTATGTCGGTGCCGTGGCGGTTCTCTTCCTCTTCGTCGTCATGATGCTCGATATCGACTTCACCGAGCTGAGAGCCGGCATTCTGGAATATGCCCCGATCGGCGCGCTGATCGGCATTATCCTCGCCGCCGAACTGATTGTCGTCATCGGCGGCAGTGTGATTTCGCCCACTATTGCCAAATCCGTCGCCATGCCGATCCCGGCGCCGGCGACCCGGACGAACACCGCCGCCCTCGGCGACGTGCTCTATACCAATTACGTCTATTTCTTCGAGATCGCTGGCCTCGTTCTGCTGGTCGCGATGATCGGCGCAATCGTGCTGACGCTGAAGCATCGCACGCACATCAAGCGCCAGAACATTTCCCAACAGGTCGCCCGCACGCCCGCGACTGCCGTCGAGGTGGTCAAGGTCAAGCCGGGGCAGGGCGTCTGAGGCGGGGCACGAGGATCAAAGGAACAAGAACATGGTCATCGGACTTTCCCATTACCTCACGGTCAGCGCCATCCTCTTCGTGCTCGGCGTTTTCGGTATCTTTCTCAACCGAAAGAACGTCATCATCATCCTGATGTCCGTCGAGCTCATATTGCTCGCCGTCAACATCAACATGGTCGCCTTCTCGTCGTTCCTCAACGACATCGTCGGCCAGGTTTTCGCTCTGTTCATTTTGACTGTCGCCGCCGCCGAGGCTGCCATCGGTCTTGCAATTCTCGTCGTCTTCTACCGTAACCGCGGCTCCATCGCCGTCGAAGACGTCAACGTGATGAAGGGCTGATAAAGCTATGTTCTTATATAAGGCTATCGTCTTTCTTCCCCTGATTGGCGCTGTTATCGCCGGCCTTTTCGGCCGTGCGATCGGCGCCAAGGCTTCGGAATATGTTACCACCGGCCTGATGATCATCGCGGCCGTCCTCTCGTGGATCGTCTTCTTCACGGTGGCGCTCGGCCATACGGATGGCCCGATCAAGGTTGAAGTGCTGCGCTGGATCCAGTCCGGCGGCATCGACGTTTCCTGGGCGCTGCGCGTCGACACGCTGACCTCGGTGATGCTGATCGTCGTGAATTCGGTCTCGACCCTGGTTCACGTCTATTCGATCGGATACATGCATCACGATCCGCATCGTCCGCGCTTCTTCGCCTATCTCTCGCTCTTCACCTTCGCCATGCTGATGCTGGTGACCTCCGACAACCTTGCCCAGATGTTCTTCGGCTGGGAAGGCGTCGGTCTCGCCTCCTACCTGCTGATCGGGTTCTGGTTCAAGAAGCCGTCGGCCTCCGCAGCGGCGATCAAGGCCTTCATCGTCAACCGCGTCGGCGACTTCGGTTTCGTACTCGGCATTGCCGGCGTCTTCGTTCTCTTCGGCTCCATCAATTTCGATGTCATCTTCGGCAACGCACAGAGCTTTGCCGCAGGGCAAGGCGGTCAGCCGGGCGATATCGTGCTCAATTTCCTCGGCATGCATCTCGATCGCGGCCATGCGCTGACGGCCGTCTGCCTGCTGCTCTTCATGGGCGCGATGGGTAAGTCGGCGCAGTTCCTGCTGCACACCTGGCTGCCGGACGCCATGGAAGGCCCGACGCCGGTTTCGGCGCTCATCCATGCCGCAACCATGGTCACCGCCGGCGTCTTCCTCGTCGCCCGCATGTCGCCGATCTTCGAACTGTCGCAGGATGCGCTGACCGTCGTTACCATCATCGGCGCGATCACGGCCTTCTTCGCCGCAACCGTTGGCCTCGTGCAGAACGACATCAAGCGCGTCATCGCCTACTCGACCTGTTCGCAGCTCGGCTACATGTTCGTCGCCCTCGGCGTCGGCGCTTATGGTGCTGCGATCTTCCATCTGTTCACCCACGCCTTCTTCAAGGCGCTGCTCTTCCTCTGTGCCGGCTCGGTCATCCACGCCGTCGACGGCGAGCAGGACATGCGTCATATGGGCGGACTGCGCCCGCATATTCAGAAGACCTTCTGGATGATGATCATCGGCACCTTGGCAATCACCGGCGTCGGCATCCCGCTGACCCACATCGGCTTTGCCGGCTTCATCTCGAAGGACGCGATCATCCTGGCGGCTTTCGCCTCGCACAATGCAGCCGCCGGCTTCGCCTTCACGCTGCTCGTCATCGCCGCGATGTTCACCAGCTTCTATTCCTGGCGCCTGATCTTCATGACCTTCTTCGGCAAACCCCGCGCGTCGCACGAGGTCATGCACCATGTACATGAATCGCCGAATGTCATGCTGATCCCGCTCTACCTGCTGGCGATCGGCGCTGTTGCCGCCGGCATGTATTTCAACGCCGATTTCGTCGGTCACGCCTACGAGGAATTCTGGAAGCATGCGCTGTTCACGCTCCCGGACAACAAGATCCTCGAAGAGATGGAACATGCGCCTCTGTGGGTTGAGCTCAGCCCGTTCATCGCCATGCTGCTCGGCCTCGTCACCGCCTGGTATTTCTATATCCAGTCGCCGGAAACGCCGCGCCGTCTCGCCCAGCAGCAGCGCGTGCTCTACGAGTTCCTCTTGAACAAGTGGTACTTCGACGAGATCTATGACTTCCTATTCGTCCGCTCCGCCAAGGCGCTTGGCCGCTTCCTTTGGAAGAAGGGCGACATCGGGGTCATCGACACCATCGGCCCGAACGGCATTGCCGCCCGCGTCGTCGATGTCACCAACCGCGTCGTGCGCCTGCAGACCGGCTACCTCTATCACTATGCCTTCGCGATGCTGCTCGGCATTGCCGCCCTCGTTACCTGGATGATGCTCGGGAGTTCCCTCTGATGACCGATTGGCCTATTCTTTCAACGGTCACGTTTCTGCCGCTGGTCGGCGTCCTTCTCCTGCTGTTCACGCAGGAGAACGGGGCCAACGGCCGCCGGAATGTCCTGAACATCTCGCTGGCGACGACCATCGTCACCTTCATCGTGTCGCTGTTCGTCTGGATCTGGTTCGACAATGCCAATCCGGGCTTCCAGCTGATCGAAAAGCATGAGTGGCTGACCGGCGGCATCAGCTATCATATGGGCGTCGACGGCATCTCCATGCTGTTCGTCATCCTGTCGACCTTCCTGATGCCCTTCTGCGTACTCGCGAGCTGGCTGTCAGTCGAAAAGCGGCTGAAGGACTACATGATCGCCTTCCTCGTCCTCGAGACGATGATGGTCGGCGTGTTCGTGTCGCTCGACATCGTGCTGTTCTACGTCTTCTTCGAAGCCGGCCTCATTCCGATGTTCCTGATCATCGGTGTCTGGGGCGGCAAGGATCGCGTCTACGCCAGCTACAAGTTCTTCCTCTACACGCTGCTCGGCTCCGTGCTGATGCTGCTCGCCATCATGGCGATGTACTGGCAGGCCGGTACGACCGATATCCCGACGCTGCTTGCTTACAAGTTCCCGCCGCAGCTGCAGACCTGGCTATGGCTCGCCTTCTTCGCCTCCTTCGCGGTGAAGATGCCGATGTGGCCGGTCCACACCTGGCTTCCGGATGCGCACGTTCAGGCGCCGACGGCAGGCTCGGTCATCCTGGCAGGTGTTCTCCTGAAGCTTGGCGGCTATGGTCTCATCCGCTTCTCGCTCGGCATGTTCCCGAACGCTTCGGAATATTTCGCGCCGCTCGTCTTCGCGCTCTCGGTCATCGCCATCATCTACACCTCGCTGGTCGCGATGATGCAGGACGACATCAAGAAGCTGATCGCCTATTCGTCGGTCGCCCACATGGGTTACGTGACCATGGGTATCTTCGCGGCCAACCAGCAGGGCGTTCAGGGTGCGATCTTCCAGATGCTGTCGCACGGCATCGTCTCGGGCGCGCTCTTCCTCTGCGTCGGCGTGATCTATGACCGCACCCATACCCGCGAGATCGTGGCCTATGGCGGCCTGGTCAACAACATGCCGAAATATGCCGTCGCCATGATGGTCTTCACCATGGCCAATGTCGGTCTGCCTGGCACGTCCGGCTTTATCGGCGAATTCCTGACCCTGATCGGCGTCTTCCGCGCCAACACCTGGGTTGCGCTCTTTGCCGCGACCGGCGTAATCCTGTCGGCGGCTTACGCGCTCTGGCTCTACCGCCGCGTCATTTTCGGTGCGCTGGAAAAGGAAAACCTGAAGAAGCTTCTGGATCTGTCACCGCGTGAACAGCTGATCCTCTATCCGCTGATCGCGCTCACGATCCTCTTCGGCGTCTATCCGGCTCCGATCTTCGATGCCACGGCCGCTTCGGTGGATCTGCTGGTGAACAATTATACCGCTGCCCTGCACGCTGCGCAGAATGTTGCGCTGTCGATGAATTGATGACGGGACTTATTCGACATGACTGCTGACACAATTCTTGCAAGCCTGCATCTTTCCATTCCGGAGCTCATCCTCGCGGTCGGTGCGCTTGTGCTGCTCATGATCGGCGTCTTCTCGGGCGAGCGTTCGGGACCCACGGTCACCGGTCTTGCCATCGCGCTTCTCGCGGTGGCCGGTCTCTGGATCATCTTCGTGCCGGGCGAGGGGCTTGCCTATGGCGGCGCCTATCTCGCCGACGGCTTCTCCCGCTTCATGAAGATCGTCGCGCTGGTCGGCTCGATCGTCGCCATGTTCCTCAGCATGGGACAGGCGCGCGAGCAGCAGCTCGATCGCTTCGAGTTCCCGGTTCTGCTTGTGCTCGCGACCCTCGGCATCCTGCTGATGATCTCGGCGCACGACCTGATCTCGCTCTACCTGTCGCTGGAACTGCAGTCGCTGGCCCTCTACGTCGTCGCCGCCATCAACCGCGACAGTGTCAAGTCGACCGAAGCCGGCCTGAAGTACTTCGTTCTCGGTGCGCTGTCGTCGGGCATGCTGCTCTACGGCATGTCGCTGGTTTACGGCTTCACCGGTCACACGACCTTCGATGCGATCGCGACTGCACTCAGCGCCGAGACCCGTTCGCTCGGCCTCGTCTTCGGTCTGGTCTTCGTGCTTGCCGGCCTCGCCTTCAAGATCTCCGCCGTGCCGTTCCACATGTGGACGCCCGACGTTTATGAAGGTGCGCCGACGCCGGTTACCGCTTTCTTCGCGGCCGCGCCGAAGGTTGCCGCCATGGCGATCCTGACCCGCATCGTCGTCACCGCTTTCCATCCGGTGCTTGCCGACTGGCAGCAGATCATCGTGTTCATCTCGATCGCCTCGATGCTGCTCGGCTCCTTCGCCGCGATCGGTCAGCGTAATTTCAAGCGACTGATGGCCTATTCGTCGATCGGTCACATGGGCTATGCGCTCGTCGGCCTCGCCGCCGGCACCAAGACCGGCGTCTCCGGCGTCATGCTCTACATGGTCATCTACATGGTCATGACGCTCGGCTCCTTTGCCATCATCATGGCGATGCGCCGGAAGGATGGCCGCCAGGTTGAAAACATCGACGATCTCGCCGGCCTTTCCACCACTAACCCCTTCATGGCGGTCGTGTTGACGGCGCTGATGTTCTCGCTGGCCGGCATTCCGCCGCTCGCAGGCTTCTTCGGAAAGTACTTCGTCTTCGTCGCGGCTATCCAGGCGCATCTCTATGCGCTCGCCATCATCGGCGTTCTGGCCTCGGTCGTCGGCGCTTACTACTATCTGCGCGTCATCAAGGTGATGTGGTTCGATGAAGCCAAGGACGAATTCACACGCACGGCCGGTTCGCTGCGCCTCGTCTTCGGTCTCTCCGGCCTGTTCGTCATCACCTATGTCTTCTTCGGTGGCGCAATCGGCGGTGCTGCTGATCTGGCTGCCGCGACGCTGTTTTGATGGCGTCTGACATGAATAGCCGGAAGTCGCTCGCCGACTTCCGGCACGATGCCCTTCAAGAGACGTCGTCCACGAATAGCGTGTGCCTCGAGCGTGCGCGCGCCGATGATCCCGGGAACCTTTGGGTTACTGCCGAGCGCCAGACGGGTGGACGCGGTCGCCGCGGTCGCCCTTGGGTGTCGGGAGCCGGCAATCTCTACGCCTCTCTTCTTCTGATCGATCCCGCTCCGATGGACCGCCTCGGTTCCCTGCCGCTTGCAGTCGCGGTTGCTGTACATCAGACTGTTCGTAGCGTGCTGCCGCTGGCCGCAGAACCTGCAGAGATCAAGTGGCCCAATGACATATTGATCGGCCGCAAGAAAACCTGCGGTATTCTGATCGAAGGCGAGGCCTTGCCCGACGGCCGCTATGCGCTCGTCATCGGCATCGGCATCAATATTGCCGTCATGCCTGACAATCCGATGTATCCCGTCACCTGCCTCAGGCAGCAGGGCTCGATGGTGTCGCCGGATGAGCTGTTTGCTCACCTTTATGGCGCCATGTCCGAAGCGCTTGATGTCTGGAATCGCGGCAAGGGCGTTCGCGAGATCACAGCGCGCTGGCGCGAAGTCGCATGCGGCATAGGGGAAAACATCACGGTGAACTTGCCGGATCGCTCGATTTCGGGCCATTTCTCCGGAATCGATGATAATGGCTTGTTGCTGCTCGAGACCGAGGACGGCAGGATCATGCCGATCGCCGCGGGCGACGTTTTTTTTAGATGATGGTTGGGGATCAGATGGCGAAGCAAGACGAACTGGTGTTTCTGCCCCTCGGCGGCGTCGGCGAGATCGGAATGAATCTCGCCCTCTACGGCTATGGTCCGGCGGAGCAGCGTCAATGGATCATGGTCGATTGCGGCGTGACGTTCCCGGGACCGGATCTGCCTGGTGTCGATCTTGTCCTGCCGGATATCCGTTTCCTCGCCAAGGAACGCAAGAACCTCAAGGGCATCATCATCACCCACGCGCACGAGGATCATTACGGCGCACTGAACGATCTTTGGCCGGGCCTGAATGTTCCGATCTATGCCTCTGCCTTTACCGCCGGTCTTCTTGAGGCCAAGCGCGATTATGAGAAGTCGATGGGCGAGATCCCGGTGACGCTGTTCAGGGCTGGCGATCGCATCAATGTCGGCCCCTTCGAGATCGAAGGCGTGGCCGTCAATCACTCGATCCCCGAGCCGATGTCGCTGATGATCCGCACGCCGCTCGGCAATGTCGTCCATACCGGCGACTGGAAGATCGATCACGAGCCGTCGCTCGGGCCGCTGACCGACGAGACCCGCTTCCGCCAACTCGGCGATGAGGGCGTGCTGGCGCTGATGTGCGATTCCACCAATGCCCTGCGCGATGGTGTTTCGCCTTCGGAGAAAGACGTCTCCGAAAGCCTGCGCAGGATCATTGAAGACGCCGAGGGCAGGGTGGCAATCACCACCTTCTCGTCGAATGTCGGCCGCATCCGCACCATTGCCGAGGCTGCCGAAGCCGCCGGCCGCGAAGTGCTGCTGCTCGGCAGCTCGCTGAAGCGCGTCGTCGACGTCGCCCGCGATATCGGCATCATGGAAGGCATCAAGCCCTTCATCGCCGAAGACGAATATGGCTATATCCCGCGCGACAAGGTCGTGGTGATCCTGACCGGCAGCCAGGGCGAATCCCGAGCCGCGCTGGCGAAACTCTCGCGTGACGAAATGCGCAATGTCGCATTGGCATCAGGCGATATCGTCGTCTTTTCCTCGCGCGCCATTCCCGGAAATGAGAAGGCGATCCAGGACATCAAGAACGGCCTGATCGAACAGGGCGTGCATGTGGTGACGGATGCCGAGGCATTGGTGCACGTCTCCGGCCATCCCCGGCGCAACGAATTACAGAAGATGTATGAGTGGACGCGTCCGAAGGTCGTCATCCCCGTGCATGGCGAGGCGACCCATCTGACCGCGCATAAGGAATTGGCCGAACAGAGCGGCATTGCCACCGTGCCGCGGGTGCGCAACGGCGATGTCGTGCGTCTTGCGCCCGGTCCGGTCGAGGTGATCGGCGAAGCGCCGCATGGGCGCATCTTCAAAGATGGCATATTGATCGGCGATTTCGACGAGATGGGCATCGGCGAGCGCAAGAAGCTCTCCTATGTCGGCCACGTCGCCGTCAACGTCGTTCTCGATGCGCGCTATGATATCGTCGGCGATCCCGATGTCGTGCCGATCGGCCTGCCGGCCTATGATGATGAAGGCGAGGAGATGGAGGATACGCTCTTCGACGCCATCGTTAGTGCTATCGAGAGCATTCCGCGCGCGCGTCGGAAGGATCTGGACATGCTGCAGGAGGCCACTCGCCGAGCAGTGCGCGCCGCCGCCAACCAGGGCTGGGGCAAGAAGCCGGTCGTGACCGTATTCATCACGCGCACCGGCGGCTGAGGTCTGATCGGGAGGAGAGGGTCATGTTGGGACGCATCAATCACATCGCGATCGCCGTTCCTGATATCGCCGTGGCTTCCCGAGCCTATCGCGAGACGCTCGGCGCAACTGTATCCGCGCCGCAATCCTTGCCGGAGCACGGCGTAACCGTCGTTTTCGTCGAGCTGCCGAACAGCAAGGTCGAACTGCTCGAACCGCTGGGCGAAGCTTCGCCCATTGCCTCCTTCCTCGCCAAGAACCCGGATGGCGGCATGCACCATATCTGTTACGAAGTCGCGGATATCCTTGTGGCACGCGATCAACTGACAGCCAGCGGTGCACGCGTGCTTGGCGATGGCGAGCCGAAGATCGGCGCGCATGGCAAGCCCGTACTCTTCCTGCATCCGAAGGATTTCTTCGGCACGCTCATCGAGCTTGAGCAGGTGTGACATCGGAGCCGGATGATTTTGGGCGGAACTGGCCTAAAATCTGAATCTGCTTTCAGTGCGCTGATCGGCACTTTGAAAGACGGCCGCTTTGCCCCTATAAGCAGTTTGGAAGAGGAGGAGACGGGTAAACACGTCTCGAAGGGAGCATAATGGCCCAGCAGATCATTGCCAGTTTCGCCGTTTATTTCGTTATCTGGTGGATTACGCTCTTCGCCGTCCTGCCGTTTGGCCTGCGCACCCAGGCCGAAGACGAGCATGTGGTCCTCGGCACTGTCGAAAGCGCCCCGACGAAGTTTCGGGCCTGGCGGGTGGTTCTCGTCACGACGCTGGTGTCTGCTCTTATTTACGGCGCCTGGTATGTCGCGTCGCATTACTTCGGATTGAGTATAGATTCCATTCCTAAGATCGTTCCAAGCTATCAGTGATCTATATAGTAGAGTAAAGCAGCCCCAAGTCGCATGGCCCTGCAATCGCCATCAATTCGTCACACGCCTGTCATGTGGCTGGCGCAGAGAATTCCCGGTGCGTTTGTCGTATCTTGGCTGAAGGGCTGAAAGTGGGCTTTCTCGCGAGAGCGGCTGATCGGCGGAGGATCAGGCTGAGAAAGCAAAAAAAAACAAGGCTATAAGCCTTGTTTTAAAGTATCGCGTGATCCTTATCCGTTACCGGGGCAGCGAACGAGCGCGCCTAAGATCTGATCCTCCCAAGACTTGACCGCGAAACGACAAGAATTTAGCCTTCCTGCCTCTTTTGTGAGCTAAAATTAGCTCAAAGATTGAGCTTTGTCATCCTTTTTTTTGCTTTTTTGCTACAGTGGCGCAGAATTTTTCTGTTGACAGATTTTCGTCGTAAATCCTTATAAACGTGCGCTTTTTCGAAACATCGGAAATAGGCCGTATCGCCTGTATTTCCGGGCATTTGCCAAATTCTTCTATTGCAGAATGCGGGTTTCCTTCCAACGCCGAAGCAGTTATGAACTGCCTCCAGTACATAATTTACTAACGATTCCGCTGCGAGCGGAACGTCAAACCATCTGGAACAAGCGTCATGCGTCTGTCTCGTTACTTCATGCCCATCCTGAAGGAAAACCCCAAGGAGGCTGAAATTGTTTCCCATCGGCTCATGCTGCGCACCGGTATGATCCGCCAGCAGTCGCAGGGCATCTATTCCTGGCTGCCATTGGGCAAGCGCGTGCTCGACAAAGTCAACAAGATCATCCGCGAGGAGCAGAACCGTTCCGGTGCCATCGAGCTGTCGATGCCGACGCTGCAGTCGGCCGAGCTCTGGCAGGAAAGCGGCCGCTACGACGCTTACGGCAAGGAAATGCTGCGCATCAGGGACCGGCAGGACCGTCCGATGCTCTACGGCCCGACCAACGAGGAGATGATCACCGACATCTTCCGGTCCTATATCAAGTCTTACAAGGACTTGCCGCTGAACCTGTATCATATCCAGCTGAAGTTCCGTGATGAGATTCGTCCGCGCTTCGGCACGATGCGCTCGCGCGAATTCATGATGAAGGATGCCTATTCCTTCGATCTGACGCAGGAAGGCGCAGTGCAATCTTATAACAAGATGTTCGCCGCCTATCTGCGCACCTTCAATCGTCTTGGCCTGAGAGCAATCCCGATGCGTGCCGATACCGGCCCGATCGGCGGTAATCTCAGCCACGAATTCATCATTCTTGCTGATACCGGCGAGTCGGAAGTTTTTTGCCACAAGGATTTCGTCAATTTCGACATTCCGGGCGAAGACACGAATTTCGATGATGCCGCCAGCCTGAAGAGCATCTTCGATAAATGGACTTCGGTCTACGCCGCCACCTCGGAAATGCATGACGAGGCCGCCTTCAACGCCATTCCGGAAGGCGATCGCCTGTCTGCGCGTGGTATCGAGGTCGGCCACATCTTCTATTTCGGCACGAAATATTCCGAGCCGATGGGTGCGAAAGTGCAGGGTCCGGACGGCAAGGAGCATGCTGTCCACATGGGATCTTACGGTATTGGACCGACACGCCTTGTTCCCGCCATCATCGAAGCATCGCATGACGAGAACGGAATCATCTGGCCGGAATCGGTCGCGCCGTTCGATGTCGTGGTGATCAACATGAAGGCCGGCGATCAGGTTTGTGATGACGCCTGCGAAACCGTCTATGCCGCGCTGTCGAAGGCCGGCAGGGACGTGCTCTATGACGATCGCGACGAGCGTGCCGGAACGAAGTTCGCGACGGCCGATCTGATCGGCGTGCCCGTGCAGATCATCGTCGGGCCGCGTTCGATCGCGGGCGGCGAAGTGGAAGTGAAGGACCGCAAGACCGGCGCTCGCGAGACGATGACGGTCGATGCGGCAATCAAGCGGCTGGCCGGCTGATTGACGATTAAATAGGATGGAAGGCGAATGGCGGTGAGCGCGGCAGTGGAACAGCAGGAAAATTCGTTCAAGGCCGGCCCATCGTCTCGCCCGTTCTCCGGTTTCGAACGGCTCGTTGCCTGGCGCTATCTTCGCTCCCGGCGCAAGGAAGCTTCGATTTCGGTCATTGCCGGCTTCTCTCTGGTCGGCATCATGCTCGGCGTCGCGGCGCTGATCATCGTCATGGCGGTCATGAACGGTTTCCGCGCCGAACTCTTCAAGCAGATTCTCGGCTTCAACGGCCATGTGGTGGTACAGCCCATCGATTCGCCGCTGAGTGATTATGCCGAGCTGGCAAAGAAGTTTTCCGCCGTGCCCGGCGTCACCATGGCCTTGCCGCTCGTGGAGGGTGAGACACTCGCCTCGGGACGCGGTGGCTCGGGCACTGGCGCACTGGTGCGCGGCATCCGCTCGGAAGACCTGACGAAACTCAAGTCGGTTTCCGATCACGTTGTCTCCGGCGATATGGTCGGCTTCGCGTCCGGGCAGGGTGTTCTGGTCGGCAGCCGACTGGCGCGGCAACTGGGGCTGACAGTCGGTGATCAGATCACGCTCACGGCGCCGGACGGCGATGTCACGCCCTTCGGCGTCAATCCGCGCGTCAAGGCATACACGATCTCGGGTATCTTCGAGGTCGGCATGTCGGAATATGATTCTTCGGTCGTTTTCATGCCACTGGAGGAGGCGCAGGTCTTCTTCAACGCCGAAGGCATCGTCGAAAAGATCGAACTCTTCGTCACCAATCCCGACGATGTCGATGAGCTGCGGCCGAAGATCGAAGAAGCCGCCGGGCGACAGATCTTCCTGACGGACTGGCGGCAGGTCAATGCCACTTTCTTCTCGGCCCTGCAGGTCGAGCGCAACACCATGTTCATGATCCTGACGCTGATCGTCCTTGTCGCAGCCCTGAATATCATCTCCGGCCTGATCATGCTGGTGAAGGACAAAGGCAGCGATATTGCCATCCTGCGCACCATGGGTGCGACATCGGGCGCCATCATGCGTATCTTTTTCATGACAGGCGCGGCCATTGGCGTCGTCGGCACGCTTGCGGGTGTGATCCTCGGCGTTGTGGTCTGCCTGAATATCGAGTCCATCCGTCAGTTTTTCTCCTGGATTTCGGGTACCGTGATCTTCAATCCGGAAGTCTATTTCCTCAGCAAATTGCCGGCTCAGATGAATCTCGGTGAGACCGTCTCGGTTGTGGTAATGGCTCTCACGCTTTCCTTCCTTGCTACGATCTTTCCGGCCTGGCGTGCCTCGCGGCTCGATCCGGTGCAGGCGTTGCGCTACGAATAAGGAATTCGCATTTGATGAAACGCAACGTCGTTCTCCAGCTTTCGGGCGTGGAGCGTCATTACGGGCAGGGTGAGACGCGCCTGTCGATCCTGAAGGGGGCCGATTTCGCCTTGCGCAGCGGTGAGATCGTCGCGCTGGTGGCGCCTTCAGGAACGGGCAAGTCGACGCTGCTGCACGTGGCTGGTCTGCTGGAGCATCCCGATGGCGGCGAGGTGGTCGTCAACGGCCAGGCCTGCGAGGCCTTGTCCGACGACAGGCGCACGGCGGTGCGCCGCAGCGAGATCGGCTTCGTCTATCAGTTCCATCATCTGTTGCCCGAGTTCTCAGCGCTCGAGAACATCATGATGCCGCAGCTCATTTCCGGCCTCTCGCGCAAGGATGCGAGCGAGCGGGCCGCCCAGCTTCTCGACTATATGCGCATCGGCCATCGCGCCGATCACCGCCCGGCGGAGCTGTCCGGTGGCGAGCAGCAGCGCGTCGCGATCGCCCGCGCCGTCGCCAACGCGCCGCTGGTGCTGCTGGCGGATGAACCCACCGGCAACCTCGATCCGGCGACCGCGCATTACGTCTTCGATGCTCTGGAGGCGCTGGTGCGCCAGTCGGGTCTTGCTGCCTTGATCGCCACCCATAATCACGAACTCGCCGCTCGCATGGATCGCCGCGTCACCCTAAGCGAAGGCAAGGTGGTCGAGGTCTGATCGCCCGTTGAAGCAATTCCAGGAACAGTGCTGCGTGGTTTTCCATCCGGAATTGTGAGATCACGAAGATATAGAGCGGTTCCGTGATTTCGAGAAACGCTGTGCCGCTCTAAGGTACGATCAGGCCGCCGCGATAATCCAGTTCATAGGCCTTGCGGTCCTTCACCATGATGGCCTCATGGCCGGTGAAGTGGTTGCACGACCCGGTGCTGCGGTCGATATAGCGGCCGTAGGCATGTTCGAACTCGAAGCCGCCGAGAAAGCGCTTTTCATCGAGATAGAGACGCAGAAGTGCCGCCTTGATGACCATGCCGGCGCGGGTGCCGTCGATCAGATCAGGCTCGACGATATGGCCGAAATAATTCATGGCCCAGACCGGCTCGCCGTCACACCACACAAGCTCCTGTCCGGCGAAGTCCGTGCCGCCGAAATAGCTGTCGAGATAGCGCCAGCGGCCGCTTGTATAGCCGATATCATGTGAGCCGCTGCGGCAGGACGGCAGCCTCTCGCCATCGCCGACATAGGTCTCCGCTTTGGCGATGACAATAAAATCGTTCAGCTCGGCGAGATCCGGCATGACCCTCTCCATTTTGGTGAGGGGGTAGGATGCCATTCAACGTTGGGCTTGTAAAGAACAAAAAGAGAACATGCGCTAGCGATGCCCGCTTTCGCAGGCCTTCTGGCCGAGATCGTCCTGCCAGTTTTGGATGGTCACGGTCTTGGCATCGGCCTTCAGCGTCTTGCCATCCTTGGTCACCTTGCCGGTCAAAACGTTATAGTCGCAGCTGTGACTGTTGTCCGGTTCGAGCGTGTCGCGGGAGTCGTAGGTGTAGCCGGCCACCACGAAGTTGTTGTTGCGATAGGCGAGCGTCAATGTCTGAGTCCAGCGATCGCGGCCGATGGCGTCATTCTGCGATACGATCGCGATCGAGCCGTTTGGGAGCGCCGAGATTGACGGCTCCTGGCCGACGATGCCGCCGGGTTCGACGCTGCCCCATATTTTGTTCGGAGCGCTTGCGGCGAGCTTCAGCAAGGAGTGTTCGTCATCGCGCAGGTAGATATGGATGCCGATCGGATTGTCGGCCTGATCATCCGGGGAGGGCGCCACCAGAAGTGCGAGATCCGGTTTGCCGTCCTTGTTCCAATCGCCAATCGCGGCGTCGATGATGCGGCCGGGCGCGATCGCATCTTCAGCGCGGGCCGTAGTTGTCAGCGAAAGGAGAATGAGAGCGCAGGCAAGTGATGTCATCGTGGTCTCCCTGTTCGCATCTCAATAGCGCCGGGCATTTCCGGCGTCCATCGGAGAACGGAAAAGTCGTGCGATGAAATTTATTGATGCTCCTATTGACTCTCGAACAAAAATAGAACAAAAAAGAAACATAACGAGTAAGGAACGCGTAAATGACCGATATCATTCGAGACGTTGCAGCATTCACCTCCATCGTCATGTTCGTCACCAGCTTTTCCCTCATCATGATGGCGATGTAAGTTTTATCCCCATTTGCTCTTGCTGTTCCCATATTTGATGGGAGCAACTTATGGACTTTACGATCCGCAATGCCGAGAATAACACCGATTCATGTGGGCATGCGGAAGGGTTTGAGATGGCGGATATGGGTGGCAGCGGCGTGGCAGCGTCGGCCGGTGAGATGCCGGAATTCGTGCACCTCAGGGTTCATTCCGCTTATTCGCTGCTAGAGGGCGCGCTGCCGCTCAAGAAGATATTGGCCAAGGCTGCCAGCGACAGCCAGCCGGCCATCGCCATTACCGATACCAACAATCTCTTCGTTGCTCTCGAATTCTCGCAGAAGGCGATGGACGAAGGTCTGCAGCCGATCATCGGCTGCCAGGTATCGATCGACATGGAAGATGGCAGCGAAAGTGAGAAACGCGGGCCGCAGCAGGCGCTCGCCAAGCTGCCGTCCATCGTGCTGCTTGCTGCGACCGAGCGGGGCTATGAACGCCTTGTCGATCTTGTCAGCCGCGCCTATCTCGGCGGCGAGGGCAACAGTGCCGTTCACATCACCAGCTCATGGCTGGAAGAGATCGGCACGGAAGGCATGATCGCGCTGACCGGCTCGTTGAGCGGGCCGATCGATATGGCGCTGAAGGAGGGGCATGCCGCGCAGGCGCTCTCCCGTCTGCTGACCTTGAAACGCCTGTTCGGTGACCGGCTATATCTCGAATTGCAGCGCCATGGCGCTTATGATCGCCGCCATGAGCAGAAGATGATCTCGATGGCTTACGAGCATGAGATTCCGCTGGTCGCGACCAACGAGGCCTTTTTCCCGACGCGTGACGATTACGACGCGCATGACGCGCTGATGGCGGTGGCTCATAACGCCATCGTCTCGGACGATACGCGTTTTCGTCTGACGCCGGATCATTATCTCAAGAGCCGTGCCGACATGGCGAAGCTTTTCGCCAATCTGCCGGAGGCGCTGGAAAATACGGTCGAGATCGCTCGCCGCTGCTCCTTCATCCTGAAGACCCGCAAGCCGATCCTGCCGCGTTTCACCGGCGCGACCGATGATGCGGAGGAGGCCGAGCGCGCCGAGTCGGCAGAGCTGCGCGCCCAGGCCGTCGAGGGGCTCGACCAGCGTCTCGCCTCGCTCGGCATGGCGCCAGGCTATGAGGAAAAGGATTATCGCGAGCGCCTGGAGTTCGAACTCAGCGTCATCGAGCGCATGAAGTTCCCCGGCTACTTCCTGATCGTTTCGGACTTCATCAAATGGGCCAAGCGGCATGATATCCCGGTCGGGCCGGGCCGCGGCTCGGGTGCGGGCTCGCTGGTCGCCTACGCACTCACCATCACCGACGTCGATCCGCTGCGCTTCTCGCTGCTGTTCGAGCGCTTCCTCAATCCGGAACGCGTCTCGATGCCGGACTTCGATATCGACTTCTGCCAGGATCGGCGTGAAGAGGTGATCCGCTACGTGCAGGCCAAATATGGCCGCGAGCAGGTGGCGCAGATCATCACCTTCGGTTCGCTGCAGGCGCGCGCCGCCCTTCGCGACGTCGGCCGCGTGCTGGAAATGCCCTACGGCCAGGTCGACAAGATCTGCAAGCTCGTGCCGAACAATCCCGCCAATCCGACCCCGCTCAGCAAGGCGATCGAGGAGGAGCCGCGCCTGCAGGAGGAGGCGGACAAGGAGCCGGTCGTCGCCCGGCTTCTCGACATCGCCCAGAAGATCGAAGGCCTCTATCGCCACGCCTCGACCCACGCCGCCGGTATCGTCATCGGCGACCGCCCGCTTTCGAAGCTGGTGCCGATGTATCGCGACCCGCGTTCCGATATGCCGGTCACCCAGTTCAACATGAAATGGGTGGAGCAGGCCGGCCTCGTGAAGTTCGACTTCCTTGGCCTCAAGACTCTGACCGTCCTGAAGACGGCGGTCGATTTCGTCGCCAAGCGCGACATCTCGATCGATCTCGCCAGCATCCCGCTCGACGACAAGAAAACTTACGACATGCTCTCGCGCGGCGAGACGGTCGGCGTGTTCCAGGTGGAAAGTGCGGGCATGCGCAAGGCGCTGATCGGCATGCGCCCGGACTGCATCGAGGATATCATCGCGCTGGTTGCCCTCTATCGCCCCGGCCCGATGGAGAATATTCCGGTCTATAATGCCCGCAAGCATGGCGAGGAGGAGATCGAGTCGATCCACCCGAAGATCGACTACCTGCTGAAAGAAACGCAAGGCGTCATCGTTTACCAGGAGCAGGTGATGCAGGTCGCCCAGGTGCTCTCCGGCTATTCGCTCGGCGAAGCCGATCTTCTGCGCCGCGCCATGGGTAAGAAGATCAAGGCGGAGATGGACCAGCAGCGCGAGCGCTTCGTCGATGGCGCCATCAAGAACGGCGTGTCGAAGGGGCAGGCCGACGTTATCTTCGATCTGCTCGCCAAGTTCGCCAATTACGGCTTCAACAAGTCGCACGCCGCAGCCTACGCCATTGTCTCCTACCAGACCGCCTATATGAAGGCGCACTATCCGGTGGAGTTCCTGGCAGCGTCGATGACGCTCGATATGTCCAATACCGAGAAAGTCAACGACTTCCGCCAGGATGCCAAGCGCCTGGGCATCGAGGTCATCGCGCCCTCGGTGCAGACCTCTTTCCGCCATTTCGAAACGGGTGACAACCGCATCTATTATGCGCTGGCGGCCATCAAGGGTGTGGGCGAATCCGCCGTTGATCACATTGTCGAGGTGCGCGGCGATCAGCCCTTTGCCAGCATCGAGGATTTCTGCCTTCGCATCGATCCCAAGCAGATCAACCGCCGCGTTCTGGAAAGCCTGATCTGCGCCGGCGCCTTCGACTGCTTCGAGATCGATCGCGCGCAGCTCATCGCCGGCCTGGATCGCATCATGGGCTATGCCCAGGTCGCGCAGGAAAACAAGCGCAGCGGCCAGCACGACATGTTCGGAAGTGCGGCCTCCGGTCCGGAAAAGATCGTGTTCCCGCCCTATACGCCCTGGCTTGCTTCGGAGCGGCTGCTGCGCGAATTCCAGGTGCTCGGCTTCTATCTGACGGCACATCCGCTCGACACTTATAAGAGCGTGCTCGACAAGATGCGGGTACAGCCCTTCGCCGAGTTCTCGGCCGCGGTGAAACAGGGCGCCAGCAACGGGCGTTTGGCCGGCACGGTGATCTCGAAGCAGGAGCGCAAGACGCGCACCGGCAACAAGATGGGGATCTTCGTTTTCTCCGATGCTTCGGGCCAGTTCGAAGCCGTGCTCTTCTCGGAGACGCTCAACCAGTATCGTGATGTGCTCGAAGTCGGAAAATCCTTCGTTATAACAGCCCAGGCGGATGAGCGTCCGGAAGGCATCAGCCTGCGCCTGCAGACGGCGCAGTCGCTGGAGGAGAAGTCGCTACAGATGCAGAAGGCACTGCGCGTCTATGTCCGCGATTCCGGGCCGCTGAAAGCCGTTGCCGCGCATCTGAATGCCAAAGGTGACGGCCTCGTCTCCTTCATCGTCATCAAGGAGGAGGGGTTGCGCGAGGTCGAGGTGGCGCTGCCGGAGAAATATCGCATCACGCCGGAAATTGCCGCCGCCTTGCGTACGGCGCCTGGTGTCATCGATGTGGAGCTGGTTTAGCCCTTTTTCCCAAGCGCACCATTGTTGGTGATGGTGATGAAATCGGTCCCGTTGCCGGTTTCCGGTCCAACGCCGGTGTCGGAAATCGTCAGCGAGGATCCGGCCGTCAGCAAATCCTCGATGCGGTGGCGGACGTCGTCGGGAATGGTGATGCGGGCAAGCGCCTGTCCGGCCGCATCGAGCGATTGCGATTGCTCCTCGCTGGTGATGCCGTACCGCTTCTTCGTCTGCATGCTGAGATCTTCTTCGAGCGTCATGCCGAACCAGTCTGCCTTGCCGCTGATCCGGTCGATGGCGTTGGCTGTGAAGAAATGCACGCCGAGCGCCTCTTGCGGCTCGGCGATGATGGCGGGGCCTTCGAAGAGCGGCTTGAAGTTCTGGCGGACCATGATCGCGCCGTTCGGCGGTTCGCCCTTGCCGGCGGCAGCATAGACCGCTTTCATCAGCGCGGGGCTGACAAGACTGCCCGTCGTCTTGATGTCATGCGCTTTCCTGAAATCTTCGATCGCCTGCACCGTTGCCGGCCCGAGCATGCCGTCGGGCGTTCCGGTAATAAAACCCATCCCATTCAGAATGGTCTGGAGGTCACGCACATTCTCGCGCAGGCCGCGCCGGGTGATGAGGATGCTGAGCGGTGCCGGATCGGCGGGCGGGGCAATGGTTTCCTGGACTTTCGGCATCCGGATCGAAGTCACATCATTCGTTGCGACCTGAAGGGCTTGCCCCTGCGGCAGAAAGCTTGCGGTCATTGGGCGCAGTTCGATGCCGGAAAACAGCGCTGGGGGAGGTGCTGCCGGCGGCTGGAACAGCATCGCGCTCTCGAAAGCCTGCGGCACCAGCGGCTGATTGGCGATCACAACATGCACACCGCGCTCGGTCATCTGATAGAGCATCTTGGCAAAGGCTTTCGGCATGCGCACGCAGCCGTGGGACGCCGGATAATTCGGAACCGAGTTGGATTCGTGCAGCGCGATCCCCGACCAGGTCAGCCTTTGCATGTAGGGCATGGGCGCGGCCGAATAGAGATTTGACTCGTGATAGACCTTCTTTTCCAGAATGGAGAAGATGCCGCTTGGTGTCGTATGGCCCCGCTTGCCGGTCGAAACCTTAGAGGTTGCGATCACCTGGTCGCCATCATAGACGGCAAGCGATTGCCTGTCCTTCGACACCACGATCTGCAGCGTGCGGGCATCCGGCGCGGCAAGAGAAGGATGTGAGAGGGCGGTGGCCGACAACAGCCCGAGCCCCAGCAACAGAAACGGCTTCATATGAACACAAACCAATACGCAATACTCGTACTGCCAAGGTTATGCTTTGAAGTTTAAGGAAGGCTTGCCGAAAAGACCTGCCTTATCGCTACCGCTAAATCCTGATGTTGCGTGTTCGAAACAAGATTCAGCTATGCCGAAGCGAGGCTGGCTGCCCTGCTTCGGCATAAGGTATCAACGGCGATCTGGAGATCAATGGACGCTGGAGGCTACCCAGTTGTGCCAGTCCTGCTCGCTGCCGTGGAAGGCGTTGAGGTCGATCCTGCCTTCGACGCCGTGGGAGACGCCTGAACCGGAATATTGCCAGAACAGCCATTTCCGGCCCGGATAGACCTTGGACGGATGTTGAGCCACGGCGCGCAGCCAGAAGGGATAGTCGAGCAGTTCGCCGCTGAGATTGTCGCGATAGAAATCCGGCGCCGTATAGACGATCGGGCGCTGGCCATAATGCTTTTCGAGCTTGTCCATGAAGACCTGCATCTTGGCAAGCACCTGCTCGCGCGAAGGGCGCCGCTTGCAGCTCGACTCACCGTTCCATTCGACGTCGATGACGGGCGGAAGCGCGCCTGCCTCCTTCGGCACGTTGCGGATGAACCAATCAGCCTGCTCACCGGCCGTCCGGCACCAATAGAAGAAATGATAGGCGCCATGTTTCAGGCCGGCCTGTTGGGCGGCCCGCCAGTTCTTCCTGAACATCGGATCGAGATGATCGCCTCCATCAGTCGCCTTGATGTAGACGAAGTTCGCACCCTGGGTGCGCAGCGTATCCCAGTCGATCTCGCCCTGCCAGCGCGAGACGTCGACGCCATGCACGGCAAGCTTCCGGGGCGATGTGGAAGAGCCGAAATTGATCGGTTTGGCGTCGCGGAAGCGGTGGCTATAGATCTGCATCGGCTGCTGCCGCATGGCACGAGGCATGGGATTCGACGGTGCGAGCATGGCGAGCGGCCGCTGCAGCGGTACGGGTGTGTCGTCCCCGCCTTGTTCGGAGGGCAGAAATGCCTCCGGCCGGACGTCCGTCGGCATTGCAACTGCCAAGGCCTGCTGCTGCTCGACGCGCGAGACCGTTTCGCCGATTTCGACCGATGGCACCGGCCGATTACTCTTTGCGATGGAACTGGTCGTTTCCTTCGAAGGCGGGCTGGCTTGCGCTGCTTCGCGCTCACCTCGGGCGGCGCAGCCTGAGATCGTCAGGCAGGCAAGAAGAATGGTCGATACAGCCGATAGACGCATAGGAACCTGTACGCAAAACACAATCGACGGCGGATCCGCGCCGTTCGGAAGTCACAGAATCCAAGTCCTAATGGAAATTTACCAAAAAAGTTTGAATCCGAGCTTTCTTGCCCTCAAGAATCGCGCGCGTGGCGTGATTATTTGAGCTACGGCTCAATATCACCGGTAGGTGACTTTTTTAAGCATTGTTATCTATGGCGTTTATCGCCGAACGTATAGCCGGTCTCGACCGTCCTGTTGCCGAATTTTTCTTTGAGTTTGTCCATGGCAGCTTCTGCTGCTGCGCGTCGCGTCGACTGCACGTCGACAAGATCGGGCGGATCCGCGCGCGCCGCGTCGCCAAGGTCGGTGACGCCAATGCCGATGAGGCGGAATTTCGTGCCGTCGGTCTCGTGTTCGAGCAGCCGCAGGCCGGTGCGGAAGATCCGGTCGGCAAGCTGGGTCGGATCTTCCAGGCGGCGGTTGCGCGTGCGAGTCTTGAAGTCGGCGGTCTTCAGCTTCAGCACCACGGTCTGCCCGGCAATGCCGCTACGCTTCAGGCGCCGCGAAACCTTCTCCGAGAGATCGCGCAGGATCGGCACAAGATCGTCATGGCGCGAAATGTCGTCGAAGAAAGTCGTTTCGGAAGACACGCTCTTTGCCGCTTCGTTTGGATGCACCGTGCGGTCGTCGATGCCGCGGGCGAGGCGGAAAAGCCGCTGCCCGATGACGCCGTAGCGACGCATGAGGTCGCCTTCCTCCATGGACTGCAATTGGCCGATGGTGCGGATGCCGTCGCTTTCGAGCGTCGCCGCAAAGGCCTTGCCGACGCCCCAGATGGTCGTGACGGAGCGTGGCTCCAGGAAGGAGAGCGCCTCTTCACGCCCGATGACGGAGAAGCCGCGCGGCTTCTGCAGGTCGGAGGCGACCTTGGCGAGGAACTTGCAATAGGAAAGGCCGACCGAGATGGTGATGCCGATTTCCTGTTCGACCCGCCGGGCAAACCTGGCGAGAATGCGGGCCGGCGGATCGTGATGGAGCCGCTGCGTGCCGTCGAGCTCAAGGAAGGCCTCATCGATCGAAAGCGGCTGCACCAGGGGTGTCAGTTCCTGCATCATGCCTCGAACCTCGCGGCCGACACGGACGTATTTTTCCATATTCGGTCGGATGACGACAGCCTGCGGGCAGGCTTCTAGCGCCTTGAACATCGGCATGGCGGAGCGCACCCCATGGATGCGGGCGATATAGCAGGCGGTGGAGACGACGCCGCGTTTGCCGCCGCCGATGATGACGGGTTTGTCGGCCAGCTCCGGATTGTCGCGTTTCTCGATCGAGGCATAAAAGGCGTCGCAGTCGATATGCGCCAGCGTCAGTCCGTAGAGTTCGCGGTGATAGACGAGGCGAGGACTGCCGCAGCTGCGGCAGCGCGTTCGTGCGATCGATTGCTCGCTCAAGCAATCGCGACAGAAACCTGAGATCTTGTCGGGCGCATTGGTCATTGAACGAGAACAAAAATTGAACATCGCTACTTTATGTTTTAAGCTTGTGAGTCTCAAGCCGGAAAACTGTCGGGGAGCAGGGAGTGCGGAATTTAAGCGTGCAGCCATTAACGCCCGAGCGCTGGGACGATTTCGAGGCGCTTTTCGGACCGAGCGGCGCCTGCTACGGCTGCTGGTGCACCTATTTTCGCGTCCCGACCTCGCAACGCAAGACGATGGATGCGGCGGCCAAGAAGCGGTTCATGCAGGCGCGCATCGCGGCCGGGCCGCCACCCGGTCTCCTTGGCTATATCGACGCGCAGCCGATTGCCTGGGTGCAGGTCGGTCCGCGCGCAGAGCTCCCGCAATGGAATTCTCCCAAAACCGTATCCCGCCCGCTCGATCCCGCCGATGCGGAGGATAGCTCGATCTGGGCCGTCAGCTGCTTCTTCATGAATGCGCGCGATCGTGGCAAGGGATACAGCCATCGCATGCTCTCGGAGGCCGTCGACTTTGCCAAGGCGTCCGGTGCGCGGCTGCTGGAGGGCTGTCCGATCGAGCGCACCAAGCAATCGAAATCTGTCGGCCTTTATGTGGGCTCGCAACGCATATTCGAAGCGGCCGGATTTTCGGAGGTGGCGAAGCGCAAGGATGGCAGGCCGCTGATGCGCCTCGTTCTCTGATGCCGGGCGCGGATATCGGGCCAGATGGCTTCAGCGCACGATATGGGCCTGGATCAGCGGCGCCGCCTGGCTCCATTCGTTTGCTTCGGGGATCCCCGCCGCGACGGCTGGCGCCATGCGGTGGACGATGGAATCGGGCTTCAGATTGATCAGAAGGCATTCCGGAACATGCTCGCTGACCGAATGCAGATTATGGGCCATGTCGTCGACGAAGGCGACGGGCACACCGCGCCGCCGATGCAGGGAGCGCACGATCGGCCCTTTCGGCTGCAGCGATGCCAGCAGGGGATAGGCAAGTTCGAGCTTGTCGAGCAGGCGGCGTCTCTGGGCCCAGAACTGTGGCGGCATGGCCGTGAGGAAGACGATATCGGCGTCTTTCGAGAATTCGCCGAGCGTGTCGACAACGCGCTCGAAAGGGGTCTGCCATTGTTCCTGCGCCTCGAAGAAGACTTCGATCAGCCGGTGAACTTCCTTTTCTTCCAAGGCGGAGTCATTGTCTTTGGAGACGATGTTGCCGGTCAGTCGGAAGGAACGTGGCAGGAATTCATAGCCTTCGCCGTCGATGAAGGTCAGGAAAGGGGCAAAGAAATGCAAGACGACGTCGTCGACATCGCAGACGATCAGTGGCCGTTCCTGCAGCCGGATATGCGATACGTCGAATTCGAAAGGGGCATCCATGGTCAATATTCCCCAGAGGCAAGGCCGGGTGGCGAAAAATGCGCCGACGCGGCGGCGACGGCCTCCGGTGGAATGCCGTTCGCCTCGCAAAAGGCCAGCAATGTCGGTTCATGGTTCATGAGAAAGTCAAGCATGCCGGCAAGAAAGGCGGGCTCGTTGATGGCGTTGCGCACCTGTGCCGGCTCCACGCCCGTCAGTGCCAGGAAACGGCCGAACATATCCGGTTCGTTGGCCAGCCAGCCGAGTACGGCGATCGCAGTCTCTTGCGGGTCGGCCGCATTCTTCTTCGGGTTCTTGAAGTTACTTTGCATTTTGAAGGGTAAGTTACCTATTTTTCAACCAAATGCCGGTAGTTTGCGATTCAAGTATTTCTGGAATCGGTTCCTCGCGACCCTATATTTCGAGAGAATGGATGCAATACCGGATGCAGGGACAGCTTTCCATGCCTAAGCAGGTAATGATTGTAGAAGACAATGAGCTCAATATGAAGCTCTTTCGCGATCTGATCGAGGCTTCCGGCTATACGACGATCCAGACCCGCAACGGCATGGAAGCGCTCGATCTCGCGCGCAAGCATCGTCCGGATCTGATTCTCATGGATATTCAGCTTCCGGAGGTTTCCGGCCTGGAAGTCACCAAATGGCTGAAGGAAGACGATGATCTCCACGTCATCCCCGTAATCGCGGTTACGGCCTTTGCCATGAAGGGTGATGAAGAACGCATTCGCCAGGGCGGATGCGAGGCCTATGTTTCCAAGCCGATTTCGGTACCGAAATTCATTGAGACCATCAAGACCTATCTGGGCGACGCCTGATGATGGGGAAAAGCCGATGACCGCGCGCATCCTGGTAGTTGACGACATCCCCGCCAACGTAAAGCTTCTGGAGGCGCGGCTGCTTGCCGAATATTTCGAAGTGCTGACGGCGGAAGACGGTTTGAAGGCGCTCGCCATTTGTGCGAATGCCCAGGTCGATCTCATCCTTCTCGACATCATGATGCCCGGCATGGACGGATTCGAAGTATGCGAGCGCCTGAAGTCGGATTCGCGTACGGCCCATATCCCCGTCGTCATGGTGACCGCGCTCGACCAGCCGGCAGACCGTGTGCGCGGATTGAAGGCCGGCGCCGACGACTTCCTGACGAAGCCGGTCAACGACCTCCAGCTTATCTCCCGCGTCAAGAGCCTTCTTCGCCTTAAGACGCTGAGCGACGAATTGAACGTGCGCAGCGAGACCGCGCGCAATTTCGGCATCGAGGATCTGCTTCGAGCCGGTGATGGTCGCGCCGACGAAGCCGGGCAGGTGCTTCTGGTCGATGGTCGCGCCAATTCGCAAGAGCGCATTATCCGCACGCTGAAGCCGATCGCACAGGTCGTCGCAATGTCCGACCCGCAGGCCGCGCTGTTCGAGGCCGCCGAGCGGCCGTTCGAGCTCGTCATCGTGAATTCGAACTTCGAAAACTACGATCCGCTTCGGCTCTGCTCGCAACTTCGCTCGTTGGAACGTACACGCTTCCTGCCGGTGTTGCTGGTGACGGAGCAGGGCGCCGACGAGATCATCGTCCGCGCGCTCGATCTTGGCGTCAACGACTATATCGTCCGTCCGATCGATCCGAACGAGCTCGTCGCCCGTTGTCTCACGCAGATACGGCGCAAGCGCTATAACGACCGGCTGCGTGCCAGCGTGCAGCAGACCATCGAGCTTGCCGTCACCGACGCGCTCACCGGCTTGCACAACAGGCGATACCTGGACAATCATCTCAAGGTGCTTTTCGATCGTTCTCTGGCACGGGGACGGCCGCTTTCCGTCCTGATCACCGACATAGATCGTTTCAAGACCGTCAATGACACCTATGGTCACGACGCCGGGGACGAGGTGTTGAAGGAGTTCGCCGCGCGTATCCGCTCTACGGTGCGCGGTGCCGATCTGGCCTGCCGTTACGGCGGAGAGGAATTCGTTGTCATCATGCCGGACACCCCGGCCGATATTGCGGCCGCCGTCGCCGAGCGCCTGCGCGCTGTGGTAGAAAATATGCCGGTGAAATTACGAGATAATGGTGTCCCGCTTAACATTACCGCATCCTTCGGCATTTCGTCCCGTTTAGACACGATCGAGACGCCGGAGCAATTGATGAAACAGGCCGATCTTGCGCTTTATGAAGCAAAAAGAGCTGGGCGCAACAGGGTCGTCGCCTCGGCTGCTTGATGGAAACAGACCATAAGAAACGGAGGTCGCCTCTCTATATTGAGAGGTATTTTTCAAGTTTTGAACAGGCATTCAGAAATTTGTTCTCTGTTCCTCCAGGATGCTCCGCCTCTTGTATTGCTGAGGAAAAGGCGTGTAGTTTTTTCCTAAACATCGCATGAATACGTGCGCATTTGCGGTAACCTTGAAAACTCGTCGTTATTTTATTTGTTAGATGAGGATTATTTGAAAATTTTCCATTATATGTAAGTCACGAAGCGAAGGTTTAACTGAAAGTAATTTATATATTCAATTGTGCTTTAATATATGTATTTCGAATTTTCCTTCACCACAGGAATTATATCTTTATTCTTTAGGACTTCTTGACCCAGGTTTATTAAAACTATCGGACATTCTTTTTTGCCGAAGTCATGAATTTTAACCATCAGAGAAGACAAGCATTTTTTATCATTAAGAATTTGTTGATTTCCTTTCGATTTCGCGCGAATTTAGTCTCATATACAAACAGCCCGTAAGGGTTTTGAAGATACCCCATGATGCTCAGGTCCGCCGCATCTCCTGGGTCGTGGGGTCGGTCGGCTGGCAGGCAGAAAGAGAACGGTTCCTCGTGCCGTTTTGCAGGCTAGCCGGCCCCCAATTCAAAAACGCCGCTCTTCGGTCATCGAAGGCGGCGTTTTTTCTTCGTCGTCCAGGCGTTATCTTTTCAGCTCGGATGATGTCGTAAAATTGGACTTTGTCCCGGAAATCTCCAGTAAAAACAAAAAAGGCGCAAACCCGTAGGTTGCACCTTTTTGTAACCTGAAGTTTAGGAAACTTACTTGATCTTCGTTTCCTTGAACTCGACGTGCTTCTTCGCAACCGGGTCGTACTTCGTCTTCGTCATCTTGTCCGTCATCGTACGGCTGTTCTTCGTCGTGACGTAGAAGAAACCAGTGTCGGCCGTCGACAGCAGCTTGATCTTGATGGTGGTAGCCTTGGCCATAGTCGTCCTGCCTTTAATAAAAATGAACGCCGTGGACGGCCAGTGCGGAGGTCCACGGCGAATTCTGGCGCGAAAATACAAATCGCGCCCGAAAAGTCAACCTCTGTTGCCCATGAAAAGCAGCCGTATCCCCGAAAGCAGGACATAAAGACCGAAGAAAAAGGCAACGGCCCAGGCAAAGCCGCTGGGATTGGCGAGATCCATGGCCGTGCCGATCGTCGGTGGACCGAGAACCATGCCGACGGCATAGCAGAAGACGAAGGCGGCGTTGGCAGCCACCAGATCGGCCCCGGTCAGTCGCGTGCCCAGATGGCTGAGCCCCACCGTATACATGCCCGAAACGCAGCCGCCCCAGAAGAGCAGGATGATGGCGAGAATGATCCAGCTCGATGACAGCGATGGCAGCAGAAGCGCGCCGATAAGGCCGATGGTGGCCATGATCGACAATAATGGCCGCTTGTCGCGCATGCGGTCGGCAAGGAGCCCGAGCGGAATCTGGAAGACGAAATTGCCTACGCCCATGACGGTCAACAGCAAGGCGGCCTGCGATTCGTTGAAACCGAGGCGCGTCGCATAGCTGGTGAACAGCGAGCCGCCGCCGACGGTGACCGCGCCGAACACGAAGACAGCCGCCGTTGCCGTTGGCACCAGGAAGATGTAACGGACGAAATGCAGTTCGGGCTTCTCGTCGACGATCGGGCTCTCGTTGCGCGCAATGAAGATCGGAATGGCGGCCGCGAGGATGATGCAGGCGCCGACGATGAAGGGCAGCAAGCCCTCGCTGCCGACCACAGAGAAGAGCAGGGGGCCGGCCGCAAAGCCGAGCGAGAACACCGTGGAATAGAGGCCGAGCACGAAGCCGCGCTTGGAAGGCGGCGAAGTGGCGTTGATCCAGAATTCCGACAGGATGAAAAGGGTGGTGGTCGCACCATGGAAAACGATTCGCAGCGGAAACCACAGCAGCAGGTTATCCGCGTAATAGAAGCCGAGCGAGCTTAACGCCGAGAGAAAGACCGCCCAGATCATCGTCTGCACGACGCCGAAGCGGTGCGCGAGCTTGGTCGTGATGACCGCGGCCAGCATCGAGGCAACGCCCATCATCGCTGTGTTGAGGCCGATCAGGCTTGAAGGAATGCCACGCTTTTCGAGAATAATGCTGAGAAGCGGCAGGCCCAGGCCGATGGCGATGCCGACGGCCGACACGGAGGCAATGGCCGCGACGAGCGAAGGCCAGTGAATTTCTTCGACGTGGCCGGCCTTGTCGTTCGTCGGTTCAAGCATAAACTAAATCCTGGAGCATGAGGCAGGCGAATCGATCCGGATGCGCAATATAGAAAGCCACGGCTTGGCCAAATTCAGGTGACGGGTCGGCTTTCATGAGATCGGTCAAACCCTCCGGAGCAGTCCCCTTGACGCGCGGCATGTTCAGACAAGAAATGTTGCCGATGTCAAGCCGTTGCTGATGAACCAGCTCACGCGAATCGCGAATATGCGGCGAATCGATCGTAATTCCCGATAGAAGAGTGTAACGATGTGAAACAACCTCGGCCCTTCGTCCGGGCCGGCTGCGCAGGCGGGCATACATTGTCACGACCGGCCGTTTCCCTCATCCCATTCTTCCGGACTGTCGTCATGTCCGCCGAATCCATGCATCCGCAGCGCCCATTGCAGGCCGATGACACCGCCCTTGATTGGTTGAATGACGGCAAGAGCCGCGATGACGGTAATGGGTGCCCATATGGCAAGATGTGCCCAGAGCGGCAATTTGAAAGTCATGTCCGTCAGCATGTATCCGCCGACGATGATGTGGCCGAGAACAAGGATCACCAGATAGGGCGGCAGGTCGTCGGCGCGCTGGTGAAAGATCTCTTCACCGCACACGGCACAGTGATCCACCGGTTTCAGGAAGGCGCGGAAGAGCCTGCCCGTGCCGCAGCGCGGACAGCGGTTCAGCATGCCGCGGGAAATCGACCGCCCAAGCGGACGTTCGCTTTCATCGGAGCCACCGAAGCGGGTGGGAGAGTCGGATGGGCTGCCCGTCATGAATGCGTTTCCTTCTGCCGGCAGCCGCCTTTTATCTGCGTCCGCGCGGCGGTCTTGTGCCTGGCGCCTTGCGGGCTGGGTTCTTGTTGCGGCGGGTCGCCTTGTGGAATGAACGCACCGCGGTCGGCATCGGCCTGCCTTCGCTCAGCATTTCGAAGCGCAGAGCCCCGGCAAGCGGCACGGCCTCGGCAAGCCTCACGCTGACATCATCGCCGAGACGATAGCCGAGCCCGGTTCTTTCACCCGTCAGTGCCTGATGGGCTTCGTCATAGATGAAGTAATCGGTGCCGAGCGTAGATATAGGGATGAAACCGTCGGCGCCATAGTCCGGCAGGGTGACAAAAAGTCCCGACTTGGTGACGCCGCCGACGCGCGCCTCGAATTCCGCGCCGACACGGCCGGCGAGGTGATGGGCGATCAGCCGGTCAACCGTCTCGCGCTCGGCAGCCATGGCGCGGCGCTCGAAAGTCGAGATTTCGGCAGCGATATCGTCGAGCGAGGCTTCTTCGTCCGGCGTGATCCCGCCTTCGCCGAGGCCGAGCGAGCCGACAAGAGCGCGATGCACGATCAAGTCGGCATAGCGGCGGATCGGCGAGGTGAAGTGGGCGTACTTCATCAGGTTCAGGCCAAAATGCCCGATATTGTCGGGGCTGTAGATCGCCTGGCTCTGCGAGCGCAGCACCATCTCGTTGACCATGGTCTGATGCGCTGTGCCCTCGGCTTTCGCGAGAATGCCGTTGAAGCTGTTGGCGCGCACGTTGCCGCCCTTGGCAAGTGAAATGCCGAGGGTGGCGAGGAATTCGCGCAGCACTTCCTGCTTGGCGAGCGTCGGGCCATCGTGGATACGATAGATCAGCACCTGCTTCCGCTTTTCCAGCGTCTCGGCAGCGGCGACGTTCGCCTGGATCATCATCTCTTCGATGAGCTTATGCGCGTCGAGGCGCGGCGGCACGAAGACGCGATCGACGGTGCCATCCGGCTTCAGCAGGATCTTGCGCTCCGGCATGTCGAGCTCGAGCGGCTGGCGCCGGTCGCGGCCCTTTTTCAGAATCTCATAGGCGTGCCAGAGCGGCTTCAGGATCGGCTCCAGCATCGGTCCGGTCTTGTCATCGGGTTTGCCGTCGATCGCCGCCTGCGCCTGCTGGTAGGAAAGCTTGGCTGCGCTCTTCATCATGACGCGATGGAAGGTATGGCCGGCCTTGCGGCCTTCCTTGGAGAAGATCATTCGAACCGCAAGGGCAGGGCGGTCGACGCCTTCTTTCAGCGAGCAGAGATCGTTGGAGATGCGCTCCGGCAGCATCGGCACGACGCGATCGGGAAAATAGACCGAATTGCCGCGCTTCAGCGCCTCGCGGTCGAGCGGCGAGTTCGGGCGCACGTACCAGGAGACGTCGGCGATGGCGACTGTGACGATCACGCCGTCCGGATTGTCGGGTGAGGGATCCATTTCGGCATAGACGGCGTCGTCATGGTCCTTGGCGTCGGCCGGGTCGATGGTGATCAGCGGCAGGCTGCGCCAATCCTCGCGATGGGACATGGTGGCCGGCTTGGCGGTATCGGCTTCCGCGATGACGGCGGCGGGGAAAACGTGTGGGATTCCATGTGCATGGATGGCAATCATCGAGATCGCCTTTTCCGACGCGACGGAGCCGATGACCGACAAGACCTTGGCGCGCTGCAGGCCGAAGCGGCCGAGACGCGCCACTTCGACTTCGACCAGATCACCATCCTTGGCGCCGCCGGTATAATCCGGGTCGATCACCATCTCCTCGCCACGCCGTTCGATGGGCATCAGCCGTCCGCCGCCGCCCGGCGTTTCGCGGAAGACACCCATGGAGGCGCCCTGCCGCTTGTCGATGACCTTGATGATGCGGGCCGTATAGGCCGGGCCGCCGCGATCCACGGCCGAGAAGATCTTCGCGAGGATGCGGTCACCCATGCCGGCGACAGGCGCCTTGCCCTTGCCGTTGCGGCCGGCGGGCGAGGAGGATTGCTTGATCAACACGGCAGGCGCGACGACATTTTCCTCAGCCCATTCGGCGGGACGGCCGATCAGCATGCCATCCTTGTCACGGGTGGTGATATCGAGCACGGCGATCGGTGGCAGCGCGCCGGGGCGGATGAGCGACTTGCGGCTCTTCTGCACCATGCCTTCTTCTTCAAGCTCGCGCAAAAGGTCCTTCAGCGCGACGCGGCTCTCGCCCTTCAGGCCGAAAGCTTTGGCGAGCTCGCGCTTGGACGCCTGTTGCGGATGGTCGGCGATGAAGCGCAGGATGACCTCGCGCGGCGGCAGAACGCCGTGGACGATCGCCATCATCGGCTCTGCGTCACCGCCTGCCTTGCCGGCGCGGCCGGGTTTGCCGGAACGCCGTTCCGACGATGAGGTCCTGCCGCGCGGTTCTCTGCTCACTCTGCACTCTTCTTTTTCGCTGTCGTCTTGGCCGCAGGCTTCTTTGCAGCAGCCTTCGGTTTGGCGGTTGTTTTCGTCGCTTTTGCGCCGGCTGCAGCGGCCTTTGCCTTGGCAGGCGCCTTCTTGGTGGTGCCGCCGCTCTTGCCGGCCTTCGCCGCGATCAGAGCCAGGGCTTCCTCGACCGTGATCGCCTGCGGATCCGTGCCCTTCGGCAGGGTCGCATTGACCTTGCCCCAATTGACGTAGGGACCATATTTGCCGTCACGAACGGTGATCGAGCCGCCGCCGTCCGGATGCGCGCCGAGATCCTTCAATGCCGCGGGCGTACCGCCGCGCGCTCCGCCGCCTGCCTTGCTCTGCTTTTCGGCAAGAACGGTGACGGCGCGGTTCAGACCGACGGTGAAGACATCCTCGACGCTTTCGAGGTTGGCGTAGCTGCCATCATGCAGAAGGAAGGGGCCATAGCGGCCGATGCCGGACGAGATCATCTTGCCGGTCTCGGGGTGCTTACCGATGTCGCGTGGAAGCGAAATCAGCGCCATCGCCTTCTCATAATCGATATCCTCCGGCTTCCAGCCGCGCGGCAGCGAGGCACGCTTGGCATCCTTGCCGTCGCCGCGCTGGATATAGGGACCGAAGCGGCCCGAACGCAGCGTCAGCTCTTCGCCGGTCACCGGATCGGTACCGAGCGCCTTCGGCTCGTTCAACCCGTTGAATTCAGCCTCCGCACCGCCTTCCGACGAAAGCTGGCGGGTATAATTGCATTCCGGATAGTTCGAGCAACCGACGAAGGCGCCGTATTTGCCGAGCTTCAGCGAGAGATTGCCCGTGCCGCACACCTGGCAGATGCGCGGATCGCTGCCGTCTTCGCGCTTCGGGAAGACGAGCGGCGCCAGCGCATCGTTCAGTGCATCGAGCACATTGGTGACGCGCAGTTCCTTCGTGTCCTCGATCTGGGCGAAGAAATCGCGCCAGAAGTCGCGCAGCACGTCCTTCCAGTTCAGCTCGCCTGCGGAGATGCGGTCAAGCTTCTCTTCCAAGTCGGCGGTGAAGTCGTATTCGACATATTTGGTGAAGAAGCTTTCGAGGAAGGCTGTCACCAGCCGTCCCTTGGCCTGCGGCACCAGCTTGCGCTTGTCGATGGTCACGTAATCGCGGTCGCGCAGCGTCGCCAGCGTCGCCGCATAGGTGGAGGGGCGGCCGATGCCGAGTTCTTCCATCTTCTTGATCAGCGATGCTTCCGAATAGCGCGGCGGCGGTTCGGTGAAATGCTGGGTCGAATTGATCTTCTGCTTGGCGAGATTTTCGCGGGCATTGATCTCCGGCAGCCGGCCGCCTTCTTCGCTGTCGTCGCTCTGCTCGCCGTCTTCCTTCTGGTCGGTATAGGCGGCGATGAAGCCGTCGAAACGGATGACGGAGCCGACAGCGCGCAGGCCGGCCTTCTTGCCGGCGTTATCGGCCAGGATCTCGACGGTGGTGCGCTCGATTTCAGCCGAAGCCATCTGGCTGGCGATGCCGCGCTTCCAGATCAGGTCGTAAAGCTTCAGCTGGTCGTCATCGAGGAACTTGCGGATGCGGTCCGGCACGCGGTCGAAGTCGGTCGGACGGATCGCCTCGTGTGCTTCCTGGGCATTCTTTGCCTTGGTGGAATAGAAGCGCGCCTTTTCCGGCAGGTAACGGTCGCCGAACTGGTTGGCGATGGCGTGGCGCGCGGCATCGATCGCTTCCGGTGCCATCTGCACGCCGTCGGTACGCATATAGGTGATGAGACCGACGGTTTCGCCGCCGATATCGACGCCCTCATAGAGTTTCTGCGCCACCTGCATGGTGCGCGAGGCTGAGAAGCCAAGCTTCGAGGAGGCGGCCTGCTGCAGCGTCGACGTCGTGAAGGGTGGGCTCGGATTGCGCTTGACCGGCTTCGCCTCGACGGTGTCGACGACATAGGAGGCGCCTTCGAGCAGCGCCTTCAGCTTGCCGGCCTCTTCGCCGTTGCCGATCGCACGCGGCTGCAGGCGCTTGCCGTCGGCGGATACGAGGCGGGCTTCGAACTCGTCGCCGCGCGGCGTCTTCAGGATCGCGGAAAGATTCCAGTATTCTTCCGAGATGAAACGTTCGATCTCCGACTCGCGGTCGCAGACGAGGCGAAGGGCGACGGACTGTACGCGGCCGGCCGAGCGGGCGCCGGGCAGCTTGCGCCAGAGAACCGGCGACAGGTTGAAGCCGACGAGATAGTCGAGGGCGCGGCGCGCGAGATAGGCATCCACCAGCGGCACGTCGATGTCGCGCGGCTCGGCCATGGCGTCGAGCACCGCCTTCTTGGTGATGGCATTGAAGACGACGCGCTTCACCGGCTTGCCGTTGATGACGCGCTTCTTGTTCAGCACGTCGAGCACATGCCAGGAAATGGCTTCACCCTCGCGATCCGGGTCGGTCGCCAGAATCAGACCGTCGGAGGTTTTTAGCGCGTCGGCGATGTCCTTGATGCGCTTTTGCGAGGCACCATCGACTTCCCACAGCATTTCGAAATCCTGATCCGGCAGCACCGAACCGTCTTTGGCGGGCAGGTCGCGCACATGGCCGAAGGATGCAAGAACCTTATATCCGGGTCCCAGATATTTATTGATTGTCTTGGCCTTGGCAGGCGATTCCACCACTACAACGTTCATCATCAAGTCTCTGAATAAGAGGTCGCGCCGACATAAGGCGCGGGAGATACCGGGTTTTTCCGTCTTCCCGGCCTTCCGACATGGACAGGGAAATCGTCGCGGTCAAGAGGCTACTGCATAATTCCTTAAATCGGAATCGATTGAAGGATAAAATTATACAGCACCTTTAACGTGTTACAGCGACCTTTGCGCGTCATATGTGACGCGCGGCGCTGTAATGCGATTTTTGAGCTTGGCGCGGCGATGCTTAGAATTGGTATGCGTGTCACAGTTTTCAATCCGGCATGGAGATCGACACCAATCCGCCGGGATGCCGATGCAGCCGGCCGGCCATGTCCAATTCGAGAAGGACGGAATGAACAGCCGCAATCGGCAGGCCGGTATGGCGGACGATATCGTCGATTTCGACCGGCGTCGGCCCGAGCGCCTCGACGATATGGTCGCGCTCGGCATCATCGGGCGGCGCAGAAAGCGGTTTGCTCCGTTCGACGGGCGCTTCGGCCGGGCGCGGGCGGAAGAGGTCCGGCTCGGCGAGCGGCCGCAACGCTTCGACGATATCGTCCGGCGTCGTCACGATCATCGCGCCGTCTTTCAGCAGGCCGTTCGTCCCTTCGCAGCGCGGATCGAGCGGCGAGCCGGGAACGGCGAAGACGAGCCGGCCGAATTCGCCGGCAAGACGGGCGGTGATCAGCGAGCCGGAACGGGTTGCCGCTTCGACGACCACGACACCGAGCGAGATACCGGCAATGAGGCGATTGCGGCGCGGAAAGTCGCGTGCCCGCGGCTCCCAGCCGAAGGGCATTTCGCTGACGGCGAGCCCATTGCCGTCCCATATCTCGTTCAGCAGGCCGATATTCTCGGGTGGATAGGGTTGGTCGAGCCCACCCGCCAAAGCCGCGATCGTGCCGGTCGTGAGGCTGGCGCGGTGGGCTGCGGTGTCGATACCGCGCGCCAGACCGGAGACCACGGCATAGCCGGCCTCGCCGCAGATGCGGGCGATCATGGCCGTGAATTTGGCGCCGCTGATCGAGGCATTTCGCGAGCCGACCATGCCGATTGCCGGGCGTGTCGCTGCCGGCACATTGCCTTTGACGGCAAGAAGCGGCGGCGCGCCGTCGATCTCACGAAGGGCAGGGGGATAGTCCGGTTCGCCGATACCGACGAAGCGCGCGCCAAAACGATGCGCCGCCTCGAGCTCCCTCAATGCGTCCCGCTCGTCGGCGATGCGAACGGCGCGCGTCGAGCCGCCGCGCTGCGAAAGCTCCGGTAGCATGGCAAGTGCCGCTTCGGCGGAACCATAATGATGGATGAGATCGCGAAAGGTCGATGGTCCGACATTGTCGGAGCGGATAAGCCTGAGCCAGGCGATCCTTTGTCTTTCGGTCAGCGCAACTCCGATCCGTCTTGCGCCGCCTGTGTCCATTACCCCTTCGCTCCGATCTTGCTTTCCGTCCCGGCGGTCAGCCTGATAATATTGGCCCTGTGCTTGTACCAGGAGATGATAGTCATCAGCGCCATGACGGCGGCGATCTTGTCGACACCCAATATCCACAATACAACCGGTATGACAAGGGTTGCAACCAGCGCGGAAAGCGAGGAGTAGCGTGTGGTGAAGGCGATGACCAGCCAGACGATGGCGAAAATCAGCGCCATCAGCGGCGCAAGACCAAGCAGGATACCGAGATAGGTCGCCACACCCTTGCCGCCCTTGAAGCCGATCCAGATCGGGAAGATGTGGCCGATGAAGGCGGCGAAGCCGGCCAGCGCGCCGGCATCGCCGCCGAAGAAATGCGCGGTGATCAGGACGGCGGCCGTACCCTTGAAGGCATCGAGCAGCAGGGTCGCGGCCGCAAGCCCCTTGTTGCCGGTGCGCAGCACGTTGGTCGCGCCGATATTGCCCGAGCCGATGTTGCGCACGTCGCCGAGGCCGGCCATGCGCGTCAGCAGCAGACCGAATGGGATCGAGCCGAGCAGATAGCCGATGACGAGGCCGGCGAGCGCGGTCTGCGGGGTAAGCTGCCAAGTCCAGAAATCCGCCATCACGTCTTATTCTCCGTAAACCCTCGGGCCTGCCCTAGAGACTGTGAACCAGCTTGCCGGCAACATAGGTTGCAACTGCCCGGCCGCTCATCCTCGCATCTTCGAAGGGTGTATTCTTCGAGCGCGACAGAAGCATGTCTTTTGCGACAAGCCAAGGCTCGTCCAGATCGACAAGCGCAATATCGGCCTTGGCGCCCGGCTTCAGCGTGCCTGCGGGGAGCCCGAAGATCTGCGCCGGCCGCGTCGAGAGCGCATCGACGAGCCGCATCAGGCTGACCTGGCCGCTATGATAGAGCCGGAGCGCTGCCGGAAGCAGCGTTTCCAGCCCGACGGCACCGTCTTCGGCCTCTCCGAACGGCAGGCGTTTCGTATCCACATCCTGCGGATCATGCGAGGAGACGATAATGTCGATCGTGCCGTCGGCCAGCGCCTCGATCATGCCTGTGCGATCGTCTTCGGAGCGCAGCGGCGGGTAGAGTTTGAAGAAGGTGCGGTATTCGCCGATATCGTTCTCGTTTAGCGCGAGATTGTTGATCGAGATGCCGCAGGTGACCTTGGCGCCGCGCGAGCGGGCGAGGCGGATCGCCTCGGCCGATTCCGGCACGGAAATCATTGCCGCATGATAGTGGCTGCGTGTCAGCGTCGCAATGCGGAGGTCGCGCTCCAGCGGGATCAGTTCGGCTTCCTTCGGGATGCCCGAAAGGCCAAGCCAGCTTGCCAGAAGGCCTTCGTGCATGACGCCGTTGGCGCCGAGATACTTGTCGCGTGTTTCGCAGGAAATCACCGCGCCGAATTCGCGCGCATAGGTCATGATGCGACGCAGGACCTGGCTATCGTGGACGCCGGAATGGGCGTCGGTGAACACGACGGCTCCCGCTTCCCGCAACAGGCCGATTTCCGTCATCTCCTCGCCGGCAAGCCCCTTGGTGAGGGCTGCTGCCGGATAGACGTTGACGGCGGCTGTATCGCGCGCCGTCTTCCGGACGAATTCGACCAGGGCGATATCGTCGATGACCGGATCCGTATCCGGCATCATGATAAAGGAGGTCACACCGCCGGCGGCTGCCGCACGGCTGGCGGAGGCGATGGTTTCGCGATGTTCACCACCGGGCTCACCGACATGCACGCGCGCATCGACGAGGCCGGGAATGGCGACGAGACCATTGCAATCGCGAATGGTCGCGCCTTTGGGTATGCCGTGGTTTTTCGCATCCTTGCCGGAGGCAACGATCACGCCGTCTTCGACGACGATGGCGCCGACTTCATCGAGATCGCGTGAGGGGTCGATGATCCGGACGTTCTGGAGGACGATCGAGTTGCTCATGCGCCCACTCCCTCAGTGCGGGGACCCTGGTTCTGCGAAACGAGCAGGGTCTCCATCACGGCCATGCGCACGGCGACGCCCATCTCCACCTGTTCGGCAATGACGCTTTGCGGGCCATCGGCCACCTCCGAGGCGATTTCCACCCCGCGGTTCATCGGGCCTGGATGCATGACGAGCGCATCCTCCTTGGCGGCCTTGAGCGTCTCGGCGTCGAGGCCGTAGAAGTGATAATATTCGCGCACCGAAGGCACGAAGGCGCCGGACATGCGCTCGCGCTGCAGCCGCAGCATCATGACAACGTCGGCATCCTTCAGCCCTTCCTTCATCGAATGGAAGACCTCGACGCCCATGTCGGCGATGCCGGCCGGCAGCAGTGTGGCAGGCGCTACGACACGGACGCGCGCCCCCATGGCGTTCAGCAGCAGGATGTTCGAGCGGGCCACGCGCGAATGCAGCACGTCGCCGCAGATCGCCACGGTGATGCGTGAAAGCTTGCCCTTGGCGCGGCGGATCGTCAGCGCGTCGAGAAGCGCCTGGGTCGGATGCTCGTGCTGGCCGTCGCCGGCATTGACGACCGAGCAGGAGACTTTCTGCGCCAGAAGTGCTGCGGCGCCCGCGCTCGAATGGCGGATGACGAGCACATCAGGCCGCATCGCATTCAGCGTCATCGCCGTATCGATCAGCGTCTCGCCTTTTTTGACCGAGGAATTGCCGACGGACATGTTCATCACATCGGCGCCGAGCCGTTTTCCGGCCAGTTCGAAGGAGGATTGCGTGCGCGTCGATGCTTCGAAGAAGAGATTGATCTGCGTCAACCCGCGAAGCGTCGACGTCTTTTTCTCGCGCTGGCGGCTGATCTTGACCGCCTCGTCGGCCTTGTCGAGAAGATAGGTGATATCCTGCTCGGTGAGGCCCTTGATGCCGATGAGGTGGCGGTGGGGAAAGAAGACCATGAACCTGCCCTCTGGATTTCGTCAGGCGGTCTATAAAGAGGGAGCGCCCACGGGGCAAGCGGCGGCATGCGCCGAGGCTACGTGTCCCCATGCAATTTCGCCCGAATCCCGCTACAGGACCTATGCTGCTGGGAGACGTAACTTCCGGTTTCCCTTGCAACCTTCTTGCTCTACAAGCGATTCATGACCCAACCGACCCGGACTGACGACCCCTTTGCCGACCTGAACCAGCCGAGCCTCTGGACCGGTATCAATGCCTATCGTTCCGATCCGCTGATCGTCGATCTCACTTCCGGCCTGCCGCGTTCGATACGGGAAGAGCTGGAGCAGCACGGTCGTTTCGTCACCTCGCACGAAGCTCAGGAACTGGCGCGCATGGCAAACCAGGGCGTGCCGCAGCTGCGCACCCACGGCCCGCGCGGCGAGCGTCTGGATGTCGTGGAATTCCATCCGGCCTGGCATGCGCTGATGCGCCGCTCCATGGCGATGGGCCTGCATTCCTCGATCTGGGATGCGCAAGCCGATCCGGAGGCGAAGGGTCACTCGCACAAGGTGCGCGCCGCTCGCTTCTATCTGACGGCTCAGCTCGAATGCGGCCATCTGTGCCCCCTCACGATGACCAGCGCCTCGGTCGCCGCCATGATGGCTTCCCCGGCGGTGCAGAAGGATTGGGCACCGAAGATCCTGTCGCGCAAATACGATTCGTCCAACAAGCCGGCCATGCAGAAGAGTGCCGTCACCATCGGCATGGGCATGACGGAAAAGCAGGGCGGCACGGATGTGCGCGCCAACAAGACGAGTGCTGATAAGGTCAGCGAAGGCATCTACAGGCTTTCGGGCCACAAGTGGTTCATGTCGGCGCCGATGAGCGATGCCTTCATCATGCTGGCGCAGACCAAGGATGGCATGGGCTGCTTCCTCGTGCCGCGGCTTCTGGAGGATGGCTCGGCCAACGGCCTGCACTTCCAGCGGCTGAAGGACAAGCTCGGCAACCGCTCGAATGCCTCCTCCGAAGTCGAGTTCACGGATACGTTCGGCTTCCTGCTCGGTGCACCCGATGCCGGCATCCGCACGATCCTCGACATGGTGACGCTGACGCGGCTCGATTGCGCGCTGGCATCCACCGGCATCATGCGCGCGTCGCTGGCCGAAGCCGTGCATCATGCGCGCGGCCGCAGCGTCTTCGGCAAGATGCTGGTCAATCAACCGATCATGACGCGCGTGCTTGCCGATATGGCCCTTGATGTTGCCGCCGCGACCGCACTCGCCTTCCGCCTGGCCGAGGCCTTCGACAAGGCAAGCGGCAGCTCGGAGGATGCGGCCTATGCCCGGGTCATGACGCCGGTTGCCAAATACTGGTGCTGCAAGATCGCGCCGGCGCTGATCTATGAAGCCATGGAGTGTATCGGCGGCAGCGGTTACATCGAAGAGCGTCCGATCGCCCGCCATTATCGTGAAGCCCCCGTCAACGCGATCTGGGAAGGCTCCGGCAATGTCATGGCGCTTGATGTGCTGCGCGTGTTGAACCGGGGAAGGGACCTGTTCGAAACAGTCTTTGCCGGTCTCGCCCGCGATCTCGGCCCGGCTGGCAAGAAGACCATTGATGTCCTGCGTGCCGCCATGGCGCTTTGCGAGCAGGATGAGGGCGCCGCCCGCCTGCTGATCGAGCAGATGGCGCTCGCAGCCGGTGCGGCCGAGCTTTATCGCCTCGGAGCCGGCAAGATTGCCGATGCCTTCATCGAGACGCGTCTCGCCGGTGGCTGGCGCGCCACCTACGGCATGCTCGATTCCCGCTTCGACGCCAGCTACATCGTCGATCTGCTGTATCCGCCGGCGACATAAGCAATGGCTTCCATTCGAACCGTTCGCCCCGAGGACATCGATCAACTCTATGCCATCTCGCTCGCAACAGGCGATGCCGGCAAGGATGCGGCTCCGCTGCATCGGGACGGCCGGCTGATCGGCCACATCTATTCCGCGCCCTACGCCGCGCTTCATCCCGAACTGGTTTTCGTCGCCGAGGACGACGAGGGTGTCTTCGGTTACATTGCAGGCGTCTTTGATACCGTGGCGTTCGAGGAACGGCTGGAGCGCGAATGGTGGCCGCATTTGCGGCAGAGCTATGCCGATCCGCCGGGTGATCCGGCGCTCTGGGATGCGGATCAGGAGCGCATATCGGCCATACATCATCCCAAGCAGGCGCCTGCGATCCTTGTCGAGAGATTCCCTGCGCATATTCATATGAATCTGTTGCCGCGTGCCCAGGGTAGGGGCATCGGCACTGCACTGCTCAATCGTTGGATCGCGAATGCCCGTGCCGGCGGCGTCAAAGGCATCCATTTGGGCGCCAACAGCGGCAATCATGGCGGCGTCCGCTTCTGGTCATCGCGCGGTTTCGTTCCCGTGGAGCTCCCGCCGGGTCTGGCGTCCGAGACCACGATATGGTTTGGTCAATATCTCTAATCTGTGGATTCGCGCGTTTTGGCGGACGCGAGCCATCTCGGCTTTGTTGTTCGAGGCGACTTGGCTTGTTATTCACCGCTCGGTGACAGATTGGAGTCGAGTCGATGGCCCCCGCAAACGCTGCCGTTAAAATCCCCGTGGAAATGCCCGTCGTGGAAAAGCGCGTGCGCAATCGCGCTGCGACGGAGCAGGCCATCCTCGATGCTGCCAAGCGGCTGCTGGCGGAGGAGGGGTTCCAGAATTTCGGCATCAATGCGGTTGCCCGCGGCGCCGGCTGCGACAAGCAGCTGATTTACCGCTATTACGGCGGCTTGAATGGTCTCGTGGAGGCCATCGGCACCGATCTCGGCAGCTGGGTCACTGATCGCATTCCCGACGATACCGGCGGCATGTTCCTTTTGACCTATGGCGATCTGATGGAGCGGCTTTCGATGCTGTTTCTCGATGCTTTGCGCGCTGATCCCCTCATGCGTCGCATCGTCGCCTGGGAAGTCTCCGAAAATAGCGAGCAGGTGCGCCGATTGTCCGAGGCCCGCTCCAAGGCGCTTGCCGGCTGGATCGAACGCATGCGCGGCTCGCTGGTGCCGCCTAAGGGCGTCGATGCCCAGGCGGTCAATGCCATGATCTTTGCGGCCATCCAGCATATCGTCTTGGCTGCGGCCGTCAGCGACCAATGCGCCGGTCTCGTCTTGAAGAACGGCAAGGATTGGGAGAAGGCGGCAACGGCCTTGAAGCGGATCGTGCGCGGCGTTTACGGCTGATATCGGCCATCGGGCAGGGATATCCACAGGCCCGCTTCGCCGTTAACCTTAACAAATGGTTTACATTGCGCCGCGGCGGTTAACTCGTCACTGTTGAAAGATGATTAGTTAACCATCAAGCGTGCAGCCATGGGGTTGAGACCCGCTAAATTAGTGTTTCTCGTTACGGCGGTGATGTTCTTTGCCGTCCTCGCACTAGATATCACGCTGCCCGCGATGGTTTTGAGCGCCATGGCGCTGTCGAACTGGCTCATCGTTTCGGCTGGCACGACGCAATTTCAGCGTCGAAGGGGTACCGCATGAAGTGGTTGTTGATTTGCTGGGCCGGACCGGTCTCCTTTCTCGGGGCGTGGTATTATCTGTCGTATTACGACATGAGCTTCGGCATCTTCATGCTGACGCGGCAGATGCATGACCTGGTCTTCGATATCTACGGCAAGATCCTCGGCATTCCGCCGGAAACCATCCCGCCACTGGTGGCGCGCGCCATCGCCTTCGACAGCCTGCTGGTCTTTGCAATCTACGGCTTTCGTCGCCGAGCAGCCATCATCGGATGGTGGAAGCGCCGTCAGTCGTCGAAATCGGGCAAGCTTGCCCTTCCGAGCGCCGACAGCCTGTCCAAAGCTCCCTGAAGAATGAAGCTTGCCGCTGCCGAGTCGATGCGCTCGGCGCGCTTGGCACGCGAGACGTCCATTTCGAGAAGCGCCCGCTCGGCGGCAACGGTCGAAAGCCGCTCGTCCCAGAAGACGAAGGGCAGGGCGGTCTTTTCCGACATGCTGCGCACGAAGGCACGCGTTGCCTGCACGCGCGGTCCGGCAGAGCCATCCATATTCATCGGGAGCCCTATGACGAAGGCCGCGACCTTTTCCTTCTCGGCGAAGGCGAGCAATGTTTCGGCATCCTGGGTGAACTTCACGCGCTTGATGACGGGGCGAGGCGTTGCAAAGCGTCGCCCGAGATCCGACATCGCAAGTCCGATCGTCTTGGTACCGAGATCGAGGCCGGCAATCGGCTGGCCGGGCAGGAGCGTCGCGGCTAGATCTTCGATGGTCAGCGTCGTCATCAGGGTCGTGCTCCTGTCAAAACAAATTGAAGTCCTAACCGCTTTTCTTTGTTGCGGTTTGAGATATTTCCTAGACACCAGCCTTACATTTCAAATCAAGTCATAAGGAGAAATCCAATGAAGATCACCTGGCTCGGCCACTCCGCTTTTCGCATTGAAACGGCGACGGCAAAAATACTGATCGATCCATTTCTGTCTTACAATTCTTCTTTTGCGGCCGCCGGTCTCAACATCAAGGACGTCGCCGCCGGCGTGACCCATATCCTGCTGACGCATGGCCATGGCGACCATGTGGGTGACACGGTTCAGATCGCCAAGGACACGGGCGCGGTCGTTCTCGCCAATGCCGACCTCGCTTCCTGGCTTGGCACCAAGGGTGTCGAGAAGCTGGAAATGGGCAATACCGGCGGCACGATCGGCCTTGGCGGCTTCTCGGCCACTTTCACCAATGCGCTGCATTCCTCCGCGCAGATCACCGAGGATGGCGTTTCCCACGCGCTCGGCAATGCGAACGGCCTGATGCTGCATTTCGACGACGAGCCGACGCTGTTCCATATGGGGGATACGGACATCTTCTCGGATATGGCGCTGATCAATGAACTGCATCAGCCCGATATCGGCATCCTGCCGATCGGCGACCGCTTCACCATGGGCGGTGCTGTGGCGGCACTCGCCTGCCAGCGCTTCTTCAACTTCAAGACCGCCATTCCCTGCCACTACGGCACGTTCCCGATCATCGACCAGACGCCGGAAAAGTTCATCGCCGGCATGGAAGGCTCGAAGACGGCGGTTGCCGCGCCGAAGGTAGGCGAGAGCGTTTCTGCCTGACGATACCCGTTGCGTATGGCGGGCATGGCCTTTATAGCGTGAAGCAAATTCACTTTAGTGGATAAGTCACCTATCCGGAGAATGCCATGTCCGTCGATCTCGCCACCGTCAAACGCGTCGCCCATCTTGCCCGCATCGCCGTCAACGAAGACGAAGCGCAGCGGATGATGGGCGAGCTGAACGGCATTCTTGGTTTCGTCGAGCAGCTCTCCGAAGTGAATGTCGATGGCGTCGAGGCCATGACCTCGGTGACCCCGATGGCGATGAAGAAGCGAGCCGACGAAGTAACGGACGGCAACAAGGCTGCCGACATCGTCGCCAATGCGCCGAATACCGATCAGAATTTCTTCCTGGTGCCCAAAGTCGTCGAATAACGGTTCCTTCGAGCCTTTTCCGACCCGTTGCCCAATTCCAGATCTAAAGCGAAACAAAATGAGCGAACTGACCAGCCTGACCATTGCCGAAGCCCGCGACAAGCTGCGCGCCAAGGAGATTACCGCCACCGAACTGACCGAGGCCTATATCTCGGCGATCGAGGCTGCCAATGCTCAGCTCAATGCATATGTGAAGGTGACGCCGCAAAAGGCGCTGGCAATGGCCAAGGTGTCGGACGCCCGCCTTGCGGAAGGCAAAGCCGGTCCGCTGGAAGGCATTCCGCTTGGGATCAAGGACCTGTTCGGCACGGAAGGCATTCATACGCAGGCTTGCAGCCACATCCTGGATGGTTTCGAGCCGCACTACGAATCGACCGTCACGCAGAACCTCTGGAATGACGGCGCCGTCATGCTGGGCAAGCTCAACATGGATGAGTTCGCCATGGGCTCTTCCAACGAGAGCTCCTATTACGGCCCGGTGATCAACCCCTGGCGTGCCGAAGGTTCGAACCAGCAGCTGGTTCCGGGCGGCTCGTCCGGCGGGTCGGCCGCTGCGGTTGCCGCCCATCTCTGCGCCGGCGCGACGGCCACGGACACCGGCGGCTCCATCCGCCAGCCCGCAGCCTTCACCGGCACCGTCGGCATCAAGCCGACCTATGGCCGCTGCTCGCGCTGGGGTATCGTCGCCTTCGCCTCGTCGCTCGACCAGGCCGGCCCGATTGCCCGCGACGTGCGCGATGCCGCCATCCTTCTGAAGTCGATGGCAAGTGTCGATGCCAAGGATACGACCTCGGTCGACCTGCCGGTGCCGGATTATGAAGCCGCGCTCGGCCAGTCGCTGAAGGGTATGAAGATCGGCATCCCGAACGAATATCGCGTCGACGGCATGCCGGGAGAGATCGAGACGCTCTGGCAGCAGGGTATTGCCTGGCTGAAGGATGCTGGCGCCGAGATCGTCAACATCTCGCTGCCGCATACGAAATACGCACTGCCGGCCTATTACATCGTTGCGCCCGCCGAGGCCTCCTCGAACCTCGCCCGCTACGACGGCGTTCGCTACGGCCTGCGCGTCGACGGCAAGGATATCGTCGACATGTACGAGAAGACCCGCGCTGCCGGCTTCGGCCAGGAAGTGAAGCGCCGCATCATGATCGGCACCTATGTTCTCTCGGCCGGCTATTACGACGCCTATTACCTGCGTGCCCAGAAGGTTCGCACGCTGATCAAGCGCGACTTCGAACTGGCCTTCAACGCCGGCGTCGACGCCATCCTGACGCCCGCCACCCCATCCTCGGCCTTCGGCATCGCCGACGAGGACCTCGCGTCCGATCCAGTGAAGATGTACCTGAACGATATCTTCACGGTGACGGTCAACATGGCTGGCCTGCCGGGCATCGCCGTCCCCGCCGGCCTCGACCAGAAGGGCTTGCCGCTCGGCCTGCAGCTCATCGGCAAGCCGTTCGAAGAAGAAACCCTCTTCAAGACCGCCCACGTCATCGAACAGGCCGCCGGCAAGTTCACGCCGGCGAAGTGGTGGTAAGCACTGCAATGAGACGAGTGGCTTGATGACCAATCTCGTCAAGCTTCGCGACGTCTGATGCTACTTATCATAAGGGCCGCCCGGAAATCCGGGCGGCCCTTTTTGGGCATGCCAATATTCCGCCTGAACGCCATCACACTTTGGACCGAAATACGATCATAAATTGCAGAGAGCCGCGTGGTCTCGTCCTCTGCAACCGAATCGGAAGGTCTCTTCATGCTCAAGCAAGTCACGGCGATCCTGCTCCTCGGCGCGTCATGTCCAGCGATATCGCTGGCGGCCGACAATGGGGCCATTCGATCCATCACCCTGTCCTCGGGCGGCTTGGCTCAGGTTTCCCGATCGGCTGATGTCAACAGCGACGGCGTGATCCGGATCGAGGTGCCGCTCGATCAGGTCGATGACATCCTGAAGAGCCTTGTGGTCAACGGGTTTGCAGGTTCGGTGGCCGGCATCTCACTGGCAGGGCCACAGCCGTTGCAGGAAACGTTCAAGGGCCTGCCGTTCAGTCTGGAAGCGCTCTCATCCGTGCCGTCGCTTCTGACATCGCTGCAGGGCGCCAAAGTATCGGTCACCAGCGGCGGCAAGACTGTCGAAGGAAACATTCTGGGAATCGAGACGAGGAAGGCCGACGAGAAGGCCCCGACTTACCTGCTGACTGTTATCGACCAGGATGGAGCGGTGGAGACGTTGACACTTGGTGAAGATGCCTCCGTCCGGTTTGAAGATCCCGACCTGAGAGCGAAGATCGCGAAAGCCGCGACAACCATCGCTCGCGGCAAGAACGACCGCACGCGCGCCGTCGATATCAAGGTGAACGGTGTGAAGGACAGCGGTGCCGTCGGCCTGACCTATGTCGTGCCGTCGCCGATCTGGAAAACGGCTTATAAAGTCGTCATCGATGGAAATAACAAGGCGCACTTGCAGGCATGGACAGTGCTGGAAAATGCCAGCGGCGAGGATTGGAAGGGCATCAAGTTGACACTGACTTCGGCCGAGCCGGTAACCCTGAAGCAGGGCCTGCACCAGCTCTATTGGAGAGAGCGGCAGGAAGTGCCCGTTCATACCGCGTCGAACAATGTTCCTGATGCAGATAGCGGGGACCTGTCCAATCGGCAGCGTCTGTCGGCAAATGTCGAGGAACGAGCCGTACCAGCGCCTGCAAAAGCGATGATGGGCGGCGTCAGCAGAAAGGCGTACGCGGCTGACGAGCTGGAAAGTCCGGCCGCGCCCATGCAGATTGCCGCGACCAATCCCACCGCCGCGACCGAAAGCGATATCTCGGCCACTTTCGAGCTTCCGGGGATCTATGATCTGGCCAATGGTGATACCTTGTCGGTGCCGATCATGGATGCGGACGTGGAGGCCGACATGGTGGATATGTATCGGGCCGGCAGCGTCCTTCGCAATCCCATTGCCGCCGTAATGCTCAAGAACACCACCGGGGTCAGCATGCCATCGGGGATTCTGACGCTCTACGACAGCAAGACCGGCTATATCGGCGATTCCCAGCTATCGGCGCTGCCGAAGGATGACACGCGCCTCGCCAGCTTTGCGACCGACCGAAAGGTATCGATCAGTGAACAGCAGACACCGACGGAGGAGATCGCCTCGCTGAAAGTTTCCGATGGGGTGATGAATGCTACCGTCAAATATCGCCAGACGACGACATACACCGTGTCAGGTGCGCTCGATGGGGAAAGAACCGTCATCATCGAGCACCCGATCAGGGATGGCTGGTCGTTCTCATCGGCCGAAGGCTTCGGCAAGACGGCAACGCACCAGCGGCTGAAGGCGATCGTGCCGGCGGGCGCGGAAAAAGTGTTGACGGCTGTCGACGAACAGCTTCAGAGCAACAGCTACGCCCTGGTCGATACCGATCCGGACATGCTGCTCGGCTGGTCGGCCTCGACCCATGACAAGGAACTGACGGACAAGCTTACAAATCTCGCCGATGCACGCAAAAGGCAGGTCGCGATCCAGAACGAACTGGCGAGCCTCGATAGCGAAATCGAGAAAACCGTCAATGAGCAGGAGCGGATAAGGCGCAATCTCGGCGCCGTGCCTGACAACAGCGATTTGAAGAAGCGCTATTTGAAGGCTCTGGCTGACAGCGAGGATCAAATCGCCTCGATGAATGAAAGGCGCGATGCGGTGCAGCAGGAAAGCGATCGTCGGGGCGACCACGTGAGTCACATCATCAGGACGTTCTGATCGCCGCACCTCACATCGATCGGCGAGAGCCGCCCAACAGAGGGTGGCTCTCGGGCTTGTTCTATCGATTGTTCAGCTGCGCCCTCACCAGCCGCAATCCCTTTTCGCTAATGCGATAGGGATGGCCGTCCTTGGATTTGATGGCCTTGAGGCGCTTCAGCCGGCGAAAGAGGTCGATGCCGAAATCGGGATAGATCCAGCCGTCTCGCGTAAAGCAGTAGACGGTCTCGATCTTCTTGCTGTCGCTGCGTTCGATTTCGATGCGCCCGCCCTGGGCGAGCAGGTGGAGAATGCGCTGTTCGGTGCGGGAAATGTCCATTGTTGTCAGAATCCGTATAGCGCCAAACGGCGCACAAAAACGATCCGAGCCTTCCCTTCGGGAAGTCGGGGCTTCGTTTTTCAGGCCCGGCACGCAAGAAGACTTGCAAGCGGGGCCTTTACCGGGACTGACAAAAGTTAGACATCAAAACTCCGTTGATGCATCTGTCTAAAGCAGGTTGCGCCTCGAGGTCAAGTTCAACTCTGAAGGGGTCTTTCCGCCGCCAGGCGTGCCAGCGAATCTCGCCGCTGGCAAAAGCCTTTGCCCGATGCTTTACTGTTTTCAAACGACGGGGGCTCGATGATCCACATTCGCAATGCCCATGAAGGTGAAACGGCGGTGCTGGCAAGCATCGGCCTGCGCTCCTGGCAGAAGGCGATGAGCGCGATCGGCGGCACGGGTGAACTGCTGGAAGGTGCAAGCGAAGCCTTTACCAATTTCACCAGCAATCTATGGCTGACGATCACCGTTATCGAGTTGAACGGCGAGGCTGTGGGATGGGCAGCGCGCGAAGCGCTCGACGAGGCGATCTCCGATTTCTGGATCGATCCCGATTTCGCGCGGCGCGGCCTCGGCTCGGCTTTGCTTGCACGGATTGAGCAGGATGTGCGCGAGCAGGGGTTGGAAAAGGTCTCTCTGCAGAGCCATGCGGGAAATACCGACGCCATCGCCTTCTTCAGGGCGCGCGGCTATGAGATCCGCTGGCTGTCGATCGTCTATTCCCCGAAGCTCGATAGCGATGTTCCCACAGTCGGGCTTTCGAAATCGCTGGTCGAGGAGAGCGACGGCGTCTATGGCCCGGGCATATAGCACGCCGCCGACGCCGAAAGCCTTGCGCCGCCTCGCCAATTGCTCTACCTCACCAAAGCAGAAAACAGCATTATACAAGAGCTTCCCATGACCATTGTCGACGTCCGTACGCCAGATCCGAAACGCTTCATTCCCGGTGCCACCGGTGACTGGGAAGTCGTTATCGGGATGGAAGTCCACGCCCAGGTGCTGAGCAAGTCCAAGCTCTTCTCCGGCGCCTCGACGGAGTTCGGCAAGCCTCAGAATTCCAATGTGTCGCTCGTCGATGCAGCCATGCCCGGCATGCTGCCCGTCATCAACGAGGAATGCGTCAAGCAGGCCGTGCGCACCGGCCTTGGCCTGAAGGCGCAGATCAACAAGCGTTCGATCTTCGACCGCAAGAACTATTTCTATCCCGACCTGCCGCAGGGCTATCAGATCTCGCAGTTCAAGGATCCGATCGTCGGCGAGGGCAAGATCGTCATCTCGCTCGGTCCGGACCGTCGGGGCCAGTTCGAGGATATCGAGATCGGCATCGAGCGCCTGCACCTCGAGCAGGATGCCGGCAAGTCGATGCACGATCAGCACGCCACCATGTCCTACGTCGATCTGAACCGCTCCGGCGTCGCGCTGATGGAAATCGTCTCCAAGCCGGATATCCGCTCGGCCGACGAGGCGAAGGCCTATATGACGAAGCTGCGCTCGATCGTACGCTATCTTGGCACCTGCGACGGTAACATGGACGAAGGCTCCATGCGCGCCGACGTCAACGTCTCGGTCCGCCGTCCGGGCGGCGAATTCGGCACGCGCTGCGAAATCAAGAACGTCAACTCCATCCGCTTCATCGGCCAGGCGATCGAATATGAAGCGCGCCGTCAGATCGGCATTCTGGAGGATGGCGGTACGATCGACCAGGAAACCCGCCTGTTCGATCCGAACAAGGGCGAGACGCGGTCCCTGCGCACCAAGGAAGATGCGCATGACTACCGCTACTTCCCCGATCCGGATCTGCTGCCGCTCGAATTCGACGATGCCTTCGTTACGGAGCTTGCCGAGCATCTGCCGGAGCTGCCCGACGACAAGAAGGAGCGTTTCGTCCGCGAACTCGGCCTTTCGATCTACGACGCATCAGTTCTGGTTTCGGAAAAGGCGATCGCCGATTATTTCGAGGCCGTTGCCGCCGGCCGCGATGGCAAGATGGCTGCCAACTGGGTCATCAACGACCTGCTGGGCGCTCTGAACAGAACCGGCAAAGACATTGAAGAGACTCCGGTTTCGCCTGCCCAGCTCGGCACGATCATCGATCTGATCAAGGCCGAAACCATCTCCGGCAAGATCGCCAAGGATCTGTTCGAAATCGTGCTCAACGAAGGCGGCGATCCCGCCGAGATCGTCGAGGCACGCGGCATGAAGCAGGTCACCGATACCGGCGCGATCGAAAAGGCTGTCGACGAGATCATCGCCGCGAACCCGGATCAAGTCGCCAAGGTCAAGGCAAAGCCGACGCTTGCCGGCTGGTTCGTCGGCCAGGTGATGAAGTCGACTGGCGGCAAGGCCAACCCGCAGGCCGTGCAGGCGCTGGTCAAGGCCAAGCTCGGCATCGAAGAGGAATAGCCGGTGTTCTTCGTCCGCACCGCCAGCGAGCAGGACCTGGAAAAGGTCCGCGCTCTGCTCGGCGAGACCTGGCATGCGACCTATGACCGGATCTACGGTCCGGAAAAGGTCAGTGAGCTGCATGCCTCCTGGCATTCGACGGCTTCATTGAAGGCGCGGCTGGCGAACAAGAATTCCGAATTTTTGGTGGCCGATGACGGGAAGACGATCGGCGGCATGGGCTATGCCGCCATGTCCAAAGAGATGACGAAAACCGTCATGCTTCACATGCTCTATGTCAGCCCAAAGCATCAGCGCGAGGGTATCGGCCGCGATATTTTCGCTGAGCTGGAGACCTGCTTCCCGGACGCCGAGATCATGCGCCTCGAGGTCGATCCGCAGAACGAGGCGGCCATCGCCTTTTACCAAGCCCACGGCTTTGTCGAGGTTGGCCGCACGGAAAACTGCGGCAGCGGGCAATCGGGCATTCCGGCGCTGATATTCGAGAAGCCATTGGCTACACAGTAGTCGGTTGCCTTTGGCCCGCGTGCCGGTCTCTTTGGTCACGAGCGCGGCCTTTGTTGGCTAGGCCACTACTTCAGTTTTCTCTGCTTTTTTGTAGCGTGCATGGAATTTGACGATCAGCTCGAGAAGCTCCAGCTTTTGGTAGGCCAGATCCGAAACCGCGATGCAAACGTGCTGCATATCCCCAGTCACTTGGCGGACGAGGTGCTTTGAGCTGCGTAGTTGCCCCATAACGCGACGCCCTGGAGCCAATAGCAACCAAACATGGTGGTCCGGCCGGCTCCAATCGAGCGCCTCGACAGGGATAACCCCACCTTCGGATAGGATTATCGCCACGACGAGCAAGCAAAAGCCCAGGAGTATGATGCCCAACATCTTGCCCAGGCTTCGGCGTGGCGCGGGGACGTCTATTTTCTCGATGTCGTCCCAAGGGATAAAATCTGAGCCCAATCGAGCATCCTTTATGCCTTTCGGCGATATGATCACAATTGCTTTTCGCACCTGAAAGATAAGCTTTAGCAGTGCCTTGACAGCGACGTACGCGGTCATCAGCGCAAGTGATATCCACGCGATGCTTGTGATGATGTCGCTTCTTGAAAGAAAGGCTATAAAAACAAGCCCTACCGTGAAAAATATATACGCTGCTGCCTCGGACCCCAACGCAGAATTGTCGTATTCGATCCTATACGTTTCGCTGGTCGACATGATTGCCTTTAAGTTCCTCCACGGAACAAAGACGTAAGTACGATATATTGCCCTCACAAGAACTACTTATCCGGGAAGCGAAAGAATCCGACCTCCTCGGCTTGATCGGCCTCTTCGCCGCCGATGCCGTGGGCGGTCACGGCGATACGACCGATCCCTCTGCCTATGACGATTATCTCCGTGCGTTTCGCACTATCGCGGCATCGCCGGATCAGACGCTGTATGTCGCCGAACTCGCCGGAGAAGTGGTCGGGACGTTCCAGATGATGATCACGACGGCGCTGGTCGGGCGGGGATCCTCCGCCATGATCATCGAAGCGGTCCAGACGCGAGCTAATATGCGCGGGCAAGGGATCGGGGCGGCGATGATCAATTTCTGCATCGACGAGGCAAAGGTTCGCGGCATGCGGATGGTGCAGCTGACCTCGAATGCGGTGCGCAAGGATGCGCATCGCTTCTATGAGAGACTGGGTTTCAAGCCGACGCATCTGGGCTTCAAGATGACATTGAAATGAAGCCATTTGCCCGCTGGAATCACTGGACAAGCCGGTTCAGGGGCGGCATAAGCAAACTATCGAATTCTGGTATCGCTCGCCCCTCAGCGGGTATCGAGGAAAAGACATGTGGAATTTCATCGTACAGACCTTCACCTGGTGGAACAGTCAGACTTTGGGTACGCGGTTTGCGACCTGGCGGTTTGGCAAGCGTGTCGGCGAGGATGAGTTCGGCAACGTCTATTACGAAGGTGGCATGTCCTCCTACGGCCTTCCGAAGCGCTGGGTGATCTACAAGGGCTATGCCGAAGCTTCGGCCATTCCGCCGGGCTGGCACGGCTGGATGCATCATCGTACCGACGTTCCGCCGACCAAGGAAAACTACGTCGCCAAGGACTGGCAGAAGGAACACCGCGCCAATCCGACTGGCTCGCCGCAGGCATACCGTCCGCCGGGCTCTCTCGCCGTTGCCGGCGAGCGTCCGCGTGTGACCGGCGATTACGACGCCTGGACCCCGGGCAACTGAGCGGAGAAGCCGGCTCGTCCTTTGGCCACAATTGGGCTTTAGGCGCGACATATGCCGGCTCATGCTCGGCGCCTTGACCGAGACCAAGCGGAGATTGGCGGATATGATGGTTTTCACGCGGAGCGCTTCTTTGCGTGCAGTGGCTATAATGGGTGCTGCTCTCTTCGTCGGCATCATGGCAGCCCCCACCGCTGAGGCCGCCCGCATCACCAATCCCGTCGCCGTGTTTTCCGGGCTCGACAAGATCACCGGCCGCATCACGACCTTCGATGTCTATATCAACGAGACCGTGCAGTTCGGCGCGCTGCAGGTGACGCCGCGCGCCTGTTATTCGCGGGACGAAACCGAGCAGCAGAAGGTGGACGGTTTCGTCGAGGTGGACGAAATTACCCTCGACCGCCGCATCCGTCGCATTTTCACCGGCTGGATGTTTGCCGACAGCCCGGGCCTCAACGCCGTCGAGCACCCGATCTATGACGTCTGGCTGAAAGAGTGCAAGCAGAAGTCCGACGTTCCGCCGCCGGACACCGCCGGTGCGAAGTAAGCCGCTCGATATACGCAGCAGATTTGCATAGCCCGCAGAAGCAAGGCTTCTGCGGGCAAAGTTTTAGCCTCGTTCCGGATTGGTCGCCGCGTCGCCTATTGCTTGGCGGTCTACGGCCTCTGACAGGTCGAGGGTGATCCGCATGCCGTCTTTCGGCCTGTGCCGCAGGAAATCGCTGCGCTCCGGATCGGCTTTCAATCTGCCTGTATCGTAGAGAGCCTGGAGCCGTGATCGCGAGATTGCCAGTTCCGCGGCCAGCAACCGATCGAGGCGAAGGTTCATCGGAAACTCGGCTGATATCTCGATTTCCAACAGCACCCAATTACTTGCCTCTTGCACCATCTCTTTCCGGATGGCCGCATCCGGCGGCTCCTCGATGCGCTTGGCTTTCCGCTTCAGCCCGTCGAGATCAAATTCCTGCGTCCGGACCCACTGAGGATCGCTGCGCTGCAGTGCCTCGAGCGTGGAGGGGCCGAGATCGTAAACGGTGCGGCGCTCGAAAAGCGTCCGGTTCCAGGTCTTGTCGCAATCGATGCATTTATAGACCAGCCAGGCATCAAGCCTTTTGCCATTGGCATTGAGCCTGATCTTGCCGCTCGATCTGAAGGGTCTCGGAGCTCCGCAGCCGCTGCAGGCGATCCATGGCTGAGGCGAAGTTCGAGGAGAAATGGTCCAACGGACCTGAAGAATATTGCACATACCGTCTTGGTCTTCCGTCTGGAAGTCCACCAAGCTGGCGGTGAGACAAGCCCGTCAGGGCACGGTATGGCGATATTGCGGGACGGCTGAAGAGCTGAGACAGCGGTGGCTGCGCAGGCGCGTTTTGACAATGCCAAACCGGTCTCAGGCCATCACCCGATGGACATGAACATGCAGCGAGCGGCGTCTTGCCGCTCCGATGCACTGGGTGATCTGGATGAGACCGGTATTTACGACGGCAAAGTGGAACCTCTATGCACCAACGCTCTTCGCTAGGAGGGATAGCAGACCGCAACCGGAATTTGAAGTGGTGTGAGTTCGATGACGCCAGGGTTTCCGGTGTTTATGCCTGATCGTCGGAAAAGCTGAGATTGGGTGATTCCATCGCCTCCTCCAGCATTTTTGCATAGGCATCCTTCGGCACGTCGATGGCACCGAATGTCTTCAGGTGCTCGGTGGTGAATTGTGTGTCGAGCAGGGTGAAGCCGCGTTCGCGCAGGCGCTCCACCAGATAGACGAGACAGATCTTTGAAGCATCCGTGCGGCGGGAGAACATGCTTTCGCCAAAGAAAGCCGACCCCAGTGAAACGCCATAGAGACCGCCGACCAGCCTGTCGCCTTCCCAAGCCTCTACCGAATGGGCATGACCGATATGGTGCAGGGTGGCGTAGAGCGAGCGGATCGTCTCGTTGATCCATGTGCTGGGGCGATCACTCGTCTGCTCGCCGCAAGCCGCGATGACGGCCTCAAAATCGGTGTCGAAACGAATGTCGAAGGGATGTTGACGGATTTTCTTGGCGAGGCTCTTGGAGACGTGAAACGTATCGAGAGGGATGATGCCCCGCAATTCCGGCTCGACCCAGAAGATTTCCGGGTCGTCTGCCGATTCGGCCATCGGGAAAAGCCCGATGGAATAGGCGCGCAACAAGATTTCCGGGGTAACGCCGGGATGTTTGCCGCGCGCTCCGGGCACAGGTTAGGCCGATGTTTTTGCCAGGTAGTTTTCCAGCCAGTGGATATCGTAATCGCCGTTGGCGATATCCTGGTTGGAAACCAGATCCTGGAAGAGCGGCAGAGTGGTTTTGATGCCGTCCACCACGAATTCGTCAAGCGCGCGGCGCAGGCGCATCATGCATTCGACGCGGGTGCGTCCATGCACGATCAGCTTGCCGATCAGGCTGTCGTAGTATGGGGGGATCCTGTAGCCTTGGTAGGCGCCGGAATCGATACGCACGCCGAGGCCGCCGGGCGCGTGGAAATGCGTGATCGTGCCGGGCGAGGGGATGAAGCTGCGGGCGTCTTCGGCATTGATGCGGCATTCGATGGCATGGCCTTGGAAATGCACGTCATCCTGCGTCACCGAGAGACCTCCGCCGGAGGCGACGCGGATCTGCTCGTGTACGAGGTCGATGCCGGTAATGGCTTCCGTCACCGGATGCTCCACCTGCAGGCGGGTGTTCATTTCGATGAAATAGAACTCGCCGTTCTCGTAGAGAAACTCGATGGTACCGGCACCACGATACTTCAGCTTCTTCATCGCGTCGGCGCAGATCTTGCCGATCTTCATGCGCTGCTCGACGTTGAGCGCCGGGGAATTGGCTTCTTCCCAGACCTTCTGGTGGCGGCGCTGCAGCGAGCAGTCGCGTTCGCCGAGATGGACCGCGTTGCCTTCGCCGTCGCCGAAAACCTGGATTTCGATATGGCGCGGCTTGCCGAGGTACTTTTCCATATAAACGGAATCATTACCGAAGGCGGCGCCCGCTTCGGTGCGTGCCGTCGTCCAGGCTTCGATCAAGTCTTCTTCCGTACGGGCAACCTTCATACCGCGGCCGCCGCCGCCGGCGGTTGCCTTGATGAGCACCGGATAGCCGATCTCGCGCGCCGTCTTCAGCGCGTCCGCTTCGGTCTTCACCTCGCCGTCGGAACCGGGAACGACCGGAATGCCGAGCTGCTGCGCGGTGGCCTTGGCAGTGATCTTGTCGCCCATGAGGCGGATATGCTCCGCCGTCGGACCGATGAAGGTGATGCCATGCGCCTCGAGAATATCGGCGAACTTGGCATTTTCCGAAAGGAATCCATAACCGGGATGCACGGCGTCCGCGCCGGTGATCTCGCAGGCGGCGACGATCTGGTGGATGTTGAGATAGCTTTCGCGCGATGGCGGCGGGCCTATGCAAACGCTCTCATCCGCAAGCCGCACATGCATCGCGTCCGCATCGGCGGTGGAATGCACCGCAACGCTCGCGATGCCGAGTTCCTTGCAGGCGCGCAGCACCCGCAGGGCGATCTCTCCGCGATTGGCTATGAGAATCTTCGAAATCATGGGCATGGACTTACTCTATGACGACCAGGGCTTCGCCGTACTCGACCGGACGTCCGTCCTGAACGAGGATCTCGGTCACGGTACCGGACTTTGGCGCAGGGATCTGGTTCATCGTCTTCATGGCTTCGATGATGAGCAGCGTCTGGCCTTCCTTCACGACCGAGCCGGCCTGGATGAAAGCGGCCGCGCCCGGCGCCGGCGCCAGATAGGCGGTACCGACCATCGGTGCGCTGACGACGTTGTCGGGATTGCGGGTCTTGCCTGCAGGCGCCGCGGCGGCCGGGGCTGCAGCAGCTGCTGCAGCCGGAGCGGCATAGGCGGCGGGAGCGGCGATTGGCGCCTGAACATATTGGGTCGTGCCGGCACGCGATACGCGGATGCGCAGATCTTCCTGCTCGACTTCGATCTCGGTCAGATCGGTGTCGTTGAGAATGTTGGCGAGATCGCGAATCAGCGCCTGGTCGATACCCGATTTCTTTTCAGCCATTGGATTTCTTGCCCTGTATTTTTGTTATTGGGTGATGGATTTAAGCGCATGAAGCGCCAGGATGTAGCCATAAGGTCCGAAACCACAGATCATGCCCTTTGCAGCGGGCGCGATCATCGATTTGTGCCGGAATTCTTCGCGTGCGTGAATATTGGAGATATGCACCTCCACCACGGGAATGGAAATGGCGCGGATCGCATCGTGCAGCGCGATCGACGTATGACCATAGGCGCCGGGATTGATCGCGATACCAGCAGCCTTGTCGTCCGCTTCATGCATCCAGTCGACCAGCACGCCTTCATGATTGCTTTGCCGGAAATCGACAATGAAGCCCAGGCTTTCGCCTGCAGACTTGCAGTCGGCTTCGATATCCTTCAGCGTCTTGCCGCCATAGATGCCCGGCTCGCGCTTGCCCAAGGCATTCAAATTGGGTCCGTTGAGGACAAAAATTGTTTGCGCCATTAGATGTTCCGTCAAAGTGCAGCGCAACCTATAGACTCCCGAGGCCCTGTAGGAAAGCCCCGGAGCGAAGGTTGCATGCCTCTAGGTGTGGAAACGCCGCGATTTTGGCATTTTTGCGCCGCGTCGAGCCGCGGCGCCGTTTCGAAGCTGCCAAAATGCGGACGGCTATTTGCTTTGCCGTCGTGAGTGTGGTTCTCGCCGATCAGCAGCTGGTCTTTCCGCAACTACGGACGTTGGCGATCTTCTGCTTGATGGCGTCGAGACCGATTGCGCCGGAAATCATCTCGTTGCCGATCACATAGGCGGGCGTGCCTGTCACGTTGAGATCTGAGGCAAGCTGATAGGTTGCTTTGATCATATCGGTGTTCGGCGCCTTTGCCATTTCAGCGCGAATGGCGGATTCGCTGACGCCGAGCGAAGTGGCGACCTCGATGGCGGCGTCTTCGGAGGCGCGCCCGTCGCTGCCCAGCAGCTTACGATGGAATTGCTCGTATTTTTCAGGTGCAAGCAGGCGGAAAGCACTGGAGACACGGGAAGCGGCAACCGAATCCTGGCCGAGGATCGGGAATTCCTTGAGAACGAAACGCACATCCTTGTCCTGCTTCAGCAGCGTGTCCATATCGCCGAGCGCATGCCGGCAGTAGGTGCAATTATAGTCGAAGAATTCCACGACGGTGATGTTGCCCTTCGGATTGCCGATGGCCACATCGTCCTTGGAATTGAAGATCGCGTCCTTGTTCTGGTCGATCACCTGGGATGATTGGGCGATACGGGCTTCGTCCTGCTTCCTTTCGAGCGCTGCCTGGGCATCCAGCAGAACTTCCGGATGCTCGACGAGATATTCCTTGATGAAATCCCCGATTTCCTTCTTCTGCTGGTCATCCAGCGCGGCGGCCGGCTGGATTGTGGCGAAGGACGCTGTCAGGGCAATCGCCGAAACCGTCAGCAGGCTTTTGAGAGAAAAGGTCATTGGGTCCTCGTTTGGATCTGAGCGGAGACGTCATTCTTGAATGCGCCATAGCATCGTCGGGTCGGCATCCGCAAATATGCATCGACAATTTACGGTGCGTCCTTATTTCCAGAAACAGGAATTTTCACGACAAAGCCGCAATCGCAGGATTGTGAACGAGCCGATATTGCGGCAAATGTCGCTTGCCGATCCGATCCGAGAGAGAATTGACCGTGTTTTCCCTATCCAAGCGCAGCGATGTCGAACCCTTCCATGCCATGGATGTGCTGGCGGAGGCGACGCGACGCCGTCAGGCCGGGCACCCGGTCATTTCCATGGCGGTCGGGCAGCCCTCGCATCCAGCTCCACAGGCGGCATTGGAGGCAGCACGCGCAGCCCTAGGCCATGGCCGCATCGGCTATACCGATGCGTTGGGGACGCTTGCCCTGCGGCAGGCCCTTTCCGCCCATTATCAGGCTCGCCATGGCTTGAGCATCGACCCGAAGCGGATTGCCATCACCACCGGATCGTCGGCCGGCTTCAATCTTGCCTTCCTGACGTTATTCGACGCCGGCGACAGTGTCGCCATCGCCCGGCCGGGCTATCCGGCCTATCGCAATATCCTTGCCGCACTTGGCCTCGATGTCGTCGAGGTACCGGTCACCGAGGAAACGCAGTTTACGCTGACACCCGAGAGCCTGGAAGCGGCACAGGTGGCAAGCGGCAAGTGCTCGAAGGGGGTACTGCTGGCAAGCCCCGCCAATCCCACAGGCACGGTGACGGGCAGGGCGGCGCTGAAGGCGCTGGCTGATTATTGCGCCGACCGTTTCATCGCCTTCATCTCCGACGAGATCTATCACGGGCTGACCTTCGTCGGCGAGGAGACGAGTGCGCTGGAACTGACAGACGAGGCGATCGTCATCAATTCCTTCTCGAAATATTATTGCATGACCGGCTGGCGCATCGGCTGGATGGTTCTGCCGGAACGGCTGGTGCGGCCCACAGAGCGCGTGGCTCAGAGCCTCTACATTTCTGCGCCGGAATTGTCGCAGATCGCCGCCGAGGCGGCACTCGGCGCAGGCGCCGAGCTTGATATCTATCGCGAAAGCTATGGCCGCAATCGCGATTTCCTCATGCGCCGACTGCCTGAGATCGGCTTCCGCATTGCCTCGCCGATGGATGGCGCCTTCTACGCCTATGTCGACGTCAGCCGTTTCACAAATGACAGCATGGCCTTTGCCCGAAAGATGCTGGCGGAAATCAATGTCGCTGCCACGCCCGGCCTCGACTTCGATCCCGTGGAAGGACATCGCGCAATGCGGATCTCCTATGCCGGCTCGAATGCCGAAATCGAAGAGGCGACCGAACGCATGGCCGCCTGGCTGAAATAGAGTCCGGAATCAATAATTTGTGCGGGCTTGCGAAAGCGCTGCCGCAAGTTGCGGAGACGTGCGCTGGCACGTGACCGGCCGCCTTTGCGCTTGGGAAACAAAAAATCCGGCCGCGTCACCACGGTCGGATTTTTTTATTTCATTGCAGATCGGTCTACTTAAAAGAATCCGCGGCGCTGCCACCAGCCAGCCTTCTTCGGCTTGGTCGGCTCACCTTCGCCATCGCCGCCTTCATTGGCACGGGTGGAGGTTACCACCGGAGCGGACGAGGAAACATTGGACTCGCGGTTGGCGCGCGCCGGTTTGGCTTCGTCCTCGATAGCCTCGGGTGTGGCTGCATTGTCGAGAGCCTTGGCAATTTCGGCTACCGCTTCGGTTTCGCCCTCGATCACGGCTGCCTCTTCGACAACAGGCGTCTCGACTGGCGATGCCTCGGCAGCCTTTGCCTTCCGGCGGCCACGTGCCTTGGCGGGCTTCACATCCTCGGTAACGGTCGCCGCCGTCTCGACGGCTGCCATGGCAGGCTGAGCCTCGACAGCGGCCTCGCCCTCGGCAACGGCGATTTCCGCCACCGTGACGCTTGCCTCTTCTTCGCTGTCATCGCCGTCGGCTGCATCGGCTTCGAAGGCTTCATCGGTTTCCGACGCGCTGCCTTCGCTCTGTTCGCCACCCTGGTTTTCGCGGTTGCGACGACCACCGCGCTTGCCGCGCCGGCGGCGCTTGCGCTTCTGCTGTGCATCGTCTTCATTGTCGGCGGATGCGGCGTTCTCGGCGCCGGCATCACCTTCGTCGTCGTCTTCGCTGTCAGCGTCCTCGGCGGTAGCGGCCGCAGAGATGTCCTCGGAAGCCGATGCTGCCTGGGCATCGTTGCCGCGACCACGACGACGGCGGCGACGCTTGCGCTTGCGGCCATTTTCATTGCCTTCGGCGCGGGCGGGCTGTTCGGTGATGGTCGCCGCCTTTTCTTCCAGTTCTTCGTCCTCGTCCTCCTCGGCTTCGATGACGACATCGTCGTCATCATCGTCCGGGATGGCTGCGAAGTTGAACAGGCTTTCGATCTTCACCGGATTGGCGACCGGCTCGCCGCGATCGATCGCGAAATGCTGCGTGCCAACGGCATTGTCGGCATCGATGACGATCGCGACGCCGAAGCGGCTTTCATAATCGATGATCGTCTGGCGCTTGTGGTTGAGCAGATAGAGCGCAATGTCCGGCGTCGTGCGCACGGTGATGTCATGCGTCGTGTTCTTGAGCAGATATTCCTCGATGCCACGCAGGACGTGCAGGGCAACGGAAGACTGCGAGCGAACGTGACCGGTGCCGCCGCAATGCGAGCAGATCTGCGTCGTGCTTTCCAGAACCGAGGCGCGGATGCGCTGACGCGACATCTCCAAGAGGCCGAAATGCGAGATGCGTCCCACCTGGATGCGGGCCCGGTCGTTTTTCAGGCATTCCTTCAGCTTCTTCTCGACGGCGCGGTTGTTGCGCTTCTCTTCCATGTCGATGAAGTCGATGACGATCAGGCCGGCAAGGTCGCGCAGGCGGAGCTGACGGGCAATTTCCTCTGCAGCTTCCAGGTTGGTCTGAAGCGCCGTGTCTTCGATCGAATGTTCGCGGGTCGAGCGGCCGGAGTTGACGTCGATCGAAACCAGCGCTTCCGTCTGGTTCATGATCAGATAGCCGCCGGAACGCAGCGTCACCTGCGGCTGCAGCATACGGTCGAGCTGCGCCTCGATGCCGGAGCGCGAGAAGATCGGGTGGATGTCGCGATAGGGCTGGACCACCTTGGCATGGCTCGGCATCAGCATCTTCATGAAGTCTTTCGCTTCACGATAGCCTTCTTCACCGGCAACGATGATCTCGCTGATATCCTTGTTGTAAAGGTCGCGGATCGAGCGCTTGATCAGGCTGCCTTCTTCATAGACGAGGCAAGGCGCGGTCGAGGCGAGCGTGAGCGTGCGGACGTTTTCCCACAGGCGCATCAGATATTCGAAATCGCGCTTGACCTCGACCTTGGTGCGGTTGGCGCCGGCCGTGCGCAGGATGACGCCCATGCCCTGCGGCACTTCGAGCATCTTGGCGATTTCCTTCAGGCGCTTGCGGTCCTGCGGATTGGTGATCTTGCGGGAAATACCGCCGCCACGCGCCGTGTTCGGCATCAGAACCGAGTAGCGGCCCGCAAGCGAGAGATAGGTGGTGAGTGCCGCACCCTTGTTGCCGCGCTCTTCCTTGGCAACCTGCACCAGCAGGATCTGGCGGCGCTTGATGACTTCCTGGATACGATACTGCTTGCGCGGCTTGCGCTGGGCACGATCGGGAACCTCTTCCATCGCATCTTCCGCACCGACGGATTCGATCACTTCCTCTTCATGGTCGTGATCGTCATCGTCGTCGTCGTCATGACGGCGCTTGGAGGAGCGGACGTCTTCGGAGATCGAATCGGTTTCGACCATGGCAGCCATTTCGCCAGACGGACCGTCCTCGTCCTCGCTCGGCGCGTCGACGGCTGCCGTCGCTTCCGGGGCGGCGGTCTCTTCGGCGGGGGCTTCCGCTGCCGCCTTCTTGCGGCTGCGGCGCGGCTTGGCCTTCTTGGCCGGAATTGCTTCCTCGGCGGGCGCGACTGCCTCCGGAGCGGAGGCTTCTTCCGCGATCGCGGCCGGTACTTCGGCTTCTTCATTCGCCTTGGGAACGATGCCGATATCGGGCTGTTCCTGCTTTGAAAGGTCGAGCGCCGTTTCGACGTGCTCGACGTCATCGTCCCGGCGATGCTCCTCGGCCTCGGCCTTCAGAAGCGCCTGACGATCGGCGAGGGGGATCTGATAGTAGTCGGGATGGATTTCGGCAAAGGCCAGGAAGCCGTGCCTGTTGCCGCCATAGTCAACGAAAGCGGCCTGAAGCGAAGGTTCGACCCTCGTTACTTTTGCAAGATAGATGTTGCCGCGGATTTGCTTCTTGTGCTGAGACTCGAAGTCAAATTCTTCTATGCGGTTCCCGCGAACGACAACGACGCGCGTCTCTTCCTCGTGAGACGCATCGATAAGCATTTTGTCTGCCATGAAAGCTGTGCTCCTCGGCGCAGGCAACCGGATGGGGACCTGCTTGTCACTGGGACAAGCCGGATATGATCCGCCGTTGCTGCACCGGATAATGAAAGTCGCAAGTGGTTCGGAGATGACAGCATCCAGACGGCGGCCGGGGCATTACTTCCCTGGGGTCTGTTCACTTTTTGAAAAAGCTGCTGCGGTGACATCCGTAACCAAGCGAGATCGACTATGCCTTAGACCCACAAAGCGGGGCCCGATGAATGTGCTCTCTAAAGAGCGTTTGGTGGCTCTCCACCGATGAACTTCCCGTTTGAAACCAGAAATTCAGATATCCACTGTTTGGAGCGGAAGTACTGCAGACGGCGGATGACTGCCGCTTATGGCGCCTGGTACTCGAGGCGGCTGCCTTTGCGGCGACTCTATCCCGTCAACACTTCTACCCTAATATGCGTTGTATGTTTTATCTGTCACAATAGCAAGGGGAAAGCCAAGTATGCCATAATATTGATGGATTCGTCGGATGATGAGAACGCGGGGAGCGGCGATCAACGATTCGTCCCCGGCGCATCATCGGTGCGGCCATCACGTCAAATCTGGTTCCCGCTATTGGGGCCTTCAAAAACAACGCTGAAACCAATATGGGGCGCGTTGGACACTTGGTAAAGGGATTGCGGCATGTGGCGGAGATTGGCGTGAGGGCTTTGCGATTTGCGGCAGCGGCCCTTGCCCTTGTGATTCTTATCGTGTTTTCGGCGTTTGCGCCTGCCATGGCGGCGGATGGCCCGTTGCTCGCCTACGGTGCGCGCATAGCCGGTGACGACGCCCGCACGCGTATCGTCATCGATATGGATCGGGAGCCGGCCTTCACGGTTCATTATCTCGACAATCCCGCCCGCGTGGTGGTCGATCTGCCGGCGACAGCATTCGGCTTCCCGGCCGCGGATCTCAAGCCGACCGGTCTCTTCAAGGATATCCGCTATGGTACGATGGATGCGGACAGCGCCCGCATCGTGCTGACTGCAAAAAAGCCGGTAAAGCTGGTCATGGCCAAGGTGCAGGCCGATGAGGGGGGCAAGGGGCAGCGGCTTGTGCTCGATGCCGAGATGGTGCCTGCCGAACAATTTGCCGAACTGGTGAAGAAGCAGAGCTGGACGAGCGACGATACCGCCCGGGACGTCGGTCCCGTCGAGCCGACGCAGAAGGCCGATCCGAATATCTTCCTCGTCGCCGTTGACGCCGGTCATGGCGGTATCGATGCGGGCGCGACGGGCACCGACGGCGTCACGCAGGAAAAGGACATTACGCTTGCCTTCGCGAAGATGTTTGCCGACAAGCTGAATGCCCAGCCCGGCATCAAGGCCTTTCTCACGCGTGACAAGGACCAATATTTATCGCTGTCGGAGCGGGTGACCATCGCGCGCCAGAATCGCGCCTCGCTTTTCATTTCGCTGCATGCCGATACGCTGAAGCAGAAGGATATCCGCGGAGCGACCGTCTATACGATCTCGGACAAAGCATCGGACCGGCTTGCCGGCGAGGTCGCCGATCGTGAAAACAAGTCCGATCAGATCGCCGGGACCGACGCTCAGGCACAGCCGGCTGCCGTCAACGACATTTTGATGGATCTGACCCGCCGCGAGACGCAGGCCTTCTCCATCTCGCTGGCACAGGATGTGTTGTCCTCCTTCGATGGCCAGATCTCCATGATCAACAATCCACACCGCCACGCCGGTTTCCAGGTCCTGACCGCGCCGGATGTGCCCTCGATCCTGTTGGAACTCGGTTTTCTCTCCAATAAGGAGGACGAGAAGCTGCTGCTCGATCTCGATTGGCGGCAAAAGGTCGCCGACAGGCTGGCCGATGCAGTAAAAAAATATCGCGTATCGATCATCGCGAACGGCGGCTGACAGGGCCGAATGTCATGATCAGCCGTGGCTTCCATGTCACAGCTTTAAATATTAGAATTGCATGAAACTGGGAATACCGAGGGCGAGCCCTATTTTGCTCACATTCCCGCCTTTACAGCGAACTATCATCCGCTCGCGAGTGAAGCACGGCTTTGTTTCATTGCCGTCTTGCATTAACACCGCGAGCATGCAAAACGCCCGTGGTTATGCGATGATCTCGCGCACATGCCGCATGAAGAACAAGCACCGGTAGTATCACATGATCAGACTGATTGGATATTTCTTTGGGCTGGGCTGCCTCCTGTTTCTGGGTGTGGCGGCTGCGGCGGCCATCTATCTGAGCGTGGTCTCCAAGGAGCTTCCCGACTATGAAGTGCTTGCGAAATACGCACCGCCGGTGACGACACGCATTCATGCCGGCAACGGCGCATTGATGAAGGAATATTCGCGGGAGAACCGGCTTTTCGTGCCGATCCAGGCCATTCCCGATCGCGTCAAGGCAGCATTCCTGTCCGCGGAAGACAAGAATTTCTACAATCACCCCGGCGTCGACGTCGGCGGCCTGGCGCGCGCCATTGTGGTGAACCTGCAGAACATCGGTTCCGGCCGCCGCTTCGTCGGCGCATCGACCATCACGCAGCAGGTCGCCAAGAACTTCCTGCTTTCCGCCGACCAGACCTTTGACCGCAAGATCAAGGAAGCCATTCTCTCCTTCCGCATCGAACAGGCCTACAGCAAGGACAAGATCCTCGAGCTCTACCTGAACGAGATCTATTTCGGCCTGAATTCCTACGGCATCGCCGGCGCCGCGCTCACCTATTTCGACAAATCCGTCAACGAGCTCACCATTGCCGAATCGGCCTATCTGGCCTCGCTTCCTAAGGGACCGTCCAACTACAATCCGTTCCGCCGCGCCGAGGCAGCGCTGACCCGTCGCAACTGGGTGATCGACCGTATGGTGGAGAACGGCTATGTCAGCCAGAGCGACGGTGAAGAGGCAAAAAAGCAGCCGCTCGGCGTGGTGCCGCCGAAGAGCGGCCCGTCGCTCTTCGCCTCGGATTATTTCGCCGAAGAAGTCCGCCGACAGCTGATCGACCAATACGGGGAAAAGACCCTTTATGAAGGCGGCCTTTCCGTCCGCACGTCGCTCGACCCGCAGATGCAGCTCGAGGCACGCAAGGCCCTGCAGGACGGTCTGGTCGATTATGACGAGCGCCGCGGTTACCGCGGCCCGCTCAAGCAGATCGCGACTTCGCAGGATTGGGGTGCCGAGCTTGCCAAGGTTCCAGCGCTGAGCGACGTGCCGGAGTGGCAGGTCGCCGTTGTCCTCTCCGCTTCCGATCAGGGTGTCGACATCGGATTGCAGCCGAGCGTCGATGCGGCCGGCAAGGTTTCGCCCGAGCGCAAGCGCGGCACGATCGCTGCTGCCGACATGCGCTGGGCCTACCGGTCTGCGGGCGGCAAATCGGTGAAATCGCCGAGTGGCGTGCTGAGCGCCGGCGATGTGATTTACGTGCAGAAGACCGGCAACGCCGATTCCAGCAGCTATCGCCTGCGCCAGCCGCCGAAGGTACAGGGCGGCCTGGTCGTCATGGATCCGCATACCGGCCGCGTGCTCGCCATGGTCGGCGGCTTCTCCTATGCACAGTCCGAATTCAACCGCGCGACCCAGGCCAAGCGTCAGCCGGGTTCGTCGTTCAAGCCGTTCGTCTACGCCGCCGCGATGGATAACGGCTATACGCCGGCATCCGTCATTCTTGACGATCCACTGCAGATCACCCTCAGCAACGGCGATGTGTGGAAGCCGACGAACTACGAAGGCGAGGGCGGCGGCGTGCACACGCTACGCTTCGCCATCGAGCATTCCCGCAACCTGATGACGGTCCGTCTCGCAGCCGATATGGGCATGCCGCTGGTGGCCGAATATGCTGAGCGCTTTGGCATCTACGACCATATGAACCCGGTTCTCGCCATGTCGCTCGGCGCGGGCGAAACGACGGTGCTGCGCATGGTTTCGGCCTATTCGGTCATGGCCAACGGTGGCAAGCAGATCAAGCCGACACTGATCGACCGCATCCAGGACCGCTACGGCAAGACGATCTTCAAGCATGAGGAGCGCGTCTGCGACAATTGCAATGTGAATGCCTGGCAGAATCAGGACGAGCCGGTCATCGCCGATAATCGCGAGCAGGTGCTCGATCCGATGACGGCCTATCAGGTCACGTCGATGATGCAGGGCGTCGTTATCCGCGGTACGGCCGCGGGCAAGATCAAGCTCAACACCGATGTCGCCGGCAAGACCGGCACCACCAACGATGAAAAGGATGCCTGGTTCGTCGGCTTCACGCCGAGCCTCGTCGCCGGCCTTTACATCGGCTATGACACGCCGACCACGCTGGGCCGGGGCGGCACCGGCGGCGCGCTCGCAGCGCCGGTCTTCAACGAATTCATGCAGGCGGCGACGAAAGATCAACCGCCGGAGAAATTCCAGGTTCCGGCTGGCATGACGATGGTCGCGGTCAATCGCGCGACCGGCATGGCAGCGCAGCAGGGCGATCCGAATGCCATCATGGAAGCCTTCAAGCCCGGTACCGGCCCGGCAACGAGCCTCCAGGTCATTGGTGGTGGCGATGCCGCCGCGCAGGTGGCGCCGGAGGAAATTCTAAGGACGTCGCCACAGGCGAACCAGGCGGTTACGTCCGGGGCCGGCGGTCTCTTCTGATCCCATCCTATTTGTCAGATCGTCATGCCGCGGGGCTTTACACCAGCGGCATGTATATCTATGTCACCAGCACTCTTTGAATTGGATGGCCGTTCGCATCGAGCGGTGAAATGAAGAAGTGGGACTATGCGAGCCGAAATCGAGAAAGTAGTCGATGAAACCAAGCAGGCTATCACCCTGCTGAGGAGGCATCTTTGACTGGGACCAGGCGATAAGACGACTGGACTGGTTGAATAACAAGGCAGAGGATCCGACCCTCTGGAATGACGCCGCCGAAGCGCAGAAGCTGATGCGCGAGCGCCAGCAGCTCGATGACGGCATCAACGGCGTGCGCGCTCTCGAGCAGCAGCTTGCCGACAATGTCGAGCTGATCGAGCTCGGCGAGGAAGAAGGCGATGACGACGTCGTGCGTGACGCGGAAGAAGCCCTGAAGGCCCTCAAGGCAGAAGCTGCCCGCCGGCAGGTGGAAGCCATGCTTTCCGGCGAGGCTGATGCCAACGACACCTATCTCGAAGTCCATTCCGGCGCCGGCGGTACCGAGAGCCAGGACTGGGCGAACATGCTGCTGCGCATGTATACCCGCTGGGCCGAGCGTCAGCGCTTCAAGGTGGAACTCCTGGAAGTTCATGACGGCGAAGAAGCCGGCATCAAGTCCGCGACGCTGCTCATCAAGGGCCACAATGCCTATGGCTGGCTGAAGACCGAATCGGGCGTGCATCGCCTTGTCCGTATCTCGCCCTATGACAGCAATGCGCGCCGCCACACCTCGTTCTCTTCGATCTGGGTCTACCCGGTCGTCGACGACTCGATCCAGATCGAGATCAACGAAAGCGATTGCCGTATCGACACCTATCGCTCGTCCGGCGCCGGCGGCCAGCACGTCAACACCACCGATTCGGCCGTGCGCATCACGCATATTCCGACCGGCATTGTCGTGCAGTGCCAGCAGGAACGCTCGCAGCACAAGAACCGCGCCAAGGCGTGGGACATGCTGCGCGCCCGCATGTACGAGGCGGAATTGATGAAGCGGGAAGAGGCGGCCAACGCCGAAGCCGCTTCGAAGACGGATATCGGCTGGGGTCACCAGATCCGTTCCTATGTCCTGCAACCCTACCAGCTGGTCAAGGACCTGCGCACCGGCGTTGCCAGTACCGCGCCCGGCGACGTTCTGGACGGTGATCTCAACGAATTCATGGAAGCCGCCCTTGCGCATCGCATCAGCGGTGCGGCCGATGCGGTCGTCGACGACGTCGAGTGAGTTCGAACATTCCAGCACCAATAAAACCAATAAAAAAGCCCCGGTCGGGGCTTTTTTATTGGCAAGCGCGTTGTAAATTCCAGCTTCAATCCGAAAACTGTTCCGCAAGGATCCGGTCCGACCACGATCTGTCCGGATCCGAAAGAATGCGGGCCGTCGTATCTTCGCTCTGGCGGATTTGGATGCCGAGAACGGACTTGACCTCGGCATTGTCGGCGGCGGCGTTGACCGGGCGCTTTTCCGCTTCGAGCACGGTGATGTCGACCGTGACCTTGTTCGGCAGCAGCGCCCCGCGCCAGCGACGAGGGCGGAAGGCGCTGACCGGCGTCATGGCCAGCAGCGGTGCCTCCAGCGGCAGGATAGGGCCATGGGCGGAGAGATTATAAGCCGTGGAGCCTGCCGGCGTCGTTACCATAAGGCCATCACAGATCAGCTCCGGCAGACGGACCCGACCGTCGATTTCGACCTTCAGTTTCGCCGTCTGATAGGACTGGCGAAACAAGGACACCTCGTTGATGGCGAGCGCGACGCGGGAGCTGCCGTCGGCATTGCGCGTCGTCATCTGCAGCGGATGGAATGCGTTTTCGACGGCCGCCTCTATGCGCTCGGCCAGGCAATCCGTTCGATAGTCATTCATCAGGAAGCCGATCGAACCGCGGTTCATGCCATAGACGCACTTGCCGGAATTCATGGTGCTGTGCAGTGTCTGCAGCATGAAGCCGTCACCACCGAGCGCCACGACGACATCCGCACTCTCCTGCGGCGTCTGGCCATAGAGGCGAATCAGGTCCTGCTGCGCCGCCTGAGCCTCCGGCGCGGTAGAGGCGAGAAAGCAAACGGATTGAAGATTGCGTGACATGCAATGTCCTTTAAGTGGCCATACTAGGTAATGTTATTCCCCTTCTGCGACAAGACGTTTCAATCGGACTGGTAAATCGTTGAGGCCACATGCTGATCCCCAGCTTTAAGTCCGAACGAGTGATTTTCCCTTTACAGGATTTCAAAATCTGTTAGTTGGCATGCGCATATGCCCTTGTAGCTCAGTTGGTAGAGCACCTGATTTGTAATCAGGGGGTCGCGGGTTCGAACCCTGCCGGGGGCACCAGATTTTTCCAAGACTTGGATGCCTTGTTGATCACTGGTATGAAAAACCGGCAGCAGCACAATAATGTATGATGCCGAAGCCTTCAGCATGTCGGCGAGATCATCAACGCGATATCAAGTCTCTGGAAACATATGACCAAGCCTAAGAAGCCCAAGCTAGAGCATTCCGAACTCTCGGGTGAATTCACCGATGACGGTGTGACCGTCTTGGTCGATATCTTTCGTCCGGCCGGCACCAATGCCGACTGGCGGATGGAAGTCATTACGCCGGAAGAAGATCTGATCGAATGGGAAGAGCCCTTCGCGACCGACCGCGAGGCGTTCGACGAATTCCTGGCAACGATCGCGCGCGACGGCATCAGATCGTTCTTTGACGACGCGGACCCTATGGTTCACTGAGCCTGCCGACAGGTCTTGGCGAGCCGCATCAAATCGCCCCCGTTTCTTCATGCATCCATTCGCCTGCCTGCCCGGGATTGCAGATGCATTTACAACGTCAGAAATCGGCATACACTTCATCCCGTCAATGGCGGGGAGGATACGTTCATGCGCGAGATATCGCGGCATGTCGTCTTGGGATTGCCGCTTGTCGTGATCACGGCGATCACGGGCGCGTCAGCGTTAGCGGGTGAAAACTGCTACTGCAAAAATACGGATGGAAAGCAGCATGCGGTCGGCGAGGTCGCCTGTATGACCGTCGGGGGGCGGAGTTACCTGGCGCAATGCGAGATGAACCTCAATGTCACCTCCTGGGCGAAGCTGCAGGATGGCTGCCCGGTTACCGAGAGGGTGCTTTGGCGCCAATCGGCCTGGCACCCGGCGCCGATGATCGTACGATGAGCCTTAAGCGCTTGATGTAGCGCTCGCGGTGGGCGTGCTTCTATATGCTTCGGCCGGCCTATTTGCGGACCAGCAGGAGCGGTTCGCCTTCCTCCTCCTCGGACTTCTGGAAACTGCCGTCCGGCTTCATGTCGAAGGAAAGGGAGGAACCATCGCTGCCCAGCATCACCAGCCCGAAGCCTTCGGCCGCCCAGAGCGAAAGCTTGAGCTCGCTGATCTCGGCGGCACAGTCCCCGCCTGGCGACATTTTGGCGGTGCCGTCCTGATCCTTGTCGGTGGTCAGCGTGATATCGCAGACCGGCTTTCCGTCGGGCCGTTGGATGCGCCACGCGCCGGCAAGGCTTGCGACGGTCGGCACATGATCGACATCGCCCAGCGCCGGCAACAGCCATGTAGGGTCGCCGCCTTCGCTTTCCCACGGGGAGCCTTCCTCCTGCTGGAAGCGCATCAACGGCTTGCCCTCGGCATCGGCAATGGCGAGAGCGCCGTCGTCCGTGAAATTCCAGGCGCGGGCTTTGGCGAGAGCGGGCAGGGGCGTCGTGCAGGCATCGGCACCGGTGATTTCATGGCCGCCAGGGACTGTGTTTGCCCCGAAGGTGAGGCGGCAGCCCTTGGCGCCGCTTTCAGGCGCAACCAGCCATGTGCCGGTTTGCGCCTGAACGACTTCGTCGTCGGCCGCTGGAACTGGCTGGGCCACTGTCAGAACGAAGGCGGCGGAAGCCGCCGCTAGACCGAAAGCACGGATCAAGGCAAATTCTCCCGACATGCCGCGGCCGCCACAGGCGCCGCTATGATTTGAGATAGGACCGCGTCGCATATAGCGCGATCGCGGCTGCGTTCGAGACATTGAGCGATTTGATGGCGCCGGGCATGTCGAGCCGAGCCAGTACATTCACGGTCTCGCGAGTCTTCTGACGCAGCCCCTTGCCCTCCGAGCCGAGCACAAGCGCGATCTTGTCGCCGCTGAACGTGCCTTCCAGCGGCGCCGGCCCTTCCGAATCGAGCCCGATCGTCGTGAAGCCGAGCCGATGCAGTTCGCCGAGCGCATCAGCGAGATTGGTGATCTGTATATAAGGTATGAGTTCGAGCGCTCCGGAGGCGGATTTGGCGAGCACGCCTGATTCGGTCGGGCTATGGCGCTGCGTCGTGATCACGGCACCTGCGTCGAAGGCCACGGCCGAGCGCATGATGGCGCCGACATTGTGCGGATCCGTCACCTGATCGAGAACGAGCAGCAACGGGCTGTCCTTCAATGCCTCGAGGCGACGCACGGGCAGGGGGCGGGTTTCCAGCATGACCCCTTGATGGATCGCTTCAGGCCCGAGCACCTTGTCGATATCCTGAGGCGAGACGATCTCGACGGGAATGCCGAGTGAGTCGACCGGGCCGATTTCCAGCCGCACCAGCGCATTCTGCGTCGTCGACAGCTTGATGTTCCGGCGCTCGGGATTGGCAAGCGCGGCGCGGACCGTATGCAGGCCATAGAGAAAGACCTGCTCGGGCGCGAGCGCCGGCGGCTTCCAATCGTCCGCACCAGCCCGCTTTCGCTTCTGCGGAGCCGGTGTCGGGATTTCGCCGCGCTCACGCTTGGCGTCGCGATGCGCGCGGCGTAGGGTGGCGTAATGCGTGTTCTTGGCCGATTTGTCGTCGGCGGTGTTTTCAGGGCCGGAGCGGCCGGATGTTCTATCTTTGCTCATGCGGCTTTATAACCAGCGCCTTCCGGGGCGCATAGCCTCTTTCGGCCGCGGGCTTTTCCCACAGGCTGAAATTTTTTCGTCATTTTTGCCAATTCCTTGTGTTGACAGACTGAAATCGTCCGGTCATATACGCGGCGCAGATCACGGCGGCGACGCCAAGGTCGAGCAACTTGGTCGCAAGATCCAGTCGGAATACTGGAGGGATGCCCGAGTGGTTAAAGGGGACGGACTGTAAATCCGTTGGCTCAGCCTACGTTGGTTCAAATCCAACTCCCTCCACCATTCCGGATCGGATCTTGATCACCCGCGCGGGTATAGCTCAATGGTAGAGCAGCAGCCTTCCAAGCTGAATACGCGGGTTCGATTCCCGCTACCCGCTCCAATCTTTTCAAATTGTTAGCTCGTCGATTATCTAGCTTCCGGGCCGAGCGATCTCTATGTTTGCCTATTCGTTGCTCTGCGTGCGGCTGTGCCCTTTTCATGTCCGCACTCGCTCTGGTGCCACCTTTGCATATTTGACATGAAGGGTTGCTTATATTCGCGCGAGCGATACATATTGCTCTGGCAACCGAAACGGGAGAGCGCAAATGGGTATCTTCGACAAGATCAAGGGTGCAATCTGGGGGCAGGCAAAGGCTGCCGAGGCAGCTCCGGCGCCGTCGACGACAGCCGCAACCGCCAATCCGGCGCCTGCGCCGACACCGGCTCCTTCAGCGACCACGGCAGCAACATCGCCCGCGACCAGCGCGCCGTCCGCTCCAGTGGATATCGCCTCGATCCTCGACGCCGCCGTCAAGAAGAGCGGCCAGAAGCTGGATTGGAAGCATTCGATCGTCGATCTCATGAAGGCGCTCGGCATGGATGCGAGCCTTTCGGAGCGCAAGGAGCTGGCTCAGGAGCTCGGCTACACTGGTGATGCCGGCGATTCCGCCAAGATGAACATGTTCCTGCACAAGGCTCTTTTGAAGAAGCTCGCCGATAACGGCGGCAAAGTGCCCGCCGATCTTCTCGATTGATAGGCATCGAGCCTGGATGGACTGGTGGGCTTTGCCGTCCTCCGGAGAGCAAGTCGTGGCGCGCTAGTCGCCGTTGCTTGATGGTTTTGCGCCCTTGCCCTTCGGCGAGGGCGTATTTCGTTGGTGGCGAGTGCTGCTTCGGTTCGGTTTTGCATCTGGAATTCTTTCCAGAGCGCTCCTATCTAAGCGCCTGAACCGGCAAATGCTTTTATGTCTTTCCGGATCGGCTGGCGACACTTGCGCGGCGAAGGAATGACGAAGGCTGCGGATCATGCGCAATCGCTCTGACTTCGCCGGGAATAGGCCCTGCAATTAAGTCTTGCGCAAATGCGATGAAAGCCTTAAACGGCGGCACTAAACCGGTTCGCCGGGGTCACTCATTACGTTCACAGGAAGCATTCAAATGGCAAAGAGTAAGTTTGAGCGCAATAAGCCGCACGTTAACATCGGGACGATCGGTCACGTCGACCACGGCAAGACGTCCTTGACGGCAGCGATCACGAAGTACTTCGGCGAGTTCAAGGCGTATGACCAAATCGACGCTGCTCCGGAAGAGAAGGCTCGTGGCATCACGATCTCGACGGCTCACGTTGAATACGAGACGCCGAACCGCCACTATGCGCACGTCGACTGCCCCGGCCACGCCGACTACGTCAAGAACATGATCACGGGTGCTGCACAGATGGACGGCGCGATCCTGGTTTGCTCGGCCGCCGACGGCCCGATGCCGCAGACGCGCGAGCACATCCTGCTCGCCCGCCAGGTTGGCGTTCCGGCAATCGTCGTGTTCCTGAACAAGGTCGACCAGGTTGACGACGCCGAGCTTCTCGAGCTCGTCGAGCTCGAAGTTCGCGAACTTCTGTCGTCCTACGACTTCCCGGGCGACGACATTCCGGTTGTCAAGGGTTCGGCGCTTGCTGCTCTTGAAGATTCGGACAAGAAGATCGGCGAAGACGCGATCCGCGAGCTGATGGCTCAGGTTGACGCCTACATCCCGACGCCTGAGCGTCCGATCGACCAGCCGTTCCTGATGCCGATCGAAGACGTGTTCTCGATCTCCGGCCGTGGTACGGTTGTGACGGGCCGCGTCGAGCGTGGTATCGTCAAGGTTGGTGAAGAAGTCGAAATCGTCGGCATCCGTCCGACGTCGAAGACGACGGTTACCGGCGTTGAAATGTTCCGCAAGCTGCTCGACCAGGGCCAGGCCGGCGACAACATCGGCGCGCTGATCCGCGGTGTGAACCGTGACGGCGTCGAGCGTGGCCAGATCCTGTGCAAGCCGGGTTCCGTCAAGCCGCACAAGAAGTTCATGGCAGAAGCCTACATCCTGACGAAGGAAGAAGGCGGCCGTCATACGCCGTTCTTCACGAACTACCGTCCGCAGTTCTACTTCCGTACGACTGACGTGACGGGCATCGTGACGCTTCCGGAAGGCACGGAAATGGTTATGCCTGGCGACAACGTAACGGTTGCCGTCGAGCTGATCGTTCCGATCGCGATGGAAGAAAAGCTCCGCTTCGCTATCCGCGAAGGCGGCCGTACCGTCGG
>NZ_QMKK01000051.1 GCF_003287875.1 Martinezella tropici
TTATATCGATAAATAAACCTCCACCTACGGTGGAGGACTGGACGAGTTCTACACGGTAGTTGAGAGACCTCCTGCTTGAACCGCTGGGGTGGCCCAGACTTCGAACAAGGAGGTTTTATGGATGAGCAAACGCTCTCGCATGCGACGTGGGACTGCAAGTATCACATTGTTTTTGGCAGCAAATACCGCACGAAAAGACTTTACGGGGACGTGCGGCGTGAGTTGGGAGAACTCTTGCGTCGGCTGGCACAGCAGAAAGGCTGCCAGATCGAGGAGGGTCATCTGATGCCCGACCATGTGCATATGTTGATCTCGATCCCGCCGAAATACTCGGTTTCGCATATTGTCGGCTTCTTGAAGGGCAAGACGGCCCTTTACGTAGCGAACAAATATGCGCGCAAGCGCCGCTACAAAGGGTATCACTTTTGGGCACGCGGGTATTTCGTATCGACGACGGGCTATAACGAGCAGGTCGTCAGACAATATATCCGTAATCAGGAAAAGGCCGACAAAGCTTCCGACTTTGCCGACCTCTTCAATCGTAGCTACTAAGCGCTAACAATACCGCTTCTAGCGGTTCAAGCGCAGCGTTTCAAACCTCCACCTCTGGTGGAGGTCATGACTTTGACAGAATCGGCATCAAGGGTCTGATTCATGGCGAGCAAGCCGCAATTCATGGAAACACTCATCCCAACCCGGCTACGCGATGCGTTGGCTGGATATGAATGGCGGCAGGATGCGCTCGGTCACTCTTCGGCCCATGTCTTTCGGCTTGAGTCCGATGGACGCGCGCCGGTCTATCTCAAGACCGAGCTGGCCGATCCCTTGGGTGAATTGGCCGGCGAGGTTGCCAGGCTGCGATGGCTGGCCTCGCAGGGCCTTGCTTGCCCGGATGTCATTACCCACGAGAAGGACGGCGAACGCGAATGGCTTTTGATGAGCGCTCTTCCCGGCAGCGATCTCGTCAGCGCGGAGCGGTTACAGCCGCTGGAGCGGGTGCGGCTTTTGGCGGATGCTTTGCGGCGATTGCACTCAGTCGATATCGCTGGATGTCCCTTCGATCATCGACTGGGGAACAGAATTGCCGAGGCGAGGGCGCGCATGCTTGCCGGCCGCGTTGATGAGGATGATTTCGATGATGCCAGGCTGGGGCGGTCGGCGGAGGATCTCTTCCGTGAGCTTGAGGCCAAAAGACCGTCAGCGGAGGATTTTGTTGTCACCCATGGCGATGCCTGCCTACCGAACTTCATGGCCGACGGCGGTAGATTCAGCGGCTATATTGATTGCGGCCGTCTCGGTATTGCCGATCGTCATCAGGATATTGCGCTTGCCTGTGGCAGCATCGAGTACAATTTCGGTAAGGGCTTGGTGTTCGAGTTTTTGAAGGCCTATGGAAATTTCGAACCACAGCCAGAGAAGATGGCTTTCTATCGGCTGTTGGACGAATTCTTCTAACGGTGGATGCACATGCTTTCCCGCTATGCGATCACGCAGGTTTGTTTTTGCGCCATTGCGGATCGCGTGGAGGACTGACAAGTTCGATTTCCGCCGATACCTCTTTCGCGGCGCGTGGTCGGGTACCATATGTCAGCGACCGAAAAGTCTTCTGATCTGTTTGCCGGTAAGGATCGAATGAATCTATGCGTTGTTTTCTCTTGATTGCTTCCTCTGCGCGAGCCCTCGGCTGAATGGAAAAAGTTGCGGAAAAACGGGATAGGGAGATGAGGCCGGGCTTTGTCCTGTCGATCCTTCTGCACGTCCTGTTTGTCGCGGTTTTTCTGCTGCCGCTGCTGCCGGCGCCGCCGGAGGCAAAGCCCGAGCAGAGCGTCAATGTCGAGCTGGTGCCGCAGCAGGAGCAAAAGCAGGAGCTTGCGACGAAGGCGAACGAGAAGCCCGACCAGCCTCCCAAACCGACACCGAAACCTGACGAGAAGCCGGCGGAGCAGGCGGCCGAAACCCAACAAGAGCCGCAGCAGCCGCAGGGAAAAAAGTCGGACGAGCAGCCGCCAAAGCAATCCGACCCTCAGGGCAAGGAAGCGGCGCAAAAGCCTCCAGCCAAACCCGACGAAGCCAAGGCCGACAAGCCGGTGGAGCAGGCAGAGAAGCCTGAGGCCAAGCCTGACGATCCCGGCGCTGACAAGCCCGTTGACAAGGCGGAGCAGCAGCCCTCCGCGACCGAGACGCCTCTTCCGGATATGAAGGGCGATCAGAAGGATCCGACGACCACGCAGGAGGCGGATGCCGCCGAGCAACAAAGCGACACGCCTCCGACGCCGCCAAACGATGCTGCGGCCGAGCAGCAAGCGGAGGCGCAGGCGGCCGCTCAGGCTGAGGAGCAAGCACGGGCGGCGCAGCAGGCGCAGGAAGCCCAACAGCAAGCGGACGCCAAGGATCAGCAGGCAAATGCCGCCCGGCCGCCAGCAAGCGACCCGACCGCCAAAGCCTCCTCCACGGTGCCTGATATCTTGGCAACCAACGAGCCTTCGGATTCGCAGGTGCAGCAGCCGCAGGCCCCAGCGGCCAATCAGAATGATCCGCAGGCACAAGCCGCCGCCCAGGCGCCGGCCGCCGATCCGCAGCAGCAGTCTCCTGCCGAGCAGGCCACGGACGAAGCGAAAGACCCACCGCAGATTGCTGTTCCGGCGGTGAAGCCATCTCCTTCACAGCTGAGTGCTCAAAGCCAGTCTGCCTTGGGTGGTCAAAGTAACCCGGCTGAAGGCGGCACTGCATTGGTTACCGAGCCGCAAGCTCCCAAATCGATTGCGCCGAAGAGGGCTATCCAGGCTAAGAAGCTCTATTCGGGTGCCGAGATGGCGCGGCTCTCGAAAAGCGAATACGACGCCTGGAAGAAGTTGCCTCGGCGGCAGCGCGTGCGCTATCTTTGCAACTCCGAAGAAAAGTTACAGTTCGGCCACGATCTCCATGCTGTAGGTTTCACTAACTCCGCGCTGTCGCCGGCAATGCTTTCTGATGTTAGCTTGTTCGGCGATGGGGTTGTGGTTGATACACCCAGTGGCAGCCAGAGGGTGGCGTTCACCTGCGAAGTGGATAGCGATGCACTTAAGGTTGTCGCTTTTTCTTACACGCTCCGAGGACATGTCTCTCCGAGTCAGCCGGATAAATCGCGTGTCCTTGGAAATTGATCCAATGCTCGCCGACGGCATCCACCTGAAACAATAGTTTATTCACGGCCCAATCGAAATTCAGCTCATTTCATCATACAATTGCCTGTATCTCCCTGATTCAGTGTCCTTCCATCGCACTTTTCTCAAGATTCCGATGTCCTCGATTACAGCCGATTCCAGTTCTGCGGCAGCGGGCCGATCTGCCCTGCGTGGTGTCCTTGTGGCATTCGCGTCCTATGCTGTCTTCGCCTTCAGCGATGCCTCGATCAAGATCCTGCATGGGGCCATTCCTTCCTATCAGGTCGCCTTCATCGGGGCGCTGTTCGGCTTTGCCGCCATACCTTTCCTGAAGAAGCGTGAAGACGAATGGCTCGACATGGTGCGGACCTCGAACCGCCCCCTGTGGCTGCTGCGTTTCGTCTGTGGCGCGACCGGCGCCATCTGCTCCGTCGTCGCCTTCACCAGGCTGCCGATGGCGGAAGCCTTTGCGCTGCTCTTCCTGCTGCCGTCCTTCGTGACCATTCTCTCGGTGATTTTTCTTAAAGAGGATGTGCGCTGGCAGCGCTGGACGGCGGTCATTCTAGGTTTCGTCGGCGTGCTGATCGTTCTGAGGCCCGGTTTTCGCGAGCTTTCGGTCGGTCATCTCTGTGCGGCAATCGGCGGTCTTGCGGCGGCGATCTCCATCGTCATCAACCGCGCGCTGGGCACGAAGGAGAAACGTATCTCGCTCTATGGTGCAGGCCTCTTCGGAACGCTCATCGTTAGCGGCTTTCTCATGCTGTCCGAAGTGACCATGCCGACGCCGACACAATGGATATTCCTCGCGAGCTACGGCCTGCTTGGCGCGTTCGGCAGCGTTTTGCTGTTGACCGCCGCGCAAATGGCGCCCGCCAATCTGGTCGCGCCGCCGCAATATAGTCAGATGCTCTGGGCGATTGCTTTCGGCTACCTGTTGTTCAACGACAGCATCGACATGCCGATGGCCGCCGGCATCGTCCTCATCATCTTTTCCGGCCTGCTGACATTGGCGCGAGAGCGCAAGCGCGGCACTCCGCTGCCGACTGCGGTTGCGGGCAATACGCAGGCAGCATTGGTGACGGCGGCGGATGAAAAGGCGGGCGGAGGCAGTTAAAGCGTTGCGTCTGGATTGCAGGCGAGCGACATTGCCGCATTGGCGATGTAATCGCTAGCGCAACGATATTGGCGGTATAGGAAGACGGTACGGATGAGGTCCGGTCAATTCAGGATATACCGTTCCAGCGTTGTCGGCATCGAGGCGGTCAGAGCCGAAACAGGCCATAGCTTTCCCAAGCATACGCATGATCAGTTCGGCATCGGCATTATCGAGGCCGGCGCGCAGGCGTCGCTCAGTGGGCGAGGGATGGTGCGGGCCGAAGCCGGGGACCTCATCAGCGTCAATCCGAACGAGGTGCATGATGGTGTGCCGATCGGCGATAGCCGTGCCTGGTCCATGCTTTATTTCGAACCTCGCGTGATCGGCGATCTCATGCGCGACATTGGCAGGGGCCGGTTTGGAGCGGCCGAATTTCCGTCGCCCGTCATCCGCAACAACGAAGCGGCTGCATGTTTCAAAACCTTGCTCCCGCTCGTGATAAACAGCACATCGCAGGACGCGCTCTTGCGGGATGGACTACTGCTCTCGCTCGTCGCTGCCGTGATGCGCGAGGGAGCGGACAGCTTACTTGACGCCGCAGTTCCCGCGGCCATCGGCCGGGCGCGTGATCTGATCGACGACGATCCTGCGGCCCCTTTGACACTTGCAGAACTTGCTGATTTATGCGGGCTGAGCCATTTCCAGTTCCTGCGTGCCTTCACCAAGGCAACGGGACTCACGCCTCACGCCTATCTCCTACAGCGTCGGATTCAAGAAGCCCGGCGTTTGATTGCCGCGGGCACATCCCTGGCGGAGGCGGCCTTTGCCAGCGGCTTTGCCGATCAGAGTCACATGACACGCCTTTTCGTTCGCAACTTCGGCCTTTCTCCGGGCGCCTATGCCGCGGCTATCGGTTGAGACATCTGCAATTTTATTCAAGACCGGACGACGACGACGGGGTTTTCTGCGACGCCAGGTAAGCTGTGCAGAAGGAGTATATCCATGTTTTTCCGCCACTCGAACGAGATGTGGAGCGAGTTTCCCGAGCTGGTCCCAGGCGTGCTGTTCGCCGAGGGGATTAGTTCCGACGTCGACGTCACTGGGCGTATCGCGGGATATCACACGATCGCCGCCGAGCGGCTGGCGCAGGGCGGCGAAAGCGAGATGCCGGAAATACAGGCCTGGCGGCGGACGTTTTCGAAGATGGGATTGAAGCCGACGCAATATCGCTGTGCATCCGAGTCGCTGCTTCGCCGCTTTCGCCAGGACGGATCGCTGCCGCGGCTGCATCCGCTCGTCGATCTCTGCAATGCCATCTCGATCGCCTTCGCCATTCCCGTCGCCGTTTTCGATGTTGCGAAAATATCCGACGATCTCGAGGTGCGACATGCCGACGGCAGCGAAAGTTACCTCACCTTTTCCGGCGAGACGGAGCGTCCCGAACCGAAAGAAGTGATCTTTGCCGATGCGGCGGGGCGGGCGCATGCCCGGCGCTGGACCAATCGGCAAAGCGGCTTATCCGCGGTGCGCAACGACACGCACTCCGTGCTGATCGTTGCCGAGGCGATGCATGATGCGGCGCGCAGCGATGTGCCGAGGCTCATCGATGCCATTGCGGCGGAACTGGCCGCCGTTTGGTCGATCACGGCCACACGGGGGCTTCTCAGCTCGTCTTCACCGCGATTTGATCTGTCATCTGCATCGAATTCGCGGCGACAGCAAAAACCCGGTTGACAAGCCGCTCGTTCAGGCAGAGCAGGGGCTTCAATAGAATGTCGAACGATTGAAAACGAGTCTCCGCGCATCCGCGCAGGCGGACGAAGAAAGCCCATGGATACCCTGCAGACTGAAGACCGGCCGAGCGTGCTCGGGCACTCTGGCTACCGTTCCTTTGCGGCATCGCGTGTTTTTTCCTCGATAGGGTTTCAATCCGTGACCGTCGCCATGGGCTGGATGATCTATGACCAGACCCATAGCGCCTTTTTCCTAGGGCTCGTCGGCTTCTGCCAGTTCCTGCCGATGGTCATCCTGACCTTCGTCGTCGGCCATGTCGCCGATCGGTTCGACCGCCGGCGCATCGGCCTTGCCTGCCAATTGATCGAAGCGCTGACCGCATTGGCACTGGCCGTGGCCGTCTGGCAGCGCTGGATAGGTCCCTCCGGAATCCTCGCCGCCGTCGCCCTCATGGGCGCGGCAACGGCCTTCGAGCGCCCAACAATGGCGGCGCTGCTGCCCAACATCGTGCCGTCTTCGCTGCTGCAGGTGGCGATAGCCACCTCCACCTCGATGATGCAGACGGCCTTCATCATCGGTCCGTCGCTCGGGGGCCTGCTCTATGGCGTCAGCCCCGTCGCGCCTTTTGCCGTTTCGGCAGCGCTGTATGTCATCGCCAGCATCAATGTCATCTCGATCCGCCTCGAACAGCGACAGGCTCCGTCTCGCGAGCCGATGACGCTGAGCTCTGTTTTCGCCGGTGTCTCCTTCATAAGAAGCCGGCCGGTCATGCTTGGCACGATCTCGCTCGATCTCTTCGCCGTTCTTCTCGGTGGCGCAACGGCGCTGTTGCCGATGTTTGCACGCGATATCCTGCATGCCGGTCCGTGGGGGCTTGGCCTCTTGCGCGCCGCGCCGGCAATCGGCGCTTTGGTCATGTCGATCTGGCTGGCGCGCCGGCCGCTGCAGACGGATGTCGGCAAGAAGATGCTGTTCGCAGTGTTGATTTTCGGCGTTGCCACCGTCGTCTTCGCGCTCTCGAGCAATATCCTGCTATCCGTTGCCGCGCTCTTCGTTGTCGGTGCATCCGATACCGTCAGTGTCGTCGTGCGCAGCTCGCTCGTGCAGCTTCTTACGCCGGACGCCATGCGCGGCCGCGTCAATGCCGTGAATTCGCTTTTCATCGGCACGTCCAATCAGCTTGGCGAATTCGAGTCCGGCATGCTTGCGAGTGTGCTGGGGCCGGTCTTGACCGGCATTGTCGGCGGCCTCGGCACCATAGTCGTGGTGCTGCTCTGGACGCGGCTTTTTCCGGATCTGACCAAGGTGAAGACGCTCAGAGGCTAAAGGTCTTTATCTCCTGATCCGCGCTTCGGCAAGGTTGTCTAAACCCACATCTCGTAGCAAATGCCTGTTTGCCAAAGGCAGTATGTTCCGTTTGCCGATCTCTTTCGCATGCGGCCGTTTTTCACCGTTGCCTTGTCGAAACAAGAGCCGCGCGATCCATGACTTGGTGCGGTAATCATGAAGGATATTCATCTGATCTCGATCTCAAGGTTTCGAGAATGACAGATGCGCCGAAAATAACGCCGTGTATAATGAAGCTTTGCACTTGAATACATGCGAGATTTTCATGGGAAAGAGGCCGCTTCCACCGCTATCCGTGCTGCAGACATTCTGTGCGATCGCCGAAACCGGCGGCTTCGGTCGTGCTGCGGAGCGGATCGGGCAGACGCAGACGGCCGTCAGTCATCAGCTTGCCCAGTTCGAAGGGTGGATCGGAGGGCGGTTATTCGACAGAGGCCGAAACGGTGCGAGACTGACGCCACTGGGTGCGCGCCTGTATCCGGCAGTCGTTGAAACGATTGCCGAACTGGAAGCAGCACTTTACCAGGCGCGCGCGAGTGTCTCGGTTCGCAGCGTCGCCGTTTCGGTCACTCCGGAGTTTTCGAGCCAGTGGCTGGCGACACGCCTGCCGGATTTCTGCCAGCGTCATCCGGACATCGAGGTGAAAATGGCCGTTGGCTATCAGCGCCCCGATTTCCAGCCTGGCGGCGCCGATCTGGCGATCTGGCTCGGCCGTGCTCAAGCAGGCCTCACGCAGGAGGAACTGCTGACGGACGAGGAATTCGTCGTCAGTTCGCCGCAGCTGTCCGAACAATTGCCGCCACGCGAGGCTATAAGGGCCGCACCGCTGCTACGCTATGCCGGCATGCGGCACACGATACTGGATTGGCAACGCTGGTACGAGCAGATTACCGGCGGGAGCAATGACGAGGCAACTCCGCGTTTCGATATAGCGCGAGCGGTGGAGGAGGCGCCGTTGTTCGCTTCCTTCGCCGACATGCTCGAAGCCTGCCGGCAAGGGCGCGGTTTCGCTCTCGTTCGCAGCTCGCTGGTCGCTGGCGATCTCACCGGGAAGACGCTGGTTCGGTGCTTCATCGAGGTGCAGCCGGCCGCCGTCAGCTACAATCTTCTTTATCCGCCGAATGCATTGCTGAATCCGGCCGCAGCGCTGTTTCGCAATTGGTTGCTATCGCAAATCCGATCGTCGGGTTAGGGCACCGCCTCAATCGCGTAGTCGTATCAAGCCGGCCTCCGTGGAGGCGAAACCAAGGTTTCGATAAAAGCCGGCGAGATGCGGTTCGAAATCGACATGCAGCCATTCAGCACCGCCCTCGTGAGCCAGGATTTTCGCCCGCTCGACCAAGGCGCTCGCAATGCCCCGTCGCCGAAACGCAGGATCGACGCAGGTGTCGAGAATGAAGGCGTGAATGCCGCCATCCCAAGCGACATTGACGAAGCCGACCAGTCTCGCGTCGGCGAATGCGCCGACATGGGCGAGATTTCTGGAAAGGATCGGTTGGAAATCCCGCGGGGAAGAGGCCTCCCAGGCAGATGCCCACAGGGCATTGAGCGCTTCATTTCCGAGACTTGGATTGTCCCTGTATTCTATCTCCATTGACGTCCCTTCGCATGGGCACTGTGCGAATTCTTGTCCGCCCATCCGGTCAAGCCGAAGGCGAAAGTACTGAATCGAAAAAGTGCTGAACCTATGTCGGATCCGGTCATTCTCGATCGTCCTTCAAGGGTGAGCATAGAACAAAGGAGGCGAAAATGTCCTATGTCGATGGTTTTATTGTTGCCGTGCCGAAAGACAAGATCGAGGCCTATAAGGCATTGGCGGGCAAAGCAGGCGAGATCTGGCGGGAATATGGCGCGCTCAGCTATGTCGAGGCCATAGGGGACGACGTGCCCTATGGCGAACTCACCTCCTTCCCGCGTGCGGTGCAGGCAACGGATGATGAAGTCGTGGTGTTTTCGTGGATCACCTATGAATCGCGGGAGAGCCGTGACGCGATCATGGCGAAGGTCATGGCCGATCCGCGTTTGGACGATGAAATGAAAAACATGCCTTTCGATGGCAAGCGCATGATTTATGGCGGCTTCAAAATCGCCGTCGCACTATAGGCGGTAGGCAGTGGCCGGGCTTGACATTCCGGCTACTGCGCCCGACCTGATGCGGAGTACTATCGCCACGTCAGGAAAATGCCATGCCGCAAACCGTTGTCACGCTCGCAACTCACGGGCAGGGGCTCTATGAATTCACCGAGGAGGCGACGGAATTCGTGCGGAAGGCGGCGGGTGGCGGCGAGGGGCTCTTAACCGTCTTCGTGCGCCATACGTCCTGTTCCCTGCTCATTCAGGAGAATGCCGATCCCGATGTGAAGACGGATCTCAAGGCTTTCTTCAGCCGGCTCGTGCCGCCGTCCTCCGATCCTTCGATGCGCTGGATCATGCATACGCTGGAGGGGCCGGACGATATGCCGGCGCATATCAAGGCGGCGCTAACCCAGGTTTCGATCGGTATTCCGGTCATGGGCGGCCGGCTGGCGCTTGGCACCTGGCAAGGGATCTATCTTTTCGAGCATCGCGACCGGCCGCACCGGCGTGAAATCGTGCTGCACTTTTCTGGCTGAGCCCTTTACATACCTTGCGTCAACCGGTTGTTAATCGTCATGAATACAATCTGAATGGCCAATTCGCGTTCGGTTCAGATTGGCTGACCTAACGTGCCCTCAATCCCAAAGGTATCGGCCACTAACGGGGCCGATAACGGGATTGCAACGATCCGCAGCAAGGATTTGAAGGAGAAACACCATGAGCAATCTTTTCGCCAAGGCAGGTATTGCAGCCCTCATCGCGCTCGGCGCCATCTCCGCAACGGCCGCCACCGCATCGGCCAACGATTTCCATCCGGGCATCCAGCAGGCACGGTACGACCACTATCGTGGCCGCATCTGCTCGCCGGGCCTTGCCGTTCAGAAGGCACGCGACATGGGCCTGCGCCGCGCCCGCATCGACAACATCACGCCGCGCCGCGTCGTGGTCGAAGGCTTCGGTCGCCGCGGACCGGATCGCGTCGTTTTCGCAAACGTGCGCGGTTGCCCGCTGATCCGCCGCTGATCGTAGCGCACCGAAGTTTTCCACATCTATTCGATGGATTCGAAGCCGCCTCCGAAAGGGAGGCGGCTTTATTATATCGATAAATAAACCTCCACCTACGGTGGAGGACTGGACGAGTTCTACACGGTAGTTGAGAGACCTCCTGCTTGAACCGCTGGGGTGGCCCAGACTTCGAACAAGGAGGTTTTATGGATGAGCAAACGCTCTCGCATGCGACGTGGGACTGCAAGTATCACATTGTTTTTGGCAGCAAATACCGCACGAAAAGACTTTACGGGGACGTGCGGCGTGAGTTGGGAGAACTCTTGCGTCGGCTGGCACAGCAGAAAGGCTGCCAGATCGAGGAGGGTCATCTGATGCCCGACCATGTGCATATGTTGATCTCGATCCCGCCGAAATACTCGGTTTCGCATATTGTCGGCTTCTTGAAGGGCAAGACGGCCCTTTACGTAGCGAACAAATATGCGCGCAAGCGCCGCTACAAAGGGTATCACTTTTGGGCACGCGGGTATTTCGTATCGACGACGGGCTATAACGAGCAGGTCGTCAGACAATATATCCGTAATCAGGAAAAGGCCGACAAAGCTTCCGACTTTGCCGACCTCTTCAATCGTAGCTACTAAGCGCTAACAATACCGCTTCTAGCGGTTCAAGCGCAGCGTTTCAAACCTCCACCTCTGGTGGAGGTCATGACTT
>NZ_QMKK01000052.1 GCF_003287875.1 Martinezella tropici
CAGGACACGCAGAACGCCGTGTCTTCCGGCCTGCGCATCTCCAAGGCTTCCGACAACGCCGCTTATTGGTCGATCGCCACCAGCATGAAGTCCGACAACGGCGCCATCGGCGCAGTTTCCGACGCTCTCGGCCTCGGCGCCGCCAAGGTTGATACCGCTTCGACGGCCGTCACCAGCGCCATCGACATCGTCGGCCAGATCAAGGACAAGCTTGCCACCGCCATGGAAGGCTCGGTTGACAAGAAGGCTGTTCAGGAAGAAATCGGCCAGCTGCAGCAGCAGCTGCAGAGCGTCGCCCAGTCGGCTTCGTTCAACGGCGAAAACTGGGTCATGGCTGCGAGCGGTGGCTCCGCTTCGGTCGTCTCGTCCTTCATCCGCGGCACCAACGGCACCGTTTCGGTCAGCACGACCTCCTACGCCTTCAACGCCGGCGCAACCGGCAACGTTCTGTTCGGCTCGAGCGGCGGCACGATCGACACGACCTCGGGCATCCTGGGTACGTCGGATGCGTCGGTTGGCGCTTCGGTCTTCAGCCTCGACATCTCCAGCATGACGAGCGGCCAGATCTCCAGCGCCCTGAACATGGTTCAGACCGCTCTGAACTCCATGACCAGCCTCGGCTCGAAGCTGGGCTCCGTCTCCGCTCGCATCGATCTGCAGACGAGCTTCGCTTCCTCGCTCTCCGACTCGATCGAATCCGGCGTCGGCAAGCTGGTTGATGCCGACATGGAACAGGAATCGAGCAAGCTGTCCGCTCTGCAGACGCAGCAGCAGCTCGCCGTCCAGTCCCTGTCGATCGCCAACTCTTCGAGCCAGTCGATCCTGTCGCTCTTCCGTTAATAGGAAGAACCAACGCTCTGCGTTGGTCGATGGCAAGAGCCAAACCTTCGCCGCGCCTTCTCCGGAAGGCGCGGTTTTCATTTTGGCCAGGCGAATCGACGCCAACCGGTTCAGGACGCCTTTCCCAGGGCCACGGCAGCCTTTTGCCTGACGGCATCGACGAAACCATCGAACAGTCTCCGCATAGCCACCTGCTTGTAGGGGTAGACGATCGGATCATCCATGTCGTGGACCACCATGGCGACATCGAGCTCGAACACCAGCAGGCGTCCATCAGGAAGTTCGGCGCAATCGATGCCGAAATAATCAAGCTGGATACGGCGGCAAAGGGCGGCGAAGCTTTCCTTGTGGCGCACGGCGAAATCCTGATCGAAATTTTCCATCCATGCCTGTTCGACGGCGCGTTTTGCCGCGCTCTGCTCCATGCCGGCACTCAGATAATGCACGATCCAATGGTCCGAGAGCGCCATGTGGCTCGCGAACGCCTTGCCGTTAATGAACACGATGCGCTGCTTGTTATAATAGCCGTCGGAACCGCGAAAATCGATGAAGGGCGCGACGTAGAGTTCCGGAGCGGACTGGGCCTTCAGAAAGGCGGCAAGCTCGGTGGGGTCGGTGATACGTTCCATGCCGTTGCCGGCATGCGTGCTGATCGGACGCACGACGAGCGGGTAGGCTAGGCCCGGAGCGCAATCGTCCAGTCGCTTCGCACCCGTGACGACGGCCGTAAGATCGGCGTGCGATACCCGATAGGTGAAGGGCGAAAGAATGGAGGGCTCATTCGCCAGCATACCGCTGACGCCGTCGCGCGTCAGCCTTGCGATCAGTTCCGGATTGCGGTTCATCACCGGACCGTCGAATTTGGCAAGCAGCGTCTGCATATGGGCAAGAAGAGGGGCGTTTTCGGTCGATTCCCCGATCGCCATGAAGGCGACGTCATGCTCCGGCAGATCGGCGAGAGCAGATGTCTCAAGGTCGACATAGCGCAGCCACAGCATGCAGTCGCTGCCGGCCAGCAGAAAATCGAGCGGCGTATTGGCCATGAAATCGCCTTCGGTCACGAAAGCGAGTAGCCGCGGACCGGTCCCGTTGCCGTGGACGACGCAATAGTCGCGGCGCATCTGCACGGCGCTCTTCAGGATCTGGCGGGCTTCGTCGCCACGGCCGAGGGTTTGCAGGATGATCGCCATATCCAACAGCGCGGCAGCAGCGGTTGGATCCGCCGTCACACGTTGCATGAGTTCGTTCCAGAGTGGGGTCACGTCGTGACCGGCATAGACGAGAGAGACTATTTTCCGCATGCCGAGAATTCGGGCGTCGCCCGGCGTGTTCAGTAGGGCCGGATCGGCGATGGGGGCTTTGGTCATCAGCATTGCGGAAGATCCTGTTGGGAGCCGATTATCAAAACGCTCCGAACGAGCGCGTCGATATCCGTCTGTCGGGTACGGTGGTTTACGATCGCCGCGCGAATTGCCGGCTGACCGTTCAGATGGGTCAGGGACGGAGCGACGCGGCCTTCGGCGTGGAGACGCTCGACGATGTGGGAATTGACCGATGCCGGCACGGTTCCTTCGGCTCCGACATAGGCGAAGCAGACGATGTTGAGGGCGACGGGCGCGAGCAGTTTCAGCGCCGGCTCCTGCTCGATCCGCCATGCAAGCTCGCGTGCCAGCAGGCAATTGGCGTTCATTGCCTGCCCCAGTGCCTTGACGCCATAGGTTTTCAGGGTGAACCAGGTCTTCAGCGCCCTGAAGCCACGGGAGAGATCCGGACCGTAGTCGCAGGGCCACCAGTCGCCAGCGGCAAGTCCGGTCGCTGCGCGACTGAGATAGGCGGCATCCGAAGCAAAGGCTTGCCGCTGCCACTCGCTGTCTCGCACCAGGAGGAAGCCGGCATCATAGGGTACCTGACCCCACTTATGAAAATCGAAGGCAAGCGAATCGCAGGTTTCTATTCCCGCGAACAAAGGCGCAAGCTCCTCGCTGAGAACGCCAAGAGCGCCGAGCGCGCCGTCGACGTGAAAATGAAGATCATGGGTGTCGGCGATGCCGCGCAGGGCGGCGAGGTCATCGACGGCGCCAGTGTTGACCGTTCCCGCGCTGCCGATGAGGAGGAAGGGCGTGAAGCCTTCCTGTCTGTCGCGCAGGATCGCCTGCTCCAGCGCATCGAGATCGATCCGGCCGAGGGTATCGACAGGAATGCGCCGCAGCTGATCGCTGCCGATGCCGGACATTTCGAAGGCACGCGGAACGCAGCCATGCACTTCGCTCGACGCATAGGCAACCAGCCGGGATTCGGCGGACAGGCCGGTTGCGCGCACATTGCGTCCGAGCTTGCGGCATCTGGCGATCTGCACCGCAACGAAATTGGCCTGCGATGCTCCGGTCAGGAATATGCCGCCGGCCGTTTCCGGAAAGGAGAAGATCTGGCGCGTCCAGCGGATGATCTGGCGCTCGACCTCGATCGGCATATGGTCTCGTCCACCGAGATTGGCGTTCAGCCCGCCCGCCAGCATCTCGGCCAGCATGCCCGCGACCGTGCCGCCGCCCTGGACCCAGCCCATGAAGCCGGGATGGATATTGCCGCTGCCGTAGGGCAGGATGTTTTCCCGGAAGATCGCGTGGACTTCGGCCAGATCACCGGCCTCCACGGGCAACGGCGCATCGAACAGGGCGCGGGCAGAGGCGGGAGCATGTTGCCAAACCGGCTTCGGGCCGAGCGTCTGGAGATGATCGAACATGTCGTCAAGCATCTGATGGCCCTGTTTGCGCAGAGCCTGCCAGTCGTCCGGGTCGAGGCTTGTCCGCACGCGGCGATCATCCGCCGCTTGTCCGGCGTCCTGCAAACTGAACATCTCAACCTCGTCTATGGCCGGTCTTATCGACGCTGCCGTCGGAATGCCCTTGTAAAGAAGGGCGGCCGCTTTCCGCCCGACATCGGACGGATCGCTTCCATGCTACGACGCCCAAGATGGCGCGAGGCTGACTTGCGAGCCTCTAGGCTACCAGCCGCATGAATTCGTTAACTTTTGTTGGTGGCGTTAACCTTTTATTAACTCTAATGCTGTCAGTTGCAGCTAACGCAACGGTTGGTTAACCCCTCTTAAAAAGCGGTTAACAAGCATGAGGCTGATTGCCGTTCCCGGCCGCAGACCGGAATGTCCCTTCCAAATTCAGCCAAAAGGGGCACCTTCGATGACCAGCATTCTCACCAACGACGCGGCAATGTCCGCCCTTCAAACCCTGCGCGGCATCAACACGAGCCTGCAGGACACGCAGAGCCGCGTATCCTCCGGCTATCGCGTCGCCAAGGCAGCCGATAACGCCGCCTACTGGTCGATCGCGACCACCATGCGCTCCGACAACAGCGCGCTTTCCGCCGTCTCGGATGCATTGGGCCTGGGTGCTGCCAAGGTCGACACGGCCTATACGGCGATGGATAATTCCATCAACGTCGTGGAGCAGATCAAGGACAAGCTCGTCGCAGCAACCGAAAACAGCGTTTCGAAGGCTGATGTCCAAGAGGAAATCACGCAGCTTCAGCAGCAGCTGGAGAGTATCGCACAGTCCGCTTCCTTTTCCGGGCAGAACTGGATGTATGCGGTCAACGGCGCATCGGCCTCCGTCGTCTCGTCCTTTGTTCGCAACAACAATGGCACCGTTTCCGTCAACAGCACCAGCTACAGCTTCGACACCGGCTCGCAAGGCAATGTGCTGTTCGGCGCAAGCGGCGGTACGATCGATACCACCTCTGGCATTCTCGGTACTCAGCAGAATATCAACGGCACGTCCTATTCGGTCTTCAGTCTCGATATCACCAACATGACGGGTGGCGACATCGGCAAGGCCATGAACCTCATTCAGGGCGCCCTTAATGCCATGACGAGCACGGCCTCGCAGCTCGGTTCGCTTTCGACGCGCATCGATCTGCAGACGAGTTTTGTTTCCACGCTGCGCGACACGATCGATTCTGGCGTCGGCAAGCTCGTCGATGCGGATATGGAAGAGGAATCGAGCAGATTGTCGGCCCTGCAGACGCAGCAGCAGCTGGCCATCCAGTCGCTCCAGATCGCCAACACCAGCGCGCAGAACGTTCTCTCCCTCTTCAAGTGAGCCTTGACTGGAGCTTGCGTTAGGATGGCGCGGCGGCATTTCCCTCTTGTCGCCGCACATAAGCTTTTGATAACGTTGTCGCTGATTGATTTGCAGTCTTTGTGCAGGGTCCGGCCTTCGATCGCCTTCCGAACGAGAGCCGGGCTTTGCTTTAGCGACGGGCCGCGCTGGGATATTCCCCGCTGGTGGGCATGAGGCCAATCGTTGCTACCGGATCGGCCCGGTTTGCCAGTCCCAATGGAATTACGGATTCTCAGATGAGCAATGTGACGACGAATCATGCTGCGTCCGCGGCGCTGACCGTGTTACGCGGAATCAACAAGGATCTCGGTGTCGTGCAGCATCAGGTCTCGTCCGGTTATCGCATCGAGACGGCGAGCGACGATCCGACCTACTGGTCGATGGCGACCACCATGCGCTCGGATCGGAGCAGCCTCTCCACGATCACGGATGCGCTGGGCCTCGGCTCCTCCAAGGTCGACACCGCGTCCACCGCCATGGATACGGTCGTCAGCCTTTTGACGCAAATCCAGTCGAAACTGGTTTCGGCAAAGGAGGAGGGCACAAATAAGGATGCGATCAATTCCGATATTCAGCAGCTTAAGAATCAGCTGCAATCCGTTACCCAATCGGCATCCTTCTCCGGCGAAAACTGGCTCTACAACACCGACCAGCATCCCAACACGCAGCAATCCGTGATCAGCAATTTCACGCGCGGCGTCGGCGGCCAGATCAGCCTCACGACGATCGGCTATGACAGTTCTCAGACCCTGATGATCGATACGGCCGATGCGAGCCGGGGATTGCTGACGAAGAATGTCGATGCGAGCACGTTCGATACCTCCGGCGGCAGCACCACGGCCCGCAACTACTATCTCCTGGCTGCCGACGCCGGCACGGCGCCGGCGGGCGGAACGGAGATCGCGATATCGAGCAGCACGACGAATGACGAGTTGACCGACATGATCAATGTCACCAATTCGCTTTTGAAGTCCGCGACTTCGGCGGATTCGACGCTGGGTCTGATGAAATCGAATATCGACGACCAGTCCGACTATATTTCCAAGCTCAGCGACGCCGTCAAGAGCAGCGTCGGCGATCTTGTCGACACGAATATGGAAGAGGCGTCGGTACGGCAGAATGCGCTGCAGACAGCGCAGCAGATGGGTATCCAGGCACTGTCGATCGCCAACAGCATGGCGAGCAAGGTACTGATTCTCCTCCAGTCGAAATGATGGGCGCGCGGCCCGGCTCGGTCGGCCCTCGACCGGCAAGGCCGCCGCATTCATCCTCGCACAAGTTTGACTGCCTACGGTCCTTCGCAGTGGCATGGTTGCGCAATGTGCCGGTGACGTCAGTCATTTCCGGAAAGCGCAGCCCGAGGACGGAAACCGGAAGCGTGATGATCGACGTTTTGAGAATGGGAATGGAGCTGCCCTCAGCAGGCACCGACGCGCTGCGTCCTTCCGATGCGAGTGGGGAGATGCGCGCTTGAGCCTGGCACTATCCCGATATCTCAAGGATTTCAGCGCCGAACAGGCCCCCCCGCCGCCTGCGGAGGACGCAGCGTTTGCGGAGATGATGGAGTTTCCCGAAAGCCCGATCGAGCCGCCCGTCGATATCGAGGCCGAGCGCCGGGCCGCCTATGCGGAAGGACACGAGGCCGCGACGAGGGAACTGTCGCAGAAGCATCAGGCCGAGCTTGATACCGTGGCCGGTTCACATCAGGCCGAAATGGAGGCCTTGCGGATACGCTATGAAGAGCAGGCGGCCGAGAAGATCGCGGCTGGCCTGACCGGCATGGCCACGATGCTCGGGCAGGCGATCAGTGCTGAAACGGCAGCCATCCTTGCGCCGATCATGACCGAAACGCTGACAGCCAAGGCCGTTGCCGATCTTGCCGACCTGGTCAGGAGTGCCATTCTCGACGGCAGTGCCGGATCGATCTCCGTCAGCGGCCCGCATCATCTCTTCGAGGCTCTTCGCGCACATATCGGTGATGACGGCGCCCTCTTGCGCCACGTCGAGACGGAGGACGTCGATCTCACTGTCACCATCGGCGAGAGCGTCCTGGTGACCCGCATGTCAGCCTGGGCCGCTAGTCTGAAAGAGATTCTGAAATGAGCGACGGCGATCAAAATCACGGCAAGCACGAGATCATCATCGTCAAGCGCCACGGCGGCGGCGATCATGAGGCTGGCCACGGTGGCGCATGGAAGATCGCCTATGCGGACTTCATGACGGCCATGATGGCCTTCTTCCTGGTGATGTGGCTGGTCAACGCCGCCAACGAGGAGACGAAGGCCTCCGTCGCCTCCTATTTCAATCCCATCAAGCTGGCGGACGAAAAACCGACCGAGAAGGGGCTCAAGAAGCCCGTCGACCAGGCTGAGGGTGAAAAGAACCAGCAGAAATCGGATAAGCCGCAGGACAAGCCGAACGATGGCAAGTCTGCCAAGACCGGCGAGGATCTGACGTCGACCTCGGGCGACCAGACGAACTATTCCGAAGCCGATTTCTTCGAGAACCCCTATTCGGTCCTGGCGGAAATCGCACAGGAAGTCGGCCAGCAGGCCAATGTCAGCGCCAAGGGCGAGGGCGGTGCCGCTCAGTCCGGCCCCGCCACGGGCGCGGATGGCGGCCAGGCCTATCGCGATCCCTTCGATCCTGATTTCTGGACCAAGCAGGTTCGCGTTTCCAGCGCCTCGAAGAAGGCGAATGAGGAACAGTCCGCCAAGTCGGATCAAACGGACAAGGGCGAAGTGATCGCCCTGTCGAAGGCGACGGCTGCAGATACCGGCCAGCCGGCCGATCAGCCGCAGACGCCTGAACAGCAGCCGACGATAAGCGAGCAGCAGGCCACCGGCAAACGGCAGGAAAAGCAGACGCAAGCCCAGCAGATCGCCAAGGTCTCGGGGCAAAGCGACGCGCCGATGCCGGAAGACAATGCCGTCCTGCCTCAGGGTAAGGATGCGACGCCGACAAAGGCGCAGCAGCAGGAGGCCAAGGATCTGCAGCAGGCGATTCAGGCCGAGATCAAGGGTGTTGCCGGCCAGCTCGCCGAAGGGCTGCAGGTCAGCGCGGCCGAAGGCGGCGTGCTGGTTACGATTTCCGATCAGAGCAATGATCCGATGTTCAACATCGGCTCGGCCGTTCCGCGCCGGGAGATGGTGCTGGCGATGGAGAAGATCGGCAAGATTCTGGCTGCGCGCAAGGGATCGCTTCTGATCCGGGGCCACACGGACGGGCGTCCCTATATGGTCGGCGGTCGAAACGACAACTGGCGCCTGTCGCTCGATCGCGCCCAGAGCGCCTACTATATGCTGACCAGCGGCGGGCTGGACGAGAAGCGGGTCGTTCAGGTCTCCGGCTTCGCGGACCGACGGCTGAAGCTGCCCAACGATCCTTTCAACGATGCCAATCGCCGTATCGAGATCCTGATTGCCAATCCTTCGGACCAGGCCGTGAAGGAAGGGGTAAGCCCGGATGCGCAAAGCCCGGCCAAGCCCACTTCGGGGAAGGGCAAGTCCGGTCAAGGCAAGCAGGGCTAGTCCATGGCGCGCAAACAGCATCGTCATCACCTCGCGCTCACGCTCACCCTCGGCATATTGATGCCGGGGGCCGCGAGCGCCGAGGGACAGGACAACCTGCCGCTATACAAGATGCTGCGCTCGCTTGAATTCGTCCAGGATTCAGTCGCGGCGGGCGACAGCTCCGCCGGAGAGATGCAGCGCTTCCTGCTTGCCACCATCGATGAACGCTTGCGCAATGCCGATAAATCCGTGTTCGAGGACAACCGTAACGTCGATGCGGCGCTGATCTATGCCATGAGCGGCGGCAATCCCGAAACGCTCGAATATCTGATGTCGCGCGACCTCAACGGCAATTTCGACAATCGTGTCGCGGACGTGCTTAGAAAATATCTGAACGGCAAGGGGCTGCTGGTCGTCAATACGCTTGCCGACATCGCGAGGGAATATCGCGACAAGCCGATCGGTCCTTATCTCTCGCTCGTTGCCGGCAATGTCATGTCCGGCAAGAACGGCAAGGCGGCCCTGCAGCTTTACGATTGGGCACGCGTGATGGCGCCTGGTACGATCGTCGAGGAATCGGCGCTGCGGCGCTCTCTGGCCTTGTGCGCCGATGCGGGAATGGTGCCGGCCGGGCTTGATTATGCGCGGCGCTATACGAGGCGCTTTCTGCATTCGCCTTATGCCAGCCAGTTTGCCGACCTTTTCGTGCAGCTGGTGGTGGATCACGATTCCGACGTCAAGCAGCAGGACATCATCGACATCCTGTCCTTCATGGACCCTCCCAGGCAAAGGGAGATCTATCTGCGCATGGCGCGCCGGGCGGCGATCGCAGGCAAGGCCGATCTTGCCGCACTGGCGGCCAGCCGCGCCCAGGCGATCTCCGCCACCGACGGCGGTGACGCCTTCGGCGCGCTGGCCAACTTCTATGGCGGTGTGGCGGGCATATCCACGCCGGAGCTGAAGTCGGCGATCAACGATCTCAATCAGATGCCGGCAGGCGAGCTGAACGCGCGCGATCGTGCTCTGCGCGACGCCGCAAAGGCGGTTGCGCAGGAGATATTGCGCGCTCCCGATCCAGCAAGCCTCGGGCAAGCCAATGTTTCTAATCTGCCCAATCAACAGAATACTGAACACGATGCTGCTGTGACGAAGCAATCGGGAGGTCAATCTCCCGGCACGGCGGGTGTTGAGCAGGGAGCCTCGGCGAACGCGGCTCCCGCCCCGGAGGGAGGGCGGCAGGAGGCCGGTTCTTCGTTCGACGCATTCGTCACGACGAGCCGTTCGAAGCTGAATGCCATCGACGGCCTGTTGAAGCAGGAAAGTCATTGATCATGAACGACATCGGTGTCTCCAGCGCCTCATCGGGGGCGGATATTCTTGCTGCCGCCAAAGGCAACCGCTCCACGAAGCAGGATGACGGCAAGGGCTTTATCGATGCGCTGACCAGTTCGCTCGGCAACGGACGCAAATCTTCCGGCCCGAATGCTGGAGCGGATGCGGCGGCAAACGCAGACACGACAGCCGCCAACGATGCGGATGCCGTAAAGGCAGCAAGCGATCCCGGCTCGCTGGCCCTTTCCATCGATGAAGGCGCTAGTGCCGGAGCTGGAATGATCGATACCTCCGGAGCCAATCTCGCCAACCTCGCCGGCCTTACCAAGGGGGCAAAGCCATCCCAGGGTGCCGGCGCAGCTGCGCTCTCGAAATCGCTGATCGAACTGCAGAACGCGGTACCGGCGACGGAAGACGACACGGTTCCCGTGGAAGGCGATCAGACGGCGGCAGTCCCGGACCCGGCGACGCCGGCTGTCGGCACGAGCGATGTGCCGGCGCAACCGACCACGCTCGATCAGCTTGCAGAGCTCGCACAGCAATTGGCCGATCTCACGACGACCAACGGTCAAGCCACGCCAGTGAAGGGCGATGGCAAAGCACCCGCCGTGAAAAACGGGAAGGACGCGCAGTCGACGGATGATGGTAAGTCTACGCCGACGCAGGCGAGCCAACCCGCCAATACGATTTCGGATGCCTTGTCACTGCTGAATGTCCCGCAGCCCGTCGTCGCTGCACAGGCCGGCACAGCGCAGGCGACCAAGACGACCGACGATGCGAAGGTCCAGGGAATCCCGCTCGCCAAGGCGGCTGTCGCGGATGATGCATCGGATGCGGCGGTGACGCTGCCGGATGACGGCCAGGGGTCGGATGCCGCACAGACCTTCCGCCTGTCGCGGTCGGACGGTCGCGGCAGCGCGCTCGACCTGTCGATCAGCAAGAGCGGAGATGAGGCGGCAGACGTCAAGGTGGCGGCTTCCTCGGGCGGCGATACCCCGACGATCACAGTCCTGGATGCCCGCCGCTATCTGGGGCTTGCCACCAATACCAACTCGTCGCTCGTCGCAGGGGCGTTGGCGGGCGATCGTGAATGGTCGGCCGCGATGCAGCCGGGTTCGGCGCTTTCCAACGCCGCAAATCAGTCGAGCACGGGCAAGGTCGTCAACACGCTCAAGATCCAGCTGCGTCCCGACAACCTCGGCGACGTCACGGCCACTATGCGGCTTTCCGGAGATCAGCTGAGCGTCGACCTGAAAGTGCAGACGGGCGAGGCCTACAGGCAGCTCCATGCCGATCAGAGCCGCATGGTCGATGCGCTGCGCGCCCAGGGCTACCAGGTGGACAACATTACCGTAACCCTGGCCTCCAATGCGGATCAGCAGCCAGACAGCGGCCGCAATTCCGGGTCGAACCAGCAACAGTCCCTGTTGAACCAGGGACAAGGGGGCGACGCGCGTCCCAGGGGCCAGAACTATTCGGGACAGCAGGCAGATGGAAACAATGGCAATCGCAGTTCGGGTGAGCGCGGTGTTGAAGACGGCGCTGCTGGTGGCGTTCAGCGCTCTCGTTCCGGCGCCGTTTACCTCTGAAGCCTATGCGTCGGGAAATCCGGCGCCGCCGGATAATGGTGCGGCCGGCCTCTGCGAGCGCGAAATCCAGTCTGCTGCCGCGAAATATGGAATACCCGAAGGGATTCTCTATTCGGTCGGCTTGACGGAGACGGGGCGCAAGGGATCGCTCTACCCCTACGCCCTCAATGTCGAGGGGCGGCCGATCTTCCCGCCGTCGGAGGGGGCTGCCTTGCAGGTCTTCGCCGCGGCAAGGCAGAGCGGTGCAAAGCTTATCGACGTTGGCTGCATGCAGATCAACCAGTATTTTCACGGCGAAAACTTTACCTCGGTCGACGCAATGTTCGATCCGCGCAGTAACGTCGAGTATGCCGCGAAGTTTCTCCGCAATCTGCATGACAGGCATGAGACCTGGACGATGGCGGTAGCTAGATACCATGCCGGCCCGAACAATGACCCCGCCCAAAAGGTCTATGTATGCCGTGTGATCGCCAATCTGGTCGCCACCGGCTACGGCAAATGGACACCGAACGCAGCGACCTTCTGTCAGAACTAGACAACCTATAGGTTGTGTCGACCTTCCGGTTAGTCGGCGCTAACCCAACCGAAGTGGTTGACTGCCGTCGATTTGCCCAAAATGGGCTTGTTGATAATACGCTAACTAACAAGTTTTTTCTCGGTGTAAAATGCAATGCACCTACTACATCTAGTGCAAATCGCACCTCCAAAGTTAATCAATTATTAATTTCCGTCACTCATTTCCGACAGTTGTTCGTGATTCGCCCGATTCGTACCCATAGTTCATCGAAACACCACACTGATTCGGAGGCGGACGAATGATCGTAGTGGTTGATGAGCGAGAGCTCGTTAAGGACGGATATACATCACTGTTTGGACGCGAGGGCATCCCTTCCACGGGGTTTGATCCACGCGAATTCGGCGAATGGGTAACGACGGCGGCAGAGGGCGACATTGCTGCTGTTGAGGCTTTTCTGATCGGGCAGGGCCAGCACGTGCTGGAGCTTCCCAGGGCGATCCGTGATCGGACGGCGGCGCCTGTGATCGCAGTCAGCGACCAGCCCTCGCTGGAGGCCACCCTTGCACTCTTCGATTGCGGCGTCGACGATGTCGTGCGCAAGCCGGTGCATCCACGCGAGATTCTGGCCCGCGCCGCGGCGATCCGCCGTAGGCTGAAGGCGATCAACAACTATACCGATATCGGTCCGATTCGCGTCTTCGCGGACGGCCGTGATCCGGAAATCAACGGTTCCGTGTTCGCTTTGCCGCGCCGCGAGCGCCGCATTCTCGAATACCTGATCGCCAACCGCGGTCGCCGGGTGACGAAGACGCAGATCTTCAACGCCATCTACGGTATCTTCGACGAAGAGGTCGAGGAAAACGTGGTTGAAAGCCACATTTCGAAGCTGCGCAAGAAGCTGCGCAAGAAACTCGGCTTCGACCCTGTCGATTCCAAGCGCTTCCTAGGCTACTGCATCGACTGGAGCTGACGATCTCCGATCGGCATCCAGGATGCTAAACTCGCGAATAGGCCCGGGAATCATCCGATTCTCGGGCCTATCCTTTTGCATCGCGCCGGATCGTCATGACCGCGATAGGTTCGTCGTTCCTTACGATTTTCGCCCGCATCTACCGGCGATGAAGCTGCAATGCGGCGCTAGCGGATATGCTTTTCGCCATGATCGGCTTTTCGTCCTCTCAGACAGCTTCACGCAAGGCCCGCCACCTACTCTCAGTCGTATGAAGGATAACGAGGATTCCAGATGAGGAATTTCGGCAGCATGAAGACCGCATTTGCGGAAGTGGACGCACGGGCAATTCGCCTGGGCGCTGCTTTTGACCGCGCAGCCGGTGCGATGTCGTCTCATCCTGCGGCCGTGGAAGGGATGGGCGTGCTGCATATTCCGGCCGCCGGTCCCGATCTCCGCAGCAACGGTGTTCGCGTGTCCCAATCTTCCCGCAGATGGCCGTTCGCGGTTGGCTCAGGCGGCCATCCATACCGTGCCAACGACAATCGAGTGAACTTCGCCGGCCTTGCTCTGACAGGCTATTCCGACACTTCCGGCGCGCCATCGGCCATTCTGCGGCGCTAAAACGAACAGGGTATCGAGTCAGTCATGTCGCTCACAACAGCTCTCAATAACGCGCAGGCAATATTCAACAATACCGGCACGCAGAGCAGTGTCGTATCGAACAATATCGCTAACGACAGCAACACGAATTATTCGCGTCGCCAAGCGGTGGTGACCACGGACATGGCTGGCGCCCAGGTTGTGAAGATCGACCGCAGCAGCGAGCCGGCGCTGCAGAAGGCCTATCTCAGCTCGTCGTCATCGGATTCGGCCCAGCAGCTGCTTTTGAACGCCTACAGCAATCTTCAGTCGGCTACGCTCGGCGGAAATGACAATGAAATCGCTCCGGCGACCCTTCTTTCGGCGTTCCAGAAGGCGATGCAGACCTATTCCGGTTCTCCGTCCAGCACCACGGCGGCGCAATCGGCGATCAACGCGGCCCAGAGCCTTGTCACGTCGCTGAACAATGCGACGACTGCGGTGCAGGCCGCACGAACCGATGCGGACAAGCAGATCAGCTCCGACGTCAATTCACTGAACAGCCTGCTGAAGCAGTTCCAGGAAGCAAACGAGGCGGTGAAATCGGCGACGACGACCGCCGGACCGACGTCCAACGCCCTTGCCGACGCTCTCGACCAGCGCGATTCGATCCTGAACCAGATCTCGAAGATTGTCGGCGTGACGACGGTGACGCGCGGCAACAACGATATGGCGCTCTACACCACGAGCGGAACGACCCTGTTCGAAACCATTCCGCGCACGGTGACGTTTCAGCCGACAAATACCTATACGGCCGGCACGGTCGGCAACAATGTCTATATCGATGGCGTTGCGCTGACTCCAGGCCAGAGTGCGAGCACCACCGCGCAGGGCAGCCTCCAGGCGGCGCTGCAGGTCCGGGACGATGTTGCGCCGACCTATCAAAAGCAGCTCGATGAGATTGCGCGCGGTCTGGTGACGACGTTCGCCGAAACGAATAGCAATCCCGCAAAGCCGACCCTGCCCGGCCTTTTCACCTGGAGCGGCGGCACCGTTCCGACGGGTACTACCGCGGTCACAGGCCTGGCCGGCTCGATAGCCGTTAATCCGAAGTTAATCACGTCTCAAGGTGGCGATCCGACATTGCTGCGTGATGGTGGTATTAACAACAATGCCGCGACCGGCGAGACGGGTTATACGAAGAATACCAGCGGTGGCAGCGGTTATTCCACCCAGCTGGATGCCTTTATCACTGCGATGAATACGAAGATGGATTTCGATGCCACGGCCGGCTCCGATACCCGGGCCAGCCTCATGGATTATGCATCGAGTTCCATCGGCTGGCTCGAAGGACAGCGCAGCACGGCAACGACCGCGGCTGAAAACACATCCGCGGCACTATCGCGCTCTTCTGGCGCTTATTCGAATGCGACCGGCGTCAATCTCGACGAAGAACTGACGCTGATGATGGATATCGAGCAGTCCTACAAGGCTGGAACGAAGATATTGAACGCCGTCAATGAGATGCTTCAATCGGTACTGGATATTGCGAGCTAAGCCATGAAACTTTCTTTCATTTCGAGCACGGCCATTCAAAATGCCATGCGTCAGACAATCCGTCAGACGCAAAATGAGATGACGAGTGCTTCCACGGAAGCAACCACCGGGGTTTATGCCGACATCGGGGTTTCGCTGGGCAGCAGCACATCGCTCAGCGTGAACCTGACACGGGAAGTGTCGCGTATCGATTCCATTCTCAGCAGCAATTCCATTGCAAATCAGCGTATGACCTCATCCCAGACCGCGTTGAGCGATATGGGCAGCCAGGCGCAGAAGCTGATGGATCAGCTGGTGGCCCTGCGCGGCAATACGGATGGAAGCAGTGTGGCGCTGACGCAGTCGACTGCGACTTCCGCCCTTTCGAGCGTTATCGCTTCCGCCAATACCATGGTCAACGGCGAATATCTTTTCGCCGGCACCAATACCGATGTTCAACCGATGACGGATAAGTCGGCCGCGACGAATACCGCAATCCAGACCGCGCTGACGGCCTATATGGCCGCTCAGACCCCGCCCGTAACATCGACAAGCAATCTGACCGGCGCCCAGATGAAGGACTTCATCACCACCAAGGTCGAGCCGATGTTCACCTCCGACGCCAGCTGGGCAAGCTGGTCGAGCGCGTCCGACCAGAATATGACGAGCCGCATCAGCAATTCGGAAGTGGTGGAAACGTCGACGAATTCGAATTCCTCCGGCATTCGCTACCTGGCGCTTGCAACCAGCGTCACCAATGCACTGATGAGCACGACGCCGGCCCTGAGTTCGGATGCGCTGAATGCGGTGACCGATCAGGCCATCAGCTACTCGCGCCAGGCGGTCGACGGATTGAACAGCCAGGCAAGCCAGCTCGGTCTGTCGCAGTCGCGCCTGTCGGATGCGAACACGACGCTGAATGCCCAGAAGACCATTCTCAATACCAGCCTGGGCGATCTGACGGGGGTCGATCCCTATGAGGCTTCGACCAAGGTCAACAGCCTCGAGACCCAGCTCGAGACCGCTTACACCATTGTTTCAAAGATCCAGCAGCTCAGTCTTGTAAATTACCTTTGATGATCAAAGGGAAGGAATGACCAGGAAGGATGCGTGAATGTATCAGTTCTCATATGCGGAAGTCATGCAGGATGCGGTGGCCGACGCCAAGGAAAGAGAACGACAAGTTCTGGACCGGTCGATAGCTCTCCTCTCCGCGGCCCGTGATGCGGAGAAATACGGCCGCGAGGCGATCGAGGCGCTCTTCTATACGCGGCGCGTATGGGTGAGCTTCGTGGAGGACCTCAAAAGTCCGGAGAACCAGCTCAATGTCGAACTGCGTGCCAACCTCATCTCGATCGCCATCTGGATTTTGAAGGAGTGCGATCGAATCCAGCGGCGCCAGTCGAAAAATTATCAAGGCATCATCGATGTCACCACCATCATCAGGGATGGACTTAAATGAAAAGTACGCTTCGCATATCGCTCAAAGCCGGGGAAAAGATCTTTATCAACGGGGCCGTCCTGCGCGTCGATCGCAAGGTCGCGCTGGAATTCCTGAATGATGTGACATTCCTGCTTGAGAACCACGTCCTCCAGCCTGAAGACGCGACGACGCCCTTGCGTCAGCTCTATTTCATCGCGCAGATGATCCTCATCAATCCGGAGGGCAAGGATCAGTCGACGACGATGTTCCGCAAGTCGATCGTCATGCTGCTTTCGTGCTTCCACAACGAGGAGGTGCTGGCCGAGCTGAAGCGTATCGATGGCCTCGTCGCCACCGGCCGAGCTTTCGACGCGTTGAAGGCGATCCGCGGCCTCTACCCGATCGAGGACAATATTCTGAACAATCAGGAAATGCCGGCGGCGACGATCGAGCATATCCGTCGGGAGATCGCTCCATGGCAGCGGTAGACGCCGTCAACAGCAGCACGGACAGCTCTTCCACAGCCACGAAAAATGCTGCTGCCGCATCGGCGAGCGCCAACCTGAACTACAACGATTTCCTGCAGCTTCTCATCGCGCAGATGAAGAACCAGGACCCGACTAGTCCAATGGATGCCAGTCAGCAGATTTCGCAGCTGGCGAGCTTCTCCCAGGTCGAGCAGCAGATCCAGACGAATTCGCATCTGGAAACCGTGTTGCAGAACCAATGGATCTCGCAGGCGTCCGATTACATCGGCAAGCAGATTATGAGCGCCGATGGCAAGACCACAGGGACGATCAAGGAAGTAACCGTCTATTCGGACGGTATCATCGCGCAGACCAACGCCGGTGACAAGATCCTGATCCAGGCCGGCGTGACGATCGCTCCGGCAGGCACGACCATTGATGTGCCGGCCTCGTCAAGCGATACTAGCAGTAGCGATTCGTCTGGCACGGATTCGACCAGCGGCTCATGAGGAGCCGCTGAACCGGGAGTGAAATCATGAATGAAGCCGATGCATTGGATATCTTCCAGGCGGCGATCTGGACGGTGCTGGTGGCTTCCGGTCCGGCTGTCGTCGCCGCCATGGTCGTCGGTCTGGTCATCGCGCTGATCCAGGCACTCACCCAGGTGCAGGAAGCGACCTTGACCTTCGTGCCGAAGATCGTCGCCGTCATGGTCACGATCGGCATCTCGGCGCCATTCGTCGGCGCACAGATTTCGATCTTCACCAATCTCGTCTTCTCGCGCATCCAGTCGGGCTTCTAGCGAGAGAAGGTCCGAAGGCCGCAGCGGCCTTCGGATACGGGCATCGATGGCCATAGGCCATGCTCGCGCAAGCTTCGGCTTCTAAAGCTCGGTTCCAATAGGGCAGGCGGGTCAGCCGTTTGCCTCCTCTCATGAAGAGACGGAACCGGTCGATGGCACAACCACCCGCAATAGCACTCCCCAAAGCCAATCCCAGCATTCGCGATATCGGCTTCGCGCTCGGCATCATGGTGATCCTGTGCGTGCTGTTCCTGCCGATCCCGCCTTTTCTGATCGACCTCGGCCTGGCTTTCTCGATCGCTTTTTCGGTGCTGATCCTCATGGTGGCGCTGTGGATCAAGAAGCCGCTGGAATTCTCTTCGTTTCCGACGATCCTGCTGATCGCCACCATGACGCGCCTGTCGCTGAACATCGCGACCACGCGCGTCATCCTTTCGCATGGCTATGAAGGGCATAATGCCGCCGGCGGCGTCATCGCGGGCTTTTCCAGTCTGGTGATGTCGGGCGATTTCGTCATCGGTCTGATCGTCTTCCTGATCCTCATCACCATCAATTTCATCGTCATCACGAAGGGCGCGACGCGTATCGCAGAAGTCGGCGCCCGCTTCACGCTCGATGCCATCCCCGGCAAGCAGATGGCGATCGACGCGGATCTTTCGGCCGGCCTGATCGATGAAAAGGAAGCGCAGCGCCGCCGTCGCGAGCTGGAAGAGGAAAGCTCCTTCTTCGGCGCGATGGACGGTGCCTCCAAATTCGTGCGCGGCGACGCGGTTGCCGGTCTTCTGATCACCTGCATTAACGTCTTCGGCGGCATCATCATCGGCTATTTCCGCCACAGCATGCCGATCGGCCAGGCTGCGGACGTTTTCGTCAAGCTCTCCGTCGGTGACGGTCTGGTGTCGCAGATGCCGGCGCTCATCGTCTCTCTCGCCGCCGGCCTACTTGTTTCGCGCGGCGGTACGGCCGGTTCGACCGACCAGGCCGTCGTCAATCAGCTGAGCGGCTATCCGCGCGCGCTCGCCGTCTCGGCGGTTCTCATGGGCATCCTGGCCATCATGCCCGGCATGCCCTTCCTTCCCTTCGTTTTCCTTGGCGGCCTGATGGCCGCCGGCGCCTGGTTCATCCCGCGCCAGATCGAGGCCGAAAACAAACTTCGCCGCGATGCCGAAGAGCAGAAGGTGATGCAGACGAAGGAAATGGAAAAGGATTCGGTCAAGTCGGTTCTAAAGACCGCCGAGATCGAGCTCGCCCTCGGCAAGATCGTTTCCACCCGCCTGCTCGGCGCCCATCAGGAGCTTGCCTTCCGTGTCGGCAAGATGCGCAAGAAGTTCGCGACGCAATACGGCTTCGTCGTGCCTGAAATCAAGGTGATCGACGACATGGCGATCGCCGACAAATCGTATCAGATCCGCATCCACGGCACGACCATCGCCTCCAACATGCTGCGTGTCGGCGAAGTGCTCGTCGTCACCGGCTCGGGCCGCAAGCCGACCGTGCCGGGGGATGAGATTCGCGAGCCCGCCTTCGGCATGCCCGCCGTTTCCGTTCTCGAAGCCTTCACCGATGATCTGAAGCGCGAGGGCTTCCAGCCGATCGACAATGTCTCCGTCGTGCTCACCCATATGAGCGAGGTCATCCGCAACAACCTGCCGGCATTGCTGTCCTATAAGGACGTCAAGATCCTGATCGAGCGTCTCGATCCAGAATATAAGAAGCTCGCCGACGAGATCTGCTCGTCACACATGTCCTATTCCGGCCTGCAGGCGGTGTTGAAGCTGCTGCTCGCCGAGCGTGTCTCGATCCGCAACCTGCATCTCATCCTTGAAGCGGTTGCCGAACTCGCCCCGCATGTGCGGAAGACGGAACAGATCGTCGAACATGTGCGTGTCCGCATGGCGCAGCAGCTTTGCGGCGACCTTGCCGACAACGGCGTGCTGCGCGTGCTGCGTCTCGGCAGCAAATGGGACCTGATCTTCCATCAGGCGCTGAAGCGCGATCAGAAGGGCGAAATCGTCGAATTCGACATCGATCCGCGCAGCCTGGAGGAATTCAGCGAACAGGCGGGCAAAGTTATCCGTGAATACATGGATCGCGGTATGCCCTTCGTTCTTGTCACGTCGCCGGAAACGCGCTCCTATGTGCGCATGATCATCGAACGCCTGTTCGCGACCCTTCCGGTCCTGTCGCATGTGGAACTGGCCAAGGGGATCGAGATCAAGATTCTAGGTTCGATTTCATGATAACAGACCCGCAGGGGACCATTCTGGCGCTGTTCGTCGCCTTCTGCCGCATCGGCGGCTGCATGATGGTCCTCCCGGGATTTTCATCGGGCCGTATCCCTCCGCAGATCAGGCTGCTCCTTTCCGCGGCCCTGTCGATGGCGATTTTGCCGTTGCTCTGGAACACGATCTATCCTCAGGTGTCGAAGGGCGACGCGAGCTTCATCGGCCTCATCTTCACCGAAACGGTCATCGGATTGATGTACGGCATGATGGCCCGGATCTATACGCTGGGCCTGCAATTCGCCGGCGTGAGCATATCGATGCTGATCGGCTTCAACGCACCGGGCGGCGCCGATATCGTCGAGGAGTCAAGCGAGACGTCGCTCACGAGCCTCATCAGCTTTTGCGGGCTGATGATGCTCTTCATCCTCGATTTTCATCACTATATCCTGCAGGCGCTGGTCGATTCCTATTCCGTCGTTCCTCTGGGAGGTCATATCGAGCCGCGTGCCGCTTTGATCTCGATTACGGATACGCTGGAAACCACCTTCTTCATCATGCTGCGGCTGGTGAGCCCCTTCCTTCTCTATGGCCTGATGTTCCAGATTTCGATCGGCTTCATCAACAAGCTGGCACCGCAGATCCCGATCTATTTCATCTCCACGCCGTATCTGCTGATGGGAGGGCTGTTCATGCTCTACCTCAGCATCGCGGCATTGATCAGTCAGTTTTCTGGTGCATTTCTCACGGTCTTCAATGGGCATTAGCCGGCGGATAGGTAGACGATGGCGGAGAAAAACCGGTCTGAAAAACTGAAGCGCCTGGTCGCAGTGCAGCGCCATCTGGAGCGGATAGCGGAAAACGAGCTGGCTGATACGACCCGCCAGCGCGCGGAGGTCACCGAATCGATGGAGCGGGTCATGACGGCGATCGGTTCCATCGATCCCGTGCACATGGCGTTCTCAATCCATTATGCCGAGCGCTACGGCCGCCTGATGATCCGGGATCAGCAGCTGGAAAGCATTCAAACCCTCATTCAGATGAAGGTCCAGCAGGAGCGCACCAAGGCCGACCGGCTCGAAGAGCACATGAAGGATGCCCGCGAGCTCGAAGTGCGGGAGGCCGACGACAATGCGGTCTACGACATCATCGATCAACGCTTCGCCGACGTAACGCCAGCCTCCAGCAAGGTTCAAAAACCATAATCGCCGCGATCATGGAACAGGATGTGCATCGTTCGGTTGCCGGCCTGTTCTGAAGTTTTGATTCGTTGCCCTGATTCGATTGCCGCACTGCGCGGCTTCCGGGTGCGCGATAGCAGAAGGAGACGTGACGTGGCTATTTCGCCTCCGAGTGATTTGGTCCTCGATGTCGTCAAGGCCGCCAATCCGGCCGATGTCGAGGCTGCGCAGGCAAAGCTTGCCGCCAACCGGGCCGCCTTCGCCGCCACCAGCCTCGCCGAGAACGGCAACGGCTTCGGTGCGACGGTGGATGCGATGAACAGCGCGGCCACCCAGGCAGGTCTCGCCAATGCCAACACGCATGTGGCCGGGACGAAGGTGCCGCAGCCCTATCGCAAGTTCGAAGCCATGGTGCTGCAGAATTTCGTGAAGAACATGCTGCCGAGCAGCGAGACGCTCTATGGCAAGGGTTCGGCCGGCGAGATCTGGAAAGGCATGATGGCCGAGCAGCTGGGCAATACGCTCGCCAAGAACGGCGGCGTTGGTATTGCAGAAAAGATGTATCAGGAACAAGTCGACAAGATGCGCAACACCGGCGCCATCCATGCCGCGACCGATGAAAACGACAAGAAAATGGCTCTGAGCGCGGTTGCCGATTTTCAGCGCAAGACGCTCGCCGCCGCGGATGCCGATAATGACGGCAATGCCAGCATCACCAATCAGAATAATTTGACGTCCCAGAAAGCATGAGCGAGGTAACAAACATGGAAATGATGTCGCAGGACTATCGGATCAAGTCTGTCCTTGGCCGCCTGGAGATGATTATCGACAATGAGAACAATCGGATCGGCACCGACCCGGAATTCGATCTCAAGGTATCGAACGCTCACAAGAGCCGTTGCCTCTACGAATTGTCGATGCTGTTTCGCGATACCGATCCGGCCGATCTTGCCGCCGCTCATATCGGGCAGCTGCACGATCTGAAGAAGAAGCTGGTTCTGAACGCCCGCCGGGTCGAGGCTCACCTCGAGGCCGTGCGCGCCGTCGCCGACATTCTGAAGAATGCCGTGCAGAACGCCGATGCGGACGGCACCTATTCGCAGGAGCAATTCCGCGTCCGTGAGGCCGGATGATCAAGCTCGCTCTCACCGGCCTGTGGGTCTGCGCCGTGACATTGGCCTCGGTCTATTTTTCGGTGCAGGTGGCGACAGCGCCCGCAATCAGTCCTGACGACGCCAAGAAGGCGCAGCAGGAACTGATCAAGGGCGAATCGATCAATGTCCCTGTCATCGCCAATGGCCAGGTGACCGGCTATTTTCTGACGCGCATCTCCTTCATGATGGAGAAGGGCAAGGCAAACGCGCTGCAGATACCCCTGCCGGAGCTGACGACGGATGAGCTCTTCACGCTGCTGATCGGCAACAAGGTGATCGATATCGCGCACACGCAGAATTTCGACGTCGCCGCCTTCCGCAGCGACCTGAAGAAGCGGATGAACGAGCGGCTCGGCGGCGATTATGTCGCCGACGTGCTGATCGAACAGCTCGATTATCTTTCCAAGGAAGAAACCCATGGCGGGGAGAGCATCGGCAAGAAAACGGTCAAGCCCGTCAAGATCGTGCAGGATGCGGCGAAGGATAAGGTGCCGGTAGAGTAAATGTGTCCTGGCTCGGCGGGGCACCGCTCCATTCCAGGGCTGCAAAGCCGGGCTCCAGCCGACGATACATTAATGAATCCTTGATGGTTTCCGATAAATCCCACGTTCCATCCTAACGGAACATTGGATTTATCTGGCTATAAACACCTCCCAGTGACGCCTCGTAGTCGCAGCACCGATGAACGGTTGGGGCGCATGAGCCTTGTTATTCTCGGCATCATGCGCATGTGCGGTCTCGGGCAGGAGGTTGTTGGATTGAACCAGGTTGCCGATTTTGCCGTCGTAGCATCCCGCCGCATGATTTTCGATCTGCCGGTCTGCGATCTCGATTGGGATAATGCCCTGACCTTCGTCAATGAGCTCGCTTCCCTGCCGGTCGGCCAGACCTCGATCTCCTTCGTCAACGCCCATAATATGCTCGTCATGCTGCGCGATGACAGCTATCGCAATGTTCTCGAGCAAAATCTGGTGCTTCCCGATGGTGTCGGCCTCGATATCGCCTCGCGCGTCGCCCATGGCGAGCCATTCCCGGCGAACTTGAACGGCACGGATTTCGTGCCTGCGCTTTTGACCTTCATGGAGCGGACGAAGCGGATAGGCCTGCTGGGCGGCAAGCGCTCGGTCGTCGAAAACGCGGCTGAAAAATTTCGCCGCCACGCGCCGTGGCACGAGTACATCGTCGTTTCCGACGGTTTCTTCGATCCAGCGAGAAGCAGCGCCGTTGCCGCGGAAATAGGCCGGCAGAAGATCGATGTGCTGATCGTCGGCATGGGAACGCCTTTGCAGGAAAAATGGGTCGCCGAGCATGTCGGGCCGCAGCATGCGCGATTGGTGTTGACCGTCGGCGCCCTGTTCGATTTCATTTCCGGAACCGTGCCGCGGGCCCCCAGGCTCGTGCGCGCGCTACGCAGCGAGTGGTTGTTCCGCTTGGCTCTCGAACCGGGCAGGCTGTGGCGGCGCTATATTCTAGGCATTCCGCTTTTCCTCTATCAGGTCGTCAGGCATCAATTCGGCCGCAGGGAGCGTGTCCTTCGCGCAGAACCGCTGCAGCTGCCGCAGCGGCGCATCGCCGCCCCGGATAAATTGGCAAGTTAGAGCAATCTCAGAAAAAATGCCGAGCGCTCGCCTATTCGCGGACGCGGCGTTAACTCTTTCTTTGGCATGAAAGTTTAGAGTGGGTTAACCATTGCATTGGTCTCCGACCATGTGCGCGAGATAGCCCGCCATGTTTGAAAGCAAAGCCAGGCCCGGATTCTACCGAGACGATGCGGAAACCTTCGAGGTATCGCGCGGATCGGGCCGGCACGTTTCTCCTCTTCGGGGCGACGATAGCTTGCGCCGTGCAGCCCATCTGCAAGCGGCTAATTCCGACGATCCGCGCGATACGGAGCTGCGCGCCATCCTGCGCAGGGCGCTGGATGGCGATCCTTATCCGATCTCGGGACGAAGGGGATCGATGGATGCGGGGTCGCCGGAACATCGGCCTGCCGGGTACCCCCAAAGCATTCCGCCGTTCCGCCGCGCGGAGCCCGAACAAATGCGGGAGCCAGCATCGGAGCCCGTGCCAGATCTGCTGGAATTCGTGCCCGACCTGCTCGAAGGCATGCCGGAACTCTCTCCGCAGACTGCGATCCGCGATCTGGCCGAGCATAGGCCGGGCATCGGTCGCTGGTCTCTCGGTATCCGCTCTCTCGGTTTCATCGTTGCTACCGCCTTGGCGGGCGCGGCTGTCCCGACGCTGCTCGCACCGCCGCCGCTCTATATGTCGCAGGCCGTCCTGCATGCGGAAGGCGAGGGCAGCGGCCGCCGGACGTTGCTGGACGTCGCAGCGAAACGTGCTGTCGCACCGTCCGTGCTGTCCGATGTCGTCGCCAGGATGAAGCTCGATCGCGATCCGGAATTTACCGGCAGCCGGGCGGGTGCTCTCGGCATTGCCGTCGAGCTCCTCTCCGGCAACGGCAACGCATCCGATGCACCCTCGCGCGCTCAGGCGGCTCTCCGCAAGGGTATCGCTGTCGGCATCGATGGTGAGACGGGTTTGCTGCGCTTGACCGTGACCAGCGGCGATCCCGCCAGATCGGCCGATATTGCCAATCGCCTCGCTGTCGCCACCCTCTATGATGCCGCCGTCGCAAAGGCCGCTGGCACGTCGCTCGAGGTCGAGACGGCAGCCGATCGCAGCCGCAAGGAATTCGATCGCGCATCGGCGGCCCTGGCCGAGTTCAAGACGCATTATGGCGAGGACAAGATCGCGGCGGCGTTGGCGCTCCAGCAGCAGCGTCAGCAGTTGGATGGCGAAATAAAGGCAGCCGGGCTGGCCTTGCGCGCGGCCAAATCTCGCCTTGCATCGGTCAAGTCGGCCACGCCGGCCTCCGTGCTGAGTGGCGCCTTGTCGGGCGATGTCGCATCCGCCGGACTCGACGATCTGCGCAGCCGCTATAGTGCCGCCAAGACCCAGCTTTCACAGCTTTCGACGCAGCTTGGTCCACGCCATCCCCGCTTGCTTGCGCAGCAGGCGACGGTCGATGATCTTGCCGCCGACATCCGCAGCCAACTGCAGCGGCTCGTCGTCAGCAGCGACGCCGATGTGAAGGCGGCCCTCGAAAAGCAGACGGCTCTTTCGGCTGAGATGACGGGCCTCAGCCAGAAGAGCATCGATGTCGACGTCATGCGCCTTGCGCAATTGCAGGATGCCGTGGCCGTCGCGCAGAGCCGCTATGAGGCCGATCAGCAGAATGCCGCTCTGTCGGTGCCGGAAGCCAAACAGCCGCTGACGCTGATCTCGCACGCCGTCGCATCGGCTCTCCCGCTGGATGATCATCTCGCGAGCAATCAGGCAATCGGTTTCCTGGCCGCCCTCGGCATGGCACTTGGCGCGGTGTTCCTGCGCAAGTGGCTGAGCGGTGCCGAAGCCGCGGAAGGCCATGTGGCTGACGATAGCGTCATGCCAGCCCTTCCTTCTTTCCATCAGGATAGCGACACATCGCTTCCGCCTTTGCCCGCTATCGCGGCTGAGCCGCTGCCGGCTACCCCCGAAATCGCAGGCCGGCTCGACGTTGCGGACGAGTGGGGCCGCATTCAGCAGGAACTTGCATCCCTGCGTGCCAAGGTCGAAACCTACGCGGTGCGCAGGAATCAGGACCGCGGCTGATCGCCCATCGTTTTCCCTTGCAATTACCGCTTTCAGACACCATAGGGCGTTAGCAGGCAATTATGCCGGGCCGATGGTCTGTAGATTGCCAGCGAATTCATGATCGGGAGACGAGCGTGACGACAGTGATCGACGGGAAACAAGCGGCCGCTTCGGTGATCGAAGCCGTGAAGGCTGCGGCGGCTGGGCTTGAAGCGGAGGCCGGTGTGAAGACCGGGCTTGCCGTCGTCATCGTCGGCGACGATCCGGCCAGCCACGCCTATGTGAACTCCAAGAGCAAGATGGCGAGGGAATGCGGCTTCAAGTCCATCCAGCACACCCTGCCGGCCGAGACGACGCAGGAAGCGCTTGCCGCCCTGGTGGCCTCGCTGAATGACGATCCCTCCATCCACGGCATTCTCGTGCAGCTGCCGCTGCCGAAGCATCTTGATTCGGATGACATCATTCAGTCGATCCGGCCGGAGAAGGATGTCGATGGCCTGCATGTCGTCAATGCCGGCAAGCTGGCGACCGGTGATCTCGAAACCGGGCTGATCTCGTGCACGCCGGCCGGCGCCATGCTGCTGGTGCGTTCAATCCACGGCGAGGACCTGTCGGGTCTCAATGCCGTCGTCGTCGGCCGCTCCAACCTGTTCGGCAAGCCGATGGCGCAATTGCTGCTCAATGCGAATGCCACTGTTACGACGGCGCATTCGCGCACCAAGGATCTGGCCTCGGTGGCAAGAGGTGCCGATATTCTGGTGGCGGCTGTCGGCCGTCCGGAGATGGTCAAGGCTGACTGGATCAAGCCCGGCGCCACCGTCATCGATGTCGGCATCAACCGGATCGCGGCCCCTGAGCGGGGCGAGGGCAAGAGCCGGCTGGTGGGGGATGTCGCCTATGGTGAAGCATCCGAAGTCGCTGCCGCCATCACGCCGGTTCCGGGCGGTGTCGGCCCCATGACGATCGCGATGCTGATGGCCAATACCGTCATCGCTGCCCATCGCGCCGCGGGTCAGAAGCCGCCAAAGTTTTAAAGCAAGCCGCGCAAAGTGTGCCGCGGTTTGCGATAACGACCACGGCGCGAATCTGAAAGATCGCGACGCACTTGAAGCCAGGTATCAGTCGGTCGGCGCAACGCCGGTCGAGGCGCGCACGATCAGTTCGGCCTTCCACAATTCCTGCGCCGGAAACGTCTCCGTATGCTTGATCTCGCCGATCAGCCGTTCGGCTATGCGCACGCCTGCCGCGCGCAGCGACGAGCGGGTCGTCGTCAGCGGCACGGTGAAGCTTTCCGGCTTCAAAAGCGTCAGCACGTCGTCATGGGCGATGATCGAAATATCCTCACCCAGCTTGAGCCTCGCCTGATTGATGGCGCGAACGGCGCCGAGCGCCAGAACGGTACTGGAGCAGAGCACCGCAGTCGGACGCCTTTCCTTTTCCATCTGCAGGATGCGCTCCATGGCGAGCAGGCCCTGTTCGTCGGTCATCGGTGTGTGGCTGGTGCAGGCCTCGTCGAGCATAAGGCCGCGCTCTGCAAGGGCAGCTTCCATACCGTTTTTCCGGCGAATGGCGAAATCAAAATAGATCGGGCCGTTCAACAGGGCGAAGCGCCGATGTCCAAGCTGCAGCAACAGTTTCGTGGCGTCGTAGAAGGCGGCTTCATTGTCGAGGTCGAGAAAGGGATAGTCCGGCTCGGAGCCGATCGAGCGTCCGTGCACGAGAAAAGGCATGGACAGCGTCTTCAGCATTTCCAGACGTGGATCGTGGCCGCGCATGTAATTGACGAAGAGCGCGTCGACATTGCCGCTGGCCGCCAGCCGTCGCAACGCGCCGACTTCGTCATTCGGATCCGCAGGCGTCAGCACGAAATGGAAGTCGTGCCGCAGGGCCTCCTCGCCGAGACCGGTCAGGAACTCTGAGAAATGCACGTCCGAGGAGTTGCCGGGCGATGTCGGCATGACCAAGCCGATCGAGCCCGCCTTGCCGGTCGCAAGTCTTTGCGCTGCCTTATTGGGCCGATAGCCGGTTTCCCGAACCGCTTTGAGAACACGCTCGCGAGTCTCGCGATTAACCTCCGGATATCCGTTCAATGCCCGGCTTACTGTCGTCTGCGACAGCCCGAGCATTTGCGATAGCTGCTTGAGATTCACGAATTTCGGCTCCTCCAATTCCCGACTGCTCAGTTGCCAGCACACCTCCCGAATATCGCTGGCATCCAAAGCGCTTTTAATATGTAGCAGGCGATGCGTTCGAGACAAGATAAATAGCAAAATATCACTGCCTATTTTATGCTGCAACGCGAGATAGTCTGTGAATATTAGCCGAAATTTGAAAAGAGCTTGACTTTTCCCTGCGCTCAATGGATGAGAGGTAGCCAAAGCGCTTTGAGGAATGGGCGCGATGGCACAAATTGTGCCTCGGCTCATGGGTTTCGTTATTTGGGAGGACAACCGCATGAAAAAGATGTTTTTGATGACCGTCGCTCTAGCCGCCTTGGCGGCCGGTACCGCGATGGCGGCCGATCTGAAGTTCCAGCCCGGCCAGGACTCCAAGTTCAACTGGAAAAGCTACGACGAGTTCAAATCGGCGCATGCCGACCTGAGGGGCGAGACTCTGACCATCTTCGGCCCCTGGCGCGGCGAAGACGAAGCTCTCTTCACGAGCGTCCTCAACTACTTCACCGAAGCGACCGGCGTGAATGCCAAGTATTCGTCCTCGGAAAATTACGAGCAGCAGATCGTCATCGACACGCAGGCCGGTTCGCCGCCGAACGTCGCTATCCTCCCGCAGCCAGGCCTTCTCGCCAATCTTGCCAGCAAGGGTTATCTGACACCACTCGGCGATGATCTCGCGAGCTGGGTCAAGACGAACTACGGCGCCGGCGACAGCTGGGTCGGCTACGGCACCTATAAGGGCAAGGACGGCAAGGATGCCTTCTATGCCTTCCCTTACAAGGCCGACCTGAAGTCATTGGTCTGGTATGTGCCGGAGAACTTCGAAGAAGCCGGTTACAAGGTTCCGACGACGATGGAGGACCTGCTCAAGCTTTCCGACCAGATCGTCAAGGATGGCGGCACGCCCTGGTGCATCGGCCTCGGTTCTGGCGGTGCGACCGGCTGGCCGGCGACCGACTGGGTCGAAGACCTGATGCTGCGCATGAACACGCCGCAGGACTATGATCATTGGGTCGACAATACGTTGAAGTTCAACGATCCGAAGGTCGTCTCGGTGGTCGAGGAGTTCGGGAAGTTCGCCAAGAACGCGAAATATGTCGCCGGTGGCGTCGCGGCCGTCGCCTCGACGGACTTCCGCGACAGCCCGAAGGGCCTCTTCACCGTCCCGCCGAAGTGCTACATGCACAAGCAGGCATCCTTCATCCCATCCTTCTTCCCGGAAGGCACCAAGCTTGGCCAGGATGCGGACTTCTTCTACTTCCCGCCCTTCGCCGCGCATCCTGAACTCGGCAAGCCGGTTCTCGGCGCTGGCACGCTGGCGGCCATCACCAAGGATTCGAAGGCTGCCCGTGCCTTCATCCAGTTCCTGCAGACGCCGATCGCCCAGGAGGTCTGGATGGCGCAGTCCGGCTTCCTGACGCCATACAAGGCCGTCAATACCGCAGCTTATGCCAACGACACGCTGCGCAAGGAAGGCGAGACCCTGACCTCGGCGACCACCTTCCGCTTCGACGGTTCCGACTTGATGCCGGGCAAGATCGGCGCCGGTTCGTTCTGGACCGGCATGGTGGACTTCGTCGGCGGCAAGTCCGCTCAGGATGTTACCGACGGGGTTCAGAAGTCCTGGGATGCCATCAAGTAAGACATCATAGTCCAGCGCCGCCGGTCAAAGCCGGCGGCGCCAAATAATATCCAACGGCGCGCCCTTATGCGCGGCCGATGCCGGGCTGGTGGACTCAAGCAGGTAAATTCGGGGAGGGAATGGATGTTTTCGCAGATCGTATCGGCGATTGGCGCCATGATATTCGGCGTTGCCATTTGCGCCGCTTATTTCTGGTTCTCCAACAAGCTCTTGGACTTGATCTTTCCGGCAAGGGAGGGAGACGACGTCCATCAGGCAGCCGTCAACCTTCGACGCCGCGGTCTGATCCGCCCCTGGCTGTTTTTAGGCCCGGCGTTGTTCCTGCTGGTCGTCTATCTCGTCTATCCTGTCGTGGCGACCTTCATCCTGTCCTTCTATGGACCGGACGGCAATAAGTTCGTCGGCGGTGCCAATTACCTGTGGGCGCTCAACGACACCGAATTCCGCCAGTCGATTTTCAACAACATCCTCTGGCTCGCCGTCGTGCCGGCCGCCTGCACCTTCTTCGGCCTGGTCATCGCCGTCATGACCGACCGCATCTGGTGGGGCAATATCGCCAAGGCGGTCATCTTCATGCCAATGGCGATTTCCTTCGTCGGCGCCTCGGTCATCTGGAAATTCATCTACGAATATCGCGGCGGCACCGATACGCAGATCGGTCTTCTGAACGCCGTCGTCCAGCTTTTCGGCGGTACGCCGGAAGTCTGGATCACCATTCCGTTCTGGAACAATTTCTTCCTGATGGTGATGCTGATCTGGATTCAGACCGGTTTTGCCATGGTCATCCTCTCGGCTGCATTGCGCGGCATTCCCGAAGAAACCATCGAAGCCGCCGTCATCGACGGCGCCAATGGCTGGCAGATCTTCTGGAAGATCATGGTGCCGCAGGTCTGGGGCACGATCGCCACCGTCTGGACCACCATCACCATCCTCGTCCTCAAGGTTTTCGATATCGTTCTCACGATGACCAATGGTCAGTGGAACACGATGGTGCTTGCCAACCTGATGTTCAATTGGATGTTCCGCGGCGGCGGCGACAGCGGCCGAAGCGCCGTCATCGCGCTCGTCCTCATGGTTGCGGTCACGCCGATCATGATCTGGAACATCCGCCGCGCAAACGCTGAGACGAAGGGGCGCTGACATGGTTGGAAATCTCGGTCGTATCGGTCCCGCCCGCATCTTCGTTCATGCCGCGGTGCTGCTCATCGTCATCATCTGGCTTTTGCCGACGCTCGGCATCTTCGTGACCGCACTGCGCGACAGGGACCAGATCGTCGCGTCCGGTTGGTGGACGGCGTTTGCCGGCTCCTCGCGCACGACGGCCGCACGTCTCGACGGTCCGGACAAGGCAAAGCCGGACGGCGCGAATTTCGTCATCGCAGGTAGGCTCAATGTGGAAGGCGGCGGCAAGATCCAGTCCTTCGGTCTGCGCGTGCAGGAGCCGGCAGCCTACAAGGCTGGCTCGCCTGCTCAACTGGAGAACGGCGAAACGCTGACCATCGATGCCGACGGCAGCTACCGCTATCAGAAGAGTGGCCCGTTTGAAGCCGATGCGCGCGCCAAGCGGGTCTACTTGACCGTTGCCACACCGCCGCAATTCACGCTCGACAACTATCGCAACGTGCTCGGCGGCGAGGGTATCGGCCAGTCCTTCATCAATTCGCTGACGGTGACGATCCCCGCGACCGTCATCCCGATCCTGATCGCCGCCTTCGCCGCCTATGCGCTTGCCTGGATGGAGTTTCCGGGCCGCGCGATCCTGATCGCGCTCGTCGTCGGCCTCATCGTCGTGCCGCTGCAGATGTCGCTGATCCCGCTTTTGCGCATCTATAACGAAATCGGCCAATTGTTCGGCGTGCCGTCGAAGACCTATCCCGGCATTTGGCTGGCGCATACGGCCTTCGGTCTGCCGCTCGCCATCTATCTCCTGCGCAATTACATTGCCGGCCTGCCGAAGGAGATCATCGAATCCGCCCGCGTCGACGGCGCAAGCGATTTCGATATCTTCGTCAAGATCATCCTGCCGCTGTCCTTCCCGGCGCTGGCCTCCTTCGCGATCTTCCAGTTCCTCTGGGTCTGGAACGACCTTCTGATCGCCATGGTGTTCCTCGGCACCGATAAGGACCACCTGGTCCTGACCGCCGCCCTCAACGCGCTGCTCGGCTCGCGCGGCGGCAACTGGGAAATCCTGACGGCGTCGGCCTTCGTCACAATCCTTATTCCGCTCCTCGTCTTCTTCGGTTTGCAGCGCTATCTCGTGCGCGGCCTGCTCGCCGGGTCGGTGAAGGGGGGCTGATCCAAAACACAGACTCACACAGGACCCATTCAGCATGAGCATTGCTCCTCAATCGGCTTCGGAAGTTGACAAGGACTGGTGGCGCGGCGCCGTGATCTATCAGATCTATCCGCGTTCCTATCAGGACTCCAACGGCGACGGCATCGGCGATCTCAAGGGCATCGCCGTCCGTCTGCCGCATGTTGCGGCGCTCGGTGTCGATGCGATCTGGATTTCGCCGTTCTTCACCTCGCCGATGCGCGATTTCGGCTATGACGTCTCCGATTACGAGGACGTCGATCCGATCTTCGGCTCGCTCGCCGATTTCGATGCGATGGTGACGGAAGCCCATCGTCTCGGCATCAAGGTGATGATCGATCTGGTGCTGTCGCACAGCTCGGATCGTCATCCGTGGTTTGTCGAAAGCCGTTCGAGCAAGAATAATCCCAAGGCTGACTGGTATGTCTGGGCCGATGCCAAGCCGGATGGCACGCCACCCAGCAACTGGCTGTCGATCTTCGGCGGCTCAGCCTGGGCGTGGGATCCGACCCGCATGCAATACTACCTGCACAACTTCCTGACCTCGCAGCCGGATATGAACCTGCATAATCCCGAAGTGCAGGAGCGCTTGCTGGATGTCGTGCGTTTCTGGCTCGACCGCGGCGTCGATGGCTTCCGCCTCGATACGATCAACTTCTACTTCCACGACAAGGAGCTGCGCGACAACCCGGCGCTGGAGCCCGCGCGCCGCAACGCCTCTACTGCGCCGGCGGTCAATCCCTATAATTTCCAGGAGCATCTCTACGACAAGAACCGTCCCGAGAACCTGGAATTCCTGAAGCGCTTCCGCGCGGTGCTTGACGAATATCCGGCGATTGCCGCCGTCGGCGAAGTGGGCGACAGCCAGCGCGGTCTCGAGATCGTCGGCGAATACACCTCCGGCGGCGACAAGATGCACATGTGCTACGCCTTCGAATTCCTCGCGCCGGACGCCCTGTCGCCGGATCGCGTCGAAGAAGTCATGAAGGATTTCGCCGCCGCCGCTCCCGAAGGCTGGGCCTGCTGGGCCTTCTCCAATCATGATGTCGTGCGCCATGTCAGCCGCTGGGGCAATCTGGTCGCCGACCGCGATGCCTTCGCCAAGCTTTATGCGGCGCTGCTGCTGACGCTGCGCGGTTCGGTCTGCCTCTATCAGGGCGAGGAACTGGCGCTCACGGAAGCCGATCTCGCCTATCAGGATCTGCAGGATCCCTACGGCATCCAGTTCTGGCCGGAGTTCAAGGGCCGCGATGGCTGCCGCACGCCGATGGTCTGGGACAGCCAGGTTACGCAGGGCGGCTTTTCCACCGTCAAGCCCTGGCTGCCGGTGCCGGTCGAACACATCCTGCGCGCTGTCAGCGTCCAGCAGGGTGACGAGACTTCGGTGTTGGAGCAGTACCGCCGCTTCCTCGCCTTTCGCAAACAGCATCCGGCCTTCGCCAAGGGCGAGATCGCGTTTTCGGAGCCGCAGGGCGACGTACTCATCTACAGCCGCGCTTACGCTGGCGAGACCATTCTTTGTGCCTTCAACATGAGCCCGGTCGAAGCGATGGTGGTCCTGCCTGATGGGAACTGGCAGGCGTTGACGGGACACGGCTTCGCCAGCAACAACTACGGCAACAAGATCGATATTCCGGCCTGGGGCGCTTACTTCGCGCATCTTGCCTGACCTTTGGGAGGAGGGAGCATAATGACGGGACTTGTTCTGAAGGATATCAAGAAATCCTACGGCAGCGTGCATGTGCTGCACGGCATCGATCTGGAGATCAACGAGGGCGAATTCATCGTCTTCGTCGGTCCGTCCGGCTGCGGCAAATCCACCTTGCTGCGCATGATCGCCGGGCTGGAGAGCATCACCTCGGGCGACATGATGATTGCCGGGCAGAAGGTGAACGAGGTACCGCCGTCACGGCGCGGCATCGCCATGGTCTTCCAGTCCTACGCGCTCTACCCGCATATGACGGTCTACGACAACATGGCCTTCGGCATGCGCATTGCCGGCGAAAGCAAGCAGGAGATCGACCGCCGCGTGCGTGCTGCCGCAGCAAGTCTGCAGCTCACCCAATATCTGGAACGCCTGCCCAAGGCGCTTTCGGGTGGTCAGCGGCAGCGTGTCGCCATTGGCCGCGCCATCTGCCGCAACCCCAAGGTCTTCCTCTTCGACGAACCGCTGTCGAATCTCGATGCCGCCCTGCGCGTCGCGACCCGCATCGAGATTGCCAAACTCAGCGATTCCATGCCCGAGACGACGATGATCTACGTCACCCACGACCAGGTGGAAGCCATGACGCTTGCCGACCGTATCGTCGTGCTGTCAGCCGGCCGCGTGGAACAGGTCGGAGCTCCCCTCGAACTCTACGAGCGCCCGGCCAACCTGTTCGTCGCCAAGTTCATCGGCTCGCCGGCCATGAACATCATCCCCGCTACTGTGACCGAAACCGGTGCGACGACGACCGTGACGCTGACCGGCGGCAAGTCGGTGACGCTCGACGTGCCGACGGCAGCCTCCGAAAAAGGCAGGACTGCGAGCTTCGGCGTGCGCCCGGAAGATCTTCGTCTTGCGACCGGTGACGACTATCTCTTCGAAGGCGAGGTCTCCATCGTCGAGGCGCTTGGCGAAGTGACGCAGCTCTATATCGAAGGCCTGGTCGATGGCGAGCCGATCATCGTGAAAATTCCCGGTATCGCCGATATCCACCGCGGCCAGAAGATGCGCTTTGCCGCCGACCGGCAGAAGCTGCATCTCTTCGATGCCGAGGGCCATTCCTATCGCAAGTAGGCGCTCATGGGACGACGCCGGCTCAAGCTGGAGCGTTTCCGCTTCTCTTCGAATCGCGGAAACGCTACGGCCTTTGTTTCTACGCGATTCCGGACGGAAAACCGCTCTGCACTTTTCCTGAAATTGCATCTCAGATGCACAACAAAATTCAACTTGGGCTGGCGCGTTCAAACCTTCTGTTAAATACCAGCTGGTAGTCTCCCCATCATAATATACTTCAGGGATCTACCAAGATGGCCGCGTTCGGCAGAACTAATTCAGGTCAGCATTTTCTCAACAAAGAAGAATCCTTCATGTATGACCGCGAAGTGCGGTTCCGCATGGAAGACACGATGAACGCGGCGCGGCTCGAATACACCGAAAAGGGCGTGATGAACCTTGCGTCCCGTCGATGCGATATTATCCGCATCTCGCAGAGCAGCGCGGTGCTTGCGATCCTGACGCAGTATAATCTGCCGAAGCAATTCTATCTGGACATTCCCGACGCCCGCATCTCGAAGATCGGTTGCGTCCTCATGAAGGTATTCCCCAACAATACGGTGGAAGTCCGTTTCCTGCGGCTCCTCACGGAGAAGGAAATGAACAAGATCTTCGTCTACAGTACGCATCCCGCCCACAAGAACCGCGTGCTCGACATCAGGGCCTGATCAGCGACCATAGGAAGCAGGCCAGCCCGATCCATACGGCTGACGGATCAGATTTCCGTCCGCCATTTCCGTAGGGCATCCTCAAGATACGCAATCAGCGGCAGCCTGCCGTTTTCCTGCAGCCATTTGTTGACCGAGAGGCGGAGCGGGCTCACTGCGATCATTGAAACCAGCTGCAGGCCGTCGCGATCCCTCGTCGGAAACAATTCGCACAGGGCTTGATAGGCGATTTGTTCGAGCTGCAGCGAGTTACCCCGTGAGCGGGCGCGCAGGGTTTCGCTTTGCCGCAAAAGCCTGGCCGTCTCAAGAAGCCGAGGTGCTTCTGCCTCGAGGCGGGCCGCAAGTCCCAGCGTTGCCTGATGGACAACCTCGAGCGGTCGCCCGGCTGACGCATTCTCCATGATGCTAGTCCGTAGCGCGTCCATATAACGGCGCTGGTGTGCCAGAAGAATATCGTCCTTGCTTTTGAAGTAATAAAAGAAGGTCCGGCGGGAAATGCCGGCCGCTGCCGCAATCTCCTCGATCGTGGTTTCCTGATAGCCTTTCGCCAGAAAGGATTTCATTCCGACGTCCGCTATGCGTTGAAAGGTCAGGCGGCGCTTGCATTCGCGCAGGCCTTCCGGCTTTGAGGGTGCATCTTGCATCCCATCATTTTGGCATGAGTCGCAATGCCACTCAAATTATCGGCACGCCCCGCGACACCATTCTCGTACTCTCAATTTCTGGTGAAAGATTCATTCGCTTCGCTCGTAGATTGCCGCAAAGTAGCCAACATTAATTTTTACACCAAGTGCGATATTTAATGCTGATGCTGAATGTTCATAACCGGGTGCAGGAGCACAAACATCAATGCCAGCCAATGCAATCTCAAATCACGATGGAAGTAAGACCTATGATCCATATGCCGCCGAAAGCCATCGGAGGCGCGATATTTGCTCGATGGCTCTGCTGTTGAGCGTGCTCGGGGGCTGCGCCGCCGCGCCGCTGGATCGGGCGGGATCCCTGCGGTCCTATGACGGCCTGACCCGATCGGACGGGCTGGTCGCGCACTCGCTTCTTCGGGTAAGCAGGGACGACGTTCTTGCGGCGAAGACCGTGAAGATCATTCCCACAGCCTTTTCGATGCGCGCCGAAAGCGCGGCCTTTACACCTAAACAGCGCGATCTCGTCACCAATGCCGTTAACAGGGCGCTTTGCTCCGGATTGAGCGAACGCTTCGTCGTCGTCGGTCTGTCCGAGCCGGCGGATCTGACCATTCGCGCCGTCGTGACACAGGTCAGGGCAACCAATGCGACCGCCGTCGGCGTCTCGAAAGCTGCCTCCGTGGGCAAGAGCGTATTGCTGCCGGGTGTACCCGTGCCCGTTCCCCGCATTCCGATCGGCATGGGCAGCCTCTCGCTCGAGGCGGAAGCTTTCAACCCCCAGGGCGTGCAGAAGGCAGTCATGATTTGGGGGCGTGGTGCAAACGCATTCTTTGATTCAGGCACCGTCGCCAGGGAAGGGGATGCCTATAGCCTGGCCGCGAAATTCGGCGGCGATTTCAGCAAGATGCTGGTCAAGGGCAAGACGCCGTTCGGAGCGACGCCCTCCTTCCCATCCAGAGCAAAACTGGCAGCCCTCGTCGGCCGCGCACCCAAATATGAGGCCTGCAAGGCATTCGGGAGGTCCCCTGGCGTGACGGGCTTCGTCGGAGCACGCCTCGGCCTTCCGCCGGCCTGGACGGACAAGGCTCCGGCGAATCCGGAAACAACGGCATCGAAGGCTCCTTGATCAGCTTTCGATGCCGTCCTGCCGAAATCCGGCGGACGATCTCAGTGGCGGAACAGGACGCTCGCGCCCTGATCCGCCGGTCCCGCGGCGTGGCGGAACGGCGCGAAGAGCTCTCGGCCCATGCCGAATTCATTCTCCGAAAGATCGGCTACGACCGGCTCGCGCTCCGCCATGTCGGCGGCATCGACCAGTACTTCCAGCGTGCCGGCGATCGCATCGATGCGGATGATGTCGCCTTCCCGGATGCGGGCAATCGGACCGCCGTCGACGGCCTCCGGCGTCACATGAATGGCGGCCGGGACCTTGCCCGATGCACCCGACATGCGGCCGTCGGTCAAGAGCGCTACGCGGAAGCCGCGATCCTGCAGCACGCCGAGCGCCGGCGTCAGCTTGTGCAGCTCAGGCATACCGTTGGCTTTCGGTCCCTGGAAGCGGACGACGGCAACGAAATCGCGGTTCAGCTTGCCATCCTTGAAGGCCTGCTGCATCTCGAGCTGGTCGTGGAAGATAACGGCCGGCGCTTCGATGATGTGGCGTTCCGGCTTGACGGCGGAAATCTTGATGACCGCCTTGCCGATATTGCCGCGCAGCATCTTCAGGCCGCCATTGCTCTGGAAGGGCTTGTCGATGCTTGCCAGGACCTTCGGGTCGTGGCTTTTATCCGGGGCAGGCTCGCGCACCACATTGCCGTCGGCGCCGAGCTTGACGTCGATGGAGTAGCTATCGAGGCCCTGGCCGTAGACGGTGCGCACGTCGTCATGCAGCAACCCCTTCTTCAGGAGTTCCTTGATGAGGAAGCCCATGCCGCCGGCGGCATGGAAATGGTTCACGTCGGCAAGCCCGTTCGGATAGACGCGGGCAAGCAGCGGAATGATGTCGGAAAGCTCGGAAATATCCTGCCAGGTTAGCACGATGCCCGCCGCACGCGCCATGGCGACGATATGCATCGTGTGGTTTGTCGAGCCGCCGGTCGCATGCAGACCGACGACGCCGTTGACGATCGAACGCTCGTCGATCATCTCGCCGGCCGGCGTGAACTCATTGCCCATGGCGGTGATTGCGAGCGCGCGCTTGGTCGCCTCGCGCGTCAGGGCTTCGCGCAGCGGCGTGCCGGGGTTGACGAAGGAGGCACCCGGCATATGGAAGCCCATGATCTCCATCAGCATCTGGTTCGAATTCGCCGTGCCGTAGAAAGTGCAGGTGCCGGGACCGTGATAGGACTTCGATTCCGCCTCCAGCAGTTCGGCGCGGCCGACCTTGCCTTCGGCATAGAGCTGGCGCACGCGCGACTTCTCGTCGTTGGGCAGGCCCGAGGTCATCGGTCCGGCTGGGATGAAGACGGCAGGGAGATGGCCGAAGGAGAGGGCGGCGATGACGAGGCCGGGCACGATCTTGTCGCAGACGCCGAGGAAGACGGCCGCATCGAACATATTGTGCGACAGGCCGACGGCGGCCGACATGGCAATCAGATCGCGCGAGAAGAGCGAGAGTTCCATGCCTGGCTGGCCCTGCGTGACGCCGTCGCACATGGCTGGCACGCCGCCGGCAACCTGGGCGATGCCGCCCGCTTCGGCCGCCGCCTCGCGGATGATCGCAGGATAGGTCTCGAACGGCTGATGCGCCGAGAGCATGTCGTTGTAGGAGGTGATGATCCCGAGATTGGGCACCTGGTCTCCCGCCAGTGCGTCCTTCTCGGAGGGGGAACAGATGGCGAAGCCATGCGCAAGGTTGGCACAGCCAAGCACGGAGCGTTGCGCTCCTTTGCTTGCGGCGCTGCGCAGGCGGTCCAGATAGCGCTCGCGCGTCGGCTTTGAGCGCTCGACGATACGTGCGGTAATCGCTGATATGCGGGCGTCAGCGGCCATGGTCGATCTGCCTCCGTCTGTTCTGCGCGATGCCCGTGAGATCTGTTTCGGTAAAGGGCGCGGCGCGGGATCCAAAAGTCAATGCTCTGCCGCTGCACCCGCAAGGGCACATGGCGCAGCATAGGTTGCTGTGTCATTCAGGGTTCGATGACGAGGCCTTGCGACCGTGTCAGGGAGCCCAATAAATCTCGACCGGGGAAGCCGCCCGGCGCAGCATGGCGCGGATCGGCATCTCGGTTTCTTCGCCCGGCGCTTCGGCCTTTGCCAAAACGTCCTTCTTTCCTTCTCCCTCGATATGGAGCACCAGCAATCGGGCATCCTGAAGGCTGGAGAAAGTGAACGTCAGCCGCGGCTCGCCCGCACCTTCCGCTTCCATCGTGATGATGCCGCGCGGGGTGTTCGGATCGAGTGCGGTCTTGAGATTGCTGCCACCCGGAAAGAAAGAGGCCGTGTGGCCGTCATTGCCCATGCCGAGGATGGCAATATCGAAGGGATGGCCGATAGAATTGGTCTTTTCGGTGGCAATGACCGCAGCCTCCTCGACGGAAGCCGCGGCCTGATAGAGCGGAAGGAAATTGGCGGCCGCCGCCTTGTCCTTCAGCAGGTTTTCCTGAACGAGCAGGTGGTTCGAGCGCGGATTGTCCGCCGGCACGAACCGCTCATCGACGAGGGCGACCGTCACCTTGGGCCAGTCGATCGAGCGCGATGACAGCGCCTGGAAGAAGGCCTTCGGCGTCGAGCCGCCGGAGACCGCGATGCTTGCGGAGCCGCGGGCGGTAATCGCAGCCGAAAGGGTCTCGGCCACCTTGTCCGCGAGCTTGCCGGCGAGTTCGGCACCATTGGCAAAAGCATGCATGTTGGCTGTCATCGTTGTCGTCCCGGTTTAGATATCGTCGTGCCAGGTGCGGCCGTCACGCTCGATGAGCGCGATGGCTTGGCTCGGGCCCCAAGTGCCGGCCGTATAGCCCTGTACCTGCTGGCCGGCTTGTTCCCAACCCTTGAGGATCGGGTCCACCCACTTCCACGCGGCTTCCACTTCGTCGCGGCGCATGAACAGCGTCTGGTTGGAACGGATGACGTCCATCAGCAGGCGCTCGTAGGCATCCGGATTGCGGACGTTAAAGGCAGAGGCGAAGCTCATGTCGAGCGAGACGTTGCGCAGGCGCATGCCGCCAGGACCCGGGTCCTTGATCATCAGCGACTGCTTGACGCCTTCATCCGGCTGCAGGCGGATGATGAGCTGATTGGCGACGATGCGGCCGGCGGCCTGGTCGAAGATGGTGTGCGGAATGTGCTTGAAGGTGATGACGATCTCCGACATGCGGCCGGCAAGGCGCTTGCCGGTGCGGATGTAGAAGGGAACGCCAGCCCAGCGCCAGTTGCCGATCTCGGCCTTGATGGCGACGAAGGTTTCGGTGTTGGAGACGCCGCCTTCCAGCTCGTCGAGATAGCCCTTGACCGGGCCGCCTGCCGAAGCGCCGGCGCGATATTGGCCGCGAACCGTCGCCTGCTCGACGTTGGAAGCGTCGATCGGCTTCAGCGCGCGCAGCACCTTCAGCTTCTCGTCGCGAACAGCTTCCGAATCCATCGAGGAGGGGATTTCCATCGCGGTCAAGCAGAGGAGCTGCAGGATGTGGTTCTGCACCATGTCGCGCAGGGCACCGGCCGTGTCGTAATAGCCGGCGCGGCCTTCGAGACCGACCGATTCAGCGACGGTGATCTGCACGTGGTCGATATGATTGGCGTTCCAGAGCGGCTCGTAGAGCGCATTGGCAAAGCGCAGCGCCATCAGGTTCTGCACGGTTTCCTTGCCGAGATAGTGGTCGATGCGGAAGATCTGCTCTTCCTTGAAGACCTTGCCGATCGTGTCGTTCAGCTGCAGGGCGGAAGCGAGGTCGCGGCCGATCGGCTTTTCGACGACGATACGGGTCTGCTTGGTAATCAGCTTGTGATCGTGGATCTTCTGCGAGATGTCGCCGAAGATGCCCGGAGCGACGGCGAGATAGAAGGCGCGCACGCGCTCCTTGCCTTCGTCCAGGATCTTCTTGAGCTGATCCCAGCCGGCGTCGCTGCGCGCGTCGACGGGTACGTAGAACAGGCGAGCCAGGAACTTCTTGACCTCGGCGTCGTCATATTCGCCCTTCTTCAGATGTTCCTTGAGGGCGGCGTCGGCGAATTTGCGATATTCTTCGTTGGAAAGAGCGCTGCGCGAAGCGCCGATAATGCGAGTCGGCTCGGAAAACTGGCCTTCGATCTGGCGATGATAAAGGGCGGGAAGGAGCTTGCGCTCCGCAAGGTCGCCACTGCCGCCGAAAACGACATAATCAAATGGTTCAACAGGAATGATTTGGCTGCTCATGAGCTATCTCTCAATCGGTCTTGGTTGAGGCCCCTTTTAATCTAATCGATTTAAAAAAGCCAGTGTGCATCGCAAAATTCAGATGCGCTTTTTAGAGCGGATTGCCGGCGGAAGAAATCATCTGCCGGTTTTTAAAACCTGTCGCGCAACGCAAACCACGTGAGCGCCAGGAACAGCAGAGGCGCCCGCATGCGCGCACCGCCGGGGAAGGGCGGAATGTTCAGCTCCTTGAAGAGGTGAAGTTCATCCGCATTCCCGAGTACCGTTTTCGCATAGAGTTTACCGCAATAATTTGACAGCATAACCCCATGGCCGGAATAACCACCGATCGAGGTGACACCCGGCATGACGTCGCGCACGAACGGTTGGCGCGGCATGGTGATGCCGACCGAGCCGCCCCAGGCATAATCGATCTTGATATCGCCGAGAGCTGGATAGATTTCCGTAATCTGCCGGCGGATGTGCTGCGTTATGTCGCGCGGATTGTCTGATGTGTAAGCCTCGCGCCCGCCGAACAGCAGGCGTCCATCCCTGGATTTGCGGAAATAGCGCACGACGAATCGCGAATCGGCGACGGCCTCGTTGCCGGGAAGAACCTGCGGAAAGCGGTCCAGCGGTTGCGTTGCGCCGATGAAGGAGCGGATCGGCATGACGTGGCTCGCCGTCACCGGCTCGAGATTGCCGATATAGCCGTTGCAGGCGATCAGCACCCGGTCGGCGGTGATCTCGCCGCTATCCGTCTCGACAATGGTCTTGCCGCCGGATTGCCGAAAACCTTTCGCTTTCGTCATTTCAAAGAGCGAAGCGCCGGCTTCGGCCGCGACGCGGGCAAGGCCGATGAGAAGCTTCAGCGGGTGGATATGGCCCGTGCCCATGTCCCGGACGCCATAGAGATAGAATTGCGAACCCAGCCGTTCCCGAGTTTCGGCCTGATCCATGAACGTCATGTGCGGATAGCTGTAGCGGGTCGCCGCGATTTCCGCACTGTCCATGTAATCGCGCTTGTAGCCGCGCTTGTGCGTGACATTCATCTGGCCGGGCAGGAAATCGATATCGATGCCATGCTCGGATGCGAAATCGAGAAGATGCCGCTTGGCATCCTCGGCAAGGTCGAAGAGGGCCTTGGAGCGCTCATAGCCGATCTTCTCTTCCATCTCCTCCGGCCACCAGCGCTGGCCGGTGCCGAGCTGGCCGCCATTGCGGCCGGAGGCGCCGTCGCCGAAGCGGTTGGCGTCGATCAAGACAACCTCAGCGCCACCCTTGGCGAGGTTATACGCGGCCTGCAGGCCGGTATAGCCGCCGCCGACGATTGCGACGTCGGCCCGGCGCGAACCGTCGAGCCTTGGATAGCTCGCACGCGGGCCGACAGTCGCCTGGTAGAAGGAAAGGCCCGGCGCAATCGGGCTCTGCCATGTTTCCTGCAATGTCATGGCGATCTCCCTCACACGTTAAGCAGAAGGAATTCCCGCTCCCACGGGCTGATCACCTGCATGAAGGTCTCGAACTCACCGCGTTTGACGCCGGCATAGATGTCGATGAAATCCTTGCCGAGGACCTCCTCGAAGGCCGGTTCGTCCTCCATCAAGGCAATGGCCTCAAGCAGGCCGCGCGGCAGATCGATGGAGCCTTCATTCGCGGAATCCTCGGTCGGCGCCGTCGGCTCAACCTGCTTCATGATTCCGAGCAGGCCGGAGGCGAGCGAGGCGGCGAGTGCCAGATAGGGATTGGCATCCGAACTCGGCAGCCGGTTTTCCACGCGCCGCGCCTGTGGATCGGAAACCGGTACGCGGAAGGCCGTGGTGCGATTGTCGTAGCCCCAGGCATTGTTGACCGGGCAGGACATGTTCGGCGCCAGCCGGCGATAGGAATTCACATAGGGCGCGAGCATGGCGAGCGCATTCGGCACGAAGCGCTGCATGCCGCCGATGAAGTGAAAGAATTCCCGTGACGGGCTGCCGTCCGGATTGGTGAAAACATTCTTGCCGGTCTCGATATCCACGACCGACTGATGGATATGCATTGCCGAGCCGGGCTGGCTCTGCATCGGCTTGGCCATGAAGGTCGCATAGATGCCATGCTTCAGCGCCGCCTCGCGGATCGTGCGCTTGAACAGGAAGACTTGGTCGGCCAGCTCGATCGGATCGCCATGGCGCAGGTTGATCTCGAGCTGCGCCGGACCCTCTTCATGGATCAGTGTATCGATCTCGAGACCCTGCTTTTCCGAGAAGTGATAGATGTCGTCGATCAGCTCGTCGAACTCGTTGATGCCGGCGATCGAATAGCCCTGGCCGCCGAGGATCGAGCGGCCCGAACGGCCTTTCGGCGGATGCAGCGGATAGTCCGGATCGTCGTTCTTGGCGACGAGATAGAATTCGATCTCGGGTGCTACCACCGGCTTCCAGCCACGGTCGCGATAGAGTCCCATGATGCGCTTCAAGACGTTGCGCGGCGTGTAGGAGACTTCCTGTCCCTCGGAGTTGACGATATCGCAGATAACCTGCGCCGTCGGATCGCTCTCCCAGGGCACGACCGAAAGCGTCGAAAGGTCGGGCACCAGCTTCAGATCGCTGTCGCGCGGCTCGTAGCGGAAGCTTTCGGTCTCTTCCGGATATTCGCCGGAAATCGTATGCCGATAGATCGCGGAGGGCAGCGCCAGCGATGTATTGGAGGTGAATTTCGACGTCGGCATCATCTTGCCGCGCGGTACGCCGGCAAGGTCCGGCGTAATGCATTCTATGTCTTCGATCCCGCGCGCCCGCAGCCATTGGGCTGCCTCTTTCCAGTTTGCCACGCCGCGTGCCGATCTCAGACTGGGAGGAACCGTAGGGGTTTTCGAGACAGGCACGGAAGCTTTCAGCGGGGTCTTTCTCGCGGGCATAAAACACCGTATTTGGGTTGATCGGTGATCGCATCATAACTGCAGTTTGCCAATTGGCGAGGGGGAAAACCGCTCGGACTTTCGCCGTATGATGGAAAAAGATGAGAGAGCGCGGCGAAGATATGAAGGGCTGAAGCGTGGTCGCCAGATATGATGTAATCGTCCTCGGTGCGGGCGCGGCAGGCATGATGTGCGCTGTCCGGGCCGGCCAGCGCGGGCGCTCCGTCGTCGTGCTCGATCATGCCGCCGCACCCGGCGAAAAAATCCGCATTTCCGGCGGCGGCCGCTGCAATTTCACCAATATCCATGCCGGTCCGAAGAACTTCCTATCCGCCAATCAGCATTTCGCCAAATCGGCGCTCGCCCGTTTCACACCGCAGGATTTCATCGCCATCGTCGAACGCCATGGCATTGCGTGGCACGAGAAAACGCTCGGCCAGCTCTTCTGCGACAACAGCGCCAAGGACATTATCCGCATGCTGACCGACGAGATGCGCGCAGCCGGGGTGCAACTTCGGTTGCGAACCGAGGTCGGCGGCATCGAACAAAGTGATGGCGGCTATCGCATCAGCACCTCCGAAGGCATTTTCGAAGCAACCTCGCTGGTCGTGGCGACGGGCGGCAAGTCGATCCCCAAGATGGGGGCTACCGGCTTTGCCTATCGCCTCGCCGAGCAATTCGACTTGCCTATTGTCGAGACCCGGCCGGGCCTCGTGCCGCTGACGCTCGATCCGCAATTGCTTCAGCACCTGGCGCCGCTGTCGGGTATCGCTGTCCCCGCCGAGATCCGCCATGGCAAGACGGCATTCCGCGAGGCTCTTCTCTTCACCCATCGCGGCCTCAGCGGCCCCGCCATCCTGCAGATTTCCTCCTATTGGCGGGAGGGTGAGGATATCTCCGTCGTGATCGAGCCTGATATCGACCTGTTCGAGCTTCTCAAGAAGGCCAAGCAGGTGAATGGTCGGCAATCCGCGCAGACGGCCCTTGCCGAAATCCTGCCGAAACGGCTGGCGCAGCATTTCGTCGAGAACGAAGGCATATCAGGCAATATAGCCGATCAGTCCGACAAGCGCCTGCAGCAACTCGCATCGGCAATCCAATCCTGGTCGGTCAAGCCGTCGGGCTCCGAAGGCTACCGCACAGCGGAAGTGACGCTGGGCGGTATCGATACGGACTGCCTCGATTCGCGGACGATGCAGGTGAAAACCGTCCCCGGTCTCTTCTTCATCGGTGAATGCGTCGATGTCACGGGCTGGCTCGGCGGCTATAATTTCCAATGGGCCTGGGCTTCCGGCCATGTCGCCGGCGAGGCTGCTTGAATTGACCTTGCCAACTGGTCCTGAAACGGGCAAAGAGCATCTCCAGCGCGAAGATACTCGATGGAGACAATCATGACGATTAAAACCCTGACATTCCGCGGTGCAGTTCTTTCAGGCATCGTTGCGGCCATGACGATGTCGCTTGGCATGCTTGCCGTCACCGCGTCCGATGCGAGCGCTGCTTCCACCCAATGCAAGAAGCTGGATCCGAACGGCCGGGATGCGGGCGGCGATACGAATTTCGCCATTGCGATCCGCGACAAGAAAGGCGATGTCGTCAAGAAGATGCTGGCCTGCGGCGCCAAGCTGGACATGAAGACGACGGAGGGCTGGTATCCGCTGCATACCGCCGCCTATTACGGCCCCGCCGACATGATCGATCTTCTGGTTTCCAAGGGTGCCGACGTCAACGCGCGCGGCGACTATGATGGTTGGACGCCTTTGCACATGGCGAGCCAGCAGGATGATCCGGCCGTCGTCAAGGCATTGTTGAAGGATGGCGCCGACAAGACCATCAAGTCTGCCTCCGGCAAGACTGCCGCCGAAATTACGACCGATCCCGCCATCGCGGCATTGCTGAGGTAGCGCGCGGTCTCCGCCAATGTGATGGTCGCGCCGCCTGGCACCTAACCTCTGGTTTTGACGTTTTCTTTTCCTATATTTCTATTTTGTATATTGCCTGTTGCGGGAACGGCCTTTTGCCGGTTATCGTGTCAGTGCGAAAATGGGAATATGCTCATGAACAGAACAAAGCGCCGTGCTCGCGCCATTGCAATCGCTCAGACCCAAGACAGTGCCAAGCTCCTGGCGGCAAGGCTTCTGATGTTGACGACCGGCGTCACAGCCGTCTGCATCGCTTATCTCGCGGCACGCGGCTTCTGAGCCCTTAGCCGCTTCATTATTCTTGGCCGTCGCCGGAACGACGGCCCTTGCTCGCGTACAAATATAGGCTTTGCCGTCCGCTTCTCAGCGTTTGATTGTATGTTGCGAGCCCCCACAACGCCCTTATCTGAAAATTAATTAATCAGACCGACAATTCCCGACGATTTCATGGGGCGCTCTACTGCATGATAGAGCCGAAGCAATGATTGCTTCCCGACATTATACTCGGTGGCCCCGCCTGCGGATATTTCAAGAACGATGGTTATACATCCGGTCAGCGCCGAGGTGGCGTCGAACGGGGGGAGCGGCATGTGAGAGGTCTGAGCCACTATGTTCATTGATAAGATATTGTCGCGTTTCAAGATCAAGACGAAGGTCCTCATATTCGTCCTGCCGTTCGTCATCAGCATTTCCGCCGTTGGCCTCACCGGGCTTTACGCGTCGGGACTGCTCCAGGGACGCATGGAGATTTCCAACAGCGTCTTGCAGTCGCTGACCGGTTTCAAGAACCTATACGGCTCCATGGACGACTTCCTGCGCATCACCAATACGCAGCAGCGCGACAAACTCTACCAGGATATCAAGTCGCAGCAGGGCGTGCTGAATGCCACTCTCGGCCAGCTCGGTGCGGATGCAGATGGGCGTGACAATCTGACTGACGCCACCGCCAAGACCGCCGATATGGCAAATCTCGTAGGCCGGCTATGGACATTGCATGAGCAGGAGGTCTCGCTCCGTAAGACGATCGATGATGCCCAGAGGGCATTGATCAGTGCCCGCTTCAACGTCAATTTCAACAGCCAGCAGCTGGAAGATCGGATGCGCCAGGATCAGGCGGACGCGACCTCCACACTGCGTTCCGCCGACCGTCTGCTGAAGGGTGGCGATATGCTGGCCTCCGTTGCCGAAGATTTCAACAAGGCAGCGACGCCGGCCGACAAGGTCAAGCTCCTGAAAGACCGGCTGTCGGATCTGAACAAGGCACAACGTTCCATCGATCTTGCATTGCCGCAGAACCAGAAGAGCGTGGTTCAGTCGCTGGTGAGCACGATCAAGGAGCTTGCCGCCTTCACGGAAAGCACCGACGTGCCGACAGACGATACTATCGCAGCCATCAGCCGGCTGCTGTCACGTTTCCGTCAGACCTCGACCTACACGCAGCTGGCGGCAACGCAGATGATGCGCCAGGCAACCACGACCTTCGTCTCCCTCGACGCCCGCGTCGCGCAGACCAATTCGGTCCTTCAGGACACGCGACGCCTCGAGGATTCGGTCTATTCGCTGCAGCTCGTTCTGGCGGATTTCGACGCGAATACGAACAAGGACAATCTCGTCCGCCTGCGCCAGGAAATCTCCAAGCTCGGCGGTGATATCGATACGCTGAACCAGAGCGCCAAGAGCATGGATTTCGCCAGCGACATTGACTCGGCCATCCGTCCGGCGATCAAGTCGATGGATGAAGCCGGCGGCAAGCTGGTCGACATCATCACGCAGCGCATCACCGAATATGCCAGCGCCCGCCAGCAGCTCGATCAGGTTTGGGGCCAGCTCACCGCCTTCGCCGAAACGCAGAAGCAGAGCGCGGGCACCGAGCGCAGTCAGGCGAATTACATCTCCATTCTGGCAACCGCCCTTGGCATCATCCTCTCGGTTGCTGGTGGCATCGCGCTCGTCCTGACACTGCAACGCCCGATCGGCCAGATCACCGCCGCCATGCGCCGCATCGCCGACGGCATGCTGGAGACTGCGATCTCCGGCGAACAGCGCCGTGACGAAATCGGCGACATGGCCCGCGCGCTTGGCATCTTCAAAGACAACGCCATCTCGAAGATCCGCATCGAGGAGCAGAGCGACGAGGAGCGCGCCGCCGCGGAACATGAGCGCCAGCGCAACGACGCTGAAAAGCGCGAACTCGACCGCCAGATCGACCATGCCGTCAGCGAGCTTGCGGCCGGCCTGGAACGTCTTGCCCAGGGTGACATCTCCGCGACGATCGACAGGCCTTTCATCGGTCGTCTCGAGCAACTGCGCCAGGATTTCAACAGTTCGCTGTCGCGCCTGCAGCAGACGCTGAGCCAGGTCCGCAGCAATGTCGAGATGATCCAGAGCAACGGCGCCCAGATGGCCGCCTCTGCCGAAGATCTGTCGAAGCGTACAGAGCAGCAGGCGGCTTCGCTGGAGCAGACCGCCGCCGCCGTCGACCAAATCACCAACACGGTCCGCTCCTCCGCCGAACGCGCCAAGGATGCGGATGCGATCGTGCGCGAGGCCAAGCGCAGCGCCGATGACAGCTCCATCGTCGTCGGCAACGCCATCGATGCGATGTCGCGCATCGAGGATGCCTCCCGCCGGATCGAGCAGATCATCGGCGTCATCGATGAGATCGCCTTCCAGACCAATCTTCTGGCGCTCAATGCCGGCATCGAAGCCGCCCGCGCCGGCGACGCCGGTAAAGGTTTCGCCGTGGTCGCCATGGAGGTGCGCGAGCTGGCACAGCGCTCGGCCGCTGCCGCCAAGGAAATCAAGGGGCTGATCAACAAGTCGACCGAGGAGGTCGCCTCCGGTTCGCAGTTCGTGCAGGAGGCCGGCTCGGTGCTGGCGCAGATCAGCAGCCAGATTGTGACGATCAGCCAGCATGTGGAGATGATCGCCCATGCCAGCCACGATCAGGCAAGCGCGCTGCAGGAGGTCAATTCCTCGGTCAATCACATGGATCAGATGACGCAGCAGAATGCCGGCATGGTGGAGGAAACTACGGCAGCAAGCCGCGAGCTCGCCTCCGAAGCCGACGCCCTGTTGCACCTGATCCAGCAGTTCAAGATCGAAGCCGGATACAGCGTCGGCTATATTCGAGAGCAAGCAGCCTGACCGCCGCAACCGTTGCCATCACAGGCGGATCGGCCAATTTCCGGCCGGTCCGCCTTTTCTATCGGCTTGCGATGGGCGCTTAAGACGGCGATCATCCGTTCGATCCAGAGGAAGGGGCGCGGCGTTTCGCGCCCGTAGTCGAGGTAGAAGAGATCCTCCTTCTGGCGCCATTGCTCTTCACGCGCCTGGCTTTGTATTTCGATGGCCTTGGCCAAAGCGATGCTTTCCAGCATGAGACGTCTCCATGGTTTGGGCATCGCCTTAACTACTCATGAGAATTTGCTTTATAAACAGCCGTTTTCACCCTATGTTTTTCAATTATGAAAAACGCTACATGGGATTCCTATCAGCTCTTTCTCGATGTCGCCCGCGGCGGTGGACTGACCGGAGCGGTCGCTTCGAGCGGCCTGAGCCCGGCAACGATCGGTCGGCGGATGCTGGAGCTGGAGGGACGCATCGGTCGGCCCCTCTTCGAGCGCAGCCAGGCCGGCTACACGCTGACCGGTGACGGCCAGGCCCTGTTCGATCAGCTGCTGGAAATGGAAGCTGCCGCCCACAAGGTTGACGGCTGGCGGCGCGACGGGCAGGGCATGTCCGTCGTCCGCATCGCCGCCGGCACATGGGTCGGCTGGCTGCTCAGCCAGAACATGCCGACGATCTGTTCGGAGCGGGACGGATTCCGCATCGATCTGCATCTCGGCGAGCGTCGGGCCAGCCTTGCCCATCGCGAGAGCGATATCGGCATCCGCGCCTTCGAGCCGGAGGAAACCAATCTCGCAGCCATCAAGATCGGTGACGTCGCCTATGCCGCCTATCAGGCCCGCAACATGCGCTTTGCCGGTCCGCAGCGCTGGATCGCGGTAGCGGAGGAGGAGGCGGTATCGGCCTATCTGCGCTGGCCCTATCAAAACAGGCGGGAGGAGATCGCCTTCACGGTCAGCCGACCGCGCTCGCTTCATGATCTCGTGCTTGCCGGATCCGGTATCGCGGTCCTGCCCTGCTTTGTCGGCGATCAGGAGCCAAGGCTGGAACGGGTTGGCGAGGAAATCCCGTCTCTCCGCCACCGGCAATGGATCGTCATGAACAATGCCGACCGGCACCGAAGGGAAATCCGCACCGTGGTCGACCGCATGGCCAAGCTCTTGAAAAGCCATGCCGAGCTTTTTGCGGGCAAGCGCCCGACCTATGCGTAACGCATCGCCGCGATATCTGCTTTCCCGTGGGCGAGCGTGTCTTGCGGACGATGGATGGCAAAGATGCGAAAGAGTGTGAGCCCACGCTTTTCCCCTTGTCGCCTTCAGATTTCCTTTCTAGTCTAACGGGAAAAACAGAGGGTTGGGTGTCGTCTGGATGCCCTTGAACAAAACAGGAGAGACTATGAAGTCCATGTTCGCACGGCTTGCAGCGACGGCATTCGCTGTCGTTTCGCTGGCAACGGTCGCTCAGGCAGAAGACAAGGTCGTCAATATCTACAACTGGTCGGATTACATCGATAATTCGATCCTGGCGGATTTCACCAAGGAAACCGGCATCAAGGTCGTCTACGATACCTTCGACCAGAACGAGACCCTGGAGACCAAGCTGCTTGCGGGCAAGACCGGCTACGATATTGTCGTGCCTACGGCTTACTTCCTGCAACGCCAGATCAAGGCCGGCGTCTTCCAGAAGCTCGACAAATCCAAGCTGCCGAACATCTCCAACATGTGGGATACGGTGCAGAAGCGCATCGCCACCTATGACCCCGGCAACCAGTACGCCATCGACTATATGTGGGGCACCACTGGCGTCGGCTACAATGTCGACAAGGTGAAGCAGATCCTCGGCACCGACGAGGCGCCTGATATCGACGTGATTTTCGATCCCAAGCTTGCCGCCAAGTTCAAGGATTGCGGCATCTACATGCTGGATTCGCCAACCGACGCCATTCCGGCGGCTCTGCGCTATCTGGGTCTCGATCCGAACTCAACCAAGCAGGAAGACTTCAAGAAGGCCGAAGAGCTTTTGACGTCGATCCGGCCGTTCGTGCGCAAGTTCCACTCTTCCGAATACATCAATGCGCTCGCCAACGGCGATATCTGCCTTGCTTTCGGCTATTCCGGCGACGTGCTGCAGGCCCGCAACCGAGCTGCTGAGGCCAAGAACGGCGTGAATATCAGCTATTCGATCCCAAAGAAGGGTGCGCAGATGTGGTTCGACGTCATGGCGATCCCCGCCGATGCACCGCATGTCGAAGAGGCGCACATCTTCCTCAATTACATCATGAAGCCGGAAGTCATCGCCAAAGCGAGCAACTTCACTACCTATGCCAACGGCAACAAGGCGTCGCAGGAATTCGTGAGCAAGGACGTGCTGGAGGATCCGGCCGTCTATCCGACCGATGCGGTCCGCGAGAAGCTGTTCACACTGACCCCGTGGGACTCGAAAACGCAGCGCTTGGGAACGCGCTTGTGGACAAAGGTCACCACTGGCCAATAAATCGAAGCGGCCCGGACGGCAACGTCCGGGCCTTTCCTTATAAAGCAAAAATCGCGAGCGTGCCGGGATGGGGAAGAGCTGGCACCACGAAAGCTCGCCCGATATCCATTTGGGGATAGATAATGAAGTCACTCGGTAATATCCGGCGTTCCTTTGCTCCTTGGACCGACCCTTCGGCCAAGCCTTACATTTCCTTCAAGAACGTGACGAAGAAGTTCGGTGATTTCACCGCCGTCGATAATCTCTCCCTGAATATCTACAATCGCGAATTCTTCGCTCTTCTGGGTGCTTCGGGTTGCGGCAAGTCCACGCTTTTGCGCATGCTCGCCGGCTTCGAGCAGCCGACGACGGGCGAAATCGTGCTCGACGGCCAGGATCTTGCCGGCACGCCGCCCTATCGCCGCCCCGTCAACATGATGTTCCAGTCCTATGCGCTGTTTCCGCATATGTCGGTGGAAAAGAATATCGCCTTCGGCCTGCGCCAGGACGGCATGCCGAAAGCGGAGATCGACGATCGCGTCGCGCAAATGCTGAAGCTCGTCAAGCTGGAGCAATTCGCCAGGCGCAAGCCCAACCAGCTTTCCGGCGGCCAGCGCCAGCGCGTGGCTTTGGCGCGCTCGCTTGCCAAACGGCCGAAGGTGCTGCTGCTCGACGAACCACTCGGCGCGCTCGACAAGAAGCTGCGCGAAGAAACCCAGTTCGAACTCATGGATCTGCAGCAGAGCCTGGGGTTGACCTTCGTCGTCGTCACCCACGATCAGGAAGAGGCGATGACCATGGCGGACCGCATCGCGGTCATGAGCCACGGCAAGGTGGTACAGGTGGCAACGCCGGCCGAGATCTACGAGGCGCCCAATTGCCGCTTCGTCGCCGACTTCATCGGTGACGTGAACATCCTCGACGGCAACGTCACCTCGGCGCAGTCGGGCATCGTCGAGATATCGGTCGATTCCGGCTTCACGGTGCGCACCGCTTCCGGCGGCGCACAGTCGGCGGGAAGCCGCGCGAGCCTCGCCATCCGCCCGGAAAAGCTTCGGGTAACACCACGCCCGCCGGCCAATGCCTCGGTCAATGCCGCCGAAGGCGAGATATGGGATATCGCCTATCTCGGCGACATGACCGTTTTCCACGTCAAGCTGAAGGGGGGGCAGGTGGTCAAGGCCTCGTCGCTGAACGCCGTGCGCGCGGTGGAGGAGCCCTTCGCCTACGACCAGAACGTTTGGGTCTCCTTCGACGAAAATGCCGGCGTCTTGCTGAAGGATTGATCATGAGAGCGCTCGGTTCCCTAATCTATCAGCGCCTCGTGATCATCGTTCCCTATGCCTGGTTGCTGGTCTTTTTCCTTGCGCCGTTCCTCATCGTCTTCCGCATCTCGCTGTCGACCAAGGCGCTGTCGGTCCCGCCCTATGATCCATCCTTCGCCTGGAGCGACAGCTTCGGCGACTGGTGGGACAAGCTGCAGACCATGTCGTTCGACAATTACACATGGCTGACCGGCGATCCCCTTTACATGAGCGCCTACATTCAGAGCCTGCAGATCGCCGGCATCTCGACGCTCCTGACCCTCATCATTGCCTATCCTATCGCCTACGGCATGGCGCAGGCGCCGCGCACGATCCGGCCGACTTTGCTGATGCTGGTTATCCTGCCCTTCTGGACGAGCTTCCTGATCCGCGTCTATTCATGGATGTCGATCCTCAGCACCACGGGTCTCTTGAACCAGCTATTGATGGGGCTCGGCATCATCCACCAGCCGCTTGTCATCCTGAACACCAATACCGCCGTCTATATCGGCATGGTCTATTCCTATCTGCCCTTCATGGTGCTGCCACTCTATTCGGCGCTGGAAAAGATGGACGGCACGCTGATAGAGGCGGCGCAGGATCTCGGCTGCACGGCGATCGGCGCTTTCTGGCGCGTCACCTTTCCGCTCTCGCTTCCTGGTGTTATCGCCGGCTGCATGCTGGTCTTCATCCCCGCTGTCGGCGAGTTCGTCATTCCCGACCTGCTCGGTGGCTCCGAAACCCTGATGATCGGCAAGGTGCTCTGGACGGAGTTCTACAGCAACACCGACTGGCCGCTGGCCTCGGCGGTGGCGACCATCCTGCTTCTGGTGCTGGTCATCCCCATCGTCTTCTTCCAGCATTTCCAGGCCAAGGCCGACGAGAAGGGGAGATAATTCATGACCCGCTGGTCCCGCTTCAACATCGTCTCCGTCACGCTCGGCCTGGCTTTCCTTTACCTGCCGATCCTGCTGCTGGTGATCTATTCCTTCAACAGTTCCAGGCTGGTCACGGTCTGGGGCGGTTTCTCGACGCAATGGTACGTGCACCTCTTCAGCAACGACACCATGCTGAATGCCGCCTGGCTGACGGTGCGCATCGCGCTCCTGTCGGCGACCATTGCCACGGTGCTCGGCACCTTCGCGGCAATTACGCTTGTGCGCTACACGCGGTTCCGCGGGCGCATCCTGTTTTCGGGCATGATCTATGCGCCGCTGGTCATGCCTGATGTCATCACCGGCCTGTCGCTGCTGCTGCTCTTCGTTACCTCTGGTGTCGATCGCGGCTTCTGGACGATCGTCATGGCGCATACGACGCTGACCATGTGCTTCGTCGCCGTCGTCGTTCAGTCCCGCCTGCTGACCTTCGATCGCTCGATCGAGGAGGCGGCGATGGATCTCGGCGCGCCGCCCGTGCGCACCTTCTTCGAGGTGACGCTGCCGATCATCGCGCCGGCCGTCTTTTCCGGCTGGGTACTGGCCCTGACGCTGTCGCTCGATGATCTGGTGATTGCGACCTTTGCTTCGGGTGCAGGCGCGAAAACGCTGCCGATGCTGATCTACAGCCAGGTCAAGCTCGGCGTGACGCCGGAGATCAACGCCATCTGCACGATCCTCATCGGTGTCGTCGCCGTCGGCGTCATCTGCGCTTCCATCGTCACCAAGCGCCGCGAAGTGCAGCGCCAGAGAGACGAGCAGGCAGCCGCCGCGGCCTGAGGCGCGACGGCCGAAATAATCCCGGAGATTATTGCTGCTGCAGCGGCTGTACCGGCTTCTGCAGCAGCGTCGCGACCGGAGAAACGACCGGGTTTGGCCAGCTGCCTCCGATGAAGAAAGGCAGCATCGGCAACTCGTCCGCATCGGAGGGCGATGTCGCCTCGATCGCGCCGGAAAGAGCAAGGCCATTGGTGCGGAAGGGAACGACGCCGTTGAACGTGATCGTTTCGTTGCGTCCGGCGATCGAGGCATTCTTCACTTCGGCGGATCCCTTCGCAAAACTTGCGTCGACATTGATGCTGTCGAAGTCGAAGGATGCATTGGCGATGTCGCTCATCCGGAAGAAGGTTTTTTCAGCTGCAAGCGTCCGGAAGCCGGAAATGTCGAACTCGCGGAACGTGCCTGCCGTCGAACTGAAATGCAGCGTGCCGGCGACATCGCTGAGGGTTGCGACCCAGATCGGTTTGGAGGTGCCGAGCGACAGATCCAGCGACCCCGACGTCGGCATCGGCAGCGGGCCTATCAGCTTCAGCCGGGTGAAGAGACCGCCGAAATCTGCATTTCTGATTGAAATCTGCAATTTGCCGCCGCCGTCGAAATCGCCGGGGGCGACCTCAAGGTGAGCGGTCAGCGAACCGCTCTCGAAGCCGCTGTCGCCGATATCGAATTTCGCCTTGCCGCCCGCCACAAGCAGGCTGGCGCCGATATTTTCAAACTGGAAGGGACCGAGTGCCGCCTTGTTCGACGATAGGCGCAGATCGAGGTCGAGCCGCTGCAGCGGATTGCCGTTGAGCAGCGCATCGATGGCGGTCTCGGCGGCAAGACGCATGGAGAAGGCGGCGAGGAACGGATTGAGATTCATCTGGTCGAAGGCGAGCGTGCCGGAGATCTTCGGCTTGCCTGCCGTCGTATAATTCAGATCCATGATGCCGGACGCCGTGGAATCATTGACCTTGAAACTGAGATTATTGAAGCGCAGGCCCTTCTCGATCGCCGCAATATCGGCGCTGAGCGAAACATTCTTGAGGGCATCGGCCGCTGGCAGGTGCTGTCCGCTCCAGGCCAGGAACGAGGGCACATTCGGAACGCTGAGCTCCAGATTGCCCGCAAAGGCTGAAAAGTCAGACAGGCTGGTGACGCCGGAATAGGTTCCGCTGATCAGCGATGAGGCAAGGCTCGTCTTCGCGTCGACGCTCTTGCCGGCGAAGAACAGCAGAGGCTGAGCGGAATCGAAATTGAGCTTGATGTCCTGGCCGTTGAAGCGCGCGAGAATGACGGCAGCCATCGCCTGCGAGAGCCGCGGCCATGAAATATCGGCATTGACGCCATTCAGCCGGTAGATATTGCCGCTGCGTTCATCGGTCATCTCGACGCTGCCATCCTCGATGGTCAGCATGCCGATGGCTGCATCCTGGTCCTTGCGCATCGATATGCCCTGGCCGGAAGACGCTTCCGCCTGGGCGATGGCCTTGGAAAGACGGCCTTCATTCGTCCAGTCGATCAGGCCGTTATCGTCACGGCGGATATAGAGGATCGGGCGCAGGAAATGAAACTCATGAAAGCGTGCATGGCCGCGAATGGCCGACCAGAGCGAGAAATCAGCGGAAAGACTGTCGACATGGCCGAGAACCTTGCCGTTCCGCGTCGGCTCGCGGATGGTCACGCCATTGAGCGTGACGCGCGCCGTCGGCCAGAATTCCAGCGTCGGATCGCCGTCGATCTGGGCGCGATATCCCGTCCATTCCGACAGTGCCTTCTCGATACCGGAGCGCACCAGCCCGCTGGAAATCAGGAAAGGCGCAGTCGCTCTGAAGACAGCGAACACAATGAGAATCGTGAGAAGAATGATGCCGGTTGTGCGGGCAACGGCAGGCAGCCAGCGCGAAGCCGATCGCATCGTAAACCACCATTTATTGTTTTTCGAAGCTCTCATGATCCCGTGGAGACTCGCGAACTGAAAGGGATAATCTGCCTGCGTTTGCCGGATATAGGAAATGTTTGCCGGATGCAAACATCACACACTGGCAATACCCGCAGCACCATGATTTTATAATGCGCTGCAGCATCGCTATATCAAGCGAAAAGCGGGAGGGAGAAATATGCAGGATCAGCAGCCGCTTTGGACGCCGTCGGAAGAGTTCCGCAGCCAGAGCCCGATGTTTGCCTTCATGGAACAATGCAACCGGCGTTTTGGCCTTTCGATGTCGGATTTCGCCGGGCTTCACGCCTGGTCCATTGCCGAACGAGAAAAATTCTGGACCGAAGTCTGGGATTTCTGCGGTTTGAAGGGCAAGCGGGGAGAGAGGGCGCTGATCGACGGCGACATCATGCTCGAGGCGCGCTTCTTTCCCGATGCCGAGCTGAATTTCGCCGAAAACCTGCTGTCGAGGAGCGGCGAGGGTGATGCGCTGGTATTCTGGGGCGAGGACAAGGTGCGTGATCGCTGGTCATGGGACCGGTTGGCCGCGATGGTATCGCGCCTGCAGCAGGCCTATCGTGCCCTGGGCATCGGCAAGGGCGACCGTGTGGCGGCGATGATGCCGAACATGCCGGAGACCATTGCCTGCATGCTGGCCGCCGCCTCGATCGGCGCGATCTGGTCTTCCTGTTCTCCGGATTTCGGCGAGCAGGGCGTCATGGACCGTTTCGGCCAGATCGAGCCGAAGCTCTTCATCGCCTGCAGCGGCTATTGGTATGGCGGCAAGCTGCAGGACGTCACTACGAAGGTCAGCGCCATCGCGCAGCGCCTGAAAGCGCCCACCGTCATTGTGCCCTACGCCGGCAATGCCGCCGCGATAGTCGCGGCTACGCCGAATGCGCAAACTCTTGAGGATATGGTCGCGCCCTTCGAGGTGAAGGCCGTCGAATTTGTGCCTGTAGCGTTCTCCCACCCGCTGTTCATCCTGTTTTCCTCCGGCACCACGGGCGTTCCGAAGTGCATCGTGCATTCCACCGGCGGCGCACTGCTGCAGCTGATCAAGGAACACCGCCTGCATTGCGGCGTCGTGCCGGGCGAGAAGGTCTTCTACTTCACCACCTGCGGCTGGATGATGTGGAACTGGCTGGCGACCGGCCTTGCCGCCGGCGCGACGCTCTGCCTCTACGACGGATCGCCCTTCGCGCCCGACGGTAACGTCCTGTTCGACTACGCGCAGGAAGAAAAATTCGCAGTCTTCGGTACCTCGGCCAAATATATCGACGCAGTTCACAAGAGCGGCCTTACGCCGAAGACGTCGCATGACCTTTCGAGCCTGCGATTGATGACCTCTACCGGCTCGCCGCTATCGCCCGAGGGCTTCACCTTCGTCTATGAGGGGATCAAGGACGATATCCAGCTGGCCTCGATTTCCGGTGGCACGGATATCGTCTCCTGTTTCGTGCTCGGCAATCCCCTGCAGCCCGTCTGGCGCGGCGAGATCCAAGGGCCGGGGCTTGGCCTCGCCGTCGATGTCTGGAACGACGAAGGCAAGCCGGTGCGTGGCGAAAAGGGCGAACTCGTCTGCACGAAGGCCTTCCCCTCCATGCCGGTCATGTTCTGGAACGATCCGGAGCGCGCCAAATATCGCGCCGCCTATTTCGAGCGTTTCGACAATATCTGGTACCACGGCGATTTCGCCGAATGGACCGTTCATGGCGGCCTCATCATCCATGGCCGCTCGGATGCGACACTCAATCCCGGCGGCGTGCGCATCGGCACCGCCGAGATCTACAATCAGGTCGAGCAGATCCCCGAAGTTCTGGAAGCGCTGTGCATCGGCCAGGATTGGGACGACGATGTCCGTGTCGTGCTCTTCGTACGGCTTGCTGCGGGCGTGTCGCTGACGGAGGATCTCGTCAAGGCGATGAAGACCCGCATCCGCACCGGCGCTTCGCCGCGTCATGTGCCGGCCAAGATCATCGCCGTTGCCGATATTCCGCGCACGAAATCCGGCAAGATCGTCGAGCTTGCCGTGCGCGAGGTGGTGCATGGCCGCCCGGTCAAGAACAAGGAGGCGCTCGCCAATCCGGAAGCGCTGGATCTCTTTGCCGGGCTGGAAGAACTCAAAAGCTGAGCTCGTCCCTAAAATTGAGGGGCAAACGATGACCCTCCGCTGGTAACCCCGTGTTAAGAAAGCTTGGTCAAAGGTAAAGGCCAACTTGAGACCGTTCGCATGAGCTGGAGCGGATTGGAGCCGCCCTGGCTCCCGAGACATGAAGTTCACCGACTCGAGCTTGCTTTAGACAGCATCAACTTCAAAGGCAGCGCGGTTCGCTGCCTTTTTTTCGTTTCACCGTGCAGGAAAGCGCCTCTGCTCTGTACATCGGCCTGCCGAACAAGTATGTGCAGGCCTGAAGAAGAGGTTCGCGACGTGCGAACCACGATGATCGCCGCCTGAGGGTGTGCGAAGAATTCCGAAAGACAGATGATGACTGATTTCGAAGGCATCGCTCCTGCGATTGCCGAGGCTTTGTCGAAGCGTGGTTATGAAACGCTGACGCCGGTACAGAAGGCGATGCTCGATCCCGGCCTCGCCGGCAAGGATGCCCTTGTCTCGGCTCAGACCGGTTCAGGCAAGACGGTTGCCTTTGGTCTGGCGTTGGCGCCCGGCCTGCTCGACGGTGCCGAACGCTTCGGCCGCGCCGGCGCTCCGTTGGCGCTGGCGATCGCGCCGACCCGCGAACTGGCGCTGCAGGTCCAGCGCGAGCTGGAATGGCTCTACGGCCTGACGGGGGCGACGATCGCCTCCTGCGTCGGCGGCATGGACATGCGTACGGAGCGGCGGACATTGGAACGCGGTGCCCATATCGTCGTAGGCACGCCGGGGCGTCTCTGCGATCATATTCGCCGCAATTCGCTCGATATCTCCGAACTGAAGGCCGTCGTGCTTGATGAAGCCGACGAGATGCTCGATCTCGGTTTCCGCGAAGATCTGGAGTTCATTCTGGAAGCAGCACCCTCCGAGCGCCGCACCCTGATGTTTTCCGCAACCGTGCCGCGCTCGATCGCCAAGCTTGCCGAAAACTACCAGCGCGATGCCGTCCGCATCGCCACCGCCTCCGAGGCCAAGCAGCATGTCGATATCGACTATCGCGCGCTGACCGTGGTACCGAGCGACAGGGAAAACGCCATCATCAACGTGCTGCGCTACTATGAGGCGCGCAACGCCATCGTCTTCTGCTCGACGCGCGCTGCCGTCAATCATCTGACGGCGCGGTTCAACAATCGCGGCTTTTCGGTCGTAGCCCTGTCGGGTGAGCTCAGCCAGAACGAGCGCACGCACGCCCTGCAGGCCATGCGCGACGGCCGCGCCCGCGTCTGTATCGCAACGGACGTCGCGGCCCGCGGTATCGATCTGCCGGGGCTGGAACTGGTCATTCATGCCGATCTGCCGACCAATCCGGAAACGCTGCTGCATCGCAGCGGCCGCACCGGCCGCGCCGGCAACAAGGGCGTCAGCGCCATGATCGTGCCGCTGAGTGCCCGTCGTCGCACCGAACGCCTGCTGGAAGCCGCCCGCATCCGCGCCACCTGGGCAAAGCCGCCGTCGGCCGACGAGGTGAGCCAGCGTGACGACGAGCGTCTTCTCGCCGATCCCGTCTTTACTGCTGCGCTTGCCGAAGACGAGCAGTCGATCGTGCAGCAGCTGCTGCAGCGCCATGGCGCCGAGCAGGTCGCCGCCGCGTTCCTGCGGCAATACCGCGCCGGTCACTCCGCGCCCGAGGAATTGCAGGACGTGCCGGCAGAAGGCGAGCGCAGAAAGCCGCGTCGGGATGACTTTCCGGTCACGCCTCGCGATGAGGGCTCGTCTGCGGGACGCAACGATTTCACCGATGGAGCCTGGGTATCGCTCTCTGTCGGACGCAAGCAGAATGCCGAGCCGCGCTGGCTGATTCCCATGCTCTGCCGCAACGGCAACCTGACCAAGCGCGACATCGGTGCCATCAAGATGCAGCCCGAGGAGACTTTCGTCGAGCTCTCTCAGGAGAGTTTCGAGCGCTTCCTCGCGGCCATCGGCCCGGACAAGACGCTGGAGCGCGGTATCCGCGTCAAGCCGCTTGCCGGCATGCCGGATTTCCAGCAGGCCAAGCGGGAAGGCGGCTTCGCAAAGAAGAAGCCCTTCGCCGACAAGGGACCGCGTTCGAATGACGGCCCGAAGCCGAAATGGAAGTCCGACCGCAAACCGGAGCGGGCGCATGCAGGCGAGGGCGGCGTTTCCGAGCGCTCCGACAAGAAGCCCTGGGCGAAAAAGCCCGGCAAGCCGGGCTTCGCCAAGAACGACGGCCCGCCAGCAGGCAAACCGAATTCAAGGGCCAAGCGCAAGGCCGAGCGGGCGCAGGGAAATTAATTTCTATCTCCGTGTTCAAGGGGGCGGCCGCCCCCTTGGCGCTGTCTCCACATCTCCCGGCAAGAGGAGACCGGTGTTCCGGCCTGCTACTCGAAGAAGATCAGGCTTGCCGGCGATGGTGGTAGCGGCTTTATCCTCACATTATGAAAACCGGCGCGCCTAGCCATCTCGGCCAGGTCCTTCTGCGTGTAGGCCTCGCCTCTTGGCGTACTCGCCAGCATCTCCCATGAGAAAGCGGCTGGGAAGGGCGGCGATATGAGATCGTCGTTCGGCACGAAGTCCACCGCAACCACCTTGCCCTCGGCGCTCAGGGTAGCCCGGCTCTTCCTGAGCAATCCGGCGCAGGTTTCCAGGTCGAAGTGATGAAGGAAGTTCGGCAGCAGGATAAGATCATAGTCCGTGCCCCAGTCGACTTCGAATGCGCTGCCCGGAACGAGCTTGTAGCGTTCGGCAACGCCAAATTGCTGCGCGTTTTGTTTGGCCAATTCCAGAACGGAGCCCCAATCGACTGCAACGATCTCGGCCGAAGGAAAAGCCTTCGCCATCTCGATCCCGAAAAGTCCGTGCCCTGCGGCAATATCAAGTATCTTCCTTGGCTGTATGGGCAAGTTGGCCATTTCGGCGGCGAGGCCGATCGCGCTGCCGCCTATGAACGAGCCCATGCCGCGAGCAAATTTCACCCACACCGGATTGTCCGGAGACATGTTTGCCAATCCAATGGACCCGCCATTGCGGACATAAGAAGCCGGATCGCCCAGGATCTGCCTGAGGATTTCCGGTGCGGCCAGGAACTCGATGGCCGCGCCCATATAGGCCGGCGAATGCCGGTCGAGGAAGGCTCGGCTGGATGGTGTCAGAGCGTATTGATTGCCTGTTTTCGTGAGAAAGCCGTTCACAACGAGATAGTCGCACAGAATGCGCACGCCTCTTTCAGCTGCATTTGTTGCGGCCGCCAAGGATGCCGCATTGCTGCCGTCACCGATCAGAGTAAAAAGATCGAGTTCTATGGCGGCTACGATGGCAGCCGTCTTTCGGCACGCAAACATCGCATCGACCACCAGATTAGGTGAAACTTCGCCCACGTCTGCTTCTACTGCCGTCGTTGACATTGGATCCCCCCCTTATGTGCCCAATGACCGACCGGAATAGTCGGTCGCAATGATGAGTTATCTCACAAAAGGCGACTGAGTTTAAGTTTGTCGTCGCTAATACTGCCGAGACACATCAGATATTCTGGCGGCACGGCCGAAGTCATTCATGCGGCCCCAGCATCACTGGCAGGCCTATGAACATCGTCCATGGTTCGGAAAACAGCGGCAGCAAGCGGTTATCCGGCTTGACATTTGGATAATGTCGAGCAGAAAATTAATTATGGGGTTGCGATCACCCCACGAGGCTACGGCTGAAGAATCGCGTCCGTGAAACCGAGCCAACGGAGGACGCGCTATGCCGTCATTTCTGGAAATTACACCTGACAAGCTGAACCGTATTATCGGCACGCCCAACCTGCCGACGATCATCGACGTCCGCACCGACGAGGATTTCGCTGCCGATCCCCGTCTCATTCCCGGCTCGATTCGTCGCGACTATCGGACGGTCACCGACTGGGCGAGCGAATTGGCTGGGCCAGCCATCGTCCTCTGCCAGAAAGGACAGAAACTCGGTCACGGGGTTGCCGCTTATCTCCGGATCTTCGGAAAGGAAGCGGAGGTTCTTGAAGGCGGTTTCGAGGCATGGCGGAGCGCAAGAGGCGCGCTGATCCCCGAAGAGAAACTGCCCCCTCGCGATGACAAAGGGCGGACCGTATGGGTAACAAGGGCGCGGCCGAAGATCGATCGCATTGCTTGCCCATGGCTGATCCGGCGCTTCGTCGATCCCTCAGCGATCTTCCTGTTCGTTCCGGCGGTCGAAGTTACGGCTGTCGCTGATCGCTTCAAGGCGGTACCCTTCGACATCGAGGATGTCTTCTGGAGCCATCGCGGCGAGTTGTGCACCTTCGATGTCATGGTCGAAGAGTTCGGCCTCGGCACCGAGCCTCTTCTTCACCTTGCGACCATCGTTCGTGCCGCGGACACATCTCGGCCCGAATTGGCGCCTGAAGCACCCGGACTGCTTGCAGCCTCGCTCGGGCTTTCGCGGATGTTCAACGACGACTTGGAGCAACTGGAGGCCGGCATGACATTGTATGACGCCTTCTATCGTTGGTGCCGCGACGCGACGGAAGAGACGCACAATTGGCCCAACCCGAGGAAGGCATAAGAGACCATGACGGACCTCATAAAGAACACGGCCGCGCGACCAAGCGCGGCTGAACAGGATATCGTTCCCCTCAGCGAAGCCATAAAGGTCTGGACCCGTGTAGCCGCCCTAAGTTTCGGCGGACCGGCTGGGCAGATCGCCGTCATGCACCGCATCGTCGTCGATGAAAAGAAATGGGTAGGAGAGCATAGGTTCCTTCATGCCCTGAACTACTGCATGTTGCTGCCGGGTCCGGAAGCGCATCAGCTTGCCATCTATATAGGCTGGCTGCTGAACAGGACCCTGGGCGGCATGATCGCGGGTATTCTATTCGTGCTGCCGGGCTTCCTGGCGATCCTCGCGCTCAGTTATGTCTACGTCCTGTTCGGGAACCTGACCTTCATCGAGGGGATGTTCTTCGGGCTCAAATGCGCCGTGCTGGCGGTCGTAATCCAGGCCGTCTTCCGCATCGGCAGCCGAGCCCTCAAAAACAACGTTATGGTTGCATTGGCCGCCGTAGCTTTCGTGGCGATCTTCTTTCTGCACGTTCCGTTTCCGCTCATCATCGTTGGGGCCGGACTTATCGGCTATCTCGCCTCTCGCGGAGGGATCGCTGCTTTCAGGATAGGTGGCGGACACAAGTCGGGCTCCGGGACGATCCTCGAGGATAGCGACTCCGTTCTTGGCGAGGAGATCCCCTTGCACGCTCGACCGAACCTCGCATGGTCTCTGAAGACGTCAGGTGCATTGGCGGTCGCCTGGCTCATTCCGGTTGCGGCCCTCCTGCTGACCCTCGGTCCCGATAACGTTTTTTCCAAGATCGGCATATTCTTCAGCGAAATGGCAGTCGTAACCTTCGGCGGCGCCTACGCCGTGCTGGCCTATGTCGCGCAGGAGGCCGTGCAGCAGTTGGGCTGGCTGCGGCCGGGCGAGATGCTGGACGGACTGGGAATGGCGGAAACGACCCCTGGACCGCTGATCATGGTCACGCAGTTCGTTGGGTTCCTGGCGGGTTATCGCAGTCCCGGTACCCTCAACCCTCTCGCGGCAGCAACCTTTGCCGCCTTGCTGACGACATGGGTCACCTTCCTGCCGAGCTTCCTTTGGATTTTCGCGGGCGCGCCATTCATCGAGAAGATGCGTGGGAATGTCGCGCTGACCGGCGCCATGTCGGCGATAACGGCGGCGGTAGTGGGCGTCATCCTCAATCTCGCGATTTGGTTCGGGCTCCATGTGCTGTTCCGTGAGACAGCAAGTTTCACCTATGGTTCATGGACGATGGACGTGCCCGTCCTGACGTCGCTTTCACCGCCCTCGCTCATGCTGACCCTGTTGGCAGCGATGGCCATCTTTCGCTTGAAGATGTCAGTGATATCGACCTTATTGGCATCCGCCGCTTTGGGCGTCGGCTGGACTGTCTTCGTTTCCTGACGGCAGAGACACTCACCGCGCTAGTGGCCCGGAGTGGAGATTCGTCTCCTCCCGGTAATTTGCAGGGATCTCGCGACTGAGGCAGAATGCAGCCTTCGAGCAGGGAGTGAATGGAGTGGCGTGCCCATGCTGATCGGCTCATGTCATTGCGGCAAGACGGGCTGGAGGCTCGAAGGCGATCCAGGCTCGATTACGGCCTGCAACTGCACGCTCTGCCGGCGCTACGGCACGCTGTGGGCCTATGATTACGAAGGAGAGCGGGTCTCCGTCACTGGCCGGACCGCCTCCTACACCCGCGTCGGCAAAGACAAGCCATCCCTCGAAATATTGTTCTGCCCATCCTGCGCCTGCGTCGTGAGCTGGCGCGGCCTGCGGCTGCAAAAGGATGGTCGCCGGCGCATGGCCGTCAACGTGCGGCTGGCGCCGCCGGATCTCGTCGCCGACCTGCCGATCGATCATTTCGATGGGCTCGACACGTTTGAAGACTTGCCTTCCGACGGGCGATGCGTGCGCGATCTCTGGTTCTGATAGGGGGTAGGCGATCTCTCTCAGTTCGCCAACACCCTCGGCGATGGGAAGGTGATCTCGACCAGCGTGCCCTCGTTCGGAGCTGAGTTGATCGCGAAGGTCGCCCGATTGGCATCGACCATGGCCTTGGTCAGCGGCAGGCCGAGGCCCGTGCCGTCGCCGCGCTTGCGGGCATTGGTGGAGACCTGCCGGAACGGCTTCATGGCCTGCTCGAGCTCCGAGCGCGTCATGCCGACACCGGTATCCCTGATCCGCATCACGACACTGCCATTGCCTTCATAGGCGGTCGACACCACGATCTGACCGCCAGACGGCGTGAAGCGGATGGCGTTGGAAAGGATGTTGAGCGCGATCTGCTTGATCGAGCGCAGGTCGGCAACGACATTCGGCACCGATTGCGACAACGCCGTGCGGATGATGACGCGCTGGCTATTGGCTTGCGGCTGCACGAGCGACACCGCTTCGGTGATCGCCTCGTTAAGGCCGACGGAGGCGAAATCCAGGTCCATCTCGCCCGCCTCGATCTTGGAGATATCGAGAAGATCGTTGACGATGTCGAGCACATGGCGGCCGGAACGGCCGATATCGGTCGCATATTCGATATAGCGCGAGTGACCGATCGGCCCGAAGCGTTCGCCGGCCATCATGTCGGAAAAGCCGATGATGGCATTGAGCGGCGTGCGGATTTCATGGCTGACGCGCGCCAGGAAATCCGTCTTGTGGGCATTGGCGGTTTCGGCGGCACGCTTGGCGTTGCGCAGTTCCTCTTCCGTGCGCTTCCATTGCGTGATGTCGCGGATGACGGCGCAGTAGCCGTTCGAGGAGTTGAGGCGCCCCATGGTCATGAACAGCGGCACGAAGCCGCCGGAGGCCTCGCGGCCGATCACTTCGCGGCCGTCATTGAGTACGCTGGCGACGCCATGGCCCGAAAGACCGCCGAGATAATCGAGCACAGCCTTCTGGCTCTCATGGGCAAACAGCATAACGAAGGGTTTGCCGCGCGTTTCCTGATCGTCATAATTGAAGAGGGCGCTTGCCGACCGATTCATCGAGCGGATCTCGCCCTCCTGGCCGATAATGATCACGCCGTCCGTTGCCGTCTCCAGCGTCGAGCGCAGCTCCTCGATCTCCACCTGCAACTTCGCGACTTTCTCGACGATGCGCTCGTGGCGTGCCTCTTCGGGAATGGACTGCGGCGGCGGTGCCGGCGGCTCGCTTCTTTCCACTGGCATCAGCGCCAGCATCAATGCCGTACCATCTTCCCAGCGGATCGACTGCAAGCGTGCCGTAACCGGCACCAGTGCATCGTCGGCGCGCACGACCATCATCGTACCGGGCTGTTCGGTCTTGCCTTCCAGGTCGTTGCGCTGCAGCAGCGCGTCCAGCCCGCCGATCTGCTCGAGATCGTCTAGGTTCTCGTAGCCGGTCAGCCGCAGGAATTCCGGATTGCCGTGGATCAGGCGATCGCCGGCATGGATAAGGATCGCGAGCGGCAACTGATCGACGATCTCGGAAGACAGGCCCGTGCGCATCTTCACGCGCGGCGGAATGGCGGTGTTCAGGACGTCAAGCGGATCGAAATCCTCCTCCGGCTCGGCGGAAGCGGCCGGATTTTCGGCCTGAGCGCCGTCGACGGTCCCAAGGCTGTCGCCATCCGTGGTTTCGGCCAGCTTCTCGAGCGGATTGGATGCATCCTCCCCAGCCTCTGGAGCCGTTGTCTGCCCGTCCTGGACGTGGTCGCTTCCCTCAGTCGGCTCCTCCATATCCGACAGGATCTCGTCGGCCGCATTCGGCTGCGGGGCGATATCGGCATCGTCTTCGTGCCGTTCGTCGTGCGGCTGCTCCGTAGGCGGTTCCGTGCGCTTGCCAAAGGGCTCCAGCTGTCGCGCGATCTCCCGGAAGGCGGCCTGCTCGCTGAGCGAAAGGCCGGCCTGCGTCAAGGTCCGGCGCTCGTGCAGGCGAACCACCTTGTCCGATTCACGCCGGTTCGGAGTTTCGGAAATCCGCAGGGCAGGCGGTTCGTGGTGCTCGGCGGCAGCATCTTCCGCCGTATCCTGCGCCAGGCTCTCCGCCTCTTCCGTCGCGACCGGAGCCTCGGGCGCGGAAGCCGGTTGCTCCTCGGAAACCACCTCGACTTCCGCTAAAGGATCGGTGGCACGTGCCGCATCCTTGTCATCCTGATGGCCGAGATCCATGCCGCGTTTCATCGGATCGTCGATCGCGTCCGCCAAGCGTACGACGCCGAAGCCGCGGAAACCGTCGAATTCGCGGCTGCGGGTATAGGTCGGTAGCGCCGCCAGATCGACCGGCACCATCAGGCTCGTGCCTTCTACCGGCCAGTAGATCGTCCGGCCAGACCATGTATCGCGCCGCGCGAGCAATTCCGCAATCTTGCGGTCCGGATCGAGATTGAAGCGCTGGGCGACATCGGCGAAGGCCTCGCCCGCAATCTGGGCCGCATGGGGACCGACCGCGTCGGCGAATTCGCGGGAAACCTCGCTGAACCGGCCAGCCGCATCGATCTTCCACACGAAACGTGTGGCGCGCCCATTGCGCTGGAAGGTAAAGCCTTCGACAGGATGATTCTCGGCGGACGAACTTTCCGATGAAGGCTGTTCAACACGCGTTTCCGCCGGAGCATCCTTGGCCGGCTCTTCGTCGCTGGTTGCCGCCTGTTCCTGCGGCGTCCCGTTATGAAGGGCGGCTTCGTCCTCCGCCGCGTCGGCGCCATTCGCCAGCACCGGCGCATGCATATCCTTGTCCGTGCTTTCCGAATACGGCGGCGCTTCTTGCTGCTCGTCGGAGCGATATTCCGACGGCTCGTCCAGTTCCTCGATATCGGCCACGGCCTCGATGACATCGCCGAAAGGCACGTCCTCGACAGGCTTTGCAGTCTCATCCGCCGCCGCCTCGAGCTCCTCGCGTACCCCTTCCGTCTGCGGTTCAACCACGGCAGATACGGTGGAGCCTGCCTTTTCGGTGCGGTCCTCCGCCGGATCGAGGCGGCCCATCGCGGCCTCGACGACAAATAGCAGATGCAAGGCTGGAATTTCCGACAGCTTGCCGATCGCGGCAGGCAAATAGCCATGACCGGTCGAGATCGGCCGCTTGATCAGCCGGTCGGGCTGGGCGCCAGCCATGGTCGTCAGCATCCGTGCCGTCTGCGGCGTCACGCCGAGTGCGCCGAAGCCGGCGGAAGCGGCAATGATATCGCCGTCGCGGCCGATGACCGCCATGTGGGTATCGGGATCGTCGAACCCGTCGATCATGCGCCTGGCGCATTCGGCCGATGCGAGCGGCTTCGATGAGACCGGAGAAGAAAACAGGACCGCCTCTTCGCCGGCCTGGATGCGGATGAGCTCGACGGCCGCATTGACAACAGCCCGCTGGAAGCCCGAGGCCATGCGGATCAGGAATGTGCGCTGGTCGCCGACCGCACCGAGGCCGCGCGCCGTTGCCTCGATCTGACGGAACGAGACGTCGCCGGGCTTCGGTCCTTGTTCGACAAAATCATAGATGACGTCATAGCCGAAGAGGTTGGCGCCGGCACCATTGGCCCAGAGCACGCGGTCCATGCCGGTCGAGAACATGACCATGGCTTCGCCGCGTGCGAAACGTTCCCGGACGCGGGGATGCACGGCAATGTCAATGAACGGATATTGAATTGCGGGCATTTTCCAACCTGTTTTGCGGGCGTAATCGCCTCTCTTGCTTTAATGGTTTATTAATAACGGCGCGCCGCTTTTCGGTCCAGCGAAGGGCCCATTTTTCGGCCGGAAAGGTTAACGCCTTGTGCGCCGCACAAAATATATTGCACTGCACAATTTTTTATATTATATAGGCCTCACACAAGTTCACGACGGGCACCTCAGAGAGGACCCTTTTAGGAGCGTAATCATGGCTACTGTAAAGAAAGACGACGTTTTTTCAACGGCGGCATTCGATCCGTCCAAGTTCTCGGAAACCTTCCGCGACTTCGCTGAAAAGGGCGCTGCCCAGTCCAAGGAAGCCTTCGCGAAGCTGAAGGCTGCGACCGAGGAAGCAGGCAAGACGGTTGAGGCAACCGTGCAGACCGCGCAGTCCGGTTCCGTGGAAATCGGCCTCAAGGCGATCGACGTTCTGCGTACCAATGCCGAAAGCTCGCTGGCTCACATGGAAGCCCTGCTTCGCGTCAAGTCCGTTGCCGAACTCTTCGAACTTCAGACCGCCTTCATCCGCAAGCAGGCCGAAGTCACCGTCGAGCAGGCCAAGTCCATCCAGGACACCACCAAGAAGGTTGCCGAGAAGCTGGCAAAGCCCGCTAAGGACGCCGCTGAAAAGGCAATGGCCTCCTTCAAGGCCTGATCATTTTCCGACAATAAGCCTCCCAAGGCGCGAACGTCCCGTTCCCAGGTGCAAGCCTGGGGCGGGGCTTTTTATTTCCGGCATAAGCCGGCTTGCCCGGTATTCCGCCGGGCTTCATCATTGGGATATCTGCAAAGCTTTTTTATATTGCGGGGAGATAGGACTTGAAATAATTTTAAAGTCCTCGTATGTCACCCCCGTTCGCGGCGACGCGGGCATGTGCGGTTGTAGCTCAGTTGGTTAGAGCGCAGGTTTGTGGCACCTGAGGTCAGTGGTTCGACCCCACTCAACCGTACCATTCTCTCCTCTGTTCATCTTGTACAGCTGACCCGTCAGCCACAGAGCCTATTTCTTATCTTCAGGCTTCTTCGAGACGTGACCGGGCGATATCGGATCGCTCGCGGGAAAAGTCTCCTCCAGCGCTTCCTCCAGGTAATCGTCCTGTTCCTTGCGCTCCTTCTCGCTCAGTTTCTGCTGCTTCTTGTCGCTCATCATCGTAGCTCCCTGGCTCAGGTCTGAAATACTAGGCTTTGAGAGCGCGTTGTCCAGCACCGGCGATTTCGGATAATGCCGGTGTGTGCTGGTGGATGGCGATGCGCTTGCCGATATCACGACATTAATCTTGGAACCCCGCCGGCCTCCCATCGTTCTGTCCTTATCAGCAACGAGACGAAAGGATCAGGCCGATGTCGGTGCCGAACGAGCCGATCCCCGAAAAGCCGCCGATGCCCGGCCCCGGATGGACGCCGGAGCCGCCGGTCGAAGAGCCGGAGCCCGACAGGCTGCCGGACGAGATTCCCGTTCCCAATCCCGACGAGAACAAAGAGCCGCCGAAGCATGCCGCAGCCGAGGCTCCGCCGCATCCTCCATGCTGGTGGAACAGCTTGCTGCCGTAACGCGTGCGGGCGTTACAAGAAGATCCGCCGCTCTTCGCTCACCAGTTCCTGCAGGAAATCCACGACGGTGCGCACGCGCACGAGGTCGCGGGCACTTTCATGATAGGTCGTCCAGTAGGCCCGCTTGATGGAGACATCGGGCAGGATACGGTTGAGCTCGGGAAACTGCCTGGCGATATAATCGTGCAGGATGCCGATGCCGGCGCCGGAGCGAACCGCTTCCGTCTGGCCGATGGCGGTGGAGATCTCGAAGGAGGCATCCCAGCTGCGCATGATTTCGCCGGAGAAATTCAGTGACGCCGTGAAGATCAGATCCTCGACATAGCCGATGCGGGGATGCAGCTTCAGCGCCTCGACGCTGTCGGGTAGTCCCGCCTGGGCCAGATAGGCTTTCGAGGCGTAGAGACCGAGCGTGTAGTCCGTGAGCTTGGACGAGACCAGCCGGCCCTGCTCGGGGCGCTCCAGCGTGATCGCGATATCGGCCTCGCGCTGCGACAGCGAAAAGGAGCGGGGAACGGGCACGAGCTGGATACGCAGCTCCGGATACCGGGCGATCAGCCGCCCGAGACGCGGCGCGAGAAATGAGACGCCGAAACCGTCGGGCGCGCCGATCCGCACCGTCCCTGTTATGGCGCTGTCGAGATGGCCGACGCTTGCCTGCGCGCGCAGCATCTCCGTTTCCATGCGCTCCGCCGCGTGCAGAAAAATCTCGCCTTCCGCCGTCAGGTCACAGCCATTGGTACGCCGCACCAGCAACCGCGTCTTCAGCCGCTCCTCCAGCGTCGTCACACGGCGGGAGAGGGTCGCGTGGTTGACACCCAGCCGTTTCGAAGCCGCCAGAATCTGCCCGGTTCGCGCGACGGCGAGAAACATGCGGACATCATCCCAATCCATTCACATATCCAATTTGCACATCGAGGGCTTTAATTTTTGCACAACGGTTGCTTATATCAGCTCATTGATTTGTGCAAATTGAAGTGCGATCCTGTCAGCATCGAAGAAAACGAGGAGGCACATCCATGCGTGAGATCGGTCATTTCATCGGCGGCAAGCATGTCGCCGGCACGAGCGGGCGCATCAGCAAGGTCTGCAACCCGGCAACCGGCGAAATGCAGGCGACCGTCGCGCTCGCCAGTGTCGAGGAAATCCGCGCCGCGGTTGAGAATGCCAAGGCCGCGCAGCCCAAATGGGCGGCTACCAATCCGCAGCGCCGCGCACGCGTCTTCTTCAAATTCGTCGAGCTGCTGAACAAGAACATGGATGAGCTCGCCACGCTTCTTTCCAAGGAGCACGGCAAGACGGTCGAAGATTCCAAGGGCGATATTGTTCGCGGCCTGGAAGTCTGCGAATTCGTCTGCGGCATCCCGCATCTGCAGAAGGGTGAGTTTACCGAAGGCGCCGGCCCGGCGATCGACATGTACTCCATCCGCCAGCCGGTCGGCGTCGGCGCGGGCATCACGCCGTTCAACTTCCCGGCGATGATCCCGATGTGGATGTTTGCGCCAGCGATCGCCTGCGGCAATGCCTTCATCCTGAAGCCGTCCGAGCGCGATCCGTCCGTGCCGCTCCGCCTGGCCGAACTGATGATCGAAGCCGGCCTGCCGGCAGGCATCCTCAACGTCGTCAATGGTGACAAGGCCGCGGTAGACGCCATCCTGACAGATCCGGATATCGCTGCCGTTTCCTTCGTCGGCTCCACGCCGATCGCCCGCTACGTCTATGGCACCGCCGCCATGAACGGCAAGCGCGCCCAGTGCTTCGGCGGCGCCAAGAACCACATGATCATCATGCCTGACGCCGATATGGACCAGGCCGTCAACGCCCTGATGGGCGCCGGCTACGGTTCGGCCGGCGAGCGCTGCATGGCGGTATCGGTTGCGGTTCCGGTCGGCGAAGACACGGCCAACCGTCTCGTCGAGAAGCTGGTGCCGAAGATCGAATCCCTGCGCATCGGCCCTTATACCGATGACAAGGCCGACATGGGCCCGCTCGTCACCAAGGATGCCTATAACCGCGTCAACGGCCTGATCGATCGCGGCGTCGAAGAAGGCGCCAAGCTGGTCGTCGACGGCCGCGGCTTCAAGCTGCAGGGCTATGAAGATGGCTATTTCGTCGGCGGCACGCTGTTCGACCATGTCAAGCCCGAGATGGACATCTACAAGACCGAGATCTTCGGACCGGTTCTCTCGGTCGTCCGCGCCAAGAATTACGAAGAAGCGCTCGACCTGCCGATGAAGCACGAATACGGCAACGGCGTCGCCATCTATACCCGCGACGGTGATGCGGCCCGCGATTTCGCCTCGCGCATCAACATAGGCATGATCGGCGTCAACGTTCCGATCCCGGTTCCGCTCGCCTATCACTCCTTTGGCGGCTGGAAGGCCTCGAGCTTCGGCGATCTCAACCAGCACGGCACGGACTCGATCAAGTTCTGGACGCGCACGAAGACGATCACCGCCCGCTGGCCGTCCGGCATCAAGGATGGCGCCGAATTCGTCATGCCGACGATGAAGTAAGTATCGCCACCATTGGTATTATCGGCCGCCGCCCGGCACGTTTCGGGCGGCGGTTTTTTGTTGCACCCGTTTTCGATAGAGTGATCTTGTCTGTGTCATCGTTTTGGTCTAGAACAAAACGAGAACAATTGGAGGGCCGCACTGTGCCTGTGACCTATCAGATCGACTATCTCGAATTTCCATCGAAAGACGGCCTGAAAACCCGGCGCTTCTTCGAGGAAGCCTTCGATTGGAGTTTTGTCAGCTATGGGCCGACCTATCATGTCATCGAGGCGGCCGGTATAGATGCCGGCATAGACGGGGACGCGGGGGAGGCCGCCGGCACGCCCTTGCCCGTCGTGCGCGCCACCGATCTGGAAGCGGCCCAGCGCGCCGTCGAATTCGCCGGTGGCGTCATCACCCGGCCCGCCTTTGATTTCCCAGGCGGCCGCCGATTCCATTTTCGCGAGCCGGGCGGCTGCGAAATGGCGGTCTGGGTTGCGACGCCCTGAGCATCCAAGTCGGCATGTCATTCAGGTTGCATCTGCCTGAGCTGGTTGCTCTTTCGCGGGCCGAATGCCGCCGGCTGATATTTTTCCATTGATCGGCGCTCGATTTCCTGCTTTCAAGTGCAACGTTAAGGCGAGTTGTGTGTGGCGCAACACACCTCCGGGCTGATCGTGTTCATATGGCATGCTTCCGGGGAACGCTCGTCCTCTTGTGGGGTGGGGACTACTGTATGGCAGTTGTTGAGCAAAGCTATCCGTTGGACGGAAGGCCCTTTTTCCAGAGGGCTTCCTTTACGGGCAACGCCTCCGAATATTTCGGCATCTGGATCGTCAATATTCTGCTGACGATTGTTACGCTGGGTATTTATTCGGCCTGGGCGAAGGTACGCCGGAACCGGTATTTCTATGGGAACACGGTCCTGCTGGGACATAGTTTCGAATATCACGCCAGGGGCAAGCAGATACTGATTGGACGGTTGATCGTTTTCGGCCTTTTGATCGTGCTGAACATATTTTCACATGTGGCGCCGTTGGCAGTCTTGGCAATCTGGCCTGTCATGCTGGTGATATTTCCATGGTTTCTCATGCGTGGCCTTCGCTTCAACGCGCGCGTGACGAGCTATCGCAATGTGCGCTTCGATTTCGTCGGGACCTATGGCGGTGCATTCAAGGCGATCTTTTTGGGCGCTCTTATAACGGTGATATCGCTCGGGCTATTGTCTCCGATCGCAAGCCGCTGGTTCTACAAATATATCTTCGATAATCTGCGCTATGGTGATCGACCGTTCTCGACCGAGCCGCCACTGGGTGCGCTCTATAGGGCTTTCGGAGGCATGATCGCAATTGCCATCGGCGGAGGCTTAGTGCTCGGCTTTGTTGCCGCCATTGGTCTCCACGGCCTTGTGGCAAATTCAGCCGGTGCCGGCCTCAGTTCGGCTCATGTGGGAGCTGCCGCTGGCCTGCTCGCATATATATTTGCCGGCCTCTACTATCGGGCGTCGATCCGCAACATCGTCTGGTCGGCGGCTACGATTGATGGCCGCCATCAGCTCCGCAGCAATCTTGGTCGCCGGCAATATATTTGGGTCGTGATTGTCAATACGGTGCTGACGCTTATAACGCTGGGCTTGATGCGCCCATGGGCTGCGGTGCAGATGCAGCGCTTCTTGGCGGAGCACACAGCGATCAGTGTCGATGGCGAAATCGGCGTCGTGTTCGACCAGATCCGCTCGACCGGAAGCGCGATCAGCGCGGAATATCTCGATGTTGATGGATTCGACTTTGGCTTCTGATCCGAAGACGATCGCGACGGGCGTTTGGCATCCGCCGCATTCCAGCCGGGAGGTTCCGTCCCGGCTGATGGATATCGGCGGGTCGCTCATTGTGATCTCATCTGAAGAGGATACGGAAGATAAGCGGCTTGCCTGGGGTATCCGGTCGGATATCGAAGTGAGCCAGCGTGTCGGCTCCATTCCGCGTCGCATCACGTTCGGGAATGAATCGGTTTTTGAAACCCGTGATAATGATGCCGTCGATGCTTACCTGTGGAGCCGAGGCGAGGGACGCAGTGGTTTCATTCATGGGCTTGAGAGCGTTCGGCCGCGGCTGGTCGCCTTTGCTTTTGCGACGATCATCCTTGCTTCGGTCATTTATCGCTATGCCCTGCCGGTCCTGGTGGAGGTTGCGGTGCTGATGACGCCGCCCGTGATGCCGGAGATGATGTCGGCAGGGACGCTGAAGACATTGGACCAGGTGACCTTCGGCCCCAGCAAGCTGCCGGCGGCACAGCAGACGGAAATTCGCGATGATTTCGCCACGATAGCCGCAAACGCGGAAGGTGGTGCCAGCCGCTACCATCTGAATTTCCGCGATGGCGGCCTCATCGGTCCGAACGCCTTCGCGCTGCCGGACGGAAACCTCGTTCTGACCGATCAACTGGTCGAACTCGCCGGCGGCGACAAGGAAGTGATGACTGCCGTACTCGGCCATGAGATCGGTCACGTCGAATATAAGCACAGCCTGCGCCAGCTTTACCGCGCGGCGGGTGTTGCAGGTCTCGTGCTGTTGATAGCCGGCGACGTAGGCTCCGGCATTCAGGATCTATTGACCCAAGGGGGCGGCCTGCTTGCGCTTTCCTATTCTCGCGAGGCCGAGGCTCAGGCCGATCGCCGCTCTGTGGAGCTGATGCAGGCGGCGGGCATGGATCCGACGGCCCTCTCACGCTTCTTCGATATCCTCGAAACGAAACTTGGCGATCATGGCAACACCAGCATGCTCTCAACCCATCCGGGGACACCCGAGCGCAAGCAGGCAATCCTTGATTACGCCAGGGAGCTGAAGGAGAAGGGGGCGAAGCCGAACGGGTGAGGAGCTCAGGTTTCGAATAACGTGAATATGAATTTCATATTTTGGAATTGTTCAAAACTAAGAAAGCCACTATATACGGGTCCAGCCCCTAAGCAGCCTTGATTCCAGGAGATCGGCATGCGTTTGACGAAACAGACCAATTACGCGGTGCGCATGCTGATGTATTGTGCCGCCAATGAAGGCCATCTGAGCCGCATCCCGGAGATTGCCAGGGCCTATAGCGTGTCCGAGCTGTTTCTCTTCAAGATCCTGCAGCCGCTGACGAAGGCGGGTCTTGTCGAAACCGTGCGTGGCCGCAATGGTGGCGTGCGTCTTGGCAAGCCCGCGACCGATATCAGCCTTTTCGACGTGGTTCGCGTTACCGAAGACAGTTTCGCCATGGCGGAATGTTTCGAAGATGGCGTGGTGGAATGTCCGCTGGTCGATAGCTGCGGTCTCAATTCCGCACTGCGCAAGGCGCTGAACGCCTTCTTCGATGTTTTGACCGAATATTCCATCGATGATCTGGTCAAGGCCCGGCCGCAGATCAACTTCCTTCTCGGCCTGACCGATGCGGATCACAAGGCGATCGCCAAGAAGCCTGCGATCTCGGCGCCGGCTGCCTGATCACTCGTCCGAGTTCGATTGATTTTGTCCGCAGCTGCCGCCGGTAGCTGCGGATTTTCGTTTATATTGCCTCCTATACGGGCAATAAACGGTTAGCGAAGTGCGGACGGAAAACATCAAATCATTCTGAATATGCTAAAACCGTGCAAAATTTTGCCAGAATATTACCAATTCAAAGGCATTTTCGTCCAAAAATTTCCAAACTCTGCAAATTGGAAAAATTTTAGGCGGCGCTTGTTGCTTTCAAACTTAAAATAAAGTTCCATCGGCGCGATCCGGATGGGAACCTCTGGTGGTGTCCACGGCTTCAGAAGAATAACAAACCTGGGAAACGATATCATGAAAAAGATTTCTGTCCTGCTGGCAGTGACAGCCTTGACTTCTGTCATGGCGACGTCCGCCTGGTCGAAAACGCTTGTCTATTGCTCGGAAGGTTCGCCGGAAGGTTTCGATCCCGGCATCTATACCGCCGGCACCACATTTGATGCTTCCTCGCGTGCGGTTTATAGCCGTCTCGTCGAATTCAAGCACGGCAGCACCGAGATCGAACCCGGCCTCGCCGAAAGCTGGACCGTTTCCCCCGACGGCAAGGAATACACCTTCAAGCTTCGCAAGGGCGTGAAGTTCCAGACGACCGATTTCTTCACCCCGACGCGTGATCTCAATGCCGACGACGTCATTTTCTCGATCGGCCGTCAGCTCGGTACGGACAATCCGTGGGCCAAGTATGTTGCCGGCGGTTCCTATGAATATGCCGACGGCATGGGCTTCCCGAAGCTCATCAAGTCGATCGACAAGGTCGATGACCTCACCGTCAAGTTCGTCCTGAACCGTCCGGAAGCGCCGTTCCTTGCCGACCTCGCCATGGACTTCGCCTCGATCCTGTCGAAGGAATATGCAGACAAGCTGCAGGCCGACAAGAAGATGGAGCAGATGAACCAGCAGCCGCTCGGCACCGGCGCGTTCACCTTCGTCGCCTACCAGCCGGATGCCGTCATCCGCTACAAGGCAAACGAGACCTACTTCAAGGGCAAGGAAAAGATCGACGATCTCGTCTTCGCGATCACGCCGGATGCATCCGTCCGCGCGCAGAAGCTGAAGTCCGGCGAATGTAACCTCATGCCTTACCCGAACGCAGCCGACATCAAGGACCTGAAGGCTGACAAGAACCTCAAGGTTCTCGAACAGGCCGGCCTGAACGTTTCCTACCTCGCCTACAACACGCTCGTTGCGCCGTTCGACAAGGTCGAAGTTCGCAAGGCGATCAACATGGCCGTCAACAAGCAGGCCATCGTCGACGCCGTCTTCCAGGGCTCCGGCAAGGTTGCGACCAACCCGATCCCGCCGACCATGTGGTCCTACAACAAGGACGTGAAGGACGACGCCTACAATCCGGAAGAAGCCAAGAAGCTGCTTGAAAAGGCTGGCGTCAAGGATCTCAGCATGAAGATCTGGGCAATGCCGGTTTCGCGTCCGTACATGCTGAACGCGCGCCGTGCCGCCGAACTCATGCAGGCAGACCTCGCCAAGATCGGCGTCAAGGTCGAGATCGTCACCTATGACTGGGCTCAGTACCTGAAGCTCTCCTCCGCCAAGGACCGCGATGGCGCGGCCATCCTCGGCTGGACCGGTGACAATGGCGATCCGGACAACTTCCTTGACACGCTGCTCGGCTGCGATGCTGTCGGCGGCAACAACCGCGCGCAGTGGTGCAACAAGGAATTCGACGATCTCGTGAAGAAGGCCAAGCAGACCGCCGACGTGAAGGAGCGCACCAAGCTCTACGAACAGGCTCAGGTCGTCTTCAAGCGCGAAGCTCCCTGGATGACCATCGACCATTCGGAAGAGTTCATCCCGATGACGAAGAATGTCTCCGGCTACTTCCAGGATCCGGTCGGCGTTCATCGCTTCGACGGCGTCGATATCGCCGAATAACGAAAAATCTGTGAGAATGCCCGGCTAAGACCGGGCGACCCGGCGGTCAGACACCCTGTCTGACCGCCGGAAAAATTTGGACATCTGCCATGTTGCGATTTCTTCTCAGCCGGCTAGCGGTGCTGATCCCGACATTCCTCGGCGTATCGATCGTCGCCTTCTCCTTCATCCGCCTGCTTCCCGGCGATCCTGTCATGCTGCTGTCGGGCGAACGCGTTATGTCGCCGGAACGCCATGCGCAGATATCCCACGATCTCGGCTACGACCAGCCGATGATCGTTCAGTACGGCCGATATATCTGGAACGCCCTGCATGGCGACCTCGGTACCTCGATCACCACCAAGCGCGACGTACTGACCGACTTCCTGACCTTCTTCCCGGCAACGCTCGAACTGTCGATCTGCGCCATGATCCTCGCGATCTGTCTTGGCATTCCGGCCGGCGTCTTCGCCGCCGTCAAACGCGGCACATGGTTCGATCAAAGCGTCATGGGCGTGGCTCTTGTCGGCTATTCCATGCCGATCTTCTGGTGGGGCCTGCTGCTGATCATCGTCTTCAACGGCTATCTGCATTGGACACCGGTTTCCGGCCGCATCGGCCTCATCTATTTCTTCAAGCCGATTACCGGCTTCATGCTGATCGACAGCCTTCTGTCCGGTCAGAAGGGCGCCTTCTGGTCCGCTTTGAATTCGCTGATCCTGCCGACCATCGTGCTCGGCACCATTCCGCTCGCCGTCATCGCGCGCCAGACGCGCTCCGCCATGCTGGAGGTGCTGGGCGAGGATTATGTGCGCACGGCCCGTTCCAAGGGTCTGTCGCCGCTGCGCGTCGTTTCAGTACATGCGTTGCGCAATGCGATGATCCCCGTCGTCACCACGATCGGCCTGCAGGTCGGCGTGCTGCTCGGCGGCGCTATCCTCACGGAAAGCATCTTCTCCTGGCCGGGCATCGGCAAATGGATGATCGACGCCGTCTTCAAGCGCGACTATCCGGTCGTGCAGGGTGGCCTGTTGCTGATCGCCGGCATCGTCATGCTCGTCAATCTTGCTGTCGACCTGCTCTACGGCTTCGTCAATCCACGCATTCGTCACTAGGAGCGGCCCCATGAGCACGGTTAGCGTCAAAACGGTTAGTGTCAAATCCGACCGTCCTTCCGCTCTTGCGGAGTTCTGGTATTACTTCTCTCGCAACAAGGGCGCCGTCATCGGCCTCGCGATCTTCCTCTTCGTCCTGTTTCTGGCAATCTTTGCCGGCCTCGTGGCGCCTCACAATCCCGATGCCGCTTACGGCAGCGACATGCAGCGCCTGCCGCCAGCCTGGGCGGAAGGCAGCAACAGCAGCTTCCTGCTCGGCACCGATGCCAATGGTCGCGATCTTCTGTCGCGCCTCATCTACGGCACGCGGTTCTCGCTGTTCATCGGCTTGGTCGTCGCTTCACTTTCGGCCATCGCCGGCATCCTGATCGGCCTTGTCGCCGGCTATGTTCGTGGCCGCACCGATACGATCATCATGCGTATCATGGACATCATTCTTGCCATCCCGTCATTGCTGCTTGCCCTGGTGCTGGTGGCAATCCTCGGCCCAGGCCTGACCAATGCGATGATTGCGATCTCCATCGTCAACCAGCCACATTTCGTTCGTCTCACGCGGGCATCCGTCATGTCCGAGCGCGACAAGGAATATGTCATCGCTTCACGTGTTGCCGGCGCCGGTCCGCTGCGGCTGATGTTCAAGACGATCCTGCCGAATTGCCTTGGTCCCCTGATCGTGCAGGCGACGCTCGCCTTCTCGGCCGCCATTCTCGATGCCGCAGCCCTCGGCTTCCTAGGCCAGGGCGCGCAGCCGCCGACGCCGGAATGGGGCACGATGCTCGCGGATTCGCGTGAATTCTTCCAGAGCAACCCTTGGCTCGTTACTTTCCCCGGTCTCTGCATCCTGATCACGGTGCTCGCCATCAATCTGATGGGCGACGGCCTGCGCGATGCGTTCGACCCGAAGCTGAAGAGGTCGTAATGGCACTCCTCGATATTGAAAACCTCTCCGTTGAATTCCAGACATCGTCCGGCCTGTTCCGGGCGGTCGATGGCGTTTCGCTCACCTGCGACAAGGGAGAAATCCTGTCGATCGTCGGTGAATCCGGTTCCGGGAAGTCGGTCTCCATGCTCGCCATGATGGGGCTTCTGCCCTGGACGGCGAAGATCACCGCCGACCGCATGATGTTCGATGGCAAGGATCTGCGCGGCATCTCCTCGCGCCAGCGCCGCAAGATCATCGGCAAGGACATGGCGATGATCTTCCAGGAGCCCATGTCGAGCCTCAATCCGTGCTTCACGGTCGGCTTCCAACTCGGCGAGACCTTGCGCATCCACATGGGGCTCGACCGCAAGGCGCGTCGCGAGCGCGCGATCGAGCTTCTGAATCTGGTCGGCATTCCCGCGCCCGAGGATCGGCTGTCGAACTTCCCGCATCAGATGTCCGGCGGCATGAGCCAGCGCGTCATGATCGCCATGGCGCTTGCCTGCAATCCGAAGCTTTTGATCGCCGATGAGCCCACGACCGCGCTTGACGTGACGATCCAGGCGCAGATCCTCGATTTGCTCGTGCGCCTGCAGCGGGAGCAGGGCATGGCGCTCGTGCTCATCACCCATGACATGGGCGTCGTTGCCGAAACGGCAGAGCGCGTGCAGGTGCAGTATGCCGGCCAAAAGGTCGAGGAGCAGCCCGTCAAGGAGCTGTTCCGCGATCCGCATCATCCCTATACGGCAGCCCTTCTATCGGCTCTGCCGGAGCGTGCCGAAGTCGGCGAGCGCCTGCCGTCGATTGCCGGTGTGGTTCCTGGCCAGCATGATCGTCCCAGAGGCTGTCTCTTTGCGCCCCGTTGCTCCTTCGCAACGCCGGAATGCGACAAGGGCGTCAAGCGTCAGGGCGCCGAACTCGGCCTGACCCTTTGCAACTATCCGCTGGAACATGGCAAGCCGCTCGGCCATCCCGGCATTGCCCCCACGCAAAAAGCAGGAGGTGCCGCATGACCGGCGCTGTTCTCGAAGGGCGCGATCTCGCCCGGTTCTACACCGTCAAGCGCGGCAGCTTCAAACCGGAGGCGACCGTCAAGGCATTGAACGGCGTCAGCTTCAGCCTGCAGTCGGGGCGCACGCTTGCGGTCGTGGGCGAATCCGGCTGCGGCAAGTCGACGCTTGCCCGGCTGGTGACGATGATCGAAAATCCGACGGCTGGTGAGCTGCTGATCGACGGCAAGCCCGCCAAGCTCGGCGACCGTAGCCTGCGCAGTGCCGTGCAGATCGTATTCCAGAACCCTTATGGCTCGCTCAATCCGCGCCAGAAGGTCGGCTCCATCCTGGAGGAGCCACTGAAGATCAACACCGACGACGATGCCGCCACCCGCCGCCGCAAGGCGGAGGAAATGATGGCGCGCGTCGGCCTTCGGCCCGAGCACTACGATCGCTACCCGCATATGTTCTCCGGCGGCCAGCGCCAGCGTATCGCCATTGCACGCGCCCTCATGCTGCGGCCGAAGGTGCTTGTGCTCGACGAACCGGTCTCAGCGCTCGATCTGTCGATCCAGGCGCAGGTTCTGAACCTTTTGATGGACCTGCAGAAGGAGATGGGGCTTGCCTATCTCTTCATCTCGCATGGCCTCTCCGTCGTGCGCCATATCGCCGACGACGTGATGGTGATGTATCTCGGCCGCCCGGTCGAAACCGGCACGGCGGAAGAAGTCTTCAACAGGCCGCGCCATCCCTACACCGCAGCCCTTCTGTCGGCGACGCCGATCGCCGATCCGGAGCGCGAGAAGAACCGCATCCGCCTGCAGGGCGAGCTGCCGTCGCCGCTCAATCCGCCGAAGGGATGCCACTTCAACCCGCGTTGCTGGCGTGCCCAGGACAAATGCCGGCAGGTCGAACCGGAACTGGCGGGCGAGGGAACGCATAAATTTTCCTGTTTCTTTCCGCTGGATTGATCCAAGTTGTGAGTCGGGCACGGCTGGCGAGACCGGTCGTGCCCGGTTCAAGTCAATCATTCCGGACAGGCCTTATGCGCGATAATCAAGACATTCCCCTTGCCATCATCGTCATGGGTGTCAGCGGCAGCGGCAAATCCTCGATCGGCGAGGGTGTCGCGGCCAAGCTTGGCATCCATTTCATCGAAGGCGATACGCTGCATCCGGCCGCCAATGTCGAGAAGATGAGCAAGGGCATTCCGCTGACCGATGAGGATCGCTGGCCCTGGCTGGAAAAGATCGGCCAGGAAATATCGGCAAGCCTTGCGAAAGGCGAAGGCGTTGTCGTTACCTGCTCGGCGCTGAAGCGCGTCTATCGCGAACGCCTGCGGGCGTCTGCCGGCGGCCATCTCTATTTCATCTATCTCGCAGGCTCGAAGGAGCTGCTGACGAAGCGCATGGGCGAGCGCAAGGGGCATTTCATGCCGACGTCATTGCTCGAAAGCCAGCTGCAGACGCTGGAAGTGCCGACCGGCGAAGCCGGTGTCGTGACTGTCGATATCGACGATACGATCGAAGGCATTGTCGAAGCTTCCGTCAAAAGCCTCCGGACAATCCTCTAAGCCAAAGGCTCAAGGGGCAAATCGGTCCGGCGCATAGGCGGAAATATCGATGAAGGGCTTCTCGCCGGTGATGAGTTCGGCGAGCACGCGGCCCGTCACCGGCCCGAGCGTTAGTCCGTGATGCGCGTGGCCGAAGGCGAACCACAGACCATTGTGGCGCGGGGCCTTGCCGATAATCGGCATCATGTCGGGCGTACAGGGGCGGGCGCCCATCCAGGGTTCCGGGTCCAGTCGTTCGCCAAGCGGGAAGGTGGCACGCGCGACGGCCTCGGCGCGATCGAGCTGGACCGGTGTCTTGGGTGCATCGCGCAGGGCGAATTCGGCACCGGTTGTCAACCGGATGCCGCGGCTCATCGGCGCCAGCAGATAGCCGCGCTCGGCATCGAGTGTCCAGTTGTTGAGGACGGCGTTGCCCTCGGTGGCGTAATGCATGTGGTAGCCGCGCTTGACGCCGAGCGGGAAGGCATAGCCGAAGCGTTTCGTCACGATATCGGCCCACGGGCCGAGTGCGACGACGACATCCTCCGCCTCGATCGATCCTTCCGCCGTCACCATTCGCCAGCCTGAGCCGGCCATTCCGAGCGAGACGGCATCCCCGGTCGTCACGCGGCCGCCAATGCTTTCGAAATATCGCCGATAGGCTGCTGTCAGCCCGTGCGGGTCGAGCACTGACCAGGGATCGCGCCAGCGCAGGGCGCCGGCAAAGCTGCCCCTCAGATGCGGCTCCGCTGCTGCGACCTCCGGACCGCTCAAAGCGTCGTAGCCGATCCCGAATTCGCGGTTTAGGCGCTCGGCCTCGGCAAATTCCGCGTCACGCTTCTCGTTCGAACGGAACAGTTCCACCCAGCCGTTCTTGCGAATGAGCTCCTCTGCATGCGAGGCTTCGATGAGATCGTTATGCTCGCTGACGGAATGTTCGATCAGCGGCGCGTAGGCGCGCGAAATCATCTCATGGCGTTTCGTATTGGAATTCCACCAATAGCGGGCGAGGAAGGCGATCTGCGCCGGCAGGGCGCGCAGATGATAATGGGCGTCGATGCGATTGTTGAAAGCATAGCGCAGCAGCAGGCCGAATTGCTGCGGAAAGCCGTAGGGCACCACGCCCTCGCGCTGGATGAGGCCGGCATTGCCGAAGGATGTTCCCTGGCCCGGCGGCTGGCGGTCGACGAGGACGACTTGCCGTCCCCGCCGCTGCAGATGGATTGCCGTCGAAACACCGACGATGCCCGCACCGAGAACGATTGCGTCCTTTGTCATCTTATCCTGCTATCCGCATGCCTATTGCATTGCCGCGCGACCTTCAAAGGCAGTGAATGCCAGTGCCCGGCGCGCGATCTAAGCATCGAAAATGCCTGCCAAATTTCAGCGGCGCAATTGAAAAATGCGGGTCAGGCCGCACTCTGTTTCAGGCAGGCGTTTTCGGCGCGGATGCGGATGGCGAGAATGATGCCGTTCAGCAGCGAAAAGATTGCGGCAAAGACAGGCAAACCGAAGGCGAGGGGCAGTACTGCGATCTCGCCGATGACGATCGCATAGTTCGGATGGCTGAGGAAGCGATAGGGTCCGCTGGTCACGAGAGCGGCGCCCGGCAATATGATGATGCGCGTCGTCCATCGTCCCTTCAACGTCGCCAGCACCCAGATACGCAGTCCCTGCAACAGCATGAAGAGCAGGAACCAGCCGGGATCGATTGGCCGGCCGATGGCGAACAACCAAAGCCCGATCAGCCAGGCCGCATGCAGCGCCACCATGAAGGGATAGTGTTCCGAGGCATATTCCCTGGCGCCGCGGGCAAGCAGGGCGGCGGTATTGTGCCTTGCATAGATGAGTTCCGCCAGACGCTGCAGCGTCACGAAGGTCAGAAGCGCGATCGATAGCCACAGCATCAGGCGGCCCTCTTCAAGGTGATGCAGCTTGCCGAGAAGCCGGGACCCATGGCGAGCAATGCCGAGCGGGACGGAAGTCCGGCCGCGATCATGCGCTCCAGCACGAAGAGCACGGTGGGGGAGGACATATTGCCATAGTCGCCGATCACCTCGCGCTCGATATCGAGCGATCCCTCTTGGAGGCCGAGCGCCTTTTCGAGCGCTATCAGCACCTTGGCTCCGCCGGGATGGCAGATGAAGCGGTCGATATCCGAGATCAAAAGCCGCGATCGCTCCAGAATGCCGGCAACCGCACCCCTCAGATGTGTTTCGGCAAAGACCGGCAGCGATTGCTCCAGCACGATGCCGAAGCCGGTATCGTCGATCTTCCAGCCCATGATGCCGAGGCTGTCGGGAAAGAGATGTTCGCCCGTCGATTCGATCTCCGCGATGCCGCTTTCGCCGGCCCGCAGCACGCAGGCCGCCGCTCCATCGCCGAACAGCGCCGTGGCAATGATGTTGGGCCGCGTCAGCTCGTCCAGGCGGAAGGCGAGCGAGCAGAGTTCGATCGCGATGAAGAGCACGACGGCGCCCGGCCGACTTCTTGCCATCTTCGTCGCGACGGCAAGGCCGGATACGCCGGCTGCGCAACCGAGCCCGAAGATCGGCACGCGTTCGATATCGCCGCGGAAGCCCATCTCGCCGGCGAGCCGAGCCTCAAGGCTCGGCGTTGCAAGCCCGGTGGACGAGGCCGTGACGACGCAGTCGACCTCCCTGGCTTCAAGGCCGGCGCGTTGCAGCGCCGCAGTCGCTGTCCGGCGGAAAAGTTCGGAGGCCACCTCCGCATAGGCGGCCATGCGGTCCTGCCAGCCATGCGGCTGTTCGAACCAGGAAAGCGGCCGCGCCAGATGGCGCTGGCGAATGCCGGTGCTCTCAAACACGCGGGCGAGATATTTGAAATCCTGAAAGCGATCCGAGAACAGACGGCTCGCCGTCTCGGCGGCTTCCGTTTGAGGGATGATGTTGTCGGGTGTTGCTACGGCGAGGCTTAGAAGTTTGATGCTATCGGTCACGGGTTTCTCCTGTGCCCTTGAGGGGCATGTGGTGGAAACACGCAATGGCGACGGTCTATTCGATGCCGGAACAGTCACGAAAGAGTGACGGCGCTCGGCCCCAGGGATGATCAGAAAAAAATTCGCGCGCCCTCCGAATAAAATGTCCGGACGGTGTGTTCTCTCCTCGCAACGTTCATTTTGCCAAGGAGACAGTTCATGACGACCAAAGCATTTCGCCTGGCTTCCATCGCCCTCGGTGCAGGCCTGACCCTCGGCGCTTTCGCCGTTCCGGTTTTTGCGGCCGGCGACGATTCCAGCACGACGCCGACCTGCAAGAAGGGTGAGATCTACGATCAGAAGGCGAAGAAATGCGTCAAGCAGCAGAGCGCCAACGTCACCGATGAAAACCGCGCCGACTATGCCTATTCGCTGGCCAAGAAGGATCATCGCTACGAAGAAGCCCTGGCGGTTCTGGACACGATGAAGAACCCGAATACGGCCGAGGCGCTGAACTATCGCGGCTATGCCACCCGTAAGCTCGGACGCACGGACGAGGGCATTTCCTACTACCAGAAGTCCGTCGCCATGGACCCGAAGTACACGCTGGTTCGCGAGTATCTCGGTGAAGCCTACGTCATCAAGGGCCAGATGGATCTCGCCAAGGACCAACTGAGCACGATCAAGACGCTCTGCGGCAATACGAGCTGCGAGGAATATCGCGATCTTCATGCCGCGATCCTGAATCCGTCCAGCCTGTAACGGCGGGCCTGGGTCAACGATGAAGACGGTAAGCAGGGAGCTTTGCGAGAAATATGGGAGTGATGCCGGTCGCTCGTAGCGCAATTTCTGCTTATAGTCCGACAGTTGCGAGGCCGCCGAAAAGGTCGGCGGCTTCCGGACATGCGAATGCGGCGGAGGATGTCATAGCGAGCGAAGAGGATATCAGGACGGGCCTGTCCCAGCATTTGACGCGGCTATGGCGCTATGGCGTAGTGCTGTCGCGTCAGCGGGACGTGGCCGACGATCTCGTTCAGGCGACCTGCGTCAGGGCTCTGGAGCGGGCCGCTCAGTTCACATCGGGCACACGGCTCGATCGCTGGCTGTTCGCCATCCTCCATTCGATATGGCTGAACGAGGTCCGCTCGCGCCGTGTGCGAATGGGGCAAGGCTTCGTCGATGCCGACGAAACGTTGGTTTTCGACGGCGCGCAGGAAACCGAAACGCATATTTTGGCTGGGCAGGTATTGCAGCGCGTGCAGGCATTGCCGGAGGCGCAGCGCACCGCGGTATTTCTCGCCTATGTCGAGGGGCTTTCCTATCGTGAAGTGGCCGAGATTCTGGAGGTGCCGATCGGAACGGTCATGAGCCGGCTGGCGGCGGCGCGGGCAAAACTCGCTGATGGCATGGGGATGGTGGCTGACGGAAAATCTTCCGGAGGTGGGCGACTGGGGAATGGAAATGAGTGAATTGGATAAAGGACAGATGCCCTCGGACGAGCAGCTCACCGCCTTCATCGATGGCGAGCTGGATGCCGCCGAGCGCGAGCGGATCGAACGATTGATCGCCGACGACGAGCGTGTTGCCGAGCGTTTCGACTTCCTGTCCCGCAGCACGCTGCCCTTCAGGGCAGCGTTCGAGCCAATGCTTGCCGAGGCACCGGCTGCGAAGCTGGAGGCCATGCTTGCGGCTATTCCTCCAGCAAAGGAGAGCAAGGCGCGGGCTTCCGGCATCGGTCGCCGTGGTTTCCTGGCCGCGGTTGCCGCGAGCTTCGTCGCCGCCATTGCCGTCGACCGCGCCGTGATCGGCCTTGGCCATCGGCTTTCGAAGCCGGATGAAGAGACCGAGTGGCGTGCCGTGGTCGCGGAATATCTTTCGCTCTATACGGCGGATACGCTCAGCGCCCCGGCCGGCGACCGTATGCAACAGGTCGCGCAATTGAATGAGGTCGGTGCCAAGCTGGGCTTGTCTTTGGCGCCGGAAGCCGTGGCGATGCCGGGCGTCGAATTCAAGCGCGCCCAAATCCTGAATTACGACAGCAAGCCGCTGGCCCAAATCGCCTATCTCGATCCGGAAAGCGGCCCCATGGCGCTTTGCATCGTCCAATCCGCCAGGGGTGCGGCCGCGCCGGACATGGAAAATCGCAAGGGCATGAATGTCGTCTACTGGTCGAGCCCCAGCCATGCCTTCATGCTGATCGGCCATGCGCCGATCGATCGCATGCAGCAACTTGCGGCTGATGTCCGGGCACACCTGGTCGCCTGAGAGCTGTTCCGCGCGCGGCTAAATTGGCGCGATTCAAAAAGAATTTGGCGAAAACCCATCCTGCTGGTATTCTCTGCCCAACGAAAATCGAACGAGCGCCTGCAGCATGCCCTAGGGCCTTGCGCGGCGCGGTGGAAAAGATACGTGAGTGACCCCGACAGCGGCCTAGCGCCGCAGGCAGACGGGGCGTCGGTAGCAGAGCGCAGGAAGGGTAAATCCTCCCGGCGTGCGAAGCGTAAGCGCAGCCATGGCCGCCCGAACGCTCATTCTGCGAAAGCCAGCCAGGCAGGCAAGTCCAGCCAGGCGGCGCAACGCCCAGCAGAGGATGACGCCGGCTCGCCGGCCAGAAAACGCAAGCGTCGGCGCCGTGCGCGCGGCGCAGCCCATGGTGGCGCGCAATCCGCTTCCCAAACACAACAGCAGTTTTCATCCGCGCCGGAACACCGTGCGGCAGCGGATCACGGCCATCCCTCATCGCACAAGAGCGGCAAGAATCGCCGCAAGCACCGCAGCAAGCGCGGCCTGCAGGGCCGGCCATTGGCGCATGAGAAGACGGCGCAGATCGTCGCTCCCGCGAACATGCCGGCAAACGCCCACGCTCCGGCCCATGACGATCATCGCCAGAGCCGGCAATCGCCGCCGCGGCGCGAAGGCCAGGGGCAGCATCATTTTACCGAGGCTGATTCCCGGCCGCTCGATCTCTATGCCGCCCTCGATCTCGGCACCAACAATTGCCGCCTGCTGATCGCGCAGCCGACCCGTCCGGGGCAGTTCCGGGTGGTCGACGCGTTCTCCCGAATCGTGCGCCTCGGGGAAGGGCTCGGCGCCAGCGGACGCCTTTCGAGCGATGCCATGGATCGGGCTGTGGAGGCGCTGCGCATCTGCGCGGCCAAGCTGAAGGCCCGCGAAATCCGCCGCATGAGGTTGATCGCGACCGAAGCCTGCCGCGCTGCTGACAATGGCGAGGCATTCCTTGCGCGCGTGACCGAAGAGACCGGATTGCAGCTCGAAATCATCGACCGCGAGACCGAGGCGCGGCTTGCCGTCTCGGGCTGCTCGTCGCTTGTGGGACCCGAGGCGCGCTCCGTCGTGCTGTTCGATATCGGCGGCGGCTCTTCCGAGATTGCCGTCATCCGCATCGGCGAGAATCGCTCCAGCCGGCTTGCCAATCACATCACTCATTGGACTTCGCTGCCCGTCGGCGTCGTGACGCTCTCCGAGCGACATGGTGGACGCGACGTGACGCCGGAGCTGTTCGAGACGATGGTGTGCGAAGTCCAGCGTATGCTCGAGCGTTTCGATTGTCCGCCGGTGCAGGGTGCCGCACGCGACAGCGGCGACTTCCATCTGATCGGGACTTCCGGCACGGTGACGACGCTTGCCGGCGTTCATCTCGATCTGCCGCGCTACGATCGTCGCCGGGTCGACGGCGTCTGGCTTTCGGATGACGAAGTGAGCGCGATGCAGGCGAAGCTCTTGTCCTGGGATTTTGCCGGCCGCGCCGCCAATCCCTGCATCGGGCCGGATCGCGCCGATCTGGTCCTCGCCGGCTGTGCCATTCTGGAGGCGATCCGCCGCCGCTGGCCGAGCCCGCGCATGCGCGTTGCCGACCGCGGCCTGCGCGAGGGACTGCTGACCGACATGATGGCAGACGACGGCGTGTGGCGGCGAGGCCGCTCGCGCCGAGGTCATCGACCGAGGGATATGAAGGGGCCGCAGACGTGACCAAGCCAACTATCGCCGGCAACCGGACGGGCCGCAAGCTCGGCCAGCGCGTCAAGAAGAAGAAACTGAAGGCCTCCTCGCGGCAATGGCTGCAGCGCCATATCAACGATCCCTATGTGCAGCGCGCCCAGCTTGAAGGCTATCGCGCCCGCGCCGCTTTCAAGCTGCTGGAGATCGACGAGAAGCATCAGATCCTGAAAGGTGCGCGCCGCATCATCGACCTGGGTGCGGCACCCGGCAGCTGGTCGCAGATCGCGGCCAAGGTGACCGCATCGACCGAAGAGGATATCCGCGTCGCCGCCATTGATTTTCTTGAGATGGCGCCGATCCCCGGCGTCAGCATCCTGCAGCTCGATTTCCTTGATTCGACGGCGCCGCAAAGGCTGATCGATGCCGTCGGCGGCACGCCGGATCTCGTGATATCCGATATGGCGGCGCCGACGACGGGCCATCACCGCACCGACCATCTGCGGACCATGCATCTCTGCGAAGTGGCGGCGCATTTCGCCGTCGAGGTGCTGGCCGAAGGCGGACATTTCCTTGCCAAGACCTTCCAGGGCGGCACGGAGCGCGATCTGCTGACTTTCCTCAAGCAGAATTTCCGTCAGGTCATCCATGTGAAGCCCGGCGCATCCAGAGCCGAGTCGGTGGAAATGTTCCTGCTAGCGAAAGGCTTCAAGGGACGCAAGCCGGAAGGTGAGAGGGAAGAAGAGGAATCCGTCGCCGATCGCTAGATCCGACTATCCTCAATCGCTAAACTGACGAAACCCTCGCTGCGCTGCCGCTTGGCTGAAGCACGATAAGGGCCGCATCATCACTTTGCGGCCGTCTGTTCCACCTGCGGCTGCAGCGTTGCGACGCGCTTCAGGCCGGCCCTGTGGCCGGAAACCATGGCGCCGGCGCTGCGATCCATCCGGATGAAGGGGATGGTTGCAAGCACGGTCAGCACCGAGATGCAGAAGAAGGCGATATGGAAATCGCGCACCTGCAGTTGCGTGCCGCTGAAGAAGGTGGAGGCCTCCAGGATCATGGCGGCGACGGCGACGCCAAGCGCCAGGCTGATCTGCTGCATGACGGAGCTCATCGATGTTGCCTGGCTCGCCTGCCTGTCGCTGATATCGGCAAAGGCAAGCGCATTGACGCCGGTGAAGAAGAACGAGCGCGAGAAGCCGCCGATCAGCAAGATGCCGATGATGATGAGGTGCGACGTCCAGGGCTGGAAAAAGCCGGTGCAGATCGTGGTGATAGTCGTGATCGCAGCGGCCGAAAGCAGCGCCGTCTTGAAGCCGACAGCGGTAAAGACCCGGCGTGCGATGAACTTCGTCGAAATCGCGCCGATCGCGCCGGCAAAAGTGATTAGGCCGGATTGGAATGGATTGAGGCCGAAGCCGAGCTGCAGCATCAAGGGTGTCAGGAAGGGCATGGCGCCGATGCAGATGCGAAACAGCGTGCCGCCGGTGACCGAGGCGCGGAAGGTGATATTCTTCAGCAGCGACAGGTCGAGGATCGGTGCCGGGTGGCGGCGGGCATGGCCGACATAAAGAACGCCGCAGACAAAGCCGATGACGATGGCGGAGATGCCGATATAAGGCGGCAGCGCCGGCAGGCTGATGACGGACATGCCGAAGACGACGCCGGATGCGGCGAAGGATGTCAAAAGGAAGCCGATGACATCGAGCTTCGGCGGCTTGGTCGCTTTCACCTCAGGCAGGAAGATTGAAGCCAAGATCACGCCGAGGACGCCGACGGGCACGTTGATCAGGAAGATCCAGTGCCAGGAGGCATAGGTGGTGATGAAGCCGCCAAGCGGCGGGCCGGCAAGCGGGCCGACGAGCGCGGGAATCGAAAGCAGTGCCATGGCGGAAACCAGGTCGCTTTTCTGCGTGGTGCGCACCAGCACGAGGCGCCCGACCGGCGTCATCATCGACCCGCCGACGCCCTGCAGGAAGCGGGCGAAGACGAATTCGAGCAGGCCGCCCGAAAAGGCGCACATGATGGAACCGATGACAAAGACGCAGATTGCGATGCGGAAGATGTTTTTCGCGCCGAAGCGATCCGCCATCCAGCCGCTGATCGGGATGAACACGGCGAGCGACACCATGTAGGAGGTCAGCGCCAGCTTCAGCGTGATCGGCCCGACATGGAGATCGTTGGCGATGGCCGGCAGCGCTGTCGCGATGACGGTGGAATCCATCTGTTCCATGAAGAGTGCGACGGCGAGGATCAATGGAACGATGCGATTCATAGGCATCTGCCTTGATGGGTCTGTCTTCGGGAAGGCTGTCGCCCACTGCATAATTCCTTAAAATCGGAATCGATTTAAGGAATTATGCAGCAGATTGAAGGTGCTACAGCGCCTGGCGCCTCACATGCGACGCGCGGTGCTGTAGTGCGATCAGCCGCTCTGTAGTCCTATGCGAGGCTGCTGCCAATCCCGGATATTGCTCCATGAATGCTTGGGGTCACGTCTTCGTGATAGCCGCCGTCGCATGCCGCGGAACGCAGGATTTGACATATGCTGAGAGCATGTAAATGCTAAACGCATAAAACGTCGTCGGTGTATTAGCGGAATTGGATTGTCTTGTCATGACGAAAATTTTGGCCGGACAGAATGATCTCCCGAACCGTTGCTGCCGGCGGCGGCGATAGGCGTGGCTTACGCCGCGCATCAGCAGAAGGAGTGAAAATCATGACTGCCGTCCCGCCCCCAGACACGCATCAGTTCAAATTGGGATCCTGTACCATCACTGTCGTCAAGGACGGCGCCAGCATCATGGACAATCCCTGGGAGACTTTCGGCACAAACCAGACGCCCGATACGGTTCGCAAGCTGCTGGAGCAGAATTTCCTGCCGACGGAAAAGCTTGTGAACAGCTATGCGCCCGCCATCATCGATACCGGCTCCGACGTGATCGTCGTCGATACCGGCTTTGGTGCGGCTGGACGCGCGCGTGGCCTCGGTCGCTTTCGCGAGGGGCTGAAGGCCGTCGGCTACAGGCCGGAACAGGTTACCGTCGTTGCGCTGACGCATCTGCACGGCGATCATATCAACGGATTGATGGAGGAGGATGGCCCGGCCTTTCCAAACGCTCGCTACGTTGCCGGCGAGATCGAGTATGGGTTCTGGACCGACAAGGCGCGCGAGGGAACGCCGGCGGAAGGCGGGCATAAGGCTGTGCTTGCCAATGTCGTGCCCTTCGCCGAGAAGATGACCTTCCTTAGGGATGGCGACCAGATCGTCAGCGGCATGACCGCCATGCTGGCGCCCGGCCACACGCCCGGCCATCTCGTTTTCCATCTGGAATCCGACGGCAGGCAGCTCGTCATGACCGGCGACACCGCCAACCACTATGTCCTGTCGCTCGGCCGCCCGGACTGGGACGTGCGTTTTGATCTGGACAAGCCGCAGGCGGCAAAGACACGCCGCCGCATCTTCGACATGATCGCCGCCGACCGCATCCCCTTCCTCGGCTTCCACATGCCTTTCCCCGCCGTCGGCTTCGTGGAGAAGCAGCCGGAAGGTTTTCGCTATATTCCGAAAAGCTATCAGTTCGACGTTTGAGGGCGAACTCAAGGAAGATTGAGGTCTGTTTTCAAAGTGAGATCGCAAGGCTGATCAGCGACAAAAATGCGGATGGCTTCTGCCGCGAAAGTCGGTGGCTCAAATCGAGTTTTCGAGAGCAAGTTCGCGACAGAATCGTTCCCGACGTCTAATTATGGATAGCTTATCGCTGACCTTAGGAGTTTCGCTTCAGCTCCGCCGCTGCTTCGAAAGCATTCGGTCGTGCTGCGAGATGCTCGGCCACGAAGTCCACAAATGCCCGGACCTTTGGGGACAGTTGGCGATTGGACGGCCAGACGAGCGACAAAGAGCCAAACGGGACCATATGTGAGGTGAGCACGGGAACAAGCAATCTTGCGCGGATGTGAGCCGCCGCGACATAGATGGGCAGGTGAGCGATCCCCAAGCCGTCCAACGCCGCCCGTAAGCTCGCGTCTGTATTGTTAAAGATCAGGCTCCTGGGCAAGATCAGCTTTTCGCTTGAAGGAGCAAAGGCCCAGGGCGCCAGCCGGCCGCTTGTGGGATATTTAAAATGGATGCACGCATGTAAAGCAAGGTCGGCCGGCGTCGTCGGAAGAATGTGGCGATCGAAATAGGCAGGGCTTCCGCAAACAACAAAATGCTGCTCCCCGAGATGTCGGGCAATCAAGCGGGTATCGGCAAGTTCGCCGCTACGAACAGCGACATCCACCCCTTCACTCACCAGGTCGGTGACGTGGTCTTCAAAGTCGATATCCAGCTCGATCTCGGGATACCGTGCGACGAAGGCCGGCAGCAGGGGCATCAAGAGGTGATGACCGACGATGTGCGGGACACTGATGCGCAGGCGCCCTTTTGGGCGCTTCCGGCTTTCTATAAGGCTAGTCTCCGCATCTTCGAGGTCATCGATGATACGCTTGCAGCGCTCGTAGAACGCTGAACCTTCCTCTGTCAGGCTGATGTTGCGCGTTGTCCTGTTGAACAGCCTGACGCCAAGCCTGGCTTCGAGGCGTGCAATGGCCTTACCGATGGCCGATGGCGAAAGGCCGGCGACGCGAGCCGCCGCCACATAGCTGCGTTGCTCGGCAGCGTGAACGAAGGCAGCAAGACTGCTGAAGCTATCCATAGCGACACCCATTAAAGACATATTGTCGTTAATGAAAGTCTTTTTCCCGTTATTGATCAATATTCAAGACCAGATATCGTTTCTCCTACGGGAAGGCGCAACCCTGCTTCCCTTTCAGCCGGAGATACAAATGAAGTTGGTAAGAAAAGAGCCTCGCTGGGCGGGAGCCAATTCATCGCTTGCAGTGTTGCTGACAGGAAACTTTGTCACCATCCTCGATCTCTTCATCGTCAACGTGGCGCTCCCGAATATTCAACGGGACTTGCACGCCTCGAACGCCGAGTTGCAGATGATCATGGTGGCCTACAGCGTCTCCTATGGCGCGATGCTGCTCAATGGCGCCCGGTTGGGCGATCTCTACGGCCGACGGCGGCTGTTCCTTTATGGCATGGCCATCTTTGCGGGGGCCTCCTTACTGTGTGGCCTCGCTTCATCACCCTGGAACCTGATCGCCGCGCGGGCATTGCAGGGCATTGGCGCGGCGCTGCTGATGCCGCAGGTCTATGCGTCGCTGCGATTGCTGTTCGACGGAGAGAAGCGCCGCTGGGCGTTCGGCGTAATGGGGAGTGTACAGGGTGCTGCCGGCGTAGCCTCGCAAGTGCTCGGCGGTGGCTTGATGGCGCTCGATATTGGCGGCCTTGGCTGGCGCCTGATCTTTTTTGTCAATCTGCCGGTCGCCGCCTACGCCATCATTGCCGGGAAGTGGTTCATCGTTGAAACCAGAGAAGCTGTATCGGCGAGGCTTGATGTGTTCGGGGCATTCCTGGGTGCCTCTGCCCTCACGGCAATCCTCCTGCCAGCGATGATAGGGCGAGAGCAGCATTGGCCTTGGTGGACGATCATCGGTCTGTTGTCATCTGTGCCTTTGTTCGCAACCTTTATCGTGTATGAAAACCGCTTGACGCAGCGGGGAGGTGTCCCGATTATTGATCCGTTGCTGTTCAAGAACGACGGCTTTGCCTTCGGTATGCTGGCATCGTTTCTGTTTTTCTCTGCGATCAGCTCTTTCTCGCTGTCGCTGACGATCTTTTTACAGGTCGGCCTCGGCAGGACTCCTTTACAGGCGGCGATGCTGTTTCTGCCCTCCACCATCGCTTTCTTCGCAGGCTCCCTGATGTCGGCCTTCTTGGCCAAGAGGATGGGGCATCAGACGCCAATCTTTGGCATGGCTATCTTCAGTTTGGGCTTGCTAATCGCAGTTGCTGACGGCTTTCTTGGTCGGGAGGCATCGACCCTGACTATCTCGGTGATACTGCAGGGGCTTGGGCAGGGAATTGTCATTCCGCTTTTGCTCAACATGGTTCTGAGCACCATTGCCGATTCGGAGGTCGGAATGGCGTCTGGCATCTTCAGCACCATACAGACAACGGGTTCGGCGTTCGGACTGACGATTGTCGGCATCATCTTGTTCGGTATTATTGACGAGAGCGGCGTGGAGGCAAATTCAGCGGTACCGGCCGCCGGTGGCTACGGGGCGGCATTCGCAGTCGCGACGCTTTACAATTTGGCCGCCGTCACCCTGAGCCTTGTTCTGTTCGACGCGCTACATGGACGAAGGAGATCGTCTGGATAGATCAAGAGTTTAGTTGTTTCGAAAATCCTGGTCGAAGCGTCCGTTTTCCATCTGGAATCCGGCGGCGGGCAGCTCGTCATGACCGGCGACACCGCCAACCATTATGTCCTGTCGCTCGGCCGCCCGGACTGGGACGTGCGTTTTGATCTGGACAAGTCGCAGGCGGCAAAGACACGCCGCCGCATCTTCGACATGATCGCCGCCGCATCTTCGACATGATCGCCGCCGACCGCATCCCCTTCCTCGGCTTCCACATGCCTTTCCCCGCCGTCGGCTTCGTGGAGAAGCAGCCGGAAGGTTTTCGCTATATTCCGAAAAGCTATCAGTTCGACGTTTGAGATGAGTCAATCATGGCGAACCGGATCGCACATGCTGGATCTGCGATCCCGTTTCAGTTTTGGACCACAGCACTTCGCCCGAGACGAGGTTCCGTTCCTACAAGCAGTCGCTGAATGTTCGTGCGATGGCGCACTATCACGTAAAGGCTGCCGGCGATCACCAGCAACCGATAGGGCAATGGCTGCTCCAGGCAGCAGACCAGGGCAATCGCAGTCAAGGCTGCCAGGATTGATCCCAGAGAAACAATCCGAAAAATAGCCAACGCAACGCCAAAAACCGTCACTGCACCCAATCCCACCGGCCAGGCTATCGCCAGCAACAGGCCAAGTCCCGTTGCGACGGATTTGCCGCCTCTAAAATTCAGCCATATCGGGCGGCTATGCCCCAGCAATGCGGCAAGTCCTGCCAAACAAACAGCCCATGGAACCAAGCTTTGCTGGCTCTGCGGACCAAGCATGGTCGGCAGCGTATAGAGCCAGGGATAGAACCAACGGGCAAAGACGATTGCCGCGGCACCTTTCAGCACATCGACCAGGAGCACCACCAAGGCCGGCCATTTCCCAAGGGTCCGCAATACGTTCGTTGCGCCGGTGGACTTGGAGCCGAGTTCCCGAATATCAACGCCCTTGAGCAGTCTCCCTGCCAGATAGCCCGTGGGTATGGAGCCCAAGAGATAGGCGATCGCTAATCCTGCGACGCTTGCTATCCAGAAATCCATGAGTGTCACCTCTGTCTAAGTCTTTGCCGGTAGCACCGGCCGCAGGAAAGTTCGCTCGTAGCTGATGAATGGCGGATTCTTTCCGAAGCGTTCGTTTGCGGCAATTCCGTCCGGATCGGCTGCAACACGCTCGCGGTATTGCAGGTAGGTTGTCTCATCCGGAAATGTGAATAGTGCGACCGCTATGTCGCCGGGGCCTTCTTCACTTATGCCCGGGAAGCTCACTCCGGCCTCTGCCGGCTTGTCCCGGGGTAGGAAATAGCCGTGATGTGTTCCGCCATGGCGTTCGATGAGCTCAATCCAAATCCGGCTGTAAGCTTCGAATTCCGAAATTCTGCGATGATCGATGCGGTAGCGAACTTCGCACGTAACCGGGCTTTTGAGCATTGAAAGATCATTTCTTTAGGTCACAAGCAGGCACCAGGAATCCTGCGTCCAATCGACCGTGATACCTTATGTCATGGCGCACTCTTCCGGAATAGACTGCTCGCAATTGCTGCTCCCGCCGAAAGCGACCGACGATGACGAGGACTTTCGCCTGTGTTTGACAACGCCCGCATGGAAATCTCTGAACACCGCAGCCGAATCCCGCATTGAAGCCACGGCTTGGCATATCTGCCCCGCGCTTTTTGCTATTCCCTTCCTGTCATAGACGTGTTACCAGCCCTCGCCAACTTCCAAGCAACACTTGCAAGATCGCCCGGTAGACGATTCGTTCCGGGCTTTCCTGTTTTCACAGACGAAGGAATTGGCCATGGCACGCATTATTGAAACGTCAACCGGGTTGGATGCCCTCACATTCGACGACGTGCTCCTGCAGCCGGGACACTCCGAGGTCATGCCCGGCCAGACGAATATCGCCACCCGCATCGCCCAGGACATCGAGCTTAACCTGCCGATCCTCTCTGCCGCCATGGACACGGTGACGGAAAGCCGTCTGGCGATCGCCATGGCTCAGGCCGGCGGCATGGGTGTTATCCACCGCAACCTGACGCCGGTGCAGCAGGCCGAAGAGGTCCGCCAGGTCAAGAAGTTCGAAAGCGGCATGGTGATCAATCCGGTCACCATCGGCCCGGACGCAACGCTTGCCGAAGCGCTGAGCCTGATGAAGGCGCATGGTATTTCCGGCATCCCGGTCGTCGAAAAGTCGCATCGCCTGGTGGGCATCCTCACCAACCGCGACGTCCGCTTCGCTTCCGACCCCTCGCAGAAGATCTACGAGCTGATGACCCGCGAAAATCTGGTCACGGTCACGGAAAGCGTTCAGCAGCAGGAAGCCAAGCGCCTGCTGCACAAGCACCGCATCGAAAAGCTGCTTGTCGTTGACGCTGACAGCCGTCTGGTCGGTTTGATCACCGTCAAGGACATCGAAAAGTCGCAGCTCAACCCGAACGCTTCGAAGGATGCGCAGGGCCGCCTGCGCGCCGCTGCCGCGATCAGCGTCGGCGACGATGGTTATGAGCGCGCCGAACGCCTGATCGATGCCGGCGTCGACCTTCTGGTCGTCGATACCGCACATGGTCATTCGCAGCGCGTTCTCGATGCCGTTACCCGCGTCAAGAAGCTTTCCAACTCCGTCCGCATCATGGCCGGCAATGTCGCCACCTATGACGGCACGCGCGCGCTGATCGATGCCGGCGCGGATGCCGTCAAGGTCGGTATCGGTCCCGGCTCCATCTGCACGACCCGTATCGTCGCCGGCGTCGGCGTGCCGCAGCTTGCCGCCATCATGTCGGCCGTTCAGGCCGCGCAGGATCAGAACATCCCCGTGATCGCCGATGGCGGCATCAAGTTCTCCGGCGACCTCGCAAAGGCGATCGCCGCCGGCGCTTCCGCCGCGATGATCGGCTCGCTGCTCGCTGGCACGGATGAAAGCCCGGGCGAGGTCTATCTCTACCAGGGCCGTTCCTTCAAGGCCTATCGCGGCATGGGCTCCGTCGGCGCCATGGCGCGCGGCTCGGCAGACCGCTATTTCCAGGCCGAGGTTCGCGACACGCTGAAGCTCGTGCCGGAAGGCATCGAAGGCCAGGTTCCCTATAAGGGGCCGGTCTCTGGTGTGCTGCATCAGCTTGCAGGCGGCCTCAAGGCAGCCATGGGCTATGTTGGCGGCGCCGATCTCAAGGATTTCCAGGAACGCGCCACCTTCGTGCGCATCTCCGGCGCGGGCTTGCGCGAAAGCCACGCCCACGATGTCACGATCACCCGCGAAAGCCCGAACTATCCGGGCGCAGGCGGCTGATTGATGGCAGATCGCGCTCGGGATGATGCCAGGTCTTTACTGCATAATTCCTTAAATCGTGATCGATTTAAGGATAAAATTATGCAGCAGATTAAAAGTGCTGCAGCGACCTTTGCGTGTCACATATGACACGCGGCGCTGTAGAGGGCCTGGCGGCGGTCCTCGCGGCTCTTTCGCTGGCACTCTTCGCCTGGATCTATGCCGGCTTCGTCAGGGCATTCAGCGATGCCGCAGCCGGCCAGCAGATGCTCGACGCACGCGTCGGCGGTTATGAGCGCGACGATGTCATCGCCATGCTGCGCTATCTCAGGGATCATCCCGATCCGGCCGCCATCCTGCATTCCATGTATCTCGGGCCGGAGCTGATCTTTCCACTGGTACTGGGCGGCCTTTTGTTCTGCCTGCTGCGGCTGATCGGCCCCAGCGGTTTCTTTTTCGGCCGACCGATTCCACCAGGCGCGGCCACTGTCATTTTCTATCTGCCGATCTTTTATGCGGCCGTCGACTATGCCGAGAATATCGCCGGCCTCCTGCTTTATCCCCCTGCGATGCCATCGGACGAGACTGTGGCGCTTCTTGCAAGCGTACTGCCTGTTCTCGTCAGGCTGAAATTCCTGACGCTGGTGGTGACGGTTATTCTACTGGCCCGCTTCGCGATTTTTCGTTACCTGTCGCCGGACGGCACGCGGCCGTCCTGATTGTCCCTATCGGCTTTCGGAAATTCCAAAGGAGTTGGCGGCGTGACCGGCTATGAAATGTTTTGGCCCATGGTGGCGCATGCGGTATTGGTCTTCATCCTCTATGCTCTCCTCGGATGGCGTCGTCGCGTTCTCGTCAAGGCCGGCCGGATACAGCCTGTGAACTTTCGTGAGAACCATTCCGCCAATGAGCCGGCCGAAAGTCTGGTGGTGCGAAACAGTCTCGCCAATCAGTTCGAGCTTCCCTTGCTCTTCCACGTCTGCTGCATCCTCCTTTACACCACTCAGGCCGATAATTTGCCGGCCGTGATCCTCGCCTGGATCTTCGTCGCCACGCGCTACGCTCATGCCTTCGTGCATGTGACCAGCAACGACCTGCGTTATCGCAGCCCGCTCTTTGCTCTTGGCTTTGCGGCGCTCGTCGGCATGTGGGTCTGGCTCGCTATCTGGCTTGCCTTCTCCTGACACCGCGCGTGTCGTCGCGGTAACAACCTGCGATAACGCATTTGTGTTTTACCTTACCCTCACGTCGCCATCCGCTGACCTATCTTGTCAACGAGTGGCTGGCCGCTTCGCGTCGGCTGCCGGGGAAACAGGGAGAAGAGGACTATGAGCACGGAAAAGCCGGTCGTGACGCAGGCGATGATCAACGCCTATGACGAGTACACGCATCTGACGCTCGATCGTCGGGGTTTCATGGAAAAGCTGACCAAGCTTGCGGGTTCTGCCGGGACCGCCGCCGCGATTGCGCCGCTGCTTGCCGCCAACAAGGCGAGCGCCGAGGTCATTGCCGCCAATGACGGCAGGCTGGAGGCGAAGGATGTGACTTTTGCCGGCAGCAAGGGCGAAATGAAAGGCTATCTCGTTCGTCCGAAAGATGCGGCCGGCAAGCTCGGTGGCGTCATCGTCATCCATGAGAATCGCGGTCTCAATCCGCATATCCGCGATGTGGCCCGCCGTGTGGCGCTGGAAGGTTTCGTGGCGCTGGCGCCGGATTTCCTCTCTCCGCTCGGCGGCACGCCGGAGGATGAAGACAAGGCACGCGACATGTTCACCAATCTCGATCCAACGCTGACGGCCGCCAATGCCGAAGCGAGTCTCGCCTATCTCGCCAAGGCCGATGGCGCCAATGGCAAGGTCGGCGCTGTCGGCTTCTGCTGGGGCGGTGGTCTCGTCAATCGTTTCGCGACAATCTCGCCTGAGCTGAAGGCAGGCGTCGCCTATTACGGCGCACAGCCGCCGGCAAGCGATGTGCCCAAGATCAGGGCCGCTCTGCTCTTGCATTATGCCGGCCTCGACGATCGCATCAATGCCGGTATCGATGCCTATCGCAAGGAGCTGCAGGCGGGCGGCAAGACCTTCGAGATCTTCGTCTATGACGGCGTCAACCATGCCTTCAACAATGACACTTCGGCCGCGCGCTACGACAGGAAGGCGGCCGATCTCGCTTGGGGCAGGACGGTCGATTTTCTGAAGAAATATGTATCGTAACGACGCAAGTCATTGATAGCGGCTTGCCAGCCATCCGCGGATTACCGAGGTCGAAACCATGTTCCGGCCTCGATTTTCATAATAGCGATGGCACCTAAGTGATGATTAAAATTGGACTTTTCCCGTTTACGCGCATTGAACGCGTCTGGTGTCATAGCCTCTGCCGTGTCCAGCGTCGTTGAGTATGAAAATGAAACGGGGAAAGAATGAATCCGGACAGGCCTGACCGCGTCACGTTCCGCAAAAGGCCGCAGCAGGAGCGAAGCATTCAACGCGTCGACGCCATCCTGTCGGTCGCAGCCAGGCTGATCGCCGAAAAGGGCGTCAGTGCGATGAAGATGACCGAACTTGCCGCGGTCGCGGGAATTCCGATCGGTTCAGTCTACCAATATTTTCCGGATAAGGCCGCGATCGTCGGAGCGCTGCTTGATCGGCACTCCCGGCTGATCCAGCAAAAGGTCGGGGAAGCCTTTGCGACCGTAACATCGCTGGATCATGCCATCGACCTCGTCTGCGGCATGATCGATTGGTACTACCACGAATTCCGCAGCGATCCCGCATATCTCGGCGTCTGGCTCGGCACGGATATCGACAGGGATATCCTGAAGCTCAACATCGCGCACAGCAATCGTGTCGCCGAAATTTTCCTTGAGAGTATTCTGCCTTTCCTGCCGGCCGAAAGCCGCATCGACTTGACGGCGCGCACTCAGCTCTTCAGCCATCTGATCGGCGCATCCGTCCGCTTTGCCATCATGAGCGACAATGAGATGGCCGTGCGCATGCTCCATGAATGGAAACAGGTGATCCGCACTACTTTGCTGGCGGAGCCGGCACTGTAATCGTGACCGAAAGTGATTGGTTGGTGAGCGCTGAGATCACCAACCCGGCAGAATATGCCCGGCGCGCAGCCGCGGATAGAAGCGCGTATAGGTCTTCACCTCGCCATCGAGGTCATCGTCGACCGCAGCTGGCGTGATGTTGTCCAGGCAGGCCGAGATATGGGCGGTGATCGCGTTCATCAATGAAACGGAAAGCCCAGGACGTTTCATGATGCCGATCTGCACTGGCGGCAGCGGCGGGAAGCCATCAGCCTGAGTCAGCACCTTCATGCCAGTCCTGAGCGCCGATTCCGGCATGACCGAAACCGCCATCCCGGCGAGCACGGCTGCGGCAACGACGGTGCAGGACCAGCTGGTGAACAGGATCTGATAGTCGCGGCCGCCGGCATCGAGAGCCGAGCAGGCAAGCTGGCGCCACTGGCAGTCGCGCCGCCCGACGGCGAGCGGAATGGGCGCATCGTCGCGCAGCGGGTGATTGGCCGAGCCGACCCAGCAGAGCGGCTCCGTTCGAACCACATCGGACATGCGTTCGCGCGGATTATGGGTAACCAGTGCGATGTCGAGTTCACCGCGATGCATGCGCTCGGCGAGATCGACCGAAGGTTCGCAGACGATATAGAGCTCGACATTCGGATGCGTCTTGGCGAAGCGGCCGATGATCTCCGGCATATAGCGGTCGGCGTAATCGTCCGGCGTGCCGATGCGCAGCGTGCCTTCGAGACGATTGTCGTCGAAAGCGGCCATCGCCTCATTGTTCAGGCGAATGATGCGGCGGGCGTAGTTCAGCAGCTTTTCGCCCTCGGCCGTCAGGCGGTTGCCGCGCCCGTCCTTGATGAAAAGCTGCTTGCCGACGCGCTCTTCCAGCCGTCGCATCTGCATGGAAACGGCCGATTGCGTCTTGAACACCCGGTCGGCCGCCTTGGTGAAACTGCCGGAATCCACGATGGCGATGAAGGTCTGCAACTGATCGATATCAAGCGGCGCGGACATGAGTTCACCTATAAAGGAGTTTGATAGTTATCATTAGAAACATTCGTTGGACTGATCAATAGGGCTTTGGCATCTTCTGAATGCAATTCAGCATACCAATCGAACAGAACTCTTGTCGAACTCCTCCCGGCCTGCGCCCCTTTTCCGGATCATCGGAAAGGGGCTCTGCCGGCGTGTGCCCCAAGGAAAGGACCATGGAAATGCGCACGATAGATCGGACCCTTGACCTCGGCCCTGCAACGCCATCGCTGTCACTGACGGCACGCATGATGCTTGCTTTTGTCAATGTGGCATCCATCTGGCGCGCAATCCGAAATCGTCGGGAAATCCACTATCTCAATGAGCTGAACGATGCTCAGCTGCGGGACATCGGCCTGACAAGGCAGGATCTCGACGCTGCGCTGACCACCTCGACCTTCTTCGAGGATCCGTCCAGCCATCTGACCAATTCCGCGCGTCGCTGCACGCGCCCCTCCGCCTTCAGCTTTCGCGGCTGATATCGGACAAAAGTTTCCCCGCAGGGTGATAGCCAATAAGCCCTGCCTCTTTCCCGGTGTTCGGCCCAAGGCCAACACCGGGTTTTTTCGTTTATGACCGTGCTTTCGCAATGGATCATACCCGGGCAAGTTGCCTCCGGTGGCAACTGTCTTATGTTCATGTGATCCGACAGCAGGGATTCGGCGACGGCAACGGTGATCTTCTTCCACTCTGTCTACGGCTTGCGCTCGCTTGAGCATGAGGCGGTGGAGCGCGTGCAGGCCGCGGGGCACAAGGCTTTCGCGCCGGATCTCTATGATGGGCTGATCGCCCGATCGATCGATGAGGGCTTTGAGTTCAAGGAGGAGATCGGCTGGCCGACGATCTGCGAGCGCGCAGAATGGGCGCTGGCCGGTTTACCCGCCTCGACCGTGCTTGCAGGTTTCTCGATGGGCGCCGCCGTCGCTGCAAGCCTCTGGCCGAAGCGGGAGAAGACCGCCGGCATCCTTTTCCTGCATGGCATTGCCTCCATCGCCGACAATGCCCGCAAGGGCCTACCGTTACAGCTTCATCTGGCCGATCCCGATCCGTTCGAACCAGAGGAAGAGGTTGCAAGCTGGCGGCAGGCCGTCACCAAGTCCGGCGTCGCGGCGGAGATCTTCCCGTATCCGGGTGGGGGCGGCCACCTCTACACCGATGCCAGCCTGCCAGATTATAACGCCCAGGCCGCCGATCTCACCTGGAAGCGTGTCATCGATTTCCTTGATGCCATCGACGCCAAGGGTTGAACTTGCTCCTGACTTTGCGCGCCGGCCTTGAACTGAAGCTGCCGGTCGCCTAGTTTATGGGCATCCGCAATACCAACAGGATGTGTGCAGCAATGGATTCCATCTCGACCGCAATGCCGTTCAGCCTTGCCATCGAGGACATTCTTGCTCATGCCCATATCCATCGTTCTATCCAATCTTTCGTGGTCCACGCCTGACGGCCGGCCGCTCCTTTCCCATCTCGATCTCAGCTTCGGTGCCGAACGCACCGGCCTTGTCGGACGCAACGGCGTCGGCAAGACGACGCTGATCAAGCTCGTCTCCGGCGAGCTGCAGCCGCAATCCGGCAGCATCTTCTTCAGCGGTCGATTGGGGATTTTGCGCCAGAACGTGCAGGTGGAGGCGGACGAAACCGTTGCCGATCTCTTCAGTGCGAGCGAAGCCCTTGCCGTCCTGAAGCGGGCGGAAGCCGGTGAGGCGACGAATGAAGAGCTCGCCTCGGCTGACTGGACGCTCGAGGCGCGCATCGCCGCAGCTCTTGATCGTGTCGGCCTCGACGTCACCCCGGAAACACCTCTCGTGACACTGTCGGGAGGACAGCGCACGCGCTGCGGACTTGCTGCCCTCATCGTCGACGATCCCGATTTCCTGATCCTCGACGAACCCACCAACAATCTCGATAGGGACGGTCGCGCAGCTGTCATCGATCTGCTTGCCGGCTGGAGGGCAGGCGCCATCGTCATCAGCCACGATCGCGAATTGCTCGACACTATGGATGCGATCGTCGAACTGACATCGCTCGGTGCATCGCGCTATGGCGGCAATTGGAGCCAGTATCGCGAACGCAAGGCGCTGGAGCTCTCCGCCGCCGAACATGATTTCGCCGAAGCGGAGAAGCGTGTCGCCGAAGTGGAGAGAAGCGCCCAGACCGCCGTCGAACGGCAGGCAAGGCGGGACAAGGTCGGCCGGAAGATGGCGGCCAAGGGCGGTATTCCGCGCATCATGCTCGGCGGCTTGAAGGAGCGGGCCGAGATGACAAGCGCGGAGAATAAGCGCCTCGCCGAACGCCGCCGCGCCCAGGCTCTGCAGGATGCCGCTGCCGCGCGCGGGAAGATCGAGATCCTGCAGCCCCTGACCGTGAAACTGCCGACATCTGAGCTGCCGTCAAACAGGATCGTCCTCAAGATGGAGGGCATCACCGCCGGTTATGAGCCGGAACGGCCGATTCTGCGCGATTTCGATTTCGCTATTACCGGGCCGGAACGCGTTGCCGTCACCGGGCCGAACGGCTCGGGTAAGACGACGTTGCTGGCCTTGATATCAGGTGCGCTGGAACCGTGGAGCGGCACGGTGCGGGTCGTCCACTCCGCTCTGCTGGACCAAAGGGTCAGCCTTCTCGATCCATCGCCGTCGATTCGCGATAATTTCCGAAGGATCAACCCGGAGGCTGACGAGAATGCCTGCCGGGCGGCTTTGGCGCGCTTCATGTTTCGGGCCGATGCCGCGCTGCAGATCGTCTCCAGCCTCAGCGGCGGCCAGCTTTTGCGCGCCGGGCTTGCCTGCGTGCTCGGCGGCTCGGTGCCGCCATCTCTGCTGATCCTCGATGAGCCGACCAACCATCTGGATATCGATTCCATCGCGGCGGTCGAGGCCGGGTTGCGAGCCTATGACGGCGCGCTTCTGGTCGTCAGCCACGATGAGGTGTTTCTCGAGAATATCGGAATAGAGAGACGGCTCGAGCTGCCTGCTCGAACCGTCTCGGATCGGTGAGGGGGCGCGTCAGGCGTGGTTGGCGCCGGCGATGCGATCGAGTTCGGCGATCGCATCTTCCGGCAGCTTCAGCTCGGCCGCCGCGATGTTCTGCCTGAGGTGAGCAAGCGACGATGTGCCCGGAATGAGCAGAATATTCGGTGCGCGCTGCAAGAGCCAGGCGAGCGCCACCTGCATCGGCGTCGCCTCCAGACGCGCGGCGACATCGGAGAGCGCCGAGGACTGAAGCGGCGAAAATCCGCCGAGCGGGAAGAAGGGCACATAGGCGGTGCCTTCGCGGGCAAGCGTGTCGATCAGGGCATCGTCCGCGCGATGGGCGAGATTATATTGGTTCTGGACGCAGACGATCTCGGTGATCCGGCGACCCTCGGCGATCTGGTTGGCTGTGACGTTGCTGAGCCCGATGTGACGCACCAGGCCCTGCCGCTTGAGATCGGCCAGGATTGTCAGGGGTGCTTCGATCGACCCTTCGGCCGGACCATGTACATCGAACATGATGCGGATATTGACGACATCGAGCACGTCCAGTCCCAGGTTGCGCAAATTGTCATGCACCGCCTGTGTCAGTTCTTCCCGGGAAAAAGCCGGCAGCCAGGAGGCATCCGCGCCGCGCCGCGCGCCGATCTTGGTGACGATGACGAGATCGCCGCGATAGGGATGGAGCGCTTCCCGGATCAGCTGATTGGTCACATGCGGACCGTAGAAATCGCTGGTATCGATATGGTTGATGCCGGCGGCGATGGCTTCGCGCAGAACCGCGAGCGCAGTGTCATGATCCTTTGGCGGGCCGAAGACGCCGGGGCCTGCAAGCTGCATGGCGCCGTAGCCAAGCCGTTTGACCTTGCGGTCCCCAAGGGTAAAGCTGCCGGATTGATCGATACTGGACATGGCTATCTCCTTTCAAGATGAAAGCAGAAATAGGCTCAGCTTCGGTGTGTGATAAGCGGGCGCAATGCGCACGGGCTGTGCGGAATTGCGAACAATCGATGGGGTCGGAAGTGGCGACCCGCCGTCACTCCTGTTTGGATGCCGGCTTGTCCTGCGTGTTCAAATAGCTGTCGAAGATCGCTTCCATGTTCTTCTGATAGCTCTTCTGCACTTCCAGGCCGCTGTCGAACATGGCGTTGAACATTTCGGTATAAGCGGCCATGTCAACGCCGGCGGCAGGCTTGGCCTTTGGCTCTTCCTTCGGCGGCTCCGCCGGCATCGGGAAGTTCTTCATCATGTCCTGAAAAGCCTTGGCAAAGGGATTGTCGAGAAACGGATTGGTCGGCGCCGGCTTCTCGCGCTTGACCGAATCGGCGCCGAACATCAGCTCCATCGCCTGGGTGAAGGGGTTATCGAAGATGCTTGCCTGCGGCGTCGGCTGCTGCTTGGGCGCAAAGCCGATGCTCTGCAGCCAGCCCTGCATCATTTCGCCCATATCGGTGTTGAGGAAGGGATTGGCCATCTGCGGGATCTGGCCGCTGGTTTCCTTGAAGAGACCGCCCATCAGCGTATCCGCCATGGCCGGCAGCATGCGCTTGTAGATCTCCTGGCCTATGCCGGTCATCTGCGCAGCCTGGGCAGCGACCGCGCGGGAAACCTCCTTCGAGCCGAACAGCCTTCCGAGCACCGCATTGCCGTCGGCAATGCCCTCGGGCGTAAAGGCCTTGGTCATGTCCTCGAAATATTTGGCATAATTGCCGGACGAGATATCCCGCATGACGCCGACGAAATTGTAGGGATCGGTGGCGCTGCGCTTGAAGCCGGAGGAAAAGGCCGGCATCAGCGCGGCCATCGCTTTCGTCGCCTGCTCCTGCGCCAGATTGAACTGCTTGGCCATGGCCTCCGTGGCGGCGCCGTTCTGTGCCTGCATCATCATGTCGAAGAGTGGCAGCATCGAAGTCCCTTTCCCCGCTATGAGGCCGCTTCGGAATCAGGCGGCGCTTGATTCCGATAGTATAGCGGAAAAAAGAGAGCGCATACCGGTTTCTGCCGTCCTCTCACCGAGACGATGACAGCAGCCGACCGGCTATCAGTACTGATATTCCTCGAAGATCGGTTCGACCGACTGGTTCCAGCGGCCGTTGTAGAGCATCAGCAGATCGTCGGCGAGCGTGCCCTTCTTGGCGAGCACCTCATCGAGCGGCGAAAGGAAGACGGTTTCATCCTGCCCGTCGCCGTTCAGGCGATTGCGATTCTTCAGGCCGAGGCGGGAAATGCCGACCACTTCGCGTGCCACGTCGAGCAGGCCATGGCCTTTGATCGCCGCCTTCAGGCCCTGTGTCGGCACCACGTTCCGCAGCGCGTTGACCTCTTGGAAGTTCCAGTCCCTGGTCAGCTCGTCGGCGGCCGCCAGTGCCTCGTCGTCATAGAGCAGGCCGACCCAGAAGGCCGGCAGCGCACAGATGCGGCGCCAGGGGCCGCCATCCGCGCCGCGCATTTCGAGGAAGCGCTTGAGGCGGACATCGGGGAACAGCGTCGAGAGATGGTTTGTCCAGTCGCCCATCGTCGGTTGCCAATCGGCGATCTCGCCCTTCAGCGCACCGTCCATGAACTGGCGGAAAGTGACATGCGTACAGTCGTGGTAGCGGCCGTCGCGAACGACGAAATACATGGGAACGTCGAGCGCCCACTTCACATAGTCTTCAAAGCCGAAATCGTCGCGGAAGGTGAAATCGAGCAGGCCGCCGCGGCGGTTGTCTGTATCTTTCCAGATTTCGCCGCGCCAGGAGGAAAGCCCGTTCGGCTTGCCATCGGTGAAGGGCGAGGAGGCGAAAAGCGCCGTTGCCAGCGACTGCAGCTTCATCGAGACGCGCATCTTGCGGCGCATATCCGCTTCCGAGGAGAAGTCGAGGTTCACCTGGATGGTGCAGGTGCGGTACATCATGTCGAGACCCATGGTGCCGACCTTCGGCATGTAGCGTGTCATGATCTCGTAGCGCGATTTCGGCATGCGCGGCGTTTCGGCGAGCGTCCATTTCGGGCTGCCGCCGATGCCGAGGAAGCGGATGCCCATCGGCTCGGCGATTTCGCGCACCGTCGCTAGATGGGCATTCGATTCTTTGCAGGTCTGGTGAATGGTTTCGAGCGGCGCGCCGGAGAGTTCGAACTGCCCGCCCGGTTCGATCGAGATCGCGCCCATGCCCGAGGGTTCACCGAGCCCGATGATGTTGTCACCGTCCATGATCGGATCCCAGCCGCACTTTGCCTGCAGCCCCTTCAAGAGCGCGGAGATACTGGCCTCGCCGAAATAGGGCACAGGGCTGTTGTCGGCGCGGAAGAACACGAATTTCTCGTGTTCCGTGCCGATGCGGAATTTCTCCTTCGGCTTGCTGCCGGCAGCCAGATAGGCCGTCATTTCCGAGACCGAGGGGAGCGGAGTCTGGTCGGTGGTATCGCGCGCCATGGTATTACCTTAGATCTCGGAGAAGAACCCGCGCAAGCCGCAGGTCAATAGGAGGGTGATTGACGCGGATTGACGTACGGTGCAAGTGAATTTCTTTCAAGGGTCGTTCAAAAAAATAGGATTTTGTGTCTCGCCAGTGCATCACAGCCGTGCCAGCCGCCGTCCTATTTGCACAAGCGTTCAAGACGTTTCGCCGTGAGCACGGATAGTTTTGCTTCGATTGACATCAAGCGGAGCATATCGATGAACGGCCCGAACGCGCTTTACTATCCCATATTGACTTTGCTTCTGGCCTCGCTGGTCATCATGGGAAGCCCAGGCCCTTCGACGATCAGCGCCACTGCGATGGGAGCGGCCTATGGCTTCCGGCGCTCGCTCGGTTATGTCTCCGGCCTGATCGCGGGCACTGTGGCGGTCTTGCTGGCCGTGGCCGCCGGCGTCGTTGCGATCCTGCTGTCGGTGCCGCATGGTGCCTTCCTGCTGACGGCGGTCTCGGCCGTCTATATCCTGTATCTCGCCTTCAAGATCGCCACCGCGCCGCCGCTGTCGCGCCGCGACGATCGGGCTGCGGCTCCGGCCTTCTCCGGCGGCTTCCTGCTGGCGGTTGCCAATCCCAAGGCCTATCTGGCGATTGCTGCCGTCTTTGCCGGGGTCAGCCTGTTTCATGATCAGAGATTGCTCGACGCCGCCGTCAAGATCGTGCTGCTCACGGGAATGATCGTCGCAATCCACATGGTGTGGCTTCTTGTCGGCGCTTCGCTGTCCCGCTTTCTCCAAAATCCGAGGACCTCGCGGATCGTCAACATCTCGCTGGCGGTCCTGCTGGTCGTTGCGACCATCGTCGCTGTTTTGGAGTGAAGGCTCAGTCCCAGTCGCCTATGACAGCCTGGATGACCGCCATGGCGGCAACGGCGGCCGTATCGGCGCGCAAAATGCGCGGCCCCAGGGGAATGGCCGTGACGAAATCGAGGCTGCGCAGAAGAGCACGCTCCTCTTCCGAAAAGCCGCCTTCGGGGCCAACCAGCAGCGCCAGATGCTTCTCCTTCACCTGTGTCAGCAGCGGCAGCGGATTTTGGCCGGCATCGCCTTCGTCGCAATAGATGATGCGACGCTCGTGCGGCCAGCGGGCAAGCAGGTCGGCAAGCTTTACCGGCTCGGCCACGTCCGGGATGCCGAGAATGCCGCATTGCTCCGCGGCTTCGATGACATTGGCCTTGACCTTGTCCAGATTGGTGATCTTGCCCTGCACGTGCTGCGTCATGACCGGCTGCAGCAGGCCTGCACCCATTTCCACCGCCTTCTGCACGAGATAATCGAGCCGTCCGACCTTCAGCGGCGCGAAGAGATAGTGCAGGTCGGAGGGAGCGGGCTGCGGTCTCGTTTGCTCGGCGGGCGTCAGCAGGATGCGTTTGCGGGTTGGGAAGGAGATGCTTGCTTTCCACTCACCGTCGCGGCCGTTGAATAGAAGCAGTTCGGCGCCATCCTCCATGCGCAGCACGTTGGCGAGATAATTGAACTGATCCTGATCGGTCTCGATGGCGATGCCTGCCTTGATGTCTGCGGTCATGAACAGCCGCTGCATGCGGAAATTGGCGCGCATGAATTACCCCCGGAATTGCTTGGAACAATGAGATCGAGCGGTTCGCAGATCCGGTGAGCAGAACCGTCCTAAATGAAGAGCGCGACCATAACCCAATATACGGTGGCGGCAAGCAGGGCTGCGACCGGCACGGTGATCGCCCAGGCCGCGACGATGGTCATGAAATGCGAACGGCGCACCAGACGCCGCCGATGGATCTCGTCCGGATTGCGCTCATCCGTGATTTCCGGTTCAAGCCAGGGAATGCCCGCGGCTTCGGCCTTCTTGCGCATATAGTCAAATCGCCTCCTGGAGCGGACGGTGTACCACTCGCGAAAGAAGCCGACGCCGAAAACGGCGCCGACGGTAATGTGGGTCGAACTCACCGGGAAACCGAACCAGGCCGCGACGATGACGGTGAGCGCTGCGGATACGGCAACGCAATAGGCCCGCATCGGATTGAGTTTGGTGATCTGCTCGCCGAGCAGGCGGATGAGTCGCGGGCCGTAAAGCAGCACGCCGACGGAAATGCCGCAGCCGCCGATCATCACGACCCAGAAGGGCGCCTTCTGCGTGGTCGTCTCGGCAACCACGCCGAGCGAGCCGCCGAGGCCGATATCGCGCACGATCGCCGACAGCGGTCCGATGGCATTGGCGACGTCGTTGGCGCCGTGCGCAAAGGACATCAGCGCCGCCGAGCAGATCAGCGGCAGGCGGAAAAGCTTGCGCAGCGAGCTGTTCTTGTTTTCAAGCCCGAGGGATTGTGCCGCCACGAGCGGCCGCGCCGCCAGCCAGGCGCCCATGCCGACAATGATGCCGATCGCAAGGTTGAGGATATTGGGTATCGTGCCCTTGGGCTCGAGCTGAACCACGAGATAGCCCGAGAAAGCGCCGGCCATCAGACCGATCAGGATGGGGATCCAGTATCTGGCAGCGGCGATCTTGTCGTCGCGATAGACGATGAAGCTCTCGATGAAGAACAGGATGCTGGCAGCGATGGCGCCGCCAAGGAAAGGTGTCACGACCCAGCCGGCGGAGATCGCCGCGAGAAGGTTCCAGTTCACCAGTTCCGGGCCGACCGCTGCGGCTCCCGCGCCGACCACGGCCCCGACAATCGTATGCGTGGTCGAAACGGGCGCCTTCAGCCAGGTTGCGAAATTGATCCAGAGCGCCGCGGCGAGAAGTGCGGCCATCATCAGCCAGGCAAGCTTGCCGATACTGATGATACGATTGGTGTCGACGATATGCGCGGAGATGGTGTTGATGACGGGGCCGCCGGCAATCGTCGCGCCGAGGATTTCGAAAATGGCCGCCATGACCAGCGCCTGCGTCATGGTGATCGCGCGCGCGCCGACCGCCGCTCCGACATTGTTGGCAACGTCCTTCGCGCCGATGTTCATGGCCATGTAGCCGGCAAGGCCGACGGCGGCAAGGATCAGCGTCGCGCTCGGCTGGTCGAGCACGTAGATGCCGGCGAAGACCATGGCGAGGCCGAGGAAGATCAGGCCGATGCCCGGCGCCACGAGGCGCCTCGCGACGTGATGGGTCGCGTCCTCGACATAGGTGAACTTGTCGAGGTCCTTGTCGAGCGTCCTTTTTATGGGTGTGGCCGGTCGGTCGGGCATGCAATTCTCTGGGTCAAAACTCTCGTATTGCGCGGCGTGACGGGGCACGCAATATCCGCCATACACACTGGCACAGTTTTTTGTGACTAATGTGGCTTATTTCGCCTGGGTTGCGGCGGAAGCCGCCGTCATCCGCCGTGCGAAGGCGACGATGAGATCGCGCAGTTCCGGTTCGCGAACGCGTTCGGCGGCCACGTCGCAGGAGACCCACTCCAGGGAGCGCTCGCCTTTTTCCTTGAATTGCTTGGCGAGCTCGTTGACTTCGAGCGCATAGACCTGCACGCGGCATGGCACCTGAATGCCGTCCCTCAGCATCTTGTCGTAACCGAACGAGCCGAGCGGTTCCGTTTCCACAGTGCCGCGTACGCCGGCCTCTTCATAGGCTTCGCGGGCGGCGACCTCATGGGAAAGCTTGCCCGGCATGGGCCAGCCCTTGGGAATGACCCAGCGGCCGGTATCGCGGCTGGTCAGCAGCAACACTTCGAGATCACCCGTTTTCTTCTTCAATCGATAGCAAAGCGCAGCATATTGTTGTCGCGGCGGGCGCCGAAACATAAGCTGCACGTCATTCGCTATACGGTTGAGAAAGGCCAATTGTCGGATCACCTTTTGGGCTGGAGTGAAGCTCAGGTTGCATAATAACATCGGGAGGAAAAAAATTGCGATGCATATAATGCTATATGGTATTTCCCCACATATTTATTCAGTACTGCGTAGATAAAAAACAAAAGGTCTGTTTTCTGATATTCGCCAGCTGTTGTGCTGAAAACGACATTGAACAGCATTTTTATGCCGCAGATGGCGCAGTTGCTTGAACACCGTCGCTATCATACTGGGAAAAAAGATAAATTCTTGTCATGTCAGAACGCCTACCCCGACGCTTGCCACCTTTGAATGCATTGCGCGCTTTCGACGCGGTGGCGCGGCGAGGCAGCATTCTGAAGGCAGCCGACGAGCTTGGGGTCGTGCGCGGCGCCGTCAGACAGCAGTTGAATCTGCTGGAAGCCCATTTCGGCATGGCCTTGTTCCACCGGGAAAATGGGAGGCTGGTGCTGACGGCGAAGGGCAGGACTTTCGCTGATTCGGTCGGTGTCGCCCTTGGCATCCTGGCGCGGGCTGCGGCAGACCTATCGATCGAAGGCAGGCGGTCCATCCGACTTGGGGTCCCCTCGGCCTTCGCGGTCTGGTGGCTGATGCCGCGCGTCGCCGGCCTGCAGGCAGCGCTTCAGGATATCGATGTAGACATCGTGCCGATGGCAGCGGTGGAGCCTTTGGCCAAGCGGCCGGATCTCGAAGCCGTCATCATGGGCGGTGAATACCGGCCGACGCGTGATATCACCGCGATCCGCTTCATGGAGGATGAATTCGGGCCGGTCGCGACGCCGGCGCTCGCCGATGGCCTTGGTCTTTCAGCCGATGTCTCAGCGCTCGCCGGGGCTGTCGCGCTCGCAAGCCGTTCCGCCCCGAGCTTATGGCAGGATTGGTTTGCCGAAAGCGGTCACGCTCCCCTCCGCTTTGCCGGCAATCGCGAATTCGAGGATCTGCTGCTCGCGATCGGAGCCGCACGTTCCGGGCTTGGTATTGCCATCGCGCCGCGCACGGCGGTCGGTGAGGATATCGATCGGGGCACATTGATGGCGCCCTACGGCTTCATTCGAAGGCCGGCCGGCTACAGCCTCAGCATCCGCAGCAGCGATGTGAAGGATCCGGCTCTCATCCGGCTCGCCGATTGGTTGAGCAGGGCAGGGGCCGAAGGGGTTTAGCGAGGCACCTGCCCGATCGGATCCATATGGCAGATTTTCTGCCATGCGATGCATTGCAATGTCCATCGACAGCCAACCTCCAGCCATGCCAGATCGCATATGGAACCAGCCGGCAGGAGCGCAACATGGATCAATCCTCTTCTCTTTCCCGTATCGACTGGGTGGCGCGCAGTTGCCGGCTGCTGGCGGCCACGGCGGCGGAATTTCGCGACACCCGGCCCTTTGCCGGCCTGACCATCGGCACCGGCATCCATCTCGAGCCGAAGACGGTCGCGTTGCTGATGACGCTGCGCGCCGGAGGTGCTGATCTCGTCTGCACCGGCAATCTCAACAGCACGCAGCCGGAAACGGTCGACTATCTTCGTGCTCAGGGCATCAAGGTCTTCGCGACGCAGACCCGCGATCCCGAGGAGCACGGCGCAAGCCTTGATGCGATCCTGGCGGAAAAGCCCGATCTGCTGCTCGACAATGGCGGCGATCTCTTCGCTCGAGCAGCCGACACGCCCTATGCCAATCTGCTCGGCGGCACGGAGGAAACCACATCCGGCCGTACCCGGCTCATCCCGATGCGCGACAGGCTCGACATGCCGATCCTGGTCATCAATGACAGCCCGATCAAGCAATTCGCCGAAAACAAGCATGCCGTCGGCCAGAGCCTGTTCGAGAGCTATCTGCGTTTCACCAATCGCTCCACCAATGGCAAGCGCGTCACCGTCTTCGGCTATGGCGCCTGCGGCAAGGGCACGGCGGCGTGTTTTCGCAACGCCTTTTCCACGGTCAGCGTTGTCGATATCGATCCGGTTACGACGCTTGAGGCACATCTCGATGGCTTCTCGACGCCATTGCGCGAGGTAGCGATCCGCTCCGCCGATATCCTGATCACCGTTACCGGCTATCCAGATATCATCGCCGCAACTGATCTGCCTTTGATCAGGGACGGCGCGATCCTGATGAATGGCGGTCACTTCCCGCATGAGATCGATGCCGAAGGCTTCCGCAACAGCCCGGACGTCGCCGGTACCGACCGCTACGAAGCCGAGCAGATCGAGACGGTGCGTATGCGTGACGGCCGCACCTTCCATATTCTCGGCGGTGGCCACATGGCCAATCTGGCCGGGCCGCGTCCGTTGGGCAATACCATCGAATCCATGGATCTCGGATTTACGCTGCAGGCCCGTTGCCTGGAGCGGGTCGCCAAGGGCGGCCTCGGCGGCGAAGCCTGCGTCATTCCCGTTCCGGCCGATATCGACGCCTTGGTCGCCTCCGCCTATCTCGATCTGGCGCGCTAGAACGGTTCAGCTTTTCACGGAATCTCTGAACCGCTCTATCTCTTTGTTGTCTCGCAATTCCGGACGGAAAACCGCTACGCACTTGTCCTGGAATTGCGCTGAGCATCAGCTCCATCAAGCGCTTGCGGCAGCAATCGGTCGTAGAGCGCCGCCATGTCGTCACCGAAGCAGCAGAAGACGATCTCCTCGAAGGCGCCATCCTGGCTTTCGGCAAGGGTGGTGCGGATTGCGATTTCCGCTGCAGGCTCGGCGGGAAAGCGATAGACGCCCGTGGAGATCGCCGGGAAGGCAATGGTTTTGAGCCCGCGTTCCCGGGCAAGGCCGAGACTGCTGCGATAACAGCCGGCGAGCAGCGCCTCCTCGTCATGATCGCCACCATTCCAGACAGGGCCGACGGTGTGGATCACATGCCTTGCCGGCAAGCGATATCCCATGGTGATCTTCGCTTGTCCGGTTCTGCAGCCATTCAGCGTCCGGCATTCGGCGAGCAGGTCCGGTCCGGCGGCGCGATGGATCGCGCCATCGACACCGCCGCCGCCGAGCAGGCTGCTGTTGGCCGCATTGACGATGGCATCGACCGGAAGCTTGGTGATATCGCCGAGAGCCACGGTGAAGCGTGTTGCGGCAGAGGCAACATCGGAACGAATGATCTCGGGCGCGGACACGACGATCTCCTCGATAGGGTTCTCATCGCTCCCAATAGGGAAGGGGGCCATAAAGTTCCGCGAGAAAATCGATAAAAACGCGTACTTTTGCCGGCAGGAACTGTCGGCTGGGGTAAACGGCCGAAAGCGTGACATTGTGCGAGCCTTCATAGGCCGGCAGGACCTGAACGAGTCGGCCGTTGCGCAGCTCCGGGCCGATATCCCAGGTCGAGCGCAGGGCGATGCCGAGGCCGGCGATGACCGCTTCGCGGATAACCTCGCTGGAATTGGTGATCAGCCTGCCCTCCGGCCGGAACGTCAGGCTGCCCTGCGGACCGTCGAGCCGCCAGGGATCGTGATTGTGCGCGGGGAGGCAGGTGTGACGGCGCAAATCCTCGATATCCTCGGGCATGCCATGCGCATCAATATAGGCAGGTGACGCGCAGAGCACTCGGCGCACCGGCGCGAGCCTGCGGGCGACGAGGCTGGAATCGGTGAGCTCGGCGATACGGATGGCAAGATCGAAGCCTCCGCCGACGATATCGACGAACTCGTCGCTCAGCACCAGATTGATTGCGAGGTCCGGATGGGCCTGCATGAAGGATTTCAGATGCGGCGCGATATGCAATCGTCCGAAGGATGTCGGGGCGGAGATCTTCAGCGTGCCGTGCATCTGCGAGGAGCGGCCGGCAATATAGGCTTCCGCCTCTTCCAGGCCGGCAAGAATGGCGAGCACGCGGTCGTAGAAACCCTGGCCGGCCTCCGTCAGCGAAATCTGCCGCGTCGTGCGCTGCAGAAGTCGGGTGCCGAGCCTGTCTTCGAGCCGCTTGATGCGCTTGGAAATGACGGCGGGCGAAAAACCGAGCGCGCGGCCGGTCAGCGACATGCTGCCCGTTGCGACGACGCTGGCGAAGATTTCGAGATCTCCTAAATTGGTCATGCACGATTATTTCCCGTTTTGGAATAAATGCTTATCATTTGCTCCAAACCTGGGAAAGCGCTAAGGCTGTAATGCGCTAAAAGGGGCTGCGTCCGACATCGGATGCAGAAGGAGGACGGTATGGCTGAGGCCATTTCATTTCTGGAGCCGCGTGCGGATGTTCTGGCTCGCCGCAGCGCTATCGTCGCCGATCTCACCGACCTTCTCGCGCCGGAATGCCTGATCCACGAGCCGCGCGAACTCGTACCCTTCGAAACCGATGCGTTCGTGTCCTATCGCCGCCTGCCGCTCGCCGTCGCCTTGCCGCGTTCGACCGCTGAAGTGTCGGCCGTGATGAAATATTGCCATCGCTATGGCATTCCCGTCGTTCCGCGCGGCGCTGGCACCTCACTTTCCGGCGGCGCCATCCCGCAGGAGGATGCCGTCGTTCTCGGGCTCTCCAAGATGAACCGCATCCTCGATATCGATTATGCCAATCGCGCGGCGACCGTGCAGGCAGGCGTGACGAACCTGCACGTCTCCGAAAGCGTCTCGGCCGATGGCTTCTTCTACGCGCCCGACCCGAGCTCGCAGCTTGCCTGCACCATCGGCGGCAATATCGGTATGAATTCCGGCGGCGCCCACTGCCTGAAATATGGCGTCACGACCAACAATCTGCTTGGCGTCAAGCTGGTGTTGACCGACGGCACCGTCATCGATCTCGGCGGCAAGGCGCTGGATGCGGCGGGCTACGATCTGCTCGGCCTCGTCTGCGGCTCCGAAGGCCAGCTCGGCATCGTCACCGAGGCGACGGTCAGGCTCATCGCCAAGCCGGAAGGTGCCCGGCCGGTGCTCTTCGGTTTCGACAGTTCCGAAGAAGCAGGCGCCTGTGTCGCCGATGTCATCGCCGCCGGCATCGTGCCAGTCGCGATCGAGTTCATGGACAAGCCGGCGATCGAGATCTGCGAAGCCTTCGCCAAAGCCGGCTATCCCCTCGATGTAGGGGCCTTGCTGATCGTTGAGGTGGAGGGGTCGGAGGCGGAAATGGATGACATGCTTGCGAGCATCGTCGCTATCGCCCGGACCCATCAGGTCAAGACGGTCCGCGAATGCCAGTCGGCGACGGAGGCGGCCCTGATCTGGAAAGGCCGCAAATCCGCTTTCGGCGCCACAGGACGCATCGCCGATTATATCTGCATGGACGGAACCGTGCCGCTCAGTCAGCTCTCTTATGTGCTGAAAAAGACGGGTGAGATCGTCGACGGCTACGGTCTGCGCGTCGCCAATGTCTTCCATGCCGGCGATGGCAACATGCATCCGCTGATCCTCTTCAATGCCAATGACCCCGAAGAGGCGGCCAAGGCGGAAGCGGCCGGCAACGACATCCTGCGGCTCTGCGTCGATGCCGGCGGCTGCCTCACCGGTGAACATGGCGTCGGCATCGAGAAGCGCGACCTGATGCGGCACCAATATGCCGATGTCGATCTCGCTCAGATGATGTCGGTCCGTGCGGCTTTTGATCCCGACTGGATCCTCAATCCTTCCAAGGTCTTCCCGCTCGACGGACGCAACGCCGCATGACCGAGTTTCATCCGAGAACGGAGGAGGAAGCCGCCTCCATCATCAGCGATCATGCGGAGCGTGGCGCGGCTCTCGCGATCGTCGGCGGCAACACGCGGTCCGGCTTCGGCAACGCGGTCGCCTCCGAAGCGGTTCTGTCGTCGCGCGATCTTGCCGGCACCGTCGCCTATAATCCGGGTGAGATGGTCATGACCGCGCGTGCGGGCACGCCGGTCGCGGAGGTCGAGGCCGCTCTTGCAGAGGCCGGCCAGATGATGGCCTTCGAGCCTATGGATCATAGGCCACTGATGGCGACCGAAGGCGAGCCGACGATCGGCGGCATTTTCGCGGCCAATGTCTCCGGCCCGCGCCGTTTCGTCAGCGGTGCCGCGCGCGACAGCCTGCTCGGCGTCCGCTTCGTCAACGGCAGGGGTGAGATCGTCAAGGCCGGCGGGCGGGTGATGAAGAATGTCACCGGTCTTGATCTTGCCAAGCTGATGGCCGGCTCGCACGGTACGCTCGGCCTATTGACCGAGGTGACCTTCCGGGTGCCGCCGAAGCCGAAGACGGAGGAAACGATCGTTGTCTCCGGCCTCAACGATGCGGAGGCCGCCAATGCCATGGCGGCGGCCATGGCCCTGCCGCTCGAAGTATCGGGTGCCGCCCATCTGCCGCTGACCGTCGCCTGGTCCTTCATCGACGGCACGATGCCGCAAGGGGAGGCGACAGTGCTGCGCATTGAGGGCCTTCCCGGTTCCGTCACGGTGAGGGCCGAAAAGCTGGCCGCAGCGATGGGCCGGCTCGGCCCCGTCAAACGTCTCGAAGAGGACGTCAGCCGCAGGCTCTGGCGAGAGATCCGCGATGTGAAACCCTATGCCGATGGCACGATGCGCCCGATCTGGCGGGCATCCGTCGCCCCCAGCATCGGCCACCAGCTTGTCGCGGCCCTTCGCCTGGAGGAGGGCGTCGATGCCTATTACGATTGGCAGGGCGGTCTTGTCTGGATGCGCATGGAAGCGGAGCCGGAGGGCGATATGCTCAGGCGCTATATTCACGCGCTCGGGGGTGGGCACGCAACCTTGATGCGCGCCACCCCGGCCCACCGCGCGACGACAGCGGCGTTCCAGCCGCAATCCGAAGCCGTGGCGCTGCTGTCTGCGCGCGTGAAGGAAAAGTTCGATCCGGCGGGAATTTTCAATCCGGGGAAGATGGGTTGATGCGGATGGAGTCTTTGGCTGGTTACCCCCTCACCCTAGCCCTCTCCCCGTGGGGGCGAGGGGACAACCCAATTCTGCGTGGCTTTTCACCGTCGACGATAAAGGAGTTGCGGTGTCGCCAACTCCTTCTCCCCTCGGGGAGAAGGTGCCCGACAAGGCGGATGAGGGGGCTTTGTACGAAGGAGCTAGCAATCGCCCATCCTTTGGCGCGAAAGTAGGGGAAGCCTGATGCAAACCAATTTCACGCCCGAACAGCTTGCCGATCCGCATGTGGCCGAATCAGAGGCGATCCTTCGCAAATGCGTGCATTGCGGCTTCTGCACCGCCACCTGTCCCACCTATGTGACGCTCGGCAATGAGCTCGATAGCCCGCGCGGCCGCATTTATCTCATTAAGGACATGCTGGAAAACGGCCGGGCCGCCGATGCCGAGGTGGTAACGCACATCGATCGCTGCCTGTCCTGCCTTGCCTGCACGACCACCTGTCCTTCCGGCGTCGACTACATGCATCTGGTCGATCACGCCCGGGCCCATATCGAAAATACTTACCGGCGACCGCTGATGGATCGGCTGACCCGCAATGTGCTGGCAGCCGTGCTGCCCTATCCCAGCCGTTTCCGGCTGGCCCTGCGGCTCGCAAACCTCGGCCGGCCATTCAAGGGTCTGTTGAGGCGCGTTCCGGCGCTTAAGCCTTTCGCCGCCATGCTCGATCTTGCGCCCCGCAGCATCCCGGCACCATCTACCTTTGCCAAACCCGCACTCTACGAGCCACAGGCGGAGCGGCGCGGTCGTGTGGCGATCCTGACGGGCTGCGCTCAGCCGGTGCTCGATCCCGAAATCAATGCTGCGGCGATCCGCCTGCTGACGCGCCTCGGTGTCGAGGTCGTCGTGCCGGAGGGGGAGGTCTGCTGCGGCTCGCTGGTTCATCATATGGGGCGCGAGGAACAGGCGCTTGGCGCCGCCCGCGCCAATGTCGATGTGTGGCTGCGCGAGATCGAGGCCGGAGGGCTCGACGCCATCATCATCACCGCGTCGGGCTGCGGCACGACGATCAAGGACTATGGGCATATGCTGCGCCTCGATCCCGCCTATGCCGACAAGGCGGCAAGGGTCTCGGCGCTTGCCAAGGACATCACCGAATATCTGGCAAGTCTCGATCTTCCCTCGCATATGCCGCGCGGCATCGCGGTCGCCTATCATTCCGCCTGCTCCATGCAGCATGGGCAGAAGATCACGATGGCGCCGAAACTGCTATTGAAGGCGGCCGGATTCACAGTGCGCGATCCGGCAGAGGGACATCTCTGTTGCGGCTCGGCCGGCACCTACAACATCATGCAGCCGGAAATTTCGGCAGAGTTGAAGGCGCGCAAGGTCAGGAACATCGAGGCGACGAAGGCCGATATCATAGCCACAGGCAATATCGGCTGCATCACGCAGATCGCGACGGGAACGGGCATTCCCATCCTGCATACGGTGGAGCTGCTGGACTGGGCCTATGGTGGCGAGATGCCCGCGAAGCTGAAGGGCCTGCAGCCGGCCGCTGCTTAGAGCAATTGCAGGAAAAGTGCAGAGCGGTTTTCCGTCCGGAATTGCGTATTAATGCAGCTTGTCCGGCGTGGGCAGGCGATGAGCCTGCCATTCGACTTCGAACCGATCGGCGGCAATTCGCGTCATGCTGATGCGGTCCTGCCCTTCCTCGAAGAAAATGCCATCCACCAGGCCGACAATACCATCGTAAAACGAGCCTTCGACGAGGCTGGTGATCCGCCGCATTTCATGTCCCACTGCAGTAAAATCGACAACCGACATGCATTGCCGGCGACCATCGGCAAACACGTCGATAAGCCGGGGAACATCGCCGGTGATGTCGACCTCGTAATAAACGATGACCGGCTCCTCGCTTTCCGGATGGATCCAGTCGCATCTGTAATAGGAAAAGCTCATGTGCTGGAATATAGCACATAATCCCCCGCGCCTGAACCGGTTTGGGGGATCGATCGCGAAGTTTGGCCGATCCGGCTTCAGAAGTTGAACGAGACGCCGAAGTTGAGCGCGTGGGTGAAGACCTTGGTCTTCAGCGTGTCGCCGCTGTCGATCGAAACATCGTTCACGAAGTTATAGTTACCCTTGTATTCGACGAAGGTCGACCAGTGCTTGGAGATCTGGTAGCTGACGCCGGCCTGTGCCTGCAGAGAAGCGCCGCCGAATTCGTAGTCGAAGGTGCGGCCGGAGGCGCGGGTGACTTCCACATGCGGCACGTTGATACCAGCGCCGAGGCCGACATAGGGCGTCCAGTTGCGGGCAGGGTCCTGGAAGCGGTAGAGCGCGTTCAGTGTCAACATGTTCAAGCCGTCGGTGAACTCGAAGTGCGACCAGCCGGGCGTGTTGCCGAGATCGCCATAGACCTTGGCATGCGAGTAATCCAGCGACACGCCCCAGTTCGGTTTGTCGAGCTCATCAAGCCACCAGATGCCGCGGAAGCCGAAATAGGGAGGCATCTTGAAGGATTTGCCCGACCAGTTCGGGTCGAAATCGGCCCCGTCCGATGTGGTCACGTTGCTGCCGGTTGCACCCTGCACGCCGCCATAGGCGGAAAATTGCATCTCTGCAGAGGCAGAATTGGCGGCGAATATGAATGCTGAAATAGCAAGTGCGGCAAGCGCCGGCTGCGTAATGCGAACTGCACGATGCATATGAAATCCCCGAATGCCAAAGTGCTGCCATCTAAGCGCGCTTCCGTGACACTTCTATTGCAGTCATAGGGGCGCAGGCCCGGCTTAGGCGGGAAAACTGACGGTAAACTGAAGGGAATAAGCCGTTTTGCGGCGGGTCGGGACGATAAATTTGAGGCTGTAACACTGATGCAACACCGGCATTCGTGTCACTTGGCGCGGAATGGCGCATCCTCCGAGAAACGGGCGTCCTCGATCCGCATGATCGATGTCATGCCACGGTCTAGAACGCCCGTAAACTGATGTTCGAATTGGGGCGAGGAGATATCGCTCCCCTTAGCCGCCGAACAGGGTCCGCAGCACATCGACGCCGCGATCCTGATAGCTGACTTCGCCCTGCTTGTTGCCGGGGCCGACCACGATGACCTTGGTGCCGACGGGGACGCGTTCGTAAAGATCGATCACGTCCTTGTTCATCATGCGGATGCAGCCTGAGGACATGTTGAGGCCGATGCTCCAAGGCTGGTTGGTGCCGTGGATGCGGAAGGCGGTGTCATTGCCGTTGCGATAGAGATACATGGCGCGCGCGCCGAGCGGATTGTCCTCGCCGCCTTCCTGATAGGCCGGCAGCTTGCGGCCCTTCTTGGCTTCACGGACGATCATCTCCGGCGGCGGCGTCCAGCCCGGCCATTCCGCCTTGCGGCCGACCTTGACGACGCCCGACCAGCCGAAGCCATCGCGGCCGACGCCGATGCCATAGCGCCTTGCGCGATTATTGCCTTCGACGAGGTAGAGATACTTGTTGTTGGTGTCGACGATGACGGTGCCTGGCGCTTCGTTCGTCGCAAGCCGCACCATGCGCCGCTGGAATTGCGGTTTGACCTGGCCTTGCGGTTCCACGGCGACCCGGACCACATCGCCGCGCGTGGTCGGTGCTGCCGCATAGGGCGTGGAAGCGGTAAAGGCTGCTGCGTTCGATGCTGCAAGAAGACACGCCGCAACGACGCCTGTCGCCACGACCGATAGTGCTGCTCTCATATGGAATTCCCTCGTTGAAGTCGGTAGGAAACTACCGGAACCGACGAAGGGATCAAGATCAAAATACCCGATAGGCAGAAAGGCCTGGAAGAACCTCCCTCTCTTCTATCGCGGATCAGACTATAGTCTGAACTATAGTGGAGGCCTTTCAGGCGCGGCGAATACTGAGCTTTCGATAAGCAGTATCGCCGCGCAGGTCCAAAAGGCTGTTCTCGATCACATCACGATGACGCGAGTGCCGACCTTAACGCGGTTGTAGAGGTCGATGACGTCTTCGTTGCGCAGGCGGATGCAGCCGGAGGAAACGGCGCTGCCAATGGTCCAGGGCGCGTTGGTGCCGTGGATGCGATAAAGCGTGGAGCCGAGATACATGGCGCGGGCGCCGAGCGGATTGGCTTCGCCACCCTCCATATGCGCCGGCAGATAGTGGCCCTTGGCCGCTTCGCGGGAGATCATTTCGGCTGGCGGCGTCCAATCCGGCCATTCCTGCTTGCGAGTGACGGTATGAGCGCCGGCCCACTCGAAGCCGGGCTTGCCGACGCCGACGCCATAGCGGCGTGCCTTGCCGCCATCCATCACCAGGTAGAGGAAGCGGTTGTTGGTATCGATGACGATGCTGCCGGGTCTTTCCTTGGTCTGATAGTCGACGATCTGCGGCAGGAATTGCGGGTCGATCTGGCCACGGATTGCCGGGTACCGCGGGCGGGCCATGGCAACCTGCTGAACGACCGGGCGCGCGAACAGCCCGCGCGGCTGCACGACCTGGCGCACCTGCGGATTGGCCGGCTGCTCCATTCTGGGATCGGCGGCGCGGCGCGCCATCGGGCGGGGATAGACGACCGGCTGCACATTGCCGCCGCCAAGCTGCATCACCCAGGGGGCGGTCAGATCGGGACTGACGATGACGGGCGGGCGCGATTGATAGCGATCGTCGGCAAAGGCGGTTGAGGCAAGCAGGCTTAAGGCGCCCGCGGCAAACAGGACGGCATGTTTCATCATCGGACAAACTCTCTACATGGGCCGAAGATGGGCGCGAAGGCACCCGGTCGAAACCATGGTGCCACTTGCACGCGAGCGAATGGTAAACATCTATTCATCAAAATGCCGCGAAGCCGATAAAGCTTTATCAGGGTTACCGCCTGGTTTGGAAAGATGGTTTGCAAGTGGTAAATCTGGAATCGGAATGCGCGATCGTCGAAATGTGCTTACGATTTTAAGCGTTTGATTGATCTGGTTTTATCCGATATTTGCATACCGGTTTCCGGTAGCGCGCGCTGAAATAGGGACGAATCGCGAAAATGGCCGACACGGGCATCATCACCGGCGAAGATGGCAAGGACCGCTGCTTCTGGCACGGTAATCTGCCGGAATATCAGCGCTATCACGACGAGGAATGGGGCCGTCCGGTCGTCAATGACATCAGGCTCTTCGAGAAGATCTGCCTCGAAGGCTTCCAGTCGGGTCTGTCCTGGCTGACGATCCTGCGCAAGCGCGAGAATTTCCGCGCCGCTTTTGCCGGCTTCGATTTCGAGAAGGTCGCCAAGTTCGGCGAAGCGGATATCGAGCGCTGCCTTGCCGATGCCGGCATCATCCGCCATCGCGGCAAGATCGTCTCCACCATCAACAATGCCAATCGCGCCATCGAGCTGCGCGATGAATTCGGATCGCTCGCCCGCTATTTCTGGAGCCACGAGCCGACCGCTGCCGAGCGGCCCGAAGTCTTCGATCTTGCGCATCTTCGCGCCAATCCGACGACGGCTGCTTCCGTGCGGATTTCGAAGGATCTGAAGAAGCGCGGCTGGACCTTCGTCGGCCCGACCACGGTTTATGCCTTCATGCAGGCCATGGGCCTGGTCAACGACCACATCGAGGGCTGCTACTGCCGGAAAGAGGTGGAGGCGATGCGATGCGCATTGGTGCGGCCATGAGGGCGGCGCTTCTTGGCCTTTCCATGGCGGCGCTTGCGCTGTTTGGTTCCGCAGCGGCTCATGCCGAGGATGCCGCCCAGCAGCTGCCGCAGCTCGACCGCGGCGAAAAAGTGGAGAAGATCAGCCTTCCCGCGGTCCTCGAAAAGCTGACGGGCTGGACGAAGTTCGGCAAGGGCAAGGTCTATATACTGCCGCTGAAGAAGGGCCAGCATGTGCGGATCACCTTCAGCTCGAAAAGCAAATATGCCTATATGGCGATCTTCGATCTGTCGTCGAGCGAGGATGAATCTTTCTTCGGTACGGACGAGGATGACAATACGGCCGATGTCACCGTCAACGAGGATACGACCTGGCTGATCAAGCCCTATTATTCGCGCGTCACTCGTCGGCGTGGCCTCGGTGCGCCTTACGAGATCCTCATCGATCCCAATCCGCCCGCCGCGCAGCAGGCGCCCGCCGATCAGCAGAAGGATCAGGGACCGATGCTGTTTCCGCCGCGCTCGAAACAGGGACAGTAGGGATTACTGCAACGCTTCGATCACGCCGTGTAGCTCGCCGAGATGGGCTATCTTGCGGAAACGCGGCGCTTCGGTCGGTTCCTCCACATGCTCGAAGGACCATGTAAGCTCGTGCGGTACGAAGACGCCGTAGCTTCCGGCTGCAAGCGCCGGCACGATATCCGATTTCAGGGAATTGCCGATCATCATCGCCCGTTCGGGCCCGTCGCCCACCTTGGAAAAAATCCGGCGGTAGGTGGAGGCGTTCTTGTCCGAGACGATCTCGACCGCATCGAAGAGGTCGCCGAGACCGGATTGGGCGAGCTTGCGCTCCTGATCGAAGAGATCGCCCTTGGTGATCAGCACCAGCAGGTATTTGCCCGACAGGTCCTCCAGCGTCTGACGCACATATGGCAGGGTCTCGACGGGATGGGCGAGAAGATCGCGGCCGATGTCGAGGATCTGGGCGATGACGGTCGAGGGCACTTTGCCTTCGGTGATCTCGATCGCCGTCTCGATCATCGAGAGGGTGAAGCCTTTGATGCCGAAGCCGTAATGTCTGAGGTTGCGCTTTTCAGCCTCCAATAGCCGCGCGGAAATGACGTCGCTTGCGGCGTGATCGGCGAGAAGATCGGTAAATTGCAGCTCCGTCAGCCGGTAGAACTGTTCGTTCTGCCACAGCGTGTCGTCGGCATCGAAGCCGATCGTGGTTAGGGGACGTTGCGTCATCGGTATGTCCGTTCTGCGCATTGTATGATGGATGAGTCTATCCCGCAGCGGACCGGAAGCAAGAGCGCGTGCCGGTAACCGCATCGTGATCGGCGGGAGGTCTCGCGTTGAAAATGGTTTCCAGTGCATTATGTGGTTGTTGTCTCGATTGCCGCGGAGCCAGAGCCGGGCGTCGATGACTGTTTCGTGACCTCTCCAGGGCAGCGCCGATAGCGGCTGCCATGCCGAGGCCAATCATAGCCAAAAGATATGCATTCACCGGCCGGAAGCATCTTCCGGCTGACCACAAGGGAATTTCTCCATGCGTTACAATCAACTCGGCAATACCGGGCTGTTCGTTTCCGAACTTTGCCTGGGTACGATGACCTTCGGTGAAGCCAATCCCAACACTCCCTGGGGCTCGATCGCAGATGTCGACCAGGCGCTGGCCGACAAGATCGTCGAAGGCTCGCTCGCCGCCGGCGTCAATTTCATCGACACCGCCGACGTCTATTCCTTCGGCAATTCCGAAAAGCTGCTTGGACAAGCCCTGAAGAACCTCGGCGTTCCTCGCAAGGATGTCGTCATCGCCACCAAGGTCTATGGCGTCATGGGCGATAAGCCGAACGATCGCGGCGCCTCGCGCGGCCATATCATGGACTCGGTGCAGGCCAGCCTGGATCGTCTTCAGACCGATCATATCGATCTCTATCAGATCCATGGTACGGATATCGTAACACCGATCGACGAGACGCTGCGGACGATGGATGATCTCGTTTCGCGCGGTCTTGTGCGTTATGTCGGCGTTTCCAACTGGCAGGCCTGGCGCATCGCCAAGGCGCTCGGCATTTCCGAACGCCGTGGCTTCGCCCGCTTCGAAACGGTGCAGGCCTATTATTCCATCGCCGGCCGCGATCTTGAGCGTGAAATCGTGCCTGTCATGGCCGAGGAAAAGCTTGGGCTGATGGTCTGGTCGCCGCTTGCCGGCGGTCTGCTCTCGGGCAAGTATGGTCCAGGCGCTCCCGGCAATGGCGAGGGGCGGCGTGCCAGTTTCGACTTCCCGCCCGTCGACAAGGACCGCGCCTGGGCCTGCGTTGCCGCCATGCGCGAAGTGGCGGAAAAGCATGGCACCAGCGTCGCTACCGTGGCGCTTGCCTGGATCCTGGCGAAGCCTTTCGTTACCAGCATCATCATCGGTGCCAAGCGTCTCGACCAGCTCGATCAGAACTTGGCGGCCGTCAGGCTGAAGCTCGATGCCGAGGATATCGCGAGGCTCGATGACGTCAGCGCACTTCCGGCCGAATATCCCGGCTGGATGCTGGCCCGCCAGAGCGCGCAGCGCGTGCCGCAGCCCTTCGAGCCGAAGGCCTGATATCTTTTGCAGAGGCCGGGCCGCCGCTTTTGGCAGCGGCCCGGCTGCTATCATAGCTCTATGACGATCTTGCCGAAGGGGCCGCGATCGAGATGATCGAAGGCGGCTGGCGCCTCGCCGAGCCCATAGCGGTGGTCGATGACGGGCTTCAGGCCGATGCTGTCGACCGCACGCACGAAATCCTCGAGCGAGCGGCGGTGGCCGACGCTGATGCCCTGCACGGTGGGAGACTTCAGCAGCAGCGGTGCCACAGGACCGGAAATGTCGAAGCCTTCGAGGACGCCGATGACGGAAATCCGGCCCTGCGGCGCAACCGCCTTCAGCGACTGACCGAGGTTCGGTCCGCCGGCGATTTCGATGATATGGTCGATGCCGCGATCGTTGGTGAGGCGATAGACCTCTTCCACCCAATCGCTCTTGTTCCGATCGATGCCGTAATGGGCTCCAAGCGCCTTGGCCCGCCCGAGTTTTTCCTGCCCCGACGAGGTTACGAAGACCTCGGCGCCCTGGGCAGTGGCAATCTGCAGGCCGAACAGCGCCACGCCGCCCGTTCCCTGCACCAGCACCGTGTCGCCGGGCTTGATCTTGCCGCGCTCCACCAGCGCGAACCAAGCCGTCAGGCCGGCGCAGGGCAGCGTGCTTGCCTCGGCATAATCGAGGCTTTGCGGCGATGATACGAGCCAGTCCTCCGACATGGCAACATATTCGGAGAGCACGCCGGGATAGAAGCCACCCAGCGTCTTGTAGGGCGGTGTACGGGCGTCACCGAGCGGCTTGCCATCGATCCAGCCGGGATGGAAGGTCGAAATGACCCGGTCGCCAACGGCAAATCTGGTCACGCCGTCTCCCACCGCTTCGACGACGCCTGCCATATCGGAAGCCGGTACGAAAGGAAATTGGAGCGGCAGGCCCATGCCGATCTCGCGAACGAGCTTGTCGCGATAGTTCAGAGAAACGGCCTTCACCCGCACCAGCACTTCGCCGCGCGCAGGTGTGGGAATCGCCGTTTCCGTGAGGTTCAAGGGAGCGCCGACGGCGACAGTATCGAGGGTCCAGCGCTTCATGGTCTTGGTCATCATGATCTCCTGAGAGAAATTGGAAGCAATGAACGGAAGCATATCGTTGCTTTCTGATCGCCAGTGGCGATATTATTTCCGCGTACTGGTTCCCCAAAGGAAGCAATCATCATGAATGACATGCTCAACGGCATTCCCGAATTCGTGGAGGCGGTCGAAGCTGGCGGTTTTTCGGCCGCGGCGACCCGCATGAACCTGTCTCGCTCGGCGATCGGCAAGACCATCGCCAAACTGGAACGGCGCCTGAATGTGCGCCTGTTTCACCGCACCACCCGCATGCAGAGCCTCACCGACGAAGGGCAAGCCTTTTACGAGCGCTGCCGCCGGGCGCTGGACGAGATACAGTCCGGCGAAGCCATGCTGGAATCGGGTAAGCGTGAGGTTACCGGACGTCTTCGTATCTCGATGCCTGTCCTTTTCGGTCGCCGCTGCGCTGCACCGCTGCTGCTGGAGTTGGCACGCATTCACCCCAAGCTTGAACTGGATCTTTCCTTCAGTGATCGCGTGGTCGATCTCTTCGACGAGGGCTTCGATCTCGCCATTCGCAACGGCGTGTTGCGGGACGAAGCCGGCCTCGCCGCGCGCAAGATCGCCCTCCATCGCATGACGCTATGCGCCTCGCCGGATTATCTTGCTGCAAGAGGTACGCCGCAGATCATTGCCGACCTCGATAGCCACGATCTTGTCGTCTATGCGAGATCGGGGGAGGCCAAGAGATGGACCTTCCTGCAGGGCGATGGAACGGCCGTCGACTATTTTCCGCAGACGCGATTGCGCCTTGATGACCTGGAGGTCATTGCGGATGCGGCTGCCGCCGGAATGGGTATTGCTTGGCTCCCCTGCTGGCTGGTGCGGGATTATGTGCACGCAGGCAAGCTTATGCCGGTACTCAATGTTTCCAGCCGACCCGTCAACGTCTATGCCGTCTGGCCGCAGGTGCCGCAGCTTTCGCTGAAGATGCGCGTGGTCATCGACCTGCTCGCCGCGCGTCTGCCTGCGATCATGGGCTGAGGATGTGACGATGCTCCGGTTAGAGGAGCGCGCCCTCCGCAAATACCTGGTTCCAACTGAAGACCTGCACGGATTTGCGCAGGCCTGCCAACCAGAATGGATCTTCCTTTACCAGACGGTCGACAGCATCGGTGGTCTCCGCTTCCACAAGCCACAGGCCGCCGGCAAAAGCGTCACTCTCCCGACTGAGCGGTCCGGCCGTTCTGATGGAGGCGGCATTCGCCTTCAGAAAAGCGAAGTGCCGTGGCAGATACTCCTTGCGGATCGCGGCGGCGTTTTGTTGATCGTCCTCAAACAGAACTGCGAACAGGGTCATCGTCATCTCCTTGCTGGATATTTCCAGTCTATGGCTGCAATAATGCTGTTACACGCGGTAAGTTTGCTGTTAGGAGCTGCAAAATTGCACGATATCGATTGGGATGACCTGCGTCACGTTCTGGCGCTCGCGCGAGGTGGATCCTTTGCCGCTGCCGGAAGAGCGCTTGGCACGGATGCGACGACGGTCGGTCGCCGACTGCGCATTCTGGAGAAACGCCTAGGCACGACCCTGTTTGCGCGCAATACCGGCGGCACCTTGTCGCCGACATCGACAGGCGAGATCGCGGTGGCGAAGGCCGAGGCGATGGAGGCCGAAGTCATGGCGCTGTCGAGCGCGTTGGATGCGGCAGATCCCATGGCGCTCGGCAAGGTCCGGCTTACCGCAGCGCCGTCATTCATCAGTCGGCTGCTGGTCCCCTCGCTGCCCAGCCTGCTGGCGCAGCATTCCGGCCTGCAATTGGAACTCATCGGCGATCCCAGAAATCTCAATCTGACCCGACGTGAGGCGGACATGGCACTGCGCCTCGCAAGACCTGCCGATATGACAAACGGCAAAGTCGTCGCCAGGCGAATCGCGACGCTGGATTATGCCATCTATGTCGCTACCGGGAAGGAGAGGCATGCGGAAGATTTGCCTTGGATCATCTATGAAGAGGCGATGGCGCATTTGCCGCATGCCCGCTGGATCACTACGCAGGCGGAAAAGTCAGGCTGTTCAAGCCCGCTTGCGGTCAATGATGCCGAAGCTCTGCTCCAGGCTGCGGTTGCAGGATTAGGGCGTGCGCTCCTGCCGAAAATCATGGCCGAGAATGCGGGAGGTCTTTGCCGCGTCGAAAGCGGCGACAGAAATCCGCCGGCGCGCGAGATGTGGCTGCTTATTCATGCTGAGCTTCGTCAGCTCGTTCGCATCCGCGCCGTTTCCGATTGGCTGGATAGCGTCTTCAAATTGCATAGGGAGCAGTGAGAGAGACGGCACGAATGCCGCCTCCCATTTACCGTATGGTTCACTTGCCGTGCTTCTTCAGCCAGGCTTTCATTTCCTTGATCTCGGCTTCCTGTGCAGTGATGACGCCCTCAGCCAGTTTGCGCAGCTCGGGATCCTTGCCGTATTTCAGCTCGATCTTTGCCATGTCGATCGCACCCTGGTGATGCGGGATCATGCCGCGGACGAAATCCGTGTCGGCATCGCCGCTGTAGTTGAGCATCATGTCCTTGTGCATCTTGCCCATGGCATCGTTGAACGCCTTGCTGGAGGCGCCCTGGTCGCCCATGGGCTTGCTCATGTCCATGCCCGACATGTCGTCGGCAAAGGCAGGAAGGCTAAAGGCGAAGGCGAACGCGCCGGCGAGGATCAGCGATTTTGAGGTAGACATAAGTGTCCTTTCCGTTTCTGGACGGTATCTGGATTTGAGCGGACAGCCGCTCGTGAAAGGAATGCAGATGATCGTCAGGCGAAACGGGGTGGCGGCGGCGTCGGCTGCGGACGTGAATCGGCAAGGCGCTGGCCGGAAGACGGCGCCGGATACGAGAATGCGTTCTTGGTATTTTCGATCGCAAGTGTCGGAGTCAGAGCCAGACAGGCGGCACAGGACGCCACATGCGCCATGCCGCCGGCGCAAGGGTTCTCCGGCTTCTTTTCTCGATGCTGCGGCATGTCGCCATGGGCGGCCATGCCAGGCATATCGGCCATGCCACCGTGCATGCTCATGGTCGATGCGGCGGGCATCGCGGTGACGGAATCGCAGCTAGGACAGTTCGCCAGCGCCGGCATGGCACAGTAGAACAGCCAGGCAATCATCATCGTCAGGATCGCAAGTAAGCGCATGAACACGAACCTAGCTGCAGCCGCCGCGAAGGCAAGCGCAAATTGCATCGTCTGGACATTGAAAGCCGATCAAGGCAGCAGTTTGACTTGCCTTATGATTTCGACGGGTGGAAAGCTGATGCAATCCGCCGCATCGAAGCTCAGTGTGAACCGAGCCTCCTTTGCCGCCGCCCATGTCAGCGCCTCTTCAGCCGCGCTTGCGGGGATTTTCATCGCGATGGTGCAATGCGGCTGCCAGCAATCCGGGCGGGAATGCTCATGACAAAAGGCTGGGTCTATCTCGTCGTGAATGGCGCGATGTATCTCTCTTAGAACTCGATCGTCCGCCGGACGCGCCCAGAGCACCAGCATCTCGTTTGGAAAATGGCCGATCCCGGAAAATTCGACCGATAACGGTGGCACGTTTGCGAAGGCCTTCTGAGCCGCCGTGACAAGCAAGGACACGGCAAGGTCCTCATAGACCGCAAATGTCAGATGCGGCGGGTAGTTCAGTGCCTGCATCGATGGAATGCTTTCGAACCGGCTCGCCTCCCGCCAGAGATTGAGAACCGGAGCGGCGCTGTTATCCGTGCATTTGAAAACGATTGCGTGTGGCATGGTTCCCTATGCTGCCTTCCCCGGCTTTTCTCGGTTTTGTCGGCCGCTAACATATAACAATCCTTGCCGCACTCAGCCCAATCCGCTAGTTAACCGCGACTGTTCCCGTACCGGATTACCCTAGAGATGAGCGACAAACAAAAGAAACCGCAGAAGCTCAAGGCCCGCCTGCCGCGTGGCTTTGTCGATCGTTCGGCCAGCGACATTCGCGCCGTCAACGAGATGACCGCAAAGATCCGGGCCGTTTATGAGCATTATGGTTTCGATCCTGTCGAAACGCCGCTGTTCGAATATACCGATGCGCTTGGCAAGTTCCTGCCCGACAGCGATCGGCCGAACGAGGGCGTGTTCTCGCTTCAGGATGACGACGAGCAATGGATGTCGCTGCGTTACGACCTGACGGCGCCGCTTGCCCGTCATGTCGCCGAGAATTTCAACGAGATCCAGCTTCCGTATCGCACCTATCGCGCCGGCTACGTCTTCCGCAACGAAAAGCCGGGTCCGGGCCGTTTCCGCCAGTTCATGCAGTTCGACGCCGATACCGTCGGCGCGCCGGGCGTGCAGGCAGACGCCGAGATGTGCATGATGATGGCTGATACGCTGGAGGCGTTGGGTATCAAGCGCGGCGACTATGTGATCCGCGTCAACAACCGCAAGGTTCTCGACGGCGTACTTGAGGCGATCGGCCTCGGCGGCGATGACAAGGCCGCCCAGCGGCTCAACGTGCTGCGCGCCATCGACAAACTCGACAAGTTCGGTCCGGAAGGCGTGGCGCTGCTGCTCGGCCTCGGCCGCAAGGACGAGTCCGGCGACTTCACCAAAGGTGCCGGCCTTGCGGATTGGCAGATCCAAGCCGTCCTTGCTGTGGTGACGTCTTCAACTGTTCCAAGCCTTCAACAGGTACTTGATCAGGTTACGCTCAAGACTGGTGGCGTTCCAGATGAGTTCGGCGGAATGTCTCATTTGCCATATGATGATGCCGTCCACCTGCTTACCGAACAGCTGGAGCCGATGATACGTGCGGCCGGTTATGATGCAGACCGTATCAAGATCGATCCCTCCTGCGTGCGAGGGCTCGAGTACTATACGGGCCCTGTTTTCGAGGCCGAGCTGACATTTCCGGTAATCAACGAGAAGGGCGAGAAGGTCGTCTTCGGCTCGGTCGGCGGCGGTGGCCGTTATGATGGGCTCGTCTCGCGCTTCATGGGCCAGCCGGTTCCCGCGACGGGCTTCTCCATCGGCGTCTCCCGCTTGATGACGGCGCTGAAGAACCTCGGCAAACTCGGCACGGAAGAGGTGATCGAGCCCGTGCTCGTCACCGTCATGGATGGCGATGTCGATGCAATGGGACGCTACCAGCGCTTCACGCAGCAGCTGCGTGCTGCCGGCATCCGCGCCGAGATGTTCCAGGGCAACTGGAAGAAGTTCGGCAATCAGCTGAAATATGCCGATCGCCGCGGCTGCCCGATCGCCATCATCCAGGGTGGCGACGAACGCGCCCAAGGCGTCGTCCAGATCAAGGATCTGATCGAGGGCAAGCGCCTTTCCGGCGAGATCGAGGACAATGCCAGCTGGCGGGAGGCCCGTGTCGCGCAGGAAACCGTGCCGGAAGCCGAGTTGATCGAGAAGGTCAAGGCTATCTTGGCGGCGCAGGCGGAAGACCGGAAGAGGGCGGGCTGATGCCCCTGATCAACCTCCCGGATTTTGCCGGCGATCTGCTGGACGAATTCTCCGTTCGCGGAACGGAGAGGGTGGATACGCCCATCATCCAGCCAGCCGAACCTTTTCTCGATATGGCCGGCGAAGATCTTCGCCGGCGCATCTTCATGACCGAAAGCGAAACCGGTGCCAGCCTTTGCCTGCGCCCGGAGTTCACGATCCCCGTCTGTCTGCGGCATATCGAAACCGCTACCGGCACGCCGAAGCGTTATTCCTATCTCGGCGAGATTTTTCGTCAGCGCCGCGAAGGCGGCCATGAGTTTTATCAGGCCGGCATCGAGGATTTGGGCGATAACGATACGGCAAGGGCCGACGCCCGTGCCGTTGGCGACGCTATCGGTATCCTAAGCCGCCTGGTCCCCGGCAAGCCGCTTTCGGTGACCTTGGGCGATCAGGCCGTGTTCGAGGCCGTGGTCCAGGCGCTCGGCCTGCCTACAGGCTGGCAAAAGCGGCTGATCCATGCCTTCGGCAACATGATGCAGCTCGAAACCCTGCTGGCGCATCTCGCAAGCCCGCAGCCGGTCACCGGGCTCGATGCGCATGTGCTCGATTTCCTCAACCGCGGCGACGAGCAGGGGCTGGTCAGGCATATCGACGCCACCATGCAGGCGACCGGCTATTCCACCAATGCCAGCCGCTCGCCGCGGGAAATCGCTCGCCGCCTTCGTGAGAAGCTGGTCCTGTCGGAAACGCGGCTCGATGATGCCGCCTTCCGTGTACTGGAGGAGTTCTTGTCGCTAAGCGTGCCGCTGGCAGATGCTTCCGCCGCGCTGGCCGGCTTCGCCGATGCGGCAGAGCTGGAGCTAGGCCCGGCTTTGAAGAATTTCGATGCCCGCGTCAAAGCATTGGCCGATGCCGGCGTCGATACCGCGAAGATCGACTATCGCGCCGCCTTCGGTCGCCCACTTGATTACTATACCGGTCTCGTTTTCGAAGTGACGGTGGAAGGTTCGAGCGCCGTGCTCGCCGGTGGCGGCCGCTTCGACCGGCTGATGACCCTGCTCGGTGCCAAGGGTCACATTCCGGCTGTCGGCTTCGCGCTCTGGCTCGACCGCATCGAAACTGCGAGGGCGGCCTGATGACCATCACGATAGCACTTCCTTCCAAGGGCCGGATGAAGGACGATTGCTCGGCTGTTTTCGAGCGTGCCGGCATGCGCATCGTCGCCGTCGGCAATGATCGCTCCTACCGTGGCCGCGTCGAAGGCTTGGAAGGCGTTGAGATCGCCTTCCTGTCGGCTTCTGAAATCTCGCGCGAGATCGGCAATGGCAGTGTCGATTTTGGCATTACCGGCGAAGATCTCGTACGTGAAGGCATGGCGGAGGCCGATCGCCGCGTCGAGTTCTGCGCAAGACTTGGATTTGGCCATGCCGATGTCGTCGTTGCGGTGCCGGATATCTGGCTCGATGTCGACACCATGGCCGATCTCGGCGATGTTGCAGCCGATTTTCGCGCCCGTCACGGCCGCAGGCTGACAGTTGCGACGAAATACTGGCGGCTGACGCAGCAATTCTTCTCCAGCCAGCACGGCATCCAGCTCTACCGTATCGTCGAAAGCCTCGGTGCGACAGAGGGGGCACCTGCTGCCGGCTCGGCCGATATCATTGTCGACATCACCTCCACCGGCTCAACGCTTCGGGCGAACCATCTGAAGGTCCTGTCGGATGGCATCATCCTGCGTTCCGAGGCTTGCCTCGTGCGCGCCCGCAAAGAGAGCCACGAGGGCAATGCGATGGTCGAGCGCATCATTTCGGCCGTGCGTAGCGCGCTCTGATCTTTGAGTTTCCCATTCACGAAAAAAGGCCCGCCGGAATTCCGGCGGGCCTTTTGTCTCGGGAAGTCTGTGGCAATCAGGCGGTTGCGTAGGCACCGCGGCGTGCGTCGACCGAGTAAACACCTGCGCCGTTGGTGGCGAGCATGATGTAGGCGCCGGCCAGGGTGACGTTCTTCAGGAAGTTGACGAAGTTCAGGCCGTTGATCCAACCATTGGCCGCGGCCGGGAAATCCGGAACGTTGACGGTCGGCAGGTGAAAGACGACGCCGGTGAAGACACAGAAAGCAGCAAGCAGCCAGCCGACGATGCGGACCTGGAAGCCGATGAGGACGCAGACGCCGGTGATGAATTCGAAGGCGCCGGCGACATAGGTCAGCAGCGTCGAAGCGGGCAGGCCGGCGCCGGCGATCATGCCGGCGGTACCGGACGGATCGGACAGCTTGCCGAAGCCGGCAAAGATGAACATGAAGGCGAGCAGAATGCGCGCCACGAGAATGATGATGTTGTTGGTATTGGACATGACGATCTCCAGTAAATTCGTTCGGATCGGGTGGCGACAATTTCTGAAGCAGATATTCGTGATTTTCGGGCGCTTGAAAAGATAAACAACTGCACACAATTAGTTCACAATCATTGAACAATGGTGCTTGCTGCACGCTCTTCCCATCGGCTCCATATCGGATATGGTGGCGCAAATTTGTTCGCGAAATCATGATCTTTGGAAGGAAATCCCATGGCCGATCTCTCCTCGTTTCCGATTACGAAGCGCTGGCCCGCCAGCAATCCCGATATCATCCAGCTCTATTCGCTGCCGACGCCGAACGGCGTGAAAGTTTCGATCGCGCTCGAGGAACTTGGTCTGCCCTATGAGCCGCATCTGGTTTCTTTCGGCACCAATGATCAGAAGTCGCCGGAATTCGTTTCGCTGAATCCGAACGGCCGCATTCCCGCGATCATCGATCCCGATGGCCCCGATGGCAAGCCGATCGGTCTGTTCGAATCGGGCGCGATCCTGGTCTATCTTGCAGAAAAGACCGGTAAACTTATCCCGAGCGATGCAGCCGGGCGTTACGAGACCATGGAATGGGTCTTCTTCCAGATGGCCGGCGTCGGTCCGATGTTCGGCCAGTTCGGTCATTTCTTCAAATTCGCGGCCGAAAAGGTCGCCAACAACCCCTATCCGGTCGAGCGTTACCGCGACGAGGCCAAGCGCCTGTTGAGCGTGCTGGAGGGCCGTCTGCAGGGGCGCCAGTGGATCATGGGCGATGAATATACCATTGCCGACATCACCACCTTCCCATGGGTCCGCGGTGTCGATGTCTTTTATGGCGGCCGTGAAGTCCTCGAGTTCGAAAGCTTCCCTGCGGTCATGAGCTGGCTCGACCGTGCCCTTGCGCGGCCGGCAAGTCAGCGAGGGCTCAATATCCCGAAGCGGGATTGAATCCCGATCCGTCAGCAGATCAGGCATGTGCTTCTACATCGGCGCCCATGTGACTGGCCCTCACTTCAGCGCAAGCGGGGCGAGGGGGCCGATCCTGTCAAACCCCTTCGCCCCGTCCTGAGTTTATCGAAGGGGCGGGGAGAAGGTGGACTCGAACAGTTGAGCGAAGCGAAACTGTGAAAGGACGGATGGGGGGCTAACCTGTCCATATGCGATTGCTCTGCCGCAAGCGGGAAGAGGGCTGGAGTGAGGGACCGGGCACATGCAGCGGCAAAGGTGAATTCACCCGACCGTCGTCTCAGTCGTTTCTACTGCCGCGCCGCCAATTGGCTGCCCGGCTCCGGCTTGAAGCGTGGAAACAGAAAGACGCCGACCATGCTGCCGGTGTGTTGCTCGTCCGCAGCCACGGATTCGCCGACGCAAAAGATCGGCTGGCGATAGCCGCCGGCGCCAAGCGTCGTGGTGGAATAGCAGAAAGAGGAATTGGTGGTTGCCGCCTGTTCGAACAGATCGAGGATACGCACGCGATCATGCGCGTTGTAGCAGTGCATCAGGCTGAGGAGACCGCATTCCGAAGAGCTCAGGCCATGCAGCATCGTGCTCCATTGCCCGAGCTTGATGATGCCGCTCGACAGATCGCCCGTCCAGCCCTCGGAAACGCAGAATTGCGCGAGCAGGTCAGGATTATGACCGTCAAACTCCAGCGAACCCGGGGCAAACGGTGCGGCAAAATTGGCCTTGGCAATCTTGAACAAGATGATCCCCACTTAAGCGCATGATCCTCCTGCGCTTCATCCAAATTCCAATGCATCTTCCGGTTGGAAACCTTCCCGCACGCCGCGCTCCACGAAAAAGCTGACATTCGGCTCCATCGATTCCATTTTCGCCATGCTTCTTCCGGGTTGCTGGTCCCGTCTATGAAGTCATTTCAAGTAAAAAAACCGGACGCCTATCAATTCTCAAGATCATGATCATGCGCGGTCGCTGATTAAGCGTGCCGAAAATAAGTAAAATTTGCGTGCATTGCAGCTAACCCTCTAAAATCGCTGCGCTGGGATTTATAGGAGCTTTTTCAAAAACGGCAATGGGGCAATTTGCATAAATTTGCGCTGCGCGAAACTTGCCGGTCTCGTGCCGAAACCATAGGCATACAAATGAAAAGGGCGGCTCGAAAGCCGCCCTTCGTCAATTCCGGATGTCGGATTGAACAATCGCAAAAGGCCGCTGGCCTATCACATCATGTCCATGCCGCCACTTCAGGCCGTTTGGCGGCCTGAAGCACTAAAGTGCATGGGCGAAGCCTTATGGACATTCCTGCGATTAGGCCGCTGACCTATCACATCATGTCCATGCCGCCCATGCCGCCCATGCCGCCCGGCATGCCGGCAGGGGCATCCTTCTTCGGCAGTTCAGCAATCATGGCTTCGGTGGTGATCAGCAGCGAAGCAACCGAAGCTGCGTTCTGCAGAGCCGTGCGAACAACCTTGACCGGGTCGACGATGCCCATGGCGATCATGTCGCCGAACTCAGACGTCTGGGCGTTGTAGCCGTAGTTGTCTTCGTTCTTGTCGAGAACCTTGCCGACAACGATCGAAGCTTCGTCACCAGCGTTTTCAGCGATCTGGCGAACCAGCGACTGCAGGGCACGGCGAACGATGTTGACGCCGGCTTCCTGATCCTGGTTTTCACCCTTGGCGGTGATCTTCGTGGAAGAACGCAGGAGAGCGATACCGCCGCCCGGGACGATGCCTTCCTGAACAGCAGCGCGCGTCGCGTTGAGAGCGTCGTCGATGCGGTCCTTCTTTTCCTTCACTTCGACTTCGGTCGAGCCGCCGACGCGGATGACGGCAACGCCGCCAGCGAGCTTGGCAAGACGTTCCTGCAG
>NZ_QMKK01000053.1 GCF_003287875.1 Martinezella tropici
TAGAGCAGGTCCTGCGATCGATGAATCGATTGTGAAGTGACGCGGCGCGGCGAAGCTGATTCAACATCCACAGCAAAGAGGTGGATGATGGCACAAGCGCTGAGCGATGATCTTCGATTACGGGTTTTGAAAGCGTCTGCGGCGGGCATGTCAGCACGACAAGCCGCAGCCCGGTTCGGAGTTGGAATTTCGACGGCGATCCGGTGGATCGCACGAGCAAAAGAGGGCGAGCCGACCTCCCGGCCACAAGGTTGGAGACGACCGTCGGCGCTCGATGCACACGAGGCGTTCGTTGTCGAACTGATCGAGGACCGTAGGGACATCACGCTCAATGAAATGGTCGAGCGTTTGTCCGTTGATCAACAGGTGAGGATCAGCCGGAGTGCGCTTGGTGCCTGGCTGCGAGGCCGCGGATGGACGTTTAAAAAAACCGCACATGCACTGGAGCAAGACCGGTCGGATGTCCTGAAGCGTCGGCGCGTTTGGTTTGATGGTCAGCTCGATCTCGATCCTGAACGACTGATATTTATAGATGAAACCGGCCTCTCGACGAAGATGGCCCGTCTACGCGGGCGTGCACTTCGAGGCGAGCGTTGCCGAGCCGGTGTTCCGCACGGCCATTGGAAAACAACGACCTTTACCGGAGCATTGCGCCTCACGGGAATGACCGCACCGTTTGTCTACGATGGCGCCATGAACGGTAACGTCTTCCTGGCCTACGTCGAGCAGGTGCTGGTTCCGACCCTTCAGGTCGGTGATGTCGTCGTCATGGACAACTTGCCGGCACACAAGACATCCGGCGTGCGCGACGCCATTGAGCGTGCCGGTGCCAAACTCATGTTTCTCCCTCCCTATAGCCCTGACTTTAACCCCATCGAGAACGCATTCTCCAAACTGAAAGCCATGTTGCGAGGTCGGGCAGAGCGAAAGATCGACGCCCTGTGGGACGCAGTTGGCGCCCTGCTACCCCGCTTCACTCCTGCAGAATGCGCGAATTACTTCAAGGCTGCTGGATATGACCCGGATTGAACAGGATCTGCTCTAGGGAAAGATCGGGATCATCGACGGCGCCGTCCGGCTCGGCGGAACGATCGCCGGTTCCTTGATCAAGGCGTCGCGGTTTGCGAAAGCCATCTGATTTCTCAATTGGTCGCGAGTAATTTTTCGTGACTCCGAGGGTTCTCGAAGCAATCGAGCTCTTGAAGCGGAAGCGGCTTGGAGAACAGATAGCCTTGGAGATCCGTACAGCCCAATGCCGCCAAAAAATCACGCTGATATTCTGTTTCGACCCCTTCCGCCGTTGTCGAAATACCGAGACTGTTGCTCAGCGAGATGATGGCGCCGACAATGGCTGCCCCATTGGCTTTTGTGCCGAGGAGCGAGACGAACGAGCGATCAATCTTGATCCGATCGATGTCAAAACGCGTCAAATGGCTGAGACAGGAATAGCCGGTTCCGAAATCATCGAGGGAAATTTGAACACCCTGGCTGCGTAGGGATTTCAGCACCGCATAGATGTCCGCATAATCCTCGATGAGCGAGGTTTCGGTAAGCTCGAGCTCAAGTCGCGACGGCAGTAATCCAGTCTCTTGAAGAACGGCGCTTACTTCCTCGACGAAATTGGGCCTCCTTAGCTGAGATGGAGACACGTTGACGGCGACAAACGTGTTCTCGGGCCAGTTGCAGGCGGCCGTGCAGGCTTCGCGCAAGACCCAGAATCCAAGTGCGTCGATAAGCCCGCCTTCTTCGGCTGCGGGGATGAAGCTTGCAGGCGTCAAAAGCCCACGCTGGCTATGATTCCAGCGCACGAGCGCCTCGGCGCCCGACACGGCATATCCTTTGCCCGCCTGATAAACCGGTTGGTAATAAACTTCCAGCGACCCGAAGTCGGCTCGGTCAGCCGGCAGCTCGCGCGCCTCACCAACGCCGGACAAGACGCGAACTTTGGCCAAAACCTCACGCAATTCGTTTTTAAGAATGTCGCGGGCGTTTCTGCCGCCGTCCATGGAGGGCGAATAAACCAGCCACCGCCCCCTGCCGCTTATCTTTGCCTCGTACAGCGCGGCATCGGCATAACGCATGATGTCATCCGCATTGCGCCCGGCGTCGGGCACGATCGCCACGCCGATCGAGCAGCCAACCCGGGCAACCGCCTCACCCTTCAAGAGGGGAAACGGCTTGCTAAGTTCCGCAACGATCGCTTCGCAAATTCCCGGCAGCGTTTGATCGTGGTCTTTGACATCGCGCAGAAGCAGGGCAAATTCATCTCCTCCGAGCCGGGCTAAAGTATCTCGTGAGCGAAGGAGCGAACGGATCCGCTCCGCCGCCATCCTGATGAGTTCGTCGCCCGCGGCGTGACCGAATGTGTCGTTCACGGTTTTGAACCGGTCCAGGTCAAGAAGCGCGATTGCCGATCGCTCTGAAGAGTTTTCCAATTCGGCCAGGCACTCGTCGAACCTGATCGCAAACATCGCACGATTGGGCAGATCGGTAAGCACATCGTGGAGGGCAAGCTGTCTTGCGTGGAACTCGCTTTTCTTCAATTCACCGAGACTGCTTCGCAGGCGGAGAAGCAAGACCGTGAAGAGAAGCGCCATCATCAACGCTGCTATCGAAAGGGCCGGCATCAATCTGCCGATCACCCTTGATCCCGGAAGGTCGGGCCGCCATACGATAAAGCCAATCGGTTCGCCGTTTGTCGTATCGTCGATCTGAAACGCAACTTCGTCACCGTCTGCATCGGCGGTGCGTGCGAAGCGCGCGCCATTCAGCCCTTGTTCACGGCTCAATTCGTCCAGCGCAGCTCCATCAAGGAACCGCACGACGATCAGGAATTGCCACAACGACTGCCCTTGTCTCTCGTGTGGTTCCTTGATGGCTGCAATGCCGACGATCGTTGGCCGACCTTCCAGGCGGAGCAAACTGGCCAATCCGCGGTGAACCGGCACCGAACTCCCGGCGGGATTGTCCGATGACCCAGGCAAATGTCCGGTGAATGTCATGTCTTGGTGTGCGGCGGCGCCAGCCTCGCGAAGAAGTGGCAAAAGAAGAGGCTTCATCCACCGATAGCGCTTTTCCGTTTTGCCATCCGCCATCATGACCAGTTCGCCATGTTCATCCACGACGAAAGCCTGGTCGTAGCCGAAGACGGATGTTGCCGTCTGGCTGACCGCACTCCCGGCCGCCGTCGTCAAGACAGTATTGAAGGCAGACGAGACCGTGGAAGTGCCGGAGGCCGAATAAGCGCGGTTTGCGGCAATATAACCGTTGCCGACTTGTCCGATGACCCGTGCTACCTGATCGACCTGCTCTCGCAGGCGCGCATTGACGAGCAGCCGCTGTCGATCGAGAGCGGCAGCGTCGCTTTCAGTTCCCGCCCACAGCGCCGAAAGCACGACAAGCCCAATCGCTCCCAGGCCACTGGCGGCGATCAGAAACAGAATCCTCCCAGAAGTCATCCAGGACTGTTGAAACGACTTCGGGTTGGAGGAACGGACAATGTGCAAGCGCAGATCCCCAAACACCACTGGACTAGGGCGTCATCATCAAATCAAAACCACGGCCAGAATAGATCTAACAAAGAAGCGTTCACGTAGAATTAAAAACAACTGCGTATTATCTGCGCGATCAACCACTTATTGAGGGTTCTCTACTATGTCGCGCCCATCGGTTAAGACTATATTGCGCAGAAGGTTAGTAGCAGGCGGCATAGGTCTCCTTTTGACCGCAACCTTGCCTTTTCAAGTGGGTGCGCAAGAGCGCATGCCGATGCGAATAGCCGTCGAAGGCGCGTTTCCACCTTTTAATTATCTCGATGCAAATAATAAGCTCCAAGGCTTTGACATCGATATTGCCAATGCCGTCTGCGAGATTGGCAAATTCGAATGCCAATTTATCATCGAGAAGTGGGATGACATGATCCCCGATCTCGTTGCCGGGAAATACGACGCGATTATCTCGTCCATGTCGATGAGCGCCGAACGGCGCCAGAAGGTTGCCTTCACGGAAAGATACTACAGCAGCCCGTCGGTGTTCATCGTGCGAAAAGATTCGCCGATCAAAGACGTAAGCCCCGCCGCGCTTGGCGGCAAAAACCTTGGTGTAACATCGTCAACAGCCCAGGAATCCTTTGCCAACAATCTTTATCCGCAAATGCGCAAGACGGTTTTTCGGTCGTCACCCGAATTGTACAAGGGACTGGCGGATGGAAGCGTCGACGTTATTCTGGAAGATAAACTTGCCATTTACGACTGGATTGCGAACACAAAGGCGGGAAGCTGCTGCGAGTTCAGGGGACCTGATCTGGTCGACGTGACATATTTCGGCGACGGTTCCGGGATCGCAGTACGGTTGGATGATAGCGAGCGGCTTGCACGCCTGAATGCGGCGCTGAAGTCCATCAAGGCGGACGGAACCTATGACATGATCAACGCCAAATATTTTCCCTTCAGCATTCAATAGCAGCGCAAGCGAATTGCGGAATTGCGATCGGGTCGGCTAACGGTCGAAGGCGACGTGCCGGACGCGCGATTTTCGCCGCTTAGCCTTAACACGGTAATTAATAAATTTCCGCACGTCATTTTTTATTGTGACATGAAGGCGAAAAGAAATTACCTGGAATTTGCGCCTACGGTTGCGCTTCTTTCCTTGGAGACGCATAACGATCACCGGAGCAATTCCAGGAAAAGTGCTGCGCGATTTTCCGTCCGGAATTGCGAGACGACAAAAGATGGAGCGGTTCAGAGATTCCGTGAAAAGCTGAACCGCTCTGCTGGATCGAGATGATTGGAAAAACGGTCGGCTTTTGATGGAAAAATTGACGCATAGGACGATGGAGGATTTCGCAAAGTCCTGCGGCGTCTCTCGCCCGACCCTTTCCAAGTATTTTGATGACCCGACCAGCGTGAAACCGACGACACGGGCGCTGATCGAGGCGGCGCTTCGCTCGTCGGATTACCAGCCGAATCTGTATGCACGGAATCTCAATCGCAAGCGGACCCGCAATGTCGGCATTCTGGTGCCCGCCCTCACCGACCCCTTTTATGCCGAGATGGTCAATCGACTGGAATTGCGGCTGCGCAATGAAGGCTATTGGCCGATCGTGTTCTCGTCGCACGGATTGCCGGAGCTGGAAGCAGAAGCGGTCAACACAATGTTGTCGCTGAAGGTGGCAGGGGCGCTTGTCGCACCGCTGGGGCGGAAATCCGATCCGCGCACCTTTGAAAAACTCGCGCAGAACCTGCCCATCGTTTACTTCGACACTTACATCGAAGGGAACACGCCGTTCATCGGCAACGACAACTACCAGAGCGTGGCGACGATCGTGGAATATCTCTGCCGATCCGGTGAGGCGCCGGCCTATTTCGACATTCCGCATGTCAATCATAACTCACCGGAGAGGCTGGCAGGTTATATCGCCACGATGGAGGCCGCAGGCTACGAGCCGCTGGTGATAGAGACCAACGCCGCCTACACGTGGGAATTCGAACGCATCGGATACGAGCAGATGGACAGCCTGCTCCAGGCAAGGGCTCTGCCACGCAAGACCATCCTGTGTGCGAACGATCGTCTCGCCTTCGGGGTCATGTCGGCAGCCTTCGCGCATCGATTGAAGGTTGGGCGGAAAAAGGGAGACGATCTGCGTGTCGCCGCCCATGACGATCATCCCTTGAGCCGCTATACCTGCCCGCCATTGACGACCATGGCACAGGATTTCGCCGCGATGACCGCAAACAGTGTCGATGCGTTGCTGACGCTGCTGGGTGACATGGATGTCCCGGTGCGGACAATCACGCACAAGGTCACGCTGGCCGGCACATTGGTCATGCGGCAATCGGCCTGAAGCCTACTGTCACCGTTTAATCTAGTTCGCGCGTCCCTCGAAGGAACGCCAAGTCGTCACGGCCTCTTCTATGGCCTGCCGAGCCTCGACCGCATATTTTCCCATCGAGACGAAGCCGTGGATCTGTCCCTGCCAGTGCCGATGCACAATTCGCGTCCCATCTTGCCGCAGCCGCTCGGCATAGGCGATGCCTTCGTCGGCCAGGATGTCGTGTCCGGCGGTGATGACGAAGGCCGGAGCCACCCCCTCGAGGATCTCGGCCTTTAATGGCGACACCCGCCAGTCGGCAATATCGGCCGCCGTGCGGACATAGTGATCGCGAAACCATCTCATCGTCGAGGTGGTCAAGCCGAAACCTTCGGCATAGCGGCGATAACTGTCGGCCGTCTGCGCGGCGTCGGTGTTGGGATAGATGAGCAGCTGCGCCGCAAGTGGCGGAGCGTCGCCGATGCGCGACATCAATGCGAGCACCGCGGCAAGATTGCCGCCGGCGCTGTCGCCGGCCACGGCAATTCGTTCGGGATCGATGCCGAGATCAGCGGCGGATTGTGCCGCGAACGCCAATGTCGCAACGCAATCAGTCAATCCCGCGGGAAACTTGTGTTCCGGCGCCAGCCGGTAGTCCGGGCAGATCACGGTACATTCGGCAAGATTGGCGAACCATCGGCAAATTTCGTCATGAGATTCGAGATTGCCGATCACCCAGCCGCCGCCATGCAAGTAGACAAGACCACGACCATCCTTTGAAGGCGCGCCGATGCCACGATAGATGCGCAGCGTGATCGGGCCATTCGGACCGACGATCTGGCGATCCTGCACCGAGGCCACCTCCTCCCTTGTGCCTTGGAGCGTCGGGCAATTGGCATCATAGTCGATGCGGGCCTGTTGAACCGTACCGGTTTCAAAAGGCCGGCCGCTTGACGGATCGGTTATGGCGAGAATGCGTCGGGCGCTCTCATCCAGCTGTTCCATTGGATTGCTCCCCTCTGCGGCAATCAGGCGAGAAGGCTGCGTGCTTCATCCTCGCCAAGACGCCGTGGCGGGACCAGCTTTGTGTCGATGCTGACAGACTGCCTGCTTTCGCCGGATAAGAGAATAGCCTCCATGATTTCAAGGACGTGAAGCGCCAGCTCCCCCGAGGCTCGCGGCTGCCTGCCCTCCTCGAGCGCCCGCGCCAGGTCGGCGACACCGAGCATGCGGTAGTTGGCGCGGTCCGGTGCATCGAATGGCCAGTTCCTCGCGCCGTAAAGCTCGCCGTCGCTTTCGAAATCACGCCAATCGTCGCCACGCTCGGACAGCGACACGGTTCCGCCGAACGTGTCCGGGTCGGGCAAGCGCAACGAGCCTTCGGTACCGTGCAGCTCGATCGGATGATTGGAGTGGCGAAAGACGTCCCAGGAGGCGCCGAAATTCACGGTCGCGCCGGATTGGAATTCCAGAAGCGACAGGATGTTTGTGGGAGTGCCGACCTTGAAGCGCGTATTCTTGAATGGGCCGTCGGCGGTGATCAGGCGCTCTTCCTGGCCCTTCGTCGCCATTGCCATGACCCGCACGACCGGACCGAGCAGGTTCACCATCATCGTCAGATAATAGGGACCCATGTCGAAGACCGGGCCGCCGCCCGGCTGATAGTAGAATTGCGGATTGGGGTGCCAGTGCTCCATGCCGCGCCCCATCATGAAGGCAGTGCCGCTGACCGGGCGGCCGATCGCGCCTTCATCCATCAGGTGCCGCGCCCGACGACCGGCCGCGCCCAGAAACGTATCGGGCGCAGACCCCAGCTGCAATCCGCGCCGCCTGGCCTCCGCCACGAGAATCCGTCCATCGGCCGCCGATGTTGCCAGCGGCTTTTCCGTGAAGACGTGCTTGCCGGCCGATAAGGCCGACATGGTGACGTCGAAATGGACGGCTGGAACGGTGAGGTTCAGTACGAGATCGACTTCGGGATCGGCCAGCAATTGGTCGACGCTGAGCGCGCGAATGCCATATTCGCGCGCACGCAACACGGCCGCATCCGCGGATATATCGGCGCAGGCGCGCAATTCCACACCGGCAAACAGCGCTGCATTGCGCAGATAGGTCATCGAGATGTTACCGCAGCCGATGACGCCTATGCCGAGCTTAGCTTTTGAATTACCAGCCATATTACCCAATCCTCCCTGATCTGCCACATCTGTTCGCCGCGCCTCGGCGCATCCGAACGATGACTCCCGGAATGATTTAAAGCATCTTATTTCTTGACGCGCGACAAATTTTTATAAAACATATGCGAATACTGGCGCGGAGGTTTGGAGATCGCCAGTCTTCCTGGGAGGGAAACATGACAGATATCAAGAAGACGCCGGCTCACTCCACGAGTGCCGGACAATCGATAATGCTTGATCGTCGTCAGCTGCTGCTGGGTGCCGCTAGCGCCGCGATCGGCACGGCAACGCTTGGAGTTGCCTCAGGTCTCGGCATCCGCCCGGCCCGCGCTGCGGATCGAACGGAAATCAGCTTTGCCAGCGCCAGCTTCTTCGGCAAGGAAGGGCTTGGCGATCTCGTCAAGGCTTTCAACGAGTCGCAAAGCCGCATCACCGTCAAGTTCATCGAACTGCCGCCGCCGAGTTCGTCGACGGAAGTCTATCAGGGCCTCGTCCAGCAGCTCGCCCGCCGCAACGGAACACCCGATGTTTTCAGCCAGGACGTGATCTGGATCGCGGGTTTTGCCTCCGCCGGCTGGGCTCTGCCGCTTGATGAATATTTCCCGAAAGACAAGCGCGCCGATTATTTCCCCGGCACGGTGGCTGCCTGCACCTATGGCGGCAAGCTGACCGCGCTGCCATGGTTCGTCGATTCCGGCATGTTCTACTATCGCAAGGATCTGGTGGAAAAACACGGCGGCAAGGTGCCGGAAACCTGGGCCGACATGGCGACGATGGCGGCAGAGGCGCAGAAGGCCGGCGACGCCAAATTCGGTTATCTCTGGCAGGGCAAGCAGGCCGAGGTTCTGGTCTGTGACGCGGTGGAGATCATTGCATCTAATGGCGGTTCCATCCTGTCCGCCGATGGAAAGTCTTCCGTCATCGGCGACGATGCCGCCGTTGCCGCGATCCAGTTCCTGTACGACACCATCAACAAGACGAAGATCAGCCCTCAGAACGTGCTCTCCTGGGACGAAGAGCCCTCCCGCCAGCCGTTTACATCTGGCGAGGCGATGTTCATGCGCAACTGGTCCTATGTCTATCCGATCGCGCAGGATCCGAAGGCCTCGCATGTCGTGGACAAGGTCGCGGTTGCGCCATTGCCGCATTTTGCCGGCGGCAAGAGCTCGGCCTGCCTTGGCGGCTACCAGCTGGGCGTCAACGCCAACTCCAAGAAGCGGGAAGCGGCGATCGAATTCCTGACCTGGATGTCTTCACCCGAAACCCAGACCCGGCTTGCCCTTAATTTCGGCCTTGCGCCCTCACGGCCAGCGATCTTCCAGGATGCGAAGCTCAAGGCAGAGCAGCCGTTCATGGCAAGCCTTCAGAGCGTCTTCACCGGCGCCACGCCGCGGCCGATCACGCCGCAATATGCCAAGGTGACGCTGGCATTGCAGTCCAGCATCTCGAAGGCACTCGTCAGCGGCAACGTCAAGGTGGAGCTGCAGGCCGCCGCGGCCCAGATCAACAAGATCGTCGGCTGACATGGCGGTAACGATGACGGCCGCCGTTTCGGAGCAAACCCCAGGCAAGTCGAGGGCGCTGTCAAGCGCCCTCTGGCCCTGGCTGTTGCTGCTGCCGGCATTTCTCTCATTGGCATCAGTGTCCTTCTATCCGATCGTCAACGGCGTCTATCTGTCCTTCACCAACCGTTCGCTGATCACACAGGACAATGATTTCGTCGGCATCGCCAATTATGTGCAGCTGCTGGCCGATCCGCCGTTCTGGAATGCCTGGTGGCACACGATCTGGTTTACCTTGATCTCGACCTTGCTCGAGACCTTCATCGGCCTGGCGATGGCTTTGATCCTTTGCGAGACCTTCACCGGCCGGGGTATGGTCCGCGCCGCCATGCTCGTGCCCTGGGCCATGCCGACCGTCGTGACATCGAAAATGTTCGGCTGGCTCTTCGATGGTCAGCACGGCATCATCAATTTCATCCTTCTGCATGCAGGTTTGATCGATCAGAACGTCAACTGGTACGGCTCTCCCGATACCGCCCTGACGACGATTATCCTCGCCGATGTTTGGAAGACCACGCCGTTCATGGCGCTTCTGTTGCTGACCGGGCTGCAGACCGTTCCAAAATCGCTCATAGAGGCGGCACGCATTGATGGGGCGGGAGCCTGGACAATCTTCTGGCATATTCGCCTGCCGCTCCTGATGCCGACGCTGCTGATTGCCGGCCTCTTCCGTGCGCTCGATGCATTCCGCGTCTTCGACCTCGTCTATGTGCTGACGGGCGGCGGTCCAGCCGATTCCACCGAGACGCTTTCGACACTGTCCTACAAAGTACTCTTTTCGACGCTTCAGTTCGGCTACGGCTCGGCAGTCTCGACCGCCATGTTCATCACGGAGGGGCTGATCGCGATCGGCTTCTGCCTCTTCCTCGTGCACCAGATCAGGAGGACGACATGAACGCAGAGCGCTCCGTCTTCCAAAACATCCTGATCTATCTCGGCGCCCTGTTCATCCTCATCTGGTCCGCCGGCCCGTTCATCTGGCAGTTTTCGACATCGCTCCAGCTCGACAAGGCGCTGACCGAGGGAACGCCCTCGCTCATACCGAACCCGTTCACGCTGGAGCATTACTACAACGCCTTCGTCGAAAAAGGCCTGCATCATTATGTGCTGAATTCGCTCGTCGTTTCGCTGGCGACCACCGCTCTTTGCCTGATCGTTGGCTCGCTGGCTGCCTTTTCGCTGTCGCGCCTCGATGTAAAGGGACGCTTCGGCATCCTGACGGTCATCCTTTCGGTATCGATGTTTCCGCAGATCGCACTCGTCGGGCCTCTCTATCTCATCGCCTCCGATCTCGGGCTGCTCGATACCTATACCGCGCTGATCATCACCTATCTCGCCCTCGGACTGCCGCTCGTAACGTGGGTGTTGTTCGGCTATTTCGAAACGCTGCCGCGCGAGATCGACGAGGCGGCCCGCATAGACGGCGTCGGGCCGGTCGGCCTGCTCTGGCATATCATCCTGCCGATGTCATTGCCGAGCCTTGTCACGACGGGCCTGCTTGCCTTCATCACCGCCTGGAACGAATTCCTGTTCGCGCTGGCCTTCACTTCGGACAGCGGCAGCCAGACTATCCCGGTCGGCATCGCCAACTTCACCAACCAATATTATGTGCCCTGGGGAGACATCGCCGCCGCATCGGCTGTCGTCACCGTGCCACTCATCATTTTGGTGCTCTTCTTCCAACGACACATCATCGAAGGCCTGACCCAAGGCGGAATCAAGGAATAGCGGGAATGCGCAAGGACATAAAAGTCGGCTGCCAGACATTCACATGGGAAATGCTCGGCAATGCCTGGACAGGAACGGCAGACGATCTGCTCTCGGCGATTTCCGCAGGCGGTTATTCCGGCATCGAAATCACCGATACGATGATCGGCCGCTATGGCGCGAACCCGCATGCCTTCGCGAATGCATTGAGGGATTGCGGCCTGACGCTCGTCTCCTTCGCCTTCGGTTCCAAGAGCGGCTTTACCGTCGCCGACGCGATGAAAGATGATCTTGCGACGGCCAAGTGCTGGATCGATTATGCCGCGCATTTCCCCGACGCACTCGTTTCCATCGGCTCGGCAACCGTCGTTTCCGATGGCCCGCGAGACGACAAGTTCGCCATTGCCGGCGAGTTCTACAATCGCGCCGGCGAACTGGGCAAGGCCGCCGGGGTCGAGGTCGCCGTGCATCCGAGCTCCCATCACAATACGCTGTTGTTTAACCGGGCCGATTACGACCGCATCTTCGCTCTGCTCGACCCGAGCCTGGTCGGCTGGGTGCCGGATACCGGTCATATCCTGCGGGGGCATGCCGACATGCTTGACACGATGCACACCTATCAGGACCGTATCCGCTACCTGCATCTGAAGGATGTTGATGCGCAGGGCCGATGGGCGATGCTCGGCAAGGGCGTCCTCGATACGCCAGCCGTGATCGACCTCGTCTCAGCGGCCCCACGCTTCAACGGCTGGCTGGTGCTGGAGGAGGAATCCGAAACGGCCGGTACCGATCCTGCCGCTGCGGTCAAAGCCAATCGCCAAACCATGCGCGGCTACGGGGCATAAGGAAGAGAACCATGATCGAAAAGGAAAGTCGCCGTCTTCGCGTGGGAGTACTCGGCTGCGGCCCGATCGCGCAATTTGCGCATCTGGAATCCTGCGTTAAGGCTCGGAATGCCGATCTTTATGCGATCTGCGACGCAGCCCCAGATCTTCTGGCCCGCATGGGCGCGACCTACGAGCCGCAGAAGATGTATGACGATTATGATGCCATGCTGGCCGATCCCGAGCTGGAGGCCGTAATCGTCGCGACGTCCGACGCCTATCACGTGCCGATGTCGATCAAGGCGCTGGAAGCCGGAAAGCATGTGCTCTGCGAAAAACCGATCGGCGTGTCGGTCGAGGAAGGGCAGCAGCTTGCCGAGGCTGTGCGCCGGTCCGGCAAAATCCTGCAGGTCGGGCACATGAAACGCTTCGATCCGGCGCTTGAGGCAGCGCGCGATTTTGTGCGCGACGATATAGGCCAGATCTTTGCGATGAAGGCGTGGTATTGCGATTCCACCCACCGCTATACCAATACCGATGCGGTCCAGCCGCTGCCCGTCACCAGCAAGCTTGCGCGCAAGCCATCGGGCAATCCCAAGGCCGATCTCCGGCAATATTTCATGCTCGCGCATGGCTCGCATCTGGTCGATACCGCCCGCTTCTTCTGCGGCGAGATCGTCTCGGTTCGTGCCCGGCTTCTGGAACGCGCCGGTGCCTATTGCTGGTTCGTGGAGACCGAGTTTGCCAACGGTGCTCTCGGTCATCTGGACCTGACGGTTGCCGTGCGCATGGATTGGCATGAAGGTTTCCAGCTTTATGGCGAAAACGGCTCGATTCTCGCAAAGACTTTCAATCCCTGGTACTTCCGCTCCAGCGAAGTGGAAATCTTCCACGAGAAGGATGCGACGAGCCGGAAGCCGCTCGGCGCCGACGGCCATTTCTTCCGCCGGCAGTTGGAGGGGCTCGCCGATAGCGCGCTGAAGGGCGCGCCGATGCGCGGCGCCAATGTCGAGGATGGCCTGGCCTCCATCCGCGCGATGGTGGCGATCGCCCGATCGGTGGAGCGAGGCGAGCGCGTCGAGCTTGCATCGGTCACGGGAGCGGTCTGATGCAGATCGGCATCTTCGCCAAGACCTTTCCCGGAACCGAACCGCTCGGCGTTCTCTCGGCTGTGCGTGACAGCGGTTATGCTTGCGCGCAGTTCAATCTCGCCTGCTGCGGCCTCCCATCCATGCCCGATGCCGTTTCCGAAGAAACGATCGCGGCGATCCGGGCGGCCGTCGAGGCGACGGGCATCTCGCTTGCCGCACTGTCCGGCACCTACAATATGGCTCACCCCGATATCGCCATTCGCCGGATCGGTCTCGCCCAATTCGCCGTCGTCATCGAAACGGCAGCGGCACTCTCGATTCCGCTGGTAACGCTTTGCACCGGAACTCGCGACCCGAACGACCAATGGGCCTATCATCGTGACAATGGCGATCCCTCCGCCTGGACCGACCTGGCGGCTGAAATATCGAAGGCTCTGGAGTTGGCGGAACGGCATGGCGTCGACCTCGGCATCGAGCCGGAGCAGGCCAATATCGTCACGTCGGCACGCGACGCCCGGCGACTGATCGACGAGATGGGATCGCGGCGGCTGCGCATCGTGCTCGATCCGGCCAATCTCTTCGAACAGGCAACACCGGCCGAGGCGCGGGTGATCGTCGAAGAGGCAGTCGAAATCTCAGCCGGTCACATCGCTCTGGCGCATGCCAAGGATCGTTACAGCGATGGTCGCTTTGCAACCGCCGGACAGGGCGTTGTGGATTTTGCCGATTTCATGGCGCGGCTGCGCTCGGTGAATTTCGACGGACCGCTCGTAACCCATGGCCTTTCGGCTTCGGAGGCACTCGGCGTTGCCGGCTTTCTCAAGGCACTGATATGATGAGACAGAAATCGTTCAAGCGCGATGATACAGAACTTGCCGTCTACGAGACTGGGCAAGGACTCCCCGTCGTCTTCCAGCACGGTCTCGGCGGCGACGCGGCGCAGGTGGCGCAGAATATCTCAGCGGCGGCTATTCACCGGCTGACACTGGAATGCCGCGGGCACGGCGCATCCTCACTCGGCAATACACAACCCTATTCGATCCCAATGTTTGCAGAGGATGTTCTGGCCGCGGCCACCGAATACGGGTTCGACCGCTTCATCATCGGCGGCATTTCGATGGGAGCGGCCATTGCGCTGCACCTTGCCCATCATCACGCCCAACGGATCGCCGGACTCGTTCTCGTGCGCCCCGCCTGGACCTTCGAGGCATCACCGGGCAATCTCGCGCCGATCCGCGCCGTTGCCGCTCTGATCCATTCCCATCCGATCGAGGAGGCCAAAAGGCGCTTTATCGCCTCTGAAACCGGACGATGGATCGCCTCGGAGGCACCGGACAATTTCTCTTCCCTGCTTGGTTATTTCGACAGACCGGACGCCGTCGCTTTTGCGTCGGTACTGGCTGACATAGCGGCCGACGGGCCGGATGTGCCGCAGGCAGTCGCCGCTGCTCTTGCTATACCCACCCTGGTTATCGGCAACCGTCGGGATGCGATCCATCCGCTCTCCTGCGCGCAGACGCTCGCCAATGTCATTCCAGGCGCAAGCTTTGTCGAAGTCACCGCCAAGGCTGTCGACAAAAACAGGCATTTTGCCGAGGTCCAAGACGCCATCGCACATTTTTTCGCATCCAAAACACTCCGGAGCTTCGTTCCATCATGACGTCCAGACCCCTTTCCGGCCCGGCGGCCATCGCAGCGCTTCCCCGCAACAGGCTTCTCGGCGAATTCTCGCTCTGGTCGGCCGATCTTGCCAATATGGAAACCGACCTCAGGCGCATAGAGCCTTATGTGGACCTGCATCATATCGATGTCGCCGATGCGCGCTTTACGCCGGGCTTTCTGTTCTTTCCGGATTTTGTCGCGCGCATCGCCAAGTCGACCGCCAAACCGATCCACGTGCATCTCATGGTCGAGGCTGAAATCGTCGAAGAGCAGACGCGCCAGTTCATCGAGGCGGGCGCCGATTTGATTAGCGTCCACGCTGAAAACGGCAATGCCGGCTTGCGTGCCATTGCACTTGCCAAGGAGCTGGGTGCCGAAGCCGGTGTGGTGCTGCGACTGGAAACACCCATTTCGGCGATCGAGCCCTTCATCGATCACGTCGCCTTCGTGACGCTGCTCGGAACGTCGATCGGCGTCAAGGGACAAAGCCTTTCCGAAAAGGCATGCGACCGGCTGCTCGAGGCACGATTCCTCCTAAGGAAAGCAGGCCGCGAAGAGCGGGTAATCCTAGCCGCCGATGGCGGCATTCGCGAACAAACCGTCCCGCTTCTGCGCCAGGCCGGAGCGCAGACCGTCGTTCTTGGATCGCTGGCATTCGGCGACAAGAACCTCGGCGACCGGATCGCCTGGCTGCACGGATTGGAGAGCCGGGTTTCGTGAAAAAGGTCGCTCTTGCATTCGATCTCGGTGGAACGGAGCTTCGCGCCGCACTTGTCGATGATGCGGGATGCCCTCTGTCGTTCTCGTCCCTGTCGACGGATGCGGTCGGCGGCCCCGCCGCAGTCATCCGCCAGATCGAGCAGCTGGCTGAAACGGTGTTGGCACAAACGCCCGATCTTTCGCCGATCGGGATCGGGATCGGCGCGCCCGGTCCGCTCGATCCGGACGCCGGCGTCGTCATTGCCGCCCCGACCCTGGTCGGATGGCATGAGGTCCCGCTGGCGGAGATTCTCCAAAACCATTTCAAGCTGCCCGTAAGGCTCGAAAACGATGCGAATGCGGCAGCGCTTGGCGAGTGGCGATATGGCGCCGGCCGAGGGGCGGGATCGATGGTCTTCGTCACAGTGTCGACCGGTATCGGCGGTGGCGTGATTGCCGATGGCCGGATCCTGCATGGCAGACGGGGCCTGGCTGCCGAGATCGGCCACATGACGATCACAAACGAGGGCGAACGTTGCTTTTGCGGGGCAGTCGGCTGCTTTGAGGCCGTCGCCTCCGGCACGGCACTCGGCAGACGGGCAACGGCCCGCACCAGGCCGTCCGACGGATCGGTGCTGCGCAAGGTCGCCGCCGATGCCGACGTGACCGGACGACATGTCGTCGAAGCCGCGCGAAAGGGCGACGCCGATGCATTGGCGCTGCTGATCGACGAGGCACGGTGGCTGGGGATCGGCTTCACAAACCTGCTTCATCTCTATTCACCCGACTTGCTTGTCATGGGTGGAGGAATTTCGCATGGCTTTGATCTTCTGCACGATCAAATGGCGGCGACGGTTCGCGAGCGCGCCATGCCCGCCTATCGCAACGTGCCGATCGTTGCCGCTCAGCTCGGACGGCATGCCGGTCTGATCGGCGCGGCCAGCCTTATCTTCGACAGCTGCGAAAAATCAGACCCCTCGCCGGGATCAGCCATTCGGGTCCACCCATAAGCCGGCGGAACAACTTGCGCGGATAATGATTTTCAAGACATGATTCATATACGCTGTCTTGCGATCTCTATCGCTTTGATATTTTCAAGTCCGGCTGTCGCCGCTCCCATAGCCGCTCAGGATGTCAATGGCGCTGCCATCACGTCCATACAGACCGAAGCGCCGGGCAAGAAGCCGAGCAAGCCTGACGCAGCGATCATCAAACTTCAGGTGCTGCTGGATCGAGCCGGCTCCTCTCCTGGTGCTGTCGATGGCTATGCCGGAGAGAATCTCAGTAAAGCAATTGCAGGATTTGAAGCTTTGCAACGGCTTCCCATCGATGGAAAACTCGATCCAGAGGTACTCCGACGGATTGAGGATCAGCTTCCCGTCATTCAGCCATATGTCATAACGTCGGATGACGGGAAGGATCTGGTGAAGAGCATTCCCAAGGACTATGGCGAGCAAGCCAAGATGGATCGCCTCGGCTATACGAGCATCGGCGAAAAATTAGCCGAACGTTTCCATATGAGCATCGCTCTCCTGAAAGCGCTCAATCCGACCGCGTCTTTTACCTCGGGTGAAACAATCATGGTTGCGATGCCTGGCGAGGCAAAGACCGGCGTGGTGAAGCGGATCGAGGTTCACAGAAAGTTGGGCCAGGTATTCGCCTTTGCGGAAGACGGGTCGCTGTTGACGATCTACCCGGCCACGATCGGCAGCGAGGAATCGCCCTCCCCCTCAGGCTCACACAAGGTCAAGGGCGTCGCTCGATTGCCGACATATACCTACAATCCGAAGATCAATTTTCAACAGGGTCGCAATAAGAGGATCCTGAAGCTGCCAAGCGGGCCGAACAATCCGGTCGGCACGGTCTGGATCGATTTGACCGAACCCACTTATGGCATCCACGGGACACCGGATCCAGAGCTCATCGGCAAAGTCGGCTCTCATGGATGTGTCCGCCTGACAAATTGGGATGTGGAGGAGCTGGCAAGGATGGTAAAACCGGGCGTGATCGTTGAATTTGTCGATTGATCATCGGCCAGAATCCGCATCGGGCAATTGCCGGTGGATCTCGCTATTCGCGAGGTAGAAAATCAGATTGTTCATCCTCCGGGATTGACCCTAGGACGGCCGGCAAAAGCCCATGTCAGCAAATGCAACTCATCCGATACAACACGGCCATATTTGCGCCGCGATCCGTGAAGAATGCTGACGCGAAGCGGATGAGGAAATTAAGGGCGGGCAAATAATCTTTCCGCGACCGCCGAGGTTCCCGCCTCCGTTAGGTCGTCATTCAGCAAAGCAGCGCACAATTATGATGTCTGGATCTGAGCGCATGGCAGCCGGACTTGTGTGGCGGGCGGACTGCCAAGATCGTGGTTGTCTGCTACGGCGCATGTGGATCCAGAAAATTTTGACAGGAGATTTATTTTCGTGCGGTTGAGATATGCCATTCGAAGCGTCGCCCAGATGCTCAGCCTTTGCTCTCTTACCATCATCATCCCTTCAACATCGCAATCTCTTGCCGCGGAGCGCCAATCGGATATTCCGGCATGGCTGAATGCCTATGTCGGCGAAGGCGACGGTCAGATTGCCCGACCGATTCTGCAAAGGGCGCGCGCGCTTTACATGCAGAAGATGAGCGAAGGCAAGGTCAGGAATCCCTGTTATTTCGCTATGGATGCAACCCGGCCGAACAATCCGGCTGACGGCAAATCGGCAGGGCGTTTCTATATCGTCTGCGAGGCGACGCAGACATTCCGGGTGGTTTCATCGGGCCACGGCAGCGGCCGCGATCTCAAGGGCGTCGTCGACTTCGGCAATGGCCGGATGTGCGCGAGGAACTTCGGCAACGCGATGGATTCGAACCTGACGGCCGGCGGGTCTTATGTGACGGAAGAAACGAAAACCACCTTCAAGGGTTATTATCGGATTTCGCAGACGAAGGATGCTGCTTTCCTTCGCACATTCGTGCAGTTCGACGGTGTTGGCGAAACCGCCAATGCACGCGCCAGGGCGATTGGCGGCCATGCGGCTGCAAAGGTTGCCGGTATCTGCATGAAGAAGGATCCGCAGAGCCCCTATGCCAATCGCGACGGATACGTTCCGCTCGGGAAGCTGGTGGAATATGCGGGAGGCCGCAGCGATGGCTGCACGAGCTGGTCGACATCGGATGCCAATCAGATCATCTCCATGGTGAAGGACAATCCAACGACCCTCTACATCTATCCTGAATCCTCGGACATCAACGCAGTCGCCAAGGCCGTTGCAGCCGGGCGCTCTCCAGCACAGTCCGGATTGTATTGGAACGAGTCCTGCCTGAAGGAAATCGGCACTCCGAAATTTTGGCCGAAGGAAACCTTGGAGCCGATCATCGCGCAATACAAGAACGACCATCCGGCACCGCCGCCGCGGCCGATACCGATTTGCGACCAGCAATGACGTCGGTCTAGTCACAATGACTGAAAATTAAGGCAGGAGGATCAGTGGCAACAGGTATGGGCCGCTGTCTCCTGTTTCTGAGGCGAGTTAGTATGCGGACGAACAGCCTGTCTTCGTCACGCAATTTACACAGATGCGACGGTATGAAAGTTCGATATAGCTTCCGATAGCGAATTTACTTCAATGAAATCAATCTGCTAGCGAGCGATGAAATTCAGTCGAAAACGATCGAATTTGCAAACCAGGACTATCCCTACTGCCAGCACATCTCTGTACTTTTATGCCTTTTTTGCCAGCAAATGTCTACCCTTCCGGCTGTTCATAACTCCAAGCGCCCTCCCCTAAAAGATCCGATGCAGGGTAGTTATCATTCGCTGCGGAGGCAGCGAAATATCTTGAGCTGTACGCAATGCCAGAGTTATTTCGTCGTGGTGCCAACTGAAACCGACCATCAGATCCTCAATGCTGTTAACGGGACATGCTAAGCGATCTTGCGCACGGCTGGGGCCATATTCGCCCGAAGAAGGCTCATGAGCATAGGACCGATGGCAAACGCTCCTTTCTCCGCTCGCCGTGTCAAATCGCGAAGATAGGCACCGGCGGAATTGATACGGGAGCCACGTTGGAGGATGCAGGCGATGACGGTCGCAGCGTTTTCCACTCCCATGGCAGCGCAGGCCCCTCCATAGGTTCCCGGACTGACATCGAGCATCGATTTGACGACGAGTGAAGCAGAGAGCAGATCGCGCCAGCTCTTGATCTGTCCGGTCGGGCCGTAAGCGGTGATCTCTGGGCATGCTCGCAAAATGAGATCGAGCGGGAAGGACTTCAACTCTGTTCCGGTGCCAATCTCCGGGTGACTACCGTCGGGCGTACAAGGCATCGGCGGCAGAGTTTCGGAAGCTGGGGGGATGTTCACGAGAACTGGAGTTGTCCGCGGAGCGAAGCTTCGTGGAGAGGCATTTTTTGTGGACGTGGCTTCAGATTCAATTTGGGATTCGGAGTCTGAATTCTGTATGTGCCGCTCATTTTGATAGGGATTGGCGCTTAGTTTCGCAGTTTCTGCATGTGTTTCCAATCGGTTGACGATTTCGTCACGCAGACGGCCGAGTTTCCCCAACAGCGTCTCCAACTGTGCCACGTTCGGCGAACGCGGAAGGTCATCAATGAGCGCGCGAAAGCCTGAATGGACGGCTTCCCAAGGGCCTTCAATATCCTCGGCAATGGCGGTTTCGATGAGCTTGGCGATATCGCGCCGGTGGAGGCTGATGTGCTCGCGTAGACCCTGCATGTGCAATCGCTCGGCAACGACCTCGGCGGCGAGATGCTCGATCTCGTCGGCGCGGGACAGAAGAGGCGCCAAGGAGAAACCATAAGCCTCATTGAGATCCCCTGCCCTGTTCCGGCGAGCGTAGCGCTTGCCGTTGGGGCTATCCCGGCGGACAAGAAGCCCGGCAGCGATCAGGACAGCGAGGTGACGGCGGATTGTCTGTTCCGCCATGCCATGCGCGCGCAACGACAATTGTGCGTTTGAAGGAAATACGATCAGGTTGGCGTCATCCGAGAGTTCGCTCTTCGGATAGAAACTCAAGAGCGCATTCAACACGGCCAGCGCTCGATCCGTCACGCCCAGCAAGGGCTTGGCTTCACAGAGCGCACGATAAATCTTCCACTTGTCGACGGACCTGACGGATTTCCCATGATCGGCTCTTCTTTGAGCTATCAACATGGCAAGCGTCATCGGCCGCCGCCCAAAAGGCGTCGTCACATGTTCGGCTTCCATTTTCTTTCACCTACGTTGTGGCAAAAGAAGTCTGCTCACCAAAACGATGCCAAAGACTCTTGACTGTGATTCGGGGAAATGCGATTCTCGATTTGCTTAAGATCAGAGAAGGGCTTCCACGACGGCGTCGTTTGGGGGCCTTTTTCTTTTGCGGGTTACGTATCCTTTCCTTCTTGGAACTCGTTGAAGAGAGATTGCAACCTCTCCTGTACGAACTGATCGAAGCCGGGGGCGGCCTTGCTGTCGAAAACAAAGGTCGCGCGCGCCGGCGTTCGCTTAAACGTCACCGGAACACCGGCTATCGATGATGGCGTAACAGCTGCCTTGGCGGATGCTGGTTTACCGATTGCAAGAACCAGCGCCCGCTGAAAGCGCGCATCACTGGACAGCTGACGCTGGTTGTCCGCGGACAACTCAGCCACGATTGGTTCCGAGGGGACGCTCTCGAGACGTTCTCCGAGCTCTAGCCAGCGCCTGCGGCCAATTTCGGGGGCGGGGCCGATCGCGCTGATGAGAGCGAGAGGCACTTGTCTGGTAACGATGAGCATCTTCGAAAGCGCTGCCTTGTCCACGCCGAGTGCGGCCATGATGACATCGCGACCGAAACCGCGCTGCTCAAGGCGCAACGCGAACAATGCGCGCTCGATATAGGATAGGTTCGTGCGGGCACTGTTTTCCTGGCCTTGACTGACCACCAGCTGATCGTCGGTGAGCTGACGCACGACTGCACGCACCTTGATGCTGAGCTCTTTTGCCGCCGCCAGTCGACGATGGCCGTAGGCGACCTGAAAACGCCCGCGGGATTCCGGATGCGGGCGTACGAGGATTGGCACCTGCTGGCCGTGTTCGCGTATCTGCTCGACCAGCTGACCAAGCTCGACGGGATCGATTTCCAGACGATCGGTAACGAATGATCCATCGACAAGCTCGGGATCGATATCGACGACCGTCTGACCTTCCGCCAGTTGCCGTTCGAGATCGCTGGCTCGTTCCATCTTCTCCGTGATATTTCCGAGCGTCCTGGTGATGCCGCCCACCGGAGCGGAGCCTCTTGCCTGCGGCAGGAAGCCAGCGATCGGACGATGGTCCTTTGGCGCCGGTGCCTCCGTGCGGCTCGTATTCGGCGCCGAGATTTCGAGAAGGTTTTTGCGCGCCATCTATTTATTTCCTTCCCCAGGTTAGGCGAATATGCGTCTCGATCTCGCTGTTGACGAGATTGAGCGAATCCAGAGCGCGGTCATAGGTACCCCTGGTGAACTGGGCACGCTCGACCTCGTAGAGGGTCTGTTTGGTGACGCCGGCATCGGCAACGGCCGTCGACTTGACCATTGCGTTATGGAGCATGCGGTTGCCGAAGATTGCCTTCATGAAACCGGTCATCTGGCTTTGTGGTCCGTCGTTTGGCTCGAAGCGCGTCACGAGGTAACGCATCCAGTCATAACTGGTGCGCCCCCCTGCTCTCTCGACGACGGACATGAGCTCGCTCGTCATCGTCAGAAACTGCGACATGGACATAACGTCGAGCATCTGCGGATGCACGGTGATGAGGATCGATGTCGCGGCACAGAGTGCCGACATCGTCAGAAAGCCGAGTTGCGGCGGGCAATCGATGACCACCACATCGTAGAAACTTTCGATCTCGGTCAGGACTTCGCCTATGCGGGCAAAGAACATCGTCTCGGCCTTGCCGGCAGCCATTGCACGCGGCGTCTCGTGCTCGAATTCCATGAGTTCGAGATTTCCGGGGATCAGATGCAGATTTGGCGTGTAGGTCGAACGAACGATATCGGCTATTGGGCGAGGGCCCTCATAACGAATGGCCCCATAAAGCGTTTCGTTTTCGCCGACGTCGATCTCGGGCTGGTGCCCGAACAGAGCTGATAGGGATGCCTGCGGATCGAGGTCGACCGCAAGTACGCGGTAGCCTCTCAACGCCAGATATTGCGCGAAATGGGCTGCAGTGGTCGTCTTGCCGGAACCGCCCTTGAAATTCATCACCGAGATGATCTGCAGTTTTTCGGTTCCGCGGCGCCAAGGCACGTATTTAGGCGTTCCGTTTCGTTCGTCGAGAACCTTACGGATCCGATCCATGTCTTCGGCCGTATAGAGCCGCCGTCCATTGGCAAGCGGATCCGGCCCATGGCCTTCGGCTGCGATCTGGCGGAGGTAACCTTCCCCGATGCCGATAAATGCGGCGGCCTCAGCCGGCGAAAACATCCGCATAGTTTTCTGTGACTGAGGCGGAAAGAGCTTTGCCTGATGCTGCTGGAGCTGATAAGACAGCTCTTGCGCATCTGTTGCCAGAAGCGTTGGTAGATGCTCTTGATCGTCTTGGAGCACGAGACTCGGCTGCATGGTTATTTTCCCAATTAACTGCGCAATTGTGACGGATTGCCGCTGAACTACGCAGTTATAATATGCTCCGATTCGTGGCCGTTTTACAAATGCTTAAACAAAAGGCAGTTTTTGGCTGCTTTTTGCGCATGCATAGGCTGCCGTTCGCTCCGAGCGGCGGGTTTCGCTCCCTTGATATCCTTGCTGTGTGTGCTTGTGTCGGTATGCGCGGCTGGCGCGCAGCCTTCGATGAGAGGTAGTCCGCGGACTACTTGCGCCATTCCTTCCATGGCGCCACGACGGCAACAGGATTGAGGTGAGGGGCTTAGGAGATCGGTAGTCCGCGGACTACACCGGTCGGCCGGGTAATGGATAAGTTCCGGCGCTCATCGGCATCCAGGCCGACGCCATTCGAGGCGGGCAGCGCCATGAAGCGGTATGATGAGTTCACTCGATGGGCTGCCGGGATGCGGTGGCCCGCCTGGCGTATCAACGCGCAACGCGGTCCGTACGCCTGTTGCCGAGAAGAGATGCCCGAATGAGCTCTGCTTTGCTCAACACCGGCGGCGGGCTTGGTTCGTCGTGATGAGGGGCCGTCTTGGTCTGCGTCTGGCGGAGTGCGATCAGACGCTGCTGTGCCGCAAGCCTGTCTTCGGCCGAGAGCTGCTCGACCGGATTGCCGGCGAGATCGTGACGCATCGAATTCGGCTGCGCGCAGGCCTGGTAATATCGCTTGGAATGAAGAAATGCGCTGGTCGCGCGACGGAGCGACATGACCGGCACGTCGGGCTTCAGCAGCGGGCGGATCTCATTCCAGAGGCCGAGCGCGAAAGGACGGATGAGGTCGCCGGCCTTGATAGGCAGGATGTCGATAGGGCGAAGCAGGAGCGCATTGATCGCAGCCGCCTTTTTGACATCGAGCTCGGTCGCAGTGACCGGCTGGCGATCGGTCGTCCAGGGTTCTTCCATGAAATCGTTCCTCTGAGTGCAATTCCATTACGAATTGATTGTGAAGTGATTTTGACGAGACGGCAAAGAAATCCGCCTGCGTCTTCTCGCCTCATGCCAAACTGTCGACCATATACGGGGTGGCGTCTCTCACAGCAAGTTTTGGTTAACGGGATTTTCATGACTGGGAAGATAGCTTGCATCGTGCCGCGAGAAGTACCGGGTACGCGGCGCACCTTTCTCTTGAATCGGCAAGCCAAGGGACGCGCACTTCGCTCGTTAGATGTGCAACGATCCTTATGTTTCGTTCCTCTTTATATGGCGCCTTGTCTGGCGGCGGGCACTATTCGGGCGATCTGCACGGAGCAGCAATGCGCCGATCCGTAGGGCAGGGCTTGACGGCGTCTCCTGCTACACCGTGTCCGGGAGGCGAAAACAAGCCAGTACGAAGTCATGCGCGACGGACATGCAGGATCGGCCGCTTCTGTGCGAGGCGCAGTCGCTATATACATCGAAAAATCTGGAGATAACGACACAGATACCTTGAGATACCTTGCCGGCGAGCCAGCGTCACGATACGCATAGGAGTGCTGTCGCGCAAAAGTCCATGTGCGATATCCGTGAGAGCTGCAGCTGGTCATGCTGCAATGGCGGAAGCAAAGCCCGCAATAGCTTCAATTAAATGAAGCATTAACCATAATCTCAAACTGTTGATCTTGCCCAGCCTTGAGCAGGGTTCTGGCTACCGATCGCCCATAAGGTCACCGGAAATCACCAAACAATCGGGCTTCAGCTCAGTGAGCCAGGCAACGCTCTTCTCAAGCGCGCAAGATTATCATTGTCGATCTGTGCATGAATATCAGTTGCATGTGCGACAATCCCATGCGCAGCCCCTTCGGCGTGTTCTTATCGATTAAGATATCGTCCCGCTCGGTGTTCGTAGCAAGTCGCGCGGTTTCGCCAGGAAAGACCTTGAGAACTCAGATCATCTCATCGACGAGGTCTGGAGAAGAGAAGGCGATTCAAAAAGCGATCGACCTTGGAACCAGCCGACTCCAGAACCTTCCGCGAGCCAGCATTCTCCGGATGCGCAAATGCACGGACCGCAGGAAGCTTCAGTTGGTTGTCGGCCAAATTTAATGCGGCAGAGATCAGTTCCGAGGCATATCCTTGTCTCCAGACATCGGGATGGAAGAAGTATCCGATCTCGCAACCCCACCCAGGATCAGAGGGATCGTTGTACAAACCACCCCAGCCGATGATTTTTCCATCATCCTTCCTGATAACGGTCCAAGGCGCATATCCATCATGCCGCCGCCGCCTTTCATGAACAGCAATCCTTCTACGACAAGCAGTTTGTGTTTCGTCTACGTGCGTATGTTTCATCGCCTCCCTGTCTCCGAGAAATTGGAATAGGGCAGGGGTGTCCGACAGCCTGGAAGGTCGAAGCAGTAGGCGGATAGTTTCTATCTGCAATCCAATCTCCAAATGCGGCGCTAAGCATGCGAAGGAGATTGAAGGTAAAAGCTCTCCCCGGACGGCGCAACGATTACCAGGCTTAAGTAAGCTAAGGTCGTCGCTATCTCATTTACCTCGCTTGCCATTCCGCGGATCCGTAGCGCAAAGAGGCGACAGAGCCTACCTGCGAAGTGCGCCATCTTTGGTTCTTCCCACGGTTGGAATGGGCAGGTCCGGTCCATAATCATCGACGCGACGATGATGATAGGAACGAAGCAGCCTTTCCGGGCCGCGCCGTTGATTTACCTGGCATGCCCCTTTATTTCTCACGCAGAAAGAAGGGGTCAGCTAGCCATGGATAATGAAACAAGCCTTCGAAACGAGCGTAAGCGCGGCTCCGGCGTGAAGGTGGTCTACGATATCCTGCGGGACGAGATTCTGGATCTCGAACTACCCCCTGGCAGCCCCATCGACGAGGTGCAGCTTTCCGAACGTTTCGGCATGTCGCGCACGCCGATCCGCGAAGCGTTGGTGCGGCTTGCGGGCGAGGGGCTGATCGATACGCTGCCCAACCGCTCGACCATGGTGTCGCAGATCGATTTCCTCAACATGCACAACTATTTCGATGCGCTGGTGCTCATGTACCGGGTCACCACGCAACTTGCGGCGAAGTATCATCGCCCGGAGGATCTTGAGGCCGTGCGCGCGCTTCAGGCGGATTTCGCTGCCGCCGTCGAGGCCCAGGATGCGCTCGCCATGATCTCCACCAACGCCGCGCTGCATCTGGCTATTGCCGAAGCTGGCCGCAATCCCTATTTCACGAGCCTTTTCTCGCGTCTGCTGAATGAGGGACGGCGCATCCTTCGCCTCTACTATCAATCCTATAATGACCGCTTGCCGCGCCGTTTCGTCGAGGAGCATGATGAAATCATCGACGCCGTCGCGGGGCGCGATATCGAGCTTGCCGAGCGTCTGGCGCGTGAACATGCGGAACAGATCGTCGCGCAGATCCAGAAATTGCTGGTGCGCGGAGATCGCCTCGACGTGCGGCTCTAGTTGCATATTTCTTGTCGACAAAATAAATACAAAGATATATCAATGCTGCAAAGACGGTAAGGCGCGGCGGCGGATGCGGCTGGGCTGGTTGCCGATCCACCCTAAAGCCAAAAGGATAGACAGATGAAATCCAGCGTTTTCTCCGGCGTGATCCCGGCGCTCATGACCCCGTGCAAGCCCGACCGCAGCCCCGATTTCGATGCGCTCGTGCGCAAGGCCAAGCAGCTCATCGCCGAAGGCATGTCGGCGGTCGTCTATTGCGGCTCGATGGGCGATTGGCCGCTTCTGACCGATGCGCAGCGCATGGAGGGCGTCGAGCGGCTGGCCAAGGCGGGCGTGCCGGTCATCGTCGGCACCGGCGCCGTCAATACGGCATCGGCCGTTGCCCATGCCGCTCATGCGCAGAAGGTCGGCGCCAAGGGGCTGATGGTGATCCCGCGCGTGCTGTCGCGCGGCTCGGTGATCGCTGCCCAGAAGGCGCATTTCAAGGCGATCCTGTCGGCCGCTCCCGATCTTCCGGCCGTGATTTATAACAGCCCTTATTATGGCTTTGCCACGCGTGCCGATCTGTTCTTTGCGCTGCGTGCCGAGCATCCAAATCTCGTCGGCTTCAAGGAGTTCGGCGGCCCTGCCGATATGCGCTATGCCGCCGAGAACATCACGAGCCGCGACGATGACGTGTCGCTGATGATCGGCGTCGACACGGCCGTCTTCCATGGCTTCGTCAACTGCGGCGCGACGGGTGCCATCACCGGCATCGGCAACGTCCTGCCGAGGGAAGTCGTTCATCTCTGCAACCTCGCCCAGGCCGCAGCCAAGGGCGACGTCGATGCACGCCAGCGCGCGCTTGAACTCGAGCAGGCGCTCGCCGTCCTGTCATCCTTCGATGAAGGTCCGGACCTGGTTCTCTTCTTCAAGCACATGATGGTGCTGAAGGGAGACAAGGAATATGAGCTGCACTTCAACGAAAGCGACGTCTTGAACGACAGCCAGCGCGGCTATGTCGAGGCGCAGTTCAAGCTGTTCAATACTTGGTACGCCGAGTGGAGCAAGCTTCCGGGCGCCGTGGAAAAGTACAAGGCCTAAGTGGTCGCAAGCTCAAGCCCAAACGTGAGAGGCCCGAATGGGCCTCTTTTGTTATCTTATGTTAGCTTTCAGTTACGTTTTGACGTTGCTCAGGCCACGGCGTCGAGGCCGAGTTCTTCAAGGCGATCGAGTTGGCGGATTTCCTCTGCTGTCAGCGGGATACCATCCTTTTCCGCACGAGCGCGAGCGGTGAAGCGACGTTGTGAGGGCAGGCGCGCGCCTTGGCCGACAATCGCTTCGAACAGCACTTCGGCACGGGCGAGCGGATTTCCAGGTCGACCAGCCGCAAAAGCCTCCGGCGAGAAGGCAACGATGAGTTCGCCGTGCCGCGGCGCAAAGGCCGTGGAGCCGAGATAATCGAGCGCCTCACGGCTGGTGAAGTCGCCGATCATGATGCCGGCCAGAAGCTCGATCATCGTGCCGATGGCCGAGCCTTTGTGGCCTCCGAACGGCAGCATCGCGCCGGCAAGTGCTGCCTCCGGATCCGTGGTCGGTTGGCCGTCGGAATCGATCGCCCAGCCCTCTGGAAGAGGCTTGCCGGCGCGGCGATGCAGCTCGATCTCGCCGCGGGCGGCAACCGACGTCGCGAAGTCGAAGACGTAAGGCGGATTGTCGATGCGCGGCCAGCCGAAGGCGAAGGGGTTGGTTCCGAGGAGCGGCGCTGTACCTCCGGCGGGCGCGACGGTGGAATAGCTCGGGCACATGGCGAAGGCGGCAAGGCCTCGATCCGTCAGGGCTTCCACCTCCGGCCAGAGCGCTGCGAAATGCGTGCAGTCGTTGATGGCGAGTGCGGCAATGCCGAAGCGGCGAGCCCGTTCGGCAAGCACAGGCATGCCGAGCTCGAAGGCAGCATTGGAAAAGCCGCTCTTGGCATCGACGCGAACGATGGCGGAGCCATCATTTTGTTCGAGAACCGGCACCGCATCGGGCCGTGCCTTGCCGGCCTTGACCGCACGCAACACACCTTCGATGCGGTAGATGCCGTGCGACTTGCAAGCGTCACGTTCGCCGGCGACGATCACCCGCGCGATTGCACCGGCTTGCTGCGCATTGACGCCGGCTTTTAAAAGGATCGCTTCGACACGGCCTCGCAGCGCATCCGGTGTCAGGGTGGTCACGTCACTCAATTTCGGTTCTCCCATATTATGTTCGCTTGCATCATAGACTTGAAAATTATAAATACAAAAAGAATACAAGAAATCGACATGCGATCCTTTCGTGCTTTTCGGCTTCAGTTGAGGAAGACCAGTGAATTACCGTCATCCGCAAATATCATGCTGCTGCAGCCGAAGAAATGACGGTAAAACAGGCCCATACCGACGTTGCCGAGACGTTCTCGATCCTTCCGACAAGAACGCTTGCCATGCCGCCGGAACATATGTTGTTTGATGACGTAATATCTGCGCTTGATCCCGCACCGGGAGGAGAGATGACCATGATCTGCCTGACGCTTGGACCAACACCTGCTCGCGGTGTCTCCGATCGCGTTGCCTATTTCCACCGGAGCGCCATGACCGAGATCGGCAAGTCCAAACAGATTTTCGGCGCGCCGCAGTATCAGCAGAAATCTCTTTCGAGTGCGTGTTGATGGCAAGACCGGACGTTATCGTCATTGGGGCCGGTGTTGTTGGCCTTTCCAGCGCGATCGCGGCGCAGGCGCGGGGCTTGAGCGTCATGGTCGTCGACCGCGAGGGACCGGCCGCCGGCGCTTCGGCGGGCAACGCCGGTGCCTTTGCCTTCACGGATATCCTGCCGCTGGCGTCCCCCGGCATCTTGAAAAAGGCGCCGAAATGGCTCCTCGATCCGCTCGGGCCGCTGTCGGTGCCGCCCGCCTATGCGCTCAAGATCGCGCCCTGGATGTTTCGGTTCTGGCGTGCCTGCCAGCCCTCGCGCGTTGCCCACGCCACGGCGGCCCAGACAAGCCTGATGGATCTTTCCAAGGCCGAGCTTGAGCCGTTTCTCGCCGCGACGGAGACGCTCTCCATGTTGCGCAAGGAGGGCAATCTCCAAGTCTATGAAAGCGAGGCGGAATTCCGCGCTTCGCTGCCAGGCTGGGAGGTTCGCCGCAATCACGGCATCGAATTCCAGCATCTGAAAGCCGACGAGATGGCAGCGATCCAGCCGGGGCTGGCATCGCGTTTCATCCTCGGCACTTTCACGCCCGGCTGGTATTCCATCGCCGATCCTAAGCTCTACACGCTGGCGCTGGCCGCGCATTTTCGCAGCCACGGCGGCGTCATCGAGACATCGGAGATTTCGTCGCTTCGGGCGCTCCCGGTTGGGGTCGAGGTGGTGGCTGCGGATGGAAAGCTGCGCCAGGCTGGCAAGGTTGTTCTGGCTGCCGGCGCCTTCTCGCATCGGATCGCCAAGACGCTCGGCGAGCACATTCCGCTCGAAACCGAACGCGGCTACAACACGACGCTTCCGGCCGATGCCTTCGACCTGCGCACGCAGATCACCTTCGGCGGCCATGGCTTCGTCGTCAGCAAACTTTCGACCGGCATTCGTGTCGGTGGTGCGGTGGAGCTGGGCGGATTGGCCTTGCCGCCGAATTTTCGCCGTTCCGAAGCCATGCTGCAGAAGGCGCGTAGTTTCTTGACCAGCCTCAAGCCGGAAGGTGGCGTGCAATGGATGGGCTTCCGCCCATCGCTGCCCGACAGTCTACCTGCGATCGGCAGCGCCAAGGCGACGCCGGACGTGATCTATGCCTTCGGCCATGGCCATCTCGGTTTGACCCAATCCGCCGGCACGGCGCGTATTGTCGCCGACCTTTTGACACGGCAGGCGCCGGCGATCGATCTGACGCCCTTCTCGCCGCAACGCTTCTAATGCAAACAGGCATGACGATGTGGATTTCCACATCGGTGCTTACAATCCTCTCGCATATGGACCCACGATGAAATGAACGACACGGCATCGGCTCGCAGCATCATGGGTGGCACGGCGGAGGGCCGCGTCGTCGCCACGCAGGAGGCCCTCAGCTTCTGGGGTGGGGTCGATCCGGCCACCGGCAAGGTCATCGATATCCATCATCCTCTGCATGGCGAATGTCTCACTGGCGCAATCCTGATGATGCCTTCGAGCCGCGGCTCCTGCAGTGGTTCCGGTGTGCTGCTCGATCTCGCGCTGACAGGCCGCGCGCCGGCTGCCCTGATCTTCTGCGAAGCCGAGGATGTGCTGACGCTCGGCGCACTTGTCGCCGCCGAAATGTTCGGCCGGCAGCTGCCCGTCGTGCGGCTCCATCCGGATGTCTTTGCCCGTCTGGCGCATGCAAAGACGGTCAGGATCGAAACCGCTGCCATCGTCGCGGATGGCGAGACCATGCCTCTTTTGCCACCTGCTATCGCCGGGCTTTCCTTGACGGAGGCCGACAGGTTCATGCTTGCGGGCGGCGAAGGCGTTGCGGTTGCTCAGGCCACGCGCATATTGACCGCCATGGCGGCTCAGCAGGGCGCCACTTCGCTTATCGACGTGACGCAGGGTCATATCGATGGATGCATCTATGCAAGCCCAGCCAACCTGACCTTTGCGGAAAAGATGGCTGAGTTCGGCGGACGTGTGCGCATACCTACCACCATGAACGCCATTTCCGTCGATCGCGCCAATTGGAGATCGCAGGGCGTGCCGGAGGATTTTGGCGATCCCGCCGCGCGGCTGGCGGATGCCTATGTGCGCATGGGCTGCCGCCCGACTTTCACCTGCTCTCCCTATCTGCTCGACAGCGCACCGGGCGCCGGCGAGGCCATTGGCTGGGCGGAGTCCAATGCCGTGATCTTCGCCAACAGCGTGCTTGGTGCGCGCACCGCCAAGCATCCCGATTTCCTCGATCTCTGTATTGCATTGACAGGTCGCGCGCCGCTTTCGGGCGTATATCTGGATGAAAATCGCAAGGCGACGCGTATCCTCGATGTCGAACTTCCCGAAGGTCGCGACGATGCTTTCTGGCCGCTCATCGGCTATCTCGCCGGAAAGGCGTCTCCCGATCGCATTCCGTTGCTGCGTGGTCTTGCCGCCGGACATCCGGCGCGCGACGACCTGAAGGCGCTCTGTGCTGCCTTTGGCACAACATCTGCTGCTCCCATGCTGCATGTCGAAGGCGTGACGCCGGAGGCTGTCGATGCTCTCGATCCGAATGCCGATCGCCTTACCATCACACGCGCCGACATGGCTGCCGCCTGGAGGATGTTAAACGAGGGGCCGGAAGCCGTCGAGCTCGTCGCCATCGGCAGCCCGCACGCCTCGCTTGCCGAATGCCATGCGCTCGCCCACGCCTTTGCCGGCCGGCGCCGCCTGCCTGAGGTGATGGTCATCGTCACGGCGGGGCGCGATGTCATCGCGACTGCCGAGGCTGACGGGACGCTGGCGCGGCTGCGTGACAGCGGCGTGCAGGTTTTGCCCGACCTTTGCTGGTGCTCGATCTCCGAGCCGGTCTTTCCGCCCGGCACGCGTGCGGTCATGACCAATTCGGGCAAGTATGCGCATTACGGGCCGGGGCTCAGCGGACGCGCCGTGCGCTTTGGCAGCCTTGCCGATTGCGTCGAGGCAGCTGTCGCCGGGCGCGTGGCGGCGGGGCTGCCGGACTGGCTTTGAGAGGAACGACGGCGCACGGATTTCACGCATCGGTGAGACGTCTACGTCCGCAAGCCTAGAGCAGCAATTCCAGGAAAAGTGCGGAGCGGTTTTCCGTCCGGAAATGCGTCAATACAAACGGCTCTAGACGACCGTTTCGCCGCCATCGACGACGAGGATCTGACCTGTCATGTAGGAGGAGCGGTCGGAAACGAGGAACAGGATCGGTTCGGCGATTTCCGACACATCGGCCCATCGTCCAAGCGGCACTTTCTCGGCGATGTAATCTTCGATGGCGCTGCGTCCGCCCATCTGCGTGATGAACGGCGCGTTGAACGGCGTGTCGACCCAGCCGGGGCAGAGCGCGTTGACGCGGATGCCGAAGCGGGCATAGTCGCCGGCCATCTGGCGGGTCATGGCGGTGACCGCGTGTTTGGAGGTGGTATAGGCGATCATCTCGCGATCATAGAGCACGCCCGATGACGACGAGGTGTTGAGGATGACGCCCTTGCCAGCCTTCTTCATGATCGGCATGACGAAACGCGAAGCCATGAAATGCGCCCGAACATTCAGGTTCCAGGACCTATCGAAACCGGAAACCGGGACCTCTTCCAGATTACCGGCGACCTGAGCGCCGGCGTGATTGTGCAGAATATCAATGCGTCCGTGCCGGGCGGCGATCTTTGCGACACCGGCCTCAAGCGCCTGATCGTCTATGACGTCGACAACAAGGCTTTCGGCGCTGCCACCCGCCTCGGCAATCTGGCTCACAGTTTCCTCGGCATTTGCCAAGTCGATATCGGCGACGACCACATGCGCGCCTTCGCGCGCCATGATCAGCGCGCCGGCGCGGCCGATGCCGGAGCCGGCTCCGGTGACGATTGCGACCCGATTCTTGAGTATCATGATGTTTCCCTGGTCAGTTTGTCGTTGTCTTTTCGCGCATCAGGAAACGCGCGATGAGAATGAGGAAGAGCGATGCGATCAGCACCATGGTCGCGATCGCGTTGATCTCCGGCGTGACGCCGCGGCGGATCGAGGCGAAGACATAGATCGGCAGCGTCGTATTCGATCCCGCGACGAAGAAGGCGATGATGAAATCGTCGAAGGAGAAGGTGAAGGCGAGCAGGAAGCCGGCGAGGATCGATGGCATGATCTGCGGCAACACGATCTGCCGGAACGTGGTCAGCGGCGTGGCGTAGAGGTCGCTGGAGGCTTCGACGATGTCACGGCCAAGGCTTGCAATGCGCGCCTTCACGATCATCGTCACCAGCGCCATGGTGAAGAGGCCGTGCGCGGCGATGATCGAGCCATACCCGAGTGCGAATTTCGGTGGCTGATCGCTAGGCCAGACGGCTGCGATCAACGGGTTGATGATGCCGAAGACCTCGACGAGCGCCACCAGCGTCGCAATGCCGATGACGACACCAGGCACGACGGTCGCGGCGGCAAAGAGCCCGTCGAAGACGGCGCGGGCGCGAGGACCGAGCCGTTCCAAGCCGATTGCCGCCATGGTGCCGAAGATTGCGGCGAGCGCGGCACTGGTAAAGGCGATGATGAGGCTGTTGCGCAGCGCTTCCATCAGAAAAGTGTTGGATAGCGCCCGTCCGTACCACTGCGTCGAAAAGCCGGTGAATTCGCTGGCATTGCGGCCGGCGTTGAAGGAGAACAGGACGACGAGCGCGATCGGCGTATAGAGGAACAGATAGACGAAGGTAACGAGCGCGCGCATCAGACGAGATCCACCTGACGGGTGCCGGCGACGCGCCAGGCAATGCGCATGGCAACCAGGAGCACGATGACGACGACAGCAACGAGGGTCACGGCGATCGCCGATCCGAATGGCCAGTTGCGCGATTGCAGGAAGAGGTCGACGAGCGCATTGCCGATGAAGAACACCTTGCCGCCGCCAAGCAACTGCGGGATCAGATATTCGCCAAGCAACAGGATCGTCACCAGGGCAACGCCGGTCATGACGCCGGGCAAGGAGAGCGGCAGCGTGATGCCAAAGAAGGTCGAGACGGGCCTGGCGCCGAGATCGGCAGAAGCCTCAAGGAGGCGGCGGTCGAGCTTTTCGAGGCTGACATAGATCGGCATGATCATCAGCGGCAGATAGCCATAGACGATACCAAGCAGCACGGCACCGGGCGTGTTGATAAGTCTGGTGTTCTCTATGCCGAAGAATTCCAGCAGATGCGGAATGCCGCGTGCGCCGAGCAGGTACATCCAGGCGTATGTGCGCACGAGCAGGCTCGTCCAGAAGGGCACGACGACGAGGGAGACGAGCAGCAGGCGGCGTTGGGGGCTCGCTTTGACGGCCAGATAATAGGCGACCGGATAAGCAACGAGCAGACAGACAGCCGCACCGATCGGCGCAAGGATCAACGTATTGATGAAAGCGGCCGACCGCGAGCCGAGATTGGCGAATTGCGCGAAGGTGAAAGCTGCCTGATAGCCGCCTTCGGGCGCACGCTCACCAAAGGCAAAGACGATGATGGCAATGAAGGGCAGCACCAGGAAGACGAACAGCCAGATGCTTGCCGGCCCGACAAGGGCAGCGGTGACGAGGCGCCGTTTGGTGGCAGGGTTAAGGGGCATCGAGAGGTTCTTTGTCCGCCGGTGCTGAGAAGGAAGCCGATCCCTTACCGCCGTCATGGTGCAAGGGATCGGGTCGAAGAAAAACGATCACGCCGACTTGAAGCGCGCCATCAGTTCGGCACGGCTCGGATCGGTGAGCGTGACGGCGGCACCGAATTCGAGCGGCGTCAGCGAGGCTTCATCCGGATAGACGATCTTGTTCGAGGTGATTTCCTTCGGCAGGAGCTCGATCACACGGCTGTCGGTGGTCGGTGCGCCATTGGCGATGTGCTCCTTCACCGCATTCTTCGGGTCCATCAGATAGTTGAGCAGGGCATAGCCGGCGGCCTTGTTCGGCGCATCCTTCGGGATCGCGTAATAGTCGGTCCAGATCTCGCCGCCGTCCTTGCCGAGCACATAGTCAAGCTCGGGCATGTCGCGATTGAGCTGCGCGCCGTCATTGGTCCAGCACATGGTCAGCCAGGCGTCGGTCGAACGCATCGACGGCTGATAGTCGGAGTTGATGGCAAAGAGATGCGGCTTGACCTTGATCAATAGTTCCTCGGCCTTGGCGAGCTCTTCCGGCTTGATCGAGTTGAAATCGTAGCCGAGGGAAACGAGCGCACTGCCGATGGTGGTCAGCTGATAATCGTGCACCATGGCGCGGCCGTCGGCCTCCGTCTGCGCAATCTCGAAGAAGTCCTTCCAGCTCGAAAGCTTGGTCTTGATCTTTTTGGTGTTGACGGAAAAGCCGGTCGTGCCCCAGTTCTTCGGCACGGCATAGGTCTTGCCGTCGATCTGCCCTTCCTTGGTGAAGCGCGGGCTTTCCGTTGCCTGGCTGAAATTCGGAATCTTGGAGAGATCGAGTTCCTCGATGAGGCCGAGCTTGTGATGGGTCGAGATCGTGTAGTTGGTCGGTACGAAGAGCGACCAGCCGGAGGCGCCGGCCTGGAGCTTTGCGAGCATTTCCTCATTCGAGCCGAAGACGTTGACTTCGACGGCGACGCCGGTTGCTGCCTTGAAGTTCTCGAAGGTCGCGGGGTCGTGATAGTTCGGCCAGGTCGCGATCGACATCTGCGTGCCGAGTTCGCCGGCGGCATAGGCGGGCGTCGACAGCGCGCCCGGGAAGCGCGACAGAACCGCCGTTGCAAGGCCGAGGCCTGTGATATTCAGAAAGTGACGACGGCTGATCGAGCCACGCTTCAGGCGCATGAATTCGTCCATGAAGCCTTCGGCTGAAATCGGAAGATTGTCCTTATAATCCTTGCTCATGATGCTGTTCCCTTGTTTTGGCTTATGCATTCGATGCTGGAAAGACATGGAGGGCTGTGGGGTCGAAGCCGAGGAAGACCTCTTCGCCCGGACCCACGAGATCGCTTTCGTTCATGCTGCGGCGATCCGAGGTGATCAGGAAATCGCCGAGACCGGGGACGGTGACCGCATATTCGGCTGACGAGCCCAGGAAGATGCGATGCGTCACCGTGCCCTTGAAGGACATACCGGCTGCCGCCATGCCGCGGCTGAGATGGATCGCTTCCGGACGCAGGGCGGCAATTGCCGCTCCCGGTGCGAGCCGCTTGCCGGTTGACAGTGCCGAACCGTCCGCCAGGCGAAGCGTTTTGCCGTCGGCTTCCATCGTCGCCTCGATGCGGTTGGTCTTGCCGACGAAATCGGCGACGAAGAGATCGGCAGGGCGATCATAGACTTCCTGCGGCGTGCCGAGCTGGCGAATGCGCCCTGCGCTCATGACGCAGACGATATCGGCCATCGACAGTGCTTCTTCCTGGTCGTGGGTGACGAGAACGAAGGTAATGCCGAGCTCGCGCTGCAGCGTCTGAAGCTCGATCTGCATGGCCGAGCGCAGTTTCTTGTCAAGGGCCGCCAGCGGCTCGTCGAGCAGGAGCACGGAGGGACGGTTGACGATGGCGCGCGCCAGGGCCACGCGCTGCTGCTGCCCGCCGGACATTTCATGGATGCGGCGCTTGGCGAAACCGCCGAGGCGAACCATCTCGAGCGCTTCGGCAACGCGCCGGTCGATTTCGGTACCGCCGATCTTCGGGCGCATCTGCTTCAGCCCGTAGGCGACGTTCTGCGCGACGTTGAAATGCGGAAACAGCGCATAGTGCTGGAACACCATGTTGACCGGGCGTCGGTAGGCCGGAACACCGTTCATCTCCCGCCCGTCGATCAGCACTGTGCCTTCGCTCGGCTGTTCGAAGCCGCCGATCATGCGCAAGCACGTCGTCTTGCCGCAGCCGGAAGGCCCCAGAAGCGCCAGGAATGCGCCCTTGGGCACATTGAGATTGATGTCCATCACGGCGGTCACGGCGCCATAGTTCTTCGTGACCGAACGGAATTCGATATCGTTCGTTGAAGCGGATGCCACGTCTGTTCCCTGCGGTTGGTCGGCAGTCTTGATCTGCCTTATTGCCACCGTCGTTAAGGAAAGAGTAAGCCTGAGCTTCTCGCGAGGTATATACCCCGAAAGAGGTATTTTCGTGCAGAATGCTTCGTGGGAGGTGTATATAGGGGCTGCGCTGAATGCGCAGGGCGGCAGAGGGGATCCGTCACATGAGCACCGACCTTGAAGGGCTGTTTGCCGCCTTCAACGCCACGATCGGCCGATCGACGATGACGGATGCCGAGTTCGGAGAGACGTTCCGCCAGATGATGGCGTCGCTGGTACGGTTCGATTACGTGGTCGTTTTCGCCTATCGCGGCAAGGAACGGCCGATCGATCTCTACAGCACTTTCGATCCCCAAGAGCATGTCGTTTTCGTCACGCTCTACCAGGCTGGCCCCTATCTGCTGGATCCCTTCTATCACACGGCGCGCAGCCGCCGCGAAGGCGTGCTCAGGATGCGGGAGCTGGCGCCGGATCGCTTCTTTTCCAGCGAGTACTACCGAACCTATTATGTGCAGACCGGACTTGCCGAGGAGATCGGCTTCTTCGTCAATGCCGACGAGGACGTCACCATCGTCCTTTCATTGATGCGGCGCGAGAGGACCGGGGTTTTTCCGCCTGCTGAATTTGCGACGCTGAAGAAGGTCGAACCGCTCGTCGCAAACATGGTGCGACACTATTGGGCCGGCCTCGCCTCGCGCTTCGATGCGCAACTGGTGGCCGGCAGCAGGAGCCGGCGCAGGAAGGGCGAGAACGAGATTGTCCCGCCAGCGGAAGCTGTCTGGCGGGATCTCAATCTGACGAGCCGGGAGACTGCCATCGTCGAACTCGTCTTACAGGGGCATTCGTCGGAATCGATCGGTCTGAAGCTCAATATCTCGACGGGGACGGTGAAGGTTCACCGCCGCAACGTCTATCGCAAGCTCGGCATCTCATCCCAGACCCAGCTGCTTTCGCTCTATCTCAAGAACCTCGCCTAGTCGGCATCTAGGCTGATATGCGGGCGCCTGGTTCTTCTCTCGCGAGAAGCTTCAGCCAGGGACCGCAATGAAAGAGGCTCATGAGCAGATACATCGGCACCATGCCGCCGAGCATCGAACTATCATGCGCCGAACAGATCATGTCGCCGGTCGCGCCATAGGCAGACAGCACCGTCATGAGGGCGAAACTTGGCGCAGCGGCCATTGCCAGCCAGCGACCGGCAATGGCTGGCAGGGCAGGGGCGGCGGCATGTCTGCCGACCCTTTCATTGTTTTCGGATGAGCCAGACATCAGTTTGCTCCGTATCGATCGTGGTGTCTCCACCACACACCGGTCTCGTTGCGGCCGAGCGGGGCGCGATCGAGCCACTGATACATGCCCCAGAGACCGTCAAGGCCGCGGGCATAGGACGAATAGGTGTGGTAGATGTCGCCATCCTGGATCGAGAAAGCGCTGACGCCGGGCCGGTCGCGTGTGTAGGTTGGGACATTCGTCCCTGTCATTGACGCCATCAATTGCACCGGGCCTTCGCTGCCGCGCAGCTCCCATTGCTGCATCGTCTTGCCCGCCTGAGCGTCGGGCATCGGCGGTTCGCGACGGTAATTATATTCGATGCCACCGTCGCGCTGTTCTTCCGGCGTGAACCAGACGTTGAAATCGTGGTTGAAATCGCTATTGGCCGATGAGGCCCAGTCGAAGGTCCAGCCCATGCGCCGCTTGAATTCCAACAGTTTGGCAAGCGGCGCCCTGGATACTGCGGAAAAAGCGACATCGTGGTTCTCAAGATGCACTGCGATGCCGTTGAAGCCATCGGCGATCGACGAACAGGATGGGCAGCCGGCCGTGTAGTCCGGTCCGAACATGAAATGATAGACCAGAAGCTGCGAGCGGCCCTTGAAGAGGCCTGAGAGCGGAACGACGCCCTTCTCGGTCTCGAGCCGGTAGTCCTTCTCCAGCTTCACCCAGGGCAATTCCTGGCGGCGGGCGGCGATCTCGTCGCTGCGTCGCGTCAGTTCCTTTTCCTGCTCCAGTAGCGAAAGCCGTGCCGAAAGCCATTCCTGGCGCGTTCCAGTTCTATGCATCGTCATGGTTCATCTCCTCTTGTCGGTCAGCTCGTCCGTGTCGGCGCTACATCTTGCCTGCCGATATGCGATAACTTACCCCTGGAGACCGAAGGGGTGGGAGTTACAAGTGTGACGGGATTTCGATGGACTCGCTGATCGTCGCTGCAGCTCAGGCGCTTGCATCAGGCGATGTGCTGGGCGCTTTGAAGCGTGTGTCGCTGCGCGAGGATGCGCCGGCGCTGGCGCTGCGCGGCATTGCCATGGCGCAGCTCGGAGATCTTGTCCGCGCCAAGACACTTCTGAAGAGCGCCGCGCGCGCCTTTGGTCCCCGCGAGGCTGTCGCCCGTGCCCGGTGCACCGTGGCCGAAGCCGAGATTGCCCTTGTGTCGCGTGACCTTGGCTGGCCGGAAAAAACGCTGGAGACGGCAAGGGCGGCCCTCGAAAGACATGGCGACCACGTCAATGCCGCCCATGCCCGCAACCTGCAGATACGCCGTCTGTTGCTTGTCGGCCATCTGGACGAGGCCGAACGCCTATTGGCGAAGCTCGATCCATCGCCGCTGCCACCAGCCGCAAGGGCGAGCCATGAACTGGCGGTCGCCGGCATCGCCATCCGCCGCCTGCGGATCGCGCCGGCCCGCGCCGCCCTTGCGCGCGCCGCGGAAGCGGCCGGCAAGGCAGGGATCCCCGCACTTATGATCGAAGTGCGCGATGCGACACGTGCTCTGGATGCCCCGGCTGCGCGGCTGGTAGCCCAGGGCGAGGAGAAATTGCTGTCGCTCGACGAGGTCGAGGCCCTGTTGGCGTCTGGAATATTGGTGGTCGATGCCTGCCGCAATATCGTGCGCAGCGGCGGCGAGATCGTGCCGCTTGCGAGCCGGCCGGTGCTCTTTGCCCTGGCGCGCGCGCTTGCCGAGGCCGCTCCCGCCGATGTACCGCGTTCTACCCTGCTTTCCCGCGCCTTCCATGCTCGCCATGCCGACGAATCCCACAGGGCGCGGCTGAGGGTCGAGATCGGGAGGCTTCGCGCCGCCCTGGAGCCATTGGCCGATATCAGCGCGACGCCGCGCGGTTTTGCGCTGACGCCGCGTGGAGAACGCGGTGTCGTGGTACTGGCGCCACCGGTGGAAGTCGAGAATGGCTCGCTGCTCGCTCTGCTTTCGGATGGAGAATCCTGGTCGAGTTCAGCATTGTCGATTGCACTGGCGACAAGCCCGCGCACGGTGCAGCGTGCTCTCGACGCGCTTGCAGCGGCTGGAATGGTGCAAAGTGTCGGCAATGGGAGAGCCTGCCGCTGGATGATGCCGCCGGTTGTCGGCTTCCCGACAACATTGTTACTCCCTGGGCCGCTGCCGAGCGACTAAGGTCTCTCATATCGACACTCGACCAATTCCGACCGGAGGATGGAAGCATGAAAAAGTCCCGAGCAGAAATCATTCGCGAATACGGTCCCTTCGAGAACGCGCCGAGGGTGAATGGAGTTACCTTCGATGGCCAGCACGTCTGGTTCGCCTCCGGCGAAAAGCTGCATGCTCTGAACCCGGAGAGCGGCGAACAGGTGCGCACGATCGACGTTGCGTCCCATGCAGGCACCGCTTTCGACGGGCGTTACCTCTATCAGATCGCCGAGGACAAGATTCACAAGGTCGATCCCGCGACAGGAAATATCATTTCCACCATTCCCGCGCCCGGCAACGGCGGCGATTCAGGCCTCGCCTGGAGTGACGGCAGCCTGTGGGTCGGGCAGCATCGCGGCCGCAGGATCTACGAAATCGACCCCGAAACCGGTGCCATCAAGCGCACCATCGAATCCAACCGTATCGTCACCGGCGTCACATGGGTCGACGGAGAATTGTGGCATGGCACCTGGGAGGGCGACGAAAGCGATGTGCGCCGCGTCGATCCGGCGACGGGCGAAGTGCTGGAGCGGCTCGAAATGCCCGAAGGGACCGGCGTCTCCGGCCTCGAATCCGATGGCAAGGACCGGTTCTATGCCGGCGGCGGCAGCAGCGGCAAACTGCGGGCGATCCGCCGTCCGCGCTGAACGGCATTGATAGAGATATCCCGCATCGGAGGTCGATCGGTCTTCGATGCGTTCCGGCAGGCGGCTTTATTTTTCAGATTCGGAAAGTATTGGCTTACGGATGCCACTTGAAAGGCTCCATTCGGATCACCACTGGATACCACACCTTTAGAACGTCCCCGGGGACAACGGCGCCTTAGGATCGATCCCCGCGATAGGTCGATTCCGCCAAACGCACCTCGGGTGCCGGCCGCAGTGCCATGCGCTCTTGGCATGGAAGCCATGCCTTGCTGTTTGACGCCGTCGTCGCCATATCTGACTTACCAATCGCATTTCTATCATGTCCAGTTGCAAGCTGCGCCGGCCCGGTCGATGCCGGAGATATTCGCGTGCGCGGAGGAGGCGTCATGAATGGCATCACGAAAAGTCTCGATGAAATGAACCTGCAGGAGCGCGCCGACCTTATGACGGCCGTTGCGGATGTACTGCAGGCTGCCGCCGAAGAGGCGGAGGAGGATGGCGATGCGCTAGCCGCCACCAATTCCTTCTTTCTCGCATGCAATCTTCGCAGCTGTTCGTCGGATCTCGGCCCGAAGGACCTGAAGGCTGCCGAGCTTCTGCTGGAGCAGGGCATCACGTTCATTCATCTGCTGAATGGACGAAGAAAGAATGGCATTTCGGTTCACTGAAGCGCATCGCGATCTTTCAGGCTCGCCTCTTGCGCTTCAGGTCTTGATCTAGGCTCAGGACCTATTAATTTTGCTTGAGATGTGATTCTCATGTCCGTTTTCAAGGATTGGGGTATAGGTTTTCGTTTCGCTTTTCAGCGCCGAAAGAAACGGGCTGGTTATTGCAGGACGCGGCGGCATTGAGACGACGGTTGATCAGACTCTGATGCGCGGGTTGGATACCGCAGGACCGTGGTTCGTCTCGGGCCTTCCTCTGTCTCACATGGCGCGTGTTGCCGTTTCAGGCTCGCAGAATCACAACGAGGGTTACCCTGACCGGCCGCCACGCCCAGCAATAAACAGCGTGATGGAATTGAACTTGTTTTCTCCTTTCCCTTGATGCCTTTTCGTCAGGCTGCCTTTGTTGGGGTAATGGGAACTGTCGTCGCAATCGCCCAGGCGAAGGCAGCGAGCTCGCGCGCGATGGCGACGATGACGATGTTTGTGGGGCGGCCACTAGCCTGCATGCGCCGATATCGTTGGCATAGCCGCACCTGCGCCTTCCAGGCGATCGCCCTGATCGCTTCAGGCAGCCCCTCCGTTCGTTTCAGGATTTCCTGGCTTACACGCGCAGGCAATCTATAGGTCCATGCGCCTTCGACCAGCATGCGCCGCGCACGGGTGTTGCCGGCCTTCGTGATTGAACCCCGCGACACGCTGGCCCCGGTCGAGCGCTCTTTGGGAACCAGACCCAGCCATGCCATGAACTGCCGGGGATTGTTGAAGCGTCTGAAGTCGCCGATCTCCGATACCAGTGTCACCGCCGAGATCTGTGCGACACCGCGCAGGGCCTGGATCGCTTCGACGACAGGGTTAAGCGACCAGTCCGGCAAGAGCGCCACCATCTGCCGGGTCAACCGCTCACGCCGTTCCTCGATTTGCTCGATGGCACGAATATATTCTTCCATAGCGATCTGCTGCGCACGGTGATCAAAGCGCTGTGTCGCCAGCCAGTTTCGATGAGCTCTTGTCCAATGAGAGCGGCCTTCGAAGACCCGCCCGTGCCGGAGCAGGAACGATAAAAGATGCTGGCGCGCGCGCCGTAGATCCGAGACCGTCACTTCCCTTGCCCGGCAGAGATCGCGCATGGCCTCATGTGTCTCGTCGGGAACCCAGATGGACGACAGTTCACCAGCGCGCAACAACGCGGCAAGCGCGACAGCATCGCGGCGATCCGTCTTGATCTGAAGCCCCGGACGGGTCGGAACCAGCGATGGCGCGACGACAAGGCATTCATGGCCAAGATCGCGAAGTTGACGATACAATCCATAACCTGTCGGGCCGGCCTCATAGCAAAGGCACAGGCGTCCGTGACGTCCAGCAAGCTTGTCGACAAATTTGCGCACCGCATCAGCACGGTTGGCAATTTCGCCGTAATAGCGAACCTCACCTTTGCGGCCCGCTTCCGCCAGACCGATCGCGATTTTTTCCTTGCTCACATCCAAACCAACGTAAACTGCGATATCATCGACCACGGCTCGTCTCCTATGTTTGAGGCTCTGGCGCTGCAGCTAACCCTCGTTCTGAACATAATGCGAGACGAGCCACCCTGCCGGCTAAGGACATGGGGTCTCA
>NZ_QMKK01000002.1 GCF_003287875.1 Martinezella tropici
GTTGCCCGCAATATCCATGTCAATGCGCCGGTCTACGGCAAGACCATCCGCCTGACGGGCGGCGCCAGCCAATACAATTATGCCACCGGCGAAGCGACGGCGCTGACCGCCACGTCAGGCACGCCGGAATACGCGATCGACGGCACGGCACTCGGCGCCATGCAGGCCGACCGCATCAAGGTCGTCGTCACCGAGAAGGGCGCCGGCGTCAAGATGAGCGGTGACATGGCCGCCAATGCCGGCGAACTGACGCTGTCGGCCGACGGCAAGATCTCGATCGGCAATGCCTCTGGCCGCGA
>NZ_QMKK01000054.1 GCF_003287875.1 Martinezella tropici
CTAGAGCAGATCCTGTTCAATCCGGGTCATATCCAGCAGCCTTGAAGTAATTCGCGCATTCTGCAGGAGTGAAGCGGGGTAGCAGGGCGCCAACTGCGTCCCACAGGGCGTCGATCTTTCGCTCTGCCCGACCTCGCAACATGGCTTTCAGTTTGGAGAATGCGTTCTCGATGGGGTTAAAGTCAGGGCTATAGGGAGGGAGAAACATGAGTTTGGCACCGGCACGCTCAATGGCGTCGCGCACGCCGGATGTCTTGTGTGCCGGCAAGTTGTCCATGACGACGACATCACCGACCTGAAGGGTCGGAACCAGCACCTGCTCGACGTAGGCCAGGAAGACGTTACCGTTCATGGCGCCATCGTAGACAAACGGTGCGGTCATTCCCGTGAGGCGCAATGCTCCGGTAAAGGTCGTTGTTTTCCAATGGCCGTGCGGAACACCGGCTCGGCAACGCTCGCCTCGAAGTGCACGCCCGCGTAGACGGGCCATCTTCGTCGAGAGGCCGGTTTCATCTATAAATATCAGTCGTTCAGGATCGAGATCGAGCTGACCATCAAACCAAACGCGCCGACGCTTCAGGACATCCGACCGGTCTTGCTCCAGTGCATGTGCGGTTTTTTTAAACGTCCATCCGCGGCCTCGCAGCCAGGCACCAAGCGCACTCCGGCTGATCCTCACCTGTTGATCAACGGACAAACGCTCGACCATTTCATTGAGCGTGATGTCCCTACGGTCCTCGATCAGTTCGACAACGAACGCCTCGTGTGCATCGAGCGCCGACGGTCGTCTCCAACCTTGTGGCCGGGAGGTCGGCTCGCCCTCTTTTGCTCGTGCGATCCACCGGATCGCCGTCGAAATTCCAACTCCGAACCGGGCTGCGGCTTGTCGTGCTGACATGCCCGCCGCAGACGCTTTCAAAACCCGTAATCGAAGATCATCGCTCAGCGCTTGTGCCATCATCCACCTCTTTGCTGTGGATGTTGAATCAGCTTCGCCGCGCCGCGTCACTTCACAATCGATTCATCGATCGCAGGACCTGCTCTAGCTTGGTTTGTAGCTGTGACGCGAAAAGAAGCGGTCAAGCTCCCGCTGCTGCGGAGTCTGTCCGGTATAGATCGCGATATATTCCGGAATTCGCTTCATGCGCACGGCAATGTCTTCCTTGGACTGCATCGAGATATAGCCGATCTGCACAAGGTAGGTCGTCCGCGCGCGGACATCGGCGGAAACGGCGTCATAGCCGAAGCGGGTGAACATTCGCGAGAGCGCCTCCATGCGCAAGTGGTCGGCGCGGCGAACCTCCTCGAGAATATCCGGGGACTGCAAGGCCCAGCTGCGCACGGCGAACTCGAACTGAGAATCGAACAAGTCCTTATCGAGCCAGCAGTCGAAGACATTGAGCATCGCCTCCGCAACCGACTCCGCATAAGCCTCTGACTGCTTGACCAAATTCCCGGTATTCTTGTCCCGCCATCTGCCGACCAGGGCGCTCAGAAGCTCTTCGCGATCCTTGAAAAACCAATAGAAGCTCGTGCGCGAGAGCTTGAGCTTCTTCGCCAGCGGCTGGATCTTTACGGAATCCACTCCGGAATCGATCAGGGACGAATAGGCCGCCTCCAACCAACCCTCCTGAGACCCCCGCCATCCGCTGTCGCTTACACTCTGGTCCATGGCTCTTCTCCTATCAAATTACTGTGGTCTCGACAATGAAAATGTACATTAGTGTCTCAGAAAAAGACGCTTATGTTTTCTTCGTTGACATAGGTGTACATTTTCATTTAGCGTCATGCGATGTTTCCAGCCCGGAGCACGACGCATGTCGAACGATCCTCTTCTTCAGCCTTATAAATTAAAGCATCTGACGCTGCGCAACCGCATCATCGTGACCTCTCACGAACCGGCCTACCCCGAAGACGGCATGCCGAAGGAGCGGTATCGCGCCTACACGGTTGAACGGGCCAAGGGAGGTGTCGCGCTGACGATGACGGCCGGCTCGGCCGCCGTCTCGCGAGACAGTCCTCCGGTTTTCAACAACCTGCTCGCCTATAAGGACGAGATTGTTCCGTGGATACGCGAGATGACCGACGCGGTTCACGAACACGGCTCGGCGATCATGATCCAGCTTACACATCTCGGCCGCCGCACGCGCTGGGACAAGGGCGATTGGCTGCCCATCGTATCGCCGTCCCACCATCGCGAAGCCTCGCACAGGGCCTTTCCGAAGAAGATCGAAGACTGGGATATCGAGCGCATCATCAAGGATTTCGCCGACGCTGCCGAACGCATGAAGGCCGGTGGCATGGACGGCATCGAATTGGAGGCCTACGGACATCTCATAGACCAGTTCGTTTCGCCGCTGACCAACGAACTCGATGGGCCGTATGGCGGCTCGCTCGAGAACCGCATGCGCTTCTGTCTTGACGTCTTCAAGGCGATGCGAAAGCGGGTAGGGGACGATTTTATTCTCGGCGTCCGATACACTGCGGACGAACGCCTTCCCGGCGGTACCGGGAAAGAGGAAGGCATCGAGATTTCGAAGCGGCTGCGCGACAGCGGCCTGATTGACTATCTCAACGTCATTCGCGGCCATATCGACACCGATCCGGGTCTCACCGATGTCATTCCCATCCAGGGCATGGCAAACTCTCCGCATCTCGATTTCGCCGGCGATATCCGCGCCGCGACGAACTTTCCGACATTCCACGCGGCCAAGATCCCGGACGTGGCGACCGCCCGCCATGCCATCGCGGCAGGCAAGGTCGACATGGTGGGCATGACGCGCGCCCACATGACGGACCCGCATATCGTTCGCAAGATCATCGAGAAGCGCGAAGAGGATATTCGTCCCTGCGTCGGCGCCAACTACTGTCTTGACCGCATCTACCAGGGCGGCCTTGCCTTCTGTATTCACAACGCGGCGACCGGGCGCGAGCAGACGATGCCGCACATCGTGGAGAAGGCCGAACTCCGCAAGAAGGTCGTTATCGTAGGGGCGGGACCGGCGGGGCTCGAGGCGGCGCGCGTGTCCGCCGAGCGCGGTCACGATGTCGTCGTCTTCGAGGCCGCGAATAACGCCGGCGGTCAGATCCGTCTGACGGCGCAGAGCGAGCGGCGCCGCGAGATGATCAGCATCATCGACTGGCGGATGAGCCAATGCGAGAAGCTTGGCGTCACCTTCCACTTCAACACCTGGGCGGAAGCCGAGACCATCACCGCCGAAAAACCTGATGTCGTCATCATCGCGACCGGTGGTCTGCCGCATACCGACGTTCTCACGAAGGGCAACGAACTCGTGGTATCGTCCTGGGACATCATCTCGGGCGACGTGAAGCCGGGCAGTCACGTTCTCGTCTTCGACGACGCCGGCGACCATGCCGGTCTGCAGGCAGCCGAATTCCTCGCGAAAGCAGGTGCAAAGGTAGAGATCATGACGCCGGACCGATCCTTTGCTCCGGAGGTGATGGCGATGAACCTTGTTCCCTACATGCGCTCGCTGCAGACGCTGGACGTCACGTTCACGGTGACGTTCCGGCTGGAATCGGCGGAAAAGAGCGGCAACCAGATCATCGCGACGGTCGGGAGCGACTATGGTGGCGTCGCCAAGGAAAGGGTCGTTGACCAGATCGTGGTCAATCATGGCACGATCCCGCTCGATGAACTGTACTTCGAACTCAAGCCGCACTCCCGGAACCTGGGTGAGATCTCGTACGATCAGCTTCTTGCGGGAGAGCCGCAGTCCGTCGTCCGCAACAAGGACGGCCAGTTCCAACTCTTCCGGATCGGCGATGCGGTCGCCGCGCGCAATACCCACGCCGCGATCTACGACGGCCTCAGGATCGCGAAGGACCTTTAACGTCTCGGCCGGCCAAATCGGTCGGCCGATCTTCATATAAGGACGAGTCCCTACATCGCGACCTTGCGGCGGAGAAAAGCGGTGTCCTGCCCATGAAAATGCGAAGGCGACGCCATTCGATGGAAACCGTCCTGACGCCGCTCTAGTTTAAGGGGTGTATGCAGCGAGACAGCGGGGAGCCGATGCACATAGATGGAAGATGTCATTGCGGGTTTGTTTCGTACAAGGCGGAAATCGACCCCGAGCAGGTGTCAATCTGCCACTGCACAGACTGCCAGCGGCTGACGGGAACGGCCTATAGGGTTACCGTGTCTGCGCGACGCGAGGCATTTGAGATCACGGGTGGAGAGCCGAAACTCTACGTGAAATTCGGCGATAATGGCCGTCGCCGGCTGCAGTACTTCTGCCCGAATTGTGGGTCACCGATCTACACAACTGGAGAGCTTGAAGATGCTGACGAGGTCGGCATTCGCCTGGGGACGATAAACCAGCGATACAAGCTCCGGCCCAGATCGCAGGGCTGGTGCTCCTCTCGGCTGCCTTGGATCGACACCATAGGGGATCTTCCCGGGCGGCCAGGCGATTAATACGGTATTGGGGCTCCTGCCGCTTCGCGCCTTGAAAGCCTCTGCACCGATCGCGGCATCGCCGACACATCTCCTGGTCAGCGATCGATGACCAGATTGCTCAGAGGTTTCGAACAGCAGGGCAGGAACATCCCGGCGTCGATTTCCCGCTGCCTGATGCCGCCATTGTGGTTCATCTCAACCGAGCCCGAGACGAGCTTGGATTTACAGGTTCCGCACATGCCATTGGAGCAGGATGATGGGAGCCTGATGCTGCCTTTCTTCGCGGCTGCCAGCACGGTCTGATCGGCGGAGACTTCGAGCATCCGCTTCTGCTTCGAGAATTCTACCTGATAGATCTTGCCCGCAGGCTGTGCCTCGACGTCGAGGCCGGGTTCGTCGATGACAGCGGCATCGAAGCTCTCCTCGATGTAGTTCGACGCCGGAACGCCAAGCGCTGCCGTGATCGAGCGGGCCGCCGCCATGAATGGCGCCGGACCGCAACACATGACGACCCGCTCGGCGATGTCAGGAACCGCAAGCTTCAGGTATTCGGGCGATATCCGACCGGTCAGTCCGGACCAGGCTGGCTCGCCGGTCACCGTTTCCGGCAGGAAGTGGAGCCGCAGACCTTTCATCCGTGTCGCGAGGCCGGACAGATCCTGGCGGAAGATGAGGTCGCAAGGCGTGCGCGCTGCGTGAAGGAAAACGATGTCCGAAGGTTCGTATCGATCCGCCAGATCGCGGGTGATCGACATGACAGGGGTGATGCCCGAGCCGCCGGATAGCAGCAGGAGCTTCGTTTTCTCGCCTTTTGGACGAATGAAGTGACCGAGTGGCCCTTGGCCTTTGACCGTCATGCCCGGAGCCATGTGATCGTGGAGCCAGTTCGAGACCTTGCCGCCGGGCACACGTTTGACCGTCACGGTGAACGCATTACCGCGATAGGGTGACGACGAGATGCTGTAACAGCGAGCCTCGCCTTCCGAACCTGTCGGGAAATCGAACAGGAAGTACTGTCCGGCCTCGAAGTTGAAGCGCTTGCCTTCCGGAGATGCGAACGTGAAGCTTTTCACATCATGCGTCTCCTGATGAACGTCGAGGCAGACGAGCGTCTCGTCCCGCTCGGGATTCCAGATGGCGGCCTCGCTGCGCGAAATTTGTTGGAACTCAATACCCATGAGCGCGCATCCGATCGATGTACCAGGTCGCGAATTTGTCGAGATTGGTTTCCGAGAACCGGGAATAGGGGCCTGGTTGATAGGCCGGGTCGAGTGCGCCGGCGTGCGAGCGGGCGACGAGATCCGCGTCCTGGTCGGTCGTTGCGATCCAGACATCGGTCAGCTTGTCGAAATCATAGTCCCTGCCTTCGACGGCGTCCTTGTGCACGAGCCACTTGGTTCTGACCAGTGTCTTGCCGGCGGAGAGTGGAATGACGATCGCGACGACGGCATGGTCGCCCATGAAGTGGTTCCAGCTATTGTGACCCCAAAGATGCGTATCGCCGAGGTCCTTACGGGTCATTTGACCGAGGAGCTTCGACGATGCCGCCGTGGCATCATGCGTCTGAGATTCGCCGGCACCGGCGATGATCAGGCGCTGGGTCCGGAAGTTTGTCGCGCAGTCGACGAGCTGCTCGACGGCGGCCGACGGAAAGCCATCGGCTTCCCAGGCCCTCGTCCGCTCGTCGTAGAGGCGGAAGTGCTCCTCCGCCTGTTCGCGATCCTCCGGGCTCAACGTCTCCGGGTCGAAGCCGAAGTCGAGATCGACGAAAGAGACGCAGAGTTCCGGATGGTTGGCGGAACAGTGATAGCACTCGCGATTGTTCTCCATCGTGAGCTTCCAGTTGCCGTCCTCGATGACATCGGTCTGATGCGCGACCTTGGCGTTGCGGATGTCATATGGCGCGAGGCGCTCGATCATGGTCTGCTCGAGGTTCGCAATGTCCTCCGGAGGATTGTCGGAAAGGCAGACGTAGACGAGGCCGGCGATCGATTTGAAATTGACCGGTTTCAGGCTGTGACACTGCTTGTCGAAGTCCTGGCCCATATGGGGCGCGTAGGCGAGTTCGCCGGTCAGCTCGTAGGTCCAGGTATGGTAGGGACAGACAAGTTTCGAGACGATGGTCTTTCCGGCATCGAGCAGGCGCGACCCGCGATGGCGACAGACGTTGTGAAGCACGCGGAGCTCGCCGTCATCGTCGCGAAGGAGGATCAGGCTGGTCTTGCCGATATCGACGACGGTCGCATCGCCCGGCTCCGGAACGTCGCAGTCAAGGCCGATGCAGATCCAGTGCTTATGGAAGAAGACATCGATGTCGGCCTCGAAGACGTCCTCGCGCGTATAAAGGCCGGCCGGCAGGGAATGACCATCGGCGCGAGCTTCAAGAAGGGCGGAGATATCGGATGGAAGCCTGTTTAGCATGATAACTCCTCATGGTTCGATGGCCGGCAGTTTGCTCTTGCATCCCATAGGCTTCAACGGCAATAATTTTCAGCAATCCATAACCTTATGTAATGCTGGGGATGCTTGAATGAACTTTCGGCGTCGTATCCCATCTCTGACGGCATTGATGACGCTTGAAGCCGTTCTGCGGCACCGAAGCTTCACCGCGGCCGCGATTGAGTTGGGCGTCACTCAGGCAGCAGTCAGCCGCCAGATCGCGGCATTGGAAGAGGAACTGGGATTGCCGATGTTCGTGCGCAAACACCGCGCCATCGAACCGACCGCGGAATGCCTCACCCTCGGAACGACGCTCGCTCAGAGCTTTGCGAACATCGCGGACACCGTCGACGCGGTCAGATCCTCCCAGCAGGACGTCGTGACCATCGGCGCGACGGTCGCCTTCTCCTCGTTCTGGCTTCTTCCCCGGCTGGCGGAGTTCCGGCGCGAGAATTCGGGCGTCCAGATCAGGGTCGTTTCGCAGGATGCCAGGATCGATCTCGATGCAGGCGGCATCGATATAGCCATTCGTTATGGAAGACCGCCATTCGCCGACGCGAAGGTGGTTGCCTCTCAGGAGGACTTTGTCGTCCCCGTATGTTCGCCCGACTACCTCCGGCGGCGTCCGCCCGGTGAGCTCAGCGAAATCGACGAATTCATCGAGACGGACGTGCATGACAGATCATGGCTGTCATGGCCGCAATGGGCGCAGGAGACGGGTCGTGCTTTGCGGATCAAGCCGCATCTTCGCTTCAACCATTATACCGAGGCGATCGCGGCCGCGCGCGCCGGACAGGGGATCGCACTGGGTTGGCGCCTTCTTGTCCAGACCTTTCTGGATGACGGCACGCTCGTCGCCCTGGACGTAGCCGAGATGCCCACCGAGGACCGGTATCATGTTCTGCTCCCAGCCAGAGCACGCCGCAAACCTGCGGCGGAGCATGCGGCGAATTGGCTGGCGAACGCGCTCACTCGTTGAAGACGCGAAAGATCCCCTTGAAGCCTGAGATTGGCAGCCGAGCGCCGTGCACAGTCATCCGAGATCGATGAAAGTCATACCGCCGGCTGCGATAAGGCTTTGATTTCAGAGGGCCGCCAGCCAGGCCTTGACGCCTGAGAGGCTGTGGAAATCATCGACTGCGCGCACCTTGACTGCTGGCAGGGCGGTGGCAGCCATTTCCGCCAGAGCACGGCCAGGCCCAAGTTCGAGGATCGCGGTCACGCCACGTTCACCCAAGGCTTCAAGCACATCAGCCCAATCGATCCTCTCGGCCACTTGCCGTGCCAGACCCATCCGAGCGCGAAGCGGGTCGGCAACGAGAGTGGCACCACTGGCGGTCATGAGACGCAGGGTCGGGCGGCTCATGGCCACCGAGGCGAGCGCACTGTCAAACGGTGCGACCGCACCGGCGAGCCGCGGCGTATGGGAGGCGACGCGCACCGTCATCGGGGCGGCACGCGCTGCACCTTCCTCCAGCGCAGCCGCGCAGAGCGCATCGATTGAAGGTCGATCGCCGCCGACGATGAACAGAAGATCCGGGTTCACAATGGCAATTGCGCAGCCGAACCGGCTGGCGAGCTGTTCCACGGCCGCCTGCGGCAAGCCGCGCACATAGCCGAGCCCATCATCCGGTCCGCCTGCGGCATCCATTGCCCGTGCCCGCTGATCGACCAGTTTCAAACTATCCATGAGCGACCAGACGCCGGCCACCCCCCATGCCGCCATTTCACCGACGCTGTAACCGGCCACCATCGTTTCGCTTGGTGCGCCCACCGGGAAAAGGGCGCGGGCAATCGCAAGCGCACGCGCCACGCACAGGATCTGGCCCTCGCGGTTTGCATGCAAGGCGGCTTCGGGTGCAGTCCGGCAGAAGTCCGTCGGGTTGGTGCCAAGCACGGCGGTCGCGGCCTCGAAAACGGGTTGTGCCGCGGGTTCCGTCGCGAAGAGCCCGAACATCTCCCGATTCTGATGACCTTGGCCCGAGCAGAGCAGCGCGAGGGTCACAATTCCATCACCTCTGTAAACAGCGCCATCGCAAGCAGATCGGCACAGCCGCCGGGGCTGAGGTTGCGCGCGACGAATGCCTCGTGAATGGCTTTGGCATCCCACCGCCAGTTCGCCCGTCCGACCCCACCATCCGCCAGAAAGGCGCGGGCCTTCTCACGCGCGAAATTCAACCCTTCCGGGCCGGCACGATAAAGCAGATTGCTGTCGTCGACCACGGCGATGAGCGCCATGCAGGCATGGACCCTTGCGGCTTCCTCATTGCCCATGGCCAGGCGCCGTCCTTCGGCAAGCGCCGGACGGGCGATATCGTAGACGGATGGCATGCCGGCGGCAGCCTCGGCCCGCGCGCCTCCGACCTGGTAGCGCCGCGCCACCACGCTGCCGTGACTGTCATGCTCCGGCGCCTTGTCGAGGATGTCGCGTCCCCAACGCTGTGCGACAAGGGTGCCGAGCGGCGCCCGCCAATCGCAGGTCGCCGCCAGGCCGGCCGCCGCCGCAAGAAGGCCAAGGCCGAAGATGGCGCCGCGATGGGTATTCACTCCGCCGGTCGCATCCCGCATTGCCTTTTCCGCTTCCATGCCGATTTGCCGCAGGCGATCCATGCCGGCGTTCATCGCGCCCGTCTTGGCAAGCGCGATGAAGAACGGCTCCAGTGTCCGAGCGCTCAGGCGCAGAAGATCTGCGTCCATGTCGGCGTGAGCGCCGTTGTCGATGTGGCTGACCAATCCTGGCTTGGGCCAGGTTTCCACCTCCAGGATGAGCGCTCGGGCGGCATGCCGCCCGATCAGCGCGGGATCGCAATGCTTGACGGCGACGGGGTGTGGTTTGGCCAGCAACGGAAACGTCATGCGAACAGCGCCTCCCGCGCAATAAGGGCCGATCCGGTATGGGATTTAACCAGGAGCTCCGGATTTCCCGACAGCCATTCCCGCCATTGCACGGCTGTACCGCACGGCGTGATCAATTCGGCGTCGATACGCATCGGCGCGCGTTCGGCAACATCGGTCAGTAAAGCCGTCACTCGCCTTGCATCTGCGTCCGAGCCACACTCGACCAGAAGATCGAGATCGGAAGTATCGGCCAGATAGGAAAGGCCGGTCAGGTATTGCCAAGCCAGACTTCCGAAACAGCGACAAGAGGGGGCTGACTCCAGAAGGGTGCCAATGGCCTGACACCATCGCGCCGGCGCCGCGGCCAGCGCATCCCTTAATAGAGGAGGAGGTGTCGTCCGTATCACGGCAGCGGGCGGGCAGGCGAGAGCAAGCCGTTTGCGTCCCATATTTGGAGGAAGGGGAAGCCCCAAGGATATGATATCCGCCGCGTCGCTGCATGTCCGACGACGGAAGATTGCCGGTCGTCCCAACGCCGCCCATGCCAGCACATCGGGCTCCATTTCGCCCTGGACTTGCCCACGCAGCAAGCCCGGCCACGCTTCGGAGCGCACATAGACAAGATCGTGGCGGCGGAGGGCGGCGACATCAGTCATGGAGCAAAGCCAGCCGCTCTACCTCGGCCGCGATCATCGCAGCCTTCGGCCGGCCGCCGCGATCGGCGCCCAATTGCGCGCGCAGATCACGCGAAACAGGCCGGGCAAGAAGTGCGGCAAGCTGGGCGTTCAACGAGGCCGCCGGATCCCAGACTTCCGCTACGGCGCCGGTGGCAAGAAGATTATCGAGGCCGGGCGCGAAGACGGGCGTTGTCTCGGCCTTTTCCTTCAGGATGGCAAGCGGCAGCTTGGTTACTCGAGCCATGGATGGCAGGTCCATGACTTCGGGCCAGGCGGTGGGCAAGGCTGCCAGCGATCCGCAGGCCAGCGCGGTGGCAATGAAGGCGCCGGCAGCGCTGCCCCCGTAGAGGAGGCCGACCGTGCGGTGTCCCGCATGCTCCGCCTGCCACAGCGCCTTTGCCAAATGCGCCAGTGCCTCGCTAAGCCCCAGCAGTTCGTCACGCCGGCTCATCCGCTGGCTGCCGGAATCGACCAGGAACAACAGGGGCGAGCTGTCCGGCCGTCGCGCGACGGAAAGGATATGCCCGGCCAGCGCTATCGCCTCGTCGACGCCGGGATAGGTCTTGTCGGCAATGCCGATCAGATCGATCCGGTTCTGCTGGTCCAACCGGCCCCAGCCGGTAACGAGCCCGCCCGCCTGCGCCACTTCATGGCCGGCCGGAAAGAGTGAGGACAGGATATCAGCGAGCTGCATCGGCGCTCTCCCGATGGATATTGGCGGTGGTGAGGAAAGTCCCGATGTCCCGCTCCGGTATTTGCCCGGGGTCCTCAATATGCAGCCGCGCCCATATCTCGGTGGCATCACGGGCATCGCCAAAATGGCGCAATCTATGTTCGAGCCGCGTCTGTTCTGCTTGCAGCACCGTCGGGTCTAAAGTGGCCGGCCGTTGCAGCGCGGCAATCGCGCCGGTGCGGAAGGCGGCGATATCGTCCTCGACGAAGATATCGGCTCCGCCAATCAGGTAGCGATGCTTGCCGCCCATGGTTCGCCAGACGAGCGCCCGATCGCGGGAGTCGAATTCTTCCACGCCTTTGTTCGTTTCGATGACCTCCGGACCGGAGACGGATAGGCGACCCTGCTCGGAAATGACGAGTGCCGAACAGCAGCCGGCAATCAGGCTGCCGCCACCGTAGCAGCCCGCCCGGCCGCCAAGAAGACCGATGACGCGCGCACCCTCGGATCGCGCCTCCAGCACGGCGCGCATGATCTCGGAAATCGCCAGCTCACCGGCATTGGCTTCCTGGAGGCGCACGCCGCCTGTGTCGAAGAGAATGACGATATCCCGCCGCATCTTAGCCGCGGCATGCAGCAGGCCCGTCAGCTTGGCGCCGTGCACCTCGCCGATGGCACCGCCCATGAAGCGCCCTTCCTGGGCGGCCACCAGCACGGGACGGCCGTCAATGCGGCCGGCTCCGACGATGATGCCATCGTCGAACTGCCGGGGTAAATCGAAAAGTGCAAGGTGAGGGCTCGTCTCCCGCCGTTCCGGGCCCAGGAATTCGGTGAAGCTGTCGGCGTCGAGCAGATGCAGCAGCCGACCGCGGGTGGACTCTTCATACCAGCTTCGGCGCGGCGTGCGAGGATCGGTCATTCTGGCTTCTCCATCAGCCGCACACCCTGGGCCAGGCGCAGCGCCACCATATCCGGCCGGGCGCCGCCGTCATTAATCGTGATGCGCAGACCGCCGGCGGCAGAGCGTGCCGCGAAATCTTCGGTAACCGCTGCCCACAGCTCGGCGAAACCATGGGCCGGCGTTGCGATCTCGATAACGCAACGGTCCGGCGCCTCCCGCCGTTCAAGCAATATTTCGAGGTTGCCCGACGCGACGACGCCCACCAGGGCGAGGGCGCGGGTCCCGCCGGTCTGTGCCGATTTCAATTTGTAAAGCAGATTTTCCATGGCGGTGGCCTACCAATTGCGAAACCGGGAAGGCGGCCTGTAGAGGCCGCCAGAGGCGAGCATCAGATCCTTGATGGAATGCGCAGCCAGCAGACTGCGATCGGCATCCAGGGGATCAATTCCAAGGTCTTCGGGACGCTGGATGACCTTGCGCTGACGTAGGTGCTCCACCATCTTGCGGTCTCGGGCGCGACCGACTTCGGTGTAACCGGCCACGCCGCGGATCGCCTGTTCCCGCTCGTCCCTGTCCCGGCACAACAGCAGATTGGCGATCCCCTCTTCCGTCACGATATGGGTCACGTCGTCACCGTAAACCATCACGGGAGCCAGATCGAGCCGTAGCTTGTCGGCCAGATCCAGGGCGCCCAGACGCTCGACGAACATCGGCACCATGCCATCGCCGAAGGTTTCGCCGATCTGGACGACCAGCTTGCGTCCTCGGCGCAGGGCGGGGGTGGCGGCAGAGGGGTCGGCTTCCCGGCCGGCGCGCAGCCAGGCGTCGCTCGGATGGCGCCGACCCCGCGCGTCCGATCCCATATTGGGGGCGCCGCCGAAACCGGCGACCCTGTTGCCGGTCACGGTCGAACTGTTGCCGGCAAGGTCGATCTGCAAGGTCGAGCCGATGAACATGTCGCAGGCATACAGTCCGGCGGTCTGGCAGAAGGCGCGGTTGGAACGCAACGAGCCGTCAGGTCCGGTGAAAAAAATGTCGGGGCGAGCCCGCATATAGTCTTCCATGCCCACTTCGGAGCCGAAGGAATGGATCTGCTCCACCCATCCGGCCTCGATGGCGGGGATCAGGGTGGGATGAGGGTTCAGCGCCCAATGCGTGCAGACCTTGCCCTTCAATCCCAGCCGTTCACCGTAAGTCGGCAGCAGCAGCTCTATGGCCGCGGTATTGAAGCCGATGCCATGGTTCAGGCGGCGCACGCCATAGGGCATATAGAGCCCCTTGATCGCCAGCATTGCCGTCAGGATTTGCGTTTCGGTAATCGCCGCCGGATCGCGCGTGAACAGCGGCTCCACATAAAAGGGTCGCTTGGCATCCACGACGAAATGAACCTGGTCGGCAGGAATGTCGACGCGCGGCACGCGATCGACGATCTCGCCCACCTGCGCGACGACCAGCCCCTTACCGAAGCTCGTCGCCTCCACGACCGTTGGCGTGTCTTCCGTATTCGGCCCGGTGTAGAGGTTTCCCTCTCTGTCCGCGCTGACCGCGGCGATAAGCGCCACCTGTGGCGTCAGATCGATAAAATAGCGGGCGAAGAGCTCCAGATAGGTGTGAACGGCACCCACTTCGATCTGGCCCCCGAACATCATGCGAGCGATGCGGGCCGATTGCGGGCCGGAATAGGAAAAATCGAGCCGCCGGGCGATGCCGCTTTCGAAAATATCGAGATGCTCCGGCAGGACCACACCCGACTGCACCATATGCAGGTCGTGTATTTTGGCAACATCGACTTCAGACAGCGCCTTGGCCAGCAGGTCGGCCTGCTTCTGGTTGTCGCCCTCAAGGCAAACACGATCCCCGGGCTTCAGGATCGCTTCCAGGAAAGCGACGAGGCGCTGCGGGTCGACAAGCTTGCCGGCAGCGAGGCGCTGGCCGGCTTCCAGACGTGCCAGCCTGTCGCGGCCCTTTGTATTCCAATCAAGCATTTGATTGCCCTTTGTATGCGCAAGAGCGTGTTTCTAGAAATATAATGTACACACAATTGCGAAAAACCGCAACAACGTGTATTTTAAAATCGTCATGCGGTTTATCTGTATGCATTGGAGGAGGAAAAATGGTGGCCTTGTATTTCTATCGAAGCGCGTGCGGGGAGGATCGCTCATGATGATCTCCGGTGTCGCTATGCTTGCCCTTTGCACCCTCTTGGGGAGCGTCCTCGGGGATCTCCTGGGGGTGGCGCTTGGCGTGAAGGCGAATGTCGGCGGTGTCGGCATTGCCATGATCCTGCTCATTGCCACGCGGCTGTGGCTGAGCAGACGGGGCTTGCTGACGCTTCCGCTCAAACTCGGCGTCGAGTTCTGGGGCGCTCTCTATATTCCGATCGTCGTTGCCATGGCGGCTCAGCAGAACGTGCTGGTGGCTGCACGCAGCGGTCCGCTGGTGTTGATTGCCGGGATCGTGACGGTTTTCGTTTGCTTCGCGACCGTCGCGCTGATGAGCCGTATCGGCGAGAGAGGCGAAACGATGGATGAAATCGAAGCGAAGGCCAGGGGCGAGCTTGCCACCTCCGGCAACGCGGCCTGAGGGAGGCTTCCATGGAGATCCTGAAACACAGCCTGACCGCCAACAGCCTGCTCACCGCGTTTGCGATCGTTGGATTGGTGATGTGGCTGTCGAATGCCATCTCGAAACATGTCCTGTTCGGCCGCGTCCACGGCTCGGCCATCGCAATCGTCCTGGGGCTTGCCGCCGCCTTTGCGGCTGGTCTGTGGACCGGAGGCGAGAAAGGAGTGGTGGATATTCCCATCCTCAGCGGCATCGGCCTGATGGGCGGAGCCATGCTGCGCGATTTCGCCATCGTCGCCACGGCCTTCGAGGTTGATGTCAGCCAGGCACGCAAGGCCGGCGCTGTCGGTGCGCTTGCCCTTGGCCTCGGCACGGTTCTTCCGTTCATTGTCGGCTCGTTACTCGCCGTCGCCTTCGGCTATACGGATGCTGTATCCATAACGACGATCGGCGCCGGTGCCGTTACCTACATCGTGGGACCAGTGACGGGAGCCGCTTTGGGCGCAAGCTCGGCCGTGATCGCGCTGTCCATCGCCACCGGTGTTTTCAAGGCTGTCCTTGTCATGGTCGGAACACCGATTGTCGCCAAGGCGATCGGTCTCGACAATCCCCGCAGCGCCATGGTGTTCGGCGGCCTGATGGGAACCGTCAGCGGCGTGTCGGGCGGCCTGGCGGCGACCGATCGTCGGCTCGTTCCCTATGGCGCATTGACGGCGACGTTTCATACGGGGCTGGGCTGCCTTGTTGCACCTTCGATCCTTTATCTCGCCGTCAGGGCGATTGCAGGGGGCTGAGGGTGCGATGAACATGCAGCACGCGGCTTGATATTGCATGGTGATTGCTATCTGTCGAATTGGATGGTGTAAAACTGAATGGTTTCCCGCCAAATCGGAAGCAAGGTTTGAAATGACGGAATTTGACGACGCTGGATCGATCGGTCAGCGCATTAAACTCGTGCTGATGGATGAGATTTCCTCCGGTGCCATAAGGCCTGGCACGAGTTTGGACGAAGCAACGCTGAGCAGCCGCTTTGGCGCTTCCCGCACGCCGGTGAGGGAGGCTCTGCGCCAGCTGGAGGCGATCGGCCTGGTTGAGATTCGCCCGCGACGCGGCGCAACGGTTCTGCCATTGACCTTGCCGCGGCTGATGGAGATGTTCGAAGTAACCGCCGAGATGGAATGCATGTGCGTCCGTCTGGCAACGCATCGGATAACGGGTATGGAACGCGCGGTTCTGGCGGACATTCACGAGCGCTCCGAACTCGCAGCGAAGGCGGACGACTTCGAGCAATATGACAAGCTCAATTTGTCCTTCCACGAAGCTTTGTATCGCAGTGCGCATAACGAGTTTCTGTTCGATGAACTGATGCGGCTTCGTGCAAGGCTCCTGCCATTCCGCAGAACGCAGCTGCGTCAACCGCAGCGATTGTCAGCTTCATTTCATGAGCACGAGGCGATCCTGCGCGCGATGATGCGCGGCGATGCGGCGGAAGCGGCCTTGATCATGCGCGAGCACATGCTGAATGCGGCTTTGGCATTGGCGCGCTACATGGAAATCGGTGAGGAAGCCGCATAAAGGCGGCATCCGGCAAGCGCGCACAATAAGCGGCTTGGAACGTCACAGCACTATCCTGATGTGTTGAATAGTGCTGTGTATCACTTTGTCAGAGCGGTCTGACGTTTTCCGCCTTCGACTTGCCGGTCTTACGATCCTGGCCGAGATCATAGGAAACGGATTGGCCCTCTTTGAGCACATCGCCATATTGCAGGGCGGAGACATGCACGAATACGTCAGCTCCTCCCGATTCCGGCGCGATGAAGCCGAAGCCCTTGTCGGTGTTGAAAAACTTAACTTTACCAGTCGGCATGCCATTCCCCCGTGTCTGTACAGTTTGATTGCGACGGCAACCTAGCGGTCAGTCGGCGCCAGATCAAGCGGGTCGGATGCAACAAGGTTCAGCTGGCCGTGAGCTGCCGACGAAAGCCGGCATGAGCAGGCTTCCTGTCGATTGAAGCGATGTCGGGCGGCCTGATGCCGGAACCCGTGTCTGCAACAGTGACCAAGCCGCTCAGCATCGTCCGCGCGATGTCGGGCGCAATGTGATGCGGCATGTGGCCGACATCGTTCAGCAGCTTGATGATAGGGGCGGGATGTTTTCTCCGGATCCATTCCAGGTGCCAGGCGGGATCGATAATCCTATCGGCGAGCCCGAACAGGACCGATATCGGCAAGTCCGCGGGGAGCATCGTCAGACGCTGCATATCGCTATTGAATGCCCGAAGCTCGTCCGCCATGGACCGGATCGAAATCGGGTTGAGCAGATGATGTGCAGGCAAATTTGCAAGCGTGGCAGGGACGGGGTTCGGATAGGACGAGGCTTGAAGTCCCCGTTCGACAAAATATCCGGGCCAGCGGCTGATCACCTGCTGGTAAAATAAAGCGCCGATCATCGGAGCTGAGGCGGCTCTGAGCGTGATCAGCGGCTTGAACGGAACCGGCCGGCAGCAGGGAGAGATCAGCAGCAGGCCACTCACTAGGTCTCGCCTTCGCGCGGCAAGATGGAGAGCAGGCGCGCATCCTATCGAATGCGCCACTATGATGACGTTTCTAATGTCGAGGAACTCGAGGAGACGCTCGAGCCAGACCGATTGCCCGAACCCTCCGCGCTCGCCCTCCGGCAAGGGAGTGCTATGGCCATAACCAGGGCGGTCGACCGCAATCAGCCGATATGCGCTGTTCTCAAAGGGAAGAAGAACTTCCTGGGCGAGACTGCCGCATCCGTGCAAAACGACGACGGGACGCCCCGCGACATCGCCACTTTCCAAGATGTGGACTTGAGCGGAGTCGAATTGAAGAATTTTACCAGTACGAACAATGGCGTGCTGCGTTTTCATTTGCCTCAAACGTAACGTCTCCGAAATTGTTCCACCCTCCGTTTTCGACCCTGGTAACTTCGCCGAAATATCGCGCATTGGCCAGAAAGTAGGTTTTCCGTCAAACAAGATGGAAGATACAACCGGCATGGAAGCTTCACCGATGATGACGGTGGTAGAACCTGTCTGTTTCGGTGGGATTCAACCCGATAATAAATCGGCCTGCGCCGTTTATACTCAAAAAGGATGATGCGACATTTGAAGGTATTCTATGGTAAAACATAGATATGCCTGGAGGGTGCGATGTCGTATCTACGTCACGCCGCAACCATCGCGTTGAGCGTCATGCTGCTCGCGCCATTGTCTTCGAGAGGCGCCGAGAAGGTCGGTCAGGCGGTGCTGATTAAAACCGAAGTTACGGGCGAAGGCGGTCCGCTTGCGGTCGACGATCCCGTGCATCGGGATGAGCGAATTCGCACCTCCCTTTCGGGTCTTGGACAGTTCACCTTTCAAGATGGCACGAAGCTGGCTGTGGGAGCCGGCTCCTCTGTTGTCATCGATAAATTCGTCTACGACGACTCAGGCTCCGTCAAAAAGCTGACCGTCAATGCGGCCAAGGGCACTTTTCGCTGGATGAGTGGAAATTCGAACCACGCGGCCTACCAGATCGTAACTCCGGCCGGGACGATCGGCGTGCGCGGCACGGTATTCGATTTCTATGTCGGGGCCAATGGCACCACGGCGGTCGTTCTGTTGAGCGGCGCCGCGCAATTCTGCGGTGCCGGCGGATGCAGGCAGTTGAAGCAGCAATGCGACTGCGTCGTTGCAAAACGCAACGGTCAGATCAGCGATCCGCGCCGGGTCAACCGCGATATCCTCAAAACCCTGGGCAACCAGAAAGCTTTGCCGTTCCTGTCCGGCGATCAGCAACTTTCGGGACGAATGGGCTTTGCCGGCGGCGGCTGCGGTCTGTCGACGGCGATGAGAGATCGGCCTAATGGCATATCTCCACGCAGCGCTCCGGCGAATAATCCTGCACCGGCACCGCACGATACGCCTAGCCCACCCAGCCCCCAGGAATCGCCGCACGCCGAGGCGCCCGCAGCACCGCACGAAACTCCCAGCACGCCGGATATCTCAAATCCGCCAAGCCCGCCCGATAAATCAGGCAAACCGCATGAGCACGATGACGACGAAGGCGAGCATCACGATCACCATGAACATCACAACCATCATGGCAGAGGTGACCACGGATGGGGTGATCACGACGGAGACGATCAGGACAGCCAAGGAGATGACGGCCATCATGGCGGTCACGGTAACGGGCATCACCATCGATAGTGCTGTACGTGGCGGAGGATGGCTATCAGTCAGCTAGATGTCGGCCGCCTTGTCTGCGGTTTCATCGGCGAAATGTCCGGCTCGGCGCGAAATCTGGCCGTAAAAACCCTGCAATAGTCCTGCTGCTACGGCCCGCGCCTTGAGTTTCGTCGTGCTGATGAGTTTGCGGCTGCTCGTCGACCGTGTTCGGAGAGCGGCGACAAGCTGCCTGTGCGTGGACTGAAGTTCGGCAAATTCGGTGGATCTTTTCAGGCGCGCATCGCCGACCACAGCAAAGAGTTTGGTTCTCATACTCTTACCCTTCAGCGTCAGCGCGCCGGCCTCGAGCAGAGCGCAATCGGGCAGCAGGCTTGCGGTCGGTTCGGATACCAGAATGTCGAAATTGATGTCCTTGCAGGCGGATTCGATACGTGCGGCAATGTTCACGGCGTCCCCGACCGCGGAGTAATTGAACCGTGTCTCGGCCCCCATATTGCCGACGCATGCGAGCCCCGTATGTATGCCGATCCCTATCCCGACCCGCCGCTCGTCTCCGAAACCGAATGCATCGATCTTGTTGAGGCGGGCGAGCGTTTCCCGCATGCCGAGAGCCGCGCGGATCGCCTTGCCGGCATGATCGGAGACATCGACGGGAGCGTTCCAGAAGGCCATGATCGAGTCGCCGATGAACTTGTCGAGCGTGCCGTCATTGGCGATGACATGGTAGCTCAGTGCATCGAGCAGCGTGTTCAGAAACGCAACGACGGCGCTCGGGGTCATCTCCTCGCTGATCTGGGTGAAGTTTCGCACATCGACGAACATGACCGTCAGCTCGCGTTCATCTCCTCCGAGGCGCAGGGCATTGCGCGTATGCTCGATGCGATGGAGCAGGGACGGCGAGAGATAGTGGCCGAAAGCCCGCCGCACGTCGCGACGTTCCCGATCGGTCACGAGAAAGCGGAATGCCGTCGCGGCGAAATGCGTGATCGATCCGGCGACGATCGGTGCCAGCGGGTCGAAGAGGAAGCCCCCATACAAGAAGGCAAGCCAGGAGGCCACAAGAGCAAGGAAGGTAATCAGCAGGCCGCAGGCAAGCGCGACGGCCGGATTGACGAAAGTGGTGAGGATTACCAGAAGGCTGCCCAAGATGGCGATGGACAGGATTTCCAGACCGTCCGCCCAATCCGGCCGGGACAAGAAGCGGCCCGAAAGAACCTGCTCAACGATCTGAGCATGGATGGAGACGCCGGGCACGTTCTCGCCAAGGGCCGTCGTGCGGACATCCTGGAGACCTGAGGCAGAGGTTCCGACGAAAACGATGCTGCCTTCGATGGCAGTTTTGATATCGGTAGAGACGTTTCCGGGCGAAAGTACCTTTGCTGCCGAAATATACCGCTCCGTAGTGTCGGGGCTGACATAGAGCCAGAGCTCTCCCGCTGCCGTTACCGGCACGACGAAATCCCCGATTTTCACACGAGCTAGCGTGTTGGGCGTGTTCGGCGCTGCGTCGAGCACGTAGGTGGAGGCCCCTTGTGCGACGCGGAGCGCTTCGAGCGCAAGGCTGGGGTAAAGCTGTTTGCCGTCGCTGAGGAACAGCGGAACCGCGCGCACCACCGCCGATGATGCGCCCGGATTGAGGCTGATATGGCCGAGGCCTGCGGCATTGGCCTGCAATTGCGGCTGCAGCGGCGTCGCGGCCTTGATCGCCGGCGGCGCACTGAAGGGGCTTTCGCCGGTATAGGCAAATCCCGCCTTGATCGGCGGCAGATAGTTCCCTTCGTTGGAGAGGCCGAAGCCCAGAACCACCGGTCTTCCCGATAGCGACTGGGAAAAAATCTCATCATTGTCCGGCAGCTTGCCGAGCAGCGAAGGGTCGATCCCGGTGACATCGCGAACGACATTGCGCGGCGACAGGCGATCGGGCTCAGCGAAAAGGACATCGAAGGCGATGGCGGACGCGCCCATATCGGAAAGCCTGTCCACAAGAGCGGCAATCCGGTTTCGCGGCCAAGGCCATTGACCGAACTCGCGCAAGGACGCCTCGTCTATGTCGACGACGCGGACGGGCTGGTTCTCGAAGGTCCTGGGCACCAGGCGCTGATACTGGTCAAAGGTCAAATCGCGGGCAAGCCTTAGTAACTGAGGATCGCTTGCCCGAAGGATCGTCAGCGCCGTGACGATGGTCAGGCCGATAACGACGCCAATTTGCTGCGCACGCGTCACCATTGCGGCGTCGGTCCCTTTGCCCCGTATTTCCCGGCAATAGTAGCACTTCGGAGAAATGCAAAAATCTATTGTTCTGCTGCTGTGTCGGGAAAGAATATGCTGCCTTGTTCTCGGGAGCGATGCAATGATCAAAGTATCGAGGAGACATGGGGCCGTGCTTTCACGCGGTTGTACGCAGTTCAAGTCTCGCCAAGATTGAGCCGACTCGATTTACTCCTCATCGGGAATATGAGAATCGATGGCGATCGTCTCGAGATTGTTTCGTACGCTCACGACGCCAGGTATGGACAAAACGATAGTTTCCAGGTGGCGCAGCAGCGAAATCGTCTCGACGCGGCCTTCCAGTGTGACAACACCATCGGTGGCACGCACTTCGATGCTGTCGACGTCGACCTTGCCGATCTCTTCCAGTCGATCCGTGATCTGCGCTTCCAACTGGTCGTCGTCAATTCTGTTTGGCGGCAAAGGGGCGGTTGTATCGATCCGGTCCTCGCGTCCAGACGCATCGGCGGTATCCTTTGTAAACCCGGCGCTCGGATCTTCGTCGAAATTGGCCGGGGTGTCGCCATAGCCCGTGTCGTCGGGCCTGGGTTTTAGAGGATCGCCATCGGCATCGGAATATGGCCACCCCTCACGCAGGTCCCGGTCTTCATAGTCGCGATAGTCTTCTTCGCGGGATGACGGATTTGGTTTACGCGGCGCTGTCATGTCGATCTCCTTTCTTATCGGAGTCAAACATGTCTGAAATCAATTTGTTTCATCGCGCCCGCCGCCGCAGCTTGCCGGGCCTTAATCACGACGGGCAGAACGCGGTTCGAAGTTGGGTCGTGTTCATTGTCATGGTTTGTCCTGCGCGTGCCCGATCATCTCGGCCCTATCGATGAAGGCGAAGTTGGTCTAGGACGTTCCCACCCGCTCACGATATGGCGCGTTACTGATCGCTGAGAGGCAGCGAGGCGACCGATCCGCGCCGGATAAGGCTAGTTTTTATGGCGGTGCGCTCCGCGGGCATGCCCTTGCCGTTCAACCGCGAAATCAGCCGTTCGGCCGCCTTCTTGCCCATCTCGTAGACAGGCTGGTCGATAACGGTAATCGGCGGTGTCGTGACGGTCGTCCAGTCGGCATCCAGAAAGGAAATCATCGAGATGTCGCGTGGTATGGACAGCCCGAAGGTCTGCAGAGACTTGAAAACGCGAAGACCGACGAGGCTGTCCGAAGTGATGAGGGCGGTTGGCGGTGCCGCGTCCCGCAGCAGGCGCTCGACGACACCATCCGTCCTTGGCTGGTCGGTGGCGCCGAGCCGCACGTAATACCGAGCCTTCTTTATGCCGGCGTCGGCTTGTTCCTTCAGCACGCCTTCCACCCGTTCGCGCACCGCCGAATTGGAAATGCTGCTGATATCGCCAAGGAATTCATTCTCCGCATCCATGGCGGAGATATAGGCGATCCGACGATGTCCCATATCGAGAAGATGGCGGGTGGCCATCATGGCGGCGTCGAAATCATCGCCCGTGACGGCATCCACGCCGAGTTCCGGAATGCTTCGGTCAAAGAGAACGAGCGGCACGCCGACGCGATGTATGTCCCGAAGATGCTCCATCCGGTCGCAGCGCGCCGGGGTCACGATTAACCCATCGACGCGCTTGCCGATGAGCAGATCCACCGCCGACTTTTCCGCATCGAGCTCCTCGCCGGAATTGGCAATGATCACATTGAAGCCGGCCATGCGCGCGACGTCGCTAATACCCCTGACAGCCAGGCTGAAGAAGGCATTCTCGATATCGCCCACCAAAACGCCGATGATGCCGGATTTGCCTGTCGTCATGCTGCGGGCAAGTTCGTTCGGCCGGTATTCGAGTGCGGCGGCAGCGGCAAGCACCTGCTCGCGAACCTTGTCGCTGACGATGCCATAGCCGCCGAGCACGCGCGCGGCGGTGGCCTTCGAGACATTCGCTGCCCTGGCAACGTCGGCGACGGTCACGGAGCGTTTCGAGGTAAGGGGCTCTTCCATTCAATGACGACTACAAGAGTTGTTGACGGGCGGTCAATCTCAAGTTAACAAATATCACTGAGACCGGTCTCTTTATATATGAGACCGGTCTCTTGTCCAGATAATCTCTCGCCAACCCCGGGCGGGGATGAGGACGCGCATGCATGAGTGCCGATAAGAGCATCCTTCAGAGCGGAGAACGAACATGAACATATCCGGTATATTCTCAGCCATTGCCGCGCCCTTGCGCGCCGGCGTGCTGGCCTATTTCGTTGCAGCAAGCGTCGGCCCGGCGGTCGCTGCCGACAACCCCTATCATCTGATCGATCCCGGCGTTATCAGCGTCGGCACGATGGGAGATTCCAAGCCCTACACCTTCACGACGGCCGATGGGCAATTCACCGGTTTCGATATCGAACTCTTTTTGAACGTCGTCTCCCGCATGGGCTTTCCCAAGGACAAGGTGACGTTTACCGGCCAGGAGTTCTCAGCCTTGCTGCCGTCGGTCGCCAACCAGCGTTTCGACGTCGCCGTCGCGGCGATCGGCACCACCGAGGCACGCAAGAAGACGGTCGATTTCTCGGATGGTTACCTCGCCGGCTATCTCTCGGTTCTGTCCTCCGATGCCTCGATCAAGGATGCGAGCGGTCTCAAGGGCAAGCGCCTCGGCGTCGTACAGGGTACGCTGCAGGAAGTTTATGCCACGAAGAACTTCACTGGCACGGATCTCGTCAAATTCCCGGACAACAATTCGGCCGTGGCGGCATTGAACAACGGTACCATCGACGCACATTTCCTCGATTATGAGGCGGCCAAGCAATATGGCGAGCGTTATCCCACATTGAAGATTGCGGTAAACATTCCGTCTTTCGACGCACCTGCAGGCTTCGTCGTCCACAAGGGCAATGACGCCTTCCGCCTGGCGCTCAACAAGGCGCTGCACGAAGCGATGCAGGACGGCACCTGGAAGACGTTCTATGAGAAGTGGTTCCCCGGCTCGCCGATGCCCGACCAATATCTTCCTAAAAAGTAAGGCCGTGCCGCCGTCCGGCTTGCCGGACGGCGGCATTGAACCGCCTGACGAATTTCATGGGGAATTGAATGGATTGGCTTGAAAATCTCCGTCGCAGCTTCCTCGATTGGGATGCGATGGCAGAAGTCCTGCCGAGTATGATCACGGTCGGACTGAAGAACACACTGATTCTGGCGGCAGCCTCCACCGTGCTCGGCGTCATCATCGGCATGGTGCTGGCCGTTATGGGCATTTCGCAGTCACGTTGGCTGCGCCTGCCGGCGCGCATCTATACCGATATCTTTCGCGGCCTGCCGGCGATCGTGACGATCCTCATCATCGGCCAAGGCTTCGCCCGCATCGGCCGCGAGATCTTCGGTCCGTCGCCGTTTCCGCTTGGCATCATCGCGCTGAGCCTGATCGCCGGCGCCTATATCGGCGAGATCTTTCGATCCGGCATTCAAAGCGTCGAGCGGGGGCAGATGGAAGCCTGCCGCGCGCTCAGCATGAGCTACGGACAGGGCATGCGGCTGATCGTCATTCCGCAGGGCGTGCGGCGTGTCCTGCCGGCCCTCGTCAACCAGTTCATCGGCAACGTCAAGGATTCGAGCCTCGTCTACTTTTTGGGGCTGCTGGCCTCCGAGCGCGAAATTTTTCGCGTCGGCCAGGATCAGGCCGTCGTCACGGGCAATCTCTCGCCTCTGCTGCTCGCTGGCGTCTTCTATCTGGTCATCACCGTTCCGCTGACGCACCTCGTCAACTATATCGACGCGCGTCTGCGTCTCGGGCGTCAGGGCCACAGTTCCGGCGTCACCAGCGGCCTCGTCGAGGTCGGCGAACTGGAAGCGGCATCGGGTACCACGGCGCCTTCCGACGCCGCTGCTCCGCGTTTCAAGGGTGGCGCCGTTCAAATCCGCGATCTCAGCATGTCCTATGGCGATCTCGAAGTGCTGAAGGGCATCGATCTCGATATTGCGAGAGGCACGGTGACCTGCATCATCGGGCCTTCCGGCTCCGGCAAGTCGACACTGCTCCGGTGCCTCAACCGGCTCGTTGAGCCGAAGCGCGGCGATATCGCGCTCGATGGCGAAAGCATTCTGGCGATGAAGCCGGAAAACCTGCGGCGCCGCGTCGGCATGGTGTTCCAGCACTTCAATCTCTTTCCGGATCATACCGCGCTCGAAAACGTCATGCTGTCGCTGACGAAGATCAAGAGGATGCCGAAGGGCGAGGCGCGCCGAATTGCCGAGACCCGCCTTGCGGAAGTCGGCCTTGCCGGGCGTAAGGATCATCGGCCCGCTGGCCTGTCCGGCGGCCAGCAGCAGCGCGTTGCCATTGCCCGCGCGCTCGCCATGGATCCGGAGGTCGTTCTCTTCGACGAGGTCACGAGCGCGCTCGATCCGGAATTGGTGAAGGGGGTGCTCGACCTGATGGCCAATCTCGGGCGCCAGGGGATGACCATGGCGGTCGTCACGCACGAGATGGGATTTGCCCGCAAGGTCGCCGATCAGGTCGTGTTCATGGATGAAGGCCGTATCGTCGAAGCGGGCCCGCCGGAGCAGATCTTCGACATTCCGCAAAGCGAACGGCTGAAGCGTTTCCTCGCCGAGGTTCTTTGACAACAGGGTCGGCGGCGGCTTCCGCCGGCTTCTTGATCGCAACACCCACCACTGACAAGGTTTTCCAACATGCATGCTCCCACTCGTCCTTCGAAAGTTATTGTCGTCGGCGGCGGTATCTTCGGGGTCTCCACGGCCGTTCATCTTGCGCGGCTCGGCATTCAAACAACACTTATCAATGATGGCCCGTTGGCGAATGGCGCATCCGGCCGCTCGCTCGCCTGGCTCAATTCGGCCCGGCGTCGTTCCGACGCCTATCATCGACTACGCCTGGCCGGCATCGACCGCTATCGCACGTTAGCAGCCAAATATCCGGATGCGGCCTGGCTGCGCTTCGATGGCGGCCTGACCTGGGATGCGGATGATGCCGGCAATGATATTGCCGCGGTTTTCGATTACGAGCGTGACCTTGGCTATCATGCGCAACTGCTGATGCCGGATCAGGTTGCCAGGATTACGCCCGGCGTTGATGCCCGCTCGGTGACCAGACAGGGAGCGATCTTCAATCCGGGCGAGGGCTGGGTCGATCTGCCGTCCCTGATCGGGATTCTTGCCGAAGAATTCCGCGCATTGGGCGGCAAAATCGTCACTGATGCCGGCCGGGCGACGGTCGATGTACACGAAGGCCGTGCCCGTGGCGTCAGGACAGCGAACGGCGCCCATTGGTCGGCCGATGCCGTGCTGCTGGCCACCGGTGGCGACGTGCCGACGATCGTTGCCGAGGCCGGCCAGCATATCGGCGATGATACGCCGATCGCACTTCTCGTCAGGACGAAGCCGATCAAGCACCCGCTGAAGGCGGTGCTGAACACGCCGCGCGTCGCCATTCGTCCAACTCCGGACGGCGCCTTCGCCCTGGATTCGGCATGGTCGGAAGAGGAGGTCGTCGTGAAGGGCGACGGCAGTTATGAGATCAGTCCCTCGACTCTTGAAGGCTTGTTGATGGAGGCTTCAAAGGTGCTGGAAGGCAACCCGACCCTCGAGATCGGCGACTACGGCATCGGCCCCAAACCAATCCCGGGCGATGGCGAGCCCGTTTTCGGCGAATTGCAGGCGATACCGGGCTATTTCGTCGCCTTCAGCCATAGCGGCGCCACGCTCGGCCTGATCGCGGGCGAGCTGCTTGCCGACGAGATCGCCACCGGCAGACGGCACCCCCTTCTGGCTTCCTTCCGGCCGGAACGCTTTGCCAGATAGCTTGATAAGAGACGATGCGGACCTCGCTTCGAAAAGCGAGGTTCGCCATTCGGTGCGTGTGACAGGATGATCCTGTCCCTGTCCGGCTAATTGACTTCGTCGGCGATGAAGCCGCCGATCTGTTGTTTCCATAGCCGCGCAAACAGGCCATCCTGCTGCACCAATTCCTCCGGTTTGCCTTCTTCCACAATCCTCCCGCCATCGAGCACGACGATCCGGTCCATCCTAGCGATGGTCGAAAGGCGATGCGCAATGGCGATGACGGTTTTTCCCTCCATTACCAGGGCGAGCTTTTCCTGTATGGCGGCCTCGGATTCGCTATCGAGAGCCGAGGTCGCTTCGTCCAGCACCAGGATCGGTGCATCCTTCAACAGGACGCGCGCGATTGCGACGCGCTGGCGTTGACCGCCTGATAGCTTGATGCCGCGGTCGCCGACGAAAGCATCGAAGCCCTTGCGGCCTTCGCTATCGGCAAGATCGGCGATGAAGCCATCGGCGCTCGCCAACTTCGTCACCCTTTCGACCTCTTCCTGCGCCGCCTCCGGCCGGCCGTAGCGGATATTGTCACCGACGGAACGATGCAGCAGCGCGACATCCTGGGCTATGACTCCGATCGCGCGGCGAAGGCTTGCCTGCGTCACCGCCCGGATATCCTGCCCGTCGATCCGGATCGCGCCGTCCTTGATATCGTAGAAGCGCAGGAGCAGGTTGGCGAGCGTCGTCTTGCCGGCACCCGATAGACCGACCAGTCCGACCTTCTCGCCCGGCCGAACCGTCAGCGACAGATCGTTGATAACAGGTTTGCCGGACTTGTAGGCGAAACGGACGTTTTCAAAGCGGATCTCGCCCCGATCGACCACCAGCTCCGCCGCATCGGGCTGGTCGATGATGGTCGGAGGCGTCGTCATGACCGGCATCGCGTCCTTGATGGTACCGATCGCCTGGAAGATCTGCTGGCCCATCTGCAGGAACGTGAATGTGTGTCCGGAGAAGCGGTTGAGAACATAAACGGCGGCGGTGAATTCGCCGATTGTGACGAAGCCATCCACGAGCCCGGTAAAGCCGATCGACAGGATTGCCAGCCAGTGCATCATGTTGAGAACGACGACGATGACCTCAGCGGTACGGTAGATGCGTTGTTCGCTCTGCTGAGCTTCGATCGCCTTGCCGATTATGCCTCTGATCGCACCGGCCTCGCTGTCTTCCGCGGCAAATTGCTTGACCATTTGCATATTGGCATAGAGATCGGTGATGGCGCCGGATATCAGGCTGCGACGCTTGGCCGAGCGGCGTGAGCGCTCGGTGAAGACGGGCGCCAGCCTGACGGCGAGAAGCACGTTGAGCGTGATCCAAACGATGGACGGAAGGGCGAGCTGCCAGGAGAGCGCGCCCAGAAGGATGACGGAGCCGGCCATCTGCATGATAAAGCGCGGGATGGATTGGAAGGCCGAAATGACCTGTTGCTGCACGGCTGACGCTACCTGCTGCAGGCGCGAGGCGACCTGGCCGGCATAGAGATCGTGGAAGAAGGCGAGGTCCTGCCGCTCCACCGCCCTATGGCCCTGCCATTGAATGGCGGCCGGCATGCCGATGCCAAGCGTATGCGAGGTCAGCGTATTGACGAGGAAAGAGCCGATCGGGATGCAAGGAAAAAGCATTAGACCGAGGAAGGTCAGCAGCATCCGGTCGTTCTGCAGGAAAGCGGCAGCACCCTGCTGCGTGACGCCATCAACAATGACGGACAAGCCCCAAACGATGGTCAAGCTCATGACTTCAATCGCCATGGTGCAGAGGACGAGCGCGATCAGCACGCCGCGGAACATCGAGATGAAATGCCAGAGAACGGCAATAGGCCCTTTCGACGGCAGGGGCCGATAGGGGATGTCGAGCGGCTGGATCAGCCTTTCGAAGGGACGGTAGATCGTATCTGAAATAGACATGCGCCGCTCGCGTGATGGAATCAGGAAGGCGAGAAAGAAGTCAGATATGCGGGGCGGCATAGGATCACCATCCAGCTGCAATCTCAACTAGAAATCCCAAAATCGCGCCGATCTGTTATCGTTGGCGACCGGCTTGCATGCCGTAGCCCCTGAGGCTCTCAGTTCGCTCCACCCCGGTTCGACACCTCAAGCTCTCGCAGGAGTGGCTGGATAAGTTCGCCATCACCCGAAACCGATATCGCTGTACCCCTTTCCTCGAGGGAATTCCGCAATAGGTATTGTAGAGCGCAATCAGCGGGATTCGATATGGACGAAATGGGCGAACAGCTTCTGCACCTTTGTGCTACCAGCTCGACACTCATCGCAGCCTATGATGCTGAGGACCGGCTGCGCTACGCGAACCATGCCTTCCGCTCGGCCTATTTCATCGATCCCGGTGAGGCGCCGCTTTGGCCGGATCTGATGCGGCGCAACTTCGAACTCGGGCGCGGCACGGTCATTCGTACGGCCGATTTCGATGGGTGGCTACGGTCGACGCAGTCGCGGCGCGGCAAGATCGGCTATCGAGCTTTCGAGACCGATTTGGCCGACGGCCGCTGGCTTTGGATGACCGAGACCGTGCAGAAGAATGGCTGGATGCTGTGCGTTGCAAGCGACATCACGACATTGCGCGCCGAAAGCCGGAGTGTCCGCCAAGATCGCGACCAAGCGATCAAGGCTTCACAAACCGACGAGCTGACAGGCATCGCCAACCGCCGTTTCGTCATGGCGCGCATAGACGACATGCTGATTGGTGCGCGGAATGGTAGCATCGGATGCCTTGCCTTGTTCGATATCGACAATTTCAAATCGATCAACGATAGGCTCGGTCATCACGCCGGAGATCTTGTTTTGCGGGATTTTGCTCATCGGCTTCACCAGCATGTGCGACGCACCGATTGTTTCGGGCGGGTCGGAGGCGAGGAGTTCGCGCTCGTCATGCCGGGGACGGAGTTGCAGGATGCAATCGAGTGCATAGAGCGGATGTTGACGACGATCCGGTTTTCCCGGCCGCTTATCGACTCTCCTGATTTCGGCTACACCTGTTCGGCCGGCATTGCTGCCTGCTTTGAAACAGAGAGCGCGCCGGATCTGTACCGTCGCGCCGACCAGGCTCTCTATTCGGCCAAGCTCAGCGGCCGCGATCGCGTTCGCGCGGCCTGAAACCTTGGGCACACGCCGGCCACATTGCCTTCGACCAGATGACCGGGGCTGTTTTTGCGTGCTGTGCAGAAGCTGAACCGCTTTGAAGGATGGGCATGTGCGACTATGTTAAAAGCCGAGGCTTCTGTCGGCATTGCTAATCTTCCGGCCTCGCTCCTCAGCGAGCGTCCCGGTAAGGCAACAACTTGGAGCGACCGGCTCATCTTGGTTTCCATTATGGGGTGACCGGCCCATATGGTGAAGCCAGCTATTCGTGATCGCCAAGGCGAGCTTCAATGGCATTCATCTGCTCGATTTCCCGGCGCTGGCCTTGCGAGATTTCGGAACAGAGCCTGACAAGTTCCGAATCTTCGAGAGATGCCTCCCTGCACATGAGGATCGCACCGGAATGATGCGGTACCATGGAGGCGATGAACTGGCGATCGCCTATAAGGGCCTGGGTGCGAGTGCCGGCGAAGGCGGCTACGAACAGGATCACGAGTAGGACGTGAATTCCGATGTTCAGCCTCTTGTTCTTGTACATGCTTCCCATAGTCGCGAGCATGATGATGCCCATTGGAGCCACCATTGTCAGCGCCATGTAGAGCATGTTGAAATTGTTCCGGAAATCGTTCCAGCCGTCGATCATCGAGAACATGACGAAATACATGACGATCAGGCTGAGAAGCATATTGACGGCGAACATGGCATAGGGATGCCTGTTCATCCCGACATGTCCCGCATGGTCGTGATCGCGCATTGTGGCCTTCCTTCGGATCTCGGGCACGGCCGGGATGTAGCGAGTTTTCGGGGTCGGCGGTGCCAATCTTTTTGGGAGCGTATCCCGCCTTAACATTGTTTGGCCTGTTTGGTTCCTGATATCGCCGAATTGCAGAAGCAGGGCACCACCTGGTAGCCTGCCAGCCCTGACGTCACCCCAATTGCGCGAGTGATGTGATCGGTGGCCGCGCCACGCTCGGCTGGTGCCCGGGAACAATTCGGCATGCGGTGAAGTTCTGACGCATGCCAAAGATTCAAACACAGCATCTCTGCATCGGCTACGAGATCTGGCGCCGTGCCGCCATCTCGAAGCAAGCACGGGATTGACCGATGCCGACAGATCCTCCCATTCGTATGGTGGCCACCGATCTCCTCGAAATTGGTTTCGGGGAAAGCGGGCCTCAAGGCGGGCCGGTGATCTTGCTGCTGCACGGCTGGCCCGACGATCCACTGAGCTGGGCGGGGGTAGCGAAGCATCTGAACGCCGCCGGATTTAGGACTGTTGCACCCTGGCTCAGGGGTTTCGGCCCGACCTGCTTCCGCATCGCAGAGACAATTCGTGACGGCAGCGCCGAGGCCATGGCTCAGGACGCTCTCGATCTGATGGACCGTCTCGGGGCAGATCGCTTCGCTGTAGCCGGTCACGACTGGGGCGCCCGCATCGGCTACGCATTGGCCGCGCTCGTCCCGGACCGCCTGCAAGCGCTCGTCGCGCTGTCGCTACCCTATTCGCCCAAGGGCGCCTTTCCGATACCGCCTTTCCGGCAATCCCGAGCCTGGTGGTATCAGTGGTTCATGGCCGTCGATCGAGGCGCCGAGGCGGTCGCCCGCGATCCCAAGGGCTTCGCCCGCCTTCAATGGGAGACCTGGAGCCCGCCGGGATGGTTCGACGAGGCCGAGTTCGAAGCGACGGCAGGAAGCTTCGACAATCCCGATTGGCTCGCCATCACCCTGAATAGCTACCGCAGCCGCTGGCGCGATGAACCGCGCGATCCGCGCTACGACGATCTGCGCAAGCGGATCGCCGAGGTGGAGAGACTGAGCGTCCCGACGCTGATGATCCAGGGTGAAGCCGACGGAACGGTGCTGATGGAAAGCTCCGAAGGCAAGGACCGCTACTTCGGCGGCGGCTACCATCGTGTCGTCCTAAATGGAGTGGGGCATTTTCCTACCCGAGAGGCACCTGCCAAGGTGGCCGCTGCGATCATCTCCCATCTAAAGCAGGTCGAAACTGGGGGATCTGAGCCGGGTTTCTAGCGTGGGTAGTGGCGCCCTCGTCGGCGATAAAAACATCGAGTAACTCTCCTGCGGACAGGAGGAGAGCGGTAATGACAGGTGGTCTGGCATGCGGTGCGAGGCTCCCCCGTCGAGCCATCTGCGGTGGGATTTAACTCAGGCGAGTCTCGATCGCCAAGCGGCAACACATTCGTTTGACGGCTTGCATGACGATATTGATCGCGGCGCCCGACGGCGCCAAACGACAGGAGCTTATGCGATGCGTTCCTCCTTGGCAGCTACTGCCATTATCCTTGCGGCACTCTTCGTCCCCGCCTTCGCACAAGAGCAGCAGCCCGCGATCTCTGTCGAAACGACGCGGCACGTGGGTTTGCCGCAGGGCTTCGAAACGCAGTTCTCGCATCACTATGCCGATGCGAACGGCGTTCGGCTTCACTATGTCATGGGCGGCGCAGCAAATGGTCCGCTCGTGGTACTGCTGCATGGCTGGCCGCAGACCTGGTATACATGGCGGAACATCATGCCGTCGCTGGCAAAGGCCGGCTACCGCGTTGTCGCTGTGGACTATCGTGGTGCGGGTGAATCCGAAAAACCGCTCGCCGGTTATGATAAGGCGACTATGGCCGCCGATATTCGCGCTCTGATCGACGGGCTCGGCGCAACGAAAGTCCATCTGGTCGGGCGCGATATCGGCGTTATGGTCGCCTATGCATACGCGGCGCAGTGGCCGGACGAGGTTGCCAGCATCACGATGCTCGACGTGCCTATTCCGGCCACCGCCGCCTGGAATGAAGCGAAGCACAAGCCCGACCCGGAGCTTTGGCATTTCGGGCTCTTCCAGCAGCGCGACATCGCAGAAATGGTGGTTGCCGGCCATGAATACGCATTCATCCGGGATTTTTATCTGAAGCGTGCCTACAGGCAGGTCGCCGACGAGGACATTGCTGTTTACGCCAAGGCCTATGCCGCTCCCGGAGGGCTCCGTGCCGGCTTCGAGCTCTACCGCGCCTTTCCCGAAGACGAACGCCGTTTCGCCGAATTCGAGAAACGGAAACTGCCGATGCCGATCCTGGCGCTTGCTGGCGACAAGAGCAACGGTTTGACGGAACTTTCCATGGCGAAGGAGCTCGGCACCGACGTGCATGGCGGCGTCGCGCCAGACACCGGCCATTGGCTGCCCGACGAGAATCCGGAATTCCTCACCCAGCAACTGATCGCTTTCTTCGAGCAAATCGGTCGCCGAGCGAAATAGGACTGCTCGGGCCGGCATCCGAAAAGGAGCCGTCGGCTTGCTGCGTGGAACCCAAAACAAAAGGGCCCCGAAGGGCCCTCATAACTGGATAAGCGAAAAGATCAGCGCTGGAGATTGACCAGGACATCCAGCAGGTCGGAGCCCGTCTGGAAGACCTTGGAGTTGGCGGTATAGCTCTTTTGCGCCTGGATCATGTCGGTGAGCTGGCCCGCCAGGTCGACGTTCGAGGCTTCCAGCGAGTTCGACTGGATGTAGCCGAGGCCGTTGCTGTTGGCGAAGCTCGTGACGGTAACGCCGGATTCGGCATTGGCCTGATAGACGTTGCCGCTCATGAGGGTCAGCTTGTCGGGGCTTGCAACGGTTGCCAGTGGGATCTGATAGATCGCCTTCGGATCGCCTTTTGCGTAATTCGCGTAGACGACGCCGTTCTTATCGATGGTGACGCCCGTGACCGCGGCTGCCGCCTGTCCGTTGGTCGAGCCGGTGGAGGCGAAGGCCGCGGCTTTCTGGGTCATCTTGCTCAGATCCATCGCGATCGACCCGGCGGTCTTTGGATCGGTGATGGTGAAGGTGCCGCCGGATGTCATATTTCCGCTTGTATCGAACGTCAGCGTGCTGGTCGCAACGGGGCCAGATGAGTAGGGGAAGGATGAACCGGTACCCGTCGCCGCGTCGGCATTGCGGTAGACGGCGACTTCCCATGTCCCTGACGTCGCCGGAGTTGGCGGGGTGGTGGTGGGATCGGCAGGCTTGGCATCCGCCGTCTTGGTATAATAGATATCATACATGACGGTGTTGCCGAGCTTGTCATAGGCAACGACCGAGCTCTTCTGGGTATTGGTGGTAACGGGCGGCGTACTGCCGGTACCACCAGTCCCCGTGTAGCCGGTGCTCGGCAAGGCCACGGTCGCGCTGGCCGTAACAACCGTAGCACCCGAATTGAGGTTACCGGTAAAGCTGCCCGAGGTTGAGGGGGAGTTCGCAAGACCGTTCTGATTGACGTTGATCGGCACCAGACCGTCGAAACCGTTGACGACGACGGCGGGGGCTCCCGAAGCGTAGGAATAACCCATCAGGGTGTAGCCGGCGGAATTGACGAGATTGCCATTGGCATCCGGCTTAAAGTCGCCTGCGCGCGTCAGAACCGTCGAGCCATCGGCGCCCTGCACGACAAAGAAGCCGGCGCCCCGGATCGACAGGTCGGTGCCCGAAGAGGTCGAAATGGCGTCGCCCTGCTGCGAAACCGAATAGCTGACATTCGTCTCGACGCTACCGGAATTGTAGTTGCCGCCGCCCGAAGGCAGGATCAACGACGAAAAGCTGGCCGTTGCCGACTTGTAGGCCGTCGTGTTGACGTTCGCGATGTTGTCCGACACGGTGCTAAGCTTATTCGCCTGCGCATTCATGCCTGAAACGGACGTTTTCATGCTACCAAAGATGCTCATTGGTTCCTCGCACGTTGCTGATGCCGGTACGATAACCAGAATGACTTGTGTGAAACTGGCTTTTTGCCTGTGCCGCGCGGTTGAAACAACCTCTCCGCGCTATCGGTGGCGCGCTATGCATGGCGTCCTTTTCCGGCAATGGACCGGAGGAAGCCTATTGCGAAGGCAGATGCGGAGCCGGAAAATCGAATACGCGGCTGGTATAGCTTTCGACAAGGGCGCTGAACGGCGTCCCGTTCGGCAGCTTCAGCACGGCGTGATGTTCGAGCAGGAATGGCGGCGGGACAAGAGGCGCTGTTCCGGAGGCCGGCAGCTCGGCACCCGTCTCCCATCCCTCCGGCAGCGGAGACCAAAGCAATTTCGCGGACAGGTTCGTACGGGTGAAATGGAGCGCCTGAACGGCACGGCCGAAGGCGATATCGCTCGTGTTGAGCGCCTTGTTCATCTCGGCCGTCAGTCTCGACGGCACATACCAGTTGTCTGCCTCGGACAGGATGCGGTCACCGCAGGCCAGGCGCACGCGCCGGTAGGCGATGGGTTCATCGGGACCGACGGCAAGCAGTTCCCGGATGGGAGCATCGGCTGGCTTGTCCTGTCCGAGCACCCGCTGAGCGACGATCTTGGAACCCTCCGGTGCGAGCTTGTGAGCGGCGCACCAGCGATCGAGCGTCAGCGTAGCGCTGGCATTGCTGAGGAGATCGGCATTCAAGGTCTCAAGGATTGCCAATGCTTCCAGGCGCGAGGTCGGCGTATCCGGCCATCGAGCCGGGCTGGACATCTCCTGCGCCGCCGCGGTCTGTATGCCGAACGCGATGGCGGCTGAGCCGCCAAGGGCAAGGATGCGAAGCAATGACGAGGATCGGAAAGACATGAGAGGAAAATCCTTGAAACCAACAATGAGACTAACAAATTCCAACAATCGGAGCGCGCGCGTTACAGCTTCGCCGAGGCATAGATGGCAGGAGCATTGCGATTGGCAAGGCCTGACAATGCGCAAGACCTGACAATATGATTGCGGAAGCATGCGGCGTCGGTCTCAAGCCAGGCAATCCGCCGGTATCGGCGCATTGCGGTATGCTTGCGATCCGATCGCGCCGAGGCTCGGAATAGACCCGGCTCGTCTAATCCGCGTTACGGCTGATGTGAATGCTGTAGACGCTTGCCCATTCCTGCGCGACGAAATCGGTCAGCGCGGCGGGGATTTCGACAAGGGCGCTGTGTCGCGCCAGCACGTGAAATCCTCTTGGAAGGGAGCTCGCAATGCGATCGATAATCTTTTCATAATCAACGATCAGCATCTCCCGCCCCACCATGAGGTCAAATAGTGCCGGATTGGTGATCACATGCTCGTTCTCACAGAACCAATAGGAGGAGATCGTCAGATCGGGAAGATAGCCGATCTGCGCCGGCAGGTTTCGTCGCTCGAACCGATAGCGCCCCGGCAGCGCCGCCGCCGACATGAGCTCCTCGCCAAGCAGAAGCTGGGTTTCCGAGGCATCCAAGCCGTGAAGCTCGAGGTTGGGATTATCGGCGAGATAGGCAAAGGCAAGGCTGAAGGCACCGGAGCCGCAGCCGAGATCGCATACCCTTTCATATCCGCGTATCGCCGGTCCGAGATTGGCGAGTGCCCGCAGGCATTTCAGAGAGTTTCGTATTCCGAAAGCGCGGGTGAATGCATCGGCGGAGCGGCTATAGTCAAATATCTCGATCTGTTGCCTGCTTTTGACAGCATTGAGCAAGGCAATGGAGTCGTTGCTTGGACGATATAGATGGTTGCATCTCAGCAGAGTTTCGGAAAAACCTTCGAGATGTTGCGCCTTTACGTCCACATATACCATGCAAGCTTATCCTCGCTAAGGATGTATTCTTTCGTATGATTGGAAGAGAGCATACCCTGAAAGCAATTCCTTCACTCGTCCTCAGTTCTTGATAGCCCACGCTAGTCACAGCTTTATGCACAGACGCCTTTATGCACGAGCGCCCGAACGGCGCCGTTGGCGTTTTGGGCAGGACGACAGGTTTCATCGTCATCGCGTGCCGTCGCCGTGCCAGTTCTGCGAGAGCGGCACCGGAAATCCCTCAAAGGTCTTGAGCGTATCGAGAACGATGGAGGTCTTCACATGCTGCACCGACTCGTGCGGCAAGAGCACGTCGTTGACGAACCGGGAAAGGCCGGCAAGCCCGCGGGTCGCGACCTTCAGGTGATAGTCCATTTCCCCTGTCAGCGCGTAGGCTTCCAGCACTTCCGGCAGCCCGTTGATCAGCTGCGAAAACCGGCGGGCATTGTCCCGGTTATGCGTGGCAAGCGTCACCGAAATCACCACCAGCATGTCCAGGCCCAGCTTCTGGCGATCGAGGTTGGCGTGATAGCTGCGAATATAGCCTTCCGCCTCCAATCTCGTGCGCCGTCGCGAGCACTGCGAGGGCGAAAGTGCGATGCGTTCGCCGAGCTCGTTGTTCGTCAATCTACCGTCTTTCTGCAGTTCGTCGAGAAGGCGGAGGTCCAATTTGTCGAGGGGCTCATCCATTGCGCAAAGCTTTCAAAATACTCACGGATCGTGTATAATATTTTCATTCCGCACTGAGAATGCAAGCACTTTGCGCGCGCTTTGGGCCATACTTTGCATAGTCAAAGTACTGTCTCTGAGGAGGAGAAAATGGGTCCTTTTCCGCATGATGCGCCGCCGTCCGAAATCAGCGCCGACAATCCGGCCGGCACTGACGGCTTCGAATTCGTCGAATTCGCTCACCCCGAGCCGGAGAAACTGCGCGAGCTCTTCACGCGCATGGGCTATGTCGCGGTCGCCAGGCACAAGACAAAGGATATCACCGTCTGGCGCCAGGGTGACATCAACTACATCCTGAATGCTGAGCCCGGCAGCCACGCCGCCCGCTTCATCGCCGATCATGGCCCGGCGGCGCCGTCCATGGCGTGGCGCGTTGTCGACGCCAGGCACGCTTTCGACCATGCCGTCTCCAAGGGTGCTGTTCCCTATGAGGGGAATGACAAGGCGCTCGATGTTCCCGCAATCGTCGGCATCGGCGGCTCGCTGCTCTATTTCGTCGAGACCTACGGCAAGAAGGGATCGGCCTACGATGCCGAATTCGATTGGCTCGGCGAGCGCGATCCGAATCCCGAAGGCGTCGGCTTTTATTACCTCGACCATCTGACCCACAACGTCTTCCGCGGCAACATGGACAAATGGTGGGACTTCTACCGCGATCTGTTCAATTTCAAGCAGATCCACTTCTTCGATATCGACGGGCGCATCACCGGTCTGGTGAGCCGGGCCATCACCTCGCCCTGCGGCAAGATCCGCATTCCGCTGAATGAATCGAAGGACGATACCAGCCAGATCGAGGAGTTCCTGAAGAAATACAAGGGCGAGGGCATCCAGCACATCGCGGTCGGAACGGATGATATCTATCGGGCGACCGACACGCTTGCCGACAACGGCCTGCGTTTCATGCCCGGCCCGCCGGAAACCTATTACGATATGTCCTATGCGCGCGTGAACGGTCACGAAGAACCGATCGAGCGCATGAAGAAACATGGTATCCTCATCGACGGCGAAGGCGTGGTGAATGGCGGCGTGACGAAGATCCTGCTGCAGATCTTCTCCAAGACCGTCATCGGGCCGATCTTCTTCGAGTTCATCCAGCGCAAGGGTGACGAAGGTTTCGGCGAAGGCAACTTCCGCGCGCTGTTCGAGTCGATCGAAGCCGATCAGATCAAACGCGGCGTCATCGGCACGGCCGCCGAGTAATTCTTTCGGGCGGCCTCCGACAAAGCGTGAGGCCGCCTTCAGCTCTCGGGAGGAGTGGAGCGATGGACCAGACGATATCCCAGGCTTCCGACCATCAGGCGACGGCAGCGGAAGCGCTGCAATATATGCCGGGCTTCGGCAATGACTTCGAAACGGAGGCACTTCCCGGTGCTCTGCCGCAGGGACAGAACAGCCCGCAGAAGTGCAATTACGGTCTTTATGCCGAGCAGCTTTCGGGCTCGCCCTTCACGGCGCCGCGCGGAACGAACGAACGGTCGTGGCTCTATCGCATCCGTCCGAGCGTGCGCCACACTCGCCGCTTTTCCAACGCCTCCTATCCGTTCTGGAAATCAGCGCCCTGTCTGGATGATCATTCGCTTCCGCTTGGCCAGCTTCGCTGGGATCCGCTTCCGGCGCCGACCGAGCGGCTGAATTTTCTCGAAGGAATCCGCACGATCACCACCGGTGGCGATGTCCTGACCCAGACCGGCATGGCCGCCCACGCCTATGTCTTCAACGAGGATATGGTCGACGATTACTTCTTCGATGCCGATGGCGAGCTGCTGGTCGTTCCCCAGGTCGGCGCCATCAGGGTATTTACCGAGATGGGCATCATGGATATCGAGCCCCTGGAAATATGCGTCATCCCGCGCGGGATGATGTTCAAGGTGACGCGCAAGGGCGACGAACAGGTCTGGCGCGGCTATATCTGCGAGAATTACGGCGCGAAATTCACGCTGCCGGAGCGCGGGCCGATCGGTGCCAACTGCCTCGCCAATCCGCGAGATTTCAAGACGCCCGCTGCCGCCTTCGAAGACAAGGAAACCCCTTGCCGCGTGCATGTCAAATGGTGCGGCAAGTTCTATGTCACGGAGATCGGTCATTCGCCCCTCGATGTGGTTGCCTGGCATGGCAACTACATCCCCTACAAATACGATCTGCGGACGTTCTCCCCCGTCGGCGCCATCCTGTTCGATCATCCCGATCCGTCGATCTTCACGGTGCTGACCGCACCGACCGAAAGTGCCGGTACCGCAAACGTCGATTTCGTCATCTTCCCGCCGCGCTGGCTGGTTGCCGAACATACGTTCCGCCCACCCTGGTATCATCGCAATATCATGAGTGAATTCATGGGTCTCATCCACGGCCAGTATGATGCGAAGGAAAAGGGCTTCGTGCCCGGAGGTATCAGCCTGCACAATATGATGCTGCCGCATGGGCCGGATGCCTCCGGCTTCGAAAAGGCGTCGAATTCCGAGCTGAAACCCGTGAAACTGGATCACACCATGGCCTTCATGTTCGAAACCCGTTTCCCGCAGCAACTGACGAAATACGCCGCCGAGCTCGAGACGCTGCAGGATGATTACCTGGAGTGCTGGGATGGCCTAGAGCGCCGGTTCGACGGAACACCCGGCATCAAGTGATGACCGGCCGCATATTTTCTGACATCGGAGCCACGATATGAAGCTTGCGACTTTGAAGGACTCCACCAGGGACGGCAGACTTGTCGTCGTCTCGCGTGATCTCACCCGTTGTTCCGAAGTCGGTCACATTGCCCGCAGCCTGCAGGCGGCTCTCGATGATTGGGAGCATGTAGCACCCAGGCTCGCCCTGATCGCGGAGGGTATCGAGACGGGTGCGCAACCGACCATGCGGTTTCACGAACATGATGCCGCCTCGCCGCTGCCGCGCGCCTATCAATGGGCCGACGGCTCGGCCTACGTCAACCATGTGGAACTGGTGCGAAAGGCGCGGGGCGCCGAAATGCCGGCAAGCTTCTGGGTCGATCCGCTGATGTATCAAGGCGGCTCAGACGGCTTTCTGGCGCCGCGCGATCCGATCCTTGCGGCCGATGAAGCCTATGGCGTCGATATGGAGGGCGAGGTTGCCGTCGTCGTCGACGACGTTCGCATGGGCGCCAGTCCGGAGACGGCGCTGCAAGCCATCCGGCTGGTGATGCTCGTCAACGACGTGTCGCTGCGCGGCCTGATCCCGCAGGAGCTGGCAAAGGGTTTCGGGTTCTTCCAGTCCAAACCGGCATCGGCATTTTCGCCGGTCGCCGTCACGCCGGATGAGCTTGGGGAGGCATGGGACGGCGGCAAGCTGCATCTGCCGCTGCTGGTCGCCGTGAACGGCAAGCCTTTCGGCAAGGCAAATGCCGGCATCGACATGACCTTCGACTTCGGCGAGCTGATCGCTCACGCGGCCAAGACCCGCAGCCTTGTCGCCGGCACGATCATCGGTTCGGGAACGGTGTCCAACAAACTCGATGGCGGGCCGGGCAAGCCGATCGAGAATGGCGGCAATGGCTACTCCTGCATTGCCGAGCTTCGCATGATCGAGACGATCGAAACCGGAGCGCCGAAGACGCAGTTCCTGCGGTTCGGCGATCAGGTTCGCATCGAGATGCAGGATCGTACCGGGCACTCGATCTTCGGGGCGATCGAGCAGACCGTCGAAAAATACCTGGGGGCAGAACCGTGATGAGCGACGTCGTGCTTTACGATTACTGGCGCTCGTCCGCCAGCTATCGCGTTCGCATTGCGCTCAACATGCTCGGCATCGGTTACAAGCGTGTGCCCATCGATCTGCTGGAAGGCGAACAGAATAGCGTCGATTACCTGGCACTCAATCCGCAAGGATTCGTGCCGACGCTCACGATCGACGGAGAAATTCTGACGCAGTCGCTTGCGATCATCGAATATCTGGCCGAACTTCGGCCTGAGAGCGGCTTGATGCCGTCTGACAGCGCGAGCCGCCAGCACGTGCGGGCGCTTGCCTATGCGATCGCCATGGATATCCATCCGATCTGCAACACGCATGTTGCCGCCCATGTCATGGCCATCACGGATAGAGCCGATGCCCGCGAGGAATGGATGAGGCATTTCATTGCCGGTGGCCTTCGCAAGCTCGAGATGATGTTGAGCAAATTTGAAGGTAGCTTCAGTTTTGGCGACACGCCGACCATGGCGGATATCTGCCTTGTGCCGCAGGTCTACAACGCCCGCCGCTGGGGCGTGGACCTGACCGATCTCAAGCGCATCGTCGAAATCGATGCCAGGTGCACGAATTTGCCGGCCTTTCAGGCGGCGCATCCCGATCGTGCAAGGCCGTAGTGGATCATGTGCGCTTCGCGGTGATAGTCTTGGCATTCAGGCTATTCGGCGGGTCTTTTAGATGCGGCGCATACAATCAGCCTTCCTTAGCGATTTGCGCTTCGGAATTTCCAGTTGCAGAAAGTCGACTCCTTTTTACATGATTGTCATCTGGTTTTTATAAGTGGGAAGAGGGAAGCAACCACGACGCAGGGGGTATAAATGCGTAAACTTGTTCTCTCCATGATGGCCGCGACCGTATTGTCCGGTGCGGCTCACGCGGCGACGGTCTATCCGTTGGACCGGGCGACGGTACTCGCCGGCTCGCCATTCGATTTCAAGGTGGAATTCAGCAAGGTCGTCAAGCCGGAAGACGTCAAGGTGACGGTCAACGGCGAAAGCTATGAGACCGTCTTCGGCAAGGCCGCCGATTTTGTCGCGGAAGAAAAGGGTGCCGAGGACAAAGTTCTCGGATCGGCCCTGATCCTGCGTGGCGTCAAGCTTGCAAAGACCGGCCAGTACAAGGTCGAAGTATCGGCCGGCGACGAGAAGAAGTCCGTCAATTGGGATGTCTACGGCACCTCCGCCACGCCGAAGGCCAAGAACATCATCTTCCTGCTCGGTGACGGCCTTTCCGTTGCACATCGCACCGGTGCCCGCATCATGTCCAAGGGCATGACCGAAGGCAAGGCCAATGGCCGTCTTGCCATGGATGACGTTCCGCCAGTTGCTTTCATCGGCACGTCCTCGACCTCGGCGATTGCGACCGACAGCGCCAATACGATGTCGGCCTATATGACCGGCCACAAGTCGGCCGTGAACGCGCTCGGCGTCTATGCCGACCGTACGCCGGCAAGCCTGGACGACCCCAAGGTCGAAACCATGGGTGAAGCCCTGCGCCGCACCGGCAAGAAGTCGCTCGGCATCGTCACTACGGCCGAAGTCGAAGACGCGACGCCGGCGGCGCTCGTCTCCCATACCCGTAAGCGCGGCGACAAGGCCGACATCGTCGGCATGATGTATGACGTCAAGCCGGATGTCCTGCTCGGCGGCGGCTCGGCCTATTTCCTGGCGAAAAGCGTGCCGGGCTCCAAACGCAAGGACGACAAGGACTATGTCGCGCTCTTCAAGGATGCCGGCTACGCCGTTGCCACCGACAAGAACGAACTGGCGACGGCTGCCGGCTTCAACCAGGACAAGCTGCTCGGCCTGTTCCACACCGGTAACCTCGACGTCACGCTCGACCGCGAATTCCTCAAGAAGGGCACGGTCGACAAGTTCCCGAACCAGCCCGGCCTGGTCGACATGACCAAGGTCGCGCTCGACAAGCTTTCCAAAAATCCGGAAGGCTTCTTCCTGATGGTCGAGGGTGCCTCCATCGACAAGATGAGCCATCCGCTGGACTGGGATCGCGCTCTGATCGAAACGATCGAGTTCGACAAGGCCGTCGCCGTTGCCCGCGAATTCCAGGCCAGGAATCCGGATACGCTTGTTGTCGTCACCGGCGATCACACCCATGGCGTTTCGATCATCGGTACGGTCGACGATGACAAGCCGGGCACGGAAATGCGCGAGAAGGTCGGTACCTATGCGGCCGCCGGCTTCCCGAACTATGAAGATAAGGATGGCGACGGCTATCCGGACCGCGTCGACGTTACGCGTCGCCTGTTCATGGCAGCCAACAACGGCCCGGACCACTACGAGACCTTCCGTCCGAAGCTCGACGGTCCTTTCGTTCCGGCTGTTCAAAACGAGAAGAAGGAATATGTTGCCAACGAAGCCTATAAGGACGTGCCCGGTGCCGTCTTCGTACAGGGCAATCTCCCGAAGGACGAAGATAGCGGCGTTCACGCCGTCGACGACGTCGTGCTGCAGGCGGCTGGTCCGGGTGCCGAAGGTTTCCATGGCTATATGGAACAAAGCGACGTCTACCATGTGCTGGTCGATGCTTTCGCTCTTGGCTCCGAAAAGATGTAAAACCTGTTCATATCCGTGAGCTGGGACAGGCGGCTTCTGGTCGCCTGTCCCTTCATTTTTCATGAGGGTTCTCATGCCTCGGAACCAGACCATTGTCATCAACCGCCGGGCGTTGCTCGCCGCCGCCGCCACACTGCCGATGATGGGCGTTGCCATGCGCGCGAACGCTGCGGAAAAGCTCGGCTTTGATCAGCTTTACAAGAGCTTCGGTCCACTCGGTCTCGAATTTTCCGACAGGGTGAAGCAGCTGAGCGGCAAGGATGTCGCCATCAACGGCTTCATGGCGCCGCCCCTGAAGGCGGAAGCAGCCTTTTTCGTCCTTACCGAAATTCCGATGTCGCTTTGCCCGTTCTGCTCTTCCGATGCCGATTGGCCTGACAATATCGTGGTGGTCTATCTCTCGTCCAAGCAGACATTCGTGCAGTACAATGCGCCGATCATGGCGCGCGGCGTGCTGGAATTCGGCTCATGGACGGATCCGGAAACAGGTTTCATCAGCCAATTGCGTCTCCGGGACGCCTCGTTCAGGACGATCTGATCCCATGCTTGCCCTTGATGTCTCCAGTCTCGAAATGCAGTTTCCGGGCCTGGCTGCGCCGGTACTCGCCATTGAGCGCTTCCATCTGCCGGCAGGCGGCAGGCTCGCGATCACCGGTGCCTCCGGCTCCGGCAAAAGCACCTTTGTCAACGCCATTACCGGTCTGGAGAAAGTCACGCGCGGCAGCATTTCCTGGAGCGGCACCGAGATTACCCATCTTTCCTCCGGCCGGCGCGATGCGTTTCGCGCGCGCAATATCGGCCTTGTCATGCAGGACTTCCATCTGTTTCCCGGCCTGTCCGCCTTCGACAACGTCGTGCTTCCGGTCAAGCTGGCGCGGCGTCTCACGCCTGGGGAGCGGGAGCGTGCGCTGAAACTCCTGTCTGCGACAGGCATCGCCCGCCCGCAGCAGAAGATCGAAACCTTGTCGCGCGGCGAGATGCAGCGTGTTGCCGTTGCCCGTGCGCTGCTCTCGCGCCCCGGTGTCGTCGTCGCCGACGAGCCGACCGCCAGCCTCGACCGGCAGGCGGGCAAGGAGGTTGCGGAGCTTCTGATGCAGCTTTCAGCCGAAGAGGGGACGACACTTATCGTGGTAACGCATGATGCGGCGCTTGCCGCGCGTCTCGGCCGCCGCATCAACCTGGCAAGCGGCCGTATCGAGGAAGACAGCCAGGAGGTCGCCGCGCAATGATCGCTTTCATTCTTGCCGACCTCAGGCGTTTCTGGAGTGGGGCGTTGGCCGTCGTGGTGCTGATTGCTTTGTCGGTCGCCTTGAGCGTAACGGTGACGCTGCAGGAGCGGGCCGTCCGGCTCGGCAGCGCGCGCGCCGCGGAGAAATTTGATCTGCTTGTCGGTGCTGCCGGCAGTGAGACGCAGCTGGCACTTTCGGCCGTCTTCCTGCAGCCGGCGCCGCTGCCGCTGATGGAGGGCGCCGTCCTTTCCCGCCTAGCCAGTGATCCACGTGTCGAACTGGCGGCCCCCGTCGGCTTCGGCGACTCCGCCTATGGACATCCGATCGTCGGCACGACGACCGGCCTTATATCCTCCCTTTCGCCATCGCTTGCACAGGGCGCGATGTTCTCGCGCCTCGGCGAGGCGGTGGTTGGTTCCGATGTCGCCTTGTCCACAGGTGCCGAGATCAAGCCGATGCATGGCACGGCCGAGACCGGCGGCGAAACCCATACCGCGATTGCCTATAAAGTCACCGGCCGCATGGCGCCGACGGGCACGGCCTGGGACCGCGCGATCCTCGTGCCGATCCGCGCCGTCTGGCAATTGCACGGCATGCATGGCGAGGAAGACCATCACGATCATGATGGTGAGGAAGCGGATGCGCATGGCGGGGAGCCGCGCGAGCATGCTGAAAGCCATGAACACGAGCATGGCCATGTCGATGCCGATGCGCCGCTGGATGAACATTTCGACGCGCAGACACCCGGCGTTCCGGCCGTTCTCGTCAAGCCGAAGACGATTGCCGATGCCTACCGGCTGCGGCAGGAATACCGTACCGGAACGACGCTCGGTGTCTTCCCGGCGGAGGTGCTGACGAAGCTCTATGCAACGCTCGGCGATGCCCGCAGTCTGCTCTTGGCGATCACGCTTGGCACGCAGGCGATCGTGATTGCCGCGATCGTGATGGTCACCATCATGCATGTCGGTTCGCGGCGCCGGCAGATCGGCGCCTTGCGGGCGCTCGGCACCCCTGTCCGCTCGATCGTCGCGCTCGTCTGGGGCGAGCTCTTCGCCCTCTTTGCCGCCGGTATCCTGCTTGGCATAACGCTCGGCTACATCGCAGCATTGGTGATCTCCGCCAGACTTGCCGCTTCGACCGCCGTCCATCTGCCGGTCGGCTTTGCTCCCGACGATCTGTGGCTTGTCGGCGGTTTTGCAGCCGTTGCGGCGCTCATCTCCATCGTGCCCGCCTTCAGCGCCATGCGCTCCAGCCCGGCTGCAGCACTGCGAGCGTAACAACGGTTTGTAGGCTGCAGCGGCATCATCCAGGCTTGAATATCGCCTTGTGTCATTTCAACGCTATCTTGTTCTGAGTGTTCACTGGCACTTTGGGAGGGGCACTTGGCATTTTTCGATGATAGCGAATTGAGCGAACTCAAGATCGAAAGGATGATCTTCCACCTTGTCGGACCCAAAAGCGGTCTGATCAAGCTGGAGGAAGTCGATCCCGGGGAATTCGAAAGCTTCTTCGTCGATCGCATCCGGTCGGTGAATGGCGGCTTGCCCTATGCTTTTTCCGATGCGTCTTCGACGCGTGAGCGTCTCAGCCGCATCGCCTCGAATGCGAGCGTTTTCCAGGAGGAAAGCGAAAAGCTGGCCGAGGATTTCCAAGCCCATCATGGCGGAACCGCCGCCGAGGGGGCGATCCTGTTGTTTGCTCTGAAGGCGAAGGCAACGCGATCGTTCGCGCTTCTGAAATATGATGACGAAACAGTCATCGCCTACGACCTGAAGGATGACGGCGGCGGCCGGAAGAAGGTCAGCCTCGAAGCGCTTCAGAGAACCTTCGTCCAGAACAAGGCGGCGCTGCAAAAGGCAGCCCTTATCAAACTGTCCGAAAAGGGCGGTGAGCTGACCGTGCTGGACAGGCGTAACCAGCAGAAGGTCGCACAATATTTCGAGGCGTTTCTGGGTGCGCGACAGACATTGAGCAATGCCGAATTGACGAAGAAATTGGTCGATGTCACGCGCAAGGTGATCGGTGACAATCCTGACCTGGTGGACGGCGAAGTGGTGCGCGAACTCACCAAGCGGACCTACGATGCCGCCTCCGGAGGCGGCGAAATCGACAGCGACGACCATCGCGCCTTTCTCGAGACAGTCATCGGGCACAAGCTCGCGGACGATAGCCCTCTGCTGAGCAAGTTCAATCGCGGCCTCGCCACAGAGCGGATCTCCGGAGTGCCGATGACGCTCGTTCCCGATCAGGTGAAGGGACCGAAGACACTCTATTTCAAGACCGAAAATGGCATCGAGATCCGCGTGCCAAACGAATTCCGCGCTCTGATCGAAAAGACCGAAGACGGCATGATCATCATCCACGACAAGCTGGCGATTGAGACCGATGACCCCAACTGAGATCCTCGATCTTATCGCACGAACGCAGCCGACGAAGCCAGTCGAAGAACATGCGGAACTGATCATCGTCAGAGCGAAGCTTGATGACGCAGCTCTTAGAACGGAATGGCTGGCCCTGCGCGCCAGTATTCCAGCCTTTCTCGAATCCGTCACGATCCGGCGTGACGGCACCGACATCGCCCTTGACGACGGTGACGTGCCGGCACCGAGCACGGTTTTTGCCATTACGCTCAACAAGGTCTCGCAGAAGGCCGTTCTTCGGCTCTTCTACGGAAAATCTCTGATAGGCCTGTCAAGAGCCCTGGATAGCAGCCTGGTTGTCTGCGTTGCCGAACTGACCGCGGATCAGGCATTCACATCCTATGGCGCCAGATTCCAGCCTTGGACGCAGCAACCTCCCGCCCCGTTCGAGCGGATGCCGGAACTTCCCAATCCTCGAAGCATAAGCCATGACGCCAGCAATGCGGGGCTTGTGCCGGCAGACATACGGCCATGGCTGCTGCAGCATCATCCGGCGCAATCGTCGCAGACATTCGAGGCTTGGCGCTCACTGGCGGCTCCCAGGTTGATGGCGGCACTTTCCGATCAGGTCTATGGCGCCGCGCCGAATGTGATCTATCAGTTCTCCGGCCCGCCGAGCCGCAAGGTCGGCCTCTCGCTTCTCGAACTGCTCGCCATATTCGACCGCCTCAACGAAGGTGTGTTTTGGGCATTTGCCGGCGGCGAGCGCGACACGGAGACCCGTCACGTCCTGCTGGCGGCGGAATGGGCGCGCAGCTATCGCCAGGGAAACCTCGCGGAATTCGGAGACGGCAGCCTTGAATCCGCGAAGGCCGCCTATGCCGCCTATGTCAAGGCCGGCAGCAAGGAGACGCTGAAGGCTCTTGCCGATTTGCGCAAGACGGTCGTGGACGAGGCGCAAAAGGCGACCCAGCGAGCCCAGGATATGACGGGCGCCTTGTGGAAGGATCTGGCTGTCGCCACCACGCCCTTCGTGATCAAGATCCTCTCCGATGCTGCAAAGACGCCCAATACATGGATCGCAGGGCTGTTCGCCATCGGCGCGGCGGCGTTTCTGATCCTGTCTTTTCGCGTTCAGACCTTCATCAATGCCGGTTATTTTTCCGGCCAGGACCGTGCCCGCGCCATATGGGCCTTGCGATTGAATCAAGTACTGAGCGCGGCCGAGATCGAGGAGTTCAGCGAAACGCCGATCCGCAACAGCGTGTCCGACTATGATCGCGTCCGGAAGACGGTTCGTAACGTCTATGGCACACTGGTCGCTATCCTCATCATCTTTGCCGGTTACCAGTTCTACACCGCGGCAACCGCGAAAGTTCCGCCGGCCAATAGCGGGACTGTCGGCAGGCAGGGGCCGTCGCAATCTCCGGCATCCGGATCACCGCTGCCGGGGCCTGCGGCCAGCAATAGGCCCGAGCCCGCCGCTCTCCAGAAGGCGGCCCCGGTTCCTGGCACGCCGGCAACCAAGCCACCTTGACGCTTTATAGTTTCTCTAATGCTGAAAATGGCCATTGCGCTTGATTGTGGAAAGAATATCGTGGATCCAATTTCAGGTAGCGATGGATCAAGACGGCAGCCAGGGGAGGAGCGAATGGCGCCAGTCAAGATATTGGTCGCGCGTCATGCCGAACGACTTGGGAGATCGCAACCTGTCGCCCAGCGGCGAAGCGGGCAATGGCGACAATCTCGTCATGATCGAAGATCAGCGGTTCTGTGCGACGGGTTCGCAGGCGGCAAAGGACCGGCTTGGAGATTTCCGGTGCCGACAATGAGGCATGGTCATGAGTGAGATCGATGCGATACCTCTATCCACGGAAAGCGAGGTCATAGCGGCCTCCGATTTCCGTTGGGACGGCAACGGTTTCGAGGCGGGTATCGGCATTGCCGCGTCCGGCGGCGGATTTCGGGCCATGCTCTTTCACGTCGGTGCCTTCCTCCGCCTGGCAGAGCTTGGGCTTCTGCAGCGGGCAAAGCGCATCTCCAGCGTTTCCGGCGGTTCGATCACCACCGGCTGGCTCGCCAGCGTTTGGCCCGATCTCGTCAAGGCTGATTTTGCCAATATGAACGATGTCTTCGTCAGTCCGATGCTTGCTTTTGCCCGGGCAAGGATCGACATCATGGATGCAGTGATCGGGCTCCTGCCCGGAACGTCCGCCGCGCGGCAAGTGGCGAAATCCTACGACAAGCATCTGTTCCAGGGCCGCAGCCTTCAGGATCTGCCCGACCAGCCGCAGTTCATATTCTGTGCGACGAATTTGCAGACCGGCGTACTCTGGCGCTTTGGCAAGGCCTATGCCGGCGACTACATCGTCGGGCGGCTCGACCGGCCGGATTTTCCGTTGGCGCAGGCTGTGGCCGCCTCTTCGGCCTTTCCGCCCATTCTGTCACCGCTGGTGCTCAAGTTCGCGGACGGCAGTTTTCAGGATTGGCCGACGGCGCCGTCCAAGCCGATCCCGGCGATCCGCGATTTTCGCAGGACCGTCATTCTCACCGACGGAGGCGTCTACGACAATCACGGGGTCGAACCGCTGGTAAAGCGCTTCGCAACTCTTTTTGTCAGCGATGGCGGTGCGCCCTTTGCCCGAAATTCCGGCCTTTGCCGCAATTGGGTCAGCCAGCTTCGCGGGATTCTGGATGTCACCGACAACCAGGTGAGGGCATTGCGTCGTCGTGATCTCATCGGCCGCTTCAAGGCGGCCGCGCCGCTGAGCGACGAGGCATCGCTGGTCGCCGCACAGGGATACGGCCGTTTCGGCGCCTATTGGGGAATCGATACGGACCCGTCGAAACTTGCGCCCGAAGCGGCGCTGCCATGTTCACCGAAGGAGGTCGCGGTCCTTTCTGGCGCACCGACCCGGCTCAGCAATCTCGGCGACGAGGTATCGGAAAAGCTGGTGAATTGGGGATATGCGATCTGCTATCGAAGCGTTCGCGCAAACTACCATGGGCCGATGCGACAGGTCGCTCCGGCCTGGCCCTTCCCGAAAAGACCGTTGGCATGATCATGATCGGCATCAGGGATCGCGCTCACCATCGTTACAGTGCAGGTCTTGCATCGATCGGCTGCAGCTTAAAGCGGAAAATTGCTGGTCGCACTTGACCGCTTCACTTTGCGTGCCAGATAGCGCGTGTCATCCATACGTTCTTCAAAAATGATCCACCAAAATCCGCAAATGCGCCACTGTTCGGATTGCGATGCCGGACACCGTGGCATCGATACGCATCAATTTCGAAGTTCTGTTACGACAATGATCATCATTTGCGATCCTGACCCCATCCCTTGTCCCGCCCCACGCGACGTCCTGTCGCAGAGGTTCGGTAAACCATTTTATAGAGATCGCATGGTATCGCGCGCCGACTTCGAGTATGGCCGGCGCATGCCATTGATGAGGCTCTTCGCAAGGATGGGGGATAGCTATGGGAATTGAAATCCATTTGCCGTCCCTGGCACGCGTCCTGGGGCAGGTGGCCATCATCGTCTATGCCTATTCCTGGGTTATCCGGATCATCGATCGCGGCGTTTTGAAATCGGTTGCGGTCGGATTGCTGTTCGGCGTGGTCGGCATCCTGTCGATGGCTGATCCGATCCAATGGATGCCCGGCGTCATTCAGGATGGCCGCTCCATCCTCCTCGTCCTTACGCCCGTCTATGGCGGCCTGTTGGGGACCATTGTTGCAGCGATGATGATGGGTCTGTTCCGCTTCATGATCGGCGGCTTGGGCGCGGTCGGCGGCATTGCCGGGATCCTCATCGTCGCGATCGCGGGCTATGTGCTCAGCCTCCTGCCGCGGCACTGGATCGGCACGGGATGGAAGCGATCGGCATTGTTCGGCCTGGCGACCTGTACGTCGCTCGTGGTTCTCGTCTTTCTGCCGTGGCCGGTCGCGCGCGAACTTCTGCTCTCGGCAACGCTTCCGGTCACGATCGTCAATATAATCGGTGTCTTTCTCCTCTCGGATCTGCTGGGGCGGGAGCAATATCGCATCGGCATCCAACGCGCGCTTGAGAGCGAAGCAAGCCTCGATCCGCTGACGAGACTTCCCAATCGCCGTGTCCTGCAGCGGGAAGGGGACCGCTGCAGCAAGGAAGCCGGCATCAGGCGCATCCCGTTTTCGATCATCATGCTTGATATCGATTACTTCAAGAAGATCAACGATAGCTGGGGCCATTCCTTCGGCGACACGGTTCTGGCGCGGGTCGCGGACGTGATCCGGCAGACCGTCCGAAGGACCGACATTGCCGCCCGCTATGGCGGAGAGGAAATCGTCGTTCTGCTTCCGAACACCGATATCAGGGCCGCTACCGCTATCGCGGAGAAAATCCGCAAGGATATCGAAGCGACAATCCTGATGTTCGAGCAGGAGAGCATCCGCGTCACGGTCAGCATCGGCATTGCCTGCTCCCACGAACCGACCGCCGACTTCAAGCATGTGCTCGAGGCTGCCGACAAGGCGCTCTATCGCGCCAAGGCGGGCGGGCGAAATCGCGTGGAATTGGCTGACGCCGCCTGATCCTGCCGCACGGATGTCGGATCTGACAGCTGCGCGCTCGCTTTATCGCATCTAAGCGTCCTTGACGGGAAGGTGCCATCCGGCATAACTGGACGCGACGGTTCCCCAAGGAAGACTCCGCGGGGATTAATAGGGAACACGGTGAGGGCGACCCAAGAGGGACCTAGGCCGTGGCTGCCCCCGCAACTGTAAGCGGATTGCCGATCATCCGGGAGCGACCAGCCCGCTGGTTTCCTTCCAGGGCCTTGAGCCATGCCACTGCAAGCATGCTTGCGGGAAGGTAGATGATCGTCAGATATCCGCAAGCCAGGAGACCTGCCGTCGATCGCGATCCAATCAGCCGGGCGGGGATGCCCGGAAGGGACAGAGAAAATGATTGACCTGAGCCTTCGACACTTTCAGACATCCATCGGTCTTGATTGGGATCCCCGCAGCCGTCGGCGCTCTTCTTGAGCGCGATCGCGCTGACGCCGTCCAGTTTCCTTCCTATCGAGATCTCTCATGCGCCATTTTTTGACGACGATTACTTTTGCATTCGGCCTGACTGGTTTTGCTGCTTCTGGTTTGGCCGCGACCCAATATCCTCTCACCATCAGCAATTGCGGCCAGAAGGTCACCTTCCAGAAGGCTCCGGCCAAGATCGTTTCGGTCGGGCAGGGCATGACCGAGATTCTCTTCTCGCTCGGCCTTGCCGACAAGATCGCCGGAACGGCGGTCTGGGTCGGACCCGTCCTGCCGCAATACGCCGAAGCCAACGCCAGGATTCCGCGGCTTGCCGACAATGATCCGAGTTTCGAATCCGTTGTCGGCAAGGAGCCGGATCTGGTGGCAGCCGAATTCGAATGGCATGTCGGCCCGCAGGGCTCCGTCGGCAAGCGCGAGCAGTTTTCCGAGCTCGGCATCAACACCTATATCGCGCCGACCGATTGCGTCGCCAAGGTCAATGCCGATGGCGGCGATGGCGTGCGCAAGGAACTGTTCACGATGGACCTGATCTACCAGGAGATCGGTGAACTTGCTGAGATTTTCGATGTCGAGGATCGCGGCGATGCCCTGATCGCCGACCTGAAGAAGCGCGAAGCGGATGCGGTCGCCTCGATTTCAGCCGCAAAGTCCAAGGACCTTCCGATCGTGTTCTGGTTCTCCAGCAAGGAGGTTGGCGGCGATGCCTTTATCGCGGGCAAGAACAGCGCTCCGGCCTATATCCTGAAGACGATCGGTGCCAGGAATGTCGTCACGACCGAGGAAGAATGGCCGCTGGTCGGATGGGAGACCATCGCGCAGGCCAATCCGGCCGTGATCGTCATCGCTACCATGGACCGCCGCCGCTATGCGGCTGACGACCCGAAGGTCAAGCTCGAATTCCTCGAGAAGGATCCGGTCACCAGCCAGCTCGACGCTGTCAGGAACAAGCATTTCGTTCTGATGGATGCTCAGTCGATGAACCCGACGATCCGGACCATCGACGGCATCGAAATCCTGGCCAAAGGCATTAGATCCTTCGGTCTGGCGCGGTGACGATGCGTCTTACCGCGGAACGACGGCCATGGTGGACGCTGCTGGTGCTTGCCCTGGCTGCCTTCATACTTCTGGCCTTCATGATCAGCCTTGCGGTGTCGATCGGCGAGATTTCCATCCCGCTGTCGACCACTGCAAAGGCCGTATCGAACCGGCTGTTCGGAACAGGTTTCGAGCTCAGCCGGATCCATCAGGGCATCGTCTGGGATTATCGCCTGAGCCGGGCGCTCGTCGCCGCCAGCGCCGGCGCCTCGCTGGCATTGAGCGGCGTGATCCTGCAGGCCCTGTTGCGCAATCCGCTTGCCGAACCTTATGTGCTCGGCATTTCAGCGGGCGCCTCGACCGGGGCGGTCTGCATCATGATCCTCGGGCTCGGCTATGGCATTCTCGGCCTTTCCGGCGGCGCCTTTCTGGGTGCGATCGTCGCTTTCCTGTTCGTCGGCCTGCTTGCTACGGGTGTTGGCGGCACGAGCGAGCGCATTATCCTGTGCGGCGTCGCCGGTTCGCAGCTTTTCAACGCGCTGACCTCCTATATCGTCACCACGTCGGCCAATGCCGAGCAGGCGAGGGGCGTCATGTTCTGGCTGCTCGGTTCGCTGAGCGGCGTGCGCTGGCCGGATGTCTATCTTTCCGGACCGGTCGCCATTCTCGGTTTTGCCATCTGCATGGCGCATGTCCGCGTGCTCGACGCGTTCATCTTCGGCACGGATGCGGCCGCTTCGCTGGGGATTGCGGTGCGGCGCGCGCAGATCGTGCTGCTCGGCGTGACTGCCTTCATGACGGCAGCCGTCGTCAGCATCGTCGGCTCCATCGGTTTCGTCGGTCTCGTCATCCCGCATGCCGCCCGCTTCATGGTGGGGCCAAGCCATGATCGGCTGCTGCCGGCAGCAGCACTTGCCGGCGCCATCTTCATGGTCGGTGCCGATATCGTCTCGAGGATCATCATTCCCCAGCAGATCCTGCCGATCGGCGTGGTCACTGCCCTGTTCGGGGCGCCCGCCTTCGCCATCATTCTCTATCGCGCCCGGAGGACGGCATGAGCATCGCGGTCGACACAGTCACTTTTGCCGCCGGCAATACGTTGATCGTCAACGGCGTCAGTCTGGCGGTGGAAAAGGGCAGGGTCCTCGGCCTTCTGGGCCCGAACGGCTCGGGCAAGTCCAGCCTGCTGCGGCTGATCTGCCGCTTGAGGAAGGTCAAGAGCGGCGTCATCCGGCTCGGCGGCAGCGATATCGCCTCGATTTCACGCGGCGATATCGCCCGCCGCATCGCGCTCGTCGAACAGCAGGCGACGACCGATACCCAGGTGACGGTTATGGACGTCGTGCGTCTCGGCCGCACGCCGCATCGCGGGCCTCTCTCGTCCTGGAGCGCACATGACGATGCGGCGGTTGTGGATGCGCTTGCGCGCGTCGGCATGCAGGGCCGCGCCGGTCAGCTGTGGCAGACACTCTCCGGCGGCGAGCGGCAGCGCGTCCATATCGCGAGAGCGCTCGCCCAGACGCCGAGCGAACTGCTGCTCGATGAACCGACGAACCATCTCGATATCCAGCATCAGCTCGATATTCTCGGCCTTATCTCCAAGCTCGACGTCACCTCGATCGTCGCGCTGCACGATCTCAATCTCGCGGCCATGTTCTGCGACAGCCTGGCCGTGCTCCAAAATGGCGAGGTTGTCGCCGCCGGCCCGCCGGAACAGGTGCTGACGCAGGAATTGATCGAAAGGGTTTTCGGTGTCCGGGCGCATGTCCAGAAATCCTCGGTCCATGGCCGCTGCAACATCCAGTATATGGCGGGTTGACCTCGTTTAAGCGGAAGCATTGATCTCTCGCTCGCATCGAGCCGTTTCAATCCGCGCGTAAAAATAGTTTAGGTTTAAACTTGTTTTTTCCGACCGATGGATCGACAGTGCTGGCCCAAGGGGAACAAGGCTCATCTCTCCGTCCGGCAACGACGGTTGGAACAGATGGAGGCAATGCGTTCCGCCCGCAGAAGGAGGAACAGCATGATCAAGCCGCATCCGCTGAAAGGTCCCAGCAAATTGAAACTCGGCGTCTTTTCCGCCAATGCGGACGGGGGGCTTGCCATTACCGACGTGCCGGAGCGCTGGCAGGCTCGCTGGGAGGACAATCTGAACGCCGCACAGATCGCTGATCGTGGCGGGCTGGATTTCTTCCTTCCGATCGCGCGCTGGAAGGGCTTCGGCGGCAAGAATCGAGTACGCGAATGGTCCTTCGAAACCTTTACCTGGGCGGCCGGCCTTGCCTCCGTCACGGAACGGATCGGCCTTTTTATGACCGTTCACGTGCCACTCGTGCATCCGCTCTATGCGGCGAAGGCGCTCGCGACCGTCGATCATATCAGCGGCGGCCGCGCGGGCCTGAATATCGTTTGCGGCTGGAACCCGAAGGAGTTCGGCATGTTCGGGGTGCCGCTGGTCGAGAAAGGGTATGACCAGGCGGATGAATGGCTTGATATCATGGAACGGGCCTATACGTCGGATGCACCGTTCGACTACGATGGCACCTATTACAGACTGAAGGATGTGGTGAGCCGACCGACCAGCCTGCAATCGCCGCGGCCGGTCACCATGAACGCGGCTTTCGGCGCGCCTGGTCGGGATTTCGCGGCGAAGAAGTGCGATTACCTCTTCACCACCTTCACCGAGCTTTCCGAAGCCGGCAAGCATGTCGAGGATATCAAGGGGCGGGCCGAGAAGCTCGGCCGCGATATCGGCGCCTATACCGTCTGCCATGTCGTCTGCCGCGAAAGCCAGCAGGAGGCAGAGGACTATTACGAACGCTATGCCGTGACGCTTGCCGACCATGAGGCGGTCGACGCCCATATGGCCGGCAAGAAGGAATTCTCGCAGTCGCATGACACGCAAGCCTACGATCGCTATCGCAAGCGGTTTGCAGGCGGCGCGGGTGGCTATCCGCTGGTCGGTACGCCGGAAAGAATTGTCGAAGACATGATAGCCATTGCCGAACGGGGCTATTCCGGGATTGCCATGTCCTTCGTCAACTACACCTATGAGCTGCCCTTCTTCTGCGACCGGGTCACGCCACTCCTGAAGAAGGCGGGGTTGCGGGTCGAATAACGGCGGATATCGTCCACGCCGAGGTCGACGCACCACACGGTGTGCCTTCCTGGAGTTGCGCTAGTTCAACCGGTGACGAAACATCCAGGCGGCAATCGGCATGGTCACCGCGGCGATCACGACCAGCGCCAGCATGTCGGGAAAAAGCGCGTCGAGCCCGGCACCTTCTAGATAGACGCCGCGCGTGATGCTGATCGCATATTTCAGCGGATTGATCATCGTCGCATATTGCAGAACCTTCGGCATGTTGTCGGTCGGCGACATCAGGCCGGACAGCAGCATGAAAGGCATCAGGAAGACGAAGCCGAGGATCATTGCCTGCTGCATATTGCCGGCAACCGAGGACAGAAACAGTCCGAAGCCGATGGCCGCCGCGAGGAAGAGGCTGAGCCCAAGGTAAAGCGTCAGGAATGAGCCGGCAAACGGGATGCGGAACCAGAACAAGGCCACCAGCAGGATCGTCGATGCCTGGGTGATGCCGACGATCATCGAGGGGACGGCCTTGCCGATCATGATCTCGGTCGGCGTGAAGGGCGCCACGAGCAACTGGTCGAAGGTTCCTTCCTCGCGCTCGCGCGCGACGGACATGGCGGTCAGCATCATCGTCATCAGCATGGTGATCGTGCCGATGAGCGATGGGACCATGCTCCAGCGCGTTTCCAGCTGCGGATTGTACCAGGCGCGCGTTGTTACCTGAACGGCTTTGCCGGAACCGCCCTTCTGTGCAAGCCAATCGGAGGTGAAGTCGCCGACGATCGTGTTGGCATAGCCCTGCGCAATGCCGCTCGTATTGGAATTCCGGCCGTCGGCGATGACCTGTACCGCGCCGGGGGCGCCGCCTTCCAATTGCCTCTCGAAATCACGCTCGACAACGATGATCAGCACGGCCTGCTTGGCATCGAGCAGCCTGACGGCCTGGCCCGCCTGCGCCAACGTCGCCACCCTTTCGAAGATGCCGGATCCCTCGATCTTTGCGATGAGATTTCTCGATGCCGTCGTCCTGTCCTGGTCGACGAGCGCATAGGGAACCGTGTTGAGGTCGTAGGTGGCGGCATAGCCGAAGATCAGACATTGGAGGATGGGCGGGACGATGATGCTTGCCCGGCTTCTCGGGTCCTTCAGGATGACGAGGAGTTCCTTGCGGATCAGGGTAGCGATGCGCAGAAGCGATGCAATGAACATGGCTAGCCGATCCTTTTGCGGGTCATGCGCACGGCAAGCGCCAGGAGCGCCGTGGCCATGCCGGCCAGCACGGCGGCATTGGGCAGGATGACGCTCCAGATATTGCCGGCCAGAAACAAGGTCTGCAGCAGGGTGACGAAGTAGCGGCCCGGGAAGATATAGGTGATGATCTGCACGGCCCAAGGCATGCTTCGCGGATCGAACATGAAGCCCGAGAGCATCATTGCCGGCAGGAAGGTGGCGAGAACGGTCACCTGGCTGGCGATGAACTGGTTCTTCGTGACGGAGGATATGGCAAGACCGAGACCGAGCGCCACCAGAAGATAGAGCATGGAGACGACGGTCAGGATCAACAGCGACCCTCGAAGGGGCACGCCGAAGAGCAGGCGGCTGCCGACGACACAGAGCGCAAGCCCGGCAAGCCCCAGAAGAAAGTAAGGGACTGTCTTGCCGAGCAGGATTTCGCTCGAACGGACGGGTGTGACGAACAGCGCCTCGAAAGTGCCGCGTTCCCATTCCCGCGCCATGACGAGCGCGGTCAGGAGCGCGCCGATCAGCGTCATGACGAGGACGACGAGGCCTGGGACGAGGAAATAGCTGCTGTCATTGGCTTCGTTGAACCAAAGCCGGGACTCGATCGTCACACCGCTGCCGGTAGCCGCCCCTTTGCGGGACACTTCCTTGGCGTTCCAGACGCCGACGGCAGCTTCGGCGTAGCTCAGCGAAATGCGGGCGGTGTTGGCATCGCTGCCGTTGACGACCACCTGTACTTCGCCGTTGCCCAAGGCCATTTTACGCGCTAAATCCAATGGAATGCGCAGGATTACCCTTACCTCCGATGACAGAAGCATCTTTTCGGCTTCGGCCATCGTCTTGACCGGTTTCGGCGAAAAATAGCTGGAAAGCTCGAAGGCCGAGGCCAGCCCGCGCGCCTCGGCCGAGTTCTCTTCCATGACGATCGCAACGGGAACGTTCTTGACGTCCAGATTGATGCCGTATCCGAACAGGATCAGCAGCGCCACCGGCATGATAATGCCGATCGCGATGCTGCTCGGGTCGCGCAGGAGCTGCCATGTCTCCTTGCGGATGAGCGCACGGACGCGGCGCAGGGCTGCGCGCAATCCGTGGCCAGGCCTGTCTGCGGGTTCGCTCATGCCGCCTTCTCCGCCTGTTTGTGACGCTCCTGCTCGACGATCGCGATAAAGGCCTCCTCCATCGTTGCCGCCGTCTCGCCGCGTGCCCCGGCATGGGCGCGGATTTCGACCGGCGTTCCCTCAGCCAGGTTCTTGCCGGCATCCAGGATGATGATCCGGTCGCAATATTCGGCTTCTTCCATGAAATGCGTCGTCACGATGACGGTCACGCCCTGCTCGGACAGGGCAGTGATCCGGCCCCAGAATTGCCGCCGGGCCAGCGGATCGGCACCGCTGGTCGCTTCGTCGAGGAAGAGAATATCCGGCTCGTGCAGCAGGGCCGCGGCAAGCGCCAGCCGCTGCTTGAAGCCTCCGGGCAGCTGGCCGCTGGGCAGCCTGGAGAACTGGTCGAGTTCGAACTGGTTCTTCAAAGCGGCGATCCTGTCTCTCCTGTGTTTGCCGCGCAGCCCATAGGCGCTTGCGAAAAACTCCAGATTCTCGTCGACACTCAACTGGCCGTAGAGCGAAAACTTCTGCGCGACATAGCCCAGCCGCTCTCGGGCCTTGGCACCCGCTCTGCGCAGATCGGAGCCGGCGACCATCAACGTGCCGCCACTTGCGGGGAGCAGGCCGCAAAGCATGCGGAATGTCGTGCTTTTTCCTGCTCCGTTCGGGCCAAGAAGACCGTAGACCTCTCCCTTGCGCACGCTGAAGCTGACATGGTCGACGGCCGTGAAATCTCCGAACTTCCGGACGAGGTCGTGAACCTCGACGACGGTTTCATCGCCGTCGCTATGGTCGGATGGCTGGCCGGTGCGCATCTGGCGCTCGGCGTTGCCGACGACGGCGGAAAATAGCATCATGAAGGCGTCTTCGAACCGGGGCTCGACGCTTTCGGTATCGAGCTTGGTTTCATCCAGCCGTAGCGGCTCGTCCTTCTGCTCCGGCCTGCGCACGATCCTGACCCGGCCGGCTTCCGGGACGGCATCGATAATATCAGGCAGGGCGAAAAGACGGGCCTGCAGCGATCTTGCCGGCATGTTCTCCGGTGTGGGAACCATGAAGCAGCAGCCGTCAGCCTTCTTCGTTATGTCGGCAGGCGGTCCCTGATCGAGGATCTTGCCTGCATGCATGAGCACGGCGTGTTCGCAGCGTTCGGCCTCGTCGAGATAGGAGGTCGCCACGATCACCGAGAGCCCGTCCTCCTTGACGAGCTTGAAGACGATTTCCCAGAGCTCGCGCCGCGACAGCGGATCGACGCCGACGGTGGGCTCGTCGAGCAGCAGCAGTTCGGGTGCTCGCACGAGGGTGCAGGCAAGGCCGAGCTTCTGCTTCATACCGCCAGACAATTTTCCCGCCGGCCGTTCCTTGAAGCGCCCGAGCTGCGTCATCTCGAAGAGGCGCGGATAGGTTTCGTCGCGCTTCGATTGCGTCACGCCATGCAGATCGGCGTAGAGATCAAGGTTCTCCTGAACGCTCAGATCCTCATAGAGGCCGAATTTCTGCGGCATATAGCCGATCCGGTCCTGAACATGCTGCGGCTCCGTGGCGATATCGAAGCCGATCACTCGCAGACTGCCGCTATCGGGTGCGATGAGGCCACATGCCAGGCGCAGCAACGTCGTCTTGCCGGCGCCATCGGGGCCGACGAGCGCCGTCAGCGCGCCTTTGCGGACATCGAGCGAGACATCGGCAAGCGCGTCGACCGTTTCTCCGGTGTCCCGATGAAACGACTTGCAAAGCTTGCTTGCTGTCACCGAGAGATCGCCGGCGCTCATGGCATCCTCGTTCTATTGCCGCTGCGCGGTTGGCGGAGCCGACTGTTCGCCCGGAAGCGGCCGGACGGTTGCCGGCATGCCGAGCCGCAGCATATTGTCGGGATCGTCGACGAAGACCCTGACCTCGTAGACGAGGCTCGTGCGCAATTCCTCCGTCTGCACCGATTTCGGCGTGAACTCGGCAACGGAGGAAATGAAGCCGATCCATCCCCCGATCGTCCGCCCTGGCAGCGAGTCCACGGTGACGGAGGCTTTCATGCCGGGACGGAGCATCCCAAGCTGGGTTTCCGAGATATAGGCACGCACCCATTTCGGGCTGATGGTCGCAAGCGAAAAGGCAGCCCGCGTGGGAGACGCCATCTCGCCGGGTTCGATCAGCCTGGACTGTACGATAGCGTCGACGGGCACTCTCAATTCGGCGTCGGCAAGCTGTTGATGGAGGAGCGCGACATTGGCCTCAGCCGCATTCAGCTGCGCTTCGGCCTCCTCGATATCCTCCACGCGCGAGCCGGCAACGAGCAGATCCAACGCCTTCTGGTTTGCGATGACCTTGGCGTCGGCGACGGCGGCGGCCGAACGGGCTTCATCCAGGGCCTGCTGGCTGACGGCTGCCTTGGGAGCGAGCGCGTTCTGACGCTCGAACTGGGCGCGGGCATTGACGGCCTCTGCCTTGGCGGATTCGACATTGGCACGGGACTGGGCGATCTCTTCGGGGCGGCTGCCGTTTTTGAGGCGGGTGAGATTGGCGCGTTGGCTGGCAGCCTGCGCTTCCGCCTGGGCGACCTGCGGCCGGAGCCGGCTGGTATCCAGTCTGGCGACGATCTGGTCTTTCTTGACTTGCGCTCCCTCTTCGACAAGGACTTCAGCCACACGTTCGCTGCCATTGAAGGCGAGAGTGAGTTGTCTGAAGTCGATATTTCCATAGAGAACGAGATCGTTCGCGCCGTTATCCCGATGGAGATACCACCAGGCACCGCCCGCGACTGCAATCAACAGGACCAGGATGACGATGACACGCTGCATGCTTTGTTGAACTCCGAACGAGCGGTCGGCTCTGGTGAAACGAATTGTGACCGAGATTGATCCGCAGCAGATTATAACACTTGTCAAATTCAAATTTCAAATTAATATTTGAATTAATGGAAGGCAAAGACAATGGCCAGAGGCATAAGACGAACGGCGCGGTCACGAGATCGGCAGGACGGGGCGGCCACGCGCACGAGCCTGCTCGAAGCCGGCGGCGCCGTTTTCGCCGAATTCGGCTTCGACCGCGCGACCGCAAAGGAAATCGCCTTGCGCGCCGGGACGAATGCGGCCGCGGTGAATTATCATTTCGGCGGCATCGAGGCTTTGTACGAAGATGTTCTTGCCGAGGCCCATCATCGCCTGATGAGTTACGATGTGCTTGCCCGCATGATCAATGCGGACATCGACCCGAAGGAGAAGCTGCGCCGGTTCATCGGTTTGCTGGTCACGGTCGTCAGGACAGGAAATGAGAGTTCATGGCCGGCCAAGGTGGTCGTGCGCGAACTGATCGCGCCCACGCCTCATATCGACAAGCTCCGCCGCGAGGAGATCGAGCCGAAGAAAGCTTTGCTGTTTGGTGTCATCGCCCAGATCCTTGGCGTGCCACCGGACCATCCGCTCGTCGCTCAGGCAGCGCTTTCGACGATGGCGCCCTGCTTCATGCTTCTGGTGGCCGAAAAACGCGTCTCCGAGATCATTCCTGCGCTTGGGCGGGATGCGACTACGGACGAGGAGCTGGCGGACCGGCTGGTTCGCTTTACGCTTGGCGGCCTCGCGCATCTTTCCTTGTCGGAGCACGCGGACCGACCATCGGATGCATCGAACTGATTTGCCAATGGAGCGGGGCGAAGGCGGCCTCAGCCTTCGAAGCCGAACCGCTCGACATCGAAGTCGTCACCCTCATAGGCGGCTCCGTCCTGAATGTCGGCCATATCCTCATGCATCGGTATTGGCGCACTGACGAGGCTCGGGAGCGTCATGTCGACTGCCGTGCCCGGCGGCTGCAACGCCCAGGCGACGATGGCCCCGTCGACATGGCTCCGACGCCGCCGGATACGTGCTGCGCGGCGGAGCTTGGCAGCTGCGCTATTGGCTGCATCTTTGCCATGGCGTTGTCGTCCGTATTCTTCGTGTTGTCCGACATGACGAGTTTTCCAGCCTCGTTGCGTCCCACTACCAGGCTTGCCAGCACAACAGGAGCGGCTGGTCTTTCAGGCGCGGCCGTCGGGATGACGACGATACTGCTGGTTGGCCGCCATGCCGGCAGCGGAATGGCATAGGCGGCCAGATCGGCGAAGGGCTGCTCCTTGCTTTCCTCGGCCACGCGCTTGCCGAGCTGAGCCTCCAGCCCGTTCACGGCTCGATTCCTAGGCGTCGGCAGCATGCTGGTCATAAGGCTGCTGTCGGGCATGCCGCTGCGAGATGCAGCCGACAATCCGGCATCATCATCGTCCTCCACCGCGGTCGCGATCCTGCTGCTCACCTGGGATGGCCGCTTCCTGGATTGCGCGACCGCCACCTCATAGCCCGGCAGCGGTCTGCCGTCCGCCGGCACATGCAGCGTCTGCCCGTTCGGGAAAAGCCGTGCCAGTTCCTGGCGTGACATTCTCGGCCAGGCTCGTACCCTGCCGACATCCAGATGCACGAAGGGCGAGCCGGAGTTGGGATAGAAGCCGACGCCGCCGATCTGCATCTGCATGGCGATGGCGCGCAAGCTCGCAAGCTTGACGCCGGGAATATAGAAATCCATCGCCTTGCCGAGCGTGTGCTGGCTGTGCTTTGCGACGCCGGAGCTACGCGAGCGGTTGCGCAACATGCTGTTGGTGGAGGGAGAGCGGTAGGCCGAGACGACGTGTATGGATTCCCTGGCGCCGCTGCGTTGATAGACTTCCCAGACCAGATCAAGCAATTCCGGAGCGATCCGGGTCGGTTCGTTCTTTCGCCAGTCGCGCAAGAAGCGGTTGATCTGAGCAAGGCCCCTCGGATCATATTTACCACCGCGCTTGAAGACGATGGTCGCCCTTTCTCCGGTATGGGTGAAGAAGAGTTTGAGTGCCCGGTCTTCGGCCGCAGCCGAGCCGGCAAAGGCGCCAAGCATCAGCATCGCGATCAGCGCCAGCCGGCAAGCGACGAAGGAAGAGGCGATGGCGAAAGTTGTCGCCGGAATGGAAAAGATCGCGTGATGCACGGATACGACTTTCGCCTTGCTAACAGATACAGAACTCAGAGGCGCCGCGCCTGCGGCATCGCTATACCTCCAATTATGGTCAACAAATCCCTAACGGACCGTTTATAGTCGCAACCGGCAAAATTTTGTGCTCTCCGGCATGTCGACAGGGGATGCTGGCCGGCTTTCGTCTCGATCGATCCCGCTTCGAGGGTCTCACGCTTTTCGTTGCAGTGGCGAGAAAAATCAACTATTGCATGTAGGCGTAGTCTTCTGAACGATCGAGATTAACCGGCTTTGCAAACGTTTTCGCGCGGGTTGCAAACTGCTTGCCAAGACAGCATCATCCGGCCCCATGAGTGGACAGAATCGATTTGCTCCCCCGTCCAGCGGGCAGCAAACTATTAGACGCAGCGACCTGTTGCGGCAGCTCCGGCGCGCCGGGCTGCGTCGTTTGACGACCATCGTCGCGCCGGCCGGTTACGGCAAGACGTCGCTCGCCGTCCAATGGTACGAGTTGTTGAAGGAAGATCGGGTCAAGCTGTGCTGGGTGTCGCTCGATGCCGAGCATACGAGCCAGGAAGCTTTCCTGCTCGCTCTGATCGATGCCCTGCAGACGCTCTCGAACGAGGACGGTGCGGATGCCGGCAATCTGCCGGCTACAGCGCTTCTTTCCGTGCTCGGGACGCGCCTGCGCAAGATCGAAGAGCCGCTCGTCATCTTCCTCGACGACTATCACTTTGCTCAGACGGATGCGACCGAGGCCCTGATGGCAAAGATCCTTGCCGATCTTTCGCTCGAGCATGTCAAGCTGGTGCTGGTCAGCCGCAGTCCGCCGCGCTTTCCTCTGTCGGCATTGCGGCTGCGTGGCGAATTCAAGCAGTTCGGCGTGGCCGAACTCGGTTTTTCCGATGCCGAGGCGCGGGAATTATTTGAGGGCAAGGGCGCGCATCTGACCGAAGAGCAGGTCGGCTCCTTCAATCGCCGCACGGAGGGCTGGGCGGTCGCGTTGCAGATGGTGAGCCTTCTGGTTGCGGAATCCGAGGAAAGCGATACCATTCTCGCCTCCTTCGACGGAGGCGGCGCGGATATGGGCTCTTATCTCTCGGAGCAGGTGTTTGAGCATCTGCCCGAGGATATCCGCTTGTTTCTGATCGAGACTGCGGCCTTGCCGGCCTTCAATCGGCCGCTTCTCGAGGCAGTGCTGGAAACCGGCGAGGACGCGGGCCTGATCGAGCGGCTGAATGAGTACGCCCTTCCGGTGACGCTGCTTGCCGGGCCGGGCAACTGGATGCGGTTCCACCCGGTCTTCAACGAGTTTCTCAAGAGAACCGCCGGCCGCAGGGGTATCGATGCCAACCGTGCGCTGAACCGTGCAGCACACTGGTTCGAGGCTCATGGCGATATAGACCGCGCCGTCCATCACGCGCTTTTGGCGGATAACGCCAATCTTGCAGCGCGTATCGTCGAAACCGCCGGCGGATGGAGGCGTGTCTATGCCACCACGCGGGGCGGCGCAACGCTTTTCCAGGCCTTGAGCGGACATGCCTCGGAGATCGATCTGGTCCGCTTTCCCCTCGCGACGCTAGGACTTTCGATTTTTCATGCCAAAGCGGCACAGCTTGCCGCAGCCAATCACTATCTCGCCACGGCCGAGCGTGCCGCCTCCGGTGATCCGATCCTTGCGAAAGACCTGCGCGTCGTGCGCATTCTCCTTGCGCTTTATACGGATCACTGGGCGAGCACGGCCGATCTCTCGGCATTGGAAGATGATTTGCAGCAGCCGGATGGCATGGAACTCATCCATCGCGCGCTGGCGCTCAATATGCTGTCCTACAATTTCCTGATCCGAGGCGAACTTGATCGGGCGCTGCATTACGGTCATCTCGCCATTCGCGCCTTTCGCGACGGCGGTGCCGATTTCGGTGCGATGCATCTCTACACGCATATCGGCCAGGCCTTCTTTCTGTCGGGCGATTGCGCGAGCGCGCTTGCCTCTTACGACGAATTGATCTGCGAAGCACAAGCCAATATCGGTCCCGGCAGCGATCTCGACGCGGTCGGCCAGGTTCTGAAGGCGGAAGTGCTATCGATGGGGGGCGAGGCAGAGGCCGCGGCCGGCATGCTGGAATGGGCGCTGCCGCATCTCGAGCGCCACGATACATGGTTTGATCTTCTCGCAGCGGGTTTCATGGCCGAACAACGGGTCTTGCGCATGCATGAGGATTTCCTGGCGGCTCACGCCGCCATGGATCGCATCCGTGCGGCGGCGCGGCGGCGCGGCTTCGATCGGCTCAGCCGCCTGATCGATGGCGAGCGTGCCATGCTTCTCATGGCATCGGGTGATCTTGACCAGGCGATCCGGCACGCCGAGGCCAACGGTTTCGGCATACAGGCTATCGTTGCGGATCGCGCCAATCTGCTTTCCATTCATCTGCGCGGCGCGACCCCGGCAATTTTCTGGACGCGCGCTTATCTGGCGCTCGGCGAAGTTTCCAAGGCGCGCGAGGTCTTCGATCAGTTCAGAACGCGTCAATCCCAGCGCCTGCATATTCCGCGCGCGATCGAGCTTGCTCTCATCGACATAGGGATTCTGCTCGCTGAGGACCGTGCCGATGTCGCCGCCGCCCGCCTTTCCGATCTTGTGCTGACGATGCCGCTCGACGACTATCGCGCCTTGCTGCATCTTGATCATGCAGCGGGCCTTGGTGAGCTTCGCTCACTTGCCACTCATCCGACAGTGGCAAACGTGACCCGCAAGCGTCTCCAGTCTCTGCTCGTGGCTGCCGAGACGATGCAGGAGCCGGCCATTGCCGACGTCGGATCCGCCTTTACCGGCCGGGAACATATGGTGCTGGAGTTGCTGAGCTCCGGGCTTTCCAACAAGGAAATCGGCCGGATGCTGGCGCTTTCCGACAACACGATCAAATTCCATCTGCGCAACATCTTCGCCAAGCTCAACGTCTCGACGCGGACGGCAGCCGTCACCGCAGCGCGTCAAAAGGGCATGCTCAATAGGTGACCTACCCGAACGGGTAGGTTTCAGCATGTGTGCCCACCCATCGGGAAGGCTTTCGATGGGCGAAAAAACACCTAATCTGCACTCGTGCGAATATTATAATGCGAGGTAGATTCGTGGTCGTCGTCGATCCGGTGACGCAGGAGATTATCGAGGGCAAGCTGGCAGCCACCGTCGACGAGATGGGTGTGGTCATGGCCAGAACCTCGATGAGCCCGGTCATCTATGAGGTGCTTGATTTTGCCTGCGGTCTCCTGACGCCCGAAGGGGAGCTCGTGGCGCAGATGAACGGCATCACGCTCTTCACCGGCACTTTCGGCACGCAGGTCAAGTCATTGATCGCTCTCTATGGTGAAGATCTGGAAGATGGCGACATTCTCCTGACGAACGATCCCTATTCCGGCGGTACGCATGCCTGCGATTTCGCCATCGTCAAGCCGATCTTCTTCGAAGGGCGGATTCTGGCCTATGCCATCAACGTTGCTCATTATCTTGACGTCGGCGGCTCGGTTCCCGGCTCGCTTGCGCCGAATGCCGTCTCCGTCTTTCAGGAAGGATTGCGGTTGCCGGGTGTGAAAGTCGTGCGCAGCGATCGCTTTTCGGGAGAAGTTCTGCGGATCATCCGCGAGAATGTCCGTTTGCCTGACGTTGCGATCGGCGATCTCACCGCACAGGTGGCGACCGTTCGCGTTGCCGCCCGTCGCATGGCCGAATTGGCCGGCAAATACGGAACCGACGTCGTGAAGACCGCATTCGATCACCTACTGACCGTGAGCGAGAGGCAGGCGCGCGCCGCCATCGCCGCGCTGCCCGACGGGGTCTACGAAGCGACTGACGTTATCGATGGCGACGGCGTCACCACCGATCCTATCAGGGTGCAGGTGGCGGTCACGATCGCCGGTGATCGGCTGACGGCGGATTTCACCGGCTGCCCGCCCGCGGTCGCGGGGCCGATCAATTGTGCGGCAGGTGCGCTGCAATCGGCCGTTCGCACCATCTTCAAGGCGCTGGTGGCGCCGGAGGCGCCGTCCAACGAGGGCTGGTTCCGGCCGCTCACCGTCATCGCGCCGAAAGGTTCGGTTTTCACGGCGGAAAAGCCTTCGCCTACGGGCTGGTATTACGAAGGCTCGGTGCATGCCTCCGAACTCGTCTGGAAGGCGCTCGCCAAACTCATGCCCGAGCGCTTCTCCGCCGGTTCCTATACGAGCCTTTGCGTCGTCTATATCGCTGGCAGGGATGGGACGGGGCAGCCGTTCATCCATATCGAGCCGCAGCATGGCGGCTGGGGCGCGAGCAAGGACGGCGACGGCGCCAATGCGCTGATCGCGCTCACCGATGGCGACACCTACAATTATTCCGTCGAGGTGATCGAAGCGCGCTTTCCCCTGCTCGTGCGCCGCTATGCGCTGAACGTCGAGGGAGGATCGGGCGCCGGTCGCCGCCGCGGCGGTTTCGGCGTCATCCGCGATTACGAGATTCTTGGAGACGATGTATCAGCCTATTGCAGCTTCGGGCGAACGGACACGCCGCCCTGGGGCATCGAGGGAGGCAAGCCCGGCAGCATCAATCTCCTGCAGGTGGAGGATGGCGGCAAGGTCAGCAATTTCGGCCGCGAGCCGCATATCGGGCTGAACCGCGGCGATCTCGTGCGCATCATCACCGGCGGCGGCGGCGGCTGGGGCGAGCCTCACGCACGCGAGCCGGAATATATCCGTCGCGACATCGAAGACGGCTACATCACCCGCGAGGCGGCCCGCAGCCAATATGGATATGAAGAAAGGGTGGCGGGATGATCAGACTGGCGACGGATGTAGGCGGTACTTTTACCGACCTCGTCGGTTATGATGAGCGCACGGGTGAGATCTTCACTGCCAAGAGCCTGACGACTGTTCACGATCAATCCGAAGGCGTCCTTGCGGCGATCGCACTTGCCGAGAAGAAGGACGGGCTTTCGACGCGCGACGTGATCTTCTTCGCCCATGGCGGAACGACCGTCATCAACGCGATCACCGAACGCAAGGGTGTCAGGACGGCGCTGGTGACCACCGCCGGTTTTCGCGACGTATTGGAAATCGGCCGCGGCAATCGCCCCGATCTCTATAATCTCCGGTTCAAAAGCCCGGAGCCCTTCGTACCCCGCAGCCTGCGCTTCGAGGTGCGCGAGCGCATGGATGCCAAGGGCCAGGTGCTGACACCCATCGAGCTTGGCGATGTCGAGGCGATCATCCGCGAGTGCCGCGCCCGCAAGGTCGAGGCGGTGGCCGTGATCTTCCTCCATAGCTACGTCAATCCCGAGCACGAAATCGCCTGCGCCAAGGCGATTGCCGAGGCGTTGCCGGATGTGACTGTCTGCGCCAGCCACGAGGTCTCCCGTCAATGGCGGGAATATGAGCGCTCCAATACGGCGGTGCTCAACGCCTATGTGCAGCCGATCATCAAGCGCTATTTCGCCCGGCTCGAAAGCGCGCTGATGGAGCGCGACCTCACCTGCCCCTACTATGCGATGCAGTCCAATGGCGGCATCTCCACTTTCGATCAGGCCCAGATGAGCCCGCTGACGCTTGTCGAATCCGGGCCCGCGGGTGGTGTTGCGGGTGCCGCACGCATCGGTGCTGTAATGGCTGAATCGGAAGTGCTGTCGCTCGATGTCGGCGGCACGACTGCAAAATGTTCCTTGATTCACGACAGCCGGCCGACGCTCGACAGTGAATACAAGCTCGAGCATACCCGCATCGCGCCCGGCTACCCGGTGCAGGTGCCGGTGGTCGATATCGTCGAGATCGGCGCCGGCGGCGGATCAATCGCTCGCATCGACGAGCGCGGCGCGCTCTGCGTGGGGCCGGAAAGCGCCGGCTCGATACCTGGCCCGGCCTGCTATGGAAGAGGCGGAGACAAACCGACTCTTTCCGACGCCTTGCTGACGCTCGGCATCTTCGATCCGGCGAGCTTTGCCGGCGGGCAGATGCAGCTCGACAAGTCCAAGGCCGCCGCCGCGATTGCGACGATTGCCAAGCCGATGGGCCTGTCGGTCGAGGATGCGGCGCTTGCCATCGTCGAGATCGCCCATGCGTCGATGATCAACGCGCTGAAGCTCGTGACGGTTCAGCGCGGGCACGATCCGCGCGACGCCGCTTTTGTCATTTCCGGCGGCGCCGGTCCTGCGCTTGCCGCAGGTCTCGGGCGTGATCTCGGTGTGAAGGTGACGGTCGTGCCGCCGCATCCCGGCATCTTTTCCGCCTGGGGTATGCTGGCAGCCGAGCCGCGCGCAGATTTCCGCAGCACCTGGTTTGCGCCCCTCGCATCGGAGGCCGTCGGCAATCTCAAGCGCCGGTTCGACGAGTTGAAACGGGATGCGGTCAGATATTTCTCCAAGGGAGATGCGGCCGAGATCCGCTACGTCTGCCGCGTCGAGGCCCGCTATCGCGGCCAGGAACACGGCGTCTTCGCCCTGTTCGAAATGGACGACGACGCCGAAAGCTTTGCGGAACGTTTCCATGCAGCGCATGAGCGCGCCTATACGTTCCGACTGCCCGGCTCCCCGGTCGAAATCACCATGATCCATCTGGAGGCGGTGCTTCACGGTCCGGTCATCGCCATCCCGAAACTCGATCGCGCCGGCCGTTCGCTGGATGCGGCCTTCAAGGGTCATCGCAAGGTCTACTTCGGCGGCACGGTTGGTTGGGTATCCTGCCCCGTCTACGAACGCACGAAACTGCCCGCTTCCGAGAAGATCGCCGGCCCGCTTCTCATCGAGGAGGCGACTGCCACCTCGCTGGTGGCTGCCGGACAGGAGCTTGAAGTGAGCAGGGAGGGGCTGCTGCTCATCCGCGAATGCGATGGGAGAAGCGTCTGATATGGCGATTGCGATCGGTCTCGACCATATCGTCAGGAGTTTCGGGCCGATGCGGGCCGTCGACGACGTGACGCTCGATATCAGGGCAGGGGAGTTCTTTACGCTGCTCGGCTCGTCCGGTTGCGGCAAGAGCTCGCTTTTGAAGCTGATCGGCGGTTTCGACAGGCCGACGTCGGGCCGCGTTCTTTTCGATGGGAAAGATATGGCCGGCGTTCCGGCCAATCGCCGCCCGGTCAATACCGTGTTTCAGTCGCTCGGGCTCTTCCCGCATATGAATGTCGCGCAGAATGTCGGTTATGGGCTGAAGTTGCGTGGACTTGCCGGTGCCGGGCTGAAGGCCAAGGTCGAGAATGCCTTGGATCTCGTCGAACTTTCCGGCTTTGCCGATCGCGACGTCAATCTGCTTTCGGGCGGCCAGCGCCAGCGCGTGGCGCTCGCCCGCGCGCTCGTCATGGAGCCGGGCATCCTCCTCCTCGACGAACCGCTGACCGGACTTGACGAGCGGTTGCGCCAGCAGATGCGCGACGAATTCGGGCGGCTGCACAAGCGTACCGGCGCGACGTTCATTCTCGTTACCCACAATCAGGACGAGGCGCTCAGCCTTTCCGATCGCATGGCGGTCATGCACAAGGGACGCATCGAGCAGACCGATGTGCCGTCCCGCTTTTTCGAGGCGCCGGCCAATGCTTTCGTTGCGCGCTTTGTCGGTATCGATACGCTTCTGAAGCCCGAAAATATTACGGTTTCCGGCGAAAAGGCCGTTGCCACGATTGCCGGCCAACGGCTGAGCGCAAGTTTTTCCGGAGCGCCGCCGCCGTCTGATGCTCTGGTTGCAATCCGTCCAGACCGAATTGAGCTTGTCCCGGCTGCCGCGATAGCGGCCGAAACAATTGAACTTAAGGTTGTCGAAAGTATCTATCGCGGACTCAGCCATGACGTTACGCTCGCTTTCGCCGACAGCCAGCGCGTGGTGCTAACGACCAGCGCGGATGAGACACCGCCCTTGCCGGGCGAAAGCGTGCGTGTGCATCTGAAGCCGGGTGCTGCGCTCTTGATTGATCGTTCCGGAATACCGGCCCTGGCTTCAGGCGATGAGTAGGACCCGAATGGCTGAAACAAGCGAAAAATAAGGGAAGGGAATGACACGATGAACAAAGATAGAGATCTTGCCTCCTCCGCCTTGAGGAGCAACATGCAGCGCCGTGACATGCTCAAACTGATGGGTGCGGGTGCGGCCGCGCTTTCCTTTGGTGGGTTGACCGCGACGCGGGCCATGGCCGATGACGCGACGGTTGCATTCTGGGCCACGGCGACGCTCGACATCGGCGACAAATGGCAGGAATTTGCGCGCCAGAGCGGCGTTTCGCCCGAATTCACCGATAACGGCAATGATGTCGGCCCGGTCGTCGCGCGCCTTGCCGCCGGCAATGCCAATGATCTTTTCGATGTCGGCGGCTTTCAGGGCGGCGCTGAAAGGGAGCTCGCCAAGCAAGGGCTGATTACGCCCTGGGACGTGTCCAAGATCCCGAATTTCGCAGGCATCTGGCAATGGGCCAAAGACATACCGACCTTGACCTATGAAGGCAAGCAATATGGTATCCCGACCGTCGTCAACGCCGACTCCATCATCTACCGCCCCGACAAGCTCGGGAAGGTCGACAGCTATGGCGTCATCTTCGATCCCAAGCTCAAAGGCCGGGTCGCGATGGAGGACGCCTGGATCAACAGCGCCATCTTCACGGCGATCTATCTCAAGGAAGCAGAAAACAAGCCAATCAAGGATCCGGGCAATCTGACGGAATCCGAGCTCGGCCTCGTGATGGAATTCCTGATCAAGCACAAGAAGGACGGGCAATTCCGGACCTTCTGGAATGGCTGGGAGCAGGGCGTGCAGCTGGTGGCGAACGAAGAGGTCGACGCCATGACCGGCTGGGAACCGATTGTCTATGAAGGCCGCAAGCGCGGGCTTCAGGTGGAATATGCCGCACCCGCCGAAGGCTATGAAGGCTGGGGCAACAATACGGTGTTGCTCAAGGGTGCCACGGAGCGTGGCAAGGCCGAGGCGGCCCATAAATTCGTCGATGCATTGCTTGCCGGCCTCTATGGCTGCGAACTGGGCAAGGCGCGCGGCTATCTCGTGCCGACCGACAACAACCTCGCCTATGCCAAGGCCCATCCCGACGAATACAAGGCCGACGACGTCGCCAAGCTCGCCGACCATGTGAAGGCCAAGTTCTCCGGGAAAGTCTACTGGCAGAATTGCCGGCCGGACAACTTCCAACTCTACGAAGAGTGGTGGCAGAGGCTGCGCAACGCCTGATGTAAGGCGATGGAGCGGGGCTGGCCCTTCTGTTCGAGGACAGGCCGGCCCCGAGCCGATGGGATCAACACCGAGAGAAGGAGGGTTAGACCATGAAGACACCGGTTCTATTGCTGGCCGCTCCGCTTGCGGCGATCCTCGTGCTCGGCCTTGCACCGCTGGTCCTGGTCGTGGTCTGGAGCTTCTGTGCCTGGGATTCCGCGACTTACTGGATCAAGCCGGAGTTCAGCCTCGCCGCCTACGGCGCGGTCCTGGAGGCCGGGCGCTGGAGCGTGTTTCTGTCGACCCTCGGCAAAGCATTTCTGACATCGGCTATCTGCCTCATCATCGCCTATCCCACCGCCTATGCGATGTATTTCCTGGCCGGGCGCAGGCTGTCGGTTCTGCTCGCAGCCCTCCTTACCATCCCGTTTTTCACGTCCTATCTCATCCGCTCCTTTTCCTGGCGGCTGCTGCTTGGTCGTACCGGCGTCATCAACACGCTACTTCAGCACGCCGGGATTATCGACGCGCCGCTCGACTGGCTGCTGTTCAGCGACTTTGCCGTCATCGTCGGGCTGGTCGCCTCCTATCTGCCGTTCGCAACCTTCCCCATCCTGCTCTCCATGCGCCGCGTCGATCCTATCGCGCTGGCGGCATCGCGCGATCTCGGCGCCGGCTTCTGGACGATGGCACGCACCGTACTGTTGCCGCTGACCTATTCCGGTGTTTTTGCCGGGTTCCTGTTCGTCTTCGTCATGGTCGCGGGCTCGTCGACGGAGGTGCAGATGCTCGGCGGCGCCGGCGCATCGATCGTATCGGTGATGATCAATGACGTCATGCGTGTCGCCAATTTTCCGCTCGCCTTTGCGATTTCGACGCTGATGCTCGTGATCGTCTTCGGACTGGTGCTGATCGGAGACGCCATATTCGGCCTCTCCTCGCTGTTCGAGGAGCGCGGCCAATGATCGTCAGGGAGGGTACGACACCGCGCATCGTCATCTGGACGCTGACCATCATCGGTCTCGCCGTGATCTATGCGCCGCCGCTCTATTTGCTCGGCGTCTCCTTCAATCCGGCGCTTCAGCCCGGCCTGCCGCATTTTTCCGATGTTACGCTGAAATGGTATGTCGCGCTCGGGGCGGAAAGCGCGCTTGTCGCCGCGCTCGGCCAGTCGATCATGATAGCGCTGGCGACGGCTGTTATCACGACCTTGCTGTCGCTCGGTGCGGCGCTCGCATATCGCGAGCTGCACCGCGGCCGCGGACTGTGGTTCCTGGCGGTGCTTCTGCCGATGTTCGTGCCGGGCGTCATCCAGGGACTGGCGCTATCGACCGTTATCAGCCGTGCCGGCGTGAAGGCTTCGGCCTTGACCGTCATTGCCGGCCATCTGCTGTGGGCGATGCCTTTTGCCTTCATCGTCATCCTGACAAGCTTTGCCGCCGTCAAGCGCACCTACCTGATGGCGGCAGACGATCTTGGTGCAAGCCGGCTCCGGCAGTTCCTGGATATTACGCTGCCGTTGATCCGCCCGGGTCTCGTCAGCGCCTTCATCTTTTCGCTCCTGCTGTCGCTCAACGAGTTTACGCGCGCCTTCTATCTGGCCGGTCGCCAAAACACGTTGCCGGTGGTGCTGTTCGGCAAGATGAATGCCGGCGCTTCGCCGACGATTTACGCCATGTCCGGCGCAATCTTTCTAATCTCCAGCGTTTGCGTGGTGGTCGTGGCACTGCGTTCGCTGCTCATGCAACGCCGAGCGGGTTGATCGATATGAAAAAACAACCGACGGACCACACACTCCGCCACCCCCTGATCCTCCATGAACGGGAATATAGAGGATGAAACAAGAGTCCAAGCTGATGGCGCTGATCCGCGCTGGAAAAAGACAGGAAGCGTTTGACATGGTCGAGCGGCTGAAAGCGGTCACGCAATCGCTGCCGACGTCGATCAAGGTGGATCGAACCGGTGCGGTGACCTATTACAAAGGAAACCGCCGTTTCGTAAGAAACTTGCAGGGCGGCTGGGAATTGGCGCCGAAGAAAAAGTAGATCGACGACATACGAGTTCTGGCGTCGTCCTCGCGACCCGATCAGGGTCGGAGAAATGACAGCTGTCCGTGATCGCAGTTGCGGCGGATGCCGTGATCGTAGCTTGCGAAAATGCGATATGACGATGGCTAATCGCGCAGCGATGATCAAGAAAGTAATGAGAGCTTTATCAAGTATCTAATATAATTAAGATGTAATAATATTAGAAAGTATCTTATTTAGAAATATAAAATTAACACCCAAAGCCTAATGTCTCCTCGACCGTCATCGCATAGATGGCGGCCGATTGAAGGAGACAGGAGCATGTATCGTGTTTCTCATTTCGGCAGGGACAAGAAGGGAGCTGCAGCGGTCGAATTCGCTTTAATCGCGCCGCTTTTTTTCCTATTGCTTCTCACATTGGTTGCCTTCGGCATCTATCTCGCCGCGGCCCATTCCCTACAGCAGCTGACCGCCGATGCCGCGCGAACCGCGATCGCGGGATTGTCGGCCACGGAGCGAAGCCAGCTGGTCCAGGATTTCGTCTCCCGCTCGACGATTAACGACGCCTTCATCAACAAGGACAAGCTGACGGTCACCGTCGCGACAGACCCGGCCAATGCCAACCAGTTCACCGTGAGCGCCGCCTACGACGCATCCAATCTTCCGATCTGGAATCTCTATACTTTCGCCATGCCGGATTCGACCATCCGCCGTTATTCGACCATTCGGCTGGGAGGTCTCTGATGAAGAGGCTTCTCGGTCGGCTCGCCTCCTTGACGGACAGGCGGGGAAACGTCGCGGTGACCACTGCGCTTGCCTCCCCCTTGATCCTTTACTGCCTTGGCCTCGGCATCGATTACGGCATGATGACGCTGCAGCAGCGGCGCCTGCAGCAATTGAGCGACATTGGCGCAATCACGGCTGCCGCCGATATCGCAAATGCGCAGAGCGCGCTCCTGGCCAATCTTCAAAGCAACGGCACGACGGCCGCAGTGGCATCGGGCAGCAGCTACATGACCGCAAACGGGCAGATCACGACGGCGGCGGCCACGTCGGGTCAATATGAAACCTTGGGCAATATGGTTCTAGGGTCCTATAAGGCAGACACATCCGTGGCGCCTCAAAACCGCTTCACGCCGGGGACTTCCCTCTCCGATTCCGTAAGGGTCACGCTGACGCAGAAGGCGGTGATGCCTTTTGCCTCCGCCTTTGCCGACCCGCCGACCTTGAGCGCCACGGGTACCGCTTCCAGCGAGCGTTTGGCAGCTTTTTCTATCGGCTCCCGGTTGGCGAGCCTCAATGGCGGCATTCTAAACCAGCTTCTGGGCTCTCTTCTTGGGACGCAGGTCTCTCTCAATCTCGTCGACTATCAGGCGCTCATCAGCGCGAAGGTAAACCTTTTAAGCTTCCTCAATCTGTTGGCGACGGATCTCAAGCTGACAGGGGTAAGCTACGATCAGCTCCTGGCGACCGATGTCACCTATGACAAGATTCTTGGCGCGCTTGGCAAATCGTCCAATCTTTCCCCGGCAGTCGTCACCATCATCAACAATCTGGGCAAGACGCTGGGAACCACGAAGCTCACCGTCAAGCTGCAGGATATCGTGAACCTCGGTCCTCTCGGTACGGATGTCGTGGGAACCGCGCCCAACCTGACTTCCACGATCAGCGTTATGGACCTGATCTCCGCAACCGCGATGGCCGCCAATCAGCAAAGGCAGATCGCGCTCGATCTTGGGGCTAACGTGCCGGGTCTTGCAGCGACGAAGATGACGCTGGCGATCGGGGAGATCGCACAACAAGCACCGGCGGCCGCCGTGGGCGCGCCGGGCACTATCGTTCGCACGCCGCAAGTGCGCGCGGCAATCGAAGTTTCGGTCACCGGCCTGTCCCTGATTGCAGGCTTGAAGATCAGGGTGCCGCTTTATGTTGAGATCGCGCCTGCCGAGGCCAAGCTTGCCTCGATAAGCTGTGTCGGCGGCAGCATGCCGAACGCCGTCGTCGGGATCGACGCCGTACCCGGCGTGGCGGAGATTGCGCTTGGGGACGTCGATACTTCGGCTTTCGTGAATTTCGGCTCCAAGCCACGCGTTACTCCAGCAGCCATCATCGATTCCCTGCTTCTGAAGGTGATCGCAAGCGCGCAGGTCGATATCGCCAATATGAGCCCGACACGCGTGACCTTTCAGCCCTCGGAAATTTCTGCCGGCACAGTCAAGACCGTTTCAACCAGCACTATCCTGACCTCGGCCGTCCAGTCACTTCTGAAAAATGCCAATATCAGCATTCAGGTGCTCATTCTGACCCTTGGCACGCCGAGCGCGGTGCTGGGAGCCGTCGCCGATACGCTGTCTGCCGTCACCGCTCCGGTCGACCAGCTCCTCTACAATCTGCTTGGCGTCCTTGGCGTCGGTGTCGGCCAGGCCGACATAAAGGTGACCGATGCGCGCTGCATGCAGCCCGTACTCGTTCAGTGAGGCTTGAGCATCGCGGTCGATCACCGGCAAGGACCGCTCAGGCTCATCTTCAAACCAGGTAGGGGCCGATGCATTCGGCCACGGACGCGACGTCCTCGACCCGCATGCCCGCAACATTGATCCTTCCGGAGTCCGGCATGTAGATGCCGTGTTCGGCCCGGAGCTTCAGGACGTTTTCGGAAGAGATCGGCAGCAGGGAGAACATGCCCTCCTGGGTGCTCATATGGGCGAGTTCCGGAAGAAATCGACCAAAGGCTTCTCCGGCCGCACGGCGGATTTCCGTTATGCGGAGGCGCATGTCGTTCAGTTCATCCACCCAGAGCTGACGGCGGAACGGCTCCTGGAGGATTGCCGCAACGATGGCTGCTCCGTGCGCGGGCGGCATGGAGTAGCTTGCGCGCGCGTAACCCGCGAGATTACCAATGCCCTTGTTCAACGACGCCTGCTGATCCGCAAACAGATAGACAGCGCCGGTGCGCTCTCGATAGAGCGAGAAAGACTTGGAGCAGGAGACAGCGACCATGGCTTCGCCGACCGCTTCGATGACATCAATCATGCCGGCCGCATCTTCGACCCGGCCGCGCCCGAGGCCCTGATAGGCGTTGTCGAAGAGAGGGAGCAATTCCTTGGCAGCGACGACGTCGGCAATATCTCGCCAATTCTGCGATGAGAGAGCTGCGCCCGTGGGATTGTGGCAGCTCGTTTGCAGCAGCACCGCGTCACCGGGCGCGGCGTTCCGTAGGGCCGTCAGCATGTCGTCGATCAGAACGGCCTGCTTGCCGATATCGAAGAAACGATAGGTTCCGACCTGAAGGCCGACCGCGGCAAAGATCGGCTGGTGATTGACCCATGTCGGTGTGCCGATCCAGATCTTCCGTCGCTTGTCGAGGGCAAGCAGTTCCGCAGCCAGGCGCAGAGCGCCTGTGCCGCCAGGGGTCTGAATTCCGGCGAGCCGCCTGCCGCCGTGGCGCTCGCCGAAAACCTCGAGAGCCATCGCCCGCAGGAAGGCGGGATCTCCCTCCGGGCCGATATAGGATTTGGATTTTTGCGTTTCCCAGAGATGATGCTCGGCCGCCTTGACGGCTCTCATGACAGGGGTGCGGCCCGCTTCATCGCGATAGACGCCGACGCCAAGATCGATCTTTCCGGCTCTCGGATCGGCGGCGAACTTGGCGATCAATTCCAGCAGGGGATCGGGCTTCTGCTCCGCCAGACTATCGAAAAACGCCGTTTTCTTCATGGGCACCTCCCTCCACTTATTGAGGCCAATTCTGCAGAACCCGCACGAATTCCGTCAGCCATGCATTCGTCTGGTGGCCGTCCAGGGAGCGGTGGTCGATCGTCAGGGAGACATAGGCCATTGGGCGGATCTGGATCGTATCGACCCCATCGACCTCCCGAACGACGACACGCTTTTCCAGCTTGCCTATGCCGAGTATCGCCGATTGCGGTTGGTTGATGATAATGGGGGAGGCCACCAGCGAGCCGGAGACGCCGTGATTGGAGATCGTGAAGGTTCCGCCCTTCAGCTCGTCGGCTTTAAGCGTATTGGATCGTGCCCTGTTCGTCAGATCCTGAAGGCGGGCGGCAATGGTCTCCAGCGGAAGATCCTGCGCCTGCCGGAGCACCGGTGCGACCAGGCCTTTGTCGCCCAATGCGATGCCGACCGCAATGTTGACGTCCTCGAATATTTCAAGACTATCGTCGTGCCACTGGCTGTTGACCTCCGGTACGATCTTCATGGCGGCGACGGACGCCGCCACGAAATAGGCGGTGTAGGAGAGGTTGATGCCCTCCGCCCTCATACGGTCCTTGTGGCTTTCGCGATGGCGCATGATCGCCGTGAAATCCGCCTCGAAGACCGCAGTGACCTGAGGTGCGGTCGCAAGGGATTCGGCCATGTGCCTTGCGATCGCAAGCCGCATGGCTGAATGGGGTACGGTCCGGGATTTGACGTCAATCGGATTTGCCGAGAAAGGCTGCTCGGTCGTGGCCTGCTGCGATACCGGAACGGCTGGATGGGATTTGCTGGCTTCCAGCGCATGATCCATATCGGCGCGCGTGACCCGCCCGCCCTTGCCACTGCCTTTCAGCGAAGCGGGATCGATCGCGTATTCCTTGGCGGCGCTACGAACGGCAGGTGAATAATAGCTGGAGGCGGTCACCGTCGAGGCGTGATGCATTGGCGGCGGAGCGGCGGTCGCTTCTGTTGCAATGCCGATCGCTTCGACGCTCATTCGTCCCAGGATCGCCCCGGGTGCGGCGTCATCGCCATCCGTCATGGAGATTTCGCTCAGGATACCATCGCAGGGCGCCGATATCTCCTGCGTTACCTTGTCGGTTTCCAATTCGACGAGGGCGTCGCCTTCGCGGACATGATCGCCAATTTGCTTCAGCCAATTGCGGACGACTGCCTTCGTGCCTTCCTGTTCGATCGGGGCCGTGATCTCGACAGTGTTCGTCATTCCCTAGAACTCCAGGATCTCGGTGATGCGCTTGGTAATCCGTTCCGTCGAGGGCACGGCCCATTCCAGCAGGACGGGATTATGCGGGCTCGGAATATCGGGCATGGTGAGCCGGGAGACCGGCGCATCGAGATCCGTGAAGGCCTTGTCTGCAATGACCGCAGCAATCTCGGCACCGAAGCCCGCGGCTTCGAGATCTTCGTGGACGATGAGGCAGCGATGCGTCTTGGCGACCGATGTGAGTACGGCCTCCTGATCCCAGGGCATCAGCGTGCGAAGATCGATGATATCGGCCGAGATGCCCTCGGCAGCCTCCTCGCAACGGTGAACCATGGCGCCCCAGGTGACGATGGTGATGTCGTTGCCGGTCCGTGTCCGTTTCGCCTTGCCGAAGGGCAGCGCGAAATCGTCGCCGGGATAGGGGCGGCGTGCCCACGGGTGATCGAGCATGGCCCTGTGTTCGAAGAAGATGACCGGGTCGTTGCCGCGCATCGAGGTGCGCAGCAGGCCGACCGCATCTTCGGCGTTCGAGGGAACAGCAACCTTCCAGCCTGGTTGATGGACAAAGGCAACTTCGTTGGTCTGGCTGTGCCAGGGATCGCCGCACTTGAAGAAGCCGCCGGGCATGCGCACCACGATGGGGGCGGCGAAGCGGTTATTGGTGCGCCAGCGGATCGTGCCGCAGTCGTTGAGCTGTTCGGTGGCCGGTTCGGCATATTTCCGGAACTGGATTTCGGGGATGGGTACGAGGCCGGCCAGCGCCATGCCCACGGCACGGCCGATGATCCCCTCCTCGGATAGGGAGGTATCGAAAACCCGTTCGTTGCCGAATTTTTCCTGCATTCCAAGGGTGACGGCGTGAACCCCGCCCTTGGGGCCGATATCCTCGCCGAACATGAGGACGCGCTCATTGATCGACATTTCATGTTCGAGCGTTCTACGGATGGCGGTGACCATGTTGATGCGCGGGCCGGCGGTCTCGGGCTTATCCGTTGTCGCCGGAGGCACATATCCCGATGGATGCTGCCCACCCATCGTCTGCATGTCGCCATCGAAGAATACATGGCGTGTCACGGAGGAGGGATCGGCGACCGGCCGCTCCTCGGCGGCTGCGCGCGCTCTTTCGGCCCTATCGTGAGCCTCGATCTCGCAGGCGTTCCATTCCTCGATCGACATGACGGCCGGAATGAGGAATTCCTTCAGGCGCGGCAGTGGATCGCGTTCCCATTCGCGCCGAACGGTTTCCTCGCTCTTGTAGGCCTGCGTATCCTGAAAACTGTGGCCCTCAAGCCGAGGGACCGTCAGCCGCAAAAGGGCAGGCTTACGCTCTTCGCGGACGAAGAAGACGGCCTCCTGTACGAGACGTGCAGCCTCGACGGGGTCGCAGCCGTCGCCATCGAATATTGCGAGATGTCTCCAACTTGCCAGATTGGCTGCGATATTTCCGCCTGGGGTCTGCACGGTTGAAGGGACCGAGATGCCGAAGCCATTGTCTTCGATGTAGAACAGCATCGGCAATGCTTGCGTCGTTGCGGCGCTCAGTGCGGCCCAGAAACCGTTCGAGGCGACCGAGCCGTCGCCCCCGAGGACGACGCCGATATCCCGCGCATATTCTTCGCGCCCCAAAGTGGTCGCGTAGTATTTCATCGCCTGCGCCCAGCCGGCCGTCGGCGTATATTGGGCGCCGACACCGCCGCACATGGGCAGCGCCGATGCGCCAGAGAGGTTCGGATAGTTGAAGACGACACCAATGTCGCGCCCGTCGGAATAACCGCCGGCGCGTCCCATGGCCGAACCGAGCGCATCGGCCGGGTCGACCCCGAGCGAAAGCAGAAGCGGCCGCGATCGGTAATAGCCGCAGGTGGCATCGTGCAGGCCGGTCAGTTGCGTGCCGAGAAGGATCTGCGCCACATCGTGGCCGCGTGCGGAAAATTGATAAAGGACCTTCTTTTCCGGAACGAGACGCTTCTCTTCCAGCTCATCGAGGGCTCTTGAAAGGTGGACGAGGCGGGCAACCCTGCGCCAGTCAATGCGGTCGTCGGGCGCGTTGCGCTCATGCTTTCTTATCGCCAGTTGGGCCATTTGCTCCTCCTGCACATGGTCGCATGATTCTAATTCAAAGTGGCCGCGTTATTCCTTTCAATCTCATAGGAATTACCCTAGTATTTGGTTGTTTTATTTCAGAATTGGCGGATTTTTGAATGGAAAATTTCAATCTTGATCACGTCGACAGGGCGATCCTTCGCGTGCTGCAGGAAGAGGGCGACATCAGCCAGGCGGCACTGGCCGAAAAAGTGGGCGCATCGCCTGCCTCCTGCTGGCGAAGGATCAAGGCGCTGGAGAGCGCTGGCGTGCTCGGCAGAACGGTCCGCCTTGTCGATCCCGACAAGATCGGCAAGGGCCTTAATGTCTTCTGCCAGGTCAAGATGAAGACCCACGATCCAGCAACCCGCCGCGATTTCGAACAGTTCATCGCGAGCTATCGCGAAGTGCTCGAATGCTATTCCATGTCGGGCGAATGGGATTATCTCATCCGTGCCGTCGTTGCCGATGTGCGGGAATATGAAGGGCTTTTGATGCGCGGTATCCTGACCCATGAAGCCGTGCTGAGCTCGTCATCGCACTTCTCGCTGAAATGCGTCAAATACACCACGGCGTTGCCGACGAATGTGTCACGATAAAGCCTTCTGTCCGTACTCGCCTTGAACAGTGCAAGCGTCTCACGCTAATAAACCCTGATAATTTCAGATGCGGAGCAGGGTTGGGAGTGTCGGCTGATAACATCAAACTCGGCCATGATTTGAGCGAAGCGGTCGCGGCGCTTCTCGCCGATCTGCCCATCAAGGCGGCGAGCTTCATCGTCACGATCTATGGCGATGTCATCGAGCCGCGGGGCGGTGTCGTGTGGATCGGCAATCTCATCGAGACATGCAGGAGCGTCGGCATTACCGAAACGCTGGTGCGCACTGCCGTGTCGCGACTGGTGACCGCCGGCCAGCTTGCCGGAGAGCGGGAAGGGCGCCGTAGCTACTATCGGCTGACGGACGCGGCCCAGGCGGAATTCGCCGAGGCCGCCAGTCTTTTCTATGGGCCGGAGCCTGCCGTCCGATGGCAATTCGTCCTTATCAATGGACCCGCTCCGGAGGAGATCATGCAGGGACTGGAGCGGGACGGCTTCGCTAGGCTGAGCCCCCGTCTTGCGATGGGTACGCATCCCGCGCCACCGCTGCCGGGTCGCGTCGTTGTCTTCAACGCTGAGCTTGCGACCGAGAACGGCGCCTTGAAGGAGCTCGCGGAAGAGGCCTGGAACCTGCGGCACTTTGCGGAAGCTTACAGCGAATTCACTGCCCGCTTCGGCACATTTTCGCGAGGAGTCGGCGATTGTGTGGCCCTGTCACCGTTCGATTGTCTGATCGCGCGATTGCTTCTCGTCCATCAATATCGCCTAATCATGTTGCGCGAGCCGCATCTTCCCAAGTCCGCCCTGCCGGCCGATTGGCCCGGCGAGGAGGCTCGGCGCCTATTTGCCGAACTTTATTTGCGTCTGTCAAAAAAGGCGGACGCCTATGTCGGTCGCCGTTTCGTGAACGAGTCGGGCAAGCTTCAAGAAACAACGCCGGTAAGCCAGGCTCGGCTCGATCACCTCAAGTCCCGCTGAAAGATCAATCCACTCAGTCACATAGCGTGTGAGTTCTCTTCGCAGCACGCTTTCACGGCATTGAATGTCACAGAAATATCCAAAAATTCATTTGTGCTGTGACATATGGCATGCTAATACAATGACCGATCGGTCGGCTAATGCGCTCGCTGTCGGATCGATGTTTCGTGGAGGAGAGCGTGAAACAGGCCTATACTGGTGAAGCCATGAAGCGTCAGCTTGGCTCAGATCCTCAAGGCGTCCGCAGGCCTGCGATCACTCTTTAGCGCGCCGGACGTGCCAGGACGGAGGAAGATCAATGTATGCACAGATGGTGAAAACCGATGGCGCCCGCATCCGTTCCCTTGACGAGATGGATCCCCAGGAACGCGCCTTTCAGGAGCGTGTCGATGCCGGCCAGAAGATCGAGCCAAAGGAATGGATGCCGGAAGGCTACCGCAAGACGCTGATCCGCCAGATCAGCCAGCACGCGCATTCGGAAATCGTCGGCCAGCTTCCGGAGGGCAACTGGATTACCCGTGCTCCGACGCTGGAACGCAAGGCGATCCTGCTTGCCAAGGTGCAGGACGAAGCCGGCCACGGCCTCTATCTCTACTGCGCTGCCGAGACGCTCGGCATCAGCCGCGACGAGATGTATGAGCAGCTGCACTCCGGCAGGGCCAAATATTCCTCGATCTTCAACTATCCGACTCTGACCTGGGCCGATATCGGCGCGATCGGCTGGCTCGTCGATGGCGCGGCCATCATGAACCAGGTTCCGCTGCAGCGCTGTTCCTACGGTCCCTATTCGCGGGCCATGATCCGGATCTGCAAGGAGGAAAGCTTTCATCAGCGCCAGGGCTTCGACATCCTGATGAAAATGGTGAAGGGCACGCCGGCGCAGAAGGCCATGGTGCAGGATGCGCTGAACCGCTGGTGGTGGCCGTCGCTGATGATGTTCGGCCCTTCGGACGATGCCTCCGTGCATTCGGCCCAGTCGATGGCCTGGAAGATCAAGCAGAATTCCAATGACGAGCTGCGGCAGAAATTCGTCGACCAGACTGTGCCGCAGGCGGAGTACCTCGGCCTAACCGTCCCCGATCCCGATCTGAAGTGGAACGAGGAAAAGGGCGGCTACGATTTCGGCGAGCCGGACTGGGAAGAATTCTTCAACGTGATCGCCGGCAACGGCCCCTGCAATGCGGAGCGGCTGAATGCCCGCAAGCAGGCTTGGGAGGATGGCGCCTGGTTCCGCGATGGTCTGACGGCGCATGCCGAAAAGGTGGCCGAACGCCTCGCTGCCGCAAAGGTTGCCGCCGAATAGGCGTGCAGGATGACAAGGGAGTGAGAAGCATGTCCAGCGAATGGCCGCTTTGGGAGGTCTTCATCCGAGGTCAGCACGGCCTCAACCATCGCCATGTCGGCAGCTTGCACGCGCCCGATGCAGAGATGGCGATCAACAACGCACGCGATGTCTATACGCGCCGCAACGAGGGCGTCAGCATCTGGGTGGTGCGGTCTTCCGAGATCACCGCCAGCGCGCCTTCGGAAAAGGGTCCGCTCTTCGATCCCTCCAATTCGAAGGTCTATCGTCACCCGACCTTCTTCGACATCCCCGATGAAGTGGGGCACATGTGATGGCGACCGCTACCCTTGAGCCGGCGGTCGATCAGGCCGCCCTCGTCGAATTCCTCCTGCGTATCGGCGATGTCACGCTGATCTTAGGCCACCGCGTTTCCGAATGGTGCGGCCGAGGACCGGCGCTGGAGGAGGATATCGCGCTCGCCAACACGGCGCTCGATCTCATCGGCCAGACGCAGCTCTGGCTCGCTCTGGCGGGCGAGGTGGAAGGCAAGGGCCGTTCGGCCGACGATCTCGCCTATCTGCGCGATGGCTACGAGTTTCGCAATATCCTGCTCGTCGAACGCCCCAATGGCGATTTCGGCAAGACGCTGATGCGGCAATTTCTCTTCGACGCCTGGCACTATCTGCTGCTGAAAGCGTTGAAAGGCTCGGCCGACCGGCGCATTGCTGAAATCGCCGAGAAGGCCTTCAAGGAAGTCTCCTATCACCTCGATCGTAGCCGCGACCTGATCATCCGCCTTGGCGACGGCACGGCCGAAAGCCATCGCCGCATGCAGGAAGCCTTGGACGAACTCTGGCCCTTCACCGGTGAAATGTTCGTTGGCGATGCTTCCGATGCGGCACTGGCACAGGCCGGGGTGATCCCGGAACCGCAAAGCCTCAAACCCGGTTGGGACGAGATCGTTTCCGATGCGCTTGCCGAGGCGACGCTTGAGCGCCCTGCAGATGGCTACATGCACAAGGGCGGCCGGCGCGGCGTTCACACCGAGCATCTCGGCTATCTCCTGGCCGAGATGCAATTCCTGCAGCGCGCCTATCCGGGCGCGACCTGGTAGGAGGCTGATATGGCGACCGCGCTGCATCCTTCGGTCGACGAGGTCTGGCACTGGCTGTCGGAAGTACCGGACCCCGAGATACCGGTGATCTCGCTGACCGATCTCGGCATCATCCGCCATGTCGACTGGCGAGACGATACGCTTGTCGTCACGGTGACACCGACCTATTCGGGCTGTCCCGCCACCACGGTAATCAATCTCGATATCGAGCGGGCATTGGCTGAAAAGGGAATCGACCGGATACGCCTCGAGCGCCGGCTGTCGCCGGCCTGGACGACGGATTGGATCAGCGCCGAGGGACGCGAGAAGCTGCGCGCCTACGGCATTGCCCCACCGGTCGACGGTACGGCGGCCGATGGCATCTTGATGAAGCGCATCGATCGGCTTTCCGGGCGCTCCAATCTCACGATTGCCTGCCCGCGCTGCGGATCGACGAACACGGAAAAGATCAGCCAGTTCGGTTCGACGCCCTGCAAGGCGAGCTATCGCTGCACGGACTGTCTGGAACCGTTCGATTACTTCAAGTGCATTTGACCCCAAGAGGACGAGGCCCGCATCCATGCCACGTTTCCATCCGCTTATCGTCACCGATGTTCGCCGCGAGACGCGCGATGCGGTCGTCGTCACGCTTGCGCCAGCCGAGGAGGATCGGGCCATCTTCGATTTCACGCAGGGCCAATATCTCACCTTCCGTCGCAAGTTCGACGATGAGGAGCTGCGCCGCTCCTATTCGATCTGTGCCGGTAAGGACGAGGGCGTGCTGAAGGTCGGCGTCAAGCGCGTGGACGGCGGCTGCTTCTCCACATGGATCAATGAGAACCTGAAAGCCGGCGACACGTTGGAAGCCATGCCGCCGATGGGCGCTTTCTTCACAGCCATCGAACCCGATGTCGCAAGACACTATCTAGGCTTTGCCGGCGGCAGCGGCATCACGCCGATCCTTTCGATCATCAAGACCGTGCTCGCGCGCGAGCCCCGCTCGGTCTTCACACTCATCTATGCCAACCGGCAGATCAGCTCGATCATGTTCCGCGAAGAGCTCGACGACCTGAAGAACCTTTATCTCGGTCGCCTGTCGGTGCTGCATATTCTTGAAAGCGAGGCGCAGGAGATCGACCTTTTCGCCGGCCGGATAGACGCGGAGAAGTGCAAAGCGCTCTTCAAGAGCTGGATCGACATCAAGTCGGTCGCGACAGCCTTCATCTGCGGTCCGGAGCCGATGATGCTGGCGATCGCCGCGGCGCTGCGCGAGCACGGCATGCGCGACGACCAGATCAAGTTCGAGCTTTTCGCCTCCGCGCAGCCGGGCAAGGCCCGCCTGAAGGTGGAGAGCGCAGCTGCCGCTGATCATGAAAAGAGCTGCGAGGCAACCGTCACGCTCGACGGTGCGACGCGCATCTTCAAGTTTCCCAAGCATGGCCAATGCCTGCTCGATGCCGCGCTCGAAAACGCGATGGACGTGCCCTACGCCTGCAAGGCCGGCGTTTGCTCCACCTGTCGCGCCAAGGTTCTGCAGGGCGAGGTCGAGATGGAGGTCAACCACGCACTCGAGGATTACGAGGTGCGCCAGGGCTATGTGCTGACCTGCCAGTGCTACCCGCTCACCGACCGTATCGTCGTCAGTTACGACCAATAGGATCGCATCGAAGGGAGGAATGTGATGTCCGAGACGATGCCGATCGAGCAATATCTGCAGGAGGGTGGGATGCTCTCCTCGCCGGACAATGTGCCTCCGCGCTATCGCGGCGAACTCCTGCGTCTGATGGCGAGCTTCGTCGATAGCGAGCTGGCCGGTTCCGCCGGCTTTGCCGATATCATCAACGATGCCCCAGGCATTCAGGAGCGCATTTCTGCGGCACGCATTGTGCTGGAAAAGACCGATCATGCCGGCCAGGTCCTGAAGATCATGGAGACTTTCGGCGTCGATGGCGAGCGCTATGCGGTCCACCATCCATGGGCGGCACGGCTCGCTCGCGATGCCGATATCGGCGCTGTCAGGCAGGGTGGTGACATGCGGCTCTCCGTGTTCCACTACCCGCTTGAAGGCTGGGTGGATGCGGTCGTCATGAACGTTCTGATGGGTGCTGCCAGCGTCGTACAGTTGAAGGAGCTGGTGCGTGTTTCCTACCAGCCGCTGGCCGAAACCTTCCGTGCCATCCTGCCGCGCGAAAGGCGGCATGCCGAACTCGGCACCGCCGGTCTTGGCCGCATCGTCGCCGATGATGAGGGTCGGGCCAAGGCGCGGGCTTCGGTCGCCTACTGGTACCCCCGCGTTGCCGCAAGCTTTGGCCATGCCGGCTCGGCCCGCTTCGAGACATTGTCGCGTTTCGGCCTGCGCCATCAGCCCAACGAGACCCTGCTTGCCGAATGGCGTGCCGATGTCGACGCGCAGCTGTCTGCGCTTGGATTGAACTGAGAGGATAGTGAGATGAACATCATGGCAAATCAGCCGCGCCGGCTTGAAAGCTATGTCGGGGGCACATGGGTCGCCGGCACGAAGGAAGGCGTGCCGCTGCTCGACGCATCGACCGGTACTCCCGTCGCGTCAATCGATTCCTCCGGCATCGATTTCAAGCAGATCTTGGCCTATGGCCGCGACAAGGGCGGACCGGCGCTCAGGCGCATGTCCTTCCATGAGCGCGCCGCGATGCTGAAGGCGCTTGGGCAGGCCCTGCTTGAGAGGAAGGAAGAGTTCTACGCGCTTTCGACGGCGACGGGTGCCACGCGTGCGGATAGCTGGATCGATATCGAAGGCGGCATCGGCACCCTGCTGTCCTATGCCTCCAAAGGCCGGCGCGAGCTGCCGAATGCGCGCGTACTGCTCGATGGCGATGTGGAGCAGCTCTCCAAAGACCAGAGCTTTTCAGCCCAGCATATCCTAAGCCCGCTGCAGGGCGTCGCGATTCACATCAATGCCTACAATTTCCCCTGCTGGGGTATGCTGGAAAAACTCGCGCCGACCTTGCTTGCCGGCGTTCCCGCCATCGTGAAGCCGGCAAGCCAGACGGCCTATCTGACCGAACTCATGGTTCGCCGCATCATCGAAACCGGCCTGCTGCCGGAGGGGGCACTGCAGCTCGTCTGCGGCTCGGTCGGCGATCTCCTCGATCATGTCGAAGGCCAGGATGTGGTGACCTTTACCGGTTCCGCCGCGACCGGCCAGCGCCTGAAGACGCACAAGGCGATCATCGCGAATTCCGTGCGTTTCACCATGGAGGCAGACAGCCTCAATGCGGCCGTCCTCGGCCTCGATGCCGGCCCAGGCACCGAGGAGTTCGATCTCTTCGTCAAGGAAGTCGCACGCGAGATGACGGTCAAGGCCGGTCAGAAGTGCACGGCCATCCGCCGCGTCATTGCGCCCCGGACTTACAGTGAAGCCCTCATTGTTGCTTTGAACGATCGTCTCGGTAAGACAGCCATCGGCAATCCGGCCGATGAGACGGTTCGTATGGGACCGCTCGCGAGCCTCGGTCAGCGCGAGGAAGTCCGCGCTCGCATTCGGGATCTCGCCAGCGATGCCGAGATTGTTGGCGGCGATCCCGATAATCCGAATGTCATGTTTGGCGATGCAAAGGCCGGCGCCTTCCTCAATCCGGTTCTGCTTTATTGTGACAAGCCGGGCTCGGCGCGTGCCATTCACGATGTCGAGGCCTTTGGTCCCGTCAGCACCGTCATGCCCTACGATACGGCGGAAGAGGCCGTCGATCTGGCGCGGCGCGGCAAGGGCAGCCTCGTCGCCTCCGTCTTCACCAACGATCCGCATTTCGCCGAGGAAGTGGTTCTAGGCCTTGCACCATTCCACGGTCGCGTGATGATCGGCAATCGCTTGAGCGCCAAGAGCTCCACCGGTCATGGTTCACCGTTGCCGGGCCTCGTTCACGGCGGTCCCGGGCGTGCCGGCGGTGGCGAGGAGCTCGGCGGCATCCGCGGCGTCAAGCATTACATGCAGCGGACCGCCGTGCAGGGCACGCCGACAATGCTTTCGGCCGTCATCGGGCGATGGGTTCCCGGCGCCGAGGTGCGTTCGGGCAGCGAGCATCCGTTCCGCAAATCACTTGACGAGCTGAAGATCGGCGATCAGCTCGTCACCACCACGCGCACGGTGACGCTTGACGATATCGAGCACTTCGCCCGTTTCACCGGCGACACGTTCTATGCTCATATGGACGAGGAGGCGGCCAAGGCCAATCCGTTCTTCGAGGGGCGTGTGGCGCATGGCTATCTTATCGTCTCTTTCGCGGCAGGCCTTTTCGTCGATCCGGCTCCAGGTCCGGTTCTTGCAAATTATGGGGTCGACAATCTCCGCTTCCTGACACCGGTCAATCCGGGTGATACGCTCCAGGTGCAGTTGACCTGCAAGGAAATCAATCCCCGCATCAATGCCGAGCATGGCGAGGTGCGCTGGGATTGCAAGGTAATCAACCAGCTGGATGCCGTCGTCGCGCAATATGACGTTCTGACGATGGTGGCGAAAACGAGAGAGTGAGCGCATGACGACGACCGAGCAAGACCCGCATCGCCTGGAAATGACCGTACTGATGACGCCCGATATGGCGAATTTCAGCGGCAAAGTGCATGGCGGCGCCCTTCTGAACCTGCTCGATCGCGTCGCCTTCTCCTGTGCATCGCGCTATTCCAAGCAATATGCCGTGACGCTGTCGGTCGATCAGGTGCTGTTCAAGGAGCCGATCAATGTCGGCGAGCTCGTCACCTTCCGCGCCTCGATCAACGATACAGGCCGTACTTCCATGGAAGTCGGCATAAGGGTGGAAGCGGAGAATATTCGTTCCGGCCAGCGCCGCCACACCAACTCCTGTTATTTCACCATGGTTGCCGTCGACGAGGCCGGTCGTCCGGTTCGAGTACCCGAGCTGGTGCCGGTGACATCAGTCGATATCAGGCGACACAAGGCTGCCCAGCTCCGCCGCACCTTGCGCCGCGAGTTCGCGCAACGGATGGAAGCGGTGGCCGAAACCGGCCGCGATGTGGAAGGTTTGGGAGCCGACTGAATGGCGCAGATCTATTCCTATGACGGCGTGATCCCGGTCATTGATCCCTTAGCCTTCGTGCATCCGGCCGCAACCGTCATCGGCGATGTCATCATCGGCCCGGCCTGTTATGTCGGGCCGGGCGCCGTGCTGCGGGGTGATTTCGGACGCATCGTGCTCGGGCGAGGCTCGAACGTGCAGGAGACCTGCGTCATCCATAGCTTCCCGAATCTGGAAGTTGTGATTGGCGAGGCGGGGCATATCGGCCACGGTGCGGTGCTGCATGGCTGCCGCATTGGCGCCAACGCCATGGTCGGCATGAATGCCGTTATCATGGACGAAGCCGTCATCGGCGAAAACGCCATCGTCGCCGCCATGGCCTTCGTCAAGGCCGGCGCGGAAATTCAGGCAAACAGCCTGGCGGTCGGCTCACCGGCGCGTATCGTCCGCGAGCTGACTGCGGAAGAGATCGCGTGGAAGCGCCAGGGCACCGCCATCTACCAGCGCCTGGCGCTGGAGGCAAAAGAGAAGCTTGCGGCCGTCGAGCCGCTGACTGCACCGGAACCGGATCGCCGCCGCATCCGCGCGCCGGAATATGATCCGCTTATTCTTGAGCGGATGAAGCTCGGCGACTGAGGCACGATATCAACGAACGGCCTTGACCCCTTCCAGGATGAGGGTAGCGGCAATCTCGGCATATTCGTCGCGGCTGATCGGACCATTCGGCCGGAACCACATATAGACCCAGTTCATCATGCCAAAGAGCGACATGGTGACCGGCATCAGCAACGGCCTGTTCTTGTTGAGGTCCGGGTTGAGGTCCTCGATGACGCTGGAAAAGCGCTTGACGATGCGTCTTTCGATCGTCCGCAATTCCGCCAGCTGTTCCTGCGATAGAGCATGCGTGCCGTTGAGCTGCACCTTGTGCTCGTTGTCGGCGCCCTCATAGTTCTTCAGCACGGCTTTCACCAGCAGGCGCAGCCGCTCCTGTGGCGTCACGTCTATCCGGTCCGCTGCGTCGATCGCGCCTTCCAGCTCCGTCAGATGCGTTCGCACGATGTCGAAGATCAGCGCGTCCTTGCCGGGATAGTAGTGGTAGAGCAGGGCTTTCGAGACATTACCGTGCGAAGCGATCATCGACATGGAGGCCTTCTCCATGCCTACCTCGGCGAAAACAGCCGCGGCACTTGCCAGGATGCCGCGCTGCTTTTCCTCGAAATCAACTGCGCGCGTGCGTGCCATGTGATCCTGCTCTGCTCATTTCCGGTTGATCTTAACCAAACCTCTCGGCCGATCCTCGCTATATACAATCAATTGCTTGTTACGCTATCCGACCAGCATTCCCATCATTCTTTCGGACGGTTGTCCACGATGCGTTTGGCCTTGCCCTCCGAGCGCGCGACTCCGCCCGGCGTATGCACGGTGACCTTCGTCGAGACACCGACCACGCTCTTGATGTGGTGGGCAAGCTCTCCTGCCGAAACGCTTCGCGCGGCTTCGTCCGCTGCCTCCAGCGTGCATTCGACATGAACGGTCATGTCGTCCATGCGGCCGGAGCGTGTCAGTTCGATCTGGAAGTGCGGTGCAAGCCCGCGGCATTTGAGGATCTGCTCTTCGATCTGGGTCGGAAAGACGTTGACGCCGCGCAGGATCATCATGTCGTCGGAGCGGCCGGTTACCTTTTCCATGCGGCGCATGGACCGGGCGGCGCCAGGCAGCAGCCGCGTCAGGTCGCGCGTGCGATAGCGGATGATCGGCAGCCCTTCCTTGGTCAGTGTGGTGAGGACCAGCTCGCCGATCTCGCCGTCTGGCAATGCCGCGCCGGTGACCGGATCGATGATCTCTGGATAGAAATGATCTTCCCAGATGTGCAGCCCATCCTTGCTCTCGACGCATTCATTGGCAACACCCGGACCCATGACCTCCGAGAGGCCGTAAATGTCGACGGCGTGCATGTCGAAGGCATGCTCGATTTCCTCGCGCATGGCATTGGTCCACGGCTCGGCCCCGAAGATGCCGACGGCGAGCGAACTCTCTCTGGGGTCCAGGCCCTGGCGGCGGAATTCGTCGAGGATCGAGAGCATGTAGGAGGGCGTCACCATGATGACACGCGGCTTGAAATCCTGTATCAGCGCGACCTGCCGTTCCGTCATGCCGCCCGACACCGGGACCACGGTGCAGCCAAGTTTCTCCGCGCCGTAATGCGCGCCGAGGCCGCCGGTGAACAGGCCATAGCCGTAGGCGATATGCACCAGATCGCCCGCCCGTCCACCGGAGGCGCGGATCGAGCGGGCAACGAGGCTCGCCCAGGTGTCGACGTCCCTGGCAGTGTAGCCGACGACCGTCGGCTTGCCCGTCGTACCGGAGGACGCGTGGATACGGGCAAGCCTTTCGCGCGGCACGGCGAACATGCCGAAAGGATAGGTGTCGCGAAGATCCTTTTTGGTCGTGAAAGGAAATTTGGTGATATCAGACAAAGTCTTGAGATCGGAGGGATGCACGCCCAGCTCGTCGAAACGCTTGTTATAGAAGGGCGAGTTCTCATAGGCATGGGTGAGCGTCCATTTCGTGCGCTCGAGCTGCAGCGCGGAAATCTCGTCGCGGGAGGCGGTTTCGATTGCTTCAAGCTCACCTGCACGCGGCGAAAGGTTTTCCATCGATATCTCCTCCAAAAAGCCGGCGCTGCCGGCGCGCGGAACCTATTCCGGCAAAAGTGCGCCCTTGACCGTTCGCGAGTGGCCACGGAATTCCGCAATCTGCTCGCCCTTCTGATTGGTAATCGCGATATCGTAGATGCCGCCTCGTCCGCGCCGCGACACCTCCCGCGCCGCCGCCATCAGCCGGTCGCCCCTGAATGCCGGCGCGATGTAGGTCACGGAACAATGCTGAGCGACGGTGCGCTGATTGTAGGTGTTGCAGGCGAATGCGAAGGCGGAGTCGGCCAAAGTGAAGATGTAGCCGCCATGGCAGGTGCTATGGCCGTTCGTCATTGCCTCGGTGATCGTCATCGAAAGGCTCGCTTCGCCGGGGGCTACAGCAAGCAGTTCCATGCCGAGATGACGGCTGGCGTTGTCTTCGTCCCACATGGATCTTGCACAGGCTTCCGCCAGCGCCTGCGGCGAAAGGCTCTCTACCGTGCTCATTTTCCCCTGAACTCCGGCTTGCGCTTTTCGAGGAAGGCGCTGACGCCTTCGGCATAGTCGGCGCTGCGGCCTGCTTCGCGCTGAAGGTCGCGCTCAAGGTCGAGCTGCTGGTCCAGCGAATTCGTCGCTGCCGCCTGAATGGCGCGCTTCGTCAGGCCGAGGCCCTTGGTCGGACCGGCAGCGAGCCTGGTGGCAAGCGCCGTTGCCTCATCCATCAGCTTGTCATCGTCCACCACTCCCCAGATCAGGCCCCAGCCGGCGGCGGTTTCGGCATCGAGGGGTTCGGCCGTCAGCGCCAGTGCCTTGGCGCGTGCCTCGCCGATAAGCCGAGGCAAGTTCCAGGTGCCGCCGGAATCCGGCACCAGGCCGATCTTCGCAAAGGCCTGGATGAAGCGGGCCGAGCGGGCGGCAAGAGTGATGTCGCAGGCAAAGGCGATATTGGCACCGGCGCCGGCCGCTACCCCATTGACGGCGCAGACAACCGGCTTTTCCAGGCTGCGGATGAGGCGCAGCAGCGGATTGTAGAAGGTCTCGATCGTATGGCCGAGATCGGGTGTGCCCTTGCGCGGGTCGCGATCGCTGAGATCCTGGCCGGCGGAGAAGCCGCGGCCGGCTCCCGTCAGGAGAACCGCACGCACCTCCGCATCCTTGTGTGCACGCTCGAAACCGGCGCGCAGCGCCAGATGCATTTCCTCGTTGAAGGAATTGAGTTTGTCGGGTCGATTGAGCGTGAGGCTCAAAACGCCATCGGCCAGTGCCGACAGTACGGTGTCGGAATCGGGCATGTTTCCTCCCCATCGCCTTTCCCATGGCGACCGACAAGAACTCTTGCATAAACCGACCGGTCAGTCAATTATGAAGGTGGCGATTGGAGGAGACCAACAGTCACGCCCTGCACGAAAGAGCGATCGCTAGTGTCGGCATCGACAATCGGCTGGTCCCTCCGCATCTTCCTGATCTCGTCGACGAAGCGGGGGTCAGATTGTAACGAACTCCATTTCAGCCTAGTATCGGCTTGTGCCTTTTTGATGACTCTTGGGGGGGAGATCCTGCGGCATGGCGAAGCTTGTGTTCGCTTTGAACCAGTCCCTGGACGGCTATGTCGACCACATGAAATTTGCGCCCGACCGGGTGCTCTTTCGTCATTTCATCGACGACGTGCGCGGTCTCGCCGGCAGCGTTTATGGTCGCCGCATGTACGAGGTCATGCGCTATTGGGACGAAGATCATTCCGAGTGGGATGAGGAGCGACGTGACTATGCGGCGGCGTGGCGAAGCCAGCCGAAATGGGTCGTGTCGCGCTCGCTGAAGTCCGTCGGACCGAACGCCACTCTTGTCGCGGATGATTTCGAGGCGACGATACGCGGACTGAAGGCGCGACTGGATGGAGACATTGAGGTTTCCGGGCCTGAGCTGGCTCGCAGTCTGACCGACCTCGGTCTTGTGGACGAATATCGGCTATATCTTCATCCCGTCGTGCTGGGTCGCGGCAAGCCATTCTTCGCCGGCCCGCGGCCGCCGCTCCGCCTGGTGGCAAGCGATCGCATTGGCGAAGACGTGATCAGGTTGACATACGTTCCCGTATAGCTGCACGGCATAATAGCCCTTGGTTGCCGTGATCGTTCGCGGCTGCATGACCGGACGCGCAGGGGAAGTGTCCTACGAAGTGGGCAATCGTCCAGTATTGCTCTTTACAAATGACCGACGGTCAGTCATAATGTTTACTCCTATCGGAATCCAAAGAGGGTCGAATGATTGTCCTTGTTCATGGGTTGGAAGCGCCGGCGCGGACCGGCGCGGACCGGCGCCTGTCCTTTCTCATTCGCTTAGGAGAGACCCGTCATGATCCGTCACGATCTTAGCCAATGGCCGCTTGTGCTGTCGGCTGCCCGTGGTTCGATATCGCCCGAAGAACAGCTTGCTTTCCTCTCCGACTGGACGTCGTGGCTGGACCGTGGCGAACCCTTTTCGACCCTGCGCGTCCTGACGGATCTCGGCGCAACCAAGCACCCCGAAGGCGGTGCAACGGAAGCAAGGACCTGGTTTCAATCCAACGGCGGGCGGATCAAGCGGCTCGTGATTGGCATGGCGACCGTCGTGCCGATCGCTGCCGTGAAGGAGATGAGCTGGATGAACGCCGAAAGGCTGTATGACGTCCCCGCGCAGATCTTCGATGAGGTCAATGAAGCGACGATGTGGCTCGCCTCGGTCTCTGCGGCGCGCGGAAAGCCGGTGCACATGGGGCATGTGCTGCGGAGCCTGACCGATTTGTGTAGGCCGTCATGATGGTATTCGAAACGCTGCTCCCTGATTGCGACGAGACGCATTGGCCGCTGGCGATCCTGGTCGCGGAAGCAAGGCTGGACGCCGATGGGGTTAGATCGGGCCTCGACACAGTCGAGCGCTGGCTGGCGCAGGAAAAGCCGTTTGCGCTTCTGTTGATCTCGGCATACGAGCAGCCGCTCGTGAGCGATGCTGCCATACTGGCTATGGTGGCGCAGCGGATCGGGATTGCCCGCGAAGCCCTCCATCGGTTTCTTCTCGGCATTGCCGTCGTCGTTCCGGCGGCGACGGCTGACGGCGTGCGGCAAAGTCTTGCTCGTCTTCCGCTTCATATGCCGCTAGAAATCTTCAACAAGGCTCCGCCTGCTGTGGAATGGCTATGCCGTTCCATTCTCGCGCCGGCGGGCCTTGCCATTGATAGCCTGTAGATGAGGAAAAATCCGTGACCACCGCAGAACGCCCGCGCCCGCGCACCAAGCCTCCGGAAGTCCGCCGGGAGGAGCTGATGGATGCTGCGCAGCGGCTGTTTCTGGAGAAGGGCTTTGCCGCGACCAGTGTTGCGGAAATCGTCGAGGCCGCCGATGTCGCCAAGGGCACCTTCTATCTCTATTTCCAAACGAAGGAAGATGTTCTTGCCGCTCTGAAGACGCGCTTTATCGAGCGCTTTTGTGAAAAGATCGACGCTGCTGCCGCAGCGGCATCCTCCGGCAGCTGGATGCATCGGCTCGATGTCTGGATAGGATCATGCGTGGTCGGCTATCTCGATGAGGTCGCGCTGCACGATCTGGTTTTTCATGAATTCCACCCACCCAAACGAAGCATGAAACGCGCCAATTCGCTGGTAACCCGCCTGTCATCCTTCCTGCTCGAAGGACGGGAAGCCAAAGCCTTCTCCTTCATCGATGCCCGGCTCTCGGCCGTCATGCTTTTTAATGCCATGCACAGCGCCGTCGACGACTGCCTGGCCGAAGGATCGACCGTCGACCGGCAGAAACTGGTCGATGTCGTCACGGATTTCTGTCGGCGCTCCGTCTGCCCCTGAGCGACCTGCGCGGACAATCCGCAAGCCGGCCCATCAAAGACCGGCCGTCGCCACTTGATCTTCGTGGTATTTTGCTAAGTATCGCACCGTCGATGCACCGAGTGACAGGATGGGATTGATGGCAGGCGAAGCTGAAGGCAGGGCAGTTGATTTATCGGTCGATGATACGTTCTTCGACCTTCTGACGGACAGTTTTCGTCGCATAGTCGGCGTTGCTCTCGTCGATGGAGGATCCGGGCCGGATTGGCTCTATCGCGACGCGCCCTTCGTGGTCGTCGCCCACAATACGGACGCCGATCCCCGTTTCGTCTACGCCAACAAGACTGCGCAGAAGTGCTTCGAATATCCGTGGGATGAGTTCGTGACGCTTCCTTCGCGGCTTTCGGCGGAGCTTCCCGATCGTGCGGAGCGCCAACGACTGCTGGACGCAGTGACGCGCAATGGCTTTATTTCCGACTATCGCGGCCTGCGGATCGCAAAATCTGGACGTCGTTTCTGGATCGAAGACGGCATTGTCTGGCAGCTCGTGGATCGCGACGGGACTCTGCGCGGACAGGCCGCCACATTCTCCAAATGGAAGGATGCCTAGCGCGGTTAACGGGGAAAGCCCGATGTCGCTCCAAAATCGATAATGCTCTTCCGCGTCATGTTCCAAGTCCGCGAGGCGGAACAGGCTGCGGACCACCCTCGATGACGCTGAAGGAACGGACGCTCGGTCTCCGCCTTCAAAGCGTGTCTCATCTGCTCCGGCGCGGGTCGTCAAGCGGCTGTACGACGTGTATAGTAAGGTGAAATACTTCGGCATTGCCGGGTCAGGCGCATTGCGTGACGCCGTCCTGGTATCGTCGCGTTGATGAGACCGCATCGTTGAATATATGAACAAATAACACCAATGCACTGCCCGAAGTTTCTGGCCTGTGTCGTGGCCAAATTTCTTGCTTCATCGTGAAACTTCGAAGATCGTCGTTATGTCAAACCACTGGATATTGCCCGGCAATCCAATTTTTCCGGCTCGCACCCTTGAGGAAACACAGTATTTTTTGACGGAGCTCGAGGCCTGCACAACTCAGGAGGAGTTGGCCGAGGTCGTCATTCGATATGTGGAGCCGTTCGGCGCCACCAATGTTCTGGTCGGCACCATGCCTCAGATCGGCGCGACCAAACGCCAGCAGATAGGCCATGTCTTGATCAATGCCTGGCCGAATGATTGGTCGGCTCGCTATTTTTCTCAAAACTATGTCTTCAAGGATCCGACGATCACGCTGGTACGCGAAGGGCTTGAAAGCTTTTTCTGGAATGAGGACGAAGTCGTCGGAGTTCGGTCCGGCATGCGGGTCATGGGCGAAGCCAAGGAGTTCGGCCTTGCGGAAGGTTTCACCATGACGCTTCCGAGCCTGGGGCCTGAACATGTCGGCTTTTCGATCGCCGGCGAGCGGCTTGAACTCGCGCCCGAAAACAAGAAGAATCTGGCGCTTGTCGCGAATTTTGCTGTTTATCGCGCCTTGCAGATCCGGCGCACCCAGCAAAACAGCAGCGTCGTTAAATTGACGGCACGGGAGCGTGAGGTGCTTCAGCTGGCCGCCGAAGGCTGGAAGGAGCGGCAGATCGCCTCGCGCCTCGGAATCACCGATCATGCCATCGACAAGTACATGCGCTCCTGCCGCGAAAAGCTTGGTTCGCGTAATACCAATCACGCAATTGCCCTTGCTTTGCGAAAGGGTCTGATTTCGTGAGGTACGCTTTTCCGTACCTGTGGTGATCGTGAAACGGCTCGATGATCAGCTTGCCCAAACAGGAGAGCTGTAGAGATGCTTCATATTGTCACCGACCGGAACATGCACGACTATCAGGACGAGATGGATCAGGCATTTCGTCTGCGGCACCGCGTCTTCGTCGATGAGCGCGGATGGAATGATCTGACGCGTGCCGATGGTCGCGAGACCGACCAATTCGATACGGCCGACGCCGTGCATATGCTGTTTATCAATGAAGGCGAGGTTCTTGGATATCAGCGAATGCTGCCCTCCACCAAGCCCCATCTTCTGTCCGAGGTGCTGCCGCAGCTTTGCGAGCAGGAAAGGCCTATTGGCCGGCATATCTGGGAATGGACGCGCTATTGTGTCGAGCCGGCTTACAGGGAACATGGTCGTGCCCTGAGCGCGGTCTCCAACGCGCTGCTTTCGGGTTTTGTCGAATGGGGCTTGGAAAACGATATCAATACCGTGATCATCGAAATGCAGCCGCTTTGGATCCTCCGGCTGCTGCAGCTTCATTTCCGGGTCAGCGCGCTTGGATTGCCGCAGTCGATCTCGGGAGAGGATGTCGTGGCTGTCACCGCATCGTTCGATGAGCGTACATTGACGAAACTTCGTTCCCTGAAGACGGACCTGCGCCGTCGCGCGGCTTAGATGGAATGCCGTGAACTGTTTTGGCTGCAGGTGCAGATATGCAGCTTCATTGCTCCATAAAATCAGCGCTCCAGCACGGTTGCCCAGCTCCGTGCTGGAGCGCCTGACGCATCCACCGGTATCCTGCGGTGAATTCCTGCATGTTGGGAGGTATCGGAGGTAGGTTCCGGTCCTTTCAATTTCCTCTCTCTTGAGGCATTCATAATTAATGAGGAATGTTGAATATAAACAGTCCTTCCAGCTTTCGACTAGTCTGTGAGATCAGTATGAAGACGCATTCCTCGTCACCTTCCGCGGAAACGATGCCGGCGCATCTGCTTGAAGAAACGACTGCCTTGATAACCGCGATGGAGGCGGCGCAGACCGAGGCTGACATCCTGCGGTTGGTGCTCGTCTATATCAGCCGCTTCGGCGCGACAAATGTGCTGGCGGGCACAATGCCGCCGATCGGCGACACGAAGCGGCAGCAAGTCGGCCATATTCTTCTCAATGCGTGGCCGACCGATTGGATCTCTCGTTATTTCAGTAATGACTATCTGCGCCACGATCCGACGATAGACATGGTCAAGGAGCAGCATGCCCCGTTCTTCTGGCGGGATATAGAGGGTTGGAGACTGCAGAATACGAGGGCGCGCGATGTCATGGGGGAAGCCGGAGAGTTTGGTTTGCGCGAGGGTTTCACCATCGCCCTGCAGACTTTCGATGGAACCGTGATAGGCTTTTCCATCGGCGGTGAACATCTCGAAATCAAGGAGCAGGAGCGCGGCGGCCTGCAATTGCTGGCGACCTTTGCAGTGGACCGTGCCTTCCAGCTTAGGGACCTGGATCAGCTTCCGTTGCTGAAGGGGGTCACGCCAAGGGAAAGACGTGCGCTGCAATTGGCCGCGGATGGCTTGCGGGATCATGAGATCGCGGTGCGGATGGGCATCACCCATCACGGCGCCGAAAAGCATCTGCGCTCGGTTCGCGACAAGCTCGAAGCAAAAAATACAACCAATGCCATTGCGATCGCCATTCGGCTCGGCCTGATAAGGTAGGATCGGCTCTCTGCGACATTGACTGGGAGGCTTCGCCAGACTGCACGGAATAGTGATCGGGCGAGTTTGTTTCCGCCGGACGTTGATAGTTTCGGTACCATTATTGCCTTTATTCAGGACTCTACTAAATATGGTTCGGACATAGCAAATTGGCTATCGTAATTCGGATCGTAAAAACTCGTGCTGAATCAGAAGCAGAGGCGTGCGAATGACGTTTGACTGGTCTGTTTGCTGAGGACGGCCGACTTGGACGCCACCAGCTTCAATCATGATGAAGTCGATGCTGCATACGGCGGCCGAAAGATGTTGTTCGGCGGCTATCGACATAGATGTGCCGTATCCCGCGATCCAGCCAACCCCGATCAAGATCGCTTTCAAAGCTGGCGCCGATCGCAGGCGCCAGCAAGGATGCGACAACTTTGGCGTGGAAAGGCCTCTCGTGAGCCTCGCCAGAGCCGACGTCAGCAGAATTCTCAGCGACCCGTTCCCGAAAAATAGAGTTACCAGTCATGATAAAACGCATGGTGATCATGCTGATCGTCATAGGCCTGATCCTGGGCGGGATTTTCGGCTTCCAGGCATTCAAGAACCGTATGATCGCGGCGTATCTGGCTAATCTCAAGGCGCCACCGCAGACGGTCTCCACCATCACGGCGGCAACGAGCCCGTGGCAGACCACGCTGCAATCCATAGGCAGCTTCAATGCCGTCGAGGGTGCCAATCTCTCGGCGCAGGTCCAGGGCATCGTTCAGAAGATCGGGTTTCAGGACGGCCAGGATGTCAAGAAGGGCGATCTCATCGTCCAGCTGCTTGCCGACCAGCAGATCGCAACGCTGCAGCAATACCAGGCATCGGCGACAAATGCGCAGATCGCCTATGAGCGCGATTCCAAGCTGATCAAGGCAAATACCATTGCGCAGAGCCAAGTGGATAGCGATCTGGCCACATGGAAGGCTGCGCAGGCGCAGGTCGCCTCGCAACAGGCGCTGATCGATCAATATTCGATCCGTGCACCCTTCGATGGACACCTCGGTATCCGGCTGGTCAGCCTCGGCGAATATCTGGCGCCCGGAACCGCAGTCGTCACATTGCAATCGCTCGATCCGATCCAGTTCGATTTCTCGCTGCCGCAGCAAGCCCTATCGCAGTTGAAGGTCGGCCAAGCGGTGACGGCGACGGTCGACGCTTATGGCAACCAGACCTTCGATGGCAAGATCACGGCAATCAGCCCGTTGGTCGACACTCAGAGCCGTAACATCACCATCCGTGCAACGTTTCCTAATGCCGACCGTAAGCTCTTGCCCGGCATGTTCGGCAGTGTTTCTGTGGTGGTGGGTGAACCGAGAGAGTATATCGCTCTGCCGCAGACTGCCGTCACCGTCAATCCCTATGGCAACGTGGTTTATGTGGTGACCGATAAAGGCAAGATGCCGGATGGAAAGCCGCAGCTCGTCGCCAGTCAGAAGTTCGTCAGCACCGGGCAGGCGCGCGGCGATCAGATCGCGGTGATCAAAGGTATAAACGCGGGCGAAGTCGTGGTGACCTCCGGCCAATTGAAGCTCAATAACGGCTCGCCTGTCATCATCAACAATGATGTACAGCCGTCGAACGATCCCAACGCAAATCCGGCAAACCCCAACTGAGGTGTGGCGATGAATATCACCGATATCTTCATCCGGCGCCCTGTCCTTGCCCTCGTGGTGAGCGCGTTGATTGTCGTGATCGGCTACCAGTCGTTCCGTACGCTGACCGTCCGTCAATATCCGCAGACCCAGAATGCCGTCGTCACGGTGTCAACCACCTATCCCGGTGCGGCACCCGACGTCATCGCCGGCTTCATCACGACGCCGCTCGAAAACGCCATCGCCCAGGCGAACGGCATCGATTACATGACATCCTCAAGCACCAGCGGCACATCGACAATCACCGTCAACCTGCGCCTCAACTACAGTGCCGACGCGGCGATGACGGAAATCAATGCCAAGGTATCCTCGGTTCTCAACCAGCTGCCGAACGGCACGCAACAGCCCATCATGACGGTTTCCATCGGCACGTCGATCGATGCGATGTATATCGGCTTCCGCAGCGATGTTCTGGCCAGCAACCAGATCACCGACTATCTGACGCGCGTGGTTCAGCCTAAGCTGCAGGCGGTCAATGGCGTTCAGACAGCCGAAATCCTTGGCGCGCGAACCTTCGCCTTGAGAGCCTGGCTGAAGCCCGATAGGCTCGCTGCCTATGGATTAACGGCCGGGGATGTCGCGACGGCGCTCGCAAACAACAACTATATTTCCGGCGTTGGCACGACGCGCGGCCAGATGACTCAGACGGTGCTGACGGCACAGACCGATCTGCATTCGGCTGATGAATTCAGGGAGATGGTGGTCAGGCAGATCGGCAGCACGATCGTTCGCCTGAAGGATGTCGCTACCGTCGTGCTGGGGTCGCAAAATCCGGATGTTCAGATCCGGTTCGATGCACAGGATGGCGTGTTCATGGGCATCCAGATTACGCCGACGGCAAACCTGCTCGATGTGATCGCCGGTGTACGTGCCGTGTTTCCGAGTATCCAGGCGCAGCTGCCGCAGGGGCTCCAAGGCTATATCGTCTACGATTCCAGCACCTTCGTCACCACGTCGATCGATGAGGTGGTCAAGAGCCTGATCGAGGCTCTGGTGATCGTCATTTTCGTGGTGTTCGCCTTTCTCGGTTCACCGCGATCGGTTGCCATTCCGATCGTCGCCATACCGCTGTCGTTGGTCGGCACCTTCGCGATGATGCTGATCTTTGGCTTCTCGATCAACCTTCTGACGCTGCTTGCCCTGGTGCTGGCGATCGGCCTCGTGGTCGACGACGCCATCATCGTCGTGGAGAACGTCAACCGTCACATCGAGGAAGGGGCGCCGCCGATGCAAGCGGCGCTGGCCGCGGCGCACGAACTGGTGGGGCCGATCCTTGCAATGACCGTCGTGCTGGTCGCCGTCTATGTGCCGATCGGCTTCCAGGGCGGCCTGACCGGCGCTCTATTTACGGAATTTGCCTTTACGCTGGTCGGCGCTGTCACCGTTTCGATGATCATCGCGCTGACGCTGACGCCGATGATGTGTTCGCGCATCCTGAAGCCGCATTTGACCGATCGCAGCGGCTGGGAGGAGCGAATCTCCGATTTCATCGACCGTCGCTTCTCTGAAATCCACCGGCCCTATGTGCGCATGCTGCACGGCAGCCTGAACACTGTGCCGGTGGCGTTGGTCTTTGCCGCAATCGTCCTCGGCAGCATCTATTTCCTCTACACCAGCGCCAAGACCGAGCTGGCTCCCAACGAAGACCAGGGATTCCTCGCCGCGCAGATGACGAATGCCCCGAACGCGACGCTTGACCAAAAGCTGCTCAACTCCGATCAGGTCAACAAGATCTTCGCCAGCTTCCCCGAAACCGATCATACCCTGCAGGTCGAGGTGCCCGGCACCTCGTTCGAGGGCATGGTGTTGAAACCATGGGATCAGCGCACCAGAACGGCGGACCAGTTGCAGCCGTTGGTACAGGCTGACCTCGCAAAAATCGCCGGCGGACAGGCGGTGGTCTTCCAGATACCACCGCTGCCTGGCGCGAGTGGCTTGCCCGTGCAGTTCGCCATCGGCAGCACCGGCGATTTCAACCAGCTCAACGAAGTATCCAATACGTTCCTGCAGGAAGCGCAGAAATCCGGTGAATTCATCTTCCTGACCAAGGATCTCTACGTCGACAATCCGCAATATTCGATCCAGATCGACCGCAACAAGGCATCGGCTCTCGGCCTGTCGATGAACAATGTCGGTTCGGCGCTCGCAGCCATGCTGGGTGGCGGCTACGTCAACTATTTCAGCATCGACAACCGCTCCTATCAGGTCATACCGCAGGTGGAGCAGCGCTCGCGCCAGACCATCGATCAGATCATGAACTATCCAATCGCAACCGTGAACGGCGACAAGATTCCGCTTTCGGCGATCGCGACGGCGAAGCTTCAGGCGACGCCGCGTTCAGTTGCGCATTTCCAGCAGCTGAATTCGGCCACCATCTCGGGCGTGCCGGCCCCGGGCGTCGCCGTCGGCGATGCGCTGGAAACCCTCAAGTCGATCGCGGCGCGCACGCTGCCACAGGGGTACTCGGTCGATTACGGAGGCCAGTCACGCCAATATGTGCAGGAATCCAGCGGCATGGCTACCACCTTCGCCCTAGCCTTGATCATTGTGTTCTTGGCGCTGTCGGCGCAGTTCAACAGTTTCCGCGACCCGCTGATCATTCTTGTGTCGGTGCCCATGTCGATTGCGGGCGCGCTCGCCTTCATCAGCCTCGGCATCGGCGGCGCGACGATGAACATCTATACGCAGGTCGGCTTGGTGACGCTGATGGGGCTGATCAGCAAGCACGGTATCCTGATCGTCGAGGTGGCGAATACGTTGCAGGCCTCCGGAAAGACCAAACGGGAGGCGATCGAGGGTGCCTGCGGCATTCGTCTGCGTCCGATCCTCATGACGACCGGCGCTATGGTTTTGGGCGTCGTGCCGCTGATCCTGGCGACCGGAGCCGGCGCATCCGCCCGCTTCAACATGGGCCTCGTGATCGCGGCGGGGCTTGCCATCGGGACATTGTTCACGCTTTTCGTGGTGCCTGCCGTCTACATGCTGCTTGCCGCCGATCACCATAAGCGGGCTGCATCCGAAGCGGAACCGGCGCCCGTGCATTGACCGGAACCGCCATCAGGCCTACGCGCCATAGTGGCCGGGCATTGTCTCGATCGAACTCAGCCGCGGCATCATCTTGCCGACCGTCTCTTTGCGAAAGACCGGTACGGTGGTCGCCGTCGTCTCGCGTGCCGTCGACGGAGGGCACGCGCTTCGGAATTCCTATCATCACCCCCGCGCGGCAGACAGGCTGGATTCGACGCCCGCATATTCGCGTGACTGATCTTTGCGAAGCAATCTTCGCGAGATTTCATCCGCTGGAACGGGCTTGCCGACCATATATCCTTGAAGCTGATCGCAGCCGGCGGCGCGTAATATCGCCGCTTGATTGGCGGTTTCGATCCCCTCCGCGGTCACCGGAATTCCGAGCGCCGTGGCAAGGGAGATTGTTGCGCGAAGAACGTCGACCCCATTTCCCTCGTCTTCCACGCTGGATACCAGCGAGCGGTCTATCTTCACGCGGTCAAACCCAAATTGCCGCAATGCGCCGATGCTTGCATAACCACACCCGAAATCGTCGAGCGCAAACCTGATGCCGATGCTCTTGAGCTGATTGATCGACCGCCGCGCCTGATCCGGATTGCTAATGAGAACACCCTCCGTAATTTCCAAGGTGAGACGGGTCGGATCGAAAGCGAACTCCTGCAGGACAGCGATCACCTGCGCACCGAAATCCGGATTGCACAGTTGGATGGGCGATACGTTGACCGATAGTGTCAGACCGCTCCAGTTCTTCGCGCAAGCGATGGAGGTTCGCAGCATATGGATGCCGAGAGCATCGATAAGGCCGGATTTTTCCGCAAGCGGGATGAATATTTCGGGGCTGATGCTTCCCGCCGGACTACGCCAGCGCGCCAGAGCTTCGAGACCGGTGGTCATGCCCGTTGCCGCGGAGACCAGGGGCTGGAAAACGGGTTCGATTGCGCCACTGTTGATGGCCTGTCTCAGCATGCCTTCCATTTCGGCGATCCGCTGACGATCCTGATCGAGGCCGGGATTGTATTCGACCGCATGCCCCTTGCCGTTTTCCTTGGCGCGATAAAGGGCCATGTCGGCTCTGCGCAGAAGTTCAAGAGGCGCCATGTTCCCCGCACAGATTGCCGCGCCGATACTGGCGTCTGCCTCGATCGTCCGCCCGTCGATCTTGAAGGGTTCCCCAAATACCGCGAGGATGGATTTCTCGACCTCACCGCATGTGGCATGCCCGACCTGCACCAACGCGAATTCATCGCCGCCAAGCCTTGCAGCGGCGAGAATTTCGGAATGGCACGTCGGTAGCGCCTGCGCGATCATGCGGATCAGATCATCCCCGACGGCATGCCCCCAGGCATCATTGACCGCTTTGAAGCCATCGAGATCGATCAGGTAGAGCGACAGCGGTGCTGCGGCCGATGCGTTCATGCTATCCAGCGCGTTCAGAAGCCCATGTCTGTTGAGTAAGCCGCTCAGACTATCATGACTGGCTTCAAAGTGGGCAGTCTGCGCGAGCTGACGCAGACGCCGCGCTTCGGACGTGCCGGCCAAAAGAACGCCGCCGAGGAAGAGGACAAGAATGACGACGGCCGTCGCGATATAAGGGGAAACCTTGGACAGCGCCGCGGTTCCCGGCGCTTTGCCGGGCCAGGCGAGATAAGCGATCGGGGCGCCATTCATATCCTTGATTGGCCAGTTGAGGAGGCCTTGTTCGGGCGCGAGCGTGAGGTGCAATCCTTCGAGTTCGTGTTCGTCCGATAGCGTGTCCAGGATCTCAGGCGTCAGGTCCTTGGTGAAGCTCAGCACACTTAGCTTCGGAAGCACGGCGGCGGGCGTGTACGGTTGGATGGCCTGTGACGCGACGAGAGTAATGCCGTTCTCCGTCTTCATGAAATTCACGATCGGATCCTGGCCCGGGCCGGCGGCGGCCACGATTTGGCGGTCGAACGGGTGGCCGAAAAGATCCCGGGGCTGGACCGGTTTGCCCTTGATGTAGGCGGAAAGTGTTGCGTCATCCGGTCCGATCACGATCGCGCCATCATATAGCGGATAGTTCGCGCTGACCTTTCCCCAGTTTGCATAGGCCCAGTCAGCGGCCGTCGCGGTGCCGATGGCGTTGTAGGCATCGTCCCATACGGCGTTATCTCTGATGGTGGCGCCTAGACGCGACACCAGCGCTGCAATTCCGGCCTCGGCCGCGCGGCCCGCCCGGGCATCGTCGATATCGTTCATCGAGCGCGTCATCGTGGCAACAACATGCGCCACCAGGCTTGTCAGCAAGAGAGCAACAGCAAGAAAGCAGGCAGTTACGGCAAATACGGAAGAGGTCTGAGCGCGCACATGCCCAGCCGCGAGATGAAGCGACATGAGAAGTCCGAGATGTGAATTGGAAAGACCATGTCAGAGGGGACTGCAGGAGACATCATGTCCGCAAGGCGCTGCATCACATGAATTATCACGTGATTGTGTAAGTGCGATTAAGGGGCGTGGTTAAAAACCTCCTGCCGGAATTTCCGATTCGTCCCGGGCGTACAGGTCTATCGAGTCTGAGAATGCTTCAACGTCGTCAGAGCTTCGGGGTCAACATATCGAAGCGGTCGTAAATGGTGGCGCAGGTATCAACTTCGGATCCCTCAAGAGCAAAACCACAGACGTCTCCCATGCGGGATGGCCCTCGCGCAATGGCTTCGCCAGTCGACCTGGGGTAAGATACGCCGCAGGGGCCATCGCGGTCGGCGGGGAGGGGCATGGAGCGCCGTCTTGCAGCAATTCTGATCGCTGACGTCGCAGGCTACAGCCGCCTGAGCCAGATCGACGAGGAAGCGACGCGCCGCAACTTCAAGGCAGATCTGGATGATGTCATCGAACCCAGAATAGCCGAACATCACGGCCGGCTGGTCAAGACGATGGGCGACGGGCTGCTCGTAGAATTTCATAGTGTCGTCGACGCCTTGCAATGCGCGATCGCCATTCAGCGGGAGAAGGCGAAGCGGAATTCGGCCACCGACGGCGCCATGACGCTGCGGTTCCGCATCGGGGTTAATCTCGGCGACATCATCGTCGAGGACGAGGATATTCACGGCGATGGAGTCAACATTGCCGATCGCATGCAGACGCTGGCCGAACCTGGCGGTATCGCAATCTCCGGCACGACCTATGATCAGGTGAAGACGAAGATCGATGTCGGCTTCATTTCGCTCGGGCGGCAGAAAGTCAAGAGCATTGCCGAGCCGATCCGGGTCTACAGAGTCGCTTTCGATCCGGCCGCGGCCCGCCGGTTTCCGCAATTGCCCAAGCGTGTGCGCCGCGGCGCGGTCCTGGCTATCGCACTGTCTCTGATTGTCGGCGGTGGCGCTTATCTCTGGTACAGGCTGGACATTGGTGAGACGCCGGCGTTCGTCCGCCGCTTCGCCTATCCTCTGCCAGACAAGCCGTCGGTCGCCGTCCTTCCTTTCATCAATGTCAGCGGCGATTCGGAGCAAGATCACCTGGCCGAAGGGCTGACGGACGATCTGATTACCGAACTTTCCAAAGTGTCGGGGCTTTTTGTCATTGCGAGGCATTCGGTCTTTGCGTTGAAGGGCGATACGAGCAAGACTAAGGACGTGGCGGCGGAACTCGGCGTGCATTACCTGCTCGAAGGCACGCTGCAGCGGGCGGGGCTGCAGTTGCGGATCAATGTGAAATTGATCGACGCTCTGACGGGACTCTCCATGTGGGGGGAACGCTACGACCGGCAATATGCCGATCTCTTTGCAATTCAAGACGATGTGACCGGCAAGATCATCTCGGCGCTGAAGGTGGAGCTCAACGAAGGCGAGCGCACGCAGATTGAGAAGATCCCGAGCGATAACCTCGAAGCCTACGACTATTACATGCGCGCAGAGCACGAAGGGCTGCTCTACAGCGATGTGGAGACCTATCGCCGGACGCTTTCCTATTACCAGAAGGCGATCGACCTCGATCCGAATTTTGCCGACGCGCACTCCGGGATCGCGCGCGTCGCAGTCGATGTTTGGCGCAACGATTACAATTTTCTCTGGTCGGCGGCGGTGGCGCGCAAGATCGCCTATGATGCGGCGGGACAGGCGCTGAAGCTTGACCCGAACAATGCGCGGGCCCATACCGTGCTCGCCCTGTTGCAACTGGTCGATGGGAGGGAAGTCGAAGCCCGGGAGTCGGCAAACCGGGCCGTGGCGGCCCAGCCGAACAGCGCTGAAGCTGCAGGTAACCTGGCGTTGATCCTGTCCCAAACGGGAAGCCATTACGAGGCGGTTGCCGAAATCGACAGGGCGCTCAGGCTTGATCCGGCGCCATCGCCGAGCTTCCAGCTGCTGGCGGGCATCGTTCTCTACACGGTGCGAGACAATAATCGTGCCATCCCTCTTATAGAAGCGGCGCGCGACGCGTTGCCGAACGCCGAACCGGCGCGCGAATATCTGACAGCGGCTTATGGCTTTGATGGCGACCGGGTGCGAAGCGCGGCGGAGAAGGCCAAGCTTCTGGAACTCTTCCCGGAAAGCAATCTCGCCTATTACGGGTATCTCTACGACTACTGGCGTCCACCGGAACTGGAGCATCACCTCGCCGGGCTGAAGGCCGCAGGTATTCCGGCATGGCCTTTCGGATTTGTCGGGAGCGATGCCGATCGGCTCGACGAGAAGGCGCTGCGCGATCTAATCGACGGAAAGACCTGGGCTGGAAAACACAAGAATGGAACGACCTTCGTCCAGTATTTTGATAAGGCAGGCAACACCGCCTACAGGAGCGCCAATACCAATATTACCGGCACGGTCGACGTGAAGGGAAATAGGCTGTGCGAGAGGTTTAGTGGCTATTTCCTGGACCGCATGGTCTGCGGGCAGGTCTATAGGAACAGGGATGCCGGACAGCCCGACGCCCAATACGTCCACGTGACCCCTCAGGCACTGATGTTCTTTTCACCGGCACCATGAAATCAGTCTGCCGGCGTGTGCTGCCAGTCCTTTTGCATTTTTTCGGAAATCAACGTGTTCTGAACTTCCGACCAATGTTTCTTGGAGTCGATGACCTTTGTCGGCTTTTTCTCGAAGCCGTCGGCGGCACCAGGATCGTAGCTCAGGTACAGCTTGCCATCGATGATGCGCCAGGCATTAGGGTCGATATTGGTGGTCACCGTGCCGAAGGAAACGCCGTCTGCGCAATAGCCGCCGTATTGCGGTGCGTATTTTCCGGGATCGGCGATGAACAGGTCACGATTCTTGGCGCTGGCGAAATGCCACTCGGCACCCAGCCAGCGATGCGAATAGGCCGAGGATCCCTGTACGGCCCTGTTTTCACTGAAATATGCCACCGTATCGTATCCCTTGATCGCGACATCACCGAAATAGCCGGTGTTGACCGGCTCCTCGGCGCAGACCGGCGCGGCAATGGCGATTGCCAAGCCTGCGAAGATCAGTGCGGCGGGTCCTGCCTGTTTGCGAGACATGTATCGGTCCTCCCTTTTCGGGCAGTTGAAGTGGTGCTATTGGCGCTTGGTGCATTCGGCAAAGAGCCAGTCGCCAACGAGATCAGCCTTTTGGCAGACCGCTCCAGCCTTCAGTAGCAGTCCAACGGTATCCCAGTGGGACCGCCATCCGGCCTGGGTCAACGGCGTGTAGCCGTTACGCTCTTTCGCTTCCAGGTCGGCCTTGTGCGCCACCAAGAAGGCTACCACATCGGCTTGCCCTTCCTCGGCAGCAGCATGCAGCGGTGACATGTGGTAGAAGTTCTGGTCGTCATTAACTTTCGCACCTTTCGACACCAGCAGCTCGACCACGTCGAGATGTCCGCCGTAGGCGGCGGCATGCAGCGCGGTAAGGCCGCCTTTGTTACGGCATTCGATATCGGCACCGTTTTCCAGCAATAGCGCGACTATATCCTTATGCCCGGCGAGCGCAGCAATGAGCAGGGGCGGTTCACCGGACTCGTTCGGGACGCCGATATCGATGCCGGCCGCGATCAATTGCGCGACGCGCTCTCGATCGCCGGTCTGGGCGGCGTCATGCAGTGGGTCTGCATAGACGAGCGGCGTCCAGAGTAAAAGGCATGCCATAAATCCGCTGACGACCCTCATCGCAAACCTCGTCCAACAAGACGACCTCACCGGTGCGAAAGAACATCTAACGTATCACGAATACGACGTCGTAATCAAGAAATCGCGCAGCAACGAGTTTAGATGGTGAGTGTTTAAAGGTGTCTTGGGTATCGCCACTCAATATGCGGTAAGAAGATCTGGCGTGAGGACACAGTCGAGCGCAGATTGCATTGCTAAAATAAAATAGCATTGGTTGTTATTACAATGGCGAGATTGCTGCATGGAAAAATGCTGGGGTGTTTAGACTGATTTTGAGCGACTTTCTCCGGCTCTTTGGTTCGACAAATCTGTTGCCCTGAGAAATCAAGATGACGGGCCGTCGGTTCGATTCCCATTGAGAACGGACATCGCGGTTCTCATGAAACCGCACTCTCTTGCCCCGTCTCGTCCATGCCGTCTTCCAAGCGGACAGCCAACTCCCGTCCTTTTTCAAGGTCTCAGATCAATCCTCGCCTGGCGAGGTTGCGCATCAGATGCGAAGTTCCGAACGTCCATGGCGCGCATTCGGTCGACAGCAGCACGCGGTTACGCAGCGCTCCAAGCTTGTCGTTGGAGATGGTAACGATGTCGCCGACCTTGTGGGTGAAGCCTTGGCCGGGCGTGTCGCGATCCTCGACGGGAGCAAATAGCGTTCCCATGAACAGCACGAAGCCGTCGGGATATTGGTGATGGCGACCGATGGTCTGGGAGACGAGATCCAGCGGATCGCGGCTGATTTCCTTCATCGAGGAGCGCCCATGCAGCACATAGCCGTCCTCGCCTTCGACCTTCAGGTCGAGATCGGCATAGCGCACGTCGTCCAGGCCGTAGGTTTCGTCGAACAGGCGGATGAAGGGGCCGATCGAACAAGAGGCGTTGTTGTCCTTCGCCTTGCCGAGCAATAGCGCGGACCGGCCCTCGACATCGCGCAGGTTGACGTCGTTGCCGAGGGTGGCGCCCTTGACTCGGCCCTGGCTGTCGACGGCGAGCACGATTTCCGGCTCTGGATTGTTCCATTTGGAGATCGGATGCAGGCCGACATCCGCGCCTTGCCCGACGGAGGACATGACCTGCGATTTGGAAAAGACTTCGGCATCCGGTCCGATGCCGACTTCGAGATATTGCGACCACACACCCTCCTCGATCAGTGCGGCCTTGACCTTGGCGGCTTCCGGTGAACCGGCTTTCAAGTTGCGCAGGCTGTCGCCGATCAGCGCGGTCACCTTGCCGCGGATCGCTTCGGCAAGATCCGGATTTCCGGCGGCACGCTCCTCGATGACGCGCTCCAGCATCGAGCGGGCGAAAGTGACGCCGCAGGCCTTGATCGCCTGCAGATCGATGGGCGCGAGAAGATGGATGACCAAGTGGTTGGCCTTGGCGGTAAGCAGATCGTCGAGTTTGGCGATGGCTTCGCCTTTCTGTGCACGAATGAAAGCCACCGGATCATCTTTTTCCAGAAGGTCGCGCATGGTCGGCGCGTCCTTCGAGGTGATGTCGTATAGTGTGCCGTCCCGAACGGTGACGAGGGCAGGGCCTTCCACATCCGGGCGCCAGATGCGGCCGACGAATGTTCCGGTGGTGAATGTGTCTGAGCTCGTCATGTCGTTCGTCTCCTCCAAACTGCGTGTGTTTTCTAACCCAGGCAAATGTGCTTTGCCATCCGTTATCGATGCGGTATTCGCCCACGTTTTGGATTTTCACTTTCTTCAATTCGGTTAAAGACGTAAGGCCCCGCAGCAGCGCCGCGGGGCCTTTGGGCCGCAAGCCGGGAGAGAGAGGCTTCAGGCGGCCTGAACCTTGCGATTGCCGCGCGCCCATTCCGGCAGCCAGTCGCCGTGGGCTGTCAGCAGCTCGTCGACCAGCGACCAGATCTGGTCGAGACCGAGCTCGGCTGCCGTGTGCGGATCCATCATCGCAGCGTGATAGATGTGCTCGCGATTTTCAGTCATCAAGGCTTTGACCGTCAGCTCCTGCACATTGATGTTGGTGCGGATCAGGGCCGTCAGCTGCGGCGGCAGGTCGCCGACATGGGTCGGTTGGATGCCGGAGGCGTCGACCAGGCAGGCGACTTCCGCCGCGCAATTGAACGGCAGCGAGGTGATGCAGCCATTGTTGCGGACATTGCCGTAGATGACCGAAGGTTCGCCGGTCCAGACCGAATTGATGATCGACGAGGCATATTCCTTCGATTGCTTGACCTCTATCTTTTCCGCCGTGCGATATTCCTCCGCCTGGCTCTGCCAGCGCGCCACCTGCTCGATGCAGCGCTTCGGATATTCGTCGAGCGGGATGCCGAACTTCTCGATCAGGTCCTCGCGGCCTTCCTTGATGAAATAGGGCGTATATTCGGCGAAGTGCTCGGAGCTTTCGGTGACGAAATAGCCGAGACGGGTCAGCATCTCGTAGCGCACCTTGTTCGGGCAGCGGGGGTTCCAACCAGGCTTCGGCGCGCGTCCTTCGCGATAGGCGCGGACGAGATCGGGATAGAGATTGCGATAAGAACCATCCGGCTGACGATGCTCGAATTCGAGATAGAAGGCCATGTGGTTGATGCCGGCGGAACGATACCGGATCTCGTCATAGGGAATATCGAGATCGTGGGCCAGTTCCATGGCCGTGCCCTGCACGGAATGGCAAAGGCCGACCTGCTTGATATTAGGGTACTTCTCGCCGATCGCCCAGGTGTTGATCGCCATGGGGTTGACATATTGCAGCATGATCGCATTCGGGCAGACGGCGAGCATGTCCTCGCAGATCTTCCAGAGATGCGGAACGGTGCGCAGACCGCGCATGATGCCGCCGACGCCGAGCGTGTCGGCGATCGTCTGGCGCAGGCCATACTTCTTCGGCACCTCGAAATCGGTAACGGTGCAGGGCTCGTAGCCGCCGATCTGGAAGGCGACGACCACGAAGTGCGCGCCGTCGAGCGCCTTGCGCTGGTCGGTGAAGGTCTCGACAGTGGCCGGAGCGCCAAGTGTCGAGGCAAGCTTGCGGGCAACGATGGCGCTTTCGTCCAGCCGCTGCGGATTGATGTCCATCAACGCGATTCTGGCGCCAGCCAGGGCAGGGCGCTGCAAGACGTCGCCGATGATATTCTTCATGAAGACGGTCGAACCGGCTCCGATGAATGTGATCTTGGGAGTGCCTGTCATGTCAAAATCTCCTGAATGCTATGAAGCCACCTCGAACGCCGCTCTGACAAGGCGTTCGGTGTAAGCCGTCTTGGGATGCGATAGAACCTGTTCGACCGGCCCTTCCTCCATGATCTTGCCGTGCTGCATGACAATGACGCGGTGGCAAAGGGCGCGGACGACCTTGAGGTCGTGGGAAATGAAGAGATAGCTCAGACCTTTCTCATCCTGCAGCTTTCGCAGGAGGTCGATGATCTGGGCCTGAACGGAAAGGTCGAGCGCCGAGGTCGGCTCGTCGAGAAGGATGAATTCCGGCTCGAGCGCGATGGCGCGGGCAATTGCGATGCGCTGGCGCTGGCCGCCGGAAAATTCATGCGGGAAGCGCGAGAGAATGTTGGCCGGCATGCCGGCGCTGACGAGCGCTTCCTTAACGCGCTCCAGGCGCTCGGCCTTGTTGGCGCCGAGATTGTTGACCACCAGCCCCTCGCAAATGATCTGGCCGATGGTCATGCGTGGATTGAGTGACGAGAAAGGATCCTGAAAGACGATCTGCATGCGCGAGCGTAAAGGCCGCATCTCGGCGCGAGACCGGCCATGGATCGGCTGCCTGTCGAAGAAAATCTCGCCGCCATCGGCATCGATCAGCCGCAGCAGCGCCTGGCCGAAGGTGGTCTTGCCCGAGCCGGATTCGCCGACAAGGCCGAGCGTCTCGTGGCGGCGCAGCTCGATATTGAGGCTGTCGACGGCGACGAGTTCGCGCATGTCGGGCTTGAAGAAGCTGCCGTGCCGCAGCATGAACGCCACCTTGACGGCCTTGCCTTCGAGAATCGTGTCGCAGTTCGGCGGCAGCGGCTTTGCCTGTCCGCGCGGCTCCGAAGTCAGCAGGTGCTGTGTATAGGGATGCTGCGGGCGCGCAAAGAGTGCCTCCGTCGTATTGTGCTCGCGCATTTCGCCATGCTGCATCACATAGACATAGTCGGAGAACTGGCGCACGACCGTCAGGTCGTGGGTGATCAGGATCACGGCCATGCCGAGCTGCTTCTGCAGGTTGCGGATGAGGTTCAGAATCTGCGCCTGCACGGTGACGTCGAGCGCCGTCGTCGGTTCGTCGGCAATCAGTACGTCCGGGTCGTTGGCGAGCGCCATGGCGATCATCACGCGCTGGCGCTGCCCACCCGAGAGTTGGTGCGGATATTGCTTCAGCCGCGCTTCCGGATCGGGGATCTGCACCTGCTTCAGGAGATCGAGTGCCCGCTTCTCGGCGTCGCGGCGGCTGACCTTGCGGTGGACTCGTATCGCTTCGACGATCTGGCTGCCGATGGTGTAGATCGGATTGAGTGAGCTCATCGGCTCCTGGAAGATCATCGAGATGCGGTCGCCGCGCAGTTGCCGGCGCGCACGCTCGGAGAATTTCAGCACGTTCTTGCCATCATAATGCACGGCGGACTTGTCGGAGACGACGGCGCGCTTGGTCAGCAGGCCCATGAGGGTGCGGGCGGTCACCGATTTTCCCGAGCCGGATTCGCCGACGATGGCGATGGTCTCGCCGCGATAAAGCTGGAAGGTGATGTCCTTGACAGCATCGACCATGCCGTCCTCGACCTTGAACTTGACGGCAATGTTGCGGGCGTCGATGACGGGCGCGGCTGTCTTGTTCGCGGCATCGAGCCGCGTGTCGGGAGCGAAGGAATTGACGAGTGCAAGAGCCATATCCATTCTCCTCTCAATAGGGATCGATCGCGTCGCGCAGGCCGTCGCCAAGGGCATTGAAGGCGAAGACGGTAACGAGAACGAAAGCGACGGGCGTGAGGATCCAGGGATAGGAGCCGATGACCGAATAGGTCGACGTATCCTGCAGCATCAGACCCCAGGAGATCAGCGGCGGTTTGACGGCAAAGCCGAGGAAGCCGAGGAAGGATTCCAGCAGCACGACACTCGGGATCGCGAGCGTCACGGTCACGATCACGTGGCTCATGACGTTCGGGAAAATATGCTGCAGGATGATGCGCCGATCGGTCGCGCCGACCGCCATGGCCGCCCGGACATAATCGATGCGCGCCAGAGCCAGCGTCTTGCCGCGCACCTCGCGCGACATCTGCGCCCAGCCGAGCGCCGACATGACGATGATGACGAAGGCGAGGAAGACGTTGGTCGGAGCCGTCACTGGGATCAGCGAGGTCAGTGCCAGGTAGAGCGGCAGCTGCGGGAAAGCCAGTACCACTTCGACGAAACGCTGGATCCAGGCATCGAGCGTGCCGCCGAAATAGCCGGATATCATGCCGACAGCAGTGCCGACGACGGTGACGATGGCAACCACCGTCAAGGCGATCATCAAGGAGATGCGCGAACCGTAAATGGCGCGGGACAGCACATCCCGGCCGAATTTGTCCGTGCCGAGGAAATGGACGGGGCCGCCATCGGTGGCGCCGAAGAGATGCCGGTCACCGGGGATAAGGCCGAAGAGATGGTAGGGGTCGCCCTTGACGAAGAGACCAAGCAGGCGAGGGTGATCGTAATCCGGTCCGACGATCGGCTGGAATGTGACCGGATCGAGATCGCTGGTCTCGGCAAGCGCGTAGACCCGAGGCTGGAGGACGAAGTTGCCATCCTTGTCGTGAAAGCTGATGACCTGCGGCGGCGCGAAGCCGGTATCGGTCGCCTTCGGGTCGAGCGGTGCGATGAATTCGGCGAAGATCGCCATCAGCAGGAGCAGGACGACGAGGGTAAGGCCGCCCATGCCGGTCCAGGAGCGCTTCAGGCGACGCCAGACCAGCGCGATGTAGCTCTCGTTGCCGCTCTTCTGCTTGATCTTCTCTTCGGGCGGCGGCGGGGCGTTGCTGAAGGCCAGCATCAGTGGATCCCTCCCTGTTGGCGCACACGTGGATCGAGCAGGGCAAGCAACACGTCGGCGATGATGTTGCCGACGATGAGGGTTGCCGAAAGCACCATCATGAAGGTTGCGGTCACGTAGACGTCGCCGACCGCCATCGAGCCGACGATCGCCGGCCCGACCGTCGGCAGCGTGAAGATGATCGCGGTCTCGATCTCGCCGGTCAGCATATAGGGCAGAACCACGCCCTGATACATGATCAGAGGATGCAGCGCATTCGGTACGGCATGGCGCATGACGACGGCGCCGCCGGAAAGGCCTTTGGCGCGCGCCGTCTCGACATATTGGGCATTCAGCGTATCGAGCAGGTTGCCGCGCATGATGCGCATATTGTAGGCGAGGCCGCCGAAGGTGGCGATCGCGACGACCGGCCAGACATGCTTGACGAGATCGACGAATTTGGCCCAGGACCAGGGCGCGCCGCCATATTGCGGCGAGAAGAAGCTGCCGATCTCCGAGACGTTGAGCTGGAAGACGAGGAGATAGACGATGATCAGCGCCATCAGGAAGCGCGGCACCGTCATGCCGAGGAAGGAGATGCCGGCAAGCAGATTGTCGATCCAGCTATATTGCCGCGTCGCCGCCCATATGCCGAAGCCGATGCCGAGAATCGATGCCAGGATGTGGCACACCAGCGCCAAGGCCAGGGTGCGCGGCAGGCGCTCGCCGACGACATCGGCCACCGGCTTGTTGTAGACCATGCTGTAGCCGAAATCGCCCCTGGTGACGATGCCGCCGATCCAGTTGAAATACTGGACGATCATCGGCTTGTCCAAGCCATGTTCCTTGCGATAGGCCTGCGCCTGGGCATCGGCCTGCTCGAAGGACGCACCGCCCTGGTTTATCAGTTGCGAGCGGATGTAATCGGCATAATCGCCCGGCGGGGCTTGGATGATGGCGAAGGTCACCACGCTCAGGATCAGGAGCACGGGAACGGCGGACGCTATGCGAACGAGCAGGAATCGTAACATCGGACGGTTCGCTTCTCTTGATGCTGTCGACAATCGCGATCCGGTGAGGACGATATGCGCCAGCGGTTCATGTTTGTCCGGCGATGCTGATCGCTGGAATGCTTCGGATTTCCACGACAGCCGGCGTCATGCCGGCTGCCATGGGGTCGTTTGGAACCTTATTTGATCGGGCCGGCGCCGCCCGGGGCGCCCGGCAGTTCCTCGGGGAACAGCTCGTATTTGCCCTGTTTGTCTGCCGCTACCCAGAGGCGTTCACGGATGATGGAATCTTCAGCCCAGTTGAACAGGAAGATCGGTGTGCCCGGAGGAACGTTGGAGAAGCGCTTGTTGATGATGAGAGCTCCCGGATATTCGGTCAGGCCGATATTGTAGAGATGCTCCGTCGAGATCTTCTGGAACTGCTTCATCAACGCCACGCGTTCGTCATTGTCCTTCGACGTGATGAACTTGTTGACGACATCGACCATGTCCTTTTCGAAGGGCATCAGATCCAGCTGTCCGCTTTCCGGGGCGCGGTGGTTCCAGCTTGTGCGCGGGCCGACCGGTGCCAGCTGCTCGGTGTTCTGCACGACCGAGGCAAGCTCCGTGGTGTTGCGACGCACCATCCAGTCGAAGCGGCCGCTGTAGTTGGCATCGTCGCGCTTAGGACCGACCAGCGCATTGATGATGACGCGTAGCCCGAGCTTTTCCATCTGGCTGACGACGCCCTCGGCAAGGCTCTTGTCGGTGGTGTAGTCGCTGCTGACCAGCAGGGTGATCTCCACATCCTTGCCGCCGTTGACGCCGGCTGGGAAGTTGACGATACCGTCGCCATCAGTATCCTTCAGTCCGGCCTTTGCCAGCTCGGCCTTCGCAGCAGCGAGATCGAACGGGTAATAGACGGTGGAATTGCGATCATAGAAGCTGCTGCCGGAGGATAGGCCACCCGGATAGATCGCCGTGAACGGTCCCTTGACCAGCGACTCCCCGAGCGCTTTGCGATCGAGCGCCATGGTGACGGCCTTGCGGAAATCCTCGTTGCGGTTCAAGTCACGTACCGCCTGTGCACGCGCGTCCGGATTGCCCCAGCCATTGGCGGAGAAATTCATCTGCAGGTTATAGCCGATGAGGCGGGGACCGAAGGCGAGACGGGCCGGAGCATCCGGCTGTGCGGCGCGCTTCAGAGAGGCGACGAAGTTTTCCGGCTGCTCGAGGTTCGACAGATCGCCGGAGCCGGCAACCGCCTGCACGTCGCGGTCTGCCCAGGTCGAGAGCTTGTAGTGCAACTCGTTGAGGTAAGGCAGCTGATTGCCCTTTTCGTCGACCTTCCAGTAATAGGGATTGCGGCGCATGACGATGATGTCGTCGGAACGATATTCGACCGGCACCCAGCCACCCATGACCGGCATGTTCATATATTCCGGCGGGAAGGCGTTCTTGAACTGGTCGTAGGTATTCTTGGAATATTTCGGGTGCTGCGGCTTGAGGATATGTGATGGGCCCGGGCAGAAGCTGGGGTAGGCCATCGTGTAGAGATACTGTTTCGGGAAGGCATCCTTGAAGGTCCACTCGATCGTGTAATCGTCGATTTTCTTCAGCGTCGTTCCCTCGCCGAACGCTTCCGGCGATGCGCCGCCGCCAAGCGGCGAGACATTCGGATCGATGACCTCGTCATCCCAGTAGAACATGATGTCGTCGGCGTTGAAGGGCGCGCCATCGGACCATTTCGCGCCCTCGATGAGGTGCATGGTGAGCTTATGGCCATCGGGGGACCATTCCCAGCTCTTGGCGAGGTTCGGTAGTGGTTCGGTATCCTTCGCCTCGACCTGAAACAGGGGAGCCGTGCGCGTCAGGCACTCCGAAAGGCCGATGTCGATGCCGCCCCAGCCCTGCGTCTGGCCGGCGCCGTAGTTCCAGCCCTCCGGCCGGCCGCCGATGACATGACGCAGCGTGTCGCCATAGACACCGATGCCGTCGGGCATGTTGCCGGTTTTGAACACGAGCGGCTCTTTCGGCAGACGATCCTTGACGGGCGGCAGTTTGCCGGTCTTGACGAACTTCTCCGTCACCCAGGCAGGCTCGTGATATTCCGGCAGCGCCTTGAACTCCAGAATGGAGTTGCGCTCGACATATTTGATCTTTCCTTCCGCCGGGAAGACCGGTGGAACGGGTGGCACAGTCGGTTCGGCCGCATGGGCGCTGATCGCGATTGCGGATGTGGCAATCGTCAACGCAGCCAGAAGGCCGATCGGTCGAAAATGTCTCATCTTTTCTCTCTCCCTAAATCGCGAGCGTTCCGTTCGAGACCTCGCTTTCCTCCTTTGAAACGAAAGATGGCTGGTTGAAGCGGGACATCCCCTTAAGATCCCGCCTCAACCTTCACCTCCCGGCCTGCCTGTTCGTCAGCCAGCCTGTTTCAAGGCTGCTTTCTCTGCGCGCAACTCCTCGATCGAGCGAACGTTGCGGCTCGCCGCGCCCTTCCAGTCGCGTGTCTTGACCTTGCCGCGCGACAGGCGCTCCTTCGCCTCATCCACGGCATGCGCATATTGCGGCAGCCAGCGCGCTTCCGCGACGACCATTTCGTCGACCATCTGCCAAACCTCCTCCGGTGTGGCGACGGCGCCCACCAGCGGGTCGTGCAATACGGCGAGTTTCAAGAGATCGATGTCGCCGCCGATGGCGGCATGGACCGACATGCGCTGAACGTTGATCGAAGAAATGCAGGTGGCAGCGCACGCCTCGGGCAGGGTGATGCCCGCCACCATGTTGATGCCGAAGCGATCGACGAAGCCGGGCGACTCGATGATGGCGTCGCTTGGCAGGTTGGTGATGACGCCATTGTTCTTGACGTTGAAATGGCCGCGATAGACGCGATTGGTTTCCAGCGCTTCGAGAATATGGCTGGCATGCTCGTTGGAGCGCCGTGTCGGGTCGATCGGCTGCGAGGCGCTGTCGAGGATCTGCTGGAATTCCGTCTCGAACCAGTTGCGCGTTTCGGTGGAGTGACGCAGATAGCCGCCGGTCTCGCCATGGATCCAGTCCGACATGTCGATCCATTTGTTGATCTCGTCGGGGCGCTTGCGATACCACGGCAGGTATTCCGACAGGTGTCCGTTGCTCTCCGTCGAATAGACGCCGAAACGCTTCAGCACATCGATACGCAGCTTTTCCTGCTGTGAATAGACCGGATGCGCCTCGAAGGCGGCGATCAGCTCGTCCTTGCCGATCTTGCGGCCGTTGAGGCGCAGGTCGACGAACCAGGTCTGGTGGTTGATGCCCGAGCAGATATAGTCGAGCTCGCGCTTGTCCTTGGCGCCGAGCACCTCGGCGATCTGTTCGGCGCCATGCTGGACGCCGTGGCAAAGGCCGATCGTATCGACCTTGCCGTATTCGATCGCCGCCCAGGTGTTCATCGCCATCGGGTTGGCATAGTTCAAGAATTTGGCGCCGCTCTCGGCGACCTCGCGGATATCCTTGCAGAAATCAAGGATGACCGGGATGTTGCGCTGGCCGTAAAGAATGCCGCCGGCGCAGATCGTGTCGCCGACGCACTGATCGATACCGTATTTCAGCGGAATACGGATATCTTCGGCGTAAGCCTCCAAGCCGCCGACCCGCACGCAGCTGATGACATAGCGTGCGCCTTCCAGCGCCTTGCGGCGATCCGTGGTGGCGGTGACGCGCGTCGGCAGCCTGTTGGATTCAACGATCCGGTCGAGGATCGCCTTGATCATCGTCAGATTGTGCTCACTCAGATCCGTCAGCGCGAACTCGACATCGCGGAATTCCGGGACGCAGAGAATGTCGGTGAACAGCTTTTTCGTGAAGCCGACGCTGCCGGCGCCGATAATAGCGATTTTGAAACTCATGATCCTCACCTTCAAGTCGATCGAACAAGCAGCGGCAGGGGAAATCGACAGCGTTTTTGTCCATTGTCGCATCGGTTGCGGAACGGGCCGAAATCGAGATTTTTCCTCCGATCGCCGTTCCTCGCCGGCGAGCATGCGCTGTTTTCTGGCGGGATTATGCCTATAATCGCCGAGGCGAACAGAGAACTATTATGCTTTTGAGGGTAATTTTGTGCTGCAGGAATTGATCGATAACGGACAGGTCATGCGGACGGTTTCACTGCCGCGTGGACGCCACCGATTGCACGCCATGCCAACCAGTGCGGGATATGAAGTGCGCTATGATGAACCCTATGATTGGGATGGACGGCGGCGCGGCCTGACACCGTTCACCGTGCTGCAGCACACGATCAGCGGCACGGGGCGCATGCGTTATGAAAGCCGCAATTATCGCGTCAATGCCGGCGACACACTGCTCGTTCTCGTACCGCATAATCACCGCTATTGGCTGGAGAAGGGGGAGCGTTGGGAATATTTCTGGATTTCCATGAACGGCGAGGAAGCGTTGCGCATCCATCGCCTGATTCTCGCCGCAGCCGGTCCGGTGTTGAAGCTACAGCAGGCGACCATCGATCATCTTGCCGATTGCAGCCTTCGGCTCGTAAAGGGCGCCACGACGCCGGCTTCGGCTTCGGCCATCGCCTATGAGGCGGCCATGGCGCTCTATGACGACGTCTTCGGCTCGCATGCCTTTGCCGCCGACCGCTCTGTCATGCAGATCGTCATCGACTACATCAATGCCAATCTCGACAAGCCGCTGCCAGTCGAAGAGCTGGCGAAGGTGGGCGGCCTCAGCCGCGCGCATTTTTCGCGCGTCTTCGCCGAGAGCGAAGGCGTGCCGCCGGCGGAATTCGTTTTGCAGCAGCGCATGCAGCGCGCGGCGAAGCTGCTGACGAAGGCCGCCTTCATCCCGGTCAAGGAAGTCGCGATCATGTCGGGCTTCGACGATGCCAATTATTTCTCCAAGGTGTTTCGCCGCATCTACGGCATCAATCCGACGGAGTTCCGCACGACGGGCATGTATGCCGCGGTGCGCAGTCCGGTCGAGGAGACGAAGAATGCACGGAGCCGATAGATCCGTGATAGGTCGGCATTCTTGCCATCGCTTGCTTGTCTTGAAAATGGAAATCCGCCAACCGGTCGCATTGCACAACGGCGGCGAGCCTGTATAGATATTGCCCCGCGGCGTCCCGCCTGCCTCGCCGCGCGCCTGACTTCCCAGCAACATCTGTTCGTCCCCGCCGCGACGGGCTTAATCGATAGGATTGAATATGCGTTCTGTTGTCGCCTTCAACGAATCCTGGACGTTTCGCGAAGGATTTTCGCCCAGGGATGTCGGCCGCCCGCAGGACGGACAGCAGGTCACTCTGCCGCATACGGCCGTCGAACTGCCTTTCAACTATTTCGACGAGAAATCCTATCAGCGCGCCTTCACCTATCAGAAAATAATGGAGTGGGACGACACATTCGCCGGGCGGGAGATATCGCTGATCTTTGATGCGGCCATGGCCGACGCCGTTGTTTATCTGAACGGCGAGGAGGTTGTTGCTCATAAAGATGGCTATACGCCCTTCGAGGCGCGCCTGACCGGCCGCCTGCGTCAGGGCAAAAACCTCATCACGGTCAAGATCGATGGCAGCGAGAACCGGGAGATACCGCCTTTCGGCGGTCGGATCGATTACCTGACCTATGCCGGCATCTATCGTGATGTCTGGTTGAAGCTGACCGATCCGGTCTCGGTTGCCAATATCAAGATCGAAACCGCCGATGTCCTTTCCGACCGCAAATCCGCGACGGTGCGCTGCGACATCTCCAATCCGCAAAATCTCGCTTTTAAGGGGACGGTGACCGTTACTCTACGCTCTGTGGACGGAGCAACCATCGCTTCCGGTGAGGCTGACACATCCGGTGAAAGCGTGAAGCTCAGCTTTGCCGGGCTTTCCGGCCTTTCGCTTTGGGAACTCGACGATCCGGTTCTTTATTCGGCCGAAGTGGAGCTTGCGAGCGATCACGGCGCGGACCGTCATGCCGCGGCCTTTGGCTTCCGCACGGCAGGCTTCACAGCGGAAGGCTTCCTGCTGAACGGCAAGAAGCTGAAGCTGCGCGGGCTCAACCGCCATCAGGCCTTTCCCTATGTCGGCTATGCGATGGGCCGCTCTGCCCAGGAGCGCGACGCTGAAATCATGAAGCGCACCCTGAAATGCAACATCGTGCGCACCTCGCACTATCCGCAATCGAAGTGGTTCCTCGATCATTGCGACCGCATCGGCCTGCTGGTCTTCGAGGAAATCCCCGGTTGGCAGCATATCGGCGATAAGGAATGGCAGCAGGAATCGATCCGCAACGTGCGCCGAATGATCGAACGCGACTGGAATCACCCATCGATCGTCATCTGGGGCGTGCGCATCAACGAGTCCCAGGATTCGCATGATTTCTACACCGAGACGAACCGCTTGGCGCGCGAGCTCGATCCGACACGTCAGACCGGCGGCGTGCGTTACATCACCGAGAGCGAGATGCTCGAGGACGTCTACACCATGAATGATTTCATCCTCGGCAACGAGGAGTTGCCGGGTGCCAACCGGCCGCGCACGCCGCTCAGGCCGCAGCAGGAAAATACCGGCCTTTCCAAGGATGTGCCCTATCTGATCACCGAATTCGGCGGCCATATGTATCCGACGAAGATCTACGATCAGGAGCAGCGCCAGGCCGAGCATGTCCGCCGGCATCTGGAAGTGCTGAACGCCGCCTATGGCGACCCCTCGATATCAGGCGCCATTGGCTGGTGCATGTTCGACTACAATACCCATAGCGATTTCGGCTCGGGCGATCGCATCTGCTATCACGGCGTGATGGACATGTTCCGCGAGCCGAAATTCGCCGCTTATGTCTATGCCAGCCAGTGCGAGCCCGCCGAAGAGATCGTCATGAAGCCGGTGACGATCTGGGCGCGCGGCGAGCGCAATATCGGCGGCGCGCTGCCGTTGATCGTTCTGACCAATTGCGATGAGGTCGAGCTGCGTTACGGCTCGCTGACCAAGCGTCTCGGCCCGGACCGGGAGACTTTCCCGCACCTACCGCATCCTCCCGTCGTCTTCGATCACCGTTCCTTCACTCCGGACGAGCTCGGCGTATGGGGAATGGAATGGGAAGACGTGCATTTCACCGGCTATATCGGCGGCAGAAAGGTTGTCGAGCAGCATATGGTCGCCAATCCGCTGCCGGCGTCGCTTCAGGTCGAAGCCGATGCCGATACCTTGCGCGCAGGCGAGCGCGATGCGGTGCGCGTCATCGTGCGTGCGCTCGATCAGGCCGGCTCGCGTCTGCCTTTCCTCAATGAGGCCGTCACGATCAAGGTCGAAGGTCCGGCGAAGGTTATCGGGCCGGAAACGGTGGCATTCCAGGGCGGGACCACAGGTTTCTGGCTGCAGGCAATCGGAGAAGCCGGTGCGATCAGGCTGGAAGTCTCGTCTCCGCGCTTTGCCAGCCAAAGCCTGAGCTTCACGGCGAAATAAGCGAACGGCCGGCTCCCGTCGTCACGCGGCGGAGCCGGCAATTTCTCCCGGAACCTGCGGGATCGACTGCAGCAGCGTCTGTCGTGCCGAAGCAAGATGCTGACGGCAGGCAGCGTCGATCCTCTGCTGGTCGCGCGATTGCAGCGCTTCGATATAGTCGAGATGCTCCACTATGGCGCGGGCATTGCGCTCGCGTGCGAAAGCCTTGTTCCACTGATAGTGATAGTGAAAAATGATGGCGATGACGTCGTAGAACTCGGTGATGAAGCGATTCTTCGAGGCGCGATGGATGAGAAGGTGAAATTTTTCGTCGAGGCGCGAGAAATCGCGGTAATGCGCGTCGAAATCTTTGAGCAGCTCGTGGTGTTCCTGCTCGATCGCCTTGAGATCCTCCCAGGCGTGATGATTGGCAGGCAAGCGGCCGAACTCGGCTGCGGAATGCAGCTCGAACATTTCCCGCACGTCAGCAAGTTCGAGCGCGAATTCGCTGGTGAAGCCCTTGAGAATCCAGTGGCTGTTCGGCCGTTTCTCGATCAGGCCGAAGCGGCTGAATCGGATGAGAAATTCACGAACGACCGACGTGCCAGTGCCGATTTCGCGCGCCAGTTCCAGCTCGTTGATCTGCATGCCGGGCTGGGCTTCATCGGACATGATGCGCACCATGAAGCTGCGCTCGATGATATCGTGCAGTGAATCGGTTTCCTCCTTGGGAAAGAAATCGGCCTCGGTCGGCTGGCGCAGTACAACCTTCTGCCGCTTGTTCCAGAGAATGATGCCGGCGTCGCTGAGACGCATCAGGATCGCCCGCGCCGTGCTGCGGCTGACGCCGAGCTCGGCTGCGATTTCAGGCTCGCTCGGCAGTTCGGTATCGAGCTTCAGGCGGGCTGCATAGCGATTGTAGGCTTCCTTGAAGAGCGTGTTTTGCCTTGCCATTTCCCCCTCGCGTATCGTCACCGCTCTTTGCTGGCGGCGCTGTCTGAACCATGTTCCGATGGCAGTCAATTGCAGGAGTTATGTCGAAACCGCTGTTTCCGTCGTCTCCCGTGACGGTCCCTATGATTTCCTCGTTGACACCAAAATGTTTATTGTAGATAAAAAACAAAATCAATGGCGATGGACGCCGAGAGCGTCCGTTAACGCCACCGAAATTGAAATGATCGTCATCACAAGGGAGAGGTGATGCAGAGAAGAACAATCGGCAGGACGGGCCTTGAGGTCACGGAGATCAGCTTCGGCGCTGCGGCGCTGGGCGGCCTCTATCGTGCCTGCCCTCGCGATCAGGCGATGAAGACCTTGCAGGCGGCCTGGGATAGCGGCATCCGCTATTTCGACGTGGCACCCTGGTATGGCTTCGGCCTTGGCGAGCGCCATGTCGGCGATTTCCTGCGCGATCAGCCGGAAGACAGTTACGTGCTGTCGACCAAAGTCGGTCGCCTCATGCGGCCGGTGCCGAGCGACAAGGTGCCGAATTACGGCTATGTCGATCCCCTGCCTTTCGATGCCGACTACGATTATTCCTATGACGGCATCATGCGCTCGGTTGAGTTCAGCTATGCACGCCTCGGTCTCAATCGCATCGATATTCTCTATGTCCACGATATCGGCGGCTATACCCACGGCAAGGCACTCAACGAACGTTACCTGGGGCAGCTTCTGGGATCCGGGTTAAAGGCTCTGGAGGAGCTGAAATCATCCGGCACGATTAAGGCCTATGGCCTTGGGGTCAATGAGGTGCCGGTCTGCCTGGACGTCATGCATGCGGCCGATATCGACTGCATTCTGCTCGCCGGTCGCTATACGCTGTTGGACCGCTCGGCCGTTGCCGAGCTGGTGCCGCTTTGCGAGAAGAAAGGAACATCGCTGGTCGTCGGCGGTGTCTTCAACTCCGGCATTCTGGCGACTGGTCCCGTGCCCGGCGCGCATTTCGATTATCTGCCGGCAACGCCGGATATCCTGGCCAAGGTTGGGGCTATGGAAGAGATCGCCCGCAAGCATGGTGTACCGCTTGCCCAGCCTGCGCTTCAGTTCCCGCTGCGCAGTCCCTGCGTGGCCTCGGTGCTGATCGGCACGGCGAAGCCGGAAAGTCTTGTCCGCAATATGCAGCTGGTGGAGCCCCGGCTCCCCGACAGTTTCTATGCGGAGTTCGAAGGGTTGACCCTCGTGGCGCCGCCGTTGGGAGACGAGGCGGTCCGGGTCTAGCAGATTGGAGCTTCGAGCCGTCGGAGAGATGGCTTCGTAGAGGAGGAAAGCCTGTTTTGGCGTCGGTGGCTTTTCCGCCGCGCGATGCGTGACGCCGCAAGGCGTCGCGATACCAGCCGTAAGCGTTCAGCGGCAGGTGTGCAGGAGAGAGAGCGCGTTGAGAGGAGAAGCAGATGAAAATTGCCAAGTCACTTTTGTCCCGCCGCAGCTTTGCCGGCCTCGCCGGTGCTGCCGTCATCGCCATGGCGATGCCCATGCAGTCCTTCGCGGCCGACGTGACCATCCCGATCATCGTCAAGGATACCACATCCTTCTACTGGCAGATCGTTCTTGCCGGCGCTCGCCAGGCAGGCAAGGATCTCGGTGTGAAGGTGCCGGAGCTCGGCGCTCAATCGGAATCCGACATTAACGGCCAGATCAGCATTCTCGAAAACGCCGTTGCCGGCAAGCCGGCGGCGGTGGTCATCTCGCCGACCGAGTTCAAGGCGCTCGGCAAGCCCGTGGATGAAGCCGCCAAGTCCGTGCCGGTCGTCGGCATCGACTCCGGCGCCGATTCCAAATCCTTCGTCTCGTTCCTGACCACCGACAACGTCCAGGGCGGCCGCATCGCCGCCGATGGTCTTGCCGCCGCAATCAAGGGCATGACCGGCAAGGAAGAGGGTGAGATCGCCATCATCACCAGCCTGCCGGGCGTCGGTTCCCTCGATCAGCGCCGCCAGGGGTTCCTGGAGGAGGTCAAGAGCAAATATCCGGGCCTCAAGGTCGTTGCTGACAAGTATGCCGATGGTCAGGCAACAACCGGCCTCAACATCATGACCGACCTGATCACGGCCAACCCGAAGCTCGTCGGCGTCTTCGCCTCCAACCTGATCATGGCTCAGGGCGTCGGCCAGGCCATCGCCGAAAACAAGCTCGGCGACAAGATCAAGGTGATCGGCTTCGACAATGACGACAAGACCGTCGGTTTCCTGAAATCGGGCGTTCTTGCCGGTCTCGTGGTGCAGGATCCCTATCGCATGGGTTATGACGGCATCAAGACGGCGCTCGCCGCTTCGAAGAAGGAAAAAGTTCCGGCCAACGTCGATACCGGCGCCAACCTCGTCACCAAGGCGAATATGAGCGATCCGAAAATCGATGCGCTCTTGAACCCGAAGGTCAAGTAAGACTTGAGGCCGCGCCCGAAGCATCGGGCGCGGCCTTTCGCCTGGCCGCGTCCCCCGAGGCGGCCGTGCGGAGATGTGAGAGGGAGGAGACGTCATGACGAGCCTTGAAGAAATCAGCCATCGGCACGATGACACTGTCAAAACGGAAGCAAACCGCATTCCGGCGGGCTCGCCCATTCTTGAGCTCAAGGGCCTGCAGAAGCGCTATGGCTTCGTCGAGGCGCTGAAACCTGCGACCGTCACGTTTCTGGCCGGCGAGATTCACGCGATCGTCGGCGAGAACGGTGCCGGCAAATCGACACTCATCAAGCTCTTGACCGGCGTCATCACCAGGACGGCGGGCGAAATCTTCTGGTGCGGCCATCCGGTTGCGCTCGCAACGCCCAATGAGGCGATCGCCCGCGGCATCAATGCCGTGCATCAGGAAGTGGTGCTCTGCCCGCACCTCACGGTGGCCGCCAATCTTTTCCTTGGCGACGAGGTCAATCGTTTCGGCCTGATGCGCAAGAAGCAGATGGTGGCCATGGCGCAGACCGTGCTCGACGATCTCGGCTTCGGGCTGCCGGCCGGCGAACTGTTGGGATCGCTGACGATCGGTCAGCAGCAGCTGGTCGCGACTGCGAGAGCCGCGATGCGCGGCACGCAGTTCCTGATTTTCGACGAGCCGACCGCCTATCTCACCCGCCAGGAATCGGCGCAGCTGTTCAAGCTGATCCGCCGCCTGCAGGGCGAGGGTGTGACGATCGTCTATATCAGCCATCGCATGGAAGAGGTGTTCGAACTCGCCGACCGGGTTTCTGTACTGCGCGACGGCACGCATGTCGGCACCCGCACGATCGCCGAAACCAACGAGGACGAGTTGATCAAGCTGATGATCAATCGTTCCATCGAACAGATCTATCACAAGGAAGAGGTTCCGATCGGCGATACCATCCTCGAGACGCGCGGTCTTTCCGGGCCCGGCTTCGAGAATGTTTCGCTGAGCGTTCGTGCCGGCGAGATCGTCGGCCTTTACGGACTGATCGGCGCCGGCCGCAGCGAATTCGCTCTCGGTCTTTACGGGCGTCAGCCGCTCTCTGCCGGGGAAATTTATTGGCAGGGCCGCAAGGTCGAAATCCGCAACGAACGTGACGCGATGGAACTCGGCATAGCGCTGGCGCCTGAAAGCCGGCGCGATCAGGGGCTTTGCCTCAACCTGCCGATTGGACTCAACATCAATCTGCCCGTATTCAAGCGGTTAAGCCGCGGCCCGATCATCGACAGGAAAGGCGAATCCACCAACGCCGACAAGCAGATCCGTGATCTCAGCATCAAGACGCCGAGCCGGCGGGTTCTGGTCTCCGCCATGTCCGGCGGCAACCAGCAGAAGGTGGTCATCGGCAAATGGTTGAGCCATGGTGCCAAGCTCTTTATTTTCGATGAGCCGACGGTCGGCGTCGATGTCGGGACAAAGGCTGAAATCTATCGGCTATTCGCCAAGCTGCTTCGCGACGGCGCCGGCATCATCGTCATCTCATCCTATCTGCCCGAGGTCTACGAGCTCGCCGATCGCCTGCACGTTTTCCGCCAAGGCCAGCTGGTCGCCAGCCATGATTTCCATGCGGCAACGCATGAGGAAGTCCTCGGCGAAGCGATCGGCGTCTGAACAACAAACAAGTCGAAAGAGGGAGAACAAGAAAATGGCCGCGAATACGACAGAAGGCCCAGCGGTTGCGCCGCGGCGCAAGATGAACATCCTCTTCAGCTTGACGCTGATCCTGCTGCTGCTGGCGCTCTGGATCCTCCTGGGCTTCTGGACCGACAAGTTCTGGACGCCGCTCAACATCACCAATCTGATGCGTCAGGGGTCGATGACCGCCATTCTTGCGCTCGGCCAGACCTTCGTCATCATCACGGCGGGTATCGACCTCTCCGTCGGCGCGATCGTCGGCTTTTGCACGGTCATCATCGCCTGGCTGCTTCAGGCTGGATTTCCAGTATGGGCCGCCATTCTCATCACCCTGCTGTTCGGGGTTCTGATCGGGGCGTTCCACGGCTTCGGCATCGTGCGCATGGGCTTGCCGCCCTTCATCATCACGCTGGCGACACTGACGTCGCTACGAGGCATCGGCCTGCTGATTACCAACGGCTCGACGATCAATATCGTCAATGACGATTTCACCAATTTCGCCGTTTCGGATTTCCTGGGGATTCCAAGCCTGTTCTGGATGGTGATCCTGGTGGCAATTCCAGCCGTCATTTTCCTGCATCTGAGCCGCTGGGGCCGTTATCTCTTCGCCGTCGGCTCAAACCGCGAAGCAGCCCGCCTTTCCGGCGTCAATGTCAACTGGATGATCTATCTCGCCTACATCCTCTCGGGAACCTGCGCCGCCTTCGTCGGTATTCTGCTTGCCTCGCGCATCGCGATCGGCAATGCCACCCAGGCCGATGGCTGGGAGCTGCAGGCGATTGCCTCGTCGGTGATCGGCGGAACGAGCCTGTTCGGCGCGGTCGGCTCGGTCTACGGCCCGCTGATCGGCGCATTCATCCTGGCGACGATCAACAACGGTGCCAATCTCTTGAACCTGAATTCCTTCTGGCAGCGCATCATCACCGGCGTACTGATCATCGTCATTGTCTATTTCGATCAGCTGCGTCGCCGGCGGCTTTAATCCGGTGCCGCCGATCCAGAGGCCGGTCCGCTATCAGGCTGGCGAGGGACGAGTCCTTCGCCAGCTGAAGTTTCGCAATAGGTTGCGCAGCGGCTTTTCGACCAGCTCATAGGCAAATATTCCGAGCACGGTGCCTGCAATAGCGCCGAGGAAGGCGACCACATCGGAAGGGATCTGTGTCGATGTCCCGAACTTTACCACGACCGAGATTGCCAGCGTATGCCACAGATAGATGGAGTAGGAGCCGTTGCCGAGGTAGGTGAGCGGCACAATCTGCGGCAGCCTGCCGCTGCGCTCGACCGAGACCATGCCCAGTACCAGCGCTATGGCGAGCGGGCCGCATGTTATCTCGTTGAATTCCAGGCCGAGAATTTCAATGGCAGCAAAACCGCCAATTGCCGCGACCATGAGCGTAAGGCCGAGGCCAAATCCCGGGATGTTTCCCTTCAGCCAGAGCTGGCCCAGAACCGCACCCGCCACGAATTCGAGAATGATCGGCCTCGTATAGGTAACAAGCAACGGCGATTGTGGATGGATGATCGCGCCGGCGATGACGAAGGCGACAAAGACGCCGATCAGGCTGCCGAGACGCAGGCGTTGCGGCAGGAACAGGCAGGCTGCGAAGATGACGTAGAAGAACATCTCGAAATTCAAGGTCCATCCCTGAACCAGGACCGGCCAGATCTCGTTGCTATCGTTTGGCGAGCGGAGCGGAATGAACAGCAGCGAACCAAGGATATGGCTTGCCGTCAGCTTCAGGTTCGGAAACAGGCCGACGATTGCCCCACCGATCATGATGGCCGTGACGATCCAATAGGACGGCACGATGCGCTGCAGCCGATCCAGCACGAAGCGCAGCGGCGTGACGGGACGGCGTTCGCTCATGGTCCACATGATGAAGCCGCTGATAACGAAAAAGACGTCCACGCCGGCGGCCCCGATGCGAAAATGGCCGCCGCTGCGCTCGGCAGCGTGAAAGAACACCACGGCGAGCGCAGCAAAAGCACGAAGATACTGAATGCCGTAGAGTGTCTTCATTGGCCCGTCCGCGGCTCCCAGTTCACAGGCGTCGCAAATTGTATCCGGTCATCGCTGGCGGGCAGTGATGCGTTTACGCGCGCTCGCGCTCGCATGGAGAGTTTTCCTGCCGTGAAATAGAACAGGAAGGAGCCGACGTGGTACGGATTTAGAATATCGATCTCCACGAAAGAGCGGATCAGCAGAAGGGTGGCAACGCCTAGAAGGATGTAGGATTCATCGTTTCTTATGTCGCTCAGGAAACGGCTGATATGGCCGATGAAGGCCGTCAACAGGATCGAGGCGAGCAGGAATACGCCGATGAGCCCGTTTTCCACCGCAGTTTCGATATAGGTATTATGGAAATGGAAACCGGCTCGGGAAGCGATAAAAAACTCATCCCATAGTCGCTCGGGCTCGGAGAAGCCCTGAACCCAGTAAGCCTGGTAGCCTACTCCGAAGAAGAGGTTCTGCTGCGCGGCGGCGATGCCCTGCTGCCAAAGATAGGTACGCCCGGTGAGCGTGGAATCCTTGCCGAAGGCGCCGAGCACAACGTCGACCGCGCCGCCATAGACGCCGGCAACTACGAGCACGACGCCGGAGACGGCCGCGGTCACAAACAGCCTTTTGCGCTGCTTGGGCGACAGGTAAAGGATGACGCGCAGGCTCGCGCATAGGACTACCACCAGCCCGGTCGTCAGCACCGAGGTCGCCGATTGCGAGGCAAGCAGGCAATAAGCGGATAGCAGGCCGGCAATTCCCGCGCCCAGCATCCAGATTCGCCGTTCGCCAAGAACGAAGACGGCGGTAAAGGCGAAATAGATGCCGATCGAGGCATAGAAGCCGAGCTGATTCTTAGAGTCGAAGGCGCCGACGAAGCTGTAGGTTCCATCGATCGGATCATAGGCATAATAGCCGAACAATATCGAATAGATGAGCACGATGCCGGTGCCGGCGATCGCACCGCGTGCCAGCGTGCGGATATCGAGCGTGCGCATGGCGACCAGGGCGCAGAAGATATGCGTCATATATTGGATCGCCGCGCGCGCCGACACGGAGGGAACGACCGACCAGAAGATCGACAGGCAGGTGAAGACGCCGAAGGCGAAAAGCCAGAGCTGCTTCTGATAGCTGCCGAGCACATTGCGATAGTCGATCATGACCAGCGGGAACCAGAGCGCGTAGTAGAGCAGGATCGAAGGCTGGCCGAAACGCGAGGAGTAGGCGAAAACGAAGAAGGAGAGAGCAATCGCCACCGTGCCATAGGTGACGTTGCTGCCTGGACGGACAAAGATCGATTTGGCTATCCGCATCGACTTTCCTTATCGGATGGCAAGACCGGTGCTGACCTTGATGAGATCACCGGGCAATACCTGCGTATTCTCCTGGGCCTGGATCTCCTTCGACTGGCCGTTTTCGTCGCGGATGATCGTGTAGGTGACGCTCACACTCTGGCCGCTGGGATCGAGGTTGCTTGCATCCGAGGATTGGGCAAGTGCTTCCTGCATCAGCGACTGGCTGGTCGAGAGCTTCAGCTGCAGGGTTTCCAGCTGCGTATCGGTATCCTGCATATCCTTGGCCAGCGAGTTCTGCCAGTCGTTATGCACCGTATTCTCGTCCTGGGTGGCCTTGTTGATGTCCTGTTTGGCTTTCAGCGACGCCGTTTCCGTATCGAGAAGCGTGGCCTCCAGATCGGATGCGCGCTGTTCCGCGGAGATCCGGCGGGAGGCGAGCTCAAGCCCCCGTTCGGCCAGGCTTTCGACCTTGTCGCGGTCGGCCTTTGCCAATTCCAGCTGGCGGCTCTGCGTCTCGTTCTTTTTCGAAAGGGCTTCGACTTCGTTCTGCAGAAGGGTTTTCAAATCTTCCAGGGACTGCAGCTGGTTCCTCATGCGCTCGCTGCGGGTCTGCATCAGCGCCCGCTCGCTTGCAAGCATACTTTCTGCTTGCGGCGTTTGCTTGAGTTCCGGGGGAACCTCGATTTCATCCTTGCCGGACAGTTCCGCCAGCAGGCGCGCCTTGCGCATCAGAAGACGGCCGCGTTCCGCCATGTAGACGACGGCGTCGCCCTTGGCATTGATGAAATCCCGTGCGAAACGCTGGCCGGCATCGGCGCGACGCATGCCGCCTCCCAGGCTGACGGCCTTGAGCACGGTAAGATTGGGCGCGAAAGGATATTCGCCCGGATTCTGCACCTCGCCTGAGAGATAGATCGGGCGGAACTGGGAGAGTTCGACTGAGGCCGAGGGGCGATCACGCAGGCCGAACTGCTTCTGCAGCCCGAGGCCGATGGCCTCTGCGATCTGGTCCGTGGTCTTGCCGAGCGCGGGCATGTCGCCGATGAAAGGAACGGAGATCGAGCCCGAAGGGCCGACTGTGTAGTCGCCGGAAATCGAGGACCAGTCGCGAACGGCGCCTTCTGCGGTCTGCCATTCGGCAACGCGCACATGCAGCTTGTCCATGACGCCCAGGTGATATCCGGGCAGATTGTCAGCCGAAGCCGAGACGGACGCTGCGCAAAGGCTGAGAGCGACGAAAGCTGCGCATCGAAGAGATGTATTCACGCGAACAAGCCTCTTGAAAGGCCGAAATTCAATCATGCAGGATCTTCCCTGTTTGTGGTTGGCAGCCGCGCCGAGCGCGGGAAACCGCAGGAGGTGGCCCGCGGTATCTGCCGGTCATCATCAATAGCTGCCGCGCGAGAGGCAGACCGCAGGAATGGTTTTGGCGATGATCTTCATGTCGCTGCCGAGCGACCAGTTCTTCACATAATGCGTGTCGAAGGCGACACGGCTGGCATAGGAGACGTCGTTGCGGCCGCTGACCTGCCAAAGGCCCGTCAGGCCGGGGCGGGACTGCAGATAATAGATCGCAGCGGTCTCATAGAGCTCGAGCTCGTCCTCCACGACCGGTCGCGGGCCGACGATGCTCATTTCGCCGCGGATGATGTTGATCAGCTGCGGCAGTTCGTCGAGGCTGAGCTTGCGCAGCACCGCGCCGACGACGGTGACGCGAGGGTCGTTCTGCAGCTTGCGGGTTGCGCGCCATTCTTCCATTGCCTTCGGATTGGCCTGCAGATAGGCCTGAAGAACCTTGTCGCCGTTGACGACCATGGTGCGGAACTTCAGGCAGCGGAAGCTCTTGCCATTATGGCCGATGCGGCGATGGCCGTAAAAGGCGGGACCCTGATCCGTAAGTTTCACCAGCAGCATCAGCATCAGGAAGAGCGGGCTGATGAGAACCAGGGCAGTCATTGCGGCAGAGACGTCGAAGACGCGTTTCAATACTCCACCAGTTGGCGGAAAGACGTCGCTTTCCGCGGCGCTGAAAAAAGCCGATGTGGCCGATCTCGTCGCAGACTTCATAGAGAAAACTCCATTCATGTTGACGATTGGTCGGAAATTCTCGGACGCGTAATTAGAGCCGGGATGAACGGAGTGTAGGCTGGGAATTAGACTTTTTAAGCCAAACTTTTGTAGCGATATGGCATGGCGGTATATATTTACCGCATCAGTGGTGACTTGGTTTAAATCAGTGATCAGGAATGGATGAGTTGTACTGTATCAAACCTCGTATAATATCGGGGTTGATAGCTCTGCCGCCTCCTAGTCGATAGTTTCTAAGGATATTATAGGCGGTGAACAGTAAGTTGTTCATTATCATTGGTTTCGAAAGCTTTCGGTCGTTCTAGCCTCAGCTATATGCTATCTTGACGCTACGCGCACTTCTTCAGAGGATATATTGCACTGCAGCAATATTTTGCGGTGCACATACTGAGGGCGGCTTTTCCAGGACTTTGTAATAAAAGTTGATTGAATTGACGAGGAAGCCACAGGTGCCTGGCTGGTCGCGCCTGTCTCCCTAGTTGCATATTGGCGTCGTGTATCCACATAATTGCAATGAGAAAGATGAACAAATTCAATTGTAATTATAATCGAGGTGTAGTTTTAACAGGCGCAGCGTTAGGATCGTCTCAATTCGCAACGGAACACTGTGACTTGGTTGAATCTCAATGAATCATAAAATATATTTGACTTTCAGGTCTGATAAGGGAGGAAAGACCTTGATTGCTTTTTACATGATGGCTCAGCGGGCGAGGTAAGATTATGTACGCGCCGCGCGTTTTTATCAGCATGTTGGGCACGCTGATCGTATTTGCTACCGCAACATACTTTTTGACGAATTCTCTTTGGACCACGTTCGTCGAGACGATCATCTGTGCCGTCCTCCTGCAGACCGGCTATTTTCTAGGCGTGCTCTATCTCGTCTGGAAAGAGCGCAGGTCGCGCCCTGCCTTCCTGGCCGAAGACAAGGGGCTCGCGCCAGGTCCGGAGGATACGAAGGTCGGCGGCCTCTCCACGTCCAATTTCAAGCGTTCCGAGCCGTTCAACCCTTAACTCGGCCTTGAGTCGGCCCTAAGTGGGGATTGCCAGGCAGATCTTTTGCCAGTCAGGCGGTTGCCGGATCGGAGCCATGTCCTAAGTCTCCGGCAGAACCATTGGAGGCTGACGTGACCGACAGTGCAGAAAAAGGCGTCTGCGTAATCATCGCCGCAAAAAATGCCGGCGACACTATCGGGCTGGCTGTTGCCTCGGCTCTTCGGGAGCCGGAAGTCGCAGAGGTCGTCGTCATCGACGACGGTTCGACGGACGGAACCGCCGCCGCCGCCGCCAGCGCCGATGATAACAGCGGCAGGCTGACCATCCGAAAGTTCGAGAAGAACCGCGGTCCGGCCGCCGCGCGCAATCACGCGATCGAGATATCCAAGGCCCCGCTGATCGGCATTCTCGATGCCGATGATTTCTTCTTTCCGGGGCGTTTCGCCTCGTTGCTTGCCGCCGACGATTGGGATTTCGTCGCCGACAATATCGCCTTCGTCAATGCCGACACGGTTCCGGACGCCCATGCAAGACTCGATCACTTCGATGCGAAGCCGCGCTTTCTCGATCTCGTTGCCTTCGTCGAGGGCAATATTTCCAAGCGGGGTGTGCGCCGCGGCGAGATCGGCTTCCTCAAGCCCCTGATGCGACGGTCTTTTCTGGATGCGCATGGCCTGCGCTATGACGAGACGCTACGCCTCGGCGAGGACTACGATCTTTATGTGCGCGCGCTGGCCAAAGCCGCGCGCTACAAGATCATCCATAGCTGCGGCTATGGCGCGGTCGTGCGCAGCGATTCCCTGAGCGGCCGGCACAGGACAGAGGATCTGCGGCGGCTCTATGAGGCCGACCGGGCCATCCTTGCCAAGGGCGGCCTTTCTTCGGCGGATGCAGCCGTGATCCGCCGCCACGAGCGGCATATTCGCGACCGCTACGAGTTGCGGCATTTCCTCGATATCAAATCGCAGTCCGGCCTGTTCTCGGCTGCGGCCCATGCACTGTCGCATCCCTTCGCCGTTCCGGCGATTGCTGGCGGCATCCTGGCGGACAAGACGGAGCGTTTCCGCAAGCGCGGCGGCGCATCCATTGCCCATTCCGGAGCGAATGGTCTGCGCTATCTGCTGCAGGCCGCTCCGGAATAGGGATCGTTTGGAAATTGAAAGCGGTCCAGCGTTTCACGGAATCGCCGAACCGCTCCTTCTCTTTGTTTTCTCGCAATTCCGGACGGAAAACCGCTGCGCAGTTTTCCTGAAATTACTTTAGAGATAATCGCGCCGCACACCTTCGATCGCGTCGAGCAGGCGTTCCTTGCAGGCTGCGAGCGCCGCGTCTTTGCTCAGCTGCGGCTTTGCCTTGCTGGCCTGCCAGAGAGCCAGAGCCGAGGGCACGGCAAGCGCCTGCTTCGCCATGACCCGGAACGTGGTCTGCTCGGGATCGGCAAGCATGACATTTTCCCCGTATCGCTGCTTTTCGAGTTCGGCGGCAGCTTGCTTGCTGCGTTCGAAGCCGACGCCCCAGAACTTGGCGCCCTTGGCGATCGCTTCGGCGCGGGTGGAAACGGGGATGTGCTTCGGCGCATATGTCACGCCGAGTGAGCGTGCCCAATCGTTCCATTTGAAGCTGTTGATGGAACGCGACGAGCTGACCGCGATCCACGGAACGCGGAAGGCGTCGGCGAGAATGGCGCCATGCATCGATTCCGCAACGATCAGCTCGGAGGCTGCTATTTCGCGGATCACGGCCTTCGCCTCGCCGCGGGGATCGAGATAGGAAAGGCCGACGGTCTTGCAGATCTCGGGCCAGAGGCCGGCGGCAGCCGATTCCCAATGCGGTATGAAGGTGCGTCTGCCGTTCTTGGAAATGTTCTGGAATTCCGGCATTTCCGTCACCAGCACGGCGGGATCGACAATGCCCATTTCGGCTGGCAAGCCGATCTTTTCCGCCGTCAGGGGGCCGCGAACGCTGCGGATGTCCCATTGCGAGCTATCGCGCATGTCGGGAAGGGAACCGTAGCCGAAGCCGCTGCCGATGACGAGCTTGCGTCCGTCGGCCGGCAGGATTTCCGTGTTGAGAACGGTTCCGACGCCGACCAGCAACGTTTCTTCATGAACGTCGCGAAGGCCGGGAAGCAGGAAATCCCAGAGCCAGAGATTGAGATCGTCACCGAAATTGCCATGGGTGGATTCCCAGTGGAACGGCTTCATGCAGGACTCCTTGCTGACCAAACGATAACGGGGACATGCCGATGGCTCTTGGATGCGGCATGCACAGCATATGCTGCGGTGCAAAATCTAGGGCGCGAGTTTGCCCACGGCAAGCTGCATCACGCTTTGTAAAATTGCAGGGTCGCGCAAGGCCCATTTTGCCAGCAATCCGAATTGCGGCAGGCGCCGCTGCCGCAGCTGCCGCGCCTGGCTCCAAAGTGCCTGGCGCCGGGCGCGGTTTTTGTAAAGGCGGATGGCGGCGACATCCTGAGGCCGGCGTGAAAATCTCTGTTCCAGCGTGTCGAGCGCCGTCCAGGTGTTGAACTGCTGACGCAGGAATTGCGGGGAATCATTGTCGATGCTGTGAAATATGTTCACGCCTTCGCCACGCAGTGCGCCGGCATTTTCGCATAACAGCACACGTCTGGCCGCCAGGGCACAGTCGCAGAAATAAAGGACATCTTCCGCAGCCAGCCGCAGCGTCGGTTCGAAGCGTACCTTTTCGAAGAGAGATCTGCCGATCACCATGCAGGACATGTGCAGGAAGCTCCAGTCCTGCAGCATGACGCTGGCGACATTGGGGATCTCGATGATGGCCGGTTTATCGGACAGCCGCACGATATCGGCTAATTTTGCGAGTTCGGCGATGCTGAAATGATAGTAGAACTCTTCGCCTCCGTCGATGGAATCCCAATAGCAATCGGCGTCATGGCGCGTCAGCGCCTCGAATGCGTTGTTCAGGTGCTCGGGCGCCCACTCATCGTCGGAATCGAGGAATGCGACAAAGCGGCTGGCCGCCGGTACATTGTCGAGACCGGTATTACGCGCCCCGCCCGGTCCGGCATTGGTCTGGCGAATGACGCGAATGCGCGCGCGCTCTTCAGCGCCCAGCGATTGCAGCTCTTTTTCAGCCGGAAGCGGTGATGCATCATCGACGACGAGAATATCGAAATCCTGAAAAGTCTGCCGGGATATCGATCTCAAGGCGCGCTGCAGAACGCCCGGTTGCTTCTGATAGAACGGAATAATAATCGTGAGAGACGCCATATTCCCGCCTTTACGGTTTTCAATCCAAGAATTTTCGGCCTCATCCCCGGGGACGTAACCATCGGCTTCTCGGCTTTATCCATCGCTAATTTTTGGCTGCTTGCCCGGCGATGGATGCCGCCGCGACGCCAACAGGTAGCGTCCATTCGGTAGGGAGCAATGTCGAAAGCGGAGATTTCTCAAACTTTATCCCTGCTGGATGCGATGCCGAATGCCTCTCCGGTGATCTATTGTGACACATTGGTTCTCAGGATTGGACGGCATTGCATCCATGGGAAGAGCGGTGTCGATCGATATTCCCATATTGATTGCAATAGTGTCGTATTTTGGTCATGCTTCGCACTGAAAAGTCTGCTGCGCTGCAAAAAATCCTCACCCTTCGGTAAAAATCTACCTACGTTGAAAACCTTGCGTGAAGTCGGCATGCAAAAGTGCTCCATTTTCCTTAACTCCTTTTTTTTGCACGATTTTTCTCCTACGCAATGCAATTGTTTAAGCTTTCGAGCAATCCGAAGGGGTTGCTCGAACGCGGTGCGGGATATCACTTTTCGCCCATTTTTGCTGCGCCGCCATATTCCCTTTCCAAAGATCGCCCTAGGTTACGTCTGCGAGCTCTGCTCTGCTCTGAACGAAATAGCTGCAAGGGGGGATGCAGCACGAAGAAAGGGTGACAGACATCGTGAATGTGACTGCCAACGTGTCTTCGCGGATAAACCTCATGCGTATCGTGCTCATCTCGGGCATCATCTTTGTCCATATACCGTTCGATACGCGTACCAGCCCGTTCAACGGCGCATATGGCCTTTTCGACTGGCTGCGGGTGTTCCTTCGTGACAGCCTGTTCCGTGTCGGCGTGCCCTGCCTGAGCGCGATTTCGGGTTACCTGCTGTTTCGCCAAGGCACGACATCGCTGGACTATGGGAAGATTATCCGCCGAAAGACAAAGACAGTCATCCTGCCTTTTATGCTGTGGAACAGTGCGTTCTTTGTATCCGTCCTGATCCTCCAGTACTACGGAATTGGTGATGGATATCTGCCTGATTTGTCGGAATCTACTCCGCATACACTATCGACCCTTCTGTTCGCGATTGACGGCGCTCCGATCAATCTGCCGCTTTACTTTCTACGCGATCTTTTCGTCTGCATCCTGCTGTCGCCAATTCTTGCTTTTCTCATCAGCCGTGCGCCGTTGCTGACATTGGCTTTCCTGCTTCTCATCGCGGCCTGGCCGGTATCGATCGGAATCGTGCTGCGGAACTCGATCCTCTTCAGCTTCAGCTTCGGAATTTATCTCAGCCTCTACCGTGTCGATGTGACGGCGATGGATCGCTATGTCGCGCTGATCGGTCCCGGCTTCATTGCGCTTGCAGCACTTCTGGCAACCGCCGCCTATGTGGAAGGACCCGGTTTGCCCTTGTGGCTCGAGGTTTGCCGCAATCTGATGGTGATCGTCGGCATTCCAGGGTTCTGGGCGCTATCGTCGATCTTCATCTGCAGCCGCATGGGGCAGAGGCTGGCTGAAACGGGCAGCCTCAGCTTCTGGATCTTCTGTGCCCATTATCCGCTGCTTTTCTGTGTCTGGGTTCTCTGGAAGCGCGGCGGCAGCGACCTCTATCCGATCTTCTATCTTTTGGCGGCGGCGCTTGCCGTGCTGCTGCTGCCTCTGACGAATGGCATGGCGCGTTCCGCCCTGCCAAGCCTCCATAACCTGCTGACCGGCAGCCGGACGCGCCCACTGGCCGAAGCCCGAGCTGTCCAGATCCGCGCCGCCGAAGATCGGCGGGCGCGCTCCGAGCAAAGGTGATGCCATGACGACATCGAAGAGCTACGTGCAAAGATTTGGTCTTGTCTCGATCGCCCTTATGGGTGCCTGCTTCGTGCCTCAGGTGGCATCCGCGCAGGATGATAAGCCGACGGCGGGATCCTTCGTCGACAATTTCGAGCGACTGGACACCAGCCGCTGGTACATCTCGGACGGCTGGAACAATGGGCCGTTTCAGAATTGCACCTGGTCGCGCAAGCAGGTGACCGTCACCGACGGAATGCTGCAGCTGCAGTTCCTCCAGTCCAAGACCGGTCAGCGAAACTACGCCTGCGGCGAGATTCAGACCACCAAGCGCTATGGCTACGGCACCTACGAGGCACGCTATCGTACGGCTGCCGGATCTGGCCTCAACTCCGCCTTCTTCACCTATATCGGCCCGACCGACAAGAAGCCGCATGATGAGATCGATTTCGAAGTGCTCGGCAAGAACCCCGGTCAGGTCCAGGTCAACCAGTATGTCTCGGCCAAGGGCGGCAACGAGAAGCTGGTGCCGGTTGCCGGCGGTGCCGATCAGGGTTTCAACGATTATGCCTTCGTCTGGGAAAAGGACCGCCTGCGTTACTATGTGAACGGCAAGCTGGTTCAGGAAGTCACCGACCCTTCGAAGATACCTACCAATGCCCAGAAGATTTTCTTCAGCCTGTGGGGCACGGACACGCTGAGCGACTGGATGGGCAAATTTGCCTATTCCGGCCAGCCGGCAGTCATGCAGATCAAGCGCGTTGCCTTCACCGCAGCGGGCGAGAAATGCCTCTTCCCGGAATCGATCACCTGCAAGATCGATTGAACCTGACCGGTCGCGCGGTGCCTTGCGCGGTCGGTCGTGATGCCAGGATGCAACACCAACCACACCAGGCGTTCGGTCCCGGCCGGGCGCAAAAGCGGAAACTTTGATGCTGCATATTCTTTATTTCGTTCACGATCTTGCCGATCCGGCTGTGCGCAGGCGGGTGCTGATGCTGCAGGCCGGCGGGGCGCTCGTGACGCTGGCGGGCTTCCGGCGCGACGACAATGCGCTTGCCGCCATCCATGGCATCGAACCGATCGAGCTCGGCAAGACGCAGGATGCCCAGTTTGCGCAACGTGTCGCCGCGGTGGCCAGATCGGCGGCGAAGCTGCGTAGCGCATTGCGTTCCGTTGCAAGACCGGATGTCATTATCGGCCGCAATCTGGAGATGCTGACGCTCGCCAACCGCGCCAAATCCGTGTTCGGCGGCGATATGCCGATCGTCTATGAATGTCTCGATATCCATCGGCTGCTGCTGCGCAACGATGTGGTGGGCGGTGCGCTTCGCAGCGCCGAGCGCCATTTCGGTTCGCAGGCGGCATTGCTCATCACCAGTTCCCCCGCCTTTGTCGAGCGCTACTTCCGGCCGCGCTCCGGCCTGCGTCTGCCGGTCATGCTGCTCGAAAACAAGGTGCTCGCCCTTGAACCTGCGGCAAATGCGGTCGCGCCGGTTATCCGCCCTCCGGCTGCAGGCAAGCCATGGAAGATCGGCTGGTTCGGCGCGCTTCGCTGCCGGAAGTCGTTGACCCTGCTCGATGAATTTTCCCGCCGGACGGAGGGACGTTTCGAGATCGTGCTGCGGGGCCGGCCTGCTTACTCGGAATTCGACGATTTCGATGGCTTCGTGCGCAAAGCACCATTCATGCACTTTGCCGGCGCCTATAAGAACCCCGAGGACCTGCAGGCGATCTACAACGATGTCCAGTTTTCCTGGGCGATCGACTTCTTCGAAGAGGGCCTGAATTCGAGCTGGCTGCTGCCGAACCGCCTTTACGAGGGCGGCCTCTACGGTGCCGTTCCCATCGCCATGGAGGGCACCGAGACGGCACGCTTTCTGGCGAGCCGACAGATCGGGCTTACGCTCGATGCGGCCGACGCCGCGCAGCTGGCGGCGCTCTTGGGCGGGATGGACGAGCAGCGTTACGTTGCCGCCTTCGACGCCGTGGCGTCGCAGGATCGCAAGCAATGGATGATCGATCGCGCCGATTGTCATGGTCTGGTGCAGCGGCTGGCGTCGCTGACGCGCGCAAACGAACAGATCGCCGAAATAAAGGCCCTCCCACAACTGCATCGCAATAGAGGTGGATTGCAATGACGAACGGAAGTTCAGGGGACATGCGTTGCATAATCGTTATTCCCTGCCTCAACGAGGAAAAGCACATCGAGCCGCTGATCGGTAAGCTCGGGCAGGCTTTGGACGAACTCGATGCCAGGATCGTGGTGGCTGATGGCGGCAGCACGGATCGCACGCGCGAGATCGTCAGGGAGATCGCCGCGGAGGATCCGCGTATCCTGCTGCTCGACAATCCCAAGCGGCTGCAGAGTGCTGCCATCAATCTCGCCATGGAAACCTTCGGCGACGATTATGACTATTTCATCCGTATCGACGCTCATGGCGATTATCCGGCCGATTACTGCCAGACACTGGTTCAGGAAGCCTGCGCCACAGGCGCGGATTCCGTTGTCGTTGCCATGCGCACCATGGGCTTCAGCGCCTTCCAGAAGGCAACGGCCGTGGCACAGAACTCCAAGCTCGGCAACGGCGGCTCGAAACATCGCGAAGGCGCCAAGGGCCACTGGGCCGAGCATGGGCACCATGCGCTGATGCGCGTCGCGGCCTTCCGGTCGGTCGGCGGCTATGACGAGACCTTCAGCCACAACGAAGATGCCGAACTGGATTACCGCCTGCACAAGGCGGGGTTCCGGATCTGGCTCACGGACAAGACGGCCATGACCTATTATCCGCGCGCCAGCGTGCCGACGCTCTTCAAGCAGTATCTCGGCTACGGCCGTGGCCGCGCGCGCAACATCCTCAAGCATCGCAGCATGCCGAGCCTCAGGCAGATGCTGCCGCTGGCAGTCGTGCCGATCTTCATCGGCGCCTTCCTGGCCGTGCTCAACTGGATTGCGGTCATTCCTATCGGCCTCTGGGCCGTGGCCTGCATCGCTTACGGCTTCTGGATCGCTCTCGGTCAGAAGAATCCTTACGGCCCGCTGGCCGCCATCTCGGCCATGGTCATGCATTTCGCATGGTCGATGGGTTTCTGGATGGAAGTCTTCAGCTTCCGCAATCGCAGGATCGCGTCATGACACAAGTCCATCGACGCCCGATCAGGATCGATATCGCTGTTTGCACCTACCGCCGGGCAGAGCTTGACCAGACGTTGCTGTCGCTTGCCGTGCTTGCCATTCCCACCGGCGCGATTGTCCGCATCATCGTCGCCGACAATGATGTCACGCCGAGCGCGCGCGGCCGTGTCGACGCCATGCGTTCGGCCGTACCCTTTGAAATCGTCTATGTCCATTGCCCGGCATCGAACATCTCGATCGCCCGCAATGCCTGCCTGGATCATGCAAGCGGCGATTTCATCGCTTTCATCGATGACGACGAGACGGCGTCGGAAGATTGGCTGGCGGAATTGCTCATCATGGCCGACACGACTGGTGCCGATGCCGTTCTCGGCCCCGTTCAGGCGGTCTATGCGAATGTCGCGCCCGCCTGGATGCGGCGCGGCGATTTCCATTCGACCTTGCCCGTCTGGGTCGCGGGAGAGATTGTCACCGGTTACACCTGCAATGTGTTGCTGCGCCGCGGCGCGCCTTCGCTTGCCGGCCGGCGTTTCAATATCGCGCTCGGCCGCAGCGGTGGTGAAGACACCGAGTTTTTCATGCACATGCACAAGGCGGGCGGCCGGATCGCCTATGCCGAGGATGCGTTGGTCTACGAACCCGTCCCCGACAAGCGCGCTACGGTTTCCTGGCTGTCGAAGCGCCGCTATCGCATGGGCCAGACGCATGGACGCATGCTGCTGGAAGCCACGAATGGCTTCGGGCGCTGGCGCGCGATTGCGCTTGCCGGCACGAAATCCGCCTATTGCTTTGCCGCTGCCGCATTGCTCGCGGCCTCTCCCATCAAGCGCCATCGCTATGGCCTGCGCGGCATCATGCATGCCGGCGTCGTCAGCGGCCTCTTCGGAGTTCGCGAAATCGAACAATATGGAAGTCTGGAGAAGGCGCCGCAATGACGGATTTCATCCCCGATGTCAGCTTCGTCATTGCTGCCTACAATGCCGAGGAAACGCTGGAGCGCGCCATCGACAGCGCGCTGGCGCAAGGTGCCGTCAGCATGGAAGTGATCGTCGTCGACGATTGCTCGACGGATAGAACGCGGGAGATCGCCGGCAATCATCCCGATCCACGTGTTCGTCTCGTTGCCATGGCCCGCAATGGCGGGCCGGGCGCTGCTCGCAATGCCGGCCTGGATGCGGCCCGTGGCCGCTGGGTGGCCGTGCTCGATTCCGATGACGCCTTGCGGCCGGACCGTATGGCGCGCCTGATCGCCCGGGCGGAAAAGGCGGAGGCACAGATCGCCGTCGACAATCTCGACGTCATTCGCGAGGACGTCGGAACGACGCTTCCCATGTTCCCAGAGGCGATGCTGGCGCGCATGCCGACACTGACGCTGGCCAAGTTCATCGCTTCGAACATGATTTTCCAGTCGGAGCACAACTTCGGCTATATGAAGCCGGTCTTCGATCGTGCCTTCATCGAGAAGCATCGCCTGCGCTTCGATGAAACCCTGCGGATCGGCGAGGATTATATTTTCCTTGCTTCCGCCCTTGCCCGGGGCGGCACCTGTGTCGTCGAGCCGATGGTGGGCTACCTCTATTATATTCGCGATGGCTCGATCTCCCGTGTTCTTAAGAAGGAACATGTGGAGGCCATGCTTGCCGCTGATTCCAGGTTCTTCGCCGAACATCCCTTCGGTGCGGCGGCTCTTGCCGCGCAGCGGCGGCGCACGCGCAATCTCAAGGAAGTCATCGCATTCCTGAAGCTGGTCGACAGCATCAAGGAACGCGAGCTGCAGACCATGCTGAAGATTGCCTGCCTCAACCCGCGCGCGGTGCGCCATCTCAGCATGCCGATCTTTGCCCGTTTTCGTCGGCTGGCAGCCTCTCTGCGGAGCGGCCGCCAGGTAACGCCCACCTCTCAACTTACCTCGCCCCTGCCCAATATGGGCGCAGGCCCTCACTCTAACAAAGGATAGAGCCATGGACCCCAAGCATCGTGTGAGAAAAGCAGTCATTCCGGTTGCCGGCAACGGAACACGCTTCCTGCCCGCCACCAAGGCAATGCCGAAGGAAATGCTGACGATCGTCGATCGTCCGGTCGTGCAATATGCCGTCGATGAAGCCATCGAAGCCGGCATCGAGCATATCGTCTTCGTCACCAGCCGCAACAAGTCGGCGATCGAAGATCATTTCGACGATACGCCGGAGCTGATTTCCTCACTGCAGCGGGCTGGCAAGAGCCATCAGGTTACCGAGTTGGAGCGCCTTCTGCCGCGCGCGGGTGCCGTCAGCTTCACCCGCCAGCAGGCTCCGCTCGGTCTCGGTCACGCCGTCTGGTGTGCCCGCGACCTGATCGGCAACGAACCCTTCGCGCTGCTGTTGCCCGACATGCTGTGCTACGGCATGCGCGGCTGCATGGCCGGTCTGATGGATCTCTATAACGAAGTTGGCGGCAACATCGTCGCCGTCGAGGAATGTGCTCCGGAAGAGACGTCGAAATACGGCATCATCGGCAAGGGCAATGCGGTTCGGCACGGCTTTGCCGTGACCAAAATGGTCGAAAAGCCGCACCCGTCCGAAGCGCCTTCAAACTTTTACCTCAATGGCCGTTATATTCTTCAGCCGGAGATATTCGACATTCTGGCCCGTCAGGAGCGCGGTGCCGGCAACGAGATCCAGTTGACCGACGGCATGCTGCGCCTTTCCGAGACGCAGTCCTTCCATGCCCAGGTCTATAACGGACGCACTTTCGACTGCGGGTCCAAGCAGGGCTTCATCGAAGCCAATGTCGCCTTTGCGCTGGCTCGCGCCGATATCGGCGGACTGGTCTATGACTCGATCCGTAACCTGGTCGTCTCGCACGAAGCGCAGATGACCGCCGCTTAAGCCTGTTCACATCTTGGTCTGCGGCCGGGAAGGCCGCGGACCTGGCTTATTTTCATTCAGGCTTCTCCGACAAGGTGGTCGCCATGCATCAGAAGAACTTCAATTTCCACAGCGCTCTTCCGCAAGCGGAATCGCAGGATGGCTTCATCGATCTCGATCGGTTGATGGCGGTCATTGGCCGTCGCATCCGCACCATTATTTTCGCCGTGGCCGCTTTCGTCATTCTGGCCGTCGCCTATCTGCTCACTGCTACCGCGAGCTACACCTCGATGACGCAGATATTGCTCGACGAAAGCATGACGAAATATGCGGAGGATCAGCCGCCGGCGGCAAGCAGCCAACAGGCGGATATGGAAATCGCCAGCGCGGTCGAAATCCTGAAATCGAATGAGATGGCGCTGCGTGTCGTCGATACGGCCGGTCTAGCCGATAACAACACGCTGCTCAATCCGCCGATGTCGCCGGCAGCACTGCTCAAATCCGGTATCGGCCTGATCGTCAGCGTCTTCACGCCGTCCCGCCCCCCGATGACGCCTGAAGAGCAACGCGAGGCCCAGCGCCAGAAAGTTGCGGCCGTCCTGCAGCAGAGCCTCAAGGTCGAGCGCGTTACGCGAAGCTCGGTCGTTGCCGTCTCCTTCAGCTCGACCGACAAACGGCTCGCCGCCACGGTCACGAGCGCCTATGCAAACGCCTATCTGACCGATCAGCTGAACGCCAATTTCGATGCGACCGAGCGTGCTTCCGTCTGGCTGCAGGAACGTCTGAACGACCTGCGCCAGCGCGCGCAGGAAGCTTCGCTCGAAGTCGAGAAATACAAGGCCGACAATGGGCTGACCTCGACCGGCGGGGAACTGATGTCGGAACAGCAGATTTCCGATTTAAACAAGCAGCTGATCATCGCTCAGGCCGATACGGCCAGCGCAGCCGCGCGTTATAATCAATATAAGTCGATCATCGACCAAGGTCCCGATAACGCCGTCAAGAATGCCACCATCTCGTCGAGTTCGACCGACAATTCGGTGCTGCAGGATCTGAAGACGCGTTACCTCGCTGTTCAGAAGCGCGAACAGGACGTCACGCAGAATTTCGGTGCCGACCATCCGCAGGCCGTGGCGCTCAAGGCCGAGCGGCTGGACATTACCCGGCAGATCTACCAGGTCCTTCAGCAGCTCACCGCCAGCTACAAGAACGAGCTTGATGTCGCGCAGTCGCGGGCGGAATCGCTGCGCGAAAGCATCGACAAGGTCGTCGGCAAGAATTCCGAAGCCAACAAGTCGCTGGTTCATCTGAATGAGCTGAACCAGAAGGCGACGGCGCTGAAGGGTCTTTATGAATCCTACCTTGGCCGTTTCGAGCAGGCGAGCCAGCAGCGATCCTTCCCGATCGCCAAGGCGCGCGTCATCTCGGTTGCCGGCGTGCCAACGGCGCCGTCGAGCCCGAAGAAGACGCTTGTCATGGCTCTTTCCGTGATCCTCGGCCTGATGGTCGGCTGCGGCGTGGCCGCTTTCCAGGAGTTCCGCGACCGTTTCTTCCGCGTCGAAGCCGACGTGCGCTCCGCGCTTGGATTGAAGTTCCTTGGCTATCTGCCGCTGCTCGGCCAACAGGCGAGCGGCAAGAAGAAGCGGCGCAAGGGGAATATCGGTCAGGAGCCCGCGACCGCCGAGGAGGCGGAACAGGGCGTTACCTTCGAGCGGATGATGCGCATCTCGGTCGAAGCGCCGCGCTCGATCTTCGCGGAGACGCTCAGGAACGCAAAGCTCGCCAGCGATGTCATGCTGCAGGGTCGCGCCGACCGCGTGATCGGCGTCATCTCGGCGCTGCCGGGTGAGGGCAAGTCGACGACGGCCGCCAATTTCGCCGCCCTGCTTGCCAGCAGCGGCAAGCGCACGCTGCTGATTGACGCCGACTTGCGCAATCCGGGCCTGAGCCGCACGCTGAAGTCTCGGCCACAGGCCGGCCTGATCGAAGCCGTGCTTGGTGAAGTGCCGTGGACCAATGCGGTCAAGGTCGATCCGCGCACCAAGCTTGCCATTCTGCCGGTTGTGGTGCGCGATCAGCTGCTGCATACCAGCGAGCTTCTGTCTTCTCAGGGCATGCAGCAGCTGATGGAGAATGCGCGCAAGATGTTCGACTATATCGTCGTCGATCTTGCTCCGCTCGGTCCCGTCATCGATGCGAAGGCCTTTGCCCCGCAGGTCGATGCCTTCCTGTTGGTGACCGAATGGGGCGCGACCCCGACCAATCTGGTGCGCAATGTGCTGGAGCAGGAGCCGCAGATCAATTCGCGCGTTCTTGGCGTCATCCTCAACAAGACCGACATGTCGGAACTGCCGCGCTACAGCGATTTCGGCGGAACGGAGCGTTATCGGCAGAAATATGTGAGCTACTACACCGAGGTACAGCCGCGCGCCCAGGTGGACGCGTAGTCTGCTTATGCCTTGCCGGCCTTGAGCCGAGCCCTTGCCAGGGTATGTTCACGCCAGATCGTGAATATGCCCGCCGCCACGACGATGAGCGCGCCCAGGATCATGGGCGCGCTCAGTCTTTCGCCGAATATGGCAACGCCGATAATGGCGGAGAAAACAAGCTGCAGATAAGTCAGCGGCTGGATCACCACGGCGTCGAGCAGGTCGTAGGCGCGAATAAGGAAATAATGGCTCGATACGCCCGTCAGGCAGAGAATACCCATGAAGATCCAGTCATGCGGTGCGAGCGTCGTCCAGAAGAATGGCCCTATGCAGCTCATCGCGACAGCACCGACGACACCCGTATAGAAAAAGCTGGTCATGGCCCCGTCTTCGCGGCTGACATAGCGCGTGAGGACGACATAGAGCGAAAACAGCAGCGCACCGAATAGCGGCACCAGGAACCGTGCGTCGAAGACGCCGCTTTCCGGTTTCAGGATCAGCAGCACGCCGACGAAGCCGCAGCAGATCGCCAGCCATCGCCGCCAGCCGACTTTCTCGCCGAGGATCGGTATGGACAGCAACGCCACCATCAGCGGGCCGGATGAAAAGATCGCCTGCGTATGGGCAAGGCCGACGATGACGAAGGACGAGATGGCGACGACGATCTGTGCGGCGAGCAGCAGGCCGCGGGCAATCTGCAGGACGGGCCGCTTGGTCCTGATGTTGCGTCGCAGGCCGCCCGGAGCGCGCGAGGCCATGGCGATGGCAAAAAGCATGAAGGCCCAATAGCGGATCATCGCCACCAGGAGCGGCGGATAGGCGCTGACGAGATGCTTGGATATGCCGTCCTGTATGGCGAAGATGCTGATGGCCAACAGCGTGAAGGCGTAACCGGCTTTGTTGGATTTCATGATTTTCGAAGGAAGAAGATGTGCGAGGCCCCGGAGGCGCCGGGACCCGGCGCCACGGTCACTTTAGGCTATTCGTCGTTTCAATCATAGGATCATTATTTGCCTTCCGGCCCCGCCGGCTAGCAGCATCAGCCCTTCTTGCGTTCCGCGACGAAGGCGCTGAAACCTTCGATGAAGGTTGCCAGATTGTGTTTGACCTTCTCATCGGTGAGTTCGCCTTGTTCATTAAAGACGCCGCTGGCCCGCGACACCATCAGCCGGCCGCCGAACCAGGCATCGGCGCCGAGCGTGCGCAGGACCGTCAGCCAGGCATTCTGGCTGAGAATGGTGCCGAAATTACCGGGCGAGGCTCCGAGGACCGCGATCGGCTTGCCGCCGAAAACCTGGGCGATATCGGAGGAGGGGCGGCTCATCCAGTCGATGGCGTTCTTGAACACGCCTGGAAGCGAGTTGTTGTATTCCGGGGTAAACAGGATCAGCCCGTCGACCGAGATGGCAAGATCCTTGAGCTCCTGGACTTTTTCCGGAATGCCGTCCGCAGCCTCGAGATCGGCGTCATAGAGCGGCACGCCATGGATGGTGCGGGCGATCAGTTCGACACCGCTTGGTGCCAGGTCGACGGCAGCATGGAGCAGAGCCGTGTTGAAGGAGCCTTTACGCAGGCTGCCTGATATGCCGAGTATCTTCATTGCTTCCTCCATTTGCCATGATGGGGAGACATTTATGCTTCGGCGTCCTGCGTCAAGGTCTGACGGCGATCTTATGCTGCAAGCAATGACTTCAGCCTGACGGAGCTTGCCGCCAGGGCATTGCGATCCGGATGCGCACGCGCCGCAATCAGCATTTCGGCAAGCCTGATATCGCGCGCTATCACATTGCCGCGGCCGATGCCGCTGGCGGCGAGCAGTCTTCCGTCCGCGTCCAAATGGAAGAGGATGAACGCCCCGTCATCAAGATCGCGCCGCACATGGGCGACCGCCTCATCCGCAAGGCCGGCGATCTGCAAGGTCAGGTCATACTGGTCGGACCAGAACCAGGGGACGGCCGATATTTCCGCACCTTCTCCCAGCATGTTGGCGGCGGCGAGGTTCGCCTGTTCCTGCGCATTGCGCCAGGATTCGAGGCGCACACGCCTTCCACCGTAAAGTGCCAGCGGAAACGAACAGCAGTCCCCCGCCGCGTAAATGTCCGCAATGGAGGTCTCCAGCCGCTCGTTGACGGCGATGCCGTTGTCGATCGCAAGGCCGGCTTCTGCAGCCAGTGCCACATTCGGCAGCGCGCCGATGCCGACGAGCAGCAGATCGGCGAAGATCGCTTCGCCGCTAGCCAGATGAACGATCGCCTTGTCGGCGTCCTCCTGCACGGCTTCGATGACCTGGCCGCAGCGAATATCTACGCCTTCCTGGCAATGCCGTCCGGTAATCGCCTCGGCGATGGCATCGGGCACGCCGCGCTTCAAGACGCGCGGTAGGCCCTCGATGACGGTGACGTCGGCACCGCGCATGCGCGCCGTTGCCGCCAGCTCAAGGCCGATGAAACCGCCGCCGATGATGGCAATATGCTGCCCGGGGTAAAGAGCGGCATGCAAGGCCACGGCATCCGCATGAGTGCGCAGCACGCTTATGCGCTGCGACACGCCGCCGATACCGGGAAAGCCGCGCGCCGAGGCTCCTGTCGCAAGCAGCAGCTTGTCATAGCCTAGCGTTTCTCCACCCGCGAGCCTGATCGTCTTTATGGCGGGATCGATCGCCGTCACCGTGGTGTCAAGCCTCAGGTCGATCGATTGGTCGCGGTAACGCTCCAACGCGGCGATAAATTTTGGTTCGGGGGATGGGTCCCATCCGCCTTTCGAAAGGGGCGGGCGTTCGTACGGGGCAAGCGGTTCGGTGCCGATAAGGGTGATATTCCCGCCAAATCCCTTTTCACGAAGCGCGAAGGCGGCGCGCGCACCGCATTCTCCGGCCCCGACGATGACGAAATGCGCCACGATAGCCTCCTCAGAGCCCGATGAAGACGGCGCCGTTTTCGACCTTGACCGGATAGGTCTGCAAGTTGACGCAGACCGGAGCGCCCCTGGCTTCGCCGGTGCGGTAGTCGAAGCGGCCATTGTGCTTGGGACATTCGATGATGTTGTCCATGACCAGGCCGTCGGCGAGATGGATCTTCTCATGCGTGCACAGGCCGTCGGTGGCGAAATAATCGTCCTCGGGGCTGCGATAGACGGCGAAGGTTCGCCCGTCATGATCGAAGCGAATGACATCCTCTTCGTCGATCGCATCGGCGGCGCAGACTTCGATCCAGTTGCTCATGTTTTTCCTCCCTTTGCACGTCTGGTTTTATTGAGCGGCGGCAGCCGGTAGCTCGCCGTGGAATTCTTCGCGATAGGGCCGCGCCGTCGGCGGCAGCTCGCGCTTCAGGAAATAATCCTCATTGCGCAATTGTCGCAGGAATGCCGGGATCATCTCGCGATAGCCGGACCATATGGACGGATTGGCTGCCGGCAGATCATGTTTGATCATCGCATGCAGCCTCGGCAGCGCGTGATAGGGCACCATCGGGAACATGTGATGTTCGACATGATAGTTCATGTTCCAGTAGATGAAGCGGCTAATCGGGTTCATCATGACCGTGCGGCTGTTCAGCCTGTGGTCGATGACATTGTCGGCAAGGCCGCCATGCTGCAGCAGGCCGGTCAGAACATGATGCCAGGCGCCGTAAAGCCGCGGCAGCCCGATCAGCATCAGCGGCAGGATCGAGCCCATGGCAATCGCGGCTACGATGGTCGCGACATAGATGGCAAGCCAGATGCGGGCGATGCGGATCGCCTTCGGCTGCTCCATCTCGGGAATGAAGGTCTTTTCCGCAGGGCTGACGACACCGCCAGCATTGCGCAGCATGTCGACGATGGCGTGCCAGGCATCGAGGATGCCGAAGAAATTCAGGACCAGGCGAAGAAGATCCGGCGGCCGCATGACGGCGATTTCCGGATCGCGGCCGACGATGACGGTATCGGTGTGATGGCGCGTATGGCTCCAGCGCCAGGTGACCGGATTGCGCATGATCATGAAGCAGGCGATCTGATAGGCCGCGTCGTTCATCCAGCGCGTCTTGAATGCCGTACCATGCCCGCATTCATGCCAGCGGCTGTCCGAGGCAGAGCCGTAGAGCACACCATAGGCCAGGAAGAAGGGGATAGAGATCCAGGATCCCCAGAAGTAGACGCCAAGTGCGGCGAATATCACCATGCTGCCAAGCCAGATGATGGTATCGCGGATCGCGGGCGCGTCCGAGCGCTGCATCAGCGCCTTCATGTCCTTGCGTGACACAGCCGTATGATACCATTCGGCGGCCGCGAGCCCCGTTTCCACTGCCAGCCTGCCGCTTTCGCCAAGCAGATCGTAGTCACGCTTGATTATTGTCGTCATTCCTGCCTCCCGCGATGTGCAACAGCGCACCGCCCTTGATGCCGAAAACGATAGATCGACTTTTTGCTTGCCTCAATGCATGAATGATGGAATCTATCAAAATATATCAAATTCTGACGTCATGAATGATGACATATTTCAGGAGTAGCCATGCGTCGCCCCACCATAGCGGATCTTGCCAAGGCATCCGGCGTCAGCGTTGCAACGATCGATCGCGTGCTGAACGGACGTCATCGCGTGCGTGAGGAGACGGCAAGGCGGGTCTATGAGGCAGCGCAGGAAATCGGCTATCATGCCGTGGGACTCCTGCGTCAGCGGGTCTTCGAGGATCTGCCGCAATATCGATTGGGCTTCGTCCTGCAGAAGCCGGTTCAGGCTTTCTACCAATCTTTTGCCAAAGAAATCGCCACATCCGCGCAGGCCGTCACGACCGCGCGCATTAACGCGCAGGTCGACTTCGTCACTGCGTCGACACCGACGGCGATCGTCGAGAAGTTGAAGGCGATGGCTGGCCGCAGCCAGGCCGTTGCCCTCGTCGCGCCGGATTATCCGGCCGTCACGGCGGCTATCGAGGGGCTGAAGGAAAAAGGTATTCCGGTTTTTTCCCTGCTGTCGGATTTCTCCACGACGGCGCGCCAGGGCTATATCGGTGTCGACAACCGCAAGGTCGGGCGCACGGCCGCCTGGATCATCGCGCGCTCTGCACGGCGTCCGGGGAAGGTCGCCTGCTTCGTCGGCAGCCACCGCTTCCTCGGCCATGAGCTGCGCGAAATCGGCTTTCGCTCCTATTTCCGCGAAAATGCCCCCGAATTCGAGGTGCTGGATACGCTCATCAATCTCGATACGCCCGAGATCACTCATGAGGCGACGCTCGATCTCCTGCAGAAGCACCCTGATCTCATCGGCTTCTATGTCTGCGGTGGCGGCATGGAGGGCGCCATTTCCGCCATTCGCGAGGAGCAGCTATCGGGCAAACTGATCGCCGTCGTCAACGAGTTGACGCCGGAATCGAGGGCAGCACTTGCCGACGACGTCGTCGCCATGGCAATCGGCACGCCATTGCCGGCACTCTGCAAGGAGCTGATGAGCCTGATGATCAGGTCCCTCGAGAGCGATGAGGCGGCCGTGCCTGGACAGAGCTTTCTGCCCTTTGAAATCTTCGTCTCGGAAAACATCTAGCATTTATGATGGAGTTTCATCATTTCGCCGAGAATTCTATCAAGAATGATGGCTAGGCCCGATGGAAGAAAGACATGAATGTCGCTAGTCCTTCGAGAAACAGGCGCGGCGATGAGGAATGTTTCTTGCGGCCGGACGTCTTGAGGAGGAGTGCTTATCATGAGTTCCATTCGCTTCGCGCTCAATCATATGTGCGCGCCGTCCCTGACGCTGGAAGCGTTCTTTGCCGTCGCAAAAGAGCTCGGCATCGATAAGGTGGAGATCCGCAACGATCTCGCCGGAAACCCGATCCTGGACGGTACGCCGGCAATGGCTGTCAAGGAACTCGCGGCGCGCGAAGGCGTGGCTATCATCTCCATCAACGCGTTGCAGCGCTTCAATGAATGGAACGACGAGCGCGCTCGCGAGGCGGCGGGGCTGATCGATTATGCGCGCGATTGCGGTGCCAGGGCGCTCGTCCTTGTTCCGGTCAATGACGGCAGCGGCCGCGAGCCCGAGGTGCGGCGTGCCAATCTCCGCAAGTCGCTGTCGGCCCTGAAGCCGATGCTGGAAGCAGCCGGCATCATCGGTCTTGTCGAACCGCTCGGCTTCGAGATCTGTTCGTTGCGCCTGAAGAGCGAGGCGGCCGCCGCGATCGAGGAACTGGGCGCGAAATCTACCTTCTGCCTGGTTCACGATACCTTCCATCATCATCTTGCCGGCGAGGCCGCGATTTTCCCGGAGTTGACGGGGCTCATCCATATTTCCGGCGTCAGCGATCCCGATGTTTCGGTCGCCGATATGCGCGACCCGCATCGCGTTCTCGTCGATGCCAGGGATCGCCTCGACAATGTCGGTCAGCTGCGCGCGTTGATCGCTGCCGGCTATGCCGGCCCGGCATCCTTTGAGCCTTTCGCTCCGACAGTCCATGCTCTGAATGAGCCGATTGCCGCTCTCAAGGAAAGCATGGCCTATATTGCGGGCCGGCTCTGATCGATGCAGTGGTCCGCGGGCAACTCATTTCCGCGGACTACTGCCCCACTCGCTCAGTCATGCGAATGGGTTTCGGAGTGCTCCCCGGCATGGTCCGTTGGGATGATGTGCAGGTTCCCGAAGCGCACGCCGCGCTGCGTGATCACACTGTCTGCGAAGGTCATTACCTCTTCCGCCTTGCCCTTCAGCACGGAAACTTCGAGGCAATCATGCCCGTCGATATGGACATGAAGCGTCGAGACTGAAAGATCATGGTGGTGGTGTTGCGCCGTCGTCAGCCGGCGCGACAGGTCGCGGGTTTCGTGTTCATAGACATAGGTCAGCGTCGCATAGCATCTGGCCTCCCCGTCAACCGTCGGCTGCGCGCGCGTGACGGCGTCGCGAACGAGATCGCGCAAGGTTTCCGAGCGGCTGGCATAGCCCCGCTGCGCGCTGATCTTGTCTATCGTCTCCAGAAGATCGTCATCGATGGTGATGGTTATGCGTTGCATATCCTGATCCTCGTTCCACGCAGCGGTTGGTATCGACTAGAGGAAATTTCGAGGCGATTTGCAACGGTGTCCGGCTTTATTGCCGGCCGCGGAAACGACGCTGGTAGGCCGGGTCGTAAAGCGAGCTTTCGCGGAAATCGCTGGCGCCAAGTGATGGACCGACGAAGATCAGCGCGGTGCGCTCGATCGGTTCGGCGGCGACCTTTGCCTCGATCGTGGCAAGCGTGCCTCGAACGATCCGTTCATCGGGCCATGATGCCTTGACGACGATCGCAACCGGGCAGTCCGCGCCATAAAGCGGCGTCAGATCCTCGACGACGTCTTTGAGCGCGTGGATCGCCAGGTGGATCGCGAGCGTCGCGCCGGTGGCGCCGAATTTTTCCAGCGTCTCGTTATTCGGCATGGGCGAGGCACGGCCGGAAACGCGGGTCAGAACCAGACTTTGCGCGACGGTTGGTATGGTCAGTTCGCGGCCGAGCGCCGAGGCGGCAGCCGCGAAAGCGGGAACGCCTGGGGTCAGCGTATAGTCGATGCCATGCCGCTCAAGCCTGCGAATCTGCTCTGCAACCGCGCTCCAGACCGAGAGGTCGCCGGAATGCAGGCGCGCGACATCTTCGCCGGCGGCTGCAGCCTTCAGATACTCCGCCTCGATTTCGTCAAGCGACATCGGTGCAGTGTCGATGATGCGCGCGCCCGGCGGGCAATACTGCAGCAGTTCCGGCGAGACGATAGAGCCGGCATAGAGGCAGACCGGGCATTTTCCGATCAGGTCGCGGCCGCGCACCGTGATCAGGTCGGCGGCTCCTGGGCCTGCGCCAATGAAATGCACTGTCATCGCTCTACCTCGTTCTGAATTATGGCTTGATCCACGACCATTGCGTCACTGGCATGGCCGGCCGCCAGCCGGTCATGCGGCCGACGGGCGCGGCGCGTGCTATATCGATGCGGATCAGCGAACCGCCCCGGCGTGCCTGTTCGGTCAGCAGAAGGGTTTCCATTTCGGTCGTGACGGCATTGGCGACCAGCCTGCCGCCGCTTTTCAATTGGCCGATGGCGGCCTCCAGCACGCCGGCATCGCTGCCGCCGCCGCCGATAAAAATCGCATCCGGTGCCGGCAGGCCGGTAAGAGCAGCCGGCGCCTCGCCTTCGACAACGGTCAGGCCCGGTACACCGAAATTCGCTGCGTTTCGGCGTATTCGAGCGGCGCGTTCAACGGAAGCCTCGATGGCAATGGCGCGTAGCGATGGATCGGCCAGCATCCATTCGATGCCGATCGAACCGGACCCGGCGCCGATATCCCAGAGCAGCTCACCATAACGTGGCGCCAGCGCGGATAGCGTGATTGCGCGTATCTCCCGCTTGGTGATCTGCCCGTCATGCTCGAAAAGCTCGTCGGCGAGGCCCGTACTCAGCGATAAAATCCGCGCGCCGGCGTCGGCTTTGACTTCAATGCCACAGATATTGAGATCGTTGATACCGGAGAGGGAAAACTCGGCCGCGCTCTGCCGAGAGATTTTTTCATTCGGGCCGCCCAGCGCCTCCAGAACCGTGAGGCGAGATTGACCAAACCCTGAACTTTGCAACAGGACGGCCAATTCGGCAGGACCTTTGCCATCGGATGTCAGCGCCAGGATCTTACGGCCTGGGTTCAGATGCGGCCGGATGAGATCGATGGGCCGTCCATGCAGTGACAGAACCGTGGTGTCCTGCAAGGGCCACCCGAAGCGCGATGCGGCGAGACTGAAGGAGGAGGGCGCCGGAATGACGGTCATTTCAGAAGCCGCAACGCGTCGTGAAAGCGTCGCCCCAACGCCGTAGAAGAACGGGTCGCCGGAGGCAAGAACCACGGTCGGCTCACCGCGCCGGGCAAGCAGCGTCTCGACGGATTTTTCGAATGGTGAGAGCCACGTCTGGGTCTCTCCGGTGATGACAGGACCCATCAATTCGAGATGACGCGCTCCGCCGAAGACGATAGGCGCTGCGGCAATCAGCCGTTTGGCCTCGTCGCCGATGCCGGCTAGACCGTCTTCGCCGATGCCGATAAGAGTGAGCCAGCGTTGAATTGAAGGTGTCTCAGCCATGGGCAAGGCCCGCATTCTGATCCTCGGCGGTACGACCGAGGCCCGCGCGCTGGCGGCAGCCCTTGCCTCGCGCGCTGATCTCGACACTGTCCTGTCGCTTGCCGGCAGGACTGCCGATCCGGCGCCGCAGCCCGTTCCGGTGCGCAGCGGCGGTTTCGGTGGCGCAGAGGGGCTTGCCCGCTATGTCAGCGATGAAAAGATCGATCTGGTGGTCGATGCCACCCATCCCTTCGCGGCCCGCATCTCCGCCAATGCTGCCCAGGCGGCCACTCAATGCGCTGTGGCGGCCTTTGCATTGCGCCGTCCCGCGTGGATGCCGGTCGAAGGCGACGACTGGCTTTCCGTACATAGCGTTTCGCAAGCCATCGCTGCACTTGGCGCCAAGCCTTTGCGTGTCTTCCTCGCGACCGGCCGGCAGGAGGCGCATCAGGCGAATGCGGCGCCGCATCATCATTACTGGGTCCGCAGCGTCGATCCCGTCGAGCCGCCGCTGACGGTACCTGACGTCAGCTACATCCACAGCCGGGGTCCGTTCCGCCTGGAGGGTGAGCTGGAGATGCTGCGACGCCACGCAATCGAGGTGGTCGTCGCCAAGAACAGCGGCGGTGACGCGACCTACGGGAAGATCGAGGCGGCAAGGCAGCTCGGAATCAAGGTGATTATGGTCGAGCGCGCGGAGACTGCCGGCTTGCCAGTGGTCGAAACAGTGGAGGCTGCGCTCGATCGGATCGATCATTTCGTCTCTTCCCTGATGAAGCGCGGCGTATAGACCAGATCCGGGCGTCCTTCGCGGGCAATGACGCGGGTTTCGGCCGAGCCGATGATGACGCAAGTCGCCATATCCGCCTGCGACGCCTCGGCATCGCCAAGCCGCACCACCGTCATGCGCTCGTCCGGCCGGCCGGCGGCCCGGCCAAAAATGACTGGCGTGTCCGCAGGCAAAATGTCCCGCACAATCTCGAAGGCCGTGCCGAGTTGCCAGGGCCGCGCCTTGCTGATCGGATTGTAGAGCGCGATCACAAAGCCCGCTTCGGCGACGGCGCGGAGACGGGTTTCGATCAGCGGCCAAGGCTTCAGATTGTCCGATAGCGAAATTGCACAGAAATCATGCCCGAGCGGCGCGCCGATGCGGGCCGCAACGGCAAGCATGGCCGTGATACCGGGCACGACGATTAGGTCCACCGCACGCCAGTCAGCCGGGCCGTGGTCGATCGCCTCGCAAACGGCAGCTGCCATGGCAAAGACGCCCGGATCGCCACCGGAAACAACGCAGACATTGACGCCGGCTGCCGCCCGCTGCAGCGCCACCTTGGCGCGGTCCAGCTCCTCGCGATTGTCGGATGCCTGACGGATCTGGTCGCTGCGCAGCGTCAGGCGGTCGAGATAAGGGCCATACCCATAGAATTCATGGGCATCGGCAACGGCCGCCAATGCCTCCGGCGTCGTCTGCGCGGGATTGCCGGGGCCCGTGCCGATCACATAAAGACGCCCGCTCATGGCCGGCTTTCCCAGCCGGGAACCAGCACAAGGGAGAAATAGGGCGCTTCGGCATCATCGCGGCTGGCAAGAGGCGTCATGGCACCGTTCGCCATCGTGCCGCGCTCAACATAGATCGCTTCCTCCACTCGGCCGGCAGCATCGAGCGCGCGGCGGATCTTCGGCAGGTTGCGGCCGACCTTCATGATGACGGCGGCCTGCGTGTCGCCCAGGCGGCGGGCAAGCTCGGCTTCCGCCATGGTTCCGGGGAGCACGGAGAGCACGTCGTCTCCCTGCACCATCGGCAATCCGGCGAGCGACCAGCAGCCGGACATCGCCGTCACGCCTGGTATGACCTCGGTCGGGAAGCGATCGGCAAGGCGGACATGCAGATGCATGTAGGAGCCGTAAAACAGGGGATCGCCTTCGCTGAGGACAGCAACCGTCTTTCCTTCCCGCAAGTGTGCCGCTACCATTTCGGCTGAGGCGTCATAGAAGGCGGTAATCTGACGGAGATATTCCGGCGCGTCCTTGTCGATCTCGGTCGTGACCGGATAGTAGAGCGGCAGCAGCTTTACGTCTGTTCTCAGAAACTCGCCGACGATCGCTTTCCCGTTGCCACCTTTGCCCTGCTTGGCAAAATAGGCGACGACATCGGCGCGCTCCAAAGCCTTGACGGCCTTGACCGTCAGCAGTTCGGGATCGCCGGGGCCGGTGCCGACGCCGATCAGGCTTCCATTGGATGGTGCGCTCATAGGCCCGGCCTCGCGAGAGCGTTAAGGGCGGCTGCCGTCATGGCGCTGCCGCCCAGCCGGCCGCGCACGATGGCAAAAGGAACGCCGTAGGAGTTCTCGGCAAGTGCATCTTTCGATTCCGCCGCGCCGACAAAGCCGACGGGCATGCCGATGATCGCGGCTGGTTTGGGCGCGCCATCGCGCAGCATTTCCAGAAGGTGGAAAAGGGCGGTCGGGGCGTTGCCGATGGCGACAACCGAGCCGGCAAGACGGTCTGTCCAAAGATGCATGGCAGCGGCCGAGCGCGTGTTGCCGATGGACTTCGCAATCTCCGCCGTGCGCGGATCCTGCAAGGTGCAGATCACCTCGTTGGCGGCCGGCAGCCGGGCGCGGGTCACGCCGCGGGCAACCATCTCCGCATCGCAGAAAATCGGCGCGCCGCCAGACAACGCCTTGCGGGCGGATGCGACGAAATCGGGGGAGAACAGGAAATGCTCTGCTGCTTCCACCAGTCCGCAGGCATGGATCATGCGGATTGCGACATCGGCCTCGGCTTCGGGGAAACGCTGGAGATCGGCTTCGCTGCGGATGATCGCGAAGGAGCGTTCATAGATCGCATCCCCTTCGCGGATATAGTCATAATCAGGCATTTCTATCCCTGTCGTAAAGCCGTCGCGATTGCGTCCCGGCCAAGCCGTTTAAGACACTGCTGCGCCGATTCGCCAGCAGCTTTGTGTTCCCTTACCAGTTCCCCGAGCGCAGCCAGCGCCGATTTCAGGTCTTCCTTATGGATGTAAGCCACGGGCTCCGATGATGATGACCCATTTACGACAATAGCATAGCCTGTCGCAGCCCCGACGATGGTGAGCATTGTCGGGGAGGGATGGGCACAGCCTTTCGCGCAGCCGGACAAATGCACCTTGAGTGAGCCGTCAAGCAGGTCCGCCCCCACTTCGACCAGATCGGCGGCGGCCTCTCTCGTCGCATAATATGCGGAAGCACATGCGCCGGCGCCGGCACAGGGAATTGCATAATTAGCCGGATCGTCGATGCGTGTCTGAAAGCCGCAAGCGGCTGCGGCAGTCTGGATACTTTCGATCCGAACAAGTGGAAGGCCAAGCAGCAGCAGGCTGTGTTCCGGTCCCGTCCGGATTTCACGGACACCCGCTGCCTCCGCGATGCCAAGAAAGCGAATGAGGTACTGTGCGGAGATCTGACCGAAGGCGGGGCGCAGTCCGAGCACGGAGCGTTCGCCATCGAGCGGGATGACGCCCACGGCAGGGGCCGGCCGGATGGTTTCTCTGCTGGCGAGGTCCGGAGAGAGGGGAAATTGTGCTTGCAGTGACGCGGCATCCAGATCGCGACCCCGGGCGCGGGGTCCGATTGCGGCCAAGGTTTTCAGCAGCGTTATGACACCGGGAATCGCTTGGTCGCCGGTCAAGTCGGCAAGCGGCGTGGCCGTCGCCTGTGTTCCGGCAATCGCGAGCCTCCACAGTTGGCGGCCGTCGCCGGCCTTCAGCCTGATATCCGCCGAGAGTTCATCGAGAACCAGCTGGCCGCCGCCATCGACGATAATGGCAAGCTTGGCAGCCAGGAGCGGCTTGGGATCGATTGAATCAATCGCGCTCCGCAAACGTTCGGCAAGCAAGCGCGCGTCAGCGATTTCCGATGGATCGAGGCCGCTGAGCGGCGGAACTTCGATCGCAATGCCGCTCTCCGGCACGATGTCGGCACGATCGATATCGGCAGCCAGTCCGGCCATGCTGTCCGGCGTCATTCCGCGCAGCTGAAGATTGCCGCGCGCCGTGATTTCGATCAGACCGTTTCCGTGCCTTTGAGCGGCCTCGGCCAGAGCGCGACACTGGGCAACCGTCAGACCTGGCGTCGATGGCCGCAGGCGCACGAGCAGCCCGTCGCCCGTCTGCATCGGTGCGCTCAAGGAGGGGCAGGCGCCGCGAACCATGGAGGGCAGGGGTGATGATGCCAAAGGGTCATGATCGGCCGTCTCCTGTGAGAGGCACGTGTGACCCGTCATCGTCTCAGCATCGGCCGCAACCATAAAACTGCCCTTCATAAGGGACATTTCCTTGCACAATCCGGATCGGCGGGCAAACGTTTTGGCGACGGGCTCTTAGTCGCACCTTAGTCGCGATCGTCGAAATCCTGTCCCTTGCGCATGAGGTAGATATCCATGATCCACCCGTGCCGCGCGCGGGCTTCGGCACGGGTCGCAAGAATGCGCTCGGAAACCTCCGCCAGCCTGCCGGCGATGATAATCTCGTCCTTCGTGCCGAGATAGGCGCCCCAATAGATATAGGCATCGGGGTCGTCGATCTTGCTGAAGGCCTGCTCGCCGTCGAGCATGACGACGGCCGTTTCGACAATTCCCGGGAAGCTTTCAGCCAGCCGCCGGCCGGTGGTGATCTGCACCGGCTTGCCGACGAGATTGAGGGGGATGCGATGGCTTGCCGTCAGCGCCTGAATGCTGGTGATGCCGGGTACAACGCTGTAATCGAGAGCGACTTTGCCGCGTGCGACCACGCGCTCGAGAATGCGCAAGGTGCTGTCATAAAGGCACGGATCGCCCCAGACGAGGAAGGCAGCACTTTGGCTCTCCGTCAGGTGTTCCAGAAACAGCCGCTCATAGGTCGCGGAAATCGCGTCATGCCAGTCGTCGACGCTCTGCACATAGCTGCGGTCCGCGGTCTGGCGCGAGGGCACGTCATAGCTAACATAACGCGTGGCTGGATTGGTGACATAGCGCTGGCAGATCTCGCGTCTGACGTCGGCAAGCTCGCTCTTGGCCGCGCCCTTGCTGGGGATGAGGATAACATCGGCCGCGTTCAGCGCATTGATCGCCTGCACGGTCAGATGTTCGGGGTTTCCCGTGCCGATACCGACGATATGGATGTGCCGCATATGCTTTGCCCTCGCTCTTCAGCGCTGTTTGCCGGAAGCGCAGCATCATTTCAAGGGGAAGCGTTCACGCCGATTGCCGCTCAAAGGTCCAGCGGCTGGCCATATAGCTGCGCGGCGAGGTGCCGAGCATACGGCGAAACATGGTGGTAAAGGCGGCCACGCTCTCGTAGCCGGCTTCGAGCGCGACATTGGTGACGGGCTGGCCTTCGGCGAGCTGCGGCAGGCAGGCAAAGACGCTCGCCTGCTGGCGCCATGTGGTGAAGCTGATGCCGGTTTCCTTGCGAAACTGCCGTGTGAACGTCCGGCGGCTCACCGAAAGCTTCTCGGCCCAATCGTCCAGTCTGGCGTTGGGCGACGGATTGGACAGATAGTCGCGGCAGAGCGCGGCCATCCGACGGTCGGACGGGAAGGGGAGACCGAGGGGCCGTTCCGGCAGCGTCGCGATTTCCTCGACGAGCAGAGACAGGACCAGCCTTGCCTTTCGATGACTGACCGGTGCCTCCCGCAGCCGAATAGCTTCCAACAGCAGGCTGCGGGCGAGATCCGTGACTTCGACGACGCGCGGTGCCTCATCCTTCGGCGGCTGGCCGCGTGGCGTCACGTAGACGGATTTCATGCTGACATCGCTCAGGATCTCGATCGAATGTTCCAGCCCGACAGGGATGAAAAGGGCATGACCGGGCGGGACCATCCAGCGGCCGCGCGCCGTCATGATCAGGGCGACGCCGGCAAAGATGCACAGCAATTGGGTGCGGCGATGATGGTGCCACGGAACGGTATAGCCCTGCGGCGGCTCGGCGCTATGGACAAGCACATCCGCGGGCGATTCCTCCATCCAGCGCATGTTCTGCACATGGTCATTGTCGAGGGTTGCCAGCAACTGTTTCGATAGCTTTTCCATTTTGGCCCGATCGAGAAACTATTGGACCAGAACACGAAAGAAGGACACACGCAAGCCGTGTTAAAGGCGGAAGAAACAATATGGTCGGCAAGGCAGCCGACACAGGCGAGGAATCTCCCATGGTTGCGGCATTCTCGGGTACACAGGCCCGATATGAAAAGACGACGATATCGATCGTTATGGCGGTCAGCACCTGCCATTTGCTGAACGATACGATGCAGTCGCTTCTGACATCGCTCTATCCGATGTTCAGAGAGAATTATGCGCTCGATTTCGTGCAGATCGGGTTGCTGACGATGATGTTCCAGATCACCGCTTCGCTGCTACAGCCGGTGGTCGGCATCGTCACCGACAAATGGCCGATGCCTTACTCGCTGCCGGTCGGTATGGTCAGCACCTTTTCAGGTCTGCTGCTGCTCGGCTATGCCGGCAGTTTCGGCGTGCTCCTGATCGCCGCGAGCCTGATCGGCTTCGGTTCGGCCGTCTTCCATCCGGAGGCGTCGCGTGTTGCACGTCTCGCTTCGGGCGGGCGCCACGGCCTGGCGCAATCGCTGTTCCAGCTCGGCGGCAATGCCGGCTCGGCCATCGGACCGCTGATTGCCGCGTTCTTCGTCCTCCAGCATGGCCAGAAGAGTGTCGCCTGGCTTTCGGTGCTGGCCGTCATCGGCTTCATTGTTCTGAGCTGGGTCGGCAACTGGTTCATCAATCACCGTCGCCAGCAGTCGGCGCGTCCCGCGCCGAGCCGCGCTCTGCCGATTTCGCGCAACAGGGCGATGTGGGCGCTCGCCATCCTCATCCTGCTGACGGCGACGAAGAACGTCTATATGGCGAGCATTTCGAGCTATTTCACTTTCTACGTCATCGACAAGTTCCATCTCGATGTCCGCGATGCGCAGCTGATGCTGTTCCTCTTCCTTGGCTCGGTCGCCGTCGGCACGATCATGGGCGGTCCGGTGGGCGACCGTCTGGGCGCGCGTTTCGTGATCTGGTTCTCGATCCTCGGCGTCATCCCGTTTGCGCTGCTGATGCCCTATGCGAACCTGTTCTGGACCTGCGTCCTCACTGTCGTCATCGGCCTCGTGCTTGCCTCGGCCTTCCCGGCGATCGTCGTCTTTGCGCAGGAGCTGATCCCCGGCCGTGTCGGACTGATCGGCGGCATATTCTTCGGCTTCGCTTTCGGCGCGGGCGGACTGGGGGCTGCTGCTCTCGGAGATTTTGCCGACACGCATGGCATCCCCTTCGTCTATACGCTCTGCTCGTATCTGCCGTTGTTGGGATTATTCACGATCTTCCTGCCACGAATCCCGCGGCATTGATCGAAATCGGCGGGCAATCAGCCCGCCGCTTTTCTGGAGCGCTTATGCGCGAGCCTGCGTGTCAGGCGTAGCGGCTGATGGCGAGGTCCGTCGCGTCGATATCAGGCCTGCGGCCGCTGACGAGATCGCTGATGACGCGCGCCGAGCCGGAACTCATGGTCCATCCCAGCGTGCCGTGACCTGTATTGAGATAAAGCCCCTTGACCTTCGTCGGTCCGATGACCGGCGTGCCGTCCGGCGTCATCGGCCTCAGGCCCGACCAGAAGGAGGCCTTGGCAACGTCGCCGCCGGGGAAGAGATCGGTCACGGAATGCTCAAGCGTCCGGCGCCTCGCAAGGCCAAGATCATTGGTATAGCCGGAGATTTCCGCCATGCCGCCGACGCGGATGCGATCGCCGAGCCGGGTGATGGCGATCTTGTAGGTTTCGTCCATGACGGTCGATTCCGGTGCGCGCGAGGCATCGGTGATCGGGATCGTCAGCGAATAGCCCTTGACCGGATAGACGGACAGGCTGATGCCGAGCGGTTTCAGCAGGAGTGGCGAATAGCTGCCAAGCGCAACAACGATCGCATCCGCATCCACTCGCCCGCGATCGGTTATGACGGCGCGCGCCTGACCGCCCTCAGCGTCGAGCCCCTTGATCATCGTGCCGTATTGGAACTTTACGCCGAGCTCGATCGTCTTCGCAGCAAGCGCATTGGTGAATTTGAAGCAGTCGCCTGTCTCGTCCTTCGGCGTCAGCAGGCCGCCGACGATCTTCTCGCGAACGTGCTTGAGCGCCGGTTCGACACGAACGCAGCCGTCGCGATCCAGTACCTCATAGGGAATGCCGTCGGCCGCAAGAGCCTTGACGTCCTTGGCCGATGCATCGAGCTGCTGCTGCGTGCGGAACAGCTGCAGCGTGCCCTGCATGCGCTCGTCATAGGCGATGCCGGTCTCCTGGCGAAGCTGAGCCAGCGAGATGCGGCTATAGTCGGCAAGGCGCAGCATCCGGCTCTTGTTGATCGCGTAGCGTTCCGACGTGCAGTTGGACAACATCCTGACCATCCAGGAGAGCATGGCGGCATCGACCTTCGGTCGCAAAATGAGCGGGGCATGTTTCATGAACAGCCACTTGATCGCCTTTGCGGGAATGCCGGGTGCCGCCCAGGGCGAGCAATAGCCGAAGGAGACTTCGCCGGCATTGGCAAAACTCGTTTCCAGCGCCGGCCCCTGTTGTCGGTCTATGACCGTGACTTCGTGGCCCGCCTTGGCAAGCTGATAGGCTGACGTCACGCCGATGATGCCGGCACCCAGAACGACGACTTTCATGATGTCCTCAGAGACTCGAGAGATGGGAAGGTCAGCGATATTGACGGTGGAAGCGATGGCCGAGACTGGTCAGGATCTCATAGGAAATCAAGCCGGCGTCGTGTGCAAGATCATCCACGGTTTGATGATCTCCGAGAACTTCCACCATGCTGCCGAAGGTGAGCGCGCCTTCGGGCAGGGCGCTGATATCGATTGTCGTGCTGTCCATCGACACGCGACCGACGATCGGCAGGCGCACGCCATCATAGTAGACCGCGCCGCGATCGCTGAGGCTGCGCGGCAGGCCGTCGGCATAGCCGGCAGCGATCGTCGCAAGCCGGGTCCGGCCTTTCGTGACATGCACGCCGCCATAGCCGACACGCGCGCCTTCCGGGACGGTTCGGGTCTGCACCACTGCGACATCGAGCCGGACGACGACTTCCATAGGATTGGCGACACCGCGTGTCGGCGCACCGCCGTAGAGGGCGATGCCCGGCCGTGCCAACACGCCGTGAAAATCGCCACCGAGGAAGATGCCGCCGGAATTCGCAAAGGAGATATCGTAGCTCGGGAATTCCGCTGCGACGCGGCGCATTTCGGCAAGCTGATCGGCATTTTGCCGGCTGTCGGCTTCGTCGGCGGAGGCGAGATGGCTCATGACGAACAGGATGTCGAGATCGTCGGATGTCTGCAGATGGGCAGCGACGGCGGCCCTGTCTTCAGGGGGTATGCCAAGCCGCGACATGCCGGTATCGAATTGCAGAACCGCCGGCAGCCTGCGCTGAAGCGCGCATGCGATACCACCCCATTGCTGCAGCTGATCGAGCGAATTGATCACAGGTACGATGCCGCCATCGGCACATGCTGCCTCGTTGCCGGGCAGCAGGCCATTCAGCACGAAGATTGTGGCGTCGCCGGGCAGTTGCGGACGCAGCCGTAGCGCTTCGATGAAGTGGGCGACGAAGAAATGCCGGCAACCGCGCGCATAGAGCGCTTTTGACACTTGATTGGCGCCGAGCCCATAGGAGTCGGCCTTCACGACAGCGGCTGTGCACGCCGGTGCGACGGCCGCGGACAGTTTGTCGTAGTTCCGGCAAAGGGCTGCCAGATCAATCGTCAGATAACCACAAGCCCCGCTGTCGATCGCCGATTTTGGCGCCCGCAAATCCGTTATGCCGTCCATGTCCGCCCTCGCTGTTCAAGTGCAGATTATTGAAATGATCGCGAAATTGCCTATCAAACAGCGATTGATTATTGTGTAGTTGCGTAGATATTGAAACGAACTGCGAATTTTTGAAAGAATTCACATGCCGGCTCTCGATGCGATCGACCGCAATATTCTCCGCCTGCTTCGGCTCGATGCCCGCGTCAGCAATGCAAGGCTGGCGGGAGAGGTGGGATTGTCGCCGTCGGCCTGCCTCAGACGCATCAAGCTCATGGAGCAGGCTGGTGTCATCAGAGGCTATACGGCGCTGGTGGATACCTCCCAGGCGGAAGCCGCGATCGCAGTCATCATCAACATCACGCTCGAGCGGCAGACGGAGGATCACCTCGATCGTTTCGAGGCTGCGGTGCGCAAGCATCCGGAGATCAAGGAGTGTTTCCTGATGACGGGCGGATCCGATTATCTTCTGCGCGTCGAGGTCGCCAATCCCGGCGATTTCGAGCGCATCCACAAGGATATTCTTTCGACCATGCCGGGCGTGCTGCGAATCCATTCGAGCTTCTCGATCCGCAATGTGCTTGCGACGCGGCCGAAAAATCCGCGCTGAAGAAGCGGCTGATATTGACCTGACCGTTCAGCTCGGCCGCCAGAATTCCGCTGGTTTCAATGTCTTTCAGGCTAAGGCCGTCAGGTGTCCGGCCTTGCATGCATCTCGGCCGTCAGCCATCGCTCGAGCGCCAATGCGTCTGGCCTGCCTGCAATGTGCGGGGCGATCCAGAGCACCATGCGTCGGGGTCCAGGCAGGAAACCGAATGGCGCCACCAGCCGCCCCGAGGCAAGCTGATCGAGCACCAGCATCTGCGGGACGACGGCAATGCCGAGACCGCAGGCGGCAGCCTGGATCAGTAGGTAGAAGTGGTCGAAGGCGGATTGCGACACGAGCCGCAGATCCGTTCTGCCCGCAATCGCCTGCCAGTCGCTCCAGGCCTGGGGACGCGTGCGCGTGGACAGGAGCGCCGCATTCTCCATGTCTCCTGGGCAAAGAATGCCGGAGCGGCTCAGATACTCCGGCGAGCAGACCGGGCCGATCGCCTCCCCGCCCAATTCGCGGATGATCGCATCCTTCGGCGGTTCGATGACGCTCGAGCGGATTGCGAGGCTGATCTTGTCCCGGACGAAATCGACCTGATCGTAGTTCATGTTGAATTGAAGGGCGATGTGGGGATGGCGCTCGTGGAATTGACCGATGCGGGGAATGATCCATCCCATCATAATCGATGAGGAGCAGGAAAGCGTCAGCGGACCGGGGCGAACACGCTCGACACTCGCCTGCATCAAGCCGAAGGCGCTTGCCAGCCCCTCGGCCAGCCGCAGCCCTTCTAGCGTCGGCTCGGTGGAATGGGCCCGGCGGTTGACGAGAATGACGCCCAAAGCCTGTTCGAGACCGCGAATGTGCCGGCTGATCGCGCCGTGCGTGACGCAAAGCTCGTCGGCAGCCAGCGTCATCGATCTGTGCCGCGCGGTCGCTTCGAAAGCCTTCAGGGCATTCAACGATGGAAGAGGGCCGCTCATTGTCCAGTCCTGCGATAATGTGATGTGATTTTTACTCACATGACAAGGAGATTAAATCGTTTGCTTGCGGCTTGTCCATACCGCTAGAGATCAAGGTCATTCGAAGGCGCATGCGGCTGAAGGCAGGGACTGGAGGGGAAATCGGAGTTTCCGTTCTGTCAGCGACGCAAGCTGATCGCTGCGCTGCGGAGGAATTTCAGGACTGGGGAGGATTTCTATTGCAGCCTGCTAATCAGGAAATGTCACAGGTCGAACGCTCGGCCATATCAAAGGTATCGAAGCGGCTGGTGCCGTTCATCGCCTTGATGTTCTTCATCAACTTCCTTGACCGTACCGCAATTTCCTTTGCCGGCCCGAACGGCATGACGACGGATCTGGCGCTGACGGCGGCGCAGTTCGGCTTCGCGGCGGGCATCTTCTTCTTCGGCTATATCGTGCTGGAGATTCCGAGCAATCTGGCGCTTCACAAATATGGCGCCCGCCGCTGGCTTGCCCGCATCATGGTGAGCTGGGGCATCGTGGCGCTCTTGTTCACCTGGGTATCGAGCGCGACGGAGCTCTACGTGCTGCGTTTCCTCCTCGGCGTTGCCGAAGCCGGCTTCTTTCCGGGCGCGATCCTTTTCCTAAGCATGTGGGTGCCCGCCAAGCACCGCAACAAGATCCTGGCATTGTTCTATCTCGCCCAGCCGCTGACAACGGTCATCGGCGCGCCCTTTGCGGCGATGCTCATACAGATGCACGGTCTCTTCGGCTTGGAAGGCTGGCGCGTCATGTTCTTCGGCGTTGCCGTTCCCGCCATCGTCATCGGCATCGTCGCATGGTTCTATCTCGCGGATCGACCCGACGACGCCAAGTGGCTGACGCAGGCGGAAAAGGATTGGTTGAACCGCGAGCTTGCCGGCGAGGAAAAGGCCAAGGTGGCCGCTCATGGCAAGATGACCGGTCTCGCCCTGACGGATGGCCGCGTGTGGCTGCTGTCGGTGATCTATTTCGGCCTGATCTACGGCCTCTATGCGCTGGCCTTCTTCCTGCCGACCATCATTGCCGGTTTCGAGGCGAAGTTCGGCACCAAATTCGATGTCTTCGACAAGGGGTTGATCACGGCCATTCCCTACCTGCCGGCGGCGGTTGCGCTGTTCTTCTGGAGCCGCGATGCCTCCAGGCGTGGCGTTCGGCCGCGGCATATCGGCATTCCGGCTCTGATCGGCGCATTCAGCATTCCGGCCGCGCTCTATATGGGCTCGCCTGAAGCGACGATCGTCATGATCACGCTGACGGCCTGTGCGATCTTTTCCGCCCTGCCGAATTTCTGGGCCATTCCGTCGCGCTTTCTGACCGGGCCAGCGGCCGCGGCAGGCATCGCCCTGATCAATACGATCGGCAACATCGCCGGCTTTGCCGCGCCCTATATCACCGGCGCGGTCAAGGATGCGACCGGCCTTTACCAATTGCCAATGTTCATCGTCGGGGCGCTGATGCTGCTGTCGGCACTGCTCGCCTTCTCGCTGAGCGGCAGGGTAGAGGAACCGAAACTGGCTGCGTCGGCCAGCAGGGGCTGAAGCGTCCAGGGCAATGAATGGATGAATTCGATGGCGGTCACGAATGCGATCGCCATCGATTTTCTCAGCCGGCCCGCAGCAGCATGCCGAAGAGGTCGCGCGGGTCGTCCGGATCGGCAATAATATCGAGCTTCTGGAAGTAGTCCGTGCCTTTCAGCTTCTCGCGCACATAGCGCAAGGCGGAGAAATCCTCGATCGCAAAGCCGACGCTGTCGAATAGGGTGATCTGCCGCTCACTGCTGCGGCCCTGCGCCCTACCGGCGACGACCTGCCAGAGTTCAGTGATGGGATAGTCCGGATTCATCTGCTGGATCTCGCCTTCGACGCGCGTCTGCGGTGGATATTCGACGAAGGTGTCGGCGCGCAGCAGGATGTCGCGGTGAAGCTCGGTTTTGCCCGGGCAGTCGCCGCCGATGGCGTTGATGTGCACGCCGGCGCCGACCATGTTATCGGTCAAAATGGTCGCAAACTGTTTGTCGGCCGTGCACGTGGTGATGATGTCGGCGCCTTCGATGGCGGCCTGGGCCGAGGTGCAGGGCACGAGCCGCAGGCCCGTCTTGCCGAGATTACGCACGGTTTTTTCCGTCGCCTTCGGATCGATGTCGTAAAGGCGGACTTCCTGGATGCCGAGCACCGCCTTCATTGCCAGAGCCTGAAACTCTGCCTGCGCGCCGTTGCCGATCAGGGTCAGGCAGCGCGAATTGGCTGGTGCCAAATGGCGAGCCGCCATGGCCGAGGTCGCTGCCGTGCGCAGGGCGGTCAGCAGCGTCATTTCGGTCAGTAGCACCGGGTAGCCGGTCGAGACTTCCGCCAATAGGCCGAAGGCAGTGACGGTCTGCAGGCCCTGAGCCATGTTCTTCGGGTGGCCGTTCACATATTTGAAGCTGTAGACCGCTCCGTCGGAGGTCGGCATCAGCTCGATGACGCCGTCATGCGAATGGGAGGCGACGCGAGGAGTCTTGTCGAAGAGGTCCCAGCGACGGAAGTCGGCCTCGATGGCGTCGGTGAGTTCGACCAGCATGGTTTCAATGCCGACATGATGGACGAGCCGCATCATATTCTCGACGCTGACGAAGGGAATGAAGGCTTTTTCCGAAGGAAGCGGTGCGGTCATCGTCATGTCCTCGATGCAGTTGTTTTGCATAGGGTAACAAGCGGATCGATTGACTGAAATCGCAAAACTGTGTCAGTTCTGGTATTAGTTTATACGAATTGCCTAGTATTTTTGACGAAAAAGGCAGAACGGGATCACGCAATGGCGCTTGCTAAATATATTCCGGACGATCTCGATCGGCGCATCATAGCGCATTTGCGCGCCGATGGCCGCGCTTCCCTCTCCAAGCTGTCGGATGCCTTGGGTGTCGCGCGCGGTACGGTGCAGAACCGGTTGGACCGGCTGATCGATACGGGTACGCTTCTCGGCTTCACCGTGCGGGTGCGCGAAGATTATGAAGAGCAGACTGTCCACGCCGTCATGATGATCGAAGTCGTCGGCAAGTCGACGACCCAGGTCATCCGCAGGCTGCGCGGTCTGCCCGAGATCTATTCGCTGCATACGACCAACGGAAATTGGGACCTGGTGGCTAATATCCGAGCCGCCAGCCTTTCGGACTTCGACCGGGTCCTGCGCGAAGTGCGGATGATCGACGGCGTCGCCAACAGCGAAACCAGCCTGCTGCTCAGCAGCCTATGATTCGCCTATAAGTGGCGGGACGCTGCGCCGCGATTGAAAACTCGCCGCATGTGTTGTTATGCTTTCGCACGGACCTCAGCCTATTCACCTACGCCCTGCCTGTTCGTAAAGCTCATGCAGCAGATCTCGTAGGCCTCCACCTCAAATAAAGTGCAACAATCGACGGATCGCCGCTTTCGAGCGGAAGAATGGTATAGCTTCCATATACAACTTAGCGATCCGAAGACCTGCTGCTTTGGCTTTCCAGTCGATAACGGTTTCCGGGATAAACCAGCCGTGCCGTGGAAACGACGCCGCGCGCCGACCATGTCCGACGGCGGATCGTCAGGCAGGGTTCGGTTTTCAGGATGGTCAGCAGCTTGCATTCCCAGGCTTGCGGCATCACGGCTTCGACCACATGCTCAGAGCCGCTCAAGGGCGCGACCGCCGAAAGATAGGCGTTCGGCGTCATGCCAATGAAGTCCTGCTGCAGGTAGTCGGGAGCGGCCTCCGGATGGACATGGCGATCCTCGATCTGGACCGGCACCCCATTCTCGCTATGGACGATCAGCGAGTGAAAAACCGGTGAACCGATGTCGAGTTCCAGCGCATCAGCGACATCGGGCGATGCGGCCTCGCGAGCCAGTACGATCACCGTTGCCTGGTGGGAATGGCCACGTTCGGCGATTTCCTCGGCGATATTGCGCACCTCGAACAGGGCGGATGCGCCCTTGCGTTCGGCGACGAAGGAGCCGACGCCCTGAATGCGTACCAGCTCGCCCTCGTTTGCGAGTTCGCGCAGCGCCCGATTGGCCGTCATCTTGCTGACGCCGAGTTCGACGACCAGCTCGTTTTCGGAGGGGACGCGATATTTCGGCGGCCACTCGCCGCTGTGAATGCGATCGAGTATCATCTGCTTGACGCCGGCATAGAGAGGCGCGGCGTCGTTTTCCGCCAGTTCGCGTTTCATCTCGCCGGAGCGCTTCATTGCCTATTCCCTTTGCACCGAGTGAATTTGCCTCGAAAACAACTTTCCCACTTGCATATCATAAATTATCTCATATGGTACCCTATACAACCTCGCAATCAATCCTAAAATTTCATTGGGAAAGCGGGCAAGCCGGCGAAGATCGGTAGGAAGTGCTGCAAGGCCTGTTTCAACCTCAGAGGAGCTCTATACGATGAAATTCAGTGCAATTCTCTTGTCGGGCGTCGTGGCTGCCGCCGCTTTCGCCGCGCCGGCCTTCGCCAAGGACTGGAAGACGGCGACGATTACCCTGGAAGGTGCCTACGCCCCGTGGAACATGACGAATGCCGACGGCACACTCGGCGGCTTCGAGCCGGAACTCGCCAAGGTTCTCTGCGAACGCGCCAAGATCGACTGCAAGCTCGTCGCCTCCGATTGGGATGGCATGATCCCGGCGCTGAACGCCGGCAAGTTCGACGTGATCATGGATGCGCTGTCGATCACCGACGAGCGCAAGCAGGTTATCGGCTTCACCATTCCTTATGCTGCAACGCCTGCCGCTTTTGCGACCGCCAAGGATAGCCCGCTGGCCAACGCCGCCGGCACCGGCACCACGATCAAGATGACCCCCGGCCAGACTGGCGTCAAGGAAATCGATGTGCTGAAGGAAGCCTTCAAGGGCAAGACGATCGGCATTCAGGCGGCAACCGTCTACGCCAAGTTCATCTACGACAATTTCGGTTCGGTCGCCACGATCCGCGAATACAAGACAGGCGCCGACCGCGATCTCGACCTGCAGAACGGCCGCATCGATCTCGGCTTTGACGATGCCGTCTACTTTGCGAACGCCTTTGCCAGCGCCAACGATTCGCTCGCCTTCACCGGCCCGGAAATCGCCGGTTCCATCTGGGGTGAAGGCGAAGGCCTTGGCATCCGCAAGGCGGATACCGACCTGCGCGACAAGTTTAACGAGGCGATCAAGTCCGCGCTTGCCGACGGAACCATCAAGACCCTGTCGATGAAGTGGTTCAAGGTCGACGTCAGCCCGAATTGATGAGCGCGGCCCTCGGGCCACATCATCGGTCTCCGGCTTTGCGGCCGGGGACCGTATGATATCATCCTGACGCCTGAAACTGCCACGGATAGGGATTGGATCTATGGCAAGCTTGCAATTGCTGGGCTTCGGCTCGAACGGGTGGGGCGCGCTGCTGCTCGTCGCCGCCTTGATGACGTTAGCGGTCACGGCGACGGCCCTCATCATCGGAGCCGTGTTGGGCGCGATAATCGCTTTCGCGAAGCTCTCCGGAAGTCTGGTGCTGAAGACGCTCGGCAATATCTACACCACCGTCTTCCGTGGCGTTCCCGAACTTCTGATCATCTACCTGATCTATTTCGGTGGTTCATCGGCGGTGACGTCGATCGGTAAATGGCTTGGCTATGAAGGCTTTCTCGGCCTGCCATCCTTTGCCGCGGGCGCGCTTGCCGTCGGCATTATTTCCGGCGCCTATCAGGCCGAAGTGTTTCGCGGCGCTTATCTTGCCATTTCCAAGGGCGAGCTTGAGGCAGCATCCGCGATCGGCATGCATCGCGGACTGCGCCTGCGGCGGATCATCATTCCGCAGGTCCTGCGCTTCGCCATTCCCGGCCTTGGCAATGTCTGGCAGCTCAGCCTCAAGGATTCCGCGCTGATCTCCGTGACCGGCCTCGCCGAATTGATGCGCACCAGCCAGGTGGCTGCCGGCTCTACCCGCCAGTACTTCCTCTTCTTCATCGCCGGCGGCATTCTCTATCTGGTCCTGACCAGCCTGTCGGATCGCATCTTCAACAGGGCAGAACGGCGCGCCAATCGCAGCATGCCGGCCGCGACCATCGGCCAGGCTTGAGGAGGACGGTATGGATTTCGATTTCCTTGCGAGCACGATGGTCACGCTGCTGAAGGCGGTGCCGATGACGCTGCTTCTCTTCTTCCTGTCGGTCCTCTGCGGCGGCATTCTGGCGCTCGTCATCGTCGCCATGCGCGTCAGCGGCAATCCGATTCTCTCCGGTTTTGCCAAGGGCTATATTTTCGTGTTTCGCGGCTCGCCACTGCTGATCCAGATGTTCCTGGTCTTCTACGGTTTGGCGCAATTCTCGCTCATCCGCTATTCGTTCCTGTGGCCCTTCCTGCGTGAGCCGGTCGTCTGCGCCATCCTGTCGCTGGCGCTTTGCACCGCCGGTTATTCGGCCGAGATCTTCCGCGGCGGCATCCGTGCCGTTTCGCCGAAGGAGATCGAAGCCGCCCGTTCGATCGGCATGTCAGGCTTCCTGCTGGTGCGCCGCATCATCGCGCCGATCGCCTTCCGGCACGCGCTGCCGGCCTATTTGACCGAGATCGTGCTGATGATGAAGTCGACGGCGCTTGCGAGCCTCGTCACGGTCTGGGAGGTCACGGGCGTTGCCCAGCGGTTGATCTCGCAGACCTACCGCACGATGGAGGTCTTCATCTGCGCGGCGATCATCTACCTCGTGCTGAATTTCATCATTCTGCAGGCCATGGCCCTGCTGGAATATTCTCTGTCCCGCCATCGCCGCGCCATTCCGCCGGCGTTGAAGGCCTAAAGCTTACTGGAGCAGGCAAATCATGCCAGGTGTCACCCGACTTTCCGTCCGCAACATCCGCAAGAGCTTCGGTACCCATGAGGTCTTGCGCGGCATTTCCCTCGATGCGCAGGATGGCGATGTGATTTCGCTGCTCGGCGCTTCCGGTTCGGGCAAATCGACTTTCCTTCGCTGCATCAATCTTCTCGAAATTGCCACGGATGGCGAGATCTGGGTGGATGGCGAGCAGATCCGCATGATCCACAAGAATGGCAGGAGCTATCCGGCGAGCCATAAGCAGGTGGATCATATTCGTTCCGAACTCGGCATGGTCTTCCAGAGCTTCAATCTCTGGTCTCACATGACGATCCTGCAGAATGTCATCGAGGGGCCGGTTCATGTCCTGAAGCGTCCCCGCGCTGAGTGCATTGCCGAGGCCGAAGTGCTGCTGGAAAAGGTCGGCATTGCCGACAAGCGCCATGCCTATCCCGCCCATCTCTCCGGCGGCCAGCAGCAGCGCGCGGCGATTGCCCGCGCGCTGGCCATGAAGCCGAAGGTCATGCTGTTCGACGAGCCGACCTCGGCGCTTGATCCGGAACTCGTCGGCGAAGTGCTGCGCGTCATGCGCGCCCTTGCCGAAGAAGGCATGACCATGCTGGTCGTCACCCACGAGATGAGCTTCGCCCGCAATGTCTCCAACCGCGTGGTCTTCATGAAGGAAGGGCTTGTCGAAAGCACCGGCACGCCGGATGAGATGTTCGGCGGCGGCGCCTCGCCGGCTTTCCGCCAGTTCATCGGCCATTTCGGAAACGGGCAATGACCGTCACGATCGATAGGCCGCTATCTTGGCGCGACGTCGCACGCGTCGGCGGCGGCGAGCCGCTTTCCCTTTCCGATGCCGCCTGGGATCGCGTTGTCGAGGCGAGCCGCATCGTCGAGCGCATCGTCGAAACGGGCGTGCGCGCATATGGCGTCAATACCGGTGTCGGTGCGCTTTCCGATACCGTGGTCGATCGCGATTCCCAGAGCCGGCTCTCGCGCAACATCATCTTGAGCCACGCCTGTGGCGTCGGCCCATTGCTGCCGGTCCGAGAGGTGCGCTCGATCATTGCGGCGCAGATCGCCAATTTCGCCCATGGCCATTCCGGCGTGAGGCCCGAAATCGTCAGGCATCTGGCTGCGTTTCTCGAGCATGACTGCATTCCGGAAGTCCCGTCCAAGGGCTCCGCCGGTTATCTCACGCATAACGCCCATGCGGCTCTCGTCCTGATCGGCGAGGGAAGGGCTATCGTGAAGGGCACATCCATGAGCGGTGCCGAGGCACTCGCCGCAATCGGCCTGAGCCCCCTGGTGCTCGGCGCCAAGGAAGGCCTGAGCCTCGTCAACGGCACGGCCTGCGCCACCGGATTGTCGGCGCTTGCTGTCTCTCGTGCCGAACGCCTGCTCGATTGGGCCGATGCCATCGCCGCGCTGACCCTGGAAGCCGCAGGTTGCCAGATGGCGGCTTTCGACGAGAAAGTATTGGCGCTGCGCCCATCGGCTGGCATCGCCAAGGTCGGGCGCAGGCTTCGTAGCCGTCTGCATGGCAGCGGCCTCATTGCTGCCGCTCTCGGACGGCGCACGCAGGATGCCTTGAGCCTGAGATCGGTGCCTCATGCCCATGGCGCAGCCTGGGATGTCTTCGAGCAGACGGCCGATATCGTCGATCAGGAACTGGCTTCAGTCACGGATAATCCAGCCGTTTCGGGTACACCTGAAAAGCCCGTCGTCTCCTCCGAAGCCCATGCCGTTGCCCCCGCCCTCGGCCAGGCGGCCGATAGTCTGGCTATCGCGATCGCGCAGATATCGGCGATGAGCGAGCGGCGGACGGATCGCCTCGTCAATCCGCTGGTCAGCGGCCTGCCGCCGTTCCTTGCGAGCGACGCCGGCAGCCATTCCGGTTTCATGATCGCGCAATATACGGCTGCAGCGCTGAGCAACGACAACCGGCGGCTCGCCGCTCCTGCTTCGCTCGACGGCGGCCTGACCTCCGGCCTGCAGGAAGACTTCCTGGCCCATCCCACGGCGGCGGCCAACAAGCTGCTCGCGATCCTCGATAACGCGGAATACATCCTGGCGATCGAACTGATGGCGGCGGCGCAGGCGCACGATTTTCTCACCTCGCAGGGCACGCGGGCGCCAGGAACCGAGCATATCTATGCGGCCGCTCGTTCCTGCGTGCCCATCTATGGCGACGATCGTCCGCTGAATGCGGATATGGAAGCCTTACGAGGCATGATCGCCAAGATCGCGCCGCCTGCGGAAGATGAAACTGGAGCATGAAATGACTGCGGAATTCGACCTTGCCGTCGTCGGCCTCGGCGCAATGGGAAGTGCGGCCTTGTCTTTCGCCGCAGCGCGCGGCGCAAAGGCGATCGGGATCGAGGCACATTTCCCCGCTCATTCCCTCAGCTCCTCGCATGGCGACAGCCGCCTGATCCGCCTCGGCTACTTCGAAGATCCGTCCTATGTGCCGCTGCTGGAGCGTGCCTATCAAAACTGGCGCGCGCTGGAGGCGAGGCTGCGGGCCGAGATTCTGACTGTTACGGGCGTCCTGCAGATCGGCACGCCCGACAGCAAGATCGTCAGCGGCACGCGCGCCTCCTGTGACATGCATGGGTTGCCGTACGAAGTACTCGACCGCGACGCCATGAACCGTCGTTTTCCGGCTTTTACGTTGGAAAAAGGGGAGGTCGGCGTGCTCGATCCGCAGGGCGGCTATGTCAGGCCTGAAGCGGCGATCATGGGCTATTTGAAGCTTGCGGCGGAAGATGGTGCTGTTTTGCATTTCGGCGAGCGCGTTGTCGCGATCGATCCTGATGGTACGGGTGTCACCGTCGTTTCCTCGACAGGGCGATATCGCGCCCGCAAGGTGATCGTCGCAACGGGCGCATGGATTGCCGAGCTCGTGCCGCAGCTGAAGGCGCATGCTCAGCCGATCCGGCAGGTGGTCGCGTGGTATCAGCCGAGGGATGGTTTTGTTGCCGAGCCGCAGCGCATGCCCTGCTTCCTGCAGGATGAAGGCGCCGAAGGTTCCTATTTCGGCTTTCCGGCGATCGGCGTCGATGGCGTGAAAATCGGTCGCCACGCCCATTTCCGGGAGCCGATCGACCCGACCATGCCCAATCCGCCGGTCAATGACGCCGACACCGATCTGCTCGATAGCTTCGCCCGCAAGCGCCTGCCGAATGCCGCCTCGTTTCGCGTGCGAGCGACCACCTGCCGCTACACCATGCTGCCGAGCGAGGATTTCCTCATCGATCAAATGCCGGGACAGCCGAATGTGATGGTCTCGTCGGCCTGTTCCGGCCACGGCTTCAAATTTACGAGCGTGGTCGGCGAGATTCTCGCCGATCTGGCGCTCCAAGGCGGAAGCGCATTGCCGACCGCGCTGTTCTCTTTTGAGAAGCATTTTGGCGGTCTGGAAGCATAGGCCACCAATCTCGCGGGCAATTCAGCCGATCGTCATGCGTCGCAGCACGTCCGATCGGAAATAGAAGTGTTGGACGAGCGCGCCGAGGATGTGAAGGACGACGACGATCCAGAGCAGGGACTTGATCGGTCCGCCATGAACGAATGCCGCCGTATCGATCCCCAGATAGTAGGCTGCTATACCCGACAGCGGCATCGCGAAGATCAGCACATAGAGCAGGACATGTGTCAGCTGCGCAAGGTAGTGCAGGAAGGCAGGCTGGCCATCCGGCGTAGCGGGGACGTCGGACGAAAATCTGACTGCAAGGCGCAGGACGGCGAGCAACAGGACAGCAATGCCGGCATAGGCGTGGATATTGGCGCTGGCAATATCGGCTGATGAGGGCGTCTGGCCGTTGCGGATCAGACGCCGCCACGCGTTCATCCCGTCAGGAAACAAGAGATTGAAAAAGATCAGCAGCGCCATGAGCCAGTGAAGGATGCGTTGCGGAATGGAATAGGCAGCTCTGGCAGGCATTGGCTCTCCTTAGATTGAAACTGTTCTAAAGATAGAACGTGATCCTAACGAGAACCTGAACGCCACGGGGAGCTTGTCGGGCCGTCGGGTTGTGGTGAGCTGGGGACCTTCCACTAGAACATTTCCGCTTTTCTTCGAATTGCGAAAACGCTCAATCTCCTTGTTTGTTTATGCATTCCGGACGGAAAACCGCGGCGCACTTTTCCTGGAGTGCCCTAGCATTTCAACGGGAGCCCCGACGGCCCATTCAGGCCTCCGGGGCTCCGCGCTGTCAGCTCAGCACCGCACGCGGTTCGAGGAAGGATTCCAGGCCATAGGTGCCGAATTCGCGGCCGATACCCGATTGCTTGAACCCGCCGAAGGGCGCAAGCGGCTCGTGCGGTGCGCCGTTGATGACGACCCGGCCGGCTTCGATGCGCTCGGCGAGCCGCTTTGCCCTGGCGATATCGGACGAGAAGACATAGGCCTGCAGGCCATAGGCTGTATCGTTGGCGATTTCGAGCGCATGTGCCTCATCGCGATAGGGAATGACGCAAAGCACCGGCCCGAAAATCTCCTCGCGGGCGATCCTCATATCGTTGTTGACGCCGGAGAAGATCGTCGGGCGAACGAACCAGCCGCGATCGAGCCCTTCAGGACGGCCTTCACCGCCCACGATCAGCCGTGCACCCTCCTCCTGGCCGAGGCGGATATAGGATTGAACGCGATCCCATTGCTTCTGGCTGACCATCGGGCCGATTTTGACGGCAGGATCGCTTGCATCACCCACCTTGAGCGTCGCGACGGCTTGGACAAGTCGGTCATGGATTTCCGCCAGCCGGCTTTCCGGCGCGAGAATGCGGGTGCCGGCAATGCAGGCCTGGCCGCTATTGGCAAAGCCGGCAGCCACTACCTGCGGGATGACGGTATTAAGGTCGGCATCGTCCAGAATGATGTTCGGGCTCTTGCCGCCGAGCTCGAGCGTCACGCGCTTCAAAGTCACTGAGGCCGCCTGGAGGATCGCCCGACCCGTCACCGTCGAGCCGGTGAAGCTGATCTTGGCGATGTCGCGATGGCTGCTGAGGGCGGCGCCGACCACATGACCGTATCCGTTGACGATGTTGAAAACGCCTTTCGGCAGGCCGGCGGCGTGCAGGCATTCGGTGATGAGCTGCGTCTGGATCGCGCTCATTTCCGACGGCTTGATCACCATGGTCGTGCCCGCGGCAATGGCGGTGGCAAGTTTGCTGCAGATGAAGCCGTAATTGCTGTTCCACGGCGTGATGGCGGCTGCCACGCCGGCAGGGCGCATTTCGATTTCCGCATGGCCGATGCGACGACGAAATTCATAATTGTCGAGCGTCTTGGCCATGTGGAGAAACGCCGTGGCGGCGTGCGGCACCGAAAAGCCGATGAAGGATGCCGGCGCGCCATATTCCTCGCGCATGGCGTCGGTGAGATCGGAGGCTCTAGTCTCGACCGCATCGTGCAGGCTGTGCAGCATGGCGACGCGCTCGGCCTTCGAGCTTTGCGACTGGCTCGCAAATGCTGCCTTGGCAGCGCTGACGGCATTGTCGACATCCTGCTCGTCGCCAAGGCGAACGGTGCCGATTTGCTCTTCCGTGGCTGGATTGAAAAGAGGGGCTTCTTCCGTGCCATGGGGCTGAACGAAGCTGCCGTTGATATAGATCGTGTCGATGGTGCGCATGAGCGTCTCCTTTATCTTCACCAGAGAGGTAAGATGCGCTATTTGATCGGTCTAGCAGGACAAAGCGGAACAGGCTGATAAGGAAAATCGCGCAATGAAGGCAAGCCTGACGGAGCTCGAAGCGATCGCCGCGGTTGCCCGCCACGGCGGCTTTCGCGCCGCCGCCCGTGAACTCGGCATGTCCTCCTCGGCACTCAGCCACGCGGTCGCCACGCTGGAGGAGCGTCTGTCCGTGCGGATTTTCAACAGGACAACGCGCAGCGTGACATTGTCTGAGGCTGGTGAGCGCCTGGTGGCGGAGATCGCGCCGGCGCTTGCCGCGATCGACAGGGCCATCGAGAATGCCGGCGTGTCGTCGGAATCGGTGTCCGGCACGCTGCGGCTCAACATGGCACCCGGTGCGGCGCGCATGCTGCTGGTTCCCCTTATCCTCGAATATGGGCGGCGGCATCCGAATGTGGACATTGAAATCGTCACCGACAATGCCTTGGTCGATGTCATTGGCAAGGGCTTCGATGCCGGCATCCGGCTTGCCGAGGCCGTTCCGACGGATATGATCGCAATATCAATCGCTCCGACGCTGCGCTCGCTCGTCGTCGGCTCACCTGCCTATTTCAGCGACAGGCCGCGCCCGCTCGTTCCCGGTGATCTCCTGCAGCATTCGTGCATCCGTGCGCGTATGGCAAACGGCAGGCTCTATCGCTGGGAATTCGAGCGGCATGGTCAGGCGATATTGATCGACGCGCCGGGAAGCCTCACCCTCGATGCTTCCGACCTGATGTTGAGCGCTGCCCTCGCTGGGGCGGGGCTTGCCTATATCAGCGAAGCGTCCATTGCCGAGCACATAGCGGCGGGCAAGCTGATTTCCGTGCTGGAGGATTGGAGCCCGCCCTATCCGGGGCTCAGCCTCTATTTTGCTCAGCGCCGCCAGATGCCGGCGCGGCTGCGGGCCCTGATCGATCTGATCCGCGAGCAGAATGCGTCCCGCTGATCGCCGGATCCCTGATCAAGGCAAGCAGCGGCCTCATTGATGAGGCCGCCGCCGGTTTGTCGTTACTTGCCGGCGTCCTTGGCTGCCTTCTCGATCACGGCGGCAACCTTTTCCGGCTGCGACGCGAAGACGGCGTGGCTTGCCTTGATTTCGGTCACGTCGCTGCCGGCGCGCTTTGCCATGTCGCGCTCGAGCTCGGGGTTGATGGAGCGGTCGTTGGTTGCAACAATGGCCCAGCTCTTCTTCGCCCGCCAGGCCGGATCGCCGACCTTGGCGGTAAAGGCGGCCTTCGCGGCGAAGACCTGAGATTTCGCCATGAAATCGGCCTCGTCCTTCGGCAGGTCGGCTGCAAAGTCCGCCGCGAAGGCCGCTGGATCGAGATAAAGATATTGGCCGTCCTTGGTTTCCCGGATGTTCATGCCGCCCGCCGGCTTGGAGCTTGCGAGGCTGATCAGGCTTTCGCCCTTGTCCGGCTGGAACGCGGCGACATAGACGAGACCTGCGACATCCGGGTGATTGCCCGCCTCCGTGATGACCATGCCGCCATAGCTGTGGCCGATGAGCAGGCTCGGGCCGTTCTGAAGGTCGAGCACGCGGTTGGTGGCGGCGACATCGTCGGCAAGCGAGGTGATGGGTTCCTGCACGACCGTGACCTTGAAGCCGTCCTTTTCAAGGATCTCGGCGGTCTTGCGCCATCCCGAACCGTCGGCAAGGGCGCCGTGGACGATAACGATGTTCTTGATCTCGGCTGCCTGTGCAGCAATGGCAAAGGTGCTTGCGGCAAGGCCGAGAGCGATGATGGAGAGAAAACGGGTCTTCATGGGGTAACTCCTGTCAGTTGAGGTTCATGCTTGGGGTGAGAGGGGATTTCAGCCGAAAGTGAAGGCATAGGCCTGAACGCCGGGATCAAGAAAATGGATCTCGAAGTTACGTGCGGTGACGTCACCGGATTGACGGACCAACTGGTAGAGCTTGGTTTCGGTCACGGTGCCATTGCCGCCGGCGTCGATATCGGAGCCGTGGTCGGGGCCGGGTATCTTTCCGTCTACCGTCACCTGAAAGCGGATCGGCTTTCCGTCTGCCGAAGGCCCGAGGACGAGGTGCAGGTCGCGGGCGCTGAAGCGATAGCTGATGCTGCCGCCTGCCTTGTCGAGTGTCGCCTCTTCCGGGCCGATCGTCCATGTGCCTGCCAGTCCCCACTGGTTGAGGGCGGGATCGGCAATCGAATAGTCGGCTGCGGTGTCGGCTTTTACGCCTTCAGGCGAAGCAAAGCCCGTTGCCTGCTTGTAGCCGACATAGGTCTCGCCGGAGCGGATATGGCTAAGATCGGGGCTTGCTTCCGCGCCTTTTGCATCCGGAACGACCGGGCCGCTTTGGGCCATGTTGCTGCCGGCCTCGCGCAGAAGGTCCTGGATCGCCTGTTCGGTCTGGCGATAGTTGCCTTCGCCGAAGTGCTGGTAGCGAACCTGTCCCTTGGCATCGATCAGGTAAAGTGCAGGCCAGTAGTTGTTCTCGAAGGCGCGCCAGATGCGGTAATCGTTGTCGATCGCAACCGGATAGTTGATCTTGAAGTCGGCGATCGCCTGCTTGACGTTGTCGACATTCTTCTCGAAGGCGAATTCGGGGGCATGGACACCGATGACGACGAGGCCCTGATCCTTATACTTTTCCGCCCAGGCACGCACATAGGGAATGGTGCGGATGCAGTTGATGCAGGAATAGGTCCAGAAATCGACGATCACGACCTTGCCGCGAAGCCCGGCCGTCGTCAGCGGCTGAGAGTTCAGCCAGGTGACGGCGCCATCGAGCGATGGCGCGGGGCCTTCGACGGGCAGGTCGCTATGGAAGGGGCGCGTCGCGTCGCTGGCAATCTTCATCGCGTTGTTGCTGGCAACTTCGGTCCCTGGGTTTGCGCTCTTGCTAGGCAGTTTATTCAGCAGGGCCTGCTCGAAGGAGCCGGTGCTGGCATAGGAAAGGCGGGCGAGAAGGCCGGTATCGAGGCCAAGGGCGATCGCAGCAACGCCGGCGAGAACTGCGGCACCGGCAAACTGCCGGATGCGCTCGCTGAGGCCGAGTGATTGCTTCATGCGGGCAAAGATCTTGCCACCGGCAAAGAGTGCAACGGCAAGCGAAGTGGCGGCGCCGGCCCCATAGGCAAGCAGCAGGATTGTCGTCTGCAGATTGGCACCCTTCAAGGCTGCGCCTGTCAGGATGAGCCCGAGGATCGGGCCGGCGCACGGCGCCCAGAGCAGGCCGGTTGCGATGCCGAGCACGAAGGAGCTTCTGACGCTCGCTGTTGCGCGATGCGCGCCGGCGGCGTTCAGGAGATTGTTGCCGAGATCGACCGCCGGCCGGGAGAGAGCGCTGGCGATGCGCGGTGAAATCAAGCTAAGGCCGAAGAGGCCCAGCAGAACGATGGCTGCGAGGCGACCATATTCATTGGCGCGGATCGCCCAGGCGCCGCCGACTGCGGCAAGCGTTGCGACCATGGCAAAGGTAAGTGCCATGCCTGCAAGCATGGGCAGCGTGCTCCGGACGAAGGGCTGCCCGGCGCGGGCAAAGACGAAGGGGAGGATGGGCAGGATGCACGGACTGAGGATCGTCAGCGCACCGCCGAGATAGGCTATGATGAGAAGCGTCATCGTCTTGTTCCTTTGGAAGCGATTGACCGGCTGCGGACGGCGACATGCCGTGGCCAGCAGTGACGCTATCTGCCTGTGGCGACGTATCCCGAATGTGTCCGATTGGGTGGCAGAATGTACCGAAACGTCGAGGTCTCGGGCTTCGATACACTGCGATACAAATCGGATGGGGGTGGCGCGGTTTTCAGCGAGCCCGGCTGTTTGCCGAGGCGTTGCCGCCAGGAGCCGCCAATTGTATCAGACTGTATCCTGGCGGCCGGAAGCTACATAGGCATTCAAAACAAGGCGATCGGCGACACATCGGCGATACATGCGGCTGGCTTTCTTATGCTCACGATCCAATCGACAGGAGATAGAGATGTCCGAGGAAATCAATCACAACCGCCGCCGCTTCTTTGGTATTGCCGCCGCCGCCGTTGCCGCTGCCGAATTCGGCCTGCCTGCCATCGCCGGTGCGCAAGAAACAAAGGCTTCCACATCGGCCCTGCCGGCGATCAAGGCAGGAAGCCATACATCCTTCGACGCGCTGAAGCAGATCGATGCCGGCGTGCTCAATGTCGGTTACGCCGAAGCCGGTCCGGCCAACGGCCCGGTCGTCCTGCTGCTGCATGGCTGGCCCTATGATATCTACAGCTTCGTCGATGTCGCACCGCTTCTTGCCGGCGCCGGCTACCGGGTCATCATTCCCTATCTTCGCGGTTACGGAACCACACGCTTCCTTTCGAGGGACACACCGCGCAATGGTCAGCAGGCAGCCCTTGCCGTCGACATGATTGCGCTGCTCGACGCGCTGAAGATCGAAAAGGTTGTCGTTGCCGGCTACGATTGGGGCGGCCGCACCGCTGACATCATGGCGGCACTTTGGCCCGAGCGTTGCAAGGCGCTGGTGTCGGTCAGCGGCTATCTCATCGGCAGCCAGGAAGTCAACCGCAAGCCCTTGCCGCCGAAGGCCGAGCTCGCATGGTGGTATCAGTTTTATTTCGCAACCGAGCGCGGTCGCCTTGGCTATCAGGAAAACCGCCATGATTTCGCAAAGCTGATCTGGCACACCGCCTCGCCGCAATGGGCTTTCGACGACGCCACTTTCGATCGTTCGGCTGCAGCCTTCGACAATCCCGACCATGTCGACATTGTCATCCATAACTACCGCTGGCGCCTCGATCTCGCCAAAGGCGAGGCAAAGTTCGATGCCTATGAGAAGAAGCTGGCCGCAGGTCCGGTGATTTCGATCCCGACCATCACCATGGAGGGCGATGCCAACGGTGCGCCGCATCCGGAGCCTGCGGCCTATCGCGGCAAGTTCTCGGGCAAGTACGAGCATCGCACCATCACCAGCGGCATCGGTCACAATCTTCCGCAGGAAGCGCCGCAAGCCTTCGCCCAGGCTGTGATAGATGTTGATCGTTTCTAGTTCGGCGGTAGTGTGCGAGTGGGTGCCGGCAAAGCCGGCGCCCGCTGCCGTTGGCGCGACGAGGAATGATTATTCGTAGGTTGGTGCTTACGATGTTGAGCGGGAAATCGAAATGGAGCATATCGACCATATCCTGATCGTGGATGACGATCGGGAGATCCGTGAGCTGGTGTCGAGCTATCTGAAGAAGAATGGCTTGCGGGCGACGACGGCCGCCGACGGCCGGCAGATGCGCAGCTTTCTCGAGGCCAACTCGGTCGATCTGATCGTACTCGACGTGATGATGCCGGGCGATGACGGCCTCGTGCTCTGTCGCGAGCTTCGCGCCGGAAAGCACAAGGCGACGCCCATTCTGATGCTGACGGCGCGCAGCGACGAAATGGACCGCATTCTCGGCCTGGAGATGGGCGCGGACGATTATCTGGCAAAGCCGTTTGCCGCCCGCGAGCTGCTCGCCCGCATCAAGGCGGTTCTTCGGCGCACCCGCATGCTGCCGCCCAACTTGCAGATCAGCGAAGCCGGTCAATTGCTGGTCTTCGGCGATTGGCGGCTCGATACGGTCGGCCGTCATCTGCTCGACAAGGATGGAACGGAAATCACGCTCAGCGGTGCCGAATACCGCCTGCTGCGCGTTTTCATCGATCACCCGCAGCGGGTGCTCAATCGCGACCAGCTTCTGAATCTCACCCAGGGCCGCGACGCCGATCTCTTCGATCGCTCCATCGACCTGCTCGTCAGCCGTCTTCGCCAGCGGCTGGGGGATGACGCGCGCGAGCCGATGTATATCAAGACGGTGCGCAGCGAAGGCTATGTCTTCTCCGTGCCGGTGGAAATTGCGGAGCTTCGCCCATGACCGCGGTTGACCTTCCAGGTCACCGGCCGTGGTGGCCGAGCACCCTGCGTGCACGTATTTCGCTGATCCTGCTGGCCGGGCTTGCGATCGCTTACGGTCTGTCGTTCAGCGTGCTCTATATCGAGCGCTACATGTCGGCAAAGGCGGTCATGCTCGGTACGCTGGAAAACGACGTTGCCACCTCTATCGCGGTTCTCGACCGCCTGCCGGCCGATGAGAGGGCGAATTTCGTCGACTGGCTGAGCCGCGGCAACTACAATTTCGAGCTGGGGACGGGCCTGCCTGGTGTGCCCGATACCTCCGCGCATGGCGCGGAGATCGCCGCCAAGATAGAGGATGCGGTTGGCCATCGCTTTCCCATCCGCATGGAATCGATACCAGGGCCGATCTCACGGCTGCAGGCACATCTCAATCTGAGCGACGGCAGTCCGCTGACGATCGATGTCACGCCCAAGGGGGTCATGCCGATCGCGGCATGGCTGCCCTATGTCTTCGTCGTCCAGATGCTGTTGATCGTGCTTTGTACCTGGCTTGCCGTGCGACAGGCTACACGTCCGCTCGCCGAGCTGGCTGCCGCGGCCGATGCGCTCGATCCCAACAACAAGAGCCCGGCCTTGAGCGACCGGGGGCCGAGCGAAGTGGCGCATGCAGCCAGGGCCTTCAACGCCATGCGGGATCGAATCGCGCACTATCTCGAAGAGCGGGTGCAGATCCTTGCGGCGATCTCGCACGATCTGCAGACGCCGATCACCCGCATGCGCCTGCGCGCCGACATTGCCGACGATTCGCCCGAGAAGACCAAGCTGCTGCAGGATCTCGGCGAGATCGAGCGTCTGGTGCAGGATGGGATTGCCTATGCGCGCAGCGCCCATGGCAATGGCGAGAAGAGCGCACGCATCGATCTCGCCTCCTTCATCGAAAGCATCAGCTACGATTATCAGGACACCGGCAAATCCGTCGAGATTCTTGGCCTCATCCAGGGCACAGCGACGACGAAGCCGCACGCGCTACGTCGCATCCTCACCAACTTCATTGACAATGCCCTGAAATTCGCCGGTGCGGCGGAAATCGCCGTGGAGCGGCGGGATACGGGCCAGGTTGCGATCACCGTTCTGGATCGCGGTCCCGGCATTCCGCAGGATCAGATCGAGGCAGCCATGCAGCCCTTCTTCCGGCTGGAGCAATCGCGCAACCGCAACACCGGCGGCACCGGGCTTGGTCTGGCGATTGCCCAGCAGCTAGCCCAGACGCTCGGTGGCTCCGTCAGACTCTACAACCGTGAAGGCGGTGGCTTGGCGGCCGAAGTCGTCATTTCCTGATCGGCCTCTTCAAAAGATTTTCGGCCGATTTGTAAGCATTTGTATCCGGCTCGTTGGAGCCTACGCTTTGTAACACTTCCGGCGATTCTCGAAACATGCCGGATACGTCGATCCATCAAAAACAACTCCGTCAACAGACGTTGCCCTCCCGACATAGCAGACGGGCAACGCAACAAAGGAGTGTTCCATGACCAAGATCGACAAGGTTCTCTACACCGGCAGGACCCACACCATCGGCGGCCGCGATGGCTTCGCGCGCAGCGATGACAACCAGCTGGATGTCAAGCTTTCGCCTCCCGGCAGCGCCCATGCCGGCACCAATCCCGAGCAGCTCTTCGCCGCCGGCTGGTCGGCCTGCTTTATCGGCGCAATGGGTCTTGCCGCGGGAAAGCGCAAGATCAAGCTTCCGGCCGATCTCGCCGTCGATGCCGAAGTGGATCTGGGCACTACGGAAGGTGCTTATTTCCTCCAGGCGCGCCTGACCATCAGCATGCCCGGTATCGAGCCTGAACTGGCACGTGCGCTGGTCGAAGAAGCCCACCAGACCTGCCCCTATTCGAAGGCGACTCGCGGCAACATCAATGTCGAACTGAGGCTCGCCTGAGAATCACCCAAGCCGCGATATTGCGCGCCGCTCCGGAAGGTGCGGTGCGCCGAATCGTTAATTTTTATCAGATCGAATTTCAGGCAAGGCAGGTCATGCGTTGCGCATGGAGGATCACATGAAGGCTATCATTCTTCTCCTTGCAGGAGCTGCGATTTTCGCCGCTCCATGCGTCTACGACCCCAGCTCCAACGAGCCGTCGGCGCTCGCGAGCGTCGCCGTTTTATGGGGCGCTTCGAGCCCGAATGGAGCCGCGTATTAACCAATTGTTAACCATATCAACGGTACACAGGATCAACGATTTATTCACATAGATGACCAAAGTGCTAACAGACGCTCGTTCGATCCGTATCAAGGGCCGCTCATTTCTTGCGGTCATGCTTTCGCCGGATCTTCCGCTAGATCAGTGGTTGATCAGGCTTGACGACCTAGCAGCCCGTTCGGCCGGCTTCTTTCTGGGGCGGCCGGTCGTGCTGGACATCACCGACCTGCCGATCGACAAGGCGCAGCTCAAGGAGCTGCTCGCTGAGCTTTCGGCCCGCAATGTCAGTATCATGGGCATCGAGGGTGGGCGCCCATCGATCGCTGGCCCCGGCATGCCGCCGATCCTGAAGGGTGGTCGCCCGGCTGCCGATTTCGAGGTCTCCGAGGCCGAGCCGGTCGTCGAGCGCCGCAACAGCGAGCCCAAGGCGCCGCCGCCGGAAGTGCGTGCGGTTACGCAATCCCTGATCATCCGCGAGCCGGTGCGTTCGGGACAGTCGGTGATCTTTCCCGAAGGCGATGTCACCGTCATCGGTTCGGTGGCGTCGGGCGCGGAAGTCATTGCGGGCGGATCGGTCCACATCTATGGCGCCCTGCGCGGCCGCGCCATGGCAGGATCGATCGGCAATGCCTCGGCGCGTATCTTTTGCCGCAAGCTCGAGGCCGAGCTGCTGGCGATCGATGGCATCTACAAGATGGCGGAAGACATATCACCCGGCCTCAAGGGGCAGGCCGTTCAGCTCTGGCTGGATGGCGAAACGATCATGGCCGAAAAACTAATCTGAGCCGGAGCCGGCCAAAACAGGAGAGCGAGATGGGCAAGGTAATCGTCGTCACATCAGGCAAGGGCGGAGTTGGAAAGACGACTTCGACGGCCGCACTGGGAGCGGCTCTGGCACAGAGAGGCGAAAAGGTCGTCGTGGTCGATTTCGACGTCGGTTTGCGCAATCTCGATCTGGTCATGGGTGCGGAACGGCGCGTCGTCTACGATCTCGTTAACGTCATTCACGGTGATGCCAAGCTGCCGCAGGCGCTGATCCGCGACAAGCGGCTGGAGACGCTCTTCCTCCTGCCGGCTTCGCAGACCCGCGACAAGGACAATCTGACACCCGAGGGTGTCGAGCGCGTCATCAACGAGCTCAAAACCTATTTCGACTGGGTCATCTGCGACAGCCCGGCCGGTATCGAGCGCGGCGCCACCCTTGCCATGCGCCATGCCGACGTCGCCGTCGTCGTCACCAATCCGGAAGTCTCCTCGGTGCGCGATTCCGACCGTATCATTGGCCTGCTCGATGCCAAGACGCTGAAGGCTGAGCGCGGCGAGCGCATGGAAAAGCATCTGCTGCTGACCCGCTTCGATGCTGGTCGCGCGGAACGCGGCGACATGCTGAAGGTCGACGACGTGCTGGAAATCCTCTCCATTCCGCTGCTCGGCATCATCCCGGAAAGCACTGATGTCCTGCGCGCGTCCAACCTCGGTTCGCCGGTCACGCTTGCCGATGCGCGCTGCGCGCCGTCGCTTGCCTATTTCGACGCCGCACGCCGTCTTGCCGGCGAGCAGGTGCCGATCACCATCCCTGGCGAAAAACGGGGTATCTTCGGCAAGATCTTCGCAAGGAGGGCCGCATGAGCATTTTCGGACTGTTCCGCAAGCAGAGATCTGCACCCATGGCGCGCGAGCGCCTGCAGATCCTCCTTGCCCACGAGCGCGCCTCCGTGGGCTCGGATCTCGTATCCGTGCTGAGGGAGGAAATCCTCGCCGTCATCGCCAAGCATGTGCAGGTCGATCGCGATAAGGTGCAGGTGAAGATGGATCGCGACAAGGACGTCTCCATGCTGGAGATCGATGTCGAGATCCCGCGCGACGCGGCCTTGAAGGCCGCCTGAGGCAAGCCTGGCACTGCGCATGTGTGCGAATGATGCCACATGGTCCTTCCGTGTGGCGGAGCGTCGAAGTTTTTTCGAAGCTTGCCCTTGCAAAGGGTATGATTCGCGATTATCTGCACGCCATCACCTGTATCGATGGCCTGCCGCTGACATTTCCGTGTCGAGCCGGTGTTCGCTGTCCGGGTTAAAAGCAAGGGCGCTCCCCAGAAATGGGTAGAGCGCCCTTTGCTTTTGTCGCGTCCGCAGTGCGGTACTTTTCTTGGTCGATGCGATATGCCAGTTTGCGCCGATCATGCGGGGAGGCGATTGGCTTGGGCGGATTGGACAATCAACGGAATGCCGTGTTCTCATGGCTGCTTGCCAGCATCTTCCTCGCAGTATGCGCCATCGGCGCCCAGGCAGCCGACAAGACGATCTATTTCACATTCGACGACGGCCCCTTGCCGGGAACGAGGAACATTCTTGCCGTGCTGAGCGAGGAAAAGGTTCCGGCGGCCATGTTCATGGTCGGCCTGCATGTCGAAACCATTCCCTCTGGGCGCGACCTGCTTGCCGAAGCCAAGGCCATGTCGCTCGTGACCGTCGGCAATCATAGCTATAGTCACGCCAACAATCGCTACAGGAAATATTACGCCGATACCCAGGCGGTGGTTGCGGATATGCGCCATGCCAACCAGGTGCTCGGCTTGACGCCGGTCGTGCATGCGCGATTGCCGGGCAGGGACGTCTTTCGGCTTCCCACGGTCGCGAGGGAGGATCTCTCCATCAATGTCGCGCAATGGGAGCGCGAGTGGCTGGATTATGAGCTGGTCGCGGAAGCGGGTTTCTATCTCTATGGCTGGGATTTCGAGTGGGTGCACAGCGACGACGGCAAGCCTGTCCAATCGGTGGACCACCTCGTCAGCGAAATTGATCATCTCTTCCAATATGGCCGCTTCACGCAACCGGGAAAGATGATCCTGCTGATGCACGACGAAATGTTCCAGGACCAATTCAACGGTCAGGATAATCTGAGGACCTTGATTCGTTCGCTTCGCGAACGTGGCTATGCCTTCGGCGATATCAGAACCTACGCGCCCCCGAACCCCTGAACCCACCTGAGTTTGCTTAGGCCTGTCCCGCCGCGGTTCCTGCCGCAACCGTCAGGATGAAATCGTCCAGTTCCCGTTCCAGGCGGCGTAAGCTCCGGATACTGAAACAGTGGAACGGTCGATGGTTTCAGCCACAGGCCGCTTTTTGCTGTCGGGCGATGGTGCGCAAGGAAGCATCATCCCCAATGATATGCGTTTCAGATTGACTTCGGGATCATGTAGTGCTGCCGCAAAATGGCACAGTCACTTGTGGATTTTAAATCTATGTTTCCCAACTTCCAGTTGGCTTATGGATTGCCGGCCTGAAAATCGATTTGTTGTCGGCGCTGTCGTACTCACCCCTGACGACAGCCGGGAGTCTCGGAGACGGCCCCTCGGCTGCGACCGAGATTCCCGTCAGAGGATACCAATGCCGATCGGCCGGTATTCAAAAAAGAGTGAGAGAGCGGCTTGCAAATATTGGGGTGTCGGAATCCAGCCGTTTGCAATGGTCGTGGATCGGATTGGCGAGGATGCGCCTCACAAAGGTCCGGAATAGGCTTTCCTCGCTGTTTATTCACGTTTTATCATAGAGGCTGACGTCATAGCTGAAGGCTCGAGGAGAGGAGTACTTCAGGCATGTATGAGCGAGGCGCAGGGGACGGCAGATGAGAATTACGACGATTACGAATTGGGCCTACGGCATCACCGTCGTCCTGACCGTGCTGTCTGCCGTCGCGTTCATCCTCTCGGCCCGAAGCGCCATCCAGGAAAGGCAGGCAGTGGAGCAGCACCTGCTGCTGACCAGCATGGGCGAGGAACTTGCGCTCGCAGCCGAGGAGACGACGGACGAGGCTCGTCTCTACGTGATGCGCGGGGAGGCGAGACATCTCGAAGCTTTCACTAGCGACGAGGGCGAGGAGCGGCGGCGCGATGCCGCGCTCAATTCCCTGCGTGGCTCGGGGATTCCCGACGCCGAACTGCAGGTCGTCGGGCAGGTGGCAACCAATGCGGAAGCGCTCGATAAGATCGAGGAAGCGGCAGTAGCCGCCTATACCGGCGGAAATCAGGCAGGTGCGCGCGACGCCCTGTTCGGCCCGGAGCATGAACGCATCCAGACGGCGCTCCTCAGCGGTGTGAGCCAATTTCGCGCCATGGCAACAGCGCGCACGCAAGCGGCTGTGCGCAGTGCACAGGCACGCAGCGATTTGTGGGCCGATGTCGCCAAGGTGATGCTTGCCTTGACTGCGGCGGTGTTTCTCGGCGTGCTTTATTTCATCCTGCGGCGCCGGGTTGCCCTGCCGCTGATCCGCATGACCGGGATCGTCAACCGGTTGGCCAAGCAGGACTACGCCGTCGAAGTGCCGCCCGACCGCCGCCGCGACGAAATCGGCGAGATGAACGACGCCATACAGATCTTTCGTGAGAATGGCCTCGAGCGGAACCGGCTGGACGCCGAACGGAAGCGCGACCTGGAGACGAAGGATCTCATATTACAGATGATGCATCGCCTGCAGGCCTGCTATGCCCAGAACGAACTTGCCGAGGTCGTCGCGTTGTTCGTGCCGCAGATCTTTCCGGGCATCGCCGGATGCCTCTATACGATGAATGAAAGCAGGACGGCGCTGACCGAGGTCAGCCGGTGGCTGGAGCCGGCCCATACCGAACTTTCCTTCGCCGCTTCGGCCTGCTGGGGGCTGCGACGCGGCCGGCCGCATGCCAGCCACGTCGCGGACAATGATATTCCCTGCCAGCATCTGGATGGTTCCGGTGTGCCCGGCCTTTGCGTCCCCTTGACCGCGCTCGGCGAGGCGATCGGCCTGCTTTATTTCGAAGATCGATCCAAGGATGCCGCTGCCGCCGATGCGCCGAGGCTCTACCTCGAACTGATTGCCGAGAATATCGGCCTTGCCATCGCAAACCTGCAGCTGCGTGACAGGCTGATCAATCTCGCCGTGCGCGACGCGCTGACGGGCCTGCTGAACAGGCGCTCCCTGGATGAGATGCTGAACAATCTTTATCGGGATCATTCAGCCCGCACGGTCATCTGCATGATGATCGACATCGATCACTTCAAGCGTTTCAACGATGAGTTCGGCCATGATGCCGGCGACGAAGTGCTGCGTCATGTCGGGCAGATCGTCGCCGATACGGTCGCCGAAACCGGCACGGTCTATCGTTTCGGCGGGGAGGAGCTGACGGTCATCGCCACCGATATGGCCGACGATGCGGGCTTTGCACTTGCCGAGCAACTTCGCGCGCGCATCTTTGCCACGCCGTTTTCCTATCGCGCACGTATTGTCGGACCGCTTTCCGTCTCCGTCGGCATCGCCTCATCCCCGGCATCCGGACCCGCCAAAACACTGATCAACCGCGCGGACGGAGCTTTGCTGAAGGCAAAGCTCGACGGGCGCAACAGGACGGTGGCGGCCTTCATGATGGAGCCGGAGGAAGAATTGAAAAGAGGGTAGGGTTGATCTTAAAGGGCGCATATGGCGTCGAAATCCGGTTTTGCCGCCTTGCCCAATGCGCGCCTCGATTGTAGCTTGAGGCTGGAAATCGCATAAATGGAGGGCTCGGTTTATGGGCATGACGCGGAATGCTTCGGATAGCGAGATCCTGCAGTCGATAGGTTTTGACCCGGCCCTTCACCGCAAGTTTGCGGCCGGCATCGAATCCGGCTTGCTGCGCGATCTGCATGTCGTACTCGCCGCTCGCTCCCAGCAGGTTTTCATGGAGTATTACGGCGTTGGTTCCGATGAAAATTGGGGCACTCCGCTCGACAGCGTCGCATTCGATGCGGATACGCTGCACGATCTCCGCTCGGTGACCAAGAGCATCGTCAGCCTCCTTTACGGCATCGCGCTGGACAAGGGATTGGTGCCGCCGCCGGATGCACCCCTTTACGAGCAATTTCCGGAATATGGCGATCTCGCCGAGGATGCCGTCCGCGCCAGGATCACCATCGGCCATGCGCTGACGATGACGCTGGGGATGGAGTGGGACGAGGATCGTCCCTACACGGACCCGTTAAACAGCGAAATAGCCATGGAAAACGCGCCGGATCGCTATCGCTTCGTTCTGGGGCGCCCGGTGATCGCGGAGCCGGGAACGCGTTGGATTTATTCCGGCGGCAGCGTCGCGTTGGTCGGCGCTATCATCGAGCGGGGCACCGGCAAGCGTTTGCCTGATTTCGCGCAAACCGCCCTCTTCGAGCCGCTGGATATTACAAAGTTCCACTGGTCGTCGGGATATGACGGCGTGGCGTCGGCTGCGTCCGGACTGCGCCTGACGGCGCCCGATTTGCTGAAGATCGGCATGCTGCTTCTGCAAAAGGGCCTGTGGAAGGGCCGGAGGATCGTTTCGGAAGAGTGGATCGCGCGATCCCTTACGCCGGCGATTTCGACCGGCGACGGTTTGGACTATGGCATGCTGTGGTTTTGCGGAGATGCGCCCGCGCCGGCATTTGCCAATCCACGCCCTTGGCGTGCGGGCTTCGGAAACGGTGGTCAAAGGCTCTGGCTGATGCCTGATGCGGGAATTGCCGCCGTTATCTATTCCGGCAAGTACAATGCATGGGATGCTTGGATAATGCCGACCCGCGTGTGGCGCGAGATCATTCTCGCCAACTTTCTGAAGGCCTGAAGAAGTGGTTCCGCCAAAGGACGCGTTTCCCACACTTGAGACCGACCGGCTGCGGCTTCGCGAGGCGAGCATGGACGATCGCGACGACTTCCATGCGCTGATTTCTATTCCGGAGGTCACACGGTTCTCGAATTGGGTCGATGCGCCGAAAATGGCGCAGATCGAGCGCTCCCTGCGATGGATGATCAAAATCTTCCCGAAGGGAGCGGGCTGTTCATGGATCATCGAGGATCGGGCTTCCGGCGATTTGCTCGGGGCCATCCGCTTCAACAGTATCGACCGGCACGCCAGATGTGCCGAGCTCGGATACGAACTGCATCCTTCCGCCTGGGGCAAAGGGCTCATGAGCGAAGCAGCAAAGGCTGTCGTTCGATGCGGCTTCGACGTTTTTGCGCTCAATCGCATCGAAGCCTGGACATTGCCGGGAAATGCGGCCTCTGATCGGGTTCTTGAAAAGACGGGGTTCCGGTATGAGGGCACGCTGCGGCAAAAGGCGCGGTTCAAAGAGGCCTTTCATGATTTCCGCATGTTCGGCTGCCTGGCAGGCGACCCGCAAAACTAGCCCTTAGTCGGCGCCCCGGCTGGTTTCGCCAGTCAGTATTGCGGATTGAAAATAATCCCGAGGTGAACGTCCGAGCGAACGCCGGAACATAGCCGAGAAGGCGCTTGGGCTCTCATAGCCGCAATCCAGCGCGACATCGAGAATGGTCCGACCCTCCGCGAGCAGGGTGAGAGCCTTCAGCATACGGGCTTGCTGCCGCCACCGGCCGAAGCTCAACCCGGTCTCGCGTTGAAACAGCCGCATAAGCGTCGCCCGGCTCACGTGGAGATCATTTGCGGCTTCTTCGATCGAAATCGTATGTGCGAGATCGCCAAGCACGGTTTCGCAGAAGGCGGCAAGCACCGGATGTTTCGGCAGTGGTAAATTCAGCGGTTGTGCCGGCAGGAAAGCGAGTTCGAGAAGCAGCAGGCGAATGACCGCATCCGCGACCTCCTTGCGATCGGGTTTATCGACGAGGCCGGCGAGCCGCAGGATGAGCTCGCGTAGAAGCGGGGTGACTTCCACCACCATGCAGTCTTTCGGCAGGGTATCTCTGCCGTCGGCGTCGATCAGCAACGAACGAAATTGAATGCTTGTGCGGCTTGCCGTCACATGCTCGAGATGCGGCGGCAGCCAGACCGCGCGGCTCGGCGGCACGACCCAGGTGCCGCTCTCCGTGGTCAAGGAGATCACGCCGCTGACGGCGTAGAGCAATTGCGCCTGGCTATGGCTGTGGCGGGAACTGGTGAAGTGATGATCGTCATGTGCGATGACCGCGACGCCTTCAGCGACGTCGGTGCCGTGATACAGATAGGTTTGATCCTTTTGCGACGATGATTGATCCATTCGCGCGAGAATATCAGAGCCTTTAGCGATAACCTAGAGTTCCTTTCAAACAGGATCTCTCCTTCCGTGTCCGTCCTCTCCCACAATCTGCATCGATCAGATCGGCCGCATCTCGCTGCCATCGCATCGCTGCACATGCGGGCGAACATCGGTGCCGTATTCTGCGTGCTCGCTTCCCTTCAGCTTTCCGTTGCGCTGCGACTTACCGGCGGTCGTCGGGCCTGACGGCATCCCGGCGACCGTAGGCTGCTGTCCGCTTTTTCCTGAATTTACCGACACGTGACGGAACGGATCATGCTGAAGAATCCCAAAATCAAATATCGCCCCTTTATCTCGCCCATCGAATTGCCGGATCGGCAATGGCCGAACAAGCGGCTCGCCGAGGCACCGCGCTGGCTTTCCACGGATCTGCGCGATGGAAACCAGGCGCTCGCCAACCCGATGGATGTCGAGCGCAAGCTGCGCTTCTACGACATGCTTCTAGCCTCCGGTTTCAAGGAGATCGAGGTTGCGTTTCCGTCGGCATCGCAGATCGAGTTCGATTTCGTCCGCGCGCTGATCGAGGAGGATCGCATTCCCGAGGATGTGACGATCCAGGTGCTCACCCAGGCGCGCGCCGATCTCATCGCCCGCACCTTCGAGTCCCTCGTGGGCGCGCGCAAAGCCATCGTCCATCTTTACAATGCGACGGCGCCGCTCTTCCGCCGCGTCGTCTTCGGTATGGAGCGGCACGAGATCGTCGATCTGGCGATCAGCGGCGTCACGGCGATGCTGGAGGAAAGTCGCAGACAGCCTGACACCGATTGGACCTTCGAATATTCGCCGGAAACCTTTTGTTTTACCGAGCCGGATTTCGCCCTGGAAATCTGCGAGCGCGTGCTCGATGTCTGGCAGCCGACCGTGGAGCGGCCCGCCATCCTCAACCTGCCGGCAACGGTGGAGGTGGCGATGCCGAATGTCTATGCCGACCAAATCGAATGGTTCTGCCGCAATATTTCGCGGCGGGAAGCCGTCATCATCAGCATCCATCCGCACAACGATCGCGGTACGGCGGTGGCCTCGGCCGAACAGGCGCTGCTAGCTGGCGCCGATCGCGTCGAAGGCTGCCTCTTCGGCAATGGTGAGCGCACCGGCAACGTCGATCTGGTGACGCTGGCCTTGAACCTCTACACCCAAGGCATCGATCCCGGCCTGACCTTTCCGTCGATCCGCGACGTGGTCAAGACGGTGGAATATTGCAATAGGATCTCTATCCACCCGCGCCATCCTTATGCGGGCGAGTTGGTGCACACCGCATTCTCCGGTTCGCATCAGGATGCCATCCGTAAAGGGTTTGCCGCACACGAGCGACGCAATGACGGCATCTGGGAAATGCCCTATTTGCCTGTCGATCCCGCCGATATCGGCGAGAGCTATGAGGCCGTCATCCGTGTCAACAGCCAATCGGGCAAGGGCGGTGTCGCCTGGGTCATCGAGCAGGATAAGGGCTTGAAGCTGCCCCGCGCCATGCAGGTCGATTTCAGCAAGCGGGTACAGCTTCTCGCCGATAGCACCAGGCGGGAACTGACGGCCGAGGATATCTGGAAGGCGTTCGTGCACGCCTATCATGTCGATGATGTCGAAAGCTTCGAGCTTGTCGATTACGAAGGCGGCTTCCGCAAGGGCGCCGGTGCGGAGCGCATTTTCACCGGCCGGATTCGCCATGGCAGTCGGGACGTTGCCGTCAGCGGCCGCGGCAACGGGCTCATCTCGGCGGTGCTTGCCGCGATTGCCGAGACATTCGGCGTGACGCTCGGCGTTATGGACTATCAGGAGCATGTGCTTCGCCGCGGAAGCGAGGCGAAAGCGGCTGCTTATCTGCAATGCGTCCGGCCGGACGGCACCCAGATTTTCGGCGTTGGCATCGATGACGATGCTGCGACCGCAAGCGTCAAGGCCGTCCTCAGCGCTGCGAATGCGGCGGGTTGACGATGTGGCGTATCGCTTGTCATCGGCCGAAGCTGGGCCGATGACGACCAGCTTTGGGCGCCACGGCCGGCCGTCTCTATCGTGTCTGGTCAATTTGCTGTAACCCGGCTCGGTAGCGAACGATCGGTTCGACGAACGGCACGGCCGATCTCGATGACCGGGCCGGGATTCCATCAAAAGACGGGCTTAGCGATAGCGCCAGCCGCCGTGCCACCATTCGCGATGTACCCAGTAGCGATGTCCGTCCCAGTAGCCGCGGCCGGGATAAAACACGCCATAGGCCGGAACTGCAGGCACGACCACAACCGGGGGCCCATTCGGGCGGCAATAGCCATAAGGGCCGCGATGGAAGCCGATGCCGCATCCGTCGCGAGCCTCGGCCGGCGAGATCGCGGCGAAGCTGGCAGCTGCTGCAAAAGCCAGCAAGATGATCTTTCTCATGATGTCCTCATTCGTCCTAAGGGAAGTTTGATGCTGTTATCCCTTCAGCGCTTAAACGGCTGCGATCGGTAAATCCGTCGCTGCGTTCGATCATTTTGCATTCACATGGGGAAGGCAGGCATTTGAGGCGCGCCGGTCTGCAGGTCTGCAAGCCGTGCCGAAGAATCGCCTTTGGGATCAGGACTGAACTTCAAAGGTTTGATGTGCGGGTGGGACTGTGAAGGACACGTCTTTGCCGCAGGTATCGGTTTTTTGCCGACCAGAGGCATGCGCCGTATCAAAGCGCGCCGGACGGCCAGAATTGCCTTGTATTGCTCTCCCAGGCGCAGGCGGCCATCGGAATCATAGGCAAAGAGGAGATGCCGCCGCGCGAAGGCGTGCGCCAGCCACAGGGTGAAGGCGACGCCGACGCCCCAGCCCATCAGCGTGTCGCTCGCCCAGTGGGCACCGACCCATTGGCGCGACAGGCAGATCAGGACGCCGACCGGCATGAATATGGGGCGAAGGCGAGGGAAGACGAGCGCCAGCGACATCGCCATGGCGCCGGCTGTTGCCGAATGTCCGGAGGGAAAGGATGCGAAGTCGGCGTGTAGGGCAAGGGGGCGAAAATAAAAGGCGCCGTTCGTCTGCAGGAGTTCCGGTCTGGCACGGCCAATGATGTTCTTGGCGAGCGAAGCGACAATGCCGCCGCCGGCAACCGCCAGGAAGACGAATACAGCCGCGGTGGCGATGAGGTCTGCGCCGGTTCGCATCGATTTGCGCAATTTGTACGCGGGAGCGAGGATGGCGAACATCAGCAATGTGCCGCTGAATGAGAGCACCAGCAGCCCTGTGCCGAGGCTGCTGATCCATTTCGCCATTCCGCGCAATTGCTCAGGGAACGATTTCATCCAGACGCCCAAGGGGTAGTCTGAAGTCGCCATCACGAGCAATGACAGGGCAAGGAAGACGGCGATGATGGTGATAGGGCGCTCGAGAAATGCGCGATTTTCGGGAGGCGCGATGGCAGGGGTATTGAAGAAACATCGGACGCCACCGATCAGACGCCTGCGACAGGTTTTCGCGGAATGCTCCAGCGCCTCTTTCATGACCTCCTGTTTCCGCTGCCATGCCTGCATGAAGCCGACTTCCCATTGCTGCCGATCATTCGCTGATGCCCGCGAATAAGGCCTTACGCTGTGTTTCCCTTGGTGAGGCTGCTACAGCAATACGCTGACAGATGCCTGAAAGCCGCCATGCAGCGCGTCTGCAGCGCCGAGCGGCATGCATTTCAGCCGCCCGGACGACTAACTGCGACATTGGCCTCTCGTCGGGCCAGGTTCACTTTTCTGAATATCGCAATGCCGGCAGGAAAAGCGGACGAAGCAAAAAAAGGCTTTTTCGCCAGAGAGATAGCAGCGGAATTTCGCAGCCGCGCTCACAAAGCGAGGGGAGGATTGCCTCGGCTGCCTTTTTTAGCGACAATCAGGGCAGCGTTCGGTGGGAGGAGCCAGATGCACGAATATTCCGCGCATGCGGATCAGGTCTACGCGTCCGCGCAATCGGCCGCGGCAAGTTCTTCAGTCGTCGCATCCTGGCGTCGCTGCATGACCATGCATCGCCTTGCGCCGGAAGATAAGCGTCTGCCGATACGACTGGCGGGCCAGGAATTCCAGGCGGCGCTGGAGCGCTCGCAGCGGTTGGTCGCCGAAGCTTCGAACGAACTGGACCGTCTTTTCCTTGCGGTCGGCAAGGCCGGCTGCTGCCTGCTTCTGACCGATCGAGACGGCATCGCGCTCGAGCGCCGAGGTGCTGCCGGCGACGACAAGGAATTCCACGACCTTGGCCTGTGGACAGGTTCCGTCTGGACCGAAGCCAGCATCGGCACCAATGGCATCGGCACGGCGCTTGCCGACGAGCGGGCCGTTGCGATCTTTCGCGATCAGCACTTCTTCTGCTCCAACATCAATCTCAGCTGCACCACGGCGCCGATCCGCGATCATCGCGGCCAGCTCGCCGGCGCGCTCGACATTTCCAGCTGCCGCGACGATGTCAACGACGCGACCCTGGCGATCCTGTCGCAGACGGTGCGCGATGCGGCGATGCGGATCGAGCTCAATCTTTTCCGCAGTGCCTTTGCCGGTGCGCGCTTCGTCATGGTACCGACGGAGACGGCCTCCAACTCCGCGCTGCTCGCCGTCGACCGCAACGATCTCGTGCTCGGCGCGACACGGGCGGCCCGCCTTGCGCTGAAGCTTGACGATCATCGCATCGCGGCGGGAATTCCTGCTTCCGATATTCTGCGCGAGCAGGGGGCCGGGGGTGAGGATCTCCTGGAGGCCGAACGCGCCGCCCTGCTCAGAGCTCTTTCGCGCGCCAACGGCAATGTCTCGCAGGCGGCCGCGGCGCTCGGCATGAGCCGTTCGACGCTGCATCGGAAGATGAACCGGCTCAATCTGCACTGACCTCTAAAGACGGAGCATTTGTTTAGGCAGATGTCGCAGGGTTGCGACACTGTGCACTGCAGCATTACCCGATGGGCCTACCGTCCGAAAGCATATGCACTCAGACTTCTCCCATGGGTTCGTTGACCGGACCTGCCGACCAAGGGAGGATGGCATGCTGCATCAGAAGATCGTCGAATCTCCGTTCAAGCTGAAATATGGCAACTATATCGGTGGCGAGTGGCGCGAACCGATCGCCGGCAAGTATTTCGACAACCTCACGCCGATCACCGGCGGCAAGATCTGCGAGATACCGCGCTCCGATGAAAAGGACATCAACGCCGCCCTCGACGCCGCCCATGCGGCCAAGGACAAGTGGGCGCGGACGTCTACCACCGAGCGCTCCAATATCCTGATGAAAATCGCCCAGCACATGGAAGACAAGCTGGAAGTGCTGGCGCAGGCCGAAAGCTGGGACAATGGCAAGCCAATCCGCGAAACAATGGCAGCCGATATTCCGCTCGCGATCGACCATTTCCGCTATTTCGCCTCCTGCATTCGCGCCCAGGAAGGCTCGATCGGCGAGATCGACCATGACACCGTCGCCTATCATTTCCATGAGCCGCTTGGCGTCGTCGGTCAGATCATTCCGTGGAATTTCCCGATCCTGATGGCCGCCTGGAAGCTTGCGCCGGCACTGGCCGCCGGCAATTGCGTCGTCATCAAGCCGGCCGAGCAGACACCGGCCTCGCTGTTGGTCTGGGCCGAACTCGTAGGCGATCTCCTGCCGCCGGGCGTGCTCAACATCGTCAATGGCTTCGGCCTCGAAGCCGGCAAGCCGCTGGCCACCAGCCCGCGCATCGCCAAGATCGCCTTTACCGGCGAGACGACGACGGGCCGGCTGATCATGCAATATGCCAGCCAGAACCTGATCCCCGTCACGCTCGAACTTGGCGGCAAGTCGCCGAACATCTTCTTTGCCGATGTCGCGGCCGAAGACGATGATTTCTTTGACAAGGCGCTCGAAGGTTTTGCGATGTTCGCGCTTAACCAGGGCGAAGTCTGCACATGCCCCAGCCGCGCCTTGATCCAGGAATCGGTCTACGATCGCTTCATGGAGCGGGCCGTCAAGCGCGTGGAAGCCATCAAGCAGGGCAATCCGCTTGATGCGGCAACCATGATCGGCGCCCAGGCATCGAGCGAGCAGATGGAGAAGATCCTCTCCTATCTCGATATCGGCAGGCAGGAAGGCGCCGAGGTGCTGACGGGCGGCGCGCGCGCCGATCTCGGTGGCGAGCTGTCGAGCGGTTATTACATCAAGCCGACCATCTTCAAGGGGCACAACAAGATGCGTGTGTTCCAGGAGGAGATCTTCGGCCCGGTTGTTTCTGTGACGACCTTCAAGGACGAGAAGGAAGCGCTTGAGATCGCCAATGACACGCTCTACGGCCTCGGTGCCGGTGTGTGGACCCGCGACGGCAATCGTGCCTATCGCTTTGGCCGTGAGATCCAAGCCGGTCGCGTCTGGACGAATTGCTATCATGCCTATCCGGCCCACGCGGCCTTCGGCGGCTACAAGCAATCGGGTATCGGGCGCGAGACGCACAAGATGATGCTCGATCACTACCAGCAGACCAAGAATATGCTGGTGAGCTACAGCCCGAAGGCTCTGGGCTTCTTCTGAGATCTCCCAATCAAGCCGTCAAGGCTCCCAGCCGCGGCCGGGAGCCTTCAAGCATTTACAGGCGGAGATGGAGGATCATGATGAACGACGGTGGATCGGAACCGCGGGTGCTCGCGACCGACAAGGCGCTCGAGCTTATCCGCGAGATACAGCAGGATCATCCGGATATCCTGTTTCATCAGTCGGGCGGCTGTTGCGACGGCTCGTCGCCGATGTGCTATCCGGCAGGCGAGTTCATGATCGGTGACAACGACGTCAAGCTCGGCGAGATTGGCGGCGTGCCGGTTTATATCAGTGGCAGCCAGTTCGAGGCCTGGAAGCACACACAGCTCATCATCGACGTCGTGCCGGGACGCGGCGGCATGTTCTCGCTCGATAATGGACGAGAGAAGCGGTTTCTAACACGCTCTCGTCTCTTTGGCGGCGGTGAAGCCTGCGCAATCCCGGACATCAGCCGTGCGCCGGCGCCGTAAGCAAGGTCATAAATGGCGTGTCGTATTCCCCTAATACCCGCGACCGTAGAGGCTTTGATAGAGTGCTGTGCGTTGGTTTTGAGGGAGGAAGCGATGCGAGCAGCGAAGATTTTGATGATCACCGGTGATTTCACTCGCAGCGTATCCGGTTTCCGGACATCGCCGTGTAGAAAATGACTTTCACCGGAACATGCAACTTTTAGAGAATATCTCGCGCGGGCCTATATCCTGGGTTATGAACCTTTAACTAACCTGAGGTAGTATTCCGATCATCGACTATCGCATGAGGCATAGGGCTTTGCGTCAAGCTTCCATGAGGGAGAGGCTGTGGCGCTTGAGGATAAGCGATGACAGCGATTTCAAACGTGCCCTCGGCGGCCTTGGCCATTCTCCAGCAATTGAATAAGGGCACGACAATGACGGAGCAGTCTCCGTCCGCCGCCGATAGTCTTATTGCAGTGGCGACCGGCCAAGTGAATAAAGTGGCCGTTTCCAAGCAGCCCACACAGGCCCAGTCGAATGTCTCGGAAGCCATGTTCAGCATGAGCAGGGACAGCATCGCCAAGCAGAAGCTTGATCTTATCGAGCGGACGGGCCGGGCTCTTGGGGTTGAACGAAGCGACTATTCCTCCATGGACGAGTTTGTTGCAGCGATGAAAAAGGTCTATGGCGAGATGAAGGTGCAGGCTGGTGGCATGGGAGCGTTTCATGTGCTTGAAAGGCAGCTCGGCCTCGATAAGCTTGGCCTGACGATCGAAGACGTTATCGAGAGCGCTCAAGACGGCGGCAGCAACGACAAGGTCACGAAAGCCCTCGAAAGACAGGCGAAGAAAGAAAAGGACGAGGCGAGCGGAACCGGATCGGATGAGGCTATCCAGATCGATGCGGCGGCTGCCACTCTCTACGGTCTGCTTTCGTTCAACTGACCTGGTTTGTCAGTCGCGGAATCGCGCTCTGGCGGTGCTATCAGACGACTTTTGACAAGCTCGGCTGCCGCATCCGCCGCAGTTTCCATATAGCTTGGATCGCGATGGAGCAGCACCACGGCAAACGCGCCGTCGAGAAGCAGCATGATCTGGCGCGCGAGCGGCAGGGCATCATTGCCGGCTCCAGCCTCCATGAAAGCCGAACCCAGCCAATCCTCGACGCGCTTCTTGTGGGCGCGGGCAGCCACCAGGGCCGGATGGCCGGGGAGATTGATGAGCTCCACCGAGGTGCGCAGGAAGCCGCAGCCCTTCCATTTGGCGCTGCGCGCCGACTGTGCCAGATGGTGAAAAATACCGGCGACTTTCTCGGCGATATCGCCGTCCGTTTCCTCGAACCAGCGCTTGAACAGAACCAGGTTAGGCTCGTCGCGTGCTTGCAGATGGGCGGCGATCAGGTCGTCCTTGCTGCGGAAATGATAATAGAGAGTGCGCTTGGTGACGCCCGCCTTTTCGGCGATGGCGTCGACGCTGATCGCGCGGATGCCGTCACGATGGAAGAGCTTTCCGGCGGCCTGAAGAATGCGGTCGCGTGTCGGCTGGGAGCGGTCTCTCATAGCCTAATGTATACCGGGTAGTGAATATACACAACGCAGCGCTCGCCTCATCTTGGCGGCCATGAGCGAACGAGCAATTCCATTGGCGGATGCAAGCAATCTGCCGATTTCCATTCCCTGCCGGGATGGCGTCGTTCTCGGCGGCCATCTGTGGCTGACCGGGATGAACAGACCGGAAGGCAGCGTCATTATCAATCCTGCCACGGGCGTTCTGGCGCGCTACTATCATCGTTACGCGCAGTTTCTGGCCGGGCATGGGTTCGATGTGCTGACTTACGATTACCGCGGCATCGGTCAGTCACGCCCGCAACGGATGCGGGGTTCGGACTATCGCTGGCGGGATTGGGGTGAGCGGGATTTCGACGCCGCGCTTCGGCTGATGGCTGCTTATCGGCGCGGCGGCCCGCTCATGGTGGTCGGCCATAGCGTCGGCGGTTTCCTGCCGGGATTGGCCGAAAGTGCCCCGATGATCGACAGAATGCTGACGGTCGGCGCACAATATGCCTGGTGGGCGATTACATGCCCGGCAGGCGAGCCGCCCTGTTCCTGAAATGGCACATCGCCATGCCTGCAATGACTGCGATCTGCGGCTATTTTCCCGGGCGCCGGCTCGGCTGGCTTGAGGATCTGCCGAAAGGCGTGGCAAACGAATGGAGTTTTCGCGGGCGCCGGTTCGAGCGCAGCCATCCGAGAGGCGAGCGAGAGGCCGTGCTGCGTCGCATGGCGGCAGTCAAAGCCCCGATTTTGGCCGTTGCGGTTTCGGACGACGAACTCGGCACGATGCCGGCCATCCGCCGCACGCTGAGCTATTATACAGGCGCGCAATGCATGCCGGTGTTGCTGAAACCGGCCGATTTCGGCTGCGACGCGATCGGCCATTTCGGCCTGTTTCATGATCGTTATGCCAGCAGCTTCTGGATCGATACGCTGTCCTGGCTGCGGGAAGGCAGCAATCCCTGGCCCTCCTGCTTACTCCCGGTGGAGAATTCCTCGCAGCCTTGAAGGCTCGGTCCAGCGTGGCAAGCAATCAGCGGATCAGCGACCGACCCATTATCCGGATTCCCGAATTGTAAAATCGCAATTTGCGGCTTAATTCCTTTGTTCGGCAATCTTACATATCGTAATGAATATGTATCGGCCTGCGCCGGCTGGGGGGTAATGCATGCATCTTGGTGATTACGCTGCGCTCGGGCATTCGGAGTTGCGCGTCAGCCCGCTTGCACTTGGGACCATGTCGTTCGATGGGGATTTTGCTTGGTATTCGCGCGATAAGGCTGCGGCGATTCTCGATCGCTATCTTGATCTCGGCGGCAATTATCTCGACACCGGCAACGGCGACGTAAAAGCGGGTGGCCAGACGGTTGTCGGCAATTACTTTGCGCAGAACTCGATAAGGCGCGACCAGCTCGTCGTCGCTGCCAGGTTCAACGCCGATCGGAATGGCGAAACATCAGGCCGCAAAGCGGTGATCGATGGGTTCGAACAGGCCCTGCGGCGGCTTCGCACAGACTATCTCGATCTTTATTGGCTGAACAATTGGGACATACAGGCTCCGCTGGAGGACATACTCGCGGCGCTGAACGATCTCGTTCAATCCGGAAAACTGCGCTATTTTGGCATCTCCGATGCGCCGGCCTGGAAGGTGGCGCATGCACATCTGCTCGCACAATCCCACGGCTGGTCTCCGTTCATCGGCCTGCAGATTGAATATTCACTTGCTGCAAGGCTCTTCGAGGTCGAGCTCATTCCGATGGCACGCGGATTGGGGCTCGGCGTGGTATCGCATTCGCCGTTGAATGGTGGGCTCATCAGCGGAAAATATACGCGCGCTGACAATGCCCGGCTGAGGTCGGGTCAGGCGGCGCAATTGGCGCAGACGCCCGGCGAGGAGGATTTCGAAATCGTCGATGCCCTGATCCGCGTAGCAGGCGAGCTTGGCACCAGTACCGCTCGCGTCGCCCTTGCCTGGGTCATGGCGCGCACGGCCGTGTCGTCCACCGTTATCGGCGTGCGGAGCATGGAGCAGCTGGAGGAGGATATTGGCGCACTCGATGTCCGCCTATCGACAGAGCAGACCATGACCCTCGATGCGCTGACGATTCCGAATCACACGCTTGCCCCATCACTATTGCTGCGCGAAGCCGCCCCTGCCTGCGCCTGGATAACACCCCGGTAAGCGTCGGTTTCTCTTAACGATCGTTCCTCCAAGCTAAGTTGCCGATATCGAGACGAGAAATGGCATGAGCGGTAGGTACGCCGCAGCCGCTGAATGTGAACCGGAACGTCCTGTCCTGGCCGTTCTGGCCTCAAAAAGGCTTTCTTCTACTAGTAGTCATTGTTGCCTCTGCTCTGCACGCGCAGGCGTTGCTGCCCCAATTCGTTGTTCATGAGATTCGGGGAATGCCCGCGCTGCCTCTTTTTGAAAAAGCTCGAGGAGACAGGAAATGAACAGGAACCGTGCCGAAGGCGCAGTCAAGGAAGCAGCCGGAAAGCTGACCGGGAACGCGCGTCGCTGAAGCCGTCGGCGCGAACGCTTCTTCTCGCGATTTATCGAGGCTTCCGATGCTCTTTCTGGCCAAGCTGTCATCGCTGACGACATCACCGGATAGAAGTGCGATCTGCGCGGCGATCCGGTGCCTCATTGCTTACGCCAAAGGACTGGAAGATTGCCGTATCGAGGTTCTCGCCGAGGAGGGGGCGATCGTCCTGTCCGGGGTTGCGCCATCCGATCAGGCACGGCAGCAAGCCATCGCGATTGCCGGCGATTATGCTGGAACCCGCATCATCAACAACATCGTTATCCAGGCCGATCGCGGCCCTTCCATCGAGACCGGGATCAGCTCGTCGAATTCCCCTGCGCCGTCCGGGCCGCCCGCGGCGCTCAAACCGCCGAAGGAGACGTCATGAAAAAGATCATCATCACGGCTGCGGCCATTGCCGTGGCTTTCGGTTCTGCGGCTTCCGCCGCCAGCAGCCAGCAACACCATCCGAAAAGGCAATCGGCGCAAGTCGCCTCCGAGCCCCGGCAACGCCTTGGAACGCTTTCCTGCGAAGTCGCAGGCGGTGTCGGCATGATCATCGGTTCCAACAAGCAGGTCAGCTGCACCTTCAAGCAGCGAACCGGCAGGGTCGAACGCTATACGGGCGCGATCGGCAAGCTCGGGATCGACATCGGCGTGACCCGCAAGACCTATCTGAGCTGGGTCGTCATCAACACCGCGCCTACGCGTGTCGGCGATGGTGCCCTGGCAGGCACTTATGTCGGCGCATCCGCCGGTGCTTCCGTTGGCCTCGGTCTCGGAGCCAATGCGCTGGTCGGCGGCAATTCCAAGAACTTTGCGCTGCAGCCGCTGAGTGGCGAGGCCGGAACCGGCCTGAATGTCGCAGCCGGCGTTTCCCGGCTGCAGTTGCGCCCGGCCAGCTGACGCAGATCGACAACGGCGCGGTTCCCAGCAACCACGCCGTTGCTGCCTTGCCCTGGAAGCCGGAACATCTCCCGGCCCCGGACGAAGATGGTGTCGATATCTGTTCGGATCATATCTGAGGGGCCAAAGGCACAGTCGCTATGGCTATGTGCGGTAGAATTCGATCATTGCGCGTTCATCGCTGCTCATGAGGTGAACAAGGTTTGCCTTGCGCGATGAAGTTCTCTTTCTGCGGGTATTTTGATACTTTTAATAGTAATCTATATCGCCTTTATTAGCATTTGCATCCTAGGATAGTTGCCCAGTAAAGCAACTAGATAGTCATTCGATGTCCGAGTATGGAAAGCCGCCGTATATCCCGGCCCTTGACGGTTGGCGCGGACTGGCCGTCTTGCTGGTGTTGGCGGGGCATTTCGGCGGTGATCACTACCTTCCAAATCTTGGATCGTCGGGCGTCGACCTGTTTTTTGTTCTTCCGGACGCCTTATGGCCGATATCCTCTTTGTAAGGAAAATGCCTCTCCGGGTTTTCTTCTTTCGGCGGTTCAGCCGTGTTTATCCCGTTCTGTTGTTATTTGTTTGCATAAATGCAGCCATTTTCTGGTCGACTCCGCTGACACCCGGCGTCGTGGGAGTGCTCTCTGCACTTTCTTTCACGTTGAATTACCTCATAATCGACAGCGGTAGCTTCATCCCGGTATTTGACCACATCTGGTCATTGTGTGTGGAGAGCACGGCTATGTCTTGCTTGGCCTGCTGGCCTGCTTGTTTCGTGGTGCCAATCACCGGTTCATTGGACTTTTGATATTAGGCCTCGGCTTTGCCGCGATCGGCGACGGCATCTTACAATATGATGGCTACGGACAGAATCCATTCACAGTCTTTTGGCCGAGCCATGTGGCGGTCGCGCCGATATTGATTTCCGCCGCATTATTCCTGCTGCTTGGGCAGTATCGCTATCGGCCGGCCATGGAGTGGTTGGTGCCCTTGGCATTTTTCTGCGGCCTGGCGGCGCGCCTTTTCGCTGATGCCGCCTGGTTGTTCTTCGGTGCAAAAATCATGCTGTTGGCGCTCGCCGTCTGCATGATCGAGAGAGCTGCGCGCTTCTCCGCAATATTGTTTGAAGGGGTTATCTTCCGGCAGGTCGGCCGGATGTCATTTTCGATCTACTTATGGCAGCAGCCATTCTACATCCTCGCCCGGCAAGGTTTGCTATCCCAAGTTCTCGCGCTGGTTCTGGCAATGTGTTTCGGGTTGCTGAGCTATTACCTGATCGAGCACCCAAGCCGCACGCGATTGAATGCGTGGTTTGAAAAAAGCAAACAGCAAGGCGCTGCTTTGAAAATCGGCTGAAACGGGCGCGACCAATTTTGGTCGCGCCCGATGCTTTTAACTTCAAGCGATGTCGAAGCGGTCGGCGTTCATCACCTTTGTCCAGGCGGCAACGAAGTCCTGCACGAACTTCTTCTCGGCATCGGCCTGGCCATAGACCTCGGCGAGCGCGCGCAGCTGCGAGTTGGAGCCGAAAACGAGATCGACGCGCGTCGCGGTCCACTTCACGTCGCCGGTTGCGCGATCGCGGCCTTCGAAGACGTCCTTGGCGTCGGAAACCGCCTTCCATTCCGTGCCCATGTCGAGCAGGTTCACGAAAAAGTCGTTGGTCAGCGTTTCCGGACGCTTGGTGAAGACGCCGTGCTGGCTCTGGCCGACATTGGCGTTCAGCACGCGCAGGCCACCGACGAGAACCGTCATTTCCGGAGCCGTGAGCGTCAGCAGCTGTGCCTTGTCGATCAGCAGTTCTTCGGAAGAGACGGTGTAGGCCCGCCGCTGGTAGTTGCGGAAGCCATCAACGATCGGTTCGAGAACGGCAAAGGCGTCGACATCGGTCTGTTCCTGCGATGCATCGGTACGACCCGGAGCGAAGGGAACAGCCACATCGTGGCCGGCCTTCTTCGCAGCCTGCTCGATGGCAACCGAACCGCCGAGAACGATAAGATCGGCGAGAGATACCTTCTTGCTGCCGGTCTGGGCATCGTTGAACTTCTTCTGGATGCCTTCGAGCGTCTGCAGCACGGAAGCGAGCTGGGCCGGCTGGTTGGCTTCCCAGTCCTTCTGCGGAGCGAGACGAATGCGGGCGCCGTTGGCACCGCCGCGCTTGTCGGAGCCGCGGAAGGTGGAAGCGGAAGCCCAGGCAGTCGAAACCAGCTGCGGGATGGTCAGGCCCGACGCAGCAATCTCGCCCTTGAGGGTGGCGACATCGTTGGCGTCGATCGCTGCATAATCGGCCGAGGGAACCGGATCCTGCCAGATCAGCTCTTCGCTCGGCACTTCCGGGCCGAGATAACGGGCGCGCGGCCCCATGTCACGATGGGTCAGCTTGAACCATGCGCGGGCGAAGGCATCGGCGAACTCATCCGGATTTTCGAAGAAACGGCGAGAAATCTTCTCATAGGCTGGATCGAAACGCAGGGCGAGGTCGGTCGTCAGCATGGACGGCGCGTGACGCTTAGACTTGTCGTGTGCATCCGGGATCGAGCCGGCACCGGCGCCGTGCTTCGGCACCCATTGATGCGCGCCGGCCGGGCTCTTCGTCAGTTCCCATTCATAGCCGAACAGGTTCCAGAAGAAGTTGTTGCTCCACTTCGTCGGCGTCGAGGTCCAGGTGACTTCGAGACCGCTGCCGATCGTGTCGCCGCCCTTGCCAGTGCCGAAGCTGTTCTTCCAGCCGAGGCCCTGTTCCTCGATACCGGCCGCTTCCGGCTCAGGACCGACGTGGGCGGCATCGCCTGCGCCATGGGTCTTGCCGAAGGTATGACCGCCGGCGATGAGGGCGACGGTTTCTTCGTCGTTCATGGCCATACGGGCGAAGGTTTCGCGGATGTCGCGTGCGGCTGCAAGCGGATCGGGATTGCCGTTCGGTCCCTCAGGATTGACGTAGATCAGACCCATCTGCACCGCTGCGAGCGGGTTTTCCAGATCGCGATCGCCGCTGTAGCGCTTGTCGCCGAGCCAGGTGTCTTCCGCGCCCCAGTAGATGTCTTCTTCCGGTTCCCAGACGTCTTCACGACCGCCGCCGAAGCCGAAGGTCTTGAAGCCCATGGATTCCAGCGCGACATTGCCGGTGAGGATCATGAGATCGGCCCAGGAGATGCTGTTGCCGTATTTCTGCTTGATCGGCCAGAGCAGGCGGCGAGCCTTGTCGAGGTTGACGTTATCCGGCCAGCTGTTGAGCGGCGCAAAACGCTGCGTGCCCGAGGAGGCGCCGCCGCGGCCATCGCCGGTGCGGTAGGTGCCGGCGCTGTGCCAGGCCATGCGGATGAAGAGCGGGCCGTAATGACCGAAGTCGGCCGGCCACCAATCCTGCGAATCCGTCATCAAGGCGGTGAGGTCCTTCTTCAGGGCCTCCAGATCGAGCTTCTTGAACTCTTCGGCATAGTTGAATGCCGTGCCCATCGGGCTGGACAGCGCGGAGTTCTGGTGAAGAATCTTGAGGTTCAGCTGGTTCGGCCACCAGTCACGGTTCGAACGGGCCGAAACGCTTGTGTTTCCATGCGGAAACGGACACTTGCCGGCAGTTTCGACTTTGGTATCCATAATTGTCTCCCTTACGATGATTTGGGCTGTGACGACCGGAGGATGGATTTGCGACCCTCTCGGTAAGTCATTTGGTTTTATGACAAGCGTGACGACGGCATGTCCGACGCGTGAAAATCTCTCGTTGTACTGACCTCGCATAGAGCGGATTCGCGGAAAACCGACAAGGCCAATGCCCCCGCTTTCCCGATAGTCCGCGCATCGATGAATTGAACGCAGTCAATGCTCCCAATGTGAGCTTCGTGTGACAGGCGGCCGCATCTCATCTTTGCCGCGGGACTATAACCAAGGCTATCCATTAATTTAAGTTGGATTTCCTGATTGGCGCGATAAGATGAACTTATGACAAATTTGACCCTCAAGCAGCTCCGGTATTTCGAAGCTCTGGCCAGGCACGGCCATTTCGGACGCGCTGCCGACGTATGCGCCATCTCGCAGCCCGCCCTATCGATGCAGATCAAGGAATTGGAGGAGCAGCTCGGCACGAATCTTTTCGAGAGAGGTGCGCGCCAGGTACGGCTGACCAATTTTGGAGAGGCTTTCGCAAGCCGCGTGCGCAATATCCTGCGATCGGTCGACGAGCTGGGAGACCTTGCGCGCGCATCGCACAACCAGCCTGTCGGCCGGTTGCGAATCGGCATCATTCCGACGGTCGCGCCCTACCTGCTGCCGAGCATCATCGGCAATCTCACCCGTATCTATGAGGGGCTCGATATCCATGTGCGCGAGACCTTGACGTCGAAACTGGTGGAGGAACTGGAGGAAGGTCGGCTCGACACCGCCATTGTCGCCGTGCCGGTATCCGAGCCGTCGCTGACGGAAATCCCCCTATTTGCCGAAAATTTCGTGCTCGTGCGGCCGAGCGAGGATGAGGGCAAGCCGGTGCCCAACCGGGAGGCGCTTCGCGAAATGCGGCTATTATTGCTGGAGGAGGGGCATTGCTTCCGTGATCAGGCGCTGTCGTTCTGCAATATACAGTCGGCCGTTCCTCGGGAGCTGATGGATGGCAGCTCGCTATCGACGCTGGTGCAGATGGTCAGCGCCGGCATCGGCATCACCCTGATACCCGAGATGGCCGTGGCGGTGGAAACGCGTTCGGCTTCGGTTTCGACCGTGCGCTTCCAGAGCCCGCAGCCGTCGCGAACGATCGGGATGATCTGGCGCAAGACGAGCCCCTTGGCGAGGCAGCTCATGCAGATTTCCGAGGTGGTCCGGGAAGCTGCCGACGCAATGCGCGAGCAGCACGATTCGATTTGGCGCGCGCAGGATCTGGAGTTCGATGGCCGATTGCAACCGTCGGCTGCTCGCCACCCCAGCCTTGATACCGCCGATGACCGGGCTTCGCACCAGTAGGTTCAGCATTTCGCATTAACGCTGCAGGAAACTTTTCCACAGAAGGCGTTATTTCAAACGATTGAAAATATTTTAATCGTTTAAATAGTTTAATGCCTTGATTTACAAAGAAACTCCTCCATGTCATGCCAGTGACGCATGACAATGGAGGTCGTGATGCAAGAGCTTGAAAGCGTAAGAAATGAAATTCCTACGTATGTCATTGATCGCCTCGAAAACGAATGGCGGGTGATGCAGACTCAGAATGTCCAGCTGGAAACGGGGCTGCAGACTGAAACGCCTGCAAATACAGGGCCTACAACGGGCGATAGTCTCGGATCCATCGATAAGTAGTATTTATGAAGGCAGGAATCGCACGCGCTCGCAGGTCTCGCCGCGCTATTGAAGGCATCGCATTCCGCCTTTTTCCATGACATCCAGAAAACGGATCAGCCCCGGCTTGTTGCCAGGGCTGTCGTTTATTGCGGCGCCATTGGCGCCGGATGCGATCGAGATAAGAATCGGTTCAGGCGTCGAGATAACGTTCCGCCAGCCGTGCCCACATGGCAGCCCCCACGGTGAGGTTCTCATCGGCGAAATCATATTTGGCGCTGTGGAGGATGGCTGACTTCAAGCCATTGCCAAGGCGCAGGAAGCTGCCGGGCTTATGCTCGAGATAATGCGAGAAATCCTCGCTGCCGGGGATCAGGCCGCAGGTGGTGACCTTGTCGGCACCGACGAGTTCTTCGGCCACCATGCGCGCAAATTCCGTTTCCTTCTCCGAGTTGACGACGACCGGGTGACCGTGGACGTAGTCGATCTCGGCGCTAGCGCCATAGCCGTCTGCGATGGAGGCCGTCAGTTTGCGGATGCGGGCCTCGAGCAGCTCGCGCACTTTCGGATCGAAGGAGCGGACCGTGAGTAGCATCTTCGCGCTCTCCGGAATGACGTTCGACGCCTCGCCGGCGTGGATGGCGCCGACGGTCACAACCGCCGTCTGCGTCGGGTCGACGCTGCGGGCAACGATCGTCTGCAGACTGACGACGAGATTGCAGGCGACGACGACGGGGTCGACGGTCAGATGCGGGCGCGAAGCATGGCCGCCCTTGCCTATGATGGTAATCTCGACCGTATCGGCCGCCGCCATCAGCGGGCCGGAGCGCAACAGCCAGGTGCCTTCCGCAGCACCCGGATGATTGTGCAGCCCGAAAATGACGTCGAAGGGAAAGCGTTCGAACAGCCCATCCTTGATCATCGCCGGAGCGCCGCTGACCGCTCCCGCCTCTTCGGCCGGCTGGAAGATCAGGTTCACCGTACCATTGAAGCGGCGGGTGCGGGCGAGATATTCGGCAGCTCCGAGCAATATGGTGGTGTGGCCGTCGTGGCCGCAGGCATGCATCTTGCCTGACACCTTGCTGGCATAGGGCTTGCCCGTCTGTTCCGTGATCGGTAGCGCGTCCATGTCGGCGCGGATTGCGATGCTCTTCTTGCCCGCACCGACCGTCATGCGCGCAACGACACCATGGCCGCCGACATTGCGAGTGACCTCGTAGCCCCAGGCCTCCAGCTTTTCGGCGACGAAACGTGCGGTTTCCGCCTCTTCGAAGGAGAGTTCGGGATTGGCGTGGAGATGCCGCCGGATGCCGGTCAGTTCGGCCTTCATCGGTTCGAAATCGGAAAGGCGGGCGAAATCGTTGTCGGGGGTCATGGCTATTCCCATTGGTTCGCTTGTGCCGCTTTTCGCCAAAAGCGTGCGGGCTTCACTGATGATATGTGTCGCGCTAGATGAAGCGCGACAGGAAGCTTCTTGTGCGCGGATGCTGCGGATTGCCGATCACATCCTCCGGCCTACCCTGTTCGACGATCTTGCCACCGTCCATGAAGACGACACGGTCGGCAGCCTCGCGGGCAAAGCCGATCTCGTGGGTGACGACGATCATCGTCAGGCCTTGGCTAGCAAGATCGCGCATGGTCGACAGGACCTCGCCGACGAGCTCCGGATCGAGCGCCGAGGTCGGTTCGTCGAAGAGCATCAGCTTCGGCTTGATCGCCAGCGCTCTCGCAATCGCCACGCGCTGCTGCTGGCCGCCGGAGAGTTGCCGAGGGTAGTTGTGAGCCTTGGCCGACAAGCCAACGCGGTCAAGCAGCGCCAGCGCATTTTCCGTCGCCTGCTTTCGGCTCTCGCCGTGGATGCCGATCGGCGCTTCGATCACATTCTGCAGCGCCGTCATATGCGGGTAAAGATTGAACTGCTGGAACACCATGCCGATCTTGCGCCGCTGCAGCGCGATCGCATGGTTGGACAGTTTGAGCAGCCTGCCCTTGTTCAACCGATATCCGATCTGTTCGCCGTCGACTTCGATCGAACCGCGATTGATCGCTTCCAGATGGTTGATGCAGCGCAGAAAGGTCGACTTGCCGGAGCCGGAAGGGCCGAGGATGACGACCACTTCGCCCGGCATCACATCGAGGTCGATGCCTTTCAGGACTTCGAGATTTTCGAAGGACTTGTGGACGTTGCGCGCCTGCACCAGCGGCGGCAGGTCGGCAACGGTACTGATTGGGGCGTTCATTGGCCCGCCTCCTGTGCCGGCACGAGCGCTGGCGCGCTCTCCGTTGCCGCCTTCGTCCCGCCGGTGCGGCGGTCGGCGCGGCTGTAATAGCGCTCGATGTAGCTCTGGCCGATATTCAGCACCGAGGTGATCAGCAGATACCAGATGACGGCGACGAGCAGCATCGGGATGACTTCGAAGGTGCGGTTGTAGATCGATTGCACGGAATAGAGCAGGTCGGCCATGGCGATAACACTGACGAGCGAGGTCGCCTTGATCATGCTGATGAGCTGATTGCCCGTCGGCGGCACGATGGAGCGCATGGCCTGCGGGATGATGATGCGGCGCAGAGCCCGGCTTCTCGTCATGCCGAAGGCTTCGGCGGTCTCGAACTGGCCTCTGTCGACCGAAAGCAGGCCACCGCGGATGATTTCAGCCATATAGGCGGCTTCGTTCAGCGCCAGGCCGGCGATCGCCGCCGTCATCGGGCTGATGACCGAATTCGTGTCCCAGCTCACGAAGGTCGGGCCGAAGGGAATGCCGATCGTTAATGTCGGAAAGAGCGTCGAAAGATTGTACCAGAAGATCAGCTGCACGAGCAGTGGCGTGCCGCGGAAGAACCAGATGAACAGCGAGGCGAGCGTGCTTGCCAGCCTATCCTTCGACATGCGGGCGATCGCCAAAAGCAGGCCAAAGACGATGCCGAGCGCCATGGCGACGACGGTCAGGCCGAGCGAGACATAAAGGCCGCTGATGACGACGGGGTCGAAGAAATACTGGGCGACGACATGCCAGCCGAAGTTTTCATTGTGGGCGACCGACCATGCCCAATAGGCTGCGATCGCAAGCGTGACGACCCAAGCCGCCACACGACCCTTCGGGAACGGCGTGTGGGCATTCGCCACATCCCGTTCCGCGGCATCGCCTGATGGCGATGCGATGTCTCTGGCATTCGTGCTCATTTCGGCAACGTCCCGCCAAGATTGATACCGGGTTCCTTGATCATGTTATTCTCAAGGCCCCACTTCTTCATGATGGCGGCATAGGTGCCATTGTCCATAAGAAGTTTGATGGCGTCCTTCAGAATTGGGCCGAGCGGAGAACCCTTCGGCACGACGGCGCCCTGATAGAGATCCTCGAAGCCGTTCTTCTGGCCGACGCCGGTGAGCTCCAGCTGGCCGTTCGCCTGGGACACGAAATAGGTGAGCGGAGCCTGTGAGGAGAAGAAGGCGTCGGAGCGCTTGGAGCGGACGGCGAGGATCGAGCTCGGCTGATCGGTGAAGGACTGGACCTCGATCGCGCCCTTACCATCTGTCTTGCACTTTTCGGCCTGAACCTGGATCACCTTTTCGGCCGATCCACCCGCCATGACGGCGATGCGCTGGCCGCAGGCGCTGTCGAGCGAGGTGATGCCCTTCGGATTGCCTTTCTGGACTGCGAAGACGACGAATTCCTGCACCCAATCGACGAAGTCGTTGGCTTCCTCGCGGCTCTTGAAATCGCCGATCGGACCGAAGGCGAATTGATAGCGGCCGGAGTTGATGCCCGCGAGAATGGCAGGCAGGCCGCTGACGCTTTCATGCTCGATCTTCACGCCGAGCACCTCGCCGATCGCATCGGTCAGATCGGCGCTGGCGCCGGTCAGCTTGGTGCCGGTGACGATTTCATAAGGAGGGAAGGAACCGTTGTTGACGGAAATCATCTTACCCGATGTGCGTATGGCTTCCGGCAGCTTGGCCTGCAGGTCCTTGTTGACCGAAAGTTTCGGCAGGCTGGCATCCTCGGCGAAGGCCGCGCTTGACATCATCAGGCTTGCCAGGGCGACGTAGGTCATTTTCTTCAGCGACATGTTCATTCCCCTTTTTGCTTTGCGTCTCTGATTCTTCAGTCGGTGGTCAGGCAGCGCTCGTCCGGCTGCCGTCGACGTCGAACGGGAAGAGTTCCTCCGGCGTCAGGAGCCGCGGCAGGATGCCCTGCACATGCAGCTCCCCGGCGAAATCGGCGATCATCCTGCGGTTGGCGGCAAAGCCGCTTGCATCCCAGCCTTCGGGCAGCTCGGTTGCCGATTTCAGCAGCTCATCCAGCATGAAGGGCGTGGTGTCGGCATATTTGCGCCGCTTGCTGCGCCACATGCGCTGCGATTCATCGATGAGCGCGCTCAACTCGGCGATGACCCAGGGATGCTCGGCGACGAGTTCGGCCTTCAAGCCGATCAGGTGCATGCCCGGTACATAGCCCACATCGGCAAAATAGCGATGTTCCGCGGCGCGGAAATCCGGCAGCAGCTGGCGGAAGCCGGAATTACCGGCGAAATAGCCATCCGGCATGAAGGGCGTGAAGATCGCATCGAGCTCGCCCTCTTTCAGGAGGTCCACCATCGGCCTCTCGCCGGGTGCTGCCTCGATGCGGCCGGGGCGGCCGAAGCCGTCGAGGCGATCGGTGATCGGATGCGCTTCGGTGAGGCGGCCGGCATACCACATGGCATCTTCGACGCCGACGCCTTCTCGGCGCAGCGCTGCCCGCGTCCAGGTATTGCCGGAGTCGCGCCAACCGGTGACGCCGATGCGCTTGCCGGCGAGCTCAGCAAAGCTCGTGATCGGGCTGTCCTTGGTGGTGATGACACAGCGGTGACGGAAGCCGCGCATGATGAAGTTCGGTATGCCGACCACGCTCTCATCGCCGTCGATGCGCATCTGCGTGTAACGGCTGAAGGAGGTTTCGGCGGCATCATAAGTGTCGCTTTTGCCGACATGCGAGATCAGCGTCCCGACCCGATCCACCCTAATATCGAGCTTGGGGGAGGAGACATCACCCAGCACCAGAGGGGTCATATAGTCCCAGTCACGAAGGGCAAGGCGGAGAGTAAGGGGCATGAAATTCACTCGCGGGAAAACTTGTTTTCTCAACGAGTAAATGTTCAATATATGTCGATCAAATGTTATTACGTTATTGAACATTAAAAATGGTGCGAAAATGAGCGAAGATCGGGACGCGAAATGGTTTGCCGAAAAATTGAGCGATCGGACCATTCGCGGTATCGCGCTTGAGACGAGCGCGCTCATTCGCGCCGGTGCCCTGCCTGTTGGTACCAAGCTGCCGCCCATTCGCGATCTTGCTTTTGCCCTTGGGATCAGCCCCGCGACCTTGTCCGAAGCCTGGAGCGAGCTCAGGCGCCAGAAGATCATCAGCGGACGCGGCAGAAACGGCACATGGGTCAGCGGCGATCGCTTCGTCGCCAAGCCGGCGCGGCTTGCAAGCGTCGGCGATTATGGTTCCGACGCCCTGAACCTCACGGCTGCCGTTCCCGATGTTCGGCTGCTGCCGAAGCTGGAGGCGGCGATGGCCTATGGGGCGTCGGCGGAAAATCTCAACAGCTATGAACGCAGCCGCATCTTGCCGGAGCTTGAGCGCGAAGTCAGGAAGACGTGGCCCTACGAGCCGGAGGCGTTTCTGGCAACCAATGGCGGCTATAATGCCGTCTATACTGTGATCAACGCCCTGGTTATGCCCGGTGCTGCCGTTGCGATCGAAGACCCCACAGGCATGCGGCTTCTGGATATTCTTGAGGATCGCGGTGCGCGCATCATTCCGGTGAAATGCGACGAGGAGGGGCCGCTGCCGTCGTCACTGGAAGGGGCGCTGCGGTATCGCCCGGTCGCTTTCATCTTCCAGCCGCGCATCCATTCTGTCACCGGCCAGAGCGTGAGCGCGGCGCGGATGGAAAGTCTCGCCGACATCCTTCGCGACAAGGATACATTGATCGTGGAAGACGATGGCGTTGCCGATATCTCGACCGCGCCGCGCCATTCGCTGGGCCATCTCTTTCCCGATCGCGTCATCCATATCCTGTCGTTTTCGAAGACGCACGGGCCGGATCTCCGTCTCGCCGTACTGTCGAGCTCGCGGGCGATCGTCGAGCAGGTCCAGTCCTATCGCAGCTTCAGCGCCGGTTGGACGAGCCGAATTCTGCAGGCGGCCGGTGCCTGGCTGCTGCGCGATCCGGAAACGGCTGCATGTCTCGATCATGCCCGGCAGACCTATCGGCAGCGCCGGGCCGGCCTCATCGATGCGCTTGGCGAGCGCGACGTCGATGCGCACCATGGCGAAGGACTATGCGCCTGGATACCGGTCTCGTCGGAGCCTTTTGCAATGGTAACGCTTGCCGCCAGGGGCATTGCGGTGCATCCGGGTGCTAAATTCTCCATTCTGCCCAGCAGTCATTTGCGCGTGGCGACGGCCAATCTTTCGGATCGCCTGGAAGAAGTGGCGGATGCGATCGCGCTCGCCGCCGTCCATACATGACGACAAATCTATCGGCTCGGAGTCGCGCCAATGCTTTTGGGTACGCCCTTCCAGGCAGACGCATACTTTACCAGTATCGCGGCAAGCTTCGCCGAAAGCAACGCAATCACGGAAATCGCAACGAGATAGATCGCTATGTAGACCGGCTGCGGCAGAGGGACGTCGCGCATCAGATGCCCGTAGATCTCGGTAAAGCCGCGATGGCACATGTAGATCGGGTAGGAGAGGTAGCCGAGAAAGATGCCGAGCCGCTGCAGGCTGGCCGGCAATTCGAGCATCGTGCCGGCAAGGACGATGAACGGCGAGATCAGGATGCAGAAAACAAGCGCATATTTCAGCGAATAGGTCGGAAGAAACAGCAAGACCGAGATCGCCGCGATCGGCAGCAGGGCGACATAGCTGTTCATGGTCCAGCCAAACGCCGCGCTGCTTCGCAGTCGATAGATGATCATTCCGAGCGTGAAGGAGAAGAAGACACGGGCAAGGCCGCCGTCCACCGAGCGCCATTCCCAGCCGAGATCGAGCGATTTGTGGAAGAGGACCGAACCGATCAGCAGCGCCAGAGATGCGGCGGCTACGAGGATTAGGCTTCGTGTTTTCAGCCGGAACAGCGCGAGCGCGAATACCAGATTGGCCAGCAATTCCCAAAATAGCGACCAGGCCGGACCATCCAGCGGATAGAGTGCCCAGATGTCACCAGCCGATCGGGTCAGAAAGCTCGGCGAAGGCAGCATGAAAAGCGTCGTGAGGATGCTTGCGCTCAGATCGGCACGCCCGACGCCTGCCGCCTGCCAATGTAGCAGCAATTGCACAAGCCCATAGATGCTGCCGATCAGGAAGAGCGGATAGAGGCGTGCGTAGCGCGCCTTCATGAAGGCAAGAACGGTCATGCCAGCGGCAAGCTTTTCACCGTAGGCTCTGGCGATCACGAAGCCGCTGAGCACAAAGAAGAAATCGACCGCGATATAGGCCGAAGGCGCATAGGGCCTATCGAGGTGGTAGACGACGACGGCAAAGGCCGCCAGGCCGCGCATCGCATCCAGGGCGGCGTATCTGTGTTTCGTTGCGTCAGCCGGCATTGATCGAAACCTCGTTGAGCGGAAGGATTGCGCCTCGGCTACCCGGCGGCGCGCGCGCCGAAGAACTCGGTTCTCAAGTTTCGATCGAGCGGGCGCACCCGCGAAAGATTGCCCAGGAATTGGCGGGGATTTGTGAGGACGGACCGATTGAGGAAATGGGTCCTGATCAGGCCGGAGGATTTACTGTGGGCGCCGGCATGGCCGACCCGATAGATCGCGCCGCGGAAGGGAAGGGATCCGAGCGGAGAGCCGGCATCGGCCAGCAGCTTGCCGATGCGCACATGGCTGCCGAGCATGGATTTGATGTAATCGACCTCGGCGTCGGCGAAGCTTGCCGGCAATCGGTAGAGGTCGGAGCGGATGATCAGCGATGTGCCGCAGTAATTGGCGAAGTCGTTATGGTGCAGCAGCAGCCGGCCGCCCTCGTTCCAGAGATAGCCGCGGTCGATCTTCCAGCCGTTGGCGTCGGTATTCTTAGCCGCGAAATCGACGATGTTGGCGCTGACGAAATCGTCGTCGTCGACGATCATGAAGAAGCGGGTGTCGCGCGCAGAAAGCATGCCGCTCAGAACGCGGCGGCCCTTGTCCAGCCGGAATGCGTCGTAGACCTTCTCCCGGTCGGCGCCGTTGATGTCGTGGAGCTGGTTCGGGGGAAATGTGACCCGCTCCGCCGAGAAATTCGGCGGCAGATCGGGCAGATCGGCGCCTTCATTGGCAACCACGACGCCGCGCCAGTTGCCATTGGATTGTCCGGAGATCGAGGCGATCGTTTGCGACAGCCGCCGCTTCAGCGCGGGCCAATCGTTGGAATTGGCCTGGTGGCGAACGGGAATGATGAACGTAACCAGTGTCATGATGCGCCTTTCCGACATTTGCCATTGCTATTGCGGTGACCGAAAGGATCCATCCGGGATTTGCCGCGCTTCGATGTGCCGTTCGCCATGGCCTGCTGCTATGCCTTTGCGCGGCGACCTTGCAGTGTCGTCCGCGCGAGGAAGAGGATCCTCTCCTTGCACAGGAGGAGGATAAGGCCCGAATAGGCAAGGCCGCCGACCAGGACTTCACAGATCAGACGGGCTGCAAGCGACCAGTCGTACAAGGCCGACGAGGTTGCCAGCACTGCGACGAGCATGCCGAGATAGGCGGCTATCGGCCGCAGGAACTGGCCGAAATATTCGGCGATGCTGAGGCCGATTAATCGCGAGACCATCCATAGCGTCACCGGCCACAGCAGCAGCACGCCGACCATAAGCCCGAAGACGACGGTCGCCACGCCGTATTTGTGAAGAAGAAGAACGGTCAGGATCGAGACGACGTTACGCACCAGCTGATAATAGAACCACCAGTCGGACCTGCCCTGGCTCGTGATCAGGGAGGCCTGGATGACGCCTATCCCGGCCATCAGCCCGATCACGCAGAAGAAGCGGACCGGCCAGATGGCGGCTGCCCAATGCGGCCCGAAGATGAGGGGAATGGCATCGTCGGCAACGGCTGCAAGCCCCATGAAGGCCGGGAAGGATACCAGCGAGCAGCCGAAGGTTGCCATAAGGAAGGCTTCGCGCACCTTGTCTTTGTCATGCTGCAGGGAGGAGAGCAGCACGTGACTGACCGAATTCAGCCCGCCCGACAGGACATTGTTGAGCATCTCGTAGAGCCGCCGGGCGAAATTGTAGATACCAAGGGCGGCCGGGCTCACCAGGGTGCCGATGATCAGCTGGTCGAGATTCATGGTCTGCAGGAAGCGGTTGCCTGAGGCATAGATGCCGTAATGCAGCAATTCGCGCAGGCTCGAAAGCTTGATCCTGAAACCCGGCAGCCATCTTGCGCCCCAGAATGCTGCGATGCAGGCAGCCGCCGGAGCCGCGATCTGGGCGATTGCAAGCGCCCAGAGGCCGAAGCCTGCAAAGATCAGCGCCAGACAGATGGACGCCGAGACGATCGTGGCGATCGCGGTCCGCGCCGCCGCCAGATGGAAGGACATGGTCCGGCCGATCAGGGCATTGGGGACGATGATCATCATGTCGAAGAAGATTTTCAGCCCGATGATCAGCAGCAGGCTGACGATCTCGTCATGTCCGACCCAATGGGCAAGATGGGGTGAAAGCAGGAACAGCGCGGCATAGAGGATAGCCGCGGAAAGGAAGGACAGCCAGAAAACCGTATCAAGATGACTGCGTCGAATGGATTTTTGCTGGATCAATGCTTCGCCGAAGGCCGTCGGCCCGAAGCCGGCGGTGAAGCTCACGATGGCGAAGGCGAGCGCGACCAGGCCGAAATCCTGCGGCAGAAGAAAGCGCGACGTAACAATGAAGACAAGGCTGTTGAGCGCCGTCGGGATCATCGTATCCAGAGCCGACCAGAAGGCACCCCTCAAAGCGGCCCGCGAGCGGTTTTCGCTCAGATGTTCAAAGACGATTTCATCCGCTTCGGAAATCAGCAAACGCATACCTCGTCGTCCAGATCTCGGAGCCGGGGTTCCGACGTCCGCAAATTGCGCCGTGCCGCTATCGCCCGATCGGCAGGACGGCTTACGGATGCATGATCTAGGCCAGCCCCTCGATTTGTCTAGGGATAATTGTTGCATTGCAACATTATTGCGTTGCCGAAATTGATCGCACCATTAAGGCAAACGCGAAATCCGCCTCCTCGGGACGGCCGAAAAAGCGCTATTGCTACTGTGCGGCGGAGCGGACCTGGGGTTCGTCCCATTCGATCTCGGGTGCTGCATCGCGCTCTTCTCGAGTTTCGTCCATCACGTAGAGATAACCTTCGAGCATGTCGCAGGCACGTTCGCTGGCGCCGATCTTCGCTTCCGTTTCACTGATGGCGGTCGCGATCGCCCTGATGCGGGCGCGCAGCATATGGCCGACCACATCCTTGCCCGGACGCTTGCCAAGCCGGTCGAGATGGAGGCCGATGCGGCTGGAATGCCGCTCGAGCTCACTTTTGCTGAAATTCGCCTTGCGAATTTCTTCGAGAAGACTGGCGCGCATCTTGGCGACCGGGTCGAAGGTTCCCGGTTCACGCTCGTCGAGCACTATCTCGGTAATGAGTTTTTCGATGGCGACCAGCGCCTGCAGGTCGACCGCATCGGTCAATTCCACATCATAGCCGGTATCGTCGAACACTTTGCGGCGCACGGGATCGAGAAGCAGCTCGTAGGCCTTCTGCAGCTTGGCAAAAGCCTCCGTGTCGCCGCCGGAATCCGGATGGGCCGCCTTCGCGCGTTTGCGATAAGCCGCCTTGATCTGCTCTTCATTCGCATCGCGTGCAACGCCGAGAATATCGTATGGATCAGTCACTCCAACTCCTGCCGCCGCTTATTCCAGTTTCGAGGCCCTAGCCGCTGATCTTGCCGGCGGGGTTTAAACTTGCCGCTGGGCTGTTTCAACCGGCCCCGGCGCTATTTGTACCATCAGAAAGGCAGAGTTTGGACAAAAAGAGTCCCGTGTCAAAACCGAATTGCCTCTTCTGTGGAAATTTAGCGTCTAGGATCGTTCGGTCGAGGAAGACGATCGAGCGTGCCTGCTTGAGCGGATAGAGTTGGCAACGATAGGGCTTGTGGAACGTCAGGGTCTTGCGGTGACCTAATGGCAATTGGCCCGCTCCCTTGAAGGAAGCGGGCCAATCAAAGAATGCTTCAGCTTTCAAGCGGCCGAGAACGGCACGGCGACGAAGGTCTTGTTGCCGTCGCGCTCGATCAGGAGCAGCACGGATTTGCGGCCATCCTTGCCGGCCTTGGCGACGGCCGTCTGTACCTCATGGGCGTTGTGGACCGGCTGATCGTTGACCGAGACGATGATATCGCCGGTCTGAATGCCGGCCGCGGCAGCCGACTTGTCCGGATTGACGCTCGCAACGACGGCGCCCTCGACGCCATGCGGCAGGTTCAACTGTTCGCGGATATCGGGCGTCAGGTTGGCAAGACCGACGCCGATGCTCGGCTGGTTGGAGGGCTGCACCTTGCCGTCACCATTGTCGTTGGCGGCCTGCTTGCTGTCGTCATTGCCGCCGATGGTGACATTGACGTCCAAGCTCTTGCCGTCGCGCCACAGCGTGACCGAGCGCTTGTCACCGGGAGAGAGGTCGGCGACCAGTCGCGACAGGTCCTTTGGCGTTTTGACGGCCTCGTTGCCGACGGCGGTGACGATATCGCCGCTCTTGATGCCGGCGCGAGCGGCCGGCGTATCGTCATTGACGCTGGCGACGAGCGCGCCCTGCGCCTGAGAAAGGCCCATAGCATTGGCGACATCGGAGGTCACGGGCTGGATCGCGACGCCGAGATAGCCGTGATCGATCGAGCCGTTCTTTTCCAGTTTGGCGACGATCGCCTTGGCTTCATCGGAGGGGATGGCAAAGCCGACGCCGACACTGCCGCCGTTCGGGGAATAGATGGCGGTGTTGATGCCGACGACATTGCCTTCGCGGTCGACCAGCGGCCCGCCGGAATTGCCGTGGTTGATCGGCGCGTCGATCTGAATGAAGTCGTCATAGGGGCCGCTGTGCAGGTCGCGGCCGCGAGCTGACACGATGCCGGCGGTGACGGTGGTGCCGATACCGAAGGGATTGCCGATCGCCAGAATCTGATCGCCGAGCTTCAGCTTGTCGGAGTCACCCCAGGCAATGGTTGCGAGCGGCTTCGGAGCCTGGATCTTCAGGACGGCAAGGTCGGACTTGGCGTCGGCGCCGAGCAGCTTGGCGGGCAGTTCGGTGCCGTCGTCGAGCGTGACCTTGATGTCGACGGCGTTCTGGATGACGTGGTTGTTGGTGACGATGACACCATCGGGGCTGATGATGAAGCCCGAACCGAGTGCCATCGCGCGCTGGCTCTGCTGCTGATGCGGCATCTGCTTCGGGAAGGGGATACCCTGGTTTTCGAAGAACTGGCGGAACTGTTCGTCCATCGGCGAATTGCTGCCGTCGGCGCTCGTATCGGTCGCCTTCATCGTTGTGGTGACGGTGACGACGGCCGGCTTGTCGGCATCGACGATCGGAGCGAAGGAGCCGCCGGGCGCGATGATGCCGGCCGGTTCGGCGGCCGAGGCGACGGTTGCGGATGTGCTGAAGGCAAAAGGCAACGCGCCGGCGCCGGCGATGATAGCGGCACCGACGATGGCGGCTGTGCGATGTTTGCGGAGAAGAGAAGGCATGGCAAAAGTCCCTTGCGAGATCGTTGGCGGTTTGGCGGCCCGTCATATCGGGAACGAGCTTCGATTGATCCGCGCCAATTTGCGAGCGACTTTGTTTCCCGTTTTTACTGCGGGAAGCAAAGTATAGATTTGAATTGGCGCTTGTGGTTAATATGATCCGCCGGGAAATTTTTACAAATTAAATATTGATCATGTTTTTATTGCGAGATTTTAAGATATTACATGAATTTAATGTTGCTCAGCCGGAATTTTTCCACATTTAGCTTTGCGCTACAGGCCATCTCTTGAGAGCCTCCGTTCCAAGCTCCGTCAGTGCGTAGATGCCGCGGTCGATGCGCTCGAACCAGCCATAGACATTATCTCTCAGAATTTGTGGGGCCTTCGGTGCTGCTTCCCGCATGTCCTTGGGGCGTTGCACGCCGTTTTCGATAGCGGCGGCGCAAGCAAGGGCCTGTTGGCGGTAGGCGGTCATGATCGGCTTGCGTGTGCTGCCGCCGAGAGCGGGATCGCCCTTGCGCCGGCGATGTTCGTCGACAAGGCGCGATCTGCGCCGCGCATTCTTGCGGGGCATCGGCGCAATGGGAGTGACGACTATATCGACTTGGTCGTTACCCGAGACAGTAAGCATGCCGAAGCCTAGCCTTCGGCAAAGATCGCGGAACCGGCGATCGCCTTCCCGGCCCTTGCCCTTTGCCGAGACGCGGGCGGCGATCCAGACTTCGTCGCTGGCCGCTGCCCGATCGACAGCCTGCAGGATGAGCTCGAGATTGAAGCTCATCTTCAGCTCGCAGATGACGACGATGGGCGGTTCGCCGTCAGTCAGTCCCACAAGGTCGCAGCCGCCGATTTCGCCTTTCACGGCATAGCCGGCGGCTTCGAGAAATGACTTGATCGGGAGATAGAGCGCCGTTTCCAAATCCGCCTCCGGCCTTTGAATATCCGTCTTATTCTATCCGATTCGGTTAACCAGAAAGTCGATAAAGGCGCGGATGCGGGCGGCCAGATGCTCATGGCCGGCATAGACGGCGTGGATATGCTCGATGTCTTCCGGATTGAAATCGTCGAGGACGGGTACGAGCCTGCCGGCGTCGAGATCCGGCTGTACGTGGAATTGGCCGACGCGGGCAAGGCCCATCCCCGCAACGCAAAGGCTGCGAACGGTCGGGCCGTTGTTTGCCTGGAGGTTGCCTTGCACGGTTTTCACGAAATGGGCGCCGCTCTTCGGATCGCGAAAGGGCCAGCCTTCGGCAGTCGGTCGAAAGTTGAACGTGAGGCAGTTGTGGTGATCGAGCTCATCCGGCGTTGCCGGCCGGCCGTTTCGCTCGATGTAGGTGGGTGCCGCGACGATGACGCGGCGGCTGTCCATCAGTTTGCGGGCTTTGAGCGAACTATCCCGCAAGATACCGGCGCGGATGGCGACATCGGCCCGCTCGCCGACGATATCGATGACACTGTCGGTCAAGGAGATGTCGAGTTCGATCTCAGGATAGCGCCGCAGAAAATCCGGGATGATCGGCACCAGATAACAGACCCCGAAAGCGACGGAGGCGCTGACGCGCAGCGGGCCGCGCGGCACCGTGGCGCCGCCTGATGCCACGATCCGTTCCGCTTCCTGAATATCGGCCAGGATCGTTCGTGCCTTTTCGAGATAGATCTCTCCCTCGGGCGTCAATTGCAGGGAGCGGGTGGTACGCACCAGGAGGCGAGTGCCCAGCCGCTCTTCCAGCCGGGTGACGAGCTTGCTGACGGCCGAGGGCGAAAGACGCAGCCTGCGGCCAGCTGCGGAAAAGCTGCTGAGAGTGGCCACCTGAACGAAGACATCCATCTCGCCGACGCGATTGTCCATTTGCAACTCACTCTTTTGAATTCAATTCACAGGTGTTGAGTTGATATAGCCGATTATCGTTCGAATGTCGCTACGCCATATTCTTCCCGAACAAGAACTCGCGCATCCGCAGCTGGCGGGTGCCATTTGATCGGGTGATCTCATGCCTCTGGCTCTTTTTGCCTTGACGATCGCTGCCTATGCGATCGGCACAACCGAATTCGTCATCGTCGGTCTCCTGCCCACCGTCGCAAGCGACCTTCACATCAACCTGCCGCTCGCCGGTCTCATTGTCAGTGTCTACGCGCTCGGCGTCACCTTCGGCGCGCCGATCCTGACGGCGCTTACCGGCCGCATCGAGCGCAAACCGCTGCTGCTCGGCCTGATGGCGCTGTTCATCGTCGGCAACGGCATGGCCGCCTTGAGCCCTGGCTATGCGCCGCTGCTCGTCGCGCGCGTGCTTTCGGCCTTCGCCCATGGTGTGTTCTTCTCTGTGGGATCCACCATTGCCGCCGATCTCGTGCCTGAAAACCGCCGTGCTTCCGCAATCGCCATGATGTTCATGGGCCTGACCGTTGCTATCGTCACAGGTGTTCCCCTCGGTACCTTCATCGGCCAGACTTTCGGCTGGCGCGCAACCTTCGCAGCCGTCGCGGGCCTTGGCATCATTGCCTTTGTCGCCATTCTGCTGCTTCTGCCGTCCAGCCTGAAGAAGGCGCCGCCGGCCGGCATCGGTGAACAGGTCCGCGTGCTTGCAAGCGGCCGGTTGCTGATCGTCTTTGCCATGACGGCACTCGGCTATGGCGGCACCTTCGTCGCCTTCACCTTCCTGGCGTCGATCCTGCAGGAAGTGACCGGCTTTGCCGCTTCCGCCGTCAGTCTCATTCTTGTGCTCTACGGTATCGCCATTGCCATCGGCAATGTTGTCGGCGGCCGTCTTGCCAACGGCAATCCGGTTCGTGCATTGACCTGGCTCTTTGTCGCTCAGGCTCTCGTGCTTGCTCTCTTTAGCTTTACCGCCGTCTCGCCCTGGCTTGCGATCCCGACGCTTGCGGCGCTTGGCTTCCTGTCCTTCGCCAATGTGCCCGGGCTGCAGCTCTACGTCGTCCAGCTTGCCCGGCAGGTTCGCCCCGCCGCAGTCGATGTCGCCTCGGCGCTCAATATCGCCGCCTTCAATCTCGGCATTGCCGCCGGAGCCTGGATCGGTGGGCTGGTGGTGGAATCCTCGCTTGGCCTTAGCGCCACGCCTTGGGTCGGCGCGATCCTGGTCGTCGCGGCTCTGGTGCTGACCCTGTGGAGCGGTGCGCTCGACCGCCGCTCGGCTTCCGCGGCGCAGGCCGTCTCCTGCGCCGCCTGATCAAAACCCGTACCGAAAGGATCATTCATGAAAATCGTCAGCGCCAATGGCGCATCCATTCCCGCCCTGGGTTTCGGCACCTTCCGTATGCCGGGGCCTGATACGGAACGCATGGTCGCGCATGTTCTGGGCAATGGCTATCGTCACATCGATACCGCCCAGATCTATGGCAACGAGGCCGACGTCGGCAATGGCATCCTTCGTTCGGGCATTGCTCGCGGCGACTTGTTCCTGATCACCAAGGTCTGGGTCGAAAATTATCGGCACGATGCTTTCATTGCCTCGGTGGATGAAAGCCTGAAGAAGCTGAAGACCGATTATGTCGATCTCCTGCTTCTACACTGGCCAAACGACGCGGTACCTCTGGCCGAGCAGATTGCCGCATTGAACGAGGTCGCAAAGGCAGGCAAAGTTCGCCATATCGGCGTGTCCAACTTCAACCGTGCCCTGATGCGCGAGGCGGTGCGGCTCAGCGACCTGCCGCTCGTCACCAACCAAGTCGAATATCATCCCTATCTCGACCAGTCGCCCATCCTCGAGGTCGCCGCCAGCCTCGGCATGTCGGTGACCGCCTATTACGCCATGGCGGATGGCAAGGTGCTTTCCGATCCGATGCTGAAGGACATCGCCGTCAGGCACGGCAAATCGATCGCCCAGATCGTTCTGCGCTGGATCGTGCAGCAGGGGTTGATCGTCCTTTCCAAGACTGTGTCGGAAGACCGTGCGGCGGAAAATGCCGCCATCTTCGACTTTGCGCTTTCACAGGATGAGATGGCTGCGATCCATGCTCTCGCGCAGCCGAACGGGCGTATCGTCAGCCCTGACGGCCTGGCGCCGGTCTGGGACGAAGCGACTTAATATTGATGGTTCAGCGAACAAGGGAGCCGCTCAGCGGCTCCCTTTTTGCGTTTGCTGGCTCAAGCCTTGAAGTCCAGCTCGACCTCGCAGGCGCCGATCGAGGCTGGCAACAGCGGCTTGAGGCTGCGCTGGCCGAATTGCCGCTTGAAGCCGAAGACATTGCCGATCAGGCTCTTGGTGTAGAGACCGGGACCACTCGAATAGGTGCGCCAGCCGCCGTCGACGGCGATATCGCCCGCCTTGACGCGCGCCCATTCCGCAGATGCCTGATAGCGGTCGTCGAAGGCCGCATCGCTGCTGCTGAAATAAGTGTTGCGCTGGCGCAGCGACGCATGCTCCACCCGACCGCTGACGGCGATCGGGTTGGCGAGCGCCAGCGCCTGCCATACGGCCTCCGCGTCGTCGTCGAGGGCAAGGGCCTCGCAGTAGCGCAGATGCGCATGCACATACATGAGCCCGATCTCGCGACCGAAGAAGGACGAGGATTCGGCGCGACGGAAGAGCTTTTCCGGACCGCCTGAATAGGTTGCCGGCTTTTCCATCAATCGGACGCCATCCGGGAACAGCAGGTTCTCGCGGATGATCTTCATGTGGGCGTGGCGCTGATCGGGCGTGAACAGGCCGCCGATCATCGGCTGCGTCATCGCGATCAGCGAATAATGCAGGCCGGTGCGCGTATCCTCCGGATGCAGCAGCAATTCGACACCGTCATGGCTCGGATCGAAGACGCCGTAGCCGGCGACGATGCCGTCGCGCATCAGAAGCCGGTTGAAATCGGCGCGCATGGCAACGGCGGTCGCCTGCAGCGACTGCGCTTCCTCATTGCGGCTGGCGAGCGTCAGGATGTTGGCATAGCGCACAAGCTGTTCATACAGAAGTGAAACAGTCCAGCTGCTGACCATCCAATCCCGCAGATGCGGGTCGGCCGGCTGCAGGCTGTCGTTCCAGTCGCCTTCGCCGTAGCGGATGAGGCTCGTGCCCGGCACGAAGCGGCTGCGCACCGTCTCCAGCAATTTCTCGACGTGATCGGAGATCGTCGCACGTTCCGACGTCAGCTGCATCGTGTCGTCGGCGCGCCACGGCACCGTTTTGGTAAGGAAGGTGAGGTCGCCGGTCGCTTCGATATAATCGCAGAGCGCCTTCAGCGGCCAGACGACGATATCGCCATGCGCCTCGCCGGCGCGGATATTGGCATAGGGCTCCAGCATGAACCATTGCGGCCAGTCGCCGCGATCGCGGTACTGCTCGGAAAAGAGCGTCAAAAGGATCTGCCGGACCTCTTCGTCATGCTCGTAGGCAAGCAGGAATTCGATCGGCCCCTGGCAGACGTCGCGCGTTCCCCAGGCAGCCCCCGTATATTGTTCCAGTCCATGCGGCACGCTCAAATGCACGATCGCATCACGCGCGATCCAGGGCAGCATGACGGCCTGCGCCGCCACATCGCGGCCATCGCCTTCGATGCGTGCGCCCCGCGTCACATGGCTCCAGAAGCGGCGCGCCGGCGCCAGCATCTCTTCACTGTCGACACCGGCGCTGTAGCGCGCGGCAAGAGCTTCCGCCGCATCCGGATCGGTCATCGAGCCCGTAACGGCAAAGCGCAATTCCTTCGTCGGATGCGATTTCAGCGCGATGAACGGGCCATTGCGGGTGGTGCCGTCGGTGTAAAGCAGCTCGTCGCCGCCGATGGTCTCGAGGGCGTCCGGTGTCGAGGTGACGAGATGATAACCCGCTTTCGGGTACCGATCCCAGAGCCAGGACGGCTGCGGCCGGAAGGAAACGCGCTTGGCGGCCGCATCGACTGCGATATTCGCCACGGCTTCATAGTCACGCTCGCCGAGAACGATATGGCCGAAGACGAGGAAACGGCAGGCTTCGCCCTCCACCGAAACGCTCCATTGCATCGCCGGGTCGTCGCCGGAGGCGATTGCCGATACAGTGATGGTTCGACCGGGGAGCTTGTAGATCCACTTGGTATCGCTGAGCCCCATCTCGAAGGCGGCGGACACGCCGAGCAGGCGCCAGCCATCGCCGAGATCAACGAGGATGCGCAGGCCGCTCGACCGGGTCAGGTTGTAGGGATCGCGCGAGACCGAGAACAGCTTGTGGAAGGAGGTGTTGCCGATGGTCAGCTGTGCGGCGAAGATGCCCTGCATCCAGCAGGTGGCAGCCAGCGTCTGGTCATCGAGCAGCATATTCTGGCCGCTGCGAACGATGGCGCCGTGGCGACGCGCCACCAGGCGTTCTTTTTCCTGGAGCACGATGTGCCTGTTGTGCGGTCCATCCGGCACGAAGAATGAGAGCAGCTTTCCGTCGGCATGTTCTTCGAGCATGCGCCTGGGATAGAGCTCATCGATCGCGGCCTGATCCAGGCCGCCGCTTTCCGCAAGCGGCGCATCCTGCACGAGGCTGCGTACCGATTGGGCGGCAGCAATCGTGTCGATCGCCAATTCGCCCTGAAGTTTCGGCAGGCCATCGAGATGGGCAAGATCGGCATCGCTGGAAGCGGTCGGATGATCGGCGATGAAGAGGCCGAAGAAGGTCGTGGTGGTTGATGCACCTGCTGTGAGCGAAAGCGGCTTCGACTGGATCGCCGGGCAGGCGACCTCATGCTGGCGGCGCGCGCTGGGCAGGCTGGTGCCGAAATCCGGCACCATGACGCCATCGTCGCCCTTCGATGGCACGAGGAGCTGGATTGCATCGGTCGCGTAAGCCGCGGCACCCTCGATGCAACCCTGTGCGAGCCAAGGATTTCGCCCGCCGCCCTGCTTAAGATTTTGTCGATTCATGATGACAGGACCGAAGGCGGCATGGGTGGCGATGTGATGGTCGATATATTGCGAGGCATAGGCCTCGCTGTTCATCAGGAAGCCGCGATCGCCGAGGCCGACATCCTGAACGAGAACGAGGTCGGCTGAAAGTGTCGCGTTAGTGCTGTTTTCCAGCGAAACTTGCCAGAACCATGCGGTCTCGCTCGGGTGCAGCCGCAGACTGACCGTGTGTCGTACGCCTTCCGTCTCTCCGCTCCAGGAAAAACCGTTTCTGCCATGGCCGAATTGTACGGCAGCCTTCGGACCGACGATTTCAGCCGTTACCGGCTTGGCGCCACCGATGCGCAGAAAGAGCCGGCCGATGCCGCCATAGACGGGCGAACCGAGCACCTGGTTGATCATTATGCCGCCCTGCTGGTCGGCAAAGTCGATCGAAAACAGCGTGCCGTTCGGCAGGGCGGAAGCCGAAAGACCGGCGGTGTTGCCGAGTGTGATGAGGCCAAGTTCTTCGCGGCGGGGCGTTTGAAAGCTGCGATTGGTGTCCGAGGACATAAGCGTGATCTCACTGATTCATGGATCGGATGAGGGGCACTAGATCACAAGGCGCCGCCCGATCATAGGAGGCAATTCGCCATTCACCAGCGCAATCTTTTGTGACGGTATACGGAAAATATAGGCCTCGATCCGACGCAATGCGCCGGGTATTTCCGTGAGAGAGTACCCGGTGTCAGTGGTGCGCGCGCTCCGCAACCTGGTTGGCCGTGCGGATAACAGCCGAAAGATCGGCGTCGTCGAAGGCTTCCTTGGAAATGCCTTTGACCCTGAACGTTCTGCTTTCGCCGGGCGCGAGATTGACCAGCATGTCGTCGACTTCGGCATTCGGGCTGATGCGATCGACGAACAGGCAGACATCGCGCAGGAAGGACTGCGCCGTGATGGTGACAGCAATGCCGTCCGTCGTCTGGACGCTCTCGATGTCGAAGCGGGGCTGCGGATATTGCAGCTGCATGTCCTTCTCGAAGAACCACCAGGCTTCCGCATCGCCGAGGCGGGCACGCAGATATTCGCGGCGCGGATCGCCAGCGGTCGCGAGCTCGGTCGGGATCTCGATATCGGTATTCTCAAAGCGATCGCACAGGATGCGCCAGACGTGGTGACGGGCGAGCAGCCTGCCGGTGAAATCGAAACGCTCGACCGTGAAAGGCACGCGCCAGAACAGGGTCGCATCATTGACGGCAATGGCGGCCAGCCGATCGCCGCGAGGCTGGATGGTGAGCAGATGCGGCGCATAGCTATGCTTCAAGGCATACCAGAGCGGCTTCTTCCGGCCGGCGCCGTCGATAGCCGCCCAGGAGGTGACCGGCCAGCAATCGTTGAGCTGCCAGACGATGGTGCCCATGCAGGTCGGCCGATGCGAGCGCATGTGGTCGATGCCGTAGCTGATCGCGCGTGCCTGGTTGAGTTGCGTAACGAAGAGCCAGTTGTCGAAGTTTTCCGGGTGGGGGAACCAGCCCTCCAACCCCTGTAGAAGCTTGTCATTGCCGCCGGTTGCCTTCTGGTGATGCAGGACCGCGGGAGAGGCCGGCGCAGGGTCCTTTTCGCGCATGGATTGGGCAAGCGTTGCGAAGGTCGGCGGTGCCTGCCAGCCGAATTCGGAGCAGAAGCGCGGGATATAGTTGCGGTAGGTTTCGTAGCCCACCTCGTTCCAGACATCCCATATGTGCTTGCAACCATGCTCGTCCGCGTTCGGCGCGATTTCCATGGAGCCGGAATAGGGGCTGCCTGGCCAATAGGGTCGGGTCGGATCGATCTCGGCCACCACCTTCGGCAGGAGGTCGAGGTAGTAGCCGGCACCCCATGGGCGATTGCCGAGCACGTCCTGCCAGCCCCAGTCGAAATAGCCCCAGATATTCTCGTTATTGCCGTTCCAGATCACCAGCGAGGCGTAAGGCATAAGCCTTGTAATCGCCTCGCGCGCCTCCGCCTCGATCTCACTGTGGACCGGCTCTTCTTCGGGATAGGTGGCGCAGGCAAACAGGAAATCCTGCCAGACCATGACGCCGGCAGCATCGCATTCCTCGTAGAACGTGTCGGTCTCATAAATGCCGCCGCCCCAGACGCGCAGCATGTTCATATTGGCGTCGCGGGCCTGAGCGATCCGCTCGCGATAGCGTTCGCGCGTCACGCGCGGCAGGAAGCAATCGTCGGGGATCCAGTTGGCGCCGCGGGCAAAGACCGGCACGTCGTTGACGACGAGGGTGAAGGCGGAGCCGATCTCGTCCGGTGTCGTATCCAGCCGCACGGAGCGGAAGCCGACGCGCCGCTTCCAGCCGTCAAGCGCCGCACCGTCCGAGCCAAGCAGCTGCAGGTCGAGATCGTAAAGCGGCTGACCGCCCATGCCATGCGGCCACCAGACCTGCGGGTTGTCGATCCGGCATTCGATCAGCGCATGGGTCTCGCCTTGCGCGACGCGGACCTCCACGCGCTTGCCGCCGATGGAGAGCACGAGGGCCGCGCTGTCCGTGCCCTTGTCGGCCCATTCGATTTCGACATGCAGGCGCGCGACGCCCTGGCTGCCTTGCAGGGTGATTTCCGGCCGGATGCTGCCGAGGCGCGCCTTCGACCAGCTCTCGATGACAACAGGTTTCCAGATGCCAGCGGTGACAACGGTCGGACCCCAGTCCCAGCCGAAGTTGCAGGCCATCTTGCGGATGAGATTGCTCGGGCCGGGATAATTCTGGGGGATATCGGCGGCGCTGCCCAGCCGCTTGCGGACTTCCTCGCCATGTTCATAGGCGGATTGGAAATCGACGATCAGCTCATTACGGCCGCTTTTCAGCTGATTGCCGATATCGAAGCGGTAGCTGCGATGCATGTTGCGGGTTTCGCCAAGCAAACTGCCGTTCAGTTCCAGGCGTGCCGCCGTGTCGAGGCCGAGGCAGGAAAGATCAATGCGCTCGGCGTCTTCGCCATCCCAGTCGAAGGCCAGACGATAGCGCCAGGCGGAACGCCCAATCCAGTCCTGCGAGATTTCGTTGACGTCGAGATAGGGATCGGTGATCAGCTGCGCCGCCATCAGGTCGAGATGCACATTGCCCGGCACGGCGGCGGGAACCGAATTGGGCAAGGCCGGTGCGCTGGAGGGTGCGCGAAGGCGCGAGAGGGTCCAGCCGGTGTCGAGCGTCTGTCTTTTCATGGCATGCGTCCGTTATGAAATGGATGTCTCAAACAGCCTTTGGCGTGATGAATTGCCGGCCTGCCTGCGGATGGCGGTTCATGCGATAGACGTAGGCGATTCGGTTGCGTTGTATCAACGCCTTGGTGATCCCGCTGTGTTCAATGTAGGCGCCGCCCATGACGTTGCGAGAGTACTGCCCCTTCATGAGCCGCTTCAACAATGGCCGCAGAATGCCGTAGGTTCACCGGTGAAGCAGATTGAGACGTCAACGAGCTTGAAGATACGCGTCTGCGATACTGGGCGGCGGGCGGTTATATGTTCAGATTGCCTTCAGGCGAGAATTTGAAGTCACCGGTGCCGGTAAACAGAAAGTCCCTGGTCAATCGAGTATGGGTGAAACTGCAATTTTCGAACCGCACCCGGATCGCGACAGCTTCCGAAAGATCAACATCGACAAAACGGCAGGAAGAGAAGATCGTTCCGGAAAGATCCGTCCTGAAGAACCGCATCGCGTGCATCGCACATGCCTCGAATTCGCAATGAAGCAACTCTGCCTTCGAGATCGGTACCGACTCGAAGGCGCAGTTCTCGATCCTGTTGCCGATCCAGGTGCAGCCACTTAGTGATTGCGTTGCAGAAAAGTGCGCGTTCCGCAGAACCGACATGGCAATGGTGGCTGCGCTTAGGTCAAGTCCATGCCAAACAATGTCCGAGAGATCGGCATCGCTGAGGTCGATACCGTTTTCCCTTGCCTGGGCCAGAAGATTTGCTTCGAAATCCTTTTGGGAGATTTTCCTCATTATCCGGCGAAAATGCCTTTGCCACTTCGATTTGGCAAGCGGCAGCATATTGCGCCTTTCGATCGGCGGTATATCACACAGTTCTCGTTATTCAGGGCGATAGCTCTACAAGATCCGACGTCCTCGTCGGTCGGCATCCGATAAGAGGAAGCAGTCGGTTGCATATTTGATGGGCTTTTTGCTTAAAGTTTAGGCCGGCTTAGCATTTTGATTTTATTTAACTTTTTCAATCATAAATCGTCAATTCGCAGATATTAGAACACGAATTGGCAAGGTCGATCTTCCATGAATTCCGTTTGGCTCGATGCCCCAAGCGACGATTTTCGATCGCTTTTCAAGACGCATCCGTCGCCTATGTGGGTGTATGATCCGCAGACGTTGAGATTCCTGATCGTCAACGATGCCGCTCGCGATCTCTATGGCTATGGTCACGCGGCGTTCGCCGATATGACCGTACTCGACATCCGGCCGCCCGAAGAGCGGGAGCGCATGCTGGACGCTGTCCATCGGCGCACCGACATGGAAACGGCGCAGCGCTGGACGCATCTGAAGGCCGATGGCGAGACATTCGAAGTTCTGACCTACGGGCGGGAAATTCGCTTTAATGGCAAGGTGGCAATCCTGGCGATCGTCCAGGATCGCACCGAGGTCAACGCTGCGCGACGCCAGGTCGATGCCACCCAATCGCTGCTCGACAGCATCGTCGACAATCTTCCCGTCGGCGTCTTCGTCAAGGATATGGAGCGGGATGGCCGTTATATCCTGTTCAACGAAGCTTGCGGCGCCATCGTCGGGCAGCCAGCACCGGATGTGATCGGCAAGTCGGATCGGGCGATATTTTCCGACGAGCAGACGGCGCTTTTCCGGGAGCAGGACAAGCTTGCCTTCGAGACCGCCGCAACCGTTTACTTCGAGGAAACCATCCATATGGTGGATGGAGTGACACGCATCCTGAAGACGGCGAAGCGGGCGCTTCCCGCGCCGTCAGGGCAAGCGCCGCGCTATGTTCTCGGCATTTCCCAGGATGTGACCGAAGAGCGCAGCGTCGAGGCGCGGCTTGCGCATCTTGCCATGCACGATTCCCTGACCGGCCTTCCGAACCGGGCCTTCTTCTCGGAGAGCATCGTGCGGCAGGTTGCGGCTGCGACACCGGAAAAGCCGATTGCGCTGCTCTACATCGACGTCGATCACTTCAAGCATATCAACGACAGCAAGGGACATGCTGCGGGCGATATGCTTTTGCGCCAGGTTGCCGAACGCTTGCAGCAGCTCGCGGAGAGAAACGATCTGGTGGCGCGCCTGGGTGGAGACGAGTTCGCACTGGTTCTGAGAATGACGGATGTCGGGCGCGCCCAGCGTCTCGCCGATTTGCTGCTGCTGTCGTTTTCGACACCCTTCGATCTCGATGGCGTCCGCGAGCACGTGACCTGCAGCATCGGCATTGCCATGGCGCCGGAACACGGCAGAGATGCCGATGTCCTTATGCGGGATGCGGATTTGGCGCTCTATGCGGCCAAGAGCAGCGGCCGATCGACCTATCGTTTCTACCAGACCGAGATGCGGCTTGAAGCGGAACGGCGCCACCAGCTTACACTGGAGCTTCGGGAAGCCCTGCAGAACAACGAGTTCGAACTCCACTATCAGCCGATCATCCGGCTGGACGAAGATATTCTCTCGGGGTTCGAGGCGCTGATCCGCTGGCGCCATCCCAGGCGTGGGCTCATCTCCCCGGCCGAGTTCATCCCCGTTGCCGAGGAGACGGGAATGATCGTGCCGATCGGCGACTGGGTATTGCGGGAAGCCTGCCGGACTGCGGTGGAATGGCCCGAGGAATTGAAGGTGGCCATCAACTTGTCCGTCTATCAGTTCCGCCACGCGAACCTGCTGGCCACCGTCGTCTCGGCACTCGACGAGACAGGTCTCCGCCCCGGGCGTCTGGAGATCGAGATTACGGAATCCATTCTGCTCTCCGAGGTCGAGCAAAGCCTGTCGCTGTTGCGCGCGCTGAAGGAGCTTGGCATTCGCATTGCCATCGACGATTTCGGCACAGGCTATTCGTCGCTCAGCTATCTGCGTGCCTTCTCCTTCGACAAGATCAAGCTCGACCGCAGCTTCGTCGCTGGCATGGAGGCCGATCCTGGCAATCTCGCGATCGTTCGGGCCGTGGTCGGCATAGCCTCGGGCTTCAATGCGGTAACGCTTGCGGAAGGCATCGAGACGGAGGCGCAATTGGCCAAATTGCGTGCCGAAGGCTATGACGAGGTGCAGGGCTTCCTGCTGGGGCGTCCGATGTCGCGCGAGGATGCTGTGCTGCGAATTCTCGGTGAGACCCGGCCCGAGCGCGCTTTGCACGCCCGAAAGCGGGCGCAAGGATGACATGTGAAAGGGCTGGGCAGGCCGGACCTGGAAAAATAAAAAACTTCGACTCCCGTTGTCGGAAGTCGTGATCGAGCAACGTCCTTGGAACAGCCCAACGATAAGGGCGGATATGCACAACCGTTTCCAAGGAGACCGATATGACCGATGCAGCAGAACAATCCCAACAACCTCGCGTGCCGGTTCGCGGCGGCGTCGTGGCCTATCTGACAGTGGACGGCGCCGCGAAGGCTGCCGAATTCTACAAGCGCGCCTTCGGTGCGGAGGAAGCCTTCATGTATCCGGTCGACGAGAAGGGCCGGACCATGCATATCCATCTCTATATAAACGGCAGCTCGGTGATGCTGGGCGACGCCTTTCCCGAATATGGCCATGCACTGGAGAAGCCGCAGTCTTTCGTGATGCAGCTCGTCGTGGATGATCTCGATTTCTGGTGGAAGCGCGCCGTCGATGCAGGCGCTGAGGTCGTCGTCGAGCCACAGGTGATGTTCTGGGGCGATCGCTGGGGCCAGCTCCGCGATCCATTCGGCGTTCTCTGGGCGATGAATGCGCCGGTCAACGGCTGACGATATATGCCCTCGGTGTTTGTAGCGCCGAGGGCATTTCCTTTGATCCGGCTGCGAAGATGCTATTCTGCAAGCAGGGTTTGTGTCAGAGGGTGCTCAGCGTCCGCAAGGCCGTCCAGGATCGAATAATGGTGCTTGTCCGGTTCGACCACGACCGCCGTTGCCGCGCCGAGTCCGGTCCAGATATTGGCGAGCAACGCATTCTGGCGGATGAATTCGGCGCGTTCGGCACCCCCGACCCAGCAGGTGAGGCGGACGGCCTCGAGCGGCTCCAGCAGGGCTGGGCTTTCGGTTCTTGCTTCGGCGTCATCGATGCGAAGCTGCTCGTTCATGCTGCGCCTCATGATCGGCCGCAGGTCATGAAGGCCGGAAATGGCAAGCACATGGCGAATGCGGTTGCGGATTGTTTCACGGAGCGGCGATGTCGTTGTCATCATGCGGGCAACGAGCTGACCGCCGGCCGAATGACCAGTCAGAACGATGGGGCCGCCGACGAGTTCGGCGGCTTTGGTAATCGCGGCCGCAATCTCCTTGCCGATCCCGGCGATGCGATTTTCCAGGCAAAGAGTGTAGGACGGGATCGCGACCGCATATCCTCTGGCGATAGAGCCTGCTGCAAAGTGCGACCAATAGCTTTTGTCCAGCTGCAGCCAGTAACCGCCATGGACGAAAACCACCAATCCCTTCGGCTGGCCTTCGGGCAGAAGGAGATCGAAGCGATTGCGCTCCGCAGGACCATAGGCCAGATCGAGTTTCGCGCGTCCCGCGGTCGTCAGCCTGTCACGGAAGGACTTTGCCGGCTCGACCCAGGCGGCCGGCCATTGATCTCCGTCGACGATATAGGCGCCATTGGTATAGGCTGCGTCCCAATCGTTGACCCTGAAATAGCTCATGCTCAGCTTCCTCTCTCCAACTGCCGACGCCTGTGGATCAGGTCACGGCCGCCCGCACCGCAAAGCGCGCGTCCTTCCATGATCCGCTGCTCAGGATTTGCTCAAGCACCGTCGCGGCACGCCATACGTCGCGATAGCCGACATAAAGCGGCGTGAAACCGAAGCGCAGGGTCGATGGCGCCCGGAAGTCGCCGATGACACCGCGCTCGATCAGCGCCTGCATCACCTCATAACCGTTGTCGTGCTTGAAGGAGACCTGGCTGCCGCGCCTGCCGCTTTCGCGGGTCGTCTCCAGCTCGACGCCATATTGGCCACATTTCGCTTCGACCAAGCGGATGAAGAGCTCCGTGAGCGCTATGCTTTTCGCGCGCAAGGCCGTCATGTCCACTTCATCCCAGATGGCCAGCGCACCCTTCAACGCTCGCAGCGACAGGATCGGCTGCGTGCCGCACAAGAAGCGCTTGATGCCGGCATCGCCATCGAAGCTCCGTTCGAAGGCAAAGGGGCGCGCATGGCTCCACCAGCCGCTGAGCGGCTGGACGATCGATGCGTGATGGCGCTTTGCGGCATAAATGAAGGCCGGCGCGCCCGGGCCGCCATTCAGATATTTGTAGGTGCAGCCGACGGCGAAATCGGCGCCCGCACCATCGAGATCGACGGGCAGAGCGCCGGCGCTGTGGCACAGATCCCAGATGACGAGCGCGCCTGCCGCCTGGATGCGTTTTGTCAGCGCCGCCATGTCGCGCAGCTCGCCGCTCTTATAATTGACGTGGTTGACGAGAACGACGGCGACGCCGTCGTCGATCAGTTCCTCGATGCTTTCGGCATCGCGGCCCTCGAAGCGGAGCGTCAGGCCAGGGCGTGTCGAAGCCACGCCCTCCGCCATATAAAGATCGGTGGGGAAACTATCGCCCTCCGCAACGATCACATTGCGGCCGGGCCGCATGGCGAGCGCTGCATGCAAGGTCTTGTAGATGTTGATCGACGTGGAATCTGTGACAACGGTCTGGCCTTCGGCGGCGCCGATCAGCCGGCCGATACGGTCGCCGAGCTCGAGCGGCAGATGAAACCACCCGGCACTGTTCCAGCTGCGGATCAGGCCGTTGCCCCATTCCTCCATGGCGGCCTGGCGCACTTCGGCAAAGACCTCGTGCGAGGCCGCGCCGAGCGAATTGCCGTCGAGGTAGATGACGCCGGCGGGCAGGGCAAAGCGGCTGCGAAAAACGCGCAGCAGATCGGCCTCGTCCATGGCCTCGACGGCCGCGAGATCGGGAAGGCTATCCATGATGTCGTTGCCTCGTAATCTATTCGCGAATGGTTTCTCGGGTGGCCGCCCCGCCGCGGCTGCGGCGGATGCTCGGCAGTGCCAGCATGATGAGCACGAACAGGCCCGTGGCGAGCTTCAGGTTCGGCGGCGGCATGCCGGCGGCAAGGCAGAGCGAGACGAGCTGGTAATAGATGATCGAGCCGACAAAGGGCGCCAGCAGCTGTCTGAACACCGTCTGCTTGCCGGTAAAGGCCTCACCGATCATCAGGGCGGCAAGGCCGTTGATCAGGATGCCGATGCCCATGTTGACGTCGGCAAAGCCCTGCGACTGGACCATCAACGCACCGCTGGCGGCGGAAAAGGCGCTGGCGATGCCGACGCCGCCGATGGTTGCGGCCCAGACATTGATGCCCTGCGCCTCGGCCATGTCGGGATTGGAGCCGACGGCACGCATGGCGGTGCCCTTTTCCGTCTTGAAGTAGAGGTTGAGGGCGATCAGCACGATGAGTGCGAGGATGCCGGCGACGACGATCTTGCTGGCAGGGAAGCCGGCTGCTGTGAACGGTACCCAGTCGAACACCGTCGGCGAGCCGAAGACGGAGAGGTTCGATTTGCCCATGATGCCGAGATTGACGCTATAGAGCATGGTCGACATCAGGATGCCGGCGAGCAGCGTATGGATGCGGAAGCGCAGGTGAATGAAGGCCGTACAGCAGCCGGCGGCAAGGCCGACGACGAAGGCAACGGCGATTGCGAGCGGCGGCGCGACGCCGGCGGCAAGCAGGATGCCGCAGACGCAGCCGCCCAGCGGAAACGCGCCTTCACTGGTCAGATCCGGAAAGCTCAGCATCCGGAAGGGGATCATGATACCGAGGACGACGAAGCTTAAGACGAAGCTCTGCGCCAGGGTGACCGGGATGAGCGAGACGAAGCTTGAAACGGTTGCCTGAATGAAATCCATCATGTTGTCAGCTCACCAGCAGCATTCGGTCGGTCTTGACGGCGAAGTGACCGATCAGCTCGGGCACTGTGATGCGCCGCTTGCCATCTCCGGTGATTTCGAGATGAACGCGGCCGGCATCGAGCATGATGATGCTGTCGCCGAAATCGACGGCGTGCTGCATGTTGTGCGTCACCATCAATGTCGTCAGCTTGAGCGCCTCGACGGTACGCACCGTCGCCTGCATGACGATATCGGCCGTGCGCGGGTCGAGCGCTGCGGTATGTTCATCGAGCAGCAGCACGTCGGGCGAACCGCCGACGGCCATGATGAGGGACAGCGATTGACGCTGGCCGCCCGAAAGCAGCTCGACCTTCGTATCCAGGCGGTTCTCCAGGCCAAGGCCGAGAACGGCGAGACGTTCCTTGTAGGCGGCGAGACGGGCGGCATTCAGACCGGGGCGAAATCCCCTGGCTTTGCCGCGCAGTTCCGCCAGGAGCATGTTTTCGCCGACAGTCATGCTGGCGGCGGTTCCTTTCATCGGATCCTGGAACACGCGGGCCAGCCGCGCGGCGCGCTTGTGAACCGGCATGTTCGTCACGTCATTGCCGTTGATGAGGATCTGACCGGAATCGAGGCTGAGAGCACCGGAAATCGCATTCAGCATGCTGCTCTTGCCGGCGCCGTTCGAGCCGATGACGACGCCGAATTCGCCTGTTTTGAGGGAGAGCGTCAGGCCGTCGAGCGCGACCTTTTCGTCGGGCTGGCCTCTGTAGAAAACCTTGCGCGCGGATTTGATATCAAGCATCCGTGCCTCCCCTGCAGTATAGGGTTATGAAATGGCGGCATCCTGGGCGCCGCCATGGATCGGATTGATCCTACAGCGCCGCGCGTCACATCTGACGCGCAAAGGTCGCTGTAGCACTTTAAATCGGCTGCATAATTTCATCCTTAAATGCACGTCGATTTAAGGAATTATGCAGTAGAAGATGCCGCCTATCACTTCGTGAAGCAATTGCAATCGGCAAGCGAAGCCGGCACGTCGGCGCCGAAGGCCTTCAACACCGTCTTGTTGATCAGCGGCGCATGGTCCTCATAGGCCGGACGCGAAGGCTTGATCGTCTTCGGATCGGCACCTTTCAGGATCTGCGCGGCGATCTTGCCGGCATTTTCCCCGACCTGCTCGTAGTTGACGGCAAAGCTTGCCGGCACGACGCCATTGCGGACCGCGGCATCGTCGGAATTGACGATCGGGATCTGTGCCTGGCGGGCAGCGGCAGCAACGGCCGGGATTGCCGGCTGCAGCAGGTTGGACGCGGGCGTATAGATCACGTCCGCCTTGCCGGCGAGCGATGCGATACGCTGCTGGATTTCGTTGACGTTGTCGACGCCGACAGGAACCACGTCGAAGCCGGCTGCAGGAGCGGCGGCCTTGACCTTGTCGATCAGCGCGACGTCATTGGCCTCGCCGGGGTTGTAAGGCACGCCAAGCCGCTTGGCGTTCGGCAGCAGCTTCTTGGTAAAGGTCAGGATCGCCGAGATATCCTGCAGGTCGCTCGAGCCGGTGATGCCGTCGTCACCCGCGTCCCACGAAGGAACAAGCTTGGCGGCGACAGGATCGGTGACGGCGGTAAAGACGATCGGAATGCCGGATCCGGCGAGCGCCTTCTTTGCGATCTGCGACACCGGGGTCGTCACCGTATAGATCAGCTTCGGATGCTCGGACTGCAGCTTGGCGATCATCTGCGGCACGAGCGACGCGTCGAAGCTGGTGTTGCTCTCGGAATAGACGACATCCTTGCCTTCGACGAAGCCGTTGTCGGCGAGCGCTTTCTTGAAGCCGGCGATCGAAGCATTGAGCTGCGGATGTTCGCCGAAATTGGCGATGGCGATCTTGATGGGTTCGGCCGAAGCGGTGGCGACACTGGCCACGAAGGCGCCGGCGACCGCGAGTCCGGACAGCCATTTGGATGTAGATCTCAGCATATTTTCCTCCCGGATGTGACAAGGAGCCGTATTCCTTCAGCTCTCTTGGCAAGGGATCATAGCGACTGCTGCAAGCCTGTCAAATTCAGATATATGATGTGCACTATCCACGCCTTTGATATATATATTCCTATGCTGGCGAGTTTTATATATAATTCGGATTTTGCGGGGAAGGGCAGGCCGCATGCAGGACATGGATGCGTTGAGCAAGACCGAGGCGGCCTATTGGCTGTTGCGACGCGATATCCTCAATACGAAGCTCAGGCCCGGAGCATCCTTGCGGCTCGGCGCCCTGCGGGAGACCTATGGCGTCGGCTGGACCCCGCTTCGCGAGGCCCTTTCGCGGCTGGAAGCCGAAAAGCTGGTGACGGCCGTCAGCAATCGTGGTTTCGCGGTCGCTCCTGTTTCCAGGGCGGAGCTGGAGGATCTGATGCGCGCGCGGATGGTCATCGAACTGCCATTGTTCATGGAATCGATCGAAAAAGGCGGCCCCGATTGGGAATCAGCCGTCGTGACCGCGCACTACCGCCTGTCGCGCTGCAGGATCGTGCCGGATTCCGCTTCCGAGGAGATGGCCGACGAGTGGGATGAGAAGCATTCCGCCTTCCATGCCGCGCTGATAAGCGCTGCGACATCAAATTGGCTCAAGCGCTTCCAGGCCACCATTACCGATCAACTGCGGCGTCACCACCGTTTCCTCGGCCTGGCGCCGACGCAGCGCGCGACGGCCGGCCTGTCCGCCGGCTATGAGAAGGCGCTGGCGGCGCTCAAGGACGCGATGGCGATCGAACATCACACGGCGCTGATGGAGGCTGCCCTCGACCGCGATCTCGAGCGCGCCAAAGCGCTGATGACCGAGCATATCGGTTACACGCTGCAGGTCTATATCCGCTCAGGATAAGCAGACACTTGCCGCCCTGCTCGGCGAGAGCTTGTCTGCTCTGGCCGCTGGCGCTGTCGGAGGTGGCGAAGGCGCCTCCTATGGGTATGGGGCTGTGCAGTATCAGTATAACTATCTCGACCATGCGGACAACGATGCGCTGAATGCTGCGAAGGCGGCATGCAAAGGCGGTGATGATACTGCCTGCGCGGAGAAAGCACGATTGGCGGCGAAGGATAGGCTGCAGCAAGACGCAATGATTGCCTGCCGACCAAGTGGCTACCAGGCAGAAGGATGCGGCGCAGTTTTCGCTAGTGTGATCGCAGCATTGTCGAGTTACAGTGGCACGGCATCATCGTGGTTTATCTCGGCGGATCAATACCGCGCGGACCTTCGCAGCAGCGCTGGGCTTGATCAAATTTGGAAGATCATAGCTCCCGAAGGAGTCAACAGCCTTACTGCGCAACAACAAGAAGACGCTGCGAGACCGATTCTTGTTCTTACGGGAGATCCGACCGGCGTTACTGCTCTGCCGTCGCTGATTGCCAAAGCAAACAATGGTGATCCGCTCGCTCTGGTGCAGGTGCTGACGTTCTTTGCGAAGTTCAGGACGGGCAATGCGATTGACGATCTTCTCGAGGGCGGAAAGAGCGCCACAGGAATCCCGAATGATTGGAGACCGATCAACGGGCGGGTGCACAAGTCAACACTCCAGCAGGATTTACTTCATATATAACGCCCGACGGCGATATCGTTCATGTCTCGCCGGCAGGGCTCGTCTATGGATCTGACAAAAACTTCGTGAACCGCATTGATCACGTATTGGCGCATACACAGCCGGATCTACACACCTAAGGCAGACCCCGGCGCTTGGTGGGAAAGCTGCTCGTCGCGATGTGGAAATATGTAACCGAGGACGTTGAATTGAAGCTTCCGTCGTGAAGGCTGTGTAACAGGAGCCGCATCGACATCTCATCACCTGAGGGCCGATTAGCCTCGGCTGATCCAGAAGGCCGGCCGAGATCCCAGCTGGCTTTGACACCGCATCAAAGACAGGTATCGCCGTATGGGACTATGCCGTCGCTGCCGCAGGATGGGATGTCAGCCTCATGCGGCCGGCAGCACGCTGATCGGGATGTCATCGCTTTCGTCACTGCTCTCGAAGGCCATTTGGTCGGCGAGCTGGCGGAGTTGGTTGAATTCGGCCGGGCCGTCGAAGGAGATGCCCCCGAGGCGGATGGCGACGGAAAGCGGCGCGCCGTCAGCGCTGAAGGTGGCCGCGGAGACGCCCGCGCGGATGCGGTTGCCGATGTCGCGGGCGTTCTCGATCGTAGCGCCAGGCAGGAAGATGCCAAGTTCGTTGGTCGCAAGCCGCGCCACAAGATCGCCACGACGAACCGAGGGTTGGATGATCGAGGCAAGCGATTGCATCACCGTGTCGGCCCATTGCAGCCCATAGCGGCGGCCGATGTCGTCGAGCGTATCGACGATGACGGCGATGACGATACCGCCGGCATCTGCGTCGGCATGCTTGCGCCGGTCGATAAAGTGCTCGACGGCCGCGGCAAAGGCAGTACCGTTGAGCGTCTTCGTCACGCTGTCGTAGCGCGCCGCCTGGGTGACGTTTTCCTGCATCTTACGGATGACGTCGTTGTTGAGCTGCAAGGTAAAAAGCAGCGGAAAGGCCACAAATGCAGAAATAAGTACGGCACCGGCAAATCCGACTAAAAATGGTCGATCCGGCATCAATAGGTTTAATATAAATATAAGCGCAACGGAACCGACCACGGCGCATAGTGCGCCGAGTGTGGCTCTCCGCATGGCCTTGAAAATGGTGGCGGAGGGATGTCGCCGCTGTGGAATCATATCGGAGTTATCCCCGTTCCGTAATACTGCGTCAGCTAAACAGAGGTCCGAAAAAGCCGGCTTAAGAAAACCGGTAAAATTTGCTGTTTTGCATCGTTGTTTTCATGAAATACCTGTCTTCGAACGAATATCCGGAGCCGCCGTTTCGCTTGGTGCCCGGTTTGCGACAGAACCCCGTCGGCTTTATCTCGATCCAGATCCTGAGCGTGTTTCATCGTGTCTATCGCCATGGGAGTTACGATGCCGATAGACACAACAATCAATTGTTTCGCCGTAGCGTCTCGGTCATACTTGATGCCTGTTTACAACCCGGCAGCGGATGTGCCTGGCGGGAGCATGCCTGAAACGTGAACCGATTTGCCCCCTTTAGCAATCAAATATTGAAAATATCTAAAATACATCCGGCGTATCGCGTCCCGCCATATGGCTAATCGAGCTTCAACCTCATCCATGCTTGGGTGCGTTCGCGTGCCGATGAGTATTTCCTAATATTACTAGGTTTTTGGGAATGTTTTAAATCCTCTTCCGGCGCGCCTTAGTGGTTAAGGCTATGTACATTCTCCGCACGGTTGATGATTAGAATTGTTGCGATCATGCGACAGCGGCATCGACTCTGTGAATAGCCCAAAAATAGTCAATAGATTGCCGTCGGAAAGGCTTGCGCTTTCCGGTATTAACTGTTTCAGGAGATTAAATGGGAGTCTATCTTACAAATAGATGGGATGTCGTCTACGTTCGTAGGTGAATAAGATTTATAAAATGTATCTTTAGAGTATTATGTCGGCGAAGGGGCATAGTTTTGGCTAATAAGACGCGATTGATGGCGGCAATCGGAATTTCGATGGCCATAAGTTCTTTATCAAGTGGTTCTGCCGGTGCTGTGACATTGCAGCAGGCGATTGACAAAACACTAAAAACCAATCCGCAGATCATGCAGGCGGCGCAGAACCGGGAAGCAACCGAGTTTCAATTGCGCCAGGCAAGGGGGCTTTATTTGCCCTCGGTCGACCTTGACTCTGGTTATGGCCGCCGGAGACTATCGGACGTCACATCCGGAGCTTTATCGCGCACCCATGATTACCTGAATCCTGCTGACGTAAGCTTGACTATTACGCAGACCTTGTTTGATGGCGGCGACCGCAAGGCGCAGAAGGACAAGCAGGCCGCCCGCGTTGACGGCGCATCCTTCCGCGTCCAACAGCGCTCGGAAGCTTTAGCGCTGGAAGTGACCCAGGATTACCTTGAATATCAGTTGCAGATGGAAATCGTCGCAGCTGCTGAGAAGAACGTCGCCTTCCACAAGCAGATGGTCGGCAATATCGAGGACAGCATCAAGGGCGGCGCTCTCACCGATGCCGACCGTCTTCAGGGTCGGGAGCGCTTGGAGGCGGCTAACGCTCGCCTTCAGGAGGCAAAGAAGGAGCTCGACGCGACGAAGATCCGCTTTCTCCAGGTCGTCGGCGAGCCGATCAGTAATGCGAGCCGACCGGCTTCCGTCGCGCGCTACCTGCCGAAGACGTTGGACGACGCGGTCTTTATCGCTCAAAAGAACAACCCGCAGATCTCGTCGGCAAAGGCTGATGTCAATGCCGCTGACGCGGACGTGCGCGGTTCGAAGTCCGCATTCCTGCCACGGTTGGACCTCGTCGGCAGCGCTCGCATTGGTGACGATGTCGACGGCAACAAGGGTAACACAAGCGACGTCCAAGTTGGTGTCGTCGCCAAATGGAACATCTATCATGGCGGCATCGATACCGCCCATCAACAGGAGCTGGTTCGTCGCGCCGCCGAACAGCGTTTTGCGCTGAGCCAGACGTACCGCGAGGTGGACGAGTCCGTCCGTTCCGCCTGGAGTGAGCGCACCAATCAGGCTCAGTTGGCACATATCCTCGGCGGGCAGGAAAAGACGAACGCTCAACTCGTCACGTCTTACCGCGAGCAATTCAAGGTCGGTCAGCGCTCGCTGCTTGATCTATTGGATGCCCAGAACACTCGCTTTAACACTGAGATCTTGGCCAAGACGGCGGAAGTCGCATCACTCTTTGCGGAATACAAGATCCTAGCGGCATCGGGCAGCCTGTTGTCGACGATGAAACTGAAGCCGGTCGATCAGGCGACGCCTTATGCCCGTGATCAGTTCGCTGTTTCGTCGAATACGGCTGATCCCGGATATACCAGATACGACTCGCATCAGAAGCCCGGCTTGCCGATGGATCTGCTCGAGCCGATTCGTTAATCGTTACGATCCGAATTGGATAGTGGCTCATGTTGAACGTAGCACCTGACGTGTCTGCGAGCGTATCGCTGCGGACTTTCAAGTCGGCATTTAAATCGGTCGCTGCGTTTTACGGCCGTCCGAACTCGGATACAGTGCTGTTTTCGGGCATTCCGGACGAAATTCTGGAAGCCATGGAGCTGGACGATGTCGAACGGCTGTCGGAACGCGTCGGTCTGCAGGTCCTAAAGCATACGGAACGAGATTGCCGCCTGGGCAATTTCGATTGCCCGGCGATCGTCACCTTCGCTGACGGCGGCGTTCTGCCGTTGCTCGAAACGACCGAAAGCGGTTCCTACATCACTGAGCTCGTGCCGGTCGCCGGGACAGCGGCCTGCTTGACGCGGGACGAACTCAAGGCGCTCAATCCGCAATCGGCATTTGCTTTCACGCTCTATTATCAGAATTCTTCGGAAGAAGCGCGCGTCGGCCACGCCCTGGAGATCGAGAGGCGGCACTGGCTGGCAACGGCGCTGGTACCCTATTGGCGCACCTATGCCCGCGTCATGCTGGCGGCACTCTTCATTAACATCATCGCGCTGGCATCGCCGCTTTTCACCATGAATGTCTATGATCGTGTGCTGCCGAACAAGGCGTTCCCAACGCTCTGGGTGCTGACCGCCGGCATCTCGCTTGCCTATCTCTTCGATTTTCTACTGAAGATGGCCCGTGCATCGCTGATCGACTATGCGGGTCGTAAGGCGGATCTGCGGCTGTCGCAGTTGATCTTCGACAAGATTCTGAATTCGACATTGGCGTCCCGCCCGATGTCGACCGGAGAATATGCCAATCGGGTGACACAATATGAATTCGTGCGCGAATTCTTCACATCGAACACGATCGGAGTGCTGATCGACAGCATGTTCGTCGTGATTTTCCTGGTTGTCATATATTTGATCTCCGGGTGGCTCGTGATCATTCCAGGCGTCGCTTTCATTCTCTCGGTGACGATCGGCCTCGTGGCCCAGGCTCAGATTGGCAAGCGCATGGCGACGGCGACGAACGAGGCTTCGCGCCGCCAGTCGCTGCTCGTCGAGACCATCTCGACGATCGAGACATTGAAGAGCCTCCGCGCCGAGGCGACGATGTTGCGCCGCTGGCAGGAGCTGACGAAATATTCGAGCCGCACCAGTGAGGACATCAAGCACATCTCATCAAACGCAATGAACATGACGATGTTCTTGCAGCAGATGGTCAGCGTACTCATCGTCGTTGCGGGCACGTATGAATTTGCCGACGGCAAAATCGCCATGGGCGCGATCGTGGCCACCGTCATGCTGGCGAGCCGCGCAGGTGCGCCCTTCGGGCAGATCGCCATGACGCTGGCGCGTTTCCGCCAGGCCACCATGTCGCTGCGCATTCTTGACAAGATCATGGAGCAGCCTGACGACCGTCCGTCGACGGTCGGCTTCGTCAACCGGCAGATCCGTAGCGGTGGATTCAGCTTTCAGAATGTTTCCTTCCAATATCCAGGATCTGACCAGGCGGTCATCAATCAGCTGTCCTTCACGGTTGCGCCCGGGGAAAAGATCGGGATCATCGGCCGCATCGGTTCGGGCAAGACGACCCTCGGCCGGCTTCTCGACGGGCTGTTTCAGCCTGCCAGCGGCCGTGTACTCATCGATGGCGTTGATATACGCCAGTATCACGTGGCGGAGGTGCGCTCCGCGGTGGCCGTCGCCGGCCAATCGTCGGACCTGTTCTCCGGCACGGTAAAGGAAAATCTGCTGCTCGGCCGGGCCGACGCCACCGATGAAGAGCTCTTGGCGGTATCACGAATGACCGGCGTCGAGGAGTTCGTCTCCGTACATCCGCGCGGTTTCGATATGCCGGTTGGCGAGCGCGGTGCGAACCTGTCGAATGGCCAGAAGCAGGCATTGACCATCGCGCGCCTGCTTCTGACCCGGCCGAAGATCGTCTTTCTTGACGAGCCGTCGGGAGCGATGGATTTGGCAAGCGAGCGCCATCTGATCAGCAAGCTGACCGATGCGTTCGGCCCGGAAACGACGCTGCTGGTAGCAACCCATCGTCACAGTATGTTGGAGCTGGTTGACCGGCTGATCGTCATCGACAAGGGCCGCATCATCGCGGATGGACCGAAAAACGCTGTCATCGAGGCGATGCAGCGCAAGGCGGTGCAATGATGCGTGCCTCTCAGCGCAATATCGACGACAATCCTCCGTTGTTCGCCCGGCTGATCCTTGGCCTCTGTGCCTTGATGATCGTTGCTTTCGTCGCTTGGGCGGCCTTCGCCGACATCGACGAGATCGCTCGCGGCGAAGGCAAGGTGATACCGGTATCGAAGACGCAGATCGTGCAATCGTCCGAGCCCGGCATCGTCCAACAGATCAATGTCAATCTCGGCCAGGTCGTCCACAAAGGCGATATTCTGGTCCAGCTCGACAACACGACGACGGTGTCGACACTCGGCGAGTCGGTTGCGAAGGCTCGTGCGCTCGGTGCCAAAGTTGAGCGCCTGGCCCTGGAGGAGGCAGGCGCCTTCGACGCACAGTTCGTCTGCCCAGCTGACATTCTTGCTACCGCAAAAACCGTCTGCGATAACGAGGAAAAGCTCTTGGAGGCGGATCGCGCTTCCTACAAGAACAAGCTCGACGTTCTCAATCAGCGTCTGAAGCAGCATCAGAACGAGCTGGATGAAGCCCATGCCAACATAGACCGCCTGACGCAGAACATCGAAGGCGCCCAAAAGCAATATGATCTGCTGAAGCCGCTCGGCGAGAAAAAGCTCGTTGCCCAAACGGAGGTTCTCAAAGTCCAGCGAGACCTTGTCGACCTGCAAGGGCAGCTTAAAGTCTATGTCGAAAGCCTCGATCGTCTGCAAGCGGCCGTCAATGAGGCGACGCTACAGGTCGCCGACCTTGGATTGCAGCTGCGGCAGCAGGCCCTGACCGACAAGGGGCAGGCACTGTCGGAACTTTCCGTCGTCGATGAGACGATCCGCGGGGCATCCGATCGCGTCAAGCACACCGATATCCGATCTCCGGTCGACGGCATCGTCAATACGCTGGAGGTCAACACGATCGGCGCCTATGTCGACGCCGGCAAGGTCATCGCCGGTGTCGTCCCGACAGCGGACACCCTGCTGATCGAGGCGAAGATTTCTCCACGCGACGTTGCATTCGTGCGCATCGATCAGCCGGCGGTCATCAAGATCTCGGCTTATGATTTCTCGATATTCGGCGCACTGGACGGTAAGGTCGTTAACGTCTCCGCCGATAGTCTTGTCGAAAAGGACAAGAACGAAACCTATTACCTTGTGCGCATCAAGACCGACAAATCGGCGCTGGAACGCGACGGCAAGCACTATCCGATTATCCCAGGCATGGTGGCTTCGGCCGAGATCATGACCGGCCGCAAGACGATCCTGGCCTATTTGATGAAGCCGATCAACAAGGCGCGCTCCGAAGCGCTGACGGAACGGTGAGGGGCAGCCATGCGCAAAGGAGGCGGGAAGGACGAAGCTGCGATAATTCGGGAGGAATCCCTACCATCTGTCGATAGTGACGAACTGGAGCCACGTTTTCGCGCGGTAACCGGTGGCGGCGAGCGTCGTGGCATTCGCCTGGAGGGTATCTATTGGGATGGGCTAGGGCGAATGTCGGAGGCCGGTGGCATCAGCATCGGTGACCTGGTTTCAAACATAGCGGCGGAGATGCCGGAGACCGGCAATCTCACGTCCTTGTTGCGCGTGCTAAGCTTCAAATGGGCGCTGAGCCGCCTCGATGCCGTCGAAGATCTCGCATCGCTGACCAATCTCAACGCTGTCCTCCAGGCGTCGCCGACACCTGCAGTGGTCCTGACGCAAGAGCGCGGGATCAAGCTCTTCAACGATGCCTTCCTGAAGATGTTGCGCCATCGCCTGCCGCTGATCGATGATGTCCAGCAGACCGCGCGCACGCTACGCCTGTCGATTGACACCCAGATCCAAGAGGTACTCTCCGTTCTGTCGGTCAATCGCGGTAAGACGCTGAACACCGGCTTCAAGATCGGCCTCGGTTCGCAATCGCTGACGGGGCAAATCAATCTGGCGTTGGCGCCGACACACGAAGCATTGATGCTGATCGGCTATCTTTCCGTCTACTGAGAATGCCACCGCTTTCATTATGCGCGACGCTCGCCCCGAAATGCCTGGGGGCGGGTTCGGTTAGTGAACTTCGCCTTCGCCGGGGACCACCTTGGCGAGCGGCACTGCGGCGGCAACCGCTTGTGCGTGAGGATCGCGCGAACCGTGCAGATAGCCGCGATCAGCAACGATCGAATAGAGCGGCAGATATTCTGCAATCCGTTTGTCGGACAAGACCTCGTCGCGCATGTTGTCGAGGATAAGATTATTACCGTTGACGGAGACCGACAGGACAGCGTGGTAGAAATGCCGCTGCTGGTCGAACAAGACCACCAGTGTCATATGGTCGAGATCGACGCCTGCCTTATAGAGTGCTGCCATCTTCAAGATGGCGTAGTCTTCGCAGTCGCCCCGCTGATGCGACAGTGCTTCGCTCGGTTTCGCCCAGTAATCTGCTACATGATAGGTTTCCATGTCGCTGGCGTAGCGGATGGCATGGTTGACCGTGTAGTTGATGGTATTGATCTTGTCGCGGATCGACGCGCCGGTAATCTTTGTTTCGGCGGCCGCGATGACGGTTTCGGCTGCATTGCATCCACCTGTTCCGCAATCGAGCGACTTGCCCGACCGGATTTCCGCGAGCGGGCCTGCGAAATTGTTGAGCGCGGCAAGATGTTTGAACGGAATGGCGACAGTTCCGAATACAGAGTCGCCTAAAGGAGCGCTGCTCGGTTTTGCGGGGCGTACCGGCTCAGACGCAGTCAAGTCATTGTGCGGAAGGCCGCCCGGCGCAACTGCGAGGCTGTTGTTCAATGCCGCCAGGTCGATGCCACTGATCGCTCTTGCGGCGTTTCCGATGGTGGGCGCAAAGAGATCGATGGCCGTATGGACCAGCGGGTCCTGAAACAGCTTGACGACGGGCCGGACAGTGTCGTCGGTCGCCGCCATGCTGGTGGTCGGTGAGGCTAGACCGAAGGCAAAGGAAGCTGCAGCGAGTGCTGCAAGTATAGTTTTTTTGTTCTTGCGTACCATTGGCGCTAAATTCCCTCTGATTGAGAGAATAGTGCGCGATACTTCTGAATATGGCGTTGGGATATATAGATAAACTAAGTATAAATTAAGCGATCAAATAAGTATAAAATTGTACGAAATACGATGAGAAAGAATTAAGGATGATTTCGCCAAGGGTACTAAAGTGGCCCGTCTTGACTCAGGATCAGATGAAGCGGCGCTATCGTGATGACGAAGCGCGTCTCGTTACCAATGTGCTCGATGAGCCTGCCGGCATCAGAACGATTGTGAGGGCTGTGCGGAAACCTTCAGTGTGCCGCCGTCGATCGTATTGATCACCATTCTGCGCTCCACCTGGCCGGCGGCATTGAAGCGGAAGAGGCCGGTCGTGCCGCGGAAGCCCACCTTGTTCCTCAAATTGGCTGCAGTGATGGCCTGCGGTCCCTGGGAACGGATCAGGCCGGAGGCGATCGCCATGGCGTCGTAGCCATAGGCGCCGTAGGTCGTCAGCGGGTGATTGAAATGGCGCTGATAGCGCTCGGTAATGAGCCCGCTGCTCTGCGTGTCGTCGGTCGCGACGAACGCACCCGCTACGGCGGGCGTCGCATAGACCGATTGCGGCCAGTTGTTGGTGCCGACCAGCGTCTGACCGGGAATGGCTGCGCTACGAACGGCATTTGCGGCCATACCGATTTCCGGGGTGTTGCCGAGAATGACCACGATGTCGGCCGACTGGATGAGCGGCCGGTTCTTGGTCAGGATATCGGAGGACTGATCACTTGCGCCGTAACGGCCAAGGCCCATGAAGGTGTTGCCACCGTTCCAGATGGCGCTGCCCAATCTCGTTGCGTCGGATTGAGGAAAATCAGCGGGCACCAGCGCCGATACCTTTTTGTGACCCGAAGGACCGGCCGCCTTGACGCCTTCCGTCGCGCTGTCGATCTCATCCGAGGCCAGATTGAAGACGTCTCCGCCGGTCGCCGCACCCGCAAGGTTAAGCAATGGGGGACGCTGGGTGGTTGGAATGGCAGCGATGGAGGCCGTCTCGGCCGGCGGCAGATAGCTGACGATCAGCGCGGCATTCCGGGCCTTGGCCGCAGTGACCTGTGCGGCAACGCCGGCAAGTCCAGGGCCGACATTCTTGACGCGCAACCGGACCTGATTGTTGCCGAGTTCGCCGACGCCAAGCACTGCCCCGTCGCGCACATCGCGTGCCGGGCCTTCATAGAGACCTGCCGCACCCTTGCGCAGCAATAGCGTGATTTCGGTGCCGCCGTCGCCGCCATAGCTCTCTTCAATGGCAGTGGACGGCATTTTTATGTCGTCTTTCTTGCTGTTGTTCTCCAGTCCCACACCGTCCATCTGACAGCCGGCGAGGCCGGCACAGAGAATGAGGGCGGCACCGCATGCTGGTCGCCAACGCGGTCTGCGCGGCAGCCACTCCGTCAAAAGGCTCAATGAAAGGCTGATCGCAAACGGCACAACTACTCCCCCCGATTCTCTACGGCAGACTGCAACAGCCAGTCGGGCCGCATTTGCACACTGCGGCTGACGTAAAGTCAAGCAGTATACTTAACGAGTTGTTCTTTCGTTGAGTTAACCATCGGTAAAATAATTCTGCCGTGCTGCATAACCGGCTATATCCGTGAGGTTAATGAAGTATTGCAATCAGCCAGCTCCCGTAATTGATTGCGGCAAATTACGAGACACCGGGAGCCAGACCCATGGACGACTTGCGCATTTCGACCGTAGACCACGAAGCTGCTTCGCATGATTTCGCATCAGGCGGCCGGGACACGGGCGTTACGGCCGATATCGGCGCCGATCATTTGCTGCCATTGTCGCAGAATGCTGATGTCGCTGCATTCGAAGTGGCACAAGCCGAGGAGCAGCAGGCGAATGGCAAGACAGGGCGACTTGCCGCGAACGAGCCGCAAAACCCCGGCGCTCGTCAGCCGCTCCAGATCGTACCCGACAATGGCAATGTCGTTCATCTGCCGCCGAACACTTCCATCGACGATATTCATGTCGAGGGACGTAACCTTGTTCTCATCCAGGCCGACGGTACGCGCATCGTCATTATCAACGGAGCGCTGCACGTTCCAACCTTCCTGATCGGTGAGGTCACGCTGCCGCAGCAGGCCGTCGTCGCCGCGCTGCAGCAGCAGGGCATCAATGTCGCTGAAGGTCCCGATGGTTCGGTTCATGCCGGCAACAGCACGGATTCCGGCCACCAGTTCACGGACAGCCAGGCTGGGAACCCCCGCACGCCGCTTAATCTGCTTGGCCTTCTTGGTCCTGGCGACATAATCGGTGGCGGTAACGGCCGCAATCTATCTGGCACGCAGACTCGCGTTCCCTTCATCGATCAGCAGGCGACCGAAACGGCTTCGCTGATCGAACGCGGCAGCAGCACTGGCGCCTTTCTCACGACAAGCAGCACCGGTCGCTTCGGCTTCGGTGGCAATAATGCCGCGATCACCACCGTCACGCTGGTCGGCGAGGCAGAAATCACCGGCAGCGGCACGCAGCAGCTGTCGGGTCTAACCTCCGGCGGCGTTCCCGTTGTCGTCACCCAGAACGGCCAGACTGTTACCGGCACGGCCAATGGCGTCGCGGTCTTCACGCTGGTATTCAACGCTTCGACCGGCGATTACACCTTTACTCAGCTCGCTGCCCTCGACCATCCCCGCGGCGCCAATGCATCGGGCGATGTACTTCAGCTTCAATTCCGGTACACCGTCTCCGACACGAGCGGTCATACGGTTGCGTCCATCGCGAATGTCGACATCACAGACAGCGTGCCGGTTGCGGCCGCAGGAACTGGGGGTTCTGTCACCGAGGCAGCGCTGGCTGCCGGCAACGCAGCCCTAAGCCATGACACGGGCGCCGCGACGGCCAACGGCTCGCTTAACATTTCCTGGGGTGCCGATAGCGCCAATACCAATCAGGGCGGCCTCGGTGATCGCTCGGTTGCCTTCACCAATACAACGGTAGTGACACAGGGCCAGGATGGTGAAACGCTGAGTTCGCATGGTCAGGCCGTTCATACGGTGCTGTTGGCCGATGGCACGCTCGTCGGCTATACCGGTGAAACCGTTCCCACGGCGACCTCTGCATCTAACGTCGTCTTCTATGCAACGGTCTCCGACACTGACAACGGCCATTACAACTTCACCCTGGTGCAATCGCTCGACGATGCCAAGGGATCGGATGCCATCAAGCTGACCTTTGGTTACACGGCGACCGATTCTGACGGCGATACTGCTTCGAACACCTTCACCGTCACCATTGCCGACGACAAGCCGGTCGCGGCAGCCGGTGATGCAGGCTCGGTCACCGAAGGCGCGCTTGTTAGCGGCAACGAGACCCCGCATGTCGAGGCCGATGCCATCACCACCGGTTCGCTCAACATCTCCTGGGGTGCCGATAACGCCAACACCAACCAGGGCGGCGCCGGCGACCGCTCGGTCGCCTTCACCAGCGCTAGTGTCACGACAGAGGGCCAGGATGGTGAAACGCTGAGTTCGCAGGGTCAGGCCGTTCATACGGTGCTGCTGGCGGATGGCACACTGGTCGGTTACACCGGCGAGGCCGCGCCGACCGCGACCTCCGCCTCCAACGTCGTCTTCTACGCGACGGTCTCCGACACTGACAATGGCCATTACAACTTCACCCTGGTGCAGTCGCTCGATGACGCCAAGGGATCGGATGCCATCAAGCTGACCTTCGGCTACACGGCAACCGATTCTGATGGCGATACCGCTTCGAACAGCTTCACCGTCATCGTCGCTGACGACAAGCCGGTCGCGGCAGCCGGTGATGCAGGCTCGGTCACCGAAGGCGCGCTGGCGAGCGGCAATGAAAACCCGCATGTCGAAAGCGATACGGCGACCACCGGTTCGCTCAACATCTCCTGGGGCGCCGACAATGCCAACTCGGATAAAGGCGGTGCCGGCGATCGGTCTGTTGCCTTCACCAGCGCTAGTGTCACGACAGAGGGCCAGGATGGCGAGACGCTGAGTTCGCATGGTCAGGCCGTTCACACGGTGCTGCTGGCCGATGGCACACTCGTCGGTTACACCGGCGAGGCCGCTCCGACAGCGGTCGTGGATGCCAAGGGTGCGGTCGGCTCGAACATCGTCTTCTACGCGACCGTCTCCGACACCGACAACGGTCACTATAACTTCACCCTGGTGCAATCGCTCGATGACGCCAAGGGATCGGATGCCATCAAGCTGACCTTTGGTTACACGGCAACCGATTCTGATGGCGATACCGCCTCGAACACCTTCAGCGTCACCGTCATCGACGACAAGCCCGTCGCCAGTGATGTCACCGTCGGTACGGGCAGCCTTTACGACACGACGGCCGCTGAGCAGATGCCGCCCCGCCCACCCGTCGAGCTCAGCGAAGGGCCGACGCCGCCGGAGGGCGCCGCCGACACCGTCAGCGGCGGATCGGGCAGTCTGTTTACTGCCGGCGCCGACGGCTTCCAGCAGGTCACCTTCACGGATCCGACTGGCCTCAAGGGCATCTACATCGATGCCAATGGCGTCGCTCATAAGGAAGGTCTGTCCTATAACACCACGACGGACAATCTGGGTAACACGATCTACACCGCAGCTGGCAAGGAGTCGGGCCAAGTTCTCTTCACTCTGACCGTCGGTGCCGACGGCAGCTACACCTATGCCCAGTCTGGCGCTTTCGCCGATGCCAAGGGCTCCGATAACGAGAATTTCAAGATCGCCTTTGAAGTCACCGATGGTGATGGCGACAAGGCAACAGGCTCGCTGACGCTCAACGTCGCCGACAGCCTTCCGGCCGCCAATGATGTGACGGTCGACTCGGGCAGCCTTCACGACACCACGTCGACCCCCTCGGGGCCGAATCTGCCTCCCGTCCCGTTGCTTCTCGAGCAGCCGAGCGAAGGTTCGAAGCCGGATGGCGCCAAGACTGACTCCAACAGCGTCAGTGGCGCATCGGGCAGCCTGTTCACGACCGGAGCCGATGGCTTCGCGCGGCTGACCTTCACCAATCCAACCGGTCTCAAAGCCATCAACATCGATGATAACGGCGTCGCCCACAAGGAAGGCCTATCCTACAACACCTCGAGGGACGATTCCGGTAACACGGTCTACACGGCGACCGGCAAGGATTCCGGCCACGTCATCTTCACGCTGACCGTGCATGCCGACGGCAGCTACACCTATGTCCAATCTGGCGCTTTCGCTGACGCCAAGGGCTCCGATAACGAGAATTTCAAGATCGGCTTCGAAGTTACCGACGGTGACGGAGACAAGGCAACGGGCTCGCTGACGCTCAACGTCGCCGACAGCCTCCCGGTCGCCAACAATGCCACCGCTGATCGCCTCCTTAACGACGATATGTTCCCAGGCGGCAATCCCGACAAGACTGACGAATACAACAGCGTCAGCGGCGCATCTGGCAGCCTGTTCAACATGGGCGCAGATGGGTTCAAGCGTGTCACGATTGCTCATTCGGATCTGCCGCAGCTGACCACCATCTACACCGATGATAACGGCGTCGCGCATCAGGAAGACGTCACCTGGGGCAAGCCGACGATTTCCGGCGGCGCGACGACCTGGGTTGCTTCCAGCGCAAATCACGAGACCGTCGCCACGCTGACCATCAATGCCGACGGCTCCTACACGTTTTCGACCGGCGCACCGCTTGTGCATCCGACCGCGCAAACCGCCGAAGAGACCCTCTCCCTGACGTTCAATTTCACCGTCACCGATGGCGACAGCGACAAGACAACGGGTTCGCTGACGATAGGCGTCAAGGATGACGTGCCGATCGCTCACACGGTTGACAATACCGCCTCGACGCTCAACGACGACGCGCAGATCGGCGGAAACCTCGATGCCGACGGCGCCAACGTGCATAGCGTCTCGGGCGCTGCCGGTGCGTTGTTCAGCGCTGGTGCTGACGGTTTTGCAAGCGTCTCGATCGATCAGTCCAGCCTGCCGGCTTTGAAGACGATCTATGTCGATGCCAACGGGTTCGCGCAGCAGGAAGACGTCATCTGGGGCAAGCCGACGATTTCCGGTGGTGCGACGACCTGGATTGCTTCCAGTACCAACCATGAGACGGTCGCTACGCTGACCATCAACGCCGACGGCTCTTATACGTTCAGCACCAGTGCGCCGCTTGTCCATCCGACCTCCGGCACGACGGAAGAAGGCTTGCCGCTGACCTTCACCTTCACAGTGACTGATGGTGACAATGATACATCCACCGGCTCGCTGACCTTTCATGTTACGGATGACGTGCCGCTGGCAAACACCGTCGCTGTGACCAGCGTGACGCTGAACGACGATGCCCTGAAGGGCGGAAATCCCGACACAGTTGGCGTAACCGATACCGATACGGTCAGTGGCACGAGCGGCACGCTCTTCACGGGTGGCGCGGATGGCGTTCATCAGGTAACGCTCGGAGCGACGACGGATTTCAGTGCCATCTATACCGGCAAGGATGGCTTTGCCCATGTCGAGTCGGTCGTTTGGGGCAGCCCGATGACTGCGGCGGGTGGCGAGACGGTCTGGATCGCGACGGGCAAGGACAGCGGCCAGACGGTCGCGACGCTGACGATCGGCGCGGATGGTTCCTATAGCTTCACGCTCAGCGCGCCGGTCGCGCATCAGGCAAGCCCGACCGCGGAAAATACGCAGGATCTGACCTTCAACTTCACGGTCACCGACGGTGACAGCGATACCGCCAATGGCGCGTTGACGGTTACCGTCAAGGACGACGCGCCGATCGCCTTTAAGGTCGATACCGCATTAACGTCGCTCAACGACGATGCGCAGGCGCATGGCAACCCGGATGGCGCCGCCGACGCGAAGACGATCAACGGCGGTGCCGGGGCTCTGTTCTCCGCCGGTGCCGATGGCGTCATGAGCGTGTCGATGGACAGCCTGCCGACGCTGAAGGCAATCTACCTCGACGGCCACGGCATCGGCCATCAAGAATCGGTATCCTGGACGTCGTCAGCGGCGAACGGTGTGACGACTTGGACGGCAACCGGCGCCTCCAGCCATGCCACCGTTGCGGTTCTGACGATCAATTCGGACGGTTCCTACAGCTTCACCGCGGATGCGCCGCTCGTTCATTCGGCGTCGTCGACGACCGAAGACAGCATGACGCTGAATTTCGGCTTCACAGTTACGGATGGCGACGGCGATACGGCGGAGGGGGCGCTCGCGATCGCCATCATCGACGACGTTCCGGTTGCCTCCGGCACGACTATCGCGGCCAGGGCCGACGAGGGCGATATTTACAATCTCCTGTCGCATGGCAACAGTCCGCTCGACGGCACACACGACGGATCATCCTCGCAGCCGGCACTCTTCGGTCTCGGTTTTGCGGCCACGGTATCCGGCTCCGTTGCATCCACCGTTTCCTTCGGTGCTGACGGCGCAGCGATCGGTGGCGGCTTCAGCTTCACGGCCAATGCGGCATTGACGCTTACCGCCCTGCATCTGACTTCGGGTGGCGGCGCGCTCTCCTATGCTGTCATCAACAATGTGATCATCGGCTATGTCGATAATGACCACCACAGCGGCTACAATCCGCTTCTCGACCGTCCGGTCCTGTCATTGTCGCTGTCTAGCAACGGCAATTTCACCTTCCAGCAGTACGATCAGCTCGACAACGTCGCAGGTCCCGGCAACGATCTGCGCTCGGGCAATAGCTCGATCTCGGTCATCGACTTCGGTTCCGTCATCCAGGCGACTGACGGCGACGGCGACAGCGTGACGCTGACCGGCGCTTTGAACATCACGATCGTTGACGACGTACCGAAGGTCGATCTGGCCCTGACGGGCTCGATCACGATCGACGAGAGCGGCAGCGGTGATAACGACGTCAACGCCAGCTTCTCGGTGAAGAGCTTGTTTGCCGGCATCACCGGCGGCAACGATCCGCACATGTCGACGGTCTACGCACAACATAATATCGTCTCTCCGTCGGTCTCGATAGGCGCCGACGATGCGTCGGGCGCGACGAGCAGCCTGACGCTTCATATCGACAATGCCGACTCCGGGCTGACGACGACGGCAGGTCAGGCGATCACGCTCTCGCAGCTCGCCGATGGCACGGTTGTCGGCAAGATCGCCGACGGCGAAATCGCTTTTGCGATCCGGATCGACAACAGCGGCAAGGTCAGCATCGCCCAGTACATGTCCCTTGCCAATCCGAACACGTCTAAATCGGACGGCGATACGGTCGATCTTACCGGCAAGCTCTCGGCGGTTCTGAGCGCGACCGATAGTGACGGCGATACCGTCGCCAAGTCGGTTTCCATCGGCAGCAGCATTCGCTTCGATGATGACGGCCCGTCGATCGGCGTTGCCATATCGACGAAGACACTTGCCGAGCATGACCTTCTGACGAATACGGGTTCGCTGTCGCCTTCAGGCATCAGCACTGGCGCGGTTGCGCTCAATCTTGCCTTCGGCGCCGACGGCCCGGCCGCCCATGCTGCCGCCTTCGTAGCGCATTCGAACGGCAGCTATTTCACCGCGAGCTACGGCAACAATCAGACGTTTGATGCGACAAAGCTCAGCTCTGGCGGCCACGCGCTGTCCTACTCGCTCAGCGGCGACGGCATGACGCTGATCGCCTATACCGGCAGCGATGCCGCCGACCAGTCGAGCTGGGTCTTCAAGGTTGTCCTGACCCAGGACAGCGGCCACGCCAACGGCGCCTACAACTTCACGCTTTACAAGTCGCTCGACGACGTCAACGGTCAAACCAACCTCTCGGATATCAAGCTGACTTTCCAGGTTGCCGGACATGACGGCGATGGGGACACCACGAGCAGTACACAGAGCTTCTCGGTCGACATCACCGATGATGTGCCGACGCTGGCTGATCATGCCTCGGTTTCTGCGACCGTATCGGAAACGGCGATCAATGCTCCGGTGGTGACGACGGCATCCTATACGATCGGTTTCGACACGGTGAACCCTGCTGCTGCCAAATTGACGGTTACTGAAGGCAGCGTCAGCGGCGGCCATGTGGGCTCGTCGTTCAAGGGCGGCGACATCGTGCTCGTGTCCAACACGGGAACGACCTTTGTCCTCACCCAGATGGATATAGGTGTGTTTGACCACAAAGGCGTGTCGTCCAAGACGGTCACGATCATCGGCACCGATGCGCAAGGCCACACGTATTCGGTGACGACTACCGGCAAGACCTTCTCGGCCGCCGGGACGGCACTCGAAGGCAAACAACTGACGTCGGTCGAGATCGATCCGCATGACAATTCGCTGACAGTCACGGTCGACAACGTCCATGTCACCGACACGACGACGACGCCCACCCATAATCCTGCCGAGACAACGGTAGATCTGACCTCGCTCGTCCACGCCAGCGCCGACAGCCCGTTGACCTGGTCAGTGAACGCGGTTGCCCCCGGAACGTCTTCCGGTAACCTGACTGGCGGTACCGGGCTGACCTACAACGGCACGGCCATCACGCTCGCCAGCACGGATGGACACACGATCATCGGCTCGGCAGGAGGCGTCACGGTCTTTACGTTGACTGTCGATCCTGCCAGCGGCCATGCCACGTTCGATCTCTACCATGCGATCGACGGCGGCAAGACGCTGCCGCTCGACTTCTCGAAATATCTGACGGTGACGGATTTCGACGGCGATTCCGTCACCTTGAGCGGCGGTTCCGCAACCATTGTCGTTCAGTCGGCGACGGACAGTCTTCCGACAATCTCTTCGGCGAGCCTCGTGTCAAGTGTCAGCGAAAGCGGCTTGCCAGGTGGCACGGGGACAGCCGGCGTCGCCAACGTCCATACGGGGAGCATCGCAATCACCGCAGGCGATACACCTTCGACGGTGACAATCGGCGGCCATACATTCAATGTCGGCGTCGCGATAGCTAGCGGCGATACCAATGCCACCATTCAGGGCGCCCACGGAACGCTGCATATCCTCAGCGTCACCACGACGGCCATCAATTACACCTATACGCTGACCAGTGCGACGAGCGGCGCGGGCAAGCATGACGACTTCTCCGTTAAAGTCAGCGATGCGCCGATTGACGGTGAAAGCCAGACGGCAACACTGACCTTCAACATCAACGACGACAAGCCGATCGCCAGCACCCTTTCGCTGGGATCGATGTATGAGAACGACAGCAACCGGATCTTCACTCTTTCTGCCGGAACCATCGCTTTTGGTGCCGACGGAGCGGCCCAGAGCGGTGCGATCCATGTTGACAGCGTCAGCGCCGGCGGCCCTCTCACGGGAACGACGCTGAGCACTTCCATCGTCACGATCGACGCCGGCCATGTGACCGTCACGCCAGGTGGGGTGTTCGACGCCCTGCCGCTCGGCAAGTCCTCGGTCCTGTCGGTCGGCTATACGGTCACCGACGGGGATGGCAGCAAATCCAGCGGCACCTTCAACATTACCGTCCATGGCGTAAACCATGCGCCGACCACGGCGGATGGAAGCGTCGTCACCAGTGAAGACGCGGACTATTACTTCAAATCGACGGATTTCGCCTTCAGCGACAGCATCGACGGCAATAAGCTGGGCTACGTCACCATCAACAGCCTGCCGACGGATGGCACGCTCTATCTTGGCTCGACACCAGTTGCCGTGGGGCAGCATATCGCTGCCAGCGCGCTTACGACGCTGCACTTCACGCCTTCGGCGGGATTTGCCGGTCCGACCGAGACCGAGAGCTTCAGCTTCACTGTGCAGGATGACGGCGGCACTGCCAATGGCGGCGCGAATACGTCGACTGCTCATACGATGGCGATCAACGTTACGGCCATCGACGATGGCAAGGCCGCGATCTCGGTCGCCGATCAGACCACGCATACAGGCAAAGCGATCGTCGCGGGCGACACGCTGAACGCCGCCGTTGCGGCAGACGATCCAGATCGCGGGCAGTCGGGCCTGACCTATGCGTGGAGCTGGGCGGACGACAGCTCGCATACCGTTCTCGGAACTGCATCGTCCTATACGGTGACGAGTGCCGATGTCGGGCATTCACTGATCTTGACAGTGAGCTATACGGACGGTCAGGGCTTCAACGATGTCGTGACGCAGACGACGTCCACCGTCATCGCGCCGGTCGTCTTCGCCCCGACGATCGATACAACGCCGCTGTCGGAAGCCTATCTTGCGACCGGCTCCGATCCGCAACCCGGTCAATTGACGGCCGCGGGGAGCATCGTCCTTGGGACATTCGACAATCCGCATATCACCAGCGTCACAGGCGCCGACAACAATGCCGTAACAGTCGATCAAACCGCTCCGGACAGCCAGACGACGACGATCCATGGCTCCTATGGCGATCTCACAATCGACGCGAATGGCGCATATACATACACGCTGACTCATCCGGGCTTGAATGCATCGGGGGATACGGATCAGTTCACCTACACGGTGACCGACATGAACGGCAGGACAAGCCAGTCGACTCTGACGTTCAACATTGCCGATGACGCGCCGGAGCTGACCGGTGCAGGGATCTCCGCAACCGTTTCCGACGATGGCGTGGTGACGGCCGGCTCGCATTCTGCAGTGGTGGCGACGGACCTGACTTCGCTGGTAATTTCCGGTGCCGACAGTCCATTGGCGTGGTCGGTGAATGCCATAGCGGCCGGTACCTCTTCCGGTATCCTGACAGGTGGCACCCCGTTGACCTACAACGGCGCGGCCGTCACGCTTACCAGCACGGACGGGCATATGATTGTCGGCTCGGCGGCCGGCGATACGGTCTTTACGTTGACTGTCGACGGCGCCGGCCATGCTAGCTTGGTGCTGAACCAGGTGTTTGACGGTGCCAAGGACCAGACGCTCGACTTCTCGCAATACGTGAAGGCGACGGACGCCGATGGCGACCCCGTGACCTTGGGCACGGGCACCTTCACCATTGTCGTGGATCACATCAATCACCCGGCGGTGTTTACCGGGGCCGAGACCGGCGCCGTCACGGAAGATCTGAACGTTGTCGGCGGCTTTCTGCAGACAAGCGGACAGTTGTTGGTCAACGATGCCGATCGGGGCGAAAGCAAGTTCCAGGCAACGACCATAAATCCGGACGGCACGCATCTCGGTGCGGTGACGATCGATGCGGACGGCAACTGGAGCTACAAGGTCGATGACAACCTGTCGGCCGTGCAGAGCCTGGGTGCGAACCAGACCAGGACCGATACGTTTACGGTTTCATCGGTCGACGGAACGACCCATGACATCGTGGTGACGATCAACGGTGTGAACGATCCAGCCGTGATCAGCGGTGATGTGGCGGGTGCCGTGACGGAAGCCGGCTGCGTCAATAACGGGACGGCCGGGGTACCGTTGGCGAGCGGCGTGCTTTCGGCGACAGACGTCGACAGCGATCCCTCCTTTACGGCGCAAAACAGCGTGGCGACGAACTACGGTCACTTCACGATCGGCGCCGATGGTCATTGGAACTATGTGCTGGATAACAGCAATAATGCCGTCCAGGCGCTGAACAGCACCGGCAGCAATACGACGCTGCACGATCTGATCACCGTGACGACTGCCGATGGCACACTGCAGCAGATCGATATCACGATCAACGGAGCGAACGACGCTGCCGTGATCACTGGCGATGTTGCCAAGAGCGTGACGGAGGCCGGCGGCGTCAACAACGGTACGGCCGGGATACCGACGACGAGCGGAGTGCTTTCGTCGATGGACGTCGACAGCGATCCCTCATTTGCAGCGCAAAACAACGTGGCGACGAACTACGGTCACTTCACCATCGGCGCTGATGGTCATTGGAACTATGTGCTGGACAACAGCAATAATGCCGTCCAGGCCTTGAACAGCACCGGCAGCAACACGACACTGCACGATCTGATCACCGTGACGACTGCCGACGGTACGCAGCAGCAGATCGATATCACGATCAACGGAACGAATGATGCGCCGGCCTTTACTGGCGATACCGGAAACATTCTGGAGGGCAGCACCGCTCCGATCAGCGGCGCGATTACCGTTTCTGACGTCGATGCAAACCAAAGCTCCTTCACGACTGCGTCTTCAAATTCGATCGCAGGCGCACATGGGACGTTTACCTTTACCAATGATGGCTCGGCTACGGGAGCATGGACCTACACGCTGAACAACAATGACGCGGCGGTTCAAGCGCTGACGGCTGGCGCCAAGCTGACCGATACCTTGGCCATCACCTCAGCCGATGGAACGCCGCACAACGTCACCGTCACGATCACGGGTGTCGACAGCGCGCCGGTCTTTGGCACGGGGACGACAACGGGGTCTGTAACGGAGGATGCGTCGTACAACGTAGGTTCGGAGCTTATAGCGAATGGCGGGTTCCAGGATTATTACTTCTCCGGAGGCCATACCTATCCGAATGGCTGGTCATTCACTGGAGCAGCCTTCGAGGTAAATGCCGGTCGACTTGACGGCACGTCTGTAATGCTCACTGCGAATACCAGCTCGACCAACAACTCGCTTTCGCAGACGATATCGACGGTTGTGGGTCAGACATATAAACTCTCCTTTTACATGCAGGACTTTTCCACCAGTCTGGCGGGCAGTGGGACGGCAATTTTCGACGTTACGACAGGATCTCAAACGCAGGCTATCAGTTATACATATTATTCGAGTGTCGGTCCGTACACGCTCTATACCGTCAACTTCGTCGCCACGAGTTCTAGTACGGTCATAAAATTCTGGTCGCCAAATCAACCTTTTGGCTATTTTAATATCGACGACGTCTCCGTAAAATCGATTGCCGCAACACCAGGTGTTGAAACGACGACGGGTTCGATTGCGTTCACGGATACACATGCATCTTATACACATACCGTTAGCTATACGGCGCCTGTCGGTAGCAACTACTATGGTACGTTCAATGCTAGCGTCGATAACACCAATAACAAGGTTAACTGGACGTTCAGCGTCAACGATAGCGCGATCCAATCATTTGGCGTAAATGATCATATTAATCAGATATATACCCTGATACTGAGTGATGGTCATGGCGGAACGGTTACAAAGGATGTCGTCGTAACCATCAATGGAGCGAACGACGCACCGACGCTGAATAATGTTGCTACGACGGCATCATATAATGCTGGAAATGCTGCGGTAGTTCTATCAGGCACGACGACTGCAAATGATGTTGATAATACGATGCTGGTATCGGCCAAGGTTTCAGTATCAGGAGGCTTTGTCAGCGGAGACACACTAACGGCAACGGTCGCGGGGACATCGATTACGGCAAACTACAATACTGCGACAGGTGTATTGACACTAACGGGCAGCGACACACTGGCGCATTACCAGGCAGTCTTGGACAGCGTAATGTTCTCATCGACAAGTTCCAGCACAGCCACTCGGACGATCAGCTGGTCTGTCAATGATGGAACAATCGATAGTAGTGTAAGTACGACGACGATCACTGTTGCTCCACATGAAAATGTGGCGCCAGTACTGGATCTTGACACGGGAGCCAGCGGAAATAATGAATCGCTTAGTTACACAAGGAATACAACCATTAATCTGGCGCCTAATGCTCTTGTGACAGACACCGATTCGTCCAATTTTAATGGTGGAACTCTTACCATCAGCTCGCAGAGTGCTTCGGACAAGTTGAGCATTTTGAGTCAAGGCTATATCAGTGTTAATGGAAGCAATATATATCAAGGTGCGACGAAATTCGGCACCTACACGCTGAGCAATGGTAACGCGACACTGACGATCGCATTCACCTCGTATGGCGCTACACCCTTTGCGATAACGGCACTCCTGAAAAACATTCAATTCAAATCGACCGCGAATTCGGGTGATGGCAGGACTGTTAATTTCACCATCACCGATGGGGATGGCGGATTCGCTTCCGCGAACGTCACGCTGCAGCCCCCAGGTATGCCTGCCGGCGCCTCCGGCGAGGCCATCAACCTTGCGCTTGCAGATCCGTCGCACCACGTCGGAGCGATCACGGTGAGCATCGCCGGTCTGCCGGCGGGATGGGTGCTCAGCGAAGGCACACACAACGCCGACGGCACCTGGACCGTGGTGACGAACAATCCGTCCTCGCTGACGGTGACTTCGCCCGATGACGTAACCGGTGCGGTGGTTCTCCAGGTCACTGAGACTTGGACCAATGCCGATGGTTCGACCGGGATGGCAACTGTGGCCGACAACGTCGAAGCCTATGCCAAGGGCTCGCCGATCTTTGCCTGGTCGGGCGACGACACGCTGACCGCCTCGAGCGGCAATGACACGCTGGTCTTTGCGAACACTATCGGCAAGGACGTCGTGCACAACTTCGATGTGGCGCATGACAAGATCGACCTGATCGGCTTTGCAGGCTTCAATAGCTTCGCGGATGTGCTGGCCCATCTGTCGACCGATGCCTCCGGCAATGCCGTCATCACGCTCGGCAATGGCGAGACCATTACGCTGACAGGCGTGAGCGTCGCGGCTCTGACGGCGGACGACTTCCTCTTCAACAAAGAGGTCGTAACGCATAATGCCGGGGACATGGTGCTCGCCGACGGCGCGCTGATGCCGTTCAGCGGAACGCTTGATAACACCGGGAGCATCCATCTCGCCTCGACCGGCAGCGAGACGGCCCTCGAAATCGTGCAGCGCGGCCTCACGCTGACCGGCGGTGGCACGGTAATCTTGTCCGACGATGCGCATAACGTCATCTTTGGCAGCGGTGACGGCATTACCCTGACGAATGTCGACAATACCATCTCCGGTGCCGGCCAGCTCGGCGACGGCCATCTGACGCTGGTCAACGAGGGCACGATCATTGCCAATGGCAGCCACGCGCTCGTCATCGACAGCGGCGCCCACGCGGTGAGTAATACCGGCACGCTGGAAGCGACCGGCACCGGCGGTCTCGATATACACAGCGACGTTGTCAACAACGGCGTCGTGTGGGCGAATGGCGGCAACGTCAACCTCGAGGGCAATGTCAGCGGCAGCGGCATCGTGCTGGTGTCGGGTCACGCGGGCCTCGAAATCGGTGGCTCGTTCAACGAAGCGATCACGCTTGGTAAGAACGCCCAGGCTACGATCACGATCGACCACGCGACCGCCTTCACCGGCACGATCGCAGGCCTCGACGGCAACGACGCCCTGCGGTTCGGCGACATCTCCGCCGCAACCGCAAGCTTCTCCTATACCGAGAACGCGGCGAAGACAGGCGGCGTGCTGACAGTCACCGACGGCACTCATACCGCCTCCGTCGGCCTCAGCGGCGAATATTCAGCCAATGACTTTTCGCTCGGTCACGACGGCGCATCTGCCGAGATCGACTTCAGCGGGATCGGCCACCTCTACGGCACCGACGGCAACGACACACTGATAAGCGGTGGCGGTTATGCAATGACCGGCGGCGCTGGCGCGGATACCTTCGTGCTCGATGCCAAGGCGCTGCACAACCTCAACATGGCTGATGTCATCACTGACTTCAGCCCGAAGGGAGAGGGCGACAAGCTGGATGTCTCGAACCTGCTGAACGCGCTGGTCGGAGAACATCCGGGCATGACCGAGGCGAGTGCAGTCGCGTCGATGACGGCAGCGGTCGACACCGCAGCCAATTCGACGAAGATCAGCGTCAACACCGGCTCGGAGACCCATGTGGTGGCCACGTTGCAGAACTACACACCGGCAGGGCACGACGCCGTGCATGTGCTGTTCAATAACCACGATGAGCAGCTTGCCACCCATACGCAGATCGCTGGCGCCTGACGCCTTTCTGTCGGAACCAAAATTTCTACGCGGCGCTTCTTGAAAGCGCCGCATCCGGGCGGTCATGCTCCCATGCAAGATCTTCTGGTGAGTTCCGAACTCGGCAAGCTGCTGACCTACTTCCATGAGACCGGCAAGCCGACCGCCTTGGACTGCCATGGTCCTATCGCTCTGCTTTCAACGCTGCCCGACGCCCAGGCCTTTATCAGGCAGTTCGAGACGAGCGGAACAGAAAAACCGCAAACGAACTGGGCCTATGCTGGCTACAGATTCACCGTCTTCAGCAACCAGGAGGAAGAAATGGCCAAAGGCCTGTTGGGTGGCGATGCGATGAAATTCTGTCCGCAGGATGCACTCACCCGAGCGGGCGGCCAGTACAGTCAAGCTGACACAGCATTCTCACCCCGTGTTGTGACAGATCGCGAGCTGATTACCGGACAGAATCCTGCGTCAGCCTTGGCCGTAGCGCACGAACTGTTGGTCCGACTGAAGTAAGATGGCCGCCGCCACGTCCGCCAGCGATTTCCCGCAGGTTATTTTCTAATCGGCCTGCCGCTCTCTCCTGCGGCCGGCTTTGTTTTCAGGTGATGATATCCGGATTCAATGTCTTGTGTCCCAACCATCGGTTACTACCCATCCAAATCCGTTCGCCTCCCGCAGAAGAAAAACTTGCTGACGCAGCTGGGCCAGGAAATTCAGGTGGAATGGCGATTTGCGGTAGGGCGGCAGATCGCGCGCCGGAGCAGCCTTACGGTGCTATCTTCACCACGACACGCCCCCTGATTTTGCCCTCGACGATATCCTGAGCGAGGCTCGGAAGCTCGGAGAAGGGCTCGATCCTCGCCAATGTCCCGATCCTTTCCACTTTCAGGTGTTCGGCCAGGGTCTGCCATGCGCGGATCCGTTTGGGCATCGGCGCCACAACGGAATCAATGCCAAGCAGTGCCACGCCGCGCAGGATATGCGGGAGCACCGTTGCCGACAGGTCTGCGCCCCCCGCAAGGCCGCAGGCAGCAACCGCTCCGCCGTAGACGGTCTGTGAAAGTGCGTTTGCAAGCGTCGTCGAGCCGACGGAATCAACCACGCCGGCCCAGCGCTCCTTTTGTAGAGGGCTGCCCTTTTCTGAAAGCGATGCCCGGTCAACGAAAGCGCTCGCGCCGAGCGACCCGAGATAGTCCCATGTTTCCGAGCGTCCGGTCGATGCGGTTACTTTGTAACCCTTGTCAGCGAGCAGGCTGATCGCCACCGAGCCGACACCGCCCGCCGCACCGGTCACGAGAATTTCGCGATCGTCGTTGGCGATCGTACCCCAATCCTCAAGCGCATTGACACAAAGCGCCGCCGTGTAACCGGCCGTTCCAATTGCCATTGCCTGCGAAAGACTGAAGGTTTCGGGCAGCGCGATCAGCCATTCCGCTTTCAGGCGCTGAAATCGCGAATATCCGCCCCATTCTGTTTCCGACAGACCCCAGCCATTGACGATGACCTTGTCGCCTGGCGCCCATTTGTCCGATCGGGATTCAACCACGATTCCGGCAAGGTCGATACCTCCGACCATGGGAGTACGCCGGGCTATCCGTCCTTTGCCGGTCAGGGCCAGACCATCCTTGTAATTGACGGTCGAATAATGCACCTCGACGAGAACATCATGATCCGGCAGATCGGAGAGTGAAAGCTGGCGGAAACCCGCCTGCGGCTTGCCATCGGCCATGTCGATGACCATTGCCTGGAATGTATCGGACATGCGTCCCCCTTCTCACACTTGAAGTCGGCCGTTCGTCTTGTCAGGTCTGAGGCGCCACCTTCATCCTGTCGCGTGCGTCCATCGCGGTCGCGTAGCTATTACGAATGTAGGCCAGCAGGTCCGCCAATGCCTTTGTCGCCGTCTCGGTGTCGCGCTTGGCGACGGCCTCCATGATCTGCCGGTGAAAGCCAGCGACCTTGCGACGCTCGCGAACCCGGAACACGATCATGTTGGTTATGGGGATGAAGGACTCGATCACCGTGTACATCATGAGCTTCAGCGGGCCATTGCAGGTGGAATCCACCAGCGCACGATGAAAGCGCACGTCGGATGCACAGAAGTCCTCGTCACTGATCGTCTCGTCGCGCTGGATCTCGATCTCCGCCGCCATTCGCTCCAGATCGGCAGCGCCGTGATTTTCGCAGGCGAGCCTGCAACAGATCGTCTCCGTCTCAAGGCGGGCCGTAATGATCTCGTGGATATCGAAGGCGCCGATGCCGACTAGCAGGGTTGCTGCTGCGGTGATCGCTTTGGAAAGCCCTTCCGGATCCGGCCTCTTGACGAAGTTTCCGCCGAGCGGGCCGCGCCTTGAATGGATGAGATTTTGCGCTGCCAGACGTTTCAGCGCCTCGCGCACGGTTGGCCGCGATATGCCGAAGCTTCTCGCGAGATCCTCTTCCGTGGGAAGCCGCTCGTCGATCTTCAGGCGGCCATCCATGATGGCGGACTTTATGTTCTCCGCAACCTGCTTGGCGATGCCAGCCCTCACGACCTCATCAAATTTCAACGTCATTGATTGTCACCCTTACCTCGATTTCATAGATGCCACGGCCGCTTCGAAAACGCCACTGAAAATTGAATATAGGTTTGACAAATATCGGATAGACGATAACCTGCCTTCGATCCAGATAACCAAGGGGAACGAAATTGGGCTCGTGCTGTCGCCGCTTCTCGTCGGCATTGTCATCCGCAGTTACGGGTGGACGATCCTTCTTGGGAATAACGGCATCATCAACAAGACGCTGATGAATTTGGGCCTGATCGATCGTCCGGTCGGCCTGATGTACAACGTCCTCGGCATCGTCATTGCGCTCGTTCACGTCTTCCTGCCCTTCATGATCCTGCCGTTGATGAGCGCGCTGCAGGGGATCGACCCATCGTTGACGTCGGCCGCACGCTCGCTTGGCGCCGGAAAGCTGACGGTCTTCACGCGCGTAATCCTGCGGCTGGCCATGCCGGGTATCCAGGCGGGCTGCATTCTGGTGTTCGTGCTTTCATTGAGCGCCTATGTGACTCCCGCCCTGATCGGTGGCCTGAGGGTGAAGACGATGGCAGTCAGCGTCGTTGACGCGCTGATCGACACATTCCAGTGGCCATTCGGCTCCGCCATGGCGCTGACGCTTTCCCTCACTGGAGCGGTGATCGTCGTGATCTTTGCGCGGCTTACCCGCATGAAATGGAAGATGAGCTGATGTCCAAGCATATGTTGAATGGCTATTGCCTCATGATTTACAGCTTTCTCTTGCTGCCCATTCTCGTGGTCGTCGGTGCCTCCTTCAACGCGGGCGCATTTCTGACCTTTCCGCCCCAAGGCTTCTCATTTCGATGGTATGTCGTCTTCTTCCATAACGATGTCTTCTGGCGTGCCATCCGAACCTCGCTTTGGGTCGCAGCCGTCTCGACCCTGATTTCGGGTGTTACCGGCACGATGGCTGCAATGTTCTACACGCAGCATGCGGGACGATGGAAGGAGAGTGTCCGGCTTGCGATGCTGTTGCCGCTGCTTTTGCCGGAAGTTCTGACAGCGATCTCGCTTCTGTTCTTTGTCTACGCTATCGGCATCGGCACGACGACAATGGCTGGCATGCTGATTGGGCATGTGCTCATGACGCTGCCCTTCGTTTTCATCAACGTGTCTGCGGCGATGGAAGCCTATGAACCGTCATGGAGCCTTGCCGCCCGCAGCCTTGGTGCGGAACCATTCACGCGGTTCAGACGTATCATGCTGCCGTTGATCAAGCCCGGCGTGATCGGCGGCTGCCTGTTCGCGTTCATCATCTCGTTTGACCTCTTCACGATATCGTTCATGTTGAAGAATGTCGGAACGGCCACGCTTCCGATCCAGATCTACGATTATCTCAGGACGAACTTTACCCCGGAGGCGGCGTCAGTATCGACATTGTCTATCGTGATGACGCTGGTCGTGGTCGTGGTCGTTGTCTCCGAAAAACTGCTCGGCCTGCGGATACACCGTTTTTGAACGGTCTTTCGATCCTGCGAAATGGCAGTGGCGCGGGAGCGACGTTATGTGGAATGAGAAAGTTCGCCTATGCTTTCGTGCAGTGTTGGAGGTTCAGTCTTCCGGCTAATTCCAATACGACATGGTCTGTGCCGCTGACGGCAGGCAGGACCCGATCGACCAGAGGCTTAGCAAGTTGTGGTGCGATCACTTTTACCTCATGCCCGAATGAGGCGAGCAGCCGTGCCCAATGATGCGAACCACCATAGGCCTCGATCGCGACCAAAGTTGGCGGGCAGGTCGTGAAGAAGTCGATCATCTCCTTGCGCCGCATTTTCTCACGCAAGACCGACTTCTCTTCAGCATTCACGCCATGCAGCTGAAAAACATGTTTTGACGTATCCATGCCAATACGAATAATCTTGTCCATCGGCGGCCCCTCCGATTGAGATCTCAACAGCTCATTCTGGCACATTTCGATGCCGTTCAGGGCCATCCACTCCGACATTAAGAGCTAGGTAGGCGGATCGGCCCCCCCCCTTGGGGATAGCTGGCCTATGCGAGCGGCATTTCCCAAAGGCTGTGACCGCTTTATTCGCCAGCGCGGATTGTCGGCCGATTGCAGAAAGGCCCGCTGTAGTACAGCGGGCGTTTGCGTATCTCGAATCTGGCTGAAGGTGGTCACAGGGACGCAGGCCTTCAGGCGGTCGGGCGGGTCTCCTACTCCATCGCCAGGATCATGTTGCGCACGACAGGGTAGATCTCCTTCTCCCAGCGGCGGCCGTTGAAGACGCCGTAATGTCCGACGTTGGCCTGCAGGTGGTGGCGCTTCAGGTGAGGGCGCAGCGAACGACAGAGGTCGTGGGCGGCCGAGGTCTGGCCCAGGGCGCAGATGTCGTCGCGCCCGCCCTCGACCGTCAGGAGTGCCGTGTTGCGGATCAGGCCCGGATCGACCTTACGCCCGCGATGGGTATACTCGCCCATCGCCAGTTCGGCCTTCTGGAAGACGCGGTCGATCGTCTCGAGATAGAATTCTTCCGTAAGGTCGAGCACTGCGAAATATTCGTTGTAAAAGGTCTTGATCTTCTCGGCTTCGGCCGTCTCGCCCTTTGCCAGGTGCTCGAAGAGCTTGCGATGGGCGGTCTGGTGGCGCTCCATGTTCATGCTCATGAAGGCGCTGAGCTGGACGACGCCCGGATAGACCCGCCGCCCGCCGCCGGCAAAGCGCAACGGAACGCAGCTGATCAGCGAATTCTCGAACCATGCGAGCGATTTCGAGACGGCGAGTTCGTTGACCTTCGTTGGGCTCTCGCGCGGGTCCACCGGACCGGCCATCAGCGTCATTGTTCTTGGCGTGGCGGGATGCCTAGCTTCCGACATCACGGCAACGGCCACGAGCGCCTGGACGCAGGGCTGGCAGACGGCAAGGATATGTCCGCCTGGGCCGATCTCCTCCAGGAAGCGGATGATATAGTCCACGTAATCGTCCATGCCGAAGCGTCCGGCGGAAAGCGGAACGTCGCGAGCGTTGGCCCAGTCGGTGATATAGACGTCGTGGTCGCGCAGCAGCGTCTGCACCGTCCCCCTCAGAAGTGTCGAGAAATGGCCGGAGAGCGGGGCGACGACGAGCACCCGAGGCCGTCTCGTATCGACGTCCGCGGAAAAATGCAGCAGCTTGCCGAAAGGCAGATCGAGGGCTGTCTCCAGGGTGATCGGCACCTCGCGATTGCCGATCGTCACCGATGTTATGGCGAAGTCCGGACGTTCGTGAGTGAGCTGGAACCGGGAGATCATCTCCATCGCCGCCTCGAAGTAGCGGCTCAGGTCACCACTCCAGAAGCTCGAGGAAAACATCTCGAGGCGTCGCGCCCAATCGCGTATCGGGGCGAAGAGGTCATCCTGGAACTGATAGGCCTGGTAGAGCATGACGCGTCTCCTGCATCGCGACAGAATTTCACGATGCAAAAATGCTAGTGCAATATTTCTTGCGATGCGAGAAGATTGTCTGCGAAAGCAATGTTGTTCGAAGGATGTGGGTAGAATGACGCAAGCGACACTGACGATTTCCTCGAAGAACTATTCCTCGTGGTCGCTGCGCGGCTGGCTCCTGTGCCGGATGGCGGGGCTAGATTTCACCGAAGTGCTCGTCGAACTGGATGACAATGCCCGTCAGGAGCTTCTGCTGCTTTCGCCTTCGGTGCTCGTCCCAAGACTGACCCACGACGATGTCACTGTGTGGGATACGCTGGCGATTGCCGAATATCTGCACGAGATCGCTCCCAAGGCCGGCCTCTGGCCCGCTGCGCAGGCAATACGCGCACGCTGCCGATCCGTCTCCGGCGAGATGCATTCGGGCTTCCACAATCTGCGTTCGGCACTGCCGATGAACTTGAAGTCAAGGCACGAGAGCTTCAAGATCTTCTCGGGGGCGCGGCCGGATGTCGAGCGCGTCAAGACGATCTGGACCGAATGCTGGATGCCAGTGGCGGCCCCTGGCTCTTCGGTGGTGCTCCGACCATTGCCGACGCCATGTACGCGCCGGTCTGCGCGCGGTTCCGCACTTATGCAGTGGAACTCGAACCGCAACTGGCAGCTTACGCCGACACCGTCTTGTCCTGGCCGCTCATGATCGAATGGACAGCCGGCGCGATCGCCGAGCCGGACGAAATCGTCGAACTGGAAGTGGAATTCTGAGCAGCCGGGGCTATCGAGCCTGTCCCAGCTGAAACATAGCGAATTGTACGGGTTGAAGAATGCTAATTATCAGCGGAGCCTTACATCGCTCGGTCGATTGGGCGAGCCCCGTGAAGTCGCCAGCGCAGTCTCGTTCCTGGCTGGTCCCGCTGCTAGTCTGATCACCGGCGCAGTTCTCAATGTAGACGCCGGCTTCAACGCCTTCCGAGACAGTTTGGAATGAGACATTGAGGCATCTTCATGTCTGAATGGCGCCCGCGTTTCGCGTGCGAGGCATCGTATCGCGTCAACAGCGGTTATCGCATATTGTGGCCGCCCGGATCGCATCTGGAAAGGATATCGTCTACGACGGACACGAGCGGCGCAGTCGCATCAATGATCGTAGCGTTGCCGGGCATTTCTTCCTTTGTGCCATGAAGCTTCAAGACGAATTCTTGCTCGTCAGGCTTGCCTCCAAACTCGTCTTGGGGTCGCTCAGACAACCTCCTCTTCAACGTGTCGATATCGACGTCGAGAACAAACACCTCATCAAACAATTTGATAAAGCTATGGAAATTCCTGCAGCCCCCGCAGAAAAAAGACAGTCGGTGCCCCTTGTCGGCCAGCAGCGACTTAACTTTTTCGACGTCCCAAATGTGATGATGATGTCCTAAGGCACTATCCAACATACTCGGATCGAGCATCGAGAAATCGAGCGGTCGTCCGGTTAAAGGGTCGCCCTTATAAGCTAGTTCGCGGTCACCGTGGAGAGCATGATAACCGCGCCGCTGCAGTTCTGTGGCTACCGAAGTCTTGCCGCTGCCGGACACACCCTCGATCAAATAGTTCCTTTTGCCCATTTCGCCCTCAGGTGTGAATGAATACGCTCGCTTGGCCGCCAAACGCGACGGCCGATCAATGATGCAGACCTATATCATGCGTGTGATATTTCGTCGGCGTTATACGATGCGCCCCATAGCTTCCTGACCATTCCAGCTGAACCTTCCTGTGCGGGGACGGGAGGCCGATATGACGCTGCTTCCTATGGCGTTGCCGCCAAGGGCTGTTTTTCATCGATGAAAAATACCCTGCGGATTTGGATGTTTATCACTTGGCGGTCTCTGCCTATTTCTGTCTGCAAAGGCAGACGATCGCGGAGGATGACATGCTGACCAAGCCTGGTAGCGCAATCACAATGGCTCTCTGGAACGGCCGAGACATTCCTCGCCTGGGCATGGGGTGCTGGGCGATTGGCGGTCCGTTTTATGCCGGCGACGTGCCACTTGGCTGGGGTGAGGTCGATGATAATGAATCGGTTCGCGCTATCGAGCGGGCGGTGGATCTCGGCATTCGCTTCTTCGACACCGCTTCGAACTATGGCGCCGGGCATTCCGAAGAGGTGGTCGGCAGGGCGATCGGCGATCGAGACGACATCGTCATAGCTACCAAGTTTGGCTTTGCCACGGACGAGAAGACCAAACAAATGACGGGTGCCTTCGCCGACCCTGCTTTTATCCGTCAGTCTGTCGAGACGTCCTTGCGTCGTCTGCGCCGTGAACGCTTGGACCTGCTGCAATTCCATCTCAACGATTTTTCGCTCGAAGCCTCGGATGAGGTTTTTGAGACACTCGAAACGCTGAGGGCCGAAGGCAAGATCGACGCTTTCGGCTGGAGCACGGACCATCCGGATCGCGCCGCACGTCATGTGCATCGGCCGGGCTTCGTATCGATCCAGCATACGATGAACGTCTTCGAGCCGGTTCCGGCGATGATCGAACTCGTCGAGCGCTACGGCCTGATTTCCATCAATCGCGGTCCGCTCGCCATGGGTCTGCTCAGCGGCAAATTCACTCTGGATAAAAGTGTCGGCGAGAAGGACGTGCGTGGCGCAAGTCTCGATTGGATGGTCTACTTCAAGGATGGTAGGATCGCTCCCGAATTTGCTGCGCGGCTGGAGGCGGTCCGAAAACTGCTGACCGAAGACGGCCGCACGCTCACACAGGGTGCGCTCGCATGGCTCTGGGCGCGTTCGCCGCGCACGCTGCCAATTCCCGGTTTCCGCACGGTTGCGCAGGTCGAGGAAAATGCCGGCGCCTTGGCGAAGGGGCCATTGCAAGCAGATGTGATGGCGAAAATCGATCAAGCGCTGTCTGAATTCCAACCAAGCTGACCAGATCCGGCGGTGCGTCACATTGAGACTTTCTCTTCTTGCATCCCCTTGGGGAGCTCCCTCGTCCAATATGTGCGCGTTCCTGATAGACAGGGCCGGGGGTGCTTGTTGCCGCCTCCCGGCCTGAAGGTTGGATTTACCCTTTCGGTGTTTTTGCCAGCATCTCGCTCAGCGTTGCTGCCGAGAGCATGGCTTCGGCCAGAAGCTTCTTGAGCTTCTGGTTCTCTTCCTCCAGTGCTCTCACCCTTTTGGCATCGAAACCGGCATTTCCGAACTGCAGGGATTGCCACCGATAGAAGGTCGGCTCGCTGATGCCGTGCTTGTGGCAAACATCTGCTACCTTCACCCCGGCCTGGTGTTCCATCAGAATGCCCGTAATCTGGTCGTCGTCGAATCTTCTCTTGCCCATCACCGCTTCAGTCCTCACGAAATGCTCTGTTGAAGCTGTCGAGAAGTGGTCTGATAGCATAGAACGCCACGCTGCTTTTGCCGGTTTCGATCAGCGTCTGTGCGGGCATGCCTGCGATCAGCTCGACATCGCTCATTTTCGTCAACCGCTCGTCCGTTACACGGATTGTCGCGGCAAAGTAGGGCTGGCCGCTCTGCGTATCGGTGAGACGATCCGCCGATACATACTCGACCCGACCTTTCAAGAGTGGAACACGCCGCTGATTGTATGGAAGGAGGTGAACCTGCGCCTCGAGCCCCGCATGGACGAGATTGATGTCTTCCGGCCTGACGTGGGCGGATACGACAAGGCGATCGGCACCGGGGAGAAGGTCGACAAGCGGTTCGCCGGCGCCAATCACCCCACCGGCTGTGTGGATGCGCAGGTTCATGATTGTTCCATCGTCGGGAGCACGGATATCGGTCCTTGAAAGCTGGTCGTCGATCGCCCGCAAGCGCTCGCGCAACTGCATGATCTGGCCTTCCGTGTCGCGCATGCCCTGTGCGACTTCGCTCAACCGGTCGCTCTCAAGCTTTGCGAGATCGGCCTGTGACTCGCTGATGACCTGGTAGGCGCGGGAGATCTGCGCCTCTACCTGACCCTGCTGGCCATCCAGATCCGCTTTTTCCCGCTGGAGGTTGAGAAGTCTGCTTTTTCTTTCCAATCCTTTGGCGTTGAGCACCGTGACCTGATCCAGTTCTTCCTGCGAGATTGCGGCCCTGTCGGCCAATGCTGCCTTTTGTGCGCCAAGTCCGACGATTTCCTGCCGTACCTGCGCGATTTTTTCATTGGTAATCCCGACTTCCGCCTGCATGACCCGGCGCCGCGCTTCGAAGATTTTCTGTTGCCCAGTCAGAATCGCGCCAACCGAAGGATCCCTGTCCATTGCCGCCCGGAGGTCCTGCGGATAGGCGACATGATCACCGCCCGTCTGCTCTACAAGCAAGCGCGCGCGGCTTGCTTCGGCGTCCCAGAGTTGCCCTTGAATGCTGTCGCGCTCCGAGCGAAACTTCGTATCGTCGAGTTCTATGATGATCTGCCCGGCCGTGACCGCATCGCCGTTTTTGACAAGTATCCGTCGCACAATTCCGCCTTCCAGATGCTGAATGGTCTTGCGGCTGGACTCCGGTTCGATAACGCCCGGTGCAATCGCCGCGCTCTTCAGCGGCGCCAGAACCGACCAGGCTCCCAATCCGACTATAAAGACGCCGATCAGCAGGTTGCCTGTCCAAACAACGCCTCTGAGCCTCGGCATGGGCGAAGGAGGGGCGGGGCCGCGCTGTTTCGGGTCGATCACCGGTGAATAGGCCTGTCGCTTGGCCGTCGATCGTCGAGCGAACCGCTGGCCTGTCCTTGACGAATTTGAAAACCTCGCCAGCATTGCGTCCAGGTGAACAAGGGTCATGGCGGCGTCCCTCCCTACGTTCCTGTTCGAGATGGCGGTTGAAGATAGGTTTCGTAAATCCGCTCGCTCTCGCCGAAGGCCGCCACCGTCCCGTTGCGCATAATGGCAATCTTGTTGGTGACCGGCAGGATCCCCATCCGATGCGTTATGATGACGACGGTCATTCCCCTGGATTTCATGCGTTCGATTGCCCTGAACAGCATGCGTTCGCCGTCATAGTCCAGGCTCGAGTTTGGATCGTCGAGAACGACAAGGGATGGGTTTCCATAGGCGGCCCGCGCCAGTGCCAACTGCTGGCGCTGAGCTCGAAGCAGCAGGTTTCCGCCTTCGCCGATATCGGTCTCGTAGCCCTGGGGCAGCCGCATGATCGCTTCGTGCAATCCAACCAGCTTCGCGGCATCGATCGCTTTGACGGGATCTCCTCCGTCAAGCCGGCCTATCACATCCTTGATTGCGCCGCCGAAGAGTTCGATGTCCTGGGGCAGGTATCCGACATGATGGGTTCCCCCGCAAAGGCGCAGAGCCGATATGTCGACACCACCAAGAAGAGCACATCCGCCGGTTGCCTGCACAACACCTGCCATGACGCGGCCTAGTGTCGATTTTCCCGATCCCGACGGGCCGATGAGCGCTATGCAATCGCCCGGCGCGAGGCGCAATGTGATACCGGTCAATATCTGCTTGTTGGCGAATGGCTGAATATAGCTGACGTTATCGAGAACCAGGCCATTGGGCTCTGGTTGCGGCACCGTTCGGGGATCGTGTTCCGCCGCAACGGCGATCAGCATTCCATTCAAGCGATTGAAGGCATTCCGCGCGAAGGTGAAAGAGCGCCATGCACCTATTGCGCCCTCGATGGGTGCCAGCCCGCGCCCGAGCAGCAAGCTCGCAACGAAGATGATTCCTGGGCTGCTGTTGCTCGCGAGCACCAGCCATGTCGCCGATCCCATCATGAGGATCTGCGCGAGCGTGCGGATTGCCTTGGAGAAGCCAAGAATGATCTCCGTCCGATGCATCGCGATGTCCTGGACCCTTCTTGCCATTTCCGCATCGCGATAGACGACCAGTGCCGCGCCATACTGCATGCCCATGGCCCGGATCACCTCGATGTTTTTGAGGGCGCTCGCAAATCGCTGATAGCTCCTCGAAAGGGCAAGATTGGCTCGGGCAAGCGGCTCTTGCGTCGCCAGTTCCGTCAGGAACGCAAACAGCAGAAGCGCAACCGCGCTCAAAAGACCGATGGTCCCAAGCAGCGGATGAACAAGAAAGAGCAGGAGCAGGAAAATTGGCGCCCAGGGAACGTCGAAAAAAAGGGAACTGGCCGGTGAATCGAGGAACTGGCGTAGTGCGGCGAGGTCCCTGTAGCATTCCGTGGCGGCTCCCGCATTGGCGCGAGCGGCATATTCGAATGATGCGGTGAGCACCATCGGCCGTAACCTGTGATCCAGCCAGCTGCCGATGCGCGAAAGAGCTGCCCTACGAACGATATCCAGCGTTGATCCGACCAGCACGGCAACGGCGATGATCATCGTCAGCATCAGAAGCGTGTCGGCGCTTCGGCTCGACAGGACCCTGTCATAGATCTGGAGTAGATAGATCGAAGGCGCCAGAAGGAAGAGATTGTAGCCGCAGCTATAGAGGAAAACCAATCCGAAGGCTCCGGCACAAGCCCGGAGCGCAACAACGAGCTGTGTCTGTGGGCGCGATAGCTTTGCAGAAAGCGTTGCCATTATCAGATCTCGCTGCGCTTGATGCCGACAAGAAGAGGCTGCTGGCTGATTTTGCAACCTGTGAGGGTCGCCGACCGAAGCCGGCGACCTTCAGGATCTGAGTTTCAGGAGCCCAGATGGCTGAGATCGATATGACCGAAGTCGTTTACGAAATGATCGAGAGCATTGTTCACCGTCGTCGTTTCTGGATCGGTGTGAACCAACGCTGACGAGATATCTCCGCCTCGAGCGATGTTTCCGTTACCACCATTGCCGCCGACGCCTGCGAGGATGGTAGCATGCTGATCAGCCAGAAGCTGCGTATACTGGGTCCCGGTCGTCGCGGCGCTCACCGCAGCGACGTCGCCACCACTCGAGCTTCCTTGACTGCCGTCGGAGTGAGAATCTCCCCCCGCGCCGCCGGCGCCAGTGTTCGTAACCGCCGCCAGGAAGCCGTTCTGGGCCTGAGTAAAGCCACCGCTTCCGCCACCGCCGGCGGTCCAATCGGCCGTCTGCCAAACATGATCGCCGTTGTGCAAATCGGTCGATGCTCCATCGACTGTTTGCACATTGGCGACATACGCAACCGGGTTGTAGTCGATATTCCCATGGCTGTAGCCATCACCGCCATTACCGGCATTGGCATCGCCCGCATTTGGATCATTGAGTTGAATCGTGTCAGACATTTGTGGAATAGGCATTGATGTCCCTCCTTCTACTTCGTTTCGTCCGAGTTTGTTCTACGGCGTGGGTATCCAGCATCTCATCGCCAGCCAATACAACCGCAGGTAAATATTACCCGCGATTTGATCTGTGAGCTATCTAGCTAATCGGCGACGTTCCTTCGGGCGTATGGTTGGAGGTGACAGAGCGATATTCCGGGTTAGTCGTTATGGATTTGGCTCTGGGGGGCACGATCATGATGATATCTGCGATCCGGTCGAAGCGACGCCGTTCTTCAAATCAAAGGCTATCCGGCAAAACGGCTGAATTCCGGGGGTCCGATCAGGCTGCGCTTGGCGAGGAGATCCTGTTCGAAGGTTGAAAACGAGTGTTTTCCGCCGCGAAAGATGGCTTGTGCGACGCCGAACCTGTAAACCAGGGGGTGGATCTGGCGCTTTTAAGCGCGCATAACGGGTGCCGCATCCATGACAGCCAAATGGCTACGGAACTAGCCGACTGGATGTAGACGAATTGCAGGCTCTGTTTTTTTCACCTTCAGATGCACAATGCCCTGAACAATTCAGGCGGCATATGCTGCTCGCTTGGAACGTGCGGTTGATCGCGCAATGGAGACGGTAATGACGGAAGTTCGTCCCTTATCGGAAGACTTGCCCAAAACAGGCACCGATCAAAACCTCGCCCCCAATTCGGCTGCGGGACATCTGGCGCTGGTGCCGACCTGGCTTCCATTGGATGTCGCTTCTGGTCCGAGCTACAATTCTGCCGGCAGCGGTGGTGACGGGATAAGCGTAGGCGTGATCGACAGCAACGCTTTGGCCGTCTTCATGCCCTCCAATGCCGCTATTGCAGGACCTCATTCGGCTGCCGACGCCTTCCAGGGCAACGATGCGCTCATCAATCAGCATCCCACCGAAATGGCTGGGATAGGCGGGAATGGCGGAAGCGGCAATGTTGCCATCGGCGGCGGGGGCGTCAGTCATGCGGGCACCGGGGGCAATGGTCTCTTCTATGGCGGCCTCGTAAGCACCGACGTCGCACTGTTTGCCCCCGTAAATGCTGCCGTTGCGGCAGGCCCTGGCGCGGTGGCTCACGCCGATCAATCGAACAATGCCCTGTTCCTGCAGGGTGCAACCCAGATTGGTGGCGTTGGCGGCTCGGGAGGGGACCATAATGTCGCAAGCCATGATGCATCGATGAGCCCGGGAACTGCACTTACATTTACCGGCGACAATTATGCCGGCCACGGCGGCAATGGATTTTTCGTCGGCAGCATGGTCGACGTCAGCGTGGCTATTTTTTCACCGATCAACATCGCCGTGGGCGCGGCAGGCGGCTCGGCGGAGGCTCATCAGACAAACAATGCAATTTTTGATCAGGGCACCGTGCAGATTGCAGGCATCGGTGGCGACGGCGGTGGCTTCAACATGTCGTCGGGGACGATCTTTACCGGCAGTCATGAGGGCGGCGGTGGCGGGATCGGATCGTCAACCGGCAGCATGGTAGACGTCAATCTCGCTTATTTCCATCCTATCAACATCGCCGTTCCCGCCGGCGGGACGGCGGACGCCCAACAGATCGATCATGTTCTCTATGATCAGCATGCGCTTCAGCTGGCCGGCATCGGTGGCCACGGCGGGGGCGGCAACCTCACGGACGCCCACTCGGCTCTCGTGGACGACATTCTGAGCTTCATCCATACCTAGCGGATAGAATCCCATTTGCATTGCGCGAGCTCAACTGCGCAAAATCCGTTCTTCCTGCCATTTTTCCAGCCGCATGCCGGATCGTCTCGGGCGCTCGGGCTTTCGCCTCGTGGGCCGACATGCCGCGGAACACATTTCACTGAGGTACCAACAATCGACCATGCCTTGTCCGCATTGGTCGTCGATTGCTGCTGCCTTGAGTTGAGATGCGGGATCAAGTGCAAGTTGATCGATAGCTTCTTCTATCCAACGACATTTCCTGTATGCACGTGTAACAGATCGATTGTCTTTTCAGTGTGTTTGAAAGCTCTATTGACCTTCTTGTGGCACGCGAATTCCGCGAAAGCATGTATTTTCTACAGCGACAGGTCGATTCTGCATGTCCTCATAAATAGGTGTTTCAACATGTTTTACAGGCTCTGGTTGTCACTCGCCAGAGTCTCTGAGACTATGAGAATTCTCATGAGAGATAAGACTATTGATATCGAGAATACCTCTTTTTTCTGTCATGACATGAAGTGAGTGCAGCAATAATGTGTGTTCCTGTTGGTCTGCAAATATTCCGGGGAGCACGCAGGTGTCCAACAGTACTAAAACTAGGCGCCAGATGCGGCGCAGTGCACCAACTATTGTCGTAATTCAGCATTCCACACTGGCGCGAACGACTGTGGTCAAGCTTCTTGAGCATGAATTCGCCGGTTGGAATTTTATCGATATGATCTCCACCGAGAGTCTCGATAGAGCCCTTGGAGCGGAGGTGCGTCTGATTGCACTCGATCTGGCCGGCAGAGGTGTTGAGAGCACAAGCCTGCGTGACGATCTCGCGGCAATTGCTGCACGTTTTCCTGAGGCTCCTGTCACCTTGCTCTTGGGCACAGATGACGTCAGCATAGTCCGTCAGGCACTCGAGATGGGCATTCGCGGCTTTTTCTCGACGTCACTTCCCATTGATATCGCCCTTGCCGGCCTCCGTCTCGTTCTGGCGGGAGGAACATTCTGCCCACAGCTATTGGGAGCTGTTGCAAACGGCTCAAACGAGCATATTCCGGTCAGAAACGAGGCCGAAAAAAGCTTGGATGATAGGACGCAATATTTGGCGATCGCCGATTTCACTCCCCGGGAGGCGGATGTCCTCGCGGAGCTGCAATGCGGCTGCTCAAATAAGGTCATTGCAGGAAAACTCAATTTGTCGGGGCATACCGTGAAGATGCATCTGCAACATATCATGCGTAAGTTGCAGGCGCAGAACCGCACCGAAGTGGTTGCCCGCTTGGTTCAAAGAGCCGCCAGCGGGCCAGACGCCTCGCCGAGTTAGGCGAAGGTGGCAGAACTTTTTGGGATCGCTTTTGTGGCCTCATCCGCATGGGAGACGAGACGACGCGGGGATCCGGCCTTTGCCGTCGTCAAGGCCATGGCCGAGGCGCATGGCGGCCACGCCACGGTCGACAGCCGCAAGGGCGGAGGCACGACGATCGTTCTCCCGATCCCGCATTGTTGCAGGTTCACGATCGAAGGTCGCCGTCCTTGGAAGAGGGATGCAGCGGAACGAAAAGCCCGCAGCGCTGTTCTCAATGAAGAATTGTCCCAAGAGGCCTTCTGTCGGAGAATAACGTGCCGAATCTGATGGATGATATGCCCCTCGATCCGAACTGGCTCGATATCGTCGTTCGGCTCGCATTGGTGACGGCAGCGGGTGCCTTGGTCGGCATAAACCGGGAGGCTGGTGGCCATGCGGCGGGATTCCGTACGACGATTCTGGTGGGCTTGGCAGCTTGCCTCACAATGATCCAGGCCAATCTTCTGCTGTCGACACTGGGCAAGACACCGCAGTCATTCGCCTCGATGGACGTGCTGCGCTTTCCCCTCGGCGTACTGACCGGGGTCGGTTTTATCGGCGGCGGCGCCATCCTCAAGCGCGGGGATCTGGTGACCGGCGTGACGACGGCGGCGACCCTTTGGATCATGACCGCGATCGGCCTGTGTATCGGCGGCGGACAATTGATCGTCGGTTCGGCCGGCGCGGTCATCGCCTTTATCGTGCTGTCGCCCTTTAAACGGTTCGACAAGCTGATACCGCGCCGGCAGAAGGCGCGGTTCGTGATCGAGCTCCCGCGGGATGCCGGCGTTACGGTCGCCGGCATGCAAACGGCGCTGGAGCCGCGCGGATATGCCTTCGCCTTTCTCGCCGAGACGATGGGACCGACGGAGGCGACCGCGCATATTTCCTACGAGGTGCGATGGAGGCAGGCGGGCTTGGATGCCGGCGGCGCGCAACTGCTTGCGTCTCTCCGGGAGTATCACAAGATCGTATCCTTCGAGATGCTCACGACGGGCACATGACCATCGGCGATCAAGACGGAACATTCGCAGGCGACAAATGTTTTTCCCTATCAACACGGGAGAAAACAATGACCGAGATCAAGAATACAAAGACGGCAAGGGATCCTCCGGATCGCGCCGATATTCGCACCCTGCAAGCGCTCGACCAGGCGGCCGGCGGCTCAGGAGATGTCACGCAGGCTGCCGCAGCAGGAGCATCGGCGCAGGATATTCCGCCGCAACCGGGTACGGACGATGCTCGCTGCGAGGATTCGGCCGAATGCGATCGGCGTCGCAAACAGGAGGTGGATGAGGTTTTCTTCAGGATCTCCGAGGTGCAGTCCGGCCTTCAATCGCAGCAGCTTGATGATTTGGCGCCGGCGGCTGAGGAGGGTGCATCTTCAGCGTGGAAACAAGAAAGGGCCGATGCCGAAATTCGCGCGGAAATCGAAAGCAGGCTGAAAGCGGATGGGCTGCTCGATACCGCGGGCATTTTCGTCACCGTAAGCCGCGGACGAGTGATCATCGAAGGATCCGTCGAAAATCACGAAGCCAAGCAGCGCGCGGAAGCGATCTCCCGACAGGCGGGCGGCATCGTCGGGCACGACAGCAATCTTGCTATCAGCAAGACGCGATAGATGGACACGCCGAGATGCGCATGTTGTTGCTCGTGGTCTTTGGTCTGATGATCGCATCGGTACTGGCCATTCTCGTCATCAAGCCATTTACCGCCGGCGACAGCCGGGACACAACGGTGACCAATGGGCCAATCGAGCAGCCGGAACCGAAGCCGTAAGGCATCCTCATTTGCTGGGTCCTTATTTGCTGGGCTGTTGACTGTTTTGCTGCCCATTTTTCGGATCACCCGGCTTGATGATGGGAGTATTGCCGACCTTTGGTGCAGGCTTTTCCATTTGACTATCGCCGACGGATGGCGGCTTGAGAACGCCGCCGCAGTCCGCCAACGTCCGACTTGGATCGCTGTCCGGTGCCGGAGTTGCCTGGCCGTCGCCTGGCTGCTGGTTTTCCGTCTGTCGATTGGTGTCCATAGCCTTGCACCGGTCGTCGTTCGGCGTCTGTTGTGCGAATGCGAAGGTCGAGGAAATAGCGACCGCTATCACCGCCAGCAGAATGCCGCGGCATCTCGGCAAGGTCCAGCCATTCAAATGGCGCGGCCAATCGAAGCTGCGTTGCAACGATTGTGCCGAAGTCGATGATGCAGCCGTCGACGACATTGCGTTGGTGATATTCTTTGTCATTGTTCACCTCGATGACGGTATGAAGTTCTCGTGGCGAAAAACGTTTCCGATTGGGGTCGTTGTCCGCTGCGATCGGAACCAGTCGGCTTGAGAGATCCATCAGTCTTCGGCATCCCAGATGCCGGGAAGGCTGCGGATCGGATGGGTGGGAAGCTCGCCTGCCATTTCGTTGGCTATGGAGAGAAAGCGGAAAAATCTCCATATTCTTCAGCACCATCGTGTCCGCTTGGCACGATCTGCAGCCTCACAGGGCTAACGTCCGGCTATGCGCATTGTTCCGGCCGACGCCGACGGGATGCGGCGTCGCGCGATGGAACCATCTCGCAGCGCTGAGGTTAGGCCGCTATGGCATTTGCAACTTACGGAGGCCTGCAATGGCACCCCAGGAACCCAAAAAGCCGCTTTCTGCGACCGAGGCTCGTCAGGGCGTGCGCGGCGTGCATCTTTTCGCCGTGTTGGTCACGGGGCTGGTTTTGGCCGCAATCGTGTGGGCCGGCGTCGAACTATGGGGCCGTTACATCGAGCCGAATAAATCGGAAAACCCGGCGCCGCCCATAAGCTCCTCCGGCGGACAGCCGCAGGGCGGCACGATCGACAATACTCCGCCCGCCGGACAAGCTGCCCAGCCCGCACCGACCGACCGGTCGGAAAACAATCAGCAGGGCACCAAGAGCACGCCGGCCCAGCCAAACCGAGACGGAACTCAGAATTAGGAAGAAACGTACGGCGAAGCCATGATTGCGCTCCGTAGCAGGCCGTTCGCCCACCAAAATTCGGCCGGGCTATGTACGCCCGGGAATTGTCTCTGCGAGAATTTCCTGCGTATTGACACTATCCGACGTTACGGTCCTTTGGAGAGTCATCATTTTCGGCTTCGGGCGGCGCAACTTTCCGCCGAAGCCTTATCAGCACGTCTTCGCCGTCAACGGATGCTCGTGTTCGCTCCATGATCTCGCGCTCCGCAGCCGCTTGCTCCCAGTGGAGATGGCTGCATCCCCAGGGGCGCCCCGCAGCCTCCCAAATGGCATAGGCCCGTTTGCTGATCCATTCGAACCGCTCATCCGTCATTTGTTCTCCTCCATTTTTGGATGCATAGAACTGCGCTTGTGCATGAATGTTCCGCGCCGGGAACAATAATGGTGCTGACGGGTTGCACCTTATGTTGAGAACTTCACAAAAGCATGAATCCGCGACAGAAAGGAGGAGCCTGATGGCTTTGACGTTGATCAGCAAGGCCTTCGCTGAAGACGAGCCGATACCGAGCAAATACGCGATGGAAGGCGAGAATTTATTCCCCCCGCTCTCTTGGGGCGGTGCTCCCGATAAAACCCAGAGCTTTGCCCTGATCGTCGAGGATCCCGATGCACCGAGTGGTACGTTTTGCCATTGCGGCATTGCCAACATTCCGGCGGAATGGACTGGGCTGGCCGAAAGCGTCGACACGACGCAGGAACAGGCGCTCCGCTTTTACAAAAACGATTTCGGCAATGCCCGTTACGACGGTCCGCGGCCGCCACGCGGCGATCCCCCTCATCGTTATATCTTTCGGCTCGCTGCGCTTGACGTGCCGAGGGTTACCCTTCCGGATGCCGTCGGGGCGGAGGCAATGTGGCAGAAAGTGAAGAAACACACGCTGGCAGAGGCAAGCATCATCGGCACCTATCAATCCTAGGCTTATGCTCTGTCAGCCTTCTGCGACCGGCGCCGCGGCGTCGGCTGCTCCTGGCACGAATGGTCGCCGAAATCCGGCCTCCGGATGGTTGCAATGAACGGAAAAGATCAGGGCGATTCAGACAGGGACGAGCCGCGCAGCTTCGCGGCCGAGGATGTTCGCCAAGGCGAGATCATCCTGAAACGGCGTTGGCAGCGCGTGATATTCATCGGTGGGCTTGCCGCGGCGGTATTGCTCATTCTGCTGGTACGCTTTGCCGGATAGGCAAACGAGATCGCAAACAAGTTAGAGGAGGGCTCATCATGCCCGCAAAGTCGAAATCGCAGCAAATGGCCGCCGGCGCGGCGCTCGCCGCCAAGCGCGGCGAGAGGAAGAAGAGTGAGCTGAAGGGCGCATCGAAGAGCATGGTCGACTCCATGAGCGAAAAGGAGCTTCACGACATGGCATCGACCAAGCGAAAGGGAAAACCGGCGCACGCGGCCAAATCCTAACGGTGCGGTGGTGAAGGGCTGAGCCGTTCCAGCCTCACCGCTTCCACCGCCAGTCGCGAACTTCCGGCATATCCTCGCCGTGACGCCGGACATAGTCATGGTGCTTGACGAGCTTTGCTCTCAGGCCATCCACGGCATCCGGAACTTTTTCGGCCAAACCCGGCACGCGGTTGATCGCCTCCAGCGCGAGATGATAGCGATCCAGCTCGTTCAGCACCGTCATGTCGAAGGGCGTGGTCGTCGTGCCTTCCTCGATGAACCCGCGCACATGGATGTTGTCGTGATTGGTTCGTCTGTAGGTCAGCCGGTGGATCAGATAGGGATAGCCGTGATAGGCGAAGATCACCGGTTTGTCCGTGGTGAAGATCCGGTCGAATGCCTGATGCTCGAGACCGTGCGGATGCTGCTCCGGATCCTGAAGGGCCAGGAGATCGACCACGTTGACCGTTCGGATCTTCAAGTCCGGGATCGCCTCATGCAATAGCATGACGGCGGCAAGCGTCTCCATGGTCGGCACATCGCCGGCACAGGCCATGATGAGGTCGGGAGCGATCGTATTCTCCTCGTAGCTTGCCCAATCCCAGATGCCGACGCCGGCCTTACAATGGGCGATCGCCTCGTCCATGCCGAGCCACTGCGATTCAGGCTGCTTGCCGGCGACGATGACGTTGATCCTGTCATAAGTCCTCAGGCAATGATCAGCGACCCACAGCAGCGTATTGGCATCCGGTGGCAGGTAGATGCGCACCACATCGGCCTTCTTGTTGGCGACGAGATCGACGAAGCCGGGATCCTGATGCGAAAAGCCGTTGTGATCCTGCCGCCAGACATGCGACGTCAGCAGGTAGTTCAGCGATGAGATCGGCTTGCGCCACGGCAGCTCGCGCGAGACCTTCAGCCACTTGGCATGCTGGTTGAACATGGAATCGACGATATGGATGAAGGCCTCGTAGCAAGAAAAAAGCCCGTGCCGGCCCGTGAGCAGATATCCTTCCAGCCAACCTTGGCAAAGATGTTCGCTCAGGACTTCCATCACCCGGCCCTGCGGCGCTAGATGGACGTCATAGTCTTCGATTGCCTCCATCCAGACACGATCGGTCGCTTCGAAGACGCTGCCGAGGCGGTTCGATTCCGTCTCGTCAGGGCCGAAGATGCGAAAATTCTGCCTGATGTCATTGAGCTTCAGCGTGTCGCGCAGATAGTGGCCGAGTATCTCCGTCGATTGCACCTGCTTGCTGCCGCGCTCGCCGATCTCGACAGCGTAGTCCTCGATGGAGGGAACCAGGAGCTCTTTGCGAAGCAGGCCGCCATTGGCATGGGGGTTGGCACCCATTCGTCTTTCGCCTTTGGGTGCCTGCGCCCGCAGCTCGGCCTTCAGCCGCCCATCGCGGTCGAAAAGATCGTCGGGATCATAGCCGCGCATCCAGTCTTCAAGGATCTTGCGATGAGCCTCATCACCGCGGCAATTGGCGACGGGCACCTGGTGCGCCCGCCAGAAACCTTCAACCTTCTTGCCGTCCACTTGCCTGGGTCCCGTCCAGCCTTTCGGGCTGCGCAGCACGATCATCGGCCAGCGGGGCATTCCTTCGGGCGAAGTCTTTTCGCGTGCGTTTCTCTGTATGCTGCGAATGCGGTCGAACGTCTGATCGAATGTTGCGGCCATCGCCTGATGCATCGCGGCGGGCTCGTGCCCCTCGACGAAAAACGGCTCGTAGCCGTAACCGGAGAACAGGTTTTTAAGATCGTCGTCGCCTGCCCGGCCGAGGATCGTCGGATTGGCGATCTTGTAGCCGTTGAGATGGAGGATGGGCAGCACCGCGCCATCGCGCGCCGGATTGAGGAATTTGTTGGAATGCCAGCTTGCCGCCAGCGGCCCGGTTTCGGCTTCGCCATCGCCGACGACACATGCGACGACGAGGTCGGGGTTGTCGAAAGCCGCGCCGAAGGCATGGACGAGCGCATAGCCGAGCTCGCCGCCTTCATGGATGGAGCCCGGCGTCTCGGGTGCCGCATGGCTTGGAATGCCGCCGGGGAAGGAAAATTGCTTGAACAGCTTCTGCATCCCGTCCGCAGTCTCGGCGATATCCGGATATATCTCGCTGTAGGTGCCCTCGAGGTAGGTATTGGCGACCATGCCGGGACAACCGTGACCCGGTCCGCATATGTAGATGATGTCGAGATCGCGTGCCTTGATGACACGGTTCAGATGGGCATAGATGAAATTCAGACCAGGCGTCGTGCCCCAGTGGCCGAGCAGTCGCGGCTTGATGTGCGCGGGCCTCAGCTGCTCGCGCAGCAGCGGATTGTCCATCAGGTAGATTTGGCCGACGGAAAGGTAGTTGGCAGCCCGCCAGTAGCGGTCGATCAGAGAGAGTTCTTCGGGTGAGAGCGGCGTGGTAACTGCATTCATTTCCGTCTCCTCGTTTTCGTCATGTGATAAGGGCCACGGCCTCGTCGGCGATCACCTGTTCCTCATCGGTCGGGATCACGAATAGCTTCACTTGGCTGGAACCTGCACTGATCGAGGTCGAGTTGCGCCGGTTTGCATCGTCATCGATCTCGATACCCAACCATTGCAACTTCCGTGCGACGCGGGCTCTGATCTGCGGCTGGTTTTCGCCGATGCCGGCGGTGAAGACCAGAGCGTCGAGGCCTCCGATCGTCGCGCACATCCGGCCGACTTCGCCCGATATGCGCAGGCAGAAGAGATCTATGGCTTCAGCCGCCTCCGGCCGCTTGTCTTCGAGCAGGACGCGGGTGTCGCCGCTGATGCCGGAAACGCCGAGCAGACCGCATTCATGGTAGAGAAAGTCTTCGATCCGTTCCGGCTCCCGCATCCCGCTCCTCATCAGATAGAGTAGGGCGCCCGGGTCGAGCCAGCCGGGACGTGTCGCCATCGGGATCCCGTCCAGGGCCGAAAACCCCATGCTGGTGTCGCGGCTGATGCCATTTTCCATTGCGCACAGGCTGGCGCCGCTGCCGAGATGGCATGCGATGACTTTGCCCCCGGCGCTTGCCGGCGCGATCTTGTTAAGCTGCCAGGCGATGTATTTGTAGGAAAGGCCGTGAAAGCCGTAGCGGCGCACGCCGTCATCATGCATGCCGCGCGGGATTGCCAACCTGCTGACAAGGCCTGATTGCGACGAATGGAAGGCCGTATCGAACGAAGCGGCTTGCCGAACCTCGGGTCGAAGCTTTTCGATAGACTGGATGACACGGAGCGCCTGCGGCTGATGCAGGGGGGCGAGAGGTATGAGCTTCTCGATCCGGCCGATCGCGGCATCGTCGAGCAGCGTCGCCTCTCGAAACATCAGGCCGCCATGGACGACGCGATGGGCGACCGCGCGCAGCCTGCCCGGAAGATGTGCGAGCATATGGTCCAGGGTTTCGGCGACGACGGAGACGAAATTTGCATCGTTGTCGCCCTTGACCGACCTCTCGTATTTATCGTCTCCGATGGAGTAGCGAAGCATCAGCGGAGCTTGATCGAAGTCGATCTTTCCGCGGCCGACATTGCGCGCCTGCGTGCCCGCAAGCTCGAAGACCCCGATTTTCAAAGTCGAGGACCCGGCATTGAATGTCAGCAAGACATCGTCGGTCATGTCAGCCTCGGATGAAGGGTGTCGACTACCGCTAGTTAGGGCATTCGGGCCCGGAAACAACCGGCCATGTGGTCGCAGAGCCGATCGGGCAAATGCTTGAGGAACCAAGCCGAGGCAGGGCGGTTCGGATCATGGTCAATTCGATAATCATTCGGCGAATGCCCGCCGATATGAGGAGGTGCAAGATGGAAACCTACCGCCGATATCGCAAGAACGAGGTTCCGCCGGGCTCCATTATCGTCAAATTCTATCATTCCGGCGATCAGATCAGGGGCTTCCTGCGCAGGGAAACACCGCCTGGCGAAGATGATGTCGTTTTCCCCGGTGAGGAAATGGAGCCTAATGACGCTTTCATAGCGGCACGCAACAAGATGATCGGCGAGACACTCAGGCCGATCTATGTGGAGCTGTCCGAGGGTGTGCAGTGGGACCCGGCATGGGGCCGGCTGGAGTGATCTGAACCGGGCCGGCGCCTTTTTCCGGTGAAGAGAGCGTCATCGGCCCGGCCAATGCTGGCGGGCCTCTTCTGTAACCGCCGTCTTGCGCGGCCGCTTCCTCTCAAGGGGCGGCATGGCTTCGACTGGTGAGGCAAGCCCGAGCCGCTCGGCCAGTCGTCGGGCATCGACCGGTGCCCTGACTTTCACGTCATTATCGAAATAGACATAGACGTCGCGACCTCTCGCGGACGATGTCAGCGGCTTCAACACGCGATTGGCGTCGGCGGGCTCGCGACCGTGCGCCCAGGCGCTGATTCGTTTTGCCCACTTATCGAGAGCCTTGTCGTCGTAGCCGCTGACATAGAGCTCTTCCGAGCCATGGAGACGGCAATAGACAAAATCGGCCGTGATATCCATCAGCAACGGCCATTCGACCGTGTCGGCGCAAACCAGTCCCATCTTGTGTTCCCTCAGCAGCCGGATGAAATCGGCTTGCGCGAAGCTTTCGTTGCGAATCTCGAACGCATGGCGCAGTGGCCTGTTTTCGTCGGTCTCCAGCCAGTCGCGCCCTTCCATCCATGCATCGCGTCGCCTCGCAAGTTTGACCGCGGCATGGGTGTCCTTTGGCAGCATTGACATGAAGGTGGAAAAGAGTTCGGCGTCGAACTGTAGCCGCGGCGGAAACTGCCAGAGGATAGGGCCAAGCTTCGGTCCAAGGCGCAGCAAACCCGAGGCCATGAAATTGGCGAGCGGCGTCTCGACATCGCGCAGCCTGCGCATATGGGTTATGTAGCGGGAGCCCTTGATGGCAAAGACGAAGCCATCGGGCGTCTCGTCCCGCCATTTCGCAAAAGCCTCGGGACGTTGCAATCCGTAGAATGTGCCATTGATCTCAATGGAAGGAAACTGCCGGGAGGCATAGGCCAGCTCGCGCTTCTGTGTCGTGCCTTCCGGATAGAAAACGCCGCGCCAGGGGGCGTAGGTCCAGCCTGAAATACCGATACGGATCGTACCTGTCTTTGTCATCAATTCATGGCCATGTCTGGAGCCGCTTGCTTCGGGATGACTTCGGCAAAGCCGGTGCCCCCACTAGGTGGCATTGATGGAAGGGAGAAACGACATGACCTCGCTGCGTTGCCGCGGTTCGAGTGTCTCGATCTCCCGTTTCCAGAATGTCTCGGCTTCGGGAGGGTCCGCTTCCCAGCTGTTGGTCGACAGAATATTATCATCCATGACCAGAAGCCTGCGTCCGCCGAGCCGCAGATATTCCTTCGCAAGTTCCTGAGCACCGTTTCTCACGGAGTCTGGGTTTTTCATCGATGCTGGGTTTCTCATGGCATCTGCTCCTCGATTGCGGCCTGTATCGCCGGCCATCCACATCGCATCCGATGCAGTCGATATATGGAAAGCCTATGGCGACGCCGGATGGCCCGCGAAACACGAAACGGTCCCGCATTTTCCCGAGTTTTCGTCATTGAGGACAATTCCTGCTCGTCGCGCTGTCGTTCGATTGACTATTTTGCGTGTCGTTGCCTTGTGTCGTGTTCTTGCCTGTTTTCATGGCATTGCAGTCCTGCGACTGACCGTTGGAATTGGGAGTACCGGTCGCACCGGTGCCGGTGGTGCCTCCGTTTCCGTCGGAAGTGCCGTTATTTTGCGTGCCTGTCGCGGCGCCGTTGCCGCTGCCGGATCCACCGGCGCCAGTGCCGCCAGAGCCGGACTGCTGCGCCATGACAGCTGTGGCCATGCCGATCGACAAGGCGCCGACTGCGATCATTTTCATCAACATAGGATCATTCCTCTCTTCTGTTTGCCGCCTTCAAACTCAACAGCAGAGTGGTTGTTTCCAGTTTTCTGCATTTTTGCTCTTGGCAGGATCATGCTTTTGAAGACGCTTCCTTCACGGAACAAATCGAGCTTGCGAAAGTTGTAGGCGTCTTTTCCAGAGAGAACGGACCCATGTCTTCCTTCAAGAATCGGCCTGTGATCAGCGACTTTCAGTACCCCGGCGAGGCTCCAGGCGGCGATCCATTTCTGGGGACGATCAACAGCGAGCTTGCCGACAAGGGCTTTCTGGTCACCAGCACGGACGAGTTCGTCACCTGGGCGCGCACGGGATCGCTGATGTGGATGACGTTCGGGCTCGCCTGCTGCGCGATCGAAATGATGCAGATGTCGATGCCGCGCTATGATGTCGAACGCTTTGGCGCGGCGCCAAGGGCTAGCCCGAGGCAGTCGGATCTAATGATTGTCGCGGGTACGCTTTGCAACAAGATGGCGCCGGCGCTTCGCAAGGTCTACGACCAGATGCCAGAGCCGCGCTATGTCATCTCGATGGGTTCCTGCGCCAATGGCGGCGGCTATTATCACTATTCCTACTCGGTCGTGCGCGGATGCGACCGGGTCGTTCCCATCGATATCTACGTGCCGGGCTGTCCACCGACCGCGGAAGCCTTGCTCTATGGCATCATGCTTCTTCAACGCAAGATTCGCCGAAACGGGACAATCGAGCGGTAATCCTTCTGCATCGGCCCACTGCTTTTCCGATTTCTTTCGCAGCGACAGCAGGCGATTTTTTGGAATTGGATGGAACAAGCTCGGAATACAACCGTTTCCCCGCAAGACGTAAACGGCGTCTGAAGTCCGAAAGTCAATCCAAAGCATCCCGAACAGGCATCGCGGTATAGCGAAAGCGGAGACTACTCAAATCAAGACCAATGGCGATTGGGCCGGCACCCGCGTGGATGCCGATCTCATCGCGCATGGCCGGCGTTGAACGAGATCGGGTGCTGCATGCGAGGCGGGCGAGGAGCGCTCTTATTAGAACCTGCCAAGGAGGAAGTTGTGACCGACCTGTCCCGAACAACCGGTCTGCAAACCGAAATTGTCGAACTTATTCCAGCCCTTCGCGCCTTTGCGCGGACCTTTCACAGAAATACCAACGATGCCGACGATCTTGTTCAGGAGACCCTGGCGAAGGCATTGGCCAATCTCAATCAATTCGATCGCGGCACCCGACTGAAATCGTGGCTGTTCACGATCATGCGCAATACGTTTTGCACGAAGTTCCGCATTGCCAAGCGGGAGGCTCCGGGCAGCAAGAAATGTGTTTCTGGTGATGGCATCGCCTTGCCGTCGCAGGAATGGACAATCCGGGCAAGGGAGCTGGAGGAAGCTTGCAATCACCTGCCCGAGCCTTATCGGGCGGTGCTTGAATATGTCGTCATAGAAGGCCGTTCCTATGATGCCGCGGCAGAAAAATTCGGCTGCGCGATCGGCACGGTGAAAAGCAGGATCAATCGGGCAAGGCAGCAATTGGCCGCTCGCCTCGACGAGGATAGGCGCTGACGGATTGGATCTCCGTCACACGAGCAGGAAACAGCGCTAGATATCCGATTTTCGGTTGTTGAACAGAGCCTTGGCAATGTGCTCCATGGCAGCCGATTTCTCGCACAGCACAAAGCCGGCAAAATCCGCCGTTGCGCCGGGCGGTTCCCGAGCCAGGGCGAAGACATAGGGAAGCCTCTGCCTTTCAAGCCGTTCAACCAGATAAAAGGCGCGCTCCGGAGCCAGATGCAAATCCAGGATTACCGCATCTGCATCGCTCTCCTCAATCAGTTCGGCGGCATGCTCGATGTCATCGACCGGTCCGACTATGATCGCGCCGAGCTCTTGCAATTTTTGCCGTGCCTCGTCGGCGAGGAAATAACCGTCCTCCACGATCAGAAGCCGTTTGCCCCGGAACATCTGGCTATAGGGGGCCGTCGAGTTGTCCATCCATCAATCCAGAGTGAGTTAATCGCTTATAGATGGTTTCGCGTGAACTGAAAGTGAACCGCAAGGCGGGACAAAGGCTGGCGTTCACCTCATGGGAACCTGGCGTCCAGAACATTCTAGGCCGATAAAAGTTTCCAATTCCACAGCGAAAGAATTTTGTGAAAGCATGGCGGAGCGCAGCGGGGTTCAGGAACAAACGGCCGCGTCTGCGGTTTTTCATTGAGGAGAGGGACCTCCGCGACATGGGAGGATCGAATGCACGAAGTCATTGATGTCGAATTTAAAATGCTTTGGAACGCCCCGGTTCGCCTTGCTGCCGGGGATCAGGGTTGCCAGACCGTTCAGGGGCCGGAGGACGCCATCCATTTCCTCGCACGACGATGGCCGTATGAAAGAGGCTCCTCCTACGCCCATGCAAGGGAGCGCTGCGTCGCAGCCGTTTCGCATCGGATTCCAGTCGAGGCATCGAGACCAGCCTTCGTGATGGCCTGCCTTGATGCGCGGTTGATGGCAACAGGCGGATATCGGCCATGAGCAACGACGACACGATTTCCGAAACGGAAGCTTATGAACTCGGCAGGAAGGCCTTCCAAAAGGGTGTAAGCGGCGACAACAACCCATTTCCGGAAGGTGACCACCGCCGAGACAAGTGGGCGCACGGGTTTATGGATGCGCAGAAGATCCTGAGCGATGAGCACCTGCCAGGCCGCCCGTCGAGCTGATAGGCAAGGCATTGTAGATTCCTCCAGGTAAAATCAGCTGAGATTACCTCTGCGTCCCAAGAGGCCCATCGCCTTCCCACATCAGCAGGAATTTCTGCGTGACCAAGGGCAGATTGTCGTCCAGCCATCTGGCCATCGATTGTTCTTCGGCAAGGCTTGCCTGCAATGCATCCTTCGCTTCGCGGAAATTTCCGGCATCCGCGATCGTCAGCAGCGATTTATATGCCGCAATCTCATAGTTTTCGAATGCGAAGTCGGCGAAGGCGTCTTTCAACACCGCGTCGCCCATGCCTGCATGGCTCATGACGGCTGTCGCGCCGTTGAATGAAAGGACCATGTCGTTGACGCTCAGGTAATTTTCATCCAGTTCCTCAAGAATATGCTCAAGGCGGATGATCTGATCCTGGGTCTCGCTGATATGCTGTTCGAGCTTTGCTGCCACTTCGGGATAGCGTTCCATGCGCGGCAGTTGTGGCCTCATCATGCTCAGGGCTTCGTTTTCCATCGCATGGGCATTTCGAAGACCGATGACAAACATGTCGTGGATTTCCGTTTCCGCCATGGTTTCCTCCTTTGGCAGGCCACGCTCCATCGCTGGTTCCGAACCGCAGCGGATACCGGTTGTTCCGGCATGACAAGGCGAATGGATCAGCTATCGCCGTCTCGTTCGTTGAGATCGATCTGACCCTTTTCGACCAGGATCGGCAGAGCGATATTGTGCTGTGCCTCGTTCATTTCCTGAACGGTGACCAGCGTTCCTCCCTGTTCGAGAGCGGCCGCGTAGGCCGCACGCTGTTCCTCGTGAAAGAAGATTCCCGTCAGCGCATCGAGAAAGCCCATATGATCGATCGGCGACGTATCCGGCCGATTGCCCGGCGTCATGGTGATTGCATCCTTGGGTATGCCGGCGTCCATGAGAGCCTGCGCTGCCGCCTCCGCATCATATTCGTCCTTGAAGAACGCGCTCAGTGCAAAGGAACCTATTTTGCCGTTGCCGTTCATGACGCCTTCCTCCGTTCCAACGGTTCATCATTCTAACGAACAGCAATGAGGTGGGTTCCCCTCCCGGCAGCATCCGAGCATGGAACAAAGAGAACGGCGATTAGTTGATCGTCGTAGAGTCTGGAACCATAGCGAGCCCCCAATGCTCGATAGATTTCCTCTGACCGGTACAGGTCCTTCGCTGGCATATGAACATGCGGACGCAGAAACCCTCGATGAACTGCGCGACGATGCTCGCTCGTGCACGCGATGCGATCTCTACCGCAATGCCACCCATCTCGTCTTCGGCGAAGGGCCAGATACGGCCGATATCGTGCTTGTGGGCGAACAGCCCGGCGACAAGGAGGATTTGGCCGCGCGGCCTTTCGTCGGACCTGCGGGCCGGCTTCTCGACCAGTGCCTCGAAGAGGCCGGCGTGGAGCGGGACCGCTGTTACGTCACCAACGCCGTCAAACATTTCAAATATCAGATGCGTGGGAAGAAGCGCCTGCATGCAAGGCCCAATGCCGGAGAGGTGCAGCGTTGCGCCTGGTGGCTCGGGGCCGAGCTCGAACTCCTGAAGCCCAAACTGGTCGTCGCACTCGGCGCGACAGCGGTATCCTCGCTGCTCGGTTCGAAGGTCAAGGTCATGCGCGACCGTGGCCATATCCTGCATTCCGCGGGAAAGCCCGATGTTCTCGTGACCATTCATCCTTCGGCACTTTTGCGGATCAGGGAGCAGGATGAAAAGGAAAAGAGCCGGCTCGCCTTCGTTCGGGATCTGAAAAAGATCCGACGCTTTCTGCCGCATTGACCATCATTTCAACCGATTGACCGGGAGCTGAAACCCCGCACGACAACAAGCAAAGGTCAAGTCATGGCTGACAATCAACCCGATATCATGGAAACCAAGCCGGATCGGCGGAAACAGCAGCCGGTTGAAAATGCAGACCGGCGGGCCGATTCCTCGGTGGAAAAGCGGCCTTCACTCGTCCGTCGCCATCCCTTCTGGATTCTCTCCGGCATTGTAGTGCTGGCGGCTCTGATCGTTGGCGCATGGTTCGGCTGGAAGATCTATTTCTATCCTTACGAGTCGACGGATGACGCTTTCGTCGCCGCGCGCAGTTTTTCCGTGGCTGCCAAAGTTTCCGGTTATGTCGCGGAAGTTCCGGTGACAGACAACCAGCACGTCGCCGCCGGCGATGTCATCTTGCGGATCGAGCCGCGCGACTATCAGATCGCGCTCGATCAGGCGAATGGCCAGGTGGAGGTCGCCAAGGCGGCCGTTGATAGCGCCGGCGCGCAGATCGAAGCGGCCAATGCTTCGGTCGACGTCGCCAGAGCGCAGCAGAATTCCGCCGCCGCCGCCCTCCAATATGCGCAGCAGGAATCCGCTCGTCAGCAACAGTTGGTCAAGAGCGGCTCCGGCAGCGTACAGGCCGTCCAGCAGGCGGCCTCGACCTTGCAGCAGGATCAGGCAAGCCTTGCGCAGATGCAGGCGAACGTGACCTCCGCATTGAAGAACAAGACTGTCGCGGAAGCGCAGAAATCCAGCGCGCTCGCCAGTCTGAAACAGGCCGAAGCGCAGGCGGAAGAGGCGCAGCAGAACCTGAGCTATACGACCATCACCGCAGCCCAGCCGGGCCGCGTTGTGCGCCTCACCGGCGCCAAGGGCCAATATATCGACGCAGGGCAGGCGATCTCGACCTTCGTTCCCGACGAAATCTGGATTACGGCAAACTTCAAGGAGACGCAGCTGACGGACATGCGGCCGGGCCAGCCGGTGGAACTCACGATCGACGCTTATCCGGATCATAAGCTTCACGGCAAGGTCGCATCCGTCCAGCCAGGTTCCGGAACGGCCTTCTCGCTGCTGCCGGCCGAAAATGCGACCGGCAACTACGTCAAGGTCACGCAGCGCGTGCCGGTCAAGATCGTGGTAGACAAATGGCCCGCAGATGTCGCCATCGGCCCCGGCATGTCCGTGGTGCCGACGGTGACAGTGCGCCCGAGGAACTGAGATGAGCGGCGCAAGCGCAACGGCAGGCGGGGCAGGGGCGTCTTCCGCGCATACAACGAATCCGTGGCTGATTGCCATCGTGGTGTCGCTCGCGACCTTCATGGAGGTGCTCGACACGACGATCGCCAATGTGGCGCTACGCTATATTTCCGGCGGTCTGGCCGTCAGTTCCGACGAGGCATCCTGGGTTGTCACGACCTATCTCGTCTCGAATGCGATCGTGCTTGTTGCCAGCAGCTATTTTGCCGAGCGGTTCGGCCGTCGCAGGTTCTATCTCCTGTGCCTGGCGACCTTCACGATCGCTTCCGTCCTGTGCGGCCTCTCCTGGAATCTGGAAACATTGCTGATGTTCCGCGTGATCCAGGGCTTTGCCGGCGGCGGCATGGTGCCGACCTCGCAGGCGATCCTTGCGGATGCCTTTCCGCCGGCAAAGCGCGGACAGGCCTTCGCTCTTTTCGGCGTCGCCGTGGTCGTGGCGCCGGTCATCGGGCCGACATTGGGCGGCTATCTCTCCGACAATCTTTCCTGGCACTGGTGTTTTCTCATCAACGGCCCCGTCGGCGTCTTCGCCTTTGCCCTCGTCTATGTCCTGTTGAAAGAGACGCCTCAGACAAAGCGCATGCGCGAGGAGTTTCGCCGTAAAGGCGTTCGCTTCGATCTTGTCGGCTTTCTGCTGGTGGCGACCTTTCTCGGCTCACTGGAACTTGTGCTGGATCGGGGCCAGACAGATGACTGGTTCGGCTCCGGCTTCATCATTGTGATGGTTGCCATATGCGTTCTCGCATTTCTCCTCGCAATCCCATGGGTTCTGACCAAGGCCAACCCGATCATCGATGGCTGGCTGCTTGGCACCCGGCAATTCGGATCCTGCTTCATTGTCATGATGGCAACCGGCGCCATACTGATCGCAACGACGCAGTTCATTCCCGAAGTCGTGCAGCAGAATTACCGCTACACGGCCACCTGGGCTGGGCTCGCCCTGTCGCCGGGCGGGCTTGTGACCATGGTCATGATGTTCGTCGCCGGCCGGGTGAATTCACTGGTTCAGCCGAAATATCTGATTGCCATCGGTGCTGGGATCATTGCCGTGTCCATGTGGCAATTGACCCGGCTCTATCCCGGCCTGAACTTCGGTTTCTTCGTCTGGTCGCGTCTCTATATCGGACTTGGCCTGCCGCTGATCTTCATCCCGATCACCTCAGCCTCCTATTACGGCCTCAGGCCGGAGCAGACCAACCAGGCATCCGCCATGATCAATGCGGCCCGCAATATCGGCGGTTCGATCGGCGTGTGCGTCGCGTCGAATGTGCTTGCTCATCGCGAGCAATGGCATCAGAGCCGCCTTGTGGAGCATGTCACGCCATCCTCACCGGCCTATCAGGAGACGCTGCAGACCATGTCGCGCTATTTTGCCGAGAAGGGCGCGACGGTGGCGGATGCGCGGGCACAGGCGACCGCCTGGATCGGGCAGCAGGTGCAGACGCAGGCGAGTTTTCTCGCCTATATCGACGTGTTCCATGTGCTGATGCTGATCGTGCTTTGTGCCATTCCACTGGCATTGATCCTCAGCAATGTGGATCTGAAGGAGGGCGGCGGTAGCATGCATTGAGAGCGATGATCCATGAGTTGCAATTCCCGCCAAAGCCATCGCTCGCGGTTTGAAGCGATCCGCGGTCTTGGATTACAGGCAAACTCGTCATCCGGTCGAGTTGCCTTCCAGGCGCGATGAGAGCGAAGGCCGAGCGGAACCATGCAGGGCGAAGGCCGTTCCTCTCCGGTATCGGAGGAAAAATTCATGGCTCCACGATCATTCTGGAAGGGCTACCTCAAACTGTCGCTCGTGACCTGCCCGGTCGCTATGGCGCCGGCAACCAGCGACAATGAGAAGGTTCGCTTCCATACGCTCAACAGGAAGACAGGCAATCGCATCGTCAGCCGATATGTGGATTCCGTCACCGGAACGGCAGTGGACGAGGACGATGAAGTCAAGGGATATGAGCGCGGCGAGGATGACTATGTCTTGCTCGAGGATGAGGAGCTCGACGCCGTAGCTCTGGAAAGCACGCGGACGATCGATATCGAGATGTTCGTGCCGCGCGACGGCATCGAATGGATTTGGTTCGATACTCCGCATTATCTGACGCCTGACGATCCCGTCGGCGAGGAGGCTTACTGCGTCATCCGCGATGCGATGGCGGCAAGCCGGATGGTCGGCATATCCCGGCTGGTCATGTATCGCCGCGAACGCGCCGTCATGCTGGAGCCTCGAGACAAGGGGATCGTGCTTTGGACTTTGCGCTTTGGCGACGAGGTGCGCGACGAACGGGATTATTTCGGCGATATCGCATCGAAATCGGTGGATACCAAGCTGATGCGGCTGGTTGAGGAGCTCATAGAAGAGCGAACAATGCCATGGGATCCCGCCATGGTTTCAGACCCCGTCCAGGAAAAGCTGCTCGACATCATCGCCTCGAAGAAGAAGGGCCGAAAGCGCCCGGCCAAGGCGAAGGTGGAGGAGGAAGAGCCACCGAGCAATGTCATCAGCATCATGGATGCGCTTCGAAAGAGCCTCTCGCAGGAGAAGGGCACAAAGAAGCGATAGCCCGCTTGGAGCAATTCCAGAAAAAGTGCGCAGCGGTTTTTCGTCCGAAGCTGCGAGACAACAGAGAGCCGCTCCGGTTATGAGCCAGGTTTGCTTTTTGCCCGCGATTGGCGCAACGGTTCCGCGGCTGCCCTGAAGTCAGCCCAGGGATCCGAGCGGAGCGCGGCAAGCCGCGTCGGCACGTTGAGCACGGTAAAATAGTCCGGGCCGATGGCTGGGCTCAACTCGTCCCAGGAGAGCGGCATGGAGACGGCGGCTCCGGGACGAGCGCGGGTGGAATAGGGCGCGACGGCGGTCGAACCGCGCTGGTTCCTGAGATAATCGATCAGGATCTTGCCGCGTCGTTTCGATTTGGTGATCGTCGAAACATAGCGTCCGGGACTGTCGGCCGCCATCGCATCGGCGATACCCTTTGTGAAAGCCTTGACCGCAGGCCATTCAGTCTTGGCGACCAACGGGCAGACGATATGCAGCCCTTTGCCGCCCGAGGTTTTGATAAACGGAACGAGACCTGCCTGTTTCAGGCGCTCGCCGGTTTCTTCCGCGGCGGCGATGACCTCGGTCCAGTCGACGCCCGGCCCCGGATCGAGATCCATGATGATCATGTCAGGCTTTTCCCACTGGCCGACCATCGATCCCCAGGGATGCACTTCGAGAACGGCCGCCTGCACGAGGCCGATCAGGCCGTTCAGATCGTTGATGCTCACATAGGGCTCTTCGTCCTGCGGATCCTTCGCCAGGGCGATATTCCGGTTCATGCCCTTCCAGGCATGCTTCTGGAAGAAGTGCTGACCGCCGATGCCGTTCGGGCAGCGGACGAGCGCGAGCGGCCGGCCGACGACGTAGGGGCCCATGTAGCGCCAAACCTGCGTGTAATAATCCGCAAGTCCTGCCTTGGTCACGCCCTCGTCCGGCCAGTAGAGGCGGTCGCCATGCGTCAAGGATACGCTGCTGCGGGCGGGCTTTTCGGCTGAAGCGCCGGTGGCGGTTTTCGGTGTTTCCCGAACGATCTCGAGCGGGTTCTTATCCTCTCTCAAGCCACGGAAGGAGGCGTGACGCAGGTGGCCATCGGCCGTCCACGCACGGAACTCGACCTCCGCCACCAGTTCGGGCCGCACGAAGCGGACGCCGCGATTTTCTTCGGCCGTCAGCTTCGTTGCAAAGGGATTTTGCTCCGCTTTCAGGCGACCAAGCGTTTTGAAAAGCTGCTCGGCAACAATGTGCGTGTAACCTGTGCCGACGCGACCGACATGTTCGAGCTTGCCGTCCTCATAGATGCCAAGGACCAGCGAGCCGATTGCCTTTCGCGATGTCGTGGAGGGAACCCAGCCACCGATGACGAATTCCTGCCGCGACGAACATTTCGATTTGACCCAGGTCTTTCCGCGACCGGGACGATAGGGATCGTTGGCGATTTTCGAGACGATCCCTTCCAGGCTCAGCCGGCAGGCGTGGCTTAGCAGCAGGTCGCCGTTCTCGTCAAAATGGCTGCTGAAGCGAAGCATGCCTGTCTCGGATGAAATGATCGTCCGCAGTAGCTCCTTTCGGCTGACCAAAGGACAGGAGACAAGATCATAGCCATCGAGATGGAGGAGATCGAAGGCGTAGAAGACGAAACGATCGCTGCGGCCTTCGCTGAGGTCGGCCTGAAGTGCTGAAAAGTCCGAGGCGCCGGCCGTCGGCTCGACGACCAGTTCGCCATCGATGATCGCCGTACCGACGGGCAGATCCTTGAAGGCGGCGATGATCTCCTTGCCGAACTTTCCGGTCCAGTCGAGCCCGCTGCGGGTGAGCAGCTTGATGCGCCCGGCCTCTATGCGGACTTCTAGCCGATAGCCGTCGAACTTGATTTCGTGCAGCCAGCGCGCGCCCGAGGGTGGCTTTGCCACGAGCGTTGCCAGGGCCGGCTCAATGAAGGTCGGCAGGTGCGCCTTCCTGGCCCCCTTTAGGGATGATGGATCGATAGCCTTCGCATCCGCTTCCGGTTCGGCTTTATGCGTTTTTTCCCTGGTGGCACCATTCGCCCGGCTGCGATCGATCTTGCCGGTCTTCGAGGACCAGCCCGGTTTCTCGCCTTCGACGTCATCGATGACGCGCCCTGTTTTGGCCGATTCCGGGCGTTCTTCAAGAATGTCGGGTGCCCCTTCCGGGCGGGCCGCATCGTCCTCCCCCTTGATCAGCAGCCAGTTTTCCCGCTTTTCGCGCGGCTTTCCCGCCATACGGATCAGGTGCCAGCGGCCGCCAAGTTTTTTTCCATGGAGCTCGAATTCGAGATGTCCTTTGTTCAGGCCCTTGTGGGGGTCGCCAAGCGGCGTCCAGGAGCCCTTGTCCCAGACGAGGACGGTGCCTCCGCCATATTCGCCCTTCGGGATCGTGCCCTCGAAATCGCCGTATTCCAGCGGATGGTCCTCGGTCTGCACGGCGAGGCGCTTCTCACCCGGCACGAGACTTGGCCCCTTGGTCACGGCCCAGCTCTTCAGGACGCCATCGAGTTCGAGGCGGAAATCATAATGGAGCCGGCGGGCATCATGCTTCTGGATGACGAAGCTGTCTCCCGAGGCTCTCCGCTTTTCCTGGTTTGCGCGCCCTTTCGGCTCGGTCGTCTTCGTGAAATCACGTTTGCGGTTATAGGTTTCCAATACCATCGTCAGCCTGCCTTGCGTTGCGAGCGGGACGAGGATGCGGCTTGCGATTTCTCTGCCTTGCGAGACGCAGAACCGGCCTTTTGCGAGGCGCGTTTCGCACTTGCCTTGCCGCGACCATCAGCGCCGGCGCTCTGGCGCAAAGCTTCCATGAGGTCCGTCACCTTGGCGATTTTTGCCGGCTCGCGTTTCGGGATCGCCCTGCCTTCGACCTTGGCTTTGACGAGTTCCGTCAGTGCCGCTTCGTAGCGATCCTCGAATTCCGCAGCGTCGAAGCTGCCTTCCTTCGTGGCAATGATATGCTTGGCAAGCTCGAGCATCTCGCCCTTGATCTTCATGTCGGGCACATCCTCGAAAGCCTCTTTTGCCGACCGAACCTCATAGTCAAAGTTCAAGGTGGTGGCGATCAGCCCCTTGCCGTGCGGGCGGATCATGAGGGTTCGCAAACGGCGAAACAGGACGGCCTGCGCAATGGCGGCCACTTTCTTCCTGCGCATGCCCTCGCGGATCAGCGCAAAGGCTTCCTCGCTGGCCGAAGAGGAAGGGGCGAGATAGTAGGGCCGGTCAAAATAAACATCGTCGATATCCGAGCACGCCAGGAAAGCCTTTACGTGCAGGACCTTGTCGCTTTCCGGCACGGCGGCAGCGACTTCCTCCGGCTCCAGCACGATGTAATCGTCCTTGTTGAGCTCATAACCCTTGACCTGGTCGTCGCGCGGTACCGGTTTTTCGGTCTGGCTGTCGATGAACTCGCGCCTAACACGATTGCCGGTTTCCCGGTTCAGCGTATGGAAGGAAATGCGCTCCGAGGTCGAGACCGCCGTGTAAAGGGCGACGGCACAGCTGACCTCTCCGAATTTCAGATATCCTTTCCATTGCGCGCGCGGGCTCATAGGCGGGCTCCCAGTCGTCCAGGCTCAAGATCGACAATGGAAGTCAAACGACATTCGCCGATCATTGTTCCCTTCCCGCGCGGAAGCGGTGCACCGCCAATCATGCCGGGAACGATCGAGAAATGCCCAAGGCGCCGTCGATGGAGACCGGGTCATCAGACCAGGCCCATCTATATCAGTCCAACCTCACTTCCAGCTGGTATAGTCCGATGCGACGCAGCCGAAGGGGGCTCGTTGATCGCCGAAACGCTTCTTCAGCTGATCGCAGCCCCAGCGATTGAGGGGAGCAGGCATCATATTGTTGAGATCCATGGCCGGCGACGTGAATTGCGAGCCGGCGCTGGTCACATACCAGAGCCAGTAGCCAAGAAGGCCGCCGATAATCAGGAGTATGACGAGGAAGAACCTCGCGAGCCGCGCCAGGACGGACAGGCCCTTTTTCGCTCGTGCGACGAGTTCCGGCGGATGGCTGCCCAGTTCGGCTGTCAGTGGCGCGAGCGTTCTGGCGCGCTCGTCTGCCGTCATGTCAATTCGCTCCAGTCGCTGATCGAGAAGCACCGGGAGAGCCGCTTTCCCATGCCAGACGGCCAGGCCCACGGCTTTGCCGCCCTTTTCGCCGACGAGCAGAGGCTGCTCTCCCGGTTCAAAACGCGTATGGGCCGCTCTTCCGGTCCATCTGTTGGCGACCTTATCCGCGTAGGTCACCGTCAACCGCTTGCCTTTGCGCTGAAACGTGGTGATTTCCACCGGGACCGGCACCAATTGAGCGGGCTGGCGCAACTGCCCGCGAACTCGCCAGATGCGCAAGAGCTGGAAGATCATGGCGATACAGGCGCCGCCGAGCAGGGCAACGAATACGGCAAGCGTGATGATCCGGTTCCAGAGCTTTTCAAGCCCAAGGCTGAGGGTCGCCAATTCCGGATGATCCGCGGAGATCACCAGGTCCGTTTCATAGTCGCCGGCATGGATGTCGACGAACATGATCTCGACATCCTTGTCGTAGTTCTGGCCTTTATAGGCATAATTGAGATGAGCGGAACAACTGGTGAAGAAGCCCTTCCGGGTCGAGCATTTTCCATCGCGGATATCGCCGCTATCGAGCACGACGGGATTTTGGTTGATCGTCCAATCTCTCAATATGTCGGGCGTTTCGGAAACTGCCATGAAAACGGTCAGGCCGATCAATATCGGTAGCGAGAAGTAGACGGCCCTCGGCATCGAAATCACGCCCTGAGCAAGCATGAGAGCTCTCTGAGGAAGCTTGATCGTCGGAAATGTCATTGTCTGCCTGAAACTCCGAATGTGAATGGTCGCGTAGGCATCCGCAAAGCAGGGGCGACGCGGCGGCATCGCAAAATCCTGGGGTCCGACTTTGCGCCTACGATTGCAGCGCGGGAAAATAGACAATTTGCATGGCAGCTCAATATGTGGTTGTGGAACATCCGCAACTTAAAGGCGGCGTGGTCGCTAAACGCTCGCACGGTGTGACTTTTTTGTCCCGCAAGGTTGACTGGGCCGCTGGATATTCCCATCGACTGCGATGGCAACGATCGGGCTGGCGCCCGGCCGTAAGCCGCGTCAGGTTGCGTCGAGATAGGGCTTCAAGGGCATGTCATCATGTCTCGGCACCGTCTGCCGTTCGATCATATGGTGGATGACCGGCGGCTGATCGCCACGGTGCAGAGCATCGAGGCGTTCGGCGACCTCGACGTCGGCATGCGTCTGGCGCTGGCTATGGCGGACATAGTCTATCCAGGTTGGCAAATGGTAGCTTTCGGTCCAGGTGGTCGGCTTTTCCAGGTCGCGCAACAGCGACCATTGCTTGGCCCCGTCCCGGATTCTCATCCGGCGCCGTTGCGCCATGACGGCCAGAAATTCCGGCACGTCTTCCTGGTCGATGCTGTAATCCACCATGACCAGGATCGGGCCGCTTCGCGAGCGCAGGTCGAGCAGCAGCTGCGGTTCGCTGAAGGTGTTGGTCGGATCGAGGTTCAAGGATTCGAAGTCCGGCTGGCGTAGCAGGATACCGAGCAGGCCGCCTATGGCCAAGGCGGCGCTTGCGATGAGGAGCGCGCCGGTGACGCCATGGGCGTCGGCCAGTGCACCCCAGAGCCAGCTTCCCACGGCCATGCCGCCGAAGGTGGCGGTCTGGTAGAGCGAAAGTGCACGGCCGACGACCCAGCGCGGCGTGGAAAGCTGAACGGTGACGTTGAACAGCGAGAAGGCCTGCACCCAGGCGACGCCTGCCGGCATGAGGAGAAGGCAGCTCAGCCATACCTGGTCGCTCAACGCAAGAAAGAGGCAGCTGACCGCCAGCGTGAAGAAGGCGCCACGGATCACCCATTCATTGCTGAGGAGATCGCGAATGTGGCCGATCAGCAGCGCCCCGCAGATCGCGCCGAAGCCGAAGAAGCCGAGCATGATGCCATAGGTGATTGCCGTGCCATGTACATGGTCGCGGGCAACCAGCGGCAGAAGCGCGAGAATGACGATCGCCGTCAGGCCGAAGACGAAGCCGCGGCACATCACCTTGAGCAGGTTCGGCGACATCAGGACATAGCGGAACCCGGCCGACATGGCACTGCCGAAGGGTTCGCGCGGCAGGGTGTTGCGGTCAGGCGCCTTTTTCCAGCGCCACAATGCGAAGATGAGGGCGAAGTAACAGAAGACGTTGAAAAGAAATGCGAAAGCAGCACCTGCCGCCGCCACGATGACGCCGCCGATCGCCGGCCCGATGCTGCGCATCAGATTGTAGCTCATGCTGTTGAGGGCGACGGCGCCCGGCAGGTGGTTGCGCGGCACGACATCGCCCATGGAGGCCTGCCAGGACGGATTGTGCAGGGCGCCGCCGCAGCCGATCAGGAAGGTGAGGCTCAGCAGCAGCCAGGGCGTCAAGGCATTGGTGTAGGACAGTACCGCAAGCGTCGCAGATACGCACAGCATGAGCATCTGCGCGATCAGCATGATCCGTCTTCGGTCGTAGTTGTCGGCCAGCGCGCCAGCCGCAAGCGAAAAGATCATAACCGGCAGCGTGGTGGAGGACTGGACCAACGCCACCATGCCGTGAGAGGTGGCAAGGCTGGTCATGAGCCAGGCAGCACCGACGCCTTCGACCAGCCCACCAAGATTGGAGATGAGCGTTGCCGACCAGAGTGAACGGAATGTCCTGGACTGGAACGCGACGAGCGGCGAGGTTCTGTTGGGCATGTCGGCTTTTCTTCATCGGATTGTCTTGCTCGGCGGGCGTGGCAAACTCTCCCAAAGCGCATGCGCAGCCGAGTCGACCTCAGCCTATAGTGATTTGCTAATTTCCGAAATGATTTTGGAATAATATTCTCACTGATGAAGCGAAAATGCGCGCGACGCCGGGACCGGTCTCCAGACCTGTCACCCAGCGAAAGCGCGCTTCATTTTCCCATCAGGCCCTACGCCCCTTTCCCAGAGAGATCGAAGCCGTATGGAAATCCTTATGCGAAGAGGGCGGCTTCCGGTTTTCGACTTACCGTTGCCTGATGCTTTGCATTCTTCGTCTTCATGGCCCTGCCGGCGACATAGACCTCGCTGACGCAGCGGTCGTCGCCCATGGTCTGGAGAATGAACAGCTCTTCGGCAAGCGAGGTTGCCGTGCGCATGCGGAATTCCATTGCCGACTTGGCGCTGGAATCAAGCACGACGATATCGGCATCCGCGCCTGCCTGGAGCGAGCCGATCTGCTTCTCCAGGCCAAGCGCCAGCGCATTGCCGCGCGTCATGCGGTAGAAGGAATTGAACGGCGTCAGCCGTTGCCCCTGCAGATGCAGCACCTTGTAGGCCTCGTCCATCGTTTCCAGCATGGAAAAGCTGGTCCCTGCGCCGACATCCGTTGCGACCGACCAGCGCGCACCAAGCCTGTCGAACTCCGCGGCGTTAAAGAGCCCGGAACCAAGGAAGAGGTTCGAGGTGGGGCAGAAGACACCGACCGCGCCGGTTTCGGCGAGCACCGCGACTTCCCGTTCGCTCATATGGATGCAATGGCCGAGCAGCATACGGTCGTTGAGAAGGCCGTAGCGGGCGTAGATATCGGTATAGTCCTTGGCCTCCGGATAGAGAGATGTGGCAAAGGCGATCTCATCGCGATTTTCCGAGAGATGCGTCTGGACATAGCAATCCGGGTGTTCGGCAACGAGCGCCTTGCTCATCTCCATCTGCTCGGGAGTCGAGGTAATGGCAAAGCGCGGGCTGATGGCATAATGCACGCGGCCGCGGCGGTGCCATTTGTCGATGAGCCGCTTGGTCTCGTCGTAGCCGCGCTGCGGCGTATCGCGCAGTGCATCCGGCGCGTTGCGATCCATCATGACCTTGCCGCCGATCATGCACATGCCGCGCGCTTCGGCTGCCGCGAAATAGGCATCGACGCTTTGCGGATGCACCGAACAATAGGCGACGGCCGTCGTGGTGCCGTTCGACAGGAGCTCGTCCATGAAGCGATCGGCGACTTCAGCTGCGTGGGCGGCGCGGGCAAACTTCTGCTCTTCGACGAAAATATAGGTGTTCAGCCATTCGAGCAGCTGCGCGCCGTAAGACGCGATCGCCTGCGTCTGCGGGAAATGCAGGTGTGTGTCGATGAAGCCCGGCAGGATGAGGTTCGGACGGTGATCCGCGATCCTGATGCCGGCATCGGCCAGCTTGCGAATGTCGCCATAGGCACCGATTTCCACGATCTTGCCATCGCGAACGAAGACCGCGCCGTCGTCGATATAGCGATAGGAGGCGGTATCGTCGATGCCTTGCGGCTCGGCGAGGAAGGTCAGCACGCGGCCACGGATCAGGATTTCATTCATTGGGTCTTCTCCCCATTGACGGCACTTTCATACCAGGAGACGAGCAGGCGGCGCTCCCCGTCGGTTATGTGAGAGGCGTTGGCGGGCGGCATGGCGTGGCTACGGCCGGCCTGCAGATAGATCTCGCGCGCATGGGCGGCGATATCGCGATCGGTCTCGAACATCACCCCCTTCGGCGGAGCGACGATGCCCTCCCAGCTTGGCTCCTTCGCATGGCACATGGAGCAGCGACCCATCACGGTATCGCGGACCTTTGGGAAATCCTGCGCCGTTATGAAGGGCTGCTGGATGGCAGAGATCTTCGTCGTGGGTTCGCCGGTCAGGATCTTCGGCACCGTGGAAAGCCACATGATGATGATGAAAAGCACGACGGTGATCAGCCAGGTCCAGGTCGGGTTGCCGGCATTGGCGTGGCGGGTGTTGAACCAATGGCGGATCGTGACACCCATTAGGAAGACGAGCGAGGCGATGATCCAGTTGAACTGCGTGCCGAAGGCCAGCGGGTAGTGGTTCGACAGCATCAGGAACAGCACGGGCAGCGTCAGGTAGTTGTTATGTGTGGAGCGTTGCTTGGCGATCCTGCCGTATTTCGGATCGGGCTTGCGCCCGGCAAGCAGGTCGGCGACAACGATCTTCTGGTTCGGAATGATGATGAAGAAGACATTGGCCGACATGATCGTCGCCGTGAAGGCACCGAGATGCAGGAAGGCGGCACGGCCGGTAAAGAGATGGGTATAGCCCCAGGCCACCGCCACCAGGATGAAATAGAGCGCCACCATCAGCCGCGTATTGTCGTTGCCGAAGGGCGATTTGCAGATCAGATCGTATAGGAGCCAGCCGCCGGCGATCGAGCAGAGCGAAATGGCGATTGCCACCGGCTTGGAGACGTCGAGCACGGCCGGGTCGATCATGTAGAGATCGGCGCCGGCGTAATAGACGAGACAGAGCATGCCGAAGCCCGACAGCCAGGTGACATAGCTTTCCCATTTGAACCAGACGAGATGGTCCGGCATGTTGGCGGGCGCCACCAGATACTTCTGGATATGGTAGAAGCCGCCGCCATGCACCTGCCACTCCTCGCCATAGGCTCCCGGCGGCAGGGCGGGGTGCTTTTTCAGGCCGAGGTCAAGTGCTACGAAATAGAACGACGAACCGATCCAGGCGATGGCGGTAATGACGTGCAGCCAGCGGACGGCGAAGGTCAGCCAGTCCCAGGCGATGGCATATTCATACATGGGAACTCCTCCCGATCTCTATGGGAGTGTTTGCCATCCCTCCATTTTCTCGAAAATCCCGGTTAATCCGCCAACACTTTCAAAAAAATCTATAAGATGAACTCTGGTTTGTTCCGCCCGCCGATGTGGTAGAAAGGTGCCATGTCCTATCTTGATAATGTCCGCGTCTTCGTTCGCGTGGTCGAACTCGGTACTCTCTCGGCAGCAGGCCGCGACCAGCGCGTCACGCCTGCGGTGGCGAGCAACCGCATCAAGGAACTCGAGCGTCACCTCGGCGTGCGCCTGTTCAACCGCACGACGCGTAAGCTCTCGCCGACCGAACATGGCCGTGTCTTCTATGAAAAGGCAGTGAAGATCATCGAGGCTGTCAATGAGGCGGAAGCGGCGATCGCCGATCTCTCGCGAAATCCGAAGGGTTCGCTAAGGATCACCGCGCCGCTCGGCATCGGCCGAAGGTTGATCGCCTCGGGCATTCCGGAGTTTCACGACAAATACCCGGATATCGAGGTGCGCGTGCGCCTGTCGGACCACAATGTCGATATCCTTGCCGAGGGCGTCGACGTCGCCTTCAAGCTTGGCGTCTTGGAGGATTCCAACCTGCGCATGCGCGGCATCCTCAATTGCGAGCGGGTGCTGTGCGCGTCGCCCGCCTATCTGGCGCAGCGCGGCGTGCCGCCGACCGCGGATGCATTGATTGCCGACAAGCATGACTGTCTTTTGCTGCGCTATCCCGGCTCCAAGGAATATTACTGGATGCTTGTAACGGCGGAAGGCCCTCGGAAGTTCGAGGTCGCAGGCCCTTATGACAGCGACGACGGCGACGTGCTGACCCAATGGGCACTGGAAGATCGCGGCATCATCAACAAGCCGTTGTTCGAGGTGAAGGCCTATCTAAGGGAGGGGCGACTGGTCGAAATCCTGAAGGAGAGCCCGCCGGCTCCGGTGCAGCTCGCCGCCATCTATCCGCACAAGCGTTTCCAGGATCCGAAGGTCCGCCTGATGATCGATTTCATGGCAGAGCGCTGTCAGCGGTTGATCGGTAAGCTGCTGGAGGACGAGCCAGCCGCTGCGGTCTCGTGATCCGAAGGCGACAGATTGATCTCCGCTTGAATCAAGCCAGCGAAAGCATATATGACTATCAGTGGTCATATGGAGAACGGCTATGAAGGAAATCCAGCTCAAGGATGCGAAGGCGACGCTTTCCGCCGTGGTCGATCAAGCCGTGGCCGGTGAGCCGACCGTTATTACCCGCCATGGCCGGAAGGAAGCGGTGCTGGTTTCCTTCGAGGAATGGCAACGCGTCTCCAGAGTACCTGATTTCGCCGATCTGCTTCTCGCCTTTCCCGGCGAGCCCGCCGATATTCCAGAGCGATCGCGAAAACCCGCGCGTTCATTGCGTGGAAACGGCTTCTGATCTTGTATCTTCTGGATACCAATATCGTATCGGCCGATGCGCCGACCAAGCGCCAAGTCGGCGTTGAGGCATTCGCGGCCTGGCTGCGCGCGAATAGTGACCGGCTTTATCTTTCCGCGATCACCATCGCCGAGATCGAGGCAGGCATCGCCCGCATGGTTAGGATTGGGGCGAGGACTAAGGCGAAGCACTTGCGCCGCTGGCTCGCTGCGGTGGAACATTTCTATGCCGGCCGTATCCTGCCCTTCGGAGTTGAGGAGGCGCGGCATGCTGGCCTGATGCTTGACAGGGCGCGTGCTCACGACCCCGGCTTCGAGGACATTGCCATCGCCGCGACTGCTGCCGCTCATGGTTTCACCGTTTTGACGGCCAATGAGCGGCATTTCGCGCCGCTTGGCGTGCCGCTCGCCAATCCCTTCAAGCAGTTGCCTGTTATCCGATAACAGGTTTTGTCGCGGCCAGCTGTGCTGCAGCCGTCCAGCTCAGCGCCGCCGTCATGATCTCGGCGGCGGCAAGCGTGGCGATGACCGTGGGACGCTTGTCCTTTACTGCTGTTCCGCCGATTGGGCAGACGAGGCGATCGAAAAGCTCGGCCTGACCGCTTTCGCGCCACAGCCAGTTGCGGAAGGTGGCGCGCTTCGTCTTGGAACCAATCATGCCGACATAGGCGGCATCCGAGCGCTTGAGCGCCTCGGCGGCAATCAGGAAGTCGAGTGCGTGATCATGGGTGAGAATGACGAAGCTGCTGCCGGCCGGCGCATCGCGTACGACGGCCTCAGGCATGGCCGTGAGACAGGTCTCAACGCCCGGCACGGTGCTGGCGACGAGTTCTTCTTCTCGCGTATCGACAAGCACCACGCGTAACGGCGCCAGCGAAAGCGCCATGGCGAGGGCATCGCCGACATGACCGGCGCCGAAAACATAGACATGTGGGCGTGCGGCCATCTCGCGATCACTCCGAGCTATGAGATCATTCGCAAGCCTGGGGCTGACGACGGTGAAGGCGAGGCCCACCCGGCCGCCGCAGCATTGGCCGATCTCCGGACCGAGCGGTACGTTCATCGGCTCCGCCGCAAGGCCGGAGCGCAGTGCCCGTCGTGCCTGGTCGATCGCCATATATTCCAGTGTCCCGCCGCCGATCGTCGCAAAGATTGCCCGTTCCGACACCAGCATCCAGGCATCCGCATCGCGTGGTGCCGAACCTGCGACACCGATGACCTCGACGAGGATCGATGCCGGTTCGCGGCGCAGGAAATCCCGGATATCTTCACGGGCGGCAGACATGATCTTACTCCTTCTTCGCCGCCTTGAGACGCTCGATCGCCATCAGCACCCGTTCGGGTGTCGCCGGCGCGTCGAGACGCGGGCAGATCTTGTGGTCGGCGACGCTCGCCACGGCATCCGAAAGGGCATGCAGGACGGAAAGGCCGAGTGGCAGCGGCGGCTCGCCGACCGCCTTGGACCGATGAATCGTCGGCTCATAGGCCTCCGACCAATCGGCCAGAGCCACATTGAAAATCTTTGGCCGGTCGGATGCAAGCGGGATCTTGTAAGTCGAGGGCGCGTGCGTTCGAAGCCGCCCCTTGCCGTCCCACCAGAGCTCCTCCGTCGTCAGCCATCCCATGCCCTGGATAAAGCCGCCCTCGACCTGCCCGATATCGATCGCCTTGTTCAGCGAGCGGCCGGTATCGTGCAGGATATCGGTGCGTTCAACGACATATTCTCCGGTCAGCGTATCGATCGACACCTCCGAGCAGGCAGCGCCATAAGCATAGTAGTAGAAGGCATGGCCGCGGCCCGCCTTGCGGTCCCAATGGATCTTCGGCGTCTTGTAGAAGCCGGCGGCCGAAAGCTGGACGCGAGCCATATAGGCCTTCTTGATAAGATCGCTGAAGGACATCTCGATATCGCCGATCCGCACGCGGTTGGGCAGAAACATCACCTGCTCGCGCGGAACTTGATGGCTTTCGGCGGCAAAGGCGATCAGCCGGTCCTTGATCTGGCGCGCGGCATTCTGCGCCGCCATGCCGTTGAGATCGGCGCCGGAAGAAGCTGCAGTCGGCGAGGTGTTCGGCACCTTGGCCGTCGTCGTTGCGGTGATCTTCACCCGGTCGAGATCGATCTGGAACTCTTCCGCCACGACCTGCGCCACTTTCAGATGCAGGCCTTGCCCCATCTCGGTGCCGCCGTGGTTCATGTGCACGGAGCCGTCGCTATAGACGTGCACCAGCGCGCCGGCCTGGTTCGATTCCGTCTTGGTGAAGGAAATGCCGAATTTGACCGGCGTCAGCGCGATGCCGCGCTTGACGATGCGGCTCTTCGCGTTGAACTCGGCGATCGCCTTGCGGCGTCCGGCATAATCGGCGCTTTCCTCCAGTTCGGCAACAATGCGCTGGATGATGCAGTCTTCGACGGTCTGGTGATAGGGGGTGAGGTTACGTTCGCCATCGACACCCATCGCGTCGTAAAAATTCAGCTTGCGGATGTCGAGCGGATCCTTGCCGACGGCGAAGGCCACCTCGTCGATAACGCGTTCGGCACCGACCATCCCCTGCGGACCGCCGAAGCCGCGGAAGGCCGTGTTGGAGACGGTGTTAGTATAGAGCGGCGCCGACTTCGCGTGAACATGCGGGAAGAAGTAGGCATTGTCGCAATGGAACAGCGCGCGGTCGCCGACCGGACCTGAGAGATCGGCAGAGAAGCCGGCGCGAAGCGCGAAGGTGTAGTCCACGGCAAGGATACGCCCCTCGTCGTCGAAGCCGACATCGTAGTCGATGGCAAAATCGTGCCGCTTGCCGGTCGCGATCATGTCTTCGTCGCGGTCGAGTCGGATTTTGACGGCGCGCTTCAGCTTCTTGGCGGCGATGGCCGAGATCGCAGCGCATTGGTTTGCCTGGGTTTCCTTGCCGCCGAAGCCGCCACCCATGCGGCGAACCTCAATCGTAACAGCATTGCTCGGGACGCCCAGCGCATGGGCGACCATATGCTGCGTCTCGCTCGGGCCCTGGGTGGAGCAGTAGACGACAACCTCGTCATCCTCGCCGGGCACGGCAAGCGAGACCTGGCCTTCGAGATAGAAATGATCCTGGCCGCCGAGCCGCATGCGGCCCGTCAAGCGCCGCGGCGTACTCTCAAGGGCGGCCGCCGCATCACCGCGTTCCAGCGTCAGCGGTGTAACCACCTGCCTATGGGTCGAGACATCGAGATCCCATATGTCGATATCGGCAGGCAATTCCTCGTACTCGATTTTTGCCAGCCGCGCAGCACGCCGCGCCTCATCGCGCGTTTCGGCGATCACGCAGAAGATCGGCTGACCATGAAACTCGACCTTGCCGGCGGCAAGCACGGGATCGTCATGCATATAGGAGGGCGAGATATCGTTGACGCCGGGCACATCCTGATGGGTGAGCACGGCAACGACGCCGGGGGCGGCGCGGACGGCGGAAAGATCGACGGATTTCAGGGTGCCGTGGGCAACGGTGGATAGGCCAAGACCGGCGTGAAGCGTACCGGTTGGTTCCGTTATGTCGTCGATATAAACGGCCGTACCTGAGACATGCTTATGGGCGGAGTCATGACGGGGGCTGGAATGGACGCCGCCGACGATGGTGTCGGCCTTGAGATCGGAAGCGTGTTTGTTCATGGCTTATGCGGCCTCATATCTGGACACCTGGGCCGGTGCGGCGCTGGAGGTCGTTTCCAGGTAGAAACGCAAGAGAAGATTCTTTGCCGCCAGCGCACGATATTCCGCCGTGGCGCGCATATCGGTCAGCGGCGCATAATCCTCGGCATATTTCTCCATCGCCATCTCCACCGTCGTCTCGTTCCAGGACTGGCCGAGCAATGCCTTTTCAACGGCGAAGGCCCGTTTCGGCGTCGCGGCCATGCCGCCATAGGCAATCCGGATTTCGGCAACCGTGCCATCTTCGCCAAGTGCCAGCCGGAAGGCGCCGAGCGTGGCGGTAATGTCCTCGTCCCGCCGCTTCGTCACCTTATAGACCGCGAATTTCTCGTCCGCTGCCGGAACTGGAATATGCACGGCCTCGACGAATTCGCCCGGCTGGCGGTCCTGTTTGCCATAGGCGATGAAGAAGTCTTCGAGTGCGATGGTGCGCCGGACCGAGCCCTTGCGTAAGGTCAGCGACGCGTTGAGCGCAATCAACGCCGGCGGCGTATCGCCGATTGGGGAGCCGTTGGCTATGTTGCCACCGATCGTGCCCATATTGCGTACCTGCTGGCCGCCGATGCGGGCGATCAGCGGACCGAGCGCCGGAATATGCTGGGAGAGCGTCGCAATCGCTTCGGAATAGGTGACGCCCGCACCGATCGAGATGATGCCGTCGTGCACGATGATCGATTTCAACTCCTGCAGCCCGGCAATAAAGATGACCGGCGTGATGTCGCGCATGTGCTTGATGACCCAGAGGCCGACATCGGTCGAGCCGGCCACCACCGTTGCCGTCAGCGATGCTTCCAGAACCGAGGCGAAGTCATCAAGGTTCGCAGGCACGATAAGCCGATTACGACCCTCGCCGATTTCGACGCGGGCGCCATCGCGAAGGGCTTGCAGGCGCGTGATCATGGTTTCGCGTTCGATCAGCAGCGCGTCGTCTTTTGTCCCGCCATAATTGGAGATGGAGCGGGCAGCGCGCAGGATCGGCTCATAGCCGGTGCAGCGACAGAGATTGCCCTGGAGCGCCGTTTCGATCTGTTGATCCGTTGGGTTCGGCGTCTGCATCCAAAGCCCGTAGAGCGACATGACGAAGCCCGGTGTGCAGAAACCGCATTGCGAACCGTGAAAGTCGACCATCGCCTGCTGTACAGGATGCAGGTGCTCGCCGCTCGGGGCAAGATGCTCGACGGTGACCACATGACAGCCGTCGAGTGATCCAAGGAAGCGAATGCAGGCGTTGACGCCCTCATAGACGAGACCGCCTGCGGGCGTCAGCCGTCCCACAAGCACGGTGCAAGCGCCGCAGTCGCCCTCGGCGCAGCCTTCCTTGGTGCCCTTCAGCGAGCGGGAGAGGCGCAGCCAGTCGAGCAGCGTCTGGTCCGGCGCGACGTCGTTAAGGGCAATGTCCCGGCCGTTGAGAATGAAATGAAGTTCGGAGCGGATTGTCGTCGATGTCATTGCTCAGCTCCCGCGGTAGGTGGAGTAGCCGTAGGGCGAGAGGAGGAGCGGCACGTGGTAATGCGCGCCTTCGTCTGCAAGACCGAAACGGATCGGAATGACATCCAGAAACATCGGGCCATCGCCAGAGCGGTCAAGATAATCGCCGGCATGAAAGCGCAGCTCGTAGGTACCGGCCTTCATGCTTTCGCCTGATAGCAACGGCGCATCGCAGCGGCCGTCAGCGTTGGTCTCGGCGGATTTGAGATGGTGATGCGCCTCGCCCTCGATCCGGTAGAGATCGACGCGCAGGCCCTTTGCAGGCCTGCCGAGCGCGGTATCCAGCACGTGGGTCGTGAGCCGGCCGGCTCCTGGCGAATGAGGCTGCATGTTTTCTCCCGAACGTAGCGCTTCTGCCTTCACTATCCGCCAGGCTCATTCCCCTGAAAAGCAGCTGTAACGTTCGAGACTTTCAAAATTTCCAAGGGGAATAGCGCGCGCGATTTGCGGTTAGACATTTGCCATCGACGACATTTGGAGGAGTGTTTCATGCGATATTGCCGTGACATGCACGGATATGGCCGGACGCCGCCTGCGGCTCAATGGCCGGGCGAGGCGCGCATCGCCGTACAGTTCGTCCTGAATTACGAAGAGGGCGGCGAGAATTGCGTGCTGCATGGCGATGCGGCATCCGAAGCCTTTTTGTCGGAAATCGTCGGCGCTGCTCCGTGGTCGGGCCAGCGCCACTGGAACATGGAATCGATCTATGAATATGGCGCCCGCGCCGGCTTCTGGCGTCTGCATCGGCTTTTCATCGAGAAACAACTGCCCGTCACCGTTTACGGCGTTGCAACCGCGCTAAGGCGCTCGCCAGCGCAGGTCGCCGCCATGCAGGAGGCCAGCTGGGAAATCGCATCGCATGGCTTCAAGTGGGTCGAACACAAGGATATGGGGCCTGAAGAGGAGCGAGCGGCGATCGCCGAGGCAATCCGTCTGCATACGCTCGTTACCGGCGAGCGGCCGCGCGGCTGGTATACCGGCCGCTGTTCGGTCAACACTGTCGATCTGGTGACGGAAGCGGGCGGTTTCGATTACATCTCCGACACTTATGCCGACGACCTTCCCTATTGGCATGAGCATGGCGGCCGCCACCAACTTGTCATTCCCTATACGCTCGATGCCAACGACATGCGCTTTGCGACGCCGCAGGGCTTCAACAGTGGCGATCAGTTCTTCACCTACCTGAAGGATTCCTTCGATGCGCTCTATGCCGAAGGTGCAGCCGGCCGCCCGAAGATGATGAGCGTCGGCCTGCATTGCCGGCTGATCGGACGTCCGGGGCGCATCATGGCGCTCGCCCGCTTCATCGACTACATCCAGAGCCATGAAAAGGTCTGGATCGCCCGCCGCGTCGATATCGCCGAGCATTGGACGAAGACGTATCCGCCAAGGCCGATCTCGGAGCGGGCCTCGCAAATGCCGGAGGGTGCCTTTGTCGAGCGGTTCGGTGGCGTCTTCGAACATTCGCCCTGGATCGCCCATCGCGCCTTCGCAGACGAGCTTTCGCCGGCAAACGATACGGCGATTGGCCTCCATGCCGCGCTCGCCTTTCAATTCCGGGCGGCAAGCCAGGAAGAACGGCTCGGCGTACTCGTCGCCCACCCGGATCTTGCCGGCAAACTGGCGCAGGCGAAGCGTCTGACGACGAACTCCACGGAAGAGCAGGCATCCGCCGGGCTCGACGCGCTAACGGACCACGAGCGGGCGCGTTTCACCGATCTCAACGACCGCTATGTCGCCAAGTTCGGCTTTCCATTCATCATCGCCGTGCGCGATCACACGAAATCCGGGATCCTCGCTGCATTCGAGACCCGGATCGAAAATGATCGCGACGCTGAATTTGCCACTGCCTGCCGGCAGGTGGAGCGCATCGCGTTCCTGCGGCTTGTCGCCATGCTTCCCGATGAAGAAGGGCTGGATCGGAGTGCCGCATGAGGTCGGCCATCGCACGTCAAGAGCACAAATGAGGAGAGCGTGAATGAAAGTGATCGAGATTCAGCCGCTGACGCGTGTTGCCTTCTTCCCCTTCGGCGAAGTGATAGAGATGGAAGGTGCCTATAATTACCCCATCAATGCCGGCAAATGTGTGCGATATCATGATCTCGCAAAAGTCGAGACGACCGGCGAGAAAGCGCGCGCGATGATCAGCCTGCTGCGCGGCGAGCCTTACAGGCTGCCGCTTGAGCTGAAGATGGTGGAGCGGCATCCGCTTGGCAGCCAGGCCTTCATACCGCTGACCGACAATCCGTTTCTGGTTGTCGTCGCACAGGAAACCGCAAATGGGCCGGGAGAGCCTTTGGCTTTTCGCACAAAGCCCGGACAGGGTGTCAATATCGGCCGCAATGTCTGGCATGGCATCCTCACACCACTCGACGGCGTCTCGGATTTTGCCGTCGTGGATCGTGGCGGCGAGGGTGTCAATCTGGAAGAGCACTTCTTTGCCGAGCCATTCCTGATCCGCTAATCAGCGGAGCGGTTTAAATGAAACAGAGGCGCCGCAATTCCGACGCCCCTTTCTCATTTGGATGCCTCGCTTTTGGCCCTGCCTTTCACATACAGCATTCCGCCGACGTTTTTGGGAATTACTCATCCTTGAGATGCGCGGCATTTCGGACCTTAGAGTGTCCGCGTTGGTCAAGCCAAGGACTGCAAACAGATTGGGAGCCGGACCACCGCAATGGGTGATCCGGCTCCCTTGACGTGCAGCGTTTTGGCTAGCCCGCGAAGAAGGCGAAGCGAACGATGAACAAGGCGGCTACGATCTGCGTTGCCAGATGAAGTGTCTTCCAGCGCCCGGTGCAGACCTTCAGGACGACGTAGCTGATGAACCCGAAGGCAAGGCCGTTGGCGATCGAGTAGGTGAACGGCATTGCAAGTGCCGTCAGCGCTGCCGGTGCCGCCTCGGTCAGGTCGTCCCATTCGATCTCCGTCAACTCGCGCATCATCAGGCCGGCGACATAGAGCAGGGCCGGTGCGGTTGCATAGGCGGGAACGGAGCCCGCGAGCGGTGAAAAGAACAGCGACGCCAGGAAAAGCACGGCTATGGTGAGTGCCGTCAGGCCGGTGCGGCCGCCTGCTTGAACGCCCGAGGCGCTTTCGACATAGGCCGTCGTGCTGCTGGTGCCCATCAGCGAGCCGGCGACGATGGCCGCGCTGTCGGCAAGCAGAGCCCGGCTCAAGCGGTTCGGCTTGCCTTCCTCGAGAAGCTTCGCCCGCTTGGCGACACCGATCAGCGTTCCGGTGGCGTCGAAGACCTCGACGAGCACGAAGACGAGGATGATGTGGATCAGGCCGCCGTGCAGGGCGCCCACAATGTCGAGCTGCAGAAAGGTCGGCATCATCGATGGCGGTGCCGAAACGATGCCGTGGAACTGGCTGACGCCGAGGATCCAGGAAAGGACTGTGACCGCAAGAATGCCGATCAGGATCGAGCCTCTGACTCTCATCGCGTCGAGTACGGCGATGACGAAGAAGCCGAAGATCGCAAGAAGCGGGCCCGTCTGCTTCAGATCTCCAAGGCCGATGAGCGTCGCCTTGTTGGCAACGACGATGCCGGCGCTCTTGAGCGCGATGATCGCCAGGAAGAGGCCGATACCAGCGGCGATCGCGCTTCTGAGGGATCGCGGTATGCCGGCGATCAGCCAACTGCGCACGCCGGTGACCGTCAGCAAGACGAAGATGGCGCCCGAGATGAAGACTGCACCGAGCGCTTGCTGCCAGCTGAATCCGAGTGTGGCGACGACGGTGAAGGCAAAGAAGGCGTTGAGCCCCATGCCCGGCGCCATGCCGATCGGCCAATTGGCAACAAGCCCCATGACGATGGAACCCAGCGCCGCGGCAAGACAGGTGGCGACGAATATGGCATTGCGGTCCATGCCGGTGGTCGACAGGATATCCGGATTGACGAAGATGATGTAGGACATCGTCAAGAACGTCGTCACGCCCGCGATGAGTTCGGTGCGCACGGACGTGCCGTGTTCACTCAATTTGAAAAGTCGTTCAAGCATCGTTCCTCCCTAAGCGTTTCATGCGCTCATGAATGTCATGGGGCTTGCCCGCATCTCCTCCGATGCGGGCGCGAGAAGCGCCTGTGACCGGCGTTTCGTGGCGGGAGAGATTGTGCGCTTTTAAAGGCTCCGGGCGCTAGAGCCGGATTTCCCTACAATTTGCGAAAGACATTCTAGATTTTCAGACTATTTCCGAGAGAGTCGAGTTGCGCTCTGGGGATGGACTTGCGGAAGAGAGTGCCAATACGCCATCGATCGGACACCATAGTACTGCATCCACTCTATAGCGTTCCCGGCGGCAAAGCCAACTTATTCTGCGCCGGGCTTTGATCTACAAGAGGCTCATCGTTGTCCCACACAGCCCATTTAGCGCAAATGGCACAATTACGCCCCGAGCCATTGGGTAAGGTCAATGCGCGGTATGGGCCTTGGCAGTGATGTCAACGCCAAGTGCACGCATCACTGCAAGTGTTGTCTTGAGTGTTGGATTTCCGCGTTCACTAAATGAGCGGTAGAGCTGTTCCCGGGACAGCCCGGTTTTGCGTGATATTTCGGTCATGCCTTTAGCGCGGGCGACAACGCCAAGCGCCTTGGCAATATAGGCCGCATCGCCAGTTTCAAAAGCATCCGCCATGAAAGCGGCGATTTCTTCATCGTCCACCAGTGCGGCGGCAGGGTCGTAGGTAGTTAGTTTTTCAGTCATCTTGTGCATTCCATTCTTTAGCCAGTTTCTTGGCGGCGGCAATCTCGCGGGCTTGCGATCCTTTGTTTCCGCCACATAGCAACACGATCAGGAGATTTCCGCGCTGCTGAAGTAGATGCGATATCCGGAACCGTAGTGAATCCGCAGTTCGCTAACGCCTTCGCCTACGGGTTCGACGTCGCCCGGCAAGCCTTCGGCCAACCGCATCAGTCGCGCTGCAATAATGGTTTTGGCTCGCTTGTCTCGGAGGCGGGATTCCCATTTTGCGAAGATCGCAGTTTGCTTTAACTCAATCATGAGAGAAATGTAGTCTAAAAACTACATATGTGCAACGTCCTTCCTTTCGGGTCCAGCGATGGAATAGACGTCTCCAGTCGGAACGGTTCATCCCGCACACGAGCCGCTGGTGGATTCCATGGTAAGGTTGCTCGATCTCACGGAGCCCCGAGACGACGGGACACCATTCCGGCAGCGCTCCTCACCCGTTCGCCGATCCGATGGATGTCGGCGTCCTGGAGGCGATGCTTCGGCCCGGAGACGGAAATGCCTGCTATGGCTTCTCCATGCACGTTCAGGATGGGCGCCGCCACGCAGCGCATTCCTTTTGTCCGCTCCTCGTCGTCGAAGGAATAGCCGCGGTCCCGTGTCTTTTGCAGCTCCTCGCGCAACTGGTCGAAGGAGCGCATGGTGTTCTCGGTAAAGCGCTCCAGCTCTTTTTTCTTGAAAAGCGTGGCGAGGCGATCGTCGTCATAGGTGCTCAGCAGCGCCTTGCCGATGCCGGAGGCATGCAGCGGCGACAGCGATCCCGGCGGAAAAAACGCCCGGATCGACTCGTGGGTCTCCACCTGGCTGATGAACAGGACATTTCCGTCCTTCTCGATGCCCAGATTGGAGGTCTCACCCGTTTCCAGCATGAGCTCCCGCATGATCGGGCGGCTTCGCTCGACGACGTTGGTGCGCCGGAGGAAGGCGGAGCCGAGCCGATATGCCTCCGGGCCGATATACCATACCTGGCGATCGGGGCTGATCTCGACGAATTCGCGGCGCTCCAGCGTTGCAAGCACGCGGTGCATGGTCGCTGCGGATTGGTCGAGCTTCCCGGCGAGTTCCGAAAGTGTCATGCCCTCGGGCGTCGAAAGCGCATCGAGCACGTCCAATGCGCGATCGAGCGCCTGGATCGTATTTTGTGTCTGAGGGCCGTTGAAGGCTTTTGGGCGCCCGCGTCGGCGCGTTTCGGCAGGCATCGATCATCGTCTCCTTGAAGCCATTTCCAGAAAAATTTTATGATGAAAAAATCATTCATATAATGAAAAAAGTCAACATCATGTTTTTTATAAATAAAATTGTATTAGTTTCTACTTTGAAAAATGACTTCAAAAAAATTTATCTCCCGTGTTGGACATGCTATCCATCTTTCAACATTAGGAGGACACCCAGATGTATATGCAAAATCCGGTTTTCATCCCCGGTCCGACGAATATGCCCGAAGTCCTTCGCAAGGCTGCGGACATGCCGACGCTCGATCACCGGTCCCCGCTCTTCGGCGAAATTCTGCGCCCGGCGCTTGCCGGCGTAAAGAAGGTCATCAAAACCGAAAAGGCCTCCATATTCGTGTTTCCGTCCACGGGAACCGGTGGGTGGGAAACGGCCATCACCAACACGCTCAGCCCCGGTGACCGCGTATTGGCGGCCCGCTACGGCATGTTCAGCCATCGCTGGATCGACATGTGTCAGCGCCATGGCCTCAAGGTCGATATCATGGAGGCGGAATGGGGCGGCGGCGCTCCTGCCGATCGCTATGAGGAAGTTCTTGCAGGCGATACCGCGCACGAAATCAAGGCCGTCCTCGTCACGCACAACGAGACTGCAACCGGCGTCAAATCCGATATCGCTGCCATCCGCCGGGCGATCGACGCCGCCGGCCATCCCGCCTTGTTGTTCGTCGATGGGGTCAGCTCGATCGCCTCGATGGATTTCCGCATGGACGAATGGTCCGTCGACATCGCCGTGACGGGGTCGCAAAAGGGCTTCATGCTGCCCGCCGGTCTGGCGATCACGGCCTTTTCCCCGAAGGCCCTGGCAGCGGTCGATCAGGCAAAGCTTCCGCGTACCTTCTTCGATATTCGCGATATGGCGAAGAGCTATGCGAACAACGCCTATCCCTATACCCCGGCGGTCGGCCTTCTGAACGGGCTGAAACTCTCGACGGAGCTGCTGCTCGCCGAAGGACTGGAGAATGTATTTGCAAGACACCGGCGTATTGCCGGCGGCATCCGAGCCGCCGTTCGGGCATGGGATCTTAATCTGTGCGCTAGAAGCGAGGAACTCTATTCCGACACGGTGAGTGCGATCCGCACGCCGCAAGGTTTCGATGCGACATCGATCGTCGCGCATGCCGCGAGGAAGTACGATGTCGCTTTCGGAACCGGGTTGGGCGAGGTCGCCGGCAAGGTGTTCCGCATCGGGCATCTCGGCAGTTTGACTGACGTCATGGCCCTGTCGGGGATAGCGGCGGCTGAGATGGCCATGGTCGATCTCGGTCTCAATGTCAAACTCGGCTCGGGTGTTGCGGCCGCGCAGGAACACTATCGCAACGACCAGCAATCCAAGATTCAGGCCGCGGCCTGAGGAGCTATATGATGTACATTCCGACATTGGCCGATGTGGTGGCTGCGCATACGCGCATCAGGCCCCACATCCATCGCACCCCGGTCCTCACCTCCAGCTTCATCAACTCGCTTGTCGGCGCCGAATTGTTCTTCAAATGCGAGAACTTCCAGAAAGCCGGTGCGTTCAAGGCCCGCGGCGCATCCAACGCCGTCTTCGGCCTGAGTGACGAGCAGGCTGCCCGCGGCGTTGCCACGCATTCATCCGGAAACCACGGAACGTGCCTTTCCTACGCCGCCGGGCGGCGGGGCATTCCCTGCACCGTCGTCATGCCGCGGACCGCGCCGCAGGCAAAGAAGGATGCCGTCCGGGGATACGGCGGCAGAGTGGTCCAATGCGAACCTTCGACCTCCTCGCGCGAGGCCGTCTTTGCCGAAGTCGTCGCAGAGAGCGGCGCCGAATTCGTTCATCCCTACAATGATCCGCGCGTCATCGCAGGCCAGGCGACCTGCTCGATGGAACTGATCGAGCAGGTCGACGGGCTCGATGCCGTGGTCGCACCGATCGGCGGTGGCGGCATGGTGTCGGGAACCTGCCTCACCTTGTCGAACCTCGCGCCGAATGTCCGGATCTATGCCGCCGAACCCGAGCAGGCCGATGATGCCTGCCGCAGCTTCAGGGCGGGCTACATCATTGCCGACGACGCGCCGAATACGGTGGCCGATGGTCTGAAAGTGCCGCTCAAGGAGCTGACCTGGCATTTCGTCAGAAACCACGTGACCGATATCCTGACGGCCTCCGAAGAGGATATCGTCGATGCGATGAAGCTCATCTGGAAGCGGATGAAGATCGTCATGGAACCTTCAAGCGCCGTCCCGCTGGCGACGATCATCAAGAACAGGGAGGTTTTCGCCGGTCAACGCATTGGCATCATCATCACCGGCGGAAACGTCGACCTCGACACATTGCCTTGGCAGTAAGGGAGAAAGAGCAATGAACATGGAACCGAAATTCGCCGGCATGGAAGTCGGCTACGATGTGCCGGCTCTTCCGGGCATGAGCGTCGACGACATCCAGACACCATGCCTGATCCTCGATCTCGATGCGCTCGAACACAACATCCGCAAGATGGGTGACTATGCAAAAGCCCACAACATGCGCCACAGGGCGCATGGCAAGATGCATAAATCCGTCGATGTCCTCAGGCTCCAGCAGGAGCTTGGCGGTGCAATCGGCGTCTGCTGCCAGAAGGTTTCCGAGGCGGAGGTCTTCGTGCGTGGCGGCATCAAGGATGTCCTGGTCTCGAACCAGGTTCGCGATCCCGCAAAGATCGACCGCCTGGCGCTTCTGCCGCAGCACGGCGCACGCATCATCGTCTGCGTCGATGATCTCGCCAATGTCGAGGAACTCTCCAAGGCGGCACAGAAGTACGGCACGATGCTGGAGTGCTTCGTGGAGATCGATTGCGGCGCCGGACGCTGCGGCGTCACGACGACGTCGGCCGTCGTCGAACTCGCCAATGCGATCCATGCGGCACCGGGTCTCAAGTTCACCGGCATTCAGGCCTATCAGGGCGCGATGCAGCACATCGATAAATATGAAGACCGCAAGGCGAAGCTCGATGCGGCCATCGCTCAGGTCAAGGATGCCGTCGGAGCGCTGAAGGCCGAAGGCCTGGAACCCGAACTGGTCAGTGGCGGCGGCACGGGAAGTTACTATTTCGAGAGCAATTCGGGCGTCTACAATGAGCTGCAGTGCGGCAGCTATGCGTTCATGGATGCCGATTACGGCCGCATCCAGGACAAGGACGGCAAGAGGATCGACCATGGCGAATGGGAAAATGCTCTCTTCATCCTGACGAGCATCATGAGCCATGCAAAGCCCGACAAGGCGATCTGCGACGCCGGCCTCAAGGCGCAATCGGTCGACTCAGGCCTGCCTTTTATCTACGGCCGCAATGATGTGAAATACATCAAATGCTCCGACGAACACGGCGTTATCGAAGATCCGGACGGCGTTCTCAAGATCAACGAGAAGCTCCGCCTGGTTCCGGGCCATTGCGATCCGACCTGCAATGTTCACGACTGGTATGTCGGCGTGCGCAACGGCAAGGTGGAAACGCTTTGGCCGGTGTCGGCCCGCGGCAAGGCCTACTGATGAAACAGGGGACTTCGGCTCCCGGCAAACCAAGCGGAAGCGCCATGATCATCATTCCAGAAAGTGCCATTGCCGAACTGATCACGTCCTCTGATTGCCTCAAGGCGGTCGAAGAGGTCTTCGCCTCGATGGCGAACAGGTCGGCCTATAATTTTCCCGTGATCCGGGAGGCGATCGGGCATGCCGATGCGCTGTATGGCTTCAAGTCCGGCTTCGATCGCAAGAGCCTGGCGCTCGGCCTCAAGTCCGGCGGGTTCTGGCCAAACAATACCAGCAGAGGCCTCACCAATCATCAGTCCGCCATCTTCCTGTTCGACGCGGATACCGGAAAATGCCGTGCCGTGGTGGGCGGCAACTTGCTGACTGCGCTGCGGACGGCTGCCGCGTCGGCAATCTCGATAAAATATCTCGCCCGAAAAGACGCGAAGGTCCTCGGCATGATCGGTGCGGGGCACCAGTCGACGTTTCAGTTGCGTGCAGCCCTTGAGCAGCGTGCATTCGAGAAGATCCTCGCCTGGAACCCGCATCCCGACATGCTGAGCCGTCTGGAGGAGGTTGCCAAGGAGGAGGGCCTTCCCTTCGAGGCAGTCGATCGTGATCGACTGGGAGCCGAATCGGATGTCATCATCTCGATCACCTCGTCCTTCGCTCCGCTTCTCAAGGCCTCGCAGGTCCGCGCAGGCACTCATCTCGCCTGCATGGGCACGGATACGAAGGGCAAGCAGGAGATCGAGGCTGAGCTTCTCGCTGCTGCAACCGTCTTCACCGATGAAGTCGAGCAGGCCATAACGATCGGTGAGACGCAGCACGCCATCGAAAAGGGGCTGATCCGGAAGGAGGCCGTCGTCGAACTCGGCGCGGTGATCAACGGAACGCATCCGGGCCGAACCTCCCAGGATCAGGTCACACTGTTCGATGGTACGGGTGTCGGCCTTCAGGACCTTGCCGTTGCTTCAGCCGCCGTCGAGCTCGCTTTGGCGAGAGGCGTGGCGATCGAGGTCGATTTCTGAAGCGGCGCATTTGCGGGAGGCACGAGGCGGTGATGTCGTCTACACTTTCCGCTCGATCGAGTAGGTGGAGATTCGCATGTCAGGCCGGCCATTAAGAATTGCAATCAATGGATTTGGCAGGATCGGACGTTCCGTTCTGCGCCTTCTCCTGCGTGATCGCCGCGATATCGAAATCGCGCTGATCAACGACATCGCCGATTTGGAGACATGCGCTTATCTCTTTGAATTTGACAGCGTATACGGCCCGTGGGCGGAGCCGGTGTCCTTCGAGGACCAGCTCCTTATCGTCGGTGGGGCGTCGATACCGTTTCGCAATGCTCCCGACATCAGCAAACTCGATCTTCGCGGCATCGACGTTGTTCTGGAGTGTACCGGACATGCCAAATCTCAGGTCGTGGCACAGCGGGGAATTACGGCCGGAGCAAAGAGGGTTCTCATTTCCGGCCCTTCCGCCGCAGCCGATGTGACGCTGGTGCTGGGGGCGAATGAGGAAGCCTTCCGCGGCCAGGCGGTGATTTCAAACGCATCATGCACGACGAACGCGCTTGCGCCGCTTCTGCGCGTCGTCGACCGGGAATTCGGCATCATCGGTGGTCAGATGACCACGGTTCATTGCTACACGGCAAGCCAGCCGACGATCGATCAGCCGCGCTCGGAGCTGTCGCGCAGCCGCGCGGCCGCTCTGTCGATGGTGCCCACGACGACGAGTGCACATGCGATCGTCGGCGACGTGCTTCCTCATCTTGCCGGTCTCATCGAAGCTCGCGCCCTTCGCGTGCCGACCGCCAGCGTCTCGGCGATCGATCTGACGGTTGCCGTTCGCAACGTGTCGGACCTGGACACCATGCGCGCAAGGTTGAAGCATGTCGCCCAGGGATCGCCGGTACTGGGTTGGATCGAGAAGCCATTGGTTTCGGTCGATCTGCGCGGCCGTCCGGAATCACTCGTCTTAAGCGGACCGGAAATATCGCTTTCCGCCGGCGGTCTCCTCAGGGTGTTCGGCTGGTACGACAACGAATGGGGCTTTTCCAACCGCATGATCGACATGGCGCAATATATCGGGCGGGCAAATTAGGGGCGCTCGGTAGCCTTCCCGCTCCCGGTATTGTCAAAAATGGACGCAGGCAGGCTGTCAATTCGCTTCAATCAGGAAAATCAATGATATGCACCTGCCCGCCTGTCGCGGCGGGTAGCGCGATCACTATGAGATTTTAATATTTTCGTGCGCTGCGATGAATGGAACGGCTACGCATGTCGGGCCATCTTCGTCCTATAGCCAATGGCAGGATTGGAGCGCGAAGATGTATTTCGAACTGAAGGACACGACGGCGGATATTCTCGCAAAAAGCCGTCGTCGTGAAGAGCTCTGCGATCTTCCGCTCGACCTGATAGAATCCGAACGTGAAGCATACGATATCCAGACAACGGCGCAGGACGCGCTCGGTTTCGAACGCAAAGGCTATGCACTTGTCGGCACGAGCGATCCTGCGCGCCGCATGCTCGGCCTGAAGGGGCCGATCTATTCTGAAATCCCTGCCTTCGGCTTGCAAAGGAAGGCTCAGAACTTCCGGCTGCCGCCTGGAACAATCGGCGTACAGTGCGAGTTCGTCTTTACGATGCTGCGATCATTTCCGGATGACGGCGAGCGAATTTCCCTCGACAGCGTGGCCGATGCCATTATGAGCTGCCGCCCAGCAATTGGCATTATCGGCAGAAGGACCCGGCACGCGATTGCTGGCACCAATGCAGCGATCGCGGACTTCGGCCTGCACGTCGCAACCCTCTGCGGCGAGCATGCCGAAAGGGGCGAGGCCGGCGATTTTGCCGGGATCGAGATCACGACGTTCCTGTTCCAGCGAACCATGCTTTCAGGCAATTCGTCATCGGTCATGGGCAATCCGCTGAATGCGGTTGCCTGGCTGGCGGAAGAGCTTGCCGCCAATGGCAGGCAGCTTGAACCGAGCGATGTCGTGGCGACAGGCTCCTGCACGCCGATCCTCCAAGTCCGGGCCGGACAGCATCTGGCGGCCGACTTCGGACCGCTCGGTCAGGTCGAGTGCCTGTTTAATTGACATGATCAATAGCCGAAAGGACTGATAATGCGGCCGCAACGAAAGCCATTCGTAGTCGAACTCAAGAAGAGCAGGCGCTCCCGCTCAAAAATCCCGCTGCTTCAGGAAGACCGCGATCGCCTGATCGTGCAGAAGGATGCGGTGCGTGTCGGGCTGGCCTTGCAGCGTGAGGATCGTCGCTGATGGTGAGCCGAAACATCCCTCATGAATACTTCCTGCTGTCCACGGCAAGCGAGGAAGGTCCCGTCGTCGGCTATCTCACGGCCGACCCATCCGTAATGCCGTCGTCGACAGGAACGGCAGCCGGTATCGCTTCGTCGGAGTTGCCGTCAGGGATCGTCAAGGCCGGCTTGATGTGCTGTCGCTCCGGCGGGGAGAATGGATTGTCGCACCGGACCTGATTTACGAAGAGGCAGCCTAATGGTGGCGTAGAGCTGCGCGATCTCAGGCGATCATATAGCCGCCGTCGACCGGCATCGAAATGCCGTTGACCATGGCCGCCTCGTCGGAAAGCAGGAACAGGATCACTTCGGCGACGTCTGCAGGTTCGGCAAATCGGCCGAGCGGGATCCGTTCGCGCATCGGCGCTGCCTTTTCAGGGTCGCTCCATGCCTTGAGGGCCATGGGTGTTAGCGTGACGGTCGGATGGACGCCATTGACGCGAATGCCCTTCGGCGCCAGCTCTTTTGCCATCACGCGCGTCAGGCCGTCCAGCCCGCCTTTCGAGGCGCAATAGGCCGCATGGTCCGGTATGCCGACGAAGGCGGCGACGGAGGATACGTTGACGATCGCGCCGGAAAGGCCTCTTTCGATCAGTGAGCGGGCGAATTCCTGCGCCACGATCATCGGCGCGCGAGTATTGACCGCGAACAGATGGTCGAAGGCTTCCACCGTGGTGTCGAGAAATGACTGCAGCTCGGTCGTCCCAGCGCAGTTGATCAGATAATCCGCCGGAAGTGCGGCCAATGCCGCTTCCCGCGTCTTTTCGGCGTCGGCAAGATCGATCTGGATCGCCTCGCAGTCCAGTTCGTCGCGCAGCGAGGCGACATCCGCCGCACTTCTGGTCAAGGCCACCACACGAGCCCCCCGCTTCGCAAGTATCTCCGCCGTCACGCGGCCAATGCCCTTGCCTGCGCCGGTGACGATCACCCTCTTCCCATCGAAATTCATCGGAACGTCCTCTTACAGTCTCTTGCCGGTTTCCTGATCGAAGATATGAACATGGCGCAGGTCAATACGGAAATGCATTGTTCGCCCCGATGCGATTTCGATCCGCTCGCGAATAAGTGCATCGATCGGCACTCCACCGACGCGGCCGAAGATCAGCGTCTCGGAGCCGGTCGGCTCGAACACGGACACCTCGACCGGGATGCCGTCGTCGCCGATCGTGATGTGTTCCGGCCGAATTCCATAGGTCACCGGCCGGCCGTCCTCGGCGTTGACCGTTTCCACCGGCAGAACGACGCCTTCGTCCGTGATGACGACCTGCCGGCCGTCGCGATTGCCGATCCGGCCTTTCAGGAAGTTCATCGAGGGACTGCCGATAAAGCCTGCGACGAAAATATTCGCTGGAAAATCGTATAGCTCCAGCGGTTTGCCGATCTGCTCCACCCGTCCGTCGCGCATCACGACGATCTTGCTGGCCATCGTCATGGCCTCGATCTGGTCGTGCGTGACGTAGATGGTGGTGGTCTTCAGCCGCTGATGCAATTCCTTGATCTCGACCCGCATCGTGACGCGAAGCTTGGCGTCGAGGTTCGAAAGCGGCTCGTCGAAGAGGAAGACCTGCGGATCGCGGACAATGGCGCGGCCCATGGCGACGCGCTGGCGCTGACCGCCGGACAGTTGCTTCGGATAACGATCGAGATAACGGGAGAGATCGAGGATTTCGGCGGCACGACGCACCTTTTCATCGATTTCCGCCTTGGGGCGTTTCGCCATCTTCAGGGGAAAGCCCATGTTCTCGGCGACCGTCTTGTGCGGATAGAGCGCGTAGGATTGAAAGACCATGGCGATGTCGCGCTCCTTCGGTGGGGCATTGGTGACGACGCGGCCTCCAATCCTGATATCGCCGCCGCTTACCGTCTCAAGGCCCGCGACCATGCGCAGCAGCGTCGATTTTCCGCATCCGGAAGGGCCGACCAGAACGACGAATTCGCCGTCGTCGATGTCGACGCTGACACCATGCATGACCTGAAGGGCGCCATATTTCTTCGTGACGTCGCTAATCTGTACGTTTGCCAATGTCTTCCTCCCAGATGCAGCAGTGCATGCTGTGTTTCCTGGCCGTTACCGGCAGTCCCTTACCCGCGCCGGATGATGTAGGCGCCGAGAGCGGCGGAAATCGCCGTCGCTATCCAGACCGAAAGCCCCAATGGTTCGATAAAGCGCATCCATAGGAGCGACAGCGCCACCCAGATGACGACCGAGATGAACAGCCGGTCGAACCAATTCGTCTCAATCGGCAGGAACCCCACCTTGCGCTCGTCGTTTTCGGATTCCGAAGACATGGCGTTATCCTTTCACGGCACCGAAGGTCAGGCCCGCAACGATATGGCGCTGCACGATGGTGAAGACGATGAGTGCGGGAATGAGGGTGAAGACCGATATTGCCGCCATGATCCCCCATTGGGTGCCCGTCGTCGTGACATATTCCGAAAGGCCGGTGGTCAAGGTACGCGCCCTGAAATTGGTCAGGGTCGCCGCGAGCAGATACTCGTTCCATGCGAAGACCCAGGTCAGGATCAGCGTCACTGCCAATCCCGGCCGCGCCAGCGGGAATATGATATCCGACAGAACCGTCCATGTGCTTGCGCCGTCGACATAGGCTGCCTCATCAAGCTCTTTCGGAATGCCTTCCACCGTCGGGCGAAGTGTCCAGATCGCAAAGGGAAGATTGAACGAGCAATAGACGAGGATCATGCCGGTCCGCGTATCCGCAAAGGAAAAACTGCCGATCTTGTAGACCTGTGTCAGCAGCAGGAAGAGCGGCAGCAGGAATACGGCCGGTGGCGCCATTCTGTTGGTGATGGTCCAGAAGAAGATGCTCTCCTTGCCGGCGAGGTCGAAGCGGGAAAGCGCGTAGCAGGCCAGAAAGCCGAGCGTCGTCACCAGCAGCGCATTGCCCGAGGAAATGAGCAGCGAATTCACCATATAGCCACGCAGCGTCGGGTTGTTCAGCACATCGGTATAGTTCTTCCAGAACAGGCTTCTCAGAATGACTTCGGGCGTGGAGAACAGCTCGACCGTCGGCTTTACCGAGATGACGAAGAGCCAGTAGATCGGAAAGAGGGTCGCAAAGCTGATGGCGATCCACATGACGGCCAGAAGCCAAGGATAACGGGTCTTCATCGTTTCAACCTTTCCTGGCGCGCGGCGCGATCAGGCTGACATAGAGCAGCCAGCAGACAACGATGGTCAGATACAGCACGACGACCGAGATGGCCGAACCATAGCCGTAGTTCGTCTTGGGAAAGACTTCCCTGAAGATGTGCACGCCGATGTAGCGCGTCGCGGAACCGGGGCCGCCACCAGTCAGCATCAGCACCTCGTCCACGGTCCGCAGCGCATCCATGAGCCGGATGAAGACGGTGGCGATCAAGGCCGGTCGGATCATCGGGAGCGTGATGTGCCAGAAGATCTGGCTCTTGCCCGCTCCGTCGATCTGCGCTTGCTCGAATGGATCCGGTGGCAATGAAACCAGAGCGGCGATCAGCGAAAGCGTCACCAGGGGCGTCCAGTGCCAGATGTCCATGATCACCGTAACGATGAAAGCCGCACCCGCGCTTTGGCCGATGTTGAGATCGAAGCCGAACCAGCTGTGCAGCAGGTATGGAATGATGCCGATGGAGGGCGTCGTCATCAGCTTCCAGACCGATCCGACGATGATCGGCGCCATGATCAACGGCAGGGTATGGATAGTGCGGAATATTGCCTTGCCGGGAAAATCCTTCAGAAGCGCCTGCGCGAGCACGTAGCCGAGCACGATTTCCGAAACTACGGCGAAGAAGACGAACGCCGCCGTGATGCCCAGGGACGCCAGGAATTGCTGATCGAAAACGACCTTGCGGTAATTTTCCGCCCAGTTGAAGACCATGTGAGGGTTGGCGGCAAACGGATTCCACGCATGGAAGGAAACCCAGACGACATAGACGAACGGAAAAATGCCGAAGAGCCCAAGGATCACTATGGTTGGTGATAGCAAGAGCCAGCCGAGCTTCTGTGAATGCATCGCCCTATCCCCCTGTGGCGGTTGCTAAGGTGCCCGTTTTGCAGCGATGGGATGACAGGCCGCTATTGACGGCGGCCTGCTCGTTCGGAAGGGAAGGCTATTTGCGATAGCCGAGCGAGGTCAGTTCCTCCTCCGTCTTTGCCGCCATCTTGTCGAGGCCCTCGTCCGGGCCGATCTTGCCGGTCAGGATGTCGAAGAAAATCGGGGCGGTCGCTTCGCGCACCTGGGCGTGGAACGGATAGGGCGGAGCGCCGGCGAAGAGCTTGCCCTGATCTTTCAGCATCGTATAGAAGCCACCGAGCTTGACATCCATGGCCTTGACCTTGGGGTCGTCGAAGGTCGCGGTATTGGTGACGCGCGGCGCGGCAATCGCCCAGTCAGGCTGCACATCGTTCTGGCCGATGAATTGCAGGAAGAGCAGGGCTGCCTCCTGGTTCTTGGAGGTGACAGGAAGGCCGAAGGCGCCGCCGTCATAATAGCCGACATAACCTTTACCGGCTTCGGCGGCCTCGAGCACGCCCGGCTTGAGCGGCGGCAGGGCGAAGCCGACCTTGCCCGTGACCTTCGATTGCGAGGAATCGGTGGCGATCCAGGCCGCGTTCTCGCCGTAGACCAGGCCCTGCGCCACCCGGCCGGCAGCGAAGGTCGTGGCGACTTCCGTCCATGTGGATTGCGAGGATTCCGGCGGTGCGATGTCGCGCAGATGCAGCCACCATTTCAGCGCGGCCTTCGCCTTGTCGCTGTTCATCTGGCCGCCATGCTCGACGGTCGCGGCATAGTCCTTCTGCGCATCGATGCCCCAATTGTAGACGCCGAAGGTCGGCGCAACGGACTCAAAGAACTCGTACCAGGAGGCCGGATGCCCCGTATGGGCCTGCGCCGTCGAGCCCCATAGCTGCATATTGTGATCCTTGCCCCACTGGGTGAAGAAGTCGGCGATTTCCGTATATTGCTCGTGGGTCGTCGCGGGCTTCAGATCATGCCCCGTCTTCTGCTTGAACGCCGCCTGGATTTCCGGATCGTCAAACAGGTCCTTGCGATAGAGATAGGTCTTGAGGAAGGCCTCCATCGGCACGCCGTAGAGATCGCCGTTCGCGTCCTTGAAGTAGTTGGAGAAGCTGGTGAAATTGGCGGCATCGTAAGTCGGCGCCTTCAGATCCGGCTGGTCCTTTAGCGCCTTGGTGATATCGGTCAGGAAATTTCGTGCCATATAGGAATAGACGATGTCCTGCTCGATATAGACGACGTCGTAGATGCCGGTGCCGGCTTCCATGTCCTTGATCGCCTTGTCGTACATCTGATCCCAGGATGTCGTTTCGATTTCGACCTTGATGCCCGTTTTCTTCTCGAATTCGGGTGCCAGCACATCCTTGATGAAGTTGGAAGGGGGCGTGGACTCGGTCACTCCATGCAGCGTCACGCCCTTGAATTTCGCTCCGGCGTCGGACCAGAAGTCTGCCCAGGCCGGTGAAGCGGCGGCGGCAAGGCTAAGCGTCAGCGCGATGGCGCCGGCTTTCATAGCGTATCTCATTTCAATCCTCCCAGATTACAGCGAGATCATTCGCCGAGGGATTCTTAGCCCGAAATTCCGTCGTTTGCAATATTTGTTGCTTTAACATGCAAATTATGGAGCTATCTTGTTGTTTCGGTTGTCGATAATGCTCGATGTAAACGTATGGGAATGTCCAGTCTGACATAAAATGCTGCAATGCAACGATATTCTCGCTATTGCAAAGCTCATTTCGCTGAATTTATTTGTTGCTTTGCCATACTAAATAACTTAATCCTGGATTGAGCTCGGACGAAAAATCGTGAGGTTACGACGATGCGACGCTTAGGAATCCATTCATTTGTATGGACGGGCGGCCAAACCCAGGAAGGGCTTGAAATGGCCCTGCAAAAGACGGCCGAGCATGGCTACGGAACCATCGAGTTCGCCTATCTTCGTCCCGAAAAATTCAACCTGGATCGGCTCGCAAGGCTTGCGCAGTCGCTTGACGTGGAGATCGGCGTGACGATGGGGTTGCCGCTCAACAAGGACGTGTCGAGCGAGGATGCTTCTGCCGTTGCGGATGGTAAGCGGATGCTGGCTGACGCGGTGCGCGCAGTCAGAGACATCGGCGGCAACAAGCTGGGCGGGATTCTTTATTCAGCGCACACCAAGTACAATCGCCAGCCGACAAGGAAGGGCTGGGACAACAGCGTCGCGGCCATTGCGGCGACGGCCGACGTGGCCAGGGAGGCGAAAGTCGATCTCGTCCTCGAAATCGTGAACCGGTTCGAGACCAATCTGTTGAATACGACCGCACAAGGGCTGAAATTCATCTCCGAGACGGGCTCCGATCATGTTCGCCTGCATCTCGATACGTTCCACATGAACATCGAGGAGGCCAATCCCGCCGCGGCAATCCGCCTGGCCGGCGACAAGATCGGCTATTTCCACATCGGCGAAAGCAATCGAGGCTATCTCGGCGATGGCGTCATCGATTTCGACCTCATTTTCGACGCCCTGCTCGATATCGATTACAGGCGCGACATCGTATTCGAGAGCTTTTCGACCGCTGTCGTCGACGAGGGGTTGTCGCTCGCCTGCGCGATCTGGCGCGACACATGGACCGACAACGACCCTCTGGCCGCCCATGCGAAGCGTTACATCGAGCTCAAATATGACGAGGCCAGGCGCCGGCGTGCCACAAGCGCTCGTCCCTGATAATCCTTCGTGTGACCCGTTCCTGCCGTGTAAGCTGGCGCGGGTCGATTTGAAGGGATTGGAACATGAACGACACCGTCTCCATCGGAAGCTCGCCGCGTAGAATTCGCCAGAGCAATCTCGTCGCGGCTCTGCAGGCGATCTACAGCCACCGCGGCATGAGCCGCGCCGATCTGGCGCGAAAGCTCGGTATGAACCGCTCGTCCTCGGGGGAGATCGTTGCCGAGTTGACGGAGGGCGGGTTTGTTCATGAGCTGGAGGCAGCCAGCAGACGTGGCGAGCAGTCGCGTGCGGGACGGCCGGGGATCATGCTGGAACTCATTCCCGATGCCGCGTTTTTCGTCGGTATCGAGATCGGCGTGGAGCATATATCCGCTGTCGTTATCGATCTTGCCGCCGAAGTCAGGCTTTGCCGCAAGGTCGCCTTCGATACGCTGTCTTCGACGGTCGAGAGGGCTGTCGAACATGGCGTAGCACTTATCGTCGGCGACATGACCAAGGCGATGATGGCGCGGTGCAGGGGGCTGGGTATTTCGACGCCGGCTCATATCCGGCCCGATGGGTCGGTAAGGCTTGCGCCCATTCTCGGATGGCGAGACGTCCCGTTGAAGGAAATCTGCCGGTCCGCATTTCCGGTCGAGGTTCCGATCGCAATAGAGAATGATGCGAATGCCTTCGCGATAGGGGACAGTTACCGCAGCCGCATCGCAGGCGTGACGCTCTTCCTGCTCATGGAGACCGGCGTCGGCGGCGGGATCGTCATCGACGGCAAGCTGTTTCGTGGCGGCCATGGCCTGGCCGGCGAGATCGGCCATACTCTCGTGTCCGGAAGCGGCGGGCAGAAATTCGAACAGCTGATCGGGCGCGAAGTGCTGATCAGGCAGTATCGCGAGGCCGTCGGACAAAATGACGCCGATCTGCAGGACTTCTTGGTCGGCGTTCGCGATCGTGTTCCGGCCGCCGTCAACATTGCGGAGACCTGGTCGCGTCATCTGGCATATGCGCTGTTGCAGGCCTGCCGGCTGATCGACCCCGGCAGGATCGTGCTCGGCGGCTCGGTGGCATCTCTCTATCCGATGGTTGCCGCCCGCGTGGCGGTCCATCTGTCCGAGGGCCAGAATATTCCCTTTCCCAATCCCGAAATCGTCGTTGACCAGGACGCGGAATTCGGGTCCGCATTCGGAGCGGCATGCATGCTTCACCAGCGCTTCCTTTCGCTGGAAAACGAGGAGTTCAGCAGTGACGACGGCATGCAGCAGCGCGCGGCGGTTTGACAACAACAGGTATCGAAAGCATGACTGCGATGACTTCAGCACTGGCTCCTGACCAGCTTGGCCCCACGGTATGCGTCGGGGAAATTCTCGTGGAGATCGTCGCCACGACCGTCGGCGATGGGTTCGTCGAGGCCCAGCCGCTGATCGGGCCTTTCGCCAGCGGTGCGCCGGCGATCTTCATTTCGCAATGCGGGCGGCTCGGTGGCAGCGCGGCCATGATCGGCGCCGTCGGAGCCGACGATTTTGGCCGGGTGAACATCGAAAGGCTGAAGCGCGATGGCGTCGATATCTCCGCGATATCCATTGATCCGCATTACCCCACGGGCAGCGCCTTCGTTCGCTACCGCAGGGATGGCTCCCGCGATTTCGTCTACAACATCGCCAAGTCCGCCGCCGCGCGTTTCGGCTGGAGCGACGGTGTCCGCGATCTCATCGGTCGCAGCGGCCATCTGCATGTCATGGGCTCGGCGCTGTCGGTTCCGAGCGCATGCGAGGTGATCGACAAGGCCGTCGACATCGTAAAGGCTCGCGGCGGCACGCTCTCGGTCGATCCGAACATCCGCAAGGAGCTCAAGCTCGACGCGGATACCGAACGACGTTTTGCCAAGCTGGTTGCTGCCGCCGATCTGCTGCTGCCATCCGGAGAAGAGTTGGAGCGGGCGGCTGGCGTCGAGGGTGAAGCGAATGCGATCCGCCGCCTGTTCAGCATCGGGGTCAGGGAAATTGTGCTGAAGCGGGGAGTGGATGGGGCGACCTATTTCAACAGCGAGGGCGAGCGCATCGATGCTCCGGCCTTTATCGTCAAGGAAATCGATCCGACCGGCGCGGGCGATTGCTTCGGCGGCGCCTATCTCACCTGCCGCCGCCTGGGCATGCCGGCAGAAGATGCCCTGACCTATGCGGCGGCTGCCGGCGCCCGCAATGTCACCGTCGTCGGCCCGATGGAAGGTGCCGGTAGCCGCGGCGAACTCGATGCGTTCATAGCCGCTACCGCGAGGCGCTCCTGATGCAGGTCCATCTCAATCAACTGGCAACGTTGCGAGCCGAAGGCCAGCCGAAGGGCATCACCTCGGTCTGCTCGGCGCATCCGCTGGTGCTCAGAGCCGCACTCCGGCATGGACGCCTGCATTCGAGCACCGTGCTGATCGAGGCGACCTGCAACCAGGTCAACCACCTGGGCGGCTATACGGGTATGACGCCGGGCGACTTCGCCGCCCTTGTCCAGCGGATCGCCAAGGAGGAGGATTGCCCGGAGCAGCTCATCGTTCTGGGTGGAGATCATGTCGGCCCAAATCCGTGGCGGGATCGCCCAGCCGAAGAGGCCATGGCCGAAGCGGAGAAAATGGTTGCCGCCTATGTCGATGCCGGGTTTCGAAAGATCCACCTGGATGCCTCGATGGGCTGCAAGGGTGAGCCTGCGGCGCTCGACGATGAAACCACCGCCCATCGCGCGGCGCGGCTTGCGGCTGTGGCCGAAGCTTCGGCACGGAGGAGCAGCGGTGCCATGCCGGTCTATGTGATCGGCACGGAGGTCCCGCCTCCGGGCGGCGCCGATCATGCTCTAACGGCCATCGAGCCGACGGCCGCTCCGGCGGCGCGCAAGACGATCGACGTCCATCGACGCGTGTTTGAGGGCGCTGGCCTACACGAGGCGTTCGAGCGCGCCATCGGACTGGTCGTGCAGCCCGGCGTCGAGTTCGGCAATCACAATGTCATTGTCTACGACCGCAGCAAGATTGCCGAGCTGAAGTCCGTGCTGACCGACGAACAGCAATTCGTTTTCGAAGCCCATTCAACCGACTATCAGGGTACAGCGCCGCTGACGGCGCTCGTGGAGGATGGATTTCCCATCCTGAAGGTCGGCCCCGAACTGACTTTCGTGTTGCGCGAGGTCCTTTACGGACTGGATCTGATCGCTTCCGATCTCTTGCCGGATTATGGCAATCGGCCGCTTTACGCCGCCATGGAAGCGTTGATGCTGGCTCATCCAAAGAGCTGGAACCAGCATTATCACGGGACCGAGGGTGAACAGCGGTGGCTGCGGCATTATTCACTGTCCGATCGCATCCGCTACTACTGGGCCTCGGCGGACGCTCAATCCGCCGTCCAGAAACTATGCGATGCCCTGCGGGGACAGACCATACCGCTGCCGCTGTTCTGGCAACATATGCCTGCCGCCCGACATTTCGCCGATGCGCCGCTGGACCCGGAGGAGGTCCTGATCTGGCGGGTCACCCGTAGCCTTGCGGACTACCACGCCGCCTGCGGTGCAGGGAAACGATAGAAGTTTAACCCAAGGAGGAGAGAATGGACGAATTGAAGGGAAAAGTGGCTGCTGTCACCGGTGCGGCATCCGGGATCGGATTGGCGTCCACGGAGGCCATGATCGCGGCCGGAGCGACGGTCGTTCTCGTTGATCGCGATGAGAAGGCATTGAGGTCGGTTTGCGAGCGCCTGGGAGAGAAGGCTATCCCCCTCGCCATCGACCTGCTGGATACCGAACAATGCGCCTCGCTGCTGGATCGCATCCTCGCCAAGGTCGGCCACCTCGATATCCTGCATGCCAATGCCGGCACATATATCGGCGGCGATCTGGTGGAAGCCAATCTCGATGCCATCGACCGGATGCTCAATCTGAACGTCAATGTCGTCATCAAGAATGTCCGAACCGTGGCGCCGCATATGATCGAGCGGGGAACGGGCGACATCATCGTCACCAGCTCGGTCGCGGGCCATTCGCCGGTGCCATGGGAGCCAGTCTACTCGCCATCGAAATGGGCGATGACATGCTTCGTGCAAACCATGCGTCGCCAGCTTCTGCAGAGCGGAATCCGCGTCGGTTCGGTTTCTCCAGGCCCCGTCATCAGTGCCTTGCTCGCCGATTGGCCGGAAGAAAATCTGCGCAAGGCCAAAGAGGCCGGCGCCCTGATCGAACCCAAGGAAGTGGCGGATGCGATCATGTTCATGCTGACGCGTCCGCGCAACGTCACGATCCGTGACGTCGTTGTCCTGCCAAGCGCTTTCGACATCTGAGGAGCAGCGTCATGAGCTATCAGAAAAAATTTCGCCTTGATGGCGAACATGCGGTGGTTACCGGCGGTGGCCGTGCGATCGGCCTTTGCTGCGTGGAGGCGCTGGCCGAGGCCGGAGCGGCCGTCGTCGTCATCGAGCGCGCCGAGGCCGACGCCCGAGAGGCGCTCGCCTTGCGGCAGAAAGGCTACGATATCGACCTGCGGATCGGTGATGTCACCGACTCCGCGCGCATGGAAGCGATCGCCACGGAGCTTGCCGATGGCGGCCGCGCCGCGACGATCCTGGTGAACAATGCCGGGATCGGCCAGAGTGGCATCCCGTCGCAGGACGTCACGGATGCCGATTGGCTGCGCATGATGGACGTGAACGTCAACGGCGTGTTCTGGTGCTCGCGTTCCTTCGGCCGTCACATGGTTGCGATGAAGCGCGGCGCCATCGTCAATCTCGGCTCGATGTCCGGAACCATCTGCAACCGGCCGCAGCCGCAGACGCCATACAATGTGTCCAAGGCGGCCGTCCATCATCTCACACGTTCGATGGCGGCCGAATGGGCTGGGGATGGCGTTAGGGTGAATGCCGTCGCGCCGACCTATATCGAGACGCCGATGGTCATGGCGGTGGAGGCCAATCGCGATCGCATTCCGATCTGGCTTGCCGACACGCCGATGGGGCGAATGGGCACGCCTGAGGAAGTCGCCAGCGCGGTCCTCTTCCTCGCATCGAGCGCCGCAAGCCTGATGACGGGCGCCATCGTCAATGTCGATGCCGGCTTTACCTGCTGGTAGGCGTTCCGTTCGATGGAAGAGGTGCAGGCCTGCTTGCGTCCATTCAGATGGGAATGTCCATTGCAGCGGCTGGTTTCGTCATGAACCAGCCTCGTCCGCGGACGAGGCTGGATTGTTTCATTGGCTCCGAGGACCGATCTCTCATATTGCCTTTACGCAGCTTCGGCAGGAAAGCCGCTGAGCGCTTTTTCGGGAATAGTCTCCGTCCCGCGCAGAGACGATGCTTTACAGATGTGAACGAAGGTTCTGAATTCGTCATCGTGTCGATCTGGCGACGATGGCAATACAACCGCATGGGCATTATCACAATCAAGTTTACGCAACCTTGATGTCGCAAATGATCTGGCTATTCTGCCTAATCAGGTAGTACGCTTTCCGCATTGAAATACCGTCTCGGGTTTCTCGGCCGCCCTCGGGCCGCGGAGCCACCCGCAAGGAAACGATAAGCAGGTAGTTTTCATGTTCCTAGAAGCAGCTCTTTCCAGCTTGATCAAAATCGGAACGCTCACGGTCATTTTTCCCGATGGTTCCACGCGCGATTTCGGTACGGGATCGGAACCGCGCGCAACGATGAAAATAAAAACCGCTCGCGCAAAGCGCCGCCTCTTCTTCAATCCTGCCCTGGCGCTCGGCGAGGCCTATATGGATGGCGATGTCGAGCCCGGCTCCGGCGACCTCTTTCAAATGATGGATTTGCTCGTCCTGAACATGATGGAAGGCGGCACCCACCCCTTCAGCAAGATCATGGACAAGGTTCGCTGGCTGCGCCGGCATCTCGATCAGTTGAATTTCGCCGGACGCTCGAAGCGCAATGTTGCCCATCACTACGATCTCGATGCGCGACTCTATTCGCTGATGCTGGACGACGACCGGCAATATTCCTGCGCCTATTTTCCTGTCGGCGATGAGACGCTCGAGGAGGCGCAACTCAAGAAGAAGCGGCATATCGCATCGAAGCTTATGCTGGATCGTCCAGGCCTCGAGGTTCTGGATATCGGCTGCGGTTGGGGCGGCATGGCGCTTTATCTGGCTCGAGAATTCGGAGCGCGGGTAACGGGCCTCACGCTTTCGGAAGAGCAATTGCTGGCGGCGAAGGCGCGTGCGAAGGACGCCGGTCTCGAGCATATGGTGACGTTCGAGCTGCTGGACTACCGGTCATGGACGCGGCCCGTCGACCGCATCGTCTCCGTCGGCATGTTCGAGCACGTCGGCATCAATCACTACCGGACCTTCTTCGACAAGATTCGCGCCGTGCTCAAGGAGGATGGCGTTGCCCTGATCCACGCGATCGGCCGGGCTGACGGGCCGGGCAGCACGAATCCCTGGATCGCAAAATATATCTTCCCGGGCGGTTATTCGCCGGCGGTCTCCGAAGTCCTATCCGTAGTCGAAAAGACCGGGCTCTGGACGACCGACATCGAAATCCTTCGTCTCCACTATGCCAAGACCCTTGAGCAATGGCGGCATCGCTTCATGAAGAACAGGGACACCCTGGCAAAGCTCTATGACGAACGGTTCTGTCGGATGTTCGAATTCTATCTGATCGGATCCGAACTTGCCTTCCTCCGCATGGGTCATATGAACTGGCAATTACAGCTGACCAAGAATGTCTCTGCACTGCCATTGGCACGTGACTACATGGTCGATATCGAACGGGCGAGGGCTGTCATCGCAGAGCAGGGGAAGGCGCAGCCGATCGAAGCCGCGAGCGCGCGGGCAAGACGGGATCTTACCGTGCATGACGAACGCAAGCCCCGTCAGCAAAATCAATCCGGTACGGAGTCTTCCCGGAACCTCTAAAAGCAGCCTTCGATGTGGCAGCTGGCGTCTCCTTATCGTGCGGACTGACGCCAGCCGGCATCGGCAAACACGAGGCCGGCCCCGGCGACGGTTCGGTGTGAGTTGGCTGTTCGCGAAAATGTGCGACGTGTGGTCATCGTGTTGGCGGACTTGCCATCACAGATCGCAATTGGCTATGGGGTTATCGCCATAGGATGATTAGACACGTTTGCCTTTCAGCTTCATTGCCTGAAAGGGCGGCACCAATTCGCGAGGATTATCGGGACCGAAATGCACTCAGCCAAGAACGAAAAGACTCTCTCACGACGGGCTTTCATACTCGGATCCATTTCCGCCACCGCAACGCTTGCCGGATGTGCCACGACGGCTCCGGTTCCGACGCCGATCGCTGCTCCGGCTCGCATGCCGCCCGTCGTTCCCGTCGCTTCGCAAGCTGAGAGCACGATCGCACCGGATCCGGAACTCGAGGCTCGCTATGCCTCTGTGGTTGATGGCGGCCATGTCATTCCGGCGATACCTTATCGAAAACTGGATCCGAAATTTTACCGGCAGCGCGTTCCTGATCCGACCGGAGAGCCGGCCGGCACGGTCGTCGTGGATACCGCGTCGAGATTGCTCTACGTCGTGGAACGTGGCGGCACTGCCATGCGATATGGCGTCGGCATCGGCCGCGACGGTTTTGCATGGGAAGGGGAGGGGATCATTCATTGGCGGCAGCATTGGCCGCGCTGGAAGCCGCCGGGCGACATGATCGCCCGCAAACCGGAACTCGCGAAATATTCGGTTGCCAATGGCGGCATGGATCCGGGCATCAAGAACCCTCTGGGTGCCCGCGCCCTCTATATCTTCCAGAACGGCAAGGATACGCTTTACCGTCTGCATGGTTCGCCGGAATGGCGCTCGATCGGCAAGGCAGCATCGTCCGGCTGCGTTCGCCTGATCAATCAGGATGTCATCGACCTTTACGAGCGTATTCCATACCACGCGCGCATCGTCGTTCATCAGACGCCGCTTCAAAGCAAGGCGATCTCTGCCTGAGAGAGCGGCGCGCCTTCGAGACGGGGGATTGTAAAGCTATAAACTCCTTCTCCCCGAGGAGAGAAGGAGATAGCGAGTGCCTTCAGCGATCAGGGCAGTAGACTGCGCTGCTGGCTTTGACGCTGGGCTTCCTGTGCGGCCTTGAGCTGTGCCTTAGTATACATCAGCGCATGTTCGGCAAGGTCGCGTCCGTCGTCCCAAAGATTGCGCCAGATGCCGAGAATGCCTTCGAGCGGCTGGCCGACGACGCGGGAGGAGAAGGATTCGAAGGTGATGGGCCCCTTGTAGCCAGAGCGTACCAAAGCCCTGAAGACGCCGGCAAGATCGATCGTGCCAGAGCCCATATAGCCGCGATGGGAATCGCCGGTGTGGAAGTAGCCGAGATGATCGCCGGTTTCGAGGATGGCGGCCTGAATATCGGATTCCTCGATGTTCATGTGGTAGACGTCCAGATGCACTTTCACATTCGGCATGGCGATGCGCTTGCACATTTCCACGCCTTGGGCGGCCGTGTTGAGCACATTGGATTCGTAACGGTTGACCACTTCCAGAACGAGCGTGATGTTGCTTTTTGCCGCCGTTTCGGCTACCTGACGCAGAATGTCGACCGATTGTGCGACGCCGGCAGCCGTCGTCGGCTCGGTATATTTACCGAAGGCCGAGTGCAGGATGCCGCCGATATATTCGCCGCCGCAATCACGGCAGACAGCGATCGCCTGTTCCAGCTTTTCCTTGCCGCGCCGACCCTTCTCCTTGTCGCCGCTTGAAATGTCGCTGTCGAAATCGAGGCCGAGCGAGAAATTGATGCCGATGCCGCTTTTTTCCAGTTGGTGGCGTGTGAATTCAGGATCGATCAGGCTGGGATCGAGCGCCGGCGCCTCGATGAAATCATAGCCTACCTCGGCGCTCTTTGCGATCGCGCGGGCGCATTCGTCGCGGCTCCAGCCAGCCTCCCAGACCAGCGCGTGAACTCCCAGCTTGTTCATGATCGTCCTCCCGGTTTCGTGTATGCAAAACAAATTGCTGCAATGCAAAAGAAATGAATCGTTTTATACTTGAAAACGTTCACATTGACATCGCACCTATACAGGTATAGCTTACAATAAAACGTTTCACCAGAATTTTCGCAATATCAATCGGAGATTGGTCGTGGAGGAGGGGAAAGTGTCGAAATCGCGAACTCCCTCCATCAAGATGGTGGCCGACAGGGCCGGCGTTTCGGTAGCAACCGTCTCGAATGTCCTCAATGGCAAGCCCACGGTCTCTCCGGACTTTGCCCGGCGCGTGAACGATGCGGTGCGTGAGCTCGGCTACGTCGTCGATCTCGGCGCGTCGCGGCTGCGTTCGCGCAAGACCCAGCTTGTCGGCGTCGTCGTGCCGGATCTGACCAATCCGATGTTTGCCTCCTTCGTCTCCACGCTGGAACATCTGGCGCGCCTGGACGATTACGATCTGGTCGTCGTGTCGGCACGCAACGACACCGAGGAGGAGGCCGACCGCCTGCGCAAGATTCGTGCCTGGCGCCCGGCCGGTCTGATCGTCATTCCCTGCGACGGCGCCTTTGCCGAGCGGTTGCCGACGGGCTTTTTCGCGCCGGTCGTCCTTGCCGACCGCATACCGGATGCGGCTGGGTTCGATCTCATTGCGGTCGATAACGGTCCGGCCGCCGGCGCGATCGCAGCCCATCTCGATGGACGGGGTTATCGCGATTGTCTGATTGTCGGCAGCAGCCTTTCAATCAGCAATGTGCGCGAACGCTGGGAGGGCGTGCAGGCGGCAGCCAGGCGCATGCATGTCGAAATGCTGGAGATCGGCATCGATGATGCCAACGGCGCGCAGCGTCTCGAAGAGCGGCTTCGCTGTCGTCCGCTGCCCGGCGCGCTGTTTTCGCTCGACCACGGCACGACGCTCCTGACTTATCGCGCCATGGCGGAGATCGGACTTTCGGTGCCCGGGGATCTCGCTTTTGCGAGCTTTGACGATATGGAATGGATGCAGCTGGTCGCACCCGGCATCACGGCCGTGCGCCAGCCTATCGAGGAAATGGCCGAACAGGCCTGGGCGCTGCTCTTGCGGCGCATGACCGGCTCTGCCGGAAAACCGGTTACACGGCGCCTGCGCTGCGCCATCGAGATCCGCGGCTCGACGCTGCGGAGCCCGCTTGAGGAGGCGGGTAACACGAAACTGGGAGGAGAAAAATGGAAGTTACAAGACGAACCATACTCACCGGAATAGGCGGCGCCGTCGTCGCCGGGACGCTCGGCGCTACGATCGGGGTTGCCCAGGCGGCCGAGCCGCAGGTCGGCGTCGTCGTCAAGATCGGCGGTATTCCCTGGTTCAATGCCATGGAAGTCGGCATCAAGAAGGCTGCACCGGAATTCAAGGCGAATGCCTGGATGGTCGGACCGACGCAGGCGGATGCCGCCCAGCAGGTCCGCGCGATCGAGGATCTGATTGCCCGCAAGGTCGCCGTCATCGGCATCGTTCCGAATGATTCCGCCGCACTCGATCCCGTTCTCGGCAGGGCGAGGGCAGCCGGCATCAAGGTACTGGCCCACGAAGGTCCGAGCCAGAAGGAAGCGGATTGGGACTTTGAACTGACGACCATCGAGGGCTACGGCCAGGCGCATATGGACCTGCTGGCGAAGCAGATGGGCGAGGAAGGTAAATACATCGTCTATGTCGGTTCGCTGACGGTTCCGCTGCATAATGCCTGGGCGGATGCGGCGATCGCCTATCAGAAGCAGAAATATCCAAAGATGCAGATGCTCGGCGACCGCTTCGGCGTGGCCGAGAGCCTGGATGAAAGCATCAAGACCACGCAGGATCAGCTGCGTGCGCATCCGGACCTCAAGGGTATCCTGACATTCGGCTCGCAGGGGCCGATCGGTGCGGCGCGCGTTCTCGACGATCGCGAAAAGGCGAAGTCGATCGTGCTGGTCGGCGGCTTCTCGCCGGGGCAGGGCGTCAAATACGTCAAGTCCGGCACGATCCGCGGCGGCTTCATCTGGAATCCGATGACGGCAGGCGAAATCTTCGTCCAGCTTGCCTCCCTGCTCGCCGCCGGCAAGGAGCCGACCGACAATATGGAGCTGACCGGCGTCGGCAAGGTCCGCGTCTATCCGGACAAGAAGCTCATCCAGGCCCAGAAGCTGGAGTCGCTCGATAAGGAGAATATCGACCGGCTCGTAGCGCTTGGTCTCTAAAGCATTTCCAGGAAAAGTGCGCAGCGGTTTTCCGTTCGGAATGCGTAAGAAACCAAGAGGATAGAGCTTTTCCGCAATTCGAAGAAAAGCGGAAAAGTTCTGGCTGTTCCTCCCGAGGGCCGGCGGTTGGCGTGGATGCCGCCGCCGGCCAACCCATCCCAATCGGAGTGGATCGATGAGCGATGATATTCCGTTTCTACGATTGACCGGGCTGTCCAAGCGGTTCGGGGGCGTGCGCGCATTGGAAGAGGTCGACTGGGACGTGCGGCCCGGCGAAATCCATTGCCTTGTCGGTGAAAACGGCTGCGGCAAGTCGACACTCATCAAAACGGTGGCCGGCGTGCACCCGCCCACCGCAGGCATGATCGAGATCGAAGGCAAGCCGGTTCTGCCGCTGGATCCGGCCGGCGCCAAAGCTTTGGGAATCCAGGTGATCTTTCAGGATCTGTCGCTGTTTCCCAACCTGTCCGTTGTCGAAAACATCGCCATCGAGAGCCATCTCGATCGACTTGTAAAGCCGGTCAACTGGCGGCAGATGCGCGACAAGGCCGGCACCGTGCTGGCAAGGCTCGGCTTTGCGCTCGACCTCGATCTGGTGGTGTCCGATCTCTCGGTGGCCGAGCGCCAGATCGTAGCCATCGCGCGCGGCCTTGCCGCCGAGGCGCGGCTGATCTTTATGGACGAGCCGACGGCGTCGCTGACGCGCGCGGAGGTCGACCGTCTGCTTGATATTGTCGGACGGCTCAAGGCCGATGGCATAGCTGTCGTCTTCGTCTCCCACCGGCTCGACGAGGTGGTCGAGATTGCCGAGCGCGTCACCGTGATGCGTGACGGCCGCAAGGTCGGCACCTGGCCTGCCGATCAGATGAACGAGAAGAAGATCGCGCATCTGATGACCGGGCTCGATATCGATCATGCGATCGTCGCCCGCGACATGGGCGAAGCGCAGCCTGTCCTCGAGGTCAGCGGCTTGTCGCGCCGCGGTGAGTTCGCCGATATCGATTTCACTCTTCACCGCGGCGAGGTGCTCGGCATCTCCGGATTGCTGGGATCGGGGCGCACCGAACTGGCATTGACGCTGTTCGGAATGCATCGTGCCGAAAGCGGCAGCATCCGCCTCGAGGGCGCACAGCTTACGCTTCGCTCCAATCGTGACGCGGTGCGTGCCGGCATCGCCTATGTCTCCGAGGATCGTCTGAGCCTCGGCGTCATCCTGCAGCAGTCGATCGGCGACAACATCATGCTTGCAGTCATGAGGGGCATGACAAACCAGCTGGGGCTTATTCCCGACAGGACACGCAGGCAGCTTGCCGAAGATTGGGTGAAGCGGCTCGCCATCAAGGTCCCTTCCACCGATCGTGCCGTACAGACGCTTTCAGGCGGCAATCAGCAGCGGGTCGTTTTGGCAAAATGGCTCGCCACGCGGCCGAAGGTTCTGATCCTCGATTCCCCGACCGTCGGCGTCGATATCAAGAACAAGCAGGGCATCTACGACGTGGTGGCCGATCTCGCCCGCCAGGGCGTCGCCATCATCCTCATCTCCGATGAAGTGTCCGAGCTGTTTGCGACCTGCGACCGCATCCTGCACATGCGCGCCGGCCGCATCGTCGGCGAAGCGGTGCCCGGAAACGTCAGCGAGGCCGATATGAAGGAGCGCATCTATGCATGAGCACAGCAAGACGGTCGGATCATCCTTCGTCGCGCAATTGAAGCGCCGCCCCGAAACATGGCTGCTGGCCGTTATTGTTCTGGTGATGCTCGTCTTCTCGTTGACGGCGCGAGATTTTCTGACGCTCGCCAATCTCATCGACCTCCTTGAAACCTATTCCGTGCAGGCGATCATGGCGATGGGGCTTTTCGTCGTGCTGGTTTCGGGCGGCATCGACATCTCCTTCGCCGCAACCGCCTCAGTGGCGCAATATTGCGCGGCATTGCTGGCAACGCAGTTCGGCTATTCCGCACCCGCCGTCATTGTCTGCGGCCTGGCGATCGGTGTCGGCCTCGGCTGCCTGAATGCGCTGCTGGTCCACTACGTGCGCATCACGTCGATCATCGCCACGATCGCCATGATGAGCGTCAGCTTTTCATTGCTGATGTATTTCTCCGGCGGCAAATCGATCTACACGTTGCCGGATTGGTGGACGAACCGTATCGTGTTCTGGCGCATGGAGACGGCATCGGGCGATATCGTCCGCCTGACGCTGCCGATCGTCGCCATGGTGGTGGTGACGCTGTTCACCTGGGCATGGATGACGCGGTCTTCGGTCGGCCGTCAGCTCTATGCCATGGGCGGCAATGGCGAGGCGGCACGACGGATCGGCATGAATATCGGCCGCCTGCAATTCGTCGCCTACGGCTATCTCGGATTGATGGCGGCGATCGCGGGCCTCCTGCAGGCCCACCGGGTCGGCGAAAGCGTGCCCAATGCCATGTACAATACCGAACTTGCGGTATTGTCCGCCGCGGTGCTCGGCGGCGCCAGCCTGACGGGCGGCATCGGTACCGTGCCCGGCGTGCTGCTCGGCATCGTTCTGCTGGCCGTCCTGCAGAACGGGCTCAACCTGCTCGGCGTCTCCTCTTATTTCTTCCAGATCGTCATCGGCATCACCATCCTGGTTTCGACGTCGATCACCGTGATCAGCTCGCGTCCGGGCCGCCGCCATCGCATCATCGCAGGAGCGTCGTCCAATGGCTGAGCACCCGCTTCTCTATAATCTCAACAGCGGCCTTGCGGATCTGATGGCGCGCGTGCGGACGGGCATTCCCGGTGCGCATACCGGGCTGGTCGTCCTGCTGATCCTTCTCGTCGCCGGCTTCTCGCTATTCATTCCGAATTTTGCTTCGATCGGCACGTTGCAGTCCTTCATGTACCAGCTGCCGCTGCTCGGACTATTGTCTCTGGCGATGATGGCGCCGCTGATAACGGGCGGGCTCAATCTGGCGATCATCGCCACGACGAACCAATGCGCGCTGCTGATGGCCTTCACCATGCAGAGCCTGATCACGCCTGACAGCGGCACCGGGACGGCAATTGCCGTGATCGCCCTGGCACTTGTTGCCGGTCTCGCATTGTGCCTGCTTATCGGCTTCGTCACCGGTCTGCTCATCGCCTATACCGGTGTCCATCCGATCCTGATCACGCTCGGCACGAAATCGCTGATCGACGGGATCAGCATCTATCTCACGCGCGGCATGGCACTTTCAGGCATACCGGACGGTTTCAGCCGTATCGGCACGGCCACAATTATCGGCGTGCCGATGATCTTCCTGCTGCTGATCGTTGTGGCCGTCATCGTCAGCCTCATATTGCGGCGTACCGCCTTCGGCGTCGCCTGCGCCATGATCGGTTCCAATATTGAAGCCGCGCGCTATTCGGCGATCGACACGCGCCGGGTGCTGGTCGGCGTTTATGTCATGTCGAGCCTCATCTGCTTCTTCGCCGCCTTGGTCATGCTGGCGACCTTCAATTCGGCAAGCGCGGATTATGCGCAATCCTATCTGCTGGTGACGATCCTTGCGGCCGTGCTGGGCGGCGTCGATCCATTCGGCGGCTTCGGCACGGCCGGCGGGTTGATGCTGGCGCTGGCGATCCTGCAGGTCATCTCCTCGGGCTTCAACCAGTTCGGCCTCAGCAACTATCTGACGGTCGCGATATGGGGCGGCATTCTCATCTTCGTCGCCATGGTTCAGACGGTACGGCCCTATCTCATGGGGCTGCTGCCAACACGTTTTGTCGGTCCGAAATGAGCATCGTCGCGGTTTTCGACATCGGCAAGACGAATGTGAAGTTGTCGGCGGCAAGCGATGACGGTCGCGTGCTGGAGACGTTGTCGACGCCGAACAAGGTCAAGGACGGACCGCCTTATCGCCATCATGACCTTGATGAACTCGAAGCTTGGCTCATCGATAGCCTGGCTGTATTGGCCAAACGGCATGACATAGGCGCGATCGTCACCTGCGCGCATGGTTCCGGCGGCGTGCTGGTCGGCGGGCAGGGTGCGGCAATGCCGATGATCGACTACGAGCAGCCCATACCCGCCGATGTCGACGCCTGCTACAGGACGATCGTCGGCCCCTATCGCGAAAGGGCGAGCGCCATCATGTTGGGTGCGGCGCATCTAGCGCGACAAATGCTCTGGCAGGAAATGCACTGGCCAGAGACATTCGCGGCCGCCAGTGCCTATCTCGCCACCCCGCAATATTGGGCTTTTCGCCTGTCCGGGGTCTTGTCAAGCGAGGTTACGAGCCTCGCGGCGCAGTCGCATCTTTGGGCCTCGGCCGATGGGCGGCCGGCTACGCTCGTCGAAAGCCGTGGCTGGCAGCGCCTCATGCCGCCGATGCGGCGCGCCTGGGAAACGCTTGGGCCTTTGAAGCCGGAGTTGGCCAGACGCTGCGGCCTGCAGGCAACGACGCGCATCCTATGCGGCGTGCATGACTCCTCGGCGAACTTCTACCGTTACCAGGCCGCCGATCTCTCCGATTTCATTGTGATTTCGACGGGCACATGGATCGTCGCGCTCACGGATCGCCTCGGCGTCGATTTCGATGTCGAGTTACCCGGTCACTCCTGCAATGCCGATGTGTTCGGCAATCCGATGCCCGGCATGCTCACCATGGGCGGGCGCGAATTTTCCGCCGTCGCCGCAAAGGCCTCAGGCCCAGCGTCGCTGCAGGCGGTGCGGAGGATCGTCGCCTCAGGCACTTTTGCGCTGCCGACCTTCGGCTCGGACGACGGGCTCTTTCCCGGCACGGCGGATCGCGGCCGTCTGCAAGGTCCGCTTGCGGAGGATGAGGATGTCCGTTTCACGCTCGCCATGCTCTATTCGGCGCTGCTGACGGCAGCCTGCATCCGGGATTTGCCTCCCGCGGGAACGGTGGTGCTTGACGGCAACTTTGTCGTCGATCCTCTCTATGGCGCCGCCGTTGCGGCCCTTTTGCCCGAACGGCGGGTGCTTGTGAGCCGCAGCACGACCGGCACGGCGACAGGCGCTGCCATGCTCGCCGCCCATGAGAAGCGCACTTCGCCGGTGCCACTCGCCGCCGAAGCGCCGGATATTTCCGACTTTCCCGAACTTTCATCCTATCAGCGCCGCTGGCAGGCGCTGATCAAGACCATGGAGCAAATATCGTGACGACTTATGACGACAATGCCCTGCGCGAGGAAATGGTAGCGATCTGCCGCCGGATGAACGCGTCCGGCATCAACCAGGGAACGGCGGGCAACATGTCCGTGCGCAATCCCAAGGGTTTCCTGATCACGCCAACATCTCTCCCCTACGACGTGATGCAGCCGAAGGACCTGGTGCAGATGTATTTTGACGGCAGCTACGAGGGCGAACGCCGGCCGTCGTCGGAATGGCGCTTTCATCGCGATATCCTTGCCTCCCGCCAGGATATCGAATGCGTTCTCCACTGCCACTCGGTCTATGCGACCACGCTCGCCGTGCACCACAAGACCATCCCCAGCTTCCACTACATGACCGGTGTCGCCGGAGGTACGACGATCCGCTGCGCGCGCTATGCTACCTTCGGCACCCAGGCGCTTTCGGATGCGGCCATCGAGGCGCTGCAGGACAGGCTCGCCTGCCTGCTCGGTCAGCATGGCCAGATCTCGCTCGGCACGACGCCGGCGGCAGCGCTTGCCCTTGCTATCGAGGTCGAAACCCTGTCGCGCCTTTATGTTCAGGCATTGACGCTCGGCGAGCCTCCCATTCTCGATGACGAGGAGATGGCGCGCGTCATCCAGCAGATGAAGAATATGAGCTATGGGATGGCGCCGGATCTGGGCGGCGTCAACGATACGGCCAAACGCCGGCAATAGGGCCAACGCTCCAGATCTTCCAGACACGACGCCTTGATATATATGCGACTGGGTCGCACTTTAACGCTTGAAGGAGATAGCCAGTGAGCGTCAAGTCGTCGATATCGTTGACCGAGCAGCAAGATGCGTTTGCCCGCTCGCTCGTCGAAACGGGTCGCTATTCCAGCTTGAGCTCTGTCCTCCAGCAGGGTCTGGAACTGCTTCGGCAGAAAACCGAGGCGGAGGCGGCAGAGACGGAGGCGCTCCGCATGCTCATCCGGCGCAGGGTCGACGAGCCGAAAATCTCGGCAATGGACATGGAAGAGCGGATCGCAAGCATGATCGAGCGGAAACGGCACGCTCTTCGTGTGGAATCTTGAATATTCAAAAGACGCGGACCGCGACTTCGAGCTGATCTTCGATCATCTGTTCGTGGCCTATATCGACTTGGGGGACACGCCCGAGGAAGCTCTCGAGCGCGCCGCCGAGCGTATCCATGCGCTTCGTCTGGCGATCGATCGGCTGGTCGAGACGCCGCACATCGGAACGTTGCGATCGGATATCCATCCCGGCATTCGCTTCCTGCGGCGTGGCGGGGCTGCAGTCTGGTTTCTGCCGATCGAGGAACGTCGGACGATTGTTGCCGCCGCGATTTTCTTTGGCGGCAAGGGTCACATCAGGCGGATGCTGGCGCGTTTGCTGGAAAATTAGCGACCGGTTCAGCCGGCAAGAGTCAACGCAACGCAGTATCCCTTCGCAAATCTGCGTGTAATGTAGCTGCAATCTTTGGCTGTCAGTGGGGCAAAGGACGGCAAACGCCATTCTTTGGGGGAAACATCGTTGCGAATCTTGCTTCTTGAGGATGAGCCCGAGATGGCTCTCGCGCTTCTCGAGGCGCTGAGACGCCGCGACGTGCTTGCCGATCATGTCCGGACGATTGCGGATGCCGAGGCGATGGCCCGTCTCGGGACCTATGATGTCCTGGTCCTGGATCGTCGCCTGCCGGATGGTGAGGGTCTCGATCTTGTTGCCGCGCTTCGTCAGCGCAGGCATCCCGTGCCGATCCTCGTTCTGACCGCTCTCGGCACCGTCGATCATCGTGTGAACGGACTTGACAGCGGAGCCGACGATTATCTTGCCAAGCCTTTCGCCATCGAGGAGTTGCTTGCCCGGCTGCGAGCTCTCCAGAGACGCGGCCCGGCACTTTCCGACAGATATCTGAGCTTCGGCAATCTCAGCGTCGATCCGCGAAGCAGCGAAATCTCCATTGCAGGATCGCTTGTCGAGTTCCCACGGCGCGAATATCTGGTGCTGGAGGCGCTGATGCGCCGTCCGAACCGCATCGTCACGAGGCCGAACCTTGTCGAGGCGGTTTATGCATTGGAGGACGAAATCGAATCGAATGCCCTGGATGCGCACATCTCGCGAATCCGAAAGAAGCTACTGCTGGCCGAAGCCACGGTCGAGATAAGAGCCGTTCGAAACATTGGCTATCTCATCCGGACCAAGGCATGAAGTCGGAGCGCAGCCGGTCGTTGCGATGGGGCCTGATAAAGCGCCTCATCGTCCTGCAGGCCTTTATTCTCGTTCTCTTTTCCGTTCTTCTCGTCGGCTGGATCTGGATCATCAATCCAGAGCTAGAGGATGCCAATGAAGAGGCCGTCCGCGTCGTCGCGCAACAGCTTTCAAAGGACGATGACGGGCAGCTGCAGGTGGCCGAAACACGCGAGGTCGTCGAGCTGAAGCAGCGCTACCCGGAACTCTGGTTCACTGTTCGGGACGAGAAGGGACTTCTTCTTCAATATGGGGAGATACCGGCAGCCGCCCTCAAGGAAAGCTTTCCCTGGACAATCGACCGGGCGAGGGTGGAAGCGGGCAACGGCGTGCATGCGACAGTCGAAAACCAGGAGACTTCGGTCGGCAGGCTGCAGATCATGGCTGCCACCGAACGGGGCTTTGATAATGACGGCCTGAACGTGTGGATCAATATGCGTGTCGAGGTCGCCGAGGGTCCCCATGGTGAAATTCACTGGTTCAGTGTCTTGCCGGCGGTGGCAGTCCTCATCATCGTCGGTGTATTTCCCATACTGGTGCTCACGGGTATCGCAACGCTGCTCGTCACGCCGCGTGCCGTCGGGCGGTCGCTGAGCGGCCTCGTGGAAACGGCAACACAGGCGCAGGCCATCGATTTCGATACCCGCCCAGCCCAGCTTGAGCGTTCGAAGGTGCCGACCGAGATCATCCCGCTGGTGGACGCGTTCAACCATGCACTTTCCAAGCTGGATGAAGGGTATAAAAGGCATCATCGTTTCCTCGCCGACGCAGCGCACGAGCTGAGAACGCCGATTGCGATTGCGCGAACCCGGGCCGATCTTCTCCCCGAGGCCGAGGTGAGCCACCAGCTTCGGGAAGATATCGACCGCCTCTCCCGCGTGGCGCATCAACTTCTGGAAATGCAGGCCATCGGCGCGGTCGAGCTGCGCGCGGAGAGGAAAGATCTGAATGCCGTGGTCGAAAACATCGCCACCGACCTTGCGCCGATCGCGATGGATGCCGGCTACGATTTCGACTTTGAGCCGAGCCCCGAGGAAGCTGTATTTGTGATCCAGACCTCGACGATCGAGATGGCGGTCGTCAACCTGATCCGAAATGCGATCGATCATGCGGGCGGCAAGGGGTCGATCGTCGTTCGGGTCGGTGCTGCCGGCACGATCGATGTCTGCGATGAAGGTCCAGGCATACCGCAGGCGGAACGCGATCGCGTCTTTGAACCGTTTCGCCGCATCAATGCCAGCTCCTCCGGAGCAGGCCTGGGGTTGAACCTGGTCAAGAAGGCGGCCGAGATTCACGGCGGACGCGTTTTATTCCTCGACACCGGCCAAGGCTTCTGCGTGCGGCTTGAGATCGGCTCCATCCCTCCCACGGTCGTGGTGGCGGACAAGGGCTGGCGCGGAAAACGGTGAGGCTATGGCAAGGCCATAGCAACGGAAAATCCTGAAAGTGTTTTCATTTTCTCAGTGGTCCCGGCTTTGATATTCGATTTTCCGAAGCGGAGTTCCCTGCTAGATTCAGACAGAACCACCAACGGGATGAGGCATGTTGAAATTTTTGCTGTCGGCCTGGCTTTTCCTGATGGCTGTCTGCAATCCTTTCCTTGCCTTCGGCGATACAATGGATCTTCGACTACATAAGGCGGCCGCGGCGGGCGATGTCGCCGCTATCCGGGAACTGCTCGTCAGCGGTGCTGCCATCGAGGCGCGGGACGCAAGCGGCGCGACGGCGCTGCTTGTCGCGACACATGGCAACCAGGTGGAGGCCGCACGGGCGCTGATCGAGGCCGGCGCCGACGTCAATGCCAAGGACGAGATTGAGGACCGTCCCTATCTCTATGCCGGCGCCCGCGGCCATCTCGACATTCTAAAGCTCACCCTTGCCCATGGTGCGGATCTCAAGAGCATCAATCGCTATGGCGGCACGGCGCTCATTCCCGCGTCCGAGCGCGGCCATATCGAGACGGTCGATACCTTGATCAAGGCCGGGGTCGATGTCGATCACGTCAATCGGCTCGGTTGGACGGCCCTGCTGGAGGCGATCATCCTCAGTGACGGCGGTGCATCTCACGTTCGGATCGTCGAACTGCTGATCGGTGCCGGCGCAAACGTCGATCTCGCGGACAATGATGGCGTGACGCCGCTCCAGCATGCCCGCAACCGCGGCTACGGCAAGATCGTGAAACTGCTTGAGAAGGCGGGGGCCACGTGACGTTGCATTTCCGGCTGTAGCGCAATCCGCTATATGGCGAAGGCGCATGCCGCAGCCTCCGCGAAACCATGAGAATGAAGGGTCCAGACGATGCAAAGAAACTACTATTCCTCCCTCGGCGGCCATCCGCCGCAGAGCGATCTCCTGACGGGGAGGGCGGTATTCACGGAGGCCTATGCCGTCATCCCCAAGGGGGTAATGCAGGACATCGTCACCAGCTATCTGCCCTTCTGGAACGACACCCGCTGCTGGGTGATCGCCCGGCCGCTCTCGGGTTTCGCCGAGACCTTTTCGCAATATGTCATGGAGGTGGCGCCGGGTGGCGGCAGCGACCGGCCGGAACAGGATGCAGAGGCCGAAGGCGTGCTTTTCGTCGTCGATGGCGAGATCGAACTGACCCTGCCTTCCGGCAAGCATGTCCTCCAGCCGGGCGGCTACGCCTTCCTGCCTCCGGGCCTGACGTGGTCGCTGCACAACCGTGCAGGCGCGCATGCCCGCTTCCATTGGATTCGCAAGGCCTATGAGGCCGTCGAGGGATTGGATTACCCGCAGCCGCTTATCCTCAACGAGAAGGACATCACGCCGTCGGCCATGCCGGGCACCGAGGGAGGTTGGGCGACCACCCGCTTCGTCGATCCCTCCGACCTGCGTCACGACATGCATGTGACGATCGTCACCCTGCAGCCCGGCGCCGTCATTCCCTTTGCGGAAACCCATGTCATGGAGCATGGTCTCTATGTGCTGGAGGGCAAGGCCGTCTATCGCCTGAACCAGGATTGGGTCGAGGTGGAGGCTGGCGACTTCATGTGGCTGCGTGCCTTCTGCCCGCAGGCCTGCTATGCTGGCGGTCCCGGCCCCTTCCGCTACCTGCTCTATAAGGATGTCAACCGCCACATGGCGCTTCGTCCCTTCGGCTCGCGCCGTTAAGCCCGAGCGTATCGGGAACCCCGGCGCCTTGGGCGCCGGGCTTTGCCCGCTCGGCGGCTATTGCCCGCGTGCTGCCTCGCTCGACGCGAATATTATCGGCTGTCAGTTTTGTCACCCGGTTTTGGCATGTCATAGCCCGCGGGCAGCTCTACGAAGAATATGCGCATGCCGGCGAGCTGGAACGTATTGGACGCTGTTTTTACGGACGCTTCTACAGTTTTCACGAGATCGCATCACTGCTGCTGCAGGGCAAGCCTCACGCCGAGGGCCATATAGATCGTGCCGATGACCTTTCCCTGCCAGCGTCCGATGGTGCGGTTGCGGCGCAGCCAGCCGCCGATCGATCCGGCGCCGATCGCCAGAAGCGACGTGACGGCGATGCTGAGGGCGACGAAGATGGCGCCGAGCAGCGCGAATTGGACGATGACGGAGCCGCTTTCGGGATGGATGAACTGCGGCAGGAACGCCAGAAAGAAAAGAGCGGTCTTCGGGTTGAGGATCTCGGTGAAGAAACCTTGCCGGAACGCGCGCATGGGGGTGATAGCCTGCGCTGTCGGTACGTCGATGCTGCCGCTCTTTTCGATAAAGGCCTTGAAGCCTAGATAGATCAGGTAGATGACGCCGGCATATTTGACGATCTCGAAGGCCAGCGCGGATGTGGCGAGCAGCGCCGACAACCCGAAGGTTGCCATCATCGTATGGAAGAGATCGCCGACGGCAATGCCGAGGCCGGTTGCCAGCCCGGCACGTTTGCCGCCGCTGACGGCTCTGGCAAGGGTGAGCAGCGTCGCAGGTCCGGGAATGACCATCAGGCCGAGTACCACCAATATATATGTCGTCAAAACACCAAGGCTGATCATCGATCTCTCTCAAGCTGACATTTGCGGGTCGAAGCCGCGAAAACGGTGATCTGCATCCGTCACTATTGTCTGGTCGAACACTAGTCGATCCGCGGATTGTTTCAATAGTATCGCCGCACCCGAGATCGGTGGAGACCTATCTATCGGCAATTGCATTTCTCCGAGGCTGCTGTCTGATCTATGGTATAAGGCTGATTTTCCAATCGTCTTCCTCCAAGCCGAGCCGTGCAAGGGCCGGCGGGAGACTGCCGGAGATATCGTAAGAGTACAAAGCGTCGAAATGGAGCTTAGAATTGAGCACAGCGTTCATGAAGGAAGAAAGCGCCGAAGCGGCAGCGGAAACCGTGCTGCCCGACCGGCCCATTTCACCGCATCCGAACCTTGTTACGGAAGCGGGATTGAAAGCACTGGAACTGCAGCTTCAGGACGCGCGAAAAGCGTATGACACGGCAAATGCCATTGAAGACATCAATGAGCGCCGGCGGCAGACTGCCATCCCATTGCGCGATGCGCGCTATTTCGCGGAAAGGGTTCGCACGGCCGAGGTCGTCACGGCTCCCGGCTCGTCTGACGTTGTCGCCTTCGGAAGTACGGTGACTTACAGCCGGGAAGATGGCCGCGTGCAGAAATATCGTATCGTCGGAGAGGATGAAGCCGATCCCAGGGCTGGATCGATTTCATATGTTTCACCCGTTGCAAGGTTGCTGATGGGAAAGAAGGTTGGCGATATCGTCAGCCTTGGCAAGGAAGAGCTGGAGATCATCGCGATCGAATAGCCTCCATTTCGTTCCGGATATTGCCGCCGCCAAAGCTGAAAAATCGCGACGTGTTTCAGCGCGCGGGCTCGAAGGGCGTGGCGATCGCGACCCGTGACGGCGCCACCTGAAAATCGGCCGGCAACATGCGGTGATAGGCGAGCATGAACTGGCAGGCGCTGCGGGCGTCATGACGCAGATCGTGATGGATGACGAAGCTGATCTCGCCGGCCGCAAGCAGCCCGATATTATCCCGATCGAGATCGTGGGCGGCAAAGACCGTGCATTCACGCCGGGCTTCGGCAAAGGCTTTCAAGATGGCGCGATTGCCGCCGCCGGCCGAGTAGACTGCACGAATATCCGGGTCTCGTTCCAGCGCGTCGCGGACAAGCAGTTCCGTTGCACGATCGACACCGAATCCTTCTGAAATCCGCACGACCGAAAGGTGCGGAAAGCGCGCCGCCAGTACATCGCGAAATCCCTGTTCGCGCTCGTCCTCGCCGGCAAAGAGCCTGCTTGATAGCGTCACCAACACCTTGCCCGCCCGTTCTCCAGCCATGCGGCCGAGAAGATAGGCGGCGGTCGCCCCCGCCACGCGGTTGTCCATTCCGACATAACCGATGCGGGCATTTTCGGGCAGATCGGTCACGAGCGTAACCACTGGGATCTTTGCCGCGATGAGCTGGCCGGCAAGATCGGCAATGGCAGGTGTGGAGGCTGCCTTCAGGACGACACCGTGGCTGCCGCGCCGGCGTATGGCGCGCAGGATCGAAAGAAGCTCGTGCTCGCTCATCGTTTCGGCCACATGAAACCGCGCGGAAAAGGAAGCGGGCCGCATGCCGGGCAATTCCGCTTCGAAGGCTCCACGGACGGCGGATGAGAAGCGTTGCGGCGTATGCATGACGACATCGATGACAAGGCGCCGGCCGGCCAAGCCCGATTGCACATATTGCCGCTCCAGCTCGGCAATTGCCGCTGCGACGCGTGCACGGGTAACGGTGCGCACGCCATCGCGTTCATGCATCACGCGGTCGACTGTCGCGAGGCTGAGACCGGCCTGCAGCGCGATGTCTTTCAATGGGAAAGGCGGCTTCAAGGCGGCTCTTCTGAGGTGTTTTTGAGGTGTCCTATCTTTTTCATAGGCCGGCCCGAGGCTAGAATCAATCCCATAAGTCCAACGTCACTTTGGGAGGAGATCACCATGGACGCTCAGACGCTCGCCAGCCGGCGCCGTCAAAAGGTTTGGCTGTCGGCCGATTGCGGCAATTTCGATACTTTCAAAGGCCTAGTGGAAAAGACTGCCAATCCGGCGGACTGGCCTTTGGCCGCGGGAATCGAGAAAAACATCCTGATCTATGATGGCGACAAGGTTCGCAGCGCTGCCGAGGATGAAGACGAACGCCGCACCCTGATGGCCGAGTGGGTCGAGGCCTTCACCTCAGGCCCAGGCATCGTCGTGATCAAGAACGCCATGCCGGATGCGGGAGTTGTCGATCGCGCGACTGCCGTATTCGAAGCCATCGTTCGCGAGGAAAAAGAGAAGGGCAGGGGCGCCGGCGATCATTTTGCCAAACCCGGCGCCAATGATCGTATCTGGAATGCACTGGAGAAACATTGCCTGGCGGACCCGGAGAATTTTGCCCGCTACTATGCGTCGGCTGCCGTCGCCATGGTGTCGGAAGCCTGGCTCGGCGTCGGCTATCAGATGACGGCGCAGATGAACCGGGTCAATCCGGGCGGCACCGCGCAGAAGCCGCATCGCGACTATCATCTCGGCTTCATGTCGCCGCAGCAGATGCAGGCCTATCCCGGCCATATCCATGCCGTCTCGCCGCTGCTGACGCTGCAAGGCGCGATCGCGCATTGCGACATGCCGCTTGAAAGCGGGCCGACGCTGTTCCTGCCCTATTCGCAGACCTTCTTCGAAGGCTATATCGCCCTCGGCCGACCCGAGTTCCAAGCCTATTTCGCCGAGCATCACGTCCAATTGCCGCTGAAGAAGGGCGATGCCGTCTTCTTCAATCCGGCCGTCATGCATGGGGCCGGTAACAATGTCTCGAAAGACATCTATCGTATGGCCAATCTCCTGCAGATCTCCTCGGCCTTCGGACGAGCGATGGAGAGCGTCAACCGCAGCCGCATGTCGGTGACGGTCTATCCCGCACTTCTTGCCGCGCTCAACGCCGGCACGCTGAGCCGCACAGAAGCTGCGAACGTGATCGCGTCAACGGCCGAGGGCTATGCCTTCCCGACCAATCTCGACAGCGATCCGCCCGTTGGCGGTTTGGCGCCGAAAACGCAAGCGACCATCATGGCCGAGGCGATCGATGCCGGAATGGATTCCCGGCAGTTTGCCGAATTGATCGCTGCCCATGCAGTACGCAGGGAGGCTTGAGGATCCGATGAGCCGACTGGATGGAAAATTCGCCGTCGTGACCGGCGGCACGCAAGGCCTGGGCGCGGAAGTTGCGCGCCTCTTTGCCGAACGGGGCGCCGCCGGCCTGACGATCTGCGGCCGCAGCACCGCCAAGGGCGAGGCCAAGGCGCGTGAGATAAGTGACCGCTATAAAATACCGGTCGCTTTCGTTGCCGCCGATCTGGGTCAAGTCGAAGATTGCCGTAAAGTCATCGCGACGGCGGTCGAAAAATTCGGCCGCACCGATGCCCTCGTCAATGTCGCCGCCATCACGGACCGCGGCACCATTCTCGATACCGATCCAGGCCTGTTCGACCGGATGTTCGCGGTCAATGTGCGCGCACCCTTCTTCCTGATGCAGGACGCGATCAAGAATATGATCGCCAATGGCATCGAAGGCACGATCGTCAACATCTCCTCGATGTCGTCGATGGCCGGCCAGCCTTTCATCAGCGCCTATTGCTCCTCCAAGGGCGCGCTCGATACGCTGACGCGGAATACGGCCTTCGCGCTGCTCAGAAACCGCATCAGGGTCAATGCCCTCAACATCGGCTGGATGTCGAGCGATGGCGAGGATCGCATTCAACGCGAATATCACGGCGCCGCGGAGGATTGGCTGGCAAAAGCCGCCGCCGAGCAACCCTTCGGCCGGCTGGTCGATCCGGCCGAGGTCGCGCGCGCCGTCGCCTTCCTGTCATCGGAGGAATCCGGCCTGATGACCGGCGCCACGATCAATTTCGATCAGTCGATCTGGGGCGCCTATGAAGGCTCGCCGCATCCGCAGAAGGCGATGTAAGCCATGGAGATTGGCGGGAGCGGCGACCCTCTCGCTGGCGGCAAGGGCGGAACTCCCCTTCTCCCCTCGGGGAGAAGGTGGCCCGAAGGGTCGGATGAGGGGCTCAAAAGCTCTTGATGGAACCGTCAGACCAGACCATTTTGCCGCCGCGGATCGTGCCGCGCACCCGCGGTATTCGGCCGCGCTCGGCGATGACCAGATCGGCGCGTAATCCTTCGGCGATGCGACCGCGGTCGTGTAAGCCGAGCGCCTTTGCTGGGTTGGCGCTTGCGAGCGTAGCGGAGGCGGGAAGGCCGCCCTTGCCGATTTCCGCAAGCGCGATCACGGCCGGCAGAATGGCCGATGGGTGATAGTCGCTGGCAAGAATATCGAGCATGCCGGCTTCATGGGCTTCCCGCGCGGATAGATTGCCCGAATAGGAAAGTCCGCGCAGCGCATTCGGCGCGCCCATGGCCGTTGCCAGCCCGAGCTGCCTCGCCTCTCTTGCCGTTGCGATATTGATCGGAAATTCGCTGATCGCAGCGCCGAGGCTGTGCAGAAGCGCCACCTTTTCGACAGTATCGTCGTCATGGGATGCCAGCACGACGCCATGCTCGCGCGCCAATTCCGACAGGCCGTTGATGATGTCCGTGCCGTCGCCATGTTCGGAGCGGGCAGCCATGCGCTGCTTCACGAGCTCGGCCGCTTGGGCCTCGCTGATCTTCCTTGCCTTCGCCGTGTTGGCGATGTGCAGTTCGATATCGCGGTATTGCCCTTGTCCCGGCGTGTGGTCCATGAGCGAGATCAAGTGGAGCGCACCGGCGTCGATCAGCGTCTTTGCCTCCGTCAAGGCGGGCAGGAAGGTGACTTCGAAGCGGCCATGGATGCGATGATCGATCAAAAGCTCTTCCCGCATCGATACGAGGGTCTGGATCATTGCATGGGTGTGCTCGATGGAGCGGACATGGCCGTAAGTTGCGGGTGTGAAGGCGACGGCGGCATAGGCTGTCGTCACACCATTGGCGGCGAGCATTTTATCGAGATCGTAGACGCCGAGTTCGAGCGGCATGCGGACATTGACGCGCGGTTCCACGCATTTCTCGATCATGTCGCCATGCATGTCGACGAAACCGGGCAGGAGAAACCGGCCGCCGCCATCTATCTCCGCCCCTTGGACAGGCCGTTCGCTGATCTCGGCGATCAACCCATTCTCGATCCTGATAGCGCCGCGTTCGATCACGCGGTCCTGCAATATAATTTCGAAATTACTCAGCCACATCGTCTTGCTCGTCCTCGATCTTGATGGCTTCCAGATGCAATTTCCGGTCGATCAATGCCTTTACATCACTCGGATGGTGAAAGACACCGATCATTGCAATGCCGGACACTTTAAGTTGCGCCAATCTTTCGACCAGCGCCTTGCGGGCAGCACGATCGGGCGATGCGGTGGGCTCGCCGAGCAGCAGCAGGCGCTGCGGCAGGATGAGCGCGGGGGCCAGATTGACCTTCTGCTGCTCGCCACCCGAGAAGGTGGAGGGATAAGTCGACCAAAGCCGTTTCTTGACGCCGAAAGCGTCGAGCCAGTGCCGAGCCTGGGTCAGGGCTCAGCGCCTGCGCATGGCTATGGGATGCGCTGACCGGAGTGCCGGCCTTCTCCTCGGTCATCATCTTTTCCTCGGGCATTTGGCATTCGCGGGGCGAGTCTTTAAATATTCGAATGATGACTACATTCATTCGAATGAATTGTCCACGATGTTTTCAGATGTAGGAGCATTTTCTAAGGCGGCGCGAACTTTTAGTCATCGCGCCGGCGCAGCCATTCCGCCGTGATGCGGCTTGCCTCTCGTGCGGCTGCCGCTGGCGCCCGCCCTTCCAACAAGGCAAAGAGAAAAGATCCCGCGAACCGGTCGCCGGCGCCGATCGTGTTCGCCGTGTCGACACGCTCGGTGGGTTCAATCTCAACAGGCTTTAAGCCGTCAAACAGGGTGATCGGACGCGCGCCGTCGGTGAGCACGAGCATTTTCAGACGCGGACCGGCGATCTGGCCGGCGCGCTGCCAGGCAAGCATAAGATCATCCGGAACATCGTCACGCGAGGAGATGACATAATCGGCCGGGCGGGGTGTCGCCGGCCGCAGTGGAAATTGTGAGACTACAAGGGGCTGGGCGTCGATCTGTGCGACAAGGCTTTCGTCGAGGGCGATAGCGTTGATATAGATGCCGGCGCCTGACAGTGTCCCGGTGGCCGCGAGCGGCTGTGATCGCCCTGTCGGCGCGATGATCGTCCGCTCTCCACTCGGTTCGAGAAGAATTTCCAGCGGTGTGGTTTCGCCGGCCACCATCATTATGTGGCCGATATCGAAGCCGTGCGCTGCGAGCGACTTGAGCGCTGCTTGCCCTTGCTCATCCTGCATCAATCGCGAGACGATGGCGACATCGGCTCCCAATTCCAGCAATTGTCGGCCGGTATAGAAGGCGCCGCCGCCGAGACGGGTTATCTGGGATGAAAATTGTATGCGTCCTCCCCGAGCCAGCGGGGCATCCAGCTGCCATATGCGATCGTGATTTACCGATCCGATTACGATTATCCGGGGCATGCGTCTGCCTATCTGTCGTCAATGTCTGGTGCCAGCGCGTCTTCGATGAAACGCTGCGCCAGCAGGAAGATCAAGAGAACGGGTCGTGCCCGCGATGAGTTGCCGACGATTAAGCAGTGCCATTTATCCTCGATATCCGAATGACTAGAAAAACATTCGGATATTTACCTAATCGTGAGGAATGACGCACCTGTGAAAGGAGATATGGTTAAATGCCAAATATACTCGCTGAATCGGCCTCAGTAGTTGTTCGTAGGATTTCGGCTACTGGACGGAGATTGAAAACGATGTTGTAGCCGATATATATCATTCGAATGATATGATTGAATTCGGAAAGCAGGCATGGAGAAAAAGTCGCCGCACGGGCAATGGCAACAGGTCGAGAGCGATATTGCCGAGGATATTCTGACCGGACGCCTGTTACCCAAGGCGCAGCTTCCGACGGAATCAGACCTGATGGAACGTTTCGGCGTCGGCCGCCACAGCATAAGGCGCGCCATTTCCCGTCTCGAAAGCCGGGGGCTCGTGCTGGTCGAGCAGGGGCGCGGAACCTTTGTCAGGGATAGTCGCCTCGATTACCGCCTGTCGGAACGCACGCGCTTTTCCCAGAACCTGCTCGATCAGGGCAGGGAGCCGCTTGGACAGGCCATTCACGAAGAGGTGGTTCCTGCCTCCGAGATGATCGCGGAGGCCTTGCGGCTTCCCCGTGGCGAACCCGTCTACCATATCGTCCGGCGCTGCTTTGCCGACGAGGAGCCGATCAACTATTCGCATGCCTATTATCCGGTGCGTCGCTTTCCGGGCTTCGACGAGGCGCGCCGCAGCGGGCGAAGCGTGACCGTCATTCTGGCCGAATACGGCATTCCCGACTATATCCGCCTGCGCACCGACATCATCGTCCGTCTGCCGACGAGCGAGGAGGCCAAGCAGCTCTGCCAGCCCATGTCTCAGCCGGTGGCCGTGTCGAGAAAGGTGGACGTCGATCTCAAGGGCACGCCGATCTCCTATTCCGAGTCTGTATGGCCGGGTGAGCGCATCCAATTCTCGATCGATAATACCAGCCAGCTTCTGGACGTACTTGCGCGCGGCGATGCGGACTGAGTGGATCAGTTTCGCGCGGCTTGCACCCGTCCGACGCCGAATGACGCCCCCGCTGCGATATGCTAATATAATGGCCTGTGAGGTGCGCAGGGGATCATGGCAATGTTGGAGACGGACAAGGTATTTGCCGGCTCGATTCCGGAAAATTACGACCGCCATATGGTGCCGCTGATTTTCGAGCCTTACGCCGCGGATCTTGCACGACGGGCCGCGTCGCTGGCGCCGATCGCCGTCTTGGAAATTGCCGCGGGAACCGGTGCGGTCACCCGCGCATTGACGCCTAAACTATCCGACAGTGCAAGCTATGTCGTCACCGACCTCAATCAGCCGATGCTGGACTATGCCGCCTCGCGACAGGCTCCCGACAGCCGCATCACTTGGCGGCAGGCGGATGCCATGACGCTGCCGTTTGAAAATGCGGCCTTCGATCTCGTCCTTTGCCAATTCGGCGCGATGTTCTTTCCAGATCGTATCGCGGCTTATCGCGAAGCAAAGCGCGTTTTGAAGCCGGGAGGACATTTCCTCTTCAACGTCTGGGATCGCATCGAGGAGAATATCTTCGCCGATGATGTGACGAACGCGCTGGCCCGCATTTTCCCGAACGATCCGCCGCGCTTTCTGGCACGCACCCCGCATGGCTATCACGATGTGGACCGGATTCGCAGCGATCTCGAGAATGCCAGCTTCACCGATGTGGTGATCGAAACGAGAGCCGAACAGAGCCGTGCATCCTCACCGCGCCTTCCGGCCGTAGCCTATTGTCAGGGAACGCTTCTTCGCAACGAAATCGAGGCCAGAGAAGCGGGAAGCCTGGAGGCTGCAACCGCCTGCGCGGCATCTGCGATCGCCGACAGACATGGCAATGGCGAAGTTGCTGCGAAAATTCAGGCACATATCATCCTGGCCACCGCCTAATCCGTCTCGTGCTGCAAGCTTAACTGAAGAATAACTATGATTTAAAGCAAGTCTGCCGAATTTAGCGCGCGGCGACGAGTTGTTATATCCTCCGGGTCATAAATAGAGATCGAAGACGATATTTACTGAGATTTCTTGTGGGATTTTATAGGGAAATACTTGAGGGGCCGGCCGTCGGCAGTAATGCCGGCAAGTCATCGCGCCTGCTGTCGAATCTTCAGGTGTTGCGTGCGCTCGCCGCCTTGTCCGTCGTCGTTGCTCACGCCTTGCACGAGACCGAGATACTGGCCGGGGCGACAGGGCGGGCAGCGGTCGACGGCTCTGCATGGAATCTCGGTTTCGGGGTGGATATATTCTTCGTCCTCTCCGGCTTCATCATGACCCATACCGCTGCTTCGGAATTCGGCAAGAGCGGCGCTCCATTGCGTTTCTTCCTGCGGCGCTGCGCCCGCGTGATCCCGCTCTATTGGCTGCTGACGAGCCTTATGCTTATCGGCGCGCTCGTAGCACCCTCGCTGCTGGCTGTTCCTATCGGTTCCGTGTCTCATGTCCTGGCATCCTATGTCTTCATTCCGTCCGGGCGTGGTGCGGATGAGATCAGGCCGGTGCTCGCGCTCGCCTGGACGCTGAACTACGAGATGCTGTTCTATGTGTTCTTTGCGGCCGCACTCCTGCTGCCGATAAGGCTGGGTCTCGTCTGGCTGTCGGTGCTGATGTCAGGCATGGCGCTTATCGGAAGGCTCGTCGATCTCAGCCATGTCCAGATAGCCTTCTGGACGAGCCCGATCATTCTGGAGTTCCTCTTCGGTGTCTATGTCGCCCTGATCTTTCGCAGCGGCATCAGGATCGGCGGTGCAGCGGCGGTCGGGCTCATGGCCATCGGTCTTCTCGGCTTTGTACGCATCTCCACCCCTTGGGATGATGCGGCTTTGCCGCAATTCCTGCGAAGCGGCCTACCCGCGGCACTATTCGTTCTTGCAGCCGCAATCGGCCCCGTCCTGCCTCAGAGGAGTCTCGTTCTTTGGGGTGTCGCCCTAGGCGATGCCTCCTATAGCCTCTATCTTGCGCACCCCTTTATTCTGCGGCCAATGCGAGCCATCTGGGCAAAAGCGCTTGGCGGGGCTCTTCCTCTTGGTTTGTTCGTTGTCGCTGCGACGAGCGTCGCCGCCATGTCTGCACTGGCACTCTTCAGAGGCGTCGAAAAGCCGCTCACGAGCTACGTCCAGAGCTTGGTGCTGCGCGCAGCACCGCGAAAGCGCATATCGGCAACCCTTTCGGCAGCCGACACTGAAAGCCTCTAAACAAGCTAAAGCGATTCATAAATCGGATTCGAAATGCGACAACGGTTCGCCCGTCCCGCCGATCTATATTCTTGCGGCAGCTATCCTGCCGTTCAATCGGCCCATTCGGGATCGGTCGTAAAAGCGATCGTCAGCCAGCGGTCCGGGCCTTCGTCGCCGATCGCCTCGCCGATCTCGTCGCGGATATGGTCCCACTCCTCCAGCTTCTTCGCCGGTCCGTCCGGTGGCACGATGAAGTAGAGCTCGATCTGCTTGCCGCGGCCGACGCGGGCGACATAGGAGCGATAGGATTTAAAATTATAGCGTTGGACGATGTCGGTGGCGACGCGATCGACATGTTCCCGCAGATCGGAAGGCGTCACGAGCAGGATATCGGCAAAGGCCTGCTTGATCGTTCCGATCGGCATGGGGATGACGATGAGGCAGACGAGAGAGAGCGCAATGGGATCGACATAGGGTGACATCCATTCCAGGCTCGTCCCCTGAATGAAAAAGCCGAAGATGAAGGCGAGCAGCAGCGCCCCGCTGAGGCAGCCTGTCATTACCCAGGCCTTGGCATCGAGCGCAATGAAACTGGACCTCAGCGTTTCGTTCGCACGCCTGCCATAGGCGGCCATCAGGAAGGCGATGATCATGGTCAGCACCGCATAGATGATGGCATGATCGAAGGAGAGGTGCCGGCCGCCGGCCATGATGCTGCCGATCGCGTTGATCAGGGCATAGACCGCAGCCCCGGTCAGCAGGACGCCATTGAGTCCGAGCACCATGGGTTCGAGATGCCAGAAGCCCATGGTGAAATGCTTGGCGAACCTGCCGCCCGCCGCCGTGTTCGTTGCGGAGGACACGATCAGGTTGGAGACGATCAGTGCAACGATCGTCATGCTCGCATCCGTGAGTGCGTAGACGCCGTCGAAGACGATCGCATAGGAGCCGGAGAGAAGACCGAAGACAATGCCGGCGACCGCCAGAACGAACGTCACGATAATGGAGATGCGCAGGACGCTTTGTTCGGTTGTCACTTTCAATCTCCGGAGAGAGGCTGGTCAGCGGTTCAGATAAACTTGCATACACGCCAGACTTCTATCGTGTCATGTGGCCCGAGCCAATCCGAGCCATGATAGCGAGGGACTCTCCCTATATGGTGACAGAATGCGTTGTTCGATCAGGGCTCGCGCGGCCGAGCGCTCTGACCCTGCCGCCTGAATTCGCTCGGCGTGACGCCAACCAGTTTTTTGAAATCCCGGGCGAAGTGGAAGGGATCTGGATAGCCGCATTGGGCGGCGATCCTGCCGATCTGCTCGTCGGTTACGACAAGCAAACGCTTCGCGGCGTTCACGCGCTCGTGGCGGAGCCAATCGACAGGTGTTGTCCCCATTCTCTGACGGAAGCGGCGAAAAAGCTGCGCTTGGCTTAGATGGGCGGCGATGGCGAGTTCATCCACCGACCAGGGGCGGCTGAGGTCGGCGCGGACCAATTCCATGACCCGCTGCAATCGCTGGACGGCGCCGCTCAGCTCGCCATGTTCCGCGCGCGCGGAAACCAGAAGCGAGATCAATTGTGCGAGCAGGGCAAAACAGTGACTGTCGGAGAGGAAACTGCCAGTTTCCACGTTTCGGAGGATGCCTTCGAACAGCGCCTGCGGATCGCGTGGGTTAGAAATGGCGAAGACCGGATTGGCGATCACGCCGAGGCTGTCGAACAGTGTGTCGAGCCCGTGCCCTGCGAACCCCAGCCAGAGATAAGACCAGTGCGAATGATGCGGCTCGCAACGATGTGAATACAGCATCGAGGAATCCAGCCATGCGATCGTTCCTTCACAGAGAGCGCTTGAGAGACCGTTGACCTGCAGCAGGCCTTTTCCGCTGAGGGTCAGGATGAGAGTGTGCTGGTTGAAACGATGGGCGATCGGCATTTCCTCGGGCGTGCAGATGCGGCGCCCCGCGGCGAGAAGCGCATAGGGAAGGGCGCGGGACAGCCTGCCCGGCGTCTGAAAGAAGACGTCATCCAGAGGGTAAATATCATCTGGGATTGCTTCATCTGTCATGTCGTCAGGTCTTATCCGGAGATGAGAGTTTTATCCATATAGCTGCGGCTGGCATCCATGTCTTTTCGCCGTTCGACGCTGTAATCTGTGGCCGATGAACCAGAATGGACGAGGTCCTGATCATGTCGATGGCAAGCCCGGTGTTTGATCCGCTCTCGCAAGCGTTTACAGACGACCCTTACGCCGCCTATCGCGAGCTGCGCGCCAGCCCGGGCCCGGTCTATTACGAGCATTTCGACATATGGCTGTTGTCGCGCTATCAGGACGTCGCCGCTGCCGCCGGCGACAAGACGCTCGTGCGCTCGCTCGAGTTCTTTCTCTCCCCGGAGGAAATACAGGAACAGAAGGTTAGGCAGAACTGGCACGACATGCCGAACCATTCGCGCTTCGTACAATTCAGCCTTTTGGATTCCGATGGCGAGACACATGACCGATTGCGCCGCAAGGTATTTCGTGAATTCACGCCGGCCCTCGTCGCCCGCCAGCGCGGGATGATACAGGATTTCGTCGACCGGCTGCTCGATCGCCTTCTGCAAACCGGCACGATCGACTTTGTCGAGGATCTCGCCTCGCAGGTCCCGGGGCATATCATCGGTTCGGTTCTCGGCGTGCCGGAGGAATATGCCGGGCAGCTGCGCAAGTGGTCGGAAGAGGTGGTGCAATATTTCGACGTCGATCGCAGCGCGGAGCGCAAGGCGATCGCCGAACGAGCGACGACGGAGTTCTACGAACTGCTCAAGGAGCTCATCGCCGACCGCACGCGCAACCCGCGCGACGATCTTCTCTGTCGGCTGACAGAGGCGCATGTCGCCGGTGAACTGACCGAAGACGAGCTCGTCTCCACCTGCATGCTGATCCTGATGGCCGGCCACGGCTCGACGATCGACGTGCTTGGCAGCGGCATGCATGCGCTGCTGCAATATCCGGACGCTTTGACCAAGCTTCGGGAAACGCCTGATATCATATCGACCGCCATCCAGGAGATGTTCCGTTTCGAGTCGCCGCTACCGTTCTTTCATCGCTACCTGACGGAAGAAAAGACGATTGCCGGCGAGCGGCTGCCGAAGGGCACGAAGGTCGGCCTGCTCTATGGCGCGGCCAATCGCGACCCCGAGCAGTTCGAGGCGCCCGATCGGTTCAATGTCGAGCGTACTCCCAATCGCCATCTGGCATTCGGCGGCGGCGCGCATTTCTGTCTTGGCAATCACCTTGCACGGCTGGATATGGAGATCATCTTCTCGACGCTCCTGCAGCGGACACGTTCCATCGAACTGCTGGATGAACATCCCGCCTATAAGCGCGGGCTGTCGGTGCGCGGCCCGAAACGCCTGGACATCAGGCTTGTTGCCGCATGATCGGTTTTGCCGAAAGCATGGAGAATACAATGTGTGAAATCGTGTTCATCGATTCCGCCGGTCGCGAGACCCATGTGGTAGCCCAGGATGGCGAGACGGTGATGGCCGCTGCCGTCAGGAGCGGTATCGATGGCATCGTGGCGCAATGCGGCGGCGCACTGGCCTGCGGCACCTGTCATTGCTATGTCGAGCAGCCTTATCTCGATCTCCTGCCCCCGCCTTCCGAAGAAGAGGCGGCGATGATCGAGTTCGTCATGGAGCCGGCGCCGAACAGCCGCCTGAGCTGTCAGATCGTGGCACGCAGCGTCGTCGACGGCATGCGCGTCATTGTGCCGGATAACCAGCACTAGGGACTAGCCTTCAGACGAGATGTCCGACGCAGCGACCTCGCCCGAACTTTCACGATTCCGGCCTAGACCGACTGTTCCGATGCCAGGAGATCGGCATAGTGAGCACGGGCGACATCCGGGTGTGACCGCAACCGGCTCTTCAGCTGGTTTTGGCCGACCTCGCGGAAGATCGGGTTGAGCGGATCGACCGAGATGCCGCGTTCGGCGCGCTTCAATTCGTCAGGCAATTCGATGACGGGGATCGCGGCATCCGGCCGGGAGCCCAGGAAGAAAGCGACGGAGAAGCGTTCGACGCCCGCAGGCGGCGCGATGACATCATGCACGTCGGCGCGTACGAAACCATTGGTCGCCAATTCTAGCAACTCGCCGGTATTGATGACGAAGGTGCCGGGCACCGGCGGCGCATCGATCCATTGTCCGTCTTCCGTGCGCACACGCAGGCCGGGTGTCGTATCCTGCAGCAGCACGGTGACGAAGCCGCCGTCCTTATGGGCGCCGACGCCCTGATCCGTTTCGGCGACATCGCGGCCGGGATAGCGGATGATCTTCAGAAGCTGCGAGGGCTGCGGCTCATAGATGTCGGCAAAGACGTTTTCCGGCTGATCGAGAGCTGCAGCGATCGCCTTCAGCACATCGATGCCGATGCGCGTCACTTCTGCCTGATAGGCAAGCAGGAGTGGTTTGAGCTCCGGCAGTGCCTCGGGCCATTGGTTTGGTCCCTGCAGTCGCCGCCAGGCCGGGGTATTCGGGCCGATCTCGAAGGGTGTGCTTTCGGTGTTGATGTCGAGCTGTTCGCGCCAGTCCTGTTCGCCGCGGGTGCGCTCCTGTCCGGCCCGATTGTAGCCTCGGAAATGCGGCGATTTCACCATCTCGATCTTGAGCTTCTCTTCGAGCGGCAGCGCGAAGAAGCGCTTCGCGGTGGCAACGACGTTTTCGATCAGTTCCGGATCGACGCCATGGCCCGTCAGATAGAAGAAGCCGTGATCATGGAGCACCGTGCGAAGCTCCGCGACGAATGCCTGGCGTTCCGATGGCGATGCGTAGAAGCGCTGGAGATCGAGCGTCGGCAATGATGTTTCGACGGCTGATTGCGCGGTGTTAGGGGTCAACGATTGCTCCTCTTTCAAGGTGAACTTGTTGCTGTCGTTTCAGATGGCAACGTGTCATCCAGGCCGAAGCTAGAATTCATCGGGAGCGAAGGCAAAGAAGATAATCCTAGAGATCGCAGATCCGTTGGAATGGTTTTTGCAGCCACTGCGGCGCCCGGCTGAGGACTTATGTCGGGAGAATCCCTTTTAAAAGGCTGGCGGCGGCCCAGTTACGAATACTATCGAGCTAGAAGAAAGGATTGCTGTTGCGACAGTAGGAGGAGGCAATCCCGGATTTTGTCGGCAAGCCAACGTTTGCCGCCCCGCAGACAATGAGCTCAACTGCGGGCCAATCAGTCTAGCCCTAAGGTCATAGCCTCAAGATGCCAGTATCGCGACTTCGCGATACCGGCATCGAGTGGCGGCTAAGCATCGATGATGTAGACGATCTCGAAGGTGGAGGGATCTACGATCACAATTCGGCCGTCAGCCAGAACGAAGAAGCGGTAAGTCTTGTACTGAGGTACGATTTCGACGATTCGCGGCGGTAGCGGCTGCAGCTTGATCTTCCGGGGGATTCTCGTGCCGACCGATACCGTGAAATCGGTCTCGCGGACGGGCGTAACGTGAACTTCCTTGATGACCTGGCGGATCTGCGTCTGTTGTTCGACAGATACCTGCACTTGCGTGTTCGTCTGAGATTTGCCTGTCGTCGTAGTTTCGCTTCCGGTTGTACCCTGCTGGCTGTTGCTAGCCGGATTATCGGGAGATTTCATATTATTTCCCGAATTCCCTGCAGTTCCGCTTTTTGTATTGGCGCCATTCTGGCTCTCGCCGGACTGATTTGCATCGTTGGATTGGGGAGCGGTAGTGTTGTTCGTCGATCCGCTCTTAGTATCCTTTCCGCTTTTGGTGCCATTGTCTTGCTGCTTAGGAGTTCCAGATTGATCGGTTGATCCATTGTTCGTCGAGGTACCTTTTTGGGTGCCGTTCGACATCGAACCCTGATTATCCGGCGCGGACTGACCGGAGGGTTGATCGGCGGAACTGCCGGTTCCCGACTTTGAACCTGTTGTGGAGCCACCGGTAGTGGTTCCCGAGTTTGGCTGGGATTCCGTGGCGGGCTGTTTGCTGTCGTGCGTTTTCCCACTTTTGGGGACGATCGGGTTATCCTGTGCGTTTGCGGGCATGGTGCCTGCAAACGAAACGCTCATGGATAGAGCCGCTATCAGAGCGGCAAGTGCCTTGGTCTTCATGATTTCCTCATTTCCTGCTGGTGATCGATGGCGACGCCTTTCCGCCGCTATGGAACGAACACAGCTGCAGCTGCCGTGTTCCAGAGCTGCGGCTTCAGTCGGAATAGGGCGCGACTAAAGTCCAAACAGGAGTTCCTTGGCGCAATAGCGATTATTGATGGAGTGGGCGCGCTTGTTTGCTTTCCGCTAAGACGTTATGGCGGCGGCGCAAAGGGAAACGATCGAGGCTGCTTCTGCGAGAACTGCTTACACGGACGCCTCGATAGCTGAGCTTAGGTCAAATCTTCCGCCAGCGTATTCAACTCATCGACGTTATGGATCAGCGTGAGCCTTTTGCCGGCATCAAAGGCCTCAGTGCACAGGCGGCGGATGTCAGGCATCCAGTCCTGCTCGATTTCCCATATGGTTCGGAACAGATCCCGTGTTGGCGGCATCGCCGAAAGCCCGCCAGGTGCATGCTCGAGCTTGCCTGATTGCCAGGCGATCTGCCTCTCCGCAGCGAGCCAGAAATGCATCCAGAGTGGCATGTCGACGAGAATGATCTCGGTTGCGCGATCTATTCGCGCTTGGGTTGAGTTCCGGTGCCCCAGTCCATCGATAACCCAGCTCTCGCCGGCTATGATCCGCTCATGCTTTGCTGTATAAATTTCAAGTGGCGCCGGGACCCAGCCTTCTCGCCAAAGGAACGTGTCGATCTCGAAATGGGGAATTGCGTGTTTCTCGCCCAATCTACGGGCGAGGGTGGATTTTCCACCGCCAGCATTTCCGAGAATGGCGACGCGCAGCATTCGAATAGACCTGAAGATTTGAACCTATCGGAAGCCTGACAGAGATGTCTGCATGTTTATGCTGCCATTCCGCCGCCGTTGCAATCTTTGCCTATTGCTACCGGTCAAACAGCGTCCCGGCGCACGAAATGTCGGATGCCGGTCGGAGTAGTTTCGATCAGATCGCGCAAGGTCGGTGGCACCAGCTCGAATTGATCGAGACCGGCTCGTGTGGATGGTGCCCAGCGAAATTCAAGCTCGGCACTGCCGTCTTTCACCCGGTGCACGACGTCCGTTTCATGAAACGGAAGCGGTTGCGAGAGCTCTGCCTCGTAGTAAAAGCCGACTTCGTGAACGCGCCGGCCTGACAATTCGAAGAAGTTCTCGATGATGAAGCGCAAGGGGCCGACGGTGGCCGTACAGCCGATTTCCTCTTCGATTTCGCGGGCAAGCGTCTCGGCGCCCGCCTCGTGAAATTCCACCCGGCCGCCGGGTAAGGACCAGAACTTATCTGCGAGTGCGCGGTGAATGAGGATATGATCGTTCGAGCGGATCAAGGCGCCTGCGCGCAGTTGGAAGCGGGATTCCCCCGAATCCATGACGATCATGGTTCGCTGGGTTTCTGTCATGGATCGGCCTCCGGTTCCGGGTGGGATGGGATCAGTGGTCAGAATTATCGACATTTGCTCCGAAGTGTATTGAAATCGTTTGAAGATTGTTTCCTTCTCTATCGATCCTGTTCATCAAATCGGCCTGGACGATGCGTTTCGTAAATCCAATTCCTTTCGTCGGCGATATTGCTCGCTCGAAGACGTTCTACAGCGATCTGCTGGGCCTCAAGATCCTGAACGATTTCGGGAGTTTCGTGCTCTTTGAAAGCGGCTTTGCCATTCATGACGGAAAAGCGCTGGAGCAAACGGTCTGGAAGAAAGTCACGGAAACATCGGAGCCATATGGGCGCCGAAACATGCTTCTCTATTTCGAACACGACGATGTGGATGCGGCCTTTACCAAAATAGCCCTGCATGTCGATCTCATCCATCCGGTCGAGCAGCAGGAATGGGGACAGCGGGTATTCCGCTTTTATGATCCCGATGGTCATGCGGTGGAGATCGGTGAGCCGCAATCGGTCGAACAGGTCCCCGCGGCAGGCTGATAAGATCCTCGCGTTCGGGTAGGCCTTGGGACATGCCGTGCAGCGGCATGCATTCTCACAGCACGTCGAATATGGCTGACGCGACCGCTACCTCCGTTCCCGCCAGGCCAACCGAGCAAAAAAGTGTCGTATCGGAGGGCAGTGTTCGGCCTGGCACCTTGTTCGCAACGATGTCGGCAAGGTCCCGCATGCGGGTTTCGTGCGCCGATCCCGCAAGGAAAAAGGGCGAGGCGTAGGTTCGTGTCTGTTCGATGGAGTCCGTGACGATCACATGCGCGGCATCGGCTACGTCCAGTCCGAGCTCGTGTCCCCGCAATGTTTTCGGACCGACCGTATTGACGTGCGCTCCGGCCTTCAAATCCGCCGCGTGAAGCACAGGCACATTGCTGTCCGTTGCACAAAGTACGATATCGGCATCCGCCACGGTTTCGGCAATGCTGCCGGCGGGTTCTATCGCTATGTCCAATTCGCGTTGCATTTCCTCGGCGAAAGCCCTGCAGTTTTTCTCATCGCGGCTGAAGACGCGGACACTTTTTATGTTTCGAACGGCCGCAGCGGCAATCAATTGCATCCGGGCCTGAGCACTGCTGCCGATAACCCCAACGGTTTTGGCGTTTGGATCGCTGAGATGGCGTATGGCCACGCCCCCGATCGCTCCCGTTCTGATCTGGCCAAGCCGTTCGCCCAGGATGATCCCTTTAAGTTTTGCGTCATGCACGGACCAGACGGCAACGATCTGCGAATGTTCCGGTCCATTGAAGGTTTCATACACGCGGAAGCCGGCGAGCGGCTTTTCCCCGAGTATACCCCCGACCGTAAACACCAGGTCGCCACTGCCGGGAAATGAGACGTGATGCCGAGGAGGGCAAACGATATTGGCGGATGCTTTGGCGAGGAAGGCCGTTTCCAATGCGTCGAGAGCGATCGGCATGAGCGCGAAACTGTCCAAATCCTCATCTCTCAGTATTTTCAACATCACGAACCTCCGGCGTGACGACATGCTGCAACCTCAACGCAAGTTGAGGTCAAGCTCTATTTTCAGCTCGGCGCTGGTCCGGGCACATGTTGGCTGGGCAGGTATCGGCCTGGATGAATCGGTCGGTATTTCGCTTTAAAATCGCCTCTCCCATCGTAAGTGAAGGATACCGTCAATACACCATGTCGAATGATTGGCCCGCAGCAATATCTGCCAGTAGCCGCGTTACGGCGGGTGGACCGCCATGGGTCGCGATCCACCGGCTCACCCGACAGGCAGCTTTCGCATACAGATTGACCGACGCTGCGCTTTCAATCCACGCTCTCCTCGACGTCGGGAGCGTATCATCTGGTTCCACCAAGCAACGATCAGGCGACGATGCCGGCCTCAGGTAGCGGCCGTCATTCGAAACGAGTACCGCAATGCCCTCGTCGAACCATTGCGGCACATCACGTCGGAAGGTCTTGATCAGTCCGATCCGGGTATGAAGTTCGATATGTGACATCTCGTGTGATGCAATGGTGACGGTCGTTCCTTGGAGCGAGAGGAACAATGCGAAATCGAGAAGCGCCATACCCCGCGACCCTCCGCCGCCGATCTTGCGGTAGCAATTGTCGTCGCCGCAGACGAAGATTCTGGGATCACTATCGATTGTCCCGTAGAACTGGCGGAGCTGGTCGCGAGCCATGGCAATCGTCTTGAGCACGGCTGCCTGCTGCTGAGAAGCCATCCCATCCTCGACATAGACCTGACCCCGAGCCCTCTTGAAGCCCATGCAGTTCGGGCACACCACAGCAGCTATCGCCGGATATGCGGCCAAGAGGCCGGCGGCTGTCGTCGCAATCAGAAGGACTGCGAGTGTGGCTGCTTTGATCGATATAGATACCATGCTCCTTCCGGTCCCGTTCCGTCGTCTAAAGACTTCGAAGGAAGTCAATCATGGCTGTATTCACCTCCGGCGCGCGTTCCTGCTGGGTCCAGTGGCCGCAGCCCGGTAGCATGACCGCCGGCCGGAGCTTGGGAACCATTGCCGATTGCTTGGCAATGATCGGCTGAAACACCTCGACAATGATGTCGCGGTCGCCCGCGATATAGAGCGCTGGAACGGTTATCGTTGCTCGGCCAAAGGCGGCCATGAGTTCCCAGCTGCGATCGATGTTGCGCCACCAGTTCAAAGCGCCGCGGAATCCGCTTCGCGAGAATGCCTCGACATAGAGATCGATGTCGGACTCCGCGAGCCAGGAAGGCAGCGAAACCGGATTGGTGAAGAGATCCCCACTCCGCGGCACCATCCCGGCGGTAAACCCTCCAGCGCCCGCCGGCGGCGGGCTATCGCCCGAGAGGGAGTAGAACATGGATCGGAACGTGTGGCGCAGATCGCGCCCGAGCGCCGCCTCCGCCTCGGGGGTCTGGAAGTAGAGCTGGTAAAACACCGCATCCTTGGTCTGCGGCATGAGCGTCGTCGGCGGTCCTGCGTCGCCGAAGCCCCGTGAGCGGAACGGCGGGCTGAGCGCGATGACTGCGCGGAAGCGATCGGGGCGCAAAAGCGCCGTTTGCCATGCTATCGCAGCGCCGATGTCGTGGCCGGCGATCACGGCTTGTTTGGCATCTAAGGCATCGACAAGCCCCAGCATGTCACCGATGTCATGGAGAATCGTATATTTCTCCATCGCTTCCGGACGATCGCTCCACCCATAGCCGCGCAAGTCGGGCGCCACTGCATGGAACCCCGCCTCCGCCAGCGCGCCGAGCTGATGGCGCCAGGAATACCAGCATTCGGGAAAGCCGTGGCAGAGAATGACGAGTGGACCCTCACCCTGTTCGGCCACATGCAACCGGATACCGTTCGCTTTGACCATGCGATGCCTGATCTCGGGCATTGCCGAATCTACCCAGGATGTCGGTTCAGAGTCAGCTCCGCCGAGTTCAGCGGCGGCGGTTTTTAACGGCTCTCCGAAAGCGGCGCCTATGGTAAGCGCGCGCCCTGCCAAGAGGACTTCACGTCGGGAAAATATCGCATCTCGCATTGTGTCGCTCTCTTCCGATCGTCGCATCCGGAACCTCGGTGGCTTTGAAGGCACCGAAATGCGGACCTAATTCCAGATTGCACACCGAGTGTATGGCCGCTTGCTGCGGTCGACTATTGGCGATAACGTCGATGGGCTATGAAGCAGAACTTCACAGTGAAGCAGCGGCCTGTCGCCGAGCATGGAGTCACTGGGTGACGCGCGGAATTGCTTTTGGCGCGGCTATGAGACAATCACGGGCCGACGAAAGTTCTGTATCGTGATACGACGAACATTGGTTCAAGATCTCGGCACTCTACCGACATCGTTCAGCTTTCTCATAGGCGGCCGATGCGGGAGGTGAGCGAGAAACCCACGACTTCGGGCTTATGGAAGCAGCGCCAGAGCGAACCGATCGGCGGCGGCCACGACGATCAGCGCGATCGCCAGCACCGGCAAACTGACATAATGCAGGATCAAGGCCGCGCCGACAAAGAACCCGGCCTCAAGCACCAGCCGTCCGGCGGGTCCGATTTCGTATTTCCGCTTCGGGGAGAGGAATGTGCCCCAGCCGATAGCGCCCGCCGCGCAGAACACTATACCCAACAGTGCTTTTACCACCAATGGCACTGCCAGATGCGCTGCTAATGCGGCAAGTGACGCAAGGATGCAAAGTTCCAGGGCAAACCTTATGCCAAGCGCGATCGCTCTCATTCTTCCCCCCATGCCGGTCAAACGATTGTTTGTGGTCTGCCGGATGGCAGAGGGTATCGTCGCATGCTCGATCCCGCAGGTCACTTTATAGCGGCACCTAAGTCCGGGGCAACCGACTTCCCATTCGTTCTCTGCCCCAAGCTTCGGCAAACTCGATCAATGGGCGCAGGCTCACCCTTCCTTCGTGGCGCGATATTCGACACACGGCGGAGTCTCGGCATGGACGGTGTGGCTTACCAGTCCTCCTTCAGGCCCCTGTAATGGGCACTATCGCGCCGTCTTTGGGGCGGCTGCCTGGTTCCGCTCGCCGGCGGCCGAAAGGATCTCGCACCTTTCGGCATGTGTCGGCGCGGGTACAGCCGCCGCAAGGGCCCTGGGACAGATGCCGATCTCGTGTCCTTCAATCCGAAAGAAGGCGATGCCTCCCGTCTCCAGTGCCAATCGCAGCTGTGCTTCCGTCGCCCGATGCAGGCTGTGACGATTGCCTTCATAATCGCGGATTGTGCTGCGCGACACGCCAGAGCGGTCCGCAAGGTCCATCTGCGTCCAATCGAGAAAGCCTCGGGCCGCCCGGCAGAGCGCTGGTGTCAAAATCATCGCCATCTTAACCTTGACGCAGGGTTCAAAGCTGCCCATATTGGGCAATATCTATCATATAGGACATAATCCACCGGATTTCCAGGGGTTTTGCTGCCGTAGCAGTCTGAGTTATCCGGCCAAGCGAGGGAATGACGTTTTGGGATAACTGGCGAGCCTGTTTTCATTCTGGCACTTTTGGCCCTGCCGTTTATCGGAAGTCTCCTTTCCGTCTGCCTGTTGCGCACTCAGTCGCGGCGCGGTCCGGCTGCGGTCGCCGGAGCGGTCACATTTCTGGCGCTGCTGATTTCCGCGAGCTTCTTTCCCGCCGTCAAGGATGGCGGCGTGGTGCGATACAGCATCGCGTGGCTGCCGCAGCTGGGGCTGGATTTCAGTCTCAGACTGGATGGTTTCGCCTGGCTCTTCTCGGTCGTCATTACGGCGATCGGCTTTCTCGTCATCGTCTATGCTCGCTACTACATGTCGGAAGAGGATCCGGTTCCTCGCTTCTTCTCCTTCCTGCTCGCCTTCATGGGGGCGATGCTCGGCATCGTGCTGTCGGGCAATGTCATTCTGCTCTCGATATTCTGGGAGCTGACCAGCATCTTTTCCTTCCTGCTGATCAGCTATTGGCACAATAGCGCCGCCGCCCGTGATGGCGCCCGCATGGCATTGACCATCACCGGGATCGGTGGGTTCTGCCTGCTGATCGGCCTGATCCTGATCGGCCATATCGTCGGCAGCTATGATGTGGATAAGATTCTGGCCTCGGGTGATGCCATCCGCAATCACCCGCTTTATTTGCCGGCGCTGGTGCTGATCCTGCTGGGAGCGCTGACGAAGAGCGCGCAATTCCCGTTCCATTTCTGGCTTCCGAATGCCATGGCGGCGCCGACGCCGGTCTCTGCCTATCTGCATTCCGCTACGCTGGTAAAGGCCGGCGTCTTTCTGCTGGCGCGCTTCTGGCCTGTTCTGGCCGGTACGAATGAATGGTTCTATATCGTCGGCGCTGCCGGCATCATCACGCTGCTGCTGGGCGCGTATTTTGCGATGTTCCAGCAGGACCTCAAGGGACTGCTCGCCTATTCAACGATCAGCCATCTCGGCCTCATCACCACCTTGCTCAGTCTCGGCAGCCCGCTTGCCACGGTTGCCGCCATCTTCCACATGCTGAACCACGCGACCTTCAAGGCATCGTTGTTCATGGCGGCCGGTATCATCGATCACGAAACGGGTACGCGCGATATGCGCCGTCTGAGCGGCCTGTTCCGCTATCTGCCGTTTACAGGATCGCTCGCGATCGTCGCGAGTGCCGCGATGGCCGGCGTGCCGCTGCTCAACGGTTTTCTGTCGAAGGAAATGTTTTTCGCCGAAGCGATCGAAACTCATGCCGATTCCATGCTCGATCGCATGCTTCCCTATGTGGCGACGCTTGCAAGCGCCTTCAGTGTCGCCTATTCACTGCGCTTCATTCAGACCGTCTTCTTCGGTCCGGCGCCGGCCGACCTGCCGATCGCCAAGCCGCATGAGCCGCCGCGCTCAATGCGCTTGCCGATCGAGCTTCTGGTCGTCGTTTGCCTTGTCGTCGGCATCGTTCCGGCGCTTTCGGTCGCGCCCTTCCTGCACGCGGCCGTCGTCAGCGTTCTGAATGCCGATACGCCGCAATACAGCCTCTCGCTTTGGCACGGCTTCAATCTGCCGCTGGTCATGAGCATCCTCGCCTTGGTCGGCGGAACCGCTTTCTACTTCGCCTTCAAGGATTATCTGTCGCGATGCGACGACGGTCCGCCCCTTTTCCGTCGCCTGAAGGGGCAGCGCATTTTCGAGCGCGTGCTGGTGGAGGTTTCCTGGCACTGGGCGAGAACGGCCGAAAAGCGGATCGGCACGCGCAAGCTGCAGCCGCAGCTTCGCTGGGTCGTTGTGACCGGCTTTACGGCCGGCCTGCTGCCGCTCTATTTGTCGGGTTTCGAGGCGAAGCATTTTGCCTTTTCAGGCGCCGATCCGGTCTTTGCCTTCATTTGGGCGATCGGCATCTGCCTTGCAATCGGCACCGCCTTCTTTGCCAAATACCACCGTCTTGTCGCGCTCGTGATGCTGGGCGGCGTCGGGCTGATTGTCTGCATGACCTTCATCTGGCTTTCCGCGCCGGATCTCGCCATTACCCAGCTTCTTGTCGAGATCGTCACGACGGTTCTCATCCTGCTCGGCTTGCGCTGGCTGCCGAAGCGGACGGAAGGGATCGACGATACGGTCGACCTGCGCGCTCGTTTCCGCCGGTTCCGCGATCTTGCGCTGGCCGTCATCTGCGGCGTCGGCATGACGTTCGTCTCCTACGCCGTCATGACCATGCCGGTGCCCGACGCCATCGCGAATTATTTCCTCGAAAATGCCTATTCGAAGGGTGGCGGCCGCAATGTGGTCAATGTGATCCTGGTCGATTTCCGCGGCTTCGATACTTTGGGCGAGATCGCCGTCCTCGGTGTCGTCGCCTTGACGGTCTACGCGCTGCTGCGTCGTTTCCGCCCGGCGCCCGACAGCATGCAGATGCCGGAGCAGCAGCAGATCCAGAACCGTTTCGACGAGGAAAGGCCGGAGCGTTCGGCCGGCGATACGGTGCGCGATTACCTGCTTGTGCCCTCCGTGATCATGCAGTGGATGTTCCCCTTCGTCATCGCCCTGTCCGTTTATATTTTCATGCGCGGACATGATGCGCCGGGCGGCGGCTTCTCGGCTGGCCTGACGCTCTCGATCGCCTTCCTGCTGCAATATCTGGCCGGCGGTACGCGTTGGGCCGAGGATCGCATCCGCATCCTGCCGCTGCGATGGATGGGGGCGGGGCTTCTGGTCGCAACTGCCACGGGCATCGGCGCCTGGTTCTTCGGCTATCCCTTCCTTACATCGCATTTCCAGTACCTGGATGTGCCGTTGATCGGCAAGGTGCCGGCTGCGAGCGCGCTTCTCTTCGATCTCGGCGTCTTCCTGCTGGTCGTCGGCTCCACGGTTTTGATCCTGGTGGCCCTTGCGCACCAGTCACTGCGCATCAACCGCCTGCGCGTGCTAGATGCCGATAAGGCAAAGGGGGATTGATGGAACTCATCTTGTCCATTGCGATCGGTGTGATGACGGCCTGCGGCGTCTGGCTGATCCTGCGTCCGCGCACCTATCAAATCATCATCGGACTGTCGCTGCTGTCCTATGCGGTCAATCTCTTCATCTTCGGCGTCGGCGGTGTGAAGACGAATGTGCCGCCGCTGCTCGGCGATGGCATGGCGACGGGTGCTCTGGCGGACCCGGTGCCGCAGGCTCTGGTGCTGACGGCGATCGTCATCGGCTTTGCAACCACGGCGCTGTTCCTCGTCGTGCTGCTCGCCTCGCGCGGCCTGACCGGTACAGACCATGTCGATGGAAGGAGCGATCGGAAATGACAGGCTGGTCGCACCATCTCATCATCGCGCCGATCCTCGTTCCGCTTATCGCGGGAGCGCTGCTCGTATTCATCGACGAGCGCTCGCGGACACTGAAGGCGCTCATCAGCTTGGCCGCCACCGTCCTGCTGGTCGGCATTGCGCTTACGCTCTTCCTTGCAGAAGGCGGGTCGCCCGGCCAGGAACGCGCCTATCTGCTTGGAAACTGGAGCGTGCCCTTCGGCATCGTGCTCGTGCTCGATGGGCTGTCGGCGCTGATGCTGCTGCTGACATCCATCGTCGCCGTTGCGGCGCTGATATTCTCGCTGGCGCGCTGGCACGCGGTCGGTGCGCATTTTCACACCATGTTCCAGCTGCTGCTGATGGGCGTCAACGGCGCATTCCTGACCGGCGATCTCTTCAATCTCTTCGTCTTCTTCGAGATCATGCTGGCGGCATCCTACGGCCTGCTGCTGCACGGTTCCGGGCCGCTCCGCGTCAAGGCCGGCATGCACTATATTGCCGTCAATCTCGCGGCCGCGCTGCTCTTCCTCATCGGCGTCAGCCTGATCTATGGCACGGCGGGAACGCTGAACATGGCGGATCTCGCGGTGCGCATCCCGGAGATGTCCGCCGATCGCCGCATGCTGATGCAGGCCGGCGCCGGCGTGCTCGGCATCGCATTCCTGATCAAGGCCGGCATGTGGCCGCTCTGCTTCTGGCTGCCGACGGCCTATAGCGCGGCTTCGGCGCCGGTCGCCGGCATCTTCGCCATTCTCAGCAAGCTTGGCATCTACGTCATCCTGCGGCTGACCATGCTTCTGTTCAGCGCCGGCCCGTCCGCCGGCTTCGGCGCGACCGTGCTTCTCTACGGCGGCATGGCAACGTTGATCTTCGGAACCGTCGGCGTGCTGGCGTCTCAGGCGCTCGGCCGGCTCGCCGGTTTTTCCGTGCTCGTCTCGTCCGGCACGCTGCTGATGGTGATCGGCATCAATGATGGTTCCATTTCGTCCGGCGCGCTGATGTATCTTGTCAGTTCGACGCTGACGATCAGCGCCTTCTTCATGCTGATCGAGCTCGTGGAGCGCGGGCAGGATGCGGGCGCCAGCGTTCTTGCCGTCACGATGGAAGCTTATGGCGATGCCGAGGAAACGGAGCCGACGGAAGGCGAAGGCGTCACCATGCCAGGCACCATGGCGATGCTCGGCATCTGCTTCGCCGCCTGCGGTATCCTGCTTGCCGGTCTGCCGCCGCTTTCCGGTTTCGTCGCCAAGTTTGCCATGCTCTCCGCCATGATGGGAACCGGCGCGATCGGCATTCCGCCGAGCGCCGCCGTCTGGACCTTGATCCTGCTCGTCATCCTTTCAGGCATTGCCGCGCTAATCGCGATGACGCGTGCCGGCATACGCACATTCTGGAGCTCGCTCGAGGGAACGGTTCCACGCGTGCTTGTCATCGAGATATTCCCGGTCATGGGCCTGCTCGCATTGACGCTGGCCTTGACCATCTGGGCCGGCCCCGTCATGCAGTACATGGATGCGACCATCCGCACCCTTAGCGATCCCAATATCTATGTCGATGCTGTCCGTAATGCGGTGGTTGCGCCGGCAACTATCGCAGCTCAAGCAAGCAAAGCGGGGGGCCTGTAATGCTGCCTTATCCGCTGTTGGCGCTGAGCTTGATCCTGATGTGGCTGCTGCTGAACGGTTTCACGCTTGGTCAACTCATACTCGGCATCATCGTTGCCGTTTTCGCCTCCTGGGGCATGGCATCGCTCAGGCCCGAAAAGCCGCGCTTGCGCAAGTGGTATCTGCTGCCCAAGCTCTTTTTCCGGGTTGTCTTCGACGTCGCAAAATCGAACCTGCAAGTCGCCTGGATCATTTTGAAAGGTCGATCGCGCAAGACAAATCCGGGTTTCGTTGTCCTGGAACTTCGGGTGCGCGATCAGATCGCGCTTGCGCTGCTGGCGGTTATCCTCACGAGCACGCCGGGCTCGGCGTGGCTCGAATATGACTCCAATGACAATACCGTGCTGCTGCATGTTCTTGATCTCGAAAATGAAGCGCAATGGCGCGACATGGTCGCCAATCGATACGAAGCCTTGCTGATGGAGATATTCGCATGAGCGCCATGATCATCCAGATATCCGTCGCGGCTGCACAGCTGATGATCGTGGTGGCAATGGCGATTGCTTCCATTCGCATGTTTCGTGGACCGCGCGCGCAGGATCGCATCATCGCGCTCGATACGCTTTATGTGAACGCCATGCTGCTGCTTCTGACCTTCGGCATCGGCACGGGGCGTGTCGTCTATTTCGAAGCGGCACTCGTCATCGGCATGCTCGGCTTTGTCGCAACCGTTGCTCTAGCGAAATTCCTGATGCGCGGGGAGGTGATCGAATGAGTCCGCAGTTTGAAAACTTGCCCCTATGGGCTGCGATCCCTGTCGGTGGACTGCTTCTCATCGGCGCCTTCCTCACCCTGGTTGGTGCGATCGGCTTCCTGAGGCTTGGCACCTTCTACGAGCGCATTCATGCGCCGACATTGGGAACGAGCGGCGGCATTGGCGCAATCATGATCGCCTCGATGATCTTCTTTTCGATTTCGACATGGTCGCTGGTCATCCATGAGCTGCTGATCGGCATTTTCGTAACGGTGACGACGCCCGTCACCTTTATGCTGCTTGCGCGCGCGGCCTTGCATCGCGATCGTGCCGAGCAAAACAGCAATGCTCCGCCCAAGCAATCGCCTGCAGGAACGTCGTCCGAAGGACGCTCTTCGTAGTCATCTGACTCTTTTCGCCATGTATTGGGGCAAAGGTTGGCTTCGTTGCGCCTAGGACAATCAGCGTTAAGGTCCGAGAGGCAAGTCTCCCTTTTCAAGCATATAGCAGCATTGGATGATGGTTTCGCGGCGCGAGCGCGAGAAAAGCTCTCTGCTGCCGATCTGTGTGAAGCCGAGTTTGGTCAGCACGCGTCCCGATGCGGGATTGTCGGATGCATGACCGGATTCGAGCCCGGTCAGGCCGACTTCGTGGAAGACGAAACCGAACAGCGCTTGTGCGGCCTCGAAGGCGTAGGCCTTGCCCCAGGCGGCTTTCTCCAACCAGTAGCCCAGGCTGCCCTCGGCGCCGCTGATGCCATCGACATCGACGACACCGATCATTCTTCCCGCCTGCTCGATGGCGAAGCGGTAAGCCGTGCCATCGGCCCATTCCTGCTCGTGGCTGGAAAACCAGCTTTGGATATCTTGCCGGCCTGGCGGATAGGTGGCGTTGCTCAGCATGCGCGTCACATTCCAGTCGCTCTGAATTTCGCACGCGCGTTCGGCGTCACCCGCAGATGTGGGGCGAAGCAGGAGACGGGCAGTTTGAATGAATGAGCGGGGGATCGATCTTGCGGTCATCATACATGCCTTGCTGTCTGGGAGACTATCGATGCATCTATATCGCGCGATTCCATTTAGCTGCATATTCTTGAGTGACAGCCCATATATTGCCGCAATGCGTGCGCAAAAGCGCCGCCTCTTGCAGGCACGGCCTGCAGGACAGCGGGACCGGCCGTGAAAGCGTTCCGTTTACGAGGGGCGAACCCCCTTTTGCGGTCCGGTCCTATCTTCCAGGTGATTGTCAGCCGCTGCATCTAAAAACTCGGAGGAGTGCAGGCGCTGATGACCTCGCAGGGAACCGGGCCAACGCAGCGGAAGCGATGCGGCCGGCGGCTTTCGAAGTAATAGGCGTCGCCCGGGCCTAGAATACGTCGTTCATCATCAACGGTTACCTCCAGGCGGCCGGTGAGCACGATGCCGCCTTCCTCTCCTTCATGAACCAGCGGCACCTTGCCGGTATCGGCGCCCGGTTGATAGCGCTCCTTCAGGATCTGAAGGCTGCGCCCGAAGAGGTTTTCACCGACCTGGCGGTAGGAAATCGGGCCTTTGCCGATCTCCACCAATTCCTCGGCTGCATAAAAGGCCTTCTTCGGCGCTTCGGGTTCGAAGGCGAAGAATTCCGCAAGCCCGATCGGGATGCCGTCGAGAATGCGCTTCAGGGCCCCGACGGATGGATTGGCCGAATTGGATTCGATCAAAGAGATTGTCGAATTGGTCACGCCGGCGCGCTTGGCGAGCTCGCGCTGGGAGAGGTTGCGCGCCAGGCGCAGATGACGCAGGCGATTGCCGATATCGACAGACATCGTGGCTCCGGGGTTTCGGATGTTCGAAATATCGAAAACATTCCATGTCGATGAAACAAAATCAATAATTTAAAGGCGGATAGAAAAGGACTTGTTCGGAGCTGGAAAATCGCTGATGTCAAGGACAGCGCAATGGAGGCGAAAATGGACAAGATCACTCATCCCAATACCCCTGTTCTCGACAATTTCTGGATGCCGTTTACGGCAAACCGGCAGTTCAAGGCAGCGCCCCGGCTGCTCGCAGCCGCTGATGGCATGTATTACACCGATGTCGATGGCAACAAGGTGCTTGATGGGACGGCAGGCCTCTGGTGCGTCAACGCCGGCCACGGCCGCAGAAAGATCGCGCAGGCGGTCGAGCGCCAGCTTTCCACCATGGACTACGCGCCGACTTTCCAGATGGGCCATCCGATCGCCTTCGATTTCGCCGCGAAGCTCGCCGCGCACGCACCGGGCGGCCCTGAGGCCGGCCTTGATCGCGTGTTCTTCACCGGCTCGGGTTCTGAATCCGTCGACACTGCGCTCAAGATCGCCATCGCCTATCAGCGCGCGATTGGGCAGGGCACGCGCACGCGCATCATCGGTCGGGAAAAGGGTTATCACGGCGTGGGCTTCGGCGGCATCTCTGTCGGCGGCCTTGTCAATAACCGCCGTGTCTTCCCGCAGATCCCCGCCGATCACATGCGCCACACGCTGGACATCGAACGCAACGCCTTCAGCAAGGGTCTTCCGGCCCATGGTATCGAGCTTGCCGAGGATCTGGAGCGGCTGGTCGCGCTGCATGGCGCTGAAACAATCGCGGCCGTCATCGTCGAGCCGATGTCCGGCTCCGCCGGCGTCGTCTTGCCGCCGAAAGGCTATCTGGAGCGCCTACGCGCCATCGCCGACAAATATGGTATCCTGTTGATCTTTGATGAAGTGATCACCGGCTTCGGCCGCTTGGGCACGCCGTTTGCGACGGAATATTTCGGTGTCGTTCCCGATCTCGTCACGACTGCGAAAGGCATCACCAACGGCACGATTCCGATGGGTGCCGTCTTTGCCAGCCGCAAGATCTATGATGGCCTCATGACCGGTCCGGAAAACCAGATCGAGCTCTTCCACGGCTATACTTATTCGGGGCATCCGGTTGCCTGTGCCGCCGGTCTTGCGGCCATGGAAATCTACGAGGAGGAAGGTCTGCTGACGCGCGCGAGCGAGCTCGCGGGCGAATGGCAGAGTGCGCTGCATTCGCTGAAAGGCCTTCCGCATGTCGTCGATATCCGCAATCTCGGCCTCGTCGGCGCCATCGAACTTGCGCCGCGCGATGGTGCTCCCGGCACGCGCGCCTATGACGTCTTCGTCGATTGCTTCCAGAAGGGCCTGCTGATCCGTGTAACAGGCGATATCATCGCGCTCTCTCCGCCACTGATCATCGAACGCGAACAGATCGAGACGATCGTCTCCATGCTTGGTGACGCGCTGAAGCGGGTGGCCTGATAATTCACGATCCCTGGCCGGTACCATCTGCACCGGCCAGGGATCATCGGGCCGTTCGTGCAAGCGTCGGTGTGGCACGGGGATGCCGCATGACAGGTTACCGGCTGCCGGCGTCGTCAGCGCCACGGCCATCCTGTTCGAGGATGTGGGCACAAGGCTATGGAAACCTCGATCACCGCGGTGCAATAACGTTTGTTTTCGAACCCAGCGATCAAATGCCGAGGGCGATACAAAGAGGAATGGAAGCGGGTTGTATAAGGCGCCGGGCCGGGGAGGAATATGGGTGAGGAGCGAGCGTACCTATCCGCGCTTCCGGTGTCGTTTTGGCGAAGCGATATCAGTTTGCCGGACAACAAAGCAGTGATGAAAGCCGAAAGCCTGTATCACTTGCCCACAGATACTTGCGCCGATTTCCGGCAACGCCATAGAGTATTTCCAACGGGTATGCGATCGCAGTACCGGCTCGTTGAGCTTAAAATCATCGTCTCGAATGGCTGGATCATGCCGCTCCACAGATGATGCGGCTGCTCTCACGATGGGTAAAGCCACAAGGTTTGTGATTCCTGGTGTCCAAAGAGCGGCAAATAACGCAACCGCGGGGTCCAATTATCGATAATAATAACGGATGATGTTGCCATTATACATCTATCCTTTACATTTGTGCGGGCATCCATGTGGAGGAGCTCCGTCATCGCTTCACAAGCAACGGCGGCTTGGCAAGGAACGCTAACTAGAAGAGAGCAGACTAATGGCAAACTTTCTCGATAAATGGTCTTCGAAGAAGGCTGACAAGCCGAAGGCTGGCGCACGGAATGTTGTCGATACATTTCGTGCACGAGTAGCGGAACAGAAAGCATATCTGGAGGAGTATGAGCGCGATAGCTCCGGCTTCAAGAAGTGGCGCTCCACTTGGTTCCAGCGCGTGCCCGGCGGTTTCGGCGTGACGGTCGGTCGTGACTCCATCAATGCCGGTCACGGACTAAGCTATGTCGTCGTTGAATCGGTCAAGGACGTCTCCGAGTTCCTCGACGATCTTGCTTATCATGCGGAAAATGATGTCGGCTTTCAGCAGGCACTTGAAAAGAACCGCCAGCGCCGCGTTGCACTTCTGAATGCTGCAAAGACGGGCGACAAGGCAGTTGCTTCCAAGGGCAAGGCAAAGGCCAAGCCTGCAGCGGCTAAGCCGGCTGCCAAGCCAGCCACAAGCAAGTCCGCACCGAAGACCACTCGGGCAAAGGCTGCTCCCGCAGCTGCCGCGCCGGCCGTTGCGGAAACGGCAAAGCCGAAGCGCGCTCGCAAGGCAAAGGCCGCGAGCGCCGCTGAATAAGATGACGAAGCCCGCTTCGAGCGGGCTTTGATCCTGCAGCTATCGATTGGCTTTGAAGCTTCCTGTTCGATCCACGGTCAAACAGGAAGCTTCGAAGTGTTGAGACCACCGCGGAACCTCGCATCATTCCGTATGCAAGGAGCAGCAAGACGAATTCAAAGCGGCCGATGTGACCGCCGTGATATGTCTTGATGTCCAAAACCTAGCGATATCGCCGAACAACGACTGTGGCTGCATAATCGAAGGTGCAATCGCGGCGCATTGCCAGTGCTTTCGATGTTGTTCAACCGCTCTATAAGAGCTTTGTCTTTGCTCACCCGATTGCGCGGACATTACGGCGGATCGTTTGCGGCGGCTGGCCGAGTACGCGCAAGAAGGCGCGGCGCATGCGCTCGCGATCCGCAAAGCCCACTTCTATGGCGATTTCGTCCATCGAATGACCGCCTTCTTCGATCATCAACCGCGCCGCCTCTACCCGCATGTTCTCGATCGCCTTGGCGGGTGACTGGCCGGTTTCGCTGCGAAAAACGCGGTTGAATTGGCGGGGACTGAGCCTTGCCGCCTCCGCCAGCTCCTCGACGGACACGATCTTGCGCAGATTTCGTCCTGCGAAGTCGAGCGCGCGTTGAACACGATCCGATTTCGGCTCGAGTTCCAGGAGGGCCGAAAATTGCGACTGTCCGCCGGCGCGGCGGTGATAGACCACGAGCTTCCGGGCAACCTCCCGGGCCAGTTCCTCGCCGTGATCCTTTTCGATCATCGCAAGGGCGAGATCGATGGTGGCCGTCATGCCAGCAGAGGTCCAGATCGACCCATCGATGATGAAGATCTTGTCTTCATCGACCTTCAGGGCAGGGAACCGATCTCGCAGCTCCCGAGCAAAAACCCAATGCGTCGTCGCACGGCGGCCATCGAGCAGACCGCTCTCGGCCAAGGCAAAGGCGCCTGTGCAAGGAGCGGCGACGCGTCGGCAGGACTTTGCCGACCGACGGATATAATCGAGGATAGCCGGAGACATGGCCGAGACCTGCGTGGCGGCGCCGATGAAAAGAGAATCGAACGACGTGTCGCCAAAGGCTTCCGTTTCGACGCTGAACCCCGCGGATGAGCGCACAAGCCCTCCGCCCTCTGAAAGCAGCGTCACGCGATAGAGCTCTCTTTCCCTCGCCAGATTTGCGACCTCGAAGGCGGTCACTGCGGTGAAACCCATGACCTGGAAGCCAGGAAAGAGGAGAAATCCAATGGAATGCATGGCGGCGCTCGCAGCTGGAAACGGTACCTGAGGCGCTTCTCGGACGGCACGCCGTGCCGGATGCCTCGATCTGCTCTCGGAACTTGATCGCATATGCGCGCTCGCATGTCCGAAAACGTAGTGAATATGACATTTGGGACGCAAGCTTTCAAGACTATTGTTCCTTCATGCGGATTGAACCTCCCACCGCAGGAAAAGGACAGAAACGATGACAAATTCATCCCTAGGAAAAGCATTGGTAACAGGTGCATCGTCGGGCATCGGCGCGGTTTATGCGCATCGTCTTGCCAGACGCGGCTTCGACCTCATTCTGGTCGCGCGCAATGAAGAACGGCTTTCGGCAATCGCCGCTCAGCTTCGCGAGGAGACGGGCCGCAAGGTCGAGGTCATTGCCGCGGACCTGGGCTCGCAGAAGGATCTCAGCCGTGTCGAGCATGTGTTGAAGACGGATGATGCGATCACGCTTCTCGTCAACAATGCCGGTTTCGGCGGGGCAGGATCCTTGCTGGAGTCGGACGTCGAAAGAATGCAGCAGATGATCGATCTCAACGTCACGGCGCTGATGCGGCTCACCTATGCCGCCGCGCCGGGGTTCGTTAAGCGTGGTGGTGGCGCCATCATCAACATCGCGTCAATCGTTGCGATCGCGCCGGAGCTGCTGAACGGCGTCTATGGCGGTACGAAGGCTTTCGTTCTGGCGTTCAGCCAATCGCTGAAGCATGAGCTGGCGGATAAGAATGTTCGCATCCAGGCGGTTCTGCCCGGTGCGACCGCTACGGAATTCTGGGCTGTCGCCGGTGTTCCCGTCGAGCATCTGCCGTCCGAGATCGTAATGTCGACCGAGGACATGGTCGACGCCGCGCTGGCCGGTTTTGATCAGGGAGAGCTGGCGACGATTCCCGCTCTCGAAAGCGTCGAACTGCAGAACGCCTATGAGGATGCGCGGCAGGCTCTGAAACCCAATTTGTCACGCTCCAGCGCCGCACCGCGCTACAAGGTGAAATAGTAAGATTATCGAAATGATGCCATGGCCGGCATCAAATCGCGGGTGCCGGTCATTCAAAAGCCACAAAACTAAAGAGGCTCAGGAATGCAGGGCGGATCGACGCGATCCTGACAGCCTCTGCTTGAGCTATTCGTTGACGCCACTCGTGCGCCATGCCCATCCCGCTGCCAGCGGGTTCAATCACAGGACCTGATGAGAAGGTTCGCCACGACCAAAGCAGATCTGCGAGGTTCAATGCGATGTATTCCATCCACGACCGCATTCCCGTTTCCATCGTTATCGCCAACTATAATTACGCTCATTATTTGAGGCGCGCCATCGATAGCGCATTGGAACAGGACTACGACAATGCCGAAGTCATCGTCGTCGATGACGCATCGACGGATGCGACAACCGATGTCATCGCCTCTTATGACTCACGGATTAAGACCTGCCTCAGAGAGGTGAATGGCGGACATGCCGCAGCATTCAACACAGGCTTCGCATCCAGTCGCGGCAAGATCGTGCTGTTTCTCGATGCGGATGATTATCTTTATCCGAATGCGGTGTCGGAGGTGGTCGAAGCCTGGGAAGAGAAGACTGCCCAGATGCAGTTCAGGCTGCATATCGTTGATGAGTACATGCAGGTGAAGGACGTGTTTCCACCTGCGGAACTACCTTTCGATTCCGGTGACGTCACTCCGGAGCTTTTGCGAAAGGGGCGCTATCAGACGACCGTCACGAGCGGCCTGGCGTTCAGCCGCTCGGTTCTCGACAGGGTGATGCCCGTTCCGGAACGGGAATTTCGACAGGGCGCCGACGGATATCTGGCGACGGTTGCTCCCCTGCATGGCGAGGTGACATCCATCGATGATTGTCTGGGTGCCTATCGTATCCACGGCGCCAATCATTCCGTCTTTGCAGAAAGGCTCGGCCGGCGTGCGCGCTGGCGCATACAGCATGATTTTCGCCGGCTGGAGGCTTTGTCGGATCAGGCGGCGGAGATCGGCCTGGAAGTACCTCAAGATGCCGGTCTGCGCGATCCTGTGCATTTGGAGGAGCGTCTTGCATCGCTTTGTATCGACAGGGAACGACATCCTGTCGCCGAGGATTCCCGGCTCTCTCTCGGCGCCGCCGGAGCGGTCGCCAGCCTGAAGATGAATGCGTCCAGACGGCGCCGTGCGATGCTGGCCGCCTGGTTTCTGTCGGTCGGCATCCTTCCTCGCCATATGGCAAAAGCAATTCTTTCATGGAAACTCGTTGCCTCATCGAGGCCTCGGTTCCTCTTGCGCCTGTCGAAAACGATCCGGCACGCGGTGGGGTAGGGCGAATTCACCAGTGCGAATGACCGGACGGCCCTAGTCGGGCATGTCTGGTTTGCGCGAAGCTCCCATCAATGCGTCGATCACGCCCTGATGGTGGATGTTCCGGTCGAAACGGCTGTCGTTTGCCAGTTGCATCAATCCCGCGAAGGCATGCTTGGCCGAAGGTTTTTTGCCCTCTCCGCGAAGATGGGCGACCAGGCGGCGGTAGTCTGCATTCGCCTTGATTTCGAGCGGGTTGCCCGCACCGATTTTCTTCAGGGGCCACCATGACCAGCCGATGCCGTTTTTCTCCTGCAGCGCCACGGCGCGGGCATACCAGTCATTGTTGTTTTCGCCGGATTCGCCGTTCCAGAGCGGCATGTCATATTGCTCGCGCAGTTTCAGGAACGGTTCGATCGATTCCCGCGTCGTCGGCGTCCAGTATTTGTGAAAGCTGAGCGCCGTGTTGCGATCCTCGATCGGCAGCACGCCGGCATAATTATTGCCCCAGCAATTGCCCTCGATCACAAGCATATGGTTGGTATCGATCGCGCGGATCGCACGAATGGTGCGTATGTAGATGTCGCGCAGCGGCCGGTTTTCGGTTTCGCGGCAGCCGCCCTTGTCTTTCTTGTCCTGAAAGCCCCAATTCGGTTCGTTAAGCAGGTCATAACCCGCGATCGTCGATTCGTCCTTGTAGCGACGGGCGATCTCGCTCCAGAGCGCGATCATCATTGCCTGGTTCTCATCGCTGTGCCAGAGCGACGGCTTGTTCGGATTGCGATCGGAAATGGCGATGTCGTGACCCTGGCCGCCAGGTGCCGCATGCAGGTCGAGTATCAAGTACATGTCATGGGCTTTCAGCCAGCCGATCAGCGCATCAACCCGGCGAAAGCCCTCCTCGTTCCAGACAATGTTCTTGGACGTTTTCTTGCCGTGCCTATCCTTGATGAACAGGTTCCAATGCATCGGCAGGCGCACGCTGTTGAAGCCCCATTTGGCCATTGCGTCGATATCGGCTTTCGTCACGGCATTATCGAGCCAGGACCGATAGAATTGTTCAGTCCTTTTCTCGCCGATGATTTCGGAAATGCGGCGGCGAATGATGTGCTGCGCCTTCAGATTGGAAGGGCCCATCATGTAGCCTTCCTGCACCATCCATCCTCCAAGGCCGAGGCCACGCAGGATGAGCCGATGGCCTTTGCCATCAACGATTTGCTGATGATCGGCGCGGACGAATCCCTCCGCATGCGCCGGCGGCGCATATGAGCCCAGGCAGATAATGAACAGGCTGGAGAGCAGCAGCAGAAAATGCCTCATGAACCTCAACTCGCCCGAAAACTTTGGCGCCATGTGGGCACGATACCGCGCAGGCGATTAAAATCTTGCGACGGAGCCTATGCCGGACGATCCAGCGGCGCACCGAAGATGATCTGCTGATAGGCTGCAAGCAGGGCAGGTTCCTCGATGGAGCCGTGATGATGAAGCTGCCGCCAGACGCCGTCGATCCTGACGAACCAGCGGGTTGTGCGAATGCGAAGTTCAATGCTCTCGCCGGCCGTGACGCAGGTTCCTTTCTCCCGGCCGACGAACAGGTGCCAATCATCGCCGCCCTGACTGGTGAAATCGTGGAATGTGACCCGGACCTTCGCCTTCCCGGTAAACAGCTTCTGATAACCGTCGCGGATCGACGGCCATCCGCGCCGGATGCCTCCGATCGGATTGTCCATGCTTGGCTTGTCGCCATCGGCCCAATTGGCGGTCAAGGCAGTCAGGTCGCCGGCATTGAAAGCGCGGTAGAAGCCGATAAGTGCGTCGAGGGCGCCGCCATTGTTCACCATGTCTTCGCTGCCGGTAATTTCAGTCAAAAGCTTTGCCATGTCATGTTCTCCTATTGTTATGCGTCGTGATCCCGGGCACTTCCCTGAGGAACTCGAACCAACACCGCGACGGCGAGGTCGATCGTCAAGGCGAGGACCATGGCGCCGGTTCCGATGAAGAAGAGCAGGTAATAGTTTCCGCCGGTTTGGGCGAAGACGAAGGAAAGTCCATAAGCCGCCGCCGCTTGGAATAGGGCAAAGAATACGGTTGCCAGGCTCCATGCGACCTTCTGCTGCGCCGGATGGTGCGGCAGCAATTCCGCGATCCTCCCGAGCATCAAGGGAACCGTGCCGGTCACGAATGCCCCGACGATCAGGCTCGATGCGATGAGCCATGCCTGTCCGAGACCAAGGGCGGGAATGACGACTGCGAAGGCTTCAAGCAGAAAGGCAAATCGCAGTGCTGCGGCGAAACCGGTGCGATCGGCCAGATGGCCGGCAAGGATCGGGCCGATGGTGGCGCCAAGGCCAAACAGCACCCAGTATTCCGCGCCAACCTGCAAGCCCTCTCCCAATCCGCGGGCAACGAAATCCACGAGGAAGATCATATGCGGAACCCAGCCGGCGGCATTCAGCGCATATTCGATGTAGAGCGCGCGTAGCGTCCAGCGTTTCGGGACATGCGTGGCATGGTGGCTTGCGGTGGTGTGACCGGCGATTTCGCGCGGCCATCCGGCCCAGGCAATGATCGTCAAAAGCAGCGACAGGGCGCCGATGCCGAGCCAGGTTTCGCGCAAGCCCTGTTGCAGCAGCAGGGGAACCAATGTGCCCGATAGTGCAACGCCGGCGCCGATGCCCATGAAGATCACGCCGCTGGCAAGCCCTCGGCGAGACGGTACGATCAGCGGCAGGACGGTTGGCGCCGCGAGTACCATCAGGGCGCCACCGGCAAGGCCGGCTGCGAAACGCCATGCGAAGAACCATGGAAAGCTGACAGGGAAGGCGCAGGCAAAGAAGGCCGCCGTTGCGGCAAGCATCATGATCCTGAGCGTCAGGACAGTGGAGGCGCGTGCGGCGATTGTCCGCCCGAGCAATGCGCCGACCAGATAACCGGAAAGATTTGCGGCACCGAGATAGGCGGCTGCCGGGGCTTCGAACCAATTGTTATCGACGATGGCAGGCAGAAGCGGCGTATAGGCGAAGCGGGCAAGGCCGATGCCGATCAGGCAGGCACAGAATGCCGACAGGATGGCACGCCATGCCATCCGGGCATCATAATGGTTCCGGTCGGTTTCGTGCGTGGCAGCGTCGATCATGGGAACTCTCTCAGTGATCAGTGCTTGAGAGAATACGGCACACATATTATCATAAAAACTGAATTATTATGAGAGCAGTTATCTCTTTGGGAGATATGAAATGGACGTATCGGATCTCAGAGTTTTCGAAGCGGTATCACGGCACGGCAGCATGAACCGGGCGGCGCAGGAGCTGCACACTGTTCAATCGAATGTGACCGCGCGAATCCGGGCACTGGAAGAAGAGCTGGGTGTCAGCCTATTCCAGCGGCATGCAAGGGGCGTGTCGACCACACCGGCGGGACAACGAATTCTCCCATTTGTCGGCCGCATCACCAAGCTTCTGGCCGATGCCCGCACCGCCGCCAAGGATGATGGCGAGCCGGGCGGGACGCTTTCCCTCGGCAGCCTGGAAACGACGACAGCGCTGCGATTGTCGCCGCTCCTCGGCCAATTCGCCAAGACCTATCCGCAGGTACGTCTTGTCGTGACAACAGGCACGACCCGCCGGCTGATCGACGATGTCGTTTCATGCCGGGTCGAGGGCGCCTTCGTGGCGGGTCCTGTCAGCCATCCCGATCTCGAGCAGGAGGTGATCTTTCAGGAAGAGCTCGTTCTCGTGACATCGCCTGCCATTCGCGGAATGGAAGATTTGGCCGGCATTATCGATCTCAAGACCATCGTCTTCCAGATCGGCTGCTCCTACCGGCAGCGGCTGGAGTCGCTTCTTGCCGATATGGGTATCGTCACCTCGAAGCCGCTGGAATTCGGCTCTCTGGATACGATCATAAGCTGCGTGTCGGCCGGCGTCGGCATCACTCTCTTGCCAAGAGGTGTCGTCGCTGCCGCCGCCCAAGAGGGCAGGGTTGCAATCCACACGCTTCCTCCGGAACGGTCTCTGGTGGATACGCTTTTCGTGCGCCGATCGGATGCCTATACGACGAGCGCCATGACCGCTCTGCTCGATATGCTCAGATCGGCGAGCCCGATTAGCTCAACGCCATGATTTCCTGCCACGAGCGGTAGGCGGAAAGCACTGTTTCCATTTGCGCGGTATGGCCGGCGATGAAGGCGTCGCCGTAAATGGTCTCGTCCGGATATTCGGTGATCAAGGTCAATGGCACCGTATGGCGATCGTCGATATTGGCGAGACAGGGGAAGCCGTTGATGATGCGGAAGCCTGTTTCGCCGGCATGGGTTTCATAGAGTGCGATCTGACGATCGTTATAATCCCGTAGACCGGGGATGGCGTCGAGGTGTTTGGTCACTTTATCCAGAAGCTGCTCGGCCTGAGCCGCCCAGCCGGAATGATAACGGGCAATCAGGAAAAAGCCCTTCGGCAGCGTCCACATGGCGAAGTTGCGTGGGACATAACCGGAGAGCGGCCGTGTCCACTCGTGCGCCGGATAGCCATGCAGGTTGACGTGCAGCTGCGCTCCGCTCAGCCTCTCCGCCTGGAAGCGGATTTTCTTTTCGAAGAGATAGGGGCCGGCAGTCTCTTCGGTCCGATATTCGAGATCGTCGCCAAGCGCGGTGTAGCGGGCGGCATGATACATATGGCGCGGACTATCCTGGCGCAGGCGCTGATGCAGCGCGTAGCCATCGGGATTTTCGAGCGGCGAGATCGTGAAATGCGCGCCTTCAACCTTGGCAAGCCGACGGGCCGCACGCAAGGCACCCGCACCCCCGGTCGTCTCGTTGGCGTGCTGTCCACCGCTGATCATCACGGCCGCGTCGCTGCCCTTGATGTAGCGCGCTCGAACTGTGCGACCAGAGCGTGCGGCAGCCTCAAATGCTTCGCCGCCGATCTTGCTAAGCTCGGCCTCGATCTGCTGCATAGCCAGAGGTTCCGTCGCCGTCTCGATCTGCTGTTCGGCTCTATCCCAGTAGCGAGACGTCAGTGGCTGCGTTTCCACTCGGACGGAAATCTCACCAGAGGACTGCAGGATCTGCGGAACGATCTGCCCCGGCTTCAAGCCGCGGTCGCCGAGCGGGCGGCCGGATTTCTTCTGGAAGAATTCGAGCAGCGAAAAATAGAAATCCTCATGTAGCGCCTCGCGAAGGCTCATGACTTCGTCGCCGACGGGCAAGGCCTCGTCCAGCGCCGGCAGGGCAACGCGAATGTTCAGTTCCTCGAAATAGGGTTCGCTTGCGCCCCAGTCGAAGTGTGTGACCGCGGCAATGGTCTCCTCGAAGAGTTGTTCATAATCGGTGGCGAGCCGATCGCCCGTCGCATTGCCATCCCGCACGAGCCAGCCGGTCGGGGAAACGCTCGTTTCGCCGGCGGCGTCTATATGGACGCGATTAGGCACCAGCACCTTCAATTGGCGCTCTTCACCGGCTTTGCTTTTCAGCAGAACGCCATAGTGAAAGTCACTGTCAGCTCTTGCGACAAAGGTGATCTCGCGATTTTCCACCATTGCCGCGAGCGGATAGGCTTCCAGACGGAAGCGGTTTCCCGGTGCACTGGGATGAACCGGGTAGCGGATCTCGATCGCATCCACATCATGCAGGTCGATTTCCTCGATAAAGGCATTTACCAGCGGCTTGTAGGTGCTGCGAATGCGGGCCTTGATGCCTTTTTCCGCGAGCTTGCGTTCAGCTTGCTGGCGGCTGTCTCTGTCATCGAAAGTCCATGCCTCGAAGTTCTGGCCAGGCTTGGCATCGGCGACAAGGCGCGACAGCGTGCGCTCAAAACGTCTCTCGAAAATCACGGTCATGATATCTACCTTGTCGTTCTGCCGGTCGGGTCGAGGCTGTCGCGCAGCCAGTCGCCGAGGAGATTAAGGCCAAGCACAGTCAAAAGGATTGCAAGGCCGGGGAAGAGGCTGACCCACCATGCCGTCTGCAAATAGGTGCGTCCGTCGGCGAGCATGCCGCCCCAGCTGGGAATGGTCGGGTCGACGCCCAGTCCGAGGAAGGTGAGGCTGCTTTCCAGAAGGATGTTGTTGGCGATGTTCAGCGTCATCAGCACAATAACTGGACCGATAAGGTTCGGCAGCAGATGCTGGAAGATGATGCGCCAGTCTTTGACGCCGATCGCCCGAGCCGACAGGATAAACTCGCGCTCGCGCAAGCTCAGCACCGAGCCGCGCACGAGGCGCGCATATTGCACCCATTGCGAGACGATCAAGAGGATGATCGTGTTGGTGAGGCTGCCGCCGACGATGGCGATGAAGGTGATTGCCAGCAGAATGAAAGGCATCGCGAGTTGGATATCCGCAAAGCGCATCAGCAGCATGTCCCAGATGCCGCGGTAGTAACCCGCGGCAAGCCCTACCAGCACGCCAAGCACAACGCCGCCGATGACCGACGTCAGGCCGACGGTCAGCGATATCTTGCCACCTGCAACGACACGGGCCAGCACATCGCGTCCCAGAGGATCAGTGCCGAAGGGATGGGCGAGGCTGGCGAAGGGCCTGGCAAGCCTTGCCATCAGGTCGATCTTTTCGGCGCCGCCGGGAAAAAGGACGTCGGAGAGAAGAACGGCAAGGCAAATGACGATGGTGAGCAAAGCGCCGAATATGAATTCGAAGTTTAGAAAGCGCGAACGGCGCGAGATCGTGGCAGCCATCGGCGTTACTCCGTGCGGATACGGGGATCGACAAGGCCGTAGGCGATGTCGACGAGAAGGTTCACGCCGACGATGAACAGCGCCAGCACGGTGATCACGCCCTGCAATACCGGGTAGTCGCGGGCGCCAACGGCATCGAATGCCAGCGTGCCGAGACCGGGCCAGTTGAAGACGCGCTCGATGACGACGATGCCGCCGAGCAGCCCACCGAACTGGATGCCGAAATAGGTGATGAGCGGTATCGCGCAATTGCGCAATGCATGCTTGTAGAGCACTTTGCTTTCGCTAAGGCCCTTGGCGCGCGCGACCATAATGTATTGAGATTGCAGCGTTTCCAGCATGGCGGTACGCACCAGGCGCACATTCGTTGCCGTCAGGATGACGCCCATGGTCACAGCCGGCATGATGTAGCTCGAAATTCCGACCATGCCGCTCGGCGGCAGCCAGCCGAGCGTGATGGAAAACAACAGCACCATCATCAGCGCCAGCCAGAAGTTCGGGAAGGAGAGGCCGAGGAGCGAGAGAACGCGGATGATCTGGTCTGCTGTCTTGCCCCGCGCCGTCGCGGCCTTGATGCCGAGCGGGATGGAGAGCGCGATCGAGACCACCATGGAGATGAAGGCGAGTAGCAGCGTCGCGGGCAGGGCATTGGCAATTAGCTGGGAAACAGGCGTGCCGCCGGTGAAGCTGCGACCGAAATCGAGCGTCAGCAGCCCCTTCAGGAAGCTGAAATACTGCACGAGGAAAGGTTGATCCGTGCCGAGGGCTGTGCGGATACGGGCCAGGTCGTCTTCGGTCATGCTGCCGCCGCCCTGAAACATCATCACGGCAGGGTCGCCGGTGAGGCGGATGGCGAAGGAGACGAGAAGAGTGATGGCGATCACGACGAAAATCGCCTGCAGCAATCGCTTGATGAGAAAACCGGCCACGTTCTTACCCCGAGAGCTTTCGGATGACGCCGCCGGCCGGGCCGACGGCGTCCTGCTTGATGATTAGTCGACGGTGACTTCGTTCAGCTTGATGCGGGTATCCGGAGCGGGCACGAAGCCCTTGACGCGCTTGCTGACGCCGTAGATCGCATTGCTGTTGTAGAGCGGCAGTTCGAGCGCCTTGTCGGCGACATATTTGCCGATGTCCTTCAGCACCTTTTCGCGCTCGGCGCGATCGGTGAGCGGGCGCTGCGATTCCAAGAGCTTGTCCAGAGCGGCATCCTTTTCATAAGGATTCCACTTTTCGCCGGAGTGATACATCGAATAGGCCGTGTTGTCGTAGTCGAAGGTCCAGCCGCCCCATTTCTGCTGGAACATCGCGCCGGTCTTGCCCTGCGGAATGATGTCGTTCAGCAGAACGTTGGTTTCATAGGGCTTGATGGTGGCGGTGAGGCCGACCATCTGCAGATAGCTTGCCACGACCTGCGCCACCTCGTTCATCGTCGCGTCATTGCCGCGAATGTCGATCTGCAATGCCGCGCCGGGCTTCACTCCGGCTTCTGCAAGCAGCTTCTTGGCGCCTGCCGGGTCGTAAGGAAGCGGCTTCAGGTCGGCATCGTAGCCGAAGGAAAGCGAATTCTGGAAGCTGACGATTTCGGTCCCCTGGCCTGCAAGGATCGACTTGACGATCGTGTCGCGATCGACGGCCATGATGATCGCCTTGCGCACCCGCGGATCGGCGGTAATTCCGTCGCGGGTGTTGAAGCGCAGCGCATCGACCGTCGGGCCGGGAACGCTGGCGATTTCGAGCTTGGAATCGCCCTGGATGACCGGCAGCATGCCGATCGGGATGGTCGGCGGGATGACGATATCGACGCGGCCCGCCTGAAGCTCGGCAACGGCGGTCGCCGGCTCGCTGATGAAGCGATATTCAAGCTCGGAGAGCTTCGGTGCGCCACCCCAGTAATCCGGGTTGGCTTCGAGCTTGATGTTCACTTTCGGCGTATAGGAAACGAATTTGAAGGCGCCGGTGCCGACCGGATTGAGATTGAAATAATCCTCTCCCTTTTCCTTGATGTATTTCGGCGGCACGATCATCGCACCATAGCCGGCAAGTTTCGTCAAAAGTACCGGATCGGGCGTCTTCAGCTTCATATCGACCGTGTAGTCGTCGATGATGTCGATGCTTTCGATCGCGGTGTAGTTCGAGCGCTGCGGTCCCTTGGCGCCCTGCTCGCCGAGCAGGCGGTCGAAGGTGAACTTCACCGCTTCGGCATTGAAGGGCTCGCCATCATGGAATTTCACGTTGTGACGCAGCTTGAAGCGGATGCGCTTGCCCAGATCCAGTTCTTCCCAGGATTCGGCAAGGCCCGGCACCAGCTTGAGATCGGGGCCGCGATAGGTGAGGCCGTCGAAGATGTTGGTCGAAACGGCAGCCCATGCCACCAGGAACGTGTCGATCGGGTCCCAGCTACCGGGATCCTGTGACGACGAAACCGTCAGCTTGCCGGCCGCGAAGGCGGGAGCGGCACTGATGGCGACGCTCGATATCATGAGTGCGGTCAGAGCGGTCTTCAGTCCCCATTTCATTCTTTTCATTGAACCTGTTTCCTCTTCAGATCGATGCGATGTTTGGTAGTCGCTCAGGCGCTCTTGGCGATGAAGTGGCCTGAGGTGATTTCCTCGTGAGCCAGGATCGGCGGCTCGTCGCCAACGCGGCGGACGGGATTGGGGATCTCGCCCTCCAGCAGGGTGGTTCTGCGCTCCTGCGTCGGATCGGCGATCGGTACGGCCGAGAGAAGGCGCTGCGTATAGGCGTGCATTGGTGTTTCGAAGACCTGGCGGCGGCTGCCGATCTCCATGATCTGGCCGAGATAGAGAACGGCGACGCGATGGCTGATCTTCTCGACGACGGCCATGTCATGGCTGATAAACAGATAGGCGAGCCCGCGTTCGGCCTGGAGATCCATCAAGAGATTGATGATCTGGGCCTGGATCGACACGTCGAGAGCCGATAGCGCTTCGTCGGCGATGATGAGCTTCGGATCGGAGGCCAGGGCACGGGCGATGCAGACGCGCTGGCGTTGGCCGCCTGAGAATTCGTGCGGATAGCGATCGGCATGAGCCGACGTCAGGCCGACGCGCTCCAGAAGTTCGTCCACCCGGCAGCGAACTTCCTTCGATCCGGAGATGATGCCATGGGTGTTGATCGGCTCCGCAATCGAGAAGCCGACCATCTTGCGCGGATCGAGCGAGGCGAAGGGATCCTGGAAAATGTATTGCACGTCGCGCCGCAGGCGGAAACGTTCGAGCTGCGACATGGCGGCGAAACTCTTGCCGTTGAAGGTGATTTCACCGGAACGCGCTTTCTGCAATTGCTGGATGGTGCGGCCGATCGTCGATTTGCCGGAGCCGGATTCGCCGACGAGGGCCAGGGTTTCACCGGGATGAATATCGAAAGCGACCTTCTGGACGGCGCTGCAGCGATGCGTGACCTGGCCGAATATGTTCTTTCTTATGTCGAAGCGCACAAAGAGGTCGCGTACCGATAGCAGCGGCTGCTGGTCGTAGCGGGCGGTATTCTGGACTCGTTCTTCACCGACGATCTTCGGCTCGCCACCATCGAGCACCGTCAAGGGCATGCGCTTCGGAAAGTCCTGGCCGGTCATGCTGCCAAGCTTCGGCACTGCGGCGAGAAGCGCCTTCGTATAAGGGTGCCCGGGATTGGCGAAGATCTCGCGAACCGGGCCTTCCTCGACCTTCTTGCCCTTCCACATGACCACGACATCATCAGCCATTTCGGCCACCACACCCATGTCATGGGTGATGAAGATCATGCCCATGCCGAGATCCTTTTGCAGGTCCCGCATGATGTTGAGAATCTGTGCCTGGATCGTCACGTCGAGGGCAGTCGTCGGCTCGTCGGCGATCAGCAGCTTCGGGCGGCAGGCGAGCGCCATGGCGATCATCACACGCTGGCGCATGCCGCCGGAAAGCTGATGCGGATAGCGCTTCAAGAGTGCCTGCGCATCCGGCAGACGCACCATTTCCAGCAGGCGCTGCGCCTCCGCCATGGCAGCGGATTTGCCGATCCTCTCATGTAGAAGGAGGACTTCGCAGATCTGATCACCAATGGTGAAGACAGGGTTGAGCGAGGTCATCGGCTCCTGGAAGATCATGGCGATCTCCTTGCCGCGAACAGCGCGCATCTCCTTCTGCGGGAGCTTCAGCAGATCCTTGCCGTCGAAGAGGATGGTGCCTGTCTCGAAGCGTGCGCCCATCATATCGGCAAGGCGCATGATGGAAAGCGAGGTCACCGATTTGCCGGAGCCGGATTCGCCTACGATTGCGAGCGTCCGGCCCGGCTCGATCGAAAAGGAAAGCCCTTCGAGCACGCGGTTTTCACCGAACCGCACAGTCAGATCCGCTACAGACAGAAGCGGTTTGTTGTCGCCCGCAGCATTCGTCATGCGCTTACCTCGGTATTGGGCTGGTCGCTCATGGCATCCGAGATGATGACGATGTTGCTCTGTGCATTCATGATGCAGGTGCACTCGCCGAAATCGAACCGCAGCATCCTCATGCCGACACCCGCTGCAGCCTGACAAAAGCAGGCGAGGTTTTTCTACAAAACAGGCGTCTCATGAACATCTGTATCTGCGTTCCCGTTATGTTTGTGAGAACGTGAGATAGCATCAAACCACAATGTGGTCTATATTGTTCAACAATTTTCATATTGCCAATCGAAAACGGGGACAAATCTGCGCAAAATCGCCCGCCGGACCTTGCTGTCAACGGGCCGCCAACCGCAGACAAGTACGAATAGCCACTCGCTTTCCAACAAGTGGCTGATTAGTGGCCGTCGGAGCGATTGAATGCAGGTGCCGGGAGAGCAAATGAAGCAGACAAATCTTGCCAGCATCGAGCCGACGGTTGTCGCGGAGACGGGGCAGACGGTTGCGGAACTGACCGCCGCCCGCATCCGCGAGCGCGTGATCAGCGGCACGCTCTCGCCTGGCAGCCATCTGTCCGAAGCGGCTCTTTGCGAGGAATTGCAGGTCTCGCGCAACACGCTGCGCGAAGTCTTCCGGCTGCTGACGAAAGAGGGTGTGCTGCGTCATGAGGCCAATCGGGGCGTCTTCGTCACTACGCCGAGCATCTCGACAATCATGGATATCTTTCATATTCGCCGCCTGATCGAATGCTCGGCGCTCGCCAATGCGCATCACCGCCACCCGAGCGTCGACAAGATGCGCGCCGCCATCGATGCCGCCGTCCAGCATCGTGATCGTGGCGAGTGGCTGGAGGTCGGCAGCGCGGATATCGCCTTTCATGCCGCCATCGTCGCGCTTGCCGACAGTCCAAGGCTTTCAGCCTTCTATGCCCAGATTTCCCTGGAACTGCGCCTCGTCTTCGGCCTGATCCGCGATCCCGAATATCTGCATGCTCCCTATGTCGGCCAGAACGCGGCCATCCTGGCGCATCTGGAGCAAGGGGCGTCCGTGAGCGCAGCCGACGCACTGGAGAAATACTTGTTTCAGTCAGAGCGCTTCATCCTGGCCGCCTATTCGCGCGCGATGCCCGGCTGAAGCCCACCTGCCGTCATTGATGTGATGAATGATGTGGACAATCCATGTCCGAAGGGGTCAAGCACAAAGCAACCATTTGCGTCTCGATCCACTTTGACGGAAGGATATCCAGCGCCCCGAAGGCGTGATTTACAACATCCTCGACCCGCCGATGACCCACCTTCTTCCTGATGTTTTCCGCGACCCGACCATTCGGGTGAGCATGCTTGCCATTTTTGCCTTTGGCTTTGCCGGCGCCGCCACATCGCCCTATCAATCGGTCGTCGGCATCCACGAACTCGGACTCAGCAATGGGCTCTATTCGACGCTGATCTTCTGCGCGGCCGCGGTGAACGTCGTCGTCAGCATCCTGCTTGGAAATCTGGCGGACCGGATCGGCCAGTATCGCGTGATGATGCTGAGCGTCGCCATTTTCGGGGTCCTGGGTTATGGCGCCGTCTATGCCGTGCCTGCGCAGGCAACCTTCGTTCTCAGCGCCTTGTTCTTCCTGCCGGTCTACGGTTCGCTCAACTCGCTGCTCTTTGCCAATGTCAGGGTGGCGACAAGCGGAATGGAGCGCAACCATGTCGCCACGGTCAATTCCGGCGTACGTGCGATGATCTCGCTCTCCTGGGTTCTGGTGCCTGGTATAACTGGCGTCCTGCTTGCAAATTCAGCAAGCATGCTGCCGGCCTATTTGTTTGCCGGTCTCGCCTGTGCGGTCTGCTTCGGATTGATCGCCTTTTTCCTTCCGCGCCAGGATGGCACCGACAAGGCATCGGCACGCCATCTTTCCTATCTTGCCGCGCTGGGCGAAGTTATGTCACCGCCGGTCTTCGTGCGCCTCATCGCGGTGGCACTGATCACCAGCACGCTGCATGTCAATGGCGCCATTCTGCCACTCATCGTCACCGGCGCGGCGCACGGAACGGTGGCCGATATCGGTATCCTTGTCGGGATCGTCGCCCTTCTTGAAGTCGTTTTCATTGTCGCGTGGGGGCGGGCGCAGCGGATCATGACCCATCTCATGGCGCTGGGGATCGGCACGGTCATCTACGTCGTCTATCTGGTCCTGCTCGGCTTGGCTTACGCACCCTGGCACGTCTATGCGCTGACCCTCGTCAGCGGGATCGGCGCGGCAGCGCTCATCAGTATTCCCATTACCTATCTGCAGGATCTGATTGCCGAGCGCCCCGGTCTCGGCAGCGCGCTCATATCGGTCAATATCTTCCTCAGTGCAGGTTTGAGCGCTCTTCTCTTCGCGATCGGCACGGCGATCAGCAGCTATTCCGGAACGGCCCTTATCGGTGCTGCCGCCGGTCTGCTGGGACTTGCCTTACTGCTTTTCTTCGAAAAGAGCAGACGTCATAACTAGCCGCTGATCATTCCTGCAATTGGATTGACGAAGAGCTTTTCGCCGCCTAAATCATAAAGTCATCCGATGACTTGATGATAGTAGATCATGCGTGCCCTGACCAAAACCACTCTTGCGGACAATGCCGTCGAGGCCATTCGCGGCGAAATCATCGCCCGACGCTGGCTTGTCGGCGAAAAGCTCCCGAATGAAGCCTCGCTCTCATCCATGCTGTCGGTCAGCCGCGGCACGATCCGCGAGGCAGTGAGGGTGCTGGTCTCCCAAGGCTTTCTCGAGACGCGGCAGGGGTCCGGCACCTATGTTCGCTCGGTGACGGATGTCAGCCGTCCTTTGGATATGGCGCGTCGCGCCGGCTTGCGCGATCAGTTCGAGGCCCGGCTTGCGCTGGAGGTCGAGGCCGCACGGCTCGCTGCCTTGCGTCATTCGCCGGAAATTGTTTCGCAACTGCGCGCCTTGCTGATTGCGCGCGGAAACTATACCGGCGGTGACAAGGCCGCGTTCATCGAGCGCGACCTTGCCTTCCATAAGGCGGTCGTCGCGGCCTCACAGAACAGGGCGATGATCGAGCTCTACGAATTCTTCTCCCTTTCCATTGCCGAGACCATCGAGGCGACGCTCGGCGCGGATATTCCCGAGCCGGATATGCAGGCGCATATCGCGATCGTCGACGCGATCGAAACCGGCAATCCTGAAGCGGCCGATGCCGCCGTACGCCGCTTCATGGCGCCCGTCGTCGCTACTCTTGATCGATTGCTGATGTCATGACCATAACTTCACAAAATGCCGCCTCGCTCGAATTGATCGATGCCGAGGCCGATGAAATTCCCGTACCGCGGCCACGTGGAGGCAAATCGCCGATCGGCAGGTTTCTGCTGGGTGCAAGCCTCGTGCTCATTGCGTTCAATCTCAGACCGGTTTTCTCGAGCGCATCGGCGCTTCTGCCGGAAATCAGGTCCGCGCTTGGCGTTTCGGCCTTCGGTACCAGCATCCTCACGACCTTGCCCGTGGTCTGCATGGGGCTGTTTTCGCCATTTGCGCCAAGGCTTGCGCAGCGCATGGGAACCGAGCGTGTCCTGCTTGCGGTCATCTTCCTGCTTGCGCTCGGCACGGCGCTGCGCGGAGTTTCCTCCATTTCCCTGCTCTTCCTCGGAACGGCACTGACCGGCGCATGTATTGCCATCGGCAACGTGCTGCTGCCTGGGCTCGTCAAGCGTGATTTCCCGGACAAGGCCGCCCTGATGACGGGCTGCTATACGATGGCGCTATGCGCCGGCGCGGCAAGTGCTGCCGGGTTCACGCTTCCGATCGAGCATGCCCTCGGTGGATCGCTGGGTGGTGCGCTTGCGGCGTGGGCCGTGCCGGCCTTCGTGGTCGGACTTCTCTGGCTGCCGCAGGTGGTTCGAACGCGCAGCCAGGTCCGCCGCGCTGGTTTTCGTGTCACCGGCCTCTGGTCGGATCGCATCGCCTGGCAGGTAACGCTTTTCATGGGGCTGCAATCGGCACTTGCCTACTGCGTCTTCGGCTGGCTCGTGCCTATTCTGCGCGAACGCGGCCTTGACGGCGTGACCGCCGGAGCCATTGTCTCCGCCTCGGTTATGGTGCAGGCCGTTGCCTGCCTCGTCGCACCCCATATCGCCGTCAAGGGAAGGGACCAGCGCGCCATCAATGTCATTCTCTGCCTGGTCGCGGTCGCAGCATTGCTGGGCCTGCTCTTTGCGCCGCTTTGGACGGTCTGGTTCTGGGCCGTGCTGCAAGGCATCGGGCAGGGCGGATTGATCGCGGTGGCACTGACCGTCATCGTGTTGCGATCGCCCGACGCGCATGTGGCGGCCCATCTCTCCGGGATGGCGCAATTCGTCGGTTATCTGCTTGCCGCGATCGGCCCGCTCGTCGTCGGCACGATCCATGGCTGGACCGGGAGTTTTGCCTGGAGCTCCGTATTGTTCGTCCTGCTCGGCCTCGGCGCCGGTATCAACGGCTGGTTTGCCGGCCGCGCGATTACCGTCAATGCCAAGACAATCGAAATTCCGTGATCCTGCAGCGACTTGATCGCGCAATTATCGTCGAAGTGCGGACAGGGCGGATCACGCGAAGTGGCTCAAAACGTTCCTGGAGCATCTACAAGCGTGCGCGCAGCGATTTTCCGTTCGCAACGCGCTGGGAAATAAAAAGATAGGCGCGTACGCTTTTCGAAGAAACGCAGAACTACTCCAAATCAGCCGGTTTTCCGCTGCCGTCGAGCCGGCTCGGCAGCCGGCGCAATATCGGTCGCGTTCTTTGTATGGCCGAGGAGGGCTTTCTTCGCCAGCGTCGATCGTGTGGCTGCATAGGTGGCCGAGACCATCGGGTAGTCGGCCGGCAAGCCCCATTTCTTTCGATATTCTTCGGGTGTCAGGCCGTATTTGGTGTTGAGGTGCCGCTTCAGCGATTTGTACTTACCGCCGTCTTCCAGGCAGATCAGATATTCATCGGTAATGGATTTCTTGATCGGCACCGCCGGCTTCAGCGACTTTTCCGATGACAACGGCTCAGGTTGCCGAGAACCGGTAAGCGCGGCATATGTGTCTATGATGAGCCTCGGCAAATCTTCCGGCGCGGTCGCGTTGCGAAGAACGTAGGCCGAGACGATCTTGCTTGTCAGCTCAATAAACCTCTCGTGGCTGGCAGTATTTTCTCTTTTCATTTTCGGCCTCACGTCGTGTTTTTTTACTCATGTATCCAAAGTTGTTTTTACTTTCAATTAAAATAACGAGGGCCTCATGTATTCTGCGCATGTTATCATATTCGTAGTAAATAAGCTCACCGCTAAAGTTGAAATCTATTAATTTTTCATTTTGTTACAATATTTAAATTTTACTCTCGCCCCATGTAAAGCGACGTGCAATTGGACGGCTCGTCCGCCGTGAGCAACGCGTCTGCCGCCCATAGGCGAATAGGCGAACGAAGTTGTATTCCAGGCCAGGAATTTCCAGGAAATCGCCGAAGTTGCCCTCATTGTCTGGAGCCGATGAAATTCGACCTCATTGGCCCGCGGACACAGTCTGCTGCCGATAATGAGGAAGGATATGATGCTCGGTCAGGGGAGCCATAGCTATATGTCCCGGATTGTGGGGCGATACCCAGCGGATCTCCTCGATCTCTGCCGCTGCTGTGATTGCCGGATCGCCCACATGCAGCCGGAATATATCCGCGACGACAGTATGGTGCGGTTCGTTGGCTGCCGGCGCCTAGAAACGACCGAGGAAAGTCAGATCCTTCATCTCTGCCGCAAGGCCCAGTTCTTCGAGGAGTTCCCTGATCAGCGCCGTCTCTGGCGTCTCCTGCTGCTCCACCTTGCCACCGGGTTGCATGAAGGCAATAGTGCCGCGCTTGCGCACAAGCAATGTCTTCCCGTCCGGGCGCAGCACCAGAGCCGCCGCTATGCGTATCGTTTTTGTCATGATCTGATCGGATTCGCGGACGAGTTTCAACGCTCATAATGCCTGCGCATTGTTCCACGTCACATGCTGCTTCACGCTCCGATATGCTTGCCGTTACCGCTGCGTCAGATGCCGGCGGAAAAATGCGACGACAGCGGCGTTGAATTGTCTATGAAACGCGACGCGATCGAAGCCCGGCGCATCGGTGCAGGCATCCGACGACGGCCTCATTTCCGGGCAAGGTGTCAGAAACGACAAATGAACGGCATTGGGGACGACTCGAAAATCAGGTTTTTCCGGCAATAGCCGTGCAAGCGTTGCGACATTTTCAGGAGATGCTCCACCACCCCCTCCAAGCTCTGAGCCCCAAAGCTGAAGCGGAACTTTGACATCTTCCACGCTGTCCACGGTCGGGAAGACGATGCTCAGCGGGTCGGCTACAACGACTGCTTTGATGCGGGGATCGTGAGTTAGCAACTGTGGTGGCGGTTGTCGCCGGGGAGGCTGAACTTGACCAGCCGGCGGACAGCTGGCTGCTTTCGGATCTGAACAGCGTGGCGGCAGTTTGGTGAAATCCGGATTGGCGCCCGCAACGACGAGACCGGTATATCCGCCCTGGGAAAACCCGTAGAAGCCGATCCGCTGTGGATCGATCTTTCCCGCATAGGGAGACGCATCAAGCATGAAGTCGACGGTGCGCTTGATGTCGGCGGGGCGCTCGATCAATACGCCAAGACCGTTTGCCTGACTCATGTCGGCATGATTGGCATGCGGATGATTGATGGCGACGACAATGAAGCCAGAGTCGGCAAGCGCTTCGGCGGTATCGTGATGGCCGAGATACCAGCCGCCATAGCCATGCGAGATGATGATGAGTGGCAGTTCCTCGCCTGCAATTGGGCAATCCGGCGTTGCCGGCATTGCGAGAGCTCCGATCTTCACTTCTGCCGGAGGGCTTGTGCAAGGAGACCATATGGCGGCGTCGATCGCCGGATTGTCCGCATCACCTGATATGTGAATGAATTTCAAACCTGCCCCACATGCCGATGACGCGACAATAAAGAGCGCGGCCATGAGAGCAAGGCCAAAGCGGATCATCACAACTACTCCATTTAACCAGAGATACAGGCTGCGCGATGGCTGTGATGGCAAGGCATGTCGGTCCGTAGTCCAGACGATGACACGAAGAGGCATGTGCCGGTTGCGAAAGCCGTCCTAGCTACCTTGCATAAACAGATAGCTTGTTATATTCGTTCTGTAAAGCTGAGGCGTTCATGACTGACTCGATCCAAGTTCAATTGCGGAAGGGCGTGCTCGATCTTTGCGTCCTGGCCGTGCTCTCGCGGGGCGAAAGCTACGGCTATGAGATTGCGAGTACGCTGGTTGCGGCGGTGGGCATGGGCGAAGGAACGATCTACCCGCTGATGCGCAGGATGCAGAATGACGGACTGGTTGCGACCCGCATCGTCGAGTCGAGCAGCGGGCCGCCGCGTAAATATTATCGGCTCACGCCGCTCGGCCGCTCGATTTTCGAAGCCCATCGCCGCGACTGGCGCTCGCTAGCCGACGCTGTCGATAAACTTCTTGAGGATTCACCATGACCAGGGACGCTTTCTTACGCACGTTGAGGCTTGGGCTTGCGAGCCTGCCGCCGCATGAGATTGACGATATCCTGGCTGATTACGCAGCCCATTTTGCCGAATCCGAGGCTTCCGGCCGAAGCGAGGAGGAGGTTGCCGCAGCGCTTGGCGATCCGGGCAGGATCGCTCGGGAGCTGCGGGCGGATGCGGGGCTGCGCCGTTTGGAGGCCCACTGGAGCGTACCGAATCTCCTGGCCGCTATGATGGCCCTGGCCGGCCTTGCCATTGTCGATATTTTTTTCCTGCTGCCGCTGCTCTTTGCTGCGATCTTCGTCACGCTTGGCCTTGCGATTGCATTGGTGGCTGTCGGCGCCGTGGGTCTGAAGATCATCGTCACCACCGTGCTGTTCCACATCGGCCTGCCTTCCGTCGGCATGCTGGCCCGCCTGCTGATCGGTGCCGGCCTGGTGAGCTGCTTCGTGGGTGGCGGTGCTTTGCTGCTGATGGGTCTGAGTTTGGGCATCCGCATGCTTGGGCAATATGCTCGCCTGCATTTCCGCCTGGCTCAAGTGGACGAAAGTCGAGCTTGAGCACCGGACTGCGCATCGTTGGAGGAAATGGACAATGAACGGGAAATTGGCGACTGTCGCGACGACCGGACTGATTTGTGCATTCGTCTTTCTTACGCTCGGCACCGGGCTTTCCGGGCCGGATTGGGCCAATGCGGGGCGTTGGTGGGGTGGCATGCGATCCGGTTGCGAATCTGCGGCATCCGGCAAGCAGCAGGTCATCCTGCCTTTCAGCTCCAATGGCAGCCTGGCGGTCGATATTCCGGCCTCCGTTCAGTACCGGCCGGGCGGAAAGGCGGAGGCCGTCATCAGCGGTGATCCGGCACTTCTGGATCATGTACGCCTGCAGGGTGGCAGGCTGAGCCTGGATTGCGATCCGGGTTGGTCCAGCTCCAAATTCGAAGTCAGCCTGTCGGGACCGCTCGTCACCGATTGGAAGGTGCGCGGCAGCGGCGATCTTGCCCTGTCGCAGCTCGATCAGTCCGATTTGCGTTTGAGCATATCCGGAAGTGGCAGCGTCTCCGCCACGGGCAGCGCGCATACGGTCGATCTGGAGATTTCCGGCTCAGGTACCGCACGGTTGAAAGACCTGGCCGCCCAATCGGTGAAGATCAGGGTTCGGGGCAGCGGCGATGCTGAGGTTGCCGCTGCTGCCGATGCGGATATATCGATCAGCGGAAGCGGCAACATCGAGCTATATGGGCATCCAGTCCTGCGACGCTCGGAGATCAGAGGCAGCGGCCGCCTCGTGCAGGTGCCATAAACCTCTCCCGACGGCCTCCCCTTGGCCTCAGGCGACGCCGCCGAGGCAGACATATTTGATTTCGGTGAATTCCTCGATGCCGTAGCGCGATCCCTCGCGGCCGAGGCCGGAAAGCTTGACGCCGCCGAACGGCGCTTCGGCCGTCGAGATCAGGCCGGTATTGACGCCGACCATGCCGTATTCCAGCGCTTCGGCGACCCTGAAGACGCGGGCGAGATCCTTGGCATAGAAATAGGAGGCAAGGCCGAACTCGGTGTCGTTGGCCTGGGTAATGACATCGGCCTCGTCCTTGAAGCGGAAGAGGGGAGCGACCGGCCCGAATGTCTCTTCCTTGGCGACGGCCATGGCGGGCGTGATGTCGGCAAGGACGGTCGCCTCATAAAAGCGTCCACCGAGATGGTGGCGATGGCCGCCGGCAACGATGCGGCCTCCCTTCGAAAGGGCGTCGGCAACATGCTCCTCGACCTTGGCAAGGGCCGCCTCGTCGATCAGCGGGCCGAGATTGATGCCTTCGTCGAAGCCGTTGCCGGTCTTCAGCGAGCCCACAGCCTTAGAGAGCTTCTCGGCAAAGGCATCATAGACGCCGTCCTGAACATAGAGACGATTGGCGCAGACGCATGTCTGGCCATTGTTGCGGAACTTGGCGATCAGCGCGCCTTCGACGGCAGCATCGAGATCGGCATCGTCAAACACGATGAAAGGTGCGTTGCCGCCGAGCTCCAGCCCGAGTTTCTTGATGGTCGGCGCGCTCTGCTTGTAGAGTTCTGCGCCCACTTCGGTCGAGCCGGTGAAGGTGAGCTTGCGCACGACCGGACTTGCGGTCATCTCGGCGCCGATGGCGCGAGCCGAACCCGTCAGTACGCTGAAAAGCCCCTTGGGCAGACCGGCGCGTTCGGCAAGGACCGCAATGGCGATCGCCGAAAACGGCGTTTGCGAGGCCGGCTTCAAGACCATGGCACAGCCAGCGGCAAAGGCAGGACCGGCCTTGCGAGTGATCATGGCGTTCGGGAAATTCCAGGGCGTGATCGCCGCGACAACGCCGACCGGCTGCTTCATGACCAGAATGCGCTTGTCCTTCTGGTGACCGGGAATGATGTCGCCATAGACACGGCGGGCTTCTTCGGCAAACCATTCGATGAAGCTCGCGCCATAGGCGATTTCGCCTTTGGCTTCAGGCAGCGGCTTGCCCTGTTCGGCTGTCAGGATACGTCCGAGATCATCCTGGTTTTCCATCATCAGCTCGAACCAGCGGCGCAAGATACCGGAGCGTTCCTTGGCGGTGCGGGCGGCCCATTCCTTCTGCGCGGCTTCGGCTGCAGCAATCGCCTTCCTGGTCTCCGCAGCACCCAGATTGGGAACGAGGCCGATGATCTCGCCCGTTGCGGGGTTGTCGACCTTGATCGCGTTGGATGGATCGGCTTCGATCCAATCACCGCCGACCAACGCGGCCTGCCGGAACAATGTTGCGTCTTTCAAATTCATGATTGCCTCCTCGCGCTTCGAACGTTGATGAGGAGCGGGTGTTTTTCATCCGCTCCCAGGGGTAACGCTTAAGGCGCGATAATCGGCTGTGCCTTCAGGTCAGGCTCTGCCACTTCCGCACCGGCAACAGGCTATCATGTTCGAACCAGGATTTGGGAGCGGATACTCCGGCCGCCTGCCGACGGCCAAGCCTGAAACGGAATTCCATCCAGCGGCGGCCGTCCGATGAACGGATGGTTGCGACGAGGCGGCCGGTCTTGAGCGTTCAGCTCCTCCTGAACCGCGAGCGAAATTCGCGCGGCGTGCAGTTTTCCCGCTCGTGAAACAGCCGGGAGAAGTAGAACGCATCGTCAATGCCGACCTTGGCGGCGATGACCTCGATCTTGTCGTCCGTCGTTGCCAGGAGTTCCTTGGCATGATCCATGCGCACCCTAAGCTGAAAGCCTTTCGGCGGCAGCCCGACCTCCCTTGCGATCTTTCTGCGGAGTGTCGCGGGCAACATTCCATATTCGGCGGCGAAGGCGGCGATATCGAGCGGTTGCATCGCCCTGCGCCGAAGCGCCTCGACGATTTCGGCCATATCCGCTCCTTCCTGAAGGGAAGGCGTGGTCTGGCAGGCCTTTCGCGCCGCCAGGACAACGATCTGGTGGAGCGAAGCGGCCGCCGAGGCTCTCGCAAGGTTCGAATCCGCGAGCAGATCGCCGTGAATGCCGCCGAAAAGGCGCTGGATGCGATCGAGATTGCGCAGATTGATGAGCGGATCCTGCTCGCTGATGAGGCGCAGCCTCAGAAAGTCCCGCACCAGAGAGCCCTCGAAAAGCGCCCATCGCTCGTTCCAGCCATCAGCATCCGGGCCGTATGAGTGCTGGCGGTTTGGAAAGAGCCAGAAGAGGGCCGGGCCTTTCACGCTCCGGCGACCGCAAGCCTCGGTCTCGAGAAAGCCCTGGCCATTCTCTACGAGGACGACCGCATAGCACGGCAGCTTCCGTCCTTTGACGGCGTGCATTGCATGCTGTCTTCCACTGCCGGTGATAGCTAGCCCGCTGGCGGCCGCGAGTGATGATCGGTAGACGGCTTCCGTCGGTCTCATGATGAGCGAAAAGTCCAGTATGATTTCCGTCCATGTAATGGAACATCACTGACTGCTAGATTCAATGGGCAATCACATCGAGCGATAGGCGAATGAAATGTCTATTTCCATGCAGGCCGTGCAATCCGGCGAGCGCGAGCTCAATCTTGTCGCCAACGGAAAGGTTCTTTCCACCGCACCCGATCGGCTCGGCTATCTGACGCCGACTGATCCGGGCATCGGCGTTCAGGCAATCCGCAGCCTTTATGAAGAGAATGGCTATGTGTGGCTCAAGGGTTTCCTGCCGCGCAAAGACGTCATCGACTTTCGCGGCTGGGTTTTCGGTCATCTGGCGGCGACGGGGCTGATCGAGAAGGGAACGGATCCGAGGGATGGCATCGCGTCCGCTGTGGCGCCCGAAGGCGGTGATGTCGATCGCTGCCTGATGTCGCTGGTCCGTTCGGTCGCTTATGAGGGCTTCTGCGCGCAGCCTCGCATGTCGCGTTTCATGGACGAATTCCTGTCGGGCATTTCCTATCTGCACAAGCGCAAGATCATGCGCCATGTCCGGCCGGGAACGACGACGGCAACGCCTGCCCATTATGATCTCGTCTATCTGCGTGGCGGAACGAGCCGGATCGTGACGGCATGGATACCGATCGGCGATATCCCGATGGAAATGGGCGGCCTTGCCTATCTGGAGGGATCGCATGCCATCGGCGTCAAGATGGAGCGTGAGTTCAGCGAGCGGAACAAGGATCTCGGTCCCGAGGAGCGCGTGAGCGCCTATAACCGCAACATGACGGAGGGCGGCTGGGTTTCGAAGGATCTGCCCGAGATGGCGAAACGTTTCGATACGCGCTGGCTGGTCGCCGACTATGAGGCCGGCGACGTCATGCTCCATTCGCCCTTCATGATTCACGCCTCGACCACCAACCAGGACAGACGGCAACGGCTGCGTCTCTCCACCGACATCCGGTATCAGAATGTCGAGGACGAGATTGATATCAGATGGAACAACCATTGGACGCTCGGCGACATGCTGTGATCATGTCACCGGCGGCTTGCCGTTCACTGCCAAAGTCAAAGTGCAGACCGGGTAGCGTGCCTCACTCGTGACGGCCGAGGATGCGCTCGATTTCCTCGATCCGGTCGCGGCGACGCTTCAGGCGTTTGCCGATACGGCCGAACCAGCGTTTACGCTTCGTCGCCTCGCGGCTTGCCTGCAGCTGCTCGATGAAGATTTCGCTCGCAGGCTCATTTTCGAGCCGATCGAATATCCAGCAGAAGGACACGGGCAATTTCACGACTTTGAATTGCGGGTTCGGAGTTGCGGCATCTTCGGCAATGATCTGCTGGAGAACGAGCTGGTCCCACATGTCGGGCTTGGCAAGACATCCTTCCTGCCAGAGCTCGATGAGCCGCGCCGCCCCGGGCGTATCGTTGATGAGGATCGTCGCGCTGATGAGGCGCGCATTGCCTTCGTAATAGACCGCAAGGTCGCATTCGAGCTTACGAAGTTCCGGCCAGGGATTGCGATGGAAGACCGCGTCGACGTCGACGTACAGTATGGGTCCGCGCAGCCTTGCCCTCTCCTGCAGCAGGAAACCGGGTTTCAGGCCGGCATTCAATACCCAGCTACCAGCGCTGGGCACTGGCGTCGCCTGAACGCTCAGTCCGATACGCTTGGCGGAGTGGACCATGCGATCCTTCTCATGTTCGTAAAAACTGCCTTCCGTGAAGAAAGCGACGATCGGGCCATCGGCGATGGTTGACGTGGATCTGCGTTCGGCCAGATCTTGTTCTGCTGGAAATGGCACAATCAATGCACGCTGCTGCGCCGTCCAGGGGCGGATTTTACTGAGGATATTCAAGAGGCACCTTCAGAGTTGGTGGATTTCAATCGGATATCCGCCACCACAGCCCCCGGGGCGTTGCAGACAAGATTGAAGTTGAGATGAATTGAGCGCTTTGCCCGACCATTTTTGGAAACATCGCCTCCGGCATCCATACCGGATTGGCAAACTGTTTGATCTTCGCTAATCGATTGTCATGTCCGATAATGTCATCAAGTTTGAACGTCGTCCTAAGCCAAAGCCGCCGAGGCAAACGCCCCCTTGGCTCAAGCGTTTGCTGGCGATCCTGGCCGTCATCGCATTTTTCGTAGCAGCCTTTGCTTATTTCACGCTGAAGAGCGGCGCGTCCGGGCCGACTTTTTGATCATCTTACGATCTATGCGATCTCGAGCCGATTTCTTGATCGTCGTGGGAGCCGTCGCTTGATTGCAGAGCAAGCGCTGCGTAGCGGCCTGCAAGATTTTTCGTTGCCGACGAAGGGAAGTTTATTCCGCTATTTCAGGGCGTTGGCGAGAGTATCTCGTGCCTGCATAGCCCGGCCGCGGGTGGAAGTTTATCCTCGAGTTGCTATATTTCAGGGATGTTCATGGTCTGGCAAACAGGAAGAGGAGCAGGACATGACATTGACCTCGCAAGACGTCACCTCCGTACTCGGCCCTGTGGACGAGACCCTTATCGCCGAAATTGTTGCAACAGGCGCAACGCCGACGGAACTATCCGAGGCTTGGGCCTGGGTAAACAGCGATGAGGCTTTGATCGGCGAAGGCCGCCATCTGCCTGCCGGTAATGTGGCAGTCTTGGTGGATCTGCTTTCGGCCGATGAAGAGGAATGGGAAGAATAGGAGTTCATGCCATCCGGCCCGGGCTCTGGTGCGAGCCATGCCGCCCCGGTTGGCGCGGCATGGCTCGCAGTGATCCATCGCCTCTAAAGCTCGACTTTCACGTTCTCGCCCATGTCGGGCTTTGAATTTGAAACGGCGGCAGCGGCCATCTTGATGTAGCTGATGATCGTCCCGGGACTGTCCCAGTATTCGGCGAAAGAAGGGGTCACCTTCAAGACGCGGATGGAGGGATCGTCGACGCTGTGCCAGCGGGCCTTCGCACCCGTCGTCCAGAGATCCTCCACTCGTTCGCGGTCGTTGCTGACTTCCGCCGTACCGGATATCGAGACATATTTCTGGCCTTTCGTGTCGGCGAAGGCCAGGCAGACGTTCGGCCAGCGGGCGATCTCCTCATCCTTGTGGCCGGCGACATCCGTCAGAAAATAAATCGCATTCTCGATCGGTTCGGGATGTGCGGCCATCGGTCGGGCGCGCAGGCTGCCGGAGGTTTGAGTGGTCAGCATGCAGACGCCGATCTTCTCGACCAGTTCCCAAACGCGGGCGTTCTCATCGATATCCATAATGGCGATCTCCTTGAGTTTACTTTTAGCGTGGGTGGAGGATAGGCGCCCCGGCGCAATCTCAGGGCTGCTCGCGGGTGCCCGGTGACGCCTCGCGCTCGTCTGCGTCTTCAAGATCGCTTTTCACGATGAAGGCATCGTCGTGCTGACGCACCGCCTCCTTCGTGGCCTCGATATTGGGCAGGTCGTCGGGACCGCGCTCTTTGGCGTGCTCCGACGCGGCGTCGAGTTCACCTTTGGTCTGATTGGCTGCCGCAGGCCGGTGGCTGCGAGAGCCTGTATTGCGTTCAGCCGTTGTTTGGCTGTTTTCTCGTCGCGAATCCGTCATGTCGATTACCTTATTCGTCTGATTTGCAAGAGCTCGCGTCATTTCAAATGCAGCGCGGCCGAAATCTTCCCGGATGAAAGGTGTCCGGCCACACCAATCGAACCGTGCGACGGCCACAATGTTCCGCATTGGCGAGGGCGATGCCTTTCTTCGCGGCTAATGAAGGTCCCATCTCCTATCGGCGAGATCACGATTTGGCCGATATCGGGTCGAACGAGGGAACCTTGAACCCGAATTTGCGTCTTCCTACGTGAGGAGTAATCGAGGCTTCATGAGCTCGGTTGCCATCACGTCTATGAAGAGTGAGTAATCAAAATGGAAGATAAAACCAAAACCATCGAAGACCTCAGCATCGAAGAGCGCGAGGAAATTCTCATCAATGTCGCCCGAACGCTGGAAGGCACGGCGCTTGAGGCCCTTGTCGAGGGCAACAAGCAGTTTGCGGCGCTTTCCACCAACATGGCGGAAGCAATCCGCGTCAATGCTGACGAACTGGCCCGCGACGATCCCGAACAAGCCGAGGAATTGCTGCAGCAGGCTGTCGCAATGATCTCGCAGTTCAATGCTACTCATCCTTACCGGTTGATCAGCACGGCTGTTCACTGATCGGCTTGAAGACTCCAGTTCCCGTCTCGACACCCCGACCCGGAGAATTTCGATGTCAGAACTCATAGTGCTCGGTTTCGATAATGCCGACAAAGCGGACGCGGTTCTCAACCGCCTCGTCCAGCTCGAGAAGGAATATCTGATCGACCTCGAAGATGCGGTCATTGCCGTCCGCGACGAGTCCGGCAAGGTTCGTCTGAAGCAGAGCGTCAATCTGACCGCGGCAGGCGCTGCAAGCGGCGGCCTTTCGGGCGCCCTGTGGGGATCGCTCGTTGGCCTGCTGTTTCTCAATCCCCTTGCCGGCCTTGTGGTCGGCGGTGCAATCGGTGCCGGTTCCGGTGCTCTCGCCGGATCGATGGCCGATTACGGCATCGACGACGGGCTCATCGAGAAGCTTGCCGAGACCATTCCGGCGCAAAGCTCCGCGCTGTTCCTGCTGATCCGCAAGGTTCAGCCTGAGAAGGTGCTTGCCGAGTTCAAGGGCGAGCATGCAAGGCTGCTGCGCACCTCGCTTTCGCCCGAGCAGGAAGAACGCCTGCGGCAGGTTCTCGTCAGCGAGACGACTCCGACATCTGCGGCCTCCGCCACGGTTTGAGCTCAAAATCTGGTCTGTGACTATCGTCCAAGGACCGTGCTTCCGGGTAGGAAGCACGGCAGAAGACGCGGAATGGGCCGGTGGTTGCCGTTGGGCAGGCACCTTCCATATTATGTCGAATGCCGCCATCGTGAGCGCCGGTTCGCCGGGCGATCGGCGGCATTGCATCAAAGGGGAGGGGCAAGACCCAAACGGCCATTGTCAGCATACGTTTCCAGACGAAAAGTTGCGCGATGACCGAGCCCGCATCTCGCCAAAGCCAGCCTCCGTCAAAACCAAAAACATCCCTCGTTCAAACCCAGCGCGCAGCGGTGCAGGCGCTGCGGGTCATGATCGCCTGCACGATCACCTATGCCATCTCCCAGCTTCTCCACCTTCAGCAAGGTTATTGGGCTGTCTTCACCGTGCTGATCGTCATGCAGGCTTCGGTGGGCGCGACGGCCGGCATGGCTGTCGATCGCTTGGTGGCGACGGTCGCCGGGGCGATACTTGGAGGCATGGCGGTATTCGTGGCACCGCAGGATCCGCTCGCCATCGGGATCGCGCTGATCTGTGTCGTCGGCTTTTCGAGCTTCGTGGCAGCGCGCCTGCCTCGCCTGCGCAATGCCGGGCTGACGGCGGCGATCGTCATGCTCACTCATTCCGCCGCCGTTCCCGTCGAGATTTTCGTGATCGACCGCATTGCCGAGATTACGCTCGGCGGTGTCGTCGGCGTGCTCGCCAGCCTCTTCATCCTGCCGACGCGTTCGCGGACCGTGGTGCTCGATCGCTTCGGATCCGCCCTCGACCTCATGGCGCAGATATTGCGCACGCTTGCATCGGCGGTCGAAAAGGGCGAGCCGGTCTCCGCCTCGCAAGCCAATATCGCGCTGCGCCAATCCCTGATGGCGACGGAGGCGCTTTTGACCGACGCGCAGCGCGAACGCGCCTTCTGGCTGACGAGGCAGGGAATTTCAGAAGCCATCCCGCGCTCGCTCTGGCGAATTCGCAACGACATGACCTATGTCAGCCACATCGTGGAAACGCCTTTCCCGCCGGCGATCGTCGAAGCAATCGGGCCGCAGGCAGGGCAAGTGCTCGAGGCACAGGCCCGCTTCGCGGAAGCGTGCGGCCGGGCACTGCGTGACGGTGGCGAGATCGATCCAGAGATGCTTTCGGCCGGTGACGCGGCTTTCGAGGCCGCATTCAGCGCACTTCAGCGTTCCGAGGCGGCTCAATCGATGGATTTTAGCGAAACGGGCCGCCTATTCGGTCTCGATTTCACCTTGCGCCGCATACGTCAGAATTTTCTGGATCTTGCCGATCGCATTCGCGAGAGCAAGATCAGTTGAAGCGGCGAACCGTGTACCGACCTATTTCGGGACGCGTTAGCTGGTCTTGCGATGTAATCATCCGGAACCGATCACGCAGCGGCGTTCGCCTTCGCTTGAAAAAGCGAACAGCCGGCCCCAACGATAGAGCCGGCCATTGAATCATCGGATCTTAACGATCCGGGATCGGGATTACTTGTTGAGCGCATCCTTCAGCGCCTTGGCGGGCGTGAAGGCAAGCTTCTTCGATGCGGCAACCTTGATGGTTGCGCCCGTTCCCGGGTTGCGCGCTTCGCGCTCCGGAGTGTCCTTGACCTTGAATTTGCCGAAGCCCGGAATCGAGGTTTCGGCGCCGGAGGTGGCGGCTCCGGTGATGGCTGCAAAGACGGCTTCTACGATTGCCTTGCTCTGGACTTTGGTGAGCTTATGCTCTGCGGCAATCTTATCTGCGATTTCATTGGTAGTGGTCATGAGGCTTCCCCCGCATTGATGACGCCGGAATCATTTCCATTGCCGGTGCCTATTGTCACGTGGGGTCCTGCCCGGAAAGGCCGAGAATGCCTGCATTTCCACAATTTCCGACGTATTGAAGCCATTTCGGACGCTTTCCGCGGGTGATTTTCCAGTTGAAGAACAGGCCAGCAGCCAGCAGGTGAGCGGTCGGCGGCATCCGGGGGCGCCTGCGAATCTGCTGAAAAGTCCGGAATCGGCGGCTCCAGCGCGCCTTTTCGCCATGCGGATCCGGCCTGTGGCGGCGTAATCGAGGCTGGTCTTTCGCAGGGAGGGCCTATAGAGGCTTGCTCACGATGAAGGAATGGGACAGGCAATGGAACACGAGATCAAGATAGACAATCGTGGCGATTTCGGGCTTTGGGCGATCGAGGTCGCAAAGCAGATCATCAGCGATGAGGGCTTTGAGCTGGCAAGAGCCGCGCGTGACGGCACGGACGATGATGTCCGCGCCGCCGGCAATGCGCTCGGGCAGGCGATCACCAATGCGCTGATGGAAGTTTATGACGGTCTGACCGAAGGTGCGGATGAAGACTAGCATCGTCTCCGGAGGCTGCGGCCTGTCATCCGCATGCTCGCGCGATCGGCATGCTCAGGATTGAGCTTTTCAAGCTGCACCAACTTAAAATCGCACCTTACAATCATGAGCCGGCATCCCCATATAGAGGGCAAATTCGTCTTTCTGCCCTATGACAGGAGAGCCAATGTTCAGTGCAGTACCGCGTTTTGCCAAGATCGCAGCTATCGTCGTCCTTGCCGCCGCTTCGTCCGTAGCGACCTTTGACGCCGCCGATGCGCGTCGGGCTGGATCCAGCGGATTCGGAAGCCGCGGGATGCGTACCTTCGATACGCCGGCCATTACGAGGACAGCGCCCACGCAGGCAGCACCCATTGACCGGACGATGACGCAGCGGCCGCCGCAGCAGACGACGAGCCAGCCGCCGCTTGGCGCGCCACAGCGTCCAGGCCTTTTCGGCGGCTTCGGTGGGTCGATGATCGGCGGACTGATCGCCGGTGGCCTTCTCGGCATGCTGCTCGGCCATGGTTTCGGTGGCGGAATCGGCTTCCTCGGTATGCTGCTGCAGATCGGCTTGATCGTGCTGCTCATCAGCTTTGCCATGCGGTTCTTCGCAAACCGCCAGCGCACGCAATATGCAGCACCGGGATCAGGCACGCCCTACAATGTGAATCCGATGAACAATGCGAGCGCCTCGCAGCGTCCCTCCTTCTCCATCCCGTCTCTCGGTGGCGGAGCGGCGGCTGCGCAGAAAGCACGTCAAGCCAATGACGAGATCGGGTTGCACCAGGCCGATCTCGATCGCTTCGAGCATCTCCTGACCGAAATCCAGTCGGCCTATGGCAAGGAAGACTACGCCACGCTGCGCCGGCTGACCACGCCGGAGGCGATGTCCTATCTGGCCGAAGAGCTTGGGGAAAACGCGACGAATGGCGTGCGCAACAGCGTTTCCGATGTCCGCCTGCTGCAGGGCGATATTGCCGAGGCCTGGCGCGAGGATAACGCCGAATATGCAACGCTTGCGATGCGCTATTCGAGCATCGATGCTCTGGTCGATCGCACGACGGGAAAGCTCGTTGATGGCGACGATCGCAATCCTTCGGAAACGACCGAACTGTGGACCTTCGTGCGCAAGCCGGGTTCGGACTGGACGCTTTCAGCAATCCAGGGAACGGAACAGCACTAATCCTACGCAGCTTCCGCAAAGGGCCGCCCCACGAGGATCGGGGGCGGCCAGCCTTATCCGAAAACTGACTGTGCTCCCCGTTTGACCCTGGAGAGGTCGAGCAGATGTCGAGGACGATCGGCATCCGCCTTGACTCGCCAAATCCGTCCTCTAATGTGCTTGTGTGGAAACGTTACCACATCGGGAGGAAACAGATGAAATCGGCGCGGCTCAACCGCCTCTTCGGCGTGTCCGGAAATTGCTTCGATGTTGCCATCGATCATGGCATGTTCAATGAACGGACCTTTCTTTCCGGCATCGAGGATATGCGGACAGCGATCAAGGTCATTGCCGATGCCGCGCCCGATGCCATCCAGCTTCCGCCGGGCACTGCGCCGATCCTCCAGGCAATTCCCGGCAAACATCGGCCGGCTCTGGTGCTGCGGACCGATATCGCCAACATCTACGGCAATCCGCTGCCCTCGGCGCTGTTTTCCGAGATGATCGACCGGGGTGTCGAGCAGGCATTGGTATTGGATGCAGCCTGCGTCGTCGTCAATCTTCTGATGCTGCCTGACCAGCCGGAGGTTTATCGCGCCTGCGTGCGCAACGTGAACAGCCTGAAGCGCGAATGTGAGATTTACGGCATGCCGCTGATGGTCGAGCCGCTGGTCATGCAGGACAATTCCAAGGGCGCCTATATGGTCGATGGCGCGATCGACAAGATCCTGCCGCTGGTACGCCAGGCTGCCGAACTCGGCGCCGACATCATCAAGGCGGACCCCTGTGACGACGTGCAGGAATATCACCGCGTTATCGAGATCGCTCAGGGCTTGCCCGTACTGGTGCGAGGCGGCGGCCGCGTCTCGGATCAGGAAATTCTTTCCCGCACGAAACAGTTGATGGAGCAGGGCGCCCGCGGCATCGTCTATGGCCGCAACGTCATCCAGCACAGTAACCCCGCTGGCATGACGCGCGCCCTGATGGCGATCGTCCACGAGGAGGCTTCCGTCGAAGACGCCTCGCGGCATCTCGTCTGACGCATCCTGGGAGGAGGAAACATGAAGAAGGTATTTCGCTTCGGCGTCATCGGCTGCGGCCTGATGGGGCGTGAATTCGCAAGCGCTGCGGCACGCTGGCTGCATCTTGCCGACACCAGGGCACGGCCGGAAATCGTTGCCGTCTGCGATACCAATGCGGCACTGCTGGACTGGTTCAAGGACAATGTGCCGTCGGTCCGGCAATTCACCAACGACTATAAGGAACTGCTCGCCAATCCGGATGTCGACGCGGTCTATTGCGCCGTGCCGCATGTGCTTCATCAACAGTTTTACGTCGATATCCTGAAGGCCGGCAAGCATCTGCTCGGCGAAAAACCGTTCGGCATGGATGCGGCACAGAACCGCGAGATCATGGCGGTGCTTGCCGAGAATCCGAAGCTTCTGGTTCGTTGCTCGTCGGAAATGCCCTTCTTCCCTGGAGCGCAGAAGGTCATTGCGCTCGCTGAAAGCGGCGAGATGGGCGATATCCTCGAAGTCGAGGCCGGTTTCCTGCATTCTTCCGACATCGACAGGCAAAAGCCGATCAATTGGAAGCGCATGGCCGATATTAATGGCGACTATGGCTGCATGGGTGATCTTGGCATGCATGTGCTGCATGTGCCCCTGCGGCTCGGCTGGCGCCCGCAAACCCTCCATGCGCAGCTGGTCAAGAAGATCACCGAGCGCCCGGACGGCAAGGGCGGCATGGTGCCGTGCACGACCTGGGACAATGCAACGATCAGCACACGCGTCAGTGCAGGTGGCCAGGATTTTCCGATGGTGCTGAAGACGTGGCGCATCGCGCCGGGCGAAGCCAATAACTGGTATATTCGGATCCTCGGTATGAAGAAGAGCGCGTTCTTCACCACCAAGTCGCCGCGGCAATGGCAGTGGATGGACTATACCGGTGGCGCGCAGGCATGGAGCACCGAAGATTTGGGATACGGTTCGCTTTTCCCGGCGATAACAGGCAAGATCTTCGAGTTCGGCTTCGCCGATGCCATCCAGCAAATGTGGGCCGCCTTCGTCGACGAATTGGCAGGCGGAAACGCCAATGGCTTTGCCTGTGCGACGCCCGAAGAAGCGCAGGCGCATCACGCAGTGCTGACGGCGGCGCTGAAATCCGGCCGTGAAAATATCGTCGTACCCGTCGATTACGAAGGAGCGGCCGCCCGATGAAGCGCTCCGAAATCAACGAAGCGCTGCGGCGCGCAAGCAAAACCCTAGACCATTGGCGCTGGTCGCTGCCGGAATGGGGTTATTGGACTGCGGCGGATTTCGCCACCAATCAGGAGGCGGCGCGCTATTTGCGTGCCCATCAATTGGGGTGGGACGTCACCGATTTCGGCTCCGGCCGCTTTGCCGAATGCGGCCTCGTGCTCTTCTGCCTGCGCAACGGTATCGTCGGTGTCGAAGGCGAGCGGACCTATGCCGAGAAGCTGCTTTTCGTCGAGGAAGGGCAGATGACACCGACGCATCGTCATCAAGCCAAGATGGAAGACATCATCAACAGGGCCGGCGGTGATCTCGTCATCGAATTCGCCGCGACCGACGCGGAAGGCAATGTGCTGCAGGATGATGTCACCGTTCCGGTTGACGGCTTGCCGAGGAAGCTTGCCGTATGGGAGCCGCTGGTTCTCTCGCCCGGCCAAAGTGTCACGATTCGAACTGGGCTCTATCATCGGTTCTACGGCCGCAAGGGCGGCGGGCCTGTGTTCGTCGGCGAGGTCAGTCAAGTCAACGACGACAATACCGATAATTACTTTCTGGAACCGATCGGGCGCTTCGCCGCGATCGAGGAGGACGAGCCGCCGCTCAGACCCCTATGGAATGAGGCAGGTGGCTGATGCGGACCGGGGAGGAGGTTCAAGGCGGCGAAAAGAAAGACAAGGGAGGTATCGTTTGCGCGGGAAACTTCATCGTCGACCGCGTGCACACGCTGTCCTATTGGCCCGAGCAGGGTGATCTCGCCCATATCCTGCATCAGGATGTGGGGGTCGGGGGAGGGGCTGCCAATGTCGTCACCGACCTGGCCTCGCTCGGCTTTCCCGGAAAGCTCGCCGCCGCCGGCTGTATCGGCGCGGATATCGACGGAGAGATCGTCAAGACACGGCTTCAGAGCGCCGGCATCGATGCGAGCGGTCTGCGGCAGCTTCCGGACCACGCGACGGCGCACACGCATGTCATGAACGTGCCGGGGCAGAACCGCACCTTCTTCTATCATGGCGGCGCCAACGACGCGGTGACGGATGCGCTCGTCTCAGCCGGCGTCTTTGCGGATGCCGGCTATCGCTTGTTCTATCTCGGCTATCTCATGCTGCTGCCCGGTCTCGACACGCTCGATGCGGACGGCCGATCCGGGGCATCGCGCCTTTTGGAGGCCGCGCGCAATGCGGGCCTGACCACCTGCGTCGATTTCGTCTCCAGCGAAGATCCGGAGTTTGCGGTCAAGGTTGGCGCGGCGCTGCCATATTGCGATTTCCTTGTCATCAATGAAATCGAGGCGGGGCGGGCAACCGGCGTAACCGTACGCGACGGGAAGGGAGAGTTGATCGAAGCCGCACTTCTGACGGCCGGCGAGCGGCTGCTGGCGGCAGGCGTCGCCAGGGGTGCGATCATTCATGCTCCGGAAATCTGCTTCTGGTTTGCGCCTGGGCACTCGCCTATTGTTTGCAGATCGCGGCCGGTCGATCCGGCTGAAATCGTCAGTACGGTCGGCGCCGGCGATGCCTTCTGCGCCGCCGTACTTTACGGCCTGCATGAAGATTGGCCCGTCGAGCGCATCTGCGCCGCCGCCCATGCCGCCGCTGCCCGTTGCCTGGGAGGCGCGACCGCGACCGACGGCATCCCCGACATGGCAACGCTTCTGGAGGATGTGACGGCGATGCAGCATGCCTGCGTATGACGTGTCGGTTGCGAAGCGGTAACGCGTATCATTGGATGCTATGGTGCCGACGGGAGCGGCGCGATAGGATCAGGAAATTGAACCTTATGCTCGGAGGAGGAGAATGAGGGCAGTCCGTTTGGAAGCGATCGGATCCATGGCCATGCGCAATGTGGAAAAGCCGAGCGCCGGACCTGGAGACATCATCGTCCGGGTGCTGGCCGCCGGCGTCTGCGGATCCGACCGGCATATGTACAAGGGCGAATATCCGACTTCCATGCCTGTCGCGTTGGGCCATGAATTCTGTGGTCTCGTCGAGGAAGTGGGCGAGGGTGTTTCATCCTTCATGGGCGGTGAGCTCGTGACGGTGGACCCGAACATTGCCTGCGGTACTTGCCACGCCTGCCGGCACGGGCGGCCGAATCTCTGTGCCAATCTGAAGGCCATCGGGGTGACGCGGGATGGCGGCTTTGCAGACTATGTCGCGGTTCCCTGCGGCCAGGCGTTCACCCTGCCTCCCGATCTCAATCCCGTCCACGGCGCTTTTTGCGAGCCGCTTGCCTGCTGCATTCATGCCATCGACAAGGCGAAGATCCGCCGGGGCGATAGCGTCGCTATATTGGGCGGCGGCGTGATCGGCCTGCTCATGGTGCAGCTGGCCCGCCTGGCCGGCGCGGACCGGATCATCCTGATCACGAGACAGCTGTCGCGGCGCGAGGCGGCGCTGCGGCTGGGGGCGACGCTGGCCCTCGATCCGACGGCGACCGATGCCGTTGCCGCCGTCCGGGATGCGACCGGCGGTGGCGTGGATGTCGTCATAGAATGCGCCGGCGTTCCCGAAACGCTGCAGACCGGCGTACGGATGGCGCGGCGCGGCGGAGTCTTCGTCCTCTTCGGGGTAACGCCGGCGGGTCTCGAAGTGCCCGTTCTGCCGTTCGATCTGCTCGTCAACGAGGTCGAGATCAGGCCGGCCTATCTCAATCCCTTCACCCATTCCCGCGCGGCCGCCATGGTGGCGAGCGGTATTCTGGAACTGGATTCGCTTGTCACGAAGACCATAGGTCTTGAAGAGGTGGCGAGCGTGGTCGGCAGCGCACCATTGGCCGGTGAGATCAAGGTCATTGTCCGACCGTAAAAGCCGATTGACGGCGGTGCGCATTCATTTGCGGACAGGGCCGGTGGAGTCGCGCGTGATCAATCTGACAGGTATTTTGACGATCGCGTCTTCTCGCGATTCGCCGTCTGCCTCTTGCTCTTCGATCAGGGCCTCCAATCGCCGGACTGCCTGCTCGCCAACACCGCGGATCGGCTGCGCGACGGTCGTCAGGCGTGGAAAGACATAGGCGGCCTCCGGCAGATCGTCGAAGCCGATGACGGAATAGTCGCGTGGTACGGAAAAGCCGTGATCCTGAACGGCATGGATTGCGGCGATCGCCGAAATATCTGTTGTGCCGATGACGGCTGTTACTTCGGGCCTGGAGGCCACCAATTTCCTTGCGAGCGGATAGGTCGCCGCGAAGCTTTGTTCCTCGGCCATGGCCACCACCGCCGGTGCTATGCCAATCTCGGCCATTTCCGCCCCGATGCCGCGAAGGCGAAGCTGGACCGGCTGGCTATGGGCAGGGGCGCCAACAATGCCGATTACGCGATGGCCGAGGCTGATCAGATGGCGGGCCATCAGGCGCCCGCCCTCCTCATGATCGGCCATGACGGCATCGCCGGCAATTCCAGTCAGTTCACGGTCTATGGCGACGATCGGGATCTGCGCGTCGCGCAGCGCTTCGAAATGTTCGGTGCTCCCGAAGGCGCTCGCGACGATGACGCCGTCGACGCGCTGGGATAGGAGCATGGAGATGTAGCGCGCCTCGTGATCCATATTTTCGGCCGTGCTGCAGATCAGGGTCTGATAACCGCGCCGGAACAGTTCCTGCTCGATGGCATGGGCCAGAATGCCGAAGAAAGGCACGTCGATCGATGGCAGCATCAGCCCGATCATCCGGCTCGGTGCGCCGCGCAGCATGCGTGCTCCCTTGCTCGGCGTATAGTTGAGCGTGCGGATGGCGGCCTCCACACGCTCCCGCAGCTCCGGAGAGGCATAGCCGCTATTATTCAGCACGCGCGAGACTGACGAGACCGATGTTCCTGCGAGCTTGGCGATATGTCTGATGCTGGTGGTCACGGGCTCGCATTTCTTTGTCTGGCGGTCGAATAGTCGTAGGACAAGTTATCAAAACTCGATCCGTATGCCGTGGACTAAATCACTGGCGGGAAACGGCATCAAGCGTGATGCGGCGCTCAGCATTCATATCTCGCCACACTCCTTTTCGACCGTCTCAGGTTTGCGGTCCAGGTGCGGAATGGAAACATCTCCGCTCGTCTCGGCAATCCCATGGGCATTTATAAGATTTTTATATCTTCCCCTGTCGGCCCGTCTCGAACCTTAATGCGGTTCGGTCGCATATTGTATGGCGAAGATACACCTGAAGTGCTCTTCCCCCAGGCAGAATGAAAAGAGGCGCCTTCATGCAAGGCGCTCCCTACTATTTTCTGTCATCAACAATAACAATCAAGGACTCGCGATCGATGATGGACATTATTCTTGTCGGGATCGGCGTTTTATTCTTCCTCCTTTGCGTCGCCTATACCAAGGCTTGCGACAGCCTATAGTCGGAGAGACGGCAATGCTTCTCGATTACATTCTCGGTGGCGGCGTGACGATCTTTCTCACCGTCTACCTGGTCTATGCTCTTATTCGCCCCGAGCGCTTCTGACAGCGCTGGATAGGGAAAGTTACCTCCATGACCTTCAACGGATGGCTTCAGATCCTCCTTTATATTGGGATCCTTCTCCTGCTCGTCAAACCGCTCGGCGGTTACATGACGCGTGTCTTTACCGGCGAGCGCACCTTCCTCTCCTTCGTCCTCCGTCCTGTGGAACGGGGGCTTTATCGTTTGGCCGGCACGGATGAGCGCGAAGAGCAGCACTGGACGACCTACTCGGTTTCCATGCTGCTGTTCAGCCTCGCGGGCTTCCTCGTTCTTTACGCGCTGCAGCGACTGCAAGGCAGTCTGCCGTATAATCCGGCCGGCATGACCGCAGTCGGCCCGGAACTGTCCTTCAACACGGCAACGAGCTTCGTCACCAATACCAATTGGCAGAACTACGGCGGCGAAAGCACGATGTCCTACCTCGTGCAGATGGCCGGCCTGACGGTGCAGAACTTCGTGTCTGCAGCAACCGGCATTGCGATCGCCATTGCGCTGATCCGTGCTTTCGCACGTGCTTCGGGTAAGGCGATCGGCAACTTCTGGGTCGATATGGTCCGCGCGACGCTCTACGTCCTCTTGCCGATCTGCATCGTGCTGACGATTGTTTTCGTCTATCTCGGCGTGCCGCAGACGCTCGGTCCCTATGTCGATGCTACGACGCTCGAAGGCGCGCGGCAGACGATCGCCGTCGGTCCCGTCGCCTCGCAGCTTGCCATCAAGATGCTCGGCACGAATGGCGGCGGCTTCTTCAATGCCAACTCGGCGCATCCGTTCGAAAACCCCGATGCCATCTCCAACCTCCTGCAGATGCTGGCGATCTTCGCCATCGGCGCAGCGCTGACCAACGTCTTCGGCCGCATGGTCGGCAGTCAGCGCCAGGGCTGGGCGATCCTGGCTGCGATGGGCACGCTGTTCATCGCCGGCGTGATCGTCACCTATTGGGCTGAAGCGGCAGGCAATCCGCTTGTTCATGCGCTCGGTATCCAGGGCGGCAATATGGAAGGCAAGGAAGTCCGCTTCGGCATTGCCGCCTCTTCGCTCTTCGCCGTCATCACCACGGCCGCATCCTGCGGCGCGGTCAACGGCATGCTCGACAGCTTCACCGCGATCGGCGGCCTGATCCCGCTCATCAACCTGCAGCTTGGCGAAGTCATCGTCGGCGGCGTCGGCGCCGGTTTCTATGGCATCCTGATGTTCGTCGTCATCGCCATCTTCGTTGCGGGTCTGATGGTTGGGCGCACGCCGGAATATCTCGGCAAGAAGATCGAGGCCAAGGACGTGAAGATGGCAATGCTTGCCGTGCTTTGCCTGCCCTTCGGCATGCTGATCTTCACGGCGATCTCCGTTGTATTGCCCTCCGCCGTTGCCTCGATCGCGAATGCCGGTCCGCACGGCTTCTCGGAAATCCTCTATGCCTACAGCTCGGCCGCGGCAAACAACGGCTCGGCCTTCGGCGGTCTGACCGGCAATACCTCCTGGTACAACATCACGCTCGGTATCGTCATGCTGATCGGCCGCTTCCTGGTCATCGTTCCGGCCCTTGCGATTGCCGGTTCTCTGATCAGCAAGAAGACGGTTCCTGCCTCGGCCGGTACCTTCCCGACGGATGGCCCGCTCTTCGTCGGCCTCCTGGTCGGCACGATCCTGATCGTCGGCGGTCTGACCTTCTTCCCGGCGCTGGCACTCGGACCGATCGTCGAACATCTGTCGATGATCGTAGGCCAGACCTTCTAAGGAATGACGGCCATGAGCCAACCGCTTCTGGGCAAGCTTAGAAAAGTCATCGATCCACGCCCCTTCGACAGGGGGCGTGGCCCGGCCGGAACGACCTGCGCGTCCGATGCCATCTTGCTGGCAATGGCCGCACTGTTCCTCGGCATTGTCGTCTTCGGATTTTTGATCGGCTGATCGGCGGCGTTCCGATCTGACGTTTTCCTCTTCACGCTGGAGCCTCTTATGAGCCAGTTAAAATCAGCGAGTATTCTGGATTCTCGCATCCTCGTTCCGGCGATCGGCGCTTCGTTCAAGAAACTGAACCCGCGCACGCTTGCCAAGAACCCCGTCATGTTCGTGGTCGCCGTCGTTTCGATGCTGACGACCGTCCTCTTCCTGCGCGATCTCGTGACCGGCGGCGGCAATCTCGCCTTCTCGCTGCAGATCAATATCTGGCTGTGGTTCACGGTGCTGTTTGCCAATTTTGCCGAAGCGGTAGCGGAAGGTCGCGGCAAGGCGCAGGCGGATTCGCTGCGCAAGTCGCGCACCGAAACGCAGGCGAAGCTGCTCGTCGGCAACAGCCGCACCGATTACAAGATGGTGCCCGGCACCAGCCTTAAGGTCGGCGATGTCGTCCTGGTCGAAGCCGGCGATATCATCCCCTCGGATGGTGAGGTCATCGAAGGCGTCGCTTCCGTCAACGAAGCCGCGATCACCGGCGAATCTGCGCCTGTCATCCGTGAATCGGGCGGCGACCGCTCTGCTGTGACTGGCGGCACGCAGGTCCTGTCGGACGAGATACGTGTGCGGATCACCGCTGCCGCTGGTTCGACCTTCATCGATCGCATGATCGCGCTGGTCGAAGGTGCAGAACGGCAGAAGACGCCGAACGAAATCGCGCTCAACATCCTGTTGGCCGGTATGACGCTGATCTTCGTGCTCGCGACCGTCACCATCCCGAGCTTCGCCGCTTATGCCGGCGGCTCGATCCAGACTGTCGTGCTTGTTGCGCTCTTCGTCACGCTGATCCCGACCACCATCGGCGCTTTGCTTTCGGCGATCGGCATTGCCGGCATGGACCGTCTGGTGCGCTTCAACGTGCTCGCTATGTCCGGCCGCGCCGTCGAAGCCGCCGGGGACGTCGACACGCTGCTTCTCGACAAGACTGGTACGATCACGCTCGGCAACCGCCAGGCGACCGCCTTCCGCCCGGTCCGGGGGATCAGCGAGCAGGACCTTGCCGATGCCGCGCAGCTTGCCTCCCTTGCCGACGAGACGCCCGAGGGCCGCTCGATCGTCGTGCTTGCCAAAGAGAAATATGCGATCCGTGGCCGCGACATGACGAGCCTGAAGGCGACCTTCGTTCCCTTCACGGCCCAGACCCGCATGAGTGGCGTCGATCTCGATGGCTCCTCGATCCGCAAGGGCGCTGTCGATGCCGTGGTCGCCTATGTCGAAGGTGCGGCCAATGACACGACGGAAGGCACGGCCGTGATGTCGCGCACGACGAGTGAAACGTTGCGCGAGCTGCAGGTGATCGCCGACGAGATCGCCAAGGCCGGCGGCACGCCGCTTGCCGTGGCGCGAGACGGTCGTCTTCTCGGCGTCATCCATCTTAAGGATATCGTCAAGGGCGGCATCCGTGAGCGTTTTGCGGAACTGCGCCGCATGGGTATCCGCACCGTGATGATCACGGGCGACAATCCGCTGACGGCCGCCGCCATTGCCGCCGAAGCCGGCGTCGACGACTTTCTCGCCCAGGCAACGCCCGAAATGAAGCTGGCGCTGATGCGTCAGGAGCAGGCACAGGGCAAGCTGGTCGCCATGTGCGGCGACGGCACGAACGATGCGCCAGCGCTCGCCCAGGCCGATGTCGGCGTCGCCATGAATACCGGTACGGTCGCCGCCCGCGAAGCCGGCAACATGGTCGATCTCGACAGCGACCCGACGAAGCTGATCGAGATCGTCGAGATCGGCAAGCAACTGCTGATGACGCGCGGTGCGTTGACCACCTTCTCCATCGCCAACGACATCGCCAAGTATTTCGCCATCATTCCGGCCATGTTCATCGCCTTCTATCCGCAGCTGAAAATGCTGAATGTCATGGGGCTGGCAACGCCGCAAAGCGCCATTCTTTCGGCCATCATCTTCAATGCGCTCATCATCGTCGGACTGATCCCGCTATCGCTGAAGGGGGTCCGCTACCGGCCGATCGGCGCCGGCGCGCTGCTCAGCCGCAACCTGCTGATCTATGGCCTCGGCGGCATCATCGTCCCCTTCATCGGCATCAAGGCCATCGATATGGCGATCACCGCCATCGGCCTCGCCTAAGGAGTTTCTCTCATGTTGAAACAAATCAGACCCGCCATCGTCATGATCGTCGCCACGACCGTCCTGACCGGCCTTGCCTATCCGCTTGCCATGACGGGTGTCGCCCAGACGCTCTTTCCCCACCAGGCCAATGGCAGCCTGGTGGAGAAGGACGGCAAGGTGATCGGCTCCAGCCTCATCGGCCAGAATTTCACGGCGGATAAGTATTTCCACGGCCGCCCTTCGGCCACGACCGGCGCCGATCCGAATGATCCGACCAAATCGGTTTCCGTACCTTACAACGCCGCCAACTCCGGGGCCTCCAATCTCGGTCCGACCAATTCGAGCCTGATCACCCGTATCAAGGGGGATGCTGCGACATTGCAGGCGCAGAACCCGAATACGCCGGTTCCGGTCGATCTGCTCACCACTTCGGGCAGCGGTCTCGACCCGGATATCTCGCCTGAAGATGCCTATTTCCAGGTTCCGCGCGTCGCCAAGGCCCGCAACATGGATGAGGCTAAGGTCAAGTCGCTCGTCGATGCTGCCATCGAGCCCCGCGAGCTCGGCGTTCTCGGCGAGCCTGTGGTCAATGTGCTGGCATTGAACCAGGCGCTCGATGCTTCTATGACTCAATAAGTTGAAGGGATTGAGACGGTTAGCGCCGTCTCAACCTATCAGGAAAGACGACTCTCGAATGGCAGACGACAGCCGCGACATGTTGAGCAGGCCTTCCCCCGATGCGCTTCTCGAAAAGGCGCGGGCCGAGACACGCGGACGGCTGAAGATATTCCTGGGAGCGGCACCCGGCGTCGGCAAAACCTATGAGATGCTGATGTCAGGCAGGGCGAAGATCGCCGACGGTGTCGATGTCGTGATCGGCGTTGTCGAGACCCACGGCCGCCGCGAGACGCAGGCGCTGCTGGAAGGGTTTGAGATCGTTCCGCGAGTCAATGTCGACTATAAGGGCAGGGCGCTCGAGGAGATGGATCTCGATGCCATCCTGAAACGCCGCCCCGACCTGGTGCTGGTCGACGAACTTGCTCATACCAATGCCCATGGCAGCCGGCATCCCAAACGCTACCTCGATGTCAAGGAACTTCTTGACCGTGGGATCGATGTCTACACGACGCTGAATATCCAGCATGTCGAAAGCCTGAATGACGTCGTCTCGCAGATTACCCGCATCCGGGTGCGCGAGACGGTACCGGATTCGATCATCGACATGGCCGATGATGTCGAGATCATCGATCTGACGCCGGATGATCTCATCAAGCGGCTACATGACGGCAAGGTCTATGTCTCGAAGACGGCCGAGCGGGCGCTGACCAATTATTTCACGCCCGGCAACCTGACGGCCTTGCGCGAGCTGGCGCTGCGACGCACCGCCCAGCGCGTCGACGACCAGCTGCTGACCCATATGCAGGCGCACGCGATCCAGGGCCCTTGGGCTGCCGGCGAGCGCGTGCTCGTCTCTATCGATCATCACCCGCGCTCTGCCGCGCTGGTCCGCTACGCCGCACGCATGGCCGCGCGCTTGCGTGCCCCCTGGGCAGCCGTCTATGTGGAGACCAACCGCTCGATCAGTTTGAGCGAGGCGCAGCGCGACACGATTGCCGCAACGCTCAGGCTCGCCGAACAGCTTGGTGGTGAAGCCATCACACTTCCAGGTCGGGAGGTGGCGGAGGAGCTGCTTCGTCATTCTGCCAGCAACAACGTCACACACATCGTTATCGGTTCGCCGAAAATCGGCTCATGGCGTGATTGGTCTCGCCGCTCAGTTTCTTATGATCTCATTCGCAAGGCCGGGGATATCAGCGTCCATGTCATTTCCGGTAGCGAAGCGGATGGTCAGGCAGCGAGCCGCGGCGTCAAGGTCGCGCCTTCACCGCCTCCCTTCCAGCTTCGCGGCTATGTTCTGGCGACGCTCTATGTCGCCATCGCGCTGGGCTTTTGCGTCATCCTCGATCAGGTGCTGGATGTCCGCAATCTGGCGCTCGTTTTCCTGATGGCGGTGCTGGTAAGCGCCGTGACCCAGGGTCTGCGTCCGGCACTTTACTCCTGTTTTCTCGGCGCGCTTGCCTTCAACTTCTTCTTCCTGCCGCCGCGCTATACGCTGACGATCAGCGATCCGGAAAGCGTGCTTGCCTTTTTCTTCTTCCTTGGTGTCGCGGTCATTGCGAGTAATCTGACGGCGACGGTGCAACGGCAAGCGGCTGCAGCGCGACAACGGGCACGAACGACGGAAGACCTCTATCTCTTCTCCAAGAAGCTCGCCGGCACAGGTACGCTCGATGATGTTCTCTGGGCCACCGCCTTTCAGCTGGCCTCGATGCTGAAGCTGCGGGTGGTGCTGCTTCTTCCCGAACATGGCACGATCGCCGTCAAGGCCGGCTATCCGCCCGACGATACGCTCGATGATGCCGATATTGCCGCGGCCCGCTGGGCCTGGGAGCACAATCATGCGGCAGGCCGTGGCGCGGATACCCTGCCTGGCGCGAAGCGCCTTTATGTTCCGCTCCGCACCGGTCGAACCGCTGTCGGCGTCATCGGCCTCGACAGCGATCGCCGCGACGGTCCGCTTCTGACGCCGGAACAGCAGCGGCTGCTCGATGCGCTCGCCGATCAGGCCGCACTTGCCATCGAGCGCGTGCAGCTGGTGGCCGATGTCGACCGCGCGAAACTCGCCGTTGAGGCCGACCGGCTGCGCTCCGCACTGCTGACCTCGATTTCGCATGATCTGAAGACGCCGCTCGCTGCCATCCTCGGCGCAGCGGGAACGCTGCGCGACTACCTTCATTCGCTACCGCCTGAGGATCGCGTCGATCTCCTGTCGACGGTCATCGACGAATCGGAACGCCTCAACCGCTTCATCGCCAATCTTCTCGACATGACCAAGATCGAGTCCGGTGCGATGGAGCCGAATTACGCCCTGCATTATGGCGGCGATATCGTCGGCAGCGCGCTGCGGCGGGCGGAAAAAATCCTGGCTCATCATCGCGTCGATGTGCAGATGCCCGTCGATCTGCCGATGGTGAAGGTCGATCCGGTGCTGTTCGAACAGGTGCTGTTCAACCTGCTCGACAACGCCGCCAAATACGCGCCTGAGGGATCGGCCATCCGCCTGGAGGCCTGGGCGGATGTCGACAATATCGTCTTCCGCGTGATGGACGAGGGACCCGGCATTCCGCCCGCCGACCTCGAACGCGTCTTCGATACGTTCTACCGCGTGCGCAAGGGCGATCAGGTGCGCGCCGGCACCGGCCTTGGCTTATCCATCTGCCGCGGCTTCATCGAGGCGATGGGCGGCACGATCGCCGCCGGCAATAGAACTGATCGGCAAGGGGCTGTCTTCACTATTCGCCTGCCGAAACCAACAGATGTCCCGAAGCTGGATGAACTGAAATGAACACCACTGCCGTCAAGATTCTCGTTGTCGATGATGAGCCGCCGATCCGCAAATTGCTGCGCGTGGGCCTCGGTGCCCAGGGCTATGTCGTCAATGAGGCGCAGAGCGCCGCGTCAGCCCAGGCGTCGATCGATGAAGACCAGCCTGATCTGATCGTGCTCGATCTCGGCCTGCCGGATAAATCAGGCCATGATCTGTTGCTCGGTTGGCGCGAGGATGGGGTGCAGATCCCGGTCGTCATTCTGTCAAGCCGCACGGATGAGGCGGGCATCGTCAAGGCGCTCGAGAGTGGCGCCGACGATTATGTGACCAAGCCTTTCGGCGTCAACGAGCTTGCCGCCCGCATCCGTGTGGCGCTGCGCCATCGGCTGCAACAGCAGGGCGAGAAGGCGATTTTCCAGACCGGCGGTCTTTCCATCGATCTCGTCAAGCGCATCGTCAAGGTCGACGGCAAGGAGATCAAGCTGTCGCCGAAGGAATACGACATCCTGCGCGTGCTCGCCCAGCACGCCGGCAAGGTGCTGACGCACCAATTCCTGCTGAAGCAGATTTGGGGACCGGCGGCCGATGTGCAGTATCTGCGCGTCTATGTCCGCCAGCTCCGACAGAAGATCGAGGAGATTCCCGATCAGCCGCACTATATCACCACCGAGACGGGCGTCGGCTATCGCCTGCGCGAGCCGGATTGAAGCCATCAAGACTTCGGATCCGTTATCGAGGTGGCTTAGCCTCGATCTTCCGGCGATGAAAATCATTCCAGAACGACCGATTGCCCGACTCTGAGTGCGACCATGGACCTTTCCACGATCATTCTTCCCGAACACGTCTTTGTCGGATTGGCGGCTCCGACCAAGTGGCGGGCGCTGCAGATGCTGTCGTCGAAGGCGGCGAGTTGCTTCGGCTTGGATGAGGCAATGGTTCTGCGCGTACTGGAGGCTCGCGAGAAGCTCGGCACCACAGGCATCGGCAACGGCGTTGCCGTTCCGCATGCCGCCATTGCCGGCATGACGAGGCCGCGCGGATTGATGGTGCACTTTGCCCATGCCGTCGATTTCGAGGCTATAGACGATATTCCGACGGAATGGGCGTTCGTGCTGCTTTTCGGGGAAGGCGGACGGAGCGACTATCTGAATGTGCTTGCCGCGATTGCCAGACGGCTGCGGACCGAGGGCGTTCTGACGGCGATGCGGCAGGCCAGGAGCGCCGACGAACTCTATTCGGTCTTCATGTCCGACTCCATCGCCTGAGGTGCTTGGATCGCACCCTCGTCGCTGTTCGGGAATGTGATTTCACTTTTCAAGATTCTATGGGATGCTGTTCTCCGGAGTTCCTTAAAACGGGAACGGTCTTCGTTACTTTATACGACCAAGTTGATAGGGTTTAAGGACAACGAAGGGGGTGCATCCATGCAGACGATAAAGCTTTCCCGGCTTCTCGCCACCGCAGTTCTGATCGGTAGTTTTTCGGTCGCGGCCGTCGCGCCGACCTGGGCGGCGGACAAGACGTTTCTCAATGTTTCCTACGATCCGACGCGTGAATTGTATAAGGATTTCAACGCGGCTTTTGCCGCCAAGTGGAAGAAGGACACGGGCGAAACCATCAATATCAAGGCTTCGCATGGCGGTTCCGGCGCGCAGGCCCGTTCGGTCATCGATGGTCTCGACGCCGATGTCGTGACGCTGGCGCTCGAAGGCGATATCGATGCGATCGCCAAGGCGACGCACAAGATTCCCGCCGACTGGAAGACCAAGTTCCCGAACAATTCCGTTCCCTATACTTCAACCATCGTCTTCCTGGTGCGCAAGGGCAATCCTAAAGGCATCAAGGACTGGGGGGATCTGGTCAAGGACGGCGTTGAAGTCATTACGCCGAACCCGAAGACGTCGGGTGGTGCCCGCTGGAACATTCTGGCAGCATGGGCCTGGGCCAAGCAGGCCAATGGCGGCGACGATGCCAAAGCGCAGGACTACGTCGCAAAGCTCCTGAAGCATGTCCCGGTTCTCGATACCGGCGCGCGCGGCGCGACGACGACCTTCGTGCAGCGTGGCCTCGGCGATGTTCTGCTCGCCTGGGAAAACGAGGCCTATCTCTCGCTCGACGAGCTCGGCCCCGATCAATTCGAGATCGTGACTCCGTCCGTCTCGATCCGAGCCGATCCTCCGGTTGCCGTTGTCGACGGCAATGTCGACACGAAGGGTACACGCAAGGTCGCGGAAGCCTACCTCAACTATCTGTACTCGGATGAGGGTCAGAAGATCGCCGCCAAGCACTATTATCGGCCGATCAAGCCGGAAGCTGCAGACCCCAAGGATGTTGCCCGTTTCCCGGCCTTGAAGCTGGCAACCATTGACGATTTCGGCGGATGGTCTCAAGCTCAGCCGAAATTCTTCGCTGACGGAGGCATCTTCGATCAGATCTACAAGCCGGGACAGTAAGACTGAATGCATTCTATAACCCGCAAACGGTGGCGGTTACGGCAGCCGAGCGTCATTCCGGGCTTCGGATTGGCGCTCGGTGTTACCTTGGCTTGGCTCATCTTTATCGTTCTTATTCCGCTGTCGGGCTTGCTGTGGAAGAGCAGCGCTCTCGGCTGGGAAAAATTCTGGGCTTTGGCTCTTGATGTTCGCACGCTCTATGCGCTGCGCATGAGCTTCGGCGGCGCCTTCATCGCCGCGCTCGTCAATGCGGTGCTCGGGCTTATCCTTGCCTGGGTGCTGGTGCGCTATCGCTTTCCGGGCAAGCGCATCCTAGATGCGATGGTCGACCTGCCATTCGCCCTGCCGACGGCAGTTGCCGGCATTGCACTGACGACGCTCTATGCGCCGAATGGCTGGATCGGTCAGTTCCTGACACCGCTCGGCATCAAGATCGCCTTTACTCCGGTCGGGATCGTCATCGCGCTGATTTTCGTCGGTCTGCCTTTCGTGGTGCGCACCGCGCAGCCCGTCATGGAGGAGATCGACCGCGAAGTCGAAGAGGCGGCGGCAACCCTTGGGGCGAACCGCTTTCAGACGATCACGCGCGTACTTCTGCCGGGATTGGCGCCTGCAGCGCTGACAGGTTTCGCGTTGGCATTTGCGCGCGCGGCCGGCGAGTACGGATCGGTGATCTTCATCGCCGGCAACAAGCCCTATGTTTCGGAAATCGCACCGCTGCTCATCGTCATTCGCCTGGAGGAATATAATTATTCCGCAGCGACGGCGATTGCGACGCTGATGCTGTTCATTTCCTTCACCATGCTTTTGATCATCAATCTCATCCAGTCGTGGAGCAGAAGGAGATATGGCTATGGCGCATGATCTTTCTGCAGCTGCCGAAACGGGTCATTCCGTCATCACCGAAAGCCGGCTCGCGCGCATCACCTTCATATTGATTTCGCTCGCCTTTTTGACGTTGATGGTGCTCCTGCCCCTGGCCGCCGTCTTTGTCGAGGCTTTCCGCAAGGGGATCGAGACCTTTTTTGGAGCTCTGGTCGACGAGGAGACCTTCGCAGCGATCCGGCTGACATTGATCGTTGCTGGCATCAGTGTGCCGTTGAACCTCGTCTGCGGCATTGCGGCCGCCTGGGCGATCGCCAAGTTCGAATTCAAGGGCAAGGCCTTACTGACGACGCTGATCGATCTGCCATTCTCGGTGTCGCCGGTCATATCGGGCCTTGTCTTCGTGCTGTTGTTCAATTCGAACAGCACACTCGGCCCTTGGCTGCAGGGCCACGGCATTCAGATCCTGTTTGCGGTTCCCGGGCTGGTGCTGGCGACGATGTTCGTCACCTTTCCCTTCGTCGCGCGCGAATTGATCCCGCTAATGCAGGAGCAGGGCAGCGCGGACGAAGAGGCGGCGCTGTCGCTCGGGGCCAATGGCTGGCAGACCTTCTGGCATGTCACGCTGCCGAACATCAAATGGGGCCTGCTTTACGGCGTGCTGCTCTGCAACGCCCGCGCCATGGGTGAGTTCGGAGCCGTTTCGGTCGTTTCGGGTCATATCCGCGGCGAAACCAACACCATGCCCCTGCAGGTCGAAATTCTTTATAACGAATATAATTTTTCGGGGGCATTCGCGGTTGCCACGCTCCTGGCCCTGCTCGCCCTTGTCACATTGATACTGAAGACGCTGCTGGAAATGCGCTATAGCGAAGAGATCGCAGCTAGCCGGCGTCACTGAAGGAATTCTTGATGGAAGTTCGCGTTCAAAACCTGCGTAAGGAATTCGGTCGCTTTCCCGCATTGCATGACGTGTCGCTGGATATCCGCTCGAGCGAATTGATTGCGCTTCTTGGTCCATCGGGCTCCGGCAAGACGACGCTACTGCGCCTGATTGCCGGATTGGAGACCCCGACGGAGGGGCAGATCTTCTTCGGCGAAGAGGATGCGTCGCGAAAGACGGTGCAGCAGCGCAATATCGGCTTCGTGTTTCAGCACTACGCGCTGTTTCGGCACATGACCGTGCTCGACAACGTCTCTTTCGGCCTGAAAGTCCGCTCGGCATCGCGTCGTCCGCCACGCGATGAAATTCGCCGGCGTGCCCTGGAGCTGTTGGAGCTGGTGCAACTGAACGGCCTAGAGAAGCGTTATCCGGCCCAGCTTTCCGGCGGTCAGCGCCAGCGCGTTGCACTGGCGCGCGCCATGGCCGTCGAGCCAAACGTGCTGCTTCTGGACGAGCCCTTCGGCGCTCTCGATGCTCAGGTCCGCAAGGACCTGCGCAAGTGGCTGCGGGAAATCCATGACCGGACCGGCCATACTACCGTCTTCGTGACCCATGACCAGGAGGAGGCGCTGGAACTCGCCGACCGCGTCGTCGTGCTCAACAAGGGGGCTATCGAGCAGGTCGGAACGCCGGACGAGATCTACGACTCGCCGAATTCTCCTTTCGTCTACGGCTTCATCGGCCAGTCCAACCGTCTCAAGGTGCGCATCACCAGCGGCGAGATCTGGTTCGATGACAAGCCGCTGGGGCTCAGCACGCCGCATGAGCCTGATGGCGAAGCCTATCTCTATTTCCGACCCCACGATATCGAGATCCGCGACGGCGATGGCGGCGCGATTGCAGGTTTGCTCGTTGCCAGCAGGCGCGTGGCAGGCACCCGCCATCTTGAGATCAACATCGGTGCCGAGCACGATCCTATCGAGATCGAGCTGCCGCCGAACAAGGCGGATGCCTTGGATCGCAACCGTATCGCCTTCAGGCCGACACGCTGGAAGCTGTTTCGCGACGGCAGCTGAAGCGGTTCAGTTTTTCACGGAATCTCTGAACCGCTCCGTCTCGTCGTTTTCCAGCAATTCCAGGAAAGCCGCAGTGTAATTTTCCTGGAATTGCCTGAGGGTCAGTCTTCCGGATGGCCGGCCGAGGCGAAGCCGCCGCCCTGGTAGATGACGGTCGGATCATTGGGATCCTCCGGCGGTGCTTTCGATAGGATTTCGGCCCGCCACGGCGCTGCGCTATCGCGCGGCTTCCAGCCGAGGAAGGCAGCGTTGCTATTGTCCCACCATTGTTCGTCATTGTCGGAGGCGCCGTAGACGATCGTGTGCCCGAGCCTTGGTGCATCGAAAGCACAGCCGCAAAGGGAAAGAAAGTCCCTGACGCTGAACCAGGTGGCCAGCATGCGCGTATTGCGCGGCTCGGGGAAGCAGGAGCCAATGCGCACCGAAAGCGTCTCCTGGCCGAACTTGTCGAAGTAGAGGCTCGCGACCGCTTCGCCGAACACCTTGGAAACACCATAGAGCGAATCCGGTCGGGTCGGCACCTTGTTGTCGATCCGCTCGTCGCGGCGATAGAAGCCAATCGTGTGGTTGGAGCTCGCAAAGACGATACGCGGCCTGCCGGCGGCGCGCGCCGCCTCGTAGAGATTATAGAGGCCGACGATATTCCCCTGCAGGATCATGTCGAAAGGCTTCTCCACCGAGATGCCGCCAAGATGGATGATGCCGTCGACACCCTTGACCATGGCATCGACGCCGCCGCGATCGGAAAGGTCGCAGGCGACGAAACGCTCGTTCGGACGGAGATCGTTTATCGGCGTCAGATCGGACAATACAACGCTCTCGGCAATCTGCGGCAGAAGCGGCCGGATTGCCTGGCCAACACCGCCGGCGGCGCCGGTCAGCAACAGAGTTTTCAGCATGATTGTCTCCCGGATCGGTCATTTCGGCGGGGAGCCTATAAGATGGTCCGTCGCCCGTCATCACATATATCGGTGGGATCAACATGAAGCATGTCGATAGCGTTTAGGCAGTCTGTGAATGCGCCCGGGCGTCGAAGTCGAGCGCTTCCAGACTGACCACGGCCTTGATGGGCAGGTGATCGGAAGCCACGCGCGCCAGCGGCGAGTCATGCACCTCGACCGCCGAGATCATGCCGCGGCGGTTTGCCATGATGCGATCGAGCGCCAGAAGCGGCAGCGTCGAGGGAAAGCTCGGAACAGCGGGAGGAAGCGGGCCGAAGGCGGCCTGAAAGGTGTTGAGCGATGAGCGATCGCCCAGCCGCCACTCGTTGAGGTCGCCGAGCAAGATGGTCGGGACCTCGCCGCCATCGCTCATCAGGTCGACGATCAGGCGGGCCTGCTGCGCCCGCGACCGGTGCAGCAGGCCAAGATGCGCGGCAATGATCCTGATGCTTCCGCCACGCGCCAGTTCCAATTCGGCGATCAGGGCACCGCGCGGCTCCAGCCCCGGCAGGCTTATCTGATGCACGTCGCGCACCGTGCCCTGTTTGAAAAGAACGACATTGCCATGCCAGCCATGTGCCTTGGTAACGCCGGCGACAGGCACCGGGGTAAGCCCGGTCTCGCGTTCGAGCCGGCGCAGATCGAGGATGCCCGTGCGTTCGCCGAAACGCGTATCGGCCTCCTGCAGGCCGATGACGTCGGCATCGATTTCATGAATGACCCGGCTGGTCCTTTCCGGATCGAAGCGCCGGTCGGCGCCGACGCATTTATGGACATTATAGGAGGCGATCAGCGTGCCCTGAGGGCGATCAGGCTTGCCGACCGGCTTGGCGCGCGATTTGTTCCGGCTCTTCAGGCTTTCCAGAATGCTCGCACGGAGACTTTCTTTCTTTTTCTTCATCTATCCGTCGACCGTTCTTTGATCAGATCATGTCGGACACATGCATGGGAGTATAAGAAGCGATAATCGGCCTTGTCATGTAAAAAGGCTGCGACAGGGATAGATTGTCTATGGGCTCGACCGTCAGAGATAGGGCGAACCGAGCCAGAGAACCTTCTCGATGAGCCTGACGACGAAGGGACGTGCCCGGAGCTTTTCGAGATCGACCGGACGCGCCGTTTCCAGGATTGCGCCGATATGAGCATCGATCGTGCCGGCGAAACCGCGATCGAGCACCTCCAGATCCACTTCGAAATTGAGTCGCAGGGAGCGGGGATCGAGATTGGAGGAGCCGACATAGGCCCAGATTCCATCGATCGCCAGCAGCTTGGAATGATTGAACGGGCCTTCGGCGCGCCAGATGCGGCAATAGTTCTTCAGCATCTGGTCGAACTGCGCCGTCATGGCACGGTCGACAAGCACGAGATTGTTGGCGGTCGGCACGACAATGTCGACCTCGACGCCGCGCCGGGCTGCCGTGACCAGCGCGCTGATCAGCTCCCGATCCGGCAGGAAATACGGCGACATGATGCGGATCGATTTATGTGCAACCGACAGGGCACCGATGAGCATCTTGTGGTTGGTCTCGACGCTGCGGTCCGGGCCGGAAGCGACCACCCGCATGAAGACAGCCGCTCCCGGCTCATTGGAGGGCGCTGCAATCCGCCATTCGTTTCCGCTGAGGACCTCGCCGGTGGTAAAGCGCCAGTCCTCGGCGGCTGTATTGAAAAGATCGGCAACCGCCGGGCCTGTCACGCAGAAATGCATGTCGCGGGCGCAATGGTCATGGGCAAATTCCCGCGTGAATCCCTGGCGGATATTCATGCCGCCGGTAAAGGCGATCCGTCCGTCGATGCTCAGAATCTTGCGGTGGGTGCGCAGATTGGCGTAGGGCAGTCTGAGGCCCATGATGACATTGCCGTTGAAGACGTCGACCTCGACGCCGCCCTGACTGAGATAGCCCATGATGCTTGGCACCGAATAGCGGGCCCCGACGGCATCGATCAGCACGCGCACGCTGACGCCGCGTTTGGCGGCGGCGATCAGGGCGTCGGCGATGCGCAGGCCGATCGGGTCGCGATCGAAAATATAGGTCTCCATCAGGATGCTGCGTTCGGCGCCATCTATCGCAGCTTTCATTGCCCCGTAAGCGGCGTCGCCGCTGGTCAGCATTTCGATCGTGTTGCCGGTGCTCATCGTATAGCGGACGACGCGGTCGCCGAGCGTTTTCATCGAGCCGAAACGCTCGCCGAAAAGCCGCCGCACCCGGTCGTCCTCGGCATCGAAGCTGGAGAGTTCTCCGTTCGCATCCTTGCGAAAAAGCGCATCTCGCTGTGAACTGAGCGAGGCCCTGCGGATGCGGTTGATGCCCGCAAAAGCATAGAGCGCGGCGCCAATGATGGGCGACAGGATCACGACACCGACCCAGCCGATCGCCGCGCGAACATCCTCTTTGGTCATTGCCGCATGGATCGCGGCGGCTGCCCCCAACCCAATGGACAGGACAGCGAGAACTTGGCCCCAATGGGCATCCACCAGGTCGATCATGGCGCGAGTATATCTCTGCCCGCAAAAGCTGCAACGAGCTGGCTTGCGATTGCAGATCTTTGGCCGATTATGGTGCTAAAACTCATCCTATTAGATATTTTTAATTGAAGACAGTTGTTGGCGCCTTCATACTTAGGGTGCTTCGGCTGCTTCGCTACCGTCCCCCACGGTAACTTTGTTTCTTGTTTGAAGCGCCACTGCGTTCGGGAGCCGAGACCGAAGAAAACAAGCCTGGCATTGTTTAGGCCATGGCGTCTCGGATGCTCGGGGGAGGCGTGAAAGCCCGCGTTTCAAGAACGGGCATTGTTCATCGAAACCATGTTCAATGATGCGAACGGAGAACAGCAGATGTTGGAATCTCGGGACGAATGGATCAAGAAGCGCGCATATGCCATCTGGGAGGAGGAGGGCCATCCCTTCGGGCGCGATGTCGAACACTGGGAACGGGCGAGCGGTGAACGCATCGCGCTCGACGAAAGTGCCGCGATCGCTATCGGAGGCGAAGCAAAGCCCAAAGCCAAACGCAAGCCGACCGCCGCCGCTGCCAAGGTGGTCGCCAAGCCGACGGCAAAGAAGGCATCGAAGAAAGCCGCAGTTGCAAAGGCGTAGGGCGCGCTGGTTTTAGAGGTACGGCAAAGACCGGGGCGGTTCGATGGCAGACATCGAGCCGCCTCTCTTTTTGGGCTGTTGCAGGAGAAATATTCGCAATAATTTCGGTCATTTGGGGCCTGATCGCGAAATAGCTGTCACACAGCGATGCTACCAAGTGAAAAGGGAGCCACGCAATGAGCTGCAGCCATATCGATGATCTGGAAATGACTGGTACTACGATCGTCACAGCATACTGCCTTTTGCGTTTTGGCGGCAGTGCCGGGGGGTGATTGAGGTGACGTCCCTTCTCGTACTTGCGGCGATCTATCTTGTGGCGGCGCTGATCCTCATCCTGATCATCGACCGTTCCGTCGGCATGTTTTTCCCGGCATCAGCCAAACGCCGGGCGACGCGGCAGCACGATCGGCGCCTGTGGCCGTTTTCGGCCAATCGCAATTCTCCCGGCCAGGTATCGGAACCTTTTCCGTGACGACGTGTTGCTCTTTCTTCCATAGTAAGGAGAAAGATCATGCCACGAGGAGACAAATCGGCCTATACCGACAAGCAGAAACGCAAGGCCGAGCATATCGAGGAAGGCTATGAAGACCGCGGTGTCTCGCATGGAGAGGCGGAACGACGCGCGTGGGCGACCGTAAACAAAGAAAGCGGCGGCGGCAAAAAGTCCGGCTCGGGCCGCGGCCATGCGGAAAGTCATGAATCTTCCGAGAAGGGCGGCAAGATCGGCGGACGCGCCGCCGCAAAACGCCCGGCGTCGGAACGCTCCGCTTCCGCAAAGAAGGCGGCCGCGACACGTAAACGTCATGAACACCGAGCGCATTCATAGGCTGCGCTTGAATGCCGAATTCTGGGTTGGCGCGCATTGACCGGTGAGGTGATGTCATTTCGTCGGCTCGCGATCGTCGACACCCTTCCGTTCCGGAATATGGATTTCTGCGCGAGGCCAACCGGTGATTCACGCCGATCGTCGCTGGTAGCCTATTCAATTCTCGGGAGGGAAAGCCGAATGCCTTATGAACTCTACTATTGGGACGGCATCCAGGGACGTGGCGAATTCGTCCGGCTGGCATTGGAGCAGGCCGGCGCCGACTATATCGATATCTGCCGTGGCAAGGCGAGCGCAGGGCAGGGAATGCCGGCTATGCTGGCGATCATGGAAAATGGCGAAGGGTCCAATATCCCGTTTGCTCCGCCGTTTTTAAAGGACGGTGACGTCATCATTCCGCATGTGGCAAATATTCTGATGTATCTCGGCTTGAAATTCGGCCTTGCACCAAAGGACGAAGCACAGCGTCATGTGTTGAATGGCCTGCAATTGACGATCACCGATCTCGTTGCCGAGGTGCATGATACGCATCATCCTATAGCCATTTCGAAATATTATGAGGACCAGAAGCGAGAAGCCAAGGCTCGCGCCGCCGAATTCATCGACAATCGTATTCCGAAGTTCCTCGGATATTTCGAGCGGGTACTGCAGCAAAATCCGGACGGACCGAACCATATTTTCGGCAAGAGCCTGACCTATGTCGATCTCTCGCTGTTCCAGATCTATGAGGGGTTGCGTTATGCCTTTCCGCGCGCGACCGCACATCTGGACCGTCGCTATCCGCACTTGGCGGCACTGCATGCCGCTGTCATGAAACTGCCCAATATTGCTCGCTATCTTCAATCCGATCGCCGCATCCCCTTCAACGAGGACGGCATTTTCCGGCACTATCCGGAGCTGGATAAAGATATGGCGTGAGCGATGCTCCTCTATCAATTCATTCCCGCGTGCTGGATCATCTGGCTGCTGATCTGGTTTTTTGCGTCCTTCGGCGGCAAGAAAACCGTGCGGCAGGAAGATCCGTTGTCGCGGCTTGGCAATACCGCGCCGATCTGGATCGGCGCGTTTTTTCTGGCGGTCAATCCTTCCTGGCTGGGGCCTCTGCGGTTTCGCCTAATCCCGCAGGATCTGACGTTCTATATGATCGGTGCGGCTTTGACCTTCGTCGGGCTCCTCTTCGCGATATGGGCCCGCTACCACATCGGTCGCAATTGGAGCGGGGTGATTACCCTCAAGGAAGATCACGCACTGATCCGTTCCGGACCCTACGCTCTTGTCCGCCATCCAATCTATTCCGGGCTGATGCTCGCCATCGTCGGTTCGGCCATCGCACGCGGCGATATCGCAGCCGTCCTTGCGATCGTCGCGGTGCTTTATGCCGTTTTGCGACGCGTATCCATCGAGGAAAGCTGGATGAGTGAGACTTTCGGTTCGGCTTATGCCGACTATAAAGCGAGCACGCCGGCACTAGTCCCGTTTCTTCTATAGCGTCAGACTTTGAGCGGCGATGCCGCCGCGAAAAAATCGGCCCAGGGATCGGCGCTCGATCGGCTCAAACGCGAGGCTGCGTTGCCAATGGTGAAAGAAGCCGGGCCGATCTTGCCGTCCAACTCCTCCCAGCCGATCGGCATCGAAACCGCGGCACCCTTTCTTGCGCGCGTCGAATAAGGGGCGACCGCGGTATTGCCGCGGCCGTTGCGCAGGTAGTCCACGAAGATGTGGCCGGTCCGCTTCGCCTTGCTGGCGACCGACAAATATGTCTGCGGGCTATCGGCGCTCATGGAATGCGCCATCGTCTCGGCTGCCTCCTTGACCTGCTGCCAGTTTGCTTGTGGTGTAAGGGATGCGACGACGTGTAGGCCTTTGCCGCCCGAGGTCTTGATGAATGAGGTCAATCCCTGGGCGGAAAAGCGTTCCCTTATTTCCTTCGCCGCAGCGGTGACCTTGCCCCAGGTGACGTCTTCGCCCGGGTCGAGATCCATGATGATCATGTCGGGCTTTTCCCAGTGACGGATGGTCGTGCCCCAGGGATGTATTTCCAGCGCCGCCGACTGAACGAGGGCAGCCAGTCCGTCGAAGTCTTCGATCTTCAAAAGCTTTGCCGCATCCTTGTCTTCAGGATCGGCAATCTCCTCGATATGCGGATTGATGCCCTTCCAGGCATGTTTCTGGAAAAACTTCGGCCCATCGATGCCGTCGGGGCAGCGCAGGAGGGCGAGGGGGCGATTGGTGACGAAGGGTTGCATCCGCTGCCAGGCAAGCGCGTAGTAATCGAGGAGATCCTGCTTGCTGACACCGTCATCGGGCCAGTAAACCCGCTCCGGATGCGTCAGTTCCACCGAGGTCTTGATGTTGTTCTGAATGGGCGTCTTTGCCATCTCGCGCGCGCTCCATTTTCTGCGACGGATGGGCCGCAGCGCCGGATAAGACTAGCATTGTCCGGCGCATGAAGTCGATTGGCTGTTACGGCATGAGTTGGCCGCCATTGACCTCGACGACCTGGCCGGTGATATAGCCGGACAGCGTTGCCGAGGCGAGGAAGAGATAGGCGCCGACACAATCCTCCGGCGTACCGACGAAACCCATGGGGATCGTCTTGCGTTGAATTTCCATCTGTTCGTCGTTGGTGTAGCGCTCGTGGAAGGGCGTCGCGATCACGCCAGGTGCGACCGCATTGACCCGGATCTTGTCGTTGACGAATTCCTTGGCATGGCCGTGGGTGATCGTCGAGACAAACCCCTTGGAGGCTGCATAGAGGATCGCGCCGTTGCCGCCGCCGTTGCGCGCGGCAATCGAGGTCGTGTTGATCACGAAGCCGCCCTGTTGCTTGAGGTATGGGTGGGCCGCGCGGGTCGCCGCGAGCACGGAGCGGGCGTTGAGGTTCATCACCCGGTCGTAATGTTCATCGGTCATGTCGACGGTGGGAAGCCGCCCCAGCATGCCGCCGGCATTGTTGACCAGCCCATCGAGGCCGCCCAGCGCTTCGGCCGCGTCCGTGACGACGCGTTCGGTCTCGCCGCCTTGCGAGACGTCACCCTGGATCAGATGAACCACGCCGCCGCTGGCCTCGATGTCTGCCGCCAGCTTTTCCGCCGGTTCGCGGCTGGCATTGAAATGAAGGCCGACCTTCATCCCCTGCGCGGCAAAGGCCCGTGCGACGGCAGCGCCGATGCCGGTCGAAGCCCCTGTTATCAACACCCGTTTTCCGGCTAGATCTGGGATGCGGATGGACGCAAGCAATTGCGCGAGTTCTGCCATGACAACTCCTCCTCAATGTCAATCAATCATATGACGAAATATGCCCTGTCTTATCAGGCGGAAGGGAGGAAAGGCAATTGGGGCAGGGCCAGACAAAAGGACGCGATATGCTCTTGGGATCGCATTTCCGCTCTGCAAACTCTCGCTTTTGCATCAAAATGGCACTCCAGGATTTTACCGTAAATTTTTGAAATTATGATCATTTCCATAAATGAAAAACTTCATTCTCTACTTTAACAAGGTGCAATCCGCGGAGATTGACACGAAACGATCTGGTCTGACAGTGCCGCGGCAGATAATGAGGGTGCTCCGGGAGTCGGCCGCTCCTTACAGTGGTGAGGCGCTGGCGGCCGCGGCTTCGACAACAAGGAGAGACCGAACAATCATGAGCAGGAACAAACTGATCCGTTTCGATGTTGCCGACAATCAGGCCGGTGGCCAGCGCCGTCCCTTCGCCAAGGCAGTCCGCGCCGGCGATTTCGTCTATGTCTCGGGCCAGGTGCCGACCATCAACGGTGAAATCGTCGTCGGCAATATCGTGACCCAGACCGAGCAGGTCATTGCCAATATCAAGGATGTTCTTGCCCTCGCCGATTGCACGCTCGAGCACGTTGTGAAGGTCAATGTCTGGCTGGACGATGCCCGCGATTTCTCGAGCTTCAACGCGGTGTTCGAGAAACATTTCATCGATCACCCGCCAGCGCGTTCCACTGTCCAGTCGCCGATGATGGTCGATGTCAAGGTCGAGATGGATGTCGTGGCTTACAATCCGCTCGACTGAGTAGAGATTGCTTTGCGATTACGATCGCAAAGGTGCGGCGACTGCATCGTCATATCCGCGAATGCCGCGGTGACGGCCGTTCGATAAATTTCTGCCGCGCCTAACTCCCGCGCTTTCGATGCCGGCTCTCTGTATGTCGGCATCAAGGTGGCGTTTCCATATCATCGGTATGCGGCATCAATGCCCTGTTCGCTCCGCCGTTGCAGACAGCGGCGAACCGCAACGATTTCCCCAATCCCAATCGCCCGATATCGCCGCCTCATCGGCGACTGCGCCCATTAGGTCCAATCCATCCCTGTTGATTTCCAATCAGCGATTGACGAGTCTCAAAACTCACGATTAAATCAATTTGATTGACTACTCGAAAACGAGAGGGAACGACAAATGGGAATGAGGAAAAGGACACTGCGCAATCTTTTAAACCGGACGCCTTGGGCGGCCGCGGCGGCACTGAGCGCCTCGCTGGTATTCGGTTCCGGCATCGCCTCGGCGGCGGAATCCGTGCTGACGATGCATATCGAGGAGCAGACCAGCTGGGTCAGCAACTTCAATCCCTTCGATCTGGCCGGTCGTCGCCAGAGCACGATGGATTTCATCTACGAACCGCTGGTCATCTTCAACGCCAATGATGGCGGCAAGCCGGTCTGGCGGCTTGCGACCAGCTACAAGTTTTCCGACGATCTGATGTCGATCACCTATGAGCTGCGTCCGGGCGTGAAATGGTCGGACGGTCAGCCGCTGACCTCGGCCGACGTGAAATACACGATCGATCTGATGCTGAAGAACCCGGCCGTCGATACCGTCGGTGTCGGCCAGACGGTCGCCTCCGTCGAAGCGCCGTCGCCAACGCAGGTGAAGATCAACCTCAAGGCTGTGAATTCCGAATTCCCCGAATCGCTGGCCGATCTCGCCGTCGTACCCGAGCATATCTGGAAAGACGTTCCCGATCCGGTCGCCTTCAAGAACGAGAAGCCCGTCGGTTCCGGCCCGATGACCGAGGTTCGCCGCTTTACGCCGCAAGTCTATGAGCAGTGCCGCAACCCGAACTACTGGGATGCCACATCGCTGCATGTCGATTGCCTGCGTCTGCCGCAGATTTCGGGTAATGACCAGATGCTGGCGCTGCTGCCGGAAGGCACCGTCGATTGGATCGGTTCGTTCCTGCCGCAGATTGACAAGACCTTCGTCGCGCTCGACCCGCAGCACAATGGTTACTGGCAGCCGCCGGCGGAAACCGTTGCTTTCGAGATGAACTTCAAATCCACGAATGCCGGTAATCTCGAGGCTTTCAAGGACCTGAACTTCCGTCATGCCTTCAGCCTGGCGATGGATCGCAAGTCGATGGTCGACATTGCCGGCTTCGGCTACCCGGTCGTCAACCTGCATGCCAGCGGCCTGCCGCCGCGCTTCGAAAGCTGGCGAAACAAGGCAGCCGAAGGCGACAAGGACGCCTTCATGGGCTTCGACACCGACAAGGCAAACAAGATCCTCGACGATGCCGGCTACAAGAAGGGTGCGGATGGTTTCCGCACCACGCCGAGCGGCAAGCCGATTACCTTCCCGATCATCGTACCGAACGGCTGGACCGACTGGATTGACGCAGTGCAGATCGCCGTCGAAGGGTTGCGCGCCGCTGGCATCAACGCCTCGGTCACCACGCCCGAATACGAGCAGTGGCGCAAGCAGCTTCTCGATGGCAGCTTCGATGTCGTCATGAACTCGCGTGCGGATAGCGCAACCCCGTTCCAGGGCTATTATCAGAGCCTGTCGACGGCCTATGCCGGCAAGCTCACCGTCGCCGCGGCACGCTATTCCAACCCGAAGCTCGATGCGCTCTTCGATCAATATCTGAAGTCGTCTTCCGATGATGATCATAAGAAGATCTTCAACGATATTCAGGTGCTGATCGCCGACGATTTCCCGGTCGTTCCCGTCTTCAACGGCCCGACCTGGTACCAATATTCGAGCAAGCGTTTCACCGGTTGGGTCACGGACAAGGATCCCGTGATGAACCCGGAAAACCACGACAACAACCGCATGCGTCTCATGCATCTGCTGCGTCTGAAGCCGGTCCAATAAGACCACAGCGAAGGAAGCAGAGATGCGTGTTTCAAGCCGGCGCCTCGGCGTCTACGCGGTGGCCCTGGCCTTCGCGATCGTCGTGAACTTCATTCTTCCCCGGCTTATGCCGGGGAGTCCCGTCGACGCCATGGTCGCGCAACTCGGGCCGCGGGCCACGCCCGCGGCCGTGGAGGCGATCAAGGCCCGTTTCGGCGAGATCGATCAGCCGATCATGATGCAGTTCTTCGACTACCTTAAAGGCCTTGCCACCTTCGACCTTGGCGTTTCGGTCAAGTATTACCCGCAGACGGTGGTCCAGGTGCTGAGCCGGGCCACTCTGTGGACCATCTTCCTGGTGGTAACGGCGATCATCTTTTCGCTGTGTGTCGGCGTCGTGCTCGGCGCCATCGCGGCCTGGAGGCGTGGCGGGCGGTTCGATACGATCGTATCGCCTTTTGCCGTCATCCTGTTTTCGATCCCGCCCGTCATTGTGGCGCTCACGACCCTGTTCGTCTTCGCCGTATCGTTGCGCTGGTTTCCTGTGGGATATGCCTATGATCCCAATCTCGATCCAGGCTTCAATTTCACCTTCTTCGGCAGCGTGTTCATGCACTCGATCCTGCCGGTGCTGACGCTGTCGCCTTTCCTGATCGGCGAGTTCCAGACCACCATGCGCTCATCCATGATCGTCGTGCTCGGCGAGGATTACGTGACGATGGGGCGGGCCAAGGGGCTGAGCAATCTCGCCGTCATGTTCGGCTATGGCGCGCGCAATGCGCTTCTGCCGGTCCTCACCAATCTTGCTCTGATGCTTGGTGCCGTTTTCGGCGGCTCGATCGTCACGGAGATCGTCTTCAACTATCCAGGTCTCGGCCTGACGCTGTTTACCGCCAGCGTGGCGCGCGACTATCCCGTCATCCAGGGGCAATTGCTGCTGATGACGCTCGCAACCCTGGGCGCCAATTTCCTCGTCGACATCATCTACGGTCTCGTCGATCCGCGATTGAGGGAGGCAGGCCGATGAGCTTCTCCTTCCGATCCATTTTCAGCCAGAAAAAGGCGCTTGTCGGCTTCGTCATCGTCGCCGCGCTATGCCTGATGGCGATCTGCGCGCCGATCATCGCGCCAGGCGAAGCAGGAGCCCGTGTCGGCCGCTCGCATCAGCCGCCATCTGTCGAGCATGTCTTCGGCACGACAAAGATGGGCCGCGATGTCTACAAGCAATTTGTCTGGGGCGCCAGAAGCTCGCTTTCCGTCGGCTTTGCCACGGGCATCGCGATCACCGTGCTCGGCACCGCCATCGGCCTCATCGCCGGCTATACCGGCGGCAAGACGGATGCGGCGCTCGATCTCGCTACAAACGCCGTGCTTGTTATCCCGAACATGCCGCTCCTCATCCTCCTCGCTTCCTTTGCGGGTACTGTCGGCCCGATAACGATCATGACCATCATTGCGCTAACGTCCTGGCCGTGGGGCGCGCGCATGACACGCTCGCAGACGATGGCCTTACGCAACCGCGATTTCGTCACCGCTGCCAAGATGATCGGCGAGCCGGCCTGGCGCATCATCTTCGTCGAGATCTTGCCAAACCTGACGCCGCTCATCGGCATCAATCTGGTCGGCAGCATCATCTATGCGATCGTCGCCCAGACCACGCTCGAATATCTCGGCTTCGGCGATCCGCTGAAGGTCACCTGGGGTACCATGCTCTATAATGCCCAGAATGCCTCGGCCATCATGGTCGGCGCCTGGTGGGATATCGGCGTGCCGGCGATCGGCATTGCGCTGACGGGGCTTGGTCTCGCGCTGATCAACTTCACTTTCGATGAAATCGCCAATCCGCAATTGCGTTCCGGCCCGGCCTTGACCCGCTGGTTCCGCCTGACGCGTGCCCGCAACCGCATGATGAGGGCCGAGCAATGAGCGACAATCTGCTTGAGATCGAACACCTCAATATCGACTATCTGCTCGACAAGGGCGATTTCCGCGCGGTGAAGGATGTATCCCTCAGTATTGGCCGGGGTGAGATCTTCGGTCTTGCCGGCGAATCCGGCTGCGGCAAGAGCACGATCGCCTATGCGATCACGCGGCTATCGAAGGCGCCGGCCTGGGTCAGCGGCGGAAGCATCCGGCTCGACGGGCAGGATCTGCTGAAGATGCCGGAAGGCGAGCTGCAGAAGATCCGCTGGAAGCGCATCGGCATGGTATTCCAGAGCGCCATGAATTCGCTCAATCCGCTGATGCGGGTGGAGGCGCAGTTCCACGACGTCCTGCATCGCCATACCGGCTGCTCACGCCAGGAATCGCGCGCCCGTGCTGAAGAGATGTTCAAGCTGGTGGGTATTCCTCCGCATCGCGTCAGCGATTATCCGCACCAGTTTTCCGGCGGCATGCGCCAGCGCATCGTCATCGCCATCTGCCTGGCGCTGCGTCCTGAACTCATCATCATGGACGAACCGACAACGGCGCTCGATGTCGTCGTGCAGCGAGAAATCCTGGAACAGGTTCTCGACCTGCAGCAGACCTATGGTTTCTCGGTGCTCTTCATCACCCATGACCTGCATCTGATGGCCCAGCTTTGCCATCGCATCGGTGTCATGCTGAAAGGCGAATTGGTCGAGGTCGGCGATGTCGCCCAGGTCAGCCAGTCGCCCGTTCACGAGTACACGCGCAAGCTCTGGAATGCCATCCCGCAGCTTCCGGCCAGCGCCCATTCTCCCGGAGTTTTCGCATGAACCCGCAGATACAGGCCGTAACTGCAGAACCCATCATCCGGCTTGATGATATCCAGCGCCACTTTGGCCCCGTGCACGCATTGAAGAGCGTTTCCTTTTCGCTATTCGCGGGAAAGGCGCTGGCATTGGTCGGCGAATCCGGCTGCGGCAAGACCACGTGCGCCCGCATTATCGCCCGGCTCGACAAGCCGACGGCCGGCAGGCTGCTGTTTCGTGGGCAGGATCGCACGGCACGAGGGTCGGGCAGGGAAGAGCGGATGTACCGCAAGGATGTCCAGATGGTCTTCCAGGATCCGTTCTCATCGCTCAACCCGGCCTTTACCATCAATCATCACATCGCAAGGCCGCTGCAATTGCACGGCCAGGACAAGCCGAAGGCCGAGCGGGACGAGGATATAGCGAAGCTGCTCGAAAGCGTTGGGCTCGATCCTTCGGTGACGCGTCAGAAGTTCCCGCACGAACTCTCCGGCGGCCAGCGTCAGCGCGTCAATATCGCCCGTGCGCTGGCGGTTTCCCCGAGCGTGCTGGTGGCGGATGAGCCGACCTCGATGCTCGATGTCTCGATCCGCAAGGACATTCTCGATCTGCTGGCGCGGGTAAAGCGCGAAAACGATCTCGCCATGCTCTACATCACCCATGATATCGCGACGGCAGCCCATGTTGCGGAGGAGATCGTGGTAATGTTTGCCGGCCAGATGGTCGAGTGGGGCGAAACCAATGCCGTGCTTGCCAATCCGAAGCACCCCTATACGCAGCTTCTGCTTTCGGCCGTGCCGGATGGCGGCCGCAGGTTTGTGACCGGCGGCAGCGCTCGCTTCCTCGAACAGGCGGAAAAGATCCGCGCGCTCAGCCGACCGGTCTCGACGGTGGTCGAGGAGGTCGGCCCCAATCATTTCATGCGTGCGCTGGTCGCATCGAATTAGGAGGAATTCCCGTTGGACTATCTGGTCAATCTATCGACCCTGCCGATCGACACGCAATCGCCCGGGCGCATGGCGAAGGCTGATGTCACCATCCGGCGCGCTCTGCCGCCGGAACTGCGTGTTATCACCGCTTGGGTGGCTGAACATTTCAGTGAGGGCTGGGCGAGCGAGACGACGGTCGCGATGAGCCGCCAACCGCCGACATGCTTCATCGCCACCCGTAATCGCGAGCTTGTCGGCTTTGCCTGCCACGAAGCGACGGCGCGCGGCTTCTTCGGTCCGACCGGCGTCGACGAAAGCGTGCGCGGCCTCGGCATTGGTCGGGCGCTGCTGTTTGCCTGCCTCAACGACCAGAAGGCGATGGGCTATGCCTATACGGTCATCGGCGATGTCGGCCCATCGGAATTCTATGAGAAGACGGTCGGCGCCATCCAGATCCCCAATTCCGCACCCGGCATTTATGCCGGCATGCTCAAGCTTTGAACGATCCTTCAGGAAGAGAGAATACTCATGTCCACACCGCGATCCCTGGCTCTGCGGCTTGAAACAACCTGGAACCCGCCGACAGACGACAAGGAATTCTCCTATGTCCTGCGGCTGAAGAACCTGTCGTTAGAGCCGCTTTCCGGCTTTTCGCTCTGCGTCAGCGGCCCTGGCCGCGTCGATCCGGCCGGCGTCGTCGAAGGTGCGACGGTCACGAAACGGCTGTCCAATTTCACCGAATTCCAGCCGCCGGAAGGCTTTGTGCTGGCCGGTGGCGAGACATGGACCATCATGGTGCACGCGCTCAGCTGGCCGTTCCGCCATTGGACTGACGGTGCGACCAGCGCCTATCTTGCACTGCCGGATGGCACGGCGGTATCGCTCGCCGCCGAGCCGACGCGCACATCGTCGAGCAATGCGCCGCTGAAGCGCGGTGCCGAAATCTATCCCGTTCCAGCCAATCCTCCCGTTCCGCTGGCGATCATTCCCTGGCCGAACCGTGTAGCCGTTTCCTCCCGCCGTCCGCTGCCGGCAGGCTTTGCGCTCAAAGCCGATACGTCGGCAGCGCAGGCGGCGGCTGCAAGCTTCACGGCTCTGGTCGAGCATCTCTTCGCAGCTGAAGGCCTCATCCGCCCCGAGGCGGAAGGCGGCACCACGGTGGTGCTGCGTCAAACGGAAGATCTTGGGCCTGAGGCCTATAGGCTGGAGTTTTCGCCTGAGACCGTCACTGTCGCGGCGAGCACCCAGACCGGCTTCGTCTATGGCCTCGTGACCATCGGCCAGATCTGGCGCGGCGCGCGCCTGCATCCGCAGGCTTTCCACTTCCCGGCGGCTGGCGAGATCGTCGACGAGCCATCCATGAGCTGGCGTGGCCTGCATCTTGACGTCTCCCGCCAGTTCTACGCGACCGCCGAAATCAAGAAGCTGATGGCGGTTCTTGCCTGGAACAAGCTCAATCGTTTCCACTGGCACCTGTCGGACGACGAATCCTGGCGCGTCGAGATCGATGCCTATCCGGCATTGACGGAGATCGGTGCATGGCGGGGCCACGGATTGCCGTTGCCGCCGCTGCTCGGCTCCAGCCCGGCCCGCACCGGCGGCTATTATACCAAGGCGGCGGTGCGCGAGATCGTCGCTTACGCCAAGGGTTTCGGTATCGAGATCCTGCCCGAGATCGACATGCCCGGTCATTGCTATGCGATGCAGCAGGCGATCCCCGAGCTTCGCGATCCGAACGAGGCCGGCAGCTATTATTCGGTGCAGGGCTTCCCGGATAATTGCATCAATCCGGCGCGCGAGAAGACCTACGAGGTCATCGAGACCATCCTTTCCGAACTGATCGAGCTCTTCCCGTTCAAGACGATCCATATCGGCGCCGATGAAGTGCCGCTCGGGGCCTGGTCCGGGTCGCCGGAGGCGCTTGCCCGTCTGCGCGAACTTGCCGGCGCCGACGTTGCGGACGCCCATGCCAAGCGTCTGAACGTCATCACCAACACCCATGGCGCCGACGATATTCACGGCTCCGGTGCTGCCATCCTGCAGGCGGAGTTCCTGGAGCGCGTCCAGGCATTCCTTGCCTCGAAAGGCTGCGTGACCGGCGGCTGGGAGGAGGCGGCGCATGGCGATAGGATCGACAAGGACAAGAGCTATCTCTGCAGCTGGCGTAACGTCGAGGTGGCGGCCGAGCTTGCGGGGCGCGGTTATGAGATCGTCGTCTGCCCGGGCCAGGTCTACTATCTCGACATGGCGATGCGTCCCGATTGGGACGAGCCGGGCGGCAGCTGGGCCGGATATTCCGATGCGGAGAAGATCTACACCTTTGATCCCGTTGGTGGTTGGACGGATGCGCAGAAGGAGAAGCTTCGCGGCATCCAGGCCTGCATCTGGTCGGAACCGATGACCGACCGCGCTGTCTTCGACCGGCTCGTCTTTCCGCGCCTGTCGGCGCTGGCGGAAACCGGCTGGACGAAGCCCTCGGCCAAATCCTGGGAGCGGTTCAAGGCGCTGGCCGGCACCATGCCCCTGCTTTACGGCCTGCATCAATTTTGACAGCTTGATGCATGGCCCTCAGGCGCGGCCCCGGCGGGTCGCGCCTGAGCAAGGTTGACTGGATATAAGTCGAATCGTTTGCCTAACCTATGACGGCGCGGTGCGTCAGTGGCTTCTGAAGGACATCGAACTGCGGATTGGTCTCGGAGAAGATCGGCAGGGCCGCTGCACCGAGAATGGCGGTATCCTTGCCGGTGGCGCCGATCATCAACCGCGGAATGCTGCGCTCTTCGGTTGGGTTGACCGGGGTGTGGAGAGGTTCGACGCTTTCGGCCAGCCCCGTCATCAGGGATGTTGGTGCACTGCCGCCAAGCACAATCGTCTGCGGATCGAAGGCCAACTCAAGAAAGTCGATCGTCTGGCGCAGCGGCTGTACCGCCTGTTCCAGCCATGCCTTTAGGCCATGGCCGTTTGCCGCGATCAGCGCATCTAGATCGTCGGGGTCCAACTCCTGTGCATTCTGGATGCCCAGACACTCGTAAGCGACAGATGGCGAGACATAGCGATCGAGACAGCCGCGCTTGCCGCAGGTGCAAAGCCTGCCATGCGGCTCGACGATGATATGGCCGATTTCGCCGGCGTTGGCGCGGCTGCCTTTGTAGAGGTGGCCATCGAGGAACATGCCGGCGCCGATACCCCCGTCACCCGCCAGAAAAAGATAGACGAAACTCCCAAGGCCGCGGGCGACGCCATAGAGCCGCTCGCCGATCGCCGCCGCCGTCGCGTCGTTTTCGACGAGGACGGGCAGCTCGATGAGCCGTTCCAGCTCGCGGGCAACCGGGAAATCCTGCCAGCCGGGCAGGTTGAGCGGGCTCAGCGATGTGACGCCGCCATCGGCATAGCGCCCCGGCAGGGCGATGCCGGCGCCAAGCAGCCGCGCACGATCGAAGGAAAAGGCCTCCTGCAATTCTCTGACGATCTCGGCAAAGATCGGCATTGCCTCCTTCGGTCCTGGCCTGTCGACGTGGCGGTCAATACGGGCACAAACCGTGCCGGAAAGATCCGTGAGCACGCCGGCCGCGCGCTGGCGGCCGAGCTCGAGGCCAATGGAATAGGCTCCCATGGGATTGATGGTGTAGGGAATGATCGGCTGGCCGCGGGCGATCCTCTGTGCCTCCATGGGGATCAGCAGGTGCGAGCGCGCGAGTTCCTCCACAATATTCGAAACCGTCTGCGTGGTCAGTGCTGTCATGCGCGCAATCGCAGCGCGCGACATCGGTCCGTTGGTGCGAATGGCCTCGATCACGACACGCCGGTTATGCGATTTGGCCTGTTCGAGATTCGTGCCTGAAATTATCTTCATGAGTGGATGGGGATTTTCTGTATCGGCGTTCGGTTGGCGTTGTTGCTTGTCACGAGCCGCCGTTGGCGTGACGGGGAAATGGCCGATTTTGCCGGTGTCTGCCCCAGCAGGTATTTTCCATTCTTTTGTCGAGCTCTTCAAGTGGCCGCGCGTTTCTGCCTGGCGACTGTGCGCCTGTCAAAGCGGGGCGGCAGCCCTTGGTCGGCGGAAAAGCGTTGGAAACGCCCCTCTGTGGCGTCGCACATCACCGCAGGCGGGGATTGCAATGCCTGCCTGCGAACCAGATCATCTCATTGTTTGCGATAGGTTCCCTGCAAGGTCACGCCCTCGGCAAGATTGCAGACACCTGTCTGTGACACGCGCCAGGTCTTTGCGTTGAGGCGCTCAAAATCGACCTTGCAGGCGTCTCTGGAAAGCTGGGTATGTTCCTTTACCAGCGGAACAACGCCGTCCATGCCATCGGCATTGACATCGCCCGCTTCGGCACCACCCGGGCCGACAGAGGTCGATGAGATCGAAATTGCGATAAGGCCGTCGACCGGTCCGAAAATCGAAAGATGGCTCTCATTGCCGTCAGTGTTGTTCGACTGGAAATCCATCGATGCGCTTCGCCCGCCCTTGGTCATCAGGAGGGAGCCGATCTGGTCATCATAGGCCTGCCGGATGCAAGCCGCATCGCCGCAGGACTGCACTTTCGTAATCCAGCGCCGCTGCCGTTCCCGGATCTTACCTCTATCGTCCTGCTTCAGGGCGGAAGCATACAGCGCGCCCATCATGTTATCCCGTGAAAGCAGCGATTTATCCTGGCAAATCATATGATCGCTCGTCGAGGCAGGCTTGGCGCAATCGATGCCGGCCGCTTCGACGGGCAGTGCAAACAGCATGACGACGACCATCGCTGATGCGGATATCGAAGTCCTCATGGGCACCTCCATTCTTCGATATTTCAGCTAATTATGCCCGGGAGCGGCTTCGTAAAGGCTCTGCCTGCGCCTCAGGCAAATTCAACAGATACTGCGCCGGCGTTTGACGATCGCAGGCATCCTTCTAGTTTCAACCCTCTGGGCATGAGATCGACAGGGAGGTCATATGGCGGGCGAAACGCAACTATCCGGCAGGATCACATTCCTGATCGTCGGCTCCGTGTTTCTTGCCGTCACTATCGGGATGGGAGCCTTGGCGGTCCACCTCTACCGGACCTATGCGAACCCGACCGCTATGGCGGCATGTACGGTTTTTTCCTGGGCATTCGGCAGCATGGTCATGTCGATGATGCTCGTGCTTCTGACGTCGGGGCGGAAAACCAGAGGCAGGATCGGCACCAGGAGAGGGCAGGTCACCGTCATGCTTGGCAGCAGATCGCCCGCTTCCAGCGGCCACATTATCGGTGATGGCATCGAGGCCGAAGGCGAGGCGGGAACGCGCATCATAAGCGTGATCCCGTCTCTTTTCCTCATCGCATCTTCGCTTGGACTGGCTCTTCTCGGCCTGTTCCTCTTCGGCCGCCACCGGCTCGATCTGATCGGATCCGGAATGTTCATCGCCGTGGTGTTCTACATCGCGAATTGGAGCAGGCTGGCCTGGCCGCGAAAATAAGTTTGGAGGCTTCAGGCGGCGTTCTTTCGATCTATGGAATGACTTACGCCCAGCGGGGCGAGATCGGCTCGATACGCAAACAATTTGCGGCCAGCCCTGACGCTGATCGGAATAAAGAGAGGCAGAAGCAGATCCCTCAGAAACAGGCTAAACCGGTTGGTTTTTCGCTTCCGCGAGGCATTTCGCCGAGTAAGTTTCACCACGCGGGCAATGCGTGGGCGCCGCAGGTCTTCATAGCGGGCGAAGGCAGCGCCGTAGTCGAGTGTATCGGCGAGGCAGGCGGACAGGACAAGGGCATCTTCTATAGCCATCGATGCGCCTTGGCCGGCATGCGGGCCGATCGCATGGGCAGCATCGCCGAGCAGCGCCACGCGCCCGTTGGACCAGACAGGAAGCTGCGGCATATCGAAGATGGGATAGCTGCGCCCGATCCCGCCGACCGCACGCAGGATCGACATGGTGGGTTCCGGATCGTCCGCATGCATCTGGCGAACATGGGCAGCCAGCGCCTCTGGCTCCAATGTGCGTAGTGCATCGGACGCGTCGGCGGGGAAGGAATCGAACCAGTAAACCGGATGGGACGCCGTCTTGATATAGCCGAAGAAGGCCTTCTCTCCGAAGGTCATACGCATTATGCCATCCGTATCCGGTACATCCGCGTCGACGATCCCTCCGGTGCCGATCAGCCCCGTAAACTGCGGCAGGGGGTAATCTGGGAATATTTGCGCGCGGACGGAGGATCGCAATCCGTCGCAGGCCACCAGCAGATCGACGGCGATAGCGTTACTTTCGGAGAAGGCGAGAGTCACGGCATGCGCGTGATTGTTGACCCTGGTCACGCGACGGCCAAACTGCACGATGATGCCATCCGCCAGGCACTTCTCGATCAGAATATTCGCCAGAGCGCCGCGCCTGATCGTCACGGCGGGCGCGCCGAAGGTTGCAAGGTGATCGTTTTGATCCACGAGCGCGAGCCGTTTGCCTCGCGCATTGCAAAGCTCGATGGCGCAGGTCTCCAATCCGTGGCGCAATACCTCCTCGTAGCAGCCCACCGCCCGAAGCCCGTTCAGTCCGTTCGGGGCGAGCGTCAGAAATTCTCCTTCCGACAAGGCGGCTTCCTTTGAGCGGGCTTCGAACAATATCGGACGAAAGCCTAGCTTTGCCAGCCGGAGTGCAAGCACCAGCCCGCCAACGCCGGCGCCGCATATGCCAATCAACGTTTCCGGATGCATTGCCTGATTGCCAGTTGCGGCATGCTCGCCGATGGGGCACATTGGTTCTCGCTTCTAATAGTTTGATAAATGAATTATTTGATGATAGAACAAAAATCAAATGAAGACGAGCAGCATCTCGCCGAAGCCATCGGGTTTGCCTGCATGCGCTGGCAGGAGGCGACTGAAAGCTTTGACGAGGCCTTCGGCAAGTTGCATGGGCTCAACAGCGCCGAGCGACGCTGTCTCAGCGCGATCATGCGCGCACCGCAACCCGCAAACGCCGTCGCCAAGGCCATCGGCCTTGCGCCGCCATCGGTGACGGCGCTGATCGACCGCCTTTCGGCACGCGACCTTGTCCATCGCATTCCCGATCCGAACGATCGACGTCGTGTGCTGGTCGCCCCTTCCGAGAAAGCAATCAGGCTGGGGAAGGAGGGCTATGGCCCGATCCAGGAGGCCGGCATGCGGATGCTGAAGCAGTTTTCCGCCGCGGAAAAGCAGGTGGTCCTGCGGTTCATCACGCAGGCCATCGAGATGCAGGAGCGCGAACTTGCTCGGCTGTTGATGGACGACAAGGACTGATCTCGATCGCCGCGGATGGCGCTCCGATTCTAGACGCGCTGTGCGTCTTGCCATGGTCTACGGCATTCCTTTACCATCCGGCGTTATAATCGGGCCTGGGGATAAATTTGAAGACCCTCTGGGAGAAGATGCTGGACGCGGAAATCGTTGCATTCCTGGAAGCGTGTCCGATGGCGGCACTTGTGCTCGACGCCGTCGGCACGATCGTCTTCGCCAATGCGGGAGCCCGGGAACTCTTTGTCCTTTCAGATGCGTCCCACGAGCTATCGGTCTCGAATTTGATACCGGACTGGCCGCTGCCTGCCACTGCCTCGCAGCCACTGCTCGTGACAGGCGCCGGTCATCGACGGGACTGCCGGGTCGGCGTCATGACGTGGTCCTCGGCGTCAGGAAGATTGACGGCGGTTCTGATCGAACCGGAGAGTGAAGACCGCCATGCCGCGGTGGCGGCGAGAGAGGCCAATCTGCGCCTTCGATATGTGATCGAGATGCTGCCGGAAGCCGTGTGCGTCTTCGATGCGAATGATCGCTACGTTCTCTGGAACGAGAAATATGCCGAGCTTTATCCGGATATCGCCGATCACCTCAAGCCGGGCATCGCTTTCGAAGATATTCTGAAGATCAGCCTTGCCAGCGGCCGCATGCCCGAAGTCGTCGAAGACAGGGATATGTGGCTGAAGCAGCGCATGCGAAAATTTCGCCAGCCGGTTTCGCAGGAGGAGCAGCAGCTCAAGGATGGGCGATGGCTTCGGCATGATGATCGGCGCACGCCCGACGGCGGGGCCATCGGCATGCGGATAGACATCAGCGAGTTGAAGCAACGTGAGGAGCGGTTGCGCCAGCTTTTCGATGCCAATCCGATGCCGATGCTCCTGTGCGATGGCAGCAGTCTGCAGATCCTGCAGGTCAACCGGGCGGCGATCGACTTCTATGGCTTCGCAAAAGCGACGCTGCTCTCGCGGAGGGCGTGCGACATGCATGTCGAGAGCGAGGCGGATCGCTTTGCAGATGGGCTTCTGGAACTCGAAGGCGATTGCGAGGCGAGAACCGTCTGGCGCCAGAGAGTGGCCGATGGGACGGAACGCCACGTGCTTGTTTACGTTCGGCTGCTCCATGAAGGCCTGGACCGTCGCCTCCTCCTGACCATTGCCGATGTCAGCGATCGCATTCTCGCTGAGGCCGAAGCCAATCGCCTGGCACGGCACGACATGCTCACCGGATTGCCGAACCGGATGTGCTTCTACAAGGCCCTCGATGACGCCTTGAAGATGAACAATGGAATGGGCGTCGCCGTTTTCTGTCTTGATCTCGATGGGTTCAAGCCGGTCAACGACACTTTCGGGCATGCGGCCGGCGACGAGGTTCTCAAGATGGTGGCCGAGCGGCTGCGCGGTGCAGCCAGAGGCCACATGGTCGCGCGCTTGGGCGGCGATGAGTTTGCCATCCTGATGACCGGGGATGTGGGTGATATCGCCGATGTTGCGAAGGGTTGCATTGCAGCCTTCAAATCCTCGTTTCGCATCGAGGGTGCCATCGTCGATATCGGTATCAGCATCGGCGTTTCGGCAGCGCCGGAGAACGGCGAGAACGGAGAGGTTCTCATTCAGGAAGCAGACCGTGCCCTCTACCGAGCCAAAGCCAACGGCCGGAACACATGGCGGACGGCGAGTAGCGACCATCGCCAACAGACCGTTTCAGGGCGTATGAGATAAGAGGCGGTTCAGTACACACGTCCATATGTGGCTCTTGAACTTGGCGTGATCTCTCCTCATTTCAGTATCTACTGTTTCAATCTGTCGAACCGACAGCCTCCTGCTTTCCAACAGTTGCTGCCGTTCCTCTATGCGACGCGTCCGCGTCGGGGGAGTTTTCATGGGCTTTATTGATCGCGACATTCAGCCGTCATCCGATGCCGGGCTGCTGGATGCCTATTCTCAATCGGTATCGAGCGCCGTCGATCTCGTCGGTCCGGCCGTCAGCCGTATCGAGCGATTGGGCGGCCGTGCCGGGCATGGTTCCGGTTTTGCCATTTCGCCTGACGGCCTTGTGGTGACCAATAATCATGTCGTCGACGATGCCAAAGCCGTACGTATCAAGACCCCGGAAGGGGCAACCGTCGAGGGAAGGGTGCTGGGGCGCGATCCGGATACAGACCTCGCGCTCATTCGCGCCAATGACTGGCCAGGCAACTGGGCGAGACTTGGCGATTCCAAATCGCTGAAGCGCGGTCACATCGCGATCGCCATCGGCAATCCCCTCGGTTTCGAATGGACCGTCACGGCCGGCATCGTCTCGGCGCTTGGCCGCTCCATGCGCGCGGCGAGCGGTCGGCTGATGGAAGACATCATCCAGACCGATGCCGCCCTCAACCCAGGTAATTCCGGCGGTCCGCTGGTCTCGTCGGCGGGTGAGGTTATCGGCGTCAATACCGCCGTCATCCAGGGCGCGCAGAGCATCGCGTTTTCGGTCGCCTCAAACACGGCTAAGCACGTCGTATCCGAGATCCTGCGTTTCGGCCATGTCCGGCGCGCCTATATCGGCATTGCCGCCGACACGGTGGAACTGCATCGGCGGATCGCGCTGGAAGCCGGCGTCACGCATTCGACCGCCGTGCGCCTGCGTCGTGTCGAGAAGGATAGCCCGGCCGCAAAGGGCGGCTTGCAGGAGGGTGACTACCTGCTTGCCATCGACGGCCAAGCCGTCTCCGGGATCGACGATGTCGTGCGGCTGCTCGATGGCGACAAGATCGACACCGAGATCGAAGTTTTGATCTTCAGCGTCGGCGGCCTGATCGAGCGAAGGCAGGTCAAGCCTTCGGCACGGCCGGCAATCTAGCCAATACGCGAATTGGTAATGTCGGCAGCGCCGTGCTCACGACGCTGCCGATTGCTTTTATCCCCTGCCGACGAGCGGCATCTTCGTTGCCATGACGGTCATGGAAAGAACGTTGGCATCGAGCGGCAGCGTGGCCATGTAGACGACGGCGCGGGCGACATGCTCTGCCGAAATCGTCGGCTCTGCCGCGGTCTCCCCATTTGCCTGCAAGACGCCGGCGCTCATCCGTGCGGTCATGTCGGTGGCGGCATTGCCGATATCGATCTGGCCGCAGGCGATATCGAAGGGACGGCCGTCGAGCGCCGTCGATTTTGTAAGGCCTGTAATGGCGTGTTTCGTGGCCGTATAGGGTGCGGAATGCGGCCGTGGCGTCGTTGCCGAGATCGAGCCGTTATTGATGATACGACCGCCTTGCGGCGTCTGGGCTTTCATCAGACGGAAAGCCTGCTGCGTGCAGAGGAACGCGCCGGTCAGGTTTGCGCCGACAATAGCATTCCATTGCTCGAAACTCAGTTCCTCCATCGGCACGGCCGGCAGGCCCGTGCCCGCATTGTTGACCAGAAGGTCGAGGCGGCCATAGCGACCTGCAATGGTGTCGAAAAGGCTGCGGACCGAATTGGGGTCGCTGACATCGGCCGCCACCGCAAGAAATTCTGCCCCTGTCTCCTTGGAGAGCTCGCGGGCGGATTTTTCGAGAACGTCCGCACGACGCCCCGAGATGACGATCTTGAAGCCGGCCGAGCCGAGTGCCTTGGCGATAGCGCGACCAATGCCGGTGCCGCCGCCGGTCACCAGTGCGATTGCGCTTTGTGCGTTCGATGACGCCTCCGTCATGCGACCCTCCCGTCCAATTCGTCTTCGATATGTGCCTGCAGGATCTCGTCGAAGCTCTGTTCGGCCTTGAAGCCGAGGTCGCTCGCGCGCTTGGCGTCGAACTGCGTCGCCCAGCCGGAAACGATGCGCTCGATCACCGGATCAGGCTGACGGCGGATCAGCGCAACCGCCTTGTCGCCGCCGACACGGCGCAGCGCATCGATCTCATCGGAAACGAGTGCAGAAAGCCCGGGCATGGTAAGATTGCGCCGCGGCCCGACCTTCGCCGTATCGAGCGTTGCCGCATGCACAAAGAAACCGACCGCCGCCCGCGGGCTTGCGAACCAGTGGCGCACCGTATCGCTGACGGGCAGAACAGCCTCTTTGCCGACCAGCGGCTCGCGCAGGATGTTGGAAAAGAAGCCGGAGGCCGCCTTGTTCGGAGTGCCGGGGCGAACGCAGATGGTCGGTAGTCGGATGCCGATGCCATCGAAAATGCCGCGACGCGAATAATCGGCAAGCAGGAGTTCCGCGATCGCCTTCTGCGTGCCGTAGCTCGTCAGCGGTGCGGTCAGGAATTCGTCACCGATAACCTCGGGGAAGGGGGTGCCGAACACCGCAATGGAAGAGGCGAAGATGACGCGCGGCGTATAGGCGGATTTCAGGCCTTGCTGGCGGATGGCTTCGAAGAGAGCTCGCGTGCCATCGAGATTGACGGAGTACCCCTTGTCGAAGTCGGCCTCGGCCTCGCCGGAGACGATGGCGGCGAGATGGAAGACCATATCCGGACGGTCTTCGATGAGTTTTTCCGTAACACCCGGTGTCGCAAGGTCGATCGTCAAAGCCTTGGACACGGATTGAAGCGCTTCCGGCACCGGCGGCTGGAAAGCGTCGACCAGCGTCAGGCGATCGATAGCCTTGCCGAGAATCGTCGGTTCGGCGGCGATGCGGTTGACAAGCTTGCGGCCGACCATGCCCGCGGCACCCAGGATCAAAACATGCATATCGGATTTTCCTCCCAGTAGACGAGTGTCAGTCTTCGGGATCAGTCCCGAGTGAATAAGTTTGACGGCCGCATCCGGGACGCCAACCGCCGTTTCATCTGTAAGTCTGCAGCCAGGTGAGCCCCGCATTCGTCGTGGTTGCCGGCCGATATTCCGCGCCGATCGGCCTGTCATAACCAAGCATTTCCAGGACCTGCAGAATGTGACGATAATCGATCTCTCCGTGATCCGGTTCGCGCCTGTCCGGAACAGCAGCGATCTGGATATGGCCGATTGCTCCCATATGCGCTTGCAGCCTATGTGTCAGATCGCCCTGCATGATCTGGAGGTGATAGCAGTCGAACATCAGTTTGAGATTATCAGCGCCCACTTCAACGATGATGTCCAGCGCCTGATCGGCAGTCTGGAGGAAGTAGCCTGGTGCATCGCGATAGTTGAGCGGCTCGATCAGGATGGTCGCTCCCATCTTGCTGGCGCGTTCGCAGGCATAGCGCAGATTGGAAATGAAGGTGGCCCGTGCGTCATCGCCGGCGGTCTTGCCTGCCATCACATGCACATTTCGCGCCCCGATGGCGTCTGCATAGTCGATAGCCTGATCGATGAGCAGGCGGGCTTCTTCCTCGCGTCCCGGGATGGCGGCAAGTCCGTTGTCGCCGGCCGCGACATTGCCGCGGGCAGTATTGAGGCCGAGCATGGCGAGGCCGGTTTCCTCCAACGCCCGACGCACGGCTTCAGCGGGCGTGTCGTAGGGGTAGTGGCATTCCACGGCGTCGAAGCCGGCGGCCTTGGCGGCGCGGATGCCGTCGGGAAGGGAAAGCTCCTGCCACAGGAAACCCAGATTGGCGGAAAAGCGTGTCATGTTCAGTCCCATTCCACATCATAAGTGCGGACGAGATCGGCGATTTGCGCATCCGTCAGCAGCGAAGGATTAGCCCCACGGGTCAAGATGGCAAGCTTAGCCGTCTCTTCCAGTTCTTCGATCGCATAGATAGCGGCTTCCAGATCCTTGGCCGAAACGACAGGGCCGTGTGCTGCCAGCATCACGGCGCTGCGCTTGCCGGCAAGGCCGCGAATGGCATCGCCCATCGCCGGATCGCCCGGCATGAAATAGGGCAACAACTTCACCTTGCCGAGCTTCATGATCGAATAGGCGGTCAACGGCGGCAGCATGTTGTCGGCATCGACGCCGGGCAGGATCGAAAGCGCCACCGAGTGGCTGGAATGAAGATGGACGACGGCGCCTGTCTTTTTCGGTCGTGTCTCATAGAAGGCGGCATGCAGCGGCATCTCCTTCGTTGGCTTGTCCCCGCCGATCAGGCGCCCTTCATCGTCGAAGAGCGAGAGGCGGGCGGGATCGAGGCGTCCGAAGGAGCTGCCCGTCGGCGTCACCAAAAGCCGTCCGTCGCTGAGCCGCGCCGAAATATTGCCGGAGGAGCCGGCGGTCAGGCCGCGATCGTAAAGCGATTTGGCCATCATGCAGATCTGTTCGCGCAGCGCGGCTTCCTCGCTCATGCCGCCCTCAATCCATCGAAAGCGTCTGTAAAGAAGGTTTCCCCGCCGAAATTGCCGGACTTTAGAGCTAGAGCGACTGTTTCGCCCCCAAGGGTCGTGAAAGTCCAAGGCACGCCGGGTGCTATTTCCGGCCCGATAGTCAAATGCGCCGCCCCGAGCGCCTGCGTGATCGCGCCGGAGGTCTCGCCGCCGGCAACGACGAAGCGGCGGGTGCCGCCATCGAACGCCGCGCGGGCGATCTCGGAAAGCGCGTTCTCGACGACCTGGCCCGCCTTGTCCCGCCCCAACCGCTCCTGCGCCTGCCGTACCTCATCGGGTTCGGCGGTCGCGTAAATGAGTTTCGGCGCATCGGGGGACTGTTGACGCAGCCATTCCAGCGCAGTACCGGCGCCTTCCTCTGCAAGCACGACCGGATCGAGCTGCAGGCTGGCGACCTTGCCGGCGTAATTGACAACCTGCTTCCGCGTCATGGCGGAGCAGCTGCCGGATAGGACGATCGAGCCGCCGGCGACCTTCGGCGGCGCCTGTCTATGTTCGGAGAGGCCAACGAGACCCTGCTCCATGTAGAATCGCGGAAGCTGGCCGGCAATTGCGCTGCCGCCCGTCAGCAGCGGCATGTCGAAGGATGCCGCCGCGATCGTGCGGAGATCGTCGTCGGATACGGCATCGACGATCACATGTTGAATGCCGCCGCTGCCGAGTTGCGCCAACTTTGCTCTCAGCGCCGCTGCACCCTTCGAGACGATATTACGGCTGGCAAGGCCGACAGCGCCATTCACCTGCGGCGTCAGAAGCCGCAAGAGGCTTGAATCGCGCATCGGCGTCAGCGGATGGTCCTTCATCGGACTTTCCGACAGAGGCTGCTCGCCGACGAAGAGATGGCCCATGAAGACGCTACGCCCATTTTCCGGAAAGGCAGGACAATAGATTGTCTGGGTCGCACTCGTCTCCGCCAGCAGCATCTCAGCGACCGGACCGATATTGCCTTCGGCCGTGCTGTCGAATGTCGAGCAATATTTCCAGAAGAAACGGTTTGCTCCCGCTTCCTTCAGCCAATCCAATGCTTGCCGAGCCTGCTTCACGGCGATCGCGACCGGCGATGTCCGGCATTTCAGGGCGATGACCTCGAAGGCAGCCGTCTCGTTCCGGTCGCGCTTCTCCGGCGGTATGCCGATCCGCAGCGAAACGGGCAATCCGCTGCGCGCCAGCAGCGCGGCAAGGTCGGTCGCCCCGGTAAAGTCATCCGCGATGCAACCAAGCAGGAGCGCCATGGTCTAACCTTTCACGCCCGGCAGGCTGGCTCCGCTCTTGGCGGCCAGGATTTTTGCGACGGCTGCGTCATCTTCAAGACCGAGACCCGCTTGCGATGCTTCAACGAAGAGATCGAGCGCCGTTGTTGCAAGCGGGGTGACGGCACCGGCCTTGCCGGCCTCCGAAGTGACGATGCCGAGGTCCTTGACGAAGATATTGACCGCCGAGCGCGGCGTGTAATCGCCTGAAACGATGTGCTCGCCGCGGTTCTCGAACATCCAGGACGAGCCGGCGGAAACACGAATCACCTCGTAGAGCGTTTTCAGATCGATACCTGCCTTGGCGGCAAGCGTCATGGCCTCGGCTGTCGCGGCGATATGCACGCCGGCCAGCAGCTGGTTGATCATCTTGACCTGCGAACCGGCGCCTGGGCGATCGCCGAGCCGGAACACCTTGGTCGAAATGGCATCGAGCACCGCGGATGCGCGATCGAAGGCCTCGGGCATGCCGGACGCCATGACGGTGATCTCGCCTGCAAGGGCGCGCACGTGACCGCCGGAGACGGGCGCGTCGATGACGAGCATGCCTGCCGCTTCCAGCCTTTCCGCAATGGCTATTGTGGCGCTCGGGGCCATAGTGGCGCAGAGCAGGAACACCGTCGACGGCCGCGCTGTTTCCAGCGCACCGTTCTGCCCGAAAAGCACGTCCTCGGTCTGCTTGTTGTTGACGACATAGACGAGGATCACGTCGGCATCTTCCGCCGCCGACGCCGGCGTCGTGCAGGGTGTGCCGCCGTTCTCGGCAAAACAGGCGAGAGCCTCGCTGCGAAGATCGCAGCCGCGCACGTTAAAGCCAGCTCTCAGAAGCGACAAAGCGGCGCCCCAGCCCATGGACCCCAGACCGATAACGGCGGCCTTCTTCGTATTCTGCACGGCGCTACCTCTGCGATTTTCAGCCTATGTTACCGATACCGGTATCGGTAACATAGGCTCATTTCTCGAGGAATTGTCAATAGGCTCATGTTTGCCTTTTCGGCGAAACATTCTATGAAGGAGAGCGGCATTGTGCCAGCCGCATGGTTCATCGAGGGTTGCTTGGGGATGCGCAAACCCACTCTGGAAGAAGTCGCGACCGAAGCGGGCGTCAGCAAGATGACGGCGTCGCGCGCTTTGCGCGGCGTTGCCGACGTCTCCAGCGAGACGCGCGACAGGGTGATCGAGGCGGCAACGCGGATGAACTATGTGGGCAACAGGCTGGCACTCTCACTATCTTCTCAGCGCACCAATCTGGTCGCTGTTGTCGTTCCCAGCATGTCGAACATTGTTTTCCCGGAGATTCTTGCCGGCATTTCCGCCGGGCTTGATGGTTCCGGCATGCAGGCCGTGTTCGGCATATCCGATTATGACATGGCAAAGGAGCGCGACATCATCCGCGATATGCTCTCCTGGCAACCCTGTGCCATCATCGTCACCGGCCTGGATCAACCCGAGGAAACGGTGGACTTGCTCCGCCACGCCAATATTCCGGTCATCCAGCTCATGGATCTCGATGGTGCGCCGATCGATTTCAATGTCGGGCTGTCGCATGGCGCGGCGGGCGAAGACATGGCCGAAGCGCTCATTGCCGCCGGCCGTTGGCGGTTCGGCTATGTCGGCAGCGCGCTGGAAAAGGACCTGCGTGCCGGCAAACGCAAGGCCGGCTTCGAGCGCATATTGCGTACGCATGGTCTCGATTTCATCGAGCAGCGGATTGACGATGCCTTTTCCTCAATCGCACTGGGAAAGCGGCTGACGATGGCAATGCTCGCGGCTGCGCCCGATATCGATTGCATTTATTATTCGAACGACGACATGGCGAGCGGCGGATTGTTCGCCTGTATGCAGCTCGGCATTGAGGTTCCTGGCCAAGTGTTGATTGCCGGATTCAATGGGCTGGATCTGGTCGGCTCCCTGCCGGCGCCGATCGCGACCTCCCGCTCGCCAAGGCGCGCCATGGGCGAGATGGCCGCACAGCTGGTTCGCCACGCTGTCGCCGGCGAGGGCGATATCGGCGAGAAAACCATCGCGTTCAAACCGACGATCACTGGCATCGAGCGCTAGGATATCTCCGTCTGGATGACGAAGCGGGGATATCAGGCCGGGTATTGAGGGCAGCACGGCCTCTTACGTTCAGCAACAAGATTTCCCATAAATTCCATCGTGCAGAAACATTCGGACAGGGGCGGAGCGAGCTCGTCAGCTAGACAGATATCGGGTTTGCTATCCAGCGAGGTTTCCGAGTGCCGATGCTTTCCATAAATTCGCGGCGATGCGCTGAAAGCCCGAATTCTGGCGATCGCATCATCATGTGAGCAAGTTGTCATTTCGTAGGCTTGATACTAATTTGGGTAGCATCAGGGGATTGGGGATTCATGTACGACGATTCGATCCTGCCAACAGAGATTGCCGTTTTGCTTGGTTTGGTCTGCAATATCGGCGCGCCGCTTTTGGCTTTCTGGGCGGCGGGAAAATTACCTCGACTACGCCTCTGGTTTCATGCAGCCGCCTTTGTCGCGATCCTGGCCTCGCCGCTGGTGGCCATGAGCCTTGGGCTGCCGGATCTTTTTCCTGAAGAGGAAGACAGCCCAGGCGCCCATTTTGCTTTCCTGCCGCTGATCATAGAAACGGCCATTATCGTGTTGCTTTATTGTCTCGCCGCCGCAATGCTTCTGTCCCAGTCGGTTCATTCTGCCATCACCGATTGGCGGGATGGAGATCATACGTCCTGACGCGTGGTACGCGAAAATAGGTAGCGGTTTTCGCGAGATTGGCGCGGTTTGGCTGCAGACTGCTGGCATGAATCTCGAGGACATGGAATTTTGCTGGCTGTCGAGGAAATTGCGAGCGCCTCTGCGCGGCCGTCAATGGCTGGTCCGTCGATAGTCCCTTGACGTTCGACCCTGTGCTATGATCACGCTCCGGCGGCGTTCAGGCAGAGTTCAGGCGAGCTGGTGTATCTCTGCCTCGTCCATAAGAGAAAATGGGGTAAGGGAAATGTTGGAACGTTTCGTACGAGTATCGCGCGTCGCCCTGATCGGGCTGGCCGCGTTGCAACTGATGACCTCTGCCGCCTCGGCGCAGTACTATGGTGGCGATGACGGCTACGCGCCGCCGCCCTGGCAGCGTGACCAGGGTCGTGATTGGAACCGCCCGCCGCGCGGATGGGACCGCGACCGGGATCGCGATTGGGACCGTGATCGCGGCTGCAGCCGGCGCGAGCTCATGCGAGCCGCCCGTGCCGAAGGCTTCCGGCGCATCGATTCAATTGACAGCAATGGCCGGCGTATCGTCGTTCGTGGCTGGAATGATGGCGGCCCGGACCGTATGGTCTTCGCCAATCGGAGCGGCTGCCCGGCTCTCAACTGATAGCCGATATAGCGCAAGCGGAAGCCGAGTGTGGATCGGCTTCCGCTTACCTTCGCGGCCGCGCATCCTTTCGACTGGCTAAAAAAGGATGCGCCGTTGCCGCTTTAGAGCTTTGTTGCCGTTTGTCGCGCAGCCTTAGGCGGCGGCGAATTTCTTTTTCGCGGGAACAGTGCCGCTGGTCTTGTCGGATATGACTGCCGCTTCGACGCCATCGCTTTGCGACGTCACGATGAACTGCCAGGATACACCCCAGGGATCTACCACCGGGCTGTGACTATCCTTCGAACTGCCCTTTTCCAGAGCAGCGCGCAAACGATCCGCTTCGGCCTTCGTTTCGCATTCGAAGATGATGGAAGAGCAATGCTCCGAGCGATCGAGCGGCCCGGCCTCAAAGCCCATGAAGGAACGGTTGCCGAGTGTGAAGCCTGCGAATTTCACGCTGCCGGCCGGACCATTCGGATTATCGGTCAGGATATTCGAGATCCACCCGGTTGCCGAATTCGGAATAAGCGTCGCGTAGAACTCGATCGCCGATTCCATATCACGCCGAAACCAGAGATGTTGCCTGACTTTCATCACTATTCGCTTTCTTCAAGTCCCGCCTGGATAGGGCGCCGCATGAAGGAGGCATGTCTGCCGTATTGATGGGTAGAACTCGTGCCGCCGGCGAGCCGCCTTCTTGGTGAGCGGTGTCGCCGGCGGCATGCTGAAGAGTTGCTGCTGGCCGTCCGTGCCCACCCCTGCGGGGCACGGACGGGTACGCAACACTATTTTTCGGCAACTCTACCAGCGAGAGCCATGACGTAGTCGTCGGCGATGTCGGCGAGGGTCAAAGCGACTTCCGGTTCATTCCAGCCGGCAGCAAGCACCATTTGTACGAAATCGCGAAACGCTACTTCCAGAACCTCTTCACGTTCGACGGCGCGATAGGCGTCGGTGGAAGGATGTTGAGGCTTGCTGATGGTCATTGTCTGGCGGGTCGATACCATTGCTATGTTCCCTAAAGCTTTGCCGTGGTGGACGGAGGGTACATTCGCCACTCACCAGGGCCTTGGTGTCCAAACGATTATTATGCTTCTTTTCTAATAGGTTACGTGCGACATGTCGTTAGCCGTGCATCCTGAAACTTGCAGCAGCGTCCATTTTCGCAATTGCTGAAGTGCGATCCGGCGGCCGAGCGCCGAGATCGCGGAGGCGAACGTATCGCCCGGCGCGCGAAGCAATCCGCTTTGCGCGCGTTCAAGGGATGTCAAAATCCATCGTCTTTAGTGATAGTAGCCGAGGGTCCTCAGCCATTCTTCGAAGGAATGGGTGTCAGGCGATGCCGGCGAAGCGACTTGTCCAAGATAGCGTGGAATGGTGAGATTTCTTGCTTCACGAGGACTGTAGCCAAATTCCTTGCTGAATGCCCGGCTGAAATGTGCTGCCGATGAAAAACCGACGCTAAAGGCAATATCGAGGATCTGCTCCCGGTTCGCCGGATCGCTGAGCGCGGCATGGGCCGACAGAAGACGGCGTCGCTGAATATAATGATGCACGCCGCCATATTGCTCGAAGATTTGGTAGAGCCTGGTGCGGGATATGCCGAGCTGCCGGCATATCTGCTCCACCGTCAGGTCGCCCGCAGCAAGATTGCTTTCGACGAACCGCCGCACGCGCTCCGTTACTGCCAGAGTGCTATGTTGCTCGACGCCTGTCGATTGGGCCGCCGATGTCGAAACGGACGCCACGATCATGTTGCGCACCGTCTGAACGATATGCGGCAGGTCGGTCGCCGCAAAGCGAGGAAGATTGTCCGTGACGCTGTCGAGATATTCGATCAGCATGCCCGTGAAGATCCCGGAAAGGGCGATGTTGTTTTCGATCTCGACGGGGGCGGGAACTTCGAACAGCAATGCTCGCGGCAGAAAGAGCGAGAGGGTTTTCGCTTCGGTCGATCGTCCCCGAAAAGGATGCCCGAGAGAGCGCAATTCTATCTTGCCCGGCTCGCCTTCCAGCACACGCCCGTCGACCTCCGTCCATGTCCGGCCATCGCTCAGGACGGAAATATGCCAATGATCGATGAGGTTGGCTTTTACCTTCGCCTGCGAGCGCATGTAGCTGTGAGGAGGCGTATCCTGCTGAACGATGAGCATGCCACCGAGATTCCAGGCCACATGATCTGCGGGAAAACCGGTTTCCGGCGAGACATTATCCGGCAGGCGGATGTCAACCAGGGGTGCGATATAGGTCTGCCAGGCGGCAAATTGTGCCGCCGGTTCGAGCTCGCGCGTCGAAAACCGCAGCGGCTGCAAAGCCGGCAGTGGCAACACTTCCTCGCTCGCCGGCTTTTCCGGCCGCGGAAAGCGCCGCCGATCTGACGGCTGGGGCCTTCTGTCCTCGCGCCACGATCGATCCTTCGCCTCGATGGACGCAGATGCGGATTGTTCTTCGCGCCGCAAATCAGACAATCCGGTCTCCTCGAATACCGTCGGGATAAAACATGAGCACCGCCTTCAAACGGCCACTCACGATGCCGGCTGATAGATGGTCGCCTGTTTCAACAGGAATAAGGTTCAAAGCCTGCTTCGGGCTGTCTTTTCTCCAGCGAAACGACATGTTGCACCTGCCGTATCCTTAGCTACCTGATGATGCCAAACCCTTTCATTTGCAGCGCGATTTCGAAAAGGCAAGTCCCGCGGGTCATCAACCTCATATTCGCGTGGCAATTGCCCTGAACTATGGCGCCAGGTGGTGTGGATTCGTGTCGTATTGGCACATACCGAGCGATTTCGGGACGGCGGGCCGATCGGATATCTGCAAGAGTGGACGGACTTTGGGCTGCGCTGCAGACCAATGTCGCCCCGGTATTTGATTGAAGGCGTTGCCGACTTCCGGCAATAGCTTTATGCCGCACATAACGAGGCTTGGCATGGTCCGGTCTCCATCATATCTTTGCGGAACTCCCCACCGGCGCGCTTTGCGAGCAACCCTTCCGTTTTTCATGCGTAGTTTGCATTTGCCCATCCAGCCAATTTTTCCTACGCAGATATCAACCACAGTTTTGGAATGAGACATGACCGAATCCTCGATAATCCCCGTCTTTGATGGCCACAACGACGTGCTGCTCCGGCTGCGCCGCGGCGGCTTGAATTCCGTCGACGCTTTCCTGAATGGCGAAGCTGCCGGGCATATCGACCTGCCTCGTGCGCGCCGCGGTGGCCTCGCCGGCGGGCTATGCGCCATATTCATTCCGTCGCCGGATCAGCCGAAGCCCGAAAACGCCGATTTTGTCACGCCTGCCCAGCCCGACGCGCTGAACGAGACCCTGGCCATGGCGCGGCTTTTGCTAGCGATCGAGGCCCGCTCCAAGGGAGCGGTAAAGGTTTGCCGTTCGGCCGCCGATATCAAGCGCTCCATTGCCGAGGGCCAATTCGCTGCGATTTTCCACATCGAGGGCGCGGAGGCTGTCGCGGCCGATCTCGATGCTCTTTACGTCCTGCATCAGGCCGGGCTACGCACGCTCGGGCCTGTATGGAGCCGCTCGAACGTCTTTGCTCATGGCGTGCCGTTCCGCTTTCCCTCGACGCCGGATATCGGCCCTGGCCTCACCGATGCCGGCAAGGATCTGATCCGCGCCTGCAACGAGCTCAGGATCATGATCGATCTATCGCACATGAACGAGCAGGGTTTTTGGGATATCGCGAAATTGTCGAATGCGCCGCTGGTCGCCTCGCATTCCAACGCGCATGCCATCAGCCCGCACAGCCGCAATCTGACCGACAGGCAGCTCGACGCGATCCGCGATACGGGCGGCCTGGTCGGCATCAATTTCGGCGTGCTCTTCCTGCGCGATGACGGCGCGAGGAACATGGATACGCCGCTCGACATCCTCGTTCGCCACGTCGCCTACATTGCCGAGCGCATTGGCATAGAGCACGTCGCGCTCGGTTCCGATTTCGATGGTACGACCATACCGGCAGCACTAGGCGATGCGAGCGGGCTGCCGAAGCTGATCGACGCCCTGCGCGCGCATGGCTTTGACGACCAGGCGCTCGCCAAGATCGCGCATCAGAACTGGATTCGCGTCCTCGATCAGACCTGGGGCGGCTGAGAAGAGCCGTCTCCGTCCAAGCCGGGGCAGCTGCGGAAGATCGCGGCGGCCCCTTGCCTGAAGCCTATCCGGCGCGTCTGGATAGGGCCGCAGCTTCCCCAAGATTGCGATAGCCGGCCGCCGGATGCGGTGCCGTGAGTCTTGGGCCGCTGCCGCCGAGCTTCTCGCGCAGGGTGCCCGCGCGATATTCGGTCTTGTAGACGCCGCGCTTCTGCAGCTCCGGCACCAGAAGATCGACGGCATCTTCGAAGCTTTCGGGCGTGACGGCATAGGCAAGATTGAAGCCGTCGACGTCGGTATCCTCGATCCATTCCTGCATGAGGTCCGCGACCGTCTGTGGCGAGCCGACAAAGACCGGGCCGAAGCCGCCAATGCCGACCCAATCCGCCATTTCGCGCACCGTCCATTCCTTGCCTGGGTCGATGGTGGTGAAGGTCTCGACAGCAGATTGCACCGCATTGGTATGGCGATGGCGCAGCACCTCGTCGGGCGAGAACTGGCCGAAATCGATGCCCGTCCAGCCGGAGATCAGCGCCTGCGCGCCTTCGAGCGAAACATATTGACGGTATTCGTTGAACTTGCGCTGCGCCTCGGCATCCGTCTCACCGAGAATCACAGTCTGAAGATTGAAGGAGAGGATTTCTCGGGGATTGCGGCCGATGCGCTCGGCGGCTTCGCGAACATTGGCGACATAGCGTTTCAGGACCGCTTTTGACGGTGCGGCGACGAAAATGCATTCGGCATGCGCGCCGGCGAAATCCTTGCCGCGGCTGGAGGCGCCCGCCTGGTAGAGCACAGGCGTGCGCTGCGGCGACGGTTCGCAGAGATGAATGCCGGGTACGCTGAAATGCTTGCCGGAATGGCGGATCGGATGCACCTTTTCCGGTCTCGTAAAGATGCCGCTCTCGCGATCGCGGATGACGGCGTCGTCTTCCCAGCTGCCCTCCCAAAGCTTGTAGCAGACTTCGAGATATTCCTCGGCCAACGCATAACGATCGTCATGTTGTGTCTGGGCCGATTGACCGATGTTGAGCGCGCCGCTGTTCAAATAGGAGGTGACGATGTTCCAGCCGACGCGCCCTTTCGTCAGATGATCGAGCGTCGAGATGCGCCGTGCGAAGGTATAGGGATGCTCGAAAGAGAGCGAAGCCGTCAGACCGAAGCCGAGATGCTCCGTTTCATAGGCCATGGTCGGGATGAGCTGCAGCGGATCGTTGACCGGCACCTGTGCCGAATGGCGCAAGGCCGCATCGACATTGCCGTTCAGAACGTCATAGACCCCAAGCACGTCGGCGATGAACAGGCCGTCGAACTTGCCGCGCTCCAGCGTCTTTGCCAGATGGACCCAATAATCGAGGTCCTTGTAGGTCCAGGATTTGTCGCGCGGATGGCGCCATAGGCCCGGTGACTGGTGTCCGACGCAGTTCATGTCGAAGGCATTGAGCCTGATTTCGCGTGTCATCTTGCTATTCCTGCGATTGTATCGTTGGGCCGGCGATCAGACGCCGACGGCTTTCTTGTTGACGAAGCTGAAGGCGAGCACGGCGAAGATCAAAAGGCCGGTGCCGACCTGCTGCCAATAGAAGTTCAGGCCCGTCAGCAGCAGGCCGTTGGCAACGATGCTCAACAGCAGAACGCCAAGAACGGTGCCGGCGACATTCGGCCGACCGAGTGGCGAAAAGGTCGTGCCGATGAAGGTGGCGCCGATGGCGTTCAGCATGAAGCCGTTGCCGGAGGAGGGGATATAGACGGTGACCGTCGCCGTCAGGATCAGCCCGGCAAAGGCGGCAATCGTGCTTGCAAGAATGAAGGTCACGGCGACATGCTTTGCCAGTCCAATCCCGGAATAGCGCACCGTCCGCGGTTGGATGCCGATCGCAAGCACGACTCGGCCGAAGCGCATGCGCCCGAACAACAGTGCTGCGCCCGCGATGATGACCGCGGCGATCAGAAGCGGGACCGGCAGGCCGGCAATCGTTCCATGACCGATAAAGCGGAACGCTGCGGGGACGCCGGAAGGCGGCAGATAGACCGGATTGCCACCGTCCGTGAGCAATTGCTGAATGCTGCGGCCGATGAACAGCGTTCCGAGTGTTGCCAGGAATGGCGAGACGCCGATCGCCGAGATCAGCGCCGCATTGACGCTGCCGACCACGGCTCCGGCGCCAAGGCCCGCCAAGGCGGCCAGCGGCACGGGCAGGCCTGCAAGAATACCGGAGACGAAGGCGAAGCTTGCGAAATCGACCGCCGTTCCGACGGAGAGATCGATGCCGCCGGCGGCAACGGCGAAGGTCATGGCGATCGAGACGATGGCCAGCAGCGTGAAGTTATTGACGAGAATGCTCTGCAGATTGCCGATGCTGAGAAATGTCGGTGCCACGATCGAAAACAGGGAAAAGACGACGACAAGGGCGACAATGAGTCCATAGCGGGCGAGGCCGGCGAATGATCGTGTCGGAGCGATGGCAGCGGTCATGGCTCAGATCTCCCGTTTGCGCAGCAGGGTGGTGGCAGAAACCACGATGAGGATCAGAAGACCTTGAACGCCGCTGACCAGCGTGCTTGGCAGGTTGAGCAACTGAAAGCCATTGATGAGAAAGCCGACGAACAGCGTCGATATGAGCGTGCCGCCGATGGTCGGTACGAGCCGGCGCGAGAAGACAGAGCCGAGCAAGGCCGTTACGACGACGGGAAGCAGCATTTCGCCCGAACCGGTGGTGCTGCCGCTGAGATAGGCGACCGACAGGATGCCGGCGATGCCGCCGCAGAACCCGCTGGCGACGAAAGCGCCCGCGACCAGGCTCCTCAACGGCAATCCGGCGGCGCGTGCGGCCTCCGGAAACTCGCCGACGGCATAGAGCCTGAGGCCGAGTGGGGTGAATTGAACGATCGCCGTGGCGATGATGGTGAAGCCGATCAGCACATAGGCGAGGATCGGAATGCCGAAGCCGTCAGACGATGACAGAAGGGCAAGGAGGTCAGTCGAGGCGGGAAGCACGGTATTCTGCGTCAGCACCAGCTCCAGCCCGGCGACCACGTTCATTACGGCGAGGGTCGCCAGCAATGGTACGATGCCGGCAAAGACGATCGCCAGCGCATTGACGGCGCCGATCGCCAGACCGGTCGCCAGCGCGCCCGCCGCGGCGACCAGGTCACTGAAGCCGAGCTGGATGAGGCTTGCGTAAACCGCGGCGCTCAGCCCCATATTGGCGGCAAGCGAGAGGTCTATGCCACCGGTGACGACATTGGAGCCGCCTGCAATCAACACGATCGTGAGGCCGATGGCAAGAACACCCGAAATGGCCGATTGTCCGAGCACGTTGCCGATATTGCCGACCGTCAGAAAATAGGGCGCCGTCAGCGCGAAAATCACCAGAATGGCTGCAAAGGCAAGCAGCGAACCGAACCGCAGGGCAGCAGCGGCAAGCCTGCCGCCGGTCGGTAAGGCTTTTGCCGTCGAAGTTTCAGGCAGCGAGGCAAATTGAACATCAGCCGACATGGCGCAATCCTTCCAAGGCACCGGTGGATGCCGACAGAACTTCGTCCGTTGTGGTCTGAGAGGAAATCAGTTCACGCGTCACGCGACCGCGGAATAGCACAAGGATCCTGTCCGTGATGCCGACAAGCTCCTGAAGATCCGAAGACAGCACGATCACACCGGCACCGCGGGCGGCAAGTTCGCCGATCAGCGAATAGATTTCGACCTTCGAGCCGATGTCGACGCCGGCGGTCGGCTCGTCGAGCAGGTAGATATCCGACCGGCGGCTCAGCCATTTGGCAATCGCCACCTTCTGCTGATTGCCGCCCGAGAGCGTCCGCACCAATGCCTCGCGTCCAGCCGTCTTGATCTGCAGCCGCTTGATCAGCTCGTCGGTGTCGGCGCTTTCTCGCTTTTTGTTGAGAAAGCCGAAGCGCGTATAGCGGCCCAGGCTCGACAGGGTGATGTTTTCACGGACGCTGAGCTCCAGACCTACACCGTGGCCGCGCCTATCCTCCGGTACCAAGGCGATCTGGTGATCGACGGCTTCGACCGGGTTGCGCGGCTTCAGGCCACGCGCATCGACATCGATCGTCCCATCTGTTGCGGCCTGCAAGCCAAACAGGGTGCGAACGAGATCCTTTGCCCCCGAGCCGAGAAAGCCCGTAATACCGAGGATCTCGCCGCGATGCAGTGAGAAGCTGACATCGTGAAAACGGCTGGCTGCCGAGAGATTCCTGACCTTGAGGATTTCCTTGCCGAGTTCGACCTGCCGCTTGGGAAACATGTCGGCGATATCGCGTTCGACCATCAGGTTGGCAATCTTACCTGCCGAGATTTCGCTTGCCCTCAGAGAAGCTACATCGATACCATTGCGCAGAACCGTAACATCGTCGCACAAGGCCTCGATTTCATTGAGATAATGCGAGACATAGACAATGGTCACGCCCTCACCGCGCAGGCGACGGATGAGGCGGAACAGGATCTCCGCTTCCTGGCGCACCAGCGCCGCGGTCGGCTCGTCGAAGACAAGGATCTTCGGTTTATGCAGCAGCGCGCGGGTGATCTGCACGATCTGGCGTTCGGCCGTCGAGAGCTCGCTGATGAGCGCGTTCTTCGGCAGATCGACGCCGAAATAATTGGCAAGGAGCTCTGCTGCCCGCCGCTGCATGGCGCTGCGGTCGAGGAAAGGCGTCTTGCCGAGGCGGGTCTCTCGCCCGAGAAAAAGCGATTCTCCGACGGTGAAGGTCGGGACCAGCAGCCGATCCTGGTGGATGAAATGAATGCCGAGCTCTTCGCACAGATGCGGCGTCAGGCGATCATAGGCCCGGCCCTCGATCTCGATCCGTCCCTCGTCCGGGGTATGCAGACCGGCAAGGAGCTTGATCAAAGTGGATTTGCCCGCTCCGTTCTGACCGACAAGTCCGTGGACGGTGCCGCGCCTGATGGCAAGTGACGCTCCGGCCAGCGCCTGCGCGCCGCCGAAGCGTTTGACGATGCCATCGAAGCGCAGGATGTGCGACTCGTTGTCTGCTGTGGTCGCATGCTCGGCTGCGGTCATGAAAGAGGCCTTTCGCCTTTGGAGGAGCGATGCGGGGAGATCCGCATCGCCGGTTTGCAGGTCAGCCGATGCCGAGCTTCTTGATCACGTCGGCGACATTGCTTTTGTTTGCCAGCAGGGCAGGGACGTAGGTTTCGCGCGGCAGCGTCTGCCCCGAGAGCAGCTTGGCGACATTGCGGATAGCCGTACGACCGATCTCCGCCGGCTGCTGGGCAGCATCGGCGCCCGCCGGTGAATTGGGATCGGCGACGAGCTGCAGCACTTCCGGGCTGCCGTCGACGCCGTAGGTGCGGATCTCCGTGCGGCCGGCGGCGGCGAGAGCCTGCGTGGCACCAAGCTGCGGAATGTCCCAAGCCGACCAGATCGCTTTGATCGACCCCTTTTCCGGATATTTATTGAGGATCGCTGTGATCTGGGTGAATGCGTCCTGAACCGTATTCGGAATGACGTCACGCAGCTCCGGCTGGATAATCTTCACCTTCGGGAAGTATTTGACGACGTTGACGAGCTGGTCGTAGCGGATCGCGCAGGGCGTCACGCCGTAGAAGCCGTTGAAGGCGACGATATTGCCTTCGCCGCCAATGTCGGAGACGAGCTGCAGCGCCAGGTCCTTGCCGATGCCCCAATTGTCCGAGGTGGTGTTGTTGATCGAGTTGGTCGAGCCGACATCGACGGTCAAAACGGGAATGCCGGCGTCGCGGGCCTTCTTCAGCCAGGGGTCGATGACGCTCAGCGTGCCGAGGATCTGGACGATCGCGTCCGGCTTCTGGGCGATCAGCGTCTGCAGCTGCGAGACAAGCTTGCCGTCATTGCGGCCGGCATCGACGGCAATCGGCGTGCCGCCCAGGCGCTTCACTTCGTCGATTTGTGCGTTGTAGGCCTGCAGGTCGAAATAGTGGTCGGTTCCCGTCGCGCTTATGGCGATCCGCTTGCCTTTCAACGACAATGCATCATCGGCAGCTGCCGCGGTTTTGGACAGAATGCTCGAGGCCGCGAGCGCCGTTCCGGCAACCGCCGTCAGTTTAAGAATATCCCGGCGTCCGAGGCCGATCGTCTGTTCCTTGGTCATGAAAGCATCCTCTCCAGCAATCCATAAATGCCAATAGAATATAAAATTGGTAGATTTAAATGATTTGCGGGAGGAACGTTTTTCCAAAACTGGAGCGGCCTGGGAAATTTCCGTCATCCAGCCTTCTAATGTACAGATCGGGTTTCCGTGGCTCGTGCAGTGATTGACAGGTCAAGGTCTGCCTTTTCGGACGCTGCTCTATCGCCATCACCCGAACTGGCTATCTGCGAGATTGCGCGATCTCGTGGGCAAGCCCTTGCCGCCAAGCCTTCCCGTCGCGAACAAAGAATCTCCGAAGGCGGGCAAAATCGGATAATTTAATCTACTAAAAACATAGAGTTTATAGCTAAATAATTGCACGCGTCGCAGGGTCATCATTCCGTCAGACGACGCTTCCGATTGATCGTGAGGGTCGCGACAATGAAATTTCTCACACGGCTTGTCCTGTCGGCCGTTGCTCCTCTTCTTCTTGCGCAGACTGCGCTGGCTGGCGGTGTGAATGGCGCTCCCGCGCCCTTTGATAAAGGGGGCGTAAAGATCGCCTTGGTCAGCTACATATCCGCCGGCGATTTCTTTCAGGCTTATCAGGCCGGTGCGGAAGCGCAGGCGAAGGCGCTCGATATCGATCTACGCGTCTTCCCCGGCCGTCAGGATGCCGCAGCTCAGCGCGAACAGATCCTCCAGGCAATCAATCTTGGCGTCTCTGCCATCGTCATCGATCACGGCCTGCCGGAATCGCTTGGCGATGTCGTCCAGCAGGCGCTCGACAAGGGCATCAAGGTCGTCGCTTTCGACGTCAATCTCAACAATCCGAAGATCCCCCAGGTCGAGCAGAGCGATCATGAGCTTGCCGATCTCGCTTTGAAGCAGGCCGTCAAAGACAACGGGAACAGTTTCAAGGCAGGTTATGTCTATGTAGCCGGCTTTGCGCCGCTCGACCGTCGCAACGAGGTCTGGGACACGTTCAAGAAGCAGAATGCAGGGGTCGTCGAGAAGACCCGTTTCGGCAATGTCAGCGATACGACGGCGACGTCGACCGCGGACCAGGCAAAGGCGGCGCTGACGGCCAATCCCGATATATCGGTCGTCTTCGCTCCCTATGACGAATTCGCGCGCGGTGTGAAGCTTGCCGCCACCGATCTCGGGATTGCCGACAAGCTGAAGATCTACTCGGCCGACGTATCGACAGCCGACATTCAGGAGATCACCGAGCCGGGCAGCCCCTGGGTCGCGACGGTTGCAACCAATCCGGCCGTGGTCGGCGCCGTCTCCATCCGTGCCGCGGCTTTGCAGGTCGCAGGCCAGGAGGTTCCGCATCAGATCACCGTCAAGCCGACCCTGCTGACGCAGGAAGGGCTGCGGGCGGCCAGCGTCAAGACGATCGAGGAACTGGCACAGAAAGTTCCCGCCTTCAGCGCTAGCGACGCAGTGACCGCAAGCTGGATACCGGACAAGCTTTTCTAAGCTGCCGACTTCGATCTTTCGGCGGGGTCCCTTGATCCCGCCGGATTACGTCACTGAACCGGAGTTCATATCATGAGCCAGTCCAACGTCGTCTTTGCGGGCAATCGAAATGCCACGCGAGAGGACCTTTTTGCCAGAGCGGAAGAGATTGCCGCGGATCTTTCGAAGCGAGCTGCAGAACTTGACCGGGAGGGACGGCCTCCTCACGGCGAAATCGTCAGACTGAAGAATGCCGGGCTGCTGAACGCCCTGCACCCACAGCAGATCGGCGGCGGTGGTCTCGACTGGGTGGACGGATTGCGGCTGGTGCGCATCCTTGCGCGCGGCGAAAGCTCCATCGGCCAGCTTCTCGGCTATCACTATGTCAACAGCCAATATGTCTATTGGGCCTTCGACGAGACACGAGCGCAGGAATTCGGCAGCAAGACGGTTGCCAACAGCCTCTATTGGGGCGCCGCCGTCAATCCGCGCGATCCAGGCCTCGTGCTGACGCGTCGCGGCAACGGTTATGTCCTGAATGGCCGCAAATCCTTCTCGACGGCCGCTCGCGTGTCCGACTATATCAATGCCAATGCCGCGCTCGACGACAGGATCGTCGGCTTTGCTGTTCCGACGAACCGGCCGGGCTACAAGGCCAATGACGACTGGGACAATTTCGGCCAACGCCTCTCCGACAGCGGCAGCGTCGAATTCCATGATTTCCCCGTCTATGAGGAGGATCTGGACAGGGCGGCGGCGACTGGCGGTGAGGCGCCGGTGCTCGCGACGTTCAACACGCCGTTCATTCAGCTTGTTTTCGTGAACTTCTATCTTGGCACGGCCGAGGGCGCGTTGCGCGAGGCCATCGACTACGTCCGCACCACGACACGGCCCTGGGTTACTTCCGGCGTCGAGCGTGCATCGGACGACCCCTATATTCTCGAGCGTGTCGGCGAGTTCACTGCGGCCTTGAAGGCTTCCGTTGCGCTGGCCGATAGCGCCGCGGCAGCGGTGCAGGAGGCTCTTGCGAGAGGAAGCAGGGCAACGGCGCGCGAGCGCGGCGAGGCGGCAGCCGAGGCCTATGCGGCGAAGGTGCATGCGACGCACGTTTCGCTGGATATCACCTCACGCGTCTTCGAACTCACCGGCGCGCGCTCGACCGCAGAGAAATATCGCTTCGATCGCTTCTGGCGCAATGTGCGGACGCATACGCTGCACGATCCGGTCTTCTACAAGGCCAAGGAAGTCGGCGAGTTCGTGCTGAACGACCGGATTCCCGAAGTCAGCCTCTACAGCTGATCAGACCTCATCGGACAGAAAAGCCCCGTTGCCCAATGTCGGCAACGGGGCTTTTGTTTGCGCTCTTATCAAAGTGCGCCGTTCTTCGGCGGAATGACGTCGTTCAGATGGTAGTTGCCAACGACATGATATTTCCAGCGAACCGGATCGTGAAGCGTATGCGTACGGGCATTGCGCCAGTGCCGGTCGAGATTGAGGTCGAGCTTGACCGATGCCGTCCCGGCAAGCTCGAACAGCGTATTCGTCGCTTCGATGGCGATTTCCGTCGTCAGCACCTTGGCGGCAGCGACGGCGAGCGTTGCCTCAATTACTCTTTTTTCGGTCGTCTCGACCTGTGCGGCATCGACCTTGCGGCCGGCGCGTTCGATAGTCGCAGCCGCTGCTTCCAGCCGGATGGCGATCTGGCCGACCTTGGCGATCGTCAGCGGATCGTCGCTCGCGCGCTCGACGCCGCTATCCATCCAGGGGCGGGATCGGGTTTTTACGAAGTCCAGCGTTGCGGCAAATGCGGCTCGGGCAATGCCGAGATCGACGCCGGCGTGGATGATCTGACCGACCGAGCCGATCGTCGTCGGCCGTTCGAAGCCCTTGTGATGGGGGACGACGTGATCGGCATTCACATAGACATTGTTGAGGACCGTGGTGCCGCTGCCGGTCGTGCGCTGCCCGAAGCCATCCCAGTCATCGATGATCTCGATGCCTTCCGTGCCCTTGGGAACGAAGGCCATGACCAGCTTGTCGGCTTCATCCAGCGCGAAGACGGTGACCCAATCGGCAAAGAGAACGCCGGTCGAATAGAACTTGCGGCCGTTGATACGATAGCCGGGACCGTCGCGGGTGATACGGGTATCATAGTGCCCGACCGTCTTCGTGCCGCGTTCGGAAAGGGCGTTGCCGAAACGATCGCCGGCCAATGCGCGGCCGAAGAAATAGCGCTTCTGATCTTCCGAGCCGTCGATGCGCAGGGCTTCGAGGATGTAGAAATGATTCTGCGGTATCTGCCCGATTGAGCCGTCGGCCTCAGCCAGGATCGCGGTGATCTCCGCCAGGGTGGCATTCGAGACATCCAGGCCGCCATATTCTTCGGGAACGGTGATCGCCAGCAGCCCGGACAGAGCCAGCTCATCCATTTCCGCAAACGGGAGCAGCCTTTCGCTATCGCGCTCCGAAGCGGTGGCGGCAAAGCGTGCGGCAAGCTCCTGCGCGACGGCCAGCGCCTGTTGCTCGGTCTCCAGCAAGGTCGCCTCGGGATGCTTGGCGTTGATATGGTGCAATTGCGCGTTCATGGGCAGGCTCCGATTTCATCCGGCGCCACGATGCCGCATTAAAAGCAGGCGTTCGAGAAAAGCCATTTCGTTTTTACGGATGCGGTCGCGTCTTCATTCCTTTCTCTATAGAATTTATGGTCAATTGCTGCCTGAAGCTGTCTCGGCATTGATAAGCAGCGATGTTCTCACCAAGCTATCGACGCCCGGTGCGCCAGTCTTCAAAGCGCGCATGCGCCAGAGCAAGCGAAGCGACGGCGGGCGTGAATCGGTGGAACGGCAGCGGGTGGCTGGATTGCAGCGGAATCGGCAGGGATTCCGCCGTTTCGCCGAGCGCCAGTCTCGCCAGTGTCCGGCCAAGCTGCGCCGTCATGGCGATGCCGCGACCATTGCAGCCAATCCCTCCGAAGAAGCCGCCGCCGAAACGATAGAGGCGCGGCAGGAAATCCGGCGTCATGATCGCCGTTCCGGTCCAGACGATCTCCACACCCGGATGATGCGGCAGGCGGAGTTCGGATGTGAGCCGGTCGACGACGGCGCGACCGACGCGCTCGAAGGCACCGACCGGATTGATCGCCATGCCGCCGCTGATCAGCCTGTTGTCGCGATCGAGCCGGTAGGTGAAGAGGTTGGAGCGTGTATCGCCGACGGGCCGGCGATTGGGAGCGATCCGCGCAACGGTTTCGGCATCGATCGGCTTCGTGGCCACTTGATACACCTTTAACGGCACGCCCGTTCGGCCCATGCGGGAAGCTATGCCGCTCGTGAAGGCGTTGGTGGCGAGGATGACGACCTCCGTTTCGATTTCATGGTCCACGAGGCTAACGTGCCAGGTGCCGGCATGTCGCTCGACGTGCTCGACCACGCTGTTTTCGCGGATCATAGCGCCGCGCCGCATGGCCGCCCTTGCGAGCCCATAGAGATAATTTAGCGGGTGGATGGTGCCGCCGGAGTGATCGATCAATCCTCCGGAATAGATAGTCATACCGGTCTCGTTCCGGACGGCGCCGGCATTGAGAAATTCGACTGGACGACCAAGCTCTGTCCAGTCCTTCGCCCTTTGGCGCAGGATCGCAGCCATGTCGTCGCCATAAGCGGGCTGCAGCCAACCGGTCTGCGCCGCATCGCATGAAATCTGCTCCTCCGCGATGGTCGCAAACACCTCGTCGGCGCCCGCACCGACGAGCGACAACAGCGCATCCGCCTTGTCGCGCGGCAGCTTCTGACGGACGGTCGCCGGATCGGCCTTGGCGAAATTGGGAACGACGAAGCCGGCATTCATGCCGCTGGCTCCCGCACCCAGCCGCCCGGCCTCAAGAACGGTCACGGAGCGGCCGGCGCGGGCAAGATGAAGTGCTGCGGTCAGGCCGGTGAAGCCGCCGCCGATCACGACGACGTCTGAGCGGGAAGGCAGGTCGTGGGAAAGTTCAGGGGCAGGGCCGGCTGTCAGCGTCCACAGGGTCGGATTGGTGGGGCGAGGGGCACTGCCGGGCATCAGCGGAGGATCTCTCAATAACTACGCCAGATAGCTGTCACCATAGATCAACCGCTGAAAGGATTGCGCTAGGATGATTTCAAGCGAGGCGCGCCGATGGGGAGCACCTCGCCTTTTTGCAAAGTAGAGTGTCGCCTACTTGATCTTATCCTTCAGGGTCGAAACGTCTTCCATCTTCAGCTCGCCGTCGGTGACGATCTTGCCGTCGGCGATCTTCCAGAGACGGAATGGGCCGGTGATGTCGCCATATTGATCGAAGGAGACCGGGCCGATGATGCCTTCGTAACGGATCGGCTTGCCTTCCTTGATGAGGCCGAGCGCCTTGGCGAACTCTTCCTTGCCGGCATAGATCGGCGTGCCCTTGGAGTCGACGACCTTGAAGATTGCATCCTTCAGCTTCGAGGTGTCGTCGCCGGCGATAGCAAGCGCGAGACCGACGATCGCGCCCGCATCATAGGCTCGGTCAGCGGCTGGATTAGTCGGCTCGATCCCTGAGAAATCCTTGTAGTTCTTGTTAAAATAGTCGGTCGAGGGCGTCGGCGTCGTGCCGGAGGAGGTGCCAAAGGCGTCCTTCAGATAGTCGGCGCCCACGGAATCGATAAAGTCCGGGCTGTTCATGCCGTCATTGAGCAGGAACTTCTGCGGGCCGCCTTGCGAGATCCATGTGCGGGCGATTGTCGCGCCGTCGACCGGCGTGCTGACGAGGTAGAGGCCGTCCGGATCGCCGCCCATGCCGGCGGTGACTTCCGAAGCATAGCTCGACTGCTTTTCATTGTAGGGCGTCGTCGAGACGATCGTGCCGCCGAGCGCCTTATAGGCCTTCGAGAATTCGGCGACCATGTTCACGCCGAAATCATTGTTGACGTGGATGATCGCGAGCTTCTTGAAGCCCTTGTCGATCGCATATTTGGCAGCGGCAATGCCCTGCAGCGAATCTGAGGTGATGGTGCGGAAGAATATACCGTTGGTCTTGCCGTCGCGGCCGAGCGCCGTCAGCGTCGGCGAGGAAGCTGCCGGCGATACCTGCACGATCTTGGCCGGCGCGGTGACCGAGGTCAGGATCGGGATCGTCACCGAAGAAATAATGCCGCCGATAATCGCCGGTACCTTCTTGACCTGCACCAGCTGGGTCGCAGCATCCACTGCCACATTGCCCTGGCTCTGGCTGTCGCGTGTATCCGTCACCAGATCGCAGCCATGGGCGCCGCCAGCGGCATTGATGTCGCGAAAGGCCATCTCGACGGACTTCGCGCCTGCCTGGCCATATTCGCCGGCCGGGCCGGTCAGTTCCATCACGAGGCCGACCGTGACTTTGCAGTCCGCGGCATTGGCGGCGCCGGCGGCAGCGAGAAGGGCCAGAGCCGTGGTGATTTGAAATATCGTCTTCTTCATCTTTGTTCCCCTTGTTCGGTCAACGATTTTCATTTCCGTTTTTTAGAACCTGTCAGGTCTCCGGCATCTGCAGCCAGGTTTCATGCAGATGCTGCCATTCGACGCCGTTGGGTGCCGATGAACTTGCAGTGAAAAGGGCGCTCGCCTGACGCCGGCTATATTTGCCCGCCCGCGTCTGCGCTTCGACATAAGTCAGGACGATCGTATCCGTAGTTTCGTAGCTCGCGCGGATATCCGAAATCTCGATGGTGAAATTGCCCTGAAACGTCGCCCGGTTTGCCCGGATGAGCTCGATGGTTTCAGCGCGGTCGAAGATGCGGCCGGTCGGCGGGATCATATGGAAGGCCTGGCCGAAGGTGCGTTCGCAGCGGCCGAAATCCGTATGATCGGCAGTCGCGGCATCGTACCAGGCTTCGAAGAAGCGATGGAAATCGATGACTTCGGCGCTGGCTTTGCGGAAGAGAGGCGATTGCTGGCTCATACCTTCCCCGCATTGAGGTTGTAATGCATGATAGAGCCGTGCCTGCCGGTGCGGTCGCGCTCCAGCGTATAGACGTCGCCTTCAAGTCCGGGGCTTTGGGCGATGATGTCGGTGATCTGGCGGCGGTCTTCGTCCGAGAGTGCAATATCCATGATCTTAGCGTTGGCGAGCGCGTGCGCCTGGTTGCGGGCGCCGATGATGACAGCGGCCACCTGGGGCTGCTCCAGCACCCAGACGCTGGCGATCGTGGCAATATCGACGCCATGACGATCACCGATGGCTTTCAGCGTGCCGAGCAGCGATTGAAACAGCTCCCAGCCGCCAAAGTCATCGATGATCAGCTTGTATTTGACGAGAGAGCGGTTCTCGAGCGGCATGTCCGGTTCCGGCTGCCCCAGCCATTTATCGCTCAGGAAGCCGCCGGCCACCGAGCCGTAGCAGAGGAACTTCACCTCGTTCTCCGCCGCCAGCTTGGCGAGGCTAAGCGACGGCCGCTGGTCGAGAACGGAATATTGCAATTGCTGGCTGACGAGTGGAATGCCGGCTTTCAGAATCTCGGCAATATGAGGTGTATCGAAATTGGTCGTGCCGACATTACGCACCTTGCCTTCACGGCGCATCTCGTCCAGCCAGCTCAGGGCTTCGAGATAGCCGGGCAGGGAGTAGTCCCACCAGTGAAACTGTACCAGGTCAAGCTGTTCGGTCTTCAGTTTGCGAAGCGATTTGTCGACGATGCCGCGAATATAGTCGCGGCTGATGGTTGCGAGCTTTTCCAGATCAGGAACCAGCTTCGTGTGGACCTTCATCGCGCTTGAGGCTTCCGTGCCGCGCTCGTTGCGGAGCCGTTCGCGCGCCTCGCCGATCAGCTCCTCGACGCCCGTATAGATGTCGGCGCAGTCATAGGTGCGGATGCCGACGTCGAAGGCGGCGATCAGGTCGGTCACCGCCTGGGTGCGATCGATGGCGCCGTGCCCGCCGGCAAGCTGCCAGCCGCCGCGGATGACGCGGGAGATCTCGTATCCGGGGCTGAGCTCAAAAGTCTTGGCGGTCATGCAATTCATTCTCCTTCGGGCAACGGCACGGCCGTTGTGTCGGCATGGCTGAACCGCCGTTTGCCCGTTCTGACGATCCGCAGCCGGCTCGCGCAATTGGGGTCGGGGCAGGCGATTTCTGCGTCCGAGGTCATCCAGTCGTTCTTGTGAGTTGGCCGTTGCTTGGCCGCCAGCAGCGGCAGGACGGCTGAAATGGAGTAGATCGAAAAGCCCTGGCCCGCAGGGAGGGACAGCATTTCGCCCTTGAGTTCGAAATAGTCGCCCGGCTTGGCGCCGCAATAGATCGGTTTGCCCTCGGGAATGACCGCTTCCACTCTAAGATCGAAGAGCTCGAAACTGTCGTCGCTTTCAGCCGCCATCTCAGATCTCCGCGCGTTCGAAGGTGACGTCACAGGCGCCGTTGCGGCGGACGACGCCGCAGGCCGCCGCGAAGTGTTCGCGTTCTTCAGGGCGCACTTGCGCGACGACGCTGCCGGCAAGCCAGCCGATCGGGAAGAGCAGGCGAGCGCCCTGACCATAGAACAGACCGATATCGAAGATCGCATCTGGATTGCCGCCCCACATACGCGGCGGCACGTAGCTGAGCACGATATCGCCTGGCTGCGGCGTCAGTGTCGCGTTCTCGGCGGGCAGGGCGTTCGCATAGGAAGCACCTTTCAGATGCGCCGGCGGGATCGGGCAGGAGATTTCCGGGCCGGTCCACATGGCATGAATACCGCTGACGACGCGCGACTCATTCAGATAGGTCCACAGAAAGGCGGCATTGTCGGGCGCCTTGGCTTCCAGCAGAGGCGCCAATACACTGAGGCCGGAACGTGGTTCGGTGATCTTGATGGCGCGTTGGCTCATACGGATTGGCCCTTCTTGGCTTCGGCTTCCAGTTTGCTGCGCAGGAAGGTGAACGGCCGGCTGATGTCTGCGATCAGTGCATCGCGGGCTCCCTTGGCGTCTTGCGCGGCGATCGCCTTGACGATTGTGCGGTGATAATGGGCGGTATCGACCTCACCGGCATCCGAGAAGGCATAAATCGCGACGCGGATACAGGGGCCGGATTGCAACCAAAGGCTTTCGATCATCGGGATCAGCACGGCGGAACCGCAGGCGCGATAGATCTCGAAGTGAAAGGCCTGGTTCAACGTCACCTCGCGGTCGACGTCCTTCTTGTGTTTCAGCGCGCGCATCTCATCCCATTCGCCGAGCATGCTCTCGATGGTCGTAATCTGCCGCGGCGTCATGCGGGTCGCGGCAAGCGCGATCGCCTCGCCTTCGATCAGGATGCGAGCGCGCAGAAGATCGTCCATGCGCTCCAGCGTGATCGGCGGCACGCGAACGGATCGATTGGGAAGGGCTTCTAACGCCTTTTCGGTAATGAGCCGACCGAGCGCCTCGCGCACAGGCATGGTGCTGGTCATCAGCGCGTCGGCCAAGCCGCGGATCGTCAGCACCTGGCTCGGCTCGAACAGCCCGCCGATCAGCGCGCGGCGCAGCTCCAGATAGACCCGGTCCTGAACGGTTTCTCGCCCCACTGGCGCAAGCTGTGCGGCAATCGGATCGCTCTTGTCGGCGGTGGCCTTTTGCATTCGAAATCCCTTTTTCGGCTTGCGAAGAGGATTAAAGCTGATTAGCGTGATCAATGCAAGTGTGATCACAAATCAAATAATCAGGGAAGCGGCAACGATTGTTTTCCGGCCAGAGGGATCTCATGAGTACGACAACTGAACGGCATGGGGAGGAAGCCCGGCCCGTTCTGACAGCCAGAAACGTGGTGCGGCGTTTCGGCGGTCTCGTGGCCGTCAACGACGTTTCCTTTCACGTGCGCCAGGGCGAGATCCTCGGCCTGATCGGCCCGAACGGCGCCGGCAAGACGACGATGTTCGACCTTCTGGCTGGCAGCGTCGCGCCGAGTAGCGGGGAAATCGTCTTGGATGGCACCGCAGTCGCGGGCGAGGCGGCCCATCGGCGGATCGCACGTGGTCTTGGACGCACCTTCCAGATCCCGCGACCGTTTCCCAATCTGACGCTTCTCGACAACGTGATGCTGGCCGCCCAGGATCAGGCGGGCGAGCGGCTGCTATCGAATTTCCTACGGCCATGGAAGGTTGCCGCTGAGGAGAAGGCTGCCCGTGCCAAGGCGATGGAGCTGCTCGACCTCGTCCACCTGACGCGTCTGGCGCATGAACCGGCGCGCGTTCTGTCCGGCGGTCAACGCAAGCTTCTGGAGCTTGCTCGCGTCATGATGGCCGATCCTGCCCTCATCCTGCTCGATGAACCGGCGGCCGGCGTCAACGCGACGCTTCTGGAAACGATCATCAACCGCATCCGCGATATCAATCAACGCGGCGTCACCTTTCTTCTGATTGAACACAATATCGATATGGTCACCCGCCTGTGTCACCGCGTGCTTGTGATGGCGAGCGGCCAGCTTCTTTGCGAGGGCACGCCGGAAGAGGTCGCCCGCGATCCGCGCGTCATCGAGGCCTATCTGGGAGGTGCGGCATGAGCGAACCGGTCTTGAGCGTTCGCAATCTCGTTGCCGGTTACGAGCCGGGTGTTCCGATCGTGCGCGGCGCCTCGATTACGGTAGCGGAGAAGGAAATCGTCGTTGTGCTCGGCCCCAATGGCGCCGGCAAATCGAGCTTCATCAAGGCGATTGCCGGTCTCGTTCCGGTCGAAAGCGGCACGGTGGAACTGGTTGGCAGGGATATAACGAGTATGCCCGCGCACACGATGGTGCGGCTCGGTCTTGCCTTCGTGCCGCAGACGGAGAATGTCTTTCCGCTGATGTCCGTCGAAGACAATCTGAAGGTCGCCGGCGGCATCCTGAAGCCGAAGGACGTGCCTGCTCGTATCGACGAAATGTACGCGACCTTTCCGGATCTTGCCCGCCATCGCCGCATCGCGGCCGGCAATCTCTCCGGAGGGCAGCGGCAGATGCTGGCCGTTGCGCGTGCTCTTATCGTTCACCCGAAGCTTCTCGTGCTCGATGAGCCCTCGGCGGGCCTCTCGCCGAAATTCGTCTCGATGGTCTTCGACATGCTGAGCGAAATCCGCAAATCCGGCGTCACCATTCTGCTGGTCGAGCAGAATGCCAGGGCGGCGCTGGCCATCGGCGATCGCGCCTATGTCCTCGTCGAGGGCAAGGACAGGCATGAAGGCGTGGCTTCTGAGCTTTGGAACGATCCTGTCGTAGCCGAACTCTATCTCGGGCAGCGACCAGCACCGTCGACAAAGGGAGGTGCGGCATGAACCTGCAATTCATCGTCGACGGCTTGCTGACGGGCTCGATGATCGGCCTAGGCGCCATTGGTGTCACGCTCACCTATTCGATCCTGCGGTTCTCGAACTTCGCCCATGGCGATTTCATGGCTTGGGGCACTTATGCGACGCTTGCCGTCGTCAGTGCCATCGGGGCAATCTTCGGCAAGGTCGCCCCCATCGGCCCGCTTTCCTTCGGCTGGCCGCTGATCGTGGCAGTGATCCTGGCGATGGGCTTTACCGGCGTCCTTGCCCTCGCGCTCGACAAGGTGCTGTTTGCCAGGCTCAGGGCCAAGGGCCAGTCGATCATCGTCGTCATGGCAAGCTTCGGTGCTTCCATGGCGCTGCGCAGCCTGCTCGAATTTCTCTTCACGTCGCGCCCGACCTATTTCAGCCGCGCCATCCAGATCGCCATGCCCGTCGGTTTCGGCATCCGCATCACGCCCGATCAGATCGCCCTTTTGATCGTCACGGCACTTTTGGTCTTCGGCGTGCATATGCTGATGACGAGGACGCAGACGGGCCGCTCCATGCAGGCGCTGAGCCAAAATCCGGCGCTTGCCCGCGTCGTCGGCATCGATGTCGCCAAAGTCGTGCGCGTCACATGGCTGATCGGTGGCGGGCTGGCTTGCGTCGCCGGTGTCATGATCGGCATTCTCGTGCAGATTCGCCCGCTGATGGGCTTCGACATGCTGCTGCCGATGTTTGCCGCCGCCATTCTCGGCGGTATCGGCAGCGTGCCGGGCGCGGTTCTCGGCGGCCTGATCATCGGCCTTGCCGAAGCGGCCGCGGTTCAGCTTGTCGGTGCCGAGTGGCGTGCCGCCATCTCGTTCATCATCCTGATGGCGGTGCTGTTCATCCGGCCGATCGGCCTTTTCGGAGTGAGGGAGCGATGATGGACATTATTGGCTATGGCGCTTTCTTCCTGACCACCGCGCTGATCTTCTCCTTCATCACCCTCGGCCTGAACCTGCAATGGGGCCTGACCGGCCTCTTCAATGTCGGGCTCGCCGGCTTCGTAGCGATTGGCGCCTATACCTCGGCCCTGCTGACGACGCCCGATACGGCCGGGCGGTTTGGTGGGTTCGATCTGCCGATCCTCGTCGGCTGGCTCGGCGCAATGATTATCGCCGGTCTTGCCGCCGCCCTCATCGGCGTGGCGACGCTCCGGCTGAAATCCGATTATCTGGCGATCACCACTTTCGGCGTCGCGGTTGTCGTCCAGCTCGTGGCGCTGAATGCGCAGAAGCTCACCGGTGGCCCCTTTGGCATCGGCTTCATCCCGCGCCCATTTTCCAGCCTTGCCGAAACGCCACTTCTTTTCAATCTTGCCAATCTAGGCATCGTGGTCGTCGCATTGCTGATCGTTTATTTTGCGCTGGAGCATCTTGCAAAAAGCCCCTGGGGACGTGTTCTCAAGGCGCTGCGTGAGGACGAGCGTGCCGCCATTTCTCTCGGCAAGAGCGCGCGCTTCTACCGTGTGCAGGCCTTTGCCGTCGGAGGCGCGATCATGGGGCTTGCCGGTGCCATGCAGACGCATTTCATCGGCTTCATCGCACCCGACAATTATATCCCGACCCTGACCTTCCAGGTATGGGTCATGCTGATCGTCGGTGGTTCAGGCAGCAACAAGGGCGCCGTTGTCGGCAGCATTCTCGTCTGGGGGATATGGGCTGGATCGGGAGCGCTAACGAGCGTGCTTTTTTCGCCGGAGCAGCAGGCCCGTGCGGCCTCGCTTCAGATCGTCGCGATCGGCGTCATGCTCTGCATCATCCTGCTTGTGCGGCCGGGCGGCCTTTTCGGCGATATCCCGAAGCGTCGATCTGCGATCGCGCCGCAGCAGAAACCGATCGCGGATGAAAGTAACGCACCATCCTAGCGGGAGCTGGAAGCAGGCCCTTTGCCGACTGGATTGATAGTCTGTGCTGTTTGGGGTTTTAAGATCGGGCGACGCGGATTGGTGGCGTACCGGCCATAGGCGGCCGGTACGCAGTTCGGTTCAAGACGCCAAAGCGCGGCGCACGGGCTGAGCGGAAATAGGCTTGGCGGGAACCCGCAACGGCGTTTTCCGGGCGGCAGGAGAGGCGACGGGCGGCTTACGCGCCGTGCTGGTTTTCGCTGCCCCAAGCCAGCGAAGAATAGCATCGAAGCCGGGCTGGGCCGCGCGCTTCAGTTCCGGGCTCATTTCCTCGTCCATGCCGCAGAGGGAAGCGATCTCCTGCCAGTCGACGCGGCCTGCCCGAAGAGGAGGGCGCGACTGGAAAACGATCAGACCGATCATGAAGCCTTTGATATTCTCGAAGCTACGCGGCTGAAGCAGCGGCTTGAGCCGCATATCGCAAAAATCCGAAATCTTGCGCTGGAAAACGTCAGAGGCAGAGCTTTTCTTTATGGGCATTATTCATTCCTTGCAGGCGACATCATCCAATGGTCGGGGTGTGGCCCGCTAAAGCACGGAAGTTAAGGAAGCGCAAACAACCGACCGATTGGCCGCTTTCAATTCTACGATGCGCCGGGATTTGGCAAGTGGCAGATTGGTCACGCTTCGGTCAACTCCGCTTCGGACCGAATGCGATGACGGCAAAGCCGAAGATGTTCTCGCCGCGCCGCTAAAATCATGAAAAAACTGTAACTTGCCTCCCATGCCTTTGAGAGCGACATTTTCCTTGCGCCGGATAGATGAGGTGAAAGACATGTCAGTCTTAGAAATGTTGGTCAGACGCCGGATGCAGGAAGAATATGCCAAGGGTACATCGCCAGAGCGCATTACCCGCCTCCTGCAGGAATTCTTCAACGGGGCAGAGGCCTCCCAAGCCGATGTTGCCGCGCGACGGTCGTCTGGCAATCCATAAAATGCGAGGCCGGCCTCGATATCTTTTCCGAAGGCCGGCCGTTTGTCGAAGCTGACTAATCCTCAAGCCACTCTCTATCGTGCAGCGTTCGATCCGGACAGGCTCTCGACTGCCGCCAGGATCTTGTAGGCCGCGGAGACGCGGGCCGGGATCGGAAAGTTCCTGTTTGCCAGGAGCACAATGCCGACCTGACGGGCGGGAATGAAGGCCGCATAGGCGCCAAAGCCGTTCGTCGAGCCGGTCTTGTTGATCAGCACGTCCTTGCGTAGCGGCTGCGGCGGGTCGAGCCGGGTGACCTTGTGCGGTTGGCGCGTCATGTCGGATGAGTTGCCGGCGAGCAACCGGGCAAGCGTTGTCGGATAGGCATAGATTTCCCAGCCAAGCCCCTGCGTCATGTTGCCGACGGTGTAATAGCCGGCATGCGTCGCCTCGACTGCCCGCTGAAACGTTTCGTCGAGCTTCGAACCATCCATATTGGCTTCGAGAACGGCAAGCATATCGGATGCCGTGGTCTTGATGCCATAGGCGGGCGTGTCGAGAACGCCGGGGCCGACGCGAACCGGCTTGCCCATTTTCGAGTAGCCATAGGCATAGCTGCCCATCTCGGCGGCGGGAACATGGACATAGGTATGCTTGAGCCCGAAGCCGGCGATGATCTTGTCCTGCATCAGCGTATCGAACGGCTGGCCCATGGCCCGTGCGGCCAGATAGCCGAACAGCCCGATGCTGGGATTGGAATATTGCCGGTACGTGCCGGGCGCAAAGGACGGATGCCAGCTGCGATAATAGGCGATCATTCCATCATTGCTGACGCTCTCCGGGAATTGCAGAGGCAGGCCGCCGGTCGTGTATGTGCCGAGATCGAGAAGGCTGATCCTGTCGAAGGCCGTACCAGCCAGCTCCGGCATGTATTTCGTCGCCTTGTCGGAGAAAGACAGCTTCCCGCTGACTTCGACGTAGGAGGTAAGCGTTGCCGCAAACGTCTTGCTGATGGAACCGAGCTCGAAGATCGTATCGTTCGTCACCTTCTGGCCGCTCTCCTTCGAGGCGACGCCGTAGTTGAAGATGTAGCGCTTACCCTTGAGGGTGACGGCGATTGCCATGCCCGGCACGTCGTTATCCTTCATGAGCGGACGAATGGTCTCGTTGACGGCCCGCTCCAGGCGGTTCTGATCGATGCCTTCGGCGTGGGCGCCGATCCCATAGAAAAGGCAGCCTGCGACGATGCCGAGCTTCTGCAGAGAATTGTTAGGTATATTCAAGATGATATCCTCATGCTGATGGATGAAGGGCGATCTCAGATCGTCGCGGCGATCCGGCCTATCTCGGCAATTACGGCGTTGCGTTCGTCCGCTGAAATCGAGGGGATCTCGCAATAGGCCGTCACGATGATCGGCGCGCGCTTCGACGTCCACAGCACCGCAATGTCGTTGGCATTGCCGGCTTTGTCACCGTTCGTACCGGTTTTGTCACCGACCAGCCAATCCTTCGGGACGCCGGCGCGCAAGCGGGCGTCCCCCGTCTTGTTGGTGATCAGCCATGCGGCAAGCTGCGATCGCGAGGAGGCCGTGAGCACGTCGGTAAACAGAAGCCGCCGAAGGTTCTCCAGCATCGCGGCCGCCGTCGTCGTGTCGCGCTGGTCGTCCGGCGTGTCGTGGTAGTTCAATGTGGGTTCTGTGCGGTCAAGGCGCGTGAGATCGTCGCCAAGGCTCCGGCAGAACGCGGTCAGCGCCTTGGGGCCGCCGAAGCTCGCAAGCAGGAGATTTGCAGCCGCATTGTCGCTGAGCGTGACCGCCGCAGCACAGAGTTCTGCCACCGTCATGCCGTCGCCAACGCGCAATTTGGTTGCTGGCGAGCCGCCGATGATATCGCCTTCCGAGTAGCGAATGCGCCGGTCGAGCTTCTCTTCGCCTTTGTCAACGCGGGCGAGCACCAGGGCAGCCGCCAGTGCCTTGAAGGTGCTGCACATCAAGATATGTTCGCCGGCGCGGTGTTCGATGCGCCTGCCGCTCGCCATGTCGAGAATACTCACACAAATACGGCCCGGATGCTTGCTCTCGAGCGCTGCAAGCCGCTCTTCGCCGGAATGATCCTCCGCGGTGCGTCCAACACCGCTTATCCCCGCCAGAACGGGCAGAGCGAGCAACCCGCCGGCAAGGCTTTGCCGGCGCGACAATAAGATCGTCATCTTGTTTCCACTTCGATTGATGTTGAGCAAAGAGGTGCGTCTCAGGCTCCGTGGACGTCATTGGCGCCTTGCAAATCACCTTGCGAGCCGGACTATGGCGCCGCTCCCTGCCCTAGACAAACGATCAATTCTGAGCTTAGACATGAGAAAAACTTGGTCTTTGGACACAAATGGATATTTCACAGCTGCCGTTGAACGCGCTCCGTGTTTTCGAAGCTTCGGCGCGGCATTGCAGCTTCACGCGGGCGGGCCTCGAGCTTCGGGTGACGCAGACGGCCATCAGCCATCAGGTCAAGGCGCTGGAGGATGTGCTTGGGGTGCCCCTTTTCAAGCGCCTGCCGCGCGGGCTTGCCCTGACCGATGAAGGCCATGCGTTGTTGCCGGTATTGACGGATGCCTTTCGGCGCATGAGCGCCACGCTCAGCCAGCTGGAGGAGGGGAATTTTGCCGAGATCCTGACGGTCGGCGTCGTCGGCACTTTCGCGATCGGCTGGCTGTTGCCGCGTCTCGGCCGCTTCAGAGCGCAGCATCCGCATGTCGATCTGCGCCTGAAGACCAACAACAATCGTGCTGACATGGTGCTCGATGGGCTCGATTTCTTCCTGCGCTTCGGCGACGGAGCATGGCATGGGACCGAGGCGATCCATCTCATGGATGCGCCGCTCTCCCCGGTCTGTACGCCGAATATTGGCGAGCGCTTGCGCACACCGACCGATCTTGCCGAGGTCGAGCTGCTCCGATCCTACCGGATCGATGAATGGTCGCTCTGGTTCAGGGCGGCGGGCCTGCCGCCGCCGCATCTTCGCGGCTGGATGTTCGATTCGTCGTTGACGCTGGTGGAGGCGGCTGCGCGCGGCGTCGGCGTCGCGCTTGTGCCCGTCGCGATGTTCTCTCATGACATCGAGGCTGGGCGTATCATGCAGCCGTTCCAGATTACGGCGACGACCGGCAGCTATTGGCTGACGCGGCTGAAATCGCGGGCGGAAACGGCATCGATGAAGGTGTTTCGCCAGTGGCTGATTGGCGAAATCGAGGAGATGCCGGCATAGGCCGCGTAATTCAATCGACCCCAGGTAGATACCTGGAGCCGGTTGAACCATTGTGTCAGGCCGGGGGCGGCGCTAGCTGGCGAGCTTCAATCTCACCGCGCCGGTTCTCGTGCCCGAGCGCACCGTCTTGAACCGGCCGACCAGGCCGGCAAGTTCATTGCTGATATCGGCGAGGTGGCGCGTCGAGGCATTCGTCTCTTCCATCAGCGCGACATTCTGCTGGGTCATCTGATCCATGTTGCGGACGGCGGAGTTGATTTCGCCGATGCCGGCGGCCTGTTCCTGCGCCGAGCGGGCGATGGCACCGACATTCCGGTCGATGGAAGCGACCTGGTTGCCGATCAAGGCCAGTGCCTCGCCGGTCCGGTTGACCAGCTCGACGCCGCGGCGCACGTCATCCGACGACCTGTCGATCAGATCCTTGATTTGCTTGGCCGCGGATGCCGAGCGCTGTGCCAGCTCGCGGACTTCCTGCGCCACGACGGCAAAGCCCTTGCCCTGTTCGCCCGCTCTCGCCGCCTCGACGCCGGCATTCAGCGCGAGAAGATTGGTCTGGAAGGCAATATCGTCGATGACGGAGATGATGTCGGTCATCTTGCGCGACGAGGTCTCGATATCGTCCATGGCGGACACGGCCTGCTGCACGACCTCGCGAGAGCGTTCGGCTTCGGAGGCGGATTCCTTGACGATCGCCTGTACCTCGCGCGTCCGCTCGGCGGTCTGTTCGGAAATCGTGGTGATCTGGTCGATTGCAGCAGCACTTTCCTCCAGTGCGGAAGCCTGCTGCTCCGTGCGTCGCACCATGTTGTCGGCGGCCGATGAGATCGACCCGGCTTCTTCGCGAACGCGGGTTACCGAATCCTCGATGCGCTGCATCGCGCTTCCGAGAGATGAAAGAGATTCATTATAGTTGCTTTTCAGAGCTTCGAACTCGGCAGAAAGGGCTTCGGTGATCTCAGCCGTCAGGTCGCCACTCGCAAGTCCGTTCAGCGCGAGGCCAAGGGCATCAAGCGCTCGCTCCTGCTCCCGTTGCGCGACGGCCCGTTCGGATTCTGCGCGGTCGCGCTCATCGGCGAGCACCTGCAGATAGACAGAAATGCCGTAGTCCATGTCGAGGAGTGCCGCCTTGACGATCGCCGACAGCCGCCGTGACAGGGCCTGCTCGTGCTTGCGTTGCATGATGCCCTTGAGCTGCTGCGCGACGATCGAGCGCACCATGCCTTCAAGGATCAGTGCGTAGCCGCCGATATACCAGCGCGGTTCCAGTCCCAGGCGCGCATGGGTTCTGCCGACGGCCGAGACTGCTTCGACATAATCGGGACCATACTTGCCCGATGCGATGGTCTTCCAGTGTTCCTGCTGCTTAGATTTCGCATGCGCCACGTGCTGCTGCGACGAGAAGAATTTCGACATCTCGGGGTGTTTGGTGATCTTCCCGTAGAAGATATCGAGAGAGCCCTTGACGGCAGATTCGATGGTGGGCTGCAGCTCTGCCAAAGCCTGCCTGGCATCCTGCCCTAGTCCAATAAAGTCGAGCCGATCGTTCAACTCGTCCATTTTCGATGCGCGTACCATAACCTGCTCCAGTAATGAAATTACAAACAGTTAGGGCATGGTCATGGTTAACAAATCATTAGATTTCCCGTCCATTTTCGCTGCGTGATTGTCGCACTCTATATGGGCAGGTTGCAGTCCGCGCAGGGCTCGCAACATCATTGTCCGACTTGATGGCATCTGCTAAAGGCTGATCATCACTACCTATCTCACCACGGAGCTATTGGCATGGGGACCTTAAAGTCAGCAGATAGATAAGCCGCAACAGCTTCCTGTTGTTGCGGCGTGCTGTCGAACTCATTCCAACCGGATCCCTAGTGGCAGACGCCGCCCGATTTCTCTTTCGAGCGGAATTTTCTCATGTCTGACATACGCCCGTCATGGGCCTACTCGCTGCCGGCGGCATTGCTGCTGATGGCGCCTTTCGACATTCTCGCCTCGCTGGCGATGGATATCTACCTTCCCGTCGTTCCAGCGATGCCCGGCATTCTGAACACGACGCCATCGGTCATTCAGCTCACACTGAGCCTCTATATGATCATGCTTGGTCTTGGGCAGGTCCTGTTCGGTCCGCTTTCGGATCGCATCGGTCGCCGTCCCGTGCTGCTTGCCGGGGCGATCCTGTTCGCCGGTGCCTCTCTCGGAGCGGCTGGCTCATCGACGGCGACCGCCTTCGTCCTTTGCCGGCTGCTGCAGGCCATGGGTGCCTCGGCGGCACTGGTTACGACCTTTGCAACCGTCCGGGACGTCTACGGCAACCGGCCGGAACAGGCGGTCATCTATGCCGCGTTCGGCGCGATACTGTCCTTCGTGCCGGCACTTGGCCCAATAGCAGGCGCGATGATCGCCGATCGGTTCGGATGGCGTGTGATCTTTATGGTGCTGGCGCTTCTGGCCCTGGCCGCGACGATCAACGCCACGGCAAGGTGGCGTGAGACGCGGCCAGCAGGTTCGAGAGGACCACGCCGTTCCATCCGGCCGATCTTCATAAGCTTTCCGTTCTGGACCTACACGCTGGCCTTCAGCGCGGGCATGGGCACATTCTTCGTGTTCTTCTCGACTGCGCCGCGCGTACTGATCGGCCGGGCCGGCTATTCGGAACTCGGCTTCAGCATGGCATTCGCAACCGTCGCAGTCATGATGATCGCTGCGGCGCGCTTCGCCGGATCATTTGTCGAGCGGTGGGGTGTCGCGGGCTGTGTCGCACGGGGCATGGCACTGCTTCTTATCGGCGCGGCTGGTCTCGCGCTTGGTCAGGTCTACGGCTCGCCGTCTTTCGCGAGTTTCGTGCTGCCGATGTGGATCATGGCCCTTGGGATCGTCTTCACGTCATCGGTGACGGCGAACGGAGCGCTTGCGGAATTCGGCGATATCGCCGGATCGGCCGTGGCGTTCTACTTCTGCATCCAGAGCCTGATCGTCAGCATCGGTGGTACGCTGGCGGTGACAGCACTGGGTGGCGACAGTGCATGGCCTTTGGCGGGCTTCTCCACGCTCACGGCATTGCTGGTGCTGGCAGCACTGCACGTCTTGCGGCGCCAGGATGCTATAGCCTGATCTGCAAGCGCCCGCCTTTCGGCGGGCGCGTTTGAAAGTACCGCCCGCGAAAGTCGAATTTCGCGGGCGGCCGAGGCCGGTTTATGTGATCTGCATGCCGCCTTATCGCCACCCCAATGCCGGAGCGACATGGGTCAGAATGGATTCAATGACATGGGCGTTGTATTCGACGCCAAGTTGGTTCGGTATGGTCAGGAGCAGGGTATCGGCTGCCGCGATCGCCTCATCTTTCGCCAATTCCTCGATGAGCACGTCGGGCTCGGCCGCATAGCTGCGTCCGAAGATGGCGCGCGTCTTCTCGTCGATGAAGCCGATCTTGTCGGCGTCCTTGCCGCTGCTGCCGAAATAGGCACGGTCGAGATCGTTCACCAAAGCGAAGATACTGCGGCTCACCGACACCCGCGGTTCACGCTTGTGTCCTGCCTCTTTCCAAGCCTCGCGGTAGAGCTTGATCTGGTCGGCCTGCTGAACGTGGAAGGGCAGGCCGCTTTCGTCGTCCTTCAGTGTCGAGCTCTGCAGGTTCATGCCGAGCTTTGCTGCCCATACGGCCGTAGCATTGGAGCCGGCACCCCACCAGATCCGCTCGCGCAAGCCCTCGGAGTAAGGTTCGAGGCGCAGCAGGCCGGGCGGGTTCGGGAACATCGGCCGAGGACTGGGCTGTGCGAAGCCTTCGCCGCGCAGGAGGTCGAGCAGCACTTCCGTATGTCTGCGGCCCATGTCGGCGTCGCTTTCGCCTTCCATCGGCGTATAGCCGAAGTGGCGCCAGCCATCGATCACCTGTTCCGGCGAGCCGCGGCTGATGCCGAGCTGCAGCCGGCCGCCGGCGATGAGATCGGCAGCGCCCGCATCCTCGGCCATATAGAACGGGTTCTCATAGCGCATGTCGATAACAGCCGTGCCGATTTCGATACGGCTGGTCCTGGCGCCGACGGCCGCCAATAGGGGGAACGGCGAAGCTAGCTGACGCGCGAAGTGGTGCACGCGAAAATAGGCGCCGTCAGCACCCAATTGTTCAGCCGCCACGGCGAGATCGATCGATTGCAGGAGCGTGTCGCCTGCCGATCGTGTCTGCGATTGGGGCGACGGCGTCCAGTGGCCGAATGAAAGGAAACCGATCTTCTTCATGATGTCATCCTGCTATATCCGGTTTGCCCGGCTTGATTTTGCATCATCCATGTCCATGCCAGACACAGATGGCGCCCGTCCGAGGCGCTGCTTGCTTGGGTCTTCATGTCATGGCTCGCAAAAGCCGTAGGTTCAGGGGCTATATGTGCATGGATGCAGCGGGGGAAACAGCACAATCTGTGAACTGATCGTCAACGCCGATAGAGGTTGCGTTCTTCTCCGCCATCATTTCCTGCGCGTCGCCTAACATGAACAAATTTTAACGAAGACATTAACAATCGAATAACGCACCGCACCGAGACTGCCGCGCGTGTGAGTGCTTCTCTCGCTTTCAACGTCCTTGAAACAAGAAATGGCAGGAAACTATGTTTGCTAGAAAATTCGCCCCCGCTCTGGTCTTCGTCGCATTCGGCGCCGGTATTGCGCATGCGGAAGTGCCCGTCCGTATCGATCAATTCGATCATTGGGGCGCATATTCTTATAAATCGGGCGATAGTGTCAGCTGCTATGTGTTGTCGAGGCCGGTCTCACAGCAACCCGCCACTGTCGACCATGGCGACAACTTCTTCATCGTCTCGCGCCTGTCTCCGGGCGACAAATTGGTCCCCGAAGCCGCGATGGGCTATGATCTGAAGGACGGCGCGCAAATGACGGCTGCGGTTGGCGACAAGACCTTTCCGATGTTCACGAAAGACCGGCACGGCTGGGTGAGGGATGAAACCCAGGAACCTTCGATGATCAGCGCCATGAAAGGCGGCGCGCAATTGGAACTGCAGGCAACGTCCAAACGTGGCACCGCCACGAGCTATTCCTACTCATTATCGGGCATTACGGCCGCGTTGAAACGCATAGAAACATGCAGATGATACTGCGGGCATCCGAGGTGCGGGCGGCGCTCCTATCCCTGGAAGTTGTATGGCGGAAATGACCCGATGGCGTCTTCCTGTGCGCATGGAAGACGCCAAAGTCCGATATCTCTTGTGAAATCAAAAATCCTGATATAAATGATATCCATTGATCGGGGTATTTGGGATTCGATGCAGCGCGGCTTTCTGACAATTTATGCGGGCGAGAACGCCGCGGTCTTCAGGGCACTTTCAGCGCCGGCCCGCGTCGAAATGCTGAAGCTGCTCTGCACCAAAGGTTCGATGAACGTCAATGAGATTGCTCGGGAACTCGATCTGCCGCAATCCACCGTCGCGACGGCGATCATGATCCTGGAGGAGGCTGGTCTCGTCGAGACCAAGGCTGCGAAAGCGCGCAAGGGCTACCAGAAGATCTGCACCGCGCTTTACGACGAAATCCTGCTGAGCTTCGAGGATCAGGCCTTCAAGCACGATGAGGACGTGATCGAGGTCGCCATGCCGATCGGTCTCTACACGAGCTGCGAAACGCATGCACCTTGCGGCCTTTGCTCGACCGAAGGTGTGATCGGCCTCCTCGACGTTCCGGATTATTTCCTCGATCCGCAGCGCATGCAGGCCGGTCTTCTCTGGTTCGGCCGCGGCCATGTCGAATATAAATTTCCGAACAATGCCAAGATCTTGAACCGGAATGTCAATGCCATCGAATTCTCGATGGAGCTGTCGTCCGAAGTGCCGGGCACCAATCCGGACTGGCCGTCGGACATCACCATCTGGGTCAACGGCGTCGCTGTCGGCACATGGACATCCCCTGGTGACTACGGCGACAAGCGCGGAGCCTTCACACCGGGTTGGTGGAAGCTGGAAGGCTCTCAGTACGGCAAGCTTAAGACCTGGCGGATCTCCAAGAAGGGCACGTTCATCGACGGGGTTGCCGTATCCGATGTGACCATCGACGATCTCGCCATCAGCCAGCATTCTTCGATCCGGCTGCGCATCGGCATTGCCGACGACGCACGCAATACGGGCGGCGTCAACATTTTCGGTCGCGGCTTCGGCAATTACGGCCGAGACATTTTGATGCGGGTCGATCTGGCATAGATTTATATCATATTTTTTGATATATAGCATATGATCGAGATAAATTTCCAATAAGTCGTATTTTTAATAACCATCTGTTTTTTCAGCGTATTTTCCACCTGGAAATCGTTATCATTGCGATCCTCAGGCTTTTTCCGCTGTGGAAGCGTTGACGGCCTTCCAAAAGTGTATCAAGATCAAGGTATAAGAACGAAATATCTGATATATATGGGAGGAAGGCCGTGAAGGCGCATGTGATCGTCCACCGTGATTTCCGAATTGCCGACATCGATGATCGGCTCTACAGCTCTTTTCTGGAGCATCTGGGCCGGGCGATCTATGGCGGCATCTATGAGCCGGGCCATCCAACCGCCGACGAGCACGGTTTTCGCAAGGATGTGATTGAGCTCGTGCGCGAGCTCAACTCGCCCTATTGCCGCTATCCGGGCGGTAATTTCGTTTCAGCCTATAATTGGGAAGATGGCGTCGGGCCGCGATCCGAGCGCCCCGTGCGTCTCGATCTTGCCTGGCGGACGCGTGAGAGCAACCAGATCGGCGTCAATGAATTCGTCGATTGGTGCAAAAAGGCCAATACCAAGCCGATGCTGGCAGTCAATCTCGGCTCGCGCGGTCTGGATGCGGCGAGAAACTTCCTCGAATATTGCAATCATCCGGGCGGCACATACTGGTCGGATCTGCGGCGCAAGCACGGCTGGTCCGATCCGCACGGCGTGAAGCTCTGGTGCCTGGGCAATGAAATGGATGGTCCCTGGCAGGTCGGTCACAAGTCTGCCTATGAATATGGCCGCCTGGCCGACGAGACCGCCAAGGCCATGCGCGGTTTCGACAAATCTCTCGAACTGGTGGTCTGCGGCTCGTCGAATTCCGATATGAAGACCTATCCCGATTGGGAAGCGCAGGTTCTGGACGAGTGCTATGACAGCGCCGATCATATCTCGCTGCATATGTATTTCGCCAATCGCGAAAAGAATACGCTGAACTATCTCGCCAAGGCCGAGAAGCTGGATCGCTATATCGTCACCATCGGCGGCGTCATCGACTATATCAAAGCGAAGAAGCGGTCGAAGAAGACGATCGGCATTTCCTTCGACGAATGGAACGTCTGGTATCATTCCAACCAGCAGGACAAGGACATCCTCGCCCGCGATGAATGGCCGGATGCGCCGCACCTGCTGGAAGATGTCTATAATTTCGAAGACGTGCTGCAGGTCGGCGGCATTCTCAACACCTTCATTCGCCGCTCCGACCGCGTGCGCATTGCCTGCATAGCGCAGCTCGTCAACGTCATCGCGCCAATCATGACGGAAGATGGCGGTCCCGCGTGGCGGCAAACTATCTATTATCCGCTCTATTTCGCCTCGAAATACGGTCGCGGTTATGCGCTGCGTCTCATCACTGACGGCCCGACCTATGACAGCGACGAGGCCGACGACGTGCCTTATCTCGACGTATCAGCCGTGCATGACGATCTCGGTAAGATGGTGACGCTGTTCGCGGTCAACCGTCATCCCGACAGCGCGCTCGATCTGGACACACGTCTTGAAGGCTTTGCCGGAGCCCGTGTCGTCGAGCAGCACGAAATGGTCCACAGCGATCTGCAGGCAACCAATACGGCAGCGCAGCCGAATGCCGTCGTCCCGACCAACACGGGGGACGCCAAAATCGAGGATGGCCGGCTTCGTGCCACGTTGAAGCCTTTGTCTTACACGGTGATCCGGCTGGCCGTGTGACAGCCGGTAGCCGGAGCCGATCTGCTCCGGCGGAGAAAATGGCCGAACGGTCGCGAGGAGGCGGCCGACAGCCTGTTGCAGGCCTGGTTGCCGCGCAGCGTGCGCGGCCCACCGGGAAAAGGCGTGAACGTCGCGGCCCGTTTCCCATTGTTTGGGTAGGCCGCACAGTCGATAAGAATGGGAGGAGATGATGCAACAGTGGAAGAAGCTTGCCTTCGGTGTCGCACTGGCCACGTTCGGCCTCGTCGCGGCAGCCAAGGCTCAGGACTATACCTCTTTGCCTCGCAAGGAGACCTTGATCGTCGAAAACCCCGAGGGAACGATTAAGAATCCGGGCTGGTTCAATATCTGGGTCAATGGCGGCGGCGGCGTTTCGACCGGCTTGCAGCAGCTGACCATGGATACGCTCTGGTATATCGATCCGGAAAAGGGCCTGGGCGGCTCCGCCTGGGACAATTCGCTCGCTGCCGACAAGCCGCAGTATAATGATGATTTCACCCAAATGACGGTGAAGCTGCGCAAGGGTATCTACTGGAGCGACGGCGTCGAGTTCACCGCCGATGACGTGGTTTACACCGTCAAGACGCAGATGGACCATCCCGGCATGGTCTGGAGTGCTGCCTTTTCGGTTCAGGTCGCCAGCGTCGAGGCAACGGATCCCTATACCGTCGTCTTCAAGCTGAAGAAGCCGAATTCACGCTTTCACGCCATCTTCACCGTTCGCTGGAACGGCGCGTGGATCATGCCTAAGCATGTCTTCGAGAAGGTCGCCGATCCCGTTCGTTATGATAATGCCAATCCCGTCTCGCTCGGCGCCTATAAGCTGAAGGCCTACGATCCGCAGGGCAAATGGTACACCTGGGAGAAGCGTGACGATTGGCAGCGCACTTCGCTTGCCCGCTTTGGCGAGCCGGCTCCGAAATATGTGAGCTATGTCGATCCCGGTCCGCCGGATAAGCGCACCATCGCGCAAATCGAGCACAATCTGGATATCATTCACGACAACACGCCGGAAGGCATGTTCACGCTGAAGGAAAAGTCGAAGACCGTCGAAAGTTGGTTCCCCGGCTTCCCCTTCGCGCATCCGGATCCGACGCTGCCGGCTGTGATCTTCAACAATCAGGATCCGCTGTTCCAGAATGCCGATGTGCGCTGGGCCTTGGCATTGCTCATCGATATCAAGGCCGTCGACATGGCGAGCTATCGTGGCGCCGCCACGCTTTCGGCGCTCGGCGTTCCGCCGACGGCGATTGCCATGACGGACTATCAGGCACCGATGCAGGATTGGCTGAAGAATTTCGAGATCGATACCGGCAAACGCAAGATCAAGCCCTACGATCCGACGGTCGGTCAGCAGATTGCCGATCTGCTGCGCAAGCAGCCGAAGTTCAAAGATCAGATTCCGACCGATCCGGCCGCCATCAGTGCTGCCTTCGGCTATGGCTGGTGGAAGCCCGATCCGCAGGCCGCTGCGGAGCTTTTGGAAAAGGCAGGCTTCAAGAAGGTGGGTGGCAAATGGATGACGCCCGATGGGCAGCCCTTCAAGATCCGTCTGACGGTCGAAGGCGACACCCGCTCGGTCTTCACCCGCGCCGGGACCCTGATTGCCCAGCAATGGGCGGCCTTCGGCATCGACTCCAAGGCTGCACCCACCACAAACCTCTGGCAAGTGGCACTGCAGCCCGGCAGCTATCAGGTTGCCATCGCCTGGAGCGTCGAGACCTGGGGCGGTGATCCGGATCTATCCTTCTTCCTCGACAGCTGGCATTCGCAGTTCGTTGCCAAGAAGGGCGAAAACCAGGCGCCGCGCAACTGGCAGCGCTGGTCCAATCCCGAGCTCGACAAGATCATCGAAAACATCCGCCGCATCAGCGCAGACGATCCGAAGGGTATCGAACTCGGCAAGGACTATCTGAAACTGGTCGCCCGTGAAATGCCGACCATTCCCCTGATGTCCTACAACGTCTTCACGTCGATGGATACGACCTACTGGAAGGGTTATCCGACGATAGCGGATCCCTACACCGACCCCGTTCCGAATTGGGCGAACTCGCGGTTGATGATGGTGAAGCTCAAGCCGGCGCAGCCTTAATTCTCCCAACCCTGACGCGGCTGATGCGCCGCGCCAGGCACCTGTCGCCGGGCGCGAAACGGGTCCGGCGATCTTTTCGATAAGAGATGAAATGCGAGCAGTAAGGAAAACGACGGAATGACGTCTTATCCAGTTTTCGTATTGAAACGATTTGGCCAGTTTCTGCTCGTCGTCTTCCTCGGCATATCTGCGACGTTCTTCATCACGCATCTGACACCGATCGATCCGGTCGAGGAAAGCATCGGCGCCATTCAGCAGATGGGGCAATCGGATCCCCGCGCCGTCGAACTGATGCGCGAGTCCCTGCGGGAACTCTACGGCATCGGGGGCTCGATCTGGCAGCAATATCTGCATTTCTGGGCACGCCTTGCGACAGGCGATCTCGGACCGTCGCTCTCGGCATTTCCCACGCCGGTTTCCGCCATCATTGCAAGGGCGCTGCCCTGGACAATCGGTTTGATGACGGTTTCGACAATCATCACATTTCTGATCGGCAATATGATCGGCGCGCTGGCGGGCTATTATCGCAAGAATACGCTGCTGAAGGCGGTCAGTCTCGTTTTCATCGCCATGCAGCCGATACCCTATTACATCCTGGCCTTCGTCCTGATCATTCTCTTCGGCTATATCTGGCCGATCCTGCCGATCAACGGCGGTTACGAGATGAACACCAATCTGCAGCTGTCCTTTGCTTTGGTGCTCGATATTCTGCGCCACTCCATCCTGCCGGCGTTATCCCTGATCCTTGTCGGGACAGGCAGCTGGCTTATCGGCATGCGGGCGCTGGTCTCCAATATCATCACCGAGGATTATGTCGTGTTCGCCGAGCTCGGCGGCGTGCCGAAGCGTAGGATTTTGCGCTCCTACATCGCCCGCAACGCCATGGTGCCGCAGTTTACCGGCCTTGCCATGTCGCTCGGCGCCGTCTTCAACGGCACCGTCATCACCGAGATCGTCTTCGGTTATCCCGGTATCGGCAATCTTCTGATTTCGGCCGTCCATGCCGGCGATTACAGCCTTGTCCTGGGGCTTAGCGCTTTGTCGATTGTCGGCGTCGCCGCCGCGGTCTTCATCATCGACATATTGGGTCCGCTGATCGACCCGCGCATCAAGGTGGAGTAGGCCATGCTGACGATCGTTCGCGACCTTGCTCGCCAGAATGCGGAATTCCTTTGCGGTCTGCTGCTGTTTGCCGTGATTGTCGGAATGGTGATCCTGTCTTATTTTTCGCCTTACGGCTCTTCCGATCTTTATCTGCTGCCGCCCGACATGCCGCCGGATGGACAATACTGGCTGGGCACGACATCGCGCGGCCAGGATGTCTTCTGGCAGCTCGCTGTCGCACTTCGCAACACGCTTTATTTCGGCATCGGCGTTGCCTTTCTGTCCCGCATCATCTCGTTGGTCGTAGGGCTGGTGGCCGGCTACGCCGGCGGCACCGTCGATCGCGTGCTGATGGCGATCAATGACAGCATCATGGTCGTTCCTCAGTTTCCGCTGCTGGTCCTCTTCTATTTCGTGCTCAAGGACGAAATGACCTGGACGGTGCTGATCCTGGTCATGGCGTCGCTCGGCTGGTCTTATGACGCGCGCCTGATCCGTTCGGTGGCGATCAGCCTGAAAACGCGACCCTTCACTACGCAAAGCGTCTATTCCGGCATGAGCATGCGCAAGATCCTCGTGGAGGAGCATCTGCCCTATGTGCTGCCGATCGTCTTCGCCACGACGATGAACAACATGATCTGGTCGATCGGCATGGAGATCACGCTTGCGGTGCTGGGTTTCACTGACATCGAAACGCCGACCATGGGAATGATGATCTATTGGGCCAATGCGCATTCGGCATTGATCGCCGGCACCTGGTGGTGGGTTGCGGCACCCGTCGCCGCCATCGTGGTGCTGTTCATGGCGCTCTTCCTGCTGTCGATGTCGATGAATGAATACAACGATCCGCGCAGTCGTTTGAACCGGATGGGAGGCTAGGCATGGAGGCTGTCGTCGAGGTCAATAACCTCAAGGCCTATTATCGGGCCTTCCTCTACGGCGTCGATCGCGAAGTGCGTGCGGTGGATGATATCAGCCTGTCGATCGGCCGCGGTGAGATCTACGGCGTTGCGGGTGAATCGAGCAGCGGCAAGACGACGTTGATCAAGACGATTGCGGGCGCGATCCGACCGCCGCTTCGTGTCGTCTCCGGTGCGGTCAAATTTCACTTCAATGGCGCAACGCAGGATATTTATGCGATGACGCCTGAGCAGCGGGCGGCGCTTCGCTGGCGGCATCTCTCCTATATCATGCAGGGATCGATGAACGTGCTCAATCCGGTGCGACGCATCCGGCACTCGTTCATCGATTTTGCCTTCCGTCATATGAAGGCCGATCGCGCCACCTTCTTCGACCGCGTCGGCGCCCATCTCCAGCGGCTGAAGCTCGATGCGAATCTTCTCGATGCCTATCCGCATGAATTGTCGGGCGGCATGCGCCAGCGCATGACGATCGCGCTTGCGACCATCCTGACGCCGGAATTCATCATTGCCGACGAGCCGACGACGGCGCTCGATGTTATCGTCCAGCGCGACGTGCTGCAGATGATCCGCGAAATACAGCGCGAGATGGGGTCCTCCTTCCTGTTCGTCACCCACGACATGGGCGTTCACGCCGCAGTCTCCGATCGCATCGGTATCGTCTATGCCGGCCGGTTGGTGGAGGAGGCACCGACGCGCAAGCTTTTCCACCTGCCGCTCCATCCCTATACGCAGCATCTGGTCGCAAGCCTGCCGCGGATCGGCGATGCCTCGACGCGGCCTTCCCTGGAAGGACGACCACCCAATCTTGCCATGCCGCCGGAAGGATGCCGTTTTCATCCACGCTGTCCGAAGCGCATGGACATCTGCAGCCGCGAAGTGCCGCCCATGGTGGCGGTAGAGCCGGATCGACGCGTAGCCTGCTTCGCGGTGACGGGAGGAGGGCGATGAGCGATCTTCTTTCACTCTCGCATGTCAGCAAGGTCTATCGTCAGGGCGGCATGCTCAGCCGGCGCCAGATCGTGGCGGTTCGCAATGTCAGTCTGAGCCTCGGAGAGGAGCCGGAAATCCTTTCGATCGTCGGCGAGTCAGGCTCCGGCAAATCCACCATTGCGTCGATGATCCTCGGCCAGACGGCGCCGACATCGGGCAGCCTGAATTTTCGCGGCAGACCGGTGGCCATTCATGGCCGGTCCGAGCGGCGCGCCTTCATGCGGGAGGTACAGCCGGTCCTTCAGAATCCGTTCGAAGCGTTCAACCCCCTCAAGAGGGTTGATCGATATCTTTTTGAAACGGCAAGGAATTTCGCGCCGACCGGCGTGAGGCCAAGTCGGGCGGATGTCGAGCGCATGGCCGACGAGGCGCTTGCCCATATCGGCTTGACGCTTGCCGAGGTGAAGGGGCGGTTTCCGCATGAGCTTTCGGGCGGCCAGCTGCAGCGAACCGCAATCGCCCGCGCGCTCATACCGCAGCCCCGTCTGCTGGTAGCCGACGAGCCGGTTTCGATGGTGGATGCTTCCCTGAGAATGGCGATCGTCAATCTCTTCGGCCAGCTGAAGAAGGAGCTGGGGCTATCGATCATCTACATCACCCATGATCTGGCGACTGCCTATTACATCAGCGATCGCATCATCATCATGAAGAAGGGCGAGATCGTCGAGCAGGGCGGTGCGCGTGCGGTTCTGGATAATCCGCAGCATCCCTATTCGCGGGCTTTGAAGGAGGCTGTCCTCTCCACCACGCCCGAAGTCGAGCCGGTCTCGATCGCATGATCGGTCACTTTCAACGCGAGATCCGCGTCGAAAGGATGATGGATGACAGGGTGCGTTCGACGCCGTCGATCGTGCCGATGCCGTCGATCAGCTGATCCAGCTCGGAGATCGACGGTGCTGCGATGATAGCGATCAGATCGAACGTGCCGCTGACGGAATGAAGCGTCGTTACCTCGGGGATAGCATTCAGCGATGCGGTCACGGCTGATAATGCCTTCGGCGCGATCGTGATCAGTACATGCGCCCGAATGAGGCCCGATAGATAGGTTTCCGACAGCCGCACGCCATAGCCCGCAATCACGCCTTCTCGCTCCAGCCGCTCTAGCCTCGCCTGAACGGTGGTGCGCGACAGCGACAGCTTTTTGGCGAGAGTCGCGACAGGCATTCGGGCATTCTGGCCGAGCAAGGCGATCAGTTCGCGGTCCTTATCGGTGACCTGCATGGCGACTCCTGCATTTTGCAAATTCTATTCGTCAATTTGTATAGATTTATACAGCGAAATGCATTTTTCGTCGCTATGAATCGTTCAACTCCTACCTACACTTATAAAAACCTTATCAATGAAATGCAGGGGAGTCATATGAAAGACATAGTGGTCATCGGTGCGGGCAAGATCGGTGGGGCGATCGCTCTGATGCTGGCGGAAACAGGCGATTACACGGTCGTTGTCGCCGACCGCAGCCAGGAACAGCTCGACAAGATCGACCGTCACCCCGCGATTTCCACCGCCGCCGTCGATATTGCCGACCGCGCCGGGCTCGTAGGCGTTCTGAAGGGCAAGTTCGCCGTTCTGTCGGCCGCCCCGTTCCATCTCACAGGTTTCGTCGCGGAAGCGGCACTTGAAGCCGGCGTTCATTATCTCGACCTCACCGAAGACGTGGCCACGACCAAGAAGGTCGAGGAACTGGCTCAGGGAGCAAATACCGCCTTTATCCCGCAATGCGGACTTGCGCCGGGCTTCATCTCGATCGTCGCCAATGATCTTACCAAGCATTTCGACAGCCTCGACAGCGTGCGCATGCGCGTCGGCGCGCTGCCGCAGTATCCCTCCAACGCTCTGAACTACAATCTGACCTGGAGCACGGACGGCCTCATCAACGAATATATCGAGCCCTGCGAAGCGATCGTCGAAGGCAAGCTCGTGACCGTGCCGGCCATGGAAGAGCGCGAGGAGTTCTCGCTCGACGGCGTCACCTACGAAGCCTTCAACACGTCTGGCGGCCTCGGCACGCTCGCCAAGACGCTGGCTGGCCGCGTGCGGACGATGAACTACCGCACCATCCGCTATCCCGGCCATCAGGCCATCATCAAGGCGCTGCTGAACGACCTCAACCTCAAGAACCGCCGCGATGTGCTGAAGGATCTCTTCGAGAACGCGCTGCCGGCCACCATGCAGGACGTGGTCGTCGTTTTCGTCACCGTGTGCGGTTGGCGCGAGGGCCGCTACATGCAAGAAACCTATGCCAACAAGGTCTATGCAGGCATCGTTGCCGGCAAGAAGATGAGCGCCATCCAGATCACCACCGCAGCCGGCATTACGACCGTGCTTGATCTTCTCGCTCAGGGCAAGCTGCCCTCCAAGGGCTTCGTTTGCCAGGAAGAAATCGATCTCGGCGATTTCCTCGCCAATCGCTTCGGACAGGTTTACAGCCTCGAGAAGATCAGGATGAAAGAAGCCGTCTAAGCGGCTATTCCTATTGCTGTTTTGAAATGTGGCGCCTTCGGGCGCCACATGTGTTTGGCCCTTGGAAACGGCGCTGCAGAGACTAACTGATCAGTCGTTCGAGGATCTCGACGGGATGCGGGATGGCTTGATGATCAATCTTGGCGACCTGCGAACGACAAGAAAATCCAGTCGCCATGACGACGGCCCGATTGCCGTTCTCGGCGATCCTGTCCTGCCAGCTCATCGCGTAAAGCTTTTCCGAGATGGCACGATTGCGCACTTCGTGCCCGAAGGTGCCGGCCATGCCGCAGCAGCCGACATCGGGCATATCTAGCCTGATTCCCAATTTCCCGAAGAGCACGGACCATTGCTTGAGGGCAGCCGGAGCGTTCGTTTTCTCCGTGCAATGGGCAAGCAGCGTGAAGCGCTCTTGCGACAGGGCCTGTGGCGGCGGCAATCGGTCGAGATTGGCGCCGAGCCATTCCTGAAGCAGCAGCACCGGCGCCTGCAGCTTGGCGGATGGCAGGGCTGCATATTCGCCGCGATAGGTCAGCGTCATCGATGGATCGATGCCGACAAGCGATATGCCCAGTTGCGAGATGCGATCGAGATAGTCGCGAGATTTCACCGCCGCCTTCTCGAAGCGGCCGAGATAGCCATGGACATGCAGGGCCTTGCCGTTGCTCGGTGACATAGCGAGCCACGGCTTGAAGCCCATTTTCAGCGCGAGCTTGAGCGCAGCGATGACAACGGCTGGATCAAAATAGGTGGAGAAGACGTCGGCAACGATGACGACAGCTTGGGTGCGCTCCTCCGCGGAGAGCTTTCCCAACAGTTCAGGAGTAGCAAGCTGCACGCGGAGACGAGCCGCTTCCCGTTCGAGCGATGCGGCAGGCATGGCCGGAAGCGCGGTGAGACCGGCAAGCCGCATCAAGGCCTGGCCGATACTGGAGCCCGTCAGCAGGTTGTAGCCAAGCTTGAAACGCGCCATCAGCGGCAGGGTAGTCTCGATGGCGGCGACGATCGGGTCCTTCAACGGCCTGACATAGCGGCCGTAATAGAGCTCCAGAAACTTCGATCTGAAGGCTGGGACGCTGACTTTGACGGGACATTGGCCGGCGCAGGCCTTGCAGGCGAGGCAGGTATCCATCGCTGCTCGCACCTCATGGGAAAAGTCGTCGCGATTGGCCGGATTGAGCGAGTTCACGGTTCGCCGCAAGAGATTGCCGAAAGGATTGGCGCGGCGCAAAGCTTCCGCCTCTCGCCGCGGATCGATCTTCCGCTCCGCCAGCAGGCGCAGCCATTCGCGCATCAATGCCGCGCGACCCTTCGGCGAATAGCGCCGGTCGCCCGTCGCCTTGAAAGAGGGGCACATCGGGCTTGTCGCGTCGAAATCGAAACAGGCGCCGTTACCGTTGCAATAGGCTGCATTGTCGAAGGCGGCACGGATGTCGTTGCCGATGATGCGGTCCAAGTCGCCACGCAGTGACACTTCGTCGATCTTCAGCAACGGGCGGGATGAGCCGGATGCGATCTTGCCGGGATTGAGGCGATCGCCGGGGTCGAATGCGCGCTTGATGTCCTGCAGGCTCGGATAAAGCTCGCCAAAATATTCAGGGACATATTCCGAGCGAACGCCCTTGCCATGTTCACCCCAGAGCACGCCGCCATATTTGCGGGTGAGGGCAACGACGCCGTCGCTGATCCTCCGGACGAGCGGCTGATGGTCCGCGCGGGTGAGATCGAGCGCCGGGCGGACATGCAGCACGCCGGCATCGACATGGCCGAACATGCCGTAATCCAGCCCCTCGGCATCGAGTAGGGCGCGAAATTCTCTTATATAAGCGGCCAGATGCTCGGGCGGAACGGCGGTGTCCTCGACAAAGGGCACCGGCCGCACCGGCCCTTCGACATTGCCGAGCAGACCGACGGCGCGTTTGCGCATCGACCATATCGCCTCGATCTCGCTCTTTTCGCGGGCGACCGTATAACCCTTGTGACGCGCGGAAGAACGGTCATCAAGGGCCGCGGTGACATCCGCGAGCTTGCGTTCCAGCTCGTCGCGATCGTCAGCCAGCACCTCGACGATATTGATGCCATTGGCCGAGCCGGACGCATCCTCCGGAAAGAAGTGGGCGATGCCGCTCCAGACGATGTCGCCCTTGGCGAGACCCAGCACCTTCTCGTCGACTGTCTCGACCGAGGCGACCTTCAGCGCCACTAACCGTCTGGCATCTTCGAGCGCCGTGTTGAAATCATCATAGCGGATATTGATGAGGGCAGATTGCGCCGGGATCGGCAGCACGTTGAGTTCGGCCTCGGCGATCATCGCAAGCGTGCCTTCGGAGCCGCACAGCACTGCATTCAGATCGAAGCGGCCGTCCTCGCACCTGATATGGGCAAGATCATAGCCGGTCATGTATCGGTTGAGCTTGGGGAAGGTCGCCGCGATCAGCTCGCTTTTGTCCCTAGCGATTGCATCCACCACCCGGTGAATTTCGCCGATCCGATCGTCACGCGCCTTGATCTCGTCCAGCTCGGGATTGCCAAGCGGGCGCGACCACCAGTCGCTGCCATCGCAAAGCACCACACGAAGGCCGAGAACGTGGTTGCTGGTCTTGCCGTAGAGACAGGAGCCCTGGCCGCAGGCATCAGTGGAGATCATGCCGCCGATGGTGGCGCGGTTGGAGGTGGAAAGCTCTGGCGCAAAGAATAGGCCGTACGGTTTCAACGCCTTGTTCAATTGATCCTTGACGACACCGGCCTCGACACGGGCGATCTTTCGAACCGGATCGATCTCCAGGATGCGGTTCATATGTCGGGAGCAGTCGACGACGACGCCCGAGGTCAGGGATTGCCCGTTCGTTCCGGTGCCACCGCCGCGGGGAGTGATGACAAGATCGGAAAAGGCAGGTTCAGATAAGGCTTTGGCGATGATTTTCAGATCATCGGCGCCGCGTGGATAGAGAAGGGCGGCAGGCTTGACCTGATAGATGGAATTGTCGGTCGAGGCGACTGTCCGCGCGCCGTCCTCCGTCTCAACATCTCCTTGAAAACCAAGTGCTGACAGACGACGGGCGAAGGCGCCGGTCTGATGTAGCGAACTGTCTTTCGCCGAAACGAGGCGTGGTATCATGATGCGAAGACTTCCGGCGTTTTACGCGGTGATTGGAGCATTCCCGCTTTTAAACAGAATTACGGGAATGCTCTATCTCTTTGTTTTCACGCAGTTCCGGATGGACAGCCGTTTTGTGCGTCGGTCGCAGCTGCTCTAGCGCCGGAGCGCCGCGCAGGCCCTTTCGATGCGATCAAGCGCTTCGACGAGATCGGCTTCCGATGTCGCATAGGAAATGCGGAAATAGGCCGACAATCCGAAGGCGGAGCCGGGCACGACGGCGACATGGGCCTCATCGAGCAGATAGGCGCAGAAATCCGCATCCGTCTCGATCATCTTTCCGGACGGTGTCGTCGTTCCAAGCACGCCGGCGCAATCCGAGAATGTGTAGAAGGCGCCTTCCGGCACAAGGCAATCCAGGCCTTCAATGGCGTTCAGCCTGTTGACGACGAGATCGCGCCGACGCTGGAAGCTTGCCTTGCGACCCTCGAGAAAATCCTGCGGGCCATTCAGCGCAGCGACGGCCGCAGCCTGGCTGACGGAGGAAGGGCAGGAGGTCGCCTGGCTCTGGATAACGGCCATGGCCTTGATGAGAGCCTTGGGACCGCCAGCATAGCCGATGCGCCAGCCAGTCATAGCATAGGACTTGGAAACGCCGTTGACCGTCAGCGTCCGGCTCTTGAGGCTCGGCGTGATCGCGACGGGGGTGACGAACTGAAAGCCCTCATAGACGATGTGCTCATACATATCGTCGACCATCAGCCAGACATGCGGATGGCGCAGCAGCACCTCGATCAGCGGCCGATAATCAGCCTCGGAATAGGCGGCACCCGATGGATTCGACGGCGAATTGAGAAGCAGCCAGCGCGTCCTCGGCGTGATCGCCTGTTCAAGCTGGTCAGCCTTCAGGCGGAAGCCCGCGGCAGCATCGCAGGGGATCAGAACGGGCACGCCGCCGCAAATCTCGACGATATCGGAATAGGAGGTCCAATAGGGCGTCGGGATGATGACTTCATCGCCCGGATTGATCGACGCCATGAAGGCATTGAACAGGATCTGCTTGGCACCTGTCGCCACAGTGATTTCGTCGAGTGCGTAGTCGATGCCGTTCTCACGTTTGAATTTTCCGGCAATCGCGTTCTTCAGCTCCGGCGTGCCGTCGAGCGCGGTATATTTCGTTTCGCCACGATCGATGGCGGCCTTGGCGGCTTCCTTGACATTGTCGGGCGTGTCGAAATCCGGTTCGCCGGCGCCGAGAATGATGACCGGAAGGCCCTCCCGCTTCATCGCATTGGCGCGCGCGCCGATCTGAAGAATGGTGGAAACGCCGATGGAGGCGATCCGCGAAGCGGGCTTGAAGCCCGCCTCTTCGATTTTGGTCGCAACCGTCATGGAACTTACTCGATGTCGAAGGAGACACCCTGCGCCAACGGCAGGGCCTTGGAGTAGTTCACCGTGTTGGTCGCCCGGCGCATATAGGCCTTCCAAGCGTCGGAGCCGGATTCGCGGCCGCCGCCGGTTTCCTTCTCGCCGCCGAATGCGCCACCGATTTCAGCGCCCGAGGTGCCGATGTTGACGTTGGCAATGCCGCAATCGGAGCCGTCGGCTGCCAGGAAGCGCTCGGATTCCTGCATATCACGCGTGAAGATCGAGGACGACAGGCCGGCGGCAACGGCATTGTGCTCATCGATGACAGCGTCAAAATCGTCATAGTGCATGACGTAGAGGATGGGCGCGAAGGTTTCTTCCATGACCGGGCCTGCCTGCTTCGGCATTTCCACAAGCGCCGGCTTTGCGTAATAGCCGTCGGCATGGCCGATATCGACGCGCTCGCCGCCGGTGACGGAGCCGCCATGGGCCTTCGCCTCGGCAATGGCCTTCTGCATGCCGTCGAACGCTGCCTTGTCGATCAGCGGGCCTACGAGCGCGGAAGAGTGCAGGGGATCGCCGACCGATACGCTCTGATAGGCCTTCTTCAGCCGCGGTACGAGCTGATCGTAGACGCTTTTGTGGACGAAGAGACGGCGCAGCGTCGTGCAGCGCTGGCCGGCGGTACCCATGGCGCCGAAGGCGATGGCGCGCAGCGCCATATCGAGATCGGCCGAGGGGCAGACGATGCCGGCATTGTTGCCGCCGAGTTCGAGAATGGCGCGGGCAAAACGCTTGGCAAGCCGCGGCCCGACTTCACGGCCCATGCGGGTCGAGCCGGTTGCCGAAACGAGCGGCACCTTCGGATGGTCGACGAGGACTTCGCCGATGGCGCGATCGCCGATCAGAACCTGCGACAGGCCCTCCGGCGCGTCGCCGAAGCGGGCAAGCGCACGATCGAGGATCGCCTGCGAGGCAAGTGCGGTCAGCGGCGTCTTTTCCGAGGGTTTCCAGACGACGGCGTCGCCACAGATCAGCGCCAGCGCCGCGTTCCACGACCAGACCGCGACCGGGAAGTTGAAGGCGGAGATGATGCCGACGACGCCGAGCGGATGCCAGGTTTCCATCATGCGATGGCCCGGACGTTCGGTGGCGATCGTCAGGCCGTACAGCTGGCGGGAAAGGCCGACGGCGAAATCGCAGATGTCGATCATTTCCTGCACTTCGCCGAGCCCCTCGGAGCGGATCTTGCCGGCTTCGATCGAAACCAGACGGCCGAGATCGTCCTTGGCGGCGCGCAGTTCTTCGCCGAGCAGGCGCACCAGTTCGCCGCGCTTCGGTGCCGGAACAAGGCGCCAGGCGCGGAATGCGGCATGCGCCTTCTCGATTTTCTTCGCCGCATCATCGGCCGAAACGGTCTTGAGGCTGCCGATCTTCTCGCCGGTGACCGGGGAGTAGGAGGGCATGTCGCCTTGCGTGTAGAGCGCCTTGTCGACGCCGAGCTTTTCGAGAATGGCGGCAGCTTCGGCTGCAACGGAAGGGGTCTTGGCTGCGATGTTCATCTTGTGAAACTCCACTTGTCTTGATCCGGATGGCGCGCGGCTGTCATCGCCGCATCACCTCACTCGGCGGCGTCTTGTTTGGAAAGGGCTCGTAGGCAAGCATCGATCGATGCCTGTTCAATGCAGGCGTAATGGTCAAATTCGTTCAGCACCTTCATGCCGAGATCGGCCTCGAAGCGCTGCTGGTTCGGGCTGGCGACGAAGTCCTGCTGCGCGCCATCGCCGAGATTGGACTGGAAGATACCGGCAGCGCTGACGGGAAGGAAATCCTCGTAGACGATGGGGTCGAACTGGACGAGGCCCTGGTTAATCAGTTCATCGATATCCCCGCCCGTTGCGGCGGTCTTGCCCTTGGCCGTCAGCGAATAGGTGAAGTAGCCGAGGCCTTCAGCGCGGATCGCCGCCCAGTCATCCGGGAATTCAGCAAAGCTCTCGGCAAGTGCGGCCTCATAATCCCGCGCGTTCGATCCATCGGCAGCCGGCCGTACGATCTTGCGCGACTGATCGAGCAGCTTGTCATAAAGCGCGCGGCCCTTCGGCGTGAGCGCAATGCCGCGCTGTTCGATCTCGCCGAAGCGGGCGGTGTGCGAGCCTTCTTCCCAGACGCCATCGGCATTGCGGAAGGAAACGGGTTCTTCCAGCGCCTTGAACGAGGTCTGGCGCAACAGGATCGGGCAGGAGCGCGTCGGCGGTCCTTCGACCACGGCCTTCGGTGCGATATCGTAATCCGGCATCAGCGCCTGTACCTGGTCGATATCCAGCGTGCGCGGAGTCAGATGATTGATGTGCGGTCCCTTGAAGGACACGACATCGGCAATCAGGCGATGGGCATCGTGGAGCCGATGGTACATGCCAGCATCAACATTGGCTTCGTCATGCCAGCGGAAGGTCTCCAAAACCTCGCCGACGAAGCGCTGGGCGTCGCCCTTGTTCAGGCCGCCTTCGCGCTCTGCCTTTTCGGTGAGTGCGACGGCGCCATCGGTGAAAATCCGGCGCTTGGCCAGAATCTCTGCGGCTGCCTTGCGAAGATCTTCGTCGGCGACGAGATCGAGCCGCAGCAGCGAGGTGAAAACGCGGAAGGGATTGCGCTTCAGCTCCGCATCGCCGATCGGCCGGAATGCGGTCGAATGAACCGGCACGCCGGCGGTCGAAAGATCGTAATAGCCGACCGGATACATGCCCATGACGGCGAAGACGCGCGCCATCATCGCAAGCTCTGCCGCGGTGCCGAGCCGGATGGCGCCGTGACGCTCCTCGGAGATGCGATCGAGATAATCCGTCGCCTCCAGCCGCTCCTTAAGCCCTGGCTGGGCCACCAGCGTTTCGTCGTTGACGCGAGCGACCAGTTCCATCAACGTGCCGTAGGCGGGAACTTCTTCGCGATACATCGCCGACATGGCGGCTGAAAAAGCGCTGCGAATATCGCTGGTCGAGACGTGATCAGGCTTCATGTGCGATCTCTTCCTGAAAGACTATGTCATTCCTATCTAGCAGAATATCTCTTGTAGGGCGGCTGGTGTTGTGAGAGAGAATTCTAACTTGATGCGAAAATGGAATGACCATGCGTCGACGCCTCATCCCTGACATCGTCAATCTTCAAGCATTCGAATGCGCGGCGCGCCATCAGAATTTTTCGCGTGCCGCCGAAGAACTCAATCTAACCCAAAGCGCGGTCAGCCGGCAAATCAGCGATCTCGAGCAGCAGACGGGCCTGAAGCTGTTCGAGCGCGTTCGCCAACGCGTCGTGCTGTCCGAGGCCGGACTTCGGTTATTGCCGGAGGTCAAGGACCTGCTCTTGCGCTCGGAGCGGCTGATGATCGGCGCCGTTGCCGCCGGCCAGATGAAATTGTCTCTGAAGGTCGCGACCTTGCCGACCTTCGGCACGCGCTGGCTGGTGCCCCGCCTCGGCCGGTTTCTAGACGAACATCGCGATGTCGCGGTCACGCTGGAATCCCGGTCCAAGCCCTTCAATTTTGAGGAGGATAATTTCGATCTTGCCATTCACTACGGCCTGCCGGCATGGGCCGGCGCGGTTGCTACTTTTCTTTGCAACGAGACCGTGCTGCCCGTTGCCAGCCGGGAACTTGCCGGACGGCTGGCTCTTGTCTTGCCGCAGGAACTATCGGGAGCGCCGCTGCTGCATCTGACGACGCGCCCGAAGCTTTGGGCCCAATGGTTCGATCTGCAGGAGTTGCCGACGGAGAATGCCTATCCCGGCGCGCGCTTCGACCAGTTTTCCATGATCATCGCCGCAGCCATTGCCGGGCTCGGCGTGGCGCTTCTGCCGACCTATCTCATCGAGGAAGAACTGAGGGTCGGCACGCTTCTGCCGCTGTTTAATCTGCCGATGCCGACCGAGAACAGCTATTACGTCGTGATGCCGGAAAAGAAGCAGACGAACGAGACTGCGACATCGTTTCGGGACTGGCTCCTGAGCGAGGTCACGCCACAGAGACAGGTTTGATGTGAATTGAAATTTGGGTGTTTAGTTGCCTGCCGCAGAGGATTTGAATGGCACTGTGGCTTCATGCCGCCACGGACCGCCCAGATAGCTGGAAAGATCAATTCCGATAATTCTGATCGGGCGCTGTTCAAACTCCCCTCGCAGTCGAAAGAAAAGCGCATCCGCTTTTGCTCTCGGCACCTTGTTCTGGATAGTGATGTGCGGTTGCCACCTCTGCAGATCCTTAGGCCCAGGCCACGAGCCGAACAGCCCCATCATTTCGGCGCGCAGATCGAGGAGGCCGGGACTGTCGATTGCAAATGCGACGCCGGCGCCGAGGTGGCGAACGCCACTCACGATGGCCGCCGGCGCCGTCCGATCCTCGACGAACTCTGCGACCAGTTCCTGCACGCGTGCAAGATGCTGCCCCGGAAGATGGTGGAAGATCGTCACATGGGCCTCTAGAAAGTTCCCCTCGGAAGGAAAATTCTCCTGACGAAGGCGATTGAAGGGAACCAGATCTTCAGGGTGGACGCGTGCCGTGACGATGATGGGCGGAATGCGCAACGATGTTTCCTTTCGAGCGGAAAACTATCCGATATCCATCATATTGTCAGCGCAGGATAGAATATGGATGGCTGCCACCTTGCTGACGCTCGGTCGCGCGCCGGCATTCGATCGCGGGAATGTGATCGTCCGCCATCGAAAGCATGACTGGTCGAAGAGGGCCGGTTTTTCAGGCCATTGCGATGATGTCGCTTTCATGCGGCGACGTCGCAGGCGCGACATGTGTGCAACGCAGCAAAAAACATCGGTCCAAGGGGTTTACAAGCGCCGTCGCGGATGGGAATCTTTTGCACGAAGGGAGCTGCTTGATTTGGAGCGGCGTCATTCCCTTCGATCGGATGCCGTCATCTTGTGGCTCCGATGCGCTGCAATCTGCTGGCGCTTAAGCGAACAAAATCAATCCGAAGCCAGAATGCGGCATTGTTCCGTATCTGGCTGTTGTCTCAGTGCGCCCTGGACATTGTCGCGTCCGGGCAAGGTAAATTCGGGCTTTAGCATGGGCTTCAAGTCAAAACGCGTCCTGCGTGGCGTTCTTGGTCTTTTCGCGAGTGTCAGCCTGCCGCAGGTGTCCAAAGCCAGCGATCTGATGATCTGGTCGCCGGTCAAGGTCGCGCCGCGAACGTACAAGACGACGCTTGGTTTTCGGCTGCCGATGGCATGGGACGTCAGCGCGGGCATGGATCTCGGGTTGGGTAGCGCCACGAGCGGCGCGATCCTGCGCAGCAGCAGCCTGGCGACGCTATGGGGTACGGCGATCGACGATCACAGGCGATTTTCGACCGTATGGCGTCGCGAAGTCGCCCTGAGGGTCGATACTCTCAACAGCACGGGAACTCTTTGTCTCGAACGCTCGCGGAGCTGGACGGTATCCGAAAACCTGGATATGAGCACATCCCGCTCCCTGAACCTGAATTACGCAGGATCGCGAAACGCGGCGAATTCCATCACTGCGACGCAGGCCGTCACCCTCGCTATTCCAGGGACGGGAACCTCGTTTTCCGCAGTCGGCAATCTGAGGGATGTGGGCAACAGCTTTTCCAGCACGCTCTCATTTCAGCAGCCATTGGCGCCGAATCTCAAGTTTTCGGCATCCTTCGCCGATCTGGAGACTTTGACGCCGGCCGGCAATCTGCGCGTCGATTATCGGGTCAAATGGTAGGGCGGGCCGGTAAAGCCTCTGCCTGTTATGTGCGGAACAAACGCCACTCATGGAAGTTTAAGGCAGGCAAGAGACCGATCTTGCTCGAGGTGTTATAGCCTCGCGAAGCCTGCCGCTGGTTCAGCTCCCTGCCGGCGGCAGGCTTGGCGTGAAGAGGGTCAATCGGCCGGCCCACTAGGTTCGGTGGGTGATTTGATGGTGATGTCGGGCCCGGTAATCCGGGCCTTCAGCCTTGATACGACATCATGCCGAACATCTGTCCATGATGCCGTGATCGTCCAATATTCGATGTTCAAGACGGTCTGATCGACGGCCAGATCGTCGAGATAGACCTTCGGCGCGGGGGCATTCCTGATGCGCTGATCCGCCTTCAAGACGTCGAGAATGGTCTTGCGGGCAAGGTCGATGTCGACATTTTCACCCAAGGCAACGGACAATTCCTGGCGGCGGTCCGGCTCGCGGCTATAGTTGATGATGGGGGTATTCCAGAGCGTGGAATTCGGCGCCATGAGATAGAGGCCGTCCGCTGTCTTCATCTCCGTTGCAAAGAGCCCGATATCCCTGATGTAGCCTTTGACGTTGGCCGTCTCGATATATTCGCCGACCCGGAATGGCCGCAGGATCAGCAGCATGATGCCAGCCGCGATATTTTGCAGCGTGCCTTGCAGCGCCAGGCCGATCGCCAGGCCGGCCGCGCCTAGAGCGGCAATGATGGAGGCGGTCTGAACGCCGAATTGTCCCAAAACGGTGATGAAGACCAGTATCAGCAGGCTGTAGTGCAGGACATTCTGGAAGAAACTCGCCAGGGTCTCGTCAATACCGCGAATGCGGGAAATGACGCGATAGGCCGAGCGGCTGATAATGCCGGCGAGAATCCAGCCGCCGATCAGAAGAATGATGGCGCCGAGGATCGAAAAACCATAGTGGACGGCAAGTGCAGCGGCCTGATCGAGCGCGGTCCGGGTGGCGACGACGACATTGGTCGTTTGATCTTCCATATGATGGCTCCCTCTTTTCCCGAAGGCCAAATGAGACGTCGCGGTTTTTGTTCCCGGCCATGGGATGCATGAAAATCGGCCATTTCAACTGATTGCGGCATCAGCTCCAGGCCCGACGCGTCAAGCGCCGTGCTTTGCCTGATGTGCGCCCGTGGTGGCGGCCGCGGCGTAGTGAGCTTTCTTCTGTTCGTACATGCCGAGATCCGCGCGCTTGATCATGGATTCCATCGTCTCGCCGGGTTGACTCGTCGCAACGCCGATGGAGATGCTGAGCGGCGCGCTCGAATAGAACTGGTTGTTGATCTTCAGCAGTTCGTTGATCGTCTCGACCATCGCGGCAGCCGTGACGTCATCCGCGCCGGGCATGAGAATGGCAAATTCGTCGCCACCGATGCGGGCGGCGTGGTTCGGCAGGGATACGACGCTGTTCAGCACCTCGCCCATCCGGCGCAGCAGCGCGTCGCCGGCGTCGTGCCCACTTTCGTCATTGGCCTCCTTGAGGCCGTTGAGATCGATGATGATGGCCGAAACCGGCCGAAGCGACTTGCGCTCGAGCCTGTTAAGTTCCTCCATATAGAAGGCGCGGTTGAAGAGCCTGGTCAGCACATCGTGCTTGCCGAGATATTCGAGATAGGCCTCCGCCTTCTTGCGCGCGGTGATGTCGGTGAGCGCCACCTGCACCAGAGACCAGTCGTCCTCATAACCGGGAAAGACGGAAAACTGCAGGAGAACGTGGCGCTCCGATCCGTCGAGTGCATAGTTCAGCACCTCACGCTGATGGAAAAGGCGACCATTCCACAATTCCACCAACTGGCCGCGAAAGTGCTTTTCCATGTCATCTCGGAACACTTCGCCGATCCGGTGATGCAGGGTCTGACGATCGGCTGCACAGAAGAGGTCAAGCGTCGCCTGATTGACATCGAGCACGCTGATCTCGCTCATGCATTGCTGTACGAATTCCGGATGCACGTCGAGAAATACCTGAAAGTCGACGATGCCGCGATTGCGGATGCCGTCGAGCAAGATCTTGATACGACTGAAGTCCTCGACCCAAAGCGATACCGGCGAATGCTCGAACAGGCCTTCTGCATAGCGGCGCTGCCGCTCCTCCAGACGCCTTGCTTCCTCGCGTGCCGTCACGTCCTCCGTGGTCAGCAGCAATCTGCTCCAGGATGTCTCGTGGCCCGGCAAGATGACGCCGCGAAGCTGGATATCGAGCCTTCTGCCACCAAGCGTGTAATTGACGGCCGTACCGGAAAACTCGGTCCTGCCCTCCCAGAGGGCGACCAGTTCGTTCACATGGCTTTGCAGCATTTCGTCCCGAAACACTCTGGAAACGCCGGCAGCCAGCACCTCGAAGGAGGGCGCTTCGAAGAGTTCCAGCGTCTTGGCATTGACGGCAAGGAGCTTGATCCGTTGCGAGCAGGCTGCGACGCGCTGTTCATCTGCAAGCAAATATGAGCGCAGGTCCGTGACACCTTCCGCGCGCCAGAGTTCGAACTGTTCCTTGACGCCACTGAAATCCTCCAGCCACATGGCGATGGGGGAAAGGTCGAAAATAGTACTGCTAAGATCCTGGGCGTTCATCATGATTTCCTGCGCCGGCAATAAAACCAATATGTCAAATAGAAAGGCCGGCAGTTCGCTAAGTTCTGCTTAACGAGCATTTGTGAAGCTTGCGTTGATATCGGATATTGGGTCAAGCCGGACCATCGATCGCGGCTTATTTTCAATTCATTCTTGTTAAAACTGTGCCCAAAAAGGCGCTTGGGCGCCATGAACCGTCAAATCTGCGTAATATTTGCAACCGCTAGGTCTTTAAAAAGCGTTCAAACGCTTCGAGCGTCTTTTCGCTGACATGATGCTCGATACCCTCGGCATCGTTTCGCGCGGTGTCGGGATCGACGCCGAGGCGGCAGAGGACGGCTTCCACAACCACATGCCGTCGCCGGGTCGCAACCGCGAGGCGCTGACCTTCCTCGGTCAGAAAGACGCCACGATAGGGGCGCTGGGTGATCAGGTTTTCCTCGGCCAGGCGCTTGAGCATCTTTGCGACCGTCGGCTGCGTTACCCCCAGTCTCTGCGCAATATCGGTCTGACGTGCCTCGCCGGCATGCTCTATCAGGTCGGCGATGAGCTCGACGTAATCTTCCATCAATTCCGTACGTCGATCGTCGCGGCTTTTCTGAAACGCCTCGGCATGTGTCTCCACTTCGGTGGAAGAAAGACGGCTTTCCGGGGCTGCAGGCTGTTTCATCAAGATGGCTCACCTTCGCAAGGCTAAGAAAGTGGTGAAGATACTTAGCCTCGCCTATAAATAAATCGCAAGCGCAATAAAACCCTCACGGCGGTATAATCACCGACAAATGAGGTCAGACTTCGCTCTCCGGTTCCGGGTGTTAAGCGCTGTTTCTATTTTGCGCCGATCAATGGAAGAGTTGAATGATCCAATAGGACAGCGCCGAGATCAGGGCCGCAGCCGGCAGCGTGATGACCCAGGCGATCACGATGTTGCCGGCAATGCCCCACCGTACGGCGGAGACTCGACGGGCGGCTCCGACACCGATGATGGCGCCCGTGATCGTGTGGGTCGTGGAAACCGGTATTCCGAGCCAGGTCGCGGCAAAGAGCGTCAATGCGCCGCCGGTCTCCGCGCAAAAGCCCTGCATCGGGTTGAGGCGGGTAATTTTTGAACCCATCGTGTGCACGATCCGCCATCCTCCGAGCAGCGTGCCCAAAGCCATGGCCGACTGGCATGAGAGAACCACCCACAAGGGGACGTGGAAAGCGCCGCCGCCATATCCTTGGGAGTAAAGGAGTATCGCGATGATTCCCATGGTCTTCTGGGCATCATTGCCGCCGTGTCCGAGGGAATAGAGCGAGGCTGAGAAGAACTGCATGACGCGGAAGGTGCTGTCGACGGCAAACGGCGTCTGCCGGACGAAGAGCCATGTCACGGCAAGCACCAGAAACAACGCGAGCATGAAGCCGATGAGCGGCGACATGACGATCGCGCCCGCCGTCTTGAGGACGCCGAGCCAGACGATCGAACTGATGCCGACCTTGGCAAGGCCAGCGCCGATCAGTCCGCCGACCAGCGCATGCGACGAGCTTGACGGAATGCCGAATATCCAGGTGACGATGTTCCAGACGATTGCGCCCATAAGAGCGGAGAAGATGACCGATGCGTCGACGATTTTCGGGTCGATGATGCCCGTTCCAAGCGTCTCAGCGACGTGCAAGCCGAAGAACAGGAAGGCGATGAAATTGAAAAATGCGGCCCAGAGAACCGCATATTGCGGCCTCAGAACTCGGGTCGAGACGATGGTCGCGATGGAATTTGCTGCATCATGAAGGCCATTCAGGAAGTCGAAGAACAGCGCTGTGGCGATGATTGCCACCAGCAGCGGAAAGGCGAGCGAGGCCTCCATCAGACACTCTCGATCACGATGCCGTTGATCTCATTGGCGACGTCTTCGAAGCGGTCGACGACCTTTTCCAGCTCGCCATATATCTCGCTGCCGATGATGTAGGCCATGGCGTTGGAAGCGCCGTGTGTGCGGAAGAGATCCTTCAGGCCCTGTTCGTGCAGCTCATCGGCATAACCTTCGGCCTTGACGATCTCTTCCGTGATGGTCGCAAGCCGCGTGGCATTGGTGCCCATGCGATCCAGCAACGGCACCGCTTCGGCAACGAGATGTGCTGCCTTGACGATCACTTCGCCCATCTGCTGCATGAGGGGATCGAAGCTCTTATGCTCGAACAGGCGTATGGTCTTGACCGTTTTGTGCATCATGTCGATGGCGTCGTCCATCGACATGATCAGATCCTTGATGTCGCCGCGATCAAAGGGGGTGATGAAGCTCTTGCGCACCGCAAGCAGCACGTCGCGCGTGATATCGTCGGCTTCATTTTCGAGCTCGACGATCCGCCGGCACTTTCCCTCGATGTCATTGCCGGAAAGCAGGGCGTTCAGCGCCTCGGCGGCACCCACGATCGTGCGCGAATGCTGCGCAAAGAGATCGAAGAATCGATCCTCGCGTGGCATGAGTTTGCGAAACCAGCCTAGCATCAAAGCTCCATGCGTCTATTGTCACGAAATCGTCATAATTGACAAAGTGCGGCTTGGAAAGGCTGGGAAGCATTATGTTTTCAGACCTTGCTGATGTTTATTGTGGACGCTGAGATGCCCGGCGTCGAGCCTCCATTCAAGGTGGACAGTTTTTTCGCCGCCGGATTACGCCGAAACGTGCTCGCGCAGGAGCGGCAGTAATTGGGTGCCCTGCCGTTCGATTTCCGAAAGATAGGGCGTGTCCGAGAGGACAAAATGCGTGATGCCCAGATCGCGATATTTGCGCAGCGAACGAGCAACATCCTCGGCCGAACCGACCAGCCAGGTGGTGCCTGCCCCTCCGCCGCCGAACTTGCCCGGTGCGGTGTAAAGATTGTCATCGAGCACCTCGCCGCGCGCGGCGAGATCGAACAGCCGCTTCTGGCCGACGGCGACCGATTGCCGATGATCGTTCCAGCGAACACCGTTGCCTTTGGCCATGTCGGCAACTTTCGCTTCGGCATCCGCCCAGGCCTGCTCCGTCGTGTCGCGAACCAGCGTCGTGATGCGCAGCCCGAACTGCAGTGGCGGGAGATCTCGATCGAGTTCTCTGCTCAAGGCCTTGAGCCGGCCGATCCTTTCACCGATGTCGGCGAGCGGCTCGCCCCAGAAAAGCTGAACATCGGCCTCCGTGGCGGAGACGCGCTCCGCTGCATCCGATGCACCGCCGAAATAGAGCTTGGGATGCAGGCGGTCACCGCGAGGCTGGATGCGTGGCGCGGCAGTGGAGTCGTTCACGCGAAAATGTTCGCCCTCATAGGAGACATTCTCTTCCGTCCAGAGTTTGCGGATGAGCCGCATGAACTCCTTGGTGCGGCCATAGCGATGCGCCTGGTCGCCTTCGCTATCGCCATAGGCGGCAAGATTGTCCTTGCCCGACACGATATTGACGCGCACGCGGCCGCCGCTCAGGTGATCCAGCGTGGCGGCAGCGGAGGCGAAATGCGCCGGCCGCCAGTAGCCGGGCCGGATCGCGATCAGCGGCTCGAAAGTGGTGGTGCGGGCGGCAAGTGCGGTCGCCACAGTGAAGGTGTCTGGACGGCCCCATCCGGTGCCGATCAGCGCTCCTTTCCAGCCGTGATCTTCGAGCGCCCTGGCATGACTGGTGAGCGTCTCCAGGCTATTGTGGTTTGCGACGGTGGAGTCGCCGCGATGACCCGGTTTGACGTCGTTGGGGATGTACCAGAGAAATTCGCAATTGCTGCTCATGCCTGTGCCTGTCAGTCTTCTGAATCCGCCGATGGGACTTGATGATGAGGAAAGCCGTGAGCGACATCGGCTCACGGCTGTCCATGGTTAAAGCTTGCCCTTCCAGGGAACGAGTACGGCTTCAAGGATGCGGACTGCGGCCGAAAAGGCGAATGCGCAGGCCGCGATGATGCCGATACCGACGAAGACGACGTCGGTGGCAAGGAATTGCGACGCCGACATGATCATAAAGCCGATGCCGCGGGTCGAAGCGATGAGCTCTGCCGCCACCAGCGTTCCCCAGCCGATGCCGAAGGCGATACGGACGCCGGTCAGGATTTCCGGCAGGGCCGAAGGCAGCACCACGGCGAGGAAGAGCTGCAGCCGGCTTGCGCCCAGCGACCGGGCGGCATTGACGCGTTCGAGCGGCAGCGAACGGACGCCAGCCTGCGCGGACAGGCAGATCGGGGCAAACATGGCGAGCACGAGGAGCGTGATCTTCGAGGTCTCGCCGATGCCGAGCCATATGATCATCAGCGGCAGATAGGAGAGGGGAGGCAAGGGCCAGTAGAATTCGATCGGCGTATCCAGAATTCCCTTTGCCCAGCGGCTGAGCCCCATCAGCAGGCCGACGGGAATGCCGACGATGATCGCGATGACCGCCGCGGCGACGATACGAAACAGGCTTGCCAATATATGCTCGGAAAGCGAAGCGCCGGCATAGCCGTCACGATAGACGACGCCGATCTGCGTCAATACCTCATCCGGGCGGGGCAGGAAGAGATGCGACACCAGGCCGAGCTTTGCGACCAGCCACCATAGCGCAAGACAAACGATTGCCGTTGCGATGCTGATGGTAACGGTAGGCTTCTCGCCGACCCCGAAACCTGGGATGCGAACCAGCTTTGGCCGCTCTTCCTTCCCGGACGCCGCGATCGTGCGCGTCTCGATGATATCGCTCATGCCGCGCTCCTGATGTTGTCAGCGTCGTGAAGAATGCTGCGAATTTCCTCGCGGAGATTGCCGAACTCGGGCGATGTGACGATCGCCCTCGTGTCGCCGCTGGCGGCGAAGCGATGCACGAAATCGAGCTCGAAGCGGGCAACCACGCGTCCAGGCCGCGGAGACATGACCAATACTTCCGTGCCGAGAAACAGCGCTTCCTCGATCGAATGGGTGATGAAGAAAATGCGCTTGTCGGTTCTCGCCCAGATCGACACCAGCAGTTCCTGCATCTGCTCGCGCGTCAGGCTATCGAGCGCGCCGAAGGGTTCGTCCATCAGCAGGATATCCGGGGCGGTGGCGAGGGCGCGGGCAATGCCGACGCGCTGCCGCATGCCGCCCGACAATTCATAGGGCAGAGCATTGGCAAAATCGGTCAGGCCCACGAGCCGTAGCAGCTCGGCTGCGCGATCCCGTCGTTCCCGCTTTCCCAATCCGGCAAATTGCAAGCCGAGGGCGACATTATCGATCACCGTTTTCCATGGCAGCAACGCATCCTTCTGGAAGACGACGCCACGATCGGCGCCGGGGCCGGTGACGGGCCTGCCGTCGAGCGTGATCTTTCCCTCCGAAAGCGGCAGGAAGCCGGCGATCGCATTGAGCAAGGTGGATTTGCCACAACCGGAGGCACCGAGCGCCACAACGATACCGCGCTCGGGAATGTTGAAGGAAACGCGGTCGAGCGCGTGAACGGTTCTACCGTCACGCGCCGCGAAGAAAACGCTGGCATGGTCAACTTGAAGCATGGGGCCCTCAAAGGTTCGACACCGACGCGACGAGCGCGCCGGTGTCAGGGAGGATCAGTTGCTTGCGCTGATAAGCGCGTCAGCGGTGACGAAGGCGCTGTAGCTCGGCAGAACCTCGGAGACTTTCCCCTGGCTCTTCAGGAAGGTCGCCGTGTCCTTGAGGATCTTGGCTGCCCCGGACTTGTCGCCGCCGCCGAGCCAGTCGGCCGATGCCTGCACGTCAGGCGTCAAGAGGGTGAGGTTTTTCAGTGCTGCAGCCTGCTGATCAGCCGTGCCGCCCAGAAGCTTGGCGAGCGCTTTTGCGTTCTCGCTCTCCGGTCCCCATGCGGCCTTATCGGCGGCGAAGGAGGCGTAGTACTTGTTGATCACCGACGCATAGGCCTTCAGGAACTGCGGGTTGTCGGCCGCAAATTTCGAGGTTGCGACCCAGGCGGAGAATGTCGGAGCGCCCTTATCGGCGACGTCTTTGGACGTCACCAGCACCTTGCCGTTCTTCTTCAGCTCGGTCAGTGCCGGATCCCAGACGAAGCCGCCGTCGATATCGCCGCGATTGAAACTTGCGACGATTTCCGGCTGCGGAACGGCAAAGACCTGCACGTCCTTCTCAGTCAGACCGAGGGACTTGATAAGGGCGAGCAGCTGGTAGTGATCGGTCGAAACCGGTGCTGCCGCGAGCTTCTTGCCCTTTAGATCGGCCAGCGTGTTGATGCCGGAGCCGTTGCGCACCACAAGGGCTTCATCGACGCCCGAGATGGACGACAGGTAGAAGGCTTTCACCTCCAGCCCGCGCGAAGCGGCTGCCGCAAATGGGCTCGAGCCGACGTAGCCGATCTGGACGTCGCCGGATGCGATGGCGGCAAAGATCTCGGCTCCCGAGTTGAATTTGCGGAAGTCGATCTCGTAACCCGTCTCCTTCGCGAAATCGCCATTGGCGATCGCGACCGAGGAGGGCAGGGCATCGGTTTGGTAACCGACGACGACCTTCTTGTCGGCCGCAGCAGCAATGGTTGCCGCGGAGATGCCGGCGAGGCTTATGGCAGCGGCAGCAATCAATCTCTTGAACTTCATGTGTATCCCCCTGGCCGGATCGGGATTCTCCGGCGGTTCCCTGAGTGCGATGAGTAAAGCCTAGCGAAAAAGGGGGGAGGATCGACAGGAATAACAAACTATTTTTATAGACTATAATGGGATTTGTTTGTCTGAATCCATCATACGCACAGCGGCGGCATATTTCCGCCGAGGAAAAGCGAAGAGCCACGCTGGAGCCGGCATCCAGGACGGATCAGGCTGAATCGAAGAGGCGGCCCTACATCATGCGTGCGATCTCGCCGCTGAAACGCTTGCCATCTCGGCTTGAGGTTGCCTATTCCTTCTACCGATCAATGCAGCGCGGCGGCCCATCGGGCTACGTGATCGGCAACGGTTGCGATATGTTCCGCGGAGGTGAGACCGGATACGGCCTTTCGTGGCGCGAAGTCATGGTCTCCATCCTCCAGCCAGAGAATCTCGATCATTTGGGAGAGTTCGTACGTGGAGACTTCTTCCCGTGATCCGAATAGGTCGCGAGTTCCCTGACAGATGAGAGTAGGCGTCTTCATGTCTGCGAGATGGGCGGTTCGCAGCTTCTCCGGTTTTCCTATCGGATGGAAGGGATAGCCAAGACAAAGCAGTCCGGAAATCTGTCCCGCATTGCTTAGATCGTCCGCGATCATACTCGCCACACGTCCGCCCATGGATTTTCCCGCGATGACGAGTGTCCCCCGCGAACCGACTTCATCGATCACGGCTTTGAATTCCTGATTCAGGAGCTCTGCCCGAGGCGGCGGAGACCGCTTCCCCGAAGAGCGTCGTGCCGACATGTAATCGAACTCGAACCGGATAATTCGCAAGCCTTTGTCGGAAAGCGCTGCAGACATGGCTTCCATCCATTTCGTGTCCATTGCGCCACCCGCCCCATGCGCGAGAAGGATAGTGATCTTGGCGTCTTCGGGACCTGTGACGAGCAGTTGGTAAGGCATTCAGCATTCTCCCGGTTCGTAGCGTCGCAGGTCAAGCGCTGCGCTGCTGGCGCCTTGTTAGCAAAGCTCGGATTCGATGGCGAGAGACCACAGCTTTGAAGGGGCATGGCAGGCTGCTGGAGATCCCCGAAGCGGAATGACTACGTTGACTTGCGGAGCTTGCTAGGTTCACGTTAGTTGACGTTGTCCGCTCTTGCAGCCAATTAAGTGAAATCCAACTACGCAAGGGTGTTGCCGATGGGATGGGAAGCACTTGGACAATGGGGTGACGACGCAGTTCGCATCGAACCGCTCACCGGCGGCATTGCGAACGACGTCTGGAGCGTTCGCGTCCATGGGCGGATTGCGGTCGGTCGTCTCGGCTTCAGGTCCGACGCTGATCTCGCATGGGAAACGGAGCTGCTCCAATACCTCGATCGTGCGGGTATGACCGTTCCAGTACCGATCCCGACGACCGACGGCCGTCTGTTCGTGGACGGTCTGGTGGTGATGAAATACATCGAAGGCGGACCGCCGGAGACGAGATCCGACTGGCGTCGCGTCGCCGATACGCTGCGCAAGCTGCATCGGTTGACGCAGGGATGGCAGCAGCGCCCCGGTTGGAAATCCTCGACCGACCTCCTGCATGCCGAAACCGGAACGAGGGTCAACCTTGCCGCGATGCCGCCCGAGGGCGTTGCTCGATGTCGAACGGCGTGGGCACGGCTCGTCGGGCGCCAGACATGCGTTGTCCACGGCAACCCAGGCAATCCTGTCAACATCCGCATGGCTGCGGATCACGTCGCATTGATCGACTGGGATGAGTCTCACGTCGACGTCCCCGATCTTGATCTGGTGCTGCCCGACAACGCTGCCGATCTCGACAACGACGCTTATGATATCGCCGCGCAAGCGTCTGCCGCATGGGAAGCCACTGTCTGCTGGAAGGACGAGTACGCAGTCAGGCGGCTCGCCGAAGTTCGAGCGGTCTGAGCGGTTTCGGCAGATCGATACGCGCCGGAACATCCGGCGACTGAATAGGTCAAACTGCAAGCCTTAATCACGCCGCATCCCTAACTCCCCCATCCTGCAGCTATTTCGCGTCTGTGACCTTTTGAAAGGCACAAGCTGCCACCAACCCCGGCTCAGGTGGCATTTGCTATGCCTCCATGCCCATCCCAGTCGGCCACTGCCGATTTTTTCCGCATCCGGCGAAAGAAAAAGAAAGCTGTTTCTTAAATAACTTAAAATCTATGATTTTTATAGACTATAGCGCTCGATGGTCGGCATTGGACGCAAACATGGATGAAACGGCATGTCTTATCTCCTTAGCCTTCTCGACAAAAGCCCGATAGAACAGGGGCTCAGCGCCACCGATGCGCTTGGCGCCACGACGCGATTGGCCATCAGGGCCGAAGAGCTTGGCTATCATCGCTTCTGGGTCGCCGAGCACCACAATATGGCGAACCTCGCCAGTTCAGCGCCGGAGGTTCTGATCGCCTATCTTCTCGCCCGAACCTCGAAGATCCGCATCGGCTCGGGCGGCGTGATGCTGCAGCACTACAGCGCCTACAAGGTCGCGGAGGCCTTCAATCTCCTGGCTTCGCTGGCGCCCGGCCGTATCGATCTCGGCGTCGGCAAGGCGCCGGGCGGTTTTCCGCTCTCGACCCGCGCATTGCAGCGCGCCTTCGATCCTGAGAAGAAGCCGGACTTCGCCGAGCAGCTCTCCGACATCAACACCTACCTCGCGGCCGATCCTCATTCCGATGGCGCGCTGGCGACGCCTTTCCCGCCGCGCTCGCCTGAGCGTTTCCTGCTAGGCGCGAGTGTCGAAAGCGCGAAGCTCGCGGCAGAGAAGGGCTGGAGGCTGGTGTTTGCCGGCCATCTGAATGGCGATCCGGAAAATCTGAGGAAGACCTTCGAAGCCTATGACCATGCCAGCGGCGGCAAGGTGCCGATCCTGGCGCTCGCCGCCTTCGCCGCCGAAAATGAGGCCCATGCCCGTGAGCGCGTCGGCCAGCTGCGCATCGTCAAGCTTTTCCTGCCCAACGGCCAGAGCGTCAATGTCGGCACCCAGGAACAAGCGGCGGAATTTGCGCGCCAGGCGGGCTTTTCGGAGTTCCGGACTGAGGAAAAGGTGCCAAGCGTGCTGCATGGCACGGCGGCGCAGATCCGCGGCGAACTCGACGCGCTCCACAGCCGCTACGGCGTCGAAGAATTCGTGCTCGACACGCCGGCGCTGCCCGCTGCCGAACGGCTGAACTCCATAGAATTGCTCGCCAAAGAGCGCCTTTCTCTCGTTGCCTGAGCGCCTATCCCAGGAGGATCATCATGACTCAAAAACACGTCACCTTCGGTATCATGCTGCAAGGCCCGGGCGGCCACATGAATGCCTGGAAGCATCCGAGCGTACCGGCCGACGCCAGCACCAATCTCAACTTCTTCGTCAAGACGGCCCGAAAGGCGGAGGAGGCGGGGATTGCCTTCGCCTTCGTTGCCGACGGACTCTATATCAACGAACAATCGATCCCGCATTTCCTCAACCGCTTCGAGCCGCTGACCATCCTGTCCGCGCTCGCCGCCTTTACGACGAAGCTTGGCTTGGTCGGCACGGTTTCGACCTCCTATAGCGATCCCTTCACCATCGCCCGACAGTTCGCCTCGCTGGATCTCATCAGCGGCGGCCGTGCCGGCTGGAATGCCGTGACGTCGCCGCTCGAAGGCTCCGGCCGCAACTATAGCCGCGAACATCCCGAGCACGAGTTGCGCTACGAGATCGCTGATGAATATCTCGATGCGATCAAGGGCCTGTGGGACTCCTGGGACGACGATGCCTTCGTTCGTGATCGCGAGAGCGGCGTCTACGCCGACAAGTCCAAGCTGCATCGCCTGAACCACAAGGGCCGGTTCTTCCGCATCGAAGGCCCCCTCAATATCGGCCGCTCAAAGCAGGGGCAGCCGGTGGTGTTCCAGGCCGGTGCATCGGATTCCGGTATCCGGCTCGCCGGCAAGCATGCCGATGCCGTCTTCACCAATGGTGGGCCGCTCGACGATGCCAAGATCTTCTACAAACAGGTGAAGCAGAGCGCGATCGCGCATGGCCGCAGTGCCGCCGATGTCGGCATCTTCCCAGGCATCGGACCGATCGTCGGCGCGACGCAAGAGGAGGCGGACGCCAAATACCAGGCGATCCGCAATCTCGTCACCATCGAGGAGGCACTCGCCTATCTCGGCCGCTTCTTCGATCATCACGATTTCAGCGCCTATCCGCTGGACGAGCCGTTCCCCGATCTCGGCGACATCGGCCGCAACAACTTCCGTGCCACGACCGATCGCATCAAGAAGACCGCGCGCGAGAAGGGGCTCACCTTGCGCGAGGTGGCGCTCGATGCCGCCACGCCGCGGACCTCCTTCATCGGCACCGCCGAGCACATTGCCAATGAGATCATCCGCTGGATGGACAAAGAAGGTGCGGACGGCTTTATCCTCGGCTTCCCGGTGATCGGCGAAGGCTTCGATGATTTCTCGAAACATGTCCTGCCGATCCTGACGGAGCGCGGCTATTTTGATCCCGCGCTCAAAGGCGAGACGCTGCGCGACCACCTTGGCCTGCCATTCCGCGAGAGCCGCTATGCGGCAGGGCAGGATGGCATCGAACCCGCAAAGGCCATGGGCGCCTGAGCCTGGACGATCGCCATGAACGCCATCATCAAGCCCGCTTCAGTCACCGATCAAATCGAGACGAGGATCGCCGCCTATCTCGATGAGATTGTCGCGCTGAGACATGATCTGCACCAATATCCCGAGCTCGCCTTCCAGGAGCACCGAACCGCCAAGAAGGTTGCATCGCTCTTGTCGGACTGGGGCTACGACGTTGCCACGGGTATCGCCGGTACCGGTGTCGTCGCGACCCTCAAGCGCGGCGATGGCAAGCGTAGCATCGGTATCCGTGCCGATATGGACGCGCTGCCCATCGAGGAGGCGACCGGGCTCGACTATGCCAGCAGCAATCCAGCGGTCATGCATGCCTGCGGCCACGATGGGCATACTTCGATCCTGTTGGCAGCCGCCCGCTATCTCGCCGAAAGCGGCAATTTCAGCGGCACGCTGCGGCTGATATTCCAGCCGGCCGAGGAAATCGGCGCAGGTGCGCGCAAAATGCTGTCGGAAGGACTTTTCGATCGGTTTCCGGTCGATGCGATCTTCGGGCTGCACAATTGGCCCGGCGTCCCGACGGGACAGTTCGGCTTCGTTGCCGGCCCGGCAATGGCTTCCGTCGATCAGGCTGTGATCAGGATCGTCGGAAAGGGCGGTCATGGCGCCGAGCCGCATCGCGCCGTCGATCCCGTGCTGGCTTCGGCCTCCTTCATCACGGCGCTGCAAAGCGTGGTCTCCCGCAATATCGATCCGCAGGATATGGCGGTTGCGACCGTGGGCTCCATTCACGCGGGCTCGGCTTCGAACGTCATTCCCGAAAGCGTCGAGATGAAGCTGACCATGCGCGCCTTCAGCGAGCAGGTGCGCACAAGGCTGCAGGAGCGGATTCCCGCGCTCGCGCGTGCGCAGGCGGAAAGCTTCGGCGCGGTTGCCGAGGTCAATTACCGCCTCGGTTTCCCGGCACTGATCAATCATGCCGATGAAACCGCCTTTGCCCGCAATGTTGCTTTGCAGACGCTTGGGACCGCCGCCGTGGAAACGGACTTCCGGCCGCGGACGGCAAGCGAGGATTTCGCCTTCATGCTGGAGGCGAAGCCAGGGAGCTATCTCTTTGTCGGCAATGGCGACAGCGCGCCTCTGCACAGCGCCCAATACGATTTCAACGACGCCATCATAGCGCCCGCAGCCCGTTACTGGGTGCGGCTCGCCGAGACTTTCCTCGCGGACAACAGGTGACGACCGACATGAGCGATACGTTTCTCTATACGACCCCGCTCGATCCACGCGCCAAGCCGCTGATCGACGAACTGATCCATGAATATGACAGCCGCTACGGCAACTATTTCAATGCCGAAGGGGCGGCGGCGGAACTCAATCGCTATCCGCCGGAAGCCTTCGCGCCCCCGGATGGCAATTTCCTGCTCCTCTTGCGCGATGGCGAAACGATCGGCGGCGGAGCCTTCAAGCACTATGACGACCAGACCGCCGAATTCAAACGGATCTGGACCCGGCACGATCTGCGGCGGCAGGGATTGGCGCGGAAGTTGCTGGTGGAATTGGAAGCACAGGCCGGGCGACAGGGTTATCGCCGTATCTATTTGACCACAGGCTTCCGTCAGCCCGAGGCGGTCGGCCTTTATCTCACCAATGGCTACACCGCGCTCTTCGACACGTCGGTGGATCCGGAGATCTACAAGAGCCTGCCTTTCGAGAAGGATATCAGCCATCTGGCCTTGTCCTATGTCGCCGAAGCTTCCGGCTCCCCACGGCGACTGGCCGCTGCCGGCCGATAGCGGAAACAGGATCAATCACAATCATAAAGGGGTAAGCATCATGGCGCTGACGACGGATTTTGCAGGTGTCGATCGAGGCACTGGAGCCGCCGAGACGAAGACTGACTATTCGCGTTATCGCATCGTGCCCGCAAGGCACCCCGGACGCGCGGCCGGCACGATCTTTGCCGCGCTCGTCATAGCGGTCGTCCTCTATTCCACTTTCACCAATCCGCGCTGGGGCTGGGGTGTCTTTGCCCAATGGTTCTTTGCGGAGCCGGTGCTGGTAGGCCTTGGCAGGACGCTGCTTCTGACGGCGCTTGCGGCGGTATCAGGCTCCATCCTCGGAACGGCCTTGGCGCTGGCGCGCGTATCGAAGTCGCCGCTGCTTGCAAGCCTCTCCTGGGGCTATATCTGGCTGCTGCGTTCGATCCCGATGATCGTGCTGCTGCTGGTTCTCAACAATCTCGGCTATCTCTATGAAACTATTAGCGTCGGTGTTCCGTTCAGCGACAAGGTGCTGTTTAATTATCCGACCACGCAGCTGCTGACGCCGTTTGCCGCGGCCTTTCTCGGCCTGACGCTGAACCAATCCGCTTTCCTTGCTGAAATCGTGCGTGGCGGCATTCTGTCGGTCGATCAAGGTCAGTTGGAAGCGGCTGCATCCCTCGGCTTGCCTCGCCGCCGCCAGGCGTTCCGCATCGTCCTGCCGCAGGCGATGCGCTCCATCCTGCCGACGGGCTTCAACGAGATCATCGGCCTCGCCAAGAGCACGTCCATGGTCTATGTGCTCGCTCTGCCGGAACTGTTCTACACGGTACAGGTCATCTATCGCCGCAATCTGGAAGTCATTCCGCTGCTGATGGTGGCAACCGTCTGGTATCTCGTCATCATGACGGTGCTGTCGATCGCGCAGCACTATATCGAGCGTTATTTCTCCAAGGGTGCGGTACGCAATCCGACGCCCTTGCCGTTCCAGGCATTCTTCAAACGCTTCGAGCGGCCGCTGCCTGCCGCCGCGGCAGGCACCAGATCGGACACCGAGGCACTCGCCGCTTTTCGGAGCGCGACGGATCTTCGTGCCAAGGGTGGTGCCGTACGCATCCATGGCATTTCGAAGAGCTTCGGCACGCTGAAGGTCCTGGAAGATGTCGAGCTCAACCTGCCGGCCGGCAGCGTCACAGCCATTATCGGCCCGTCGGGCTCGGGAAAATCGACGCTGCTGCGTGCGATCAATCATCTCGAGCGCGTCGACAGCGGCTTTATCTCAGTGGACGGCGAGCTTGTCGGCTACACGCAGAAGGGCGAGGTGCTCTATGAGCTCAAGGAGAAGGATATTCTGAAGCGCCGGACCGACATCGGTATGGTCTTTCAAAACTTTAACTTGTTCCCGCATCTTACTGTTTTGGAAAACATTATCGAGGCGCCGGTTCAGGTGCGTGGGGTGAGCCGCGACGAAGCAACCGTCTTTGCGCAGGAGCTTCTCGCCCGCGTCGGGCTCAGCGACAAGATCGATGCCTATCCCCGCCAGCTCTCCGGCGGCCAGCAGCAGCGCGTCGCTATCGCCCGTGCCTTGGCGCTGCGGCCGAAGGTGCTGCTGTTCGACGAGCCGACTTCGGCACTTGATCCGGAACTCGTCGGCGAGGTCCTCGATGTGATCAAGGAGCTGGCGCGTACCGGCACGACCCTTGTGATCGTCACCCATGAGATCGGCTTCGCCCGCGAGGTGGCGGATACCGTCGTCTTCATGGAAGGCGGGCATATCCTCGAAACGGGTTCGCCAAGCCAGATCTTCAACGATGCGAGACATCCGCGCACCCGCGCCTTCCTCGCCAAGGTTCTCTAGCAGCAAGCAGGTATTGGACACTCTGACGCAAGAGGCGCCCGAGTAACCACAACAATATAAACAACCTATAATTGAAAAGGAGTAGGGAAATGACATTCATTGAGAGAGTGAAATATGTCGCTGCCGGCGTCCTGACGGCGGTAGCGATGAGCTGCACGGCAGCGGGTGCGGCCGAGAAGTTCAACCTCAGCCCGGACACGTCCAATCGCGTCCGCGCCGAGAAGGACGAGGCGGCGATCAAGGCGATTGCGCCGGGCTTCAAGTTCGTCAATCCCGGCAAGTTCACGGTCGCGATCAACCCGTGGGATCCGCCGATCGCCACCTACGCGACCGATGCCAAGACGGTCGTCGGCACCGATCCCGATATCGCACAACTGCTTGCCGACTCCCTCGGCCTGCAGCTCGAGCTGGTGCCGGTCGCCTGGGAGGACTGGCCGCTCGGCGTCTCCTCCGGGAAATATGATGCCGTCATCTCCAACGTGACGGTCACGGAAGAGCGCAAGCTGAAGTTCGATTTCTCGACCTATCGCAGGGACGTGCTCGGCTTCTATGTGAAGGCCGACAGCAAGATCACCTCGATCAAGGAGCCCAAGGATGTCGCAGGTCTCAAGGTGATCACCGGCGCCGGCACCAATCAGGAGAAGATCATTCTCGAATGGGACCGGCAGAATGTGGCAGCCGGCCTGAAGCCTATCGAGGTGCAATATTACGATGACCGCGCCGCCGCCGATCTTGCCTTGCAGTCCGGTCGTGCCGATGTCGAGTTCAATCCGAATGCGACGCAGGCCTATAAGGCCGCCATCAACGGGACGAGGAAGCTTGTCGGCACCGTCTCCGGCGGCTGGCCGCTAACGGCCGAAATCGCCGTGACGACGAAAAAGGGCGCCGGCCTTGCTGATGCCATCACCCTCGCACTCAACGATCTGATCAAGGACGGCAAGTATGGCGAAGTGCTGAAGCGCTGGAGCCTCACTGCCGAAGCGATCGATCAATCCAAGACCAACCCTGCGGGCCTGCCGAAGAGCGGTTCGTAACGTTGGTCGGGCGGACCGGCGTCAGTGGGGCTCACGCCGGTTTGCTCCCATCCATCTCAAATGGAGATACAGGTTCCGTGACTATCCGCACTATTTTCAGAACTGCGTTTGCTGCCGCAGTGGCACTTGCCTTCACCGGTCTCGCGCCGGCAATGGCAGCCGAAGATTTCGATCTGAGCCCGGAACAGCCCGGACGCCTTCACGCGGCGAAAAATGAAGCGGCGATTGCCGCTATCCCAAAGGATTTCAAGTTCGTCACACCAGGCACATTTACCGTGGCGGTCGCACCAGGCGGCCCGCCGCTCGCGACCTATGCGACGGATGCCAAGACGGTCGTTGGCGCCGATCCCGATTATGCCTATGCCGTTGCCGATGCGCTCGGCCTCAAACTTGAGCTCGTGCCAGTCGCCTGGATCGACTGGCCGCTGGGGCTGACATCGGGCAAATACGATGCCGTGATCTCCAATGTCGGCGTCACCGAGCAGCGCAAGGAGAAGTTCGATTTCTCCACCTATCGACAGGGCCTGCACGGTTTCTTCGTCAAGAACGACAGCAAGATCGGCTCGATCAAGGAGCCGAAGGACGCAGCCGGCCTGCGCATCATTGTCGGCGCCGGCACCAATCAGGAGCGCATCCTGCTGAAATGGAGCGATGAGGATGTCAAAGCCGGCCTGAAGCCGATCGAGCTGCAATATTACGATGACGAGGCCGCGAGCCTTCTGGCCCTCCGCTCGGGCCGTGCCGATGTCATCGTGCAGCCGCACGCCCAGCTGGTCTACATCGCGGCTCGCGACAAGAACATCAAGCGCGTGGGTACGCTAAGCGCCGGTTGGCCGGATCACTCGGACGTCGCGATCACCACGCGCAAGGGCAACGGTCTCGCGGCAGCGCTCACCATCGCAACGAATGGGCTGATCAAAGATGGCACCTACTCCAAGATCCTTGACCATTGGCATCTTGCCGAAGAAGCCTTGCCGAAGTCGGAAACCAATCCGCCGGGCCTGCCGAAATTTTGAGGAGACAGCCGCATGAGCCGCCAAGCCCCATCGATCAGCCATATCGGCTTTCTGACGCCGGGAAATTATCCGGATGAGGATCCGCTCGCCGGCCTGGAGCAGACCCTGCAATTGCTCGAATACGGAGAGCAGAGGGGTTTCAACAGCGCCTGGGTTCGCCAGCGCCATCTGGAGCCCGGCATCTCCTCGGCCAGCGCCTTCCTCGCTGCCGCGACGCAGCGCACGCGCCACATCGAGCTTGGCACCGCCGTCATTCCCATCGGCTACGAAAGCCCGTATCGCCTTGCCGAGGATCTGGCGACCGTGGATGTGCTGTCACGTGGACGATTGAATATCGGCTTGAGCGCCGGGCGGCCGCTGCATGCGGATCTGATCGGGCCGCTTGCCTTCGACGGCGATTGGGAGAGCCACGATTTCTCCCATCAGAGGGTGCTGCGCTTTGCCGACAATCTGAGGGGCACTTATCTCGGCAATCAGGATACGGTCATCAAGACGCCGTTCGGCCCGCAGCGTCCGCGCCTCCAGCCCTATGCGAAGGGGCTGATCAATCGCATCTGGTATGGCGGCGGCTCGTTGCGGTCCGCCGCATGGGCCGGCCGCAACGGCTTCAATCTCCTTATCGGCAACGTCACGACGGGCGAACAGACCGACGATTTCTTCGTTGCGCAATCGCGTCAGCTGGAAACCTATCGCGCGTCCGGAGGCGATACGCGGCGGGTGGCGCTCGGCCGGGTCATCGTGCCTTTCGACAGCGCCGACGCGATCACCCGCAAACGCTATACGGACTATGCCGCCGGCCGCTACGAGCGCACGCTTTCGCCGCAGGGCGAGCGGCGAACCCTCTTCGCCCGCGATGTCGTCGGCTCATCGGATGAGATACTGGAGCGCCTGCGCAAGGACCCGATCCTTACCCATGTGAGCGAATTCCGACTGGAGCTGCCCTATGAGTTCCACGATGAGGAATACCGGCAGATCATCCATGATTTCGTGACGCTGATCGCTCCGGAGCTTGGCTGGAAGGAGACCACGCTTCTGCGGCGGACCGCATCCTGAGGGTAGCATAACGGCAAGACCGGGCCCGCGGGATAAAGGCCGCCCGGTCTGCATGGCGGCGCGCTATCCGCGATGCGCTAGGGAATTTGCCGGCCCATAGGCGATGTCGTGGTTTCGCTGCCTTCGAGGATTCGCTTCGCAAGCCGCAGCGCTTCCTCTTGCGACGCGACGAGCTCCATTCTGGTGCCGAACGCCTTTGTGGCAAGAGCCATCTGCACTTGGATGGCGACGCGCTTGATGGGATTGGCCTCGATCCCGATCACCGCCCTGCAAATGGCCGCAAGCGCCGTCTTATTCTTCTTCAGCCATATGCCGCGAACTTTGCGGTCCTCGTGATCTTCGGCTGCCTGGTCGCCATCCATGATGACGACGAAGGGCATGGAGATGGCGAGCATGGCGTCCATCTCCCGCTCCCATTGTGCGGCATAGCCCGACCGTACGGACCCTGCCGATTGGCGGACGATCGGCCATAGGGAGACATCGTGAAAGGTGAACGTGGAGACGTCGATAGTCATGCTATTGTCCTCAAGCGATTTTGTCGGTCATTGCTGCGAACAGCATTGCGGCCCCGCGTTCCGACGCGTCGATGGCGCGGATTGCCCGTTCGCGCATGTCGGCCTCGTAATCCAGCAAGGCGGTGCAGATCGTCTTTGTTTCCTTGCCGGCCTTCGCGAGGATTTGTGAAAGCATGCGTGCGTCTTCGAGGGCCGTATTGGCGCCGAGGCCGCCGGCAGGGCTCATCGCGTGGATGGCATCGCCCAGGAGCGTGATGGCACCGAACGGCCGAAGGGCGTCGGGACGCCCGCTTCTGACCGGAAGCGCTGCCACCGCTTCGGCCTTGCTCCGGCCGATGATTTGCCTCAGTTCCGGATGCCAGCCGCGCATGGCTGTCCGGAGCAATACGGGCAGGTCCCGCGTGTGGTCATATGTCTCCAGGCCCAGCCTTTTACGTGGCCCGATCAACGCCCAATAGAGATAGTCTGTCACCGGCGTCAGCTTGCAATCGGGTGCGCAATCGGCGGCAAGACTTTGAAAATCGTCGCCAAATCGCATGAGATCCAAGATCGCCGTGCAGCCATCGGCAAAGATCACAGTCGTCCCGTCCTCAAGCAGGCCGCCGCCGGTCAATGGGAGCTCGCTTTTTCCGTAGACGCATATCGAGCCGGTATCCGCCGGCTCGGCATAGGGCGCCAGCTGGCGGCGTACCCGCGAGCTCACGCCATCGGCACCGATGAGCAGATTGCAGGAGACCGGGGAGGCACCTTCGAACTGCACCTCCACGCGCCCATCCTCCAAGCAGCGATACTGCGTGAATGCGTGCCCGAAATGAACATGGTCCTCGATTCCCGATAGCAGAATTTCGCGAAGAGTGAGGCGATTGACGCTCAGATCTCCGTCGTCTTCGTCCTCGCCGGTATCCCAGCTTGCCGGTACGCGCCGTGCGATCGGCAGAAGTTGCGGTGTCAGGAAGCGTCCCGCTTTCGGGCTGATGGAGGTCGTGGCTCGAAAAAGCGCGAACAGCTCGAGTGGCAAGCAAGCTTCCAGCGCCCGCTGCCCGCTCGGATCGATACGGATGCGATAACCTTGTAAGCGGCTATCGGCTGCAGGATCGCGCTCATAGACATCAAAACGGATGTTGGCGCGCTTCAATCCCTGGGCGAGGCACAGGCCTCCAAGGCCTGCGCCGATGATGACGACATGAAAGTCCTGCATGGGCCTTCTATTCCATTCACTATTCGACTTCGATTTTGTCAGGGAAGAATAGCGTGCCACGACCGGGACGTGGTAACGACATTCGGACTATAAATGTTGCGAAACGGCCAAACGGAACATGGGCATCGAAGATATTGGCGAGCGTCTCGACGGGCCACCGCTCATCGCCTTCTGGGGATCGGATGAACCGGGTAGCGCCTTCCGCCTCGGCACTCAGGAGTATGATTGGCACGCGCATGGCCGCGGGCAACTCTTCTGCATCGAGAGCGGCCTGGTACGCGTCGATACGCCTGGGGGCTCATGGCTGCTGCCGCCGCAGCGTGCAGGCTGGATTCCGCCAGGTGTGATGCACAAGGCAGGGATCAACGGCGTGCCGAGCGGCTGGGGTATCCTGCTGACACCGGACGCCAGCGCCGGATTGCCGACGACCCCCTGCGTTCTCAGCGTCAGCGATGTGTTGCGAGCACTGGTGCGGCGCGCGACCACATGGCGCTGGGAGGAAAGACTTACTCCACAACAGCGTCGCCTCGCCGCTGTTCTCTTGGATGAGGTACGAGCAGCCCCGCGCGAAAGCCTGCATCTGCCGATGCCGACAGATCGCCGCGTGCTCCGCATCGCGGATGCCGTGCTGCAGAATCCGGCCAGCGAGGAAACTTTTCATGCGTTGGCGCAGCAGGCAGGCATATCCGAGCGATCGGCCAGGCGTCTTTTCAACGCCGAAACGGGCATGTCCTTTGCCAATTGGCGGCAACAGGCGCGTTTGCTGCTTGCGCTTGAATATCTGAGTACGGGCAAGCCGATCGCTGAAGTGGCGGATAGCCTGGGATATGCCAGTGCCAGCAGCTTTATCGCCATGTTCAGGAAGGCATTCGGCCTATCGCCGCGCCGCTATCTCTCTGTTCGGAAGACCTGAGGCGAAATGTTGCGGAGGGTTGCGATCGCAGCAGTAGGGCGCCGACTTGTCGATCGGCGCCCATAGCTAGCCTAGGCGGCGACCCGACGAGGCCGGAGGGCGAGCAGGCGCAGGGCATTCATGGTCACCAGCACGGTTGCGCCGGTATCGGCGAGGATCGCCGGCCAAAGTCCGGTGATGCCGACGATGGTGGTGACCAGGAAGATACCCTTCAGGCCGAGCGCGATGGTGATGTTCTGGCCGATATTGCTCATCGTCCGTTTGGAAAGATCGATCATCTCGATGACATCGCCGACGCGGCCATGCAGCACGGCGGCATCCGCCGTCTCCAGCGCAACGTCCGTTCCTCCGCCCATGGCAATCCCGACATCGGCGGCTGCGAGCGCTGGCGCGTCGTTGATGCCGTCACCGACCTTGGCAACGCGAAAACCTTGCCGCTGCAGATCGCCGACGATCCGCTGCTTGTCTTCGGGCAGCAATTGCGCGCGAACCTCGATGCCGAGCGTCTTGCCGATCGCCTCAGCCGTGCGCTGGTTGTCGCCCGTCAGCATGATCGTCTTGATACCCGCATCGGCAAGCGCTTTGAGACCGGCGGCGGTATCGGTGCGCGGCTCGTCGCGCATGGCGAGCAAGCCGGCTGCCGCACCCTTGGCAACGATGACGGAAACCGTCTTTCCTTCATCGTTGAGTGCGGCGATCCGGGCAGACTGCTCCGAGGTTAACGATACGTGGTCGGCGGCTGCCCGCGGCGATCCGAGGAACACCTCCAAACCATCGACCGTGCCGCTGACGCCCTTGCCGCCGATCGCTTTAGCATCCATGACCGGCGGAATATCCGTTCCGGTTTCAGCCGCGTGGCCCAGGATGGCGCGGGCGAGTGGGTGGCTGGAGCCGGTTTCGAGCGCGGCTGCCAGCCGCAGTACGTCCGTATCGCTCATGCCGAGGCCGACGATATCGGTGACCTTGGGTTTGCCTTCGGTCAGCGTGCCGGTCTTGTCGAAGGCAATAGCGGTGACCTTGCCGATGTTCTCAAGCACGGCGCCACCTTTCAGCAACAGGCCACGGCGAGCGCCTGAAGACAGTGACGCTGCGATTGCCGCCGGCGTCGAGATGACGAGGGCGCAGGGGCAACCGATCAGCAGGATCGCCAAGCCCTTATAGACCCACTCGCTCCAGCTGCCGCCCAGGAATAAAGGTGGAATCACCGCGACGAGCGCACCGACAACGGCGACCCCAGGCGTGTAGTAGCGAGAGAAGCGATCGATGAAACGCTCCGTCGGAGCCTTCGATTCCTGCGCCTCCTCGACCAGCTTGACGACGCGGGCGATGGTGTTGTCGGATGCTGCCGCAATTACGCGGACGCGCAGGGCGGCATCGCCGTTGACTGTGCCCGCAAAGACGGTTGCATCCACCCCCTTGCGCACCGGCGTGCTTTCGCCTGTGACCGGCGCCTCGTCGATAGCGCTTTCGTCGGAGAGTATCACGCCGTCGGCCGGTATGCGGTCGCCGGGACGAACCAGGATGATGACGCCGACGGCGAGGCTTTCGGCCTGCACTTCGCGGGTCATGCCATTCTCTTCAAGGAGAGCGGTCGTAGGCACCAGATCCGTCAAGGATTGAATGCTGGCGCGCGCCTTGCCGGCTGCAACGCCTTCCAGCAGCTCGCCGATCAGAAACAGGAAGACCACGGCTGCCGCTTCCTCACTGGCGCCGATGATGACGGCGCCGATGGCCGCGATCGTCATCAGCATTTCGATCGAGAACGGCGTTCCCATCCTTGCGGCCACGAAGGCGCGCCTGGCGATCGGCAACAAGCCCACAAGCATGGCGGCAGTAAAGATCCAGGCGTCGAGTGCGGGAACGAGCTTGCCGATACCCCAGGCAGCGGCCACGGCCACGCCGGTCGCGATGGTCAACCGGCCCTTGGCAGATTTCCACCAGGGTCCCGAGGTTGGGCCGTGGTCATGACCGTGAAGGCCGGCCGTCGGCGCATCCGCCTCCTCCGAGGCGTGGTTATGTCCTGCGTGATCGTGTTGATGGTCAGCTGCACCATGCCCGTGATCGCCGTGGTCATGGTCGTGCCCCGTATGGTCGTGGTCGTGAGCGTTCGGCTTGCGATCATGATGGTCATGGCCGCAGCCGCAGGTGTGAGCATCCGCTGCCACCTTCGGCGCGGGAAGGTTGCCTTGCGGAAGCGGGAAAACCTTGTAGCCCAGGCCTGAGACCCGCTTTGCAATAGTCGGCAGCAGGTCGGGATCACCTTGATGCCTGACGGTCATCGTACCCGCCGTGACGGAGACGGAGACGTCCTCCACGCCCTGCAGGCGGCGAACGGCTGTATCGATTTTTGCAGCGCAGGAGGCGCAGTCCATGCCCTCCACGCGATAGCGGCTCTGTTGTGTTGTCGACGTCATCTTCCGGTTCCGATTTTGCTGTCGGAACCATTGCTACATCCTCTAGCTACTAGAGGAACAAGAGCCATTTTGCATATTCTCGCGGGATCGGAATACTCCGCCGGCTCTCGCCCTCACGGGGCGACGCCGTGGCTCACGCCGCCCGAAAGCCCACTGGCGGCGCGCGCTGCCCCAGGAAATTACAGCTTCAGCAGAACCTTGCCGGCCTTGCCGGGGGCCAATGAGGATTTCACCGCCTGGGCGATTTCCGTAATATCGTAGGAGGCCTCCACCGGCAGCTTGACCTCACCGGACGCGACCCGGGTGATCAGTTCGCTGATGAGCCTCCGGCGCTCGTCGGCCGACATGGCGGCGCTGACCTTGATGCCCCAGAAACCCTTGATCGTCAGCTGCTTGAAGATGACGGCCCTCGAGGCGATCTGCATCGGCTTGCCGGCCGCGGTGCCAAAGGACACCAGCAGGCCGTTTTCACCCAGCAGATCGGCAAGGTCGTTGCTCGCAACGCCGCCGACGGAGTCCACCGCGGCGCGGATCGGCGCATCGCCGATCATGGCGCGCACTTTCGCCTTCCATTCGGATGCGGCGGTCGAAACGGCGTTCCCGATGCCGAATGCCGACAGCTCGTCGATGCCGCCGTCGCGCCGCACAAGATTGATCATGTGAATGCCGCGGCTGCGGGCCAGCATGGCGAGCGTCTTGCCGACCGCGCCATTCGCGGCATTCTGGATGATCCAGTCGCCGCGTTCGACATTAAGGGATTCCAGAAGCGAGATGGCGCTGAACGGCATGGCGATCAGCTGTGCTGCGGCCTCGTCGGTAATGACATCAGGCACGGGGACGAGGCTGGCAGCCGGCGCCGTGAATTGCTCGGCCCAGGTGCCATGCACACCGGCGGCAACGACGCGCCTGCCGATCAACGTCTTGTCGACGCCCGCTCCGACGGCATCGACGAAGCCGACCGCCTCGCTGCCGCCGATCGCCGGCAGTATGGGTTTGTAGCCGTAGGCGCCGCGCACCGTCCAAAGGTCATGATTATGGATCGGCGAAAGAATGGTGCGAATGCGCACGTCTCCCGCGCCGGGCTCCGGCAGCGGCATGTCGGCCAGGTAAAGGACGTCTGCAGGGTCGCCGAAGACATCGTGGATGGCACTGCGCATTTTGTATTCCTTGCGTGTTGACATGCTGGTCCTGTCGTGGATCAAAGGCTGCCGGGTGCGGTAAGGGCTTGTTCAGTGGCAAGCATGGCCTGGTCGAGCGGTGTCCTGTCCTTGCCGAGCTTCGCCAGGATCGCCGCCCCGAGCCAGAGACTATAGAGTGAACGGGCTGTTTTTTCCGGGATGCAGGATGGTGAAATGGAACCGTCCTCACGTCCCTCGGTAATCGTCTTGGTGAGGCGGCGAATGAGATCCTCGACGCCGCCGAGCAGGATCACGCGCATATTGTCCGAAAGATCGGAGATCTCGGCGGCAAGTTTCACCACCAGGCACCGGTCGGCAAGGCTTGCGTTGCCGCCATCCGAGAGCCAGGCATTCCAATAGTGCATCACACGCTGGCGCCCGTTGCCCTTCCAGCCGAAAAGCGCATCGAGGCGATCCGCATAGTCGGAGCAATATTGCTTCAATAGCGCGCAGCCGAAGGCTTCCTTCGATGCGAAATAATAATAGAACGACCCTTTCGGCACGGCGCTCTGTTCGAGCAGCTCTTTCAGGCCGACGCCACCGAAACCTTTGCGCAGCACCAATTCCCGCCCGATCGCGAGAATATGGCTCCGAGTGAGCTCTGATTTCTTCTTTGTCACCATGAGCGGTCCGATAACAAATAATCGACCGGTCGTCTATAAACTCGATGCTGTTTGCCGTCAGATCACTGCGAGCGTTGCAAGCGAGAGGATCAGGGCAGGGAGCATGACGATGGCACCGATCCTTAAGAAGGCCAGTGCGCCGATATGGAGCCCCTCGCGACGAAGGGCGGCGAGCCAGAGGATGGTGGCAAGCGAGCCGGTTACCGAAAGGTTCGGGCCGAGATCGACGCCGATCAACACCGCGCCGGCGATGGAATCGGGAACATGGGCCGCCTGCACCGCGCTGCCTGCGAAAAGGCCGGCTGGCAAATTGTTGACGAGGTTGGAGACGATCGCGACCGAAAAACCGGCGGCCCCGATCGCCTGCGTCTGGGATTGTGCGGCAATGGATGCGAGCCTTTCGGACAGAAGCGTGGTCAGGCCGGTATGATTGACCGCTTCAACGATCACGAAGAGGCCTGCCACCAGGGGCAATACGCTCCAGCTTATGCCGCGTACCGTCTCCATCGGGCTTTGCCGCGTGAGTGCGAGAATGATCACCGTCGTGATGACGCCTGCGGCAAATGTCGGCATTCCGAGGTCGAAATTCATGGCCGATGCAGCGATCAGCACGAGGGCAGTGACCACAAGTCCCCATCCGGCCAGCCGGGCCGTCTGTGAAAGCGAAGGCTGCCCGACATCTCGTGCGATCGTGTCTTCGGCAAGCGCGCGTCTTTGTGTCCAATAGAGGCAGGCGAAGGTCGCGATGATCGAGACGATCGAAGGCAGAAGGAAGGTCTGCATCCATCGGGACAGAGGCGGCATTTCGCCGCCGGCAAAGATAACGAGATTGGCCGGGTTGGAGATCGGCAGCACGAAGCTGGCGGCATTGGCGATGAAGGCGCAGATCAGCAGGTAAGGCATCGGGTCCTTCACCCGCGCCGCGCGGCATGCGGCATAAACAGCCGGCGTGAGCACCACGGCGGTGGCGTCGTTCGACAAAAAGACCGTGACGACGATGCCAACGCCATAGACAAGTACGAACAGTCTGCGCGGTGAACCCTTGGCATGTGAGGTGGCGATGGCGGCGACCCAGTCGAAAAGCCCTTCGCGCCGTGCCAGCTCCGACAGAAGCATCATGCCGATCAGAAACAGATAGACATCGAAACCTTTGGAAATGCCCGCCCAAACGTCCGCCGGGCCGATCAGCCGGAAGGCGAGGAGAACCGCCGCGCCGAGAACCGCCCAGATCGCTTCGGGCCAGCGGAACGGGCGTGCAACGACACCTAAGGCCGTCAGGCCGGCAATACTCCAGGTGATGGCGGATTCAGTCATTCAGCTCGTCTTGATATCGAAAGGGAGCGGATATGTAGCATTGCAGCGCTGGGGCGCAAACGGTAATTTCGGCGCGGCCTTCAGGGAAACCGTGAGACGGACGACTTCGCCCGAGGCTACGCCTTTTTCGTTCCGGTCCCTTTCGCAGCAGTATCATGTGATTTGTCGGCGCGCTCGACGAGGACCGAGCATTCCGCATGCCGGATGACATGTTCGACAGTCGAGCCGAAGATGCGGTCGAGAATATCGGACGCATGGGTTGCAAGCACGATGAGATCGGCCTTCTGCTCCTGCGCGACCGTCAGCAAGGTTCTCGATGCCGTGCCGGTGCGGACTTCTATCGACGCGGTAATGCCGAGGCGCTTGCACAGCGCATCGAGCTTGTCTTCCGCTTCCTTGATGACGGACACGGCCCAACTGTCCGGGCTCTCGCTGCCCGAGGGAAAACGCTCGATCACATGAACCACGATCAGTTCCCCGCCCGGTGACAGAAGAGCGTGGGAGGTGCGCAATAGACGTTCAGCGCGCTCGCGGGATCCCAGCCCTATCGCGCAGATGATTTTCTCGTACATTCCACTCTCCCTATAGTCCACGCAGAAGCCATCGGTAACTCTGTCTGCGATCGCGGCGGCCGTCACCGACAGTATGACGCTTGCTCGTTGATTCGGCGATATCGTTAGCCGAGTGGAGCCTTTTGGCCGCTGTCCGTGCGTTCAATGGCCGCGTGCTTCGGCATTTGCACAGATTTAATCTCATCTCTTCCCAGAACGGAGCACATGTTCGGATTGCTGCATTGCAAAATGGCAGGGCGCCTGTCACCTGGATGCTGTCGTAACTTGACCTCAGGAATATCATTGGCTTCTGCGTCAATCTGCCATGGTCGGATAGGTGCCCTGCGACATCCTGCACGCTTTTGCGCACTGCACAATTCGTTTTAGAACCATTTCGCGAATAACTTGCTGTGGGCTCAACCCTTCGGCGAGACGGCTCCTGCTATTCTTGTCGCTGACAAGAGGCAGAAAGCCAGTCATATTGGGGCTCCGATATCGTCGATTGCGGCAAGTGCGTTCTGGGTTCGACGAAGACCAAGGTGTCTGCGATGCAGACACGTCGGTCATCATATGTCGGCGGACCCTCCTTGATGGCACAGTATGGGAAAGGACGGGCTCACGTGACAGCTTCCTCCGCCACCGATGGAATATTGGAAAGAGGCAAGGCCGCAAATCCCGCTTCGATGGGGAGCCCAGCCGCTGCAGGCGGCGTAGCTGGTCGGACGACCGAAAACTGTCGCGGTCTCGGTCTGGCTTCGGCACTGCAATGTCTGTCGTCGCTCGGTTGGATCGGGCAGGCGGCGATGCTCGCCGTCGGCGTGGGTGCGATTGGCCAAGGCGGCGGTGCTGCCGATGTCGCGGCCCCTGCAGCGGTCGTTGTCGGTATTGGCGTTCTGCGCGCTGGATTGGATGCGGCCGGTGGTCGGCTGGCATTTGGGGCCGCGCGCCGCGAGTTGAGTCTCCGGCGCGCCGCCGCGACCAAGGCGCTTGCACTGCGCTCGCCGCTCGACAGCGGCCGGCCGGCATCAGGCCTGGCGGCGAGCATCCTGGGCGAGCAGGCGGAGGCGATCGTTCCCTATCTCGCGCGGTTTCGCCCGGTCCGGGTGAAGGCGAGTGTCGTGCCGCTGGTCATGCTCGCCTGCATCTTGCCGATCTCATGGCTCGCCGCCTTGATCCTGACGCTCTGCGCGCCACTCATCCCGATTTTCATGGCGCTGATCGGCTGGCGCGCCAAGGCTGCCAGCGAAAAGCAGCTTGCCGAAACCGGCGGCATCAATGCCTTTCTGCTTGACCGCCTGCGCGGCCTCGCGACCATCCGTGCGCTCGACGCCGTCGATGTGACGGCGCAGCGCCTGCGTGCTGACGCGGAGTCGTTGCGGGTCCGGACCATGGCGGTGTTGAGGATCGCCTTCCTGTCTTCGGCGGTGCTCGAATTCTTCGCCGCTCTCGGCGTTGCCGCAACGGCCGTTTATGTCGGTTTCAGCCTGCTGGGCTCGATCGGAATCGGCACTTGGGACGGCCGTCTTACTCTGACACAAGGGCTGTTCATTCTGCTGCTTGCGCCGGCCTTTTTCGAGCCGCTGCGCGAATTGTCTGCCGTCTGGCATGACCGCGCCGGCGGCGAGGCGGCACTTTCGGCTCTCAAGGAGTTGACCTCGCCGCAGCAAACGATCGTCGGTGGCAGCGATCGGCAGACGTCGGCTTTCATTAGCAATATGTCGGTCGAGATCGAGGGGCTGGTCTTCCGGCATGGACTGGAACGCGATGTGGCGATCGATCATTTCGATCTGAAGGTCGCGCCGGGAGAACACGTGGCGCTGTGGGGCGCAAGCGGCTCAGGCAAGACCACGCTCCTGTCGCTGATTGCCGGTCTCGCCCGGCAGGATGCCGGTGTCATCCGGATAGGGGGCATTCCGCTGCGTGACGAGACCGCGGATGCACTGCGTCGCCGCATGGCCTGGATCGGCCAGCAGCCACACGTTTTTGCCGGCAGCGTGAAGTGCAATATCGCCCTCGGACGCTCGGGCATCGATGCTGCCGCCATCGCCGAGGCTCTGGAAGGCGTTGCTCTCGATCGCGTCTTTACGCCGGAACGGGTGTCGGCGGTCGGCGAGGGAGGGCTTGGCCTTTCCGGCGGCGAGGCGCTGCGACTGGCATTGGCCCGCATGATGGTCGACGACGGCGCAGACATTATTCTCGCCGACGAACCGACCGCGCATCTGGACGCACAAACCGCCGCTGCCGTGACGGATGCGCTGCTCGCACTCGCTGAGGGGCGGGTCCTGATCGTGGCGACGCATGATCCGGTGCTGGTGGCGCGGATGCACCGCGTCGTCCGACTTGGCGAGCGGGGAGGGAAGGTGGCGGCATGATGCGCTCACTCAAAATTCTGCTTCCGCTTATTGCTCTGTTCTGGCGCGAGCGTGGTGCAAGCCTGGCCCTTGGCGCTGCACTCTCCGTGCTGGCGATGCTTGCCGGCGGCGGATTGCTGGGATTGTCCGGCTGGTTCATCACCGCTTCGGCCTTTGCCGGCTTGACCGTTGCAACTGCCGCGGTCTTCGATGTCTTTGCGCCTTCGGCCGGCATACGCATGCTTGCGATCGGCCGCACGGCCGCCCGCTATGGCGAACGGCTCGTCACCCATGATGCGACGCTGAGGGTTCTCGCGGCCCTTCGCGAGCGGCTGTTCCGCGGCTGGGCCGAGCCGGCTGCCGCAGCGGCGATGATCCGCCGACCGGCGAAGCTGCTGTTCCGGTTGACGAATGATGTCGATGCGCTCGATTCCCTATATCTGCGCGTACTGGTGCCAGCCGTCGTCGCCGTCCTTGCCGCCATCGCCGTCACGATCGCCCTTAGCTTCATCGATCCGTGGCTTGGGCTGATAGCCGGAACATGGCTCATTACGCTCTGTCTCGGTCTATCGCTCGCAGCCGGACGTCTGGCGCTGAAGCCGGGCCGCCGTCGCGCCCATGCGATGGAAGCACTGCGCGCACGCGCCATCGATCTTGTCGCCGGCCAGACCGATCTCGCAATGGCCGGGCAATTGCAGTCGCAGCGAGCCGCGATTGCGGATGCCGACGCGCGGTTGGCCAGGGCCGATAATGATCTGAACCGCATCGATAGCGCCGTCGCAACCGGTTTCTCGCTTGGCGCGACCCTGTTGTTAACCGCCACGCTTTTGACTGTCGCCCTTCTTGCCAAACAGGGGACGATCGGTGCGCCCGCGGCAGCCTTTGCGTTGCTCATTGCCTTTGCCGCAACCGAACCGTTTGCGGCAATGAGGCGAGGAGCTCTCGAGTTCGGGCGAACCTTGCTTGCCGCAAGACGCATCGCGCCGCCGCTGAATCCGGCCGCAGTTCGGCTGGAACCCACCGAACAGCAGGCAGGCCATGCATTCCAGCTTGCCGGCGTGGTAGCCGGTCATGATGAAGCTCATCCTGTCTTGAAGGACGTCTCTCTGTCGCTTTCCGTCGGCGAGCGGCTGGCGATCGTTGGGCAGAGCGGTGTTGGCAAATCGACATTGCTGGCCCTGCTCGCTGGCGAGATCATTGCTGCCGGCGGTTCGGTGGCGAGCCTGCGTGCGGCAACGCTGACCCAGCGTACAGAGCTGTTTCAGGATACTGTACGGGACAATCTAAAACTCGCGGACCCTCATGCCGACGACAACCGGTTACGCGGCGCGCTCGCTGCGGCTGGCCTGCTTGAGGACATCGAAGCACTGCCGCACGGCCTTTCGACCCGTCTCGGCGAAGGCGGTGGCGGCTTGTCCGGCGGCCAGCTTCGCCGGCTGGCGCTCGCAAGACTTCTGCTGCGCGATGCCCCGCTCTGGCTGCTCGACGAGCCGACGGAAGGCCTCGATGCCACGACGGCCCGGACTGTGCTTGAGCGACTGGCCTCGGTTGCCGACGGACGCAGCCTCGTCATCGCCACGCATATTCGTCGAGAGGCCGCCTTGGCAGACCGCATTGTGCTTCTCGAGGGCGGACGCATAACCGCCAGCGCGCAGCGCGACACACCGGAATTCGAAATGCTCCTCGACCGGCTGCGGCCGGATTGAGGGGTACCCAACATGCCCGCGACGCGTCGAATGGCGTCGCATTCCTGTCAGACACACCGTAGGGGGTGGGAGAAAGACTATGGAACTCGATATCGTGGCGCTGTCGCGCCTGCAGTTTGCCATGACGGCGCTGTATCACTTCTTATTTGTACCATTGACGCTCGGTCTTTCCGTGCTGCTTGCCATCATGGAGACGACCTATGTCATGACCGGCCGCCAAATCTGGCGACAGATGACGAAGTTCTGGGGGACGCTCTTCGGCATCAACTTCGTGCTCGGCGTTGCAACCGGCATCGTGATGGAATTTCAGTTCGGCATGAACTGGAGCTATTACAGCTATTATGTCGGCGACATCTTCGGCGCCCCTCTGGCGATCGAAGGGCTGATGGCCTTCTTCCTCGAGGCGACCTTTGTCGGCCTGTTCTTCTTCGGCTGGGACAAGCTGTCCAAGGTCGGCCACCTGATCGCCACCTGGGCGGTGGCGCTGGGATCGAACTTCTCGGCGCTGTGGATCCTGATCGCCAATGGCTGGATGCAGAATCCGGCAGGCTCGGCGCTCAACCCGCAGACCATGCGCATGGAGATCGTCAGCTTCCTCGATGTCCTGTTCAACCCCGTAGCGCAGGCGAAGTTCGTTCATACCGTCTCGGCCGGCTACGTCTGTGCCTCGGTCTTCGTGCTCGGCGTTTCGGCCTGGTATCTCGTCAATGGCCGCAACATCGAGCTTGCGAAGCGCTCGATGACGGTGGCCGCATCTTTCGGCCTTGCCTCGGCACTTTCTGTGGTCGTGCTGGGCGACGAGAGCGGTTATCTCACGACCGAGCATCAGAAGATGAAGCTCGCGGCGATCGAGGCCATGTGGAAGACCGAGCCGGCGCCGGCCGCCTTCACCGCCTTCGGCTTTCCGGACCAGGATGCCCGCGAAACCCACTATGCCATCCATATCCCCTGGGCCATGGGTCTGATCGGCACACGATCGCTGACGACGGAAATCGCCGGCATCGACAAGCTCGAAGCACAGGCCAAGGACCATATTCGTCAGGGCATCAAGGCTTATGATGCACTGATGAAGATCCGCGCGGCCAAGCCGGCAGCGCCGGGCGAGCCTTCGCAGGACGTCGCCACTGCGCGCACTTCCTTCGAGGATATCGGCCATGAACTCGGCTACGCGCTGCTTTTGAAGCGCTATGTCGACGATCCGCGCCAGGCAACCGAAGAGCAGATCGCAAAGGCCGCCCGCGATACCATTCCGCATGTGCCGACGCTCTTCTGGTCCTTCCGCATCATGGTCGGCCTCGGCATATTCTTCATCCTGCTGATGACGGTCTTCTTCTGGCTCTCGGCGCGGCGGAAACTCGATCGATATCCAGCCCTGTTGCGGATTGCGGCCTTCGCCATCCCGTTGCCATGGGTCGCGATCGAACTGGGCTGGGTGGTTGCAGAATTCGGCCGCCAGCCATGGATCATCGAAGGCGTACTGCCGACGGCGGCGGCCGTCTCCAATCTCGGCGCCGGCACGGTGCTGCTCACCATCCTCGGCTTTGCCGCGCTTTACACGGTCCTCATCGTCATCGAGATGACGCTGATGATCAAGGCGATCCGCAAAGGTCCCGAACCGGATGACGAGCCGGAGGCCAAGCTGATTTCCGAAAACCTCGTTCCGGCTGCGGAGTGACCTGCCATGATCCTGCATGAACTGATCGACTACGAAACCCTGCGCATCATCTGGTGGCTGCTTCTCGGCGTGCTTTTGATCGGCTTTGCCGTCACCGATGGTTTCGACCTCGGCGTCGGTGCGCTGCTGCCATTCGTCGCAAAGACCGATACGGAGCGGCGCATCGCCATCAATTCGATCGGCGCGACCTGGGAGGGAAATCAGGTCTGGCTGATCCTCGGGGGCGGCGCCATCTTCGCCGCCTGGCCACCGCTTTATGCCGTGTCCTTCTCCGGCTTCTACCTCGCCATGTTCGCCATCCTCTTCGCACTGATCCTCCGGCCGGTTGCCTTCAAATACCGCTCCAAGCGCGATAGCGTCGGCTGGAAGGCCGGCTGGGATTGGGCATTGTTCATCGGCGGCTTCGTTCCGTCGCTGATCTTCGGCGTCGCCGTCGGCAATGTGCTGCAGGGCGTGCCCTTCCGCTTCGACGACGATATGCGCATCTATTACGAGGGATCGTTCTTCGCGCTTCTGAACCCCTATGCTCTCCTTTGCGGCCTTTTGTCAGTCGCCATGCTCGTCATGCATGGCGCCGCCTGGCTGCAGGTGAAGACCGACGGCACGGTTGCCGAACGCGCTCGCAGCTTTGGCACTTTGGCGGCTTTAGCGGCCATCGTGCTCTTTGCGCTCGGTGGCCTGTTCCTGTGGATGGGCATCGACGGCTATCGCATCGCAAGCGCGATCGATGCCAATGGGCCGTCCAATCCGTTGCTGAAGACGGTAGAGCATAGTGCGGGGGCATGGCTTGCCAACTACAGTGCCCATCCGTGGATGATGATCGCCCCGGTTCTCGGCTTCATCGGTGCGGCGGCAGCCCTGCTTGCGATGCTGGGCCGGCGCGAAATCGCCGGACTGCTCTTCAGCAAACTTGCCATCTTCGGCATCATCTCGACAGTGGGACTGTCGATGTTTCCGTTCCTCTTGCCGTCCTCGCTCGATCCCCGCTCGAGCCTGACCGTTTGGGATGCATCGTCCAGCCACCTGACGCTGTTCATCATGCTTGTCGTCACCATCATCTTTCTGCCGATGATCCTGGCTTACACCGCGTGGGTCTATCGCGTGCTGTGGGGCAAGGTCGACGAGGAGACGGTCAACGACAAGAGCGGTCACGCCTACTGATCCTAAGGGAGATTTCCTATGTGGTACTTTGCCTGGCTTCTCGGCTTTCCTCTCGCGGCGGCATTCGCCGTCCTCAACGCCATGTGGTACGAACTCATGGACGATCAAGCAAAGGCGAAAGCGGCAGCTCGCACTCAAGAAAAATGAGTTGCATGGCCGTTGTTTGAAGGCTTTCTGCCAGATAAACGGCACGCCGGCTCCAGCCGGCGTGCCGTTTATCGTCCGAATGGTTTCCTTCCATCGGGCCCGGCATCCCGTGAAACGAAATCCTATCATCATCCATTCAATTGCAGCCGCCCGCCAAAAGATGGTGGCGAACATTTTGCCTTCTCGGAGCTATCGCGCCGATCCCCTCAGCTTCAATATCTGGCTGCCCTTGGGCAATGGCTGGACGCGGGCCACCTTTGCCAGCCATATGCGCAATGCGGGCATCGGCGTTCTCGCAAGCGATGCTTTCACGGTAGACGGCACGGTGCCCGAAGCCGTGCGGGTCTGCCTCGGCGGCCCGATAAGTCGCGAGGCTTTGAAGGGGGCGTTGGACTTCCTGGCGCATGCAATGGAGGGACCGCCGGAAATGGCGGCATCGTTCTTTTAGAGTTCAACTGCAATTCGCTGCCGATCCTGACGGAGCGTAAGCTTCAGCTCGGTGGTAATCTTGCATCGCTCGCCGAGCGACCGCCTGCGTCACTCTGGCAGGTGGACTCGTTGCATGCATTCATTGTAACTATATTGAATGCATGCAATATCCATATTGATCGCATGTCTAGGAATGTTGATTGAGGAGCGATGCCGCCATGGAAACTGAATATCCACCGCTGAGCCCGGTTCAGACCGGTCTTCGTTGCCGCTGCCCCCGTTGCGGACAAGGGCGCTTGTTCGACGGGTTTCTGACGCTGCGAAAACAATGCGAAGCGTGTGGCCTCGACTATTCCTTTGCCGATCCCGCCGATGGGCCTGCTTTCTTCGTCATCTGTTTTGCCTGCATTCCGAGCGTGCTTCTCGGCGTATGGCTGGAGGTTGCCTTCTCGGCGCCGATCTGGGTTCAGTTCCTGGTGACGGGGCCATTCATGCTGGCGACCTGCATTCCACCGCTGCGGCCGCTCAAGGGGTGGCTGGTTGCCAGCCAGTATTTCTACAAGGCCGAGGAGGGCAAGCTCGTTCGTTTGCCCGCGACGGATATGCCGCACACGGCGAAGTGAGCACTGGCAATCCCCGCGCAAACCGAAGCGGGCCGTCTGCCGGCATGCAGATCATCGGCTGAATGCTGCCGGCCGCGGCGGTTGCAGATGCTTGAAGTATCAGGCCAGCAAGCCCGACCGGGCTTTTCCGGGCTCAAAAGCAATATCTTCATTGATCGCCTTTGACGGACACAGTCCTGCAAGACTTCCCCCGCTGGATATTGCCTATCTACATGTTCACTTGACGGATATCCTACAAGTTCATAGGATCATTGCCGATCTCTATGGGAGTCCAGTTCTATGGTCGGGAAAGTAATGCAGCCTTTGACGCGCGCGCCATTGCTGCATGTCTCCGTGCAGGAAAGCCTGCGCAATTACATCGTGGATAACGCCATTCAGGCCGGTACGATGTTGCCGGCCGAAGGTGAGCTCGCCGTGCAATTGGGTGTCAGCCGCAATTCCCTGCGCGAAGGCATCAAGGCGCTGGAATCCCTCGGTGTACTAGAGACGCGCCGCGGCATCGGCATCTTCGTCAAGGCCTTCTCCTTCGCCCCGCTGCTCGACAATCTCGCCTATGGGCTCGGCGATGCGCTGCGGCACATGGAGGAGGTGCTGGAAATCCGCCGCACGCTCGAAGTCGGCCTGATCGGCAAGACCCTCGAGATGATCGGGCCCGAGGATCTGGCCGAGCTGCGCGCGACCACCGACCGAATGCGCGCCCATGCCGAGCGTGGCGAGCCTTTTGCCGAAGACGACCAGCTGTTTCACCGGCTGCTGTTTCGCTGCCAGGGCAACGAGACATTCGTTCGTCTGATCGATGTGTTCTGGCTCGCCTTCTACAAGGCGTCCCGCTTTTTCGATCTGGAGAATATCGATCCCATGGCCACCTGGCGTGACCATGAGGCGATCGTCGATGCACTGGAATCCAAAAATCTCAAGGAGGTGCGCATGCGCCTCGACCGCCACTACGAGGGAATTTCGCAGGTGATCGCCAACAACAAGAAAGAATAGCGACCACAAACAAGGGAGGAGGATTGCAATGAGGAAAGCTTTTCATCTGCCGGCAATCGCGTTGGGAGCGCTGCTGTCGGCCACCGCAGTACCGGCCATGAGTGGCATGGCTGCGCCTGCCACCGCCGCAACCATGTCGGGCGGTTTCGATGTCGGTCCCGGTGGTTTTCAAGGCAACTTCAATCCGCTGGCGGCAACCGCCGGTCTCACTTGGCTCAGTACCTATTTCGAGCCTCTGGTCAGCTACGACGAAAAGCTGCAGAAGATCGTCGGCGTGCTTGCTTCCTCCTATGAGGTGAGCCCGGATCAACTGACCTATACGTTCAAGCTTGCCGATGCCAAGTGGCATGACGGCAAGGCTTTTACGGCCAAGGACGCCAAGTTCACCATCGATCTTGCAGCCAACGCCAAGACCGGCTCGATCTTTGCTGCCCGCTTTAAACTGCTGTCATCGGTCGAGACGCCTGACGATCATACGCTTGTCATCAAGCTTTCCGCGCCTTCCGCGAGCCTGCTCGATACGCTGGCCAAGATCATGGTGCTGCCTGAGCACGCGCTCGCCGCCGTGCCCGTCGATCAGCTTGCAAAGAGCACTTGGTGGTCGACCTCGCCGATCGGGACGGGGCCGTTCAAATTCGTCAAATATGTGCAGGATCAATATGTGGAGCTGACAGCCAATCCCGACTATCGCGGCGGCAAGCCCGTTCTCGATCGGCTGATCAACCGCTATTTCGCCAATCCGGCCGCGGCGATCTCGGCGCTGCGGGCAGGCGAGATCCAGTTCACCTATGTCGATTCCAACGATGTGCCGACCTTCAAGGACGACAAGTCCTTCCGGGTCATCGAGGGCGATTCCTTCGTGGTCAATTATCTTGGTTTCAACCAGGATTCGCCGCTGTGGAAGGATCTTCGCGTCCGGCAGGCCGTCATGCACGCCATCAATCGCGATGCGATCATCAAGAGCCTGTATGGCGGCGCAGCAAAATCGGCCAATTGCGCTTATGTCGCCAATCAGCTGGTTCCGGACGGCATCGAAGCCTATCCCTACGATCCGGCCAAGGCCAAGCAATTGCTCGATGCGGCCGGCTGGGACAAGATCAACGGCGGCAAGCCGATCACCTTACTGACCTATTACAACACGCCGCTTGCGACGAACGTATTGGCGGCCGTGCAGGCCATGCTGGCGCAGGTCGGCATCAATGTCGTGCCGCGCGCCGTCGATGCGCCGACCTATAATGGCATCGTGCTGAACCCCAATGCCGACGTATCGCAATTCCAGCTCGTCTACGCCGGCCTGCAGAACGGACCGGATCCAAGCAATATCAATACCGGGCTCAACGAAAAGCAGATCCCGCCGGCGGGCGCCAATGTGGTGCGCGCGCGCATGCCCGATCTGACCGAGGCGCTCGATGCGGCGATTGCCGAAACGGACGCCGGCAAGCGTGATCAGCGCTACCAGGATGTCTGCAAGGTCATGAACAAGGATCTGCCCTGGGCGACCATGTGGGTGGCCAACCGCTATGGCGTGGTTTCGTCCAAGGTGAAGGATTTCATATGGACACCGGCGCCCGGCGGCGGGCCATACATCGCGCATCCGGAAGCGTGGAAGCTCTCAAACTAGGTTTTGAGCCGGCCGCAGGCTCTGTGGCCGGCGCCTTCCTCGACACATAGGTTCGATATGCTTCACTATGGTCTCAAGCGTCTGGTAGTCGGCATCGGCATGCTCATAGCCTTGAGCGTGCTGGTCTTTGTGTTGCTGCGGCTGACGCCTGGCGATCCGATCGATGCCTATATCGATCCGAGCACGCCTCTGTCTCCCGCAGCCATGGCCGATCTGCGTGAGCGGCTCGGGCTGGATCGGCCGCTGCCGCTGCAATATGTCGGCTGGCTGCAGCAGGCTCTGCAGGGCAATCTCGGTTATTCCGTCAAGCGGCTGGATCAGCCTGTCTTGACGCTCGTGCTGTCCCGCATCGGTCCGACGGTGCTGCTGATGGGCTCTGCCCTGATCATGGCGATCGTCGCCGGCATTGTCGCTGGCGTCATCGGTGCCGTCAGGCGCAATTCGGTCACGGATATCTCGCTCTCCGTACTGGCGCTCGCCGGCATATCGAGCCCGGCCTTTCTGAGCGCGCTTCTTGGTCTTTATATCTTTGCCGTGCGTCTCGGCTGGCTGCCCTCGGGTGGCATGCTGACGCCCGGCGAGGACTTTTCCATCAGCGACCTGCTTTGGCATCTCATCCTGCCGGCCGCACTTCTGGCGATCGCGCAAGCCGCGCTCATCATGCGCTATATGCGCGCTTCGCTGCTGGAGGTCCTCAACCAGGATTATGTGCGCACGGCGCGGGCCAAGGGCGTGTTCGAGTTCTGGGTGATCGTCAAGCATGCCCTGCGCAATGCGCTCCTGCCTGTCGTCACCGTCATCGGCTCGACCATAGGGCTGGCGATCGGTGGTGCGATCTTCGTCGAAAGCGTCTTCAACTGGCCAGGCATGGGCCTGCTGCTCGTCGATGCGGTCACGTCGCGCGATTATCCCGTCATCATGGGGGCGACGCTCGTCATCGGCGCCTGCGTCATCATCGTCAACCTGCTGACGGATCTCGCCTATGCGGTGATCGATCCGCGCATCAAGGTGGGTTGAGCGATGCTGGCGCGAACCGAACGACCAAGCCATGGGCCACTTGCCCGGGCATTCGATCGCTTCCGGCTGAACGGGGCTGCCCTTTTCGGCGTCTGCATCGCCGTGCCCATGCTGCTGCTGATCGTCACCTATCCGCTTTGGTGGCGGTTCCAGCCCAACGACATCGATCTCCTGGCCATGAACGCGCCACCCAATGCGACGCACTGGTTCGGAACGGACGGCGTCGGGCGCGATGTCTTTGCCAGAGTGCTTGAAGGCGGCCGTATATCGCTGATGGTCGCGGCAGGTTCCACAGTCATTTCGGCCATTATTGGCTTTCTGTTCGGCTTCGTGTCTGCCTTTGCCGGCCGCTGGGCGGATGCGCTCAGCATGCGCTTCGTCGATCTGGTCATGACCTTGCCGCCGGTGATCTTCCTGCTGGTGCTGGCCTCCATCACCGGCACGGGCATTTTGCCGACGATAACAGTCATATCGCTGCTGTCCTGGCCGTTATTGGCCCGCATGGTGCGTTCCAGGCTGCTGGAACTGCGCGAACGCGATTTCGTCACCGCTGCGCGCGGCATGGGGGCAGGGCTGCCGCACATGCTGCTGCGCCACGGCATGCCGAACTGCATCGATATTCTGGTGGTCTACGCCACGACGCAGGTCGCCAATGCGATCCTCTTGGAGGCCGGGCTTTCCTTTCTCGGGCTCGGCATTGCACCGCCCGCGGCGAGCTGGGGCAATATGCTGAATACGGCCCGATCCACAGCCGTTCTTGAACAATATCCCTGGCAATGGCTGTTTCCCGGCGCCGCGCTGGTGCTTGCCGTCCTTGCCATCAATTTCATCGGCGACGGGCTGAGGGATGCCTTCGATCCGCGCGCCGAGCTTCGTTGAACCCAAGAAAGAAAGAGACAATGAGCAAATTCAAGGGCGTGGTGCCTCCCGTCGTAACGCCGCTGAACGACGATTTCACGGTGGATTACCCATCCTATACGAGGGTGCTGGAGCATCTCATTGATGGCGGCTGCCACGGCGTCTTCGTGCTGGGCTCCACCAGCGAAGTCGTCTTTCACGACGAAAAGACGCGGCGCGAGATTATCGAGCATTCCGCCAAGGTCGTGAACGGTCGCGTGCCGTTGCTGGTCGGCGTCATCGACCCCACGACCGACCGCGTGATCGCGCATTCGAAAATCGCAAAAGAGATCGGTGCCGACGCCGTCGTCGTCACCGCTCCCTTCTATACCGTGACCAGCCAGTCAGAGATATTGGACCATTTCCGCTATATTCGGGATGCCGTCGATGTACCGCTCGTCGCCTATGACATCCCGGTCTGTGTGCACGTGAAGCTGCAGCGCCAGACCGTGGTCGCCCTCGCAAAAGAGGGGACCATCATCGGATTGAAGGATTCCAGCGGCGACGACGGCAATTTCCGCTATGCGCTGCTCGATCTTGCCGATCACAAGGATATCTTCCTGATGACGGGCTCCGAAATCGTCGTCGACAATGCGCTTCTGATGGGCGCGCATGGCGTGGTGCCCGGCATCGCCAATGTCGATCCGCATGGCTATGTGCGGCTGTGGGATGCCGCACAGCGTGGCGACTGGGCGGCGGCCCGGCGCGAGCAGGAAAGGCTTTGCCGCCTGTTCGAGATCGTCTGGGTCGCGCAGGGGCGCGTCAGCGGCGGTGCCGCCGGCATCGGTGCCTTCAAGGCAGCGATGAAAAGTCTCGGCATCATCGATACCGCTATCATGCCCCGTCCGCGCGCGGCGCTGAATGCGGAGGAAACGGCCAGGATCGATGCGATCCTGAAGAATACGGGGCTGTTGTAGGTATGATGATGGTGGCTGCCCAACCCGTTCTCGATATCAGGGGCCTTACGACCGTCTTCCGTACCCGCGGCGGCGAGTTGACCGCTGTCAGAGATATCGACCTGACCATCGACGCGGGCGAGACGCTGGCGCTGGTCGGCGAATCCGGCTCGGGCAAGTCGGTGACGAGCCTTTCGGTGATGCGGCTGCTGACGCGTAATGTCGGGAGGATCGCAGCCGGCAGCATCAGGCTGCGGGGCAGGCAGGGTATCGTCAGCGATCTTGCGGCGTTGGACGACAGCCGTATGCGCGAGATCCGCGGCGGCGATATCGGCATGGTATTTCAGGAGCCGATGTCGAGCCTCAATCCGGTGCTGACAATCGGCGATCAGATTGCCGAGCCGATCCGCATTCATCGGGGGGCAGATCGTGCCACCGCGATGCGTGAGGCGATCGCGCTGCTGGAAAACGTCGGAATTCCCGATGCGCAACGCCGCGTCAGGCAATATCCGCATGAACTATCCGGCGGGATGCGCCAGCGCGCGACCATTGCCATGGCACTTGCCTGCGATCCCGTGCTTTTGATCGCAGACGAGCCGACGACGGCGCTCGACGTCACGATACAGGCGCAGATCCTCGATCTCCTGCAGCGACTACAGCGGGAGCGCGGCATGGCGATCCTCTTCGTCACGCATAATCTCGGTGTGGTGGCAGAGATCGCCGATTGCGTCGCCGTCATGTATGCCGGCCGGATCGTCGAGGAGGGGCCGACGGAAGCCGTGTTCCGCAATCCGAGGCATCCCTATACACGCGGCCTTTTGGCCTCCATGCCGCGGCTTGGCGAGGCGACACGGATGCGGCAGGCCGGAGAGCCGCTATACGCCATTCCCGGTGCCGTGCCGAGCCTGATGCGAATGCCATCCGGCTGCGCCTTCGCGCCGCGTTGCGCCCATGCGATCGAGGCTTGCAGCGCAACGGTGCCGTCCCTCGAGGCCGTCGACGCAAGCCATGCGAGCCGCTGCATCCGCTGGCGGGAGATTTAGATGACGGAAGCGCTCGTCTCCGTTCGGGATCTTGCCAAGGATTATGTGTCCCGCGGTGCAAGGCTTTCCATCCTTCGTGATATCTCCTTCGACATCGGGAGAGGCGAAGTGGTGGGTCTCGTCGGCGAATCCGGCAGCGGCAAGACGACGATCGGCAGGTCCATCCTGCGGCTGGTCGAGCCATCGGCTGGCAGCGTGCGCTTCGACGGCACGGAACTGACCAGGCTCGGCGCCGGCGGTCTGAGGCGCATGCGGCCGCGCATGCAGTATATTTTCCAGGATCCTTTCGCCAGTCTGTCGCCGCGCATGACCATCGGCGAGATCCTGACCGAGGGGCTGAAGATCCAGCGCATCGGGGGCCGTATCGATCGGCTGGATCGCGCGCGGGCGGCGCTCGAACAGGTGGATCTGCCGGCGGACGCCATCAATCGCTATGCCCACGAATTCTCAGGCGGCCAGCGCCAGCGGATCGGCATTGCGCGCGCACTTGCGCTCGGGCCGGAGTTTCTGGTCGCCGACGAACCCGTCTCGGCACTGGATGTCTCCATCCAGGCGCAGGTCATCAATCTGCTGCGCGACCTACAGCAACGCCTCGCGCTTACCATGCTGTTCATCTCGCATGATCTTGCCGTGGTCGAATATCTCTGTGATCGCGTCATCGTGCTTTATCTCGGGCGGATCATGGAGATTGCCGCAAGCGCTGATCTCTACGCCAGACCGCGACATCCCTATACGCGCGCTTTGCTGTCAGCCATCCCGTCGCCGGACCCGGATCGCAGGCGTAACAGGCAAATTCTGAAGGGCGATATTCCGAGCCCGGCAAACCCGCCAAGTGGCTGTGTCTTCCGAACGCGCTGCCTCTTCGCGCTCGACGCCTGCGCGACGACAGTTCCGCAATTGCGGGAGGTCGCGCCGGGGCAGTTCAAGGCCTGTATTCGCGACGATCTCGATTGATCCCGCTTTCGGGCTCATACGGGTCTCGCTATGCGGTTGGCTATGCCGCACTGCACATTTGACCAAACGGGCCGCCTTTGATGTCAAAAAAGTATCGGTTGGACGTACAAGGCGTAGTAGCGGCGGGCGGCTATGAGGGGTAGGGTTACCACATAAAAGATGCGATGGCCTCTGGGAGGAGGCGCCGTAACCGTAACGAATGCGGACGGACGAAAGGAGGTTTGCCGATGAATCCCGATTTGGAAGTGGTCGCGATCGGCAGCGGAGAATCCTTCAAAGCGTGGGAGCACGGTTATCCCTACCGCACGGTTCGCTGGCATTTTCATCCCGAATATGAAATCCACCATGTCGTCGCGACAACAGGCCAATATTTCATCGGTGACTTCATCGGCGAGTTCGAGCCCGGCAATCTGGTGCTGACAGGACCGAACCTCCCGCATAATTGGGTGAGCGACGTACCGGTCGGCGTCACCCTGCCGTTGCGCTGCCGCGTCCTGCAATTTTCCGAATCCTTCTTTGCCGATGCGAGCAAGGTCTTCCCGGAACTGTCGGCCTGCGCCGGCATTCTTGAGACGAGCCGCCGCGGTGCGCTCTTCACGCCTGAGACGGCTGTCATCGTTGGCCCGATCCTCGGCGAGCTGGTAGAGGCGTCGGGCATCCGCCGCATCGAGCTCTTCATGAATATTCTCGACGCTATGAGCCGCGCTGAAGGTACGCGCACGCTCGCCAGCGCCGGTTATCAGCCGGATCCCTCAGGCTTCATGTCGGCGGGCGTCAACCAGGCGCTGGCTTACATCAATGCACATCTCACCGAGCCGTTCAGTGAGTGCGATCTGGCCGAATTGACCGGTCAAAGCCCAAGCGCCTTCTCGCGCAGCTTCCGCCGCCATACCGGCATGGCGCTGGTGCAGTATGTCAATCGGCTGCGCATCAACTTCGCCTGTCATCTTTTGATGAGCAAGGCCGAGATGACGATCACCGACATCTGCTTTGCGGCAGGCTTCAACAATATCTCGAACTTCAATCGGCGTTTTCTGGATCAGAAGGGCATGGCGCCCTCCCGGTTCAGGTCGCTCTTGGCACAGCACGCACGCGCGGTGGAGGCCGCCTAACACAAGGGAGGACAGGGAGGAGAGACAAAATTCAGGGCGAGCGAACGGGCAGGCATCTCTGCCGTCCGAAGGAGAAGGCTTGTCCGAAATTACCGTCGCGTCGGTCTGAGATCGCCTTCGGCGACGCATCAACAAGAGCATCGCGTGCGGACAGCCGCGATGATCGAGGGAAACCATTACCACTTGGAACGGAGAAATTCCAATGAACCATTTCGCACTGAAAATCGCCGGCATAACCGCGCTTGCGGTCGGTCTTCTGGCCGGCACTTCCGCCTTCGCGCAATCCGCCAAGGTGACGGACGCAACCGTCGCCTTCCTGATGCCCGACCAGAGCTCGACGCGCTATGAGGAGCACGATTTCCCTGGTTTCCAGGCCGAGATGAAGAAGCTCTGCGCCGGTTGCAAGGTCATCTACCAGAACGCCAATGGCGATGCCTCGCGTCAGCAGCAGCAGTTCAATTCGGCGATCTCGCAGGGTGCGAAGGCAATCGTGCTCGACCCGGTGGACTCGACGGCCGCCGCATCATTGGTGAAGCTCGCGCAGAGCCAGGGCGTGCGCGTCATCGCCTATGACCGGCCCATCCCGTCGGCGGCCGCCGACTACTACGTGTCCTTCAACAATGAAGAGATCGGCAAGATGATCGCCAAGTCACTGGTCGATCATTTGAAGGCGAAGGGCGTGAAGGCTGGCGATGGCGGCCTTCTCGAAATCAATGGCTCGCCGACCGATGCTGCTGCCGGCCTGATCAAGAAGGGCATCCATGCCGGTCTGGCCGACGGCGGCTATCCGGTGCTGGCCGAATTCGACACGCCGGAATGGGCACCGCCAAAGGCGCAGCAATGGGCAAGCGGCCAAATCACCCGCTTCGGCAAGAAGATCCTCGGTGTCGTCGCCGCCAATGACGGCACGGGTGGTGCGGCCGTCGCTGCCTTCAAGGCCGCCGGCTACGATCCGGTGCCGCCGGTCACGGGCAATGATGCGACCATTGCCGGCCTGCAGCTCATCATTTCGGGCGATCAGTATAATACGATCTCCAAGCCGAGCGAGATCGTGGCGGCTGCTGCCGCCAATGTCGCGATCGAGCTGCTCTCCGGCGAGACGCCGAAGGCCGACACGAAGCTCTTCGACACGCCGACCAAGCTCTTCACGCCGGCCCTGGTCACGTCCGAAAACCTGAAGGCCGAGATCATCGACAAGACGGTCAACGGCAAGCCGATCCAGACGCCGGAACAGCTCTGCAACGACCGTTATGCCGATGGCTGCAAGAAACTCGGTATCGGCAGCTAAGGCTGCTCCTCCCAGTCTCCGGCCGCTTCGGCGGCCGGAGGCAAAACGCATCCGATAGCATTTCAACCCGAGAAGGTGGCGAGTCATGAGTAACGCTTCCGATCATAGAGCCCCGTCCGGCGAGCTTGTGCTCAGCCTCAAAGGGATCTCCAAACACTTCGGCGCCGTCTCGGCACTGACGGATATCAACCTCGATGTGCATGCCGGTGAAGTGGTGGCGCTTGTCGGCGACAATGGCGCCGGCAAATCGACGCTCGTCAAGGTTCTGGCCGGTGTCCATCAACCGAGTGCGGGCACCATCACATTCCGTGGCAAGCAGGTAACGCTCAGCGATCCCGCAACGGCTCTTGATCTCGGCATCGCCACGGTTTTCCAGGATCTGGCGCTCTGCGAGAACCTCGATGTCGTCGCCAACATTTTCCTCGGCCGGGAACTGAGTCCGCTGAAGCTCGACGAAACCGCGATGGAGGTTCGCGCCTGGACTTTGCTCAATGAGCTTGCCGCGCGTATCCCGAGCGTACGCATCCCCATCGCATCCCTTTCGGGCGGCCAGCGGCAGACGGTGGCGATCGCCCGTTCGCTGCTGCTCGAGCCGAAACTCATCATGCTCGACGAGCCTACCGCAGCGCTCGGCGTCGCACAAACCGCCGAAGTGCTGAACCTTATCGAACGCGTCCGCGACAAGGGGCTCGGTGTCATCATGATCAGCCACAATATGGAGGATGTGCGCGCCGTTGCCGACCGCATCGTCGTACTGCGCCTCGGCCGCAACAACGGCATCTTCTATCCAGATGCCTCGAACCAGGAACTCGTCAGCGCCATCACCGGAGCCACGGAAAACGCCGTGTCGCGACGGGCAGGGAGGCGTCAGGCCCAGCAGGAATTGAGGGAAGGGGGCCAGCCATGAGCCAGGACAGCAAGCAATCGACCATGCTGCTTGACCGCAGCGACGTCCGGGTCAATCATGACACCGGGCTTGGCGCGACCATCCGCTCCTCCATCGACAAGGTTCGTTCCGGCGATCTCGGCTCGCTGCCCGTCGTCGTCGGTCTCGTCATCATCTGGACGGTGTTCGGCACGCTGAACCCGACCTTCCTTTCAAGCAACAACCTCGCCAATCTGCTGTTCGATGCTTCGACCGTCGGCATCATCTCGCTCGGCATAGTCTGCGTGCTGATGGTCGGTGAGATCGATCTTTCCGTCGGCTCGATCAGTGGCTTCGCTTCGGCCATGGTCGGCATGCTCTGGGTGAATGAGGGCTGGCCGGTGGCCTTGGCGATCCTGGCGGCGCTGGTCGTCGGTGGCGTGATTGGCGTGATCTATGCCGTGCTGTTCAACCGCCTGGGTATGCCGAGCTTCGTTGCCACATTGGCAGGCCTTCTCGCCGTACTCGGCATGCAGCTCTATCTGCTTGGCGCCACCGGCTCGATCAATCTGCCCTATGGCTCGGCGATCGTGAATTTCGGCCAACTCCTTGTCATTCCTCGACCGCTTGCCTATCTCTTCGCGCTCATTCCGGGTGCGGTCCTGCTGGTGACCGGCTTGGGTACTGTGCGGCGACGCAAGCAGGCGAACCTCTCCGCGCCCTCCGTCGGCGGCCTGCTGGCGAAGGCGGCTGTGATCACCGTGGCCTTGGAGTTCGTCGCCTTCTATCTCAATCAGGATCGCGGCATTCCCTGGATGTTTGCCCTGTTCGTGGTGCTTGTTATCGTCATGGACTACGCACTGACGCGCACGCAATGGGGCCGGTCGATGTCCGCCGTCGGCGGCAATCGCGAGGCAGCGCGCCGCGCCGGTATCAACGTACGCAGGATCTATACCAGCGCCTTCGTTCTCTGCGCCATGTTCGCAGCCCTTGGTGGTGTGCTGGCGGCGGCACGTCTCGCCTCTGCCAGCCAGCAGGCGGGTACAGGCGACGTCAATCTGAATGCGATTGCGGCGGCCGTCATCGGCGGCACCAGCCTCTTCGGCGGCCGCGGCAGCGCCTATTCGGCACTGCTCGGCATCATCGTCATCCAGTCGATCGCGAGCGGCCTCACCATGCTCGATCTGTCGTCGGCGCTTCGCTACATGATCACTGGGGCAGTTCTTGCCATTGCCGTCATCGTCGACTCGCTCGCCCGTCGTTCCCGCGCCTCGCATGGGCGCGGCTGATTTCTTCAAGAAGGTAAGGATTGCTATGAGACAGGATTTTGCCGGCAAGGTCGCCGCCATCACCGGGGCTGCGTCTGGAATTGGCCTGGAATGCGCCAAATCGCTATTGAACGAGGGCGCCAGTGTCGCCCTCGTCGACCGGGCTGAAGACAGCCTGAAAAGCCTTTGCGCAGAACTAGGGCCGAACGCCTTTCCCGTCGTCGTCGATCTTCTGAACCCAGAGAGCGTAGCGACGATGATGCCGCAGATTCTTGGCAAGTTCGGCAAGCTCGATATCTTCCATGCCAATGCCGGCGCCTATATCGGCGGGGAGGTTGCGGAAGGCGATCCCGATTCCTGGGACCGTATGCTGGATCTGAATATCAACGCGGCCTTCCGCTCGGTTCGCATGGTGCTGCCGCACATGATCGAGCGCAAAACAGGCGATATCATCATGACCAGCTCGATCGCCGGTCTGGTGCCGGTGGTCTGGGAGCCGATCTATACGGCGTCCAAGCATGCCGTGCAGGCCTTTACGCACACGGTTCGGCGCCAGGTCGCCAAGCATGGCATCCGCGTTGGCGCCGTGGCGCCGGGGCCGGTGGTAACGGCACTGATCAGCGACTGGCCACAGGCAAAGCTTGACGAAGCGATTGCCGCGGGCGGCCTGATGGAGGCGACCGAAGTGGCGGAAGCGGTGCTCTTCATGCTATCCAGACCGCGTAACATCGTAATCCGGGATCTGGTGATCCTGCCTTTGAGTACGGATCTCTGATGACGGCACCTTATTTCATCGGCATCGATGTCGGCACCGGCAGCGCCCGGGCCGGGGTTTTCGATGCGCATGGCCATCTGCTCGCCGCCGCCAAGCGGCCGATCACCATCTGGCACGAGGCCGGCAGTATCGTCGAGCAGTCGAGCGAGCAGATATGGAAGGCGGTTTGCGACAGCGTCAAAGAGGCTGTCGCAGCGGCAAAGATAGCGGCCGGTGACGTTTCGGGCATCGGTTTCGATGCAACCTGTTCACTGGTCGCGGTCAAGGCGGATGGCCGGCCCGTGGCTGTGGGACCATCGGGCGATGCCGATCGCAATATCATCGTCTGGATGGATCATCGCGCGGCCGGCGAGGCGGCGGAGATCAATGCCGGCAACCATGCCGTGCTGCGCTATGTCGGCGGCCGTATCTCACCCGAGATGGAGACGCCGAAGCTCTTGTGGCTGAAGCGAAACCTGCCGCAATCCTTCGCGGCAACGGATCATTTCTTCGATCTCGCCGACTATCTGACCTGGCGCGCAACCGGCTCGCTGCAGAGATCGGTCTGCACGGTCACCTGCAAATGGACCTATCTCGCCCACGAAAAGCGCTGGGACGCGCAATATTTCAAGGATATCGGCCTTGGTGAGCTGGCCGACGAAGGCTTTGTGCGGATCGGTACAGAAATCGTCGAGCCGGGTACCGCACTCGGTGGCGGCTTGAACGAAGCTGCCGCCGGCGATCTTGGCCTCGTCGTTGGTACGCCGGTCGGTGCGTCGTTGATCGATGCCCATGCCGGCGGCGTCGGCACGCTTGGCGGCCAGGGACCGGACGGCAAAGCCGATGTCAGGAACAGGCTCGCCTATATCTTCGGCACCTCCGCCTGTTCGATGGCGTCGAGCGATGACGCTGTGTTCGTCGATGGCGTTTGGGGACCCTATTATTCGGCCATGGTGCCTGGCCTCTGGCTGACGGAAGGCGGCCAGTCTGCGGCAGGGGCTGCGATCGATCATCTCGTTACCATGCATCCGGCATCCGGCGAGGCGCATCAGAAGGCCGAGACGGAAGGCTTGTCGCTCGTCGCCTGGCTGGACCGGCAGGCCATGAAGGCGAGCGGAAACACATCCGACGCCGTAAAGCTCGCGCAATCCATACAGGTCGTTCCCGAGTTCCTCGGTAACCGGTCGCCCTATGCCGATCCTGATGCGCGCGCCGTCATTTCCGGCCTTGGGCTCGAAACCGGCATCGACGATCTGATCGCTCTTTATGTCGCCGGCCTCTGCGGTATCGGCTATGGCCTCAAGCAGTTGCTCGAAAAGCTGGCACAGGACGGGATCACCTGCGATCTCATCATCGCCAGCGGCGGGGCTGCCCAGAGCGCATTGGTACGTCAGCTTTTGGCGGATACGACCGGCAGGTCGGTCGCTGTCGCCGATACGGAGGAGCCCGTTCTTCTCGGTGCGGCCATGCTCGGCGCTACGGCTGGCGGACATCGCGGCTCGCTCGTGGAAGCCATGGCTGCCATGTCACGGCTGGCGAAGAGGTTCGAGCCGGCGGATGGCGCCGTCAAGGCGCTGCATCAGCGGCGTTACGAAGCCTTCGAGCTGCTGCAGTCGGCAGATCGCAGCATCCGCGCCTTGATGTCGCGATGAACATGGCTGCACGGTCAACCCCAGGGCACTTGCTACGTCCTCCCACTCGAAAGGGATTTATCGTCCCTATTCATAAGTCTATGCGTGAACGGCCCTCTACCGCTCCGTGAATCGTGAGCTAAGTTAATTCCCACACGGTCGCGCCAACGCAGCCGATTTCAGGAAGGACGTCATCATGGACATCAAGAAGAACGGCACGCAACCCTCCGGCAAAGGCCCCTCCGACTGGTTCACCGGTACGGTCAGGATTGACCCGCTGTTTGCTGCCAATGACGCCCGCCGGGCCGCCGCCGGCAGCGTCACCTTTGAACCTGGCGCGAGGACGGCATGGCATACCCACCCGCGCGGCCAGACCTTGATCGTCACCGCCGGCCTTGGCCTCGCTCAGCGCGAAGGCGGCCCGGTCGAGGAGATCCGGCCCGGGGATGTCGTCTGGTTCGAACCGAACGAGAAGCACTGGCACGGCGCTTCGCCGACAACAGCCATGACCCATATCGCCATCCACGAACATCTCGACGGCAAGGTGGTGGATTGGCTGGAGCATGTGACGGACGAGCAATATCACGCAAGGTGAAGGTCCAACCCCGCGATCGGGCCAGCACCGAGCGGATCGCTCGCGAACACTCAATTCCTGCCATGACTTGGCCATAAGTCAGCCGCACGAGGTCCATATAGACGGAACCCTGCCGCTTCCACGGCGCTGGCCTAACGATCCAATGCCCGCGATGCAACTGAGCTCGCGATGGCAGCAACACCGATGAGGAAATATCATGCTTCGGCTTGTGATTGGCGCGGCTCTCGCGCTTGCAGTACTCACCTGGTCCAACGCGCAATGCATGCAGATGCCTACGGGTTTTTCCCTGCTGTCGAGCAGCGTATTTGCGGCCGATTGAACGCGGCGCAACCAGGCAGATGTCGCCATCGCGGCGGTGCTGGCCGTAGGCAGGTAAGCATTCGCTTGCATCGTTGCGCTATCCTTGATCGATAGGCACGAATCGAGGATATCCGATGGCTACTGCCGAGCGTCCCATGCCGAACGAGGCAGGCATCCTGCAGTTCATGGAGATCTGCGACTCCTTTTATCCGCCGGATGCGGTCACGGCCTCCATTACGCAACAGCGCCAATGGTATGACGCCTTATGCGCGCGCTTCGATCGCCCCTTGCCCGACGGCATGCAGACCGCGGATGATCTCGTATCCGGAACGATTCCCGTCAGGCGTTACAAGCCCGCCAATATCCGTACCGCAACGAAGCTGCTGTGTCTCCATGGCGGTGGTTTCGTCGTCGGCTCGCTTGAAAGCCATCATGCCATCTGCGCCGAGATCGCCGATCATGCCGGCGCCGAGCTGGTCTCGGTCGATTATCGGCTGGCGCCGGAATATCGCTGGCCGGCGCAGACGGATGATTGTTTCAGTGTTCTCGAGCAGCTGCTTGCCGAGAAGACGTCGGTCGTGCTGATCGGCGACAGCGCCGGCGGCAATCTCGCGGCGGGATTGGTCGTGCGGGCGCAAGCGGAGGGGCTTTCGGGAATTGTCGGCCAGATCCTGATCTACCCTGCGCTCGGCGGCGATCTCGTCTCCGGCTCCTATGAGGAGATGGCCGACGCGCCGGGGCTGACGACCGCGGATGTCGCCTATTATCGCACCATTCTGCAGGCTCCGTCAGGCAATCCGGTCGCCGAGCCGCTTGCCTCGTCTTCCGTGGCCGGACTTCCACCAACCTTCATCACGGTTGCGCATTACGATCCTCTGCGCGACGATGGCCGCAATTACGCGGCTCGGCTCGCGCAAGCAGGCGTCGAAGTCTGGTTCCGCGAGGAGCCGCAAATGGTGCATGCGTGGCTGCGGGCACGGCATATGAGCGAAGGTGCGCGGGTCGGCTTTGCCGCCATCTGCGCGGCGGCAAGCCGGTTTGCGGGCTCCCGTTGACCTACATCAGGTCGCGCGCGATACGCTTCTCCTCGAAGATCTTCCGGAAAATCTCGGTCTCGCCTTCATAGGCAACGACCGAGGCGCTGATCACCCAGTCCTTTGCCGTGCACGACATGGACGATGTCGCCACCGTGCGAACGAACCAGCCGGGGCGGCTCATGTCGCAGGTCCATGTCGAGATGCCCGTCATCGACAGCGGATCGTCCGGCGCGATCGACCAGACCTCTTCGCGCAACTGCCGTGTGGAAAGTCCCGTGCCGGGATGTTCGAAGAGGCCGGTGTCCTCATGAATTTCATAGCGGGTGACGCCGGCCGAGAGATCGCGCACCACCTGTCGCTTCGTCGAGCCCGGTGCATGTTCGATATATTTCGGCAGCGGATCGGGGTTGTCGGGCTGCTTGATGTCGATAATCTCATGTGCACCGAGCTGCGGCAAAGCAAGGCCGATGGAGGCGATATCGATCGTCAGTCCCGGATCTTCAGGTGGCGGCAGCACCATCGGCCAATAGGCTGTCGACAGCGACAGGCGAATGCGGTGCCCCTTGCGGAAACGATAGCCACAGGCATCGAGCGTCAGAGTCACCTGGACCTGCTGACTCTTAATCAGCGGCTCCGGCGCAGCATTGCCGTTGCGATGGGCGAGATTGAGGACGCCGAAGGAAACGCGCGTTGCCGTGCCGTCCGGATGGATATCGACGAGCCTCGCGCACAGATTGGCGGTTTCGGCATCGCACCGCAGCGTCAAGGTGACGACCGGGCGACCGAGATAGTCGTGATCCTCGACCAGTGGCGCTGTCTGGAAGGTCAGCGACCCGGCATCGTCGACACGCTGATCGATCGCCAATTCCGCATCGGGCTTCAGGGTGAACCATTCGCCCGAGGCCGTGCCCGTGTCGAGCGGCGAGCGCAGGTAGACGGGATGTTCCGGCGCATGCGGGATCGGCATGCCTTCCATCAGCGTGCCGAATTGCTCGACATAGAAGCACTGCATCTCGGGCTGCTGCCATTCTTGCTTCGCGATCCAGAAGCCGGGGTCGAAGTCGCGGCGTGTGGCTGGCTTTATCGAATCGAGAATATAGGCACGCACCGATGGCATGGCCTCGGCGCCGTTAGGTTCGCCACGCAGCCAGTGGTTCCACCAGGCGATGGCTTCGCCATGAAAATCGACGCGCGGCTTCGGCCAGGCGAAATGCGGATATTTGTGGATCCACGGGCCGAGCAATGCCTTCGCTTTCTCGCCGAGACCCTCGACGGCCAGCAGCGGCGTGTTGCGATAACCGTCAGCCCAGCCGGCAATAACGATGGCGGGAATATCGAAGCTTGCGAAATCTTCGCAGATCGACCCGTGCCGCCAGAAATCGTCACGACGCTGATGCTGGAGCCATTCCTCCATGAAGAAAGGTTCCTGCTCAAGGCGCTCCAGCCACATATCGCGCCAGTCGTCGCCGACGATGGCTGGATCAGGCGAGCGCGACTGGTAGGCAAGCATGGTCGCCGCCCAGGAGAGCTGGGCGGAGAGATGGCAGCCGTTCTTGTAGTGGATGTCGTCATTATAGCGATCGACCGTGGAGGCGATCGATATTACCGCCTTCAACGCCGGGGGCTTCAAGGCTGCGACCTGCAGGCAGTTGAAGCCGCCCCAGGAAATGCCCATCATGCCGACCGAGCCGTTCGACCAAGGTTGTGCTGCGATCCAGGCGATCAGCTCACAGGCATTGGCGAGCTCCAGCTCGGTGTATTCGCCGTCGATAATGCCGCTGGACTCTCCGGAGCCCCTGATGTCGACACGCACGCCGGCAATCCCGGCTGCGGCGAAGACCGGGTAGGTGGATTCATCACGCGGGCTCGTTCCGTCGCGCTTGCGGTAGGGCAGGAACTCGAAGACCGCCGGCACGGGATCGCTCTCTGCGCCGTCGGGCATCCAGATGCGCGCGGCGAGCCGCGTGCCGTCCTTCAGGGTGATCCACTGATTTTCGATGGTCGTGAAGCTGCGGTCTGACATGGTCATATATCCAGAAGAGGTTTAGGCATTAAACCATACACGGCTGCCGATGTAGCCGTTGGACATATCGTTGCCGATATCGTCGACATATCCCTTCAGCGTTTTCGAAGAGGCCATGATGTAGTCGTTGAAGACGGGCAGGATCAGACCGCCATCGTCTCGCACCATCAGCGCCAGCTGCCGATAAAGCACCTTGCGCTTGGCTTCATCGAGTTCAGACCGCGCCTGCAGGACCAACTTGTCGAAGTCAGGGCGCTTGAAACGCGTGTCGTTCCATTCTGCGGTCGACAGGTAGGACGTAGAGTAGCGCGAATCCTGGGTCGGACGGCCGCCCCAGAAGGAGGCGCAGAAGGGCTGCTTGTTCCAGACATTGGTCCAGTAGCCGTCTTCCGGCTCGCGCTTGACGTCGATCGTAATGCCGGCCTTGCGCGCGCTTTGCTGGAACAGGATCGCCGCATCCACGGCGCCCGGAAAGGCTGCATCGGATGTAAGCAACTGAACGGGGCGATCGAGGCCCGATTTCTTGAAATGGAAGGCAGCCTTATCCGGATCATACGGCCGTTGCTCGATATCGGTCGGGGCGAGAGCGTAGTTGGAATTGACCGGATAGTCGTTGCCGATCGTTCCATAGCCGCCCAGAACCTTGTCGAGGATCGACTGACGGTCGATCGCATATTTCAGCGCAAGCCGAAGATCGGCGTTGTCGAAGGGCGCCGTGTCGCAATGCATCAGGAAGCAGTAGAAGCCCTTGCCGGCATTGCGGAGGATGTCGACGGTCGGTGCCCGCTTCAGCATCGGGACGGTCTTCGGGTCGACATTGTTGACGAAATGGACCTGACCGGAGGCGAGCGCTGCAATGCGGGCGGTGTTGTCGTTGATGACGAGGATTTCGACGCTGTCGACAAAGCCGCGGTCGGAGCGCCAATCCGTAGGGTTCTTCTCGAAGGTGGCGCGAACGCCCGGTTCGAAGCTTTTCAGAATGTAGGGACCTGTACCGATGGCCGCCGCCGGCCTATCGACGCCGCCCTTCGGCTGAATGATCAGGTGGTAATCGGTGAGAAGGAGCGGCAGGTCCGCATTGCCTTCCGAAAGCGCCAGGACAAGATCGCCTGCTTTTTCTTCAATACCGGTGATCGAGGCCATCAGCCCCAGAGCGCCGGACTGCGAATTCTTGTCTGCATGTCGTTTCAGTGTCGCGACGATATCGGCAACGGTCATCTTGCTGCCGTCGTGAAACTGCACGTCGTTCCTGATCTTGAAGGTCCAGACGGATGCATCCGCCGATGGTGTCCAGGAAATCGCCAGCGACGGCAAGGGTGCGCCGGTCTTAGGGTCGGATTCGACAAGTGTGTCGCCCCAGAGGCGGCCAATGACGAATAAGACGGAGGCGCTATAGGTTGCCGGGTCGAGCGCATCGCTGGTGGCGCCGCCCTTGAGGCCGAGTTTCAGATGACCGCCGCGCTTCGCTTCCTCCGCGCGGGCATCGCGCGGCATCAGGAGACCGGAGGTGAGGGCAGGCAAAGCGCCCAGCGCGACGGCACCGCCCAGGAAATGGCGGCGGCCGATGCTCAGAGGCGAAGATTGGTCCTTTTCACGTGTCATTGCAGTTCCCTTTTTCAACTTCGTTGGGAGGGAACGTAGAGGTCAGGCTGCTTCACGCAATTTCGCGACTTGACGCATCTTTAAGCGAGTTTACGCTAGTTCATTCCAAGACGGAGTTGCGGATGCCTCACCTGGTCGAGAACCTTAAAATTGCCTGCGCAACGCAGCGTTCCATTTCGCATCTGTGCCGTGCAATCGATATCAACCGGCAACAATTCAACCGATATATCAATGGTCAGACGCGGCCGTCTGCTCATAATCTGGCGCGTATCGCCAAGTATTTCGATCTGGATGCAGCCGACTTTGGTCTCGCTCCCAGGCTCTTTCGCGAGCGGCTTCGCAAACCGGCGCTGGACCTCAATCAAAGTTCCGAATTGTTAAAGGCGTTCCCCGGAGATCTAACCGCGCTCCGGCGCCATATCGGCTATTTCCAGACCTACCATCGCTCACCGTCCTGGCCTGGAATGGTTGTCTGTTCCTGCAGTCGCATTATCGAGCAGGGCGGGCTGGTGCATGTCAAATCGATGGAGCGCCTGCGAGACCCCGGAAACGGCATCCAGCAGTTTTCGAAATATGTGGGTTTGGCCGCCTTCTATCGAAACCGGATCTTCATTACGGAGCGGGTCGTCGGCCCAAATCCCATACTGTCACAGACGATCCTCCTGCCCTTCGACGAGTATCAGCGCGTCTATCTGCGCGGGACGACTATGGGAGTTTCCTGGCGAAAGGAAAACCTCCCTTATGCGTCGCGGATGATCTGGCGCCATGTCGGCGCCGAGCCCGATTTGCGCGAGCTTCTGTCGCGCTGCGGGCCGCTGCCGCTATCGTCACGCCGGCTGCCGCCGACGGTCCGCTCATTCCTCGCTGATCCATCCGCAGAAGTCTATGCGGTGCCGGCAGAGTATTGAAGATTTCGAGCCTTCAATTGCCAGCGCTTGCCATCCTCCGCGTCGTCAGCACGCGCTCCAGCCAGCCGATCTCCATCTCAGGTACGGATTTCAGCAGCAGGTCGGTGTAATCGTCGAAAGGCGGCGACAGCGCCTCCGATTTCGGGCCGAAGCGGACGAGCTTGCCGCGATGCATCACCGCAACGCTGTCGGCGATGGCGCGCACGATGGCGATGTCATGGGTGATGAAGACGTAGGAAAGATGCGCCTCTTCCTGCAGTTTCAAGAGCAGCTTCAGAATGCCTTCGGCAACCAGCGGATCGAGTGCCGAGGTCGGCTCATCACAGAGGATGAGTTCCGGTTTGGCCGCAAGTGCTCTGGCGATGGCGACACGCTGCTTCTGCCCGCCGGAAAGCTCGGCCGGATAACGGTCGATGAAGCCATTGCCCATCTCGATCTGATCCAGCAACTCCTTCACACGCGCCGTCTTTGCAGCGCCACGGAGGCCGTCATAGAAGGTCAGCGGGCGGCCGATGATATCGCGCACGGTCTGGCGCGGGTTCATGGCGGTATCGGCCATCTGATAGATCAACTGGATGCGCCGCAGCTCCTGCCGCGAGCGGTCTTTCAAGGCCGGTGTCAACGGCTTGCCGTCGAAGGAAATCCGCCCGTCGCTTGGCGGCAGCAGGCCGGTGATGACGCGGGCAAGCGTCGATTTGCCGGAACCGGACTCGCCGACGACCGCTAGCGTCTGGCCTTTAGGAACGTGTAGAGAAACATCGTGCAATACTTTGAAACCATTCGAGTATTGCGCACTGATATTCTCGACTTTCAAAAGTGCGCTCGTCTGATCGGCGGCTTCTGCACGCGCCTCCTGGCGGACGTTGACGAGGGCGCGGGTATAATCCTGGCGCGGCTCCTCGATGATCTGCTGGACGCTGCCATATTCCACCGTCTTGCCATGCCTCAATACCATGATGTCGTCGGAAATCTGAGCGACGACAGCGAGGTCATGGGTGATATAGAGCGCGGCCGTATGCGTCTCCTCGATGGCGTGTTTGATGGCCGCGAGAACGTCGATCTGCGTGGTGACGTCGAGCGCGGTCGTCGGTTCGTCGAAGACGATCAGTTCGGGATTGGAGCAGAGTGCCATCGCGGTCATGGCGCGCTGCAGCTGGCCCCCGGAGACCTGATGCGGATAGCGGTCCCCGAAGGTTTCCGGATTGGGCAGGCCAAGCACGCGGAAGAGATAGAGCGCCCGCTTTCTTGCCTCTTCCTTCGTCATCAAGCCATGTTTCACGGTTGCTTCGATCACCTGATCGCCCAGCCGATGCGCCGGATTGAAGGCGGCCGCTGCCGATTGCGCGACATAACAGACCCGGGCGCCACGAATCCTGCGGATGCCGGATTTACCGAGCGGCAGGATGTCGGTGCCGTCAAGCAATACCTGGCCACCGGTGATCTCGGCGCCGCCACGGCCATAGGCGAGGGCGGAAAGGCCGATGGTGGACTTGCCGGCACCGGACTCGCCGATCAGCCCGAGCACCTTGCCTTTCTGCAAGTCGAAGGAGACGCCATCGACGATGGTGACGCGTTTCGGTGGCTCGCCCGGCGGATAGCTGGTGGCCTCGATCTTGAGATCGCGAACGGAAAGAAGCTCAGGCATCGCCACGCCCTCCCTTGAGGCTGGAGGTGCGCCTTAAGAGCCAGTCGACCACCAGATTGACACAGATTGCGAGTGCCGCGATGGCAGAACCCGGCACGAGCGCGGCGGAGATGCCGAAGATGATGCCATCCTTGTTGTCCTTGACCATGCCGCCCCAGTCGGCTGCCGGCGGCTGGATGCCGAGGCCGAGGAAGGAGAGGGTGGAGAGAAACAGGATCGAGAAGGCGAAGCGCAACCCGAATTCGGCCAGCAGCGGCGATAGCGTATTCGGCAGGATCTCGCGGAAGATGATCCAGATCTTGCCCTCACCGCGCAGCTTCGCGGCTTCGACGAATTCCATGACCGCGACATCGAGCGCCACGGCGCGGCCGAGGCGATAGACGCGGGTGGAGTCGAGGATCGCCATGACGAGGATCAGCACGATCAGATTCTGCGGCAGAACCGCCAGCACGACGAGCGCGAAGATCAGTGTCGGGATCGACATCATCAGGTCGTTGAAGCGCGAAAAGACCGTGTCGATCCATCCGCGCGAGACGGCAGCGGTAAAGCTCAGGATGATGCCGAGCGAAAAGGAAATGATCGTTGCCGCCAGCGCGACGAAGAGCGTCGTGCGGGTGCCGTAGATCAGACGCGACAGGATATCGCGGCCGAGATTGTCGAGGCCGAAGAAATATTGCGCATCGGCAGGCTGCCAGACGTTACCGACGACTTCCGTCTCGCCGAAAGGAGCGATCCAGGGCGCGAAGATCGCGCAGATGAAGGCGATCAAGATACCGATGATGCCGACCCAGGCGGTGATGGGAATATCTCTCAATCTCATCGCGGATGCCTCAGACGCGGGTTGGCGATGATGGCGAGAATGTCCGCCGTCATGTTGAGGAAGATGTAGACCGCGGCAAAGATCAGCCCACAGGCCTGGACGACCGGCATGTCGCGCACCGTCACGGCATCGACCATATACTGACCCATGCCGGGATAGACGAAGACAACCTCGACAACGACGACGCCGACAATGAGATAGGCAAGGTTCAGCGCGATCACGTTAATGATCGGCGCCAGCGCATTGGGGGCGGCGTGCTTGACGATGGCGCGGAAGGCGGAGAGCCCTTTGAGTTCGGCAGTTTCCATATAGGCCGAAGACATGACGGACAGAATGGCCGCGCGAGTCATGCGCATCATGTGCGCGAGCACCACCAGAACCAACGTCGCTGTCGGCAGCGCGATCGCCTTCAGCCGGTCGATGACGCCCATGCCGTCGAAGACCGTCGCCGGAAAGGTCGCGATACCGAATTTGACGGAAAAGAACATGATGAGGAGATAGCCGATGAAGAATTCCGGCAGCGAGATCGCCGCTAGCGAGATGACATTGATGATCTTGTCCGGCATGCGGTTACGGAAGTGGACCGCCAGCATGCCCAGACAGACCGCCAGCGGCACCGAGATCAAGGCGGCAAAGCCAGCGAGAAACAGGGAATTGCCGAGCCGCTTGCCGATCTGCTCGCCGACAGAATTCTTGCTCGCCCAGGAGGTGCCGAAATCTCCCTGCACGGCGTTGCCGAGCCATTGCACATAGCGGGTGACCACAGGCCGGTTGAGGCCAAGCTCCTCGCGGATATTGGCGACGGCCTGCGGCGTTGCGGACTGGCCAAGATAGGTGGTGGCGAAATCGCCGGGCAGGGCTTCGAGCCCGCCGAAGATCAGGACGGAAACCGCAAAGAGCAGAACGATACTGAGCACGCAACGCTCGATAATAAGGGACAGCAGCGGGAAGCGCTGCTTGAACCTCAACCCGGGCAGAACGGTTCCGGGAGGTGAATTGGACATGGCCGATGCCTCGCACTGAGAGCGGCTCCATGTTTCATGGGAATCGTTAAGCCGCTCAATCTTGTTGTTTTACGCAATTCCGGACGAAAAACAGCTGTGCATTTTCCGGGAATTGCTTGAAACGTCGGGAGGACCGCGAAAGGTTTTCGCGGTCCTGGCTGTGTCAGAGATGAGGGCGTTTTCGCCCGGCTTCGGGCATCAGGCGTCCAGCCAGACGCGGGTCGCGACATAGCCGTTCGACATGTCGTTGCCGATATCGTGGACGTAACCCTTCACCTGCTTGGTGGAGGCGTTCACGAAATCGTTGAACATCGGCAGGATGACGCCGCCTTCGTCGCGCACCATCATCGCCATGGCGCGGTAGAGCTCCTTGCGCTTGGCTTCGTCCAGTTCGGAGCGGGCCTGAAGCAGGAGCTTGTCGAAGTCGGGGCGCTTGAAGCGCGTGTCGTTCCAGTCCGCCGTCGAGAGATAGGCGGTGGAATACATCTGGTCCTGCGTCGGCCGTCCGCCCCAATAGGAGGTGGAGAAGGGCTGGACGTTCCAGACATTCGTCCAGTAGCCGTCGCCCGGCTCCCGCTTCACCTCGATGTTGATCCCCGCCTTCTTGCAGCTTTCCTGGTAAAGAACGGCCGCATCGACGGCGCCAGGGAAGGCGACTTCGGAGGTGCGCAGCAAGACCGATCCGCTATGGCCCGACTTCTTGTAATGGAAGGCGGCCTTATCCGGATCGTAGGCGCGCTGCTCTATGCCTTCCGGGAAGAGGGCATAGGTGCTGTTGATCGGGAAATCGTTGCCGACCTTGCCGTAGCCGCCGAGGATCTTCTTGACCATGGTCTCGCGGTCCATGGCGTATTTCAGCGCAAGGCGCAGGTCGTTGTTGTCGAAAGGCGCCTTGTCGCAATGCATGATGAAGACGTAATGGCCGCGGCCGGCTGTGGCCAGGATCTCGACGTTCGGCGCGCGCTTCAGAAGATCCACGGTCTTCGGGTCGACGCGATTGATGTAATGGACCTGACCGGACGAAAGCGCCGCAATACGCGCCGTTGCATCGTTCATGCAGATGATTTCGACGCTGTCGACGAAGCCGCGGTCGGTGCGCCAGTCGTCCTTGTTGCGCTCGAACGTGGCACGCACGCCGGGCTCGAAGCTGACCATCTTATACGGGCCGGTACCGATCGAGGCCAAGGGATCGTCATAACCGCCATTCGGCTGGATGACGAGGTGGTAATCGGTCAACAGCAACGGCAAGTCGGCGTTGCCTTCGGTCAAGGTCAGAACGAGGTTGTCGCCATCGGCCTTGATTTCCTTGATCGACTTCACGACGCCGAGCGCGCCCGATTCCGATTTCGCATCGGTATGGCGTTTGAGCGTGGCGACGACGTCGTCGATGGTCAGATCCTTGCCATTGTGGAACTTGACGCCCTTGCGGATCTTGAAGGTCCAGGTAGCGGCATCCTTCGACGGCTCCCAGGATTCTGCGAGCGAGGGAACGGCAGCACCCGTCAGCGGGTGGGATTCCACCAGCATGTCGCCCCAGCAGCGGCCGATGCAGAACATGACCTGCGACAGGAATTTTGCCGGGTCTTTTGAATCGGTTGCAGCACCGCCTTCGAGGCCAAGCTTAAGATGACCGCCGCGCTTCGGCTCAGCTGCCATCGCACCTTCGGTGAAGAGTTTGTCGGCGAGCGTCAAAGTCACGCCGGCGGCCATTGCGCGTCCCATGAATTCACGGCGGCTGAGCCCGCCTGCGGTGACGCGGCTTGCGAGATATTTCGTATAGTCGTTCATTCCCCTGTTCCTTCTTCTTGCCGTGTTGACAAATTCCCGGGCAAGCCACTTCAGGTCTCGGTTCCTCTTCCGCCTGAAGCCTGTTTGTTGCCCGTGACATGCGGGAAATTCAGCGGTTGCTGCCGCCTCCTACCTTCCTTTCCAGATTGGAGCTCGCTTTTCCGCGAAAGCCCGTGCGCCTTCCAATTGATCTTCGCTCGAATAGAGGACGTCGACGGTTGCAAACTGCCGTTTGGTAATCTTATTCATGGCAGTCTGAAACGTCGAACCTTCCGCTTCACGAACGATTTCCTTGATCGCTGCATAGACGAGCGGCGGCCCGCTTGCGAGCAGGCGGGCGAGCTCCCAGGCCCTGTCCATAAGCTTGTCGGCGAGAACGATCTGGTTGACGAAGCCCCAGCGATGCGCTTCCTCGACATTGAGCCAACGGCCGGTCAACAGCATATCCATGGCGATATGATAGGGGATGCGCTTCGGAAGCTTGATCGAAGCCGCATCGGCGACGGTGCCGGAGCGGATTTCAGGCAACGCGAAGGTCGCGTGCGGCGCGGCGATGATCAGATCGGTTGACAGAGCGATCTCCAGCCCGCCGCCGCAACAGATGCCGTTGACGGCGCAGATGATCGGCTTGTTGAGGTCGCGCAGTTCCTGCATGCCACCGAAGCCGCCGACGCCATAATCGCCGTCGACCGCGTCACCATCAGCCGCGGCCTTCAAATCCCAGCCGGCGGAAAAGAACTTTTCGCCGGCACCGGTGACGATGGCGACGCGCAGATCCGGGTTGTCGCGGAAATCGCGAAAGATCAGCCCCATCTTGCGGCTGGTCGCGAGATCGATGGCATTCGCCTTGGGCCGGTCGATGATGACCTCGAGGATGCCGTCTTCGGAGCGGGTTCGAATGGGGTCTTGCAACTTCCGCTACCTCCTTCGCCGGATGAGGGCATCCGCCGCAATGGCGCCCCGAGATTCTGCTAGAACCATCAATGGATTAATGTCTAGTTCTTCAAGCTTTGCAGCATTCTTTACGACATATTCTGCCGCTGATAGGACGGCGTCAGCAACGATTTCGAGGCTGCTGCCTGCATTGCCGCGATAGCCTTCGATCAATTTCCGAACCTTCAGCCGCGAAATCCGCTCGAGAACCTCGGCTTTCGTCACGGGGAGTGGCAAAACGACGGAATCCTCAAGCAATTCCACGAGAATTCCGCCCGCGCCGACCGTCAGGGTCAGGCCGACGACCGGATCGCGGACCGCACCAACGATCAGCTCCGCGATAGGGCGGTCGATCATCCGCTCGACAAGGAATCCGTGTGCGACACCGGCCATGCCGTCCGCCGCGTCCCCGACGGCGTTTCTATCCCACAGGTTGAGCTTGACCGCGCCGACATCGGACTTGTGCTCGACGCCGAGCGCCTTGAGCGCGACCGGAAAGCCGAGCTGCTCCGCGCAATCGGCCGCCTCGCCTGGCGTGGTGGCGGTCCTGCCTAGTGGGACGGCAAGGCCCGTTGCTGCAAGCTCTGCCTTGGCGGCAGCTTCACTCAGGGTCTCTACCTCGCCTTCGGTGATGGAGACGTTGAGGAGCGGCAATGGCAGCGGCCCATTCCAGGCCTTGGCAATACCGCTGGCGATATCCGCCGCCACCAGCGTCTCGCTGATGCCGCAAAACGGCACGATCCCAGCTTCGATCAACTGCTCGGCAATCGGTTCCGGCATGTTTTCCGGCAGGGTCGCCAGAATGCCTGCGCGGGCGCCCGACTGTTTCGCTGCCGCTGCAACCGCCGCAACAGTAATCATCCAGTCGGCGCCATCACAACGATCCTCGCGTGGGAAATCGAGAACGAGCAGATTGAGGGCATAGCCGCCGGCGAACATGGCGCTGAAGGCCTCCGTCTGCCGGGCCAGATCACCCCAGACGAAGGTGTGATAGTCCAGCGGATTGGAAAGCGTCACCATCGGGCCGAGGCTCGCGCGCAAGGCGGGTAGCTGTTCGGGTTTCAGGGCACGGAATTCGACGTTGCGGCCGACGGCGGCATCCGCCATCAGTGAGGCCTCGCCGCCCGAACAGCTCATAGAGGAGATGGCATTGCTTTCCAGCGGCCCGGCAACATGCAGGAGTTTCAGCGTCTCTACGAGCTCCGGCAGCGTTTCGACACGACCGATGCCGAGGCGATCGAGAACGGCGCCGGCCACCGCATCGCTGCCGGCAAGCGAGGCTGTGTGCGAAACGGTGGCGCGTTGAGCCTGTTCGGATTTTCCGACCTTCAGCGCGACGACGGGCTTCTTCAGCTCTCGGGCGCGCATGGCGAGGGCTTCCAGTGCCCTTATATCACCGAAGCCTTCGATATGCAGGCCGACCGCTGTGACGCGCGGGTCTTCAAGAACGGCCCGCGCAAGGTCCGACAGCCCGGTCTGCGCTTGGTTGCCCGCTGTCATCAGGTAGCTGATGGGCAGGCCACGTCTCTGCATGCTCAAGTTGATGGCGATGTTGGAGGATTGCGTCAGGATCGCGACACCGCGCTCGGTTCGCACGATGCCATGCTGATCCGGCCAGAGCAGGGCGCCGTCCAACCCGTTGATCATGCCGTAACAATTCGGGCCGACGATCGGCATGCTACCTGCCGCTTCGACCAGAGCGCGCTGCAAATCCGCTCCGTCAGCCAGTTCCACCACAGCCTCGCTGAAGCCTGAGGCATAGCAGACGGCGCCGCCGGCGCCTCTGGCGGAAAGCTCGCTCACGATATCGACGGTAAGCACCCTGTTGACGCCGACGAAAGCGGCATCCGGCGCGCCAGGCAGTTCGGCGACCGACCGGTAGCAGCGGCGGCCGAGCACGTCTTCCTGTGTCGGATGCACCGGCCAGATTTCGCCGGCAAATCCCATGCGGTCGCATTGCTCGATGACGCGCCGTGCCTCTCTACCGCCGAAGACGGCGATCGTTCTGGGTCGGATCAGGCGGTCGAGCGAACGCTGGGTCATGGGCTCATGCTCCGAACGGCCGAAGCAGGTCGCGGCTGATGATGTGCCGCTGGATTTCCGAGGTGCCGTCCCAGATGCGTTCGACGCGGGCATCGCGCCAGAAGCGGGCGAGCGGCAGGTCGTCCATCAGGCCCATGCCGCCAAAGATCTGGATTGCCTCGTCGGTGACGCGAGCGAGCATTTCCGACGCATAGAGCTTGGCCGAGGCGATTTCGCGATTGGCCGGGATCCGAGCATCGAGCTTCCAGGCGGCCGACAGTGTGAGCAGATCGGCCGCGTCGATCTCAGTGATCATGTCGGCGAGCTTGAACGACACGCCTTGATTGGCGCCGATCGGCTTGCCGAATTGCTTGCGCTCAGCCGCATAGGACAGGGCCAGATCAAAGGTGCGTCGCGCCCGGCCGACGCAGGTGGCGGCAACCGTCAGGCGGGTCCCGTAGAGCCACTGATTGGCAAGATCAAAACCGCGATGCACCTCTCCGAGCACCTGTGATTTAGGCAGGCGGCAATCGGTGAAGTTCAGGATGCAGTTGTGATAGCCGCGATGGGAGACCGAGTCATAACCCTTCAGTATCTCGAAGCCTGGGGTGCTGCGATCGACCAGGAAGGCTGTGATCTTCTTCTTGAGGCCACGATGTGTGTCTTCCTCGCCGGTTGCGGCAAAGACGATGACGAAATCGGCGACATCGGCATGCGAGATGAAATGCTTCGTGCCGTTGAGTACGAAATCGTTACCATCCTGCCGTGCTGCGCATTTCATGCCGCGCATGTCGGAGCCGGCATCCGGTTCGGTGATGGCGAGCGCATCGACCCTTTCCCCGCGCACTGCCGGCAGGAGGTAGCGCTCCCTCTGCTCGCCCTCGCAGGCCATCAGGATGCCGGATGGGCGTCCGAAGAAGACGGTGAGCCCCATCGAGCCGCGGCCGAGCTCGCGTTCAACGAGCGTGAAGGTGACGTGATCGAGCCCGGCGCCGCCGACCTCCTCCGGGAAATTGCAAGCATAGAAGCCGAGCTCGATACATTTGCGCTTGATCTCCAGCCCAAGATCGGGTGGCACGAAGCCGGTGCGCTCGACCTCGTTTTCGTGCGGATAGATCTCCGTCTCGACGAAGTCCCTGACCGTCTTGACGATCATCTCCTGTTCTTCGCTGAGCCCGAAATTCACGATCGCTTCCTCCTAGCGTTTTTGTCCCACATGACGGCCGGCTCCCTCCGGCACGGCCAAAGCTGCGTGCGCAGCGGCGATCGGCCTTAATTTGCTCAGCACCTCCTCCGGTGCGGCAACGGCTCTGCCTGCTTTCGCGTCGACATGCAGTAGCATTTGTTCGGCGGTGGCGATCACCTCACCGCTGGCGCTGTCGTGCAGCGCATGGAAGACATGCAGCCGCTTTTCATCGGATGCGAGGATCTGCGCCGTCGAATGGATGACCTGTCCGAGCTTAGCTTCGCCGAGATGGCGGATATGGGTCTCTACCGTGTAGTAGCTGTGACCGCGCTCGACATAATCGAGATCGACGCCGATCAGGCGCAACAGCGCATCCGACGTATCGCCGAACACCTGCAGGTAGCGATGCTCGGTCATATGGCCGTTATAATCGACCCAGGCCGGGCTGACCTTCGTGTCGATCAGGCGCAGCGGCCTCGATATGTCGAAACCTTGCTTCGCTCCGCCACCCGCGCTCCAAAGATGCTGCTCGAAATCCTTCAGCAGCTTGCCCGCGCCCCAGCCCTTGCCGCCATGGCTTCCCTTCAGGCTCTGAAGGATGCCGACGAGATTTTCGTCACGGATGCGCTCGAGTTCACGGATCGACAGGCCATCGGCCTGTTCATCCGACTGCTGACCGATCTTTTCGACAAGTGCGTCGTCGAGATCGACGACGTCCATCAGCTTCGTCCAGTTCCACTGCAGGGCAGGGCCGAACTGCGCCAGGAAATGCCGCATGCCCGCCTCGCCGCCGGCGATGCGATAGGTCTGGAACAGGCCCATCTGCGCCCAGCGCAGGCCGAAAGAATAGCGGATGACATCGTCCAACGTCTCGACGGTGCAGATATCGTCCTTGATCAGCCACAAGGCCTCGCGCCAAAGGGCTTCCAGCAGGCGGTCGCCGACGAAAGCCTCGATCTCTTTGGCGATATGCACGCCCTTCATGCCGATCGGCGGCAGGCGCTCCATCGCCGCCTGAATGGTGGCAGCGCTGGTCTTTTCGCCACCGACGATTTCGACGAGCGGCAGGAGATAGACGGGATTATAGGGATGGGCGACGAAGAGGCGCTCGGGATGGCGCATGTCGCGCTGCAAATCGGTCGGCAGAAGGCCAGAGGTGGATGAGCCGATCAAGGCCTCGGGCTTTGCGGCTGCATCAATCTGCATCAGCACGTTGCGCTTGAGATCCAGCCGCTCGGGCACGCTTTCCTGAATCCAGTCGGCGCCCTCGACAGCTGCTTCCAGCGTGTCCCTGAAGGTGAGCTTTCCACGCGGCGGCAGCGGCGCACCGGTCAGCATCGCATAGGCCTTTTCGGCATTGGCCAGAACTTCGCCGACGATGCGCGTTGCCTCTGGATGCGGGTCGTAGACATCGACATCGATGCCAGCGAGCAGGAAACGGGCGATCCATCCGCCGCCGATGACGCCGCCGCCGATACAGGCCGCCTTGTTGATCTTGGTCATCGGGGCCTCAGCGCTTCGTCAGTTTCAACTTCTTGCGGACATCTTCGGGGCCGATGATGCGCGCGCCCATGCCTTCCACCACCTGCACCGCCTTTTCGACGAGCTGCGCGTTGGTCGCGAGCATGCCCTTTCCGGCATAGAGATTGTCCTCCAGCCCGACGCGGACATTGCCGCCGGCAAGGATCGCAGCCGCCGGGTAGGCCATCGCGTTGCGACCGATGGAAAAGGCCGAGAAGGTCCAGCTTTTGGGAACGTTATTGACCATCGCCATAAAGGTGTTGAGGTCATCGGGCGCCCCCCAGGGGATGCCCATGCAGAGCTGGATGAGAACCGGATCCTCGATCAAGCCCTCCTCGGCAAGCTGCTTGGCGAACCAGAGATGACCGGTATCGAAGGCCTCGATCTCGGGGCGCACGCCGAGATCGGTCATCTTCTTCGCCATGGCCCGCAGCATCGAGGGCGTGTTGGTCATGACGTAGTCGCCAAGATTGAAGTTCATCGTGCCGCAATCGAGCGTGCAGATTTCAGGCAGGCATTCGGCGACATGGCTGACACGCTCGGTGGCGCCGGCCATATCGGTGCCCTTGGCATTCAGGGGCAGGGGGCTCTCGACATCGCCGAAAATCAAGTCGCCGCCCATGCCGGCGGTCAGGTTCAGTACGACATCGATGTCTGCCGAACGGATACGGTCGGTCACTTCCCTATAGAGCTCGTTGCGGCGGCTGGCGGCGCCCGTTTCCGGATCGCGGACATGGCAGTGAACCACTGCCGCCCCAGCCTTGGCGGCGTCGATCGCGGATTCCGCGATCTGCTTGGGAGTGATCGGAACATGGCTGGATTTGGAAACCGTATCGCCGGCGCCGGTGACGGCACAGGTGATGAAGACATCGCGATTCATTGCAAGAGGCATTTTTGTTCTCCCTCGTATTAAGGACATTACGAGCCATGAGACGCCTTCATGCTTTGCATTATCGGAGGCATTCGATACAGTTTCGGAACTACTGGAGGAATGCGTGATGCTGACAGCGGCGAACGAAACACTCGACATCGACCTCCTGATCCTTCCGGAGACGAACCTCATCCTGATCGCTTCGGTGATCGAACCTCTGCGCGGGGCCAACCGCATTTCCGGAGCCGAGCTCTATCGCTGGCGCCTTTTCACACCGGATGGGTCTCCCGCGGAGACGACGAGCCTTATTCCTGTGCCCGCCTGTTCCAGCTTTCGTTCGAGCTCGGATACCGCACCGCTTTTCGTGCTCGCCAGCTACAATTGGCGTCGCAACGCGACGCAGGCATTGAAAATGCAATTGTCGCAAACCGCGCGTCACAGGTCGATGGTTGCCGGCATCGAGTCCGGCACCTGGCTGCTGGCCGAAGCAAGTTTGTTGGATAATGTCTCCGCCGCCGTCCACTGGGAGGACTACGACGATTTTGCGCTGGCCTATCCGCAGGTGCGCGCGGTCAAGGATCGCTACGTGATCGATGGTAAGCGGATCACCACTGCCGGTTCGTTGCCGACGGTCGACCTCATGCTGGAGATCATCCGGCGGCGGCAGGGCTATTCGCTGGCGCTGGAAGTCAGCCGCCTGTTCATCTACGAGCCGGCAAGCACGCCAAGCGCCGCGGAGCTTTCACCATCAACGGCCGGTCTGCGCATGCGCGATCCCCGCGTTGCTCAAGCCATTCGCCTGATGGAGGATCATATCGAGCAGCCGCTGGTGCTGACACGTCTTGCCCGTCGGGTCGGCGTCAGCGCCCGCCATCTGCAGGCGCTCTTCCAGGAGAGTATCGGTGCGCCGCCGCATGTGCATTACCTGGCGTTGAGGTTGAATGCGGCTCGGCGCAAGGTCATCGAGACGAAAGCCTCCTTTACCGAGATTGCCGATGCAACCGGCTTCAATTCGGCATCGGCATTCTCCCGCAGTTACCGTGCCAGCTTTTCCGAAAGTCCGTCCGAGACGCGCCGCAGGCTGCGCCGGCGCACTACAACTGCAGCAGAGCCGACATAGGCTGAAACGCCTCGCGCACCATTTCCGCCAGTTCGCGGATTGCCTCGCTCGAATGATAGGGGTTGCGGCGAAGCACGACACGGGAAGAATCGACCGGCGGAAAGCCGTCATCGCTCGTCAGCTCCCGGCAGCCATGCGGAATGTTGCTGCGCGATAGCGTCGTCACGGCAAGCCCGGCGGAGACGGCATTCTTCAAGCCGGAACTCGTGTCGGCAATGAAGGCGATACGATAACGCCGCCCGATTTGCTCCAATGATTTCAGGGCGAAATCGCGGCACCATGTCGAATCCCGATAAACAGCGATGGGCAGCGGTGTCGCCTCATGCACGCGATGGACCAATGATGTCACCCAGACCGTTGGGTCGATACAGAGAACTTCGCCTTTGCTCTGGTTGTTCCAGTCGAAGACGACGGCCAGGTCCAGCTCATCTTTTTCCAGCGCGGCCAGGTTGTGCACCGTGTAATCGCAGGAGACAGTGACTTCGACGGCCGGATGCCTGATAGCGAAAGCGGCCAAGGCGGCGGGAAGAATGGTCTGGCTGTATTCCTCCGGAATGCCGATCCGGACTGGGCCGTCCAGGGGCTTCGTGCGGATATTTGCCGCAGCCTCGTTCAGGAGCTCGATCACCCGCTGCGCGTAGGGAAGCAACTGAGTGCCGGCGCGGGTCAGCACCGCTCCGCGAGCGCTTCTTTCGAAGAGCGTTTCGCCGATCGTATCCTCGAGCCGCTTGATCTGCGCGCTGACAGCCGATTGGGTGCGGCCGATCCGCTGCGCCGCGATAGAAAAATTAGTTGTCTCGGTGACGACGAGAAAGGTCCGCAGCAGATCGCTTTCGATAGGTTCGCGCATGGCAGGTCACAAATATTTCTGATAGCCACTATCTCTACTATTCGTTTGCCTGATGTCAAATATCGGTGCACACAGGGCAGGTTCCTTCTGCTCATTCCCTGAGTCCATACATGACATTCCAGCTTCCGACCCGCTCCGCTTTTGCCAGCGATTATGAGAGGGGCGTGCTACTCGTGGCGACAGCAATGCTTGCGTGGAGCTGCAGCGGCATCTACGCACGTCTCCTGACCACGGACATATGGACGGCGATCTCCTGGCGTTCGCTGTTCGGTGGTCTGTTTCTGCTGATTCCCAGCTTTTTCCTCGAAGGTGGGTTCTCCAGGCGGCAATGGGCATCGATCTTTCATCCCGCCGGGCTGGCGATGCTGGCTTGCCAGACCATCAGCCAGGCGTGTTTCATCGGCGCACTTTATACGACCACGGTCGCAAACGTGACGATGATCTATGCGACCGCCCCGTTCATCGCCGCGTTTCTCAGCTGGATCATGCTGAAGGAGCAGGTCGCGAAGCGGACATTGGTGGCCGGCGGCATCTGCCTTGTCGGCGTTGCGGTCATTGTCGCATCTTCGATTGGCGGCGGTACCGGCGCTGGCGATCTGCTGGCGCTCGGCATGACGGTCACCTTTGCCCTTATCATCGTCATCCCTCGCATGGATCCCGGCATCCCGATCCTGCCATCGAGCGTCGTCAGCGGGCTTCTGACCTTCGTGGTCTTCGTGCCCTTTGCCTCGACGAGCTCGGTGGACGTTCACAACTGGCTTCTGCTCGCCGCATTCGGGGCGACGAATTTTGCGCTGGCTTTCGTCCTTTTCCTGTTCGGATCAAGAAAGATGCCGGCTGCCGACGCTGCACTCATCAGCTCGATGGAGATCGTGCTGACGCCCTTCTGGGTCTGGCTCTTCTTCTCGGAGATGCCGCCGGTTGCCACTTTTGTCGGCGGAGCGATCATCTTCGCGACGATCGTCTGGCATACGGCCATCGACCTCAGGCATAGCCGCCGCCGTCGGGCGCCGGTCTAGCGAGCTATGGCTATAAGCGACCAGCCGAAATCCTCGGCAGCGTATAAATATAACGTAAATGGAATAACTTAATAGATTTTTCTGGTGTTATACATGAGGGTGCTCCTGTCTTGGCACGCCATCGAATGCGCCTTCGATCTGCAACAAAATGTAACAACTCATAACACCACGTCACGCCCGAATCGGTATATTCCGCTCGTATTCGAACGAGAGGTCACTTGATGCAGGCTAACCAGGCGCCGTCCCCTTCACAAACCGATGTGCTGATCTGTCTCGACAATCAGCAGGTGGCGTCCCGCATCGGCACGGTTCTGTCGCAACAGGGATTGACGGTGCTGATTATCCCCACGACCGGGCTTCAGGAGTGGTTCGAGCCGAATGGTTGCCAGCTTGTGGTCACGCATACCGCGATGATCGGCCAGGTCCGCAATCGCTTCAACCTGCCCGTTGTCAATATCGAAGCCTTCATATTCGATCGCCCCGAGCATACGACCGAAGGTGCCGCCCGGCAGTTTGATGGCGACGCCTTCGTCAAACGGGTTTTCCTGGTCATGAACGGCGGTCAAAAGCGCGCGGCTGAGTGATCCGAGCCAACCGGCGCTTCTGTTATCCCAGCCGTTGCTGGCTGGCCTTGTCGAAGAAGTGGAGGTTCGGGGTCTTGAGCGAGATCCGAATCGTCTGCCCCGGTGCGAGTTCGGCGCGCTCCCGCATGACCCACGTCAGTTCCTTGCCTTCCAGGTCAAGCGCGACATGCGTTTCCGAACCAGTCGGCTCGACGACGGTCACGGTTGCCGCCACCCCGTCTTCCGAGGCGAAGGAAATGTCTTCCGGACGTATTCCCAGGACGACCTCCTGGTCCTCCGACTGAGCCGGAGCAGTGGCAAATTCGATGCGGGTGCCGGTCGACAGCACTAGTGCCGGTGACGCGCCGCCGGTGACCTTGCCTTCGAGGAAATTCATGGCCGGCGAACCGAGGAAACCGGCCACGAAGACATTTTGGGGCCGATCGTAGAGTTCCAGCGGCGAACCGACCTGCTCGACCTTTCCGCCCTGCAGAACGACGATCTTGTCGGCCATGGTCATGGCTTCGATCTGATCGTGCGTCACGTAGACGATCGTCGTCTTCAAGCGCTGGTGCAGCGCCTTGATTTCCGCGCGCATCTTCACGCGCAGCTTGGCGTCGAGGTTGGAGAGCGGTTCATCGAACAGGAAGACTTTCGGATCGCGCACGATGGCCCGGCCCATGGCGACGCGCTGGCGCTGGCCGCCGGAAAGCTGGGCGGGCTTGCGATCCAGCAATGGCTGCAACCCCAGTATCTTGGCCGCGTCGCCGACTTTCCGGTCGATCTCCGCACGCTTCGCGCCGGCAAGTTGCAGCGCAAAGCCCATGTTTTGCGCCACCGTCATCTGCGGATAGAGCGCATAGTTCTGGAATACCATGGCGATGTCGCGATCCTTCGGCGGCAGGTCGTTGACAACCCGTCCGGCGATCGAGATCTCACCGCCGGTGATGTCTTCCAGCCCGGCGATCATGCGCAGCAATGTGGACTTGCCGCAGCCCGAAGGGCCAACGAGAATGACGAATTCGCCGTCCGAGATTTCGACATCCACACCATGGATGATGTTTACCGCGCCGTAGGACTTCCTGACGTTCTTAATGGTCAATCCGGACATGACATTCTTTCCCTGAAGATCGATCAGTGCTTCTTGCGGATGCGGAGCGCCTGGTATGGCCTGCCCGGCAGCTCCACGCCGAAGGCGGCATCCGCCTTGCCGCCGCGCACGATCGCGCCGTGGCGCGTCGGATGCGGAATCGGTGCTTCCACCTTTTTCGCCGGCGTGATCGTCATCTCCCATGTGTCGATAATGTCGACATCATAGTCGGTTCCATCCTTGGGCAGCCCAGTGGACCAGACAGTGGGTTGGTGTTCGCCGAGATAGATGTAACTGACATCACCATCATGCGCGCCGGAAACGCGGGTCCACGGCCATTCGCCATACGAGGACATGGGTTCTAGGCCGTTGACCACATCCTGCTCCAGAAGATCGCGCAGGAAGCCGATGCGCTTCCAGGCCTCGCCGCGCAGCTCGCCGCCCTTGGCCCACCAGATCAGATCCTCCGGATGCGAATAGGTTTCACCATGGCCGGCATAGCCGCCGCGTGTCACTGTGATCCAGAAACGATGCACCAGCTCCTGTGCTGTCAGATTGCCCCAGGACTGGATGATGTTGCCCTCATATTCCGGCTCGTCGTTGACGACAGGCTTGCCATAGGCCTCGCGCCATTCCTGCGTGCGCTTCACGTCCCAGTTCTGAATGCAGGTATGGGTGACCCACGGCTTGCGATGATCGAAGTTCATCGTCGGCTCGCCGTTGTGGATCGACTTCAGATGGCCATAGGGATCGTTCTCTTCGAGAATGTGAAAATAGCGGTCCCACTGCTGCAGCGGCTTGGTGTCGAGAAGGAAGTCGTACTCGTTGGCAAGCGCCCACCAGACATTGCGATAAGCGGCAAGCCGCGCCGCGAGATAGGCGACATAGCGGAAATCCTGCTCGGCCGTCATGTCGGCATAGCCCCAACGGTCGTAGGGGTGGAACATGATGATATCGGCCTCGATGCCGAGATCGCAGAGGGCTGCGACCTGGCTCTCGAAATGGCGGAAGAGGACGGGGTTCGGCCGGTCGAAATCTTGCCTGCCGTCCGCACCTTTTTCAAAGCAGGCATAGAGCGGTTCGTTGACGTTATAGGGGTAATCCTTCGGAAAAACGCCCATGCGGATCTTGTTGAAACGCGCTTTCTTCAGTGTATCGAGCGTCTGGGCCTGCATCTCGAGCGGCTGGTGCGTCCAGGCATAGCAGGTCGTGCCGAAGGAGAGGAAAGGCTTGCCGTCGGCATAGGCGAAATGGAATTTGTTGCGGACGTGCACGGGGCCGTGATTGCCTTCGGATGGCTTGGTCGCAACGAAAGAGCCGGTCTTGTCATCCAGTTCCGATGTCTTCGAGCGCGTGCGGAACGACCAATCGCCTTCATTGTCCGGCATGAAGCGAACGCGATAGACGCCGTCGCCATCATAGAAGCCGGGCACGCGTACCTCACGGCTGTTCTGGCTGAAGACGGCATCGAATGCCACATCGAGATAGGGATTGCCACCGGAAGGGCCGTTGAAGGCCGCTTCGAAGACTCCCCATTTTTCGACGGACGCGTTGGACATGATATTCTCCTCGGAAGATGTATGGATGGTCCGACCGCTCAGCCCTTGACCGCGCCGGAGGTGAGGCCGGAGACGAAGTAGCGCTGGAAGATCAGATAAACGATGGTGGCCGGCAGCACGGTCATGACGATCGCCGCGTTCAACTGCCCGTAATCGTTGGAAAACTGGCCCTGGAAGGACATGAGCCCGAGCGGCAGCGTCCACATGTGCTGATCCTGCAGCAGCACGAGCGCCATTGCGAATTCATTCCATGTCGAGACGAAATCCAGGATCAGCAGCGCCGCGAGCACCGGCAGGCAGACAGGCAGAAATATCCGGCGGAAGATGGTGAAATGGCTGGCGCCGTCGATCAGGGCGGCTTCCGACAATTCCTTCGGAATGCCTTTGAAGAAGCCGTGCAGAATGAAGACCTGATAGGGCACACCGAAGGCGATATAGGGAAGGATCACGCCGGGATAGGTGTCGATGAGGCCGAGCGAATTGACCAGCGTGAACAGCGGCGCCAGCATCACCTGGAACGGGATCATGGTGCCGAAGATGACGAGGAGCAGCAGCAACTTGCCGAACCGCAGGCGGATCTTGGCGAGCGCATAGGCGGCCATTGCCGAGAGGATAAGCCCGAGCGGCACCTTGATGACGGTAATGATGGTGCTGTTCAGGAAGGCGCTGGCGAAATTGCCGCGGCCCCAGGCGCTCGAATAATTCTCGAAGGCTGGATCGAGCGGCGGCATGAAGGCGCCGGTCGACGTCACATCAGCCTGCGTTTTCAGCGAGGTGAAGACGATGAAGACGAAAGGCGCGAGCCAGATCGCAGCGACGACCAGCAGTGCGATCCACAGGCCGATCAGGACAGGATCGCGCTTGCGCTTTGCCGGTGCAATCGTTTCGAAGTCGTCCGACATGGATGTGGCCGATGCTGCCGTCATTGTTCGGCCTCCTCATGCTTCTGCGTCCAGCGCAGGTAGGGAATGACGACGACGATGGTGATGAGCAGCAGGACGACCGAGATCGCGGCACCGCGGCCGAAATCGAAGATCTGCATGGCCTGCGTAAAGGCCCAGAGCGCCAGCATCTGCGTGGATTGCGCCGGCCCGCCGCCTGTCAGGCCATAGACGATGTCGAACGCCTTCAGCGACGAGATCACCGAGAGCACAAGTACAATCGTCAGCGTCGTGCGCAGCGCGGGCAGGGTGACGTAGCGGAAGATGTTCCAGCGCCCAGCGCCATCGATGCGGGCGGCTTCGACCAGCGTCTGCGAGACATTTTGCAGGCCGGCGAGAAACAGGACCATGGAGAAGCCGACGGATTGCCAGAGATAGGCAACGAAGACGGAATAGAGCGCGATATCCTTGTCGCCGAGCCAGTCCTGGATCCAGTCCTGCAGACCCATTGTGGTCAGGATTTCGGTGAAGAGACCGAAGAAGGGATCGTACATCCATTTCCACATGGTCGCGACCGCGATCGGGGCGATGATGACGGGCAGATAGAAGATGGCGCGGAAGGTATTGCGGGCGAAAAGCTTCTGATTAAGGCTCAGTGCGAGCAAGAGGCCGACCATGGGCGGAAAGATCACGCACATGATCGTCCAGATCACGGTGTTGCGGAAAGCGACCCAGAAGACCGGATCCTGCGTGAAGATATATTGATAGTTCGCCAAGCCGACGAAGGGGCGCTGCGGATCGAGGCCGTTCCATTTCTGAAAGCTCAGCACCACAACGTTCAGCATCGGATAGAGCGCGAAAATCACGTAGATCAGCATGGCCGGCGCAAGCAGGATCACTGCCTGGACGCGAGAATCATGAGTACGATTGCGGAATGACATTTCTGATTGCTCCCGGCGGCAGCTGACGCATGGGCATGAAGGTGAGGGAAGCCGCCGTAGCGATTGGCAATCGGAGTGACGGCTTCCCTCGAAAGATCAGGTGCGACCGGCGATGAAGGTCTGCAGCTGCTTGGCGGCATCGGCCGGCTGGATATTGCCGGAGGCGACATCGTTGATCACCCGGAAGTATTCGGTGGTGATGTCGAGCGGGAAGGCCTGATCGCCATTCATGTAGACCTTGCTGTAGGTCTTGAAGATCTCCAGCCACTTCGCCTCGAGCGGCTTTTGGTCGGTGTACTGGACATTCTTGTTGACCGAGATCGAGCTGATCTGGCCGACGAGATCCTGCTGCACCTTCGTCGAGAGGAAGTAGTCGAGGAACTTTGCCGCAAGATCCGGGCTCTTGCTCTTGGTGCTGACGTAATTGTACTCGGCAAAGCCATAGAGGCGGTTGGTGTTCGTCGGGAACGGCACGACGCCGTAATCGTCGAGATTGACCTTGCTGCCGCTCAGCTGGCTGACCAGCCAGTCGCCTTCGAGCATCATCGCGGCGCGGCCGGCGACGAACAGCGTATAGGACTGCTGGTTGCTGATGCCCATGAAGGGCTTCAGCGTGTAATCCTTCGTCCACTTGGCAAATTCGGTAAATGCGTCGGTCGCGCAGGGCTCCTTGGTCCAGTCGGTCTTCATCGCCATCAGCGCGTCGTGCTTGTCGGCGCCGCACTTGGTTTCGAGCAGCACATCCATCAGGCGCATGACGTGCCAGTTGACCGAGCCGCCGAAGGTGAAGGCCGGGATGCCTGCGGCCTTGAGCTTATCGGCTGCGGCCAGCAGCTCCTCGTAGGTCTTTGGTTCCCCTGTGATGCCGGCTTTCTGGAAAAGCTTCTTGTTGTAGTAGATCGCTTCGCCCTTGAAGGTGAAGGGAACGCCATGCTTGCCGCCCGGATAGAGATCCGCAAAAGCGGCGGCCGACGGGAGCAGCTCGTCGTTCCACTTGTACTGGGTGTAGTATTTGTCGAGCGGCAGCGAGAGGCCCGCCTTCACATATTCGCCGCCGAGGCCAAGACCGGCCCAGCTGAAATAGATATCCGGGCCCTTGCTGGAACCCGCTGCAACACGAAGCGCGGTCTTGTGCTCATCGACGCCGCGCTGGACGATTTCGATGTGGGTGCCGGGGTTGGCGGCTTCGAAATCCTTCGCCACCTTCTTCAGCGCGCCATTCGCCGCGCCGTTGTCGAAGTTCAATGTCCACAGCGTCAAGTCTTCCGCGGCGACATTGGTTGCCGAGAAAGCCGCCGCCGCTATCGCAGCAGCGCCGAACCAACGCGCATATTTGAAGTTGCCAGCCATTTCCCGTCCTCCTCTGAGCAAAGCTGAGGGCGGTTTTGACAAATCGTTGTCAACATGTCAACTGGTATGATGAGCTTATCAGCGGTATCACATGAAGTGGTCGCGGAAGCAGGCGATGACGACCACGGCCGAAGCCGCGCCGGGATCGATGTGTCCCAAGGCCCGATCGCCGAGGCGCGACGAGCGGCCCTTTGCCGCGATCATATTTTTGGTTCCTTCCGCGCCCGCTTCGCCGGTTTCAAGGGCGGCGGCCAAGCAGTCGGCAAGCAAAAGCCCTCGATCCCTGGCCGCGCGGCAGGCGGTGGCGGCGGGTGCCCAGGCATCCACCATGGTCTTTTCGCCGACCTCTGCCTTGCCCCGATCCTGAATGCCCTTGGCAAAGGCAGAAAATATCTCGACCATATCGTCGTCGCTCAATGACGACTTTCCCTTGGCGACCGCGCCTGCGCGCATCAGGGCGGTCGCATAGAGCGGTCCGGACGAGGCACCCACGGCGTTGAGGAAGGACTTCGCCGCCGTGTTGAAGACCAGCGTCGGCTCGGATGTCGATGAATCCAGCTCCGAAACCGCCTTGGCGGCGGCGGTAAAGCCGAGCTCCATGGCGATGCCGTGGTCAGCGTCGCCGATCACGCCGTCCAGTTCGCAGAGACGATCCCTCTCGCGGGCCATCGCTTCGGCGATCCGCACGAAAAGCGATTTCAGATCCTCCGTTGTAACCGTTGTCATTACAAAACCTCGCCGGAGCGGAACATGGCGCAATCACAGGGGTGATCGATCAGTCGCTGCAATTCGTCATCGAGATGGATGAGGGTGATGGAGGCTCCAGCCATTTCCAGCGACGTGCAGTAATTGCCGACCAGCGACAAGTGAATGACGACGCCTGCATCGTCGAGCATGGCCTTGACCTTGCGCATCATGATGTAGAGTTCCATCAGCGGTGTGGAGCCCAAGGAGTTGACGAGCACGGCAACCCGGTCACCGCGTGCCGGCTTCATCTCATCGAGAATCTTGCCGACGAGTTCGCTCGTCACCTCGTCCGCAGACCGCATCGGCCCGCGTGCGACGCCGGGCTCGCCATGGATGCCCATGCCGATCTCCATCTCGTCGGCGCCGATCTCGAAATTCGGTTTGCGCGTCTGCGGCAGAGAGCAGGGCGAGAGTGCGACGCCCATCGTATAGGTGCGCTCATTCGCCCAGCGTGCCACCCGTTCGACATCGTCGAAACCGTACATCAGGTCGCATGCGGCACCCGCAGCCTTGAAGATGAAGACGTTGCCGGCAACCCCGCGACGGCGCTCCTTCTGATCGACCGGTGCAGACGCGATGTCATCCGTCGTCAGCACGGTACGCGCCTCGATATCGTCCATGGCAAGCATTTCCGTCGCCATGTCGAAATTCATGACGTCGCCTGCGTAATTGCCATACATGAACAGCACGCCGGCGCCGCCATCGACAGCCCTGGCACATTCGATGATAGGATCGGGCGGCGGCGAGGCGAAGACATTGCCGATGGCGGCGGCATCGGCCAGTCCCTTGCCGACGAAGCCGAGAAATGTCGGCTCGTGTCCGGAGCCGCCGCCGATGACCAGGCCGACCTTACCATCTCGCGGACCATGGTTCGCCACGATCGAGCGCGGCGATCCTTCAACGGCGCGGAGATGGCGCGGATGGGCTGCGAGTATCCCGGCCAGCATTTCATCCACGGCGGCCGCGCCTTCGTTGATCAGCTTCTTCGTCTTCACGCAGTCCTCCAAATCATTGCGATCGTTGGGACTAACATGCGCGTCTCCGATTGAAGGTCAATCCATCAAGGCTGCCGAAACTGTGCTATAGGCATCAAGCAAGAGCCTCTTGCTTTCAGTCTGTTCCTTCAGCTGGAATGTCTCCAGCTCCACCCGTTGCGGAATGGGTGTGATATTGACCAGATGGAGCGACCGCGATCCGCCGGATCGTACCGTGATGAAGCTGAGTACCGCGCTCGGATCGGACGACAGGCACTCGTGCCATGGCTGGCCGGCGAGGCGGGATAGCGCCGCGACCGTATTGAACAGCGGTCGTTTAGTGCCTGCCGCCGATGGCTCGTTCTCTCCAGCGATCAGGCCGAAAGATCCTGTCAGTGCCGAAAGCGTCAGGCATTCCAGTCCGGCATCGAGGACACGGGCAGCGTAACCCAGCGCAAAGGCTTCTCCAAAACGGGCATTGTGCCGCGGATCGGTGTTGGCCATTGCGATACGGCCGCCGCGGGGATTGTCCATTGTCCTGCTGCCATAGGGGTTCTGCCGCATCGGTATGGTCGATGGGCCGATGCGATAGGATTTGTCGCCGTAAATGGCGCGTACGGAACGCGTGATGAATGGCAGCGCTTCCAGCGTCTGCATGACGCTCAGATCGTCAGCCGCATGCACGATGGGATTGGTGCAATGCGTAATGAAATCGAGAGTGTCGGCTGGCCCACGTTTGCGATTGAGCTCGGTGAAATAGCTCAGCATGCCGCCGCCGATACGCACATCGGGAAAGGCGGCGTGCGCGGCGGCATAGACTTCCTCAAGAGGAGGGCACTCGGGCCATTTGCTGCCCGGCGGCGTCGATTGCCGGTCGACCGAAGGAGAGACCATGATGGCATCGGGTTTGAAGCCGGCTGCCCGCATCCAGTCTGCTATTTGCTGTGCTTCGACAAGCGGTGCCTGGCGGCAGGGCAATGCGATTTCCAGCGTCGACTTGCCGGCATGGAGTGCGGTGACGGCTGCGAAGCGTTTGAAGGCATCAGCGCCATGGCCGGCATTCGGATCGAAGTGAAACAACAGTTCTTGCGGTCCGATTTCAGCCAGCCGGTTGCGCGCAGCCCGAGTTGCGTCCGCTTCCTCGGGTGTAACGACAAGACCGATGGACGGCATGGCACCGGATTTTGTTCCCGGGCTTAGGGTGATCGCTGCATCCGAAGTATGGGAAAAAGAGGGTGGCGAACGCCGCTTATTCCCGATGGTCAGAACGATACGCTGCCGCATCGGCTCGCCGGCTGGAATTCGATAGGGCCAGGGCAGTGCAAGCGGGCGAACATAGGTCTTGTAGGAAGCATCGGACCAGTTGCGCTGATCTTCCATCTCGAAGGTGTCGCCTTCCATCCGGCATTCGGCTGTTACGTTCGCCATCACGCCATGCGTAATCGCCCGCATATCCTTGAAGGGCTGCCAGGGTTCGATAAGATCGGGAAAATGCGTGTTTTCTCTGCTGCCGTCGACATGCTCGACCGATACCGGCGTGCCGGCGTGCCCCACGATCGGGTGCAGGATGCAGAAGCCGCAGCGGTTGGTTTCGAAGCCGGTCATCGAGAGCGCTATTGCTTCGAAGGTCAGGGCTTCATCGGCTTCAGCTGCTATCCGCACGTCGATCACAAGTTCGGTATTTTCAGGGCCGGCACAACGCGCAACATAGCTGACGAAAAAGCCATCCTGATGCTGATTGATCCGCAGATCGTCGATATCAGGTGCATAGGTGCCCCAATCGCGATCGCGGATCAGATAGGAAACGGCCCGCAGAACCTCGACGCCATCATAGCGGATAGCCCGGAGATTGCCGTCCTTGAAGTCGACGTCAAGCCTGCCCGCTGTCAGTCGGACCGGCGGCGTTTCGAGCTCGCGCGTGCCGTAAAGCTGGAACAGATCGATCTCGCTCTTCATCGCAGCATCGCTCCGATATCGACGGATTTCCCGTTGGCGGCGCTCTCATAGGCGGCTTCGACCAGCGCCAGGGTCTTGAGATTGTCAGCGCCCGACGTCGAGGTTTCGCCTCCGTCGGCAAGGCGATCGGTCCAATGCTGCTGAATTGCGAGCACGCTCTCCTGGATGTTGTGCCAAGGGCGCGAAGCCCAAGGCAGAAGCCGCGGCGACGCATCCGTGATGCTCACGCCATCGGGGCCGTTGACCTCGAGGCAATAGCCTTGCGAGAGGCGAATGGTGCCTCGCGTGCCGTCGAGTTCGATCAGCGTCTCCGGGAAGGGCTCGGTCGCAAGCTTGGAGGCATAGCTGACATCGACGAGCGACGTCGCGCCGTTCTCATGGTCGAGCAGGATGGTTGCGACATCCTCACCCTTGATCTTCGGATTGACCCGCTTGGTGCGGGCCGTCAGTGAAGAAACGTCGCCGAGGATGAAGCGGGCGATGTCGAGCGTATGGATGCCGAGATCCTCGATGATGAACCGTTCGCCTTCGGCGAGATAAGGTTGGCCCGAAAACACGTCGTAGCCGGAGCGGAAGGAGAAACGCCCCCAGAAGGGTTCGCCGATCGCACCGGACTGGAGGGCATGCTTGACGGCCTGAATGGGCGTCTGCCAGCGGAAGTTCTCATGCACCATAAGCGGCACGCCGGCCGCAGCGCAGGCCGCGACCATGGCTTTGGCATCACTCAACGTCTTTGCGAAGGGCTTTTGGCAGATTGCAGGGATCTTGTAAGAGGCGGACATCTCCACTAGGGCGCGATGGCTTTGCACCGTCGTTGCGATGTCGACGAAATCGAAGCCCCCATCGGCGAACATGGCGGCCGCGTCCGTGTAGCGGCGTTCGATGCGGAACTGGTCGCCGACGAGTTTCAGCCGCTCCGGGTCGCGGTCGCAGATCGCGACGATGCTGGCGCCTTCGACGTCTTGCCACGCGTGCATCTGATTGATCGCGAAAAAGCCGCAACCGATCAATGCGCCCTTGAGTTCTGCCATTTCAGCCTGCCTTTGCCATTTGCATGAGAGTTACGCGCTGCTGGAGACGCCGTTGCGCCTGATCCACGACAACAGCGATGATGATGACAAATCCCTTGATCACCATCTGCCAGAAGGATGAGACGCCCATCATCACGAGGCCGTCAGAAAGGATGCCGATGACGAAGGCGCCGATGATCGTGCCGCCTATGGTGCCGCGGCCGCCCGACATGGAGGTGCCGCCGAGCACCGCTGCCGCGATCGCGTTCAGCTCGAAGCTTTCGCCGGTCGCCGGATGCGCCGCCATCAGTTCCGACGAAATGACGATACCGACGATGGCCGCGCAGAGCCCCGAGAACATATAGACGAAGATCTTGACCACATCGACGCGGATGCCGGACATGCGCGCGGCGCGCTCGTTTCCGCCGACGGCGAAGATGTGCCGGCCAATCGGCGTCGAGCGGGCGACGTAGGCGGCGAGTAGCGCCAACACGATCAGGATCCAGATGGAGACGGGAAGGCCGAGCATACGGCCAGCGCCGAAGACGTCGAAGCCCGTGGTATCGTATTCCGGCCGGCCCACCAGGTTCGGGAAGGTCTGCCCGTCGGACGACAAGAGTGCGAGGCCGCGGGCGATATAGAGCGTTCCGAGCGTGGCGATGAAGGGCGCGACGTTGAGCTTGGTGATGAGCAGGCCGTTGATCAGCCCAATCCCCAGGCCGACGGCCAGTGTGATGAGGATGATCTCGTAGATGTTGAAGTAGACGGTATAGCCGATCGGCAGTTCGACGCCATTCAGGATGAGGGCGCCTGCCACCATGCCGCAAAGGCCGACGATCGAGCCGACCGATAGATCGATCCCGCCGGTGACGATCACGAAGGTCATGCCCATGGCGAGAAAGGCGTTGAGTGCGACGTGCTTGGACATCAGGATGATGTTGGCGGTCGAGGTGAAGTTCGGTGCGAAGATCGCAAAGAAGATGACGACGGCAAATAGCGCGATGAAGGTCCTGAGCTTCATCAGCGTCAGGAGAACGGAGCCGTTCGAGCGATCGGCCGCAAGGCTGGAAGACGTATCTGCGGTCATGACGCGAGTTTCCCTGTATGTCCGTGTCCCTTGGCGGATGCCGCGATGATGGCCTCTTCCGTCGCTTCGCTTCGGTCGAGAACGGTCACGAGCTTGCCGTTGCTGAGCACTGCGATGCGGTCCGAAAGTGCCATGACCTCTTCAAGGTCGGAGGTTGAAAACAAGATTGCGAGACCCTTGCCGGCGAGCCTGCGCATGGTGCGGAAGACGTCGGCCTTGGCGCCGACATCGATGCCGCGGCTCGGCTCGTCCATCAAAAGCACCTTCGGGTCGGTCATCAGCGCCTTGCCGATGACGACCTTCTGCTGGTTGCCGCCGGACATGGAGGTTACCTCGAAATCCGGATTGGGCGCCTTGATCGAGAGATCGCGGATCATGTCGCGGATGGCAGTCTTTTCGGCACCCGGATCGATATGGAAAAACAGCCGGGCGAAGCGGCCGAGGCTCGCAAGCGTCAAATTGCTGGCGATGGACAGGACCTGCACCAGCCCTTCGCGCTGCCGATCCTCGGGGATCAGCGCCAGACCGTGCCGGATGCGCCTGGTGGTGTCGCGTGCGCGAACCTCGACCCCATCGATGTAGATCCGCCCGGTCGAATGCATATGCCGGCCCATCACGCATTCGAAGAATTCGCTGCGCCCGGCACCCATCAGGCCGTAGATGCCGAGGATTTCGCCGGCGCGCACCGACAGCGAGACATGATCGACGGCAAGGCCGCCGGTGCGTCGCGGCAGGCTGATCTCCTCGGCACGGAAGGCTTCCTTGCCGATCGCATGGCCTCCGTCCCTGGCGAAGTCCTTGGCGTCCGATCCGATCATCGAGCGGACGATCCATTTCGTATCGATATCGCGAACCATGGCCTGACCGGTGATCTGCCCGTCACGCAGCACGGTGATGTAGTCGCCGATGCGCATCAGTTCTTCCAGCCGGTGCGAGATGTAGACGATCGCGACGCCTTGAGCCTTCAGCTCCGCAATGACCTTGAACAGAATATCGACTTCCGCGGCAGATAGCGCCGATGTCGGCTCATCCATGATCAGAATGCGGGCATCGAGCGAGATGGCCTTGGCGATCTCGACGAGCTGCTGCTGCCCGATCGGAAGGTCCTCCACCATGGTTTCGGCGCCTATGCCGGCATCGAGCCGATCCAGAAACGCGTTGGCCCTGGCGATCTGCGCCTTGTGGTCGATACCGAAGATGCCGCGGGTGATTTCACGCGTGGTAAAGATGTTTTCGGCCACCGTCATGTTGGCAAAGAGATTGAGCTCCTGGAAGATCATGCCGATGCCGCGCGCCTGCGCGTCGGCCGGGCTGCTGAAGGAGACTTCCTCGCCTTCGAGCAGGATGCGGCCCAAGGTCGGCCGTTCGACCCCGGCGATGATCTTCATCAAGGTAGATTTTCCGGCGCCGTTTTCGCCGACAAGCACATTGACCGCGCCGCGGTGCAGCTCGAGGTTAGCGTGCCTGACGGCGACGATGCCGGAATAGACCTTGGAAACGTCCTCTAGGCGCAGGATGATGTCGTTGCTCGGCGTTTCGCTCATGGTCATTGCCCCAATGTCAGGGCTGAAGGGGTGATCAGGGGAAGCTGGCCGGATGGGGGCAGTGGAAACGCGCCGGTCACCGTGATCGTCTTTCCAATCAGCTCGTTGCGAGGCAGTGCTGCCAGAAAAGATGAGTTTGCCTTCTCATTGAAGGCCTTGCCGAATTGAGCCCATTCGATCTGGTTCCTGAATTCGTTGAAGTCCAGGAAATCCAGCGCGTCGCGCAGCGCCGTGCCTCGGATGGCCGGACCGATCTGCACCTTCGCATCCGCCTCGCCGTCGCCATCCACATCGACGTCGAGGGTGCCCGCACGGGAGGCGGTATCGGCAGCGACGATCTTGCCGCTCAATTTGACGGCATAGGTCCAGGGTGATGAAGCCTGCTTTCGCGGATTTCCGTATTTCGCGCCGGCATCGTCTGGATTAGCGGCTATGGCCTGCAACACCGTCTTGATGTCGCCCGCGCGCTTCTCCATGCTCGGCAGCACCTGAGATTGCCAGATGGCATCGACCTTTGCCGCGGGATCGAAGGCACTCTTTGCTGCCGCCGCGGCTTTCTCCTCGGGCGTCGGCGTCTTGATAATCTTGCAGCCGGGCAATGCCGCGGCCAAAACAAGGGCCACGAGCGCGCCTCTGGTCCTCAACATGCAATACACCTCGATCTCGCAGGAAAGACATCGGGAGAGCGCGAGTTTCCCGCGCTCTCCAACCTAGTGGCATCAGTTCTTCAGCGCGAAGGTCTCAAGCTTGTCGGCATTGTCGGCATTGATGAGGACGCAATCCATCAATTGCTTCTCATCCTTCGGTGCCGTCTTGTTCTTGATATAGGCGTCGGCCTGTTCGACCGCCTTCTGGGCCTGGGCGTAAGCTGGCTGCATGACCGTCGCCTTGATGCCGCCCGCCTTGATGGAGTCGCGCACATCGTTCGACCCGTCGAAGCCGACGACGATCACGTCCTTGCGGCCGGCGGCCTGCAGAGCGGCAATCGCGCCCATCGCCATGGTATCGTTGCCCGAGATTACGCCCTTGATATCAGGATTTGCCTGCAGGATGGTTTCCATCTTGGCATAGGCCTCGGTCTGGCTCCAGTTCGCCGACTGCTTGGCAACCAGCTTCAGATCCGGATAGTCGTCGATGACGTCGTGATAACCCTGCGAGCGGATGCCGGCATTGGTATCGGCTTCGCGGCCGACGAGTTCGGCATAATTGCCCTTCTCGCCCATCAGCTTGACGAACTCCTGCGCGCCGAGCTGGGCGCCCTGGTAGTTGTTGGAAACGATCTGGGCGACCGCGATGCCGGTCACGTTGATTTCGCGGTCGATGAGGAAGGAGGGGATGCCCGCATCCTTGGCCTTCTTCAGTGCAGCGACCGTCGCATCCGCGCCGGCATTGTCGAGAATAATAGCTTTGGCGCCACGCCCGATCGCCGTGTCGATGACTTCCGATTGCTTGTTGGCATCGTCGTCATGCGTCATGACGAGCGTCTCGTAGCCCAGTTCCTTCGCCTTGGCCTCGGCGCCGACGGCCTCTGCCTTGAAGAATGGATTGTCGAAGGCCGGCGTGATGATGGCGATCAGATCGGCCGCGAAAGCCGGCATCGCCGTCCCCAGCGCCAGTGCGGCGGTAAAGGCTGCAAGTGTCAGTCTGCGTGTCAGTTTCATGGTCTCCTCCCAGTTATGAAACAGGCCCTGTTCCCGGCAGGGCAGCAAGGGGAGGGCATTGCCCTCCCGGGGACGTCGATCAGGTGATGCGACGGATGCTTTCTGCGATCTCCTGCGGCTCGAAAACTTTCTTCCAGTCGTCGCGCATGAGGGCAGGAATGCCGAATTCGATCGCCTTGTTGCAGGCATCGGAGAACACGCCGTCGACTTCCTTGAAGATGACGGCGCCGAGCACGTTCATGTGGCCCAGCAGGAAGTCGCGGGCGGCTTCCGCCGGGACGCCGCGGGCAACGCACTCATCCATGGCCTGGCGCATGACGACGAGCAGCGAGGCGCAAACCGTTTCCGAAAGACCCGGTTCCAGCATCGCCATCTGCTCGACGGTGACGCGATGCGAGCGCATGACGGGCGCCCAGATGACCTTGGCGATTTCCTCGCCGAGAGAATAGGCACTTTCCGGACCCTGCATCAGCGCCGAAACGATATGCTGCTTGGCAAAGAGGCCGCCGAAATGGTCCTTCTTGGCCTGCATGTCGGTCTCGTCGTTGAAGATCGGCGGATGGCAGGGATGGGTGACGAAATAAGTGAGGTCTTCGCGCTGCGGCAGATGGCCTGCAAAGGGGGCGGCGGCGTCGAGCGCGACGACCATCGTGCCGGGTTTCAGCTTGTCGACGATGCCGGCGGCAACCTTGCCGATCGCGGTATCCGGTACTGCAAGGATCACGACGTCCGCGCCATCCAGCGCGGCGTCGACAGGGACGCAATCGATGGAAAGGTCATTCTTCAGTCGGGCCTTGCCGGCATCGCTGACCTCGACATGGCGCACATCGAAGCGCGAGCCTTTCAGGTTCTTGGCGAGCCGGTAGCCCATTTTGCCGCCGGCGCCGAAAAGAGCAATTGCAGTCATGTTGGTACCTCGTTCACTTTCAATGTGTGGTATCGCAAGTGGTATGATGAGTCAATGAGCATGCCAATGACCTTGCCGAGAATGCACAGCTAAGATGCTCGGCCGTCGCGGATCTGCGCGAAGTAATCGTCGGTGCCGACCTGCCCGCCCTTCAGTGCGATCTGCAGGCCGTTGGTGGGCGCATAGCTGCCATGGGCCGTGCAAAGCGGCGAGCCTGGCGTTTGCGGTAATGGGAGACGTGTCGTCAGGGCCTCGACGCGCAATTCCTTCAGGGCATGGCTCGAAGTATCGCCGCCGGCAATGACGGCGCGACCGAGATTTTCCTGTTCGATCAGACGTCGCAGGATCGTGCCGAGAGCTTGGCCGAGACGATGCCGGGCGCCGGGAATGCGGTCGATATCGCCGCCACGGTCGGCGGACGGGCCGAGCGCCGTATGAAGAATGACGCTGCGGCCGGCCTTGAGGCTGGCCACGCCCGCGGCGACGGCTGCGTCCAGAGCACGCTCGCCATTTTCGCCGACAAGCGCCAAGGGATCGAGATCGATGCCGTCAAAACCATCGGCCGTGGCGCGGCGGATTTGCCGTTCGGTCGTCGGCGATACGCTGCCGGAGACGACCGCGAGGCGGTCGACCTTGCCGGGAGGAGCAAACTTCGGCTTCTCTCCGATCAAACCTTCGTTGCGCCAGGCATTGAGAAGGGCATATTCGACACCGGATGAGCCTGCGACAAAAGCATTGCCCTTGCCTGCGAGGCGCCACAGCTGATGTCCTGCAGCAGCCTGGGTTTCCGGGCTGTCGACATCGAGAAGCAGGATACCATCCTTGCCTCTCGTCAGCGCATCTAGCCGCACGTCGGCATCGGCTGCCCGCATCATGACGAGGTCCGCGAGGCTGACGGGGAGGGGCGTCTGCTTGCCCAGATGCAAGGTGAGATCGGCCTCATCCATTGGCGTAACGGGATGCCGGCTCATGACCGGGTGCCGGTCGATGCGGAAGACCTGGCCCTGATAGGCCGCGAAAAGATGACCGAAGGCGGTGTAGCGTTTCAGCTGCGGCGCTCCGATCACAACGGGCACGACGGGTTGTGCAAAGAGCGCTTTGCCGATCTCGATCGCCTTACCGATATTGCCGATCCCGGGGCTGGAATCGAAGGTCGAGCAGACCTTGTAGTGGCATATGGCGGCATCGAGGCCCTTCAACCATTCGAATGCGGATGTCAGATGCTCATCCATCCATTGCGGCGTTTCGCTTCGGCTGGTGCCGGCAATGCCGATGGCGCGGCAATCCCTGAACCGTTCCAGCATGGCTTCGCTCGGAATGTCGAGGAAGAGAGCAGTCGGCACGCCGTTCGAGGCAAGCGCCTCCATGACGTCGGTGGAGCCGGTGAAGTCATCGCCATAATAGCTGAGGAGAAGGTTGGACATTGCTGGAAGACTGGACATTGCTGTTAGGCGTCCTTGCCGTCACTGAATTTTGTGATCGAGGCGGCAAGCTCCGGATGATTCCTCGCATAGTCGGCAAGCGGTATGTCCGAAACCGCCGCCTGCCAGGCCTGCTGGATGGCGCGAACGCCGGCCGCCGGTCCGAAGGGATGGCTGACGATGCCGCCGCCGCAGAGATAGAGAAGGTCGGTCGTCCGGCCGGTGCGCTGGTAGGTTTCCGGCGCCTGGCCGCCCCATTGACCGGAGCCGGCAACGGGGAGCGGACAGTCGGATGGGCCGAAAAGCGGCGTGCGAATTGCCTTGAAGGACTCGACGAAGCTGTCGTCCGGTTCCCAATATTTGACCCTGATGCCGTTGATCTGGAACTGGTCAACGCCGAGCAGGCGCCAGAATTGCTGGTAAACCCTAAAATCCATGCCGGCACCGGGATGGCGGGTCAGCACATCCCAGCCATTGCGATGCGCATGCAGCACCAGCCCGGAGCGCTTGCGCAGGAAGCTCATGCCACCGAAGCCGATGGAATTGATGTTGACGACGGCGCAATTGCCGCCGGCCTTCAGCACCAGATCGTGGTTGCGCATCATCTCGTCGGGATCGGCATGCGAAATGCCGAAGGCATACATGACCTTCTTGCCCGTCTTCTGCTCGTGATCGAGGATAAGGGGCATGATGGCTTCGACGCGCTCTTTCAGCGGCGAATAGGCCGGGCTCATGAGCTTCTCGTCATCCTTGATGAAATCGACGCCCGAGCCGATCAGCTCGCCGACAAGCGCGGCCGTTTCCTTTGGCCGAAGGCCGAGCGCGGGCTTGACGATCGTGCCGATGATCGGGCGGCCGCTGACGCCGGTCAGGCGCAAGCTGCCGGCAACACCGAATTGCGGCCCGGGATGTGCATCGCGAAAGGCCTCCGGCAGCTTCATGTCGACGATGCGGATGCCGGTCATGCCCTTGATCGAGAAGACGCCGCCGATCGCGATCGTCATCAGCGCCGCAAGATCGGTGCCGATCGCATCCAGCGGGAAGGCGATATCGACATCGGCCCGACGGATCGGGCCATGTCCTTCCGCGACTTCCGGCCAGGTCGGATGCTCCGCATCGGCAAGCGGGCGAATCGCGCTGAGGCGCGCGGCAACGCGCGCCTTGAGTTCTTCCGTTTCGCCGGGGACCGCGACGAAAGTGCCGGTCGATTGATCGCTGGCGATCTTGCGGGCCATCGCTTCGATGCTGCCAGGCGTTTCGATACGGTAGGTAACGGTGATGGTCATAAGCGACTGAATGCTCCTCTCGCCGACGATTTTCACGTGGCGCAAACTGGTGATCTGGTATAATGAGTATTCCAACTTCTGCAACGATTTTTTTGCCCGGCAGTCGACAACATGTTTCGTATGGGCTTCCGCCGCGGCAATCGAAAATGCATAAGGGAGAAAAGGTTTTGGGAAAGCGGGGGTCCATGGGTCAGCCTGTTGAACAAATTGTACGTCGAAAGCTGTCCGATGAGGTATTCGAGCGGCTGGAACGGTTGATCACATCGGGAGAACTCAAACCTGGCGACGAGATGCCGTCCGAACGAGTCCTTATGGAGCGTTTCGGCGTCGGCCGGCCGGCGATTCGCGAAGCCATGCAGGCGCTCGCCAATATGGGGTTGGTGAATATCTCGCACGGCGAGCGTGCCAAGGTGCTCCAGCTCACGGCGAAGTCGATCTTCCGGCAAGTCGACCTGACCGCCAAGATCATGCTCTCGCAATCGTCCGACTCGCTCGAACATTTGAAGAGCGCGCGCATCTTCTTCGAGCGCGGCATGGCGCGCGAAGCGGCGCAGCGCGCAACCGAAAAAGATATCGCCGATCTTTACGACATTATCGAACGTCAACGCGCTTCCCTGGGGGATGCCGAGGAGTTCATTTCGGCCGACATGCAGTTCCACACGCGCATTGCCCAGATTTCCGGCAATCCGATTTTCGCCGCTGTGAGCGAGGCCATGCTGGCATGGCTGAAGGCCTATCATACCGACATGCTGATCTGGACCGGCAAGGAAAAGTTCACGCTGGTCGAGCACGAGGAGATCCTCGCGCGCATGGCGGAGAACGATGCCGACGGAGCAGAGCAGGCGATGCTCAAGCATCTTGAAAGGTCGCGCGCGCTCTATACGAAGTGATCTTCGCCTCGGCAGCTGTCAGGCGAGGGGTAATTGTCCTAATTCCTCCCCATTCCTTGTGAAATCTGGCCGCATGCAAACGAGGTGTGCGTGATGGTCAATTTCATTCACCGGAATATGCCGCTTTTTCTGGCCGCTATTCTGACGGCGGTCGCCATAACTCTTTATAATCTGGCTTGCCTCATGGTCAGGCACCATCACACGATATTGCATGATCTCCACCGCGCGGTGGGTGCCTTGATCCTCCTTGCCGCATTCTATGCCATCATCCGCCACATGCAGTCGCTGCCGGATGAGGAAGGCTAGAAATCCGTTAAACCCGGAAATCAAAACCGGCAATTTCAGATAGCATTCAGCCTGCGCGGCTATATCCTCGTCCTGTCATAGTGCGGAGTTGACGGCATCCTACAAGATTGCCGCTGGTTTCGTGTCGGAAAACGGTTCCACAGCAAGTTCATCGCACCGTTCCGGTGCCAAGCCCCATGAAGAACTGAGGATGTCAAAACGTGGCTGATGTTTGTACACAAGGCGTAGACACGGGCTTTGTTGCCCTGGGCTATGCCAAGATCGCGATACTGGGTGTCGTGCAGGGATTGACCGAGCTTCTGCCGGTCTCCTCCACTGCCCATATGCGCCTGGTGCCGGCCTTGCTCGGCTGGCAGGATCCGGGTTCGGCCTTTTCGGCCGCTATGCAGCTTGCGGCCCTTGCCGCCATCGTCTCCTATTTCTGGAGCGACGTTCGTTACGTCACCTTCGGATCGCTCGATGCCATCAGGCAGAGGGATTGGCGCTCCCCCGCGATGCGGCTTGCGATCGCCATCGTCATTGCAACGGTGCCGATCGCAATCGCGGGCCTCTTGCTTTCGAAGTCGTTGAATGCCTGCGGCACATCTTTCCGCAGCCTTTGGGTGATCGGCATCGCCTGCCTGGTCATGGGCTTGCTTCTGGCGGTCGCTGAACTCTATAGCCGTCATAGGAAGGGCATCGAGCAGATGACGCTGATGGATGCCCTGTTCGTCGGCATCACCCAGGTCGGTGCGCTGGTTCCCGGCGTCTCGCGCTCGGGTTCGACGCTGACCGGTGCACTCTTCCTCGGTCTGAAGCGTGATGAAGCCGCACGGTTCTCGTTCCTGCTCGGCTTACCGGCCATCGCGCTTGCCGGCCTGAAGGAGCTGTTCGAACTCTACAAGGCCCATATTCCGATGGAAGCCTGGTCCATCCTGATCGTCGGCCTCATTGTGGGCAGCATATCGTCCTTCGTCGCCATCTGGGGACTGATGCGCTTTCTGGAGCGTTTCTCGACCTGGCCTTTCGTCATCTACCGTATCATGCTCGGCGTCGTCATTCTCTTCGGCGTGCTGACCATGGGATGGGCTTGAGCTGTCCGAACCGTCGGCTGCAAAGCTTCAATATCGGCGCTGCCTCCATGGTAGCGCCTTTTTCATTCCGGGCCGTTATCCAAAAACGAGACCGCCATCGACGATAAGATTTTGTCCGGTGACGGCACGCGCCCAGGGGCTGGCAAAGAAGAGCACCGCATCGGCAGCTTCCTCGGGTGTGGTGACGCGACGCAGCGGTGTATTGGCGGCGATGATGTCGAAGACGGCTTCCGGCGTGGCACTGCTGGCATCGGTCGTGCGCAGAAGGCCGCCGGAGACCATGTTGACGGTAATCCCGAGCGGGCCGAGTTCGGACGCAGCCGTGCGGGTCAGCGACAGCAGTGCCGCCTTGGCTGCGGTATAATCGTGATAAGGCACGACCGGATTCTGGAAGAGGTTCGTGCCGATCGTGACGATCCGGCCAAAGCCCGCCGTTGCCATTGCCGGCTGCGCCGCCTGTATCAGGTTCAAAGCGCCTTGCAGTGCGGTTTCCAGCTGTATCGCCATTTCCGCCCAGCTCAAGGCATGCAATTTCGAGCGCGCATCGCCATTGAAGCTGAAATCGGCGAGCGCGTTATGGACGACTGTTGTCGGCGCGCCGAAATGCGCAGTTACCTCGGCAACGAGCTGCTTCGTATCTCCAGGATCGCGGATATCGGCCCGAAACGCTTTCGCATGATCGCCAAGGTCTGCCGCCAGCGCCTCTGCCCGCTCACGGCTGGCACGATAGTTGATGGCAACCTTTGCGCCCTCCCGAGCAAAGGCCGTCGCTATGGCCGCGCCGAGACCGCGCCCGGCACCTGAAACGATGACGATCTGATCCTTGAGTGACAGGCTCATTTCTCTACTCCTTGTTTGTGTGCCAGAGCCCATGAAAATGCTGCACAGGTCCGTGGCCGCTTCCGACGGAAAGGTGGCCCGAGGCGGCGACCGCGGCGGCGAGATAGGCTTTGGCGGCGGCGACGGCTTTCGGCAGCGGCAGTCCCTTGGCGATCTCGGCGGCGATGGCGCTGGAAAGCGTGCAACCCGTCCCATGCGTATTCTTCGTCGGCAGCCGCTCGGCTTCGAACCAGGTCAGGCCGCCGGCGCCCGCCAGCACATCCGGACTTTCGTCACCCGCAAGATGACCGCCCTTGATGAGGACGGCCGAAGGCCCAAACGCTGCCAGAGCAAGCGCCTGACGTGCCATGTCTTCGCGGTTTGAGGCCTCCACGTCATGCAACAGCGCTGCCGCCTCGGGCAGGTTCGGCGTTATGACTGTCGCAAGCGGTAACAGCCGCATGGTCAGCACGTCGACGGCATCGGCGGCAAGCAGGGCGGCGCCACCTTTCGCGATCATCACGGGATCGAGCACGACGGGCACATCGCCATGTCGCGCCAGAATGTCCGCGACCGCATCCGCAATCGCGGCGTTGGCAATCATCCCGATCTTGATCGCATCGACCCGGATATCGGCGAAGATCGCATTGATCTGATCCGCCACGAAAGAGGGTGGCACCGGATGGACACCGACGACGCCTTGCGTGTTCTGCGCCGTCAGTGCGGTTAGGGCCGCCATTCCATAAACGCCGCGGGCGGAGAAGGCCTTCAGGTCGGCCTGGATACCGGCGCCGCCGGAGGGATCGGAGCCGGCGATGGACAGGACATTGCGGATCATTGGCGAGCCTCCTTGATGGCGTTCGCGATGAGGGCCGTCGCCTTTCGCGGGTCCGCTTGGCCACAGATGGCGGAGACGACCGCAAGGCCGTCCGCGCCTACCGAGAAAACCTCTCGCGTATGCTCCACTTTGAGGCCGCCGATCGCAACCGATGGAACGGGGCAGAGCCCGACGATGCGGGCAAGACCGTCGAAGCCGATCGGTTGCTTGTGATCGGGCTTGGTCGGTGTGGCAAAGACCGGACCGATGCCGGCATAGTCGACGATACCAGGGTCTATGAGGGTCGCGAGGACCTCGGTTTCCACCGAGAGGCCGAGGATCATGTCCGGCCCGATCCGGCGGCGTGCTTTGGCGGCGTTCATATCCTCCTGTCCGATGTGGAGACCGTCGGCGCCGATGGCGATGGCGGCTTCCACATTGTCGTTGACGATCAGCCGGGCATTGGTTCCCTGCAGGATCTTTTTGAGAGCGCGGCCTGTCTCGATCACGGCTGCGGTCGGAGCATGCTTGTCGCGCAGCTGTACGATCGTGGCACCGCCGGCAACGGCCGCACGGGTCGTTTCGATCATGCCGAGGTCACCACACAGCACGGGATCGAGGACGAGGTAGAGTGAGAGATCGAAGTCTTTCATGCTGCCGATATCCTTGCGTCGCGATCCAGCAGTTCCGGCGTAAGCGCTGCGAGGGCGTCGAGGAAGCGCCAGGAGAAAGAGCCGGGACCATCGGCTGCCGCTCCTGCCTGCGCACCGGCGACGGCGAAGACGGTGAGTGCTGCCGCGGTCGCATCGAATGGCTCATCCGGCGTTGCTGCGGCAAAGGCGCCGACGAGGCAAGTCAGCGAGCAGCCGAGGGCCGTCACCTGCGGCATGAATGGCGAACCGCCGGCGATCCGCTTCGCCTTCCGCCCATCCGTCACGAAATCCGTGACGCCGGTAACGGCGACCACGCAATCGTGCTTTACCGCGAGCTGCCGGGCGGACTCTTCCGCCTGCTCGACGGCGTCGCGGCTATCGACGCCCTGACCGCGGCTGGTGCCGCCGGCAAGGGCGATGATCTCGGATGCATTGCCGCGAATGATCCTCGGCTGCAGCTCCAGCAGTTGGGCTACCGCCTTGCGACGAAACTCTGTCGCATAATGGGCGACGGGATCGAGAACCCAGGGCTTGCCGGCATTGTTGGCCGATTGCGCTGCCTTCAGCATGCCCGCAAGCCAGCCCGACGAGAGCGTGCCGATATTGATCGTCAGCGCGCCGGAGATCGCGGCAAACTCGCCCGCTTCCTCTTCGGCATGCACCATCGCCGGCGACGCACCGGCGGCGAGCATCACATTGGCCGTAATATTCATGGCGACAAAATTGGTAATGCATTGCACCAGCGGTGGGTTTGCCCGCACGGCAGCGAGCAGGTTGCCGGCTGTGATTTGGTCTTGCATATCGCCCCTTTCAGGCGGGCGAGACGCGAAGGGACGACGTGCTGAGCGTTGCAAGGTCCCGAGCGACTCCCTCCGCCAGCATGATCTGGTTCAGGTTCGAAGGGTTCTTCTCAGCCCGCCGGAAAGCGGACGCCCCTGTCTCTCATCCTCCTTCTTTTCGCAGACAAAGACGCCGATGTCATCAGCAAATCACAAAGGCCTCCGCGATGGTCGCGAATTGGAAGCGCCTTATTTCCGGGCGAGACATGCAGCTAGCGCATGGGTGCAGTGATCTCTTAGCTCTGCAAAAGATTGAGGGGTTCGACTATATATTTCTCATCGAAGCGACGGGAACGCCAAGCACGGCCGCTCAGCTTCGAAAGCCCAAGGAAAGGGGATCATCATGAACGTAGCACGCTCTTTCAATAACTGGCGCAAGTATCGTCAGACGGTCGCCGAACTGGGCCGTATGTCCACGCGCGAACTGCATGATCTGGGTATCGATCGCGGTGATATCCGCAATGTGGCCCGCGCAGCGATCGCTCGCTAACGGCCTCGACGGCTCCTTATAAAGCTGCATTATGCCAGCGCCTGTTCTTCCCGAGCAGGCGCTTTTGTTTTGCCGGGGGAGGGGACGGTCCAGGCTCTTTTCCCGGGCCGCATGCAGATCTGCAAAGCCAGCCGCTTTTCGCATAGCGCATAACTGCCCTGCAAAGAAATGCCTATCCTATGAGCAAGAATCGGCTATTATGCTTTTCATCGAAGCGATGCATCTCCTCCCGCATCCCTTCGTTTTTGCAGACGTCCTTCTCCTCCTCCCAGGGACGACTGCGGGAACAGCGGCATTCCTCCTCCCGTCCGCTGTTCGGTTCTTGTAGAAAGCCTGCCGCTCCTCCTCCCGCGGCAGGCTTTTTCGTTTCAGGCCGCATTCAACCGATTTCCGCTTCATCGTCACCGGCCCCATCGCGCGTCGGACGCGGTCATTGCCGTTGCGCCACCTCCGATCGCTGCTTGTTTTGAAAACCGAAGACCACCTCTCGCAAAAATGAACAGTCGCCACTATGTGCGACACCTGTAGCGCGCTACATCGAAGACCAACCCCCAACGTGATTCCCCGAAACAGGAGGATGCCCATGACCGGTTCTGCCGAATACACGCCGCCGAAGATCTGGACCTGGAACAAGGCCAATGGCGGCCAGTTCGCTAATATCAATCGCCCGATCGCGGGACCGACCCACGAAAAGGAACTGCCTGTTGGACGTCATCCTCTCCAGCTCTATTCGCTTGGTACGCCGAATGGCGTGAAGGTCACCATCCTGCTCGAAGAGCTGCTGGCACTCGGTCATAGCGGCGCGGAATATGATGCCTGGCTGATCAAGATCGGCGAGGGCGACCAGTTCGGCAGCGGTTTCGTCGACGTCAACCCGAATTCCAAGATTCCGGCCTTGCTCGACCGCAGTGGCCCGAAGCCTGTCCGCGTTTTCGAATCCGGCTCGATCCTGGTGTATCTCGCCGAGAAATTCGGCGCCTTCCTGCCGAGCGAGCAGCCGGCTCGCGCCGAATGCCTCTCCTGGCTATTCTGGCAGATGGGTAGCGCGCCCTATCTCGGCGGCGGCTTCGGTCACTTTTACGCCTATGCCCCGACAAAGATCGAATATGCGATCGATCGCTTCGCCATGGAAGTGAAGCGCCAGCTCGACGTGCTCGACCGTCGTCTTGCCGAAAGCGAATATATCGCCGGCAGCGACTATACGATCGCCGATATCGCCATCTGGCCGTGGTACGGCGGTTTGGTCAAAGGCTGGCAGTATGGCGCGGCCGAGTTCCTGCAGGTGCAGGATTACAAGAATGTTCAGCGCTGGGCCGAACAGGTCTACTCGCGTCCTACCGTCAAGCGCGGCCGCATGGTCAATCGCATGTCTGGCGATCCGTCCGAGCAGCTGCGTGAGCGCCACGATGCCAGTGACTTCGAGACCAAGACGCAGGATAAGATCGAAGCCGCAAGCTGACAGGCAGTTTTGCGCGTTATTTCTTCGAACCCGCGGTCTCCGGATCGCGGGTTTTTTATTGGCTTTGCCAGCGATCTTCGTCACGCGGCCACGTCAGCCTCGCTCCATCTTGTCGGGTCTAATGTCCTGCTGCCGAGGCTTTATCGCCCGGCAGAAAACGCAAGGCGCTCCTGCAATGCGTTTTACCGATGACGCAAAAGGAATGCTTCTCCATGCAGCAAGTTGCTGATGATAATGCCCTGGACAACAATGTCATCGCAGGCGCGTCGTCGCAGCAATCGAGCGAGAAAAGAGAGGCGCTTTTAAAGTGCCTGGTTTCTGGCGGTGACGAGCGACTGGATTGCGATATCGTCACCGGCCTCAATATGTATGGTTACGGCCCGGCACCTCGTCCGAGCGACCTTGCTTTCGGCTCTTCCACCGCATCGACCATCTCCGCCGCTGCCTTTGCCGAAGTCGAAAGCTACTACGCCGATCTGGTCCGCGAAATGGAAAACGGATCGGCCGCAACCATCTATGAGCGTGAAATTGGACGAGTACGTCAGGACCTCCTGCGGCTGCTCGGTCTCAATCAGGTCGCCGGACAGCCGCATGTCGACGTTATCCTCGCAACGTCGGGCACGGACATCCATCTCTTTGCTGCATCGCTTCTGGCGCGTGAGGATGATCGCGCCTTGATGACCATCACGCTGATGGGCAGCGAGACCGGCAGCGGCGTCATGACTGCCTCGGCCGGCCGCCACTTCATGGCCCGCGTCAGCAGCGACAGGGCTGTTGCCAAGGGCGAGGAACTGCGGCCCGGGGATGCGACGCGCAATGCGACCATCGCCGTCCGCACCAAGGATGGCTCCCTTCGTGCCGATAGCGAAGTCGAGGAAGAATTGCGTGGCCTGATCGAGCTCGGCCGCGCCGCAGGCTTGAGATGCCTGCTCGTCGTGACCGATGTGTCGAAAACCAGCCTTCTCGCGCCGAGCCTGGAAAGCGTGCTGCGCCTCAAGGCACGTTTCGGCGACGTGCTCGACATCATGATCGATGGCTGCCAGTTCCGCCTTTCGGCGGCAACGATTCGCGCCTACCTCGCGCATGGCTTCATGGTGGCCCTGACAGGATCGAAGTTCCTTGCCGGACCGATTTTCAGCGGCGCTCTTCTGTGCCCGCCGCAGATGTCGGAACGCTTTAAGCACCGCCCCCTGCCGGCGGCTCTGGCCGACTATTGCGGCAGGGCCGAATGGCCACAGGGTTGGGCGGCGCGTGAAATCTTGCCCGAACGCGCCAATTTCGGCCTGCTTCTGCGCTGGAAGGCGGCCTTGTTCGAGCTGCAATCCTTCGTCGTTCTTCCGGAGGAGCAGCTCACAGTCGTTCTCTCCGCCTTCGCCGAAGCCGTGACAGCCAGGCTTGCCAACGATCCTGCCTTTGCGTTGCTGGACAGCCGTGCCATTGATCGGCGCTGCCTGTGGAGCGTTCCATCGGTGCGCCGTTGGGATGAAATCCCTTCGATCTTTTCGTTCTACCTGCGCGACGCTGGCAATGCAGGTGTCTTGAACGCGGTAGAGACCGCGGCGGTCTACAAGGAACTGGTCATTGAGGAAGATGGGTTCGCGGCCGTGCATATCGGCCAGCCTGTAGGCTGCGCCGTTTTCGGCGAGATGCCGGCCAGCGCCCTTCGAATTTGCCTGAGCGCGCCCTTGGTCGTGCAGGCTGCCAAGAGCGCAGACGCACTTGCAGACGTTATCGATCAGGCCATGCTGGCGCTTGACCGGACGGCGCAGATTGCGGCACGGCATGCTTCCATGCCGGACTTGAGGCTTGCAAGCGCCTAGGTGTGGTCCCGACATCTCCTTGGTCCGTCAGCTTCTGCGGTCGTCACCGTCCAGGCCGGCGAAATCGCCCCTCACGATCCCGTGGCGCTGAAGCTTGTCATAGAAAGTCTTCCGCGGAATACCCAGCGCCTCTATCGTCTTCCTGACGTCGCCATTGTTTTGCTGCAGGCTCTCGCGGATGAGCTCTGCCTCATAGCGCTCGACGCGGACGGGCAATGAAAGCCCTGCCTCGACCGTCGGCGCGTCGCCGGATTTCGGCAGGACGCTCGCCTCCAATCCAAGCACGAAGCGTTCGGCAAAATGCGAGAGTTCGCGAACATTGCCCGGCCAATCGTGCTGCTGCAGATGGCGGCGCACGGTGGCCGTAACAGCCGGCACATCGCGCTTGAAGCGGCTGGCGGCACGTTCGGCGAAATAACCGAAAAGCAGGGGGATGTCGTCGCGCCGCTCCCGCAGCGGCGGGATCGAAAGCGTGACGACGTTGAGACGATAGTAAAGGTCTTCGCGAAAATCGCCGCGCTGGCCTGGATCGCTGAGATCGACCTTTGCTGCCGCCACGACGCGAAGATCGACGCGGCGGATTTCGTTCGTCCCGAGCGGCGTCACCTCGCGCATTTCCAGCACGCGCAGCATCTGCACCTGGATCGCCGGCGGCATGCTTTCGATTTCATCGAGAAACAATGTTCCCGCGCTCGAATGCTCGATGCGCCCGATGCGCTTCTTCTGCGCACCGGTGAAGGCGCCCGGTTCGTGGCCGAAGAGTTCGCTCTCTATCACTGTTTCGGGCAGGGCGCCGCAATTCAGCGCAACGAAATTGCCCTTGGCGCGGCGGCTCCAGCGATGCAGCAGGCTTGCCACGACTTCCTTGCCGCTACCCGTTTCTCCCGTCACCAGGACATCGACATCCGTATCGGCGATCTGCCGCAACGTGTGGCGCAGCCGCTCAATTGCCGGGGTCTGGCCGATCAGCGGCAGATCGCCCTGGGCCTGCTCCGCCGCCTGCCGCAGAGCGCGGTTCTCCAGAACGAGCCGCCGCTTCTCGGCCGCGCGCCGCACGCTCTGCACCAATCGATCCGTGGCGAAAGGCTTGGCGATGAAATCATAGGCGCCGTCCTGGATCGCCTGAACCGCCATCGGTATATCGCCATGGCCCGTCATCAGGATGACAGGCAGATCCGGGTCGAACCCTTTGATGCGGGCGAAGAGCTGCTGGCCATCCATCTGCGGCATGCGGATATCGGAGACGACGACACCGGCAAAGCCGGCATCCAGAGCGTTCAGCGCTTCGGTCGCAGCAGGGAAGGCGGAGACGATAAAGCCAGCAAGTTCAAGGGTCTGCTTTGTCGCCTTCAACAGATCCTTGTCATCATCGATGAGGAAGACGGGGGAGCTTTCGTTCATGCTGTGGCCTTGCACAAATGGATAGTGAAGCGGGTACCGATGCCGGTGCTCTCGACATCGATGCGGCCGCCATAATCGACGACGATATCCTTGGAGATGACGAGGCCGAGACCGAGGCCCTTTTCCTTGGATGTATTGAAAGGCGTGAACAGCTGATCGAGGATTGCGGCGGGAATGCCCGGCCCATTATCCGAGACGACGATCTCGACATCGTCTGACGTCTCACGTACCGAGACCTCGACCTTGGCCTGTTCCCGACCTTCCAGAGCTTCCAATGCATTCTGGAAAAGGTTGATCAGGACCTGCTCCAGTCGGATGCGCGTACCGACGACGAGGAGACCTGTCGGCGGCAGGTCGATTTTCAGGGCGTCGAGACGGCCGGCAAACCGGCTCCTCAGCAGGACGACGGCACCTTCGATCGCACTTCTGATGTCAACCGGCTCGGGCGCGGTTCTTCCCTTGCGGCCAAAGGCCTTCAGTTCTTCGGTGATCGTGCCGATGCGCTCGGTCAGCGCCGCGATCGCAGACAGATTGTCCTTGACCGGCTCCGTCTGCTGCCTGTCGAGGAAGATGTGCGCATTCTCTGCATAAGCACGGATCGTCGCGACGGGCTGGTTGATCTCGTGAGCGACGCCGGCGGCGACCTGACCGAGAATGGCGAGACGGTTGGCCTGCACGAGATCCTGCTGCACCCCCTGCAGCTTGGCCTCCGTCGCCCGGTGGTCGGCGATCTCCGCTTCCAGCCGATCGCGGGCACGGCTGAGATCCTCGGTACGCTCCAGGACGCGGCGCTCCAGCTCCTCGCGGGCGATCCTGCTGACGGCGATCTGCATGACGGAGACATGGCGCCGCCGCAACAGGAAGGCGGCGAAGGCAAGGATCGGCAGCAGGACGGTCAAAGTCAGGAAGCGCGTCTCGCGCATGGAAGAGGCAATGGCCTGATCGGTCGGGATGAGATAGCCGAGCTGCCAGGGCGTCGAAGGGATTGAGGTCGTCAGCCGCAAATATTCGGCGGCGCTGCTGCCGGGCAGGACGGCGCGAACGATGGTCGCATCCGGGCCGACGGCCTCCGGACGGCTGACCGGCAGCGGCGAGAGCGGAGCGGCGCCGAATTGCAAGCTTTTGCGAATGGCCGCCGCTTCTTCTCGGCCAAGTGACGTCGTCGTCATGAAGCGCCATGAAGGCAGGCTGGTGATGAGGATGACGCCGCGTTCGTCGGTCACATAAGCGGGACGGCCGCTCTCACTCCAATCGGCCTCCAACTGATCGAATTCCATTTTCACCACGACAACGCCCAGTGCCGAACCGGCATCGCCGACGCGGCGCGAAATATAGAGGCCGGGGCGGTTGCTGATCGTACCAAGCGCGTAGTGCTCGGCGGTTCCCGCCTCCATAGCCTTGCTGAAGTAGTCGCGGAAGGAATAGTCATTGCCAACGAAGCTCAAGGGCTCCCGCCAGTTGCTGGAGGCCATCGTGACGCCGTCCTTGCCGATCACGTAGAGGACCGAAGCGCTGGTGCCGGAAACGAGGTTCTCCAGTTTGCGGTCCAGAGCAACGATGTCGTCGATCCGCCGTCCCGCGAGCGCCTCACGCACTTGCTGATCATCCGCCAGCAAGAGCGGCAAGGCGCGGGGACGCTCGAGGACCGCCCGCAAAAGTGCGACCTTGAGATTGGCGTCCGTATGTGCCTGCCTCTGCAGTGCCTCGATCGCGGAGACACGGCCGTAGAAGCTTGCACCATAAAGGGCGACTCCAATGATAGCGGCGCACAGGAATGCGAAGGCGAGCCAAACGCGACGGGAGCGCCGGCTCAGTTGCTCTGGCGTCAAAAGTCGATCTGTGGCGGCGCGTTGTAGCATCGCCATATTGTGCATGTTTTCGCGCTGACCGCAATTCAACATGTGCGGATTGCCGCACATGTTTTAAGATATGCTCGCGCTCGAGAAATTTAAATCATATGAAATCAAATAGTTGATGCCATGTCCCTCAATTGGCATGCCCGTTGCAACGGCGAACGGAACAGTCGGAGGCTGTTGAATTCTAGTCGTCGCCCGGAGGGCCGAGAGATCGGTTGGGCTTAAAGGAGGATATCATGATTGCTCCCATCGCTGCCGCCGAAACGCGCGGCAAACTTCCCTTTTACCGGCATCTCTACGTGCAGGTTCTGACCGCCATTGCCGCCGGTATCCTGCTTGGCCATTATTATCCGCAGCTCGGCACATCGTTGCAGCCGCTCGGCGATGCCTTCATCAAACTGGTGCGCATGGTCATTGCGCCCGTCATCTTCCTGACGGTTACGACCGGCATCGCCGGCATGTCGGACTTGAAGAAGTTCGGCCGCGTCGTCGGCAAGTCGTTCATCTACTTCCTGACCTTCTCGACCCTGGCGCTGATCGTCGGTCTTATCGTTGCCAACGTCGTGCAGCCGGGCGCCGGCATGCACATCAATCCGGCGACGCTGGATACGAAGGCCGTCAACAACTATGCAGCACAAGCCCATGACGCGTCGGTTGTCGGCTTCCTGATGAACATCATCCCGGACACGATCGTCGGCGCTTTCGCCAAGGGCGATATTCTCCAGGTGCTGTTCTTCTCGGTGGTCTTCGGCATTGCGCTCGGCGCCGCCGGCGAACGTGGCCGCCCGGTGACTGACTTCCTGCAGGCACTGACCACCCCGATCTTCCGCATGGTCGCGCTTCTGATGAAGTTCGCGCCGATCGGCGCCTTCGGCGCCATGGCCTTCACCATCGGCAAGTACGGCATCGGCACCATCGCCAATCTGGCCTTCCTGATCGGTACCTTTTACGCCACGTCGCTGCTGTTCGTGCTCGTCGTGCTCGGCGCCGTCGCGCGCTATAACGGATTTTCGATCCTTGCGCTGATCCGCTATATCAAGGAAGAGCTGTTGCTGGTGCTTGGCACCTCATCGTCTGAAGCCGCACTGCCGGGCCTGATGAACAAGATGGAGCGTGCAGGCTGCAAGCGTTCCGTCGTCGGCCTTGTCATCCCGACGGGCTATTCCTTCAACCTCGACGGCACCAATATCTATATGACACTGGCGGCGCTGTTCATCGCCCAGGCAACCGATACGCCGCTGTCGCTCGGGGATCAGGTGCTGCTGCTGCTGGTGGCCATGCTGAGCTCCAAGGGGGCCGCCGGCATCACTGGTGCGGGCTTTATCACGCTTGCCGCCACGCTTGCGGTCGTGCCTTCGGTTCCGATCGCCGGCATGGCGCTGATCCTCGGGATCGACCGTTTCATGTCGGAATGCCGCGCCCTGACGAACTTCGTCGGCAATGCAGTTGCCACGATCGTCGTAGCCCGCTGGGAAAACGAGCTCGACCAGACCAAGTTTGCGGCCGCCATGGCGGGGCAATTGAGCGAGGAAATCGAGGTGCCTGCCTTGCAGGCGGCCGAGTAGGCTTCGCATCATCCTCCCAAGGATGGAACGGCCCCTTCGGGGGCCGTTTCAGCTCCGGCAGCCGGCCGGTCACAGTTTCGTGTATCGACCGCAACAAGCCGTGCAACTGTCCTCATCAACAGCAGGCTTCATAAAACTGTCACTGCAACGGCTCACAGCATCATACTGACAGTTGTGTAATTCGACGGAGCCGCAGGACAGGAGGCAGCGTGTCGGAGACGGATTTTATGAGCGCACACTTGCCGGTTTTGGGGCGGATTTGCCTCTATCGGCCTTGCCGCGGGTAGCTGCGCATGGCGTCTTCAATATCAGGGCAGCATAAGGCCTTGAGGCGTTCGGAGAGTTTCCTGTCAGAACTTGCTTCCCATGCGGATGCGCTGCTTCATGGCCGCGTCCACGAACAATATGCTGCGATCTGCTATAGGAAAGAAGTCGAATGCGACGATGCCGTGATGCTCGTCGTCACCAGCCGGGAAAGCGGGCGCTGGGTCATTCCGAAGGGTTGGCCGATCAAGGGCAAGAAACCCCATGAGGTCGCAGCCATCGAGGCTTATGAGGAGGCCGGCGTGCGCGGAAAAGTGAAGAAGAAGCCTTTCGGCTACTTCACCTATCTGAAGCAGCTTGCCGACGGCAATCGCGTTCCCTGCATCGTCGAGCTGCATCTGCTTGAGGTCGATCAGGTGCTGCAGGACTTCCCGGAGCGAGGCCAGCGCCGCGTCGAATGGGTTTCTTTCACCGAAGCGGCCAATCGCGTGCGCGAGCCGGAGCTCAAGGGTCTCCTGCTTGCGGCCGAACGGAAGATACGCAAGGCAAGAAGCAAAAAGTAGCCTTCGTGGCCATGGATGGTGCTGGCCCATCGGATTTCGTGGCTGTGAACGATCGCAAACTAGGTCTCCAGAAGCACTCGGCTATTTGTGACCGTAACGTGCAGCGGTATCACCTAATATTAAAATATGACATGAGCCGAGAGCCAGACGACGGGCAGCTATGCGCTTCCATGCTTGCCCTTGCCGCATTGATGCCTATATTGACCCAGCGTTCGGCCGTGTCTGTTTAGGTCGATATGCCTCATGGCTGCAATAGCTGCCTTCACCCGGCAACGAGCTGGCCGGCGGACTTTGGAAGGAGAAATTTCATGTCCATTACTCCGAATAATATCGATAGTTCAAAGGTTTCTACCGTTCCCCATGGGGAAATCGCAGCTGCCGTACGGCAGGCGCGTGAAGCCATCGGTTATACGGTTGACGATCTGTCTGAAACCTGTGGTCTCACCAGTGAGGAAATCATTGAAATCGAGGCTGGTGCAGAAGCGGATTCGGCGAAACTTCGCCGCATTGCCACCGCATTGCAGGTTCCGCCATCGACTTTTTTCGTCGTCTGAACAAGCGGCGCACTTCGGTGCGCCCCTTCATTTCTCTCGCGGAAAATCGCAGAACACCGGCCTCTAGCTCGCTTGCAATATGGCCGCGCACGACATAGCGCAGGGCGATGTTCATTTTCTCGTATTCCTTCCCACCTTCGTTCTGCGATCCGGATTGGCGTGAAAGCCTTTCCGGTCGAATTCGCAGATCCGCGAAGCGCATATGTTTTTTACCGGGCTCCGATGAAGGCGGTTGGCCGTGCGTGGTTAGTAGCCATCAGAACATGTCCGCTGCCATGTAGCTCTGAGAAATGTAGCTCGGGGACATGTAGCTTAGCTCACAAGGAAATCCGTTCATGGAGCCTTTAGGCGAAATTTCCATAATTATACACTATAAAGCAAGCAGGGAACGTTTCCATAGCTGATATTCACGGTTTTTGTTGTAGCGATACTGGTCAAACTCGTTTTGGGGCTCTACTTTGGTCACGTTAAATTGTTGATTTCTAATAGTAATACTTTTATCGATGCAACGTATCGCGGCATAGGCCTGTGATGGGCTGGGGTTGAGGACGCTAAATAGGGCAAGTTGGCATGGGGCGGAATGGTAAGAATTTTGGCGCCGGCCCTGATGTCGGCGGACGGTTTGTTCGTTCGAATCCCTCTAGAACTCCTGGCCCTGCGCCAAAGGCAGATGATATCGCTCGCGACATGACGTTGTTGAGCAAGCTGGTCATGAAAAGAAGATACGCAGGGATCGAACGAACTGCCGTTCAGGATCGGCAGGATTTCTCCGGCGAAAATTCCGGCAATCTCCGAAATCTTGCGTTCGAGCCGATCGAAATCAGCCTCGACGACGATGGCGAAGTTCAGATTGTCGATTCCGTCACGCGTGCGGTGGAGTTCCTGACGACACAATGGCCGGTGCGCTATGGAGAGGCATTCGAAGACGCGCTTCACATCTGCATAGACGGCATCGCGGGCAGGGCGTCGCCGCAGCAGGTTCGATCTGCATTCATCGCGGCCGCCAAGGCGGCTGGCATCCTCGTGAACTCTGAATGAAGAGCGGCCAGCCGTTTTTCAGCGATGCCGACTGCCCATTGGCCCGTCTTGGCGGTTCTCTTCAAAAGGCGGCCGAACGGGAATTGGCCATAGGGATACGAGGAGGTCCGGCCGATGCATGTTGCAGACGACCGAACCTCCCGACCATCGCAATTTGGCGGTTGCGATAGTTGCAAAGATGTCGCCTGCTACTGGCATATCGTCCATACGCGAAACGACGTGAGAAGTCTGATTGCGCCTGACTTTGGAAAGCCGACATTAGAGTGAGCAATAACCTAACCCTGGCTGCTTGTTTGTTTCGCAACGTCACAGCGGCCGGTCGATGGCGCATGATACGGCCTTATGTTCGCGCCAGGATTGCTCGAAGCGATCTTTGATCGATCCTCAGTGAAGATGACGAATAGGGTGGATGGCCGTTGGGGAGGCTCGACGTACCTTCAAGGGTCCGCCCCGTCGAGCCTCCCACTGCAGCGGATCGATGTCTGCAGTAGCAGCAAAAAGCTGCAGATCAGTCCGGCGTCTGTCCATATCGAAAGCGACAGCGCGTATCGGATTGCGTCACCACTAAGTGCTCACAAACAATCGGCTTTCTCTGATCGAGAAGGGGTGTTGCGAACTGCTGCATCCTGATTCCAGGATGCTGGAACGACGCGGTGTAAAATCGACCCCTTCCGTTGCGGTCTATGGCAACAAAGGAATCCATCGCGACTCACAAGTAAATATGAAGTCATACTTCAATACATATTACGACAATTCTGTACAAATTAAGTATGTATTCCGAAAATATATATTAGTGATGGCGTATTTACAGCTATAAACACGCCTATATTATGGCGTCGACGTGGACTTTCACCAGTTACATGTTGAATCTCGTGAATTCCTTCGAGGAGAATTTTCGAATGCGCAAGTTTTTGGGATCTACCGCTTTCCTTCTGACGATGGTTGCGGCAAGTGCGGGCTATGCGGCCGATCTTGCCGTCTCGACACCGCCAGAGGCTCCCGCCGAGACGGCACCGGTATTTTCATGGACAGGCTTCTATGTCGGTTTGAATGCGGGCGGTGGTTTTGGCGGCAATGACAATGTTGGTTTCCACTCGTTCGGGAGTTATCTCGGCAGGTTTGGCAAGATCGAGGGATCGGGTTTCCTCGGCGGTGGCCAGATCGGCTACAACTATCAGTTCGATCCCAACTGGGTGATCGGCCTCGAAGCCGATTTCCAGGGCGCTGACATCAGTGATTCCTTCAGAAGCGATATAGCGAGCGCCTCATCGAAGATCGACTGGTACGGCACAGTCCGTCCCCGCATCGGTTACTCATTTGACAATACCCTGATCTACGGCACCGGCGGTCTTGCCTACGGTCACATCAAGTACAAGGGCTCTTTAGCCGGCGTCGGCAGCTTCGACGACGACGCAACCAAGGCGGGCTGGACCGTTGGCGCAGGTGTCGAACACGCCTTCACCGACCACATCACGGCAAAACTCGAGTATCAGTATGTGGATTTCGGGAGCAAGAACATGGGCGGTGACGCGCTCTCTACCAAGGCCAGCCCCGACTTTCACGCCATCCGTGTCGGCTTGAACTATAAGTTCTGACACTCATTTTGCCTTGAAAGACAAAATGTTAGCCTAAGAGAGAGGACAATAGCATGGCTTTGATTGACGTAAATCTAATCAATGACGGCACGACCACCATCAATAGCAGCAATGCCGGTAACTCGTCCGACACGCTCCAACTGAACCTAGTTTCCAACGGCACGGTCATAGTCGATGGCGTGGACGTCAATATCAGCAGTCTTGTTGGTACTGGCGCGCTTTCGAACACAACGATCGAAGCCATCAACGGTGCCAATGTGACGCTCAATGCCGGCCTTGCGAATATCGGAGCCGGTTCGACCTATACTTATGCGATCGGCGCTGGCTCCAGCATTAACGTCGAAGCCAGTGCGCTCAACGTCGGTTTGCTGAACGGCGTCACCGTGGACTTTGCCAATGCCAATGGCACCGGCTTGTTCTCATACGATCCCGGTCTCGTCAATTTGAACATTTCGACGCCACCGAATGTCACGAACGTTCAGAGCGGCGACAGGATCGAAATCGTGGGTTCAAACTCGGTCCAGCAGTCCGGCAATACCGTCACCTTTTACGGCGCGTTGGGTATCCTGAGCCCGCTCGGCTCCTATACGATCCCGGCGGGCGTCACTTATACCTACGACCCCAGCACAGATACGCTGACGTTTACGAGCTGCTTTCTGCGCGGCACACTCATCCGGACGCCGGAAGATAATATTCCGGTCGAGGATCTGCGGGTCGGCGATCTCGTCGTCACTCACAAGGGTGTGGCTGAGATCAAATGGGTCGGCCGTCGCCGGATTGATCCCAAGGCGATCGACAAGCCCCGCGACACGCTCCCGATCCGTATCCAGGCGGGCGCTATCGCGGAAAATATTCCCGCTCGCGATCTCTATGTCTCTCCCGATCATTGCATGTTCCTGGAAGAATCGCTGATCCCGGCCAAGTTCCTCATCAACGGCTCGACGATCACGCAGGAGGCGACGCTGGCCCCATTCGAATATTTCCATATCGAGTTGGAGCAGCATGCGATCGTCCTTGCCGAGGGAGCACAGACCGAAACCTATCTCGATCTTGGTGGGCGTCTTTCCTTCCTCGAGCCGGGCGTATTGCGGTTCGGCTCTCTTGCCGATGCGGCGACGCGGACCTGGAATGACTGGTGCTATCCTCCGGTCTATGCGGGCAAGGTGCTTGAACAGGCGCGCGCGTCTCTTGAAAAGCGGGCCGAGGAAATGGGCTATTTCGTCCGAGAAGCTCAGGCATCCTGACATACAGCCGAGCAGCAAGCTCCGGACGGCGACGGCTGCCCGGAGCTGAAGCAGGCGATAAGCGCAAGCCGGCATTCTCGTCATCCGTATCAGTGATGCGTCCACGAGTTTGCCCGTTTGCCATATCGCTCATTTGTTTGTCTCCAGTGCCTGGGAGTAATGGATGCACCATGACGATGCTGTTTCGCCCTATCCGCTCGACGCGGGGCGCATAGACGAACGGTCTTTGATCGAGAGATTTGCCGGCAAGACTGTTTTCTATGACGGCGTTTTCAAGGGCGACTACAGTCTGGCGATCGTCAATCGTCATCTCGCGCAGGCGCTCATAGATTTGGGCGTCAATCTGACCTGCCACACCGCCGAGGAAGACTGGCAGGGTGACGCAAACCTTTCAGCGGCCACGGACGTCATGCGCCGCATGCGCGATGACTATCCGTTCAAAGAGACCTTCGACATTCATTTGCGAAATACCTGGCCGCCGGCAACCCACGACATGGTCGGGCGGCAGAACGCCTATATCGCCTTTGCCTGGGAAGAGCTTGAATTCCCTCAATATCTGGTGGATCGCTTCAATCGCGATCTTAACCTCGTGACGGTAATCTCGAATTTCATTCACGACAGCTTCGAGCGATCCGGAATTACCATACCGGTTGAGGTAATTGGCACCGGCTGCGATCATTTGTCCGACACCATGAATGATGTTTCGCCGCCGCCGGAAAACGGACGTCGGCGCATCCTGCATGTCTCTTCCTGTTTTCCACGCAAAGGTGTCGATGTCCTGATCGAGGCATTCCTGAGCACTTTCCGCGCGGATGAACCGGTCGAACTGGTGATCAAGACGTTTCCGAACCCAAACAACGTACTGGCATCGATCCTTGCGGAAAAACGCAACAGACTTGCCGACGCGCCGCCCATCACCATCATCGAACAGCACTATGATGCCAGCCAGCTGAGCGCGCTTTATCGTTCCGCCGCGATGCTGGTAGCACCCAGCAGGGGAGAGGGTTTTGGCCTGCCTTTGGCCGAAGCCATGCTGCTCGACGTTCCAGTCGTGACCACGAACTATAGCGGCCAGCTCGATTTCTGCCGCCCCGATACGGCCTGGCTGGTCGATTGCCACATGTCCGCATCCCAGGCTCATGTAGCGGGCTCCCACAGCCTATGGGCAGAACCATCGGTGGAACACCTGGGCTCGCAGATGCGCGCGGTGCTTGATCGTCCCGCTGAAGCCACCAGCCGAGCGGAGAAAGCAAAGGCCCTTCTGAAGACACATTTCAGCTGGAGGTCAGTTGCCGTCCGCACGCTGGCTGCCCTTGCCAAACCCGCCCCTACCGCTGCCGAAGCGCGGCGTGACTGGACGATGGATCTCATTTCCTCCTGGCAGCAACAATGCGGCATCGCTACCTATTCTCAGCATCTGTACGCCACACCGGCCTTCGCGGGCAGGCTTGACCACGTCTTTGCACGGCGGATCATGGACGATGCCTTGCCGGAAACGCCTTCGAACATCGTCGATAACATTCCCCGCAGCATATCGAGGCTATGGGGCTATGACCTCGCTTCGCTCAAGCGCCTGGCGGGGCGATTGGAGCAGGGGCGAGGCGATGTCTTATGGATGCAGCATCATCCGGGACATTTTTCGACGGCGGACATGGAGCTGTTGATCCAGCCGATCTCCGCCACGGCTCATCGACTGCGCGTGCTGACCATGCACAGCGTAAAGGAGGCCTTGCGAGGCGGCACGCTCGACTGGACCCGCGCATTCGACATGGTCTTCGTGCATTCGGCGGAAGATGCGGCAGCGCTTTCGGCTTCAGGGCATTTGAACCCGATCGTCTTGCCGCATGGCGTTCTTTCTGAGCCGGAAGATGCGCCAGGACCAGACCTGTCGCGTTTTACGATCGGTTCCTTCGGGTTCCTGATGCCGCACAAGAACATCGACCGTCTCGTATTGGCCTTCGCGGAGGCATTGAACTACGAGCCTCGACTGCATCTGAAACTGTTCAACTGCATGGTTGCGAACGACGAATCCCGGGCAACGCGCGCCGTGATCGAAAACCTGATCGAGTATCTTGGAATATCCGAGAAGGTCACGGCGCGTTTCGATTTCATTCCGGAAGGAGAATTGCGTCGTGAATTGATGACGTGCGACCTGCTTTCGTTCCTGTATGGTCATTCGACCGAGACGGCGACCGGGGCGGCGCGCATCGCAATGAGCGTCAATCGCCCCCTGCTGTGCTCCCGCTCGCCGGTCCTGCGGGACCTGTGGCCGATCAGCCATGTCGTCAAAAACACCGAGATAGAGTGCATAGCGGAGGCATTGCTGAGCCTCGCGCAAAATCCCGCGTTGCTGTCGATGCTGGATCGCGATCGCAGCCAGGCAGCCCATTGGTATTCCTATCCGCGCACCGCCGCGCGGCATGTCACAGCCATCGAAAAGATGTTGGGGGGCAATATTGACCATCGCCGAGTTGCATAGACAGCCCTTGAGTATTCTGCCGAAAGACGTGTTCTCCCTGCCTGCGGAATCCTTCGTCGATGCCTGGGCAAAGGCATTGGATCTGACGGAATCTGACCTCACATCGGATGACCGTCTCTCGCTTGCAAATGCCATTCGCGGCGGTACCAATCGGCTGCGCATCGTCGACGCGTTGAAGGCTCGCCGCCCCATTCCGTCAGCGCTCAGCGGTCCCTCCCTGATGCAGGCACTTCGGAGGGAACCGGATCAGTTCGCCATGGTGGAGAACTTCGTGCGTTTTGCACGAGAGGACGACGCGGCCTTTCTACGCTATGCTTTCTCACGCATCTGCGGAAGGGATCCGACGTCCGCCGAGCGACTTGGACTGGAGTTCGATCTCCGGCGCGGCGTCGTCACCCGCGCCACCGTCGTGAAGCGGATCGTCGCCATTGCGCGTCGGGAAGGCCAGACGGCCTACTGGGATACGTTGCTGCCCGATAGCGACAGCGAGCCGCGGGATGTCGGCGATTCCTCCCGTGCGAGCATTACCCCCTCCGGATTTCTGGTCGATTCAGAGGGGCAGGCGACGATCATCTTCGTACGGGAGGTCGACAATGCCGGCTGGATGATCGGCTCCGACCTCCTGCGGCAGCCGCCGCAGATCAACGACAGCAACTGGAGCGTCCAGCCGGGCTGGCTGCTGACAGGCCCCAAACGTAGTTTCAAGGAAGGCGACTGGCTGCTGGATCTTGAGCTTATCCAACCGAAGGAGGCCAAGCTCGATATCGAGGTCGTCGCCAATTCCGGTCTCGATTTTCTGCAGGCCATGACGCTGGTCGGCTCGTTCTCGGGAAGCGTATGCGTGACTATCAAGAGAGAGCATCGTTTCATAGAATTGCGTATCCGCATTCATGAGCGGCCACCCGAAGACTGCTGGCTGCGCCCGCGAAACATCTCGATGCGGCATGTGTCATGAGAAGGGAGCTGCGATTTGCATCGACGCTTTTGCGCGTCGGACAGACCAGAGCCGGCACAGCCGATGCCCGTACACCTGTCAATGCCCTTGCGGAGGCCGACGCAGCGCGCGACCGTCGTGATTGGGCGACTGCAGCCTTTTACTATCAGCAGGCAGTGGAGCAGTATCCCGCGCGGATTTCGTTGTTCGTGCAGCTTGGCCATGCTCACAAGGAGAATGGCGATTTCGAGGCGGCGCTGGAGGCATACCGGCGCTTCCTGAAGGAGGAGCCGGACGATATCGATATCCATCTGCAGCTTGGCCACCTCTACAATCGAATGCATGAGCCTGAGGCCGCGCTGCAATGGTACGAACGTGCCCATGAGCTCGCACCGGACGACGCTGAAATAACCGGCCATCTCGAAACGGCGCGTTTACGGCTTTCGCGTGTCGATATCGAGCGCAAGCGTCAGAATGCCATGGAATTGGTTCAGTCGAGACGCTGGGGGCAAGCGCAGGCGAAATTGCGCGACCTGGTGATTACGGACGGAGAAATCGACCTGATTGCCGTCTATGCGAACGTGACTAAGGAGGCCGGCGATTTCGACGAGGCATTGAAGCTTTATGAGGTCTATCGCGAATATGCGCAAAATCTCGATGCAGCGGCGGTCATCGATGTCGAGATCCAGACCGGACATCTCTATAAGGCCATGCGGGATATGGAGGCGGCCCTGCGATATTACATCCGCGCACGCGATGCGGAGTTCAGCCTCTATGGCCATATTACCGCGGACTCGACCGCCGGGCAGGAGATCCGCGCCTGCATGTCGGAAATCTATACCTGCTTCTGGCACGCCGATTGATAACGGGTTGCCATTGCCGGCCGATACTGCACTAAAGCCTGGATCAACCACTTTCGTGATCCCTGACGGCGGTCAGCATGAGCCAGCCCAGAAGGTAGGCGAGGCTCAATGACAGGAAAACCACGGCGATGTTCTTGAGCGCATAAGGCATCTCCGCCTCGTCAGGCAGGTGCGATGGTACGACGATCTCAAGATAAAGCTGCTGCCGGCGGGCATCGGCCCTGGCTGCTTCCAGCGAATCAAGGGCGGCGACGAGCGCCTTGTTGGCGAATTCGCGCATCAGGACAAGACTTTCATAATCGGCAATCCTGGGCGCAACGGATTTGTCCGATCCGACCATCTTGGCGCGCTCGTTTTCGATCTGTTGTTCCAGCGCCGCGATCTGGCTGGTCAGGAAGGGGATAGCGTTGCTGTCGGGCGCGGTCTTGCGCGTCTCGGCAAGGCGAGCGCGCGTGTTGGCCAGCTCGGCAGTCAGGTTGGTGATGAGGTCGACCATCGACAGGGAACTGGCATTGGGATCGATCATCAGTTCCTTGTTTCTGAAATTCGTAATGTTTTTCTGCGCATCTATGACCCGCTGCTGCGCTTCCTGTACCTCATTGTCGGCAAAGCGAACCGCATCGCCGCGGGCTCTGTCGTTCAAACGGTCGAGCAGTTTGCCGCCGAGCGAAAGCAACGCGATATTCAGATCTACGGCATCCTGCGCGTGGAAGGCTGTCGTGCGCAACACGGTGATGCCTGTCGTATCGTTGTGGATGACCGAGACGCGATTCGAGTAATAGTTATAGAGCTCCTCCTCGCTGCTGTTCTCCCAAGGCCGCGGAAAGCGTGTCAGCCAATCCGCCTGCCGGCTGCCGAAAATGGTGCGCACGGGAAGCTGCTCGGTGAGCTCCTTCAGTGCCTGGCGCGAGCGGATATATTCCTGCACGGAGAAAGTGTCGTCTTGTGAGCGGGTTATGCCGCTATTCTGCAGCAGCGAACCGAAGACGTTCGATGATGGCGGAGCCGCCATACGAACGACGAAAGAGGCTTCGGATACGTAGATCGGCGCGGCCATGAAGGCATAATAGGCGCTCACGACGAGGGTAGGACCGACGACCGCGAGCATGTAGACGCGCAGGCGCGTTGAGCGCCTGAGGTGCTTTCCCGTTTTTGCCGGCCCGATGATCGATCGCTTAATCATCTCGCGGAAAGGCAACCGAGGCTGCCGTGCATCGACCTTCTTGCTTTGCGTTTCGGAATTTATCAGAGCCATGGTTGCGTTCCCACTGATGACTGCCTGCCGTTATCTGTCGGCGCCTGTGCACCGGGGGCGGTAATTGTCCAGGCCCGACGCAATGAAGATTGAGCAAGCGGCCTTCGCCGGTATCGTTGTTCCACCATCCGACGGAGATGGGATGGCGAACAGGAGGCCTCCGCATGCATCACGTATCGACGAACGCTCGCGGCCGTTCGCAGTTTATAACCGGCTTGAAGATCCAGGCGCGCGTGCTCGGCGCACTCATCATGCGTGAAATGCTCATCCGCTATGGGCGGGAAAACATTGGTTTCCTCTGGCTTGCGCTGGAGCCGATGATTCTGACTGCCGGCGTCATGGTCATGTGGACCTTGATGCGTCACGAAGCACATGGATTGACGATCGCGGCCTTCGTCCTGAGCGGCTACATGCCGTTGACGCTCTGGCGCCACATAAGCGGCCATGCCGTCTCGTGTCTGCGTCAGAATCTGCCCTTGATGTATCATCGTCAGATCCGTCTCGCCGACGCGCTGATCGCGCGCGGGCTTCTGGAGGTGGCGGGTACGACGGCGGCGCTCATCATCGTCTACACGGTCGCTCGTCTCGCGAATATCATACCGCCTTATCAGGACCTCGGCCCGCTTCTGGCGGGCTGGCTGTTCATGGCATGGTTCTCTTTCGCCGTAGGGCTGATTTTTGCCGCCGGCTCCGAGCGCTTCGAGTTCGTGGAGAAATTTGTTTCGCCGTTCCAGTATCTCACACTCCCGATCGGCGGCATGTTCTTCATGGTGGCCTGGCTGCCGAGCGGCCCGCAGAAACTGGCCCTCTACGTTCCCACCGTCCACTGCTTCGAACTTTTCCGAGCCGGCTTCTTCGGTGATACCGTGCAGACTTTCTACGATATCGGCTACATCACGAAATGCTGCCTCTTCACCACGGCCGTCGGGCTTTTCCTGGTGAATATGGCCCGCAATCACATCAAGTTCGAATGACATGACGGCGGCCCGATCCGGGGGTGCAGTACTGCGGCCGAAATCGACGGCAAATGTTGTCGGTCTCCATGTAAAGTCGCGATGCGCGGGCATTTCAGGTCGAAGTCGCAAGATCAATTGCCGCTGTTTTCAGAGTGCGATCTCCTGCTGCCGATGCTTTTGGGACTTGGATGAGGCTAGCGCCAATCCGAGGCGCTGAAGGCGCTCGCCGACCCTTTCTGCGCGATCTTCATGAACTGCAAGAATGTTCGCGACCGTGCCGATCTGGAAACTCCGATCGAGCTCGTCCGACGTCTCGATCCTGGTCAGCTGATTTTGTGAGCTGGTCCAGATGCCGTAACCGAATTCGGCAAGCTGACGGTGAATTGCGCCGGGCGTCGTTTTCGAGAGAACGGCGAGCACGTCGCGATTGATCTCCATAAGCAGCGAGGGTCTATGCGCCGATATGGTTTCACGCGCGCCCTTCAGGAACAGGCCTTCCGCCCCCTCAATGTCGACTTTCATGACATCAGGCCGCAGACTGCCGATCACATGATCCAATGTCTCGACCTTCGCCATGCGGCCGGCTTTGGTATCGGCCGTATTCATGACCAGCCGCGTCGCGCCGGCATTAACCGTATCCTCGGCATCACTCAGCTGTAGCTCTCCCGGTGCATCGGCAAGGGCGAGCTGGCGGACGCTCAGGCGATTTTCAAAGCCATTCTCCAGGATCGATCGGTTGAACAGACCCCAAAGTCTGGGGAGGGGTTCGAAGGCAAGGATCGTCCCTTTGAAAGTCGAATGGGCCGCGACGGAAAGCGAGTAATATCCGACATTACCGCCGACATCGATGAATTGTCCGGTTTCGGGCAGAATGGCTTTGACAAGTTCGATGTCGAATTTCTCATATTCTCCACTCATGATTCCGAAGGAAATATGGTACTGGCGCAAATCGAGATACAGCTTAAAATCGTATTGCGTTTCAAAGAGAACGCAAATCGACTTCGGTACGAAATTGTCGAACAGCAATTCGCTATAGCGTTGGTGGAACTCGTTGGAACTGAGAAAGCGTCGGCGATGCTCGTCCAGCGGAATGTCCGTCAGCTGCAGCAGGTTCTGCCCGATGGCATTGCGCTCGTCGTCGTTTATCGGACGGCCGAGGATGAATTTGTAGCAGTTCTCGATGTCGTAAAAACTTGTCACGTCGCTGCTCCCCCGTCGTTCTGACGATTTGAACTTATTCTGCTGTTGATTTTCACTTGCATTCCCGTGCGTCATTCCCCGTCCGATCATTGTAGAATTGCCGATGGTGATATCGTTTCGACGCGCCGCGGCGCTCGTTGGGCCGCATAGCGCCGGGCGGAAAGATCGGCCTCGATCAGTGCCTCCAAGTCATCGAAATGTGTGTCCCATCCGCCTGGCCGCCCCGGTCTGGTTCGGTGCCGGGGCGAGGCGGCGATCATGTCGAGCGCGGCTTTCCAGCTCAGCCCGTCAAGAGGGTCGAGGAAAATTGCCGGATGTCCGCCTGCAGCCTCGCGATGCGCGCTGATGTTGGATGCGACGACGGGCGTGCCGAGAGCGATCGCTTCGGCGATCGGCATGCCATAACCCTCGGTAAACGAGGGGGCGAGGAGAGCGGCGGCGCCGGCGACCAGCCGCGCCAAGGCGGCATCCTCCAACCCCGGTACTTCGATAACGAGCCCGGGCAAGGCAGGGCACCGTTCGAGCATTGCCAGAATATGGCTGTTTTCCCATCCCCTCTTGCCTACGATCACCAGACGAGGTGCCCTAGGGCCGTCCCGTTCTGCCAGATACTGCCATAGACGCAGCAGCAGAATGTGATTCTTGCGCGGTTCGATGGTGCCGATCGTCACGAAATAGGGAATTTGCGTGCGAGCCATGTCATCGGGGGGAGACAAAAAGCATTGCTCCACCCCCGGGGGCAGCACGGCGATGGAGGGGAGCGCGCTGTTGCACTCCTGGGCGAAGGTGCGTAACGCCCGTGCCGTCACCTGGGAATTGCACAGCACAAGGGAGGCGTGCTTCAGCACCGTCGCCATCCTTCGACGATGACGCTCCGGCTCTTCCGGTCGGACGAACTCGGGATGCGAAAGCGGGATGAGATCATGGACGTAAAAAACGCCGTTCCGCCCGGTTTGCTCGAGCCAGGAAAAAGCCGATGTTCGCTCCAGCCGACTATGGGAGACGTGGACGAAGGATGCGTTGCCGGGCAGCGTCCGCCCCTGGGCAAAATGATTGGCGACGACATGCGCGATCTTGCGCAGCTTCCGGGTGTGAGCTTCGCCGGGCTTAGCCTCGGTCGCCTGCCATTGGATCTTGCCGTCGATGGCAGCGAAAATGCGATCGAGAAGAGCAGCCTGAGAGGTTGATACTTCGCTCGCCGCCCAGCGGCGGGCAAGCGTGGAGACGAGCTTGTCCGCTCGCTCGGTGGCAACGGATACCGCGCCGTGATGCCCCGTTTCGACAAACCAGGATGCTTGCGGTGCCCCCAAAGCATTGGTCATAGCGGCACGCTTGCGGCGCTCGTTCAGCCAGTGCGCATAGTGAAGCTCGTAGCGATCTATGCCTGTGGGGGTCGGGCAATGCGCCCGCTCCATCAGCCGCGAAATATCCATAACGATCGGCTTCATCACGATTTTCTCGCCTCAAGCATGTGGATGACTTGCGCAAGCCAGCGCCGTTTTGATGGGTTGGGAGCCGCCCCCAGGCGGGCGCGATAGAGCTCGGCGACCACATCTTCCGCTTCGCAGGGAAGATCGGTGATATTCGACCAGTATCGCGGGTAGAGGATGAGCGCGCCGGCAACGAGAGCGTCGAGGCTCAACAGCCGCTTGCGCCGGAGCGATACGACGGTGTCATGGGTTAGACCCCAGCCGGCATAGAAGGGCAGGCCATGGCACCATACCGGCTTTTCGCGCAGCAAAGCCTCGAAGCCGATCAACGATGTCGCGACATGAACTTCGTCGACCGCCTGCAGGAGATCGTCGAAACCGACATTGCCGATGACAAGATCGGCAGCATTCATCGATGGGGATGAAGGCGGGTGACGGCCTTCATTCCTGGCCAGGAGATCGGGATGCTGCTTGTAGATAATGAACGCGTTCGGCCTTGCGCGCCGGGCGGCCTTTAGCAGGTCGACGTCGGACGCATGGCTTGGCATACCGAAGCGCAGGGAGGCGTCGTTCGGAACCTGCCCGGCAACCAGAACGATCGTCCGTCCCTTGGCCTTTGCACGATAGTCCGGCGCGGCCTGCGGCGGCAGGTTGTATTTGGTGATGCCCATCGAGACGATCGCCTGCCGAAGGCGCTTTGCCCGATCGAGGAGCGCCTCATCGAAATTCGTCCCGTTCAGGATCGTTTCGAGCTGGCTCGGGGCAGAGGCATTGAAGTAGATGCCTTGCCTGTCGAAGCAGAGAGAGGATGGAGGAACGAGCGAGCTGCCGAGGCCGGAAGAGCGGATGAAGCCGTCTTCAACCCGAATGATCGGCAATCTCTTGCCACCTTTCCATAGAAGGCTTTCTTCCGGCGGATCGGCATTCCCCCACAGGACGATCGTGTCTGCATTCTGGATCTGCATGGCCGTCGGATCGGTGGCGAACCGCACCTCGGATCTGGGGCTGCTCAGATAACGACGCATTACCGAGCGTTTGTGAAGCGAGAAGTTGACGCAAAGATAGCGCCCCGAAAGGGAGCGGGCATGGTGGCGCCATTCGAGCAGCCGCTCGACGGCCTGCTCGGCCGTGATCGGATGACGCGAGACCGGATCGACATAACGGGAATATTGAAGGAATGCCGCGTCGGCAAATTCGTCGATGTTGACATGCCGTGTCCGCCGGGCGCGCGCTGCAATTGCTGCAGCGCCTTCGGCGCGATCGTCGGTCAGTCCCCAGCCGGCATAGAAAGGCATGCCGAAGGTCACGACGGGTATTTCGCGCAGCAATGCCTCGAGGCCTAGATGGCTCGACACGGTCCAGACCTCATCGACCAGATCCAGTATCGAATGCAGGGAGACGGCCTTGTCGACGAACTGCACTCCGCCTGTGTGGATATAGGGTTGAAGAAAACCTTTGGCACGGCCCGCCACGACATCGGCATGGCACTTGATGATGATGTCAGCATTTCTGTCCGCACGCGCTGCGGCCCACATCCTTGCGAAGGCACCGGCATCGGCGCCGGCGCTTTCGATGGATCGATCTCCGATGGCCTGGTCGATGAGCAGCAGACGCCTGCGGTGGTTTCGGCGAAGGAGTACGGCACCCTCCGGCAGATGGTTGTCCTGGCAAAGCCGCTCGCGGACGATCCGTTGCCGCAGATCGCTCGCACGACCAATATCTTTATGCCGCGGCCTTGCCTGGAGCAGAGTTTCCAGCCGTGACGGCTGGTGGGCGGAGAAATGAATTCCGAGATCGTCGGTGACGATGGAAACCGGCGGTGCCGTGCTTGCGCCAGGCGATTGCAGAAAGCCGCCGGAGACGGTCCAGAAGGGCAGACGGTGAATGCGCGCATAAAGGCGCGCCATCCGGGCGAGCGGCCCATCCCCCCAACCCACGACGCCATCCGCGGCTGCGCCCGCCATCAGCTCGATCGGTCTGAGAGAGGCGGAAATCGCCGGACCGATCAGGGGAAAACGCCGCCGGGTCGCCAGGAAGGCGAGCAGCTGTGCGTTCGCCACAGGCAGCCAGGACGGCCGTTCACCTGTATCTGTTGTCGAGACCCGCATGTCCTGGGAGAAAATCGTCGAATCCAAATGCATAGATCCCCCAATGCAAGCTAGAGGCGGTCACGGCCGCCCGGGCGAAGCGACCTGCAATGCCGGACTGCGGCCGATTGCCTGAACGGGATCGGTTCGAGAGAGATGGGAAGCGCCAATTGCAGGATGGCAGTCCGATATCTCATGGCTGCGCGTTGCAGCCACGGGCGCTCGCGACGATTCGGCCCGGCACGATTGCTGACAGGGTTCAAGATGCCTCCAAGCTTTCCCATTCCGAATTCCTTGAGCCAGCAATGAGGGAGAAATGGCGAATTGAATGGCAGTTATCACCGCCGCAATTTCGCCCCGCCATACGGATCGCGCCGCCAAAGTATTAATTGCGACAGAAGGCAAATTATTCTTGAGATCATACGTTAAATATCAAATAGACCGAGAATTATATTTGACTTTCAAAGGATATATGTGAATCTCTTGCGAAACTAAATGCCGTCACGAGCGTCATGCGCCTCGGCGGGGTGGCGATTGGGAGAGGCGGAATGGGAAGTCTGCCGCGATGCGCGCGGAGCTTCGGCAAGATGACTATTGAATGGTTGCGGCCATTCTCCGAGAGATTGATGGTCCCAGATGAGCCGTATCGAGAATAACCAGGATTTTGTCGATTTCGTCACATTGGTAACGGCGCGCTCGTCCGGCATCACCACCGGCCGGCCTGTCTCCAGGCCGATTTCAATTGTGAGATGGATCAGATCCCAGCTGCTGCTGTTACTGATCGTCGTCATTCCAGGCCTGCTCGGCGGCGTCTATTATGCCTTCATATCTGCCGATCAATATGTTTCCGAGACGCAGTTCGTCGTTCGCAGCCCGAACAGGAATGCGGCAGGCCTGCTGAGCGGCTTCCTCCAGAGCACCGGCTTCGTTCGTGCTCAGGACGACAGCTATATCGTCACCGAATTCATCAAGTCCCGTGCGGCCGTTGACGCGCTCGTCGAAAAGGACGGCCTGAAGGAGATTTTCTCCAGACCCGAGGCGGACTTTCTCAACCGCTATCCTCTGCCGTGGCGCGAGGCGAACAGCGAGGAGCTGTTTCAGCATTATCTCCGGTTCATAAACGTCCATACCGACAGTGGTAGCGGCGTGACGACGCTGGATGTGAGGGCATTTCAGGCCGATGATGCCTATCGTCTGGCGAACGCCCTGGTTCAGCACGCCGAAGAGCTCATCAATCGCCTGAATGATCGCGCCCGGCAGGACGCGATCCGTTATGCGCAGGTCGAGGTGAATGACAGTCAGGTGAGGCTGTCCGACATGCAGAAGAGACTGACGGACTTCCGCAATCGCGAGGCTCTTGTCGATCCGGGCAAGCAGTCGTCCGCGGCGCTCGACATGATTGCCCGGCTCTCGGACGATCTGGCCGACAGCAAGACACGCCTTGCCGCGCTTGACGAGCAAGCCCCGCGGAGCCCGCAGAATGACGCGCTAAGGGCACGAGTGGCGGCGATGGAGCGGCAGATCAGCGACGAACGGGCACGTATCGTCGGCAGCGACGGTTCGATGGCGCCGCGTATCGCTCAATACGAACAGCTGCTGCTGGAGCGGGAAATGGCCGCGAAAATGCTGACCTCGGCGACCGCTTCTCTGGAGAACGCGAAAATCGATGCGCAACGGCAGCAACTCTATCTCGAACGAATTGCCGATCCGAACTTGCCGGACCATGCGCTCTATCCGAAGCGCCTCCAGTCATTCCTCCTGCTGCTTGCGATCTGCTTCGCCATATTCTGGATCGTGCGCTTCTTCGTCATCCAGGTCTATGAGCATGCGGCTCAGCAATGACTAGTCTTCCTTCCAGTCTCGCGCGATTCGCACCGTCGGAAGTCGCGGCCCAGAGGGTCGAGGCGCCTTGGCACGAAGATGGCATTGTCGGCGTATTCGATCTCGTCAAGGAATATGAAGTGAATGGGCGTATGCGCCGCGTGCTTGACGGCGTGACCTTCAAGATTGGCCGCGGCGAGAAGATCGCCGTTCTCGGTCATAACGGCGCGGGAAAATCGACGCTCGTCCGGATGATCGCCGGCATAGAGGAGCCGACGTCCGGAAAGGTCGTGCGCAATATGTCGATGTCATGGCCGATAGCGCTGAGCGGCGGCTTCGGCGGTTCGATGACCGGTTTTGACTGCATGCGCTTCCTCTCACGGATCTACGACAAGCCATTCGACGAAATTCGCGATCTGGTGGAGGATTTCAGCGAGCTTGGTCGCTATTTGCGCATGCCCATCAGGACATACTCGTCCGGCATGCGTGCGCGATTGGCTTTCGGCATGTCGCTTGCGATCGATTTCGACTGTTATCTCATCGATGAGGTGCTTGCTGTTGGCGACAAACGTTTCCAGCTGCGCTCCTTCGAAGAACTTTTTGTCAAACGGAAGGATCGTTCAATGATCATCGTGGGACATAACCTCAATGTGATCGGCGATTTGTGCAAGTCGGCACTCGTCCTGAAAAATGGCCGCGGCCGCGTCTTCGATGACATAGAAACGGCGTTTCGAATCTACTCTACATTGTAGATCTTCCGCTTTGATTGTATTTTTCGAGCGTCGATGGCAAACATCACGCGCAGATTTTGCAAAATGAGACAGTATCGGAAGCCCGTCAGCCGGCATTGTCTCATCTTCTCGTCAGCCATTGAAACAATGCCGTTACGCCTCGGATCCCGTCGGTTCGCCCGGTCAAAACACCCAATACATTAGGCTAATCGAAATTAAATCGTTTTTGATTGCTTTCGAAATTACGGCGATTCTCGCCACATATTTCTGCAGCGTACGACATATGCCCCCATCACAACCATTACGCGGTGAGTGTGGAGCATAAATCAGTAACTACTTCTGCAACCAGCACCGGTATATCACAGGGATAATGGCTATACGGGTAGAAGCTTTTTTGTCCGATGGCGTCGCGTCCGAAGGCTGAATTTGAGCAAGCGCATGGAGGTGTAGGAATCTGTATAACGCCGTCATTATCTGTACTGTCGCGCTAAAATTCGTCGTGCTAATTTACTTTCAGATAATACAACTTAAGATGAATGATCATACGATTTGGAGTGGTCAAGGGGCAAGACCATGAAGTCCTCGTAACGAACGCTGGAAAAAATCTGGCTCGATAAAATCATGTGGTGGCGATTGCGAATATGCAATCTGAGATATTGAGTAGGATAGCGGATGGCGATGTTGGAAAAAGTTGCCGAACAATGCGTTGGCACTTTTGAAGTGTATTCTCGTGATGCAATTGTTCGCAATCTCGATGTACTTGAACCAAACTGGAAATGGGGTGTTCCGTCGGAAGCCAGTGGAGATTACTCCTTTAAATTCAGCAAGCAGCCCGTTCAATCGACGTCCATCATAAGTGCGGAGCACTCTGCTGGCCTGGAGGCTATCGCGAAGCACGACGTGCCGCGTGTCAGCATCGTATTCGTCCTGGCAGGCGAGTTGGAAATCAATCACAAGCGGATGCATAAATCGCTGCGCATTCCTGCCAATAATGTCGCCAGCATCAGCGACCGCGCCGGCAAGCGGCTGGAGATAAAGCCGCGAAGTTCCTGGCTGCTGTTTCAAATTCCGGAATCGGTTATCCGGCAGCACTTCGAGGAATTGACGGGCAAGCCCTATGTGCAGGAATTCGCCCTGGCACCGGTGAGTTTCCGTCAAGGCGGCGCGCAGGGGCTATACCAGACCCTTCGCCAGGCCGAAAAGGATCTCATGACAGCTCGTCCGGCTGAAAGGGTGATGCTCGCAAAGGCCTACAGCGAGCTTCTTCTCGTCAAGTTGTTTGCCAAGCTTCCGCACAATCTTTCCGATGCCTTCCATCGCGGAACATTGGAAAGCGCGCCGCGCCAGCTTCTGAGGGCGGAGGCTTTCATGCGGGACAACCTGCATAACGCGATCATGCTGGAAGACCTTGCCCAGGCCGCAAGCTGCAGCCCGCGCGCACTGCAACGCATGTTCAAGACCTATCGCGGTGACACACCGATGGGAATCCTGTGCAACTATAGGCTAGCCGCGGCCCACGGCGCGATCAAGGGCGGCCAGGCCGAGAGCATCACCGACCTCGCCATGAGCCTGCAATTTTCCAATCCCGGGCGGTTCTCCGTTCTCTACAAGCACGCCTATGGCTCCAGCCCATCATCGATCCTTCGGTTTACCCGTGAGCGCAGTGACGATGCCGGAACGGCTTAATGTGCTCAGAGCAATGATGCCTCATCAAAACTGCCTCCATGCCGTTCAGGATTGTCGATGCCGGTGAAGTTCGGATTATTGTGTGTTCTCGCCTGCGTTCTTACGGGCTGTGCATTGCCGGAGGCCGGACCCAAGGCCTCCCGCATATTGGAGGAGGCGGCGGCGCGTACCGTTCCACCATTTGCGCTGGTCGACGTGATATCGACGGCAATAGTCCGGAGCGCCGCGCGGCCGGAGGCCAGTCTGGCGGCTTATTTCGGCGAAGGTACGCGTGATCCGGGCCTGAAGATCGCCGTCGGTGATGTCGTTTCGGTCAGCCTTTGGGAGGCCCCGCCTGGAAGCTTGTTCGGAATGGCAGCTAGCACCTCCGGGCAGCAGCAGGCGACGGGCAGTTCCGTTACGATCCCGCCGCAAACCATCAATAGCGATGGAACGATCAGCATTCCCTATGTGGGACGCATCAATGCGGCTGGACGGACGCCTGCCTCCGTCGAGCGCGCCGTAATCTCCGGCCTTGCCGGCAAAGCGGTGCAGCCGCAAGCGCTGGTGACGGTGCAGCAGAGCGCCTCGAACACGGTCACAGTTACGGGCGAGGTTGCAGGCGGCGCACGTGTCGCGCTGTCGCCGGCCGGCGACCGGGTACTCGATGCGATTGCCGCGGCAGGAGGCCTGCGCGCCAGCGTCAACGACAGCGTCGTCTATCTGACGCGGGGACGCCGGACGATGCACATGCCTTTCACCGCGATTGTCCAGAACCCGCGCGAGAACATAAGATTGCGGCCTGAGGATGTGGTCACCGTCATGCGCGAACCGACCACCTATACGATCCTTGGCGCATCGGCGCAGAATGGCGAAGTGCCCTTCAGCGCGCAACACCTGACCATGGCAAACGCGGTGGCACGTGCGGGAGGCCTTCAGGATGCCCGTGCCGATGCTTCGGGCATCTTTCTCTTCCGGTATGAGCCGCTCGACACTGCCCGCCGCATCGTCGCACCGAACAATCCATTGCTGAGACGCGGCGGACCAGTCCCGATCGTCTATCGGTTCAACCTGAAAAACGGCTCGACACTGCTCGCCATGCAGAGCTTCGAGGTTCAGCCGCGCGACATCATCTACATTTCCAATGCTTCCTCGATCGATATTCAGAAATTCATGGGTCTCTTCCAGGGCGTCACGGGAACTGCATTGTCTGCCGCATCGGTCGGCATAGCCGCATCGACGGCAAACTGAGGATATCGCTGGAAAGCCGTGCCCGCAGCGAGAGAGCTGCGGGAATCGAGGAAGTTTCATGATGTTGTCCGGTCTCCAGATTGCATTGCCGGCATGCCGGATCAAGGCCGGATCGAGAGGGATAAGATGAGTTCTTCGCCGCTGCTGCACCTTCACGAGTTGATGGCTTTCGATCGGCATCAGGCCGAGGCTGCTATTTTGCAGCGAGTGAGCAGCGCTTATCTCGGGAACCATACGGCTCTAGTGCGCGTGCTCGGCCGCTATAAGCTCTATATCGATACCCGCGACAGGGGGTTCGGGTCCCATGTCCTCCTGGACGGTTTCTGGGAAATCTGGCTGACCCTGTTCTGCGCGCGCAACGTCAGGCGCGGCATGACCGCGATCGATGTCGGTGCAAACTTCGGCTATTACTCACTTCTGCTGGCCGAGCTCGTCGGAGCCAAGGGCGAACTGATCGCCGTCGAACCCAACCCGCATGCTGCGGATTTCCTGCGCCACAGCGTCGAGCTGAACGGACTGCTCGGACGGACGCGGGTCGAGAGGCTGGCGCTCGGCAGCGCGGCATCAGGCGAGGCATCCCTCTATGTTCCCCATAGCGAACCGAAGAACGCGCTGATCGTTGCAGAGACTTTCCTGCCCCATCCCCAGGATGGGGCCCTCATCAAGGTCCCGGTAACGACGCTCGACCGGTTGAGCGCATCCTGCACGCGCGTCGACTTCATAAAGATCGACGCCGAAGGGGCCGAAGAAGTCATCCTTGAGGGGATGGGCGAGACCATTGCCCGTCACAAGCCGATGCTTGTCGTCGAATTCAATCCCGCCCGCTATGCCGATGCGCGCGGTTTTCTCGAGCGCCTTGCCGGCATCTACGGATCGCTTCGGCGTCTCGACTTCAGTGGCGAAGCTGTCCCTATCGCCTCTACGGACCTGCTCTCGAAATACGGGGCCGACGACTCGCTCCTCGTCCTTTCCCGCGACAAGCCGGCCTGAGGACGGGGAGGGATGCAAGATGGCGAAGGAGAGACGGGAGTGAGCCAGACGATCCTTTACGATGGCCTCAATCTTTCGCTGAAGAAGGGCACCGGTGTGGCGACCTACACCAGGAGCTTGATGTCGACGGCGCGTGCGTTGGGCTATCAGACCGGAGTCGTCCACGGAATGCCCGGAAACGTTCCGAAGGATCCGATATTGCGCGAGGTGCTGCTATTTGACGATACCAGCGCCCGCGTACCGGGCGCGCTTTCCACTGCAAAGCGGTGGCTGCGCCGGCGCGTTGCCGCACCATTCGGCATCAAGCCCGTTCCGATTCCGCTGAGCGGAACCGTCATTCTGAAGTCGCTTCAAGCGCAGCTCGGCGATTCCGCCATGGTTTACGCCTCCAATGACCTGTTCCAGCTCGCGAGGTATCATTTCAAGCGCTACGGCAACAATCTTGCCATGAAGTTCGAGACGCAGCCGGATCTTCTGCATTGCACCTATCCCATGCCGATTGCTGCAAAGAAGGCATTGAACATCTATACGATCCACGATCTGGTTCCGTTGCGGCTGCCATATCTCACCGAGGACGACAAGCGCTATCACTACAAGATGCTTCGGTCCCTCGTGCGGCGGGCCGATCACATCGTGACCGTGTCCGAGACGTCTCGCGCCGATATCATCAAGGTTCTCGGCGCCGACGAGGCGCGGGTCAGCAATACCTATCAGGCGGTTCACGTGCCGGAACAGCTTCGCGCGAAGCCGGCCGATGTGGTTGCCAACGAGATAGCCGGCATCTTCCATCTCGACTGGAAGGAATATTTCCTCTTCTTCGGTGCCTTCGAACCGAAAAAGAACATCTCGCGGCTGGTCGAAGCCTATCTTGCCGCAAAGACGAACAAGCCGCTCATCATCGTCGGCGCTCCGGGATGGAAGGGCGCGGAAACGCAGCAGCTCATCGATGATGATCGGTTCCGCTTCTATCTTCGTGCCGAAGACCGCATTCTGCCGCAGCGGCAGATCCAGCGCTTCGACTTCGTCTCCTATCCCTTGCTGATAAGCCTGATCAGAGGCGCGCGCGCCGTGCTGTTTCCTTCGCTCTACGAAGGTTTTGGCCTGCCGGTGCTCGAATCCATGCAGCTCGGAACGCCGGTTCTCAGCTCCACGGAAGGATCCATCCCGGAAATTGCCGGGAATGCCGCGCTTCTGGTCGATCCGTACAATACCGAAGAAATGCGCAAGGCGATCGTCAGCCTGGATCAGGACGATGCGCTATGCGCCTCGTTTGCCAAGGCCGGCCCGAGGCAGGCGGCACGCTTCTCGCCGGATCGGTATCAGCAGAAGGTGAGCGCGCTCTATGACACGCTTTTCAATGGATGATCACGGGAGCGCGTGGATATGACCATCCTCTTCGCCTTCGGTATGCCGGGTGTCATGTCCTCCTGGGGCGTGGCCGCCGTCCACGCGCTCGCACGCGAAGCCTTCGGCGACTACGCAATCATCGCAACCGACACGATCGAGGATCTCAAGCGACACGTCCAGAGCCGATCCGGGATGCATGCCGTGCTCGTCTCGCAATTTCCGGAAGCCAGGCTGTCGGAACTGATCCTCAGGGTCAACGTGCCCTTTCTGCTGTTCCTCGAAGATCCCATCGACGCGGTCTCCTATCTCGCACGCGCCACCGAACAACGGGATATCGGCCTGGTCAGGGCCGTGTCGGCTAGCCTTGCCTGTCTGGAGCCGCTTGCGAACGCCTCCGCAGCACTAGTCCTGCGCCGCAACGACGTCAGTCAAAAGGGCAGCATCGATCGGCTACTCAGGGAAATCGATGACCATTTCAGCACCGATCTGACTTTGGAGCAAATTGCAAAGGCGCTGCGGCATGTCGGCATGGCGCCGTCGGGCCAATTGTCGCTCGCCGAAGCGCCGGAGCTGGAGGAGGCCGCGGCGGCGGTCATCGCGGGATATCTGACGCCGCAGGAAGAGGTGCCCGAGCTCAGCGAGTCCCTGCGTGAAACAGCAAGAAAAGTTCTTCACCCGTTGCAGTTCGATGCGGCGAGGGGGGAGGGCAGCACCATCTTCTGGCCGCAGGAGACGTTTTTTTCGGGCGACAGATTGGAGCAGGGTCTGGACGAGCTCGTGGACCTGACCGGAGGAGCCCGGTGTCTGATCTATGGCCCTTATCTGCACCTGCCGATCGGCCACTGGAATGCCAAACTCAATTTCGATGTGGACGAGGACTGTTACGGGCAGATCTTCACAATAGAAATTCATGCCACCGAATTGCTGGGGAAGCTGCGGGTCTGTCCGCAAGGCACGGGTTCATTCGAAGCGGCAGTGCCGGTCGATGTCGTCGATCCGCGTGCTCCAATCGAAATTCGCCTGATGATGGATAGCGGCGCCATCGAGGGACGACTTTCCGCCTGGAGCGTCGAGTGGCAGCGAGCCGCCTGATCCGAGCGCCGTGCTGGCTTCGCACACAATGAGCCAAGATATGCTTCCGGCCGGCGACGGTATCTTGATTGCCGTCTTATTCTGCTGTGCCGAACAATATTCTATTGCTGAATATTTCCAGCTCCAGGAATTTTGTAAACCAACGTTTCCTGCGCCGAAATTCCGTATTGGTGCCGTAAAACCCTTCTTTTCAGCGAATTGATAGTTTGTATAAGGGTTGAGAAAACGGAATGAAGCCCATGAACGCCAGCGCACCGCCGGATATTCTGATCGTGGATGATGACCATGAGATACGTTCGCTCCTGAGCCGATATCTCGAGGAACAGGGATTCCGCGTCTCGACGGCAAGCGACCTTCGCGGATGCAACGACGCGCTGAACCGCCGCCAGCCCGACCTGATCGTGCTGGATGTGATGCTTCCCGATGGATCCGGTCTCGATCTCTGCCGTGATCTGCGAAACCGCCGCCCAAGGATTCCCGTCATATTGCTGACCGCCTTGAAGGAGGACATAGATCGCATCCTCGGTCTTGAGATCGGTGCCGATGATTATCTCGGCAAACCGTTCAATCCGCGCGAACTGGCTGCGCGCATTCGTGCCGTGCTGCGTCGTACGAACGAGGACCCTTCGGCAGAGCCCGAGCAAAGGCGCTATCAGTTCGCGGATATGACGCTCGATCCGCAACTTCGTCGGGTGAGCCGGAATAATGGCGAGGTCATTGCGCTAACGGGTGCCGAATTCGATCTTCTCAAGGCGTTTCTCGAGCGCGCCGGCCGGCTGCTGTCGCGTGATCAGCTGCTCGACTTGACGCAGGGGCGTGATCGCGACCCCGCCGACCGCTCGATCGATGTCCTGATGAGCCGGTTGCGCCGCAAGCTGGGAGAAACGACGGAAGATCCCATTTTCAGAACGATCCGCAACGGCGGCTATCAACTCGTTGTCCCGGTAACGGCTATCAAAGGCGATTCATGAGGTCACTTGGTGCGCGCCTGGCGCTACTCCTGCTGACAGCCATCGTCCTGGTCGTCATTTCCTCCTCCTTCGTGGCAAGCCTCGTCATGCGGGGGCCACGACCGGACATGACGATCGATCGGACGGCCCGGCAGCTCGCCATTCTCGCGACCTTCGCGGAGAAGGATCGAGCCTTGGCGGAATCGGCAGGATTGATCATCGCTCCCATGCCGCCCAGCGGCCCGCCCGACGAAGAACTCTCCCGCTTTCTCATGGAGGCGCTGCTTCGCATTTCCGGCATGCGCGACGCAATCATATCGCACCAGTCGACAGGCGAGTTGATCGCGTCGCTGAAGCTCTCCGACGGCAAATGGCTGGTCATGCCGATGACGCCGCACGGCCCGCCTCCGGATGGCTGGAAAATCCTTGTCGGTTGGCTTGGCCTTATCATCATCGGCAGCGTACTCGTTTCCATCTTCGCCGCTTCGAAGATCATGAAACCGCTGCGCCTGCTGGAGCAGGCGGTGGCGGCAGTCAATCCGGACGGCACGCTGCCGCACATACCGGAAAGCGGCCCGGGTGAAATTCGCGCCACCGCACAAGCGCTCAACGGCCTTTCGGCCAGGGTGAAGGCGGCCACGGAAAGCCGGATGCGGCTCGTTGCCGCTGCCGGCCATGATCTGCGAACCCCGATGACCCGCATGCGACTGCGCGCCGAATTCATCCAGGATGACGAGGAACGGCGCAAATGGTTTGCCGATCTGGAGGAACTCGACAGGATCGCAGACAGCGCCATCGGCCTCGTTCGCGAAGAGATTTCCAAGGACAGCTTGGAGCGGGTCCGGCTCGACAGGATTGTCGACGGTATCGTCACGGAACTGAGGGCGATCGATATGAACGTCGCGAGCGGCGATCTGGAGCAGGCGACGATCTGCGCGGGGCCGCTGGCCGTTACCCGCGCCTTGCGCAACCTGCTCATCAACGCCGCAACGCATGGCCAGTCAGCGACGGTAACGGTCACGCACCTTGGCAACCGGGCCGTCGTGAGGATTATCGATACGGGTCCCGGCATCCCCGAGGATCGACTGGATCAGGTGTTCGAGCCCTTTTTCCGAATCGACATCGCAAGGCAGAGATCCTTCCCCGGCGCCGGCCTCGGCATGGCCATTGCGCGTGAAATCGTCACACGATTCGAGGGCGAAATCACCGTTCGAAACCGCCAGCCGCGGGGGCTGGAGCAAGTCGTATCGTTCAAGAGTGCCGAGGCCAAGGCCGCGAGCTGATCAAGCGGAACAGGCCGAACAAATCAGCAGCATGCAAATTCGGCCACGCTCCAAGGTCGTACGCGAAGTTTTCCTTAAACAGGATTTACTTACGTAGAATTTTCGAAATTCTACGAACAATAGTATTTGCAGTAAGATCATAGAACTTACTAAATAACGTTTTTTCTAATAGAAAAGCCGAGACACTAAAATTCGTCAAAATGCCCTGATTCAGCAACATTCGGAAATGTTTCGAGCTTCAACCTATGTAAAATTATAGCCGATCAGCAGCTTGGCTCGAGCAGGCTTTGATCGCCCCGCATACCCGGCTTCGCCATGACGCCCCCAACACGAATGGCGAAGCCGGATTGCTTTCCGGCAGTGCTGCCGTGATTTTTATCTCGAATAATCAGTCACTTTGATGGTGTTGCTACAGCGGGCGGGCAGCGAACGTTGCCCAAGCGGGCAGGTCGCTGAAGATAAGACTCATCGCGCAAAAACAGGTGGCGGCGAGATAATCGGACCGCAGAATGGACCAAAGTAAAATTAAATCTGAAATAATTGAACACAGCGCCGAGCAGGCAATTCCGCACGGCTTCAAGGAGGAATTGCTGTAGGCTGTCCTGGCGTCCTACACCAACTGCCATACACACGCCGGCGGCGACTTTCAGCCGGCTGCTATGGACGATCGTCGGCGTCGGGCCGGGCGTCCATCCGATGGAGGATTTCTTCGCCCGATCGCCGATATTGGCGATGCTGCACGCGAAGGTCCGGGAGCACCGGGCGGGGCGCTCCCGGACCATTCAGCCCCGGAGGGGCCGCTCCTTCCAACCGACAACGCGTCCGGGGGGATCTCGATCGATTGGAAGTGGAGAGGACATGGTCTGAATTTGCTAGGCAGCGGCCTTTTCCCTGACCGAACCTCTGTTGCGATCAGTGGAATGCATGAGGACCGGGAACGAGCGATCGTTCGGCATCCGCAAGCTTCGCAAGCTGATCTGCTGTCAGAACGTTGCGAAGGGCGGCAGCCTTGTCCTTGAGGACCGTGGCCTTGGCGGCACGATTAAGAAAGCGCTCGGCGATCCGCTCGCCAAGAAGCCCTTTCGACCGGTCCGCATCGTGATCGGGCTGCTGCACGGTGTCACCATTCGCGGGCGGCAGCCCGGAGGGGTGTTGCTTAGGAAAGGCCAGAAAATCCATAAGCGCGTTGGTGTAATCCCGCCAGGCATCAAGCTGAGCGCTGCGAATGCCGATCGAGGTTTCCATCGCCGACAACCTGCCTGCCAGTTCCAGGGCGGGATCCGGCGGATAAGGGAAGCCACGCGGCGGCATGGGCATGTCGCCGCCGAAAGCCATCATCGGGCCTTGGGGATGCGGACCGGGGAAGCCCCAGCCCTCCGGCAACAGGGGAGGCGGGGGTGGCGATGCCATTTGGGCGATGGGTGGGGTCTGAGCGTCTGGCGTGGCGGCCGGCTCGCCGGCGAGTGCCGAAGCGGCAATGCCGCCGATAGCCGTTATCAACAAAGTTGCGACGATATATCGTTGCCTCATGATCAGTGCCTTCATTGCGATTGACGGATGCTGAGGCTAGCGGGGCCATATGAACGCAATAGGTCCCGACATTTCCGAATATTTCTTCTCGGAGGAAAGTTGCGAACGAAGTTTGCCAAGGGCGGCGGCGGCAACAATTCATTACAACTTTTCTTGACGCAACAGGCGCAAAGCGAACATCGCAACCGCATCAAGGCCGGATGCAGTAGCGAAACAGCTGCAGTTCGTAAGGTAGGGATCTCGGTGCAGCGAGGCCGTCACACATGAAAAGAGCCGCACCCTTGGATACGGCTCTTTTGAGACTTGATCGACGTGCCGCTCCGGGCCGGCGGGGCAGCTTTGCTATTCCTTGCCACTTGCAGCCGCTGACGTCGATTGCCCGGCTTCCTTCAAGGCAGCCGCACATTCCTCGCAGCATACCTCCACCGATTTGCCGCCAAGGTTGACCTTGATCGTGTCTGCGCCAAGTTCGCAGTCACAGGCGGCGCATGTTGTTTTCCTCATGTCGTGATCCTTTCCCGATTTCTCCCCTTGCCGGGGCAGGATCATGAAAGCATCGATTGCCGGATAGGTGCTGTCAAAATCTTTAGCGAACCGCGTAGCGCTTCGGCTTCAATTGCGCCGAGCGCTGAAATTCCGCCGGCGTCTGCCCGTAGGTCTGCTTGAAGGCTGCGCTGAAATGGCTGTGGCTGGAAAAGCCGAGATCGAGCCCGAGCATGGTCAGATCGTCGTAAGAGCCCAGAAGATCGAGCGCTCGCGCCAGCCGCAACCGCAACTGATAGCGATAGAGCGGCATGGCTTCGACCTGCTGGAAAACCTGGGTGAGGTACACCGGCGAGACGCCGACCTCCTTGGCAATCTCGGCAAGCGTCCACCGCCGGGCGAGATCGGAGGTCAGCACGAGCTTCGCCCGGTCGACGAGTTTCTGCCGGCCGAAGCTTGCGCCCGCCTCATGCGAGGTGCGCTCGCCAAGCGAACGGCGCACCAGCGTCAACGCCAGCGTTTCGCCCTCCAGACTTTCGGCAATATTGCGGCTGAGCCCGTGACGAAGCATCGCCACAAGCGCTTGCGCTCGCGGATCGATACGACGGCGCTGGCGGCGGAAAACGACGCCTTCGCCGGATTGTATCTGTTCCTTTGGCGCGAGTTCGTGAAGCAGGGCCTCATCGATCATGAGATCGAGACAGGAATCGCCACCCTCGATGGGGTGGCTGATCCTGTAGTCCTGGCCACGATTGAAGAAGACAACCTGATTGGCTTCCGAAACGGCCTCGCTTTGGCCGACGTGACGCTTGAAGACCCCGCGATAGGTATAGACGAGGCTTGTCTTATGGGCGCATTCTTCATCGCTCTTGTGCCGACATTCACCATTGCAGACGACATCGCGGATGAGGACGCTTTTCGTCTTCAGCAGTACGGTTGTCGAAAATTGTAGCATGCCGAAATCCTCATCCCACCGCTTCAGCAGGTTGCATGGCCTGAGCCTAGCACGTTCCGCTTCATATTTTTAGTAGCGGCTGTAAATATGAACATCGCTTCCGGCTTGCCCGCGAGAAAGCCCTATGTCCTTCAGCTGGTCGTCGGAAAGCTCAAGCAGCGCATTGCGATTTCTTCTCTCGGCGATTTTGCGCGCGACGAAGCGCATTATATCGATGAAGATCGAGAGAGGCATACGCTGGGCCTTGCGGACGGCACGGCTGCGCTCGGAAAAAATTGTGATGTTTGCGACTTGCATGGCGATACTCCACCGCTTGTTTCGATGAAGACAGTGAACCATTGGGAGGGATTCCGCGCTGTCAGATAATTTAGCGATCGACAGGGCAGCCGAGGGCGACGAACCCCATGTGGGCGATGGCGACAAACAATCGTGGATAGTGGCGGCAACGCCAGTATTTTCATTGTCGACATCTTGCCCACAGCGACGATAGTGTCGAGGCCAACCAGCGTAAGGCCAAGTCTACCAGGGAGAGTGAAAATGTCGTGGCAACATCCCGTATCCCGGATCACTGACGAGGAACGGCAGCAGCGCCTATCGCGGCTTCGTCAGCTTCTCGATACGCACGGACTGGCCGGTATGCTGCTCGGGCCGACGGAAAGCCTGCGATATTTCACCGGGCTCGTCTGGCATGCGAGCGAGCGGTTTCTGGGCGCACTCGTCACGCCGACCGCGCTCTATTACATCGTTCCCGACTTCGAGCGCAGCCGCGTGGAGACGTTGCCGCATCTGCCCGCCGAAATCCTCGAATGGCAGGAGGAGGAGAGCAGTGCGGCATTGATCGCTCGCACGCTTGGACATTCAGGCGTTTTGACGCTCGACGACAATATGCCGCTCTATTTCTACAACGCGTTGGCGACCGAGCTTGGAACTGAAAGACTGGCCAATGGCGGACCGCTCATCAACGGGCTGCGCCGGATCAAATCTCCCGCGGAAATCGCGCTCATCCAATGTGCGATGAACTTGACGCTTGACGTGCACAGGCAGGCTCATGCCGTGCTCAAGCCCGGCATCCGCGCCTCGGACCTGATCGAATTCATCGACCGGCGGCATCGCGAGGCCGGCGCCCATGGTGGCTCGACCTTCTGCATCGTGTCCTTCGGTGAGGCCACGTCGCTGCCACACGGTGCGGACGGCGATCAGACGCTCGGTGAAGATGATGTCATCCTGGTAGACACAGGCGCACGCATCGACGGCTATCATTCCGACCTGACACGAACATACAAGCTGAAGGCCGGCGATAGCGCCTTCGAAGATGCCTGGGCGATCGAGCGCGAGGCACAGCAAGCGGTTTTCGATGCGGCAAAATTGGGTGCTGCCTGTTCCAGCCTGGATGATGCGGCACGGGCTGTGCTGGCAAAATACGCACTCGGCCCCCACTATAAGCTGCCGGGCCTGCCGCACCGCGCAGGCCATGGCCTCGGACTGGACATCCATGAGGAACCTTACATCGTGCGCGGCAATGCGACGGCGCTTGCGCCCGGCATGTGCTTTTCGAACGAGCCGATGATCGTCTTTCCGCAGAAATTCGGCATTCGGCTGGAGGATCATATCTATATGACGGCGGATGGCCCGCGCTGGTTTACCCAGCCGTCCAAGGGGCCGACCGAGCCTTTCGCCTGATGGCAGAGGCCAGCCCGGCGCTCGAGCGCCGGGCAATGCCCCGATATCGGCTTTCTGCATTCGCCGGCACTCTCAGCCCTGGAACGGAATGGTTGGCCCGGGCTGCTTTGCCCGCTCGTTGGTATAGGAAACGCCGTGGAGGCTGCGAAGCCGCCGCGATAACACGGTCAAAGCGACAGACCTATGCCGCCCTTGTTCCGTCCTCACGGAAGACATGCAGATGCTGCGCCGGAAAGACGACATTCACGAGGGGGCCGGCGCTCAATGCGCCACGATCGAGGGTGAATACCTTGAACGGCAGGCCATGCAGCGAAAGATGCAGGATGATGCCGAAGCCCGTGGGTTCGACGAGTTCGACATTGGCGGACATGCCGGACTGATCTGACGATAGCGCGACATGCTCGGGCCGTATGCCGAGCGTCACCTTCGCGCCATCAGCCATTTTCAACGGCTCCGAAAGCGGGATGACTGTTCCGTCCTTGAGCTTGACACCATTTCCCTCGTAGATTGCATCGAGAAAATTCATGCCGGGCGAGCCAATGAAGCCGGCGACGAAGAGGTTGGCGGGACGGTCGTAAAGTTCAAGCGGGCTGCCGACCTGCTGAACCACGCCGCCATGCATCGCAACGATGCGGTCCGCCAGTGTCATCGCTTCGATCTGGTCGTGCGTCACATAGATCGACGTCGCTTTAAGATCGCCGTGCAACTTCTTGATTTCGGCTCGCATCTGTTCACGAAGGCGAGCATCGAGATTCGATAGCGGCTCATCGAAGAGGAAGGCTTTCGGCTGGCGCACGATGGCGCGACCCATGGCGACGCGCTGGCGCTGGCCACCCGAGAGCGCCTTCGGCCGGCGCTCCAGCAGCGGGTCGAGACCGAGCTTGGATGCCGCACTGGCGACTGCCTTGGAAATGCTGTCCTTCGCCATCTTCCGCAGCCGCAGGCTGTAGCTCATATTGCCGGCGACATTCATGTGCGGATAGAGCGCATAGGATTGGAAGACCATGGCAATATCGCGATCTTTCGGATGAAGTTCGTTGACGCGATTGTCGGCAATGCGGATTTCGCCGCCACTGATATCCTCGAGGCCGGCGATCATGCGAAGCAGGGTGGATTTGCCGCATCCCGAGGGGCCGACAAGAACGACAAACTCGCCATCCTTGATCCGAAGGTCGATGTCGTGCAGCACCTGCACATGGCCGTAGGCTTTCTTGACGTTCTGAATATCGATCGATGCCATATGACTAACCCTTGACCGCGCCGGCCGTCAGGCCCTGCACGAGATAGCGTTGGATGAGCAGGAAGAAGAGCGCGGCCGGAATGAGCGCCATGACGCCCGCTGCCATCATCTGCCCGAAATCCACCGAGAATTTCGAGACGAAGGTGAGAAGGCCGACCGGGAAGGTCGCTGCCTGATTGCCGTTGATGAGCATCAGCGCGAAAAGCAGCTCACTCCATGCCGCCGTGAAGACAAAGCCGAGCGTTGCCGCAATGCCGGGAAGCGTCAAAGGCAGGATGATCTGCCGGAAGGCGGTGAACTGCGTCGCACCGTCGATCATGGCTGCTTCTTCCAGATCCTTCGGAATGCCGTCGAAGAAGGACTGCATCAGGAAGGTGGCGAAAGGCACGTTGAAGGCCGTGTAGACGATGACGAGGCCGGTCAGGCTGTTGGTCAGATGCAGCGGCGTCAGAATCTTGAAGATCGGCGCGACGAGCATGACCAGCGGAAACATCTGCGTCAGCAGCATCAGCGCCACGATCCAGTATTTGGCACGGAATTTGAAGCGCGAGAGCGCATAGCCGGAGAGCGACGCGCAAATGGTGACCGCAACCGCCGTCGAGGCGGAGACGATCAGACTGTTCTTGAAGAAGGTCGGAAAGTCGCTGTGCTGCAGCACGAAGGCATAGTGTTCCCAGGTCGTGCGCGACGGCCACATGCGAACGCCTTCGGTATAAAGCAGATCGTTCGGCGTCACCGACACTTTCAGCAACCAGAAGAGTGGGAAGAGCGCGAAGGCGACGTAGCAAAGAATGGCCAGACGATGGGCGATGGTGGGAAGGACGGATCGTCTCATGGCTCAATCCTTGTTCAGCAGTGTCTGCCGCAGCAGGATGATCAGCATGGAATAGGCAAGCAGGAGTATGAGCAACACCAGCGCGATGGCCGAGGCATAGCCGAAATCCAGCCGCTTGAAGGCTTGTGTGAAGATGTAGCTGGCGACGATCTGCGTGCGGTCCGCCGGGCCGCCGCCCGTCATGACGACGATCAGATCGGCGAAATTGGAGATCCAGACCGTTCGCAGGAGGACCGTGATGGCGATGGTCGGCGCCAGGAAAGGAAGCGTGATCGAGCGAAAGCGCTCGAACCAACCAGCGCCATCGATCGAAGCCGCCTCATAAAGATCGCGCGGGATCGCCTGGAGAGCAGCCAGAAGGGTGATGGCAAAGAAGGGAATGCCCCACCAGACATTGGCGATGATCGGCCCCCACATCGCATAGTTCGGATCGGACAGGATATTGCCCGGCTCACTCATCAGACCCATGGCATAGAGCCAATGGGGGATGGGGCCGATGACCGGATTGAACAGCCAGGACCAGTTGAGGCCGGCGAGGAAAGAGGGAACGGCCCAGGGCAGGAATACCAGCGCCTGAACGATCGATCTGCCGAAAAACGGCTTGTCCAACAGAAGTGCCAGGATCAGCCCGAAGATGAACTGCAACACCACGGAGGCGCCGGTCCACCAAAGTGTATTCTTCAGTGCCCAGTAGAAGGCCTTATCCTTGGAGAGATCGCGAAAGTGTTCCAGGCCGATGAAGCCGCCGGAAAACGGATTGAGCAGCTGAATATCGCGAAAAGCGTAGGATATGCCGATTGCCAGCGGCACCAGCATCACGGCGATGATGAGGATGAGGGCAGGGGCACTGTAGAGATAGGGTTCCGAGGCGTCGGCGAGGCGCTTCAGCCACGGCCTGCGGTCGTGACGCCTGTCGAGCGTGTCGGTGATCGAAGTCATCTGCAAGAGTTCCCATTCGCGGCGTTCGAACGCCGTCTGTTTCAATTGGGCAGAGATGGCGGCGGATCGCTCCGCCGCCGCATGTGCGTTCTATTTCTTGGCCAGGAATTTCTGCTGGGCCTTGGTCAGGTAATCGGCCCACTGGTCGGCCAGATCCTTGGCCGAGATATCGCCGAGCAATGCCTGCTGCGACGTCTTGATCGCCAGCGAATCCTTGAAGAAGGCGAATTCCTCAAGATAGGTCGGCATGACAGTGGGAACGGTGTCCTTGTCGGCCAGCTCCTGGAACCAGCCCTTGAACTGATCGCCGGCGTAGAATGGGTCTTTTTCAGCGGCCGTATAGGCTGGAAGTGCGCCGATCTTCTTGTTCCATTCCAGATTGCCTTCCTTGCCTTCAAGGGTCGCGATCAGCTTCCAGGACAGATCCTTGTTCTGGCTCGTCGCGAACATCGACCAGCCGGCATAACCGATAGTCGGGAAGGACTTGCCATCCGGCCCCTTCGGCAGCGGCGCTACGCCGAAATCATCCTTCTTCATGCGTTCGGCGACGGCGATCAGCGCATCAGGATCCTGATCGAGGAAGGCGCAGGTGCCGGAATAGAAGCCGGCGACGACCTCGTTGAAGCCCCAGTTGACGCTGTCCTTCGGCGCATAGCCCTTCTTGTAGAGATCGACCATCCACTCGATGCCCTTCGCCCAGCCCGGGCTGTTCATCGTCGACGTGCCGTCATCCTTAAAGTATTTATTGTCCCCGGCCATGGTGGCGGCAAAGATCATCCAGCCGTTGAGACCGCCCGGACCTCCGCGCATGCAGTAGCCGTATTTGCCGGGCAGCTTGGAGATGGCCTCGGATGCCTTGACGAACTCGTCCAACGTCTTCGGCGGCTCGGCGACGCCGGCATCCTTCAGGATCTTCTTGTTGTAGAACATGGCGCGCAGATAGAAGCCGTAGGGCAGCATGTAGGCGGTGTTCTTGACATCCCGGCCGAGCTGAAGCGCGCGGGGCGTCAGTTCACCCGTATGCTCCCACTTGGCGAGGTAGGGCTCGAGGCTTTCGAGCATGCCGTTATTGCCATAGAGCGACAGCCAGGTATCAGGCATTTCCATCACGTCCGGCGTATCGCCGGCCGAAACCATGGTGGCGAACTTCTGAAAGGCCTCGTTCCAGGGCAGGGAGATGATGTCGACCTTGGTGCCGGGATTTGCGGCCTCAAACTTGGCGACGATCGATTTGAGCGTCTCGGTGCGCTCGGGGCTGGTGATGACTTCCACAAGCTTGAGCGTCGTGTCGGCAAAGGCGGTGCCGCCCATCAGAGCGGTAAAGAGTGCTGCTGTTATCAGTCTTTTCATGTCGGTTCCCCCTTTTTAGGTTTTCCTCTCAGATTGACGATGTCACGAGGCGGCGGCGATTGCCTCCTCGAGTTCCTTCCACAGGGCCTCGGTTCCTTCGAGGCCGATATGGAGACGTACGGAGCACGGATTGATGCCAAAAGTATGCGCTGAGTTTGGCTGCGCCTTCTGTTGCAGCACGACTTCGCCCGGCACGATCAGGCTCTCATGTCCGCCCCAGCTCACACCCAGCTTGAATAGCGTGAGGCGATCGGCAAAGGCGCGGATATCGACGCCCTCGCGGAAGATGAAAGAAAACAGGCCCGAGGTGCCATTCAGTCCGGATGGCAGCCGGTTGGCCAGGCCCGGGTGGCAGACTTGCTCGACGACATCGAGCTCCTGCAGCCGCCTGGCGATCGTCATCGCCGCCGCCTCATGCGCCTTCATGCGGATCGGCAGGGTGCGCAGGCCGCGGATCAGGAGCCATGCGTCGAAGGGCGAAAGCTTGCCGCCGAGATAGGGATAGGCTTCCGCCTTCAGCCGCGCGATCATCTCCTTCGAGCCGGCGACAACGCCGGCGACCACGTCGCTGTGCCCACCGAGATATTTGGAGGCGGAATGGATGACGAGATCGACGCCGAGCTTCAAAGGCTGCTGGAAGTAGGGCGTGGCCCAGCTATTGTCGATCATCGAGACGACGCCGTGCTGCTTTGCAAGGGCGGCCAGAGCGCCGACATCATGCGCTTCCATGACCCAGCTGGTCGGGCTTTCCATGTAGAAGACCTTGGCGCCGGGAAGCGCTCGCGCGACGGCTTCCTCATCGCGGCCGTCGACGTAGGCGACTTCGACCTTCATGCGCTTCAGAACGGTGCCGAAGAGGCGGAAGGCATCGGGATAGACATGCTTGACCGCAACGATGCGGTCTCCCGGCTCGACGAAACTTAAGACGGCCGACGAGATCGCCGCCATGCCGCTGGCAAAGCCGAGCGCATCTTCGGCTCCCTCGAGTTTTGCCAGCATCTCCTCGAACATGCGCACGGTCGGGTTGAGGCCGCGCGTATAGATCGGACGCACCTTTTCGCCGCGATAGGAGGCGATCATCTCGTCATAGTTCGAGAAGGTGAAGAGCGATGTCTGGAAGATCGGCGGCACGACGGCTTCGGCAAAATTGCCGCCGTCGTGAGCAGTAATGAGGGATGCGAGTTCGAACGGCTCTAGCCCGTCGGTCATTGGGACATTTCCTTGATGTCTTCCTCGACGACGTCGAGAATTTTCAGTGTTTCGGCCCGCGCAGCCTCAGGATCCTGGTCGACGATCGCGTTGAACAGCGTGCGGTGATAGGGGAAGGACCGGCGAGCAAAATCCTGCCGATCGAAGGGATGCTCCCAGAATCGCTCGAAAGTTTCGCGCATCTGTTCGAGAAGCTGCCGGAACAGCGGATTGTGGGTGGCGTCATAGACGGCAAGATGGAAAGCCAGATCCTCGGGCCCGGATGTGCCCTTGGCCATATGGACGCGCTCCATCTCGTTGAGCTTCTCTTCAATGATGACGAGGTCTTCGTCGGTGCGCTTCCTTGCAGCCACCATGCCGGCCTCGCATTCGATGCCGCGGCGGACCTCCAGCGTCTGCAGCAGCGCATCGCGCAGATGTGACGGGTTGAAGGAAAGCGGCATATGGATCGTCGCTTTCGAAACCGGCTTCAGCAGATAGGTGCCGCTGCCTTTGCGCGTCTCCATGACGCCGAGTGCCTGGAAGTAGGTAAGCACTTCGCGAATGGTCGAACGCCCCACCGAAAGCGCGGCCATCAGCTCACGCTCGGTCGGCAGCCTGTCGCCCGCCTGCAGCTTCGACGATTCGATGAAGGTCGACAGCGCGTCGATGACTTGCCGCGTCCGGTCGATGGAGGGAAGGGGTGTCAGCATCGGTTTGGTCATGGGTCGATAAATTGGTCTGACATCTGCCATCAGGTCAATCTCTTTTTCTTGGCACGCGCATTTTTCCGGCCCTTAAATTTTAAGGACGCAAAGCGAGCGGCAACGAAGGTTGTTTGCGGCCTTCAAGAGCACCGATAGCGCTGATAGAAGGAACGTGTTGTGAGTCCCGGGCTGGAAGAGAATGGCCGCAAGAGATCGATATTCACGAAAGCTGGAATGCGCGAAATGCGATCACACCGGCTTCGCCGAAGTTTCCGAAACTGACGATCGTCGGGCGACGAGCCGCGATTTCAAGATAGACGAGATGCCGCGCGGCTTTTCCACGGAGCGGCCATCGACCGATCCGCGCAAGCATATGGTCCGCTGCCGGTGCGGCTCGGTGTTTCCTTTCGAGCAGGACACGATCTATGCACCAGGCGGCGAGCCGCGGCGCAGAAAGGCATAGGCCGAAAAGAAAAAAGCCCCGCACAGGCGAGGCTAAGCTTGTGCCGCTCCGGGGAAATCGGAAGCGACGCGGCATTGTCTAACGGTCGTCTTCTCTCCCGGCTAGGTCAGTTTTGCCGATAACGGTACGCTTGCGTAAAAAAGCTTTTCATTCGTGAATCACACCTGAAAGCTGGTGGAAAATATCGGCAATCAATCCCGGCAATTCCTCTGAAGTAAACGCCGTCGAACTCACGGAAGAGGGTACTTGCCTCTAACGAGAAACATAAGTGTAAACCATTTTACCGTGCAACATTGTTCAGCTGGCGTTCATTTTCGCGCGGGCAGAAAGGCAATGGCCGCAACGCCTTGCGGTTGTCGAGGCTCGGCTTCCGATTGGCTTTCGGGCCTGGTGGCCGGGCCTCGCAGATATTGAAATGAGCTTGGATATAGGCATGCGGCTGCTTCGCGCTTTCGTCGACTGGATCCTGCGCCGCCGCCAAACGCGGCTGCAGCAGGACGTAACTCAACATTCCGCCGATGATCCGTGGGTTCTTCAGCAGATCGAAAAATTCGAGCGCGAATTGAAGCGATAGGCGCATCGCGACGCGATCGGCCTTCGATCGATGAAGCATGACGTTGTCCGAAAGCCGCTTACACTTTCGGCATCATGCTCTTCAGCCTTCCGGTGTGAGCAGGCGTGCCCGTGGGCGCATGAAAGTCTGCCTGCCGTTCTTCCAGCCGGCAATCGGGTGCCGGATTTCACGAACCAGCGACAACGGATCGGCAGCATCCACCACCACGATATCCGCCTGCACACCTAGCTTGAGGTCATAGTCGCGTCCCATCACTCGCGCGGCATTGATGGTGACCATGTCAAATGCCGCGGCGATGTCTTCATCCCTCGACAGCTGCGCTGTATTGGCGAAGAAATTGGCCATGCGGGCAAGGGAAGCATCGCCAAAGGGGGTGAACGGATTGAGGACATTGTTTGTCGCCACCGTCACGGTAACCCCATTGCCTGTCAGCAGCATCGCCGGGGCAAGGCCGCGCGGGACAAGATGATCGCTGTCCCGGCCAAGCAGGAAGAGATCGGTTGCCGGCAGAACCGTCACCGCGATTCCGGCATCGGCAAGACGCTTCGCAATCTCGCCGGCTTCGAAGGACGACATGGCCGCAAGCTTGGTGACATGGCCGATGGAAACGCGGCCGCCATAGTTCCGCCGCTTCGTTTCCGCCAGCACGGCGGGGATTGCGGAACCCGATGGGTTGAGATCGAAATCGATATGGAAATCGACGTCGACATCATGACGTTCCGCCAGATCGAAAATCCGGCTGATATGAGCTGGGGGATCGGGATCGGTATAAGGGCAGCCGCCGACGAGATCCGCTCCGTCGCGGAGCGCCTGATCCAGCATGCCCTCTGTTTCGGCCTCGTTGGTCAGGCCTTCCTGCGCGAAGGCGCAAATCTGGATATCGATCGCCCAGGCATAGGCGCGCTTGATTTGCTTGATTGCCTCGAATGACCGATAAGCCGCGCGTGGATCGATCTCGACGAAAGTCCGCATCGCCGTGGTGCCATTGACGATCGCATTTTCGACCACCCGGGCGGCGCGCGCATGGACGTCCTCGACCGTGAAGGCGGCTTTTGCCTTGGCGGTCTCGCGGACGGCCTCTTCCAGCGTGCCTTCGCATATGAAGCAGCGGTCGAGAATGCAGGCCTTGTCGAGATGGATGTGGCTGTCGACAAAGCCGCCGAAGGCGAAGCAGCCGCACATATCGTGACGCGGCGCATCCACAGTCAACTCATGTTCGATCGCGGCAATCCTGCCATCCCTGAGACCGATATCGTAGCAACCGTCCCGCCCGGCGATACGGACATTCGAAATCACCAGATCGAGCATGAAGCTGCCTCGCTCATTGCAGTGGGGTAGCCATTAGCGAGCTTGGCCTCGGCAAAGAGGATTTCCGTCATACTCAACTTTCCCCCTTCAACCGATAGACAGCGATCCGAGCGCAACTGCCTGCAAGACGGCGGTCTCACCGCTCGAACGCTTCTTTCAGCCCGAAGCTTTTGCGCTCGCGCAGATCGAGATCCGCCTCGATATGCGCGATGTGATGAAGCATCAGATCGCAGGCCGTGTCGATATCCTTCTGCTCCAGAGCGGTGATGATGTCACCGTGCTCGGAATGGCCACAGCTGGAGGCGCTCGACTGTCCGTAGAGCGCAATTACCAATGACGAGCGGGCGACAAGCTCCTCCATGAAACGCTGCATGATAAGATTGCCGGAAATGGCCGCCACCATCAGATGAAAATCGCCCGAAGCCTTGATCTCGGCGCGGCGTGCGGATTGGCCGCGCTCGCCCATCAGGCGGCCTTCTTCCAGGAGAAGCTGTCTCAGCTGCCTGAGTTGAACCGGGGTAATCCGCTCGGCCGCCGATTTCAATATGCCCGGCTCCACCAGGCGGCGCGCGGCGAATATCTGCTTGGCTTCCTCGGGCGATGGATAGGCGACGAAAGCGCCTCTGTTCTTTTCAACGCTGACGAGCCCCTCATAGGAAAGCGCCTGCAAGGCGGCGCGCGCCAGAGTGCGGCTGACATTGAATAGGCCGCCAACATCACTTTCGGAGAGCTTCGTACCGGGTGCCAGCCTGCGCTCGACGATCGCGTCACGAATGGCGTCGCGGATTTGCTGTGCGCCCGTCTCCGTGGAGTCGATGGGCGTCAGAAGCCCGTCTGCTGAAGAATCCATAATCGCCTACCTGAATGGTCGCCAAAAATGATAACTTGTTTCGGCCCGAAGTTAAATGAAATCTTATGCAAAGACGATGCTAAATTGTATACAATAATTTGCACAAATCGAGCACAATAGCCTATTTGATGAGCAGACACCGAACTGCCTCAAGAAAGGCAGAATACCATTCCTCTCAGAATAAGACAAATATTTCAGTAATTTAGCGCATCGCAGCGAAACTGGCACGATTGATGCAGTGTCTTTCCCAAACCAAAGGGGAAGATGATGTCGAAAGCGGCAGAGATCGATATAGTGTCCGTTTCGAAGGTCTACGGGGCGACCACGGCCGTTCATGCGATCAGCCTGAAAATCCCGGCTGGCTCCTATTGTTGCTTCCTGGGGCCGTCCGGCTGCGGCAAGACCTCGACGCTGCGCATGATCGCGGGCCACGAAGGCATTTCCTCCGGCGACATCCGCCTTGGAAACACCGTCGTGACGGACTTCCCGCCCGCCAGGCGCGGCACGGCGATGATGTTCCAGTCTTACGCGCTGTTTCCTCATCTGGACCTCATCGACAACGTGGCTTTCAGCCTGAAGATGAAGGGTGTCGCAAAGGATGAGCGTCGGACCAAGGCGCTCGAAATGCTGAAGCTTATGCAGATGGAAGCCTATGCGACCCGGCGCCCGGCACAGCTTTCAGGCGGCCAGCAGCAGCGTGTCGCGCTGGCACGCGCGCTGATCACCGATCCGGAAGCGCTGCTGCTGGACGAGCCGCTGTCGGCGCTCGACCCATTCCTGAAGATCCGCATGCGCGCCGAACTGAAGAAGCTGCAGAAGACATTGGGCATCACCTTCGTCCATGTCACGCACAGCCAGGAAGAGGCGATGGCGCTCGCCGATATCATGGTCATCATGAATGACGGGCGGATCGAGCAGGCCGCCTCGCCACGGGAGGTCTTTGAGCACCCCGCAACGGCCTTCGTCGCCCGCTTCATGGGTGACCACAACGTCCTGTCGGGGCGGGTAACCGCGAGCGAAGACGGCCTCATCACCATGGCCGTGCCCGAAGGGCAGGGCTTTTCCGTGAGAGGAACGGGACGCCAGGCCGGCGAAGCCGTGGATATCGCCATCCGCACCGATCGTGTCCGGCTTTCGCAGGCTGATGGTAAAGGCCTCGGCTTCAACGGCGTGGTCTCCAATGTCGAATATCGCGGTGCGACGCTGAAGATCACCGTTATCGGTGCGGGAAGCGACGATTTCACAGTGATCGCAAGCAATGACGATGACGCCGCCAAATCCATAACGGTCGGCGACGCCGTCTCATTGAGCTGGGCCCAGGAGGACGCGATCCTTCTCGGCCGTATGTCCGCATGAAAATCCGAAGCATCAAAAAAGGGGAACTGACATGACAACTGAAACCAAGACTACCAAGACGACGAAAGGCATTTCCCGCCGCTCGCTACTGAAGACCGGCGCGGCCGCGCTCGGCGCCATGGCCGGCTCCGGTGCCATCACCGGCTTTCCGACCATCTGGGCGCAATCGAACATCACGCTGCGCCAGTTCGGCACCGGCGTTTCGAACATCAATGCCATTGCGGAGAAGTGCAAGGCCGATCTCGGCATCACGCTCGAGATGACCGCGACCGATTCCGATGCCGCCGCCCAGCGCGCCGTGACGCAGCCGAACAGCTACGATATCGCCGACATCGAATACTGGATCGCCAAGAAGGTGTTCCCGACCGGCGTCTTGCAGCCGATGGACGTCAAGAAGCTGAAATATTACGACAAGATCGTGCCACTGTTCATCAATGGCAAGCTGAAGCCCGATAGCGTGATTGCACAGGGCACGGCGCCGCACACGGTCGGCTTCGTCGAGGGACAGGCCTCCCGCAAGTTCGCCAAGGAGCCGACGCAGTGGATGACGATGGTCCCGACCATCTACAACGCCGATACGCTCGGCATTCGTCCCGATCTCACCGGCCGTCCGATCAACAGCTGGGCCGATATTCTCGATCCCGCCTTCAAGGGCAAGACCGCGATCCTCAACATCCCGTCGATCGGCATCATGGATGCCGCGATGATCATGGAAGCCGCCGGCAAGATCAAATATGCCGACAAGGGCAACATGACGAAGGCGGAAATCGACAAGACCATCGAGTTCCTGATCAAGACCAAGGGCGACGGCCAATTCCGTGCCTTCTGGAAATCCTTCGACGAAAGCGTCAACCTGATGGCTTCGGGCGAAGTGGTCATCCAGTCCATGTGGTCGCCGGCGGTTGCCGCCGTCCGCTCCAAGGGCATCGCCTGCACCTTCCAGCCGCTCAAGGAAGGCTATCGCGCCTGGGGCGGCGGTCTCGGCCTTGCCTCGCATCTCAAGGGCGCACAGCTCGACGCGGCTTATGAGTATATCAACTGGTATACGTCCGGCTGGGTCGGCGGCTATCTCAACCGCCAAGGCTACTATTCCGCCTGCATGGAAACTGCAAAGCAGTTCATGTCGGCCGACGAATGGGGCTACTGGATCGAAGGCAAGCCGGCGCAGGGCGATATCCTGTCTCCGGAAGGCAAGGTGATGGAGAAGGCCGGCGCCGTCCGCGACGGCGGTTCCTTCGAAACCCGCATGGGCGCGGTCGCCTGCTGGAACTCGGTCATGGACGAGGACCGCTACATGGTCCGCCGCTGGAACGAGTTCATCGCTGCCTAAGCTGCATAGCCGTCATCTCCTCTCCCCGCTTCAAGGCGGGGAGAGGATCCTATCAATGGAGAAGCCGGAATATGGCGACAATCGCTTCCTCGGATGCGGAGCAGGAAACTCAGAAGGCCAGACGCGGTTTAGCCGTGCCCGGCTGGGCGGTTGCCTATCTGCAGGCAACGCCGCTGTTTCTCATTCTCGGCTTCTTCTTCCTGTTGCCGATCGCCATGATCGGCATCGTCAGTTTCTGGGATTATGATTTCGCCGGCCTCTATCCGGCATTCCTGACCACGAATTACACCGATACGCTCGGTTCGTGGGTTACATGGAAAACCTACCTCAACACATTGAAATTTACAGCCATTGTCTGGGCGCTGACACTCTTCATCGGCTTCTGGGTCGCCTATTTCCTGGCTTTTCATATCCGCCGTACCTCGACGCAGATGATCCTTTTCCTCGTCTGCACCGTGCCCTTCATGACGTCCAACATCATCCGCATGATCTCGTGGATACCCGTTCTCGGGCGCAACGGGCTGGTCAATTCGACGCTGATCGAGATGGGCCTCATCCCGCAGCCGATCGAATGGCTGCTTTATTCCGATTTCGCCGTCGTGCTGGCCATGGTGCATCTCTACACGCTGTTCATGGTGACGCCGATCTTCAATACGCTGATGCGCATCGACCGCTCGCTGTTCGAAGCCGCGCGCGATGCCGGCGCCAGCGGATGGCAGGTGCTGTGGAATGTGGTCATTCCGCTTGCGAAGCCTGGGATGGCGATCGGCAGCATCTTCGTCGTCACGCTCGTCATGGCTGATTTTTCCACCGTGCAGGTCATGTCGGGCGGCCAAAGCGCATCCATCGCACTGATGATGAAGAACCAGATGTCGCTGCTGCAATATCCGGCGGCCGCCGCCAATGCCGTCGTGCTGCTGATCGTCGTGCTGCTGATGGTCGCCGCCATCCTGCGCATCGTCGATATTCGCAAGGAGCTCTAGGATGAACCGCGAAAAGCGCAGCCTCGAATTCTACGTCCTGGCGATCTTCTTCACCATTTTCGTGTTGTTTCTCTATGGCCCGCTCTCGGCGGTCATCATCCTGTCCTTCCAGGGGCCGGACGGCGGCCTGACCTTCCCGTTGAATGGTGTCTCGCTGCATTGGTTCGCCAATCTCTTCGAGAAGCAAGCGGTCGGCGATTTCGGCGCCTCCTTCCAGCGCTCCTTGATCCTTGGCGTGATGGTCATGATCGTGACCGTTGTCGTCTCGCTGCTGGCAGGGCTAGCCTTTCGCCGCCGGTTTCGTGGCTCGACATTCCTGTTCTATGCGACCGTCGCCAGCCTCGTCGTCCCATCCATCATCATTTCGCTCGGGATCGGCGTTGTCTTCCAACAGGGGGGCATCGCGCCGGCCTGGTATTCCTCCGCCTTCGGCGCGCATCTGACCTGGACGTTGCCCTTCGGCGTGCTGATCATGTTTGCGGTCTTCAACCGGTTTTCGCCGGCCTATGAGGAAGCTGCCCGAGATCTCGGTGCTAGCTCCTGGCAAACCTTCCGCCATGTCGTGCTGCCGATGATCGCACCGAGCCTGATCGGCGTCGGCCTGTTCGGCTTTACGCTGTCCTATGACGAGTTCGCCCGCACCCTGATGACATCAGGCACCTACAACACCCTGCCACTCGAGATCTACGGCATGACGACGAATGTCACGACGCCGGTGCTCTATGCGCTCGGAACGGTGACGACGCTCTTTTCCTTCACCATCATCCTGCTGGCGCTTGCGATCATGACCATGCTCGGCCGCCGCCAAGCCAAGAAAAGCTAAGATCATGCGCCTGCTGCTCATCAATCCGAATACCACCGTTTCCATGACGGAGAAGGCGGCGATCGCTGCACGCGCCGTGGCGAGCGCCGGCACGGAGATCATTGCTGCCACCTCGCAAATGGGGCCGGCTTCGATCGAGGGCTATTACGATGGAGCGCTGGCCGTACCCGGTATGCTGCGTGAACTGAGGGAGAGGCGGGCTGAAGGCTATGACGCCGCGATCATCTGCTGCTTCGACGATACCGGCCTGGAAGCCGCACGCATGTTTTGCGATGTGCCCGTTGTCGGTTTGTGCGAAGCTGCCGTTGCAACAGCCGGCTTTCTGGCGCAGCGCTTCAGCGTGGTGACGACACTCGAACGTTCGCGCATCCTCATCGATAATCTCGTCCAGCGCTACGGCATGGGCGCGCGAGCGAAGGTTCGAGCTTCGGACATTCCCGTTCTCGAGCTTGAGGACTCGTCTTCCGGCGCGATCGGAAAGTTGCGGGCGGAAATCGAACGCGCGCTTGCCGAAGATGGGGCGGAGGCAATCGTCCTCGGCTGCGCCGGCATGACGGATCTCGCAAGGGAGCTGCAATCGATCTACGGTGTCCCGGTCGTGGATGGTGTTGCCGCGGCGGTCAAGCAGGCCGAAGCGCTGGTGTCCTTGGGTCTCTCCACCAGCAAGCGCAGCTCCTACGCCTCGCCATTGCCCAAGCCGTTTTCGGGAGCAATGCAGGACTTCGCGCCGACACCGGTATTGGCCTAATCTCATCACAATCCAACGTGCACGGCCTCCGCTGATCGCTAAAGCGTTGCGATTGGCATATCTCCGCTCCCGGGACTACAATGTCTCGATAAAGAACGAGAGTCGTGGATTTGGCACAGAGAGCTGGCAAAGCTGATCTTCCCCTGCATGGCGGCCGCGTACCGCGCTGGCTTGGAGACCGGATGACGCGCTTGGGTGCCGTCATTACCGAGGCGGTCGTGCAGCATTATGGTCGCGACGAGCTGTTTCGGCGCCTTGCCAATCCATTCTGGTTCCAGTCTTTCGGCGCCGTCATGGGCATGGATTGGCATTCCTCGGGGATTACGACAAGCGTTCTGGGTGCCTTGAAGCGCGGCCTGACGCCGCTTTCGGGCGAGCTCGGCATCCATGTCTGCGGCGGCCGTGGTGCGCAATCCCGAAAGACGCCGGGCGAACTGCTTGAGATCGGCGATCGCGTCGGCATCGACGGCGCGTCGCTCGCGACCAAGAGCCGACTGATCGCAAAAGTGGATAGTGCAGCCGTGCAGGATGGCTTCGATCTCTATCTGCATGGCTTCATCGTCGCGGATGACGGCAAGTGGGTCGTCATCCAGCAGGGCATGAATGGCGAACGGCGGCAGGCGCGGCGCTATCATTGGTTATCCGAGGGCCTCACGAGCTTTCTGGATTCGCCCCACGCAGCCATCGAAGGGCGCGAGCAGGGCGAGATCATCAATCTCGCCGATCGGCGTGCGGAGCGCTCCCGCAGCGAACAGCTCGATTTGCTCGCCTCGATAGGTCCGGACGGAATTATTCGTGAATTCAATGCGCTGGAGAGACAAGCTGAAGTAAATGATAAAATCGAGCTTCAGCCGACGCTGCCCTATCTTATCATGCCGGCACATCATGACGTGCGTGAAGAAGATGTGAACATGCGGCGTTTGCACGGAAATCTCGCCGCCGCGGCCGACCGTGGTCCGGTCGATTTCCAGGAATTGCTGCTGACGCCCGGCGTCGGCGCCAGAACGGTCAAGGCTTTGGCGATGGTCGCCGAAGTCGTGCATGGCGCACCCTGCCGTTTTTCCGATCCGGCGCGCTTTTCCCTCGCGCATGGCGGCAAGGACCGGCATCCCTTTCCCGTGCCGCTGAAAGTCTATGACGAGACGATCAGCGTGATGAAATCGGCGGTCAGGAAAGGCCGTCTCGGTCGCGACGAGGAATTGTCGGCTCTCAAGCGCCTGGATGATCAGTCGAGAATGCTGGAACGCTATGTCACCGGCCCTGATCTCAAGGAGATCGTAGCCGGCGAATTCGACCGCTCTTACTCCTATGGCGGCCGCAGCGTTTTCGGCTGGGAGCCTCCCTCCGAATCCGATGGCGATCGCATCGAACCGGACCAGCTCCGCTCCCGGAAAAGCTGACCAAAACCATCGGCCTATGGCAGCGTATAGCCGATCACATAGTCGCCAGGCTTCGTTCCCACCGAACCGTGCCCTCCAGCCACCATGACGACATATTGCTTGTTGTCGCTTGCCGTATAGGTCATCGGCGTTGCTTGGCCGCCTGCCGGCAGGCGTGCCTGCCAAAGCTGCCTGCCGGTGGTGACATCATAGGCTCGCAGATAATCGTCCACGGCGGCGGCCAGGAACGCCACTCCGCCCTTAGTCACCATCGGCCCGCCGATACCGGGAACGCCGACCTTGAAGGGCAACGGCAAGGGCGTCATGTCACGGACGGTACCATTCTTGTGCTTGTAGGCGATCTTGCCGGTCTTCAGGTCGACACCGGCAACATAGCCCCAGGGCGGCGCCTGGCAGGGAATGCCGAGCGGGCTGACGAACGGTCCCATATAGACGCCATAGGGTGAGCCCTCGTTTCGGTTGAGCCCCTGTTCACTCCCCTTGTCGCCGGCGCCTTTGGGCGGGATTTCGGCACGCGGTACCAGCCGCGAGGTGAAGGCCAGATAGGTCGGCATGCCGAACATGATCTGCCGTTCGGGATCGACGGCGACACTGCCCCAGTTGAAGGTGCCGAAATTGCCGGGGAAGATAATGGAGCCGCGCAGCGATGGCGGCGTATAACGGCCTTCATATTGGTGCTGATGGAAGGAGATGCGGCAGGCGAGCTGATCGAACAGCGAGATGCCCCACATGTCCTTTTCCGTGAGCGGCGGCGGCGAGAAGGTCAGATCCGAGATCGGTTGTGTTGGTGAGGCATGATCCTCCGGAATGGTGCCGCCCGGCGCAGGAATCTCCTTAAAGGGAATGATCGGCGCGCCCGTGCGGCGATCGAGCACATAGATGTCGCCCTGCTTGGTCGAGGCGACCAGTGCCGGAACGACGCTGCCGTCCGCCTTTGTCAGATCGAAGAGCACGGGCTGCGCCGGTACGTCCATGTCCCAGAGATCATGATGGACGAATTGCTGCACCCATTTGAGCTGGCCGGTATTGATATCGAGCGCCACCACCGAGGAGGAAAAGCGTTCGACGTTTTCGCTGCGCCCCATGCCGAGCTGGTCGGGCGTCTGGTTGCCAAGCGGGACATAGACCATGCCGAGTGCCTCATCGGCACTGGAAACCGACCAGCTGTTCGGCGAATTGGTGGTGTAGGTCTGTCCCGCGGGTATGGGGGCTGTATGGTCCGGATTGCCCGAGTCCCAGTTCCAGAGCAATGTGCCGGTCCGGGCATCGAAGGCGCGAATGACGCCGGATTGCTCCTGCGTCGAGTAATTGTCGTTGACCGCACCGCCGATGATGATCTTGTCGGCAACGATGACGGGTGGCGACGTCGAATAATAGTAGCCGGCCGGATTGTACTTCATGCCAGCTTCCAGATGCAGTGTGCCCTGATTGGCAAAGCTCGGGCACACCTTGCCATTGGCCGCGTCGAGCGCGATCAATCGGGCATCCGAGGTCGGCAGATAGACGCGGTCGGCGCAAGGCGCTCCGGCTGCGGCGGCCGTGTCGTGGTAGTAAGAGACGCCACGACACGTTTGATGCTGGCGGTTGGGGTTCATGCCGGCATTGGCGTCGTAACGCCATTTTTCCTTGCCGTCCGTCGCACCGATGGCGATCGCCAGGCTGTGAGGTGTACAAATGAAAAGTGTGTCGCCCACCTTCAGCGGAGTCACCTGATAGGTGGTCTCACCGATATCGTCGGGCCGCTTCAGATCGCCGGTCTGGTAGCGCCAGACCTCCTTGAGATTGGCGACATTCTGCGGATTGATCTGATCGAGGGGCGAATAGCGCTGGCCGAAGGAGGTTCTGCCATACTGATGCCATTCGCCATCAGGCACATTGCCGCCCATCGGGGCATTTGACACGACGGCCGTCGGCAACTCGCCGGCTAGATCGTGAGGATCGGTCGTCATCGAATAGGCTGCAGCGACGACGGCGATGACGAGAGAAATGGCAAGCGGCCATGGATTGGCTCCATAATGAACCCCGTCGAGGCTGCGAAAGCCGAGCGGGCGCCGGATCCAGGGTGTCAGCAGCCAGAGCCCGATCAGAATGATGAGGCCGCCGCGCGGACCGAGCTGCCACCAGTCGAAACCGACCTCCCATATCGCCCAGGCAAGCGCTGCAAGCACGAAAATCGCATAGAGCCAAAGGGCGGCCGCCTTGCGCATGGCAAGCAGGATGGCGGTCAGGAGAAAGGCGAGTCCGGCCAGAAGATAAAAGAAACTTCCCCCGAGCAGGATGAGCCAAAGTCCGCCGCCGCCGAGCGCCAAGCCGATGAGCGCCAGAATGATCGAAGTGATGATGATGGCCATGATCCGTTCCAGTCTATCCGTCGATTGGACAGTGATTGATCGAAGGCATGCAAAGAACACGCGGGCTCCAACGGAGTCCGCGGCCACTCTTAAGTCGAAATCGATGTCGGTTGTTTCGCTGGCAGCATCCGGTGCGGTTTCCAAAGTGATTTGGATCGATGCATCAAGATCCCCAATCCATCAGAGATTGAATGCCAGGATTGCAAGAATGTTCCAATCCGGCCGACCGTTCAAGTTCGATACCGCGTCGCCCGAATTGATTAACGGACGTAGTTAATTTTTTAACAATTATGCAGATCCTAATGGAACAAACATTGGAATCAAGGGTTTCCGCGCCGAGCCGGAGGACTAAAGATGAATCTGAAGATTGTTACTGCCCAGTCGGAAGTCGAGACCGCCGACACCGGAACCTATCCGGATGGCATGATGGACCGCATTCTGGTTGAGTTCTCCGCAAGCTCCGAGCAGCAACATCGCAAGTCTCACGAGCGGGATTACGGTGCGCGCAAGGCTTTGCGACCAATCCCGGCCGGACTTGCCTGATATCCCACTGACGGATACGAGTTCGCAACACGCGGGTTCACGGCGTCGGTCGCCTGATCAGATGTAAAGCGGCGCCATTCTGCGCCATGCGCCGGCTCGATGAGCGCGCCCATCCCATACGTGCAGTCGATGGTCGATCTGCTTGTCAGCCAGAAGGCGGCTCAGGTGGCGGTTGTTGTCGATGAAGGGATCGGCGTCTCCGATCGTCATGACGATCTCGATCTGGCGCAGCTTCTCCAATCGCCAATCGCAGGCTAGCCCCGGCAGAAAATGTGTCGGCGTGTGAAAATAGATTTCGTCATCATAGTAACCGTCGAACAGGTCGGTGAAGGATTCGACCGTCATCGTCAGATCGTAGCGGCCGGAAAAGGCGACCAGCTTGCGGAAGAGGTGAGGGTGGCGGAAAACCAGGCTGGCCGCCTGGAAGGCGCCGAGGCTGCAACCATGGACGATGGTACACTCATGCGCGTTCTTCTGCGCCATCAGCGGCAGGACTTCGTTCAGGATATATTCCTCGAACGCTTTATGCCTGCGAATGCGCTCGGCCGGGTGACGATGAGCATCGTAGAAGGTTTCCCTGGCCAGCCCTTCGATGCAATAGAGCTGAAGGTGCCCACTGACCAGCTTGTCAGCGAGGCTGGCGACGATGCCGATCTGCTCATATTCCCAAAATCGTCCGTCGCGCGTGGGAAACACCAATACCTTGGCGCCGGCGTGACCGAACACCAGCAGCTCCATGTCTCGATCCAGCCGCGCGCTGTACCAGCGCAGGTATTCGCGGTTCATAGCACCTTGAAAAATCGCCCGACCTTGTCTCGCAGAATTGCGTTCTGCTTTTCGCTACCAGCATAATCGAAGTGGCCGGCATCCAGGATGAAGATTTCGTTAAACTTCTGCAGCGCATTTGCGACGGAGAACTGGCAGGGCGGCGCAACGGCCGGATCGAAAAGGGCAGGCGCGACGAGCATCGGAACGGTGATCCGGCTTGCTGCGATCGCGGCATCGAAGAAACGCAGGGTTTCGAGAACGCTGCCATGTTGCTTCTGATAGGCCTGGACGGATTGCGCACTGCCGACGGTCGGCAAGGTCAGCCATAGCGGACGATGCCCGAAAGTCGGGACTACGAGATGGCCGCGTCTGATCCTCGCATCGAACGGAATCGCCAATGCGCCGATACCGCCGCCGAAGCTGATGCCGCTATAGCCGATATGGCCGGCAACCCATGGGTAGAGGATCTCCAGGGTCGAAACGGCAAGCCAGATGTCTTCGACGCAGCCGCCGATGACATAGGTGTCGCGATTTTCGATGCCGTGCACAACATGCCCCGACGCGTCCGATGGGATCGGCGGGCGGGCGCTTAAAGAAAGCCCACGGCTGCAGGGAAACAGAACAGCGGCCTCTTCCAGCGGCAAGTCGAATTCGGGCTGATCCCTTCCTCCATATCCATGTCCGACGACGAGCCCGCGGCGCACCTGACCATGGCGGGGAATAAGCAGCCAACCGTTGATCTGAAACGATCCCGTCGACACATAGCTGATATCGAAAACATGCCAGTTGTCGTGACGCAATCTGCTGCGACGAAGTTTCGGTTGCGGATCGACGGCGATGGCGGCTTTGTAGCGCTGCAGCCAGAAATCGTCGAAGCCGAACGGGGCTTCCGGTGTCTCGATGGCCTGCAACTGCGAGAGCTGCATGCCATAGGTCGGATCGAAGTCGAAGGGATGGGCTGTCGGTACACTCATGGCAAATGTGTCGCGTGAAAGGATCGCCGACGCAAGCACCAACGCTGCACGGGCCGCAGATCGTCCTTAATTATCTCAAGGACTCCGTTTGGGATGGACAATCGATGCGATAGAGCACAACGCGAAAAGATGGCGCAAACAGGCTGATTTCCTGCGCACCGCGGCCCGCGAGCAAATATGGCAAGCATCCTGATGCGCAAGCCCGCCTGGAAAAGGAGCTGCGGCTTCCTTCTCCGGCCGTTGGACCAGCCGCGAAAAAACATGCTGATATAAATCCGCCCGAAGCTTTACCGGATGCGACGTCGAAGATGGGTTTTCCGCTGAGCGGCATCGTCATCGTCCTGGGTTCGATCCTGGTCTATGCGCTTGTCATATCGCATGTGGTCGGCCAGCCGCATTACTCCGCTCGCGTCAATTTCATGCCCCCTGCTTTCGTACAGAACTAGATGCCCCGCAACGCCTGCGCGGCAATCGGGAAAATGTGACGAAACCTCACTTTCGGCATTATTCTTCCCTATCGCTTCCGCGAGTGGGATGCTGGCTGTCATCGCAAAGACGTGAAGGCAAACACTGTCCGGCTGGCTATTGCGGTCGCTGCGCTCTCGAAAAATGAAGAAGTTTTAAGTCTGTTCGTTAAATGAAGATTCCAATGAATCTGTTGTAATCGTCGAACAGAAGGTAGTTTTGGAGAGCATTTCTTGTCACGGCTCAGAATTCAACAGCTGCAATGGATCGGCGCGGTTGCTGTTATCATGGTTTGCTTGATGATGGCCGGCTCTACGATTGCCTTTACCCTGTCGGATTACATCAGTTACAAGCGGGGAGTGACGGAGTTCAGCCGTTTTCACGCGGCGCTGCATGCGGCGGCGATGATCTCGAGGGAACGGGGGCCGGCAAACAGTCTCATGGGCGCTTCGCAAGACGAGCGGCCGCAATTTGCCGCCGCCTTGAAGGCCAGCCGTGATGAGACCGACAAGAACATTGCCGAACTCGAAACACTCTTTCGAATGGAAATAGATCAGTCGCCGGAGATGCGCAGCGCGTTCATGGCGGTCAAGGCGCAGCTGGAATCCGGCAGGCAGGCCGTCGACGCGGTGGCCGCCATGCCGCGGAGCGAGCGTAGCGGCGCAAAGATCGCAGAGGCGATCCAGGCAATGTTTCGTGCGGCGGACCGGGCGCAGGATTACCGCGACATTGCGGGCTGATCGATCATTGCTCTGGCACCGGAGACCGGCGCCGAAGTCATGCTGACATCGATGGCCGGCACGCTGAGAGAGCACGCTGGACGCCTGGGATCCTATGTGGTCATGATGCTGACCTCGCAAGGACAGGCTCGTTCGCACTATCGCAGCGCCTTCGACCGCGAATTGAACAGCCTCTTCGAGGTGAACGCGCTTCTGAAGACCTATGCGCCCACCACCTTGCAATCCCAAGCCGTTGCACGGCTGCTGGATCAGGTGACGCTCAGCTACTTTGCCGGATCGCTGCCCTATGCCCAGCGTGTTGCCTTCGAGTCGAACATCGATAACGCGCCGACACCGGCCGAATTCACGGCAAATTACGTTCCCGGAATGAAGTCCACCGAGATCCTGCGCGAGTTCATCGAAACGAGTGCATTGACTTCGTTCGATAGGGTTAGGGAGAACGCTGTGAAAGCCATGCTGGTCTCCGCCTCGCTGGCGGGGATGGCGATCGTGGTGGTCATCGGGTTGGCCTACACGCTGCGACGCTCGCTCTTCAGGCCCATGCTTGCCGCCATAGGTCAGATCGACGAGATTGCCGCGGGCAACCTCGCGACGCCACCGACAATGCCTCATGCCGGCCGGGAAGTGCGCGAAATGTTCCAGCGGCTCGATATTCTGCGTGAGCAGCAGCGATTCAAGCGGCATCTGGAAATGGAACGCAAGTCGATGACGGAAGAGCTCAGGCGCCTCTCTCAGACGGATTCGTTGACCGGACTCCTCAATCGGCGCGCGCTTGGCGAGGCAGTCGGACGGCTGCTTTCCGCAAAGAAAACAGGTTTCCGTGGCTTCAGTGTCGTCATGTTCGACATCGACCATTTCAAATCGATCAATGATCGATATGGACATGCCGTCGGCGACCGGGCGCTTCAAAGAGTCTCCGAAATTCTAGGGCCATGCCTGCGTCCCGATGATCTGTTCGCGCGCTATGGCGGCGAGGAATTCATCATCGTCCTCTGCGACGTGAGTGAAACATCGGCACGGTCGACCGCGGAAAGGCTGCGGGAGACCTTGGCACAGGCTGTCATCGACGGCGAGCATGGCTTGACGGTCACGGCCAGTTTCGGTGTCGACTGGCGTGCACAATGCACATTCGAAGATTGGGAAAAACTCGCCGTGGTTGCCGACAAGCGCCTTTATCAGGCCAAACGAAACGGGCGCAATCGGGTCTGTTTTTCCGATGCGCTTGAGGAGAAGACGATCGTGTCGGCAGTGAAAGTCGGGCCGGCTGCCCCAGGCGTCGAAAACGCCGCGTGACGGTCTACCGGCTGAGAATTTCGCGTCAGTAGGTGAGCGTGACCACCACCGTATCGGTGTAGATCCCAGGAGACGGCGTCGTCTGTGGTGGTACGCGGCCATAGACTGTCAGGAGCTGGCCTGCGCCGGTTCCGCTTCCCCCGACGGTGCTTCCCGGGGTGTTTGCATCGCCCCAGGGCTGCGACCGGTTCGTATCCTTGTAAAGACCATAGGTCACCGTTTCGGCCCCCTTCGACATTTTCCTGGCGGTCGGCGCGGCGTTCGCGGTGCCGCCATTCAGGGAAATCGTGTAGGTCGTGCCCGGCGTGCAGGTTGCCGTAATGGAACCGGTGGCGTCGACATTGGTGCTCAATACGCCCTGGCTACCGAAATCGATATTCTGGACGCTGACCAGGCAATTGGCGGCAACGCTCGCATTGACGCTGAAGGACGCGGTTCCCACCGTTCCCGAGGGGGCGGTGCAGGTTGTGGCGCTACTATAGCTGTAATAGAAAGAGGTGGAGGTCGATGTGAAGCTGGATGTATACGGCCCCGGTACCGCCGTCGATGGAGTTCCAAGTGCTGCTCCATAGACCGTCATGCTGCCGCTTGCGCCGACCAGCGAAACATTCAACAGGGCCATTGTCAGCGCATAGGCCGGCGCTCGCGACGGATAGGACCAGCTGCTCGCCCCCCACACCACGCTCCGGCCGCTATCGGAATAGAGCTGATAGTTCACAGTACTGGTTCCGTTCACCATCTGGCGCGCCGCGGCGGAAGATGCTCCGCCGCTGCCGGCGCCGATATCGGGGCAAATCAGGAGCCGCTTGCCCAGGTCCAGGAGCGCCCCTGTACAACTTACACTTATCGTAGATGTCGAATTGACCGGGGTGCCCGACAAGGTATCGACAGCACCGAAATTCATGTCGGTCGCAGTAAAACTGCAGCTCTGCGCCAGGCACAGCGAAGGCAGCAATAATGCGAGCAAAACGGTGATCGAACGCAGCATCCTTTCACCTCCCTTTTAAAAGCATCGGACATCATCGATTACCACCTGCTCGCCCCGCTGCGGCTTGTAAGCGAACTCGGCGTGGCATTTCGTCCCGTCCTCAAGCGAGACGTCGATCGAGTTGCGCGCGTGCAGCCCGCGAATATAGGCTTGGCCGTCATAGCCGATGACAAACGGCTCGTCCGATCCCTGCAATGCTCCGCTCAGGCCCGCCTGCAGCAGCGCACCGTTCTTATCTCTGATCGTCACGAGCGCCGCCTGCGGCGCTTGTGCTACGCCGAATTTGACGACGACACCGCTTCGATCCGCCGGGACGACAGTTTCCCGGGTTGCCGGAACGTCAGCATCGACGGGAAGATTCTTGGGATCGATGGAAACGGTATTGGGTTCATAGGAATTGAGGTTCGGCACCAGAATGCGGCCACTCTGGCCGGTCCTGCCGATAGGCCTGTTCTGCTGCTGGACTTCAACATCGGGGGCGCCGACATCGACGACGGCAAAGGCATCGTCGATCCGGTTGGTGGCAAAGACGCCACCGCCCGCGACTGCGATGGCGCCGTCCATGCGCGCGACCGCCCGTGCCTGGTTGTTCTGCTGCTGGACGCCGGCTTCGAACTCAGCGAATGAGGCCCTATAGCCGATCGCAGCCTCCCGGTTGGCATCCTCGCCTTCGGAGGTACGCAGCCGCCAGCCGACGCTGCCGTCCTCCTGCCGCAGCGGCTTGGAAACCTCGGCAACCACGTCAAGGCCATTCGGTCCACTTTGAATGCCCGTGTTCGCTGTGATGTTGTCGCCGAAAGGAATGGAAAGGCCGGCGAAGATGCCGAAATTGCTTCGTTCATCGAGGTCGGTGAAGGCGGTGGCGTAGAGCGTCGCGCGCCTGAACGTCTGGCTATACGAAAGTCCTGCGATCCGGCTCTTGCTTCCGTCCGAATTCTCAAGCCTCGTATAAGAGAGGTTGAGACTGGAAAGGTCCAGCGGCGCCGGCACGCTGAGGGTGACCTGATCGATGGCGCGCGGCACGCCGGCGCTGAATATCGTGAATTCGCCGGCCGTACTGGCCGTCGGCCTGGCGGAAACGGATGCTATGTCGTCGTAATCGTCGAAGGCGCGCTGCATGCGCGCATAGAGCGCCCACCTGTCGTAGCTCAGCTCAAACGAGGCATTCACAAGCGCCCCCGTGCGGGAGCCGCTTTTGCTCCCCGCGCCGGCAATCGATGCCACGCCCCAGGCGCCGAGAGGAAAGGCGGCTCCGACACCGCCATTCAACAGCTCCGTGCCACCTTCGAAATGCCCCTCCAGCGTCAGCCAGTCGGTCAATCCGTAGCGTGCCGTGGCGACTCCCATGATCCGGCCGTCATAATCGTCCGATTCCGTGCCGAAGTTTCGCCGGGGGACGCCAAGTTCCGCCGAAAAATCCAGCAGACCGTGGCGCAGAAGCCAATTGGACGCATAGAAGGGTAAGGTCTGCGTCGTCTCCCGCCCGAGGCTGTCGCGCAAGATCACGGTCGCTTGTCCACCGCCCGAAAAGACGGGGAGATTGGTCACTTCGAACGGCCCTGCAGGCACTTCGCCTGAATAGGTACGGACGTTTTGCGTGTAGATGTCGAGCGTCGAAGGGACGGCGGCGCTACCCGCAAACGCAGGCAACGGCTCGGTCACCAGATCGGAACGCAGCGCGAAATTGCGCTGGAATTGAATGCCGCCGAAATAGACCGGCCGCGTCCACGAGAGACCGCCGGTCGTTACGTCTCCGGCGCGATAGGTAACGAGGTTCTTCGGGTCGGAGTAGCTCCACGTCGTGTTGAGGCGGGTTATTCCGTCGAGGCTGCCGTTGGAGTAGCCGGCCAGAAAGGATTGGCTGAGCGTTCCGTAGGGGCTGAAGAGACGGGCATCGAACGATCCGGATATGCCTTGGAACAGGCTTGAATCGCCTTCGAAAAGGCTGTTGGAGCTCGCATAGAGGGAATAGTTGAGGACAGCGCCGTAGCCTGCCTGGGGTGCTGGGATCGTGCTTTCCTGCTGCCGTTTGACATCGATGACGTGCGGGGCACGACCCTTGTCGGTCGTCTGGACATAAAGCCGCTGAGTTTCCTCGTCGACCTGATACGACAGGCCGGGCAGGGCGCCGAGTTCAATGAGCCTATTGTCGGCGGCATCGGATGGAGGTTTTATGCCGACCTCGCGGAGTTCCTCGGCTGTTGCCGCAAGCGAGCCATTCGGGCGTTGTTTGAAATTGCCGATCATCTTCATCGAGGTATTGTTGATGAATACTTCCAGGTAGATGTCCCGCGTGCCGGCCGGCTGGTCTGCGGACACGATCGCCGTCGGGAGATTGGGCACTTCCTGAGCGCGCAGGACCGAAACCGAAAGACACATGCATAGGAGAACGGCACCGGCGCTACCGTTGATTAACGGCGACTTTTGCATCGAACGGCCCAAGATCGCTCTGGCCATGTAGCGTTACCGTACTGCCGGAAAGGGACTTCGCAGCCCCGATCGGCCATTGCATCGTCGCGCCGCCGAGCACATATCCGACCAGCCCGTTGCGGCCGCTGATCTTCGTCCCTCCTTGCGCCAGGGTGAGGTTCGACAAACGGAAGCGGCTGGCACCATTGTTCTTGCCGACCAGAAAGAGACCGCTGCCTTGACGGGCGACGCTCCAGGAGACATCGGGCGCCTTTACATCGGCTTGCTTGAAAAAGACGGGAATGGATTGACGCATGATGAGCGTAACCGTGCCGGCCCGTGCCCGTGACGCGTCGGGCAATTCGTCGACGATGACGCGATAGGTCTCTTCGGCTCTGACTGGCGCCTTGCTGGTACGGATCACTCGGACGACATACTGCCCGTTGGGGTTCATTCTCGTCGAAGGAGGGCTGGCGACAACATCCCTCGTCGGTTCCAGGCGCTCTATCCCGTCGGCCTGGCTCCATCTGAAAACGCGTATCTGAACATTGATGGGATGATCGCCGTCATTGCCGAGGTTCAAAACGGCTGCGCTGGCTGGCGCGACGAGTTCGAGACTTGTGGGTGCGACGCGCAGAGAAGCCGCGTTGATGGCGTCAGCACTGAGGCAAAAAAGCATAGACGCAGCAATGCATGGCAACATGCGTTGCATGACAGCCTCCTCGATCGATGGGTTTTCAGTAGGTGACGGTAACCGCCACAGTATCCGTATAGACGCCGGCAGCCGGTGTGGTTTGCGGTGGCACCCTGCCGTAGACGTTTATGTTCTGCACCGCGCCGTTGCCTGTACCCGTGACGGTATCTGTGCCTATGGTTATGCCCCATGTCTGCGTGCGGGCAGCGTCGCGATAAATGCCGTAGTTGATCGTTGCGTTGCTCGGCCCGGTCATCACACGGACAGCCGTCGTCGCTCCGCTGCCCGCGCCGGCACTCAAGCCGATATTGTAGGTTTGCCCCGATGTGCACTGAACGCCGATGGTGGTGGCCTGATCGATATTGGCCGCGATGACGCCGTTGGTGCCGAAATCAAGATCGTTGGCGCTCTGGATCAGGCACTGTGCCTGAATGGTAATGCGGACTGTCATATTGGCCGTCGCCGTGGCAGCCATTGTGGGCGGTGCTGCTGCGATCATTGAGATGGCAGCAAGGACAGCACCGCACAGCACTCTCTGCATTCGTATTCCCCCTCAACACAGCCTGCAAAAACATCAGAATATAATAAAGTAATCACATATCTGCTTTGCTGGCAATGAGGAGGAAAAAGGCGAACGAGATCGCTACAGTATCGAAAGAATACCGCTCGAGTATAGTTTAATTTTATTGAACAATTACCGGAATATGATTTGTATTTTTGAAAAACATGGTTAACGAAAAATGTATTGAACGGCCACCGAAACCGGATAGCATCAACGGAAATACGAGCTTCATACTCCGCGAATCATGTTCTTGGGAAAAGGTCAGTGATTCGCCTGGATCAAAGTTCAGAAAGAGGCGCCCGTGACTTGCCGGTCATCCCTCCCGAACCAGGACCTCCATCAACATTTTTTTGCAAAAGGTCTGCAATTAGCCATGTTTCGGTAAAAGCTGCGCCACAGTTCCCGTCAAAATGGGCAAGCGAGATCTTGTCCTAAGGAGCGATCGATGGATACGCAGCCTACGAGATGGTGGAACGGCCAAAGCGAGACGACCCGGCGGCTGAGTTCCAGACTTGCCGTTTGCGGCACGGTCGTCGGTGCTCTCTACATGATTGTTCAGACGGCTCCGACCGAACGCGCCATGCGCATTATCGATGATAGCGGTCGAATTACGATCGGCAACGGCGGGCTGCTGGACCATGTCGCAACGAATGGGTTGCAGGTCGTGGTGGATGCGAGCCCTACCCAACCGGTAACGTCGGTGCCGATTCCAAAGCCATCGCCTCTCGCCGCTGCGAAAAGCAGTGCTTCGGCAAAGAAGGTTGCCTCGCGGACCGATGCCGCTAAGACGAGCGTCGCGGCATCCGGTGACGTCGAGCGTTTCGATCGTTGCCTGCCACAATGCGAAACACGCGATCCGTTGATTTCGGGATATCCGCAATATGCCGAGGCGAAGCCGTCCCTGGTCAGGGACGACGATCCGCCTCCGATAGTGGAGGAGAGGGCTGGCTTTCACCCGCTGGCCGGTGCCCGCCATATATTGACGAGGGCGGTGGATGCGCCCAGCGTAATGCTGCGACGGGGTCGCGAGGCGCTCGATACCGTCGCTCGCATAGATTGGTAGATTGGAAAAACCTGTTCTTGGAAACGCTTAGGCGCGTTCCGCCCAGATCTTCGCCAATTCAACGAGCGTCTTCACCGCTCTTTCCATATCCTGGCGGCTGACCCATTCCAACGGCGAATGGAAGGCGTGTCCGCCAGCAAATATGTTGGCGCAGGGCAGGCCCATGAACGAGAGCCTGGAACCGTCCGTACCGCCGCGAATGCTGCCACGAACCGGCGTCATGCCGGCCCGTCTTATGGCTTGGATGGCATTCTCGACGATCTGTGGATGGCGATCGAGGATCGCCTTCATGTTGCGGTATTGATGCCTGACGGTAAATGTATGCGAGGAGCCGGGGTAAGCGGTCATCACGTCCTTGACGATCTGCTCGAGCATCTTCTCCTTGACCGCAAGACCCGCCTCGTCGAAATCGCGGATGATGAAACCGAGTGCTGCCTTCTCCATCGAACCGCTGACGCCGGTGGGATGAATGAAACCCTCGCGGCCCTCAGTCGTTTCAGGCGCAATGTCTTTCGGCAGCCTGTCGATGATCGCGCCGGCGATCTTGATGGCGTTCTCCATCTTTCCTTTGGCGAAGCCCGGATGAATGGCAACGCCCTGAATGACGATCTCGACGCTATCGGCCGAAAAAGTCTCGTCTTCTATGTGGCCTGCCGTTTCGCCGTCGACCGTATAGGCGAATTGTGCCCCCAGCTTCTTCAGATCGACCTTGTCGACGCCGCGCCCGATCTCCTCATCGGTCGTGAACAGAAGCTTGATGGTGCCGTGACGGATATCCGGATTGTCGACGAGATATTGCGCGGCTGCCACGATCTCGGCGAGGCCCGCCTTGTCATCGGCGCCGAGCAGCGTCGTACCATCCGAGGTGATGATGTCATTGCCGACCTGGTCGCGCAGAGTAGGGTGCTCGCCGACAAGGATGACCTGTTGCGGATCGCCGGGCAGGCGGATATCGCCGCCGTCGTAGTTCTTGAGGACCTGCGGCTTGACATTCGTGCCGGTGAAATCCGGCGCCGTGTCCATGTGGGAGCAGAAGCAGATCACGGGAACAGGCTTATCGACATTCGATGGAATGGTCGCATAGACATAGCCATGCTCGTCGAGATGTGCGTCGGCAAGGCCGATCGCCAGCAACTCATCGACGAGGACGCGGCCAAGATTTTTCTGCTTTTCGGTGGAAGGCTGCGCGCTCGAGGTCGGGTCCGATTGCGTATCGATGACAACGTAACGAAGAAAACGATCGGTGACGGTATCGGTCATGAACCTGGCTCCAATGAATCACTCGGTTTTGCATAGAGCATTTCCGCTTTTCTTCGAATCGCGAAAAGGCTCCGTCCTCTTGTTTTCCGCAATTGCGGAGGCAAAACCGCTACGCACTTTTCCTGGAATTGTTTTAGCTATGGCCCCGCGCTAGCGCGGCGTCCGCATGAAAGAATGGCCGCTCCAGCACCATGCGGGAGCGGCCATATCACGCGATACGACTGTGACCGAAAGCCTTACTCGGCCGAAGTCAGCGTAACCGACGTACCGGTCGCAGCAAGGTTCAAGCCGAGCTGACCCGTCACGCTTACGGTTTGAAGATGGATCGAGCCGGAGGTGCCGCCAACGAGAATATTCGTGCCGACGCCGGCACCGACCGTCGCTTCAACGGTAGCGCCCTGATAGAGGCCGCTCAGAGAACCATGATGATAGCCGGCTGTCGGCGCGAAGACCAACCAGACAAGCCGGCTGCGGGTCGTAAAGCCGAGATCTACACCCATCTTCCTGATCGCACCGGTATAATGGTCGATGCGCTCGCGTCCGACCGTCGAATGGAAGGTGCAATCCACCTCCTTAGCCGAGCCGAGCACATAGCCGACACCGCCGCCGATCTCGCATTCGAGATAGCCGATTTTCACGCCGTTGCGCTGATCGGGTTCTTCTTCGCGATAGGTCGTCGGCATATCCGCCGCCCGTGCCACCGCCGCGCCTGCAACGATCAAAGATGCTGCTGAAAACGCCAGGGTCAAAATTTTTCTCATCTGTTTTCTCCTTGTCAGAGTATTATGGGTGGCAGGCACCCTCGTGGTCGAGCCGATAGAATCAACCCTTACTAAACGTACGTACGCGCAGAACGATCCCCAAAATAAGGCGGCTATCGTCATGATCCACTTCACAATATAGGGAACTGGATCCGCAGCGGCACCCCCGGACCATTTCACGTTTTGCAACCGACTGAGTCGCGCCGTATCAAATCGCCGTCCGGCCAGCGGATTTGCCTTCGCTGATCAGCCCGATTGCGGCAGCTTCTCCCTTGCCGCGAAGGCGTAGACATCCACCGGTTCGCCGAGACCCTTGAGAGGGAAGGAGCCGAGGCTTTCCATATCGCGCTGACATGCGGCCATATCGACGAATGCCTTCGACAGCAGTACCGGTCGCTTGACCTCCTTGGTCAACGATTCCAGCCGCGAGGCAATGTTGACGGCCGGCCCGATGACGGTGAAATCGAGACGGGTGCGGGAGCCGATATTGCCGTACATGACGTCGCCGACATGCACCCCGACGCCATAGCGCAGTATTTCGCGGCCATGCTTGCGGTTTTCTTCGTTGAGTGCTTCTACGGCCGCCTGCGCCTCGCTGATGGCAAGAAGAAGATTGTGACATGCATTGGGATCGCTCAATGGAAAGATCGCGAGCAATCCATCACCCATGAATTTGAGAATCTCACCGCCATGCTTCTCAATCGGCTCGACCATGGCATCGAAATAGCCGTTGAGCAGCTCGATGACGTCGTCCCGTGGCCACATATCGGAAATGGTGGTGAAATCTCTCAGGTCGCAGATGAGAATGGCCGCGCCGACCGTGGTGCCGCTGCCGCGCGTCGTCGCACCCGCAAGGATCTTCTCGCTCGCATGCGGCCCGACATAGGTGCGCAACAGCGTGCGGGCCATGATGTTCTTCAGCCGGATCTCGGTCACCATCGTCAGGGCCGGCAGCAAATCCTTCAGGAAAGTCATGTGCTGCTCGGTGAAGCCGCCGGGCGCATCCGAGGCGAAGGTGGCAATGTGCCGCTTGCCGAGCGTGTGGTAGATCGGCCAGGCAATATAGTCGGTCAGCCCTTCGTCATACATTTCCTTGTACAGCGGATAGGTCAGCTGATCCTTGCCGGAGACCTCCAGATTCTGCCGAACTTCGGCCGCGCCGTTGAAAATCTCGTTGATGGGACTTGCCAGAAACTGCGGCGTGTTCTCCACCCCATAGCTGAAGGTTGCGATATCGGCTTCCTTCATTCCGGTGCGCCAGAGGATTCGCGCGCCGAGCCATTGCGGATGCAGCGTCCGGAAATGCATGGTCGCTCTTGCCACCGGAATCCCAACCGCGCGCATCTTTTCGCAGAGTTCGACGAGAATGTTGTCGATGAAACGCTGGTCGCGGACATCGTTCATCAGCCAATCGAGAATCTTGCTTTGCTTTGTCGGCCAGTTGCCGCGATCGTCATATGGTGCTTCGGCAATTGCCTCGATGGAAGATTGCATTTCCTTATACCCCACAAATTCCGTTAGCTGCCATGGGCCTTCGACGCCATTCGATACTGAGCGTGACTATACGCGCCTCGCCAGCGGCCGGGAAACGGCAATCGCCTCTATTTCGCGATTTCGTAGATTATGTTTCAGGCTATGGCAGAAGAGGCTTGAATCGGCCATAGGCTTCATATGGTTCCGCAATTCCCGCAGTGCAATATCGAGAGGCAAAGCTATTGAGAGCATATCTGGCAGGCCCCGAAGTCTTTCTTCCCAATGCAAGGGAAATCCTCGATCGCAAGATCGCATTGGCTCGCAGCTACGGATTTATCCCCGTTTCGCCCGGTGATCTGGTAGCGCCGGAGACGGAGACACGCCGGGAGCGAGGTCTTGCCATCAGCGCGATCAACGAGACGCTGATGTCGAGCGCCGATCTCATCATCGCCAACCTGACGCCGTTTCGCGGTATCGCCGCGGATGTCGGCACAGCCTTCGAGCTCGGCTTCATGTGCGCACGCGGCTGCCCGGCATTCGCCTTTTCGAACTGCACCGAAAACCATTTCGAGCGTGTGAGCGGACTTTACAATGGCGACGTTCGTCTCGGTCCGGACGGACGCCATCGCGGTCCCGACGGAATGGCGCTGGAAAACTTCGACATGGCCGACAATCTGATGCTCGACGGCGGCGTTGCAGCACGTGACGGCATCATCATAACGCGCCAGGTCGCGGCGGATCAGCTTTTTCTGGATCTGACCGCGTTCGAGGAATGCCTTCGCGTCGCTGCCGGCAAATTGTTGAGGCAAGCCAACGGCACGGAATGCGCCGCCTCTTGACCGCTTCATTTTGCTGACTCAGCAAAAGCGGCGGAAGTTCCTTCGAACTTTACCAAGCCTCGAGAGCTTCATCGACAGAGCGCGCTCGCGCAGGCAGCTGCTCATACGCGGCAATATCCGGTTCCACGAACGCAGCCAGGCCGAGTGACGCAAGGATATCGCGCCCTTCCGGGTCCCGGTGTGCGCCGAGCAGAGCAGCACGAAGCGCAGCAGTGATTTCGGACGTTTGTTGTCGGGAGGCAACCAGCAGAGGGAAGGGCGCGGGCTTTGTCGTGGCGATGACCCGCAACGATGCGATCATGTCTGGCTCATGCATTTCCAGAAGCTGGTAGGCATAGGCATCGATCGCGCCGACATCGACGACGCCTGAGCGGATTGCCTCGATCACGCCACGCGGATTGAGGAGCGGACCGAAAGTCTCGCTCGCCGGCCGTCCGCCGGCAAGTGCCGTAAAGAATTCGCGTGGCGCATTGTAGCCCGACTGCGAGTCCCGCACCGTCCAGCCCCAGCGCGCGGTCACAAGATCGGCCCCTGCAAACGGCCTGTCGCGCGCGGCGACGACGTGACTGGCATAGACCGGCTGGCCGTTTGCCCAATCCGCCAGCGAAACAGGCGCTACAAGCGGCAGCGGACGCTCCGCTTTCGCAAGCCTGGAGAACGGAAAGCCGCACATGAAGACGGCGCCCATATCCGGGCGCGCCCATAGCTCGGAAAGCGGCGCCGGTGCGGCGTGGGCGATGACCTCGAGCCTGACATCAGATCGATCCGCCAGCCAATGAAAGAGGCGGTCCCAAAGCTCCGATATTTTCGGGCTCAGATTGTACATTCGCGAGCAGGCAATGACGGGGGCAGGGGTGAGAGACATCGTCATGCTCGTCACGCAAATCGAAGGCGTTGGCCGAGATTCATGCGCTTTGCTTTTTCGACCATCGCCGCGCCAAGCGCGACATCGGTCGTGCTGAGCCCGCGATGCCAGAAAAGAATGGTCTCGTCATCGCTTTCGCGGCCCGGCTTGGCGCCGCAAACGATCTGGCCGATCTCCGCATGCAGCGTGTCGGCTGTCACTTTGCCCTCGTCGACATGACGGCGCAGCGCGCCGAAGGGGCGACCAGGGCCGCATTGCCCCCAGTCATCGACCACGACCTTGTCCATGATATCGGTCAGGTCGAATTCGAGCGCGCTCATCGTGCCATAAGGCACGACGAAAGCGCCTTTCTTGACCCAAGCAGTCTTGAAGAGCGGCGTCGGCTCCGGCAGGCGGCTCGCCTCGATCATGATATCGGCGCCTTTCAGACAATCCTCCCAATTGTCCGTCACGATGATCTTCTTACCGAGATCCTTTTCCAGCCGTGCGGCGAAGGCATCGCGGCTTTCCGGACGGCGCGAATGCACGCGGATCTCGTCGAAATCGAAGATGTGATCGAGCAGCCGCACGTTCCAATAAGAGGTGCCCCGCGCGCCGATATGGCCGAGAATCCTGCTGTCCTTGCGGGCAAGATGGCGCGCGCCAATGGCGGTGACGGCGCCCGTGCGCATGTCGGTGATCGCGGTCGCATCGATGATGGCTCGCGGCATGCCGGTGTGCGGATCGAACAGATTGAGGACCGCCATTTCCGAGGGCAGGCCCTGCTTGTAATTGTCGACGAAATCGCCGACCACCTTGACGCCGGCATAGCCGAGCGGCTTCACATAACCGCGCAGCACGTTGAAATGCCCCTTGTCGGAACTCTCGGGCACGAGATGAACGCGAGGCTCGATGACGGTCTCGCCGCGCCCTTGCGCATTGAGCGCACTGGTCACGGCGTCAAGAATTTCATCGTTGGAAAGCGCCAGCGCCTTGGCGTCGATGGCATTGAGATAGTCGATCCAGATTTCCTGCATTACCGTTCTCCAGGCCTTGCACCGGCCATGCCGGTCTAACGAATGATCCAAGCCGCATGGGCGACCTGCGAAAAGCAAGGCAACGGGCATGGACCGCCTTGCCGCCATATCGATCAGGAAGCTGTTTCCATCACATCGGCGCTCTTAATGAACTCCGACAACTTCTGAAAATCCGGCCCCTGCGCACGATCCTCCTCCAGCGGAGGAACCAGTTCGCGCACCTTGCGATAGGCGCGCAACGTCCCGCCGCCAAGCTCGCTCACGATGCCGCGCAGATCAACGCCCTGGGCGGATGCGACAAGCTCGATGGCCACGAGATAGCGCAGCCGTTCGATCATGGCTTCTATCTTCGTCAGGACACTCGGCGCCATCGATGCCTGATCCTCGACACCGTCTGCAACCGGGATCGGCGTGAGCGACACCGGAATAGCCAGATGGCGTATCTCGGCTTCGAGCGCCGAGACCGTTTTCTGCACGGTGGCAAAACCCGTTCTGCTCTGCCCAAGCGGCGTCAGGAACCGCGGCAGTTCCGACATGCCTGGTGACATGATCTTCATGGTTCGATAGGCGGCCCCTGCCGCACAATGGGCGATGGCCTGGCCGAGCCGCTCCCAGGCCAGAACGAAGGCTGTCATGTCGAAATTGCCATGCGACAGGATAAGCCCTTCGTCGGCCAGCACGACAGGATTGTCGCCGGAGCTTGCGAGTTCGATCTCGGTCGCGGCGCGCGCATCGCCGATCGCATGGAGGAGGGCGCCCCATACCTGGGGAGCACAGCGATAGCTCAAAGGATCCTGCAGACGCCGCGCCGCACCTTCGATCAAAAGAGAACTTCCGGAAAGCAGCTCCCGCAGTCTCGCCGCCGTCTCGCGCTGGCCGAAGGCCGGCCTGGCCGCCAGTGCCCGGTCGTCGAAGGCAGAGACGTTCGCCCGGAAAGCCTCGAAGTTCAGGGCAACAGCCGCAAGCGACCAATCAAACAGCCGCTCGATATCCTCGATGCAGAGGCAGGCCTTGCCGACCGACAGGCTGTTGGCGACGACAAGGACATGGCCGTCCTTCGGCGCGATCGGCAGAGGTTTCAGGCCAGCCTTCAACAGAGCGTCCAATGCCGGCACGATCGTGCCATCCACTTCTGCCTCGCCATCGCCCAACAAGGCTCGTGCCATATGCGCCAGAGGCGCAAGATCGGCAGCACCGATCGAACCGAGCGATGGCACGACCGGATGAAAGCCCGCATTGAGCGCCTCAACGAGGCCGGCGAAAACCGGAAGCGACACGCCGGAGCCGCCAGCCGCCATGCCGGCAATGCGAGCGGCCATCATCGCCCTCACGGCTTCGCGCGGAAGCGCCGACCCAACTCCTACGGCACGAGCCTGCGGCACGCGCAATTGGAAGGCGATGAGGTCATCCGTGGCGAGGCGAGTATCAACGCCCGCGCCTAACGCTGTCGTCAAACCATAAACAGGCCGGTCGGCCGCCAGGTAGCGTTCAACGATAGCGCGGGCGGCGGCGATCTTGTCTTCGACGTCCTGAGAAATCGCGATCCTGGCGTTGCGTCGCGCGATTGCAGCAATATCGCTCACCGTCGGGGGTGCTCCGGTGAAGGATACGATATTGTCCGTCTTGCTCATTCCTGCCTGCCTCCAAGACGTGCGCTCGGTTTCCCGCAATCTTCGCCAGAACGCTCTTCCAGTCTATATTGGTCATCGAATTAGATAGACATCACGCATAGCACGGCGCATGACCAGCAACAGCCATATGGATTGACGAACACCGCTATCTCATTGCGAGGCAATATTGGGCGCGCGGAAAAGCTCAAGCAGCGCCGAGCGATCAAGCCAAAGGTCCCCTACGCAAGCAAGGTGATAGCGATGACACATCATCGCTATCACCTTGTTTTGAACGAAGCTTGGTTCGGTGACGAGTTAGCCGCCGATCATGAGCCGGACGACTTCCTCGTGATTGGTGTCGGCGATGTTGCGTTCGCCGGCCACGATCCCGCGCCGCAAGACGACGATGCGGTCGGAAACCGCGAAAATATCCTGCAGATTATGCGAGATGAAGATGACGCCGCGCCCCTGCGCCTTCAGCGATTTGATCAGGGCCACGACCTTGCGCTGTTCGGGCACACCGAGTGCGGCCGTCGGTTCGTCCATGACCAGAATGCGGGCATTCCAGTAAACCGCACGTCCGATCGCGACCGCCTGACGCTGACCGCCGGAGAAGTTGCTGACCGGCGCATCGAGCCGCTTCACATGGAAATCGAGCTCCGCCATGGTCTTGCGCGCCGCTTCTGCCATGGCCTTCCGATCGAGAACCGGTAGGAAACCAAAAAGCTTCTTCATCGGTTCGCGCCCAAGGAAGATGTTGGAGCCGATCGTCAGATTGTCGGCAAGCGCCAGATCCTGGTAGATCGTCTCGATGCCTTTCTCGCGCGCATCCTGCGGCGATGAGAAGGTGACCGGCTTGCCTTCGATCAGGATCTCGCCCGCAGTCGGCGGGTAGACGCCGGAGATCGCCTTGATCATCGTCGTCTTGCCCGCACCATTATCGCCGGCAAGTGCCACGACTTCGCCGGGCCGAACGACCATGGAGCAATTGTCGAGGGCACGCACCGCGCCGAAATAGCGCGAGAGATTGCGGACCTCGAGGAGGGGAGTTGCACTATTCATCCTGTTTCGCTCCGCTGAACCGGCGCTGTGCCTGGTCGATGAGCACCGAAATGATGATGACGATGCCGACGGCAATGAACTGCCAGAACGGCTCCACGTTCATGAAGACGAGGCCATACTGGATGACGGCGATGACGAGAGCACCGGCAATGGTGCCGATGATCGTGCCGGACCCGCCGAACAGGCTCGCGCCACCGATGACGACGGCGGCCACGCTATCGAGCAGCAGGGGTTCGCCGGCCTGGGCAGCGCCTGCGGTGAAACGAGCTGCATAAAGCGCACCACCCAGGCCTGCGCAGACAGCAGAGAGGATATAGAGCCGCAGCAGATGGGACTTGATGTCGATGCCGGCGCGGCGCGCGGCCTGCGCATTGGCGCCGATGGCATAATTATGCTGGCCGAAGCGGGTCTGGCTCAGCAGGTAATGCATGATCACCACGAAGACCAGCGTGACGATGACGAGATAGGGCACGCCGTAGAGCCGCCCGTTGCCGAGCTCGGCGAAATAGGAATTCTTGACCGGCACGGTGGTGCCGCCGGCAATCAGGAAGGCCGTGCCCCGGGCCACGCCGAACATGCCAAGCGTGCCGATAAACGGCGGAACTTTGAGACGGGAAATCAGCAGACCGTTGATGAAGCCGGGGACCGCGGCGGCGAGCATGGCAACGAGAATACCGAATACCATCGCTATCGGCAGAGGCATGTAGAGCCCGGCGATATTGGCGATATGCGCCGCAACGACGGCAGCAAGCCCCATGATGAAGCCGGTCGACAGATCGATGCCGCCGGAAATGATAACGAAGGTCTGTCCGATCGCCAGCAGCAGCGGCGCTACGGCGAAGATCGCGACGGACTGCCAGTTGAAGCTCGAGCCGATGAACGTGCCGCCGAAATCGATCCGTGCCCAGATTTCGAAAGTCACGATAAGTCCGGCAAGAAACAGCCACGCGCGCAATTGCGCGATGCGATTTAGGATGGTTTTTGCCTGGTCGCCGTGGTCCGCCTGCGGCGCCACGTGGTGATCCGCCTTGCGGACCTCTGCATTGTCGATTGTCATTGACTGTCCAAACTGAAGCGTTGAAGGCGCGAAGATCACGGCGCCGTTCGCTCTATCATCGTTGGATGATGTGCCTCGCCCTGTGGCGAGGCACAGACTAGCTCCGGATCAATCGGAGTAGATGAACTTCGCGACGTTCTTGTCGGTGACGTTCGATTTGTCGATGACCGTGAAGCCGGTGCCGATCGCCGTCGGGATCGAATTGCCGGTCAGGTGGGCGTAGGCTGCCATCACGCCGAAATAGCCGATTTCAGCCGGATGCTGTGCAATCGCCAGATCGACAAGGCCGGAGTTGATGTTGTCGACGATCGACGTCGGCGCATCGAAGGCGACCACACGGATCTTGCCCGTCTGACCGGCCTGCTGCACGCCGTTTGCGGCACCGAGGGCGGAGAATAGATTGGCCCCGAAGACACCATCGAGATCGGAGTTGCGGGCAAAGACCGCCTGCAACTGCGATGCCGCCTTGTTGGCGTCGTCGTCGTTATACTGCGTCTCCAGAACGGTGATGTTCGGATATTTCTTCATTTCCTCCTTGAAGCCCTGCTCGCGCTGATCCGTAGTCGAGATGCCGGGCTTCACGTTGGAAACGTAGACCTTGCCCTTTTCGCCGACGGCTTTCGCCAGCGCGCGTGCGGCAATCGCACCGCCGAGCAGGTTGTCGGAAGCGATGTAGGACAGCGGAAAATCGGCATCGCCCTTGCCGGTCTGGTAGACGCCGGTGCCGATGAAGGTATCGACGGTGATGACCGGGATACCGGCATCCGCCGCCTTCTTGAGCGGCTGGATCAGCTGATCCTTGTCGGTCGGGGCGATGAGGATCGCGTCTGGCTTCTTGGCGATCACCGCGTCAAGAACCGGAACCTGCGTCACCGGATTGAAATCGGGGCCACCTTGAAACACAAGCGTCGCGCCGATGGCCTTGGCCGCGGCCTCGGCGCCCTTGCGCATGGTGATGTAAAAAGCATCCGTCGTCAGCCCCGGAATAAGGGCAATCGTAAATTTCTTGTCTGCAGCCCTGGCGGTGCCGGCAACAGCTGCAACACCCGTCGCGAGCGATGCCACGGCCGAGGCCTTCAGAAATGAGCGGCGCTCCATAATTTTCCTCCTCTTGAAGCCGAACCTCCCCTGTTCGGCACAGCGATAATCAGTGGGTTACCGCGACGCGTCAAGTAATTTTTTTCTGCAAGGAATTTCTTTTATCCAATTGATATAATTAAGTAATTCAATAGTGGCCGCAATATCATCATCCGCCGGGAGACATAGCGTCGCACGGCGTTCATCATTATTCCGCAGCCGAGCCGTCCATCCGGGCGGCGACCGATATCATTCGCGGTCGAACACGCGCCGAACCCAGGCTAGGATCGCGTCCATGTCCGGCTCTTTGGTCTGGTCGATCGTCATCACGGCACCGCAGCCCATCGGCTCGGCACGATCGGCAAGTACCATCAGCTCGGGCACATATTCGGCACCCGGATGGCCCGGCAACCGATCGTGCAGCCGACTGGCATAACGCTCGCCCGCAACCAATCCCGGCACCTTGCACCAAAGCTCGGCGACATCCCCGACTTTCGCAGCACCGATATAGTTTTCGAGCTGCGCTTTCGGCTGAAAACCGAACCAGGCATCGATGATGAAGGTCGAACCGGCCGGCGCCTCGGCGACGACGGACCAGATCGCTTGATAGCTCGCCTTTCCCAAAGTCCGGTTAAAGTCGCGATCGACCGGTCCGATATGCTGCAGGAACGGATTCTTGATGCCGTCGAGGGACAGGACCGGCCAACCGGTTCGATCGGACAAAGCCTTGGCAAGGCGGCTTTTACCGGAGGCCGGCACGCCGTTGACCAGGACGACCCGCTTTCCTCGTGACGACGGATCGGCAGTAAAAATCGACAGGCCAGCGCCGATGACGCCGGCATCGTCGGCAAGTTTCGCCGGCAATATTGGCGGGCAGAACCAGGGCGCTGTCGCCGGCAGGTCTGCAAGCGCACGCGCAGCGTCGCAGCCGAGCCCGCCACCAAGCAGGATGATTTCGGGATCCATCGTCGCCGCGATGTTGTCGAGCGCCGCCCGCAGAGGATTGGCCCATTGGCGCAAGACGCGCACCGCCGCGCCATTCCCCTCGGCTGCCATGCTGAAAATTTCCCCGATCGTCGCGACAGACAATCCTGCTTCGGCGATATGACGGCGCAATGCCGTTCCGGAACTGAAGGTCTCGACGCAGCCGCGCCTGCCGCAGGGGCAGGGTGGGCCATCCTGAGATACGCAGATGTGACCGAGCTGCCCGGCGGCCCTATGCCCGTGATAAATGCGCCCGGCATGGGCGACAGCGCCGCCGATGCCCGTTCCGATTGTCAACATCGCAACATTTTGAAAGCCCTTGGCGCCGCCGATCCGCATTTCGGCGATCAGCGCCATGCTGCAATCATTCTCGATGACGACGGGCTTTCCAAGTCCCGCCTCGAGCCGCGGCACGAAGTCGAGGCCGGCAAGATTGAGAATACCACCCGACAGGATTTCACGGCTGGCGATATCGACCCGTCCGGGTATGCCGACGCCGACCCCCAGGACTTCGGGAACATCGAGCGCACGCGCCATCGCGATGACGCGCTCCAATGCCAGCGTCGGATCGGTCGGGGTTCGTTCCGACAGCTTGCCAAGAATTTCGCCCTGGGCAGAGACGAGGGCAGCACGAATATTCGTGCCGCCAATATCGACGCCGATGGCAATATCAACCATTGGCGCGTTGCCTCTGGTCAGAATCGTCCGATCCAACCCGTTTGAAGTGTGTCGCGATGACGGCCTGGATTTCACGAAGCCTCGGCACCGCGATCGTCTCCAGTCGATCCTTCGTTACCGTGCGGTCGAGCGAGATGCAGTCCTTCCAAAGCGACCGGCCGGCGATGACGCCGGAAGCGCCGTTGCGCATGGCATCCTCAACCTGGGTGAGGAAGGTTGCGTGGTCGACACCGGCCGACAGCACCGCCCACGGCACGTCGCCCGCAAGACGCGTGACCTCGGCACAAGCTTCCGATGATCCAGGATAGGGGATCTTCAAGACTTTCGCGCCGAGATCGAGGCAAATCTTGCTGCCGCCGACGATCAGAGACGGCAGCTTCGCTCTATAATCGGCCTCGTCTTCGTCATCGAATTTGTACGTCAGGAATTCGACGACAAGCAGAAGATCTTCATGAGCGAAGTCTTCGATGCACTGCTTCAGAATCCGGATGTTATGGACATTCGCCGCTTCCCGATCCGAACGCAGGTAGACCATGATCTTACCGCCGGTTGCCCCCAACTGGCGCACGCGGCGCGCCGAAATGCCGGGGACCAATTTCGACAGACGATAGCCTTCCGGCGAGGTATCCCAACCGGAAGCGTCGAGCCCGATCAGCAGCGCGGTATCGCGCTGGAGGACGCGTTCGTCGACCAGCGCCGGCACGGCGCAGATCGGATCGACCAACACGCAGGACGCCTTGCTTGCCAGGAAGCGGGCTATATCGGCCTTGGTGTTCCCCAGCACCTGGTCGGAGATGGCCGCCTGTTCCGCCGGATCCTTGGCCAGGAGACTGCGCATGCCGCCGCGCTGGTCGCAGGCAATCACCATCATGGCACCATCGCTGCCGCAAATCTGCTGGTAGCCGCGCATCTCCGCTGTCGTCAATTTCGTCATATGATCCTTCCTCCAGCCGCTGAAAAAACGGCACCCGTCCGAGCACGCCTTCACCACTCCCCGAGAGAGGCATGCTCTTGAAATTGAGGGCTCCCATGCGCGGTATAAACGTTGCGAAACCGGCTGTTTTGAGCGATAACTCCCTCAAGTGCCGCATGTGTAACACATTGCAGAAAGGAATTTCAACCTGAATTCATCTCAATCGCAGGAGGCTGCGGCAAATCGCGCTTTGCTGCATACGGTCGCCAAACTGCACTACCAGTCCGACATGTCGCAGGTGGATATCGCCAGGAAGCTCGGCCTATCAACGGCGACGGTTTCCCGATTGCTGCAGCGGGCTCGGGCGGTCGGGATCGTCCGGATCGAAGTGATCGATCTCTCGCCCGCCGAGGATCTGAGCGCTGCGCTGATCGAGGGCCTGAAGCTGCGCGCGGCCGCGGTAATCGATACGCCGTCGTCAAACGTATTGAGCGCGCTTTCCGCACCGGTCGGCTCGCTTCTGCAGCAGGCGGGTCTGCGCTCCGGCTCGACGCTCGGCATCGGTTGGGGAAGGGCGGTACGCGAGGTGACATTGGCGGGCCTGCCGCAATTGCCCGGTATCGTCACGGTCGCGCTGAATGGCGGCATGCAGCAGGCAGCCCCGCACTTTCAGATCAACGAATTCGTCCGCCAGGCGGCAGCCCAGATGGGAGGCGTGCCGCATTTCCTGCATGCGCCCTACATTTCCTCGGCCGAACTCCGGGACGCAATTCTGGGCGACCCTACCGTGCAGCAGGTGACCTCCCTTTGGGACAGGCTGGATGCGGCAATTGTCGGTGTGGGACTGACACATGCGGCAAACCCTTCCGAAACGGCGTTGCCGGGAGAAAAGGCCTTGAGCCACGCGGCCGGAGACGTGCTGCGCCACTATGTTACCGAGACCGGCGAAATCCTGCATTGGGATGGAGAGGAGGGCATGATCGCAGCCTCGCCCGAACAATTGCGCAAGGTGCCGCTCTGTATTGCGGTCGCGGCGACCCCCGGCAAGGCAAGCGGCATCATCGGCGCGGCACGGTCGGGAATGATCAATGCGCTGGTGACGGACGCCAATACCGCGCAGGCCATTCTTGATCGTCTGTCATCCAATCAGAAAGCCGAGGATCGATCCTGATGTCTTTCGACGGCCGCTCCTTTGGCGCCTTCCTGTTCGACATGGACGGAACCGTCCTGAATTCGATTGCGGTCGCCGAACGGGTCTGGACCGCATGGGCGGAAAAACGCGGCATCGACGCCGTCAGTCTTCTGGCGACCGTTCACGGCCGCAAGGCGATCGAGACGATCACCCGGCTCAACCTGTCGGGGATCGACCCTGCCGAAGAAGTGAGGGTACTCACACAAGCCGAAATCGATGATGTCGCCGGCGTGGAGCCGATCGCGGGCGCCATCGCCTTTCTGAAAAACCTGCCATCGGATCGCTGGGCGATCGTCACTTCCGCGCCGCGGGAGTTGGCTAGAGTTCGCCTTGAGGCGGCCGGTATTCCCCGCCCACCGGTTCTGATTGCCGGGGAGGATGTGCACAATGGCAAGCCGGCGCCGGATTGCTTCATTCTGGCTGCAAGGATATTGGGGCAACCCATTGAAGATTGTCTTGTTTTTGAGGATGCACCTGCCGGCATAGAGGCAGCGGAGGCCTCAGGCGCTTCCGTGCTCGTCATCAGCGCCACCCATCGGGCGCCATTGCTCACGCGGCATCCGAGCATCGAAAGCTACGACCGCCTCGCTCTGGATATCGGCTCGGGCGGCGCTCTGCATCTGACGGGAAAGCTCACCTGAGTTCGACAGCGATCTGTTTCAGGCAGGCCCTGAGTTGCCGGCACAGCCTCTCATCGGAAATGCTATTTGCAAGCCGCATGATCCCCTTCCTCGGGCGGATTATGCCAGGCGAACATCACATCACTCCACGCAGCTCGACGTAAGCCCTTTTTCCCGAGGGTAGGTCGCCTTATCTCCATGCCAGAGGCAATAGGATCCAGGCGTAACGTGGTTTTTCATCCAGATCGGCTTTCATTCGGCATTGTCCTGCCGGCGCAGAAAAGAACCCTTACCGACGTGCGGTTCGATGATCAGCTCGGTGTTGCCGTTCAAGCGGACGTATTGGGTTTCGATGCCTTGTGGGTGAGGGACGTTCCCCTCAACAGCGAAAGCTATCCCGATCCGATCGGTCACGCCGATCCATGGGTTTTCCTCGGGGCGCTGGCGGCCTCCACATCCAGGATCGCCCTGGCAACGGGCGCGATCGTGCTGCCTCTGCGCCATCCGCTCCATATCGCCAAGGCCGCCCTTTCGATGGCATCCCTCTCGAAAGGACGATTCATCCTCGGTCTCGGCTCCGGAGACAGGCCGACCGAATACAGCGTGTTCGGAAAAGATATCGAAAACCGCAAGACGCTCTTCCAATCGCATTGGGAGCGTCTCGCCGCCGCTCTCAGCCCGGATCAGCAGATAATCGACGACGACGGTCGCCCGCGGGAAGAATTCGCCATAAGGCCCCACCTGCAGCAAGCGTCCGTTCCGATGGTGGCTGTGGGCTCATCGTCGCAATCCCTCGAATGGATCGCCAGGCATGCAACGGCCTGGATGACCTACTACCGCCCGCTATCGGTTCAGAAAGACCGGCTGGGGCTCTGGCATAATGCTCAGACAAAAGTCGCTACCGATTTCCGCGGCTTCGGCCAATCGATGGTTTTGGATCTGCTCGACAAATCCGACGCGCCGTATGAGGAGGTCAATCTCGGCGGCAGAACCGGCAGGCGGGGCCTGATCGAGACGCTATCGGCAATGCGCGAAGCCGGCATTCATCACGTCGCCTTCAACCTCATCGCACAGGGCAGGCCGCCCGGCGATGTCATGGAGGAGCTTGCTGCGGATATCCTGCCGGCCATGCGCTAGGGTCAGCGAATTGCTCTTGATGGTAGTGCCGAAGATAGGTGGCAATGGAAATCATGTCTATCGGATGCTGGCTTTCGCGGCCGCTGGTACCTATCTTTCCGAAGAAACCAAAAAGGGCCGCCTTTGCTTCTTGAAATTTCGATCGTTGTCGTTCTCACCCTCCTCAACGGCGTGCTTGCCATGTCGGAACTGGCGATCGTATCGTCACGGCCCGCCCGACTTAAGGTCCTTTCGGATCAAGGCAGCCGCGGCGCCGCAATGGCAATAAGGCTTTCCGAAGAGCCGGGCCGCTTTCTGTCCACGGTACAGATCGGCATTACGCTCGTCGGTGTCCTGTCCGGCGCCTTTTCGGGCGCCACCCTGGGCGCCCGGCTGTCGGGATGGCTTGCCGCGCAGGGCCTATCGACCGCGGTTGCCGATACCATCGGCGTCGGTTCCGTTGTCGTCGCCATCACCTACCTATCACTGATCATCGGAGAACTGGTGCCCAAGCAGGTGGCACTTCGGGCGCCTGAAGCCGTTGCCAGCAAGGTTGCCCCGGCCATGGTGTTCCTTTCTCGTGCGGCAGCACCGCTCGTCTGGCTTCTCGACATGTCGGGGAGGCTGGTCCTTCGCGCGCTCGGTCAGTCCGGCAAAGCCGCGGACGGCGTCAGCGACGAAGAAATCAAGACGGTTCTGGCCGAAGCGCAGAGCGCCGGCGTCATCGCGACGGAAGAACAGGCGATGATCTCGGGCGTCATGCGATTGGCCGACCGAACTGCCAGGGCGCTGATGACGCCGCGCCGCGATGTAGAGGTCATCGATATAGAAGACAGTTTCGATGAGATCCGCGAGCAGCTTCGCCGCACTGAAAAGGCGCGGCTGCCGTTGCGAAAGGACAGTTCCGACGAGATCGTCGGCGTTTTGACGACGCGTGACTTCTTCGATGCGCTGGCCTCCGGTGGCGCTGCCGATATTCCGGCGTTGGCGAAGCAGGTGCCGATCGTCTCGGATCTTTCCGGCGCGCTTGACGTTGTCAAGGCGCTGCGCGGCTCATCGTCGCACATGGTACTGGTCTACGACGAATATGGCCACTTCGAAGGCGTCATTACCTCGCGCGATATTCTCGAAGCCATTCTCGGAGCAGTGCGGGAAGAAGCCGATGCCGGCGGCGAACAGGCCATCGTCCGCCGTCATGATGGCAGCTATCTCGTGTCCGGATGGATGCCCATCGATGAATTCGCCGATTTCATGGATTTCAAGATCGAGGGCGATCGCGACTATCAGACCGTCGCAGGCTTCGTGCTGCAGGAACTGCGCCATCTTCCAGACGTTGGCGAAAGCTTCGCAAAAGACGGATGGCATTTCGAGGTGGTGGACCTCGACGGTCGCCGGATCGACAAGCTTCTGGTGAGTGCAGACAGCGTTGATCGGTAAGCCGATTATTGAAGCTTTATAGATGCTTTGCGCATGGACTGTCGATATCCGGCGGCAGGAAGTTCAGTTCCATAATGTATGTTATCTGTTATACAATCACAGATTGTCCAAGCAATAATTCACAACCGCTGGCGATGTCGATATGCGGCAAAGTCCCGGCAGATCAGTTGACGTCGTGAAGCAATGTCGCAACGGGTTTCTGCGATGGCGCGGGAGCTTCATGTCGGGCTGAAATCGCGGATGTGAGAACAGCGATGATTGCTACGGCTATATAAGTGCTTGTCCCTTTCGTCTTGCGGTCAGATACGCAGTGCCTTGTCGATTCAAGCGGTCGTGAATGTTCAGACATCTTGGTCCTTTGTTTTGGAAGGCAGGAATTTAGGTGATCAGCGCTGCCTAATGAACCACCAGAATCGCGTGCCTCCCTTGCAAAAGGCGAATACCAAGTGTCCGAACACGCCTTGAGGTCATCCAGCGGATTTGAATGGCCGCGGCTCGTCCATGGCTGAGCATTGAGGGACAAGGCGAGCCCGACCCTGGGTCTTGGCCCGATACATGGCCTTATCGGCCTCCTCGTAGAGCGAGGCCGGCGTCGTTCCCGGCACTGCCCAAGCGATACCGACGGACGCGCCGAGGATGATTCCGTCACGAGCGTCCCACAGCATTTCCTGCGCAATACGGCTGGCAGCATGCTCGACATCCCCCACGGAGGCTCCGGTATAGATTACGGCGAACTCGTCGCCTCCGATTCTTGCCACCAGATCGGCGTGCTCGGCTGCGCCGGTCAGACGCCTTGCTGCCTCTACCAGGCAAGTATCTCCCATTCGGTGGCCCAGAGTATCGTTGACGCGCTTAAACCCATCGAGATCTATCAGCAGAAGAGCTGTGTTGGTGGCCGATCCCAATCCGCAAAGCATGTCGAGGCGTTCATGAAACCTGAACCTGTTAGGCAGTCCGGTCAGGTGATCAAAGTCTGCCCGGCGGCGAATCTCGTGCAGCATCATGACTTCTGCCGTGACGTCCTGCTTCAGGCCAAAGATGCGGACGGGAATGTCATCCTCGCATTCGACCGTCGCCGTGATCCTGATCCAGCGTCGATTGCCTTTGCAGGTGACGATCTCGGCATCGAGTGAGAAGCTGCCGCGCTGTTCGATGGCTGCATTTCGAAGCCGCGCAAGCTCCCTGGCTGCATCCGGCGAATAGAGCGCGACGATGTCATCGCGGACCAGGGGTGTTCCCGGTTGAAGATCGAACAGTTCGTAGACCATGTCCGTCCAGGAGAGCCGTTCATCCGGAAGGCTGCACTCCCACACTCCGATCCTGGCGGCCTTGGAACAGCGGTCGAAAACCTTTTTCAGATGGTGCACATCGTATGACGGATCGAGGCGATCGATGCCTGGTACATCGGGGTGGCTCCGCACTCTTCTCATCAGGGACGACAGCAGGCTCATATTCCCCGTTCCAGTCGTTGGCTTCCATAGGCTGCCACGGATTTGTTGACGCGCGGTTTATCGTAACGGGGGATGGACACGAATCCTAGTGGCTGGATCCAGCCTCCCCTCTCCTCTGTCTGGCAGATCCCTACAAATCCCTGCGGCGCCTTTCCGAGGCAGGCGCGCTGCCATATGGCTGAGACATCACCAAGATGGCGAGACGTATCGGCCTCAGTGCCCATCCCGCGCTATCGCGTCCTTCGGGATCGTGTCGACCAGATTCTTCCGATGGAAAATGAAGAGCCCGGCGAGCACGATGACGACAGATCCAATGATGATCTGAGCATCCGGAATATCGCCGAAGAAAACAAAGCCCAGTATGATCGCCCAAAGGAGAAGACTGTACTGCAGCGGGGCCAGCAGCGAAGCCGGAGCAAGCTTCAACGATCGTGTAATCATCAAGTGTGCGCTGCCGGCAACGACTCCGAGCGCCAGCATGGCGCCGAAATCGAGTGCCGATGCCGCGCGCCAATTGCCGATGCTGAGCGTCAGACCGGCCGCAAGGGCGCCAACCGTCTGCCAGGCGACGAGCGTGGCATCGCTCGTCTGCCGCAGTCGCCGCCCGAGCACAAGCGTCATCGCGAATGCGAGACTGCCGCCGAGGCCGAAAAGCGATGGCCAGGAAAACATGGCCGCCGAAGGTCTGAGGGCAATCAATACCCCGAGGAAGCCGGCGAAAACGGCCAGCCAGCGCCGCCAGCCGATCTTCTCATCCAGGAAGAAATGCGAGATGGCGGCGACATAGATGGGACCGGCCATATAGAAAGTCATGACATCGGCAAGCGGCAGATAGGCGACGGCGGCGTAGAAAAGGCCGACATCGAGCGTTGTCATAGCCACCCGCAAGAGCTGCAGCGGCGGTTGCTCGAGGCGAAAGAGCGCGTCGCTGCCCTGCCGTGCAATCATGGGTGCCAGGACGATAAACGAGCCGAACGAGCGGATGACCAGAATCTGCCCGACGGAGAAACTCGCAACCAACCACTTGCCCATGGCATCGTTCAGCGAAAACATGAAATCGCCGATGAGCATCAGAAGCATGCCGGCAAGCACGAGATTGCCATTCGCCGCAGCCTTGCGAACGTTCATGTCTTTCATCCTTGCGAATCCTGTATTTCCTCCGCCTCGGCTTTAGCGGCTTTCGTCCCTGCTCCGCAAGGAACCGACACACGTCAAGCTGAATAAGATCGGCATCCGGCGCGGCAACAAGAACGAAATTCTAGCTAGATCATCAAGCGCCAAGCTATGGCCCTTGCTTGGCATTGTGATTTTCTCCCACCATGCAGCGCGACGCCTCCCAATCCGCCCCTCTTGAGCGCGGATCCGGACGGCTTCGATCGGGCAATGTTTCACCGCCGCATGAATGCTCAGCTGACGAGATTCTTCTGGTTAAAACTTCGATAAATATGCCTTTACGCTTTCGTTTATGACGGCCAAAATGGCCATCCGTTTTCATGGTTACATAACTGCTTGCCTCTATTGTCCGTTCACCACGTGAGAGAACATTGATGACACAGCGGCCGGGTAGATCGTCGAAGTCGGCGAATACAGATGCGAACGATGATGACCGGCATGTCCGTGAGCTGCTTGAATTGCTCCAGGCTCAGCATCTATCGCTCACCGAGCGTTACGAATGGCTCGAAGCGATGATCAATTACGTGCCCGACTATATCTACGCCAAGGATAGAGACGGCCGTTTCCTTTTTGCCAATCAGGCCATCGTTCTCAACAATGGCTTTACACATGTCACTGAACTGATCGGCCTCACGGACGCCGAAATTCATCCGATGGCCGACGCGCATAAGATCGAGGAAGTCGAGCGTCAGGTCATGGAAACGGGCGAAGCCGATCTCGGCGTGGAAGAGCGGCGCCTCAAGGGCGAAGGCTGGCTGATGATGTCGCGCGTGCCGTTGCGGGACAGAAACGGCAACATCATCGGTGTCGTCGGAGCCTCACGCGATATCTCCGCTCGCAAACGCGCCGAAGAACTGATGAGCGCACAAACGAAGCTCCTGCAGGATGTGGCGCGGGGCGTCGATCTTGACGAGCTTCTGAAGGATGCGCGATCCCTCCTCGAGCGGCTGCTCGACGGCCGGCAGATCGACTTTGTTCTCGATAGCGAGCAACCTGAATCCTTGGCCGGCGACATTCAGGAATTTCCGATCTTCTCGCGGGATGGCGGCAGACATGGGGCGCTGATAACGGAAAAGATCGACGGCGACGAAGCCGGGCTCATGGAATTCCTCGCCGGCATAGCGCAGACGATTGGGATCGCTATCGATCGCCATCGGGACATCGCCCACATTGCCTATCTGGCCGAGCACGATGCCCTCACCGGCCTGCCCAATCGCATGCTGCTCGACCGCAAGCTCAGCGCTCTTCTGGAAAAAGCCTCGCGCAAGCAAAAGCCGCTGGCGGTTGCCTTTGTCGACCTGGATAACTTCAAGCTGGTGAACGATACACTCGGTCATGCAGCCGGAGACGAATTGCTGATGGCGGTTGCACAGCGCATATCGACCCAAGTCGGCCGCCGCGGCATCGTTGCGAGGATCGGCGGCGATGAATTCATCATCGTCCTGGAGGAATCCTCCGACACTGTATACGAGAGGCTCACCGCCATTCTCAAGGACATATCCAAGCCGCTGACGATCGACGGTGTCGAAATCCGCGTCGGCTGCAGCATCGGTGTGGCATGCGCCATGGAGCATGGCGAGACCGCCTCGGACCTGTTTGCAAGCGCCGATATGGCGCTCTATCGCGCCAAGGAAGCCGGACGCAATTCCATTCGACTGTTCACGCCGGCCATGGCGGAAGATGCCCGCAACAAGCTGATCCGCATCGAAGAGCTGCGGCGCGCAGTGGAACGGGATGAATTCGTGCTGCATTACCAGCCGCAAAAGGAGATCCGCAGCGGCAGGGTGATCGGCGTCGAAGCGCTGGTGCGGTGGCAGCATCCTTCCGAGGGCTTCTTGCTTCCCGATGCTTTTATTCCGCTCGCCGAGGAAACGGGGCTCATCGTCCCGCTCGGTGAAATCGTTTTGCGCAAAGCCTGCCAGCAGGCCAGAGCATGGCGGGATCGCGGCCTGCCGGATCTGCGTATCGGTGTTAATGTGTCGGCCCGGCAATTTCTGGAGAGCTCGCTGACAAGCCAGGTTGCGTCGGCGCTGCAGGCGGCAGGTCTCGATCCGCAATGGCTCGAGCTCGAACTGACGGAGAGCCTGATCATGCGCGACGTCGAGGGAGCGATAGAGCGCATGCTTGAACTGAAGGCGCTGGGCGTCAGTCTCGCAATCGACGATTTCGGTACCGGATATTCAAGCCTGAGCACCCTCCGGCGTTTTCCGCTGTCCCGATTGAAGATCGACAGGTCGTTCATTGCCGATATTCCGGCCAAGCCCGGCGATATGGCAATTACCTCCGCCATCGTGTCGCTCGGCCGAACCCTCGAACTGGAAGTCGTGGCCGAAGGCGTGGAGACCGAAGAACAGGCCCGCTTCCTCGAAGGGGCCGGATGCGAGCTTCTCCAGGGCTATCTGTTTGCCCGGCCCCTTCCCTCTTCCGAGGTGGAAAGCCTGCTTGCCGGGATGATCGCCAAGGCCGAATAACGAAGCTGACGCTTGGCATTTACAGCATAGGGCTGCGCTTCAGGGCAACGTCACGATCTCGATCCAGTTGGCGCCAGCATTGACCGGATATCGACCGACCGGCGTGAGCACGCCGCTTGCCTGATCGATGGCATAGACCGACAGCCTGTCGGATTTCTCGCCGGAGGCGACAAGGAAGCGGCCCGATGGATCGATGCGAATGCCGCGCGGCTGCCGCTCGGTGGGGTAATTCGTGACATAGGTCAACTTCCCCTCGCCTGCGGCCACTTGGAAGAGCGCGATCCTGCTGGTGGTTCGCTCGGTCGTATAGAGGAACTTTCCGTTCGGCGTGATACCGATATCGGCAGCCCATACCTTCGGCTTGCCGTCATCGGCCTGAACCGCAACCGGCGCGGTTGCGTTGAACGCTGCCGGGGCCGGCGGGGCAATGCCCGGAAAAAGCCCGGCATCATCAGGAACGGATTTCACGCTTTCGACCTCGCTCAACGTGCCTTTGGCCGTATCGAGAGCATAGTGGATAACGTGGCCCGTCAATTCGGTCAGAACGTAGACGGATTTGTTATCCGGCGAGACGATGATGTGGCGCGGACCGAAGCCCGGCTTTGTCGCGATCTCGGGCGGATCGTTCGCCTCCAGCATGCCGGTCTCCGGATTGAGCACGAATTGCAGCACGACATCGGAGCCGAGATTGGTTGCAAAGACATATCTGCCGGTACGGTCGCTTACGATGGAGTGCGCGTTGCGGCCGGTCAGGATCATCTGCCTGATACCATCGGTCACGAGCCCATCCCTGCCGATCGGCAGTACGGCGATCTTGTTGCCGCCATAAGACGCGGTGAACAGTAAACGGCCCGACGGGTCGGTGGAGACATAAGGCATGCTGTCGGGCAAGGCGGCGACGGCTTCCTGGCTGAGTTTGCCGGTGGCAGGATCGATCGCCAGCGTCAGCACGCGATATGGCTGCGAACGGATGACAGCATAGAGGTGTTTCTTATCGGCGCTGACGGTCATCGGCATGACCATCTTGCCCGCATCGAAGCTCGACACTCGCTTAAGCGACCCGGTTTTCGCGTCCATGCTGTAAGTGTCGATCGCTCCGGCCGTCGCTGCCGAAACGTAAACGAATGTCCTTGCAGAAGGGTTGCCGGCACTTGAAAGCATGGACGTCATTGCCAGCGCCGATGCGGTAAGTCCAAAGGATGTCTCCGTCACGCGTCTCCTCCCTCCAATACGGATCCTCGTTATCGCAAACCATCGCTCAAGTCCTGGCCACCGTCACTCCGCTGAGGCGACGATCTTTTCTAGCACAGCCATTTCCTCCGGCGTCAGATCCGTCAACGGTGGCCTGACCGGGCCGGGATCCTTGCCGACGATACGCAGGCCCGCCTTGATGATGGAGACGGCATAACCCTTCTTACGGTTGCGCAGGGTTACGAGCGGGAAGAAGAAGCTCCGGAGAATATGGTCGACCGTTGCCTGATCTCCGACGCGCAGTGCGGCATAGAAGCGCTGCGCCAGAGCCGGAACGAAATTGAAGACCGCGGAAGAATAGGTCGTGACACCGGCCGCGAAATAGGCTTGGGCGTAGACCTCATGTGTCGGCATGCCGCCGACGTAGACCAGACGATCCTTGAGGGTCGTGGTGATCTCAATCACCTTGTCGACATCGCCGATCCCATCCTTGTAGCCGATAAGGTTGGGGCATTCGTCGGCAAGCCGAGCCAAACTATCGGCGCTGAGCACCGCATTGTCGCGATTGTAGACGATGACACCGATGCCGACGGACTGGCAGACCGCCTTTACATGGGCGATCAGGCCTGCCTGCTCGGAAAGCATGAGGTATGGCGGCAGAAGCAAGAGGCCGTCGGCGCCGGCCTTTTCCGCGGCCTTGGCGATTTCAATGGCAAGCGACGTTCCGTAACCCGCCCCCGAGATGATCGGCGTCTTGCCGGCCGACGCTTTGGCTGCGCGCACGACCTGCGGGATTTCCGAGGGGTTCAAGGAAAAGAACTCGCCCGTTCCGCCGGCTGCGAAGAGTGCTGCGGCGTCGAATCCAGCCAGCCACTCGATATGGCTGCGATACTTCGCTTCGTCGAATGTCAGGTTCTGATCGAAATGCGTGACCGGGAACGACAGCAGGCCGCTGCCAACTGCCTTTTTCAGCTCAATCGGGTTCATCGTGGAATCCTGTCTTCGTTCAACTGGCAACAAGGTTCAGGCCTGCTCGAGCGCCTGAACGAGCGCCGCGATATAGCCATAGCAAAAGGCGAAGGCGACGCCGGTCGGATCACGGCCGCTGATCGTCGGGACATGATCCGGCATCAGCATGTACCGATACCCGACCTCCTTATAGACCTTGGCGGAGCGGACCATGTCCATGTCGCCCTCGTCGGGGAAGGTCTCCATGAAGGACAGCTTGCCGCCCCTGATATTGCGGAAATGGACGTTGAAGATTTTATCGCGGCTGCCGAACCAGCGGATGATATCGTCGATCTCCTCGCGCGGATTGTCGAGCATCTCGCCGATCGATCCCTGGCAGAAGTTCAGCCCGTGATAGGGGCTTTCGCGCATGAGGACAAATTTCTTCAAACCCTCCACGGAGCCGAGTACGCGCGTGACGCCGCGATAGCCCGGTGGCGTGTAAGGATCATGCGGATGGCAGGCAAGACGAACGCGATTACTTTCCGCTACGGGGATAACCCGCTCAAGGAAATAATCGATGCGCTCCCAGTTTTCGTCTTCCGACAAAACCCCCGCAAGACCTGGCGCCGCGTCATGATCCGCCTTGTCCCAGCGGAAGCTCGCATTCATCGAGCCCCCACGCCCCCGTTCTTCCGGTGTGCGCGGAATACCGATGAGATTTAAATTGTATTTTGCTGCCGGAATGCCGGCCGTGGCCACATCCTCGATCAGCTTGCAGACCGCGTCTATCTGGCGATCGCGATCAGGCCCGGCGAGAAGGATATCGGGATAGGACGCTTTTTCGATCGGCTGCGACGGCAACGGAAGCTGGATCATGTCCAGAATCAATCCGAAGCTTTCCATCTTGTCGCGATGACGTTCGAGGTCGGACAGCGTCCAGCTCTCCGGCTTTCCCGGCGGATCGGCGCAAATGTGCTTCATCCCTAATTGCGCAAACACCCGATAGTCATCGTCGTCCCGCGCGTCGACCTGCGTTCCTACATACACCCGCAATGTCTCCGTTTGATCTCACAATATCATATGACATAATATGAGTTATATATGGAGTCGAGCCCTATTCCTGTTGCTGATCGGCGAGGAAGCGATAGCGGCGTTGACTGGCCATCATATGCGACCGCATCGCCTGGCGCGCGCGTTCGGGATCCTGATCCGCAATAGCCGCCAGAATCTCGACATGTTCGGCATGAACTTTCTCGAGATAAGCGCGATCATTGGCTTCCGGCAGCGTCGGAAACTGGCCCCTCGGGATCGTGCGGGCACCGAAATGCCTGAGAACATCGACATAGAATCGATTGTTTGTGGCGGCGGCTATGGCCATATGAAATTCATAATCCGCCTCGACCGTCGGCAGCCCTTGGTCGATCAGCATTGCCATCTTGCGATTGGCCGCAGCGATCGCCGCTTCCTGCGCGGCAGTTCTTCGATAAGCGGCAATCGCCGCCGCCTCCCCCTCTGCCGCCATGCGAAACTCGAGCAACTCAAGGGTTTCCGGAATGCTTTTGATTTCCACCGGCGTCAGCGCCAATTCGCCGCGCGCCGTCTGTTCCGCAACGAAGACACCCTTGCCTTGAACCGGCTTGACGAGCCCGGCGGCACGCAGATCGGCAATCGCTTCGCGCACGACGGTACGGCTGACACCAAACGCCGCCTCCAACTGTGGTTCCGTCGGCAATTGATCCCCCACCTTCAATTTGCCCGTTTCGATCTGCGCTCGCAGTTGATCGATCACCTGTTGCGCCAGCCTTTGTCGACCCCGGCCCATCGTCGTCATTCTTAGATCCCCAATCCGGTTGCCGCCAACTGATCCGACCGGTCAGCCAAGCCTCTGATCTTCGATAATCATAATACGACATATAGATGTCATAATACGTATCTAGAATAATCTAAAGAGGAATCGGAATGAAGAACTTTTCGAGGTCAGCATTCGCCGGGATTGCGATAGGGAAGCGAGTTTCCTTTGACTCCGGTCGCCTTAGATCTCCCAATCTGAAGCATAACCTCTCCCCCGGAGACGCGACGCGAGTTCCAGCTTGACCTCGACCGTCTTTCGCAGCCTTGCGGCAAGCGCGCCGGACAGGTTGTCACCATCGATCCAGTCTCTCTCCGTCGCATAAACGACGTAGGGATTGATCACGCATTTGAAATCGAGCATCAGCGACATCGCCAGATTTCCGTAAGCCATGTAGCTGTGAGGAAGCCCGCCGGAGCAGACGAACGTGACGATCTGGTCGAACCAGGCGGATTTTCGACCGCCCGCACCTGTTGCGCCGGTAAGTTCGATCAGGCTCTTGGCAGCGCTGCCGACCGACCAATTGTAAATGGGTACGGCCAGCAGCACGCCATCCGCATCGCGAATTGCGTGATACAGCCTGTCGTATGAAGGATGCCCGTAGCAGTTCAAATTGTCGAATACCGGCAACTCGATGTCCTGAAGATCGATAAATTCGACCTCGGACCGCCTCTCCCGCAACAGCTTCTCGGCTTGACGAGCGATCCGGCGGCTGCGGCTTTCCGGATCCATGCTGCAGGACAGGATGGTGATTTTCGATGGATGCATCTCTGTCTCACTCCGTCGCCAACGATATCACCTGGAGCTGCGCTGCATCTCAAGATTAGGCGGATTCTCCCCGCCTACAACCAACTTTTTTGCGCAATCGCTATGGCCCACGCAGGCTGCTTGCGGATGCGGCTTCGAAGGCGTCATCCTATCTATCGCCGTTTCGGAGCCTTCTCGCGGTCTCGGATGGCATTTCTCCAAAGGCGCGATGATAGAGCGCCGCAAAGCGGCCCATATGGGAAAATCCCCAATCGCGCGCGATCCCGGCGACAGGCCGTGTCGATCCGCAGTCCAGCAGCGCTCTGCGAACGCCCTGCAGACGGATCATCCTCAGATAGTCGAGGGGCGTCATGTTCTTGAACTGCTGAAAGGCAGCCTGAACCGACCGCACGCTCGTTCCTGCCTCACGCGCGATTTCGGCAATCCGGATATCGGCGCCGACATTGGCATGCATATATTCGATCGCGCGCTTCAACTGTTTCGGCATCGCCGGCGAAACCGGCCGGCGCAATTGCGCCGAATAGTTATGCGGCACCACCTCCAGCAGCGCGATCATCATCGCCTGCAACAGACATTCGCTGAACACCGGGGAAGAGCGGTCCGCATCATCGACCGTCAGATCTTGCCAGATCAAATTTCCGAGCGCCGCAATCTGCGCGCCTCTTTGCGTCGTGAGATCGACGGTGCCGCCCATTTCCAGGTCGTCGAGAACGGGGGCGTCCAGCAATTCGCTTAGCTGACGGATCATTGTCGATTTTTCGAAGGCCATGCCCATATGGCCGCGCCGCTCTTCCAGTGTCAGCTTTTCAAACGACGACATATCTGCAAGCAGGCCCTTGCCTGCTTCCGACAGCAGCTGTCGCCCTCCTGCATCGATCAGCATTTTGCCCATGGTTGGGAGATAAAAACCATAGGCATCAGGACCTCCCGAAAGCATCACGCTCATTCCGGAGTGGCATTTGCCGTTCCATACGCTACTGGAGCCGACCGTATAATGCCGGTCCTCCACCGAAATCGAAGCGCCTCGTTGAAGTGGCTCGACAACGGCAGGAAACAGGGTCCTCGCATAATGCGCCGTCATCTCTTCGGCATCGGCGTTATCAATTTTGAATACCGATTGAGTAACGTACGTCAAAAATTTCCCTCAAATGCGCACAATGAGAGGCATTCCCTTGGAATTTCTCAAAGCGTGCGGCAGCGGCCCATTATTCATATTATCCGCAAATAATTTTAGACGAGATATGAACCGAACGCACTACCTAAGAAATATTAGTCCGAATTGAAGGCATACAACCGGAGTTAGTACTTTGAACGTTTGGCGGGAATGATCGTCATTTCATAAGATGATTGCGATATCTCGTTTCTTTAGTTCACATATAAAAGAAATCACTTATGCGGTGCCGAGTTTAATTCTTTCAATGTTAAAGGAACGTCTCGGTAACGAGGTCAGGAACAGGAGGCCTTGACGGAATGTTATCGATAACATAGCCTCCCTTCATCGACGCTTTGGGAGGAGCAGGATGGACAACGGAAAGCTGCTCGAATTTTCCGATATCACCAAGGAATTTGGCGGAACGCGCGCGCTGTCGAACGTATCTCTCGACCTGCAGCGGGGCGAAATTCTCGCGCTTCTCGGAGAGAATGGCGCGGGCAAATCGACGCTCATCAAGACATTGGCTGGCATCTACAAGCCGGATGGCGGGCAGATCCTGTTTCGCGGCAGGCCCTATCATCATCGCCCGCCTCAACCCAACCAGCGCCAGCCGGTCGCCTTCATCCACCAGGATCTCGGACTGATCGAATGGATGACGGTGGGCGAAAATGTCGGTCTCGCCCAGGGCTATTCTCTGCGCGGCCGCTTGATCGACTGGCGGGCGACCGAGCGGCGCACCGCGGAAGCGCTAAAACTCGTCGGCTGCGATTTCGATCCGTCGACCCGCGTCCAGGAGCTGACGCGCACCGAGAAGTCGCTTGTGGCAATCGCCCGCGCACTCGCTGTCGAAGCCGACGTGCTGGTGCTTGACGAACCCACGGCCAGCCTGCCCGCCGATGAGGTCGAGAAGCTCTTTGCCGCCATCCGCCCGCTGAAAGAGCGCGGCGTGGCGATGATCTATGTCTCGCATCGTCTCGACGAGATCTTCCGTATTGCCGACCGGGTTGCCGTGCTGCGCGATGGTCAGCTGGTGGGCCAGAAGCCAGTCTCCGAGACGACGCCGGATGAGCTCATCCGCATGATCGTCGGGCGCAAGGCGGACCAGCTGTTCGTCAAGGCAGAAAGAAGCGCCGGCCCCGCGATCGTTTCCGTAAAAGAGCTCACCTGCCGCGGCGCAGGTCCTGTATCCTTCGATATCCGACAGGGCGAATTGCTCGGTCTCGTCGGCCTGCGCGGCGCCGGTCAGGAATTGATCGGACGCGCGCTGTTCGGTTGCGAACCATCGCAGGGCAGCGTTCGCTTGAATGGGACGGCACCCGATCTTTCCAGCACCGTCGCCGCGATGGCTTCGGGTATCGGGCTAATCGCCAGGGATCGGACGGAAGAGTCCGTCGCCATGTCGCTCAGCCTGCGCGAAAACACGTTCCTCAATCCGGGCGCTTCGGGGCGCAGTTTGTTTTCGTTCCTGTCCCCGCGCCGCGAAGCCGAAGCCGCCTATTCTCTCGGTAGCCGTGTCGGCCTCAGGCCTAACGATCAGAGCCTTGCCATCGAAGCCCTATCCGGCGGCAATCAGCAGAAGGTGGTCGTAGGACGGTGGCTGGCCACCGGACGCAAATTGCTGATCGCCGAGGATCCGACCGCAGGCGTCGACGTCGGCGCCAAGGCCGACATCTATCGGCTGATCGCCGAGGCCGTCGAGGCCGGCCTTGCCGTTCTTGTCGTCTCCACCGATTTCGAGGAAATCGCTCATATCTGCCATCGTGCCCTGGTGTTTTCGCGCGGGAGGATCGTGCGCGAACTCAGCGGTGCCGACCTTACAACGCCGGCGGTCATCGCCGCCGCATCTGCATCCGAAGTGGCCTGAACCGGAGGAGAACACCATGCAATCAGTCGAATCCAACGCGCTCGAGCCGACCCGCGCCGAGCTTTCGGCCATGAGCCTCGGCCAGAAGATCCAGCGCCTGCTGCCCGTCTATGGCCTCGTCATCCTGACAGTCTTCCTGATCCTGCTTTTCTCCATTCTGCTGCCGCAGACATTCCCGACGATGCTCAACCTGCGTTCGATCATTTCGGACAAGACCATCATCGCCATCCTGTCGCTGGCGGCAATGATCCCGATGGCGGCGGGCCGCATCGATCTGACCATCGGCTACGGCATCGTCCTCTGGCATGTGCTGGCGATCAGCCTTCAGACGATGTTCGGGCTGCCTTGGCCGGTTGCCGTCCTGATCGTCATCGCACTTGGCGCACTGACCGGCTTCCTGAATGGCCTGCTGGTAGAGATCGCCAAGATCGACAGCTTCATCGCAACGCTCGGCACCGGCACGGTCCTTTACGCCATCGCGCTCTGGCATACGGGCGGCCGGCAGGTCGTGGGCATGCTGCCGCAAGGGTTTTATGCGCTGAACGGCACCATGGTCTTTGGCCTGCCGATCACCGGCATCTATGTCCTGGCGCTTGCCTTCGTCATGTGGATCGTCCTCGAATACCTGCCGATCGGCCGCTACATCTATGCGATCGGCGCCAACCCGAAGGCGGCCGCGCTCAACGGCATTCCCGTCCGCCGCTTCGTCATCGGCGCCTTCGTCACCTCGGGAACGCTTGCAGCCATCGCCGGTGTTCTGCTTGCCTCCAAGCTGCGCATCGGCCAAGCGAGCGTCGGGCTTGAATATCTGCTGCCTGCATTGGTCGGTGCATTCCTCGGATCGACCACCATCAAGCCCGGCCGCGTCAACGTCTGGGGCACGATGATCGGCGTCATCATTCTGGCAGTCGGCATTGCCGGCATCCAGCAATTCGGTGGCTCCTTCTATGTCGAGCCCCTGTTCAACGGCGTCACCCTGCTCGTCGCGATCGGCATTGCCGGTTACGCCCAGCGCCGCCGCAGCCATGCAGGGCGCATGGCCCCGGCTCAGGCGCCGCAACTTTCCGCCAAGCCGGCGGAGAAATGAAGATCATCTGAAGTTCGAATGTCCAAAGGGAGGAGAAGACATGAATCGTAGACAATTCCTGCAGGCCACGACAGCGATGCTGGTGCTATGCGCCGGCCAGGCCTATGCCGATCCGCTGGCGGATGCGAATGCCGTCGTCGACAAATACGCAACCCCGGTCACCAAATGGGACGGCCCCACGACAGGTCCGAAGGCACAGGCCGGCAAGACGATCGTCGTGCTCGCGGGCGATCTCAAGAATGGCGGTATTCTCGGCGTCAGCAACGGTGTCGAGGAAGCGGCGAAGGCGATCGGCTGGGAAGTGAAGGTTCTGGATGGTGCGGGTTCCATCGGCGGGCGAACGGCCGCCTTCGGTCAGGCTATAGCGCTGCAGCCCGCCGGCATCATCATCGATGGCTTCGATGCCGTCGAACAGGCCCCTGCGCTGGAACAGGCAAAAGCTGCCAAGATCCCTCTGGTCGCCTGGCATGCCGGCCCGACCATCGGCCCCGACGACAAGAATGGCCTCTTTGCCAATGTCAGCACCGACGCCATGGAAGTCTCGAAGGCGGCCGCCGATTGGGCCTTCGTCGATGCCAAAGGCAAGCCGGGCGTCATCATCTTCACCGACTCCACCTATGCGATCGCCATCGCCAAGGCGGACAGGATGAAGCAGGAGATCGAGCGGCTTGGCGGCAAGGTGCTCGAATATGTCGATACGCCGATTGCCGAGACGTCGCAGCGCATGCCGCAGCTCACGACGTCCCTCCTTCAGAAATACGGTGACAGCTGGACGCATTCGCTTGCGATCAACGACCTTTATTTCGATTTCATGGGTCCTTCGCTTGCTTCCGCCGGCAAAAGCGGCACCGATGCGCCGATCAATGTCGCAGCCGGTGACGGCTCGCAATCGGCCTATGAGCGCATCCGCGCCGGTCAATTCCAGAAGGTCACGGTTGCCGAACCTCTTAATCTCCAGGGCTGGCAATTGGTCGATGAACTCAATCGTGCCTTCGCCGGCGAAAAATGGTCCGGCTATCTCTCGCCGCTGCATGTCGTGACGGCAGACAATATCCAGTCCGATGGTGGCCCGAAGAACACCTTCGATCCGGATAACGGCTACAAGGACCAATACAAGAAAATCTGGGGTAAGTGATCCCGGCCAAAAGATGTGGCGCGGTCTACGGGCCGCGCCATGTCATTCAGAAAAAGGCTAATTTCTATCGGCTGCTGTCGCGCGCAATCAGTTCGGGTGAGATCCTGACATCAGCGCCTTGATTGCCATCAAGAATATCGAGGATCAACGCTGCCGTCCGCTCGCCGATTTCACGCGCGAAGGCGTTGATCGTCGTCAATGTCGGCACACAGACTTCGCCGATTTCATAATTGCCGAAACCGCCGATGGAAAAGCGCTCAGGCACCGGAATCCCGAGCCGCCGGCATTCGGTCAGCGCACCATAGGCGGCAAGATCCGAGACGCAGACGACCGCTTCCGTATCCGGATAAAGCTCGATCAGCTTCGCCATGGCATTGGCGCCTTCCCGCATAGAGATCGGCGGCGATCCGGCTGCGATCAATCTCGTGGCGTCGAGCCCATGCGCCTGCATCGCCGCAATGAAACCGAGCCTGCGTTCGCTGCCGCGCGAATCCCGCTGGACATCACCACCGATGAAGGCGATGCGGCGACAGCCGAGCGCGACGAAATGATCGACCATATCGCGCATGACGGCCCTATTGGAAAAGCCGACATAGTGGCCGATCGGATCGGTCGGGACATCCCAGGTCTCTATCACGGGGATCGCAATAGTCTGCAGAAGTTTACGCGCTCGTTGCGTATGCGTACCGCCGGTCACGACGATCGCCTGCGGCTTGCGGCGCAGCAGCTGCTCGATCAGCCGCTCCTCCTCTTCGACATCGTAGTTCGTATAACCAAGCAGGATCTGCATGTCGCGCTTGGACAAGGTGTCCGAGAGGCCGCCGACCGTATCTGCGAAGTTGGCATTGTTGATGGAAGGAATGGTAACGGCGACGAAGCCGGACTTTTGCGAACGCAGGTTGGACGCTGTGCTGTCGAAGACATAGCCCAGCTCCTCCGCCGTTTTCAGGATCGCCTCGCGCGTCTCCGGACTGACCAGGCTATCGGCCTTGAAGGCACGCGACACCGTCATGGGAGAAACTCCCATGACGCGGGCTATGTCTGCCATGGTCGGCGTTTTGCGATCGTTACTCATCAATGGCCTATGTTATCGTTACCATCAGAGTAATATGCCTCTTCCCAGAATAGCAAGAGGCGCTTTCAGCTACCCCGCCATGCGCACACGTCACCACCGGTGCCGCGCATCGGAAAGCGTCCTGTGATGAGAGTCTAAAGCTCGAACTCATGGGCGAGCGTCACATGATGATGAATGCGCCCTTCGAAAAAGCGCGAGAGAACCGCTTCCGTCGCCGCACGTGCCTCGGTGCGTACCGGGCTTGCAAGAGCTTTCTCCACGGCAGCCATATCCGGATAGTTCACGGCCAAGATCATCGGGAATTCCGGAGCGCCTTCATCGCGTGCCTCGGCAAAGGTAACCCGCACATCGAGAGCGCCGGGAAACTGTTTCCACTTCGGCAGGATGGTTTCCATGACGGCCGTTCGAAACGCCTCCGCCTCCCCTTCCCTGATCTTGCCTTCGAATAATGCGTATCGGGTAATCATCCGGCGATCTCCTTGTTCGGCCCCTTGAAGAATTCCATCAGTGCCGCCTGATCCTCACCGCCAAGCCCGGAAGCCGTCAGCATGCGGTGTATCTCGGCACACACCGCCGTCAGTGGCATGGCGGTATTGGTCCTGCGCGCGAGATCCTGAGCACCGTTCAGATCCTTGACCATATTGTCGATGCGGCCGGTGCGGCGATAATCCTTGCTGACGTAGCGCGGCATATATTCCTGAAGGATGGCGCTGTCGGCCCTGCCACCCTTCAGCGCCTGCGGGATTTTCGCGGCATCGACGCCGGCATCGAGCGCCAGTTGCGTCGCTTCGGCGACCGCAAGGAAATTCAACGCACAAAGAACCTGATTGATGAGCTTCGTCGTCTGGCCCGCACCGACGGGACCCATATGCGTGTAGTTCGAGGCCACATGGCGCAGGACTTGATGCGCATCCGCGACATCCCGCTCGCTGCCTCCGGCCATCAGCGTCAATTGTCCGATCAGGGCCTTCGGCGCTCCACCGGACAGCGGGCTGTCCACCCATCGCAATCCCTTTTCCGCAGCCTCTGCAGCAAGAGCCTTTGTTGCATCGGGATCGATCGACGACATATCGATGATCAGCGTGCCTGCTCTTGCACCTGCGGCAACGCCTTCGGGCCCGAATACCGCGGCATGGATGATCTTCGGCGAATTGAGGCTGAGGACGACGAAATCGGAAACGGCTGCCGCCGCGGCTGCGCTGGTGGCTGCCGTGGCGCCTTTTGCGGTCAGAGCCGCGACCTTATCCTTGTCGAGATCGAAAACCGTCAGCCGATTGCCGGTTTCCGCCAGGCGGGCGCCGATCGCGCCGCCCATTGCACCGGCGCCGATCAGCGCCACCTTGCTGCTCATGATTGATCCTCCTCCAATGCAATTAAGATGGCCGCCACGACTTGATCCAGCGGCTGATCGATATCGACCGTGATCGCCTGCTCGTCGGCGCCCGGCGGCTCGAGCGCGGCAAATTGACTGTCGAGCAAGGCCGACGGCATGAAGTGATCCTGCCTTGCCTGCATGCGTTTCAGGATGGTTTCCCTCGTTCCGGCGAGATGAATGAAGGAAACCGGCGCGGCGACGACCTCGCGGATCCGATCGCGATAAATGCGCTTCAGCGCCGAACATCCGATCAATGCCGTATCCTGCGTCAAAGCCAGGTATTGACCGACCTTGTCGAGCCAAGGCCAACGATCGGCGTCGGTCAACGGAATGCCGGCGCTCATCTTGGCGACATTGGCCGATGGATGAAGATCATCGCCATCGACATAGATGCCTCCAAGGCGTGCCGCCAGCGCCGAGCCGACCGACGACTTGCCGCAGCCGCTGACGCCCATGATGACGAAGCGGCGCGGCAAAGCGCCATCAGAGCGAAGCTGTGATGCCGCCGTCGACATAAAGCACATGACCATTGACGAAGGAGGACGCATCGGAAGCAAGGAAGATACAGGCGCCGACCAATTCTTCGACGCGGCCCCAGCGGCCGGCAGGCGTGCGCTTTTCAAGCCATGCCGAGAAATCGGCGTCGGCAACGAGAGCTGCGTTCAACGGCGTGTCGAAATAGCCGGGCGCGATGGCGTTGCATTGCAGCCCGTACTTCGCCCAATCCGTCGCCATGCCCTTCGTCAGATTGCCGACGGCGCCCTTGGTTGCGGTGTACGGCGCAATCGAGGGCCGCGCCAGCGCCGTCTGCACGCTCGCGATGTTGATGATCTTTCCGGCGCCGCGCTTGATCATATGACGGGCGACCGCCTGGCCGACATTGAAGACGCTGGAGATGTTCGTCCGCAAAAGCCGCTCGAAAGCGTCAGCGGGAAAATCCTCGAGCGGCGTGCGAAACTGCATGCCGGCATTGTTGACGAGGATATCGATCGCGCCCGTCTCCGCTTCGAAGGCATTGATAGCCTGCCGCGCGGCCTCATGATCGGTGGCATCGAATGCCAGCTGATACACCTTGCCCTCGAAGTTTTCGGCCGCCTTGGCGAGCTTCTCCTTGTCGCGGCCGTTGAGAACCGGTTCGGCGCCTGCTGCCGCCAATCCTTTCGCCAGCGCAAGCCCGATGCCTTGGGAAGAGCCCGTGACCAGGGCACGCCGCCCTTTCAGATCGAAGAGGCCAAGAGACATCGTTTCCTCCGTTTTTTATCTCGACAATGATTGCCTTCCCCGTTTATGTTATCGATAACATTCGATGTCAAGGGAGGACATGAAAGATGGACAAGCCGTCAATTCTGCAGATTGGCCCCTATCCGCAATGGGATCAAGAACCGCTCGATGCGGCATTTCAGGTTCATCGCTATTTCGAGGCCGGCGACAAGGCGAAACTGCTTGCCGACGTCGGACCATCGATCAGGGGCATTGCCACACGCGGGGAACTCGGCGCCAACCGGGCGATGATCGAAGCCTGTCCGAATCTTGAGGTCATTTCGGTCTATGGCGTGGGCTTCGATGCCGTCGACCTGCAGGCCTGCCGCGAGCGCGGCATTCGCGTCACCAACACACCCGACGTCCTGACCAATGATGTCGCGGATCTGGGGATTGCCATGATGCTCTGCCTGTCGCGCGGCATGATTGGTGCCGAAACCTGGGTGCGCGATGGCAGCTGGGCACAAAAGGGGCTCTACCCCCTCAAGCGGCGCGTCTGGGGTAGGCGTGCTGGTGTGCTCGGCCTCGGCCGCATCGGCTTCGAAGTCGCCAAGCGCCTGAAGGGTTTCGACATGCAGATCGCCTATTCCGACGTCGAGGCCAAACCTTATGCATCCGACATGACCTTCGTGGCCGATCCGGTCGAGCTCGCGAAGCAATCGGATTTTCTGTTCGTCACGCTCGCCGCCTCGGCAGCGACCCGGCACATCGTCGGCCGTGAGGTGATCGAGGCGCTCGGCCCGGAAGGCATGTTGATCAACATTTCCCGAGCCTCCAATATAGACGAAGAAGCGCTGCTCGACGCGTTAGAGGCCGGCAAGCTCGGATCGGCCGCGCTCGACGTCTTCGAAGGCGAGCCGAAGCTCAATCCGCGTTTCCTGGCGCTGAACAACGTGCTGCTGCAGCCCCACCATGCCTCCGGCACCGTGGAGACGCGCAAGGCGATGGGGCAGCTGCTGCGTGACAATCTGGCAGCCCACTTCGCCGGCCAGGCTCTGCCGACACCCGTTCTTTGAGGAGGAAAAGATGAAAGCCATCGTCGCTCACGCCGCCAAGGACGTGCGGATCGAGGATCGTCCGGAGGAAGAACCAGGCGCGGGAGAAGTGAAGCTGAAGCTCGCAACCGGCGGCGTCTGCGGCAGCGACCTGCATTACTATCATCACGGCGGCTTCGGCACCGTGCGCCTGAAGGAGCCGATGATCCTCGGCCACGAAGTCAGCGCCACCGTCATCGCTCTCGGCTCCGGCGTGCAGGGCCTTGAGGTCGGACAGCTCGTTGCCGTCTCCCCTTCCCGCCCGTGCCGAACCTGCCGCTACTGCCTGGAGGGATTGCCCAACCAATGCCTCAACATGCGCTTTTATGGCAGCGCCATGCCCTTCCCGCATATCCAGGGCGCATTTCGCGAGACGCTCGTCGCCGACGCCATCCAATGCGTGCCGGCCGATGGCCTGACGCCGGGCGAAGCGGCGATGGCGGAGCCGCTGGCCGTCACGCTCCATGCCACGCGACGCGCGGGCGAGATGCTCGGCAAGCGCGTTCTCGTCACCGGCTGCGGCCCGATCGGCGTCCTGTCGATCCTTGCCGCGCGCCGGGCGGGTGCTGGCGAGATCGTGGCCACCGATCTTTCCGATTTCACCCTATCGCTTGCCAAGCAGGCAGGCGCCGACAGGATCATCAATACGAAGAATGAGCCGGAAGCTCTAGCCGCATATTCCGCCGACAAGGGCACCTTCGATGTCCTGTACGAATGCTCGGGAGCCGCTGCCGCACTGGTCGGCGGTATTGCAGCGCTTCGCCCGCGCGGCATCATCGTGCAGCTCGGTCTCGGCGGCGATATGAGCCTGCCGATGATGGCGATTACCGCCAAGGAATTGGAGCTGCGTGGCTCCTTTCGCTTCCATGAGGAGTTTGTGGTCGGCGTCGATCTGATGCGCAAGCGTCTTATCGATGTGCGGCCGCTCATCACGCATACCGTGCCGCTTGCCGAGGCGATCAGCGCCTTCGAGATCGCCTCGGATCGAAGCAAGGCGATGAAGGCGCAGATCGTCTTCGCGTGATCGTTTGCGATTGTGCGACCTCCCTTGGATCGGCGAGATCCGAGGGAGGCGTCATCCTGTTAATCGAGATCGGCGCCGATTGCCTTGAGGGCAGCGCGTGCCACCTGCTCGTCCTGTTCGCTGGAACCCGATCCGACGCCGATGCCGCCGACAAGCACGCCTGAAACGCGGATCGGCAAGCCGCCGCGCAGGCCCGTCATCCCGCCATGCGTGGCAATCGCCAGCGGCACACTGGCATGCTCCGGCAAGGAATGGCTTGGCGCACCGATGGAGGCGGCGGTCTGCGCCTTGGCCGCGGCACTTTTCCGCGACTGGAAGCGTGAACCATTCATGCGGAACGAGCCCAGCGTCACGCCGGACTGATCGACGATAACGATACATTGTGGTTGCCCCATCTCGGTGGCAGCGGCGATGGCCGCCGTCAACAGTGTCATTACGCCTTCGTCGCTCAAGACACTCGACGTCAGAATATGGCTCATGCAACTATCCTCCCGCTTGCGGACTCAATTTAGTATGTTATCGATAACACATCGGTCTCCAGATGTAACCTTATGGGAGGTATTGTCACAATGTCGTTCTTCGAGATCATCGATCCGGCCTTCGGGAAATTCATCCTCGGCAACGCCCCCGTCAAGCAGATCGCCACCGGGTTCGACTGGTTGGAAGGGCCTGTCTGGTTCGGGGATCTGAATTGCCTGCTCTTTTCCGACATTCCCAATAATCGCATCATGCGCTGGGTACCGGGCGTCGGCGTCAGCATCTTTCGCGAGCCTTCGAATTTTTCGAATGGTCATACGCGCGACCGGCAGGGTCGGCTCGTCAGTTGCGAGCATGGCGGCAGGCGGGTGACGCGTACCGAATATGACGGATCGATCACGGTCATTGCGGACAGCTATCAGGGCAAGCGGCTGAACTCGCCGAATGACGTGATCGTTGCCTCGGACGGCGCCATCTGGTTCAGCGATCCGCATTATGGCATTGCGACGGACTATGAAGGTCATAGGAGCGAGCAGGAACTGCCCTGCAATGTCTATCGTGTCGACCCCTCCGGCACGGTCACCGCCGTCCTGACGGATTTCAATTGCCCGAATGGACTGGCATTCAGCCCCGACGAGAAAAAGCTCTATGTTGCCGATACCGGCCGCATGCACGGCAACGACCCGCAGCACATTCGCGTCTTCAATGTCGGCGAAAACTGGCAGTTGTCCGGCGGCGAAGTGTTCCACGCGATTTCACCGGGTTGCGCCGATGGCATGCGCCTCGACAGCGACGGTAATCTCTGGTCTTCAGCCGCCGATGGTGTGCATTGCATCGCGCCCGATGGTCATCTTATGGGCAAGATCCTGGTGCCGGAGACCGTCTCCAATCTATGCTTCGGCGGCCGTGGCAGGCACAAGCTCTTCATCACGGCGACAACCAGTGTCTATGCGATCTCGCTCAATCGGAGCGGAGCGCTCTGACGGCAGGCGCAACGCGTTGCGAAAAACGAGAGTGGGAACGCTCGAAACAGGCAAAACCAAGTCGATACTATCAGCGCAAATCGATCCGCGGCACGGAGGGCGTGGCTACGTGCGCAATCGGTGCAATGTTGGCCGATGCAAGATTGGCCGACAAGGCAAGCGCCTGCCTGCGGGCAGCATTATGAAGCAGGTTTTCCATCCTGGAGACGGATATGCGATCTGCGCGCATGACCTGGCGGATCAGCGGATCTTTGAGAACTTCGGCGATCGTCAAGTCCCTATGGGTCATGGTTACCTCCTGTTCGCTGAAGCAGAAGATAAACAGTTTAATTAGCAGCGCGATGTCAAAAGACGGACAAAAACAAGGCAGTTCGTTCGATTTTGTTACAGAATAATTGCAAAACGAAAGGTGGAACATATTCCCAAACCGCAACAGGACCCTAGTTGTCGGTTGTAGAAAGGTCGATCGGTGGCGATCGGCCTGGATGGGAGGTCCGTTTGCTCCGCGAAGGTGCAACGTTTTTGCAATAATTTAGGCCATAATTTTGCAACTTTTGCGTTTATCATCGCGCGGTGCCGGGGCTCTGCAGTTTAAACATCAACGATCGGCCGCGCCATGTATTCAGATCAGACCACAGAAGATGAGCGTCTCATCTATCATGCAGATCTTCTCAGTCAGCTTTCCAATCCCAAACGCCTCGAGGTTTGCATTCATCTCTCACGCCAGGAAGAGGATGTGAACAGCCTGGCCAAGAAGCTGGGAATATCGCAATCGGCGCTAAGCCAGCATCTGACGCGACTGCATCATTCCGGTATCGTAAAGGTGCGCCGTCAGGCGCAATTCAGATATTATACCTGCGATCACCCCGGCGTTCACCAAATCTTGAAAACATTGTCGAAGCTGTTCGATGCCGAACTCGGGCCAATGTCGCCAGGTGCCGACGACAAGGATGCTCAAGGCAAGAAGTCGTGATGGCAGCTTGTGGCCCTTAAGGCTGCAAGGCTCAAGGGTGAGGAATGGCCAAAGCCCAACGGCTCAAACGCCGCGCTTGTTGCCCCAAATCAGCACGTGCAATTGCGGCAACACTCTCGCTTCGAACCATCGGTCGCTGCTGACCTTGTCCACGAGCCAGCGCATGCGCTCGACGATGCCCTCGATATCGACGATAGCATCATCGGCTTCCGGCGGTGGCGGCGTGTGATTGCCGGGTTGCAGATAAAGCGGCAATTCAGGATAGCGCGATGCGGCCTCCCGCGCATAGGCGTAATCGACGTCGTCGAACACGACGATCTTCAGCGCGACCTGCGGCTTGCCAGCCGCCATGCGCAGACAGTCGTCGAATGCGCCCCAATCCGTTGCCATGCCGCTCGACGGCGGCTTCGGGCTCAGCACCAGCACATCCAGTTCCGCGAACCAATCCTTCGCCAGGCTCCCCTGCGTTTCCAACGCGAAACGATAGCCTTCGCCATGACCACGCGCGATCAGCGGGCCGAGGGGTTGGATTGCGGGGTTGCCGCCGGAAAGCGATATCGTCAACGGCTTGCCGCCGGAAAGCCGCGTCACGTCCGACCAGATCTCATCAACCGACATCGGCAGCCACTGATCGCGATACTCGCTATCGACTGCGTGCAGCGTATCGCACCAGGAACAGCGGTAGTCGCAGCCGCCGGTGCGCACGAAGATCGTCGGAAGGCCGATCAGAATACCCTCGCCCTGGATCGTCGGCCCGAAGATCTCGCTGACGCGAATGCGCACTTCGCTCATGGCCGGTATTCCGCCCAGGTCTTCGGCGTCTCGCTGACGCGCACCGCCGATGTCTCGGGCAAGCGGGACTTGCACCAGTCGTAGAAATGCTTGGCCAGATATTCCGAAGTGACGCGGTCGTGGCCGAGCACGTCGTTGAGATGACGATGATCGAATTCACTGTCGATATAGCGCTTCAGCGGCTGCAGTTCATGATAGTCGCGCACAAAGCCGTTTGCGTCGAGCTCGGCGGCGGAAAGCTCCACCACGACGATGTAGTTATGCCCATGCATGCGCGCGCACTGATGGTCGTCAGGAAGATGCGAGAGCTGATGCGAGGCGGAGAAGTGAAACTCCTTGGTGATGCGGAACATCACTTTACCTCCGCCGCGACGAAACCCGACGTCGCCGATACCCAGAAATCCGGGTCTTCATAATCGGTGGGATCCGCGATGCCGGCGATATGGAAGGCTTCGCGCCGCTCGACGCAGGTGCCGCAACGGCCGCAATGGCGTTCGCCGCCCTTGTAACAGGACCAAGTCTCGGCAAAGGGTGTTTGATGCCGTGCGCCATCCATGACGATATCCGCTTTCGAGATGGTCACATAGGGTGCGTAGAGGGAAACGTTTGCATAACCATCGAGTGCGTGGTTCTGCATCTGCTGAAATGCATCGATGAAACCGGGACGGCAATCCGGATAGATGAAATGGTCGCCGCCATGAACGGCAACGGCAACCGCATCCGCCTTCTGAGCGGCCGCGAGCCCGAAGGCGATCGCGAGCATGATCGCGTTGCGGTTCGGCACGACCGTCGCCTTCATGGTTTCTTCGGCATAATGCCCGTCCGGCACGTTGACGTCATCGGTCAGCGCCGATCCGGTGAGATGTCTGCCGATTCCGCTGATATCGATGATCTGGTGAGGGACGCCGAGGCGTGCTGCGCAAGCAGCGGCAAAGTCGAGTTCCTTGCGATGCCGCTGGCCGTAGTCGAAGGAGACGAGGCCGATAAGCTGGTGTTCGGCTGCGACCTTATGGACGAGCGAAACGGAGTCCAATCCGCCGGAGCAGATGACGATAGTCTTCATAAAACAGGATCCCTTGTTTTGACCGGGTGGGCTGCGACCGGATTTCTTGGCTCTTTCGAAGCCATGGCGGGTCTGTAGCAGCAGAACTCGGAGGAAACAAGGCACCGATAATATTTCACGACAACACGCCGGCGAATGCCGGCGCGCTGGTGGCAATTGCCAGGGAGTTAGCTGACGCCGGCAAATTGGCCGGAGATATTCAGGTCCGGATAGTAATCGGCGGGCTTGCCTCCAACCGTCTGGCCGCCGGTGAGGCCGCCTTGGACCTCCGGCCCGAAGAACGAATAGGGAAAGCTCGGCTGCAAGGCGCTGATCTCGTCGAGACGGCGGCGCAGCTCTAACGGTATCGTGAAGTCCAAGGCGCCAAGATTGTCGTTCAATTGCTCAAGCTTCGTGGCGCCGACGATGATGGAGGCTATTCCGGGTTGAGTCATCGCCCAGTTGACCGCCACCTGCGCCATGCTGCGCCCAAGTTCTGCCGCCACCTTCTCCAACTCGGCAACGATGGCCCAGTTGCGATCGGTAAATTTTTGAAAACCGGGATTGGTGGTGCCGCGGACCGTCTCGAGGCGGCCCGCCGTCTCTCCCTCGCCGCTGGGGCGATATTTGCCGCTCAAGAGGCCGCTTGCCAGCGGGCTCCAGGCCATGATCCCCGCGCCATAGCGTGTGCCGAACGGCACGAACTCGTTCTCGATATTGCGCTCAGCCAGTGAATATTCGAGCTGCAGCGCCGAAATCGGCTCATAGCCGCGATGCTCGGCAACTGCCTGGGCACGGCTGGCGTACCAGGCGGGCACATCGGACAGGCCGACATGAAGTACCTTGCCGGAGCGAACGAGATCGTCGAAGGTGCGCATCACCTCCTCCGGCGGGGTCAGGCGATCCCAGCAATGCAGGAGATAAAGATCGATGTGATCCGTATTGAGCCGCTTCAACGAGCCTTCGACGGCCCGAAGTATGTTCTTGCGGCCATTGCCGGCCGCGTTCGGCGTACGGGCGGTCAGGTTCATGGTGAACTTGGTTGCGATCACCGCATCATCGCGCAAGCCCCGTTCAGCGATGAATTCGCCAAGCCACGTTTCCGACGTGCCGCCCGTATAGGCATCGGCCGTATCGAAGAAATTGCCGCCGGCATCGACATAGGCATTGAAGATGGCGCGTGCCGCCGCCTTGTTCGAACCCCAGCCCCATTCCGTGCCGAACGTCATGGTGCCAAGGGCAAGCCGCGTCACTTTCAGGCCGCTGTTGCCAAGTGTGTAAAACTCCATGCTCATCTGTATGCTCCTCTTTGACACCAGTCCGAGTTCGATGATCGAATGAATGGGCTGTAATTTGTGATGCATCCAATTTCGCTGCTTTTTGGTCATTCGATAAGGCCGTTCAATTTGCATGCATTATGCGATATCATGCATGAATGGACCGGGATCTGCTGCCACATCTGCCTATTATCGCCGCGGTTGCACGCCGGGGTGGATTCGCGGCAGCTGCCAGTGAGCTGGGAATGAGCGCATCGGCCGTCAGCCATGCAGTGCGGCTGGTGGAGGAAAGGCTCGGACAGCCGCTTTTTGCCCGCACGACGCGCAGCGTGGCGTTGACCGAGGCAGGCAGGAGCCTGATTGGCACCATCACCCCGGCGCTGCAGGACATCCATGAGCGCATCGAGCGCATAAAGGCCGTCAAGGGAAGGCCAAGCGGCCTCTTGCGCATCAATGCATCGCGCGTTTGCCTGCCGCTTGCGCTCACCTGCGTGATAGCCGCCATGGCCGAGCGCTATCCGGAAGTCGAGATCGAGGTCTTCTCCGATGAGCGGCTGACCGACATTGTCGCCGAGGGTTTCGATGCCGGCATACGCGTCGGCGAAATGATTGCACAGGACATGGTGGCCGTGCGCCTCACCCCGCCTTTCCGATCGGTCATCGTCGCCTCCCCCGGCTACATCGCACGTTTCGGCCGCCCGAATACGCTTTCCGATCTTTCCAACCATAATTGCATTGGCTATCGCCTCATGCGTTCCGGCGGTCTCTATCAATGGGAATTCATCGAGAACGGGCAGGATGTAGCGGTTGCGGTGAGCGGCCAGGCCATCGTCACGGAATCGCATTCGGCAATCGAACTGGCATTGGCCGGCGTGGGGCTGGCCTATGTCTTCGAACCGCTGGTGCAGCCGGAAATCGGATCCGGCAGGCTTGTTCAGCTTTTGAGCGACTATGCCGTCACCGAGGCCGGCCTTTTCCTTTACTTCCCGCGTCGCGCCGAGCTGGCGCCAAAGCTCCGGGCCTTCATCGACACGGTGCGGCAGATCGGCCGCGAGTCGCCCGCTCGTTAGGCGGGAGCGCTTTTCAGCCTCAGCCTTCCAGGGAATAGCCAGATTGCGCAGATATTGTACCGAATGCGCACCAAACGGATGGTTCTGCCTCTATCGAGGTGAATTGACGTTGCCGTTTTTGATGACACCCGGCAGTCATAAACGGAAGGCTCGCCAAGAATCCGATTAAGAAGTTTCGCGGCCTCCATCCATCGGCTCCCCAGGTTTGATGGGCGGTTTCACGGTCAAGACATGAGGAACCAGTGCAAGACAGCCCTAAAGGAAAACTCCCCAGTCCCATCGATGTAGAAGTTGGCAAGCGCATCCGCGCGCAACGCCGCCTGCTAGGCATGAGCCAATCGGCATTGGCCGAAAAGCTGGATCTGACGTTCCAGCAAGTGCAGAAATATGAGAAAGGCACCAACCGCGTCGGCGCAAGTCGCCTTCAACGCGTGGCGGAGAGCCTCGGCGTTCCGATCTCGCATTTCTTTGACAATCCGACATCGGACGGCCATGCTTCGACGCATGAGGCGCACGCGCTCAAGAACGACCTCGTCAGGTTCCTTTCATCCGAAGAGGGCGTCGAACTCAACCGCGCCTTTGCAAAGATCAAGGATGCAAGGACACGTCAAAAGATCGTGGGCCTGATCAAATCGCTTACCCTGGCCTAGATCGTTCTTATGTCCCAGGCGATCGCGGTCCCTGTCGTCAGCTCGTAATGCGTGGTGTGCGAATGACTTTCAGGAACAGGGCGTTCATGGCGTCGGAAATGCCCTGTGTCGGGCTGACTTCGAAGTAGAGGCCAGGCGAGGCGCAGTTCTGCAGATTGGTCCCGATCTGCGATTGGAAGGGCGCGATCCATTGATTGTACCAGCCGTTGGTCGGCAGGGGAAAATAGGTCGTGTAGAGGATGGCGATCTTGATGTTCTGATTCTTCAGCGGCTGGCAGAAGGCAGTGGCGAGCGGCTCCTGGCAACGCCCGTTCGTGGTTGGCTTGGTGCAGGTGGTGGGCTTGTTGCTGTCGCCGACGCCGTCAGTGACAAGAAAAAGAACCTTCTGACGATCGGAACCGGTTTTACCGCTGCCGCCGTTGCCGATGATCGGCGCGAGCTGCGTCAGCATCGTATCGAAACTCGTATCCTGGTCGTTGTTATAGCCTTGTTTGGGAACAGCCATCAGGTCTACCGCACTGGTGGCTTTGCTGACCTGCGCCATATCGGATAAGAGCGGCGATACATTGGTCAAGCCAATTTGCGTGGCGTCAGGACCGAACGTATAGACGGCCATTCTGTATTGATCGGATGTTACTCGGTTCCTCACGGCAGTATCGGTCAGAGACTGCGTCGCCTGACGAACGACGTCGATACGCGTATTGATCTTCAGTACATTCTTCGCAAGATTGTAATAATCGTTCGTTGAATTTTGAATATGGCACGCAAAGGCGCAGCTATCCGGCGTGTTTGTCACCATCTTTTGAATATCGCCCAGGGTAGCGCCAATACCCATGGAAGGCGTATTGTCCAGCAACATGTAGAAATCCATGAAATTCGCCGTCTGATACTGCGCGGATGCCGAACCGCTGACGGAAATGGATGTCTTGCCGATGACCTGACTGAGCGTAGTCGGCACGTTCGTAGAAAAATTGACCGTCGAAGAGACGATATTGCCGGTGCGCGTCACCGCAGCGCTGACGTTGACTGATATGGCCTGAAGATCGCTGGATGTTTGGCCGAAGAAGAGCTTGTTGGCATCATCCTGACCGATCGTGACGGTGCCGTCCTTCGTCATGGCCATGGCAGCCGCGACTGCCGGGGATGAATCTGCGATTGCGCCGACTGCGGCTGCATCCGCAGCGTTTTGCAATTCCGTCCTGACGAGCATGGCATTGGTGACATCAAGCGCCAAGCCGCCTGCCGCGATCAGCGGAACAGCGACCAGGGCAGTCGTCATCCCAAAGTTGCCCGATCTCTCTGCGAGCAATTTTCGCAAAAGCCTATGCGTTGCATCGAACGACTGCGAGCGGATCCAGAATTTCCTCACCAAGCAAGCTCTCTATTATAAAAGTTGCATTCTCAAAATATTCGCCAACTTCAAGTATTATCATTTTCAGATATACTAATTAATAGTATCGCATGGAAATATTGAAATTCCGATAAAAGCTATATCTCTATTTTATATTGTTAACCTCCACGGAAAATTTACCAAAACCCGAATTATGTTTGCGAAACTACCTGACGGAAGAACGAAATAAAAATCTCTTTTGTCCGGAAATGATGCCCGCTTGAACTGCAATCGGTGGCTCCGCGAAAAAATAGTATAGCCAAGGTTGAAAACCCGGGTAGAGCTGATCGTGGAATAACGCCCCTGTTGCAGTCTTGATGAAAATATCTTTACCCGATTTTCAGTATTCACCCGCGAAAGCAGTCGCGTTGATTTTAGACGGGCGCTCTGGTTGAGGGCTCCCCTCACCTATTGACCATAATTGGGATTTTTTGCGTGCGCGTTCTTTCCTGCATTTTCACGGAACACAATCTGTGGCTTGTCCTTCTTGCAGCATTTGTCTGCGTCAGCGGCGGATGGATTACGTTCGGCCTGCTGCGGCAAGCGGGAAAGACGCGCGAACTTCAACGGGGCGGATGGATTTTCCTGACAGCCGTCGCGGCAGGCTCCTCGATCTGGTGCACGCATTTTATCGCCATGCTGGCCTATCAGGTCGAGGCGCCGGTCACCTTCGATCCGATCCTCACCATGGCCTCCTTTCTCCTGGCCGTGATCGGCTGTGCCTTCGGTTTCGCAATCGCCCTGTCCAGCCTGCCGCGGGTGGCGCCGGAATTTGGAGGTGCCATCGTCGGCCTTGCGATCGTCGCCATGCATTACACCGGTATGATGGCCTATCACGTCGATGGCATTGTTGAGTGGAACGAGGGTTATGTCGTCGCCTCCGTCGTGCTTTCGGTGATCTTCGCTGCGCTGGCCCATCATCAGGCGATCCGCCGTCCCTGGCATTTTTCGGGATTTGCGGCACTTATCCTCTTCGTCGTTGCCATCGTGTCGCTTCACTTTACGGCGATGACAGCCGTATCGGTCACACCGCTGGCAACCGGCGCGGGACTTGCTGATTCCTATGCGCTGAAGGCCATGGCCGTGGCGGTTGCCGGCGGCGGGCTCATCATTATCGGCACGGGCGTCGCAAGCTATATGATCGATGAGCGCGCCTCGCGTGAATCCATCCAGAAGCTCCAGCATATGGCACTGAATGATCTGCTGACCGGCCTGCCCAATCGCGGCAGCTTCGCCGATTATCTTCAGGGCGAAATGCAGCATGCCGAAGAAGACGGCGCAAAGCTTGCCGTGATCGGCATCGATCTCGACCGCTTCAAGGAAATCAACGACCTGCGCGGCCACAAGGCCGGCGATCAGGCCCTCAAGGCAATCGGTCGGCGGCTTGCGCGTCTCGTCAAGGATGGAGAGTTCGTCGCGCGTGTCGGCGGCGACGAGTTCGCAGCAGCCAAGCGGTTCCGGAGCCAAAGCGAGCTTCTGGATTTCGTGGCTCGCCTGGAAAAGACCCTGTTCGAGCCCATCCGCATCGATGATTTCGAAACGGCGACCGGCGCGAGCATCGGCGTCGCCATCTATCCAGATGACGGCATCGATCAGGAGCGCCTGGTCAGCAATGCCGATCTCGCCATGTACCGCGCCAAGGCCGATGTCGGTCGTGCGGTCTGCTTCTACGAGTCCAAGATGGACGAGGCGGCGCGCGCCCGGCACACGCTGGCGCAGGATCTGCGACGCGCCGTCGAGTTGGATCAACTCGAACTGCATTATCAGGTACAGACCTCGGTCAGCACCGGCGAGATCTGCGGCTATGAGGTTCTGGTCCGCTGGCATCATCCTGAGCACGGCGCCGTGCCACCCTCGGAATTCATTCCGATCGCGGAAGAAAGCGGCACGATCCTTATCATCGGCGAATGGGTGCTGCGCACCGCCTGCAAGGAGGCTGCATCATGGGACAAGCCCTACAAGATCGCCGTCAATCTCTCGCCGGTACAATTCGCCCACGCGGATCTTGCCCGGCTGGTTCACTCGATCCTTCTCGAAACCGGCCTGTCGCCGACGCGGCTGGAGCTGGAAATCACCGAGTCCACCATCATCGCCGACAAGAGCCGCACCCTGCATGTGCTGCGGCAGATTCGGGCGCTCGGCGTCACCATTGCCATCGATGATTTCGGAACCGGATATTCGTCGCTCGACACACTGCGCTCGTTCCCATTCGACAAGATCAAGCTCGACCGGTCCTTCATGAACGAAGTGGACCAGAGCATACAGGCAAAGGCGATCGTTCGCGCCGTGCTGACACTCGGCAAGAGCCTCGAGATTCCGGTTTTGGCGGAGGGCGTGGAAACCGATCACCAGCTGGAAATCCTGCGCGTTGAAGGCTGCGACGAAGCGCAGGGCTTCTTCCTTGGCCGCCCAAAACCCGTCGCACAGATCTTTCAAATGACGGCCGCCGACGAGGACGAAGCATCACGATTTTCCGGCCGCGTCCCGCCACAACGCATGCGTCGCCGTTAGCAATATTCCGGATGTAACGGCATGCGAGCCGGTCGTCCGGAGCGCATGTTTTGCGCTCCATCGCTATCCCGGGGCTACACGCCGCCGCCCGGCAACGTCAAATCGAACGATCGCCGGTTTCGCCGATCCATTCATCTGCGAGCTCGATCGCCACGGCGGAGCGTATATCGGCGGCATTGGCGGCAGCAAGGAGCTCGTAGCGGCCGGCGGGCGCGCGGAAGGTCTTCGTTGCCTCATCGAAATAGCTGAGGTCACGAAACCGTACGACCAGCGACGCCGTGCCCGTTTCGCCGGGCGCCAATCGCAGCTTGGCAAAGGCACGCAGCTCCTTTTCCGGGCGTTCGATCAGGGAATCGATTGCCCGCACATAAAGCTGCACGAGTTCCGAACCCGTTCTCTCGCCGATATTGGTGACGTCGATCGTAACGGCGATACCTTCTGCGCCCATCTGCGTTGCCGAGGCTTTTGCCTTGCCCCAGGAAAAGCGTGTGTAGCCGAGACCGAAGCCGAAAGGAAACAGAGGTTCGATACCGCGCGTATCATGATGACGGTAGCCCACGAAAACGTCTTCGGCGTATCGCACATGCCCGTCCTTTCCGGGATAAACCTGCGGATCTCCAACCATGGCGCAATTGTCCGACAGGCGCTTCGGGAAAGTCTGCGGCAGGCGGCCGCCCGGCTCGACATCGCCGAACAGCACGTCGGCAACGGCATGCCCCAGCTCCTGGCCGGGATACCACATCTGCAACACGGCCCTGACCTTGTCGATCCACGGCATTTCGATGGGACCGCCTGTCTGCAATACGACGACGACGTTGGCGTTGACGGCCGCCACGCGCTCGATCAGTTCCTCCTGCCGGCCGGGCAGGCGCATATCGGGCAAATCGAGCCCCTCGGTATCCCACTCGCCGTCACGACCGACAAAGAGCAGGGCGATATCCGCATCCTCGGCCTTTGCGACAGCATCCAGCATATCGGCTTCACCGAGCGGCTTTTCGACGCCGAAACGGACCGCCGTCAGGTTGATCCCCTCCTCGCTCGTCGCCGGCGAACAATATTCGACGATTATCTGGTATCGCTGGCCGGCCTCAAGATGAACAGCCTGCCGCTGCTCGACATTGGCCGTGCCGAAATAATTGTCGCCGCGCGACCAGCCGTCATGGCCATTCACGACGAGCTTGCCGTCGACATAAAGCCTGGCGAGGCCCGCGTTGGTCATGCCGAATAGATGCTCGCCGCTTTCCGTCGGAATGTAGGAAGCTGTCATGCGGGCGGAGAAATCGCTGGAATCGAGTTCCGAAGACGGCAGCTCGAACCAGAAGAACTCGCCCTTGTTTGCCGTTTCGCTTGCCATTACCGGGCCGGCGAGATCGCGGCCCTTGAAATATTCCACCCGCATCTCGCCGGAAAAGACGTTGATCAGCCGATTGTTGCGGCAGGCTGCTGCATAATGAATGCTGTTGGCATTCGACAGCGCCTCGCGGATACCCTCAAGCGGGCTGACTTTATAATGCGCGGCAATCTGGGCGCTGCCGCCGCCCATGACGCGGGCTTCGGCCGCATTCGCTCCGATGACTGCCAGATGCCCGAGCCCTGCTTTCTGCAGGGGAAGAATGCCGTCGTTCTTCAAAAGGACTGCACCTTCGGAGCCGAGCTGACGGATCAGAGCCCTGTCCTCCGGTAAATCCAGCGCATGCTCGCTCAAATCGGGTGCCTTTTCAAAAGCGCCTACACGCTCGAGCAGCATCAGAATGCGGCGAGCGGCTTGGCGCACCGTCTCCGCCTTGACCTCGCCGTTGCGCACAGCCGCCACAAGCTTGTCGCCGCGGTCGCGCGTCGGGCCCGGCATTTCCAGATCGAGCCCTGCATTGACCGTTGGCGCCGTCGAATGCGAGCCGAACCAGTCGGACATGACGATGCCGTCGAAGCCCCATTCTTCCCGCAGAACCTTGGTCAACAGCCAGGGATGCTCGCTGGTATAGGTGCCGTTCAGCCTGTTATAGGAGGACATGACCGCCATCACCCCCGCCTTTTTCACCGCCTGTTCGAAGGGCGGCAGATAGATTTCGCGAAGCGCTCGCTCACCGATATCCGACGACATCGTCTGCCGCTCGATCTCGGATTCATTGCCCGCGAAATGCTTGATGGTGGCGGCGACACCCTGGCTCTGCACGCCCTGGATATAGGCGACGGCGAGTTCGGCCGTCAGCACTGGATCTTCCGAATAGCATTCGAAATTGCGGCCATTCAGGCCGGACCGGTGAATATTGACCGTCGGTGCCAGGAGCACCGATGCACCCTTGCTCTTGGCCTGACCGGCGAGCGCCACGCCCATGCGCTGGACGAGCGCCGGATTCCATGTGGCGCCAAGCGCAATGGCGACGGGAAAGCAGGCGGCGTTGACGCCTGCGACCAGCGAGCCCGCACCGCGCGCGCCGTTCGGGCCATCCGTGACCTTGATCTTCGGAACACCAAGACGCTCGACCGGCACCGTGGTCCAGAAGTCGGCGCCCGACAGCAGCGAAACCTGCTCTTCAAGCGTCATCCGATCGAGGATATCGTCAATCATAAAACCTCCCGAACTATGGCTGGTCGCTTCCTCGCCACGGATTGGCGGAGACTCGCGTTTAAGGCAAACAAATCATAAACGCGCCCGATGATCTTCTAATCTGATATGCTGATGAAACAACACATCTTTTTCATCCCTGGTCAACGTCATAACAGCCAGAGATCATAAATTCTGCGGCTGGATCGGACGCCTTCGTCCGCACAACGGCCAAAAGAACCGGTTCGCTAAAATGCGAATAATCTTCTTTCGAATAAATTTGACCGCATCGGATTTCATGAGCCCAGTTCATGGAGCCGAGTATGCGTTCGTTCCTAGTCGCTGCAAGCTTTCTCTTTATTACCGGTCTGTTGTTTTCGACGGCCACAACTGCGAAATCTGTGGCAAACATCACGACCGTGCACCCGCACCAGTTCGCCCGTGTGGCGGCAGATGCAAGCGTGCCGGTCGGTTGGGCCAGCTTCTGCAAGGCTCAACCCGCAGAATGCGAAGCTGGCCGGAAGAGCGAAGAAACCGTCGCCATCGACAGCCAGCTCAACGAGCAGCTGCAGCAGATCAACAGCCTGGTCAATCGCGAAATCCAGGGCATCGGCGATAACGACCATTACGGCATCTACAAGCTCGGCATCATCAACTGGTGGACCTATCCGGACGACGGCGCCGGCAACTGCAATGACTATGTCCTGCTGAAGAAGAAACTGCTCGTGGAGGCCGGCTGGCCGCGCTCGGCCCTTCTGCTGACGGTCGTTCTGGACACGCATAATGAAGGACATCTCGTGTTGATGGCCCGCACGAATGACGGCGACCTGATCCTGGATAATCTCACCGATACGATCAAAGCCTGGGACGCCACGGGCTATACCTTCATCAAGCGCCAGTCTGCCGATGATCCAAACAAGTGGGTTCGGCTTGAATCAGGCCGCACGCCCGAAGCGCTCGCAATGATCAGCAAGGCGCTGGCCGCTCATTCGCAGTGATTGGCAGACCAATAGGTATCGACAAGACTTTTGCCGTCCTGGTCCAGGATGGCGAAATCCCCTGGGATGATCACGAAGAAACGTTGACCAATCTTGGGACTTCCGGCGTCATCACCCGCTGAAGGGTCGATCCGCCCGCAAACGACGAAGCCGGGCATTCGTTCGCTTGGTTTGGCCGCCAATATGTGAATGGCAGCGGGCGGCACATCTATTCGTCGCGCGACCGCCGCCCTGGCCAGGTCTGGTGCATCGGCCATCGTCGGCACTGCATCACCCGGCGCGGCCGCAAGCAGAATGCTGCCTGCCATGACGAGATGTTTCACCAGCATTCTCCCGCACCCAGAATGACGCGGCTGCAACCCGTTGCGGTGAGATCGCCGCAGGTCTCTACAGCCGCCAGCTGCTCTGCGGAAAGTTTATTGTGATTCGCGGGGCGGCAGAAGAAGCCGCGCTTGTCTTCGCATCTCGATCGCGTATGAAGATTGTCCCCGTGCCGGGGAACATTTTGAAAGTCATCTTGCGAATGCGAACACGCCTGTCGACACTCCCGGCACTCGGTTTCCTTTTTGTCCTCGCCCTGACGAATGCCTGCTTCGCGTATGAGCTCGTGCGCGTTCCTCCGGGCAATCGCAACAATGTTCAGCCCCCCATACCCAACACCTCGGTGCTGCGGGCCAAGGCGTTCAACACGACCTATGAGGAAAAATACCAGAAGATCGTCGGCGTGCTGCGTGAGGACGAGAACCTGATGGCTTCGATCAAGAAGGCCGCGGCAGCCTATCAGATCGATCCTATCCATATTGTCGGCGCGCTTGTCGGCGAACATACCTACAACATCACCATCGTGAACAGGGTGAAATCCTATTACATCAAGGCGCTTGCCTATTCGCAATCCGACTTCAAGTTCGCCTACAAGGACGTGACCGTCCAGACTTTCCTGAAGAAGCCGGAATTCGCCCATTGCGATGCCTTCACGGGTAGCGCCGAACTCTGGGAATGCCGTGACGAAACCTGGGACGAGAGTTTTCGCGGCAAGGTCATCGACGGCGTCACCTATGAGAACATGACCTTCCAGCGCGCCTTCTTCCAGCCGTTCTTCGCGGGCCAGACCTTCGGTCTCGGCCAGATCAGCCCGCTGACCGCGCTCGAGGTCACCGATCTCGTGCATGCCACCAGCGGTTTGCCGAAACTGTCTGTCGACGACCCTCAGGCAATCTACCGAGATATCATGGACCCCGATCGCAGCGTGATCTATATCGCCGCGATCGTCAGGGACGCGATCGATGCCTATCGCGCCCAGGGTTTCGACATCACCGGCAATCCCGGTTTGACGGCAACGCTCTATAATGTCGGGCAGCCGCGACGCCGCGCACTTGCCTTGCGGCAGGCCGCGGACGCTTCAGGCGGCAAGAAGCTGCCGGAAGAGAATTATTATGGCTGGCTTGTAAACGACCGGCTGCCGGAACTGCGCGGCTTGCTGGGAGTGCATTGATCGCGGGAGAGGTCTCGCAAAGTTCTCGAATCTGATCGCATCGGATAGCTCACGCGAGCAGGGTGACGCGGCCGTTGGCGATCTTGTTTTGGACCCAGAGCCGCTCGTTCTGCCAATCGTGCCGCTTCCATCCTTGCCAGCTGAAGCCGCACAGTTTGACGTCCCAATCGGACAGCGGAAACTTCGCGAGCGTATAGCCAATGCCGAGGAAACCCGTGCTGGGAAAGACTTCGCGCATCCGAGGTCCGGCAATGCCGAGTTCGTTGCAGCCTTCGACATAGGTCTGTGGCGGCATGATGCGGATTTCCTTGCCGACATTGCCCATCCGTTCGATCGCCTGCATCGTCCAATCGGCCTTCTGGCCCCGCAGGCGCTGAAATATGTTCGGGCGCGGATGATATTTGCGAATGATGTTCGGATGATAAGCCAGCATCAGCACCTTGGCTGCCTTCAGTGCCGCATTGTCCAGGAAGCCGGGATCGAGCAGCCGCCGATACAGGATCTTGCTCGACGCGGCCATCATGATCATATCGGTGCGCTCGCCGCTCATGCCCCCGGCAAGGTTCGGCTCGTTGAAGCGCATCACGAATTGCGCGTCGTCCACGACCCCTGAGAGATCGCGCTCGAGCTCAGCATTCCCAACGATGATTGCAGTCTTGCGCGCCAATGCGGTTGTCCAGCGAAATACGGCCGTGAATTAGCAATGCCGTCTGACAGAGCCCTGAAACATTGATGATACGGAACTGAAATCAAATTTGAGCTGTTTGCCAAATACGCACGTTTACCGCCCCCGCCGGCCAACGATAAGAAGAGAGGCCTTCTGGCAGAACTCGCCAAAGCTCCGTAAACTGTCGCTTTCAATGCCGGAGCTAGTTCGGGTGGACAGTTTATGAAGCAAACGGATCGCATGAACTCGGCGTCCAACATCTGGGAGGCTGATCCATGTGATGCTTCCGACAAGCTGGCGGATTTACAATTCGCCGGATTTGAGGACAGGGCAGCCAAGGCGATTAACTGGGCTTCGATACTCGATGCCGGCCAGTCGGTATTCGGCACCGAAATAGGAGACCTTCGCGGATCAGATGTTGAATTTTATGCGACCTGCGACGGTGAAGACATGCTTTTGATGCGGCTGATGTGGCATGGGTTTCCCGATCCCCCCGAATGGAGGTTGGCGACGCGACCCAGCAACAGAAATGATCTCCCTTGGGCCTCGTGGGGTTATTTTGCCGACTTACCGGAAAGATGGCGAATACCGAATATGTAAGCGGCATCACTCCGGTAATCCCGCATGAATACGCCGAAAGATAAATCAGCCTTCTTCGCCAAGCCTACAGGAAATACCGGAACTTCAACGGCAGCAGCGCCGTACCGATCGCGCTGGCATCGCCCCGCGTTTCGCTGAGAACCAGCCGCGGCCCATGCGGCGCAATGCCGTAACGATGCGGGCGTTGCGAGGGCAGATTCACGCGCTCGATCATCATCCGTCCGAGGGCCGGCGGCAGCTGGCCGCCGAAGACGATCGACTGCGGATCGATTACTGCGGTCAGGGTGGCAATCAGGCGATCGAGCATCGGCATGGTTTCGGAAAGCCAGCTCTCCACGCCCGGCCAGGAAGGATCGAAGGCTTGCTTCAGTTCCTCAACCGAGCCTATCTCGATACCGTTCTCGCGCAATCTGCGGATAAGATATTGCAGAGCTGGCCGTCGCGGCGCCTCATCCGGGTTGTAGATGACGCTGAACTCGCCTGCATTGCCGTGGAAACCGAAATAAGGCCTGCCCTCAAGAACAAGACCGCCGCCAAATCCGTAGTTGAAAGACAGATATGCGAAGGTCGGGCACCAGCGCCCGACGCCACGCAGGCTTTCGCCGATAGCGCCGGTCGTCGCATTGTTTTCCAGCCAAACCGGAAGTCGGAACACATCCTCGAGCTCCGGCTGCAGATCGATCAGCGACCAGTCCCGCAAAGGTTCCGGCGCATTGAAATGACGATCATCGCCGACGAAGAAGCCGGACATGGCGAAGCCGAGGCCGATAAGGCTTTCGCGCGGTATTTCGCATCGCGTCAGGATCGAGTTCAGTTTTCGGGCAAGCGCAGTCAGCGTCGCCTTGCGGTCACCAGGCACTCCCTGAAGCGTCTCCTGACCGACAATATCGCAGCCGAAATCGGCAACCGACAGTATTACGGCGTCGGTATTGACGGAAATGCCGATCGAGTAAGCAGCCTGCCTTGCCAATTCGATCGTCGGGCTCGGTTGCCCGCGCGTGCCCTTGAGAGGCGCACCGGCGCGGAGCAGACCCCGCGCCATCAAGGTTTCGACCAGGCGGTGCACCGATTGCTGTGTCAGATTGGTGTGGGCCGTTATGGTCGCGCGCGGGATCGGCTCATGCCGGCGAACGATATCGAGGATGAGGCGTTCGTTTCCGCTTGCCAGTGGGGATTTCTCAAGCACTGTCATGACTGCGATTCCAACCCCTTTGACCTCGCCTTCCCTCTTATATCCATGCCCGCAATCCGGCCCATCCGGCATATTCGAGGCAGCCGTCATAAATATTACACTTTATGTGTATTAATAGCCATGGAGGCGACCGGTGCCAATGGGCATCGCGTCGGCGCGTAGCCAACGGCGTCTGCATTCCATGACGGACATCACGCGGCGCATTCCGTCAGAACGATCACGAAAGCCACCCCCCATGCACACTGCCGCCTCGCCCTCGCCCCGTCTTTCGGATATCTATGATCTCCTGTCCCGGGCCAATCCGGACATTCTGACGATCGCGCATCGCGGTCTTTGGTCGGCGGCGCCGGAAAATTCGCTGGCATCAATCCGCGCCGCCGCCGAACTTGGTGTTGAATTCGTCGAAATCGATACGCAGACAACAGCCGACGGCCATCTTGTCGTCATCCACGACAAGACGCTGGACCGCACCACGTCGGCCAAAGGTGTCGTTGGCGCAAGCACATTCGCGATGGTCCGTGACGCGCGGCTGCGCGCCGGCGCGGGTGGGCAAACCGCTCACGTGACGGATGAGCGTGTGGCGACGCTCGAGGAAGCACTTGAAGAGGCGCGCGGGCGCGTCTTCGTCAATATCGACACGAAGTTTCCGCGTGAATTACCGCTGGTCATTGCCGCCGTTCGACGCCTCGGCGCCGAGGATCATGTCATCATCAAATCGGATGTCGAGCCGCAGAGCGACAACTTCCCGGTTCTCAATGCCGATTGGTTCGGCTCTATTCCGCATATGCCAATGTTTCCAGTCCGTCCCGGGAAGTTCATCGAGGATCTGCGGGCAATCGAAGCACTGCGTGCGCCGATGATCGAGGTGAAGTTTACCGACATCGCAGATCTCATCGCGGGCCGCGACGAGCTGGAACGCCAGAACATCAGACTGTGGGTCAATACGCTCGACGTCTCCTACAATCTCGACTTCAATGACAGCCGCGCGCTTGAAGACCCCGAAGGCGTCTGGGGAACGCTTATCGCCGCCGGCGTCGGCGCGATCCAGACCGACACGAATGTCGAATTCAAACGCTGGCTGGCGGGCCGTTAAGCCGGAGCAGATAGAACCACGCTAGTCGCAACCGGCGCCGACCAAGCCCAGCCCCACCTGCGCGAGATAGGTCTCCAAGGTCTCCATATCTGCGCTCGCGACGATGGCACCAATGTAGCCATCCGGACGTACCAGTATCCAATCGCCGGCGGCAGGGGCATAGGCGTCACGGAAGTGACCTTCGTCATCGAACATATCACCCTTCGAACCGAATATGTGAATATGCATGCCCCGACGCGGAGGCACGGCCCCTCGCTCTACCTCATAGCCGAGCAACGTCCAGTGCGCCCCTTTCAACAAATCGAACAGCCGAATGCTTTGGCCTGCTGCACCCCGGATCGGTGCATCCGGCGCACGGTCGCCGGCAAGGAGACCGCCAATCCGGCTTGGCTGCTCCAGCGCAAGCGAGGATTCGGGATAACCGATATCGAGTTGATGGACCTCGCGGCTACGACGCATGTCGCCACGCTTTAAGGCATCGAGAAGTTTTGTCGCCAGGCCGAGCATTGCTGCGGCGACCGGCCTGCATTCCTCTTCATAAGTGTCGAGCAGTGTCTCAGGCGCGCCGTCGGCGACCGCGGCCAGCTTCCAGCCCAGATTATAGGCATCCTGGATGCTGGTGTTGAGGCCTTGACCGCCAGTCGGTGGATGAATGTGAGCGGCATCGCCGGCGAGGAACACGCGACCAACGCGGTAGCGATCGGCCAACCGTGCATTCATGCTGTATGCCGATGCCCAGGACACGGATTGGATATGAATATCATTGCGATTGGTGCGCTCCGCCACCATGGCCGCCAGCCCTTCGACGGAAAGATCGATATCGCCTTCGAGAGGGATCGGGCCTTGAATCTGAAACATCCCAGTCCCGGCGAGCGGACAAAATGCTATCTGCCGCGCCATGTTTCCTTCATTGAAACGATGCCAGGCGTCGCGAGTGAGACCTGTCAGCACGACATCAGCCACGATGGCACGCACACCCAGGGTCTTGCCCGGGAAATCGATGCCAAGCACATGGCGCACGAAGCTGCGGCCACCATCGGCGCCAACGAGCCAGCGCACGCGCAAGATCTCGTCGCCGGCCGTGCCCGCAACATGCGCCGTCACACCATCCGCGTCCTGTCCGAAGCCGACCAGTTCCCGGCCGAATTCGGGTCGATGACCCAGTTCCTCCAGGCGTTCGCGCATCAGGCCTTCGGTCAGAAACTGAGGCACCATCAGCGGAAGATGGTAAGGCTCGGAGGCCGTCGGGGGCTCATGCGTCATCGCGTCGGAGTCGACATAGCTGCCGTCATCGCGATGTCGCCGTTCGGGCGGATACGATCCGCCGATCGCGACGAGCCTGTCGAGGATACCGAGATCTTCGAATATTTCCTGCGTTCGCGGCTGAATGCCCTTGCCGCGCGAGCCGTGGAACGGGCCACCCATCTTCTCGATCAGGCGGAAGGAAATGCCTCTTCGCGCCAGGTCGATCGCCAGCGCCAGACCGGCTGCGCCCGCACCGCAAATCAGCACATCGGCTGCAAATTCCTCTGTCATTTCGCCCTCCATATGTGTAATATGCACATATTAAGAGAGACATGAGCGGGCGTCAATGGAAAAGGTGCAAAATACACATATTAGCGCTCAACTGCGTGAGCTTCATAGTGCGCTGATCGAAATCGTCGGCGTCATGAACCGGCCTCAGCGTGACGAAGCGATGGTTCGCGAGGCGGGGATATCGCTCGACCGTGCCCTATTCCCGCTGCTTGTTCTGGTGGAGAGGCTCGGCCCCATCGGAGTTGTCGAACTGGCCGACCGCGTGGGACGCGACTACACCACCGTCAGCCGACAGGTTGCCAAGCTGGAGAGCCTCGGGCTGGTCGACCGCCAGGAAAGCACACAAGACCGCCGCATTCGCGAGGCCGTCATTACCGGCCAAGGAAAGGCAATGACTGATCGTGTCGACGCGGCGCGTGAGAGAATTGGTTTGGCCATTTTCGCCAATTGGAACGAACGGGATATCGAAGACCTGGTGCGGCTCATGCGCAAATTCGCTGATGACATCAAAGACGACGCATCGGGCGCGCCCAGATAGCCTTCGATAACAGACGTGCGAGGATCGCCTAGATACGGACAGCCCGGCCGATCGGAGGGATCGCCGGGCTTGTCTGCGTCTTGGGACTGGCTTAACGGGCGTTGTACTTCGCATCGACCTCGTTGATGGCCTTGACGTTGCCGGCCGAGCGGCCGTTTTCGTCGAAGGTCTGCGCCAGGAAAGCGTCGGCGATGGCCTTGGCAAGTTCGGTGCCGATGACGCGAGCGCCCATGGTGATGATCTGGGCGTTATTTGAAAGAGCTGCACGTTCTGCCGAATAGGTGTCGTGGGTCAGCGCCGCACGGATGCCCGGCACCTTGTTGGCCGAGATGCAGACGCCGATGCCGGTGCCGCAGACAAGGATCGCCTTGTCATAGGTGCCGTCGATGACGCCGGAAGCCACGCGGTCAGCGAGATTGGCATAAAATGCATCGGGACCTTCATCAGTGCGCGACACTTCGCTCACCTCGAAACGATCCTTCAGATGGTCGGCAAGAACCTTGGCGAGGCCCTCGCCGGCGCTGTCTCCAGCAATAGCAAGCTTCATGAGATGTCTCCTCAGAGTTTGGCGGCGCACTTGGCGAGGATGTCGAGATAGCCTTCGACGTTCCAGGCTGAGCGGCCGATGAAGAGCCCGTCTACGTTCGGGCAGGATATGAGTTCTTCGCAGTTTTGCGGATTGACCGATCCGCCGTAGAGGCACGGAATTTTGCGGCCGAGCATATCCTGCGCGACCGCGACGATCTCGGCCTGGCGTGCATCGGCATAGGAGGGTTCGGCCGGAATCCCCTTTTCGCCGATCGCCCAGACCGGCTCATAGGCCAGCAGGATTTCAGCCTGCTTCTGGGCGTCGGAGAGCTTCGATAGCGCGCCGATAACCTGCTCGCTCAGGATCTCGGTTGCACGACCGCTTTCGCGATCTTGCAGCGTCTCGCCGATGCAGATGAGCGGGATCAACCCATGACGGACGGCCGCCTCGGTCTTCAATCCGACGGTCTCATTGGTCTCGCCGAAATGCTCGCGACGCTCGGAGTGGCCGAGTTCGACGATGTCGAGATTGCAATCGTTCAACATCAGCGGCGAAATCTCACCCGTCCATGCACCCTGGTCGGCCCAATGCATGTTCTGGGCGCCGACCTTGACGGAGCTGCCCAAAAGGATCGACTTGACCTCACGCACCGCAGTGAACGGCGGAATGATGAAACGCTGGATGCGGGCATCGCGCAAGGTATCGGCAGCGCGCAGGGCCTCGGCGAAAGCACGCGCCTCGGCCAGCGTCTTGTTCATCTTCCAGCTCGTGCCGATCCAATAGCGAGGCTTGTCTGTCATGTCATATCCTGGTTCGAGGCAATGGTGAGGGTGATACCGTCCCGGCGGAATTGCGCGAGAATGGCGTCGTCCGGCGCGTGATCGGTAATCACGGCGTCGAAATCGGTAAGGTCGGCCATCACATGCAGGGCCGTGTGCCCGATGCGCTGATGGCTGACGAGCAGACAGCTCCTGGTCGCCGACGCAATCATCGCCCGCTTCGTGCGCACGACGTTATCGTCCATATGATAGGCGAGCCTGCCGGAAACGGCCGGCGTCGACAGGAAGGCGATATCGGCCCGCAGGCGCGACAGTGCTTCCTCGGTGACGACGCCGAGAAAGGCATTGAACTTGGCGGAATAGACGCCGCCGAGCGCGATCAGGGTAATGCCGCTTTCGTTCTTCATGCGGTCTATGATCGCGGCGTTGTTGGTGATCAGCGTCAGCGGCCGTTTCTGCAGCAGCATCTCGCCAAGAACGGCCGCCATCGAGCCGTCATTGATCATGACGGTCATGCCGGGCTCGACAAGATCGAGTGCTGCGCGCGCCATCGCCAGCTTTTCGTCATGGCCTTGACGCTCGCGGAAGCGAAAATCACTTTCGAACTGTGTCCCGGCATCGATGGTCGCCCCGCCGCGAACCTTGCGCAACACACCGGCCTGCTCGAGATCATCGAGATCGCGATGGATCGTCATCTTCGACACGGTAAAGCGGTCGGCCAGATCGTCGAGATCGACGGTCTTGTGCTCGATGAGCAGATTGATGATCGATTGCTGACGCTCTTCCCGTTTCACTTTACACTCCGGCCACCAGTCCGAAAGGAACTAGAGAAAATATAACATCCAAATCTCACAATTCAACATTTTATTTGTTACGTTGAGATGATTTTATGTTTCCGTGCAGATCGCAATGGCTCAGGCTTTCAGCAGCGCCTTCGCCGTTTTCTCATCGGTAATCAGCCCATAGAGACAGCGGCTCTTGAGGACGGCGCGAATGGCTTCGACCTTGGGCAATCCACCGGACAATGCGACCAGCCGCTCGCCCTTCGTCCGCGGCAAGGAGGCGGACAACGTGCGCGCCGTCAGCGTTGTCTCGAGGATTTTGCCATCGACATCGAAGAAATGACCCAGAATTTCGCCGACGCCGCCGGCCGCGGTGATCTCCCTGATCTCCTTCGGCTCGACCATGCCGGATAAGACCAGTTGTGCGTCTGTATCGACCGTACCGAGACCGACGAGCTTGAGATCGGCGCCGTTTGCGAGATCGAAGACTTCCTTGACGCCGCGCTGGGCGAGCAGCACGTCACGGTCTTCGCGCGTATTGGCGAAGAAAGGCACCGGCATCACATGCGACTGCATGCCGGTCTTTTCGGCGATGCGATGCATCACGTCATAGGGATTGGCCGCATAGTTTCGGGTCAGACCACCGAGCAGCGAGACGAAACGCAGATCCTTGCCACTGACGCGCGACAGGTGATGAACCGCGGAAGAGAGTGTCCGCCCGTGACCGAGGCCGATGACCTTGTTGTTGCCGCTCTCGATTTCGCGCCGCAGAAAGCCGGCTCCTGCCTGGCCGAGCGCGCGAAACTCGAAGCCTTCTTCACCGAGGTCGGGCGCGACCTCGCAATATTGCAGGCCGAAACGTGCCGAAAGCTGCGTTTCAAGCTCGACGCATTCGACGATATCGCCGTCGATCGTCACCTTGACGACGCCCTCGGCGACCGCGCGCGCGATCAGGCGATGCGCTTTCACCGAGGGAACGCCGAGACGTTTTGCCACCTCGGACTGCGTCAGCCCGCCGGCATAGTGCAACCAGGCCGCCCGCACGGCGAGCGAAGCATCCGCATCCGTCATCAACCGTTCCCTTTCATTTCGTCACGCATGGCCCCTCGCCTGCTTTTTATCTGACCATGCCCCCGAATCCACAGTCCTCTCGCAAGGATAAGCTCAGGTGGAATCGAGACTCGGCCATTCCGGCAGCTAGATATGCAAGTCGCCGGCACCGGTGTCGATATGAGGCGCCCAAAAGGCGATGCTTTCGGCAATCTGCGAGATGACCTGGCGATCGTTGGGCTCACGCTCCTTGAACGACAGTTCCAGGCAGATTTCGTTGTCCTTGGCACCACCTTCGGCAAATGCCTTCAACAGCGGTTCCGGCTGGATGCGGCCCTTGGCATTGAATTCCGCAGTGAAGGGGCGATGGCCGCCCTTATCCATCAGGCTCTGCTTGATGTGAATGATCGGAGACACCTTCGGCACGACACGCGCCCAGGCATAGGGATCATAATCGTCGGGATTGGACGAGGTGACATCGCCATGATCGATATCGGCCATCATCCACATCGGAATGGCGAACGGCGCCTTCGTTAGTCTGTCCTGCAGGGAAAGGCAGGCATTGATCGTCTCGCCGAATTCGCGGCCGATGCTCATCGGCTCCCAGAAGATGTAGGAGAGGCCGGCAGCCCGTGCGTGTTCGGCCACCTCGCCCCAACAATCGATCGCGATCTCGATCAATTCCTGGCGGCGGACCGGATCGTCATAATCCTTGTAGGTGAAGATCGCGAACTGCGTACCGACGGAATGACCGCCGAGATCGGCAGTGATATCGGCAAAGGTCTTGAACCAGTCGATATAATAGCGGCGAACATCCTTGTCCGGATGGCCGAAATGATTGAGACGGCCGTAGGGGCCGGTCATGCCCGACGTGACGCGAACGCCGGTGCGCTTCAGTGCCGCCTGCATATCGCGCGTCAGGCGGCGAATGACCGGCGCCTGCCAGCTCGGATTGATGAATTCGTGCGTCAGCTGCAGATCGCGGATGCGCAGGTCACGCGCAACCGTCTCGATCAGGTCGGCCGGCTCGGCAAAGCGATTGACAAGCGGGTTGGTGTTGAGTGAAAGCGTCAAGGGCATGCGTATTCTCCGGCAAGATCTGGTGGTTCAGGCGGCCAGCGCCAGTTCGGCATCGAACCAGGCGGCGAAAGCCGCCTTTTCCTCAGCCGTCATGCGCAGACCTTCCTTGGTGCGTCGCATCAGGACGTCGTCGGGCGCCTGGGCCCATTCGGAAGCGACGAGATAGCGGACTTCGGCCTCATAGAGATTGCCGCCAAAATGCCTGCCGAGGTCCGCCAGCGACGTGGCACTGCCGACGATCTGCCTGCTGCGGGCGCCATAGAGATGGCCGTAGTGATTGACGAGCGCACGTGGCATCCAGGGATAGGCCGCCCGCAGCGTATCGGCGAAGGCGACGTAATCGGCATTCGGGATTTCGCCGCCCGGAAGCGTGGCGCCCCGCGTCCAGTCGCCGCCCATCTTCGGAAAGAATTTTGCAAGCCGCTGCATTGCGTGTTCCGAGAGCTTGCGGAACGTCGTGATCTTGCCGCCGAAGACGCTCAAGAGCGGCGCACCGCCGGTCTCGTCGAGATCGAAGACGTAATCGCGCGTCACGGCCGAAGGGTTGCCTTTGCCATCATCGAACAGCGGGCGGACGCCGGAGAAGCTTTCAAGCACGTCAGACCTGCGCAGCTTCTCCTTGAAGTAGCGATTGACCGCCGTGATCAGGTAATCGATTTCCTTCTCGTCGGCCGTTACTTCTTCCGGCTTGCCGTCATAGGGAATATCCGTCGTGCCGATCAGCGCCTTGTCACCTTCATAGGGGTTGATGAAGATGACGCGCTTGTCGTGGTTCTGGACGAGATAGGCCTGCTGGCCAGCCCAGAATTTCGGGACGATGATGTGGCTGCCCTTGACGAGCCGGACGCTGCGCTGGCTGTTTGAGCCGACGACACGGCCGATAACGTCATTGACCCAGGGGCCGGCGGCATTCACCAGCACACGGGCGCGAACGGTCCGCACTTCGCCGGAACGCTGGTCGCGCGTCTGGACGACCCAGTTGCCCTGATCGCGTCGCGCGCTGACGCAAGCTGTGCGCGTCAGGATCTGTGCGCCCTTGGCGGAGGCATCGAGAGCGTTGAGAACGACGAGCCGGGCATCATCGACCCAACAGTCGGAATATTCGAAACCCTTCGAATATTGGTCGAGGATCGGAGCGCCTTCCGGATCGCGATGAAGATCGAGCGACCGCGTGCCCGGCAGCTTCTTGCGGCCACCGAGATGATCGTAGAGGAACAGGCCGAGGCGAACGAGCCAGGCCGGACGATCCGTCGGGCTGTGCGGCAGCACGAAGCGCATCGGCCAGATGATATGGCTTGCCGAGCTCAACAGCACTTCGCGTTCGATCAACGCTTCGCGCACCAGACGGAATTCGTAATATTCAAGGTAGCGCAGGCCGCCATGCACCAGCTTGCCGGAGCGCGAAGAGGTGCCCTCTGCCAGATCGCCCTTCTCGCACATGACAACCGAAAGACCCCGGCCGGCCGCGTCGCGGGCGATGCCGGCACCATTGATGCCTCCACCGATCACGAAAAGATCAAAGATTTCCGGTTCCATCATGTCATGCTCCTTCGGATACCCTCGTTCGAATGCCCTTGTTCGAATGTTCCGGGCATCATCAAATCAATCTTCCTGGGCGACGCTCTCGCCGGCCGGCAACGAGGCTAGCGCTCGGCCAGCTTGTCCCAGGCAGGCGCAATCGCCTGCCGCACGTCCTTGTAGGCATCGAACAAACGGTCGTAGCGCTCAACGTTTTCCGGATCCGGCGCCTCTGCCGCCCCGAGCAACGGCGTCACCCAATCGGCAATGCAGCTATCCATGTCCTGATAGGCGCCGATGGCGACGGCGGCCATCATCGCGACACCGGCCGCACCCGCCTCTTCCCGGTCCGAAATACGCACCGGCGCCTTGACGGCGGCAGAGAGCGAACCGCGCAGCGCATGCGAACGCGCGGCTCCTCCGGTGATGCGCAGTTCTGAGGGCATGTCGCCCATAGCGGTGTAACAGTCTCGCGTTGCCATACCGAGCCCTTCGACCACGGCCCTCAGCATGTCGGCAAAGCCATGCCGCGTCGAAAGCCCGGTGAAGCCGGCGCGCGCATGCGCATTGACGAAGGGACCGCGCTCGCCCGCCTCGGAAATATAGGGGTGATAGAGAAGGTTCGTCGGACGTGCCTCGGCAAACCAGGCATCGATGCGTGGAATGAGATCCGAATAGGAGACCTTGTTGCCGCCCGCGGACATCAGATCGGCTGCGATCTCCAGGATCCAGTCGATATTGATGGTCGCACCCATATTGGTCTGGACCTGCGTGACGATACCGGGAATCGGCAGGGCGATCACGTAGCCGGTACCCTCGTCGTTGAGCTGAACATCGCGCACGGCCTTGGCGCGCATATGCACGCCCGTCGATCCGATCGTCGAGCAGGCCGCATTCAGGCCGCCGGTGCGAATGCCGGCGCCGAGCGCGGTCATGACCATATCGACATAGCCGAGGCAGACCGGCGTTCCGGCAAGCAGCCCGGCAGCCTTGGCCGCCACCTCCGTCAGGGGATGACTAATCTCTGTTCCATCGAGAATATCGGGCAGAAGAAAACGCCGGCGGGCGAGCCCGAGCGCATCGATGACAACAGGATCATACTGGCGATTGCGGAAATTACCAAAGGTGAAACTCGCCTCAGACGGATCGGTCGCCCGTACGCCGGTGAGGTTCAGATAGAGCCAGTCCTTGCAGTGCAAGGCGGTTTCAGCCCGATCGAGCAGCTCGGGCATGAAACGGTCCATATGGGCGAGCTGCGCACCTTGCTGGCAGGTATTGAGACCCGTGCCGGTCGCCTCGAAACGCGCGCGGTTGCCAGCCATGGCGCTCAGCCGCGTCACCGTCGATGCGGCCCGCGCATCGAGCCATAGCCAGGCATCGCCGACCGGAGCATTGCAGGAACCCACAAGCCATGTTCCGTCACCCTGGCCTGTGACCGCGATCGCGGCCGTTCGGGCGGCAAGATGCTCGACCTTCTCGCCAAGGCCGCGCAACGCACTGACGCAATCCGACCATGTTTGGTCGAGCGACTGCGTGACCGAACCGTCTTCCCCCGTCGCATAGCGATTTCGCACCGACGCGGAAGCGATCTGCTTGCCGGACAATTCGAAGGCAACCGCCTTCAGAACGGAGGTACCCGCATCGATGCCGATGATGATCCCGTCACCCTTAGGCATTGCGCGCCGGCTCCACCATCATGCGCCCCACGATAGGGACTTTAGCGTACATCACGAACATCTTCATTCCTCCCACACGATCACGAGCACAGCTCTGCCAACTCGCGCGCATCGCCGCCACGTCCAAGCCCACGGGAGCAGCGTGAACGGCCATTCTGCACACTCGACACTCCGAGCACCCGCATCCAACGCAATGGCGATCCATCGGACAACGCATATCTTATAACACAAAGATATCACTGCATCAGTAAAATTTTTCTGGTCTTGTAATTTTTTTCATATAAAATGAGCGCTGTCAATTCCACAAGCGCCTACAGCAAGAACCGCGAATGGGAGGAAATTCGCACGCCGGCAATCGACAGGCGACGACAGGGCTTTTACCGAATCATCACGGATGAGGTTCCATTATGATTTTTATAATCACATAGTTAGCAAAATTTCTTTACAGGAATTCGATCTGAGAAATCCCGCGATAAAAGCCTTGAATAGCGCACGCCAAGCGGAAGTTGCGGTTCATCTGAGAAAGAAAACATTGGAGTGCAGGAAGGCGCATGACAGATACAACATGCCAAACCACAGTTGACAGGTCTGGGAATTTATAACATACAAAACGAAGTTATTAACATACTTATATCACAATTGTCGCATACATGCGATGCTTGTGAAGCTGAATTGGGTAACTGGAGGAGACAGCTGCCCGCATGCTGAGGAGGCTCCTGATGTTGAATTTCCATTCCGACAGCGCAAGCCGAACGGAGCACCTACAAGCCCCGAATCCGAGGCGCGGCTTCCGCTAACCGGATCACGGCGCCTTTTTCCCCTCTCCATCAGGCAATCCGGCTGATATGCCGAAGGTCGTTTGAACATGAATACGCAGATTCAATACGCAACCGCCAAACAGGCGGGCTCCAAGTTCAAAATCGCGGCTGGTGTCGCCGCCGTGGCAATCGTGCTCGGCGCCATCGCGGCCGATACCAAAGTCGTCAAGATCGGCTCCGAACATGACGTACGCGAACAAGGTTTCCAGCCAGAGACTTATGGCGCTGCCGAATTCCCGAAGGTGCAGGCGGATGTCGAGAAGCGCGCCGTCGATGCCGTGACGCTCGCCAATGCAGTTCTGGCCGACAAGAAGGCGGCCGGCACAAAATACGGCGTTGCCACCACCACCGGACCCGTTCTTCCCGTTTCTCTGACCGGCACCTTTGGCGAGCGCAAGGCCAATCTCAACGAGTTCAAGGTCGACGGCCTGCCTGACGGTGTCACCATCCGGGTACAAACAGGCCCCGCGATCAATGGCACCGATCTTCGCGATGCCACGGGCAAGATCGAATTCGGGCAATTCACCAACCAGATCGAATATCAGGACGCCGGTTCCGCCATCAACAACGAGATGAAGAAGGCGACCCTCGGCAGCCTGGACCCCGAAAAGCTCACGGGTAAGACGGCAACTGTCATCGGCGTTTTCAAGCTCATCAATCCGAAGAACTGGCTCGTCACCCCGGTAAAGGTCGACGTGAAATGAGCCAGGTCCAGCACAATGGCGCAACCACCGGCGAAGTCGTTCTCGCCGCCCGCAACGTCGCGAAATCCTATGGCAGCGTCCATGCGCTGAAGGGCGTCAATTTCGACATTCGCCGCGGCGAAGTGACCACGCTCTTCGGCGAGAACGGCGCCGGCAAATCGACGCTGATGAAGATCCTGTCCGGCGTCATCCAGCCGACCTCGGGAGATATCATCCTCGATGGCCACCCGATCAGCTTTGCGTCATCGACGCATGCGCGCGCCTGCGGCATTTCCATCATCCACCAGGAATTGAGCCTGGCACCCAATCTCAGTGTCCGCGACAACATCTTCATGGGTCGTGAGATCATGAAGAACGGCGTGGTCGATTTTGCCGAGGAAGAGCGCCAGACCCGGGCGCTCATGGAGGAGCTGGAAGAAAACATCGATCCGATGACACCGGTCGAGGATCTTCGCCTCGGCCAGCAGCAGATCGTCGAGATCGCGCGGGCGCTATCGGTCAATTCCCGCATCCTGATCATGGACGAGCCCACCTCGGCATTGAGCGCCAGCGAAGTCGAAGTCCTCTTCAAGGTCATTCGCGACCTGACGAACCGTGGCGTCTCGATCGTCTATATCTCGCATCACCTGGAAGAGGCGCTGCAGATCACACACCATGCCGTCGTGCTGCGCGACGGTAATATGACGGCCTATGCCGAGCGCAAGGACATCGATCTCGAATGGATCGTGCGCAACATGGTCGGCGACAACTTCGACCTCGGCAGCCCGCCGACCGGCCACAAAATAGGCGATGTGGCGCTGACGATCGACAATCTCACCGTGCCAGGCCCTTCGGGTGCTGCCTACAACGCCGTCGACCGCATGTCGCTTGCAGTCCGCGCAGGCGAGATCGTCTGCATCTACGGGCTGATGGGCGCCGGGCGCACCGAACTGCTGGAATGCGTGGCGGGACGCCTGCGATCGAGCGGCGGTCGTGTGCTGCTCGGCAATACCGACGTCGGCGGTCTCAGCATCGCCGGCCGCATCGCGCAAGGCCTGGTGCTGGTGCCGGAAGACCGGCAGCGCGACGGCCTCGTGCAGACGATGACCGTCGGCTCGAACCTGTCGCTTGCCAGCATCGGCACTTTCACCAAGGGTCTTTTCACCTCGGGCGGCCGCGAGCGGTCGCTGGTGAACGACTCCATCCGCAAGGTGCACATCAAGACCGATGGCGGCGAGGCCGCAATCGGTTCTCTGTCCGGCGGCAACCAGCAGAAGGTCGTCATCGGCAAGATGCTGGCGACCAAGCCGAGAGTGATCCTGCTCGACGAGCCGAGCCGCGGCATCGACATCGGCGCGAAGGCCGAAGTCTTCAAGCTGCTTGCCGAGCGCGCCAAGGAAGGTCTCGCAGTGATCTATTCGACGTCGGAAGTCGCCGAATGCCTGAGCATCGCCCACCGCATCATCGTGATGCACCGCGGCAAGATTTCCGCCGAATTCGGACCCGACGTCACCAAAGAGAAGATCATGGCCGCCTCCGGCGAAGCAGTGGTCGCGCACTAGCCGCATTCATGGAGCACTGATTATGTCAGTCACGAACATCACAGAAAAGAAACCAATTTCGAACGGACAGCGGCGGAATTTCAGTCTCGTGCGGCTGATCCTGGAAGGGCGCGCCTTCTTCGCGCTGATCGTCATCATCGCGGTCTTCTCCTTCCTGTCGCCCTATTACTTCTCGCTCAGCAATTTCCTGACGATGGCCTCACATGTCGCGATCTTCGGCATCCTCGCCATCGGCATGCTGCTCGTCATCCTCAACGGCGGCATCGACCTTTCGGTCGGCTCGACCCTTGGTCTTGCCGGCTGTATCGCCGGTTTCCTGATGCAAGGTGTCACGCTGTCTAGTTTCGGCGTCATTCTCTATCCCCCGGTTTGGGCCGTCGTCGTGCTGACCTGCGCGCTAGGCGCGGTGGTCGGCGCCGTCAACGGCGTGCTCATTGCTTACCTGCGCGTCCCGGCCTTCGTCGCGTCGCTCGGCGTGCTCTATGTCGCCCGCGGCATCGCACTGCTGATGACCAACGGCCTCACCTACAACAATCTCGGCGGCCGTCCCGAACTCGGCAATACCGGCTTCGACTGGCTTGGCTTCAACCGCCTCGCCGGCATCCCGATCGGCGTCATCGTGCTTGCCGTGCTTGCGATCATCTGCGGTCTCGTTCTCAGCCGCACCGCCTTCGGCCGCTGGCTCTACGCTTCCGGCGGCAATGAGCGCGCCGCCGATCTTTCCGGCGTTCCGGTCAAGCGTGTCAAGATCATCGTCTATGTCCTGTCGGGCGTCTGCGCGGCCATCGCCGGCCTTGTCCTGTCCTCGCAGCTGACGTCCGCCGGCCCAACCGCCGGCACCACCTACGAACTGACGGCGATCGCCGCCGTCGTCATCGGCGGTGCCGCCTTGACGGGCGGCCGTGGCACGGTGCGCGGCACCATGCTCGGCGCCTTCGTCATCGGCTTCCTGTCCGATGGCCTCGTCATCATCGGCGTGTCGGCCTATTGGCAGACAGTCTTTACCGGCGCGGTCATCGTGCTCGCCGTGCTCATGAACAGCATCCAGTACGGACGCCGGACCAAGTCCGGCTGACGCCCGCACGAACTTGTCACCGATCGGTGAAGAGTGCCGATCGGGGAGAGAACCGCCGGTTCGCCGGCATCACCAGAGCTCATCAAAAGGGAGAGAGACTAATGTTCAAAAAAGCTTTGCGTACCGTCATGGCAGCAGTTGCCGTGGCACCGCTTCTGACGGGAGCAGCATGGGCTGCCGGCCAGATGACGGTCATCGTCAACGATCCATCCAATCCCTACTGGCTGACGGAAGGCAATGTCGCCAAGGCGACCGCCGAAAAGCTCGGCTATACGGCAACGGTTAGCGCTCACAAGGGCGATACCAACACCGAGAGCAACCTGATCGATACGGCAATCACCAACAAGTCGGTTGCCATCATTCTCGATCCCGCCAATGCCGACGGCTCCGTCGGCGCGGTCAAGAAGGCCGTTGCGGCCGGCATCCCGGTTTTCCTGGTCAACGCTGAAATCAACCAGGAAGGCCTCGCCAAGGCTCAGCTCGTCTCCAACAATGCCCAGGGTGCCGCTATCGGCGCTCAGCAGTGGGTCGAAGCCGTTGGCGACAAGGGCAATTACGCCGAACTCTTCGGCGCTCCTTCGGACAACAACGCCGCAACCCGCTCGAACGGCTACGAAACCGTTCTGACCCAGTATCCCGACCTGAAGAAGGTTGCCAAGGAAGTTGCCAACTGGGACCGCACCCAGGGCCACAACAAGATGCAGTCGATCCTGCAGGCGCATCCGGACATCACCGGCGTAATCTCCGGCAATGACGAAATGGCACTCGGCGCGATTGCCGCACTCAAGGAAGCCGGCAAGCTCGCCAACGTCAAGGTCGGCGGCTTCGACGGCTCGCCTGACGCTGTTGCCGCCATCAAGGCCGGTGAATTGCAGTACACCGTCCTGCAGCCGGTCGCCACTTTCTCGGCAGAAGCCGTCAAGCAGGCCGATAGCTTCATCAAGACCGGCAAGACCGGTGCCACCAGCGAAAAGCAACTCTTCGACTGCATCCTGATCACCAAGGACAATGTCGACAAGTACACGGCACCCTTCGTTCTGTCCGAATAATGCGATCGGGGGCGCTGGAAGCCGGCGCTCCCACCCTTTGACCGCCATCGGCGACACTCTGCCAGAACATCAGGCAGAACTTGCAGAATTGCCAGCAGCGAATTGCTTTTTATGCCTTTTCCCATAGCATGGCATTCGCTGCGGCAAGGAACATCCGCAAGGCTCAGCGCTAGAGGCCGACGTGACAGATAAGACAAGCCCCGTATCATTCCTGCAAGATGAACTGCCGAGCGACAGCCGGCATTCCCGTCAGATCGCCCGGCGCCAGATGATCGCCGAAGCCGTGATGGCGGAAGGCTCCATGCGGATCGAGGATCTGACCGAGCGCTTCGGCATCAGCCTGATGACGGCGCATCGCGATGTCGACGAGCTGGTCAGCCGGGGCCTTTTTCGAAAGACGCGCGGCATCGTTTCCGCCGCTGCCACCAGCCTCATCGAATCCAGCGACGTCTACCGCGCCAATCGGCAGGCCAGCGAAAAAAAGATGATCGCGGCTGCCGCAATGCAATTCATCGAGCCCGGTCAGGCGGTCTTTCTCGACGATTCCACCACTGTCCTGCAGATGGCTTCGTTGCTGCCCACCAAGGTGCCGCTGACGGCGATCACCAATTCGCTGACACTGATGAACGCCCTGAAGGACATGCATGACGTGACGCTTCTGGCGCTCGGGGGGCAATATTATAATTGGTGCAACGCCTTCATGGGCCGCATGACGATCAACGAGATCAATCGTTTGCGAGCCGATGTCACCTTCATCTCGATGTCAGCCATCATCGACGATGTCGTTTTCCATCAGTCACCCGAGATCGTCGATATCAAGCGCGCAATGTTCGACAGCGCCGCCAAGCGCATCTTGCTAATGGATCATACGAAATTCGAACGGCGGGCGCTGCATAGTTTCGCACATCTGAGTGAATTCGATGTCGTCATCGTCGACGAGAAGACACCCGCCCCGCACCTGGAGCGCATGCGCAACAAGAACATCAATGTGGTCGTCGCCAAAGGCGACGAGAAGCGATCCTGACGATCCGGCCCATGCCGCCGGCCCAGGGATCGTTCACGATCAGGAGTATCGAGAATGCCGAGTCTGCTCGGAATTGACAGCGGCTTGACCGTCACCAAGGCCGTCATCTTCGACGTCGATGGAACGCCGCTTGCAGTCGCCCGCCGCCGCGTAACCCAGTTCATGCCGAAAGCCCGCCATGTCGAACGCGACATGGACGAACTCTGGGCCCGGACGGCCGACGCCATTGCCGAGGCGATCAAGCTCAGCAACCGTCCTGCCAGCGATATTCAGGCGATTGCCGCCACCGCTCATGGCGATGGCATCTATCTGCTGGACAAGACAAGAAAGCCGCTCGGACGCGCCATCCTCTCTCTCGACAGCCGCGCCGGATCAATCGTGGAACAATGGCTGAAAAGCCCGCTCGCCGACGAAGCCCTGACACTCACAGGCCAGATGCCACACGTCTCGGCGCCATCGGCGCTGCTTGCCTGTATCAGGGCCAATGAGCCTGAGCGATTCGCAGCGATAGGACATATTCTAAGCTGCAAGGACTGGCTCCGCTTTTGCCTGACTGGCGTTGCCGGTACCGACCGTACCGAAGCAAGCACCTCCTTCACCAATGTCTCGACACAGGATTATTCCCCGGATGCGCTGAAGCTCTTCGGCGTTGCCGAGGTGACGGGCGCCTTGCCGCCTGTCTCGCGATCCGACGAAATTGTAGGATACGTGACCGAAGCCGTCGCGAAGCGGACGGGCCTTGCCGAAGGCACGCCTGTCGTTGCCGGCCTGCATGATGTCACCGCCTCTGCGCTTGGGGCCGGCGGCTACGCAGCCGGCGTCGTCGCCGTCATAGCCGGCACCTATTCGATCAACGAAACGCTTTCCTCAGAACCGCGCGTCGACGGCCGCTGGTTCTGCCGGAACGCCATCGCGCCGGGGCAATGGAACAACATGTCGATTTCGCCCGCGTCATCGGCGAATTATGAATGGTTCCTGGACAAGCTCTGTGCCAGCGAAATTGCAAGCGCCGAGGCAGCGGGCCAGTCGATCCACGCCGTGCTCGGCCCCGAGATCGAGGCAGCGTTCAACCGGCCGTCGAGCGCGCTCTTCCACCCCTATCTCTTCGGCTCGCCCTTTGGTGCCGATGCCAGCGCCAGTTTCTTCGGACTTGGTGGCTGGCATGATCGCGGCGACATGCTGCGAGCGGTTCTCGAAGGCATCGCCTTCAACCACAAGATTCACGTCGATGCCTTAAGTGACGGTTTTTCCTTCGATCAGGCAAGATTGGCGGGCGGCGTGTCACGCAATCCGATGGTCGTACAGATGTTCGCCGACATTTTCGCCATGCCCGTCACCGTGACGGAAACCGATGAAGCTGCGGCCTGGGGTGCTGCCCTTTGCGCCGGCGCCGGTATCGGTGTCTACGCTACCCCGCAGAGCGATCCGCGCGATGTCGGCAAAATCGCCAGGACCTATCACCCGGACCCGGCCCGTAGCGCCGATTATCGTATCCGTTACGAGCTTTTTCGCGACATCGCCGAAGCAATGACACCGCTCTGGCCGCGGATCGGCAATCTCGCAACCCAGCACTCCCAAGGCTAAACCTAAATTGCACCGCGCAGGCAGCATCTGTCGCGGCAGTTCACCAGGACAATGATGTTATGACCGATATGGCCGCCGATCTGAAACAACGCTTCTCTCAACTTCAAGACGGAGATGTCGATGTTGTCATCCTCGGCGCCGGAGTCAACGGTGCCGGCCTGTTTCGCGATCTGTCGCTGCAGGGCATAAACTGCCTGATCGTCGATAAATCAGATTTCGGCTCGGGAACGAGTGCAGCGCCATCCAGGCTGATCCATGGTGGCCTGAAATATCTGGAAACCGGCGAATTCGGCCTGGTTGCGCAATCGGCGCTTGAGCGAAACCTTCTGCTCAAGAACGCGCCGCATTGCGTCGAAGCACTGCCGACCTTCGTGCCGATCTTCTCATGGACACGCGGCATCTGGGCAGCCCTCCGCACGCTGACGGGCTCGGCCACCGCCCCGCGCAGCCGTGGTGCCTTGCTTATCAAGATCGGGCTTGCGCTCTATGACTTCTTCGGTTCGCGCAACCGTGTCATGCCGCGCCACCGGTTCCTTTTAAAGCGCCGGGCGCTGAAGGAAATGCCGCATGTGACACCCGAGATCGTGGCGGGCGGCATCTATTACGACGCCAAGATCAGCCGGCCGGAACGGCTGGTCTATGAGTTGGTCAACGACGGACTGGAGGCGAACAAGGCTTCATTGGCGACAAATTCGACCCGGCTCGTTTCTGCTGCCGATGGCGTGCTGACCTTCCAGCGCGCGGACGGCTATGCTTTTTCGGTCAAGCCGAAGCTCGTCGTCAATGCCGCAGGCCCCTGGATCGATCACGTCAACGCCGCTCTCGGCGCACCGGCCCATCTGATCGGCGGCACCAAGGGATCGCATATCCTGCTCGACCATCCGGAGCTGGTGCGCAGCCTGAACGGCCATATGATCTATTTCGAAGCCGATGACGGCCGTATCTGCCTTGTCTACGGCTATCTCGGCCAGGCGCTTGTGGGATCGACCGACATCCCTTGCGACGATCCCGACAATGTCCGCTGCGAAGAGCCGGAGATCGATTATTTCCTCGACAGCGTCAGGTCGCTGCTTCCGAGCCTTCGCTTCGACCGCGATCAAGTGACCTACAGCTATAGCGGTATCCGCCCCCTACCCGCCTCGGACGCCTCTTCGCCGGGCCTGATCAGCCGCGATCACTCCGCACCGGTCTTCGAGCCGCAGGCCGGACGTCCCTTCCCCATCATCTCTCTGGTCGGCGGCAAATGGACCACATTCCGCGGCTTTGCCGAGGAAGTGGCCGATATCGTGCTGGCACGCCTTCAGCGTGGCCGCAAGACATCCACGGAGCGTCTTGCGATCGGCGGCGGCCGGGATTTTCCGGTCAATTCCAATGAGCGGGCGAGCTGGATCCGATCGGTCGCCGCAAAGACCGGGGCCGAGGCAAGCAGAGTGGATGAGTTGCTCGGCCGATACGGCACGACGGCAGCGGCAATCCTCGCCTATCCTTCAACCTATAGCGACAGTCAGCGCATCAGCGGCGCGCAACGTCATAGCGCGCTCGAGATCGATTGGATCGCCCGGCAGGAGATGGTCGTTCATTTGTCAGATATCGTCTTCCGCCGCACGACCATGGCGATCGAGGGCCTGCTGACCATCCAGGGTTTACGGGAAATCGGCGCGATCGCCGCAGCCGCCCTGCAGTGGGATGCGCAGCGACTGGCCAAGGAGATCGACGATGTCGTTGTATCGCTATCGAAATTCCACGGCCAGACGCTGAGCGAAGACAGCGTGCGCCGGGCGGCAGGCCCGGCTATGCGCTGATCATCTGGCTCAGGAGAAAACCGGATCGAGTGAGCCGGACGTGTAGCGCCTGGCCATCTCGGTGACGGTCAACGGCCGGATGCGCAAGGCGTGTCCGGCTGTTCCGAACTGCTCGAACCGCTCCTTGCAGAGCTTCGTCAACGCCGCCATGGCCGGCTTCATATATTTGCGGGGATCGAACTCGCTTGGATCCTCCTGCAGCACCCGGCGGATCTGGCCCGTCATCGCCATGCGGCCATCGGTGTCGATGTTGATCTTGCGCACGCCGTTCTTGATGCCGCGCTGGATTTCTTCGACCGGCACGCCCCAGGTCGGCTTCATCCGGCCGCCATATCTGTTGATGATCTCCTGCAACTCCTCAGGAACCGAGGAGGAACCATGCATGACGAGATGCGTATTGGGCAGCTTGCGGTGGATCTCCTCGATCACGTTCATCGCCAGCACCGAGCCATCCGGCTTGCGCGTGAACTTATAGGCACCATGCGAGGTTCCCATGGCGATCGCCAGCGCATCGACCTTGGTCTCGCGCACGAATTTGACCGCCTCGTCCGGGTTGGTGAGCAACTGGTCGTGGGAGAGCTTGCCTTCGGCGCCATGACCGTCTTCAGCCTCGCCCATGCCGGTCTCCAGCGAGCCGAGCACGCCAAGCTCGCCCTCAACGGAAATGCCACCGAGATGCGCCATGTCAGTCACCGTCTTTGTCACGCCGACATTATAGTCCCAATCGGCCGGGGTCTTGGCATCCGCCTTCAGCGAACCATCCATCATCACCGACGTGAAGCCAGCCTGGATCGCCGTCATGCAGCTCGAAGGATCATTGCCGTGATCGAGATGCACGCAAACGGGAATATGCGGATAGATCTCGACGACGGCATCCATCATGTGCTTCAGCATGATGTCGTTGGCATAGGCCCTGGCACCTCTCGACGCCTGCATGATCACCGGCGCATCGACGCCATCGGCCGCTTCCATGATGGCGAGCGCCTGTTCCATATTGTTGATATTGAAAGCGGGAACGCCGTAGCCGTTTTCAGCGGCGTGATCGAGCAATTGCCTTAAGGTGATACGTGCCATTCAATTCTCCCCTGGCCCTGATGGGCGGTCAAAATCGCGCGGACAACGCCGGTGAGCGGTTACAGAAACAGAATGCCGTCGATACCCGACCTCGTCTCCAAGGATTAACAAACCAGCGCTCCTGCCGCGCCAGCATTCATAACAAATAAAAATAACAAAATCACAGTTTTTATGACATTTTTTTGTGACTCCATAAGAAAATTGCCTTGGATTATGGCGGCCCATTTCGAATTCCGCGAAGATAGATCACTCGATCTCCCGCCGCGAACTCAAGCCGCGACTGGATTCCGCCTGCGCCGCCCTCACTTCAAACGGCGACGTTCCGTCATTTGCTTATCGATATAAAAAACATTTGACGACTGATGGCCTAGCTGTTTTCTATGGATAAAAAACAAACGCTGACTGGACTGGTGAATATTGGCACTCTCCCATCCAGCGTTATCAATCAACATCGAAGGTAGGAGCAGCCTGGCGTGAGCTCGCGGATCATTCAATTCGGCACCAGCCGGTTTCTGCAGGCCCATGCGGCATTCTTCGTGCATGAGGCAAGACAATCAGGCCAGGATGTCGGCCCCATCACCGTCGTTCAGGTTTCCGGCGCCAGCAGCCGCAGCGGCCGCGTCGGCGCCTTTGGCAATGCGGAAGGATATCCGGTCATCATTCGCGGCATGGAGGGCGGGCAGCCCGTCGATCGCACCGTGCAAGTGACCAGCGTCGATCATGGTCTCTCCGCCCTCGAACACTGGGACGAATTATCGAAGCTCTTTGCCGAGGAAGCCGAATTCGTCATCTCCAATACCGGCGATACCGGCTACCAGACATGGCCGGAGGAAGATGGTTTCGGCGCGGCTCGTCAGGTGCCGCGCTCCTTCCCAGCCAAGCTAGCCGCGCTGCTTGTCAAGCGCTGGCAGATATCGGCTCGCCCCCTGGTCATTCTTCCCTGCGAGCTGGTGACAGGCAATGGCCGCATCCTGAAGCAGGCGGTGATCGACTGCGCCAAGCTCAACGCTTTACCGGCGGAGTTCTTCACCTGGCTCGACGAGCATGTCGCCTTTGCCGAGACCCTGGTCGACCGTATCGTTTCCGAACCGATAGAGCCGATCGGCGCCGTTGCCGAACCCTATGCGCTGTGGGCAATCAAGCGCGCCCCGGGCGTCCGCCTGCCATGCAATCATCCGAGCATCGTGCTGACCGACGATCTTGAGCCCTACGAGCGCCTGAAGCTGCATATCCTCAATCTCGGCCATACCGTCCTTGCCGAAATCTGGCAACGCGAAAACCGGCCGGCGGACGAGACGGTGCGCGCCATACTGGCCGACAGGGAAATACGCGCAAGGCTGGATGCGCTCTATCAGAACGAAGTGCTGCCCGGCTTTGCCGCAAACGGCCTGGGTGATGATGCGAAAGCCTATGTGGCAACAACGCTCGACCGCTTCCTCAATCCCTTTCTGGACCATCGCATCGCCGACATCGCTCAGCACCACGGCGAGAAAGTGGCTCGCCGCATTCGCACCTTCCTGGACTGGGCGGACAAGGCAGACGAGCCCTTGGATGCGCCTGTGCTTAAAGAAATCACCGCCCGCTATAGCCCGATTGAAGCGGCGCCATAGGGTGCGGCAAGCGCTCGAAATAGGCGCAGGCGCCGCGAAGCAATGATGAATGAACCGAGGACTGTCGGCTCGCCGTTTTGGGAAAGTCGGCAAGCATACATTTAACACCAGCGGCCGGCATCGCCAGCCTTTCGAGAGTGCATTACCATGAAGACATTGATCTGCAACGAACCCGGCCGGCTCACTCTGATCGAGCGCGATGTTCCGACGCCCGACGAAGGCGAGGTGCTGGTGCGCATCAGACGCGTCGGCATTTGCGGCACGGATTTCCACATCTATCAGGGCAAGCATCCCTTTCTCGAATATCCGCGCGTCATGGGGCATGAGCTATCCGGCACGGTGGAGGATGCAAATGGTTCGAGCCGCCTCAAGAAGGGAGAAAATGTCTATATCGTTCCCTATCTTGCCTGCGGCAAATGCATTGCCTGCCGACGCGGCGTGACCAATGCCTGCCAAAACATCGCCGTGCTTGGCGTACATCGTGATGGCGGCATGACCGAATTCCTCTGCGTTCCCGAGCGGAATGTCATCTCCGCCGGCAAGGCCTCGCTGGAGGAGGCTGCGATGATCGAGTTCCTGGCGATCGGCGCCCATGGCGTCAAGCGTGGCGGCATCACCGCCGCCGACCGAGTGCTCGTCGTCGGCTCAGGCCCGATCGGCATGTCCGCCATCATCTTCGCTAAGGCACGCGGCGCCGACGTCACCGTCATGGATGTCCGCGAAGACCGATTGGATTTCACCACCGCTGCGCTCGGCGCCGATCGGACACTCATTGCCAATGACGAAGCCGAAGCCCATGCAAAACGCCTCACCGACGGCGATTTCTTCGACGTCGTCATCGACGCAACCGGCAACACCAAGGCCATGCAACGCGGCTTCGGCTTCGTCGCCCACGGTGGCCGCTACGTCCTCGTCAGCGTCGTGCGCGACGACATAACCTTCTCCGACCCGGAATTCCACAAACGCGAAACCACCCTCTTCGCCAGCCGCAATGCGCAACCGGACGATTTCGCCGAGGTCGTGAAGCAAATGGAAAACGGCCGGGTGCCAACGAAAGCATTGAACACGCATCGGGGTTCGCTTGATGATGCGCCGACGTTGTTCAACGAGTGGCTGCGGCCTGAGATGGGAGTGATCAAGGCCATAATCGAGGTCTAAATGCTGCTGCTTGGTGGGCTGGTTTTCACCGTTCCAGACGTAATGATGTTGACGCCAATGTTTCACGACAACAAAGCACTGCTTCGCTTCATGACATTTGGCTCGGTGGATGGTCCACAATCAACACTCACAGGACGCTTTTTACGATACCAAGAGCCTCTTTGACGATGAGCTTTTCAGCTTGAAGCAGGAAAAAGCACTGAATAGGCTACGGCGGGCAGTGATATCGACTTTGCACCTGTGCGCGATGGCTTCGATGCGGAGCGCGAACATAACGGCAGAATCAAAAGAAACGCCATGGTGTAACGGGCTTTCGTTGTGGATCAGCTTGAAAACATCTCGATCGGCTATGATAGCTCGAAAAAGCCGCTTCTCTTTCTGATCCATTAGACCAATAAACCAGATCTCTATTTTCGAGTTTCGAGGCTTTTCGGCCAAGTCACGTCTGGAAGTGTCTCGGTGGTTGATGCCGTTACAGTGGCAAAATGCTACTAACAGACAACCGGAAGGCGGATTGTCACCTATGATGGGATCAAACCACAGCGGTCGAGCGACAGGCCGTCACGCTCGTATTGATTGACGAACTGGAGATAGCGCACGAAAATCTGGTGGCATTTTTGGCGGCAAAGCCCAAGTGTGCCGATCAGTCGCGCGAACTGATGCCTGAGGGCGAGTTCGGCGAGCTCTCCGTTGACATTCCGCTCGAAGAATCCGTGGGGTGCGCCTCAAAGGGTCTAGAAAAAAAGCGGCGGCGGGACAAATACCTAATTTCACCGTCATTACATCGTCATACGAGAGGCCAAAAAACCGTATACTCGCCTGCGTATTGTTGCCTATAATCCTGTGGATTGGCCCCGCGTCGAAAGCAATCTGATAAAGTGTTGAAATCTCTCAAGTGGCGGCGGTAGCCACCTTGCCAGCTTCTCGGCAACCCATACGCTTCGACAGTCTGCTGAAGTACGATTTGGCGAGCAGATACTCAAGGCATTGCCCCTGCAGTCACAAAAGAAAGTCCGACGACCAGAGTTTCTTGTCGGATGACCTTCGCTCGCCATTGTCGCTATCAAGCGACAAGGAAATGGACCAACCCAAAAGTAGTTCTTCCAGCCCGGTATTCAGTCGCTTTCATCCGTAGTTCGAAATGTCGAATCGGTGACAGCGGGTCCAGTGCGGGCCACGACAGGGCTGGGAACCGCGACGATCCGAACGTTTGCTCGAACGCGACCACATGTTCCTAGAAATTAAATAGGTTGGAACTCTTCAGTGCAACTTCATGACTGCCCGCGAAAAAATGCTCGCTCGTCGCATCATGCTAACGCTTCTGCCAATCTTCGGCGTCTTAAGCATTTTCGCGCTTTTTACGCTGTCCATGATCGGGTAGGTGCAGATTTAAGAACATCTAATTGCGGCAAAGCGTCATTAAATCCGTCGGCTAAACGCCGTTTTGGGGATAGCAGGGTGACGCTTTGCAAAGCTTTGGATGCTAAGATGGTCTATTGCCTTGCAAGGCGGCCTCTGACGGCACCTAAAGGCAACGGCATGGCTCTCGCTATACCTTCTCCAGCATCAACAGCTCGTCCAACCTCTGCCGCCTACGGATCAATCGGTGGGCAGCGCCGTCTATAAGCACCTCGGGTGCATAGAGGCGGCTGTTGTAGTTCGATGACATTGTCGCCCCGTAAGCGCCGGCGCCGTGGAATAGGAGATAGTCGCCGACATGGGCTTCCGGGAGATCGCGGGTCTCGACCGTGCCGGTGTCCGTCTGCGTGAAGACATCGCCGGATTCGCACAAGGGACCGGCAACGACGGTCGGGAAAATTTTGCCTGCAGCATTGCGAGGTGCCTTGCCCGGGATCACCGATATCTCGTGATAGCTGCCATACATGGCCGGTCGGGCAAGGTCGCTGAAGCCGGCATCAACAAGCACGAAGCGATTGCGGCCCATCATCTTCACCGCCCTCACTTCCGCCAGCAATACGCCGGAATCCGCGGTCAGGAAGCGCCCGGGCTCGATCTCCAGCCGGATCGGATGGCCGAAATGCGTTTCGATCTCTCGGCGGGCCGCATCCCAGAGCGAGAAATAGTGAGCGGGATCGATCTCCTCCTCACCCTCTTTGTAGGGCACGGAAAGACCACCGCCGGCCGAGATCGCCTCGATATCGACATCAAGCGCACGACAGAAGCCGACCATCGCACCGCAGACACGCTGCAGGTGCCCGTAATCGACGCCGGAGCCGATATGCATATGCAGGCCGACCAGTGTCAGGGAATATTGACGCGTCAGGGCCACGGCCTCGTGCAATTGCTCGAACCAGATGCCGTGCTTGCTGCTTTCGCCACCGGTATTGGTCTTCTTGCTATGGCCATGTCCGAAACCGGGATTGATGCGCAGCCAGACCCTATGGCCCGGTGAGCGCTCGCCGAGCTGATGCAGCATGTCGATGGAGCCGATATTCACTTCGACCTTGTCGGCAACGACGCGATCAAGGGTTGGCCTGTCGAAGACATCGGCGGTGAAGACCAGCTCCGCCGCGCCCGAGGCGCTGCCGGCAGCAAAGCCGGCCCGCATCGCCCGCTCGATCTCGCCGAGCGAGACGGCATCGACATGCACACCCTCCCTGCGCATTTCCTTCAGGATATGAATGTTGGAACAGGCCTTTTGCGCAAAGCGAATGACGTCAAAAGCGGAGAGTTGCGCGATGCGTCGGCGAATTGCGGCAGCGTCGTAGATCCAAAGCGGCGTTCCATATTCGGCGGCAAGCGCGCTTAACGTTTCATTGGAAGGGATGGTCATCTTGTCTCGATCGGGTCAGGGCGGGAATAGATCAACAATGAATAATAATATGGGCGGAGCGGCAGTGCCACTCCACCAGCCTTGCGATGTCAAGGTAAAGAGCCCGCCTAGCGTCTCGTTGCCAAAAGCGCCTGCTCGAGATCGGCAATGACGTCCTTTGCCGCGTGCAGCCCGACATTCAGGCGGATCGTGCGGTCGCTGACGCCGAAGCGCGCGAAAACATTGGTCTCCGGCGAAATGCTGAGCGCTGCCTTTGCCGGCACCACCAGGCTTTCCGGCCCACCCCAGCTGACGCCGATGCGGATAAGGCGTAGCGCGTCGACGAAATCGGCAACGTCGATACGCTCGGAAACCTCGAAGGAAAACAACGCCCCGAAACCACTGAAGGTGCGCTTTCCGGGATGATCGCCGAGTGCCGGATGCATGACATTGGTGACGTCCCCCTGCGCCTGCAGCCAGGATGCCACCTCCAGACCGGCTTCGTGATGATGGCGCATGCGGAATGGCAGGGTCTCGAGATTGCGCAGGACAAGCCACGCTTCGAAAGGAGCGAGCTTCGCACCCGTATAGGGGTAAATTTCGCTGTTGATCCGGTCGATATGCACCTTGGAGCCTACGACGAGACCAGCCACGGTATCGCTCTGTCCGCCAAGATATTTCGAGGCGGCGTGGATGACGATATCGATGCCGACGGAGAGCGGCTTCTGGTAGAGCGGCGTTGCCCAGGAATTGTCGACCATGGTCACGACGCCATGACGGCGCGCCGCCTCCGCGATGGCGGTCAGATCCTGCAGCTCGAAAACCATCGAGGTCGGGTTTTCAAGATAGGCAAGCTTGGCGCCCCGAAGCGCTGCGATCATCGCCTCGGTATCCGTGCCGTCGACATAGTCGACGACGACGCCGAAGCGCTTCAGGACCTTTTCGAAGAAGCGGAAGGCATCGCTATAAACGTGCCGTACGGTGACTATACGGTCGCCGGGTCCGACGAAAGCGAGAACCGCGGCAGCAATTGCACCCATGCCGCTCGAAAAGGCACGTGCCTCTTCCGCGCCTTCCATCTCGGCGATCTTGCGCTCCAGAAGCCGCACGGTCGGATTGTCGCCGCGCGAATAGATCGGCTTCTTCGAACGGCCGGCGAACACGTCCTCCAGCTCCTTATAGCTATCGAACAGAAAGAGCGACGTCTGGTAGATCGGCGGTACTGCCGCGTCGAACGGATCGTCGCGCGGCGGCATCAGCGCATCTGGAATGGCGTGTCTGTAGGCATCGAATCTCGGCGTCTCGTTCATGGCATTCCTCTAGGGTCAGGGTTGAAGTGTCGATTGGCCGGCGAGGCTTGGTACATCCACCGGCAGAATGGCGAGCCATTCCCGCCGGGCGACGAAAAGGCCAAGAACGGCGGCGAGGATGGCGGCGGCTGCAGGTGCTGCGGAAACACCGTCAAAACCCATCCAAGGCGGCAGCAGAAGAAGAAGCGGGATTAGCAGATAGCCTTGCGGCGCGAGCCCGACCAGGGCGGACAAGCCGGCCCTGCCCCGCGATTGCAGCATCACCAGCAGTACGGATTGAAAGGCTGCCAGCGGGAAGACCGGAAAGAGTGCTCGCAGCCACGGCACTGCCTCTTCGACGACCTGCAAACTATCGGTGAACAGGTGTGCGATCGGTTCCGCCGCCAGGAACAGCAAGATGGAATAGAGCAATGCGACCGGTATCGTCACAGCCAGCATGAACCGGATGACAGCTTTCAGGCGCTCGGCATCGCCCGCGCCAAAGGCATGACTGACGACACCCTGGGCGCCCAGGCAGAAGCCGAACAACGGAAGCTGCCCCAGAGTCATCAGGCGGATGGCGATCGCAGTCGCGGCCACACCCGTGTCGCCGCCTTGAACCGCGGCCTCCCGCATCAGGACGAGAAAACCAAAGCCGGTCATGATGCTGGCGGCGGCGGCGGGAATGCCGATCCTCGCGATCGGCTGCAACAGCTGCCAACGTATCAGGCCGGCGGTGATGCCAACCGTTCCCCACTTGCGGGCAAAGTAGACAAGATAGCAGGCGAGTGCAGCAATGGACGAAACGACGGTCGCCAGTGCCGCGCCGGAGGCACCAAGCTTGAAGAGGAAAATGAAAATTGGATCCAGGGCGGCGTTCAGGGCGAAGCTGGCAATCAGCACGATCATCGAGAAGCGTGAATTGCCTTCGGCAATCGCGATGAAATCGCAGACTGCCTGCGAAAGCCCGAGCGTTACGCCGAAGGCGAGCAGCCGCCCATAGTCCAGCCCCGGGGCAAGAAGATTGTCGCTTGGGCCGAGTGCACCGACGAAATCGGGCAGCCCGAGATAAATCGGTATGGAGAGGGCTATGCCGAGCGGGATCGTTGCCGCGAGCGCGGTTGTGGCAACCGAGGAAGCGGCTTTCAGATCGCCTTCGCCGAGATGGCGCGCCAAAAGCGTGGCAAGTCCGATGCCAAGCCCCTGCCCAGCCGCCGCGACAAGCAGGAACAGCGGCATGACCAGGCTGATGCCAGCCAGCACATCCGGTCCCAGCGCGCCGAGAAAGATCGCATTGATCGCATGATGGCCGGCGCTGGCGGCCAATCCCGCCACCGCCGGCAAAGCGACCGCCAGAACGAGCCGCATGATGCGCGGATCGTTCATATCGACGGCTGCCTTCATCGCGCTGCATCTCGCGGCAGCGAACCCAGAACAGGCCGGCCATCCTCGCTGGAAAGGCCGGTGAGATCGGGCGACAGCAACCGATCCATAAAGAAGCGTTCGCGCAAAAGCATGACCAGAAGCGCCTTCTTGTGCGGGAACTGGATGTGCTTGACCTTGGCAAAACCCGAACGGTCGAGATTGCGGATCTGCTGAGCATGATGATGGATCGGCTCGCCGACGATGCGCCGGGTGCGCGGATCGGCGAGAAACATGTAATGCATCAGCGATGGCAGCCAGGCGCTGACGAAGGCCTTTCCGCGGAAATCATCCTCGCCGATGGCCACATGCCAGCCGCGGTCATAGCCGTCGGCGTCGTAATGCGGTCCGATCCGGTCTTCCTTCGCCCAATAGAGTTCGAAGTAACCGAAGGGCACACCGCCAAACGTTCCGATCAGCGGCAGAGTGCGCGGATCGGCAAGGCGGCCCGCGATGAAATCCCGGTGATAGGAAAGATCACCACTATCTTCCCATATCGCGGCGACCCTCGGGTCGTTCATCCAGCGATGGAAATGCGGAAGATCGGCCTCGACATCGGCGACATGGAAGCCAAGCTGCGTGTTCAGCCAGGGAATGAAGCGGTTATATACGGAACCGACGGGCTTCGGCGGCCTTTGCGGATGAAGGACATTGTTTGTCAGGACCGGTACTTCCGGATAGGCAGCGGCTCCGCTTCCAATCCAGGGTCTTGCCTGCTGAAAGAAAGATTCGGGGCGCACGATCAAGCGATCGCCGCGACGCTCGATCGCGCCCGCTTCTGTGAGGCGCTTCGCAAGGCCGCCGTCCGCAAGCTCGATCTCGAAGCAAACCAGGTGCGGATTGCATATGAGAATAGCTTCCAAGACGGCGTTGATGATATCCTCACCGGAAGCAGGCGAAGCGGCTGAAGATATGGTGTCAAAGACCAACAGATTGGCGGCGGGCCTCGAGAGAAAGCCCGAGGCGACCTCAAGGCCATCTTGCTCGACGCGGAAACTGCCGGATAGCTGCCCCGGCGACACGATGAGGGGCTGAACACAAGCGCGTGCATGGCTTGCGAACCCCGCTGCCGGCAGGCGCAAATCAAATGATCGCTCCGCCGCCTTTTCGCCCCTCAATGCCACGGAAGCATCCATATTTCTCTCCATATTTCGAAAACCGCACACTCTCTAAAGCGGCAAGCCGTACAGGCGTTCATTCCGCAGTGACGAACGGCGTCAGACAGAATTCAAAATATTTTCCGAAAATATTTTTTGAGATTCCTCTGAATTTCGCCATCGGCCGTTCGTCATGCAGCTACAACAAGGTAATTTCCGAAACATCGGAACTTACAGACACAAGAAAGTCAGCATAAGCGGCAAGTTAAACTCAATGTCTATTTCAAGACATTGTTATGCATACGCTATTGTATTCAGAATGGCCGGATATGTATTCAGAAATATTGACGGAGAGCGGCGAAGAAATGACCATTCATAATCGGAATGCCAAGGCAATGAATGACTCCGATTACCTCGCAAAATGCTCGCTGTCACCGACGCAATCGCGCATCTGGCTTCTGTCCGAGACGGGTAACGAAGCCGTCTATGGCCGGCAAATACTCGCCGTCACCTTCCCTCCAATCTCTCTCGTTTTGGCGCATCAGGCTCTTGCAATGCTTTCGCGCCAGCATCCCCTCATCACATCGGAATTCGAGGCTCGGCCGGGCGGCACCGTTCAGCAGATCCTGAGGAACGATCGCACGGTCGATATCATCGAGACGGAACTGACTACCGGTGGCGATCTGAACGCGGCGCTGACCGCAGTCGCGACCACCGAACAGGCCCGCCCGATCGATCTGACGAAAGGCAATCCGGCGCGCTTCATTCTCGCCGTGCAGAACGGCCAGGCGGTTGGTGCCGTATTTTCGCTGCATGCCATCCTTGCCGATGCGGTGACGCTGGATTTGCTGGCAACGGATTTCCTTTGCTATATCGACAGCGGCCGGCCGGCCGGCATCGCCGAAACCACATTGGCCGACGCAGCATCGTGGATGACCGGCAATGGCGCACCGCGCAATCCGCCACCGGAGCTGATCGACTTCTGGTTCCAGCGGCTGACAGGGCAGGAGAATATCGCATCGCTGCCGCCACAGACGTCGACGGGGAAGAATATAGTCGACGAGGCGTGGTTCGAGCATCTGCTTGAAGTGCCTGTGACGGGGCGGCTTATCCGGACGCCGGCCACCGCAGAAATCTCCCGAGATCTTCTCGCCGCGCTCGCGATCGCCCTTCGCCGGCATTCGGGCTACGGCACGCAAAGGATCGGCCTCGTCACTCGGCCGGAAAGTCAGACGGTCGCAGCACGCAGTGAGGATGTGCTGATCCTCACGACAGACCTCAACGGCGCCATGACGCTTCACGAGGTCCGTAAGGCATTTGCAGAGGAAATCGAGACCGCCGCCCAACAGGCCCTGCCCTTCGAAGCGCTTGCCGATGCCCTGCTGCGCCGGGATGAGCTGTTCGACACGACCGGCCTCGTCAAGACGCTTCTCGATGTGCGACCTGCCCTGCGCTTCATGAAAGCAACGCCCGATGGCATGGCAAGCCACAGCGTCATGGAGCCCCGGGCGCGCCGCGACGCCGAACTGGTCATCACCGTTTCCCCGGCACACAGTGGAACGTTGCGCATCGGCTTCGGTTTCGATCCGCAAAAGCATGACCGAGAGCAAATCCTCCGCTTTGCCGACGATCTCGCCATCGCGCTAGTGCGGCTGAACACCAGTCCGGACGAGCAGATCAAGCATGTTCCGTTCGTTTCGCCTGAAGAACTGGACAAGCTCTCGGCGCCCTATCCCGACGCGCCGGAACCGGACGATGGCACGCCGATCCATGAGGTCATCTCCGCGCAGGCGAAACGACGACCGAATGCCTTCGCCGTGGCCCAGGGCGAAAAATCGGTAACGCATGGTGAGCTCGAGGCAGCCTCCAATCGGCTGGCCCACCGCCTGATGGCGCTGGGTATAGGCCCAGAGAAGCGCGTCGCCATCGCACTCGAGAAGTCCATCGACGCCATCATCGCCATTCTGGCCGTTCTGAAGTCGGGCGGGGCATTCACACCGGTCGAGCCCGATCACCCGGAAGCGCGCAATCGTCATATTCTGACGGCGCCGGGGCTCTCGCTGGTCATTTCGCGCGCTCGCCATATCGCAAACCTTCCAAGCGACATTGCGACCCCCTTCCTCAATCTCGACGCCGTCGACCTTTCCTCGGAAGGCAGCGAGGCGCCTGCTACCGTCATTGCGCCACAGCAGCTTGCCTACGTGATCTACACCTCGGGCTCGACAGGTGTGCCGAAGGGCGTCGTGGTCGAGCATGGCCCGCTGGCGCATCATTGCAAGGCGACCCTGCGCATCTACGAGATGAGCGAGGAGTCCTGCGAATATCCCGTTCTTCCCTTTACCTCCGACGGCGGTCATGAGCGCTGGATGGTGCCGCTGATGGCGGGCGGCGGGGTGGTGCTGACACCAGACAAGCTTGCCACGCCCGAAGATGCCTTCGCGATGATGAAGCGCCATGGCGTCAACAATGCCAGCCTGCCCACGAGCTATGTACGCGGCCTTGCCGAATATGCCGGCGAGAACAGCGAGATACCCCGACTGCGGCTCTATTCCTTCGGCGGTGAAGCCTTGTCGCAGGCGGTGTTCGATATGATCACCGAGAACCTGAAGGCACAGCTGCTGATCAACGGCTATGGTCCGACCGAAACGATCATGACGCCGATGATCTGGAAGATCCCTGCTGGAACCCGCTTCGAGGGGACTGTCGCACCGATCGGGCGCGGCGTCGGCCATCGTCGCATCTATGTGCTCGATGCCGATCTTGCGCCCGTTCCGGTCGGCGTGATCGGTGAGATCTATATCGGCGGCAGCGGCCTGGCACGCGGCTATCTCGGTCAGCCGGAGCTGACGGCGGAACGCTTCATTCCGGATCCTTTCACACCGGGCGGACGACTGTACAAATCCGGCGACCTCGGCCGCTGGCGGGAAGACGGCATCGTCGAATTCGCCGGCCGCGTCGATCATCAGATCAAATTGCGGGGCTTCCGCATCGAGCCGGGCGAGATCGAAGCCGTGCTGCGCTCTGACCAGCGTGTCGCAGAGGCCGTCATCCTGCTGCACAATGAAGGCGGTCGCAGCTCGCTTGTCGCCTATGTGGTGCCGCGCGAAGGCGAAAGCTTGAGCGTGACGGAGCTGCGACGTACCGCCATGACGGCCCTGCCCGATTATATGGTGCCGCAAACGATCATGCTGATCGACAAGCTGCCGATGGGACCGAACAGCAAGCTGGACCGCGCCGCCCTGCCGACACCGCGCATCGAACGCGAGATGGCGCTACCTGCCAATGACAAGGAAAAGGCGATCCTCGACACCTGGAAGGAAATCCTCGACATCGGCGACATCGGGGTTACGGAGAATTTCTTCGATATTGGCGGCCAATCGCTGGCAGCCGTGCGCATCGTCTCGCGCCTGAAGATGCGCCATCCCGAATGGCCGCTGACGATCGCCGATATGTTCAATCATCCCACCGTGCGCGATCTTGCGCTCGCGATCGATGGCAATCGCGACGAGGCCGGCGTCGACGTGGTCTATCTTCGGCGAAATGGTGACCGGCCGGTGCTTTATTGCTTCCCGGGGCTTCTCGTCAGCACGCGCGAATATATGCGCCTCGTCGACTACCTCGGCCCGGAACAACCCGCAACGGGGTTCATCTGCTACTCGCTGACCGAGACCAAGACGCTGAGCACCCGCGTCGAAGATATCACGGCGCGCTACGCCGAGGCTGTGCGCAGGAAAGCCAAAGGTCGCCCCTGCGCCTTTCTCGGCTGGTCGTGGGGCGGACTGCTCGCCTATGAGGCCGCGCGTCAGCTCGGCAATGACATCGACCTGCGCATGATCGGCATGGTCGATGTCTGCGACATGGACGAGGAATTCACCGTCGGCATCATGCCGCGCTTCGAAGACGGTATTCGCGATCGCACCCATGCTGCCGTGCAGAGCTGGCTTGCCACCACACCGATGCGCGAGGACTGGAAGAGGCTTTTCGCCGCCATGAACGAGGAGGTTTACGAACAGTTCCTCCACCATGTCGTCAAGCATAATGTCAAACTGCCGACGGACGGTCCCGATATCGGTTCCGAGGAGCATACGTTCTGGATCCTCATCGACAATGCGATGATCTTCCGAAACTATCGCCTTCAGCAATCCGATTTCCGCATCCACGCGTTTGCGGCTGAGGATTCCCTTACACGCGCCCTCAATGTCATCGACTGGCGGCGCTATTCGCAAAACGCCACGGCCTCGGAGATCGTCACCGGCACAAACCACCTGACGATCATCGGCAAGACGCCCTTTCACCAGCGATTTGCGCGACGGCTCGATCACGCTTTTGCACCCGCGCCCCTTCCTGCGGGCATCATCAAGTAATCCCTCTCTCGATATCGTTCTGGAGCTGCATCATGACATCGCACGTGCTCGACCTCGCCGGGGCCGGAATTGGTCCGTTCAACCTCAGCCTCGCCGCCCAGCTCGACTCCGTCCCGGAACTCGCGGTCCGCTTCTTCGAGCGGCGCCCATCCTTCGCTTGGCATCCGGGGATGATGCTGCCGGGCGCCGAGATGCAGACGTCCATCCTCAAGGATCTGGTGACCGCGACCAATCCGACAAGCCCCTGGAGCTTTCTCTCCTATCTTGTTGCTCATAAACGCTTTTATCAGTTTCTTAATGCAGAATACGAAGCCGTTCCGCGCAAGGAATTCGCCGATTATCTTGGATGGGTGGCACGCGGACTGACCTCGCTTCGGCGCAAGCGTGCGCGAAGTCCATGCCAATGATGGCTTCTTTTCCATCACGACCGACGATGACGCCATCGGCGCCCGCAATCTTTCCGTCGGCGTCGGCAAGGTCCCGGCTCGTCCAGCCTGGGCCGAGCAGCTATCGAGATCCATGACCTTCCACAGCAGCGAAGCGACGCAGCGCCTCGGCGACGTGAAGGCTCCGCGTGTCGCCGTTATTGGCGGCGGCCAGAGTGGGGCCGAGATCCTCGATGCCCTTCTGGATCTGAATGCCGTTTCGACGTTTCACTGGATCAGCCGCCGGCCGAATTTCGAGCCGCTCGATGCCACGCCCTTTACCAATGAACTGTTCACGCCTGGCTATATGGAACGCTTCCATGGGCTGCCCGAGGAGCTACGCCTCACTCATACGCGCCGGCAGGTGCTGGCGAGCGACGGCGTTTCCGCCTCCACATTGAAAAAGCTCTATCGCCGCCTCTATGAGCGCAAGCTCGATACCGCAGGCGGCGCGGATCATGGCATCTCTCTGCGTCCCTTCCGAAACGTCGTCGCGGCCGAGCAGGATGGCCCCGAAATACGGCTGACCATGCGCAACGGCTTCGACGACAGTATCGAAACGCTTGTTGTCGATATGATCGTCCTTGCGACCGGCTATCGCTTCGTGCTTCCGGAATTTCTGCACTCGCTCGAAAACCGCATCGAACTGAGCTCCATCGGCGAGCCGGTGCTGGAAAGCGACTTCTCGCTGGCATGGGACGGCCCGCGTGAAAACCGCATTTTCGTTCTCAATGCCGGCCGCCATAGCCACGGCATCGCGGAACCGCAGCTCAGCCTGGCTGCGTGGCGCAGCGCCGTCATCGCCAATACCCTTCTCGGCCGTCAGCATTTCAATATCGGCCAGCTCGATCCTATCGTTCAGTGGGAAACGAAGGGGCATTCGTCGGAAATCGCCTCTCATATGGGACAGGCGGCAGAATAAAGTGCCTCCCCTCCGAGAGAGAGAAAGCGTCGCGCAGGTCGAGCTTCACAGCCTGCATCTGCGCGACCGAGTTGATGTCCCGGACTGGATATTAAGTGAACAGGAAAGACACCGAGCGGCGGCATTCCGATCGGCCGAAGCGCGGCGTCTTTTTGTTGCCGGACGGTTCCTTTGTCGCCGCATCCTCGGCGATCTGCTCGGCTGCGCGCCACAGGCGCTCTCCATTGCGATTACACAGTCGGGCAGGCCCTACCTGTCCGATTTTTCCGATATCGACTTCAATATTTCGCATGTGCGGGACCGAGTGGCTCTCGCGATCTGTCGCGGCGGCCTGATCGGCATCGATATCGAACGCGTCGATGCATTTTCGGAAGAGGAGGCCGGCGAAATCATGCCGATGATCCTTTCCGAATACGAGTTCGATCAAGTTCGTCAGTTGGACGGGCAATATCGCCGCGATGCTCTTCTCGCCCGCTGGGTTCAGAAGGAGGCTGCCCTGAAATGCCTTGGCCGGGGCTTCCTCGCCGACCCGCGATGCGTGACGCTCTCACCCGATTATGCAACTTTTGGCAGCAAAAGCCAGCTATCAAGCGAGCCGATTTTCATCAATTCCGGCCGGGTCGGCGACGGAGAAATTGGGGATTTCCAATGGGCAATCGCGACATCGAGGCTCGTGACAGAGCCGCAATGGCGGCATCACATAAACGGGATTTCCTTATAGATCGCATTGGAAAGTTGAAATAGAATCAGGCGCATACGCCATGATTTAGGAGATGCTGCACTTTTCCACTCCGCTATCTTGACTATCATTGTCATGTTTTATAGGTTCCCTCTCAAAAAGAGGGGCACACAGAAATGCAACTTTGGATTTCAGCGAGAGCCCGACATGATTGCCAACCATTCGCAGTCGACTTCCAATGAGCAACTCCAAACAGCACTTCACGCCTACCCGAAACTTCTCTCCGTCGCGCGCAGGATCACGGGCTCCATGACCACGGCCGAGGATGTCGTGCAGGAGGTTCTCCTGCAGCTGGTCTCAAAGCCGCTGGGAGAAGACATAGCGGCGCCTGCGTCCTATGTGATGCGCATGGTGCGCAATCTGGCCACCGATTATATGCGGCGGCAGCAATATGAACGCGGCCTGTTCGTCGAGGAAGAGGTCGGGGGCAATACCTCGGCCTATGGAAGCCCTGAAGAACATCTCCATGAGGCCCAAGCCTACAAGGCCTTTCGCTGCACGGTCGAAGCCATGCCTGCCAGAACCCGCAAGTTCTACGAGGAGCACTATTTCGACGACATTCCCCAGAACATCATCGCCAAGGAGGCAGGCGTATCCTGCGCCCTCGTCTGCGGCCTTCTGCGGGAGGCGCATTCGCGTTGCCTTGCCGCCATCTCGCTTGAAGCCGATCATGATTGTGCCGCCACCAGCAACCACCGCCGCCACCGATCCGCACGGGTTCGGGAAATGCGCGCCTGATGGGAATACACCGCCATCTTCTGCCAACAACGCTCAACCGACAGGTAAGGAAAAGTAGATGCAGGAAGCTATCGAGATAACCGAATCCAAAGGTGCCATCTGTCGTGACATCATGTCGGAGCTTACGGAGTGGTTCACCGACCCCAATGTCGTCGAAGCCTGCGCAGGAGCTGTGGAAACCCTGCCGATGTTCGGCTGCGTCGAGACAGACACCGTCTCCGGTTTCGTTTCGTTGCGTGCGCATCCGCCGGCTGCCATGGAGATCCTGGTGATTGCGACGCGACGCCAATACCATCGCAGCGGCGTCGGCAAGCGATTGCTGGCGGCAGCCGAGACATTCGCGCGATCTTCCGATTGCAAGCTCTTGACGGTGAAGACGCTTGCGCCGCGCGGCAGAGACGAACCGCAATATGAAAAGACACGCGCCTTTTATGACAGGAACGGCTTCATCCGCGCCGAAATATTCCCGACGCTCTGGCGCGAGAGCGATCCATGTCTTTTCTTCGTCAAACCATTGATTCCAATCAATTAACTAAACCGCCCCAGCGGCAGTCGACATGTCAGCGAGCCGCCGGGCTTCAGCAGGAACGATAATGAAAGACGAAACTAGCGCCCGAAACGATCAGCGTCATGCAACGGTTTTCAAGACGGAAGGCCTGCGTTTCGAGGTCGATGGCAAAACCATTCTTCACCCGCTCGATATCAGCTTCAATGCCGGCGAGATTTCCGGTCTGATCGGTCACAACGGCTCGGGCAAATCCACGCTGATCAAGTTGCTGGCCCGGCAGATCCAGCCGACGGGCGGCCGCATTCTATTCGACGGCGTAGCCGCCGGCTCCTACGACATGCGTGCTTTCGCGCGCGCCGTCGCCTATCTGCCGCAGGACACCACATCGGCTGCCGGCATGAAGGTCGAGGAGCTTGTCGCCTGCGGGCGCTATCCCTGGCACGGAGCGCTCGGCCGTTTCAGCGATCGCGACCGGGAAAAGGTGGAGACGGCAATGAAGCTGACGCATGTCGATACGCTTGCGGGGCGGATGGTGGATACACTCTCCGGCGGCGAGCGCCAGCGCGTCTGGATCGCGATGCTGGTCGCCCAGGATAGCCGCTGCCTGCTGCTGGACGAGCCGACCTCGGCGCTCGACATCGCCCATCAGATGGAAATTCTCGGGCTTGTGCGGGAGCTTTGCCGGACGAAGGAATTGAGCGTTATTCTCGTCCTGCACGACATCAATGTCGCGGCGCATTTCTGCGATCATCTTCATGCGTTGAAGCAAGGACGCCTGATTGCCGCGGGGCCTTCGCCAAGCCTCATGAAAGCCGAGACACTGCATACGATCTATGGCACCAATATGGGCGTCACGGCCCACCCCGTGCATGGAACGCCGCTCGCCTATGTCATCTGAACGTCGCTTCGAGACTCTGGCATTATCCCGTCGCGCGTTGTTTCTTGCCGCCGCTGCACTTTGTGCCGTTCCGCGGGCGGGAATGGCGGCCGAAGCGATATCAGGCCCGATCGTCTCTCTGGATTATGGTCTGGCCTCGACACTGCTTGCGCTCGGCGTCACACCGGCCGCTATCGCCTCGCTTGCCGATTGGAATACTTGGGTCGTCGAGCCGAAAATGCCTGATGGCGTCATCGACCTCGGCACCACCAGCGAGATCAATCTCGAGGTCCTCGCCAGTATCAAGCCGGCACTGATCCTGACGACGCCCTATCTCGCCCCCCTGAAGCCGCGGCTGGAAGCGATCGCGCCGGTCATGGAACTGACGATCTATGCCGAGGGCGGCGAGGCACTGCAGCGCTCCATCACGGCGACGCGATTGCTTGCCGACGCCATCGGCCGTCGGCCACAAGCAGAAGATTTCCTCGCCCGGTCCGAGCAATTCTTCGACGATTGCGCAAACCGGGTGAAGAAGCTCAACCCGCCGCCTCTGGCGCTGATCAATTTCGTCGACCAGCGCCACGCCCGCATCTATTGCGGCGACGGCCTCTACCAGAACGTCATGACCAGGATCGGCCTGAAGAATGCATGGACCGGACCGGGAGACTATTGGGGCTTTGAAGCGATCGGCCTGGAGCAATTGGCAACGCTCGACCAAAGCCTGAGGCTGATCGCATTCGAGCCGCTGCTTCCGCCCAACGTGCTCGACAACCTGCAGGATAGTCCGCTGTGGACCAGCCTCCCCTTTGTGCGTGCTGGGCGCGTCTCGGTGCTGCCAGGCACCTTGATGTTCGGCATGGTGCAGGAAGCGGAGCGTTTCGCGCGTATCCTGCTCGATCATCTGGAAACATTCGCATGACCCGCATCGAAGCGAACAATATCCTCGGCGCTCCGGCTGTGGCGCTGACACTGCTGGCGCTCGCCGGACTCCTTTCCTGGCATCAGCTGGCACCTGATCTCGCACGGCTGACCGAGCAGGAAGCAGGTAATGATCCGCAGCGTCTGCTGCTGCTCTATTCGACGCTGCCGAGAATCGCGACGGCGTTGCTGGCCGGCGCCGCGCTTTCGCTGTCGGGAAGCCTGTTGCAGCAGGTGCTGCGCAATCCGCTGGCCTCCCCCTCGACGCTCGGCATTTCCGCGGGTGCCAATCTCGCGCTCGTCACCGTCATGCTCGCCTTTCCCGCTCTGCAGGGCCTCAGCCGCGATGCTGTCGCCCTGTTCGGGAGTACTGCCGCCGCGGCTATTGTTTTTCTCATCGGCGCGAGACGCGGCTTCTCGCCCTTGGCACTCGTCCTTGCCGGACTGATCGTCGGCGTCTGGAGCGGCGCACTGGCCGCCATTCTCGTCTTGATGAACGATCGCTATCTCTCCGGCCTCTTCATCTGGGGCGCCGGATCGCTGGCACAGCAAAGCTGGACCATTCCGCTGTCTCTCCTCCCGAAAATCGCTGTCCTCTCCGGAGCTGCCCTGTTGATGGCGCAACCGCTGTCACTCATGGAGCTCGGCGATAGCGGCGCTAGCGGACTTGGCCTGTCGGTGAAGCGCACGCGCATCGCCGCCGTCTGCATTGCGATCGCGCTTGCCGCTATCGTCACCAGCGCGGTCGGCGTCATCGGCTTCATCGGTTTGATCGCGCCGCGGATCGCCCAGCTTGCCGGCGCCCGGCAGATGAAGAGCCAGCTCGTTTGGTCCCCCCTCATCGGAGCCGGCCTATTGCTGTTGACGGATGAAGCACTGGTGCTCCTTTCCGGGGCATCCTCGACCTTCCTTCCGACAGGCGCCATCACAGCCCTGCTCGGCGCGCCGCTGCTGCTTCTGATGCTGCCGCGCCTGAAGACAGTGCAGCGCAACATTGCGCATCCATCGCAGGATGCGAACCATGCCATTCGAACATCGAAAGCGCTGCTGGTTGCTTCAGTTCCGGCGCTCGTCCTTCTGCTGGCCGGTGCGGTCTTCTTCGGGCGCGCACCGGACGGTGCATGGACTCTCCTCACCTATATGCATTGGCCCGACGTGCTGCCCTATCGGCTGCCGCGCATCGCCGGTGCTTTTGCGGCCGGCACGATGCTGGGCGTGGTCGGCACTATCCTGCAGCGGCTGAGCGGCAACGAGATGGCAAGCCCCGAGGTGCTGGGCATTTCCGCGGGCGCCACCTTGGGCGTCACTGCCGCGCTCTTTCTCCTGCCAGCTCCTGGCATTGCCGCGCAACTCGGCTTCGGCGGTATCGGCGCTTTCACCGTTCTCGTTGCCATTTTCCTTTTCGGCATCCGATCCGGTTTCGCACCCGAGCGTGTCCTTTTAACGGGGATCGCGCTCGGAGCCATGCTCGATGCCTTCATCAGCGTGCTCGCCGCAGGCGGCGATCCACGTGCGATGATCGTCATGCAATGGATGAGCGGATCGACTTATCTTGTCGACACGCCAAAGGCAATTTCCGCAACTGCGGCTGCGATAATGGGCCTTGCGCTTGCCTTCCTCGCCCATCGCTGGCTCGATCTGCTGCCGCTCGGGCCGCAGGCAGCACAAGCGATCGGTATCCGCGTCAATCTCGCCCGCGCTAGCCTCTTTGCGCTGGCAGCAACCATGACCGCCGCCGCCACCCTCGTCCTCGGCCCCTTAAGCTTCATCGGCCTCATGGGCCCGCATCTGGCGCGCGAGCTCGGATTGCGCCGCGCCACACCCCAACTCGCCGGCGCCGCCCTTGCCGGCGGCGGCCTCACGGTGCTTGCAGACTGGTTCGGCAGAATGATCGCATTTCCCTATCAAATGCCCGCCGGCCTCATCTCGGCACTCGTGGGGGCGCCGCTGCTGCTGGTGATGCTGATGAAGCGATCAAAATGATCGCTTCATTCTTTAAATTCGATCCAACTCACATGTAAGCTTTGTAAGATCTCAACGATGGTATGACCTTCTGTAGAAGCTATGCCATTGTCCAACGCAACCGATTTGCAAGTTGAAAGCTGGCTGCAATCCCGCTTAGAGAGGCGCCGGAAAACTCCAACCACGTTGGCGCAGAAAGCCGACCTTGGCTGAGTTATCAATCTGTTCCGCCTCATCCTTGCCCAGTCCAGAGCCGGTGGAGCACGGCGAAAAAGGACAGTGGATGCTCAAAATCTTGGCCGCTTCTATAGAATGCAGTTAGCAGTAAGCGACAAATCTCGCCGAATTGGTAGGTACATCAGGCGCCGCGAAAAAACGCGCGCCTATTACGCAACGTTACCACCTGTACCTCAACGACGCCGTGACGTTTCTCCCCTGGCCGAGATAGCAATAACCCTCATTGCAAACCGTCAGGCGGCGATTGACGATGTTGCGGAGGTCGACGGAGGCGGTCAGGCCTTTGTATTTCTGGTCGATTGCGCCGAAGTCGTAGGAGAGTGCTGCGTCCAGATAGAAGCTTGCGTCGTTCTTGGCGGTGTTGGCAGTGCTGGTATAGGTCTCGCCGGTGTAGCGGACACCGGCGCCGACGGTGAGGCCCTTTGCTGCCGAATCTTCCTGGAAGGTATAGTTCGACCACAGGCTGGCGATGCTCTTGGGCGTCACTGCGGGCGCATTGCCGGCATCGTCACCACGGGTGATTTCGGAATGGTTGTATGAGTAGGCGGCAATCACATCCCAGCCGTCGCTGATAGTCGTCTTGGCTTCCAGCTCGATGCCCTTGTTGGTCACCTCGCCGAGCGAGGCATAGATGCCCGTTAGCGGATCGACCAGAACGGGCTTGTTCTTCTCGGCGAGATGATAGGCGACGGCCGAGAGCAGAATGTCGGTGCCTGGCGGCTGGTATTTCACGCCCAGTTCATACTGTTCGCCCTTGGTCGGATCGAGGATGCTGCCCGATGCGGATCGCTGGGTAACCGGGTTGAAGGAGGTCGAATAGCTGGTGAAGGGCGCAATGCCGTTGTCGAAGAGATAGAGGGCGCCGGCCTGGTACGAAAATGCATTCTTGTCGAGGCGGTCACCAGTGGTCGTATCAGTGGAGACGATAGTGGTGTCGGTCGACTGCTTGACCCATGTCTGGCGCCCGCCGAGCGTGAAGCGCCACTTGTCGACTTCGATCTGATCCATGGCGTAGGCGCCGAACTGCTGCAGGCTGCCATCGACCCGGCTGAGATTATAGGCCGGCGTCGGACCCGATACTCCGTAGGTAGGGTTGTTGATATCGAAGTCATAGGCGGGGCTGGTCGTTCCATCCATCCCATATGCGAACGAATCGTTCATGCGGGTATAGTCGAGACCGAACAGCATGGTATGGGCAGCAGGGCCGGTATCGAATTTGGATTCAAGCTGGTTGTCGACCTGGAAGACATTCATCTTGTCGCCGATCGCGGTCGCGCCGCGCTGCGCAACGTCGCCGATCCAGCTGTAAGTGCTGAGATAACGCGACTTCAGATCAAGATGCGAGAAGCGAAGGTTCTGACGGAAGGTGAAGCCGCCATCGAATTCGTGCTCGAACTGATAGCCGACCTGCTGCTGCTGAGTCTTTTGATAGTCATAGTCCGGATCGCTGTCGCGGAGATTGAGAACATTACCGTCCGGACCGGTCAGTGCGCCGACATTGGCGTCGGTCTCGGTGGACTGCGCTGATCCATAGACCGTAAATTTCGTCGCATCGTCAGGCTTCCAGGTGAAGGAAGGTTGGATGAAATAGCGGTCGTCGGCGATATCGAAATTGGTGTCGCCCTTTCGCGCCAGGCCGACGATCCGGTACAGCATGGTGTCGTCATCCTTGCTGACCGGCCCGCCGAAATCGAACATCGTCTGGGCGCGATCCGACGTTCCCCAGAGAACCCCGACCTCCCTGATCGTTTCTTCCGTCGGCAGCTTCGAGATCTTGTTGACGATACCACCAGGCGATCCGGCGCCATAGAGCACCGATACCGGCCCCTTGATCACTTCAACCCGATCGAGCGCATAGGAATCGGTTCGGAACATCCCGTAATTCATGTAGGGCTGCCGCAATCCGTCGCGGTAGTCGCCATTAGTGGTGACGTCGTTACCGCGAATATAGATCTGGTCAAAACGCGGATCGAAGCCGTACGAGCCGGTCTGGACGCCGGCAGAATAGCGAACCGCTTCGATGATATCCTGCGCGCCTCGTTCTTCCATCTCCTTTTTGGTTATGACCGAAACGGAGCGTGGCGTTTCAACCAGAGGCGTACTGATCTTGGTGGCGCCTTGGCTTTTCTTTGCCGCTATCGTCGTATTGTCGCTTGCATCGCTCGACTGACCGCTGACGACGATCGGCGCTAGCTTGGTCGCGTTGCCGCTGTCCGCATTGGAATCCTGCGCAAAGGCATTTCCGCCCAGCGCAAGCACAGTGGCAAGTGCTGTAGCACTGCCCGTAAGGTGGAATCTCCGACGCGTCAAGTTATTGATATAATTATACGATCCCTGCTTCATATTCCCTTTTCGCCTGCCCGTTCCTGAAAAAAGATGGCGCAAACTAGTTCGCGGGTGCAGCCGGCGTCAAGAATACATGAGTTATTAAGTCATCTTTTTTTCTGAATTCCGAATCCTTGTTGCAAAATGGCCTGCCTGGTCCACGGCCGGCAGAAAATGCACAACCATAATTTGCATTGCCACTTCATTTGAGTGGCTTGTCAGATTGCGTCTCCGATAATATGAGGGATAAAATCATCTTTTCGTCGGGACGCCGCGCAATTCGATGTTCCAAATATTCGGTCAGCCGGAGAAATCATGTCCGAACCGTCATTACCTGAAACAGCCGGTGTCCAGGCACCCGTTACGCTTGGCGGCTGCACGTTTGCCGATCTGACGTTTGAGAATGCCGATCAGCCGCACAGGATTTTTCTTTATCGCCCCAGCAAGCCGGCGCCGCCGGAGGGATGGCCGGTCCTCTATCTGACGGATGGCAACGCCTGCTTTGCCACCTCCGTCGATGCGCTGAAGGTGCAGGCGAGCTACCCGAATGGGACCAATGTCGGCGAAGGCGTCATCGTCGCCATCGGCTATCCCACGGACGAGCCGTATGATCCGCTTCGCCGCTCCTGGGATCTAAGCCCACCGCCGGGCCGGGTTTATCCACCATTTTTTCCAGACACACCCGACGTGAGGACAGGCGGAGGGAAGCATTTCCTGACGCTGATCGAAAACGAACTGAAACCCTGGGTCGAAGAGCAGGTTCCGATCGACCGATCGCGTCAGATACTTTTCGGCCATTCATTCGGTGGCCTTTTCGTGCTCTACGCGCTGATGACGAAACCAACTGCTTTCAGCAGCTGGATTTCGGCAAGCCCCGCGATCTACTGGGAAGACGCTGCCATTCTTTCGACCGAGAGTGCATTCCTAGATAAGTATCACGACGCTATCGATATCGAACTGCACCTCTCCGCCGGCCAGTATGAAGGCGAGACTCTTGCGCCCTTCCACAAGGGTACGCCGGAAGAACAAAAGCGGTTGGAACGCGCAAAGGACACGCGCACGGTGGAACTCGCCCGCGAGATGGCGCACAGATGGGCTAAGCTGACCTCATCCACAGGAGCTATAAGCTTTGAGGAATATGCCGGAGAGAACCATATGTCGGTGCTTCCGGTCGCTTTGAACCGGGCTGTACAGATCGCATTTCGCAGGATGAAATAGTTAGAAAATTCATCCGCTTGCCACTTGCGGCTTCACCGCATTCTTCAGCAACGTCGCCTGCTCGCGTAGCCGGCGCGACAGGCGTATTCGGCGCGGATTTCCCGTCATTTCGGAGAGTCGATCAAGCAAAATTAACCCCTGGTTAACCATAATCACCTTTCTTTGCTATATTGAATACAAGGGCTTGATTCTAAAGAGCGTCGCGCAATTTGCGATGAATGCGACCACACACGATTGCCGCGATCCCGAGATGCATTTTTCAAAAGCGATAGCGTTGATAATATTGGCTTGCCTCGGTGCCGGATGCACGACAACCGGCCAGGTTCGCCAGTCGATCGGCGTGGAAACCATTGCCGCCGACAAGGCGCTGGCCTTTCCGCCTCCGGGCGGACCGGCGATTGTCAATGTGGTGGAGCGCAGGCGCGCGAAAGATGTCGAGCAGACAATCTCGCTCTACACCTCATCTTCAGTTCCCGGCCAGAATTTTCTCAAGGTTCAGTTTCTCGGCATAACCGGCTCGAATCCCGGGCTCGGGAGCAGGCCCTTCGAGACGGTCAGCGAGGGCGCGATCGCGCGTGAAATGGCGGCTGCAATCCCCGGCGTGCGGCTCTCTCGCTCGGCGATATTCGTCCAGAACAGCTACGGTCCCTTTGGCTATGCCTCCGGCCAAAGCAGGGCCGGCGATACCTGTCTCTATGCCTGGCAGCAGGTGAAGGCCGGCTTTGCCCCCTCGCAGGAGCAACGCAATTTCGGCATGGTGCAGGTGCGCATCCGGCTCTGCGACGCCCATGCGACCGAACGCCAGCTCTTGAGCACCGTCTATGGCTATACGATCGCCGGCCATTTTGCCGGTGCCGCGTTGAACCCCTTCGGCGGGCCGCGCGGAGCCGATGCAGTTCTGGGCAAGCCGGGCGAACTGGTCTATCCCGATGCGACGACCTATCGTGCGGCGCCGATCGGCATCGGCTACCAGAACCGCCCCGCACCAGCGCGCACCGTTGTCATCCGCCGCCCGGCCGCGGTGCAGCCGCAGCCGCCGGTCCAGCCAACCCTGCCGCCAATGATCGGACCGCGGGTACCCTTGCCCGACGGACAAGGTGTGCCGCCACAGACGAATGGTGCAAGCGGGCCAACCTCGATCGGGCAGCCGCCGTCAATCAATACGGCAAGCAATATCGTCGTGCCTTTACCCGACTGTAACGGAGAAGCTGGCATATCCCAGGAGTGCCGCTAGCAGGCGGAACGGCTTAGGGACGCCAGGATGGCGTCTGGCAATACCTTTGAAGGGACACCGATGCACACAGCACGCAGCATCTTGATATGGGCCGTGATAGCGCTATGCGGCATCGTGCTGATCACATTGCCGGTCAACCTTCAAACCCAGCTGATTGCCGGCACGGTGGTCGTTACCATCATGGCCATCATCAAGGTTCTCAAGCGTCAGGGAACATGGCGCCTGGTCGCCCTCGCCTTCGGCACCGCCATCGTGCTGCGCTATGTCTATTGGCGCACCTCCTACACGCTGCCGCCGGTCAACCAGCTGGAAAACTTCATCCCGGGCCTGCTGCTTTATCTCGCCGAAATGTACAACGTCGCGATGCTGATGCTCAGCCTCTTCATCGTCGCGACACCCCTGCCCCCGCGTACCGCACGCGCGGCAAAGACACAGAACTTCCCGACGGTGGACGTCTTCGTACCATCCTATAATGAAGACACCAACCTGCTTGCCAATACGCTCGCCTCGGCCAAGGCGATGGACTATCCGCCCGACAAGCTCAGGGTTTGGCTGTTGGACGACGGTGGTACCGCGCAAAAGCGCAACTCGACGAAGGTTCTGGAATCACGGGCTGCGATCGCACGCCACAATGAGCTCAAGCAGCTGTGCGACGATCTGGAAGTCGAATATCTGACACGCGAGCGCAACGAACATGCAAAGGCCGGCAATCTCAACAACGGGCTGGAGCATTCGAACGGCGAATTGATTGCCGTCTTCGACGCCGACCACGCGCCCGCTCGCGATTTTCTACGCGAAACGGTCGGATATTTCGAGGACGATCCAAAGCTCTTCCTCGTGCAGACGCCACATTTCTTCATCAATCCGGATCCGCTGGAGCGCAACCTGCGCACCTTCGACAACATGCCGAGCGAGAACGAGATGTTCTACGGCATCATTCAGCGCGGCCTGGACAAATGGAATGCGGCCTTTTTCTGCGGGTCCGCCGCCGTGCTCAGCCGCCGGGCGCTGGAATCGCAAAATGGCTTCAGCGGCATCAGCATCACCGAGGATTGCGAAACCGCGCTTGCCCTGCACGGGGCCGGCTGGAACAGCATTTATGTCGACAAGCCCCTTATTGCCGGCCTGCAGCCGGCGACCTTTGCAAGCTTCATCGGCCAGCGCAGCCGCTGGGCGCAGGGCATGATGCAGATCCTGCGCTTCCGCTTTCCTCTCCTGAAGCGCGGCCTGACGCTGCCGCAGCGCCTCTGCTACATGTCGTCGACGCTCTTTTGGCTCTTTCCGTTCCCGCGCGTCATTTTCCTGTTCGCGCCGCTCTTCTATCTGTTCTTCGACCTCGAGATCTTTACGGCGTCGGGCAGCGAGTTCCTCGCCTATACGCTTGCCTACATGCTCGTGAACCTGATGATGCAGAATTATCTCTACGGCTCGTTCCGCTGGCCATGGATTTCCGAGCTCTATGAATATGTCCAGACGGTGCATCTATTGCCTGCCGTCGTTTCGGTCATGCTCAATCCGCGCAAGCCGACCTTCAAGGTCACTGCCAAGGACGAATCGATCGCCGTCAGCCGGCTCTCGGAGATCAGCCGTCCGTTTTTCGTCATCTTCGCCGTTCAGATCATCGCGCTGGCGGTCACCATATACCGCGTCTATGCGGAACCTTATAAGGCGGATGTCACGCTCGTCGTCGGTGGTTGGAACCTCATCAACCTTATCCTGTCCGGCTGCGCACTTGGCGTCGTCTCGGAACGCGGGGAGCGCGCCTCCTCGCGGCGCGTCAGGGTGGATCGGCGCAGCGAATTCGGGACCGACGGCAACTGGAACTCCGCATCCATCGAGGATGTTTCCGTCCATGGCGCCAGGCTGAACGTCTTCAACAGGGGGATGGAACCGATCAAGGTCGGTTCGGAAGCCACCATTCGCTTCCAGCCCTATAGTGGCGCCGACATGGTGACCTTGTCGGTCGTGATCCGCAATATCGAACAAACGGGCGATATCACGGCCGTTGGATGCCAGTATGTTCCGAAGGGCGCGGCCGACCATCGCCTGATCGCCGATCTCGTCTTCGCCAATTCCGACCAATGGACGAAGTTCCAGCAAGCGCGACGGCGCAATCCCGGCATCATCCGGGGAACGATCTGGTTCCTGAGCCTGTCGTTCTATCAGACCAGTCGCGGTTTGATCTACCTTTTCAGGGGCGTCGGCTCGGATCGCACCCAGCAGCGGCAGGAGGCGAAGGCGAGAAGCTGATGAACCGTATCCTGTCCACCCTTATCCTTCCTGCTCTTGCTATTCTCCTTGTTCTCTGGGGCCCTGCGGCCGCGCAGGCGCAGACCGCCCCCTTCGACATGTCGGGCGAGCGGCCCAAAGACGCATCGCCGACGGTGCCGCAGATCACTACACCCCGCACGACAGTACCACAGGCCGAACGGCCCAAGACGACGGCGCCTTCAGCCGCAATTCCTCCGGCCGTTGTACCTAAGGCCATTGCTCCACCGGTTACCCAGCCCCTGGTCGTGGCGCCGCCCGCCGCCATGCCGCAAACCGCTGCGCCGCAGGCCACAACGCCCGCCGCCCCGGCGCAGACAAGCCCACAGACAATGCCGAAGGCAAAACCGGCAGCCGCTGTCGCACCCACGCCATTTCGGCGTTATGTCGTTCCCTTCGCCAAATTGCGATTGGAGGGGGAGGCCGATCGCAGGTCCTGGTCGATCTATCTGACGCCGGAACAGGCAGCCGCACCGGCGAGATTGAGCTTTGCCTATCAGAACGCCGTCGTCGTTGCTCCGGAGGCATCGCAGCTTACCGTCCTCTTGAACGATCGCGTAGTCCACCAACAGCAGATCGGCTCTTCCGACAGTGAATCGGATGTCACGTTCGACATCCCGCGCGGGCTCCTGCAACCCGGCGCCAATCTGCTGATCTTCGAGGCGGCGCAACGCCACCGCGTCGATTGCGATATCCCCTCGACCTACGAGCTCTGGTCGGACATCGATCCCGCGAGAACCTATCTGAGCTTCGCCAGCAGTGAGGCGGAAAAATTGTCGACGACCGATGCAATCCGCGCGATCGGCGTCGACGGAGCCGGCAAGACGCAGTTCAATCTTGTCGTGCCGGCGCTCGCACAACCCGGAACGACCAAGCCGATCCTCCGTCTCGCACAGGGCCTTGCACTCCTTAGCGGCATGCCGAACGAGATCTTCTCGTTCGATACGGACGCACTGCCCCCGCCCGGTTCCGGCAAAATGGCTGTTATCGTCGGCACGCCGGCGGAATTGCAACCGATCTTTGCCGTTCCGGCCTCGGCGCAGAATGGAGCTCTGGCGACGTTTGCGACCGATCCGCGCAGCGGTCAGCAGCTTTTGCTTATCAGCGGTCCATCCTGGCAGGCGATTTCCTCTGCGATCGATATGGTGGTTTCTCCGACCGACCGAGATCCCGATACCCGCCGGGATGTGCTGGTGACGCAACGATGGTCGGCTCCGGATGCGCCGCTGATCTACTCCGGCGCCAGCCTTTCCTTCGAGCAGCTGGGCATCAAGACCACCGAATTCTCAGGGCGGCGCTTCCACACCAGCTTCAATGTGGCAATTCCATCCGATTTCTATGCCAACGCCTATGGGGAAGCCACCATCCTGCTTGACGCAGCCTACGCCAGGGATGTGCGGCCGGGCAGCCATATCGACGTCTACGTCAACGGCAGCATCGCCACGACCAAGCCGATCACGGCGAGCGGAGGCGGCATCTTCCGGCAGTTGCCCGTCCGCATCACCATGCGCCATTTCAAGCCGGGCCTGAACACAATCACACTGGAAGCCATATTGCTCGCAGACGAGGATCGAGCCTGTACGCCTGCGGCAACATCGAGCACGACACCGCGTTTTGCATTGTTCGATACCAGCCAGTTCCGCGTGCCGGATTTTGCAAGGGTCGCACAGCGGCCCAACCTTGCCGCGTTTGCCGGTACCGGCTATCCCTACAATCGCAGCAGTGAACCGACCGCACTCTTCATCGACCGGGCGGATGCCGACACGCTATCTGCGGCCGCGACACTCCTCGGTCGAATGGCGCTCGTTGCCGGACATCCCATCGGCGTGGACCCGACGGTCTCCTCAAACACCGTCGGGTCCAGCAATGCGCTGTTCATCGGCTCCGTCTCGCAACTGCCCTCGACGGTCCTCACGCAAATGAACATCGCCTCATCGACCCAGGTGGCATGGCGCCCGCCAGCCCCGGGGCAGACCGGCACGCCGGAGGCTTCCGTGACGATCGCCGATTGGCGCTCCCGTATCAGCGGCGGACTGCTGCAGGGGCAGATGGAACATTTCCAGCAATGGATGCATCGCAATTTCGATATCACGCTGAGCTCGCTGCGCTTCATGCCCAGCTCGGAGCAGGTGTTCACGCCATCGAACGCCAACAGCCTTCTGATCGCCCAGGAGGCAAATCCGACCAATGATGCAACCTGGACCGCCGTGACCGCACCGAGCGCCCAAGACCTGCGCTCCGGTGTCGAGGCAATGACCATGCAGAGCACCTGGCCTGAGATCAGCGGTCGCATCACCGTCTATTCCGGCAAGACCGGAAAGATCGATACGGTCCCTATCAGCCGCTTCACCTTTGTCACAACCCAGCCCTGGTCGCTGACAAACTATCGATTGATCGCTGCAAACTGGCTTTCCAGCAACATCCTGTCCTACGCACTTCTTTTTGTAGCCGCCTCTTTTCTGCTCGGCGTCAGCACGGCGAGCGTCCTTTCCAAGATCGGCAGGCGTGAATGAGAGGCTGGCGCTCCCTTCTTGCGATCTGCACCGCAACCGCCCTGATGGTGGCCCAACCGGTCGCCGCTCAGCGCGCAGCGATCGATGCGCAAGCCTGGGCTGCCTATAAAGCGAAGTTTCTCGATCAGAACGGCCGTATCATCGACAATGGCAATAATGGTGTCAGCCACAGCGAAGGGCAAGGCTACGGTCTCCTTCTTGCCTATCTTGCCAATAGCCAGGCTGATTTCGAGCAGATCTGGTATTTTACCCGCACGGAACTCCTGCTCCGCGACGATGGTCTCGCCGTCTGGAAATGGGATCCGGCGGTCACACCTCACGTCACCGACACGAATGACGCCTCCGATGGCGACCTGTTGATCGCCTATGCCCTGGCGCTTGCGGGATCGGCCTGGGACAGGAAGGATTACCTGCAGGCGGCGGCGAATATGGCCAAGGCAATTCTCTCGCATGTAGTCGTCAATTCCGGAGGGCGGACGCTGCTCATCCCGGGTGTGGATGGGTATCTGCCGCCTGGGCGCAAGGATGGCCCCGTCATCAATCCGTCCTACTGGATCTTCGAAGCGTTTCCCGTCATGGCCCTGCTGGCGCCTTCCGATCGCTGGCGGAAGCTGAGCGACGATGGTCTGGCCCTGCTGCACACGATACAGTTCGGCCCACGCAAGCTCCCGGCCGATTGGATCAGCCTGAGGGCCAAGCCGGAGCCCGCCGACGGCTTCGAGGCGGAATTCGGCTATAATGCCGTCAGGATCCCGCTCTACCTGGCGCGAGCTGGCATAGACGACAAAGCCCTGCTCACGCGTCTGCGGCAAGGCATGAATGTCGAGGGAGATGTGCCGGCGACGATCGACCTTACAACCGGCAAGCCGAAGGACCTGCTTTCCGATCCCGGTTATGAAATTGTTAACCATGTTGTGGCGTGTGTGGTGAACGGAACAAAACTGCCAGCTTCGGTCAGGCAGTTCGCACCATCGCTTTACTATCCAGCCACCTTGCAACTGCTGAGCCTGGCTTTCATCGCGGAGAAACACCCGGAGTGTTTATAAAGTCCACCTTGATCATGGCTTTCATGGCCGTCGCCATGGCGGGGTTCACGCTCGCGACGAAGGATCATGACTCGCCTGAGGACAAGATCAGGCTGGCAAAATCCAGTCGCCTGGAACCGCAGATCGCGCTCGCTGGGGAGATGGCGCGGGGCGACACCCCCGAACAGCCTGTCGACCTGCGGGCGCTTGCCGATCACATACAGGCAAACGCGCCTTCTGCGGTTCTCTCCGAGCCTTCGAGCACGCAGCAGGCGGGCTCGGCCGAACCGGACGTCGTCGCACAGACCACGCCGCCATCGCAATCACAGCCGCAGCCATCCTCGCAGCAACAGGGCGAGGCTCAACCAGGCAGTAACCCGCCCAAGGTGGATGAAAGCGCATTGCGCTATTTTGCCAGCCGTGGCGACAAGGCAAGGCTACAGGCCGAGATCTCGCGCCTGCAGGCGCTCTATCCCAATTGGACGCCGCCCGCCGATCCGCTGGCCGTCCCGCAAAATGGCGACAAGCAGCTCGAGGCCATGTGGCAGCTCTATTCGGAGGGCCGCTATGCAGAGGTGCGCAAGGCCATTGCCGATCGCCAGACGGCCGAAACCGGCTGGCAGCCGCCCACTGATCTCCTTGAGCGCCTCGAGATAGCGGAAGCCCGCACCCGCCTTGTCAACGCCTCCGACCTCAAGCAATACGCGACCGTGATCGCCGTCGGCGCCAATACGCCAAGCCTGCTGACCTGCAGCGACATCGACATCCTCTGGCGCGTTGCCGAAGCCTTCATCCGCACGGATCGCGCCGCGCGCGGCCAGGATGCCTACAAATATATTCTAAAGACCTGCACCAACCCGCAGGAAAGAATTGCCACCATTCAGAAGGCCGCGAGCCTGCTGTCGTATCAACCGATGCAGGAGCTGCTGGCGCTTGAAAAACCCGACGGCAATGGTGGGCGGGAGTTCGACAGCATAAGGATCGATCTTGCCCGCCGTTTCGTGGCCCAGGGCAATGAAGACCCGAAGCTGACCATTGCACAGGATTATCTGTCTCAGGTCGAGCGTATCGCCCGCAGCCAGGGCCTGGCATCGGATGATGCGCTCCTCGGCTGGTACTATCTGCGGCGCAGCAACTACGGCGATGCGGAACAATGGTTCAAAGCAGCACATGAGAAAAAGGATTCCGCAACGATCTCGCAGGGCCTGGCACTGGTTCTGATCGCCGATCACAAGCCGCAGGAAGCCGAAGACGTCATGTACAAATGGCGCAACGAATCCAAGGATGCGATGGCGACGTATCTCGCTGCGACCGCCAATCTGATGGCCTTGCAACCGCCCGCCAATCTTGGCGAGGACGTGCTGCAGCGTGTTGCCGCTGAGATCGTGAAGGAGAAATATGTGCCGACGGCGCAGCAATTCGGCTGGTATGCCCGCACGCTCAATCAGCCGCAGGCGGCCGCCCGCTGGTTCGAGACGGCGCTGCGCTGGAAACCGGATGACGAACCTTCCGCCTATGGCCTCGCAATCACACGCGATCAGTTGAATGACCGGCAGGGTGTCGCCGAGATCCAACGGCTTTGGGCCGGCCGCTCGCAGCGCATCGCCGTTCTCGGTGAGCCGGCGCCGCGCGCACCTGCCTCGGCACCATTGCCCTCTCCCAACCAGGCGGCGCAGACAATACAGCAGGCATCACCGCAAGGAACGTCCCAGACAACACAACAGGGCAGCCCGCAATATACAGCGCCGGTCACTCCTCAAGCGGCGACTCAAGCCCCCATGGCGCAATCTAACGTCAACGCGCCGAATGCCACGCAGCCGCTCACGCCTGCTCGTCGAGCCCCGTCCGTCGACTATGCCGAACCGACACCCCGCACGAGAACGGCTGCGCGCGCAGCGCGACAGCCGTCCGGATGCACGACCACAACCAATGCAGAGCTGCTCACACCGGCCAATGCCTTGTCGCGCGGCTGGTGCCTGATGAACCTCAATCGGCCGATGGAGGCGGTGGAAGCCTTCGGCGTCGCGTTGAACAATGCCGATCCCAAATCCCGGGAAGAGGCCGCCTATGGCCAGAGCCTCGCCTATCTCCGCGCCGGCCTCGCCAACAATGCGGCCGTTGCCGCGACCAAGGCCTCGATGAGCCACCAACGTGCCGCCGAACTGCAGGTGGCGATACTCTCCGATCGGGCATTGTCAGCCTTCTCGGGCAAACGCTATCACGAGACGCTGCTCTATCTCGACCAGCGCGCGCAACTGCAACAGGAGCGGGTCGATCTCATGGTGCTACGCGGATACTGCTATCTCAATCTCAAAATGTACGACGACGCCGAACGCATCTTCACCGCCGTCGCCGCCACCGGCAACCGCGACGGCAGCCGCGGACTTAGAGACCTCATGCTCGCCAAGCATCCGCAGCCGGGGGGGGATTATTGAGGCCAGCGGTATCACCAGCCCCACTGGCAAGCACAAACAAGTGCGCCTTCACGGCACCTGCGCCCCGGTCGCCGTCGTGTAGATCCGATAAAGCGATTGCGTCGCAGTGATAAACAGCTGATTGCGGCGCGGACCACCGAAAGTCAGATTGGCGACCGTCTGGGGTATTTTGATCTTGCCGATCAGGGTGCCGTCAGGCGCGACGCAGTGGATGCCGTCGCCGGCACTGGTCCAGATGTTGCCATCGATATCGGCGCGGAAACCGTCCGGTATGCCGGTATCGATGTTGCAGAAGACCCGGCCGTTTGCGAGTTTCTTCCCATCGACGACATCGAAGACGCGGATGTGGCGCGGGGCGCTGATGTCGTGGCTGGCGGCGGAGTCGGCAACATAGAGCTTCGTCTCGTCGGGAGAAAATGCCAGGCCGTTCGGCTGGCGGAAATCGTCGACGACGACGTCCAATTCGCCTGTCAACGGATGAAGCCTGTAGACGTTGCGGGTCGCCTGCTCTGGCTCCGCCTTGTAGCCCTCGTAGTTCGACAGGATGCCATAGGTCGGATCGGTGAACCAGATGGATCCGTCGGAACGAACGATCACGTCGTTCGGCGAATTCAGGCGCTTGCCCTTGTAGCTGTCGGCAAGCACCGTGATCGAACCGTTGATTTCCGTGCGTGTGACCCGGCGGCCACCATGTTCGCAGGATATCAATCGCCCCTGCCGGTCGCGCGTGTTGCCGTTGGCGAAATTCGACGGCGCGCGGAAGATCGAGACGCCGCCGCCCGGCACCCAGCGCAGCATGCGCTCATTGGGAATGTCGCTCCAGATCAGGCATCCGGTATCGGCAAACCAGACAGGTCCTTCCGCCCAGCGGCAGTCCGAATAAAGCTCCTCCAGCCCGGCACTTGGAACAATGAGGTTCCGGAAACGGGTATCGTAGATTTCGTAAAGGGACGAGGAGTCGTTCGACATTTGATTGTCCTAAAACTGCTGGAGAACAGTGTCAGCGCCCGCCGATGGGGCGGCCGCCTGCAACGAGAATGACGGCAATGATGATGAGGCCGGTCAGAATGAGCCTCGGCCCGGCGCCGAAGCCGTAGGTGTTCAGCATCGAGACCACCAGGAACATGAAAAGCGACGCGCCCCATATGCCCGGCACGTTCGAATCGCCGCCGGCGACCGCCGTTCCGCCGATGATAACGACGGCGATCGACATCAGCAGATATTCGGCCCCCATGTTCAAAGCGGCGCCGCCGGAAAAACTCGCGAGCAGATAGCCGCAGATCGAGGCGAGCACAGCGCAAAGCACATAGGTTGCAAGCCGTGTTCCGTCGACAGGAATGCCCGCCATGCGCGCCGCGAACATGCTCTGCCCGATTGCCGATATCCAGCGGCCATAGATCGTCCGCTCCAAAAGCACCCAGGCAACGACCGAGAGCAGAAGAGCGACAATCGCGACATTCGGCACACCGAGGAAACCGGACGTGGTGAAATCGGCCAGTTGATCCGGCGGCTTGATGCGCAGGCCGCGATTGCTCCAGATGGCGGTCGACTGGACGATGAAGCTCATCGAGAGTGTCGCGATGATGGGCGGGATGCGCAAAAGCTTGATCAGGGCATAATTGCCGATACCGATGCCAAGGCCAATGAGGATCGACACCAAGAGACCGGGCACGATCATGCCGTCCTCGACATTCATCAGCTTGAGCGCGACCGTGCCGGCAAGCGTCATCGTGGCAGGTACCGACAGATCGATATTGCCCGGTCCGAGCGTAATGACGAACATCTGGCCGATGCCGACGATCACGGAAAAAGCGGCGAAGGTCAGCGCTGCCTGCGAGAGGCCGATGGAGCTCGCGCCGCCCGTGAAGAGCACGGTGACGAGCCAAACGATGATGGTGGCGAAGAAGGACCAGATCCAGGGCTTCCGGCCAAGCACGCGAAAAGCGATCATGATTGTTTCTCCCGCTTTTCAACGCGGTTGAGCAAGAGCCGTAGCGCCAGCACGATGATCAGGATGGCGCCCTGGGCACCGATTTGCCAATCCGGCGAGATCCGCAGAAACGACAGGAACGAACCTGCCAAGGTCAGGGTCAGTGCACCGATTACGGCCCCTATCGGGGAAACGCGGCCGCCTATGAATTCCCCGCCTCCAAGGATGACGCCGGCAATCGACAGAAGCGTATAGCGCAACGCGATATTTGCATCCGCCGAGGTGGTAAGCCCGACCAGCGCGATGCCCGATAGCACCGCAAAGAGGCCGGCCAGCCCATAGGCTGCCGCACGCAGGGCGACGACGGACCAGCCGGCCCGCTCAAGCGAACGTTGATTGCCGCCGACGCCACGGATCAGCACGCCGAAGGAAGAGCGCATGACGATCAGGTGGGACATCAGCGCGATGACGACGCTCGCAACGATCGCCATAGGAACCAACGGTGGCTTCGAGGTCATCAGCCAGCGGGCCCAGTCGGGCGCCGTGCCACCCGGCGCGGGAAGCAGCAGCACCGCAAAGCCGCCCCAGACGAAGCTCATGCCGAGGGTGACGACGATCGACGGCAGGTCCCTGACATAGATGATCACCCCTATGATGGCGTAAACGGCGATTGCCGCGGCGAGAATGAGGATGCCCAGGAGCGGTGACGAATGAAGATAGGTCGCCGCCACGCAAGCGGTGAAGCTGACGAATGTTCCCATCGACAGATCGAGATCGTTCACCGACATGATCATCATCTGGGCGATCGTCGCGAGCGCAATCGGGACGGCGAGATTGAAGAGCAGATTGAGCCCGATATAGCTCATGGCCCGCGGCTGGAGATAGAAGACCGCGATCAGCAAGACAGCAAGCGACAGCGCGGGGATAAGCAGGCGCAAGGTGGTGGACGATGGACGGATCATGCGCCCTCTCCGGCAAAGGACGCTGCCAGCACGTTTTCCTCCGTGATTTCCTCTCCGACCAGTTCCGCAACGATGACGCCGTCTCGAAAGACATAGGCACGGTCGCAAAGGCGGATTTCATCCATTTCAGTGGAGTACCAGATGAAGGTCCGGCCGGCTGAAGCCTCATCGTTCAGGATGCGATAGACCTCCTGCTTGGTACCGATATCCACACCGCGCATGGGATCATCCATCAGCACGATCGGTGCCGTCGTCGCAAGCGCGCGGGCAAACAGGACCTTTTGCTGATTGCCGCCGGACAATGACAGGATGCCGTTTTCCATCGTTGGCGTGCGGATTTCGATGCGACCCTTCCATTCGGCTCCGAGGCTTTTCTCACTCTCCTTGTTGACGAGCGACATCTTCGAGAGATCACCGAGCGATGCGATGCTCAGGTTCTTCAAGATGCTCCACAGAGGAAAGGTTCCGTTCAGGCTGCGATCGCCGGCGACGAAGGTAATATTCTCCCGCCTGCCCGGCAGCCAATTGCCCGACAAGGAGCGATGGAGATCGAGCAGCATGTCGGTTTGGCCATGACCGGCAAGTCCGGCAAGTCCGACAACCTCCCCCTTTCGGACCTCGAAGGTCAGGCCCCTGCCCCTGCGCGACGGCAAGGTGAGGATGGGAGGTGTAGCGGTACGCTCCTCATTCCCGTGCTTGCGGTCTTGTTCCTTGACGACGCTGCCCATGGCCTGGACAAGGCTTCGGACATTAAAGTCTTGGGCGGCGCGATCGGCGACGACGCGGCCATCCTTCATGACGAGAATGCGGCTCGCCGTCGAAAGAATCTCGCCGAGAATATGCGAGATCAGCATCACCGCGCCGCCTGCCTGCACGAATGCCCGCACATAGGTCATCAATTGCTCGGCCAATCCGGCATCCAGCGATGAGGTCGGCTCGTCGAGAATAACCAGCTTCGGCTTCTGACCGACGGTGCAGAAGGTGATCGCAATCTCCACCATCTGCCGTTCGGCGATGGAAAGCTCACCGACGCTGCGCATAACATCGATCTTGTGGCCGGCAAAAATCTCGTCGAGCTTGGCGCGTACGATCCCAGCCGCCTGCCGGCGCCAGTTCCAGCCGGAAAGACCGTGATGAACGACCCGCATGTTCTCGACAACGGTCAGATTGGGAGCAAGAGACAGCTCCTGAAAGACACAACGAATGCCGTATGCCCGTGCGGCATTGATGCCGTGCGCCTTGTCGTTGCCGTCGTAGGTAATCGTTCCCTCATGCGGGTTAAGACCGCCATTGATGACGTTGACGATCGTCGACTTGCCGGCACCGTTGTGACCGACAAGGCCGATGCATTCGCCGGCGTGAATGGTCAGATCGGCACCATCGAGCGCCTTCACCGCGCCGAAATGCACCTTGATGCCTCTCGCCGAGACGACGGCATGCGGCTCGGTGTCTTCCTTCATCGAACTATTGTCTTTGACTGCAATCATGGATCGTCCGGCCGGGCGTTGTATCCAACCGGCGCCGCCCTCTATCGGCGGCACCGGCCTTCATTTGCTTGTCGATATGGATTACTTCGCTGCGGCGATGACCTTCTTGGCGTCATCGAGCGTGTATTCGACATTGGCGACGCCTCCCGCCTGCGTGGTGGCCAGGCTGGCTTCGAGATTGTCCTGATCGATGCGCAGGAACGGCACGACCAGATCTTTCTTCACTTGCTGACCGTCGAGGATCTGCTGCGCCACCCAGAAGGCAAGCGTCGAAACGCCGGGGGCGATCGAGACGGACATGGTTTCATAACCACTGGCATCCTTCTCCTTCTTCCACCAGGCAAGCTCGTCCTGACGATTGCCCATGACGATCGTCGGCATAGGGCGCTTGGCAGCGGCGAATGCCTGTGCAGCACCGTAGCCGTCGCCGCCCTGCGTCACGACCGCGGCAATATCCGGAAGGCTCGGCAGGATGCCGGCGACGGCGCGCTGCGCGACGTCCTGCGCCCAGTCGCCGTGCACGGAGCCGACGATTTTGAACTGCGGATATTTGGCGGCAGCCGCATGGATACCGGCGGAAATCTCGTCATCGACGGAAACGCCGGCAAGGCCTCGAATTTCGAGGACGTTGCCGCCCTTGGGCATCTTCTTGGCGAGATACTCGATCTGGCTGGCGCCCATGCCCTTGAAGTCGACGGCGATGCGCCAGGCGCAGGGTTCGGTGACGATGCCATCGAAGGAAACGACGACGATCTTGGCATCGCAGGCTTCCTTGATCGCACCGTTCAGCGCCGTCGGCGACGCGGCGTCGATGACGATCGCGTCATAGCCCTGCAGGATCATGTTCTGAATCTGCGCTGCCTGTTCGGTTGCCTGATTTTCCGCCGTCGTAAACGGATCGGCGGCAGCCACCACGCCGGCTTTCACGGCTTCGCCCGTGACTTTCTGCCAGCTGGTCAGCATGGCCTGGCGCCAGGAATTGCCGGCGTAATTGTTCGACAACGCAATTTTCTTGGATGATGTATCAGCAAAAGCGGAACCCGGCACGGCAACGCAGGCGATGACGGCGGATGCCAGCAGCATCTTGGCAATATTCATATTTTCCTCCCAATGAGCCCGTACTTCCTCTTCCAGGCCAAGATTTTCGAGCGCGCTCCTCAACGAACGACCGAAAATAATATTTGCACTGAAGGTTCCCCTGTCAGTACAAACAGGATGTCCGAGATTGTTTCGATTGTACAGGCGCTTAAGCTGCGGGACCTTGCGGGATCCCGCAGAAAAAATGCGCAAGCCCGCAGGACGAACGGCTCGGATCGGCGCTTAATAGCGTCGGAAATCCTTATGCTGCGATCGACCGGAGGAGAAGCGGTCGACGCATTGCCTGGGAGGGCGTGCCTTGCGCGATCTGGCGCCGCAATCGGTCTTCGACCACTATCTCAACATATCGAGGCTACTCGCCGGCCAGCTCGACTTTCACTCCGTCATCCGAGCAGTCGCAGCCGAAATCAGCCACGTGATCCCGCACGATCATCTCGACGTCTGTATCCTGCTGGTGGACGAGCAATTTCACACGGCCTACGAGAGCGGGCTCGAAACCGATTGGGGACGCCGGTTTCCGGCGCCGGTCAGCAACAGCCCCATCCGCACGCTTCTCTGGGGCGAGAGCGATTATCTGCTGACCGACGATGCCTGGAGCGACCCGCAGTTCCATTTCCAGGGCGCTTTTTCACACCCGATCTTTCACCAATCGCTGCATAGCCGCGTGCACGTACCACTGAAAGTACAGGGGCACGTTATCGGCGCGCTTTCCTGCTCGAGCCATCAGACCGGCTTCTACACCATGCAGCATGTCGAAAGCGCCCGCGTCATTGCCGATCTGCTGGCACCCCATTTCTTCGCCATCCGTGCCGCCGACCAGGCTAAGCTCTCGGCCATCGTCGAAGCCGAAGCCCGCGCCCGCGAAGAAGGTCTTCGCCTCGGTGCCCTGAAATTGACCGAGGCATTGGAGGCCGAGCGGCAACGTATCGGCATGGATTTGCACGATCAGATTCTGGCCGATCTGACCCGCCTCTCCCGCCGGCTGGAGAGGCTTGCCAGCCAGCCCGATGTCACCGGTGAGGCTCTTGAACCGCTTTTTCGCGGTTTGCAGCATAGCATGCACGATCTTCGCCAGATCATCGAGGAGGCCAAGCCCTCGGTCCTTCAGCTGTTCGGCTTTGCGCAAGCGGTGGAAAACCATCTTGAGCGGTCGATTCAGGAGAGCGGCGCCACTTTGGCCTGGACGCTGAAAGACGAGACCGGCGGCGCCATCGACTGCCTCGAACAGCCAGTTTCCATTGCCCTTTTCCGCATCGCGCAGGAGGCCATCAATAACGCCATACGCCATGCCCATGCCAGCAACATTGATGTTCACCTGAAAGCGGCCGGGGGCGCGGTGACCATTGACGTCACGGATGACGGTCTTGGACTTGGAAATGCCCGCAGGCCGTCAGGTGGCGGCATCGAAAATATGCGGACCCGCGCGCGGCTGATCTCGGCACGCTTTGCGATCAAACCGGCCGGCGCATCCGGAGGAACATTGGTCAGCGTCACCCTGCCCGCCAAGGCGCAGCCGGTGGGAGGAGCCGCGGCATGAAGGTTCTGATCATCGAGGACGATCCGCTTCATCGCTCCTATCTCAACGAAGCAATCCGAGCCGCACTTCCCGAATGCGATGGCGTGCTGGAAGCCGAAAACGGCAACAGCGGCGAACGGCTGGCGCGGGATTGCAAATCTGCCCATATCGTCATGGATCTGCAGATGAGCCAGCGCAACGGCATCGAGGCGGCGCGCACCATATGGAAGGAGCGGCCGGAGACGCGTATCCTCTTCTGGTCGAACTATTCCGATGAAGCCTATGTTCGCGGCGTCTCCCGCATCGTGCCGGCCGGTGCCGTCTATGGCTATGTTTTGAAATCGGCTTCAGATGACAGGTTGAAGCTGGCGCTGCGCAGCATCTTCATCGAGAGCCAGTGCGTGATCGACCGCGAAGTGCGTGGCATGCAGCAAAGAAGCCTTGGAAATGTCAACGGCTTCACCGAAGCCGAATATGAGATCCTGGTCGATATCGCACTGGGATTGACCGACCGCGCCATTGCCCAAAGGCGCAATCTCTCAGTGCGCAGCGTTCAAAATCGATTACAGCAGCTCTACATCAAGCTCGGGGTCTATCAGCCGCTCGGCAATCAGGACGACGACAGCCGTTTCAACCTAAGAGCCCGCGCCGTGGCCGTGGCGTTTCTCAGAAAGCTGCTCAATCATAGTGCTCTGGAGCGGGCGGAAACCGATCTTACCGGCTGGCTCGCCCGCCAGCCCCACGATTGAGTGACAGAATTTGCCGCCGGCGTCGATCACGCTTGACGTCTTCTACCGAATAATTGTCTATTGCTAGCAATAGACATTAATCCAACCATACGGAATTTCTCATGTCCGCCGTTTCGCCTGTCATCCTGCTCAATCCCATCGACGATGTCGCGGTTGCCCGCGTGATGATCCGCGCCGGCAGCGCCACCGGCATCGACGGCTTGATTGCTGCAGACCAGATCCCGCGCGGCCACAAGGTTGCAGTCCGCGACATCCAGTCGGGCCAGGAAATCCGCAAATTCGGCCAGCCGATCGGCGTTGCGACGCAGTTCATTCCGGCCGGCGGCCATGTCCATCTGCAGAACCTGGCAGTCATCGAATCCGAACACCCCTACCAGTTCAGCGTCGATATCGAAGAGACGGGCATGCTGCCGCGCGAGGACTGTCGGACCTTCATGGGCTTCGATCGCGGAGCAGGCGGTGTCGGCACGCGCAACTTTATCGGCATCATCACCACGGTGAACTGCTCTGCGACCGTCTCAAAATATATCGCCGAGCATTTCAATCGCACCGGAGGCCTGGACGGCTTCGACAATGTCGACGGCGTGGTGGCACTGACCCATGGCGGCGGTTGCGCCATCAATACCCAGTCTGAAGGCTATCGCTATCTCGCCCGCACCCTGCAGGGTTACGCCCGTCATCCGAATTTCGGCGGCATCCTGATGATCGGCCTTGGCTGCGAAACCAATCAGATCGCGCCCATTCTCGAACATTACAAGCTCGAGGAAGGAAACCGGCTGCGCACCATGACGATCCAGGATCTCGGCGGTACCCGCAAAACGATCGCGGCTGCTTCGGAAATGATCAAGGACATGTTGCCCGAGGTGAACTCAGCCAAGCGCACCGTTCAGCCCCTCTCGGGCATCAAGCTCGCCCTGGAATGCGGTGGCTCCGATGGCTATTCGGGAATTTCGGCCAATCCGGCGCTCGGCTATGCCTCCGATCTTCTCGTGCGCAATGGCGGTACATCGGTTCTGGCGGAAACGCCGGAGATCTATGGCGCGGAACATCTGCTGACGCGCAGAGCGGTCACGCCCGCAGTCGCCGAAAAGCTGCTCTCCAGAATTGATTGGTGGCGCGATTATACCCGCCGCAACGGCGCGGAACTCAACAACAACCCATCCTACGGCAACAAGCTCGGCGGATTGACGACCATCCTCGAAAAGTCGCTCGGTGCGGTCGCCAAGGGCGGCTCCATGCCGCTGAAGGCCGTCTACGAATATTCGGAGATCGTCGATGAACCCGGCTTCGTCTTCATGGATACCCCCGGCTACGATCCCGTTGCCGTCACCGGCCAGGTGGCCGGCGGCTGCAATGTGATCTGCTTTACCACCGGCCGGGGATCGGTGTCCGGATTCAAACCGGCACCCTGCGTCAAGATCGCCACCAACACCGAGATGTACAACCATATGCGCGAGGATATGGATATCAACTGCGGTGACATCGTCAGCGGCGACGACACGATCGAGGCGGCCGGCGAACGGATCTTCGAGGAAATCATCGCTGTCGCCTCCGGCAAGAAGACGCTGAGCGAAACCTTCGACTATGGCGACAATGAATTCGTTCCCTGGCAGGTCGGCGCCATTACCTGACGCCGTCAAAATCAGGTGATGAAGCTGTATTCGTCCGGCTGGTAGTGCTCGCGGATATAGGCGGCACGCGCCTGCACATTAGGCTGCGAATTGCTTATGTGATCGCGCATGGCTTTCCGCAGCCCTTGTTCGTCGCGCTTTTGCACCATCTCGAACACGCCGATATGTTCCGCAAGAAACGGCTCATGGTCCGGCCTCTTGATGCGACTACCGACGATGTGCTTGCTCAACGTCAGGATACAATGCGTCCGCTTCAGAATATTCAGGAATTCCTTGTTCGGACAGGCCTGCAGGCTGCGCAGATGAAGATCGAGCTCGAGTTCGTACATTGTCGAGGCCGTGACATCGGGATAATCCGCAAGCGCCTGCGACAGCCGCGCAAGCATCGCCTCGACGTGGTCGCTGGAAAGTCCATCCAAGGCGCTGGCGAGCGCCACCGGCTCGATCTGCTCGCGAACCTCATATAGGTCGCGGATGCGCTGAGCGTCGAGCGGTACGATCGACCAGCGAAAATTGTCGTCCTTCTCGGTAATGCCGAGCGTCTCGAGCTTTAGCAGCACATCGCGCGCCACCCCGCGCCCGACGCCGAAATGCCGCGCCAATTCGTTTTCATTGATGCGATAACGACCGAAGACGGAGCGATGGACGACGATGCGCTCGACATCTTCATAAAGCGCCTGCCAGGCAAATGCGGGCCTGCCGCTGTTTTCATCAAGCAAGTTGCCGAGATAATTGTCGAGCTTAACCCGTTTCGGCGGTGTTCCCGGCACCCCGACAATAAAGCCTCGGCCATCGAACCGGGCGATAAGACCATCCTCAAGCAGCAGCTGCAGCGCCTGGCGCACCGGCGCGCGGCTGCTGCCGACCAGGCCGGCAAGTGCCGCCTCCGTCACCACAAGTCCATCCGGCACGGCTCCCGCCAAGATCTCGGCCTTCAATCGCCCGTGAAGCTCCTCATAGAGCCTGGTCTTGCGCAGACCGCTGCTCTCCAAATGCGATACGCTCATATCGTTCCATGTTTCATCAAACGGACTACCATCATCGCTATCCACATTGCCTATTCAAAAAGGGAACGGCAATCCAATAGAGGCGCCGCCCGCTCCAAGCGGATCAAATCGTGCGAATTCGAGAGCCGAGGCCGACATCGGGCACTTCAAGGGCATCAAGCCGAGCGTTAGCGGATGCGCGCGGATCGTCGGTCACAATACGATCTTCGTCGACGATCGTTATCCCTTGGCGTATGGTTTCCAGATCAAGTAGAAGGGCTTGATCAGGCGAGGCATTAGATGAAATCCGGCAAGCATGAATTGAAGCATGGTCCTTTGAAGGTCGGATTTATTCTCGCGCGATCGTTTACCCTTTCCGCCTTCGCGCTGTTTATCGATACGCTAAGACTGGCGAGCGATGAGGCCGATAAGTCCGGCAGGGTCCTGGCCGACTGGCAGTTGTTGGGTAGCACACGGCATCTCATCACCTCCAGCTGCGGGGTTCAGGTCGCACCGACATCGGACTTTATCGAGCCGCGGGAGTTTGACTACATCGTCGTGGTCGGTGGACTTTTGAACACGGACATCACGATAGACAATCAGACCGCCGATTATTTGAAGAAGGCCGCGGCTCAAAAAATCCCGCTCATCGGCGTTTGCACCGGCACCTTCATTCTGGCGCGCCTCGGCCTGATGAAAACACACCAGACCTGCGTCAGCTGGCTGCACTACCAGGCCTATCGAGAGCAATTTCCCGACAATCCGGTTCGTTCCGACCGCCTGTTCAATCTCGATCGCAGCCGCGGATCGTGTGCCGGCGGAAGCAGCGCTGCCGATATGGCGGCCTTCCTTGTCAGACGGCATATCAGCAGGGATGCCGAACGAAATGCTCTAGAAGTGCTGCAGATCGAGCGGGCTCGATCCGGCCTGGATATCCAGCCGCGCAAGCCGCTCGCCATCGAATGCCAGGACCCGCGTCTGAAAGCCGTGCTCATCACCATGGAAAGCCATATCGAGGACGTCGTGCCGACCGAAGATCTTGCCGCGTCCGTCGGCCTGTCTCGGCGACAACTCGAGCGCCTATTCCTGGAGGAAATGAAGACGTCTCCCGGAGCTGTCTACACGCGCATTCGCATGGAGCGCGCCAAGCAACTGGTTCTTCAGACGCAGGCGCCGCTCATCGAAATTGCACTTGAAGTGGGCTTTGACAGTGCGTCGCACTTTGCCAGATTGTTCCGAAGGCTATTTGGGCAATCACCGACGGAGCTACGCCGCGCACAGGCATAAGATGCCTGTGGCGTTCTCGTGGCGACATCTGCTGAAGGCGGAGATCCGATATGTCCGTGCGCATCAAGCGAATTTATGAACCTGCAGACAAGCATGACGGCAAGCGTATCCTTGTCGACCGATTATGGCCCCGCGGCATAGCCAAGAGCGATGCCCATATCGACGTCTGGCTGAAGGACGTCGCACCAAGCGCTGATCTGCGGCGGTGGTTCGCTCACGATCCGAACAAATGGAACGAGTTTCGCCATCGCTATCAGGATGAACTCAAGAAGAACGCCAAAGCGGTGGATCAGCTTAAAGACGAGATCGGACAATCGACTGCGACGCTTCTTTACGGTGCGAAAGACAGCGAGCACAATCACGCCATCGTGCTCGTGGATTTCATCACCAAAGACTAAAGCAGCGCAACATTCGTCCGTGACGGAGCGATCCTGTGGGAAGGCCCGTAGGATTTCGACCCAGGCTGCGGTTGCGTCAAGGGGCCGGCGGTCGCGCACCCATATGCAGAAATGTCATCTCCTCGTGCCGAACCCTGTTATCGTCGTCCAGAACAGCCCGCCATATCCGGTTGCCAAGTCGCAGGGACAGGCGCCTGGTGCCTTGATGATCCGCCGTGCCCACCTCGACGCAAGAGGAGATCGCACCGCGCTGCATGTAGCGGCGGAACTCGCTGAGCGATAGCCCGAAACGTTCGGCGATCTCGAAGGAATCGACGATGAAGTCTCCATTTTGTGCGCGCTCGACGAACATATTCCTGCCCATTCTTCGGATCCGCAATCATCTTCAATAATGGAGAATGATTTATAATTGTCATTCTTTAAATGGAAATTTAGCACGCATCGAAGGCGTCCACCTCCGATAGACGCGTCCGAAGGTTACGCGAAAACGCTTCAAAAGCTGCTCGCCCAAAACTTTCTCGTCTACTTCATGCGACCACTTGCGCTGGAGTGCCCCTGGTCGGCAGAAGCCGGGCCATGGCACTCAAAAGATCCGTCTGCGATATCAGGCCAAGGACGCGCCAGTCGGCATCGACGACGATGACCGCATGCGTGCGACCATCCGTCAGAACGGGCAACAGCGACAAGGCGGGATCCGCGGCATCTGCCACGGCCGGTTTCGATGCGGAACCTATGATAGTATCCGAACTTTCCGAAAGTTCGCGAAGGCCGACCGTGCCGATCAGGCGGCCTTCCCGGTCCTTCACCGGCAAGGTGCGGATGTTGTGCTTCAGGAGAAGATGCCGTGCATGATCCGGCTCGGCATCCTCGCTGATGGCGATGACATCGCGCGACATGATATCGGCGCAGCTTATGTCGCCATGCGATCGTACCGCCGCCTGCAATTCGACCTGCCGCAGGAGGCGGCCGAGGTCTGCCCGATCGATGTCGAAGGTCTCGTCGAGCTCGTCCAGGGCTGCATCGACGTCCTCCTCGCGAAAGCCCACCCGCAAGGGCGGCGGCAGATCGCGTGTCTGATGGATGTTTTCGGCCGGCTTTGCGACCACATGCGGATAATTCCGCCCGGAGAGTTTGTGAAACACCAGCCCGAGGCCGACGAGTATGCAGGAATTCAGGGCGACCGGCACGAAAGGAAACAGGAAGCCCCAGCCGGCAACCACCGGCCCGCCGAGAACGGCGGTCAAGGCAGCCGCGCCGCCCGGCGGATGCAGGCATCGCGTAAACGACATCGCCCCGATCGCAAGCGAGACACCGACCCCGATCGCGATGATCGGATCACGGATGAAATAGGCTGCAATGATACCTATCATGGCGGAAATGGTGTTGCCGCCGATGATCGACCAGGGCTGGGCAAGCGGGCTTGCCGGAACCGCAAAAAGCAGCACCGCGGACGCCCCCATCGGGGCGACGATAAGCGGAAGATGCGGCCCCTGCCCGAAAAGATAACCGCTGATGACGCCGGTAAGACCGATACCGATCAAAGCGCCGAGGCAGGCAATCAATCGCTCGCGTAAGGTTGCTCCGGCAAGGATCGGCGAAAACAAGCGGAACCGGTTGGATCCGGCCTTTTGAGACTCTTGATGCTGCATGATGAAACCAGTTTTCCGGAAGCGTATTTCGTGGCTGGGCGACAGAATTTGATTAGTTCGGCACCAGTCGAGAGCCCTTGCCCCTGGTGGCGCTAAGGACCTCATGAAACGCATTGAAGGCGCTCGGGCGATCATTTTTGCGGAAAATAAGCATCGTGTCGACCGCGGCCAGTTGATGTGTCGCTGATGTCATCGGCCAGTGCATGAGATCAAGGACCGATTTCGGTATGACACCGGCAGCATTGCCGGTCGCCACACTTGCCAGGATGGCATGATAGGAGCCGAGTTCCGTCGTCGGCAAGGTGCTCGATTTGCGCGCCCAGCTCTCGGCAATCCGCCGATAGGTGCATCCGGGTTCCAGGGCCGCAATCGATCCGACCCGCAGGTCGGCGGCCGACCGGATTGAGGAATGCCCGGACGGCAACAGCAGCAACAGATCCTCGACAAAGACCGGTGCGGCCTCGAGTTGTCTGAGCTCGGCCCCAAAACCCGCATCGTCATCCAGCATGGGTTTTGGCGGCAAGGCGATCAGCGCGCAGTCCAGAACGTCATTCAGAACATCCCGGGCAAGGTCACGCGAGGCGCCAAGGGTCAGTTGGAGCGATACATTCGGCCACATGCGATTGAATTGGCTGAGCGCCGCGGGCAGCCGGCTTGCAGCCGTGCTTTCCATCGTTCCGACCCGCAATGTGCCCGATGGAAGCACGGGCCTGACCGCTTGGCGCGCTTCAAGCGCCAGTGCGGCAAGTCGATTGGCATAGATCTGGAACGTCTCGCCTTCTTTCGTCAGCGTCATCTTCTTGCCGTCGCGGCTGAAGAGCAGGACGCCCAGATCCTCCTCCAGCTGCTGGATGCGTGTCGTCACGTTCGATGGCACGCGACCGACAGCCTTCGCAGCCTTTGTCACGCTGCGATCACTGGCGACGGCCAGGAATATCTCGATCGATGAGAGGTCCAATGAAAAGATCTCGATTCAGGAATTAAGCTGCCCTATCATTCCCTATATAAAAATCATTCTCATAGCTCAAGCATGTTTCGATATCGAGTGGGACGGAGCGTTAAGGAGCGGATGGTAAAATCAGATCGACATCAACCGGACGAAGAATCTCGTGAATACGCATCTCCCGCCTGTATGCTGCACGACGTCGACCCGGCTTATAGCGGCATCCCATCAAGCGAGAACCGAATCCTGGATATCTCTGCGTGGCGAAAAGCGGAGCGGCAAAGGCTGATCGACGATCGGAAAGCCCTGCCGGTGGCAGAGCGCGAGGAATATACGCGTTCGATTGCAGCCCATCTCGATCAGGTCATTCCCGACATCGCCGATAAACATATCAGCCTGTTTTGGCCGTTTCTCGGAGAGCCGGACCTCCGGGGATGGATGGCGGCCGCAACAGCTCGTGGCGCCGTGTGTCTGCTGCCTGTTGTCGTCGCCAAGGCGAAACCCTTGATATTCCGCTCGTGGAGAATGGGGGAGCGACTTGAACGCGGAGTATGGAACATTCCGGTTCCGGCCGGCGGCAGGCAAGCCGTTCCGGATATCGTCATTGCACCTCTGGTCGGTTTCGATCCACATTGCTTCCGTCTTGGCTATGGAGGCGGATTTTTTGACAGAACCCTTGCCGCCCTCGATCGCAAGCCGCTGACCATCGGGGTCGGCTTCGAATCGCAGAGGATCGAAACCATCCATCCGCTTCATCACGATATTCCGATGGATGTCATCATCACGCAAAACGGAGCGCGCTGTCGGTGATCCCTGATCATATGGGATTTTGAGCCCGTCAGTCCTGCCGGAGTGCTGAACGGAACGGCAGATCGCCGCCCAAACGGGCAACCATTCATGCCGGCATGACGTTTGGGCCGGACGGATCGCCGCCTGCAGTCGTTGGCACATGAATTGCGTCTCTTTCATCGCCCACTGCAAGAGACGATATTCATGCTGCCCATTCTTCTACCGCTGCTTTTGAGCATTTCCCTCGGTTTGAGCTGGAACAGGTTCCTGCTCACATTTACGAGCGGCGGCGAAGGTCTGCAAAACCAGATGCCGGTCACGATGGTCGCAGCCGCGGTGAGCCTCTCCGCCCTTGCACTGTCTATCGCCGACAAAGGGCTTCTGCTGGGAGGCGCTATCATCCTGCTCGGCCTGACGCTTGCGGCCATCAGCAAGAGCCTCTCCCATCCGGTCGCCATTGTGGCGCTGTCCGCCATCAGCCTTGCAGCCTACCTACAGTTTACGGTGCACGCGCCCTAACCGCGGCCGCCGGCGTGAGACGTTGACGGAATGCGTCTCGAGGCAGCATCACTCATCAAATCAGCATGAGTGTATGTCGCGCGCATTCCCGCCGCCAGCGGTTGTGCCGATGCCGCGAGTCAGCTGGTAGAAAGCTCGCCTGCTTCCCGCCAGGTACGAAGCAGGGCAAACAGTTCCTCGCGATCCTTCTGATCGAGGCTTGGCAACCCCGGAACACGAACGGGGCCGACATTCAGGCCGGAGAAAGTGACCGCTTCCTTGACGACCGTGACATTGGCGCCGCTGCGAAACTTCGTGCGCATACGCTCGAAAGGCTCGAGCGTGCTGACGATCGCACGGGCAGCAGCAAAGTCCCCCTTTGCCAAGGCATCGAGAACGGCAAGCGAAAGCTTTGGTGCGACATTGACGAGGCCGGAGGTGAAGCCGCGTGCACCGGCGGCTGCAAATGACGGAGCCCAGCTTTCGGCCAGGCCACAGACGAACAGCGCGCCATTCGGATCGGAGGCGGCGATCGCCCGCGAAAGCAGCATCAGATCCGTCGTCGCGAACTTGATGCCGGCAATATTGCCGTGGCCGGCCAAGCGAACCATGTCGTCGACGCTGAAACCTTCGGCACGGACATAGGCGACGAGCGGCAGGGGCGATGCTTCCGCAAGATCGCGGAAATAGTCGATCTGAGAAGCGGGTGCGGCAAACGGATCCACCGGCTGATGCGACATGACGGCGGAAGCGCCGATCGAGGCGGCATCCCTGGCCATCTGGATCGCCTCGCGCAGGGAACGGCCGATTGCCGCCGTCACCGGTGCCTTGCCATCGACGCCCTTTATCGCAGCTTCGTGGACGCGGCGGATTTCTTCAGGCGTCAGCGCATAGAACTCACCGGTATTGCCTGCCGCGACGATGTTGTAGATGCCGGCCGCTGCCACGCGCTGGTAGACCTGAGCGGTCATGCGCGGTTCCACTTCGCCATTTGCATCATAGGCCGTGACCGGAACGCCAGATACGCCAGTCAGCGCCCGCCGCATGGTTTCGATGCTCATATTCCTACCCTTCGTCATCCATCGAGGCGCAAGCGGGAAGCTTCAAAAAGTAGATCGCCTCGCCTTATCTCATTCAATATTCTAGACGCCTTTGAACATGCGGGCGCGTGCATTCAAGATGTGTCGTTTCATGGCGTCATGCGCTTCGGCATCCTGCCGCGCAAAGATCGCCTGAACGATCACCGCATGCTCATCCTGCACACTGCGGATCTGCTCCGGAGTCCGCTTGAGACTGAGGCTGCGTGTCACCGAATGACCGATGGCGAAGTGCGGCCTGAACAATTCGCGGGCGGTGACATGGAACTGGTTGCCGGTGGCGATCGCAATCGCATCGTGCAATTCCTGATCCTCTTCCGCGCCGAGCCGGCCCTCGCGAAGACACTGTTCGATCTTTTGAAGCGCTGCGGTGATCCGTTCCTTGTCATCAGCCTGCCAGTTGCGTGCCGCTAGCTCGGCGGCTTCCGCCTCGAGCCCCGCTCGAAATTCGAAAAAGCGCTGGACGTCGGCGAGCGATCCTACGGGCACCATTTTCAGGACTGAGGAATCCGGCCTTTGGCGCACATAGGAACCGGACCCTTTGCGCGACACGATCAAGCCATCGGCACGCAGCCGCTCCAGCGCATCACGCACGACAGGCCGCGACGCACCGAACATCTCCGCGAGCCTGGCTTCCGCCGGCAATCTTTCGTTCACCGCAAACTGTCCGTCGGCGATCATCGCGACAATCCTCTCATAGATGATGTCGCCGAAGCGCGTCGCGCCTGCACCGGAATCGTTGGCGACGGAGAGTTTCATCATCATCCTTTGTGAAGGCCGACTAGCGATAAGGCATAGCGCATTTCCCGTGCGTCAGAGCTACTAAATCTGTAAAAATCTGTCAACTCCTGTAATTATCTGGGAGCGTAATATGGTCTTGCCGCTGCGCCAGAGGGATGCGATGGCGACGGGTGGCAGCCCGTCGTATCGGCATTTCCATGATGATGGTGCCAGCAGCCGCGCGAGAAATCAGGACGGCCGTCAGGCCGCCCTCTCATTTGAAGGATGCTCTTGCTTGAATAATCGCAATCACTTCATGCCGGCCGCATTTGGAGCACCAAGACCGTCCCGCCGCGGCGTGCGTGGCACCATGCGCCCGATGATGAAAACAAGCAGCGCGGCAGCCAGCAGGCAAGCGGCAAGGAAGAACATCGGCGCTATCGTGCTTCCGGTGGAATCCTTGATCCACGGGACGACGTTCTGGGCGATGAAGCCGCCAAGATTGCCAACGGAATTGATCGCGGCAAGGCCGGCTGCGGCGCCAGCGCCCTGAAGGAAGCGCGACGGCAGGCTCCAGAAGACCGGCTGGCCGGCGAAGATGCCGGCGGCCGCAATGCAGAGGAAAGCAAATTGCAGCGTATGATCGGGAATGACGGCGGATAAGACCAGGCTTATGGCACCGATCAAGGCAGGGATGACGATGTAGGGCGTTTTCGATTCGGCCTTGTCCGCCGCTGCCGGCACGGCGTAAAGGGCGATCGCGACCAGAAGCCAGGGAATGATGTTGAGAAAACCGTTCGTTGTGTTGCTCACACCGAAATTCTTGACAATGGTCGGCAGCCAATAGCTGAGCCCATAGGCGGCCAGCGGAAAGCCGATATAGCAAAGCGCCATCAACAGCACGCGCGGATTGACAAGCGCCTTGAAGCCGTCGGCGGCATTTTGCTCCATGGCCGAATTTTCGACCGCGAGCCGATCTTCAAGCCAGGTCTTTTCCGCGTCGTCGAGAAAGGTCGCCTTGGCAGGCAGATCCGGCAGATAGAACAGGGTGACGAAACCGGCAATGATCGCGGGAATGCCAGTCACCAGGAAGACCCATTGCCAGCCGGCAATACCATAAAGTCCATTGAGATCCAGCAGCACGCCGCCGAGCGGCGCGCCGATCGCATTGGCAAAGGCGCTGAAGATCATGAAGAGCCCGACCATGGTGCCGCGATAGGCCGAAGGATACCAAAGGGTCAGCAGATAGAGTACGCCGGGGAAGAAGCCCGCCTCGCAGGCGCCGAGCAGGAAGCGGAGAATATAGAACATGGTGGCATTCTGCGTATAGGCGAGCGCGACCGTCACCGCGCCCCAGGATATCAGAATGCGCGCGAACCATCTGCTCGCTCCGAACCTGTCGAGAAGCAGGTTGCTCGGTACTTCGAAGATGAAATAACCGATAAAGAACAGCGAGGCGCCGAGACCATAAGCATATTCGCTCATGCCGAGATCGCCGACCATCTGCAGCTTTGCATAACTGACATTCTGGCGATCGATATAGGCAATCAGATAAAGGATCCCGAGGAAGGGCATGAGCCTCCAGGTGATCTTGGATATAAGTTGCTTTTCATCAATCACGCCGCGTCCTCCCTGGGAGATGGTTCTGATCGATGTAGATAGCGCAACTCTTCGTTTATCAATGCATTGATGGATAAGCCTGGCCATCGCCTATGGAGCTTGTGGCCGGAGAGCAACAAGTCAGCCGGCGTCTTCAAGGCAAGACAGCCGGCTCTGAACTCTCGTCTCAAGCCACGCGTTCGAACTGGGTGCGGATATGCTCGATATAGTGCTGGCCCGGTGAAGGTGCCTTCACCATGGCAATTGCGGCCTTCTGCGGAACGCCGGTAAACTGACGCTCCTCGCCGTTCTTAAAGCGGATGTAAAGCCGCCCATCATCGGGGCGGAAGAAAACGGATTTAATGATTTTTGACGAAACTGGAAGCTCTTGCATGGATCACCCTACCCTTTGGTTCCGTTATCGCACGAAATCCAAAACATTGAGTGAAGTGAGCTAGTTAATGAAGAATACAGTTGTATCAGCAGATTTTATCGATTGCCACGCCGGATCGGCTCTTTTGGTCAGGAATCCTCAGCGTAGAGCCAATTTGTATGGCGCCAAGCAACAACCGGCGATGGCCTGCAGGACGATCGAATAACGGCCGCACGGACTGTCTATCAATATATGTGACGAGCAAGCATGGGGGCGCTTTCGCATATTATTTGAGCATGCCTGTTGCTTGACACTTTTTTAGCCCCCTTCTATGGTTTTTACCAAATGATCAAAAAGCAGGGGAACTGAAAAATGACCAATGAAATCATACTGTCACGCCGTGCCGTCATAGCCTCCGGCATTGCCCTTGGCGTCAGCGCGCTGGCGCCGGCCGCACGCGCTGCCGCACCCCTCAAGGTGGCGGGCATCCATGCCTCGCCGGTCGAAAACGCCTGGAACTCCTGTCTTCACAAGGCGCTCCAGGACGCGGCCAAGGAAGGCGTTATCGAATACGTCTTTTCCGAGGGCGTTTCCGGCACGGACTATCCGCGCGCCATGCGCGAATATGCCGAACAGGGCAACAAGCTGATCATCGGCGAAGCCTATGCCGTGGAGAAGGAAGCGCGTCAGGTCGCCGCCGATTATCCGGATACCGCCTTCGTTCTCGGCTCCAGCGGCGAAGCAGCCGGCAGCAATTTCGGTGTCTTCGGCACCTGGAACTATGACGGCGCCTATCTCGCCGGCATGCTGGCGGGTAAGATGACCAAGTCGAACGTCGTCGGCTCCGTTGGAGCAATCCCGATCCCAGAGGTCAATATGCTGATCAATGCCTTTGCCGCGGGCGTCAAAGCGGTCAATCCGGATTGCAAGCATCTCGTCTCCTTCATCGGAACCTTCTTCGATCCTCCAAAGGCACGCGAAGCCGGTCTCGCGCAGATCGATGCCGGCGCCGACATTCTCTTCGGTGAGCGGATCGGCACGGCCGATGCCGCCAAGGAGCGCCACATCAAGTCGGTGGGATCGCTGATCGATTATACACCGCGCTATCCCGAAACCGTCTTTGCCAATGCCATGTGGTACTTCCGCCCCATTCTCAATGCGGCGATCGCCGATGTCGCCGCCGGCAAGCCGGTTGGCCGCAACTACACGGCCTACGGCCTGATGAAGGAAGGCGGCAGCGACATCGTCTATGTGAAAGGCGTCGCACCGGCAGAGGCCGAAGCTGCAATGGAGAAGGTTCGTGCCGACATCAAGGCCGGCACCTTCGAAGTGCCGAAGGTAGCGGATCAACCGAAGTAATCCTTCGGTCGATCATGACCAGCCCATCATTCGCCGATGCCACGGAGCTTACTGGCGCGATCAAGTCCGGCAAGCTTACCTGTGTGGATGCCATGCAGGCAGCGCTTGCCGCCTGCGCCAAGCAGGATGAGCTTGGCGCCATTACCTATCTAAATCCAGAGGCGGGACTTGCCGCAGCGCAAGTCTTGGATCAGGAGGCATCGGAATATCCAGAGCGCTTTGCGCTGCGGCCATTCGCAGGCGTGCCGACGGTTGCCAAGGATCTCGGCGGCCCCTTCCCGGGGCTACCGGTGACCGCTGGCTCGCGCCTGTTCGCCCGCACGGGTGAAGGAGCAGATAGCGATTTGGCTGGCCGCTTTCGCGACGGTGGCCTTTGCGCCTTCGGCTTGAGCACCAGCCCGGAATTCGGCTTCTCACTCGCATCCGAACCGGCAATCGGCCCGATCTGCCGAAATCCCCTGGACCAAGACAGAACCGCCGGCGGCTCTTCGGGCGGTGCGGCGGCCGCAGTCGCCGCCGGTATCGTTGCGATCGCGCATGCGACGGATGCGGGCGGCTCGATCCGCGTGCCGGCCGCTTGCTGCGGCCTTGTCGGACTGAAGCTGACACGCGGCGCCGTGCCCGCCGGCCCCTCCTTCGGCAATCATCTCGGCGGCATCGCGAGCGAATTGGCCGTCACCCGCTCGGTACGCGATACCGCACGGATATTCGATGTCGTGCGAGGTCGAACGCGAGGACCGTTCGCGGATATCGCTCAACTCCCGGCCAAGACCGGTAAGCTTCGCGTCGGACTCCTTGCAGACACCGGCCAGCGTTACGCAATCGAACCAGATCGGGCCCAAGCGGTGGAAGCAGCGGCCAGTTTCCTCGAAAGCCAGGGAAACGAACTGGTATCCATCCGTTGGGGTGAGGTGGAAAGTGCCGTTCAAGCCAGCGCCCGTGCCTTTGGCGATATCATTTCCGTCAATATCGCCAGCCTGATTGACGATCTCGAACTGGACACGCGCCTTGCAGAGACGATGACGCAAGCCTTCATCATGCGCGGACACGCCATGCCGGCAACCGCCCTTTGGAACTCCCTCAATGGCGCCGTCAGGGCAAGCCGTATTCTGTGGGATGTCTTCGACAGGGTCGATGTCGTCGTCATGCCGATGCTCGCCTCTGCACCACCGCCCATCGGGTCCTTTCCGACGGATCATTCGGACACGGAATTGCACCTCGAACGCATGACGTCCTTTGCCCCTCTTGCCGCGCTCGCCAATATTTCCGGTTTTCCGGCCATCACACTTCCCTTCGGCGAAGATGGAGAGGGATTGCCGCTGCCGGTCCAGCTGATGGCACCCATGGGTGAGGATAAGCTGTTGCTGCAGCTTGCATCCGTGCTCGAGGCCGAGCAACGTTGGCAGCATCGCTTCCCGATTGCAGGCTTTCCGGCATGACCATTCCTGTCCTTTCCATTGAAGGTGTCAGCAAACGCTTCGGCAGCACGATTGCCAATGACGATATCTCGCTGTCCTTGGCAAAGGGCGAAATCGTTGCCCTGCTCGGAGAAAACGGCGCTGGCAAGACGACGCTGATGAGTATCCTCTTCGGGCACTATGTGCCCGATAGCGGCCGCATCCTGATCGGCAATATGGAACTGCCGCAGGGCAAGCCGCGCGCAGCGATCCGGGCCGGCGTCGGCATGGTGCATCAGCATTTCTCGTTGGCGCCGAACCTGACGGTACTCGAGAATATTATGACGGGTACCGAAGGGCTTTGGTCACTCAAGTCTCAAACGGGTGCGGCCCGCAACAAGCTCCTGGCGATCTCCGAGCGTTTCGGCCTGAAGGTCGACCCCGATGCGCGCCTTGGTGATCTCTCCGTCGGTGAGCAGCAGCGGGTGGAGATCCTCAAGGCACTCTACAATGATGCGCGCATCCTGATCCTCGACGAGCCGACCGCCGTTCTGACCCAGATCGAGGCGGAAAAGCTCTTTTCGACGTTGAAGCAGATGGCAGCACAAGGCCTGTCTTTGATCTTCATCTCGCACAAGCTCGATGAAGTCATGGCCACGGCCGATCGTATTGTCGTCCTGCGCGGCGGCAAGGTCGCGGCCGAAAGACAGGCATCTCAGACCAGCAAGGCCGAGCTTGCCGAGTTGATGGTCGGACATCGTGTCACGCGCCCAACTCGCGAAACGTCGAAGCCGGGCGACATCGTGCTCGAAGCTCGCGATATCACCGTCAAGAACGGTGGCGTCGAACGGCTGAAAAAGATCAGCTTCCATGTCCGGGCAGGCGAGGTTCTGGGGATCATCGGCGTATCGGGCAACGGCCAGGCGACCTTGGGGCAAATCCTGTCCGGCATGTCGAACCGCTCATCCGGCGAACTTCTTCTGTTCGGCAAGCCCGTCGGCGATCTCGACGTTGCCGCGGTCATCGATGCCGGCATCGGACGCATCCCGGAAGACCGAAACCGTGATGGTGCGATCGGCGAAATGGCGATCTGGGAAAATGCCGTGCTCGAGCGCCTGTCTTCCTATTCGAAGCATGGCCTCGTCGATAAAAAGGCCGGCATGGCCTTTGCGCAGGAGATCATCGAGGCATTCGACGTGCGCGGCGGCGGTGCTGCGACACGCACCCGGCTATTATCGGGCGGCAACATGCAGAAGCTGATCCTCGGCCGCAATCTCCATGAGCGACCACGCATCCTGATCGCCGCGCAGCCAGCGCGCGGATTGGACGAAGGCGCCGTCGCCGCCGTTCACGGGCGTATTCTGGAAGCGCGCCGGCAAGGCACCGCCGTCCTGTTGATTTCGGAGGATCTGGATGAAGTGATTGCCCTGGCCGATCGCATCCAGGCCATCGTCGGCGGCCGGCTTTCGGCCCCGATCGATGCCGGCGAGGCCGATGCGCGCCTGCTGGGACTGATGATGGCCGGAGAATGGAAAGACAAGAGCGGGACAGAACATGCGATTTGAACGGCGCGAACACCGCCCACTCTACATGATGGCCCTGGCTCCCCTGCTTGCAATCATCGCAGCACTCGCGCTCGCCGGCATCCTGATCGCGATTGCCGGCGCACCTGTCCTGGAAGCCTATCGCCGGATTCTGCTTGGAGCCTTCGGCTCCAGGCTTTCGGCAACGGAGACGCTGACTCGCGCGACGCCATTGATCCTGACGGGATTGGCCGCCGCAGTCGCCTTTCGCGCCCGCCTGTGGAATATCGGCGCCGAGGGGCAATTCTATTTCGGTGCCATTGCCGTTGCGGGCTTCGGGTCGAAAATGCTCGCCGGCCTGCCCGGCCCGATCCTCATTCCGCTATTGATGGTGATCGGCGCTATTGCCGGCATGGTCCTGATCCTCGTGCCGCTGTGGCTGCGGCTGCGCTTTTCCGTCGACGAAGTCGTCACCAGCCTCATCCTGAATTTCATCGCCGTTCTCTTCGTCTCCATGCTGATCGACGGCGTGCTGAAGGACCCCACGGCATTCGGCTGGCCGCAATCCCAGGCACTTGGGGATCACGCCATGCTGCCCAAGCTGATTGCGCGATCGCGCCTTCATATCGGTTTTGCAATTGCGATCGTCATTGCGGCGCTCGTCTATTTCGTTCAGTCGCGCACCGTTTTCGGCATGCAGTCGCGGGCGGCAGGTCTCAACCCGTCAGGCGCTGTCTTTGCCGGCGTTCGCCTTGGCTCGACGCTCGTCAAGGTCGCCTGTCTTTCGGGTGGGCTTGCCGGCCTTGCCGGCGCGATCGAAGTGATGGGTGTCAAAGGTTACGTCACGACCGATCTGTCCCCCGGGTTCGGCTATGCCGGCATCGTCGTCGCCATGCTTGCAAACCTCAACCCGCTCGGCGTCGTCCTTGCGGCGATCTTCACCGCCACGATGTTCGTCGGCGCCGATGGCATGAGCCGCAGCCTCGGCATTCCCACGTATATTGCCGACGTCACGGTCGCCCTGTCGCTACTGACCATGCTGATCGCCTTGTTCTTCACGCAATACAGGATCCGCCGATGAACACGCTGGTCGACATCATTGCATCGGCCGGGCTTTGGGCCGCCGTGCTGCGGATTGCGACACCCTTGATCTTCGGCACGCTCGGCGCGCTTCTTTGTGAACGCGCCGGCGTTCTCAATCTCGGCATCGAGGGCATCATGACCTTTGGCGCGATGATCGGCTGGCTCTCCGTCTATCATGGCGCGGATTTATGGACCGGTCTTCTGATTGCGGCAATCGCTGGCGGTATTTTCGGGCTTCTGCATTCGGCCCTGACAGTGACGCTTGGCCTGTCGCAGCATGTCTCCGGCCTCGGCGTGACGCTTTTTGCATCCAGCTTCAGTTACTACGTCTTCCGGCTGATCGTTCCGGTTGCCGGAACACCGCCGACCATCACGCCGTTCCAGCCGATCGCGATCCCCGGGCTTTCCACCCTGCCCTTCATCGGCCCGGCTCTCTTCACGCAGACCGCCCCGACCTATCTCGCGATCCTGGCGGCACTGGTCATGGCCTATCTCATCTTCCGCACGCCGGTCGGACTTGCGATCCGCATGACGGGTGAAAATCCGCATGCGGCCGAGGCGCAGGGCCTTAACCCGACGAGGATCCGCTATGGCGCCATCATCGCCGGCAGTGCTCTGATGGGCATGGGCGGCGCCTTCCTGACGCTTTCCGCCTTCAACAGTTTCTTTCCGACGATGGTGCAGGGCCGCGGCTGGATATGCATCGCGCTCGTCGTCTTTTCGTCCTGGCGGCCGGGTCGAGCGCTGTTCGGCGCCCTGCTCTTTGCCTTCTTCGACGCTTTCCAATTGCGCCTGCAAACAGCGGTGCAGGGTGTGCCCTATCAGCTCTTTCTGATGACGCCATACATTCTGTCCATTGTTGCCCTTGCCGTCATGAGCAGGCGCGCCCGCGTGCCGCAGGCGCTGATGCAACCCTATCGCCGTGGCGAAAGATAATCCGAGGAGCCGTTCATGTTCGATCTGATCATTCGCAATGCCAATCTGCCCGATGGTCGCAAGCGCATCGACATCGCGGTCAAGGATGGCAAGATCGCAGCAATCGAAGCCTCGATCGCCGCGGAGGCGAAGGAAGAGATCGATGCGACCGACCGGCTGGTGAGCCCGCCCTTCGTCGACCCGCATTTCCATATGGACGCGACGCTTTCGCTTGGCCTGCCACGCATGAATATATCAGGCACGCTTCTGGAGGGCATCGCACTTTGGGGGGAATTGCGCCCGATCGTGACGAAGGAGGAGCTTGTCGAGCGCGCGCTACGCTATTGCGATCTCGCCGTCACACAAGGACTGCTGTTCATCCGTAGCCATGTCGACACTTCCGATCCTAAGCTGGTGACGGCCGAGGCGCTTCTGGAGGTGAAGGACAGGGTCAAGCCCTATATCGACTTGCAGCTTGTCGCCTTCCCGCAGGATGGCTATTATCGCGCCAAAGACGGCGTGGCTTCCCTCTCACGCGCACTCGACATGGGCGTCGATATCGTCGGCGGCATTCCGCATTTCGAGCGCACGATGGATGAGGGCAGAGCCTCCGTCGAGGCGCTCTGCAGGATCGCCGCCGATCGCGGCCTTCCCGTCGACATGCATTGCGACGAAACCGACGATCCGATGTCGCGCCACATCGAAACGTTGGCGGCAGAAACCATTCGTTTCGGGCTGCAGGGCCGCGTTGCCGGCTCGCACCTGACCTCGATGCATTCGATGGACAATTACTACGTCTCCAAGCTCATCCCCCTCATGGCGGAAGCAAGGATCAACGTCATTCCCAACCCGCTGATCAACATCATGCTGCAGGGCCGGCACGACACTTATCCCAAGCGACGCGGCATGACGCGCGTGCGCGAACTGATGGATGCCGGGCTCAACGTCTCCTTCGGCCATGATTGCGTGATGGACCCCTGGTATTCGATGGGCTCGGGCGACATGCTTGAGGTCGGCCATATGGCCATCCATGTCGCACAGATGGCCGGCATCGAAGACAAGAAGAAGATCTTCGATGCGCTCACCGTCAACTCCGCCAAGGCGCTCGGCCTTGAAGGCTATGGCCTGGAAAAGGGCTGCAATGCCGATTTCGTCGTGTTGCAGGCCATCGACACGCTGGAGGCGCTGCGCCTGAAGCCCAATCGCCTCGCCGTCATCAAGCGCGGCAAGGTCATCGCCCGCTCCGCGCCGCGCATCGGTGAACTCTTCCTCGATGGCCGGCCTTCACGGATAGATGGCGGGCTCGATTACGTTCCTGTGCGGAAATAGCGCTGGCTGTTGACAGTCGGAACCATTGCGAACCAACACGCGCCGCATCGGACGTGGTCGCAGCGGCCGATTATGCTCCCTGTACGATCATGGCGTCCTTATGCATGACTAAATGAATCGACGCTTTACAACTAACATGTCAGTGTGCTACGCAGTGATCCTACAAGATCGGGAGGATCGGATGAAAGAAAGTTTCGGCCTGTCGGCCGCCCTGGCAACGCCCTTTGATGCGGATGGTGAGATCGCGATCCCGGGCGTGATTGAGCAGGCGAAGCATTGTCTGGCCAATGGCTGCAAAAGCGTCACGCTCTTCGGCACGACAGGCGAAGGGGCCTCCATCGGCATGCAGGAGCGCAAGCAGGTTCTGGCCGCCATGATCGCCGCCGGCATCGCACCTGAGCAGATCGTCATGGGCGTGCTCGTCGATGCTGCCGAGGATGCGGCAGCTCAAGCTGGGCAGGCACTGGCGCAGGGCGTCCGCAATATTCTTCTTGCCCCGCCCTCCTACTTCAAGAACGTCAGCGACGATGGCCTCTTTAAATGGTTTTCGGCCGTTTTCACCATGCTCGGCACGCATGCCCGCGACGTGATCGTCTATAATATTCCCTCGGTGACGATGGTACCGCTCTCCATTTCCCTCGTGGGTCGCCTGCGCACGGCGTTTCCGGATGTCGTTGTCGGCGTCAAGGATTCCTCTGGCGACTGGCCCTATACCGAGGAACTGCTGAAGACGCATGGCGATCTCATCATTCTGATCGGCGATGAACGGCATCTGGCGCGCGGTGTGCGCCTCGGCGGACAGGGAGCCATTTCCGGCATGGCGAACCTCCTCCCCCGCGAGGTCCAGGCCATGGCGGAAAAGGGCATCGACGACGCCAATGTCGAGCGTTTCGTCGAAGAGCTGCTGAACTATCCAGTCATCCCCTCGATCAAGGCCATTCTCACCCGGTTGACCGAGGACGACAGCTGGCTTGCCGTGCGCCCGCCGCTCGTGGCATTGAACAGCCGAGATTCCGATACGCTCTTTACTGCCTTCGGTGCGCTGTTTCGCGCCGAGGCAGCCTAACCGAACAGTCCGGAGCTGCCGATGGACGGACCAGGCGAACAGACGACGTTGAGAGAGAAAGCCTATGAGAGCTTCACGCGCCATCTCTTGGCGCGCGACGTTCGGCCTGGGCAATTCATCTCGCAGCGGCGGCTGGTCGAGCTGACGGGACTGACGCTCGGTGCCATCCGCGAACTGATCCCGCGCCTGGAAGCCGAAGGATTGATCAAGACGGTGCCGCAGCGCGGACTACAGATCGCTCATATCGATCTGGACCTAATCCGCGAGGCCTTCCAGCTCCGTCTTTTTCTGGAAAAGGAAGCCGTCGCGCTGTTCACCTATTCGGCGTCGGATGAGACGATTGCTAAGCTTTTGAAGGACCATCGCGATATCGCGGATGCGATCCGGGCCGGCGACAGCTCGCAGGAACTCGAGCTTCACGCGCAATCGGTGGACTGGGGCATGCATGATGCCTTCATCGATGCGCTCGGCAATACGATCATCTCGAACGCCTATCGGGTCAATTCGATCAAGATGCGGCTGATCAGCCAGGACAGGTTTCGCATCAACGGCCATGTCGGACCGGTCATGGAAGAGCATCTGAAGGTGCTTGAGGCCATTCAGCGACGATCGGCCGAAGAGGCGGTTGCCGCTCTCGTATCGCACATCGGCGGAGCACGGGATCGCGCATTGAAGATGTAAAAAACCTTGGATAACGGGCCGCGAATGAGGAGATTTTCGGCCAAAGGAGGAGGAACGCAATGTCATCGTCATTTTTCAACCCGACACGTCGCGGCTTCATGGCCGGCACCGCCGCACTCGGCGCGGCAAGCCTTCTCGGTGTCCGCACCGCTTCGGCAGCCGTCGACTGGAAGCGCTTTTCCGGCACGACGCTCGAAGTCAATCTGGTCAAGAGCCCGCGCAGCGAGACGATCCTCAAATATCTAAGCGAGTTCGAGGCGCTGACGGGCATCAAGGTCAATGCCGAGGCGACTCCGGAACAGCAGCAGCGCCAGAAGACCACGATCGAGCTCAGCTCCGGCAAGCCGAGCTTCGACGTCGTGCATCTGAGCTACCACGTCCAGAAGCGCCAGTTCGAAAAGGGTGGCTGGCTTGCCGATATCAGCGGCTTCATGAAGGATCCGTCGCTCACCGATCCGTCGCTGACGGAAAGCGATTTCGCCGAGGCCGGCCTGAAATTCGCCAAGGATTCCTCTGGTGTTATGCGCTCCTTGCCCTTCTCGGTCGATTACTGGATCGTCTACTGGAACAAGACCCTGTTCGAGAAGAAGGGCCTCGCCTATCCGCAGACCTTCGAGGACATGGTCAAGGCCGCCGAGGCGCTGACCGACAAATCGACCAACACTTACGGCTTTGTCGCGCGCGGCCTTAAGAACGCCAATACACCGGTCTGGACGGCCTTCATGCTCGGCGAGGGTACAACACCGCTTTCAGCCGACGGCAAGCTGCAGACGGAATCGCAAGGGGCCTTGGATGCTGCAAAGCTCTACCAGCGCCTGATGACGAAATCGGCACCTCCCGGCGTTTCCGGCTTCAACTGGGCGGAAGCGCAATCGGCTTTCCTGCAGGGCAAGATCGGCATGTGGCTCGACGGCGTCGGCTTCGCGCCGCCGATCGAAAATCCTGAAAAGTCCCGCGTCGTCGGCCAGGTCGGCTATGGCATCATGCCGAAGGGGCCGAATGGGCAGGCTGCGGCAACCTTCGGCGACGGTATCGGCGTTACCGCCGCCAGCCAGAAGAAGGAGGCCGCTTACCTCTTCTGCCAATGGGCAATCTCGCACGACATGGGCGCGCGCCTCCTGCAGGCCGGCGCCGGCGTTCCGTTCCGTCAGTCCGTTCTGGAGGATCAGAAGGTCCGCGAAGGCGTGAAAATGCCAGGCGCCTGGCTGGATGCCGTCGCCGGCTCCGCCAAGGTCTCGCAGCTGGCGCTACCTGTCATCATCCCGGTTACCGAGTTTCGCGATATCTACGGCGTCGCGCTGACGAACATGATCGGCGGCGCCGATCCGGCGGCCGAACTGAAGACGGCAACTGCCCAGTTCGAGCCGGTGCTGGCGCGAAGCGAGGGATGATGGCTTCCGTGAGCATTGAAGATACCGCCGCGAAGGCAACCAAAGGAAGGAGCAAGCCGCAAAGGCTTGCTCCCAACTACTGGCCCTTCGTCATTCCCGCGCTGATCGTGATTGCCGCCGTCATCGTCTTTCCCTGGGTCTTCACCCTATGGATGAGCGTGAACAAATGGACGCTCGGCCAATCGCAGAGTTTCGTCGGCTTGGACAATTATATCCGGCTGGCGACCGATGCGCGCTTCTGGGAATCGCTTTGGCACACGGTGCTCTACACCGTGCTTTCCGTCGTCGGTCCCTTGTTCTTCGGGACGTTGGCCGCACTGATCTTCGATGCGAATTTTCCGTTGCGGGGCTTCCTGCGCGGCATCTTCGTGATGCCGATGATGGCAACGCCCGTTGCCGTCGCCCTCGTCTGGACGATGATGTTCCATCCGCAGCTCGGCGTGCTGAACTATCTTCTGTCGATGGTGGGTATCGGACCGCAGGAGTGGATCTACAATCAGTATAGCGTCATACCCTCGCTCGTCCTCGTCGAAGTCTGGCAGTGGACGCCGCTCGTCATGCTGATCGTGCTCGGCGGTCTCGCCTCCATGCCGCGCGAACCCTATGAGAGCGCCGAAATCGACGGTGCCAATGCCTGGCAGAAGTTCCGCTACCTGACGCTGCCGATGATCGCGCCCTTCCTGATGATCGCCGTCATCATCCGCAGCATCGACGCGATCAAGAGCTTCGATATCATCTATGCGATGACGCAGGGCGGCCCGGGAACGGCGTCCGAAACGATCAATATCTATCTCTACAACACCGCGTTTTCCTACTACGACATTGGCTATGGCTCGGCCATGGCAGTGGTGTTCTTCATCGTCATCGTCGCGCTCTCCTTCATCCTCCTGATGATCCGCCAGCGCACGCGGTGGACGGACGCGGAGGGCAACTGACATGAAGCGCTCGACACTCAATCGTATCGGCCTGTTCTTCGTGGCCCTGGTCGTCGTTTCACCAGTCGTCCTGTTCTTCCTCTGGATGATCTCGCTATCGTTGAAATACGAGATCGACAATGGCGCTTATCCGCCGATCCTCATTCCGGATCGCATTGCCTGGACGAACTACGTCAATGTCTTCCAGGAAAACAACTTCTTCCTCTATCTGTGGAACTCCGTTCTGGTGACGGGTGCGGCCACCCTGCTCGCCCTCGTCATCGGCGTGCCGGCGGGCTATGGCATCGCCCGGCTGAAGGCGGAAAAGTCGGCGATCGTCATCATGATCGCCCGCATGACGCCGGGCCTTTCCTTCCTCATTCCGCTGTTCCTGCTGTTCCAATGGCTCAATCTCTTGGGAACGCTCTGGCCGCAGATCATCATCCATCTCGTCGTCACCGTTCCGATCGTCGTCTGGATCATGATCGGTTATTTCGAGACGACGCCGATGGAGCTCGAAGAGGCCGCAAGCATCGATGGCGCGACGCCCTGGCAGGTTTTCCGGCTGGTCGCACTACCGATCGCACGCCCCGGCATCGTCGTCGCCTTCATTCTCTCGGTCATCTTTTCATGGAACAACTTCGTCTTCGGCATCGTGCTTGCAAGCCGCGAGACCCGCACGCTGCCCGTCGCCGTCTACAACATGCTCTCCTTCGAGCAGGTGAGCTGGGGGCCGCTTGCGGCCGCGGCCCTGATCGTCACGCTGCCGGTCCTGGTGCTGACGATGTTCGCGCAACGCCAGATCATCGCAGGACTGACCGCCGGCGCCGTCAAGGGCGGCTGACGATGGCACCCCTTTCTTTCTGACAGGAACACATTCATGGCACCCGTCAACATACAGAATATCCAGAAGCGCTATGGCCAGGTGAAGGTCATTCTCGACATCAGCGTCGACATCGCCGATGGCGAGTTCGTCGTCCTTGTCGGTCCCTCCGGCTGCGGCAAGTCCACGCTGCTGCGGATGATCGCAGGCCTCGAGGAAGTCAGCGATGGCGAAATCCACATCGGCCGCCGCGAAGTCAGCCATCTTCCGGCACGCGACCGCGACATTGCCATGGTGTTCCAGAATTACGCGCTCTATCCGCATATGACGGTCGCCGAAAACATGGGCTTCGCGCTGAAGCTGAAGAAGGCAAACCCGGCGGAAGTCGCCGCCAAGGTGCAGAAGGCTGCCGCCATCCTCGGCCTGGAGAACCTGCTGGAGCGCCTGCCGCGCCAGCTTTCCGGCGGCCAGCGCCAACGCGTTGCCATGGGGCGTGCGCTGGTGCGCGATCCGCAGGTCTTCCTGTTCGACGAGCCGCTCTCCAATCTCGACGCAAAGCTGCGTGTGCAGATGCGCGGCGAGATCAAATCCATGCATCAGCGCATCGGCACGACGACGATCTATGTGACGCATGATCAGGTCGAGGCGATGACCATGGCCGACAAGATCGTCGTGCTTCACGGCGGCATCATCGAACAGGTCGGCGCACCGCTCGATCTCTACGACCGCCCGGCAAACCTGTTCGTCGCCGGCTTTATCGGTTCGCCCTCGATGAACTTCATCGACGGCAGGATCGAAGAAGGCGTCTTCCGCAGCGACAAGGGCCTCATCCTGCCGCTGCCGGAGGGTTTCTCCACTGCCGAGCATGGCGGGCGCGCGCTCGTCTACGGCATTCGGCCCGAGCATATCCGCGCGGCAACCGGTGGCTTATCGGCCCGAGTCGGCATCGTCGAGGGCACGGGTTCGGAGATCTATGCCAAGCTCGACTGCGGCGGCGAAGACATCTCCTGCCTGTTCCGCGAGCGGCTGAACATCCGCTTCGGCGACAAGATCGAAATCGGGATCGACCCGGCCAGCATCCATCTGTTCGACAAGGCGAGCGGAAAGCGGCTTTGAGCGCCCCATCGATCTTCGATCCGCCGCCCGGCCAACCCAGGCATGTCCTGTGCGTCGGCGCTGCCGTTCTCGATACGCTTTTTCGCGTCCGTACCCTTCCGGGAGGTCAGGGGAAGGTATTGCCTTACGAGATGCTGCAGATCGCCGAAGGCATGGCGTCGAGCGCTGCCTATGCCGTCGTGCGGCTCGGCGGCAGGGCGAGCCTGTGGGGCGCTGTCGGCCTGGACGAGACCGGCGATCGGATCGTTCGCGATCTCAAAGGCGACGGCATCGATATGGATGGCATGCTGCGCGTGGGCGGCGCCCGTTCTGCCGTCTCGACGATCCTGGTGGACGATAACGGCGAAAGGCTGATCGTTCCTTTCTACGATCCGAAACTGCACCATACCATCAAGAAATTCATGCCAGCCGATATCGCCGCCTTCGATGCCGTGCTTGTCGATGTTCGCTGGCCGGCGCTGGCTCTTCGGGTTTTGGAGGCGGCGCGCGCCATGGGCAAGCCGGCCATTCTTGACGGCGACGTCGCGCCCGACGGCATCATCGAGCAGCTGGCGCCGGAGGCAACACACATCATCTTTTCCGAACCGGCCGCCGAACGCCTGACAGGAAGCAACGATGTTTCCGTGATGACTCAGCGGCTGAAACAACGGTTCGATCATGCCTTCATCTGCGTGACGGCGGGTGCCGCCGGCAGTCACTGGTTCGACGATGGCGCCGGCAAGGTCCAGCACTGTCCGACCATATCCATCAAGGCTGTCGATACGCTTGCCGCCGGCGATATCTTCCACGGCGCCTTCGCTCTTGCCGTTGCAGAGGGAATGGCGGCGGAAGAAGCTATCCGCTTCTCCTCGGTCGCTGCGGCGATCAAATGCGAGTTCTTCGGAGGTCGTGCCGGTGCGCCGAAACGTATCGATGTGATCAGGCGTTCTGAACGGCTTCAAGGATTCTGACGGTATTGAAGCTGCCATCGGAACTCGTCGCGAATTTATATCTCACCATTGGCATCACCTGACAGCCATAATCCGTCCATTGCGGGCATTGTTTCCCTTCGCGCGGCAAGCCAAATGCCACGACCGTCCCCCGCCGTTTATAGGGGTGACACGCCTGCATGCGTCGACTATAAAAATCGCGCGACTCAAGCAGGAGGATCGCCAGATGAGAAATTTCGGCACCAATTGACGCTGAACGGCGATGCCGAATTCGGGCTGCCGCTCAGTCCGTTCTTGTCTCCCCTATCCTCTTCAGTGCCCATGGAGGCATTCATGCTTCGTCGCTTCTTTTCCTATTATGCCCGCTACAAGCAGCTGTTCTTCCTGGATTTCGGCTGCGCCGTGCTTGCCGGCCTGCTGGAACTCGGCTTTCCGCTGGCGGTCAAGCTTTTCGTCGATGAACTGCTTCCGAGCCGCGACTGGGGTCTGATCTTTGCGACAGCGGCGCTGCTGCTTGTCGTCTATGCGACGAGCACCGGCCTGTCGGCGATTGTCAATTATTGGGGCCATGCGCTCGGCATCTCGATCGAGTCCGATATGCGCCGCCAGGCATTCGATCATATCCAGAAGCTTTCCTTCCGCTATTTCGACAATAACCGGACGGGTCATCTGATCACGCACGTCACCAAGGATCTCGAGGAGGTGGGCGAGATTGCCCACCACGGTCCCGAGGACCTGTTCATCGCGATCATGACCTTCATCGGCGCCTTCCTGCTGATGTTCAGCGTCCATTGGAAGCTCGCGCTGCTGACAACGACCATCGTGCCCTTTATGACCTGGCTGGTCAGCCGTTACGGCTCGAAGATGACGGTGAATTCGCGCAGCCTGTTCGGCAAAGTCGGCAACTTCAATAGCCGCATGCAGGAGACGGTCGGCGGCATCCGGGTCGTCAAGGCGTTTGCCAATGAGCGATATGAAAGCCAGCTCTTTGCCCGCGACAATGAGGATTACAAGGCAACCAAACTCGACGGCTACGCCTATATGACGGCAAGCATCGCGCTCAGCTATTTCAGCACGCGCCTGGTTCAGCTCGTCGTCATGATGGCGGGAACCTGGTTCGTCATCTCAGGAGAGCTGAGCTACGGCGGCTTCGTCAGCTTCCTGCTGCTCATCAACGTCTTCTTCCGCCCGATCGACAAGATTACCTCGGTCATCGAGACCTATCCCAAGGGCATAGCGGGCTTCAAACGTTTCCTGTCGCTGATCGATACGGAACCCGATCTTGCCGACAGGCCGGATGCGATTGTGGTCGATCATCTGAGAGGCAATATCGCTTACAAGAATGTCGGCTTCGGCTATTCCGATCAGGCTGTGATCTTCAAGGATCTCTCCCTGACGATTGCCGCTGGCGAGACCGTGGCCTTTGTCGGCGCCTCCGGCACCGGCAAGACGACGATCTGCTCGCTGCTGCCACGCTTCTACGATGTCACGGCCGGCAGCATCGCGATCGACGGCATCGATATTCGCGACATGACCCAGGCTTCGCTGCGCAGCCAGATCGGCATCGTACAGCAGGACGTCTTCCTGTTCGGCTCGACCATTCGCGAGAACATCGCGTATGGAAAGCTCGGCGCCACCGACGAAGACATCATGAAGGCGTTGCAACGCGCTTCGCTTGACGAATTCGTCGGCTCCCTGCCCGCCGGGCTCGATACGCCGACGGGCGAGCGCGGTGTCAAGCTTTCCGGAGGGCAAAAGCAGCGCCTTGCGATTGCCCGCATCTTCCTGAAAGATCCGCCGATCCTTATTCTCGATGAGGCTACCTCGGCGCTCGATACCGCGACCGAATATGCGATCCAGCAGGCGCTGCTGGAACTTGCGAAGGGACGCACGACGCTGGTCGTCGCCCATCGGTTGTCGACGATCCGAAATGCGGACCGCATCATCGTCATGGGCGATAACGGCATTGTCGAAGAGGGATCACATGACGAACTACTTGCCCGCCATGGCGCCTATGCGCGGCTGCACAATGCGCAGTTCGGCCTTTACGCCTGATCCATCCTTATGGACGCCTGAAAAAGAGAGCCGAGACTGATGGCCTCGGCCTTCGTCAAGCCCAGGCCGGCCGCGCTATGCCCAAATGATCGCGCAGCGTCGTGCCCTCGTAATCCCGACGGAAGAGACCTCTCTCCTGCAGGATCGGCACGACATCGTTGGCAAAATCCTCAAGGCCGCCGGGGAAGAAGGGCGGCATGACGTTGAAACCGTCTGCGGCGCCGTTTTCAAACCATTGCTGCATGCGATCGGCGATTTCCTCGGCCGTTCCGAGCACGATGTGATGGCCGCGGCCGGCAGCGACGCGCAGGGCGAGCTCACGGATCGTCAGTTTTTCGCGACGGGCGAGTTCGGTCAGCAGCTCGGCGCGGCTGCGCAGCTGGTCGGAAATCGGCAGATCGGGCAGCGCGCCATCAAGATCATACCCTGCGAGGCTATGGCCGAGACGCTCTTCCAGAAGCGGCATGGCGCTCTTGATGTCGGTCCAGCGGTTCAAGACATCCAGCTTTTCGCGCGCCTCGGCAGCCGTTCTGCCGATGACGGGTAGGAAGCCAGGCATGACGGCGACATCGTCGGGGCTGCGCCCGAAGCCGGCGATCTTGCCCTTCAGGCTCCTGTAAAAGGCTTGCGCCTCGTCGAGGCTCTGCTGCGCAGTAAAGACGATATCGGCGGTGCGGGCGGCAAGATCCTGGCCCGGCCCGGATGAGCCGGCCTGGATGAGCACGGGGTGTCCCTGCGGTGAGCGCGGGATATTAAGGGGGCCCTTGACCGAATAATATTTGCCGTTGTGGTCGAGCACGCGCACCTTTGCGGGATCGGCATAGACGCCGCTCTCCTTATCCTTGGGGAAGGCATCGTCGGCCCAGCTGTCCCACAGGCCGCGCACCACATCGACGAACTCCTCCGCCACGGCATAGCGCTCGTCATGCTCCGGATGGCTTTTGGAGAAGTTGGCGGCCGTACGGGCATAGGAGGTGGTGACGATGTTCCAGGCCGCGCGGCCATGGCTCAGATGATCGATCGAGGCAAAGGCCCGGGCGAGATGATAGGGCTCGCCATAGGTGGTCGATGCCGTCGCGGCAAGGCCGATCTTCTCGGTCACCATTGCGAGCGAGGCAAGCAACGTCAGCGGCTCGAAACGGGCAATCATCGAGGGATGCGCATCGACACCGCTCGTCAGGCCGTCCGCCAGGAACAGCATGTCGAACTTCGCAGCCTCGGCGATCCGGGCGACACGGCGCAGCAAGTCGAAATTCTCGCTGCCGGCTTCCGCCTCAGGATGACGCCAGCCGGAGACGTGATGGCCGGCACCTTGCAGGAAAAGGCCGAGATGGATCTTGCGGGTCTTGCTCATGGGTGCATGCCTTGCGTTTCTTGGAAACTGGATCAGTTCAAACTGTTGGATAGAAGCTGGACGAGACGATGAAGGTCGTCCTCGCCGCGCATGGTTCTCACCAGATCGGGAACGGCCGACACGGCCGGATGGTTTCCGGTCGCGTCGCGGAATTTTTCCGTGGGATCGCTGAGGCCGGGCAAGCCCTTGAACTCGCGCGTCAGATGGCTTCCGTCCTTGAGCGTTACCTCGGCAATGACGAAACGCGTTTTCGGATCGTTCGAAAGGCGTGGCGCCGTCTCGTCATGACGGCGGCGAACGCGCCGGCCGATCGCCATCAGATCCTCCCTCACCGGCGTCTCGCCGAAATGGCCGATCTTCAGAGCACCGTCGACCAGGGCGGTTGCGAACACATATTCGGCGCTGAAGCGCGCATCGATACCGGTCGTCGGATCGGTCACGACCAGCGCTGCATCGCCTCCCGGCGGGAAGGTGATGATGACGGACTCGACCTGCTCTGCGTTCAATCCCTCTTCATGAAGCTGAAGACCGATCATCGCCACCGGATGGCTCGCCGTGCAGCACGGAAAAGCCTTGAGTGTCAGGCCGGGCGTCACGATCTGCCAAGGCGCGCCCCACCCCTCGATGGCTGCCCGCGGCCGCTCCTCGCCAAAGGCGAAGGCCGAATAGAAGCCGATCGGATTGTCGAGAAAATCCCTGGCGCCACCGAAGCCTGCCTTGGCGAGCTTGGCCGACAGCAGGCCTGAGCGCGCTGCCATGCCGGCGTGATAAGGCTTGGCATCATGGCCGAACTGCAGGCGCAAACCGCTCGAATGCGTGGCAGCCAGCCCCAGTGCCGTGGCGGTCTCGGCGACCGAATAGCCAAGCACATGGGCGACGGCTGCGGCAGCACCGAGCGTGCCGAGCGTTGCCGTTGCGTGAAAGCCGTTCTCGTAATGGCGCATGCCGAGCGAGAGACCGAGGCGTGCCATGGCTTCCAGCCCGACGATGTAGCCGGCAATCAGACGGTCCGCCGATATCGGTGTCTCCGATGCCAGCGCCAGCAGAACGGGAACAATGACCGTCGTCGGGTGCCCGCGTACGCTCGCATGCACGTCGTCATAGTCGAGCACATGGCCGGCATGGGCATTGACCAGGGCCGCAGTCAGCGCATCGGTACGCCGCCCGTGCCCAATAATGACGGCGTTCCCCGGGCCTGCCGGCAGCTGTTCCAGCAGGATGCGTGTCGTGCGGTCGGCAGCGCCACCGAAGGCGCAGGCCAGCCAATCGACGATCGCCGTGCGGGCTGCGGCAACGGCCGTCTCATCTCGCAGCGGATCGGCCGATGCGATGGCTTCGGCAAAGCCTGTCGTGAGCGGGAAGGCCTTTTCCATCGTCAAATTCCCTCACCATCCTCGAGCGAAGCCCGCGCACCGGCAAGGCCGTTGACGAAACGGCGGATGCGCGCATTTGTCGATGTCTGGAAGATAGCTTCGGGCGGCCCCTGGTCAACGATGCGGCCGTTTTCAGTGAAGACCACGACATCGCTGATCTCTTCGGCAAAGCGCATCTCATGCGTGACCAGAATACTCGTCATACCTTCCTTGACGAGATCGCGAATGACGGCAAGCACCTCGCCGACGGTCTCCGGATCCAGGGCCGAGGTCACTTCGTCAAAAAGGACGAGATCCGGCCGCATCGCAAGTGCCCGGGCAATGGCCACGCGCTGCTGCTGGCCACCGGAAAGCTGCCCGGGATAGACGTTCGCCTTCTCGGACAGGCGTACCCGTGCCAGGAGATCCCGGGCGTGGCGTTCGGCATCGGCCTTGTTGACGCCGAGGATTCGCGTCGGGGCGATCGTGATATTGTCGAGCACGGTCAGGTGCGGAAAGAGATTATATTGCTGGAAGACGATGCCGATCTTCTGCCTGAGCTTGATGCGTTCGGCCTCGCTGCGCATCTGGTCGACGCGCACGCCATTGACCGCTACGCGGCCCGTCTGCGGCGCGACCAGCGCGTTGATGCAGCGCAGGATTGTCGACTTGCCGGATCCGGACGGACCGATGATCGAAACCGTCTGTCCGCGGGCGACTGTTAGGTCAATCCCCTTCAGGACCTCGGTCGGTCCATAGGCGAGATGCACATTGGCCAGTTCGACGATCGGATTGGTCTGAGCGTGGCTCATGCCGGCTCCTCTAGGCTTTCAGGCGGCGTTCAAGGCGCCGCGTCAGGCTGGAAATGGGATAGCAAAGCGCAAAGAACGCCGCCATGACGACGATATAGGCAAGCACGGTGAAATCCAGCCGGCGGACGGCCGTGCTGGCGTCGGTCGCCGCATGCAGCAGCTCATGCACGCCGACCAGGGAGGCAAGCGCCGTTCCCATGGTGATCGAGGCAAAGAGGTTCATCCAGGGCGGCAGCGAACGCCGCGCGCATTGCGGCAGGATGATCCAGCGCAATGCCTGAGACCGGGAGAAGCCGAGGCCCTTGGCCGCCTCCCACTGCGTGGTCGGGATCGACTGGATGGCGCCACGCGTGATCTCAGCGACATAGGCGCTGGCAGGAATGGCAAGCCCGATCACGGCCTTCACCCAATCGGGAAACGGCAGGTAATGGCCGAAGACTACAATCTCGAAAGGAAAGATATAGGTCGTTGCAAAGATCAGCACCAGATGGGGCGCATTGCGGAAGATCTGGACATAAAGGCCGACTGGATAGCGTACGATCTTCAGCGGCGCCAGCTCCAGAATGCCAAGCAAGACACCGATCAGCGTCCCTCCCGCCATCGCAAGCAGGCTGATGAGGATGTTCATCAGGAAGCCGCTACCGAGATAGGGCAGCCATTCGATGAGCACATGAAGCAGCGACAGATCCGCCAGCAGCCAGATAACGGCGATCGCAACGAGCGCTCCAACCAGCCAGAGCAGCCAGTTGCTCGAAGGCGCAGATGACAGCTTTGCCACACTCATGCGCCCACTCCGAAGCCAGGCACGGCGAGGCGCTTTTCGATCCAATGCCCGATCTTGGCGAGGGCAAGATTGATGGCGCTGAAGAACAGCAGAATGACGATCATCAGTTCGACGACATTGTCGCGCTGCGTCCATACCATGATCGAGGCATAGGTGATTTCGCTCACGGCAATCGCATTGCCGACGGTGGTCAGCTTGACCAGATTGATCATATTGTTGACGATCGCCGGCAGCGACGCCCGGAAAGCGAGCGGTATCGCCACGAAGCGAAGGATCTGCAGGCGCGTGAAGCCGATGGCACGCGCCGCTTCCACCGTCTGTTCCGGCACGGCCTCGATACCGGCGCGAAGCGCATCGGCATGCAGTGCTGCAACATGCAGGCCGACCACGGCAACCACCCAGAAGAACGGTGTCAAAGGATTGTTCTGCGCGCCACCCAGCCCATTGGAGACGAGTGTGTTCAACACGAGGAAGCTGAACATCAGCTGCACGAGTGTCGGCGTATTGCGGGTCACTTCAATGAAAGCTCTGACCGGCGCGGCCAGAGCCTTGTTCCCCGAGGTCAACATGGCCGCAAACAGCAGGCCGAACAACAGGCTGACCGGAATGAGGAGCACGATGAGATAAAGCGTGGTGATGAAACCACCACGCCAGATCTGCGCCTCATAACCGCTGGCCAGGAATTCATAATGAAGCCCGAGCCTGCCGGTCCAGTCTATGAAGGTCTGAAGAAGCGAACTTCCCATGCAAACCGCTCCTCAAGCGACCGATAAGGTCACTTGCCCTCGAACTTCTTGTGCTCTTCCTCAAGATAGGTCGTGTTGAGCAGGCGGTTTGCCTTGGCATAGTCCAGAAGCTTGCCGTTGGCATGCAGTTCCTGGATGGCCTTGTCGAGTGCGGCGCGCGTATCGCTTTCGCCCTTGCGCAGCCAGATCACCGAATCCGAGGGAACGAGTTCGGTCGGAAACAAGATCTTGTAGTCCTTCCATTCCTCCGGCCGATCCTGAAGCAGCAGGCCGACCGTCGCCCCGACATGGACGGCCGCAACGCAATTGCCGCCCTGCAGCGCCAGCAGCGATTCCGGCTGGCTCGGCAGCCCCTTCACTTCTGCGCCATATTGCTCCATCAGCGGCTGCGTATAGTTCGACCCTTGAGAAACGCAGACAGGCTTACCCTTGAGGTCGCTCCAGTCGTTGAGGCCGCTATCCTTGCGGCCGACGGCAGCGCCGCCGCTGCGGTCATAGGGCGTCGGCACATAATCGAGGATCTTGGCGCGCTCTTCCGTGTACTGCATGTTGGCGATCAGGATGTCGACCTTGCCCTGCTGCAGGAACTGCACACGGTTCGGCGGCGTCACGGTCACCGTTTCCAGCTTGACGCCGAGCTTTTCGGCAAGCGCCTTGGCAATGTCGATGTTGTAGCCCTTCTGTTCCTGGCTTGCCGGATCGATATAGCCGAAAGGCGCGCCGGAGAGGATGACGCCGACGGTCAACGCGCCACGACCCTTGATGCGATCGAGCGTCGCATCGGCATGTGCAATCGTGGTGAACAGCGCGCCGCAGGAAAGCGCAGCGGCAAAAATGGCGGCAGATGTTCGCTTGGCAAAATTCATGGATCTGGGACTCCTTATCTGCGCGGAACGTAGAGAGGGCACGCGCAGCGCGCGAGGAATGAGATCCTATTTATCGGGATATCGGCGCAACAATTATCCATATAAACGATAGATTTTAATATATCTAATTTGCCGTTCCCTGTGCGCAGCGGTAAATTCAATGCGTTTACTGGAAGTCGAATACACTCAGACCCGTCGCCATTTCGTCAAGACCGAGCGGGCGCGTCACCGGCGGCTCTGCTCTCGCCAGGCAGCCCTGACGTTCGCACAGGCGACAGGCCGGACCGATAGCGACGGGCATCGAGCCAAGCGCCTTGCCGTAGATCACCTCGTCGCGATGGGCGATATCGCAGCCGATGAGGAGCGCGGTGCGGCGCGTCCTTTCTCCGAAGTCGGCCCGCGGCCCCTCGATCGTCCGCGATATGGTGAGAAATCCGCCGCCATCCGGCATCTGCGTGTCGACCACCAATATCTGCCCGGGCTGGGCAAAAGCGGCATGGACATTGAGCTTGGGACAGCCACCGCCGAAGCGCGCCTGCGGAAAGCCTTGGGCGCCGGCTTTGCGCAGGCGATGGCCGGCACTATCGACCTCCATCAGGAAAAACGGGATAGCCGATGCCGCCGGGCGCTGCAGGCTGGTGAGCCGCGTCGCGGCCTGCTCGTAGGACACGCCGAAGCGAGCACCAAGGCCATCGATATCATAATGCAGACGCTGCGCTGCCGAAAGATAGGCGCCGTAGGGCATCAGCAGGGCGTGGGAGGCGTAGCGCGCCAGCTCGAAGCGGCCAATACGCTTGGCTTCCGGCGTCGAGAGCGCAAGCGCCTCCAGTTCGGTGGCAATCTCCTCGCGCATGACCAACAGCGAGACCTCGGTCGCAATCTCGCGAAGCTGATCGAAGGGCGACAATCGCTCGGACAGGAAAAGCCGCATGGAGTGCCGGTCGTAGCGTCGGCGCAGACCGGGCATGGCATGCACCGGCAGCAGGCGCACGGCAATGCCATGTTCGCTCTTCAACCACGCCTTCAATCCGCCTGCCACATCGTCACCGGACGAGAGGCGCTCATGGAATGTCTCTGCGGCATCTTCGATGCGGGCGAAAAAATTCGGCCGCGCTTGCAGACGGTCGTGAACCTCATCCAGCGGCAGGCGCGGACCGGCGACATCGGCAACCCGGCCCTCGCGGGACAGAAGCTCGGCAAGATCGGACAGCCTTGCGGCCTGCTCGCGATAGGCGCGATAAAGCCGGATCATGCCGTTTGCCGCATTGGGCGCGGCTTCGGCGAGCTCGATCAGCTCCTGCTCGCCCGGAATTTCACCCGCAAGCAGCGGGTCGGCAAAGACTTCGCGCAGCTGCCCTGCACTGCCGGCCTCTCCGCCCTGCAGTTCGTCGAGATCGACCTTGTAGACCGCCGAGAGCTTCAACAGCAGCTGCACGGTCAGCGGCCGCTGATTGCGCTCGATGAGATTGAGGTAGGACGGCGAGATATCGAGAGCCTGCGCCATCGTCGTCTGTGTCAGGCCGAGGCCCATTCGGACGCGACGAACCCTGGGGCCAGCGAAGATCTTGCGTTCAACCATATGTCAAACCCTTTACAAACTTTCCTTCAGTGGAATTTTACAGGTTTTACAATTTTACTGGGAGGTGATGTCAACGATAGCACATCATAACCTTTTTCACTACCGGGATTTTCTGGTTTTCCTAGCTCTGCGAGCGCCACTATTGTAAAAATAGTCATGCAATCGAGATCGATCGGAGGATCGAGAGAAGGTATCGGGAGAATAGCATGACAGATTTTTACAAACTGGTTCCAAGCGCACCTGCCGGGCGTTTCGATGGCATCGACCGCCCCTATCAGGCCGCTGATGTAGAGCGGCTGCGTGGATCGATCACCATCCGCCATTCACTCGCCGAAATGGGCGCGAACCGTCTCTGGCAGCTCATTCACGAGGAAGATTTCGTCAATGCGCTCGGCGCGCTCTCGGGCAATCAGGCCATGCAGATGGTTCGCGCTGGCCTGAAGGCGATCTATCTCTCCGGATGGCAGGTCGCAGCCGACGCCAATACGGCGTCTGCCATGTATCCAGATCAGTCGCTTTATCCCGCCAATGCCGGTCCGGAGCTGGCGAAGCGCATCAACCGCACGCTGCAAAGGGCCGACCAGATCGAGACGGCCGAAGGCAAAGGGCTTTCCGTCGACACCTGGTTCGCACCGATCGTTGCCGATGCCGAAGCGGGCTTCGGAGGTCCGCTGAACGCCTTCGAGATCATGAAAGCCTATATCGAGGCGGGTGCCGCAGGCGTCCACTTCGAGGACCAGCTGGCATCGGAGAAGAAATGCGGCCATCTCGGCGGCAAGGTTCTTATTCCGACGGCGGCCCATATCCGCAATCTCAACGCGGCACGGCTTGCCGCCGACGTCATGGGTGTACCGACCCTCGTCGTCGCCCGCACCGATGCCGAGGCCGCCAAGCTTCTGACATCCGATATCGACGAGCGCGACCGGCCCTTCGTCGATTACGACGCCGGCCGCACGGTCGAAGGCTTCTATCAGGTCAAGAACGGCATCGCGCCCTGCATCGCCCGCGCCGTCGCCTATGCACCGCATTGCGATCTGATCTGGTGCGAGACGTCAAAGCCGGATCTCGAGCAGGCGCGTAAATTTGCCGAGGGCGTGCATCGGGTCCATCCCGGCAAGCTGCTCGCCTATAATTGCTCGCCATCCTTCAACTGGAAGAAGAACCTGGACGACGCGACGATCGCCAAATTCCAGCGCGAGCTGGGTGCGATGGGCTACAAGTTTCAGTTCATCACGCTTGCCGGCTTCCACCAGCTGAATTTCGGCATGTTCGAGCTCGCCCGCGGCTACAAGGCTCGCCAGATGGCCGCCTATTCCGAACTGCAGCAGGCGGAGTTCGCCGCGGAAGCCAATGGCTACACCGCCACCAAGCATCAGCGCGAAGTGGGCACAGGCTATTTCGATGCCGTTTCGCTGGCGATCACCGGCGGACAGTCATCCACCACGGCCATGCACGGATCGACCGAGCACGCCCAGTTCAAGCCGGCAGCAGAGTGATATCAAGATCATAGGAGGAGAATGACATGGCATCGATAGCACGTGTTCGCGAGAGAGCCGAGGAACAATCTCTCACCATGAATGCAGATCAGCAGGCAGTCATCCGCATGTTGGCGAACGAGCTGCATCGCCTCAATCAGGCCGTCATGAATGCGGTCGAGGCCGGTGTTTCCGTCGAGCTTGTCCGCTCGGCCCGCCACCATGGCGGCAACGGCAACTGGGGCGATCTCTTGATCCCCGTCGTCGTCGCCAATGCCGCGCACCAGGCCTGACGATCATACTTCCAGCCAGACTTCGGGCCGCTGTCATCCGCCAGTCGGCCCGTTCTCATGGCTGGCGATCAGAGCGTCGCGTCGTCTGCAAAGTCGGCAAAAGCCTGCCTGATAAGCTCGGCCCTGGCGCGGGAGGCAACGAGGGCCGCCAGCAGAATTCTAGCCTGCCCCGGCCGCAACGTCGGGGAATGAACAGCACCGGCCTCGGCGAGATCGTGCCCGCCGCCGCCGCCGCCATAGCTTGAGACCAGCAACCCATCCGGCACCCGGCTGGAGACCACGACGGGCACCCCGACATCGGCACAACGCCTGACGGCTTCAACCAGACGCGGATTGGCATTACCCGAGCCGAGTGCCGCAAGAACGATGCCGTGTGCGCCGGCTCGGAGACTCGCATCCACATGCACGGAATCACACCCGGGATAGATTGCCACCACATCGACGCGCACACTGTCGAGCGCTGCCGCAAGGCGCATGCTTGGTGGATTTTCGCGTGGCCGCGATTGCCGGAAAGCGTCGGCGACATCCGACGAATATTTATAAAGCCCCCAAGCCGGCAGCAGGCGGCCGCCGAAGCAGACGAGCACACCGCGCTCGGCACCGACCGGATCGGTAGCGGCGGCAACGGCAGCGGCAAGGTTCGCAGGGCCGTCGGCGTTCGGATGATCCGCCGTAAATTGCGCACCCGTGAACACGATCGGCTTATTCAGGCCGTGCTGCAGATGGACGAGCAGCGCCGTCTCTTCCATCGCGTCCGTACCATGCAGAACGACGATGCCGTTGATGACATCATCCGCAAGCAATTCGCCGACCTTGTCGCTGATCTCCTGCATGTCGGCAAGCGTCAGGCTCGCTGAATCCTTCGCCATCAGCTCGATGGGCCTGAGATCGACGGGCATGTCAGGCAAAAGTGCCAGCAGGCTTTCCCCCGTCAAAGATGGCGAGCTGGCGCCGTTGTCGGCACGCTCGCTTGCGATGGTACCGCCGGTGGCAACCACGGCCACCAGCGGATTGATCCTTCCTGCCGTCACGACCGGCCTCGCTCGACCGCCAGCCTATGGATGCGGTCGCGCAGCAGATACCAGCCGACGACCAGGGCCGGCGCAATCAGGACGAGCGAGGCGATCGTCCAGGTGCCGACAGGATAGTCGAGCGCCATCAGCACCAGCACAGCAAAGAGGAAGACGAGCGTCAGGATACCGGTATAGGGCGCGCCGAACATGCGGAAATCCGGGCGGGCCATCTCGCCGCGCTTCGACAGCTTCCAGAGTTTCAATTGGCACAGCACGATGACGCCCCAGGCGGAGATGATGCCGAGCGCCGAGAGATTGAGCGCAATCTCGAAGGCGGCCGACGGCACGACGGCGTTCAGCGCCACGCCGATGACGGTCACCACTGCCGTCACCGCTATGCCGCCATAGGGCACGCCGGCCTTGTTCATCTTGGCAAGCGCGGCCGGCGCCGAGCCCGAAACCGCCATCGAATGCAGGATGCGGCCGGTGGAATAAAGGCCGGCATTGAGCGAGGACAGCACGGCCGTCAGCACGACGAGGTTCATGATGACATCGGCGCCCTGGATGCCGATCGTCCCGAAGAAGGTGACGAAGGGGCTCTCGCCAGCCTTATAGGCCGTATAGGGCAGCAGCAGCGACAGAAGCAGCACCGAGCCGACATAGAAGATCAGCAGGCGCGCAACCACCGTGCGGATCGCGCCCGGCATGACCTTGCGCGGATCTTCGGTCTCGCCGGCCGTCGTGCCGATGAGTTCGATCGACGCATAGGCAAAGACCACGCCCTGAATAATGACGAAGGCGGGCAGGATGCCATTCGGAAAGAAGCCGCCGCTGTCGCTGATGATGCTGAAACCAGCCGTATGGCCGGCAATCGGCGTGCCCGAGACGACGAAATAGATGCCGATGACGAGGAAGCTGGCCAGTGCCAGAACCTTGACCAGGCTGAACCAGAATTCGAGCTCGCCGAAGACCTTCACCGACAGCAGGTTCATGACCAGCACGACCATCAGGGCAATCAGCGCGAAGACCCACTGATCGATGCCGGCAAGCCATGGAACATAATGCTTGAAGAAATTCATGTAGAGAGCGACGGCCGTCACATCGGCAACCGAGGTCATCGCCCAGTTCAGCCAGTACATCCAGCCGACGGTGAAGGCCATCTTCTCGCCGTAGAACTCACGGGCGTAAGAAACGAAGGAGCCGGAACTCGGACGATGCATGATCAATTCGCCGAGTGCGCGCAGCACCAGAAAGGCAAAGAAGCCGCAGAGCGCATAGACGAAGATCAGCGCCGGACCGGCTGCGGCAAGCCGCCCACCGGCACCAAGGAAGAGACCGGTGCCGATCGCGCCGCCAATGGCGATCATCTGGATCTGGCGCGGCTTCAAGGCCTTGTGGTAGCCAAGATCTTCATTGGCTGGCGGCTGACGATCCGCCGGCACATTCTGGATGGTTTCGACTGACATTGCTCCTCCCTTGAGCCGTTTGTCCGTGGACGGATCCGGGGTGCTCGTTTGCACCCGACAGGATGCCCTTTCGCTTCACTCGCCGTCGATCGAAACTGATGATCGCCGGTCATGCTGTAATGCTGTATGACAGATTTTTCCTCTTAGACATAGAAATTGCCTAAGGTCAACCCGGCACCAGGCTTATTGACGCGGTTCGGCACAATCGATAACAAGTTTCAAATCTGTCATACAGCTTGACAGATATAGCTTGATTTCGACCATAGGAGGATAATGTGGTCAAGACGCGAAGCGAATATGACCTGCTGGGCGAAAAGGATATTCCGGCGGATGTCTATTGGGGGGTGCACACTGCAAGAGCGGTTGAGAACTTCCAGGTCACGGGCACGCCGATCGGGCGCTACACGCACCTCATCCGCGGCCTTGCCTTCGTCAAGGAAGCGGCGGCCCTTGCCAATCACGAGCTTGGCCTGCTCAGCAAGGAGAGGCTCGATGCCATCGTGCGCGCCTGCCGCGAAATCCGTGCAGGCGAGCTTCATGACCAATTCGTCGTCGATGTCATCCAGGGAGGTGCCGGCACCTCGACCAACATGAACGCCAACGAAGTCATCGCCAATCGCGCGCTCGAACTGCTCGGCCATGCCAAGGGCGATTATGGCCATCTTCATCCGAACGATCACGTCAATCTCAGCCAGTCCACCAACGATGCCTATCCGACCGCCGTCAACGTCGCTGTCATCGAAGCCATCGATGGTCTGGCTGCGGCAATGGAAGCGTTGCAGGATGCCTTCGAGCGCAAGGCCAAGGAATTCGACAGCATTTTGAAGGTCGGCCGCACACAGCTGCAGGACGCCGTGCCTATGACGCTCGGACAGGAGTTCAGGACCTTCGCCGTCATGCTCGGTGAAGACAGAGCCCGTCTGCTCGAATCGGCAACCCTCCTACATGAGGTCAATCTCGGCGCCACCGCCATCGGCACCGGCCTCAATGCGCCCGCCGGCTATGCAGCCCTTGCCTGCGCTCATCTCGCCCGGCTGACGGGCCGCCCGCTCGTGACTGCCAGCGACCTCATCGAGGCAACCCAGGATCCCGGCGCCTTCGTCCATCTTTCCGGCGTACTGAAGCGCGTTGCGGTCAAGCTGTCGAAGACGTGCAACGATTTGCGACTTCTATCGTCCGGGCCACGGGCCGGCATCGGCGAGATCACACTGCCGGCGATGCAAGCCGGTTCCAGTATCATGCCCGGCAAGGTCAATCCGGTGATCCCGGAAATGGTCAACCAGGTGGCCTTCTCCGCCATCGGCAACGACATCACCGTGACCATGGCGGCAGAGGCCGGCCAGCTGCAGCTCAATGCCTTCGAACCAATTATGGTACGTGCGCTGTCGGAGAGCATCATGCATCTGACCGCCGCCTGCCATATCCTTGCCGAACGCTGTGTCGACGGCATTACCGCCAATCCGGCCCTGATGGCGCAGCGCCTGCAGGAATCGATCGGCCTTGCCACCGCGCTGAACCCGCTGATCGGCTATCAGGCAGCGACCAAGGTTGCCCGCGAGGCCCTGGCGACAGGACGCACCGTGCCGGAAATCGTGCTGGATCATGGATATCTGACCGCAGAAGAGCTCTTCGAGGCGCTGCGGCCGGAGCGGCTCGCCAATCTGCCGGCCGCCGTCAACGGTGCGGCTGATCCTCGCCGATGATCGTGGTCACCACGCGCTTGACCTGACCGAGATGGGCCTCCATCGCCGCGATAGCCCCCTCTTCCGATCCCGCCGCAATCGCCTCGACGATGCGGCGGTGCTCGACATTCGAGGCCGCGCGGCGCTGCGCCATCATATTGACGAGCTCCGATTGCCGCATCAGCGCATCGCGGGCGTCGGAAACGATCTTGGAAAAGACTGCATTTCCGGAGGATTCGGCCACCATCGAGTGGAATTCCGAATCCAGATTGACCCACTTCAGGGGCTCTTCTTCCCGGTCCATCTCATCACAAAGTTCAAGCAGCCGTGCCAGCTGCTGCCCTGTGCGCCGCAGCGCCGCCCAGCCGGCGGCCGGGACCTCGATGAAGGGGCGCGCCTCGATCAGATCACGTGCGGAATAGCCGCCGTAGCGTAGCTCCGGGCCGGGCGCGGATGTCAGGACATAGGTGCCGCTGCCGGTGCGGGTCTGGGTAAGGCCGAGCGTCTGCAGCGAGCGGAGCGCTTCGCGGACGATGGGACGGCTGACGCCATAGCGGGCGGCAAGCTGCGCCTCGGCGGGCAGCCGTGTCCCGACCGCCAACCGTCCCGATGTAATTGCCGAACGAATATCCTCAAACACTGCCTCGGCAGCGTTTTTCCGACTGATCGGACTTGTATAAGATAACCAATCAGCCACCTCACTCATGGCGACAAGCCTTTACAAACATTGTCGGTTTGTCAAGGATCGAACCCTGAGATGGCGCATGTCGACGGCCGAAAACTGCTCGGGAAAACGTATTTTGCGGAATGAATGCAACCGGTTCAAGCGCCTCGTTCCCTTGCACCCGCCCTCGACGATGATATCTCACACTTGATGTGCTCTCGGCGGTGATTTAAAGAAATCCTTATGCCTTTATATGGGAGCTGGATTTGCCCTTACCCCTCTTCGCTTTGTTTCTGGCTGCGTTTGCATTCGGCACGACCGAGTTCGTCATCGCAGGCATTCTCCCGGATGTGGCTCAAGGGTTGGATGTCTCGATCCCGTTTGCCGGCTCTCTGGTTTCCGGCTACGCATTGGGTATTGCAATCGGCGGCCCCCTCCTGACCATGGCAACCCGGCAGGTCTCGCGTCGGACCATTCTGATCGCCCTTACGATCGCCTTCTGCCTGGGGCAGATCGCCTGCGCGCTCGCGCCTGACTTCGCCACCATGCTCCTTTTCCGCGTTGCGACCGCCGTCGCGCATGGCGCCTATTTCGGGATTGCGATGGTGGTTGCCGTCGGCCTTGTCCCGCAGGCGTTCCGAGGACGTGCCGTGGCGGTCATCCTTGCAGGCCTGACGGTTTCGAACATTATCGGCGTCCCCGTCGGTGCAGCGATCGGCGGACTTTGGGGATGGCGGACGACTTTTTGGGCCATGACCTCGGTCGGCGTGCTCGCATTGGCCGCGATCTGGGCCTTGATCCCACCAACGAAAGCCGAACTCCAGCCATCCGGCCATTTGAGCCGCGAAGTGCGCGTTCTTGGCCGCCAGCAGGTTTGGACATCCCTTATCATCATGCTCGCGCTGATGATCGGGCAAATGGTGCCGTTCACCTACATAACGCCTCTTTTGCGGGAGGTGACGGGCCTCGATGCCATGCTGATTCCCTGGGTACTCCTGCTCAATGGCGTCGGAGCGACATTGGGGGTCTTGTTGGGCGGCCGGCTCTCGGACTGGAAGCTGATGCCGTCGCTGATCGTCATGCTCGCCATTCAGGCCGCGATATTGGTCCTCCTTTACCTCGTCAGCCCCTATCCCTTGCTGATGACCGTGACGATCTTCATTTGGGGTGCGCTCAATTTCGCGATCGGTGCTCCGATTCAGGCCCGCATTCTAATGTGGACGGCTGACGCGCCGAGCCTCGCCTCGTCGCTCATCCCCTCGGGATTCAACATCGGCATCGCGATCGCAGCAAGCATCGGGGCCGCTCTGCTTGAGGGTGGATTTGGCTATCGCAGCCTGCCGGTGCTGGGTGCCATCGCACTTGCCTTGGCCTGCGGGGTTGCCATCCTTTCGGCAGCGCACGAAAAGCGCATCGGTGCTCTCCCCCCACATGCGGCTCTCTCGTGATTTTGCACGGCAGGCGGATCTGACGAAATGCCGCCGAACCGGTGACCGCCCGTCGCGTGCTTTGGAGGCAGATCGGCTCTGCGAGTGAGCAGTAAGGCCGCTGTTTCGAGAGACTGCTCCCGGCAAGGAAAATAATCTCTCTTCCAACCCTTCGACCGCCGCGGCCGCCAAAAAGGGTGGCCGCTGGCAATCGCCAGATTGACTGCTACCCTCACGGACCGAATTTCGTGAAACTTATCGAAGGATAGACTTCCGGCATGGCGCTCTTCATAAGGTCACGTTCGGCAGGCGTGGCTTCCGACCCCACCACACGTGGGTGGCTGCGCGTTCCTTCAAGCCGGATATATCCGGCGTCAACAATCTTCCCCTCGCCAATCGTGATGGCACCATCACCCCCAAACGGGCGGACATAGCTGAATGTTCTGCCGAAAAGTCCATCCTGGTCACCTCCCGCCTCGATGGTGACATTTCCATAGCTGCAATTTGCGTAGGTTATGACATAGCGACCAGGGGCGACGGGCACGAACCATCGTGCATATTTTTGCGCAGTCGCGGAGAACAACTGGCCGAGCACCAGTTTGTTTGGGTTTTGCAAGCGATACGCAACCGCGGAACCGATAGATACAGGCGGCTCCGTCTCGTCTGGCTTCCTGCATTGACCCTGCGCAGAGTGATGTAACCGCTGCAATCCACATCACCCAACAGCGGCGAATCCACCATTCGAACAAGAAGGAGCGAGCCCTTCTTGTTCTTATTTGCCAAAATCTGGGCCGACCCTTCATGTTGCTGGGCAGCGAGCTTGGCTGGGTCTGGGGTCCCGGCGCAACCGGCTAAAAGGCCAATAGTGCACCAAACGGCAACAGTCCTTAAACGCATCCTTGGGTTCTGTCTCAACTGGAGTATACCTTGCAGCCCTTGCCAGTCCTCGACCGACGATTGAGCTGAATAACGAATGACAATAATTCGGCAATCAGTCCCGCCAACGATGACCCAACACTGAACTTTCATCCAATGGTGACTGGGGCGCTGGTTCTGGATGGAGTCAGGTCCACTCCTCAGAGCCGTCATCTCTTATCCATACAACACCAGCAGGACACTCTTCACGAAAGAACCATAAGCTTTCTTCAGCAATTTTTGCATCCTCTGCCATTTGATCGAAATCTTCGATCTGCCCCGGCAGGGATGAGCTAGCCGCAGCACTTCCGAACACCATTTCGCGGCGGTCAACAGGTAAAGCTTGCTCCAAAAGTGAAATTTGCTCAATCACAGAGCTTTCGAGTAACGCTCCCCTCTTCGAAAGCTTTATCCTACCGTGTGCGAGAAGTTCTTCAACTATACCCAAAAAAACCTTACGAGCTTCGGAGAAGTTTTTATACTCATCACGAATAAACATCCACAGGCCATTAAAAGCCCAGAATTCCGATAATTCGACAATTTCTTCCCATTGCTTCTTCATCGTTCGATAGTCTCTCTTAGCGGAATTTGAGTTCAACACGGGGAAGCTTAGGATTTACACCCTGAATTTTTGGGCTCCCAGCGATATCGATGGTCCAGCGAGCACCTGTACTTCCCGCCGAGCTCGAGATTGATCGCAATGTAATCCGCGTTCCATCTGGTGAAGTAGCCGTGAAAATTCCTGAAACGCTTGTGTGAGGAGTTAACGCTCCACCGGCAAGTTTTTCAGCATAAGTCAATATCTGAGCATCAGTCAAAGCTTGACTGTCAAGAACTATGGTTGTCCCGCTGGTATTTCCGCCAGAGCCAACGTTAACCTGTACTCCTTCGATGTCGAGTGAATTCAGGGGATTATTTTTATTGTACAAATTCGCCAGGTCATCAAAGCAATTATTATGTACCCAAACGGCCTGGACTTCCTCATTGGTGGCCTGCTTGACAAAATAGGTATGGAAGTCCGCAATCGTCAAATTGTAGGCGTCAAACGACTTGTCTTCGATGCGGACGTTGACGACCGAGTTCCAGCGTCCATCGGCATCGAGCAATTTTTCGCCTGACAGAAGGTCGCCTGCAGCAATCCATGCGCCATTTTTGATCGGTCCCTTATAGCGATACCCCTCGGGCAACGCTGCCGGGATCGCTCTTTTTTCCGAGAGAACCGCGAAGAACGGATGGTTCATCGTCGTTATGATGGTCTGCTGACGACCGTTCGTTTCGGATTTGACGGTCAAATAAAGAGTTCTCGCGTGCTCCTCTTGAATCTTAGCAAGAGCAAGCTTGTAACCTTCGTGCCCTTCCTCATCACGCGACCACACTAATGTCTTACCAGGGCGAATCTGGCTGATCGCCGTAAAGCCGTCGATGGTCTTGACCAGTGTCGCACCGTCAAACGAGCAAGCCGCCCCAAAAACATTGTCGACAGTCTCATTCGTTTTTGGGTTGAAGCTTTTGTTGTTGAGGGCGGCCAGATCTTCATCGCTAGCAGCAAGTGCAGCCTTGTTTACGCGCAGCTGATAGATCATCTCGCCGCCGACATAGGCAACACTGACGACGAGAACACCAGTCTCGACGTAATTCTGCCATTTCTCAGCCTCCTGCTCATCGATACCCATGCCCGTCAAAGCAAGCATGGCAGCTGTTTGAGCCTTCTTACCCGTCAATGCCTGCGGCACGGTTGAGGTGAGATGATTTACTGAAACCGCGGCATTGAGCGCGCCTATCGCACACGCGGCGCCAAACGACGCTGCGCAAGGGCCAATACCGTAGGCAACACCCATCGCATCGAGGAAGGTTTTGATGCCACCATTGCGCTGGCTGATGTCGAGCAGAGCCTCTTGGATGGCCACATCGGCGGATTTGCCATTGGCCACCTCAGCCAGATGCTGCGCCAAGATGACATCGTACGGGATGAACCCATCCATGCCGGCAAGCGCTTGCGTTGCTGCCGTTGAATCATCAGCGGTGCCGTTGACGATGTCGACCGCCGTCGGAATGTTCAAGTTGTTATATGCGTTCACGAACGATTGCAGATCGCTAATCATTGACCTGCAGGCCGACGAAGATGGATCGCTGGTGCAGACACTGATCAGGGTCGCTGTGTTCGCCTGCGACATCGCCAGATAGAACGCCAAGCGGGCGTTCTCGACCGTACAATTATCGGTAGCCTTGCACTCTCTCGCTGCGCGATAGGCGGCGATGCCGTTCTTCCGTTGTTTGTCATTCAGGTAATTATATTGGTAATTGGCCGCACCATAGGCTGCTCCTTCGCCGCCACCGACGGCGCCGCCTACAATGGCACTCAGACTCTCACCAATCAGCGCAGCAAGCTGCTCACGATCAGCGGCCGACAGGCTGCTGTCTTTCACCATGCCGTCGATGAGCCGCTCGATCGCTGGTGCGAGTAGTGTGGTTGTCGCTCCGCCGAGTGCGCCCTTAAGCGCGCCCTCCCAGCCATTGACGCCGCCGAGCAAACCAGCGCCGATAGCGTGTAAGAGCGCCCGGCCTGCACCGCCCTCATCCCACAAGGCATATTCTTCCGGTGTATTAGCATGGTCTCGAAGTTCACTAGCGATCTCACCCGCGAGCGTTGCCATGGTCTTCTGAGCCGCCTGCAAATCCGCCTGCGTCTTATACTGCTGGCGCAGGATGTTCTGCAGGTCCGGCAAGCCGGGCAGCGAGGTGTTGGTGTTGTCCGTATCGCGGCGGATCGTGCCGATGTCCTGCACCTGGTGCGCGGGATCGGTGATCGTGATGCCGATATTGCCGCCGATGGCCGAATAGGCCTTGCCGGTCTCCTTCTCGCCGGCCTTGACGGGCGGAGCGATGGTGAGCCCGCTAGTGCCGATCCCGCCGCCATAGGTTTCGGCCTTCCAGGTCGAATGCGTGTCGATATCCGCAACCGTCAGGGTGCCGGTGGAGAAGGAGTTCTTGTCCGCCGTCGCCTCGCTGGTAATCAGCCCACCGACAAGCGACGTCTGACCTTTGACATCGATGTTGAGGCCGCCGGTGCCTGCATGGATGCCCGATTGTTCGGAGACGAGCACCGCATCGCCCTTGGCCTTCTGCACGGTGCCGGAGACGCCGGTGTTGCCAAAGCCGATCTGGCCGGAGACATTGAACTGATCGGCCTTGGCCTTCTGCGTATCCAGCTGGCTTTCGATCGTCAGGTTCTTGACATCGATCGCAACCGAATTGCCGGCAACCGTCGCCCCCTTCAGCGCGAGATCGTTGGTGACGATGGTGACATCGCCGGTGCCGTTCACATGCGTGTTCGTATGGCTGGTGCCGGAGGTTTCGGAGCCACCCTTGCCGTAGGAGGCGTTGACCCCCACGCCGGTCTCCTGGCAGCCGCCCTTGCTGGTGCAACCAAAGTTGACGCCGACGCCCACGCTCCAGGATTTGTTCGAGCTGGTCGAATCCGACGTGCCGGTGGCGGCGTTGAGGTTGATGTCGCCATTCGCCGCCGACAGGAAGATGTCGCCGGTCAGCGGGTCGCCGGAAACCGTGGGGATGCCGTTCTTGTCGTAGCCAGCCAGGATCTGCGCGCCATCACTGGTGATGGAGCCCTTCTCGGCCTCCATGGTGATCGAGCGACCGGCGCGAATATCCGTCACCACCGGGGTCGAGGACGACGAGGACCAGCTGCTTTCCTGATGATTGACACCGGCATTGATGCCAATACTGAAGGAAAGCCCCTTGCCTGCATCAAAATTCTCCGAAGCGGCCTTTAGATCCTTGTAGGCCTGATAGAAACCGAGGCCGGCAATGGCCGTATTGGTCAGCGCATTGACGCCGCCGCTGTCGGAAAGGCGCTCGGCCGAGTTCATGATGCTTTGGGCCGCCTTGCCAATCTGGCTCGTCACCGAGATAGTCACACCGGCAAAGGTCTTCTCATGCACCTCCTCGTAATTGGTGACGTCGTTGGCCGAGAGCAGATTGATATTGTTCTTGGCAAAGAGATTGACGTCGCGCTCGGCCGAAGCGCTGGTCGCCTGCAGGTTGACATTGTTGCCTGCCGAGATGTTGAGATCGCGGCCCGCCGCCAATGTCGATACCGCATTGGTATCGGACTGCTGCGCCTTGCTGTCCTTGGTTGACTGCGCACCAATACCGATCGAGAAGCCGCCATTGCCGGCGGAAAGTGCAAGACCGAAGCCGGACTTCTTCTGCTGCTGGGACTGTGACGAGCTTTCGGCGCCCGGGGTCACATTGACGTCTCGGGCCGCCGACAGGTTGATGTCACGATCGGCACTCACGGACGAACCCATGATATTGAGATCGGTCGTCCTTGCCGTCAGGTTGACGTCTTGACCAGCCGAAAGCGTCGAGCCGATATTGTCCGTGGAAGATTGCTGGCCCTGCTTTTCATTCTTGCCGTAGAGCGAGATGAAGCCGCCGCCGGAGCCGACGAAGAGGCCGGAATCCCTGCGCTTGCTGTCGGACTGGTGGTTTTCCTGCGCGCCGATGATCGAGACGCTTTCGCCGGAGACGTTCAGCGAGCCATCGGCATTGACCTTCGAACCGACAATGGCCGCCGCCTTGCCGGCATCCAGATTGACATCGCCCGAGGCTGAAAGCTGCGAGCCGATGGTCGTCTCGTTATAGCCGTCATAGCTCGAGCTGCCGCTGCGCAGGAAACCCTTGCGCTTGGCACTGTCATGCTCGGTCTCGGTGTCCTTGCCAGCGGTGACGATCAGATTGCCGCCGGTCTGGACATTGAGATCAGCAACATGCGTATCGTCGCCAGCCGTCACCTTCGAGGCGGAGACCGTGGTGTCGCCGCCGGAAATGATCGTCACGCCGTCCTTGCCGGAGAGTGACGAGCCAGCCGCCGTCGTGGTCTCGAGATGACCGGAGGCATTCTCCTTCGTCGAACCGAAGAAACCGCTCTTCTTGCTGGAGCTTTTGACATCGAGGGTTGCGCTGTCGGTCGCTTCAGCGATGGTGACGTTCTTGTCGGCCTGGATACCCAGCAAGCCTTCGGCGGCCATGGTCGAGCCGATGACGTTGATGTCGTTCTTGGACTTGGCGACCAGATCGCCACCCGCCGTAATCGTCGAGCCATTATGTGTCAGCTCGGACGAGGAATTTTTGCCGAACGTCGAGTTCGACTGGCTCTGAGACGTGGTGACATTGATGTCGCCGTTCGAGGTCAGGCCAACATTACCCTTGGCCATCAGATCGGAACCAGAGATCAGGACACCCGTGTTGGCGTTGACCCCAGCGTCACCGCTTGCGGTGATCGCGAGGTTGCCGCCGGCCGAGAGCTGCGAAGCCTGCTGATCGGTACTGGTCGTCTTGGTGTAGCCGTCGTCGGTGCGACGGGCGACATCGGTGGAGACGATATTGACCGCTCCATTCGTAGCAGTCACCGAAAGATTCCCACCCGACTTTGCGGAGGATCCGATGATGTTGACGTCATTATTGCCGACGATGGTAAGATTGCCGCCAGCGGTGACACGGGCGCCCGTCGCATTCTGCTGGCTACCATTATCAACCTTGACAGCAGCAAGGTTGACATTGGTGCCGGAAAGCTGGGCATTGCCGCCTGCGACGATCTTGGTGCCCTGCAAGCTCAGCGTACCGCCCGCGGCGATCTGCAGATTGCCGCCAGCCGACACGCCGGCATTGGTGTTGACGACATTCTGGCCGCCGATGGTCATCGTCTGAGCGGCAAGCGTAATGCCATTGGTGGCATTGAGGTTCATGTTGCCGCCGGCGAGGAAAGTGCCGCCATTGGCCTTGATCTCGGTCGCATTGATGGTCATGCCATCCGCTGCGGCAATCGCACCGGAATTGTTGACAGAGCCGGCATCGATGCTGACGCTGTTGCCGGCAATGACGGCGCCGCCTGCATTGACTTTCGCCTTATCAGCGGCCGAGAGATAGACGACCGGCACCAGCACCTGCGCGCCGTCGACGATCTGCGTCTGGTAGATCACCATCGACTGGGTCAGCGATGCGGCCTGCTCCGGCGTCAATGCTTGCCCGAGAGCAAGCCCGTTCGCCTCGGCATAAGCGACGCCGTTGTCGAGCAGCGTCTTCATCTGGTCGGTGGCATTGTTGCCGGGGATGAAGGATCCCGCGCCAAGGCCATCGCCCACCAGCTGCCGCATCTGTTCGTCTACCAGCTGATTGTCGAAATAGGCGTCGCCGAGGAAGGGAACCTTGGTCTCCGGCGTATAGCCAACTCGGCCGATGAAATAACTCGAGCCGTAGAACTTCGACACGTCGAGGAAGGCCGCCCGTGTCTCGAACAGGAAGATCTGGCCCGGCACCGTGCCGCCGACGCCGCCCGATTGCGGCTTGGCAAGCGAGGCGAGTTCCGCGCCATTGACCTGCAGCACCTGGGCAAGATTGCCGCTGCTGCCGAGAGCAGCGGTGAGCTTGCCCATCAGGCTGTTCGGACTGATCGCAGCGCCGCCAGTCGTCAGGCTGCCGGAGCTGATCGAAGGGCCGCTGGCGAGCGTCACACCATTGCCGCTCACCGAAGCGCCGACGTCTGCCGTCAGGCCGCTGCCGTTGGCCGTCGGGCCGCCGGCGATCGTCGTGCTGACGGTTGCCAACGATGGACCACTACCGACGCTCGCGCCGCCATTTGAGGCGAAACTGCCTAGCGCGGCATTGACGTTGAACAAGGCGCCGCCGGCCGTCATGCCATTCAGGGCCGACAGAGGATCGCTCGATGTCGAAGGCGCACTGACGGCCGCGCCGCCACTCGTCGAACCGAGCGACGTATTGTTGACCGTACCGAAATTGAGGCTCAGGGCGTGGGCCGCCTTGAGCGTGCCAGCCGCGCCGCCGATAACCTGCGATCCCGAGACGATCGACGTGCCGTTGGCGATATTGCGGGAAGGATCGGCCGTGCCATCGGCGTTGTAGGCCGAGCAGGCGCTCTGAGCGCTACAGGTCAGCATCGTGGTGCGATTGAGGACGACGCCTTCGTTGGTGAGCGTCGATCCCTTGAGCGTCGCATCACCGCCGGCCTCGATCCGGCTGTAGGAATTGGTGAGGTTGGTGGCATCGACCGTGAGATTGCCGCCGGCGCGGATCACCGCCTCGGGGCTCAGCGCACTGGTGAAGCGGTCTTCATAAACCGACTGCGATATGTTGGACGTCGGATCCCAAGTGTAGGTCGTGCTCGTATCCGAACCGTTGCGCACGACCTCATCGACGATGAAATAACGCGAGGGATTGTTGGGATCGAGGATGGGATTGCCGTTGGCATCCTTGGGAACGCGGGCCTTGATCCAGTCGAAGATCGGCCGAACCTCCGTCGGACCACTGCCGCTGACCCAGGTCCAGGCGTGATAGGAGGTGCCATCGGCAAGGGTTGCGACCGAATACAGCAGCGGCTGGTAGTCAGAAAACTGCCCCGGATCGACCCCCGCATAAAGCTGGAACATATTCTGGTCGGTCGATTCCAGATAGGCGAAGGGTTGGCCCGCGACCGCTGGATTGAGCACGAAGGTACCGACAACCGCACCGGAGGAGACCAGCTGACCCGTCACCCAGGTCGGCGTCGTCGATCGCCTGTTGATGAGATTGCTGGTGAGTATCGACATGTCACCACCAGACTGAATGAGACCGGACACATTGGTGACTGCCGCATTGCGCTGACCGGCGGTCGTCCCCTGGATGGTCAACCCGCCATCGGAAACGATAGCGCCCTGGTCATTGGTCAATGTGCCGCCGACGAGGAGGTTGGCGTTGCTGCCGGCAAAGACGAGGCCGGAGGGGCTGTTGTAGAAGTCGCCAGCGACGTTGAAGGTCAGATTGTTGCCGGCGGCAAGCTGACCGGTATTGCCGAGCGACGGCAGGTTGAGCGTCAGGTCATGCGCGGCAAGCAACGATGTGTTGGCGGTGGTGACGAGGCCTGCGGCAGAGATGGCGATGTCGCCGGAACCGCCGGCGACGCGATCACCGTTGCCGGTGACGCTGGAGGTGACGGTGCTGACCTCGGCATTGGACAGATCCGCATTGCCCGACAGATTGAGCGACAGGCCGCCGAAGACGAGATTGCTGCCGGACAGATTGGCGGAAGAGCCGTTGACAATCAGCGTACCGCCGCCGGCAATCCGGCTACCCCGGCTGCCGGAGAGATCGACGACACCGGTATTGAGCGTCAGATTGCTGCCGACACGGGTGGTGTTGGTATAGGCGATGGTCCCGGGCGCCGTGAGCGTGGCGCTGCCAAGGCTCTGCAGGCTGTTGTAACCGATGTTCTGCGTTGCCGTGGCGGCAAGATTGCCGCCCGAAAGCAGAGAATTGGCGCTGATGCTGCCGCTCGAGGCTGAGAGCGTCATCGCGCCGGTACGCTGCAGCATCAGGCTGCCGCCGGCCGCGGCACGGGTGGCGGTGAAATCGACGCCGGAGACCAGCGTGTCGATCGCCATCGATCGGGCGGATAGATTGGCGTTGCGGCTGGCAAGCGATTGGCCGGTGAGCGTGATCGCATTGCCCGCGGTGATCGTCAGATCGCCGTGGGAGACGGCATTCGCGCTGACATTGTTCGCCGCGTTGGCGGTGATGCTGCCGGCAGCAAGAAGGCTGTTGAAAGAGATGTCGCCTGCCGTGGCTAGGAGCGTGAGATTGCCGGTCGGACCAAGAATAACGTTCCCGGCGCCCGATTGGTCCATCGCCGCAAAATCGACACCGGCCGCGATGACGTTGCCGCTGACGGCAGATCCGGTGATCGAGACGTTGCTGGCGCCCAGGAGCTGCCCGTTGATCCTGATTGCGCCAGGACTGGTGGTCGAACCGATTGCGACGACGCCATGGCCCGTGATGTCGCCGCCCGTAAAGGCGCTCGCCGCCACATCGAGATTGCCGGCGACGATCAACGTATTGGCGGTGGCGCTTGCCGCATTGATGGTCAGATCGCCGCTTGCTTCGAGGGCGATGGCACCGTTTGAGGAGTGCGCGGTAGCGGCAAAATCGACGCCCGTGACGGCCTGATTGATCTGGACGGATGAACCGGACAGCAAGACATCGCCCGCACCGAGGAGCTGGCCCGAGACATTGACGCTGCTGCCGGCGGCAAGGGTAATGTCGCCATGGCCGGTCACGGCATTGGCCGCGATGGTGGCCGCCTGCGCGTCGATATTGCCGGCCGATAGCATGGTCTGCGCGGTGATGCCCGCAGAAGCGGTAAGATTCATATCGCCGGCAGTTCCGAGCACTATACCGCCGCCGGCGGCATTGGTGGCGGCAAAGTCGATGCCGGAGATCAGGATCGGGGCGCTGATACTGCCGCCATCGATCGTGAGATCGCCTGCGGCCAAAATCTGGTTGCTGACATCGACATTGCCGACGACATCAACCGTCCCGTGACTGGTGATGCTGGCGGCGATGAGGTCTGTCGCCCTTGCCGTGACATCGCCGGCCGACAGGATGGTTCCAGCCGTGATGTTGCCGGAGGCGGTCAAGCTGGTCTTGCCGGACTGCGCCAGCACGATGCTGCCGCCGGCGGCGTTGGTGGCGGAAAAGTCGATGCCGGAGATCAAGGTCGGTGCGCTGATGCCGCCGCCATTGATCGTGAGATCGCCTGCCGCCAGGATCTGGCTGCTCACATCGACATTGCCGACCATGCCGATATTGCCGTGGCTTGTGACACTGCCCGCCTGGAGATTGGCCGCCTTTGCCGTGATGTCGCCGGCCGAGAGGATCGTGCCGGCCGTTGCATTGCCGGAGACGGTGAGGTCCGTCGCACCGGTCCCTCCGAGCATGATGCTGCCGCCGTTCGCTGCGGTTGCCGCAAAATCCACGCCGGAGACCAGAAGTCCGGCGTTGAGGCTGGCGCCATCGATCGAGAGATTGCCGGCCGACAGTACCTGGCCACTAGCGTCTATGCGACCGCTGGCCTTCAGGTCGGTCCTGCCATGGCTTGTAATGCTGCTTGCCGTCAGATCGATCGCTTGCGCGGTAAGATTGCCCGCCGACAACAACGTGCCGATGGTGAGATTACCGCTCGAAAGCAGCGACACATCGCCACTCGAAGTCTGAACGATGTTGCCGTTGGCGGCAGCCGTACCGGCGAAATCGACACCGGACACGATAGCGCCGGCCGCGATGTTCGGGCCTGAGACACTGATGTTTCCGCCACCAAGGACTTGGCCGTTGACGGTGGTGGTGCCGGCGAGCGTGATATCCTTGTGCCCGGTGATGGTGGCGGCCGTCACGCTGGCTGCGTTGATGTTGATAGTACCGGCGGCTTCCACAGTCGATGCAGAGAATCCGCCACTGAGCCGCGCAGCCAGATTCCCGGTCTGGCCAAGAACGATATTGCCACCGGATGCATCCGTTGCGGCGAAGTCGATACCGGCGACGACAGACTGTGCCGACAGGCTTTGACCGGTGATCAGGACATTGCCGGCCGCGAGAATCTGGCCGGTGATGCTGGTCGCGCCATTCAGCGTGGCATCGCCATGGGCAGTGACGGCATCCGCGCTCACGGCCGTACCGCTGGCCGAAAAAGTGCCAGCCGAGAGCAATGTGCCGGTCTTGATCGCACCGGTCGAAGCAAGAGTCAGATTGCCGCTTGTCGTCTGGACGATGTTCCCATTGGCGGCTGCCGTTGCTGCGAAATCGACGCCCGAGACAATGGCGCCGGCTTTGATGCTCGAGCCAGAGATACCGATGTTGCCGCCGCTAAGCATCTGCTGATTAACGGTGGTTGCCCCGGCGAAGGTGATGTCTTTATGACCTGTGACGGCATCTGCCGTCACAGTCGCGGCATTGACGTTGATGGCACCGGCGGCTTGCATCGTCGACGCCGAAAATCCACCACTCAACTGAGCTGTCAGGTCCCCAGCGCGATTGCCTGCAATCGTCGCGGTCTGACCAACAACGATATTGCCGCCGGCGGCGTTAGTTGCGCCGAAGTCGACGCCCGCAACGACGGTCTGCGCTGCCAGACTTTGGCCAGTGATCAGCACGTTACTGGCGCCCAGGATCTGGCCCGTAACGCTGGTGGCACCCCGGAGCGTCACATCGCCATGCGCCGTGACGCTCCCGGCCGTGATAGTAGACCCGGCCGCATTGAGGCTACCTGCCGAGAGTAGTGTGCCAGTGTCGATGTTGCCCGCGGCGACAAGTGTCAGATTGCCGCTTGTCGTTTGGACGATACTTCCGTTTGCGGCTGCCGTTGCTGCGAAGTCTACACCCGAGACCGCGGTACCGACCTTAATGCTCGAGCCAGAGATGCCAAGGTTACCGCCGCCAAGCAACTGGTTGGTGATATCAACGCGACCGCTTGCGGTCGTCGTGGCGACACCGCCAGCTGCCGTGCCGGAAAGGCTAATATCCTCGTGACCGGTAATCGCATCTGCAGTGATGGACGCGCCGCTGACGTCGATGGCACCCGCAGCCTGTATGGTCGGCACCGCAATGGCGCCATTGACGTTCACCGTCAAATTCCCGGCGTGGCCAAGGACGATATTGCCGCTGGCCGCATTGGTCGCATCGAAGTCGATGCCGGAAACGATGGTCCGAGCCTTCAAGCTCTGGCCGCTGATCAATACGTTGCCGGACGCAAGGATCTGGTCCGTCACGCTGATCGCGCCGCCGAGCGTCATCTCGCCATGGGCCGAGATATTGCCGGCCGTGACCGTCGCGGCACCGGCAGTGAGATTGCCGGCAGAGAGCAAAGTTCCAGCGCTGAGCGCGCCAGTGGCCGTCAATGTCAGATTGCCGGTTCCGGCTGATGGTGCGCCAAGCACGACGCTGCCTCCGGCCGCATTGGTGGCGGCAATGTCGACGCCGGAGACAATAGCGTCCGCCTGGATGCCAGAGCCGGAAACGCGGACATTGCCGCCGCCGAGGACCTGACCGATGATATCAACACTGCCGCTTCCGGCTCCCGCACTGGTGGCGCCTGAAAGCACGATGTCCCTGTGGCCGGTGATCGTGTCGGCGGTGATGGTCTGGCCGGTGGTATTGATCGCGCCGGCTGCAAGCACAGTCCCTGCCTGTATGGCGCCAGCACTGTCGTTGATCGTCAGATCACCGCCACCCGCACTGAGCACGATATTACCGCCATTGGCTTTGGTCGCGGCAAAGTCGACGCCGGAGGCGAGAAGACCGGCGCTGACACCATTGGCGTTGCCATTGATGGTGATATTGCCCGCGCCGAGCAATTGGTTGG
>NZ_QMKK01000055.1 GCF_003287875.1 Martinezella tropici
TTCGGTCCGTTCACGCGGCCGGGGGCAAGGGATCGGTGCCCTCACTCAGAATTGCAAGATATCGGCTATAGCTGAAAACTCTGCCGCGCTTGCGACCCGTTATTTCCTTGATGATGCCGAAGCGCTCCAAGTCTGCGAGCGCCGCGTTAACTGTGGGCGCAGATAGGGCTGTCTTCTGTACGAGCTGATTTGCTGTAAAGAACGGATTTTGCTGAAAGAGATCGTGAATGCGAAGCGCTGAACCCGCGCGATCGCTTTCGGTTGTGATCTGGTCACGGTCTTCCTTGAACACATCCACAATCCGCGTGACAGCGTCGAACGCCTGATTGGCGGTGTCGGCAACACCCGTGAGAAAAAAGTCGAGCCAGCCCTCCCAGTTGCCTTGTTCGCGGACTTCCTGAAGCAGCCGATAGTACTCTGCCCTATGTGTCTTCAAATAAAGACTGAGATAGAGCAGCGGCTTGCGCAGAACGCCGTTCATGCAGAGATAAAGCGTGACCAGGAGGCGGCCGATACGCCCGTTACCATCAAGGAACGGATGAATCGTTTCGAATTGGACATGCAAAAGACCGGCCTTGATGAGGGCGGGCAGTCGCGACCGATCTTCGTGCATAAATTGCTCAAGCGCCTTTAAGCAAGCGTCCATCTCCGTCACCGGCGGTGGCACGAAGAGTGCATTGCCAGGCCGTGTTCCCCCAATCCAGTTTTGCGAACGGCGGAATTCTCCAGGATTCTTGGTGCCGCCGCGCCCGCTTTGCAGCAATCGCGCATGCATTTCGCGGATTAGGCGTAGCGACATAGGAAAGGCTTCGAGCCGTTCCAGACCGTACATCATGGCATCGACGTAGTTGGAAACTTCACGTATGTCGTCGATCGGCTGTCCCGCCTGCGCTTCTGTCTCAAAACGCAGCAAGTCAGACAGCGTCGATTGCGTCCCCTCGATCTGCGAGGATAGAACAGCTTCTTTCCTGACATACATATAAAGAAACAGCTCCTGACGCGGGAGCAATACTGTGATGCCATCCAGGCGTCCGAGTGCTCGCTCCGCCAGGCTGAGGCGCTCCAACAGCGAAAGCACGTCAATGGCCGGCCATGGCGGCAATGGCGGCGGTACAAACGCTCGCACCTTTTCGCCGGCTGCGGATGTTTCTACAAAGCGTCCTAGCCGCCGAGAGCGTTCAGAATCAGACATGGCGATAGTATGATTTTCGATCGTTATTTAAGCAAGGGCCATCTCACTTAAATAAGTGGCAGACTAAGGTAAGCGGCCTTAAATAAGCGAGTTTCGGATCGTCCTTATGCTCTTGATAGGAATCGAACGGGCGAACCAGTCATTACAAAATGCCTCCACCTCAGGCTTTCCAAAGGCATGATCGGCTTTTCGGGCGCTCGCGCAGGCGGCCGCGCCGCCCCTTCCAGCGGACGAGCGATGGTTTTGTCCTAACTGACGAAGGTCAAGCCAGGTATGCCCATGCTATCTCCCTGGAAGAGGAAGACCATGCCATGCAGCGCCAGCTGGCGGGCAGCGTCGCAGGGTTATATAGCCTGTTCCGACCGGTTCAACACGACCGCCCAGCCGGGTCCTGACGGACTTCAGCCGGCTTCACCCGAACGTAATGGTGGAACTGCTGACGGACCTGCACCTCCACAGCCTTTTGCGGCGGGAAGCCGATTCCGTAATGCGCATCACCCCTTCGGTGAGCCGCAGGTGATTGCACGCGAGCTCGCAATCATTCCGTATCGTCTCTATGTAACCCCGGGTTTCTTTCCTTCGCGACACTCGCTCTTGTTTCCGGCGACATAAATCTTTCGACGCCCTATGAACGGCCGCGCCTGAATTTCCGCAGACCTTTTTGAGAGCCGAGATCCGGCACTTGACCAGGTTTGATCCGCGAGATCACCCCTGGGGAGCTTGAGACCCGCAATCCCGGGATCGCCAGCGGCAAGCGGATCGCGGTAGCTGTTGCATGTTCGAGAGCGCCTTTGATCGAAGTGAACGCAAAGTGAGCCCATCATGCGCGGATCGATCTAGGCATTCGCTTGCGACAGCCACGGTTGATCTCCTATCCGAGAAGGCGAACGCCTTCCCGCGTTCGTTCGAAGTTCCCGATGAGGTGTGGTTTCAATGCAGATAGGTATCTGCCGACCGCTTCGCGGTCCAGCGGCTTGCTGAACAAATAACCTTGGAGTGTGGTACAGCCCATTTCCAGTAAGGACATTGCCTGCCGGTGGGTTTCCACACCTTCCGCGGTGACCTTCATTTTAAGCTTCTGCGCCAAATTGAGCACCAGTTCAACGATCGCGAGGCTCGATTCATCGTCAAGCATGGTGTCGATAAAGCTTTTGTCGATCTTGATGATATCGACGGGTAGGCTCCGCAAATGTGTCAGTGACGCATAGCCCGTTCCAAAGTCATCGAGCGCTACAGCCAGACCTTTTTTCCGTAAACGCTGCAGCGTTGTTGCGACGGTGTCTTCCCAGCCCTGCAGGAACACTGTTTCAGTCACTTCAAGTACCAGTTTGTCCAGCGGAATGCCTCTCGACGCAAACGCAGCAACAATCCTCGTTTCCAGATCGCCCCTCATGAAGTCGGAGGCGCTGACATTCAGCCCGACTCTCCCGAAATCCAGTCCGCGGTCCATCCAGTCACGGATATCGGTCGCGACATGTTCGAGCATGCGTGTCGTGATGTGATGGGACACGCTCGAGTCCGTGAACGCCTCATGAAATTGCGCGGCCGACACGATTGAGCCGTCCGGGCGCTGCATTCTCACAAGCGCTTCAAACGCCCATACCTGACCGTCAGCACAACGAATGATCGGCTGGTAGTGTGGCACCATCCGATCTTCAGTGAGTGCCTGTTCCACCTCCCGGACGATCTGAATGCGATGGGCGATCGTCGAACGCAGGCTGGGCTGATAGTGGACGTAGCTGCCGCGCCGTGTTTCCTTGGCGTGATAGAGCGCGAAGTCCGCGTTTTGCGACAGTGTCGCTGCATCGATTTCACCTTCTGAAATTGCACCGCCCAAGGTTATCATCGGAGTTATCGTCGACCCACCGACCTCCAGTGGGCGGCCTATATATTCGATCAGATGTCGCGCAAGTGAACGCATGCCCTGCGCGTTTGCGGGTGCTTCCAGGATGACGCAGAACTCATCACCGCCGAGGCGAAATACCTTTCCACGCTTCCCGAGGCGCTCGTCCAGGCGTGACGCCACGCCTTTCAATAGCAGGTCGCCGGTTGTATGGCCGAGGGTGTCGTTGATTTGCTTCAAACGATCGACGTCGATCAGCAACAGACCGATGGAAGAAGCGTCCGCCGCTGCGAGCCTCTGCATATGCGCATTGTAGGCCGCCCGGTTTGCAAGGCCTGTAAGAGGATCGGCGTTTGCTGCCCGGAGCAGACGTTGCTCATAGCGCACTTTCTCGGAAACATCCTGAACGATGCCGAACAGGCGTCTTGGCTCGCCTTGCAGGCGTTCGATATCGCTCACAACGCGAATCCATCGTTCGTCGCCTTCCGGCGTGATGATGCGGTATTCTTTGTCAACTCCGGTGCCTGTTCCGTTCAGGACGTCGCGGATTCTGCGCCTGACGCTGTCACGTTCTTCGGGAGCATAGCAGCCGATCACCTCCTCCGAAGTCATACGTTTGCCGATCGGCAATCCCACGGTGCGGTATATCTGATCCGACCAGACGATCGCACCGGTGCTAAGGTCCATCTCGAAACCACCGATCTTGGCAGAGCGCTCGGTTTGTTCGAACCGCGCCTGCTTCAACTCCAGTTCACGTTGCTGCTCCTTCAGCAGGCTTTGCTGACGATGCTCCCGGACAAGGCCCATGATGACGCTCGCCAGACTATGGAGCTGTTCGAGATCCCGATCGCTGAAGCGGCGGATCTTGGTGTCGAGGACACAAAAGCCGCCGTAACACGTCTCCCCTTCCGAAAGCGGAACCCCCGCATAGAACTGGACGGAACAGTCTCTGACGAAAATGTTTCCGCAAAAACGGGAGTCTGCGCTGACATCTTCAACGACGAGCGGAGAGCCTGTTTCCACGACGTAACCGCAAAAGGAACGCTCGCGCGGCGCCTCCGCCAAAGGAAAGCCTTGCCGAGCCTTGAACCATTGCCGGTGCTCATCGACAAACGAAATCAACGCCATCGGCATATCGAACATACTGCAGGCAAGACTTACGATGGCGTCGAATTCCGCCGTCGGCGGCGTATCAAGAATGCTTGCTTCGTAAAGAAGGTTCAGCCTCTCGTCTTCTGTCAATGACATGCGACCTTACTCCTCGCAGTAGCGACTGAGTGGGACCCTTCATGGATCGTGGAAGCGGACGAACTTGCCGCTGAGGGGGTGTAAAATTACGTCACCTCATGGATGAGGCGCGCGGGGTGGGAAGCGCCATTGCTCGTCCCACTTGCCGCAGTGCTGAAGTCTGGGCTGTGCCGACACTGAACTGCGCAATCAGGGCACGCAGCCGGCCTGCTTCTCCAGCAAGCGCATTGGACGCCGCATTCGATTGCTCGACCATGGCAGCATTCTGTTGGGTCGTCTGGTCCATGGAATTCACGGCGGAGTTTACCTCGGCCAAGCCGGTCGCCTGTTCCTTGGCGGAGGCAGCAATCGCCTCCATATGATTGTTGATCTCGATGATGAAGTCTCCGATGGTTTTCAACGCCTGGCCGGCATCGCGTACGAGCTTAACGCCGCTTTCGACTTCGGAGGTGGACGTTTGGATGAGGCCCTTGATCTCCTTGGCCGCCTGCGCTGAGCGTTGCGCCAACTCCCTCACCTCCTGCGCGACGACCGCAAAACCCTTTCCAGCTTCCCCGGCGCGCGCAGCTTCCACGCCGGCATTCAGTGCCAGCAGATTGGTCTGGAAGGCAATCTCGTCGATCACGCCGATGATGTTGGAGATCTGCTGCGAGCTGTCCTCGATTTTTCGCATCGCCTCTTCCGCATGTGAAACCACTTCGGCGGACTCTACCGCGGATTGATTAGCCCGGCTTGCGACACCACGCGCCTCTTCGGTCCGCTTCGTCGAGCTGTTGACGTTGGCGGTAATTTCGTCGAGAGCGGCTGCCGTTTCCTCGAGGGACGCCGCCTGTTGCTCTGTCCGCTTCGACAGATCGTTCGCACCTGCGGCAATCTCGCGAGTGCCGGAATCGATCCGTACAGTCGTCTCGGCCACGGAACTGAGAGCCATGCCGAGCTTGTCGACAGCGTCGTTGAAATTCTTCCTAAGGCTTTCGAAGTCGGCTGCGAACGGCTGCTCCAGGCGAAAATCGAGCCTGCCCTCGGCGAGCTGGTTGAGGGACGAGCCGATTTCCGTAACGGCAAAAACCCTGTCCGTGACGTCGGTGGCGTATTTCACCACTTTGGCGACTTTTCCGTGCTCGTCGAGGATGGGGTTGTATGAGGCGTTCAGCACGACTTTCTTGCCGTTTCGACCGACGCGCGTAAATTCACGCGCCTGGAATCGGCCGCTTTTAAGCTCGCTCCAGAACTCAGCATAGTCGGAACTGGCGGCGTAAGCAGAGTCGACAAACATGCTGTGATGCTTGCCACGGATCTCGTCTAGCGTGTAGCCCATCGTCTTGCAGAAGTTCTCGTTGGCTGTAACGATCTCTCCCTCCAGGGTGAACTCGATGATGGCCTGCACACGGCTGATCGCAGCCATCTGGTTTTGATAATCCAGGTTGAGAAGGCGCTCCTTTGCATCAGCCCATTCCACCACAAACGCCTTCGTCTTTCCGCCTTCTATGATGGGCGTGACGTGCAGATCGAAGCTATGGCTGCCCACGCGGATGGTTGCGCTGTGGGGCTTCGTCAACCGCGCGAGCATGTCGCGCTGGTGCGACGGATTCTTGTGAAAAATATCGATATTGCTTCCGATCAAGGTATCGACGGCGAAGCGCGGGAGTTCCTTCTTGAGGTCGTGTTCGGCGGCCGTCAGCAGCTTGCGGACAGCGTCGTTCATATAAATAATGTTCAACTTGCTGTCGGCAATCATGACGTTTGCCTTGAGGCTGGCCAATGCTGCAAGTTGAGCCTTAGTATTACCACCGATCATTCCAATCATTTCACTCCTTTCGAAGCCGTTGCTTCAAGTTGAAATCTTGAGCGATCGACAGTTCAGCTGAACTCCACTCTCACGCATGCGGAAATATTTGCACTCTCCTATTAATGGCGCCTTAATGTTAACAGAGCTGTTGGCCGTGCCGGCGATCGATATCGATGGCGCCATCGCGGGCGCCGGTCAGATCCTTCCCGTTCAAGACGCCACGACGGCCCAGGTAAGCGATTGGCCGGCACAAGGAACAACGAAGAGCTGAGACTTCAGTGCGACCCTCTTCTATCATCACGAACAAACAAAACATTCGTCGATGGTGAACAGCACGAGTTGAGGCGCTCCGCGTCTCCCTATCCATTCTCCGAGCAGGATTTGCCGACACCAGTTCCAGGCATCTTAAGCAGTTGTTATTCATAATGTTCTACGGCTGGCGAAGTAAACTCTTGCCCCGAAGGACATATGAAATGTCACTACAAATAAAGCCTACCCGCCTTTCTCCGGTATACAAGAACTCGATTGCCACGATCACGCTGTTCTCCGCTATCGCAACGCTGCCCGTAGCCACCCATGCTCAGGACATGTCCATCATAAACGGCCAGAATGTTGGCGCGGTCGGTGGCGCTGTCGCCGGCGGGCTGGTCGGTCGCAAAGTCAGCGGCAAAAAGCACAAAACACTGGGCACGGTCGCCGGCGCACTCGGCGGAGCCGTCGTTGGTGGCGTGGCCGGTCGTATGATTGACGGCAACAACAACCGCGCTGCCGCACAGGCACCGCAGTATCAGCCCACTCCGGTTGTCGACCCCCAGTCCACGGGAAGCATCGCAAACGGTGGCGGCAATTCCTTGATCAATGGCCAGAACGTCGGTGCAGTCGGTGGCGCCATCGTCGGTGGCATCGCTGGAAACAAACTTGGCGGCAAGAAGCATAAGACCCTCGGAACCGTCCTCGGTGTTGTCGGCGGAGCCGTTGCCGGGGGTGCGGTCGGCAATATGGTCGCACCGCAGCAATAAGTGCTTGCATTCTTCCTCGCAGCGCCGGACCTGATCTGGCGCTGCCGCTCCCCTGAACCAACGTCGCGCTCTTCTCCTACAAAGCCATCCTGCGCACTTCGCCGACATTCGCTCGAAACAGCGGCATGATAACCCCGAGCCCCACAGCCGCGTACTCGGCCCGATTGACCTGACATTACCGGGCATTGACATAAAGCACCATCAATTGTCGGTCGCTGCTGAAGCTCCATCCCAACTTCAGTTTCCCTGGGGAGGCTCGTTAACCGGAACAATCCTGCCGGCTTTCCACATGTAAGATGAGAAGCTCGGTGGTATCTTGTTTCCCGTCGCCTTATCGATCTCCCGCCGGGATAGCTGCGCTCGGCCCTCGACTATCTCGCGCCGGACGCTTTTGAAGCCAGCCTCTCGCAACAGCGGCAAGAGACATCAGACGCAATTCACGGCCGGGAGAACTGTTACCGATTGCTGTCTCACCAAAGGGGTGCAGTCCATCAGCATAGTTCTCAAGATCACATGTTTGGGTGACGGCCGTAGCCGCCAGCCTTAACCTGTCCGTCACGCCGCCCACGGTCGATTGATCGTCAGGAAGTGACGGACAACCGGCTTGTCGGGACCGACATGGTAGGCCAGCACCTTGCCCTGCAGATCGGCGTCGGCGTTGGAAACCCGCTTGTGCTGGCGAAGATGTTCAGCCCAGGATTCAACCATGAACCACTCCACGATCTTCTCTGGGTCGGCCGAGTCCTCAGTGACGCCCCATCCGTAGGCACCGTCCCGGCGGCGTTCCTTGGAAAGATCGTCGAGGGCATGCAGGAATGCGCTCCGGTGCTGCGTCTCGGTCTTGTACTCGATCAGGATCAGAACCGGGCCACGGTCATGGGCAACGGGTTCGGCGACAAGAGGCTCGGGCCAGTGGTTCGACGGCACCAGGTCGGCATCGCCGGCCGGAAGCTTCACGCGGTGCATGATGAACCCGGCGATAAGCAGTCCGATAGCCCCGATGATCAAGGTGAACTGGATGCCGACAGCTTCGCCGACCGCACCCCACCCCAGACTTCCGGCAGTCATCGCTCCGTTGAAGACGGTCAGGTAAACGGCAAGCCCACGACCGCGCACCCAGTTGGGAAGGACGGACTGCGCGGTGCCGTTGAGCGTTGTCAGGGCGGTGATCCATGCACCACCGAGGAGGAGAAGGACGATGATCGCAACCCACTTCGGTGGAGCAAGAGCAAGGACTCCCATGACGGCGGAGGTGACAACCGCCGCGACGAGAAGCAGGCCATCGGAATTCAGGCGCTGGCGCAGCTTAGGCATCACCAAGGCTCCACCGATCGCGCCCGCACCGACTGCACCGAGCAGGATACCGTAGAAGCTGGCATCACCACCGAGCAGTTGGCGGGCAACGAGCGGGAGAAGAGCCCATACGGCGCTGGCGAAGGCGAAGAAGATCGCGGCGCGCAGGAGGACGACGTGCAGTGGCGTGCTCGAGCGGGTGTAGCGAAGTCCGGCTCGAAACGCCCCAAAGAAGTTCTCCTGGAGCGCGTCGTTTCCATTCTTAGCCCGCGGCCACCAGACGAGAGCTGCGATCACCACGATGTAGCTGGCAACGTCGGCGCCGTAGGTGATCCCGGCTCCGAATGCTGCAAGAAGCAGGCCGCCCGCGGCAGGCCCGATGGAGCGGGCGATGTTGATGCCGAGCGAGTTCAGCGCCACCGCGCTCTTCACGTCCTCGCGCTTCACCAATTCCGGAACGATCGCCTGCCAGGTCGGCCCCATCAGCGCGGCTCCAATCCCGCCGAGGAACGTCAACCCGATCAGAGCGCTGACCGAGAGTATGCCCGTCTGCGAGAGAAGCATCAGCGAAATACTGACGGAGGCCAAGAGCACCTGGACGGCGATCAGGAACTTGCGGCGATCGAGGATGTCGGTGAGAACGCCTGCCGGAATGGCAAGCAGGAAAACCGGCAGGGTTCCGGCCGCCTGGACCATGGCGACCGCGGCCGGCGATGCCGAAAGATCCGTCATCAGCCAGGAGCTTGCGACGTCGCGCATGAAGCTTCCGGTATTGCCAAGGACCGTGGCGATCCAGAGGACCGCGAAGACAGGCTGGGCAAGGGGTGCAAAGGTTCCCTCCGATGTTTTTGCGACGCTCATCTGCCCGCCCCCCTTGGGAAGTCGAATGTGGCGACGAAGACGAATGCGCCGGCGAGACCGAGATGTTCGAAGAAGGCGTTGGTCGCCATCATGCGGTCGATGCCGGGCGCCATTTCCCAGAAGCGCAGTGCGATGAAGGTTGCAAGAAGCGTAAAGCCAGCGAGCGCCAGGGCACCTGCCCAACGCAGGAAGCCTGAGATCACCATGGACGAAGCGGCAAGTTCGAAGACGATGACGGCCACTGCGAAGAAGGTGGCGGGATGGAGACCGAAATGATCCATCTCGGCCAGGGCACCGTTGAAGTCGAAGATTTTGGTGAGCGGACCTTGGACATAGGCTGCGCAAAGAGCCAACAGTGATACCGTCCGGATGACCGGAGAGCCGACGGCGCGTGCCAGACTGCTCCGGACTGGGTTGGACATATGAGATTGAAAGGTCATTTCAGCTCCTGCATGTTCGCCGTCGAGGCCGCTTTTGATGGAGCGATATTGGCTGGTAACCGCCACGCCAACAATTGCAGCAATAGTTTCGATTTAATTGCGGATTTGGCAATGATGAGGTGACGCTCGGGCGGCGGTGTGGCCGCCCGGGCTGGAGGCTGGTCAGACTGCCCAGCACGAGCAGCCGAGCGCACTGAAGAAGCCCTTGAGGTCGGCGACCGGAAGCTTCGAGGTCCAGGCACCAGCATGATCGTGGCCATGCACGCCGCAATCGGTGGCACATCCGCATGTGGAGATGGCGGTTCGGCGCAGCGAACGGGCACCCGCGCCTTCCGGTTCGCCCCAGGCCGCGTAGCCGCCGAAGCTGCGGACAGGAGACCAGTCCGGCATGGCGGGCGGGATGTCGTTCTCGTCGAGCGTCTTGAAGTCGCCTGCTCCATAGACGATCTTGCCGCCGACCATGGTCAGCTCCGAGACGAGGAAGGAGATCTCGTCCTCGGCGCAGGAGAAGAAGTCCTTGTCCGGCACCACGAGGTCGGCGAACTGGCCCTTCTCGATGCGGCCCTTCTTGCCTTCCTCGTTGGAGAACCAGGTGACCTTCTCGGTCCACATGCGCAGCGCCGTCTCGCGGTCGAGGCAGTTGGCGCGCGGGTAGAGCTGCATGCCGCCGACCGTCTTGCCAGTCACCATCCACGACAGCGAGACCCACGGATTGTAGGAAGCAACGCGGGTGGCGTCTGTGCCGGCCGAGACGTTGACGCCCTTGTCGAGCATGCGGGCGATCGGCGGCGTAGCCTCGGCCACGCCGTGACCGTACCGCTCCACGAAGTATTCGCCCTGGTAGGCCATGCGGTGCTGCGTGGCGATGCCGCCGCCGAGGGCCGCGATGCGGTCGATCGAGCGGTCCGAGATGGTTTCGGCATGGTCGAAGAACCAGTTCAGTCCTTCGAGCGGGATATCCTTGTTGACCTTCTCGAACACGTCGAGCGCACGCGAGATCGTCTCGTCATAGGTGGCGTGCAGACGCCAAGGCCAGCGGTTTTCTGCCAGAACGCGCACGACCTCTTCCAGCTCGCCCTCCATTTCCGGAGCCATCTCCGGACGGGGCTGGCGGAAATCCTCGAAGTCCGCGGCGGAGAACACCAGCATCTCGCCCGCACCGTTGTGGCGGAAGTAATCGTTGCCCTGCTTGTATTTGACCGAAGCGGTCCAGTTCAGGAAGTCCTGCTTCTCTTCCTTCGGCTTCTGGGTGAAGAGGTTGTAGGCGAGGCGCACCGTCATCTGGTTCTCGTCGGACAGCTTCTGGATGACGGCGTAATCGTCCGGATAGTTCTGGAAGCCGCCGCCGGCATCGATGACGCCGGTGACGCCGAGGCGGTTCAATTCCCGCATGAAATGACGGGTGGAGTTGACCTGGTAGTCGAAGGGCAGCTTCGGACCCTTGGCAAGTGTCGAATAGAGGATGCCGGCATTGGGCTTGGCCAGCAGCATGCCCGTCGGGTTGCCGTTGGCATCGCGGGTGATCTCGCCGCCGGGCGGGTTCGGTGTGTCACGGGTATAGCCGACGGCGCGGAGAGCGGCGCCGTTCAACAGGGCGCGGTCATAAACATGCAGCAGGAAGACCGGCGTGTCGGGCGCGACAGCGTTGATCTCCTCGATGGTCGGCAGGCGCTTTTCCGCAAACTGGTGCTCGGTGAAGCCGCCGACGACGCGCACCCACTGCGGTGCGGGCGTGATCGCCACCTGGCGCTTCAGCATGTCCATCGCATCGGCGAGCGAGCGCACGCCATCCCAGCGCAGTTCCATGTTGTAGTTCAGACCACCGCGGACGACATGGGTATGGTTGTCGATCAGGCCGGGCAGAACACGCTTGCCCTTGAGGTCGACGATCCTAGTGCCAGAACCAGCCAGCGCCATGATCTCGCTGTCGGATCCGACTTCCAGAAACAGCCCGTCCTTGATGGCGATCGCCGTCGCATTCGGATTGGTTCGGTCAAGGGTCGTCACGCGGCCATTGTGGAGGATCAGGTCGGGATGCATGGTGTCTACTCCGGTCGGGTTGGGATCGGCGGCGTTTGCCGGGGAGAAGAGGTTCGAGAACGCCAGGCTCGATGCGCCTCCAAGAAAGGATCGACGCGTCGTCATCAGCTTCGCTCCTCGGCATTGACCTTCGCCTGATGGGCAGTCTCGATACGATCGGTGCCTTTCGGCAGGTGGCCGAACATGTGCGGCTTGATCTGCTGCATCCAGGAGACGGCAGCCGGTTCCTTATTGATCAGCGTTTTGGCGAAAGGGA
>NZ_QMKK01000056.1 GCF_003287875.1 Martinezella tropici
GTCGGCATCAACCGGATCGCGGCCCCTGAGCGGGGCGAGGGCAAGAGCCGGCTGGTGGGGGATGTCGCCTATGGTGAAGCCTCCGAAGTCGCTGCCGCCATCACGCCGGTTCCGGGCGGTGTCGGACCGATGACGATCGCCATGCTGATGGCCAATACCGTCATTGCAGCACATCGCGCTGCGGGTAAGAAGCCGCCGAAGTTTTGAGAGCGAAATACCATCCGGACGGCTAAGAAAAACCCTTCGGATCGGCTTGCCAAGGCGTGAAAGACGATTATAGTCAGGAAACAAATATTCCATAGAAGAAAAAGAGGGAACGAAATGGCATTATCATGGCGTTTCTCCGCCTTGGCGGACCGGCACCGTGCTCTCGGATCGAAACTCGAGGACTGGAGCGGCATGGGAACCGCCTGGACCTACGAGAAGGACATGTCGCAGGAACACGTCGCGATCCGCACCAAAGCCGGCATCATGGACGTTTCCGGCCTCAAGAAGGTGCATCTGGTCGGACCGCACGCCATTGCCGTGCTCGACTATATCACCACCCGCGACATGTCGAAGATCTATCCCGGCCGCTCGGTCTATGCCGCGATGCTCAACGACCGCGGCTACTTCACCGACGACTGCATCGTCTACCGCACCGGTCCGAATTCCTGGATGCTGGTGCATGGTTCGGGCTCCGGCCACGAGGAAGTGCTCAAGCAGGCGGCCGGCCGCAACTGCGCTGTCCTCTTCGACGACGATCTGCACGATCTGTCGCTGCAGGGTCCTGTCGCCGTCGACTATCTCGCAAAATATGTGCCCGGCATACGCGATCTCAAATACTTCCATCACATGCAGACGACGCTGTTCGGCGCGCCCGTGATGATCTCGCGCACCGGCTATACCGGCGAGCGCGGTTATGAAATTTTCGTGCGTGGCCAGGATGCGCCGATGATCTGGGATCGCATCGTCGCGGAAGGCGAGGAGATGGGGATCATTCCCTGCTGCTTCAGCGTCCTCGACATGCTGCGTGTCGAAAGCTATCTGCTCTTTTATCCCTACGATAACTCGCAGATGTATCCCTTCGCTGACCAGCCGCCCGGCGACAGCCTCTGGGAGCTCGGCCTCGACTTCACGGTCAGCCCGGGAAAGACGGGTTTCCGTGGCGCCGAGGAACATGCGCGCCTCAAGGGCAAGGAACGCTTCAAGATTTTTGGCATGCTGATCGATGCGGACGGTCCGGCCGATCTCGGCGACGAGGTCTATGCCGAGGGCAAAAAGGTTGGTGTCATCACCTGCCCCTGCTATTCGACCTTGACCAAGAAATCGATGGCGATCGCCCGCCTCGATGTCGACAAGGCGGTGCAGGGCACCAAGCTTGAAGTGCGCGGCAAGAGCCTCAATGCGAGTGCCATCGCCCATACGCTTCCGTTCGACGACCCTGAAAAGAAGAAGAGGACGGCTATCGGTTAAGGAGGCGCTCATGCTTGTCGAAGGCATCAAGAGCCGGCCGGTCTACAAAGGGCTCTCCATCCAGCCGCACGCCCGGCGGCATCTGTTCGCGCTGGAAGGTGAGGGGGCCAATGCCCTCCTCGACCAGACGGTCGGGCTTGACGGTACCATCCTGTCGCGCAGCGAGATCCTCTATGTCGCGCGCGGTTCGCAGGGCAGGGGCCATGATGAGGCCCTGCGCGGGCTCGGCGCCGACATGTTCTTCACGGCGCCGACCATTGCGACGTTGCTCTTCCGCCTGAAAGGCTCGCTCGCAACGGCTCACATGGGCACGCGGCTTTATATCGCCGGCACGGAAGGTTTTATCGGCCAGGCGATGATGGTGGCGTTGGACCTTGGCATGGATCATGCCTCGATCATCACGGAGCATCGCGGCTCGCTTGCAAGACGGGTGCAATGCGTCCACTGCAAGGGCATCACCGACGATGTCACGCATAGTCCTTTTGCCTGCAGCCATTGCGGGCTTCCGCTCTTGGTGCGCGACCATTATTCGCGCCGGCTCGGCGCCTTCCAGGGCGTCAACATCGATGCGGAAGAGCCGGGCACGGCGCCTGATCCCGAGGAGTTGTTCCTGTGAGCGGTGGTACGGAAATTCCGGTTCGTGTCGCGAAGGTGACGCCCGTCGCCGATCGCATCAAGCGCTTCCGCTTCGAGCGTCTTGATGGCGCGCCGATGCCTTATTTTTCCGGTGGCGCCCATGTCATCGTCTCGATGAATGACGAGGGCCATGTGCGCCGCAACGCCTATTCGCTGATGTCGCCGCCGCATGATTGCTCGGCCTATGAGATCAGCGTGCTGCGTGTCGAGGACTCGCGCGGCGGTTCCGCCTTCATGCATGAGAAGGTGCGTGAGGGTGACGAGCTCAAGGTCAGCTATCCCGTCAATCTGTTCCAGCCGGACTGGCGCGGGCGCAAGCATCTTTTGATCGCCGGCGGCATCGGCATTACGCCCTTCATCGCGATGATGCAGCAGTTCTCGCGCGAGGGCGCGAATTTCGAGCTGCATTATGCCGTGCGTTCGATCGATCGCGGCGCCTATTGTCAGGAACTTGTCGAGCAATACGGCTCGCAGCGGGTGAAGATCTATTGCGACGCCGATCGCAATTTCATGCCTCTGGCACGTCTGCTCGAAAGCCAGCCGCTCGGCACGCATCTCTATGTGTGCGGCCCGACCGGCATGATCGACAGCGTGTTGAAAACGGGTATAGAAGCCGGCTGGCCGGAACAGAACCTGCATTCCGAACGCTTCCTGTCTTCCCAGCCCGGCAAGCCCTTCTCCATCATGCTGACGCGGTCGGGCAAGACCGTTCACGTCGGCCATCACGAGAGCATGTTGGAGGCGATCGAGGCTGTCGGCATCGATGCGCCCTTCCTCTGTCGCGGCGGCGCCTGCGGGCAGTGCGAGACGGGTGTTGCCGTCTGCGACGGCAAGCTTCTGCACAATGACGTCTATCTGAGCGACGAAGAAAAGGCCTCCGGCCGAAAAGTGATGATCTGCGTCTCCCGCTTCGAGGGAAGCGCGCTGCATCTCGACCTCTAAGCATCCGGCCGATATCCAGGAGAATGGGCATGGCAATCGCCTTCAAGCAGGAAACGTTTCGGGACGACTTTACCTACCGCAACAGTCCGGAAAACATCCGGCGTTTTCCGTTCCCTTTCGATCGCGACGAATACATGTATTCGGTCAACATGGAACCGCATGTGAAGGGGCGGAAGAATACGGTCTACGAAAGCCTCATCGACGTCGACGAGCACTATGTCGCCGAGATGCATGACCGGGCCCTGGTGCTGAAGGAAGATCCCTTACGCTATCAGGCGCTGCCGCACATGATGACAGCGCAATGGGACACGCTGGAACTCTTGATGGAAGAGCAGGCGGCCGGCTATCCCGAGCATTTCACGCTCACCAAGAATGGCGATCAATGGCGCTGGATCAATAGGCCGCTCGGCATAGACGACACCTTCACCTTCGGCGATGCGTCCACGTTGCCTTACGAACCCTTCGAATACATCACCCGCCAGGCGCAGGGTGATTTCTGCATCGTCGACCAGCGTGACGGCAATCTCTGGATGGATGCCGGCATGGTGACGACCCAGGCCGATTGGTCGCTTGATTTCGATATCGGCATGAACTTCATGGAATGGCATGGGCCGGTGCCGCTCGCCCATCAGATCGGCGTCTTCGACCGCGCGCTGAAATTCCTCTTGAACCTGCAGCAGGGCAAGCCGACGCGCCGGTTCAACTGGACCATGACGATCAATCCCCGCCTCGATACCAGCCCCGAAAACTACCCGAAGTGGGGTCCGGATCGCACCACGGTGACGCCTGAGAATGTCGGCGAAAAGGTGCATCTGCGCGTCGAGTTGCAGAGCCTGTGGCGTCTGCCGCGCTCGAACGCCATTCTCTTCGTCATCCGCTGCTATCTGATGAACATGAACGAGCTCGTTACCGTGCCGAAATGGGCGCGCCGCTTCCCGCGTGTGCTCAAAACCTTGCCGCCGGAGCTCATCGACTACAAGGGCCTGACGCGCTTCCGCCAGACCACGATCGACTGGCTGTCGCAATATGATGACGGCGCGCCGACCAGCCCCGGCATCTTCCCGGATTGATGCCGGACGCGGCGCGAAACGACTGCATGCAATAAGAACTTCGATACAATCGAGAAGGGGAATGCCACATGACACGAGTTGCCGTTATCGGTGCCGGCCCTTCGGGCCTTGCCCAGCTAAGGGCCTTTCAATCGGCCGCAAAGAAGGGTGCTGATATCCCGGAAGTCGTCTGCTTCGAAAAGCAGGCGGATTGGGGCGGCCTTTGGAACTATACCTGGCGCACAGGCCTCGATGAATATGGCGAACCGGTGCATGGCAGCATGTATCGCTATCTCTGGTCGAACGGCCCGAAGGAATGCCTGGAATTTGCCGATTATTCCTTCGAGGAGCATTTCGGCAAGCCGATCGCCTCCTATCCGCCGCGCGCCGTGCTTTGGGACTATATCAAGGGCCGTGTCGAGAAGGCCGATGTACGCAAATGGGTGCGCTTCAGCACGCCGGTTCGCATGGTGCGCTTCGATGAAGAGACGAAGAAGTTCACGGTAACCGCGCATGATCGCCCCCAAGACCGGATGTATGACGAGGAGTTCGACTATGTCGTCGTCGCCTCTGGCCACTTCTCGACGCCGAACGTGCCCTATTTCGAAGGGGTGAAGACCTTCAACGGTCGTGTGCTGCATGCCCACGATTTTCGTGATGCGCTGGAGTTCAAGGGCAAGGACGTGTTGCTCGTCGGCCGTAGCTATTCGGCCGAGGATATCGGCTCGCAATGCTGGAAATACGGCGCAAAATCGGTGACGACAAGCTATCGCTCTAAGCCGATGGGCTTCAAATGGCCCGAGAATTTCGAAGAGCGGCCGCTGTTGACGCGTCTTGAAAACAAGACGGCCTATTTCCTCGACGGCTCATCGAAGGATGTCGACGCGCTGATCCTCTGCACAGGCTATCAGCATCATTTCCCCTTCCTGCCCGATGACCTCCGGCTGAAGACGGCCAACCGGCTCTGGGCCGATCATCTCTACAAGGGCGTGATCTTCGACAAGAACCCGCAGCTTTTCTACATCGGCATGCAGGATCAGTTCTACACTTTCAACATGTTCGACGTGCAGGCCTGGCGGGCGCGCGATGTCATGATGGGCCGCATCAAGCTGCCGCCCGAAGCGGAACTGCAGGCGAACTTCGACAAGTGGCGCGCCCGCGAGGAAACGCTTGAGGATGCCGAGCAGATGATCTGGTATCAGGGCGACTACGTGAAGGAGCTGCTCGCAGAGACCGATTATCCGAGCTTCGATATCGAAGGCACGAACAGGACCTTCATGGAATGGGAGCATCACAAGGCGGAAAACATCATGGGCTTCCGCGATCATGCCTACCGCTCGCTGATGACCGGCACCATGTCGCCGACACATCATACGCCCTGGGTCGACGCGCTCGATGATTCCATGGAGGAATATCTGCGCAATTGATCCTTGACCATTTCCCCACCTGACCGGCAAGGGAGGCGAAAGCAGCCTTTGCCGGATTTTTATGCGTTGAGACGAAACGAGTTCATCCGCAACCTTCTCTTCGGGCATGGCTTCCATGGATTTTCAGACAAGCGTTCTCGGCCGTATGGCGGGTTTTCTCTATCGCTGCCGGGCGGACGAAAACTATACGATGCTTGAGATGACCGACGGCATCGAGCGTATCTTCGGCTATCCCGCAGATGAGATCATCGGCAACCGCGCGCGAACCTTTACTTCGATCATGTGCGAGGATGATATTCCGCTCATGGATGAGCTTGTCGGCAAGGCTTTGGAAAGCCGCACCGACTGGACGATGGAGTATCGCATCCGTCATCGCGACGGCCATTTCCTCTGGGTGACGGAGACCGGCGGCGGTGTCTGGGACGAGGCCGGGGAGCTTCTTTATCTTGAAGGCAGTATCCTGAATATCGAATCGCTCTACCAGCGCCTCGACGAGCAGACCGCGGACATGCGGGTCACGGCATCGAAGACCAACGAGATCCTGCAGTCGCTGCGCTACTTGAAGCTGCTTGCCGTCAATGCCGGCATCGAGGCGGCAAGAGCGGGCACGGCCGGATCGGGTTTTGCGGTCCTGGCGGCAGAGATGCGTACGCTTGCCAACTCCTCGGAAGAGGCGGCACGCGCAATCTCGGCCGCGCAGAAGAAGTCGGATCAGGATCGCGGCCGCGTCTTCTGCGGATCGTAGTGAGAAAGCGGCACGATGACAGCCGGAAGCCGCTTTTGCTGACCATCCAGCTTGCCGATCTCGACCTTGGTTCCAACAGCCGCATGCGTGACGTCGACACGGGCGAGCGCGATGGTTTTGCCGAGGATCGGCGACCGTGTGGCGCTGGTGACCACGCCGATCTGCGCGCGGCCGATATGGATGCAATCGCCATGTCCGATGGACTCGTTGGCCTCGATATCAAGTCCGACCATCAGATGCCGTGGGTTTTCCTTTCGCCTGACCAACGCCTCGCGCCCGATGAAATCGTCCTGCTTGGATTTCAGCGGAACAGTGAAGCCGATGCCGGCCTCGAAAGGATCGGTCTGATCGTCGAATTCGTGATGGGCAAAGACCAGGCCCGCCTCGATACGAACCATATCGAGCGCCTCAAGACCCATCGGCTTCAGCCCGTAAGGCTCGCCGGCTTTCCAGACAGCGTCAAAGACTGTTACCGCATCCTTCGGATGGCAGAAGATCTCGTAGCCGAGCTCGCCGGTATAGCCGGTGCGCGAGACGACGACCGGTGCTCCCTCGAAATGGCCGATGCGGCCGACGGTGAAGCGGAACCATTCCAGCTCGCCGATGGTTGGTTGGCGCGGCGCCGTCCAGATGATCTCCTTGAGGATATCGCGGCTCTTCGGGCCTTGCAGGGCGATATTGTGCATCTGGTCGGTGGAGGAGCGGACCCAGGCCTTGAAGCCCTTCTTCTCCGCCTGCTCGCGCAGCCAAATGCCGCTATAGTCGTCGCCGCCGATCCAGCGGAAGTTTTTGTCTGCGAGGCGGAACAGCGTGCCATCGTCGATCATGCCGCCATGTTCGTAGCACATGGCGGAATAGACGACCTGGCCGGTCGAGAGCTTGCGCACGTCTCGCGTCAGGCAATATTGCAGCAATTCCTCGGCATCCGGCCCTGTCACCTCGAACTTGCGAAGTGGCGAGAGATCCATCACCACGGCGCGTTCGCGACAGGCCCAATATTCCTCGACCGGCCCTTCCGAGGAGAAGCGGTTCGGCAGCCAGAAGCCGCGATATTCCGTGTAGTCGCGTGTCATGGCGGAAAGGCGCGGGTGAAACGCGGTTTCCCGCGTCAGTTCGGGGTCGGCGTCAGGGGTCATGCGATAGGCCACCGCTCGTGTGAATTTTTCTTTGCCGGAAAAGGTGCGCACGTGGATATCGGTCGGGTCCCAGCCATTGGCCGCGTCGATGTCATCGGGGCAGGAGGAGGAGACACAGACAAGATCCGTCAGGGCGCGCATCAGGACGTAATCGCCGGGCCTGGACCAGGGCTCGTCGAGATAGAGCTGGTTATTGTGATCGACATTGGTGTTGTAGAAGTAGTTGAGTGCCTCCCACCCCTTTCGGCCGGCGATTCCATAGGGAGCGAGCGCCGCGTTGAAATTGTCGGTGCAGTTCACGTGGCCGGGATAGCCCATGTCGTCATAGTAGCGGGAGTTGCAGGCCGTTGCGAAGGCGTCGTGGCGGCCAACCGTGTCCTGCACGATTTCCACCAGCGGCTCGAAATCACGGTCGAAGGCCTTGGAGGGAAGGCCGGGCGCTGGATAGCTGCGGCCGAGCAGGGTGCGGGTTACGGTTGAATCGAGCGCAAGGTCGAGGCCTTTGTCGACCTTGCGGGCGGAGAAGGCCTGGAAATCGGTGCATTGCCGGCCGTAGACGTCGATGATCTGAATATATTCGCCGGCACGGACGAAATAGGCCGAAGCGGTCGCTGCCTTGACGCGGATGTCCTCGATCGGATCGGCGAGCGGTTCGGGGAGCGCGGATGCATAGTCTCGCAGGATGGTCGTGCGGCATATTCTGAGCTCGATCGGCGTTGCCGTATCCTGCGTCTCCGGCGACATGGTCGTTCCCGGTGCGCAGGCGATCAGCAGGCCTTTGGTCGCGATGGTGAATTCCGCCGTGCTGCCGGCGCGAGATGACCCGCCGAAAAGGTGCAAAGCTGCCGCGGACGCCATGTCTGCTCCGCGCCGTTCCAGCGCTATCCTAACGCGGCCGGCGCTTTCATCTCCGGACGAAAGAATGGCTTTCAGACCTGTCGCTTCGCCGGTGAATGCCGACCCCAATCCTGCGGATTGAAAGCGGCCCTTCTCGTCGAGGAAGGTGAGCTCGCAGACCTGGCCACCTTCGCTATCCGTCACCGAAACCCGATCGCCGGGCTCGACGCGCACGACCAGCGACCCACCGCCCTTGCAGCGATAGCGTTCGGTATCTTGCGGCAAGGCCGGAATGCCTGGGTAGCGGATGATGCTCGCCGAAATCGGCCGTATTCCGGCGGTCGGCGGATGGAGTTCTCGCATTAAACCCTCTCGGGAAATAGGTGCATCGAGGCACTGGAATCATGCTGACAAAATGCCGATGGAAAGTAAAGGGATATTGACTAAAAAGAAAATATCTTCACTATGCATAAAGGGCATGCATCTGGAAATCCGCGCACAGACTCGGCTCACGAAAACCTCCAGCACGCCCCGCAATGCCATGGGAGGCACGTTCAGGGAGACGTACGAGAGATACGTCCGGAACAAATTGGGGAATTTCATCGATGACGGATATCGTGGACGCCGGCGCTTCCGCCGGCACCGAAGGTAAGCTTATACGCGCGCTTGACTGGAAGGGCGCGTTCTGGGTGGCTGCGGGCGTGCCGCCGCTTGTTCTCTTCTCCATCGGCGGCATCGCCGGCACGACGGGCAAGCTTGCCTTCGTCGTGTGGATCATCTCAATGATCATGGGATTTTTGCAGTCCTTTACCTATGCCGAAATTGCCGGCATGTTCGGCAACAAGTCCGGTGGCGCCTCGGTCTATGGCGCGACGGCCTGGCTGCGTTACTCTAAGTTCATCGCGCCGCTTTCGGTCTGGTGCAACTGGTTTGCCTGGTCGCCAGTGCTGTCCCTTGGCTGCGCCATTGCGGCCGGTTATATCCTCAATGCCTTCTTTCCCATCCCCGCGGCGGATTCACAGGCCGTGCTCAGCTGGATCAGCGCCCATGCGACGTCGATCACCGCCGATAGCCCGCGTGTTGCCGAATACATCGCGGCCCATGCCGGTACATCGCCCGACGATGCGGTGAAAGCGCTGCTCAGCGCCGATGGCGTTGCAGCTTTTACGCCGGCCATCCGCACCTGGTCTCTCGTCAGCTTCAACATTCCCTTCCTCGCAACCGCCAATATCAATGCTACCTTCTTTATCGGCGGCGTCCTGATGCTGATCATCTTTGCGATCCAGCATCGCGGCATTTCCGAGACGGCAAGCGTGCAGAAGTGGCTGGCGATCATCGTGCTCGTGCCGCTTCTGATCATCGGTGTCTATCCGATCGTCAGCGGCCAGATCCTCTCCGCCAACGTCACCGGCCTGCTGCCGCCGACAGCGGCTTACGCCGCGACCGACGGCACCTGGAGCAATGGCGGCTGGACGCTTTTCCTCGGCGGTCTCTATATCGCAGCCTGGTCGACCTATGGCTTCGAAACGGCGGTCTGCTATACACGCGAACTGAAGAACCCGAAGACGGATACGTTCAAGGCGATCTTCTACTCGGGACTTGCCTGCTGTATCTTCTTCTTCCTCGTGCCCTTCGCCTTTCAGGGCGTTCTCGGTCATGCCGGCATGCTGGCACCGGGCATCGTCGACGGCACCGGCGTGGGCGAGGCGCTCGGCGGCCTGATCGGTGCCGGCCGCGTCGTCACGCAGCTGCTCGTCGTCCTGATGATCCTGGCGCTCTTCCTGGCGATCATGACGGCAATGGCCGGTTCTTCGCGCACGCTCTATCAGGGCTCGAAGGATGGCTGGCTGCCGAAATATCTCGACCATGTGAACGAGAACGGCGCGCCAACGAGAGCGATGTGGACGGACTTCGCCTTCAACCTCTTTCTTCTGGCCATCGCGTCCGACACCAGCGGCTATTTCTTCGTGCTCGCCGTTTCCAACGTCGGATACATCATTTTCAATTTCCTCAACCTCAATTCCGGCTGGATCCATCGAATGGACTCCGGACATATCGAGCGCCCGTGGAAAGCGCCGTCCTGGCTCATCGGCCTCAACACCGTGCTTGCCTTCGTCAACGCCCTCTTCCTCGGCGCCGGCGCCAAGGTTTGGGGCTATGCCAATGCGCTCTGGATCGGCTTTGCCTTCGCGGCCCTGATCCTGCCGGTCTTCGCCTACAGGCATTATGTGCGCGACGGCGGCAAATTCCCGGCGGGCGCGATGGATGACCTCGGGCTGATCGGCCAGGATCTGGGTGTCAGGAAAGCGGGAATCCTGCCCTATCTGGCGCTTGCCGGCGGCCTCGCCATCGTGCTGATCGCTAACTGGATCTTCCAGCTGCCGGCATAGCGGCATCCTGCCTGATCTCCGGTTCACGGCATTGAGGTCCGGCCTGCTCGGCAGGCCGGACCTTTCCATTGCGAAGAATGTGCCCCCTTCAATCACGGAGCATGGTGCCGGTGATCTGCTGTTGCTGCGCCCATCTTCCCCTTCCGATCTATCTTCTTTATAGGTCCCTGCCCGACAATATCGGGCAGGAGGATGACCATGAACGCGAATGATGTCGCCGCTCACTGGGAAAACAACGCCGAGACATGGACCGTCTATAGCCGCGCAGGTTATGACAGGTACCGTGACGCGTTGAATACGCCTGCCTTTTTGAACATGCTGCCCCCGGTTGCCGGCCTGAAAGGGCTTGATCTTGGCTGTGGCGAGGGTTCGAATACTAGGGCGGTTGCGCGTCTTGGCGCCCGTATGACCGGGCTCGATATCGCGCCGACCTTTCTACGCTATGCCCGCGAGACCGAGGCAGGCGACCCGCTCGGCATCGAATATGTACTCGGAAACGGCCAGTCCATCGACTTTCCCGGGGCGAGCTTCGACTTTGTCACCGCCTTCATGTCGATGATGGACATGGCAGATCAGCAGAGCGTGCTCAACGAGATCGAGCGCATTCTCCGGCCCAAGGGCTTCCTGCAATTCTCCATCCTGCATCCCTGCTTCGTGCCACCAACACGCAAGAACATCCGCAATGAAAAAGGCGAACCGATCGCGGTTCAAATTGCCGACTATTTCGACGAGACTGACGGGAGGATCGAACGCTGGGTTTTCTCGTCGATCCCTGCGGAGGAGCGCGCTGCACTGGCACCATTCTCGATTCCTCGCTTCCACCGAACACTCTCGAGCTGGGTATCGATGATCATTGGTGCCGGTCTTGTGATCGAGGCATTTGGTGAACCGATGGCAAGCAGCGAGGTAGCACTCGCCGAACCGGTGGTAGCCGATACCCGCGTAGCGCCGATTTTCCTGCATATCAGGGCTCGCAGAACCTGATATGCGGAAACCTTCGCCATCGCGAGTGTTTGCTTTCCCGAAATCGTGTTTCGGCCTCGCTCATTCGGCGGCTTGATTGACGGACGCAGCATCACCTGCCCGCGCCCCCGACAGGCTTGTTTGACCAAGTGCCACGATCAAGACGGTGATCGCGCTCGATACGACCGAAACCCAGAAACCATTCGCCGGTCCGAAATTATCGACCATCCAGCCGGAAACGAAGGCGCCGAGCGCCATGCCGATGCCAATGCCTGTCATGATCCAGGTCACCCCTTCCGTCAGCATTGACTCCGGCACCCGGCGTTCGATCAGTCCGAAAGCGGTGATGAAGGTCGGAGAGATGGCAACGCCGCTCAGGAAAACCGCAAAGGCAAGCAAGGTCACGGACGCGCCGGCAACGAGAAGCGGCAGGGCGGTGAGGGCAAGGACGCCGACTGCGATCAGCAACTGCCTCTGGAGCGGCGCCTTGGGGTTCAGAGCGCCGATGACAAGGCCGACGATAAACGAACCGAGGGCATAGACGCCGATGACAAGGCTTGCTGCGCCGGGCTGGCCAAGCTGCTTTGTGATGGCGACGGCGCTCACTTCCGCCGTGGCGAAAGTGGCGCCGACGAAAATCAGGGCAAGCGTGATGATCTGGACCGGACGCAGCCGGATGGCCGAATGTTGCGGGCGATCGGAATCAAGCGCACGCACCTTGGGTTCTGTCGAACGCTGCAGTAAAAAGGCCGTCGTTCCGAGCGCAAGGAAGATCGTGCTCACAAGCATCCCGGCCTCCGGGAACAACGAGACGGAAAGGCCGACCGAAAGGGAAGCGCCGGCGATATAGACGAGCTCATCGGCCGCGGATTCGAATGCGAAGGCCGTGTTGAGCTCGGGTCGGTCGCGGAAGATTTCCGTCCAGCGAGCACGCACCATGGCCGGAATGCTCGGCATGGCAGCCGCAAGGAAGGCCGAGGCAAACAGCGTCCATGCCGGCCAATCCTGATTTGAGGCGATGACGAGAACGATAAAGGCCACGACCGAGAGAATGGTGACCGGCGCGACGACAGCGCGCTGGCCAAGCCGGTCGACAAACCGTGATATCTGCGGCGAGACGACTGCATTGGCCAAAGCGAAGGTGGCGGACACCGCCCCGGCAAGCCAATATTCGCCGCGCGTCTGTGACAGCATGGCGACGATGCCGATGGGGGCCATCGCAATGGGAATACGCGCGAAAAAAGCCGCGGCCGAAAAACCTTTCGCACCCGGCGCCCGGAAGATCTCGCGGTATGGATTGGACATCGGAACGCTCCCTGGAATTGGACGAAATCGCCACAGACATACGCGGCGTATGCGAATGAGATAATTGCATACGTCGCGTATGTCAAATAATATACGCAGCGTATGCGAATTTATGCAGAACCATTGACGGAGACGTAATGCGCAAACCCCGTAGTGAAATGATCGCTGAGACGCGAGCCAAGCTGCTGGCCGCCGGCCGTAAGGCATTCGGGAGCGTCGGCTATGCCGACGCATCGATGGATGATTTTACAGCGGCCGCCGGACTGACGCGGGGGGCACTATACCACCATTTCGGGGACAAGAAGGGGCTTCTGCAGGCCGTCGTCAGCCAGATCGACGCGGAAATGACTGCAAGGCTCTGTGCGATCTCATCCAGAGCACCATCGCGTTGGCAGGCATTCGTCGACGAGAATGTCGGATATGTCGAGATGGCGCTGGAGCCGGAAATCCAGCGCATCATGTTTCGCGACGGCCCGGCTGTCCTTGGTGATCCCTCCGGATGGCCGAGTGCCAACGGCTGCATCGCCACGATCACAGAGAGCCTCCGCGCCCTTGGAGACGAGGGGATCATCGTGAAGATTGACCCGGAAGCCGGCGCTCGCCTCATCAATGCGGCAAGCAGTTGTGCTGCGCAGTGGATCGCCAATTCGGACGATCCGGCGACAACCTCGAAACGAGCGGTCAAGGCCTTTCGAACTTTCCTCGAAGGCTTGCGGATCGAGAAAGACTGATCCGACCGAAGGCCCGCGGTCGCGACCAATTTCCCGCGAAGGCACCGGATGGAGCCTCGTCAGGCCGTCGATGCGGCGGTGAAAACCGCCAGCTGAGCCTCGAAAGCCCGCTTGTATGCCGGCCGGGCTTCGCCGCGGGCGACATAGGCGGAGAGGTTGTGATAGTCCTGTAATATACCCGAGTCCTTCAGCCTGAGCAGGACCGATATCATCATAAGATCGCCGGCGCTGAATGCCTCGTCGAGCCAATCGGCACTGCCGAGGTAACGGGAGAGTTCGTTCAGCCGCTGGCGGATGCGTTGATCGACCATGGACAGGCGCTGCTCGTACCAGATCTGATCGCGCTCCTGGATTCTTGCGGTTGCGCGGTCGATGATCGGCGGCTCCACCGTGGAGAGAGCGGCAAACATCCATGTGATCGCCCGCGCACGGGCGCTGGCAGCGTCCGGCAAAAGACCGGCATGGCGCTCCGCGATATGGAACACGATCGACCCCGACTCGAACAAGGCGAGATCGCCCTCTTCATAGGTCGGGATCTGCCCGAAGGGGTGAAGGGCGAGATGCGCGGGCTCCTTCATCGCCTTGAAGGAGAGGAGGCGCACCTCGTAAGGCTCGCCAACCTCTTCCAGCGCCCAGCGAACGCGCATGTCACGCGCCAGACCCCTGCCGCGATCCGGCGACTTTTCAAAGGCGGTAATCGTTATCGTCATTGCTGCTCTCCATTACTTGTCTCTCTCAAAGACGGCTGGCTGAGCAAAATTCCGACACTTGGTTTGCGAGATAGCTTCCGAAAGCGAGAATGCCTGAAGAGCCGCGAGGGATCAGATCGAGGAAGCCATGGCAAAGGTTTGAGTTCGGCCCGAAGCGGACGTTTCACGGACAGGTGGACGGGTTCGTCGAGAACAGAGGCGCTAACATGATCGCACTCGGTGTTCAGTGACTTTTTGGATGTTGAACGGCTTCGATTTTAGGTCGGTCTGTCATCGAGCGCGTTTGCCGTACCCGACCTGCTCAGATCGGGTACAGCGTTTCGACTTAACCTTAGACCTGCCGCAAGCCGCCGTCGACGCACAATTCGGCACCGGCGATGTAGCTCGCATCATCGCTCAACAAGAACAAGGCGGCCGCGGCCACTTCCGAGGGCCGCGCCATTCGCCCCATCGGGATCGGAGCGACAAGTGCCGCACGCATGTCTTCCGAAACCGCAGCCATCATTTCCGTATCCGTTGGACCGGGTGCAACAACGTTGACGCGGATACCTTTGGGCGCGAGTTCTGCGGTCCAGGTTCGGGCATAGGAACGCACGGCTGCCTTCGTGGCGGCGTAAGTTCCGTATGAAGCGTAACCTCCACTATCGGCGATGGATCCGACGAGGACCACCGACCCGCCTTCCGTCATCACGGGCAGAGCCGCCTTCAGGCCAAAAACCATCCCCCGGACGTTGACGTCGAAGTGGCGGTCGAAGTGGTCTGGCGTTATGTCGGTAATCTGCGCAGGCTCGGAAAGGCCTGCATTCAAGACGAGCGCGTCAATACGGCCGCATGCTTTGCGCACTTTTTCGACGGTCTCCACCATATCTTCGGGCACACTGGCATCGGCGGCAATGCCGACCGCGTCATAGCCGATACCCTTGGCAGCCTTCTCGGCATCTTCACTTTTGCGACTGGTAATGAAGACCTTCGCGCCTTCGGCAGAAAGCCGCTCTGCAATTGCCAAGCCTATACCTTTGGCGCCGCCGACGACCAGGGCAACCTTGTTACTCATTCGAGCCATCGTAAATCCTTTCAATTGATGGTCTCGTCATGATATACGTCCTATATCTGGTATCAATTACGCACCTGAAGTAGCCTAGATATGGACGAGTATACTGACCTGGAAGCACTTTCTCATCGCGCCTGTGGCGACATGGCACGGGTTCGCCCGGTGCTCGACAAGATCGCTGACAAATGGACGATCCTGATACTGACAGTGATCTGTCCCAAACCCTCGCGCTTCAACGAGATCAAGCGGCGCCTCGATGGGATCACGCACAAGGCTCTGGCCGACGCTTTGAAGAGGCTTGAGCGGAACGGCCTCGTGACGAGAACCGTACTCCCAACGCAGCCGATCGGTGTAGAATATGCCATTACTCCACTAGGCCATTCCCTGCGGGAGCCGTTTGAAGCACTGTGTGCATGGGCAGCGGCCAACGGCGACAAGGTCGAGGCGGCCATGCTGCGCTATGACAACATGGCAAATCGTCGGTGACGATGGCGTTATGACCGCTTCCGGCGCGCAAGGGACCTAGGGCCCAGGCTCTTGCTGGCCCTAAGCAGCCAATGCATCCCATTGCGTTATTTCCCGATCAGAGCCAACTGTCGATCAAAATCAGCGGGATCGAAATAGTCGCGCCATACGGTGATCGATCCCTCCACGACCGTAAGCGTCCCCATGACCGGAAGTATGATTTTTCCACCGCCCTCATGCAGGAAGACGTCGAGCCGTTCGTTGAGGATGACATTTCCGGCCGCCGCGATCTGTGTCACCGTCCAATCAACCGTGAATGTCGTTCCAATTCCGAAATCACGGTGAAACTTTCGGACGTTCTCCCGCCCGACGATATTCGGGAACGGTACGTTGTCGTACAGCACGGCTTCGGAAAGCATGGCGATCGCCTCGTCGATATGGCCGGTGTTCCAGTGGCCGAAAAAGGTCAGGGCTGTCTTGGTTGGGTCGGTCGACATTCAGTGAATTCCTTCTTGCGTGGTTCGAAAACCGAGCGACAAATTTCAGAGAGTTCTGGCTCGCAATGCTGAAAACCTTTCAGACCAGCCGCGCTCCACCATCCAGGTTGAGGGTCGCGCCGTTCATCCAGCCATTCGCCATCAAGAACACGATTGCCGCCCCGGCTTCCTCAGCGCTCCCGAGACGATGTAATGGCAATGTTGCCTTTAGGGCCTCGACAAAGGCGTCGCGACCGTCGCCAAGCGCCTTGCCAAGCAGCGGAGTATCGATCGGACCCGGCGAAAGGGTGTTCACGCGGCGCGGCGCGAGTTCCAGCGCAAGGCCGCGTGCCAGTGCTTCCATCGCCGCCGAAGCGGCAGCGAGAACGGCGGTCCCATAGGCATTCGGCCGATCGCCCAGTGCTCCGGAAATGAATGTCACCGAACCGTCGCCGGCGAGCCGATCTCCAAGTGCCCGAAGAGTATATATCGCCGCCCAGATGCGCTCTTCGAACGCGCGGCGGAGATGGTCGACGTCGGCTTCCAGCACCTTGCCGATAACGAAGCTTCCGGCCAGCAAGACGAGGTGATCGACATGCTCGATATCAGCGAGCGCGGATTCGATGGTCTCGCGCTTGGTCACATCGGCGACCCTCCAGCCGCTGAAGCCATGTTGTTCTGCGGCTTCTTTTGCCCGCTCGGCGTCAAATCCGACCACGATGACTTTTGCGCCGAAGGATTTGGCTTGGGTGGCTGCGGCGAGACCGATCCCCGAGGTGCCGCCGACGATGAGTATGGTCTTGCCTGAAAGGATATCCGAGATGTTTGATTGAGTGCCCATCGCTCTGGCTCCGTTTTGAAGGCGCTCGATTGCGCCGACGGCCAGAAGCTAATTCCAATTGGATCGATTGATAATTGGCCCGCTATTCGCTTTACTCATGCCACCATGGCACAAATCGGTATAGAACGTCTCACGGGCCTGATTGCATTCGCGCGGGCCGCATCCCTGGGAAGCTACACGGCGGCAGCCCGTGCGCTCGCGGTGTCACCGTCGGCCGTCAGCAAGAGCGTCCAGCGGCTCGAGCAGCAGCTCGGCATCGTCCTGTTCCTCCGTACCACGCGCTCTCTGACGCTTACGCCGGAGGGCCGCGATCTGCACGATCGCGCGCTGCGTCTCTTGCGGGAAGCCGAGGATATCGAGCAGGCCGCAATGGCTGCCCGCGCCGACCCGTCCGGCATTCTCCGGATATCCGCACCACTTCCGGTTGGCGTGCATATACTCGGCCCGGCGCTCCCTCGCTTGCGCGCACGTCATCCGAAACTCGCAATCGATCTGCGCCTGGGAGATCAGTTCGTGGACATGATCGAAGAGGGTGTAGACGTCGCCATTCGGGTTGGAGCGCTGGCCGACTCCCGCTTGAAGTCCCGACGGCTTGCGCCGCATCGCCTTTGCGCCTTTGCTTCGCCCGACTATCTGAGACGACGGGGTACGCCTCGACATCCTGACGAGTTAACGGGGCATGACTGCGTCAATTTTCGCTTCCAGAGCTCGGGCCAGACACTTCGCTGGCCCTTTGCATCAGGAAAACGCGTCTTCGAGGCCACGCCAGAGATTGGGATCACGGTGGACACAAGCGATGGTGTCGCCGCTGTCCTCGTCGCCGGCGGCGGCGTCGGCATCTCTCCAACCTACATCGCCGCGCCATATGTGAAACGCGGCGAACTCGTGCCGATCCTCACCGCCTTCGCCGTTGACCGCTCCAGCATGATTGCGCTCTGGCCGGAGAGCCGCCGCGCCAATCCGAATGTCAGAGCATTCCTGACATTTCTCGATGAGGTTTTCCCGGCACGCCCACCTTGGGATGAAGTGGTATTTGCCGGACAGTAGTGTTGCGGGGTCTGGGTACTATCAGGTCGACGGTGCGTATGATGCGCTGTTCTCAGCCGATCTGGCATATCAGCAGATTGAAGGCTCGGTGATCGGCGGCCGGCAGCAGCTGCGCGACGTCGCCTGCGGTTCCGCCGCCGCCATAATGTGGCATGGCATTTCAGTCGCGAGGATTTGAAAGTAGAGGCCGGCGAGGTTATCGAAACAATCCTGTAGCTGGGAACAAAGCAGAGGGCGGCCTCGACGGTCAAGCGCGTGCAAGTCTTTTCCGAAGAGATCAGAAGCTCTGGCTGGCGGGTTGGGTCAGTGATTGCGAAATACACGGAAATTGAATCTGGCAGACGAAATGATGGTGGAGCCGGTCCGAAACGTGACACAGTCTTCTTCAGTGAAATCAGGATCGGTACGATAGTAGACCGAACCTACCCCGGCCGTCTTGCCAGAAGCAGACGTATAAGAGAAGGACGATCACGATGACGGAAGTGCTGGATGAGGGGCCTTTCTTTCATGGAACAATCGCGGATTTGCGCGTGGGTGATTTCCTCACCGCAGGATACCGGTCGAATTATCGTCCTGAAGTGGTGATGAACCATATCTATTTCACTGCCATTCTGGACGGTGCCGGACTTGCCGCTGAAATCGCGGCCGAACTCAGCGGGGGCGGCGCAGTCCCACGTGTTTACGTCGTAGAACCCACAGGGACATTCGAGAACGACCCGAACGTCACCGACAAGAAATTTCCCGGCAACCCCACTCGATCGTATCGCAGCAGCGCACCGCTCAAAGTCGTCGGCGAAATCACGCATTGGACCAGATTGACGCCTGAAGCACTACAGGTATGGAGAGAACGGCTAACCGCACTGCGCTCAGACGAACGAGGCGACATCATCAACTGACGCGAGATGGTCAGCTTTCCACCCCGAGTTAGACAACTGGTCCCATATCCAGAACGGCGGCTTTGAGGACATCTCGCAGCCTGGTTCAACGGCCAAATAAGACGCAAAGTACAGTTGCTTCCTCGCCCGGAAAAAAGGATATGAACCTTCGTCGCCGTTGATCAATTCGGATCAATTACTCTGTCGCAGATACCCGCGGGCAGGACGGTCCTCGCCATGCGTTCAAAGGCATACGTCCGGGTACCGGCTCATCGCCTGAGGAGACACTGTCGAGGACCTCGGTCATCGTCGGCCCGGATCAGGCGGCGGAAATAGCCGGAGCGGTGAACTCTTCGACCTTGCCGCCGGTATAGCCCGGACGCGCGCCCTCGAGGACGTTGTAGGGGAAGGCCGTCGGGATCGCGCTGACCTGATCCAGGCGCGCGATCTGCTCGGTCGACAGGGTGACCTTCGCGGCAGCCAGGTTGGAGTTGAGCTGCTCGATGGTGCGTGGACCGATGATCGGTAGCGTGCCCTTGGCAGCGACCCACGCGATCGCGGCTTCGCCCGGCGCGACGCCCAGCTCGCTCGCGACTTCGATCAGGGTGTCGAGGATCGCCGTGCGCTGTGGCGAATTCTCCTGCTGGAAGACATTGCCGCCCATTCCTTCCTTACGACCGGTCTCGCCCTGGCGATACTTGCCGGTAAGAAGGCCGCCGCCCAGCGGCGACCAGGAGACCATGCCGAGACCGAGCGACTGGCCGGCAGCAAGCAGCTCCTGCTCACTGGAGCGGGCCACCAAGCTGTGCTCGAACTGGAGGCCGGCAATCGGAGCCGCGCCGCGCAGCTCGGCGATGGTGACGGCGCGCGCGGCGCGCCACGCGGGGAAGTTCGACAGACCGGCGTAGAGAACCTTGCCGGCGCGCACGAGATCGTCGAAGCCGCGCACGATCTCTTCGGCCGGCGTCACACCGTCCGACATGTGGACGAACAGGATGTCGATATAGTTGCTCTTCAGCCGCTTCAGGCTATCCTCGACCGACGCGACCATCGCCTTGCGGCTATTGCCGGTGACCACGATGCCGTCCTTGGCGCCGGCGGGCATCGTGTACTTGGTGGCGACGACGAAATCGTCACGGCGGCCGACCAACGCGTCGCCGATGATTTCTTCCGACTGGCCGCCCTGATAGACGCCGGCCGTATCGATGAAGTTGCCGCCTGCATCTGCATAGGCGTCGAGGATGCGACGTGACTCGCCGCGCTCCTGACCATAGCCCCAGCCTGTGCCGAACATGCCAGTGCCGAGCACCAGCTCGGAAACGCGCAGACCCGTGTGCTGGCCGAAAAGTTTGTAGCGCATGTCTGTTTCTCCTGATGGATTTTTTAATTGCGATCGCAATGTATCGCCGTCGAGAGCACTACTTGACTTTAATTGTGATCGCAACTAAAAAATCTGGAACTTGGATCGGAGAGTTTTTTATGCGTGTTTCGAGGGAGAAGGCGGCAGAGAACCGGGATGCGCTTCTCAGCGCCGCCAGCCGTCTTTTTCGGGAGCGGGGGATCGACGGAGTGGGCGTCGCAGAGGTCGCCAAGGAAGCTGGGCTCACGCACGGCGCGCTCTATGCGCATTTCCAGTCGAAGGATGAGCTTGCCGCAGCGGCATTTTCACATGGCTTCGCGGCCAACATGGAAGCCACGCGCGAATGGATCGGCGACAGACACATGGCGTTCGAGGAACTGCTTGACGGATATCTTTCTCCCTATATGCGCGAGAAGGTCTCCGACGGTTGTCCGATGGCCGCGTCCGTCAGCGAAATCAGCCACCATGATGAGGCCGTCAGCGAGAGTTTTACCAGCGCGTTCATGACCTGGGCCTCAATGAACGAAGCTTCTCTCGAACCTTCGATCCCCGGGTCCAACCGTCGAAGACTGGCGCTTGCCGCTACTGCTGCTGAGATCGGCGCTCTCGCCATCTCTCGGGCCGTGGCCAAGGCGAACCCTTCGCTGTCGGACGAGGTGCTTGAAGCTGTGCGGGCCGCATTTGCTGACGCCCACGAGGTCGTAAAGACGCGGACCAGATGAGATATCAGCCGGTCCCGCGACGCGTGAGGGGCACAAAAGCGGCTCAATTTAATCTGGGCCGAGGTTTGTGGGAAGGCCTAGCGACATGAGCGAAAAATCATCCGCTCTTCAAACTGTGCCGCCCAATTGAAGCTTCAATTGCCTCAACAAAAAGCCCTGCCTGGTGGGGCCAGGCAGGGCAGCAACAGGAGCACTGTTGAACGCGCGAGCCGGGTGTGAACTGGAGTTCAGTAACTTGCGCACTTCAATCTATCATTGTGTGACGGTTTTGTGAATGCCACCATTCGCATTTCGGGCCGAACCAGAACTACGCTCTTTCGCACGAACTACTCGCAAACGGTTTCGCGCACTACGACCCGATGATGATGGCGGTAGCCGTAGCGCCTTTCCGTCCAGCACCGGTGATGATACCGATAGCGAGGGCCATCATAGTACCCATCATATGCGTAGGGAGGGGGATCGCGATAATAGCGTGGTGGCGGCCGATCATAGTCGTAGCGAGGCCCAACTCCGTATTCAAAGTAGACCTGAGAGAATGCCGGCGAGGCGGCCAAAGTCGTTGTGAGCGCTAGCGCCGCGATTATGATTCTTTTCATGGCTTTCTATCCTGATTTACATATAACTGCGAGGCGTTGATCCACGCCTTGGATGTAGTATGCCATGAGCGCTGTTCGTGAATACGGACGAAAGTCGCGACCAAGTACGGACTTAGGCCTCATGCCCGCGATGGCATCGCTAGACGGTAACACCTTTCAGCAAGGACAAGGTCGAGGCGCAGGCCCAGGTTCTCACTTCAAGCTCGGGGATATGCTGGCTAGGTGGACAAGACACTGTTCGGACACTGACACGATGAAGGATGGGGCGGTGTTCCTGGATTTTTCCATGAGAAAACGACCAGTTTTAAGCGTGTTTTAGGACCAAACTGGAATTCCAAACTGCGCGTTTTGCGGGCGATGCTAGCGGTTACTCACATTGGGAGTGAAACGCTTGTCCGTAGGCCTCTGCGGCCGAAATGCCGAAAACTTGCCACCTCATGGGAAGACACGGGAGCGCCGTTGTTGGCAGGCAGCGACGCTAAGAGGAGGGAGCGGGATGGGAATTATCGGCCCGGAAGTTTCTAATCGCGTGAGCAAGCACCCGGCCCACGCGGCATATTGGTCGAGGCTGGGACGCTGGCCAGGAAGGTTCTTGATTTGCTTGCTGGTAATGTGAATTTTAATTACTATCTCATAGTACTCAGCGAAAAGGAGTGTCCTTATGACTTCCCTAACGGTAACGATGAAAGGGCAGGTCACATTAAAGCGGGATTTACTGCAGCACCTCGGCATCAAGCCGGGCGAACGCATTGACTTTGACAAACTGCCTGGCGGCGAGCTTCGGGTGAAAGCTGCAAAGCCCACTGGAACGATTGATACCTTCATCGGCCGGCATGCGGGCAAGGTTAAAAAGCCGATAACGATTGAGGAAATGAATGAGCTTGCCGCCGCTGGTTGGGCGGGTGACGAATGAAAATCTCCGTCGATACAAATGTGCTGGCTCGTGCCGTTTTGCAGGACGATGCAGAGCAAGGCCGCGCCGCGAGCAAGCTCCTGAGAGAGGCCTCGCTCATCGCGGTTTCCCTGCCATGCATGTGTGAATTGGTTTGGATACTGCGCCGGGGGGCGAAGCTGTCGAAAGAAGATGTCGCCGTGACGATCCGCGATTTGCTGGATGCCGGAAATGTGGTCATGAACCGACCGGCTGTCGAGGCCGGGCTTGCGATCCTTGAGGCCGGCGGAGATTTTGCCGACGGTATCATGGCCTATGAGGGCAATTGGCTAGGTGGCGAAACCTTCGTTTCGTTCGATAAAAAGGCGGTTGAACTACTTACAGAGCAGGGGCAGGCGGCGCGGCTTTGTCCTGATGGTGCAGCACAGTAGATATCTGCCCACTCCCATAATGTGGTGGAGTTGTTTGCCCGGTCAGCGGAAGAAAATATTGATGCGGCCATAAGGATGCCGAAAGGCTGGTCAGTTTCGGCTACATTGCCAGACGCGCGGCCCGCCCATTCTTCCGGTCGGCGTTGCTATAATAACCTGCCGCCTGCGGGACCGACTTGTGCAGCGACTGCTGCATGGCTTCCTGCAGGGGGATGCCGCGATTGGCCGCCTCGGTTAGATACCCCGATCGTAGTCCATGCGCCGAAAACACCTCCGGGTCCAAACCGGCCTGCTTGCATCGGGTTTTCAGGATCAGATTGACCGACTGCGGCGTCAGTGCTCGCCGATCAATATTGCCCCATTGATCGATGCGCCGGAACACCGGTCCGGTGTCGATCCTGGCCTCCGCAAGCCACTGCTTGAGCGCCCCCACCGGCCGGCCGATCAGAATGACATGTACTCGGTCTTCAGCCGTCGTCGTCTTGGTGCGGCCGAGATTGATGGTGAGACACGGCAGGAGAGGGGAGGAGGCATTCCTCGGATCGGCATGCACCGGTTCCTCGTCGGTCAGATCCTCGACGCGCAGGTCGGCGACCTCGGAGCGCCGGCGACCGCCGGAGGCAAAGGCGGTCATCAGCAGGGCCCGATCGCGGACGTCGGCCAGCCGATCGCCGGCACAAGTGGCCAGCAGCTTTGCCAGGACATCACCGGTGACGGCCCGTTTGCTCTTGCGCCGCCTTGGCCGAGAGCTGGCCCTCACGGCCAGCCGGAGCGCAGATTTCAGGGAAGGGGCGGTAAATGATCCTGTCAGCCCGCGCCAGCGCGTCAGGATCGACCAGGAGGTCAGCCGCCGGCGCACGGTGTCAGGCGCATGCGGGCCATCGACACGCAGCAGGCCCTTGGCACGCAATCCCATCTCAACGTCATCCGGCATGCCGTGGGAAGGATCCTCAACACGTTCGACGGGGTCCCAGAGATGGTGAGCGACGAATTTCAGCAAGAGGCTCTCCGGTGCCGGCCAGGGGAGGGGCGCGCCGGTGGCGAGCTCGCACCAGGCTTCGAGATAGCCGAGATCGGAGGCAAGGGCGCGAAGGGTATTGGCGCCCATGCCCTCCTTGGCCAGATGCTTGAGGGTGGCGACGTCCTCGTCCGTCAGTAGGGTTGCCAGCTGATCGCGGCGATCAGAGGGCAGGATGGCGTCGAGCGCATCGAGCTCCTCGACGCGCCTTTCAGCCGAAGTTGATGACGCGCCGCTCATTTCGGCAGTCCGTGCTCGTCATAGAGATCGTCGTGGTTCGACGTCTGATCACCGTTTGCCGGGCGGCCCGCGGCTGCCAGCGCAAGAAAATCATCCACCGCGCTCTGGCCCTGCTTCGGGAGCGCCGTGAGGACGGCGATAGGCTGCCCGGCACGGCAGATGACGATCTCGTCATTGCGCCGGGCGAGGTCCACCAGCTCTTCGAATCGTTCCGCCGCTTCCAGAATATCCGCAAAAATCTTCATCGCTATTGCCCCTCACCAGACCCGTTCGTGCAGCACAGTGTCGAAAGCCACGTCCAGCGACAAGAAGGTGCAGTGCTCCAGCCGTGTCTGGGCGGCGAGAATGCGATCCCAGGGATCGCGGTGATCCCAGTCGAAGCTTGCCGCCAGCTCGGCATGCAGATCGCTGATGGCGAGCGTCTGCAAACCGCTGGCGGTGACCGCGGCACGCAATTCCTGCGGCTTCAGGTCTAGCTTTTTGAGGCGCATCTTGTTGTCGAGCTCGTAGAAGGAGACGGCGCTGACGAGGACAGTGTTGGCCTTGTCCTCGATCAGTGCCTGGGCCGTGCCGGACAGCCGGTGGCTGCCGATCGTCCACCAGTAGACGGCGTGGCTGTCGAGCAGCACCTTCATGGCTTGGGCTCGCGCCCGGCTGGCCCGCCCTGCCAGATGCCGACATCGTCGTTGAAGTCGCCGGCGTCGATCGCCGCCTGCTCAGTGTCGACATCGTCGAAGAGGTTATCCGGCAGGCCACGCTGGCGCAGCAGGCCGAACGGGCGTTTACCACCGTCGGCCGGGCCGATGCGGGCGTAGACTTCATTGCCGCGCATGATAACAATTTCCTCACCCTGGTTGGCTCGTTCGAGCACCTCGGCGAAATTCTTGCGCGCTTCGCTGATCTTGTAGCTGGTCTGAGGCATTGTGCGCTCCGATAATGGCTTTTGAAGCTACAGTAGCATCGTGAATGTTCGCGTACAAGCCGTGTGTACGCCTCACTATCGATACTTGATACTTATCGATGGTAAGAGGCACAGAAAGCTGTCGTCTGACCAACAGAAACAATCATCGATTTCGATTCATTATGACGAAAGAATAGCGTTAATTCATATGGTTAATGATGTCGAAACTGGGAAATTTCGGCCCGACATCGGGTAAAAGGGCTGATGTAGCTTTTCCGTCCCGATTTCAATTGAAGCGTGGCTGCCTGCTTCAGACTGCTGTCGTTAAGAATCCTGTCCAACTCAGGCGCCACGTGACGCGCTGTTGACCATTGCTCGCCTGGAATTGCGCGTGCCGGCTTTGAAATTTGATCCTGAGATCGCTTCGGCAAAAGGAAAAGCTCAATGAAATCGTTAGCGGAAAATCGACCTTGATCAATTGGTTAAACGTAACCGGCGCATGACCTTTTGCCGTTTGAAATGACAAAATGAAACCCACATCAAGAGTCGCAAACTTTGAGGGGTTTCCAAGCTACTCGTAAGGTATCTCTCAGAAGATCCCGATAACCAACTGGTGTAACGGGCGGAGCCCAGCCAGCCGAGTTTGAAGGCTTGGTGGTCGTCCCTCACAATGATGGTGTCGCGGAGTCAGGAAGGGCCTGCTCCATAGCATCGCGGAGAGACGACCATGAAGCAGTATGCCGGCATCGATGTATCCTTGGAATACTCAAATGTGTGCGTAGTGGATGCGGATGGCCGCATTGTGCGTGAAGCAAAGATACTGAGCGAGCCCGAAGCGCTGATTGCCTGGTTTGGCGAGCACGGCGTTGCGATGGAACGGATCGGTCTTGAGGCAGGCCCTTTGTCGCAGTGGCTCCATGCCGGGATGGCAAGGGCGAGTCTGGCGGTCGAACTGATCGAGACGCGCCACGTGCGGGCGGCCTTCAAGACGATGCCGGTTAAGACCGACAAGAAGGATGCACGGGGCATTGCGCAGTTGATGCGGCTAAGGTGGTTCAGGCCGGTCCACTGCAAATCGCTTCCGGCCCAGGAGGTGCGTGTGCTGCTGACCGCACGCAAGCTCATCCAAGGAAAACTTCACGACATCGAGATGAGCATCCGTGGCATACTGCGCGGCTTCGGCCTCAAGGTAGGGCCGACCACGCGACGCACCTATGCAGCACGAATCCGCGAGCTGATTGAAGGCCATCCGACTTTGGAGGCGATTGCCGCATCGTTGTTGAAGGTGCGCGACGCACTTGCGGACTGTTTCGAACGAAGGCTCCGTGGTATGGCCCGTCAGGACGATAGTGCGCGGCGGCTCATGACGACTCCCGGGGTTGGCGTTCTGGTGGCGTTGACATTTGTGTCGGCCGTTGACGCTCCTGTGTCGGCCGTCGACGCGCCTGAGCGTTTCCGATCATCCCGAGCGGTGGGGCCGCATTTCGGATTGACACCGAAGAAGTATCAATCGGGCGAGACCGACTACAGTGGTCGCATCTCGAAGATCGGCGATGTGGGTGTGCGAACCGCGCTCTACGAGGCGGCCAACGTCATCCTGACCCGGCCGGTCAAAGGCTCGGATCTTAAGACTTGGGCGCTGGCGGTCGCAAGACGGGCGGGACCCAGAAAAGCGCGCGTTGCACTGGCCCGCAAGCTGGCGGTGGTGTTGCACCGCATGCTCAGAGACGGAACCGACTTCATTCCTCGCAAGGCCACGCCAGCCATGGCCGGCTGAGGAGGAGGGTGAAAAGGATGTAACAAGACAAGCTTTCGGGCGGGCCATACCATCAGCCCCCCGAGCAAGGTCCCTTCGCCGGGACGATGGATGGGTTAGGCCGCAGTGAGGGAAGCAGCACTAGTCGACTGCGCGTCTCTAGATTGGCCAACCGCTCCTCAGCAGACCCCATACAGCAGCGACCTTGCGTCGACTGCGGACAGAAGCAAGCACTCGGCGAGGGATTGAGCTCATAAGGGATTGACTCGGAAAGACCCTCATTCAGCACTTTGGACGGACTTCCCGAGTACCGGCTAGGGTGTCCGGCTTTTTGCGTGGCCATCGCGAGGCGCAGTTCGATGGGCGCTGTCGTGTTCTTTGGCGATGATCCCTTCGAGCTCGTGACCGCAGGCGATCGGGCTTGCCAAAGGTCGCGTCGAAACGAGATCTCAGGCCAGGCTGTATGAGACCAGTCAACGGCTGATCGGAGAGGCACCCGGCGACCTCATGGAAACGCAAGCAGTCTTGCGCTAATACAATTATGTCTGAATGCACTTTACAATTGCGCTTGATGAGAATCACTATTGCACACTGACTGAAATTCGATTGAATTGAAGATATATTTAATTGGAGGAATGGGTGCGGTTCTCACAAACTCAGATCAATCTTCTGTATGACTCGATCCGGGCCGCATTTGTGCCTGATGAACTGGAAATTTTGCTTTCTGTACGGTTTGGCGTCAGATACGGCGCAATTGTTGCTTCGAGTAAAACAGATGATTATCGCGTCTTCAAACTCGTAGAGCACTACAACGCCAAATACGAGATCGAACATCTGGTCGCCGCGGTCCGCGATGCGCGGCCGAGCGTCCCGGAGTTCACCGAACTGGCGGAGGCCGCGGGGCTGATCCAATTGCCAGCGTTTTCTGTGCTCCAGGCACTTGCCCGTCCCTTGCAGGGCGGCACGGTCGGCCAGGATCCAGGCGATTTTCGCCGTAAGCTCGCCGTGCGCGAGAATAGTCTGTGTCGCATCGTCATCGACAATAGACGTTTTGGGACGGGGATGTTGATCGGCGAAGACATCGTTTTGACCAATCACCATGTGATCGAAAAGGCTATTGCGGCTGATGGCGAGAGCCTGAACAATGTCGTTTGCGAGTTCGACCACCGTGAAACCGCCCAACGCGTGATGAGTCCTGTCATGCCGGTTCAAGCCACGCGGGTACTCGCTTCCAGTCCGTTTGCCGAAGCCGATCAGGCCGTTGAGCCTGCCAATACGGCGCCGGAGTTCCTTGACTATGCCGTCATCAGGCTCGCCAAAAGAATCGCTGACCAGCCGATCGTCGAATCTGGGGAACCGCGGGGAATGACCCGTCTTTTAGAGAATTCACCCGAGCTCATCGTAGACCAAGGCCTGTTGATCCTGCAGCATCCAAACGCCATGCCCATGCGCCTTGATCTTGGGTCGGTCACCTGGCGAAATCCTGTACGCATCCGCCACTCCGCTCACACCTTGCATGGCTCGTCGGGCGCTCCAATCTTCGATGCTGATCTCTCTCCGGTTGCTCTGCATCATGCCGGTTATGAAACATCTGCGGTAAATCAGGCGATCCCGATATCGCTGATCATTGCAGACGCTCGGGCCAAAGGAATATCGCTATGAATGTGACGCTCACCGTACCGGAAAGGGTTGCTCTTTTCGAGCTGTTCGATTCGTGTCCAGACAATGACACGATCGAAGAGGTGTTCTACACGATCCAGGTTTCGCTGCACGACATCACCGAGCCGAAGAAAAAGCCGCTGGTTATCCAGCGGTGCCTGACTTACCTCCAGGAAGATCACAAGAAATGTTGCGCGATTGCCAAAGAACTCTGCAAGCGATTTAGCCAAAACCCGAGCGTTGCAGCTGTCCAGCAGCTAATAGCGAGGCTCGAGCGTCCGATCCCCGCGACGTTGGCCGACGTCATCCTGATCGACATCAAGGTGATTATCGATCGCACCCATCTGCGCGGCACCCTAGAAGACATTATCGTGCACGGCTTCCCTCGGCCCGTCATTGGCGTTTCCGGGCCGCGCAAGGCCGGCCGCACGCACTCATGGCACCTGATCCGGCACGTTGCCGACGAGAACGGCATTCAGCGCATCAAACTCGATCTGAAAGCCTGGATCGCCGAGGAGCAGACCCTTGAGAGCCTGGTCGACCGCATCGTCGAGAAAGCGCAGCTCACCGATTTTGCGGCAAAAAACTGTATTGGCGTAACGCCTGAAGTGAAAGGACAAAGGTACGCGACCGCTCTCGCCGAAGCTCTAGCAGAGCGTCCCCCAAGACAACGTCTCTGGCTCGTTTTTGACAGCGTCGATCAACGTGTGGATCCTGCAATCGGGCCATTCATCAAGGCGCTGTGCGAGGCCGCTTGTGACAACGTCTTCACCAACTGCACGATTTTCGTCCTTGGGTGGGGACCGGATTTTGAATTGAGCAATGCTTTCAAGCCGAGGATTGAACAGCTTTCCGAGTTCCTACCGTTCGAATTGACCGCTGCCGCAGAAGCTATCAACAAGATCGGCAATCCTCCACTGAATGCTGCTGTCCTGCAACAACGCGTCGACCGCATTCATGCTGCTGCGCGCAGCAGCCTTTGGCCTGACAATGTTCCGGATATCGAAAGACTTCTTCTAGCATTGGGCGAGGAGGTTCGAATTCTATGACGGAGAACCCGGCACCTTCGCGATCGACGGCTCTTTCTCAAGTTCTCCAGCTCGGAAGCGAGGCTAAGGACATTCTTCTCGCCGCCGCCGTTAAGGAGCGGTGGCGGCTAGACGAACTTATCGACGACTGGTTCGAGCGCCATCCAGATGCGGACGGAGCATCTTTTCGGCTGGCGATGCATGCAGCCGCAGAGCTCGAACGTGCATCGTCTTCAGTAATCGATCGCAACGGGCAACCGGCCCGGGAACTGACAAGCGAATCCCGCCTGAATCTCCTGGAGACCGCAGGCGTGAAGCTTGTGCGCGCCCTGACGAAGACCGCGGGCGGGCCGAACACCTTGACGGAAACACTGTTTCACGCGCTTCTGAACTCCTTGCCAGTTGGTTCGCTGTCCAGCCCTCAGGAGTTGTTGGCATTACGCACGGCGGCGGCCTGGGCTCAGGCCGCCGGTGTCGAGTTGCCATTTACGGCTGCAGAAATCGAGCGCAAAGAGCGTATTGCTTCGTTCGAAGCCTATCTTGCTGGCCCAGACCTCGCCAAATTCGTCGGTCGCCGCAGCTTGCTGCGCGTCTTTGAAAACCTGTGGGATATGGCGGGCGATGTCCGTCCGTCGATCCTTCTTTCCGGGGCGGGTGGAATCGGCAAATCTCTCACGGTTGCAAAGTTTTTGCTCGACCGCCTGCGCGACCCGAACCCTAGCCGTCGGCCGCTGGCTATCCTGCACTTTGACTTCGACCGTTTCGACCTTCAGGATGCGCGCTTGGGCACCTTTGTGACCGATGCGCTGCGGCAGGTCGGAAAATGGTGGCTGCCGCATCAGGCAAATATGTTGATGGATTTGGCCCGCATACCCGCAAGCTTTGCATTCGAAGGCGTCAGCTTGGCAATTCGAGGCGAGGAAGCCACACGCGATGACCAGAGAATTGTCGACGAGATGGTGCGTCACCTGCCGCATGATGAGACGCAGCCCCCGCTGATAGCCGTGTTCGCTGATACGTTCGAGAAGGTCGACAGCTACAACCCGACCGCAGCCCAGGGCTTGCGGGATTTTTGCGAAATGCTACGATTCTCAGGCGCCGACGTCTTCGAGATTTACGCATCGCGTTCGTTTACCCGGCCCAGCGAGTTCGCCAACAAGTGGACCCGAAAGCCTGCCGCCCAACCGCGTCTTGGTAGACTGGGACAGCGGGAATCAATCCTGTACCTGAAACGGGCAGCAGCCGAACGAAATATTGCGATGGACGATGAAACTGCTCATCAGGCTCAAGTCGCGCTCCGTCGCATGCCGCTGCGTTTGCGCTTGGCTGTCGCGCTTATGGGTCACGACAGCAAGTCCTTCGACGCCAAAGCATGGCTGGAGCAATGCAGTAGCGAAGAGCTCGGGTCGGACGCGATCTTGTACGAGCGCGTTCTCAACCGTCTTCGAGATCCCCTGAAGAAGCTTGCGAAGCCCGGTCTGCTCCTGCGTCGGCTCAGCGCGGAGCTGATTTCCGAAGTGCTGGCGGACGCTTGCGGATTGCCGAAGGGACTTGCCGCGGCCGAGGCGATCATGACTGAGGCCCGCAAAGACCAGGCACAACTCTTCTTCACCGATCAGGGCGACCCAGACGCTCTCTGGCACATCGACTATGTGCGCAGCGAGATGCTAGACGATCTCGTGCGGGACATTGACCCGGAGGTCTTCCGAATGGTGCACAGGTTGGCGGTCGAATACTATGCTCGCCGACCCGACACCGCTCTGTATCGGGCAGAGGAGCTTTATTCGCGTCTCCAGTTAGAGGAGGATGCGGAGGTATTGGACCAGCGCTGGACGGCTGCGGCTGGACGACGGCTGCGAGGTGCCGTTGAGGAACTCCCCCTCGAAAGTGCTCGCTATGTTCGCACCAGGACGGCTGGCGGCGCTGTAGGATCGATCGAACGCGACGCCTCACGCTACGAGGAATTTCGCTTGGAGGCGCGGCGACGCTTGCAGTCTGGGAATGCAAACCTAGAGGACATCCTCGAGCGAGCACAAGTGAAAAAGAGCGCCATCTCGCCGCTGGGCGATATCTATGTGCAGTCGCTGCTGGCAACTGGGCGAAGCGATGAGGCACTTGCCGGGGCGATCGAACTGCGGCAAAGCCGTGGCCGTGTTTCGTCAATCGTGAGACTTGGCGTCTATTCCACTGCCGCGGCCCTCCTTGAGGCCCGCGGTAACTATCATGTCGCAAGTGAGTTCTGGAGCCTGGCGGAGGTCGCCGCGGAGAACGCGCGCGCCGTCGATCAGGTTGCACCAGCCATCGGCGTCCTCAGGTCGCGCCGGCGGCGCGGTTCGCGGCCGCGGCAGGACGCAATCAAAAGAGCGACTGCTTTAGTCCTTCAAGCAGACACGGATCTTTTTGAGCGTCCGGTGACCGCGCGTGAAGCGGTAGCGGAGCTCGCTGAACAGATTTTTGATATACCGCGGGACGGAATAGGTACGTTCCTGCTTCAGCTCGGTTCTTTTCTGATGGACACCGACCAGTTTTTCCTCAGCAGGCTTGATGAGACAGCAGGCCATCGGATTCGCCTTGCTGAATATCTGGCACCAGATGTTCCGGCGGATGGATCTGCGGCATCAATCAACAGGCGGGCCTCGAAGGCGCTGTATTCGCGCGAACCTGAGCTTGTCAGGCTTTTGATCGACGCGATGCGCCGTGAGGTCGACGCATCACTAAAGCTTACCGGCTCCTAGTGCTATTCAGTCGAGCTCGTCAAGGTCCGGCAACGATCTGGCCCGGTCAATTGACACAAGGTCGATCGCCTGGGAAAGCGGATCGACATACTCCTGAAATGGCGACGATTTAGCCGGCATCCAGCCATCGTTCGCATATGCCTCATCAAGGGCAGCGATGATTCGCTTGGCATCCAGCTTCGTGAAGTCGGCGCTTTTCTGCACGGCCCGCTTAGCCTGGCGAAGAAGGATTTTCCCCTTTTCATCGTCGCCTTCGCCTTTGGCATCGAGCGCCTGTTCGAAGGGATCGCTGACGTAAGCGAACGCGCGATAATCGTCACGTTCGGCAACGCATTCGATACGCACCAGCATATAATCCTGCGGCTCCAGCGGCTTGAAAGAACCCTCTTTGGTGTCAGCTTGGCGGATGCCCTCCGACGTGATCCAAAGCCGGTTTGCTTCGATCTTGCCCTCCTTTCCCTCGGAGAGCCAGATGTACCCGGATGCCAAAGGTGATGCTCCGTTACTGCCCGTGAAGGCGTTATGATAGTAGAGTTTCGAAACGGCCTTGCCGGCACCCAAGAGATCCTGAACACTCGACGCGATCGAACTGGCGATACCAGCCGCCATTGCAATCTGCGCTCCACCGAGCTTGCTGGCGAATTCGCTGACAACACCGGCGAACTTCAGAATCGTGTTATCGGACGCCATCGAAACCAGACCGCAGTCAAGGGAAATCGTACCTCCTCGGAATGGGAGCAAGGGTGTCATCGGATAATTGTACAGCAGCGACTTGCCAAGATCGGTCTGCTGGATGTCAAGGCGGTTCTTGCCGGAAACGTTGGCAAACTCGATCGATGTGCCGCCATAGCTCATTTCCACCAATGAATACGTCAATGGATAGCGTTCCGTGAACCAGCTTGACTTGTCGCGGAGAAACATTTCGACCAGCCAAAGGCGGATGTAGGTCTCTTCGCCGACTGCCTGGATCGTCACGTTATCATTCGTCAAAATCTGGCTTGGATCCAGGCGAATCTGCGTATTGTGCTCCGCCTTCTGATGCAAGAAATCATTCAGCCATTTGAATAGTCCTGGCATTCCAAATCCCTCCCCTGTTTTCCCGTGGCCAGCGCCCCGATTCAGACTGCAACCTCATTGATCGTCAGCATGCCATCTCATTGCGAACCGCGGTTGTTGCTCACCGTCCCTCGCGCTTTTCACGTCAAACGTAGAAAGCAGGAGATTTGGAAGAACATTCAAGGATTGGGTTTCAACGGGCGTGATCGCGGCCGAAAGGCCGACAAATCAACGCACGTCGTCGCCCGCGATGCACGAATTTGCCGGCTGCACGCTGCGACCGGTAGATTACAACATTATTGCATGCTGTACAGGTTATAGTAGCTCGCCTGTGGGGAACAACCAGAAATCGACGGTCCATAGGCCGGATGGGGCAGACCGCCGGCGCACTCGGCAAGAGTGGCCGTGGCAACCATCAACTCTAAAGATCCAGATGTTCATCCGTCGCCCGTGATCAGAATTAGTAGCACTTTAGTTCGCAGGCCTTCATATCAGCGTGGCGGCACAGCAACGGATAATTAGCTTGGGGGGCACTTATCGGGCAATTCAAACCAGTTCATCAAACAAAGATAGCCGTTTATTGCGGCAGGGCCTCGTTGCCATCCAGTCTTCGAACGCGCAGCGGGTGCGTTTTGACCGCTGAAGAGGGGATAGCGAAAGAGGGGAAGAAAATCTCAAGGCCGAGCTATTTATTCAGCACCTGCCGGCGAGCCCCGACGGCTCAGAGCCCAGAGACGACAATCACATCGCCACTTTCGCCCGTTGCCGACGACTGCGCTGCCAGGGCGCCAGGAGCCTTGCCGGTACATCCAATATTGGCAGCGTACAGTCCTCGGACGCCGCTCGAGCTATCGCGCGGCCAAAACGTCGTTATCAAAGAGCTAAATACTTTAAGGGCTCATGCCATGCATCTTTTGTGTGTATAACTGCGGATTAATATTGTGCACTCATCCGAATCGGTATGTTTCTAGTTCCACCTCCGTGGATTGTCCGTCGTGCCGGGGTTTTCCTGCAAAATTGCAATGAGAAAACAGAGGGACGGAATGTTACGATTTTTTGGAAGCGCCCAAAGACTTCGTCTGATTGTAACGTTGATGACGCTTCTCTTCGTAAGCTCGTGTACGACAGATTCCCAACCTTCAATGGTACTTCGAGCTGACCGTGTCAAAGCTTCCGCAGCCAATCGCGTTGGCGTCGTTGCTTCGATGGTTCAGTACTCAGGTCTATCTGTAAAGCCGAGTCCTGGCTCGCCCGAATGGAAACTTGTCGTCCTGGGCGGTTACGATTACGTTGACGAGGATCTTTGCACACCGTTCCTGGATAATCTTTTCGTCGCCGAACGGAAGTTGCGCGCAACACGCAACCAGATCTCGGACACAGGTACGGCGGCAATGGCAATCATGTCTATTGCCGGCACCTCTCTGGAAGCGATCGGCTATGTCGCAGCATCGCTAGGGCTTGCGAAGTCGTCCATCGATAACTACGAAATTCTCCGCCTGGTTGATCTGGGGCCATCACGCGTTCGTCAATTGGTAACTCGAGCCCAGATAGCTTACCGGGAACAGACGATAAAGAATGGCGGCGATTATAACCAAGAAGTCTTGGCCATGAACGCAGTTGCCGGCTATCTGGACCTTTGCCGCGTGCCGACGATCGTGTCGCTCATTGACAGGGCCGTCGATAACACGGGCTTTGTTGCGGATACCTCGAGCAATTTAGCGGCGCCGCAGTTGCTGACCGTAGGCGGTATGCAAGTTTCCGCCAACGAGGCATTGAGGGCAAGTGAGCACGGTCAGGCGAGGTTCGTGCCGAAAGATCCTGATGCTCCCATTGTCGCGGTGCCGAAGGGCGGTACAAGGATTGCCGGTGCGATCACAAGTTACGAAAAAGAGATTGACCTTTTAGACGGCAAGCGAATTCAGCAGGCCCTTTGCGTTCCCGACGACGGAAACTTCGGAAATCACCAGAGCAAGACAAGGCTTGCCATTGAACAGTTCAAGCTCGCTTGGGGACGCCGTGTCACAATTCCAAGCGGCGACTCTCCTAAGACGCTCAACAGTCCCGATCAGCGCCTAGCCATCCTGTCGAAGGGGTCCGCCGCGCGTTGCAATTCCTGGCAGAACCATACTTTCGAGATGTTCCTTTTCCCGGAGCCCCAGAATGTCGTGGAGTTCAAGGACAACTTTATCCGGATCATGACTGAGGAAAAGATAGCTCCCGATGTCGTCGCGAGGATCGAAAAAGACGACCAGTTCGGACCCAATCTGCGCGAGGCTATCAAGGCGTTCCAAGACAACAGAAAACTTCCCATTACAGGATTTCTTGACACCAAGACCTATGACGAGATTGTGAAGGGACGGTCGTGACTATCGTAATCGCAAAGTTCGAATTCTTTCTCAGAACGACCCCCGGCGGAACGCTAACACAGCATCGCGTGATGGCCGACGCAGAGTTGACCAAGCTAGGCGAAGCGACGTCTGCCGACGGCAAGCAGTGGGTCAATGTCGAAGACAAGGGCACCCAAGGGTGGACACGTTCAGACAATGTCAGGGACAGCGCACTCGCCCGCACAATCGGCGAAACTGAACTGGCGGCGGTCAGCGTTGCCGTTGCCAAAGACCTTCAGACGAATGCCGGCTATTTGTTGGCTGTTGCTCACGTCGAGAGCCGAGACGATTGGCGAAATGGTATTATCACAGCAAACCCCGATAACTCCGGCGCTTGCGCGCCGTATCGCTTCACCGTGGATGGTTGGAAATCGATCGCGGATAGCGATCGAGGGCGAGAACTGGGCTTACGCGAAGCCGGTGCGAATTTTCCCGATCAGCAGTGCCTGGCGGTGGGGCTTGAAAGCGTGCTGGATGCCGATGCTCTAACGAAAGGACTTGGACGATTTATCACCACACTCGACCTCTACCTGGCTCATGTCTTTGGAACCGAGGCAGCAATTGCGCTGCGAGAACCGTCCGCACAGGAGAAAACGCTTTCAGACATCTTCGGCAAGCTCGGGCTCAGCGCAAACCTCTTGGATGGCCGTGAATTGCTCACGATGAATCAAGGCGGGAATGCCAACGTTTCCTTGTTTCTGGAGCGCTGCAGGACGTCACTCCAGGCAGGGCTAGAACGAGCGGTGAAACTCCTGCGCGATTTTCCTGTCGAACTGCCTGAAGATTCAGATGCCAGTTTCAATGATATCCCCGCCGACTTTAAGGGCGTGGTCATCAAGGTCGAGCCGGACGACATCGACGCGCTTGCGCGTTTGTGCAGCGCCGAGGTCGGGGTTTTCAAGCAGTTTGGCGAGCAGGTCCTTGCTGATGGGGTGGGAGCGGTTGTGGATACTGTTTTCAATCGGGTCGTCGATGATTCTTCCGAATTTGAGAATACTATCCAGGCCGTCATCGAAGAGAAATCTCAATTTACGCCAATTTCTGAGACTCCAAACAAGACCTGGCGGGAATTGCCGCCGTCAACGGAGGTCTCTGCCATCGTTGATGCTCATTTGCGAAGGCGTGCATCCGGAGGATCGAGCCTGATCCTAGGCGCAATGCATTTTTTCAATCCCCATTCATCCAGTCCAAGCTGGGGGCAGCAGGTGCAGGCTCACCCGACCTTCGTCGCCGGCAATCCTGAAACCAACTTCGTACATTATCATGGTTTCCCGACGAAGGGTGGGGGATCATACAAGCCTCCAGGACCGTACATAATCTTTCATGCGGGCAAAGGTCACGCCTTCGACGGCGACGGATCCGCACTAGCCGCTGTCGCTGTCCCCACGAACGACAGTGATGTGATAAAGCTTCTGCGTGAATATATCGCCGCCAACAAGATTCGCTTCCAGCCTCCCAAAGACAAGTTGCGTGGAATGTTGCTCGGTACCGGCCCCGGCACGGCAACACCGTCCCTCCGTCGACTGGTTCTCCACCTTGCTGGTGTTGTCGATACATTCATCGAGATAAGCTCGATCGTTCGCCCCGGTGGCGGCAGCTTCCATCAATCAGGACAAGCGGTGGATATCGGCAATGAAGATATTGCTTCCAGCCTGTTGCCCAAGGTCGCAATCCAGTCGATCGTCGATCAGTTCAAAATTGATGAGATCATCTTCGATTCTCGCAAGATCGGCGAAAAGACGAATCGGTTTAATTTTAATGGCGGGAAACCTTTCTCCTACGACGAAGCCACAATTAACCAGCACGGAAACCATATCCATTTTGCGGTGGTCTAAAAGAAAAGACGCCGACGTGGTACTGCTGCTGACCGAGCGATTTGGTCCTGCCTTCCGCACTCTCGCGGGGATGGGACGCATGCGGCGGGGCGAAGCAGCTTAAGTGAGCAAACATGCGCGGCCGGCGAAAGCAGGCAGACGTGATCAAGAACCTTGAGCGGCAGGTTCACGACCATCGGCGCACGAAAGTTCCTTCAACTCGGCGATGAACGCGTCCTTTTCGTGAGCGATGGGGTGGACGCTCCCACTCAACAAGCCTCAAAATACAACCAATCCAATAGGGCGGAGACGGCGCTTACACTGTTTCGGAGTGATTGCGATTGCCGCGACCGTCGATCTCTACCCATGATGTGCATCAAAGCAGCCGGCGACCAAGCTGGGCGCAATCGCTTCAGAACTAACCTGGTCGATCAAAATCATTCGAGGTTGTCGAAGAACCTCTTCGCCTGTTGGTCGCGGATCGCATTTTCGAGCGTTTCTGCCATTTCTCCGAACAGTCCGCCAAGCTTTTCCAGATAGTCCCGCGAGATGTCGGTATGAGAAGTGCCGTCTCTGTCTACGCCATTGCGGTGGACGCAGTCGTGTCTCTTGTCGACGGACTTGATGACTAGCGCTCGGTCGTCTTTGTCTCGCGGCAGGATCGGCTTCCCGAACGCGGATTCGCACACGCCATTTATCGGCACCAGCTTATGGAATGACAGCCCTTGAAGCGTCGTCTTCACCATCTCGCGCACGATATCCGGTCGATCAAGGATAGTTGCGAGGCTGATCTGTTTGTCTTTCAGCCCCTCTAGCTTCAGCATCTTCCGCTGCACTTCCACGTTTTCCATCGCCGCGCCGATGATGGCGTCCGACAGGTAGACTTCGAGAATCGAATACAGCATGACGAACAATAATCGGTTCTTGCTGCCCGCGCCGCCGACGGTACTCAGTTCATTGACGTTGATCTTCCAGTCCCGCATCGCTCCGGCGAAGATCCCGTAGGCACGCGGTTCCGGCTCGGGCTCGTCCCAGCCGTCATAGTTGCTGTCGTCGACCTTTATTGTGACGTCGACGTCCGGGGCGTCCTCAAGCTCGGCCGTCCAGCCGTTCTCGTCGTGACGGATGATGACAGTCCAGCCTTCCTCGTCGTCGTCGAACTCGCAGGCGACCTCTTCGAAATGCGTCTCCTGATCCCCGGCAACTTTTAACCAAGTTGCCGTCGAGTTTTTGCAGTGAGGGCACACGAAGCTGACCTCGACGTCGATCTGAGACCAGAGTTCGTGCATGTATTCTTTCACTGAACTCATTTGCGCTCTTCCTGCCAGCTCGGGCGGCCGCTTATTCTTTGTCACAACCGCGCGTTATCGGCAGAGTTTCTTCAAACCTGCCAAATGCTTACTGTCGACCTGCTCCATCATCTCTATTAGCGCGCCGGCGGCGGCTTGTGTTTCCTCCAGGGTCATTGAAGAGAAAGATAGCAAATCGTCCAAATTGTCCGAATGCGATTCGACTTGAGCCAATCGTTCGAGCGCCGTCAACTTGTCTCGATCGAGCTCTGGATAGTCGGCGTAAAGCTTGGCCATTTGGCCGGTTAGCCCGGAGCTCCCGGGGCACTTGAATGCCAGGAAGACATCGAGGACGCGGCGCAGGACATTAGGAATCATGTACCCGTGATCGTCATAGGCACCCGCCTTCTCGATGAAGCGAAGGACATGGCTGAAGAGGAAATGATACTCAGAGTCATATTCCCGAAGCAGCTTTGACATCTCGACGATCGTCGATGATCGTTTAATTTGGCCCTCCGGAACAGCGACGTCGATGAATAAGAAAGTAGCTGTCGGCTCCTTGCCTTCAGGGGGACGCGCCTTGTTTTTCCATGCCTTCCGGAACTCGCTCATGCACTGGAGATTGTGGGTAAGCACGATCACCTGACTGGCCTTGTCGAGCCTGCTACGAACAAGTGAGCAAGCGAAATTGAGCGCCTTGGTGTCAAGGCTTGATACGGGGTCGTCGACGACGACGATGGCGTCCTTTAATTTGCGATTTTCGGCCTCGATCGAGGACAGGAAGTATGAGATTGCAATTGCAGTCTTTTCTCCTTCGCTCGGCATCCCTTTGATCGGCGTGCCGTGGCGATGAAGCTGGTAGCCCTCTTCTACCGGATGGATAGTCAGTTCTGCATGCCCGAGGTAGGAGGCTATCAGCTTGTTAATCGCCGTTGCTGCCGGACCGTGTACCCTGATTTTTTGTCGCAGGTCGGTAGCGGCCCGTCTCAATGCGGCCAGCGTATCATTTTCCTTGATAACATTGGCGGCCGCGTCAGCGAGGTCGTTTGCCTGCTGAGCAAAATCGGTGCGGCACTCAAGCAGGTAATGGCGACGGATCGCCATCTCGGCGGCGTTTCTGTGCTTGGCAAAGTTATCGACGATATCATTGTGTGTAGTGAGCGCCTCATTGATGACTGTGATCGCCTTAGCCAATTCTTCTGCGGTTGCGATGACGTCCGCCTCAGTCGACAATTTGCCGGTATCTGCGGGCGATGCGGGGCGCGTGCGTTTGGCATCGAGGACCCCTCGCAGGCCAGAAAGGTGCGCAATCGCGTTTCTGACCTCTTGTGAGACCAACTTTCTCGCTTCACTGAAGCCTTCTCGCAGCTCGGGGGTAAGCGCCTCTTTCGATGGTACGCGCTCTTCAATACCTGTAAGTGTTGCGATCACCGCGTCGAGGCGCTCAGCGGTCTTGTCGAGGCGTGCGACGAACTGGTCGACTTGGTCGTCAAGCGCGGCGGTTAGTTGGGCGCGTCGCTCACTTGAGATTGCATTCCGGCAATAAAGGCAGTCCGCCACTTCATTCGCTTGATGAAAATCGTGACCATGCTTCAGCCATAGCAGCATATCGGGATAACGTTGCACCTCATCAAGCGCGACTGTAGTGAGTGACTGACTGCAGATGTCGACGATAAACCGGTACGCGGCGCCTATACTTGCTGCATCGAAGGCAATCGGTGCGATTCGCGGCATTGGTTCGTCTAAGCGCCGCATATCCTCAGCGGCCGTCACTTCATCTCGGGTCAATGGAGTGCCGTCATCATCCTTCCAAGCCTCGAAATCCTTAACTAGACTTGGGGCTTCATATTTGCGACTCCCCAAATGAAGATGAGAAGCGATCGATTTTGCGCGCTCGCGTTTAAAGGTCGCGAAGGATTTGTCAGCTGCTTTCTCCGCCTCGAGCGCTACAGCTTTGGCAGTCTCCGCCTTCACGATCTCACTTTCGATCTTGGTCAGCTCAGCGGCCGAATCCGCCTGCTCGGCTCCTATGTAGAAGACCGGGTTCGCCATCCCTGCGGTCCATTGCAGGTTCTGCTCGATGTAATCGGTATTAAACACCAACAAACGCTGTTCGAGGCCACTTGGGTTTGATGGGCAACCGTATGCGGCACCATCGTCCAGCACCACCTCGAATGAACAGCCGTCAGGCAACTTCGGGTGCAGCTCTCCCGCTTGGAGGCTTGAGAACAAGCGCGAGAGCGTGCTTTTGCCTGACCCGTTAAAACCGTAAATAAGATTATACTGGCGCAGCTCGAGTGACGTGGACCGCGCGTTCCGGTCAGCATAAACGCCCATACCTTGCATTGATCGGATGTTGGCGATGATCTCCATTAGTTGAAATTCACAGCCTATTTTTATCCTGTCAAGGTTGCGAAGCTACGGATCGAGGAATAGGCCGGACATGGCGCCAGCCCATTCAAAAGATAGCGAGAGTGGTTTTTTGTTGAAATGACTTACGCCCAATTAAATTTGGAACTGCCATGTTCATTGAAAGTAATCACGGCCTGGGCCGCGATATGTCTACTTCGTGAAAGTGGCTGACCGACACCCGTCCGTCGGCTAGCGGCCACAAACCAATCATTACGGGAGAGCAAGCTGGTTAATTTGCCTAAGAAATTTGCTGCGCAGGGCATCTAGGGGTCATTTGCGGGAGGGGGCGATATACTACCTTAACGGCGGCCATCGATATTCTCCAGTGAGCGTTATATGCTCCCATCCGAGTGGTGAGACGTGGGGTAGGAGCCCGAGGTCGATCTGCTCACCGCTATCAATTTGCTCCGCGACGATTTCGCCAAGCTTCCATGCGTTCCAATAGATGATGATGGCAGTGAGGAGGTTGAGACCAGCAATTCGATGTTGCTGGCCCTCGGACGACCGATCTCGGATTTCACCTCGCCTGTTGAAGTTGACCGCACGCTTCAGGGCATGATGGGCCTCGCCTTTGTTCAATCCGATTTGCGCTCGGCGCTGCAGATCAATGTCGCTCAGCCAGTCGAGCATGAAGATCGAGCGCTCGAGACGCCCGACCTCTCTGAGCGCCAGTGCCAGGCTGTTCTGACGTGGATAGGCGGCAAGCTTTCGGAGGATCTGGCTGGGTACGACGGTCCCGGCGGCCATACTGGCGGCCAGCCGCAGGATATCGGGCCAATTTTCACGGATCTGCCGAGTGTTGATCCGGCCGCCGATCATCGGCTGAAGCACAGGTGGCACCTCATTGGTCGCGGGAACATAGATCCGCTTGTCCGGCAGATCGCGGATTCTCGGTGCGAACCGGAAGCCGAGAACAGAGCAAATGGCAAAAACATGATCTGTGAAGCCGCCCGTATCGGCATAATGCTCGCGGATTTGCCTTCCGGTGTCATTCTGCAGCAGACCATCGAGAATATAGGGCGCTTCGTGAGCTGTCGCGGGAATGACCTGGGTCGAGTATGGCGCATACTGATCGGAGACGTGACTGTATGCCGAAAGCCCTGGCTCATTACCATACCGGGCATTGACGACGTTCAATGCTTCTCCGGTCGACCCTGCCGGGAAGTGTTGGCCATCGGAAGACGAAGTGGTTCCGTCACCCCAAAAGCGGGCCATAGGTAATTTCGACTGCGCCTCAACAATCATCGCAAGGGCGCGTGCTGTTGTTTCCTCCCTAACGTGCCACTTGCCGATCCGCAGCAACTCCCAGAAAGTGTGGGTGTCGCTGGCGTCGGCCATCTTCCTGAGACCGAGATTGACGCCATCGGCGAGGAGAACGGTCATGATGCCGATACGATCGCTGCAGGCAACACCCGTGCGGAGATCAGTGAAGGCATCGGTGAAGTGCAGCTTTTCATCGACCTCAATGAGGATGTCAGTGATCCGAACAAGCGGCATGCCTTCATAGAGTTTCAAGACGAGCGCGGCAGCCTCCTCCGGCGCTGCCTTTTCGAGTCGATCAATCTGAAGCTTGCCATCGATGATGGCCCCACCTGCAAGAATACCGGCCTCGTTGGCACCTTCAATTTGCGCCATGCCATGTTTGAGAACCTGGCTTCGACGGTGAAGCCAGTCGTCCGCTTCCAGCGGAACGACCAACCGCGCAGTTTCGGAGACGGTTTCAATCGGGACCAGGGCTGTGCTGATCTCGCGATATCGCCTGCTGTCTGCCAGCCAGATGTCGCCTGAGCGCAGGGCGTTGCGAAGTTCGAACAAGATCCCGATTTCCCATATTTGACGATCTGGTTTTCCACCCTTCAGAATCCTTTTGCGCCATTTGGCTCGGGCAAAGTCGAGCGGTGCATTCACCGGCAAAGTACGATGTCCGCGGCGATTGAGGCGGCGCAGCATTTCCAATGCGTCGAGAAGCGAGTCCGCGCCACGCCCACCGCGGAACGCCAGAACTTCCAGAAACCGAGGCGCATACCGCCGGAACCGGGCATATCCATCGGTCACAAATTCCAACGGATCTGCCGAGACTTTGCCTGTCAGCGCGGCCGCCTGCGCGACAGTTTGGCGGAGTAAATCCCAACCACCACCTTCTCTGATGGCCAATCCCAAGTCGTCCTGCTCATCATGCGCAGTGATCAATGCGTCGCCGTAGCGGGAAAGCATTTTCAGAGTGTCGCTGATCGAGGCGCGCTCGGCTTGCAAGAGCTCATCCCGTTTGCGTTCACAGGCACGATAGAGCTTTCCGACGATACGATCATGCGTCTCGACGGCGGCATCCGCCAACATAGCCGACCATTCCACAACGCACGCCGCCAATATCGCCAATCGTCGATTTTCCGGCAGATCCCGCATTCCATCGGCGGAATAGCGTTCGCCCTGGCGGCGCAGACCGGTCACGCGGAAAGGGGGGATATCGTCGAGAGTGCCAATCTTGATGGCGAGCTCGCGTAGAAAGTCCAGCCGGTCGAGGAGGCTATTCATATCGTTGGAATTGGAACCGGCTTCGAACTGACGCAGCCACACAAAACGCGTGACCCGACCATCTGCAGTTTCGGAAAGCAGGGACGAGGGGCGAGTGCGGCTTTGTGCATCCAGACGCCAGGTGATACGGGACGCGATCGCCCGTTCGGCGGCGACCAAAGCATCGGCACAACACCGTTCAACGGTCGAGACCGCCGGGACGATGACGTTGCGGCGACGCAGTTCCGCTAGAAACTCCGCAGCCAATAAATCATTCGTTCTTGACCCCTCCGCAGCTTCCTTGAGCCATGTAAGCATATTCGCGCGTACCTGACCTTCGAATGGTCGATAGCCATAGAGCTGCTGCAATGCCGTCGAATGCTGGTAGCGCGTTTCCGATCTGGCACCGTATTCCGCAAGTTCTTCAGCCGCCACACCGATCTGTGCGCCGATGAAGGCCAACATCGGGGGCGGAATCATCTCGCCTGGCTGCAAGAGACGGCCGGGATATCGGAATGCACAAAGCTGAAGAGCAAACCCCAATCGGTTTCGAGGACGGCGGCGTAGTCTGATGCACCGCAGGTCTCCGTCACTTAATATGTAGTGGCGAAGCAATGACGGTTCGTCAGTTGGCAGATCGAACAGCCTCTCGCGCTGTCGTTCGGTCAGAATGGTGCGCCGTGGCATGCAGGTATTGTCCCTATTGAAGTATAGTCTGTTCTGGACAACAATCGGCCCTTACAAATCAAGGTCTTCCGGCACCAAAATCCACGAGGGTTCAATTGGGACAGCGCGCCGCCATTTACTGTCGCGTTTCGACCGCCGACCAGTCATGCGAGCGGCAAGAGCGTGACCTCACGGCCTTCGCTGACCGAGCTGGGTATGAGGTTGCTGCGATATTCAAGGAGACAGGCTCCGGCGCGAAACTCGATCGTGCCGAACGCAGGAAAGTCATGGCCCTTGCTCAGTCCCGAAAAGTGAACGCGATCCTCGTCACGGAGCTATCTCGCTGGGGGCGTTCGACCATCGATCTTCTCAACACGCTGCGCGAACTGGAAAGTTGGAAAGTCTCGGTCATCGCCATGAACGGCATGACCTTCGATTTATCCTCTCCGCATGGTCGAATGCTCGCGACCTTCCTGTCCGGCATTGCGGAATTTGAACGCGACCTGATTAGCGAAAGAGTCAAGTCCGGCCTTGCCGCTGCCAAGGCACGCGGCAAGAGGCTCGGCCGCCGGCCCGGAGCCCGCCCCAAATCGGATCGACTTGGGCCGAGAGTAATGGCATCGATCGCAGAAGGCCGCAGCTATCGGTGGATCGCTCGTGACCTGGGCATCAGCAAGAACACCGTCGCAGACATAGCGAAACGGGACCGCATAGAAAGCAAGAATCATGAATGAGATGTCTCAAAACCCTGTTGCGGCAGTTGAACTCAGCAAGATCCAAGGTCGGGCAGCCCTATTGGCTGGCGTTATTTTCGAGACGCCTGTTGTCGAACTTGCATCGCCCTTCGTCACGCAACTCTTCGACACAGGGCAAGTTTTCCTCAAGCTCGAACGCTTCCAGAAGACCGGTACCTTCAAGGCTCGAGGTGCGTTGTCAAATGCACATTCCATTCCACTGGAAAAGCGGGAAGCCGGCATCACCGCTGTTAGCGCCGGCAACCATGCAATTGCGGCCGCCTGGGCCGCCCGCCAACTTGGCCTCTCGGCAAAGGTCGTGATGCAGTCGTCAGCAAATTCTTTCCGGGTTGGGCGGGCGAAGGCGGAAGGCGCACAGGTAATCTTCAAGGATGGCGGTCCTGCAGCATTTGCCGAGGTTGAACGTATCGTAAGGGAGGAGAGGCGCACGCTAATCCACCCCTTTGAAGGGGAGAATGTTACACTTGGCACAGGAGGCGTCGGCCTCGAATTTATTGACGCTATTCCCGATCTCGATGCGGTCATAATTAGTGTTGGCGGAGGAGGGCTGATCAGCGGCGTTGCGGCGGCAATCAAGCAGATCAATTCGCGTTGTGCTGTCTATGGTGTCGAACCGAAGGGGGCAGCCTCAATGTCGCTCAGCCTGGCCGAGGGCCGGCCGGTTACCCTCGATAGCGTTATGACGGTGGCGGATAGCCTTGCACCGCCGATGGCGCTACCGTTCGCTTTTAGCGTGATCGCCCATTACGTCGATGACATCGTCACGGTATCGGACGACGATATTTGCGCGGCGATGGCAATTTATCAGGAAGAGGCAAAATTAGCAGTAGAGCCTGCCGCCGCAGCCGCCCTTGCCGGGGCCATCGGTCCATTGCGTCAGAGGATAGTCGGAAAGTGCATTGGCATCGTGGTTTGTGGGGCGAACATCGATACGGAATCCTACCTCACCCTGACTGAACGAGGCCGTCGGCACATGAGTGCGCAGCTCCTATCTCGGCCTTAAGGTAGTATTTCGCCCCCTCCCGCAAATGACCCCATCTATAATAACGGGCTCGTTGGTTCTGACCGTTCAGGAGCAGTGGTATTATTATTATCTCCAGCCGCAAATCGTGCGTCACGTGACACCGATTCAACCCTGTAGTGAGGCAACCACCCCATCTTGTTCTGGCGCCGAAAGACCCGTCGCGCGGACGCAACGGCGCGGTACCGCCACCGGATGAAGTCATAGTTGACATCAAAGCCTCGGGGGACGGGCCGCTTGCCTTAGGACAAGCAGAAGGCAATTTCATAGATTGTCCGTCTCGGCCAGTGTTGTTGTCGCTGGCCGCATTGCAAGAATGGATCACAGCAGACCAACAAGCCTGTTTGTAGCAATTGCCCCAAGACGGAAAAGCGTTCCGCGCTGCGTCGATGCCTGCCGCCAGGAAAGCGCAAGGTCGGAATCCCACGGGGTGACAATTAATTCAAACGAACCATCCGCCAGCCTCCGGAACATCACAGCTGTGTCAGCATAATTGAAGCCGCCCTGCGTCAATGTGGGGAGGTTCATGCGTTCCATGCCGTTATTGCCATGCCACGTAAGACGCCGGTCAGTCCACACGCGAGCACCGCTGCGGATGACCGGTTGCCCGATTGTCAAATTATTAGGATAGTCATACTGGTTGAAGGCAAACCCAAAGAACCGGTGCCCGCCGCGAGGAAGCTCCAGCTGACTACGTGAACCACCCTGAAGCGCTTCTCCTTGTACCCACATGGCATTAAAATTAGCCGGGTTTATTGCGCCGTTGGCAATGGCCAGCCGGAAGAGCTGCGTCGCCGCCGCGCCTAGCGGCGCGGGCGGTGCGACCGGTTGGGTTTCCTGCTGAATTTCAGGCGGCGGCGGCTGCGCGATCCGCAACCCTTCGTAGGCAAGCAGAATGGTCTCAGTGAGGGGCACAGTGTCGAAGCTCACACTGGTGAAGGCCGCGTCCATCTCACCGCGTGGAACATCGCGCTGCGCCCAGGCCGCTTCCGTATTCACGCTGAATCCACGCGACGTGAGATTGGCCGAACTGACGAGCGCATTGCAGTGATGCACATCGGTATTGAACGCATAGAGCTTGGGATGAAACGCCCGAGTAGGTAACAGAGAACCTTCCATCAGCCGCTGCGCTCCCGAAACCCGCACTTCGGTATTAGGCAAGGCCAGCCACTGGCGGAGGGCCTGCGGCTCGGTAAGGCCGAAATCAAAGGAGGTAATGAGAACTTTGGGCATCGCGGCAAACGCAGCCGGACCAGCCGCATTCACAACGGCGGTGAGCAAAATGTCCGACCCGCCCCTCGTCACGTAAGCTGCGGCAACCTGCATCGATATTGGCGCAGGTGCGATCAGATCGACAATGGCATTGCGAATAGCCGCGGGCTCTGCAGCACTTTGAACGATCAGCAACCAGGCTCTCCTGTTAAAGTCGGATTTTGCTCATCTCAGCCTCCGCGGTCACGCCAAGGGCCGCCTGGGCAAGCCCTTCAAGCTCAGAAACCAACGGCCAACCGTCGAGAAACTCCCGCATCCTGCGCCGACGAGCCGTAAGCGCCTTTGCAGGATCACTCAAGTAAGCGTCGGCCTTCGCGTGTGCCGCAGCGAGGGCCGCAATTTCTTCGGCTAGCGCGGCGATCCTGGCATGGTCGTCATTTCCTGCATCGTAGTGCGGCATCAGGCGATAAGGCAGGGTATGTATGTGCCGCTCGCTGAAATCGCCTTTGGGATTAAAGGGTAACGTGGCCTCTGTCAGTGCGCGACTGTTCAGCATTCCCACCTGGAACCAGGCCTCTCCTTTGCCTTCTATCACCTTCCAGTACAAGGTCTGGTCAACCACCAGGTCTTTGGCTTCGGACAATGGGACGCAGGCTGCACAGATATTCTTGCCTCCGGCACCTGCCAGCATAAGGAATCCCTCGGACCCAAAGATCTGCTTTGCCAGCTTTCCACGCTCGTCCACTCTCTCCTGCAAGGTCTTTCCTTTGCCTACGTCCTTCAGCTTTTTGTTGATGGCAGCAAACCTGCGCGCAGTCTGGATCAGGCCGAGCTTTCTAATCTCGGACTCGTCAAGCACGGTCCACGCTCCGTTAGCTGCTCGAAGTGCCGGAAGGGCGAGCGGTGCCCGGTGAACCCCGAGAACATAGGGAAGGAGATTTTCAGACTGCGCCATCTTGTAAATAAATCGCGGTGCGGCATAACCTGGAAACGTCTCTTTGGCCATTTCCTTGGCCGACTTTACCGTGAACTGCCACGGCGACGCCGCACCCGGAGTATCTACGCGGCATTCCGCACCTGTATTCTGCAAGATCTCAACGCAAACGGCCGTCCGCGGCATGAGGTCAGCCCCTTGCTGTGGCAGGTCGGTCATTCCCCCGGCTGCAGCAGGTCCGCCGCTCTTTTCGAGCGCCCAGGCGCTCCGCGTATCACCCAGTTTCCGTATCGAAAAATCGACGGCTTCAAGGCCTGTGGATGCCGCAAGAACGCCAGAAAAGGCGGTCAACGGCAACGACGCGGACCCTGACCGCTTATGGCCGATCAGTGCCGCGCCGGGATACTTGAAAGTGCCCGGCGCCACTTGCCAGACCTCAGATATTTCAAATGGTACGGGCCGCTCGCTGCTAAGGAAATCATGTTGGCGCAGGCGTTCGTGGTGATTGCCATTCAGGATGGTGCCTGGCACCAGGCAGGCGACCGAGGCATCCTTACCAAGATAGCGGTCGATGGCATGCAACAGATGCATCGTGCCCAATTCAAGATGAAGGAACGACTGACCTGCGGGCTGGATGCCGTAGAGCTTGGCTCGCCCTTTAAGCAACTCCTTGTAGGGATTGTCGGCAAGCCCGCTCATCGCCAGCCACGGCGGGTTCGATACAAGGCCGTTGAAATGCCCGGTAAGAAGGCCGGGCCGGTAGGTGTTGCGCAGAATGAAAGCCCAGATGCCGTTTCTCCCGGCAACCGCGAGCTCTGCCATGCGATGTGCGAGCGGATAGAGGGCTTCGGATAGCTGCTTATGGAGTTCGGCCGGCAGCGTGATCCCGAATGCCGCGATGGCGCCGTCAAGGAAGCTGTCCGCGTCGCTCTTGGCGAATGGCGTAACGGCGCCGCGCGCCTGCGCATCTCTCGCTTCGTCATAGGCCCAGTCAACGATGCGGTCGAAGAACTCCCGGTATTCCGGCTGCACCAGTGCGGTCGGGAGCTGCACTGTCATGCCGTCAAGTGAGACCGGTATTGTCTCGTCTTCCCCGACAAGTGGCACGGATGCTGAAACCGGAGTGACAGCGAAAAGAGAGTCTGCGTGATAGATCGGAATGGTAATCGGCTTCGTCGCCGCCTTGATCTCCGCTGCTAGACTGACAACCCACGTTGTCTTGGCCAGACTGACGGCGAGCGGGTCGATATCGAAGCCGGTAGCGACATCGCCGAGCTTTTCGATATCGGCGAATCCGAACCGCGCACGCGTGGCTTTGATGATTTCGGCGACGATAGTGCCAGAGCCGCAGCACATGTCCACAAGGCGGGGCGGTTCCCCGGCCGGAAGGCCATCAAGACATCTGTCGGCCAGCAAACGCGCAAGCCAGTGCGGCGTCCATTCCTGCCCCAGGAGTTTGCGCTGGCTGCTGCGGGCAAGCTGCGCCATCAGGCGGCCAAACAAATCTTCTTCAGCCAGCCACCCGAAATCATAGGCATATAAATCGCGCTGGAGGTCGCGGGCGATGACAACGAGTTTATCGATATAGGGCACATCCAAAAGCCAGCCGAAATAATCCTGTTCGACGACGTTTTCCAGCTGGTACTTATGGCGAAAGAAATCACCATTGAGGATTGTCCGGAGCTCTTCGTCCGTGCTGAGAAGGGCCTTACCCTGAAGCACGTTGGCGCTCAAAAGGCGCGCCAAGAGCGTGACGTAAACTTCGTCCACATACGCTTGTGTACGGAATGTCCCGGTTGATCCCTCCAGATGATCCACAAAATGGGACCATAATTCCGTTGCAAGGCTTGCAGAGGGATAGGAGCTGCGCCCTTCTTCAACGAGCTTGACCAGCGGCGCAGCACTGCTTTTGTAGGTCAGCGAGTCCATGCCAAGATCAGAAGCCAGAAAATCCGCGCGCAGCGGACGGGATTGCTCGCGCGCCAGATGCTTCAGTATGAACGCGGCGAGGCGTTCCGCCGAAACCTCCCCGTCGTCTAAAAGACGTAGTTCATCGATCTGCACGAGCGTAACATCTTCCGCTGTGCAAGAGGTTGTGTCCACGCCGGGTGCTAAGACCGCATCGTATGCGTACCAATCCACCGTATCGGAAAGTACGCCTCTTACCGATGTCAGGGGCACTCCGCTGCGGATAAGGCCAGCGGCCTGCTCACGGACCTGCTGATAACCGGTATCGCGCTTCGTTGCGATCCGCAGATCAGCCTCGTACTCGATCGTGGTCGAGCCGACCAGGTTATCGATGAAACGCGACGCCGCCTTCCCCGACGCGACGCCAACTTTTGTGTGTGCCTCGGCACCTTCAGTATAGTTGTTAATCCAGCTGACATGAGCGATATCAGGGAACATGACGCGCAGCCGCCCCTGGAGCTCACTGCGCAGTACGGCTTCCACATGACCACCGTCCCGTAGCATACGGGCTCGGGCGATGGCCTGACGAACATTCTCGATATTTGCACTCAAGACGCAATCCTTTGACGGGCGGAACAAGAGGCATCGAGCCGCTCGTAAATATGCCGGGCGTAATTTGTGAGCTCGGATTTGTTGGCTGAGGGAAACGCGGCCGCAAGCACGAGCTGGTCTATATCTGCGAGCGACGCGTAATCCGAGGAAGCCAGACGCTGCCCAAGCGATCCGAGTTTCTGGCAATCGGCGTCGGAGAAAACCGGAACAGGCATCTGGCGGATATGTGTGGCCTCCAGCTTAAGCGCGCCGCCGCCAAGCGGTGTACCCAAAGCCTCCATGCTGGCCCGGCACCAGACACTGCTGAACAATCCGTAGAGACCGTGGTTTGTCCATCGAGTGCCGTCCGCCCACAGGGTCGAAAAGTTGGCGTCAATCAGGATCGGCGGGAGAGTATTCAACGACACGGCGGCTATACCGTGATTGATCCGCGGTACAAAAATCGATGGCAGATGCCGCGCCGAAAACGCAGGCAGCATGTACCAGAAGCCGGGAATCCGGTGGGCAATGCCCGGCCGTTTCACATTGGTGCGAACAGCCGAGAGATCAGGAATGAAACGTGAAGGCTCGGCAGGGTCGAGTGCAAGACGGGAGGCGCGGCGCACGAAAGCGGCAAGCTCTTCGGGCATCTGCCGGGGGAGAGTTTTGCGGCCTGCCCGGTATGCACTCTCGTGCTTCAGTACCGTTTCCCTATCCTCAGGCAGCACCCAATTCGATAGCTCAAGAACACGCGCACTCGGTATCTGGCCGCGCGCAAAGCCGGGGATGTCTGTCTGCCGGTGAAGTACGGGCCGCAAGACCTCTTGCGGCACCTTGAATCGCAGCCTTTGAAAACTCTCTGAGGCCTCAATGGTGGCCGTACCGTCACTATGCTCGGCAAGCATGGTGACGTAAAAAAATCGGTTGCAGCCCGTACGCAACCCCTGGCTGACCTTGATCGGTCCCTCTGCGAGCGTCTGCAGACCAGCTAACGTGCTCCCCGAAGGGAGCAGCGCCTGTAAAGGTTCGGGTACAGCTGCAGCCGCGCGGCCTTGTGCGCGCGCTGCAGCACGACTGGTCGTGCCTTCAGCTTTTTGGAACCAAGCTTTGCCCTGCAGTCGCTGCGCTAAGGTTTTCCATTCTTCCGTGAGAGCGAAGGGACGATTATCGATATTCGGGACGGCGCTTCCCCCCGCTCGCGCCCAAGACGCGAAGGCCGCGTCTGGATGCATCCCGGAAAATGCCAAGCCCACCAACGACTCCGCGTTCGCTGCGGGCGGTGCAATCTGGAGCCACCGGGGATTAGCCCATGAGGTCCGCTCTGCGAGTGGCGCTGCTGCTTCGTCATCCGTCAGCCGTCGTGCGACAATGAGGTTTGTGCGGACCAGCGCATCCGAAAACCAGCCGGGCTGGGTGTCGTCCACGATGAATTCAAGCGCGAAGAACCGCAGAAGAAGGTAGCGGACAATGTCCGCATAATCCCGTGAGCGCCAGGTTGCCGGAGCCACAATTGCAAGGCGGCCGCCGGGGCGCGTCAGGACGGCAGACAAAATCCATGATGGCACAGAGAGATCGGCAAGGCCGGAATAACCCGCGGCGAGAATCTGCCAAAGCTTCGACTCTGCGCCGCTCGTCCGCTCTTCGATAATGGAGCACAGCCCCTCCCGGATGGCCGCACTGCCGTGCTTGTCGCCCTTCTGGGACTGGTATCTGACGTAGGGCGGATTGGTGATAACCAGATCGTACCCTTCGGGTCTTAGCTGCCGGATGACGGCCGGATCGAAGGCGCTTCCCGCTATGACCGCACTTTTCACACCTGCTGAACGGCCCCACAAATCCGCGGCGCGTTGCCGACAACAGGCTGCAGTAGCGTTATCGACCTCAATGCCGTCCAGCTGCGTCGCCGCAATACCACGTTCCTGCGCAGCGCTGGCGGCAGCGTCCAGCAGGTCGCCGTTCCCGGCCATGGGATCAAGGATTGTGACGTTCTCGTCGTCGAGCGCTAGGTGCGCCAGCAGTTTGCCAAGGGGCAGTCCCGTGAAGAACTGCCCCAAGCGCTTGCGCTGCGCCGGTGGCAAATTCTCTTCAAAGAGCCGCGCGGCCGTTCGTATCTCGGCTAGAGCGTCACTCGCCGGCACTGACTAGCGCTCCCCTTGGTGACTGCTCGGCAAACCAGCGGTAGAAAACATCCGCATCCAGCGGCACCTGCTGCTGGCGGCTGAGGAAATAATTCACGAAACGCGAATAGAGCCGAGGCGCCGTTGATTCAGCTGGATCGCGGGCTGCAGTGGCCTCACTGTGCAGGGCTGCCGCAACGCTCCACACATTTTCCACGCCATGGTCTTCGCAGTCCCGCCGTGGCCCCAGCAAAAGGACGGGATCGCCGCTTACTGCGCCTTTTGTCGTGACCTGTTTAAAGCTGCCTTGCGTCTTGTTCAGAACGCCCGCGTGTTCTACGTCAAACCCCGCATCCTGATAGGCGCGCTGCAGCGCATTCCAAATCTCGGCGGACGCTGAGTGAAACACCATCGTGGCTTGTCCCGTGGGTTTCAGAATCCGGCGAGCTTCGCTGAAGGAGCGCGTCAATAATTCTCGATACGCGTCGACTGATTTTTCCTGTTTTGGGCTAACGATGGCTTCATCGGTTCTGTCGGTAAATTTCTTGAGCCACGCCTCGTTGATGAAGTTTAGTTCCGCGTAAGGAATGTTCGCGCCGAAAGGCGGATCGGTGAAGACATAATCGATACTGCCGGACGGCAGATCGACTTGGCAGCTTGAACCGTTGACGACTTCGATCTTGCCACTGCTGCCGTGAATCAGCTCGAATGCCTGGGTGATCGTCGAGAGTTTGCGCTTCAGTCCGGCAAACAGATTTTTCTCGACGGGAAGACCGCTGATATAGAGAACGCCCGGCTGCGCGCTGGTGACCACGAGGTCTTTCTGGCCGGTCTTGGCCACGACACGGGTCATAATGGTACCGTGCGAGGCATTGTAGCTGAGAAGCCAGAAACGCAATCCCTCGCGCAAAGCTCCTCTATAGGATTCGACGCGCTTCCACATGCGCGCGAAGACAATCAGATTGCGCCGTGTATAAAAGTGATGAACGTGCGAAATCCCTAAGTGATAACCTTTCCTGTAAAGATCGCCCCACGGAATCATGGCTTTGGGAACGCAGGAAGGGATCGATTCTGCGGCGATCTTTTTCATCAGCGCAAGATCAGAGGCGTGAGGCGCGCGGGACCATAGCTTTCCTCCGGTGGAGCCGTATATGCGGGCCGGGGTGCGGTGGCGCAGCTCACGATCTTCCCCAAGAACATCGTCGGCCTCTGTGACGGTGACACGCTGCGCTTCGTCGAGCGCGCAACTATGATCGCACTTGGGGCACGAAAAGGTGGACGAGATTTCAGCGGGCTCAAGAGAGACACAGGCATCCCACAGACCGACGACCTTCCGGCAGCGCGGGCAGCGAAGGCTGTCGCTCCAGATTATGTGACGAAGAGAGCCCTTCTTTCCGGAAGGATCGCGCGCTTCGTACATCCAGCCATCTTGCTCAATGCCAGCGGCGAGCACGTCTTCCGCGGCCTTCTTAAAGGCGGCGGGATCAGGCGGATTGGTCAGTGTGCGGCCAACGAAAGCGCCGAGTACGCCAAGCTCATACAGAACGGCATTGCGGGCGCCCCACTGCACATCCAGACCCAGCCGCTTGGCTTCGGCGCGCAACGCGTCGCTTGGCCGCTCGCAAAGCAGAGCCGCAAGTCCCGTGGTACCGCTACCACCGAACCCGTCAAAAACGGTGTCGCCGGGACGTGTATGCGCGGCGATGTATAGTGCGATCGCGTCTGGAGATATCTTGGTCGGATACGGGAAAGCGCCAAAAAGCGAGCCGGAGCGGCTGGCAGCGAGAGGACGTCGATAAAGCGCATCGAGAGACGCTTCGGGAACGGCCCTGGCAGGCTGCCGCTGCTTAGAACTTGAGACGCGCATTCGATGGATTCCCCCGGAGATGTTATTCTGTTCAGGCACGTTCAGCGACAGACGACCGCCGCACGGGGCCCGATTTGCCGGGTGCCCGCTGCGGTTCGCGATGTTGACGGAGATACTCGTCGATCGCGCGCCTGACGACCCACGAGATGGACACATCGTCACGACCGGCGATAACGTTGAGGGTGTCATAGTCTCTCGCAGTGACACTAACGGTAACGCGCGGACCGAATTTTCTCGATTTTTCACTCATAGCTCTTCCGCTCGTGTTCTCGTATTGTTCTCTATAAGCTTATGCGACTCACTTTGCAACAAAGTGCATCACTTTGACTCAGCAGTCGAGCATCAGCCCGAGGTTTTGCCCGCCACATCTTTTCGACAAATTTGCTTACGTCACTGCCGCCCCCAGGCACGGCGGGAACAGCATGAACTGGCCTGCGTTGGTCGCGAGGTCTCGCAAGTTCGATCTCTTGCGCCTCTTAAGCCGATACCACGCGGGGTACCAGATAATACCTGCACCTCGAATCGGCTTAAAAGCATAGTGACGCAGCATTAGGCAATGAATTACCATACTATGCGTCTAGCGCATAACTGTGTTGCGACGCAGCATCTGGCGTCCTTTTGAAGAGGCATGTATTCATATTGTCAACGAAGCAACGCACTCATCCCGCAACGTTTCGGGTTTCAGATACCCTCACTCCTCCTCCCAAGGGGTGTCTGATGGAACGGCGACTTTCCTCCTCCCAGTTGCTGTTCATTTATTGCGAAAAGCCTGCCGCACCTCCTCCCGCGGCAGGCTTTTTCGTTTGTCCCGGAAACGGTACGGTACCCTAAACAAATCGGACTTGCGATCACCGAAGTTCCATCCCGTTGGATTCGGTGACCCTAAACGGGTTCTGGCGGTTCGGGGAGTAAGTGTCGAACGGCGGGGCCGTTTTGGTAGGAGGGGTGAGCTGGGGCGATGGATGTGCCCGGCCAGGAAAACCTGGCGTCTATACGCGCGTTTCAAACTTCGCTGCTTGGCTTAGATCGTGCAGAGAAGGCTACTTGCTGGGCAGGCCCTGATTGGGACGCGGTCAAGTAATTTGTCGGCGGATATCATTTGTCATTTTGCTTTAATATGGCGTCCGCGTTGCTCTATGCGGAATAAGGGGCGAAATCCATGACTGAAACAACACGGACCGGCATCGCCGTAATAGAGAGCAAGTGGAACGGCGAAGGCATCACGATGCGAAAGAACGCATCGGTCAAGCCGATGTTCGATATGCTCTGCGACCTGCACTTCGGCAATACCCATGAATATGTCTACGAAATGGTCGCGACAGCTCCTGCACTGGCGGACACAATCAAACGTATGGCTTGGGACAAAGATATCTCCACAATTTACCTCGCGTGCCACGGCAGTGAAGATGGTTTGTATCTTCACGGCTGGGATGAAGTGGTTGACCGTAAGAAGCTAAGTAAAATGCTGCTGGAAGGCGGTTCCAGAAGCTCTTTGAGCGGCGTTTACCTTGGGGCCTGTGAATTTGGAACGCGTAAGCTTGCCGAACACCTGTTGGCTAATGACAAGCGACTGCGTTGGGTCGCCGGCTATCAACATTCTGCCGATTTCATTGATGGCACGGCCCTCGACGTCATGTTCTTCAATGCCTGGTTCAGGCACGTAGACGGAGCTTCCGACACACGCGCTCGTGAAATCGTGAAATCGGTCGCAGAGGACCTGAAAAACAAATGCAAGGGTCTCATCTCAACGCGGGAAGAGAACGGTCACGATGCCGACGACGAAGACGCGCCGGGCATGGGGCTTTCCATTTATGCCCGTGCTCGCGGCCCAAAAGGCGGCATCATCGATTTGCTACGTGACGAGGAATGAGCTCCTTCAAAGTCTGACGGGTTTCGATATGCTTTTCGACTGACGGGATATGCCGGCGGTGGTTGTTGGGGAGCGATGAAGTGTCGAAGGTATTTTTCACCTATGGCTGGAGGCCGCCGGGCGACCCCTGCTTGCCATTGACCTTCAGCTCCAAGGCGGCGCGCACATAAGTGAGAACGCCGCTAGTGGAGGGAAATTTCGTCTTCACCGTGGGTACGAAGGGAGAACCGACCTGGCCAGAATGCGCCGCGGCCATGTCGGCAATCGCACTACCGATGAACTGAACCAGCGCAATCGCAGCCCCGATCCTGTCCGGTCTCCTGACCGCCTCCGGCGCTCCGGCGATATTGACGCTGATGATTACCTGCAACACGACAGCGCTATTTCTGCTGGTGAAGCTTGGTACCTCAAAAAACAGGATCTTGCCCCGACCCCATCAAATTCGGAGCAATCACGGTAGAGGTCATTTAATTGCGGACAATGACAATAACGCTTCTGCTGTGACGTATCTCGTCGAGAAAATGGCAAGCGGAAGTGAGGAACGACGTCACGAACCTGCAACTACTGATATAAGATGATCGATAGTCGATTCGCGCCCTCCTAGGATCCCACACATTGCAGACATTTTCTTCACATCACTTTGCTTTGCTCAGGGAATGGCAGGGTCGGAAATATGACCGGGACAGCCCCGATCACCAGCGCGTTTATCAAGAGCTGAAAACCGCATACGACCTTACCAAGCAGTGGGCTGATGGTGTTCTTGCCGCCCTTTTTCCATCGGGAACCGTCACCTGCCGGCGGCGGCCGACCAATCAGGGAAACAATTTCGAGCGGTACAATTGGGCCCGGATATACCCGACGAAAAATGCGCCTGAACAGCTGGCCTACACGGTCGGAATCGAGGCCGAAGGTTGCTTCGTGGTCAAGATTGACACGGTCCATCTCAGCGATAGTGACCCAATCCGTAAAAAATATGCGGAGATGCGCGGCCCCTATGACAACTCTTCCCGGATAGTGGCGATGCTGTCGGCGGCAGATGGAGTGGACAGGCCCATCTCGGACCTTGTCGCCTGGAGCGTCGGAGAGATCAACAAGTTTTCTCCGGGTTACGATGAATTGGCTAAAGCACTGGGCCTTGGATCCCTTGACGATGGGGGAATCCTTCGCCGGTTCGACGGAAAGGCCGCCTTCAAAAATGCCCGTGCGTCATGGACGCCGCAGGAGACCGAACTCTTTTGCCGCCTAGCGCGGCTGGTGCATGAGCGCGACCTTGATTGGTGGCATATCGATACGGACATCGAGGTCCGGTTCGGCCGCAAGGAGCCAGGCAGCGAGCGCGCCATTGGCGTTCTCGGGACTGTTCACGGGCGCGCGTCTCGGACATTAAGCCTCAGGCACGACCTAGGAGACCTGTCGAAGTTCACGCGGCAGCCGGTGACGGCAGATCTCGTAAAGCAGCTTGAGGCTGCCCTTTCGTCGAGCAGCGCCGTGCTCCTCGATTGGGCAGCCCCCAGCCAGGACCGCCCCGGCTATTGGCCCGATGAAACGTCGTTTGAGAAGGCCGAGGGCGACGTCGGGAGTGCGGGCGATGACATACGGCCCTCCGCTAAGGTAAGCTCGCCATCTCCACGGAACGTCATCTACTACGGCCCGCCAGGGACCGGAAAGACCTTCGCAGTTCGCCGTCTGATCGAGGCCGACTATCAGGACACGACGGCGACACACGACGCCGACGAATGGCGCAGAAGCTTCATTGCGGAGAAATTCAGCGAGCTCCGGTGGTGGGAAGCGATTGCTGCCGCGCTCTACGACCTGGGCAAACCTTCGAAGGTGACCGAGATCCGGGACCATCAAATCATTCGAACAGTGGAGGCCGCGAACAACAACAATCATGTGCCGTCGACGATCTACCGTGTGCTTGCATCGCATGCGATTGCCGCGGCGCAAGGCGAAGCGCACGCGCCAATCATTTTCGAGAAAAGCGAAAACGCGCTTTGGAGCCTTGCTGGCGAATGGAACGAGGCCTGCGGCGAGATCATCAAGCTCGTCGACAAGCTCCGCCTCGGTCCTCCTGCAGGCAGTGTTATCAAGCGCTATGAGTTCGTCACCTTTCATCAGTCGTATGGGTATGAGGAATTCGTCGAGGGCCTGCGACCGCTCCTGGACGGGGAAGGCGAGGGGAGTGGCGTTGCCTACAGGATCCGCCCCGGCGTCTTCCGCGTGCTTTGCGAGGCAGCCAAAGCCGCACCGGATCACCGTTTCGCGATCGTCATCGACGAGATCAATCGTGGCAATATCAGCAAGATCTTCGGAGAACTGATCACTCTGATCGAGGTCGACAAGCGCCGGGGCATGAAGCAGGAGATAACGGTGACGCTTCCCTACTCAAGCGACAAATTTTCCGTACCGGCAAACGTCGACATTATCGGCACGATGAACACAGCCGACAGGTCGCTCGCCCTCCTCGATACAGCGCTGCGGCGCCGGTTCGATTTCAAGCCGGTTTATCCCGACAGCCGCGACGAAGCGGGCGCCCCGCTACAGGGTCTGCGAGTGCAAACGGAGGAAGCGACGATCAATATTCCGCAGATGCTTTCAGCCATCAACGAGCGGATTGAAGCCCTCTATGATCGTGACCATACGATCGGCCACGCCTACTTCGAGCGTTTGAAGGACTGCCCAGATGGGCTTGAGCGGTTTGAGGCACTTTCGGCGATTTTCCGGGCGAATATCGTACCGCTGCTCGAGGAATATTTCTTCGAGGACTGGCAGAAGATCAGGCTCGTGCTCGGCGATAACCAGAAAGAGCCGCTGGCACAGTTCGTGGCTGAGGTCGGCGATGCGCAAGAGGAATACCGGAGGCTGTTCGGCGCGAATTCATCGATAGATTCCTTCGCCGCCAAGGCCAGGTTCGCTCTCCAGCCCGGTGCGTTCTCTATGCCATCGGCTTATGTCGGCATATACAAGATCTTCCGCTGATGGCCTATCCGAACCCCGGTCACACGCTCACGGTCCACGAATTCGACATGCTCGTCGGAGAGGACGCGGCGCAGTCAGGGCAGAACGCAGCGGCGGTTGTTCCAAACCATGTTTTCGAATGGCTTCAACAACAATGCCTGGCCCAGACGGAGGGTAAGGGAGCGAGGTGGGCGCGGCTGGCGCAGCGCGGCGGCCGGCTAGTCGTGCAGGTTACAAACTATGTTGGCGTGATCCGCGCGCCGGGCGGCGTGCAGATCGAGGTCTTGCCGAAGGTCGGCCGCGCTGGTGGTGCCGACGAAAATTGGGCACGGCGTCTGCTGATCCGCATGCTCTCCTGCCTCGGTCCGTTTCGGCATATCAGGACCGCCCGCGCCGAGCTTGCCGCGACCAGGATGTCGCTGCTCGAGGTTTTCGTGGCTGAATTCCTCGATGCGGTCTCCGCCGTCATCAAACGCGGACTACGGGGGGCTTATGTAACACGCCAGGGCAATCTGCCGTTTCTGCGGGGCAAGCTCATGATGTCTGATCACCTCCGACACAACCTTGTTCGCGCTGACGCCTTTTTCACAGAACATGACGACTTCTCAACCGATCGGCCGGAAAACCGGCTCATCCACGCCGCGTTGAATGAAGTGATCGCTCAGTCGGTTTCGCTTGAAAATCAGCGACGGGCGCGGGAACTGCGCTTCGTCTTTTCCGATGTCCCTCCAACCGGCGACGTCGCCGGCGATATCAGGAAGCTGCAGCCGGACCGGAGCATGATCCACTATGGCGAGGCACTCTCTTGGGCTGAGCTGGTTCTGACCGGCTTCTCTCCTTTGACGGGCGCCGGCCACAGGTCAGCGTCGTCACTGCTCTTTCCAATGGAAATGCTTTTTGAGGCCTATGTCGCCAAACACCTCGAAATTGCGATCGATCCCGCCTTGCGGCTGAAGGTTCACCCGGCGACCCATTATCTCGTCGAGCACGAGACGGAGCAATGGTTCCGGCTGGAGCCCGATCTTGTCGTGCGGAAGGACGGCCGAAACATCGTCGTGCTTGACACCAAATGGAAGCTGCTCGACATTATCGAAACAATGCGGAAAGAGAGGTACAATCTTTCGCAAGGCGATTTCTACCAGCTCCACGCTTATGGTCACACCTACCTGGAAGGGGAGGGCGACGTGGTGCTCGTCTATCCAAAGACAGAGGCGTTCCCTCGCCCGCTCGAGCCGTTCATCTTCCCGAGCGCACAAAACCTTCGGCTTTGGGTATTGCCGTTCTGCCTAGACACCGGGACACTGGTATGTCCTGCTAACCAGCCCGATAGAGCTTCCTTTCCGATGATTCTGCGAGTGCATCGCCACGCTGCCTCTATTTCAGGAGCAAGCTAGAGCGTGCCCGCCGTTGTTTAGCAGTTGAAAGAACAATCATTCAGAGGGGAGCGTAAGGTAAACGGCGTATGGCAAAAGCCTACCAGGAGGCACGCGCACTCGCGGCGACGATCGATCGCGACATGGTTCGGCCCCTCCATGGACCGACGCATGTCTCAAGCGCTTCAATATTCATAAGGATGTCGACGAAGGAGCTGCGGCCGGCTGGATGCTAGCCGCAATCCAGGAGCAGGTGAGCGAACGCAACGTCTACGGCTGATGAAGGCTGGGGAAGATCGTCGATGCGGCGGTGAACGAACCCTAGCGCAATGATGTTTTCCGATACCGGCCCTTTCGTCTAGATCCTATATATTCAAGTAGTTTCGAATGGAGAAGAGCACTGATGTCCCGCCGGGCTGTCTTCAGGCTGACATGCCAGTTCAACACGATTTCTTTCGCTCCGAAGCGATCGCCTGCGCTGATCCGTTCTAGAAACCATTGTTGGCGTTGATTGAATGTCAGCGGTTCTGGGTCATCTTTAGGGTCATTTTCCGGGACACGATTAGGGTCATTGCGGCGTGTGTTTACTGCCAGCGTGGAGATGGCGGCTTCGCCGGTCGTATAAGCTTCCTTGGTGGCTACGCGAATGAAGCGATCGTTTAAGGAAAAAGTCTCCTCGGAGGCCGGGCCTTCGATAATACCCAGCACAAAAGCCCGCACTACCGGCGAAGAAACAACGAGCCGAAGGAAAAACATAACTTCTGGAGCATGTTGACCAGACAGCCAATGTTTTGCGGTGCGTTCGCTGGCACCTGTCTGCCGCATCAGCTCCTTGATAGCTCGATGGCTGTCGCCATGCTCTTTTTTTAAAAGATTGGCGACTGTGACGGCGAGAACCTCTCGGTCGCCAAGGAAGCCTGGCCACATCGGCAACTTACTGCCCTTTTTCGGCAACATCTTCCGCTCCTTCATGCGCTAGGATTACAAGGCGGATACCTGCAGAAATGGATGTGCTGGTCGCCGCGGCGGCCTCAAGATCAGACGTGTTCTGATCGACGATAGGAGGGGCGACCAGTGGATCGGGAGACCTTTAGCGCTAGGTCATCGGTGTCGCAGCCTGTGCGGGCTGCCGAATATGTGCGTATGTCGACCGATCATCAGCGATACTCTACCGAAAACCAATCGGAGGCAATCCGGGAATATGCTCAGACTCGCGGTATCGAAATTGTCCGAACATACGCGGATTCCGGAAAGAGTGGGTTGAAAATCGAAGGACGCGATGCGCTCCGACAACTCATCACGGATGTGCAGGTCGGCACAGCCGATTTCACAATGGTCCTGGTATATGATGTCAGTCGCTGGGGCCGTTTCCAGGATGCTGATGAAAGCGCCTATTACGAATACATCTGCCGCCGTGCTGGGATCTCCGTCCAGTATTGCGCGGAGCAGTTTGAAAATGACGGCAGCCCAATATCGACCATCGTCAAAGGCGTCAAGCGAGCTATGGCCGGAGAGTATAGCCGAGAGTTGTCTACAAAGGTTTTCGCAGGACAGGGCCGGCTGATCGAAAAAGGGTACCGGCAAGGGGGGCCAGCTGGTTTCGGTCTGCGACGGACCCTGATCGATGAGCGCGGTCAGATTAAGGGTATTCTTCATCGTGGGGAGTACAAAAGCATCCAGACCGACCGGGTTATTCTCACTTTAGGGCCGACCGAAGAAGTGGAGCTAGTCCGTGAGATATATCGCAGGTTCGTCCATCATGGGGAGAGTGAAAGCCAAATCGCGGCTGATCTGAACGAGCGGGGCATCAAATCCGACCTTGGGCGCGACTGGACGAGAGGGACAGTCCATCAAATCCTGATCAACGAGAAATATGCCGGCGACAATGTATGGAACCGGCGGTCTTTCAAATTGAAGAAAAGGCATGTGCGCAATGATCCGGACATGTGGATCAGGGCTGACGGCGTATTCGATCCCGTCATCGAGCGCCCCCTCTTCCAAGCGGCCCGAACGCTCATCAACGCTCGGTCATATCGCTTGAGCGACGATGAAATGCTGCAGTCTTTGCGGGACCTTTACCGGCGAATTGGAAGCTTGTCCGGTATCGTCATTGATGAGTGCGATGGCATGCCGTCGAGCAGTGTCTACAGCTCGCGCTTCGGAAGCCTTCTCCGAGCCTATAGTCTCGTGGGCTTTAATCCGGATCGAGATTATCGTTATATCGAGATCAATCGAAAACTGCGCAAGCTCCATCCCGAGGTGCTTGAGGAGGTAATGAGCTCTTTGAAATCCTCGGGAAGTGAGGCTTGGCAGGACAGCGAAAGTGATCGTGTGACTGTCAATGAAGAGTTCACCCTATCGATCGTAATCGCCCGCTGCTTTCAGACCTCCACGGGACTTTTACGCTGGAAGCTGCGTTTCGACACGTCGCTTGCTCCGGACATCACCATTGTTGTCCGCATGGATTCAACCAATCGGAGGCCTTTCGACTACTATCTCCTTCCAAGGCTCGATCTTCTCGCCGAACGATTGAGGATGGCAGAAGACAACGCTTTGCAGCTCGACGCCTATCGGTTCGACGATCTCGCTATTCTCTATCAGATTGCTGTACCCGTGAACCTGCCGGAGGCCGCGTGATGTCTGCTCTTCATATAGAAATGATCCCTATTTCGCGGATCTCAGTCCTAAACCCGCGCGCTCGCAATAAAAGGCAGCATCGGGATATCGTAAACAATATCGAAGCCATTGGCCTCAAACGCCCGATCACTGTTAGCCGCCACGATGGTCCAGGCGGACTACGGTATGATCTGGTTTGCGGGGAGGGGCGGTTGGAAGCTTTCCAGATGCTCGGGCAAAGCGAAATTCCAGCGGTTGTCATCGAGGCCAGCGAGGACAAATGCCTTGTGATGAGCCTGGTCGAAAACATTGCTCGACCAACGCCCAGACCGATCGATCTCATGCGCGAGATCGGTTCTTTGAAAGCGCGTGGCTACACTGACGCTGCAATTGCCGAGAAAATCGGCGTGGGAACATCCTGGGTCTATATGATCGCAACGCTCCTTGAAAAAGGAGAGGAACGTCTCGTTGCGGCTGTCGAAACCGGTCTGATACCGATCACACTGGCGATGGAGATTTCTCGAGCAGAAACTGAAGAAGCTCAGAGCCTGCTGCTGGAAGCCTATGAGGCAGGCCAGCTTCGCGGAAAAAAATTGGCAGCCGTCCGACGGTTACTCGACATGCGTATGCGCGCACGGGGAAAGGGGCTGCCAGCAGCGCCTCTCGGTCGAAAGGGCACGGGTCGGCGGATGACGGCCCATGATCTGATGCAGGTCTACCAGCGAGAAGCGGAAAAACAACGCCTGCTGGTCAAGAAATCCGATTTCACCCAAACACGTCTTCTCTTCATTGTGGAAGCGATCAAGGACCTTCTCGCCGATGAAGGCTTTGTCAACTTATTGAGGGCTGAGGGGTTGGCCACAATGCCGAAAGCGCTCGCAAACCGAATTTCCGGAGAGCACGATGACCGAAGGGCATAATGAGGAGGATGGGCAAATACATCTGGCGTTCGATCGGGATATCCGAACGATTCCTATCTCGTCGATCCTTCCACTGAAATCTCTACCTGATGGCGCGCGCGAGAGCCGAAAGTTTGCGCAAGTCTTGAGCTCGATCAAGGCAATTGGATTGGTCGAAGCACCGGTCGTCATTGAGGATACCAGGCAGCCAGGTATTTGGTTTCTTCTAGACGGCCATCTGCGACTAGAGGCATTGAAGGAGCTAGGCCTCCTTGAGGTTGAATGTCTGATCGCAACTGACGACGACACCTATACATATAATAAGCGTGTCAATCGACTGGCCCCCATTCAGGAACATAGGATGATCGCGCGGGCGATCGACAGAGGCGTCGCGCCGGCCGACATAGCTGATGCCTTAGGTCTTCAAATGGAATCTGTTATACGCCGGTTCAGACTACTTGACGGCATCAGTCCTGAGGCCGCGGAGATGCTGAAAGACACGCCATGTTCGATGACCGTTATCGACGTGTTACGGCAGATGTCGGCTGTCAGGCAAATAGAGGCCGCGGACCTAATGATTGGTCAGCATAATTTTTCCATCATGTTTGCCAAAGCTATACGCGCCGCCACTCCAGATAGCCAACTCGTTGCTCCTAAAAAATTTTCAGGCCGGGCTGCCGGCACTCCATCCGGTCAGCAGATCGCGCGAATGGAGAGGGAGCTGGCAGCGCTACAAACTCAAGTGAAGAACATCGAAGAGACCTACGGAATCGATAATCTGCATCTTACCGTCGCACGGGGATACATCACTAAACTATTGGCCAATAGCCGCATCACCTGGTGGTTAGAAAATCACCGGCAGGAGTATCTTGGGGAATTCCAGAAAATTGCAGAGATCGAGTCGATCGCCCCTTTCAAGGATGCTCCCGAGGTCTAGGCCTTGAGGCAGCTTTTTAACGCCGAAGCCGACAGCCCACATCATCGACTGGTTCCACATCGCCATGAAGATCCAGCCAATGCAGCAGATCGCCAATTACCTGTGTCACTCCACCTCTGACCGTGCCGATGTACTGCCTATTGACAGGGACGTCACGGCCGTGAAGCGGCGTCTGTGGCGCGGTCGCGTCGATCGGGCGATCCGCGACCTGGAGCAACTCTTGGTAAGTCTCAGGCAGCGCAGCGGGAAGGTGAATTCTCGATCGCACGGCTTCACAGCCTTTGCTCGCAGCTCCTGACCTACATCCGTTCCAACCGCGGCGAAGGGCGCCATCCAGCAACCACTTGCAACCATTCCTTAGCCATCGAATAACTTATAAGTTGACCAGAACAGTCCGCCGCCTGCAAAGATTTGGATGGGCGGCTATTCGTTGACCGCGTTCGATTTTTGAGTTCCGGAACACTATTTTATGCAACCAAAGATAATTTATTCCCGATTTCCACAATCATGGAATCTGAGTGCCAACTTCTTAGCTGCCTTCATTATCTTTCTCGGGACGGGAATCGCTCTTTTTGCCGGCTGGCTCGATTTGCCGGTGGCCGTTTTCGTGTTCGTCTTAGCTGGCTGGATCGTCTCCTTATGCCTACACGAGGGCGCCCACGCGCTCGCAGCATATTGGGGCGGAGATCGAAGTGTTTCTGCAAAAGGATATCTCAGCCTCGAGCCGCTGGCTTACGCCCAGCCATTCTTAAGTTTCGGTCTGCCTCTGCTCTACCTGATATTGGGCGGAATCGGTCTTCCAGGCGGCGCTGTATCTATCGATCATGGAGTACTTAGAAATAAGCACTGGCAGGCTTTCGTATCTGCTGCCGGCCCACTGACAAACTTGGTGTTCCTGATAATCCTCACTCTTCCCTTCCTCCTCGGATTGGCTGATGACGATTCGCGCTTCTGGCAGGCCGCAGCCCTTCTCGGAGCTTTGCAGGCTTCCGCTGTCGTCTTGAATCTTCTTCCCATTCCTGGCCTGGATGGCTTTGGCATCCTGCGACCATATCTCCCACGGGATATGCAACTGCAGGCCAATCAAATAGCCCCGATGCTGAGCGTCCTATTGCTGATGATGTTCACTTCCCATTCTGCAAATAGCGCTCTCTGGCGTGCCGTTTTCGAGCTTACCGATTTCTTTTCCGTTGATCGGTTTCTCATCCATGAGGGGTGGAATTCATTCCGCTTTTGGATGTGAAGCCTTTTAAATAGCTGGCGATGGAGCATCGGTTTTCGGCTCGTCTGACCCGTCGGAGAAGTTGGATGAAGCTGCCGGAGGTTTTTTGCGTTGCTGACCATCGCTCGAAGGAGTTTGCAATTTCGTTGACCAAATTGGCCGCGCCGCGGTTCGATTGGCCAATATCTCCTCCACCCATACGTAACCCGCACCGGGCAGAGATCTTTGCAGGACGACGAAGGATTGCCCACTTCATCACGGTCAGAGGCGTCGATCGAGGATGCCAAACGACCTGGCCGCGCTGGCGCTCGCGCGGCGGCTATCGGCGGCTCGCCTTTCGCGATTGAGGAGCGCGGCGATCCGCCGATAGCCATAGGTTGGCTTTTGATCCACCAGCCTGCGAATGGCGGGCAGAAGCTCTGTATCCTCGGCCTTGTGATAGGGCCCGCGCGGCTTTGATCTGCCTTTCAGCCGCTCAACGAGGTTGGAGCGGGAGACGCCCAGCGTGTCTGCGACGGTCTTCATCGGGAACCGTCCTTCGGCAACAAGATCGGCCGCGATATCCGTTTTTTTGAGTCTGCTTTCGAAAGTGCTTCGCGGAGGATTTCGACCTCCATCGTTTTGCGGCCGAGCATGCGCTCCAGCTCGCGGACGCGGTCCTCCAGCTTCTTCACTTCCGAATTGCCCACAACCGGCTCGTCAGAATCCACGGCTGCAGCACCTCCCTCGCTCAAGAGCCTGCGCCACCGGTAAAGCAGATTGGGCGCAACGCCATGGCGGCGAGCGGTGGAAGATACCGTCTCGCCTGGTTCGAAACTCTGCTCGATCATTGTCAGCTTTTGCTCGGTTGTCCACCGTCTGCGCCGGACATCACCCGTCAGCAGTTCAACGTGTCGATACTCGTTAGACATAAGCATGTCCTCAAGCCTGTGCTTGAGCCTTTCTGCTTATGCCGACTGTCCGGTCAGAACGGGGTGCAGTTCAGTGGGAAAGCTTTTCTCACATGCGAAGCCCAGATTTTCGGATGAGTCCTTACAGTGGAAGCGGAAAATTGAGCCTATAATGTCCACGTAATACCTGTCAGTGGCGTTGACATCGATTTTCCTCGAAGTAGATTTCGATGTTATTTTGTGAAACGCGGCGCAAGCGGGGGCTTATATGCCAATTCTTATACTGATCTTCATGGGAGTTTTCGGGGGTATCGGCGCTGCAATGGCTGGCAGCCGAGGCAGAAGTGGAGTCGCTTGGTTTTTCATATGTGCGTTTACTGGTCTCTTCGGTATCATTATTCTCGCATTGATCGGCTCATCATCAGTACCAGCGACAGCGCAACTTGCAGCCCCCAGCAGTCAAGGGCCTGACCTGAAAAAGCGCTGGTCAACTCTCGTAGATTTGGATCCAGATATTGCAGCGGCTTCGGCGAAAGCCAGATCATACGGTCAAGAATGTGAAGATATACTTGCAGATAAATACCTTACCTTAAACGACAAAGCCTATCTGTCAGCTGCCCTAGAGAAAGCAATCGCAGGATTTCAATCTCAGGCACAAGAACGGCAGGTAATGATACGGCAGCAAGGTGACGATTCAGGGGAGATCAAGGGACCGCTCGGCATATCGAAATATGCGCGCAAAGAGGATCGTTTCGTAATCGTTTCAGGTCCGTTTGTCGGCAATAGCTTCACAACACACGACGATATGGTCCGCTTTTTCTCAGCTTGACCTACCATCGGTCGTCAATCGAAAGCCCAACCAGCACTTTTGCGGGTCGGGTAGCAACCCATCGGGCGTGATTCCTTAGTTGCTATATATCGGCCTTCAACGAGGGACAGAGCATGACGTCGGCCCGGCTTACTGGCCATGTTAGGGCGATTTTCGTCCGCTGGTTCATCACCGCTGAAGCCAATTCACGGTGATGGTCGAAGGCGATGTCGTGTTGGAGAATGTGGAACAGATTGGCCGTCCGATAACTGGTCGATGCTCTCGAACATCGCAGCAGATGATCGAGCACCATTATACCCATGTCACAGGCGAGGATATCAAAGATCGAATGAAGCCGTTACGGACGAACCGGTGGGCTCCGTCAACGCCAAGTGCTGAGCGACCTTTTTGCTCTTCAAGAAGAGCATCAGAATTTCAGCAATATAGCACATGTCTGCCATGGAATATGTCGGGTGTCGGTTAGGATCGAGCAGACAGAGCATACAAAACTGGAATGTACCGACCTATGGCTTCGCGCGAAGCTGGAAGTTAAGCTTACTGAGCTTGCGATTCGCTAAACTTGCGAAGCTGACATTAATGAGGAGCGAGCCCAGTTGAGCAGAGAACGTTCCGAAATGCGCAATTTAGCACACCGGCTATACCGAGATCACAAGAAGATGCTGGATCTCATCCCCAAGCATAACCCGGCTCCGGATTTTGGGTTTGTAGTCTATCGACTATTTGGTGACAGCCCCACACGGGGGAAATCGGCCAAGGTTGGCGACGGTGAGCTCGTATATTCGGGATTTGCGAAAAACGGTGTGAGCTTCCTGCCTGCCAATTGGCGCAAGGAGCTGGATAGAATCGGCGTCACATGGCGGGGTTGCGAGAATTGGTGGCTGGGCTATCCGTTTATCTCTTTGATGGAATTGAAGGTAGCCGATGACGGCACCAAAGGGAACCTCAAGCTCAATGCAGAAGTCGGCCCTATCTCAAATCATAAAGTCCGGAAAGGTATCATCTCGGCGATCACTGCGGCGGCACGTGAAAAAAACTTTGATCGTCTCCTATTCCCGGTCGGCGCCTCGGACAAAGGGCGCCTCTACTCACGTTTTCTGCGCAAGAATTCCATCGCTGTAAACGACATTTATGACACGGACGAAATGGGAACAAAATTCATGCAGCTTATTGCTGACTTCGGGCCGGAATTCGAATTGGTTGCAAGTGTTATACCGGAGTTCTTTCGCTTGGGCGAGCTATGATAGTCGTGTGAAAGGAAGCTACGCAGAACAATCCGATAGAACATAGAGAATTGTTCATCGACATTAATAGATGATATCGTTGCAGTTAGCTTTTTGTTAACCAATCCAAGTGCAAAACGTTAATGAAAGTGCTCTGCCTGGTTGCATAGGAAAATCTCCGCAGAGAAGCCCTAAACCGTCGAGTTTACTCGCTTTTTTAGGGCGACGGTCTCGCCATTATGGCGAGCACCCCCGTGGTTAACCGTTAAAGTGTTCCCACCCCTATCCTCTTTCTGCCGGGCCGATCATGACGTCCGGGAGCTAGCCTATACTCAGGGAGCTTTTAACATGACCAGCATTTTAACCAATACTGCGGCAATGGCCGCCCTTCAAACCCTTCGCACCGTAAACTCAGGCCTTGAGCAAACACAGCAACAGGTCAGCTCTGGTTTAAGGATTGGAAAAGCCGCTGATAATGCTGCCTATTGGTCGATAGCAACCACGATGCGCTCGGATAGATCGGCAGTTTCCGCCGTTTCAGATGCTATAGGCCTTGGACAAGCAAAAGCCGATACCGCCTATAGCGGGCTCAATGCGGTTAGCGATATTCTTTCCCAATTCAAGGAGAAGCTCGTCGCCGCGACCGAAACCAGCGTCGACAAAGACAAAATCCAGCAGGAATTGGATCAATATAAACAACAGATTCTCGGGATCGCGCAGTCCAGCTCCTTCAATGGCCAGAATTGGCTGTCCACAAATGTTGACGACATCTATGACGTCAGCGCCAATAGCGACACCGTCGCGTCCTCATTCGTCAGAAGCGCCAACGGCACGGTTTCCGTGAACTCGGCCAATATGCATTTGTCGGAAACGTCGCTGTTCAACAGCACGGGCGGCGGCATCTTGCAAAAGGACGGCCGCGATGCGGGATCGATCGGTGGTCTACGCTACTTGACCAGTTGGCAAAATGGCTCCGAGATCGAAACCGGCTGGAATCCCTATAATGCAAGCCAAGGGATGAAGGCGAGCTTCGACTTCACATTTTCAGGGCCATTGACCTTCAATGATCCATCAAAGCAGATCAGCTTCGACGTAACGGTAGACGCAGATAACCCGGCCGACGGCATTGATCCGCCCTATGCGGCCGGAAAGACCACAGCCGTTACAATCGACAGGTCGACAATCGATGCAGTGAACGCCTCGTGGAATGGGGTGATCTCTACCTATACGCAATATCAGCAAGTGTTGAATTATGCGCTTTCGCAGGCCAGCACCGGGGCCGCTGCCACGACGTATGTTGACGTAAACAATCAGCCGATCATCAATCGCGTTGGCATCTATACACAGCAGGATCGCTCGACCGGGCTGACCGGATCTTATGTTGAAGTCAGCAACTTCGCCAGTAACGTTGGCTCCAGCGGGCTTGGGAATGCGTCGGACTACGGTTCACGTGGATCGAAGTTGACGCTGAATTTTACACCGTTTCAGGATTACAAGGATGGTGACAATCCGAACGGCATCACAATCAGCTTCTATTTTTCGATCAACGGCGCTGCCCCGAAAACTTACACCTTCAATCGTACTTATGTGAACGACTTGCTTGGCGTCGAAAATGGAAAGGTCGAGACGTCCGAGCAAATGGCGACGCTTCTCCGGTCGCTGATGTCGGCCGATTGGCCAACTCTGAAGATCGACGCAAACAGCTCGTCATCTGTTGTTGTTCAATCAGACCCGGCGCTCGATCGTTTATCCGGTGCCGGTACGAGCGTCTCGTTCTCCAATTTCTACGTCAGCAACGAACCACTGCCCACGATCGATTTCATGGATATCGATATCGTCAAGAATCCAGGCAGCATCAAAGATTACCTCGACTATATCGAAACTGTCAGTCAGCGTGTAACTGCGGGAGCTTCACAGGTCGGCAGCTTACAAAAGCGGCTGGACCATCAATTGAGCTTCGCCAACGACATGATGGACAGCATCGATAAAGGCGTAGGTCGTCTGGTGGATACCGATATGGAACAGGCGTCTGCCAAGCTTGCAGCACAGCGGACGCAACAGCAGCTCGCGGTGCAGGCGCTTTCGATCGCAAACTCCAGCGCTCAGGACATCATGCAGTTATTTCGGCAATAGTTGACGGGTTCCGCTAGCGCGCGGCTAAACGGTATTGATCTCTGAACTCATTCTTTACTCGCCCCGCTGGATACCTTGATCGACGCGGTAAACGCCGGCAAGAGTGCATATGCATTGCGCCAGATGGTCACCTGCCTGAGATGACTGCAGACTGATCCGACCCATACCCCGGAAACTAAAACGATGGTAATCGCCCACTCTCTACAAACGGTGTAACGATGTTCACAATCTTACGTGTATTTCTGCTAAGCAATATCGATCATTTTCCCGTGAAGTGAGTTCAGTGACTCATACCGTTCTTTTCAAATCCAGTTTCTTGCCCACCCTAATCGCCGCTGCAATCGCTACTTCTTCCCCCGCACTAGCCCTGGACAAGGTGCGGTTCGGTACCGATTGGCTCGCGGAGGCCGACCACGGCGGCTTCTATGAAGCGGTCGTCGATGGCACTTTCGCCAAATACGGTCTTGATGTTGAAATTGTCCAAGGCGGACCGAGTGTACAAAATCGCGCCATGCTTCTTGCTGGCAAACTCGATTTCTATCTTGGCACCCAGCAGGAACAGCTTGTCGGACAGGAGCAAGGCATTCCGTTGGTCGATGTCGCGGCGATCTATCAAAAAAACGCCCAGATCATCTTGGCTCATCCAGTCACGGGCAATGATAAATTTGAAGATCTTGCCAAACTACAGACTATCTTCATGACGCAGGGTGGCTTTGGCACCTACTTCGAATGGATGAAGGCTAACTTCAAGGGCTTCCACGACGAGCAGTTCCGCCCGTATAATTTCAGTCCTGCCCCATTCCTTGCAGATAAAAATTCCGCGCAGCAGGGCCTCGTGACCTCAGAGCCTTATGCGATCAAGACGAAGACCGGAATTGATCCTAAGGTATTTCTACTTGCCGACGCCGGTTATACTCCTTACGCGACGATGATAACCGTGCAGCGCCAGCTGATCGACACCAATCCTGATCTTGTCAAACGCTTTGTCGATGCCTCAATAGAGGGTTGGTACAACTATCTGTACAGCGACAATTCCGCCGCAAACGCGCTGATCAAGAAACAAAACCCCGACATGACCGATGGCCAGATCGACTATGCTATCGACAAGCTCAGGGAATATGGCATCGTCGATAGTGGTGATGCCCTAGACAAGGGTATTGGCTGCTTGACAGCTGAACGCTACACCCAGTTTGCAAAGACACTGGTCAGCCTAAAACTTCTGATGCCCGATACAGATGTCTCCAAAGCTTTCGATACCCGATTTTCGTGCAAGGGCGTCGGATTGTCGCTGAAGAAATCCTAGATCACTGGAAACGCTCTGCCGAAACATTAGGTGTTATTACCTACATGTTAAATAAGAAGCCAAGAGGAAGACCATGATCTGGGAAACCGGCGTTATCCCGGCGTCTCTGTCGCTACAGGCTCGTTCCTTTCTGAACACTGTCGACAGGATTGATCAAGACCAATAGGCCTCCAGTTTCTCAATGACCATACAGCGGATCGCGCCGAAGCTTGCGCAAGCGCTGTCGCCGTTCCCCGGCGACGTCATCGGAAAATATGGAGAAATAGCCACTATTCGGGAAGCTCGTGGTCCTGGAACGTATTGCTTCCGATCTCGCGATTGATGGTCGAACGATGGTGTCCGAGTTGGCGAGCCATCACATCGGCCTCGCGCTTTACAAGATAATGACCTGAGCGGATTGCCGGCCGCCCGCTGTTGGACAACCCGCGAAACAGCGTGTTTCTAGGGAGTCCTCGGATATCGCAACGAACCAATAAGGTGAAGTTGCAATGGCCGAACTCGCGCTCAAAGGTCAAACCCCTCGCAGAATCTCCTCCTATTGCTGCCGCGGATAAAAAGCACCTCGTCATAAATCGATATCCAGGTTGACAATATCGATCAAGTTCGTCTTTACTATAAAAAATGATGTATAGAAATCGCATAGCGATATTGGAAGCCCGATGTACGATCCCCTCGTCCATGCCTACCCTAACCAGTCTCAACCAGATCCGAACTCCTTCTGGCTGGCTCACAGTGGCGAGCAACCGTCTGATGATGGAGTGTTGACTGGTGATCGGGATGTCGATGTTGCGATCATCGGTGGCGGGTACACCGGGTTGTCGGCGGCCCTATCGCTCGCGCGTGACCACGGGGTGAGGGCCACTGTACTTGAGGCACGCAGTTCCGCTTGGGGCTGCAGTGGCCGAAACGGTAGTTTTGTGCGCATCTCCGGCGGTCGGGTGCCCTGGTCGACTTTTGTTAAGACCTATGGGGAGCATGAGGCACGCGCTTTTTTCAACGAACTCCGGCAAGGGCTCGATACGGTCCGCGATCTAATTGAGCGGGGCTCAATCGAATGTGAACGCCAATCTGACGGCGTTTACAAGGTTGCGGCATATAAAACCCATGTAGAAGCCCTTCAGCGTGAGGAACGCCTTTACAACAACATTCTTCGCTATCCGGCGAAGTTCGTTTCAAGCCAGGACCTTCAGGGTATCCATAGGGGACCGGAAAGTCATGGCGCGCTGTATCTCCCAGACGGGTTCTCCGTAAACCCGCTTTTGTTGGCGCGAGGCCTTCACCAGATGGCGCGAGAGGCGGGTGCCATCATCCACACTGGCTCACCAGTTACGGGATGGAGAACCGAAGGTAATTCTCACGTGCTGGTTACGCCACAAGGAACCGTGCGCGCGAAGAACGTAATCGTAGCCACAAACGGGTACACATCATCGCAGCTGCACTGCCGCCTCGCGGGGCGTGTCCTACCCGTACACTCTCAGATCATAGTCACGGAGCCAATGAGCGAAGCTCAGGTGGCCGAGAGCCTGCCGTCTGACAAGTGCTTTTTCGATACACGCAACCTCCTGTTCTATTACCGCCGTCTTCCAGACAACCGCATCATGTTTGGTGGCCGAAGCGCGATCACAGGGCAGGATGCAGAAGCGCCCCGGCACCAGGACTATCTCTACCAGGCCCTGCAGCGGAAGTTTCCCAGCTTGAATGGCGTTGGCGTGGGCTATTGGTGGGGAGGGTGGGTGGCGGTAACCCGGAATTCCCTGCCGTATTGCTACCAGGTTCCGGGGTTGACGAACGTGTTTACATCAGGCGGCTGCGCGGGTAGTGGCGTCTCGCTATCCATCCATCTTGGCACGAAGCTCGCGCTGATGGCCGCAGGAAAGCCCTTTATCACCGACGCATCAATCCTCAAACGCCAGCCGGATCGCTATCCGCTTTCGTCGTTGATCCGCCTTGGACAGTGGATGGCTTACCGCTGGCTTCACGTAAAGGACGCTCGCGATGCGAAAAAGGCAGCCTAGCGTGGCACCGGCACCGGACTCTGAGATCAGTGATGTATTTCGCGCCTCAACGCCGGAGCGAGGCATGTTATGACGGCGGCCCCAGCAACAGTTTCGCGAACAGGTCCCATGGCAGACGCAGAAGACTCTCCACTTTTTGTAACCGCGTTGGCCAAAGGCCTCTCGGTCCTCTCGACGTTCACAGCCTCCAGATCGGTCATGAACCTTCTTGAGATCGCTGAGGCAACAGGGCTGAACAAGAGCACGGTCCAACGGTCCGTTTTCACCCTTGAGAGCATTGGTTACCTGACCAAGGACGTAAGCTCAAAAGGATATCGTCTAACGGCAAAGTCGTTGGAAATCGGCTCGAATTATCTGCAAACAAGCGAGCTGATCGATAGGGCAACGCCCTATCTTCACGAGCTTAACAGACAAAGCCAAGAAAGCTGTAACCTACTCGAGCCATACGGCACGGAGATGGTCTATGTTTCGAGGTTCGCCAGCCACAAGCAGATCTCAATCCATGTGCCAATTGGCCAAAGGCTGCCGATGTTCTGCACAGCGGCAGGCCGGGCATATCTCGCAGCCCTGCCCCAAGACGAGGCCGAGGCGTGTATACGCGGTTCCAAGCTCACAGCCTATACGCCGAACACGGTTACGGATCCGGATGAACTGCTTGCGCTCTTGAAGCGCGTAAGAACTGACGGATTCGCGTTCTCAAACGAGGAATACTACGTCGGCGACATCGCTATCGGTGCTTGCATCGTCAACGCCGAAGGCAAACCACTCGGCTCCATCAACATCTCCGTGCCGTTTAGCCGATGGCGTATCGAACAGGTCTTCTCCGAGCTGGGGCCCCAGATCGTGAACGCCGCTCGTGCCATCTCGACTGCAGCTCGCGGATTGAAGCCAGGCTCCGCAGGGAGAACATCCATCAACGCCAAACTTTAGAACCGACGGGAGTCATTATGACGATTCAACGCTTCGAACCGAACGGAAAACGCCTGAGCCACGTACTCGTGCACAACGGAATTGCGTACGTTACTGGCCAGGTGCCTGCGGATCGCACTCAGGATGTGGCTGGGCAAACCTCCCAAATTCTCGAACGCATCGACCACCTTCTTGCTACCGCAGGGACCGACAAGTCCAAGATCCTGTTCGCGCAGATATGGCTGAAGCATGCTGTCTCGGACTTCCCTTCCATGAATGCCGTTTGGGAGGATTGGATTCCGGAAGACGCACTGCCGGCGCGTGCAACCGTAGAGGCAAACCTGGCAGCCGAGAACATTCTGGTCGAGATCGCACTTCAGGCCGCGGTTTGAACGTCAATTCGTCACGCATTACCAAACCAAAAAAAGGGGAACTAACATGCGCAAATTGCTTTTGGTCACTGCTGTGGTTGCGGCGCTCACCACGTCAGCCGTATTTGCTGCCGAGACCACGCTCACCGTGTCCAGCTACGGTGGGGTCTACCAGGAAGCTCAATCGAAGTCCTATTTCAAGCCCTATATGGAGAGGAATCCGGGCATCAAGATTGTCGAAGATACGTCGTCGAGCAACGCGAAGCTTAAGGCGATGGTCGAGACTGGCAACGTCACGCTGGACCTACTCCTGACGGACGATAGCTTCGGGCTCGAGACCGATGCCCAGTGGCTCGAACCGATTGATTATTCCATCATTGACCGCTCTAAATTCATCGACGGTGCTGCAGGCAAGTACCGGGTGGCTTCGGATATCGAAGGCACCGTGCTAGCTTACAATGACAAGGAATTCGGTGGCAAGGCACCCAAAGGCTTTGCGGATTTCTTCGATACGAAGAAGTTCCCGGGATCACGTGCCGTGTGGAAATACGCCGCATCCGGAATCTTCGAAGCAGCCCTTCTCGCGGATGGCGTGAAGCCTCAGGATCTCTACCCGATCGACGTGGAAAGAGCACTCAAGAAGCTGGACACTATCAAGGAAGATATTGTCTGGTGGGACAGTGGCTCCCAGTCTGAGCAGCTTCTTTCAAGCGGTGAAGCCACATTGGGACTCGTATGGGTTGGGCGCGCGGTCAGCGTAAGTGAGAAGGGCATCAAGATCGACTGGACAAATTGGACCTCACAGACCGGGTACTGGGTAGTCCCCAAAGGTACCAAGAACAAGGACGCGGTCATGAAGGCTATCAATTTCTTTACCGAACCCGAACAGCAGATCGCCTTCACCAAGTACATGCCTTACGGCCCCTCCAACAAGAAGGCCGTCGATGCGGTAGATCCTAAATTCAAGGGTAACCTCCCGACGGATCATCTGGGTACACGGGTCCTTATGAACGCCGAATGGTGGGCCCAGAACGGAGCGAAGGTGGACCTTCGCTTCCAGGAATGGCTGCTGCAGTAGGCCTATCTGAGCAAAGGCCCGTTTCGTATGCGGGGCGGGCCGCAAATTTCAACGCTCATCGGTGACGAGATGTCCACGACCTTCAACGACGAATTCGGCGATCGCCCGCGTGCGACGTTCGCGCGAAGCTTTCGCCCAGCGCCTTGGATCGGGCTACTGGTGCCATCGGCAATCTTCCTCAGCTTGTTTTTCATCTTCCCGCTGCTCAAGCTGATCGCGATCTCGCTTCCAAATGGTAGTACAGAATTTTATCGGCAGATCTTTACAACGCCATTGTTTCTGCGCGTCATCGGTGAGACGTTCCGGGTATCGTTCATTGTTATGATCGTCACTGTCGTTGTGGCATATCCGTACGCTTATGCGATGGCCCATGGCGGTCGAAAAGTTCTCCTACTGCTGTCGATCGCACTGCTCATTCCATTCTGGGTCAGCCTTCTTCTGCGCAGTTTCTCTTGGATTATTCTGCTGCAGAACAGCGGCTTGATTAACGAGATACTGCTAGCGACAGGGCTCACAGATCGACCGCTTCGGCTGATCCGCACGCCGGTCGGCGTGGCCGTCGGTATGGTGCATATCTTGCTGCCCTACGCGGTGCTTCCCTTGTATACCGTGATGAAGAAAATTGATCTTCGGCTTCTTGAAGCGTCAGCGATTTGCGGAGCCAACTGGCTTCGTGGTTTTTTGAGAATCTACCTACCGCTTTCTTTGCCGGGCATTGCTGCCGCAGCGATCCTCGCCTTCACGCTTTCGCTGGGCTTCTATATCACCCCGTCCCTGCTAGGCAGCCCTCGTGACATAATGATTGCGCAGCTGATAGCCGGGCAGTTCACCGAGCAGCTCAACTTCGGCCTCGGCGCAGCTTTGGCAATCGTGCTCATGATCCTGACGGCTGTGGCGTTCGGCATATTTGGTGTGGCCAGAACTTGGCTACAGAGCCGCAACGGTGCGGGGAGAGCATGACGATGAATCGTCTTCGTAGTCTCCTGTTTTGGCTGGTCGTCGTTTTGATCGCGCTGTTCCTATTGCTTCCCACGCTGGTCATCGTTCCGATGTCTTTCACGACGACCGCGACGCTGGAGTTTCCTCCGGTCGGCTTTACGCTCGACTGGTATGGGAAAGTCTTGGGCTCGCCTGACTGGCAGAATGCCTTGATCAACAGCCTCATTATAGCGGTAGCAGCTTCAATCCTCGCCACCGTCCTCGGCACCTCCGCCGCGGTCGCCATCAACGCGCATCGCTTTCCGGGCAAGACACTGATTATGGGACTTCTACTCAGCCCAATGGTGACGCCAGTTATCGTTCTTGCGGTTGGGATGTACATGGTGTTTTCCGGTTGGGGTCTGGTAGCCACGCACATCGGTCTCGTGCTCGCGCACACCGTCCTTGCGATCCCCTTCGTTGTGGTTTCCGTCATGGCCAGCCTGCGCATGGTGAACCCATCTCTTGTACCCGCAAGTCTGGGTCTAGGCGCCGGCCACTGGTTCACATTTGGAAGAGTGACGCTGCCCCTGATATTCCCAGGGGTGGTTTCTGGCGCCGTCTTCGCATTCATAACATCTTGGGACGAGGTCGTAGTTGCGCTGTTCCTCGCCGATGTTCAGACCCGCACTGTTCCCATCATGATCTGGAACCAAGTTCGAACCAATCTCGATCCGGCCACGGCCGCAGTTGCGGCGATCTTGATCGTTCTGTCTGCGGCCGGTGTGCTCGTTTCCAACAAATCCAGGGAATTACGATAATGAATGCCGCTCAGGAGACCTCCATCGGAACGGCCATGAAGCTTGAAGGTGTATCCAAGCTATACGGCCCTGTCAAAGCACTGGACAATATCTCGTTCGAGCTGCGGAAGGGCGAGTTCCTGACGATGCTTGGCCCGTCTGGCTCCGGCAAGACAACATCATTGCGTGCCATCGCCGGCTTCATCCAGCCTACTTCCGGAAAGCTTCTTATCGACGGACGAGACATGACACGTGTCCCGCCCCAGAAGCGCAATATCGGAATGATGTTTCAAGACTACGCTCTCTTTCCTCATATGACGGTGCTGGAAAACATTGGTTACCCCCTGGAGACGCGAGGCGTGAAGCGCGAAGAACGGCAGAGGCGAGTGATGGAGATGCTTGAGGTTGTCGGCTTGGCCCATTGCGCATCACGGTACCCAAAGGAAATGTCCGGCGGCCAGCAGCAGCGTGTTGCATTGGCTAGGGCCCTGGTGTTCAAGCCCGACATCGTCCTTCTTGATGAACCGATGGCCGCACTCGACAAAAAGTTGCGTGGCCAGATGCAGATCGAGATTATGCATATTACCAGGCAGGTAGGTGCGACCGTGGTGTCCGTCACCCACGACCAAGAGGAGGCCTTAGTAATGAGCGATCGCATCGCCATCTTCAAAGAAGGTCGCCTTGAACAGATTGGAACGCCACGCGAACTCTACCAGAAGCCCCGCTCAGAATTCGTCGCGGACTTCATAGGAGAGGCCAACCTGCTGCATGGAGTGACGCGGTCCGATGATCACGGCGTCGTAGTAGAAGGCTGTAGCTGGAAAGCTAGCCTTCCAAAGGCTGACCCGCGTGTTCAGGCGATTTCGAATGGACGGAAAGCATGTGTAGTCCTGCGTCCAGAACGGATCGAGCCAAGCGCTGCGGTTCATCAAGGCGGGAACGGCGGCCAAGGTATCATCGAAGACAAGATCTATCTTGGAGTGGAATACCGCTTGGTCGTCCGCATGCGTGATGGAAGCAAGGTGAACCTCCGAAGCCGCGATGTTACTTCTGTTGAGGCAATGAATGCTGGCGATCGGATAGGCATTTCCTGGTCGCCGTCCGACATCGTCATCCTGGGCGACTGAAGACGGGGGCAGAGTTGGTCGATAACACCATACATGAAAAGTCAGGCAATGCGTTCCGCTGGAACGACATGCGAATTGAATTCTCTCCCGGCGATACGGTAGCGGCCGCCTTGTGGCGCGCTGGTATGACGACGCTCGCCAGATCGCGTAAGTTGCATCGTCACCTAGGATATAGTGGATCCTTTACGACGGGCGTTCTCGCCCGAGTAGACGGCCGGCCGAATGTCAGGCTCGACACCACGATCGCAAAAGCGAACATGATGGTGGAGACGCAGAACACCTGGCCTTCCGCCCGTTTTGATCTGCTCGGCCTGGCACAGCTTCTTCCGTCGCGTATGGTCTACGGTGGGTTCGAGCACGGTGGTTGGATGCCGCGCAGCGGCGTTGGTTACCGAATCGCCGAACGGATCATGGCCAATCTCGCGGGAGTGGCGCGCCCCGCTGACAAAGATCTCCGTTCTCAAGCTATAGCTGGCGATCGCGTCGCTCTTGATTGCCTCGTCGTCGGAGGCGGTCCTGCGGGAATAGCCGAAGCCAACCGGCGTGCTCTTCTAGGCAAGGACGTTGCCCTCGTAACCCGAGGCGGAGCATTGGCCCGTTCCGCAAGCGCTATGGGAAAATCGACGGAAGCGGTTCACGAACGAGTCCGCGTTTTCAGTGGGATGGAGCTTTTCGGGGTGTACCGCGACGGAAATCTCATGGTCGGAGCACCACATGACCACGAGACCGGTGCGGTTATCTTCGAACCAGGCGAGGCGGTGTTCGCCACGGGGCGGAGATCGATCCCGCCGCTCGTAAAGGGAAATCATCTGCCAGGCGTCATAGACGCTGCAGCAGCGCTGCAACTGATGGCGGTTCAAGGGGTGAATATAGGACAGAAAGTTGCCGTTTTGGGAACGGGTGCCGAAACTGCGCTCGCTGAGCGACTGCGCGCGCTCGACGTGAATGTTGTCCATGTGGGGCGCGTCGAGCAGCTCGTTGAAATTGCTGGACGCCGACGTGTCACGTCGATAGGCGTGCCGCACAGAGTTCAATGCGACACTTTGGTTCATGCGGGTCCATGGCGGACTGATCCCAGCCTTGGGTTCCAAGCCTCCGCCGATGGCCTCTTCCAGATGCAAGCTCGACCTTTGCCGGCTCGCATTCAGGTAGTCGGTGCAGCAGCCCTCGGCGACGAACCGATCCCTGTGCATGGAGATATCCACCAAGACACGCTCGTCTGCCCATGCATGGATGTCACCGCAGGAGAACTTTTCTGCCACGTCGACGCGGGCGAGACAGATCCGGAAGTTCTCAAAAGGCTTACATCTTGCGGCATGGGCACGTGCCAAGGATTCCCGTGCTGGGAAAACATGATCGCGCTGCTTGCCGCTCGCCTTAGGCGCGAGCCGCGTGATTTTGACAGACCTACTCACCGCCCTCCGAGACGGTCGATTACTGTGGCACAGGCAGCGGGCCTTGCCGGGCTTGTGGAGCCGGACAGATGACGAAGCCTTTACCTAAGCGGGCCTCCGTGATCATCATAGGCGGGGGCATTCAAGGTCTGTCCGTGGCGTTCAATCTGATAGAAAAGGGAGAACGCGACATCCTCGTCTTGGACGCTGGGTACTGGCAGGGCGGCGCATCGGGTCGCAACGGAACGCTCATCCGACCAGGCTTCGCATCCCTTGCCTGGACCGAGCTTTTCGTCCTGACTGTCAACGAGTGGAAGACGTGGTCGAAACGGCTAGGCGAGAATGTCATGTTTACGCAGCGCGGCTATTCCGTTGTCTCAGAACAGGAAAAGAGCGAGGCGATGCTCCTTGAGGGCCTGAAGGTCCAGAAGAGACTCGGCGTTAACAGCCGAATGCTCACTCGCCGCGAGATCGATGATATGCTTCCCGCGATCAATAAGTCGCGTGTTCGGGCAGTACAACACCAGCCGGACGGCGGGGTAGCGCCGCATCATGCGGTCATGAAGGCATTGTTTTCGTTCTGTGAACGAAACGGCGCAGATATCCGCTATCGCACTCGGATCACCGGTGTCGAGCGCACTGGCGAGCGTGTTTCGGGAGTGTGGGTGGGCGACGAGCTGGTCCAAGCGGGCTGCATCGTATCTTGCGCCGGTCCCAATAACCCGGATATCGCAGCCATGGCGAGTGTTGGGATCAACGGGTTCGGCATGCGCATCGAGGCGATGGCTCTCGAACCGACACGACCGCTCATCAAACCCGCAATCGCTCTGATCGATAGCCTTGCGTATTTCCATCAAACGTCGCGAGGTGAGGTTGTTGGTGGGACTGAGGTGCCGGAACGACCGCGCATGTCGTTACAAGTTGACTTCCCAGTCATGGCCAACATGGCCAAGGTATACCTGGAGATGTTTCCGCAGCTCGGCGAAGTTCGCATTCTTCGCCATTGGGCCGGGCAACTTCACGCCTCGTCCGACTATGCACCCTTATTGGGCGAGCACCCCGCCGTCAGGGACCTATGGTTCTCGGCTGGTTGGTCCTACGGCTTCGCTGGTGCTCCCGCGGCCGGAAAGCTCATCGCCGAAGGAATAATTAAAGGTCATATCGACCATCGAATGAAACCGTTTGCTCTCGACCGCTTCGAAAAGACCGGACCCATTGTCGAGGGCGGCATAGTCTTGGCCTGACGCCACCCACCGGGCGGAGTTCAGCTCCGCGAACATGAAAGGATTGCCCCGATGTCCCACTATGAACAATTCTATATCGACGGCGAGTGGATAGCGCCTGTAAACACCATGACTATGGATGTTGTTAATCCTGCTACCGAAGAGCCCTTCGCCCGCATTGGAAGCGGGTCCGCTGCTGACGTCGACAATGCCGTCGCCGCCGCCAAGAGAGCGTTCGAAAGTTTTTCTGTCACAACGCAGGCCGAGCGCCTCGCTCTGCTCAAGAAGATACTCGAGGTCTACAATGAGCGCTTCGAGGACATCGCGCAGGCGGTCTCCGCCGAGATGGGCGCACCCATTGCTTTCGCTCGAGACGCCCAGGCCTGGTCTGGTCGCGGTCACCTGCAATCGACGATCAAAGCGCTCGAAGGATACGAGTTCAGCGAGAAGCGGGGCACGACTATGGTTGTGAAGGAGCCTATCGGCGTCTGCGCGCTCATAACGCCTTGGAACTGGCCGCTCAACCAGATCGTTTGCAAGGTGGCGCCTGCCATCGCCGCAGGGTGCACGGTTGTTCTTAAGCCTTCTGAAGTTGCTCCCATCTCCGGCTTGATCTTCGCGGAGGTCATGCACGCTGCTGGCGTGCCGAAAGGCGTCTTCAATCTTGTCAACGGTACCGGACCTGAGGTTGGTCAAATCATGGCCGGGCACCCTGACGTTGACATGGTGTCGTTTACCGGCTCGACGCGGGCAGGCATCATCGTTGCAAAGACCGCCGCGGATACTGTCAAGCGCGTCGCCCAAGAGCTCGGTGGGAAATCCGCCAACATTATTCTCCCTGACGCCGATCTCGAAACGGCAGTCACCAAAGGTGTGGATGGATGCTTCAGCAACACCGGACAGTCGTGCGACGCTCCAACGCGGATGCTTGTGCCGAAGGCGAGGCACGACGAGGCATTGAAAATCGCGAAGACCGCAGCTGAAGCTTTCAGAACTGGGGATCCAAATGCTGAAAATACGAAGCTTGGTCCTGTCGTCAGCCAGTTGCAGTTCGACAAGATCCAGCGCCTGATCGAGACGGGTATCAAAGAGGGCGCAACTCTCGTTACCGGGGGACCTGGGCGTCCGGAAGGGTTGAACCGCGGCTACTACATACGTCCGACAGTGTTCGGAAATGTAACGCCGGACATGACAATTGCGCGCGAGGAAATTTTCGGGCCTGTGTTGTCGATCATTTCCTATGAAGACGAGGAGGATGCAGTTCGCATTGCTAACGATACAGTCTATGGTCTCGCTGCCTATGTGCAGTCGTCAAGCATCGAAAACGCCCGTAGGATTGCATCTCGTATGCGCGCAGGATCGGTCTACATCAACTATCCGGCATGGGACACCATGGCTTCTTTTGGCGGTTACAAGCAGTCAGGGAATGGACGCGAGTACGCCGACTTTGGAATTCACGACTTCCTGGAGGTGAAGAGCATCGTGGGTTACGGCGACTGAAAGTCAGTCCATGGAACCAAAACTCAAGCCTTATCCCGTAGGAGCATGGCGCTCCTGCGGGGGCACCCATGCCATCGCGACCGCTACCAAACCGCTTCATCCGCTGGAGAGGCCTGATCACGAACAACGCATTACTCGCCACCCGCCGTTCAGATGCCATTTCGAGAGTCTTCTAGCGACCTCACTCTGCCACTGCGCTGGCCGCTACTCACCCCAGTCTGCCCTGGTGCCTTGCCTGAAAACAATCGATGGTCGATCCCATCGATGCAATGAAAATTCAACGTATTCGGCATTGCAAACCAGCCGAGGACGCACCTTAAGTGACCCTTTGAGGTCGATGATAGTACTGTCAATCGCCGGGCTCTGGCCCAAGGGTGGCCATCGCCTGATCTCTGGGCTAACGCAGAAGTTCCATAATTCCGATTACCACACCGAAGCCGGCGCGATGGTACATTCTATTTCCAAGTGCGACATGCCAATGATTTCAATGGCTTCACTTTGGAGATTTTTGCATGTCCCGATGCTATACGCAGATCACCCTTGCCGATCGCCGGCGCCTTCATCATCTGGTTGCGGCAAAGGTTCCGGTCAACGAAATGGCGCGTCAGCTTGGCCGTCATCGCTCGACCATTTACCGCGAGATCAAGCGCAACACGTTTCATGACCGTGAGCTGTCAGACTATGACGGCTACTACAGCACGGTTGCTCACGACATCTCCAGAGACCGTCGACGCCGATTGAGAAAGCTGCGGCGCCATCCGAACTTACGCACGGAGATCATCAACCAGTTGGAGGCACGCTGGTCTCCCGAGCAGATCGCCGGGCGTCTGTTGTTGGACGGGCACAGCCCCGTCCGCGTCTGTAAAGAGACTATCTATCGCTTCATCTACAGTAAGGAAGATTATAGGTTGGGCCTCTATCAGTATCTACCGGAAGCGCGCCGCAAACGTCGTCCACTGCGCTCCAGGAAGCCGCGCGACGGTGTCTTTCCAGCCTCGCACCGCATATCCCAACGTCCTGATTTTATTGGAAATAGATCTCAGTTTGGGCATTGGGAAGGCGACCTTCTCATCTTCGAACGCCCACTCGGCCATGCCAATGTCACCACGCTCGTGGAGCGCAAGAGCCGCTACACCGCTCTCATAAAGAATCCAAGCCGGCATTCTCGCCCGATCATGGACAAGATCATCAGAGCGTTTTCTCCTTTGCCGGCCTTTGCGCGTCAGAGCTTCACCTTTGATCGGGGTACCGAGTTTGCTGGATTCAGGGCTTTGGAAGATGGGATCGGTGCACGCAGTTGGTTCTGCGATCCGAGTGCGCCATGGCAGAAAGGGGCGGTCGAGAACGCCAACAAGCGCATTCGCCGCTTCATGCCAGGCGATACGGATCTTGCAACCATCTCCCAGCAAGACCTCACTCGCCTTGCCCGCCACCTCAACGATCTGCCGCGAAAATGCCTCGGCTACAAAACGCCAGCCGAAGTGTTCATGGCGCATTTGCACGAAGAGGGCTGATCCCCTACCCTAAACGCCGGCATGATGCACTTCGGTGAGCTTCTCCAGATATGCATAATATGTCCGATATCTCAAGGAATTAGTTAAAAAGACGCAGCCGACGGTTCGGATCCCTTCATCAAGAGCATCACCCGCGAGCCTGCGCTCTTAAGAGTAGCCCGTTGTCATTGTCGCGGTGAATGGTAACATCGAGCTTGCGCACCCTTAAGGCACAGCAACTTACGGCTTCATCCGAAGAATGATTGTTCACGGTGCAACAATGGGAAAGGGCATCAGCATGTCGCACGCGCCCGGGAAATCTAACAAAGTTTTAAGAAAGCCGGCAACCGCCGCCGGGAAGACCAAGACCGCGAAAACGAATGTATCTTCCACCACGCTCACTGAAACGGTGGCTGCGTGGGAGGACGATCCGGAAACCGCCGTCAGCCTGATGGTGCCAACGCCGGATCTTTCCATGATTCCCCTTGCGTTCTCGTTCCCAGCCGGCGGGCCGTCGCCTGCCGTTTATGCGCAGGGCACGCCCGAGTTCCGTTATTGGGCCACTGCGGCCGCGTTGAGGCGGAGCGCCGACTATTGGGCAAAGCGGGTACCGCTGGCGCAATGGCAGGGAGGGCCGAGCCTCAGCGTCGTGCTCGACAACGGATTCGACCTCGACGCCAATTATAATCGGGCGGCGTTGAACTTCTTCCACGGTCCTGGTGTGACAGGAACGGTCTTTACCGGCGAAAGTCCCGACGTTAGCTGTCACGAGGTGGGCCACGCCGTGCTTGACGCGTTCAAGCCCGAGCTGTGGGGTGTCGCAAGCCAGGAAATCGCGGCCTTTCATGAGTCCTTTGGCGACATCAGCGCCTTGATGTCGGCCATCCAGATTCCTTCGCTGCGGATCGCTGTCCTCGCCGCCACTGGCGGAGACCTGTACACGACATCGCGCCTTTCAAGGCTTGCGGAGCAGCTCGGGAGCGCTCTCCGTGCACAGGACCCTGCCTTGGCCGAGGCGGACTGCCTGCGCAGTGCGGTCAACTCGTTCAACTATCAGGACCCGATGACGCTTCCAAGCGCAGCCCCCATGTCGCAGCTCTCGTCCAACCCCCACTCTTTCTCGCGCATTTTCACGGGTGCCTTCTTCGAGATTCTCGGGGTTTCGCTCGCCGCGAAGGCGGCCAACCCGGAGGCACCGACCGAGGCGGAGCTGCTTGCCGTCGCTGACGATCTCGCCGGATTTTTCGTTCAAGGTGTGAAATGGTCGTGGCCAATCGTTACCAACTGGTACGCCCAAGTCGCTGCGAACATGGTGATCGCGGCCCAGGCAGACCCGACCTATTCGTCAATCACCAAGGGTGTGTTCGTAGGCAGGAGCATCCTTTCCCTGCAAGCCGCGTCCTCGCTGCCAATGATGGCGAAGGCCAAGTCGCTCACCACGGCGGCGAAATCGGCCACGGTCGAGCAGGGGCCTCTGCCCATGGTCGGGCTGCCGGGGTCCCTGTATGGCATCGACGGCAGCCTCTTCGTGGAGGCCGCGGCCGAGCCGCGGGAATTTGTCGTGACGTCCGCCGGTTTTACTGGCGAGCCAGACGTCCCCTCGAACGGAACTGCGGTGGCTAAGGCTTTCGTCGACGACCTATTCATGCGTGGTCAGATCGACTATGGCGCGGTCGTCGACCCAAAACATCGGCTGGTGCGCAACCACAAGACCAAGACGCACGCACTCGTCAAGGTCGACGGGGGAGTGCGTCTCGAGCGTCGACTTTTCAACTGCGGCCTCTGCGCGCGTGGCGTTAACCACCAGAGAGGAATGAGGGGGTGACGCAGAAGGAAAACTCGCCGGACCAAATCATCGACCAATTTGCCAGCGACCCGGTGGGGTTGACCGTCCGGGGCGTCAGCCTGAAAATTGCTTCAAGACGATCGGTGACCGGTCGTGCGGATGCAACTTACCCCGATCCTTGATCCGCTATCCTTGCGGCGGGCTAGACGAAAGTAAATCAAGCGACTGCTTGGCTCTTTCCTCCCATGCCTTGGCTCCCTGATTGCGTGCGAAAGAGATCGCCTCCTGAAACGATTTCCTGGCCTCAGCGGGTCGGTCCATCTGCCGCAGTAATTCTCCTCTTAGCCGAAACAACTCAGGCATGTAGTAATGCTCACCGGTACGCTCTGCGAGCCTCAGTCCTTGGTTGAGGGCCTCTGTCGCTTCGTGAACTCGTCCCATTCGAAGGTAGCTATCGGTAAGCACGCCCAGATAACATGTTTTATCGACCTCCTGATCACCCATGTAGTCGCAGATGTGCTTCATCTGCGCCAGACCGGAAGGATCTTTGTGGCTTGCGACCTTGGCCCAGCCGGAAAAAAATGAAGCGAAATTGAGCCAGAGCTGAAATCCGTTTCGTGTCGCAAGCGGCACGAGCTCATCCACCAGCCTCTCGAGCGTTGCTACATCCTGACGAAGAGACATCAGTATGCAGCCGTTGCCCAGATACGCGGCCAGACGGTAGTCCGCTTGTCCGCGAGCTTCCATTTCAGCTGCGCGGAACAGTTCCATGGCCGCGTCTGTTTCGCCAAGTATTTGCAGCGTCCATGAGAGATAAAGCATCGACATGCTTGGAAAATCACTTCCCACTTCATGGGAGCGCTCGCGATGCTCAAGGGCTTCTAACAATACCTCTCGTGCTTCCGGAAAGTTGCCGCGCGCGAAGGCGCACATGCCTCCGAATTGCAGTCCGAGCACCAAGGCCCTAGTGTTGTCATCCGTGCGGCCAATCTCTTTGAGCTGGTTGCTCGCCCATTCTGCGTTCGAGAATCGGGCGGAGTTGAACGAAGTTCCGAACAGGCCATCGAGGGCGCGGATCGCCGCCTCCGGATCTCCGATAGCCTCGCTCAGCCGCATGACATTGCGATACGCGTCGCTGCCTTCCTCGGTCATATATCCATAGGCCGCATAGAGGACGTCGCCCCTTTCGAGTTCGAGGGTAAGCTCCCTGCTGTCGCGCCCCGGTGACGGCGGCATTCTGCGCACACATTCGATCCCTTTCGCGAACATGTTTGCAGCCTCGACCTTCGCCCATGTCGCCCCAAGCTTCCTGCCCGCCCTAAGCCAGTAGTCGGCGGCGCGCTCGAACTGCGTTGCCTCGTGATAATGCTGGGCGAGGATTTCGGGATGCTCCACGACAGTCCTCGGTTGGACGACCTCGATCGCCTTCGCGACGAGGGCATGGAGCTCCCGCCGCCGGTCCCGAAGCAGCGCCCCTTGCGCGGCCTCCTGCAACAAACTGTGAGAGAAGGAGAAGCGGGGCCAATCGCCGAAGGGTTGCGGTGCGACGATCCCGACGGCGACAAGACGCTCGATCTGCGGTCGCAACACCTCGCTCGAGAGTCCGACGACATGAGCGAGCGTCTTCAGGTCGAATTCCCGGCCGATCACAGCTGCAGTTTGTGCGACCGTTTTAGTCGCGCCGAGCTTGTCCAGACGGGACATAAGCGCGGACTGGAGTGAGATGGGGACGGGGCTTGCGGCCTTCTTCGCCCCGGACAGATCGGATGAATTGGCGGCAAGCACGAGGGCCGACCGGGCGAGTTCCTCAAGATAGAGGGGAACGCCTTCGGCTTTGCTGAGGAGCGTCGAGACCACGCTGGAAGATAGGTGGCCCCCTTCGACGACATTCTGGACGAATTCGCCAGCCTCCTCGCGCGAGAACCGTTCGAGGGCAAGATGCATCGTGACGGCTTTATCAAACTCAGCCCTTGTCTGGCGCTCGCGCGAGGTCACCAAAAGGAGCACCGGAAACCGCGCGACGCCGCAAGCGAGCGTCTGGAGGAGTTTGGCCGAAGAAGGATCGATCCATTGTTCGTCCTCTACGAAAAACATCAGGGGACGGGTGCTCGCCAATTGCCGAAGCCAGTCGGAAAACACGTGGCCGATCGCGGCTTCCTGTTCGGTTGAGGTAAGCCTGGACGGCTCGTATTCTGGTTCAACCGCCAGAAGCCGTGCGAAGATCGGATATGAAACCGACAAGGGGACAGTGCTTGCCGATAGAGTGGCCCGCAACCTTTCGGACGGTAAAGGCGTATCCTCCGCAATGCCAGCCTCCTGCTTGAGCAGTCTGAGAAACGGAAAAAGTGCGCTGTTGGTGAAGGCGGGCGCACACTGTGCGACGAGCGCTTTCGATGTGGGAAAGCTTCTTCCGACCTCGTAGAGCAGACGCGATTTACCGATCCCTGGCTCGCCGCTTATCAACGCGACGCGCCCGTGGCCGTCAGTTCGTACGCCATCCCAGAGGGCCTCTATTGCCTGCAACTCGTTCTTCCTCCCCACCAGCGGCGTTGATCGGAGTTCCGCTACAAAGCGGTATTGCCTCGCAATCGGCTTGAGGGCACGACGGATGTTGATGGGATCACTAAAACCCTTCAGAGTCCTCCCGCCGACATCGGTGTATTCGAAGGCTCCCGACGTCGCTTCATACGTGTTCTCGTCGACGTAGATGACGTTCGGTTCGGCTATTGCCTGAAGTCGGTGCGCGAGACTCGGGACATACCCGAACGCTACCGTCGAAATCCCGGCAGGCGCACCCTCAATATCGCCGACGACGACCAGCCCGCTTGCCACTCCAATTCTGACGCTAAGATGCGAACCATCTGGCGCCTCTATCTGTGGAACGGCAGCCACGATATCCAATGCCAGGTGGATCGCGCGCTCGGCGTCATTCTCCTCTGCCGTCGGAAAGCCGAACAGAACCTGTAGTGCATCGCCGACATAGTTGGCGACGAAGCCTCCATGCAACCTCGCAAGCCCGTTGCATCGCGAGAGGAATGTCTGTGTGAGCTGGCTGAAGTCCTCGGGGTCGAGCTTAGAGGCATACTCGGTCGAACCGACCATGTCGCCCATTAGAATCGTTAACTGCCGGCGTTCGACTGGAGTCCGATCATCCGCAGGCTGCCGCACCGAACTGCCGAGCGCCGCGATCGCTGCAAGTAGCTTGCGGCGGGGGCCCATGGGGACGCCAAGTTCGCGTAGATCCTGATCAGAAAGCAGCGCGAGCGTGTCAAAGTCGATCTGCGCGTCAACGAACTTGTTCGCCAAATGCTGCAATCCGATCTCGGCAAGCCATATGGTGACATCGTTCATCGCCGGATTCACCCAGTTGAAATAAACCATACTCAACTTGCGCATTTCTTCCATTCAAGCCACTCTACTAGGTGCCTTTATTCAACAAGTTGACTTTATTCTGGGCGCGGCCGCTTGGGTTTCCACGTATACTTGCAATGCTGCGAGAGCGTTTGGTGCGGTCCTTTGGTAGTGCATGGCATTGGCATGGGTAGGAACCGGCCGGACCCTCCGCGGGCGGCACGGAGGGGGTCAATATGAAAGCATGTAGGTTTTATGGGGCTTTAGCCCTTTTCTCGTTGCTTGCGGCCTCGCCTGCATTCGCGATCAACGAATGCCCCGGGGCTGGCCAAATGCCCTGGAGGGACTACCGTAATGGTTCACTGACCGCGCCAACGCCGGAAGAACGGCGTGACGTGATAGACTTGCTGTCTCAATATGCATGGACGATGGATAACCGCGACTTTGACGGGCTTGCCGCTTTGTTCGAGAGGACGGGTCAGTACCTCCATTGCGACCCGGGCAATGTGAATGCCGTACTTGCCATTTCGGCTGGATCGCTGGCTAAGCAATTCCAGACGATGTTCGCGACCCTCGCCGCTACGAACTCCAGCGCCACCCGGCTTCTCAGTAGTATCCTAATTGGGAAGAGGAAAGATGGCCTCTTCGAGGTCGCATTGACGGTCCAGGTGAACATCCAGACCATCGGGGTCAGCGCGGCACAGCTTGACTACACCGCCAAGCTATATGGAACGATCAAAAAGGATGGCGACGAGATGAAGTTCCTTGTCCTCAAGGTCGTTCCTTTCCAGTCCGGGATACAGGCCAGCGCGCGTTGACCATCCGGCTGGCGGCAAATGAGGAAAGGAAACATGGCGCGCCTCGTCCATCTCGCCGTGGCGACCGTGACTGCTCTGTCTCTGCCGGTTAGTTGGGAGATTCCTGCTCCACTGGAGCTACACGCCGGGCACCTCGAGGAAGAGGTCCCCTTCTCGGCCACCGACACAAAAGCGGCAACGGCCGGTACCCGAACCGTGTCGCCATACGACCTTCTTCTTGAGTGGAACGGTGACGTATTGTGGGCTCCGGCGACAGAAAGCAACGATCCGGTGACGAAATTCGGCGATGAGGCCAGGTCGGTGTTCGGCCCCATACCGGACGGCGTCTGTACGGGGCCGAACTCGAGGCCGATCGGTATCGAGGTTGGCGGAAATGCCGTAAAGCTGGAGCCAAATCCCTCCAAGGCAGGCGCTCCACTCGAATTTGTGCACCGTGACGTCGAAGGCCGCCTGGTGAAGTGGACGACTGCCGTCGACCGTTGCGACAAGCCTTCGCTCGCTGGCGGCGTGACTTTCTGCGCAATGAACTCGCGTGTCGGCCGGGTCGCCCGTGACCATGTACAGTGGCTGTTTCTCTGCCGAAAGTCGTCCGAAAGCCTAGAAATCGTGCCGGATACGTACTGGACGGAGATGGATCCACGGTTTTCCCGATACAGCGCTATCGGATTCAACGACGTTACGGGTGAAATCGCATTCCTAGACGGCCGGAAGGACCGCTCCGTCTTCGACTGGAGAGAGCGCTTCCCTCCACCCGGCGGAACATCCTACGGCGACTCAGCCGGGCGGCGCGCCGCGGAGGAACTATATGACGGCAGCGCCAAGGTCGACTGCGTACTCTGTCATGATAACAAGAAGCCCACGGTCATCGATCCGCACATGCAACAGGCGCGAGTCGGTTATTTCGGGAGTAGGCACGATCCGCGCGCCGCATTTAGCATGGGCAACTTTCTTCCCGGCCGTGTCGCGAGGCAAGGCCTACCATTTCGCGTGATCGGTTCGGGATACGCGGCCATCCATGCCGGCACGCTACTTGACGCTAGGTCTGTCTTGATCGACGGTCATCCTTGCTCGGGCTGCCACAGCCTTACAACGCTGGAGTCGGGACGTCGCTTCGCCGCTGACGCTACTGGGAAGACGCCTGTCATCCCGAACGCGACGGTGATGCAGAACGCGGCCCTCTTTGCGCAAAAGATGGCCCTCGGGCTCGTGCAGAACCACAGGACCGAATGGGCCTCTGCCTCTGGGGCGGGTAGGATCAGTCCGTGGATGACACCCGAGCATGGTGGCAACCTATGGAAAGGCGTGCAAACACTCAGTGATGAGGACTGGTTGCGTCTCACTCGTTGCGCATGGGGCGTCGGTGGAAGCGAATGTGGTTACAGGCCGCTGTTCACGCCGTGCCCGCCCCCGGGCGGCGGCGGCGACACCTTCTTGCCAGCAGACTTTTCCGCCGACGTCCGCTCTCAAGCCACCGCCGCGAACGGCGTGCAAAAGATCCTGCGACTTTCTTGGAAGTACCTGAACGGCTATGGCAACGTGCCGACCCGCGACGACGTACGTTTCAACGTGGCATTCAAAACGATGGATGTATCGCTGGTCCGTGGACCACCGGGTCAGCAGGAATATCCGACAATTGACGAGGCGAAGGGAATGGGCTTTGTCGCAGCGGCAGGAGGTGTGGGCCGCTCTGGATCGGCGACGCTCTTAAAAGATGTTTCGTTCGCCGGACATAAAAAATGGACGGACCCCGTGCCATCCAACATAGCTCGCTTGTATTCGATTGATATCCCGGCAGCATGCGGGATGCGGTATCTCTTTAGGATAGAGCCCAAGCGCTTCTGCTTTGACAACTCAGAAATCCGGTTCAGTGAAACAGAATACCTGCTCTACAAGGACATAGATTGCCGCAGATAGGCTGTACGAAGCTGCTTCCTTCGATGCTGTTGCAAGAATTCCGTCAATGTCCGAATCGACAGCGCGCCACAGCCAATATTTTCGGCCGGCAATGGTGATGACGACCTCATCCAGGTGCCAGATGCTTGAAGTCCGGCTGCCTAATGAGATTGTATCTATAACAGCGCATTATCTTAGCAAAAAATGATAATGCACGGGGCCGCGGGTTCGTATCTCTTCAAGAGCAGTAAGCCTCTCAGGCAAACTCGCTCCTTTTAACCACATTGATGAACGCTCTGAGCGCGGGCGGGACGAGCCGGTGGCCCGGATAGTAGAGGCACAGACCTTCATATGTCGAGGACCAGTCGTCCAACAACGACACCAAGGCGCCGGTCTCGAGATGAGTTCGGCACAGTCTCTCCGGAACGTAGGAAACCCCTAAGCCGCGCAGTGCGGCCTGGAGAGCAAGCTCCGATCGATTGACAGTAAATGCGCCTACGGGATCGACAGAAATCTTCTTGCCTCCCTTCTCGAATTCCCAGCGATAGGGAACACCGGTCGCCGGTCTGGATCGAACACAGTCTAAGACATCCAGTTCCTCCGGAGAGGCGGGAAGCTGGCGGCCTTTCAAGTAAGCTGGCGATCCAACCACCTTCATGCGTGACTTCGCCCCGAACTTAAGAGCGATCATGTCCTTAGGAATATCATCGCCCAACCGAAAGGCTGCATCGAACCCCTCCGCAACGATGTCAACAAAAGCGGAGTTCGCAACAAGTTCAAGCTGTACGTGCGGATACTCACTGAAAAACGTCGGTACCACGGTCTCCATCAGCAGGGCTGCCACGACATCAGACGCCAACACGCGCAGTGGGCCCCGTGGGCTGTCCTTGGTATTTGCCGCCTCCACTAATGCCTCATCCAGATCATGAATTAGCGGAGACAGCCGGTTCGCGAACGCTTCGCCGGCTGATGTGAGCGACACGCTTCGTGTGCTTCTGTGGAGAAGACGCGTCTCAAGACGCTCCTCAAGCCGTCGGATGAAATGGCTAAGTGTCGATGGCGCAATGCCAAGTTCCTCGGCTGCTTTACGAAAGTTGCGATGGCGCGCAGCAGCCAAAAATGCGCCCAGTTCAGCGAAGGTCGGCTTTTCATTCATGGCCAATTAGCTAACAGTCCATCCAAGCTTGTGCAATTCTGCTTCGTAAATTCGCTCGCTATTTGAGAGGCCATTACTAATGTGAGGACCTCTGAAATGCATAAAGTCTGGTTCATAACTGGAATTGGCCGTGGGCTGGGGCGTGAACTGGCCGAGCAGCTCCTTGCCGCCGGGCACTCTGTATTCGGCACTGCCCGCAGCAAGCCCGACCTGCAGCAGCTGATTGCAAAATATCCTGATGCCCTTGCGGTTGAACGGCTGGACCTTGCCGATGATGCGCCGAGATTTGTCGCTGTCGTCGAAGCCGCCGCTGAGCGGTTCGGCGGGATTGACGTTCTCGTCAATAACGCCGGCTACGGCCTCTTTGGTGCCGCCGAAGGCATAGAGGAAGAGCAATTGCGACGGCAACTCGAGGTCAATCTGGTCGCCCCCATGCTTCTCACCAAGTATGCGCTTCCGCATATGCGCGCACGAGGGAAGGGGACCATCATTGGGATTTCGAGTTACGGGGGCCAGGCCACACATCCCGGGGCATCCGCGTATCATGCGAGTAAATGGGGGCTCGAAGGCTATTTTGAATCGCTTTCGAAGGAGATCGGCTATTTTGGGCTCCGCGTACTGATCGTAGAACCTGGCGCGGCGCGAACATCTTTCCGCGGCGCTGCAGCCGAGCATCTGACCAACACGCCTCCGGGATATGAGCAAACTCCCATCGCCTCTCTCGGATCGGCTCTGCGAGATCCTGCTCGCAACCCCATAGGCGACCCTAAAAAGATTGCCGCCGCTATCATCCAAGCGACCGACAATCCCACGGACGCTCTACGGCTGGTTCTAGGTAGCGATGCTTATACCTATATCACGAGCGCGCTGTCCGAGAGGCTGAACCAAGTCGAGGGCCAACGGCTCTCGGCCGCGTGGACAGATTTCACGTAAATCCCAGCGGATATGCGAGCCTTTGCGGTCTCTTCCCTGATGGCGCCACCACAGGCATCTGCGGCGGCGCCGTCTCTGATCCTGGTTTCGCGTCGTTCCCGTCAGGTTTGTCTTCGTCTCCAGATCTCGTCGAGAGCCAAGGCAACGATTTCCATCGAAGCAGCTGCCGCACCGATCATCCAGACATTGCCAATCGCGATGATCCCGGCGCCGATCGCGCTGCCGATGGAAAAGCCGAGATACATGGTGGATGTGTTGAGAGAGAGTGCGACCGAGGCGTGGCTCTGTCCTCCGACAACGATCAGTCGCGCCATCTGCGCGGGAAAGAAGGACCAGACACTGAATCCCCAGCCGGCGACGGCGAGAAGTGCCAGCAAAACGGCACCCGTGCCAGGGAATATTGTGGCCGCAGCCAAAGCGGCGAAAGAGAGGGCCAGCGCGATAAGCGAGAGCTTCGCGACCTTGAGCGAGCCGAACCGATCGTTCAGTGCGCCGCCGGTGAAGACGCCGAGCGCCGCGAATACGCCCCACAGCGTGACGGTCGCCGCAATGCCCCTGTCGGCAAACCCAAGCGTCTGCGAGAGGTAGGGGGCGATATAGGGATAGGCCGTATAGGCGCCCATCGACCAGAACAGCGTCACCGACAGCAGTTTTAACACGGGTGCCTGACGGATCACGCCAATACGCTCGGAAAGGCTCGCGATGATCATATGGGCCCCCGCGTTGCGTCCGACACCTGCAAGGATGCCGATAATCCCGGCAGCCCCCATGGCGGCGACCATGAGAAATGTCGAGCGCCAGCCAAATGCATGGCCGATGATCGAGCCGAGCGGTAGGCCAAGTGCGATCGCGATGGTCATACCGCCGCTGACGATGGCAAGTGCGCGTCCTCTTTTCTCAGCCGGCACGATCATTCCGGCAAGCGCGTTGGCGTTCGGCGCATAGAGACCGGCGGCAACCGCCATCAGGATGCGTGCCAGTATCAACGTGGCGAACCCTGGCGCAAAGGCCGCGATCAGATTGCCGCCCGTGAAGAGCATCATGGCAAGCAACAACGTGTCCCGCCGACGCAAGCCACCGGTGATGACCGTTGCGATCGGCGAGCTGAGCGCCAGTACCAGGGTAAAGACGACAACCAGCATGGCGGTTGCCGACAGGCTCATGCCGAGATCGGCCGAGATGGTCGGCAACAATGGCGCGATCATGAACCCTTCGGTACCGATCGCGAAGGTCCCGAGCGCCAGGAACCATGCCGGTAGCATGGACGGCTCGGGCCGTCCGAGATCCCCGCCGTTAATGGGAATGGCTGATTTCAAATCATGTTTCTGCAGCATGGTAACCTCCAGCCGAATGCCCGGCCGCCTTGTCGGCAACCGGGCCTCGGCCTGTCGTGTCAGACGGGGATCGGATTTGCGACCAGAGATTCGTTGAAGGCGTTGAAGAGCGCGTGCTCCCCGCTGCCGGGATTGTCGCGGATGGCCTTGATCTCCTCGACATAGATCTCCTCGGCCTCGGTACCGAGACCCTTCATCGTCTTCTCGATGAAGATGTCCAGCGGCATTGCGCGCGGATCGCCGCTCTTCTTGATCAGATCGGTGTCGACCCATGGCGGCGCGATTTCCTGGACGCTGACATTGGTGCCGCGCAGCTGGAAACGCTGCGACAGAGCATAGGAATGCAGTGCCGCCTTGGTGGCGGAATAGACTGCGGTGGAGGCAAGCGGCAGATAGGCGAGGACCGACGTGTTGTGGATGATCGTAGCCCTTGGCTGAGCCTTAAGATGGTCGATAAGCGCCGACGTCAGACGGATCGGGCCAAGCAGATTGGTGTTGATGATCCGGCGCGATTGCGCGTCATCGATCTTTGCGCCCGCGTCGTCGAAAGGCATGATGCCGGCATTGTTGACGAGGACATTGAGCGCGGGATAGTCGCGGATCAGACGGGCTGCGACGCGCTCGATATCTGCGGGATCGGCGATGTCGAGTTCGATGCCATCCATGCCCGGATTAGCAGCGGTCACCTCATCGAGCAGAGCCTTGCGGCGGCCGGCGATGATGACCTTGTTGCCGAGTCTGTGAAAAGATTCCGCCAATGCGCGGCCAATGCCGGATGTGCCGCCCGTGATGAAAATCGTATTGTTCTTAAGTTGCATGAAAGCTCTCCTTGGATTGTGGGTTTGCGGTAGAAGCGGTGCTTCGATGGGATGATCATGGCTCAGCGCAGCAGTGTCTGAAATGACAACTAAACGTCATTTCAGGACATCAGCTTCACATGATCGGGATAGGCCGGTGTCAAGCGGCGCGCTCGACCTTCGGAAAATCGAGGACCGTGCCGACCGTGTTATTGACGCTGTTGGTGAGGATGTTGACCGCGACGTGAGCGATCGTCTCGAGGATTTCCGCGTCGGTCAGACCATAAGCTCTGGCTGCCTCAAGGGCTGTAGCCGCTCCCTGCCCATGCGTGGCATTGATTGCGAGAGCAAGCTCGAGAATGGCCTGGATCTTCGGGTCGGACGCGCGTCCCTTTTGAGCGTTGGCCCGGTCTTCGGCACTGACCCCAGCCGCGCGTGCTCCGCCGGTATGTGCGGCGAGGCAATAGTCACACCCGTTAGCGGTTGCGATGGCGACGGCGATTTGCTCCTGCGCCGCGGGGGGAAGGACGCCGTCGCGCAGAAATCCCTTGCTCCCTGTATAGACGTCGAGTGCCGCCGGTGCATGGGCAAGAACGCGATAGAGATTAGGAACCTTGCCCATCGCTGCCTTTGTCGAGGCAAAGACGTCTGCTACATGGGGTGTTACTTCGTTGTCTGAAAGTGTTGAAATTGCTGACATGGTTGATCTCCTTCAAGCGCTGCGATGATGCGCGGCAGGAGAGCGTCAAGCTTGTAACTTCGTGCTATCGATGGTCACGACAGATCGCTATTGGCAGGCTAGGCCCATCGTGTGATCGGATCGGACAATTCGAGGAACTTCAAGCGGCAAATTCCTCGGCACGTTCGCCTTCGATCAGCCGCAAGCTGCGCCGAAGGCTTTGCGGCGGCTGGCCGAAAGAGCGCAAGAACGCGCGGCGCATGCGGTTCCGATCCGCGAAACCTGTATCCCTTGCCACAATATCAATCGGGTGGCGACCGTCTTCCAGCATGGCCTTGGCTGCCTCCAGCCGCAGCCGCTCGACTGCCTTTGCCGGCGATTGCCCGGTTTCGTCACGAAACAGACGGCTGAACTGGCGCGGGCTGAGGCTTGCGGCTTCAGCGAGTTCCTCCACGGTCAGGGGATTGCGAAGGTTCTCCTTGGCATAGACAAGGGCCCGGCGGACCCGATCCGAACGGGGCTCAAGTTCGAGCAAGGCGGAAAACTGTGATTGACCGCCGGGCCTGCGGTGATAGACGACCATCTTGCGGGCGATAAGGCGGGAGAGTTCGGCACCATGATCGTCCTCGATCATGGCGAGCGTCAGGTCTATGGCCGCACTCATGCCGGCAGAGGTCCAGATGTTGTCGTCATGGACAAAGATCCTGTCGTCGTCGACTGCGATTGCCGGATACCGCTCGCGCAACGTCCGGGCATGGGCCCAGTGTGTGGTCGCGGTGCGACCATCCAATAAGCCGGCTTCGGCCAAAAGGAAGGCTCCGGTACAGACACCAGCGACGCGTCGCGACTGGATCGCGGCATCGCGGATATAGGCAAGCAGTTTTGCCGACGCAGGCTTGGGAACGAGCTCTCCAACCACCATCAGCGTATCGGGAAAATCGCCGAGCGGTTCGGTCTCGATACGGATGCCGAGTGATGAGCGGACCGTACCACCCTTTTCGGACATGACCGTCAGGCGGTACATCTCCTCGCCGAGCGCATCATTGGCGAATTCGAAGGCAGTCAGAGCGGCCATGCCCATGACCTGGAAGCCATCTTCCATAATGAAACCAACGCGTCGCATATCGACTTCCGCATTAGGTCCGTAATTGACGGACAAGCTGGATCATAGAGTTCTCAGGCGTGGGCTTCGCCACGCTCCGCGACTTTCGCCTCTCGCGGATCAACGCCGCGGGGTTTACCATAGAGGCTAATATTGGCATCGCCCCAATATTTGAGTGCGAGCAGGATCGGCTCCATGCTGCGGCCGAGTTCCGAAAGGCTGTATTCGACCTTCGGCGGGACCTGCGCATAAACCTTCCGCTCAATCAGGCCGTCGTCCTCCAGTTCACGCAACTGATTGGTCAGCATGCGTGGCGTCACATTGACGATATGCTTGCGGAGCTCGTTGAACCTCAATGTGCCCGACAGGAGGTGGAAAAGGACCACCGACTTCCATTTTCCATCGATGAGGCCGATGGCCGCCTCGACCGAGCAGCCGGGAGAACAATCGAAACGGGAGTGTCTGGCTTTTGCCATAACAGTATCCTTTTTGATACTACGTGCGTTCTTTGTGCGTATTGCGCTCCTACGAATATAGACCATTTTGGATCCATATCAATCAGCAATCACTCACTCATCAAAGGAGCAAATCATGAAAGCGATCGGTTACAAAACAGCGGGCGCCATTGACCGCGAAGACGCCTTGCAGGATATCGAACTTCCCCGTCCCGTGCCGGCAGGCCACGACATTCTCGTCGAGGTCGAGGCGATTTCGGTCAATCCGGTCGATACGAAAGTTCGCAAAAACGCCAATCCGGAAGCGGGTCAATGGAAGGTTCTCGGCTGGGATGCCGTCGGCAAGGTGGTCGAAGCCGGGCCTGACGTGAAAGGCTTCAAGGTAGGCGATGAGGTGTTTTATGCCGGCTCCCTGATCCGTCCCGGCGCCAACAGCCAGTTTCATCTGGTTGACGAGCGTATCGTTGGAAACAAACCGAAGACCCTCTCCAATGCGGAAGCTGCGGCCTTGCCGCTGACGGCGATTACCGCCTGGGAAATGCTGTTTGACCGGCTGGATATCCGCAAGCCCGTGCCAGGTGCGGCAAACGCGATCGTCATTATCGGCGGTGCGGGTGGCGTCGGCTCGATCGCAATTCAGCTCGTACGAGCGCTTACCAATGTAACGGTCATTGCCACGGCGTCGCGTCCGGAAACGCAAGAATGGGTCAAGAGCCTTGGCGCGCACCACGTCATCGACCATTCCAAGCCGCTTGCCGAACAGGTTGCCGCCCTCGGGATTGGCGCGCCGGCCTTCGTCTTCTCCACGACCGAGACCCATCGTCATGTGAAGGAGATTATCGAGCTCATCGCGCCGCAGGGCCGCTTCGGGCTGATCGACGACCCGGAAAGCCTCGATGTCCTTGGCTTCAAGCGCAAGGCTGCATCGATCCACTGGGAGCTGATGTTCACGCGTTCGATCTTCGAGACCGCCGACATTGCCGAACAGGGCAAGCTGCTGAATGAAGTCGCCAGGCTGATCGACGAGGGGAAGATCTATACAACCGTAACTGAGACGATTTCTCCCATAAACGCAGCGAACTTGAAAAAAGCCCATGCCGCGATCGAAAGTGGAAAGACCAAAGGCAAGCTCGTGCTCGAAGGTTTCTGAGCCAATCGAAGACCCAGAGGGCGGAAGAGTGATTATCTTGCCGCCCGATCTTCGGGTGATGGTCACTTAAAGAAGGACAGGACAATGGACGAGAATGCGTCGGAGGTTATTCACCTCGTTGCAAGGTTAAAGGCGAAGCCGGAGCAGCGGTCTGCGCTCTTTGATGCATTGAAGGCAATCGTGCCGGAGGTGCGAAAGGAGGATGGCTGCCTGCTCTACGATCTTACCGTGGACCGCGACGACCCTGATTCAGCTGTGATGCTGGAAAGCTGGCGCGATGGCTCCGCTCTCGAAGCTCATGCGCAGGCGGCCCCGTTCCGATCGCTGGAGGCTCGTCTCAATGAGCTTCTTGCGGAACCGTTGCACCTGCAACGTCTTCAGCAACTCCTCTGAAACCAGATATTGCCGAGCTCGCGACTGAGTGAGGCAGGAAGGGTAATATCATGACATCTCTAGCAAACAGCCGCGTTCTCGTTGTTGGCGGCAGTTCGGGCATCGGCTTGGCCGTGGGAGAAGCGGCCATCGCCGTCGGTGCTGCTGTCACGATCGCCTCGCGGTCACGTCCCAAGCTTGATGAGGCGTTGAAGTTGTTGGGACCTCAGGCTCGATCCGCAGTTCTCGATACAGCGGACGAAAACGCGCTCGAAGCGTTTTTCGGCGCAAACGATCCTTTCGACCATATCGTTGTGTCAGCGGCACAGACGCCCACGGGACCTGTGCGCAAGCTTGCGCTTGCCGAAGCGCAGCAGGCGATGGAGAGCAAATTCTGGGGCGCCTATCGCGTTGCTCGATTTGCCCGTTTCAGCGAACGTGGGAGTTTGACACTCATCTCGGGCTTCCTGAGTGAACGGCCGTCAGGCACCTCGGTGCTGCAGGGCGCCATCAATGCCGCGCTCGAGGGCTTGGCGCGGGGCCTTGCACTGGAACTTTCCCCCGTCCGGGTGAACACGGTGTCGCCAGGCCTGATCGATACGCCGCTCTGGTCGAAAATGGATCAGGACGCGAAAGACGCAATGTTCGCCAAGGTCACCGCCAACCTGCCGGCAAAGACAGTGGGGAAGTCGACCGACATTGCCAATGCGGTGCTTTTCCTCATGGCTACGCCGTTTGCGACCGGCTCGAATGTCCGCGTCGATGGCGGCGGCGCTATCGCGTGAAACCTACCTCTTATTGAAAGTAAACATTGCACCGGCCTTGTCCGTGCAACTGTCTCGAAACTTGCCCCTCTGGCTCAGCGGCTCTCCGCCCGGCCGGGATCGATGGGCTGTGCTCTATGGAGATCTTAATGATAAAGAAAACGCTGTTGTTGCTGGCCACCACTGGCCTAATGCTGGCATTCCACGCCAGCGAGTCTTCTGCGGAAGACAAGCCGCCGAAGCTTGAGACCGTTGCCACGTTTAATGATGCAATGCCGACGGGAGTGACTGTCACGCGTGACGGCCGCATCTTCATCAACTACCCACGATGGGGCGACGACGTTCCGTTCACCGTGGCGGAATTGATCAATGGCAAGGCAGTTGCCTACCCCGATGCAGAAATCAATAAAGCGGACCCGGCCAATCCGGCCAAGAGCCTCATCAGCGTACAGAGCGTTGTCGCCGATCCGGCCAACCGATTGTGGATTCTTGACACCGCGGCACCCGGTTTCAAGCCGCCGCTTCAAGGGGGTGCCAAGCTGGTCGGCGTCGACCTCGCGACCAACAAGGTAGTGAAGACGATCGTCTTCCCAGCAGACGTTATTCTGAAGTCGACTTATGTGAACGATATCCGTTTCGATCTGACCAAGGGTTCGGAGGGTGTCGCCTATGTGACCGACAGCTCTCTGACCGGTCCAGGAGGCATCATCGTTGTCGATCTTGCATCTGGAAAGGCCTTCCGTCGCCTGACGGGCGACCCGAGTACGTCGGCTGACAAGGATTTCATCGCTGTCATCGACGGCCACAAGTTCATGAACCGTCCGAAGGACGGAAAACCGTCCAAGATTCAGATCGCCAGCGATGGGATTGCCATCTCTCCGGACGGCGAGACGCTCTATTACTCGGCGGTATCTGGCCGGCATCTCTATTCGGTACCCACGGCGGCACTTCTCGATCAGAACGTCAGCGAAAAGCAGCTTGCCGCCAAGGTCAAGGATCTTGGCTTAAAAGGTGCTTCCGATGGGCTAGAAACGGATGACAAGGGCCGTGTCTATGGCGGTGACTACGAGCACGACAGTATCCGCGTCCTCGACAAGGGCAAGTGGTCGACGCTCGTCCATTCCCCTGAGATTCAATGGCCGGACACCCTGTCGATTGCGGCCGATGGCTATCTCTATCTTACCGCCAACCAACTCGACAAGCAGGCTGGTTTCCATCAAGGCGTCGACATGCGCAAGAAGCCCTACAAGCTGCTTCGCATCAAGATCTACGGCGGACCGGTTCTGTTGAACAAATAAAAGGTTCGATTGGTTTCGACATGCCATCAGCGGCGATGATGGCCTCCATCGCCGCTGATTTGGCGGGCAAGTCAACTATACGGCGGGTATGCTGGCGGCGCCATGGCTGGGCGTCGCTGCCTGAGGCAAGATCATCTCGAATATGGCACCGCCATCGGGATGGTTGCGAGCGGTCAGCGAGCCGCCGTGTGCGTCAACGATCGTCTTGCAGATCGAAAGGCCAACGCCCATGCCTTCGGATTTTGTTGTGAAGAATGGGTCGAACAGCTTCGCCAGGTTTTCCGGTCGAATTCCGGTCCCGTTGTCGCGGACCGTCAGCCTTATGGTTTCGTCTGAAACTTGATCGGTAACCAACTTGACTTCCCGCCTCTCCAACGAGGTCTCGGTCATCGCGTGGATGGCGTTCGTGACGAGATTTGCGACCACCTGCTGCATTTCTACCCGATTGGCAAGAACCACGTGGTCGAGCTCCGCAAAGATGGATTTGATGCGTGTCGCGGAGGAAACGACCTCTCGCTCCAGCAGTCCGATGACCTCCAGGACGAGCTCCTTGAGATCGACAAGCTCAGGTCTGGGCTGGTTTCCCTTGATCTGTTCGCGCGTGCGCTGAATGATTTGGCTGGCACGCATGCTATGCTGTACCACCTTCTCGGCCGCGTTGTGCGCTGCCCGTATGTCTGGCGTTTCAGACTTCAGCCAGCGGATGCAAGCCTGTGCGAACATGACCGCGGCACCAATCGGCTGGTTGACCTCGTGAGCAATAGTGGCGGAGACCGCCCCCACGGTTGCCACCCGACCGGCACGGGCAAGCTGCACTTGGGCCGCAAGGAGTGCCTCCTTCGCTTGCTCACGCTCAGTCACATCGATCATCGCGCAAGCGACACGGTCAAGAGCGTCCCGATCCGTCGTCAGTGCTGCAATAAACAGAACCGTAACCGGTTTGCCCTGACGGGTCAGCAGATGTAACTCCTTCTCATAACGTTCAGCGCTATCCTCCACCGCGAATATCAACGAAAGAAACGTGTCCGCATTGGTCGGTAGAAACCGGCGCATCGGACCGAGGAGCTCTTCTGCCGAGCTGCAAGCAAATAGCTTCACCGTGGCGTCGTTGACGTCAACAAAGTGTATGAGATCCGCGCATTCGTCGGCAGAGCCCGGATGACGTTCAAAGAAATCTCTGACACTGCCACCATCGGCCAGAGCTATCTCATCGAGTTTCTCACGCAGCCTTGATAGGTCGAGTTCACAAAGGGAAACATGGTTCTGCTCGAAAATAGCGCGATAGCGCTTCTCACTTTGCGTGAGCGCATGCATGGTTCGGGCGCGCGCGCTCGCATCGAATGCGACAAGGCTCAGTCCGCCGGTGATCGCCAGGTAGAAACCGACTGCGAGGAGGCCGCTGGTGGAGGCAAGCGTCTGAGCGATCACAGGAGAAAAGGCGCCACCCACGATACCGCCAATGTTGAAGGCCAGCGACGTGCCGGAATATCGGACACGGGCGGGAAACAAGCTCGGCAGCCAGGCGCCGAGCGGTCCGTTGACGAAGCCCATGGCACAGAGAGAAAGAGCCAGGTAGAGGAAGATCGTCGACAGCGAGCCACTGCTCATCATCGGCGATATGGCGATGCCTGACAGGATTGTCCCGACGCATCCCCAGATCAATACTCGTTCGTGGCTCAGCCGATCGGCAAGCCAGCTCGCGATGATAATCGAGCCTGCCATGAACAAGATGGCAATCAGCTGCACTCCAAGAAATTCAGCTCTTGTATAGCCGAGGCTTGTCGTGCCGTAGCCGAGCGCAAACGCGGTCACAACGTAGTAAAGAGAGAAGCATGCGACGACACCGAAAGCGCCGATGATAAGCTGGGAGGAATGATCGCGCACGACCTCAACAAGGGGAACGCGTGCGGGCTTCGTCTCAGCGACCGCCTCGGTGAATTCGGGGGTTTCGACCAGGTTGAAGCGCAGCCAGAGGCCAAAGCCTACAAGCGGAAGGCTGACGAGGAAGGGAATGCGCCATCCCCAGCTGGCGAACTCCGCCGGGGTCAGCGAAACCGTCAGCAACAGGAATAGTCCATTTGCCAAGAGGAAGCCGATCGGTGCACCGAGCGGCGCGAACATCGCAAAACGGGCCCGCCATCCAGGAGGAGCATTTTCCAGCGCCAGCAGGACAGCGCCTGTCCACTCTCCCCCGAGCGCCAAGCCTTGGCCGAAACGCAACAGACAGAGGAGGGCGGGGGCTAGCCAACCCGCGACCGCGTAGCTTGGAAGAAGGCCGATCGCAGCTGTTGAGAGGCCCATCAATAATAGCGACGCTACGAGGGTGGCCTTGCGACCCACCCGATCTCCAAAATGCCCGAAGACAACGCCTCCGATCGGCCTCGCCATGAACGCGATGCCAAAGCTTGCATAGGCTCCGATCAGCTCCAGCGATGAGACGGAAGCCGGAAAGAAGAGTGGCCCGAATATCAAGCTTGCGGCAGTCGCATAGATGTAGAAATCGTAGAATTCGACTGATGTCCCGATGAGGCTCGACACGAGAATTCGCGAGGTTACCGCGATCGGTTTGGTTGTTCCTCCACCTGTCGAACGGAAGGTGGAGGTCTCGGTCGGCAGGACATCGGCCATGAAATGTGTCGCTAAAATGATTGATCGGGTCTGGCGAGATTTCTGTTAGCACTTCGCGGACCTGTCTGCACCTCTAAGGAGCAAATACCGCGTGGAGTAGGCGTTCTGTCTATGGCGCGTAAGGCTGAAGCTCTGTAGGAAGATTTGACGACGACGTTTCATATATCCGCAAGCCGAGTTTGCCTGGAGAGAACGCATGACCGACGCAACACCCCTTGTTACCATCGTTGACGACGACGAAGGGATGCGGGAAAGCGTCGGCGAAATCCTCAGGTCCGTTGGGATCGCTTCGGTCGGGTTTGGCTCTACCGCCGAACTTTTGGCCGCGGCCGTGCCCGATCGCCCCGGATGCTTGGTTCTCGATGTGCGGCTGCCCGGGCTCAGCGGTCTGGAGTTACAGACCAAACTCGCGGCAGCCGGTAATCGGAAGCCGATCATTTTCATGACCGGGTATGGGGACGTCCCGATGACTGTCCGAGCGATGAAAGCGGGAGCGCTTGATTTTCTGCAGAAGCCATTCCGGGATCAGGATATCATTGATGCCGTGACTGTTGCGATCGAGAAAGACCGCGAGCAACGTTCGCAATGGACCGCAACGGTGGAAATAGCCGAGCTTGCCGCCACACTCACGCCGCGCGAGACTCAGGTCATGAATGCCGTTGTGCGAGGTCTACTAAACAAACAAATCGCCCATGAGCTGCAACTGAGCGAAATCACCGTCAAAATCCACCGCGGCAACGTCATGCGCAAGATGAAGTCGGGCTCGGTCGCAGACCTGGTCCGTAAGGCGGAGCTGCTGAGAGCCGGCTGACGCAACCAAATCTCACCAGAGACATTCGTACCTTTAGCCTGCTGGTCGGGCCTGTTTATGATCGTTTCGGCATATGGCCATACGATCGTATAACTATCGCGAGGCCACCGACGGGCTATTTACAGCTATGACTGAACGTGTTGCGGAAAGGACGGCGCCGGTGTACCTCGGCAAAAAAACCATTGCTATCGTTGATGACGACGAGGCGCTGCTTGAGGCCACGTCCGGGTTCCTCGAGGCAATGGGTTACGATGTCCTTGCCTTTGGATCTGGAGAGGCGTTTTTGGAATCTCCCGACATGGAGCGCGTTGATGTCCTCTTAACCGACATCAATATGCCTGGCATGAGTGGTCTTGATCTGCAAAATGTTGTTCGCGCCCAGCATCCCCGAATTCCGGTCGTCATGATGACAGCATTACGGGACGACATGTTGCGGCAACGCGCTATAACGAGCGGAGCCAGGGAGCTCCTTCAAAAACCAATACTCGCCGATGATCTCATTCGCTGCCTTGAGGGCGCCTGAGAGGCAGCGCGCCCCTAGCTCCAGTCCTTGGGTCGAGAACAAGTACCTGTAGACCACGCCCATCTATAACAAAAAACCTGTAAGCGCCGGCATAGGCGATTACAGGTTTGTCGGTCGTTCAGCCGTGAGACCAAGCGTCGCCGCGGACACGCCGGCAGCGACGGCTGTCGATATGTTTCAGTGAAGGGTGTGGTTCGCTTCCGCCCGCTGAGGCTTTCGCCATGCGTTTGGCGTCGTCCCGAAGGTGCGGCGAAAAACCTTGCAAAGATGAGCTTGATCCGACATTCCGCAATCCAGGGCAATCTGGCTGAGGGAAGCGTCTGTCTGCGCCATTAATTGCTTAGCGAAAGCCATCCGGCGACCGAGAACATAGTCGTAAGGCGACTGGCCGGCCGTTGCCCGAAAAGCACGAGAAAAGTGACTGCAGCTCAAGCGGGCAAGACCCGCGAGTTCCTCGATCCGGATCGTTTCAGAAAGATTCTCTTCGATGAACTTCAACACCTTCTTGTACTGCCACGGGGCGAGCCCGCCACGAACAACTTCGGTGCTCGCATCTGGGAAGAAGGCGGGCATCTTGGCGATGTCGGCATCCACAGCCGATGGGTGAACACCGGTGGCGATGCCGGGGCGCACGGCGTCGGCATTGATTGTCCAAGATATGTTTGCGGCAGCGATCATCTCGTTAACTCCTTGGTTAAGCTCAATGATCTCACCTTGCCGAATGCACCTTGATTTGGCGATTGAACTCAGGTTGGCGCGACCCCAAACCTTTGGATGGGGTGCCGCTGCCAAGGATGTTAGTCACTATTTTCGATAGGTTGAATCAGCCCAATCGAACCGGGAGACCGCGAATTCTGAGGCAATGCAATATCTCCTTGGGCTGACAGGAATATCTCCGAGCGATGCAACTTTGACGACGACAACAATATGGCTCACGGGCGCCCGGATGATGCGGGTGTGCCTAAAAGTGGGAACCCTGCTTGACGATCAATTCGATGATTGTGCTCGCCAAGGCGGTCCATCTGCGCCTTACGAGCAATGAATGTATCGTCAAATATCAAGAACTGCGTCCGCTCTAGCTTTCCGGTGACATTTCTTATCGCCCCTGAAAGGAGTTTAAACATGAGCACTGAAAGCACGACCGCCATCATCACTGGCGCATCTTCTGGTATCGGCGCGACCTATGCGGAGCGGCTGGCGAGGCGTGGATACGACGTCATCCTAGTCGCGCGAAACAAGCAAAAGCTGGAGGCCGTCGCCGAGCGTATCCGCAAGTCTCACGATGTAAGGGTAACTGTTTTGACCGCCGATCTTACCAAGGACGCTGATCTCGCTGCGCTCGAGGCGCGCTTCTCAGGCGACGAGAGCATTTCTGTTCTTGTCAACAATGCCGGTTTCGGTGGTGCCGGCACGCTTCTAGAAAGCGACATCGGCAAAATGGCCGAAATGATTGCCACCAACGTCACAGCCCCAACGCGGCTGACTTATGCGGTCGTGCCTGGCATGGTCAAGCGAGGTGGCGGCACGATCATCAATATCGCGTCCATCGTGGCGATCGCTCCGGAGCTACTCAACGGCGTCTATGGCGGCACCAAGGCATATATGCTGGCCTTCACCCAGTCGCTGCAGCATGAGCTTTCCTCCAAGGGCATCCATGCTCAGGCGGTATTGCCGGGCGCCACATCGACCGAATTTTGGGATATTGCGGGCGTCGGCGTCAGCAACCTTCCGAGCGAGTGGCTGATGAGCACTGCGGATCTGGTTGATTCCGCCCTTCTCGGCCTCGACCGCCAGGAAAAGGTGACAATTCCTTCGCTCCAGGACGGTGCGGAATGGGAGGCATATGAGGCCGCGCGTCAGGTTATGTTGCCGCACCTTTCAAACGTTCATCCGGCTCCGCGCTATGCTGGCGCATCCGAACTGGCCGCGTAAGGAGTTTGCCATGACCACGACGACAAACGCGCGCTCGGCCCGTTTCGATCTGGCATCGATCATCGCGAAATTCCCGCAGACGGCCGATACGCTCCTGATAGACGAGTATCTGACCGACACAGCCGCGGCGAGTTCACGCGTATTCCGTGTCTACAGAGGAACGCCCCCGCATTTTCACCGTGGCTGTGACGAGTATCTCTACGTGCTCTCCGGCCGGGGGACCTTCTGGATGGAAGATCCTTCAACTGAGGCGGAATTCAAACCGGGAGATTTGCTCTTCTTCGAAAAGGGCACCGTTCATGCGTTGCCGAAGATCATTGAGGAGCCGGTCGTATTTCTGTCCGTTGACACACCACGCCGCGAGCCGAATGATATCGTCTTCGTCAACAGCGAGGACGGCACGCCTGAGACTTTTATCGCGCAACGGGAGCGTTCGGGGGGCTGACCATGCAACCCGTTCGCATCTGTCTCGGTTGACGCTGGCTCAAAAGATGCCTGAAGGCCCGCCTCGCTCGCTGGGCGGGTCAAAATCCGTCGACCTGACGTCAACCCCCCAACCGTGAACCGTGATGACAGCGTCGGCAAACTGCTGTGGTGCCTCCCAAGGTAAATTGTGCCCACACTCAACGACCCGGTGCTCGTGACGAGCTGTGAACATGGGGGCATGATCCGCCGTTCCGCGGGGTTTCAACGGGTCTTGCGTCCCGTCAATGGTGATCGAAGGAACGGTGATGGGTGGTTTGCTGGCTAGTCGTGTTTCCAGGTCAACAAGCGCTGGGTCACCCGGTTCAGTTCCGAAATCGAAACGGTAGGAGTGGATGACCACATCAACGAAATCAGGGTTGTCGAACGAAGCTGCGGTCCTTTCGAACGTTTCGTCGTCGAAAGCCCATGTCGGCGACCACTGCTTCCAGAGTATCTTGCACAAATCGCGGCGGTGGAGAGACAGGCATTCCCTACCGCGCTCATGCTGGAATAGGTGCTGATACCAGACTGCCTGTTCGAGGCTGGGCTGATAGGCATGGCCAAGACGCTTTACATCGATGATATCGTAGCCAGCATAGGACACCAGTCCAGCCACTCTAGCCGGCCACAACGCTGATGCGACACAAGAGGCAAGACCGCCCCAGTCGTAACCCGCCAAGACCGCCTTTTCGATGCCAAGAGCATCCAGCAGGTCGATGACATCCTTTCCAAGTGCGGCTTGTTGACCACTGCGCATTGATGAGCGCGATAGGAAGCGCGTTGGACCAAAGCCGCGCAGGTAAGGGACGATCACTCGCGCTCCTGCGTCTGCCAGGCGAGGAGCAACCTCGTCATAAGCGTGAATGTCATATGGAAATCCATGGCTCAGCACCACAGGCCAGCCTTCCGGAGAACCATGTTCGAAATACGCGATTTCCAGCGTGCCGGTTTCGACTGTTAGCATGAAGATCCTCTTTCTCGAATTTGTCGGAGGCAATCTCTGATCGAGCGCCCGTTGGGGCTATCGCGCAAATTCCGTCGAGCAAGCTCCCGGAAGGCGGGTGCGGAGGCCCTTATTGAAGTTGTTGTTCGGCTATGGTGGCGAAATAAGAGGCCCCCAATGGCAGCGCCTCGTCATTGAAATCATACCACGCGCTGTGGAGGATGCGGCCATCATGATCCGGTCCATTTCCAATCCATCCATAGCATCCGGGTCGATCTTCAAGCATGAAGGCGAAGTCCTCGACGATCATCGTCTGCGACGGGTTTGTTTCTACTTTGGCGAATACCGATAGCCCTGCGGCCTTGGCTGACCGGGCCGCAGCTTCGGAATTGACCAGCGTTGGATATTGCTGGGTATAGGACACCTCGCACTCGGCGCCTGTCGATGATGCAATACCTTCCACGATGCGGTGGATTGCTGGCTCGGCTGCCGCACGTGCTTGGGGGGAGAAGGCCCTTACCGTGCCTCGAATGGTAACTGTATTGGGCAAAACATTGTAGGCATCTCCACCATGAATCTGCGTGGCGCTCACAACAAGGGCGTCAAGGGGGTCGATGTTTCGAGCAGTAACCTGCTGAAGCGCTACAAGGACGTGCCCCGCTGTTAGAACGACATCGACTCCCTTGTGAGGTTGCGCTGCGTGCATTCCCTTTGACGACAGCACAATTTCGAAACTGTCGCCCGATGCCATCATGGGGCCCGCCTTTACTGCAAAGCATCCGACATCCATGCCCGGCCAGTTGTGCAACCCATATAGCTCGTCGCATGGAAAGCGTTCGAACAGCCCTTCACGGATCATCCGCGCCGCGCCGCCATCTGCCCCTCCCATTTCCTCAGCCGGTTGAAAGATGAAAACCACACGGCCGGAAAAATTCCGGGTCTCTGCAAGATAGCGGGCCGCACCCAGAAGCATCGCTGTATGCCCATCGTGGCCGCATGCGTGCATGACGCCTTTGTTCACCGAACGGTGGGCAAAATCGTTACGTTCCTCTATCGCGAGGGCATCCATGTCGGCGCGCAAGCCGATGGAGCGTTCGCCACCCCGGTCTCCGTAGAGGACGCCGACGACGCCAGTTCCGCCAACGCGTTCCGTGACGTCGATCCCAAAGGAGCGGAGCTTGTGAGCCACGAAGCTTGCTGTTTGAAATTCCTGGTAAGACAGTTCCGGGTTAGCATGAAGATGGCGCCGCCACGTCACCATCTCGTCATGAATGTCGGCGATCCTGTTGATGATGGGCACGATCAGTACTCCAAATTTTGAATGTCGTGATACGCAAGCTGGAGATGTTTCGTCAGATGAAGAATGGCACCGTCCATATCCCCGTTGCGACAGGCCTCAAGCAGCTCACGATGTTCGGCAGCCGATTTCTCCGATCGGATAACGATGGATTTTGCAATCGCCTCCGCGAACGCGGACGCTCTGTTGAGCTGCTCGATGGTCCTCATGAGCGTTGGCCGGTCCGAGGGCCGGTAGAGCGCATGATGGAATTCCCAGTTCCGCTGCGAGAGCCTGTGAGGGTCTCTTTCTGTATCAGCGGCATCGAGCGCCATTTCTGCCCTGGCAAAATCTAGCTTGGTGTGGTGCGCGACGGCAGATTTGAGCGCCAGCGGTTCCAGCAACAGGCGCATATCAAACAGATCGCGCACCATGTTCGGATCGGGTCGGGCGACACGCGCTCCCTTGAAGCCAACCGTCTCGACCAATCCCTCCTCGGCGAGAGACTGAAGCGCATGCCGAAGGGGTGTGCGGCTGACTTTCAGGCGCTCCGATAGCGCCTCCTGTCTTAAGGGCTGACCAGGGCGGTACGTCCCGTCAAGAATGAGGGTTCTGATCTGTTCAGCGGCGACGTGCACTTGAGTCTTTTCTGTATACGTTTCCATAATTGTATCCAATTATGCAAACGCCGCGCTGTCAAGTGGTGGCGCATTTGTGTAGTCGAAAGAGATACTTGATCGTTCTTCTTGCTGCAGGGTGGTTTAGGCGCTGGTCGATGGGACGACCCGGTCGGCTTACCGGCCTTATCACTGCGGACGGAAACCTGAGTGAGTCCGAAGCAGGTGCTTTCCCTCAGAATCTTGACGTCCAGTCCGCAGATAAATGTACTGAAATCTGCTTGCCGCGACGATCCTCCCACCGTAGGACCCCGGCCAGTCAAGGCAGGACAAAGTCAAACCCAGCTAGATTTCCGTGAAATGGCTCCGCCGCGCGCCTTTCTAAGAGGCGCGCAACGGACAAGTCAGCGCTCTATCACGCGGCCTCGATTTCGTCGGCGAGCTGCGGGCGCGCCAGAAGGTCGTAGTTGGCAGCCGTTGTGGCGTCAGCCTTAGGGTTATCGATTGCGCCGTCGAAGCGACCAACAACCTTGCCGCCACTGATAAGAGCCGGGGAGTCATGGCTAATAAAAAGGAAGCGAGTGCCGGACAGCGCACGCTTGATTGCCTTCTTCTCCTGCAACGTGGACATAGCGTGGTTGCCCGTGATTGTCGGCTCGTGCGCTGCCTGATCTAGGATTGGGGTGATCAACTGGTCTCCCAGATGGTAGGCGATGTCACCTGCGATGTTCGCCAGACCCTCGTCAGTCTCGACGAGAATTGAGATGGAACCCGGCGTATGCCCACCCGACAGGCGTACCGCGACGCCCGGAATGATTTCCTCTTCGAAGGTGCCATCGACGTCAAACAGACGAAGCGCGCCGCGGGTATGCAGCCTGTCGATAAGATGCTTCGTCTCGATCGCCGTGTACATACCAGGACCCATCAGACCAGAAGCGGCGAACTCGAGTTCCCGCCGCGACATCATAACGGTCGTTGACATCGGGAAGAGGTAGTCCTGACCCGAATGATCGATATGCACGTGCGTATGGATCACGTGACGAATGTCCTTCATATTCAAACCATGTTGGGCGAGATGATGTTCGATGGTCATCTGCTTGGTTCTTTCGTGAATCATGCCGAAGGCCGCATACTGCTCTGAGTTCCTCGATCCGGTATCGACGAGAAGTGGCTCCTCACCGCCGGTGATCAAAAACCCTAAGGTGGGAATCGTCGTTAGAACTCCGGGGTTTCGAAACAGCACGAGACCGCTCGAGTCCATGGTGATGTTGCCGTAGTTGATTGGATGAATCTTGAGGGGCATAGCATTCTCCTTCAGTTGCGAGATATTTTGAACCAAATGGTTCAATATGGTCGTACGTTTCACGGAAAGCAGGATGAGGTTTTCCGATGGGACACGGCCTAAGGCCGTCACATTCAGGCCCGTTGAGAGTTTAAGGACTTGATCTGGACAGCCGGGGTCCGAGGAAGTCTGACGACCAGGGCGATGACAATCGCGCACAGTCCGACCATGACCGCGGCTCCGATTAGAGCGGCCACCGCCATGCTGAGCTCGGTGGCCACTTTGCCCAGCGCGACTGCCAGAAGTCCGGTAAACAGATAGGCGAACAGATAAAGGGCCGACATAACGCCACCTCGAACATTTTCCGGGGTCACCGGGTTGATGATGGCGAGACCGCCGTAGACCATCAAGGCGTAGCCCACGCCGGAAATGGACGTCGCGGGGATGAAGAAGACGAGCGTGTGTTGAGCAATCGCCGCCGAGAGAAACAACATCCCGACGATCGACGCCACCGAACCCCAGACCACAGCCTTGATTCCGGTCAGACGGCGAGCAAACAGACCTGCGATACCTAAAGAAATCGCAAAAAGGGCGAGAACGGATCCGTTGACGAATATATTCGACGACTGGACGAGTTCCTTGGCGATCTGGGCTCCAAGCGAGGTGATGATGACACCATGGGTATAAGCGGTCATGACGGCGAGGGAAGAAGCCATGAAGGCGGTTCGGATTTCCGGCTGGACGCCCGGAATTTTGGGGTGCCAGCGGCCGGTGTTTGCGCGCCGGTTTTCCGGCAGATACCAGCTAACCGCAAAAAGTGCGAGCAGTAGAACAAAAAGGACTATGAAAGTGAGGCGACTCGGAAGCGGGGCATACTGCACCAGGAAGCCGCCCACGGTGAGTGCACAGGAAAAGCCGATAGCCTGAGCAATGATCGTGGTCGAGCTAGCCCTTGTTACTCCACCGGAGCCCGCGAATTCCTGGAGAACCGCAGTAGAAGGTCCAGCCGAAAGCCCAACGCCGATGCCCATGAAAACGCGGCCGATGAAGAGCGCCGCAACATTCGGTGCGATCACAAAGAGGAACACTCCGATGATGGACGACCCGAGACCGAGCAGCATCGTGGTCCGTCTTCCAATGAAATCGGACAGGTCGCCAAATAGGATCAGCATCGCGACGACCACTATAGGGTAGATTGCGAAGATCGCGGTCGTCACCGTAGGCGTGAGATTCCACTCATGAGCGTACAGTGGATAGACCATGGCAGGGGCCGCGCTCGTCCAAAGGGTGTGCGCGACAATGCCCGCGGAAACCCAAAAGCTCAAAGGTGTTGAAAGACTTCGCGGCATCTCACGCACTCCTGCCTCTTAACAGCTAACAGTTTTGAACCGAACAGTTCAAAACTAAGCTCCGCTACCTGCTCCGTCAAGGGGTTTTGAACCGTTTGGTTCTTTTTCTTCCACGCTGGGGAGGCTTGGGTTCCGTGCGAGGCAATCTGGCAGGCTAAGCCAATTGAAGATTGTACAATGGAACCATGGCCTTCAGCTGCCCGCAACGCGTTAAGGGGGAAGCAGGCCCATAGACGGGCGAGAAGGCGAGACGCACAAAGTCTTTTGAGAAGGCAGGTTGGAAGTGCCGTGGAATGGCGGCACAAGGATCGAGGGCCCGCCAATCAGGCCCGTGCGGGCGCGGTCCGTGGAGCGGCGATTCTCGCAAGAAATCCGCGCTGTCAGGCCGCGGTGCGACTGCTGGAGGCGCTGCTTCGAAGAAGCCGCATAAACGCTTGGACACGATTGCGGTGAGCCTCGACGTCGGCGTTAAGGTTCGCGTCGATGCAGATTCCAGAAAAGAAGGTCCAGATCAGATCGCAGACGTCGTTCACTTGATCTTGGGGAAACTCCGCTTCCACGTTGTTGCGGATAGCAGCCATACGCGTTTCGTTGAAATCTGAAATCAATCGAACCGCAGCATCCGGTAGTAAGGCAATATCGCGTGTTGAATTAACCGAAAGGCATCCGGCGTAGTTCCCAGAGAAGGCCGGCGCCAACGAAAGAAATTGCTCTATGTTGCCCAGTCCAAGTGGCGTCTTCGCAAGGATGCGCAAAGCGGGCCCCGTCTCAAGATATCGCCTTAGGGCTTCAACGAACATGTCGTCCTTATTCTCGAACTCGGAATAGAGGCCGGATTTGTTCACCCCAGTCGCAGCTTCTAGCTGCTGAACATTCGTTCCAGCGAGTCCATAACGCCAGAAAACGGGTATCGCTTTATCGAGAACTGTCTCCCGATTGAATTTTTTAGGTCTAGCCATGCTCGAAATATGGCATTATGAACCGAACAGTTCAATACCCATTTAGACCAACGCGGTTGCTTGGCTCATAAACTTCAGTCGCTCTCGACTGGAACAGCTAGTCCACCGCCATTCTGCACCGCTCTTGATGTTTGGATACCATCTCCGGCGGCCGAGGGTTCAATATGGTTCAAGAGAGCGTTGGTGCACGGATCGTTCAGCGGTCATGGTGTAGCCGAGCGGTGGTTGAACTATCGGGTCTGTCAGCTTTATGCCCTTCAAACACAATGCCGGCCGCCACCATCGCATCGGTAAGATGAAGTTCAAAGTGACCAATTGGTCGGAGTGTGAGGCGGGCCTTCGCCGACGCGGCAGCCTGACGCTGTGGATGATCGCGGAAGCTTTGTCGCAGTGGCAAGCGCCGAAGCGCACGACCCGCGGCGGTCAGCCGCGTTACTCTGATCTAGCGATCGAGACCGCACTGACGCTGGGACTGGTGTTCGGCCTGCGTCTCCGTCAGACAGAGGGATTGCTAATATCGGTGCTGCAACTGATGGGGTTGGCTCTCAGCGTGCCCGATCATACCACGCTCAGCCGGCGCGCAGGCACACGACGATCGCCTGACACACGGCAAGGTCGCGGGATTCCAGGAGAAGGGCCGGTGAACGTTCTCATCGATAGCACTGGGCTCGAAGTCTACGGCGCCGGCCAGTGGCAGGAGGAAAAGCAGGGCGTCAGGTCGCGGCGAAGCTGGCGCAAACTGCATCTGGCACCGGATGCCGACAGCGGCGAGATCATCGCCCACATCATGACTGACCAGGATACGGGCGATGCCTCGCAGGTGGAGCCGCTGCTCGACCAGGTCGACATTTCGATCGGTCAGTTTACCGCTGACGGTGCCTTTGACGGGAAACCGACCTACGATGCCGTCAGCAACCATTCCGCCGGCGCTGCGATCGTCGTTCCGCCGCGCCAACGCGGTGGACGGATCGGACACCAGACCCTCCAGTCAACGAAACCGTCATATCGCGGCGATCGCCACGGACGGCCGGATGCGGTGGCAAGCCGACACCGGCTATGGCAAGCGTTCGCTGATCGAGACCGCGATCGGCAGATACAAGTCGATCATCGGTCACCGCCTGCGGACACGATCCTTCGGGGCGCAAAAGACCGAGGTCGCCATCGGCTGCGCCGCCCTCAATCGAATGTTGGCATGTGCACGCCCGAAATCCGTCCGTCGCATGACAGCCACCGCATAGACGAAAACATCAAAGACTGGCGTCCGAAATATTCCGATCCCTGCACCAACGCCGTTGACAACAGGAAGATAGCGACAGGAGCCGGGATCATATATAATCGATTGTCTATAAATTATTACGTATCGTCCATTCTTACGGACTTGCACTGCAAGAGACGCAGCACTCGCTTCGTCGGACGCCAGTTCGATATACCGAGCCGTATCGGTCTAGGACTCAATCGATCGTTATCGAATTGCGCAGCCTCGAGCAGAGATCCGGATTGACTTCAATATGTATCTGCTTTAAACAAATACAAATGCGCGATGGGAGTTCGCGCTGTGGCCCGCGTCGGGAGATCGCGCGCCCGCTCTATTAACGGGAGGAACGGAATGCTGAAGTTCCCACATATGCTCGCAGGCGTGGCGACCGCTGTCGCCTTGATGACGACTGCCGCTGCCGCTCAAGACACGGTTGGTGTGAGCTGGCGTTACTTTCAGGACGAACGCTGGAAAATCGACGAAGCGGCAATGAAGTCCGTGCTCGAAAAGGCCGGAGTTTCCTATGTTGGCATTGATGCGCAGGGCGACCCGCAGAAACAAGCAGGAGACATCGAGAGTCTGATTGCACGTGGGGTCAAGGTGCTTGTCGTCGTAGCTCAGGATGCCAAGGCCATCATTCCTGTTATCGACGAGGCAAAGCGCAGCAATATCGCCGTCATTGCCTACGATGCTCCGATCGACGCCGGCGACGTCCTCTATACAAGCTTCGACAACCTGGCTGTCGGCCGTGTCATGGGCGAGGCTCTCCTGAAAGCTATGCCAAAGGGCAACTACGTTGCGATGGACGGAGACCCTGCCCAGACGATCCAGCAGGTTTTCAAGAGCGGTCAGATGCAGGCGATCCAGCCCGCAATCGACAGAGGCGATATCAAAATCGTTGCCCAGCAGAACGTTGAGCAGTGGAAGCCGGACGTTGCGCAGTCGCTCATGGAACAGGTCCTGACAGCGACGAACAACAAGGTCGATGCAGTGCTTGCGATGAACGACAGCATCGCGAACGGCGTGGCAGCGGCACTCGCGAGCCAGGATCTCCTGGGCAAAGTTGCAATCTCCGGGCAGGACGGCGACAAGAACGTCCTCAACCGTATCGCCAAGGGCGAGCAGACGATGACCGTCTGGAAGGACGCGAACGCACTTGGAACGGTCGCGGCGAAAGCTGCTGTCGAAATCATCAAGGGCACAAAAATCGATGCGGTGGCGGGCGTAAAGCCTGGCAAGACATCAACCGGCGCCTCGCAGCCCGCAATAATTCTCGATCCCATCGCCATTACGCGTGACAACCTCGACCTCGTGGTCAAAGCCGGCTGGATATCGAAGGACGTGCTTTGCAAAGGCGTGACGAAGAACCCGCCAAAAGCCTGCGAATAAACAGTTCCAGCTGGAGTTCTGTCATGACATCTATTCTTCAACCTGCGTCCAGCTCGACGAAGCTTTTCCCCCGACTGCTACAAGCGGTCGGGGGAGGGGGCCGCGACACTCGCCTGGTGGCGATGGTGTGCGTCCTTGCTGTAATTTGGCTTTGCGCAAACATCCTTACCAACGGCGTATTCCTGTCACCGCGAAACCTGTTCAATCTCTCGCTGCAGGTCTCGGTCGTGGCCATCATGGCGTCGGGCATGATCCTGGTCATCGTGACGCGACACATCGACCTCTCGGTCGGATCTCAGGTCGGTTTTCTCGGGGTCCTCGGTGGTCTCGTGCAAAGCAACTGGCTCCCCGACAGCCCGCACGCCTGGTGGATCTCCTGCCTCGTCATGCTGGCGGGCGGTATGCTTATCGGTTTGATCCAGGGCGCACTTGTCGCCTACGCGCGCATACCCTCATTCGTCGTTACGCTGGGAGGCCTGCTCTTCCTGCGCAATGCTGCTTATGAACTGAACGATGGTACCACGATCGCCCCCCTGAGCGCGACGTTCCAGAATCTCGGCGGGGGACAGAACGGAGTTCTTGGGGCCACGCTGAGCTGGGCTGCGGCCGGCGTGGTCACCGCCTATGTCGTCTTCAACCTTGTTCGCAGGTACCAGCGCAAGAAGTCCCTTGGCATACAGAATGCTTTAACGGCATCCGACATTGTTCCGGCGGCACTCTGGTGCGTTTGTGCATTCGGTCTGGTGGCAGTCATGAACAGCTGCTATCGGCCCGGAACGACAGAGTCGATGGGATTGGCCGTCCCCGTTCTTATCCTGATCGCGGTGACGATGCTTATGACGGTCATCGCCAAGAAGCACAGGTTTGGACGCCACGTGTTCGCCGTCGGCGGCGATCCACTCAGCGCGCGGTTGACGGGTATCAACACCCAACGCGTCGTCCTGAAAGTTTTCGTGCTGATGGGTTTCCTGTCCGGATTGGCCTCGATCGTTCTCACGGCTCGACTGAACGCCGCAGCGAGCGGAGCGGGCACGATGATGGAACTCTATGTGATCGCGGCAGCAGTGATCGGAGGGACGTCGCTTGCCGGAGGAGCCGGCACAATTCTCGGCGGCTGCATTGGCGCCTTGATCATGCAAAGTCTTCAAAGCGCAATGGTCCTAATGGGGATTGCGAGCCCGCTGCAGAGCATGGTGCTTGCGGGCGTTCTCGTACTCGCCGTCTGGATCGATACAATGTGGCGCGAAAGGAGGCCATCATGACGACCCCGTTGCTCGAAGCCCGCAACGTCAACAAGGCATTTGGTGGCGTTCACGCCGTCGAGAATGTCAGCGTATCGCTCATGCCGGGCGAAGTCGTCGCGCTACTCGGCCATAATGGTGCTGGCAAATCCACCTTCATCAAGATGCTGTCGGGGGTCTTTCCCGCAGACAGCGGCGAGATCCTGATCGACGGCAAAACGGTTGATATCCGGTCCCCTCATGATGCACAGGAACTGGGGATCGAGACCATCCATCAGACGCTGGCGCTCGCCGATAATCTTGATGCGGTCTCTAACCTTTTCCTCGGTCGGGAGCAGACCGACCGCTTCGGTTTCCTCGACACCGAGGCGATGGAGCACGGGGCACGAAAGACGATCGAGCGCATGCGGTTGAGAATTCCTTCTCTCAACGCGTCAGTCCGATCTATGTCCGGTGGTCAGCGGCAAGCGGTGGCAATCGCCCGCGCACTTCACTTCAACGCGCGTATTCTCATCATGGATGAACCGACTGCCGCCCTTGGACCCGAGGAGACGAAAAACGTCGGCATCTTGATTGAGGAACTCAAAAAGCAGGGTTTGGGTATTTTCCTTATCAGCCATGACATGCACGATGTCTTCGCACTGTCAGACCGGATCACCGTGATGAAATCCGGACGCGTTGTCGGTTCCTATCCGACGCGGGACCTGACACAGGACGACGCGCTCGAAATGATCATCCTTGGCCGCAAGCCGGCTCGCCTTGTCGCGACGGCATGAGGCATACAACCCGGGAATGGAAAGCAATATGACAGTCAAAGCACCAAACTTCAGTCTCGATGGAAAGGTTGCCCTCGTAACGGGCGCGGCGCGCGGCATAGGTCGCGCGATCGCGCTCGCCTGCGCCGCCGCCGGGGCCGATGTGGTCATCGGTGTGCGAAACGTGGAGGCGGTTGCCGACCTTGTTGCGGAACTGAAGACCACTGGCCGCCGCGCCCTCGCCGTCACGATGGACATCTCAAACAGCGGTCAGATCGCCGAAGCGGTTGCCGAAGCTGTCGCGGCGTTTGGAAAAATCGACGTGCTGGTCAATAACGTCGGCGTTGCGCCCGGAAATCTCGCGGAACTCGTCGAGGAAAAAGCGCTTGACCAGATCCTCGATGTCAACATCAAGGGCACCTTCCTCGTCACGCAAACGGTTGCCCGCCATATGATCGAGCGCAAGAGCGGTCGCATCATCAACATCAGTTCACAGGCCGGGACGGTCACGCTGCGCGGTGAAGCCCTGTATTGCATGAGCAAGGCGGCTATCAATCACTTGAGCAGATGCCTGGCGGCCGAGTGGGCGCAATATGGCATCACGGTCAATACCGTCTCGCCCACCTTCATATGGACGGATTCGACCCGCCCAGTCCTTGCCGATCCGGATTTTTACGCGCGCACCGTGGGCCATATTCCGCTCGGACGGATCGGTGATACGGATGACGTTGTCGGAGCCGTGGTCTACCTCGCATCTCCGGCCGCATCCCTTGTGACTGGCGCCAACCTGTTGGTAGACGGCGGATGGTCGATTGCATGACGATGTCCTTCGCTCAAACCTTTGCCTGCACGCTGGCATCTGGTAGTGCGTGGAAGTGTAATTTAAGCAATGATTCGAGTGCATTGCCGGTACCTGACAACAGCTCCTGATCGACAAATGCTGTCAGTGGGAGGAATCTTGACGACGAACAGTGTCTTGAGACACATGAATGCGGTGCGTTGTCTGCGCGTCCTGCGCCGAGACGTTCCTTTGTCGCGCGCAGATATTGCGCGCGAATTGAACGTTACGCGGGCGACCGTCGGCAATTCGATAAAGCAGCTCCTTGCAGAAAATCTCGTTATCGACCTCAACGAAAGCGCCGAGGCCAACGGAGCCGGGCGTCCTGGGGCTCTCGTATCGCTCAATCCGGCCGGCGCCTACTTTATAGGTCTCGACATCTCCTCGGCCGAGATCAACGCGGTCCTGATCGACTTTTCGATGCGCGTGGTTGCCAAGCGGATCGTATCGATTGCCGACCGCTATCACGACCCGAAGCGCGTGATCGAACTGCTCGCCGCCTTGCCGAAGGAATTGGTTGACGTATCGAAGGTCCGGGCATCGAGGGTGCGTGGAGTCTGTATTTCTGCGCCGGGTATCGTGCGCGACGGGAAAATCATTTCCGCCCCCTGGTTGAGCTGGCGAGACGTTGACGTCGTGTCAGCCATGTCGGAAGCGATGAAGCCCTCGCTGCCGCTTCAAATTTGCAATGACGCCGTGGCTCTTGCAAGCGCGGTAGCCGCGGACTCATCGGAAAGCGATCTGAGCGACGTCCTGCTGTTATTGCTTGCGCAGGGTATTGGCAGTGCCCATTTACGGCAGGGACGAGTCGTTGAGGGTGCACACGGACTTGGAGGGGAAGTCGGGCACATGGTGATGGGTGGGCGGCCCCAAATGGCGGCCACACATACGTTCGAAATCCTCGCTGGCTACCAAAGATTTCTGCCCTTCATCGAGAATGATGTCCCAATCCCGGAAGGTCTTGCCAAACTCGTGACCAGGGAAGGATCTCCAGCTCTCGACCAGGCTCTTCATGAATGGGCGTTGGGACTGGCAACCGGCATCCTTAACCTCATTCATATTCTCGATCCAAAAACGATCGTGCTGGGTGGGCCGCTTGCCGTCCTTTACCCAAAGGTGGCGGAGCGCGTCGAGAGCCTCCTCTCTGAAAACCTCGTCCACGGCTTCAACGTGCCTCCTATCTCCGTTGCCCGGTTCGGTGGGGATGGAGCTGCCATTGGCGCTGCCGCTCTTCTTCGCGAGAGCCTCTTCGACCTTCCCGAACTGCCTGCCGTTTAATTCGACGCGGAACGCCAAACGGGTTTGACTTGATATTTGTATTTGTATAATACAAACGCAAATAGCCAGCCAGTGGAGGAAACAGATGCTGAAGCTAATCGACCCCATTCTCTCTCCGGAACTGCTTTACGCTCTCCGAGCGATGGGGCATCGGCACGATATTGCTATCGTCGATGCAAACTTCCCTTGTGATGCCGGCGATGAGCGCCTTATCCGTCTCGACGGCGTTTCCGGACCACGGGCGCTGGAAGCAATCCTCACGATCTTTCCGCTGGAAGAGCAGGAACCGCATGTGGCATGGCGCATGATTGCTGAAGGCGATGCGGCCAAGATCCTGCCCGTTTTCGAAGATTACAGTGCCGGCCTTAAGAAAACGCAGGGCAGGGCGGTTGAACTCACGGCAGTCGAGCCGGATGACTTCAAGGACCGCGTCCGCGCCGCCCATACGGTCGTGGTCACGGGAGAGCGACGCTTCTATGGCAGTGTCATTCTGCGCAAAGGCGTCATTGCACCCGAATAAAACGGAATCCACGCGGTAATCCAGCGTCATCTTGCCCGATCTTTTCGCCTCTTCTTTCGATGCCTTCCTTTTTGATATGGACGGCACGATACTCAACTCTATTGCCGCTGCTGAACGGGTTTGGGGCGCTTGGGCTTGGAAGTTCGGGCTTGATCCAGAAGTGTTTTTACCCACGATCCATGGGCGCAGGGCCTTCGAAACAATTTCTACCCTCGGCCTACCGGATGTCGATCCGCAGGCCGAGGCTGCCGCCATAACACAGGCGGAAATCGATGAAATCAACGGTATAATTGCAATCGGCGGTGCGCAGCATTTTTTGAGCAGCCTCCCATCTCACCGATGGGCCGTCGTGACCTCTGCGCCATCCGCACTGGCCAAAAGACGGATTGCGGCGGCCGGATTGCCGACACCAGCGGTATTCGTAACAGCCGAGGACGTCGAGCGGGGCAAGCCGGCGCCTGATTGCTTCATTCTGGCCGCCGAGCGCCTCTCGGTCGAACCCGCACGTTGTCTGGTCTTCGAGGATGCCGAAGTGGGGATTGCCGCCGCAACCGCGGCAGGTTGTCAGGTCTGCGTCATTACCGAGACGCATAAGCGGCGGATGAAGGTGAACCACCACCAGTTTGAGAATTACGAACGCATCAAACCGAGGCTCGTTAACGGGGCCTTGGGGCTACTGTCATCCTGATCATTGAGCGCGTCCGGCGTCTATTTTCGGGCGGCCGAAGACAAGGTTTTCGTCTACAGACAACATCTGCTTGTGCAGCATTGATGCGCCCCCGATCGCGGGGCCTTCGAGGCCGAGCGACGAGAGTTTTATTTCCGGGATGGGATGCCCTTCGAGGAGATTGCTCGCTACTTTCTCGAGCGTCTCTTCACGGCAAAGGTCGAAAAGTGCTGCGACCGGTCCGCCGAGCACGATCCGCGTGGGATTGAAAATGCTTGTCAGGGTCGCAATTCCTCTTCCGAGATAAAACGACCAATCCTTGAGTGTCGATAGAGCGCTTTTTTCCTGTCGCCTGGCCGCTTCCATGAAAGCAGGAATGTCATCTGCCGAGCCACCGTGAAAGCGGTAGCGCGCAAGCACAGCTTCGCGCCCGATGAAGCTCTCGAACGATCCCGAAACGGTTGCCAGTTCAACGAAACCCTCGTCCCCCAGTATGATGTGGCCAAGCTCACCGGCATAGCCGTCCTGGCCCCGGAGAAGCTGACCGGAATTTATGATCGCCCCGCCGACGCCGGCGTCCAGATAGATGTAGATCTCCGTCTCGCCGCGCTCATCCTTGGACTGGTAGATCTCGGCAATGGCGAAGGCGTTTGCATCGTTTTCGGCAATCAGCAGAGGAATTTCGGGCAAGCGCCGCTGTAATCGCTCCAGGATCGGTTCTTGCCGCCATCCCAAAATGGGCGCTCGCAAAACAGTGCCATTGCGATCGATGACACCAGGGGCGGTCAGGCATAGGCCGCGGATGCGATAATCATTGCCGAGCCTTTGCCTGATGTTCTCAACGACATCCGCCAATCTCTGCACCACAACGTCGGGGCTTGCCTCCAGGAGGCTGAAGTCCGCCGTCGACTGCGCAATGACCGACGCCTCCATGTCGAGAGCGACGACGTTCATGCGACCGACGCCGATATCTGCGCCTATGAACATCCCATAGTTTGGGTTGATACGAACAAACGTCCCGGGCCTGCCCGTGCCAGCGCTTTTGTCATCCTGTGAGTTGTCTTCCACCAGCAGCCCTTCGTCGGCCAGGCTGGCAACGATGCTGCTCGCCGTCGAGCGAACCATGCCCAGCTCTTTGGCGATATTCGCGCGGCTAATCCGGCCATGGCGAAAAACAACATCCAGCGCCCTGACTTCATTAATGTGCCTTACGGCGCGCGGCATGGACATTGATGTTCTCCAATAAAATCAGACTCACAAAAAGAGATGTACAATCAGGGAAGTGACAAGCGCATTCAAGCCCATGGCCAGTCCTGAGAAAAGACCCGCCACCGGATCGACCGAGTAGGCACGAGCGGTGCCAATTCCGTGCGATGCAAGCCCTACGGCGAACCCTCTCGCACTAAAATCGCATATCTTCATCGCGTTCATCAGCGGCGTCACGACGACGGCGCCAGTAATGCCGGCCATGATGACGACGGCTGCGGTCAAGGCCGGATCGCCGTGCAAACCAGACGAGATAGCCATGGCGACCGCGGCCGTGACGGACTTTGGAGCTAGAGAAGCGATGACGGTCTGATCGAAGCCGAAGAAGCGACCCAGATAAATCGTGGAGGTTACCGCCGTCAGACTTCCGACAAACAGCGCCACGACCATCGGAATAAGATTTGCCCTAACCAGATGGAGCTTCTCATAAAGCGGTATACCGAGCGCCACAGTCGCTGGCCCCAGCAGAAAATGAATGAACTGCGCGCCGGCGAAATAGGTCTGGTATCGGATGTGGAAGACGGAAAGCAGGCATGCGATTGTCGCGACCGACAGCAGCACCGGATTGACAAGAGGATTGGCAGGAAGCGCGCTTGCGATCCTGAGCGAGACTATCCAGACAAAGAGCGTCACGGAAAGCCATGAGAGCGGGGATGCTGCGAGGTAAACCCACAAGCCTTCATCCATGGCTTGCGCCCCCGATGAGCCGCTTGATCGCCAGATAGCACCACACGGTGACGATCAACGTCGCAACTGTCGAGACGGCTATCGTCACGAAAAGCGCCAGGCCTCTTTCAGCAAGGAGGTCCAAATGCTGGATGATCCCAACGCCGGCTGGGACAAACAAGACTCCAAAATTAGCCAGTAGCGTATGGGAGGTGGGCACGGTCGGCTGCATCAGTCTGCCGATTGGAGTTCTTCGAAAAGCAATCAGCGCCCCGAATATCAACGCCATACCTATGACCGGCCCCGGTACGAGGCCGTCAAGGTAGTAGGCGATGATTTCGCCAACGAGCTGAAAAATCAGCAGAAACGTAATTCCAACCAGCATTGTTCGGCTCCACAACAAACTCACTTGACTCATAAACCCTAATATGTTTGTTTTCAATCGAAACAAACGAGAGGAGTGTCGTTTGTCGAAGCCGGCATGGTGCCGGTTGGTTGGAGGAGGACTACATGCGTTTATCGTTGAAAATACTGGCCCTGACGGCTGCATTGAGCGCGTCGGTCAGCGGCCACGCGCTTGCGGCTGAAAGCGTCGAGGTGTTGCACTGGTGGACATCGGGCGGAGAGGCCGCGGCCGTGGGCGTTCTCAAGGACGATCTGCAGAAAAAGGGTGTCAGCTGGCAGGATATGCCCGTCGCGGGTGGCGGCGGTGAAGCTGCAACGACCACTCTCAAGGCCCGGGTCGCCGCAGGCAATCCCCCGACGGCTGCTCAGCTGCTCGGAATGGCCGTCAACGAGTGGTCCGAACAGGGTCTTCTCGGCGACTTGACCTCAGTTGCCCAAAAAGAGGGATGGGACAAGGTCGTCCCCGATCAGATCAAGCAGTTCGCCGTTCATGATGGGAAGTGGCAGGCCGTTCCGGTTAACATACATCGGCCTAATTGGCTCTGGATCAACGCCAAAGTGTTCAAGGACAACGGGCTGGAGCCACCGAAAACCTGGGACGAGTTCAACGCGGTTGCGGAAAAGCTCAAAGCCAAGGGCATTACACCCCTGGCGCATGGCGGACAGCCTTGGCAGGACACGACGATATTTGACGACGTGGTTCTCGGGCTCGGCGGCCCGGACTTCTACAAGAAAGCGATCATCGAGCTGGACGAGACCGCGCTCGGCTCGGACACGATGATCAAGGTCTTCGATCAGATGCGCAAGATCCGCGGTTATGTCGATCCGAACTTTTCCGGCCGCGACTGGAACCTTGCAACGGGAATGGTGCTCAAGGGCGATGCTGCAATGCAGCTTATGGGTGACTGGGCCAAGGGCGAAATCGTCAAGGCCGGCATGAAACCCGGCGTCGACATCCTCTGCGTTACCGCGCCAGGAACCGAGGGCTCGTTCCTTTTCAACACGGACTTTCTCGCGATGTTCCCGGTTGGTGCCGACAAGGTCGATGCACAGACCAAACTTGCATCGAGCGTCATGTCGCCTGAATTTCAGCAAGCCTTCAATCTCGTCAAAGGATCGATCCCAGCGCGTTCCGACGTGCCGGGTGACAAGTTCGATGCCTGCGCTCAGAAATCCATGGCTGACCTGAAGACGGCCGAGAAGGCCGGCACCTTGATGGGGTCGCTTGCTCACGGCCACGCGGAGCCTGCGTCGATCCAGCGCGCGATCTTCGACGTCGTGACCCAGCACTTCAACTCGGACATGTCGTCCAAGGATGCCGTGTCTGCGCTGATCAGCTCCATCCAGGCTGCGAAGTAACCAGCTCCTCCCTGCCCCTGCCGTCGAGAGGCGGTGGGGGTATCCTGCAGCGAGGTTGCGCACCCGTCGGAGACGGGACACCAACCTGTTGATTCCGAGCCAGCAGATGTCCTTTTCAAAACGCCTTGGCAAGGTAATGCCAGCAATCGTCCTGTCGCCATCGTTGGCGGTCATCACGGTCTGCGTCTATGGCTTCATCGCCTACACTGCGCTGTTATCCTTCACCGGATCAAAGATGTTCGCCAACTTCACTTTCGTTGGGTGGCGACAGTATGGAAGACTTTTTGAAAATCCCCGATGGATCACTGCCATTGAAAACATGGCGATCTTTGGTTGTCTCTATATCATTGGAGCGACCTGCCTTGGCCTGTTCATCGCCATCCTGATTGATCAGCGGATCCGCTTCGAAGGTGTGTTTCGGGCGATCTTCCTTTACCCGATGGCGCTCTCATTCGTGGTTACGGGCGTCATCTGGCAGTGGCTGTTGAACCCCGGCCTCGGCTTGGAGCACATGATGCGGGGACTTGGCTGGGAGTCTTTTTCCTTTCAGTGGCTGATCGAGCCCGACCGCGCGATCTATACGATCGTCATTGCCGGCGTCTGGCAGGTAACCGGTTTCGTCATGGCGCTTTTTCTCGCCGGCCTTCGCGGGATAGATACCGAGATCCTTCGGGCCGCCCGCATAGACGGGGCGCCCATACACAAAGTCTACACGCGCATCATCATTCCGGCGCTTCGACCAGCCTTCCTCACGGTTTTCGTGATCGAGGCGCATCTCGCCATCAAGAGCTACGACCTTGTCGTCGCGCTCACGAAGGGTGGTCCTGGCGTGTCCACCGAACTTCCATCGACGTTCATGTATTCGATGACATTCACGCGTAACGAGCTCGCGGTCGGCGCGGCTAGCGCGACCGTCATGCTCGTCACTCTGGCAAGCATCATCATCCCCTATCTCTATTCGGAGCTGCGCAATGAGCCTGCGACTTGATGCGGAAAGCGCCGCAATCCTATCGAAGGGCACCGACATAAAAGTGACCCGTGTTCTCGGCCGGGGCTTTATCTATGGATGCCTGATTATCGCAGCCGCGGTTTTCCTGGCGCCCCTTGTCTCCATGATCTTCACGTCCCTGAAAAGCATGGACGAAATCCGGTCCGGCAATATTCTGTCGTTTCCGAAAGAGATCACCTTCGAAGCATGGAAGCACGTCTGGGATTCAGCATGCATCGGCGTTACCTGCGGGGGGCTGAAGGGCTACTTCGGCAATTCCTTCTTGATTGTCGTACCGGCCACATTGCTGTCGGTGGGCTTCGGAGCATTGAACGGGTACATTTTCGCAAATTGGCGGTTTAGGGGCGACAATATCCTCTTCGGCCTCGTCCTGTTCGGCTGCTTCATCCCACTACAGATCGTACTGATCCCGATGGCCGGCCTCCTCGGCCAATTGAAGCTTGCCGGCACGATACCTGGCCTCGTTCTCGTTCACGTCGTTTACGGAATTTGCTTCACGACGATGTTCTTTAGGAACTATTTCGTGACCGTGCCGGCGGAGATATTCAAGGCGGCACGTATCGACGGGGCCGGGTTCTGGGCCGTCTTCTTCCGGATACTGCTGCCGATCTCCTGGCCAATCGTGATGGTGTCCATCATCTGGCAGTTCACGGGGGTCTGGAATGACTTTTTGTTCGGTGTCTCGTTCGCAGCCGGCTCCAGTCAACCGGTGACGGTCGCTCTGAACAATCTGGTCAATACATCAACAGGCACCAAAGCTTACAACGAAGACATGGCCGCCGCGATGATCGCCGCGCTGCCCACCATAATTATCTACGTGGCGGCAGGGCGGTACTTCCTTCGTGGTCTGATGGCCGGTGCAGTGAAGGGATAACGACGATGGCCAACCTGGCGATCAATCATATCAACAAAAGCTTCGGGAGTCTGACGGTCCTGAAGGACATCAACATCTCCATTGAAGACGGGGAGTTCCTTGTCCTTGTCGGTCCTTCAGGCTGCGGAAAATCGACCCTGCTCTCCATTATCGCAGGACTGGACGAGCATACATCGGGCTCGATTACCATCGATGGTAAATCTGTTCAGGGCCTTGAACCGAAGGAAAGGGACATCGCGATGGTGTTTCAATCCTATGCGCTCTACCCGGCAATGACGGTCGAGCAGAACATCGGCTTTTCGCTCGAGATGAGCAAGATGCCGAAAGCCGAACGGGTCGAGCGTGTCGGCAAGGTTGCAGACCTGCTTCAGATCCGCCACTTGCTCAAGCGGCGCCCAGGCCAGCTCTCGGGCGGGCAGCGTCAGCGTGTTGCCATGGGACGAGCGCTGGTTCGCGAGCCAAAAATCTTTCTCTTCGACGAACCGCTGTCAAACCTCGATGCAAAGCTGCGTGTGGAAATGCGCACCGAGATCAAGAAACTGCACCAGCGGCTCGGAGCAACCATCGTCTACGTCACCCACGACCAGATCGAAGCCATGACGATGGCGACCCGGATCGCCGTGATGAAGGACGGCATTCTGCAGCAGTTCGGTACGCCCGAAGACATCTACGATCGGCCCGCAAACGTGTTCGTCGCAACCTTCATGGGGTCGCCGCCGATGAACCTACTCCCCGCCGTAGTCACTTCCGGCTCCCAGAGCCTCTCCATTAAAGGCGCGGATACGACTTTGCCGGTCCCCATGTCAGTCATCGATATGCCTGCGCCCGGCAGGGAGGTGCTTCTGGGCCTCAGGCCGGAATGGATTTCACTGGTGACGGACGGCAACTCCTCCAATCCAACACTAACGCTGCATGTGGATGTCATCGAGCCCACTGGCCCGGACGTGTTCGTGGCCCTGCGCACAGGTGAGCGCGAAATCATGTCGCGCCTGCCCACAGGCACTCCGGTCCGGATCGGAGAGAAAGCATCCTTCGCACTCGACCTGTCAAAAGCAGTTCTCTTCGACGCCGAGACCGGCGTCGCTCTCTAAACACTAACGACCCAAGGACTTACCAATGCCAGCAAAACAGGAAAGACGCCTTCGCGTCGGCGTGCTCGGAGCCGGTCAGATCGCCCAGGCAGCGCATTTCGAAGCCTGCACGAAGGCCGCAAACGCCGATCTCTATGCAATTTGCGATGTCGCGGACGATTTGCGCGAGCGCATGGTGATCACCCACGGTGCGAAAAAATCGTATAACGACTACGACAAGATGCTGGCTGATCCCGATCTCGACGCCGTCATCATCGCAACGGCCGATGCCTTCCACGTTCCGGCCTCGATTCGAGCACTGGAAGCGGGCAAGCATGTCTTATGCGAAAAGCCGGTCGGCGTCACCGTCGAGGAGTGCGTGGACCTTAAGGCCGCCGTCGAAAAATCCGGCAACACCTTCCAAATCGGCCACATGAAGCGCTTTGACGCAGGCCTGCAGGCTGCCAAGTCGTTCATCCGTGACGAGATGGGCGATCTGATTGCGCTGAAGGCTTGGTATTGCGACAATACTCACCGCTACCCAATGACGGATGCGGTGCAGCCACTGATCGTGACCAGCGCACATGCCAAGCGTCCAACCACGAACCCGAAGGCTGATCTTCGCCGCTACTATATGCTGGCTCATGGCTGCCATCTGATCGATACCGCGCGCTATTTCGCCGGCGATATCGTCTCTGTAAACGCCCGGCTTTCCGAGCGCTCCGGCATCTGGTGCTGGTTCGTCGATGTCGAGTTTGCCTCCGGCACACTCGGTCATCTCGATCTGACGGTTCAGGTCCGCATGGACTGGCACGAAGGTTTCCAGATCTATGGCAAGAACGGCAGCATTCTCGGTAAGACGTATAACCCGTGGTACTATAAGTCGAGCGAGGTCGATATCTTCCGTGAGGCAGATGGTGCCACCCACCGCGTTCTCGGCGCCGACGGCCACTTCTACCGCCGCCAGGTCGAAGGCTTCGCGCGCACTATTCTCGACGGTGCACCGATGGAAGGTGCCGACATCAACGACGGGTTGGCCTCGGTCCAGGCGATGGTTGCGATTGCCCGCTCCGCCGAAAGCGGGAAGTCTGTTGCACTTGCCGACGTCACGGGTGGCCTGTGATGAAGCTCGGGATATTTGCAAAGACCTTTGATGGCAACGATCCCGAAACGGTCCTCAAGGCTGTCGCCGCGGCCGGGTTCGTCTGCGCACAATACAACATGGCCTGTTCCGGCCTGCCGTCCATGCCGGAAGATATTTCGGCGGCGCAGGCCAGAGCGGTAAGTGATGCGTCAGACGCGACCGGCGTGGACGTTGTGGCGGTATCCGGCACCTACAACATGATCCACCCTGACCGGGCCATTCGAGCCATCGGTCACGCTAAGCTTGAGACCATTGCACGCAATTGTGCGGGCATGTCCACCGGGCTCATCACGCTGTGCACCGGTACGCGCGATCCTGTCGATCAGTGGAAGGAGCATCCGGATAACAATACGCCAGAAGCATGGCGCGATCTCTTGAAAGCCATGGAAACCGCGGTCGATATCGCCGACCGCTACGACGTCGATCTCGGCATCGAACCGGAGCTTGCCAATGTTGTGAATTCGGCGACGAAGGCTCGCCGCCTCATTGATGAAATAAAAAGCCCGCGCATCAAGATCGTGCTTGACCCGGCCAACCTCTTCGAGATCGCAACCCTTGAAGAGCAGCGCGCGCTAGTATCGGGCGCCGTTGACCTTCTCGCCGATCGCATCGTCATGGCGCATGCCAAGGATCGTAATCCGGACGGCAGCTTCGCGACAGCCGGCAAGGGCGTCCTCGACTACGGCCATTACCTCGGCCGCCTCAAGAGCATCGGCTTTGAAGGTAGCCTGATCACCCATGGTCTGTCGGCAGGCGAAGCGCCCGGCGTCTCGACTTTCCTGAAAAACCATCTACAGGACGGAGCGGCCTCATGAGCAACGCCATCGGCCCCTTCGAAACCTCCGACGGCACGTTGCTGAATGTCGACGCAGCTGGCGAAGGGCAGACCGTCGTCTTCCAGCACGGCCTATGCGGCGATGCTGGTCAGTCGCGCGAGGCCTTTCCGACCGAGCCGGGCCTGCGCCGGATTACGGTGGAGGCGAGGGGCCATGGCCGCTCACAGCCGGGCGGGCTCGACAAGCTGTCGATCGCGACGTTCGCGGACGATATTGCATTATACATTGAACGCAACCTGCAGGCGCCCGTGGTGATCGGCGGCATTTCCATGGGCGCGGCAATCGCGCTGCGACTCGCGGTCAAGCGACCCGATCTCGTCAACGGGCTCGTGATTGCTCGACCTGCGTGGGTTTTGGAGGCCGGACCGGACAACATGGCGCCGAACGCGGAGGTGGGCAGGCTCTTGAGAACCATGCCGCCTGAAGAGGCAAAGGCCGCCTTTCTCGACGGACCGATCGGCCGCCGCCTCGCAACGGATGCGCCTGACAATCTGACATCGCTTGCCGGTTTCTTTTCACGGGATCCGATCGAGGTGACCGCGGCACTCCTGAGCGCGATTTCCGGCGACGGGCCAGGCGTGACGGAAGCTGAGGTTCGCAACCTTGATGTTCCAACGCTGGTGATCGGTCACGAGAAGGACCTGATTCATCCGCTCACCCATGCGCACAAGCTGGCCCGCATCATACCCTGTGCGCGCCTCGTTCAAATAACGCCCAAAGTGGAGAACCGGGAGAAGTATGTTGCCGACTTCCGGCTTGCGATGGGCAACTTCCTGAAGAGTCTGAGACATGAGCAAGCCTGACAAAAACTGGATCGCCAACCTGCCGAGAGACCGATTGATCGCAGAATTTTCCGTGTGGTCGGCCGATCTCGTTCGGCTTGCCGATGATCTCGCGCGTGTGGATCCATTCGTCGACGTCCTGCATATCGATGTCGCCGATGGTCACTTCGCGCCTGCGATGCTCTTCTTCTCTGATCTGGTCGCGGGCGTGCGCAAGGTTTCCTCTCGTCCGATCCATGTTCATCTAATGGTCGCCGACAACATACTGCTGCCGCAGATCGAACAATTCGTCGATGCCGGCAGTGATCTCATCAGCATTCATGTTGAAAACGAAGCGGTGGCTGATGCAGCGATCGATCTTCTGGACCGGCGCGGCGTTGCATCCGGCATGGTGCTGCGGGTCGAGACCCCCGTGGACCGTATCGCCAAATATGTCCCACGCCTGGATTTCGTGACGCTGCTCGGAACGGCCATCGGCGTAAAAGGGCAGGGGCTCGACGAAAGTGCCGGTCCTCGGCTTGAGGAAGCCGGCCGGATCATTGCGGCCAGCGGCGCGACGCACCGCATCGTCCTTGCCGCCGACGGCGGTATCCGTGAGCATACGGTACCGCTGCTGCGTCGGGCAGGCGCCGAGACAGTCGTTCTCGGCTCTCTGGCTTTCAATGCTCCATCGCTTGAAGAGCGGATGGCGTGGCTACGCGCACTCTAACGCACGGTATGAACATGCATCAGATCGCCATCGGGATAGACTTAGGGGGAACGCAGGTGCGTGCGGCCCTCATCGACAAGCACGGCACGATCGTTGCGCGCATGGAGGAGCCGACCGAGGCTCAGGCGGGTCCTGAGCGAGTTCTTTCGCAAATTCACGGCCTGACCGAAAGACTGCTGGCCGCAACCAAGTCTTCCGTGGTCGTTGGCATCGGCGTCTCGACACCGGGTCCGATCGACACCGTCAGCGGCATCGCCAAGGATATTCCAACCCTCTCGGGCTTTGCGGATTTCCCGTTGAAAGCGGAATTGCAAAAGCGCTTTGCCTTCCCCGTAAGCCTCGAGAACGACGGCATTGCCGCAGCGATCGGAGAATGGCAATTCGGGGCGGGCCAAGGGCTACAAAACCTTGTCTACGTTACGGTGAGCACGGGCATCGGCGGCGGTGTCGTCGCGGACGGCCGCGTGGTGCGCGGCCGCAAGGGTATGGCTGCGCACATTGGGCACATGTCGGTCGAGCCCAACGGGGCCCTATGCCCATGCGGTAATCATGGCTGCTTCGAAGCCTATGGTTCCGGCACCGCATTCACCCTGCGCGCCCGGACGCGTGCCATCGGCTGCGTAGAAACGACGCTGGGAAAGAACGGTAGCGAGATCCACGCGCGCGATGTCTTCGCGGCGGCGCGGAACGGCGACGCCCTTGCCAAGAGACTGATTGACGAGGAGGCGGAGATACTCGGCCGCGGTTTTACCAGCCTGATCCACATCTTCAGCCCGGACATCGTCGTCATGGGTGGCGGGATCTCACACGAGTTCGAACGCCTCCAGCCCGGCATCCAGGCCTACATCGGCCAATGGGCAATGCCGGCCTTCAAGGATGTAAAGGTAGTGCGTGCTGCCCTCGGCCAGAATTCTGGCCTGGTGGGCTCGGCTGCGCTTGCCTTCCTAGCGAAACGCCCCGAGGCGGATACCTTCGCGCTTGCTGCGCACCATTGAAAGTAAGAGGGAGAAGATATGCTGACGATTATCAGATTGAGCCTGGCTGATGCCCGCATTCTGATCGAGGGTGCGCGCAGGCGGGCGGAAGAAATTGGGGTGCCGATGTGCATCGCTGTGACGGATGAATCGGGACAATTGATCGCATTCGAACGCATGGACGGCGGCAAGATAACCAGCACCGTCATCGCACAGGACAAGGCTTACACGGCCGCCGGCGCCAAGCGAACAACAGAGAGCTATGGAGATGCGAGCCTGCCAGGCAAGCCGGCCTACGGCATCAACTCGGCCATCGGCGGCCGGCTGCTGGTCGTGGCGGGCGGCATCCCCGTCATCGTCGATGGTCAAGTCATCGGCGCCGTCGGCGTGAGTTCCGGCACGCCCGCCCAGGACAGCGATTGCGCGCAGGCGGGAATCAACCTTTTCCTCCGCAGCGCTTGCGCCTGATGATCGGCTCGTCGCTCAATGCGGATACGAAAAGCATTCGCACGAAAGCGAATTCATTCGGTAATCACCGACCCATTTTCCTCAACGCAGGTTTGTTCCATAAATCCGACTATGCCGGATCGGATGCCTAAGTCATTGATAATGTGGAATGCGACGCGAAAACAGTGGTTCGATTCCTTTCAAGAGCTTTGAAGGAATCGGTGCCCCATGTGTGGCGGATGAGTTGGAATGTCCTCTGTCTGGCAAAGTAGAAATGTCCGCCTTGGCTACCATACGGCACGGCGACCAGCCCCGATCTGAGCGGCTGATCCGGTTGCAAGATCAGATCGGGGCGGGTGAGGTGCACCTCTTCGGCTTTAGCTTTGAGACTATGTGGTCGATGAGCTACTCGGTAGCCTGCTGCCGCGACAGCGCTTTCTCACGGCGGGCAATCACCACCGGATCGTTCATGAAATCCGTCCGCGGTCCCGGCTTGCGGCCTCGCGGTGTGTAGCCGATCTTTTCGCTGTTGGTCTTCACTTTCGGCGACGGTAATTGCTCCTGGCGCTCCTTGATATAGGCTAGCACATCGCCCAATCGCTTATTCTCCGTGATCGCCGCATGCGTCACCCGCTGGTCCTTGTCGAAGGTCCTGTAGGGTAGGGAATGCCCCTTCCACCGCACATCCAACCGGCCATCCGCATAGGCATAGGTCTCGACATAACGACCCGCCAATCCGCGCGTCACCTCGGTCTCCTCCAGCATGATCCGCTGGCGCTCAAACGAAAACGTCAGTTGCGATCCGACATAGCGCTGCTCGCGCTTGCACAGGATCTCTTGCAATCGATCCGGCGCCAGATTCATCGGCCGGTGCAGGTCTTCCGACCGGGCAGGGACGATTGCGAAGCGTTGGTTATAGTGCTCCATGAAGCCCGGCAAAAACGCATTGCCGGTCTCCATATCGCGGATGCCCGCCAGCCGTAATTCCTTGACCAACCGATCCTGCAGCGTCCGGTTCATCCGCTCGACACGGCCTTTAGCCTGACTCGAATTTGCGCAGAGAATCTCGATGTTTAGCTCGCAAAGCGCACGCCCGAACTGGGTCATGCCCTGACCGCCTTTGGCATCCTTCTTCGCCACCCGGAACACTGAATGCTTGTCGGAATAGAAGGCAACCGGAGCACCATGCGCCTTCAGATAGAGCGCCAGCGCCTCGAAATAGCTGAAGGCGCTTTCCGAACGCACGAAGCGCAATTGCATCAATTTGCCCGTCGCATCGTCGACGAATACCAGCAGCGAGCAAGGCGGCCCGCGATCCTCGAACCAACGGTGCTCGGAACCGTCGATCTGCACCAGCTCGCCATACGCCTCGCGTCGCAGTCGTGGCTGATGAAACGTTCGGCGCTGCTTGCGCGACAGCCACAATCCGGCCTCCACCATCCAGCTGCGCAACGTCTCGCGCGACACACGCAATCCATCTCGCTCGGCAAGCTTCTCGGCGGCCAGCGTCGGCCCGAAGTCTGCATAGCGTTCGCGAACCAGCGTCACCGCGTAATCGCGAACACCATCGCTGATCCGATTGTTCGACGGTCGGCCGATCGCCTTATGCCGGATCGACGCGGCACCGCCAGTGCGCATCCGCTCCAGAAGACGGCGGACCTGGCGCGTACTCAGATCAAGCACATGCGAAGCCGACACTACGGTCATCCGACCGTCGACCACCTTCGACAAAATCTCGATCCGCTGCAAATCGCGCTCGCTCATCGCAATCAATCCCATCCGCAATCTCCCAGGTCATCAAACCCGGGGAGAGTGACATTCCAACTTTGCAGAAACAGGACACTTCAACTTTGCGGCTACACCATGTAAAACGTTATAAATAATTATGAAATCTACGCGACGAGCCTATAGGTTCGCTTGGATGCTTACAGGCTGTGCTGATTACGGCCTTCTGAGAGGAACGACCTTCGACGATGTTTCGGACACGTCGGCAATTGGATGGCCGTCGTCGTCACGAGCGCGCATTTTTCGATCTCCCCGCTCCAAGCCGCCGGAAACCGTCTCGCCGAAGTAGCGGGCAGGTGTCGTTCCCAGTATTCGTCTGAACATCGAAATGAATGCGCTGACACTTCCATAGCCGAGATCGTTTGCGATGTTTGTGACCAACTCGCCGCGCGCGAGACGCTGTAGCGCCAATCCGATATGCAGTTGTTGGCGCCAGCGAATGAACGACATGCCGGTTTCACGCTGGAACATACGACTGAGTGTCCGGTTGCTCGCGCCCACTCGAGCGCCCTACTCGTCGATGGTGAAGCGCATCCCTGGATTTTCGATCTTCGATTCCGCCAGGCGCCGTAACCTTCTGTCGATTGGCATCGGCAAGTGGATCGGTTCGAGGGGCGCTGAGGCCAGTTCGTCGAGCAGGACCGAAACAAGCCGCTTCTCGCGCTCGCGATCTATTTTCGTCGGCGGTGATTCCGTATCAAAGCGCAGAATGAGCTCGCGTAGGAAGGGTTGTACAAACAGGATGCCGCAATCTGGATCAAGCGAAGCGGCCAATACCGGATCGACATAGAGGCTTCCGATCTTGATATGGCCGGCGACCCGCCCGGCGTGAGAAACGCCGCTTGGTATCCACAAGCCGCAATGGGGGGTACTGTCCAGATGAGCCGCGATGTGCAGCGCTAGGCAAAGGCGATTATCGCGGTCCTCGAAGAGCTGATCACGACGTCTTGGTTGGGGCTTCTGCCTGCCTTAGCGTCGTCATTGAATCGGGTGTGGGTAGATTGATCACCGCGATCAAGCCCCGCGGAGTGGCATTTTCGAGCGTCAGGTACCCGAAATGGCTCTCGACAATGTCCTTGACGATTGACAGCCCGAGCCCAAAGCCGCCTCGGTCGTTGCGCGCGGTATCGATTTTGTAAAAGGGCTCGAGAACATCGGTTTGGAATTCGACGGGAATTCCTGGTCCGTCATCGGTCACGCTGATCGAGACAGCACGGCCCGGTCTGACGTGAAGCTCGACTTTCACGTGGCTGGCGAACTTGGTTCCATTATCGATGAGGTTGGCAATGGCTCGTTTGAGTGCGTGAGGGCGACATGGATAGGCAAAACGATCAGGGCCGCTGTAGGTGACAGCATAGCCCATATCAGCGAAATCATTGCAAGCAGTGTTGATCAAGCTTGGAAGGTCTGCCCTCAGTTGGATTTCCTTCGACGTGTCTTTTCTGAGATAGACTAACGTTTCCTCAACCATCAGGGCTAAGGCGTCTATATCGGAAAGCAGCGCCTCGCGGAGGGAAGGCTCTCTGGAACGCTCGGCTCTGAGACGCAATCGCGTCAATGGCGTTCGAAGATCGTGGCTTATGGCGCGCAACATGCGTGTGCGTGCTTCGATCAAGGCACGAACGCGGCTCCGCATGTCGTTCAGCGACTTTGCGAGCGTGCGGATTTCTGGAGGCCCTTTCTCCTCGAAGGGTCGCTCGGGACCTTTGTCTGGATCGAGGTCCCGTGCTGCCTGCGAAAATCGCGAGAGCGGCGAGGCGATCATGCGGCTTCCATAAAGCGACAGCAAAATCACCGGTACGAACATCGCCATCGTGGCGAGAAAATCGCTGATCTCACGATCCGTAATGCGCGAGTCAGGCAATGCAAATGGAAGGGTAAACGAAAGGGCGCGGTCGTGATCCAATCCGACGATCAGTTCCTGCTGCGAGGCGCTATTAGCCGAGGGCGGACGCAGTTTTATATCGGTGGCCGGCGAGAGATTGTTCTCGATCTCCGCGCGAAAGTTGCCAATATCGTCCGTTGGTTCGGAATCGTACAGCCCGCTGGCCGGTATCTCCTCAACCCGAAGCCCAGATCGGGTAACAGCGGCAAGCAGCGTCGCCTTTTGTTCTTCCGTTGGCGCCGAGCGCACCATATCAACCACGAACTCGATGCGCATTGCCAGGGAACGCGCTTGCGAGACGCTTTCCGGCTCCTTGATCGTCAGATGTTCACTCACGATGCCGAGGATCGCAAACAAAGCGACCGGCCCGACAGCGAGAAGGGCGATCTGTCGGTGAATTGACCCCGTAAAAAACCGGCACACCATTCCTGTTCCTCTTGTTGAGGTCGGCACACTGTAAGTTCGCTTTGGCTCATACCCAAGCATATCTGTCGCAAAGGAGTGCAGATGTCAGCTTGGATTATGTTTTTTCTGTTGCTGATCGACTTGCCGTCAACGCCGCCGGCTTCCCGAGAACAGAACGGTAGCTCCGTCTCACGAGGGCTGCAATGCATCGGCAACGGCACTTTCCAGCGTCGTTGTCGGCCGTCCAATCAATTTTGAGAGGGTCGCACTGTCATCTCGAAGAAGACCGGACCGCAAGCCTTTCGCATTGGTTTCAGCCAACATGGACGCAAAACCAGCAGGCATACCAACGCCTTGAAAAAACGCGGCCAGTTCTGATTCGCTCACGTCTCGGTAACGAAGCGGCTTGCCGCTCTGGCGAGCGACCTCGTCCACAAGATCAGTGAGCGTATACGACTGATCGCCCGCAAGCTCATAGGTCTGATCAGCAAGACGCGGCGCAAGCAAGGCAACGGCTGCGGCGTCCGCCAGGTCAGTTCTCGAGGCCCAGGAAATCCGCGCGTCGCCAACGCTGTCGAGCAAAATGCCGTGACGCAGCGCGGCAACGGCTGCACGTGTATGATTGTCCCAATACCAGCCGTTGCGCAGGATGGCAAAGGGTATGCCGATGCTTCGGATCAAATCTTCCGTCGCCTTGTGGTCCTCGGCAATTGGCAGGTTCCAATTATCAGCGTGAAGAAGACTCGTATAGGCAAGATGCTTCACGCCGGCTTGTTTTGCAGCGTGAACGACATTCGCGTGTTCCACGGTGCGCATTCCGAAATCGGAGCTGCTTGAGATTATAAGCAGCCTTTCAATACCGTTGAACGCGGATCGAAGTGCGTTAGGATCATTATAGTCCGCAGTGCGGGCTGTAACGCCGAGATCCGCCGCACGAGCGGAATTGCGCACGACCGCGACGATATCCGACGACGGCATCATCTGACGCAAACGGTTAATGACTTTGTGGCCCAGCTGGCCGGAGGCGGCGGTGACGGCAACAAGCATCTTGGCGTTCCTATTTGAAGTGAAGTTGGATTAACGATTCGCTGTCAGGCCGACGAGCATTATTGACAGGAGATCTCGACAGCCCTCCAGACGGAGACGAGAAGGGGAGCCGCAGCGGTCGAGAGAGATTGTGTGATACGCAGCTAGATGACGGGGCTTGCAACCTGTCGTGAAGTAGGGCTGTCTTGATGAAGGCGGCGCACCCGATCGAGAAACGCGCTTCTGTCGAAGAATGTCGGAGGCGGCTGCTCCGCGTCGATGTTCGGCAAGACGAACGCCTGGATGTTGACGATCGGAAGACGACAGATGTCGCGTACTTCGCCGATCTTCGCCGTGATCGTGACAATCACATCGCATTCCGACAGTTGGAGCGCGCGTTCAAGATCGGATATGTCTTTGGCGCTTGTGACGTCGAAGTGTGCGATGCGCAGAGCTTCGCATGCGAGCTGCAGACCACGCTGATCCGGCATATAGACAAGAACGCGCGGGAGAGGGCTATTTACGGTCATTGATGATTTTCCTGATACGAGCGTCGCCCACATTAGGAGTCCATGTTCAAAGGTGGATTTCGTTATATTAAGTGTTGTTTCTACGGACTTCGGCTGGTCGTGCAAAAAGGGGCAGGTACTGAACCTCCTCGTGAGGTCGGGCCGCAGCCGCAGGTCCCAAGATTGCGCAACGTCCCCACCCCGGCGAAATCGCGTGGTTTGGGCAGAAATTCTTGTGTTGTGCAGCGTGAGCAGAATTCCGGTTCTCGCCGCGATATAAGCCGGCGCAATCTATTGCGCGACCGCGCGGGTTCCGATCGGCTGCGAATTGGGCTTCCTAAGGTCGGTTTTGTCGGCCGGCAGTGCCTATGTTGCCTGAACTCGCGTTATTTTGATCAGATAGAGCGCCGCCGCCATCCCGGAAACCGTAGCCAACCCGGTAATAAAACTGCCCCGCCGGTGCGTCGTCTTTATAGACGGTGCGACTTGTCAATGGGCCGAGACTATCGAACCAGTCAGAGAGCCAATCTGCGGGCAAGCTGTCCTCCTTGAAACCGTACATGATCACGGTGCTTCCATCGGCAACAGGTTCTTTACGCCAGAACTTGAACATCAGTCCGAGCCCACCGAAAAGGTTCTGGCTGGTGATGTCGTCCAGTGACGTGCGCCCTTTGCTATAAAAGGCGAGCTCGCTCGCGATGTTGTACTTGTCCATGCCGACGAGCACCGGCCGCGACCGGGTTTGTGCTACCACTCTCGCCTTGATTTCTTCGGCCGCCGATGTGAATTCCTCCCATGCCACTGGAAGTCCGCGAATGCCGTTGCCGTAGCCTACGAAGGGCAGGCCGAGCGCCACGTAGTGGAGCAATGCGGCGAAGAATAGCACATTGCAAATCATGAGGGTTTTAACCGCGGTCAGGAATCGTGGCATCGCCCCGGTTGAAATCGCGGTATCGACGACCTTCGCCATTACTGGCACCATTGCAAGCCAGACCGGCCCAGTCCAGTTCAACTTGACGCTATGAAACAGGCTGAAGAAGATAAAGACGATCAGAGGCACGAACGTGAAGACAGCGGCAAAAATCTCCTGTCCATGCGTGGTGGCTTGGTCGTGAGTCCGGCGGAACCTCTGGATTGCTTTCCCGAGGAGAAGAAGGCCCAGCGGCCCGAGCAAGATCGCAATAAACAGCAACAGTGTGTGTGTGGAAAAGACCGTGTCGGCGAAGCTCCACCGAGCGCTTCCCTGAAATTCGAAGGAAGCCCACTCGTGCGTTGCGTTCCAGCCGATGACCGGAGCAAAGAGAACGGCGGCAACAACAGCGCCGAGATAGGGCCAGCAGCTTGTGAGCCATTTGCGGGATGCCGGATGGAGGAGCAAAAACACAAGTGTGGCGGGCGCCAGCAGTGCAATTGTGTATTTAGAGAGCATTCCAAGTCCGATGCAGATGCCGACGCCGAGCCAAGCCATTGCGCGGTTATAGAAGACGGCGCGCACGAGGAAATACAAGGCGCCCGCCCAGGCCGCGGTCAACGGTGCATCCGGAGTGGTAACGGATCCGATCGCAAAGAAGAAAGGCAGTGTCGACAGCAGCAGAATCGACAGAAACGCTGCCATCTGGCCGAAAAGCCCGTCGGTCAGCCGGAATATGAAATAGGCGGTTATCGCCCAGCACAACGTTGCGCCGATGCGTACGCCGAATTCGTTGTCGCCGAAGACTGTCGTCCCGATCCAGATAAGCCAGGCCACCATCGGCGGATGATCGAGATACCCCCAGGCCGGATGTTGGGAGTAGTTCCAGTAGTAAGCTTCCTGCGGCAGGACATCGACATCGCCGATGTAAGCAATACGCAAGAGCATGACATAGCAAACGAGCGCGATCGTTGCCATTTTCCAGCCCGTTTTGGCCGGCTGTAGCCCGTCGCGCCGAAACACATAGAAATTGGTTCCGATATAGCTGACGATCCCGCCGCAGGTGATGCCAGCTGACACCACAGCGAGCATGGGAAGACCAAGGTCCGATCCTGTGGCGATCGTGCCGCCACGCAGTGCCAGAGCCAAGATGGCGACAACGGCATGGCGCCAAATCTGGTTCCGGCTCTTGGCGCGACCCTGGAACGAAAAGTAGGCATGTCCGAAGTAGTTGCAGGCTGTGGCGATGCAAAAGCCCGAAAGATGCGCAACCATGATGTCGGCGCCGAGCGTCTGTGCGCAAGCGACGACAAGGAGATCGAGAAGAAAGCCCAAAGCGCCCACCAGTGAAAAGCGTGGCATAGCGCTCAGCGAATGGGCTCCTCTGGCAAAGCGCATGAGTTGATTGAGATAGGAGAGGAACTGGGAGCGACCGATTTTCGACTTTCCTGTTTGGCGCTCGGTAAAGGTAATGGGGATTTCGCAGACTTTTAGCGTATCGCCCCCCGCGAAAAGCGCCTCCAGTCCGATCTTGAAGCCTTCAGCACTCGCGCCTGCTTCCAGCAGGCGATGCCGTTGGATCGCAAAAAAGCCGGACAAGGGATCCTTGACATCCGTGAAGGGAGCCGCAAGCGCGGCGCCAAGACGCGAAAGCGCCTTGCGACGGAGAGGCCAGCCCACCGTCGCGCCCCATTGGACATAGCGGCTGCCGATTGCCATGTCATACTGGCCGGATGCCACTTTATCCACCAATTCCTTGATTGACGATGCAGGATGGCTGCTATCGGCGTCGATGACGACGATGATCGAGTGCTCCGCCATGCGGGCCGCCGACAGAACATCGCTGGCCAAATCTCCTGCTCCTGCGTTCTGAAGCAGCCGCACCGGATGCGTGTCCTGCCATTCTCTAACCTTCGCGCAAGTACCGTCCGTCGATCCTCCATCAGTCACGATGATTTCGAAGTTCAAATGGTCGTAGACGCTATCGATGACGTCTGTGAGCATCCGGCCGATGTTGTCGGACTCGTTCAGCGTCGGCAAAATGATGGAAACGGACGGACGGGAAACAATGGCTTGCGGTACAGGGCACCGCGTCTCTTCATACGCTGCGGTTCCCCGCAATGCCGTGACATGCGAAAACATGAATTTCTCCAGGCGGATTGTTCGGTGGCGCATCGGGACCCGGAGGCGCACCAACCTGGAACTAGCGGTTCCCGCGATCGATTGGTTTTAAGTGATGTTAACGTTTGCTCAGATTTGTTGCCCGATGGACGCTGTCATCGGTCGGCGAGATCATCTCCTCTTTGAACCGACCTTTCTTCCAACTCCGTCAGCGAACTAGCGTATGTTCGGTGCCGCCAGTATTCGCGACAACGGTACAAAGCGTGGCAAGTCGTTGAGAATGATGAAGCTTATGCGGTTATCCAACCTATCAGTTGGGATTGCAGCATCCTTATCCATTTATGCACCGGACAGGGAAGTTTGACTGGTCGTGTTGATCCGGCTCACTGTGATCGGAACGAAGGACTGCGGGGACGTGATCCTGTTTCAGCGTCGGCCGGATGAGCTCAGTGCTCAAGTAGGCCGAATTCCCCCAGTGCGGAAATATCTCTTAACAACACAAAATCCTTCCCAAAGTGTTTTGCGGGCACCGTCCGCAAGACGCGACGCGACGCGTTTCCAGCCACCAGGGAGCGAACTTTGTCCATTAACGTGAAAAATACTGGTTTTATATTTGTGTCGACGCTGATCATTCCCCTGGCAGCAAGTGGTGCGGCTCGGGCAGCCGATCCTGAGCCGTATTTCGCGGATGAACAGGGGGCTCCCGGATCCTCCGGTCCGCGTCCCACCGGATTTCTCGGCAGACTCCACGATTGGGACGTCATGATCGGTGCCGGTGCGATCTACGGACCGAAATTCGAGGGATCGAAGGACTATGAGGTGACGCCCGTTCCATTCGTCTCCGCATCGTTCTTCAACGATTATGTGCATCTTGAGCCGTTGGGTGTGAGCGTCGACGTATACAAGGCAGAAAAACTCAAGTTCAGTGTCAAGGGCGGGATGGAATTCGGTCGCGACGAAGACGACGCCGATCATCTGAACGGCTTGGGCGATATTGACAGCGGCGGCTCGCTGGGTGGTGTGATCTCCTATGAGCTCGGGCCGATCGAGCTCAAGGGCGAGGTAAATAAGATCTTCGGCGGCAGCAACGGCGTCACCGGCACGTTTGGAGCCGAGTATTCACATTTCGCGGGTCAGTTCATCTTCTCTGCGGGCGCCTCTGCCACCTGGGCGGATGGCAAGTACATGAAGTCCTACTTCGGTGTGACGCCGTTACAATCGGCACGATCCGGCTTAACGGAGTACGATGCAGGCGCAGGTTTCAAGCGCGTTGATCTGTCCGCGTCGGTTACGTACATGGCTTCTGAGCATTGGTTTATCCGTGGTCAGGCGGAAGTCGGATTTTTGACCGGTGACGCGAGGAAAAGCCCGGTGGTCCAAAAAAGCACCCAGCCCTCTGTCATGATGTTCGTCGGTTACAAGTTCTAGTGCTGCCGACTTGGCAGGAGGTGGTGAGAGTGTTTTCGTTCAGGATTCTATCAAGCCCGTCGGGCAACCCTCGCTTTCTTGTATCTTCAGGGACATTCATCGAGGAACGTTGTTCAAGAGGTGACGCGCGCTCAAGCGCTTCGTCGGGCGCGTAAGTCTCCACTTTCCCGTAGACGTCGTCCGCCTCGCCGTGCATCCTAGCTGCTGCGTGCGAGGGGACGACATGATAGGCTTTCCGTCAGTAGGAACAGAAACGCATGCTTTCCCAGGTTCAGGCGTCGAACATGAATAACACCGCATTCAATTTGGCCGCTCAAGCGCCGACCCGGATCCTGATCGTCGAGGATGACCGCGATATTGCCAGCATGCTGATCGACTTGATGAAGGAGGCAGGCTATGTCGCTGAAGCCGTCGGATCCGCACAGGAGATGGACAGGGTCCTGAGGAAAGGCGAGTTTCAGCTCATTGTCCTCGATGGGATGTTGCCCGGCGAAGATGGCTTTAGCATCTGCCGCCGGATCAGGTCCAACAACACAGTGCCGATCCTGATGTTAACGGCCCTGACCAAGGAAATCGATCGGGTCGTCGGTTTGGAACTCGGTGCTGACGATTATGTCACAAAGCCCTTCAATTCTAGAGAGCTGCTGGCAAGGATTAGAGCGCTCTTGCGGCGTTCGTCCTATTCGACGCAAGTCAAGCCAATCCAGGAGGCTATGACATTTGCCGGCTGGCGGATCGATCCCGTTAGACGCGAATTGACGGACAGCGAAGGCGTTCACGTGTCGCTGACGACGGCTGAATTCGACGTCTTGCTGGTCTTCTGCCAGAACCCGCGACAGGTGATGAACCGCCAGGAGATTCTCGCCCGCACTCACGCGGGTACCGCCGGTCCGGTGGAGCGCAGCATCGACGTTCATGTCAGCCGTGTGAGGCAAAAGATCGAACCCGACTACAAGGAACCGACCTTGATCAAGACAGTCCGACTGGGCGGATACATCTTCACGGCCGAGGTTTCGGTTGTAAAAGAATAGGACGGCTTGCCATCTTTCGGCTTCCTTGGCGGACATGATCGGACGCCACTCCACCGGCGTCCCGTCCGGGTCTGGCTTGCCGCAGGCCCTCAAGGCACTCTCCTGCAACCTTCGTCGGGAAGATGCGTGCCCGCAGTGGCCCAGCATCGCCAACGGACGAAGTTCAGGCGAAAGAGGCGTGATGGCGCCTGCCGGTCTCAGTAACATAACTTAACATCATAAAACCCAATCCAACTCCGATTTCGCATTTATGACTTCAGGCGCGGCCCGATGGGCCGTCGCGAATGGCGTCACGGGCAACCGCAGGTGTCTGAGGCCATGACTGAAAACAGGGGCAACGGATTTGTTAAGAGTGATGGCCATTCTCATGCTCGCCGTCTTAGTCGGCTGCATGGCGCCGGATCGCGTTGCATATACAACGAAGGCCGCAGCCAGTGCCAACATCGAGGGTTTTAGCGACATTCGCATTTATGCCGATACCGGCCAGCAACCGCGCGATGCTCGCGCTTGGCTGTCGGTACCAAAAGATCGGGATGTCAGCTACCTGGTCCTATCGGGAGGGGGTGCCGGCGGCGCTTTTAGCGTCGGCGCTCTGAAAGCCTGGTCGGACAGGAAGGACCGACCCGAATTCGATATCGTCAGCGGTGTCAGTACTGGCGCGCTGATTGCACCGCTGGCTTTTCTAGGACCGGATTACGACGACACACTCGTCGAACTTTATACGAGTGGTATCGCAAAGGAACTAGTGGATGCAGACTTCCTGCCTAAGGGCCTTCTGGGCGCAAGCCTCCTGAAACAGGAGCCGCTACGCAAGATGGTCGAGCGCCACATTACCCCTGACGTCCTTGCAAAGATCGCAGCCGAGCACCGCAGGGGCCGGCGTCTGCTCGTTTTGACGACGAACCTCGATTACCAACGCCCTGTCATCTGGAACATGGGTGCCATCGCTAACAGCGGCCGGCCGGATGCCCTCAAGCTCTTCCAGGACGTCCTCATCGCCTCGGCAAGTATTCCCGGCATTTTCCCGGCGGTGCTGATCAAAGCCCAATCGGGCGTTCAACAATTCGAAGAGATGCATTCCGACGGCGGCTCGTCTTCCCAAATCCTCACGATTCCCGAGGGATGGATGGTCAACCACAAGAACGATACGTGGCCCAATAAATTCAGGCTCAATATGTACGTTATCGTCAACAACGCACTCATGCCGGAATTTTCGACAACGACGAATAACACGCTGGCCGTCATGGCCAGAGCGAGCACGGCGCTGATTAAGTCGCAAACGCGCAGCGCGCTTGCTGCAACCTACGTCTATGCGCAAAGGAACGGCATCCGGTTCCGCGTCGCCTCGATCGACACGCAGATTGCCTACAGCATGACCGATCCCTTCAACACCGACTATATGCGCGCCGTCTACAAGCTCGGATACGAGAAGATGGCACGCGGCAGCTTCTGGAGAGACAAGCCGATTTTTACGGATCTTGCCGCCGCAGAAACCGCTTCGGCGGCACAATGACCCGCTTTTCCCCTTACATTACAGGAGAACGAAATGACCCGTATCCGTACTTGTTTACCAGACTCGCGGCACAATGCAGGTTCGGCTGCAAGAGCGGCCTTAGCCGCCTTGCTTCTATCGAGTGCCGCTGGCTGCGCTGCGGTGCCGCTCGAGGAGGGCAATACGCTCACGTCCTACAGTGGGTTGACGTCGAACAATGGCAAGTTCACCAAAGCGAAACTGAGGGTCGATCCGACCGATCTGGTGCTGACGAAGACCATCTATATTGAGCCGACGTCCGTCTCCCCGAATGCGGCGCAGCAGATCAATAAGGCTTCCGATCAAGCTTTGGTCGCCAATGTCATCAGTCGCGCGCTGTGCGTCGGTGTCAGCGATCGATTTGAAGTGGTCGATCACCGGGAGAACGCAGATGTCATCGTGCATGCCACCATCACCCGCATCGTGCCGACCAACGCCGCTATGGCAGGCGTATCGACCGCGACGTCACTTGGAGCGAATTTTGTGGTCCCGGTTCCCGTGCCGCGGCTGCCATTCGGGCTCGGCGGATTAGCCGTCGAAGCCGAGGCGACGACAAAGGACGGAAAGCAGGTGGGCGCGATGGTATGGGCCAAGGGTGCGAACGCCATCACCACGAGCGCCCGCGTGTCGCAGGTCGGCGATGCCTATTCGCTTGCCTCGAGTTTCGGAGGGGACTTCTCGAAAATGCTTGTTACCGGTAAGACACCATACAAGGGGCTCCCGAAACTGCCGTCGGCACAGAAAATAAAGTTCGGTCTCGGCGGAAGGCCGAAATACCAGGCGTGCGAGCGTTTTGGCCGCTCGCCCGGCGTCAAGGATTTCGCGGCCTCGCAGATAGGACTGCCCCCGTCATGGACCGACAAGCAGCCAAAAGTCGTCGGTCAGTGGACTCCATAATCAGACTGACCTCCTGGTCTGCGTTCCTCTATTCAAATATCCATGCGACATCGGTGGCGGCGGTCTTCTTCGTCGTCACGGATGTCGTATTGAGGCATCTGCAGTCGGTTGGCCACCTAAAAACGTCAGGTCGTCATTCCTCAGCTTGCCTGGGGCTATCTGCGGCGGACTTTGCCTCGTGCAGCATCCAGCCCGGTGACTAAATATGACAGACACGAGAGATTGCGGAAGCCGGTGAGATCGCGATTCTACAAACAGCAGCTCCGATTGCTCAAGAGGGCGCCCTGACCTCCTGACCGGTGTATTCGTGAATGCTAGCAGGCTTGGCGCCTTAATCTCGCGCCGCTCGTTGAAGTCCTGCGCTACGGCCGAACGGACCGTGAATTCTAGTTTCGAGCCCGCAAGATAGTCTGTCGTCTCGTCATGAATTTCTTGGCTATCGCTGAGACGCTCAAACGCCGCTGCGAGATCGTCGCGAACATCCTGGTACTATTTGTCGCTGAGCGACGCGGGGCGGTGTGTTCCGCGTGCAATCGCATTGAACGCTCCGGCTTCCGCCTTCCCGTAGCCATTAGTTCAACGTGTTGTGGCGGCCGGTTGAATCTGCCCAATACGTCTTGATCAAGTATTCGGAGCGACCGCCGAGGCGGGAATCGAGCCTTCCGCCGGAAGCGTCGACGTCTCTCACGACAACGCGCTCGCCGAAACGATCAACGGCCTCTACAAGACTGAAGTCATTCATCGGCGCGGACCATGCGGAGCTTCGAAGCGATGGAATTCGCTACTCTCGAATTGGTGGACTGGTTCAACCATCGGCGACTTCTGAAGCCAATCGGCAACATCCCGCCACCGTAACGTTCCTCCCCAGGATCGACATTGGACGGCTATTGCGTCTGAGGCCCGACACCTAGGTCGAGGCAGGGTTTTCAAAGGTTGTGACCGAGGCGGCTTATTCTGCGGCGCGCATGATCCTGTCGTGGCCTTCCGATGAGCTGTCAGCCCCTCCCTGTTCTGAATTCGTCGGCAGATTCCGGTTTCGTCTGCCCAGGACTAGCCGCTTCAAAAGCACCAGGAAGTCATCGACGAACGTGAAGATGATAGGGATGATCACCAAGCTCAGGATCGTTGAGGTCATCAGGCCGCCGATCACGACGATCGCCATTGGCTGACGAAAGCTCGCGTCTCCGCCGCTCAGGCTGAGAGCGACGGGTAGCATGCCTCCCGTCATGGCGATCGTTGTCATGACGATCGGCCGTGCCCGCTTGTGGCAGGCGTCCACAAGAGCGTTGAAGCGCGAAAAACCGGCGCGCCTCGCCATGATCGCATATTCGACGAGAAGGATCGAGTTCTTGGTCACCACACCCATCAGCATCAGTAGGCCGATCACCACTGGCATCGAGAAGGCAGTTCCCGTCAGCACGAGCGGCAGGAGCGCCCCGCCCAGCGATAGGGGCAGGGCGGCCAGAATAGTCAGTGGCTGCAGGAAGTCGTGGAAGAGCAGGACAAGGACCGCATAGATGCAGAAGACGCCGATTGTCATGGCGACGGTAAAGCTGTCGAACAATTCCGAACTCCGTTCGAGCTCGCCCTGTTCGACAAGCCGGACGCCTTCTGGAAGGTTCCGAAGGGCTGGAAGCGCCTGCGCCTCACGATAGACGTCGCTCAGGATGCGACCGTTGAGCTCCACCGAGAGCATGACATTGCGCGAGCGGTCGAGACGGCTAATTTCCGCCGGTCCACCACCCATGCGGATTTCGGCAACCGAACCAAGATCGACGCTGCCTCGACTTCCGGCAATGCGAAGATTGGCGATATCATCGAGTGACATACGAGTTTGCGGGTCGAAACGAACACGGATCGCGAGCTGTCGCTGTGGCAGGTTCAATTTGGCGAGTGAGGAGGAATAGTCGCCACTTGTCGCCACGCGAACGGCCTCCGAAATTGCTTCCGGCGTCACCCCAAGGGCGGCAGCATGATCCAGATCTGGAATGATTTGGATTTCGGGGGCCTGCAAAGATGCGCTCGACGTGACCGCGCCGACTCCATGCAGGCTTCGCAATTGCTCCTCGAGCGCGGACGCTCCCTTGCCGAGAGCGTTGGCATCGTCGCTGGCAAGCGTGATGTCGAGCCTCGTACCGTTCCCCCCCGAACCCACCGCAATCCGTGCTCCGGGCAGAACGGCAAGAGCCTGGCGAATATTGTTTTCGACATCCTGCTGGGAGCGGCTGCGGTCGTCGATCCTCTTGAGGTTGACGACAAGCGACGCTGCTGCTGTATCGGCCGTCGTACTCGCTTCCAGAAGATCGCCCGACGAGATGGTTCCGATTGAACTGAAGACTTGCGTGACTTCCGGCAGGTCCGAAATCATATCGGCAGCTCGCTGCGTGGTTTTTTCCGTCTGCTCGATGGTCGTTCCGGGTTGCATGGTGATGGTGACCTGCGCTTGGGCGTCGTCCGACGCTGGCAAGAACCCGGAACTCAACATCGGGATTGCCGCCGCCGACAAGCCCAGAAAGGCAAGGACACCGATTATGGTCAGCACGCGGTGACGCAGGCAAGTCTTGACGAAGGTCATATAGATTCGCATGATGCAGCCATCCCTAACCTCCACCGGATGGGCTTCCATCGTGTAGGAAGCCATCATTGGCGTTAACAGACGCGCCACGACCAGTGAGGCGAGAACTGCGACGGACGCAGTCACGCCGAACTGGCGGAAGATCAGGCCCGGTATGCCCATCATGAAGGCTGTCGGCAGGAAGACGGCAACGAGCGTCAACGTCGTGGCGATGACGGCAAGGCCGATCTCGTCGGCCGCCTCCAGAGCCGCCTGGCGCGCCGATTTGCCCATTTGCATGTGACGCGCGATATTCTCGATCTCGACGATAGCATCGTCGACAAGGATGCCGACGACCAGGGAAATCGCAAGCAATGTGACCGTGTTGAGGCTGAAGTCGGCGAAATACATCACGAGGAATGTCGGAATGACAGACAGTGGCAGCGCGACGGCTGAAAGCAAAGTCGCGCGCCAGTCACGCAGGAAAAGCCAGACCACGACGATCGCGAGGATCGCGCCCTCCAGCAGCATCCGCATCGACCCGTCATAGTTTTCGATGATCGGGCCGACCGTGCTGTAGGCTTCGGTGATTTCGACATCGGGATTGGCTCTTGCAAAATCCTTTGTCGCGGCAGCGATGGCGGTGGCAACGCCCGTGTCGGAATAACCATTGGAGCGTTTGACTTCGATGGCAATCACGCGCTTGCCGTCGAGATAGGCGATCGATGAACGATCGGCATAACTGTCCGTAACGGTTCCGATCTCGTCGAGACGCATCATTGCCCCATTCGGAAGGGGGATTGCGAGCGCTTTGAGTTCCTCCACCGAAGAAACAGCCCCAAGAGTGCGGATCGGTTGTTTGCTGCCACCAATCTCACCCCGCCCTCCCGAGGTGTCGGCCTGCACCGCACCGAGTCGCGACGAAATGGTCGCCGCACTGAGGTTCAGCGAATTCATCAATTGCGGATCAAGATCGACATGGATCTCACGGTCGACACCCCCAATCCGGCTGACTTTGCCAACGCCAGGCACGGCAAGAATCGCCTTCGTCATGTCGTTGTCGACGAACCAGGAAAGCTCCGCCTGGTTCAGCCGTGTGGAGCGCACAGCATATGTCACCAATGCCGTATTTTGAACCGTATCGCGCGTCACGCTGGGCGTCTGCATTGCAGGTGGAAGATCCGCGCTCGCACTATCGACGGCATTGCGTACCTCGTTTAACGCCTGCTCGCCGTCCTTGCCCAATTCGAAAGACACTGAAATCGAAACGTTGCCGTCGGTGATTGTCGTCGAGATGTGCTCGAGGCGGCTCAGCGAGGCAAGTTTGTCTTCGATCTTACGTGCGACTTCGGTCTCAAGTTGAGCCGGTGCAGCGCCTTCGAGTCTGGCGTTGATCTGTACGGTTGGAAGGACCATGTCGGGAAAATTCTGGACCGACAGGCGGTCGAAGGCTACGAGACCGCCAGCCGTCAATAGGATGAACAGAAGGATAGCCGGAACTGGATTTCGGATGGACCATGCGGAGAAGTTCATCATGCACCTCCTTCGATGTGCACGAGCGCGCCGTCCGACAAGAAAACGGCGCCCGTTGTTATGACTTCACTCGAGCGATCGAGGCCGGAGAGAATCTCCACGTCGCCACCATTCCGGCGGCCGGTTTCGACACGCACGCGCCTGGCATGCTTGTCGTTGTCGACGGTAAAGACGTAGCCAATCCCGTCGCGCATAACGAGCGATGTTTCGGGCACAGTAAGGGCGGGCTTGAGTCCGAGTTCGATCCGTCCGGTTGCATAAAGGCCGATCGGCGGATGGGTGACCGGAGGAAGCTGGACATAAACCATTGCCCTGCCTGTATCGCTATTCACGGTGGGCGCGACTAACCTCACCGTTCCCTCGATTTCCCCACCGCCCGGCCCACTGATCGTTGCCGCCAGTCCCTCCTTGACCAAGGGAAGGTAGCGGGCCGAAACTTCCGCCTGCCACTCTACGCGCCGCTGGCGAACCAACCGGAAGAGCTCGGTCCCCGACAAAACGACCGCCCCGAGCTGGGCGCTGCGCGAGGTGATTAGACCGTCATCGACCGCAAGGATCGTGGTCTGTGATAGCTTGATTCTCTGACTTTCCACCATGGCTTCGGCGGACTCGACGCTGGCGATCGCGGTCTGTTCGGTGCTGAGATATTCAATTGTCTTCTCATCCGAAAGCACCCCACTCCCTTTCATCTTGCGCGCCCTATCGGCATTGATCCGGGCTCTCGCAAGGCCTGCCCTGGCGGTTGCCAGCGAAGCTTCCTCTTTGCGCAGATCGGCGCGCACTGAAGCGTCGGAAAGCCTGGCGAGCGGCTGGCCTTTCTGCACCATCGACCCGACATCAACGAGAACCTCTGTGATTTGCAGGCCGCTGACTTCCGCTGCGCTGATCGCCTCATGCCACGGTTTCAGCCACCCGCTGGCCGGAACCGCCTCCTGCCATTGCTGTTCAATCGGTCGCTTGACCGCGACCGTGAGTGCGGCAGCATTGCTCGCTTGGGCTTCCGCCACGCCTTCTTGGCAGACCAACAAGGCGCCTATCGCAGAGACGAGAATTAGGGAGACATGTCGCATCAGTGCGTGATTCCTTTTATGATCTTCGTTGCGCCGGTACGAAAGGGCCGTGTACTGCGCAGTTGCGCCATGGGCAGTGCTTGCAAACCGCAGCAAAGATAATTGTTGTGCGTGTGATCTAGCGGATCGGGACAGTTATGCGGTCAAAGATCAGCAAAGATCGATTAAGTTAGATTAAGAGGCGGCTTTGCCATTGCTGCGCGCTCGCAATGGAGATGACTGGCCTGCGTCACTGTCGGGTTCATTCCTGAGAGCCTGGGCAAGAGCCGGCTGGACGAGGCACGCCGGACGGCGCGCGAACGCCACCAATTTCGAAGACATGAGGCATGAGCCAACGGCGAGAAATGTCCTACAAGAGGGCCTGCACCGGCTGTGGATCCGGCATCTGCCGTGTCGACGGATTAGTGTCCTCAATGGCATTCAAGGTCGCCAAAATCGCGAGGACGGCGGCATGATTGCATTTATAGAGATGAATTGCGCTTGCTTTCTGACCGAAACCAAGCCGGCTCGATGCAAACGACCCAGATGCTGACTAAGAGCAGACTGAGACAGTCCGATCTCCGGGGCCAGGCTGTTGACATCGCATTCGCCGCGAGACAACAACACGCAAATCTGCAGCCGTTTAGAACTGCCAAGCATCCTTAGAAGGCGCGAATGCGGCTGAAACGTCGGGACTTCCTCGTCATATTCCAATATAGCGACCTCTCACCTCAGTTTGCTGCGGCTTATATTAGCGTCTCCATTGTTGAGATCGGTTCGAACATGTTAAGAGATGTTGGACGTGGACTTGGAAGGCACCATCTCAGCCCATCGCGCTTCAATCCTGTCGCATCGGTGGATAGGCATCGACGCCAGCACGGTTTCGACACTTGCGCGGCCGTTGGCCTTAACAAATCAAAATATTACTCCACGTGACAATCACGCCCTCTTTCAGGATGATCGATCAAAGGCTCCCGGCGGCCCCCCTTTGGCGAAGCGACAAAACCTTATGACTTCACTCTAAAGGCGACAATTGACAAGGCCAGTGGGTCCATGCCGCTCGCGGCTTGCTTCCCTAACGTTGCTGCCGCTGTCACCGGTATTGCGCAGAGCCGCCGGCGCATTGGTTCCTTCATGTCGTCATAGGGGTGCCGGCGGCCCAGAGTTTGCTGGCGCGCCCGAAACAATCTCATCGCAGTCGAAAGTCGGACATCCGAGTGCTTGTCCAGAAAGAGGAGTTTAGCGTTTGTTCCCACATCCGCGCGCGAGAACTCGGCGCTTCAGAGTTTCAAGGATGATCGAGGGGTCCGGTGACGAGACATGCACAACAGCGGGTGTCGAGACTAGGCAAGCCTTGCGCTTCAACATACGACGTGTCCGCCGCGTGACAGGTTTGATTGCCCTTTGGCCGATCGCCGCAGGTTTCTCAGTCGGCGCCCTGGCATTTGCGCCTTTCGGTAACGACGTGCCCAACCGACCTGTCCACGAAGCGATTACCGACCGAACTCACACCTATCGCCAGCTGGCTCTCTTCGGATTGATCCTCGAGCAAGTACGTGCGCAGTATGTTACTGCGCCGTCGGAGCCGGATCTTATACGGGCGGCCACCGAAGGCATGTTCTTGGCCCTTGACGTGCACTCCTCCTATCTCCCTCCCGCTCGGTTCGCGGATCTGCTTCGCCAGGATTCGGGTCAGTTTGGCGGGGTTGGGATCGAGGCGGAGGTCAACAATGGGATCGTGAAGGTCATCGCATCCGTCGACGACAGCCCGGCCGAGCGCGCCGGTATTATGGCAGGCGATCTTGTCGTCGAGGTCGATGGCCGATCGACGGTCGGCAAGACCATGGATGAGATTGGTGCCATGTTTCTTGGTGCAGTGGGCAGTGACGTCGAAATTACCATCGTGCGCGATACGGTCGCCAACCCGATCCAGTTCAGCCTTAAGCGCGAAACGATCAAGTTGGGTGCCCCTCGCTTGAGTTTCGAGCGGACCGTCCCGGTCGTCCGGCTATCGTCCTTTTCAGATCGATCCTCTCGAGAGCTGGCGAAGCTCATCCGGTCGCTTGTTGCAGATGCCAAACCCGCCGGCGTGATCCTTGATCTGCGCAGCAACATCGGCGGGCCGCTTGAACAGGCCGCGCAAATCGCGGACGCTTTTCTCGCGGGCGGTGCAATCTTCTACACGCGCGGACGGGGCGAGGGTCGGATCCGGCGCTATGATGCTGTGCCCGACGACATCGATGCACTGCTTGCGTCGGTGCCGGTTATTGTCCTCGTCAATGGCGGAACCGCCTCTGCTGCTGAAGTTGTCTCGGGCGCACTCCAGGACCACCGCCGCGCGACGTTGGTTGGTACGAGGACGTTCGGTAAAGGCGTCGCTCAAAACGTCATAGTGCTTGGACAAGAAAGCGGGATGACGTTGACCACGGCGCGAATTTACACCCCGTCGAACCGGTCGATCCAGGCGCTGGGCATCATGCCGGATATAGAGATTGTCCAGACCGTTCCCGCAACGTTCAAAGGAAAGGTCAGCATACCCGGAGAGGCGGGGCTTGCGCGGCATTTGCCTGGTGAGCAGGGGGAGGCGACCTTCACATCCTTGATCTACGTACCCGGCAATCACCGCGAGGATAACCAGCTTCAATACGCTGTTGATCTCGTGCTGGGAATTGTGCACCGCGAGGCGTTTCCAGCCGATCCGCAGAGGTTCCACCCTGCGAATAAATGAAAGGTGCGAACCGGTACGCGCATCGGGCGCTTCAAGCATTCGCGAAGTCGCCGGTGAGGTCCCGTCTGCGTAGCGATCGATACGATTGCGAGCAGTTCCGGATGGGCAGATTCTGACCTGTCTTCACACGGGACGCACTCTCCGGGGCCTTAACAAATCAAAATATAACAAATGGTGACATCAGCGAAAGCGTCGAACATCATCCTGTCCATCCCGCTCGCTCTGGTCGCATCACAACGACCGTCTGTGACAACCGGGGCGGACACACAGAAGAACTCAATTCATGATCGTGGACGATGTTCACGGGAAGGAAATCGTATGTCTTTCGCCGCTTCCGCTGCGCCTCGCGCCGCTCTAGCCGGATTCGTGGCTTTGATAGGCCTTCCAGCTTGCGTCGATCGACCGGTTCGCGCCGACGAGCCCCTCGCCAATGTTGTCGCCGACGGTAAGCCATGGGAAATGTTCGTCGTCAAGCGGAGCGCCTCCAACATCCTCGTATTCCGACCCGATGGGCACGGAACGATCAGCGACAGCCTGGCCAGCATCCATCCAACATGGAGGGCGATCGCCGGTGGAATTTGTATCAAGCCGCGGCCTGACGATGCGGAAAGGTGCCTGCAACTTGCTCGGACAACAGGCGGCATCGAAGCGTCCCAGAACGGCAAGATAATATGGGTCCTAAAACGCTGAAACGCGCGGGCCGGAGTTCGAAGAATGGCTTGCCGACCGTGGTCATCGGCTGCGTTCTTCGCGTGTCTTAACGCCCCCCGTGTAACGAATTTGCGGTGGTGAAGCTGCATACCTTGCTCTGTGATTGTACCTGCTGGCAGGATTTCCGGAGAATTTGTGCGCCCCAGTATGGGTCAGCCTACCGGCAGTATCGAGCCAAATTTTGCCTCCGATTTTCCGCCAACGCTGGCAAAAGGCAAAATCCTCACTCAGGTAAAGTCCGGTTTCGTCATCGATCAGGCACTCGAACAAAGCATATTGTGTTGTCGGTGACGGATCGCGTTTTGGAAAGGCGTGAACACCGCTATAGCGCAATTCCGGGTATAACGCGATCATGCGCTCGATGACCGCTCGTTTGATCATCAGCATTCCGGTTCCCGCGTAAATGCCGGTGACAAAGTCGCCATCCCACTCGGCGACCGAATCTGGCAGTGGCGTGCCCACATAGTGAATTGCGTCTTCTGAAAAACTGTCGGTTGAGGACGATAGTCGCGGCATCCTCGACCAGTCATAATCCTTGATTGGATACATTCCCCCCACGACATCCTTGTCCGCCATGAAAAGCCTTAATACCTGATCGGGCTCAAACCCGATATCCGCGTCAACAAACAACAAGTGTGTCGCGCTCTCCATATTGATGAAACTCGAAACAAGGCTGTTGCGGCTGCGTGTAATCAAGGCGTCGTTTCCAAGCAACGCCAATGTCATCTTCAGGTCGTTTTGCGCCGCTACCTGCATCATCGACAGAACGGACTGCATATAGTCTTTTGTGACCAGTCCGCCGAAACAGGGCGTGGCTACGAATATCGTGGGGATTTCGCTCATGTCGATTGGCCTTCTTCAAACTCATCGGGGGTTGGTGCGCGCAGATGTATGTCTGTATGAATTCGTTTTATGTTGCCGTGGTCATCCACGGACCGGATGTTACTCTCGCTGCCCGCGCTTCTCATCGCGGTTGGCGAAGAGGCGGATCGTGATCAGGCCTTATTGGCTGAACGTGGTCTTGCGGATCGACCCCGCCCTTCGCTGCAAGTTGACGATGTGGCGAGCAAATGAACGGGAGACTCGTTTCACGTCGATCAACGTCACGTCACCGCAAATGGTGAACGTGTGCAGTCCGGCGGCATGATCGGCCGCGGCAAGATCGCCGGTCAACCGCTGTGGGAGATGCTGGCATGCGATGCGTGTTTGGCTCAACTCGTCAAATTGCAGGAACCGTATGCTGCCCCCATAACTGACGCTACAGTCTTGAACGGGAAGTACTATTTTGTCATCGGCGCTCAAAAAGGGTGTACCGCCGGGCCGTGCTCCGGCACGATCCACGAGAACCGGATTGCCCGGATGCGTTTTCCATGGACCTGTCAGCCGTTCGGAAAACGCGACGTGCAATTCTCGTTGATCGCGCGCGCCAATGCCGACGATGGTGTAAAACATCCACCACGTTTCCTGGTGCTGGATCAGGCACGCTTCGGCGGCAGGAACGTCGGCCAGTAGCACCGCCTCGCGCACCCAGCGGTCCGGAAAAGCGTGAGCGCGGTAAAGGGCGATCTCACCGGCCATGTGACTTTCCGGCACCATCAGCACTTCGCCATGCTGTTCAAGAAGGAAGGGATAGGAGAGATGAAACGGCCGCGTCAGCGCGACCGCCTTGCCACGCCATTCCAGGTCCGGTCCGACTTCATGGCGCTCGATGAAGCCGTGCTTCGTCCGATAATCGTAGGCCTCCACGAAGACGTGGAGGGTGTCGCCCTTTTTCACTGCGAAGGGATCGGCCAGATATCGCCATGGGCCCGGATCGGGCAGCCATCTGATGCGCCCGGCACAATCAGCCAGCGTCTCGGCATCGAGGAGTGCCTCTGCCGGAGCCGGCACGATGCCGACCTTCCAGAAGTCACTGCTTGGTTTCAGGCGCATCGGCTAAAGCTCTTCGGTTGGTTTTGATGCGGTGGGGGCCATCTGACGAAGGGCCGCTTGGCACTCGGCGACCTCGGCGTAAAATCGCAGCACGTTACCTACGCCGGCCGCTCTAGAGAACGGCTCCATATCGTAGTCGATGCGCCAGGGCTGGCAAAAGTCATCGGCGCGCAAGATCTCGGCGAGCGCGACAGAGAGGTCTCGCACAGATCCAGGTTCGACGAAGCGCACCGGATGGTCACGCAGGTACTCCGATGGCCCCTCGGTCGCGGAGGCTATGATTGGTATTCCCTCGCGCATGGCTTCGAGAATAGCGAGACCGGCGGATTCTTCCCGTGAAGGCGAGACGAAAAGATCGACGTTACGCAAAAAGCCTGTGACATTGTCACAATAGCCGAGCAGGTGAACCCGTGGGTCGCCTTTGGCGAGCTTTTCGAGCGCTGCGCGCTGCGGGCCGACCCCGACGATTACCAAGGCCGCGGCATTGGGCGCCGCAGCCAGAAAAGCCGATATCAGAACGTCATTTCCCTTGCTTGGATGCAGCCGGCCAACTGTGCCGACAATCGTGATCGTCGGAGAAAGGCCTAGCTTGGCGCGCAGATCGTAGCGTTCCGCTTCCTTTGCCTCGGGAAGCCAATTCGGAATGCGGCTGACATAGCCATCATAGTTGCCGACGCGTGGCAATTGGGCCTCGTTGACGCAGATGAGACCATCCAGATGTGCATGTTGCTTCGCTTTGTAACCAACGTGCAACGTGGCGACCTTGATCACATTGCCGCGGACGCTCGCAAGCGCCTTGCAGCCCGGGCTGAGATGCGCATGCGCGACCTCTATCCCTTTGGCGGTGATGATTTGCCGCAACCGAAGACGACGCAAAAGCCGTAAGGTGCATTTATGAAAGGTGATCTGGCTCGATAGGTGAGGCCGCATGTCGATCCTCGCTGAGGAAATCACGTGAACCTCATGGCCAAGCGTGGCTTGGGCATTTGCGAGGTCGATGCAGTAACGCTCTGATCCGGCAATCTCGGACGCAAAAAGCACATGGAGAATACGAAGCTTCCGGCCCGTGATCGCTGCGGAGACGAAACCAGCGCCCTGCCGGAACAAGCCGTCGTCGGTATTCAAATTCGTAGAGCGCATATCATCAGTTCCCAATCTCTACGGGAGACTGAAGCACAGCGAAACATTGATGTTTGTGATATAATGTTAATTTATATTTCAAATCGAACGTTTAATTGCGAAACTTGTTTCTAATTTTCTTAAGAAAATCGTTATCGGAATGGAGGTATTACAAGCTGCGATATGCAATTCATACATCAGAAAATTCTACAAAATAATATTGTTGTTAAGATCACAACAAAACTTAACTTAATTTAAAGATGAAAAATATCTGAAGATGTATGATCGGACGCAGTTTCGGTTGTCGACTTGGCGGCTGTGACTGTGGTTTCTGTGCCGCCGTTCGGATGGTCATCGGCAAGATCGTTGACCTGCGCGAGGGGCCACTTACTTATCGCAACGCGATGATGGGTAGGCACGATCACAATATCTCGGGACGAACCGCTCGGGACGCGCCTGAGGTGACTGGCCGGACTAAACCCCAAGGCCGGCCAGTCGACCGTATCGCACGAGCACGGGAGCGTTTGTAAACACAGTTGTCGCCATAAGGCCCCTTGGCATCGTACTTTGCCTTGTCAGGAGAACGGAGTAGCCGGTCCTTTTTGTGCATCCGGTAGATCAAGTGGCTTGATGTGTATTCGGGCAAGCCTAGACAACGCTACGCATGATAACCGGTGGCGCCATAGAGAACCTTCCGACGACGAGGATTGCCACATACGTCCATAGAAACAATCGAAGCGATGCTGAGGAATACGCAAGGACATGGTCTGCTATGGAGCGGCGTCTCCTCACCGACGACCGGCCGCATGCCGCGATTGCCGCAATGCTCGCAGGGAGCCAAAGAGTCGCAACGATAAGATAATGTGTCGAGGTTGCACCGATAAGGACAAGAACGAGGGTGCAGACGAAAAGGTTGGCAATTTCGCGAATTGTGACCTTGGCGAAAGCCGGCTTTGTCGGCCTATTATCTTCCGCCTTCATTGCAGGATGTGTCGAGAAGACTTTTCTGGCGTATTTACGGGTCATCACAAACTTCCTGTTGCGTAATTGTGGATTACGCCACAAAACCCGATGGATTTGCATGAAGTGTTGTTAAGAGTTTTAAACGTATTGGTGACGCCCTCGCGATGATTTCGCGACGATAAGTGCCGAAGAGAAGACATTGATCGTGCAGCACGGTGCTTTTCTCGACGACCTGCTGGAAGAGGGCGTAATCGCGGACCCATGGCCCCGTCATGGACCCGGCGGGGGGTATGGCCTCGCCTTACCGGATTCCGGATGACCAAGACATCGCAACATTTACGCTGCGGGATCCTGTTGTGGCGAACGGCGTGGGCGGTTACGAGCATCACCCAATGCTACATCTGAAGGCGCGCAACTGGCACATTCGTCAGACTCCGCGCTGGACAATACGCCTTCACTGACAACATCTGCAGAGCCTTTGCACCCAAAACTCGCGTATGTTCCATAATAGAGCCTTATCCCACGAAAGCCATGCGACTCAGTACGTTAGATAATTTTGAGAAAGGGTCGTCGGTTCAATTCCGTTCAAGAGCGAAAGGAATTATCTTCGCCCCCTGAACCGGTCGAATGCCGTCAGACGCTGGACCGGCGGGTCGGCATCCTCCCAGCGATAGATCTCGCTTCGCAGGAACTGAAGCTCATCGTCGATGGTCTCTTCAGCGATCTCGATCCACCAGGATTTCAGCCGACCATCGCTTCCGTCGGACCAGCGATAGCCCCGTTCCTTCAGCCGGTCCTTGAGGTCGAAGGGTGAGTTCTCGGCGAATATGCGAACGCGTGAGCGCTGGCTCGCCTGATAAAGCTCGGCAAAGGGCGTTCGTTCGATGTAGGGATGAGAGAGCGCCAGCACCTCCAGCAGCGCAAAGCAGTCATCGACGGCCCGGTGCCCGACATGAAAATACCCACTCTGGTTGATGAGGTATCCAAGCTTGGTTCCCTCATAGCCCCTGGCATTCCAATCGATCTCGGAATTGGAACAAGCCCAGGCCTTGCGGACAAAGATCGGGGAGAAGGCTTCGCAGAACGGTCGATCGAAGCCGGCATTATGGGCCATGACGAGATCGGCGGGCTCGATGAGCGCACGCACCGCCGGCATGTCGATCATCTGGCCATGAACCATGGCGTCCGTGATGCCGGTCAGCCGGATCACGTCGGCCGGGATCGGAATGCTCGGTTGCTGCAGTCCGCCGTAAATGCCGGTGACATCTCCGATCTCGCCGTCCTCATTGAAGGTGAAGCCGATCAGGCCGATTTCGATGATCTCGTCCTTCCTCGCATCGAGCCCTGTGGTCTCGGTGTCGAGGATGACACCTCGGAGCGGATAGCCGGGCCTGGGAACAGCGGCAGTCGGACGAGCTTCGAGTTTTCTGAGGATTTGGTAGCGTCCCGTTGCTTGCAGGATCCGCACCATCTCAGTCTCGTCAGGCGCTGATCCGGCTGGCTGAGCGCGCAGGCTTGGCGCCGACGTTCTGCGAACGGGCTGAGCATTCTCCGAAAACATGTCCAGCTGAGACGTCATGGCCTATCCGACGAAAATGATCGGCGTGAATTTAACGCCTTGGTTGACTGATGAGAAGCTTTCGATCGAGGCGGCGAGCGATACCCACGGATATCGCGAATAAAGGCGCTTATCGAAGAGGGAGAAAACTTCGATCGGCATGATGGGGCAGGCGTCGCTGTATTGAAAGGTCGAAACGACACTCGCTACGGCACGCCTGACGGACCGACCAACTCACCTTCCTTGGTGACGATAGTCGATCCATAAGGCTCGCGGGCCGTGACGATCAAGGCCTCATCCGGCAATGGCCGCGCGAGATCCTTGGCTTCCTCCCACGGCGCCCTCATCCAGACATCGGTCTCTTCCCTGGTCAGCAAGAGCACCGGCATGGCCTTGCCGTGAATCGGTTTGACCAGATTGTTCGGATCGGTCGTCAGAAACCCATAGAGATCGTCCGTCGTGAACCCATCCTTGACTTTACGCACGGAGGTCCATTGCGGAACATGGATGCCGGCAAAGAACATCAGCGGCTTGTCTTCATCTCGCGCGAACCAGGCATTCGGCACATTGCCGCCATCCTGCTGGCTTGCCGGATCCGGCTCGGCAAAGCTGGTGACCGGGACGAGGCAGCGGTTCTCCACGCCGAACCATCGCCTCCAATGCGGAAGCTTGAGATTGCGGACATTGGTGACGCCACGGTCGACCTGCTCGCGCACCAACTGCTCGAAGTCGAACTCCTTACCCTTGACCCGCAGTTTCTCGGCCTTGGCCTGCGCTAGCTTTTCAAGAACGAACCGAGGCGAGGGAAGGCCCCAGCGGGCATGAACGAGCTGCTTGCCTCCGTCGGCGGTGTTGCGGACGATCGGCCCCATCTGGTCGGGGTTCATCTGATAGGCTGGCATCAGGTTGATCAGGCTCTCGGCGTCCTGAGCCCACTTGTTCACCCAGTCCTTGTCTTCCATGCGGTACAAGTTGCACATCGACGCTCCATCTCCCTTGAAGCCGGCGGACATGGTAGCCGACGAAGCGCCGGAATGCCAATTGGTGGCGATCGGCGGATCGGCGTTGAAACTTTTTCGAAAGCTTCGCCAGTGCCCGTTCGAAGTCATCTCCATGATTCCCAATGAGAATCTTAAAGTCCACTAAAATAGAGGGATAATATTCCTATTTCGGGTTGCTTGACTCGCGAATCGAGTTGGAACATTTAGTGAACAAATACACTTGACCGACCTGACGTCGATACCATCGCGACCTTGTGAGGGACGTGAATGATGACTGCTGCCCGTAACAGGGTGATATCCGATCTGAAGGATCGCATTGCGTTACTGCAAGGCAATGCAGGCAGGAAGAGCGGCTGTCTGGCCTTCGGTGTGCCTGAGATCGATGCGGCGCTGCCGGGTGGTGGTCTTGCCTATGGCGCCGTGCACGAGTTCGCCGGCGGCGGAGCCGGCGTCGTCGATGGTGCTGCCGCTGCTCTGTTTGCCGCCGGCATTGCGGCACGAACCAGAGGCAAGATCGTCTGGTGCCTGACACGGCCGGACCTGTTCTTTCCGGCGCTGGCCCAGGCGGGTCTTCATCCCGATCGGGTCGTCTTCGTCGAGGCCGACCGCGAGGAGGACGTTCTCGCCTCGATGGAAGAGGCTTTGGCGTTCGGCGGGCTTGGCGCCGTCGTCGGCGAGATCGTCCGGCTGCCGATGGTTTCCTCTCGCCGCCTGCAGCTCGCGGCGGAAAAGACCGGAACCATGGGCCTGGTGGTCCGGCGCTGGCGGCGGCAGATGGAAGCCTCGGATTTCGGGCAGCCGACGGCATCGACGACGCGATGGCGGGTCAGCGTCCTGCCATCGGAAGACTTGCCGGTCCCAGGCGTCGGGCGGCCGCGATGGCTGCTCGAACTGATCAGAGTGAAGGCGGGTGAGTGCGCTGAGTTTATCGTGGGAGCGTGCGATGCCACGGGTCGTATCCATCTATCTGCCGGACCTGCCGATCGAGCGGATCAGGCGCATGGATCAGAAAGCAGAATTATCGCCTGACAGGCCGCTGGTGCTGATCGCCAGGAGCGGCTCCAAGCGTTGGATAGCCGCGGCCGATGCAAAGGCTAAGGCAGGCGGCATCCATGTCGGCATGCCGGCCGCCAAGGCGCAGGCCATGGTGCATGGCCTGCAATTCGTCGATGCCGATCCGGCGGCCGATGCCGAAGCGCTGGAGCGGATCGCACTCTGGGCCCTCTCACAATATTCCCCGATCGTCGCGGTCGACGGCACGGATGGCATCGTCATGGATACGGAAGGGGCCGATCATCTGCAGGGTGGCGAGCTTCCCATGCTGATCGGGATCGTCAATCGCTTCCGGGCGCGGGGGCTGACCGTCCATGCAGCGCTCGCCGACACTTGGGGCGCGGCCCATGCCTGTGCCCGCGCCACCCGTCGCGACATCGTCATCATCCCATCTGGAGAGACCACCCGCGCCGTCGAACACCTGCCGATCTCGCTGCTGCGGCTGCCGGCGGAGATCGTTACCAGCCTCCGAACGCTCGGCTTCAAAATCATCGGTGAACTTGCTGCGACGCCGCGGGCGCCATTGGCGTTGCGCTTCGGTCCGGAGATCGGAAGGCGTCTCGACCAGATGCTCGGTCGTGTGTCCGAACCGATCGATCCCATCCGCGCACCGGAATGGATCGAAGTCAGCCGAGCCTTTGCCGAACCGATCGGAGCTGCCGAGACGATCGACAAATATGTCGGGCGTCTCATCGTCAGGCTGGTAGCCGAACTGCAGCGCAAGGGGCTCGGTGTTCGGCGCACCGACCTGATTGTCGAAAAGGTCGATGGCAGCAGGCAGGCGATCCGCGCCGGCACGGCCAAACCAGCCCGCGACATCGCCTGGCTGACCAAGCTCTTTCGCGATCGAACGGAAAAGATCGAGCCCGGCTTCGGCATCGAGAGACTGACGCTGGTGGCCGTCATGACCGAACCGCTTGGCGAGGAACAGCGGTCGTCGCTGATCGATGAGAAGGACCAGGACATCACGCCGCTGATTGACACCTTCGGCAATCGCGGCCAGCGCGTCTACCGCTTGGCACCCGTCGCATCCGATGTTCCCGAACGCAGCGTCCGGCGGATTTCCGCGGCAGCCGAAGACGTCACGGAAACCTGGGTGCATCACTGGCCGCGGCCGGTGCGGCTGCTGGCGCGGCCGGAACTCATCGACGTCATCGCACTGTTGCCGGATCATCCGCCTGTCTCCGTCACCTGGCGCGGCAGGCGCCGGCGGGTCAGGCGCGCCGATGGTCCCGAGCGCATCTTCGGCGAATGGTGGACCAGGAGCTCCGAATTCGATGCGGTGAGGGATTATTTCGTGATCGAGGACGAGAGTGGCGAACGTCTTTGGATCTTCCGCTCCGGTGATGGTGTCGATGCGGCCACCGGTTCGCATCGCTGGTTTTGCCACGGGATCTTCGCATGAGCTACGCCGAGCTGCAGGTCACCACTCATTTTTCCTTCCTGCGCGGCGCGTCGTCGGCCGACGAGCTGTTCCGGACGGCGAAGGAGCTCGGCATCCGTGCGCTCGGGATCGTCGACCGCAATTCGCTGGCGGGGATCGTCCGGGCGCTTGAGGCTTCGCGGGCAACCGGGCTCCGTCTTGTCGTCGGCTGTCGGCTCGATCTGGCCGACGGCATGTCGATCCTGGTCTATCCCACGGACCGCGCCGCCTATTCGCGACTGACCCGGCTTCTGACACTAGGCAAGGGCAGGGGCGGCAAGGCCAACTGCATCCTGCATCTCGACGATGTCGCGCTCTATGCCGAGGGCCTGATGGGCATCCTTGTCCCCGATCTTGCCGACGAGACCTGTGCCCTACAACTTCGAAAGCTGGCCGAGATCTTTGGCGATCGTGCCTATCTGTCGCTCTGCCTGCGCCGACGGCCGAATGACCAGCTGCGGCTGCACGAGCTGTCCAACCTCGCGGCGCGCTACAAAGTGAAGACAGTTGTCACCAATGACGTCCTCTTCCATGAGCCGTCGCGCCGGCAGCTGCAGGATATCGTCACCTGCATCCGCAACACCTCCACCATCGACGATATCGGCTTTGAGAGGGAGCGGCACGCCGATCGCTATCTCAAACCTCCGGAAGAAATGGCGCGGCTCTTTCCGCGCTATCCCGAAGCGCTCGCGCGCACGCTCGAGATCGTCGAACGCTGCAAATTCTCGCTGGAGGAGCTCACCTACCAATATCCGGAGGAAGCGATCGTACCGGGCAAGACGGCGCAGCAATCCCTGGAGCATTATGTCTGGGAGTGCATTCCGAACCGCTATCCCGAGGGCTTGCCGCCGTCTGTGCTGAAGGTGATCCGCCATGAGCTCGATCTCATCCGCACCATGAACTACGCTCCCTATTTCCTGACGGTGTTTTCGATCGTCCGTTATGCCCGCGGCCAGGGCATTCTGTGCCAGGGGCGGGGATCGGCGGCCAATTCCGCCGTCTGTTATATCCTCGGCATTACCTCCATCGATCCCGAGACCAACAATCTTCTCTTCGAGCGCTTCGTCTCCCAGGAGCGCGACGAGCCGCCCGATATCGATGTCGACTTCGAGCATGAGCGGCGCGAGGAGGTGATCCAATGGATCTACAGGGCCTATGGCCATGACAAGGCGGCTCTCTGTGCGACCGTCACGCGCTACCGCGCCAAGGGGGCGATCCGCGACGTCGGCAAGGCACTTGGGCTGCCGGAGGATGTGATCAAGGCGCTATCGGCGGGCATGTGGTCGTGGTCGGAAGAGTTGGTGACCGAGCGTAGCCTGCGCGAGCTCAACCTCAATCCGGACGATCGCAGACTTGCCTTGACCCTGAAACTGGCCCAGCAGCTGATGGGTGCGCCGCGCCATCTCGGCCAGCATCCCGGCGGTTTCGTGCTGACCCATGACCGGCTTGACGATCTCGTGCCGATCGAGCCGGCATCCATGGCCGATCGGCAGGTGATCGAATGGGACAAGGATGATGTCGAGGCGCTGAAGTTCATGAAGGTCGATGTGCTGGCGCTCGGCATGCTCACCTGCATGTCGAAAGCCTTTGCCTTGATCCGGGACCACAAGCATCTGGATCTCGATCTGGCTCAAATCCCGCAGGAGGATCCGGCGACCTATGCGATGATCCGCAAGGCCGATACGCTCGGCACCTTCCAGATCGAAAGCCGGGCCCAGATGTCGATGCTGCCGCGCATGAAGCCGCGGACTTTCTACGATCTGGTCATCCAGGTGGCGATCGTCCGGCCCGGCCCGATCCAGGGCGACATGGTGCATCCGTATCTGCGCCGGCGCGAGGGCAAGGAAAAGGTCGACTATCCGACGCCGGAGCTCGAAGCCGTCCTCGGCAAGACGCTCGGCGTGCCGCTCTTCCAGGAAAGCGCCATGAAGGTGGCGATGGTCTGTGCCGGCTTTACCGGCGGCGAGGCAGATCAGCTGCGCAAATCCATGGCGACCTTCAAGTTCACCGGCGGTGTCTCGAAGTTCAAGGACAAGCTCGTCTCCGGCATGGTCAGGAACGGCTATACGCCGGACTTCGCCGAAAAGACCTTCTCGCAGCTCGAAGGCTTTGGCTCCTATGGCTTTCCCGAGAGCCATGCCGCAAGTTTCGCCCTCATCGCCTATGCCTCCTCCTACGTGAAACGCCACTATCCCGACGCCTTCTGCGCGGCCCTCCTGAACTCGCAGCCCATGGGCTTTTATGCACCGGCCCAGATCGTCGGCGATGCCCGCAAGCATGGTGTCGAGGTCCGGCCGGTCTGCGTCAATCGCTCACGCTGGGACTGCACGCTGGAACCGGCCGAGGGCAGCGATCGCCATGCCGTTCGTCTTGGCATGCGGATGGTTCATGGTCTTGCCCAGGTCGATGCTGCCCGCATCATTGCCGCCCGCGCTGACCAGCCATTCGAGAGTGTCGATGATCTCTGGCGGCGATCGGGTGTGCCGGCCGCATCCCTGGTCCAGCTTGCCGAGGCGGACGCGTTTCTGCCGTCGCTCAATCTGCAGCGCCGCGATGCGCTCTGGGCGATCAAGGCGCTGCGCGACGAGCCCTTGCCGCTCTTTGCCGCGGCCGCCGAGCGCGAGCAGAGGACGATCGCCGAGCAGCGGGAGCCAGAAGTCCGCCTGCGCCAGATGACGGAGGGGCATAACGTCATTCAGGATTACAGCCACACCGGCCTGACGCTGCGCCAGCATCCGCTCGCCTTCCTGCGCCAGGATCTCACCACCCGCAATATCGTCACCTGCGACGAGGCGATGTCATCTAGTGACGGCAGCTGGCTGATGACGGCAGGCCTCGTGCTCGTGCGCCAGAAACCGGGTTCGGCCAAGGGCGTGATGTTCCTGACCGTCGAGGATGAAACAGGCCCCGCCAATGTCGTCGTCTGGCCAAGCCTCTTCGAGCGGCGGCGTCGCATCGTCCTCGGATCCTCGATGATGGCGATCAATGGCCGCATCCAGCGGGAAGGCGACGTCGTGCATCTCGTCGCCCAGCAGCTCCTCGATCTCACCAGCGATCTGTCCGGCCTTGCCGATCGCGATGAGGCCTTCCGGTTACCGACCGGTCGCGGTGATGAGTTTGCCCATGGGACGCCGGCAAGCCCGGATTCGCGAGAGCGGGCGGTCATCAAGGCGCGGGAGATTTATGAGCCGGATCGGCTTATCGATAGGTTGAAGGTGAGGGTGCGGAATTTTCAGTAGATGCCGCCTGCCCGCCTAAAAGACGATTGCTCCTTGACCCTGATCATCGTGGTGCTCTCAGGATAACTTATCTCGATCGCAATGCTCTCCAGGCACTCATTTTTTGATCGCGCCGTTGCCCTGCATCCCGTTGACGATGAGGTCTGCACCAATGAGATATGCGTCCTCGGACATGAAATCACCCCCGATGACATTCCAAGGCTGACGAAGCAGCTCGTCGAGAACGTTTGGCTCCAGCTTGACGCCCTTGCAGGCCTCGGTAAATGCAGGGGAACCAGCAACATTGATGTGTTTGTCGCCGCTGTTTTTCTGAATGGCTACTCGATTGCCTGCCCAATCCTCGATCGAATTCGCCTGAAGGCAGCCGCTGAATTCGTTCTCGCCATCAGACTCCGGACTTTTGGTGGCCGTAAGCCAGACGTACTGACCTTCCGTGCTATCTTTCAGTTCTGGCGAAAGGTCATGATTGCCCCACCAGAGGAGGATCACGCGCGGGCTGCCATCCTGCCTCCCATCTTCATGCGAAAGCAGTTCGGCGGGGGTAAGTCCTGCGAAGAATTTCTTGCCCATCGACGCAACCACGGACCGGCTGACGATGTTTTGGTGACCGATGCGATCGCAGATTTTTTTGATTATGTTGCGCTCCTCTTCGACAGTCAAATGATCATTAGAAGGACGGAAGGAGTCTTTTTGCCAATGCTTGACGTCCGCCCTCAGATTTAGAATCATGATCTCCTTGGAGGTCCGGCTGAGAAACCTGGTGATCTGCGAAACCATATCTGCGAGCGTGTTCTTCGTGTGATCGGAGCCATGGTGGAATCCATACGAGGTTAGGTTTTTTCCTGTTCGGTCAACATTCCGGTAGGGCATGAAACGTAGATCGAAGCACCGGTAGCCGAACATCAGTTGCTCGTAGATGTTTGCAGTCTGACACCGGGATCTCCCATCGGCGCCGGCGAGTGTCGGAGTGATCCAATTTCCGTACGTCGCTGTATCGTGTGTTGACGGGATCGCCAGCTGCCATAATGGCAGATCTTTCACGACGTCCCAGCGGCGTTTCATCCACTCAGACTCCATGTGCAGTTGCCGACGGCACAGTGTGGTCCCCGTCACGAAATAGACCCAGTCGCCTTTCACGGCAGCGCCAGAGCGGAGGTTCTGATGGAGCAGGCGCGCCATGCTGGTGCCGTCCTTAAGACACCGGTAGAGCCCGGAGCCTCCATCGAGCCCGACACCCCGGCCAAAAAAATAGACGTAGTCGCCGTCGACGACCGGCGCTGCATGGCGGCCTGTCGAGGAGCGCCGGAAGTTCGGATAGTCGTAGAACGTCGACGCCTCATCCAGGATCTGCGCCGTGCCCTGCCCATCATTGCGATGCCGATGGAGGCCGGTCTTCCCAAAGAAATAAACATATTCGTCGTCAACGAAGATGCCCGTTCGACACCAGCCATCGAGGATTTGCTCTTTTTCACTGCCATCCTTTTTCCGACGGAAGAGACTTTCATCGTGTCCGCAGAAATAGACGTAGTCGCCTTTGACGAACGGCGCATTGTAACAAAAGTCATCGAGCATCTGCTCCTTTTCAGTGCCATCCTTTTTCCGACGGAAGAGCGAGTGATTGGTGTTTGCGAAGTACACGTAATTTCCCTCGACAAATGGCGCAAAAGTGGCCATGTCGTCGATTTGTATGGGGCTTCCCCCGGGCACCTTGCTGCAACGAAAAAGCCCTTTGTCCTTGGTGAAATAGACATATTCCCCGTCGACGAAAGGTTTGTACTTGCACCCGGTTCCAGCCAATGCGGACAGTTCGGCGCCGTCAAGCCTGCAGCGGGTGAGGACACCCTTGCGGGCAAAGTAGATGTAGTCGCCGTCAATGGTCGGAGCGACTTCAGCGTCGCAGCCCTCGACAAGCACCTTGGCAGTTGGGTCGAGTAACTTATAGGCCATTATTCCCTCTCAGGCTGAAGTAATGATTTCGCCAGTAGGACCGGATCGCGAAGGCGGCTAATCTTCATGAGGCGCGAAGTGGCGAGGCGGTCGAGCGGTCTGAATTATCGAGGAAGGGTTCGAGCCCAGCTTTGATTGCTTGAATATCGCGGGGAAGCGATTTGCCAATCGTACCCTGAAGCGTCTTGATCGTTCACCGTCGTCGCAGGCACAACTTGGCGGGTGGGCGGTGAAGTCTGATTTTGCGAGTCGTCATATCGGCACCCTACCCACTGTAACAATTTCACCTGACTATTGCTCTCTTGGCTTCGCATCGAGCGGAGTGGCGTTCCGAGCCATTGCCTTAGGCCTATCAGACGATTGTTTGCGCAATATTTGAGAATCGAAAAAATGGATCGTGGTGGTTGTAGACGGAGCTGAACAGTTCCCTCCCTCCAGAAGCGCTTTCGCGCCGATTGTTTGAACCGATCAGCGATCATTTGATCATTGGTGCGCGCCTACGTCGTCGATTGAACCGGAAGCTGCAGCCACGGAGCATCTGCTGAAGTCGAGGTGTTGCACCGACGTTTAATATTGCGTTGGGCGAAAGCGCAGGGAGAATTTTTGACGGCACGCAACTTTGCATTTGCTGCCGCAGCGGCCCTTATGATCGCTAAGGTTCAAGCAGAGCCCAAAGAGCCGATATTGCTAAGAACAAAATCCGGGACGGCTTGTTTGCCGTAGAGGCGCGACACATGCGCAATCATGTTGCGCATGACGTTTGCCCGCCCATGTTCCAAGGTTACGTGGCGTGCAGAGGTGAAGTAAAGATATTGTATTGCACCGGCAGCGTGATCTGGCCCGAGTGCCGCAAGCGCCCGCTCCAAGGCTTCCGGCAGTTTCCGATCCGGCGGAGCAACCATCCAGCCGATCATCAGGCGGATCTCGCCCGGGCAATCCGCTCCGAGGTTCGCCATATCGGTGGCTTGGGCGGCCGCTGCCGGACTGTAGCCACCTGCCAGCAATGCGATGCACTTCAACACGCGCATATGGCGGTGAAACTCCGAGCCAGGTTCAGCTGTCTTGATGCCTTGATCGAATATTACGACTGCTTCATCAAAACGCCCACGCGCATAGCGTAACTGCCCGAGTATGGGCAGGGCCGCTGTGGAATCCTGGGTTCGTGCCAGTGCGCGCTCGGCAAGTTCCTCGGCGAGTTCCAGATGCCCCCGGTTGATGAAATAGAGAAGCTTGGCAGCCGCCAGCATCAGCAAGGGCCTATCTTCTATCTCGTGCAAGCACTCCAGCACGGTAGCTTCAATCTCGCTTTCTATGCGATCGCGCTCTTCCAGGCTCATGCCGCCAAATGGGGTCGTCAATACGAGACGCGCAAAGAGGTGCAAGCCCCATTGGATCGCGCCATCCGCATCGGAGGGATCCTGTTCCCGGCCCTCGGCGAGCCGCTCGCCACTTGCAAGCCATTTCGGATTGGATGTCGAGAGCAGGTTCGAAGCGCGCTGGAAACGTGCTTCCGGAGACTCATTCTCAGGTATGCCAAGTCCATCGGAGGCATTTTTGAGCGCCTGGCGCAATGCGGCGATAACCCCCTCGGACATACGGGCCGTCTCATCTAGAGCCGACCTATTGTCCGTTTGATCGATGCGGAGACGAAAGGCTTTCACAATCCGCTTTGACGGCATTTCCCGGAGCGTGGCCACACAGCTCAGCCACCGCGCGTCAGTATGAAAACTTACCTGCACAAAATATCGCAATCTGTCACTGGCAGCGAGCAGGTTTGCCTCGGTCACGACGACCTTTCGCTCGACGCCCATTCCGGCGGCGATCAAGCCCTTGAGCGTCTCCATCAAGGAAAGATATTGTTGACGTGAGGGATGTTTCTCAATCTCGAAAGATGGAGCGATAATCAGAAATGCATCGATCGGATGCGGCCCGGAAGGGATCGCAATCCAGACGTAACCCTCGCCATATCGCGTAGCAATATAGCTGGGCGACTTCGCGTTATCGCCTAACTTCTGCCGCAACCTGTTGACGAGGAAGTCGATATTTCGGTCGGATGGGTCGGAGTCTGATCGAGCAATCTCGTCCAATAGCCGACTGCGAGTCATGAGGCGGCGGGAATTCCTTGTGAAAGCGAGAAGAAGTGCGCGTTCGCTCCGAGTGAATTGGACCGCCTTTCCGTTGCGATGCGCGAACATGCACGCCTCGTCAATCATCAGGTCTCCGAAATAGAGATTACGCGCCTTGCCTGTTTCCGCAAATGAAATCATGTCATTTCCAACGGCTCGACAAGTGATCAGCGCAAAAGATTTTATACCGAAGCTTCAACTGCAGCATGTATAAAGCCGGTTTGTGCAAAACAAAATACGTCGTTTCACTCCCTTGACCGTCAACCGCCGGCATCCGGCGCGCTGCACATGCCTGCGGGGGCCGTTACGGCCGGCCGAACGCGTCACGGATCGACATCGAGAATGCAGTGAAACAAGCCAGTGCGCATAAGTTTATCATGGACCTGCCGAAGGGCTATGAGACATTGGTGGGCCAGCGGGCGTCAAATTGTCGGGCGGCGAGCGTCAAGGTGTCGCCATCGCCAGGGCTTTTCTGGCTGATGCGCCGGTGCTGATCCTGGACGAGGCGACCTTGAGCCTCGACAGCGAGAGCGAGGTTCGGATCCAGCAGGCAACGGAACGCTTGATGGATGGCCGCACGACACTGGTGATCGCGCACCGACTTTCGATGGTGCGGGCGGCGGATCGGCTATTGGTCTTCGACAAGAGAAAGATCGTGGAAGAGGGTGACCATCAGGCGCTCATTCGCCTCAATAACAGCATTTACCGCCGGCTGTTCGAGCGTCAGGCGCTGGAGTTGACCAAGGGGCTCGTCGCCTGAGGCGAACTCTTGACGTGCCAATCCTCTCTTACAATATCATCTGGGAGAGGTCCTTGGCATGGAAAGGAGGAAGAAGATGCCACTCAACGATATTCCATGGACCCGTCCAGTGACGATCAGCTCCAATGCGGGTTGGAGCGCACTTTCATGGGCGTCTATGACGCTCTGGACTTTCTGGAAAATGAATGGCCGCTGCGGCATGGCGAGCGCCACGAACGCGCGGTGAAGACCTGTCGCGGCGCGCTCAATCGGGTTGTGCCTGCTGTCATAGCAAGAGAGGCGTTCCTGACCGCCTGTCTTGAAGCGGGAATGCCTGCGGTCCTGGCGCCGTCGAGGATAGCGCAGAAAAAGCAGCCTATGCGACCGGCCGGCGCGCTATCCTTATAGTCTCTCGGCTTTTGGAGCTCGCCGCCTCCGGAGGCGAGCTCTCGTGAGCTGCACCACAAGCAACCGCGGCCAATCTTCCTCATCAGGTCGCGTCGATACCAGTACTCTACGTTGGCGCATTGCAATCACGCGACCTTAGCGGCAAGCATTTCGTTGATGCAATCTTCGTTGCGCGCTTCCAGCTCCTGCGTTGGAAAGGCATTGATGAAGATGCGGATTGTTTCGCCGAGATCGGCACCGGATTGGCACCAGCCTGGACCGCAACTGACCTGTTGGCCGGCGAGATCCTCGACCTCGAAAAGTCCGCAGGTTTCGCCTGCCTCATCATCAACGGCAAGCTGAAGCGTACCGAAATTTCGGTGTTCGTCATTCCAGTAAACCGAAATCCCGAGAAACCGGATGCCCGACCGATTTCCGACCTCCGTCAGCAGCAAACCATGAACCTCGTCCGTCGCAAGCGGCTTCGGTTCATCCCAGCAAAGCTCCTCGTCCAAGGTCGGGTAGTCCATGACGTTTTCCAAGAGGTCACGCATCTTCTCGAGATGGCGCAGCATGTCTGGCGACTTGCCACGGAAGCCGGGTCGGTCGTCTCTGAACGTATCGAAGGCATGCCGGCCCAAGTAGCCGACGAAGTCATAAAGCGCCTGCGCGTCGTCCTGAGCAATAGTGAGAACACCGTCTCTCGGCCGTGGATCTCTTGAATATTCAAACATTGCTATCTCCTCCGATTTCGAAACTAGGAACCCAGCCGCGCGTAAAGCCAACGCTCATTCCGGCCTCGCAAAGTGCCAGCTGTCCTCGAACGAATTGCAGTTCGGCGAGCAGAGCGCCCATTGCAGCACAAGCATTGCCTTCGAAGAGCTCGAGAACGGAAGCGACCTGATCGGATTGCGGTTCATCTGTTTGAGCTGATGCGGTTGTCATGAGGCAATACGTCTCCTGCACCCCAAAAACATAGGGTGCCAAACTGCTGATTTGTCGATATGAAAATTGCGCGGCCGGTTTTCGCTCCGGCAATTTGTTCCTATTATGTTCTCATTTTAAATGGAGTCAAGAGCACGTCCTGTCCGGTCGAAAGCGAACAGCCTGGTGGCGCGAGTCCAAAAGCTTGCAGCGGAATATGACCGAAATTATTTCTATCCGCATACGGGATTGTCGATAGGTGGGAGGAGGAAAACGGCAATGACCGAGCGGTTTGTCAGCAAGTATGATGAGCCATTGACCTCGAATGATCTCGATATTTGCCAACGGGCCTTGGATGAAATCTTAACGAGGCTAAAGATTGGCAAGGACACGGAGGAAGCGCAACGAGCCGCAGCGATCATTATTGAGCTCTACCGCCAAGGTGTGCATCAAGCCAAACAATTGGTGGAACTGGCGGCGGGGCCGGGAGGAGCAGGCAATCTGGATTGATTGCCACGCGGAAAGACTCGACTCGTGAAGCTTTCTCTGTTGCACTGTTTTCATGACGAAGTCCCCGCGTAAGTCATCGAAACCACTTCTCGCCACCTCGGAAATGCCGCTGCGAAGCCGGGCGCGCAAACCTCGTGATCCAGACCAACCACGGTTGCCGCTTGATCCAATGCCGGAGCGGATCGAGCCGGCGCTGGCGCTTCTGAAATCCGAAGTCCCGAAAGGGCCGCAATGGCTCTATGAGATAAAATGGGACGGTTATCGTCTCGCCATTCATGTTGAACCAGGCCGCGTACGGATCCTCACGCGTGGCGGCCACGATTGGACCGATCGCTTTCCGACGATCGCTAACGAGGCCACGGACTTCGGTACAACGATGATTCTCGATGGAGAGGCTGTCGTCCTGGATGAGCAGGGGAAGTCGAGCTTCGGCGCTCTCCAGCGTGCCCTTGGGGGAAGGGGAGGGCACCGCCGGGCGGACGAGGCAATCTTCTATGCCTTCGATCTCCTGTATTTCGATGGACATGATCTTACGAAGCTGGATCTCTCCGAGCGTCGACAAATCCTGGATGGCCTTCTGGCCGATCACGCAGGTGCCATAAGGCTATCAGACGAGGTTGAGGCCGATGGCGATGAGCTGCTAGCCGCCGCATGCGCGCACGGCCTCGAGGGTATCATCGCGAAGAACCGCGAGCAGCCCTATCGCTCTGGTCGTACCGGTGATTGGATCAAGGTGAAATGCGTCCAGAGCGACAGCTTTTTCATCGTCGGCTATGAACCCTCCGCTGTTGCACATGGTGGCATCCGCAATTTGTTTCTCGCTGCTTATCGAGGCCACGACCTCATCTACGTTGGCAACGTCGGAACGGGCTTCAATGAGCGCGATGCATCCAGGCTTCGCAGGGATTTGGATAAGCTCAAGACCTCGCGGGCACCGATTGCCTTGAAACAGCGCGGCGTCGTTTGGGTTCAGCCAACGCTCATCGCCGAAATCGAATATCGTGCCTGGACCGATGACGGCAAACTGCGTCATGCTTCCTATAAGGGACTCCGAGAGCGGCAGGACAATGCCGACGTTTACCGTCTACCGCAATAAAACTCAGAACCATCCTCGGAGCGCGACCCGTATCGAGGCGATCGCGTTATAGAACATCGTGTGGTTGATCGCGGGTCGGTGAACACGTCGATCTCCCTGGCCGGCGCGAAATCAGTCCTCATACTTTGAGAGGGCAAAAGCTCCCTGTTGAGCACGCAACCCGAAACGACCCCGGGAGTGGCCCGGAAGCAACATTTTATCCGGTTGGCAATGAATCCAGGATCGGATCAGGTTTGAAAATCTCCGGTCCAAAACAGAGCCGGCCGTCAAAAGGCCGGATGTCCCGTAGATCCATACCGTCGAGCGCAAACGAAACGTGGGGTGTGTAGTCTCGATAAAACCACGTCATCCCCGCCCGGCGAAACTCAGCATGGCGGCGTGAAAGCTTGACGGAACCAAAGGCCAGCACGACGATACCTCCAAAGTCCAGGACAGCTCTTCGTTGGCTCGCGCGGATTGTCAAATCGCTCGCGGCGGGAACCAACCGCCGCCCGACGTTCGGGTCGTGGAATTTGCCGATCGTGACATGTAACGCGGTCGCCGGCACGATCTCCTGGAAGCCTTCGGTGATCGCCCATTCAATTAAGTCGTTTCGATTAAGAAGTTCCCTGATGACGAACATGCGCTTTTTCGCAGGAGTTTCAGGAGGGCGCTCATCTCTCGGTTTTTAAGTCATTACAAAGATTTATGAAATCGAGGACGGGACCTTTGGCTCGATTCTCATCAAGAGCAAAGGACAAACATCCCCGAAACCGTACTCACCCAGATCATGATCCGTTTGATAGATCCTACATCTCGACGGCCGTCAGACTGATGTTTTCGATCGTTGCGGTTCCGCCCCCAATCGCAGAAAGTCCAATATCGAACCAGTATGGTGTACCTGGCGTTAGATTCGGCACTATCGATTGCAAAGCGAACGGAATTTGCTGGGGCGATGAAGTGATAGCCGTCACTCCCTTCACCGCTCCGCCAATGGCTGTGCCGGTCGCTGCTACGCCATTGCCTGGAGCTGTGCCGGGTCCATATCGCAGTTGCACAACGAAGCCTTGACCGACGGCATTAGTATTGAAACCATCGCCGGAAGCCATGAATAACACTCGTCCGGAAGCGCCTGGCGTGATCGATCCTGCGAGGCCTTGCATCACCTGTGTGCCAACACTTGTCGTGCCTGCCGGATTCGCGGGAACCGCCTGGGAAGCGCCAGCATTGGACGTCAAAACACCGCTGCTGGATAGACTTGCTGCGCCGCTAACCTTCACAGCCGTCGGCGTCGATTCCTGTGCCCAAGGGCTAAAGCCGGTCGGTGGAACTGTCAACCAGGAAGAGGCAGTCATCGCAATCTGCGCCGTCCCCTGATTTTCCCGCCAAATCACTGCCGGGAATATCGTCGCACTCGAGAACGTGCTGATCGAGAACCCGCCAGCACCCGTTGCGGGGTTGGCGCTTGCTGAGTTATTCCAGTTGCCTGATCCGGTTCTAAACCAGATGAGGCGATTGGTAATGTCGACCGCGATACCAACCGTGCTGCCGGCAGGAACCGCAGCAACGGTTCCTAGTTGAGCGGCATTGTACCAAACTTGGCCGTTCGGCTCGACGGCGATACCCTGCAAGTTCTTGCCAAGATAGTTATTGAAGTCGACCGTTGCGGTCGCAACGCCCACACCGCTGTTGCCGTCCGTAATTGTGACATTCTGGAATTCGAAATAATATTTGCCGCTCGATTGCGAATTGGAGGCGAGCACCGCAGCGTAGGACGCATTTGTAGAAGTGGCAGTCAAATTGCTATTGCTCAGCTGGACATTCGCGGCCTTCGCCGTCGAGCTGAAGGTGGCTCCGGATCCTACAACGATCATTCCGTCTGTCAGCAAAACGCCGCCGAAGGTTCCCGCGCTATTGAATTGGATTGCTCCGGGCGAGCCGCCTGGCGCACCCGATGAGGAAAGCGTTATCCCCCCGGAGCTGTTGGTAATCGTAACACCGGGACCCGCGGTCAAAGTCGCGGCCTGCGGTGCGTTTCCGGTCGATCCAATGACGATCTGGCCGTTAGTCAGTGGGCCAATGCCGGCAAACGTGCCATTGCCTCCATTGAACTGAACCGCATTTTGGGATCCGGCGGGCGCCGCATCTTCGATGCAGTTCGCAAGCGCACTGACATCCGCCATGACCTGGGTTGCATCCGCAACTTGGCCATTGCTGAGCTGGTAGGGGATATTACATTGGGCAAAGGATACGTTCGCATAAAGCAATCCGCTGAAGAACAAGCCGGCTTTGAAGCTGCGACGCATGGTCTGGTCCTCTTTTATCAAAGGCTCACGACATTCCAGGACAACACCTGAAACGCCGCCGCCCAGGTTTGTCTGATGTTTGGGGGAAATATAACTGCAGGACCCACTGTGCTCAAATTGCTGAGGACGGCGTTTGCTGGAACGGAATAGGCAGGGATGAAGAACTCACCGTCGCGAGAGAACGACCAGATCAAGTTGGTGCCATCGTAAGTCAAACGCTGCCAAATGGGCTGTACCGGCTGCGGGAATCCTCCATCCTGACTCATGATGTCGTTGACGCGGCTGTCCAGTCCGACGCCCCCCGATGTGATGTAATAGTCGAAACGGTAGTCCGTGGTGCTGTATGCGGTGACGCCGAATTCGACAGCTTTATTGTTGACTGCGTCCCTTACGGCAATGGACGGCATGGAGTAATCGGAAAGGCCGCCCGTGTAGACCCCAAGCATCGTGGCTTGCCAATGGCCGGTGGGCGCGTTCATTTCCGCCATCATCGCGGCTCCATTGACCGCGGCGGATGTTGTCAGGACCATGCCTCGGCTAGAACCGGCAATCGCGGCTCCCGTCGGTGGAGTGGTGGAGGTTCGCAGGGTAAAATTTGAGGCGATCGGTTTGACAACGGCGGTTCCATTTAGCCAGTCGGCGCCACCACCGCCGAGTACGCCAGTTGTCGCGATCGAAATTGCACCTGGGGAGCTGGTGATAGCAATGCCTGTGCCAGCCGATAAAGTTGCAGCGTGTGGAGGCGCACCCGTCGCCCCTATCAGCAGTTGACCGTCGGTCAATGGCCCAACGGCTGCAAATCCGCCACTGCCATTGTCGAGCTGGACACTGTTTTGCGCGCCTGCCGGAGCTGTGCTGCCTAGACAGGTTGCGACGGCGTTGAAATCACCCATGACTGGTGCGCTATCTACCACGGCTCCATTGACGACCTGATTTGGAACAGTACAGGCCGCTTGTGCCGCGCCCACGTGCATCGCGAGCAGAAGACCAGCCGTGATCACATATTGGCTTTTAGACATGGAGAACTCCAAAGATCGCGACAACTAGTTTGAGATGAGATTCCAGGAAAGGACGTGAAATCCGGCATTCCAGCTCGTGTGAGTGGGCTGATAGAACATCACCGCAGGGCCTATGGTGCTGAGATTGGTCAGATAGTCCGTCGCGGAGACGGTATAGATGGGCTTAAAATTCTCGCCGTCGCGGGAGAAGGAATAGATCAAATTGGTGCCGTCATAGGTTAAGCGTGCCCAGGCTGGCTCGCTGGGTGTCGAGAAGCCAACATCCTGCATTTGAGCGTCGCCGGAATAAGTATCGAGCCCTATGCCGCCAGACGACTTGTCATAGTCGAAGCGTATGCCGCCGCCATAGCCCCCGACCCCAAAGAGAACAGCCCGTTTTGTGACGGCGTCTCGCACCCCCATCGAAGGCAGGACATAGGACGATATCGGCCCCGTATAGGCAGCAAGCATAGTTGCCTGCCAGTTTCCGGAGGGGAGGGAAACCTCTGCCATCATGGCACGACTGTCTGCAATGGAGTTTGCGGATAACAACATGCCTCGCGTCGTCGCGGTCAGCGTTGCGCCCACAGGGGGCGTCGTGCTCGTCTGCAGGACGAAGGATGTGGCGGTCGGCTTGACCACCGCCGGCTTGTTCAACCAGTCGACGGCCGCCCCCGTGCCACTCCCGGTCGCAGAAATCGTGACGGATGCGGGACCGCCGGTAATTGCGATGCCGGAGCCAGCCGAGAGCGTTGCGGGCTTGGGAGGATTGCCGGATGATCCTATGAGAAGCTGACCGTCGGTGAGTGGAGGGACGCCCGCGAGCGAGCCGTTTCCGCCATTGTAGATCACCGAATTCGCGCCAGCACTCGGCGTCTGGGCATCGGCACAATTTGCGAGTGCGGTGAAGTTTGCGGCTACTTTCGCTGCGTCGGCCAAGTCCCCGGTTTGGAGCTGGTTCGGGAGCGCACATTGTGCGAGGGCAGTGCCCGCGGCTGTCAAGAAAGCCACGGCAAAGATCGGAGCGAGGAACGAGACTCTAGGCATGAGAAACCTCGATGCAGGAAGGACACGGTTCACATGCTGGCGAGACGCCAGGACAGAATGTGGTAGGCGGATGGCCAGCTTGGGTTTATGGGCTGCTGGAACAATGCGGCGGGGCCGACCCGGTCGACATTGGAAAGATTGTCGACTGCAAGAAACGTAAACACTGTGGAGAAGACCTCGCCATCTCGCGAGAACGCCCATGACAGATTTGTGCCGTCATAGGTCACACGTGACCAGAGAGGTTGCGAAGGCGGCGGCAGGCCTATGTCGGCAGCTGTTGTCTGGCCGAGCACCGTGTCGAGCCCCAAGCCTCCAACCGTTCGAGTGTATGCCGCTTGATAGGACGTCGTACCGGATCCGCCGATACCAAATTCGACAGCCCGATGGCTGATGGAGTCACGTACGGCAATTGCTGGAAAGCTGGCCTTCGCAAGTGGCCCAGAATAGATCGCCAACATGGTTGCCTGCCATGCGCCCGACGGAGTCGCGGTCTCGGCCATGACGCTGGTACCATCCGCAACGGCTGTCGTTGTCAATGCCATGCCACGGACCGTTGGCACCAGAGAGGCTCCTGCTGGCGCTGTCGTTGATGTCACGATGGAAAAGTTCGTGGCTAAAGGTCTGATGACGGCGGCTTCATTCAACCAATCGACAGCATTGGCAGAGCCGTTGCCTGTCGCCGAAATCGTGATTCCGCCAGGGGCGTTCAGGATGGCGATACCAGGTCCGGCGGTTAGTGCCTTTGCTTGCGGCGCGCCTCCGGTGGTTCCAAGGATAACTTGGCCATCCGACAAGGAGACGCCGCCCAGATTGCTACTCGATGTTTCGAACTGAACCGTGTCCTGGCCTCCCGATGGTGCGGTCGCATTGACGCAGCCCGCAACGGCCGAAAAATTCTGCATGACCTGCGTCGCATCGGCCGTTTGACCGTTGGACAATACATTTGGCACTGTGCACGCCGCCATCGCCGGCGAAGCCACTGCAAAAAGTGCAGATGAAAGAAAATTCAGTGCAAGGTTGCTTTCTGATCGCATCGGGCGCCCTCTTGAAAACTGATCAAAGCAATGCGCAAGCAAATTGAGACGCACCCTAATTGCACGCTGAAAACGAATTCGTCAATTGATAAAATATAGATGCCATAAATTCGCAATTACAGAATATACATTGGGAATAACCATAGAAATCTCCTTCCGAAAAACGTTCGCTTTTCAGATCAACAACTGAAGACGATGCTTCGATTCCCGTATTTTACGGGATTGTATTTCTGGTTATTGTATGAGAATGCTATTTCAAACGCTGGGGACTTCGCTGAATGACATCGCAAGCCGCTTCGGGTGAGTCCAAAGAATGCTGCAATTCGTACGCAAGTTATCTTTTGCAAAATAAACTCACAAGATGCAGATTGTGCGACAGTAAACAAATTTCTCATAAGGAAAGAGCGATGATTTCGAGGCTCGGTTTCCAGATAATTGTTTCGATTGCGCTTTTGGCGGGTGCTGTTCCCGTATTCGCGGATTCGAAATCGAGCGATTTTGGTTACGACGCCAACGGGCGGCTGACCACGGGCTTCTATGACAACTCTAAATGTATCGTTTACGGCTACGACCCGAACGGCAATCGCATATCGCAGCAGATCGCGAACAAGGATGCCGCTCCACCGATCTGGGGTCAGGTCAACTGGGGCGCCGTCAACTGGGCGAGCGGTATCGCTGATGCGATCTGGGGTTCAGGATCCTGGGGCTGCATTCTTTGGACTCAGCCGTGAGCACGGTTGACTAACGATCTTCCATACGTTTCCAAAAATTCGACGAGAGATCTCGATGATGTCTGCATTCAAATCCGGAACAGCAGCAATATTTCTTCTCGCATTGGTATCCGCCGGCACGGTGATGGCTGCACCGCCGGCGGTAGCGGCGTTTCCCGCTAACGCGAGTGGCTTTGCCGAGCCTTTGGTAAAGACAAAGGCCACGATGGCAAATGAGGACGAAGACCTTTTGTCCGCTATCAATGCATTTCAGCATCGGCAGGACCTTTCCGACCTATCCAGCCTGACTGCCTATCTGGCGAAATATCCCCACAGTGGCTGGTCGACGGCGCTCTGGACCAATATCGGCCTCTCCTATCTGCATGACGGCTATTTCTCGCGCGCCATCGATGCCTGGCAAAAGGCCTGGATCGAAGGGAAGGACGCATCTGCTCCTGAAGCGCGTGCGCTGACCGATCGCGCTGTCGGCGAGCTCGCCAGCCTGAACGCCAGCATGGGACGGAGTGACGATCTAGCGCTCCTGTTTAGCCAACTGGACGGTCGTAAGGTTTCCGGGCCGGCAACGGAAATGATTCAATCTGCCCGCGACATGCTGACACTGGTCAAGACCGATCCGCGGCATCTGTTCAACTGCGGCCCGCTTGCGCTACGAGCTCTCCTGTTGACCCAGGGGATGAGCGCGGACAAGCTCAATTTCCTGCAATTTTACAATGCCGGGCCGGAAGGCACGACGCTTGCCGAACTCGGTGGATTGGCAAGCAAGGTAAAGCTCGATTATCGCCTCATTCGCCGTTCTCCGGACGAAGCTGTCCCCGTGCCATCGGTCGTCCACTGGAAGGTGGGGCATTTTGCGGCGATCGTCGGAAAGGCGAATGGCCGCTATCATGTTCAAGACGCAGTCTTTCCGAATGCGGATATGTGGGTCACGCCCGATGCACTGAATGCGGAGGCCAGCGGATATTTCCTTGTGCCCGCAAGCGAGGTCACCAGTGAAGCCTGGCAGTCCGTTTCAATGCCACAAGCAGTCTCCATTCGCGGCAAAGGATCGACGAACAGTACTCGCCAGGGCGATGCCGGCGACACTAATGCCAACGGGCCGGGACCAATCCCTCCTGATCCCAACAATCCATCTCTTGGCGGCTCGGGAGGACTAGGCGGCAATGGAAACCAGTCGCCATGGCCGCAGGGCGCAAACAATCAAAACAACGGCGGCGACAATAACCAATGCCCCCTCTGCGTGGTCAACATTAAGGAATCCAGTGTTAGCGTCGCGCTCTCGGACGTGCCCGTCGGCTACGTTCCGCCGATCGGTCCCTCGATGAAGATCGGCATCAGCTACAATCAGCGTGAAGACAGTCAGCCTGCTAATTTCGACTACTTCAATATCGGTCAGAAATGGTCGCTAAGCTGGTCAAGTTACATTATCGACGATCCAACCAATCCGGGCGCCAATGTTTCGCGTATCATGGGTGAGGGCGGCGCCTTCTACTACATCGGCTATGATACCGTCCGCAAAACCTTCGCGGCGCAGGACACCGATGGTTCGATCCTTTCTCTCATTTCGCAATCGCCCGTCAGCTATCGGCGCCAATTGCGCAACGGCGGAATGGAGATCTACGAGCAGTCCGACGGAAGCGCCGCCTATCCGCGCAAAATCTTCCTGAGCAAGGTGATTGATCCGCAAGGCAACGCCGCAACGTTGCGCTACGATAACCAAAAGCGGCTGACCTCAATCACTGATGCCGTCGGGCGTGATACGACCTTCAACTATGGCGTCGCCGGCCGTCCGCTGCTCGTCAGCCAGATTACGGATCCATTCGGACGCAGCGCCCTCCTAACTTACGACGGTCAAGGGCGGCTGGCGTCGATCACCGATATCATCGGTCTGACATCGAGTTTCAGCTATGACGCCAATTCGCTCATCAACGCTCTGACGACGCCTTATGGTACAACTCGGTTCAGCTATACCGCGCCTGGAACCTCGGGTCCGCCGCGCTTTGTTCAGATCACTGATCCGCTCGGCAATAAGGAGCGCGAGGAATGGCTCGAGCCCGCCCCGATTCCATTCAGCGATCCGACCGCTACTGTACCTGTTGGCATGCCACTTCCGCTCTCCAACACTTATCTGCCCTACCGCAATAGTTTTCATTGGGACAAGAGCGATTACGTCACCGCCGGCTGCACAGATACCGGTGGGTGCGATTACACCAAGGCCAGGATCCGGCATTTCGTTCACATGCCAGCCTCTTCTATCAAGGGGACGGCAATCGAGAGCGAGAAAAAGCCGCTGGAGAACCGCGTCTGGTACACCTACCCCGGGCAGACCGGATCAACGGGCACCCTTTACGGCGGAACCTATAACAAGCCGACGGCGATTGGCCGAGTGCTCGATGACGGTTCATCGCAGATCAGCTTATATGCTTATGACAGCAGCGGAAATCTGACGCAGGCAACGGATCCGGCCGGGCGAATCACCTATTATTCCTATTCGAATGGCATCGATCTTGTTGCCGTCAGTCAGGCGGATCAATTCGGCGCGCAGTCCACACTGGCGCAATATATTTACAACAAGCAGCATCGACCGATCTTTTATTCGGACGCGGCCGGGCAGACGAGCACGATCGGTTACAATGCAGTTGGTCAGTTAACCTCGTTCACCGACGCCCTTGGTGAAAAGACGGCCTATCAATACGACACAAACGCAAATTTGGCGTCGGTCACGAACGCCAACAACGCCACTGCGGCTACCTACACCTATGACGGCTTCGCCCGCGTGCGAACCTATACCGACTCCGAAGGTTGGACGGTCACTTACGACTACGATGCGGCCGACCGCATTACGAAAATCACTTATCCCGACGGCACATCGCAACGCTACACCTATCAGCGGCTCGATCTCGTTTCCTATCAGGATCGCGAGGGCCGGCTTTGGCGATATCAATATGACGCCAATCGCCGACTAACGGCGGTTGTCGATCCTATGCGGCAGTCGACGACGCTCGGCTACGATCCGGCCGGAAATCTCGTTTCTCTAACGGATCCGAAGGGCAATGTGACGGCCTGGGCCTACGACGTTCAGGATCGGCAAACCTCGAAGACCTATGCCGACAATAGTCATGTTACCTACACTTACGAAAACACGACCAGCCGCCTGAAGAGCGTTCTCGACGCATTGGAACAGACAAAACAATACAGTTATGCGATCGACAACAATCTGACTGGTCTGACATATCTCAATGCCGTCAATCCGACGCCGAATATTTCGTTCGGCTACGATCCCTATTTTGATCGCATCACTTCGATGACGGACGGGGTGGGGGCGACGACCTATGCCTATAACCCGTCCTATGTCGATGGTGCCCAGCAACTGGCTCAGGAGTGCTTTACCGCATCCGGCTCTGCGAGTTGCTCCCACACAATCACCTATGGCTATGATGCTCTAGGGCGGCGAGCCACACGGCAGATTTCGGGCAGCGGTGCTGAGACGGTGCAGTACGATGCTATTGGGCGCGTGACCAACCATTCCAGCGATCTGGGCGCTTTTCAGATTTCCTATCTCGGACAAACTCTGCAGATCACAGCTCGACAGTTGCTGCCAGCAACGTCAACTCTCAAGACCACATGGAGCTATCTGGACAACGCCCACGACCGCCGACTTTCGGGCATCGCCAATACCGGGCTGACAACAGGCCAGTACACGAATTTCACATTCCAAACGTCGTTGGAGAATTTAATCACCGGTATCACGCAGGACAGTGACGCAAACGTCGCGGAACCCAATCCCGCCGCGCAGACTGTGTCCTTCAACAATCTCAATGAGATTAGCCAAGTCTCTGGTCAGGCCTATAGCTATGATGCCAACGGCAATCTTCTTTCCGACGGTAAGCGGACCTATTCCTGGGATGCGGAAAATCGGTTGGTGACGATTATCTACCCTTCCGAGCAGGGAAAGCAGACAAAGTTTGTCTATGATGGTTTCAGCCGTCGCGTTGAGATCGATGACATATCCACCGGAGGCGGCGCCACCGCTGTCTCAAAATACGTCTGGTGCGACAGTAAGCTTTGCCAAACACGCGACTCTAGCTACGCTCCAATGCGAAGCTACGTCAGCGAAGGCGAATATATTGCAGGAACCTCGACTTCCGCACTCTTTTACGGCGTTGATCAGATTGGCTCTGTACGGCGTGTGTTTCAGAGTACGACAAGCGCTCCTGCCTACGACTACGATCCTTGGGGCGTTTCGCTATCAGCACTGGATCAAATTGCTGACTTTGGCTTCGCTCAGATGTTCGATGGAAGAAGTCTTGACTCCAATTTAACGCAATACCGTGCCTACAATCAAAATGTCGGGCGGTGGGCATCGCGTGACCCACTGGGAGAAAGGACGGATCCATATGGAAACCTCTATACGTACGTCCTGAATTCGCCGCTCACCGGGGTTGACCCCAATGGTCTTGACCTAGCGGATCGTATCCTAGATTGGTTGGGTCCGGGTTCCATATGCCAACGAAGCCCTAATGGCGCAATTCAACTAATGTCGGCAGACAGAAGTAGGCTGATTAGATTTGATATTACGCCGCAAACTAGCCACGGGCTGGGGCCGCATATAAATATAGAGCCAGGCCGGCAGCATATTTTTCTAACAAATTGAAAGCGCGAGGATGTCACCCGAATTTCTAAGGAAGGCTGGAAAAGTCTTCACCGAGTTGACCAACGTAGCCATCTTTTTAAGAGAAAATGGCTACCCGGAGAGGGCCCTTCAATGCTTATTTGTATTGTCAGAGGGCGATAGCACATATGAAACAGGAACCTACGCCTATGAGATCGGTCGTTGCTATGAAACGCTTGGCAATCTAGGAGAGGCAGCAAGGTTTTTTGCCATCGCCGTTGAGCAAAATCCCGCAATAACTGAATTTCGAGTAGCTGCTGAACGGCTGGGGCTATCGCTGCCACCAGATCCCACTTCTGCCTAGGAAGCCATATTTCGCTTTGCTAACGTGTCCCGTTTAATTCTGTTCAGTCGGAGCGGGAATTTTTATGGCTATTCGGCATTTGCTATCTGGTATCGGCCTAACGCGCGCTAACCTTCTAAGTTGGTGAAGGTCGGAGATATAATTCATGGGCCGAGTGTTGAGTTGCGCGAAGTTTCGACCCGGTTTTGCGTTTCGCCATGACCTACCTCTGCCTGCGAAGCATCAGTCTTTTCAAAGTATTAAATCCGTGTAGACGGTTAGTGCAAAATTGTATTCAAGGGTCAAAATCTCGCGAAATTCAACAACTAGAGCGTTTCCGATTTTATCTGAATCGGAGGGATTCCGTTTTTTGGTGTTTTGTGATTCTCATGTCCGTTTTCAAGGATTGGGGTATAGGTTTTCGTTTCGCTTTTCAGCGCCGAAAGAAACGGGCTGGTTATTGCAGGACGCGGCGGCATTGAGACGACGGTTGATCAGACTCTGATGCGCGGGTTGGATACCGCAGGACCGTGGTTCGTCTCGGGCCTTCCTCTGTCTCACATGGCGCGTGTTGCCGTTTCAGGCTCGCAGAATCACAACGAGGGTTACCCTGACCGGCCGCCACGCCCAGCAATAAACAGCGTGATGGAATTGAACTTGTTTTCTCCTTTCCCTTGATGCCTTTTCGTCAGGCTGCCTTTGTTGGGGTAATGGGAACTGTCGTCGCAATCGCCCAGGCGAAGGCAGCGAGCTCGCGCGCGATGGCGACGATGACGATGTTTGTGGGGCGGCCACTAGCCTGCATGCGCCGATATCGTTGGCATAGCCGCACCTGCGCCTTCCAGGCGATCGCCCTGATCGCTTCAGGCAGCCCCTCCGTTCGTTTCAGGATTTCCTGGCTTACACGCGCAGGCAATCTATAGGTCCATGCGCCTTCGACCAGCATGCGCCGCGCACGGGTGTTGCCGGCCTTCGTGATTGAACCCCGCGACACGCTGGCCCCGGTCGAGCGCTCTTTGGGAACCAGACCCAGCCATGCCATGAACTGCCGGGGATTGTTGAAGCGTCTGAAGTCGCCGATCTCCGATACCAGTGTCACCGCCGAGATCTGTGCGACACCGCGCAGGGCCTGGATCGCTTCGACGACAGGGTTAAGCGACCAGTCCGGCAAGAGCGCCACCATCTGCCGGGTCAACCGCTCACGCCGTTCCTCGATTTGCTCGATGGCACGAATATATTCTTCCATAGCGATCTGCTGCGCACGGTGATCAAAGCGCTGTGTCGCCAGCCAGTTTCGATGAGCTCTTGTCCAATGAGAGCGGCCTTCGAAGACCCGCCCGTGCCGGAGCAGGAACGATAAAAGATGCTGGCGCGCGCGCCGTAGATCCGAGACCGTCACTTCCCTTGCCCGGCAGAGATCGCGCATGGCCTCATGTGTCTCGTCGGGAACCCAGATGGACGACAGTTCACCAGCGCGCAACAACGCGGCAAGCGCGACAGCATCGCGGCGATCCGTCTTGATCTGAAGCCCCGGACGGGTCGGAACCAGCGATGGCGCGACGACAAGGCATTCATGGCCAAGATCGCGAAGTTGACGATACAATCCATAACCTGTCGGGCCGGCCTCATAGCAAAGGCACAGGCGTCCGTGACGTCCAGCAAGCTTGTCGACAAATTTGCGCACCGCATCAGCACGGTTGGCAATTTCGCCGTAATAGCGAACCTCACCTTTGCGGCCCGCTTCCGCCAGACCGATCGCGATTTTTTCCTTGCTCACATCCAAACCAACGTAAACTGCGATATCATCGACCACGGCTCGTCTCCTATGTTTGAGGCTCTGGCGCTGCAGCTAACCCTCGTTCTGAACATAATGCGAGACGAGCCACCCTGCCGGCTAAGGACATGGGGTCTCA
>NZ_QMKK01000057.1 GCF_003287875.1 Martinezella tropici
GGCCCGGCTCAGAGCCTATGCGCGGGAGACGGTCATTGCCGAAAAGTTCCAGGCGATGGTCATGCTGGGGCGTGCAAACAGCCGCATGAAGGACTTTTACGATATCTGGATTCTCAACAGGTCATTCGATTTCGATGATGACAGAATGGCGTGTGCGATCAAAGCGACTTTCGAACGTCGAGAAACACCGATCCCCCGGAGATACCCGACGCCCTGACGGACGCCTTTGTCAAGGACCAGGAAAAGCAACGGCAATGGCACGCATTCGTTGAAAGCGTTGCACATGAACCCGGCGATCTGAAGGATGTCATCACAGAGATTGCCGCGTTCCTGACGCCACACGTCATTGCCGCTGTGAGGCTGCGCAAATGAGCATTTTGCTCACAATCGCCCGGTCATGGAGCAATGACAAATCGATTTCGCTGACCACGTAAATAACTGGTCACACGTTCGTGTCCCTTCACATCGACGGACCGGTTTTGTTGGCTGTGGGTCGTGACCTTTAAAGGTACCCATGTCGGTGATCTTGATGTCTTCACGCGGTTCGAGGTTCGGTATGCCTTCACCAAAGTGGATCTTGATCTTCAGATCCGCGAAGTCCTTCGTAATCAAGGCAGGATCCACCATTAGCCGGTAATCATTGCACATTGCTTTTCCTTCGAATGTGGTCCTATCACCGAGCAACGAGTCGCTGCAGGTGTGATACATGCTCGGCTTGCGCGCGCTCCAGCAGGACGAGCAGATCCTCGGCGTCCTTTGTCGGCAGCCGGAGAGCGGCCAACCTCGTGATCAACGCGGTTTGGCGAGCGAGGATGGCGGCTCCATCTCGAACGTGTCGCATGACCATCTGAAGTTCGATCTCACTGGCGCGCATTCAGGGAGAGTAGCAGTTTTCCAGCATCCGCACACGCTCCATCAGACTTGTCCAAATTGGGCTGCAGGGGGGCGCAATGTGTGTGCCATTCAGCGGCATCACCTTATAAGTTCTGAACCGCGGAAGACTTCCCCGTGATCGGGTGAAGCAGTTTCCGCTGGCTCGAGCAAGGTCAGCAGGAAAGCCGCCACCTCATCCTTTCCAATTCGACGCAGCGCCCGAGACGATGCCTTTCTAAGGCCTGTGCTCGCTCGCTGCGACAGCGTTCGGCAGAAACCGGACGCCGGCCCCGGTGAGGACGGCGTTGATCGCTTGTGCTTGACGGAGATGATCGAGCACGATCGGCAGCAGCGATCCGGCCAGACGTTGCATCTCTGCGTCCTCGCCGAAGGAGATTTCCCATGCCAGCAGTTGCGCCGTCTTCTGATGATCGACAATCTGGGCCGCAATATAGGCCCTGTCGAAAGCCTCGCCGTTCAGCTTATCAAGGCGGTCACGGATCAGCTGGTGATCGGCATCAAGCTCTGTCGGCAGTGGGATCTTCGCGGCATCGGCGAGATTTTTAAGCTTTCCATTGGCATCGCTATGGTCCTGAACCATCCTGTCGGCGAACTGCTTTGCGGCCTCGGCGCCAGCCTTCTGGCCCGCCATGCGGCCTAACTCCACTTCGGCCAACCCACCTGCGGCTGCAAGCTGGGCGAACAGCCGGTCTTGGTTGTTGGTCTGATTGGGAGCAGGAACGCCTGGCTTTGCCATTCTCGTGTCGACGCCCATTCCGGCTGGATTGCCGATCTGGGCAGTGGCTGTGCCTGCAAGCAGCACCAATGTGCTGAGAGCAACGATAATATGGCGGCCCATACGCTTCTCCTTTGTCCTCACAGCGTCAGCATGTAGGCGACGAGATCCTTCTTTTCCTGCTCCGTCAGCTTCACTCCCAGAACGAGATTGAAGAACTCGACGGTATCGGCAAGGGTCAGCAAGCGGCCATCATGAAGGTAGGGTGGAGAATCCTTGATGCCGCGTAAGGTAAAGGTCTTGATCGGCCCATCGGGCAGCGTGACGAAATCGTTGAAGACCTGGCCGATCTTGTAGAAGCGTTCAAGCTTCAGGTCGTGCATGTTGTTGTCCATGAACGCTGTCTGCGGCACATGACACTCGGCGCATCTTCCCTTGCCCATGAATATCTGTTCGCCGGACAGTTCCTGAGGCGTGGCAAGTGCTGGATCCAGCCGCCCGAACGGATCGAGTTTGGGTGCCGGCGGAAAATCGATGATGTTCTGCATCTGCGCCATCATTGCGACCTGGTTAGGTCGGTCGGGAAGATTGACCCCTTTGCGTGTCGCGCTCACGTGATCGCCGTTGAAATAGGCTGTTCGCTGCTCGAATTCGCTGAAGTCTTCGACCGAGCGGAGCGATCGCTTCGACCCGTGGATCTGCTGGTTGAAGAGGCCGCGCAAGCTGGTGGTGTCAAGTCGAAACCGGTCGGCCTGAGGACGAACGTCCGGCGTCAGATGAAAGGCGGCATTGGTGTGAAAATTGGAATGGCAGTCGAGACAGGCGACGCCGGTGCTCTGATCCGCAACCTTGCGGTCTTCGGTCTGGTTGAATTCTTCCTGCGGAAACGGGGTCAGAAGCAGCCGAAGCCCTTCCATCTGGACTGGCGTGATGACGCCGTTCATGATTTCGTAGAAGTTTTTGATCGTCAGCAGCTGACCTCGCGAGACGTCTCCGAGTTCCGGATGTGTGGTCAGGAAGATCGGCGGCGGAAACTCGGGCGTGAAATTGTCCGGAAGATCGAAATCGACGTCGAAACGACGCAGATCGCGCATCTCTTGAGCGTGGATTTCATCGATTTCGCGATTTGGAAAGACCTGGCCGCCTGCCGCCTGTTTGACATGAGGAAAGGGCAAAAATCCTTCCGGTAGAAGGTTCCGCTCTCGGATGTCCGATGGCTTCATGGCGGCGAGCTGATCCCAGCTGACATTTGCCGGGAGCTTGATGCGAACGCCGTCCTGCACCGGCTTCATGCCGCCGGACATCTTGACGTCAGGCATGGGCTTGTCGGCAAGATCATAGCGCCGCTCGAGCAACATGCGCTGCCGTTCCATGACCGCGGGCTTTTGAGCCTCGTCGATCGCCCGGGCTTGCGAAAGCGGCATGGTCGGCAGCGGCCTATAGGTCGCATCAGGCGGCAACGGGTCGGAAATGGCGCCGACGGCAAGGACCGCAACTCCAGAAAAGGAGGCGCCAAAAGCCAGACTTAAATAACGAGATCTCCGCATGTCCCTCTCCCCGTCGCGGCCAAAGTCAGCGTTCCCAACTTTGTAGAAGATCAAAAGTTCCGGGCAGCAATCGAACACTGTGAAGAAGCCTCCGAACCGAGATCGAGGCGATGGTGCTTTTCTACGTATTGCCCTGTATTGGTGTAGGTTTCATTCTCTGGTCCTCTCAATGCGCCAGAGCTTACTTCAAAATAGATTATTTCAACGGGGCAACGTCAGACGAGATAGCAGGTGTGGGAGTATTTTCTTGCCTGCCTATTCGATCTCGATAAATCGATATCAGGCAAGAGCCATTGTGATATCTAATCGATGACCTAGCGCAGATCAGATCTGTCGGCTCTTAGGGTTTCGATTCCTTTCAAGCAGTGGTCTCACTTAAGTCTGGGAGGCTAGCATGGCCACAAAAGGCTTCTAAAATCTCATTCGTCATCTGCTGCGCTTACGGTGGGATCTTAACACATTCTGGCCGGTACAGAAGTTTGGACAAACGCCTCCGCGAGCAGGGCGCCTATCACGCGCGGGGTTTTCAGTGCGGTGGATGGCAATCTGCACATCCGCGGAGACACGTTTGAGGTGACAACTTCGAGGCGGGCTGATTGTCTGTCTGCCTCCACATTGCTGGAGGTAGTCCGATTAACCGTCCTGAGGGTCTAGAATCCATGTTCCCTTAGCAAAGCAGCCAAGGCCTCGTCAGACCAACCTGCCATGTCGAACAGCGTTTCATATGGATTGCTCGCCTCGATGCCGAGTGAAGCCGCAAATGCGGGCTCGGTTTTCATGCCGTCGGCTCGAAGCTGCATCACGGCCGCGCGGAAGCGGCTTCCGCCGATCCTCAGCAGCCTGTGCTCCACCTGAAAATGCTTCCAGCCGTGCTGCTCAGGCACCGGGAGAGCTTGACCAAATAGTTCGAACGTCCAATCAGCGGCGGCAAACGAGGCGATGATCGGGTTTTCTCGACCGGTCCACTGTCGGACGGAAAATTCATCGCATGTGGAATATGCATCCCAAACGGCTCGGGTGAATACATGTGGATCTGGAGCGTAGCAGAGGACGTCTATATCGCTGGTGGGCAGATCAATGCCCAGAGGCGGCGTACCCGCGACGTGGGGATCGAATGGAGCCAAAATCTCCAGAAGCTTTATGCGGCTTAACGCGTCCGTAAAGCGAGGTCTCGTCATGCAGATCAAATTACTCGAGCGAAGGATTATTGCAACGCGCATCGCCGCCATATCCTCGATGCCACGAAGTCAATTGGGTATCGCCGATTAAGACAAGCACCGAGCCGTCGATCAGCGGAGGGCTTGGTTTGGAGATGTCACCGGTGAGACCACGGGCATGCGTTGCCGATGGTCTGGTTCTTCAGACTAGGTCATGAAATTCATCCTACTTGCTGCTTTGCGGCAAATACCTAAAGATGCAGATCAACGCATCGGGGGCGGGCATGTTCAACAATAGATCGATTTATAGAGTGGCACTTTGTCCTAGAACTGGCGCAACCTGATCAAATCATATTCGATAAAACTTCCAATTTTGCTGGTAGGATTTGTAGGCATATCAGAAAACGGCCGTTGGTGACTGCCGGATCCTGGGTACGCACTCGTTTGAGGCAACAGATCGTCCCACCCTCGAAGCGAGCCGAATGGACAACAGTCATTCAGTCACAAACGAAGACCGGGGGACGATTGATGACAGACACAAACTTATATCAACCGGCCGACCGCGGCCGTCGCGAGATGCTTGGCCTGGGGCTTGGTGCGGCGGCGCTCGCGTTGCTTCCAAGCTGGCCGGTCGTAGCGCAGTCAAACACAGCCCAAGGGCCAACCTTCGAAAGGGACCAAAGCATGGCCACCGTCACCACACGCGATGGCGTTGAGATCTTCTACAAGGACTGGGGTCCGAAGACCGCCCAGCCCATCATGTTCCACCATGGCTGGCCGTTGTCATCTGACGACTGGGACACGCAGATGCTGTTCTTCCTGCAACACGGCTATCGCGTCGTTGCTCATGATCGGCGAGGGCATGGGCGCTCGGCACAGGCGAGCGAAGGTCATGATATGGATCGTTATGCCGCCGACGCAGCAGCGGTTGTCGAGCATCTTGATCTTAAAAATGTCGTGCATATAGGCCATTCCACCGGTGGCGGTGAAGCGACGCATTACGTGGCCAAGCACGGGCAGCCGCAAGGCAGAGTTGCCAAGCTGATTATTATCGGTGCGGTTCCCCCAATCATGGTGAAAACGGCAACCAATCCCAGTGGCTTGCCGATCGAGGTGTTCGACGGACTGCGCAGGGCGCTGGCCGATAACCGTTCCAAATTCTATATAGATCTGCCGTCGGGTCCTTTCTACAGCTATAACCGGCCCGGCGCGCAGCCGATCCAGGCCGTCATCAACAATTGGTGGCGACAGGGCATGATGGGCGGCGCCAAGGCGCATTATGACGGGATCAAAGCCTTCTCCGAGACCGATTTCACGGAAGACCTGAAGATCATCACCGTACCGACGCTGGTTATGCACGGTGACGACGATCAGATCGTGCCGATCGCGGACTCCGCGCTTCTATCGGCAAAGCTGCTGAAGAACAGCACGCTGAAGGTCTACGAGAAGTTCCCCCACGGCATGTGCACGACCCATGCCGATGTGGTGAATCCCGATCTCCTGACCTTCGTGAAGGGCTGAGTCAGTGGAGGCCGGCGTCCCGGACGCCGGCTCTCCGCCCGCATTCCAATGGAGACATGTTCATGAAAATCGTCGTTATCGGCGGCAGCGGACTAATCGGGTCGCGCACCGTCACCCTGCTGCGAGATGCAGGTCACGAAGTGCTCGCCGCCTCGCCCAGCACCGGCGTCAACACGCTTACTGGCGAAGGGCTTTCGGAAGCCCTTGCCGGCGCCGAAGTGGTAGTCGATGTTGCCAACTCGCCCTCGTTCGAACCGAAAGCGGTGCTCGCCTTCTTCGAGACCTCAGGCCGGAATCTGCTCGCCGCCGAACGTGCGGCCGGTGTGCGCCATCATGTGGCTCTGTCGATCGTCGGCACGGACCGCATGCCTGACAACGCTTATTTCCAGGCCAAGGTGGCGCAGGAGAAGCTTGTCGAAAGCTCGGGCGTCCCCTTCAGCATCGTGCGCGCCACCCAGTTCATGGAATTCCTCGGCGCCATCGCCGATACCAGCGTCGTCGATGGAACCGTCCGTCTACCCGAGGGTCTGTTCCAGCCGATTGCCGCGGACGATGTGGCAGCTATCGTAGCAGAAACCGCTATCGGGACGCCGCGCGGCGTGTATTTCGACATCGCAGGTCCTGACCGTGCGCCCTTCGACCGGATCGTCGCGCGCTATCTCGAGGCGATCGGCGACGGCCGGCGCGTTGTGAGCGACCCGCAAGCGCGATATTTCGGCGGCACGGTCGTGCAGACATCATTGGTGCCGCTTGGCGAAGCGAGAATCGGTCGCATCTCACTCGACGGCTGGCTGCGCGGCCACCGATCCACCTGATGTTTCCAATCTTCAAGGATATCCCATGAAATACTATCTTCTCCCGTTGCTCCTGGCTTCCGCTCACGCCGCCCCGGCATTTGCCGACAACGTGCCGGGGGCCGACAACGCGAAGGTCACGCTCGTCTATGAGCATGCGCTTCCAGATGTTCCCGGTAAGAGCATTCGGGGCGTCCTGGTTGAATATGGTCCCGGCGGCTACTCTCCGGCACACACGCATGCGAAGTCGGCGATCATCTATGCGACGGTCCTGGAAGGTGCCGTGAAGAGCCAGATCAACGGAGGCCCAGTTCGGACCTTCAAGGCTGGCGAAAGCTTCACGGAATTGCCGGGAGACCATCACGGCGTCAGTGCAAATGCCAGTGACAAGGAGCCGTCGAAACTGCTGGCGGTGTTCGTCGTCAATACTGACGAGAAGGTGCTGACGATCCCGGATCAGAAGTAATCTGCAGCCGCCGCCCGTCACCCAGGGGCGGCCCATTCAGCAAGCACCGGAGTTGATCATGACCGAATCTGCCAGTCGAATGCTTGCCGGGGTACCGTTCCCGACACACCGCTCGTAAACAAGGCGATCGACTACGCGCGTAAAAACTGCGAGCCCTATCTGCTCAACCACGTGGTCCGTTTTCCTGGTTATTCGCGGTCCGGCTTGGCCAGATCGATAGCATCGAACACGATGCAGAAGTCGTTGCCGTCGGGACACTGCTGCACGACATTACGTTGAACGAAAGGTTCGCCGGACCCCGCCGTTTCGAGGTAGAAGGGGCGGATCTTGCGCGAACATTTGCGACAGCGGTGTCGATGGTCGTCGCGCGCAATTGATCTGGGATAGCGTCGCTCTCAACTCGACGCCTTCGATCGGTCTGTACAAAGAGCCGGAGGTTGCGCTCTGCACTGCGGGGATCGGCCTCGATGTCATCGGTTGGCGCTACAGCGCTCTTTCCTCTGCCGACATGGCCAGGATCGTTTCGGAGTTCCCCAGGCTCGAAATGAAGCAAAAGATGACGAAGTGCTTTTGCTGTATCGTCGAGCGGAATGCGGAGACGACATATGACAACTTCGCACGCGATTTCGGCGAACGTTTCGTTCAGGGCTACAAGGCTCCCTCGGTAGTGGATCTCGTCCTGAACGCCCCCTTCGACGAATAAAGGTCAGCTGCGACTCTCCAACCACCAGCGTTTTGCCGGGGGTCGGTCAGGGGGCCGTCAATTGATGCTCATATTTGAGCATCCAGTCACGCATCTCGCGAAGCATCGGCATCAGGTCGATCCCGGCCTGCGAGAGCTCGTACTCGACGCGAGGCGGAATCTCCGCGAAGGCATTGCGGATCACGATGCCGTTGTTGGCGAGGTCGCGCAGCTGCTCGGTCAGCATATGCTGAGTCACCCCCGGTAGCCGTCGGCGCAATTCGCCGAACCGGAGCGGCCCTTCGACCAGGATGCAGACGATTTCGATCTTCCACTTGCCGGTAATCGCACGAATGGCGCGCTGGAAGCGCAGGATATCGATCGCCTCCGGGCCAGTGCATCCCGCGCATTCGTCTTCGTCGTAGACACGCGGCTCAATGGTCTGATTTTTCATACTGGGTCCGAAAATCCATCCTACTTGATAATCTCATATAACAGCTCGATGTTGCAGTAAAGCAAACAATCAGAGTGACATTATGAGCAAGATATTGGTTACGGGTGGTTCGGGTTTTGTCGGCAGCCACGTCGTCGCAAAGCTTCTGAAGGAAGGCCATGAGGTTCGTACGACAATACGCAGCGCCGGGCGTGAAGCCGAAGTTCGAGAAATGGTGCGCAATGCTGGCCTGCAGGTCGGCAAGGAGCTTTCCTTCAGCTTGGCGGATCTGACCAATGACCATGGCTGGCCGGCTGCCGTTGCTGGTTGCGACTATGTGCTCCACGTGGCTTCGCCATTTCCACAGCAAGCGCCCGAGAACGAGGAAGAATTGATCGTTCCGGCGCGTGACGGTACGTTGCGCGTTTTGCGCGCCGCCAGAGACGCAGGCGTGAAGCGTGTCGTATTGACGTCTTCCTTTGCAGCCATCGGCTACGGCCACACCAACTACGACAGGATCTTTGACGAGGAGGACTGGACGGACCCGAACGGACCAGATGTGCAGCCCTATATCAAATCCAAGGTCCTTGCCGAGCGGGCCGCCTGGGACTTCATCGCCAGGGAAGGCAGCTCTCTGGAAATGTCGGTGGTCAACCCAGTGGGCATTTTCGGGCCGGTTCTGGGGCCGGATATCTCTGCATCGATCGCCTTCATCAAACAGCTGCTCGAAGGCGCTCCGCCCCTGCCTGGCTTGAGCTTCGGCATGGTAGATGTCCGTGATCTGGCGGACCTCCACATCCTTGCGATGACGGCTGATGCGGCAAAGGGCCAGCGCTTTATCGGGGTAAGCGGCGATGTTGTCACGCTGTTCGATGTCGCGAAGATTATCAAGGAAAAGCTGGGCGAACTCGCTTCGATAGTGCAAACACCGGAGATGGAAAAGGTAGCAAGCGCGCCCGTTCGCCGGAGCACCAGCGAGAAGGCTATGCGAGTGCTGGGATGGCGTCCTCGACCCAAGGAGGAAACCATCATCGATACGGCCCAGAGTCTATTTCGTTATGGCGTCGTAAGCTCGGTTTAATGGCCACCACATGTCTTGTTGTCGATTGGGCGAATGCGAATTGCGGTATTTGTTATGATCTCTTCAGCTACTGCGGAAGAATGACGGGGTCAGAGGTTTTGCTCCCATCAAGAGCAAAGAGATAGACGGTAGTGTAGTGCACGCTCCAATGGGTGGCTCAAACAGGTAGGATCATTCGTATAAGCAGCCCTCCCTCCGCAGGAAGTTCGGCACGCACCTGGCCCCCATGGCGTGCAAAGGCATGTTTTGTTATAGCCAATCCTAAACCAAAACCGCCGGCACCCGCCAACAGATCGTTTCCGCGTCGGAATGGCTGAAAGATTGCGTCGAGAATCTCCTGGGGAATACCAGGGCCTTGATCGCTTACGGTGATTATGAAGACTTGGTCTTCTCTCTTGGTGCGGATGAGCACCTGGGTATCTGATGGAGAATATTTGACGGCGTTTCGCACGACGTTTTCTATCGCTCTATAGATGAGCTCGCCATTGACGGATGTCACGCAGGACTCGGCTCCCTCATAGAATAGGGATATGTTGCGCGGAGCGCTTTCAAACGCGCAATCATCGGCGATCTCGCGAATGAGGTCGACCACATCCAGGATCTGCCGCTCAAGTGGCTGGCTCTCCGTTGCTGTCAGCCTGGCGAGGGTCAGGATCTCGCCAACGAGATCATCCATTCTTGCGATTTCCCGTTCGAGACGTTCGGTCATCGCATGCAGCCGATTGGGATTTTTGCTTAGAAGGCCGATTGCGGCCTGCAGTCGAGAAAGAGGGGAGCGGAGTTCATGTGAGACGTCGTGAAAGAGGCGCTGCTGGACATCCTGAAACTCTTGCAGTCGCGCGGCGGTGATATCAAAATCATGAGCAAGCGCCGCAATCTCGTCCCTCTTTCGATCGATTTTGTTGCCGATCCTTTTGTCGAACTGGCCCTGCGCCAGCGCACGCAATCCGCTCCTCAACTGCTCCACCGGCCGTGTTAGGTATTGGGCCAGCCAATAGGCTGCGAATGCGGCAGCAAACATCGCCGAAGTCCAGGGAATGAGCTTCGGCAAATTGCGTGACAGAAAGCCGATTTCCGGTACCTCAGCGTTCATTTGATAGCAATGGTCTGCATTGACCACCCGTCTTTCAAATCTGTCCGTTGCCTTGATGGCGCATTCCACGGGCGCGCCGATGGCCTTCAGCTTCAGGTGAACAGGTGGGGATGTCTGTGCAACAACGGACAGGAATTGTTCTGCCACATCAATCCCGCCCGTCGCCAGCAGCCTTGCCCCCGTATCGAGCGCGAATGATGTCCGTTCTTCGCGCAGTTCCTCGGTGGGCGGCAACAATCTGAAGACATAGCTGATCGCAAACAGCACCACGATCGATATTGCCGTCGTGAACCATACGATCGCGAAAATTCTCCAAAACAACTTTCGCATCAGAGCCCCTGCACTAGCTGATATCCCTGGCCACGTATGGAGTGAATCCACGACGTGCCGTCATCTCGGCTGCCGAGCTTTTGGCGGACGCTGCTGATGTGAACGTCGATGCGACGATCAAATGGTGTGAGGGGGCGGCCGAATGCGCGCCGAGAGATTTCTTGTTTTGGTACCAACTGCCCGGCGTTGCGTGCCAATACTTCGAGTATATTGAACTCGGCACCCGTTAGTTCCAGCGGCTTGCCTTGCCATTGGGCGGTTCGACTAGTCGGATATAAGGCTAGGTCGCCGACCTGAAGAATATTCTCGTCACCGAGCCTGCTTCCTGCTCGCCTGAGAATGGCGCGAATGCGAGCAACCAATTCACCGGGAGAACATGGCTTTGCCACATAGTCATCCGCGCCAAGGTTGAGCCCAGAAATCCGGTCGATGTCGTCTCCCTTTGCTGTCAACATCAAAACGGGCACGTTGCCTAGCCGACGGATGCGTTGCAGAGCGTCTATACCGTTCATTCGCGGCATCATCACGTCGAGAACAATGATATCCACCGATTGGTCGGCGGCACCAGCTATGCCAACACGGGCATCTTCCGACGTCTTAACCTGAAAACCCTCCTCCACAAGATATTCGCTGAGAAGGGTCGTTAGCTCGGTGTCGTCATCGATCAAAAGTACTTTCGCCATCTCGGGTTCCGTGTGCACTGTGTTGGCACGAATACACCCAACAACGTCGATCGGAAGAAGTTTTACACAACTTTACACTTCCTTAACGTCTCTTAACATCACAGCCGCTATCAGAGGTCCGTCGGCAATTTGCCCTGGAGCCTCGTCTTGACTGAAACAACTGAATCCCATTCGCGGTCTCCTTATACCATGCCTATATGGGAAGCGGCATCAGATCGCGACGGCGAGTCTCGCAGAAGCACGCTTGCGGCTACAACATGCGACAGGTGCCGAAGCTCAACCATAAGAAGGAAGATGCACCAGTTTAGCGCTCCACTTCTTTTGGCTGGCGCGCTCAGCAGTTGTGTCGTCGGCCCGGACTACCAGAAGCCAAGCCTCTCCATGCCAGCGAGCTGGCACGCTAAGGCGCGAGACAATTCCGACAAGCCGCCGGCGCTTGCGGAATGGTGGAAGCAAATGAAAGATCCCATCCTGGATGATTTCATAGCTCAAGCCGTCGCCGCCAATCTCGACGTCGCCACGGCAAAGGCGAAGATACGGGAGGCTCGTGCGACCTATCGCGAACAGATTGGCGCACTGCTTCCGACGATCGAAGGCACGGCTTCCGCGACACGCAACCGCACGGCCGCATCCGGTAGCACGCCCGCCACCATCTACAACGACTATGAACCAGGTTTCGATGCCAGCTGGGAGCTTGACCTGTTTGGCGGCAACAAGCGTACGGCGGAGGCTGCAAAATACGGCGTCGATGCTGCGGAAGAGGACCTGCGCGATACACTGGTCACCCTGATTGGGGATGTCGCTACCTACTACGTTCAGGCGCGCGAATATCAGCAGCTAGGGGAACTCGCTAAAGATTCGGCAAAATCGCAGAGCCAAACGGCTGCGCTGACGCGTACGCAATATGGGGCCGGGAGTACCTCCTTGGTCGATGTGACCAAGGCCGAAGCGCAAGCGGCTTCCACCCGCGCCGATATTCCCTCCTACGAAATTTCCTATGCCAAGTCAGTCAATCGGCTGGGAGTCTTGCTTGGCAAGTCGCCATTGCTGCTTGAGACCGCCCTTGGCAAAAGGCAAAGGCTCCCACTTCCGCCGGCGAAAATATCCGTGGGAATACCCGCCGACATTTTGAATATCCGCCCCGACGTGCGCAAGGCAGAACGCGAATTGGCGCAGGCTACGGCAAAGATCGGCGAGGCGGAAGCCAATCGTTATCCGTCGGTGAAGCTTACCGGCTCCATCGATTCTTCCGCCGCGAGCATCTCCGATTTCGGTAAGAAATCCACCATCGGATGGTCGTTCGGACCTTCACTTACGATCCCAATCTTTCAAGGCGGCCAGTTGAAGGCGGCTGTTGACGTCGCCAAGGCGCAGCGGGATCAATATCTCTTCTCCTATCAGTCCGCCGTACTTTCCGCCATGGAAGATGTTCAGAACGCCATCGTTTCCTTTAATCGATCAAGGGCGCGTTCGGCGGATTTGGCAAAGTCCGTCGAGGGCTATCGCGCGGCCGCCAAGCTTTCCAAACAGCTGCAAATCGCCGGCGAAGGTGATTTGTTCGACGTGTTGGATGCCGACCGGTCCTTGTATTCCGCCCAAACAAATCTCATCGAGGCCAAGGCCGATATCGCTACCTATTATGTCTCGCTCAACAAAGCGCTCGGAGGCGGGTGGACTGGTCCGATCGATATCTCCCGTCCGGCCGTCAGCGATTTGCACGAAGCTCCGCACTTTCAGGTAAAGCAATCCACCCCATGACTATTTTTTTTAAGACCTATCAGAGACATGCACATCTCCGCGACCGCCTAAAGCGTCTCGCGTGCGGAGCTTCATTTGCAATCATATCGACATGCATGGCTGGAGCACCTCATGTCGCCGCGGAAGAACAGGGGCAGAGCCAAGGAGCCGCGGCACTGACCGTCGCCGCCGTCAAGCCTTCGACCCGGGATTGGCCTGAGACTGTCCCAGCGAGCGGATGGTTGAAGCCTTGGCACGAAGCCGTAATTGAATCCGAAACGAGTGGTTTGCGGATCACAGAAGTCCTTGTCGATGTCGGGTCCGTCGTCAAAAAGGGCGACCTTCTCGTCCGGCTGAACCAGGACACCGTGCTGGCCGATCTGCGCAAGGAGGAGGCAGCCGTTGCGACAAAGGAGGCGGATCTGGCAAAGGCGAAAGTCGACGCGGATCGCGCACGACAAATCGGAGGCTCGGGTGCATTGTCCGACCAAAAGAAAGTCGAATACCTGACTACGGAGCAGACAGCCAAGGCGGATCTCGAATCCGAACAGGCTGCGCTCGAGAGCGAGCGAATAAAACTTGCGCAGACCTCCATTCTCGCTGTCGACGATGGCATCATCACCTCGCGATCGGCCTCGCTAGGTGCGGTCGTCTCGACCGGCACGGAACTCTTTCGCCTTATTCGTCAGCAACGTATCGAATGGCAGGCTGAAGTGTCGGCTCAATATCTCCTGCAAGTGATGCAGGGCCAGAGCGTGGAAATCAAGGGATCGAACGGACAGACGTTTCAGGGTATGGTCAGACTTGTCGCGCCGACCGTCAGCAGCGATACAGGGCGTTCGATCGTCTATGTGGAATTGCCGAAAGAGCCTCAGCCCCGCGTCGGTCTCTATGTTTCCGGGAACATAGAGATCGGTATGAAAAGAGCGTTGACCGTGCCGGAAGCCACTTTGGTTTTCAGAGACGGTATCAATTATGTCTTTACAGTCGACCAAGCGCACCGGGTACACCGGACCCGCGTCGATGTCGGTCGCCGCGAAGAGAACCATGTCGAGATCACCGCCGGTCTCTCGGGCGATGAGACGCTTGTGCGATCTGGCGGGGCCTTCCTCTCGGAAGGTGCGCTCGTCAATGTCGAAGGGACGGCAGAATGAACATTTCCGCCTGGTCAATTCGCAACCCCGTGCCCGCCGTATTGCTGTTCGTGTTGTTGACGGTTTGCGGCTTGCTCGCCTTTTCGAAGCTCCATGTCCAGAATTTTCCGGACATGGATCTGCCGACCGTCAAAATCTCGGCGTCGCTTGAAGGTGCTGCGCCAACCCAGCTCGAGACTGAAGTCGCGCGTAAAATCGAGGACAAGCTCGCCTCCCTCAGCCTTCTCGATCACATCACGACGACGATTACCGACGGATCTGTATCGATCAGCGTCTCCTTCAAGCTCGAGAAGAACAGCGAAGAAGCGTTGAACGAGGTGCGGAATGCCGTCGATAGCGCCAAGAGCGATCTTCCGTCTGAAATGGACTCGCCAACCGTCTCCAAGATGACGGTGCAATCTTCCGTTCTCCTCACCTATGCGGTTCGCTCCAAGCAATTGAATGAGACAGAGCTTTCCTGGTTTGTCGACAACGACATGACGAAGGCATTGCTCTCCGTCGGCGGCGTGGGAGAAGTTGACCGGCTAGGGGGCGTGGACCGCGAGGTTCACATCGACCTCAATCCCAATCTCATGAGATCCCTCGGCATTACCGCCTCGGATATTTCGTCGCGCGTGAAATCCGTTCAATCGGACAAGTCCGGCGGTCGTGGCGATATCGGTTCCGCGCGTCAAACCGTGCGGACCCTCGGCGCGGTTCCTTCGGTCGAAGATCTATCGAAATTGGCGATTCCGTTATCAAATGGCCAAAGCGTACGCCTGGACGAAATAGGCAAGGTCACCGACAGCTTCGAAGACCGATCCTCCCTTGCCTATCTCGATGGGGATCGTGTGGTCGCTGTCGAGATCAAGCGTTCAAACGGCTTTTCCGATACGGCTGTTGCTGATGACATCCAGGCAAAGATGAAGGAGTTTGCGTCGAAGCAGCCGGAAGTTGAGATTGTCCAGGCCTATACAACGGTAAATCCCGTCATCGAGAACTACGACGGCTCGATGCATATGCTTTATGAAGGCGCCATTCTTGCGGTTATCGTCGTCTGGATATTTTTGCGTGACTTTCGTGCGACGTGCCTTTCGGCAATTGCTCTCCCGCTCTCCATCATACCGACATTCCTGGTCATGCATCTGGCCGATTATAGCCTCAATACGGTAACGCTTCTCGCACTGTCACTCGTTGTTGGCATTCTTGTGGATGACGCGATTGTCGAGGTGGAAAACATCGCCCGTCATCTTCAGATGGGCAAGTCGCCCATGAATGCGGCCCTTGAAGCGGCCGACGAAATCGGACTGGCAGTCATCGCAACGACCTTTACCCTGGTCGCCGTATTCCTACCGACGGCGTTCATGGGCGGAATTCCGGGTCTGATCTTTCGGCAATTCGGGGTGACCGCTTCCGTGGCGGTATTGGCGTCGTTGCTCGTCGCCCGTTTCCTGACGCCGATGATGGCGGCTTATTTGATGAAACCCCACCACGTTGCGAAAGGTGACGGCCCGATCATGCGGGGTTACATCGCGACGGTGAAAATCTGCCTCAATCATCGCGGATTGACGCTGCTCGTTACCGGGATACTGCTGATCCTGTCCCTGTCGACCATTCCGTTCATGCGAACAGGCTTCTTTCCCGCTTCCGACGACGCGCAGACGCAAGTCAGTCTGACGCTTCAGCCTGGCAGCACGCTGGATGAAACTGATGCCGTATCTAAACGGGCGAGCGAGATTATTTCGAAACTGCCCAATATCACGCGGGTCTTCAGCGCCGTGGGGAGCTCTACAAGCGGCAGCGGACTGGATTCGACAACGACAACGGATGTGACAAAGGCTACTCTGGTCGTGAACCTCAAGGACATTGGCCAGCGGGAGCGGAAGCAATCCGCAATAGAAGATGATATTCGGCACGCGCTTTCCGTGCTGCCTGGCGTGCGCGTGGAAGTTGGCACCGGAGGCAATGGCACGAAGTTAGAGCTGACGCTCGCAAGTGACGATTCCAATGCCCTGGAACAGGCGGCAAGTGCGCTTGAAGAACAGCTTCGAGGGCTGAAGGGTATTGGAGCCGTGACATCGAGCGCCTCCCTTCAAGCGCCTGAAATCCAGATAAGGCCCGATTTCGCCAAGGCTGCCGTACTGGGTGTGACATCTGAAGCGATCGCGGAGGCGGTGCGCATTTCGACCAATGGCGACTACTCGAACGACTTGGCCAAGCTCAATCTGCCGCAGCGACAGATTGCCATCCGAGTCCGCTTCGATCCGCAATTTCGCAGGAATGTCGACGCCATATCGCAGATCCAGGTTGCCGGCACAAACGGCAAGGTGGCTTTGGGAAGCATCGCGGCGATCGCGATCGGAGGCAGCCCATCCGAAATCGACCGGATCGATCGCGCTCGAAACATTACACTATCCATAGAACTTAATGGACGCATTCTCGGTGATGTGAACAAGGAAGCGCAGGCTCTCCCCGCACTTCAGCATTTGCCGCAAGGCGTTTACCAGGTGGAGCAGGGGGAACTTCAGCGCAGTTCGGAGCTGTTCGAAAGCTTTGGCACCGCCATGGGAATCGGCGTCTTCTGCATCTATGCCGTCCTCGTGCTCCTCTTCCATGATTTCTTCCAGCCTGTCACGATCCTGATGGCGCTTCCGCTTGCACTCGGGGGAGCATTGGCTCCCTTAGCCATCACGGGTACGAGCTTTTCGATGCCTGCGATTATCGGGCTGATATTGCTGATGGGGGTGGTGTCCAAAAACTCCATTCTCCTTGTCGAATATGCGATCATGTCCCGACGACAGGGCATGGCGCGCTTCGATGCGCTGGTCGATGCCTGCCATAAGCGTGCCCGGCCAATCGTCATGACAACAATCGCGATGGGTGCTGGCATGTTGCCGGTCGCTTTGAGCCTGACCGGCGGAGATTCCAGTTTTCGACAACCAATGGCAATCGTCGTAATTGGCGGTTTGCTCACCTCGACGTTCTTGAGCTTGCTTGTCATACCGACCATCTTCACTTTCATAGATGACTTCGTTTGTGTCATGATGTGGGCCTCCACTTCTAATCGCACCCAACCCGCAGAACTGCCTCATCTGTCGGACGGGTGATGTCACGTTGTTTGGCTGAAGCCAGGCGAAGGGCTTACGGTTGAAATCAAGCTGCCGCGCCGGTCGCAGTCTTCCACTGCGCCATTGCACGGATACGATGGAGGTGATTTGCAAGCGCGGAGTGCTTCTGGTGCGGCGGGATGAAGTGGTTTCTGATTGCTGAGAAGACCGAGATGAAATGTTGCAATCCGCCGGCGGATCGAAAGCCTTGCATCACCCGTTCTCGTTTTCGCAGAGGCAGATGTGAATTTTCCGCGCGGTTGTTCAGCCTTTTGTGCGATCGATGTTCAACGGCAGGCATCACGCACCGCTTTGCCGCTCCATATGAGCGCGTTTGTCGATGATGATCCGCTTCGGCGCGAGGCCTTGCTTCTTCAGCAGCCTGACCAGTAATCGCTTGGCAGCCTTTGTATCGCGGCGCGCCTGAACGATTTCGTCGAGAACGTATCCGTCCTGGTCGACCGCTCGCCAAAGCCAGTGCTTCCGTCCGCCGATGGCGATCACCACCTCGTCCAGATGCCAGATATCCTTTCGCGACGGACGTTTTCTGCGTAGCTGCTTTATGTAGGCTGCACCAAATTTGCGGCCCCAGCGCCGGATCGTTTCATAGGACACGACGATCCCGCGCTCCAACAGCATTTCCTCGACCAGCCGCAGGCTTAGAGGAAACTGGAAATAAAGCCACACCGCATGGGCGATGATCTGCGGTGGAAAACGGTGGTTCTTGTAGCTTATGGCCGATGCGTTCATCGCGCCCGATTAGCCAGCGACAGTTAAGCCACCAACAACGTGACATCACCCGCCAGCCTTCTCGCCGATCCGAGCGAAAGATCGTAAACCAAACCGCCATCAAAACCTTCGCTGGCAGGCCGAACACAAGTAGGCTTTCTAGCAGGTTATCCCCGTCACTTGTTCAGCGCATCTTTCAGAGCTTTGGCGGGCTGAAAGGTTAGCTTTCTTGCCGCGGCCACTTTGATGGTTGCTCCGGTTCCTGGGTTCCGGGCCTCGCGTTCCGGCGTATCCTTGATCTTAAACTTGCCAAATCCCGGGATGGACGTCTCGGCGCCGGCTACCGCGGCCGCGGTGATGGATGCGAATACAGCCTCGACGATCGACTTGCTCTGCGCCGTGGTGAGGCTGTGCTCTGATGCGATTTTGTCTGCAATTTCGTTGGTGGTGGTCATGATGGTCCCCTTGTTGAACACGGGGGATAGCTTCCACTCCAATCGCTTTCTGTCACCTGGCTGAAGCGTCGGAAAGGCCGCAAATCCCCCTATTTCCACGCCCCGAAGCGGATAGCCAGACTTTGGAATTGCCGTGATCGGACGACGTTCGAGTTGATGAGAAGCTTTCGATCGAGCCGGCGAGCGATACCCACGGATATCGCGAATAGAGGGCTAAGAGCTTCGCTCGAACTGCGTGATCGTCTACTGACACTTACGGAGATGGCGAAAGCTATGCCTCGTTGGCGTGAGGCAGAGCTGAGAGGTTTTGCGAACCTGATGCGACATTTCGATTGAGGCGCCAGCCTCGCACGGTATGCCTCTTCTCGTCACATCACTTTTCTTCGCGGTTATGTCGCTCTCCTTTAACGCTAACCGGAAATGACATCACCGTGGCGTTCAACAGAAACGCCTTCCATTGCAGCGCCGTGTGGGCAATACCATTCGTACAATGGTGCTCAACCCCACGATCATGCCCAGGCCGGGGATGGCAACTGAAGAACACGGAGTAAGGAATGGATCGTATCGATGCAATGAAGGTTTTCGTTGCAGCCGTAGATGAAGGCAGCCTCGCCGGAGCAGCCCGCAAGCTGAAGCGCTCACCGACAGCGATCAGCCGTGCACTCGGCATGCTCGAGAAGCATGTCGGAACCGAGTTGCTTCATCGAACTACCCGGAGCCTGCATTTGAGCGAAGCGGGCCAGCGGTATGTGGTCGTTTGCAGACGAATTCTTTCTGATCTCGAAGAAGCCGATCTTGTCGCAGTCGGCGAAGAAGCTTCCCCACGCGGGATGCTGACAATTTCCGCCCCGCCAATATTGGGGGAAGAGGTTTTGCGCCCAATCATCGATGACTTCCTCCGGCTGCACGAGCCGGTGTCCGTCAGGCTTCTGATGCTAGATCGATTTGTAAACCTTGTGGACGAGGGTGTCGATATCGCGTTGCGCATCGGCAATTTGCCGGACTCGTCGAACATATCGACAAGGATTGGTGGCGACGTGCGACGAGTGGTCGTTGGCTCGCCAGACTACTTGGCCGGGCGTCCTGCTATCGAAGATCCTTCCGATCTCGCGGCACATAGCATCATCGCGTTCAGCAATTTCGGTTTGGAATCGTGGAACTTTTCGCCATCGAGAGGATCTTCGATTCCGCGGTCAGTTCACTTCACGCCGAGATACGTCGTCAACAGCGTGAGAGCGGCCGCTGCATCGGCTGTGGGTGGCCTCGGCCTGACAAGGCTCTATTCCTACCACGTCTCTCATCTTGTCAAAGACGGAAGCCTCAAGATCGTGTTGCCGGACGATGAACTTCCCGCACTTCCCGTCCATCTGTTATCGCCTCCTGGCCGGATGACAGTCCCTAAAGTTCGTGCTTTCGTCGACTTTGCAGCACCGCGCCTGAGAAGCGACCTTAGACGCATAGCATCGGAAGCTGAAGGAATGTCGTGATTATGCCGTATAGCGGCACAGTGTCACCCTGATGGTGGCAATTCTCCCGGTCCGCGGGAGCATCTAAATCATACCCATCGACGCCGAGGGCGTTGCACGACCGAAAGAAACGGCCGTGGATATGAGAAGGATGCACATCATGAGCACTCAGAAAGTTGCAATCATCACCGGCGCGTCACAGGGCATCGGCGAGGGTTTGGTGCGGGGCTACCGCGAAAAAGGTTATAACGTCGTTGCGACGTCCCGGTCGGCAAAAGCTGGCTCTGACTCCGGAGTCTATGCCATCGCTGGTGATATCGCTAAGCCCGAAACCGCAGATCGTGTGGTGCGCGAAGCGCTGGAACGTTTTGGTCGGATCGATACGCTCGTCAATAACGCCGGCGTGTTCACGGCAAAGCCATTCGTCGACTTCACTCAAGAGGACTACGATCTCAACTTCGGGGTCAACATTGCCGGGTTCTTTCATATCACGCAGCGCGCCGCACGTCAGATGCTGAAGCAGGGTGCAGGGCACATTGTGTCGATCACCACCAGCCTGGTCGATCAGCCGATACAGGGTGTGCCTGCTGCGTTGGCGTCGCTCACGAAGGGTGGTCTCAACTCCGTGACCAAAGGCCTCGCCCTCGAGTATGCGAAGTCGGGTGTTCGCGTGAACGCGGTCTCTCCGGGCATCATCAAGACGCCGATGCATGCGCCCGAGACGCACGAGTTCCTCTCCGGTCTTCATCCCGTGGCTCACATGGGCGAAGTCAGCGATATCGTTAACGCCGTCCTGTTCCTCGAAGACGCCGGGTTCGTAACCGGTGAAATCCTCCACGTCGACGGCGGTCAGAACGCCGGTCGCTGGTGAACGAGCTTTGGGAGTGGATCCGGCAACCAATCGCCGGGTCCACCTGCGAAAGGCGGACGATCAATGGTCGTAACCAGTTTTCCGACACTCTTCGTTAGAAAGGATGCAGGGCTAGCCCGTGTCGGGGCCGGCTACGCACACGTCGACATCCTGGAACATCACCTGTCGGAGTTGGGCTTTTAAACCAGCCGGCCAACTGAAAGGAATTCCCGATGCCTATTGTAAATATTCAGGTCACCCGAGAAGGCAATACGCCCGGCGCGAACTCGGTGACGGTTGAGGAAAAGGCCCGGATCATTGCAGGCGTCAGCAACGTCCTCCTCGAGGTCCTGAACAAGCCGCTGGCCTCAACGTTCGTTGTCATCGAGGAAGTCGATCTTGAAAACTGGGGCTGGGGCGGCCTACCGGTCGAAGAATACAGAAAGCAACGTTCTGCTGCAAAGCCTTCCTAGGATCGTTGGCTCTTCTCCAGCGCCACTGTCAATCGGCGTGCAAATTTGCATGCCGAAACACAGTCCTTGCAGCAATATCTGCTCAAGAAGCCAGGCGGAGACAGGGAGGTGGTCGATATCCTGGCGCTTGTTCTCCAGCACGACGAACAAGCAGTGCTCTCAGCTGTCGACATGGCGCTGAAGTCCGGCGTTCCAACCAAGACGCATGTGCTGAACCTGCTGCACCGTCTCGTCGACGGCAAATCCTTCATTCCGCCAACGATCGATGCGCCGCAAGCCCTGACGCTCGTCAACGAGCCCAAGGCCAATGTCGAACGATACGATGCCCTGAGAAAGACGGAGGCCGGCCATGCGTCATAATCCAGCGAGCGGTGCAATCGTCATCATGCTGCGGCAACTGAAGATGCACGGCATGGCACAAGCCGTCGGCGAGCTGACTGAGCAAGGATCGCCGGCGTTCGAGGCTGCCGTTCCGATCCTGTCGCAGCTCTTGAAAGCGGAAACAGCCGAACGGGAGGTGCGATCGACCGCCTATAGCTCAAGACCGCCCGCTTTCCTGCCTATCGTGTGTCAATGCCGCGTGAATTTTCCCCAGAAGCACTCATGAGGAGTATTGCTCCGGTACTGACATACCCGCGCGAGATTGAACTGATGGGCAAGATAGCCGGGAAGAAAACTAATTCCCATTCCCATCGCCACAAGCGCCCTGACGGTCAGCAGATCATCTCCGGCCCGGAGGCGAACGCTATTTCGATTGAGTCGCAGGGAGCCGAAACGTCATCAGTAACAGGTCCTCGACGGTGAGTTGCCGAGACAAGGAAGACTCAACTCATTGAGCTTGCTCTGTTGCATTGCTTTCCATGGCAAAGTCCCCGCATAGGTCATCAAAACCACTGCAATGATAGGCCGGTCGCGTGGTCATCTGCGGTGCGCCTTTCCGCGTCGAGACAGATGGCATGCTGCGTAAGACTATCGGGACAGTCTGTGTTCGTCGTCGATCAGGATCAGGCGGCCAGGCGGTGTGCTGCCCCATGTCCAGAGGACGAGATTAAGATCGTCATTCGTTGCAGCGGGTGCGAAGCTCTTCACGAGCAGCCCGCAACAGCCATCGGCAGCAAGCTGGCGTGCGAAGGCTTGTGTTTTCGCCTCACCCGAATCCTTCATCTGGTCACGCCAGGTCGGATCGGCGAGTGCCGCCGCATCCATGCCCTGCGCCCGAAGGGCTGCGTCGTCCCGGCAGTCGAACACATGTTCGACATCGGCATCATAGGAAACCAGCGTCGTCGGTTGCAGATTTCCGACCTGATTAGCTTCCTTCAGCGCCGTCATGATTGTCAGCGACGTATAGAGGGCGGGCACGCCTTTCGGGTTGAAGCGACCGCCATAGAGTTCCGCGCCGCGTCCCGACAGAGGCTCGCCGGCGTAGATCGGGTTGAGCGCCCGGTAGAGCTTTCCTCGATACTGCATCGGCCGGAGGCTATGCGTGAACGCCGGCGTCGACCGCGTCAATATAATCGAGCACCTCGTCGGCGCGACCGTTGCGGACCAGTTGCATCGCCGTCTGACCAGAGAAGCCAGACAGCGGCTCGGAGCGATACCAGGCATAAGCCATCAGCGCCGAGCCGAAGCGCGGTTCGACCTTATTGACGATCTCAATCATCTCGCGTAAGCGGCGCTGCGTTCTGTCGGAACGAATACGATCCTTGCGTTGAATTGCGTCTTTTCCGAGTCCGGCGGTGCGGGCGATCTCTTCGCTGGTCGTGCGAAATGCATCCGCGATCTTGCGCGGTGCGAACAGCCCATCATCTGCATATTGAGCGATGCCCATGATCCACCTCCATCTTCAGAGTGCCAATAGTGTAGACGCTATATAGCGTCAATAATGGCGGCGTTCAACGCCTCTCGGGAAAAATTGAAGGGGAAGGGAAATCCGTTGCAGATAGTCCTCCTGCCGACGCTATCGCACAACTGCCGCCTGCGCCATCCGAGCCGCTTGTCCTTCGCCGGGCTGGTAGCCCTGCCTGTCACACATAGCAGGATGCTCAGCCGCAGTTGCGGCAAACGCGGACCGCTGGAGGCGCTCCGATTTGGATGCGATACGCGCGAGAATCTCTTTTGGATTGGGCCTGTCGTGGTAATAAAGCGCCGCGGCCCGCTAATACGCGCGTTCGTAAAGCCTGAAGGTATCAGGGTCAGCAAGGCTGAATGCCGGATTGCTGCTAATCGGGATTGTTGAGCTTCGGGAAACGCCGGTCTTTGTGAGTGCGATATGCATCTGCACCGAAAAATGCCCGAACGTCCGGTTGGTCCAGGAGGCAATAGACGTCGTAGTAATGGCCTAAAGGGCTGACAGCATGAAGCTATATAGTACACTATTCCAAAATCTTCCTCACTAAACAATAAAAATCCAGAGATCACCTCACCTTCTGGAAGGACATGGCCGACGACCACTACATGCCGCGCGCCTGTCAAACTCTATGTATTGGCGCGCATGCGATAAAATAAACTCAAAGACAAATTCCAGTTCAATCAATGATTTACCCATTTTCTTGGGTGCTTTCGGTTCGATTCTCTTCAAGAGCATAAGGACGATCCGAAACTCGTTTATTTAACGCCGCTTACCTTAGTCTGCCACTTATTTAAGTGAGATGGCCATTGCTTAAATAGCGATCAAAAATCATACTATCGCCATGTCTGATTCTGAACGCTCTCGGCGGCTAGGACGCTTTGTAGAAACATCCGCAGCCGGCGAAAAGGTGCGAGCGTTTGTACCGCCGCCATTGCCGCCATGGCCGGCCATTGACGTGCTTTCGCTGTTGGAGCGCCTCAGCCTGGCGGAGCGAGCACTCGGACGCCTGGATGGCATCACAGTATTGCTCCCGCGTCAGGAGCTGTTTCTTTATATGTATGTCAGGAAAGAAGCTGTTCTATCCTCGCAGATCGAGGGGACGCAATCGACGCTGTCTGACTTGCTGCGTTTTGAGACAGAAGCGCAGGCGGGACAGCCGATCGACGACATACGTGAAGTTTCCAACTACGTCGATGCCATGATGTACGGTCTGGAACGGCTCGAAGCCTTTCCTATGTCGCTACGCCTAATCCGCGAAATGCATGCGCGATTGCTGCAAAGCGGGCGCGGCGGCACCAAGAATCCTGGAGAATTCCGCCGTTCGCAAAACTGGATTGGGGGAACACGGCCTGGCAATGCACTCTTCGTGCCACCGCCGGTGACGGAGATGGACGCTTGCTTAAAGGCGCTTGAGCAATTTATGCACGAAGATCGGTCGCGACTGCCCGCCCTCATCAAGGCCGGTCTTTTGCATGTCCAATTCGAAACGATTCATCCGTTCCTTGATGGTAACGGGCGTATCGGCCGCCTCCTGGTCACGCTTTATCTCTGCATGAACGGCGTTCTGCGCAAGCCGCTGCTCTATCTCAGTCTTTATTTGAAGACACATAGGGCAGAGTACTATCGGCTGCTTCAGGAAGTCCGCGAACAAGGCAACTGGGAGGGCTGGCTCGACTTTTTTCTCACGGGTGTTGCCGACACCGCCAATCAGGCGTTCGACGCTGTCACGCGGATTGTGGATGTGTTCAAGGAAGACCGTGACCAGATCACAACCGAAAGCGATCGCGCGGGTTCAGCGCTTCGCATTCACGATCTCTTTCAGCAAAATCCGTTCTTTACAGCAAATCAGCTCGTACAGAAGACAGCCCTATCTGCGCCCACAGTTAACGCGGCGCTCGCAGACTTGGAGCGCTTCGGCATCATCAAGGAAATAACGGGTCGCAAGCGCGGCAGAGTTTTCAGCTATAGCCGATATCTTGCAATTCTGAGTGAGGGCACCGATCCCTTGCCCCCGGCCGCGTGAACGGACCGAA
>NZ_QMKK01000058.1 GCF_003287875.1 Martinezella tropici
AGGGACACGAACGTGTGACCAGTTATTTACGTGGTCAGCGAAATCGATTTGTCATTGCTCCATGACCGGGCGATTGTGAGCAAAATGCTCATTTGCGCAGCCTCACAGCGGCAATGACGTGTGGCGTCAGGAACGCGGCAATCTCTGTGATGACATCCTTCAGATCGCCGGGTTCATGTGCAACGCTTTCAACGAATGCGTGCCATTGCCGTTGCTTTTCCTGGTCCTTGACAAAGGCGTCCGTCAGGGCGTCGGGTATCTCCGGGGGATCGGTGTTTCTCGACGTTCGAAAGTCGCTTTGATCGCACACGCCATTCTGTCATCATCGAAATCGAATGACCTGTTGAGAATCCAGATATCGTAAAAGTCCTTCATGCGGCTGTTTGCACGCCCCAGCATGACCATCGCCTGGAACTTTTCGGCAATGACCGTCTCCCGCGCATAGGCTCTGAGCCGGGCCGTCGGAAAAACGAGCATAGAAGGATAATCTAGCATCTCCACCCCAGGCTCGAGCGCATCGCCAAATCCGATGTCGATCGTCAGGGTAATCCGGGCGCCGCTGATAGAAGCGACCACCCGTAATCTGAGCCCACCATATTCCAGTCCCTCGCGAATGCGATCCACGCGGAGGGTTTCGGCGTCGAACGTGACGCCATCGTCAGCCTCTTGCGCTAAAATCTCTCGAAAGGTCTCAAGCATCGGTTCTGGTTCAGGATTGCCAAAGCCCAAAAGGTCAAGGTCGCGCGTGCCGCAGTGCGGATCGTCAAACCAACTCATCATCAGCATCGCGCCCTTCAGCACGAAACGGCCCGCATGGGGTGACTGGCTGAGCCGGAACAGCAATCGTTCAAGAGCGAAGCGCGTCAGGATCAGATCAAAACTTTGCCCGTTTGCCTTGGCGAGTTGCAACAGGCGAGCGCGCACCGAGGCTCCGAGATTTCTGATTCCTTAGCCATTGGCGGTCAGTGCCTCGAGATACGGACGGATTACGGTGCCAACACCACCGCGCTCGGCTTGGTCAGTGATTTCGCCGGGAGTAGCCCTTCGTTGCCGCAGCGTCTCCTGCAGCCCCTCTATCGCTACGGACAGGCCAATCTTGTTGCGATAGCGAAAGCAATCGGCAATCGTCTTGGCGATTCCAAAAACCTTCACCGGAACGCCTTCTACAACATGGGTCTCGACGCTTTCGTTAAGAAGGCTGTCTGTGAAACGCACGATGCGCATAGCAGGGCCTTCCGGTTGCGGAGCCCAGTCTTTGCGGCCTATGGCAAGCCAGATTTGTCTCGGAAGTTGATCCGTCAAGCCGTGGAAAGCGAGGGCCGAAACAAGGCAGATAACGGCCTTCGGGGCGCGTCTGGCAATCTCCGCCAGGCTATGATTGGCATCGAGCTCTGCATCGGGAAGTTGATAAAGACCGCGGGCAAGCCGCACGACCTCACCATTCCGTTCCATTCGGCTCACGGTCGCCGCCGTCACGCCTGCATTCCGCAGTTCCGCGAGACGTGCTATCCCGCGTTCAGCGAGCACGGTTCGGGCGATTTGGCGTTGCGTGACGGAAGCCGGCATTGATACGAGAACTCGGAGCATAGAATCTATTATCCGAGGATTTGTATCACAATCCTTAAACCCAAAAAAGCCGCCAATTGGCGAAGTCGCCAGCCGATAACAAACACTTGCTTTTGAATGGAGTCGAACCAACGAACCGAAGCCCTCAAACTGCTCACTCCTTGTCTCCACCGCTGCGAAAGGCTATATAAAGCAATGTATTCATTGCGGTAAAAATCGATGACGTTTGTCACTATGACAGTATTAGCCACGGTAAACGCCCCTTACGGGACGAGCCTTTCGGCTGAACAGTTGGCGTCGAAGATTGTCGACCCGGCAAGCGCCGACCATTACGACGCATCTGCGTTTGCGTTCTTTTCTGAAGTTAGCGAAAGCCTTCAGCATTCGTTTCTGGATGAAATGCACGTCAATCTTACTGATGCCTCCGTCGTTGCACAGCGGTTTTCCGACATGGCCGGATACGAATTGCCGCTTGCCCGGGCCGCCTAGTGACACAATCGCAAAATAGTCATTGGGCAGAGCTCTTTGACCAGGCCCTGAAAATAATCAGCCAAGTTAATTCGAAGTTCCCCGTTCTCGACAGCTGGAGTTTCGGCGGCGGCACTGCGCTGATGCTCCAAATCGGCCACCGGGAAAGTTTCGATGTTGATATCTTCATCGACGATCCTCAGGTGCTACCTTATCTCAATCCACAAACGCAGGGCTTCGCTCTCGATCTGTATCCTGACGCTTACACTTTCGACGGCACGCACGCTCTCAAAATCGTGTTCAAGGATATCGGAGAGGTCGACTTTATCGTCGCAACACACCTTACGTTTGGGCCCACGACAGAAAGAGAAATACGTGGGCAGAGGGTTTACCTCGAAACGCCAGCCGAGATCGTTGCGAAAAAGATTTTCTATCGCGGGGGCTCAATGCAGCCACGCGACATGTTCGATATCGCATGCGTCCGCGAGAGCGAAGGCCATGATTATCTCGTAACGGCGCTCATTCCATTCAAGGACTCATGCAGACGCGCGCTGAAAACGGCGCGCGTGATGGACGCCCGGCTCGCCGAGGCTGTTATGTCTAAACTTCTATACCAATCAAAATACTCAAGGATTCCATCGCAAGCACAGCAGATGACAATTGAGATTTTAGAGGCCGTTTGTGGCTATGGGCCAACAACCGAGGTTTAAGCGGGCTCTTGAAGAGAACCGAACCGACGGCCCCATTTTTACGAAGGCCATCTGTCTGAATTTCCCCAGTAACGGACATTAGTCCTTCTGGCATGTAATGACCGATTTAGGGACCGGAACCGGACTGACATCCCGGGATGGCAAGAGATAGCTTCTTGTGGTTGAGCATGTGGAAACCCTATCGCAAATGGCGATGCAAGCTCGGCAGCGGGTCGTGGAGGAACAGCGCGCCCCATGCCGAATTCGCGACGCAGGAGCCCCAAAAGGTAAACTTTGCGTGGAAAATGCAGAGCTTTGTTTGTAAAGCACCGGCCCACGTCAAAAAGCACAAAAGGGCTATGCCGCTAGCGTGTTATCGCTTCCAGTGCTTTTTGCAGATGCCGCTACGCCACCTCTTGCAGTTAGCCACGTCGCCGGAACTTCCCTGGCCGGCGCGGGTTCTCTTTCCCAAAGAAGAAAGGAGGAATATCATGACCGACGAACTCAGTGCTGGCTTCACAGGAACACCCGCAGAGCCCCTGACAGGTGTCCCGAAGGTGGCGAAGGGCGCCAAGGACGCCGTCGTCCGTGAGAGTGCCGCAGTGGTCGCGGGCGCCGCTGAGCATCCGCACGCGGCAACAGGGATTGTCCTTACGATCGGCGCCCTCGCCTTCGCGATTGGATATGTTCTCGGACGCGATGCGTCGTCAAATAGTTCGCGATGGTGGTGATCGGGAGTGCTGGCCCACGGAGCGCCATTTGCGTTGCGTCCCACGGTGCATACTCAATCATCTCGCTCTGATCGAAGAGCATACATCAGCGGTCAACCTCTCTCCGGCCGTGATCTCACTCGTCGCGTGATGCAGCAAGATTATCGGCGGAATCGGATGTGCTGTCCAACACCTTTGGATACGAGATTAAAGGACCTTAACATGCTATCTGGCAGGCAGATTTCGGCCGCTCGAGCGCTCGTCGGCATGTCGCGAGCAACGCTCGCTCTCGCTGCGAATATCTCAGTGCCGACGCTGAAACGCATGGAAGCAAGCAAAAGGCAGGTTGCCGACACGCGGAATGATGTTGCCGCAGTCCGTATAGCCCTCGAAACAGCCGGCGTGACGTTCCTCGAGGCCGGTGGCGTTGCGTCCGGTATGGGCGTCTCGCTGCGTAAGGCGAATGGTGCTGCGATCGATGTAGACGAAAGTGAGTTTGTACAGTACCCCGAGAACTTGGAGAACGACGCGCCGCCCGGCGCCGGTGGCTAGGTCCCGGGATTGATCGCTTACGCGCCCCGCAATAACCTTCATCTGCGCCCACCAATCGGCACGCACACCGCCAGCACTGAGGAAAACATAACAGAGCTTTCCGACGGGCGAGCGCGGCGGCAACAGATATGATTGGGTTGTTGGGTTGGTACCATGAGTATAAGGTTGGGCGCAGGCTGGTGACCGAAGATGGACGACCTGACAGATGACTTGCAAGACCAGCGCCAAGCTCAAGTTTCACATCGAGTAGGTGAAAAGCCACCTCTCCGAATTGGAATCCGGCGCGGTAAGGATCTCTCTTCGGGGCCTTTGAAGCGGTCCACCTTGGGATAAATTGGAAGCTTTCGGACAAAAGGCTAGGCTAGCTAATGTCGTCAGGAATAAAACCGCCGATCTGGCGTTTCCATAACCGAGCATTCAAGTCGTGGTCGCGAACATGCTTTGTACAAACTTGTTCTTTTCGGCGGACTGTTGCGGCGAACTGCCCCTGGTAAGGGTGATCATCCTCCACACATTAATTACCAGATACGACAATGATCACCTCGACCGCAGCATCCTTGAACTTCACAGAGCTTTTGGTGGCACCCAGGCCAGGCATGGTCTGGACCGTGATTGGCTGCCATTCCGACGTTATAGTAATGCTCGATGCTATCGCGTGCTTGATGGCATCGGCATAGCTAAGGGCGTTTACCCCTTGAGATCCATATTGTTCGTAGCCGAAAATGACCTCCGCCAGCAGTTCGCTCGAAGCAGAGTGGAAGGCGCGGCCGCCATTTTTCTCCATCTACATCGGCGCGGTCGCGCACCGACCTGGCCATCTCCGACAGGGAAAGGTAGCTCTCGTCGGCCGGACGCGAGATTTCATTCGGACGAGATTTCGCCGATCCGCTGGCCAGGGCTGACATCCACCTTGTAACCGTCACGCCCATCACGGCGCGAAGCGAGAACCTGCATGTTCGTGGGTCCAATCTCCGCGACGGGCGCCGGAGCCTCCCTCCCAGCCTCTTCCCGTCACGGAAATCCAGTCCGCTCTCTCACTCTGAGGGCATTGCGGAGATCTCCCCGCTCGAAGGGTTGACCGGGACCAATGCTCGGACGCAGCGGAAGGCTTTTCTCCTCCCGCAGATATTGAAGCGAGACGCTGGCGCTGCCGGGCGGGTGCGGACCCGAATCCTTGACTACGGCTTTATTAAGTCATATATGATTGATTATATAGATTATTAAGTCAAATATGATCGATTGAAATGAGCTCTCCCAAGACGAAGCCAGCACTGGAACAGCTGGGCCAAGATATCAGGAACGCGCGTCTGCGGCGTGGCATCGCCGTGGCGGATCTCGCCGTACGTGCGGGGACGTCGCCGAGTTCCATCGCGCGCCTTGAACGGGGTGATGCAGGCGTTGCCATTGGCACGCTTGCCGACGTTCTCGTTGTGCTGGGTCTTCTGGAGCGTCTCGCTGACCTGATCGATATCCGCAAGGACGATCTGGGGCTGGCGCTGGCAGCGGAGCACGGACCGCGCCGGGGCCGCTCCTTCGCGGCAAGGCTGAGAAAGCAGAAAGCTAAGACGGAGGAGAAGCAGGAACGGCAGGACGTTGTGGACCCTGATGGGGTTTCCTTCTGATGGCCGAGTTCGTCGCCCACGTCGCGCTTGGCGAAAGCCAAACATCGGTGGGCCAGTTGCGTTTCACGCATGCCGGTCCACGGCAATTCTCGACCTTCGCCTATGGCGCCGAATGGATCGAAGACCCGCGCGCCTTTGCCATACAGCCCGATTTTCCTCTTGAGGCCGGCCCATTCCACACTTCGGGACAGCCCGGCCACATGCGCGACGCATTGGCAGGCGCTTTCGCCGATGCGGCTCCCGACAGTTGGGGACGCAGGCTGCTCGAGCGCGCATATGGCAATGGCCTCAACGAATTCGAGTATCTGACGCTTTCCGACGATACCTGCCGACAAGGCGCGTTACGCTTTCTGGATGACCACGGCGAGGTCATTCGGGGCAAGGCAGCAGACGCCATTCCGCGTCTGGTCGATCTCGAAACCATAACGGCGATCGCGCGAGCCTATGAACAGGGCAAGGAAATTTCGCCCGAGGAGATGCAGGCCCTGGCCGGCGCCGGCGGCTCCGGCGGCGATCGCCCCAAAGCGAATGTCAGGGATGGCGATGTGCTATGGCTGGCGAAATTCACCTCGGTCCACGATCAGCAGCCCATAGAGCGCGTCGAGGTAGCGACCCTTCGTCTGGCCGAAGCCTGCGGCAGACACGCCGTTTCCAGTTGCTCTGATCCGGCGGTTCGACCGACGCAGGGCCGCACGAATTCCCTACATCTCCGCGCGCACCGCGCTCGGCAAGACAGGGGCGGAGCTGGGTTCCTATACCGAGATCGTCGATTTCATGCGCTCTTATTCCCCCGATCCTTCTCACGATTTCCGCGAACTTTACCGGCGTCTGCTCTTCACGATCCTCGTGTCCAACAAGGACGATCACCTGAAAAACCACGGCTTCCTTTATGTCGGGGCCGGTCAGTGGCGCTTGTCGCCGGTATTCGACGTGAACCCGGCGCCGGATCGCAACCCGCATCTTGAGACGGCAATCCTAGAGGGAGGAGCCCATGATCGGTCGATCAACCTCGCACTGGAAGCCTGCGAGTTTTTCGAAATTCCGGAGGCCGAGGCACGAGAGACGATCCGGACAATGGCGCAGCGTATTGCGGACGGATGGCGGGAAGCCCTTAGACAGGTTGGGGTCTTTGGCGCGCTGGCGCGCGACTATGAGGCTGCCTTCGTGGGCGATGAGTTGGAATTGGCGCGTAGCCTTTAATGCATATCTGGTGAATAATTGGCCATTATTGGCCAAATATGAACCTTTCCACGTCGATCCGGTAGGTGAACGGCGAAGCGGCCGCCCGCGACCATTTGGTGATGTGATTTGGCGAAAACGTGGTTCGCAGCTTTACGCACGCTGATGTGCTAAAATTCACTAAGACGAGCCTGTCTGCCACGGCAACCGCGAGCGCGCAAACTACAAACGACATTTCGTGCCATACATACTGAAGTGCCTCATGTCCACGTGAGCCAATCGTCCGCAAGAAAATGCCTTTGACCTGCTGATCCTCACGCCAGTTTGAAAGTGCCTGTGGCGTTCGGCCCCTTTTGCCGCGAGACCGGCTGTGTTCAATCCTCGATCACAATGGCTGCGACGCAGCTTTAGCCGACATCCGCTCGCGAGGAGTGCCGCGCCGCTGCTCATCGCGATCTATGATCATGATGATCTCGTCCGGAGAGAATTTTACCGATTTAAGATTGGCTGCTCCGGGGCCTTCCCATCCTAGGATATTGGATGATAGGTCGCTATCACCCGCTTTGGCAGGCCATAGTCCAGCTCTCGGCGGGGATCTGTTGCAACAATATAGCTCTTGAAAAGGATCGAACCAGAGACCCCTTGTGAAATTTATCTAATCCGAGTCATGCGCCTCTCGTGGGATAAGGTTCTGTCATGAAACCGAGTGGTTTGGCGCGCGTGACCGCCCTTGGCAGCATCCAGTATCTGAAACAGCAGCCGGGCCGGCGGACAGGGCCGCGGACGTGCCGTTGTCGGACAAATCCTCACGGCCAACCACAGGGATCTCCTGCGGGCGGCGACAAAAATGCGCCCAGATCGCTGTCGGCGCCGCTCCTACTGATAAACTGCCCCCGGCCTAGAGGTTGTATGGACGAACCGTGTCTATACGTATATACAATGATTGTCATACAACAAGGACGTCAAATGCTCAGCATAAGAGATGAGGAAGTTCGCACCTTGGCGGAAACCGTTATGCGCAAACGTGGTGCATCCAACTTGACCGCGGCAATCAAGCTTGCGCTGCAGCATGAGATTGAGCGTGCAGACGAAGCCATACCCTTGAAACGACACGTCGCAGAGATCCGTGCGCGAGCACTTGACAAGGCAAAATTTCCGCCTGCTCCACCCTTAACGAAAGACGAACGCGACGCACTCTGGGGCCAATAATGTTCATTGAAACCTCAGCATTCGTTGCCATCCTTGCCGACGAACCGGAAGGCGATAGCTACTTGGGCGCAGTCGATGGCGCGGCAACGCGGCAAACAAGCGCGCATGTCCGGCTTGAGGCGACCATCAACTTGGCGCGTATTCTTGGGCTGGAGGTCCCTGATGCCCAGGAGATGTTCGACGCTTTTCTTCAAGCGGCGAAAATCACTGTAGTTCCGATCACCGATGCGATCGCGCGTCGCGCGGTGGAAGCCTTTGCCGTTTACGGCAAGGGAAGAGGCCATCCCGCCCAACTCAACTTCGCCGACTGCCTGTCCTATGCCTGCGCGGACACTCTCAAGATGCCGATCCTGTTCAAAGGGCGCGATTTTGAAGAAACGGATCTTAAGAGCGCTCTATCCAGAGAGTGATGAGCCGCGTCAATCTATCAATAGGTGGGCCAAGGCCTGGGCGGAAGATGTCAAGGCACCATGGAGCTGCGAATTTACATCGCGACACTCTCAGCTAAGGGTAGAAATCTGTCATACCGAGCTGTCCCTTATGGAGAGGATGCAATCGGTTTTACGACGCGGTAGATACATATTAAGCTCCTGAAGGGATGCGAACCAGCGACCTCGTGGAATTGCTGGTTATTGCCCTCAGCGCTTCGGCGATATTGGCAGCAACCTTGATCGACGATGCATCCTTGCACTGATGCTGGAAGACAAACCGCTTAAATCTTCGCAAAATATTTAAGTGTTCAGCGTATTGCGCTCCTAACGAACGACCATTGCCGTGGGGCTTGATGATTAACGAACTGGATATGCCGACGGTTCTCTTCCTCCAGAAGACATCCTATATCGCCGGTGCTTTGACCTTGGGGTATCTGCGCCTGACATCGGAAGAAAGCCGTGGAGTTGGACTTCTAGCAGCAAGCTTTATTGTTCTCGCCGGAGGTTCGACCCTTGCGGGCCATGCAGAAATTCATCCGGCACTTTACGGCCCTCTCAGCCTTATCAATATTGTTCTCGCCGTACTTGGATATTGCCTATTGGGCTTCGCGTTTATTGTCATCAGCAACCCTGATCGAAAAATCAATACGTGGCTGGTTCTCATACCAGCAGCGGCAACGCTGGCAATCGGGCTGATCACGGCCTTCCACCTGAACAACACATATCGGGCGACGACTTTCACTTTTCTCGGTTGCCTGACGATGGCGGGCACGGCAGCTGTCGTGTTCCTGGACAGCTATATCGAGCCTCTTCCAATTCGGAAGCTGGTCGCGGCGATACTAGCGTCCGCCAGCCTACTCGCGTTGATCATGGGTCTGGAATTTGCATTCAATACCTTTCCCTTGCTCGACGTAGCGACCGGCTTCTTCCTGATGATAATTTCCAAATTCGTGCTTGCGATTGCCATCGTGATTTTCATCAGCGAGCGCCAACATATCAAGATCAAACGTCTGGCCGACCGCGACGCTCTTACGGGTCTGTATAACCGCCGCTTTTTTAATACGAACGTGCCCAAACAAGCCCAAGAAGGCGACGCCGTTCTCTATCTGGATATCGATCACTTCAAGCAGTTGAACGATCGCTGGGGGCACGCTGCAGGCGACGAGGTTCTAGCAACGATGGCGCAGGCAGTGCAATCGATCCTGCCCTCCTCGGCGCTGTTCGCACGACAGGGAGGCGAGGAATTTATCGTTTTTCTCCCAACAAATGCGGGAAACGCCCTGCTCCATGCCGAGCGGATTCGCAAAACCGTCGCTGAGCTTCGCTACCCTACCATTGCCTCCGAAATCGCCGTAACGACAAGCATCGGTATCGCAAAAGCTACCCACGAGGGATCGGAACTGTCGCATCTTTGCCGAGAAGCCGATCGAGCGCTGTATTTGGCGAAAGCCGCAGGGCGAAACCGTGTTTGCGATGCTACGCAAGACGTGTTTCCTGCCAAGAACCAGAACCTGGCGCGCTCCTCGTAAGTCCGCATTGCGAATGCGCCAGCCGAGCGCTCCCCGAGTGGGGCGGCAACACAGACGGGCGGAATCGAGAAGATCCCATGACGCGGCGAGGCCGCGCGAAGTGCCAAGAAGACGGCAAATGATCAAGACGGACGGCGAAGTTCCTGAGTAAAGCTTCGTCAGGCCGGAAAGGATCATCCGACATGGGAACATAACAGTCTCATGCCGACAGGATTTGCGAAGAAGAACCTTCGCTACAAATCCTGCTGTTGCGGTGCCCTCCCGCTGATGCATCAGGATGATATCGAGAACGACCTGTCGCTCCATATTCGTAAGCAACTGCTTACTCTAGGTCCGAACGAAGACTCTGGAACAAACCGTCTCCATCGCCGTTGGGATAGGCATCAATTCACACCCATTGGAGGATGGTAAAATGGGTCGAGGTATTTTGCTCTGGCTTCTCGGTATTCCCTTGCCGATCGTCATTCTTCTCGTTCTCTTCACGCGATAGGAGGCGTCAATGTCGGTCATTGAAGACGTCCCCAGAGGTACGGTTCCTGTCGAATCTTCCAAGCCCGCTATCGTCTGGGGCCCCATCATCGGAGGCGCCTTTGCCGCAACCGGAATTACCCTCATTCTTCTATTGCTTGGATCAGGTGTTGGGCTCACGATGGTTTCTCCCTGGTCTGACCAGAGCAATTCGGCGACAGCCGTCGGCATCACTGCGGCGATCTGGCTGGTGGTCGTTCAATGGCTGTCATCAGCGATCGGTGGCTATCTTACGGGCCGTCTCCGTACGAAATGGGTTGAAGTCCACTCCGACGAGGTCTTTTTTCGCGACACGGCACACGGGTTTCTGAGCTGGGCGCTGGCAACGGTGTTCGTAGCAGGGTTTCTCGCCTCTTCATTGACTTCGCTGGCGAGCGCGTCGGCCAATGCCGCCGGTCAAGTCGCGCAAAACGCGGTTAGCGCCGGCGCCGCTGCATCAACACGTGGTGCGGACGCAACCGCCTATTTTACAGACGCGCTCCTCCGGCCCGCAAAGGCCGCAGACCGCGCTCAATCCGACGATGGCGCAGCCGCGGCCGAGATCTCGCGGATCCTCGTACAGGGTGCGGCCAGCGGACAGCTTCCGGATGGAGACAAATCCTATATCGCAACGATCATTTCCGCGCGCACGGGCCTTTCCGAAACGGATGCCCGCAACCGGGTCGATGCGGTGCTCAAGCAAATCGATGACGCCAAGTCGGCAGCAAAAGACGCGGCTGACAAAGCCAGGAAAGCGGGCGCGACGAGCGCGCTGGTCGGGTCCCTATCGCTGCTGGTCGGCGCCTTCATAGCATCGGCGGCCGCGGCACTTGGCGGTCGTCAGCGTGATGAAGAAGAGGACTTGCTCGTGGATACACGCAGCCGACGTCCTTGAGCCGCAACGGCAAGCGTTTCGCTCTGCGTCATCGCGGTGGCGCAGAACGTCAGGCAACAAATGGAGACACCAACAGCCTCTATGTGGAGGCGTGCCTTGAGCCGGTTTGATAGTGGATCGGCGCGATCAAAGATTTATCCTTTCTCGAAAAAACGCCGGAGTGAATTCGCGAGATCGACGGGATTTTCTTCAGCGACGTGGTGGCCGCTTTCGATACCGTGACCCGTGACATCCGTCGCCCACGACCGCCAGATTTCCCTCGGGTCGCCGAAGAAACGCTCGAGATCGTCTTTGGTCGACCAAAGGCAAAGCAATGGGCATGTGATCCGCCTTCCGGCAACCCGGTCCTGCAGTTCGTCTTCCCGATCGACGCTCAAGCCTGCCCTGTAGTCCTCGATCATTCCGTGGACAACGGCTGGATTTTGGATCGCCGTCAGCAGGTCATCGTAGGCCTCTTTGCCCATGATATCCGGACGGATGGCATGGTTCCAAGCCCGAGGGTCGGCATTGATCGCTTGCTCGGGCTTTTCAGGCTGCGCGAAGAAGAACCAGTGATACCAGTCACGCGCAAAATGCCAATCCATCCGTTCGAGATGCTCCACGATCGGAATGCTGTCGATCACGGCCACCCTGGTGACGATCTCCGGATGATCGAGCGCAAGACGGAATGCCACATAGCTGCCTCGGTCATGCCCCGCCACGGCAAATTTCCGATATCCCAAAGCTTGCATCAGTGCCACACAATCAAGTGCCTTCGCCCGTTTCGAAGAATGCCGGCTGTTCTCGCTATCCACGGGTTGGAAAGACTTTCCAAATCCCCTGAGGTCGGGGCAAACAATCGTGAAGCGCGCAGACAAGAGGTCCGCGACTTGACCCCACGTCATATGCGTTCGCGGATGGCCGTGGAGCAACAACAGGGGCGGGCCATTGCCGCCGTGGCGAACGCGCAAAAGGCCGGGGCCAACGTCGATGTAATCCAGTGCCATTCCGCTGAACATATCCGGTCTCCTCGAATATTAGGTCGGCTGTTCTTACGCCCACCGCCTCGGTCATGATTTCCTCCTCTTCTTCTCAGCGCTCTCGTCGCTGAGTTCGATCCATACGGGAGCATGGTCGCTGGCGTGCTCCCAGCCGCGGACGTGCTTGTCGACCTCGGCCTTCGACAGACGGGCTGCCACCTCCGAGCTGAGCAGGAAGTGGTCGATCCGCAGTCCGGCGTCGCGAGCATACGCGTTTCGGAAATAGTCCCAGAACGTGTAGATGCGCTCGTCCGGATGCAGATGGCGGAGAGCATCGGTCCAGCCTTGATCGACGAGTTTCCTGTAGGCCTCGCGGACTTCGACGCGGAACAATGCGTCGTTCGTCCAGCGTTCCGGCTTGTAGACGTCCATCTCGGTGGGCATCACGTTGAAATCGCCGGCGAGAACGACCGGCACCTCAAGCTCCAGCAGCTCAGCGGCGTAGGCTTGAAGCCGCTTGAACCAGCGGAGCTTGTAATCGAACTTGGGTCCCGGATAAGGATTGCCGTTCGGGAGGTATAGGCCGCCGATTACGATCCCGTCGACGATGGCTTCGATGTAACGACTGTGCTCGTCTTCCGGTTCGCCCGGAAGCCCTCGCCTCGTAAGATGGGGTTCCTGCCCCTCTGCAAGGATCGCAACGCCGTTCCAGGATTTCTGGCCCTGCCACACTGCGCCATAGCCGGCGGCCTCGATCGCCTTGATCGGAAACTTCTCTTGCGGGGCCTTTAGTTCCTGCAGGCATACGACATCCGGCGCGGCCTCTTCCAGCCATCGGAGGAGGATTTCAAGCCTGCCGTTTATGCCATTGACGTTGTAGGTCGCCAGCTTCACGGTAGTGCCGGCCGATTTCCGCTTCGACCTTCTTGCGCGAGCTTCCGGCGCTCTTCACGGCCTTCTTGACCCTGTCCTTCGAGACGCCTTCCTTCTTCGCCTCGTAACGGACCTCGTGATCCTGGCCGCCTGCGACCTTCGCACGATCCTGGGCGCGACCTCTCGATGTGGTTGCCATGACAATGCCTCCTGACGAGTTTCGACCCACGAAAAACGGGCCTCGAATCAAGAAGTTCCATGGGCCAACCTCTTCGGGTTGAGAATGCTGGTTTGCAAACATGGTTCGGGATTTGCAGGCGATCGTTATCCGATCGTCTAGTCATACTGTTCACCATGACCGATCTGCGCACGACCAAGGTCGCTCACCGCCGGATCTTCGGCAGGATCAGGATCGGCAGCGTTTGCTTTCTCGAGAAGCCTTCCAGCCTCGAGGATCGCGACCACAATTTCATGCGTGCCCCAGCCAGCCGCGTTAGCCGATGCGACGAGACTGTCCAAAGCATCGCGCACGACGGCCTGTGCTTCCTTGGCGCGGTCAGCCTCTGTGTTGCCCGCCGGCGACGGAAACACATGATTTGCCGGCTCATGACCGGCCAAGGGTTTCGATTCTTCGCGGTCGGTGGTACCTGCCTCGCCGTCCTGGTGCGAGATCACGACATCAAGATCGTCCGAAAGTTTGGTCGCCTGGCTGGCGTTCATGATACCGATCGGTACGTCTTCTCCATTATCAGTCATCACCTTCACCTCGACGATCTTCTTTTTCTCGGTCATGGCAGCCTCCTTCAAGGGGAAACTTCCCGCGCCCTCGTCGGTTCCACCGGGCGTGACCCCGACCGGGCGCGCAGAGCGGTGATTGTCAATCTCTCGGCACGGCTTCAAAGCGATCGAACGACCTCCACAAGACGTTTCATGTCGGTGGGCTTCCCGAGATTGGGCACGTTAGCCAAAACATCATGCCTAGCGAGTTCCGCCGGATCGCTCGCACTGGCGAGGACGAACGGAACACCCCACGTCTTGAGAAGGACGGCGACAGGCGTAATGTTCTCGCCATTGAGAGTGACATCCAGAACAGCAGCATCCGGACGTTGGCTCCTCAGCAGCTCGAATGCTTGCCCGACCGAACTTGCCGGGCCTAGGACCTCAAATCCCCCTCTGGTCAACACGCTTTCCAGCTCCATCGCGATAAAGAACTCGTCTTCAACCACAAGAACGATCCTGCGCACGACGACCTCGCCTTTTTCAGGTTCGCTCATAAGCGTTTCCAAGGGAGTTTGATAATGGCTGTCAAACCTTTTGGATCGAAGTTAAGTTCCACAGTTCCGCCAAGATGTCGGCACGTGCCTTCGATCAACTCGGTGCCGTATCCTCTTCGCTTCGGCGGCTCCACCGCCGGGCCGCCTAATTCGCGCCAGTGGCAAACAAAGTACGACCGGCTCTCCGGTCCATCCTCCAATGACCATTCGACATGCAAGGCGCCGTTTGGAACGGAGAGGGCGCCGTACTTCAACGCATTTGTCGCCAGCTCATGGAACATCATGCTGACGGGCACGATCTCCGAACTCGGGATCTGCATTGTGGGTCCTTCGCAATGGACCCGATCCGTTCCAGGCTCGCTGACCGACTGCCTCAACAGGGTTTCAAAATCGGTTGCTTCATTGATAGCGGCGATCTCCTGGGCATGAAGCGTGACCTCGAGGCGTCCCAGGAAGCGATCACGGTAGTCAGTGCCTGTGAGATCTTCGGCATCCATCTGCATCGCAAGCGATCGCACCACTGCGAAGAGATTTTTCATCCGGTGGCGTGTTTCCGAAATGATGAAATCCTTCTCCGCGTCCTGACGCTGCCTTTCCGTCACATCGTCGAAGAGAACGAGGATATTGTTGCTGTTATCATCCGGATGGACAAGACGCCGTGCATCGACGAGGAAAGTGCGGCGGCCGATGGTTGGGAAGTCGTGCGCCACTTCGTATCCGATGACAGCGGCGGCTTTTGGGATAATCGCGGCGATCAGCTGCCGGAGTTCGGTAACATCCCACTGACCGTTGCCGAGATCAAAGAAACTCTCTCCCAGAATATCGTCGCGCTCGACCTTGAAGGTTTTCAAGAATGCATTGTTTGCGGTTGCGACGCACAGGTTCTGATCAAGGACGACAATCGGCTGCGTCATGGTATCGACCACGCCTTGCGCTTGGACATGTCCGCTTCGCAACAAGCGATATAGATCTTCCAGCATCATCGCCAAGCCCTCCCAGCAGCACCCGACATGTTTCGTAGCTTTCTATTAAAAGTAATGGAGCACCGAGAACTGGCAAGACAGTGGATTAAGGAATGTTGCTCGACCAATCCAGCTGGCGCGCAAGGCCTTGTCTTTGCAATGGCGGTAATGGATGGTAAAGCGACAACGCTTTACGATGAACAATACTTCATCGACGCATTGCGACTAATACCAGCCAACTAGAAAAAGCACACCTATCTAGCGCGGACTGGCAGGGGGCTACAGTCACGCCACCCGACCGACGATTTGCCGCCAGACGCCCTGCGGCTCGACAAATCTCGCCGTCCGTGAGGGCCTTCACTCCGCCGCCGCAGTTCAGCTCCCTCGGTCATGATTGCGGTTGGTGTGCCGAAACAGCTCCAGCTTTTCTGCGAGTTCGATCTCTGAGACGGGTTTCCCAATAGTTGCAAGCACCACTTGGGAATACTCCGCCGCGATCGCCTCCTGACCTGTGACGAAGATGCTCGCAATCCCCTGCCGGGAAAGCCAGATCGCCGCATCAGGGCCGGTGCGTCCATCAGCAAGATCGATATCGACAAGCACTCCGTCGATACCGCCGAGATCCTGTCTTTTAACAAGGTCGGTGAAGCTTATGGCAGATCCTGCGAAGATATGCCCCAAATCTTCAATCATGGCCTCAATTTGAAAGATGATCAGTGGATTGTCTTCAAGACAGAATATGCGAAGCGGAGACGCCGAAGATGACATGGCTAAAAAGCCTCCTAGAGGTCAAGGTCCTTCGGTGACACGCGCGCGAGGGGACCGATCTGAGTACAGCTTAGCCCCTGTGGATGGAACAGGATGGTGGGCGGCGTGCCAAAGAGGTTGTACAACGCCGAACGGATATACCGTGTTCCATATCCGCTTCTTTTAGGTTCCGAGACTGGCGGACCTCCTCTCTCAAGCCATTCAAGATCCAGGTTCCCATCTTGTGAGACGGACCATTTCAGACTTATCCGGCCCTCTGGCTTTAAAAGGGCACCATATTTAAGCGCATTCGTCGCAAGCTCATGGAAGCACAAGGCAAGCGTCGTCGCGGCTTCGGCACTCAGCAAAATCTCCGGCCCTGTGAAACTAATGCGATCCGCGCCCTTTGCCCGATATGGGCTGAAGGTCAATTCGACAATATGGGAGAACTCGGCTGCATCGCCGTTCGCTTGGAACACCGCGGAATGCACATTGGCAAGAGCTGCAAGCCGACCGGCGAAATCATCGGCAAACTCATCCAGCGAGACGGCACGCCGACGGGTCATCTGGAAGATGGAGGAGATGCTGGAAAGAATGTTCTTCACCCGATGATTAAGCTCGCGCCGAAGTTCGCGCTCGCGCTCAATGTGATCGCGAACGTCTCGCTGGCGCAGGCGCGCCAAGAGGCTCGATTGAACACCACTCAGCAATTCGAGCGCTGTTACGGGTCGTTGGTAATAGATCTGCCGCGAGCGAGGCCAAGCGGCCGACAGTTCAGCCTGAACGCGGGTCGGAGGAACCATCCGATCCAACAGGACGAGGACAGGCATCTCGGACCATTCTGGCTGCTCGACAAGGTGGCGACCGATCGTCTTCTGCACCTCCGGATCAAGTGCCTCCTGGGTCGCAACCAGCACGCCGGGCGTTTGCGCCAACAGCACCGTCAATTGTTCCAGGCCTTCCGCCCGCCGCGCAGCTACGCCATTCTGAGCTAGGAGCGTCTCCAAATGTTCGGCATCGCGCCGATAGGGCGCCATTACCAAAACCCAGTCGAGATGGCTATCATTCGCGGCCACGAGCGATTAGGCCTCCGGAATCGGGTTATATGGGATCACCGTGACGCCGGAACTTTGAATGAACAATTCCCGTACGTCGAGATCGTGCGGTCCGTGCCGCTTCTTCACGACCGTTATGCTGCGCCGCAGCCTGCCCTCGTGCTCGGTAATTCGCAGCAGCAGCACCGTGTCGCCCAGAAAACTTACATCGACATCAATGCCGATCCCTTGGCCGAGCAGACCGTGTTGCGCGACGATAAGGATGGTAAGCACACCCGCTCGAGCGAGAAATTTCAGGAGCGATTGGATGTCGCGGACCGCCTTCTCACGATGCGGCAATGAATTCAGATATCCGGTGAAACTATCGATGACGACGACCTTCACCCTTTCGCTGCTCACCGCTTGCTGGACAATCTGACCGAACTCACCTGGCGAGATCTCATTGGGGTTGAAATCCCGGATGATCAGCTGACCATCCTTATGGAATTGACGCAAATCCATGCCCAACCCCTCCGAACGTCGGAAGAAAGTCTCTATTCGTTCCTCAAACAGGAAGAGGCCTACGCTCTCGCCCCGCTTGAGAGCCGCAGTCGCATAGAGCGAGGCCATAGTCGATTTGCCAGTACCCGCCTGACCTATGACGAGGGTGGTGGTTCCTGCTTCCTGCCCGCCGCCGAACATGTCATCGAGGGTATCCACGCCGGACTTGATCAACTGTGGCTCGACGGTTCTCGCCACGGCGCCCGGTATGATGCGCGGGAATACGACCACGCCCTCGCCTTTGCGGATCGCCATGTCGTGATAGCCGTCAGCGACAGGCACACCGCGCATCTTACTGACCTCGATGCGGCGGCGAACCGCGCCATATTCCTCAAGCGATTTGTCGAGACGAATGACACCGTGAGCAATACCATCAACCTCTTCGCCTGTTCGATCGGTCTCTGGTGTTTGGGTGTCAAGCAGCAGAGCCACGATGTCGCGTTTGGCAAGAAACGCCTTGAAGGCGATCAGCTCACGACGGAAGCGGGGTGAATCGCCTGTGATCAACCGTATTTCCAACAGCGAGTCATAGACCAATCGGCTGGGTTTATGCTCCTCGATTGCGCTTTCGATCATCTTCCGCGTCTCGTCCAGACGCAGTTCAGCCGTCTGAAAAATCGACTGGTCGGTCGCTCCCTTGATCGAATCGGAAGCCGCGAGCTCTTCCACCCGGATGCCCTCGAGCGTCCAGCCGTGGGACAGGGCGATCGCCTCCAGCTCCGCCCTGGTCTGTGACAGGCTGACATAAATGCAGCGCTCCCCGTTCGCCGCACCGGCACGGAGGAATTGTAAGGCTGCGGTCGTCTTGCCCGACCCAGGCGCACCTTGAACGATATAGAGATTTGATGCGGGCAAACCGCCGCGAAGAATTTCGTCCAGTCCGGGAATACCGGAACTGACCATTGTCAGCTTCTTGCTCTCAACCACGTTCACCTCTCGCTTACGCCTAAATTGACGACGTACAACGCCCGATCACGATATCGAGTTCCTGGACTGCGAAATAACTATGCGGGCAAACCGCCTGCGTTCCGAACGCGGTCTCGGCCTGAGCTTCTTCGTACGGTCTTCGAGCTCGCACCTTGTTGCAGAAAGGCGCCCGCTGCCGCGGACGCCATCGTGTCTTCGAATTGCTGTGCTTTTCAAAGCCGGTTCATGCGATATCGCTGGCGCTCGGCTTCGATTTGCTCAGGCGTATAGGGTTCGGCTGCCTCGTCGAAGCGGGTCCATCCCTCTTCCGCATAGAGTGCCCGCCGGGATGCAATGTCGACGGGCCGCGACCGGTCGAGGATTGCCTGGGCCTCCGGCAGCTTTGCCTCCTCAACCCTTGCCGTCACAACCGAACCTCCACGACGGATGCCTTCGGCGTAGACATGCGCCTCGTCTTCCGGGACACCTTCGCTGATCATCGCTCCGACGATACCTCCAACGGCACCGCCAGCGACAGCTCCGGCTACCGCTCCCGCGGCGGTGGCCGCCAGCCAGCCCGCCGCGACAACGGGGCCGACGCCCGGGATGGCCATGATACCAAGGCCGGCCAAAAGACCGCCGGCGCCGCCTGCGACAGCTCCGACGCCAGCACCTGTTCCTGCCCCCTCGGCTGCGTAAGTGCCCTGCCCTTCGACGTCGACGCCATTGGCCTTGTTTGTAACGATGCTAATGTCGTCAGATGGGATGCCTGCATCCTCGAGAGATTTCACCGCAGCTTTGGCGTCGTCATAACTGTCATAGAGTCTGGTAATGGTGCGCATATCGCGTCTCCTTGTTCTCAATTCGTTACTTGGCCATCGTGACATTGCCCTGGAAGTCCAGAGACACGCCCGTGTCCTTGCCGTCCTTTTTGGCAGTCGCTCGCCAAACGCCCTGATCATCCAGTTTAAGCCCCGTGACGTCGGTGTAGCCGGCGGCTTCGATGCGGGATTTGGCCTGATCTTCTGTGAAGCTGTTCTTGCCAGCAATCGGCGCTGCCGGATTCTGACCGGTGTTGACGGCCGGAGTTGTCTGGGAGGTCGACGGCGTCTGGCTCTGGGCCAAGGCTGCCGTCGCCGATAGAAGAAGTGCGGCGGCGAAGATGGATCTCTTCATGGAAGTTTCCTCCTGTTACGCTAATCGAACAAGAGAAAGCTCAATTTGTTCCGCACGTTATGGCGACTGGCTGCGCTCGGGACGAAAGGCGCGACGAGTTCCAGCATGGCCGGGTCGGTCCTACGACGCGCGCAAAAGATTAAGCAGCGCGGCTATGGAACAAGCAGACCAACAGAGCCGCTGGCAAATTGTCTCCACAGCCAAAGAGGCCGGGCTAACGTACCCCCATAAACGTAGCCCGCAAGCCGCATTGATCATTGCACGAGCTCAATATTTCACCCTCGACGGAACTTTCAGCTCGCCGATCGAGTTGCTTGGAGCGGAATAAGGAGGATCATCAGATATGGAAATGCAACGGCCTTTCGAACGGCGCCGGACGATAAGAGGTGCCGCCTATTCTCTGGCGGATTTCCAGAAGAAATACGGACTCGATGACGCGACGGCCGAAGATCTGTTCGTTCGGTTCGGCCCTTCTTCGATCGAGCTTGATTTGCTCATGGCAGCGAAGTGGAAAATATTCTCCTTCGACGACCTCACGAAGGAAATGCTCTTACGATCGGCTTGCCCGAAGGAAAACAATCCATCTTTGGCTAAAGGAAGAAACTTTACTGGCCGTCAACGAAGAACAAGATGACGAAAAATGCCGTAAGCGTGCCTACAGGATTTGGGAGGAAGAAGGGACGCCCGAAGGGCGCCATCTCGGCGATTGGCAGCGAGCGGAGGATCAGCGCGAGGAGACGGAGCGAGAGGCCGAAAGGCCACTCGCTCCGACGTGATATTCATCGACGGAATTAGTCCATTCATCAGACGCCTCGAATGGCAAGGCAATAGAGTGTGCTCTTTCAGTGGCCTGGCACTTCTACAGGTGCCAGCAAGCCGTAAAACCTTATAGGATTTTGGTCAAAACCTCGAAATTATCCGCTCTACGTCTGCAAATTCCCCAGCGCCGCGTTTCGTGGATTATATCCGTAGCCTCCACCTGAGACGATCGCGTCATCAAGGAGATGAGGGCTGCAGCTTCCTTGTCGTCGAAAATTCCCGATTGAAGCTCAATTGTTCCGCCTGTTCGCACCGCAATGCTAACGCTCAGCATCTACGCCCATCCAATTGTCGATCACCGCGTCATAAACTCCCGGACAAGCGAGACGTTCCAAAGCTTTTCGAAATATCTGATACATATTGCGGAACTGCTTAATCAAATGCCCTGTGAAAAGGCGCCGGTCCCCAACATGCAATCCAATCACTTTCACCAAAATGGTGCCAACTCAGCTAAATTAAGTCTCGAGTTGGCAACCGTCCGCAAGGGCGCAACGCAACTTGAGACGACCTGACAAGTTGGCTTAAAAGAACATGGTCTTGCGTCCTTCCCACGCGAGATCCAGTCATAAGGACCTGTTGGCCACAGCCCGAGAACAAAGCTTTCACATGGCCGTTCGACCTCATGTTGATCGATGAGAAGAATGTCACGACCGTCGCCAGCCCTCGTGAAGGAACCGCTGCGCTCAGGTGTTCAACCCGCCGTCAACGTTGAGGGTCACGCCGGTGACCTGCCTTGCCGCAGGACTCGCCAAAAATGTCACGGCGGTAGCGATGTCTGAAGGTGCCCCATATCGACCCAACGGGATGAGGTTCCGCTGGAATTCGGAATATTCCCCGTCCGCCGGGTTCATCTCCGTATCCGTCGAGCCCGGTTGTATGAGATTGGCCGTGATATCGCGCGGTCCCAGTTCCTGTGCTAAGCCCCGGGTGAAAGACTGGAGTGCCGATTTCGTCATGAAGTAGACTGTGCCCGTCGCGCCGACGATGCGGTCGGCACCGGCGGAGCCGATCGTGATCACTCGCCCGCCGGCGCCGAGATACGGAAGGGCGGCCTGCGTCGAAAGAATGGTGCCGCGGACATTTACCGCAAGGAGCGCATCGATGTCCTCGACCTTGATGTCGGCAATCGCTCCGTAGAGTGCGATCGCGGCGTTGTTCACCAGAATGTCGAGGCCGCCAAGCTCCTTTGCCGCTTCATCGACCGCCCGCCGGATCGCGGTCGGATCCGCGCTGTCGGCCTGGATCGCTATGCCGCGCCGACCGTGGGCCTCAATCGAGGCGACGACCGCCCTCGCGCGATCCGTCGAATTCTGAAACGTCAATGCAACATCGGCGCCATGCTCGGCAAGCGCAAGAGCGATTGCTGCCCCTATACCGCGAGAGCCACCGGTCACAAGCGCTCTCTTTCCCTTCAGATCAATCATCTCGACTCCATTTATGTAGTGATCGATACATAATGCATATGGACGTTGAAAATGGGAGTCAACGGGTTTAAGTAGCGATCGATGCAAAAAGATCGAAACGGGACATCATCGAAAGCCCCAACGACAGGTTCCGCACGTGGCCGTCCCCGCGCGTTCGACCGTGACGCAGCCCTGACCTGCGCCATGCGGATGTTTTGGATCAAAGGTTACGAAGCGACGTCGATCTCTGATCTGACGGAAGCCATGGGCATCGCGACGACAAGCCTCTATGCGGCGTTCGGCTCGAAGGACGAGCTCTATGCGGAAGCACTGAGGTACTACGCTTCTTACTACGAACATCTGGTCTGGGGACGTTTCCGTGATGCGACCACGGCACGCGAGGCGGTGAAAGCGTACCTTCATGACTCGGCCGCCGCCATGACCGGTTCAGACTGCGACCTGCCTCACGGTTGTCTGGCGACCCTCGGCACGGTCGGCAGCGATGGACACGAGGAACTTGCCGAGCTGATGCGCTCGACACGGGGGCTAGCTTTCGATGTGCTCGCGTCGCGTCTGAAAAAGGCGGTCGACGAAGGAGAGCTTCCCCCGGCCCTCGATATCGCCATGGTCTGCAGGTTTCTCCAGACCGTTCAGAGCGGGATGGCAATCCGCGCCCGTGACGGAGCGGAAAGAGCCGAGCTCCAAAGCGTGGCCGAGATCGCCATGGCCGGCTGGGACGGCTTTGTCTCAAAAGCTGCGGATTGACCCGTTTTTGAAGTCAACCCCTGGAATTGCTACGGGGCTCAGAAATACCGTTTCCGGAACATTCCACCTGACGGGACGTTGAGCGCGACAAGGAGAAAGCTCATGGCTCAATGGTGGAGTAAGCCCGTCATAGTCGAAACTCGGAAGACGGGAGACCGTTTGACAATCTCCAGCGCGGAGCGCGCGGCGGAATTCATGCTCAACGAGTGGCCGACGCTCGAAGATGGTCAAGCCTATCACGCTGCGATGAAAGCACTTATGGCGGTTCAGCAGGGAAAAATTGAAGAAAACGAAGCCAGAGAGGCATTTCTTGCAGCGCTGAAGGAAGGCGACATATATATTTTCGAGGAGTGAGGTCATACCATCCTCATAGTTTGTCGATACTCTGCATCCGGATACTCATCAACGGATATGCTGGGCCGCGGGAATTCCGTTCCGATTGTGGAGCGCGGATATCCGCCGGTGAAACCGGCCATCTCGCAGTGCGTTCAGATTTCGGCACCTTGAAGCTCAATAACCTGGGAAACCTGGCGACTATAATCCGAAGGGAATGTGATGACGTCGCAATAGAGGTTACCTCGGTGAAAGTTGCCGATAGTCACTGCCTTTGCATGGTTGCTAAGGGCCTTCGAGTGTTCCGTTGTTGGATGGATCGCTCCTAACGCATGAACAAGCCACCGCTGCAGACAACTGTCTCGCCGGTGACAAATTGCGCACCTCGACCCTCAACGAGCCAAAAGATAAGATCGGCGATCTCGGACGGAGACGCGACCCGTCCAAGCGGAACCTGCCCGGCGGCTTCCTCCAAACGGCCACCAAGTCCTCTTACCCCCTCAGTGTCAACCGGACCGGGCGCAACCGCGTTCACGCGAATCCGCCTGGGTGCCAGATCAGCCGCCATGCTCCGCGTTAGGCTGACGATCGCTGCCTTGGTTGCGGCGTAAAGCAGCTGATCAGGGCGCGGGACAAAGGCGTTGATGGATGAAAGATTAACAATAAGACCGCCATCGGTCATACTGCGGCTCACCAATTGGCTTAAGAGCAGCGTCCCTAGGACGTTCACGTCGAATACCTGCCGGTACTGCTCAATTTGAAAGTCACTTAAAGATGTAGGGGGAAAGACCCCTGCCGCGTTGATCACCGCTGCGGCGGGGGATGGGAGGCGATCCAACTCCGCTTGAAGCGCGATTGGGTCTGTGACGTCCGCAACAAGCGGTATCGCTCTTTCGTTCTGCGCGAGGGCGGTCCGAACTGTTTCGTCTTGATCAAGCGCTCCGACCTGCCAACCTTGTGCAACGAAGATTTCGACGCACGCACGGCCTATTCCTCTTGCTGCGCCCGAAACGATTGCGAGAGGTCTTTCGTCGTTCATTTTGTCCTTCCGAATCAACCGCACCGGCGCTCGTTGAGCGGCGCACTTCGAGGCCCCATTCCTTCATTCGTGAACCGATGTCTGTGAAACAAATCGTGCGGCAATGTGTTCCGGTGGTATGCGAATTTTTGGAAACCTGGAGACTTCGGGATTGCGTGATGTCGGACAAAAATTTCCACGTGCGCTGGGATTCCGCCGCACTAGCCTCATTGCGGGCACGCATTCAAAGCTTCGAATGGCCGCGCGAGATTGCCGATAGCGGCTGGCGCTATGGCTTATAATATCTACGCATCGTAGGTGTCGCGTGATCTCTCCGTGGCAAGCTTACGCACTGGCACGAAGTTCCGCTGGAAAACTGCAGGGTAGGCTAAGGGACGCCAGAATTCCCGCCTAGAGGGCGGCTCTCAGTCTGACGCGCTCCTCAGCTGACAGGCGACTTGCCACAGCAATCAAGAGATTAGCCAAAACATGATCGTCTGCCGATCGATTGTTTTGGCTTTGGTAGAAATCGCTGGTTACGCTGATCCGACAAGCTGTACTCGGCGATTTGCCGTAGCCGGCAAGAAATGTAGTGAGCGCTTCCGTTAACTCTTGATTAAGATGATCGGCATGGGGCACGGAGGTGAACCAGGATTGTAGCTGCTTCTCCGCTCGACGCCCATCGCGTCTATCGTCGTATTTCTTCGCGGTCATATCCTTATAGGCACAGAACTTCATCGGCGCGAAGAGCCACTTGCCATCTTCGGTTTGGAGAGCATACCAAGCGCGAGCATATGCCAGGCGACGCCGGAGGTCAGCGCTGCTGTCTAGCTCTGCCTTGAACCGCTCAATATTTTGAAGCACATGAGAAAGTGTCGGTGCGATCACGGACATTTAAGCTCCCCTTCTGGTAGTTCATTCCTGTGTGAATTTGTTGGATCAAATACGCCGTTAGATCGTGTGTCAATATTTCAGGAATTAGATGATTTTGTTTTGCCTCTAAGGAGCTTTGCAGGAAAGCTCGGCCACGACGGCCGATTGCTTCAAGACGGCAACTCCGACTGCCGCCAAGTTTGCCAGCCCAGACAATTAATCCTGCGTTCAGGGTGGTGCGGCTAGTTAAGCGGCAATCATTGCCCCAGTTGCCGTCAACGGGGTGTTGCAACGAAGATCTCAGGCTCCGGGTTCTCGTTTCTGGAACTCTGCGTTCGAGAAACGACGAGACAAAAGCGAAAGACACATGTCATCTAAAGATACTGTCAACGATTCTGCTCCAACTCCTCAGATGGCTCATTCGGATCGCGAATTCGGAATTCGCGCCGCTCTTTTGTCCAACGATCAGCTGAGAGCGATGGCAGCAAAGTTTGCGGAAACTCGCACGCTTGATCTCCTTAAATTCAATGGCTTCGATTTCTATCTCCGGCATAAGGAGAACGAAAACGAAATCCTGCGGGTCTATCGCGCTGCAGCTGCGGATGTCGATGCTGGCGAAAGCATCACGCCGGCTGCCGAATGGCTACTCGACAACCACTACATCGTCGAAGAGGCAATCCAGGAAGTTCGCCGCGATTTTCCGAAGAAGTTCTATCGCGAACTGCGCAAGATCAATCTCGACGGCACGGAGGTGCCGCGCACCCTCGCGCTCGCCTGGCTCTACATGGCGCATGCGCACAGCAATATCAGCAATGCCGGCATGACCGCGGTGACCGAAGGGTTCCAGGACCGCGAAACCTTGCGGATCGGCGAACTCTGGGCGCTTCCTTCGCTGGTGCGCTACGTGTTGATCGACAATCTTCGCCGGGTGGCATCGCAGATCGATAAGAGCCGCGAAATGCGCGCGGCTGCCAACACGGCGGCCACCGAGGTAATTTCGCTCGGTGACGCCGGCGCAGCGCAACATCTGGAAACGCTGGCCGCCAATCTCGACGACACGACCTTCGTCACGCAGCTGCATTATCGTCTTCGCAATGCGCTGGAACCAACCGAAGCTGCGCTGAACTGGCTGGAGGCAAAGCTTTCCGCCAAGGGAACGGATGCAGAAGCCGTCATGTCGGCCGAGCAGATCCGTCTCGGCGCGGCCAATGCGCTGATGGGCAGCATTATCAAGAGCCTGCGCGAGATCAACGACACCGACTGGTCGGAGTGGGTCGAAGAGGTCAGCACCATCGACAAGCTCCTCTGGCAGCAGACGGATTATGCAGAGCTCGATGCCGGATCTCGCAACAGCTACCGCCGCCAGATCGAAAAGCTTGCAAAGCGCTCCGACAAGACAGAAATGGATATCGCCGAGGCCGCCGTGCGGCTGACCGACCGTGCAAAAAATGAAAGCAGGGACGGATCTGCGAGCAATATCGGCTACTATTTCGTCGGCAACGGGCGCCCGGCACTCGAGGCGGAGATCGGCTTCCGGCCGACGCTCAGCCTGCGGTTCATGCGGATGGTCCGCAAGCTGAACTGGCTCTCGATCGCCATCCCGGTGCTCCTGTTGACATTGCTGGCGCTCGTCTTGGTCGAATGGGCATTCGTCGACGCGGGAATGCCGCTGTTTGCGACGATCGTTCTGCTGTTGATGTTCGCGCTCCCGGCATCCGAGGGCGCGACCGGCCTCTTCAATTTCTTTGCCACATTCTTCATCACGCCGGATCGTCTCGTCGGCTATGAATTCAAGAAGGGCTTGCCGGCCGACGCCCGCACCCTCGTCACCATTCCTTCCCTGATCGGCAGGCGCGAGCACGTGGATGAGCTCGTCCGCAATCTTGAGGTACATTACCTTGCCAATGCCCGCGGTGAGATCTACTACGCACTCCTGACCGACTGGCCGGATGCTGAGGAAGAAGAGACCACCCGCGATCTCGACGTTCTCGATTATGCACGCAGCAAGATCGCCGAATTGGAATCACGTTATTCGGAAGAGGGCAAGCAGCGCTTCTATCTCCTGCATCGCCGCCGACAGTATAACGCGGCCGAAGGCGTCTGGATGGGTTGGGAGCGCAAGCGCGGCAAGCTGCACGAGCTCAATATGCTGTTGCGCGGCAGCCAAGACACGAGTTTTATTGCGGGCTTCGATCTCGTGCCGGCCGACGTCAAATACGTCATGACGCTGGACAGCGATACGCGCGTTGTTCGCGATACCGTCGTCAAACTCGTCGGCAAGATGCATCATCCGATCAACCGCCCGGTTTTCGACCACAAGAAGCAGCGCGTCGTCGATGGCTATGGCGTGCTGCAGCCGCGCGTGACGCCGTCGCTGACGACGGGCAAGGACGCATCGACCTTCCAGCGCGTCTTCTCGGTCAATCGCGGTCTCGACCCTTACGTCTTTGCGGTTTCCGACGTCTATCAGGACATCACCGGCGAGGGTACCTTTACCGGCAAGGGCCTTTATCATGTCGACGCCTTCGAGGCCTCGCTGAAGGGGCGGATCAGCGAGAACTCGATATTGAGCCACGACCTGCTCGAAGGCTCGATGGCGCGATGCGGTCTGGTGACGGACTGCGAACTGGTTGAGGATTTCCCCATCCGCTACGAAGTGGAGGTCTCGCGTCAGCATCGCTGGGCACGCGGCGACTGGCAGCTTATTCCGTACATTTTCGACGAGCGCCGTGGCATTACCGCGCTCGGCTGCTGGAAGATGCTCGACAATTTGCGTCGCTCGCTGACGCCGATCGCCTGGTTCTTCGCTTCCGTGCTCGGTTGGTACTGGATGGATCCTTTCGGCGCGCTTATCTGGCAGATCCTGCTGATCTTCAGCCTGTTCGTTGCCCCGACATTGTCGCTGATCAATGGCATCATCCCGCGAACCAGCGACATCATCCTGCGGGCGCATCTCCATACCGTCTGGAAAGATATTGAGAATGCCAATGCCCAGGTGGCGCTGCGCATCATCTTCATCGCCGACATCGCCTGCGTCATGGCTGATGCGATCGGCCGCTCGCTCTACCGCATGTTCGTCAGCCGCAGGCTGATGTTGCAATGGCGCACCGCCGCAAGTGCGCAGGCCATGGCTCAGAAGACGATCCTCGGCCATTACAAGGTCATGTGGCGTGCCCCCCTCCTGGCCATTCTGGCACTAGTCTTCGCCGCCTCTTCCGGCGACATCGCGTGGCTGGTCGGGCTTCCTTTCGTGTTTCTCTGGGTGCTGTCGCCAGCCATCGCCTGGCTGGTCAGCCAGACGGCGGAAACCGAGGATCGGCTTGTTGTGCCCGACCACGTCCGCAACGAATTGCGCAAGATCGCGAGACGTACCTGGCGCTATTTCGACCACTTCGTCGTTCCCGATCAGCACTTCCTGCCGCCCGACAACGTTCAGCAGACGCCGCATGCCGTCGTCGCCATGCGTACGTCGCCGACCAATATCGGAGTCTATCTGCTGTCGGTCATCTCGGCGCGTCGTTTCGGCTGGATTTCGTTCGAGGACGCAGTCAAGCGCATTGAGCAGACGATCGAGACAGTCGAAAAGCTGGAAAAATATAAAGGTCACCTCTTCAACTGGTATCATACCGACACGTTGAAGCCGCTGGGCCGCAAATATGTATCCTCGGTCGATAGCGGAAATTTTGCCGGCCATCTGATTGCCGTTTCATCCGCATGCCGCATCTGGGCTCAGTCTCCCCTTGCCCATATCCACACCGATCTCGATGGCATCGGCGATGTCGCGGCAATTCTGCGCGAGGTGCTTTCGGAGCTTGATGACGATACGCGGTCGAACCGATCCCTCCATGACCGGCTCGACGGCCGTATCGCCGAGCTCGAAGCGGCGGTCGCGACCGGTAAACGCGAGAAGGAATTCTCCTCAGGCCTTATCGAACGATTTGCCGGGCAGGCTCGGGAAATCCGCGAACTTGCCGGAAGCCTTGACAGGGAAGTCAAGACCACGCGGAGCGAGGAAGTCGTCCATTGGGCGGAGAAGCTGGTCGAAACCTGCGAACTTCATCAGGTCGACAAGGCTTTCGATCCCACACAGGCACCTGATATCAGCGAAAGGCTGATCCGGATCGGCAATCGCGCCCGTGAAATCGCCTTCGATATGGATTTCAGCTTCCTCTATCGACCGGAACGCCGGCTGCTGTCGATCGGCTTCCGTGTCGAGACGGAAGAAGTAGATGCCGCCTGCTACGATCTGCTCGCTTCGGAAGCGCGTCTGACGAGCCTCTTCTCGGTCGCCAAGGGTGATCTGCCGACCGAGCACTGGTACAAGCTCGGCCGCCATGTCGTGCCTGTCGGCACGCGCGGTGCGCTGGTCTCCTGGTCCGGCTCGATGTTCGAATATCTGATGCCGCCTCTCGTCATGCAGGAGCGTAGCGGCGGGATTCTCAACCAGACCAACAATCTGATCGTTCTCGAGCAGATGAACTATGCTCGCAAGCTTGGCACGCCATGGGGTATCTCGGAAGCGGCCTTCAACGCCCGCGATCATCAGATGAACTATCAGTACAGCAACTTCGGGGTGCCGACGCTCGGTCTGAAACGCGGTCTCGGACAGAACGCCGTCATCGCACCTTACGCCTCGTTGCTGGCCAGCCAGTACAACCCGGTCGCAGCCCTCGAAAACCTCGAGCGGTTGCGGGCCGTCGGTGCACTCGGCATGTATGGTTTCCATGACGCCGTCGATTTTACGGCAAGCCGCGTGCCCGAAGGGAAGCAATGCGCGGTGGTCTATAATTACTATGCGCACCACCACGGCATGTCGATTGCCGCGGTTGCCAACGTGGCTTTCGACGGCCTGCTGCGCGAGCTGTTCCATGCGGATCCGATAATCGAGGCAGCCGAATTGCTGCTGCAGGAAAAGGCGCCGCGTGACATCCCCGTCATGGCCTCGAAGCACGAAACCGATGCGCCCGCGACCATCCAGGGCGACCTGATGCGTCCGGAAGTGCGGCGCCTGGAAGATCCGGCGTCACGGGAGCGCGAGTTGCTGCTGTTGTCGAACGGCCGTTACTCGACCATGCTGACGGCGACCGGCTCCGGCTACAGCCGCTGGAAAAATCTCTCCGTCAACCGCTGGCGTGCCGATCCGACCGAGGATCGATGGGGCTCGTTCATCTTCATGCGCGATACGGCATCGAACGAGTGGTGGTCTGCAACGGCGGAGCCGCGCTCGATAGCCAACGAGCATGTTCGGGTGAGCTTCAGCGACGACAAGGCGGAGTTCATCAAAACTGTCGGTGAGCTGACAAGTGGAATGGAAGTCTTCGTCGCAAGCAATTACGATGCGGAAGGCCGCCGCCTGACGATCAGCAATACTGGCACGGAAGATCGGGTCATCGAAGTGACCTCGTACATGGAGCCTGTCGCCACTCTCGATGCCGTCGATACGGGTCACCCCGTCTTTGCCCGCATGTTCCTGAAAACCGAGGTTGCCGCGAAAGGTGATGCGATCTTCGTCGAGCGCCAAAAGCGCGGCGTGACGGATCCCGAAGTCGCCATCGCCCATCTGATCGTCGATACGTCCGGCGAAGATTTGCCGACTTACCATGAGACGGACCGCATGCGCTTTCTTGGACGGGGTCGTACTCTGACGGAAGCTGCGGCCTTCGATGCCGGTGCGGAACTTTCCAATAGCAGTGGCTTCACGATGGATACCTGCCTGTCGCTGCGTCGGACGCTTCGCGTGCCGGCCGGGGAAGAGGTCAGCGTAACCTTCTGGACCATTGCCGCGGCCGAACGCGCCGAACTCGAAGCAGCCGTCGAGCACTATCGCCGGCCGGAAAGCTTTGCCCAGGGTCTCGTTCAGGCCTGGACGAGAACGCAGAGCCAGTTGCGCCAGATCGGCGTCAATTCGAAGGAGGCTGCCGCCTATCAGCGCTTTGCCCGCTACATCATCTATCCCGACATGGCACTGCGCGCCGACAATAAGACAGTTCGCGAAGGCCTGAAATCGCAGTCCGTCCTTTGGGGAGCGACTCTCTCCGGCGATGCACCATTGATGACCTTGCGCATTACCGACGAGCTCGGCACGGATCTCGTCAAGGAATTGCTGCGTGCGCAGGGCCTCTTGCAATCGCGCGGGGTCGAGGTCGATCTCGTCATCTTCAACGAACGCTCCGGTGAGGCGGCTGCCGAAATGCAGCGCACCATCGACCAGCTCTGTGACGCGGCGCGTCACGCCAGCGAGGTCGCCGGCATCCAGCGCAATATCTACGTCCTGCGCAAGGATCTGACGTCTCCTGAAGCCTATGATGCCATCATAGCCGCCTCGCGCGTCGTGTTGCGTGGTCGCGATGGCAGTCTCGTCGATCAGCTGCAGAAAGCCCGTTCCGTTTCCGGTTCGCCCGCGCTGCTTGGTCAGTGGGGCGACTCCACCCTGGTGCCGCGTATGGTTCGCGATACTGCTGGGACGCCCCCGGTCGATGGCAGCGATCTTGCCTTCTGGAACGGTTATGGCGGCTTTGCGGCCGATGGCAGCGAATATGTCGTGCGCCTGTCCGGCGGCGAACAGACGCCGCATCCATGGGTCAACATCATAGCCAACGAGAGCTTCGGCTTCCATGTCTCGGCGGAAGGCGCCGCCTTCACCTGGAGCCAGAATTCCCGCGACCATCAGCTGACGCCCTGGACCAACGACATGGTCACAAACCGCCCGGGTGAGGCCTTCTACTTGAAGGATCTCGATCGTGGCTCCGTCATCGTGCCCTACGCGTCACTGGCACAGCGCTCAGACACGCGCTTCGAAGCCCGCCACGGCCTCGGCTACTCGGTCTTTTCGACGGTTCAGGACGAGATTTCCCTGGAAGTCACCCAGACCCTGAATATGGAAAAACCCGTTAAGCTGACCCAGCTGCGCATCCGCAACGATGCAGGTGAAGCACGCAAGTTGCGTCTCTACGGCTATGCCGAATGGATTCTTGGCAACAACCCGACGAAGAGCAAGCCCTTCATCATATCGAGCTTCGACAGCGAGAGTGGAGCGGTCTTCGCGAAAAATCCGTTCAGCGTAAGCTTCGGGACGCGTGTGGCGGCATTCGCTGCAAGCGAAGCACCATCGAGCGTCTCCACCAGCCGCCGCGAGTTCATCGGCCGGCACGGAACGATCCAGCAGCCGCGCACGGTTTCGGCCGGCTCGCGGCTCTCCAACGCCGTCGATCTCGATGGTGATCCGGCAGCTGCCATGGCATTCGATCTGACGATCGAGCCGGGCGAAGTGCGCGACATCTGCTTCTATATGGGTGACGCCCCCTCGCAGGAAGAAGCGGCAGCTCTCATCGCCGACATCCGCTCCATCGGTTTTGCAGAGGTTCTTGAGAAGACGCGTGAGTTCTGGAAGAGCTTCACCGGCAAGGCGCATGTCTCGACACCGGACCAGCGGCTTGACTTCATGGTCAACAATTGGCTGCCCTATCAGACTTATAGCTGCCGCATCATGGCCCGCACCGCCTTCTATCAGTCGAGCGGTGCGTGGAACCTGCGCGACCAGTTGCAGGATTCGCTGGCCTTCCTGCTGCATTCGCCTGAGATCGCCCGCAAGCAAATCCTCAATACCGGCCGCCGTCAGTTCCCGGAAGGCGATTTCCAGCATTGGTGGCTGGAAGATAGCGGTGCCGGCGTTCGCACGAACATCTCCGACGATCCGGTCTGGCTCGCCTATGCCCTCGACCAATATTGCACCGTGACCGGCGACGCCTCGATCATGGACGAGATGCTGCCCTTTGTCGAAGGTGCGCAGCTCAGCCCCGGGCAGTACGACGCCTTCCTGCAGCCGCGTGTTTCCGACGAGACAGCATCACTCTACGAACATGCCGCTCTCGGCCTCGATCTTACGATCAAGCGCACGGGCGTCAACGGTCTGCCGCTGATGATGAGCGGTGACTGGTGCGATAAGATGGATCGTGTCGGCATCGCCGGCCGTGGCGAGAGCGTGTGGCTGGCATGGTTCCTCGCCGGCGCCTTGCGCCGCTTCATCGCCTACGCGGAAACGCGCGGCGATACGCAACGCGTCAGCCGTTGGTCGGATCATCTTGAAAAGCTCAAAGCCGCGATCGAAACGACCGGCTGGGATGGCGAATATTATCGCCGTGGCTACTACGACAACGGCGCGCCTCTCGGCTCCAGCCAGTCGACGGAAGACAAGATCGACTCGATTGCCCAATCCTGGAGCGTGCTCTCGGGCGAGGGAGATGCCGATCGCAGCAACATGGCCATGAACGCGGTCCTCGATAAACTGGTTGATGATGAGGGTAAGCTCATCCGCCTGCTGACGCCGCCATTCGTCAAACCGGTCAATGATCCGGGTGTGATCAAGGCCTACCCGCCGGGCGTCCGTGAAAACGGTGGCCAATACACCCATGCAGCCACCTGGACGGCTCTTGCCCTAGCCCGGATGGGCCGCGGCGAAGATGCCTGGCGCGCGGTCGAAATGCTCAATCCGATCAACCACGCACTCGACAAATCCTCTGCGGAGACCTATCGCGTCGAGCCCTATGTAATCGCCGGCGACGTTTATGGAGAAGGTGACCTCAGGGGCCGCGGCGGCTGGAGCTGGTATACCGGTTCGGCCGGGTGGTTCTATCGCGTCGCAATCGAAGGTATCCTCGGTATTCGCACCGAAAGCGGGCGGTTGCACGTCAAGCCTGTGCTGCCGGCCGGATGGGATGGCTACTCGGCTGCGCTGGAACTGCCCAACGGCAAATACGAAATTTCGGTTTCGAGAGTTGACGCGACAGGAGGATATTCGGTCACGATCAACGGGACCGCAATGGATGATCAGCAGGAGGGATATTTGCTCGCAGCATCGTAATCAGTCACGATCAGCCCGGCGGCCGCGCGCTGCGCGAAATACTCTCCCATCAGCGGCGTCGGCACGTTGTCGGGCGTGGCGCGGGTGCGCGTCATCGCCGACATCCAGATGCGATTGAGCAGAAGAAGGCAGCTGCCCCGCACCAGGTCAGCAAATGCGCCGTACTCCCGCTCGCTCGTAACGTCGCCGGCTTTGACGATGAGGCGATCGCTTGCGATTACGTCCGCCAGTTTACCTAGCGCCTCCTCGTCGGTGTCGGTGGCGAGCACATTTTCGCCACTCGCGATAAACCGTTCGAGTAGGCGCCTGTGCCGTCAGCTACCCTTGTCACGACGAACGTTCGTCTGGCTCTTATCGCTTCGTCTCGGTGGCCGCGAGTTCATTGAAGTACTCGGCGAGCTGGCGCGGTTCGTGGCCGAGAATCGCTCGCAGCGTCAGAGCGTTGGCGCGCAAGCCGGTGCGGTCGTAATGCGCGAACATCGGCCTCAAGGGTGCAATGTCGTCACCAAGCGAGTTCGCATCGATCCGCTCTGCCCGAACCGATCGGCCAAGCGCTTCGCCCATGAGGCGGGCAACGTCGTGGCGGTTAAGCCAGCCGTCGGACGCGAGCTCATACGTGCCGTAGAGCAGGCGGTCTTCAGTGAGGGCGATGGCCGCGACTTCGGCGACGTCACGGTAATCGACTCTGCTGAAGCGTGTGTCACAGGACCAAGGCTCAGCCAGTACGCCGGTCACAGCCACCTTCTTCCACATCGCCTCGAAGTTCTGAAAGTAAAGCGCGGGGTGCAGGAAACTGTATTCGATCCCGTATTCGAGAATCATGTCTTCGACTGAAGCCTTGGCGGAATGGTTTGAAAGGCCGGCGATCACAGGATGGAAGACCGAGGAAAATACGATCCGCCGGACACCCGCGCGGACCGCGGCCGTCACGAAATTTCGGCCAATATCGGCCTCGCGGGGGATGAAAGCCGGTGCGATGTAGAAGACCCGCTCTATGCCTTCGAGCGCGGTCGCGACACTCTTCGGATCGGTCAAGTCCGCGACCACCGTTTCTGCTGCTCCATGTTCACGGACCGAACTCTCTCGGCTGTGGTCCCGGACGAGACCACGGATGTGCGCCCCGCGGACGGCCAGAGCGGGCACGACATGACCGGCGAATTTGCCGGACGCGCCGACAACAAGTGTCGATATGTTTGTCATGGTTGTTTTCCTGTTTCGCTTTGGCAGGGAACGATGCGAATCGACAAAAGGATCGATCCGTTCCGTGGACTTATCGTCTACGGAATGGAACAATGGATCCTGATGATTGACCTCAATGACTTGCGCGTCTTCAACAAGGTGGCCGGTCTGCGCAGTTTCTCTGACGCAGGGACCGCCCTCGGTATGCCCAAGTCGAGCGTCAGCCGGGCGATCAGCCGGCTCGAACGTGATTTGGCAATCCGATTGTTCCAGCGGACGACACGCGATGTGGCGCTGACGCAGGCGGGCCAAGCGCTGTACGAGCGCGCTCGGGATCTGCTCGCCGGACTTGAAGACGTTGCGGTCTTCACAACCAGTTTGGCGGACACGCCGCGTGGCAGGCTCACGATCAGCGCCGGAATCGGGTTCGGCATAAATGTTCTCGGCCGACAGTTGCCTGGCTTTCTTGATCGTTATCCGGAGATCAGCGTTTCGATCGACCTCACCAGCCGCAATGCTGAACTGGTTTCCGAACAGGTGGACGTGGCGATCCGCATGGGACCGCTTGCCGATTCAGCACTGGTCGCCACCCGCCTCGGGACACTGACGCAATATATCTGTGCGGCAAAATCCTACCTGGATCGATGCGATCACCCGAACGAACCGCAAGACTTGCTTTCCCATCAGATCATCGACTTGCCGACGGCGAGCAGTAAGCCGCGACCGTGGCGTCTGGTTAGGGGAGATGAGAGCCGGAATATCTCACCGACGGCCAGAGTTGAGGTCAACGATATGTTGACAATCTGCGCACTGGTGAGGGGTGGCGCCGGGATCGCCGCTGTGACCGCCTATTTGTGTGGTAACGACATTCTTGAGGGAACACTCGAACGAGTGTTGCCAGAGTGGTCGCTCCCGCCGCTGCCGGTCAGTTTGGTGTTTCCCAGCAAGCGGGAGGTTTCGCCCGCCGTACGCGTCTTCGTTGACTACCTGCGCGAGACGAACGTTGCCGGGAATGACTGGCTGGCAGATCCGTTGCTGGCGAAGGGCAGGTAGTTTGCACTTGGCAACAGCAAATCCGCTCGCGTCCATCTGTCAATATGCATTCGACGCTCCGGCTTATTGGGTCGAGGCTTCCGGGCACCAGACAGATCCGCGGCATGAGTTTCAATCGGCGCCCAACGATTTTCACTTTGGAGCAGGAAGATATCGTGCCCGATCTCGTCACCATTGCCAAAGGTCTGGGAGGCGGTTTCCAACCGACCGGCGCAGTGATGCTGTCACGCAGGATCTATCAGGCATTCGGGCGTTTAGCACATTCTCTAGAAAAAGGAGCCGGACATTTCGGGTGCGCCTTCAAGCGCATGGGCCATGAATCCCACGGCGGCCTTCAGCTTGTCCCGTTGGATCGGTCCTCCGAGGCAGACGCGAACCGCTTCCTGCGCAGGTCCATCGACCGTGAAGGCATCGCTCGCGACGACACCTAGGCCGGAGGAACGCATGTGGCTTCCGAATGTCGAACGCGTCCAGCCATGAACGAGCGGCAGCCAGATATTGAAGCTTATCGCGTCGCCGCGATAGCTGCCAGCGGGCAGCACGTCCGCGATAAGCGCCTGCCGTGCTGCGGCTTCGGCTCTGATGAAGCGCAGGATGCTGTCGGCCGTTCCGTCCTCTATCCAGCGCGTGGCAAGCGCGGTGGCAAGCGGCGAGGCCATAACGTTATTGGCGCGCATCGCTGCGACGAACGGCCAGCCTGCCTTCGAGTCTGGCGCGACCACGTAAGCGAGCCTGAGACCTGCACCGATACATTTGGCGAGCCCGCCGATATGCCAGGTCAAATCCGGCGCCATGGCGGCGAGCGGCGGCGGGCTATGCTGCGGGATGAAGCCATAGGCATCGTCCTCGACGATCGGCACGTGATACTTGCGGGCAACGGCGCAGATCTCGGCGCGGCGTCCTTCCGGGATGGTTAGCGTCAGCGGGTTCTGCAGCGTCGGATTGAGATAGAGAGCCTTGGGCTTTCGCGTCTCGCAGGCCTCGGCAAATGCGGCGGCAATAATGCCGTCCTCATCCATCGGCAGGCCGACGAGGTTGAGGCGCAGCTGCGCGGCGATCGACCGCATGCCGGGATAGGTGATGTTTTCCGAAAGCACCGTTTCGCCCGGCTTTGCCAGCATGCCGAAGATCGCCAGCAGCGCCGGATGCGCTCCGGGGGTGACGAATATCCGCTCCTGCGACGGCACCAGCCCGCGCCGGCTAAGCCAGGCAGCCGCCGCCTCCTTGTCCATGCCAGCACCACCAAAGCCTTGGTAACGAAGCAGAGAGACGAGATTTGTCGCGACTGACGACAGCCCTTCCCGCATGCGGGCCAGCAGATCCGGGTCGTCCGGCTCCGGCGGCATGTTCATGGAGAAATCGACCGCCGACGTTCGCCGGATATCAGGAACGGCATCGGAGGAGAAACCGAGCCGCTCCTTTTCCAGGCCACCGGTCACGAACGTACCGCGGCCAACATGAGTCTTCACCAGCCCGCGCTTTTGCGCTTCTACATAACCGCGTGCGACCGTCGTGAAGTCGATGTTGAGCTGCTTGGCGAGTTCCCGCTGCGGTGGCAGTCGATCCCCAACGACAAGGTTACCGCTGCGCAGGTCGAGTTCGATGACATCGGCGATCGCCATGTAGCGCGGGCCGCTGCTGCGGCTGAGGTCGGGAACCCATCGTTTCATGTGTCCGCAATCCGGTTAAACTGTCTTTATTGACCGTATATTGTTGCATCGGCCTCTTGTCACCTAAAATAATATACCGGCCGCGTTTTCTTGTGGCTCGAGGCGCTAGCAGCCGCTCGCAAACACTCACTCGCAAAATTGAATGCATATTGGAGGTATTCATTATGTGCATTGTCGCTTCCATTTTCGGCAGCCTTTTGGCGCAGCTTTCGGCAACGAGAAGTGCAGAGCAAGTAAATGACGGGAGAATTGAATGCTTTCTTCGACAATTTGAACGCATTTTAGGCAAACTTCATATTGGCATGGCCTTTGCAATTGAATGGCGTACCCCGCGACGGGGCCTGACATCAACATAGGAGCCATTCATGCCCGCAGTTACCGCACCCGCCCATGCCGACGGCGATTTCCTTGTCGATTACGAAGAAAAGGTCTTCGAGGATGTCCAGGCCAAGGAGGGTGAGAAAGCCCTCATCACCTTCCATACCGTCGCCTTCGAGGGATCGATCGGTCTCGTCAACCTTCTCCAGGCCAAGCGCCTCAAGCGCAAAGGCTTTGAGACGTCCGTGCTGCTTTACGGTCCCGGCGTAACGCTTGGCGTGCAGCGTGGCTTCCCCAAACTCGGAGCGGAAGCTTTTCCGGGCCATCTCAACTTCAACAACCAGATCAAGGGCTTCATGGAAGAAGGTGGCAAGGTCTATGCCTGCCGTTTCGCGCTGCAGGCGCTTTACGGCCATGGCGAAGGCTCGCTGATCCCCGGCATCACCCCGATCAGCCCGCTCGATGTCCTCGACCTCATCCTGATCCACCGCCGCGACGGCGCCTTCATCCTCGACACCTGGACGCTCTGACCGACCGGAGGCGGGGCGGGGCCCCGCTTTCATCCGCCCAAAAGGAGTTCGCCATGGAAAAGAAATCAATTGTGCGGGCCGCCGCAGTGCAGATCGCACCTGATCTCACCTCACGGGAAAAGACGCTGGCCCGGGTTCTGGAAGCAATCCATGAGGCCGCGGGCAAGGGTGCCGAACTGGTGGTCTTCCCGGAAACCTTCGTGCCTTGGTATCCCTATTTCTCCTTTGTCCTGCCGCCGGTGCTTTCCGGCAAGGAACATGTCCGGCTCTACGACGAGGCCGTCACCGTGCCGAGCGCCGCGACGGAATCCATCGCCGCAGCAGCTCGCAATCACGGCATCGTCGTCGTGCTTGGCGTCAACGAGCGCGACCATGGCTCTCTTTACAATACCCAGCTCGTTTTCGACGCCGACGGGGCGCTGATCCTCAAGCGCCGCAAGATCACCCCGACCTTCCATGAGCGGATGATCTGGGGTCAGGGCGATGCTTCGGGCCTCACGGTGGTCGAAAGCCATGTCGGCCGGATCGGCGCGCTTGCCTGCTGGGAGCACTATAATCCGCTCGCCCGCTACGCGCTGATGGCCCAGCACGAGGAGATCCACGTCGCCCAGTTCCCGGGCTCGATGGTCGGGCCGATCTTCGCCGAGCAGATAGAAGTGACGATCCGCCATCATGCCCTGGAAAGCGGCTGTTTCGTCGTCAATGCGACAGGCTGGCTGACCGACGAACAGATCACCTCGATCACGCCGGACCAGGGGCTGCAAAAGGCCCTGCGCGGCGGCTGCATGACGGCGATCGTCTCTCCGGAAGGCAAGCACCTCGCCCCACCCCTCGCCGAGGGTGAAGGCATGGTGATCGCCGACCTCGATATGAGCCTGATCGTCAAGCGCAAGCGGATGATGGATTCCGTCGGTCACTACGCCCGACCCGAACTCTTGCATCTCGTCATCGACGGACGTGCGACCGCACCAATGGTCGCCTCCCGGACATCTTTCGAAACCGCCCCCGCTTCCACCGAAAGGAGCAATTCCGATGGACACTTCGACAACACGTCTTCCGACCGAGATTCTGATCAACGAGTTGCAGTCCTTCGGAGCCAGGCTGGTTGATCCGAAGGCGGGTCATGAAAGCCGCCGTGGCGGCGCCGGCCCCTCTGACCACAAGCCGATGACTATTGACGGCATGACCGTCATGGTTCCTGTCCACACCGCACCCGCCTTCGAAAGCCCCTATCTGGTCGAAAAACCGGATGAGGAAGGCAAGAGCCGCATCAGCCGCGATGGCCGCGTGCTTGGCGAAGTCTCCTTCCCGCTGCGGCCCCGCTTCTACGAGCGCAGCACGGCGGATGGCGTTCCCTATTCGCAGGTCGCCGTCCTGCACGGCCGCGATGTGCTGGCAACCACGGTGCTGCAGACCTGCATCCGCTATCAAAGCCGCACCAAGACCTGTCAGTTCTGCGCCATCGGCCAGTCGCTCGCCGCCGGCCGCACCATTGCTCACAAGACGCCCGAGCAATTGGCGGAAGTTGCCAAGGCCGCCGTCGAGCTCGATGGCGTCAAGCATATGGTGATGACGACGGGCACACCGAAGGGCTCCGATCGCGGGGCGTCCATTCTCGCCGACAGCGCACGCGCCATCAAGGCAGCTGTCGACATCCCGATCCAGGCACAATGTGAGCCGCCGGAAGACGATGGCTGGTTCCAGATCATGAAGGATGCCGGCGTCGACGCGCTCGGCATGCATCTCGAAGTCGTCACACCGGAAATCCGGGCGCGCATCATGCCGGGCAAGGCGCAGGTCTCGATCGAGAAATACATGGCCTCCTTCAAAGCCGCGGTCGAGGTCTTCGGCCGCGGCCAGGTCTCGACCTATATTCTCGCCGGTCTCGGCGATACTCGCGAAGCGATCCTCGACATCTGCGAGAAGCTCGTTGCCATCGGTGTTTACCCCTTCGTCGTGCCCTTCGTGCCGATCTCCGGCACGCCGCTCGAAAGCCATCCGGCGCCGAAGCCGGACTTCATGCATTCGATCCTGTCTCCGCTCTCGAAAATGCTCATCGACAGCGGCCTGAAGGCCGCCGACATCAAGGCCGGCTGCGGCAAATGCGGGGCCTGTTCAGCCCTTTCGACCTACGAAAGGATGCTGACCAAATGATGCTCGAACCCTTCGCCCCCTATCGCGCCGCCGAGTTCCAGGTGAAGTTCGCCACATCATATTGGGAAAGGCGGGAAGCCCATGCGCTTCGCCGTGCCGTCTTTTGCGATGAGCAGAAGATTTTCGACCAGGACGACCGGGACGCGATCGACGACCACGCCATCCCCATCGTTGCACTGTCGATGATGGGCGTCGCCTCCGACCGGTTGGTCGGCACGGTGCGCATCCACGAGGAAGAACCGGGGCAGTGGTGGGGTTCGCGCCTCGCCGTCCACGAGGATTTCCGCAAGATCGGTGCGCTTGGCGCAACACTGATAAAACTAGCCGTTTCCTCGGCCAATGCGATCGGCTGCCACACCTTCCTCGCCAATGTGCAGGTGCAGAACGGCCTGCTCTTCCGCCGGCTCCATTGGGATGTGGTCGAGGAATTCGAAATTTACGGCAAACCGCATCTCCGGATGAAGGCCAACCTCGCCTGGTATCCGCCCTGCCCCACACCGGAAGCCGGTTTCGTGGCTCTACCGAAGAAGGCGGCGTGACCATGGCGATCGATGTCACGGCACTCGCCGCCAAACTTGCCGCCTCTTCCGGCATCGCCGCTAAGGCGGACATCGGTCCGGTTGCCGCCGGTCTGGGATTGGGGGGCCAGCCAGTCGCCGTCGGAGATGACTGTGCCGCCCTGCCCGATGGCGACGGCTATCTCCTCTTCGCCATCGAAGGCTTCATCAATGAATTCGTCGCAGCCGATCCGTGGTTTGCCGGCTGGTGCGGGGTGATGGTCAATATTTCCGACGTCGTCGCCATGGGCGGCCGACCGGTTGCCGTGGTCGATGCGGTCTGGGCGAATGGCGAGGTGAATGCCTCTCCGGTACTGGAAGGAATGCGCGCTGCGGCCGCCGCCTATGGCGTGCCCATCGTCGGTGGCCATACCAATATCCGCACCGACCGCCACCAGCTTTCTGTGGCGATCCTCGGCCGAGCGAAAAAGCTGCTGACGAGTTTCGATGCTAAGCCGGGCGACATCCTGCTCGCCGCCGTCGATCATCGCGGCCGTTATCGCGAGCCGTTCAACAACTGGGAGGCAGCAACCGACGCGCCGCCTGGGCGGCTGCGTGGCGACCTCGAAATCATGGCCGGGATTGCTGAAGCCGAACTGGCTTTCGCTGCGAAGGATATCAGCCAGGGCGGCATACCCGGCACGGCGATCATGCTGGCGGAGTGCTCCGGGGTCGGCATCGATATCGATCTGACGGCCATCCCGCTGCCGGAAAGCGTCGCGCTGGAGCGCTGGCTGTCGACGTTTCCGAGTTACGGCTACCTCCTGTCGGTCGCGCCCGCGAATCTGGAAGCCGTCCTCAAAACCTTCACCGCGCGCGGCATCGTCGCCGCCGCTATCGGCACGGTCAATGCCGGCAGCGAGGTCGCCATCAGCGCCGATGGCAACCGCGCGGTCATCCGCGACCATGCCAGGGTGCCGCTCCTGGGCCTTGGACCGGCAGCCGCCGACGAAAGACGAGAACGGGAGGATGCTGCATGAACCGTCCTCTGCGCATCGCCATGCTCGCCCATTCGACCAATCCGCGCGGCGGCGTTGTCCACGCCATGCAGCTTTCCGAGGCACTGACGGCGCTGGGCCATGACGTCGTCCTGCACGCTCCCGATTCCAAAGGAAACGGTTTTTTCCGCAAGGCGGAATGTGGCGCGATGCCGTTTCCCGTCGGCCCCACCGTCTCCGACGTGACCGCCATGGTAGAACAGCGGATCGCAGACTATGTGCGGCATTTCGAAAAGCCGGCAGCGCGCGCATTCGACGTCTTCCACGCCCATGACGGCATTTCCGGCAATGCGATGGCGGTGCTGAAGCAACGTGGCTTCATCCGACGATATGCACGAACCGTCCACCATGTCGATCAGTTCGCCGATCCGCGGCTGATGGAATTGCAGGACCGTTCCGTCGATGAGGCCGCCCTCTTCTTCACCGTCAGCGCCAAGTGGCAGCACTATCTGGAGGGAAAAGGAAAATCGGCATCCGTCGTCGGCAACGGCGTCGATACCACACGTTATTCGCCGAACTGGAGCGGGGAGCAGACGGCACTGAGGGATCGTCTCAAACTTCCCGCAGGCCCCTTATTCCTCAGTATCGGTGGGGTGGAAGCCCGCAAGAACACGATCGGTATCCTCGATGCCTTCCGGCAATTGCGCGCCGTACAGCCGGAAGCGCAGCTGGTGATCGCCGGCGGCGCGTCGCTGCTGGACCACGGGGGTTACCAGGATGAATTCCGCTCTGAACTGGCGCTGCTGCGCGAACATGCCTCCGCCGTCCACCTCATCGGCCCGGTCGCCGACGAGGACATGCCGAACCTTTACCGTCTCGCGGATGCGCTGGTCTTCCCCTCGCTGAACGAGGGCTTCGGGCTCGTGGTTCTGGAGGCGATGGCGAGCGGCGTGCCAGTTATCGTCTCGTCGATCGCGCCGTTCACCGAATATCTCGCCGGCGACGATGTCATCTGGTGCGACCCGCGTCATTCGGCCTCGATCGCCGAAGCCATGGCGCTGGCCCTCGTCCCGCAAATCCGCAACCGCGTCATCCCGCGAGGGCTGGACGTGGCCGGCCGGTTTTCCTGGCGGCGTGTCGCCGAAGCCCACCTTGTCGCATACGCAACCTTGAAGGAGACTACCGATGCCTGAAATGCGCTTTGTCATAACGTGGCCCGATGGTCAGGAAGAGAGCTGCTACTCTCCTTCGCTGATCATCCGTGAGTTTTTCACCGAAGGAGAAAGCTATCCGGTGGCGGATTTCGTCGACCGCAGCCGCAAGGCTCTCAAGATCGCAAGCGATCGGGTGGAGGCGAAGTACGGGTTCGCCTGTTCGTCCGCGAACGACCAGCTTGCCCGCATAGAAAGTGCCGCCGAACCCTTCCTGAAGGACGCGGGCGCCCGCGTCCGCTGCGATACCTTTATTCTCTGAGAGGATCAGTCGATGCCCCATAATCTCAAGCAGCATTATTCTGCAGTTGTCGTCGGTGGAGGTCAGGCCGGGCTTTCCGCCAGTCATTACCTCAAGAAACACGGCATCGATCACGTCGTCTTCGAGAAGAAGACCATCACTCACAAATGGAAGGACGAACGTTGGGATGCATTCTGCCTGGTGACGCCGAACTGGCAATGCCAGCTTCCCGACCACCCGTATGACGGGGACGATCCGCATGGCTTCATGGTCAAGGACGAGATAATCGCCTATGTCGAGCGCTTCATCAAAAAGGTCGATGCGCCGGTCGTTGAGAATACCACCGTTAGATTGGTCGAACGTATGCCACACGGCGCGTTCAGCGTCGAAACATCGGCAGGGACCGTGACGGCGGACAGCGTCGTGCTAGCGACCAGCCTTTATGCTCGGCCGGCAATCCCGCGCGCCGCCGAGCGGCTGCCGGACGAGATCCTGCAGCTTCACACAGTCGATTATCGCAATCCGCAGCAACTGCCGGAAGGCGCGGTGATCGTCGTTGGCTCCGGCCAGTCCGGCTGCCAGATCGCCGAGGACCTGCATCTCGCCGGTCGCAAAGTGCACATGGTCACCGGCAACGCACCGCGATGCGCCCGTTTCTATCGCGGCCGGGACGTCGTCGACTGGCTCTCGGATGTTGGGCAATACGAGATCACCGTCGAACATGACGGGATGACCAAGAAGAAGCACGATACCAACCACTACCTCACTGGCCGTGACGGCGGGCGCGATCTCGACCTCAGGAAATTCGCGCTTGAGGGGATGAAGCTGTACGGCCGGATGGAGGGCGTGTCTGGCGGCAAGATGCTGTTTGCGCCGAACCTCAAGGCCAATCTCGATAATGCCGACCGGGTCTATAATGGCATCAACGCCCTGATCGACAAGCATATCGCCGCCCATAACATCGATGCGCCACCGGCCAGCGTCTATTCTCCCCTATGGGAACCGGCGTCGGAACCGGCGGAACTCGACCTTGCCGCCGAAGGCATCTCGTCCGTCATCTGGGCTACGGGTTTCACACCGGACTGGTCCTATGTCGGACTGCCGATCTTCGATGGCACCGGCTATCCAGTCCAGCGACGCGGTGTGACGGGTATAGACGGTGTCTATGTGCTCGGCCTGCCATGGCTCTGGACCTGGGGCTCGGGTCGCTTTCTGGCGGTGGGCAAGGATGCGGAACACGTGGTCGGCCACCTGGCGGGCTACCTTGAGAGGGCCGACGAGAAGTCCTTCAGACAAACCGCGACGGGTCGATGATCAGATGAGTGTCGCATTTCTCAATACCTCGACGAAAACGTCCGCCAAGCGCGAGCTGATGGAGCGCGCGCTTGATCCCCATATCCTTCTCGGCATGCCGCATCTCAATCCTTTTGGCCTGTCCGAGACATGGCTGATGAAAGAGCTCGGACATCGCCACTGGCTGATGCTAGCGCAGCAAATGGACATGGAAGACGCCGACTTCCGGACGCCCGATGGACGCGAGGCATATGCCGCGATCTGTGCCACATCGCTTATGCAGGCGCGCCTTGAATTGGCCAGAGCCAACGATGTGCTGGTCGTTCATTCCTCTATGTCGCAAGTGTCTCGCACACAGCACGCCAGCATCCACTATGTGTCTATTGATGCCGGTATAATTGCTGTTGTCGAAATCCTGTCGGCGTTCGTTGCGAGAGAAACAGGCGGCGACAACCGATCGCTGACCAGGATGGGAGTGACCACGGGCCTGGCCCAGCCTCGCCTCTCCAATTCCCTTGCTGCAGCGGCAGCGGCGTTCCGGCGCGGTCAATCAGATGTTGTCTCCGATATCTCCCTAGCAGAGCTTAGGCTTTCCAGAACAATGATCATCCGTCCGAGTCTCCAAGAGGAATTCAACGGCGCGGGACTGCTCTATTTTGCAAATTTCCAGGCACTTGCCATGAGAGCGATCGAGGATACTCTGCCGCCGTCCCAACTGATGCGGCGCAACGTATTTTTCAACGGCAATATCAATCCCGGAGAGGCAATCGAACTCAAGGTTCGAAGTTCGGATGATAACGTCAGATGGATTGTCGAATTTTATCGAACAGACGGGTCAAGACTGGGCTTAGTCACAACGTGGTTTGCCTAGGTGTATTTACTAGGGTCGAGACCCATCGAAATCACTAGTGCCCGACAATGGGCATCTGGCGTTTCTCAGCCTCGTCGCTCTGCTCGACGAATTACACCGGGGAAGCCTCCGCTTCGTGCCTTAAAATCATCAGCGCTCTGTTGGCCGTCAAACGAATTTTTGCAACAGAACCATCCTGACAATATCCCGAACGAACCGCACCAATCCTAGGGCAGGTCAGATAGGCGTGTTGCTGAGGCTCGGACCGTGAGCCAGATTGGGAATCCTGAGCTCAGCGATGAGCCCTCCGGTCTCTCGGCGACACAATTGCGTCGTTCCTTTGTGTGACCGTGCAATGTCTGCGACGATTGAAAGCCCCAGTCCGAAACCTGCGTCGGAATCTTTTCGTGCGGCGTCTACCTTGAAGAACGGTTCGAAGACTTTTTCGCGCAGGCTATCGGGAATGCCTGGGCCGTCATCAATCACGCGGATCGTAAAACCTTCGGCTTCCCCGATGAGTTGCACATCGACTTGCTGCGCAAACTTCACGGCATTGGCGCAGAGGTTGGTCACGGCGCGTGTGATGGAGGTGGGACGGCAATGGGCGATCAGCTTGTTAGGCCCGGCATAACTTATCTTGAACCCGACGTCGGAAAAGTCGCTGCACACCGTCTGCAGAATGCTGGCCACATCGACACGCTCAATCTCTTCGGTTGCATAGTCATCGCGCAGGTAATTGAGGCTTTCGGTCAGAAGCTTGTCTATATGGTCTATATCGGCCAGTAGCATCTCCCGCACGCTGTTGTCCTCCATTCGTTCGGTGCGCAATCTAAGCCTCGTCAGCGGCGTTCTGACATCATGACTGATCCCGCGCAGCATGCGCGTGCGCGCTTCGACCATGGTTTGGATGCGGTTGTGCATTCCATTCAACGCTCTTGCGAGCGATGTGATCTCGATCGAACCACGCTCTTCGAATATTTGGGACCCATCGTTGATATCGGCTTCTATCGCCGCCTTCGAGATCCTCTTAATCGGCTCGGTTACAGTCTTTATCGCAAAGACAAAGAAGAAGGTGATCAATGTAATAACTGCGGTAAAGTAATAAAAGCCTTGAGTCAGGAACGTGGTCGTCAAAATCGCATCCGGAAAGCCAAAGAAGAGAAGCATAGTGTCATCGTCGACGCTTTCCGCGATGACGCGGCGGCCATCCTTGAAGGCGCGCCATCCGCCAAGCGGCGGATCGCCATCGGGCGGGAATAGAAAGTCAACCGTCTTCTCCGCAATTCCCTGCATTTCCGGAGAGGTGGTAAAGCTCTCGACGACAGAATTTGGGGCCAGAGAGACGTCGAGCCCGGCGCGATGCGCGTTCTCCAGGATGATATTGCGCTCCGACGCCGGTGCATTGCTCAACAAGGTCGCGATCGTCTTGACCTGTTCCGCAGCATTCTCGAGGTTCGGAACCGCGTAGCTGTCTCTGACGCGTTTTTCCAGCGTTCTTCCGCCGAAAATGACGACCACCAAAGCCGCGAGAATGATGACGATGATCTGTCCGCGAAGCGTCTTCGGCATGGTGAGCTGACGTCTAGGCATCAATTTCTTCCACGACTGCGGTGAATATATAACCACCGAGACGAACTGTTTTGAGAAGCACGGGATCTTTGGGGTCTGCCTCGATCTTCTGCCTCAGCCGGCTGATGTGAACATCGATGCTTCGTTCTACTGGTCCGGCAAGACCGGCATGGGTGACAGCCAGCAACTGTTCTCGTGTCAAAACGCGGCCCGGATTGGCGCAGAATGCCATAAGCAGATCGAATTCGTGGGTGGTCATCGCGACGCGCGCATTGCTAGGGTCATGAACCTGACGGCGAACGGGATCGACCCGCCAGCCATCAAACCGGAACTGACGCTTGCGGGGAGTGTCGCTTTTGCTGGGAGCGAGCCTTGCTCGCCGAAGCAGTGCCTTGATCCGTGCGGTCAATTCTCTCAAAATAAAGGGCTTCGTGACATAGTCGTCCGCGCCTATTTCCAGACCGATAATGCGGTCAATGTCACTGCTGACCGATGTCAGTATGAGGATCGGGATATCGCTCGACGCCCGCAATCTGCGGCAAATACTGAAGCCATCCTCGCCTGGAAGCATGACATCCAGCAAAACCAGGCTGAAATCCATCGCCCGCATCTTGGCATCCATGGTGGATCCATCGCCTGCGATTTCGACCAGCATACCCTGCTCGATCAGACTGACGCGCACCATATCGGCAATCTGGGCATCATCTTCAACCACAAGAATACGAGGCGTCTCCAGCCCTGTTCGTCCGTTCTGATCCATCGCATCCTCACCTTTGCCGGGCTCTGCCCTCGAGCCCAGTTCGATCTAGCATAGCAGTGCCGGTCATTCGGCGGCGTTAATATTAAGTTTTGTTTCAAACGCGGTGTCCGACCTCCTCTTCAGAAACAAAACTTAACACAACTCAATACATTGGACGCACACCATATGGGACATACCGATCGTGCGATCCGCTCCGCTCGGTCAGGACGCACGCCTGTCAAAATGGAGTGCTCATGTCCCCGCCCACCTCAATGAAGACTCGCCGTCCGGCGACAGCACGGCACGCAATGTCTCCTTGGCCATCTTCTGTGCCGGCCCTCGGTATCGAAATAGCATCCCTGAACCTGTCGGGGACGCCATGATGACGACCAATGCATTTATCTGCAGCATAGCAGCCGTCGCTGTCCTTCTCAGCGCCTGCTCCGACGAGGAGCAGCCAGCCAAAGCTCCCCGTCCGATTCGCGGTGTGGCCGTCAAATCGGAACTTCTCGGTGACACCTTCAGCCAAACGGGTGAGATCCGCCCTCGGTACGAAACGCCGATGAGCTTCAGACTCGACGGGCTCTTGGTGTCTCGCGTCGATAATGGCTCGGAAGTCAAGGCCGGGGATGTTATCGCATCAATCGACAAGACACCGGCCCTCAACAACGTCGCATCTGCCAAAGCGCAGCTCGATGCAGCGACCTCGGACGTATCGATCGCCGAGCTCACGGCGAGGCGCAACTGGGAGCTCTTTTCCAAGAATGCCGTTTCGCGGGCACAGGTGCAGCAAGGAGATGCCAATCTTCAGGCCGCCAAGGCGAAGTTTCAAGTCGCATCCGCATCGCTCGCCAATGCCGAACAGGCACTTTCCTACACTGAGCTGCAGGCAGGTAGGGACGGCATCATATCCGGGGTCTCCGCCAGTATCGGACAGGTCGTCTCCGCAGGTCAGACAATCCTGACGCTTAGCTCCAACACCGAGCTCGACGCTGTCTTCGACGTACCGGAACAACTTCTCAGCGAGGACCTCGCCAACAGCGACGTCGGCATCAGCCTGGTCTCGGATCCCACGACAACCGCAACCGGCAAGGTGCGCGAAGTGACTCCAATGGCAGATACCGCAACACGCACCTACCGAGTTAAGATCGGGCTGCAGGTTCGCTCCGATCAATTCCCGCTCGGCGCCGCAATCAACGGCAGGGTCATTCTGTCGGCAAAGCATCTTTTCAAGATCCCAGCCTCCGCCCTGACCAATGCCGGCGGGAAGCAGGCCGTGTTCGTATACAACGCCAATCAGAAATCTCTCCAGCTTCGTCCAGTGAAGATCGAGCGCTATGCGGACCACGACATGTATGTCTCGGACGGTTTGGCCGACGGCGAAATCGTCGCGACGGCTGGCGTCAGCAAGCTACGCGATGGCGAAGCTGTAACCGTAGAAGAGGACGCTCGGCCATGAACATAAAAACGTTTTCCGAGCAGGCGCGTTTCAATCTTTCAAAATGGGCAATCGATCACAAACCGGTCGTTATTTTTCTGATGCTCGCCACGTTGATCGCCGGTGCACTGAGCTACCAAAAGCTCTCGCGAAACGAAGACCCGCCCTTCACGATCAAGACCATGGTGGTCGGCGCGCGTTGGCCGGGCGCGAGCGTGAGCGACACCGTAAACCTCGTCACCGATAAGCTCGAAAAGAAGCTCTCCGAGACACCGCATGTCGACTATACCCAGAGTTATACACGACCGGGTCAGTCTGTCATCATGGTCAATCTGCGTGACGATACGCCGCCTGATCAGGTCGACGGCATCTGGTACACGGTTCGCAAGAAGATTTCCGATATTGCCGGCACGCTGCCGGAGGGTGTTCAGGGGCCGTTCTTCGACGACGAATTTGGAGATACGTTCGGCAGCATCTATGCATTCCGTGCTGAAGGCTTCACGCAGCGTGAGCTCAGGGATCGCGTCGAGGCAATCCGCCAGGAGGTGCTCGCTCTGCCGGATATTGGCAAGGTAAATATCCTGGGCACACAGGAAGAGCAGATCGTCATTCAATTCTCAACCAGCAGGCTGGCGAGCCTCGGTATCGACCCATCCGCAGCCATTGAAGCCATCAGGGCTCAAAACGCCGTCAACCCGGTGGGCACCATCGAAACCAGTGAAGAAAAGATCTCCGTCCGGGTTAGTGGCGCATTTGCCTCCGAGGACAATTTGAGGGATGTGACGCTAAAACTCGGTGGCCGCTATTTTCGCCTGGACTCGATTGCTGACATCTCACGCAGAATCGCGGATCCAGCAGCCGCAGCCGTGCGTGTCAATGGCAAGGAAACGATCGCGCTTGCGGTGTCGATGGCCAAGGACGGAAACCTCCTCGAATTCGGCAAGGCGTTGAATGAGCATATGGATGCGATTGCCGCCAAGCTTCCTTATGGCATCGAAATGAATAAGGTAGCGGACCAATCGACAGTTGTTCAGGACGCCGTCAATGGCTTCATGAAAGTCCTCATCGAAGCCATCGTCATCGTGCTCGGTGTATCGTTCCTATCGCTGGGCTGGCGTGCCGGCCTTGTGATCACGGCATCTATTCCACTCGTGCTCGCACTTACCTTCGTCGGCATGGAGATGACCGGCATCGGCCTGCAGCGCATCTCGCTCGGCGCCTTGATCATCGCTTTGGGGCTGTTGGTCGACGACGCTATGATAACAGTGGAAAGCATGATCTCCTGCCTCGAAAAGGGCAAATCCCGAACGGCCGCCGCAACGCATGCTTATGAGACGACCGCCTTTCCCATGCTGACAGGCACACTCGTCATGATTGCAGGCTTTCTTCCGATCGGGTTCGCAGCATCAAGCGCCGGGGAATATACGTTTTCCCTGTTCATGGTGGTGCTGATCGCACTTCTGTCCTCGTGGATGGTCGCGGTCTTGTTCTCGCCCATCCTCGGCACATGGATATTGCCGCGCAAAATCGCCCACGCTCACGATAAGATCAGCCCGACGGCGATCATCTTCCATAAGGTGGTCAAATGGACGATAAGGCATCGGATCATCACAATCGTCAGCGCGTCGACGGCACTTGCACTATCAGTCGCCGGCGCAGGTCAGCTGGAACAGCAATTCTTCCCATCGTCCGACAGGCCGGAACTGCTCGTCAGCCTGACCTTGCCTCAGAATGCGTCGCGTGAAGCAACCGACAGCCGCGCCCGCGAGCTTGAAGCCATTCTGAAAGCAGATCGCAACATCGATCACTTCACAACCTATGTCGGTTCGGGCTCCATTCGTTTCTATCTACCTATGGATCTCCAACTCGATAACGATAATGTCACTGAAACGGTAGTCGTCGCCAAAAGCGTCGAAAAAAGAGAGGCTGTACGCCGCCATATCGAGACAGTTCTCTCCCACCGCTTCTCTGATCTCGTGACGCGCGTTTCCCCACTCGAGCTGGGTCCGCCGGTGGGATGGCCGTTGAAGTTCAGAGTTTCGGGTCCAGATTACGAGCAGGTCCGACGTCTCTCGGCAAAAGTCGCGACGATCGTAGCCCAGCATCCCATGACGCGCGACATCAATCTCACCGCCGGCGAACCGCAGAAAACGGTGACGATCGACGTCAACCAAGTTCAGGCGCGTGCCTTGGGGATGAGCTCGGAATCGATCGCAGGCGAGGTCGCGGCAACCTATTCAGGGTCAAAGGTGACGACCGTAAGGGACAAGGACAAGCTGGTCGATGTCTTGGTCAAAGGTGCCGATGCCGAGCGCAAATCGGTTGCCGATATTGGCAATCTGCAACTACGAGCCAGCGATGGCGGCTATGTGCCGCTGCGCCAAGTGGCAACGATTGCCGATGGCATGGAAGATCCAATCATCTGGCGGCGCCAGGGCCAACCGATGATCGTCGTGCAGGCTGATGTCGACAAGACGGCCCAAGCGGCGACGGTTGCCGCCAAGGTCGACCAGCAGCTTGATGCTTTGCGCTCCGATCTTCCCATGGGCTATTCCATTACCGCAGGCGGCATCACGGAAGAGTCCGAGAAAGGCAACTCATCGATCCTCGCCATCATACCGATGATGTTGTTCGTCATTGCATTTCTTCTGATCGTCCAGTTGCAGAGCTTCTCTCGAATGGCGGTCGCACTGCTGATGGCGCCGTTCGGACTGATCGGCGTGGTCGCAGCCATGTTGCCCACGGGCACGCCCATGGGTTTTGTCGCGCAGCTCGGCGTCATCGCCCTATCGGGCATGATCATTCGAAACGCGGTCTTGCTGATCCAGGAGATTGACCAGAATGTTGCAAACGGCCTGGCTCCCCGCAAGGCGATCATTTCAGCCTCTCTTCATCGTGCCCGCCCGATCCTCTTGACTGCATGCGCTGCGATTCTCGGCATGATCCCGATCGCGACGGAAATCTTTTGGGGACCGATGGCCTTTGCAATTATCGGAGGGTTAGCCGTTGCAACGATCCTGACGTTGACGCTGTTGCCAGCGATCATGTCCCTTCTGCTCGCAAAGGAAGCGGCCCGGCCTCGCCCAGAGGAGGATCTTCAAGCTGAGCATCAGGCTTAGATCCACGAAACGCCAGGCAATCGACGCTTTACCTCACTTTCCCTACCGTAATCCGAATTGAAACAGGATTGTTTCTCTATGACGAAAATTTCGCCACTATCCTCTTTGGGTCGTGAAATCAGCTGGGCCACCCACCGCTTCCGGTTTTATAATATGGCACCGCTTCTTGTGACGATGATTTTAGCGAGCTGCAGCTCGGTGCCATTGACGAAGTCAGGTACGCTCAAATCCTACGATCAACTTGGCTCTGTCGAAGGAGTTCTAAGCAAATCCCGAAGCTTTGCCGACTCGCAGGTTCTGCTAGCCGCCAAGACCGTCAGCATTTCTCCAACCAGACTATCGCCGCAAGTCTATACGAAACTCCGCGACGAAAAAAATGGCGAACTCGTCGCGAATGTTCTCGACCGGACGTTGTGCATCGATTTGAGCGACAAGTTCCGTGTTGTCAGCCCCGAAAAAGGAGCAGATTTGAACATCCAAGCTGTCATCACGGACATCGTACCGACGCAGAAAGTCGCCGCCGGCGTATCGGAAGCAGTAACCTTGGGGAGTTCGGTAGTTCTCCCAGTGGGTGTTCCGCGTCTTCCAATCGGGCTGGGCGGGCTTGCGGTCGAAGCGGAAGCGATCGACTCTAACGGCACACAACGAGCCGCTATTATCTGGTCGCGTGGCGCTAATTCGATAACAAACAGCCCTCGAATATCCGAGATTGGCGATGCTTATGGTCTGGCATCATCCTTCTCCGACCAGTTCGCCCAGCTGCTATCCAAGGGAAAAAAGCCTCAAGGCCTCAACCTCTCCATTCCCTCGCCTCAGAAATTAAGCTCGCGGCTCGGCGGCACACCAAAATATTCGGCATGTACTGCTTTCGGTAAAGGAACCGGGTTGGCAGGAGCGTTTGGAAATTTGCTGGGGGCGCCGCCGTCTTGGACGGATAAATCAGCCGGCCTATAGCGCCAGCAGGGGGCGATCCGCATACCGTCACCAACGCACGTCACGGCTGAACACTCGCCCTCAAACAACCTCCGTTAAGTCGAGCCATTCGACAAATGGTCTCCTCTCGCACCTCGATGACCTGTTCAATGCCCGATATGCTGCCAATAATAAAGCGGCGGCGTCGAGTGATGATGACACGCATGCGGCTCGCAACTTCCCAGCAGATCGCCGGGAATGTCGCGATGATCGTGCTTGCGTTCTGAGCGCCTACCTTGCCGCCGTTTGGGAGATATCAACCGACAAGAACGACTTCATGTCCAACATCTCGGCGCAGTCTTTCACTCAAGGGAAGCCGTCAAACACTTCAGCGATCTGCGGCTCTTTCTACGCTCTTGAATGAATATGAAGCGGCGACGCGAAGATTGCCGATCGCGCTACCTTCTTCTGAATTGCGGCCAGAACTATTGCGCTGGGGCTTGGTTAGCAGCACTTTTGCGAGGGTTGAGGTGCCGTAGCCATACCTCAATCATGAGGTCACCCGAGGTATATACTTGCAAAATCATCATGGCTCCTCTTTTCGGGGGCTCGGTATTTTCCGACAGGGCCGTCCGCGTATATACACGAACGGCCCTATTGATCGTCATGACGCGATCCTGATTTCCACCAGAGCCTGTCTTTTATTCACCATGACCTGCTCGATGGCCGCTTTCAGCGTTGGCAGCAGATCGTCAGCTTCCGCCACCTTTGCCGTCCAGGCGCGGCTTGCGGCGGCGACCTGCGTGAAATCCGGCGACGGCGAGAGCGAGACGAGCGGCATGGCGTTCGACTTTGCCGCATACCCGTCCGGATAGATGCCGAGCACCGATTGGCGTACCGCGCCCCACTCGGAATTGTTCAAGACGAGGATGAGAAGCGGAATGCCGGCCGCTTCCGCAATCTGGTGGCAGGCAACGGGGTTGGAGAACATGTAGGAGCCATCGCCCATCGTGGCGATGATCAGCCTGTCCTGCCGCGCTAGCTTCATGCCCAGCGCTGCCGGGAAACACCAGCCGAGCCCGCCCGAATGAGGTTCCTGATACCAGGTGTCGGGTGCTTGCAGGGTCAGCTCCTCCAGCGGCGCGCCGAGTTCGGACAGGATAGCGGCGTCCCTACCCTCGATCGCCTTGGAGAGGCAGGCGCTGACGAAGCCTTTGGACATGACCGGACCTCGGCCTGCTTCCGCACGCTCCAGAACGATAGCGCGCCGCTCCGCCGCAGCACCTGCGACCTCGGCACGCCGCGCATCGCGCGATTTTACCGTTGTCGGCAGCAACATCGAAGCAGCAGCGGCAAGTTCGACGATCACCTCGGCCGTGTCGCCAACAAGGGCGAGGTCACAGGGAAAGTTGCGCACCGGGAAGCGTGAATAAAGCGGGTCTTGCCCGATATGAACGACCTTGCAGTCCGGCTCGAGCGAATGAATGTCCGGCGACCATGGCGCAAGGCTGTCGATCACCAGCACGAGATCGGCCTTGGCAAGCCATTCGGCCGGATCGCCGCCCACGGCCATAGGATGGTCGGTCGGTGCGGCAAGTTGGATCGCCCAATATTGGCAAATCGGAATACCCCACTCCTCGGCGAGGCGCGATAGGGTCTCGAAACCTTCCGCCGAGCCTGCACCGCGCTGTGCGATGATCAAGGGGGCCTTGGCTTCGCTCAGCAGTTTCGCGGCTGCGTCGATATCGGCGCGGCGCGGCCCAGCGCTCGCGGCCGCAATCGTCGCCCGGCCTTCGAGCTCGTCCGACGGGCAAGGCTCACAGAGAACTTCGCGCGGCAGGCTCAGATAAACCGGCCCACGTGGGGTGGAATTGGCGATGGCAAAGGCCCGGTCGACGATGTCGACGGCCTGTTCGGGAAATTTCAGCTCGTAGTCCCATTTGACCGATTCGCGGATCATGGCGGCCTGGTCACGCATTTCCTGACCCCAGCCGATCGGTACCGTCCGGGCGCCGAGACGACCCTTTTCGACGACGGGCGTGCGGCCGGAAAAGACGAGCATGGGAACATGCTCGGTCGCCGCGTTGATCGCACCAATAACGCAATTGGCAAGGCCGACATTGGTATGCGCCATGACTGCCTGTGCGCGTCCCGTCGCCAGATAGTAGCCGTGCGCCATGCCCATGGCCGCGTTTTCATGCGGGATGACGATGGCCTTCGGTAGCGGGATCTGCTTGGCCGAAGCTTCTGCCAGACCCTCGATGATCGGCGGGAAATCCGTTCCGGAATTGGCGAAAATGTAATCGACGCCCACCGCCTTCAGGCGCGCAAGCAAAGCGCCGCCGGCCGTTATCGTTGGAGCCTTTTCGTCCGTCATGAATGTTACTCGCTTTCAGTATGTTAGAGGTGGCTGGGAAGCCAGGTCGCAAGGATCGGGAAGGCAATGAGGAGCGCCAACCGGACGAGATCGGTGACGATGAAGGGAGCAACGCCTTTGAAGATTTTCGAGAAGCTTAGCTCCGGCACGACGCTCTTGATGACGAAGACATTCATGCCCACCGGCGGATGAATGAGCCCGAGTTCCACGGTCATGACAATAATGACAGCAAACCAGATCGGATCGAACCCGAGCGACAGAATGACCGGATAGACGATCGGAACCGTCAGGATGATCATCGCCATGGCATCCATAAGGCAGCCAAGGACGATGTACATCAACAGGATCAGCAAGAGTACGCCATAGGGATTCAAGCCAAGCCCGGTCAGGAATGCCGTTACCTTCTGTGGCGTACCGGTAATCGTAAGGAAATAGCCGAAGATCAATGCACCGATGAGGACGGTGAAAACGGCTGCGGCCGTGCGCGTCGCCTGCAAAAGCGACGTCAGGATCTGGCGCCGCCCGAGCTTGCGGCGGAGAACCCCGATGATGAACGCACCGCCAGCACCGACGCCACCGGCCTCTGTGGGTGTGAAGAGACCGCCATAGAGACCGCCGATCACGAACAGGAAAAGAGCGAGCGGTGCCCAGATGTCCTTGATCGCCTGGAGGCGCTCGCTCCACGAGCTTTTGGCCGCCGCCGGCAGCAGGTTGGGACGTACAGCGCCTAAAATGACGATGGTCGTCATATACATGAGGACGGCGATTATTCCCGGAATCAGGCCCGCCATGAACAGCTTGCTGATATCCTGCTCGGTGATGATTCCGTAGACGACGAGCACCGTCGAAGGCGGAAACATCGCGCCGAGCGTCCCGCCGGCTGCGATCGTCCCCGCGGCGAAGGAGTCCGGATATTTCAGCCGCCGCATCTCGGGATAGGCGACGGTGGAGAAGGTTGCAGCGGTGGCAACCGATGAGCCGGAAATGGCGGCAAAGCCACCGCAGGCAAGGATCGTGGCCAGTCCCAGGCCACCTTTCAGATGGCCAATGAGCGTGTTGGCGGCGCGGAACAGTTCCCGGCTCATGCCGGAATTCGAAACGAACGCCCCCATCAGCAGGAACATGGGGATGACGCCGAAGGTGTAGTCGGTGACGGTGCGCATCGACGTCTGACCGATCAGCTTCAGCGCCGGGCCGAATCCGGCGAGAAGGCCGAAGCCCGCTACACCGACAAGGCCCATGGCCATGCCGACGGGAACGCGTAGCAGCATCAGCGCGAAGAGAACGACAAATCCGGAAACGGCGACAAGGTTCTGTGTCATAAGCTTATTCCACCGGATCGTTGACGTGCTCTTCATTCACGCGGTGCGGGTAAAAGACGAGGCGGAACGTGCGCACGGCAATCAGCAGCACGGCGGCGACGTCGCCAAGCCAGGCAACGAGAAAGAAGGGCCAGGTGGGGAGCTGCAGATCGTAGGTCAGGACATGCTGCGCGCGGGTCTGGACGACCTTGTCGAACAGCATGATGGTTTGCACCGTTACGACGAGGAGCAGGACGAGTGTGGCGAAGATGTCGATCGCCCGTTTGTATTTCAGGCTGACATTTTCCCAGACGAGATCGACCGTGATATGCGCGCCCCGATAGCTGGTGGCGGCAATCCCCCAAAAGATGAGGATACCCAGGAACAGGCGTCCGAAGTCATAACCATCTGGAATCGAATAGGAAAAGAAATAGCGCAGCATGACCGAAATGAAGATGTCCGCGGCGACAAGTCCGACAAATCCGGCGGCGATCCATTCAATCCCGGCGATGAAACGATCCATGCCGTTTTGCGGCGCCTGGATGGCAGGCGTTTGGCCTTCTGTTATTTCAGGCGTCATGGCTTCCTCCCATTTGCCCTGAGCGATGGACCGGCCCCGGACGGGACCGGCCAAACCAGCATCAGAAGGCGGCATTGTTGTTGGAAAGGCTTTTCTTCAGATCATCGAGTACTTGCTTAGGGTCGCCCCCCTTCGCGGTAACCTGCTTTTCCCAGCTGCTCTGCAGCGGAGCCACGGCCTTGCGCCACAAGTCGATCTGCTCCGGCGTCAGTTCCACGACTTCATGGCCGGAAGCCGCCTTCATGCGTGCGCGGCCGGCATGCTCAAACGCGGTCCAAGCGGAGGAGAGCTTTACGGCCCATTCCGTGTTGCAATGGGCGTCGAATACTTTCTTCTGCTCGGGCGAGGCGTTGTCGTAGACATCTTTGTTCATCGACCAGGTGTAGGCGGTCGTATAAAGCGGGACGTCGAGCGTGTATCTCGTCACCTTGTCGATGCCGAACAGGAAGACTGAGTTCCATGGGAACGTGATGGCGTCGGCAATGCCGCGCTCCAGCGCGTCACGTGATTCCGGCGCGGAGGCCTGAATATTGGTGCCGCCGAGAAGCGTCACCATTTCGCCTATGGTCTGTTGCGCGGGGCGGACTTTCAGACCCTTCAGGTCGCTGGGTAGAACGATCTTCTTGACCGAGTGCAGGCTGCCCGGATCATGCACGAAGGCGAGGCAGAAATGCGTATCCGCCATCTCCTTGTCGGCATATTTGCGATACCAGCTATCGACCGCGGCCGTGCCGCCCTCAGCATTCGCGATTGTGAAGGGAAGCTGGGCAGCATTGATCAGCGGGAACCGGCCCGGCTGATAGCCGGGGCTGACATAACCGACATCGGCAATACCATCCCGCACCATGTCATAATGGTCGAATGCCTTGCCAAGCTGCTCGGCCGGAAAGATCGAGGCGGTAATCGTGCCACCGGAATCCTTGGCGATGCTGTCGGCCCAATCCTGCGCGGATTTCACGAGTGGATGCGTCGGCGGCACCCAGAGCGAAATCTTCAGGTTGATCGGATTGTCTGCGGCCGCCGTTGGCGAGACGGCGGCGCCAAAAATCGATCCAAGCCCCATCGCGGCAATTATGAGACCGCTTTTCAGAATTCTGTCGAACATGTCTTCCTCCTTGTTGAAGGCTGCAGGCAAGCCGCAACCGTTTCCGGCTCTCCTCAAAGCCGAATTGCGCGGGAAATCCCGGGGTTCGAAATGTCTTCCAATCGCCAGCGACGCTGCGAGCGACCTCAGCCTTTGCCCAGCGCGCCGACAATCCTTGCCAGGATCGCGATCAGGGCTTCCTTGTCCTTCCCGACGATCTCATCGAGGCGGCGGTCATGCTCGCGTGCGACGGCATGCAGCCGCTTATGCATTTTACGACCTTCGTCTGTGAGGCTGACACTGTAGCTGCGCTGATCGTTCGGGTTTTGTCGCCGTTCGATCAGGCCGCGAATGGCAAGCCCCTTCAGCGTCGAGGTCAAGGTCGAGCGGTCGCGACCGCAGACCCTGCTCAATTCCGAAGGGGTCAACTCGTCATATTCGGAGAGGATCGTCAGGATCGAATACCAGCCAGGCTTCAGGTCGCTCTTTTCAAGCATCGCGCTGAATGCCTGGAAAGAAACTTCCTGGGCCACGCGAAGGTGATAACCGACGACGTCCCTAAATGCCGTCGGGATGAGAACGTCGCTTTCGTTTTCGCTCGGCGAATCTTCGGCTGTTTTGGCTGATACTGTCACGATCGCTCTCCGTTGTGGCTTCAAAACGGGTAATGCTGTTGTGCGTCTTCCACCGTGATCCAACGCAGATCGGTGAATTCGGCAATCGCTGCACGTCCGCCGAAGCGGCCGTAACCTGAAGCCTTGACCCCACCAAACGGCATTTGGGCCTCGTCATGCACGGTCGGGCCGTTTATGTGGCAAATCCCGCTTTCAATTCGGCGGGCAACGGCCATGGCGCGCTCGACATTCCGGCTGAAGACGGCGGATGATAAGCCGTATTCCGTATCATTCGCGACGCGGATCGCCTCTTCATCGCCATTCACACGGATGACGCTTTTGGCCGGGCCGAAGGATTCTTCGGAATAGATGCGCATGTCGGGCGTGACGTGATCGACGAGCGTCGCCGCCATGATGGAACCATCATGCGTACCACCGGCAACGAGTGCCGCGCCTTTTGCGATAGCATCATCGACCATTTCCTGCACTCGCTCGGCTGCCTCGGGCGTGACGAGTGAGCCCAGAACGACGTGACCGCGCGGATCGCCGGCCGGAAGCGCCTTCGCCTTGGCCGCCAGTTTTTCAACGAAAGCATCTGCGATCTTCGCATCGACAATGATGCGCTCCGTCGACATGCAGATCTGGCCCTGGTTCATGTAGGCGCCGAAAGCGGCGGCGTTGACCGCCGCATCGAGATCGGCGTCATCGAGAACGAGGAAGGGCGCCTTGCCGCCGAGCTCGAGCAGAACCGGCTTGAGATGCTCGGCCGCAAGCTTGGCGATGATTTTGCCGACGCGGGTAGAACCCGTGAAGTTGATGCGCTTGACGGCCGGATGGGCGACCAGTGTCTCAACGACCTTGGCCGCATCGGCCGGCGCGTTGGTGACGACGTTGACGACGCCGTTAGGAAAGCCCGCTTCGCGCAATACCTGGCCAATGAGCCGATGGGTACCGGGGCACATTTCGGAGGCTTTCAGGATGACGGTGTTGCCACAGGCAAGCGGCATGGCGAGTGCACGCGTGCCGAGGATGACGGGAGCATTCCAGGGCGCGATGCCAACGCAGACACCGGCTGGCTGGCGGATGCCCATCGCAAGGGTGCCGGGTTTGTCGGACGGGATGATCTCGCCGGAAATCTGTGTCGTCATCGCTGCGGCCTCGCGCAGGATATTGGCGGCGAACATGGTGTTGAACCCGCCCCAGGGCGCGGTCGCACCCGTTTCGGCGGTCATCAGGCGGATGAATTCGCCCGCTTTGGAATCCATGATGTCGGCCGCCTTCAAGAGCAGCTTGCGGCGTTCGCCCGGCCCCGATGTTGACCATTGAGCGAAGGCCGCGGCGGCGGCAGCAGCCGCGGCATGGGCGTCGTCCGCCTGGCCGGCGGCCGCCTTGGTCGCGATCTCTCCGGTCACGGGATCGATGCGCTCATATACCCCGCCCGAAAGTGCTGCGCGGTCTTCATTGTCGATCAAAAGCTGAATGTTATCCATGATCCTCCTCCTCGGACGGCAAGGTCGCGTCGGTTGTAAACCGCCACGTTGCTCTGTGCAGATACGCCAGTCATTACGCTGTGCTTGTTCGCCCTGCCTCCTCTACGCCTGAAGCTTATCCAACCTGCATCAACCCCGCAAGATAGTTTGACATCAAAATATTTGACATCAAACTATCTTGATGTGAGCATTGCGCGACCAAATGCGGCTGAGGATGGAAAGCCGAAAACCACGGGAGGAAATGCGTGAAGATAGCCGTAATCGGGGCTGGAGCCATGGGGAGCCTTTTTGCCGGACGCTTGGCCGAGAGGGGCAACGAGGTCTCCTTGATCGAAGTCTCCGGCGTCATGATCGACGCCATCGAAGAGAAGGGGCTTCGGATGGCCGGCCTCTTTGGCGAGAAGGCCTATAGCCTGCCGATCGCTCCGGCGGATCATTATGCTGAGGCCTTCGAACTGTTGATCGTATTCACCAAGGGCATGTACACGACCGCCGCGATGGAAGCGGCGAAACACCTCCTCGGCCCGCAGACCTGGGTGCTCACCGTTCAAAACGGCATCGGCAATGTCGGGGCGATCGAGGCCTTCCTGGCACGAGATCGCATCGTCATGGGCATGACCAACTGGCCCTCGACGCTGATCGAACCCGGCCTGATCACTGTTCCCGGTGAAGGCGAGATCAAGGTATGGGCAGCGAACGGTCAGGCCTCCGCAAGACTGGAAGCGATCAGCCGCGCCTTGGACGAGGCGGGCCTCAACTGCAAGCTGGACCCAGGTGTCGAAGTGAGTATCTGGGAGAAGCTCGCCTTCAATTCAGCACTCAATTCACTGGCAGCAGTCACGGGATTGACGGTCGGCGAAATGGGCGACCGGCAGGAGGCCCGCGACATCGCTTTCGCGATCGTCGATGAGGTTGTCGCGGTTGCGAAGGCACGCGGCCTAGCCGTTGATGCCAACTACGTTCGCCAGTCGTTGGAACATGCCTTTGCCAATCACCGGCAGCACCAACCTTCGATGTTGCAGGATCGACTTGCCGGCCGGCGTATGGAAATCTCCACGATCACCGGGGCCGTCAGCAGGGCCGGCAAGACGCTCAACGTTGCAACACCTGTGACGACGACGTTTGCCAATCTGCTGACCATCTTTGACAATTCCGGCCCGGTCGCCTGAGACATCTCGGGCGGAGGCTTGTTGCGAGACCTGGACTTGCATTTCTGTTCTTGAAATAGAACCTGATTGGAATAGCGAATCCGCAACTGGATTGATCCTGGGAATGGATTCGTAATTCGATACAGGGCGCCCTGGCAAGCGTATCATCTGTGGGCAGTGGCCATCATTTCCTTCTGCCCCTTGTCCGGCTTACGCGCTCTGGCCTGCTTCCCTCATTGTGCGGCGGATCGGCAGCAAATCGATCCTGATGACCGATTTCAGGAGCCCCCAGGCTCCGCCCGGAACGAACAGCGTGACGCCGATCGCCAGCAGGCCCAGGATGATGAAATAAAACGAGCCGATATTGCCCATGGTTTCGCGGAGCAGGAAATAGATCGCCACACCGACAATCGGTCCTTCGAGCGTCCCTATACCGCCGAGAATGACGGCGAAGAGGATGATCGCCATCCAGTTCATCGAAAAGCCCGCCGTCGGGCTCACCTGCAGGGCGACCATGTAATAGCAGGCCCCGGCCGCACCACCGATCGCCGCGGCGATCAGAAGCACGTATGTCTGCGTCTTGCGGATGGTCACGCCCATTGCTTCAGCCGCGAGTGAGCTGTCTTTCATAGCGCGTAGGGCCAGCCCGAAGCGACCGCGCATGAGACCGACGCAGGTCAGAAGCGCAATGAGCAGAACAATGGCTGCCGTCCCATAGGTGGCAAAAAGCCGGACAGAACGGTCGATACCGCGCACCGCCGTCAGCGCGACACCACCGCCGCCGCCGAGCACGGCGGTATGATAGACGATCAGCCGAACGACCTCGGAAATCACCCACGAACCGATGGCAAGCTGCGCACCGGAGAGGCGAAACAGGATCGGCGTGATCAGCAGTGCAAAGGTTGCGCAGACCAGCCCCGAAACGACGACGAAGGGAAAGGGCGGCAGGCCGAGACCGTTGGCGACCATGAAGAGCGTGTAGCCGCCGATGCCGATGAAGACCTGGAAGCCCATGAAGACGATGCCGCCGAAACCGGCGAGTAGGTTCCACATCAGGGCAATCGACAGCACCGCCGCGATTTCAGTCGTCAGCAGCACGGTATAGCGCGAGCCGACAAACGGAACGACAATCAGGACGGCAGCGATCAACCCGACTGTGACGAGCGACCGGGCGAAAGGCGAGGCGAGCGTCATGCACGTATCCTTTTGGTAAAGAGACCGCCCGGCATCAGCAGCAGGCCGAGGAGAAAGACGACGTGGCCAACAAGCGGCCCCAGGCTTGGGACGATGAACGTGCCGGCCGCCTGGGCGATGCCGAGAATGATGCCACCGGCGAGCGTTCCCCAGATCGAGCCGAGCCCGCCGAGGATCACTGCCTCGAAGGCGAAAAGCATCCGCTCCGGCCCTGTAGACGGGTCGAACGTGCCGCGCATTCCATAGAAGATCGCGGCAACGGCGGAAATCGCCAGCGCAAAGCCCATGGCATTGGCAAAGACGCGACGTGTCCCGATGCCCATCAGTTGCGCGACCGCTTCATTGTCCGAGGTCGCCCGGACCGCGCGGCCAAAGCGCGTGCGGCCAAAGACGGCAGCGGTGAGTGCAAAAATCCCGACCGCTACCGCCAGCGTAAGAAGCGGCAGGACACCGATGGCCACCGAGCCGATATTGATGGCAGCCGTTCCGAGCGGGCCGGGATCGAGACTCTTCGTATCGGCGCTGAAAAGTTGCAACATAACGTTCTGCAGAATGACCGACAGACCGAAGGTCACGAGAATGGGCGGCATCTCCCCACGCCCCAACGTTCGCTCGATGACGAAGCGCTGCAAGAGCCATCCGATCACGAACATGACCGGCACCACGATGGGCAGTGCCAGCAGCGGATGGATGCCGAGATGCGTCATGAGCTGCAAGGCCAGAAAGGCCGAGAAGACGATGAAGTCGCCATGTGCCAGGTTGATCTGCCGCATGAGACCGAGGCAGAGCGACAGTCCAAGACCGTAAAGACCGTAAAGTGCGCCGACCAACGCGCCGTTGATGAGTGTTTCCAGCATATCAGTGCATCCCGAAATAAGCGTTCGAGATTTCCGCCCTATCCGCCGAGTTGGATGCGCCCGAAAGCACGATCTGACCATGGCGCATGCAGGCGAAACGATCCGAGGCGGAGAGCGCGCGGGCAATGTCCTGCTCAACGATCACCGTCGTCAGCCCCTCGCCTCGCAGCTTCTGGAGCGCCGAATAGACGATATCGACGGCAGCCGGCGAGAGACCGAGCGAGAGTTCGTCGCAGAGCAGAACGTCAGGATTGGACATGAGCGCGCGGCCGATGGCGACGAGCTGCTGCTGTCCGCCCGAAAGCGCCATGGACGCACGGTGGCGGAATTCCGCGACCGTCGGAAAGATCTCGTAGACGCGTTCGATGTTCCACCCGCCCGACCGGCGTGAATGCGCGCCGACAAGCAAATTCTCCTCCACCGTGAGGCTCGGGAAGAGCTGCCGCCCCTCGGGCACCAGCGCCAGCCCATGAGCGACGATCTCCATCGGGGTGAGACCGGCAATGTCGCGGCCATTGACCGAGACGCTGCCCGTCTGCGGCTTCAACCGGCCGGTCATCACGGCAAAGGTCGTGGTCTTGCCGGCACCGTTCGCTCCGATGAGCGCGAGCGTCTCGCCCCGCGCCACATTGAGGTCGAAGCCGAACAGGACCGGCAGCGGACCATAGGCAGCCCGCAAGTCAGCGATCGATATCATCAATGTCAGGCTCCATGCCGAGATAGATCTGCCGCACCTTGGGCATCCGCATCGTCTCATGCGGTTCGCCTCGCGCGATGATGCGTCCTTCACCAAGGACTGCGAGCTCGTCGGCGGCATGGGTGAGGACGTGAACGAGATGTTCGATCCAGATGATCGCAAGGCCGTTTGCCGCAAGCCCCTTGACGATGGTCGCAACGCCGGCGGCCTCGTCGTCCGTCAACCCACCGGCGATTTCGTCGAGAAGGAGGACCGAGGGTTTGCTCGCCAGCGCCCGCGCAAGCTCCAGCCGTTTGCGATCAAGCAGCGGGAGCCCGCCGGCAATCAGATCGCCGCGGCTCTTGAGCCCGCAGATTTCCAACGCCTGCAACGCCGCCTCTTCCGCCTCGCGCCCCTTGAGCGCGCCCGCAAATGCGGCGGCGACGAGCGCATTTTCGTAGACCGACATGTGTGAGAAGGTTTGCGGGACCTGGAACGTCCGACCGATGCCGGCAACGGCGCGCGCCGAAGCGCCAAGCGAGGTCACGTCCCGCCCGGCAAGGAATACTTTGCCGGACGAGGGCGCGAAGGCTCCCGAAATCACACTGAACAGGGTCGTCTTACCGGAGCCGTTCGGGCCGATGATTCCGAGAATTTTCCCATGATCAACTTCGATGCTGACACCGTCCAGGACGATCGGTCCGCCATAGGACTTCACGACATTTTCGACAATGAGCGACCTGGTTGTATCAGTCGCCGGCATCATCCAGCCTTCCTGGCCAAGTCCATCGTGAAGTCGGCCTGAATTGGAACTTCAGGAGCATTCTTGTTGTAGGTCACCTTCAGGTCATAGGTACCATCCGGCTGAAGACGCCATTGGCCGCCAGCGATCTTCAGCTTGGCAACATTCTTGATTGGGCTTCCGGCCCAGTCGATATCGCCGACAACAGTCGTCATCCTGGTCGACTTGATGACTGCCTGGATGGCGTCCGGATCGGTCGGATCGGTTGTGTTCTTCAGCGCGTTGATGCCCAGTTCCCAAAGGGCATGGACGACACCGATGGGCTGCGTCCAGCGCTTTCCAGTTGACTTGGAGTATTCTGCTGCGATCTCGCCGCAGGACTGACCCGTCAATGTCGACTTGAAGGGATAGCCTGGCGTCCACCAGATTTCGGTCGACATACCGTCACCGCCCTTGCCGAGCGCCTCGATACCGGACGGGAAGAGCAGCGCCTTGGCCGGCGTTGCGATCTTTGGCTTGAAGCCGAGCTGCTGCGCCTGACGCCAGAACACGGCCCATTCCGGTGGAGAGAAGAGACCCGTCACGATATCGCAGCCGGCATCGCGGAAGGCGACGATTTGGCGCGAGAAATCGTCTGCGCCCGGCTGGAACTCGCCGACGTCGACAATTGAGTACCCGCCCTTGCCCAAAGATGCAGGGAAACCGATTTCGGCATTGCCGAAGACCTTGCCGGGCGGGTCGTTTGACCAGACCGTGCCCACCTTCTTGTTGGTGGTCTGAGCATCCCACATACCGATGAAGGTCGAGATGATGTCCTCGATACCCCAGAAGAAATGGTTCACATACTTGAACCCAACATCCGGCTTGCCCTTGAGTGGGAACATCCAGCCCTGCCATGGATCCATGGTGGTGATGCTCGGAATACCCGCCGTCTCGCATTGCGATGCGACCGGAACGTTGGTCAACGCACCCTGCGCCAGGATGAGATTGACGCCATTGTTGTTGATCAACTGGCTTGCCGAAGTGGCGGCGCGGTCGGAGTTCGACTGGTCATCGATGTCGATGACCTCGACCTTGTACGTCTTGCCATTGTTGACAAGCCCATCCTTCAACACCTCGCGCACCTTGCCGAGGATGAAAGGGTCAGCCTCGGCGAACGGCGCAAGCGCACCAGTCTTCGAGCTGACATAGCCGATCTTGATCGTCGGGCTGGCCGCGATAGCCGGAGCCGGCAGAACGGACGTTGCCGCACTGGCGGCGGCACCGGCTCCTACGGCCTGCAGGAAGCTACGGCGAGTGAACCCCATGTTGTCGCGCGAGAATGTCATTGTTCTTCCTCTGTCGATTTTGTTGCCGTCAATGCGGCTTTTTGCAGCTGCAGACCCGTCGATAGGCGGAAACTGGCAACCGATCTTCAGTACAATAGGGGCGGGCGTGAGAGTGCGGGATCAACAGTTTTGCGGATAATTTGGGATTTCCGGCTCCCAGCATTCGGGTTTCAAATTCAAGCAAAAAAGGCCAAACGGCGCCCTTCGACCCCGCAACCGGCCGCTCGCATAAAAGTGGGATGTCGTTGGTAGAGCGAGACTAGGTTGCCGTTCGCCGGCGCGCCGGGCTGACAGCGATCGGGCAGACATCCGCGTCGTGGTGACCGGCATGACAATGATGATGTTCATGCCCGTGGTGCGTGTGCTCATGTGCGTGTTCAAGGTCTTGAAGCGCACCCGGAGGGATCGGCGTGAGCCCCTTACTGAACTCGATCGGCTTGCCATGCTCGGTATGAAAATAGGAACGTCGCCAATGTTCCTCGTATTCTTCGACCTCCCCGCTGCTTATCAGACCGCGCCCGGCGACGATCTTTTCCAACGCCTGCATCCATTGACGGTAATAGGCCGTGTTGACGTCCTCGTCACCTGTTTGGGGCGTGGTCTCGATTTCGCTTGAGAAAGCCGCGGCCCACTCCGTCCATGTGAAATGCCCGGCGCGCGATAATTGCATTGTGAGCGCAAAGGCCTCTGCCTGCCACGGCTCGGAAAAGGCCGGTCCTTTATCGAGCCATTGCTCATCAATCGTCAGGCTGCGGGGCATCACGACAAATCTCCCACCGTCAGATAGCTTTCCCAGAGGTTCAGGTAGACGGCTCCCGGTCCATCACTTCCCTTGCCCCACAGCGTTTCGCTTTCGAAGCGGACGCGATAGAGATGATTGGGACGTTCCCCGAGCCCGATCGAATGGGAATCCGGGAAGACATGAGCCCCCTCATATGCGACGATCGTCCCGCGCTTGTCGCGAGCATAGCCTGGAAGGCGCGTATGAGTGGAAACACTATCGTTGGCGGTCTTGATGACGTCACCCACCCTGAATTTCGGCAGGGTCCCAATGGCGCGCAAAGTAGGCGCCCCGGTGGCGATCGCCACGGCGACCATCTCCTTAGGCAGCATTGTCAACCTCCTTTGCCTGAAGCTCGGCGATCCGGGCTTCATATTCCTGACGCGTGAAGACGCCCTTCGTCGTCAAGAGATCCTCAAGCGAATAGAGCCAATGCTCGAAGTACGAGGTGTTCAGATAATCGACCGGCGGCATCCGCTCCATGGAATAGCGGCTTTCATCGATGTTGAAGCAGCCGGCCGCCAGCGACAGGAGATTGACCGCAAAGGTGTTGGCTTCCCACTCCGTCTTGAACCCCGTGTCATCGTCAGCGCGATCGACCGGGCCGAAACCCTGCATTCCGCCCATATCCGCAATCGATCTCATGACATTGCGCTCCTCAGATTGCCGAAGCCGCCAGCGGGACGCCGGTGCCGATCATTGAGTCGCGAGTGACGAGAGACGCAAGCTTCTCCTCGCTCCAGTCCTCCGTACCGGCTGGACGCTCCGGCAGAACCATGTAGCGGATCTCCGCATTGCTGTCGTAGACTCTGACTTCGCGATCGTCGGCAATTTTCAGGCCGAATTCGGCAAGCACGGAGCGTGGCTCGATGACGATGCGGCTGCGATAAGGTGCGGATTTGTACCATGTCGGCGGCAGGCCGAGGACGGTCCACGGATAGCAGGAGCACAGGGTGCAGACGATCACGTTGTGAACCTCCGGTGTATTCTCCAGGATGACCATTGCCTCGCCTTGCAGGCCGCTAACGCCCACTTCCTTCAGTGCTTCGGTTCCGTTATCAAGTAGGCGCGCCTTGAACGCCGGATCGGACCAGGCGCGCGCCACAACTCCGGCACCGATGCGCGGGCCGAGCTTGTTCTGGAAGATATCGACAATTTCCGACACCGCCGCTGGATCCACTTTGCCCTTTTCGACCATCAAGGTCTCGATCGCTTTGATGCGCAGCGCAAGCGTCGAGGGAGGCACGGTATGATCATCGTGGCTCATGGCAGTTTGCTCCAACAAATCCCAGACAGATCCAGACTAACCGCAGCTTCATCCCAGTATATCATCATTTCTGCGGATGCACTTTCTCCTCGCCTAGAAAGAGATAGTCGCAGGAGAGAGTTTCGGCGCGTGCGCAGCCGAGCAAAGCGAGTGTGTTATCCAATTCGCCCTTGAGCATTTCCAGCACTTGGCAAACGCCCGCTTCGCCTGCTGCCGCCAATCCGTAAAGAAGCGCCCTGCCTGAAAGTGTCAACGTTGCTCCGGAAGCGACGGCCTTGGCTATGTCTGAGCCTGACCGGATGCCGCTGTCCATCAAAATCGGAATGCGAAGCGTCTCGCGCGCGAGCCGCAACAACTCGATCGGTGCGGGCACATCTTCAAGCTGTCGTCCACCATGGTTGGAAAAGATGACGGCATCCGCGCCCGCCTTCTCCAGGAGCAGCGCGTCCGCGACCGATATGACGCCTTTAACGATCAATTTGTGCGGCCAGAGGTCACGAAGGGCCGCAAATGCCGCCCAGTCAAACCCCGCATCCATCTGCCGGGCCATGAGCGCCGATTGGGATGCTATGTCCGCGACATTGGCCGAGGCAAAATTGGCGAGTTGCGGCAGGCCGTGTCTGAGCTGCGCGAGGGTCCAGCGCGGGTGCATGGCAGCATCGAGGACTATCTTAGGAGACAGTTTGAAAGGCACCTTGAAACCCGAACGCAGGTCACGCTCTCTTTTCCCATTAACGGCAACATCCACGGTAAGCACGAGAGTTGAATAGCCGGCTTTAAGAGCACGACGAGCGAAAGCTTGTGCCTGTTCACGATTAAGGACGTAGAGCTGAAACCACTTTTCCGCATCAGTGGCCCGAGCGACGTCTTCAATGGTCGATGTTGACGCGGTCGAAAGGCAAAACGGAATATCGTATCGGGCCGCGGCACGTGCGAGAGCAAGATCGCCGCCGGGCCATAAGACGCCATTCAATCCGGTCGGCGCGATTGCCAAGGGCATGCCGGAGGTTTTGCCGAACAGACGGACCGACAGATCCCTGCGATCCACAGCGACCAACCGATGTGGATTGAACAGCACATTGTCGAGTGCCGTTCGATTGCGGCTTAAGCCTCGCTCGCTGCCGGCACCTCCCTCAAGATAATCGAAAACCATAGGTGGCAGACGGCGGCGCGCACGTTTCCGCATATCCTCGAAATTGATCAAATCTACCATTTTTGCCTCAATTTGGAGAGCTCAAGATCTCATGAACGACGGTACGGCTCCTTGCCATCTTCAGCCGAGATTTGGCGACGGAGGCGGAAACAGATCGCCGATGGCGAGCGACAGCGCGAGCAAATCAATGTCTCTGCCGAAGGGATAGTCGAGGCCCAAACCAACCGGTAACCCCTCCGGCGTGCAGCCGACAGGAATGCTGATGCCCGGAAGGCTGGCCGTGCTGCCGATATCGGTATTGTGTATCAATGCTGTAAACGTTGGAAACAACCTACCGTCGATTTCCACTGTATCGGACTGATCGAGAACAGGCGCTGACACGCGGCAAACGGGAAATGCCAATGCGTCGATGCCGTTCGACAGAAAGAGATCGGCATAGGCCGCTTTCAAGGCTGGAAGGTGTATCGCAGTCGCGGCGTAATAGGCCTCGCTGCTTACTGCGGTGGCAGGATCGAGTTGCGCGAGAAGCAGTTCTCGCACATCGTGGCTTGCTGCCTGTTCGGCAACTTCCGCGAAAGTCAATGGGATGCTATTACCGGCCAGAAATGCTGATAACGCGACTTTCCCCTCATAGATCGATATCGGCATGGAAGACAAAGCGTAGGGATGGAGCAAGCCCTCCGCATCGACTTCGACGAGTTCCGCACCCTCGCAAACAAGCGTGTCGAGAGCCTGCATGCAAACTGCAGCAACACCGGGATCGACCACCTCCCAGAAATGTTTGCGAGGAATTCCGAGCCGAGTACCTTTGGCCGTGGAAGCCTTGATTACTGGCGTACGCGTAACGATACCGTCCAGAAGCACGATGTCTGCGGCACTGAGCGCAATTGGACCGGGAGTGTCGCGCGTCGTGGAAATCGGCACGACACCTGCCGTCGGCCACCGCCCCGTCGTCGGGCGATAGCCCCAGGTGCCGCAGAAGGCGGCCGGAATGCGAACCGATCCGCCGGTATCGGTACCGATGGAGGCTGGAACAAGTCGGGCACCCACGGCAGCCCCGCTACCGCCGCTCGAGCCACCGGCGCTGCGCGTCTGATCGAAGGGATTTCGCGGTGCGCCAAAGGCAATGTTGTCAGAAGTCGCACCATAGGCAAGTTCATGCATTCCATTCTTGCCAAAGGCTATTGCTCCGGCATCCAGAAGACGGGCCGCGACGGGCGCATTCTCCGTCGGCCAGTAGGCGCGAAGCGATGGCGTACCGCCCGTCGTGGGATAGCCTTTGACATTGATATTGTCTTTGAAGGCGATCGGCAGACCATGCAGCGGCCCCCGGATGCGACCGGCTGCCCTATCAGCATCCGTCTTGCGCGCGTCTCGCAGCACCATCTCCGCATCAAGGGACACAAAGGCGTTGATCGCAGGAAGACCGTCCATTCTCTTCAACAGCTCCGCAACAAGCTCCTCCGCACTCAGAGTACCTTGCGCCAGCGCCGCGGCGGCTTCGGTCAACGTAAATTCCTTTGATGTCATTGTAGCGCTCGCACGAATTTCCAACACCCGCAGAGCTAGTCAGAATGCGCGTTCGCCACCATCAGCAATTTTGTTGGTAAGATCACAGGTCAAATGCCGTCCAAAGGACATACCGCGGAAGCTTAGCGGCCGACCGATCCCAGGGGCGGCATCTGAATATTCTTGCTTTTTGGTATCTTATTTGTTTCCCTTCCCCATAAGGGAACAAGTCGGGACAACGATCCCGCCAATAACTGGGCTTATCATGACCGGCACTGTTTACGATTTGACGTTCGAAGAGGCGAGCCTCTTCGCCGATATTGTCAGCAGGCTAACCAGCCCTGGATCGGTCGAGATTAGGGAAACGATTTTTCCCGACATACTGCGCCTGATGCGGTCGGAGGTCCTGGCTTCCTTCATATGGAACCCGAAGTCAAACTCCTATAATGATCCCTTTGTCATCAATCAGTCCCAGGACAATATTAAGGCATATCGTAGCTGGTATCAGTATCGCGATCCGATGACCCGCCAGTTGCGCAGCCTCTGGCGCCCAGCATATGTGGATGAGGTCATTTGCAGATCGGATTTGCGTAAGACCGAGTTCTTCAATGACTTCCTGATGAAGGACGGCTTAGACCACGGAATCAATTTGTTCCTCAAGGCCGGTGGTCGGGAACTCGCGGATCTACGCATCTGGCGAACCAAACGCCAGCCGGATTTCGCCGATCGGGAAATCGGCCTTCTAAAAGTGCTCTCGCCGCTGCTCACACGCGCACTCTCGGCATCCCCGGACATAACACTGTCCGTGCTCACCGAACGCGAGCGCGACGTTGCACTCCTCGTCTCTCGCGGCTGCTCCGATAAGGATATCGGGCGCGTTCTTAATATTGGCTTTGCGACTGTGCGCACGCACATCAGTCGTTGCCTTGAGAAGATTGGCTGCTCAAACAGAGCGGAGCTGGCAGCCTACGTCACAAGGCTCTCGCAATAGTCAAAAACGTCGCACGAACAATCCGGTTGCCTCGTTCATCCCGAGTAGTTTGTCGCTCTTGATAGGTTTCGAACCGACGACCCGATTTTACGAAGACCATTTGCCTCAAGCTGGAAATTCTTGTTACTTCTGTAACATGCGCTGAGGGTCGCAAGAAGTTCGACGCCTTTGTGTCTTTAAAATAAGCAAGCGCCTGTAGAACCTGTGGAGGCGGGCGTGAGGCTTTGTGAAGTGAAGGCAGGGATTTGCTGTTCAACAAGCGGCAAGCTGGCAGCATGAAGCATAGGCGTTTTGTGGGCGCCGTGTGCCGTGCTCCTTGACGGCGAGAATATTCCGATAGCATTCGTGGTATCGGTTCATCGGTACGGACGAACGCTTCTCATACAAGCAGCCGCCCCCTAATTTGCGCGATCCCTTTCATTGGCTGCCGAGTGACAAATGTCCTTCAATGAAACGGCGGCTATGACAATCGGAAATTATATTTACCTCAACTAAAACGATTTGTGGGAGCAGTTTTCAACCCATCGACTTCCAATCCTCACTTGAGATTAATGGGATATACGGGCCAACGCACCGTCGGATTCATCGCCAGCAATGGGAGGTGATTGGATGAATATCGCGCAGCTGAATGACTTGGACCGACCCCTCATGGAGGAAACCATCCGTCTCTACGAACACGAACCAGATCTGCAGAATTTGCCATCAATCCTCTTTGACACGGTGGCCCGACTGATCGATGCCGATGTCGTCACGTATGCGGAGTTTCATCACAAGAGCAAAGACTTTCGGGCCCTGGTTTCGGTAGAGGATGATGCCGCTGCGCGAGGAGCGGGCATGGCTGCCTACGCCCGCCATATGCACAGCCATCCTTTCTGGCAGAACACGCCAGAGTTTTATGGCGACCAGGCGCTGCGGGAATCAGATTTTTTCGATGACGAGACCTATCTCAACCTTCCGATCGTAAAAGAGGTCTTCCTCCCATCTCGAGCGCGACGGATCATGAAAATGATCATTGCGCATGACGATTATGTCGTCGACATCGCCGGGTTCAGAGTGATCGGGCGCGCGGCTTTCAGCGACCTCGAGCGTGATCGGCTGGTCGCTTTTCGTCCGCATATCATTCGCAGCTATCGTCAAGCGCAAGAGCGCACACTGGCCAAACTCACGCCGATCAATCGACTGCGCATTGCGTTTCCACGGTTGAGCCCGCGTCAACTTGAAGTAGCCTCGTGGGTTGTTCAAGGAAAATCCAATGAGGATATCGCAACCATTCTGGATGTCGGCATTGATACGGTAAAAGCGCATGTCAAAGCGCTCTATAGCAGGATCGGCGCCGAGGGGCGCCTTGCCGCCGCCGTGATCGCTCATACTACCCCACCATTTTCCGAGCTTCCCCCCCTTTGGAAGCTAACGTCATCGGCTTGGGGTAGGCAGCATAGACCGATCCAGCGCTGATCAGAGCTCATTTATGAGCTTGGCTTTGATGTGATTTCGCTCTCTCCAGAAACAGTCAGGCGATAAGAATACCCCGATCGTGCGCGACGCCGAGTTCGGCTCGAAACAGATCTGGCTCGGCTGTCCGCTCCGGTATCACCCTTTTGATCAACGAGAAATCGGACATCTCGTGTTCCGATGAGAAACATGTCTTCCAATGGGACACATCAGCCCGTTGCGCTCAGCAAAGCGACGCTCATCAGCCCGATCCTTACCCTTTCGGGTAATGGCATCGCGCCGTGAAAACGATCAAAGTCATCAAGCCATTCGTTCAACCGCGAATGGCGCTGGCATCGAGGAGAAATGGCTATGACGCGCATTAACTCCGAATGACCCACGTTTCATGAATGGCGCAAACGCGCCAGACGAACCGAACCGCACCACACGGTGCGCCAACCGCTGCAGCCAGTCAGATCCGCAGGAATAAAGCCGCGCCAGCTCGCCGGCTGGCCCCTTCCATCCATTCAAAACCAGGATTTCAGCGATGCCCCTGACCTATCAAACCATGAGTCTCAGCCCTATCCAGAACCATACCTTCACTTTCCCTGACACGATCAGCCAGTTCGCGGTCGGCATCTCGTCCTTCTACTTCGCTTTCAGCGAAGATCATCACGTCCAGCAGATCAGCCTCGCCCTCACGTCGAATCAGGTAGCACCCACACAGGTCTCCGTCGCTGTGAACGGCGTATTGAGCGACGCAAGCGGCAACACGGTCGACCTCAGCAAATCCTATGTGACCGTCGTGGTCGTCGCGTGGACGGGCGCAACCACCACCACCAACCTGCTTTCCGCGCCGTTCTCCGTGGCGAGCGGATCCAACAACGAAAGTCCGCCGATCAGTCTGCCGGACTCGTTCCATTCCATACTGCAGGCCTGCATGAGCGGCTTTTATCTCGCCTATCCGCAGACCGATCATCATGTCCTGAATGTCAATGCTTCGGTCGGAAGCACGGCCAACGGTTCCGACGGATACATCACGGTCACTGCGAATATGTCGGACGATTCGGGCAACACGGCGCAGAACCCGACGGGAACGGGGTTCCTGGTCGCAAGCTCCGACAAAATGCCCTCCTTCATCGTAGTGCCATACACCGCGCAAGACGCCGGCCAGCAGACGATCCCGATGGGATCGGTGAAACTATCCGATGCCTTCGTGCTCCTGACCGGCTTCCAGGTACAGTTCCCGGACAATGATGATCACGAGATCAGCGATATTGGTGCTGGCCCGAATACCTGGGTCTGCCAGAGTGACGATACGGGCTCCAGGGTCGTGAGCTCGGGCGTCTGGGCCTGGATGAGCAACGACGATGGCGACACGCAGGACATGTCGCTGAGCAGCGCTAGCGTCATCGCGGTTGGCATCCTCGACCAGTCCGAATAGCAACCCATCCTTGCTGGGGACCTTCCTATGTCAGACTCCACTTCTCAACTTCCGCCGATCCGTACCTTCCAGTTCGATACCAGCGCTGTTGCGTCGCTTGACAGCAATGTCAACCAGTTCCGCGGCGACATTAATCTAACGCAGGCATTGCTGGCGATGCCAGGTCGACTGAGTGGTGACGGGCTGGATATATCGGTGTCGTTGCTCTACCAGAGCAACGTCTATCGCGACGCGACGGCATGGAACCGGGATGCGCCCACGAGCATAGCCGGACTGGGCTGGACCCTGCCTGCGACATTGATCGAGCTCGATGATGGCGGCGCCCCAACGCCAGGCACACGGCAATACACTTATGTGAGCGGGGGAATTCCCACGCCGCTTGCGCGGGAACCGGAAACCTCGAACCTTTTCGCGGTGGACGCGTTGCTCGCCAATGATCTTGAGGACGGCCAGCCCGTGCCGGCCGCCCTCCGCGCCGAATTTGTCCGTCGCGGCTTCAACCTGTCGTTGGTGACGATGGTCTCCGCCACCTCCTCGACGGCATGGACCCTGTCCGATGACGACAACCAGCAGCTCTTTGACCTCGCGCTTGTCGACACCCAGCTTCAGGTCCTAGACGGAGGCGAGGCGTACCAGCTGGTCAACTACGCATTCCGCAAGATCCTCTACTATCCACCTTACGAACGATGGGTCGTCGTCAACGAAGACGGCCACCGAATGTCCTTTGGGGGGCTCGAAGCGCCAACGGCACAGGGTTACGCGACTTCAGTCGGTAACAGCATCGAGTGGGGCGTACGCTGGTCCCTTGATGGCGGAGCAGCCTCGGCCATATGGGAAGGTGCGAGCGACGTGACATCCGGCCAGTGCCAATATGCGCGGGTCTGGCATCTAGCCGTATGCTCGGTTCTCTGGGGCGATTCGATCGCATATGGCTATAATGAATGGGTGCGGGATCCGTCCACGGGGCTGATCCCGGACGTGGAGCAACCCGTCGGCGCCGGCGGCCTGCCCTACACCAAGGCCTGCTACCTCACCAGCATCACCGACGTGTTCGGCCGCAAGGCCGTCTTCCAGTATGGTGACAAGTTGTGGGACGATTCCACGCCCGAGAGCGCGCGGGAATATGCCGATCCGCACAAGCTCAAGCCGGACATGACGGCGAACGCATATCAGGATCGGTACGAAACGAAATTCCTCGAAGGCATCGCCGTGCAGGACGTCACCGGTGCGTCGATGTTCAGCCTGGCGCTCGCCTATCTGCCGACCCAGTCTGCCGGCGGGGATGACAGCCCCGTCGCCAACGTAACTTCCTATGCCGGCGCACTGTACGGCGACACCTGCAAGCGATTCCTCACCGGCGTCACCTTCCAGAATGCTTCGGGAGAGGCCCTGCCCGGGCTCATCTTCGACTACTATTTCGATACCTCGCTGTCGGGATCGAGCCCGGGTGCTCTGAAATCCATCACCTATCCGCAAGGCGCCGTCGCCACCTATACCTATACGCAGCAGCAACTCGCAGTCTGCGAGCGGATGGTAAGCGTCGGACCGCCTTCGGACGATTTACAGGGTGCGGAACCACGGGCCTTCTTCGGCTCCGATTATGTCGTCACCACCTGGTACAATACGAGCCAGGGCAAGCTTTCATTGCAGGTCTACACGTGGCTTGGACGCTGGATCGAATGGTCGCTCACCGACGATACTGTTCTCTTCAGCAGTGTCGACGGCCTCGACCTGACGACGCTTAACGTCGTCGCCAGCGAAAATTTCTTCGCACTCTCCTTCACGAGCAGTAGCGAGACCGATCTTTACGTCTTCCAGAGGGACGTAGCCAGGCCAGGTCAATGGGTGCCGGCCACGGTCGACGGTACCACAACAGCGCCCAACCAGCCGACGCGAAGCTACGCGCCTTCGGGTGGAACAGTGGATGTCGTCGGGGGCAACACCTTCCTGCTCGTCATCTGCATGGACCCCGATCATTCGTCCTACGGCTACGATCGGCTCACCTGGCGCTGGACCAGTGCGAGCTGGACGCTCGAATCCTTCACGCTGTCGCAATATGCATGGGCAACGGCGATGAACGAGTATCAGCTGATCCTGGACGAGACGGGAAAGGCGGAATTGTCCTTCCTGTCACCCGGTCTCGTCTGGAGCCAACCGGCGATCCTGACGCTGCCCGATTTCAGCTTCGTATACTACGACCGGGTGACGCTGGTGCCGTCCGCCTCCTTCGTGGTGATGAGCAACCTGCAGACCGACAACTCCCAGTCGCGCGGCTACGAACTCACCTTTCTTCAATGGGACGCGGCTTACGCATTCCCCTCGACCGTGACGAGCTTCACCTTCAACGACCGCCTGGAAGCGAGCGGAAGTTACAAGACGCCCTATATTCCGACCATTATCGGCAACACGATGGTCGCGGTGGCCGCACATGTGCTGCGCTACAACGGCCAGACCTGGCTTGAGAATTCGCAGCTCGTGCCCGCAAGCCTGCCGTCGGGATCGCAGCAGCGCTATGCCTACGGTCCGGACTACGCGATCCAGATCATAGTGCCAGGCGGCGGTGTCGGAACCACCACGGCAAAGGTCCTGTCCTTCGATCCCGACGCGGACTCCTCGTCGTGGACGCGAAGCCCGGTGACGCCAGCGCAGGGGCTCTCAAACCCACCCGGCTATTCGGCGACGGCCAATTGGCCGTCCGCCGGTGGCGAAGACTTCATGAACATCGGCCAATATCTCTATTTCCGTGGAACAGCCACGGATTGGGATGACGTGCTGACCCAGTCTCCGAATGCTGACCTTCAGCAGCTGGTGAACCAGGCGCTCGGCTCCGCCGATGGCTATGTGCTGAATGCCGAGTCCGTCATCAACGAGGGGCCGACCTTCCTTGGGTATTACGTCTATGACATCGCAGATTCGACAAACGATCAGGCCGCGGTGCTGGTACTCAAGAATGGCGGCGTCTACGGTGCGGCCCAGACACTCTCGTCGGAGCGCATCTACACGCCTGCCGAAAGCGTCCCCACCACGCCCGGACAGACACCGGGCGGACCGGAAGCGTTTGCCGCATATCCGAGCACGGATTCGGATTTCGACCACGCCTCGGCGATCCTCCTGCACCGCTATGCCGGCGACGCCATCGACGGAGCACTGACCCATTACGCGGTCACCGGCATCTCCATCACCGACGGTTTCGGGGCGACTGCCGCGACGACCTATTTTCCCGATCCCGATCAGGCTGCCTGCGATCCGACAGGGCTCGTGGTCAAGTATTATGAGGTCACGACCTACCCCGGCACCGCAGATGCTTCGCAACCGACCTATGGCTCCAAGGTCACGCGATATCTCAACGGCCTCGCCGTTGCTACCGGCGCAGACTACTACAACATGCTCGACGGCTTGCTGCAAAGCGCGGAGACGCTCGACAGCCAGGGCAACTTGCTGGCCCAGACCGAGAATACATGGCAGGCTTACACAACTCGTGCCTCCGACCCCTCCGACCCAGAAGCGCCACTACTGAACCTGAAGGGCGCCTACGTTCTTCAGGTCCAGCAGATCAAGATGGAGGATGGCGTCGCCAGCACGCAGACGACAGGCTACGTCCCCGAGGGTCTCGCCGCGCCCTTCTCCGGTCAGCCAGTATCGACACAGACGCTCGTCTATGGCGGCAGCGGTGCACAGGAAACCTTCACCACCACCACGACCTACGGATATGAGATCGACGCGACGCTGCTTGCGCAGCACATGCTGACCAAGGTGGCGCAATCTACGACCAGCTGGGCCTCGGGCAATGCCGCCGCGGTGCCGATCAAGGCAACCGCCATGACCTATGCCGGCTTCCCCAGCAGCTATGGGCAGGATGTGCTCGTCCCGGCAAGGGAGGCAACCTTTGCCTGGACGGGTACGGCGGCGATCGCTTTTCCGTTCTCCTCCTACAATCCTGGCTCTGTCCCGGACGGATGGATTCGCAACTCGCTCATCCAAGGGCGCACCACCTCGGGCCAGCTTACCGAGATGGCGGATGCCTGCGGCGTCATTCAATCGACGCTCTACGGCACCGCGCCGGAGCTTCCGATCGCGCGCATCACCAATGCCTCGCTCTCGCGTGGGGAATGTGCCTATCTCGGTTTCGAGCCTTATGAGAGCAACGCGGCGTGGACCATGCAGGGCACGCAGCTCGTCACGGGCGACGCGCATAGCGGAACGAACAGCCTCAGCCTGCCGGGCGGCGGGACCGCCATGCTTGCCACCGCGGTGACACCCGCGAACCTCTCCCAGCTCTACCTGCTCGGCTTCTGGTATAAGACGCCGGCCGGTTTCTCGCCGGGCACCGGCAGCGGCTTCACCGTGGTCGTCACGGTCGATGGTCAGGTGACGGAGGCGCTCGGCGCTGCATTCGACGACACCCGCGGCGTGTGGACATACCGGACGCTCGGCATCCCGCTTATCGCCGGCCAGGCCTCGATCGAGCTGATCGTCCAAGCCACCAACACCGCAGAGGATGCGGTGCTTGTCGACGACGTGCTGATAACGCCGATGGTAAGCAAGGTCTCCGTGCGGGCCTATGATGCCGCAACCCACCAAGTCACGGCGATGGTCGACTCGGCAGGGCATACGATGCGGTGCATCTACGATAGCTTCCAGCGGCTGGTAGCCAAGGTTGGCCCTCAGGAGCAAGTCAAGGAACTCGTCCAGGTCTCCCTGTCGCGCGCGGGCAACACGACCGATGCGTTCGACGCTGGCAACCCCAACGCCAATCTGTCGCTGGAACCCGCCGATGGCGGCACGCTGGAGACCTTCTGCACGGGCGATGAGTGGCAGAATCGCTGGCAAGCCAGCGCCACATCGACGAACTGGAGCGTCTCCAGCGGCGCGCTGTCGCACAAGGCGAGCGTCGACGATACGCTGATCTGGCAGGGCTCTTCACCCACCACCTCGGCCCTTTATTTCGAGGTGCTTCCGCCTGCGACACTGGCCGGTCCATTGACCGTTTCCTTTGCCCAGGGCTACCGGATCGCCTTCGATCAGGATGCCGGCTACAGCTTCACCGATCCGAGCGGCAACACGGTTCAGACGCCGTTGACCAACCCGCCGCAGATGGCGACGGAGTGGCTCACGGTCTTTGGTGACGGCCTCGTGCTGTTCTTCGGCGATGGCCAACTCCTGTTCAGTGCCAGCGTTCCTCTCGACAGCCTGGATCCGATCGCGATCTCGACCGGTCCGAACCTCCTCTCCTTCCGCAACCTGGCAATGGTCGCGGCGCCACGGGTATCGCTCTCCTACACCGACGCCTCCGGCCAAGATCGTCAGAAGCAACAGCTTCTGGGCCAGGATGCGGTGATCTCCGCCACCATTCACGATCCGCTCGGCCGAACCGTGGCGGTCACCCGCATGGCCCCGGCCAGCTTCGGTGCGGACGCGGCGCTGCCGCTACTAAGCTATCACCCGGACTTCGTCGATGTAGCGGGCTTCCTTGCCACGATGAATGGAAGCTGGGAGATGACCGGGGACTTGGCCGACTACTATGCAGGCCAGTCCGACGGGACGGTGCCTCGCTCAGACGACGAGGGCTACCCATATTTCGGCTACTTGCTCGAAGCCTCGCCCCGAAAGCGACGCCTGGAGCAAGGGCAACCCGGCAAGGCCTACGCGATCCACGACGTCGACAGCACGGCACCGGCCGATCGCCAGACAACACAGTTTCTTTACGGACCAAACGGCAGCTCGCCCTTCGATCTGCCGCAGGGAGACTACGTTGCCAACACGCTGATCAGCCCGCTGAAGACGCAATCGATTACCCTGCGCGACACGATGGGCCGCAAGCTTGCCTCTTCGCTCACGGATATCGCCGGCGAAGTCGCAGGGCAAGGGCAAGCCATCGCCACCTTCGCCGATGCCGCGGGGGCAGCAGCGGCCACCCTGCAGACCCGCCAGCCGAATTTCTACACCGAGACGCCGCAATCGGACCCTTCATCTTTCGTGAAGTCGCTGGTGCAGGACCCACTAGGGCGCTCCTTGCAGACCGTCGATCCGGACACAGGCACCAGCCAGTTCCTCTACGATCCGTCGTCGCGCCTCCGCTTCGTAAACACGGCGCTCGAGGACGGCGAGGCATGGTTTGCCTACTACAAGTACGATGCGCTCGGCCGGGTGCTAGAGGAAGGGACGGTCCAGCAAGCCTGGGATGCGACGCAACTCGCCACACTTGCCGAGCAGGCCACGTGGCCGGATGACTCCGTTGCGCATACTGTCGTGCGAACCCACGGCTATGACGGAAATGGCAGTGATCCGAACGCGATCGGCAAGGAAATACTGATCGTGACGGTCAACCAGGCACCTGCCTTGATCCCTTCGGCCGACGCCGTGACCACGACCGAGACATTGACCTACGACGGTGAGGGAAACCTCGCCAGCATCACGTTGCAGCTTCCCTTGATGCTTGGCACCTCGGGCGCGACGGTGTCCTACACCTATAACAATCTGAAACAGATCACCCAGGTGACTTATCCGGACGGTTCGCCTGTGGCCGCGGTCCTTTACAGCTACGACGACCGGGGCCGCGTGACCGGCATCGGCACCTCGGTGAACACGCCGACGGATATCGCCGCGTACACCTATAACGCGGATGGCGATGTGGAGACGGAAACGTTGAACCAAGGGTTGCTGACCGGCGCTTATCAGTATGCCTCGCCAGGCTGGCTCACCGGATACACGGCGACGCCGAGCGGCGCCACGAATGCCTGCTTCTCTCTGGGGCTAGGTTACGACGCCGATGGCCGGATCGAGAGCCGCGACCTGTCGTACAGCTTCGGCTCGGATTCGAATAGCACGCAGGTCGCCTACGTCTATGACGGCCAGATGCGTCTGGAGAGCGCGACCGTGACAGGAGACGCACAGGGCAACGAGGCCGTCGGACAATACGATGCCAACGGCAATATCTGGCAGCTGACCCAGGACGGCGTGGAATACGATTTTACCTGCGCCCCGGGCTCCAACCGGCCGAGCACGCTGACGATCGGAAGCGCCGATCCCATTTCCTTGCAATTCAGCGCCGACGGTCAATTGACGCAGGCCGCGGGCCTGGCGCTTGAATATGACCCATGCCTGAAACTCGCGACCGGGATGACGGTCACCGAGGGGGATGACGTGACCCAGCTTCGGCTCGCCTATGGCGGAAAGGGGCAGCGGATACTGAAGCAGGTCAGCGGCAATACATCCTCCGCCACGGCATATCTCTGGGGTGCTGCGGCCCAGCCGCTATGCAGCCTTTGCGATGGAATATGGACGGCCTATGTCCAAGGGCCCACGGGGCTGGTGGCCGTTGTGAGCGACGAGTGCTATTTTCCGCTGAAGGATCACGCGCAGACCGTCTGGGCCGTGGTGGACGATCAGAATGCGCTGGTGGCCCAGTACGACTACGCGCCTTTCGGCGAGGTGCTCAACATCTCGGGTTCCCTTCCGCAAATCGTCCCATTCCGTTTCATGGGCAAGGCACTCGACACGGAAACCGGCCTCTACGATTTCGGCGCAAGGCTTTACCATCCTGTCTTACGGCGCTTCTGCTCCCCCGACGTGGCGGGCCAGGGCGCAAGCCCCTACGGCTTCGCGGGCAACAATCCGATCATGATGATCGACCCGACCGGCAACACCTCGACCTGGGCGCGTGTTGGCATCGGAGCGGGAATGGCAGCGCTCGCGGTCACCGGCTTCGCCCTTAGCTTTTTCACATTCGGCCTTTCCGACGTGCTGGCAGCCGTCGGCGACGCCGTCGGTTCGGCAATCAGCTCGGTATCGAGCGCGCTGACCGGCGGCTCCGAAGTCGTGGCCGCCGGCGCTTCGGTTGGAGCCCAAGGCCTTTCACAGACGGCGGTGCTGACCGAGCTATCGACAACGGTCGCGCTGCCTGAAGGCGTTGGCGCTGCCGGCATCGAGGGAACCGTCAATGCCGTCGGAAACTTCCTGCAGCAGGTCGTGACGAACACCGCCTTCGGCGTCGGCTCCGCCGGACTGCAATATGATATTAGTCCGGGTGCCCAATTCTCGGGACAAGGGTTCCGCGATGCGCTTCTGTCCGGCGCCTGGAGCGGGCTGCTCTACGGCATCGGTTCCGGCGTGGCCGGGCTCGAGGCCGTAGCCGCCAGCAAGGCATGGGGTAACGTCGCCGAAAAGATGGGACTGAACGCGGCAAGCAAGATAGCGGGCAAGGCGGCATTCAAGGTTGCTCTGAACGTGGCGATGGGTAGCTCCACCAATGTCATCGCCCAGATCATGACAAACCTGATGACCCATCAGTCCTGGAACCAGGGCCTTGCGCTCGCGGCGAAAGTGGGGGTGGCCGGCGGAGTGCCCTTCGGGGTGGGCGACGTCCTACTGAACGATGCCAAGAATTGGGCGACGGAGTTTGCGACGTCTTTGAGCAGCGAAGGTCAAAGTCGCGTAGCGACGGCGATCCGAGGCGTGGATCAGGCGCTGAAAGCCGCGAAGTCGAATACGGCCGTGTGCCTGTACGGTATCACCGGCTATACGCTAGCGGAAGGGTATGTCATCTGGGGAGCAACGAACCATGGCAAATAGCCTGAGATGGAATGCACGCAACCGAAATCGATGGTGAGTTTCGTTCAGGGGTTCAGTGCATTATTGAGGTCATGCAATCCGACCATCAGCATCATGGGGTCGGACGGAGAAGACAGGAAGCCGACGGCTTCGTAGAAGGCTCGTGCGTCATCTGAAATCGCATGAACGAGCATACCTCGAATGCCAAGTACTTCCGCAGCATTGAGCAGGCGCAGGCCCGCGTCGCGCACCAATGCCCTGCCGATACCGCGCCCTTGGTAGGATTGATCAATGGCGAGGCGACCAAGCACAGCGACCGGAATTGGATCAGGCATATTGCGCCGAAAACGGCCAGGCGCTTCCGGCTGTTTGACGGCGCCGGAAGCGAGCGCGTAATAGGCGATGACGCGGCTCTCCTCGCACACGACGAAGGTCCGCGATGCGCCGCTCGTTTGATTAGAACGGGCGCGACGTCGCAGCCAGTCGTCCAGTTCAACGACTCCGGAATTGAACTCGGCCAGTTCATGATGATCGGCCAGGGGTGCCGGCGCGCTGAGGGTCACGCCTCATCCCACGGTGCTTTGGTCGACATGGTGCGTGCTAAACGCTCATTGGGCTGTGTGGGTGCATCGAGCCGGGCAAGGTATTCAGCATAGATTTCCGCACTTACCGTGAAGACAGTGCGGTCAAGCAGCACCTCCTCGGCTCGGCGCTCTGAGGCTTCCAACATGAAATCCGTTCGCGTTTTACCGAGCAACTCTGCGGCGCGATCGATCAAGTTGCGGGTCGCAGGCTTGATGCGCATATTCAGCGGCACGCTTGCGTCCGAGCTTTTGCTCGTGTGTGAAGTTGGCATGGCAAACTCCTGTTTGCACCTATATAGCGTAACGACAATATCTTTACAAGATCCCCATAAAGACATTGTCGTTACACCGTGCGCGCATTCGTAATTCGCGGTATTTAGCTTATCTAAGCTCTTGAAGGGATCAGAACCGCACATCATGCTATTTGGATCGGCTCAACGTCAGCGATGCAAGGTAGATCAATAATTTAGCGTTCCGTCGATACCAGTCTTTCTGGCACCGCCGACGTAAACGCTTCCATTCTCGTCTACCTTGACTTTGATCCGCCCATTTCGGCCAATGCAACGCGCTTGGGCCGCGACATACTCCTTGTCTGGAATCTCAACTGTTACGCGGGCATATCCCACGGATTCATGAGCATCACCCCCATGCCATCGAAATCCTTAACGTTTCGCGTAACCAGTATCATGCGCCGGGTGAAGGCTACCGCAGCAATGTAGGCGTCATTGATCGGCTTGGGATCGGGAACATGCCATTTCGCTGCCTGAACGGCCGACGCCTCGTCCAGCGGCAGGATGCGGCCGGAAAATGCCGTGAGGACGATATTTTCCAGCCAGCCGCGCAGCACCTTGCCTGCGACTGCGTCATTATGTTCGACCAGCCGGACGCCAATCTCTAGCTCGTGCAGAACCACGGATGAAATAAAGCATTCGGCCGGATCGACTGTTTCGTTCCAGACCACGACATTGGGGTCGGCCTTGCCGCTCGCGACCTTGCGGAGCTCGGACACGACGTTGGTATCGAGCAACAGCATCAGGACAGGTCAACCGGCCTGGCATATTCAGTACGCTGCGGGAGCGGCAAATCAACGTCATCCCCACCTGGCGCGGCCAGCATATCACCGAGAGTCCGCATTTTGCCGGTAAGCCGCTTGTACTCATCGAACGACAAGAGGACGTGCGCGGGGCGTCCCCTGTCAGTGATGATCACAGGTCCTTCCTGTGCGGCCCGCTTCGCGCGCCCAAGATCCTGATTGAGTTCACGGCCTGAAAGCATGGTGACGGTCATGGTAAGCTCCAAAGTTCGTGATCTCGATATTTGTGGTTACGTAACTACATTTAATTCACGGAAGCCGGAAACGCAAGGGGAGCGGTGCAACGGCTCGTCTCTCAGAGTTTTGGGGCCACCGTTTTGATTACCACCGGGGTAAGATTTGAGAGGTTCAGGGACGGCAACGCCCACAAGTGCGGAAAGCCTTCGAAGCCACTGTCGTCGGGACGGCAGGCTTTGAAATCATGTCGACCCGAGCTT
>NZ_QMKK01000059.1 GCF_003287875.1 Martinezella tropici
GCGATGAAGGTTGCAAGAAGCGTAAAGCCAGCGAGCGCCAGGGCACCTGCCCAACGCAGGAAGCCTGAGATCACCATGGACGAAGCGGCAAGTTCGAAGACGATGACGGCCACTGCGAAGAAGGTGGCGGGATGGAGACCGAAATGATCCATCTCGGCCAGGGCACCGTTGAAGTCGAAGATTTTGGTGAGCGGACCTTGGACATAGGCTGCGCAAAGAGCCAACAGTGATACCGTCCGGATGACCGGAGAGCCGACGGCGCGTGCCAGACTGCTCCGGACTGGGTTGGACATATGAGATTGAAAGGTCATTTCAGCTCCTGCATGTTCGCCGTCGAGGCCGCTTTTGATGGAGCGATATTGGCTGGTAACCGCCACGCCAACAATTGCAGCAATAGTTTCGATTTAATTGCGGATTTGGCAATGATGAGGTGACGCTCGGGCGGCGGTGTGGCCGCCCGGGCTGGAGGCTGGTCAGACTGCCCAGCACGAGCAGCCGAGCGCACTGAAGAAGCCCTTGAGGTCGGCGACCGGAAGCTTCGAGGTCCAGGCACCAGCATGATCGTGGCCATGCACGCCGCAATCGGTGGCACATCCGCATGTGGAGATGGCGGTTCGGCGCAGCGAACGGGCACCCGCGCCTTCCGGTTCGCCCCAGGCCGCGTAGCCGCCGAAGCTGCGGACAGGAGACCAGTCCGGCATGGCGGGCGGGATGTCGTTCTCGTCGAGCGTCTTGAAGTCGCCTGCTCCATAGACGATCTTGCCGCCGACCATGGTCAGCTCCGAGACGAGGAAGGAGATCTCGTCCTCGGCGCAGGAGAAGAAGTCCTTGTCCGGCACCACGAGGTCGGCGAACTGGCCCTTCTCGATGCGGCCCTTCTTGCCTTCCTCGTTGGAGAACCAGGTGACCTTCTCGGTCCACATGCGCAGCGCCGTCTCGCGGTCGAGGCAGTTGGCGCGCGGGTAGAGCTGCATGCCGCCGACCGTCTTGCCAGTCACCATCCACGACAGCGAGACCCACGGATTGTAGGAAGCAACGCGGGTGGCGTCTGTGCCGGCCGAGACGTTGACGCCCTTGTCGAGCATGCGGGCGATCGGCGGCGTAGCCTCGGCCACGCCGTGACCGTACCGCTCCACGAAGTATTCGCCCTGGTAGGCCATGCGGTGCTGCGTGGCGATGCCGCCGCCGAGGGCCGCGATGCGGTCGATCGAGCGGTCCGAGATGGTTTCGGCATGGTCGAAGAACCAGTTCAGTCCTTCGAGCGGGATATCCTTGTTGACCTTCTCGAACACGTCGAGCGCACGCGAGATCGTCTCGTCATAGGTGGCGTGCAGACGCCAAGGCCAGCGGTTTTCTGCCAGAACGCGCACGACCTCTTCCAGCTCGCCCTCCATTTCCGGAGCCATCTCCGGACGGGGCTGGCGGAAATCCTCGAAGTCCGCGGCGGAGAACACCAGCATCTCGCCCGCACCGTTGTGGCGGAAGTAATCGTTGCCCTGCTTGTATTTGACCGAAGCGGTCCAGTTCAGGAAGTCCTGCTTCTCTTCCTTCGGCTTCTGGGTGAAGAGGTTGTAGGCGAGGCGCACCGTCATCTGGTTCTCGTCGGACAGCTTCTGGATGACGGCGTAATCGTCCGGATAGTTCTGGAAGCCGCCGCCGGCATCGATGACGCCGGTGACGCCGAGGCGGTTCAATTCCCGCATGAAATGACGGGTGGAGTTGACCTGGTAGTCGAAGGGCAGCTTCGGACCCTTGGCAAGTGTCGAATAGAGGATGCCGGCATTGGGCTTGGCCAGCAGCATGCCCGTCGGGTTGCCGTTGGCATCGCGGGTGATCTCGCCGCCGGGCGGGTTCGGTGTGTCACGGGTATAGCCGACGGCGCGGAGAGCGGCGCCGTTCAACAGGGCGCGGTCATAAACATGCAGCAGGAAGACCGGCGTGTCGGGCGCGACAGCGTTGATCTCCTCGATGGTCGGCAGGCGCTTTTCCGCAAACTGGTGCTCGGTGAAGCCGCCGACGACGCGCACCCACTGCGGTGCGGGCGTGATCGCCACCTGGCGCTTCAGCATGTCCATCGCATCGGCGAGCGAGCGCACGCCATCCCAGCGCAGTTCCATGTTGTAGTTCAGACCACCGCGGACGACATGGGTATGGTTGTCGATCAGGCCGGGCAGAACACGCTTGCCCTTGAGGTCGACGATCCTAGTGCCAGAACCAGCCAGCGCCATGATCTCGCTGTCGGATCCGACTTCCAGAAACAGCCCGTCCTTGATGGCGATCGCCGTCGCATTCGGATTGGTTCGGTCAAGGGTCGTCACGCGGCCATTGTGGAGGATCAGGTCGGGATGCATGGTGTCTACTCCGGTCGGGTTGGGATCGGCGGCGTTTGCCGGGGAGAAGAGGTTCGAGAACGCCAGGCTCGATGCGCCTCCAAGAAAGGATCGACGCGTCGTCATCAGCTTCGCTCCTCGGCATTGACCTTCGCCTGATGGGCAGTCTCGATACGATCGGTGCCTTTCGGCAGGTGGCCGAACATGTGCGGCTTGATCTGCTGCATCCAGGAGACGGCAGCCGGTTCCTTATTGATCAGCGTTTTGGCGAAAGGGAGGATCTGCTCACCGACCAGAATGCCCAGAAGGCCGACCAGGGCAATGACAGGCGGCGCCGGCGAACGGACGTTCAGCAGACTGTAGACGATGCCGACAAGCAAACCGGCTGCCAGGGAATAGAGGTAGATTTTCATGGACATTGTCCCTTTTTAATTCTTTTTGACACCTACGCGGCTGCTGCCGAGGCAACCGCCTCAAGGATGACGGCGGCAACGGCCTCTGGCTGCGAAAGCAATGACATGTGGCTGGCTTTGAGTTCGGTCGTGCGGGCATTCAGCTTCTTCGCCAATTCCCGCTGGAGCTCTACGCTGACCGCTCGGTCTTCGGTTGAGATCACGTACCAATTCTTGCGGTTCGCCCAGGCAGCCTTGCTCACCTTGTCGGAGAAAGTACTGGCACCGAGCGGCGGCTGGGTCGCAGCAAGGATCCGCGCATCCTCTTCCGGCAGATCCTGCGCGACAGCGTTGATCCAGCCGTTCACGCTCATCATGTAACTGCCGCTGCGGTCGGCGCTCACCTCTCCCAGACCAGGGGGCGCAGGGTGAGCCGCGACCTGATCTCCGGTTGATTGGCCGATATCCGGTGCGAAGGCTGCCACAAAGACCAAAGCCTTCACCTTCGGGTCGTCGCCCGCTTCCGTTATGACGGTTCCTCCCCAGCTATGGCCGGCGAGAACCACAGGCCCATCGATCTCATTCAGCGCATGGCGGGTTGCCTCGACATCCGCCAACAAGGATGAGGTCGGGTTCTGCACGGCGACAACGGAAACGCCCCGCTTCAGCAGGAGGGAAATAACGGATCTCCAGCTCGATGCGTCCCCCCATGCCCCATGTACGAGGACGACGGTCGCGCTATTCGATGGTGAAGCGATCATGATGAGCTCCGTGAACATGACAGGAAGGAAGCAGCAGGTACCGTGGCGCAAAGACGGATGCACCACGGGAAAGATCGAAGAGCCGGGGCCACTGAATCGCATGAGCGGGGGTGGCCATTTGCTCCTCAGTGACCTTCGGACGCGCCGAACATGGTCTTTGCGTAGATGATGCCGAGGCCGTAGGAACCGCCAAACTTCTTGGCAATGCCGGTGGTCATGTCGTAGGTCTCGGTCCGAGCCCAATCACGCTGAAGCTCGAGCAGATACTGCAGAGACGTCATCGGCTGAGCGCCGGCCTGAACCATGCGATCCATCGCTCGGTTATGAGCTTCGTCGGTTACGTCGCCGCAGGCATCAGCCAGTACGAAGACCTCAAAACCTTGCTCGATGGCCGACAGTGCCGGGCCGACGATGCAGACGCCGGTCCAAAGGCCGGAAAGCACGATGCGCTTCTTGCCGATTCGGTTGATCTCATCGATGACTGCAGCGTCTTCCCAGGTGTTCATCGACGTGCGATCGAACAGCTTCTGACCAGGAAACGCATCGGTGATTTCAGAAAACATCGGACCGGAAAAGCTCTTTTCCGCAACCGTAGTCAGGATGGTGGAAACGCCAAAACCCTTGGCGCCATTCGCGACGAGAGCTGCATTGTTCCGAAGGTTGACAGCATCGATGCTCTTGGTCGCAAAAGACATCTGCGACTGAAAATCGATCATGATGAGGGTGTGATCCTTCGGCGTAAGAAGCTTCGAGCCAGGCGTCGGTGTCGCGTTTACAGTCATTATGTTCCTCAAAAGCGTTGAGCTGAGCTGCGTGGGCATTCAGCTGAATTGCGTTCACGGGGCGGATTATGCCCACTGCGGGAGCAATCTTCTTGTCGCTTAGAAGGACAGTTTGGATATTCGGACTGTTTCGGCGGCGGGAGATCGAACGACACCGAAAGGAGACGAGACCCGTGGTTCGAGACGGGATCAGGCGGCAAGATTTTCGCGAAAAAGCAAGTTTCGGGCCGGCCGCGGCCTCATGAAGCCTTGCCGCCGAGTTTCAAACGGTTCTGCCGCCGCCAATTACCTGGGGGCTCTCCCACAATATCCGAAAACACCCGCGTCAGATGGCTTTGATCGGCGAAACCGCATGCAGTGGCGCTCTCTTGAATGGAAAGACCCGACAGCAGGAGATCCTTGGCCTTTGAAACGCGATATTCCATGACCCAGCGGTACGGCGTCCGGCCGAATGTCTCCTTGAACGCCCTATTAAAGTAACTGCGGGAGAGGTTGCATAGTTCGGCAAGTTCGGTGATCGAGACCTGCGCAAAAGCATTGGCGGTCAGGAATTCCAGCACCCTTTTTTCTTGCCATGGCGCCAGGACGCCATTCCTCCTCGTCGGAAAATACTGGCTGGCATAGGTATGGGTCAAATGCGTCAGCAGGACCAAACTGATTTGCTCGAAGAAGAGCTGGTTGGCCTCGTGCCGGCTGACAAGATAAGGCAAGACGGCCTGGGCAAGGCCAAGAATGACGTCGTCCTTGGTGCCGGGCCTGCAATCGAACCCGTCGAATTGCGGGCGGCCGATATCCTCCAGGAAAGAGCGCACAAAGGATAGGGGGATATTGAACCGCAAATTATCGAATGGCGAGAGATGATGGCATTGCCATTCATTCCTGAGATCGGTGATGGCGATCGCACCTTTCGGATGCCCACCTTCGAAAATGAGTTCCTTGTTCCTCCAGAGCCGATGCATCCTGAAATCGGTCAACTGGGTGATAACAGAGACCGCTTCGTCGCGTTTGTTCGCCGGCGCGATCGGAAGATCGTCCTTGTCGTAGCACAGACGTGTGATCGTGATAGCCGACGCCTTCATCACCCATCGACTGGGAACAGGTGTTCCGGGCGCATCACTGCCCTCCGATTCTCTTTCCAATGCGCGCTCCGGTAAACCCACCCTTACCAACTAGGATATTCCATTGGTAAATTCCAACGATTTTTTACGAAAGACGCGAATCGCACGACGAAGTCAGTTAAGACATCCGGCGCGCCAGACCGCCGGCGTCATCCCCGTTTCGCGGGAGAAAACCTTTGTAAAATGACTTTGGTCCACGAACCCGCATGCTTCTGCGATCGCTTTCAGCGACAGCTCACTGCCGCGCAGCAGCTCCTGGGCAGCTTCCACGCGCGCATGCATCAACCATTGATGGGGCGTGGCGCCGGTCACTTTCTTAAACCCCTGCGAGAAATGATTGGCGGAGATGCCGGCCGCCGCGGCAATTTCCGCGACGGACAATTCACGCGCGAGGTTTTTCCTCATGAATTCTTTTGCCGCAGCCTCGCGGTTGTAGGGAAGGATCGCGTCGTCCGCGCCAGCCTCCGCTTCGCTCACGGGATCCTCAATCAGATGAGAGCAGATCGCGATAGCCAGATGTTTGAGGAGCGCCTCCCTGGAACCGGTCTCACGATCGAAAAGGCAAAGGATAACGTCGGTGAGATTGCTCAAAACCGGATCCCTCTCGCCTCTTCGACACCGCAGCTGGATTTTCGGGCTTGTGCTGGATAACTCCCCAACCTCCCGGATAAGCGCCTTTGGCAGAAAGAACGTAACCGAGTGAAGATTGGCGTATAAGACGATCGAGGCCTGTTCGGAAAGGTCGACGAGGCAGACCGATCCCCGCGCGAACTTGCGCGGCAGCGTCCTGGTTCCATCCGGCAGGATATCGCAATGATGGGCCTCCTTGGTGTAGACCATCAGGAAATAGGCATCGCAAATGGGAAGGGAGACGATCGGCCTCTCGCCATCGGAGACATCCTTGGCGATTCGCGTGACGCAAACCGGCGAAGACCTGACGGGCACCACATTCAGCGAGGCGGCCTTCGGAAGGTCGAAATACGGGCCGAGCGTTTTCAGTTCAAGATTGTCCAGGCTCAGTCCCTCTCCTCCAAGACGCCCCCACGCCTATGGCATCCATGAGAACATTTCGGTTGCAGCAGACCTTATAATTCTGCTGCACACCGGCGCAATGCTTATTCTCGCGGAAAATCAAGGATTCAACCGCAGTGATTACAAGCGTTACGGCAACGACAACAACTATCTTGTACAATCTTACGGCAACAGTCGAAGAGATCGTGGTGAATGTCTACGACAGCCATATCCGCGCCTTCAAGGACGAGGCCGAAGCGGCGCCTGATGTTTCCGTAACCCCTACAGGCGGTCACACGCCCGGCCACAGCGTCGTCAAGGTGAGGTCCGGCGGAGATCGACTGACGTTCGCCGGCGACGCGATCTTCCCAGTGTCCTTCCATCACCCGCAATGGCATAACGGCTTCGAACATGACCCGGAAGAAGCCACGCACGTTCGTCTCCGCGTCATGCGCGCACTTGCAGATACGGCTCCTGGCCGATTTCGACGCATATGCCTTTCCCGTCCGTGGACCGCGGCGGCGGGCGATCTCTTTCGCTGGGTACCGGCGTGGTGGGACTACTGAACGTTACGCGGTAAGATCGGCCAGCATTGGGAGATGGATGCCCCAGCGCATCGCTTGATGCGCCATTTTGGCTGTGACTGCGGGCTAAAGCGGGCTGGCCGATCGGTTTCTTCGGCCTTGGCGAAGTCGAGGATGCCGAACAACTCGCCGCGTAGCTCGGCATGAACCTTGCCTCGCTTGGTTTCCGGTGTGAGGACGATTTCGCCGATGAGAGAGCGCAGCGTTTCCGCCGCCTGCCGCCCGGTCAAGGCTGGCGCGGCATGCGCCACCGCGGGACGCGGCCTGGCCTTGAGGGGGCGGTTTCGTTCCAGCCCAATCCAGCAACCAAAAAGGCTTTCATCGCATCCGTTCAGGCCCGATGCATTGCATCAGATGGTGTCTTCCTTCAGCGGCGGCACATCCGGCGCTTTGTCCAGCAAGCCTGTCAGCGCGCCGCGCTTCGTCGTAGCTGCGCGCGCTTTCAGGAATTCGCTGGCCGTCTCAACGGCCCCGATCTTCTGCGCGACCGCAGAAATGATCCACTGATTGAGGGACACGCCGTCTTCTTGTGCCAGACGTGCCGCCGTCTCCTTGAGCGACTGCGGCAGTTGCAGCGGGTATTTGTAGCGTTGGGTCTGCGTCATGTGTTCAGTCTCCTGACAATCTCTCCCGGTGTTATCACGGTCACGCCCAACCCGAGCGCCGGACGGAAATCCTTGACGTTATGTGTCACGATGGCCTCGGCCTGTCCGTTTAAGGCGGCTTCAAGCACCATTTCATCGGCGACATCGGAGAGCATCGGCCGCGTCCGAAACGAGATATCGACGCCCTCGGCAATGGCGGCAAGCGCGCTCATCACCGAAGCGACATCCTCAAGGCTGTGGCCGGTCGCCTGTCGCGTTTCCGGTCGGCTCAACACCGCCTCATATTCCAGAAACAGCGCCGTCGAACAAAGCGGCGTCACCATGCCCCGATCAGCAAAGCGCAGGAGCAGGTTGCTTGCGCCGTTGCGGCTGCGGAATGCAGCTACGATCACATTGGTATCCAGAACCAGCTTCATGGCAGATAATTTATAGACATCCCATAAGATGTCAATATTTTGATCGCTCTCGTCATCCATTGTCATCCTCTGCGCTGTCTTCGCTTCCGCCCCGATTGTCATTGACGGCCCGCAACACCTCGAAGTGTTCCCGCGCCATTTGTCGGCCGATCAACCGGGCAATGGACAGCACAACCGCGTCCAGGCGCTCGGAAGCATCGGCCTTGCCTGCTCCCTCCTGTCCATCAGGCGGTTGGTTGTCATTCGTCGGTTCCTCTCTGTCATCGAGCTTTCCGTCATCGGCCATCATCGCGCTCTCCCTCTGGCCGCCATGCGACGGGGTTTGCGATCCAGCGATTGATCTCGGATTCATGCCATCCCGCGCCGTTGACGCTGATCCTGATCTGGGCGGGAAACGTACCCTCGGCGATCTTGCGGTAGATGGTGGAGCGGGAAAGACCCGTGCGGGAACGCACGGTATTCAAGCGGATGATTCGCTCTGGCACGGGCGTGGCAGCGCTGCCCCCTGCTGGTTGTTCCTGAACCAGGGAGGAGTCAAGATTTACCCTTTTGCAATAGGTATTTAGCCGTCGTCGTACTGCTGCGTAGAGACGGCGGAAAAAAGGAAAAACTTACAATCGCTGTTCCGGCCTCAACGCGCGGTCTTCTTCGCCAATCGCACGCCCGGACCACCGCCGTTCTCCGGGATGAACTCTATGCCTTCAGCTTCAAGAGCAGAACATATCTTCCGCTGAGTTTCGGAAGATACGACGGGTATGTTCTCGCCCTCACTTTCGCAACGCTTAATCGTCGGCACAGAGACGCCGGCCCGACGAGCAAGCTCTGCCTGTGATATTCCAATCAATGCGCGAGCTGCCCGCATCTGTCCCGCTGTTACCAAAGCCTATTGATCCCTTTAGCTCATTTCGCTATGATCCAAAAGGATCAATCGCCCTTAACGCGGCTGAACACGGTGTTCGCGCACCGCGCCCAGCCTGACCACAACCAAGCTGTATGGAGCTCAGATCATGGCTGATTCTGACAATAACACGACTTTGTCTTCCGTCACGCGCAGGATGTTGCTGACGGGCACGATCGCAGCCACAGCGACATGGCCGTTTGACTATGGCGCGGACGGCGCCGAGGCGCCGGCCGACAATGCCGTCTGCGATCCCGCGCTGGACCTTTGGCGGCAATGGTTGGCCGCACACAATGAAACGCAGCGGCTTTGGAAAATTCAGGTGAGCCTTGAAAGCAGGATGGTCGCCGCCGTCGGATTTCCGCAGGTGGAA
>NZ_QMKK01000060.1 GCF_003287875.1 Martinezella tropici
GCGATGAAGGTTGCAAGAAGCGTAAAGCCAGCGAGCGCCAGGGCACCTGCCCAACGCAGGAAGCCTGAGATCACCATGGACGAAGCGGCAAGTTCGAAGACGATGACGGCCACTGCGAAGAAGGTGGCGGGATGGAGACCGAAATGATCCATCTCGGCCAGGGCACCGTTGAAGTCGAAGATTTTGGTGAGCGGACCTTGGACATAGGCTGCGCAAAGAGCCAACAGTGATACCGTCCGGATGACCGGAGAGCCGACGGCGCGTGCCAGACTGCTCCGGACTGGGTTGGACATATGAGATTGAAAGGTCATTTCAGCTCCTGCATGTTCGCCGTCGAGGCCGCTTTTGATGGAGCGATATTGGCTGGTAACCGCCACGCCAACAATTGCAGCAATAGTTTCGATTTAATTGCGGATTTGGCAATGATGAGGTGACGCTCGGGCGGCGGTGTGGCCGCCCGGGCTGGAGGCTGGTCAGACTGCCCAGCACGAGCAGCCGAGCGCACTGAAGAAGCCCTTGAGGTCGGCGACCGGAAGCTTCGAGGTCCAGGCACCAGCATGATCGTGGCCATGCACGCCGCAATCGGTGGCACATCCGCATGTGGAGATGGCGGTTCGGCGCAGCGAACGGGCACCCGCGCCTTCCGGTTCGCCCCAGGCCGCGTAGCCGCCGAAGCTGCGGACAGGAGACCAGTCCGGCATGGCGGGCGGGATGTCGTTCTCGTCGAGCGTCTTGAAGTCGCCTGCTCCATAGACGATCTTGCCGCCGACCATGGTCAGCTCCGAGACGAGGAAGGAGATCTCGTCCTCGGCGCAGGAGAAGAAGTCCTTGTCCGGCACCACGAGGTCGGCGAACTGGCCCTTCTCGATGCGGCCCTTCTTGCCTTCCTCGTTGGAGAACCAGGTGACCTTCTCGGTCCACATGCGCAGCGCCGTCTCGCGGTCGAGGCAGTTGGCGCGCGGGTAGAGCTGCATGCCGCCGACCGTCTTGCCAGTCACCATCCACGACAGCGAGACCCACGGATTGTAGGAAGCAACGCGGGTGGCGTCTGTGCCGGCCGAGACGTTGACGCCCTTGTCGAGCATGCGGGCGATCGGCGGCGTAGCCTCGGCCACGCCGTGACCGTACCGCTCCACGAAGTATTCGCCCTGGTAGGCCATGCGGTGCTGCGTGGCGATGCCGCCGCCGAGGGCCGCGATGCGGTCGATCGAGCGGTCCGAGATGGTTTCGGCATGGTCGAAGAACCAGTTCAGTCCTTCGAGCGGGATATCCTTGTTGACCTTCTCGAACACGTCGAGCGCACGCGAGATCGTCTCGTCATAGGTGGCGTGCAGACGCCAAGGCCAGCGGTTTTCTGCCAGAACGCGCACGACCTCTTCCAGCTCGCCCTCCATTTCCGGAGCCATCTCCGGACGGGGCTGGCGGAAATCCTCGAAGTCCGCGGCGGAGAACACCAGCATCTCGCCCGCACCGTTGTGGCGGAAGTAATCGTTGCCCTGCTTGTATTTGACCGAAGCGGTCCAGTTCAGGAAGTCCTGCTTCTCTTCCTTCGGCTTCTGGGTGAAGAGGTTGTAGGCGAGGCGCACCGTCATCTGGTTCTCGTCGGACAGCTTCTGGATGACGGCGTAATCGTCCGGATAGTTCTGGAAGCCGCCGCCGGCATCGATGACGCCGGTGACGCCGAGGCGGTTCAATTCCCGCATGAAATGACGGGTGGAGTTGACCTGGTAGTCGAAGGGCAGCTTCGGACCCTTGGCAAGTGTCGAATAGAGGATGCCGGCATTGGGCTTGGCCAGCAGCATGCCCGTCGGGTTGCCGTTGGCATCGCGGGTGATCTCGCCGCCGGGCGGGTTCGGTGTGTCACGGGTATAGCCGACGGCGCGGAGAGCGGCGCCGTTCAACAGGGCGCGGTCATAAACATGCAGCAGGAAGACCGGCGTGTCGGGCGCGACAGCGTTGATCTCCTCGATGGTCGGCAGGCGCTTTTCCGCAAACTGGTGCTCGGTGAAGCCGCCGACGACGCGCACCCACTGCGGTGCGGGCGTGATCGCCACCTGGCGCTTCAGCATGTCCATCGCATCGGCGAGCGAGCGCACGCCATCCCAGCGCAGTTCCATGTTGTAGTTCAGACCACCGCGGACGACATGGGTATGGTTGTCGATCAGGCCGGGCAGAACACGCTTGCCCTTGAGGTCGACGATCCTAGTGCCAGAACCAGCCAGCGCCATGATCTCGCTGTCGGATCCGACTTCCAGAAACAGCCCGTCCTTGATGGCGATCGCCGTCGCATTCGGATTGGTTCGGTCAAGGGTCGTCACGCGGCCATTGTGGAGGATCAGGTCGGGATGCATGGTGTCTACTCCGGTCGGGTTGGGATCGGCGGCGTTTGCCGGGGAGAAGAGGTTCGAGAACGCCAGGCTCGATGCGCCTCCAAGAAAGGATCGACGCGTCGTCATCAGCTTCGCTCCTCGGCATTGACCTTCGCCTGATGGGCAGTCTCGATACGATCGGTGCCTTTCGGCAGGTGGCCGAACATGTGCGGCTTGATCTGCTGCATCCAGGAGACGGCAGCCGGTTCCTTATTGATCAGCGTTTTGGCGAAAGGGATGATCTGCTCACCGACCAGAATACCAAGAAGGCCGACAAGGGCGATGACGGGTGGCGCCGGCGAACGGACGTTCAGCAGGCTGTAGACGATGCCGACAAGCAGGCCTGCGCCAAGCGATAGGAGATAGACTTTCATGGGATGTTCTCCGGTTGTGGAAAAAGCCGCACCGACGGGGTTATCGGAGCGGCCTGATCAGGCCTTATTTTGCGGGGTTCGGGCCGATGCGCTTGCCGTGCTTGACGCGTTCCTCTGCGCCGTGAACCATCGTGTAGGCGTAGTCGACGCCCATGCCGTACGCGCCGGAATGCTCCTTCACCAGCTTGGTGACTGCATCGTAGGTCTCCCTGCGAGCCCAATCGCGCTGCCACTCGAGTAGGACTTGCTGCCAGGTGACCGGGATCACACCTGCCTGCACCATGCGGTCCATCGCGTACTTGTGGGCGTCGGCGGAAGTGCCGCCGGAAGCATCGGCGACCATGTAGATCTCGTATTCCGGAACATCATGGAGAGCGGAAAGAGCAAACGTGGTGTTGCAGACCTCGGTCCAGAGACCGGAGACGACGATCTTCTTCCGGCCGCTGGAGGCATTCTTCGCCAGAGCGTCACGGACGTTCTGATCATCCCATGAGTTCATCGAGGTGCGCTCGAGAAGGTCGTTCTCGGGGAAAACGGCAAGCAGCTCGGGAAAGGTGTTGCCAGAGAAGGATTGCGTCTCGACCGTGGTGATCGTGGTCGGGATATTGAAGATCTTGGCGGCCTTGGCGAGGCCGACGACGTTGTTCTTCAGCGTCTGGCGGTCGATCGACTGGACACCAAAGGCCATCTGCGGCTGTTGGTCGATGAAGATGAGCTGGCTGTTCGCCGGGGTCAGGACTTCAAGCTTGGACATGGTTCTTTCCTCTTCGGTTGCGGCCCGCATGCGGTGCCAGAAAATGGTCAGCAGCGGTCGATCGGACGTCGTCTAGCGGCGCTCGTTCTGCAATTCTTTGAGTGTTGCTGGCTCCATTGCGGGCCCTCCACTCGTCGTCTTGGCTGCTGAAAATAAACTTACCGCGCCGTCACCATTCGAGGAATTGCAATAAGACTTTCGATTGAATTGCGCCATTTGAAATAATCGTTTGTCGGAGAGCACGTTAGAAACGAAAGAACGCCGCAATCCTTCCGGATCACGGCGCTGTCATTCCCAACTTTCGGTGACTGCTGCTTATGCCGCCAGCGGCACGAGATTAGCCTGGATCTGTTCGCGGTACTCCTCGTATCTGACCGGAAGCTTAAGGGCTTCGCCGAGATGGGCAGTATCCTCGTCGCGATTGAATCCGGGCTCGTTTGTCGCGACCTCGAAGAGGATACCGCCCGGTGTGCGGAAGTAGATGGCCCAGAAGTAATCGCGATCGATGACGGGGGTGACCTGGTAACCGGTGTCCATCAGCGCCTTGCGCACCTCGAGCTGCTTCTCGCGGCTGTCGACGGCGAATGCGATATGATGCACCGAACCCGCACCCTGTCGCGCGAACGGAGTCTTTGGCAATGCCAATAGATCGATCGTGTCCGCTCCATTCCCGTTGGGTATGATGAAGCGTACAACGTCACCCTCCTTCTCAACGCGCTCATAGCCCATGAAGCCGAGCAGCTCCTCCGTTGCAGCGGTGTCGTGCAGGCTGAAGCGTGCGCCAGCGAAACCGCGGATGGCCGCATCATCTGGAATTCCATCTGCCAGCCATGGAGCACGCCTGTCGTCTGCCGACTCGATCAGCGCAAAGCTGTCGCCGTCCGGTCCCATGAAGCGCAGTCGGGCAGCGCCGAACACAGTGTCGCGTTCCAGACCGTCCACGCCTTGGGTTGTGAAGCGATCCTGCCAGAACTTCAGAGATCCAGCGGGAACGGAGAACTGGGTCTCGCCGACTTCACCGACACCGGGGCGGCCGAGCATCATGTTCGGGAACGGGAAGTAGGTCATCACCGTTCCGGCCGAGCCCGTCTCGTCACCATAGTAGAGGTGATAGACGCTCGGATCGTCGAAGTTAACGGTCTGCTTGACGCGGCGAAGACCCAGCGTGTCGGTGAAGAAGCGGTTGTTCTGCCGCGCGTCCGATGCCATCGAAGTCACGTGGTGCAGTCCCTTGATGTCCTTGATCATCTTGAAATCCTCTCGGCTGTGTTCCGGTGTTGATAAGTATGTACATCGGTTGATCGCCTCTCGGAATTGCAATATTCCTTTTGATTGAATTGCAATTTATGAAACAATGAGATGAACGACTACAAGGCTCTCCGAACCTTTCTGCTCGCCGCTGAGAAGCGGAACTTTGCCCAGGTCGCGCGCGAACTGGACATGACGCCAGCGGCCGTCACACGGGCAATCGCCGCCCTCGAGGCGGAACTTGGCGTGCAGCTCTTCGTCCGCACGACGAGACAGGTATCGTTGACAACCGACGGGGCAATCTTTGCCGCGCAGATCCAGCCAGCGGTCAAGGCTCTGGAGGACGCGCGGCGCGAAGTAATGAACGCACACAAGGCGGACGAAGGTCGGCTGCGTATCAGTGCACCGACATGGTTCGGCAAGACGGTGCTGCCGCCGATCCTGTCTGGGTTTAAGGAACGCTATCCGAAGATGAGCTTCGAGATCTCGCTGTCGGATGGATTGGTGAATATCGTCGATGACGACTACGATCTGGCGATCCGCATCTCGTCGCAGCCTTCGGACAAGTTCACGATCTGGAGGAAGATCCGAGTGGTGCCGCGCATCCTGGTCGCCGCTCCCGGAAGCAGATTCGTCGACATGCAGCACCCGAACGAACTGAAGCCCGACGATTGCCTCGCATACAGCGGCGAAAGCCGGCGTGAGAACTGGGTGCTGTCGGACGGTGGGTCAAGCATTACGATTTCGGCAGGTCGAGCCTTCAGTGCGAACAGCGGAGAGGTTCTGGCGGACATGGCCGCCGATGGCGCGGGTGTCGCGCTGCTTCCAGGATTCAACATCGCCGATCACATCAATGGCGGTCGCCTTGTCCACGTCTTCAAGGGATGGGCGCCGCCGGACCTGTGGCTGACGCTGTTCTACCCGCCCTACCAAGCCCTCCCGCCAAGGATTGCGTCATTCTCCAAGTTCTTCGAGGAGCAGATCGCGGCAAAGATGGTCATGTTGGACTGACGCACGCAAATGCTGTCACCATGACCTGTCACACCCGTTTCAGATTCGATTATGCTGTTGGAGTGCTCGAAGCCTGGCTGCGACTATTTGCTGGAGCTGCCACAGGTTTCGATCATAGATCTTACGGTCCGCCAGATCTGAAACCGTCCGATGCAGGTATTCCGCGCAAGATCCGGCAGGTCCACATGCCTGGGCGATCAACCCTGCCGCCTCTTCGAGGGGGATCTTCTCCGTGAGTGAGGATTGCCTGCCGCTCGCCCAGAACGTGAGCGCCCTCCGCATACCCGTCGGTGTCTTGACCGCAACCCAACGCACCATGTCGCACACTTCGGCATACCGAATCTCTCGCGCCAGAAGAGTGCGCAGATTCTCCCGCTTGGTAGTGCACGGAAGCTTGAGGACAAGACCCGAACAGCTTCCTCCTGGCCGAAGCGCGAGCATGAGACCGGGCGCTTCGGAGGTGGCCCTGAGCCGCTCAATCCTCAACGAGAACGCACGGTGCCAGCCGTAGGCGACCGCCTCTTCGCTGGCGGCCACCTCAAAACCCGGGTTCCACATCAAGGATCCGTACGCGAACACCCATATCTCCTCGTCACCAGCCTCTTCCTCAACCCCGCTGACGAGATCGTCGAGCTGCTCGGGCGAGATCGGATTCCAATTGGGTTCAGGTCCCTCGTCCTCGACAATTCTAATGGTCGTGCGACGAGGTCGGGAGTAAGTTCCATGGTAGCAGGTGCGGGCGCCTTGGCGGCCGGTCTCTTTGGCATCGTATAAACCGTTTCAACGGGTTTGCCGCCGCAGGCCCATCGTCTCCGGCGGCTCATGGAGTAGTTGCCGTCCGATCAATCAACGGATCGGTTGATGATTGCCCGGAACGTGATTTCGACGATCTGCTCGGGGAAGGCCAGTGCCGAGACTCCGATCAGGTTGCTGGCGTATTGAGGCACATCCGTGCCGTACATTTCCTTGCGGACCTTGGATCCGGCCGCAAACACACAAGGAACATCAAGCACGTACAGTGTCTCTTGAACGACATCATCGAGGGTCGCACCATATCTGGCGAGCAGAGTCTTTGTGTTGATGTAGGTCTGGCGGACCTTGCTCTCCATCTGGGAGAAGTCTGCAGGCCGCTTATTCTCATCGAGTTCCGCCGGAGCGACGAGATTGCCTTTGTCATCGTGGCTCAACTGGCCCGAGACATAGATCGTGTCCTTGACCTGTACGGCCTGAACGTATCGGAAGGCACACTCCAGGCGGCGCCATGGTTCTCTACTTTCTTGGACGGGTTGCTGTTCGTCATGATCGATTCGTTTCCTTGAATGATGGCGCGCCGAGTAGGCACTCGTGGTTCATGGAGGCGACGGATGCGTGGGAGGCCGCACCCGCCGCCGGACCGATTAGGCCTTCACGAAGGCAAGGAGATCGGCATTCAGGACATCGGCGTTGACGGTCAGCATGCCGTGCGAGAAGCCGGGATAGGTCTTGAGCGTGCCATTCTTCAGGAGCTTGGAAGATTTCAGTGCGGAGTCTGCGATCGGCACGATCTGGTCGTCTTCACCGTGTAGGACCAGCGTCGGGACGGTGATGGCCTTCAGGTCTTCCGTCTGGTCGGTTTCCGAGAAGGCCTTGATGCCGTCGTAATGGGCCTTCGCGCCGCCCATCATGCCCTGGCGCCACCAATTCTGGATCACGCCTTCCTGGACTGTGGCACCATCACGGTTGAAGCCGTAGAACGGGCCGGCCGGAACATCACGGAAGAACTGGGCGCGATTGGCGGCAAGCGCCGAACGGAAACCGTCGAACACTTCGATCGGCAGGCCTTCCGGGTTGGCTTCGGTCTTCAGCATCAGCGGCGGAACAGCGGAGACGAGAACCGCCTTGGCGACGCGGCCCGAAGGCTGGCCGTGCTTGGCAACATAGCGGGCGACTTCACCGCCGCCTGTCGAGTGGCCGATATGGACGGCATTCTTAAGATCGAGCGCTTCGACGACGGCGAAGGCATCCGCGGCGTAGTGATCCATATCATGACCGTCGGAAACCTGGGCGGACCGTCCGTGACCACGGCGATCATGAGCAACGACACGATAACCCTTCGACAGGAAGAACAGCATCTGCGCGTCCCAGTCGTCCGATGACAGCGGCCAGCCATGGTGGAAGACGATCGGCTGAGCGTCCTTCGGACCCCAGTCCTTGTAGAAGATGTCGACTCCGTCCTTAGTGGTCACGTATGCCATTGTCTTGGTTCCTTCGCTGGTATTGATGGCGGCAGCCGCATTGGCTGCGAAGCTGAGAGAGGGGGATATCGTCATGACCGCTGCGGCAACGCCTCCGGAGAGCAGCATGGTCCTGCGGGTCATGGAAGAAAGGCCTTCGGTCATTTCACGTCCTAAAAACTTCGTTTTCGATAGCTTCAGGCGACGCTGAGTTCGTCTGACCGGTTAACAATGCCGCCAGAACGCGTTTGCCACAATTGCATCAATAGTTTCTACTTTATTGCATGAGCCGCAATTATCTCTGTCATCTGATGATGTTCAGGGGCCGAGCGTAAAGTCCCTCGGCAGGTCGCAGCCGCGCCCGACGAAGCAGAGATGGTGCGGATGCTGGAGGGGAGCGGACGCTATCAGATACTGGAAAAACTCGAACAGCGTCCGATCACTCCTACCCCGAGGCCAAACTATCCGCTCCGGTGTCGTGTCGCGACAAGACTGGACGATTTCATCGAGAACATAGCCGTCCTGGTCGACGGGTCGCCAGAGCCAGTATTTCCGACCGCCAATGGAAATCACCCCCTTGTCCAGATGCCAGATGTCCTTTCGGGACGGGTTCTTTCTGCGCAGTTGCTTGGCATATGCCGCACGGAATTTGCGACCCCATCGGCGGATGGTTTCGTAAGAAATGACAATGCCGCGTTCCAGAAGCATTTCCTCCATCAAGCGCAGGCTCAGCGGGAAACGGAAATACAGCCACACCGCATGGGCAATGACCGGTGGTGGAAAACGCTGGTTCTTGTAGCTGACGATCGATGGGTTCATCGAGACGGCTTAACCATCAAGCGTTAAGCCGCAAACAACGTGACATCACCCACGCACGCGACAGAGAGCTTCATGAAGACGCTGAAACCGGAAGACCTCCATCAGGCAGCTACCAGACCTTCGCGAACGTTGCCGGATGATTGCCGATGGTCATCAAACGGGTCTGGATCGACGCCGACAATCTCGCCCCGAGGACCAACAATATGCATGAAGGAAGGCGGCGGGCGCTAGAGATTGTTGGCTCGCGGATTTTGTCCCACCACTTGCTCCGCATCTACCGGCACCTCAACCAGGATGGATGAGCGACCAGGGCTGTAGCTTTCACGCATGATCGCGGCCAGATTGCTCAGATCCAGCATCAGCTTCCGGCTTTGCCAGCCGCAGGCGCGCGCCATCGATCCAAAGTCGATGCGGTGCAGATCGCTGTGGTAGCGATCGGATGAATGGTCTGGAATGACCACGGGCAGGCCCTGCACCATGATGCCGAGTGCGCCGTTGTCCAGCACGAACAGGACTAGCCCCAATGATCGTGCTTCGGCCAGGCAACCGGCAATCAACCGGAAGCAGCCATCACCCGTAAAAGCGAAGACCGTCGCATCCGGTTTTGCAAGCTTGGCACCGATTGCCGCGCCGAATGCTCCACCCATTGCCGAACCGCGATAAAGCGAATGGAAGCGAACGTTCGGATGCGGGCGCTGCGTGACATATTGACGATCTTTGTAGGCCAGGCACACATCATCGAACGCAATGCTTCCCGGCTGCCATTGACGATCAAGCTCCTGATAAAATCGGGCAATATCGATCGTCCCGGCGCGTGGCGGCATGATCTCGCGATCATTGAGATCAGCGACAAAAGCCGGTGCCGGAGGGCGCGGCAGCTGAAGACCCTCGAGCCGGCCGATCGCCTCGCTCAGAACCTGATCGATTGGGCCTCGAATATCGAAATATTCGCCGCGCACGCGATGCCGAAACTCACCCCCAACGCTGCCGTATGGCGCGGCCAGATTGGTGAAATTCCATGTCGTATGGGCAGGTATTTCAGAAAAATTAAGGGTATATTCGTCAGGGCAAAACCCGAGGGTGATGACGATATCGTCGGGACCGAGGCTTCTCCAGAGTTGCATTGCGCGATCATTGCCGCCAAATCCCAGATAGCCGAAACCGAAGACATTGTTGCGCGCCACCGCATTCGCCCCGTTTATGCTCCAGACGATCGGTGCCTGTAACGCTTTGCACAAACGTGTGGTGAGGACGGGCATATACGGATACATGGCCGCCTCTTCTCCAGCGAGCACGATGACCCGGCGCCCAGCCGATTGCCGCGGGAATTCGGCCAGGAAATGGGCGAGCGACCCATGGTCGATCCTGTTCGGTCTATGGGCGTAGTCACCGCGCCAAGGCGTATGGGCCGGCTCGGGCACCATCTTTCCGAGTGCCTCCGGCGGCATCAGAAGTGCGATGGGCGAGCCCTGATCGAGGTGTCTGCGGGCCTCGTCAAGTTGTTCTCCGAGGCGTTCCGGATCGTTCAGGACGAATGTGCCTGATGGCAGCTCGGCCATCAGCTGAGTCACGACGTCGGCCCCTTCCGGGCTCGTGTCCTGCAACGGTGCACGATATCGCGTCTCTGCAGGGCTGAGAGGAATGAGGTAGATTGCGGGAATATTGTGCAATTTCGCATCGCTCAGGCCGCAGGTCAGCAGCCGCGTTGCGGCTCCCGTCGTCGCAATGGCCGCACTGATCTTCCCGCTCGCCAGATAGTATCCCAGGGGAATAAAGCCGGCGACGTACTCTCCGATATTGAAAAAAACCGGGCGATCGGCCTCCTCATCGGGGACGATCATCGGCTCGAGATGCTTGAGCAAATGGATGACCCCTCCCCCGGTGACGCCGGCATAGTGATGCACATGCCAGGTCGCCAGCGTTTCGATCAGGAATTCATATCCTGTTTTCGGCTTGACGACCTGAGCATCACCCGCCGTTCCGACTGCAAGATTCACCGTCATTGGCTCGCCTCTCCGCTATGACCTTTTCCTGAATTCAGCAAAGTATTGACATTCGTTCCCCGGACCGGTCAGGCCCGGAGGAAACGCGGTTCCGGCATCGAGCCGATTGCGCTTACATGTTCCGACAGCCGATCTATGCGATGTGTTTTTCCCGTGAGAGCGCTTCCATACCCACGACGGTTGCCAGAAGATCCTCATCGCAAAGCGATGCCTTCTGATCGGCGATATCCTTGAAACGGGAAAAAGCGCGATCGAGATCGGCATCGGAACCGAACTCGATGCCCAGCGAACGCATGTACATGCGAAAACCGTTGCGACCGGAATTCTTTCCGAGCACCAGCCGATATTCATCGGCGCCGACCTCCGCCGCCGTCATGATCTGATAGGTCAACGGGTTCTTCAGCATGCCATCCTGGTGAATGCCGGACTGATGCGAGAACGCGTTCCTGCCGACGATCGCCTTGTTAGGCTGCACAACGAAACCCGTGATCTCCGAAACGAGCCGGGAGGCAGCCGTCAATCGGCGGGCTTCGATCGACGTCCTGCACCGAAAGAAATCCGCGCGCGTATGCAGTGCCATGACGATCTCTTCAAGCGACGCATTGCCCGCTCGCTCACCAATGCCATTGATCGTACATTCGATCTGGCGCGCGCCTTGCCTCGTCGCCTCGAGCGAGTTGGAAACAGCCATGCCAAGATCATTGTGACAATGTGCGGAGAATACGGCCTGGTCGGCGTTCGGTACGACATTGCGCAGATAGGTGAATAGCTTGCCGTATTCGTGCGGCGTGGAGTAGCCGACCGTATCAGGCAGGCTGACCGTGGTTGCACCGGCCTTGATCACCTGTTCCACGAAACGGGCCAGAAACTCGGGCTCCGATCGGCTCGCGTCCTCGCAGGAAAACTCGATATCCTCGGAATAGCGTCGTGCATGGACCACCGCGCGAACGGCATGTTCGAGCACGTTTTCCGGTGTCATTTGCAACTTGTATTTCATGTGAATTGGCGAGGTGGCCAGCACGATATGGATACGAGACGACGCTGCACCGGAAACGGCCTCCGCCGTGAGGTCGATGTCGCGCTCCACCGCGCGGCTCAGGCTGCAAATCGTACTGTCCTTGACGACGCGCGCCACGGCTTTGATCGCTTCGAATTCGCCGGGACTGGAAACGGCAAAGCCGGCCTCGATCACGTCAACTTTCAGCCCTTCGAGCATAAGCGCGATCTCGACCTTTTCAGCCGTATCGAGATTGATGCCGGGGCTTTGCTCACCGTCACGCAAGGTTGTGTCAAAGATGATGATTTTTTCGGTATTCATGCGACTCTCCCGATCGATTGAAGCATCGGCATTGCCGAATTCGTAAGGGTTAGCTGTATGCATTATGCGCAAGTCGCGGCTGATCGACGCTTCGGTCGCACGTCAGAGACGAACTCCATCACGTGATGCAGGTCCTGTAAGATCCGATCCTGTTTGGCCCGATTCTGCGACCCGGTTCTGCGGCATTGTGCACTGAAATATGAGCCGTATCCCGATGGCCCGGGCTCTCGCCCCGCTCGGCTATCCAGACGACCGATGGCTGTATCGGCTCGGGAACGGAATGAATGCAATATGGGGGCGATTGGAAGGGAGCTCGGTCCCCACCGGGGCACGGCCGACAAATAGATGATCGATTTCCGCACCGGTCAGGTGGTTGGCATATTGCCGTTGCAAGGCAGTCCAAGCCACATCGATTTTCGGAGCAGAGATTTCAAAACCTGAGAATTGAGTGTCCATAGCGCACCGAATGGTTACCATGGCGAGGATGGCTGCATTCGTGACAGCGGTATTTTAGAAAACTATGGACTATGTTTAGAAAATTACGGTTTTCTGCTTGGCCAGCGACAGCTGTAGCCGCTTTGCCACACTGATTCCGGCAGCCCGTATTTCAATGATAGGGGGTGGCACCGGCCTCGGTTCGCGAGCGGGAGGGAGCACCCGTCAGTTTCGCACGACCTGCCCCGAGCGCACGTCTTCGAATGAAAGCGCGCGGGAGCCTGAGTTCTGCCCGGCAAGGAGTTGCCGGGCAGAACAGCTCCGATCAAGTCGCAGCCCCGATGGCGGAACCACGAGCGCTCATGCGAAGCAGATAGTAGACCGTCCCGCCAATGCCGACGCCGAAGAACCAGCCGTAGGTTCCCCACCATTCCGGCAGGATCGATGTGAAGGTCGGCAGGATCGACGAGAACAGCGCGCCGACCACAAAGGCGATGAAGGCATTTCTATGCCAGCCGTTCTGGAAGCGAAACTCTCCGTTTTCCTGGTAGAGCGCCGTGACATTGAGCTCGCCTTTCCGGATCAGATAGTAATCCACCATCATGATCCCGAAAATCGGCCCCATGCTCGAACCGATGAAATTGACGAAATGCGCGGCACTCGTCTCCCAGGGCGCGAACGGATAGAGCACCAGCGCGATGAGGGCGGCGATATAGCCGCCTCGCTTGAAGCTGATCTGCCTTGGGAAAACATTCGAGAAGTCGAATGCCGGTGAAACGAAGTTTGCGACCACGTTGATGCCAAGCGTTGCGACCGCAAAGGTCAATGCGGCAAGCAGCGCCAGGAACCAGCTCTCGAACTTCGCCGAAATCGCTTCGGGATGCAGAAGCACTTCGCCGTAAACGGTGAAGGCAGCCGTCGTGGTTACCCCGGCGACGAGGCAGAAGGCGAGCAGGTTGATCGGGAGGCCCCAAAGATTGCCCTTGCGCAAGGTCTTGGTGTCCTTGGCGTAACGCGAGAAATCGCAGAAATTCAAATAAAGCGCCGCAAAGTAGGTGATCCAGGTGGCGGCCACAGCCGCAAGCGCCGGGAAGGATCCAGGCTCACCGGGCACACCCGCGTCCTTCGTCTTTTCCAAAAGGACCTCGCGCGGAATTTCACTGCCGAAGGAAAACGTGCCTGCCTTGATGACCAGATAGATCGCCAGCACTAGCATCATGATCCAGACGGCGGGGCCGGCCAGATCCTGAAATTTGCGCACCGTCTCCATGCCGCGCTGAATGATCAAAAGCTGCAGCGCCCATATGACGACGTAGCAGATGACCTCGAGCGTTGAATGGCCGAGCATGTGGCTGCTTTGATGGAATGCGAGAATGCTCTCGTTGCGGATCAGAAGCGCGACGATCGCGCCCGAGGCGGCCGCGGTCTGGGCGCCATACCAGAAGCAGGCGACGATAGCCCGCACCAGCGCCGGGACATTCGCGCCGAAGGTTCCAAACGAGGCGCGGGCAAGGACCGGAAAGGGAACGCCTGTCTTGACGCCGGCGTTGCCGACGAGGCTCATCAGGAAGAAGATGACCAGCGAGCCGATGCCGATCGCAATCACGAAGTTGATGAAGCTACCGCACAACAGGAAGAGACTCGCGGCAAGATAATATCCCCAAAGGCTGTGAACGTCCGATGTCCACACATTGAAGATACTGAACGCCCCCCACTTCCTCTCTTCGGCAGGCGCCAGATCCTCGTTGTACAAGGCAGGCGATGGATTTTGTATGGTCATTTCCTCTCTCCCCAATCTTTCAGAGTCCGCCGGACTCTTCGCGAAGAGTGCTCCCCAAATGCTGATATGACAATCGCGATGGGGTGCCGCGGATGGCTTTTCCAGCTCATAATCGCGGTACTTCGTCATTCGACGCGCCTACGCCAACCTAAACGTTAGCCATAACTTACAATAGATACACCCAAGCAAAAACCCAGTATAGATTGATGTAATCGGCGGCATTTTATCGTGGAATGGTACGTCCTTATCAAAATTCCAAAATATCCTCGAACGACTATTGCTGGACTGCAGCTCTTTTTAAGAATGCAACTTTTGGAGGTTGCTGCATCTGCTAACGCCTGATCGAAGTAACGTTGGTCGATTCATCTGATTTTCCGTCATTAATTGTTTCATCAGATGTATCTGTCATCTTTCACGCTGCAGCGCCAAGATGCGACGAGCAGGATGCTCATGCCTGCAATGTTCCCGATTTTCAGAGCAGGCGATCGTCGCGGCCTTCGCCGCGCGGGCGGTCACCGACTCCCAAAAAGTGGATGAGCCCATGAGCATTTTTCAGAACGCAAAAATCAGAACAAAAGTTCTTACGATCATAATTCCCATCTGTCTGATCGGGATCGCCGGTGTCCTCGTTGTAGCAAGCGAATATAGGGACACAGTTGCCACCTACTCGAATTTCATCGCCAAGGATGAGACGGCGGCGGTGGAGATGTCCAGAGCCAGCCAGCGCATGACCGCGATGAGTTACAACGCCTACCAGATCCTGCAATATCCAGCGGCGGATTCACGGATGGCGGGGTTCTCAAACGATTACCGGGACAACAAGCAAGTTCTTCTGAAGCGTTTGGCGAACGCCAGGCAGCTGATTCCAGCGGAAGCGGATACCATCGATAAGCTGGCCGCGACGGCAAATGATATCATCGCTCTGACCGACCAAGCCGTGAACGCCGGCCTGGTCGATGATAACGATACCGCCGCCAAGCTCTTGAAGCAGGTCGATCCGATGATCAATGACGAGCTCGTTTCGATTCGTCAGTGGCTCGATGTGTTCAACAAGTCCCTCAACGACAAGAGCAACATGTTGGCGGCACAAGCAAGCGGCACCATTGGCGACGCTGTGATCGCGCTCGGTGTTCTCTTTGCCGCCGCCATCGCAATCGCCTTCCTCGTGTCGACGCGCGGCATTGCCGCTCCCATCGAACGCCTGCGGGCACGCATGGTCGCGCTGGCGGCCGGCAATACCGAGGAGCCTGTTTCAGGGATCGAGCGCAAGGACGAAGTCGGTCAGATGGCTACGGCTGTCTCCGTCTTTCGCAACAGTGCCATCGAACGCATACGATTGGAGGAAGAAGCCGCTGCCGGCCGCAGCCTCTCCGAAAAGGAACGTCTGGAACGCGAGGCGCAGAAGGCCAAGGATGCCGCTGACGCCCAATTCGCTGTCGACAGCCTGGCAAACGGCCTCGGAGAGCTTTCGAACGGCAACCTGGCTTATCGCCTGGATCAGCCCTTCGTCGCCCATCTTGATCGCCTGAGAGCAGATTTCAACGCCTCGATGGCAAAGGTCGAAGAGACGCTTGTCGCTGTCGGCCAGGGCGGTCAGGCGATCGCGGCCGGTGCCAACCAGATCCGCTCTGCCGCAGAGGATCTTTCCAAGCGTACCGAACAGCAGGCGGCCTCCGTCGAGGAGACGGCCGCCGCACTTGAGGAAATCACGACCACCGTCAAGGATTCCACCCGGCGGGCGGAGGAGGCAAGCTCGCTGGTCGGCCGCGCCCGCATCGGCGCGGAAAAATCCGGCGAGGTCATGCAGCAGGCGATCGCCGCGATGGAAGCAATCTCGAAATCGTCCGGCGAAATCAATAACATCATCGGTGTCATCGATGACATCGCCTTCCAGACGAACCTGCTTGCCCTCAATGCCGGCGTCGAGGCGGCGCGTGCCGGTGAAGCCGGCAAGGGCTTTGCCGTCGTCGCGCAGGAAGTGCGCGAGCTTGCACAGCGATCCGCCACGGCGGCAAAGGAGATCAAGGCACTCATTTCCACATCGGGACAGCAGGTCGACAGCGGTGTGGATCTTGTTACGAGAACCGGGCGATCGCTGCAGCAGATCGTCAAGGAAGTGGAAGAAATCGATCGCAACGTGCGCGCGATCGTCGAGGCTGCCCGCGAACAGGCAACCGGCCTGCAGGAGATCAACACGGCCGTCAACAGCATCGACCAAGGGACGCAGCAGAACGCGGCAATGGTCGAGGAATCGACGGCTGCCAGCCACAGCCTTGCCAAGGAGGTGACGGCGCTGAACGACGTTCTCGGACAGTTCAACCTGCAAAATGGCCGCAGCCGCGCACGGCCGGCCGTCGCGACGGAACGGGCGAGCCCCGCCGCATCGCCGGCACGCTCGCTCAGGGCCAAGATTGCCGGCGCATTCGGCGGCTCCGGTGCCGCGGCAGCGGCAGCTGCAACCTGGGAAGAGTTCTGATCCTGCGCGCCTCGGCCGTCCCTGGAAGGGATTGCCGGGCTTCGAAATCAAGAAGAACGCGGGAAGGTGCGGCCTTCCCGCGACCGTGTCCGACCCATATGTTAAGGCCGGCCTGACAGAGGGAAAAGGACAAGACCACCTGCGTGTCGCAGCTCAATCGTGAACCGCCAGCCTAGAGGTCGCCCGTTTTGCGATCGACAGATCGTGCGAGAGCTGGAAACTTTTCTGCCTTTCAGAACTTTGATTACGCGAACGGCTTTGCATGAATGAAGCCTCTCGTTTCGCGTGACGGCATAGTCTGCGGACTGCGCCTCACTCCAGGAGCCCTGTCAACAGGCCGGAGGAGATGATGCCCTTAATATATAAGGTCGGCAAACATGATGAAGGTTTCGCTTACCGACTCGGGGATGTTTGGTCGGAGACGTTTCCGGATCATGAGAGTGCCCTTGCCGCGGCAAAATCAGCCGCAGCCCGGCAGCAGCAAGATGGCGAAGACGCCCAGATAACCTACCAGCTTTACGACGGGCGCTGGCTTACGGAGCACGTCAGCCGCGGTGAGGGTCCAACCACGGATGTCATCGACGAAGAGGGTATGCCATGACGAAATTGACGGGTTCATGCCGGTGCGGGCAAGTGCGTTTGGCGGTTCGAGGAAATCCCCTGCGTGTCGGCATTTGTCACTGCACCGATTGCCGGCAGGAGAGCGGCTCGGCCTTTACCTATTTCGGCGTTTGGCCTTCAGATGAATTCGAATATCAGGGCGAAACGAGCGAATTTGCCGGACGGGAATTTTGCGCTCGTTGCGGTTCGCGCGTGTTTGCAATTCGGGAGAAGGAAGCGGAGATAAAGCTCGGCGTCCTGACCGAAGCACCTGTTCGCCTCACTCCGACCTATGAGCTGTGGACGAAGCGTCGGGAACCATGGCTTGCGCCGCTCGAGGGCGCAGAGCAATGCGAAGAGGACAGAGAATGAGTGAGGCGAGATGGTCGGGCGGCTGCCTTTGTGGCTCCTGCCGATACGAATTTAGCGGCGATCCTCTTCACGCCGGCTATTGTCACTGCAATATGTGCAAGCGGGCGACCGGCGGCGCTTTCGCTATTCTGGTGCAGGCGCCGTTGGCAGCTTTCGAATGGACGAAAGGAAAGGCGAGAATTTTCAGATCATCGCCAATTGCCGTCCGTGGATTTTGCCCCGATTGCGGCACACCGCTCTTTCTCCAATATGACGATGATGAACTCATCCGGGTAACCATCGGCTCTCTCGATCATCCCGAACGGGTGGTGCCCGAAACACATTATGGTGTCGAAAGCCGTCTTGATTGGGCCGATATCGGTTCGGATCTGCCGCAGGAGGAAACGCGCGAGCGCTTCTGAGAAAAGGGTTCAAAGATACGGCTCGGCTTGTCTAGGCGAACAGGCAAGGCGACATGTTGTCGGCCCATGAGACGTGCGGCCGGCGATCAGTCAACGAGATTAGTGCCCTGTCACCGGAGCTTACTCCGGTGACAGGGCTGACCGCCCACACTAATTGTGGTGAAGGCGACCGGGGGCAAAATGGCCATAGCTCAAGAGAAATGCATTGAACATGGACCTTAGTCTGAACACGGGTGCCAAATGCGGCTTTCTTTTTTGTAAGCCGGCTTATTAGCGAAACTCGATCCTTGCCCGCCTTCGTTGCCGATACCGCGCCCAAGGAAGCGATCGGCCTGACCTGCGGCCTCTTCCATGCCGAAGGAGATATCGGCGGGCTCATCGTTCCAGTCGCAATCGCCTACATCATCGAGGGAACAGGCTCCCATCACGGCGCGCTCCTCTCTGTGGAGCTGCATGTCATAGATGGGATTTCAGCTATTGAGTGCTGGTCGGCCAGAGCAAGTGGTTCGAGATTTCAAAACCGTCTCTCCAGCGCATACCCGCCGTCGCAAAACCGCCACACACTTTGCGCGACGGCCTTAGCCAATGTTCGGATTGCTGTCATTTGGCAGAGCGTGCGAACAAGCGCTCCTCTGCCCTGAGCTCCATGGTGCGCCTAGAACTCCGTCCACTCGGAAGCGACTCGGCCGCCGGCGGCGACCGCTCTGCGCGCCGTTTGTCGCAGGATCGCCGAGCTGGCGGAGGCTGCGGCTTCGAGGCGGAATTGAGATACGAGTTCGCTCAGCTTGCTGGCCTCAGCGGCAAGTGCGGCGGAGGCTGCCGTCGACTGCTCGACCATCGCCGCATTCTGCTGTGTCGTCTGATCCATCGTATTGACCGCGGCATTGACCTCGGCAAGGCCTGTCGACTGCTCCTTGGCGGATGCGGCGATGGCGTTCATGTGCTGGTTTATGCCCGAGATACGCTCACCGATTTCCTTCAGCGCGACACCCGTTTCACGCACGAGCTTCACGCCACCATCGACTTCGGCCGAAGAAGCATTGATCAGCGCCTTGATCTCTTTTGCCGCCGCCGCGGAGCGCTGCGCCAATTCCCGCACTTCCTGCGCTACGACCGCAAATCCCTTGCCAGCTTCGCCGGCGCGCGCCGCTTCGACACCGGCATTGAGCGCAAGCAGGTTGGTCTGGAAGGCAATATCGTCGATCACGCCGATGATGTTGGAAATCTGCTGGGAGGAACTCTCTATTCGCTGCATGGCTTCCTCGGCCTTGCTGACGACGTCGGCCGACCGTGTGGCGCTATGATCGGCAGCCGTTGCTGCCGCCCGTGCTTCTTCCGTCCGCTTGCTCGAATTGCTTACATTGACCGTAATCTGATCGAGGGCGGCGGCGGTCTCTTCAAGCGATGCTGCCTGCTGCTCCGTTCGGCGGGAAAGATCGTTGGCTCCGGAAGAGATCTCCTGCGTGCCGCTGTCAATCGACACGATGCTCTCGGCAATCGCCTGCAATGTGCTGCTCAATTGCTGCAGCGACGTGTTGAAATCGTGGCGAAGAGCTTCGAAATCGGGGGCGAATGGCTCGTCGAGCTGGAAGGAAAGATCCCCGGAGGCCAATCTCTTGAGCCCCATGGCAAGACCGGATGTTGCGGCCCGCAGACGCTCCGCCGCATCGGCTTCCGCCTGCTGCTGGGCAGCGATCCGGTCGGCTTCCGCCTGCTGACGGTCCCTTGCGGCGTCCGCTTCGAGCTGGCCGTTGGCGATCGCTGCCTTGCGGAATACGTCAACGGCCTGCGCCATCGTCCCTATTTCGTCGTGTCGGCCGATGCCCGTGCAAGCGATATTGGTATCGCCGCCCGCGAGCTTGGCCATGTCCACGCAAAGCGCCAGGATGGGTTTGCACACCGTCCTGCGGAACAATACGAAGAGCATGATGGCGAACAGCGCTGTCAGCCCTAGAAGCCCCTGCATGAAGCCGCGAATGAAATTTGCTGTGCGGGTACTCTCTGCCGAGATCGATTCCGATACCTTTTCTATCTGATCGCCCGCGTCCTCCATGGCAGTTTCCAAAGCGGAAAACTGCTTCATGAAATCGGGCAATGCCTTCAAGGCGCCGGCCGAATCCTTCTCCGCCGTCGCGACCATTTTGGTTGCGTTGTCGATATAGGCCAGCAACGGAGGTTCGACGCTGGCGAGCACCTTTTGGGTGTCCGGATCCGTCGCGAGCGCCTTGTTGGCCTTGATCATCTCGCGAAATGACGTGACATGTTCCGACAGATCCGAGTTGACTGCTTCAAAGCCGATGCCGGATGCGGGATCGGAAGCAAGCAATGCAGCCAGCACATCCGCCCTCAAAGCGTCATGCATCATATCTGCCTGCATGTGATTACGCAGGATCTGAGCCGATCCTGCGATTTTCTCGGCATTCTGCGTCAGGGTCGAGGCGGACCATATGCCCACACCGGTTGCGCCGCCCGCAATCACAAATATTGCCACACTTGCAAGGATGATTTTCTGCTGGATCGATGCCATGAAACATATCCCAAGATTTCCTCAAGAGAAGGATGTGGGATCGTTGTTAATTATCCGTCAAAATATGTCGATCACTAATAATTTTTATGCTCAATGATCGAAATACAACTAAGATGATATTATTTAGTTTTATACACACCGCCAAGAGTTGATATTTCACGTCGATGAGAAAATATACATCAAGATAGACCTGATAAATACTACTATAACACCTATGGGTTCACCGAAGGGCTCTCCGGAAGTTCTCCCCGGGAGCGGACCGTTGAGTTTTGGCGCACCGCGGTATGTCTAATGATGCTGTTGGGAATGATGCTGACGTCCGCCGATGCCGACCTATGTGCCCTACGCAAAGGCCTGTGGTTCTGACGGATCGGCGGCAATGCCGGCAGCGATGTCCCGCTTCGGCCATGTTAGTCGACATCGCCGCAAAGTGGCTATGGCCTTCAATGAGCTCATTGGGTCTCGGCTTTCGAAGACCTTAGAAGGGAGAATGTCGGCTTCACCCTCATTGCAGCTTGAACTCACCCTCGACCCGGCGCCATTCGTTTGGTCCGATCAGACGCTGGTGGGTATAGCGGACGGAATGCAGCGGCCCGTCGAGGCTCGCTTGCCAGAAGTCCAGAAACTTGTGCATTTCAGGAAAATCAGGCGCAAGATCATAGTTCTGCCAGACATAGGTCTGCAGGACGGATTCGAATTCGGGAATGCGGTAGAGGATGTGCGCGGTGGTAAGTCCATAGCCATTGAGCTGATGCTCCAGATCCGATGAAAATCGCATGCTTCATCTCCGTTTCATGACAGTCGGATGGTGGCGCAAATTTTTACGGCCCTCAACGGGATTTCCAACGCATAATGCCAGTTTCCTGTTCCTTTCCAGTGTGTTAGCAGCCACTCAAAATGAGTGCTAATTTTTTCTTCTATCCCTCTTGAAATCGAAAAATCCCAAAACCAGATCATTTCGCGCAAAAAGCTCCAACGAGGTTTTGCACCCGCCCGGACTGGTCATCCGGTCCGGTGAGGGGATCAACGTCATCTTTTTTGTCTTACGGAGGAAAATATGTCGTTCCGACCGCTTCATGATCGCATTCTCGTCCGCCGCGTCGATTCGGAAGAAAAGACCAAGGGCGGTATCATCATTCCCGACACTGCCAAGGAAAAGCCGCAGGAAGGCGAGGTCATCGCCGTCGGCCCGGGCGCGCGCAACGAGTCAGGCCAAATCCAGGCACTCGACGTGAAGGCGGGAGATCGCGTCCTGTTCGGCAAATGGTCTGGCACGGAAATCAAGATCAACGGCGAAGATCTGCTGATCATGAAGGAAAGCGATGTCATGGGCATCATTGAAGCCCAGGCTGAGCAGAAACAGGCCGCCTGAGCACCTGATCAGGAAACAATCAGTCAATAATAGCTGCCTATTGAGGAGTTAAAGAAATGGCTGCGAAAGAAGTCAAATTCCACAGCGACGCCCGTGAACGCATGCTGCGTGGGGTCGACGTGCTCGCCAATGCCGTCAAGGTGACCCTTGGTCCGAAGGGACGTAATGTGGTCATCGACAAGTCCTTCGGCGCACCGCGCATCACCAAGGACGGCGTTTCCGTCGCCAAGGAAATCGAACTGGAAGACAAGTTCGAGAACATGGGCGCCCAGATGCTACGCGAAGTGGCATCGAAGACCAACGATCTCGCCGGCGACGGCACCACGACCGCGACCGTGCTTGCCCAGGCGATCGTCAAGGAAGGTGCGAAAGCCGTTGCGTCCGGCATGAACCCGATGGACCTGAAGCGCGGTATCGACATTGCCGTCGATGCGGTGGTCAAAGAGCTGAAGACCAATGCGCGCAAGATCACCAGCAATTCCGAAATCGCGCAGGTCGGTACCATTTCGGCCAATGGCGACAAGGAGATCGGCCAATATCTCGCCGAGGCGATGGAGAAGGTCGGCAATGAAGGCGTCATCACGGTTGAAGAAGCCAAGACCGCCGAGACCGAACTCGAAGTCGTCGAGGGGATGCAGTTCGACCGCGGCTATCTCAGCCCCTATTTCGTGACCAACGCGGACAAGATGCGGGTCGAGTTCGAGGATCCCTATATCCTCATTCACGAGAAGAAGCTCTCCAACCTGCAGGCCATGCTCCCGGTTCTCGAAGCCGTCGTTCAGACCGGCAAGCCGCTCGTCATCATCGCTGAAGACGTCGAAGGCGAAGCGCTTGCGACCCTCGTTGTCAACAAGCTGCGCGGTGGCCTCAAGATCGCTGCCGTCAAGGCT
>NZ_QMKK01000061.1 GCF_003287875.1 Martinezella tropici
TCCCTTTCGCCAAAACGCTGATCAATAAGGAACCGGCTGCCGTCTCCTGGATGCAGCAGATCAAGCCGCACATGTTCGGCCACCTGCCGAAAGGCACCGATCGTATCGAGACTGCCCATCAGGCGAAGGTCAATGCCGAGGAGCGAAGCTGATGACGACGCGTCGATCCTTTCTTGGAGGCGCATCGAGCCTGGCGTTCTCGAACCTCTTCTCCCCGGCAAACGCCGCCGATCCCAACCCGACCGGAGTAGACACCATGCATCCCGACCTGATCCTCCACAATGGCCGCGTGACGACCCTTGACCGAACCAATCCGAATGCGACGGCGATCGCCATCAAGGACGGGCTGTTTCTGGAAGTCGGATCCGACAGCGAGATCATGGCGCTGGCTGGTTCTGGCACTAGGATCGTCGACCTCAAGGGCAAGCGTGTTCTGCCCGGCCTGATCGACAACCATACCCATGTCGTCCGCGGTGGTCTGAACTACAACATGGAACTGCGCTGGGATGGCGTGCGCTCGCTCGCCGATGCGATGGACATGCTGAAGCGCCAGGTGGCGATCACGCCCGCACCGCAGTGGGTGCGCGTCGTCGGCGGCTTCACCGAGCACCAGTTTGCGGAAAAGCGCCTGCCGACCATCGAGGAGATCAACGCTGTCGCGCCCGACACGCCGGTCTTCCTGCTGCATGTTTATGACCGCGCCCTGTTGAACGGCGCCGCTCTCCGCGCCGTCGGCTATACCCGTGACACACCGAACCCGCCCGGCGGCGAGATCACCCGCGATGCCAACGGCAACCCGACGGGCATGCTGCTGGCCAAGCCCAATGCCGGCATCCTCTATTCGACACTTGCCAAGGGTCCGAAGCTGCCCTTCGACTACCAGGTCAACTCCACCCGTCATTTCATGCGGGAATTGAACCGCCTCGGCGTCACCGGCGTCATCGATGCCGGCGGCGGCTTCCAGAACTATCCGGACGATTACGCCGTCATCCAGAAGCTGTCCGACGAGAACCAGATGACGGTGCGCCTCGCCTACAACCTCTTCACCCAGAAGCCGAAGGAAGAGAAGCAGGACTTCCTGAACTGGACCGCTTCGGTCAAATACAAGCAGGGCAACGATTACTTCCGCCACAACGGTGCGGGCGAGATGCTGGTGTTCTCCGCCGCGGACTTCGAGGATTTCCGCCAGCCCCGTCCGGAGATGGCTCCGGAAATGGAGGGCGAGCTGGAAGAGGTCGTGCGCGTTCTGGCAGAAAACCGCTGGCCTTGGCGTCTGCACGCCACCTATGACGAGACGATCTCGCGTGCGCTCGACGTGTTCGAGAAGGTCAACAAGGATATCCCGCTCGAAGGACTGAACTGGTTCTTCGACCATGCCGAAACCATCTCGGACCGCTCGATCGACCGCATCGCGGCCCTCGGCGGCGGCATCGCCACGCAGCACCGCATGGCCTACCAGGGCGAATACTTCGTGGAGCGGTACGGTCACGGCGTGGCCGAGGCTACGCCGCCGATCGCCCGCATGCTCGACAAGGGCGTCAACGTCTCGGCCGGCACAGACGCCACCCGCGTTGCTTCCTACAATCCGTGGGTCTCGCTGTCGTGGATGGTGACTGGCAAGACGGTCGGCGGCATGCAGCTCTACCCGCGCGCCAACTGCCTCGACCGCGAGACGGCGCTGCGCATGTGGACCGAGAAGGTCACCTGGTTCTCCAACGAGGAAGGCAAGAAGGGCCGCATCGAGAAGGGCCAGTTCGCCGACCTCGTGGTGCCGGACAAGGACTTCTTCTCCTGCGCCGAGGACGAGATCTCCTTCCTCGTCTCGGAGCTGACCATGGTCGGCGGCAAGATCGTCTATGGAGCAGGCGACTTCAAGACGCTCGACGAGAACGACATCCCGCCCGCCATGCCGGACTGGTCTCCTGTCCGCAGCTTCGGCGGCTACGCGGCCTGGGGCGAACCGGAAGGCGCGGGTGCCCGTTCGCTGCGCCGAACCGCCATCTCCACATGCGGATGTGCCACCGATTGCGGCGTGCATGGCCACGATCATGCTGGTGCCTGGACCTCGAAGCTTCCGGTCGCCGACCTCAAGGGCTTCTTCAGTGCGCTCGGCTGCTCGTGCTGGGCAGTCTGACCAGCCTCCAGCCCGGGCGGCCACACCGCCGCCCGAGCGTCACCTCATCATTGCCAAATCCGCAATTAAATCGAAACTATTGCTGCAATTGTTGGCGTGGCGGTTACCAGCCAATATCGCTCCATCAAAAGCGGCCTCGACGGCGAACATGCAGGAGCTGAAATGACCTTTCAATCTCATATGTCCAACCCAGTCCGGAGCAGTCTGGCACGCGCCGTCGGCTCTCCGGTCATCCGGACGGTATCACTGTTGGCTCTTTGCGCAGCCTATGTCCAAGGTCCGCTCACCAAAATCTTCGACTTCAACGGTGCCCTGGCCGAGATGGATCATTTCGGTCTCCATCCCGCCACCTTCTTCGCAGTGGCCGTCATCGTCTTCGAACTTGCCGCTTCGTCCATGGTGATCTCAGGCTTCCTGCGTTGGGCAGGTGCCCTGGCGCTCGCTGGCTTTACGCTTCTTGCAACCTTCATCGCGCTCCGCTTCTGGGAAATGGCGCCCGGCATCGACCGCATGATGGCGACCAACGCCTTCTTCGAACATCTCGGTCTCGCCGGCGGCTTTTTGCTCGTCGCCTGGCTAGATCTCTCCCATCCATCTCAATCCCATCTCGAACGCTGAGGCTTAAGACGTGATCTCACGACCGCTCCCAATACTAGCTTTTCTTCTTGCCCTTACTGCGCTGCCGGCCGCACCCGCGCTGGCCCGCAATGCCTATCCGCAGGTCGGTGTCGGCGCTCAATATGACACCACGCATGTTTACGTGGCGCCGGACAAGGTCGACGCCTTCACCCAGAGCTTCCTTGCGACTTTCGGTGGGGCAAGTACGAAGCAGGTCGTTGCCACGGTGACGCCGACCCCGAGCAGCACGACGTCGCAACTCCTGCAGACTCCCGTCGGCACCGTGTCGCTGTTCGGCTTCAAGACGCCGATTCCCTATCCCTTCGGCGCCGAGCGCACCGGCTATCTCGTTACCGATATGGACAAGGCCGTTGCCGCTGCCCGTGCCGCCGGCGCCAGCGTGACCGTGTCGCCATTCCCCGATCCCATCGGCCGCGACGCCGTCATCCAGTGGCCGGGCGGCGTCAACATGCAGATCTACTGGCACACGACCAAGCCGAACTATGCGGCCTTCGAAACCGTGCCGGACAACCGCGTCTATGTGTCGGCAGATGCCGTCTCTGCCTTTGTCAGGGGTTTCCTCGCCTTCTCGAAGGGCAAGGTTGTCTCCGACGATAAAAAGGCACCCGGCGTCGAGATCGGCCGTCCCGACGATACGTTCCGCCGCGTCCGCATCGAATCCGTGTACGGCAGGATGACCGTGCTCGTCACCGACGGACATCTGCCCTTTCCTTATGGCCATGAGATGACGGGCTACGAAGTCCCGGATCTTGCCGCGACCCTGCAGAAGGCCAAGGACAGCGGCGCAAAGATTCTCGTCGACCCCTATCAGTCGAGTGGCCGCCGGGCCGCCATGGTGGAATTCCCCGGCGGGTATGTGGCGGAAATTCATGCCATCACGAAGCCCTGATGACAGCGCAGCGGCCGCGCAGACGCGGCCGCCCTGCCTTTGAGGGAGTATAAAGATGATTGAACGCCACTTACTTTCGGCCGCCGCCTTGCTGGCCTTGTCAGCGACGGCGGCAATTGCTGCTGACGAGGCAAAAGCCGTCAAGCGGCCCGCGATCAAGAGCAACCGCTGGCAAGAGGATTGGTCCGTCCTGGCGGATCCTGCACTCAGGACGCAGCCGCTCGACAGCCTGAAATATCTGCCGTTTTCGCCTGGTGATCCGGGAACCTACATATCGTTCGGCGCGAATTTGCGAGAACGGTTCGAGACAAACAACGCCCCAAGTTTCGGAATCGGCGGTGTCGCGCGTGACAACTATGTGATCGAGCGAGCGCAATTCCACATCGATCTGCACCTCTTCGAGGACTGGCAGGTATTCACGCAGTTCGAAGATGATCGCGCATTCGGAAAAAGCTCGATCGGCCCGGCGGATGCCGACAAAGTGGATCTGCGGCTTGCATTCGTCTCCTATTCACACGATTTCGATGCCGGGACCTTCAAGGCCCGAGTCGGCCGGCAGGATTTTGCTTTCGACCTGCAGCGCTTCGTTTCCTCGCGCGACGGGCCGAACGTTCGGCAATCCTTCGACGCTGTCTGGGCGGATTGGGAGACGGGGCCGTGGCGTTTCATCGGCTTCGTCAGCCAGCCAGTCCAATATCGAAACGACAAGGCCTTCGACGACACATCGAACGGCGACTTCCGCTTCAGCACGTTGCGCGTGGAACGGCAGGTCCTGGGAACCAATGAGCTCTCCGCTTACTATTCGCTCTATCAGAAGCGCAACGCACATTACCTGGATGGATCCGGAGACGAAGACCGGCACATATTCGACACCCGGTTCGCCGGCAGTTCGAACGGTCTCGATTGGGATCTCGAGGGGATGGGGCAGGTGGGTTCCGTCGGCGATAAGGATATTCGAGCCTGGGCGATCGGCGCGCGTGGGGGGTACACCTTCGAGGATGCATCCTGGACGCCGCGGCTGGGTCTGCAGTTCGATATGGCCTCAGGGGATCGCCATCCCGGCGATGGTACTGTCGGCACCTTCAATCCTCTTTTCCCGAACGGCTATTATTTCGCGCTCGCCGGCTACACCGGCTATACAAACCTCATTCACCTCAAGCCCTCAATAACGGTGAAACCGACGGACAATATGACGCTGATGGCGGCAGTTGGTCTTCAATGGCGGCAAACCACGGCAGATGCGATCTATGTGCAGCCCAACCAGCCTCTGGCAGGAACGGCGGGCCGTGGCGGCGCCTGGACCGGAGCTTATGGGCAGATCAGGCTCGACTATGCCTTCAATGCAAATCTGACAGGCGCCATCGAGGCGGTGCACTACGAGATCGGCGATGCCATCCGCAAAGCCGGCGGTCACGATGGCAATTATCTGGGCGTTCAACTGACTTTCGCCTGGTGATCGAATTTCAAGCGATCCCATTCGCCGGCCTGCGGCGACCCGAGCTTTGTCCAAATGGGACAAGTATCGGACAAGAGGCAGCAGCGCTCACAGGCTATGCAATCGAAGTCCACTCCAAAGGTTACCAAGATGTCTGACAATCCGATCGAGATAATGTTTTCCCGCAGGCAAACATTGCTGGCCGGCGCAACCCTTTCCGCCGCCATAGCCATGCCATCTCTTGCCTTTTCCGCTGCCACCCCCACAAGAATTGAAGGAATATCTCCAATGACCACCGGCTTCGTCGAAACCAAGGACGGCGTACAGATCTTTTACAAGGATTGGGGTCCGAAGGACGCCCAGCCGATCGTTTTCCATCACGGCTGGCCGCTGTCTTCGGACGACTGGGACACCCAGATGCTGTTCTTCGTTCAGCACGGTTATCGCGTCGTCGCCCATGACCGCCGCGGTCACGGCCGCTCCTCGCAGGTCAGCGGCGGTCACGACATGGATCACTACGCAGCTGACGCATCCGCAGTCGCCGAACATCTGAATCTGAGGAACGCCGTCCACATCGGCCACTCGACAGGCGGCGGCGAAGTCGCCCGTTATGTCGCCAAGTTCGGTCAGCCACAGGGCCGTGTCGCCAAAGCCGTGCTGGTCAGCGCCGTTCCACCGCTGATGCTGAAGACCGAAACCAATCCGGGTGGCCTGCCCATGGAAGTCTTCGACGGCATCCGCAAGGCCGTGGCCGAAAACCGTGCTCAGCTCTTCCTCGACTTCCCCGCCGGGCCGTTCTACGGCTTCAACCGCGAGGGCGCGACCGTTTACCAGGGCGTGATCCAGAATTGGTGGCGCCAGGGCATGATGGGCGGCGCAAAAGCCCATTACGACGGCATCAAGGCTTTCTCCGAAACCGATCAGACCGAGGATCTCAAGAAGATCACCGTTCCGACCCTCGTCATGCATGGTGACGATGATCAGGTCGTTCCGATCGCCGATTCCGCCGAACTTTCCGTCAAGCTGCTCAAGAACGGCACGCTGAAGGTTTACAAGGGCTACCCCCATGGCATGCTGACGACGCATGCCGACGTCATCAATCCGGACCTGCTCGCCTTCATCAAGGCCTGACGAACACGATCCGGGCCTGCCGCTGAGCTCGAGTGCAGCGGCAGGCCGCCCATTAAAGCAGTGCCCGGAGTGCCGGAGCACTTTACCGAGATATCCAGGATGCTCCGCCAATGAAAGCTGTTCCGCTTCCTCTCCTCCTCAGCTTCAACGGAGGATATGTCGATACTGTCGGCTTCCTGGCGTTGGGCGGGCTGTTTACCGCCCATGTGACCGGCAACTTCGTGACCTTGGGCGCATCATTAGCCTTGGGTACGGGAGGCACCCTGTCCAAGCTCCTCGCACTTCCGGTTTTCTGCGCCGTCGTCTTCGCCTCTCGTATCGTCGGGCTGGCGCTGAAGCGAGGCGGTCGACCGGTCCTGCGTCCTCTTCTCGTCGTCAAGCTTGTGCTGCTTATCGTTGCTGCCGCGATCGCCTTGGCATACGGTCCCTTCGGCGATCCGAACAGTCCGACCGCCTTTGCAATCGGCATGATCCTTGTTGCCGCCATGGCAGTGCAGAACGGCATTCACCGCGTTCATCTGGCGAAGTCTCCTCCGTCGACCCTGATGACCGGAACGACGACCCAGATCATGCTCGATCTTGCCGATATCGCCATGGGCGGCCGTTCGGAGAGCACCGCCGCAGCCTACTCGCGTCTGAAGCGGATGGTGCTCGCCGTTATCGCCTTCGCACTGGGCTGTGCTATTGGGGCGCTGGCATTCATTTTCTCGCCCGTCTGGAGTTTTGCCGTCCCTGCCGTCCTGGCTGCCCTGGCACTCTTTGCGCATGTTGAAACGCCCGAAGGCGATTGATCGGCATGCGCCGCGAAAACGCAACATCTCGAGCCAGCATGTGCGATAGATCTAACAAAGGCCCGCTTAGGACGCTTTCAGCAATGTCCTGCGATCGCGGATATTCGTCGCCTACGCGGTCGTAGGAAAGCTGCCCATACCTGGAAACATCCAGCCCGAGTGGCCTCAGAGCCTCCAAGTCGATAAGCTGGAGCGCGCGGTCGACCATAACTTCGAGCTCATGCACACCGTATCCCACCTTCGAGGGAAAGACCGCTTGATCCAGCGATCAGCACTGGTGATCACTGGAGGCGCTGGCCTTATCTGGCCATGTTCCGTCAGGCCACCGGCGAATGCGGCAACTGGAAGAGATGACGGATGCGGCTGGTCAATGTCTGCGCGTGCAGCAATGGCGTGCTGCCTTCCCCATGCAGGCGTCTTTCCTGCTCGAGGCGGCCAGCGAGCGTTGCGCCGATGTCTTCAGCAAGAGCCGGGCGTTGCCGCAAGATCTCGCAAAGCTGATCACGTCCGATCTCGCAGGCAACGACCGGCGTCAACGCGATGATGCGGCCGGGTTCTTCCGCGCCGATCAAGAGACCACGCTCGCCGAAGAAATCACCAGGCGATAGCCGATTGAGCTCTAAGTCTCGACCATTTTCGTGGCGAACGACATTCACGACGCCGCTTTCGACAAGCGTCAACGCCTGCGCGTGTTCTCCCTGCGGAATGATCTCTGTCCCTCTGGCGTAAGTTCGGCGGGTCGCAGATTTGGAAAGCGTCTCACGCTCTATTTCGGTGAGGGCGGAAAAGAGCGGCAGCATCGCCATGAGCCGCAATGCCTTCTCAGACCCTTCCTCCGAACCGATCGTCGACTCTGCTGCGGGCGCCGCGCTGAATACGATACTACTTGCGAGCGGAATTCCAGCCGCCAGCGCATGCCGGTATACCAGATCGTAGATCTCGTTTTTCGCTGCCGTCGTCTCGGATATGTCGCGGATTCGGAAAGCAAGCTCGAATTCGATGACCTCCTTGGTGAGGCTGATGATCGAGACCAAGGGATCCGGAATGCGCATCATATGATTGCTTCCCAGCGTGACCGTCTCGAGCAACCTCGCCATTGTCGCAGGCGTCCGGGTCGGGGCGAGTTTGATCGACATGGTAATGCCGTGGGTCTCGTCGGGACTGTTGAGGTTGACCAATTGTGACTTGGCGAGTGCGCTGTTGGGAACGACGACAAGATCGTTCGTCGCGTTGGATAGATGTGTCGCGCGCCAGTTGGTCTCGATGACGCGACCCTGCACCCCGCTTTCGAGAATGATCCAGTTTCCGACGCTGTACGAACGGCCCAGATTGAGCGCGATACCGGAAAAGACATCGGAAAGCGTGCTTTGCATCGCAAGACCGAGGACGATCGCAAACACGCCGGATGTGGCGATCAGCGTGCCAACCGGCACGCTGAAGACATAGGCTACTACCGAAAGAACGGCCCCGACATAAATGATCCCGGCGATCAGGTCCTGGACGAATCGTGCTTCCCGGGGGCGGCGCTCGAAGATCAGGAACAGCCTGACGCAGCTGACGAGCATCATCGCGCCGCCGAGCCACCAGATTGCTTTTGCGAGGCCGTAAAACAGGCGGTGCCAGAGATCTGATGATGGCGGCGTTTCGGAGTAGGGCGCTACGCCTTTGGCCAGCAGAATAGCGGTCAACGTGGCAAAAAAAGCGACATCGGTGGCAAAACGGGCAGCCCTGTGCCTCGGCAGCAGCCAATGCGCCGCAGCGAGGACAACCACAAGAAGCAAGAATTGTATAATGGGATCAAAAAAATATTGCATCGTGTGGCCCGGGAAGCAGCCCGCGATCAATACCCCAATTTCCGAACGGCGTCTTGGCGATTTCAATGAATTTTGGCGTTCTATCGTTCAGTAATAATGAACAATGCATAGTCCACGTAGACAATTTCAATCTCAATCGAATTGGCCGACATCTTGTTCATCGAAACAGGAGTTCGGCAAATGAACAAGCCAGTTGCATTCCACACCTTCAAGCACGGTCGGTTCGATATCACTGTGCTCTCCGAGGGTCCCAACATTCCGCTTAACGTCACCACGAATGACGGCATTCTTGTCGATGTCGGCGCGGGCACGCATTTCCAGCCGAGCCCTGTGACGGAGGCACGATCATGAGCCGCAAGGTTTTTGGAAGGCAGGCGAGCTTTCTGACGGCCGCGGCGGTCGTCGCCCACACGATCTGGACCAGCGCGGCCCCGGCTCTGACCTATCCGCTTTATGCGCAGGAATGGCACCTGACGACATTCACCACAACGGCGATCTTCGCCGTCTATCCCGTCTTCGTCGTCCTCATGCTCGTCGTCTTCGGCAATGTCTCGGATTATATCGGGCGACGGGAAGCAATGCTGTTCGGCCTTGCGGCTTCGCTCGTCGGTTCGGTCATATTTGCGCTGGCGCCGGACGTTGACTGGATCTTCATCGGCAGGGCTTTCATGGGCGTTGGCGTAGGCCTGTCCGCGGGGCCGTCGGCTGCAGCCGTGGTCGAGTTCAGCGCACCGGCCCGGGCCTCGCAAGCCGGTAGCATGACAGCGGCCGCCCAGGCATTCGGCATGATCGGCGCCGCCCTTGTCGGCGGTGCGCTGATCGAATATGCGCCGCTGCCGACGCGGCTGAATTTCGCGGTTCTTGCCGTCGTCCTCGCCATGCTCATGGTTACGACCTGGAGACTCCCGAACCGCACGGCATCGCGACCGGCCGGCCGTTGGCGCCCAAGAATCCCCGCAATCCCGAACGGATTGTTTGCGACTTTCGTGACGGCGACGGCGGCGGTAACAGCCTCTTATGTGCTTGGCGCCATGACGCTTTCCCTTGATGCACAGGTGGCGCGGGATGTCATCGCCTCTCAAAACGCCCTCGTCAATGGCGGGACCATCGCGCTTTTTGCGATCTCTTCCGCCATCGCCACAATTCCGGCGCGGGGTGTAAAGCCGAGCAGGGTCATGCTCGCGGGTAGTGCCATTGCCATCGTTTCCTCCGGGCTGTTGGCGATCGCCGCGGTCCTGCACTCGCTGGTCTTCTATACTGTTGCCCAAATCGGCAGTGGGATGGCTTACAGCCTGCTCCTCCTCGGGGGACTTTCGCTGATCAATGCCGCTGCTCCCGTGACTCATAGAGGCGCGACGCTCTCGGCGCTGTTCCTCGTTGCTTATCTCGTCCAGGCGGTCGTGGCCCTGCTACTGGGCAAGATCGCGACCTGGGCAGGTCTCTCTTCAGCGGTGGATCTGGGCGTCGCGACGGTCGCAACGCTGGCCTTGGCAACGCTTCTGCTTGACGCGGTCAGAAATGCGGTCGCCGCCCGCCATGCTCGCAAATCCGACGCGTGCTGATGTGACCGGGATGCAGCATGGGGTCGATCGTAAGACCGGCCCAGGACGTTCGCGATAACCGAGAGCTTCGAGACAGATGCCGCCATCGATAATCAATCTGCCACTGCTGCCGACATCGGCAGGTGAAACGTCCATGGAACGGAGAAACTGACAATACCGATGGATCAGCTTTCCCTACGAATGGTTCAGAACACAGGAGGCCTGCAGGCCGTTCGACAAGAGCTTGTCGCACTGCTTCGCTGCCCGGAGACTGAGCCTCCGGAGAGATCACTATGAAAAGGAAGCGTATCGATGCATCTGACATATCACATTGGCCAGCATGACGGGGGCTGGGCTCATCGACTGGACGGCGTCTGGTCGGAGCCCTATCCGAGCCATGCGGCAGCACGCGCCGCAGCCCATCGCGCCGCTCGCCGGCAGCAGCTTGGGGGCCACGATGCGGAGATCCTTTTCCAATCCGAGGACGGTTCATGGCATCGGGAACATGTCGAAGCCGGCGATCGTCCTGAAGTCGATGTCGCTAACGAGTAGCACCGCGGCGTAGGGTTCCGGAGCTCACAGGCGCCCGGTGGGCCGACGCTCCGGTTTCCCAGCTTCTCTGGTTCCACGGCTCCATCTCTCCATTCCGAATTAATTGCGACGCCGAGCAACGATGCACAGCGCGATGAAGCAGTATGTCCCATTAATAATCAGGAGAAATTCATGAGATACCGAGATTTCCTAGCTGGCTCCTTCAGCCGGCAACGGAGAGCTGTGGACCTGGGCTTGAGCCTTGCGCTGTTCGCCCTCTGCTCGGTCCTCGCCGTCACTTTGTTGAATGGATATGCGCTGGCCGCAGCCTCGAAAGTCGGCACGCAAGCCCCCGGCTTTTACCGCATGACCCTCGGCAATTTTGAAATCACCGCGCTCTCCGATGGCACGCATGCATTCCCGGTCCACAAGGTCCTCACCAAGACATTGTCGACCGGTGGGCAGAGCGTGCCGCTAGACCAGTCCTCCCCAGGCGAGGCAGATGCGCTGCTTGCCGAAAGCAATCTCGCCGTTCCGGTCGCCGGATCGATCAACGCCTTCCTGATCAATACCGGATCGAAGCTTATCCTGGTCGATAGCGGTGCGGGCAGCCTCTACGGCGGTTGCTGCGGCCACCTCATCGAGAATCTTCGGGCGGCCGGTTACGTGCCCGATCAGGTCGATGAGATCTATCTCACCCATCTGCATGCCGATCACGTCGGCGGCGTGGCACCGAACGGCAAGATCGCCTTTCCGAACGCCATCGTCAGGGTGAGCCAGACCGATGCCGACTATTGGCTGAAGGACGCCAATGAAGCGGCGGCGCCAGAGCTCCTGAAATCGATGTTCGAAGGCGCCAAGGCATCTCTGAAGCCCTATATCGACGCTGGCCGTTTCAAACCGTTCACCTATGGCGAGGAACTTTCCCCCGGCATCAAGCCGATCGCCAGCCCCGGACACACGCCCGGCCATAGCTTCTTCGAGGTCGAAAGCAACGGGGCCAAATTGCTGTTGTGGGGCGATATCGTTCATGTCGGCGCCGTGCAGTTCCCTGACCCTGCCGTGACCGTCGCCTATGACGGCGATGCCGAAATGGCCGAAAGCGAGCGGCTCGCGATCTTCGCCGACGCCGCACAGAAGGGCTATTGGATCGGAGCCGCCCACATCTCCTTCCCGGGCCTCGGTCATGTGAAGGCGAAGGACGGCCACTTCTTCTGGATCCCCGCCAATTACGACGCTGCTCCAGCAGGCGCAAACTGAACGCAACCTCAAGGCGCGGATGAAGGGCGTCGGTATGATGGGCTCTTGGATGAGGCGAGGTGTCGTAGGCTTGCGGCGCCTTGCCTTTGCGGTTGGGCAGGTTTGGGTTGGTGTGCTGGCCAGCCGAGGGCTCGCTCAGATCGTCCGTAGATCAACGGGTTCGAGGCGTGATCGATCGAACCTTCTTTCATCCATTTTGCGCCGATAATACCTTGGTATGATCCGGTAGGACGCATGTATGCTGGAAACCGGATCAGTGTACGATTTCGCCGGCGGCCTGTCCGTTTCAAGATGACCTTATCAAGAATTTGAAGGGTCACATTGGAGATTGACGATGTCCGCCGCCGCTGTTTTCACCCAGAACGCTTCCCCCATCACTTTCAAGAACGTCGCGACGGAAACAGCGGAGGAGGTGTCTTCCCTTCTTTTGTGCGCGATCCGCTGTGTCGAAAAGGACAAGACGATCGCCATCGCTCTCATAAAGCAGGCTTCCCGTTTGCTGAAGCCGTTCTCGATCCCGGTCGAACCCGCCGAGCGCTCGCGCAATTCGGCCGGCGGCCTTGCTCCCTGGCAGATCAATCGCGTGAAGAACTACATTGAAGATCGCATTTCCCACCCGATTGCGCTCGATGAGCTCGCGCAGGTCGTAAAGCTCAGCACCAGCTACTTTTCCGCCGCGTTTAAGGTGACCTTCGGTACGTCTCCCCATAATTATGTCATCGAACGCAGGGTGGAATTTGCAAAGCATCGCATGCTGAACAGTGACGCCCCGCTCTGCGAGATTGCGCTGGACTGCGGGCTGGCCGACCAGGCTCATCTCTCGCGCATTTTCCGGCGTGTGACCGGAACGACGCCGAGCGCCTGGCGTCGATGCATGGCGAGCCCCGGAAGTCGGGCGGTCGCCGCATGAGGGAATGATGCCGTCAAGGCGCTGCTTTGACGCAGGTCCAGCGCGAGGACGAATGGCCAATTTAGGCGACGTTCGCTTTGCGTCCGGACTACTTCAAAAGTGAAAGAAATTTGCAGCCGTTGGGTTTCGAAGAGTTCGCATCAAGCCTGAGGGAAATCGCGTGATTGCCGAATGAGGCAGATCAGGGCTCGTTCAGCCTGAGTATTTCAGCCATTTTGATGAGGTCGGCCAGCGTGCGAGCACCCATCTTGCGCATCGCCGATCCACGATGAATCTTGACCGTAACCTCGCTCAGCGACAGTCGCCCGGCGATCTGCTTGTTCATCAGCCCGGTCGTGACCAGCGCCATCACTTCCTTTTCGCGCGAGCTCAGATCCTCGTAGCGTGCTCGCAGTGACGAGACCTCGGAATCCTTCGACCGTCGCTGCCGGTCGACCTCCAGTGCTCGTGACACAGCGTCAAGCATATCCTGATCTCGAAAGGGCTTTGGAAGAAAGTCTATGGCACCGGCCCTCATGGCGCGGACCGTCATCGGGATATCTCCAAAACCGGTCATGAAGATCAAAGGGATGGACTTCTCGCTCTTCAAAAGCTGGTCCTGGAAATCGAGACCGCTGAAGCCGGGAAGACGTACGTCCACGAGCGCACAGCATGGGCCAACCGATTCCGTGAAAACAGAGAAATTCGGAATCGTTTCATGCAGCACTGTTTTCAAGCCGACCGACCGAAGCAAGCTGTCGAGCGAAAGACGCAAGCCCCGGTCATCATCGATGACATGCACAATTGGTGTCGTATTCATATCCAAACCGAGTTGAGACCAAAGCCGATCTTTCGGGAGCACCGTCATCCTGCGCATTGTTGATCAGCGATCCGTTCGTGCGCGTCTGCTCCGCGGGAAGGCCAAGCTGAAATGTGCCCCAAGGGGGCGTCGATTGGAGCTCGATACGGGCAAGACCCATGCCGACGCCGGTTTCTCTGGTTGAGAAAAAACTCTCGAAAAGTCGCTCGCGATTATGGGGATCAATTCCGGTTCGCTGTCGTCGACATCCAGCCATGGGTGGCGCGCTGCCGAGTGCCAATACACAACGTCCTGTTCCACGCCTGTCCGTCCGACATTGCCTGGGTGGCATTCAGGGCGAGATTGACGATCACGTGCAGGATCTACGCCTTGTCCGCCTTCCAGCGGACGTGTGGGCGAAAGATCGAGGCGCCAGGTGGGCCGCTACCCCAGTCTTTGTAGTAAAGACGCGTGTCGTCGCGGACGGTCAAGTTTGGCATCCGTCTTACTCCATTGGAAGAACTGAAGTTTTTTGAACTATCCGGACGCTATCACAGCGATTTCGGCCGCACCATAGGTGGAATTTACAAGACGGAGCTATGCGCCAAAGAACAAGCCTTTCCTTCAAAATTGACGGCTAATTTGATGCGCGGCTCGAGTGCGGACATATAGATTTGGCGTGGGTGTCGCGTTATAGGTCGCTAGACAATGGTGGGCTAAACGCCACCCGAGTTCCGTCGAAACCGAAAGGCAAAGCCGATGACAGGGGAAGGTCTTGGCGCTGAAGCCCAGCATAAAAGGGATTCCTTCGGATGTACCGTGGCGGGACTCGACGAGGACTGGCAGCTTTTTGCCGGCAACATGACCTTTTTCAGAAAAGCATCGAAAACGGCACCGGGGAGGGTCACCACGTCCCCGGGCACCGATGGTTATCTAATTGGCCTCTCGGTCCAGGGCGGGCATCGAAGAAGGATTTTTGACGAGCGACGCTCGACCGTTTACGATTTTGGAGAGGATCATATCTATGTCCGTGATCTGCGCGAGCCCTACAAAGCCGATCTGAGCGGCTCGTTTGATTTCATTCTGGCGGAAATTTCGGGCTCGGATCTTCAGGAAATCGCTGCAGCGTCCGACTTGGGAGACGTTGACACCCTCGCCATTACCACCGCGCGCCCGGATGCGCTGCTAGCTGGATTGTTACGCACGCTACTTGAGTGTGGAGCAAGGCACCAGAGCAATCGCCTCTTTGTGGACCAGATCTCCGCGGCGATTGGTGTTCACCTGGCCCACAGCTACGGGAACGGTCGGCTTCGGACGACAGATCGTCGATTGACTCTCTCGAAGAAGCAGGAGGATCTCGCAAAGGAGCTTCTGAGCAGCCGGATTCCCGCTGAGATTTCGATCGGCGAGATCGCTTCGCTCTGCGGTCTGCCGAGATTCACTTTCATCCGCGCCTTCCGTGAGACGACCGGGATGACGCCCAACGAATGGCTTCGGCAAGCACGTCTGGAGCGCGCTTGTCTGTTGCTTCGGAATGGAGCGTTCTCTGTCGCGGACGTCGCCGCTGCCTGCGGATATCCGGACGTCCCCAATTTTGTTGCCGCGTTTACAAGATCGATGACCGTCACACCTGAAGCATGGCGAAGTGCCGCTGGCGTCAGGCCTCAGTGAAAACGACGGCCTGCCCTATTTATACGGCATGCCGTGATCAAGAGGGATATCCTCCCAGTTCCCAAGGGGACACGGCGTAGGGCGAGCGGGCGGGGCCTATGGCTACCGCTGGCGCCCGCCGCCGAAACTAGGCACTTGGATCTTCACGTCAGCAATTTGGTCGGAAGCTCAAGTGCTACGGCTCATGCCACCAGTCCCTTGGTCAGTTCGAGCGCCTGCCGCTCGAACAGTCGGCGATAGATGCCGTTGTTAAGCCGGATGAGTGCTTGATGGTCGCCTTCTTCGACGATCTTTCCTTTGTCGAAAACCAGCAGCCGGTCGAGCGCCCGCACCGTCGATAGGCGGTGCGCGATCACGAGTGTCGTACGACCCTCCATCAGGCGCTCCATGGCCTGCTGGATCTGCACTTCGCTTTCGCTGTCCAGGCTGGAGGTCGCCTCGTCCAGGATCAGCACGGGTGCATCAGCCAGAAATGCCCGCGCGATGGCGACACGCTGACGCTCGCCTCCCGACAGCTTGACCCCGCGTTCGCCCACCATCGTCTCATAGCCCTTCGGCAGGTCCATGATAAAGCGATGCGCACTGGCCTGTTTCGCTGCATTCTCGATCTCACGCCGGGACGCGTTTGGCCGGCCATAGGCGATGTTTTCGGCCAGAGTGCGATGAAACAGGATGGGCTCCTGCTGCACGATAGCGATCTGGCCACGCAGGCTCGATTGCTTGACCTGGCCGATATCCTGTCCGTCGATTCGGATCGAACCGGACTTCACGTCATGGAGGCGCTGGATGAGCTTGACAAAGGTCGTCTTGCCCGAGCCCGAATGTCCCACCAATCCGACCCGCTCTCCCGGTTTGATCGTGACCGAGAAATCGTCGTAGAGCGGGGTAGGATGGGCACCGTACTGGAAAGTGACGCGATCGAACACGATTTCGCCCTCACCGATCGTGATGGCCTTCGCGTTCGGCTTATCCTCGATGCCCAACGGCGTTTTGTCGAGCAGGACAAGTTCCTCCATGTCGTTGACAGCGCGCTGCAGGTTTCGAATGTCTTGCCCCACCGAACGCAGATATCCCTGCAGGACGAAAAACATCGCCAGGACAAATGTGATATCGCCGGGCGTCGCCAGCCCCCGCTGCCACATGACAAGACCGGTACCAAGAATGCCGGCCTGCATGAAGACCATCATGAAGCCCTGGATCGTGCCGTTCAGTGTCCCGCGCTTCCAGGTCCGTCGCGTTCGCTTGTCCCACTTGGCCAATACGTGGCGCAAGCGTTCCTCCTCACGGATTTCAGCACCGAAAGCCTTCACCACCGAGTTGCAGCTGATGGCATCAGCCAGAGCACCACCGAGCCTGGTATCCCAGGCATTGGCAAGCTTCGCCGCCGGCGACACGAAGCCCACCGAAAGCATCACGGTCACGCCGATATAGATCAGCGATCCGGCAGCCACGATCAGGCCCATGATCGGCCAATAAGTGCCCAGCACGATACTCGCGCCCACCAGCATGACGATCGAAGGCAGCAGGGCTACGAGCAGCAGGTCGTTGAGAGAATCGAGCGCCCACATACCGCGGGTGATCTTGCGTACCGTCGAGCCGGCGAAACTATTGGCATGCCAATCGGTCGAGAACCGCTGGACCTTGTGGAAGCCATTATTGACCACATCCGCCATGATGCGCAACGTCAGCCGTATGATCCCGTTGAAGATGAACCAGCGCAAGGTGACACTGGTCAGGCCCAGGGTCGCAACGACAGCGAAGGCACGTATTGCATCGCCAGCCGCATCGCCGCCGGCAATCGCATCGACAATCTGGCCGGAAAATACCGGCACCAGAACTTCAGCCAGCGTGCTGGCGATTACCAGCAGGATGATGATGCCCACCAGCGCAGGGCGATAGGCCCACTGACGAAAAACAAAGCCGAGTACGTTGCGATAAGCATCGGCGCGGAAGTCGAGCTTCTTGCGAGTCATTTTAACCAGTCCGACTCCGTATTTGGCAGTCGGCCCCAAAATCGAGAGTTAATAGACACAGTCGCACGGGAGACGAACTAATCCCGGCAGATCGATCGAGCTGTGAAGGAAATTAAAAACCGCATGTCGCGCCCTGTGGCGGGCCGCGAATGGAAATGACCTAGTGTCGGATCATTCCGGACGGGAGGGTTTCGATGAATGCTGATGTCATGCAACGCCTCCTGTGATTGATCTGCTGCGGTAGGAATTCTGTACCGAACTATTTCGTTTTTGCCAACCCAATATTTTCTACTTTGCGGAGAATGATGCCCGAATGCCACACCATTTCGGCGCATCCGCCTGATCGAACCGATGGTCGCTGGCGCGCCGCGTAGGCTGCCGGTCGCGCAGCGATCCGGCGGTCCAGTCATCGGCAGACACCTCAGAAATCCCGCCAACCTTGTTACTCCCATGTATCGGCTGCCCGGGACTAAGCTTCTCGACGATCATCAGGAAACCCCTCCTGATGGGCGGTCAGTTACAGGAGCATGTCTTGAACATCGAAAACAAAACGGTCCTGATCACAGGCGCCAATCGCGGCATCGGCCGGGCTCTTATGGACGAAGCGCTGCGGCGCGGTGCAAAGCGTGTCTATTCGGGGTCGCGTAGCGAGCAGCGTCATGACGATGAACGCGTCACCTTCGTCAAACTCGACATAACCGACGAGCGCGACGTCCGGGAGACCGTCGGGACGATCGGGAAGCTCGATATCCTCATCAACAATGCCGGCATCTTCATGCCTGACGATCTCGGCGACGCTGACATCATCAATCGCCATCTGGCGGTCAATTTCTTCGGGCCGCTGAAAGTGACTCAGGCCTTTCTTCCTGCATTGATGCGATCGAAAGGCGCTATCATCAACAACCTCTCGCTATCGGCGCTCGTGCCGGTCGCCTCCACGCCGGCCTATTCGCTTTCGAAGGCGGCGGCACATAATTTGATGCAGGCCTTTCGAGCGCTCCTGTCAGCGCACGATGTCACGGTACATAATTGTTTCACCGGGCCCGTCGATACCGACATGACACGCGGCTTCGAGGTGCCGAAGTCGCCGCCCGGCCTGGTGGCAGCCGGAATATTCAACGGCTTCGAAAGAGGCGAGGAGGATATCTTTCCAGACCCCTATTCCGAACGCATTGCAGATGGCTGGCACACCAGCGTCATCAAGGCTCTCGAGCGGGAATTTGCCGCTTATGTTCCGCCGATAGCTGAGGCGGCTCTGGACTGTTGTCACCACTGACGCTCTGTTTGCACCGAATGGCATTGCCGTGCCGCTCGGCGCAAACGGCTGCCATTAATTCATAGTGCTGATCCGAACCAGGTGTTCAGGTTCCAGGTTTGACGTCGGCCACGACAGCCTGCCAGCCGCGGGCAACCGCTCCGGCACAGGCATCTTCGATGCGATCAAGCATGGCATGCAGTGCCTCGCGTTCACCCTCGGATAGACTTTCGAGTATACGCGCTTCCATGGCCTGGCCGATGGATACGATCTCTTCGAGCACCTTGTAGCCTTCGGCTGTCAGTTCGACCGCAGAAAACCGCCGGTCACCGGCACCGGCATTGCGCCGGGCAAAACCTAAAGAGACCAGTTGCGCTATGCCGCGGCTGACGGCGAATTGATCCAGCGCACCGGCATGACAGATTTCCTTGCTCGAAAGCCCGGGTCGGCCGCCGGCGATTGCGAGAATTCGCCACGACGCTTGCGACAAACCATATCTTGGCCCGTAGTAGGACGCGAGCAGCTCGGCGGTGCTACTTGCCACGAGAAACATTCGATAGGGTACCCAGCGATCCAGCCGAAAGGCCGGCTTTACCGCCGTCCCATCCTCGCGTTCCTCCGCCAGCCCCTTATCAGGTTGATCATTTTTTAATTGCATATTGCAGCTATATTCCAGCGAAGTTTCGAAAACAAGCGGCCGATCGCGGCGGCAATCAAGCGAGCAGCAGCCTGTCCTCGGCAATCTCGCCGCCACTCGCCGCTCCGAACAAGGCGATCAGGCCGGGTACATCATAGCCGGCCCGTTCATCCCCCGCGACGTCAAGCACGATGCGTCCACCGCTCATCATGATGGTGCGCTCGCCATAGTCGAGGGCATGGCGCATGCTGTGCGTGACCATCAGCGTGGTGAGGTGCTGACGTTCGCTGATCTCAGCCGAAAGCGCCAGGATGCGCGACGCTGCCTTGGGATCGAGCGCTGCCGTATGCTCGTCGAGAAGAAGCAGCTTCATCGGCAGCAGTGTCGCCATCAGCAGGCTTACCGCCTGTCGCTGGCCGCCGGAAAGCGTGCCGATCCCCGCCTTGAGCTTCCTTTCAAGTCCAAGACCGAGACTGGAAAGCTGTTCTTCAAACCGCGCGCGTCCATTCCGGCGGCCGAGAGCGAGGGACAGTCCGCGCCGCCCAGCGCGCGCGGAAGCGAGCGCGAGATTTTCCTCAACCGTAAGAGCCTCGCAGGTTCCGACCCGGGGGTCCTGGAAGACGCGGCCGATGAATCGCGCCCGTGCCTGGGTCGACAACCGCGTAACGTCGACGCCGTCGATGACGATCCGACCCCGATCGGGCGGAGTAGCGCCGGCAATGACCGAAAGCAGCGTCGACTTTCCGGCACCATTGCTGCCGATGACGGTTGCGAACTGCCCTTGTGGGATCGCCAGGGACAGGCTGCGCAGTGCGGCCACTTCGAGAGCTGTCCCCGGGTTGAACGTGACCGATATCGTATCGAGAATCAGCATCATGAGGCCGTTCCTTCTGCTTTCGATGGCTCAGGCAGCCGGGTACGCCTTATGGAGGGCAGCTTCTTCAACCGCGTTTTCGAAATCATTACGGCGACGGCAACGACCAATGCGGTTACCAGATTGAGATCCTGTGCCTGGATTCCGATCACGCCGCCGTCGAGCGCCAGGGCAATAACCAGCCGGTAGATCAATGCACCGAGGATACAGCCGAACGTGGCTCGTGCGACCGATCCTGCACCGACGACCGTTTCGCCGATAATGACGGCGGCAAGACCGGTGACGATCGTGCCGATACCCATCGAGACATCGGCAACGCCCTGGCTTTCGGCATAAAGCGCCCCGGCAAGTCCGACGAGACCGTTGGCGAGGGCCATGCCGAGCATGACCATGCGGCCGTTGTCGACGGCCTGTGCCTCGGCCATCCTCGGGCTGGCGCCGGTTGCACGCAAGGCCAGACCCATTTGCGTGGCAAGGAACCAGTCTACGAACATCTTTGCGGCCAATATGATGCAGAGGAGCAATACCGTATTGGCCCAGACCCCGAGCGCTGCGATCCCGTCGATCCAGGAAAAGATGGTATCGGTCCCATAAAGTGAAACATTCGGCTTACCCATGACGCGCAGATTGATCGAGAACAATGCGACCATGGTCAGGATCCCTGCGAGAAGGTTCATGATCTTCAACCGGACCGACAGGAACGCCGTGACGAAGCCCGCAGACGCGCCCGCGGCAAATCCGAGGAGCGTTGCGATGATGGGCGGCACGCCCGCCATGATGGTCGATGCCGCGACCGACGCGCCGAGCGGGAAACTGCCGTCGACAGTTAGATCCGGAAAATCGAGCACCCGGAACGAGAGATAGACGCCAAGGGCAACGAGGGCAAACAGCAGGCCTGCTTCGCAGGCGCCGGAAAGGGCAATCAGGCTCATTGGTCGATCACCTTCGCTGCGCTCTGTGTCATGGCTTCAGAGAGAGTGACGCCCATCTTCTTGGCCGAGGCGAGATTGAGGTAGAGATCCTCGCTCTCCAGCGTTCCGACCGGGATGTCGCCCGGCTTTGTGCCGTTCAGAACTTTGGCGGCAATCTCGCCCGTCAGCCGTCCCAGCTTGTAATAATTGAATCCGAGTGCAGCCATCGCACCCCGCTCGACCGAATTGGTGTCGCTGGCATAGACCGGGATCTTCGCGTCGACGCCGACCTTGACCACGCTTTCGACAGCGGAAACCACCGTGCTGTCGGTCGGCAGGAGGATCACATCGGCCTTGCCGACGAGGCTGCGGGCGGCGTCCGGCACCGCGGCCGACTGTGCCGCCGTCGCCTCGACGATACTCATGCCGATCTTCGCCGCCTCGGTTTTCATCTCAGCCACTTGTGCGACGGAATTGGCCTCGCCAGCATTATAGAGGACGCCGATCTTCGTTGCCGTTGGCGTCAGTTTATGGATCAGTTCGAAGGTCAGGTTCAGAGGCTGCTTGTCGCTGGTTCCGGTCAGCGTGCCGTCTGGTTGAGCGAAGCTTTTGACCAATTTCGCGGCGACGGGATCGGTCACAGCCGAGAAGACGATCGGGATTGCTCCTTTGGCTGCGGCCTGGCAGGCCTGGGCAGACGGTGTGGAGATGGCAACGATCACGTCGGGCGATTTGCCGGCAAATGTCTTGGCGATCTGCGTCTGCGTCGGCATGCTTCCTTGAGCGCTTGCGATGTCGAGCGTGACGGTCTTGCCGTCGACGAAGCCGGCATCGGCCAGTGCATCGACGATCCCTTTGCGGGCCGCATCGATGGCCGGATGCTCGACGATATAGGTCAGCGCCACTGTCTTGTTCGCCGCAGTGGTGACCGTGGCGGAGAAAGACAGGAGCAGGGCCGAGAGGGTCAGTGCGTGTACGAAAGCGGTTCTGCGTTTCACCGGAGCAATCTCCTTGTAAGGTTTTGGCAATGACGGGTCAGGCGGCAAATGGTGACTGCGGGCGGGGTGACATGGGTTCGCGGGCGGAAACCTGCTCGGGCCGCAACAGCATTGGAGGAAGGCGAAGCTTGGAAGGTCGAAGATCGGCAATGGTGGGCGCACCCATCATTGCCTGGGCGACGTCGAGTTCGGCGGCGATGATGGCAAGGGCTCTGAACACGGCATTCTCGCCGCCACTTGCCAAGGCGTAGAGTGTCGCACGTCCGAGCTGCACGGCCGTTGCTCCAAGCGCCAGCGCCTTGGCAACATCGGTGCCGCTGCGAAAGCCGCTGTCGACCAGGATTGCGAGCTTGCCCCCGACGGCGCTGACGAATTCCGGCAGGATGTCGATACTCGCGACGGCTCCATCGAGTTGCCGGCCGCCGTGATTGCTGACCACGATGCCGTCAAGCCCAAGCTCGGCTGCCCGGCTGCCCTGCCTCGGATTGAGCAATCCCTTGAGGATCAGCGGTCCCTTCCAGCGATCCCGTATGAAGGCGATATCGTCCCAGGACACGGTCGGGTCGAGCTGCTGTTCCATCACCTCGGCAATCGTTCCTGCGGATTTGAGGTCGAACCCGGCTTCCATGACTTTCAGGCGTGGAGCGCCGGTCATGGCCATTCGCAAGGCCCATCCGGGATGGGCCGCAAGGCTCAGGAGCTTTCTGGGCGTCCAGCGGAACGGCAGCGAAAAGCCATTGCGGGCATCGCGCAACCGTCTGCCGGGAATGGCGTTGTCGACGGTAATCTCGAGCGCTTCGAAGCCCAGCGCTTCGGCCTGCTTCAGGAGCCTGAGGCTTACCTCGCGGTCCCGGAACAGGTAGAGCTGAAACCACTTCCTGCCTTCGCCGGTGGCTGCCACGGCTTCCATGGTCGCGCTGGCCGCCGAACTCATGACAAAGGGGATTCCCGCCTGTCCGGCGGCCCGGGCCAGCGCCTGGTCGCCTGCGGGCCAAGCCGCGCCTGCCAGTCCGGTCGGTCCGATGATGACTGGCATTGTGAGCGGCTTGCCAAAGAGCGAGATGGCGGCAGAGCGAAGGCCGACGTCGACCGGGGCGGAGCCGACGAGACGGATCCGATCTAGTGCCGCCCGGTTTTCGCGCAGCGTCAGCTCCGAGCCGGCGCCGCCGTCGAAGAAGTCAAACACCATTTTCGGCAATGCGCGCCGCGCGGCGGTTCTGAAGTCGGCGATCGATGCCGGACCATGCGGATTGGACATAAATTCTCACTACCTCCCTGGTTTATGGATCTCGCTCAATTGAAAGGCGGCGCCTCGGCGAGATTGAAAATCTTGCCCGGATTCATGATGTTGTGAGGATCGATGGCGCGTTTGATCGCGGCCATGACCCGGATGGCAGGCCCGTGCTCCGCGACAAGCGCTGCTATTTTGCCGTGGCCTATCCCATGCTCGCCGGTCGACGTTCCCTGCAGCGTGATGGCGCGGGCTGCGAGACGCTTGGTCAGAGCCTCAACCCGCTGGCGCTCATCGGCATCGGCGGGATCGAAGAGGACGCAAAGATGGAAATTGCCGTCACCGACATGGCCGCAGATCGGTGCGAGGAGGCCAAGATCCCGCACGTCATCCTTGGCGGCGAGTATGGCCTCGACAAGCCGCGATACCGGGACGCAGCTATCCGTGGGAAGGGCACTTGCGCCCGGACGTAGCGCAAGATTGGCCCACCAGATATCATGGCGTGCCTGCCAGAGCCGGCCCCTGGCCTCCGCCGATACGGCGGTATCGAACCGACTGGCGCCTGCGGCACGCGCCTCCTCCTCGATGAACGGCAAGGCGGCCTCGACCGCCGCGCGGCTGCCGTGCAGTTCGATAAAAAGCGTTGGCTCGACCGGCAGGGAGAGTTTTGAATAGCGATTGACGGCCTCCACCTGCAGTTCATCGAGCAGTTCGATGCGTGCCAGGGTGTCGGTGAGCCTGGTCGCGACTAGCACGAAGCCGACCGCCTGTTCCAGCGTGGAGAAACTCGCCGAAATCGCAACGATGTGGTCCGGAATCGGATGCAATTTGACGGTGACGTCGGTTACGATACCGAGCGTACCTTCCGATCCCACCCAGAGACGTGTCAGATCGTAGCCGGCAGCCGATTTCCGAGCATGGCTTGCGGTGCGGATCCGATCACCATTGGGCAGGACGACGCCGAGCGAAACGACGTTGTCTTTCATCGTGCCATAACGCATGGCATTCGTGCCGGAGGCGCGTGTCGAGGCCATTCCGCCAAGTGAGGCATCCGCGCCGGGATCGACGGGAAAGAACAGCCCTGTATCGCGCAGTTCAGCGTTCAGGCGCTTGCGGGTTACGCCTGCCTCGACCGTCGCTGTCATGTCGTCCGGTCGAATCGTCAAAATCCGATCCAACCGTGAGAGATCGATGCATATTCCACCCATGAGGGCTGCAATATGTCCTTCGCAGGACGTGCCGGTCCCAAACGGGATCACCGGCACGTCAAAGGCGTGGCAAGTCGCCACGATACGCGATACCTCCTCCGCCGTATCAGGGAAAACGACCGCGTCCGGCGGATAGGACGGATGCCAGCTTACGTCATGGCCATGCTGGTCACGCACGGCCGGCGCCGTTGTCAGCCGATCGCCAAAATGCAGCTTCAACTTCGTGATTGCGGCGTCGACAAGATCGCCATGGCGTCCGTGGTGGTTCACTGCGATCGTCATCGTCCCGCCTCCTGCTGGCTATCGGACCATCGAAAGGCGGCCGGAGGCTTGGTCCCCCATGACGAGAGATGTTCCTCGCTGCGGTTGCGCAGATGGCGGCTCGCCATCGGAAATGTCCCGAGCACGACCAGCTCCCGAGCATGGCGGGCGAGAGTATCGAGCGCATCGGCCACCTCCGGTGTGGCCGGATCGCCCTCGAACTCGCAGAGGAAGCGGGACGGCACGAATTGCCCGCCGACAAGGTAGCTTTCGATCTTGGTCATGTTGATGCCGTTTTCGGCAAATCCGGCAATGGCATGGTAAAGGCAGCCCGGCCGGTTCTGTGTGCGGAAGACGATCGTCGTCAGAAGCTGTGTTTTCTGCTCGGCCGCTTGAGGTTCGGCAGACAGCACATAAAACCGCGTCGTGTTATGCGGATCGTCTTCGACATTGCGTTTGAGGATATCCAATCCGTAAAGGTCGGCGGCGAGATCCGAAGCAATCGCGGCTTCGCTCGGATCCTCGCAGGAGGCCACCAGCTCGGCGGCGTGGGATGTCGTCGGCGCGGCGATGGCCTCGAGATCGAGCGCTGCGATAAGCCGGCTGACCTGACCAAGTGCCACGGGATGCGAACGCACCCTCCTGATACTTGCAAGCGATGCGCCCGCCGGTGCCATCAGGCAATGTTCGACGCGCTGAAAATGCTCGCCGACGATATGCAGACCACTGTCGGGCACGATTCTGTGCACATCCGGCACGCGCCCGACCAGGCTGTTTTCGCATGGCAGGAGGATCCGGTCGACTTCACCGCGGACGGTGCTGGCGATCGTGGTCTCCAAGCTCGGCAGGGCAATGCGGTCCGCGAATGGGAACGCTGTTCGGCAGGCAACATCCGCGAATGCACCGGGCCGACCGTTATAGCCGACCTTATGGACTGTTGTGTCCGAGCCGAGTTTCGTGCCAACCGGATGCGATGCGCTTGCATTCGGATCGAAAGGGATCGCGGGGGAAGGGGTCTGGGACCCAGGGTTTGCGGCGGTCGAAGTCATAGGCGATCTCCGAAGGAAATTTGTGCACGCCAGGTCACGCCGCGGGCGGTATTGTGCCGTCCCGCGTCGAGCGCCTGTCATCGCTCATCCATGATTAATTTGCGGTCGGCAGCCTTGTTGTTTCCATCACCGTCATCGGCCAAAGCAGGGCGATGCCGTTGCCGTCGGAAACGATGTCAAGATGGCGTTCCGCTGCAACAAGGCAGTCGTCATCGGTGAAGATCTCAGTCGCCGAGAACAGCAATCGTAGAAAATGTCCAAGATCCGCCTTGGTGTCGAAGCGCCAGCGGGTGGTGACATCGGTAAATTGAGGCTTGTCCCATCCGGTCAGAGCGCACAGGCTCGTTGCAAATTCCCGCGAAAGGAAAGAGACCTCGTGGCCGGTACAGCAACTCAGCGCGATGAAATCGTCGAAATAGGCGGCAAGCCGCGTTCCGGCGAAGATGTCGGCAATCACCAGCTTGCCGCCGGGCCGCATATGCGCTGCGATCGCCTTCCAGGCGGCAGTCTTGTCGGAAATATGATGCACGGCGCCGCGCGACCAGGCCATGTCAAAATCGCGGATCGGCAGGTCGAGCATGTGCGCTGCCTGACCGAAGACCCTGATCCGGCCATCACTTTCGAGTTCGAGATCCTCAAGCTGCTCGGTGGACGGATCGGTCGCGACCAATAAGCCGGCAGGGCCGACATCTTCGGCGATCGCGCGGCTGAAATGACCGTTGCCGGCGCCGATTTCCAAGACGCGTCGGCCGTCGATCGGCTGCAGGAAGCGGCGCATGGCGGCAATATCGTCAAGCCAGGCATCGGGAAAGAGATGGAGTGCATCACGGTAGGTCGCCGAGCGGCGGCCGGAAAAGACGATCTCAGATTCGATCGGTGTCGAGGACATATACATGACATATGCCTTCCAAAATTGTTGCGGTTCGGACATCTCCCTAGATTCTAGTTATACGGGTAATCACGGTGCGATTTACCTCTTATGATTAAAACTACAACACGGATTTGCTAGGAAATCAATTGCTATTTGCAAGTAATTTAGACATGCATAAACTTTGGGCAATCGCTCTGATTGGAGGCACTTTACCCGAGGAAATAGCCGGTTCTGAGGGAATATTCTTCACAATGGCGGCAGCGCGTCGCAACTGCAGGGGTGAGCTGCGAAACTACAGTGGGACCATTATCGCAACACGCCAGCCTCTGTGACGGGTAAGGCCCGATCGCAGATGGCATTGTGATTGCCCAGTTTCAGGCGTTGAGCACCAGGATATTGCCAAGAAGGATTGTCGCGCCACCAAAGGCAAGACGGGTATCGATGTGCAGGCCTTCGAAAATGACCGAGATCGTTATGGCCACAATCGGAACAACGGTCAGCGCATAGGCCGCCCGTGCAGGGCCGACCTTCTCGATGAGCGTGAAATACATGAGGAACGTAACGCAGGAGGCGACAATTGCGAGATAGGCGAGCTGCGCCAGATAGCCAGCGGTGACAGGTGTCGTAAGAGACGTGCCGACAACGACCGCCCAGGCGACCCCGAAACCGCATCCGCACAATGCGCCCCAACCCATGAGCACCGGGATCGGCAGGCCGCGCCGCTGGTTGCGTGCAGCAATCGCTGTCCCTGCACCCGTCGCCACCGCCGCGACGCCTGCCCAGACGAAGCCCGTCACGGTTTGCGGGTTGAGATGCAGCGCGAAGATCTGTGGGGCGGCGACGATGCCAAGACCCAGAAGACCACAAATTATGCCGATCGTCGCGCGGCGGCTTATCCGCAGATTCAGAAGCAATCGGCTGACGATGGCCGCGAACAGCGAGGAGCTCGATAGCACCAAAGCTGCAATCCCGCTGGGAATACCCTTCGTCGCCTTATAAAAGGCGATGAAGGCAAGTCCGAAAAACAACACGCCTTGCAACGCCACCCAAGGACGGTCGCTGCGGGCTATCGTGATCGGTCTGCCGGTGGCGATCGAAAATCCGAGCATGCCTAACCCTACGAGAAACATGCGGATTGCGACCGACAATTCGGGAGCAGAAGCGCTTGCTTGGAGGGACGTCACAATGGCGCCAGAACCCCAGAAAAGTACGGTCGCGAGAAAGAGGGCTGCGGTCATCTCACATCCTTTGTAGCTGGAATCCAGGCAAGTGCCTGCTTTGGCGTGATGCGCATGGGATATGAGGCATAATGTCGATCATTTACTTGTAAAATGCAACTAATAGAAATTCATATTCTCGGCGCCATCATAACCCTTGGCTCTCAAGCGCGGCGACATCGGGCGCGGAAGTTGAGCAACGTCGATGTCCCTGCAGAGCTCTCCCGTGGTGCAATATGGCTCGCACCGGTGCCGGTTCTCACCGCTATGACCGACGGGTGGAGCTCTCGGCGAGTTCAGGACCGGCGCCGAGGAGGAGACCCCTGGCAGGTCTGCCAGGAGATAGTTTTCAGTTGCGCCTCGAAGCCGCGAGCACGGCCCATCCGTGCGATGGCAGTCGGACCGACGTTGCGCGACCGGGAAAGGTCGTTCTCACCTCGGCAGCTCCGGCCAGCACATCGCCGCCACCCGGCGCAGAGAGAATGGCGTCGCCATCACTGAGATTGAGCGCCACGAGAAGGCTGTTGTCGTCCGCTTCCATGGCCCAGACGGCCTCCCGCTTTGTGAGGTGAATCTTGCGGCTTCTGGCTTTGAAAAGCCAGGGGTGACGACGGCGAAGGCCTATGAGCTGCTGATGAAGTCGGTAAGTCGACCAGCCGAACGGTGCCAAACCCTCCGGCGTCGAGGGAAAGGCAGGCCGGACCGCATCATCGCCGCCCGCCCGGTTTTCCTTGATACCTCGAAAGGCCTGCTCATCACCCGCGTAGATGGTTGGCGTACCGCCGATGGTCAGTAGGAGTGCCAAGGCGTGGGCAAGGTGCCGTTCGTCGGTCAGCCGGCTCGCCAGTCGTGTCACGTCATGGTTTCCAACGAAGGTGAGCGGCTGGAAATGCTCGAGGAAACCGTTGTGCCGATCGAGCGCCCATTGCAGCTCGAACAGATTGCCGTCGTTGATCGCGCTCCAGATCGCTTTCCACAATTCGTACTGCGTCACGGCGTCGACGCCCGTGTCCGCCACGATCCCCTTGTAATCGCCATGAATGACCTCGCCGAATATGTAGGCGTCGGGATGGTTTCGGCGCACATCCGATAGCACAGTCTTCCAGAACGGCCGAGGGACTGCATAGGCTGCATCGAGCCGCCATCCAGAGGCGCCCCGGTCCAGCCAGTGGTTCATCACGCGCGTCACATAGGCGATGACATCCGGTGACTCATGATTGAGTGCGACCAGTGCGTGATGTCCTTCGAACGTCGCATAATCGGGCTCGCCTGCGCTGTCCGCGCCGCCGAGCCAGCGGAACCAGCCCGCTTCAACGGAAGTTGGGCCGCTCTCAAGAGCTGCCCGGAGAAGCGGAAAGTCCCTTCCGACATGGTTGAAGACACCATCGAGAACGACCCGCAATCCGCATCGTTGCGCCTCGGTGATGAGCTGGTCGAAATCCCCGCCATCTCCCAGGCGAGGATCTATCCGAAAATGGTCTATCGTGTCGTAGCCGTGCGTCGATGAGGCAAAGATCGGTCCCAACAGGAGACCTGATGCCCCCAGCGCGACCGCATAATCGAGCCAATCCACGATGTGGGCGAGACGATGACGAAGGCCGGTTTCCGCATGCTGCGCGGCCCCTACGAAACCGAGGGGATAGAGATGCCAGAAGACGGCATTATCGATCCAGCGAGTCATGAAGCCCCGTATCCCGTTTGCCATGGCCATCGAAGGCCAGCTTGAGCATGATGTCGGCGGCCGCGATCAAAGCCGTGCGCTCCTCTTCTGAAAGCGCTCCCAGCATTGCATCGCGCAACCACGCCTGACGCGCGCGTAAATCGTCCGCGAACACGGTCTTGCCCTTCTCCGTCAGAGCGATGATCAACGCTCGCCGGTCGGTCGGGTCTCTCCGGCGTTCGATCAGCCCGTCGCGTTGGAGACCGGCAATGATCCGCGTCAGAGATTGAGGTTGAAGGCGCTCCTCGGCGGCCAGTTGCACGGCCGGCGTTGGTCCAAGGCGACCGAGCGTTCCAAGAAGACTGATCGCGGCCAGCGTCACCGCGCCTTCCGGGCGCTCCGAGCGCAAGCGCCGCCCGAGCGCGAGGACGGCACGGAGCAGGAAGAGAGCTTCTTGATCAAGATCTTTCGCCATATGCTACGCATAGCGTATCAATTGGAGAAAGGCGAGTCCTCTCCTGCCGACGCCGGTTGTCCACCAAGCGAATCCCGGCAGAATTGTTACTCCCGGCCTCTCGCCATTCGGCGGTAATTCTTTCATGGCGACCGTTTGGATCACAGCTCCTAATGGCAACTCAGCGTGAAAGGAGAAGCTCATGAACACCGACAATGAATTGACCAGAACCCTCCCGAATCATCCCTCCGTCGTTTCGGCCAGCGAATGGCGCGCGGCGCGGCAGGCGATGCTGATCAAGGAAAAGGCACATGTCAGGGCGCGTGATGCGCTTGCCGCCGAGCGCCGGAGGATGCCTTGGATGGCCGTCGAAAAGGATTATGTGTTTGAAGGGCCCGACGGCAAAGCCAGCCTGCACGACCTTTTCGCAGGGCGCCGACAGCTGATCGTCTATCGCGCCTTCTTCGAGCCTGGGGTCTTCGGTTGGCCCGATCATGCCTGCCGCGGCTGCTCGCTTGGCGCGGACCAGGTTTCCAATCTGGTCCATCTAAACGCACGTGACACCACTCTCGTCTACGCGTCTCGCGCATCACAAGAGGATATCAGGCGACTGAAGACGCGCATGGGGTGGGAACACATCCCCTGGTACACGATCACAGACGACTTCGATCGAGATTTCGGGGTCGACGAATGGCATGGTCACAATGTCTTCATTCACGACGGCGGCCAGATCTACCGTACCTATTTCACCGATAATCGCGGCGACGAGGCATTGGGCACCGTTTGGAGCTATCTCGATCTAACCCCGCTTGGGCGACAGGAAATCTGGGAGGATTCTCCGGCAGGTTATCCGCAGGAGCCTCCGTATAAATGGTGGAACTGGAATGATAACTACGAGACCGAGGTAACACCCAGTGCGCGATGGGCAGAGGTATCGGACGCAGGCGAGGCGGCATTCCGCAATGGGAAAGCCGAGCCGAAGCGATAAGGGCGGCCATCCACGGTTCGAAGCAACCGGCACTATCAGGCATGGACGCATCGCGGTGTGTCCTGTCGGCCTGCGGACCCACATTCTACGGCTGAGTTTTGTGCAGCGTCGATGTTGGCTCAGGCCGGTGCGACCCAACAGTCTCTGCGAACTTCGGCCACCGCTTAAGCGGTGGTTGACGCGGAAGTTGTGGGCTGCAGGTCGAAAAGACGTGGCCGGTCCGTCCTTCCGCTGGACGATCAAACGACGAAAACCTAAAAGAGATCAAACCGCGTCATGACGGAGGAGAAACATGAAGCGCATCGAGATGGAGGTGAGTGGCGGCTGCCAGTGTGGTGCCGTGCGCTACCACGCAACCGCTATGCTCGACAATTCGCATCTCTGCCATTGCCGCATGTGCCAGAAAGCCTCGGGCAACATCTTTGCCGCGCTGGTCGCGGCGCCGGATGATGCGCTCACCTGGACACGCGGCAAACCGAGCGTCTGGAAGAGTTCGGAACTTGTCGAGCGCGGTTTTTGTGCCAATTGCGGCACGCCGCTGTTCTTCCACCACCTCGAAAACGGTCGCACCAATTTGATGATCGGTTCGCTTGACGATCCCAACGCCTTCGCGCCGCACGCCAATACCTGCACCGAGAACATGGTGACATGGTTCGATACGATCACAGGCATAGAAAATACCGGCGCGACTGAGAATAACGGCGTCGATTGGGCCGCGGCGATCAAGGGAAGCAACAACCAGCACCCCGACCACGATACCGCCTCATGGGCGGTGAGGGCGCGCGACGGCTGATCCCATTCCGGCGGTTGCCGGTGCGGCCCTGTCTCTCGCGGCTATTTCGAATAGTCATCATGCCCGAAACGGACGATAGCAACAGCCTACTGTCGAGATGGTGCATGCAGAGTGAATGAAGGTCTGCTCGCCCCTGTTGACCCGCGGCGGAACCGCTCCGCACGATCTGTTTCTCCAGTTCACAACCGCGCATTCTCATCCAAGATGGAACGCGGAACGGTCTAACTGCATTTAGATGGTTCCATTCATGGGGATGCGAGACATGCATGGCAAGGTGACACGACATCGACATGGCAGGATTGGTAATCGAAACCTCTTTATCCGCGAAGCCGGACCGGTAGATGCTCCAGCCCTGCTTCTGCCGCATGGTTATCCATGTTCGTCCTTTCAATTCCGTCGCCTCATGCCGGCTCGTCTGGGGGCCGCAGGACGGCTACATGCCGGCGGAATCGGCCCGCGCTTATCTTCGCGATGTGCCGGAGGCGGAACTGCATCTCATTGAGGATGCCGGTCACTGGCTGCTGGAAACACACTTCGATGACGCTCTGCCGCTCATCCGCGATCTCTCCCGAACGCTTCACTAAAACCCCAACCTATTGAGGAGTCACTGGCACGTCACCGAAAGGAGCCCAATCATGGTTACGAAGCCGACCATTGCACGCATCTGGCGCGGCCGCACGCGTCGAGACATCGCCGATATCTACGAGCCTTACATACGAGCTGAAGGCATTCCGCCACTTCAGAAGGTTGCACTCGGCGTTCAGCTCTTCCGCGAGGATCGTAAGGACGAGACTTGGTTCACCACCATCTCCTATTGGCACGACATCGAGGCGATGACCGCCTTCACCAAGGGCGAACCCACCAAGGTGCATCACCTCGACCGTGATGCCGAACTGCTGATGGAATTGCCTGAGCAAATCGAAATCCACCGCATCCTAGTCGACGACCAGAACCTGCGTTGATCGGCATGTCGCTGATCTGGGCCTGACGTCGCGCTATCGCACAAGAGGAAGCATCGCAAAAAGGCCGGGGGCTGAGCCCATGTCCTTCCTGCATCGCATCGCTGGCGACATCGCGCTGGATCTCGCCAATACCGTGTCCTGGTGTGGTAGGGATCGCGAGATCGATCATCTGGCAAGCGCCGAGGACATTGTGGCGTGGGCAAAGGAAGGCGGTTTGGTTGCAGGCAGTTACGCCATAGATGCGAGCGAATGCGATATGTTGATCAACCGCACCCGTCGTTGCGCTCAGCGATAGGTGAGGCTGGCGCTGCGATTGCGCAGGGTAGGGAACCTCCCTCATCTGCCTTCGACATCATCCGCGATCTAGCTGCGGGCGCCCTGCAGTCCGCTACTGTCTCGGGAGTTCCCGCAATCCTCGAATTTGAGGGCATTGATCAGATTGTCGGCACTATCGCCTGGGCCGCGTTGGATCTGCTTCGCGGCGACGAATTATCCCGGCTGAAGCAATGTCCGCCAGACGATTGCCAATGGTTGTTCATCGACCGCACGAAGAATCTTTCGCGTCGCTGGTGCGACATGGCTACCTGCGGCAATCGAGCCAAGAAGCACGCACATCGACATGGCGCCTGATGCTCAATTGACGACGGCACGCTGGCCACCGCACGGTCTTTCTTCTTCTCAACCGCTATAGCATGTTCTCAAGGTAGATATCCCGGCCGCAATCCGGCTCGGGATCGCCGGGCTCCGGTCATGAGATGCCCTCCGCTTCTGATGTGGAACGCCGCAAATCCGGAATTGCCGGGACGGGATTGCTCGGATCGATGGTGGCGAACGCATAGAGATTGCCGGAGCAACTAAAGTCATCTCACAATCCACTCACAAGATTTTTATAAATTAGATTTGACTAAATCCGATCTCGCTATTTTCTTCCCGCCACCCGTACCTATCTCGCACTTGCGAAATGATCGCGCATTCCAACCCGCCGGGCATGGGTACGCCCCCTGCCTGCCGTCCGGCCCATCACAAGGACTCGACAATGGGTGATTTGCTCAAAGGAATCTCCAGCTTTCGCGGTGCCGTGTTTCCCGATCATCAGGCACTTTACCGCCGGCTGGCGGAAGAAGGGCAGCAGCCGCACGCGCTGATGATTTCCTGCGCCGACAGCAGGGTGATGCCCGAAACGATCACGCAATCAGGCCCCGGCGAACTCTTCGTCTGCCGCAATGCCGGAAACATTGTTCCGCCGTTTTCCACGGCGAATGGCGGTGTATCGTCGGCGATCGAATATGCCGTCGTGGCGCTCGGCGTTCGTGACATCATCGTTTGCGGGCATTCCGATTGCGGTGCGATGAAAGGGCTCTGCCATCCCGATCTTCTGAAGCCGATGCCGAATGTCGCTGCCTGGCTGAAACACAGTCATGCGGCCCATTCGATTGTTTGCGAAGCCTATCCCGCCGATCTGCCCGAGCGCCAAAGGGTTCGCGCCATCGCCATGGAAAATGTCGTCGTCCAGCTGGACCATCTGCGCACCCATCCTTCCGTCGCCGCCAAGCTGGCGACCAGTGACATCACTTTGCATGGCTGGTTCTTCGATATCGAGACAGGAGAGGTGCTTGTTTATGACGGTGGGGCGGCTCGCTTCACGGAAATCCTCGAGGACAGGCCCTTGCCTGTCGCTGTCACCGGGCGCGGTCGTCCGCATGTGATCCCTCAAGCCGCGGAGTAGGCCGATGATGTCAAGCTCTGCTCTTTCGCGCGACTTCGCGTCGTCGCTCGTCGTATTCTTGGTCGCCATACCACTTTGCCTCGGGATTGCGGTGGCGTCAGGAGTTCCGGTGGCGATGGGCCTCATTTCAGGCATTGTCGGCGGCATCGTCGTCGGCCTTTTGGCCGGATCTCCACTTCAGGTGTCAGGGCCGGCGGCCGGTCTGGCCGTGATCGTCTTCAGCTTCGTCGAGCAATATGGCGTTGCCATGCTAGGGCCGGTTCTCATCGTGGCGGGATTGTTGCAGGTCCTTGCCGGCTTCCTGAAGATCGGATCGTGGTTTCGGGCCATTTCGCCTGCGGTGGTCCACGGCATGCTCGCCGGGATCGGCATCCTTATCATTCTCGGACAAGTCCATGTGCTGATGGGGGCGAGACCTGCTGCCGGAGGCATCGAGAACGTCACCGCCATGGAGCAGACCCTCGGTCGCGTATGGGGTGCGGGATTGACCCGGGAATCGGTGGCTCTCCTCGTGGGATTGATCTCTTTGCTGGCCACAATCGCATGGGAGAAGTTCAGGCCGAAGCCATTGACGCTGGTACCCGGCGCTCTGGTGGGGGTTGCGGTTGGCACGATATTGACGGCCGGGATGCAGCTGCCGATCGCCCGGGTGGAGGTGCCGTCCTCTCTCATCGAAAGCATTTCGCTGCCGACGCTCGAGAGTTTTGCTAGGATGATCGAGCCCGGTATCATCGTGGCGACGCTGGTCATCGCGGTGATCGCCAGTGCGGAAACGCTGCTGTCATCCGCGGCCGTCGATCGCATGCATGATGGCGTGCGGACCCGCTTCAACAAGGAGCTGTTCGCGCAAGGCATCGGCAACGGACTTTGCGGCCTGCTTGGTGCGTTGCCGATCACGGGCGTCATCGTCAGATCCTCCGCCAACATTCAGGCAGGCGCGCGCACCCGGGCATCGGCCATTCTGCACGGCGTCTGGATTCTCGGGCTCGTGGCGTTTCTGCCGCAGCTGCTCGTAATGGTGCCGCTGACGGCGCTTGCCGCCGTTCTGCTGGTGACGGGATGGCGGTTGATCAGCCTTCATCACGTCCGCCATCTCTTCGAGCACCACGGTTGGGTTCCCGTGGGGATCTGGACCGCGACGGTGGCGATGGTGGTGCTCCAGGACCTGCTCGTCGGCGTGGCGCTTGGCCTGGCTCTGTCCATACTGGAGATCTTTCCATATCTTCGTCGCAAGCTTGCGATCGACAGGTTGGAAGATGAGGAAACCATTCATCTCGATCTCGCCGGCGTGGCGACCTGCAGAGACGTTCCCACGTTGCTCAATATGCTGGAAGCGCTTCCCGAGGGACGCAAGATCAGGATTGCGGGCACTCGCCTGCATTATCTTGACCATACGAGTGCCGAAACCCTGCGCGAGTGGGTGAAACGCCAGAAGAAATCGGGACGCCTGATCGAAATCCAGCATCCACCGGCCGGGCGCCATCCTCGGCTGAAGCCGATTTTTGAACGGCTTTCGGAGGAGGTAGCCTAACCTCAGCCACGCTCCAACCGCTGGAGCGGCTCAGCTTTTCACGGAACCTCTGAGCCGCTCTATCCTTTTGTCTGCTCGCAATTCCGGACGGAAAACTACCGCGCATTTTCCTGGAAACGCTCTTGGTGTGCAGTCCCGGTCACAGCGAATAGAACCATCACGATACATCCAAGGTTCGCCGGACCCTCTGGGTCCGCCTACCAATCCAGGCGGATTGCAAGCTTGCCCACGTGACCGCCGGCGGCAAGGGCCGCGTAGGCATCGGAGAGCTCCGCGATCCCGAAGACCCGGTCGATCACCGGTTCGATTCGATGGGCGGCGATTGCGGCTGCCGCATCCGAGAGATTGGCCACGGACCCGGTGTTGTTTCCCACGACGCGGATTGCCTTGACGATCAACGGCATGAGATCGAGCTCGAGCTTCGAACCCGTCACGAAACCCACTGTGTAGACCACGCCCCCCTGGCGAACGGCGGCCAGGGACCGCGCAAAGGTCGAGCTGCCCACCGTGTCGAGCACAAGGTCAGCTCCTACGCCCCCGGTGAGGTCGAGTACTTCCTTGTCCCATTCGGGATTGCTTCGATAGTTCACGGTCTCATCGGCGCCGAGCGCTCGCGCGCGATCCAGCTTTTCATCCGACGACGAGGTTATGATGACCCGCCCACCGCGCGCCTTGGCAAGCTGCAGCGCAAAGATGGAGACGCCACCAGTGCCAAGCAGTGCGACAGTCGAGCCCGGCCCGATCTCGGCCGTCGCTAGCGCGTTCCAGGATGTGGTAGCGCTGATGGGCAAGGTCGCGATCGCTTCCCATGTCAGGTGATCGGCTGCCCTGACAAGCGTTGCCGTGTCCACCGTCGCGAACTCGGACAGCGAGCCGGGCTGATCCACTCCGCGCATGGTGCGCGCCTGCAGGGCATTCGCACGACCAGCGTGCCAGAGAATCTTGGGGTGAAGCGCCACTCGGTCACCGACGGACAGGTTGGTCACCTCCGGCCCGATCGCGATAATCTCCCCGGCGCCATCGGCGATGGGAACCAGCGGATAATTGATGCCGGGATAGCTGCCCTGCGCAACAGCAAGATCAATGAAATTCAGGCTTGCCGCCCGCATGCGGACCAGCGCCTGCCCTCTGGACGGCGCGGATGGCTCCTGTCTCTGGCGATGCTGGAAGTTATCGAGTCCGGGTCCCGTGAGTTCGATCTGATGCATGATGGCTCCTTTCAGCCGAAATCTAGCTCCAGCTGAAATCTAATACTGCGTTCCTCCGCCTTGAATTGCCTTATATGGCGGTTTAGAACTGCGTATTATGCAGGAATGGATAAGCAATCCCGATCTTGGAGACATATCCGCCTTCGTAGCGCTCGCGGAATGCGGGTCGTTTATTGCGGCTGGCCAGAGACTGCGGCGAAATCCGACGGCTGTCTCAAGGCGTGTTCAGTCTCTCGAGGTACGGCTTGGTGTCCGCCTGGCAGAGCGTAGCACCCGCAAGGTTGTATTGACCGAAGCAGGCCGGGCATATCTTGAGCGGATCAGGCCACTCCTCGATAGTCTCAAGACAGCGGAGCTCGAGACGGCCGCTCTTGCTGAAGGCGAGCCACGCGGTTCCATCAAGCTGGCTCTGCCCTCCGCATTCGGCCGCCAATGGATCGCGCCGCTATTACCGCTTTTTCTGCGCGAGCATCCCCTTGTCTCCATTGAGGCCAGTTTTTCGAATGCCTACGTGGACCTGATCGGCGAAGGCTATGATCTGGCTATTCGTCTCGGAAGCCTTGCGGATTCGCGGCTGATCGTACGCAAGGTCGCAGACCGTCGTCGTCTTCTATGCGCCGCTCCCAGCTACCTCAGAGAAAGGGGAGAGCCCCGGACCCCCGACGAGCTCGTACACCACGCGTGCCTACGCTTCACGGGTAAAGCGAACCCGCATGTCTGGGAGTTCGACAATGCCGAGCGCGGTGAGCGTGTTGTGCCAGTTTCCGGTCCAATGGCCTCGGATGATGCCGAAACCCTTGTCCAGGCTGGAATTGCAGGCCTCGGGATAGTTTACGCCACTGACTGGCTGGTGGGGCGGGAACTCGCCGACGGGCGCCTCGTTCGAATCCTGCCCGAATGGTCGCTTCCCGACGAGGGCGGAATCTATGTCATGACACCTTCGAAAGCCGGTCTGCCCACGAAAACGCGTGCATTTGCAGACTGGATCGCAACGCGGCTCAGTCGGGCGCCATGGTCGAACCCACAACCTGAATAAGTCCAGTCTGAATGTCTTTCCTCAATCGGAAGGATGCTCCGCGTCTTGGTAGTCCGCTGGCGGTGCCAAGGTCAATTCCGTGTCATCGATGACATAGCGGACATAACGATAGTCGCGTATGAAGCTGATCCGGCCGTCGAGCCATTCCAGCCACATGAAATAGTCGGGCGTGGCATTCGCCCGATCGGAAAAGACAGCGACGACTTCCCGTCCGCCAAGCCAAGCCGGCACGAGCCACACACCTTCAATCTCCGCATAGATGCTGAAGAAGTTTCCAACGTCAGCCGAGCCGACGCGAACCGGGTACGCGGACTGATGCAGTTTGACGTCATCTGCCAGAAGCGCGCGCGGACTGTCCCAATCGCGTCCATTGAACAGTGAGACATAGCGCGCCAATGCCTCCGTTAAGCGGTTCGTCCGATGCAAGGAGCCGGAAGCTCCCGCGAAGGGTGGAGGCGGGTGGTCATGATGCGGCCGTTGCCTTGTCGAGCATTCCACCGCGTGTGCACCGCAACAAAATGCGGCACTCAAGTGGACTCCTGCCATTTAACGCGTAGTATGGAACATACCGCCATCACATCTCAGGCGCTTGTGATCGCAGGACAGAGTGTAAGCCGGTCGCCCGGGAATACGAGGAACTCTATGCCCCCTTCGAGATCGACAGACATGTCGCTGGATCGTGACCTTCGCCCTATCCTGCTGAAATGGGCAGGTAAATTCGTCGAATCGGAGGCCGCGGCAGATCGCGTTGTGCGGCGGACCATCAACGTTATCTGTGATAATCCCGAGCTGTTGGATGGGCCTCATATGAACGAGGCACTTTTCGCCTTATTACGCCGATACGCCTTCGACGAGAATGATCTGAAAACAAGCCGGGAATCCGACAGCACGAAATCGGCCGTCAGCGATATGAACAACAAAGAAGTTCAAGTGGAAAAATAGTTTCCATAATAAGCTCTTAGATCGGTGAGCCTGCCCGTCTGGATGGACGCACAGGCCGCCTTCCGCACGGAAGGTTGCTCCTTCGATTGTTGCGGCCATTGCTCATAGAAATTGCTTGCGTACGCTCAAAGCGATCGATCGCGATTGTCGGCCATTCACAGCTTCGCTTGGCACGATCGATCATTCTCGCGGGATGCCTCGCCGGGAACCGCGGGAGGATTGCGTTAAATCGCGACTATCAATTGCAAGCGTTCTGGCGATCAGGCCGTGGAGAAGGACCTGTATTGCCCGCAGGAGGAGTTTTCTCATCTCGTTCCTCCGTTGTTCAAGCCATGGTCTCTGCCGCGCGAATGAAATTTCGCCAGCCGCCAAATTCGGTAATGTCTTTGGCCGCCGTGGTGGCGTGGGCCTCGCAGAGAAAACCGGAAACCGCCGTGCCGTCATCCAGCATAACCTTGCCGATGCCGAGCGGGGCTGGGATCTTCTGGACGAAGCGGCCGAAGGCCTCCGGTGACACCGCCCAGACCTCGACTTCTATGCCGCCGCCTGTAAAGCCCGGTTCGCGCACCAGTCCCGGCTTGGGCGGGACCGTCCCCGGCAGCGCGAAAAGACGGTAGTCGCCGGCCGTCCGGCAGGTCTTCAGCCGATAGCCACCGGAGGAGGTGAGCTCGTGGTTGAGCGGCATGCCGCTTAAATGTGCCCCGACGACAACGATCGGTACCGAGCCGTCATCCGCCGGCGGCACACGGCTTGCCTCGGGGATCGCTGCCGCGCGATCCCGACCCATGCCCGCGCTCAAGGTCCGGTGCATGGCGTCGGCGAAGGGGGCCAGCGCCTCGTCGGTGAAGGCCGGGCCGATCAGCGTCACGCCCGCCGGCAGGTGGCCATTGGCGTCGAAGCCGGCCGGAATGGCGATCGCCGCACAATCGAGCAGATTGACGAAGTTGGTGTATCGGCCGAAATGCCCGTTTTTGACGATGGGGTCCGCCATCATCTCCTCGACCGTATAAGTGGTCGGCGAGGTCGGCAGCATCAGGATATCCACCTTCTCCCATTCCCGCCGGGTCTTCTGGCGCAGCGTTTCGAGCCTGTATCTGCCTTCGAAGGCATCGACGGCATCATAGGCTTTCGCGCCTTCGATGATGGTGCGCACCGTGGGGTCGAAATCATCGGCATTGCTGGCGAGAAAATCCTTCACCGCGGCCAGCCGTTCGGCGACCCACGGTCCGTTATAGAGCAGCTCGGCCGACAGCCGGAAGGGCGTATAATCGAAGGGAACGATGGTCGCTCCGAGCGCGCGCGCCCGTTCGATTGCAGCGTCGTAAAGGGCCTCCACATCTCTGTTGCCGAAGAATTCCCGTTCTGCTTCGTCGAGCACGCCAATCCGCTGTCCGGAGGCGGGCAGGCTGGTGGATGCCGCTTTGCGCGAGAACGGGTCGGCGGCGTCATAGCCCTCCATCACCTTGCGGATTGCAACGCCGTCGCCGACGGTCGCGGCAAAAATGGTAACGACATCGACACTGCGGCAGGCCGGCACGACGCCGACATTCGGCACGAGCCCCGGTGTGGGCTTGATGCCGACGAGATTGTTGAAGGCCGCCGGCACACGGCCTGAACCGGCCGTGTCGGTGCCGAGCGCGAAACTGGCGAGGCCCGAAGCGACGGCGACCGCCGAACCGGAGCTCGAGCCGCCTGACACATAATCCCTGTCGAAGACCGAGCGCGGTGCGCCGTGCGGCGAGCGCGTGCCATTGAGGCCGGTGGCGAACTGGTCGAGATTGGTCTTGCCGATCACCAGCGCCCCGGCGGCCCTCAGCCTGGCTACCACCGTCGCATCATCAGCGGGATGATAGGCGAAGGCCGGGCAGGCGGCGGTGGTCGGAAGACCCGCGACGTCGATATTGTCCTTGACTGCGAAAGGAATGCCCCAGAGCGGCAGGCTGTTCGGTTTCGGCGCGCGGGCCAGCAGCGCCTTGGCGGCAGTGCGCAGGTCATCGTCCGGGGTTAGCGTGATGAAGATCGCCGGATCGTCGGACGCCAGGCGGCGGCGGATCACCTCCTCGACAAGATCAAAAGGAGACAAGCCGGCCGCATAGGCGGATTGGAGCGAAGCGAGATCGAGAATGGTGGGAAGCATCAGATTTCCTCCAGCACGACGAGGACATCGCCGGCTTTGACGTTGCGACCGGGGCCTGCGCGCAGATCGCGGACGCGGCCCGCGGCGTGAGCGGTCACGTTGATTTCCATTTTCATGGATTCGATGATGGCGACTGTCTCGCCCGCGACGACGGGCTGCCCCTCCTCGACGAGGACCTTCCAGACATTGCCGGGCACGGCGCTTTCAACGCCGAAACAACCTGCTGGGATGTCGCCCGCGAGACCGGGACCACTATCCTCGTCGACGGAAAAGCTGTCGAGGCCGAGATCCTTCCAGCGCTGCCGCTCGGCCTCGAAGGCCGATTGCTGGCGGGCCTTGAAGGTGCCGATCGCCAGCGCGTTGGCGGCAAGGTCCGCCTCATAGGCCGCATAGGAGAATTCGCTCTCCTCGATGCGGATCGGATAGCCGCCATGCGGGAAGGCGGCGCGCGCTTCGCTCAGTTCCTGGTGGCTCACCGGGAAGAAGCGGATCTGGTCGAAGAAGTCGAGCAGCCACGGCTTTTCCTTGGAAAAGACCGGCGTCTGGCGCCAGGTGTTCCAGACCTGGATCGTGCGGCCGAAGAGCTGATAGCCGCCGGGGCCTTCCATGCCGTAGATGCACATATAGGCGCCGCCGATGCCGACAGCGTTTTCCGGCGTCCATGTCCGGGCGGGATTGTACTTCGTCGTCACCAGCCGATGGCGCGGATCCATCGGAGTTGCGACCGGCGCCCCGAGATAGACATCGCCAAGCCCGAGGACGAGATAGCTGGCGTCGAAGACGATGTCGCGCACCGCCTGTTCGTCGGCCAGTCCGTTGATGCGGCGGATGAACTCGATATTCGACGGGCACCAGGGCGCATTTGGGCGGACGAGCTCCTGATATTTGCGCATTGCAAGTTCGGCATCGGGATCATTCCAGGAGAGCGGCAGATGCACGATCCGGCTTGGCACCTTCACCGCCTGCGCCGGCGGCAGCGAAGCCTCCATTTCGCTCAGAAGTCCGAGAACGCGTGTGCGCGCAAGGCTCGTTCCGTCATAATGGATCTGCAGCGACCGAATGCCCGGTGTCAGGTCGATGAGGCCCGGAAGCTTTGCTTCCTTGATCGCCTGCATGAGAAGATGCACGCGCAGGCGCAGCGCGATGTCGAGCTGCATCGGTCCATATTCGACCAGCAGATTGTCGTCCCCCTGCCGGCGATAGACCACGGGCACGGGTCCCGCCTCGCTGCGCCCCATGATCGTGGCCCCCGCATCGTCGCCTATGCGCTTGACCACCGGTCCGGCGATCGGGTCCCCGGCGCGTTTTTCCGCGCGGAAGCGGATCTTGTCGCCCGGTTTGAACTGGCCCATCTTCCATTGCTCGTCGCGCGCGATTACCGCCGGGCAGACGAAACCGCCGAGGCTCGGGCCATCGGGGCCGAGAATGATGGGCATGTCGCCGGTGAAGTCGATCGCGCCGACGGCATAGGCATTGTCGTGCAGGTTGGAGGGATGAAGCCCGGCTTCGCCGCCGTCCGTGCGCGCCCATTTCGGCGCCGGGCCGATCAGGCGGACGCCGGTGCGGGCGCTGTTGAAATGAACCTCGTATTCGGTCGAAAACAGCATTTCGATATCGTCCTCCAGGAAGAAATCGGGGGCGCCGTGCGGGCCATAGAGCACGCCGACTTCCCACTCACGCGTGAGCTCGGCCGGCGCGTTGGCCGGCTTGGATCCAGGCTGCGGAGCCCGGGCAAGCCGCAGCACATGGCCGGCGCGAAGCGGTCCCGTCGCATGACCGCCGAACTGGCCTAGGCCGAAGGTCGCGCGCGAACCGAGCACCTCCGGGGCCGCGAACCCGCCGGCAACGGCGAGATAGGCCCGCTGGCCGGCTCCCGCGATCGCACCGATCGAAAGCGTCTGGCCCGCCTTGATGAGGATCGCCGCATCATGTTGAGCCGGCATGCCATCGAGCGTCATCGCCATCTGCGCGCCGGCAAGTGCGATCGTGACATCCGAGAAGAATTTCAGCACCGGTCCTGAGACGGTCAGCTCCAGCGCCGCCGTCTCGTCGGCATTTCCGACCAGCCGGTTGGCATGGCGGAAGGATCGCTCGTCCATCGGTCCGCTTGGTGGCACGCCGACATGCCAGAGGCCCAGCCGCCCCGGCAGCTCCTGCAGGCTCGACTGGGCGCCTGGCGAAACCACCTCGACCACATCTGGCAAGAAGACGAAATCCTTGAGAGCCGTGGTCGCCACATGGCCGCTCGCCAGAAGATCCGAGGCGGCGATGGCTTTCAGATAGTTGAGATTGGTCTCGATACCCGAGATCGTGCTCTCTTCGAGCGCCTTGCCGAGCGCCTCGATCGCACTTGCGCGATCTTCACCCGTCACGATCACCTTGGCAAGCATGGGGTCGTAATAGGGGCTGACCTCGGTGCCTGTCTCGATCCAGCCATCGACACGTATCTTGTCCGGAAAGACAACCTCGGTCAGCAGCCCGGCGCTCGGCCTGAAGCCGGCGTGCGGCATTTCGGCATAGATGCGCGCCTCGATGGCTGCACCCTTGGGAGCGAGGTTCTCCTTGCCCGTGAGAACGTCTTCGCCAGCCGCCTGCCGGATCATCCATTCGACGAGATCGATGCCGAAGACCGCTTCGGTCACGGGATGTTCGACCTGCAGGCGGGTATTGACCTCGAGGAAATAGAATTCTTCGTGTGCGGGGTCGTAGATGAACTCGACCGTTCCCGCCGACTGATAGTGGGCGGAGATACCGAGTGCGACGGCCGCGCCATGCAGGCGGCTCCGAACTGCATCGGATAGCCCCGGCGCCGGCGTCTCCTCGATCACCTTCTGGTTCCGGCGCTGCAAGGAGCAGTCGCGCTCGCCGAGCGCGATCACCCGGCCCTTGCCGTCGCCGAAGATCTGCACCTCGACATGGCGGGCGTTGGCCACGAAACGCTCGAGGTAGACACGCGCATCGCCGAAGCTTGCGCGCGCGGTGCGTTGCACGCTCTCGAAGGCGGCATTCAGGCTTTCCGGGCCGTGGCAAAGCTGCATGCCGATGCCGCCGCCGCCGGCGGTGGATTTCAGCATGACCGGATAACCGATCTCGGTTGCGGCTTTCAGCGCTTCATCGCACGTTTCCAAGAGGCCGCTGCCGGGCAGCAGCGGCACGCCGCTTTCGCGGGCCAGTTCACGGGCCCTATGCTTCAGTCCGAAGGCGGCGATGTTGTCTTGTGTCGGACCGATGAAAACGATGCCTTCCTCCGCAAGCCGCTCGGCAAAGCCGATGTTCTCCGAAAGGAAGCCATAGCCCGGATGCACGGCCTCGGCGCCGGTCGTCTTGCAGGCAGCTATGACGGCATCGACATCGAGATAACTCTCACTGGCTGGCGCCGGGCCGAGCCTCACCGCTTCGTCAGCCATCAGCACCGCCTTGGAAAAGCGGTCGGCATCGGAATAGACGGCGACGGAGGCGATGCCCATGCGCCGCAACGTCTTGATGATCCGGACAGCGATTTCGCCCCGGTTTGCGATCAGAACCTTGTTGAACATGTCAGGCCTCGCTGTCCCAGACCAGCACCCGGATCGGTGTCGGATCGAAACCGTTGCAGGGATTGTTGATCTGCGGGCAATTGGAGATGACGAGCAGCACGTCCATTTCCGCTCTCAATTCGACATAATCGCCTGGCGCGGAAATGCCGTCGACGATCGTCATCTCGCCCGACGGTTCGATCGGCACGTTCATGAAGAAGTTGATGTTGGGAACGATATCGCGCTTGCTCATGCCATGCTTGGAGACTTCCAGAACGAAATTGTCACGGCAGGCATGGAGGTATTTGGTACCGTGGCCGAAGCGCACCGTGTTGCTTTCGCAGGAGCAGGCGCCGGCCGACGTGTCGTGACGACCGCAACTGTCCGCGGTCATGGTCAGCATGACCCGGCCCTCATTCGAGATGATCTTCGTATGCGTGGAGATATAGGCGGCACCCTGTTCGCGCATCGTATCCTGGTTGGAATAGCGCTCGGAGAAGTCGGCGGCATTGTAGAACAGCGTGTCGATTGCCTGCTGGCCATAGCTATCCTCGATGCGCAACGTCTGGCCTTTCCGGACCACCGTCGAGAACGGCGCTTCCGCGGCAATGACATGATCCTGCACGGCGTTTTCGAGCGTGCGGCCCGGTGCTGTCTGGATGAAATCGCTCATGGTCTCGCTCCCCCCCTCAGATCGCCGCCAGCACGTTGTTTTCAAATCCGCGCACGGCTTCGGCGGTCGCGGTCCGGCACAGGTCCTCGGTCGATGGCTCCACGGCTGCGATACGTGTGACGGTCACCGGGTTCGGCCGGTAGCCGGGGTCGGGATCGAGCGGATGCGGGCAATTGGAAAAGCCGACGATCAGGTCCATCTCGGCACGCAGCTCGACATAATCGCCGCTGCGCAAAAGCTCCGGCTTCCATAGGAACGTGCCGTCCCGGTCGACGCGGACTGGGGCGAAGAGCGCCAGCACCGAGGGAATATCCCGCTTATCAAGCCCGGCCTTGGTGGCGAGCAGGACGAGGTTGTCTCGCGTGTTGCGCTTATCTTCCCCGTATTTCGCCGCATTCGATGACAAGGTCGAGCCACCCATCAGCGCGTCATGGGCACCGGAACTATCTTCCGTCACCGAAAACATCACCCGGCCCATGTCCGAAAAGATCACCCGGCCTTTGCCGAGTGCGGTCGTCCACTGCATCTTCACCGTATCGGGCAGGTTCAGCCTCTCGCTGGTGTCGGCGGCGCTCCAGGCGACGAGGGACAGCGTCGAGAAGCCATGATCGAGGCTGAGGCGCAACGTTTCGTGCTTCCGGAGGCGGGTCGACCAGTACCAGCCGCCGGGGATCACTTCGCGGTGGACGATCTTGTCATACGCGATTTCGGGCGCCGGCAAGGGGCTTGCCCCGGGCAGGGCCTTGGGTGCGAATTCCAGGCCCTTCCTTTGATGCTCTTCGTAGCGCGCGCGGTTGGCGGCTATTTCTTCCGGCGAACGTCTGACATGTGTTGTCATGGCTGGATTTCTCCCGACGAAGCCAGGTCGTCCCGGCGGTGCCCCAGGGAAGCGACCGGGCCGTCCCGGTCGGGGCTGAAGATCGATGGCGCGCCGGCGATGCGCGGCGGCCAGATGGAAATATCCTTGGTAATAGTTGCGCCGTAGCGCTCCTTCTCTTCCGGCCGGTTGCGGCGGCGTTCGAAGGCGACGACGCGGGTCGCAAGCGTGAAAGCTTCGCGCATGTCATGAGTCACCATGACAACGGTCATTTGCGTCTCGTGCCAGAGGCGTTTCATCAACGTATGGATTTCGGCTCGGATGCCCGGATCGAGCGCACCGAAGGGTTCGTCGAGCAGCAGGACCTTGGGGCGCATGATGAGCGCCTGGGCGAGCGCCAGTCGCTGCTGCATGCCGCCGGAAAGCTGGGCCGGATATTTGTCCTCGGCGCCGGCAAGGCCGACTTCGGCGATGAGCTGACGCGCCGCCTCGATGGCACCGCGGCGTGCGGCGCCGAAGAGTTTGGCTTTGTAGCGCGAGGCCGCAAGTTCCTTGCCGAGCAGCACGTTGCCGAGCGCGGTCAGATGCGGAAAGACCGAATAGCGCTGGAAGACTACCCCGCGATCCGCGCCCGGCTCGGCGGGCAGCGCCGCGCCGTCGAGGAAGATCGTACCGCGGGTAGGCTGTTCCTGCCCCAGCAGCATGCGCAGGAAGGTCGACTTGCCGCAACCGGACGGGCCGACCAGAGCGACGAAGGCTCGCGAAGCGACCGTCAAGGACAGGTCCTCGAGCACGATCTGGTCGCCATATTCCTTCCAGACCCTGTCTATCCTGAGCTCGCTCATGCCTGCTTCTCCAGTTCGGACCAGGGGAAGACGGCGACGCGCAGACGATCGAGAAGATAGTTCATGAGCACGGCAAGCAGGGTGATCCAGACGACATAGGGAAAGATCACATCCATCGACAGATAGCGGCGGACGAGAAAGATGCGGTAGCCCAACCCGGAATCGGACGAGATCGCTTCCGCCGCGATCAGGAACAGCCAGGCCGGTCCGAGTTGCAGCCTGAGGCAGGTGATCAGTCGCGGCAGGATCTGCGGCAGCACGACGCGAAGTGCGATCTGCCAGGAGGAGCCGCCGAGGGTCTCGGCCTTGACGATCTGCTCGCGCGGCAATTCCAGCGCCTTCAGCGCCAGGTCGCGGATCATCGTCGGCGCGACGCCGATGACGATGAGAGCGATCTTCGACGTCTCGCCGAGACCCATGACGATGAAGAGGATCGGCAGAAGCGCCAGCGGCGGCACCATCGAGATGACGGCGACGAAGGGAGAGAGCAGGGCTCTGAGATAAGGCAGCATGCCGATCAGCATGCCGATCAGCAGCGCTGTGACCGTGGAGATGCCGAGGCCCGCGAAAAGCCGGATCAGGCTTGCCCCGGTATCCGACCATAGCAGATATTCTCCCGTGCGCGGGTCGGCAATGAAGGCCATGCGGTTGATGGCGTCGGCAAAGCCGGCAAGGCTGGGCAACAGCTTGTCGTTGGCGTTTTCGGCAAGCCGCGCCGCCGAACCGGCGCCATAGGCGACGATCAGCAGGGCAAAAGGCAGGAGCGTCAGGGCAAGCTGTGCGCCGGGACTGGGCCTGGTGTTGATCCAACGCATGAGAAACTCCGCGAATGAAGGGGCAGGCGGCGCATGGGCGCCGCCGGTGAAGATTCGCTCAAAGTGAAGCGTCGGCGACGGCCTTCATGTAAGTTTCCGTGAAGCGCAGCTTGACGTTTGCGCTGTCGCCGAGAACCTTGCCATCGGGCATTTCGATGCCGATGACATCGGCCGATGGCGCACCATTGCCGAGCAGGCCCTTCTGGAACAGGAAGCTACGCACCAGATTCATCGTCTTCGGCAGGTTCGGCGAGGCGGTGAAGGCAACCGCCTCGGCGGGCTTGTCGAAGAGCTTCGTTGCGGCAAGCTGCGCCTCGAAGCCCTTCAGGTCCGTGCCCGAGGCAGCCCCCATCGCCTCGCGCGCAGCCTTGCCTTCGGGCGTGTCCGCTTTCATCAGCGCCACCGTTTCATACCAGATGCCGGCCAGCGCCTTGCCGAAATTCGGATTGTCCTTCAGCACATTGCTGTTGGCGACCATCAGGTCGATGATTTCGCCAGGCACCTGCGAACTGTCGAAGACCTTCTTGGCGGAAAGTTCTTCGAGAATGGTCGAGACCAGCGGATTCCAGGTCACGACGGCGGAGACGTCGGGCGTTTTGTAGGCCGCGACCATGTCGGCGTCGGAGGTATTGACCACCTTCACGTCGCGTTCACTAAGCTTGATGCTGTCGAGCGCGCGGGCGAGCAGATAGTGCGAGACGGAATATTCGACGAGATTGACGTTTTGCCCCTTGATGTCGGCCAGGCTGGTCTTGTCCTTCAGGATGACCGCGTCATTGCCGTTGGAAAAGTCACCGACGATGACGGCAGTCGTATCGACGCCGCCGGCGGCGGGGATCGACAGACCGTCCATATTGGTCAGCGTCACGGCGTCGAAGGCGCCGGCGGTGTACTGGTTCATCGACTCGACATAATCGTTGAACTGGGTGACCTCGATGTTGATGTCGTATTTGTCGGCCCATTTCTTGACGATGCCGTGGTCGCTCGCATAGCCCCAGGGCATCCAGCCGACATAGATGGACCAGGCGACCTTGAAACTGGTTTTCGGCGCGGCACTGGCGACGGAACCGAGCCCGAGGGTCAGCGATATCGAAAGGGCCGTTACGGAAAGGATCTTCGAAAAAGTCTGCATAGAAATTCCCCTTTTGCTTTTTTCAAAAAGGGATCGGCAAAGACCATCGCGCCGCCAATCCCTTGGCTTACGAGGTCTCCCGGGCTTTTATCCCGCCGTGCATCCGGTGGGATTTCTCCCCCAACCGGTGGTGGCTCTCGGACCAGCACGCTTTATCCAAACGCCGGAACCCTAGCCACCAACTCGATTTTCAGGGAAGCAAGGTGCGTGCCAGTTTGCAAATCATTGATTTTATTACCCGGCGGCAAAGTCTTTCTTCTAAAAATTCAGCAAGTCAAAAATACGCACGAAAAATGTGCAATTTCGTGTGGCGGTTTGATCCTCCGGTAGGCAGCAGCGGGTGATGACAGTCCCGCGACCGGCATGTGGAATCGGCAGCCCTCAGCGGCCGTATCCGGATGTTGCAGATTATCGCGTTAGCCCTGCCCACCTTGCCCGCCGCTTCTTCATTCTCCGACATAGGCCGCGAGTTCATCGGCTGTCCCGTGCTGGAAAGTCTCCTTCAGATAGTCAAGAAGGGCCGAGACGCGGGCGCTGAGGAGGCGACGTGTCGGATAGAGCGCCCAGAGTGCGGTATCGGGTCCATCAACATCGCCCCAATGCACCAGGGTGCCGGCAGCAAGATCGGAACTTGCCAGCGACAGGGGCAGGCGAGCCACGCCCGCACCCAGGCGAACCGCATCGCGGACCATGAGAAAAGACGACAGGCTCAGAACCGGCTTGACTGTTATCGTCGACTTCCCCGCCGATGTCGTCACCTCCCACGTTTCGGTTTGCCTCAGTGCTCCTCGGGTGACTGCCGGCAACGGACTGCGGTCTGTCGGCGGCATGAAGTCCGGTCTAGCCACGACCACCAAACGATCGCGGAGGAAAACGCGACCGACTAGGTTCGCATCCGGCTCGGGATTGACGCGGATGACCAGGTCATAGGCTTCCTCGATCATGTCGACAGTCCGGTCTTCCGTCGTGATCTCAAGCTGAACTTCGGGATACTTGATGACAAAGCCGGCCGCTAGCTTACCGATGGCCGTCTGCGAGAAGAGCAAAGGCGCGCTGATGCGCAATCGGCCGCGCGGGCTGCGACCGCCCGAAGCGATCGCTTTCGCCGTCTCGTCGAGCTCGATCAGCAGAGCGCCTGTACGCTCGAACAGAGCGCGTCCTTCTTCCGTGAGCTTGAGCGTTCGCGCGCCTCGCTCGAACAGGCGCAGATCGAGATTTGCTTCCAGCTCGGCCACGCGCCGGGAGAGCGTTGCCTTCGGACGGCCGGCTGCGCGTGCGGCTTTACCGAACCCGCCATAACGGGCAACCAGATTGAAGTCGGCAAGGGCGAGCAGATCCATGTGTTTCACCAGTGAGACGATGCGTCCAGATATAGCGTCTATCGGGATTAATTTGGATCATTAACTTGGTGGATGTCAACTGAACCCAATCTGGAGTAACCACCATGACCATTCTCGTTACTGGCGCCACCGGCCGTGTCGGCCGTCATGTCGTCGAACAGCTTACGCAGCGCGGTGCCAAGGTGCGCATCCTGACGCGCGATCCCTCGAAGGCTGATGTTCCGGCCGGCGTCGAGGTCGCTCAGGGCGATCTGCTCGACATCGATGCCCTGCGTGGCGCCTTCCATGGCATAAGCACGCTGTTTCTGCTGAATGCCGTTACCGGCGACGAATTCACCCAGGCGATCATCGCGCTCAATGTTGCTCGCGAGGCGGGCGTCGACCGCGTTGTCTATCTGTCGGTGTTCGAAGCCGATCGGGCGGTAAACGTGCCCCATTTCGCCGTCAAGTTCGGCGCAGAGCGCATGCTCGTGCAGATGGGCTTCAGCGCCACCATCCTGCGTCCGACCTACTTCATCGACAATGAGCTGATGATCAGGGACGTGGTCCTTGATCACGGCGTCTATCCAATGCCGATCGGCAGCAAGGGCGTTGCCATGGTGGATGCCCGCGATATCGCCGAGGTCGCCGCGATCGAGTTGATCCGCCGCGATTCCGCTTCGGGCAAGCTGCCGATCGAGACCATCAACCTGGTCGGACCCGACACGCTGACCGGCCCTGGCGTGGCGAAGATCTGGTCGGATATCCTGGGCCGCCCGGTCGTCTACGGCGGCGACGATCCCAGTGGGTTCGAGCAGAGCATGGCGAGCTTCATGCCGAAGTGGACGGCCTATGAGATGCGCCTGATGGCGGAGCGCTATGTCAGTGACGGCATGATTCCTGAGGCTGGCGACGTCGAACGGCTAACCACGATCCTGGGTCGTTCGCTGCACTCCTATCACGACTTTGCGGTCGCGATTGCGACCTCGGTCTAACATCCGGCCCACCCGACCCACGCCATCCGGCAGCTCGGCATGGAGCTGAACGGCGCGGAAGGGCAGGTGAAGTTCGCCATGGAAAAGGGCGGTTCAGCTTTTCACGGGATCGCTGAGCCGCCCTGTCTAGTTTTGCGCCCATGCGCCAATCAGCATGCGCATGAAATGCTCCGCGGCCGGTGAAAGCTTCCCCCCGCGACGCCGGACGACACCGATGGTGCGGGAGATCTCCGGATTTCGAATGGGGCGAGTGATCAGGAAGGGATGTTCGCCCTGTGGTGTCGCCATCTTAGGCAGCACCGAAATTCCCAATCCGGCTTCGACCAGACCGAGTGACGTCGAAAGATGCGTGACCTCGTAAAACCAGTTGAGCTTGATATTGGCTCTCGCCAGAGCCGCATCCAGGAGTGTCCTGTTCGCGCTGGAGCGATGAACCGTAATAAGGGGATAAGGCTCGAGATCCTGCCATCGCACTTCCGTCGTTTCGGCCAGCGGATGGTCTCGTTTGGCTGCCAGGACGAAGGGATCCTCCGCAAGCCTCTCGAACACCAGATCGCTGTCTGAGCTTCCCATGATGTTGATTCCGAATTCGACCTCGCCGCGTGCCACCGCCTGCAGTGCGTCGGTCGCGGTAAGATCGAGAATCCGAAGCCGAATGTTCGGGTATTCCTGATTGAATTGCCGAATGACGGAAGGCAGGAAATAAAAGGCTGCCGTCGGCAGGCAGGCAATCGTTACCAAGCCTCCGCGTTTGGCTCCCAGTTCCCGCATCGAGAATAGCGAGCCATCGAACTCCTCGAGCATACGCTGCACCAGAGGCACGAGCTCGGTTCCGAGAGCCGTAGCCGCGACATGGCGCGTCGTCCTCTCCAGCAGCGGCGCGCCGATCGCCTGCTCCAGCTTTTGAATCCGCCGGCTGAGCGCCGGTTGCGACATGTTTAGCTGATCGGCAGCGCGATGAAAGCCCTGCAGTTCCACGACGGCCAGGAACGCTCTCAGGTCAAGGATCTCACAATTGATGTTCATTTCGTATCAATGTCCTCGATTTTAGCATTTCACATATCAATCATTAATTCCATAATAGCAATAACGAAGCGGATTAATACGATAAACACATTATTTGGCGAGAAAAACGCATGAATGATTTGCTCTCCATACCGTGTGTCCTGATGCGGGGTGGCACCTCAAAGGGCCCGTTCTTTCTGGCGTCGGACCTGCCGCGGGACCCGGCCGAGCGGGATCAGGTGCTTTTGTCCGTTATGGGCTCGGGGCATCCGCTTCAGATCGATGGTATTGGAGGGGGAAACCCGGTCACCAGCAAAGTTGCCATCTGCGGCCCGGGAACGGTGCCTGGCGCGGATGTGGACTATCTGTTCGCGCAGGTTCGCGTCGACAGGCAGATCGTCGATACCTCCCCCAATTGCGGGAACATGCTGGCGGCTGTCGGGCCGTTCGCGATAGAGGCGGGGCTTGTGCCGGTTGCCGGAGACACCACGCTCGTCAAGATATTCAACGTCAACACCGGCAAGATGATCGAAGCCGAGGTTCCGACACCGAATGGCGCGGTTGCCTATCTCGGCGACGCAAGAATTGACGGCGTACCTGGCCAGGCTGCTCCGATCGCGCTCACGTTCAAGGATGCGGCGGGTGCCCGAACGGGCCAGCTTTTCCCAAGCGGTAAATCGATAGAAACGATCGCCGGTATCGATGTGACCTGTATCGATTGCGCGATGCCGATGCTCCTTATCGAGGCCGCTTCACTCGGTGTGACCGGATATGAGAGTGCTGCTGAACTGAACGGCAATCATTCGTTGATCGAGCGGCTGGAAAAACTTCGTATCCTTGCCGGCGAGAAAATGGGAATGGGTGATGTCCGCAGTCAAGTCACTCCGAAACCGGTTCTCATCTCTCCAGCCAGACAAGGCGGCGCGTTGAATGTTCGCTACTTCATGCCGAATGAATGCCATCCATCACTGGCGACGACAGGCGCTGTCGGGATTGCAACGGCCTGTGTGAGCGAAAACACCGTGGCGTCCCGCCTTATCGGCGTTCAAACACCGCCCGTCGTGCTTTCCATTGAACATCCCAGCGGCCATCTGGACGTGAAGCTGCAACTGCGGGATGGGAAGCTCGTCGCCGGGATTCTTCGCACGGCGCGCAGGCTTTTTGAGGGCCATGTCTTTGCAAAGCCTGCCAAAGCGCTGGTTTGTGCAGCATAATCGATAAACCCATGGTGCCGGGAGGGTGCCAAAATGGAGGAGATCAAATGAAAAAGCTTATTCTCGCACTCGCGGCAGCGGTAGCGCTGTCCGGAACGGCTTTGGCGGAACCTGTTCGCATAAGCGTCGGTTCCTACAACCTCAACAACCTGCCTTTCCCCGTCGCGCAGGGCTTGGGCCTTTATGAGAAAGAGGGTCTGGAGGTTACCGTCGAAAACTTCGCGTCGGGCGGATCGAAGACCTTGCAGGCATTGGTTGCCGGCTCGACGGATGTCGCCGTCGGCTTCTACGATCATACGATTCAGATGCAGTCGCAAAACAAGCACGTTGTCGCCTTCGTGGAGTTCGGGCGAAATTCAGGGCTCGTTCTGGCCGGCGGCAAAGACGCGAAATTCGATCCGAAAAACCCCGAAACGATCAAGGGTGCCAAGATCGGAATCACCGCTCCGGGCTCATCCTCGGACTTCTTTATTCGCTACTATCTCCAGCGGCATAGTCTCTCGGCGAACGACGTTTCGATTATCGGCGTGGGCTCGGGCTCGGCTGCGGTCGCAGCGCTTCAGCAAGGCAAGATCGATCTGCTCGTAAATTACGACCCTGCGGCGACGTTCGTTGTCGAGAAGGGTGTCGGAAAGATCCTGATCGACGCCCGGAATGACGACGGCGCCAAGGAGATCTATGGCGGTATCTATCCGACATCGGTCCTTTACGCCACGCAGGACTACATCTCCAAAAATCCGGAAACGATCCAGAAGGTCACAAATGCAACGGTGAAGGCGCTTCAATGGATGAAGACGCACAGCGCCGCCGAGATCGTCGAAAAGCTTCCGCCGGAATTCATTTCGGGCGACAAAGAGACATACATCAAGGCAGTTGAAAACGCGCGGCAGATCTTTTCCACGGATGGGCTGCTCGACGAAAAAGATATCAAGACGCCTCTCGATGTCCTGACCTCGTTCAACGACAAGGTCAAGGCGGCCAAGATCGATCTGTCGAAGACTTTTACCAACGAATTCGTAGCTAAGGTGCCGGCGGCGGCATCGAATTGAGGGAGGTTAAGATGTCCGTGGCAGCGTTCGCGCCGGCAAAACAGACGCCCCAGGCCGGGGCCTCACCCAAAGCAATGGTGGCAATTGAAAACGTCACCATGTCCTTCGGCTCCTTCGTTGCGGTCCAGGATGTAAATCTGACGGTAGCCGATGGCGAATTCGTCGCCATTGTCGGGCCGACGGGCTGTGGCAAAAGTACGATCCTGAATGCAATCGCCGGACTTTTGAAGCCAGCGAAGGGATCTGTTTCCATCGATGGGGCTCTGGTCTCGGGCGTTCAGAATAACATCGGTTATCTATTTCAGCAGGACGCGCTATTCCCTTGGAAAACCGCGCTCGAGAATGTGGAACTAGGCCCCTTGTTCCAAGGTGTTGGCGCGGGCGAGCGGCGGGAGCGGGCTCTCAAATGGCTCGCGAAGGTCGGTCTCAAGGGCTTCGAAGACCGTTATCCGCATCAGCTTTCCGGCGGCCAGCGCAAACGAGTGCAAATGGCGCAGGCGCTGATAACGGGACCGAAGGTAATCCTGATGGACGAGCCTTTCTCCGCGCTCGACATTCACACTCGGCATTTGATGCAAAACGAATTGCTTCGCCTATGGCAGGAAGAGCAGCGGGCTGTGGTTCTGATTACGCATGATCTTGAGGAAGCGATTGCTCTGGGGGATCGTGTTGTGGTTCTGGCCTCAGGTCCGCGGTCGCGCGTCATCGACAGTTTCCCTGTCGATCTGGAGCGGCCTCGCGATGTCGCGGAGATCAAGCTCGATCCCCGTTTTACCGACCTCTATCGCAATATTTGGGCTTCCCTGCGCGGTGAAGTGGAGAAAAGCTATGAACGCCATGACTGAAAGACTTACCCAACTGGCATTGTTGCTGGTCATCGTCGGCGGTTGGGAAATCGGCGTGAACCTCGGCTTGGTCGATGTCTTCTTCTTTCCCTCGCCTGTCGATATCATAAAGCAGGTGTTCGCATGGGTTGCCGATCCAAGCTTTTTCAAGCACGTGAGCATCACGCTTACGGAAACGGTGCTTGGCTACGTCATCGGTACGGGACTTGGCGTCGCGGCAGGGGTATGGCTCGGACTGTCGCGCTCGGCTGCGCGTATCCTCGATCCGTTCATCAAGGGCCTGAACGCCATTCCGCGCGTGGTTCTTGCTCCGATCTTTGTCCTTTGGCTCGGCCTGGGCCTCTGGTCGAAGGTGGCCCTCGCCGTCACGCTCGTGTTCTTCGTCACCTTTTTCAACGCGATGCAGGGCGTGCGTGAAGTCAACCCCGTCGTGCTGTCGAACGCTCGCATTCTCGGCGCGAAGAAGTCCGAACTGCTGCGTCACGTCTATTTTCCGGCTGCGGCGAGTTGGATTCTGTCTTCGCTTCGAACATCCGTCGGTTTTGCGGTTGTTGGTGCGATCATCGGTGAATACCTGGGCGCATCGGCCGGTCTGGGCTACCTGATCGCGCAGGCGGAAGGCAATTTCGATGCCGTCGGCGTCTTCGCGGGGATCTTCATCCTGGCGGTGTTTGTCCTACTGATCGATCTGGTCCTGGATTTCGTCGAGAGCCGCCTGATCAAGTGGCGGCCGCGCGTAGCAGAACGCGCGACCTGATTCCGCAAAGAACGCCAAAAGCCCGCGTAACGATCGAACGAGCCCCGAAAGTTGGACAACAACTTTCGGGGTTTTGATAATCATCCCTGGTGCCGAGCGTTCCTCAAGAATCCTGTTGCCACGGGCCAAACAGAGCTCGTGCAATGCGCTCTATCTCGATCGGCTTTTCACAAAGAATGAAGCCGGTAAAGCGCGCCGGAATGATCGACGGATCATAGCCGGTTGCGAAGACGTAAGGGATATTGAGTTCATTCAGCCTATCGGCCACGGGAAACACCATTTCGCCGTCCAGATTGATATCGAGAATGGCTGCGTCGACATCTTCGTCCTGGATCAGTTCGAGAGCCTGGTCGACTCGCGCTGTCGGTCCGATGACAATGGCGCCGAGCTTCACCAGCTGACGGCGCGCTTCGTTTGCAAGAAGATACTCGTCTTCCACGATCAAAACCCGGCGGCCGGAAAAGAGGTGACTGTAGCCTTGGCTCATCTTCGGTCCATAACGCTTGATCTCCTCCGATAAGGGAGTTCGATGGTGTAGATCAACCCTTCCGACGTGAATTTGATCCGTTCCGCTGCCGTCGAACTGATACACTGCGAGATTCTTAGTCTGCTTGGTTTGCGCGAAACAATACCGGAAGGACGTAAAAAACGCACGGAACAAGCTGAAGACGGAGCCGTTCCTTAGTAGATGCGAAAAGCGCTGAGAAACTGGCTTCAATGCGCCGGCTCGCTCAGCACTAGATTGTTCACATGACTGGCCGCCATCCGCGCGGATATTTCGCGCCACGTTGTGGCGTCTACATCGGCGGGCGACGCAAATGCCGCGTCGATCGCGCCAGTATCGCGGCCACAAGGAGAGCGTCGTGCACGATATATCCCAATCCACTAATCGCGAGACCACTGATCTGGAGGCCGAAATCGTAGATCTCATTCCGGCTCTTCGTGCCTTTGCCAGAACTTTCCATAGAAACTCCGTCGATGCCGATGATCTGGTTCAGGAAACCTTGACCAAGGCGCTCGCTAATATTGGACAGTTCGATCCAGGCACGCGGTTGAAGTCCTGGTTGTTCACCATCATGCGCAACACTTTCTGCACCAAATTCCGCATAGCCAAGCGCGAGTCGCCCGGAACCAAGAAATGCGTCTCCGGTGTTGGCGTGGAAGCGCCGTCGCAGGAGTGGACGATCCGCGCGAAGGAACTGGAGCGTGCCTGTAATCAGCTGCCGGAGCCTTATCGCGCGGTGCTCGAATACGTTGTCATCGAGGGGCGCTCCTACGACGACGCGGCCGAAAGATTCGATTGTGCGATCGGCACGGTCAAGAGCCGCATCAACCGGGCTCGCCGGCACCTGGCCGCGCAGCTCGATGAGGACTTCGACTGGCGGCGTTGATCTTACTGTGTCTTTCAGCGAAGCGGTGGTCTGATGAATGTTCCCTCGGATATGGATCGAAGCCTCACCGGCAACGTGCCGATCGAGGCTAAGGCCGTGCCTCAATTGATCGACCCGGATGCTGAGCCTTTTGTCGCTGCCGCCGTCCACGATCTCGCGGCATCGCAGATCCCGTTCCTGGTCGCCGGCACTTATGCGGTCAGCGCCTATACCGGAATTTCCCGTCCCACGAAGGACTTCGACGTCTTTTGCAAGGCGGGCGACTATGCGCGCATTCTCGCGCATTTTCAGGACAAGGGCTACGCGGTGGAGGTCAAGGACGAGCGCTGGCTGGGGAAGATCTCGAAGGGCCCCCACTTCCTCGATGTGATCTTTGCATCGTCAAACGGAACGATGCCGGTTGGCGATGAGTGGTTCGAGGACGCCCGCCAGCTCGAAATGTGCGGTTGCTCCGTCCGCGTCGTGGGGCCTACCGAACTCATCTGGTCGAAATGCTTTGTCCAGCTGCGGCACCGCTACGATGGCGCCGACATCGCGCATGTGATCCTGAAGGCCCATGACAAGATCAACTGGAGAAAATTGCTGGGATATTTGGAGGTGAACTGGGAGGTGCTGCTAATCCAGCTTCTCAACTTTCGCTGGATCTATCCCTCCGAGCGCGACAAGGTTCCCGATTGGCTGATGGATGAGCTGCTCGATCGCTTAAGTGCACAACGTGACTTGCCCCTGCCGCAAATGAAGATTTGCCGAGGCCGAATGTATTCGCGGGTCGATTTCCAGATCGATGTGGAGGAATGGGGTTTTGCCGATGTGGGCGGCGAGGGCGAATTGCGCACCGACGAGGAGAACTGACCATGGCCAACGATCAGCGACGAAAATTGAGGGTAGCCGCCGTTGCCGACCTTCACGTGAAGGAAGATCGGGAGAAATCCTACAAGTCGCTTTTTGCGGATATTTGTTCGGAAGCGGATGTGTTGGTGATTGCCGGCGATCTGACTGATCTCGGCAAGCCGAAAGAGGCCGAATTGCTTGCCGCAGACCTGCGCAACTGTACGGTGCCGGTGGTGGCGGTATTGGGCAATCACGACTATGAAAGCGGCGCCGTCGAGGAAGTGACGGCCATTCTCACGGATGCCGGCGTGAAGCTTTTGGATGGCAGGGCCGTCGAGATCGAGGGTGTTGGCTTCGTCGGCGTGAAAGGGTTTGCCGGAGGGTTCGGACGTCATATGTTGAGTTCTTTCGGAGAGCCTGCCATCAAGGCGATGGTCGCGGAAAGCGTCGACGAAACCATGCGGCTGGAAAACGCCATGCGCCAGGTTCGCGCCAGTCGATCCATGGTGGTTCTTCACTATGCGCCGATCACCGAAACCGTCGTCGGCGAACCACCCGAAATCTTTCCTTTTCTCGGCTCGTCGCGCCTTGCCGAAACGATCGACCGCTTCAAGGTCGATGCAGTTGTCCACGGACACGCACACCGGGGAAGCTATGAGGGCCGCACACCCGCGGGAGCTCCCGTCTATAATGTTGCGGCCCATATCGAAAAGCCAACGGGCAAACCATACGCGCTCATCGATCTCTAGCGACGAACCTGACGGGCATCGGTCCATTGCCGCCGATATGAGCGATGGGGAACAGAAATGCCTGTCGTTGGTTCTTTGTAGGAATCGAGGATCTTCATCGTGACTGCACAGGGAAAAACCGGCCAGGCAATGGATCCGGCAAGATCGAAGCGAGTGGATGGAGCTCGAGAAGGCTGGCGAATGACAAATGCATGCATGTCACCCGCCGGCTGATGCCCGCAGAAGGTTGAGACATCAAACATGACATGGGAGGTCAGCAGAGAATTCCTGGATCGCATGTTCTGGATCGGCGCCTTTCTGGTAAGCCTCGGGGCAGCCGCCGTCATCGGCAATGCGCGAGAAGGACGGCAATATCGAACGGATCCTTCGGTAGGGGCCGCTTTGGATGAACTGCGCCTGATGCCGAACGGGATCAGCGGCGCTCCCCCGGAAATCTACTTCGCGCTCGGCAAACCCTACGAGACCACCGCTTACGATCTCAGCCAGGGCAAACGGCTCTATTCCTGGTTCGGTTGCGGAGCATGCCATGGTGACGGGCGTGGCGGGACCGGCCCGTCTTTCCTGGATGGCTGGTGGCTCTATGGTCCGGAGATGGTGTCGATCGCAGCCTCCATCCGCGACGGCCGCCCGCATGGAATGCCGGCCTTTCGCGACAAGATGACGATCGACGAGATCTGGCAGCTCGCAGGCTACGTCCAGACGATTGGCGCATATAAGGCAAAGACCACCGCGCCGAGCCGCAATGACGACAAGCAGACGCGCCCGGCAGAAAACCGCGCGCCGGCGGCAATCCTGTTCGATGAAGGCCCTGCCGCACCGAACGCAACGCAGGGGCCATCGCCTTGAAAGCGGGCGCTGCCGTTTTCCTGTTCCTTTCGGCCATCCTGATTGCAGGATGCAACGGCGCTCAGTCGGCGCTGAACGCTGAGGGAGCCGCGGCCGTTCAGCTCAAGCATCTCATCATCGGGATCGTGGTCGTCTGCTGCGCCGTGTGGGCACTGGTCATGTTCGCGCTGGTCCTCGCATTGCTGCACGCCAGGACGCCGAGGGAAAGTCCAAGCTCCGAAAGTGAGCGGCGGATGGGCAAGCTGGTAACGGCGGCTGTTGCAGCGACCGTTGTCGTCATCGCCGGTTTGACGATTGCGAGCTTCTATGCAACGCGCGGCCTCGGAATGTCCGCGGATGCCGGTCTCGCGATCAAGGTTCGCGGGCAGCAATGGTGGTGGCAATTCATCTACGATGATGCCGATCCGGCCAAGTCCTTTCAGACGGCCAATGAGATGCATATCCCGGTTGGCGTCGATATTCGCATCGAGCTCGAAAGCTTGGATGTCATTCATTCCTTCTGGGTACCGAGCCTCGCCGGTAAACGCGACCTCATTCCCGGCCGGCAGAACGTCATAACCATACGAGCGGAGCGGCCAGGTGTTTATCGCGGTCAATGCGCGGAATTCTGCGGGCTTCAGCACAGCCATATGGCGCTGTTCGTCATTGCCGAGGATATGGCTGACTATCAGCGCTGGGCCGCCGCACAGAGGGCGAGTAGCGTATCGTCTGCCGATCCGGAGGCGACTGCCGGCAAGGCTCTCTTCATGCGCAAGCCCTGTGCGGCCTGCCATACCATACGCGGAACCGAGGCATCGGGATCGACGGGGCCGGACCTGACCCATGTCGGGAGTCGCCAGACGATCGCGGCAGGGTTGCTCGATAATACCCGCGGTTCACTTGCCGCCTGGATCGCCGATCCGCAGACATTGAAACCGGGAAACAACATGCCGATGGTTCCGCTCTCCGGTGATGAGCTGCGGCAGCTTTCCGCCTATATGGAAAGCCTCAAATGACGAAGGACGGCAAACCAACGCAACCGACAGATCTGATGTTCGATGACGGCGAGTTAGAACGGCGGCTCGCGCAGACCTGGATGACGCCCGCCGGTGTCTGGGGCGCTCTGACGACAGTCGACCACAAGATCATCGGCCGCCGTTACATCGTTACCGCATTCGTCTTTCTTGCCTTGGGCGGGTTGCTCGCGCTCGCGATGCGGCTGCAATTGGCGCAGCCGGAGGCCCGCTTCATCGGTCCGGACCGCTACAATCAGATTTTCACCATGCATGGCTCAAACATGATGTTCCTGTTTGCCGTGCCGGTCATGGAAGCCATGGCAGTCTATCTCGTGCCGCTGATGGTCGGCACCCGCAATATCGCCTTCCCGCGCTTGAATGCCTTTTCCTATTGGATCTATCTGGCCGGCGGTCTGCTGTTATGGATCTCGTTTGCGCTCGATACCGGGCCCGATGTCGGATGGTTTGCCTATGTGCCCTTGTCAGGACCGCAATATGGTGCGGGCAAGCGCGCCGACCTCTGGGCGCAGATGATCACTTTCACGGAAGTTGCCGCCTTGGCCGTTGCGGTCGAAATCGTCGTCACCGTCTTCAAGCAGCGTGCGCCGGGCATGTCGCTCGACCGCATTCCGCTGTTCGTCTGGTCGATGCTCGTCACGGCCTTCCTCGTCATCATGGCCATGCCGGCAATCATGCTCGCCAGCTCGACGCTGATCCTCGATCGTCTGGTCGGGACGCATTTCTACAATCCCGCGGAGGGCGGCGATGCGCTGCTATGGCAGCACCTGTTCTGGTTCTTCGGCCATCCCGAGGTCTATATCATCTTCCTGCCGGCTGTCGGCATGGTGTCGACGATAACAGCGACCTTCTCGCGCCGCCCCGTATTCGGCTATCTCCCGCTTGTCATGGCCCTGATCGCGACCGGAATCCTGGCTTTCGGTCTTTGGGTGCATCATATGTTCGTTGTCGGCCTGCCGAAGCTAGGCGAGAGCTTCTTTACCGCCTCCAGCATGGCGATCGCCATTCCGGCCGGCGTCCAGATATTCTGCTGGCTGGCGACGCTATGGGGCGGGCAACCAGTGCTCAAGACGCCGATGCTGTTCGTTCTCGGCTTCATCGTGACTTTTGTCATCGGTGGGCTGACCGGGGTGATGGTCGCCTCTGTGCCGTTCGACACCCAGGTACATGACACCTATTTCGTCGTCGCACATTTCCATTACGTCCTGGTCGGCGGCGCCGTCTTCCCATTGCTCGGCGCCATCTATTACTGGTTTCCCAAGGTGACTGGACGGATGATGAGCGAGACGCTCGGCCGCTGGGCGTTCGGGCTGATCTTTACTGGCTTCAATCTGACTTTCTTTCCGATGCATATCCTGGGTCTCGAGGGCATGCCGCGGCGCATATATACCTATCAGCCGGAAATGCCCTGGGCCGGTTTGAACATGTTCGTCAGCCTGAGCGCCGTCATCCTTTCGCTGGGATTCCTCGTCTTCTTCATCGATGTCATTCGCAGCGCTCGATCCGGGCAGATCGCCGGCGAGAATCCATGGGATGCATCGACGCTCGAATGGGCGACATCGTCACCGCCGCCGTGCTTCAATTTCCGTCGTATTCCGGTGGTCGCCGCTCGTGATCCGCTGTGGTCGCAGCCCGATGAACTCGCGGTTGCCGGCGGGCTGCGCACCGACCGGCGCGAATTGATCGTCAGCAGTGTCGTCGAGGCGCAACCCGAAGCAAGCGAGTCCTCGCCACGAAATTCGATCTGGCCGCTCCTGGCCGCTCTTGCCACCACGGTGATGCTGATCTGGTCGATCTTCTCGCCTTGGGCGGTCATTTGGGGGTCAATTCCGATCGGGATCACGTTGACTGGCTGGTTCTGGCCGAAGCAGACGCCGGAGGATGAATCATGAAGGAGCGTGTCGTCCTCGATGTTTCAAGGCTGCCGCCTCATGGCATGGGGAGAGCAAGCCCGACCTGGTGGGGAACCTGCGCCTTCATGCTTATCGAAGGTTCCGGCTTCGCGTTGGCGATCGCAGTCTATTTCTACCTGATGAGCCTCGCCCCGCACTGGCCGATCGACGCGCCGGCGCCCGGCCTCGTTCCTGGAACGACCCTGACCGCGATATTGCTGGCAAGCCTCGTGCCGAATATTCTTTTGTCCCGCTGGGCGCGGCAAAGAGATCTGCGCAAGGTGCGGATCGGGCTTATCGTCATGTCGGTGCTCGGGGCGGTGCCGCTGATCCTGCGCGGTTTCGAATTCGCTGTCCTCAACATACGCTGGGACGACAATGCCTATGGCTCGATCATCTGGACCATGTTGGGGCTTCATACGACCCACATCGTCACGGATCTCATCGATACGCTGGTACTGACCTGCCTGATGTTTTCGAAGCATGCCGATAATCCGCGCCGCTTCGGCGATGTCGAAGATAATGCAATGTACTGGAACTTTGTCGTGGTGGCGTGGATTCCCTTGTACGCATGCATTTACTGGGTACCACGCCTATGATGACCATGGCCGCAAAATATGGCGGATTGATCCTCGCGCCCCTTATTTGGGCCGGCAATACCCAGCTTGGTCAGGTTCTCCCCTATGTCGATTGCAGCCGGCATACGCATTGGTCCATCCTGACATCTTCCGTCGCAATTCTGCTTGCGTTGGCGAGCGCGGCGATCCCGCAGGCCGGTTCGACCCCGGAGGAGGCGCGAACGGGGCTGTTTCTCCGCCATCTCAGTGTCCTCGTCGGGCTCGCCTTCGCCTTCGCGCTTTTCCTGCAGGGAGGAGCCACGTGGCTCTTGAACGCATGCGAACATTAGCCGCCCTCATGATCCTGCTGATGACGGGGCGGGAGGCTGCCGCGCATGGCGCGGAGGCGCATCTCCTTCATTCTGTCTGGACGATCGACCCCTGGATCGTAACACCGTTAGCGGTCGCGGCTTTTCTTTACGGCCGAGGTTGCTGGAGGCTGAGGCGACGCGTTCGAATGAGCCGATCTGTCGTGGCGAAGCGCGCTCTTTGTTATTGGGCCGGCTGGCTGACGCTTGCCGGTGCGCTGCTGTCTCCGTTGCACTGGCTCGGAGAGCAGCTCTTTACGTTTCACATGATCGAGCACGAAATCATCATGGCGATCTCCGCTCCGATGATTGTCATTGCGCGGCCGGCCGGCACGTTCCTATGGGGGCTGCCGGATCGGCTGAGGCGCTGGACGGGAAGGGCGATGAGACGGCGCTCCGTGCGCATCGCCTGGCACTGGCTGAGCGGAGGAACCAATGCCACCCTGTTGCATGCCGTCGCCATATGGGCCTGGCATGCGCCGATCCTGTTCGATGCCGCCGTCGCCGATGTCACGCTGCATCGTCTCCAGCATCTGAGCTTCTTCGCCACCGCTATCCTGTTCTGGTGGTCGATCTTCTGGCGCAGCAATCGCGGCGTCGCGGCGTGGCATCTGTTCCTGACCATGCTGCACACAGGAGCGCTCGGTGCGCTGATGGCGCTGGCGCCACGCGTCCTTTATGTCGCGCAGACGCATACTGCGGAAACATGGGGCCTTACGCCGCTCGAGGATCAGCAGCTCGCCGGGATGGTCATGTGGATTCCAGCCGGGACGATTTACGCCGGCGCGGCGCTCGCAATGGCAGCGCTATGGATAGCAAATGCCGGTAGGGGAGCGGACCATGTTCAGCACATCCGCCCATTATAGATACTGCGGTATCTGGCTGTGTGCGGCAGCCATTGCAGTACTTTGCACTGTGATCGGCGTAAACTGGGCAAAGACTTCGCAGCAGCGATTGCAGGTCGCGCGCGTGCTGACCGGAGGCGGCGATCCCTCCCGAGCACCACCGATCTTTCGTCGGTACGGCTGCACCGGATGCCATCAAATCCCAGGGATCGCCGGTGCGGATGGCCAGGTTGGCGGCGCATTGTCTGGCCTTCAAAAACGGGTCTATATCGCCGGCGTCGTCAACAATACGGGCGATAATCTCGTTCATTGGATCGTGTCGCCGCAGGATTTCTCGCCCAACTCGGCGATGCCGAAAACAGGGATCTCGCAAGCCGAGGCCCGCGATCTCGCCGCCTATCTCTACACTCATTAATCCCGTTTAAGGATGCGGCGTCGGTCGAGGAGGCAGGCTCTTGATGTAGCGCGCGATGGCATCGCGATTGCTCTGCGGCAGCATCGCCATGTTGGTGACGACCTCGGCCATGGACGAGCCGACGCGGCCATGGTTGGGCGTGTTGCCGCTCTTCAGCATTTCCGCGATGTCGGCTTCGGACCAATTTCCGATCCGGCTCGGCGTGATGTTGGGAACGAAGCCTGTGCCCTCAGGATCGATGCCGCCGGCAAATCGCGTTTCGGGCCTTATGGCACCCAATCTATTGCGGGAAGAATGGCATTCCGCACAGTGGCCCAGGGACTCGACCAGATAGCGTCCACGAGCGAGGACAGGATCGGTGCTGACGGGTCCTTGCATCTGCCCTTCGCGAAAGAACAGCAATTTCCAAAAGCCCAACAGCCGGCGCATGCGGAACACGAAAAACAGATCATGCGCGGGCGGGCGACCGGAGACTGGAGCCAGTGTCCTCATATAGGCCCTTAGATCCCTGATGTCCTCGACACGCATGCCCGTTAAGCTTGGATAGGGAAATACCGGATAATAATGCTGATGTCGCGGTGAAACCCCGCCGATCAACGCATTGGCAAGGTCCACCGTGCTCCAGCTTCCTATGCCATCGACGGGATCGGACGATATATTGGGTGCCCGAAATATTCCGAAGGGTGATGCGAGCGCGAGGCCGCCACCCAATCTCAGACGATCCTTCTGGCCTGGGGTGGCATGGCAGGATGCGCAGTCGCCGGCGGCGAAAATGAGCTCGCCCCGAGCTGGGTCGCCATTGCCCTGAAGGCGCGGATCATCGGGCGCAAAAGGCATGGCGGGTTCCGTCACGAACCAGATCAGAACGGCGGCCAGCATGGCCGCCAGGCACAGCCAAATCAGAATGCGCATGGTTCTATCGACCGATCCCATGGAGCGTGAATGATGGCGCTCTCATAGAACTGATGATCGAGCCATCCGTTCCGCTTTGCGGGCGGCGGACCCCAGATTATCGGCAGACACTCGCATGGACTATGTACATCAGATCTTCGCGGTTGCTCCACCTTCCCGCAGGAGCAGGAACTTCTGGGTGACAGCCGCCAGGTTGACATTAAGCCAGTTTGCCATGGCCTCTTCTTCTTCGAGATTGGACTGAAGGGCTGTTTTGCCGGCGGTAAAACCGCCGGCATCGGCGACAGTCAACAAGGACTTGTATGCGGCGATTTCGAAGTTTTCGAAAGCGAAATTGGCGAAGGAATTCTTCAGGATCTCGTCGCCGGCCAACGTGTGACCCATGGCTGTCATCGCGCCGGTAAACGACAACGCCATGTCCTTGAGTGTCGAATGGTCTTCATCCAGCCCCTCGAGTACGTCCTCAAGGCGTATGATCTGGCCCTCGGTCTCTCGAATATGCTGCTCGAGTTTCGCGGCGATTTCAGGATAGTTCTCGATGCGCGACAGCTGCGGCTTCATGATACTGAGCGCCTGATTTTCCATCGCATGGGCATTTCTGAGGCCGACGATAAAAGCGTCGCGGATTTCGTTGTCTGCCATGATGTCCTCCATTGACTGGAAACTCCGAACACAGACATGCCGGCGTTGTTCCTGCGGAAGGCTGGCCGCTGGAAGATTGGCAGGTATGCGGGCATGCGTGTGGCAGCATCTTGGCCTCAGCGGATTACCGGGTATTGGATCGCCGCAGGGGATACGGACGGCATGGGAGCCGGGACATCCTCAAGAACCCTGGTTGCTTAGTCGTGCTCGACGAGCGTGGATGTCGTTGAAATGCGTCTCAGCAGTGATCTTCACGAGGTTTCCGTGCGCAAGTGCCAGCAGCAGGGCAGAGGTATGAATGGCTTGGCAGATTCCACCTGTGATGGCTTTGTTTACCGCTTCGGTTAAAGGCAGCTGACGCAGTACGACACGTTCTGAAGGATCGTTCATCGGCGCTTGGCTCTCCATCAGCCCGGTCGCTAGAACGATGTGGCTATAGTTGGTTTGCATGGCTGGATTGGGTGCAAGGCGCCCACAATATTGCCAATGGCGAGCCTCGAAGCCGGTTTCTTCAAGAAGTTCACGCTTTCCGGCTTCCAAAGGCGTTTCGCCTGCGTCAATTCCGCCACCGGGCACTTCGAGCGATACGATACCGAGCCCATGGCGGTACTGTTCCAGCAACAGGACCGAGCTGTCGTCACCGATTGCAACGACGTGGACCCAGTCAGGATATGAAAGAACGTAATAGGGAGAAATCGAGTGACCTTCGCTGGTTACGCAATCATCGGCCCTCACATCGATCCAGCGATCCTTCAGAACTTGGCGCGATGATTGAATTGTCCACGGCTTCAATTCCATTGTCGATCCCTTTGTTAAGCGGCACTCGGCCAGGAGAATGGGGTGATCTCGAGCCTCGGAGCTCTAGCGGCAATCTCCGGCGATGCGCTGGGTGCCCTTCTCAACGCGCCGCCGCGATAAAGGTGCCGCGGACGAGCGGGAAAACCTCCTTCCGCGTATGTGGATCAAGCCGAGGTTTCTTAACGATCGGATGACCAGAATGCGAAGCCGGGCACCGATCGCTGCTTTACAACATCGGCGAGACAATGCTTCCAATCGATACACGATCATCTCAATGCACGATCGTCGTGGCGGCGGATGTTGCTGGCTCCAAGAGATCCTGCTGTTCGACGAAAGAGGAAATATGCACTGACATTCACCCCTGGCAAGCTGGCAGGGGCGCTGCATGAACGGAGGAACCAACCTATTCCTTCGAGCGTGATTTGATCCGATTGTCTGCGGAGACCCTTACGCCTGGTTTGCCTATCGGCGTAACCCGCTCTTTTTCAAACACGTTCGGGGCCATGCCTTCCTGCTCGCTCGATTGGCGGACCGGAGCAGGATTGCGAGATGCGTTCTTCCCGGAGAGAGAGTTCCGTCCGCCGGATTTTGCTTCGCTGTCTGCCATGACGGATCCTTTCTTTTTAAAAGAACCTTACCGAGAACGGACCGCGAAGTTCCGCAAATAGTTACGGATTATTCCCGATACCGGAACCTGAAATTTGCCCCGCAAACAACCGGCTGCTCGAGAGCGGCGCTTTCCGGCCGCCCCAGCGATGACAAGTTGTTGGGGACGGCAAGTTATTGCCGATCCACATGGAACTTCCGTCGATCTCGAAGCTTAGGCGGAAAAAGGTATCCGTTGATGCGATCGTTTCATGGCAGCCTGATCATTCTTATGTGCCTGTTGGCTGCAACTGACCGTGCCCGGATGGTCTCGCAATGAAGCACGGCGAGACGGCCGTTACCCGGCATCATTTCGAAGGATTTAGCCTGCTCGGCCGCGGCCTCATCTCGGGCGCGGCTGACGACGATCCCTCGGCAATTGGTACCTATGCCAGTGCCGGTGCCCGCTTCGGCGTCGGGATGCTTTGGACCGCCCCCGTCACGCTGCCGATGATGTTCACGGTTGTCTATCTCTCGTCGAAGCTCGGACAAGTGACGGGACGTGGATTGTTTCAAGTCGTCCATGACAATTATCCGCGGTGGCTTCTTTACATAGCATTGGTCGGGGTTGTCTCGGGTAATACGATCGAGGCCGCCGCTGATTTAGGCGGCATGGCCGCTGCCGTCGGTCTTTTCGTGCCGTTTTCCGTTCCCTTGATCGTCACTGTGACAGCGGCCATCATGCTCTGTCTCCAGGTCGTTGGATCCTATACCCTGATTCGTCGCATTTTCCGCTGGCTTGCACTCAGCCTACTGGCCTATGCAGGCGCGGCCGTGCTCTCGAAGCCGGATTGGACGGAGGTCCTCAAGGGCACGCTCGTTCCATCCGTCGAATTCAACGAGGAGTTTCTTTCGATCATCGTGGCGATCATCGGGACGACGTTATCGGCCTATCTCTACACTTGGCAGTCCAACGAGGAGGTCGAAGAGAAAATCGCTGCAGGAAAGACGACCCTGCGCGCCAGACAGGGTGTCAGCGGCTCGAAATTGGCCCGCTCGCGCAGGGAAATCTTTGTCGGCATGACATTTTCCAATGTCGTGATGTATTTCATCATCCTGGCGACCGGTTCAACGCTGCACGTTCAGGGGCAGACCAATATCGAAACCGCGGCTCAGGCAGCCGAAGCGCTGAAGCCGATCGCCGGAGAGGCGGCTGGATACCTGTTTGCGGCAGGAGTGGTATCGGTTGGATTTCTAGCGGTTCCGGTCATGACGACGGGAGCGGCCTATGACCTTGCCCAGTCCATCGGCATCAAGGGCAGTCTGAACGCCACCGCCCGCGAGGCGCCGGGTTTTTATCTTATCATAGCAGCCGTGACCGTGGTTGCCGTCGCCATGAACTTCTTTGGCCTAAATCCGATGAAAGCTCTTGTATGGTCCGGCGTCGTCCAAGGGTTCTCCACTCCTCCCCTTTTGTTGTTGCTCATGTTCATCACGAATAATGAGGCAATCATGGGCGAGCATGTGAATTCGCGCCTTATGAACATCGCCGGCTGGCTGACGGTTTTGGCCATATTCTCGGCTAGCGCCGGGCTGGTGGTGACATGGTTTGTCTAGATAGGGGCTTATCTAGATGGGGCTGAGTGGCCAGGCCCGTCTTCGGTCAGTTTCAAGGTATGCGGCGATCGATGGATGTAAGCCATCCGTATCGGAAAACATTTGGGCTTTTTCACACGCGGCAGAAGATCTGACCTTGGAGGCTGAGATTGGCCCGCATCGACGCAACGCGGCGTTCGGCATCTGCCAGGTCATAGGCCCAAAAACTGATGCCAAACGTCCGGCCGTCAATTCTGTAATCCGCCAGGAAGCGAAACATGGCACGACCGCGATGATCACTTGTGCAAAACGCCGGTTCGGGATCGCGATCGCTCCGGCGGACCAGCGGAAGCTGGATCACGTTCATTATCGAAACTCCTAATCACTTCGCCTGCTTTCCCAAGGAGCTTGGGAAAACCGGGGTTGCAGCCACGTCCGAGCCGGATGAGGCGTGGCCCGTCTTCACTCGCCGTCGCTCATCTACTTTGCGAGCTGTTTGGCCATTTGCAGATGCTGCTCGAGCTTCGGCCTCGTATTGGAAGCCCAGGTTTTCAGGTCCGCGTTTTCGCCACCGTTTCCATATCTTTTGAAAAGATCCACTGCATTCGCATGAGCAGAACGCTGATCCGCATCGTAGCGCTTGGTGAAGTCATTTCCCTGCATTTTCTGCAGCCGCACCAGCATCTTCTTCTGACTTGAGGTCATCTCCGTCGGAATCGTCGCCTGGACCTTTCCGCTGTTGACGAGATCTTTAAGCTGATCCGTCGTCTTTGTGTGATCATCGATCATCTGCTGTGCGAATTTCTTCGTTTGATCATTGCCGCGCTGCAGTGCGAGCTTGCTTGATTCGATTTCGAACATGTCGCTCGTTGCGGCTTCATTGACGAAGTCCTGCGTATTCGGCGCTGCGCCTACCAGAGAGTTGACACCTGTCTTCTCCGCTGCTGATTGGGAGTATGCCGGCGCTGCCGTCAGTGCCAATGCAATGGTGACAATCGTGAGTTTCATAAGGCTCTCCTTCCTACACTGGTCTCGGTGGCTCCGAGGATGATCCATCTGATTTGCTTGACTGACCGCTTGAGGTGCGCGGCTGGCCATTTCGACAGGAGCTTTTCACCGCCTGACCGGTTCCTTCGAACTAGCCAGAACGCAACTACGGCAGATGTGGAATGTTCCTAGATTGGAATAAATAAATGCCTGACAGATCGGCGCCAGTTCCGCTGCTCCCGGGGGAACAATCGATGGGACTGGATGTTCGATAGTTCCGAAGCAGCTTTGGCTGCATATCCGATTGCAACCCGCTCGGCATTTGAAGGAGGTACACAATGGCTCACGCAGGAAAAAAGCAGTTCTCCCGTGGCTCGAAAGGCAAAGGCGATGCGTCCGGCGCCGCTACGACTCTCGATGAGGGCCGGATTGGAGAAAATGCCGTTCTGTCCAATCGCGACAAGGCGCAGCATTCAAGGCAAAGGGGCCTCGACAGCCGGAACATCCAGACGGAACAATATCGCGATCATGTCAGTAATCGCCGCTGACGCCGGCAGGCGAACGAACAAAACGAACCCGTCATATGCAGCATCGAGATTTCGGTAAATTCCGCCGGACGGCGCTTCCGCAGGGATCCGGAGATGATGACCGGCCGGTGCTGCCTATCAAGCGACAATGAACCATCTACGCAGAAACCGGTTATTGCCTTGAATCATTCGCAACGATTGCAGCCCCGCCACCATGCAGGAAATGACCAAGCCAGCGCTGACAGGCATCGCAGATAGGGCGAGTTTTCTCATCAACGGCAAGAAATATTTTTCATGCCTGGCCAACGCACTGAAGGAGGCCAGACAACAGATCTGGATTGTTGGCTGGAATTTCAACCCGGAAATATTGCTGGAACCGGAAGATCCGGGAACGATCTTGGGAGATGTCCTGGAACGCGCCGTCCAATCCAATCCGGATTTGGAGATCCGTATTCTGGTTTGGGCGCTCGGGCCAATCTATTCGGATAAATCGCTGAAGGCATTCTTTGGAAAAACTTTCCCGAAGAGCAATCGTATCCAACTCCGCTTCGCGTTTCAGCCTGTCTTGCTCGGCTGTCATCATCAAAAGCTTGTTTGCATCGATGACAATGTCGCATTCCTCGGCGGCATCGATCTGGCATCGCGCCGATGGGATACACGCGGCCATGGGATCAGGGATCAGCGCAGACGGGATTCGGAGGGCTTGCCCTACGAACCGGTGCATGACCTGCAGGTGATGGTAAGCGGGCAGGCGGCAAGAGCTGTCTCCTGGATCGCCAGACAGCGATGGGCAGCGGCAACAGGCGAGCAGCATGGACACCTGGCAGGTGTTGACGATCTTGGATTTCGCTATGACGGCTCCCTTTCTCTTTCCGGTATACCGTTCGAACTCGCTGTCTCGGGGCCGATGAAAGGAGCGCAGGCGGATGACAATCCGGGAGTAGCCTTAACCAAACGGGTGATCGCGGCAGCAAAGCGCCACCTTTACGTCGAAACGCAATATCTGGCGTCCTTCAACGTCGCTGACGCATTGGCCGCGCGTTTGAAGGAGAAGGAAGGGCCCGAGATCGTGATCATATGTGCGCACGGTTCGCATGGTCTCATCGAAAAGATGATCATGGACGCGAATAGGGACAGGATCATTACCAAACTCAAACAAGCAGACGAGTTCGATCGTTTGCGCATTTTCTATCCGGTCATTCCAGACGGGAAACGACAGAAATCGCTGTTCATTCATTCAAAGCTGCTGATCGCGGACGACAACCTGGTGCGAATTGGCTCGTCGAATCTCAATCACCGCTCGGAGAACCTGGATACGGAATGCGATATTCTGTTTGAGGCGCAAAGTGCGGAACATAGGATGGTCATCCGCAATCTGCGTCATAGCCTTCTTTCGGAATTCCTCGGCTGTTCTGCCGAGGCGCTCGATCAGATCCTTGAACAAGGCCGCTCGCTGATCCACGCGATCGCGACGCTCGATCTCGGCGCAAGGGGCTTGAAACCGCTTCACTCGAAAAGCCGGAAAATGACGCCCGTTGTGGGCACGGCCTTATTCGACCCCGTACCGCCTTCGCGGCCGCCACGACTACATCGTCTTGCTGGCCGGTTGCGTCGCATGTTGCGATTTGGCTGAATGCCGTCTGAAGACCAGTTCGGTGGTCAGCATCGCGATTGCGCCGACCAGAAGCGGAATGAGATAGTAAATCAGCCGAAACACAATCAACGCGCCGATCGACGCGGCGTTCGGAACAGCATATGCCAGCACCGCCTCGAGGACACCGAGGCCCCCGGGGACATGCGTGGTCAGGACGAGAGTGTTGGCAAGCACGAACGCGGCGATGGTACGGAAATAGGAGAGGTCTGCATAAGCCGAAAACAATGCATAAAGGCATGCCGAGACGAAGGCGAAATTGGCCGTGCCGATTGCAATTTGCGCCAAGGCTATTCCGGCTCGAGGCAAGGCAAATGACCAATTCCAGAGGGTCAATCTTCCTCGCAAGTATCTGGCCAGAATACCATAGCTCGCGGGAATGCAAAGAAGAGCACCACCCAATATCCGCAAAGTTGTCGTGTCTGCCCGCGAAAGCGCAACGATATCCTCCGAATCGACAAGCAAGGCGATACCGCCGATGGTTATCAAGCCGAGAGCGACCGTCACGCCGGAAAATAGAATGATTTTCGCGACATCCTCCATGCTCAAACCCCAGCGGGCGTAGTAGCGGTAACGAAACGCACCGCTGCTGAGCCCTGCAAAACCGATACTGTGACCCATCGACAGACTGATGAATGATGCCAGTGCGATTTTGGGGTATGGCAAGGACTTTCCGAGCGAAAGAATTGCCAGATAATCGAAACCGGTCAGACAGATGTAGGAAGCCACGGCACAGAGGAAGGCAGCCGCAAGATGCGGGAAGGGAAGTTGGTGAAGCGACGCGCCGATCTCTTCAAGACTATAGTGCGAAAGAATCCGATAGAGAAGAAAGAGCGCCAGGCAAAGCGCGCCGAAGATCGCCGCATTCCATATCGCGCCTTTCAGGGTCATCGGATCCGCCTTCGTTCGCACCGGTTATTCGAGCGGAACGACTTGATGACTTCAGTGTTCCCAACATATGGCCTCTCAGAAACGAATCAGAATACTCACCTATAACGTGCACAGCTGCATCGGCACCGATCGCAGGGTCGACCCGGCACGTATCGCATCGGTGATTGCTCAAGCAGAGGCCGATATCGTGGCGCTACAGGAAATCGATGTTCGCCGTTTGCGGACAGGGCACACCGATCAGGCAAGTATGATCGCATCGCTTTTGAAGATGGAGGCTCATTTCAATCCAACCCTGACATTCGCCGAGGAGCAATATGGAGATGCAATCATAACCAGTTGGCCGACAAAAGCGGTCAAGGCCGGTCCGTTGCCCTCAAGAGGCGAGCCACGCGGCGCGCTTGCGGTCGAGATCGCGATCGGCGATGTCACATTGAATGTCGTCAATACGCATCTCGGTCTTCGTGGGCGAGATCGTATCCAGCAAATGACAGCGTTGATTGGCCCCGCATGGCTGCATGCTTCCGTGAATCCCAAAGCGACGATCCTGTGCGGCGATCTAAACGCTATTCCCGCATCCGCCACTTATCGGCTGATCAGCCGGCTGCTGAAGGATGTCCAGCTTTTGGGAAATCGGCCGTCATATGCCACCTTTCCCTCCAGATACCCCCTGATGCGCCTCGACCATATATTTGTCAGCAATGACATTCGGGTCATCGGCAGTGCCGTTCTGCGCAACAAGCTGACTGCGGTTGCATCCGATCATCTGCCTGTTATCGCCGATCTGATCCTTGAAGGTTAGCGATTGCCTGAAGGATCGAGGTATCCCAGAGCCGGAACGCCGTCGGCAAACCTGGCGGGCATCTCCGTGTCGGCGGGGAACATTCGATCATTCGCACGGTTTGAAGGCCAACAAGAGCGCAAGCCAGCACTGCGGGTGGCGTGCGCTTGAAAGGCCCCGGTTTCATAGCTGTCAGCAGGACAACGGAAGATCACATGCTGGATCAGAACCGCTTCGCCGGTCATGTGCATGCACTGAATACCGCCGGAAATAGCTTTATCGCCGACGGTGGCGGTCGCCAGGCGGGTGTGCTGACATTCCATGGCTGTATCAACTACGGATCCTATTGGCAGGCGCGCTGTCTGGTCGAGGGATTGCGGTCGATGAACGTCGACGCGGTCCTGCTGAACCACAAATCAAAACGCATCGATTTCGCCGAGTGGCGTTGCGCGTTTCGGCCCGAGCTTCCAATTGCGACTTCGGCGGAAGATTACCCGCTTTACCGAGAGAAGATCCGCAAATTCCTTGATGCGGTTTCCCGGCTGCCGCTCTCTGCGCCGTTCGCGTTGGAAGGCCCTGTCGTCGTTGAAGATATTCCGCTCGTCATCGTCGGCAGCGACGAGGTCTGGAATTTACATCATCCCTGGTATGGCGGCCGCAACCTGTTCTTCGGCGAAGGTCTGCAGCAGCATCTCCTTTCCTCCTATGCCGCCAGCTTTGGCAATTTCAGTTCGCCGGGGCAACTGAACGGCTACTGGGTTGATAGGCTGCGCGATTTTTCCCGCATATCGGTTCGTGACATGAATTCGCAGCGCCTGATCGGTGAAGCCTTGGGGATAGAAGCCGAGTTGGTGCTCGATCCGTGTCTTCAGTTTCCGCAAGCGATCCTGGACGTCGGCAAGGAAGCATCGATCCCGCCTTATGTGACGGTCTACGGACATAGTTTTCCGGCTTGGTTTCAGAAAATGGTCCGCAACTGGGCTGATGCAAACAATACCAGCTTGATCAGCATCGGATACAGGAACGGTTGGGCTCATGAGCACCGCATCGACGCGGGTCCTGTCGATTTCGCCCGTCTGATCGGAGGCGCCAGCGGCGTGGTGACGAACTTCTTTCACGGCTGCGTGTTTTCTCTCGTCAATGGCAAGCCCTTGGCCTGCGTTCTCTCCGATTATCGGTCGAACAAGCTGAGTGATCTGGCGGCCATGGTGGGAATCGAGGACAGCGTCATATCCGAATCCAGCCCGTCTTCCCATTTGAATGTGGCCTTGATGGAAGCTCCAGCGCCGGATGTCATCCGCCGGATCGAAATCCTTCGTCACAACTCGAGCACCTTTCTCAATCATGTCGTCGAGCAGGCATTCTGACCAGCCGGGGAATTCCGGCCCCGTGAGCCCGGCCGATGTTATTCGGTCCGGTCTCTGTATCGGATGCGGTGCTTGCGTAGCGCGTTCGGATGAAGATGACGTCCACATGGATTTCGATCGTTTCGGTCAGTGGAAGCCGCATGCGAGCGACAGCTGGATGCGGGATCGAACGACGGATTTTGCACATCTATGCCCATTCTCGCCCGTTAGCGAAAACGAGGACGGTCTTGCGAAAGGGCTTTTTCCAGATGCAGCGAAGACCGATCCTCATCTCGGGCGGCTCGAAGCAACATTCGCCGGCCATGTCACGGAGGGCGCCTTTCGCGCCGGCGGCAGTTCGGGAGGTATGGTGACCTGGGTTGCAACGGAACTCCTTCGTTGCGGCCTTGTCGACGCTGTGGCGCATGTTGTCGAAAGCAGCGGCCCCGCAAGCGATGGCCGCATGTTTCGCTACGCGCTATCACGCGATCCGCATGGGCTAAGCGCAGGCGCCAAATCGCGTTATTATCCGGTCGAGATGTCGCAGGTGCTGGAGCAGATCAAGAGGATTCCGGGCCGTTATGCAGTGGTCGGAGTTCCCTGTTTCATAAAAGCATTGAGATTGTCGAGCAGCCTTGATCCGATCCTGAACGAGCGCATCGTTTTCACGCTCGGGCTTTTTTGCGGCCATATGAAGAGCGCGCGCATGACCGAGAGTTTTGCCTGGCAGATGGGTCAGCGCATTCAAGATGTCGAGCGGATCGATTACAGGTCAAAGTCCCCGGACCGGCCGGCCAACTGGTATCGCGCCAGTTTAGCCCTGCAAAATGGCGAGGTTCGCGCCAAGGACTGGTGGAACCTCGCAGACGGCGACTGGGGCGCCGGCTTTTTCCAGAATTCCGCCTGCAACTATTGCGACGACGTGGTTGCGGAGACGGCGGATATTGCCTTCGGTGACGCCTGGCAGGAACCCTATTCCTCAGATGGGCGAGGAACCAATGTCGTGATCGTGCGTTCGAAAGCGCTTCTCGGGCTCATTCGCGGGGGAATGGAATCCGGACGCATTTGCCTCTCGCCCGTTGACGAAGCCTTCGTTGTCAGCACCCAGGCCGCCGGTTTTCGGCAAAGACGGGAAGGCTTGGCCTTCCGCCTGAGTTTGCCGCGATTTGGTATGCGTCCCCGCAAGCGCGTCTCGGCGGCGCGACATCGGTTGGGTGCCAGGCGCAAGATGATCTATGGGATGCGCTTTGGCATCAGCTTCTGGAGCCATCGTGTTTTTTGGCTCGCCCGCCGGATGCATATGCCGGGCCTCTATCTGAACTGGGCTCGCCTCATGCTGAGCTGCTACCATGCGCTGGCCTATTCGCGCGGACCATTGGGCCGGTTGCTCGATCGCTTTTGTCCGGACAGGAAGCCATGAGGAACTGATGGTCAGAAGGCCGTGATAGTCGAAGGCAGTCTATCGAGCCGCTCGTCGACGTGATGCGGGGCATAGCGCTCGACCATTTCACGGCAGAATTCGGCAAATTCCTCAGGGACCAGCGGCGCGCTTGTATGATGAGGGGCAATGCCACGATGCTCCGGCGTGAAGCAGAAGGTGACCGTGACATCGAATTCCTCGAGGCTGCGCATTTGCCGGTCGAACCAATCCAGCGCATTGGGACGGAAACGATCCGCCCAGGAAAGACCTGTCCTGACCGACCGCACGCCGAGCCGCTTCATCCACGCGACGGCTTCGTCAAGCCGTGGATCTTCGAAGTGAAACCACTGAACAAGGCCGAGATGGGGGGTGTGCCGAGCAAAGGCGTCGAGGGCCAGCTTCGGCGTGCCGTCTTCACGCAGAATGCCCATATAGTAGTGTCGGTAATAGGAGGAACCTTCCGCTTCCTTATGGCGCGTGGTCGCTTCCCATGATCTGGGGAGATCGAAGAGGCTGTACCATTGGAATTGCGGTACCTTTCCCTTGAGCAGGTCTATGGTGCGGTTCAATCCCCAAAGCTGCACGTCTTCGGCTCCGAAGCTGGATACGCCGACCTCGCTGACCCAGACCGGGAGATCGGTGACATTGGCGATGTCGGCAATTCTTTGCGGCCATTCGTCGATTTGCCACAAATTCCAGTCCAGCGGAAAGCCGTGGACCGCGACGGCATCGAGATGGTCCAATACACCGTAATCCTTCATTCGGCTCATGAAACCAGGATCGATCGGAGAAATGCCGCCGAGCACCTTGATCAGATCGGGGTTCGCAAGCGCGATTGCGTCGGCGGCCAGTATCGCCATTTCGGCAAACCGGCTCCAATCCGGATCTATCTCCGGATCCCAGTGCGACTTGTTGTTCGGCTCGTTCCAAATCATAGCTGCTTTGATCATGCTGGTCTCCCGCGATAATCATGGATGCATTTCATTGAGCGTGATGATCTTCGCTCCCCAATCTCCGACGACCATGTGAGTGACGGATGCCGGTTCCACATCGAACCTCGACCAGGCGTCGACCGGCAGGCCGAGAATGTAGCTGGCCGCCGCTTTGATGACGTCGCTATGGGATACGAGCGCCAGCCTCTTGCCCTCGGCCTTGCTGGAGAGGTCTTCAATCAAATCCCAAACTCGGGTCTGCACATCGAGCATGGTTTCGCCGTTCGGCGCACGGACAAGGCTGCGCATCGCGTTCCAGCGGCGCCATCGGGCGTCTTGATCGAGCGTCGAAAAGGTCTTGCCGGTCCAATCGCCGAAATTGACTTCGTCCAGTGCTTCTTCGATCTGTGGGGCATCCAGCCCGCATGCGGAGGCTATTGCATCGGCCGTCTGCCGGGCTCGCTCGCGCGGGCTGCTGTAAATCGCATCCAGATGTTTGCACATCATCTGCTGGCCCAGACGTTTTGCCTGTGACAGCCCTGCCTCCCCGAGAGCAATCCCCGGTGTGCGACCTGCAAGGAAGTTGCCGAGATTGTCGTGGGCTGCGTGACGAACCAGGAAGAAGGTCGTCGTCATTCCGCCGCTCCGGGCAGCGCATCCTCCTGGTCCTCGATGAAAGCCTGTGTACGCCGGCGAGCCTCCTGATCGGTGAACTGACGCGGTGGCGATTTCATGAAGTAGCTCGAGGGGCCGACCAGCGGCCCACCTATGCCGCGATCAAGGGCCAGTTTGGCACAGCGGATCGCGTCGATGACAACGCCGGCGGAATTGGGGGAATCCCATACTTCCAGCTTCAATTCCGCATTGAGGGGCACGCCGCCGAAAGTCGTACCCTCCAGTCTGATATAGGCCCATTTGCGGTCTTCGAGCCACGGAACGTGATCGCTTGGTCCGACGTGAATGTTCGTTGGAGCAAGCGGAACATCGAGCTGGCTCGTCACCGATTGCGTCTTGGAGATCTTCTTCGATTCAAGACGCTCGCGTTCCAGCATGTTGAGGAAGTCCGTATTGCCTCCGAAGTTCAGCTGATACGTGCGATCGACCCTTACACCGCGCTCACAGAAGAGGTTGACGAGCATGCGATGGACGATGGTCGCGCCCACCTGGCTCTTGATATCGTCTCCGATGAGGGGCAGGCGGCGCTCGGCAAAGCGACGCTGCCATTCAGGCTTCGAAGCGATGAAGGCGGGAATGCAGTTGACGAAGGCGCACCCCGCGGCGAGCGCCTGTTCGGCGTACCATTGTGTCGCTTCCTCAGACCCGACGGGCAGGTAGGAAACAAGCACCTCGGTCTGCGTTCGACGCAAAATTTCGGCAACATCGGCAACCGGCTCCTCCGATTGCGGAATTTCGTCCTTCAGGTAGCGGCCCAGGCCGTCGAGCGTCCTGCCGCGATGTACCGTAACACCCATCATCGCCACATCGGCGAAGCGCTTGGTATTGTTGGGTTCGGCGTAGATGGCCTCGGCGACATCCTTCCCAACTTTGGAGGCGGCGATATCGAACGCCGCCGAAATTTCCACATCACGAACATGGTATCCCCCGAGGTCTGCATGCATGAGGCCGGGGATGGGCTCGTTGCTTTCGGCATCCCTATAGTATGTCAGTCCCTGCACAAGCGAGGACGCGCAATTGCCGACACCGACGATAGCTACTCGAATGGAATGGGAAGGCATGTCTTTCTCCAGCATCTACAAAGCCATCCTCAAACAAAGACAGGGGGCATCTGTTCCCGAAAAAAATCATTCGATGGATCGCAACCCGATCTCGCGCGTTCGATATGTTTCGATTCATGAGGCGCCGACGATGCTGGTCTATGGAGATATCGAGCGTGTTGAACGGGCCGCATCGATTTGCTGTAGGGTCTCGGACGACATGGCGGCCTGTTTCAACATGGAGCCGGATCGCCGTCGGCATGAACTCCTGGTGCAGACTTTCATTATGACAGGCGAGCTCGTTCAGGGGCTCGCCGATCGCGAATTTCGCCAGAGGGGCTACGATGAAATCTCTGATGCTCAAGTCGCGGGTTCTGAGCTCTTGCTTTTTCAGGCCCGTATGCTGGTGCGATCCTGGCGGACAAATTTCGCCGGATCCTTGCTGCCTTCGACCGATTGGAAAGCACTGCTGGAGCCTCTAAGGCTTGATGAACCCATCCGGATAAAGCAGCCGGAGGGCTATGCACATTATGCGCTCTATCCCGAGAGCTTTCTGGAAGCGGCCTTGCGTTCGGGTCTGTCATCCAAGGCCGTCGTCATCGGCGTGAGGAGCATTGGCGTCAGCTTGGCCGCTGTCGTCGCGGCGGCGCTCGGATCGGGTCCTGCCTATTCCCTGAGGCCGACGGGCGATCCTTTCCGCCGACAGGTGCTGCCAGGAAAATTGCTGCAGAGGCGCATTCTTGATCGTCTCCATACAGATTTCGCCATTGTCGACGAAGGCCCCGGATTATCGGGCAGTTCCTTTGGGTGCATAGCGGATTGGCTCGAGACCAATGGCGTACCGGCCGAGCGCATTCATTTCTTTCCAAGCCACAAGGGCGAGCCGGGCAGACAGGTCAGCAAGGCGCATCTGCGCAGGTGGAAGCAGCGGCGGCCGCACGTCGTCGACGTTCATGAACTGATCCTGGATACGCCGGAGCGTGAACGCAACCTGAAGTCCTGGGCTTGCGAGCTCCTGGGTGTGAGCGAGGGCTCCTGGCGGGATCTATCGGGAGGACAGTGGCGAGGACTGCGCTACGAGGACCCGCAATATTGGCCCCCGAGCTACCGGCAGCAAGAGAAGCTGAAATTTCTGCTGTCGGACAGCGGTACGCACCATCTGGTGAAGTTTGCCGGGCTTTGTGAGATGGCGACCAAGCAGGCGAGAGGCAAGATCTTGAGCGAAGCCGGCTTCACGCCGCCGGTGCTGGGGACCTGCCACGGCTTCATTGTCGAGCCTTGGATCGAGGGCTGCGCAATGGAGATCGATCCGGCGCCGAAAACGGAGATGGTCGAGCAGATCGGCCTGTATCTCGGGTTCCGGGCACGTCACCTTCCCGCCACGCACGGAGGCGCATCGCTTCTGGATCTATGTCATATGGCTACAGTCAATATCGAGGAGGCCCTGGGAGGCGAAGTTGCGCATCAAATCCAACAGTTGATTGGCCGGCCACATCATCTGGTGAAACATCTGCGGCGGGTGGATACTGACAATCGGCTCCATCGATGGGAATGGATAAGGCGGCAAGACGGCCGGCTGATTAAGACCGACGCGCTCGATCACAATGCCTCTCACGACCTCATCGGATGCCAGGACGTGGCTTGGGATATTGCCGGTGCATCCGTGGAATTTGACCTGTCGAAAGCGCAGCGATGCCGGTTGGTTGAGATCGTCGCGGTGGAAACGGATCGGGAACCGCGCGATGATGTGCTCAAGGTATTCGAAGCATGCTATCTGGGTTTTCAGATCGGCCTTTGGTCCTTGGCGGCTCAAAGCCATGATGCTTCGGAGCAAGCACGACTGAGGAGCGCCGTGATGCGCTACGAGGGCCGTGTGCTGGGCTTATTGGCCGAGTGAGCCGTCATCTTTTGGCGCTGACGGTGCGGGCGCCGATGTGGGGGCATCAGGGATGGAAGCGGTGATGTCAGGAGAGCAGGCCAGGGCTGTCCTGATGAGCCTGACCGATTGGATGCCGACACCCTTCAACATCAGCAATTGGTCATCCGTCATCTCGGCGGCCTCTTTTGCGCGCGTGATCCCATTATCAGCCAATGACCGAACGACCCATCGCGGAAGCGCGGTTTCGGAAAGAATATCCGAGTTTTCTGTAAATTGGCCTGGACTGCGGCTTTCACCGGATTGCATCGCAGCGATCCATCAGTTGATGCATTGAGATCGCATCAAACCCGCGTGAGGGTCGCGGGTTCCCGTTGCTTTCACAAAATCACCATTCGCTTGAGCCGCCGTTCTCAGCCGCCATAGATTGCGTCGATGATTGCGGCGGAATCGACAAGGCGTTCGCAAAGTGGATCGTAGCTATTATCGCCGGCCAAGCGTGTCGCCCATGCGGCCGCGGCTCGGCCGCCCCATTCATCCGGCGGTTCGATGAGAATATCGGTGCGTGTTCCCCTATATCCTTCGGCGACGAAATCATAGAAAGAACCGTTGACGTTCCGCATGGCCGCCCCTCCGGCCGTTCCATGGAAGTTTGCGCTGATGACAGCGTCCACACCAGCGTTGAGGCCCCATGAACAGGCTAACCGGAGGGCTGCGCCATCCGATAGCGTCACGGTTGCGAGAGCGAAATCCTCCACATCGGCGCTGTCGGGCTGAATTGGAACACCCCTTCGCATAAGACAGCTTTGGACCGAAGTGACAGCCGGAAAGTCAAGCGTCCACAGCGCCAGGTCAGCCAGATGGATTCCGAGATCCATGACGCAGCCCCCGCCCGACATTCGCCTGTCATAGAACCAGGGCTTGTCCGGCCCATAGGCATTGTGAAAGATCATATCGACCGCGAAGATCTTGCCGAGCTCGCCGCCGCGAACAAGATCGCGGACACGGCGCATCGCTCTGGTGTGCCGATAGGAAAGATCAACCTGCAGCAATCGGTCCGCCTTCCGCGCGGCTGCAATTGCTTGCTCGACCTCATTTCGGGTCCGCCCTAGCGGCTTCTGGCAAAAGACTGCAATGCCTTGCTCCAAGGCTGTCATGGCTTGCTCCGCATGCAAGGCGCTCGGCGTTGCGATGACGATTCCGTCGAGGCGCTCGCTCAGCAGATCATCGAAACTCGGAACGATCGTGGCTTGCTCAGCCAGGTCTGCGGCGGCTTTCGCCATTTCCGCCGATGGATCGCAGATGAGCGTCGAGCCGACCAAGCCCGTGTCAAGAATGGCCTTCATCCGGTGCCGGCCAATCCGGCCGACGCCGAGAAAACCAAGGCGGAGGCCTTGAGCTACGTTCCGGTGAGCGTATTCGCCGAGATTGTTCATGAGTATACCACCAGGGCCTTGAGAAAGCCGTCGGGACGGTCCCTGGTCATGTTCAACGCGTCATCAAGCCGCTCCAGGGGAAAACGGTGGGTCAGGAAAGGCCATGGATCGAGCTGACCGGCTTCGATCGCCGCGATCGCATCGCGAATGCCTTGAAGATAAACGGCAGGATCCCGTTCGTGTGCGTTGACGACATCAAGTCCCCGCCAGTTCCACAGCTGCATGTTGACCTGTCTCTGCCCATCTTGATGGTAACCTGCAATGACGAGGCGTCCACGCTCGCGCGTCAATTCGGCCGCGAGATCAAGTGGCCATTGTTTGCCGACCGCCTCGATCACGCGATCACAGAATTGCCCCTGTGTCGATTGCCTCACCTGCTCGATGATCTGCCAATGGTCTTTCATTGCGATTGTTTCGGACGCTCCCGCGCGCTTGGCGATCTCCAGGGAAAACGCTCTTCGAGAAATCGCAATGACATGGGCGCCGGCAGCCACGCACAGCTGGGTCAGCAAAGCGCCGAGAAAACCGATTCCGACAATGGCAACGGACTGTCCAGGCTGGACCTCGCACCGCTTGAAAATATTCAGGGCGCAACCCAACGGCTCTCCCGGAAAAGGGCGATCGTCGAGCCAGGCAGGCAGCCGGACGACGCTGCTGTGGTCGGCGAGATCATGGGTGGCATAAGCATGCTGCCCTAACGTCGCAACGCGATCACCGACGGCAAAACCGGTGACATCATCTCCGATCGCATCGATCGTTCCCCAGCCTTCGTGCCCCAACCCGCCAGGTTCAGTTGGAAATCGCATCCATTCCGGGCCTGACCATGGCACCAGGTTCGAGGCGCATACACCGCAGCCTTCCAGTTTTACTCGCAGCTGACCGGCAGCAGGCTCCGGCAATGCCATGGTTTCCACCCGCAGCTGCCCAGCGCCCGTCACCACGGCCGCTCTCATGGCATCTGTCCGCACCGATGTGATCGCGTTCATTGATCCTCTCCTGGCAATTACCATCATCCCGCCTTCGAATTGGATGGACGACGCGCGCCTAACTGGCATGCGCATGGCTTGTTCCAGAAGATGATGAAGATGCTTGCTGCAGGTACAAGGATGACACCTGGAGCGCAAAACGGAACGCATCATTGAAGAAGTCTACAATGATAATGATGTCATAGCGTGAGGAACATTCCTTGGGGATCCCGGTTGGGTGGCGGTCAAAAGCCTCTCAACTCAATAGTCTCGGGTGCCCAATGTCACATGTTCTCGTTACCGGTGGATGCGGTTTTATTGGTCGGCATGTCACTGAAGAACTGGTTGAAAATGGATATCAGGTTCGCATTCTCGATGCCTTGATCGATCAGGTGCATGGCCTCTCGGGAACTCAGCAAGCAGTCGATACAACGGATGTCATTCGTGCCGACGTGCGTGACAAGGGAGCGGTTCGTGAAGCACTGAAGGGGGTTGATGCTGTTATCCATCTGGCAGCCGAGGTCGGTGTCGGCCAATCCATGTATGAGATTGCTCGTTATGTCTCTGCCAACGATCTCGGCACGGCGACTCTCCTGGAAGCCATGATCGGCCTTCCGATCAAGCGAATAGTCGTCGCATCCTCGATGAGCGTGTATGGCGAGGGCATGTATGTCTCGCCGGTGGGACATCGCCTCGGCTATATAAGGCGCGATGGCAATCGTCTCACGGAAGGTCTGTGGGATCCCCTTGGCCCCGATGGAGAGCCGCTCCTGCCTGCGCCGACGGATGAGGAAAAACCCGTCGATCTGGTCTCGATCTACGCGCTGACAAAATATGCACAGGAGCGCCAGACACTCATCTTTGGTCGCGCCTATGGCATCGAGGCAGTGGCACTACGCCTATTCAACGTCTTTGGTGCCGGTCAGGCACTTTCTAATCCCTATACGGGCGTGCTTGCGAATTTCGCCTCGCGCCTTGCCAATGGCCAGCCGCCGATGATTTTCGAGGATGGCAGGCAGCGCCGAGACTTCGTGCATGTGCGCGATGTCGCACGCGCATTTCGTCTCGCTCTGGAACGGAGACCGGCGGCAGGGCATGTCATCAATATCGGCAGTGGCCAGGCCTATACCATAGCGCAGGTCGCAATGCTGCTTGCCGCCGCGATGGGAGCCGCGGACTTGTCGCCTGAGATCACCGGCCAGTCGCGCAGCGGCGATATCCGCCATTGCTTCGCCGATATTTCAAAGGCCAGAGAATTGCTCGGCTTCGAGCCGCATTACCATCTCGACGGATCGCTCGAGTCCTTTGCGGAATGGGTTCTTATGACAGGGGCCGTCGACAGGAACGCGGAGATGACCAGGCATCTCAAGGAAAGAGGTCTCATGTCATGAGATTACCTGAAGGTCCCATCATTATCGTTGGCGGCAGCGGTTTCATTGGAAGCAATCTTGCCGACAGCTATCTCAGAGATGGTGAGGAGGTGATCGTCCTCGACAATCTCAGTCGCCCCGGCGTCGAGGAGAATCTTCGCTGGCTGAAAAGCAATCACGGTGATCGCGTTCAACCCGCGATAATCGATATCCGGGACTTCGATGCGATCGCTCCATATTTCATGGGCGCACGCGCTGTCTTTCATCTTGCGGCTCAAACGGCGGTGACGACAAGCCTCGACTATCCCGTTCATGATTTCGAGACAAACGCTCGCGGAACACTCAACGTGCTTGAAGCGGTGCGCAAGGCAGGCAACAGGGCGCCGGTCATTTTTGCCAGTACGAACAAGGTCTATGGCGATATCCACGACATCGCGATGGCGGGATTGGAAGATCGCTATATACCCGCCGATGAATTGCTGCGCGAGAACGGGTTCGATGAGGATCGCGGCCTGAATTTCTGCACGCCATATGGCTGCTCCAAGGGGGTCGCGGATCAATATGTCCTCGACTATGCCAAGTCTTTCGGTTCGCTCACCGCCGTTTTGCGTATGAGCTGCATCTATGGCCCGCGGCAGTTTGGCACCGAAGATCAAGGCTGGGTCGCTCATTTCCTGATCCGCGCGTTAAACGGCGAAGCGATTTCGATCTACGGTGACGGTCGGCAAGTACGAGACATTTTGCATGTCAATGATGCTGTTCGCGCCTATCGGGGTCTGCTGAATTCAATCGACGAAGCCAAGGGCAAGGCCTTCAATCTGGGGGGAGGGCCTGACAACGCCGTGAGCATTCGAATCGTGCTCAGGGAGATCGAAAGGGTCATCGGCAGGCCGATTGCGACCATGCACTCCGACTGGCGCGTGGGCGATCAACTGTACTTTGTCACGAACACCAGCGCATTGAGAAAAGCCATCGGTTGGGCGCCTGAAATAGCCTGGCGCGACGGTGTGCGCGAACTTTGCGATTGGATTGCGAGCAACCGCCTAAACGGCTTTGCTCGGGCACGGAGGGCCTCGGCATGACTGGGGCAATGAGTGTCAATCAAAGCAATTTGGCGCATGCGCAAGGCTATCAGTTCGACCCTGCCAGGCCACACACCGTTCTGATGACCATAGACGCTGTCGGCGGCGTGTGGAGATATGCCATGGATCTCGCCAGGGGATTACAGCAATTCGGCGTCACCACGGTGTTTGCCGGGTTGGGGCCGTCGCCTTCATCCGAACAGCAGCGGGAAGCCCTTGCGCTCGGACCGATGACATGGCTGGATGCGCCGCTGGATTGGATGGCGGCAAACGAAGATGAGCTCGATATCATTCCCGACCTTCTCAGGCGGCTTATCGACCGGCATTCTCCAGATTTGCTTCATCTCAATCTTCCCTCGCAAGCCGCCGGTCTCGATGTCGATCTGCCCGTTGTCGTTGTTTCGCATTCGTGCGTCGTGACCTGGTTCCAATCCGTACGTGGCATCGGCGTTCCCGATCCATGGAGATGGCAATTCTCGCGCAACCGGCGCGGCTTCGATCGCGCCGATATCGTCGTTGCGCCGAGCCATAGCCACGCGCATGCGCTTCGAACGTGCTATGGGCCGATTTCCCATTTGAAGGTCGTCCATAACTCAAGCGAACTCCCCGCGCGGTCAACTCCGAAGGGGAATTTTGCCCTGGCGGTTGGCCGATGGTGGGATGATGGCAAGAATGGTGCAGTATTGGATCAGGCCGCAGGTCTCTCTCGATCAAAAATACTGATGGCAGGGCCTGTCGACGGGCCGTCCGGTCAGCATTTTTTCGTCGAGCATGCCGCCCAGCTAGGGGAGATGCCTCATCAAGACATTGCCGCTCTGATGGCTGAGGCCGGTATCGTCGTCTCGCCCTCTCTCTACGAACCCTTCGGGCTTGCCGCGCTTGAGGGAGCCCGTTCGGGAGCTGCTCTCGTTTTGGCGGATATCGCGACCTATCGCGAACTTTGGGACGAGGCCGCACTTTTTGTGGATCCGCACGATCCCGCCGGCTTCGCCAATGCGATCGATCTGCTGTCGCACGACGAGCAATTGCGGAAAACGAAGGCTCGATCGGCACAAAATCGATCGCGGGGCTACTCGCTCGACCATCAATGCCGGTCGCTGCTGAGCGTTTATGCAAGCGCCATGCAGCATGCCGATGAGAGGGAGGCGATGCATCCATGAAATTTGTATTCTACACGCATTCTCTGGTGTCGGATTGGAACCATGGCAATGCGCATTTCCTGCGCGGGATCATGCGCGAGCTCCTGAAGCGCGGACATAGTGCCATCGCTATTGAGCCTTCCGATTCCTGGAGCCGCCGTAATCTCCTCATGGATCAGGGGCCGCAGGCGCTGGAAACTTTCCGTCGCACATTCCCGCAGCTGACGTCGCTATCCTACGACAGCGCCTTCGACCATGAGGAAGCGATCAGCGACGCAGACGTCGTTGTCGTTCACGAGTGGACAGATCCCGCGCTCGTCAAGCGGCTCGGCAGAGCCAGGCGCATCGGCGGGCGCTTCACACTCATCTTTCATGACACCCATCATCGTGCCGTCTCCGCACGGAGTGAAATCGCAGGGCTTGATCTTGAGGATTATGACCTCATTCTCGCCTTCGGCGAGACGCTGCGTCAGCGTTATCTCAAGGCAGGGTGGGGGACCAATGTCTTTACCTGGCACGAGGCGGCCGACGCGGCGTTGTTCAGGCCGATACCCGAGGTAGAAAAGACCGGCGATCTCATATGGATCGGTAATTGGGGCGATGATGAACGCAGTGCCGAGATCGGCCGCTTTCTGATCGACCCTGCCAGCCGCATCGGGAAAGACGCACTGACGACTAGCGTGCGAGGTGTGCGCTATCCTCCGGCAGCGCTCGAGGCTTTGCGCAAAGCCGGCATCAACTACGGCGGCTGGATCGCCAATGCCGACGTGCCGCGGGCATTTGCCGAAAACCGGGTGACTGTGCATATTCCCCGCCGTCCCTATGTTGAATCCCTGCCGGGCATTCCGACGATACGTGTCTTCGAGGCGCTCGCCTGCGGGATTCCGCTGATATCCGCGCCATGGGACGATTGCGAGGAGCTTTTCCGGCCTGGCGAGGATTTTCTCATCGCCAGAACTGGCGACGAAATGACCCGCCTCGTTCGTGATGTCCTTTCGGACCAGGCGCTCGCCGATGCGCTGATTGCATCTGGCCTGGAGCGCATTCGCACGCGGCATACCTGCAGCCATCGCGTGGATGAACTTCTGAAAATTCTGGATCAGGGCAATGCAACGGGTCGGCAGGAGGTTGCGGAATGAAGATCGCGTTCTACGGCTCGAGCCTCCTTTCGGCTTATTGGAACGGTGCGGCGACCTATTATCGCGGCTTGCTGAAAGCATTGGCGGCGAGGGGTTACCGCATCACTTTCTACGAGCCGGATGTCTATCAGCGCCAAGAGCACCGGGATATCGACCCGCCCGAGTGGTGCGAGGTCGTCGTCTATGATGGGACGATCGCCGCCCTGAGGAAGGTTGCGGTCGAGGCGGCCCTTGCCGATGTTGTCATCAAGACGAGCGGCGTCGGCTTCGAGGACGATCTGCTTTTGCGGGAGGTCATGACGGCTGCGCGCCCGGAAGCGCTGAAAATTTTCTGGGATGTGGACGCGCCGGCGACCCTTGCCGAAATGCGGACCTCCGCGGAACATCCGCTTCGCCAAGCCCTTGGGAGCCTTGATCTCGTTTTGACCTATGGCGGCGGGGAACCCGTCGTAAAACAATACCTTCTGCTGGGGGCGACCGCATGCATTCCCATCTACAATGCGCTCGATCCGCAGACCCATCATCCCGTCATCGCCGATCATCGTTTCGAGGCCGCCCTAGGCTTTCTTGGCAACCGTCTGCCTGATCGAGAGCGCCGCGTCGAAAGTTTTTTTCTCGAACCGGCCGCAGCCATGCCCACGCACCGCTTCCTCCTGGGTGGCGCGGGCTGGGACGACAAGCCGATGCCGGGCAATGTCCGCTATATCGGGCACGTGCCCACCCGCGATCACAATGCCTTCAACGTGACGCCGAGAGCAGTGCTCAACATCTCGCGCGAGAGCATGGCCGACAACGGCTTTTCACCTGCCACGCGGGTGTTCGAAGCAGCGGGCGCCGGTGCCTGCCTGATTACAGATTATTGGGAAGGAATTGACCATTTTCTGACGTCGAACGAGGAGGTGTTCGTCGCGCGCGACGGTCAGGACGTGCGCGAAATCCTGTCCGGTCTGACGGCGGAGCATGCGGCAGCGGTCGGCCGGAGGGCGCTTGCGAAGGTGCTTGGCGAGCACACTTACCGGCATCGAGCCGTCGAAGTCGATCAACTCTTGCGGTCTCGTTTCGCAAGCAAGGAGGCTGCCGAATGAGCCGTGCCCTCGACATCGTCGTTCTCGGCCTCACCTTGTCCTCTTCCTGGGGCAATGGTCACGCCACGACGTACCGCTCCTTGATCAGAGGTCTCCATGCCGAGGGCCACAATGTTCTTTTCCTGGAGCGGGACGTCCCCTGGTATGCTGCCCAACGGGATCTTCTCGATCCGGAGTTCTGCGAACTTTCTTACTATGACGGGATCGATGAGCTCAAAAATCGTTTCAGTCAGCGATTGACCGCCGCTGATGCCGTCATCATCGGCTCCTATGTGCCGGATGGAGTAGCAGTGATCGATACTGTTGCCGCCTTAGATCCTTCGCTCCTGTGCTTTTACGACATCGACACGCCCGTCACGCTTGCAAAACTCGGACAGGGCGACCAGGAATACATTGCCGGACGTCAGATGGCGCTGTTCGATATCTATCTGTCTTTTTCGGGAGGAGGCGTCCTCGACCGGCTGATGACAGAGTTCGGCGTCTCGCGTGCCGAAGCTCTCTATTGCTCTGTGGACGAGCGGCGTTACAGGAATACAGGCGAAACGCCCTATTGGGATCTCGGCTATCTTGGCACCTACAGTCCCGACCGGCAGGAGAAACTGCAGATGCTCTTGATAGAGCCGGCACGGCAGTTGCCGCATTTGCGGTTTGTCGTCGCCGGGTCGCAATTTCCCACTGATATCGACTGGCCCGAGAATGTAACCCGCATCGAACATCTTGCGCCCACCGATCATCCGTCCTTCTACAGCCGGCAAAGATTCACGCTCAACATCACGCGATCCGATATGATCGAGGCGGGTTGGTCGCCCAGCGTGCGTCTTTTCGAGGCTGCTGCCTGCGGCACGCCGATCATTAGCGATTTCTGGCGCGGCCTCGATGAGCTTTTCCCGCAGGATCGCTCCATCTTGATCGCGCATGACACCGCAGACGTGGTCGGTGCGCTGACCGGCGTTTCAGAGGAAGCGAGGCGCGGAATAGCCAATCTCGCGCATCGCATCGTTCATGGCGAGCACACCGGCCGTGTTCGCGCCCGGCAACTGGTGAACATGCTGTCAGAGAGTCTGCCGGAAAATCGAGCAGGGCGACGTGCTTTCGTGTAGCAACCCAGAGGAGAAATTGCATGCGGCAGGTAATCAAAAAGAATATTCTCGTCGCTGGAGGCGCCGGTTTTGTCGGCTCTCACCTTTGCGATGCGTTGATCGCCGGAGGCCATAAGGTCATTTGCGTTGACAGCTTTCTGACCAGTACCCCCGATAATATCAAGGCCTTGCAAAATCATCCCGATTTCACGCTCATCGAGCATGACATATGCGAGGAGCTGCAGGTTGCCGAGCCGCTTCACCAGATCTACAACCTGGCATGTCCTGCGTCTCCTGCCTTCTATCAGGCTGACCCTATTCACACGATGATGACCAGCGTGGCCGGAACCGGCAATCTGCTCAAGCTTGCCGAGCACCATGCTGCCTCTTTCCTGCAGGCCTCCACGAGCGAGGTTTACGGTGATCCGCAAGAGCATCCTCAGCAGGAAGATTATTGGGGTCACGTCAACTGCATCGGGCCGCGTGCATGTTACGACGAAGGGAAGCGCGCAGCAGAGGCGCTTTGTTTCGACAGTGTGCGCACGGGCTGTGTCGACGCCCGCGTGGTGCGCATCTTTAATACATACGGCCCTCGCATGCAGCCGAACGACGGCCGCATCGTTTCCAATTTCATCGTCCAGGCGCTGCAACATGAACCATTGACAATCTATGGAGACGGCGACCAGACCAGATCCTTCTGCTATGTGTCCGATCTGGTGGACGGGCTGATCCGCTCGATGAATGTGCAGCCAAACGCCGGCTTGCCCATCAATCTCGGCAATCCCGGGGAGTTCATGGTTCACGAGCTTGCGCAAATGATCCTGAAGATGGTGCCCACGAGCTCAAGCATCGTTTACCGGCCGTTGCCTACCGATGACCCGCAGCGTCGACGGCCTGATATACTCAGGGCAAAGCAGCTCCTGTCCTGGGAACCGAAGGTCCATCTCGCGGAAGGCTTGGAATATACCATTGCCTGGTTTCGCCAAGTGCTTCACGAACCACAATTTGTCCGACGGACAAACCGCAAGGCTACGCCGATCCGGCGTCCGACGGGCATTTCACTCGGAGCGTGACCATGCAAAACCAAGAGGAGTTGCAGCGTCGGATTATCGAACTGGCGCCATGGTTTCATAACCTGCGCATAAAGGGTGTCGAAACAGCTCCCGATCATTTTCTCGGGGACTATCCAAGTTTCAAGTGGCGTCGCTTCAAGGATGTCATTCCTCGGGATCTGACAGGCAGAACTGTTCTCGATATCGGCTGCAATGCCGGGTTTTACTCGCTGGAAATGAAACGGCGCAATGCGGATCGTGTGGTGGCAATCGATACGGATCCGCATTATCTGCGGCAAGCCGTCTTCGCGGCAACGCAGGCCGAGGTGGATATCGACTTCAGGCAAATGTCCGTATACGAGGTCGCGCAATTGCACGAGAAGTTTGACCTCGTCCTTTTCATGGGCGTCCTCTACCATTTGCGTCACCCGCTATTGGCTCTTGATCTGCTTCGTGAGCATGTCGTCAAAGACCTGATGCTGTTTCAATGCATGCAGCGAGGCGTGGACGAAACACCGGAGCTGAAAGACGATTACGACTTCGCGGAGCGGGAGATTTTCAACCGCCCCGATTATCCAAAATTGTTCTTCGTCGAAAACCGCTACGCCGGGGATCCGACAAACTGGTTCATACCGAACAAGGCGGCGACCGAGGCGATGCTACGTAGCGCAGGTTTTACGATGCTGGAAAATCCAGAGCCGGAAGTATATCTGCTGCGATGCAGCGCCCGTCATTATATGGCGGAGAAACCACCTGGCATTTGCGCCGTAGACCGATCTGATGACAAAAGAGGATCATAAAGTGCCCGGGAACATTGCAGCACGTGGGTTGTTTGGCGGAGGATCGAGATACCGGAAAAACGATGAACATGCAGGCCTGATATGGCAATGAATGATGGGAATACCGCCATGCCTAAGTCGAACAATCCAGGTGAAAAGAGTAGGGGCGATCCCGCGCAGGATGCAAAGGGTCAATCCCGAAGACTGCTGAAAAGCAGCCGCAATAACGGTGTGGCAAGCGCCAAGCCGACTGTCATCACGGGGTCCGACGACGCGACCGTCAACAAAAAGCCTCCCGGCACAACAAAACCAGAGAAAGATTGGGATCTCAATTATGATCCGCGTGAAATGAACGAGGGCAAGTATCGCGGCTGAGACCGGTTCCAAGGCCGGCATGTAAGCGCGTGTGGGGTTCTATCTTCCGCCATAAACCAACTTCACGACACGTGATAATGGTTGGAACCCTGTGCACTCACGCTGATCAAGCATTCCATCATGCATGGTTGTCTGGATGACGCGGACCGTTTCTACCCGATGTGGTTTGAACAGTTGGGTTCGCTGTTCGCTTTCTAGATTATGTGGGCGCCTCACACTCCGACAGCACGTTGAACGTATTACTTATGTTTCTTGTGTTGTCCGCTTCTTTGATTGACGCCTCGCAACATCGCGCGGTCTTCAGTTTGAATCTCGGGGCTCGAACGCAGTCGCGTGCTTTCAGCTTCTCTCCTGCGCTCTTCGGGGGATTTCTTCAAATCCAGGCCGGCATTGAAATCATCTCCCGCATTGGAGGTGTCTTCCCGCTTTTCGATGACATGTATTTGCTGCTGGTGGGTTTTTTGTCCAACCATCGCTATACCTCATTGTTTCTGAGTTTCTGACGGATTTCGGCACCACCGCGTTTCGTCTTTTGTAGCCAAACACCTTGCGGTGAATGCTAAAACGCCTCTCTTGCGCCTCGGGCTCAATGCGCGTTCGAGAGCATGATCGTGCCATTCAATAACCATTCGACGAGAACCAGTAAGGCAATGATGCAAAACCCGATCACGATAAAATATCCGGCTCGCCGTTTGCTCCTTTTCTGCGAGGGACTATCGCTCGGAGATACGATCGGGTCATTTCTATCCCGATCCTTTTCTTCGTCATTCTGCATCATCACCATGTTCCTCTGCTGCCTTCTAACCGTTGGAGCGGAGAAATGTTCCTTCTGTTGGTAGGTCGCACTCGACCCAAATAGGCAGTCGGCAGTTGCGGACGTCAAAATCTAGATGATGGCTCGTGCGGGTGAGAGAAAATCGCGCGGGCGAGATGGTGCAAGCCCCTGTGATTGCGCGTTTTTTTGACCTGCGACGAGGAGAACGCCATCAACGATAAGTTCGGTTCGGAGGACTGGCCACGGCGATAGCTGTGAAGATCTTTGAACGAAAGTCCCACCGAGTTGGATCGCGCGGGTTTGGTCGAACGATTTTGAAGGGATCTGGAATTTGATCGGAACATTTGGTCATCGCTGCGGTTAGGAACCACTGGGATTCCGATCTCCGATCCGATCGGATGATAGGGACTACCGCGATGCAGATCGGAAGTTTCGGGGACATGTATCGTGCTGAACTTCAGGAGCTCACCAGTGCCGGAAAGCAATTGGTCGATTCGTGGCTGGCGAATGCCGAGACTGCATCGCATCCGCCGTTCAAGAACGCTTGTCCACCTCGGGCACAAACCGGATCGAATGATCTCGTCGGAACCCCTCTCAAACTTGGAATGTCGCGAATGGACGGATATCGTCCGAAAGGAGCCTTCGATGAAACACCATGCCCTTCAAGAAATTCGGACCCGCGCCAACGTTAACCTCGAATATCGGCACGCGCTGCCTGCGACGCGCCGCGACCGCCTTGAGCGGTGGGCGGAGCTCCTCGAACGCCGCGGGCAACAAGCACTCTCGACGTTGCATGAAACGGAATTTCAGCCCGCCAGAGAGCGTGCGATCATGCGCGCTGACGATTCGCCGCTGTCGGTGGCATTTGCCGACCCCGTCCTGCGGGCAGCCGGGCTCAATGACGACACCTATGGCGAAATCAAGCAATTCTTCGGGCTGAGTCACAATCAGCTGCATAAGCTCGTCTGTTATTGTCACTTCGGAGCCACGATTAATGCCTCGGTAGCCGCCCATAGCGTTCGTGCGTTGATTGCTGCAGGCGATCGACCGGGCATTCTTGCCAGGCTGCGTGGGATGTTTCGCGATAGATAAAAATCCTTCGCTTCACGTTATGAGCGACGAGAAGCCGACACGGCGCAGCGATGTCGCCGTGTCGAAGGCGTCGCGATCACGTCTCAAACAGAGAGCAAGGGATATCCACAACCGTTGCCGCTTTCGAGCATGGTGATACCTATGACTGACAGCTGCGACTACCGGACCGCATTTTGCCGATAAAAGGCGCCGCAATCAACAGGTGCATACATGAGCGATCATTTGACGATTTCGATAATCTTATGAGTGTGAGGATTTACGATAACTCTCTTCTTGTTGATGATGGTGTAGGCATAGTCACTATTGCTTGGCACAGGATATACCTCGACGGAACTCGGCAACGCGCTACCAACTGCGATATCGCCTTCGTAAGTTACTGATGGGACCTCTTGTCCTGTCACGTATGTCGTGACATCTCCGGGAACAACCACGGTTGATCCGCTGGTGTCGGAGCTGTCCGGAGTTACAACCACACTGCTTTGAGCAAAAACCGTTCCGGATGCGAAGAGTGCCGCACTCATAACAGCGAGCAATCTTTTCATAGCGACCTCCATTGATCTCTAAAAATTCCCAACTGTCGTGAACCGCGAATGTTCCTGATCAAATGGGTGAACTTGCGCGTCGCTTCGCTGCATGAGCACGGTGATCGGGCCGCGCCATCGAAACATCTGTCATTTTTCTGCACGTCTTATCGACGCATCGGCACAAAACATCGGCCGAGGAGTTTTCAGGAAAAGGAGATTCGATATGGCAGACAAAAAGCTCACCACCGGTTTGAATGATCGGCCAAAGGATGCCTCGATCGGCCAGACGGCCGAGGGTTTTCCCGATGACAGCGGAAGGCCTGTCGATGTCGCCGACGAGAAGATCAAGGCGACCAGGAATAAACTTTCCGACGATCCGCGGGAAAAACTGCTGAAAGAAGTCAGACAACAAGAGGATGCATCCCGATCCGGATCGGAATGATTGGAAAAACTAGCCCGCATTGGCATTAAATGTGGTTAGGCATCCACGAACGCTGCTGGCCAACACCTTGGCATGGCAGACGCCCCGTCAAGGCCCGGTGGCCGACGTCATTTCGCTAAATAGCCAGTCGCGGAAGGATCTGACCTTTTTCAGCCGCATGGCGCCTTCAGGATAGACGACATAATAATTCCACCGCGATTTAAGCGCGAGATCGAAGGGGCGCACCAAGCGCCCGGCTGCGAGATCGTTCGAGACCAGCGCACTCCTGCCCAGCAATACCCCTTCGCCCTGGACGGCGGCTTGGACCGCATAGGCGGCCGAGTCGAATCGGACGCCACTATCGGGATTGATATCGTCCAATCCAGCGGCCTTGAGCCAGGTGGCCCAATCAATGCGGAAGTTGTCGTGAATAAGCCTATGATATCTCAAATCAGCGGGCGAGCAGAGAGGATGCTCGCCTTCAAGCAGCTCCGGACTGCAGACAGGAGAGACATCTTCCTCTGCCAGCATCTCCGAAACCACTCCGTCATAGTCGCCCTCTCCATAGCGGATTGCGATATCGATCCCGTCTCTCAGGAAGTCCGCGAACCCTCCCGAGGTGGAGAGACGCACATCGATGTCGCGGTTGGCGCGGTGAAACCGATGCAGTCGCGGAACAAGCCATCTTCCGGCAAACCCGTCCGACGTGCTGACATTGAGCACGCCTGATGATTTCGGCGCCGTAGCGGCGCTGGTTGCGATTCCTATTCGATCGAGAGCCGCGCCGATTTCGGCGGCATAAGCGATGCCCGCGGGTGTCAGCCGGACGGATCGCGTTCCTCGCTCGAACAGCAGGGTACCGAGCCTTTCCTCCAAGTTCCGGATGGCGCGGCTGATCGCCCCATGGGTCACATTCAGCTCCACGGCTGCTTTCGTAAAGCTCAAATGGCGAGCCGCAGCGTCAAAAGCCGGAAGAGTTGTCAAGGGTGGAAGCTGGCGCGGCATCGATTACCTGTGAGTGAAACTCACATATCCTGCACGAATATTCGGTTGTCGTCCAGCCACCTGGAGGGCAATCTTTGGCTATCAGCATCGCTTTTTAAGCGTGGCGTTCGTTGCCAATGCAATTCAAACAGGAGGTTACTGTGAGTGTTATTCATGCATATACTGAGATGGTCGATCGCGCGGCTCCCGCCTCCATCGGCTTGCCCATCGCGGCAATCAAATCCGCGCTCACCATGATCGCGCGGCGAACGGCCTGCCTGGTTGCCCATGTCCAGCATATGTGGGCGATGCGCCTCGTCACCCGTTTTTCGGCCCATCGTCTGCGCGATATCGGCTTTGAGCGAGATTGGGACGGGTCGCTGATCCGGGCCGATGGTGGCCCTGTGTCGGCGTGCAACTGTCAGTGAGGGAGCGTTGCCATGAAAATCTATCCCCATCTCTGGTTCAAGGCGCAGGCCGAAGAGGCCATGGCGTTTTACATGTCGGTGTTCAGGGACTCGAAACTCCAGGGGCGAATCGACCTTCCGGATCCTGAATTGTCGAGGGTTCGGTTTGAATTGGCCGGACTGCCAATCGCTGCCCTCAATGCCAATTCTCACGTACCCTACAATGAAGCATTCTCCTTCCAGATCGAAACGGCCGACCAGGCGGAAACTGACTATTATTGGAATGCGCTTACGGCCGGCGGCGGCGAGGAAAAGCCGTGCGGATGGCTAACCGACAAATTCGGCGTCTATTGGCAGGTCACGCCGACGATCCTTCTGGAAATGATCGCCGATGCCGACAGAAGCAAGGCGACGCGCGTGCTGCAGGCCATGTACAAAATGAAAAAGATCGTCATCGCGGACCTCGAGCGCGCCTATTACGCATAGCGGCATCTCCACTGCGCCGCGCCATGCGGTTCCAAGTAGACCGAGGTTTCCGTGAGGATCAGAAAACCAAACTCCCAACTGAGCGTCTGGAGCAATGGCTGCCCTGGACGCTAGCCGCGCTCGCGAGAATTCTCCGATAGCCCCGAGTTTGGTATACGGGGCGCCCGCGCTTGACCGGCAGCGGGCGTCAATCTATGGCAATGACACGGTACTGAAACGCGATCGAGGTCGTGCGAGGCGGCAGTTGCTGACATGATTTCATTCTATTGCTTTCGAGCTGCCGAGGGTGACCGTCATGCTTTTTATTCCATTTCCTTTCGCGGTCGCCATCGTGCTGCTCGTGTTGTTTGCCATGGTGGCCGGGCGGGATGACGAACGGCCGGCCAATCTGCCCTTTCTGACCCTTATCCTGGTCAGTGCTTTTCAGTCCGTGTTGTCCGGTTTGCGATGGGGGTACGGGATCCAGGCCGTCATGTATGCGGCCCCTTTGGTTGCGGCCACCATGCCGCCGCTGGTCTATGCGGGCGTGTTTCAGCTGGTCAAGAAGAGCGTGAGACCGCCTTTCCTGCGCATCGGCATCCATTGTCTGCCCGCGGTTCTTGTTCTGATATCGATGATCGTCTGGCGCGACGCGATCGATATCGTCCTCGTTCTTACCTTTATCGGTTATGCGATCGCCATATTGCGCCTGATGCGACCGGGAATGGACGCCCTTCGCCTTGCCGCGCTCGACGAAGCCAGGCCTGCCTATCATGCGATCCTGTTGGCGGCCGCTTCGCTGCTTCTTTCTGCGGCGCTTGATACGGTCGTGGCCCTCGATTTTATGTGGGCGCATGGTCAGTACACGCCGGCCCTCATTGTCGGTGGGAACCTGGTGGCGCTCATCATCTTGTCGGCCGCGGCCGCGGCTGCCAGCCGCAGCGGCGCGGCAAAGGAAGCGCCTGAGATCGCCGAAGCTTCAAAAGCGGATGCGGGCGATATCGAGACGATGGCTGCCGTTCAAGCGCTGATGTCGGAGAGGCGGCTCTACGAGGATCACGATCTGACCTTGAACAGACTGGCGCGCAAGGCCGGCCTCTCGGCGCGTCAGATTTCCGAAGCGATCAATCGGGCCACGGGGAAAAACGTCTCGCAATATGTCAACGAGTTTCGTATCGCCGCCGCCTGCAAGCTGCTGACCGAAACCGAGAAGTCGGTCATCGAGATCATGTATGCAGTCGGGTTTCAGACGAAGTCCAATTTCAATCGCGAGTTTCGGCGCGTGACCGAGGTCACGCCTCTGGAGTGGCGGAAGAAGACCCTGGCCGCCGCCTAGGGGGAAAAAGTACCAGATCGCGATCGAGTACGATCTGGAACGCGTTTGAGGTCGAGTTTTCGGGCGTCTCGTTCATGCTGGCGGCATGAACACGAACACCGAACAAAATTGCAAACTCGCCGAAACGCTCAGGTCATTATCCCTTGAGCCTTCGTTCCAAACAGCGGAGCCGCCGGTCAGGAAAAGCCGGCGACTTTTCCTCTCGAGTGTTCTGCTCGCCCTTGGCGTCGGTGCGGTCGCATTCTTCTGGCCGGATATCGCGCCACGCCTCAAAACCGCCCTCCAGCCGCCGCCGGCGATCACGACGCCAACCACCCAGGCGGCGTCCGGTATTGGCTCGCCCATCCCTTCAGCCAATTCGCTGAGACCGGCATCCGCGCCGGAGATAACCGGGTCCGGGTTTGTCGTCGCGCCGCGTATCGTGACGGTCTTTTCCAAATACGAGGGAGAGATCGCATCGGTGGGTGTGCGCGTCGGCGATCGCGTCGAAGCCGGGCAGGTTCTCGTTGGGATCGGCGATATCAGCGCTGACTTCTCACTCGAGCAAGCGAGGGCTGATCGCGATGCCGCCAAGCTTGTCCTTGACGGCAAGATCCTAGCGCTCAAGCAGGCCGAGAGCTCGCTGCAGCGCAATGCGGCGCTTTCAGCAAAGAACGCTGTCTCCGTCCAGACCGTTGAGGAGGCGCAAACCGCAAGGGATGCGGCGTTGAATGCAGTCGATCAGGCGCGCCAAGCTTATGCCAGAACGCAACTCGGCGTGAAGATCGCGCAGGAGCATGTCGACGCGTTGACCGTTAGAGCCCCGATTTCGGGTACGGTGACGCGGCTCGACGCCCGTGTCGGTGGCCGGGTTCTGGCCCGGGTGGACGGTCTCAAGGAAAATGAAAGCCTGCTGACGATTACCGATACCAAAAGCATGGTGATCGACGCCGACGTCGCCGAAACCAATATCGGCGAGCTTCGTCCGGGCCTTCGCGGCGAGGCCGTCCTCGACGGCTTTCCGGATAAGCCCTTCATGATCGAGATCCTGCAGGTTTGGCCGATCGCTTCGGCGGAAAAGGGCACGATCACGCTGCGCCTGGCGCTCCTCGATCCACCTGACGGCACCATGCCCAACATGGCCGCCCGCATTCGAATTTCGACCATTCCAGCACAACAGCCAGGAGACACTTCTCGATGACTGCTTCGACAAGCAACGAGCCGTATATCGTGCTCAACAATGTCAAGAAGGGATACAGGATCGGGACCGAGACCATCCCGATTTTTGCCGATCTCAATCTTGAGATAGCACAAGGCGAATTCGTCGCGATCATGGGGCCTTCCGGATCCGGGAAATCGACGCTGCTTAACATGCTGTCGGGCATAGACAGGCCGGATCAGGGCCGCCTGCGCATCGGGGTCAGCAATCTCGACCAAATGGGAGAGGCAGCCCGTTCGTCCTGGCGCGCCCATAACATGGGGATCGTTTTCCAGTTCTATAATCTCCTGCCGATGCTGAACGCGGCCGAGAACATCGAACTGCCGCTTCTCTTGAAGCCGCTCTCATCAAGGGAGCGCCGGGTCCGCGTCGACAAGGTCCTGGATCTGGTGGGACTTTCGGGTCGCCAGAAGCAGTATCCGAAGCTGATGTCGGGCGGCCAGCAGCAGCGTGTCGGCATCGCGCGCGCCATCGTCGCGGACCCGGCATTGCTGCTCTGCGACGAGCCCACGGGCGACCTCGACCGCCGGTCGGCGGACGAGGTGCTGGAAATGCTGCGCTTTCTGAACCGCGAGCTCGGCAAGACCATCATCATGGTGACCCACGACCCGCAGGCCGCAAGTTATGCCGGCCGAACGCTTCATCTCGACAAGGGCAGGTTCGTCGAAGAGCGGAGGGCCGACGCATGACATTCCTCGATCTCGTGCAAAAGAGCGCCTGGCGAAAGCCTTTGCGCACGATATTGCTGATGATAAGTGTCGCCACCGCCTTTCTCATCTACGGCCTGACGACGAGCTTCATCGACGGTAGCCAGGGCTCGTCGGCGGCGAGCGACGACATCCTCGGGGTCATGAGCGCGGCTGGCCGCGCCCAGCCGCTGCCGATTTCCTACCTGAACCGGATCGGCGCCGAGCTAGGTGTAGCCGCCGTCGGCTATATGTCGCGTTTGCGTGGCTTTGCGACGGTCGAAAAGAACATCATCGCTGTGAGTGCCGCCAATCCCGCGCGGCTTTACAGTTCGAACGGCAAGGAGCTCGGGCTAACGCCGGATCTGATCAGCGTGCTCGCCAGGGACCGCAGCACCGTCCTCGTCGGCCGGGCGCTTGCCGAGGCGCAAGGCTGGACCGTCGGCCAGAAGATCACTGTCACCAGCTTCGACATGGCAAAGCAGGATGGCAGCCGTGACTGGTCCTTTGAAATCGCCGGTATCTTCAATGGCGAGAACGCCTCGACCGACACCTATTTCGTCGTTGCCCAATACGACTATGTCAATGCGCTCAGAGCCCGCAACAAGGACACGGTCGACGCCTTCATCATCCGACCGCAGCCGGGTGTATCGGCCGCAGAGCTCGCCTCCGGGATCGATCAGCTGTTCGCCAATTCGGCGGCGCCGACACAGACCAGGTCGGAAAAGCAGTTCCTCGAGGCCTTTCTGCGCCAATATGCCGATATCGGATTGATCGTGAACATGGTCGTCGGGGCGGCATTCGTCACACTGCTGATGATCGTCGGCAACACCATGGTCTTTGCCATTCGCGAGCGCACCTTCGAGATCGGCGTTTTGAAAACCCTGGGCTTTTCCGGCTCCTGGATCATGGCGCTGATCCTCGGTGAAACATTCTTCATATTCGTGGTCGGCGGCACCATCGGCCTGCTATTTGCACTGCTTGCAACGGTCATCACGGGACCTGCGATCGGCCTCGTCTTTTCCCATGCGATTTTTGCAAGAGCCCTGGCGATCGTCACCCTGCTTGCGCTCGTAACCGGTGCCCTTCCGGCGCTCAACGCGCTCAGGATCCCGATCATTTCCGCATTCAGAACGAGGTAGATACATGTCCTCCAATGCCAGGCAAGCATTCGTCATGATCAGGGCAAATCTGTTCAGCCTGCCGCGACGCATCTCCATTTCCGCCTCGATGGTTCTTTCCGTGGCGCTCGTCGTCTGCGTTCTCGCGGGCTTCCTGGCCATGGCAAGAGGTTTCGAGACGGCCCTGCAAAGTGCCGGCTCCGCCTCCGTTGCGGTCGTCCTGGGTGGCGGCACCAACCAGGAGACCGGCTCCGATGTACCCGCCTCGGTCATTTGCACCCTGGGCGCAATGAACGACGATATCGGCGTGGCGCGAGACGCCAACGGCATGCCGATTTTCTCGCGTGAAATCGTCGTTGCCGTCGATACCAAATCGAACAGGTCGGAAGAGGGCCGGACCTTCGCTCTTCGCGGCATGGATCAGTCCGGTCCCTCCATCCGTGACCATATCGCCTTGTCGGCCGGCCGCCTGTTCACACCCGGCTCGCGCGAGATCGTCGTCGGGGACCGTCTCGCGCAGCAGTTCGGAATATCGATCGGCAGTACCTTGCGGCTCGGCACGGTCGGCTGGACGGTGGTCGGCTTGTTCTCGGCGCGAGGCAGTGCCTTCGAGTCCGAGATCTGGGCCGACCTCGACGCGGTTCGATCGGCCTTCGACCGGCAGGGGCAGGTCCAGAGCCTGCGCTTGCGGCTGTCCAATCCCGCCTTGTTGCCACGACTTCAGGCCAAGCTCGACACGATCAGGACCACGCCGCTTCGCGCTGTTGTCGAAGCCGACCTCTATACGGCGCAATCGGCCCGCACGGCCAGTCTCATCCGGCTGTTCGGCTGGCCGCTTGCGCTGTTGATGGCCGTTGGAGCGACCGCCGGTGCGCTCAATACGATGATGAATTCCGTGTCGGACCGTACCGTCGAGATCGCCACGGTTCGAGCGCTCGGCTTCAGCCGGATATCCGCGTTTCTCGGCACATGGATGGAGGCAGTCATGCTTGCCGCCCTTGGTGTGGCGGTCGGACTGCTGGCTTCGTGGCTGGCCTTCAATGGCTGGCAGGCAAGTACGGTTGGGACGAATGGCGCGCGTATGGCGTTCCAGCTCTCCGTGACCGGCGATGTCATGGCGACGGCCGGTCTGCTCGGACTTGCGATCGGCATTCTGGGCGGCGCCTTGCCGGCAACCGTTGCAAGCAGGCTTCCTTTGACTGCAGCCTTGCGATCACGCGGATAGGGTCTTGGCGCGACATGGCATGGTTTGACGAAAATCTCAGGCGGCTTGATCGCAACTGCTTTTCATGCTCCGTGTCGAGCAATATTCGAGTTCGATCTCGAGCAGCCTTGTTGCCTGGGCAAGGGCATCTTCCGCCTCCGCGAACAACAGCGATTTATCTCCTATTCTGGCCTCGCCATACCTCTGCGCGCGCAGCAGCACGAGCTCGGCCAGATCAATGCATTCCGGCGTCGGTTGGACGAGTTTCAGGCAATAACGAAGATTGACGGCAACCTCGATGGCAAATTCGGCGGCCGAGAAATCCAATATTGCGCCTGGCGGGGTTAAACGGGCCAGAAATATCCTCCATTGCTGGGTCATAATACTCCCCCATCGGACCGTTCGCGTAGGTGCTGCCGCATCGCGTGTGCCAATTTTTAAGAGACGTTATTGGGTCCCGACCACCGCATCCGCGTCGATAGAGTCCCGGCGAGCGCAGTCATATCGGCCGGGGAAAATTGCTTTCAATAATGCAACCACACAATTGGGCTTCGGTCGGTCTTCTTCTCCGACGTTGGTCTGATCCCACGTCGGCAAAAGGTCCCTGACGCGATTGCTGAAGTCCAAGCCGGGCTTTGTCCCGCGTGATAGAACTTGACCGCTCGCGGTGTTGCGACGATCTGATATGGAGATCGGAACTTGCCAATCGGCGATAGAGGGCGGCGCTTTCGCGCCAGGGGACGATGGCCGCCCGTCGCTTGAACGACTTCAAGCCTCAGGAGGCTACTGGTGTCATTGCGTCGAAAGCTTATTGCTGCCTTGCCATGCTTGTTGCTGACTTTCGTCAGCGCCGCGCTCCCTTACACCGTCAAAATCCATGGCGGTTCGGCGATATTTGCGCAGCAGATGGCGGAGGCCAAGGGCGGGAACGGCAATGGCGGTGGCAATGGTGGAGGCAATGGCGGAGGTAACGGAAACGGCGGAGGTAATGGAAACGGCGGCGGCAACAGCGGCAATGGAGGTAACGGCGGCGGTAACGGCAATGGCAATGGGAAAGGAAATGACAAGGGCCAGTCATCCAGTGCCAAGAGCGCGACGCAAAGCCAGGTCGATGCCGAGCAGTCCACCGACACGGGCAACGGCGCGATTACCGTTCGCCACAAGGATGGCATGAGCGAAAAGATACAGAGTGGACGTTATGTGATGCAGGATTCAAAGGGCCGCACAATCGTCAACCGCAATGCCACGATCGCCGATGAGCAGCGGCTCAAGTCCTTCCTTCACTGACGGCGCCTTTCAAGCTCGTCCCGGAACGCCATCGCCGCTTCCGTTCTATTGCTCACCTCAAGCTTGGTGAAGATCTGGGTCATGTGATGCTTGATGGTTTTCTCGTGCAGATCGAGCTTCAGGCCGATATGTTTGTTGCTCAATCCGGCTGAGGCCAATTCCAGCACCTCCCGTTCCCGATCCGTCAGCGTGTTGAAGGGATTTATTTGAGCGCTCGATCCGGTTTCCGAAATCAGGCGAGCCGATAGCGTCGGTGCGACATAGCTGTCGCCGGCGGCGATGCTGCGAATGATATCGGCTAGCATCCTGGATCCAACGCCCTTCAGCACATAGCCTTTCGCACCGCTCTTGAGCGCCGCCATCACGTCGTCGCTTGCCTCGGAGACCGTCAGCATCACGATCTTCTGGTTCGGTATCTGGGCGAGTATGAGAGGAATGGCGTCCAGCCCTCCTCCCGGCATGGAGATGTCGAGCAGCAGGATGTCCGGCCGGCACTCCGCCGCAATCCGCAACGCGTCCTCTCGGCTGCTTCCTTCGCCGACGACGCTAAATCCATCCATTTCAGTCAGACTTCGGATAACACCTTCCCTGAAAAGCGGGTGGTCATCGATGACTGCCAAGCTGATCGGAGCTGTCATGCCTGTTCCATTTCCTCGATGTTCAAAGACATTCGAACGGTTGTTCCACGGTTCGACGATAAAAGCTGAAACGTGCCGCCAAGGCTCTCGACCCGGTCCCTGAGGCCGGCGAGGCCGAGTTTTTGCGGGCCGACATCTTTCGGATCAAATCCCGGCCCTTCATCGGCGACCTCGATCACGATCTGGCCGTCTTCCAGGGATTGCACGACCTTTTGTCCGATCCCGCCGGCATGGCGATAGCCGTTGTTCAAGGCTTCTTGTACAAAGCGATAGATGCAGATCTTCGCCGAGGTGGAAAGGTCCGCCGGTATCGCGCCGACGGAGAGCGCGACGGTAACGCCGGTGCGCCGCTCATGGGCGCGGATTGCGCGCCCCAATAATCCGGGCAGATTATCCGTTTCGATGTGTGGCAGCATCAACCCGCCGCAGATGCCTCGGATCTCCGCCATCGCATCGTCGAGGCTGGCTTTGATGGTGCGCAGCGACGCCTCGCGTTCGTCCGGCGCAGTGGCGGGATTTGTCAGGGTCTGGCTATCCAGGCGCAGAGAGGCATAGGCGACCAACTGGGCAGGACCGTCATGCAGGTCGGCGCCGATGCGGCGCAAATAGCTCTCGTTGAGCGCGGCCGAGCGCTGTGTCGCCCGTTGAACGCGCGCGCGCAATGCCTCGTTCTGTCGAAGAAGCGTCGACAGTTCTCCGATACGGCCATTGAGCGCCTTGCGCTGATTGTCGATGGTGCGGCTGCCGCGCAGAACGATGATCGAGAGAAGCGCGAAGAATGTCAGTGTGAACAAGGCGACCACAAGCCAGCTCAACAGCCGCGCTTGTGTCAGGCTCCCCTCGAAGTCGTAGGCGACTTCGTAAAACTCGGAAACGGCGACGACCTTGCCCGACCAGGGCTGCAGCACCGGATTGTAGATTTCCAGCAGCGGTTTGCCGCTATTGCGCTCGGCAACGCTTTCCACATCGTCGAGCCGATTGAACTTGGCGACCATTTGGCCGGAGAAAGCGGTGTTGAGACTATCCGAGAGCGGAAACTGCTTGCCGGAAAGATTTTTGTCATTGGAATAAAGGATCGTCCCGTCGCTGCGCCACAGCCGGAATGAAAACAGCCGTGTCCCGAGCGCCCCCTGGCCGAGTGTCTCGTCAAGGGCCCGCGTTACCGTATCATCGAGAACCTGCGTGGTTTGCATATCGGGCAGAAGCGGGGCGATGACGCTGTCGACGTAAAGGGCTGTCGTCGCCGCTGAATTGCGCGTTACCGCGTTTTCGATCAGGCCCGCAACGAAGGAGCCGATGACGAGCATGGCACAGATCGCGACGAAGCCGCCGGCAAGCAGGAACTGTCTTGCCAAGGATTGAGAGTTCCAGCGTTCGATCAGACCTGCCAGAGATAGCTTGTGTGTACGATTTGCTCGCAGAACCGGCATAGTCAGCACTGATCTCCCAACCCCTTATAGCTATCCCAGCTGGATCGAGTGTCAACCGTTGCCCGTCCGCACCGGCCGGGTCGTCATCTGAAGATGGTAGCGCTATCCGGCCCATGCAATCTAAGGGACCATCGGGCGGGATCAATCGGACCATGGTCCTAATGCCCAAGGCATAAGTCCCACCAATGTAGAAACCTCGGAATTCAGCAATATTGTAGTGCGCATTGATTTTGCTGTCCGCTGTCCCGGACAACGGATTTTTTTGAAGGAAATGCGCATGAAAATCGGTTCTATCATCGGTACCGCAAGCCTCGGCCTGGTATTGGCGGTCGCTCCCATGGGAGGAACTGCCGTCGGCTTCATACAGACGGCATTCGCCAAGGGCGGCAATGGCGGCGGCAATGGAAATGGTGGCGGTAACGGCAATGGAAATGGCGGCAGTCATGGCCAGGGAAAATCCGACCACGCAAAGTCCGGTGACGACGATGCCAGCGACACTTCCGCGAATACGGCCACGGCCTCTGGCACTTCATCATCCTTGTTGGCACATCACCCCGACAAGCACTCCAAGTCCCATAGCGCAAGCGCAAAGACACATGTCTCGAAGCCCGGCCAAGGCAGCCTGAGTTCGCTCAAGAGAGATTACCACGCCTACTTGAATTCGAAGGACCCCAAGATGGCGGCGCTCTCAGCCTATGTGAGGGCATATGCAGAGTTCGAGATGCAATATGGAACGACGGCGGTGCCGACGGATCCCGCTCTCAGCGACAGCGCCTTGCGTTCGGCGCTGGCGCAGCTGTCGAACAAACCAGTGACGGACCAGACGTTTGCCGAGGCAAAGAGCATTCTCGGAGCCGGAACGGATACGGGAAAAATCGCAGAAGTGCGTGACGCACTGGAAAGGCAATCCACCGCCGCGTCTCAGAGCGATACCGAGATCGACGACTGAGGCGCTGCCATAGCGGATTTGCAGGATAAGCATATCGATTGCCGCGCGTCTGGCATCGGCGGTTCCTGGGGTTAACCTTTTGAGGGTTCCGCGCCGCTGACGCCACGTCATAGCCGGTCCGCCCGCCGGCTCTATCGCCGGGTCGAAGCTTTCCGCCCCGGACGCTGCTCGATCCGGCGATAGGCAATTTGCTCTTCACGTCATGATCATGCATGACCAGTCGTTTCTACCGGATGGGTAGCGCAACGACAAAGGGAGGATTGGAGAGCGTGTTTCCGCTCTCCAGCCTGGTCACTCAACGATCTGGATGACCTTGCGCGATGATGGTTCAACGATCACCCGTTCGTGGTTGACCACAGCATAAGCATATCGCGGATTCGTCGGAATGGTTCTTATGACGACCCTTTCCGGCAATGGTTGGCCGACAACCACTCGCTCACGGACAACCACTCCGTCATCGGGCAGGGGCTGTTCGCGCACATAGGTAACCACCTTCTGCGGCGGCGGATCGATGGCCGTGCCGACGATGGCACCAGCCACGCCGCCTATGGCAGCTCCGACAGGTCCACCGACCACGGCTCCGGTTGCGGCGCCGCCTGCCGCGCCAGTGACGGTCGACGACTGGGCGAAGGCACATCCGGCGGCCAGGCCAAGCGAGAGTGCCGCTATGCTAAGTACTTTGGTTTTCATCAGAATCTCCTTTCACCTGCTATTCGTCCGTCATTGACGGAGCTGTTGGTAAAACAGGGCCTGATTGCAATCGGTTCCTTTTCTCAGGCTTCAGTCGGTTGGATTGGGACGTGGGTCGCAAGGATGTTCGGACCAAAGTCTCAAGAGAATGGATTCACGCTCATTTGAAGCTCCATTGCGGTGAGCTCCTTGTCATTCATGGCATGAGACGCATGACAATGGCTGCCGACCTCGACCAGAGGCCCCGATTGCCGCACCAAGCGGAGCACGGCCGGCCATGAGGACGGCGTAACTGGGCGCCAGCGTCACGATGCTATCCGACAGGCGATCAGGGAGTGATTGCTGTGCCATGGCCGCAAGATAGACACTGCGCATTCCCATGGCTGGTCATTGCAATTTGTTCGGACTTATCAATCTTTGATATTAATCGATTGTCGAGTCGGAGATAAGAGATGAAGCGCGAAGACCTCAACGAGATGCTGTGGTTCCTGGCGGTCGCGGAGGAACGGAGCTTTACGAAGGCGGCGGCGAAACTCGGTACTTCTCAATCCTCAATCAGCCATGCGGTCAAGCGCCTGGAGGCTCGCATGGGACTCCGTCTTTTGACGCGCACGACCCGCAGCGTCGTTCCCACGGACGTGGGAGAGCGGCTTATCCGGTCGCTCGCACCACGACTTGCGGAGATCGACACCGAAATAGACGAACTCATGGCGTTTCGGGATAAACCTTCCGGCACCGTGCGCATGACGCTCTCGGACCATGCTCTCGACAGCGTCGTCTGGCCGAAGCTGCGTCCTGTCTTGAAGGAATATCCGGACGTAAAGCTGGACCTAAACATCGACAACGGCTTTCGCAACATCGTGGAGGAAAGGTTCGATGCAGGCGTCCGGCTTGGCGAAAGCCTGGACAGGGACATGATCGCCGTCAGGATCGGTCCCGATTGGCGTCTCGTCGCCGTCGCATCGCCGGAATACCTTTCCACGCGTGGGGTTCCTGACGATCCAGGGGAGCTTGTCTCCCACATCTGCATCAATCATCGGCAGGCGCGATCGGGTGGCCTTTATGCGTGGGAGTTCGAGAAAGGCGGCAGGGAATTACGCGTGCGCGTGGATGGGCAGCTGACCTTCAATACCTCTTACGCGATGATCGATGCAGCCCTGAGCGGATACGGGATCGCTTACCTGCCGGAAGATCTGGTTCAAGCGTCCATCGAATCGGGACGTTTGGTTCAGGTTCTGGACGATTGGTCGCCGGCCTTTCCCGGCTATTATCTTTGCTATCCGAGCCGGCGGCAGAATTCGCCCGCCTTCAGGATCGTGATCGATGCCCTCCGGCAGTGAGGGTGGCGCCGCGTGGGTGCTTTGGCGTGATTATTCCGCCAGAGCCTTGTCGAGCGCATTCTTTTGCGCTGCCGAGGGGTTGCCCAAATAGCGCTTTTGGCTTCCCTCTTCCTGGATTTCCGCCCATGCCTGCGTCCCATCCATGGTGAAGAGGATTGCCGCTTGGCCGTCATTGGTTGCATGCTGTTCGGCGATGATGCTGAGCGAGTAATCTGTCGAGCCAGCGGATATGGTTTTGACTGGTTCCGCAATAAACCTATTCTCGTCGCGGACCCAGGCCGGCGCCTGTTTTGCCGATGACAGCATGGTTTTCCATGACTGGGCGTGAACCGGGTCCTTCAGGAGGTCATAGAGATAGACGTCCTTGCCATAGGCGGCATCTGCAACGCCAAGAAGTGCAAGCAACAGTATAAACCTACGCATAAATCCCTCAGGCTCTTAACAGCAATGTGCTAGCGCACGAAGGCTCGGTTTGGCATGGGTCGTCCCCCGAGCGGCAGCTCGTAGCTAACGCCTGCGGTGATCTTCCTCCAGCCGGTTCGCAAAATCCAAACGCAGGTACACCTATCTCGGACAATCGTGCACCATGCGACTTTTCACCGGGGCAGGGCATCAGATCAGAGGGAAGAGTATTACCTTTCACCTCGTCCGAAACAGAATCGGCCAATCTCCGAGTTGACTGCCGCCGCAGGTCCCCTGATAGGATACCGCCGCCAGCTGAAACCGCGCGCCATCCCATACCCATTCGGCGGTAAGCCCACAATCGCCGACCGCGCGCCCCCTGCCTGCCATCTGCAATGATCCGGTATTCATGTCAAAGCCCGGTTCCGTCAGTATTTTCAGTTCGGTTCCGTCACCGCCGAGAGGAAGTTTCGGCTGAAACGGAATGGGAGCACCATTTCCGTTCCGTGGCACGATGAAAGCCAGCGACGATCCTTGATAAGCGCCCATGATGCAGGGAATGAATACAAGGGCGTGATCGGCGTCGAGCGGGTAAGCTTCCTCCATTAGATCTTCCCCTGATGCGGTGCCCTCGCATTCTTCCGCCTTAAACACGGCCTTGCCGGAATTTCTTGCTTGCAGGATAAGCCGCTGTTTTTCCACATCGGATAAAGCGATATCAATCTTTCGACGCGCGACGATGGGCAAGGCAGGAGCGGCTGCCACGCTTGATGCAGGAGCGGCGCCTCGCTTGATCAAAGCGGTCACATTGCCGAGGCGGCCTTGACGATCGTCCATATGCAACAGAGCAGCGACCATGCCATCGAGCGGGATCACGGCTTTATCGGCCCCAACTTCCAGTTGGGCGGCATTGCGTAAAGCCGAAAGCAGCTCCATGACCGCTTGGGGATTGCTGGTCGAGATCGTTGTGAGATTTTCATCGCGACTGAGCTGCCATGCCGATCCAAAATGCAAGGATACGCCATCGGCGCGAAAATCGTTCAAGCCGACCGGAAACGGGACTCCAATCGCCACCTCGGTGAGCGCATTAGGGCCAGCGGCGCGATGAAAGTGCATGTCGGGACGGCTTATGACGCCATTCTCGAAACCCTTGGCTTCGCAGGTCAAACCATTGTCGCATGCAATCAGCCAGGACTTGTAACGATCATAGGAAGGATCCGCCGCGTTCGCCGTGCCGCCCAGCGCGAGGCTCACCAGCAGGGGGGCGATGAGGCGCTTGTAGAGATGCTTCATGCAGATTTCCTTATCGATCGCGCTTCGAATAAAGTTGTGTTTTCTAATTTAGAAAAGGCAATTCTGATAAACACTCAATACGGTCCAACCAGCCTATTGCCACAAGCTATGGTTCGCCTATCTATGCTTGCAGGCCAAAAGGGGCCGGGATTGCATTCATGGCGCAGACATCGTCCAATTTAGTCTACAATTTTTCGACCGTTAATTTCCCCGAGAAAGATCGGTTTCATCTCTGGGTAAAGGACAATCACTGCGACTGCAGGTTACAGGACTTTGAATCTGGCCTCTTCGACGCGGAGGCGACCGGTGCCGCGCTTGGCCCGCTCATCCTGTCCGGCAGAAGGCTGCTTCGCCAAGGCCGGTCTGCCGCCTACGAAGTCCTCAGATCCGAGCGGCGCATCCGGACCGACGGGTATGATTTTTACCGATTTACGTCAATTCTGAGTGGCCGCTTCACCTATCGATCGACCGACGCCTCATCGATCAAGACGGCCGGCGACTTGTTCATACTCGATGCCGCCCAGGTCAACGACTGCCTGGTCGAGGCCGACAGTACCATATCGCTTGCCGTTCCGCGGGATCTGCTGCCGAGCCAAACAGCGCTCCTGCATGGACATACGCTTTCAACTGGCGTCGCCCAACTCCTGACGGATCATCTCGTTTCGCTGCTGCGCAATCTCACCAGCTTGCGGCCGCAGGAAATCCCCTATGTGGTGCAATCGACACTGCAGCTCCTGATGGCCGCGGTTTCGTCCGCATCCGATGCGATGCAGGAGGCGGCCGGCCCGATACGCGAGCTGTTGCTTGGCCGCATCTTGCGCTATCTCGATGCCCATTTACTCGAATCCGATCTGACGCCGGACCGGATTTGCCGTGATATCGGGGTCTCGCGGGCGAAGCTTTACCATTTGTTCGAGGGCAATGGGGGCATCATGCGGCAGATTCAGCGGAAGCGTTTGCGCCGGGCCTATCAGATGCTGGCAAATCCGAGCGGGCCAAGACTCCATATAGCGGAGCTTGCATGGAAACATGGTTTCTCGAACGAGAAGTACTTTTATCGTCTCTTCAAGGCTGAATTCGGCCATACGCCGGGTGAGACACTGGAGGTCGTCTCTCGATCGAATCCAGTGTCAGGAACGATTGCCCTCCACCCCCGCGAGAAGCCGGTCAACGGCCCCTTGGGCTGGACCTTGCCCTTTGGCGTGCCGGATCGCTAAGTTCGTCTGCGAGAGCACAAGATGTACGAATGTACACTCGAAATGGACATGGGCAAACCGGCCGTTAGTCAGCATGCCTTGAAGGATGTTTGGCCTTTCACTAGACATCACTGAGTTTTTCCACCGATCGGCACCCTCCACCCATGCTTGCCTTCAAACGTTTCTCCATTTTCCCGGCGGTCTATGCTCTGCTGATCTTCGCCCTGCTGACCTCGATGGGTTCATTCGCCGCTCCGGCGAGCGGGAAAGACCGGATTGCCCTGAAATCCGCCGTGCCAGGCCTGAAGATCACCCGTCTCGCAAAACTGCCCGAGGCACCGGACTCGGACACCTCCGGAGCGCCATCATGCGGTGTATTGCCCGAGACGAAAAGCGCCGGCGCCAAGATTGCCTCCGATCTCGGCTGGGGGGTGACCGGTGAGGCGAAACTCGGCCCATACGAGGCAGTCAGCTTCGCGGCCGAGTTCGATCAGGCGACCGGTTCTGCCTGCGCCATAGACCAAGGCAACATTGCGCTTTTTGACGGTTCGAACCTGCTGGCTCTGATTTATGCCGACAAGAACAGCAAATTGACGATCGGCAGGATTACCACGGTCAACGACCATCTGCGCATTCTCGACGGTGATCTCGTGCAGATGCCTATCGGCGAGATCAAGCTTAAAGGTGAGGATGTGGAGGTGAAACCGCTGGCGTCTGAAGAGCAGGTTTGCGACGGCAAGGCGGTGGTGCCGAATATCTATGGCAAGCCCATCACCGAAGTCCGACGGGCAATCATTGCCAAGGGATGGGAGCCATTTCAGAGCCCGCCGCCATCCTACCCGGATGCTTTCGGCGACAGTCTTCGCAAGATGGGGATCGTCGAGACGACCGATTGCGCCGGCACGGGTTTGGCCTATTGCAGTTACTACTACCGCAAGGGTGACTTGGAGCTGGAGCTGAGCAGCTTTGGAGACGGCACACCGACGGTCTCGGATTATGACACGGCCTGCGAGCGTTCGAAATGGCATAAGGCGCAGTAGCGGCTGAGGGCCGGCGCCTTCCTCGGAATTCAAGCTCGATCGGCCTCGCTCGAGGTGACCTCGTGCTCCTCCGTGGGAGGGGAGATTACCGTAGATCGTCGTGCTAAGATTGGAACCTGCGTGCACTTGTTATGGACGAAGCTGCACAAGATGAACGAGCTGTTGTCGTTGCTCGGAAAAATTTTACTGCTATCTTCCTGAAATGGAATGGAAATTGGTCAGGGGCCGCAATTCCTTTTCAAAGGTGACAATTATGTGCGGGGGTATACGAATAGGCGGGTCCGCATGAGGTCGTCTTTTATTCATCGTCGCAGCTGTCAAACCCGTTATGCTCCCAATCCCTGGCGCGAAGGAAACGAGTTCCTTTCAACGCTGCAGGAAACCAAGGGACAGTCAGTCGCAAAGCTTGGCCGTGACCACGGCATGAGCAATCACGGAAGTATGCATCAGTCATTCGTCAACAGAGGAAATTCCCTTGCGTAAGATAATTTGCGCTTTTGCATTTGTCGCACTTTCATTCACGTCCGCAGCAGCCAGCGTATGTTCGCAGCACTACCAAAGCAGCGGCGTCCCCCTCGTCACCGGTGTAACCTACAAGACCTGGATGGAATTCCCCTCCGTCGGTCCTGCCGCCGCCTTCGATAAGGTGTCGAGGGCGGTCCTGGCTGAAGGTTTTGTGGACGTGAATGTCGAGAAACAACTCGGCACGCTGACAGCTCAACAGGAAACGACCGGATCCGGCCGCCCTCAGACCTTGCGCGTCGTCGTCCGAAAGAGTGGCAAGGGCAGCCGTGTCGATGCCGTTTTCATGGTGCCGCAGGGGCAGGTGGCTCCCAGCATGAGCGACAATCTCTGCCGTGTCGTCAATGCCGTGGCAGAATAAGCGTTGCGGCCATCGCCAAAAGCAATTGGCGATGGCCGCATATCTCAAATGAAAGAGAGGTCTCCCGCGCTTATCGGGAACACCACCGCCCGTGGTGGCGAGTGTCAGGCGACGAGTAGCACGAAGCCTGGATCCTATTATAAAGCGCTGCATAAAGTGCTGCCCCGAGAATCCCGACGACCGCGGCACTTGCGCCGCCGCACAAGGCCGCCTGCGGCTAGGGAGTTGCGACGGAAATCATCCAAGAACGGCAAGAGAACTGGCACGAAGATCCCGACAAGCGCCTCGCCGCTCCGGCGGCGCCATGCGGGGGAGGGCCTGTCACGGCGCGAAATATGCCGCACGATGAACAGCGGTTCCGGGGCTGTCTGGGCTGCGCCATAGCCCGCCGGGAACGTGTCGGAATTGATCCAGCCGGTGCTGACCACTTCTGCCTTCAGGAGCGGCAGCACGACATCTCCGCCTCCGCTCGCCGTGATCACCCCGACAATCTCGAAATCCGGAACCAATTTGGTTGCACGGCAGTTAGGATCAAACGGAAGAAGGAGAGGGCAGGGATAGGAGAACAACAACATGTCGAATGTGTCGAGAACGGGAACCGACGATGTCAACAACGCAACCAGCCGCACAAGATTCGGACGTTCCGTCGAGAGCAAGGCCCAATTGCAGGATGCAGCTACCCTCTCATCCACGATCGATGGCGCGCAGACGCTGAATGTCTATCGCCTGGAACCCATCGCTGCCCCAGAAGATCCGCATTGGGATAATGCGCCCAATCAAGGCACGATCATCGTGGCAGCGAGAACCGCGGGCGACGCTCGCATTGTAGCGGCAGGCAGCGAGCTTGATTTTATGGAAGTCGATGCAGCACCGGCCGAAGATGTAACGACCAGTAACGCGAGCGCGTTTCGCGACGATAAGCTTTATACCGTCATCGAGATCGATCGCGGCCGAACCGACCTGAAACGGGGCATATTGGAAGGCGAGGTCTCGGTCGACACGATTCTTCCCACGCAGGTCGACCGTTGATCGTCCGGACTCAGAGCGAGCCTGCTGGTGTCGGGAGCCGACCGGGTGGTGCAAGCAAGTCGTTGGAACAAATCGATCAAATCGCCGTTGCCTTTACAGGAGTATCTATGCCGGCGGCAGCGTTCACCGAATATCTTCTTCCGATCCGATCTTTTGTTAACGGAGCGAAAAATGCCCGAGCGAAATGAATCACCAGCAGTTCAATCCTTGCGGAAAGAACAGAAGCGGCAGCAAAGAAACGGCCCGGCAAGCGAACTTGACAAAGCGCTTGAAAATACTTTTCCGGCCTCGGATCCGGCTTCGGTGACACACACATCAGCCATGGGTGCTATTGCCCTTGAGGATAAGGCTGGCGATACACCTGGGAGTGTCCTTGCACGCCGGAAGGATCAATCCGGTTCGTCAATGGGATCAAATACCGATCTCGGCACTTTGGGGATTGGGCGGCGAATTCGCGAAAAGCCGATCGCTTCCGTTCTGGCAGCCATGGCAATAGGATTTGTTTTCGGATTGACGCGCTGAAGACGCCGCGGGCGTCCTATGGCAGGCGATGGGAACGTCCAAGCATCGGACGGATCCGTTAAGGCGTTGGCATGCGGCGGAAGCGTCACGGCGAACGAGTGTCGCCGGCAAAGAGAAGCCGCAGGCCGAGCAATATCATGATGCTCCCGGCAAATCGCTCTTGCCACGCGATCAGGATCGGTCGGCGCGAAAGCCAGCTGCCGAGCGTACCAGAGCCATAAGCGACCGCGCTCAGGATGAGGAAGTTCGAGAGTTTTGTTACCATTCCGAGAAGAAGGATCTGCGCCGCCACGGGCCAAGAGCTCATCGGATCGACAAATTGCGGTAGAAAGGCAAACAGAAAGGCGAGTGCTTTCGGGTTGGTCAGATTGTTGATCGCGCCCTCGCGTAACGCTGCCGTATCCGAGATTGACGGCATTTCCGCCCGCCAACCTTGTTTGTTGTGCCGTATGGATTTCAAGACCAGCCTGATTCCGAGCCACACAAGATAGCCGCCTCCCACCCAGCGCAAGATATCGAAAGCCAGCGGCGAGGCGCGCAGCAGCGATGCGATACCCAAGATCAGAAGCGAAATCTGGATGACGCCGGAGACAAGCATCATGCCGAGGGCACTCAAAAAGGCAGTGCGCCGGCCCTGACCGATGCCTCGGCCAATGACTAAAACCATGTCCGGTCCCGGCGAGAGCTGAATTGCCAGAACGGCGACGTAAAAGGTCAGGAATGTCCTGATGTCCAGCATTACGGCACCTCCAGAGAGTGAATGACAGTGCCGGGAAACTGCCCGTCTATGAACTGCCGACGATCTTAGGCTTGAGGCGCAGTTGGTTTACACCGATTTTTCGCCTTCATTGGGTTTGATCGAGGGCATGGGGAGACGTTTGACCGGGCCGTTCAGCATCGCCGCGATAAAGGGCTATGCTACCGATAATCAGCACACATCCCACCACCACGATGAGGATGATGTATACGATCAATGCGCTGTATTTTCGGTTCTCTGTCGCTGGCATTGTCGTTCTTCCTCCGCGATCTATCCGCATCCAAACATCGACAGCACCCGAAGGTTCCTTCCCTTGCTTCGGCAGCTGCGCGATCCATTCGCCCAATTCGCGTCGGCGAAATAGATGGACATGGGCAAAATTCTATAATTCCGGAACATTATCGCATGTCGGCTGTTTGGCCGGCATTGGGATATTGGAGATCGCGTTATTGCAGATCGCGACGAAAGCATCGACTTGAGGCGGCAATGAAGAGTGGGAATCGGCCACCTCGACAAAAGCCCAGCTCGCCATGGATCGCTAAGGCGGTGTCTGCATGAGGACCTGGCTGCATCTTTGTATCGATATGCAACGGATGTTCCTTGAAGAGACGCCATGGCATGTGCCTTGGATGGCGCGCACTTTGGACCAGGTGACCGAAGTGACGAGACGGTTTCCCGAGCGTACGATCTTTACCCGCTTCATTCCACCGCCGAGTCCAGACGGCATGCCGGGGAAATGGCGGGATTATTACGAAAAATGGGAAATGATGACCACAAATCGACTTCCGCACGATTTGCTGCTGCTTGCTGACCCGCTTCAGCGCTACGTTCCGCCGGCGCGCATCTTTGACAAGCACACCTATTCGCCCTGGACCGATGGTCGCCTCCAGCGCCATCTTGTTCAAGAACGCGTAGACACCCTGGTGATCACTGGAGGTGAGACGGATGTCTGCGTCATGGCTGCTGCGCTTGGCGCCATCGAGCTCGGATATGGGGTCGTCGTTTTAAAAGATGCGGTCTGCAGCGGCGACGACGATGCGCATGAAGCCGCACTTACGCTTTTCGAAAGACGGTTCTCCGTTCAATCTGAAATCATGACGGCCGAGGAGTTTCTCTCAGCCGGATGATGAAAGCGGCCGCTTCCTTGAATTGCTGCGAGGGTCCGCTACATCCGCCCCCAATAAGATCGGAGGAGATCTGCCATGCCTCATCGCGCTCCTACAGGAAACGACTGGCGAATGCTCGCGGAAGCTGTGGTAGAATGGTATAGCTTCTATGAAGTGCCGCCGGATGACGAGGCTTCGAGCGCCCTCGTCGGTGCGGCTCTCGACTTCTTTCGTGATGGTTATCAAACGACAGAGGACATCGCCGTGATGTTGATCGGAACCTATATCGGCATCTGGTCGACGAAGGTCAACGCGCCCACCTCCGCCGCCATTCATTGATCCTGGCGTTCACTGGCACCGTCTTCTGAGAAGAGTTTCGGGGCCTCCTCGATGTCGAGGCATGCGGCGTTGCCGTTCGCCATGCGAAACATGCATCACCCCTTTGTCCTTCAATCCGTGGGCCTGATTCTTCGGCGGCTGACCATCGAGATCGAATACCAGCTGAGTCACCTTAACGGCGACGACAGCCTCACGCCTTGCGGCGTAGAGCCGTCATCACACACATCCCAGGCTTCGACAAAGCCGAGCAAGCGACCCCGCGGGTAAAAGCCGGGGCGGCGCGGTGCGTTGTCGCAAGCCATGCGTCGAGCCATCGCGAAATGCTAGAGCTTTACAAAACGAACTAGTTCGTACATTATTGATCAGAGGAGTGAGGAATGCTGCCCTGGCAGCACCGATGACCGTCAGGATGACCTTGAATGTCCTGCGAGCGAGTGCGGGATAGAACCCCGCGCATCTCGGTCGCGGCGCTCTTTTGACATCGGAATTTCGGGGAGGAACGACAATGACAACACAGGTTGAACAGAAGACGCCCAGGCGGGCAGCGCTTGCGAGTTGGCTCGGAAGTGCCGTCGAGTACTATGATTTCTTCGTCTACGGGACAGCGGCTGCGCTGATCTTTCCGAAAATCTTCTTTTCGGCGGAAGATCCGCAAACAGCGGCCATCGCCTCATTTGCAACCTTTGGTGTAGCCTACATCATGCGGCCGCTGGGAGCGGTCGTTCTCGGTCATGTCGGCGACAAGTTCGGCCGCAAGAAGGTGCTGACCTTCACATTGCTTCTCATGGGCTTTTCGACCTTCATCATCGGTTGCCTGCCGACCTACAATCAGGCTGGCATTCTGGCGCCGATTCTTCTGGTTCTCGCGCGCCTGCTGCAGGGCATTTCGGCTGCCGGCGAACAGGCTGGCGCCAGTTCCATGACGCTCGAACATGCCCCTGAAAATCGGCGTGCCTTCTTCACAAGCTTCACGCTGAGCGGAACGCAAGCGGGACTGATCCTTGCCACATTGGTCTTCATCCCGCTTGGAAAGCTCGATGAGGCTGCATTGATGTCATGGGGCTGGCGCGTGCCCTTCTTTCTGAGCTTCGTGGTCGTCATCGTCGGATTCTGGGTCCGCCGAACGCTCGCTGAAACGCCCGCTTTCCTGCAGGAAACAAAGAAATGTGAGGTCGCAAAAGTGCCGCTCGTCTCGCTTTTCACCAACTATTGGGCCGATGTTCTTCGCATCGTCTTTGCCGCGTTGATTTCCGTCGTCAGCACCATATTCAGCGTCTTCACTTTGTCCTATGCGGTCAATACCATGCATATCGATCGCTCGACGATGCTGACCGTTCTGGTGCTTGCCAATATCGTGGCATTGGGCGCCATTCCGGCATGGGCCACTCTTGCAGATCGCATCGGCCGCAAACCGGTGTTCATCTTCGGCGCCGTCGGCTGCGCGGTGCTGATCTGGCCCTACATCTGGGCTATCAGCCAGAACAATCTCATGCTCGTCTTCGTTCTCGGCATTCTGCTCTCGGGCGTGGTCTACAGCGCTTCCAACGGCATCTGGCCGGCGCTCTATGCGGAGATGTTCGATACCCGTGTGCGTCTGTCCGGCATGGCGGTCGGCACCCAGATCGGCTTTGCGCTCGGCGGTTTCGCACCGACGATCAGCGCAGCCGTGATGGGCACCGGACCGATGGGATGGGTGCCGGTTGCCGTGTTTACATCGATTACGGCCTTGATTGCTGCCGTCTCTGCGGCAACGGCAACGGAGACATACCGAACGCCGATCGATCAGCTCGGCAGGGACGGACGACGCTTTGCAGCCTCGGTTCGCCACGTCGATCGGACTGTCTAGCAGCTGGCTTCGGGACAGCGCTGACGGCCAGCGATCGCGGATGAGTTTGTTGAAAATCGCCAAGTGAACGGGATGAAACAATGAAAACCTCGATCGCGACCGTTTCGATCAGCGGTGACCTCAAGGAAAAACTTCAGGCCATCGCCAAGGCCGGCTTCGATGGTGTCGAAATCTTCGAGAACGATTTCCTCGCCTTCGATGAATCACCGCGCCAGGTTGGGCAAATGGTTCGGGATCATGGGCTGGAAATCACACTCTTTCAGCCCTTCCGGGACTTCGAGGGCATGCCTGAACCCTTGCGCAGCAGGACCTTCGATCGGGCCGAACGCAAGTTCGATCTGATGCAGGAAATGGGGACAGACCTCGTTCTCGTCTGCTCCAACGTTTCGTCCGCGGCGCTGGGCGGGATCGATCGCGCCGCAGCCGATTTCTTCGAGCTCGGCGAGAGAGCGGCCAAGCGCGGCCTGCGCGTCGGATACGAAGCGCTTGCCTGGGGACGGCATATTCACGATCACCGTGATGCCTGGGAAATCGTCCGCCGTGCCGATCATCCGAATATCGGTCTCATTCTCGACAGCTTCCACACCCTATCGCGCAAGATCGATGTCAATTCGATCCGGTCAATCCCGAAGGAGAAGATCTTCATCATCCAGCTTGCCGATGCGCCGCTGATCGACATGGATCTTCTCTATTGGAGCCGCCACTTCCGCAACATGCCGGGTGAGGGGGATCTTCCTGTTCTCGAATTCATGAAGGCCGTCGGCGCGACAGGCTACGACGGCTATCTGTCGCTGGAAATCTTCAACGATCAGTTTCGTGGCGGCTCGCCGACTGCCATTGCCGTCGACGGCCGGCGGTCGCTCGTCTATCTCGGCGATCAGGTTCGCCGCGCGGAGAACAGCAGCCTGACTTTGCCGCCCATGCCTGCGCGTGCCGATGCGAACGGCATCGCCTTTATCGAATTCACCGTCGACGAAGCCGAGGCGCCCGTTCTGTCCGATCGGCTGCGGGCACTGGGCTTTCGCCATGCGGGGCGTCACAAGACCAAGCGTGTCGATGTCTTCCGGCAGGGCGATATCAATCTGGTCGTCAATACCGATCCGGACGGGTTCGCCGGCGCCTCCTATGCTTTGCATGGGCAATCGGCCTATGCGATGGGATTGTGGGTGGATGATGCCGAAGCCGCAGTTGCGAGGGCTGTGGCCCTGGGCGCGGAACGTTTCGAGCAGCCATTGGATCCCGGTGAGATCGAAATGCCTGGTGTCAGGGGCGTCGGCGGTGGAGTCCTGTACTTTCTCGACCATAAAGGCCCCCTCGGACGCATATGGGAGATCGAATTCGATCCCGTCAACGACGAGACCGATCTGCGGCCAATCGGTCTGAGGAGGATCGATCATGTCGCGCAAACGACGAAATATGAGGAGCTGCTGACCTGGTTGCTTTTCTATACGGCAATGTTGAATGCATATAAGACGCCGATGGTCGATATTATCGATCCCGCCGGCGTCGTTCGCAGCCAGGTCGTCGAAAACGAGCCGGGCAGTCTGCGCATCACGCTGAACGGCGCGGAAAATCGCAACACTCTGGCCGGGCATTTTATCGCCGAGACCTTTGGTTCGGGCATTCAGCATCTCGCCTTTGCAACGGACGATATCTTCGCGGCAGCGTCTGCCTTATCGGATAACGGCTTTGCCACCCTGACGATCTCGCCCAACTATTATGACGATCTGGAGGCGAGGTTTGGTTTGGATCCGGCTTTCACCGATCGTCTGAAGGCTCACAACATCCTCTATGACCGCGACGATCACGGCGAATACTTCCAGCTATACAGTCCGACCTATGGCGAAGGCTTCTTCTTCGAGATCGTCCAGCGCAGCGGCTATCGCGGATATGGTGCGGCGAACGCCATTTTCCGCATCGCTGCGCTCAGGCGTCACCTGCGGCCGATTGGTCTGCCGAAACTTTAGGCTCTCCCCATCCGTGTAAAGCCTGTGTTAAAGCTTTGATCTTCAATGATGGGCAGGGGCAGACCCAGGAAGACGGGCAGGGCATGACGAAAGCGCAAGCGGCCAAGATCGAGCGTCTGACGCGAAAGAACGATCCAGACGCGACCAAGGAAAATATTCTGAAGATCGCGACCGAGGAATTCGTCGCAGCCGGTTTTTCCGGTGCGCGCGTGGATGAGATCGCCGAGCGCACCAAGACGTCCAAGCGCATGATCTACTATTATTTCGGCAGCAAGGAAGGGCTCTACCTCGCCGTTCTCGAGCAAGCCTATACGAAGATCCGTACGCTGGAGAGCGAGCTCGATCTTGAAAACATGCCGCCCGTCCAGGCGATGGCGCAATTGATCGCAAGCACCTTCGATCACGATGATCAGAATCCCGATTTCGTGCGCCTCGTCAGCATCGAAAACATCCATCGTGCCGAGCATATGAAGCGTTCGGTCGTCCTGTCGCAGACGAACATCGCAGTCATCGATATCATCACGGACATTCTCGAACGGGGCTATGCCGACGGCAGCTTCGTGCGTCGCGTCGATCCGGTCGATCTGCATATGATGATCAGCGCCCAGTGCTTCTTTCGCGTTTCTAATCGCCACACCTTCGGAGCGATCTTCGAGCGGGACTTGTCCTCGGAGGAGCTGAAGAAGCGGCACAAGTCCTTGATCATCGACGCCATTCTCGCCTTTCTAAGACAGCCTTCCTCCGAATTGGCTTGACGGCGGCCAAAGCCGCCTGGTTTGCGGCTGGGGATTTGCCAGGAGTGGGAAAGTATGCCTCTTGTTGACTTTACGTACTAGTTCGTACATTTTGCAGCTAAGCCTGTGGCATGGCTTCGATTTGCCGCTCGGGAGGAAAAATTGAATACTCAAGCCGCCCTTATTCCGCGCCAGCTTCATGTTGGATTGATCGGTGCCGGCATTGGCCGTTCGCTAACGCCGGCCATGCACATGCGTGAAGGCGAACATTGCGGCCTGTCCTATCGTTACGATCTCATCGACCTGGATGCGCGTGGCCTTTCCGTGTCGGACCTGCCGGCTCTTGTCGACGAGGCGGAGGCGCAAGGCTTTGCCGGCCTTAACATCACCCATCCCTGCAAGCAGGCGGCGGTCGCCCTGATGGACGAGCTGTCGCCGGATGCGCAGACGCTGCGATCCATCAACACGGTCGTTTTCCAAGGGAACCGCAGGATCGGGCACAATACCGATTGGTGGGGATTTGCCGAAAGTTTCCGGCGCGGACTGGCCGGTGTTTCACTCGATCACGTCGTGCAGCTGGGCGCGGGCGGCGCCGGCGTTGCCGTTGCCCATGCTGTGGCTGGGATGGGAGCCGGTTCGATCGAAATATTCGATCTCGATCCCTTGCGCGCAAAGGCACTCGTGGATCAGCTGCAGCCGGCTCACAGCACCTGCACTTTCTCGGTTGGCCATGATCTGGCCGCGGCCCTGGATGCTGCTTATGGCCTGGTTCACGCAACGCCGACGGGCATGGCCGCCCATCCTGGATTGCCGCTCGACGCGCAACTCCTGTCGGATCGCTTGTGGGTCGCCGAAATCGTCTATTTTCCGATCGAAACCGAATTGGTGACGGTTGCCAGAAAAACGGGGTGCCGCGTTCTCGATGGCGGCGGTATGGCGGTGTTTCAAGCGGTGAAGGCTTTCGAACTGTTCACCGGTATCCGACCGACGGCGGAGCGTATGATGCACAATTTCAATTCGTTGCGCAGCACGATCTGACGGCAGATGGCCTCAGATGCTCGATGGCTTAAGTCATGAGCAGGATGACCATGTCTCTGGCGCCGTTCGATGAAACGAGATCAGGGAAATGATGTTGCGCTGCCGTCGGCAATCGGTTCGCTTGCCGCGTCACGCCGATTGGACGGGTCTGTTCAAGATTGTGAGTTCCATCCAGAATGGGGAAGAAATCGGTTGGCCAGCGGTGATAGGCGGCCATCGCACACATGAAGATCGCATCGGCCCCATCGCTGACGCGCGCCAACGCTTCCACATCAGTTGCGTCCGTCGAAACGGTGCGCACCGCGCCGGCATCCATCGCCCCTGCGTTGCGGCTGATAAGAGTAACTTTATGGCCCTCCTCGGCAAGAAGCCAAGCAGTTTCGCGACCTACCGGGCCTGCACCAACGACAATCTAAGTACCCACTTTCAATTCATTCAGTTCAGCACCTTTAGGACGATTTTGCCTCGGATATGATCTTCTTGAAGGGCCTCTTGTGCCGCCGCTGCCTCACGAAGCCCGTAGGTGCGATCGACGTGGACTTTCACCCTGCCGCTGTCGATCAGTTCGGCGATCTTCTGGAGCTGTGCGCCGTTCGGCTGGGCGGTGTAGCGGCCGGACCTGATGCCTCGGGCTTCGGCGCGCTGTTTATTGGGCTCCGTCAGGGTGGAAATCAACGCGCCGCCGTTTTTGATGATCGAAAAGCTCCGATCCTGTGTCTCGCCGCTCACAAGATCGAAGACGAGATCGACCGGTTCGACGATGGTCTCGAAGCGTTCTGATTTATAGTCGATGATCTGGTCGGCGCCCAAGCCATTCAGGAATTCCCGGTCAGCCGCTGAAGCCGTAGTCGCCACCCAAGCACCCCTGGCCTTGGCGAACTGAATTGCAAGGTGGCCGACGCCGCCTGCGCCGCCATGGATGAGAACGCGCTGGCCGGCTTCAAGCTTGCCGTGATCGAAGAGGCCCTGCCATGCCGTGATGCCCGCAAGCGGCACGGCAGCGGCTAGAACGTGGTCCAGTGATTGAGGCTTCGTGGCGATTTCGGCCGATTTGGCGATCACGAATTCTTCGTAGCCGCCGTGATCCGGTGCCAGAAAGGCGAAAACCTCGTCACCCATCAGAAAACTTGAAACCGATTGGCCCGCATCGGCAATTTCGCCGCTGACGTCGCGACCGAGCACATACGGGAAATCTTCTTCGGTGACGACGGGATATTTGCCTTCGCGTATCTTCGCATCGACCGGATTGACACTCGCGGCAAAAACCTTGATGACGACTTCGTCGGTCGCTGGTATCGGCTGCTCGATTTGGTCGAGCTGCATGACTTCCGGCCCACCAAAACGATGAATTCGTACGGCTTGCATCGTTGAATCTCCGTGCTGATTTGATCTGAGAACCGCAATCTGCCGATGAGACGCGGAGGCGTCTTCATATTGTAGTGGCGATGCAATCAAAGCCTGCCGCGGCGCTTGGCAGCCTGCCTGAGAAGTAGGAGGTCTCTCCTTTTCTCGAGCATGTAATCGACATAGCCGATGCATGCACAGACAAGCAGGCTACCGCTTGCAGCCAGAATCATCAGCAATCCGATCACGATCGCTATCGTCATCATCGGCACCCGATTGAACCGCAACCGAACAAGCCACTCTGCCGGAAGTTCCAAAACCGGAGATATGAAGAATGCATGATCCGAAAGCGCTCATGTCCATGACAGGTATCTCCATGCCGCGACGCTGCCGAGAAGCTGAGTGACGCCACCACATAGCATAGCTGTGATGAAGCCGAGCTGAGGCTCATGGAAACATGCAAAGACCGATCCGAGTGACGCCACACCGATGGTAGCGCCGACCATGCGCGCAACGTTGATGAGTGCGCTTGCGGTTCCGGCTCGTTCGCTCCCCACGCTCGACACCGCGACTGCCGTGAGCGGCCCCGTCGCCAATCCCATGCCGATGCCGGTCAGCAGCAGGCCGAATTCCTCGGCGATCAACAGGTTTTCGGTAAAAGCAATGCCGAGCAGCATGTTTCCCAGACCCATCCCAGCCAGCCCCAGCGTAATCGTTCGCTGCTTGCCGAAATTTTCTGAAAGCGAGCCGGAAAAAGGCGATATCACCACAAAGCTCAATGCCATAGGTAGGAGCGCCAGGCCGACATCGGTCGGGTCCAATCTGTCAAGACCGAGCGAGGTGAGTGGAAACAGAAAGAGCGTGCCATACATACCGAAAGTCATTGCGGCCGTTCCCACCATGGCGCCGCTGAACCGCGTGTTGGAGAACACAGCGACCGGCACGAGGGCGCGCTGATCCAGGCGCCGTTCCACCACAACGAAAAACGAGAGCAGAACCAAGCCGCAAGACGCCAGCAAGATGGTCCAGAGCAAGGGTAGATGCGAGGATTCAATGGCCGCGAGGGTGATTGCCCCCAGCGATACCACGCCCAAGATCTGGCCGAGCGCGTCGAAGGATCTTCCCTTTCGGCCCGCGCTCTCCGGAACCCAAAGCAATGCCCCGATGGCAGCCATCACACCGATGGGAACGACGACAAGAAAGACAGCCCGCCAACCGAAGCTGTGGATCAGATATCCGCCGAGGCTCGGTCCGATGGCGAGCGACATGCCGTTGCATCCCGCCCAGATGCCGAGCGCGCGCTCGCGAACCTTCTCGTCCGGATAGAGCACCCGAATGAGCGAGAGAGAGGCGGGGATCAGAAGGGCGGATCCGCAGCCGGTTACCGCCCTGGCGCCGATCAGGATCGCGATCGCTGGAGCCAGGGCGCATCCAAGGCTTGCAATTGTGAAGATGATGCAGCCGATGATGAAAGTCAGACGCCGCCCATAAAGGTCAGCCAGCAGGCCGCCGGTAATGAGAAGGGCGGCGTAGACAAGGTTATAGGCATCGACGACCCACTGCAATTGCGTGACCGAAGCCGCGAGGCTCTTGCCGATTGGTTGAATCGCCAAGTTGACGACCGATGTGTCGACTTGCGCAACGATGACGCCGAGGCAAAGAACGATGAGCGAGGAGGGATGCAGTTTCGAAAGGTGTTTTTCGCGTTGCTCGATCGAGTGCATGGTTTTTCCTCTCGGAAGCAAACGTAGCGCGATTAACGTGAAGGAGCAGGGTAACGAGCGTCATCCATCCACGGCGGTCGTACCGATCGAGCGAGAGACCAAGACCGGCAGAAGCTTGTAGGAGGGCGTCTTTGATTTCTTGTCGTGATGAGCCAATGGAAACAGCGGATTGGCTTCAGGGTAATAGGCCGCGCAGCATCCTTCAGGGATGGCGTATTCAATGATCCGCAGGCCCGAGATCTGTCTGCCCGCCGCATCTGCAAGCGCGGTGTGAAGATCGATGCTCTCGCCCTCGACAAAACCGAGGCGGCGGATGTCCTCACCATTCATGAACACGACCATCCTGGTTCCTTCCACGCCGCGGAAGCGATCGCTGTAGCCGTAGACGGTGGTATTGAACTGATCGTTGGAGCGCAGAGTCGCAAGATAAAGAAGGCGACTGGTATCGCCGCGGATATCGAATTCCGGAAACAGGCGGGCCGGCGCGATGAAGTTTGCCTTCCCGGTCGGCGTTACCCATTTGCGTTCGCGCGCCGGAAGCGGGCGCGGAAATCCCCCGGGCTGGAAAAGGCGTTTGTTGAAGTTCTTGAATGTCTCCGGATAGGTCTCTTCGATCGCGTCGCGGATTTCCGCATAGTTCGCGACCCATCTGTCCCATGGAACTGCAGTGGCGCCGAGCGTCGCCTTGGCGAGGCCGGCAATGATCGCCGGCTCCGAACGCAAACCTGTGCTTGCAGGTGTTGCTCGCCCCCGCGAACCGTGAAAATGCGCGATGGAACTTTCGATCGAAACCGCTTGCGGACCACTCTCCTGTTCGTCGATTTCCAGGCGCCCAAGACACGGAAGCAGATAGGCGATCTCGCCATGGACGACGTGCGAGCGATTGAGCTTGGTGGCGATCGCGACCGTCAGGCGAAGCTTTCGCCAGGCCTTTTCCATCAGGTCCGTGTCGGGCACAGCTCGCAGAAAGTTGCCGCCGAGGCCAATGAAGGCACGGCTCTCTCCACGCAAGATGGCACCGCACGTCTCGACCGTCGAATGTCCCATCCACCTCGGTGGCTCGAAACGATAGAGCTGTGCCAGCTTGTCGAGCGGCGCCAGGCCCGGTTTCTCCGTAATGCCGACGGTGCGCTGTCCCTGCACGTTTGAATGGCCACGCACGGCGCATATGTTTGCCCCTGGCTTGCCGATATTTCCTCTCAGCAGGGCGAGGTTGGCTATCATATGCACATTGTCGACACCCATGATGTGCTGAGTGACCCCCATGCCATAGGCAATGACCACCGCCTGGGCGTTTGCATAGGTATTCGCGGCCTGTTCCATCTGTTGCCGGCTGAGGCCCGAAACGCGTTCCAGCTCCTCCCAGGAATGGGCTCTCGTGATCGAGGCAAATTGCTCGAATCCAGTCGTGTGTTCCTTGATGAAGTCGTGATCCAGTATGTGTTTCTTGTCGGCCGCCGCGATCGAGGCGGCGTAGGCGACCTGGGCGGCATTGGTCTGATCCTTCGGCTCGGCGTCCGCACCGGTGACCTTGCTGGTACCAGTCAGGCGCAAGGCATCATCCGTTTCGATCAAAGCCTTGCAAATACCGAACAGAGCTGCGGTATCCCCACCGTTGCGCACCTGATAATATTCCGTGGAAATAATCGTCTCCTTGCCGGAGAGCATCTGACTCGGTGCCTGCGGATTCTTGAAACGCTCCAGTCCGCGTTCGCGCAGGAGATTGATGGTAACGATCCGTACGCCCCGATCCGCGGCATCCTGCAGGTCGTGCAGCAGGCGAGGAGAAGAAGTTCCGACGTTCTGTGCGATATAGAAGATGCAGTCGCAGTTTTGGAAGTCGGAGAGGATTGCGGTGCCCACGGACGCGCCGATGCTCTCCGGCAGCGCGACGGAGCTGCTTTCGTGGCACATGTTCGATGAGTCCGGCAGGTTGTTGCTTCCGTACATGCGCGCAAAGAGCTGGTACATGTAGGATGCTTCCAGCGAGGCTCGGCCGGAGGTGTAAAAATCCACCTGTTCGGGGGCCAGGGCGCGCAGTTCGCGGCCGATTTCGGCAAAGGCCGCCTCCCATTCGACGGGTTCGTACCGGTCGCTATCGGGATTGAAGCGCATGGGCTGCGTCAGGCGGCCCTGCTCTTCTAGATCGTGATCGCTCCAGCTCGCCAATTCCGTGAGGGAGTGTCGGGCGAAGAACTCCACATCCGCCCTGCGATCGGTGACTTCCCAGGCCGTGGCCTTCGCGCCATTCTCGCAGAATTCCAATGGATGAGGCTTCGCCGGTTTTGCCCAGGCGCAACTGACACACATATAGCCGTCAGGTTTGTTCTGATGCGCAAGCAGGTTCGGTCCCTTTGCCGGGATGTGCTCGCGAAGCAGCACTTCACCCACTGATCTTGCCGATCCCCAGCCACCGGCTGGACCGTCATAAGCTCGAATTTTGGGAGGATTTTTTGGGTTGCCGGTCATCCGCATGCGTCCTGCATTTGTCGAACCTAAATCGAACAAAGAGCAGAACAATTGGTTCCACGTATCGGGGACGTGAAATCTCAGGGACAAACGATTGGGCACTTGGCTTCCCATTCAACTTGCGGGAAGAGTTCGAAGCTGGAATTTTTACCGGAATGCCTGGTGCTGAATGTCACCCAACGGCGGAAGGATCGACATTTCCGTCTCAGAATGCCGTGCCATGGTCGAGTGGAGCTCATCCAATGCGTGCCGGTGCACAAGGGCAAACAAGGCATCGTTCATGTTTGCGCCACTGAGGATTTCGGGATCGTCACAGGCAACATTGATCGTCCTCTCCACGACACGGTTTACAGCCGTTTCGCTGACGAGAAACCGGCGTGCCCAATTCCTCAGCATGGCGCGGAGCGTCGGATCTTTTGGGAATTTTGCTGGTTTCAGGAGGATCATCATGCTCTCCAATGTCCTTGCAGGCGGGAGCACGTATGAACCCTCAGCCGTCACCGCCTACTTGATCGGTTGGCAACGATATTTTGATAGTACTCCTTCGTGGGCGGGAGTCCATGTCAAATGCGATGCAAGGCAACGATGAATGGGCCTGCCGCGATATTCAAACCGCAGCCGAACCGCTCTAAAAGTCGACTATCGCGCGGGAGGCACGTCTATCGCCAGAAACGCTTGGTGTCGAGGACGTCGTCGAGGGCCGCCTGCGCCACCGCGATCAATGACCTCTTGTCGGCGTGCAGGATGACCGATGCGGCCTCGGGGTGGTCCCGCAGGCCGTGCTTCTCCAGCACGCTGGGGCCGGTCACCAGGTCGTTCAGCGCTCCAAGCTGATCCTGCAATTCTTCCGTGGCCTTGATGAAGCGCTTGTGGCGGCGAGCCTTCTTATGGTCGGCGAACAGCGTTTTGAAGAATTCCGCGGCATAACGCAGCTTTTTGGCATCCTTCCTTGCCTCGTGCCGCTGCTCGTCGTCGACATGTGCGAGATCGCGGCCGTGCTTCTTCAGCTTTTTCCGCATCTTGTCGAGAGCTTCGACCGCCTGTTCGCCGATCGTCTTGTCTTTCGCCGGTCCATCCAGATAGGCGCCCGTGTGCAGCCATTCATGGAAATCCAGCATCAGCGCTCTGGCGCGGGGCGATCCCAGCGCATTCTCGACCTCGTCATAGGCGGCTTTGCGGGCTTGCTGCAGCCTATCTGCAAAATCCCCGTCTTTCGCTTTCGGCAAAAGGACGTCGATGTTGCGGGCTTCGCCCAGGACACCGGCCAGCCAGCGGAATTCGCCGGATAGTCGGCGAGCTTCATCGTCCAGGACCGGCTTGAAGAGTGAGATGGCGGATCGCAGCCGCCGCATCGCGACGCGCGCCTGATGAAGCGCTTCCGCGCTTCTTCGATGCAGCAGTACGTTTTCGTTCAATCGAAATTGGCGGAAACAGGCCTGCGCTATCGCCTTGAACCCATCGACGGCGCTCGACCGCCACTCCAGGTCGATTTCCGCTGATTTATGCACATGTTGCGCTGCGGCCAGCAGCCGGTAGCCGCGCTCGGCCTTGGAGTGGACGCCGAACTTGAACGGAACGATCGCCTCGATCTTGCGTGCGAGAGCAAACAAATCCTTCGGATCGCCGTCCTTCAGTTCCAGTTCTATCTCGCAGATAGGCGCCTGTCGATCAGCCTCCGCGGCCGTGCCCCGATCGGCAGCAAGCTCGATTTTGGAGCCGTTCTCGACCAGCTTCCAAATCCGGCGGTCGATGGAAACCTCAAACTGGGGAAGGAGATCTTCCCGAATATCGCCGAACTGATTGAGAAGAGGGCTCGTATGGTCGAGGGCAGGGACGTCCGTCTCGACGGCGGTCTCCCATTCCGATCGGGCGAAGAGCGACGCGCTGGGACCGGCTGCCTTCACCGTTTGCGTCTTCACGGCACCGGAGCGGCGGATACGGAGTGTGAAACCTGCGTTGAACAATCTGCGGTCGTCCGTATCGAAATAAATTGAATGCTGCTCGACCGTCTCGGCGGGTTCGCCGAGAAGGTCCGACGCGACGAGGCTGTCCATCTCCAAATGCGACAGATCAAGCTTCAGTTCGATTTCAGCCACCTTCATGCTCCCTATACCCAATATGATCTATGGAATGGTTTCCTGGTAGGGATAATTCAATCGTCTCACAGTCAGATGAAAGCATGCTTTCTCCGCAAGATCACTGTCTGGCGTGATGAAATCGACCGAAAGCAAGGATATGGCCACGATAAATCGGTAAGGCGGCCAAGGGCTCACCTTCGATCATCGCGAGTCCTGGTCCTACCCATCATCGGCAGGCCTGGACGCTTCAGACCGCTGCTTCGTTGGCAGCCGGCTAGTGGCGCTTGAAATATTGCACCTCGCGCTCGTGCTTTTCGGCAGCCTCACGCGTTTTGAAGGTGCCGAGATTCCTGCGCTTGTTTGTCTTCGGATCGACCTTGCGCGAGTAAAGCCGGTATTCGCCGGATTTCAGTTTGCGGATCATGGGCGTGTTCTCCGTTCAAGGAGATTTAATCCTCGCAGGGCTGTTCTGGTTCCAAGGGACCCGATCGGCGCAATGCCATTGCCTTCGTGCCCCGCCACATCGTGAAAGCCGGAACGAGCGCTGCGCGGTCCTCACTAAATCCAAGGCACGCGCAATCTTCTGGGAACAATTGGCCGCCCGTCTGGTTGTCGCTCAGGCAGCAGCGGAGGCTTCGAGATGAGCAAGCTTGCTCTGCCCCGGCTGCCAGGCAAAGGCGCGTGAGGTCCACGATCAGATGCCGGCCTGGAAACACTGGCTGGACGCTATTACCCGATCTGCATCGGTTGCCATCAGGGAGGCAAAGATCATGAAGTTCACGATCAACGGTGAAGACGTTGAGGTGCAAGCCGATATTCGCACATCGCTGCTCGATCTGCTGCGCAATATCCTTGGCTTTACCGGCACAAAGAAGGGATGTGATCAGGGCGCTTGCGGCGCCTGCACCGTCTTGGTCGACGGTGAGCGCATCAATTCCTGTCTGGCGCTCGCAATCCAGTATCAGGGCCGCAGCATCACGACGATCGAGGGTATTGCTTCGGAAAGCGGGCTTCATCCGCTGCAACAGGCTTTCGTCGAATGCGAGGGCTTTCAATGCGGATATTGTACGCCGGGGCAGCTCTGCTCCGCGATCGGTATGATGCATGAGGTCGATCGCAACGTGCCGAGTGCGGCCACGAAGGACCTTTCGGCAGCGAGCGTCGTTCTCGATGAGATCGAGCTTCGCGAACGAATGAGCGGCAATCTCTGTCGATGCGGCGCCTATAACGGCATTGTCGAGGCCATCTCGCAGACCTTCGCGGAAAGTGAAAGCGAGAACGAGAGGAGGGTACGGGCATGAACCTCTTCTCCTACGAGCAGGCATCCAACGCCGCCGCCGCCATCGATCTTGCCAAAGCCGGCAACGCGCCGCGATATCTAGGGGGAGGCACGAATCTCGTCGATCTGATGCGCGAAGATATCGAACGCCCGGACATGCTGATCGATATCACGCAATTGCCCGCCGACATCGAGCCACGCTCCGACGGCAGTCTTCTGATCGGCGCCGCGGCAAAGAACACCGCGCTTGCGGCAGATTCCTACGTCCGCTCGGCCTTGCCACTGCTTTCCCGCTCCATTCTTGCGGGGGCAAGCGCTCAAATCCGCAACATGGCAACCGTCGGCGGCAATATCTTGCAGCGCACGCGCTGTCGTTACTTTTATGACGATGCGGCTCATTGCAACAAGCGGCATCCGGGTGACGGCTGCGACGCCAGAGACGGTTTCAACCGCTATCATGCGATCCTTGGCGCTTCGCCTTCCTGTGTCGCGACCCATCCGTCCGACATGTGCGTTGCGCTTGCCGCGTTGGATGCGAGGCTGCACCTGAAGGGTCCTATCGGCTTGCGCAGCATGCCTTTCCTGGATCTGCATAGATTGCCCGGAGAAAGGCCCGATATCGAAACAGACTTGCAGCCGAACGAACTGATCACCGCAGTGGAAATTCCGCCGCTTCCCTTCGCCCGGCGTTCCACCTATCGCAAGGTGCGCGACCGGGCAAGCTATGCCTTCGCTTTGATCTCCGTCGCCGCCGCCGTCGACATCGACGAGGCGGGCAAGGTGCACGATGCCCGCCTGGCACTCGGCGGCGTCGCCCACAAGCCCTGGCGCGCCTTGAAGGCCGAAGCGGTCCTGAAAGGCGCACCTGCCAATGTCGAAAGCTTTCGCGCGGCAGCCGAAGCGGAACTCGCCGCGGCGATTGGGCTGAAGGATAACGGATTCAAGATCGAGCTGGCGAAACGAACGATCGTCGCCGTTCTCGATGAGTTGAAGGGAGAGGGCGCATGAGCGTACAATCCGATACCCCGAAAGGAATCCCCGGTAAATGGCAGCCGGCTGTCACATCCGATCCGCTGCTGCGCAAGCACGGTGCGCTCGGACGGCCGATCTCACGCGTCGACGGGCCGCTCAAAGTTGAAGGCAAGGCCCGTTTTGCAGCCGAATATCCTTATGAAAACATGTGCTACGCCGCTCTCGTCTTCAGCAAGATCGCGCGGGGCCGCATAACGGAGCTTGATACTGCCGCTGCCGAAAAGGCGCCCGGCGTCGCACTGGTGATGACCTACCGGAATGCGCCCCGGATGAAAGCGCCGTCCCTGATGATGTCCTCGCCCTCGGCCGCCGGCGCAAGCGACCTGCCCGTCATGCAGAATGACGAAATCCACTGGAACGGCCAGGCTGTCGCGGTGGTTCTCGCGGAAACGCAGGAGCAAGCCGACCATGCGGCATCGCTGATCGCGGTGGACTATGCTCCGCTTCCGGCGGTCACGTCCTTTGAGGAGGCCAAGAGGAAGCCGCGTCAGCTGGAGACATTGCTCGGCCAGCCGCCGATCCTGGACATCGGCGATGCGGAAGCTGCCCTGAAGGCATCTGAAGTTCAGGTGGACAATATCTATCGGACGCCTCGGTACAATCACAATGCAATCGAACTGCACGCCGCGACGGCCGTCTGGAAAGGCGATGAACTGCGCGTGCACGATGCGACACAGATGATCGATCTGACCGCGGGACAACTCGCCGATATTTTCGGCATCGATCCGGGCAAGGTGCGCGTGACCTCTCCCTATGTCGGCGGAGGTTTCGGCGGCAAATGCCTGTGGGATCATCAGATCCTGGCATGCGCGGCCGCCAAACTCGCGCAGCGCCCGGTCCGTGTCATGCTGTCGCGCGAGGGCGTCTTCCGTCTTGTCGGCGGCCGTACGGTGACGGAGCAACGCGTGGCCTTGGGCGCCAACACCGACGGAACGCTCAATGCGCTTGTTCATACCGGCATCGTCGCGATGACGCTGCATAATTCCTGCCCAGAGCAGTTCACCTTTCCGGCCCGGCATCTGTATGCCGCCAAAAGCTTCCGCTTGGCCCAGGAGGTTGCAGACATGGATATGCTGGCGAATACCTTCATGCGCGCACCTGGCGAAGCCGTCGGGACGTTTGCGCTGGAATGCGCGCTGGACGAACTGGCCGACAAGCTTGGCATCGATCCGGTCGAACTGCGCAGGCGCATCGAGCCGGAAAAGGATCCAACGAGCGAAAAGCCCTTCTCCTCGCGTCATTTGCTCCAGGCCTATGAGAAGGGTGCCAAGCAATTCGGCTGGCATCGCCGCGATCCGCAGCCGCGCCGGCGGCGCGAAGGGGAATGGCTGATCGGCATGGGCTGTGCGACTGCGACCTATCCCTATCATCGCTTTCCCGGAACTGCGGCAAGCATCAGGCTGACGGCTGACGGCCGCGTCACGGTTTCGACGGCGGTTCACGACATGGGTATGGGAACGGCAACGGCGCAGACACAGCATATCGCCGTGCGTCTTGGCATCCCGGCCGATCGCATCACCTTCGAATATGGCGATAGCGCCTTGCCTCGCGGCATCATCGCCGGCGGCTCGACTCAGACGGCTTCGATCGGCGGCGCGGTCATCGCCGCGACGGAAGTCTTCATCGAAGAGCTGATCAAGCTTGCAGGAAATGCCTCGCCGCTCGCCGGCCTTTCGCTTACCGATGTCGAGCCGCGCGATGGAGGGATCGGTCATCGCGATGATGCCGACCGCTTCGAGACGTATGAATCGATTCTCCGTCGTTCCGGCCGCAATGAGCTTGTCTGCCAGGCCGAAGCACCGCAGCCGGCCGAGATGGAGGCTTTCTCCATGCACTCCTACGGTGCGCAATTCTGCGAAGTCCGCGTCAGCGAGATTACCGGAGAGATTCGGGTTACGCGCTTCCTCGGTTCATTCGATGCCGGGCGAATTCTGAATGCCAGGACGGCCACCAGCCAGTTCAAGGGAGGCATCGTCATGGGAATTGGTCTCGCCTTGACGGAAGAGACGAATTTCGATGAGCGAACGGGCCGCATCGTCAATGCCTCGCTTGCCGAATATCATGTACCCGTGCAGATGGACGTGCCGCAGATCGATATCATCTATACTGATGTCGCCGATCCGCAGGCACCGATGGGAGCGCGGGGGATCGGCGAGATCGGCATAACGGGCGTGGCGGCCGCCGTCGCCAATGCCGTCTTTAACGCGACCGGCAGGCGTATTCGTGAATTACCGATCACACTTGATAAAATTATCTAACGTAAGTGTAGCCTTAAACTAAGCGGATCACATCGCGTGGTATCCGCCAATGAAGAATTCGCAAGATTGTGGGAGCAGGCGGCATGTTTCGGCGGCGGTAGCTGTGCATCTATCCGGACTTCTTTCGCCGGTTATAGTCTGTCGAGTAGGTATTTCGCATGATGGCGAATACGCAGCTCTTGAGAACGAAGCTATCTGGATGGGAAAGACCGCTGCCCCGTGTCGCCTGCATTCATTGGTGAAATAGGAAGACAGTATTTTTTGAAAGTCTTCATGGAACCAAAGCCTAACCCGTCTGTTTGGAAGTCGAGACCGACAATGTCTCGCAATCAAACTAAGGAGAAAGAACATGGCAACTCAAGGCGGTTCACATGATCAGCATGTCAAGGCTGGCCAGCAGAGCCACAAGAATACCGGCACGAAGCAGCAAGCTTCATCTCGGAACGAGCAGTCAAAAGAGGGAACGCGTGGTGGCAGCCACGAACAACATGTGAAGGCCGGCCAGAAGAGTCACAAGAACTCGTGATTCAGTTTTCATGCAATGCCGCGCAGGCGGTCTTTCTCTGCGGGCGGTAGGAAGCCAGCCGCCCGAAAGAACTCACCGATAATCGTTGGAGGAAACAATGGCATCCGAGAAAACGTTGAACGATCTGTTCCTGGATACTCTGAAAGACATATACTACGCCGAGAAGCAAATTCTCAAGGCCCTGCCCAAGATGGCGCGTGCGGCGCAGGCAGAAGAAGGCAAGCAAGGCTTTCTGCACCACCGCGATGAAACGCAAGGTCATGTCGAGCGCCTGGAGCAGGTCTTCGAAATGCTGGGGAAGCCGGCACGGGGCAAGACATGCGAGGCGATCCAGGGCATCATAGCCGAAGCCGACGAGATCACCGAAGAGTTCAAGGGTACGCCCGCTCTCGACGCTGGCCTCATCTCTTCCGCCCAGGCTGTCGAGCACTACGAAATCGCCCGCTACGGTACTCTGATCGAATGGGCCAAGCAACTCGGGTTGAAGGACGCAGTGCCCCTTCTTCAGCAGACGCTGGCGGAAGAAAAAGCGACCGACCAGAAGCTTACTAAGCTCGCGGAAACGGCCGCGAACGCGAAGGCGAAAAGAGCGGCGTAGAAACCTGGCCGCATTTTCATGCGTCGATGCGCTGCCGAGGCAGCGCATCGCTCGCGATCAAACATGAAAGCACTCTGCTAACGGCGCAGAATAGCCGAGGGAATTCGTAGGAAAATTTTCAGTCCCGCCGGATTCCATTCGCGTTCGATGGATCCCTGAAGCGACCCGATCGTTGCTTTTTCGAGCTGCGAACCAAAGCCGCCAGGACCGTCGGGCTGATGGACGGCAGGCCCTCCGATTTCCCTCCAGATGAGCGAGAAGTCCGTATCGTCGCGCACCTCGATTTCAATGCGGCCCTCCGGTGCCGATAAGGCTCCGTACTTGGTCGCGTTCGTCGAGAATTCGTGCAGCAGCAAGGCAAGCGACGTCAGCATGTTCCCGCGCACCGGGACATCCTGGCCTCTTATAGAGATGCGCTCCACGCCGTCGACTTGATGGGCGGCAAAGAGAGCCTTGACGAGGGCGAAGAGCGTTGTTTCCTGCGACAGACAGCTCTCGGCTAATCCGACATCGGGGAGGGTGAGCTCGTTTGCGATCGCCAACGCGCTTATCCGGGCGCGCACGTCGCGTGCAAGTTCGTGGACCGTTGTCGCCGTGCGCTCACTCAAGCCGATCACTGCGTTCGCGATAGCGAAGATATTCTTGATTCTATGGTTCATTTCACGAAGCAGAAGGACCTGACGTTCGGTGGCGCGCTTGCGCTCTGAAATGTCGCGGGCGACTTTCGAAGCTCCGACGATGCTGCCATGGCTATCGCGGACCGGGGAAACCGTCAGCGAAATATCCAGCAAGGTCCCATCCTTGCGGCGGCGGACGGTTTCATAGTGCTCAATCCTCTTTCCGCCGCGAATGCTGGCGATGATAACGTCTTCTTCATGCAGTCGGTCTGCGGGGATGATAATGGAAATATGCTGGCCGATCGCTTCGTCCGCGGTATATCCGAAAAGCCGTTCAGCGCTTCGGTTCCAGCTCGTGATGTGCCCGGTGAGGGATTTGCTGACGATCGCATCGTCGGAGTTCTCGACGATCGCCGCGAGCAGGGCCTGCGCCAAAGGAGCGCCGGCGCTACCGGGTTCCGCAGGCGAGACGACCGTGTTTGATGATGAGGAAGTTGTTGCCGTATCTTGTTGGAAATCTGTCGATTTCAGTAGACGAGGTGCCTCTTCACGCATTCGCTGCCTCCCGTTTCCGTCCGCCGTTTTGGTGAACCACCATCTCCTGTATTTTTCGATACTCAAGGAGATGGGGCAGCCGGCTGCCGGACGCAAGGGGCCTTCATGCTCAGCTCATGCGGGAATCGGGCGTTCGGTTCTCGCACCCAGGAGACGGAAACCATCTCCGGCCATTCGAGCCTAACGCCTCATCACATTCATGACCAGCGTGACAACGAAGAATAACAGGAAGATGAAGAACAGCACCTGAGCAATTGACGCCGACGCGCCGGCGATGCCACCAAATCCGAGGGCGCCCGCGATCAGGGCTACGACGAGAAATACCAACGCGTAGTAAAGCATCTTACTCTCCATTTGTTGCTGAAATGGAGAACGAAGCAGCTATCAGTTTTGTTCCATCGTTAGTGATGAGGGGCTAAGCGGCAAACTTCGCTTCCCGCGAGTAAGCCTTGCGGCTATCATCAGCCGGCGGCGGCGGTTCGGCGGCTTCCAAATACAGTCTCGCGGGCACGCTGAGTGCGAACCATAGACTGGCGCCGAGGAGAAACAATGCCGTCGTCTGATCGTCCACCTGGACGCAGAATGGAAAGATGACCGAGGTGAACAGCACCGTCAGGCGAACAGCCCATTCGGCCTCACGCTTGCGAACCGCAATGGCCGCCAGCGCACGATAGGCACGGATATTATAGGTCGTCGTGCTGCGACCGAGGGCCAGCATCCGGAGCGAAGGAATGGAGAGCATCAGCAGACCGGCGAGTGTTATCCCGTAGGCTGTGCCTGCCAGGAAGAGGCTGCTTGCGGACAGAAGCGACAAAATGACGAAGAGATTCCAGACAGGAGCAAGTTTCTGCGGCGATTGGCCTGTTTGCTCGTGCCACGTCCGCAGCGCCATCGCTCCGCAATCAAGCAATGGTCGGTCGACATAACGATTGATGAATTCCATGAGGCGCCCTTCCAAAGTCGTAGGTAGCCAAGACCAGAAAAATTCGGCATCAGCATGGCAGGCACTCAGTTGCGATGAAAATAGACAGCGATCCTGGCGCCGCGCGGCGGCGAAGAGGGAACAATCCGTTTTGAACTTGGTTCATTGGCTGATTTCGGAGAATGCGCTTCCTTGGGGAGGCTCCTATGTTGCCGGTCTTCGTGTCCATCGAAAAGGAGGGTAAGATGTCGGCTTCGGCATTCCAGGACACCTTCCTCGGGCATTCACGAAGTTCAGATATCCTTGCAATCCGATTTATTGTGTCCGTTCGGCCGGTATCCGCGATGACTGGAGGCATTGAATGTCATGAAGCACCTTGACCAAGCCATACAGATTGCGCTCGAGGCGCATGAGGGACAGACCGACAAGACGGGGCGCCCTTTCTTCGAGCATTGCCAGCGAATCGCACTTCTCGTTTCCGGGGATGACGCCCGTACCGTCGCTTATCTTCACGATGTCGTCGAGAAAGGAAGGGGATGGACGCTCGATCGATTGAGAGAAGAGGGTTTTCCGCCAAAGATCATCTCCGCCGTGGATGCATTGACGCGGCGATCGGACGAGCCGTATGACGAATTCGTCACACGGGCGGCGTCGAATGCATTGGCACTACCGGTGAAAAAGGCCGATTTGGAGGACAATCTGTGGCAAAGCGAGCAGATCGGCAAAAGCGGAGAGAAATATCAGCGCGGTTTGCAGATCTTGATTGGGATTATGGCGAAGATTTAGCTTCGATTCGCCCCTGAGCCAGCATTTCCGCTGTTCCATCCGAGCAAGAGCCGATCGCAGATGAGATCTAGGGTTTGCGGCCGAAATCCTTGCGCAACTCGGTCTTTGCCTTTTCCAGCGTTGTCCGTCTCGACTTGGAGAGCTGGTCGCCTGCCCGGTTGATATAGAAGTTCAACATGGACATCGCCGATTGAAATGGGCCTGACTTGCGACGATGGCTTTGCTCGGAGGATTGCTTGAGAGAATCCGCGATCTTCTTGGCGCTGCGCTGTTTGAAGACGCCCTTGTCGAGATCCATCGCGTCGCTGTTGTCCGTCACATGCTGCGACCATTTTTTCGATTTCTTTTTTGACATCGTACCTTCCTCCTTGAGATGGCGCCCACAAGGGCAGCCGCGTCAGGGCTTCCCATGGTATCAAGCCAAACACGCAGAATTCTCCCCGGTTCCCGGTATATCAGCCGGTCGAACTTCAGCTTCGAAGCTGGCATTCACAATTGGTGGCCTTGAAGAGGCCGTTGGCGACATTAATTCCAGAAGAGTGGGATTGGCGAACAGGGATTGCCCGAGGAGCAGCCGATTGAACAGGACTGAACGTGAGCTTCGGTATCCGTCCTGGCACAAGGATGCCGTAATCTATCAGCTACATGTCAAATCCTTCTTCGACGCCAACGATGACGGATTTGGTGATTTCGAGGGTCTTACCCAGAAACTGGACTATCTGGCATCGCTTGGTGTCAACGCGATCTGGCTGCTGCCCTTCTATCCGTCTCCCCAGCGCGACGATGGTTATGACGTCCTGGATTACAAAAGCATCAGCCCGGAATTCGGCAGCCTTGCCGACTTCAAGGTCTTCGTAGACGCTGCCCATGCGCGCAAGATGCGCGTGATCATCGAGCTGGTCATCAACCATACATCCGATCAGCATCCCTGGTTTCAACGTGCGAGACATGCACCCGCCGGCTCGCCGGAGCGGGATTTCTACGTCTGGTCCGACACGGACGATAAATTTGCCGACACGCGCATTATCTTCGTCGACAGCGAAAGATCCAACTGGAGCTGGGATCCCGTCGCCGGGGCCTATTTCTGGCACAGATTCTATTCGCATCAGCCGGATCTCAACTATCACAATCCCGAGGTCATCGAAGCGCTCCTGGACATCATGCGTTTCTGGCTTGATCTCGGGGTGGACGGTTTTCGCCTCGACGCCGTTCCCTATCTGGTCGAGCGGGAAAACACCAACAACGAGAATCTTCCAGAAACGCATGAACTGCTCAAGCGCATCAGGAAGACCCTCGATGCCAGCTATCCTGGCGTCATTCTTCTTGCCGAAGCCAATCAGTGGCCGGATGAGGCACGGGATTATTTCGGAGAGGGCGATGAATGCCACATGGCTTTCCATTTTCCGCTGATGCCGCGCATATTTATGGCGGTCGCCACGGGAGACCGCCAGCCGATCGTGACGATTGTTGAGCAGACCCACGATATTCCGGAGGATTGCCAATGGGCCATTTTCCTCAGAAACCATGATGAGCTGACGCTGGAAATGGTCACCGAGGCCGAGCGCAATTTCATGTGGGACACCTATGCGTCCGACGAGCGCGCGCGGCTCAACCTCGGCATCCGGCGCCGTCTGTCGCCCTTGATGGATCAGGACAGGCGTCGCGTCGAGCTTCTGCAGGCGCTGCTGCTTTCGCTGCCGGGCAGTCCCGTCCTTTATTATGGTGACGAAATCGGCATGGGCGACAATGTCGAATTGGGCGACAGGAACGGTGTCCGCACGCCGATGCAATGGTCCGGCGGTAGAAATGGCGGGTTTTCGAATGGCGATCCGGAAACCCTCGCGCTTCCGCCCATCGACGATGCCCGGTATGGATTTCGCGCCATCAATGTGGAGGTGCAGGAGAACGACCCGCATTCTCTGCTGAACTGGATTCGCCGCACTTTGGCAATCCGCTCCAGGCATGAGGCCTTCGCACGAGGTCATATTTGTTTCGTGGATACGGATAATGCCGCCGTCATCGCCTATGTCAGGGAATACGGCGGCGACCATGTGCTTTGTGTCGCGAACCTGTCGAAAGTTCCGCAAGCCGCCGATCTCGATCTGCGCCAGTATGCGGATCAGCGCCCGAGGGAATTGTTTGGCGGTGCGCCATTCCCGGCCATTGGCAAGCGCCCCTATATGCTCACATTTCAGCCCTATGGATATTTTTGGCTACGCTTGGAGCGCCGCTCCAAGTGAGCGTGCGTTGCCAGGCTTGGCACCTGACGGCCACCATTCTGGCGCATGCTCATACGCAGCCGGCGCTCATGATGCCCATGCCCTCGCCGGAATCCCTGAAATAGCAGCATTCCCACCAAAAATAACGGATCCCGTGGAACATCGGAGCGGTACCGCAGTTCGGTAGAGTCAGAGCACTTCCAGGGACGCAAGGGTTTTACGTCCGGAATGTTCGAGGTGAGCAGGCCGACGACGCGGGCTTGCCGTGAGCGGAGTTGGGCCTTGCCGATATATCACCCGAGGGATTGTGATCGATGAACCAGACTTCAAAGGAAGAAGCCGTACGCTTGCGCGCCTATCAAATATGGCAGGACGAGGGTCAGCCGGATGGACAGGACCTTGTCCATTGGCATCGTGCAGCCCAAGAGATCCTTGCCGAAGACGGCCAGCAGCAGCCTGAAATGGATGAGACAGAGGCCGTGACGCAGGCCACGACACCACCGCAAGCGCCGCCGGTGCTTTCGGCCAAGCAGAAGCCGCGACATTAGGGGTAGAACCCTCGAAGCTGGAGCAGTGCTTTGCTGTTTTCCATTCCGCTCTGCGCGTCTGTTCGGGCGTAGGTGTCTCGTCCCGGCGAGGCGAGCGAAAGACGGCGGGATCGAACGTCAGCGCTGCCGACCTCAATGCCGGCGGTTCTCAGCAGCGCTGCCGCCGTATCGGATGGTCTTTACAGAAAAGAGAACGCAATGATCCGGAAATCCCTGCAAACGCAAATATATCCGCTGACGCCGGCCGAACTTAAGCTTTGCCAGCGCGCCTTCGACGCTTTCCTCCTCGAGCGCGATGCCAAGCGCGATAGCGAAGAAGCGGAAGCCGCGGCAGCGCTGATCATAGAGCTGTATCAAAAGGGCATCCGCGATGAGAAGCAGCTTCTGCTTTTGGCGAAGGCGGCTGACATCCGAGCCTGATGGCTTGCCGTCCACGCTTGGCCTCATACGCGGGGCGGTGGAGCATAATGTATGGGATCACGATCCGGCGGATCGTAAACACCGCGCCTCTCGTCAAATTGGTCCCAGCCGCTTTGGTGGTAGAATGTGCGGCGCGCAGCAACATCGATCCGCGGCACCCGGTCGAGAATTTCATTTGCAAGCGGAAGCTGGGCCTGTCCGACACGGGCGATAACCAGCGCACCACCGCGGCGTACGCTTTCGGCGTAAACGTTGGCGTCCTCTTCCGAAATGCCTGAACCGGTCAACGCTCCGATGATACCTCCCGTTGCGCCGCCGAGGACGGCACCGCCCGCAGCGCCGATCAGCGTCGTGATAAGCCAGCCTGCGGCGACGACGGGACCGATACCGGGAATCGCGATGGCGCCGAGACCGGCCAAAAGGCCGCCTGCGGCACCTGCCGCGGCTCCGATGCCGGAGCCCGTCGTCGCATCCGCCGCCGTTTGATTTTCTCCTTCGTCGATCCTGCGACCATCAAGCGTGCGGGAAATGATGGAGATGTCCTTCGGTGCAATTCCGGCATCCTCCAGCAGCTCGACGGCGAGCTTGGCATCGTAATAGTCATCGAAAACTCCGGCGATCATCGGCATGAGCCATCTCCTTTCGTGTGGGAACGAGCGCCTGCTGATTTAACTATCTGAAAGACAACATGTTCCGCGCTTACGCCGCCAATTGAAGGCGCATCGAGTTCCCGGCGGCAGGGGAACAATCGGCTCCGCCACCGGTTCGACGGCATCCCCGAGCGGCTGGGCAAGAAAGTCGAGGAGAACGACGATGCAACTGGATTCCAACGTACAGCAATGTGTCGAGGCTTGTCTGCGCTGTTACAGCCGCTGCCTTTCAACGGCCATGCTTCATTGCCTGGAGGCTGGCGGCAAGCACACGGAACCTGCCCATTTCCGCTTGATGATGTCCTGCGCGGAGATCTGCCAGGCCGCCGCATATTTCATGCTGATCGGCTCTAGTCATCATCCCCATCTATGCCGCGAATGTGCGGAGATCTGCCTTGAATGCGCCGATGATTGCGAGCGCATCGGCGACATGGCGGATTGCGTCGATAGTTGCCGGCAATGTGCCGAGAGCTGCCGGCAAATGGCGGCGTGAGAATCGAAATCGCGGCCGCCGCTTAAAGCAATACCCGGAAATGGGCACAGCGATTTTCCGTTCGAACTGCGTCACAACAAAAGGATAGAGCGTTTTCGCGCTTCGAAGAAAAGCGGAAAAAGTTTAGTCTAATGTTTCCAGCCAGCGCAGCACCGCCAATTCGTCCTCATCCATCCATTTGAGAATGGCCGAGCTTTTTCGCACCCGCATTTTGGTGATCTCGGCTAGACGGCCACTGTCGAAATCCTCGAACACGCGAGGGTGGATGTAGGAGCTGCGACAGACGGCGCGCGTGTTCACCAATTTCGCGGCGACGCTGTCGATGACCTCATTGATTTGTCTTGCCCTTTCTCTTGCCGTCTCCGCCGGCTCGATCGCCGAAAGCGCTGTTGCCGCCATGCGCGTTGCGCCCCATATGCGGAATTGGCGCGAGCTGAAGTTGCAGTTCGTCGCTTCGCGAATATAGGCATTGACGTCCTGCGAGCGGATCGGATGGGTCAGCCCATTTTCGTCCGCATATTGAAACAAATGCTGGCCGGGCAGTTCCTGAAGCATACGAATGGCGCGGATGATCCGCTTGTCGGCGACATCGAGGCGCCATTCCTTGCCGGACTTGCCCTTGAAGCGGAACTGCAGGCGCGATCCGATCGCTTTGACATGGCGGCCACGCAGCGTCGTCAAGCCATAGGAACCATTTTCAAGCGCGTAGGTCTCATTGCCGATACGGATGAAAAGGTTGTCCATCAGCGTGACCACCGTTGCGAGCGCCTTCGTCAAGCTCGGCTTGCGTCGCCGGAGGTCGGCGTCGACGCGCTTGCGAATGGCCGGCAGCGATCGTCCAAACTCAGCCAGTTGCGCAAATTTCTCGCTTTCGCGGATGGCGATCCAGCTTGGGTGATAACGATATTGCTTGCGCCCTCGGACATCGCGGCCGACCGCCTGCAGATGGCTGTTCGGATCCGGCGATATGATCACATCCGTATAGGCGGGAGGAATGGCGAGAGCGGATAGCCGCTCGAGCTCTGTCGGGTCGGTTATTCTTTGTCCCCGTGGATCATGGTAGACGAAGCCCGCGCCTCTTCTTTTACGGGTTATGCCCGTCTCAAGACCTGCCAGATAGACGATCTCTTCGCTTTCAGAGGCGGAGCGATTGTCGATCTGCTTATCCGATCGATCTTTTGGGGTATGGTCCACCGAATCCCGCTCGAGGCGGCCTTCCACCATCGTTGCGTCTCCGGGGTCACCGGGGATAATGGTCTCCGTTTTCACCTGTGCACCGCCGTCAATCGTCGCCCTTCTGTTTCAATGCGTCGGAGACGCGCCGCTTGCGGGGATGGTCGATATTCTCGCCATGCGCATCGCGCGCTTTTTCTCCACCATCCTTGGCGGGAAGATATCCGGCCGGCTTCGATCCGGCCGGTCCCTCCCATCGCGGTGATTGGTCCGTGGTCCCGGGTGCGCCGTCGCGTGGCTGCTGATGTTTCATCGCGGTTTCCTTTCGGGCGGTTCGATGCGTCAGATCATCCCGACGTCTCGCTTTCGCCAATGAAACCGTCCGCGTGGCGCATTGTTCCTTTCGGCTGGGGCAAAGCTGGGCCGTGGGGTGATCGCACGGGGATCGTTCAGGCCTCATAGCGAACCGCCTATCTCCCGCTGTTTACGGGAACATAAGCAGGGTCCGCTTGTTGGGCGCCATCCGCGTCGGGGAATGGCGACGCGCAACAAGCGGAGATAGATCATGGCAAAGACGGTTGGCGATTTCATCGTGCAGCGCCTTTACGATTGGGGCGTGCGGCGCATGTTCGGCTATCCGGGAGATGGCATCAACGGTCTTTTCGGTGCGTTGAATCGTGCAGAGGGAAAGATCGAGTTCATTCAGGCCCGTCATGAGGAGATGGCGGCTTTCATGGCGTCGGCTTATGCGAAGTTTTCCGGTGAATTGGGGGTCTGCATCGCGACCTCCGGTCCCGGTGCCACGCACCTGGTGACAGGCCTCTACGACGCGCGGCTCGATCATCAACCGGTCCTGGCACTGGTTGGCCAACAAGCCCGCCGTGCCATCGGCGGTCACTATCAACAGGAGGTCGATCTCGCCTCGCTCTTCAAGGATGTCGCCGGCAATTTTGTCCACCAGGCAGCCGCCCCCGCACAGATCCGACACCTGATCGATCGTGCCGTGCGTATCGCTCTTGCCAACAAGACCGTGACCGCCGTCATCCTGCCGAACGATCTGCAGGAAATGCCCTATGAAACACCGCCGCGCAAACATGGTTCCGTGATGTCGGGCATCGGCTATACGGCGCCGAGAACCGTGCCGCATGAAATCGATCTGACTCGTGCCGCCGAGGTGCTGAATGCCGGCAAGCGGGTGGCGATACTTGTAGGTGCCGGTGCGCTCGGAGCGACAGAGGAGGTGATTGCTGTTGCGGATCGCCTCGGCGCCGGCGCCGCCAAGGCGTTGCTCGGCAAGGCAGCGCTGCCTGATGATCTCGGCTGGGTCACGGGCTCGATCGGCCTTCTGGGAACCGAGCCCTCGTGGAACCTGATGCGCGATTGCGATACGCTGCTGGTGATCGGCTCCGGCTTTCCCTATTCGGAATTCCTTCCCGAAGAAGGCGATGCGCGCGGTGTTCAGATCGATATACGGCCGGACATGCTTTCCCTGCGCTATCCCATGGAGGTCAATCTGGTCGGCGATGCGCGCGAAACTCTCGAGGCGCTGCTGCCGCTCCTGACGCAGAAGCAGGATCTTTCCTGGCGCAAGAAGATCGAAGCCGATGTCGGCAAATGGTGGAGAACGCTCGAGATACGGGCGCATGTGGAGGCAAATCCCGTCAATCCGCAGCGCGTCGTCTGGGAGCTTTCGCCCCGCCTGCCCGATCGGGCGATCGTCACCAGCGATTCCGGCTCCTGCGCCAACTGGTATGCCCGGGATCTGCGCATGCGGCGCGGCATGATGGCTTCCCTGTCCGGCGGTCTCGCGTCCATGGGCGCGGCCGTTCCCTATGCGATCGCGGCCAAGATCGCTCATCCGGACAGGCCCGTCATTGCGCTCGTCGGTGACGGCGCGATGCAGATGAACAACATGGCCGAGCTGATCACCGCTGCAAAATATTGGCGAAACTGGCCCGATCCCCGGCTGGTGGTCTGCGTCTTCAACAATGAGGATCTCAACCAGGTGACCTGGGAACAGCGCGTCATGGAAGGCGATCCGAAATTCGATGCCTCCCAGCGCATCCCGGATGTTCCATATCATCGTTTTGCCGATCTCATCGGCCTGCAGGGCATCTTTGTCGACCGCCCCGAGAGCCTTGGGGCCGCGTGGGATGAGGCGCTCGCCGCCGAACGTCCCGTCGTGCTCGAGGTCAAGACCGATCCGGAGGTGCCTCCCATTCCGCCGCATCTGACGTTCGAGCAGATGAGCAATCTCGCTGCCGCCTTGCTGAAGGGAGATCCGGAGGAAAGCGGCGTCGTCAAGGGTACATTGAGGCAGGCGCTCAGTGCCATTCTCCCTGGCCGCAAATAGGCAAAACAACACCCGCCGAACCCAAGAGTCCGGCGGGCGCCGACTGTCGCCGAACGAAGGCCTTCCGGCAACATGAAGGCCTTACCGTTCAGGCGAGCATGCGCAATCCCGGCTCACGATTCCAATAGCGCTTGGCTGCAGCCCCGGGGAATGAGGCAAGATCGACGACGCCAGCATCGGGCTGAATGCCCGCCTTGTCGAGAAGCGCTTTGGCCGGAGCGTCGTGACCGATCGCCTTCAAATGCCCGAACGCGTCCATCACCCATTGCACGGCGGCCGCCTCCTTGGCGAGCGCAGCGGCACCCTCCTTGGAAAGGATGACGGCCACTGCGTCGAAGATCTGCGAAGGCGACCCGAGAAGTTGTCCGTCGGCTCTGATCGTGTTGCCGTCGGAAAGCTTCGTATCGCCGACCTTCGGCGCTACGAGGAAGGGCGTTGCCTTTGCCTCGTTCAACAGATCGACAAGATCGGCGACCGCTTTGGCGTCGCTCCCGGCGGCAATCAGTATGCCTATTTTTCGCCCCTCCAGGGTTTCTTTCATATTCCTGTGAATGGACAGGGCAGGGGATGCGTCGAGATCGATCGGTTCGCGCGCCGGCGCGTTCTTCTGAGGCATAACCAGACCGAGGCCGGCTGCAACGCGATTGGCAAGCCCGCTGTCGACATTCATCAGATTGCCGACCATGCGAGGAGGCACCTGCTCCAATTGCACCTTCGACAATTCGAAGACGAATGCCGAGGCGATATGGGCTTGCTCCGACGGTGTCTGCGACTTCCAGAACAGACGGGCCTGGCTGTAGTGATCGGCAAAGAGCTCGCCGCGAATGCGAAACTTGTCGCCTTGCTCCGCTTCGCCAGCCTGATGCTCGTAGGTTTGAAAGCCGCTGACGGGGCATTCACGCGGGCCGCCGGCTTCGCCATCGGCGCCAAGGCTGTTGGGTTCGTAATTGGCCCGCCCTTTCGGCACTGCCATCTGCATCTGCCCGTCACGCTGAAAATTCATGACCGGACATTTTGGTGCATTGATCGGCAATTGATGGAAGTTGGCAGTGCCGAGACGGGATTTCTGCGTATCGAGATAACTGAACAGGCGCCCCTGCAGCAATGGATCGTTGGTGAAATCGACGCCTGGAACGATATTGGCAGGGCAGAATGCCACCTGTTCCGTTTCAGCGAAAAAATTATCCGGATTGCGGTCGAGGACCAGGCGCCCGACGATCTTCAGCGGCAATATCTCTTCAGGAATGATTTTCGTGGAATCGAGGACATCATAGGGAAGGCTCTCGGCAAAGGCATCGTCGAAGAGCTGCAATCCCAGTTCCCATTCCGGAAATTGCCCTGCCGCGATGGCTTCGAAAAGATCGCGGCGATGATAGTCGTTATCGGCGGCCTGCAGCTTGAGAGCTTCGTCCCACACCAGCGATTGGATGCCGAGCTTCGGTTTCCAGTGAAACTTCACGAAGGTGGATTTGCCGGCCTCGTTGACGAAGCGAAAAGTGTGGATGCCGAACCCCTGCATCATGCGGAAGGAGCGGGGAATGGCGCGGTCGGACATTGCCCACATCAGCATATGCGTCGATTCCGGCATCAGCGAGACAAAGTCCCAGAAGGTGTCGTGAGCGGTGGCAGCCTGCGGATAGGCCCTGTCGGCCTCCATTTTGACCGCATGCACCAGATCCGGAAATTTCAGCGCATCCTGGATGAAGAACACGGGGATATTGTTGCCGACGAGATCCCAATTACCCTGCTTGGTATAGAATTTCACGGCGAAGCCACGCACGTCCCGTGGCGTGTCGACCGATCCCGCTCCGCCGGCAACCGTGGAAAATCGTACGAAAACGGGTGTCTTCTCGCCCTTGCGCTGGAACAGATCGGCGCGGGTTATATCGGAAAGCGGTTCGTAAAGCTCGAAGAAGCCATGAGCCGCCGAACCCCTCGCATGAACGATCCTTTCGGGAATTCGCTCGTGGTCGAAATGGAAGATCTTTTCACGCAGAACGAAATCTTCCAGCAGCGTCGGCCCTCGCTTGCCCGATTTCAAGCTGTTCTGGTTGTCTGAAACCCGTATGCCTTGATTGGTCGTCAGATGATCGGCACCGTCATGCGGTCCTTTCGTCGCGATGTGCTGATGCGTCTCGCCGCCTTCACCGCGCGATGTTTCGAAATTCGTCTCGCTCGCCATAGTATTCTCCTTCCGCCGGATTCATGCTCGTGTCGGGTTCGGCCTCGTGTCGGGTTCGGCAGGTCGAACCTTTGCCGATCGGCATTGTTCCGGCGCAGAGGTGCGGCAATAGGCTTCAGAGCTCGATCAGCGCGATGCCAAGATCCTTTTGGCGGCGGCGATGCAGATGGGCGGGCGTTTCGACGATGGTTGCTTCCAATGTCGGATGAACGATGCCGTTGAGGAAGTGGCCGCCGCGGGTCGAACCATCCTCCAGGCCGAGAACCGCGTGAAGATGCAGACTTGCCTTGCCGTCGTCGCCTGTGGCGATATCGCCGACCAGGCTCAGCACTTCGCATTGCTTCGGGACCGGGATCTCGCGGTAATTGCGATCTGCGAAATCGAACCAGCCGACCGTCGCCCTTTCAAACGCTCCGATGGCGGTGATCGAGGCCGCGGTCAGTTCCTGCTCCGTGGCGAATGCCGAGAGCGTTGCGAAGGCTTCCTCATTGGTATCGAGCACGACGATATAGGTATTCTGTCCGTTCTGGAGTTCGATTTTCTTGAAGTTCATGACACTTACCTCCGCTCAATCTTGCGCCGGCTGGCCATTGGAAGCCGAGACCCCGCCATCGACGGCAATATTGGCACCGGTGACGAAGCTCGCGTCGTCGCTCGCCAGAAAAGCGATGACGGCGGCGACTTCGTGCGGCTCGCAAACACGGCCGAGTGCAATGCGCTGCGTGAATTTAGCCACCAGCGCTTCGTCCTTGAGCATGTCCTTGGTCATGCCCGTTCGCGTCAGGCTTGGACACACCGAGTTGACGCGGATTCCCTGCTTGCCAAGATCAAGTGCGAGCGCCCGGGTGAGATTGACAACCCCGCCCTTGGCGGCATTGTAAGGGCTCATTCCCCAGTCGCCTCCTGTCCCTGAAACGGATGCAGTATTGATGATCGCACCTTTTGTTTTCTCAAGGTGCGGAATGGCGGCACGGCATCCGAAAAATACGCCATCGAGGTCGGTTGCCATCACATTGCGCCAACGCTCGTCGGAAATGTCGGCAGGTTCGCCCGCCTCGTGGACGCCTGCATTGTTGACGATGACGTCAAGCCGGCCGAACCGATCCACAACCGCCGACACCATCGCATCGACCGCTGCCGATTGCGAGACGTCCACGACCTGCGTCATGCTGCGCTCGGGCGGCAGGTCGGCGACGACCTTGCCCAGCGCCTCGGCATTGCGATCGACAAGAACGACACTGGCGCCTTCCTCCGAAAACCGCCGGGCGGTCGCTTCTCCCATCCCGGAAGCCGCGCCGGTCACGATAACAACCTTTTCCTTGAAACGATGCATTGAAATATCCTTTCGAGACGGATGAAGCGGATCACCCGGAATTGGTCTTGCGGTCAGAACTGCAAGGGGGCGCCAAGGTTCCTGGGCTGGATCGTCCGAGGATTTTGCCAATCGTGGAACCAGGCGCGAATGAGAGGGTTCGGAAACGAGGAAATCCAGCGAGGACGAAACCACACAGAATTCGGAGACAATCATGGTTACCTATCCCAAGCCCCCATTCCCGTCGCAGCAGCAGCCGATGCCCGGTCATACGGTTGCCATGGATCCGGCACCGGATCATGGAGAAGAGAGCTATCGCGGATCGGAGAGACTTGCCGGCAAGAGGGCGATCATCACCGGCGGCGACAGCGGTATCGGTCGCGCGGTCGCAATCGCCTTCGCGCGCGAGGGTGCCGATATTCTGATCTCCTATCTCAGCGAAGATGACGATGCGCATGAGACCCGACGCTGGGTCGAGAAGGCGGGCCGAAAGGCGGTACTGGTCGCAGGCGATATCCAGGATCCCAAGCATTGCCGCCATATCGTCGACAAGGCCGTGGCCGAACTCGGCGGGATCGACATCCTCGTCAACAATGCCGCCCATCAGGCGAGCTTTCACGAGATCGGCGACATCAGCGATGAGGAGTGGGAATTGACGTTCAAGGTCAATATCCATGCCATGTTCTATCTGACCAAGGCGGCCGTGGCTCATATGAAGCCGGGCAGCGCCATCATCAATACGGCGTCGATCAATTCGGACAACCCGAATCCGACATTGCTCGCCTACGCCACCACCAAAGGCGCCATCCAGAATTTCACTGCCGGTCTGGCGCAATTGCTCGCGGAAAAGGGCATTCGCGCCAATGCTGTCGCGCCTGGCCCCATCTGGACGCCGCTCATTCCTTCGACACTGCCGGAGGACGCCGTCAAGGATTTCGGGAAGCAGGTGCCGATGAAGCGGCCCGGGCAGCCGGTGGAACTCGCAACAACCTATGTCATGCTTGCCGACCCGCTTTCGAGCTATGTCTCCGGAACCACAGTCGCCGTTACGGGAGGCAAACCGTTGCTATGACGGTGGACCGTCGTTGCACGGACATGCGCCGCGCAACCTCGGTCATCCCGGGGGAACATTATGGATAGGACACGGGTTAAACCTTTGTCCGTCAGATGATGCCGAGAAAATGACCGCGCCTGGTGCGCGGGCGAGAAGCTCGTGAGGAGGCCAAATGGACCGAGAGCCGCAAGCACGTCGCCGCATGATGATCTTCGTTGCGACGATTTTCGTTCTTGCCTGTGTCATCGCCGTCTTTTTCGCCTTCGAGTTCCATCCCGGCGAGCCGGCTCCGCCTGGCGCCGCATCATCGTCTCAGGCGCAGTGACACGACCCGCTCCGCCATTCTCCAGGCTCGCACAGCTTCGCGATTTTCCGCTCGATGGATGTCGCAGCGGGTCTCACCAAGAGCAACGATAGGAGGACATGATGAACAGCAAACCACCACCCGTTCCCGAAGAAAACCGGAGCGATAAGGGCGTCGGCGATCACGCCAGACCGTCCGTATCCGATCCTCGCAGGCCTGACACGTCCGTCGATCCCGAGAAGAAGGGCCAGCAGGGAAACAGCAGGATCAACACCAGCCACCAGGGTCATCAACAGGATCGATAGGAGGTGCCAATGTCCACTTCGACCAAGACGCCGGCCAGTATCCGCCAGGGCGGCCCTGGCGCATCGCATGAAAATGCCAAGGCGCCATTGAATATTCCAAAGCCGCCTGCCGAGCCCGATCGGCGCGACCGCAGCAAGGTCTCCGGCGGTGGCGGAGAACGCGATCGTCATCATAGCCACGATCCCAAGCGGAAGGGCGGCAAGTAGAACAGCCTCAAGACTTTCCGCTTTTGCTGAAACCGAAAAGCTCGCCTGTGGCGGGCTTCAGCTTGAACGGTTGTGTCTCACGCTCAAGTTTTGGCTATGAGATTCCTCGGGAATCCGCCCTTTGCCGAGTCCGGAACAAAGCAGATCGGCGGAAGTTGGATAGCAATCTCTGCGGGAATATTGGAGACACCGCCATGGTCGTTCGATATCTTCAGGTGACGCGTCATGCTTCATATCGCCCTTTTCACACTCTTCTCGTTCCAATTCCAATGGTCTGCTTCGTCGGCGCGTTGGCGACGGATGTCGCTTATTGGAAATCCGCCGAAATGATGTGGGCCGACGCCTCCGCATGGTTGCTGGCGGTCGGGCTCTTGTTCGGCTTGGTCGCGATCGTCGCTGCCGCTGTCGATGCTTTCGCCGGGCGACTTTCCTCGATGCAAGGGCGAATATGGCCTTATGTGATCTGCAATGCTCTTATCCTTGTCCTCTCATTCTTCAACGCGCTGGTGCATAGCCGTGATGCGTGGACTTCCGTCGTTCCCATGGGGCTCATCCTTTCCATCGTGACGGTCGTTTTCATCCTTTTCAGCGGCTGGATACGCTGGGCACTGATCGACTACGAAAACCCGGGAGTCGAACCATGATCTTCAAGACAAGTCAGACGATGGCCGCGGCCTTCGTCTTTGGCGCGATCTCCGTTCTTTCCGGCTGCAGTCAGAACGAAGAGGATCCGACCGGCCAGATCGGACCGAATCCGACGCTGCCGGCGCAAACGCAATATCTTTTTCCTCCAATGCATGTCGCCAAGGTCATCGGCTGGCAAAATGGCGAAAAGCCGCAGGTTGCACAAGGATTGCAGATCAAGGCACTTGCGACGGGGTTGAAACACCCGCGTTCGATCTATGTGCTGCCGAATGGTGACGTCCTTGCAGTGGAATCGGTCGCGCCGCCCGAAGCTTCGATCAAGCGGCCGAAGGACCTGATCATGGGCTGGATCGAGGCAATGGCGACGTCTGCGGGCAGCAACGAAGGTAGCAACCGCATCACCCTTCTGCGCGATGCCGATGGCGATGGTGTTGCCGAAACGAAGAGCGTCTTTCTCGACCATCTCAATTCTCCTTTCGGCGTCGCCCTCGTCGGCAGCGATCTCTATGTCGCGGAGACGGACAAGATCACGCGCTACCCATACAAGACCGGGGAGACAAGTATCCCCGAGCCCGGAACGAAGCTGACCGATTTACCGGGCGGCCCCATCGATCACCATTGGACCAAGAGCCTTGTGGCCAGTCCGGACGGATCGCTGCTTTACGCTGGTGTCGGGTCCAACAGCAACATCACGGAAAACGGCATTCAGGCCGAGATGGACCGAGCTTCCATCTGGGAGGTCGATAGGGCTACGGGACGCCATCGCATTTTCGCGGATGGCCTCAGGAACCCGAACGGACTGTCCTGGGAACCCGAGACCCATGCCCTCTGGACCGTCGTCAACGAGCGCGACGAACTTGGCCCCAATCTCGTGCCGGATTATATGACCTCCGTGAAGGAGGGCGGTTTCTATGGTTGGCCATACAGCTATTTCGGCAAGAATATCGATCCCCGTGTCATGCCGCAACGGCCGGATCTGGTCGAGAAGGCGATCGTTCCCGATTACGCGCTGAGTTCGCACGTGGCGCCGCTCGGCATGGTTTTTTACACGCGCGCCAATCTGCCGGCGGCCTATCGCGGCGGCGCGTTCGTCGGCGAGCACGGGAGCTGGAATCGCTACCAATTCAACGGGTACAAGGTGATCTTCGTACCCTTCGCGGGCGGCCAGCCGAAAGGCGTTCCGCAAGATGTGGTGACCGGCTTTCTGAACGGCGATAACGAGGCAAGAGGACGGCCGGTGGGCCTTGCGGTTGACAATGCCGGCGCCCTTCTGATTGCCGACGATGTCGGCAACACGGTTTGGCGCGTTAGCGCCGCCGCGCCGTGATCTCTCTGCAACGTCCGGACATCATACGAAGCGATCGCCCGCCCCATTATCGGGACGGGCGATCGACAAGGCTTAAGAAATCGGCAACTCTTCCGATTAGACGCCGGTTTGCGAGTGTCTGCCGCCTGGTCGCGAAATGCCTGAAAGCGCTGATCCGGCCGCCCCATCGCTGGCTTTCACAGCGATATCAGCCAAAGACAGTATGCCGACCAGGCGTTTGTCACGGCTGACCACGGGAAGGCGGCGAAGTTGCTGGTCGCCGAGATTTTGCATGACGTGATCGATCTCTTCGTCCTCGAAGCAGTATTTGATATCGGAGCTCATCACATCGGCAATCCTGGCGTCCGGTCCCTTGCCCCTGGCAATGGCGCGGATGGCGATATCCCGATCCGTGATGACGCCGACCAGGCGGTCATTATCGCCGATCGGAACCACGCCGGCATCGATATCCGCCATGATCAAAGCGGCATCCCGGATCGATTGGTCGGGACGCGCAATGCGTACGTCTCGTGTCATAGCTTCACTGACTTGCATGATGGACCTCCATTCTTCGTTAGCGCCATCGGACTTATTCGTCTGAAGCCGATGGCACGGGCCGGCGCCCATTTGGGCGTGGCCGAACTTGCGCGCGGACAGGCCCCCGATATCAGGTATCGAGGCCGCCGACGCTTTCTCCGGCTGTCTTGACCCGAAGGTTGTTTTGAACATGCGAGACGCCGAAAACGTCGTCGACTATGTCTTCGGCCACTCGCTTGTCCTGACGATTGAAGACGAAGCCCGCGAGGGTCACTTCACCGCCCGCAACCGAAACCTCGATCTCGGACGCGTCGAGCGACGGCGCATAGGTCAGCCGATCATTGACATCCTCCAGGATCCGCTCGTCGGCGCGCTTGTATCCTTTCGGCCCCTTGCCACGAAACTTGTCCATCTCGCGGCGGCGAGCAGCATCATCGTCGCCGAACCATGATGCGATTTCATCGCCTGCGCGATCCATGAAATCGCGTGAGGGGAGATCGCGTGAGGGCCGGCCGGAGGAACGGTCGAAATTAGCTTGTCGCGCATATCCCCTCTCGCGATCGTCGAATGAACGCTCGGGATAGGCGCGAAGGCTACGGCGATCGCCATAACCATAATCCGAATAGCCTAGATCGTCCGTCGTCCAGCTATCCCGGTCGTCGGCGGAATAGCGATCCGATGCGCGGGAGGAATAGGGACGATCGAACTCCGAACCATATCGATCCCAGTCCGGATTATTCCGTTCGCGGCTGCCATAGTTGCGATCCCTGTTTCTGCGGTACCGATCATTGCCGTCTTCATAGCCATATGCCATGGGTCGTCCTCCTTGATATCTCGATTTGCTTTGCATTCTATCCATTGGCGAATGCGCCGACGTCGAATGGACCAGGTGCCAACCCGGTAGTCCTTCTTCTTTCTGTCGGCTCCGCCGGGCAGATCAGGATCGATGCGGATTCAGGTGCGGCGTTGTTGAGCACGTCGTCTGCTTTGACATGTCCGAGGACTTATTTGGCTTGGTTCCTCGCCGCACGGCTGACGAACTTGTTGAAACGGCTTTCCGCACCTGCTTCAGTCTTGTCCTGATAGAGAAATGCCAAGTCGCTTCGATCGAAGATCTCGAAAAACTGATCCCAGGAGATCTCTTCGAGAGTTTCCTCCGGCTCGCCGAAATCGATCCGCAACAATCCGCCGTTTCCTGTTCCCTTGACACGAGCCGGATGTCCATTGCGGGCCTCCGCCCAGCGGCGTATTTCCTCATGATCCGTCGTTATCTTCGATGCGGTCATGATGACTGTCCTCCAGAGTTTCAGCTGTGGCTTTGACACTTCCCATGTGCATGCCGAACAAGTGCGTGAGGCGAATGTTCCCGGCTGGATCGGCTTCCTGGAAGATTTGGGCGGCCGATGCGGCCCTCGATGCGCTGATGCGGAAGATGACGTAGCGGCCTTGCCTTTGGCGGTCGCGCTCTTAAGTGAATCCGTAGCGTATCCAATGGAGGTTCCGGTGTTCAAACATCTGGTTTTGCTTACCCTTACGCTGATCCCGACGGCCGCATTCGCGCAATCGACCGATCTCGAGGCAACCTGCAAGATGGTGGCCAAGAATTTCTTCCTGTCGGATGGGCTCTCGATCGGCGCGATCCAATCCTTTCCCGAGCTGAAGCCGCCGGGCGTGCGCATGGCTTATTCCACCCGGCAGGGAACGGCGCCATCTGAGATGAGTGATACGTTCGAATGCGAGTTCGACAGGACAGACAAGCCTCATAACCTTGCCAAGTTCTGCGTATCGAGCACCTGCTACACGGCCAACGACCAGGATGCCGACCGGAAACGACGGTTCGAGGAAATGCGCATTCTTTTGCAGAGAGCAGAAAAGTAAGCTTTATCTTACGGTCGAGGAGGATGGCAGACGCCTTCGCCAATGGTTGAGGCGTGGCCAGTCATGCCGTCGTCAGGACGACAAAATACTGCAACGGTGATCGGTAGACTGTTTCGCCATATTTTTCCGATGAACGAAGGCGCGCTTTTCATTCCGCAAGCGCTTCCTCGATCGAAGATGAAAGCCTCGCGACGTTTTTTATCAACGAAGAAAAAAAATTACAAATTCCCTTGAAAATATTCAAGTGGCGTTGACTTCCCGCATATTTAACGCATTATGATGAAAATAAATTACATAAGAACGACGAATGGGTGAACTTACGAACGGGGGCTAAATCTGTCGATGAAGTCGATGGCGGCTGCATTCGACCTTTGATTTCACGGACGGTTATTCCAACACGGCGGCTTTGGCAGTCCCGAGCATCGCTCGAACGCAACGGGTGAGAGGGTTCGGTGCTGATCGGTTTCCGGCTCCGAAACTCTGTTTATTCGGGTAATAGGTATGCGCATTTTCACCGCCTCATTGGCGACTGAAACAAACACATTTTCTCCCGTTCCGACCGATATGAACGCCTTCAAGGCGGCATTTTATGCTGGACCAGGCGAGCATCCGGAAACGCCGACCCTGTGCTCCTCGGTCGTGCCGATCCTGCGTCGCCGCGCCAGGGCGGAGGGGTTTACCGCAATCGAGGGTACTTCCTGCTGGGCGGAGCCGGCCGGGCTCATCCAGCGTCAGACCTATGAGACGCTTCGCGACCAAATCCTTGCCGAACTGACCGCAGCGATGCCCGTCGATGCCGTCGTTCTCGGCCTCCATGGCGCGATGGCGGCTCAAGGCTATGACGATCCCGAAGGCGATTTGCTGTGCCGGGTGCGCCATATCGTCGGAGCCGATGTGCTCGTCGCTGCGGAGTTCGATCCGCACAGCCATCTGACGGCACTGCGCGTCGCCAATCTCGATATCATGGCGGCCTTTCTCGAATTTCCGCATATCGATTTCGAAGAACGTGGGGAGCATGTCGTCGAACTGGCGCTTCGGACGCTCCGGGGCGAAATTAAGCCGGTCATCTCGACGTTCGATTGCCGCATGATCACCATCTTTCCGACGAGCCGCGAACCGATGCGATCCTTTGTCGACCGCCTGAAGGCGATGGAGGGCAGGGACGGCGTGCTCTCGATCTCCGTTATCCATGGCTTCATGGCCGGCGACCTGCCCGACATGGGTACGCGCATCATCGTCTTGACCGATGATGACAAGGTTAAGGGCGATGCCCTGGCTGCTTCACTCGGTCGCGAGCTCTACGGCCTGCGCAAGGAAGCAGCCATGCCGATGTTCGATACCGAGACAGGCCTCGATCGGGCGATAGCAATCCGCGCCGCGCATCCGGAGCTGCCGGTGACGATCGCCGATGTCTGGGACAATCCCGGCGGCGGCGTTGCCGGCGATGCAACGCATATTTTGCGGCGGATGATACAGCGCGGCCTGGATGACTTCGCCGTTGCGACGATCTGGGATCCGATCGCGGTGAGCTTCTGCCACGCGGCGGGCGAAGGGGCAGTGCTTAACCTGCGCGTCGGCGGCAAGTCGGGGCCGGAAGGGGGCGAGCCGCTTGATCTTCGGGTCACCGTGCAGCGGCTCTTCCATGCCGGCTGGCAGAGCTTCCGCAATAGCCGCGTCGTGCTTGGCAGCACCGCTGTCGTCCGTCCGGTCGGAACCAGTATCGACATCGTGCTCATCACCAGCCGAACGCAGACCTACGAGCCGGATATCTTCTCCAATCAAGGCGTCGATTTTGCGGAGAAGGCCTATCTGTTGGTCAAATCGACCAATCACTTCCATGCCGGTTTCGTGCCGGTGTCCTCCGAAATCGTCTACGTCGCCGCGCCGACCTCCTATCCAACGGATCCAGCAACGACACCCTATCGCAAGGCGCGCCTCGATCTGTGGCCGCGCATCCCCGATCCCTTGGGATTGGACGCATGAACCGTCAGCCGAGGGGAACCGGCCGCCGGCCTTAAGAGCAACGAACTCGACCAGATACCAACGAAAATAGAAGGGGAATGAGATGAAGAAGAGCGCATTCGTTTTGATCACGCTGGCCATGCTTGCCGGTACAAGCAGCTTGGCGACCGCACAATCTTCTGATGGCGTCCTGACTGTCGCCACCATCGGTGAACTGCCGACGCTCGATGCGATGCAGACGCCGACCGACATCGTGCTGACCGTCGATCAGCATATTTTCGAGACGCTCTATACCTACGACGCCCAGTGGAAATCCGTTCCGCTGCTGGCGGCGGCCATGCCGACGATTTCGGATGACGGTCTTACCTATCGCATCCCGCTGCGCGAAGGCGTCAAGTTCCATGATGGCAGTGACTTTGATTCTAAGGATGTCGTGGCTTCGCTGAAGCGCTGGATGAGTGTCAATTCCAAGGGCAAGCAGGTTGCCGGCATCGTCGATAGCCTGACGGCCGATGGTGATCATGCCGTCATCATCAAGCTGAAGTCGCGTTATGCGCCGCTATTGGCAACACTGTCGCAGTCTTCAATCATCCTTCCCTCGGAAAAGGTCGCCGATACGCTTACCGATTTCATCGGCACCGGCCCCTATATGCTGAAGGAGCGCAAGCCCGACCAGTACACCCAGCTTGTCCGCTTCGATGGCTACAAGTCCCCCGAGGGCGAGCCGAACAACTATGCCGGCAAACGCGAAGCGATCGCCAAGGAAATCCGTTTCGTGCCCGTGCCGGACGCCAATACCCGCGTGGAAGGCCTGATTTCCGGACAGTTCGATTTTGCCGACTCCCTGCCGGTCAGCGCCTATGAGCGCGTCGAGAAGAGCGGCAACGCTAAACCCGTGATCTTCGAAAATACCGGATGGGTGTCGCTCAACATGAACATGAAGCAAGGTCTGTTGGTAAAGAAGCCCTTGCGCCAGGCCGTGCAGGCCGCGTTGAACTCTTCCGACATGATGCTAGCCGCCTTCAACGATCAGCGCTTCTTCAGCGTCGATGGCTCCTTCTTCCCGAAGGGATCGTTCTGGCACACCGATGCTGGCGTCGTTCGCTACGGTGAGGGTGATCCCGAAACGGCGGCCAAGCTGCTGAAGGATGCCGGATATGACGGCACACCGCTCAGGCTTTTGACGAGCCGGCAATATGAATTCCACTACAAGATCGGCGAAGTCGCCAAGGCCTATCTGGAAGCTGCCGGTTTCAAGGTGGACATGCAGGTCGTCGATTGGGCAACGCTGACGACCCGCCGTGCCGACCCGAAGGAATGGGATATCTTCATTACCCACTCCAACTTCCCCGGCGACCCCACAACGATCAACACGATCACGGACAGCTATCCCGGCTGGTACGTGTCCGACCAGAAGGCGAAGGCCGTCTCCGCCTATATGGACGCCACGAGCGACGATGCCAAGCAGAAGGCCTGGGAGGGCATCCAGACCGTGATCTACGATGACGCGCCGCTTTACAAGGTCGGCAACTTCAATGCCCTTTCGGGGATTTCCGCGTCGGTCACCGGCTATACGCCGACCTATTGGCCACATTTCTGGAACGTCACCCCGAAGAAATAAGGCTGGAAGCACATGGCAAAGATCGCCCAGGCGCTTTTGAGACGTCTCGGAGGCATGGTGATTGTGCTCGCGCTCGTCGTCACGGTCGTCTTCATCATCGTCCGGGTTACCCCGGGCGATCCGGCGGCCGTGATGCTGGGGGCCGATGCCACGCCGCAGGACATTGCGCAGCTGCGCGCCAAGATGGGGCTCGATGCGCCACTGCTCGTTCAATATGTCCAGTTCGTCCTGGGCCTGCTGAAGGGCGGCCTCGGGCAATCGATCTTTCTCAATCAGCCGGTGACCCAGGCGCTGGCCGCCCGCGCCGAGCCCACCTTCTTCCTGACGCTGTTCTCCATTCTGATCGCAATGGCGATCGCGCTTCCCGTCGGGATCATCTCGGCGGTCAAGCGCGGCACGCTCTTCGATCAGATCGTCGTTGTTCTGACCATGGTGGCTGCGAGTGTGCCGAGTTTCTGGCTCGGCCTGATGCTGATCCAGATTCTGGCCGTCGGCCAGGGCTGGTTTCCAGCCTCCGGATATGGCGGTCCGGACACCGGCTTCCTCGAGCGGCTGCACCATCTCATCCTGCCAGCCATTACTCTGGGTATCGTCAACTCCGCCATGATCACGCGGTTCACGCGCGCGGCTATGCTCGACGTGCTCGGCGATGACTATGTGCGCACTGCCCGCGCCAAGGGCGCGAGCGAACGCCGCGTCATCCTGAAGCATGCCCTGAAGAATGCGCTCATCCCGATCATCACCGTTATCGGCCTTTCCGTTGCGATGCTCGTCGCCGGCGCTGTCGTCACGGAGACCGTTTTCGGATTGCCCGGTGTCGGCAATCTGGTCGTATCAGCCGTCCTGCGGCGCGATTATCCGGTGATCCAGGGCGCGCTTTTGGTGGTGGCTGCCATCTATGTCCTCATCAATTTCGTCGTCGACATGCTCTATATTGTCGTCGATCCGAGGGTGCGCCCATGACCGCCAGCTCCCTCAAGCTTCCATTTGCTGCAAGCCTTAGACGCCTCTTCGGCAATCGTGCCATGCTGCTCGGCGCCATCATCCTGCTTGTTGTCATCGTCGCCGCCATCCTGGCGCCATGGATCGCCCCTTACGCGCCGAACAAGCTCTCGATCATCAACAAGCTGAAAGGACCATCGCAGGCTCATATCTTCGGTACCGACGAATTCGGGCGCGACATCTTTTCGCGCGCGATCTTCGCGGGCCGCGTTTCGTTGCTGGTCAGTCTTGGCGTGGTGTGCATTTCGACGCTGCTTGGCGTGTTTCTTGGTGTCATTGCGGGGTATTTCCGCAAGTTTGATGCGCCGATCTCGCGCCTGCTTGATGCCATGATGTCGTTTCCCGACATTCTGCTTGCCATCGCATTGGTCGCGGCACTCGGGCCGTCGCTGGTAACTGTGATCCTGGCGCTTGGGATCACCTATGCGCCACGGCTGGCTCGTATCGTCCGGGGCTCGACCCTGGTCTTGCGGGAACTGCCCTATATCGAAGCGGCGATCGCCATGGGCCTGCCGACCTGGCAGATCCTGTGCCGCCACGTCCTGCTCAATCTGGCGTCACCCATTCTGGTGCAGGCCACCTTCGTCTTCGCCTCGGCGATGCTGGCCGAAGCAAGCCTCTCATTCCTCGGCGTCGGCGTGTCCTCCGATACTCCAACCTGGGGCACCATGCTCGCTTCCGGCCGGGAATTCATGAACAACGCGCCCTGGCTCATGGTCTTTCCGGGCCTTGCCATCGTCTTCTCGGTCCTGTCGCTGCAATTGCTCGGCGATGGCCTGCGCGATCTGGTCGATCCGCGTCTTGTGAAGGAGAGCTGATCATGACCGACATGACCTCCGCTACTCAACCTGTGCTCGCCATCGAGAACCTGACGACGTCGTTCAGGACAAGCGAGGGCTGGCGTGCCGTCATCCGCAATATCAACCTACAGGTCGGTGCCGGGGAAACCGTCGCTATCGTCGGTGAATCCGGCTCCGGCAAGAGCGTGACGGCCCTCTCGACGATGCGTCTTCTGCCCGTGGGCAAAGCGCGATGCGACGGCAGGATCCTGCTTGCGGGCAAGGATCTCCTGAACGTTTCCGAGGCGGAGATGCGCAGGGTTCGCGGCGGCTCGATCGGCATGATCTTTCAGGAGCCGATGACCTCGCTCAATCCGGTGTTCACCATCGGCAACCAGATCGCAGAGGCGCTTGTGCTGCACCAGAACCTTTCCTGGCAGGCGGCCGAGGCCGAGGCTGTGCGGCTGATGGAGCGCGTGCGTATTCCGGCGGCCAAAACCCGGCTGAACGAATATCCGCACAAATTCTCCGGAGGCATGCGCCAGCGCGTGATGATTGCCATGGCGCTTGCCTGCCGGCCCCAGCTGCTGATCGCCGACGAGCCGACGACGGCGCTCGACGTCACGATCCAGGCGGAAATCCTTCACCTCGTTCGCGAGCTGCAACGCGAAGAGAACATGGCCGTGCTCTTCATCACGCATGACATGGGTGTCGTCGCTGAAATCGCCGACCGCACGGTCGTCATGTTTCGCGGCGAAATGATCGAGACCGGCCCGACGCGCGAGATTTTCGCCGCGCCGAAGGCTGTCTACACGAAATCGCTGCTTGCTTCCATTCCGCGGCTCGGCACGATGGGCAATGCCGTGGCTCCACGTCGCTTTCCGCAGGTCGATCCCGCGACCGGCGAGGCGTCGGACGGCCGCGAAATGCGCAGCGTTTCCGGAACGGTTGCACCAATTCTCAAGGTGAACGATCTTTCGGTGCGGTTCGACCTGCCCAATGGCCGCATCCATGCCGTTGAGGGTGTTTCGTTCGATCTGCGTCCCGGCGAAACCCTTTCGCTGGTCGGTGAATCCGGCTGCGGCAAATCGACGACCGGTCGCGCGATCATTCGGTTGATCAATCCAACCGCAGGCTCGGTTATGATCGACGGCCGGGACGTCACGGAAGCGAATACGCGCGAATTGCGTGCGATGCGTCGCACGTCGCAAATGATTTTCCAGGATCCGTTCGCATCGCTCAATCCGCGTATCACCATCGGCTCGGCAATCGCGGAGCCGATGCTTGCCCATGGCGTGATAGGCAGACGCGAAGCGAAGGGGCGGGTCAGCGAGTTGCTCGAACAGGTCGGGCTGTCAGCGAAAATGGCCGACCGCCATCCGCACGAATTTTCCGGCGGCCAGCGCCAACGTATCTCGATCGCCCGGGCGCTGGCGCTCGATCCGAAATTCATCATTGCGGACGAGGCTGTCTCGGCGCTCGACGTATCGGTCAAGGCGCAGGTGTCCAACCTCTTGCTTGAGCTGCAGGAAGAGCGGCAGCTCGCCTATCTCTTCATCAGCCATGATATGGCGGTCGTGGAGCGCGTAAGCCATCGGGTCGCGGTCATGTATCTTGGAGAAATCGTCGAAATAGGCCCGCGTGCGGCGATCTTCGATAACCCGCAACATCCATACACGCGGCGGCTGATTTCGGCCGTGCCGATCCCGGATCCGTCGCGCCGTGGTCAGTTGGCGCCGCAGCCTTCGGATGAGATCAAGAGTGCGGTAAGGCCTCTCGATTACCAGCCGCCGAAACGGATCTACCGGGAGGTTTCTCCGGGGCATTTCGTGCAGGAAGCATAGCGACCGGCTCGCGAGACGAATTGAAAAAACGCCGCTGAGACAATCGGCATTCCAATCGCTTCCACCGACCACTTCGCGATAGAGACATGTACTCTTTTCCGGTGGGTAGGTGGCAGGCGAAGGCGGCAACCCATTCGGGTAGGTACGTCAAAGCAACGCTTGATGCTAATATTCTAATTGTCGGCCCGGATGCCACCCGCGAGCCGAAGAGTGCAGCGTCCGGCGGCAATCAAGATGCCCCTTTCATTGTCGTCGGACGCACACCGACTTCATAGAGCGTCCGCTCCACAGCACCACCAAAAGGCGCCCAAATGCCCATGCTGATGCTTGTTGTATTCGTCGCTCGTCAAAAATGGACGTAGGAGCCGGGCAGGAATCTGCCTAATGTCCCAAGCCATTAAGGCAGGGTGATCGCGATGTGAGAGTGAACCATCGGCAGGCGTCGATCGGGGAAGATGGCCTGTTGGCCACCAAGCCATTAAGGCAACTCCCTTTCGAAGATGCAGCCGTTCGCGAAACGACACGGGCGATAGCGTTTGGAGAATGCGTAATGGAGCGTTTTCGCCGTGTTATGAGTGGCCGTCTGTCGCCGAAGCAGACCGATACACTCCAAAAAGTATTGGCCAGCATCATCAAACAGCCGTGGTTCGACAACAGTGAGCGCTCCTGCAACATCCTAGCCGAGCGATTGGCGATCTTGATCAAAATGGGAATAGAAGACGCAGCGCATCTCCAAACAATTGGTGTTTCCTGGGCAGTGAGCGACTTTATTCGCCACGGGGCAAAAATGGATCGGGCGAATCTGCGGAATGCCGCGCACGGGATCGAGCGGCTTTCGATTAACGGCTAACAGAAGCCACCGCCGGCGGCGGAAGCTTCGACCTGTCCAAGAGGACTGCGCACGTCCGAAACGTCTCGATTGCACCAATGCTGATCGTGGCGCGGTTTCCCTACCCGAGTTCGAGGATAAGGGTTTTGAACGGCGCGTTGTGAGGGGCTTAATCCAAGCAACCGTTGCCGCTCTGGGAAGGAGACCGGTGTCTTCCGAGAGCGGCAACGTGTGGTGTGCCTAGTGTTTGCCGATGAGATGCCGGCATGCGCGGATCGTCAGGGCCATGACGGTGAGGGTCGTGCCCGCGATGCCGCTTCCGGGGAATGCGCTGGCGTCCGTGACGATGACGTTGGGTGCGTCCCAAAGCTGGTTATAGGGGTTGAGCACGGAATTGCTGGGATCATCTCCCATCCGTGCACCGCCTGTCTCGTGAATTGCCGCGCCCATGCACATGGTCTTGCGGAACCATGTGCGGAACATGAAACGGCTGAAGGGATCGGCGTCCGGGAAGGCGCCGCGCCCCATTTCCCTGAGGCCTGTCGGGGAGCCGATGAACTCCAGATCTCCGCCGACGCCGCGCACCATCTCGATCAGCACCTCTTCCTGCTGGCGCAGAAGCGCATGTTCCTCCTGGCCCATGACGCAGCGAATATGGGGAATGGGAATCCCCCAGGCATCTTTGCGCCTGGCATTGAGGCTTATGCGGTTATCCGCATAGGGCAGCATGCGGCCGAAGCCGAAGAATGCCAGCCGCGCGGGCTCATCATCGGGCGTGGGTGCCCGGCCGATGCTCCCCTGGTAGTCGAAATCACCGCGCCCTGTATCGCCGGTGCCGAAACGCGGCACGAAGATACCTCCTGACGGGTTATAGAATGGATCGACGGGCGCGGAATCGTCTACCGCCCATCCCTTTGCCTTCGAGAAGGAGCCGAAGGCAAGGCAGGGCAGCTGATCCATGAAATAACGCCCGAGCGCGCCGGACCTGTTGCCGAGACCTTCGGGATGGCGCGGGGATGCAGAATTCAAAAGCAGCCGCACGCTTTCGATCGGCGAGGCCGACAGCACGACGAGGTTGGCGCGCGCGGTCTCGACCCTACCGGTGACGCGATCGATGAATTCCGCGCCCGTGGCGCGAACCCCTTGCTCGTCGGTCTCGATCCGGCGGACGATGGCGTCGTGGCGGATGGTCAACCGTCCGGTCGCAAGCGCCTCTCTCAAGGGCTTCGGCATGCGTTCCGCATCCGGCGCGATATAGCGCCAGGACACGACATGCCGTTGCGGCCAGCGGCCCTCCACCTCATTCTTGAAGACCTGTTCGGCCGGCGTCAGTTTCGCCGGACTGATATAGATGCCGTCCGGCAGCGTCTCCACGCCGTCGGGATTGCCATAGAGGCCGAGGCTGGCCTCGACCTCCTCGTAGTAAGGCACGAGGTCGTCATAGACGACCGGCCAGTCCACGCCCTTGCCGGTTCGCGACCGGATCTTGAAGTCGTCGTCCGTCCAGCGCAGCAGCACGCGGCCGAAGCTGTGCAGGCGCCCGCCGCCCTGCCGGCCGCGGATCCATAGGAAAGGCGCATCTTTCGGGGTCGTATAGGGATTTTTCCGGTCATTGACGAAGAAATGGCTGAAGCGCTCGGTAAAGAAAGCGGCGCGGGCCTGTATCGGCTGCCCCTTCATGGTGGCGCGTGCGCGCTCCCAGATGTTGATGCTGCTGGCCGGCAGCTTCTTGCGTGCCGGATCGAAATCCTTGTGGCTTACCGCCGGACCGGCTTCGAGCAAAAGCACGGAAAGGCCCTGAGCGGTCAATTCCCTGGCGGCAAAGGAGCCGGCGGCGCCGGAGCCGATGACCAGCGCGTCATAAACAGTCTGAGACATAGATATTTTCCGTATATTTCAGAGACGGACGCCATCGGCGTCGAAGAGGGAGGCCTTGGCGATGTCGATACCGGGTGCGATTGCCGCGCCGGGCTGAAGCACCGTGTCGCCCATGATGCGATAGGAGAGGCTTTGCCCGGTCCAGTCGAACCAGACAATGGTGTCGGCACCCATCGGCTCGACCACCGAGACGATACCGGCGATGGTCGGCAGGGATCCCGTTCTTCCATCCGGAGCGATATGTTCCGGCCGGATCCCGAGCGTTACGGGACCCGGCTCGACGGGCGCCTGAAAGGGATAGTCGCTCAGCTGGACGGTGAGGCCGCTGCTTTCGAAGACCGGGGCAGCAGCCTTGATCGCGATCTCGCCCTTGATGAAGTTCATCGCCGGGGCGCCGATGAAGCCTGCAACGAAGAGATTGGCGGGCCGATGATAGATCTCCGAAGGGCTCGCAAGCTGCTGGATCACGCCGTCCCTCATGATGGCGATGCGGTCGGCAAGCGTCAGCGCCTCGACCTGATCGTGCGTCACATAGATCATCGTATTGCCGAGGCTCTGATGCAGCTTCTTGATCTCGACGCGCAGCTCGTTGCGAAGCTTGGCGTCGAGATTGGAGAGCGGTTCGTCGAACAGGAAGACATCCACTTCGCGCACCAGCGCGCGGCCGATCGCGACGCGCTGGCGCTGTCCGCCCGACAGTTCCGACGGCCGCCGGTCGAGCAGATTTTCAAGATGCAAGAGGGATGCTGTGCGGGCGATGCGCGCCTCGATCTCCGGCTTGGGCAGACCAGCGACGCGCAGGCCGAAGGACAGGTTCCGGCGAACGGTCATGCGGGGATAAAGCGCATAGGACTGGAACACCATGCCTATGCCGCGGTCCTTCGGCTCCTCCCATGTGACGTTCTTTCCGGAGATCCACATCTCGCCGTCGCGGATGTCCTGCAATCCGGCGATTGCGTTGAGAAGCGTCGACTTCCCACAGCCGGATGGACCGAGAAGTACCAGAAACTCACGCGGAGCGATGTCGATGGAGAGTTTTTCGATGACGGTATGGTCGCCATAGGCAATCTTGAGGTCTTTTACCGATACGGCAGGCTGCATGGCATTACCCTTTGACGGCGCCGGCTGCGACACCGCGCAGGAACCAGCGACCGGAGAAGAAATAGATGGCGAGCGGAACGACGGCGGTCAGGATGGTGGCGGCCATGTTCACATTGTAGGCGCGTTCGCCCATGGTGGTGTTGACGATGTTGTTGAGCTGGACCGTCATCGGCAGATTGTCGCGGCCGGCAAAGACGAGGCCGATCAGGAAGTCGTTCCAGATGCCGGTGAACTGGAAGATGGAGGCGACGACCACCATCGGCACCGACATCGGCAGCATGATCTCTAGGAAGATGCGCCAGAAACCGGCTCCGTCGACACGGGCCGCCTTGCAGAGCTCTTCGGGGATTGCGACGAAATAGTTACGGAACAGCAGCGTGACCAGTGGCAGGCCGAAGATCACATGCACCAGGACGACGCCGGCCAGCGAATTGTAGAGGTTGAGATTGGCGAGCAGCCGCACTAGCGGATAGAGGAAGATCTGGTAGGGGATCAGGCCGCCCGCCATCAGAAGCCCGAACAGAAGATTAGAGCCCTTCGGCCGCCACATCGACAATGCATAACCGTTGATTGCCCCGATGAGGACGGAAATGGCGACGGCGGGCACGGTGATCTTGACCGAATTCCAGAAACCAATGCGCACGCCGAGGCATTGCGTGCCCATGCAGGCCCCAGACCAGGCCGTCTTCCACGCATTGAAATCGATGGTGCCGGGCAGGGCGAAGATATGGCCCTGGCGGATTTCTTCCATCGACTTCAGCGACGTCACGAGCATTGTGTAGAGAGGCAGCAGGAAGAACAGCGCCGACAGGATCAGGAAGGCATAGAGCCCGATCTGGCTGCCACTGAGCCTGGACGGCTTGGGACCACGAGGATGAGGGCGGGTTGTCATCAATGCGCTCCCCTTCTTCTGGCGCGCATGGTGAGCGCATAGCGGAACGGGGCGACGGCCATGACGACGGAAAGCACCAGCACGGTGGCACCGGCGCTGGCAAGCCCGAGGTTCTGGCGTTCGAACAGATTGTCCATGATGAATTTCGCCGGCACCTCGGTCGAATAGCCGGGGCCGCCGCCGGTTTGCGCCACGATCAGATCGTAGGTCTTGATCACGCCCATGGAGAGTAGCATTCCGGATGCCGCCAGCGCCGGTCCGAGTTGTGGCAGGATGATCGAAAGGTAGATGCGCCAGACCGGTATGCCGTCGATCTGGGCCGCCTTCCATTGCTCGTCGCCGATACCGCGCATGCCGGAGAGTGCGATGACCATGACGAGACCGGCGCCCTGCCAGACGCCGGCGAAGACGACGGTGTAGATTGCCATGTCGCGATTGACGATCCAGTCGAAGACGAAGCCCTGCCAGCCGAGCGCCCTTACGGTCGCTTGAATGCCGAGGGTGGGGTTCAGCATCCATTGCCAGATCAGCCCCGTGACCACGAAGGACATGGCATAGGGGTAGAGGAATATGGTGCGGAATACGCTTTCGAAACGGACCTTGCGGTCAAGGGCCGCTGCCAGCACGAAGCCGAGCGCCAGACATCCCGCGACATAGAGAACGCCGAAGATCAGTACATTCTCCAGCGATGCCAGCCAGCGTGAATTCTTGAACAGCCTGGCATACTGGGCAAAGCCGACATAGTTCGACGACGGGAAGATCGTCGAATCCGTGAAGGACAGCCGGACCGACCAGACCATGGTGCCGATGTAGACGAAGATCGCGGCAATCCATGTCGGCAGCAGTGCAAAGGTCGCAGCCACGGAACGTCTGCGCTTGGCTTGCATGAGCAAACTCTCTCAAAAGAACGGAAGGAGCCGATCGACGATCACATCGCCGACCAGCCCGAGGCAAAGGCGCTATTCGAAGATCCCGAAAAACTTCTCGGCACCGGAGGCGCTGTCTTCCGATGGGTTGCTCCAGAACTCGTCGACGAAGTCGTTGAGTGCGCCTGCCTGCTGCGGCGAGAGGATCAGCGCCTGGTCCGGAACGATCTTGCCGGCGCCCATCAGCTCCAATCCCTTCTGCGCGCACATATCGAGCTTCGACTTGTCGACGTCCGTGCGCATCGGCACCGAGCCCTTCTTCAGCGAGAACGCGACTTGAACCGCCGGGTCCATGGCGACTTCAGCCAGCAGTGCCTGTCCCTTCTGCGATGCCGCATCGGCGATCTTCGGGAAGGAGAAGGCATCGGCGACATAGACCATTCCGGGGGATTGCGGAACGAGCATACAGCCGTAGTCCTTGCCCAACTGCTTGCCCGCCGCAACGAATTCGCCCTTGGCCCAGTCGCCCATGAACTGTACGCCGGCCTTGCCGGTGATGACCATCGCGGTGGCGTCGTTCCAGTTACGTCCTGCGGCACCTTCGTCGACATAACCTCGCAGCTTGCCGAGAATATCGAGCGTCTTCTTCACGCCCTCGACGGATGCATCGCCCTTGTCCTTGTTGGCATAGATCTTGAGGAAGCCATCGATGCCGACCTGCGTCAGCAGGATCATGTTGAAGACTTTGGCTTCCTGCCAGGACTGGCCACCCCAGGCGACCGGCTGCACGCCGGTGGCCTTGAGCTTGTCGAGTGCGGCAAAGAATTCGTCCCAGCTCTTGGGCTCCTCGTTCACCCCGGCTTTGGCGAAGGCATCCTTGGAATAGAAGGCCCAGCTCTCGCCATGAGCGCCGGTGGGGGAAAGATAGACCTGGCCATTATAGGTGATGAGGTCATGGATCGATTTGGGCAGTATGTCGGCCCATTTGCCGGCTTTCGCGAGATCGTCGATCTGGCTCAGCAGGCCCTGACTGACGAAATCTGCATTGGCAAGGCCGATGACCGCCTGCTTGGCGGTCGGCGGATCGCCGGCGACCAGGCGGTTCTGAAAGGCGGCATCGGCGGCGCCGAAGCCGGCAATGGACGAATCCTTCCAGACCCCGCCGCGTTTTTCGAACTCCTGTTTGATGACATCAAGGGCGGCCGCTTCGCTGCCTGATGTCCATGAGGTCATGACTTCAGCCTTTGCCTTGTCTTCGGCATGGGCCGGAGCGGAGGCTGCCGCGAGTGCTGCCCCCACCATGAGCAATTTCATCGTATTCTTCATCGTTCCACCTCTTCAAGAAGGCCCTCTTTGCGGGGCCATTGGTCTTCAGGTCATGAAATCAGCGATAGATCGGCAATAATGCCTGCCTTACCAGCGTCAAGCCGTTGGCGATGTCGCCGACGGGATCGGGAGCCGCATCCAGCTCAAGGATGGCCCAGCCTTCGTAGCCGCGATCGCGCAGCAGCCTGATCCAGCCCGGCCAGTCGACACGGCCGAGGCCGAAGCCGCAGAAATAGGGGCGATGGCGATCGTGAATATGCTCGTCGATCGGCGTATCTGCCGGCATCGGTCCGAGCGCATCCTTCCAATGGGCGATGATGACCCGCTCGTGATGGCGGTCGACGACCTCAAGCGGATCGGAACCGGCAACGATGATGTGGGCGGTGTCCGGGCACATGTGGACATAGGCGGGATCCGTCAGCAGCATCAGAAGATCGACATCCCGCGATGCGGCGAAGATCGAATGCGCCTCCGTGTGAAGGGCAAGCCGCACACCCTTTGCGTAGAGGATGGCGCCAAGGCGATTGAGAAAGTCGGCGATTTTGCGGGCCTGCTCGAAATCGAAGAACCGCACGGGCTCGGCGCCTGGCGTCTGGCGAAGCGGCGCGCCGATGACCATGATGTCGCTGCCGCAGGCCTTGAGAAACGCGGCGTACTTCTCCGCCTTTTCGATGATGGCCGCCTGCGCCGCTGCTTCGGTGAAATCGCCCGCCGCCTCGAGCTCGGCAAAAAAGCCGCTTGCCAGTGTCAGGCCGCGCCTGGAAAGCTCGGCCGCAAAGGCTTCGACCGAACCATAGGTTTTCGTCGCATCCTGCCAGTTGAAAGGAGAGAAGGTCAGCTCGACACCGGTGACGCCGGAGGCTTGCACGGCATCGAGGATCTTGTCCCAGAAGGCGCGGGGTTCGCTGCGCGACAGCGCGATAATGCCGTCGTAATCCTCGACGCCCCAGAAACCGGGATGGAAAAAGGTGACGAGATCCACGCCAAAGCGAAGCCGTTCGGTCGAGCCCATGATGCTGTCCGTTCTCAAAGCCAAGGACAATCGTCTGCAGAACACATCCAGCAGCGAATAATCCATAATGATTTCAATGCACTATGCTTTGGCAATCGTTTGCCATAACTTGATAGTAGACAAGTCGTTTCCATATGCAAGCGATTTTTGGCAAACGTTTGCTAAACGGCGGGAATTGCCATAGCATCCGCCACGTCAGGCACCGGGAAGGAAACAAAAAAGTGAAAAATAACAAGGATATGCCCGTCGAGGAGCAATCCGGACCGTTGATGGCCGATGTCGCGAGGCTCGCAGGGGTCGCGATCTCTACGGTCAGCCGCGCTCTTGCCAATCCCGGACGTGTCAACGAGAAGACGCGCGCCAAGATCGATGCGGCAGCCAAGCAGCTCGGCTACACGCCTAACGCCATGGCTCGTGGTCTCAGGGTGGGTAAATCCAACACCATCATGATCATTCTTCCAGGATCGCTCTATTACGGCGTCTCCCAGGTCATTCCGCATGTCCTGCAGAGCATCAACAAGGCCTTGCTGCAGAATGGCTACAACCTGATGATCGCCAATCTTGGCCGTGACCCGGAGTCGGAACGGCATATTCTCAATCTCGCCTTCGGCGGCACCATTCGTGGCGCCATCATCCTCTCGTCGAAACTGCCGGAAATCGATGGCAGATCTCTGGCGAATGCCGGCCTGCCGATCGTTTCCATGCTGCTCGACATGAGCGATGCCGGCGTACCGAGCGTCGTGACCAATGATCGCGAGGCGATGCGTGACGCGGTGGCAGAGCTTATCAGGATGGGGCACCGGCGTTTTTTCTACATCGCCGGGCCGCAGGGCAATTATCACGATATCGAGCGCTATGGCGGCACCCTGGAAGCTCTGCGCGACGCCGGGATTTCGAAGCAAACGCTGTCGCGGTCCGGAGGCGATCTCGATTTCCAGAAGGGCTTCGAGATCGGTGTTCAGGCTGCTCTCGATTTCGTGCGGCTGAAGGACCGGCCGACGGCGGTGATCGCCACCAGCGATGACATGGCGATCTCCTTCGTCAGCCGCATCCGGCAAACGGGCCTGCGCATTCCCGACGATCTGTCAGTGGTTTCCTTCGACGGCGCGCCGGTCTGCGAATTCTGCTTCCCGCCGCTCTCGACGATCGAACAGCCGTTCGAGGAAATGGGTCAGGCAGCCGTCGCCCGCCTGCTTGATACCATCGGACAAGCGGAGACGGAGAGGGACCTGCGCATCACTATTCGCAGCAGGCTGATCCTGCGGGAGAGCGTGGCGCCGCCGAACAATTAAGGCGAGATGCGAAAGCGAATCCAAGGGCGCGGCTTGCCGTGGAGGATCGCCACCGGAGGTGCTTTACGCGCCTTTACAAGGCAATGCTTCGCGGCTCGACCATGATGGCTTCGATTCCCGCTGCCTCTTCTTCGAAGAACGATCGCCGCGCTCCGTCTTGACGATACTCTCTCCATCTATGCTCATGACAGAAAAACTGGCTTTCTCCATCGCCGACATCGTAGCCGAGGCCACCTCGCTTCAGGCAGCCGGGATATTCGCAGTAATGGCTCTCCAAGGCCTGGATTTCGGATGGGAGCGTCATCTCGGCTGCATCGTCGGTCATCGTCGGATCCTTTTTGCCTTGTCCTGTCTTGCCGGAGCCGGACATGGAATCAGTTCATTTTCGGAAGCGTCGGTGTGAACGGTAGGTGTGAGATGGTTAACCGACGGTTTCGGACGCGCAGTCCGGCGAGTGTACAGCTTCGGCTGAAGATCATGATAGGGAAGTGAGCGGGCAGGAAACCCGCGCGGAGGGAACGTGCCTATCCCGGCGGCAATTACAGGTGAAGGTTCGGCATGGTCTATTGCAGCGTCGTGCTGTGCGGCTTTGCGGCAAGTGCGGGCAATTGTGCCTCAAGCCCGCGTTGAACCGCTGCGACGACCTGGGGATTGCGAAGTTTAACGGCCTTGCGGATCAGCAGCTCCTCGTTGATGATTGCCCGCATGCCCGTCGTGAACTTGTGCAGGCTGAACTGCTCCGCATGTGCTCGCAGCGCCTCTGGGCGAAAGCGATGCTCCGTCGCCTCGAAATCGAGCACGGCTTCGATCAGCGCGTCTGCAGACTGCGTGTTGAAGAGAACACCACTCACGCCCGGCACGACCGTCTCCAGCGCCCCGCCGCTTCCATAGGCGATGACCGGCCGTCCGCTGGCCATGGCTTCGACCGGAACGATGCCGAAATCTTCCTCACCGGGGAAGATCAGGGCGCGGCACCGGGCCAGCTTCTCCTTCAGCACTGCAAAGGGGGTTCGACCCAGGAAAGTGACGGAGGGACCGGCGATGCGCTTCAACTCGTCCATCTGCTTGCCTTCGCCGATAATAACCAGCTTGCGGTTCATCCGGGTGAACGCCTCCACGGCGAGGTCGATCCGCTTATAGGGGACCAGCTGGCCGGCGCAGAGATAGAAGTCCTCGATCGAGGTGGCCGGCGCGAAATCATCGACATTGACCGGCGGATAGAGCACCGTCGCAGGGCGCCGATAATATTTGCTGATGCGATCGCAGACATGATGCGAGTTGGCGACGAAACGATCGACGCGCAGGCTGGTGTTGACGTCCCAGGAGCGCAAAAGCGGCGCAAGCATCGGCAGCATCAGCCGTGATGCCAGCCCCGCGTGCGATCGGTAGAAATGATAGTGATCCCAGAGATAGCGCATGGGCGAATGGCAATAGCAGACATGCGTTGCCTGCGGCGGCGGAATGATGCCCTTGGCCGGGCCTGATTCACTGGAGATGATCAGGTCGTAATCCGAAAGATCGAAACTCTCCAGCGCGAAGGGCATGAGCGGCAGAAGCGATTGGTAGCCTCTGACCGCCCCCGGGATCCGCTGCAGGAACGATGTGATGATCTTATGTTTGCGGATTTTCTCCGAAACGCGGCTTTCATCGTAGACGAGGGTGAAGATGTCGGCGTCCGGATACATGTCGCAGAGCGCCTCGACGACTTTCTCTCCACCTCGCATCGACACAAGCCAGTAATGCACGATCGCTATCCGCATTGCTCTTCCCTCCATGGGTCGAAACAAGATTGTCAGACGGCAACTTTTGCGACAGGGCCTACATCGGTTCACTACGGCATCCAAATGGCCGAAGGGAGTAACCAAAAGATTTAGCTGGGGATCGAAGCCTGCACACAAGGATATATCCCCCCGACTAAGTGACTGCAGGAACGTCTTCCTCCCTGTCAGAAATGATAAGCCCTGTTGCTTCGGTAGGGGATTTACACGTTATGCGTTCAGCTGCTGATCTCGTTGAAGATTACGAGAGGGTGCGCCTCGGCTGCCCGACGGTGCAAGCGACACGAAAGCGAGATTTCGGCTCATGTTCAGAGTTTCAGCTTTGCCTTACCATCCCATCTCCAGGCCGCCCCGGCGCATGGCGCCATGGCTACTGGCATTGATGCTTTCCGGCGCCGGCGTGTTCGACATCGGCCATGCCGCCGCAGCCAGCGAGGTCTACCGTGTCGGCCCCCAGGCCCGGATCAAGGTCGCCATCGTCGAATGGATTGCCGCGACTGGCGAATATAAGGAATGGACGGCGCTGAACGGCGAATATGTCGTGTCGCAATCGGGCTCGATCTCGGTTCCGATGATCGGGCAGATGCAGGTTGGCGACAAGACGGTGGACGACATCAGCGCGGCTATCGGCGAAAGATTGAAGCAGATCACCGGTTTGGCGGTGGCGCCCACGGCTTCGGTCGAAGTCGTCAAATATCCGATGGTTTACGTGTCCGGCGCGGTAGAGAAGCGCAGCGAGCTGGAATTCAGACCGGGCCTGACCGTCAGGCAGGCGATCGCCATGGCGGGGGGGCGCGAGCGCCGCTCAACCCAGGGGGGGGAATACTCAGAGGCGCAGCAGATCAGCTATGCGGGGGAAATCAGCCGCATGGAGCTGCAGCTGAAGCAGCTCGGAGCACGGCGGGCACGGCTGTTGGCGGAACTCAATGATCAGCCGGCAATCACATTTCCGCCGGAGATCAAGGCAGCACCTCAAGGGTCGGCGGTCTGGCAGATCATGATGAGCGAGCTCGACCTGTTCAATGCAAGGGCCGAGGCCTTGCGCCAGCAACTTGCCGCCGCCGCGGATCTCGAAGTGCTGCTGCGCAATGAAATCAACATTCTCGATGAGAAGATGTCGTCGCAGGACGAACAGGTGAAGATCGCGCAGGATGAATTGAACGATATCTCCAAGCTGGTCGATACCAAGATCTTGACGACGTCCCGCAAGACCTCGCTGGAACGGATCGTTGCCGAGATGCAGGCCGGCAAGCTGGACCTCGTCGTTGCATCGATGCAGGCGAAGCAGAAGCTGAGCGAGACCGAGCGCGATGCCCTCAATCTCAAAGGCCAGCGCAAGACGGACGCCGGACAACAGCTCCAGATCGCCGAGACGGAAATCGAGGATACGAAACTCAAGCGGAACACGACCCTGCAGCTGCTGCAGATTTCCGGTGCCTCGCTCTCTCGCAGCCAGAGCATGAAGGCGCTCGATCTCCAGCCGCTTGAATATTGGATCACCCGAAACGGCGACGAGGCCGCTGCCATCAAGGCGTCAGAAGCGACCGAACTGCAGCCGGGGGATGTTCTCGACGTGCGCTACAATATTTCGGGAAGCCTGGACGGCACGACGCTCTCGTCGGCCGATACCGGTCAATCCCAATAAGGATAAGTGAGCCAAGGGGGCGATAGTCATGGCAGTTCACGAGATCGGCAAAGGCTTGCGCAGCATGCCGTCGGACAGCAAGAGCATGGGGGACGACGAATATATTTCGTTTCGCGACGTCTGGCGTTTCGTGCAGCGCCATTGGCTGCTTTTTACCCTGTTCACCGCGCTCGGCCTTGGCGCCGGCGTCTTCTACATGGCCACAACCAAGCCGGTCTATCTGGCGACCACACGCCTCGTCATGGATCCGGATCAGGGACGCATCGTCTCGCAGGATGCATTCACCGGCACGGTCATCATCGAGGCCGCCGAAATTGCAAGCCAGGTCGAGATCGTCAAATCGGAAGCGATCGCGCGCGCCGTCGTCCAGAAACTCAACCTTACGGAAGATCCGGAAATCATAGGCGGCATGTCATGGCAGGCGAGCCTGCGCGACAAGATGCGCGCCATCGTCAATTATTTCAGGCATGGCGACGATGGCGCGAAGACGGAAACCAGTGACGACGTGATGCGCCGGACCATGGCGTCATTCCTTTCTCGGGTTTCCGTCAATCGCGTCGGCCAGTCCTATATTCTCGAGATCGGGTACAGCTCGGTCGATCCCAACAAGGCGGCGCAGGCGGCAAATGCCATTGCGAAAGCCTATATCAGCACCGGCCTGTCCGAACGCGCTTCCGCCGCGCAAAGCGGCGCCAGATGGCTGGAGACGCGCCTGATCGAAGTCGGCAGGCAGGCGCGTGAAGCATCCATGAGCGTGGAGGAATTTCGCGCCAAGAACGGCATCATGGAGATCAGCAACTCCTCATCCCTCGATCAGCAGCAATTGTCCGAGATCAGCAGCCAGGCCGTTGCTGCCAAGGCGCAGACCGCAGCCGAATCGGCCAAGCTCGAGACTCTCAACCAGCTCATGGGGGGCGGCAAGATCGAGGGGGATGTCGACGAGACGATGAACAATTCGCGCATACAGAAACTCCAGGAGGATCTCGGAGCAGCAACGACCAAGCTCAACAACCTGAGAAGCCGGTATGATGCCGACAATCCCGCCATCATTGCCGCCCAGCAGGAAATCGATCGGGTAAAGGGTGACATGCGCAAGGAGTTCGAGCGCATCCAGGCACTCTACAAGGCAAATCTGGATGTCGCCAAGACCCGCGAGAAGCTTCTGAGCGACGAGTTGACCTCATTGAAGGATGCCGGCACCGACAAGAATTTGGCGCGGGTGGAGCTGTCGGAGATGGAAAGCCGGGCCACCACCTATCGCCGGATGTATGAGAGCATATTGCAGCAGCTGATCGGCGCCCTGCAGAAGGAATCCTTTCCGCTTGGCAATGTTCGCGTCGTGACGGCTGCCGCGGTGCCGCTTTCGAAGACCTGGCCAAAATCCTCCTTCGTATTGCCTTTTACTGCCATGCTTGGCCTTGCGGCCGGTGTCATGGCGGCACTTTTGCGGGATGGCCTGGACCGGCGCGTCAGTTCCAGCGAGAAACTGCGGCGCGAATTGGGAATCAGCTCTCTCGGCCATGTTCCCGTCTATGTGAGCCCCTCGTTCCTCCCCGGAAGCATGGTGGCGGCGAATGCCACATGGCGGCGAACGATGCTGCCGCTCAGATCCGTGCTCGATACGCCCTATTCGCAATTTTCCGAGGCGCTGCGCGGCGTCAAGCATTCGATCGACTCCGCATTCCCGCCGAACGCGCCAATGGTGGTCGGCATCACCTCGGTCGGCACCGGCGAAGGCAAGACCACGATCGCCACCAATCTCGCCCAGCTCTACCAGCATGAAGGCGCATCCGTCGTGTTGATCGATGCCGACTTCCTCAATGCCCGACTGAGCTGCGTCGTGACCGAGTCCGGCACGGAATTCGGCATGGAGGCGCTGAGCATCAACGACGTGCCGCGCCGCTATGCCGTTGCCCAGGAGGGTGGCCTGCTTGTCGCGAAGGCCGATCACGAGCCCGAGGCGGGAATCGTGCACGGCCATGGTGGTGTTCCGGTCGTCACCGTCGACGAGACCGAAAAATCCGTCACCGCCTTCCAGCGCTATGGGCATCTGCCGGCGCTGAAAGCCGAGATTGACCTGCTGCGGCGGCAATACAAGGTCGTCATCGTCGATATGTCGGCTTTCGAGGATTCCGCCGATACCCGCGTCATCTGCACCTATCTCGAAGGTATCGTCGTGGTCGTCGGCCAGACGAACAAGATGACCGTCGAACGATTGTCGGATGCGCTTGCAAGCTTCGGCACGTCGGCGATCAATATCCTCGGCATCATCGCCAACCGCAGCTACGAGAAGCGCCGTCGCCAACCGACACGCCTCTGGCGCCGCAGGCAGGAGGGGCGCCCGCTGCGCGCGTCCGCAAGGCGCCTGACGGGTCACGCGACGAGCCGTCCCTTGAAGATCGCCATCGGCATTGCAAGCTCGGGCCGCCGCGATATCCTATCGTCCATTCTCCCGCATATCGCCAACCAGACGCGCAAGCCGGACGAGATCGTTGTCTGTCTGTCCTCACCGGAGGATATCGATCCAAGCTGCCTTCGGAATCTCGACATTCCGGTCCAGGTTCTGATCTCGGAGCGTGGCCTCTGCCGCCAGCGCAACAGGATTCTCGACAATGTGCAGGATGCCGATATCGTTCTGTTCCTTGACGACGATTTTCTGATGACCTCGACCTATGTCGAGGAGACGGAACGGCTGTTCCAGCGCCAGCCTGACGTTGCCATGTGCAGCGGCAAGGTCCTGGCGGACGGAATCACCGGGCCTGGTATCTCTGTTCGCGATGGCTTACGCTTGGTCGATGGCAAGCGCCGGCGGCGATCCGAGCCTGCCATGCAACTTCGGCCGATCTACAATGCCTATGGCTGCAACATGGCAATCCGCATGGCCATCGTCAGGGCCGCCGCTTTGCGCTTCGACGAGAACCTGCCTTTCTATGGCTGGCTTGAGGATGTCGATTTCAGCAGGCTGGTCGCCCATTATGGCCAGGTTGTCAGCGCCAGACAGCTGGAAGGCGTTCATCTCGGTACGAAGGGCGGCCGGGCCGGCGGCGTCCGTCTCGGCTATTCGCAGATCGCCAACCCGCTTTATCTCATGCGCAAGCGGACCATGAGCGTGCCGCAGGCGGCAGCGCAGATCGGCCGCAATCTCGTCGCCAATCTCATCAAGGTCTGGCGGCCGGAGCCCTGGGTTGATCGCAAGGGACGATTGAAGGGCAATGTTATCGCATTGCGCGATCTGCTCAAGGGCAGGCTGGCGCCACAGAATATCGAAGCGTTGGAATAGTGCGGTGGTACCTCCGTTTGGCCTTGATCGCGTCGTCGTCATCAATGATCGCTCCGTCCGGGTGGGCGGAGCATCCAATCTTGCGGTTCTTTCGGCCGATTTGCTGCAAAAAGCAGGGGTTGCGGTAACCTATTTCGCCGGCGATGACGCCGGCTCGGATCCACCAGCACCCGAAACTGTCAATCTGGCAGCGCGGCCGCTGATGCAGCAATCGCGTCTCGGTGCATTCGCCAGCGGCCTTTACAGCCGGCAAGCTCATGCCTCGCTGAAGGATCTTATTTCGCGCGTCGATACCGAAGGCACCATCTATCACGTCCATGGCTGGTCGAAGATCCTGTCGCCTTCGATCTTTCGCGCCCTGTGGCCCGTCCGTGAGCGCGTCGTCCTGCACGCTCACGACTATTTTCTCTCCTGTCCGAATGGAGGGTTCGCCAACTACCGCAAAAACCAGGTCTGCCCTCTGGCGCCGATGTCGATGGCATGTCTGACGACAAATTGCGACAAACGCGGCTATCACGAGAAGATCTGGCGATCCGCGCGTCATCTTGTGCGGGAGCACTACTATCCCGTCCGGCAGGTTGCCGCCAATATTGTGGTGGTCCATCAACGCATGCGCGATTATTTCGAGCGCGGGCAAGTACAGACGAGCAACATAGAAACGATCCGCAATCCGGTCGAACCCTTCCTCGCGCGTCCGACGGATCCATGGAAAAAGCGCGATTTCTTCTTCGTCGGCCGGCTTGAGCCGGAAAAGGGTTTCGAAGACGCGGCGATCGCGGCAAGGCTCGCCGGCGTCAAATTGCATATCATAGGTGATGGCGCCGGCCGGGCGCGCCTGGAGAAGGATTTTCCGGAGGTCATCATTCACGGCTGGAAATCCAAGGACGAGATGCGCGCCATTCTCGAGGAGGCGCGCGCGCTCGTCGTTTCGTCGCGGGTTCCTGAACCGTTCGGCCTGGCGGCTCTTGAAGCGGTGACAAGCGGCATACCCGTCATTCTACCCGACGCGGCACTTTTGGGTGAAGAGATTGCAATGCTTGGCTGTGGCCTTACCTTTCAAAGCGGCAAGGTGGAGACGCTCGCAAGCGGCATACGCAGGCTTGCCAGCGACGATATGCTACTCCGTTTGATGAGTGTGAATTGCATCCGCCGGTCTGGCGACCTGGCTCACACGCCGGCTTCATGGCTCGAGGCTCTGCTGAAGCTCTACGACGGCGTGCTGCAGCGCGCAAATACGGTCGGGATGCGCCCAGGGATTGTCATGGACACTGACATTCCGGCTGCGGGTCGGCTGATCGAGGAGAGGAGCTGACGCTTGTGGTTAGATGTGCGTTCTTCCCCTACGCCAATGGGACTAGCCCAATGCCCGCAGGGTCAATTGTCAATGATGAGGGCAGCTGGCAGCCTCTGAAAGAAGCATACGACTGGTTAGGGGTCCGAGCCATGTTATCGACTATTGACGGCGTTGCCCACGGCGAGAGAACTCGCCGCGACATGAAGCGGGCGGAACGGCTGGGCCGCTCCAAACGCATTGTCGACATTCTTCTTTCCGGAGCGGCATTGCTGTTTCTGGCGCCGGCGCTGCTCCTGATTACGATCATACTGCTCCTGGTCGATGGCCGGCCGATCATCTATCGCCACACACGCATCGGCCGCGACGGCCAGCCGTTCGAATGCCTGAAATTCCGCACGATGCGCAAGGATGCCGACCGGCAGCTGGCGGAGTTGCTAGCCCGCGACGAGAAACGGAGGCTGGAATGGCTGTCGACGCAGAAGCTGACGAGCGATCCGCGCGTTCATTGGTTCGGAAAATATCTGCGCATGAGCAGTGCCGACGAATTGCCTCAGTTGCTGAATGTCCAGCGCGGCGACATGAGCATGGTCGGACCTCGCCCCGTCGTCGCCTCGGAGCTCGAGCGCTACGGATCCGATCTCTATTGCTATCTGGGCCTGCGACCCGGCATCACCGGACTTTGGCAGGTCAGCCGCCGCGCCGACACCACCTATGAAGAGCGCGTTCAATTCGATGTGGATTATTTCCACAGCCGTTCAATGCGTACCGACTTCGCGATTCTCGTCAAAACCGCCGGTGTCGTCCTGCTCGCGCGCAATGAAAAAGAACGTCTCACCAAATGAAGAGCGCGGCTACAGCAACCCACACGATGACACAGAAGAGTACCAGTATCCACCGAAGGAGGTACTTCTGTCTCGATCTGCCCGGCTGTCCTGCGGCGACGGGATCATGGTTATCGTCTTTCATAAGGGGCTCTGCGTGGTGTTTCATAATGTTTGCCGGCAAGCTCCTCTTCTATTGCCGAGAATTTCGATCCGACCCTGGGGGTCAGGGTAGAAGTCTTCGTGAAATAAGATCGTATAATTCCGGCTTTCCCTGCTTACGGGCAGCGCTTCATGGCACGGAATCATGTCCTGAATGGGAACACTACACATTTTATCTGGTGCAAAACTGGATGAGACTATGCAACTTCTTGCTTTATTTCGCGAAAAATTCTTCATCAACTGGCCTGAAAACGAGTTTCGCCCCCTGTCCAGCCGCTGAGACGGTGCGCTGATGGACAATTTCCCGCTTCGCCGCAAGAGCGTTGGCTGGACTGGCCTGCGGCATTGGCTCCGCTCTCGCCTGCCATCGGTGGTCGGCGACGGAGCATCGACCCTCGTTTCGAAAATCGTCGCGCAGGTCGTCCAGCTCCTTATATTCCTCGTTGCCGCTCGCGTGCTGGAATCGGCGGAATTCGGCCTCTACGCCTTCAGCTCCGCCATCATGATCATGCTGGTCGTGATTGCGGAAGGCGGATGGGGCGAGTTCGTCATGAAGGCCGAATGCAGCGCGCGGGAGCTCGACCAGGTCGGCACGATTTCGATCATTGCCGGTATGCTCGTGACGATCGTCGGCCTCGCGGCTGCGGCCACTGCATGGCTCGTCTTTCGCCGCCCGCATGAAGCGGCGCTTCTGGTCCTCTTCAGCGGCTGGTTCTTGCCGTCATCGCTTTATGCCGTTTATGACGGGCTGCTGGTTGCCCGAGGTCTCCTGCGCCGGCAGGCGGTCATCCGGATGGCGAGCGAGATAGCCGGGCTTTGCTGCACCATGCTAGGACTGTGGTTGGGGTGGAGCATATTTTCACTCGTGGCCGGCCGGCTCATGTCGCAGCTGGTCTGCCTTGGCGCTTCCGCGGTCGTGCTCGGCTGGTTCCCCAGAATATATCTGACCTGGCCTCTTGCCCGCGAGATCCTCGAATTCTCGCGCCATATCCTGTCGAACCGGCTGATCGTCTTTCTGCGCTCCTATTCCGGAACATTGGCGATCGGCAGCTTTCTCGGGCTTGCGGAGGCGGGCTATTATCGTGTGGCGGAGCGCATCGTCGCGGCATTTTCCGAGCTCATCGGCGAGCCCGCGCGGATGCTTGCCTGGACGCTGTTTCGCCGATCGGCGATGGTGATGAGTTCGGACGGAAGGCCTGTTCGCGACGCCGGCGCAGCCGCGACGGTTTTCATGATGGTTCTCATGGCAATTTCCACGCCGATCTATCTCGGCCTCTCGCTGATTTCGTCCAATCTGATCGAGGTCGTGCTCGGTGACAAATGGGCACCGGCCGCCGTTCTGGTGGCTATCCTCTCCATGAAGCAGGTCCTGCTGACGCCGGGCTATGTGACCGAGGCCCTCCTGTCCTTGTCAGGCAATATCAGGCGCATGCCACCGACCTTGCTGCTCAACGCATTGGTTTCCGTCTCGCTCATTCTGCTTCTGGCGCCCTTCGGCGTCACGGCGGCGGCATGGGGCCAATGCGCGGCATCATTGATCTCCTTTTTGACCTCCATGCATCTGCAGAAAAATTATGGAGGCCTTGGTTGGGGGAAGGTCTTGCGCAAGAGTGGCTATGTCGTGGTCGCGATCGCCCTGATGGCGGCGGCGGTCTATGGGCTCGGCTATTTTGCCGAGACGCTCAGCATGCGGCGTATCCTGACCGTGCTGCTGCAGGTGGCCGCAGGCAGCGCGATCTACGCCTGCACGCTGCTCGCTTTGGAAAAGATATTCGGAGGCGCGGCCTCCATTCTACCGGTCAAGCGATAATGGCGGCGACCGGCTCGCACGGACAAGGAGGGAAATGATGGCAACATCGTTGTGGTCCAGTTCATCGTGGTCGAACCATGCGCGCACGGTCTTCAGGGGAGCGAAGCAAACCGCCGCCCACGGACTTTCGCCCCTCAGGCTCGCAAGAGGACGGCTGAACTACCTTTCCCCTTTTCCGCGACGATTTACCGGCGCCTATGGTTCTTACGACGCGGCCATGGCAGCCGCCCGCAGACGGGAGTTGGCCGGCTACGATCACAAGGAGATCGCAACCGTTGCCTTTGCCAAAATGTGTCAACTAACGCCGTGGGATTATCCGGTGCTGTTCTGGATTCGCAGCCTATTGCCAGAGATCGACGGCCTCATCGATGCGGGCGGGCATATGGGAACGAAATATCGCGCCTTCCGCCCGTTGCTGCCGCTGGAAGGCTCGTTTCGCTGGATTGTCTATGATCTACCCGCCATCGTTCATGCCGGACAGGATCTCGCTCAAAAGGAGGGCCTGACCGGTCTCGGTTTTGTCGAGCGGATCGAGGATGCGGGCGAGATGCCGTTGTTCCTCGGATCAGGGCTCATGCAATATCTCGATATGCCGCTGTCCGGCCTCCTGATGAAAATGCCCTCTCGGCCACGTCACCTGATCCTCAATAAAGTCGCGCTTCGCAAAGAAAGCACTGTCGTCACGCTTGAACGAATCGGCGGGTCGTACGTCCCCTACCACATGCGCAACGAGGCTGAATTCATCGCTGATATCACAAATCTCGGATACAGGCAGGTCGATCGCTGGTCCATTCCGTCCCTGTCGCACGCAATCGACACGCATCCCGAACTCGGACGCAGCGAAAGCGCCGGCTTTTATTTCCGGCTTGGGTAGCCTTGAAGGAGGGAGAGATCCAGTTCGCTGACGCGCGGCTTGCGCGCTTGCGCGGCCGCGTGCCTCTGCTTGAGGTGGTCGGCGAGCCGGATCGCCAAGGCAAGCAGCATCAACGTCGGATTGGCGTGGCCCGGCGTCGGAAACACGGAACTGCCTGCAATGAACAGGCCGTCGATGCCATGAACCATGGCATTGGTGTCGACGACGCTTGTTCGCGGATCGGTTCCCATGCGGGTCGTGCAGGACGGATGCGCCATGTCCATGAATTGCGCACCGGCATTCCCGCCCGCAACGATCCAATCCGGCAGTCGTGGTTTCGGCAGGCCGACACGGGTGAATTCATTCGAGATTGTCAGTGCAAGCCGCTTGACGCTGTCTATCTCGCGCGTACCGATCCTCCAGTCGATGCGTGCCAAGGGTTGGCCGAACGGATCGCACCGGTCCGCAAGGGTGATACGACTTTCGGAATCGAGCTGCTGTTCCACCATGACATCGAACCGCAATTCGATCGAACGATGCGGAAGTCCACGCTTACGGACAAGGCGATTATACAGTCCTGAGATGATCATGTCGGTCGATTTCGCGACCGCCAGCAGATCGCGCTTGACTGTCTTGCCCGCTCCCTTCGTCAAACGTTTCAGTGCCGCCCAGGGATCGTCATCGGCGTGGACTTGAACGGGATAGGCCGCGCAATTGGTGAGGCCTTCGCGCGCCTGCATTTCCGGGCTCAGGGACATGCCTCTGAGATAGAAGTGCGTCCGCCCGCCATGGCCAAGGCCGTAGAAATTGAAATGCCGCGCAATGGCGTCAATGTCACGCCCTGTGAAGCGACAGAGCGACGTACGGGGATGATCGCAGAGATAGCGTCCCACGATGCCGTGCGCGTTGCCTATGCCCGCAGACTGGGCGGAATTCGACGCAAGCAGGAGCCGTGCATTCTCGACGCCGCCGCCGCAAAGAATGACCGTATCCGCACGCACGCTTGCGCTCCGGCCGGTCGCGCTTTTGAGATCCAGCGAGGTCACTCGCCGGCCGGGGCTGTCGAGATTGATCTGGACCACCGTGGCATGCATCAGAAAATCTATATTCGTTGCCCTGATGTCGAGGGCAAGGCGATTGAAACGTGTCGGCTCGGCGCGCGGATGGCGCATATGACTGAATTGCCAGAAGAAGGGCCGCAGCAGCTGCGTGTCCAGACCGAGATCATCGGGACGCGAATGCAGCAGGCCAAGCAGGCTTTCATCATAGAGATTGGGCCCGAGATTGAGCAGCTCCCCGGCGCGGTCGAGGGCCGGCAGCAGTTCGCGACGATCGATCGGCCAGCCGGACAGCGGCAGCCAGGGCCGGTTGGCGAAGTCGATGTCATCGAAGGCGGCACATTTTCCGATCCATGTATGGCTGCTACCGCCAAGCATGCGATTTCGCAGCTCGAATGCCGGAATATCGTTCAGCCATGCCAGACTGCCATTATAGCCTCGCCCCTCCGGCGTACCCACCGCCGAAGCGGAAGGCTGCCCAATATTTTCGACGGCGTTCAACGCCTGGATCTCGGCTTCGTAATCGTGGCCACCGCTTTCGATGACGAGGACGCGGATCTGCGTATCGGCAAGCTCGCGCGCGATCGCAATGCCTGCCGGACCGCCGCCGATAATGGCGATATCTGCATATATTTCAATGCCATGTGGCATAGAGCTTAAGTCGCGGCTCATCATGGTCGTTTTCCATCCGCTTTTCCCGTTTTTACCAGTATCGCGAGCGCTCGGATAATTGTTCGATTGGCATAGGCGGGGATGACATCTACCGATTTCGGATAGGTGTTTTGATCGGTTGCGATGTTCTTTTTCAGTCGGAAAGCCATGCTGAAAATGGGTCGATCACACGCTAGGCTCTCCTGCAAATGCCGTGTTTCCTGGGGAGCGAAAACTATGGCCAAGGTTGGGTTACGCGAATGGTTGGCGCTCGCGCCGGTGTTTGCTTCTGGAAAACTGGCACGATACAGCGACGAGACCGGCGGTCCGCTGGGGCGTTTCGAGGCCGATTTCTGTACCAAGTTCGGCGTGCGGCATGCGCTGACGACAAGCAGCGGAACCGGGGCCTTGATTTCGGCCCTGGTGGCCGCTGGCGTCGGGCCTGGCGATGAGGTGCTTGTGCCGGCCTATACCTGGATCGCAACCGCTGCTGCGCCTCTGGCAGCCGGTGCTGTGCCCGTTCTGGTCGATGTCGACCATACGCTCACCATGGATCCGCAGGATATCCAGCGTAAGATCACGCCGCGGACCAGGGCAATCATTCCTGTCCATATGTCGAACATGGTCTGCGACATGGACAGCATCATGCGCATAGCCCGCGAGAATAATCTCGTCGTGATCGAAGATGCCTGTCAGGCTGTGGGGTTGCGTTACAAGACCAAGCGGGTCGGCACGATCGGCGATTTCGGAGCATTCAGCTTCAATCAATTCAAGAACATCAATTGCGGCGAGGGCGGTGCGGTCGTCACCAACGATGCGCGGCTGTTTGCACGCGCCCGCATGTATCACGACATCGGCTCCATGTTTCGCGGTCATCTCGACAATGCCAACGAGCCGCCCATGCTGGGCGTGAATTTCAAGGCAAGCCAGATCCAGGGGGCGATGCTGAACGTGCAGCTGAAGAAGCTTGATCCGATGATTGCCCGCATGCGCGAGCGTTATGACGTGATGAGCGAAATCTTTGCCAAGAATACGCGGCTGATGGTGGGTCCGCATAACGATGTCGGCAATGCGGCGGGGCTTCACGTCATCTTCGAGACCTCGGAAGAAGCAAAAAGATTCGCGGAGGAAAACAAGCGCGGCGTCTATCGGCTCTTCGATTCCAGCCGCCATGTCTACACCAACTGGCAACCGATCCTGCAGCAGCGCACCGGCCATCCGGCGATGAATCCGTTCCACTGGACAGATCGAAAAATCGAGTACACGCCGGACCTCTGCGCGCAGACGCTGGATATTCTGAAGCGCAGCTGCCGCATCAGTCTCGGAGAGAACTATCCCGTGGCGCTGGTTGCCCATATGGCGCGGCGCATGTCGCGACAGGCCAAATCCATACCTTCCAACCTCTTCTATGCAACAACCTAGCATGGAGAGTATCGGCCCTGACGTCATCGATGTCTGGAGTTGGAGCCTGGACGCGCCGCCGACCGAGTTCGACGCGTCCACCACATTGCTGTCCCTTGACGAACGCGCGCGGGCGGATCGCTTCATTCACGACCGCCACAGGCTTCGCTTCGTTGCGGCAAGAAGCGGGATGCGGCTGATACTGGGTCGCTATCTCGGCCTTCCGCCGCAAGCGATCCGCTTTACCTATGGCGATCACGGAAAGCCTTCCGTATCGGCTTGCGGCACTCTCCCGATTCACTTCAATCTCAGCCATAGCGCCGATCTGGCCGTTCTTGCCGTCTCCGATCGTTACGAGCTTGGCATCGACATCGAGGAAATCCGGTTCTTGAAGGAAGATGTCGCAAGACGCTTCTTCTCACGCAAGGAATACGAGACGCTCCGGTCTTTGCCGGCGGAGTGCTATCTGGATGGTTTCTATCGCTGCTGGACGCGCAAGGAGGCCTTTATCAAGGCGCATGGTGCCGGGCTGTCTCTGCCGCTGGATAGCTTCGACGTTACTGTCGACGGGTCGGCGGAACCGCGATTGGAACGACTGGAAGGGGAGCCGGACGCGCCGGCAAACTGGATCGTTTTGGAGCTTGCGACACCGATCAACTTTGCTGGTGCGATTGTCGCCTCGACTGGAGGACGCCGGCTTCGCCTGCGCTATCGCAGCGAGGCTGCAGGTCAGATGGTCAATCTGGCATCGAGAATGTAGCGGCCGCCCGTCGCATCGAAATGGTGGCAACCGTGCAGTCCAGCCTTGAAGCCGGGCGTTATGGTACGGATGCGGCGCTCGCGATAGTCGTCGAGCGTCAACGTTTCGATCTCCATGATGTTGAGCCCGTAACCATAGATGCCGTGCGCATTGTTCTGCGAGGGCCGCAGGAGCCTGCCGTCATGTTCGAAGATGCGGCCGGCGCCGCGCGCTTCCGTGCTGCCGATGACGACGGGATTCCGCTTGTGCGGCTTAATGCCGGTGAGCGCCGGTCCATCGACCTCGAACAGATAGAGCTCGCTGCAATGATCTTCGTAAGCATGAAAGTCCGACAAGTTGGTGAACAGCCACCATTTGCCGCCATGACGGATAAGGATGCTGTCCGCAGGCGATTGGCCTTCGAAGGCCGTGGCATGCAGTTCCCATTTCAACGGAAACTCGGAGCACCGCCAGATCTCCAGGCGCCGCGCCTGATGCGTTTCCGGTATCATGAAGATCTGATCGCCGTCGCGGAATATGAACGGATAGGAAAGATGATAGGGGCGCTCCAGCGCCACCCCGACCTGCGTGAGCGCATCGCCGTCGAAGCGGCCGACGGCGATATGCGCCTTGCGGTCGCCGCGGGCATAGGCCTCGTAGAACAGGTAGCATTTGCCTTCGTGCTCGAAGAGAAACGGATCGGCCTTGATGCTGTTGTCGGAAGGAGGGATCTCGACCGCCTCGCTCGGATCGAAATCATCGATCTGACCGTGCCCCGTATAGAGGGTCCATATGGCGGAATCGGAATGGAGTCTCGCCTTGATCGATCTGAATGCCTTGGCGGAGACCGAACCTGCGACGATGCAGCCGTAGCGAACGAGGTCCCCGTATGATGGCGCATGCGCCTCGGTGGCCTCGACAAAGGCGGGCGGATTGAACTGTCTGGTGTCGGCAAGCCGCGCCAACTCGCGCAATAGAAGTGTCACGCTTCGCTCCCGCACGAAGGCGCTCAATCTCGCCGCGCTGGGCTTGATATTGAATGCCGCCCTTGCAATCTCCCGCTTATCGGCCTTGCCGCCGCATCTTGCATAGAGAGCGATTTCCGCGGTCGGAGCACGTGCCAGAACCTCCGCATATCCGAACCAATCCGCTTCGGCGGATTGCTGGTCGGAGAAATTGAAAGCCCATTCTCCGAAAGGCAGGGCGGCAATTGCCTCGTCCGCCATCCCTTTCGGGGTCGTGCGGATGACAAGGTCAAGCTTCAGACGGCGCAGCATTGCCCCGGTGATGGTGTCGGTGGCACACCTCTTGTCGCCGTCGGCGTCGTAGCAATCAATAAAATGGCGGTGGCTATGGAAATATTTCGGCGAGTAGGCCGGTTGGCGCGCAAGGGTGCCGGCCTCCAGCCTTGCGCCCCAGGATAACAGCTTCGATGTCGTGCCATCCTCGAATGGATCGGGATGGGGGAAGACCGCGGCGAGTTCCAGAGAGGGTTCCGCCAGGATTCGATCCAGGATCATCAGCTCCCAATTCTCGAGCGCACGTCCGCGCGCGACAAGGATGCCGATCCTCAATGGCTTGGTCTCGTTCATCATTGCTTCCCTTTATGGCTCGCATCCTTGCAGACCGTCAGGCGGCTCTAGCCGCCGGCGAGTTTTCCGGAGAGCGTCGACGCCAGGTCGCGGATGCCGTTGCTGGTGAGCGAATCCTCATGCCAGCCATCGATATCGACTACCGGGCAGTCGTCTCCGATCGCATCACCCCATCCGAACCGCAATTTGCGTGCCCGAGGATTGGTCGCGCTGCTTCGCAGCAGCACGACACTGGGGTCCTTCGTCTGCGGCGGCTTGTAGCGGCGCGCTGCCGCCACGAGCAACTTGGTGACGGCCTCGTTGGCTTCCTCTTCGGGCGAATATTGGCCGGCCTTGACGCCGAATAGCCTCAGGAGCGACAGCGAGATTTCGAACTCCTTGAGATAGTCGATCGGCCGGATACGGCCGGAGAGCAGTTTTCGGGTGAAATAGGCGAGCCGCTTGCGCCGCCGTTCACGGTTCCAGCGTGCCTGCTCCCGTTTCGGCAGGGATATGAAAAAGCCCGGAGCCCATGCATCGATGATTGCCGTGGTGCCGACATCGACGCCTCTTTCCCGCAACTGCCGTCCGACCTCCAGCGCCAGGATTCCATTGACGCAGAGCCCGACGATGGCAACGCGGCCCACGGCCTTGTCGATCCGCATGGCGTCTATCGCGTGGCTGGCTATATCCTCGATGCTCAGGCGATCCAGGCCGTTTGCCAGATCCGCATGGAACATGTTGACATTATGCACCGAGACGCTGTCCGGCAGCTCGTTGGCGAGGCGATAATACAGGAACGGATGATTGAGCGTATAAACCGTACCGGTCCCCGCACCATGCTTGCAGGTGATCAATTCCCACGGGTTTACCGGCCTTTCCTGTGATGCCGGCGTCGTATCGACATTGAAGATCGCCGCTGCAAAGCCTGCAAACGTCGGCTGCTTGAATAGAAGTTGCAATGTCGGTGTTGCTTCGAATCTTGTGCGTATTTCCGATAGGAGCCGTAACGCGAGGAGCGAGTGGCCGCCGAGTGCGAAGAAATCATCATCCGGACGTATTTGCGGAACCTGTAGGACTTCTTTCCAAAGCTCAGCAAGCGTTTCCATTCGCGTATCCGCCGGCGATTTGCTTGTGACGGCGCCATCCACCGGCGCAGCCTCGGCGGAAGCTGCCAGGTGTCGCTCCGGCGCAGCGAGCGAAGAAAGCGGCGCCTCAGGGTGATCGAGAGCAATTTCATAAGCGTTCCTCCATAGTTGCAGGAGGCTTTCGATGGTGCTGGCTTCGAAAAGGTCGGCATTGTATTCGATCGACATGCGCCAGCCGGTTGGGCGGCCGATCATGATGAAGCTCAGATCGTAGATGACGCCGGGAGACTGCGAGGGCGAGCTGATCAGCTCGAAACCGCCATAGCGCCGATCCTCGAGAAACGCTTTCTGCAGGTTGAAGTTGACCGAGATCAGCGGATTGCGTGCCGGGTCGCGCACCGGATTGACGAGTTCCACGAGCTTGTTGAACGGCATGCGCTGATGGTTCAGTGCGCCTTCGATCGTCGCACTGACGGAACGGATATGTTCGGCAAAGCTGGTATCGGAGCCGAAATCGAAGCGCAGGACCAGATTGTTGATGAAGACGCCGATCAGGTCTTCCAGATCGCTTTGTTCGCGGCCGGCGATCTGCGAGCCGAACAGGACGGTCGGGGCCTGTGTCAGGCGATGGAGGGCCGCACTCAGAACCGCCGCCCCGAAGCTGTATTGCGAAACGCAATGCGCACGTGCCGCCGCATCCATGCGATCGGTGAAAGCGGGCGGCTGGGCGATGGCAAGGATATCGCCGCGATTGGTCTTGACCTGACCGCGCGGCCGGTCGGAGGCGACTTCGAAATAGGGAGCGCCCTGCATCGTATCCCGCCAGAAGGCCTTTTCCGTCTCGAAGCCATAGCTCTGCAGATATTCCTGCTGCCAGAGGGCATAATCGCCATATTGCAGCGGCAGTTCCGGCAGGACCGGCGCGCGTCCCGCATCGATCGCAGCCGCTATTTCGCCGACTTCCCGCCCGAGGACGCGGATGGACCAGCCGTCGAAGCAGCTCTGATGCGCGGTGATCAACAGAAAGCCGCGGTCGTTTTCGGCCATCAGCAGTGTGACGCGGAAGAGGCCCGGAACGCTCAGATCGAAGGGCGCTTGCGCGGTCTCCTCGCCGATCGACAGGATTCGTGCCTGGCGCTGCTCCGGCGGCATGCCGCGCAGATCGATCACCGACATCTTGAAATTGACGTCGCTGACGGCCTGCTGGAATGGCTGGCCACTTTTTTCGATGAAGCGGGTTCTCAGTATTTCATGACGCTGGATGATTTTTCGAAAGGCCGCTTCGAGGGTCGCGACCTTGAATGAACCGCGGATTTCCCACCGGACCGCGACATTGAGCGCCGGATTGCCGGGATTGAGCTGATCGAGAATCCAGCAGCGCAGCTGTGTCTGCGTACAGGGAAATTCGCCGATGATCTGCGGTTCGGCAAGGGGACCGCTTGGACTATTGTCGACTGTACTCATAGAGATGCCCCCAGCCCTCGGCGTGCGCCGTTACGAAAATCTCGCAGTGATGGAATGTGCAGCTGAACGGGATCGGCCGGAGCCTCCGTCTGGCTGTCGGCAAAGGCAGCCAATGCGGCAATCGTCGGATGACGCAAGAGATGCTTTGCTTCCAGCGGCAGGCCGTTGTCGCGCATGCGGGCGGCGATGCGGAAGATGGCAAGCGAGTCGGCGCCGAGCGCGTAGAGATTGTCATCCATGCCGATATCGCCAAGGTTCAGAACGTCCTGCCAGATCGCCAGCAGCCGCTGTTCCATCTCGGTTTTTGGCTGGACCTTGGTTGGCGCGGCTCCCCTCTGAGGCACGCCACGCTGCTGCAGGGTCTTGCGGTCGAGCTTGCCGTTGGCGGTCTGCGGCAGCTCGCTTTCCAGCACCCAGAAGCTCGGAACCATATGTCCGGGCAGATTGGCCTTGGCATGTGCCGCGATATCGGCTGTCAATGCATCGTTGCCGCCTGTTTCAGGCACGATATAGCAAACCAGCGAGCGATCGCCCTTGGCGTTCTCGGCCACGACGGTAGCACATTGGCGCACACCCTCCGCCTTGGAGATGACGGCCTCTATATCGCCGAGCTCGATGCGGAAGCCGCGCAGCTTGACCTGCTGGTCGCGCCGGCCGAGCAATTGCAGCGAACCGTCGGCCAGCCGCCGCCCGACGTCGCCGGTCCTGTAAAGCCGCATCGGCCTGCCGATGGCGAAGCAATGCGGGGCGAAGGCCTTCTCGGTGAGATCGAGGCGATCGAAATAACCTTCCGCCAGGCCGTCGCCGCCGATATGCAGCTCGCCGATGACGCCGACGGGTGCGATATTTTCACTCTGGTCGAGAATGAAAAGCTGGGTATTGGCGATGGGATGGCCGATGGTAATCGGCTGATCGGCATCCGTGATGCGTTGCAGCGACGACCAGATCGTCGTTTCCGTCGGGCCGTACATGTTCCAGAGTTCGCCGCCGATACCAAGCAGCGAGCGCGCCAGCTCCTTGGGCAGGGGTTCACCGCCGCAGAGCATTTTCAGTGTCCGCCGCTCTTTCAGGCCGGCTTCGACCAGCATCTGCCAAAGCGTTGGCGTGGCCTGCAGCACCGTGGCATCATGTTCGTCTATGAGCTTGACCAGTTCGAAGCCATCCTGGACCTGGCTGCGGCTGGCGATGACGACCTTCCCGCCCGATATCAGCGGCAGGTACAGTTCCAGACCGGCTATGTCGAACGAGATGGTCGTGACCGCGACAAGCGTGTCATCCGCACCGAAGCCGGGCTCCTTCGTCATGGAGAGAAGGAAGTTCGTCAGGGATCGATGCGAAACCTCGACCCCCTTCGGCATGCCGGTCGAGCCGGAGGTGAAGATGATATAGGCGGATGCGGTCGTATCGACAGGTAAGGTTTTGAGGGCAAGGCCGGTCATCGAGCCGATAGCCTTGGCATCCTGGTCGAGCCGGATAACGGGAGTATCCTTGGAGGCAAGCCGTGCCATGCCGTCGCCGTCGCAAATCAGGCCGCCGATGCGGGCGATATCCAGCGTCTGCAGCAGGCGGGGTTCCGGATGAGCGGGATCCATGGGGACATAGGTGTGTCCTGCCTTCATGACCGCGAGCAAGGCGACGATCATGTTCAGCGAACGCTCGACCAATATGGCAATCCGCTGGCCAGGATCCGGAAGCACCATCTGAAGGTAGAGAGCAAGCTGGTTCGAGCGCGTCTCCAGCTCGCCGTAGCTCAGCGTCTGGCCGTCATGTTGCACGGCGACGGCGTTCGGCTGTTCGGCTGCCCGTTTGGAAAAGAGCGAGAAGACGAACTGATCGTGATCGTAAGGTACAGCCGTGCGATTGAGATCGTCGACCAGCCAGGATTTCTCCTCCGCCGACAGCAGCGACAGTTCACCGATCTTGTGATCCATGTCCTTGGCCAAGGTGGCGGCGAGCGTCGAGAAGTGACCGATCCATCGCTCCACGGTCGAACGATCGAAGACATCGGCATTGTAATCGACATCAATGCGGATGTGGTCGGGCGCCTCGATCATGTTGAAGAATAGATCGAAGTTGGAAAAAGCCTTCGCGTTCGGCTCCATGGTCGGCTTGAGATCGCCGAAGGATGATCCGCCGGCCATGCGTTCGAGATTGAACTGTATTTCGGTGAGCGGCAGGCGGCGCGGATCGCGCTTCGTATCCAGTTTACGCACCAGCGTGCCGTAGGTGTAATCCTGATGTTCGAAGGCCTGGAAGACCAGCTGCTGCGTTGCCTTCAGATGATCCGTAAACGGCTCGGTCTGCGAGATAGCCTGGCGCAGCGGCAGCAGGTTGACGCAATGGCCAACGAGAATCTGGCCGTCGAGCAGGCTTTGACCGGCTGATGGAATGGCAATGACGATATCGTTCTGGCCCGACAGCCGCGATATCATGACCTGGAGGGTTGCGAGCAGCGTCGAGAACAGGGTGGCGCCGGATTTGGCTCCCTTCTTCTTCAGCGCCTTGTAGACATCGGCATCGATATAGCCCGTGCAGCTGCCGCCTGCGAAGCTGCGATATTCCGGACGCGGCCGATCGAGCGGCAGGTCGGGAAGGTCCGGAACCGTCTTGAACTGATCGAGCCAGAACTGTTCCGTCGCCTGGGATTTCTCCGGCCTGGGGGAAAGATCCGTCGAATAGGTGGCGAAGGAAAGGGCCGGCTGGAATTCCGGAACATTGCCCGTCCTGTAGGCCTCGTAGGCAGCGGTAAGCTCTTCGACGAAAGTGTTGATCGACCAGCCGTCGCAGATGATGTGATGGGCCGTGAAGACCAGCACGTGCCTGTCGGATGCCAGCTTGACGATGCTTGCGCGAACCAGCGGGCCGTTGATGAGATCGAAGGGCGTATGGGCGTCGTCGTCTATGAGAATGGCAAGGCCCTGGTCATCGATATCCTCAAGGATCGGCACGTCGAGCTTGAAATCCGGAATGAAGTGGAAAGACTCGCCGCCGCGGTCGAAGCGAATATGAAACGCGTCATGGCGCGCAATGACCGTATCGATAGCCTTCCGGATGGCTGCCTCGTCGAGGGTTCCTTCCAGCGTCAGCGAAAAGGACTCGTTGAATGAGCAGGAGGCTTCGTCGCCCGCCTGGGCTGCGAGCCATATTTCCGTTTGCGCCTCCGTCAGCGGCGCAGATTCCGGCCTTGCCAGGGATGCCTGTATCGGCTTTGCCGATACGGACGGTTCTTCCCTTGCGGTGAATATTCCGACGCGCTGCATGGCGTCGAGACTGTCGCGGAAGGCTTTCGCGATCGTGCGGAAGTCGTCCTCACTGTGGGCTGTCGTCAGGAAGCAGGGATAGCCATCCTGTATGTGGACGCCATTCAGCCGCATCTGGGCATAGAACAGCGCGCCGAGCGGATCCTGGCTGGAAAAGTCGGTGGCAAACCAGCTCTTGTAGCCATGGACCACATCGGCGATGCCGCGCCTGGCAAGATCGGCCTTGATCTCCGCGACCAATGCTTCGGTTCGTTCGGCCACACGGCTGTAGAGAGCGGAACCCTCTCCCTTGATGTGGTGCAGCACGGCGTTGGCGGCGGCAAGCGTCAGCGGGTGGCGCACGAAGGTGCCGGCAAAGAATGTCGGCGCCGTCATGGGCACGGAGCTGTCGCCGTAAGCCCAATAGCCGCCATCCAGCGCATCCATGAAACGCGGGCTGCCGACAAGCACGCCGATCGGCATTCCGCCGCCGACGACCTTGCCGTAGGTCGCCATATCGCCCTTGATGCCCCAGATCGCCTGCATGCCGCCGGGATCGACGCGAAAGCCCGTGACGACCTCATCGAAGACCAGAGCGAATTCGGACTTGGTGGCGATGTCGCGCAGTTCCAGCACGAACTCGCGCGGCTGCAATTCGGGATGACGGCTCTGGATCGGCTCGATGATGACGGCTGCTATATCGGCGGCGTTGGCGCGAATGAAGTCGAGACTTTCCGGAGCGCCGTAGCGCAGCACGGTCATATTCGACACAGAGGCCATCGGAATCCCGGAAGCGACGGGCAGGGCGATCGGCTTGTCGGCGCGATTGCGGCCCTTGACCAGAACTTCGTCGAACTGGCCGTGATAATCATTGGCAAAGACCACGACCCGATCACGGCCGGTGACGGCACGCGCAAGCCGCATCGCAGCCATGACCGCTTCCGAACCGGTATTGCAGAAGGTGACCCGCTCGTGGCCGGTCACGTCGGCGATCATCTTTGCGACGTCGCCGGCAAGCGGCGTCTGCGGGCCGATGGCAAATCCCCGGTCGGCCTGAGCCTTGACGGCGTCGATGACGAAATCCGGCGCATGGCCGAAGGCCGTCTGCCCAAAACCGTTGACCAGATCGACATACTGATTGCCGTCGATATCCCAGATGTAGGCGCCTTTGGAATGGTCGCAGACGATCGGGAACACCATCTCTTTCCAGTCTGCCCGGAAGCCCGAGGCGGAACGGGGATCGGCCAGATGTCCGCGATGACCCTGGGTAAAGCTCTTCGATTTGGCATTCTTGGTTTCATAGGCCCTGGTGAGGCTGGTGATGAAATCCTGCTTGGCCGCGGTAATCTCCGGCGCCAGGCTCTTGGCATTCGGACGATAGAGTTTGATGCGTTCGGTGCCGAAATCGCTTTCCACGGCGGCGGGGGCGGGGGGCGCACTCACTGCCGGTTGCGGCGCCGGTACAATGGGTGCCACTGGCATCGCGCTCGGCGTCGAGGAGGCCTGGGCGCCACCCTGCATGGCCTGCAGCATCAGCAGCTGTTGAGAGAACAGGGTTTGCGCCATCTGGATCTGGGATTGCAGCACGGTGGCGAGGTCCGATGCTGCAGCTGGCATGGGGGAGGCCTGTGTAGCGACAGGCATGATTGGCGCTGACACGCTTGGTACCGACACGCCCGGTGCCGACATGGCCGGCATCGGCGCGGCCGCAGCCTGGGGGGTGGATGGTACCGGTTCCGCCGCCTTGATTGCCTCGGGTGGCATTTGCTGATCGAGGTAGACGGCCAGATCGGCAACGGAAGGGATATCGCTCAGCAATTCCCGGAAGGAGATTTTGACCTTGAAGTCTTTTTCGATGCGTTGCGCAAACTGACCGACGAAGAGGGAATCGAAGCCGAGTTCCAGGAATGTCGCCGCCCGGTCGTCGGGACCAAGCGTTTCACCTGACATATCGCTCAATAGCGTCAGAAGAGCCGTTTCCAATTGCGGCAGGCGGCTGGGGATGGAAATTGATGCTGCAACATTCATCGCTCGTTTCTCCTCGGTGAGGTTGACGTCAGAGACAAGGGGTTCGCTTTCAGGAGAGCTCTCCGGATTGGCATGGGCGCTCCGGCTCGATGCGCGACGCGCGGATGGGGGCGCATCGAGCCAATGACGCTGGCGTTGGAACGGATAGGTGGGCAGGGACAGTCGCTGCCGTGCGGCCGGCGGGAGAGCCGGCCAGTTGAGCCGGCAGCCCGCCATCCATAACTTGCCGTGCGCTTCCGCGAGCGTTTCTGCGGCAGTGGAGGCCCGGTCATGCTCCGGCAGGGATTGCACGACGGCGGCAAGGCCGTCACGGGTGATCGTCTGCGCGGCAAACACCGAAAGCGTCCGCCCCGGCCCGACTTCGAGAAGAAGCGGTTTGCGGTCGCGGCACAGCGTGACTAGGCCATCGGCAAAGTGGACGGCATCGCGGCAATGCATCGCCCAATAGTTGGGAGACGTCATCAGCTCGGCGGTTTGCCAGTCGCCCGTCACGCACGAGATGAAGGGGAGCGTCGCGGTGCCGTAGGTCACCTTCTCCGTCTCCTGGCGCAGCGCAAGAGCCGCGTCCTTCATCATGACCGAATGAAAGGCGTGCGATGTGTGCAGACGACTGAAGGCAATCTCGGCGGCTTCAAGCGCCGTGCATACCCTGTCGATGTCGGCGAACGGGCCGGAGATGACGCAAAGCTTCGGAGCATTGATCGCGGCAATTTCGACATCGCCCTGCAGATAGGAAGCCGTCGTCGTGGCGTCGGCGCGAACGGAGACCATCGCGCCCTGCGGCTGGTGCTGCATCAGCCGCCCGCGATTGGCCACGAGGCGCAGTCCGTCTTCGAAGGAAATGACGTTGGCGAGCGTAGCGGCAACAAACTCGCCAACGCTATGACCGATCATGGCATACGGCTTGACACCGCGGCTGAGCCACAATCGGGCAAGCGCATATTCGACAAGATAGAGACAGGGTTGAGCAATGCGGGTTTCACGCTGTTCGTCGGCGATCGCCTGCGTCACGGAGCCGGTGTGGCAGATATAGTCGCGCAGGTCGAGCCCGAGCGTCATTTTCAGCAGCTCTGAGCCGCGATCGATCCAGCGGGCGAATTCCGGCTCGGAGCTGTAGAGGCCGGCGCCCATGCCGACATATTGCGCACCCTGACCGGGAAACATGAAGGCGACCGGCGGCTGATCTACCGCAACAAGGGGTTGATAGCTGTCCGTCGTCAGCTTGATGATTGCTTCCTCGGCACTTCCGGCGGCAACCGCCAGTCGATGGCCGAACTCGCGCCGACCCGTTTGCAGCGTGCTGGCGAGCTGCGCGATCGAAAGCTTCGGATTCTCAGCGAGATGATTGCTCAAATTGGTGCGCATCTGCGCAAGGGCCGGTTTATTGCGCGCCGAAAGGGGGAGGATATAATGCCCCTCTACCTCTTTGGGCGTAGTCGACGGATGAGGAGCCTCCTCCAAAACGACATGGACATTCGTACCGCCCACGCCGAAGGCGCTCACTCCGGCCCTGCGCGGCGCCTGCCCCTGCGGCCAGTCGGTCACGGCGGTCGGAATATAGAAGGGACTTCCATCGAGATCGATGCGGGGATTGGGCCTTCGGTAATTCGGCATCGGCGGGATTTTTGCGCTGTGAAGCGCCAGCGCCGTCTTGATGAGCCCGGTTACGCCGGCTGCGGCATCCGTGTGGCCGATGGTGCCCTTGACCGATCCAAGTGCGCAGCCGGCAGTTCCCCGCGCGCCATCCGCGAAGGCTCTCGTCAATCCATTGAACTCGATGGGATCGCCAAGCGGCGTTGCGGTGCCATGGCATTCGATATAGCCGATCGTCGAGGGATCGACGCCCGCATTGGCGATCGCGGTGGCGATCGCTTCGGCTTGCCCGTCCACGCTCGGCGCGGTGAAACCGATCTTGTCGCTGCCGTCATTGTTGATGCCGTAGCCGCGAATGAGCGCATAGATGTGATCGCCATCCTGCAGCGCATCCTCGTAACGCTTCAGGAGAACGACGCCGGCTCCGCTCGCAAAGACCGTTCCGGCGGCGTCAGCGTCGAAAGGCCGGCAAGTGCCGTCCGGCGAGGCCATGCCGCCTTCCTGATAGATGTAGCCTCTTTTCTGCGGAATGGTGACCGAAATCCCGCCCGCAAGAGCCATGTCACAGCCATAGGTGAGCAGATTCTGACACGCCTGTGAAACGGCGAGAAGCGAGGTCGAGCATGCGGACTGCAGCGTAAAGGCGGGGCCGCGCAGATTGAACTTGTAGGCGACGCGGGTTGCGAGCGTATCGTTGAGCGCGCCGACGAGCTCGTGAAACGAGCCGATCTGGTAGTTCGACGTGAACTCTTCCGCCTTGGCGCGATCGTGCAGAACATTGTTGATCAGATAGGTCGGCATCGAGGAGCCGGCGAAGACGCCGATCGGGCCGGCATAGCGCTGCGGATCATAGCCCCCGTCCTCCAGCGCCTCCCAGCATATTTCCAGGAAGATGCGATGCTGCGGATCGGTGACGGCAGCCTCGCGTGGAAACATGCCGAAGAATTCGGCGTCGAACATATCGGCATTCTCAAGATGAGGTCTTGCCGCGACATAATTCGGCTGCGCCCGCTCCTCGTCGGTGAATGCGTCTTCGATTTCATCCGGCGAGAAGCGGGAAAAGACGTTCTTCCCTTCGAGCACGAGCTTCCAGAGTTCATCGACGGAAGGGGCGCCGGGGAAACGGCCGGACATGCCGATAATGGCGATGTGCCCGGAAATTTGCCCGTTCAGATCTTCATTCTCCTCGAAATCACGCTGTTCGCCCTTCTCTTGGTGATTTCGTTTCATAAGGAGCTCCTGCGCATGTGAGAGATTGCCTTCTTCTGCAGGGCCGCGCGCTGAGCGGCCGCGGCGATCCGCGTCGGCCCGGCCGTCCTGCCGTCCAGGTAAAGGGCCAGTTCCCGGATGGTCGGATGGTGCAGCAGCGCAACCACGTCGATCGGACGACCGAGCGCTTCTTCAAGACCGGCATGAATTTCCATCAGTTGCAGGGAGGTGCCGCCAAGGTCGAAGAAGTTTCGGTCGACATCGACGCCGGTAAGGCTCAATGCATCTTGCCACAGCGTCGTCAGCAGCTCTTCCGTCCGGCTTCTGGTATCCATGGGCTTCGTCTGCATGTCGACGGGCGGCGGCAAGAGTTTGGAGCGGTCGACCTTGCCGGCTGCCGTGAGCGGCAGCGTATCGACGATGACGGCGGCGCTTGGGATCATATAGGCCGGGAGTGCCATGCGCAGCGTTGCCATGACGCCCTGCACGAGGTCGGCGCCTGCGCCCACATGGCTTTCCTTGGGGCATAGATAGGCAACGATGCGTTTCAGGTTTTCGCCCTGGACATGGCAAAGGACGATGCCATCGGCAAGACGCGGATCGCGCCTGAGCGCGGTTTCGATCTCATCGAGCTCTATCCGCTTGCCGTTGATCTTGACCTGCCGGTCGCGCCGTCCCTTGAAGGTAACGGTGCCATCCGGCTTCATGGAGGCCACGTCGCCGGTCAGATAGAAGCGCGTCGCGCCGTCCTTCGTGGCAATGGTCACGAATTTCTGCTCTGTCAGCTCCGGGCGCTTGAAATAGGCGATGGCCAGGCCATCGCCCGATATTGCCAGCTGGCCTTCGATCCCCGGCGGGACGATGCGCAACTCCTCGTTCAATATGGCGACGCCCGTATGCGCGATCGCCTTGCCGATCGGCAGCTCTCCGCCTGAAAAACTGGGCAGGACCGGGAATGCGGTGGCAAAGACCGTCGTCTCGGTCGGGCCGTAGATATTGGTGAGCTTGCAGCCGGGATGGTGCTCGAGAAACCGCCGGGCATGAACGACCGATCCGACTTCGCCGCCGAAAAGAACATGGCGAAGCTTCGGCAGGGGTGCGCGGACATGATCGGCAAAGAGATTGAACAGCCCCGTCGTGAGGAAGGAGATGCTGACATCCGTCGCCCGCATGAAGTCGGACAGGCGCGAAATGGAAAAATCGCCATCGGGCATGATTGCCATCGTGCAGCCATTGAGAAGCGCGCCCCAGATTTCGAAAGTCGACGCATCGAAGGAAATGGTGGCCGCATGAAGAATGACGTCGTCGCGGCGAAAATCGGCATAGTTCTGGTCGAGAGCCACCCGCGCGATGCTGCGATGGCAGATCATCGTTCCCTTGGGGCGCCCGGTCGAGCCCGACGTGTACATGATGTAGGCAAGATCGGCGCCGGTGATCGCCGTTGCTGGCGGAGCAACCCGCGGTTGACTTGCCATCTCGGCGATAATGGCATTTGCCTCGATGACCTTTGCATTCATGCTCGGCACATTGCAAAGCTTATCGCCAAAGGCTGAATCGACGAAGATGACCTTCGGCAGGCATTCGCCGATGACGAAATCGAGATGGTCGACCGGAAGGGCGGGATCAAGCGGCAGATAGGCGCCGCCAGCCTTGAGGATCGCTATCTTGCAAATGATGGCATTGGCGCTGCGCGGCAGGAAAAGACCGATAATATCGGCCCTGTGCACGCCGATCCTGACCAGATGCAACGCGAGCGCGTCGGATATGCGATCGAGATCACGGTAGCTGAGCCTGGCGTCGCCGAACACAAGTGCAGTTGCCTCCGGCGTCGCCCGAGCCTGCATGCGCAGCATTTCGTGAAGGCAAAGGTTGCGATCGTAGTGCAGGCCTGCTGCGCTACCTGCTTCTGCTTGGGCCTCGCGGTCAATCATCGTCACCCTCCGGATCATCCTGCAACTGACGACGGCACGACATGCGATGCCTGATCGTCCACCGCAGAATTTCACGCTGGGGCAAAAGCACCAGTTGATCATTGGTATGATCGCGTTCACCACCGAAAGTCGTAAGTCCCGAAGGTGCGTAGCCAATTCGTCGGAAACATCCGATAAGGCGGCAACAACTCGACCGAAAGCATTACGCATGGCGCCAGCGCGGGCACCTCTCGCCAAGCACCATGCACAGGATTGTCTCGATCACGCCGATCGAGATGGTAATGAGTTGGGTTTGGTGATGAGGCAGCTACCTGAACTGGTAGGCCCTGACATAATCGATAAACATGAAGGATGGATCGGCTGCGGCCATCTTCGTTATGCCTTCAACGATGCCGAGATCGACAAGCATGTACATCGGCTGGCGATGTTCCGGTAAAGCCTTGGTTTTCCAAACGAGCTTTCCGTCGAAATACATTCGTATGAAGTCGGAATCGATCTTCACGCCATAGGTGTGCAGATCGCCGGGACTTGCAGAACCGAATGCATCGATACGAGCATAGTCGGAATCGTGGCGTCCATCCCGGTGCCAGACATGCACCGTCGAAGAATAAGCTCCCGGCTTATCGCCATAATACTCGATGACGTCTATCTCGGCTGTCGATTTCGAGCGATCCTTGCCGATCAGCCAGAAGGCCGGCCAGACACCAGGGCCATCGGGAAGACGCGCCCGCATTTCGAAATAGCCATATTGCTGAGAGAAGCCATCGCCGTTTCGATCGACGGAAGCAATCAGGCCTGAACGCCACGCGCCTTTATCATCACGTGCGGCGGTAATGCGCAGCATGCCTTCCTGTATTGCAAAGGGAAAGTCCTTACCCGGATTGGAGAATCGAGCACCTCCGAAATCACCATTCCATGGAGTGTGGGCAATCCATCGGGTGCCAGGCCCCCAGGCAGAGATACTGAGATCATCGAAAGGATCTTCGAAGGTCAGCGTCATGCCGCTGATATCAAGCGCATCTCCCGTATCGCCGGCGCGTGCAAGATCGACGTCTACGAACGCAATGAGTGCAGCCGCAACGGATGCGTGAAGGAATCCGCGACGGTTGTAGATGCATCGAGAGCGACATGCTTTTGAGAAGCGATCCATGTGCATAAGCATGAACGGCACAACGTGCAGGGTATAGAACGTATTTCGGCCAGCATGTCCACCAAAAGACTTAGGCTTGGCGGAAATACAGCTTCATATCCGCATGCTACCTTTTGGCTATAAAGAGGAAAAACATTAGACAACATTAGGTTGCCGTCTATGAACGTCATGGGACTTCTAACATTAGTTGTCGGTATTGTGACACTGATCGTACCTGTTCGATTGTCATTCATCATCATGATCCTGTCGACGGTTTTTGGCGCTGCCGCGGCCTTTAGCGTGCCTGGTCTTGGCGGAGCATCCGTGCTGGTGCCAAGCTTCTTTCTGCTATTCTTCGCGGTTCGATTGTTCACAGCCTATGGGGAGTCACCTTTCCTCGCCGCCCTTGCCCCCTGGCGTCCAGGCTTCTTCCTTCTGCTCCTGACGGCATTTGGCATCTTCACCGCGATCTTCTTCCCGCGACTGTTCCAGGGGCTGGTGCAGACAATGACGGTGGAGCGCTCGGTCGGCGCGCGCAGCCTTATCGCGCTGGTGCCGCTGCGCTTTTCGTCAAACAATATTACCCAGTCGGTCTATGCCGCCGGTGGGCTCGTCTGTTTCATTGCCACCTTTGCCTTCTTTCGTGGCAATGGCATTCCGAAAATTTTCATCAACGGTATTTTGATTGTGGCAGGCGTCAACCTCGGTTTCGCGCTTGCCGATATCATTACGTATTTCACGCACACGGATTTTCTGCTCGGCTTCGTGCGAACGGCCAATTACGCGCTTTTGACCAACGCCGAGAAAGGTGGGCTAAAACGTATTTCCGGGACCTTTCCCGAAGCCTCGGCATTTGCCGATTTCACGCTCGTCCTCTTTGCGGTCGTCACAAGCCTGTGGCTCGGCGGTATCCGTTCCGGTGTAACCGGTATTGTCGCAGGGTTGCTTTTGGTGGCCCTGATCCTGTCGACATCGGCGACCGCCCTGGTCGGGCTCGCCATCATCCTGCCGATCCTCAGCCTGCAGTCATTCCTGGCCTCCCGGCGCGATCCAGGCGCCGGCCGGCCTGTGCTGATCGTGTCCATTCTCGCCAGCATGCCGCTCGTCATCTTCTTCGTTCTGATCGTCATGCCGGATCTTGCGAACAATCTGCAGGATTTTCTCGATGAAATGCTGTTTTCGAAGGCCGGCAGCCAGTCAGGGCGCGAGCGCTTCATGTGGAATAGCATGGCCTATGAGGCGTTCGTGGATACGATCGGGTTTGGCGCGGGTCTCGGAAGTGCCCGCGCATCGAGCTTCGGCCTCGTCCTGTTGTCCAATATCGGCATCTTTGGCACAGTACTCTTTGCGCTTTTTGTCGGCCGAGTGCTGATCGCCGATACGCGACCGGGGTACGCGTCATCACGCGAGGCCGTCGCGGTCGTGCGCGCGGCCAAGGCCGGCTTCATCACCGTCCTTGTTTCCGCTGTTATCTCAGGCACGGTCTACGATCTCGGATTAATGTTTTACATCCTCGCGGGCACCGTTTCAGCGTTCGCCGCCGGCGTGCGCGAGGTCAAGGCTGAATATAGCCCACACCTGAGCACTGCTGGAGATTTGAGATGAAGATCGTCGTCTTCAACGTCAAATACAGCGAGAATCTCGGTGATGGGCTGCTGGCGGAATGCGTCGAAGCCGCCTTGATGAAAAGCGGAGACGGGATCGAGGTAGAGACGATCGATCTCGCTGGGCGCCGGGCCTATGCCGCAACCAATGGCGGCCGCAGGCGCTTGGCGCTCGGGTTGCTTCGCAGGCTGCCTTTTTTTGCCCGACGGCGGCTTGTCCGCCTGGTGCTGGAGCGCAGGCTGAACAGGTTCCGCGGCCTATGGGACGAAAAGATCGCCCATGCGGATGCCGTCATTATCGGCGGCGGCAATTTGTTTCAGGACGATGACCTCAATTTTCCGTTGAAAATCGGCGAGGTGCTCGATTGCGTCTCTCGGTACGATCGCCCTCTGGCGGTTTATGCCGTCGGGGTCAGCAAGCAGTGGTCGGAGCCTGCCTATGACCTCTTTGCGCGCTTGAGGCGGACGAGGCTTGTTCATCTCTCAGTGCGGGACGGCTTTGCCCAGGACAATTGGCAGGAACACTTTCCCGAAGGTCCGAGTGCGAAAATCGTACGGGATCCGGGATTATTGGTCCAAGCAATGGCGACCGTGGAAAAACCCGCCTCATCCACCAAGCGCCAGCTGACCGTCGGTCTGTGCGTGACCGATCCCGTCATCCTGCATAGGCACAGCGGGGATCATGCCTCCTCCCTCCCATTCTGCAGCATCGGTGCCTATAGGGATCTGATCGGAGTACTCCTGGAAGACGGCCAGCGTGTCGTCCTGTTCTGCAATGGCGCGAGGGAAGACCAGTTGTTTGCGGAGCGCATCCGAAATTCGGTCAGAAAACTTCGGGTCGTTGAAGCCGGCGCGCTCGATATTGCCAGTCGCCCGCGGGTTCCGGCTGATCTCATACAGACGATCCAGTCGATGGACGTGATCCTGGCCCATAGGCTGCATGCCTGTATCGCGGCCTATGCGCTCAAGGTGCCGCATGTCGGCCTGGGGTGGGACAGTAAGGTCGAAGGTTTCTTCAATTCTGTCGGGCGCGAGACCTTTTTCATAAAAGATTCACGCACGCCGCCCATTCATGTCGCCCTGCTGCTGAAAGCGGCTGAAAAGGAAGGAATAGAGGCGCTCCGGCACCGTGTCACAATTGCGGAAGCTCAAGCGGGAATCTCGAACATGCGCCGTCATCTGGTGGGAAGCGACGAATGCGCCATATCGGGAATATAGCTGGCGAGTTCGAAAAATACTGCACGATTGGAATATATGTAACGCGCAGGTGAGTTCAGTACTATTACTGATACATTAAAGTTGCATTAGTGTGCAGGTGTCGGCGGCTTGCGTTGGCAGAATGACAAATATTGATTTGCATTAAAGACATCAGTGGATTTTTATGATATCCAATACTTGGAGATAGAGAATTTTATATTTTGCGATGGCCATCTGAGCATTCAGGATATGCTTGTTGACCGAGGGGACCATAGCATGACGGCGCAGATTTCGATCGAGCATATCCAGGGCATGGGTGGCATAGCGCGGACCTTTCCCGCCGGCAGTGTGATCTGCGATTACGAGAGCAATGCGCCGCGTCTTCTCTTTCTTCTGAACGGATGGGCGGCGTCCAGCAAGATGCTGCCGAACGGCACACGTTTCGTGACTGAATTCGTTCTGCGCGGCGATATGATCTCGACATCGCTGACGGCACTTTCACGTGAGACCGTGCAAGCCATCACCGACGTATCCGTGATGGCCTTCCCGGATTTCGCCTCCATCCCCAAAATCGATACGCCGGCCTTGTTCTATCGAATTGCCATTGCCGAATTGGTGAGGCGCCAGGCGCGCATGTCGGAAAGCCTTGCCAACATAGGGCGGCGTGACGCGCTGGAGAGGACCGGCTACCTGCTGCTCGAGCTCGGGACGCGGATCGGGACGTCGCAAGACGACTCCAATTCGGAATGCTTCGATTGTCCATTGACGCAGACGGACATCGGAGATGCCGTCGGCTTGTCGACGGTTCATATCAATCGTGTGCTCAGGGACATGCGCGAAGCCGGTCTTCTGTCGTTTCGCAACGGTGTGGTTGCTTTTCTTGACCGCCCGCGCCTCATGGATCTCGTCGATTTTGACGAATCTTATTTCGACACAGCCATGATTTGAAGAATAGGGCGAATCAGATTCAGACTAAAGTCTGAAAAGAATTCTTTTAGTCAATATTTAAATTCATTATTAACATATGTTAATGCGCATAAAAACAAAATAAGCAATTACTGCAGTAAGAAAAGCCTAAAACAAGGGGGACGATATGAGAAAGAAAGAAACGTTTCAATTTAGACAAAGTTCTTGCTGTCCGTGGAAAGTCAATACTGAGCTAGTTACAAGAAATACAGAGGCCACTTTAAGAGTTGGGGATGCCGGCCATGAATGGACAAATGCTCACAAGTGAAAAATTCACCTCCGATGCAGGCGCGCGCCTTATTTCGGTTCGGACGTCCGACACCTTGCGGCCGTTCATAGCCTCCGGCACGCCGGGCGTCGACGAATGGGAAGATTACATTCTTCTCGTCGATTCCCGTGCCCTGGATCGCGAATGCCTGTCGAAGAGCCTAAGCGAGTACGACGACGCCATGCATATTGTCACGGTGGGTTCGCTCGACGAATGGCAAATGCGCAATATGCAGGTCCTGCCATCAGCAATTCTTTTCATGATCGGCGGCCGCAAAGTCTCCGACACGGATATCAGCGCAAAGATCTGCGCCTTGGTGGAGAGATTCCAGCCAAGCCCTGTCATCGTCGGCGCAGATGGCGACGAGCTCGCGCAGCTCCTGCATGCGCTGGAATGTGGGGCTCGTGGCTATATCCCGACCAGTGTCGGGATCCGCGTTGCTGCGGAAGCCGTTGCTCTTGCTCGCGCAGGCGGCGTCTTCGTGCCGGCAAGCAGTCTGCTTGCCGCCAAAGAGGCGATTGCCCCCGTAGCCAGCCGCAATGACTGCCTCGACAGCCTCTTCACGCCGCGTGAAGTCGTGGTCGCGGAAGCGCTGCGGCGAGGAAAGGCAAATAAAATCATCGCCTACGAGATGGATCTTTGCGAGAGCACCGTCAAAGTTCACATCCGCAATATCATGAAGAAGCTGAATGCGACGAACCGAACCGAAGTCGCCTATAAGATCCGGGAACTCGTCCGCTAGCGCCTCCGCCGTGTCGGTCGCCCATCCGCGGGAACACTATGATGAGCCCGCTTGATGTATTTCGCAGCTACCAGCCCCGGCACCGGGGCAGGGCAGGAATCAGAAATATCGGCCGGCAAATGCGCTGGCCAATTGCAGCCAATTGCCGAAAGTGACGGGGCCTATCCGGGCACTGAAAGACTATATCGCGAAACCCCAGACATCCGCCAAGCTTGAACGATCCTGTCGAGATCCGAGCGATCCGGCCAGCCTGCCGCGCAACATGCCGCCTTCTGGACCGTGTCCGCTTTTCTTAGAATTGCGTAAACAGTCATCCTATTGTTTTCACGCAATTCCGGACAGAAAACCGCTATGCACTTTTCTTGGAATTGCTTTATTTGGCCCCGACCAGGCCATTGGTGCGAAGGGGCGTGAATATCCTCCCAGAGCACGCAGCACAACAAGATTGGAGAACGGACAGCAGCGGATGATCCCCGTGTCGATTGACGAGAGAATTTGAGAACTTGCTCAGCGCTGGGCTATGCGCAGGGAGGCGATTTCCGCCGGTTTGTCGTCGATGATCGCGCTTACGGTCAGCAGCCCGGGACGGCGAAGTCTCAATGGTGAAAAGACAAGGCTGGCGCCGACCACGACATGCATGGGAACATCGTCTGTTTCGAACCCATCCGTCAGGTTGCTCTGCTCGTCGAGCTGGGCCGACTCCAGGCGTTCCTCGAGAAGCGGCTGTTGTTCCCCCGGGGCGACGCAGCGCAGCACGATCGACCGGTAAGGTTGCGCCGCCAAGGTGACCAAGTTCACATGCACGCAAAACTTGGCCAGTGAAATGGGAAATTCCGGCAGCATCAGCACGCCGCTATAGACCCCGATGAAGCTCAGCTTTTCGCCGACTTCGGTGCGAATGTCATCGCAAAAGATACAATATCCGTAACGCATGCGTTTTACTCATCCCTATCAGCGGTGGCGCGGGCAATGATGGTGCGCATCGCGCGCGAAGAGCTCCATGAGACGACCTCTCTGAAGCTAATGAAATGAACGGCTGCCCGCGCCTCGGCGCGGATCTCGTCCGGGATCTCGGTACGTGCCTCGGATTGAGCAAGGCCACCGCTTTTCGTCGAACCCGCCGGATCGCGCAGTTCGACATGAATCTCCTTGTCGAGCGCCCAGGCCAGATCCGCGATCGAGCGAAGCGGGAGCTCTCTTTGCCCGCAAAAATAACGGTTCAACTCCTGCCGGCTTACGCCCACCAGCTCCGCGAGCTGCTGCTGTGTAAAACCAGTTTGGGATCGTCTTTCGACGGCGGCGGCAATGAGATCGCTGCGAACGTTTGCGATGAAGCGGCTGGCCGCGCGCGCACGCGCGCCTATCTCAAACCGAAATGACATCTTCCGGGTTTACTCCCTCAACGCACAACGCATCACCCACACCAAGCTCGCGGCGCAGTCGGCGCACTTCCAGCCGGTAGCCACGGTAAAGATCATGATCCTTCACATGGTCGGCCCAGTCCCCGAAAACCGCTACAAAGCAATCGCGCATGGCAAACCAGCCGAATATGCGCAGATCGACGGTCTTCAACTCCCAAACGGCATTTCGTTCGTTCCGGATTGCCCGGAATTGTCTGCAATGAATAAGCGGCTTCCCGGAGACGAATGTATAAAAGAGAAAATCAAGCTGTTCGATCGGGGTGAGGACGGCGCCAAGCGACGATGGTTCGTTCCTGGCGACGCGCTCGCTCAACCATTCCGCAAAGCCCGCCGTCGCGAAGAGCAGCCGCTTGGGCAGCTGCCCTCCACTAAGCTGAATCTCAACTTTAACGATTGCTTCGGATGCTACGAGACTGTCAAACGTAGTCATACCTGTCAACTAATCCATTATAATGTGGCAAGCCGTTCGCCAGGTCTCCTTGAGGGTATCATGAATTGCCGCACATTTGGATTGTATTTAATTGCCTTTCCGATGGCGTAGTTCCTTATAGTCAAAGAAGAGTATAGCCGATACGTCATGTCGATACATGTTTTATCCGTTACCCATTTTGAGGTATGGCATTTATATTTGATGCTATCCGATGTTGTCGTCCTAATACGAACGGTTCTCTTGTTCAGCTCTCCGCTGCCGGCTTATTAACAAGCTCGAGGGCGGCGAATGACCGCCGGCCCCGTCTTGGACAACAGGGAGGATCATATGAGGACGATTGCAGCTCTCTCTATTTTGCTGGCAAGTACGTCTTTGACTCTTGCCGGCCCCGGTGGCCCGCATAGCCCACCGACACCGGCGGAAAATGAATCGTTTATTGGTCAGGTGGGTGCCTTCAACGGCGCTTTCGTCAGCCAGAATAGCGGCAATAACCAAGCGCTGACATTGCAAAACGGCTTTGGCAATTTCGCGGTCACCAAACAGGATACGGCCAAGTCCAATACCTCCGCTATCTTGCAGTTTGGTTCCGGCAACTTCGCGATTGCCGACCAGAAGGGCAAAACCAACGATCAGAGCACCCTCCAGGTTGGCACCCTGAATTTCGCTTCGACGCTGCAGCGCGACGGGGCGCAGAACAACTCGACGATCAGCCAGTTCGGCTTCGGCAATTCCGCCTTCGCGGATCAGTCCAAGGGGGACAACTCCCAGGATACGCTGCAGGTCGGCGGCCTGAATTTCGCCTCCACGACCCAGACCGATGGCAAGCCTGGCTCCAACACGTCCGATATCATGCAATTCGGTTGGGGCAACGGGGCGATCGTGGGCCAGGACGGTGGCAACAACGATCAGACGACGTTGCAGGTCGGCACGGGGAACTTCGCCGCAACCTCCCAGTGGGGCGTTATCGGAAGCAACGGCAATTCCTCTTCGACAACGCAGTTTGGCTGGGGGAATATATCCTTTGCCGATCAGGCGGGCGGCAATAATTCGCAGGACACGTTCCAAGCCGGCGGGCGTAACTTCGCCGTCACCGGTCAGTCCTCCTTCTTTGGCGTGAACAAGTCGGCGACGGCGCAGTTCGGCGTCGGCAACGCCGCCTTGACCTCCCAGATCGCCAACCCGCTGGGCTCCAACGATTCGCTGATCGTGCAGGCCGGCTATCGCAATACGGCGATCGCATCTCAGACCGGCGTTCAGACCGTGTTCCCCTACGGAGGCTCCAACCTCCAGGGAACCATTCAGATCGGTACGGGTAACTATGCCGTTACCTCTCAGACCAGCGCGAGTGCACTGACGAACACATCCGTCACGGCGCAATTCGGCTATCGAAACATGGCCGTTACGGTCCAGCACTGAGTGAGCCCACGGAGGAGGCGAGAGCAAATGTCCGCCTCCTCCTACATGTCGACTGAGCCAGTTCCGCGCGCCGGAATCGATTGCGGGCGATCAGCGTTCACCTTGCTGCTGAAGCCTTTCTTTGTATCGATCCTGTTGTTCTCATGTGCCGTTCCGGCCGCATCGCAGACCGCTGTTGAGTGCTTGATAAAGACGGACAGGCAGGAACAGTTTCTGGTCGTGCAGGCGATCGCGAGGTCCGAAGCGGCGGTGTCCGGAAGATACAGGCTGATTCTCGTCACGCATAGCGCCGCGGGCACGAGCCAGAGCATTCAGCAGGGCAGTTTTGATTTGCAGCCCGGTTCGGACGGCCTTCTTGCCGCGACGATGGTCGATGCGGCGGACCGGACAGAACTGACTGCAAGGCTATTGATCGAAACCGATCGAGGTACATCACGATGCGGATTACCAGAATGAAATACCTGAATGGTTCGAGGCTCGCGCTTGGCGCCGTTGTCGCGTTGATTGCCCTGATGGCGGCGGAATGCCGGGCCGAAACCGCATATGTGGCCCAGATCCCGGCCAATGTGACGACGAGCGTGCCGTTCAGCGGCGTGATGCCCCAGCAGCCGCCACAGCAATATCGCCACTCGCCGCATTATGCTTCGGCCGGCGTCGCAGGCCTGCCCGAAGCTCCTGTCGCGACACACGGCAACAATCTGGCGCAAACGCTGGAAATTGGCATGCGCAACAGCGTGTATCATCTTCAGTCAGGGGGCAATAATACTTCAACCGCGGGAATTATCGGAAACTACGGCAATATAAATGTGCTTCAGGCCGGAAATAACCTCAAGTCAAATGTCGTATTGCTGAATGGGGCGGGTCTGAGCGTAAGCGTTCTTCAGCCTGCCGGTTCCGCGCCGGTCAATGTCCTGATCGCGCGGTTGCCCGGCGGCGGTCTGCTTATCAAGCGTTGAGCGACGCAGCGGCGTCCTGAAACAGGGAGGGAAATGGCGATGATGCGTGTGACTATGGCTGCAATCGGTTTGGCTGCCGTCACGGCGGTGCCAGCTTTGGCGGGACAATTGGTCTACCAGCCGACCAACCCGACGTTTGGCGGTAATCCCTTGAATGGGTCATTCCTGCTGTCGACGGCGCAGACACAAGGCGATGGCGTCAAGTCCGGTCAGCAGCAGACGCCGGATCTCTCTGGTCTCAACAATGCGCTGGGCAATCTCGGGAACATCAATCAGGGTACGGGCTCGACCGGAACGTCTCCGATCATCGTGATTGGAAACGGCCAGGTGCCGGCCAACCCCTGAGCCACATTGATTGCGTAACGATTTTCATTTGTTGGGGGCGATTTATTCGAGCGGCGATGTCACGTATCGGTTTTCCCGTTGCAGCCATTTTGTGCGGATTAGGGTTGGGCGGATGCGCTGCTGCCGGCAGCAGTCTTGATCCGATGAGTATGCCAGCAACCCTGATGCCCTCGACCAAGTCGGGCGTGGCGCTGGAAAGCCTGCCGCGGCCCAGGCAAAAGCTCGATGTGGCCGTTTACTCGTTTCCCGATCTGACGGGGCAAAACAAGCCCAATGAGAATTTTGCCGAATATTCCCGCGCGTTGACGCAAGGTGGCGCGCAACTGCTGACCGACGTCCTGACCAGGGCCGGAAACGGCAACTGGTTCAGCGTCGTCGAGCGCACAGACCTGCAGTCGCTTCTGCAGGAGAGACAGATCATCCAGAATACGCGGGCAGCCGTCTATGGCGCGAAGGCCGGCGGCATACCGCCGCTTCGCTTTGCCGGTGTCCTGCTCGACGGCGGTATCATAGGCTATGATTCCAACGAAACGACCGGCGGTGTGGGCGCCAACTACCTTGGGATCGGCGGAAACACGCAATACCGCAAGGATATCGTGACCGTATCGCTGCGGGCGGTGAGCGTCAGCACCGGTCGCGTGCTTGCATCCGTGAGCACGACCAAGACCATCTATTCCGTTCAGCTGCAGGGTTCGGCGTTCCGTTTCGTCGGCGTCGATCAGTTGCTCCAGATCGAAGGCGGCGTTACGCGCAATGCACCGACGACCCTCGGCGTTCAGGAAGGGATACAGCTCGCAGTCTATGCGTTGATCTTTGAAGGCGTGAAAAACGGTCTTTGGGAATTCGAGGATGCCGCGGCCGGTGCTGCATTCATGCGCTACCTGGATCAACATCAAAGAGCCATGACGTACAAGCTCGATACGAATGGCCGACCGATTGCGCCGGTCATCGATGTTCCCGTGGCCACCGCCGCACAACCGGCCGTCGAAGCGACATCAAGCCCTCCCGTGATCAAGGGCAAGCCGACGAATTCGTGATTGCCGCCGCGGCATCATTTTTTCCGGCAGAATTCGGATTGCGCGTTGTCGGGTCCGCAGGTGGCGGTTCCGCCCTGCGCGTTTCCGCTTTGGCCTGGCTTGATGGCAGTCTTGGCGGCCGTTCCTTTTTCGAGATTGCCGCTCTTCCGGATGGGAACACGTCCATTGACCTGCGGAATGCGGGTCTCCGAAAATCCGGGACGCCGAATAATGGGCTGGTCCGCGGCAAAGACATTCGCCGGACCAAGCGCGCCTGCAATCAGCGTGATGGCTGTGGCCCTAATGACTTTATTGGAGTTTACCATTTCGATGCTGCTCCTGGATCATGGCTGTGCGCCGGGATTGAGCTATCGGCCTCTCCCGTCTGCCATCGCAATACCGTCAATGTCCGACCGTGCCCGACCCTACCGTCGGCAGACGATTGTCTGCAGGCCCCGGCGCGGATCGCTCCGTAACGCCGCTGCCCACACTCGGAAAGATGCTGTTTGCCAAGAGGGCTGGCGGTCGCGCCCGCGGCGGCTGCCTTGGCCTATGCGAGAGCTTCCGGTTGTCCGCTGGCGGCCGCGTTGCCGGCACCACTGATGTCTCGGGCAGCTGCTCGACGAAAGCGGGGTTCGTTTCTACAGGAGGTGCCTGCTGCAGGTAGCTTTCACCAAATACAGCGCTTTCACTCAGTGCCAGCAACACGACCAGAGCGTGGTTTGCAATGATCATTTGCGTCATCTGAATTAATCCTTTGGAGGTATACTGCAGTAAAAAATTCAAACACCCAAATTTCCGGAGGAAAATTGAATCTATAGAATAATTATACGTTATTGAAATGCAATTTTCCCGTGATTTATTCGACATTATTATTCATTTACTGTAGGATTGCAAACTGAAATACGGGAGGAGCGCATGTGTCAATCTTGGCAGTCAGCTATAGGCTGTATCGCTTTTTTGCTTTTGCAGGCCGTCGCGCTCTCGGCATTCGGCGGCGACAATGCGGCGGCACAGCAATCCGATCCCCCCAAAGCGGTCGAACCCGACAAGAACAATCCGGCACCCATTAGCCCGGCGCCGTCGGCAGGCTCAGCAGCAGCTTCGCCCGCCGGCCCGCCGGTCACGGAACAGAAGTTTGACGCATGGACGCTGCAATGCAGCACGGACAAAGCACTGAAACCTCCCTGCCAAATCATGTACCGTCTGACGTCGCCGGATCAAAAACAGGTATTCATGGTGATCAGCATGGCGCGCTCCGCCGAAAACAAGGTCGGCATGCAGATGGCGCTTCCGCTCGGCTTCTCCATCCAGGCCGGTGTCAAGATCGGATTTGGCGCCAAATATTCGACGATGGCGAAAGTGTCGCGCTGCACCAACCAGGGATGCCTCGTGGAGGGGCTGTGTCCGCCTGGAATGCTCGATGCGTTGCTGAAGGAAAAGTCGGGGAAGGTTTCAATTCGGATGATGCAGGGAAATACGGCCGAACTTCCCATATCCCTTGGCGGTTTCAGCGCGGCGTACCGGGCGATGGAAGCCAATAACGGATGATTGCATAGGCGATTTTCCGTCAATCCGTCTAATTGGTCTCTTTGGTGATGATGCGCTGTCCATCTTCGTCGAACAGATGGACGGCGCCGTGAACGGGCGCAATCCGCAGCACGTCGCCCGGCGCAGCCCTGATCCGTTCACGGAAAACGCAAGTGATCGTTTGCGTGCCCATACGCGCAATGACCATGGTTTCGGATCCCGTCGGTTCGACGACGACGGTCTCCACCTCGATGCCATCGGGGTCGAGCCTGATATCTTCCGGGCGAAGACCATAGGTGACGGCGCCGGATGGGCGCCGTTCGCTCGGCAGGAGAAGCCCGTCTGTCGTGCGGAAGCCTTCGCTCGTCATGCTGCCTCTGATGAAATTCATGGAGGGAGAGCCGATGAAGCCCGCGACGAAGAGGTTGTTCGGCCGGTCATAGAGTTCGAGCGGCGATCCGGATTGCTCGATCAGCCCATCCTTCATGACGACGATCTTGTCGGCCATCGTCATCGCTTCGATCTGATCATGGGTGACATAGATGGTGGTGGTTTGCAGCCGCTGGTGCATCTCCTTGATCTCGGATCGCATCTGGACGCGAAGTTTGGCATCGAGATTGGACAGAGGTTCGTCGAAAAGGAAAACGGCCGGATCGCGAACGATTGCCCGGCCCATCGCAACGCGCTGCCTCTGCCCGCCGGACAGCTGTTTCGGATATCGCTCGAGAAGATTTTCAAGCCCGAGGATTTTCGCGGCATTGCCGACACGCTGGTCGATATCCGTCTTCGGCATCCGCTTCAGCCGCAAAGAGAAGCCCATATTCTTGGCAACCGTCATATGGGGGTAAAGGGCATAGTTTTGGAATACCATCGCGATGTCGCGGTCCTTCGGCGCGAGATCGTTGACGATATGCTTACCGATCTGGATATCGCCTGAGGTAATGTCCTCCAGGCCGGCGATCATTCTGAGCAGGGTGGATTTACCGCAGCCCGAGGGGCCGACGAGCACGACGAACTCGCCGTCGCGGATATCGACCGACACGCCCTTTATGGCTTTGAACGCACCATAGTCCTTGCGCGCATTGCTCACTCTCACATGGGCCATTTCCGTCCTCCCCGGCTGCTGTCAAAGCGTGTCCAAGATGTTTTTGAGATAGGCAAGGCCTAGGCGCTCGCCTTCCTTCCGCCGAGCGAGATCCTTGCCCGGCCAGCCATAGGCAGCATCCTCGTGCTCGATCGAGAGAGTGCCGTCAAAGCCATTGGCGCGGGCCTGGCGCAGGAAGCGGGACCAATCGAGAAGGCCATGGCCCGGCAGCTTGTACTGCCACCAGCCCTTGCCGTGGTAGCCGACGGCCTGCTGCGCGGCGGCATCGATCATCGTATCCTTCGCATGAAGGATGGCGATGCGATCCCTGACCACGTCCATCGCGGCATAGGGATCGACGCCGATGCGGATGAGGTGGGAGGGATCGAATTCGAGACCGAAACGCCGGTCCGGAATCCGCTTGAAGAGCTCCTGCCAGCCCTTCGGCGTGGTTCCGATGAAATTGTCCTTGGGGCCTGGCCAATTCTCGATCGCAATGACGAGCCCGCTCGACGTCGTCTTCGCAATCAGCTGGTTGGCGAAGTCGGCGAAATCATCGTAATTGGCTTCGTCGTCCGCACTGTCGTTGCGGCCGGGAAAGATCACGAAGATCGGCACGCCGGCCTCGCCGATCGCCTGGGCAAACTCCTCGGTGCGGGTCCTGAGTTCGCCACGTTTGTCGCGATCGGCATCGAGTTGATTGCCGAAATAGGCAATGGAGGAAACGAAGAGATTATGGCTGCGCGCAAGCGCGACTGCGGCCTGCACCTTATCCGGGGTCTTGATGTGGCCGCGGACATCGATCTCGATCGCGTCGAAGCCGGCGGAAGCAGCGAAATCCACGACTTCCTCGAAGGGCCTGTCGTTGAATGTGGAGGTATAAAAGCCGATCCTCATCAAGTCCTCCCTGTGGCCTTGGGCGGCCGTATCAATTGTTCAGGCGATCCATGAATTTGAGTGGTGAACGCGTGCGTTGAACCTGATCGGCCGAGGCGAGCATGAGGGCTGCCGCCATGGGCATCGCCGCTGCACCGATCGCGCAGGCGTCCTCGCCGAGCGAAGCGCGATGGAGCGTGGGAAGCGTGGTGTCCCCGGCATCGAGATGCTCGTGGACGTAACGCAGCAGCTCATCGACCATGCGGATGGGCAAGCGGCCGCCGAGGATGATGGCGTCGGGGTCGACGATCATGCCGATGTGCTTGACCGCGACGGCGAGATGCGCGCTCATGGTCTTCAGCCATTGGGACACCAGCTTCCTGCCGCGCGTGTCCAGCGTAAGGAGATCCTGGGGCACGCTTGCCTCGATGCCGTGCTCTCCCAGAAACTTGTAAAGGAAGAAGAGCGAGAATATTTCACCGAGGAGTTCGACCTTCTGCGCCTTCTTATCCCCGGGGTCCGCGATCGGAAGCCAGCCGATTTCGCCGCTGAGGCCCATGGCGCCGCGATGACCGTTGCCGTCGAGCACGAGGCCGCCGCCGGGGCAGGCATTGACCGAAATGTAGAAGAAACTGCGGCTTTCGGCACCGAGCCCATAATCGAGTTCGGCAAGCGCCGCCGCATTGGTTTCGTTTTCGATGAAGACCGGATGCGGCGTAAGGTTTTCCAGTGCTGCCCTAACGTCGAATTCCATCCACTCGCCATAATCGTCGGGCTTGCCCAGGAAGGCAATCTCGCCAAGCCAGTCCGGCATGGCAAGCCCGATGCCGGCCAGATGCGCATCGTCGATCAGGCGGCTGCGCTGGAAGTGCGATATCGCATCTGCCGTCAGCTGCATGAACTCGGCCGGCAAGATGTAGCGTTTCTCGTGATGGACACGGGCGCGTACGTTGCCGACCGCATCGACGGCAAGGATTGTCAGATGATCGCGATCGATATTGATGCCGATGGCGAAGAATGCATCCGGGTTGATCTCAAGCTCGATCGCCGGTTGCCCTCTGAGGCCGTGGCGCCGGCGAGCCTCGATGATCAGGCCCTCATCGAGCAGGCGATCGACGATCCGGGCGATCGCCGGCTTGGTAAATCCAGTCTGCCTTGCGATTTCGGCGCGCGAGATCGGCGCCTGCCGATGAATGCAGCGCAGAACGACGGCCCTGTTATACTCGCCCGCATCCTCGACATTGGCGCCCGACAGATCGGGAGAGAGTTTGACGCCGGTCGTCTGGTTCATGGTCGGGATCCTCTATCAGCCACGGGCATGCAACCACCTTAACCCTTCACCGAGCCACTGGTCATGGAACCAAGGATCAATCGCTGGAGAGACAGGAACGCCACGATCGCGGGGACGACGGAGATGAGGCAGGCGGCTGCCAGCAGTTGGATGGACGAGTCGGTTTGCATCCCACGGAAGTTAAAGATTCCGACGCCGATCGGCATCAAATTGTTTTGCGTTAGGAGCAGAAACGGCACGAGGAACTGCGACCAGCCGGCAATCACGGTGATGATGAAGACGGAGGCTATCCCCGGCGCCGATAGTGGCAGGACGATGCGCCAGAAGACCGAAAAGCGGTTGCATCCATCGATCATCGCCGCCTCGTCGAGACTGCGCGGAATGCCGTCGACCGTGCTCTTCAGGAGCCATGTCGCAAGCGGCACGCCGAGCGCAATATAGACCATCGTCACGGCGAAATGCGTGTCGAGCAGGCCGAGGCGGTTGATGTAGCGGTAGAGCGGCACCATGATGACCAGCGGCGAAATCATCTGGAACAGCAGAAGGCCCATCATGGACAGACCCTTGCCCCTGAACTGGAAGCGCGAGAAGGCATAGGCGGCCGGCAGTGCGACGATCAGGACCCCGAAGCCGCTGAGCGTTGCAAGCTTCAGGCCGTTCCAGAGATAGAGCGGGAAATAGCTGTTGTTGAGAACGGTGACGAAATTGTCGATGGTCGGATTATGCGGGATATAGCGTGCCACGCCACGGTAGATCTCCCGCCGGTCACGCAGCGCCAGCGACAGAAGGTAGGTGAGGGGGCCAGCAAAGAAGACGAACATCGCCAGCATGAAGAGGTAGCTGAGGAAATCGCCGAAACGTGTGCCGGTACGCCTGCTCATCTCTCTTCCTCCTTCGGCAGGAACGACGCATAAACAAGCGCCAGTCCGAGGCTTATGATCAGCATCAGCACGGAAAGCACGCTGCCGCCGGACAAGTCGTAATTGCGGAAGACGATGTTAAAGACATAGAGCGATATGACTTCGGTGGCGCGCCCCGGCCCGCCGCCCGTCAGCGTGATGATCGCGTCGAACGTATTCAAAGTCATGATCGTGATCAGGATCATGTTGACGAGGATGGCCGCGCGCAGCTGCGGGATGGTGATGAAGAAGAACTGCTGCGAACCCGTTGCGCCGTCGACTTCCGCGGCCTCGTAGAGCGAGGGGTCGATCGCCTTGAGAGCGGCGTACATGACGACCATCGAGAAGGCCGTTCCGCGCCAGATGTTCGAAATCAGGGCCGACCACGGGGCGATCGACGGATCGGAAAGCCAGGCGACCACGGGCAGATGCATGAGCCGCAAGATGCTGTTCAGCGCGCCATAGGGAGCTTCCGAAAACAGCATCTGCCAGATGATGCCGCCGGCAATCCCTGGAACCACCCAGGCAACAAGCGCCGTGGTTCGCAAGATCGTCGTGCCGAACAGGCCCCGCTTTTCTCCGCGGACAACGACGACGGCAACCGCAAGGCCGAGAATCTGCTGACCGATGACGCTGCCACCGACGAAGACGAGAGTTGCCCATAGAATATCGGGAAGCTGCGGCGAACTCAGCATGTTGGCGATCGAGCCGAGCGTATAGTCCTGATTGTTGCCGATGAGCGTGGCGTTGGTAAACGACAGGCGGAACACGTCGATCATGGGATAGAGATAGAAGACGCCGATGACGATGATTACAGGCATGATCCACGGCAGGGGTGCCCCGGCGAAACGACGCATGAACGATCTGCTGTGCGGCCGGTCGGCAGCCTCGATGGCGATAGGGGTCATAGGCTTCTCTGTCCGGGTTTGACGCTACCGGTGGCGCCCTTTGCAGGCACCACCGCGATCACAATCGTTAGAGACGCTTGTAAGCCTCCATCGTCGCCTTGAAGGCGGCGTCGAGAGCTTGTTCGGGCGGCTTGGTGCCCGACAGGACGTCGCCCATCATGATCTGGATCTGGTTGGAAATTTCCGGATAGATCGGAGCGCCCGGGCGGGCCTGGCCGTTGGCGAGCGCTTGGGCGAAGGTCTTGTTGGCGTCGGTCGCAAAGACCTGATACTTGTCAAAGAGAGACTTGCGCGTCGGCAATTGCTGCTGCAGCGCGTTGGCCGGTCCCATATAGACATCGCGCGCAAGATTGGCGCACATCTCGATCTTGTCCTTGTCCTTGCTGAACGAGGCGATCGTCCAGCCGCCGGTACCGGTGGAGCGCTGATCGATTGTCGGGCCGGGGATCGGCGAGAAGGTCCAGTTGGCGAATTCGTCCTCATCCAGCGTGGCCTTCAATTGGGCAAGCTGCCAGTTGCCACCGATGAAGAGTGCCGTTGTTCCCGCGGCCGCAGCCGCGTTCAGGTCGTCATAGTTGGCAATCGTGGTCACGCGCTTGGGGGCGGCGCCGGAATCGACGAGATCCTTGTAATAGGTCAGGGCCTTGAGGAACTTCTGTTTGTTTTCGCCTTCGCCGAAGACCGGCTTGCCGCTATCGTCGACGAGCTTGCCGCCGAGCGCCCAATAATTCGCGAGCCAGTCGAAGGTGGAGCCCTCGTAGCGGCCGGCGTTGAAGAGGATGCCTTCCATGCCCTCCTTGACGGAAGCGATGCCGGCCTTCTTCAGATCGTCCCAGGTCTGCGGCGCATCCGGGACGATCGACTTGTTGCGATAGAGCACGCGAAGATCCGTATCCCACCACCAGGCACGGATCGTCTGGTCCTTGTCGGTGATGCCGTTGCGGATGAAGGGAAAGAGGTCGGCAACCTCGTCCTTCGAGAAATAGGGGGTGAAATCGGCCAGCACGTGGTTGACCATGAATTGAGAGAGAACGAAGGAGTCGACGGCAGCGCAGTCAGGAGCGTTGCCCGCCTTTGCCTGCTCGAGCATTTTTGCCTGTTCGGTACCGATATCCGTCGACATGAACTGCATCTGCAGCTTCCAGTCGGGATACTTCTTGATGAAGTCGATGAAGAGCGTCTGGTAGCCCTTGGCGATCGCCGGATCGGCATTGTTGGGACTGTCATTCGTCAGCCGGACCATGAGGGTTTTCGGCGCATCGGCAAGACCGATCCGATCCTTTGTCGCGATTTCCTGGGCAAATGCGGCAGGCACTGAAAACAACATCGTGCTCAGCGCTAGCGCGCTGACGAACGCTCTCTTCATGATGGGTCTCCTCCCCATTTTGAACGGATACAGCCTGGTGGCCGGTTGACCTCTCCTCATTTCCATGCTGCATTAAATAGATTAAGTTACTTTGATTTGATGTCAAGCCGCAGCTTCGGAGGATCAAGATGCTGGCGACATTCAACAGCAGCTAGCGGCGTGCAGCCGTATTTCCCGATTACGAAATAATCGAGCCATTGCGGACATCCGCGATGGTGGGAGGTTTGCTTTGGCTGGCGAGGACCGGCCCACCGGCATCTTATGGAGGATCAGATGCGCTTACTCATTCTCGGTACGGGCGGAATGGCCAATAAGCATGCTGCAAGTTTCAAGGAAATAGAGGGCGTCAGCGTCGTCGGCGGGGTTGACGTCATTCCCGAGCGGCTCGCCGTCTTTTGTACGGAACATGCCATCCCTAATCATTTCAGTTCGCTTGAGGAAGCCCTTGCCTGGGGCGAGTTCGATGCCGTCGCCAACGTGACGCCCGACAGTGTCCACCACGCGACGACGCTTCAGGCGATTGCGGCCGGAAAGCACGTCTTCTGTGAAAAGCCGCTCGCGACCGACGCGATCAAGGCGATGGAAATGACCGAGGCGATCGAGAGAGCGGGTAAGGTCGGCATGGTGAACTTCACCTATCGCAACTCGCCCGCCCTGCAGAAGGGCCGGCAGATGGTGCTTGCCGGCGAGATAGGTGAGGTGAGGCATGTGGAAGCCTCGCATCTGCAGAGCTGGCTTGTGGGACGGCATTGGGGAGACTGGAAGACCGAAAGCAAATGGCTATGGCGTCTGAGCAAGAAACATGGCTCGAACGGCGCGCTCGGCGACATCGGCATCCATATCGTCGATTTCGCCTCCTATGGCTCCGGCCTCGACGTTGCCCATGTCTTCGCGCGGCTGAAGACCTTCAACAAGGCGCCGGGTCACAAGATCGGCGACTATGATCTCGACGCGAATGACAGCTTTACCATGAACGTCGATTTCACGACCGGAGCGATCGGCACCATCCAGGCGACGCGCACCGCCGCCGGCCAGATGGATCAGCTTCGTCTCAGGGTCTATGGCGAGACAGGTTCGATCGAGATGATCTACGATACCGGAAAGTCGACATTGCGCGCCTGCCTTGGTGACGACGTCCATACCGCGACATGGCGCGACGTTCCCTTCGATGAAGTGGAGACGAACTATCAGCGGTTCGTTCAGGCCGTCAGGATGGGCAAAACGCAGGAACCTTCATTTCGCCGTGCCGCGAGTATCCAGAAGGTTCTGGACAAGGCGATCGCCTCGGACGTCAGCCATGCGGACGAGGCGATCGCGTAAAGCCTTTTTGTTTTCCCGGCATGTCTGGTCAGGCCGAGACCGGCGGCAGCAGGGTGTTGAGGAACGGCAGGAATGCTGCCCCCAGCGCCACGCCGCCGCCACTGAAGCTTGCGGGCTTCATCGGCGAAATCCATGGCGTCAGGAAGGGTCGCTTCGACGTGTCGCGCCGCTCGACGGAAAGTTGATGGATCAGCGCCTCGATGGTACTTCTTGGCAGGTCGCCGCCGATCATGATGACGCTCGGCGCGATGAAACCGGCAATCGCGATGATCGGGTCGAGCAGGTGGCTTGCCGCCTCGCGGATCCATTGCGCCAGCAGCGGAGAAGGCGGTTCTTGACCCTGCAAAAGGCGGGCGAATTCGTCATCGCCGACGAGCGCACGCAGGGCGCCGAAGCCGACAACGGTGCTCAACGGAACATTGTCGGGGCCGGTGCGCATGTCGCCGATATTGCCGGCGCGCCCGTGGACACCCGAATAGGGAATGCCGCGAACGAGGAAACCGGCCTGGACATCCTCATCCACAATGATCATTGCCAGGCCGCCTTCGGGGGCAGGCGTGCCGATCGTCCGCTCGGCGAGCAGGCTTGCCGTGCATTCGTTCTCGACGTAACTGCGGGGAAGTTTCGACGCCGCATCAAGCTTGCCTGCTTCTTCTGCCGTCCAGTCATTCGAGCCGATCCCGACGCCGATGATCGGCAGGCCGGTATGACGGCCGATCATGGCTTCGATGGTTGAAAGGACGGATTCTACTCTCCTTGTTCGAACGAATGTGAAATAAACGCGGTCGTGAACCTGGCCGCTAAGATCGACGAGGACGGCTTCGCCCCGGTTTTGACGGACCCGGACGCCGATCGAGAAGGCTCCCTCCGGCCGCAGGGCAAATTCGGTCGCGGTCGCGCCGCTGCCCGCACCGTTGCGGCGATGCGACGTCACCAATCCTTCGTCGCCGAGGCGGCGCAGAATATTGGTGATCCCCGGACCAGTCAGCCCGGAGTGCCGGCCGAGCTCCATGCGGGTCAATGGGCCATGACGGCGGATCGCCTCCAGGATGACGCGAATATTTCTGTCGGCGATTTCTCCCGACCGCAGACCAAGTGTTTTCCCCCGCGCAACGTCCGTTTCCTCCGGCTGACGCCGCCGTGGCCCGGATCGAAGATACCGCATAACCGACTTCCCTCAGCACCCTCATGCTTGTGTATCACGGCAAACATCGACGCTCCCAGCTATTTTCCAACCGGCTCTTGCAAGCCATTGATTTCATTTGGGCCGCAAACGTATTGCGTCTGAGTGACTTTCAGAATGTTATGCATGCATCTGACGGTAACCAAACGCAAGCCGCGAAAAAGCCAACAATGCCCGCCTTTTCGTCCGATTTAGCCTTTTCGAGCTATCGGAACTGAAGCGGATAGTCGCAAAGCCGCTTATCACCTCTCAAGAGCATCGATATTTTCGGCCCTGCGAGATGGGCTGGTATAAGAACAGCGCAGGATGGAAGCCATTCTCCGGCAACCTGTCTGACCATTGACGCATTGGTCCTGCCCATTGTGGCTGTGGCATCGTTAAGTTGGCTTAGCTCGCATACTGCTTATATCGGAATTTACTCGGTCTGAGGCTGGCGCCATTCTTCCTGTCGATAGCGATTTGAAGGAGGATGTCCCTATGCCTGTTGATGGTGAGCTTTTCGAAACGTCGGCCGGAAAACACGTGGTTTCCCCAGGCACGATTCCTTTGAGCCATCCATCTGCCGCCACGACGAGACGCAAATCCGAAAACGTGCTGCGTCTGAAAGCTGACGGCAGATCGACCGATGATATAGCAAGAGAGGCTGGCGTCAGCCGAGCGACGGTAACCAGAATCTTGCGCTATGTTGAAAGAGCGGCCGCTAGTTAGCTGAGTTTGACGCAGCGGAAGATGGCTGAAGGTCCCGAGCCGGTTCGGTCGCAGTCCGGCGAGCCGCGCCGTCGGCGCCGCATCCCGCATCGTTACAAACGCGAAATACGTCTCTGAGCCACGCTGCGAGCGACCGTATGTGATCCGGTCGATCACGATTGCCGGATATGCGAGAAGCATGCGAACTTCCGAAGTTTTGCCTGCCGTTCAAAGCCATGTCATGCGCCGTTACACAATAGTGTCTGTTGAGATCGGGAATGATCCTGTCAACGGACATGTTGCGTTGATCTCACGAAAGATCGTCGATCGATGTCGCCCACGCTTCCCACGATGATCGTAACCTAGGACATCGCCGGCCAAAAACTCTCGTAACCCATGTCTTGGCCGCTTGACGCGAAAACAAAGTTACTTAATCTAAAATTCGGCTATGCGATCCGCCTGGAGGAGACGGCGCGTGGCGATTGCGATCTATTGCATCGGTTTATTCTCCTTCACCGCCAATTGCCGATTTTCCGATAGGACCGCCATGTCTCTCACCATTGCCCAACGTCTCGATCGTCTCAAGGTCCGCATAGCCGAGCTCGCCCATTGGCGCGACAGACAGAGCCGTGACATCGACGGCTGGACCTTTGATGGCGAGCCGATCGCGCATCGCCAGGACTGGCCGCACCGCAAGGGAACGGTTCATTTTGCCGCGGCGGCAAAGGCTCCCCATGACTGGCCGCTCGAGCAGACCCGCCTGCAGCTCGATCTCGGCGGCGAGAGCCTACTGACCTTGCGCTATCCCGATGGCCGGACCGAGACCTTCGGACTGGATCCCTATCACCAGGAGTTTCCGATCAAGGATCGGGACTTTTCGATCGCGGCGGAGAGCGTCGCTCGCTTTCCTTTCGGAGAACCGAACCGTGCCCCGGGCTTGAACAAAGCCCGGCTGATCTGGCTGGACGAGCCGGTCCACCGGTTGCATCTCCTGCTGCAACAGATCGGTGAGGCGGTCGATGCGCTCGACGGTCACGACGTCGTGCCACATCTCATCGATGCGGCCGAACGGGCGCTGCGCAGCCTCGATTGGCCCTCCGACACGGCTGCCTATATCGCGCGCACATCGGATGCGGAAATGCAGCAGAAGATCTGGGAACTGCCGGAACTCCAGGACAATCCAGCCGGTCTCAGCGAAGCTGAGAGCGCTTCAGCCTCAGCCGCCCATGATCGGCTGCTTGAGCGATTGAAGGAGCTTCAGAAGCGTTTTCCGCAAAACGGCGAACTGCTGCTGACCGGCCATGCCCATATCGATCTTGCATGGCTTTGGCCCTATGGCGAGACGCGCAGGAAGATGCGCCGCACCTTCAATACGGCGCTTTCGCTGATGGAGCGCTCCGACGATTTCCGGTTCAATCAATCGACTGCCCACTACTACGCGCAGATGGAGGAGGACGATCCGGATCTCCTCGAACGGATCAAGAAGAATGTCGCCGAGCGCAAGTGGGAAACCGTCGGCGGCATGTGGGTTGAGCCCGATACCAATATGCCGACGGGTGAGAGCCTCGCCCGTCAGGTGCTCTATGGGCAGCGCTATTTCGAAAAGCATTTCGGCCTGCGCCATACCGTCTGCTGGCTGCCGGATTGCTTCGGCTTTTCGGGTGCCCTGCCGCAGATCCTCCGACTCGGGGGCATGAACAGCTTCTTCACGATCAAGGTGAACTGGAGCGAGACCAATCACATTCCCTCCGACCTCTTCTGGTGGAGGGGGCTCGACGGCAGCAAGGTGCTGACGCATACCTTCGACAATCCCATGCAGGGCTATAATGGCTTCGTGCAGCCGGATTGCTTTGTGCCGACATGGAAGAATTTCCGCGGCAAGACTGAGCACGACACGTCGCTATTGGCCGTCGGCTATGGTGACGGTGGCGGCGGTGTCACACCGGAAATGGTCGAGCGCGAAGTTCAACTGCGCGATTTTCCGGCAATCCCCAGGGCACGCTGGGGTACCGTGAAGGACTATTATGATAAGGCGCATCGCACGGCAGCGGAAAAGGACCTGCCGGTCTGGGACGGAGAAATCTACCTCGAACTGCACCGCGCGACGCTGACGACGCAAAGCGGCGTCAAGCGCAAGCACCGCCAGGCCGAACGCGCCCTTATCACGGCCGAGACGCTGGCTTCGCTCGCCCACATGCTGGGGGCTGCAAAACCGCAAAGCCTCGAGGCGGATTGGCGCACCGTTCTGAAGAACGAGTTTCATGACATCCTGCCGGGGTCGAGCATTCGCGAGGTCTATGTCGATGCCGAGCGGGAACTTGATGGCGTGATCGGCAATGCCAAGGCGGAGCAGGGCAAGGCGCTCAAGGCATTATCGGCCCATCTTCCGACGGGCGGTGTCACGGACGCATTGATTGTCGTCAACCCATCCCTTTCAGCGCGGCCGCTCACAGCCGCACTGTCCGACGGAACGGTTCTGTCGTCTGCCGATCTTGTTGCGCCTCTTTCCGTCGCCGTTTTCGACCGCAAGATGCTCAAGCCCGCCGGCATGCTGAAAGCCGACGCCCATCACCTCGAGAACGAGCATCTATCCGTTGTCATCGGCAAGGATGGGTCCGTGTCGAGCTTTGTTCACAAGGCGACGGGGCGGGAGGCAATCGAAGGCTCCGCCAATCAGCTCTGGGCCTATCCCGCCGACAAGCCCCGCAACTGGGATGCTTGGGATGTCGACGCCGACTATGCCGAAAAAGGCATTCGCCTCGACCAGCCCGAAAGCATCGCCCTGGTCGAGGAGGGGCCGCATCGCGCCGCGGTCCGTGTTGTCAATCGATATCGCAACTCGACCATCACCCAGCTTTATGTTTTGACGGCCAATGCCCGCCGGCTCGATATCGAGACGACGATCGACTGGCATGACCGGCGTACCCTGCTTAGGACCCTGAACCCGATCGCTGTGCGTTCTCGCGTAGCCACTTTCGAATGTGCCTTCGGCATCGTCGAGCGGCAGACGCATACGAACACCCCCTGGGAGCAGGCGATGTTCGAGGCAGCCGCCCATCGTTTCGTCGATCTCAGCGAACCCGGCTTCGGTGTTGCCTTGCTCAATAACGCCAAATACGGACACAGTGCCCGCGGCAATGTCATCGGCATGAGCCTCGTGCGGTCACCGATCTATCCCGATCCGCTTGCCGACGAAGGCCAGCAGAGCTTCACCTATGCGTTGATGCCGCATGAAGGCGCCTGGTATGAAGGAGGCGTTCTGCCGGAGGCGATCGATCTCAACCAGCCGCTCGTCACCATGGAGGCAAGCGGGCTTTCGCAGGGCACGCTCTCGCCTCTCGGCATCGAGGGCATACCGGTCGCTTTCTCGGGCTTGAAACCGGCGGAGGAGGGGGAGGGCCTTGTTCTGCGGCTCTACGAGCCGGCCGGCCGCCGGGGCCGCCTGTCGCTAAACCTGGCGCCGGGATGGCAAGCATCGGGGCCGCTGAATATCCTAGAAGAGCCGATCGAACGCGAGGGACCCGCCGATATCATGCCGTTCGAGATCCGGACGTGGCGGCTGCAGAGAAGCTGACGACGGAAATCGGCCTCGCTGGACGAGCCGGCGAGAAAGCCGTTCCTCGTTTTACTTTTACGTAAGTGCCGTTAGAATTCTCGGCGAATAACTATTCGCTGGGAGGTCGAATGGACAGTTACGCAGATGTCGTCATCGTTGGAGGAGGTTTGTCTGGTCTTGTTGCCGCCTCGGAGCTGATTGAACATGGGAAACGGGTGATCCTCATCGATCAGGAGCCGCGGGCAAGCCTCGGCGGCCAGGCCTTCTGGTCTCTCGGTGGGCTCTTCATGATCGATACGCCGGAGCAACGGCGTATGCGAGTTCGCGACAGCATCGAACTTGCCCGCCAGGACTGGCTGGGCTCGGCCGCCTTCGACCGGGCTGAGGACTTCTGGCCGCGTGCGTGGGCGGACGCTTATCTCGATTTCGCCGCCGGCGAGATGCGGAGCTGGCTGCACGAACTCGGCATGCGCTGGTTCCCCGTCGTCGGCTGGGCCGAACGCGGCGGAAGCCTTGCTCACGGCCACGGCAATTCCGTGCCGCGCTTTCACGTCACCTGGGGCACGGGTCCGGGCGTGATCGAGCCGTTCGTGAAGCGGGTGCTGGCGGCCGAGAAGGAGGGAAAGATCGAGCTGATGTTCCGCCGGCGAGTGACGCGGCTGATCGGCGACGGCAGCGGCATTACCGGCGTGGAAGGCGAGATCCTGGCAGAGGACAATATCCGGCGCGGCCAGCGATCGAACCGCGATGTCGTCGGGGATTTTCGCATTCACGCAGCCGTGATCGTGGCGAGCGGCGGCATCGGCGGCAATCCGGAATTGGTTCGTCGCGCATGGCCTGCCGAGCGCCTCGGCACACCGCCAGACCGGATGCTGAGCGGGGTGCCTCACCATGTCGATGGCCTGATGATCGGCCATGCCGAAGCGGCGGGCGCACGGCTCATCAACGGCGACAGGATGTGGCACTATACCGAGGGGATTCGCAACTGGGACCCAATCTGGCCGAACCATGGCATTCGCATCCTGCCCGGACCATCCTCTCTCTGGTTCGACGCCACCGGCAATCGTATGCCCGCTCCCTGTCTGCCTGGTTTCGACAGCCTCGCGACGCTACAGCATATCTGCAAGCTCGGGCATGGTTACAGCTGGTTCGTAACCACACAAAAGATCATCAAGAAAGAGTTCGCGCTCTCGGGGTCCGAACAAAATCCCGATCTCACGGGCCGCGACATCGGCCTCCTCCTGCGCAGCCGGCTCGGCCGCTCGGCGCCGCCGCCGGTGGAGGCTTTCAAGGAGAAGGGCGAGGATTTCATCGTCGCGCAAACGGTGGAAGAGCTCGTCGCCGGCATGAACCGCATCGGGGATCATCCGATCGACCTTGTCCACGTGCGCAGCCAGATCGAGGCCCGTGACCGCGAGCTGGACAATCCCTTTGCCAAGGACGCCCAGATCGTCGCATTGAGACAGGCGCGTGGCTATCTCGGTGATCGGTTCATGCGCACCGCACCGCCACACCGGATCCTGGATCCCAAGGCGGGTCCCCTGATCGCCGTGCGTCTCCACATTCTCACCCGTAAATCTCTGGGCGGGCTCGAAACCGATCTGAACAGCCAGGCGCTCGGGCATGACGGCGCGCGCATACCGGGACTGTACGCCTGCGGTGAGGCGGCAGGTTTCGGCGGCGGCGGATATCATGGCTACAATGCGCTGGAGGGCACGTTCCTGGGAGGCTGCATCTTTTCCGGACGCAATGCCGGGCGGGCGGCATGAGCCGCGCGTTCGCGGCCGGTGTTTCCAGTAAAGACTGATCCAGCTCCATATCATCGATATGGCCGCGGGCTGCAGTCCTCGTCACTGGCATTCATTCCCATGGGGGTGTCCGACGACACTGCGAGGGCATGCAGTCTCGTCGGACGCTGTAGTGATCGGTTCGGGGGTGGCGTCCGAACCGACAGCAGAAACAATAGCGGCCACGACGATTTAGTGAACCTACCCGAATGGACGGCTGGCCTGCGTGTCAGCGAGACAGGTCTGCACCAGGCGGTCTCCCGAACAGTTTCCGATATTCCCGATTGAACTGCGACTGATTTTCGTAGCCGACCGCAAAGGCGACGGATCCGATCTTCTCGACGCCCAACTGCAGCCGCCGTCGCGCTTCATGCAATCGCAACCGTGCCCGGAATTGCAAGGGACTCATCGCAGTAGCGGCCTTGAAGGCGCGGTAATAGGAGGTCTGGCTCATGCCGGCGATATCTGCCAAGGTCGCGACATCGACAGGCTGATCGAAGTTGGCTTTAAGCCAGGCGGTCGTGCGGGCAATGCGCGACAGGCGGGAATTTCCCATTCCGCTTTCGATGACCATGTCGCCGAGGCTGCCCTGGATGAGCCTGTAGAAAAGCTCGCGTTGCGCAAGCGGTGCCAGTGTTTCGATGTCCATGGGCCGATCCAGCAGCCGCACCAACCGCTCGAGAGGCTCCAGAATGTCGGCGGTGAGGCCGGCAATGGCGGCGCCCTTCGTCTTTGCCGCCGATCTCGGTTCCCTTTTATCTGCCACCAGCTCGGCAATGATTGCCGCATTGAGATCAAGCGTTATCGCATAGTGCGGGTGGCCAGGGCTTGCCTCGGCAACACGTGCCGTCACCGGAAGATCGAGGACGACGACGAGATAGTCGCGCGGCCCGATTTCAATGTGTTGCCGATCCAGAATGAGCTCCTTTCGACCCTGTAGGACGACGCAAAGGCGCGGATCATAAAGGCTGCGAACCGGCTCGGTCGGTGCTTCGTTGCGAAAGAGCGTCAAACCGGGAACCGGTGTTTTTTGCTTGGGCGCGGTGCAATGAAAGCGCATCAGCTCGATCAAGCTTCGTCGTGTGGCTTCCATCGCTTTCCCCTCTTCTCCCCATTGTCGAGATCAAGATAGGCCAGGATGGTAGGATTGTGCAAAACTTCGAAAGGATCGGCCTAAGCCTCCGCCATTGCCGAGCGTATGTCTTCCGCAAGCGGGATCATCATGATCGCAGCATTTGGAAGGATAATGGAATGAGAGATCACCGATCGATATGGCTCATCACGGGAGCCTCATCAGGACTTGGACGCGCGATTGCTCAAGCGGTGCTGGAGGCGGGCGATATCGCGATTGCTACCGCACGCGACCCGGCGACGATCCGCGAACTCGTTGAAAGATTTCCGGATCAGGTCGTCGCCGCGCGGCTTGACGTAACCGATCGCACAACCATCGCACAGGTGGTCGGTGAGGCCGAGCGGCGTTTCGGCCGGATCGACATGCTCGTCAATGCGGCGGGCTATGGCTACCTCGCGGCGATCGAGGAGGGAGAAGATAGTGGCATACGCGCCCAATTCGAAACCAACGTCTTCGGTGTGCTTGATGTCACCAAGGCGGTGCTTCCGGGCATGCGCGCAAGGCGGCGCGGCTGCATCGTCAATCTTTCCTCTCTTGGAGGATTGGTCGCATTCGCCGCAACTGGATATTATCACGCGACGAAATTTGCCATCGAAGCGCTTTCGGAATCGCTGTCTCATGAAGTCGGGCCGCTCGGCATCAAGGTTCTGATCGTGGAACCCGGGGCCTTTCGTACCGATTGGGCCGGGCGTTCGATGATCGAGTCCCCCGTTATCATCGATGACTATGCCGAGACGGCGGGGAAGAGGCGGGCCGCGACGCGCGCGGTCTCCGGCTCGCAGCCGGGAGATCCGAAGAAGGCAGCACAAGCGATCCTGAACGCGGTCAAAGCCGAGCAAACGCCGCTTCGGCTTCTCCTTGGCGCATCCGCGCTGAAGGTCGCCAAGGCACGGATGGAGACACTGAAGGCTGAATTCGAAGCCTTGGCCGAGGTGACGACAAGCGTTGATTTCGAAAGCCGATAGTTTGCGCAACCGCGCATTTCCGGCGGTGCGAGAGTGCCCCGCTGGAAACGGCGTGGGTGATATCCTCCTATAATTGACCACTGCGCGCTTTGCGTGGCTTGCCGCTCGGCCCCACGTCGGAAAAGAACATCTATGATTGTAATGAAACAATATACAGATTGACATGATCCATTACCTCTTTCACGCTGATGTCATGAACATCCAGCGCGAGAGAGGAATGAAAATCGTCATGGTATCGCTCACGTCGACAGCGAAGCATCGGAGCGCGCCATGACGACGATGGTCATGCTGCAGAATATCGAGGCAGCACAGCCGCGCATTGCCGGATATGTGCAGCGCACGCCGCTACGGCCGTCGCATGCATTGTCTCAGCGCATGGGCGTCGCCGTTCATCTCAAACTGGAAAACCATCAGGAGACCGGCAGTTTCAAACTTCGCGGCGCCACCAATGCACTTCAATGCCTGAGCGATGAAGCGCGCTCGTGCGGCTTGGTGACGGCGTCGACCGGCAATCACGGCCGGGCTGTCGCCCACGCCGCTAGGGCAATGGGTGCACGCGCGACCATCTGCCTGTCGGCACTTGTTCCTGCCAACAAGGTCGAGGCCATCCGAAGCCTCGGGGCAGACATCCGCATTGTCGGGCATTCGCAGGATGACGCCATGCGGGAGGTCGAACGTCTGGTCCGTGAAGAGGGCATGTGTTTCGTGCCTCCCTTCGATGACGCCGCCGTCATTGCCGGCCAGGGCACGCTCGGGCTTGAGATCGCCGACGATCTGCCTGAGACCACACTTGTTCTCGTGCCGCTCTCGGGAGGCGGGCTGGCCTCCGGTGTCGCCGCCGCGATCAAAGGCCGCCTGCCGGCCGCCAAAGTGATCGGCGTTTCGATGGAACGGGGTGCGGCGATGGCGGCGAGCCTTGCGGCAGGAAGGCCGATCGATGTTCAGGAGGTCGAGACCCTGGCGGATTCGCTCGGAGGCGGCATAGGGCTCGACAATCACCTGACATTCCCCATGTGCCGTTCGCTTCTCGATGATGTGATCCTGCTCAACGAAGACGAGATTGCCGCGGGCATCCGCCATGCAGCCAGGATCGAGGGCGAGACCGTCGAAGGGGCCGGTGCCGTGGGCATTGCCGCACTGCTTGCCGGCAAGATCAAACCCGAGGGGCTGACCGTGATTGTTGTTTCCGGGGCCAATATCGATCCGGCGGTCCATCGGGCAATCGTCGATAATATCAAGGCGGAGGTGGCGCCATGACGCGTGTGCTGATCCTGACGGAAACCGACCTTCGCAAGATCGTTGAGCTCGATGGCGACGCCGTCGATAGCGTCGAGCGGGCCTTTGCGGCCCTGGCGACAAAGGCCGTCGAAATGCCGCCGATCATGCGGCTCGATATAGCAGCCCATCGCGGCGAGGTTGACGTGAAGACGGCCTACGTTCCCGATCTCGACAGTTTCGCGATCAAGGTTAGCCCCGGCTTTTTCAACAATCCCTCGCTCGGCTTGCCGAGCACCAACGGGCTGATGATGCTGTTATCAGCGCGCACCGGACTGGTCGAGGCGCTCCTGCTCGACAATGGCTATCTGACGGATGTTCGAACCGCCGCGGCAGGGGCCGTGGCCGCGCGACATCTTGCTCGTCCTGATGCACGGATTGCCGCAATTCTCGGAGCCGGCATGCAGGCCCGCCTGCAATTGCGCGCGCTCACGCTGGTTCGGCCGATCGAAGCTGCTCGGATTTGGGCGCGCGATCTGGCAAAGGCGGAAAAACTCGCGACAGAACTGACGGCGGAACTCGGCTTTCCCATCGTGGCGGAGGCGGATGCCAAGCAGGCCTGCCGCGACGCCGATATTATCGTCACCACCACGCCGGCGGACAAGCCGATCCTCGATGCCACCTGGCTGCAGCCGGGCCAGCACGTGACTGCCATGGGTTCCGACGCCGAACACAAGAACGAGATCGACCCGGCCGCCATCCTGAAGGCCGCGCCTTATGTTGCCGACAGCCTGAAACAGACGCGGCGGCTGGGCGAGCTTCATCATGCCATTGCCGAGGGACTTGTGAGCGAGGCCGCCGACTTTCCCGAACTCGGCGCCATTGTCGCCGGCCAGGTGCCGGGCCGCCGTTCGCTCGAGGCGATCACGTTTTGCGACCTGACCGGGACCGGTGTGCAGGATACCGCCATTGCCACGCTTGCCCATCGCCGCGCCGTCTCGGCCGGTGCGGGCCAAGCGATCGAAACGACAAAAGCATCAGGAGACCCAGCGTGAGCGAACCGACCCTCAATTTCACCCGCGCCGAATATGCCGAGCGGCTCGAGAAGACGCGCCGCGCCATGGAAAAAGCCGGTGTCGATCTCGTCATCGTCACGGATCCCTCCAACATGCACTGGCTGACCGGTTATGACGGCTGGTCCTTCTACGTACATCAATGTGTGCTGGTGCCTGATACCGGCGAGCCGATCTGGTATGGCCGCGGCCAGGATGCCAATGGCGCCAAGCGCACCGCCTATCTCGCCCATGACAATATCATCGGCTATCCCGATCACTACGTGCAGTCCAATGAGCGCCATCCGATGGATCTGCTCTCGAAGATCATCGAGGAGCGCGGCTGGGGCAATGCCTCGATCGCGGTCGAGATGGACAATTATTGGTTCACCGCCGCAGCCTATGCCTCGCTCGTCAAGCACTTACCGAATGCCCGTTTCAAGGATGCCCAGGGGCTCGTGAACTGGCAGCGTGCCGTCAAGAGCAAGACCGAGCTCGACTATATGCGCAAGGCCGGCCGCATCGTCGAGGCCATGCACCAGCGGATCGTCGAGAAAGTCGAGCCGGGCATTCGCAAATCCGATCTGGTCGCCGAAATCTATGATGCCGGCATTCGCGGCGTCGACGGCTTTGGCGGCGATTACGCTGCCATCGTTCCCTTGCTGCCGTCGGGCGCGGATGCCTCCGCTCCGCATCTGACCTGGGACGACAAGCCGATGAAGAGCGGCGAGGGCACCTTCTTCGAGATCGCCGGCTGCTATCGCCGCTATCATTGCCCGCTGTCGCGCACCGTCTTCCTCGGCAAGCCGACGCAGGCCTTTCTCGACGCGGAGAAGGCGACGCTTGAGGGCATGGAGGCCGGCCTTGCCGCCGCCAAGCCCGGCAATGCCTGCGAGGATATCGCCAACGCCTTCTTTGCGGTCCTGAAGAAATACGGGATCGTCAAGGACAACCGCACCGGCTATCCGATCGGCCTTTCCTATCCGCCGGATTGGGGCGAGCGGACCATGAGCCTGCGCCCCGGCGATCGCACCGAATTGCTACCGGGCATGACCTTCCATTTCATGACCGGCCTCTGGCTGGAAGACATGGGCATGGAGATCACCGAAAGCATCGTCATCACCGAGAGCGGCGTCGAGTGCCTGTCCAACGTTCCCCGACGACTTGTCGTGAAGTGATCGCCTGAGATGAACAGCATGAGCATATCCAAACGTTCATCGCCGATTACACCGTCAGTCGATTTCGACCAGGACGGCATTCAGCACGGGCATCTGCGCCTTCCCTGGTCGCGCGACGATTCCGCCTGGGGTTCGATCATGATCCCCATCTGCGTCATCAGGAACGGTGAGGGGCCGACGGCGCTTTTGACAGGCGCCAATCACGGCGATGAATATGAGGGCCCCGTCGCGCTCTTCGATCTCGCCCGTACGTTGAAGCCGGAGGAGGTCAGGGGCAGGGTCATCATCGTTCCGGCGATGAATTACCCTGCTTTCCGGGCGGCCACCCGTACCTCGCCGATCGACAAGGGCAATCTCAATCGGAGTTTTCCGGGCCGGCCCGACGGCAGCGTAACTGAGAAGATCGCGGACTATTTTACCCGTTACCTGCTGCCGTTGGCCGACATCGTGCTCGATTTTCATTCGGGCGGCCGTACCCTCGATTTCCTGCCCTATGCCGCAGCGCATGCCTTGCCGGATAGGAGCCAGGAAAAGGCTTGCTTCGATGGGGTTGCTGCGTTTTCCGCACCCTATTCCATGCGGATGATCGAGATCGATGCCGTCGGCATGTATGACACCACGGCCGAGGAGATGGGCAAGGTCTTTGTGACGACCGAGCTTTCGGGCGGTGGAACCATATCGGCGCGCACGGCTTCCATTGCCAAGCGCGGCGTTCTGAATGTCTTGAAGCACGTCGGAATCGTTGCAGGTGCCCCGGAGGTCGAAGCGACGCAATGGCTCGATATGCCGTCCTCCGATTGCTTCGTCTTCGCCGAGGCTGAGGGGCTTTTCGAGCCGCTGAAGGATCTTGGCGACACGATTGTCCAGGGCGAGATCATCGCCCGCATCCATCCGATCGGCCGCACCGGGTCCGAGCCCTTTGACTATCGGGCGGCGCTGGACGGTGTTCTCGCCGCACGTCATTTCCCCGGCCTCATCAAGACCGGGGATTGCTTGGCCGTCGTCGCAACATTGACGGAGGCGCCTTGAATTCCCGCGCCGCGATGGCGCGGCGCGGGTCACCACCCCGTTATCGGCAAAGATCCGGAAAACCGGACAGCCGATGACGAATTTCAACCACAGAGGAGTGAACCATGAGATCGAATTTTTACCGCAGCCTCGCCGCCACGGGCCTGACCCTTGGCCTCGCCGTTTCAGCCCATGCCGCTAGCCTCGAGCAGATCAAGAAGGATGGCTACATCCGTGGCGCCAGCGCCAACGAGGTTCCCTATAGCTATATGGACGAGAGCGGTGCCGCCAAGGGCATTGGTCCCGATGTTGCCGCTGCCGTTCTGAAGTCGATGGGTGTCAAGGAAGTCGACTGGACCGTGACGCCTTTCGGCTCGCTGATCCCCGGCCTGAAGGCCAAGCGCTTCGACTTCGTCGCCGCCGAGCAGAACATCCTGCCCGAGCGCTGCAAGCAGGTGCAGTTCACCACGCCGAATTCGAGCTACGGCGAGGGACTGTTGGTGCCGAAGGGCAATCCGAAGAAGCTGCATTCCTATGAGGATATCAAGAAGGATCCGTCGCTGAAAGTTGCGATAGTATCGGGTGCCGATCAGCTCGATTTCTTCCATGGTCTCGGCATTCCGGAATCCCAGATCGTCATGATCCAGGCGAATGCGGATGCGCTTTCCACGATCCAGACCGGCCGAGCCGATGCTTATGCGGCAACCGAGCTGACTGTCGCCAAGCTCGTTCAGGGCAGCACGAATGTCGAGCATGCCGAGCCCTTCACCGATCCGGTGATCAACGGAAAGTCCGTCAGAAGCTATGGCGGCTTCGATTTCCGGCCCGAGGACAAGGAGCTCTACAAGGCCTTCAATACCGCTCTCGAAGCCTTCAAGAAGACCGACGACTACAAGAAGATCCTGATGTCCTACGGTCTCAGCGCCGAAAGCGTCGAGGCCGCACGCACGAAGAGCACCGAAGACCTGTGCGCGGGCAAATGAACCTATCGATAGTCAAGAACGATCTGGCGGCCGTCTGCAGACGATCGCCGGGTCGTTCGGCCCCTCCCATTTTGGAACGGAGGTGACCCGGACATGAGCTGGACACATTATCTGCCGGCATTGCTGAAGGGCGCGGAGGTGACAGCACTCATCGCCGTAGCCTCGATGTTCCTCGGCGCAATCCTCGCCTTTGCCGCTGGTCTTGCTCGCTTTGCCGGAGGGCGGCTGCTCTCCGCGATCGCGATCGTCTATATCGAGATCTTTCGCGGCACGTCGCTTCTGGTGCAGCTTTTCTGGCTCTATTACGCGCTGCCGCTGATCGGGATCTCCTTCGATCCCATCACCACGGGTATCGCTGGCCTGGCGCTCAACATCGGCGCCTATGGCGCGGAGGTGGTGCGCGGCGCGCTGCAGGCGGTCCCCGATACGCAGCATGAAGCGGCGCGCGCCCTGAATTTCAAGCAGAGCCAAGCGCTCTTCCATATCGTCCTGCCGCAGGCCGTGGTCGAAATGATGCCGGCCTTCGGCAATCTCGCCGTTCAGAATCTGAAGGACACCGCCTTGGTGTCGCTCATTTCGATCAGCGATCTCACCTTCCAGGCGCAGCAATTGCGCAACATCACGCTCGACAGCGTGACGATCTACTCGCTGACGCTCATCGGATATTTCATCATGGCTCTCATTTTGGTTGCCTTCATGCGCTGGCTGGAGACCGTTCTTCGTCGTGGCGCCGCTTTCCCGGGGAGGACGCCGGCATGATGTATGGCTTCACCTGGGATACGTCGACGACGCTGTCCTTCGCATTGTCGATCCTGCCGATCCTCGGCATCGGCCTCATCGTCACGCTGGAGGCGGCAGCCGCAGGCTTTGCGATCGCGCTTGTTCTCGGCCTTGTCTTCGCCTTGCTGCGGCGTAGCCGCTTTGTGGCGATCTCCTGGCCGACGGCTTTCGTCATCGAGTTCCTGCGCGATACGCCACTGCTCGTCCAGCTCTTCTTCCTCTATTATGTCCTGCCGATCTACGGCATCGTATTACCTGCTTTCCTGACCGGCGCGCTGGCGCTCGGGCTGCAATATTCCGCCTATACGTCGGAGGTCTATCGCGGCGGTCTGGATGCCGTGCCGCTCGGACAATGGGAAGCTGCGACGGCGCTCAATCTCAGCCGCGGCCGCGCCTATTGGGATATCATCATCCCTCAGGCCATTCCTCGCATCGTTCCGACTATGGGCAATTATCTCGTCTCCATGCTGAAGGAAACGCCCGTGCTTTCGGTCGTCACGGTGGTCGACATGCTCAACCTCGCCAATCTCATCGGGGATCGGACGTTCGAGTATCTGGTGCCGCTTTCCCTTGTCGGCCTGATCTTTCTCATCCTCACGCTCGTCTGCTCGGCGGCCATTCATTGGCTCGAAAAGGCGTTGCCGAAAAACGGAATTGCTCTCAAATGACGCAACCATTGATCCGCTTTCAAGATGTGACCAAGCGCTACGGCCACCTCACCGTGCTCGACAATTTCTGCTTCGACGTCACGCCCGGCGAGAAGGTGACATTGATCGGCCCTTCCGGCTCCGGAAAATCAACTGTCCTGCGCATCCTGATGACGCTCGAGCCCTTCCAGGAGGGAACCCTGCATCTGGCCGGCATGTCCTATCATCAGGACAACGGCCGTGGTCGTTTCCTCGCCAGCGAGGCGCATCTGCGCCAGATCCGTACCCATGTCGGCATGGTCTTCCAAAGCTTCAATCTGTTTCCGCATATGACCGTGCTGCGCAATGTCGTCGAGGCGCCGACACGCGTGCTCGGACTTGGCCGGGCGGAGGCCGAATGCCGCGCGGTCGAGCTTTTGCGCATGGTCGGGCTCTCGGAGAAGAAGGATCATTATCCGAGCCAGTTATCTGGTGGCCAGCAGCAGCGCGTCGCGATCGCCCGTGCGCTCGCCATGCGACCACGCGTGCTGCTGTTCGACGAGCCGACATCGGCGCTCGATCCGCAGCTTGTCGGCGAGGTGCTCGGCGTCATCCGCGATCTCGCACATGAACACGATCTGACCATGCTGCTGGTCACACACGAAATGCGCTTTGCCCGCGAAGTCTCCGACCGCGTCTGCTTTTTCGACAAGGGCCGCATCTGCGAACAGGGCAAGCCGGAAGAGATCTTCAGCGCGCCGAAGGAAGAGCGCACCAAGGAATTTCTGGGCTCGATCCTTTGAAAGATCGACCTGCGGCAAGGTTAAACGATCGATCCCACATCGAAGACGGGCGGCAGCTGTTCGAAGGTGCCGCGAACGGTTTCGAGCGCCGAGCGAAGAGCGGAATGCGAGAGGCGGCCGCCGAGACAGATGCGGATACCGCCGACCGGCCGCTCTCCACCCGCGACGAACGGATCGGATGGCGTTACCGCCACACCCTTGCGGGCCAGCGCCCGCACGAGGCCTTCCTCGGTCCAACGTTCGGGAACAGACAGCCAGGCGCAAAGCGACAGCGGATGGCTGCCGGCGACGAACGGCGCCAGCACATCGGAGACGATCGCCTGCCGGGCCTCCGCCTCGTTTCGCTGGACGGCAAGCAGGGCTTCCGCCGTTCCATCCAGCACCCAGCGCGACGCCATTTCGGCAACGACGTTGGTTGCACTCCATCCGGTGACGCGCAGGATCGAAGCGGCGCGGATCGAATAGTGGGCGGGCACGACGAGATAGCCGATGCGCAGTCCCGTCATCACGGATTTGGTGAAGCTGGTTACGAAGAAACCGAGCTCCGGTATGAGGTCCGCCATCGAGGGGAGGGGATCGCGCAGCATCGGCTTATAGACCTCATCCTCGATGACGAAGATGCCGTGCCGGCGGGCGATATCGGCAATTGCGCGCCGGCGTTCTGTTCCCATGACGTGGCTGGTGGGATTGCCGAGCGAGGAAACGATGACAAGCGCTGTCACGTCGCCGACGGCACAAGCCGCCTCGAAGGCGTCCGGCAGGATACCCTCGCGATCGGTCGGAAGGCCACGCAGCGTGAAGCCCAGAACATTGGCAAGACCGATGATGCCGTGATCGGTCAAGCTCTCGGTCAGGACCACCTCGCCTGGCCGAACGACCGAGGCGACGGCAAGGAAGAGGCCGTGCGCCGCGCCGTTGGTGATGAGGATGCGATCCGGATCGGTTGTGACCGATAAGCCGGCGAGCCAGACCTGTGCTGCCGCGCGATGAGCATCGAGGCCGGCGATCGGACGGCAGGGCCGCATGAAGCTGCTATTGTCGCTTTCCGCAAGTGCCTGCATGAGCTCGCGAGCCGAGCGCTCATGTGCCTCGGTATAGACGGCCCTTATTATGGAAAGATCGGCGCTGCCGCTCGGATCGCGATCGAGCATGAAGCTGTCGGCGCGTTCGGTGACACGGCTGCGCACGAAGGTGCCACGCCCAACCTCTCCGCGCAGATAGCCGCGCCGCTCCGCCTCCTTGTAACTCAGGCTCACGGTTTGCACCGAAATTCCCAATGCGTGCGCGAGATCGCGATGCGTCGGCATCTGCGCGTGCACCGGCAGAATACCCTCATCGATGTCGGATATAATCTTGTCGGTGAGCAGCTTGTGCTTGGTCGCACCCTTGCGATGCTGGAGGACAGGTTTCCAAGCGCCATTGTCCTGGCTTTTTGAATCATGACGATACATGGATTGATCCGGTACAATTACAGGAATCCATGTACACCATTCGGTGCCGGATGGCGACGTCCGAATGCAATGGCGGGGCCTATTGTCAACAACGGGCCCCGCCATCGGCGTAGGGTGTATAGGGTCGTCTCGTCAGGATCGGATCAGCGGTTCGAAAATACGCTTTCGATGGCGCCTGCCGCTGCCTTGACGACGGTATCGGCTTCCTCGCGGGTCAGGCACAGCGGCGGTGCAAAGCCGAGGATGTCTCCCTGCGGCATGGCGCGGCCGATGACGCCGCGCTCGAGCAGTGCCGCCGCCACCTGCGGACCGATCTTCTGCGCGGGATCGAAGAACTTGCGCTCGTCCTTGTCCTCGACGAATTCGATTGCTGCCATCAGCCCGTCGCCACGAACCTCGCCGACATGCCGGTGGCCGCCGACGGCCTTGGCAAGTTCAGAGCGGAAATAGGCACCGGTCGAGCCCGCATTCTCGACGATGCCGAGTTCGTCGACCAGCTCGAGATTGGCGATGCCGGCAGCCGCGCAGATCGGATGGGCGGAATAGGTCCAGCCATGGCCGATGGCGCCGAGCTGATCGGATCCCTGGACAAGCACCTGCCACATCTTGTCGGAGACGATGCTGCCCGAAAGCGGCGCATAGGCAGACGTGAGGCCCTTGGCGATGGTGATCAGATCCGGCTTCATGCCGTAATGATCTGAGCCGAACATCGTGCCGAGACGGCCGAAGCCGGTGACGACCTCGTCGGCAACGAGCAGCACGTCATATTTGTCGAGGACGGCCTGGATCTTCTGCCAATAGGTCTTCGGCGGCGGAACGATGCCGCCGGTTCCGAGGATCGGCTCGCCGATGAAAGCTGCGACCGTTTCCGGACCTTCGGCGAGGATCATCTCCTCCAACCTGTCGGCACAATGCTGCGCGAACTGTTCCTCGGTCATCGAGCGGTCGGCGCGGCGAAAGAAATAGGGCGCCTCGGTGTGGAGGATCGGCGCGCGCGGCAGGTCGAAGGCCTTGTGGAACAGTTCGAGGCCGGTGAGGCTGCCCGTCATGACGCCGGAGCCATGATAGCCGCGCCAGCGCGAAATGATCTTCTTCTTTTCCGGTCGGCCGAGGATATTGTTGTAGTACCAGATCAGCTTGATGTTGGTCTCGTTGGCGTCAGACCCGGAAAGACCGAAATAGACGCGGCTCATACCCTCAGGCGCGCGATCGATGATCATCTTCGAAAGCGTGATGGAAGCTTCCGTGCCGTGGCCGACATAGGCATGGTAATAGGCGAGGTTCCTTGCCTGCTCGGCGATCGCATCGGCGATTTTCTGCCTGCCGTAACCGACATTGACGCAGTAAAGGCCGGCAAAGGCATCGAGGCTCTTCTTGCCGGCGGTATCCGTGATGTAGACGCCGTCGGCACCGGCGATGACGCGGGTCGGCGTCTCTCCACGAGCGTGCATGCCCATATGAGTCGAGGGATGGAAGAAATGGTCCCTGTCCCAGGCGTTCAGTTCGTTGCGCTTGTCCAGCATATTATCGTTCCTTCTTTTTCTATTCGCGGCGTCAGGCTGTCGTGTCGACGCAGAGATATTTGAGTTCGGTGAAGGCCTCGATGCCATGGCGGGAGCCTTCGCGGCCGAGGCCTGACTGCTTCCAACCGCCAAAAGGGATCGGGCCGCCCGTGATCTTCACGCGGTTGATGGCCACCATGCCGTATTCGAGCGCCCGGCCGAGCCGCATCTGCCGCGCGCCGTTGGCCGTCACGACATAAGCGACGAGGCCGTATTGGGTGTCGTTGGCCCGGGCGATGACCTCGTCTTCGCTATCGAAAGCGGTCACAGCAGCGACCGGTCCGAATGTTTCCTCGCGCATGATCAGCGCGTCCGGCGAGGGATCGACGAGCAAGGTCGGCTGGAAGAACAGCTTCCCGGCCGGGTGCCGTTTCCCGCCGACGACAAGCCTTGCGCCATGTTTCAATGCGTCGGCGACATGCTCCTCGACCTTGGTAATGGCGCGTTCGTGCATGAGAGGCCCGATATCGACGGCACCGTCCAATCCATGGCCGACCTTCAAGGCGGCAACGCGCTTGGCGAACGCTGCAACAAAGGCGTCCATGATCGGGCGCTGCACGAAGATGCGGTTGGCGGCGAGGCAATCCTGGCCGGAGGTCGCGAATTTGGCATTGATGGCGATATCGACGGCGCGATCGAGATCGGCGTCGTCGAAGACGATTAGCGGCGCATGACCGCCAAGCTCCATGACGAGCCGTTTCATGCTTGCGGCACATTGGCCGGCGATCAGCCTGCCGATCTCGGTCGAGCCGGTGAAGCTCAATGCCCTGACCCGCTGATCGTCGCAGAAGGCCCCGACGATGGTTGCGGCATCACCGGTCAGTACGTTGAAGACACCGGCGGGGAGCCCGGCGCGTTCGCCGAGTTCGGCGAGCGCCAGTGCCGACAAAGGCGTTTCCGACGACGGATGGGAAACGACCGTGCAGCCGGCTGCAAGCGCCGCGGCGGCCTTGCGCGTGATCATGGCAGCCGGAAAATTCCAGGGCGTGACGATCCCGACGACGCCCAAGGCTTCCCTGCGGACGAACATTTCGGTGTCGGGCAGATGGCTGGTCACGCTTTCGACATTGATCCGCTTGGCTTCCTCGGCGTACCATTCGACAAAGCTTGCGGCGTAGTCGATCTCGCGGCGGGATTCATCGAGCGGCTTGCCCTGCTCCAGAGTCATGATCAGCGCCAGATCTTCGCGCGCCTCGATCATCAATTCGTACCATCTGCGCAGGATCGACGCTCGTTGCTGCGGCAGGAGTGAGCGCCAGGCCGCAAAGGCATCCGTTGCCGCGTCGATGGCCTCGAAAGCTTCTCTCTGGTCAAGGCTGGTGACCCAGGCGAGCGTTACGGAGGATGCGGGATCGGTGACCTGGAAGCTGCGGCCGGCTTTGCCGGCGACCCAGCGGCCGGCGACATAGGAAAGGTCTCGCAGCAAATGACGGTCGTTCAGCCGCGAAAGGGCTTCATGATAGGTGGCGCGGGCATGGAGCGCAGTCATGATCGGGTCTTTCTTTCCAGATGGTCGCCAGATGTCCAATGCTGTCACGGAATGCCGCGAGAGATTGTCCATTGCAGGCAGCTGGAAGAGAGAAAGCACCTAAAGAGAGAGGCGCCGATGGAGAATCTCTCTATTCGCCGCCGGGCACATCCGGGGAAAGCAGATCCGTGACGGGCAGCACCGTCTCCTCCTTCACGGTCTTGGTGACGATGTAGGTGAAATAGCGCTCGATACCGAGATCGCGATCGAGGAGATCGTCGATCAGGCGTTGATAGGCATCGATATTGGCCGCCATGATCTTCAGAATGTAATCGACGCCGCCGCCGACGGCCCAGCAGGCAACGATTTCCGGAATGGCCGCGACGGCCCGCTCGAAGCGGTCGAAGTCGGCCTGGCGATGGTTGGCAAGCGTAAGCTCGACCATGACATTGGCGATCGGGGCGAGCCGGCGCAGCGACAGGCGCGCGTGGTAACCTGTGATGATGCCTGCCTTTTCCAGCTTGCGAAGGCGAAGCCAGCATGGCGTCGGCGAGAGGCCGACCTTTTCGGCGAGTGCAAGCTTTGTGATGCGTCCATCGCGCTGAATGGCATCCAGTATCCGCAGGTCGATTGCATCCAGTTTCATTTAAAGCCGCTTGTCTGTCATCCGAGGTTTCAAGAGCAATGGCATTCGAAAACGGCACTGACAAGCAGGCTGAGCGGAATTGAATGATCGGCTACGCCGGCGGCAGGTCCGGAATGGAAGCATGTCTGGCGTAAAGCCGCTGCAACTGGTGGCGCAGCAGCAGCGGCCTCATCGAGTATCATTCGGGCGCCACGACCAGCGTCTCGTCGATTTTGGCGTCTTCTTCCGAAAGGCTGCGCTGGCGAGCCAGGCGCAGGAGCGTGGCCAGCAGCAGAATGGCCATCAGTCCGAGCTCGACGGCGATGGCCGTTACTCCCGCCGTGAGATAGACGCTGTCATATTGCAGGACCTGTGCGAATACGGCGCCGAGGATCGCTGGCCCGAGGCCCAGCGAAACCTGCTGCATGGTGGCGAGCATGGCGCTGCCTGCTCCTGCATGTTCATGCGGCACATCGGCGAGCCCGAGGCGATAGAAGCAGTTGACGATCAGTGCCTGACCGAACCCGATCAGGATCGTGGAGGGGATGAGATTGATGACAGCGAGCCGCGGCCAGACGATTTCCAGCGTCACGATGAGCAGGGCAAGCCCGGTCATTTGGATGAGGCAGCCCGTCACCAGCATGGCCTCGCGGCGCATGCCGGCAAGCCGGCGCGTGACGAAGGCGGCCGAGACGAAATAGGAGCCGCCGAGCGCGATCAGTGCATTGCCCGATTGCAGCGGCGTCAGGCCGGCGCCCGCCTGCAGCGTCAGGGCGAGGACGAACATGAAGCCGCTCCAGCAGGTGAAGAAAATGATGGCGATCAGCCCGCCGAAGCGCATGCTGGAGATGCGGGTCAGCGACGGTGGCAGGATCGGGAAGGCGCCGCGCGCTTCCTTAGCCCGCTCGATGCGCCAGAGAAGCGCCGTTAGCGGCAGGATCGGCACGAAACCCGCCAGGCAGAGCCAGTTCCAATGCAGAGACGGGCCAAGCGCCGTCGGCAGCAGCACCGATAGCGTCAGCAATGCCAGCGTGATCATGCCGGACCAGTCCACCGGCACTCTGCCTTGTCCGCGCGTCTCCGGAACGTGGCGCCACATGCAGAAGAGGATCAGGGCGCAGATCGGCAGGTTGATGAGGAAGATGCTGCGCCAGCCGGAGCCGGCGATATCGGCGGAGATGAGAAAGCCGCCGAGGACTTGGCCGATGATGAAGGCGATGCCGCCGATTGCGCCGTAGAGCGCAACCGCGCGGGCGTGGTCACGCCCGGTAAGCGTGACGTGGATCGTCGCCAGCACCTGCGGCACCATCAGCGCCGCCGCAATTCCCTGCAGCGTACGAGCGACGATGAGGAAGGCGACGGATGTCGCGACGCCGCAGAGCAGCGAAGCAAGGCAGAACAGCAGCACGGCCAGACCGAACATGCGTCGGCGGCCGAAATTGTCGCCGAGGCGTGCACCCATGGCCAGGCAGACGGCGAACGCCACGCCATAGGCGGCAACGAAGAGCTCGAGTTCCGTCTCGCCGGCATGCAGCGAGGCGGAAATGGCGGCAAGGCCGACATTGATGATGGAAAAATCGAGCTGCAGCAGCAATTGCCCGGCAAGCAGGATCATCAGGCCGACTTGGCCGAGCCGGATTGGTGCGGATGACATGAAGACCTCAAAGGATTTCCGAAACTGAGTCCACTGTCTTCTACACCTATGTTAAACTGGTACAAGATACCTGTTTAGACTGGTATAAAAAGTATCAGGCTGGAGAATGAAAATGCACGGCACGCTCGATATTGCCCCCAATCACATGCTGTCGCGAGCCCAGGAACTCGGCGAGCTGCTGCGTCGGCGGCGGGAAACGCTCGATCCCGTGCGTTTGGGCCTCAGCCGCGTCGGGCGAGTTCGTACACCCGGATTGCGGCGCGAAGAAGTGGCGGCGCGCGCCGATATCGGCATCACCTGGTACACGAAGCTGGAACAGGGCCGGCCGATCCGCGTGTCGCCGCGCGTGCTGCTTTCCGTCGCGCAGGCACTGGAATTCAACGAGGTCGAAACCGAGCATCTGTTCAGGCTGGCAAACCTGCCCGTTCCGCCCCGGCTCGATTCTCCCCAGGTGTGCAAGCCGCTGACCGCGGCAAGCCAGCACATTCTCGATCAACTCTGTCCCTATCCCGCTCTCATCCAGACGCAACGCTACAATATTCGTGGCTTCAACGAAGCCTATCGCCGTCTGGTCGGAGTGGACCTCCATGCGATCCCGGCTGAAGATCGGAACTGCATCTATCTGTCCCTCGTCAATCCTGCCTGGCGCGCAAGTCAGGCCGACCCCGACGAGATGCTGGCCCACATGGCTGCCCTGTTTCGCGCCTCCATGGCCGAACATCTCGACGATCCCGTCTGGGAGCGGCAGCTGGAGCGCTATATGAGCGCCTCGGATCAGTTCCGTATCGTATGGGACCGCTATCAGCTCAAGGGCATCGAGAATGCCGTGAAACGCTTCCGTCTTGCCGATGGTACGATCCTTGCGCTGCAATCCAACAACTGGTGGGCAAGCCCCAGCAACGACGACCGCATGATCGTCTACACGCCTGTCGATGAGGTCGGAGCCGAAAGGCTGAAAGCCATGATGAAACGCAGGCGGGCCTGCTAAGGGCAGGCGGCACTCCACCCGCGGGAACCTTTTTGCGGCCGAGTGCTTTTCGTCTGACGATTTCAAGAACGATATGGTTATCCTTTGCCGCGCTCATCTCCTTTTGACCAGCAAGCCCGCGCACTCATCCCACTCGCGCTCCTCAACTTCTTCATGGCCGATGTTCAGGCGGGCATCGGCCCCTTTCTTGGTGTCTTCCTGATCGCGCATGGCTGGCAAAGTGGATCGATCGGCTCGGTCATGACGATCGGCGGCTTTGCCGGCATGCTGATGATGGCGCCGGCCGGCGCCTTCATCGATGAGACGACGCACAAGCGGGCATGTATCATCGTACTTGGCATCTGCACCGTCCTGGCCTCCATGACCATATTGCTGTCGCAGGCCTTCTGGGTTGTGGCGCTGTCCCAGGTTGCGACTGCCGTTGCGGGTGCCGCGATCGGCCCGGCTCTCAGCGGAATTACCCTCGGCATCGTCCGGCAAGCCGGCTTCAATCGGCAGACCGGTTACAACCAAGCTTTCAACCATGCCGGCAATTTGGTCGGCGCCGCGCTATCAGGATGGCTCGGCTGGATGTTCGGACTGACGGCGGTATTCTGGCTTTCCGCCGTGTTCGGCGTGCTCACCATCGGTTCCGTTCTGATGGTTCCCTCCGCCGCGATCGACGATAACGAGGCGCGAGGCGCCGTTCTCACCGTGATCGGCCCGCAAGGAAAAACGGAAACTGCAGCACAGCGCAAACCGAGCGGTTTCACGGTGCTTGCGGAATCAAAGCCGCTGCTGATCCTGGCCGGTGCTCTCGCATTATTCCATCTCGGTAATGGAGCGATGCTGCCGCTCTACGGGCTTGCCGTGGTCTCCGCCAAGCGAGGCGATCCCGCAGCCTTCGTTGCCCTGACCGTCGTGGTGGCACAGGGCACCATGATCATCACCTCGTTGATTGCGATGCATATGGCGGAAAGGAGAGGGCAGTGGCTCGTGCTGCTGATCTCCTTCATGTCTTTGCCGGTCCGCGGTTTTGTCGCAGCCCACCTGATTACCGCCTGGGGCGTCTATCCGGTCCAAATCCTCGACGGCGTCGGCGCGGGCCTGCAGAGTGTCGCCGTGCCGGCGCTGGTCGCGCGCATCCTGAACGGAACCGGCCGCATCAATGCCGGCCAGGGCATTGTGATGACCGTTCAAGGTGTCGGCGCATCCTTGAGCCCAGCCATTGGTGGTTGGCTCGCGCAGGAAATCGGTTACAGCGCGATGTTCGTTATTTTGGGGAGCTTCGCGCTCGGCTCGATTGCGCTTTGGATCGGCTTTCATGGCGTTCTGCGAGCCGCTGCGGCGGTGCCTGAACCCATTGAGGTTGCATCGCCCAGATTACCAGAGGGGACGTCCTAGGCCTATTGCGGTGTCCGCCAGTCAAGGGAGATATCGCGGTTCACCGCGATGTCTCCCTTGTGCAAACCCTTTGTTTCCGCGCTACTGAGCCGCCGTCCTCGGCGTTCCAGCCTGCAGGTCGGCTTCGTCGGCGAGGATCGCGGCTGCCTCGTTCAGCAGCACGTCCTTTGCGTTCTTGCGGGCTTTCTCGATGGCGATATCGGCACTCAGGCTGCGCTCGTTGGCCTGCAGGCCATCATCCTCTCCAGTGTCCACGCCGTCGTTGATCTGGTCGCGCGACTTCAGGCGATTTGCCTGGGCGGCCATTTCGTTGCGGCGTTCGGTTTCGTTGAGAGAAATGACCTGTCTGTCTCGCTGTGCTTTCAGCACGGCAATGTCTTCGACAAAGCGCTGGAAATCCTTGTCGTTCTGTACGCGTTCATCATGGCGGCTTTGAAGCTGCGGCAGCAATGCCTTTATGTTGCCGGCGGGCGTATATTTTGCCGGCTTGACCTGTGTCCACGGCAGGGCATTGTCATAGCTCGATTCACCAAAGCTCTTGGGGTCCGAAAGGCCCGGCAGGCTAATGTCGGGCGTCACGCCGCGCAGCTGGGTCGTGCCGCCATCGACGCGGAAAAACTGGGCCACGGTCAATTTCAGCTCGCCGAATTTCGGCTTGGCGTTATGGGCGACCTGGTCGAGATTGACAACGGTTTGCACCGTGCCCTTGCCGAAGCTGGGTTCGCCGACAATCACACCTCGGCCATAATCCTGTATCGCGGCGGCGAAAATCTCGGACGCCGAGGCCGAACCGCGATTGATCAGCACACCGACTGGGCCGGTCCAGGCGGGGGTTGAAAGATCGTCGTTTTCCACCTCCACTTGACCGTCCGCATTGCGTTGCTGAACCACCGGACCTTTGCCGACAAACAGACCCGTCAGATCGATCGCTTCGGCGAGCGAGCCGCCGCCATTGTTTCTAAGGTCGATCAGAACGCCTTCGACCTTGTCCTGCTTCAACTCGTCGAGAAGCTTGGCGACGTCACGGCTCGCGCTTCGGTAATCCTTGTCGCCTTTTCGCCGCGCTTCGAAATCTTCATAGAAGGCCGGCAGCGTGATGACGCCGATCTTGCGGGTGGCATCGCCATCCTTGACAGACAGGATGGTTTTCTTGGCAGCCTGCTTGTCAAGGCTGATCTTGTCGCGCACCAGGCTGATGACGTGATGCTTGCCGTCGGGGCCGGCATCGGCCGGCAGGATATCCAGGCGCACGACGGAACCCTTCGCGCCGCGTATCATCTGCACGATTTCATCGAGGCGGGTCCCCACGACTTCCTTGATCGCACCGTTCTCGCCTTGGCCGACGCCGATAATACGGTCGCCGACCGCCAGCTTGCCTGACAATTGCGCCGGGCCGCCCGCGACGAGCTCGCGGATCGTCGTGTAATCGTCTCTTTCCTGCAGCACCGCGCCGATGCCAACCAGCGAGAGCTTCATGGAAATATCGAATTCGGCCGAAGCGGTCGCGCCGAAATAGTCGGTATGCGGGTCGACCGACGTCGTATAGGCGTCCATGAACGACTGGAACACGTCGTCGCTCTTGTATTTGTAGGCCCGCTCAAGCGAGTTTTCATAACGCTTGTCAAGCGTGTCGCGAATGGCGGCATCATCCTTGCCGGCCAATTTCAGGCGCAGCCAGTCGTTCTTGACGCGTTTGCGCCACAGGTCATTGCTTTCCGCTTCGGATTGCGGCCACGGCTGCTTGTCGCGCACGAGGGGATAGTCTTCCTGCACGCTGAAATCGAACTTCTGCTTGAGCAGGCCGCGCGCATAGCTCATGCGATCGACCACCCGCTGCTCATACGTGTTGAAGATCGAGAACGGGATATTCAGGTCTTCCTGGTTGATCGCATCGTCGATCTTGGTGCTGCCGGCCATGAACTTGTCGATATCCGCCTGCAGGAAGATGATCCGGTCCGGATCCAGGGATTTGATGAACCGGTTCATGACCTTGGACGACAAAGCATCATCCAGGGGAACCGGCCTGTAGTGGAAACGGGTGAGGAATTCCGCGCTCAAATGAGCGGCCTGCGCCTGTTGCGGCAGTGGCGTCAAAATTGGCGGCGAACCTGCTTCCAGAGCATATGCCGACGGAGCAATTGCCAGGAAAAGGCAGAGTAAACCATATTTCATACGCATCAAATCTTGGCCCGATTCTGGATCATTGAATGTTGGATGTATGATCTTAGGTGGAACAATTATGGTTTTTTGGCAACCAGACAGGTGCTTTCCTTGCGGAAACATTTTTCCAAATGTCGCCAGGAGAGCTGATGGACACCACGTTCTAGGGCTGCCGAAAGGAAGTTCAGAACGGGGACGGAGGTTGTCTGTGTGGGTGGCGTCGGAGACTGCGGAAGGGGCCGTGAACGACCCGCAAGGGCAAAATATCTGCAAAATCCCCGCTGGCGCTCGCTAGACTTCCATGACGTCTTCGAAGGCTTCCGGAAAATTTTCACGTGCCAACTTCTCGTTGATGACAAGCATCGCCTCATAGGACATCGGATCGAAATCCTTGTCCGCCGCCACGACCTCGCGTCCGAAGAGCAGGTTCAAGCGGGCCGCATCGAGGTTGCCGCGCTCGAAAGGTTCGGTTCCGAATTGATGCCAGAGCGCGTGCAGGAAAGCCGCGTCGACACGGTGTTCCTGCGATCCCGGTCGCGCGCGGCGCGGGAGCTGTTTGATCGGCGTGACACCCCTGGGGTTTGCGCGGCGAATGGTGAATTGGATGCCCGTTCCCGGCATGCCGGATGGAAAGCCGCGGTGCTTTGTCATATCGGGAAGCTGCTTGGCCATGGCTATCGTTCCTGCTCGCTACGAGGTTCTGTCGGGCCCTTCCAACGCCAGGGCAACTCGATGGAGAGGGGTATGCAGGCGCACTCTGTCGTGATTTCCGTCGTTCCGTCAATCCCGGGACCCAGGCTTTCAAAGGCATTGGTCCGCTGGCCGGGTTCGGGCTGATGTACCGCGTTCACGCGCCACATCGGGATGGCTTGGTCGGCGGCACTTCAAGCCGCATCAGTTAAAAGATGATATGGCTGCACGAGGGAATCGGCTGGAATGCCCCACTCCTTATGTAGTTTGTGGATCATATCCACTGTAAGGGCGCGCCTCCGGTTAAGCACCTCGGAGGCGCGAGACTTGGAGTTGAATAGATCAGCCAAGTCGGACTGCTTGCGGCCCATCATCTCCATGTGAGCCTTGATCAGCTCTATCGGCCCTGGAGCTTCGATCGGGTAATAACGATCCTCATAGGCTTCGATAAGAGTGGAGAGAATATCGAATCGGTCTGCCTCCGGGGTGCCCAAATCGGGCGGCGCATCGAAGTATTGTTCAACCTCGCCAATAGCCCAGGCAAGGTCTTCATCGTTCCTGATGGCGCGGATGTTGTCCATTACACGGTCTCCGGGTTGATATTATCGTATTCTTTACGAGTGCCGACAAATTTGATCAGCACCCGTTGGTATGGATAAGCGACGTGGACAATCAGACGGTATTTGTTCCCCCCAATATCGAAAATAATGCGATTATCGCTGACGAAATCGACATTCGCTCCGAACATCATTTTGACATCGGTCGGCCCGCTCCACATCGCCTTGTCGACCATTGCGTACCAAGTCCTTAATGGGGTTTCAGCTTGGGGATGGATTTCCCAAAACTTCCTCAATGTGGACTTAGCGATGATCTGCATGAGCAGTATGCAGCATATTCCCATATCGGGAACAAGGAAAATTTCCCGAAATGGGAACTCCCTGAAAGTCTCTCTTAAAAAATCGAAGTTCAAAGCAATGACGGTTTCCCGGAGTCAGCTTTTTTATGCCCAATGAGCAAACATGGTGCGGTATTTTCCTCTGCGGTTGCTGCCAAGGTAACCTCCTCCATACCTTTGCGTTTCCCATTTCCTCCAAATGAGCAGCACGAGTTACGGCGTCCGGCTCCGCATGATTTTATAGAAGAATGCGAAACAGTTTACCGATGGGCAAAGGACCGGCATGGCCTGTGCCGGATGCCGCCGGATGTTCAGGTCCGGTGGCATCGGTCGTCAGAAGCCGCTATCAGGGATCGGATAGTTCTTCGGTTTCGACGTAGCCATAGACCTCAGGCAATATGAACTTGGCCGCGAGGAAGCCGATCAGCGACAGGATCGCCACCGAGAAGGTCGCGCCGGCCTTGCCGAACTGCTCGCTGAGGATGGGGAACACGAAGGCACCGAAAAAAGACGCCCCCTTGACGAAGACGTAGCCGAATCCCGAAGCCGTTGCCTTGAAGCGGCTTGGGGCGACCATGGACGATATCGTCATGCCGTTGGACGCATCCCAATAATGGCCCCACATGAGAATGCAGGCTCCGACGACGATGATGATCTTCCAATCATATTGTATGCCGAGGCCGCCCAGGATAAGGCCGAGGAATGCCAGGCCGAAACCCCACATGGCAACGCCGCGATGGCCGATTTTGGGCAGCATAAGGGGCGCCACATAACCGGAAATCGTCGCAAGGCAGAAGATCAGGGCGGTCACCATGTTCGTGCCGGTAATATTGCCGTCGCTCGACACACCGACACCGCTCAGCACCAGGATGACCGGCAGGTAGAAGCCCCAGGCCGTGAATTCCGCGCCTTGGCACGCGTTGGAAATCCACGAGAAGATCGTCGCCCGTTTCTTGATCGGATCGGCCCAGATAACCTTGAGGAAGTCGCCGAGCTTGGGCTTGGCTAGCTGCACATCCTCGTTCGGAAGCATGTCGAGCGGATCGTCGAACAGCCGCTTGGAAACCTCCTTGGCTTTTCTGAAGTGACCGCGCTGCAGCAGGGAAAGAGGCGTCTCCGGCAGGTCGAGGCGCCAGAACAGGAGGATCGCCGCCGGAACGGCGCCGAGCGCGAGAGCGACGCGCCATAGCAGCGAATGGTCCATGCCGCTGATATACATCACCGTGATGATGATGATGGCGAATACCTCGCCGAGCCCGAACATGAACTGCCAGCGGCTGCCCATCTGTTCGCGCTTGCCCTTGGACATCGATTCCATGATGTAGGCATAGCCGTTGGAGATGTCGCTGCCGAGCGGAATGCCGATCAGGAAGCGGATGAGGATCAGTTCCCATATGTCACGCACGAAGGCCTGCGCGAGCGCCAGGACGATGAACAGGATCATCGTGCCGATGAAGACCTTCTTTCGTCCGAAATAATCGGCAAAGATCCCCCCGAGCAGCGCACCGATCAAGGCGCCGCCCTGGACGGCGGCGGTGGCAAGACCGAGCTGTGCCGCCGTCGGATTGAAATCCGTCTTGATGAAGATCAGTACGAAGGCGATGGCATAGAGATCCCAGGCCTCGATGAGAATGGTTGCGATCATCATCCAGCCGCCCTGCGTGCTGGATAGCGTATTGGGCTTGTTTAACAGGACTCTCGTCGCTTCATCCGACAATTTCCGTATGGTTGCCGGATCTTGAGTATCAATTGCTGCCATTCACTCCTCCTCCACATGGTCGATCATTGCGCCTTGATTGCTTATGTCGCGAAGCTGAGCTGCACCTTCATTTGCGTGGTCCGGTCGCGGACGATATCGAACGCCTCGCGGATGTGTTCCATCGGCACCGTCGAGGTGATGATCGGGCGCACATCTATGCGTCGCTCCGCTATCATCCGGGCGGCCAGGGCATATTCGCTATGGAAGCGATGTGTGCCGACCAGGCGGATCTCCTTTCCGACCAGGGCATTGAACGGAATATGCGAGCCGTTGCTGACGCCGACCGCGACGATGGTGCCGCGCGGCTTCACGATGGGAAACAGATTGCCCAGCGCGATGCCGGATCCGGTGCATTCGAAACCGACATCGAAGTATCCCTTGTCTTCGGAATAGCCAGCGAGACGGTCGCCGTCGCCCCCATTGATGGCCAGGGTGGCTCCCATTTTCTTCGCCGCCTTCAACGGGGCTTCCGCCAGATCGACGGCAACGACTTCACGCGCGCCTGCCATGCGTGCAGCACCGATCAGAAGGGCACCGATCGGACCCGCTCCCATGACCACCACGCTCTTGCCCAGCAGGCTGCCGGCATTGTTGATGGCATGAAGGCCGACCGAGAGCGGCTCTGCACAGGCTGCCTCGTCCAATGCTGCCTCGCCGACGGGCTCGCATTGAAAATCCTCGACGACGATGAGATCGCGAAAGCCGCCATCGCAGTGCGGCTTGCGCATCGCGCTTCCGAAGAACTGCATTTCCAGGCAATGCTGCTGCTGTCCGGCCTGACAAAAACGGCAGCGGCCGCAGGGCCGGCTCGGGCAAAGCGCCACCCGATCCCCTGGCTTTACATTCCCAACGCTTGCGCCGACGGCCTCGACGGTGCCGGCGACCTCGTGACCCAGGATGATCGGTTCGGTGACACGGATCGTGCCGATCCCGCCATCCCAGAAATAATGGATATCCGATCCGCAGATCCCTCCGGCACCGACACGCACCAGGACCTGGCTGTCGCCGGCAGCACCGACCTTACGCTCCTCGATACGTATGTCGCCTTGAGCGTGAAGCACGCAAGCTCTCGTCTTCATGAGCTCCCTCCTGTGTTTCTGGGACGCTATCTTCCGTCAGGCAGGATGGAGCAGCCAATCAGCCGCCGCTGCCTTGGCTGTGCCGATTGCCAAACGGCTAGGTCGATGGCGTGAAAAAATCGGGATATTGCGCCTCGACCGACGGCAGATCCTCCAGAATGAGCTGCAGGTGCTGCCTCATCTCGCGCTCGGCCTCGTCGGGCGCGGAGCGTTCGATGCTGTCGACGATGGCGGTATGCTGTCGCACGAGCTTTTGTTGCGGGAAGCTTCTCAACGTGAGGTGACGCACGCGGTCCATCTGCAGCTTCACGTCCTCGATGACCTTCCAGCCATAGGATCGGCCCGCCGCGTCGGCGAGGGTCCAATGAAACTGCTCGTCCAATTTCATGAAGTCGTCGGGCCTGTCGATCGGGATTGCCGTCTGTTCTTCCAGCTGCAGACGAAGATGTCTGATCAGGCGAGCGTCGCTCTTGGCCGCAAGCTCGCGTACGATATGGGTCTCGATCGCTTCGCGCACGAAACGCGCGTCGATCACCTGAGCGATGCTGATTTTTCGGACAAAGGTACCACGCTGCGGCCTGACTTCGAGCAGACCATCCTCGGCAAGCTTGATAAAAGCCTCGCGCACCGGCTGGCGGCTCGTGGCAAATCGCCCTGCGATGTCCACTTCCGACATCGCCGTGCCCGGACTGAACTCGCCTCGAACAATCAGCCGGCGGAGGGCTTTATATATTTGCGGTCCCACGGCGGCCGTCGGCTCCAGCGACCATGCGGTCGTCCGGGTCTCGTCCGTGCGTTGCGCCGTTGTTCGGGTTAAGTGGTCAATAGTCGCCATGTCGCATTCAATATAGTGGACTACCATACTAGTCAATCACAATCCTGCATGCTAATGCAATCGCACATGCAGATCATGCCGTCTCGAAAGGGAGTAATATCGTGAAGCAGACTTGGCGATGGTTCGGGCCGCGAGATCAGGTTTCGATCGATGATATGCTGCAGGCTGGCGTGCAGGGTGTTGTCAGCGCACTGCATCACGTTCCGACGGGGGCCGTGTGGTCCGCAGCCGAGATTGCGAAGCGTAAGGCCGAAATCGGCCGCATGACGGATGGCAGCCCCTCCGGCCTCGCCTGGGATGTCGTCGAAAGCCTGCCTGTTTCGGAGGATATCAAGAAGCAGAAGGGCGAGTGGCGCGAGCATATCGCAAACTACAAGCTTAGCCTTGGCCATCTTCGCGACGCCGGTATCGAGACGATTTGCTACAATTTCATGCCGGTGCTGGATTGGACGAGAACGCATCTGCGATGGCGCCTTCCCAATGGAGCAACCTGCATGCGGTTCGATCTGGTCGATTTTGCCGCCTTCGATCTGTTTATCCTCGCTCGTGCTGCCGCTGCAGAGGAACTGCCCGACTGGCTCGTGGAGCAGGCGCGCAAGCGGCATGCGGGCATGAGCCAGGAGGAACGGCAGCAGCTGGCAAACAATATTGTCTGCGGCCTGCCTGGTGCTGCCGAAAATTTCACGCTGGCGGATGTGCGCGCCCATCTGGAGGATTATGACGATGTCCCGGCGGACCGGCTGCGGGCTCATCAGATAGATTTTCTTTCCGAAGTGGTTCCCATGGCGGAAAAGCTCGGTATGCGGCTGTGCTGCCATCCGGATGATCCGCCGTTCGCGCTTCTCGGACTGCCACGCATCATGTCGACGGAGGCGGATTATGCGGCGCTGATGAAAGCCGTCGACAGCCCGGCAAACGGCATCACGCTCTGCACGGGATCGCTGGGCGCCCGGCCGGACAATGACCTGCCCGGCATGATGGAACGGCTCGGCGATCGCGTCCATTTCCTGCATCTGCGCAACGTCAAGCGCGAATCCAGCAACGTCTACGGCTCCTTCTACGAGGCCGAGCATCTCGGAGGAGGCACCGACATGGTGGCGATGATTGCCGCCATCCTGCGCGAGGAGCGCCGTCGTGCCGCCATCGGGCGCGCTGACTGCCAAATTCCGATGCGGCCGGATCACGGGCAGGATATCCTCGATGACCTCAAGCGGGAAGGCCAGCCCGGCTATCCCGCCATCGGGCGGCTCAAGGGCCTTGCCGAACTGCGCGGCATCGAGACGGCACTGTCTCACCCCTCGGCAGGGCTGCAGGCATGACCGATCGGAAGCGCCTGTCTTCGCTCGCCGACATAGCCGGCCCGGCATCAAGGCCCGGCTATGAGCCCGGCCGTCACGGCCGCGGCATCGTGCATTTGGGAGTGGGCGCATTCCATCGTGCGCATCAGGCCGATTATACGGACGCAGCCCTTGCCGCTCGCGGCGGCGATTGGCGTATCGTGGGCGTGAGCCTTCGCGGCCATGACGTTGCCGACGCCCTCAATCCGCAAAACGGCCTCTACACGCTGATCGAACGCGATGCTGCCGGAGCACGCGCAAGGGTCATCGGCAGTATCGAGCGCGTCATCGCTGGGAGCCGCGAGCCTGCTGCCGTGATGCAGGCGCTTGTGGATCCGGCGACGCGCATCGTGTCGATGACCGTGACGGAGAAGGCCTACGGCATCGATCGCGTCAGGATGATGGCCGATCTCAACCATTCCGCCGTCGCGGCGGATCTGGCAAAACCCGCGCAGCCGACCGGTGTGCTCGGCGTTCTGACCGAAGCGCTGAAGCGTCGGCGTGCTTCCGGCATTTCGCCATTTGTCGTGCTGTGCTGCGATAATCTGCCTGACAATGGAGCTTTCGTTCGGGCAGGGGTTATCGATTTTGCCCGCAGATCCGACCCGGCGCTTGCCGACTGGATTACAACCGATGTCGCCTTTCCGTCGAGCATGGTCGATCGCATTACACCCGCAGCAACCCAGCAGACGCTCGACGACGCCCGGCAAATGACCGGTTGTGTGGACCACGCCGCGATCGAAACCGAGCCTTTTCGGCAATGGGTGATCGAGGATCGCTTTCCGAGCGGACGTCCGGCCTGGGAGACGGGCGGCGCATTGTTTGTCGATGACGTGCGTCCCTATGAGGCGATGAAGCTGCGCATGCTCAACGGATCGCATTCGATGCTGGCCTATGCGGGATTTCTGACCGGCCGACGCTATGTCCGCGATACGGTCGGCCCGGCCGGCTTTCGACCGTTGATCATGCGGCATCTGAGCGCTGCCGCTTCCACGCTTCGGCCGCTGCCGGGCATAGAGCTCGACGCCTATGCTGCGGATATTCTTGCCCGCTTCGCCAATCCGGCCATTGCCCACGAAACCCGTCAGATTGCGATGGATGGCACCGAAAAATTGCCGCAGCGCCTCCTGACACCGGCGGCCGAGCTCCTGGCTGACGGCGCGAATATTGGTCCTTTTGCCTTCGCCGTCGCAGCCTGGATGCGCTATTGCCTCGGGCGTCAGGACGACGGCACGGCTTATGCGCTCAACGTCCCGCGCGAGGCCGATATCGCCAAGGCCATTTCGGGCGTCCGCTCGCCGTCGGATCTAGCCAGGGCATTGCATGCCCTTCCGGGGTTATTTCCCGAACGCCTTCGCTCCGACCCCAAATGGCTGGATGCCGTGTCGTCCAGGCTTGGCAGAATGATGATGGATGGGATGCAGGCGGCAGTCGCTTCCGAGCTGGCGCATTAGCATACGGCCGATGCCGTCTCTGATGACGCGCAAGTCTTCAAAATATCCCCTGTGGACGAATCACATGCTTCCCTTGTCGAAGGGCCGATCGGCTCTAGTTTGCGAATCTCTAATGATTTTCTGGGGTTAGTGATTGTGAGTTATGACTGGAGCGGCGTCAGGACACGGCGCATCAAGGCGATCAAAATGGCGGTTTCGGCAGTAATCGCCATGGTAATCCTGGGGGCGCCGGCAATGCTTTGGCTGAACGGTTCGTTCTGAACGATCCGGAACTTTAAGAGTTCAAACAATATTCAACGAGGCGAAAGCCGAATTCCCTGCCTTCGCCCTTATTCTCTTCAAGGTGCGGCTGCGCCACCCTCTTCCAGATCGGCATAGACCAGATAACGCAGCGGGCCGGATGTTACGGCGTCGAAGGGAAAGCATGTCGCGAGCACGAGATGAACACCATGCGCGTCGGGGTCGATCCCGGCCTCATCCCAGCGTGCGACGGCCATATGCGCCACGCGGAAGGTGAAAATCCGGCCATCGCGGCGCGTGATCGTGATCTGGTCATTTTCCTTGATATTTCGCAGGAAGGTGAAGTGCGTGTCGCGATGCGCCGCGTAAACCGCCGTTCCGTTCTCGCCGGCTTCCGGCGTATTGTCGAGATGACCGGGACCGAAGGCCAGCGCCTGGCCGCTTGCGCCATTGAGGGCGATGGCGGAAACGCCAAGACGCGGAACCTCTATGCGCGCCGCGGGCCAGGTGTCGGCCCAGCTCCAGGGCTTGACCGGCAAGCCGGACGTCACGCTCTCGGCAAAGGCGCGCTCCAGCAGAACCTGAGCCAGGGCTGCCTTCGCGTAGATCCATCCGCCCTGGGCAGCGAGGAAGAGGCCTATGGCTATGAAAATGCCGGCGGCCAGGGACAGAAGGGAGCGCGCTGGCGCGCTCCCGATCGATTGGATCCGAGCGGCGGCGATCATGCCTTGCTCCTTCGCGATATGAAGATCAGTAGCGACGCTCCAAACAGCAGGGCAAGCAATCCCTGAAGGATGAGAAGCATTGCGGGTGTTGCCGTCTGCGGCAGGGGCGGGCTTGCCGAAGGCGGTGCCGAGATCTCCTGAACATCTGCATCGCCGTTGACACTTTGCGACTTGTCGCCCGTCTGGTGGTCCCTGGTGTCTGCCTTCGCTTCCCGCATCGCCTCGATGCCGAGGAGCTTGTCGTAATCCCAGCCGGCCGGCAGCTGCAGCGGGATATCGGCCGTAGTCAGAGGTGTGTTTGCCGGGCGCAGACGCTTGCTGTCGACCGCGACGAGGCTCGTGAGGCGTGTCACCAGATGATGCTCCAGCGCCAGCTGCAGGATGCGCTTGTCCGCTTCCGTCTGCGTGATCTTGCCAAGGGTGAGATTGACTTCGGCATCGTCGATCTGGCGGCGTGCCCAGATCTTGGAGATGCCTTTGGCGTTGCTTGCCTGATCGAGCGGCAAGGAGATCGTCCACGGGCGGTCACCGACCATGCCGCTGACGGTCAGGCTGCCCGCGGCTTTCCCCATGCGGGCGGCCAGGACCAGCGGTTCGCCATGATAGATGTCGGGCAGGAGGCTGGGCGACAGGTTGACATTCTTCTCCGAAAAGGCAGCCGCGACATTGGTGACTGCCGGGTTTTCCAGCTTGTCGAAGAGGATGCGCATACGCTCATCCACCTCGGCGACCGAACCGATGTGGGTGAAGCTGCCACGGCCGAGTTCGGCGGCGCGGCTCATCAGGTAGGTGTTCGGCGCGGAGCCGATGCCCACCATGAAGATGCGCGAGCGTCCACGCGATTGGGCGATCGCATCGAGAAGCTGCTGCTCGTTGTTGACCTCACCATCGGTCAGGAAGACGACCTGACGCAATCCCGGAGTCTGATGGCTGTCATCGAGCGCTGCCTGGAGCGGCGGCAGCATTTCAGTACCGCCTGAGGCGTCGAGGCCGGTGACGAAGCGGCGTGCGGAGGCGATATTATCCGCCGTCGCCATGACCGAATCCGGGAAGAATTTGGTCATCGTGTCATCGAAGCGAATGACGTTGAAGCGGTCATTCGTTTTGAGCCGGGACAGGGCATAGTCGAGGCTCGCCCTTGCCTGTTCGATCGACGTGCCACCCATGGAGCCGGAATTGTCGATGACGAAGACCACTTCTCGGCCGGCTTTTTGCGACGTTGCCACAGCCGGCGGCGTCACATAGGCAAGCACATAGTCATCCTTGCCAACATGTTCGCGGAAGAGACCGACGCTCGGCACACTGCTTGCGACAGCACTCCATTCGAGTACGAAGTCACGATCGGCCGTCGCATCGCCATCCAGAACGATCCGGCGCGCACCGTCGCTTACCCTATCGATCTCGACTGTGTGATAGAGGCTTTTGACGTCGTCGAGCGGAAAGCCGGCATTGAGATTGACCTTCAGCGTGACAGGATTGGCACGATCGCTCTCCGGCGCCAACAGCGGCGCGGAAACGGGCTTGCTGACGCCATTGCGCGACGAACTCTGCTTGGTCTGTCCCCAGCCGGCCTTCAGGTCTGCCCGCTGCGCGATGGCTTCGGCATTTTGCGGTGTATAGCGAGGAGCAACGACCAGCGGAACCCGCAAGGAGAAGCGGCCATCGGCCAGGTGTACGGCCTGCTGATATTCGATCTGGACGACGATCTTTTCATGCGGACCTATGTTGGCAACCGCATTGGTGAAGACATTCGGCCGTTGCTGCTCGACCAGGGACGCCTTCTTTCCTTCTCTGCGCGCCTTCTCATAGATGGCGCGTGCGGCCTGCTTCTCTTTGATATCGGCGACAATGACCCGGTTGCCGACGATCATCTTCAAGGAATAGACGGCGCTGTCCTCCGGAAGAGGAAATACGTAGAGGGCTTCGACCCATTTGTCGGTCGAATTTTCGAAAGCCTGGGTCAGGACCGCACGTGCCGTCGGTCCGTTGACGTCGATGTCGACATCGGTCGCAAGGCGCGGCGCCTCGATGTATTTGCCATCCTGTGCCGTCTGGAGAAGAAGGCTGCCCGCGCCCATGTCGTTTGGGGTGACGAAGGCCGCCGGCTGCGCCTGCGACTCCAAGGGATGAAGCAGGGCGAGAATGACGGCGAGCACCGGCAGCAGGATGGCATTGCTGAACCATAGGAACAGGCCGGCTCCTGTAAGGACGGCGTGCTGATTTCGATTGCGTGAAAGGCTTGGCGAGGCTGACATGACAGGCTCCTTGTTCGCTGTGGAATGACTGAAGCCATTGTGAACAAAGGCTATTTTCCCGCCAGCGTAAGCTTTGCCCTGTTTCGTCCGCATCTTGCCGCAAACGGTCTTGCCGGTGGCGGTCATGTGTGGAATTGTGAAGAAAATTACGCAATCAGGAAACGAGTGAATGGTCCAGGGCGACCCCTATCTATCCGAACATCAGAACAGCGCCGTGGCGGCGCGGGTTCGCGAAGAGATCGCCCGCCGGCGCATTTCCCGTCAGCGTCTTGCCAACGATGCGCGCATCAGTCTTTCGACCTTGGAGAAGGCTCTTTCCGGCCACCGGCCCTTCACGCTTGCGACCCTTATCCGCCTTGAGCAGGCGATGGGTGTCGTCCTGCGCGATGCGAGCGGAGCACAATCGACTGTCATCAACGACAAGCCGGGCCATGCCCCTGAGGAACTCGGTGCCTATTCCCGCGCTTCGGTCTCATGGCTCGAAGGCACCTACCTGACGCTGCGTCCGTCCTTCGGCGATCCGAATGCGATTTTCGCCTATTGCACCGAGATCGCCTGGGACGGAGAGCGCACCTGTTTGAGCTTCCGGGAACGCGAGCGCAGTGACGCCTCGTTTTCGCAGCATGGCTCGGTCTCCGTTCCGCATCTGTCGGGGCATATCTATCTGGTGACGAATTCGTCCGGGCAGTACCGCATGGCCATATTGTCGCGGCCCAGCATCACGGGCGAGATGTTTGGCCTTCTGACGACCTTGCGCGCCGGGCAGGGCTCGCATCTCACGCCCGTCTCGACGCCGCTGGCCCTGCTGCCGATCTCGGCCTTCGCGCAGCCCTCGCTGGGGCGCGTTTCGGCGGGAGACCAAAATCACGAGGCCTATACCGCGATCATGCGCAGGATTACCGGCGAGAGCTACGCCGGTTTCGTGGGCTGAGAATGGCGGCAGCCATTATCGGGCATCGTGAAAGATGATGCCGACAGTGTGACGCATGCCAGAGCGAACCCGGCTGACCCCATGCCGGAGATTGACTCGGTAGTTCCCCTTTGTTCCTCGCGCCGGGCGGTTATGAACCGCGAAGGCGACGGCATCGCCTTGGCGAAGGGGCACGACCTCCACACGGCTTTGCATGCGCGGCCGCTGCTCCGTCAGAACAAACTCGCCCCCGGTAAAGTCTCGGCCCGGCTCGGAAAGCAGGATCGCGACCTGGATCGGAAAGGCAAGCTCGCCGTAGAGGTCCTGGTGCAGGCAATTGAAGTCTCCGGGCACATATTGCAGCAATAGCGGCGTCGGGCGTGCCTGGCCGGCCGCATGGCATTGCTTCAGGAAGGACGCGTGCTCATCCGGATAGCGCTCGTCCGCGCCCATGCGCTCGTTCCATTCGTTCGCGATCCCGGCCAGATGAGGATAAAGCGCAGTGCGTAATCCGCTAAGAAGTTCGGGCAACGGATAATTGAAATAGCGGTATTCGCCTTTTCCGAAACCGTGACGCGCCATGATGACATGGCTGCGGAAGTGGCGTTCCTCGGGGTAAAGGCGGGAGATTGCATCGCATTCGCCGGGTGCGAGAAGCTTCGGAAGGATGGCGCAGCCGAAACCGTCGAGTTCTCCAGCAAGGGTCTTCCAATCATAAGCGTCGACCCGCGCTTGGACAGAGCGTTCCATCGGAGATGGAGCAAAAGTGGATAGCAAGGTGTTCATGTCATGTCCTCGGTTTGGGTGGGCTACCGCGAGCGTTGGAAGCGCCCGGTCGCCGCGAGAACCTGAAGCCTAGCGTCCGAACTGGAACCGTGGCCACCCGATTTCCGATGAGCCGTTTATGCGAAGGGAACTCAATCTCCGCCGTTACCGATCCGCCGGCCTGTCGCTCCGTCGATAAGGTGAAGCTTGCCAAGGTCGGGCTTCGGGGAAATGACGTCGAAGCCCACGACGAAGAGGTTGGCCGGCCGGTCGAGGGGATCGGCTACCGCTCCAATGCACCTTTTCCGGCGAGAATATGATCGCGGAACTTTACTATGCGCGCGACCCGCGTTTCGGACTTCTTCACGGAGCCGAGGTTGATTACATAGCTTTTCTTTCGCCCTGGTGTCAGATCGTGAAAAGCCTCCGCCAGCTCGGGATCGGAATCCAGCGCCTCGATCAGCTCGTCTGGCAATTCGATTTCGGCCACCTCTTTCGCAGGCCTGATGCCCGCTTCCGCATATCCCATTGCCTCCTTCAGATAGGCGCGGATGATGGGTTCCAGTTTTGCCACGGCGGCATTGTTCACGAAGCGGATCATATCGGGATGCCGGGTATTCTGCCCTTGTTTTTCGAGCACGCCCTCGGGGTCCTTCATCAGTGCCGCGTTGAAGAAAGTGAGGCGAAAATCGCCGCGAAATGCGCCGATGATGACGATATTGCGGCCCTGATGCATGTAGCATGGATGCGCCCATTTCACCGTCTCGATGAGCCCCGCTTCCAGACAGATTCGACGCAGGTCGTTCAGACCACCAATCCATTGTCTGGTCGAACAGTCCGGCGTCGCAAAGCGTTCGCAGCGTCCGCATCCCTTGCTGAAGAAATCCTCGATATCGGTAATCATTTCCTCATCCACTTCCAAATTTTGCTGCTCGACGCGTCGAAACAGGATAATGGGCCTGACGAAAGCAAGCGGCAGGACGGTGCAAGCATGATTACTTCCCCGGCTTGCCGACGATGGCCTCAACTTACGCTCGTCAGCACCTGTTCAAGCCTTCCAAGAAACCGCCGCCATCCAGCTTTGGCGCCTCCGGAGGCCTGTTTCTGATCCGGCCGGAAGCCACGCTGCTCCACGCGCAGATGGGTTCCGTTCTCCGTCGGTGCCAGCGTGAAGGTCACGACACTCTTCAGATCGAAAGCCGGGTCATCATGTGTGAAATTCCATGTGTAGGACAGTCTGCTGTTCGGCTCGATGACGAGCACCTCACAATCCAAGACACCGCCCCAGTCGCTGCGAAGAGTAAACCTGTGGCCCAAGGCGGGAACGAAGTCGTTCTTCATCAGCCATTCCGCCATCAGATGCGGCTGAGTTAGGGCGCGCCAGACCCGTTCGGGCGGATGAGCGATGTCTCGCTCGACGACGACGGCGCGCACCTCGGGCGATGCTTCTTTCATTGATCCATCCTGCCGAGCAGATCTTCGAGATCGTCGAGCTTGTCCTCCCAAAAGCCAGCCATTTGGCTTGCCCAATCAACCAGCGGCTTAAGAGCGTTTCGCCGTACGCTATAATGGGTCTGGCGTCCTTCATGCCGGTCACCCACCAGCCCCGCCTGTTTCAGGACGGCAAGATGCTTCGAAACACCTGGTTGGGATACCCCGGCATAAGCGGTGAGCGCAGCAACGGTCTGATCGCCATTGTGGCACAATCGCTCGAAAATCGCCCGCCGCGTCGGATCGGCGAGAGCCCTGAAAATTGGATCGTGACCGTTGGCCATGGCAATTCATAACTCTCCAGCTATTGGTTGGATGAATAGCTGAAGAGTTATGAATAAGTCAAGTATGCATATGGCCTTTCATCAGAAGCTTCAGAACACGCACCATCGTGGCATTTTCCATTGATCGTCTTTTTCAGGCGGTCACGAGTTGCGATGAGCTTCGATCGGGAGAGGTTGGCTCATTCAAGCCGACGGCCGGTCGCTCCATCGAAAAGATGCAACCTTCCAAGATCGGGCATTAACGAGAGACGCTCTCCAACCCGCGTACTTACCCGCTCGCGTAACGCCGTCACGAGATCGTCCGATCCCATGCGGGAGACGATCAGCGTCTCTGCTCCCGTGGGCTCAACCACGACGACGTCGGTATCGATGCCGGCTTCGCTGATCGAGATGTTCTCCGGCCGAATACCATAGATGATCTCGGCTCCTCGCGTGACATCGAGCCCTTGCGGCAACGGCAGGCGTCCGCCGCCATCAGCGACGAATTCCAGCGGGCCGGCGCTGCTGATCTTGCCGCGAATGAGATTCATCCCCGGAGAACCGATGAAGCCGGCAACGAAGAGGTTGGCGGGTCGGTCGTATAGCTCCAGAGGCGAACCGATCTGCTCGACATAACCGTCGCGCATGACGACGATGCGGTCCGCCATCGTCATGGCTTCGATCTGATCATGGGTGACGTAGATCGTGGTCGTGCGTAAACGTTGGTGCAACTGCTTGATTTCCGAGCGCATCTGCACGCGCAGCTTGGCGTCCAGATTGGACAACGGTTCGTCAAAGAGAAATACCTGTGGCTGACGCACGATCGCGCGGCCCATGGCAACGCGTTGGCGCTGGCCGCCGGACAGATTGCGCGGATGGCGGTCGAGCAGGTTTTCCAGGCCGAGGATCTGCGCCGCATCGCGTACGCGCTGCCGGATCTCTTCCTTCGGCGCCTTGGCCAGCCGGAGCGAAAAACCCATATTCGCCTCGACGGTCATATGCGGATAGAGAGCGTAGGATTGGAACACCATGGCGATGTCACGTCTTTTGGGTTCGACATCGTTGACCACCTTGCCGCCGATGGCGACATTGCCGCCGCTGATCTCCTCAAGTCCGGCGATCATGCGAAGCAGGGTCGATTTTCCGCAGCCCGAAGGCCCGACGAGAATGACGAACTCGCCGTCTTCGATATCGATATCCACACCATGCAGAACTTCGAAGTGACCGTAGCTCTTGCGGACATTCGCCACGCTGACCGATGCCATATTGATCTCCAATTAGAAAAACGTGTTGTTTGATCGCCCGCGCCCTGCCGACCTATGCGATCGTTGCGGCGGAATAGGGTGCGAGGGCGGCATCGATCGACGCAATGCAGAGATCCCGCGCGCGAGGTGGAACCTTCTTTTCAACCACCGCCGGATAGATCCGGGGGAGGTATTGGCTGATCAGCGTTTCGGGAATATCACCGTCGAAGCGCGCAAGCAGCGTCTCGACCGCTGCTGCTGCCCGCTCGTCCGGCCAATAGTAACGGATGCGGTCGCTATAGCTGAAGTGGCGCTGCAAGCGCTGTTCCTCGACCAAGCCGCCATAATGGGAATTCCAGTGACCCGGACTTTCGAGCATGACGGTCTCCATGGTGGCATAAAGCGCGCCGGGTAAGGTCTCACCGGCGAGAATAGACGCGATGGCATCGAGGCCGTAGAGCGCTTCGCGCAAGGCGAAAGTCAGACCCGGGCCAACCTTGAGGACCGCAAATCCGTCGTTCACGAGGGCGGCAAGCGCCTCCGCAGGCTGGTAGTCCGTGGAGTGAGCCTCGAAAAGTAGGCCAGGCATCTGCTCCAGCGCGCCGGTCAGAAATGACGCCCGATCCGGCCTGTAGATGGCGACATTGGCATTGCCGAACTCGACGCCGGGCTGGACGACAATCGCGATCACTCGCTCCAGGGCTTTCTCGACGCCTGCCTTGGCGAAAGCTTCGCGATGCACTGCCAACGTGTTTATCGCCGCCTCGGGTCGCGTCACCTCAAGCTCGTCGAGGGCATGGGTGGCACCACCCGGCGGCGGGACCTCGGTGCCAATAATGTAGATTGGCGAGCGGCGGCCGGAGCGACGAGCGGTCTCTTCCGCCACGCGCGCCAACCTTGCTGCGCGCTCCGCCGTCAGCTCGTCGGCCAAGGCCACCGGCTCGCCCGCGCAGCCCATCGATGTATCGAGATGGATCTTTTCGAAACCCGCCTCGATGTAGGCCATTATCATCGCCTCGGCCTTCACCATTGCCTGTTCCGCGGGCAGCTTCTTCCATGGGTTCGGCCCGAGATGGTCGCCGCCGAGGATGAGGCGATCGATCGGAAAGCCGACCGTGGAGGCGGTGTCTTCCACGAAACGCCGGAAGTCGCGCGGCGTCATGCCGGTATAGCCGCCCTCCTGATTGATCTGGTTGCAGGTCGCTTCGATGAGCGCGGCCGCATCCTCGGAAGTTGCGCGCCTCAGTGCCGCCTCGATGACAAGCGGATGTGCGGAGCAAACGGAGGCGATGCCGCGCGGCAATGTCTTGACGCGATCGCCGAGAAGTTTTTTCAGCGCCACACGGCGATTATGTTCGAGGGACGCGTTCATCCGAGCATCACGACCTTGGTCAAGTGGCGGGGCGATACCGTATCGACACCCTTCGACTGCGCTGCCCGTTCGCCGAGGATCTGCAGAGCCGGCAGCACGCAGAGGCCTGTAAGTGCCGGATCGCAATCGACAGTCAACTCCAGATCGCCTGGGCCGCCAAAACCGATGACGGTGGCGCCCTTTTGCCGCAGCTCCTCGACCAGCAACGTTTCCGCGGTCTTCTGGTCGGCGCTGTAGAGCATGACAACAGCGGTCTTTTCATCGACGAGGCTGATCGGTCCATGGCGGTATTCCAGGGGATGGAAGCCCTGAGTGATGATCTGGCTCATCTCCATCAGCTTCAAGGCGCCTTCCAGAGCGATGCCGTAGAGCGATCCGCTACCGAGGAAAACGAAATGCGACCGCCCCTCGATTATACCGGGGAAGGCCTTATCGAGCCGATCAGCCAGGACGCGCGCCGATTGGACGATGGACAGCGGAATCTCCATGCCGACCATCTGCATCCCCAGAAGCAGCATCAGGCTCGCCGAGACCGTCATGACGATGCCTTCGTCGCCATGGGTCGCCGCTTCGATCAGCCGGTCGCAGTTCTTGGCAAGCGAGCTTTCGGGCTCGACCGTGATGGCAGTGACGAAAACGCCGGCTTTGCGGCTTGCCTTGGCGGCAGCAACGGTTTCCGTCGTTTCGCCGCTGCGCGAAAGGGCCACCAGATGGACTTTCTGCCAGCGCGGCCAGAAGGCGGCCGGCCGGTTCAGCCATTCCGCACCCGGTACGGCGATCGCCGGATAGCCGGCAAGATTGGCGTGAGCCGCAAGCGACAAAGAGAGATTGTAGGATGTGCCGCAGCCCAGAAACACCGTCAGTTCGGCATCTTGCGGGGCGGAGATCGGTCCAATCGCCTTTTCCCAATAAGGGAATTGCTCGAAGATCACCTTTTCCGTCGTATTCATATCAGCTCCGATTACTTGACCGATCCGGCCAGCAGACCGCTGACGAGGTATCGATTGAGAAAGATGACGACCAGGGCGGGGATGATGATGGCAATCGATCCGCTTGCCGTGATCAGCCCATAGTCGATGAAGTTCTTGGTGACGAATTCCGGGATCAGCACCGTCAGGGGCTTCGTCGCCTGCGGCGAGAAGATGAGCGGGACGAGATACTGCCCCCATGCGCCAAGAAAGGTCAGGATGGCTGCTGCCGTCAGGCCGGGACCGGCAAGCGGCAGGACGATGTTGAAGAAGATGTAGAGCCTGCCGGCGCCATCGAGCTGTGCCGCCTCTTCAAGCGTGATCGGCAATGCCTCGAAGACGCTGCGCAACAGCCAAAGGGATAGAGGCAGGTAGGCAGACACATAGATCAGCGCCACGCCCACATACGTATCGACCAGATGCAGGCTGATCATGATCCGATAAAGCGGAATGAGCACGGCGTAACCGGGGATTGCGAGCGTCGCGACGACGGCGGCAAACAGAAAGCCCCGGCCTGGAAACTGGATCCGCGTGAAGGCGTAGGCACCGAGTGCCGATATCGCTACGCAAAGAAGCGTTGCAGCCACCGAGGTGACGATGCTGTTGATCAGTGCGGCGCGAAACTGCGACCAGACCTGAACACCGCCAATTCGAGCGATATCGATACCGAACAAGCGCGAGAAATGATCCAGCGTGAAATGCTGCGGGAAAAAATGGATGGGTCTAGCCGAAAAGTCCTCGGTCGGGGTGACGGAGCTTGCGAGCGTCCAGTATATCGGCCCGAGCGACCAGATCAGAAGAACCGCGACACCGGCCCAGATCAGCAAACGATAGGAAAGGCTCTGTTTCATCAGTCAAACCGGGTGTTGCGATAGACGCGCAGGACATAGACGAGCGAGACCAGCAGCGAGACCAACGTGATCACGAGAGACAAGGCCATGCCGTAGGAGAAGCGCAGGTTCTGGAAGGTCTCGAGATAGATCTGGACGAGAACCGGTCGCGTCTCGAGGCTGGAACCGGCCAATACCCAGGCCTCATCGAAGAGGTTGAATGCATTGACGGTCGCGTTGGTCATGGCAACGGCAATCGCGCTGCGCACCAATGGAAGCGTAACAAGGGCGAACATCTGTGTGCGCGTTGCGCCATCGATGCGCGCGGCCTCATAGAGATGAGCGGGAATGCTCTGCATGGCGGCCAGCACAATGACGACGGTCAGGGGCATCATGCGCCAGACGTGGACCACCGTGACTGCAATGATGGCGCTGGTGCGATCGTTGAACCAGACGTGGTTTTCGAATGGCAACCCGATGGCCGAGAGAATGCCATTCAGTAATCCCGCACCGGGTTGGTAGATCCAGAGCCAGATCACCGCATTGACGACACCGGGCAGCGCCCAAGGCAGGACGACAGCTGCGAGCAGCCATTGCCGGCCGACCTTGACCTGATTGATAAGAGCGGCGGCAAGCACGCCAAACACCGTCTCGGCCACGACTGCAAGCACAACGTAGAGAAACGTATTGATCCAGGTCGTGCCCAATTGCCCGTCGGAGAGCATGCGCGTGTAGTTTTCCAACCCGACAAAGGGCGTTCCCGCCTGCATCGGATTGACCCTGTGCAGGCTGTCCCAAACCGTTCTTCCGATCGGGTAGAAGACAAGGGCCGCCATCGTGATCAGGATCGGTGAAACAAGCAGGATACCCAGCATGGTGTCGGCCTTGACGCCGGCACCACGCCTGCTCCCGCCACCGGCAGAGATTGCGATTGTCATTGCGCCGATGCCTGCTTTGCCGCTTCGGCGATGTTCTGCATGGCCTGATCGACGGTGACCTGGCCTTTTGCGGCGCTATTGATGGCCGTATTTACCGCACTCGAGAATTCCGGATACCAGGGGGGCGTACCCTGTTGGAACAGCGGCTCGACGGTCTTCGATTGCGCAACGAGTGTATCGCCGCTCAACAACTGGCCGGCGGCGTTGAGCTCGGACAATGCCGAAGTGCGGGTCGGCAATGCACCATTGACCGCGTTCTTCTTCTGGAACTCCTTGCTGGTGAACCATTTGACGAAGGCGATGGCGGCTTCCCTGTTCTGCGAAACGCGTGGGATGGCGAGCGCTTCGGGAAGGCCGAAGCTGCGGGTCTCGCCGCTTGCCGTCGGCACCAGGATCGCCTCGATCTGACCGGCCACTTTCGACTGCTTGGGATCGTTCATCTGGCCGATCCTGCCCGGCTCACCCGAGATCATGATGCTGGTGACGCCCTGGGCAAACATGCTCTCATTGATCTGGCTGTCCTTGAGGCCGGTGGAGGCGGGATCGACGAGACCTTCCTTCAACAGCATCAGCTCGAAGGCCAGCGCCTTGTAGCCGGCGGAATCCTTCGAAACGAAAAGCGGCTTGAAATCCTTGTCGAACAGTTCGCCGCCGAAGGCCTTGGTTAGCAGGTACCAGCTCGTCGACGCACCTTCGGTCGCCGAAAGCGGCAGGCCGATCGGATAGGTCGCGACCTTCTTTTCCTTGATCTGCTTGGCAGCGGTGACAAGCTCGTCGAGTGTCTTCGGCATTGTCGTGATGCCCGCATCGGCGAAATGCTTCTTGTTGATCAGCATGACGCGGAAGTCGTTGGTATAGGGCACGCCGAGCAGATTGCCGTTGACCGTGAAGATCTTGGAGACACCGATATCCTTCACCGTGTCGGTGTCGATCACGTCGTTGAGCGGCAGATACCAGTCTGCGGCGCTGAACTGGCCGGTCCACGACCAATCGAATTCGGTGACATCGGCCGGCGCTGTTCCCGCGATCAGCGATGTGACGAGCTTGGGGCGGATATCGTCCCAAGATAAGGTTTGCATGTTGACGTGGATGCCGGTTTCGGCTTCGAAGTCGCCGGCGATATTCGGCGCTTGCGGCGAAGGCATCAGCACCGTGATCGATTGGCCGGCAAGCGGCTTCGCATCCTGAGCGAGAGCCGGAACGGCGGCAACGAGCGCCGCCAAGGCGACGAATGGCAAAGTTAATTTACGCATGTTCCCTTCTTTCCTTGTTATTGAGGTCTGCTTCACCTGAATGCACCGCTGCGGTCTTTGCCGTTGCGGCGATTTGCGTGATCCAGCCGTCATTCACCGGCCAATCGAGAAGACGGGCGGCCGCCAGAAGAGCGCCGCCGATGGGAGGAAGTTTGGGGCTCACAGCCGGACGGCCGATGCGCCGCTCCAGTGCGGCAAGCAGGGCGCGGCTTGCAAATGTTCCGCCGGCATAGGTCCAGTCTGCCGCCGGATCGCAATGCGGCGCTATGGCTTCGGCATGCTTTGCAAGCTCGGACGCCGCCTCGCCGATCAGCTGCTTTGCCGCTCGGTCGCCGGCACGTGCGACGCGATCGACGAGAACCGAAAGGGCAGCGATATCAGCACGAGGGTTTTTGAGTTCACTTACCCAGCCTCCCAGAGCGTTGACCGGGTCGATACTGTCGAGGTTCAGGAATTCGAACATGGCCTTGGCCAGCGCGGTCGGGCCTGCACGGCCGTCGAGACTCTGGCTGACGAGACTGAGTGCTGTCCGCCCGATCCAATAGCTGCTGCCTTCGTCGCCGATGACATCGCCCCAGCCGCCGACGCGTGCAGAAACCCCAGCGCTGTTGCGCGCCCAGGCCATCGAACCTGTGCCGGATAGGATCAGAATACCTGGCTCTCCGGCAAAGGCGCCAAGATGTGCTGCGTCGACATCGTTGAGAATATGCCGCTTCGCCTTGGGAAAGCTGGCCTCGATCGCCTCGCGCTGCTGCTCCGACAGGCGGGCCACTTCGCCATAGGCCGGCAATGCGGCGGCGACAACCGCCGGCTGGTCCCGCTCCAGGAAGGGGCACAGCGCAAGATCCAGTTCGCGCCGCCAGTTCGGATTGTCCATTGGATTGACGCCGCCGCTGTGCGACATCTGGAGTATGTTGCCGGCTCGATCAGCGAGCGCGACCAGCACCTTGCTGCCGCCGCCATCGATGCCGAGGATCAGCTCGTCGCTCATTCCGGCGCTCCGAGGTCCGCAATCGTCATCTCGACGCCGAGATTGACGAGTTCGCTGCGCCAATGCGCGGAAAGGCCCGCATCGGTTATCACCTTGGCGGCATTCAGGGGAGCGACCTTATAGGTTGCCATCGTGCCGAACTTCGAGGAATCGGCGAGCACGAAACGATGCGCTGAACGGCTGAGCATGCATTTGTTGAGGCTCGCTTCGGCGCTGTCGACACTATAGATCGCGCCATCCGGGCTGATGGCGCTTGCACCGAGGAAAAGCTGATCGAACCAGATGCTCTCGAGCATCGCTTCGGCCTGCGGTCCGACGAGCGAAGCGTTTTCGCTGCGAAGCTGGCCGCCGAGCAAGACGACTTCCAGATTGGGGATATTGAGGAATTCTTGCGCCACCGTCAGGCCATTGGTGAAGATGCGAAGCGGCATCGGGTTCAGGCGGATGAGCCGTGCCAGTTGCAGAACCGTCGTGCCAGCATCGAGAAAAATGGCCGTGCGCGGCGTTAGCAGATTGTAGGCAGCCGTTGCGATCGCGCGCTTGGCCGACAGATGGCGCTTGGCCCGCTCCTGAAAGGCAAGCTCCACCGACGACCCCTCGGCGATCCGGGCGCCGCCATGCACGCGGTCGATCGCGCCTTCTCGTTCGAGAACCTGCAGGTCCCTGCGCACCGTTGCCAGGGAGGCGCCGATGGCATCCGCGAGCGCCTGAATGGTCGAAAATCCATTCGCATACAGATGGCTGCGAATAGCGTCGAGGCGATCGACTTTCACTCCCCCGGCTTGGCTCAACGAAAACTCCTGTCTCACGAAGGCTTCTATTTCGCTCAAGTTTCCATTCAATAAGATCAATGTCAATCATGATTCTGATCTTTTTTGATCTAATTTCTGATCGGCGGAAACCACAAAATGTGAGCGCGCGGCATCCTCTTGCGAAGAAGCCGCGCGCTCACATGATGTCTGGGACGCCCAAATGGGCTAATGATAAGCAGGCAAGAGATTGCCGTGCTGCTCGATCATGTCGTCAACAAGCGTCCATATTTGATCAGGCGACAGCTCCGCCGAGGTATGCGGATCAAGCAGAGCCGCCTGATAGATGCGATCCCGTTTCTTCGTCAGCGCCGCCTCGACCGTCAGTCCTTGCACGGAAATACTCAAGTTCATTACGGCGGCGAGTTGGGACGGTATGCGTCCGATGCGGATCGGCTGAATGCCGTTGCGATCGACATGGCAGGGAACTTCGACGATGCATTCGTTCGCCAGATTCTGGATCAAGCCGTCGTTCGGAACATTTCCATAGATCAGCGCGGGCTGGCCGGTGACCGCAGCATGAATGATGCCGGCCGCATATTCGTTGCTCCGGCAAACATCTATCGGCTTGCCGCCTTCAAGATCGCGGCGCAACTCGTGCCACTCGGCAATCTGCACCTCGCAACGGCGGATATATTCATCCAGGGGAATGTTGAGCCGCTCGATCAGATCGCTACGGCCTTCCTTGATGTACCAGGATGTATATTCCGAAAAATGCTCGCTCGATTCCGTCACGAAATGGCCGAGCCGCTTGAGAACATCAAAACGGACCCGATCATCCGAAGGGACGCGTCCTTCCTCGGCCAGGGTGCGCAGGCGCGGATAGAGGTCCTCGCGGCTGCCATCGGCACGCAGCTTTTCATATTTGAGAAAGAAGGCGATATGGTTGATGCCGGCCGAGAGATAATTGATGTCGGCGACATCCTCGCCAAGGCAATCGGCAAGATGGGCGGCTGTGTGCTGTACGCTGTGGCAGAGACCAACGGTCCGGATGCTCGGAGCAATCTCCTTGATCGCCCAGCAATTGATCGCCATCGGGTTGACGTATTGCATGAGCAAGGCATTCGGGCACACTTCTTCCATGTCGCGGCAGATCGCTTCGAGAACGGGAATGGTGCGAAGCCCTCGGAAGATGCCGCCAATCCCAAGCGTATCGGCAATGGTCTGTCGAAGCCCGTACCGTTTCGGGATTTCGAAATCGGTCACCGTGGCCGGCTTATAGCCGCCGACCTGCATCATCAGAATGACAAAATCCGAACCTCGCAGCGCCTGCCTGCGGTCGAGCGTCGCCTCGACGTGCACCTTGCCGAGGTGAAGCGCCTCGCAGATGCGCCGTGCAACGATTTCGGATGTTTTCAAACGTTCCGGATCGATGTCGAAGAGGCTTATGACATAATCGCCACCGCTTTGGCTGGAGAGGACGTCGCCCAGGATGTTCTGGGCAAAGACGGTGCTGCCAGCACCGATCAGGCAGATCTTTGGCATGGAAAAGCCTCCACAAGAGATATCTGTGAAGCTGAATGCATCTTTCAAAATCGGATTTCTTCCCGATAATAGGGAGATTATTCCCGGATTCGCGGCGCGGTGCCGAGTAGTCATGCCAAAACTTCACATATCCGCCGAGGAGGGTGCTCTTCTCGCATCCCAGGGCGATTTCATGATCGAGCGTCACATCGCCGGCGCCATGAACGCAGCGCATTGGCACGATCATGTCGAGCTGAACTATCTGCTCGATGGTCAGATGACCTACATCTTCAATGGGAGGCAGGAACAGGTCGAGGCGGGGCGGCTGGTACTCTTTTGGGCGGCCATTCCCCATAGAACGGTCGCGGTTACGCCGAATGCGCCGCTCGTCTGCATCTATCTTCCGCTCGTTGATTTCCTCGGTCTGCCGATCGATCGCGGCGTTCGCCAGTCGATCATGCAAGGACGTTTTTTCGCGGATGCGCGCGCTTATGCAGCCGACGCGGTCCTTTTGCCTCAGTGGGTGCAAGACTGGCAATTTGGCGATGCGGCCAAGCGCCAGCTGATTGTGGATGAGGTCAAACTCAGAATACGGCGCTTCGTTCTCGATGCTCCCATCGACGATCATTCTGTCGCCCGCCAATCCTCGGCATTGGGCGGCGGCGCCGCCATAGGTCGAGCCGAGACGCTGACCGACCTCATTCACGCCCGTTATTCCGAGCCGGTCAGCCTGCCGATACTGGCTGGGCTTGCCGGCATGCATCCGAGCACCGCCAACAAGATCTTCCGCAGCATCCTTGGCATTCCCGTCAACGAATATCTCACGCGCTATCGTCTGGCGCGGGCGATGCAGCAGCTTGCGGAAACGAAGGTGCCCATTCTCCAGATCGCCTATGACTGCGGTTTCGGTTCCAGCAGCCGGTTCTACGATATCTTCAAGCGTCGAACGGGAACGACGCCAAGGCTGTTCCGTTCATCCCTCGCGCGCGACGGGAAGGCGGACTGATGTTCGATTCCCCAACAGATAACGGCCCGCCGCCGCTTGTCGAGGCTACATTGCGATACAATCGGGCTGCTTCCTGAAATCTGGCAGATACAATTCGGCGCGATCCTCCCGTCAAATCATCGGTCGGGCAGGAGTCCAAAATGAAACTCGCATTCCTTGGCGCATTTGTCGTCTCAAGCCTTGCTGTCGGCGTTGCAGCTTCGCAGTCCGCCGACCCCGCGACGCCCTCCGAAAACGCCTCGCCGATTTATGGCGTAAACATCCCGGAAGGTTATAGAGACTGGAAATTCATTGCGCCGGCGCAGGAGGCCCCACCGCTCGACGAGCTTCGCGCGGTGCTCGGCAACGATATTGCCGTCGACGCCTATAAGAAGGGTACCCTGCCTTTTCCCGATGGTTCGATCCTTGTCAAGCTGGCCTACAAGCGCAAGCAATCGACGGAGTTTGCGCCGGCAACGGTGCCGGGAGCGCCGACAACGGTGCAGGTCATGGTGAAGGATTCGAAGAAATATCCCGATAGCCACGGTTGGGGCTTCGGGCGGTTCATCGATGGCAAGCCGGTGGATATTGCGCAGCACGAGACCTGTCTCAGCTGCCATGTCGGCAATGTGAAGGATCACGACTACGTCTTCACGCGCTATGCACCATAAGGTGCGGCGATATTGCGCAATTGGAAATCGCCGGCCCGATTTCTTTAAATCAGGCCGGCCGGCTATCCACGGTCTCCTCCTCCCGCCGGGATAGCCGCTCCTATCGCTCCTGGCGCTCAGCCATGAGGCCATTCCGCTATTGCGGAAGGAGGTCCTGACAAGCCCAGGCAAGTCGATGATCTTGCGGACTTTGACGTTCCCGCCGCTGCGTCTTGTATCCCACACCGAACCCAATATTCGCCATCAGAGGCTACGTATGGCGCGGCGCGCTTGCCCATGCGGCTGCGGCTTTCCGGCGGACATCCTCTCGCCGACCAATCCGGCTGGAGGCATGTTGTGTGCATTTCCTCTTTGCCGACAAAGCCTGAAAACGCGGCTTCTGTAATCCATCGTAGCCTTCCTCGGTCTTGATACGGACGGATACAATTCGATACGGTTGAAGACACAACGCAGATACACGCGGAAAGCAGAACTTCACGGCATTCAACAACCTCCCAAATATATGGAGTTTCTGATGTCGTCTTCATCCTTCTCATTGAATCGACGCGCCTTCGTCACCGCGGCTGCTGTCGCCGGTGCAGCGGCGCTGCTCAAGCCTGCGATGTCCTTTGCCGGCTCGGAGGCCTTGCCCGATGGCGTCAAGCCCTTCAAGGTTCATATCCCCCACAGCGCGATTGCCGAGTTGAAGCAGAGACTTGCGACGGCACGCTGGCCGCTTAAGGAAAATGTCGCCGATGATTCCCAGGGTGTGCAGCTCGAGCGCTTGCGCGATCTCGTTGGATATTGGGCCGACGGCTACGATTGGCGAAAGGTGGAGCAGAAGCTCAATTCCCTTCCGATGTTCATCACGGAAATCGACGGGCTGGATATCCACTTCATTCACGTGCGCTCCCCGCATGAAAACGCAATGCCGATGATCATGACCCATGGCTGGCCGGGCTCGATCCTGGAAATGCTCAAGGTGATCGATCCTTTGACGAACCCGACGGCCCATGGTGGCAAGGCCGAAGACGCGTTTCATCTCGTTGTACCGTCGATTCCCGGCTTCGGCTTCTCGGGCAAGCCGACGACGACGGGCTGGGGCTCGGATCATATCGGCCGGGCATGGGGTACGTTGATGCATCGCCTTGGCTATGAGCGGTTCGTCTCGCAGGGCGGCGATTGCGGCTCGGTCATCTCGCAGCGCATGGCGCTTCAGAAGGTGCCGGGATTGCTCGGCATCCATCTCAACATGCCCGGCATCGTCCCGAAGGAGATTGCCCACATCCTTGCAGCCGGCGATCCCGCTCCGGCTGATCTGACGGACAAGGAGCGCGCCTGTTTCAACAAGCTGGCGGCGTTCTATCGCGACAGCTCGGGCTACGCCAATATGATGGTCACCCGTCCGCAGACCATCGGCTATTCGCTCGTCGACTCGCCGGTCGGCCTGGCCGCTTGGATCTACGACAAGTTCGTCACCTGGACTTACAGTAACAAGCAGCCGGAAAAGGTCTTGAGCCGCGATGAAATGCTGGATGACATCTCTCTCTACTGGTTCACGGAAACCGGAACGTCCGCGGCCCAGATCTATTGGGAAGATCATTCCAACAACTTCAATGCCATTCAGATTCCGACGCTGCCGGTTGCCGTCAGTGTCTTTCCCGGTGAAATCTACCAGGCCCCGAAGAGCTGGACCGAACGTTGCTATGGCAACCTGATCTACTTCAACGAGGCCGACAATGGCGGGCATTTCGCCGCCTGGGAACAACCGGCGATTTTCACCGATGAAGTCAGGGCGGCATTCCGGTCGCTGCGTTAAGGGGGTTCGGCCTCCTGTCTGGTGAAAACCTCGCAGGCGAGCGATGCCCCTAGCTCGCCTGCGGGCGAGGGGAAGCGGTATGGCGTATCCCCTCGACAGACAGCCGGCTTCGCAGGTCGAACTTGTGAAGCCGATGCCTGATTTGACCCGCGAGTTTCAAGAGGTCGCAAAAGCGCTGCGGCGCGCCGAGAGCGAACCGACACCCATCAGGGCGGCAAGGATGACGGGGATGCACACGAGATAGGCCGTGCGAATGCCCGCCTGTTCGGCGACGAATCCAAGCAACGGCGGAGCCAGGAAAAAGACGACGAACGACATTTGCCCGAGAGCGGCAACATTGACATGTGCCGGACGATCGGTGCGCTGTGCGGCGGCTGAAACCGCCAGCGGATAGACCGCGCTGCAGCCGGCGCCCATGAAGGCAAATCCCACGAGAGCCACATTGGGATGCGGGGCAAGCCAGACGGCGCAAAGCCCGGCGGTCGACAGAAGCAGCAGGAAGAGCGCAACGGCCCTGGAGCCGTAGCGATCGACAAACGGGTCGGCGAACAATCTCGCCAATGCCATGAAAAAGGTGAACAGCGTCAGGCCGAGCCCCCCGATGAACGGCTCGGCGTGAAAGACGCCGCGCATGTAGATCGCCGACCAGTCGATGCCGGCGCCCTCGACCAGGAATGCCGCGATCCCGATCACGCAAAGAGGCAGCAGGCCAAGCGTTGGCAGTGCGATATGGCCTTCGTCTGCATGGTCATGCGTCGCGCGTGCGGGGGCATTTCGCATACCGGCGATCGTGATGAAGCCGACGATGAGGACAAAGGCGAATGTCAGGGCAAGATGCAGCTGCATCGGCACGCCTGCTTGACGGACCGCGGAGGATACGAGAGCGGTGACGAAAAAGCCGAGGCTCCAGAAGCCATGCGCCCTGTTCATCACACCCCGGCCGAGCTGGGCCTCGATGCGATCGATTTCGACGTTAAGATTGATTTCGAGAGCGCCCGCCAGCAAGCCTTCGCAAAACAGCACGGCAAAGACCAGAGGCGCCGCACCCATCCATGGCACGAGCGCGAGCATCGCCGATGTCCCGAGCACGGTAACGAACGCGGTTTTGCGCGCGCCAAGGCGCGCTACGACCGGTGACGCCAATGTCAGCGATATCAATGCGCCGATGGCCGCACCGATCAACGTCAGGCCGAGCTCGGATTTGTCGATCTGCAAGGCGTCCTGCAGATCGGGAAGGCGCGACAGCAATGCGCCCATCGATACCGCAAAGAGGAAAAAGCAGACATAAATTCGCTGCTGCGGTTGAAGGCGCATTTCGGATGCTCCGGAGAATCTGAACACGGGTGAGATGGAACGGGTCTATCTCAAAGCAACCAGTGCTGGCAATACAAGCGCGTCTAAATGATCCTACCAATTGGCGGCTTTTCTTCCGACCATTTCCGCTGGGTGCGGCGCAGCCTGTAGTTGGTCAGCGGCGGGAGGCGATGGAGCGGCGATGAAACCGTCCGCGCGCTCCGTCGCCGCTTTCTTAACGATCAGACTAGCTCGACCTCCTTGCCTGCATGTCGGAAAGATCGATCCCATGCGTATCGAACCACCATTCCGGACTCATCTCAGGATATTTGTCGCGAAGGCGCAGATATTTGGAGTGTAGTCGCTCCTGGCGCTCAACTTCCTGCTCGAAATAAGGATGGTCGAGTTTTCCGCCGAGCACATGGATGCGACGAAGGAGTTTTCGCAATACATATCCTTGCTCCTTGCTTCCCGGTCGATAGCCGCTCTCGACGATCTTCATGACGGTGTCGCTTAGCGTGCTGAGCGCATCGCTGGGCGGCGTGCCGTTCAAGATCATGTCAAGGCGTTCGGCACCAAACCCGACGTCGATACAGGTCCCGAGCGGATTGACGATATTCCCGATCTCAATGCCGTTCTTGTAGAACTCGGTGCAGTAACCGCTGACGCTGCCATCGCTCCATATGCATCCGTCATCCGGTACGATGGGGATACGGTCTCGATAAAGCGGCGACCATTCCTCCAGGCGGTCCGAATGGATCGTGACATGGTCTGGCACCAGGCCAATCGAGCCGAGAAACTCGATCCAGAAATCGATCGCGTCACCGACGCTCATTTCTCGGAAGGAGAAGAGACCGAGCATCGTGAAATGAAGGAAATGCGTCCCGTCCCCGATTTCGTCGAGATCGCCCATTCGCAGGCAGGCCTGAACGTTGGCAACGGTTCCAATGTGGGAGGGATCGGAGAAGAGTTGTTTGTACTGCTGCATCCCAGCGCTGCAGAAAAGCGTGGTATTGTCGTGCGGCCGTACGGATTCTATACGTGTGAAGTCGATGTCTTTGGAAAGACAGAAGTCTTGGTATTGCTGGATCAGGCGTCCCGCGATGGCATAGGCAACCTCCTTTGTAGTAAATGTGCCTGGGCTCAAAGATAGTGGCATATGGTGCTGACGGCAATCCATATACGCCGGGTCATGTCCGAGCTGGGCCTGAGATCGTCTTCTTCGGCCCGTCAGATTATTGTCGACACAGCCAATTACTGCTTTGGCAGATAAATCCTCGGCTATCCCGCTAGATTGTGCGTCGTTCTCATCTTCGAACAGGGATATCGAGCATCGGCCAAAAGGCCGACTTTCTGCCTAAACTGCTCATAATAGCGTTCAGCAGCTTGTGGTTGGTGAAGACCTATCTCGACATAATACTGATAACGTCGTCCTCGGCTTGAGGCGACCGAGCGAGCTTAACCGCCATGACCGCGAGCGGCGTTTAATTTCTGCCGGGTTTTTTCGCGGGTTGCGTCGAAATCAACAGCTTGCGGCGCGCCGCTGGCTTTACCCTGCGCCCACAATTCGCGCAGATGCTGAATATCGTTCTTCCGGCTAGCCCATTTCGCAGACCAGTCACGCATGGCTTCGCGGACAATTTCGCTGCTACTGGCATATGCACCACTTTCGACCGCATCGCGTAAAAGCTCAGCTTGCTGCGGCGTTACTGCAATGCTGACCTTTGAGACATTAGACATGGCTGTCCTCATCCGCTTTCTGGTAGGAAGTTTACCACCAAACCGATGCTCCAGCTAAGCAGATCGCGGGGAGAATGTAAGATCCATTTCACTGGCCCGAATCCTCTGGGTTAGTCTCTTCCGCGCGCTCGGTAGCATCTAAACCCATATAGGATGGCACAACATCCCGTTTTCCAGCTGTGCGCGCGGCTGCCTTGTAATATGACAGAGCGCTTCCTATCTTTTGGCCATCACCCAAATTTCACACACGGCTGTGGCAGACGTTTCAAGGACGTCGATAATTTTGCGCGTCAAGCGCTGCCGAGCCATTTCGCCGCCTCGGGCGGCCAGGGATTTCGATTGAACATGCAAAACACTGCCGCCGTGCCGGCGGCGGTAAAGCCGCGCGAGCGCGGCGAAGCCGTCAAACGGCCGGACACGAACTGGAAGCCATATCCCTGTCTTCTCACGAGGCAGGAGCTTCAGGCCATCATTGCCGATCAGCTCGGCTGAATTCAACAACGACAACAAGGAGAAAGAAGATGCAGGTCATCGTCAGAGACAACAATGTCGAACAGGCCATGCGTGCCTTGAAGAGGAAGATGCAGCGGGAAGGTCTCTTTCGGGAAATGAGGGAGCGTCGCGCCTATGAAAAGCCTTCCGAGCGCCGGGTTCGCGAAAAAGCACAGGCGGTTGCCCGGCAGCGCAAGGCTGTGCGCAAGAAGCTGCAACGCGAGGGGCTCTTGCCGACTGCCAAGCGCCGGGCTTCGGCTCGATAACAGCTCAACGGCGGCCGGTGCATCGAGCCGGCCGCGAATATCTTTTGAAGAGGGCGCGAGATGGAAGAATTGAATAATATCACGGTCTCCGATGAGCGGCTCGAAGATTGCCGTGACGTCATCGAGCCCGATCTGCGGGATTTGATAGACGATACGATCGCCGCCGGCTTCACGGCCGAGGAGGTCCTGATCGCAATCAGCGAACTGGTGGCGGAAGATTTCGCCGCGGTCGTGAAGATTCCCAGCGTCCACTAGGAGCTGGTGACGAATATTGTGATGCGCGCAACCGCTATCGAGCGATTGCGCAAATCCCGTTCACCAGCGCCTTGATTTCGTAGACATATAGAATCAGCGGAGCCGAGCGTAACGGTAAGCGCGCGAGCGGCGCTTCTGTCCTTTCAAGTGACGAAATCCTGTGGATTCAATCTGAAAGCGGGATGTCCTCGTGCGAATGGATGAATTGAAAAGTCATTGTGTTAGGGCGCTTTATGTAGCGGGCGTGAACGTGAGAGGGCGGTTTCTTCGTTCAACCCGGATAACACAAGCGGACGAGTTGCCGATCTCATGCGTCTCATCCTTGTCAATGATGTCTCGACAGTTCGCGGTGGCGCCACCAAGGTGGCGTTGCAATGTCTCGATGCAAGCCGGGATGCGGGCCTGACCTGCGCCATACTGGTCGGCGATGACGGGGAAGGTCTCAAGCCGCGGTTCGCCGGTATCCGCACGGTTGCGCTTGGCGAACGACCCCTTCGAGAAGGTCCGGCGTTCGGGGATATCCTCGCGAAAAACTACAATCGGCGCGCTCATGAGGCGATGGAGGGTTTGCTTCGGGAGTCGGATGAGGAGACCGTCGTCCACGTGCATGGCTGGTCCCAGATCCTGTCGCCGTCGATCTTTTATGCACTTGCCAAACACGAGGTCAAAGTCATCGTCACGGCGCATGACTTCTTCCTGAGCTGTCCGAACGGCGGGCTCATCAATTTCCACAGCGGCGACGTTTGCGATATCAAGCCACTGTCTGCCGCGTGTCTCACGACCAATTGCGACAAGCGCAATTATTTCCATAAGCTTTGGCGTTTCCGCCGCACCCTGACACAGCGGGGTGTTGGCGAGGAATTCTGGAGCCGCGTCGGCATTGTGCTCGCCCATGAAAACATGGAGGCGCATCTGCGCTCCGGCCCTTTGCAGCACTTCACGACATTGCGCACGCCGACCGAGCCGTTGACGCGGACGCCGGTGGAGGCGTGGCGCAACCGCCGCACCGTCTTTCTCGGCCGCATGTGCTGGGAAAAAGGTGTGCGGACGCTGGCGGACGCCCTTAATCAGACCGGCAGGACCGCGACGCTCATCGGGCGGGGGCCGTTGCTTGAGGAAATGCAGCGCGCGCTGCCGCATTGCTTCGTGCCCGGCTGGCTGAGCGATGAAGAGGTTGCGAGGATTGCCGGCGAAGCGCGTGTTTTCGTCATGCCGTCGCGCATGCCCGAGCCTTACGGCCTGGTTGCCGCCGAGGCTTTGATGTCCGGTATCCCGGTCATCGTCAGCAGCAATGCGCTGATCGCAGAAGAGGTCGAAAAGCATGGCGCGGGTCTGGTTTTCACAAGTGGCGATGCCGCGTCGCTGGCGGAGAAATTGGCACAGACCGATGACGACCACCTGATGCGGCGGTTAAGCGAAGGAGCATTGGCCCTCGGCCAGCATATCGCACCGAGCAGAGCGGAATGGGGACGCCGCATGGTGGATATCTACATGGGGCGGGGCAGCTTTTCGGAACATTAGGTTGGGGGGAACAATAATGCGCGCTTTGGTGACAGGCGGTTGTGGCTTCGTCGGCCGACATCTGATCCAGCGACTTCTTGCCGAGGGATTGGATGTCGTCTGCGTCGATTCACTGGTTACGGGAACAGGGGCGCTTCATCCTGATCTATGGCAGCGCTTTACGCGTTCGCGCTTCAGTTTCCATGAGGAAGACTGCCGCACGTTCTTCACGCGCGCGCCTGAGCATTTTGACTATGTCTTCCATCTGGCGGCGCTGGTCGGCGGCCGGGTGACGCTGGAAACGCGGGCACTCGATGTCGCCGAGGATCTGTCGGTCGATGCGGAACTATGGCAGTGGGCGTCGCGGGCCAAGCCGGGTTCGGTGATATTCTTCAGCTCCAGCGCAGCCTATCCGGTCTCGCTGCAGACCGTCGACAATCATCGGCTGCTGGCGGAGGACATGATCAATTTCGACGCCGCCGTCGGCGTGCCCGATCTCAGCTATGGATGGGCGAAACTCACCGGCGAATATCTGATGAAACTCTATGTCGAGCGCTATGGCCGGCGAGCCATCGCCTATAGACCGTTCAGCGGCTATGGCGAAGATCAGGATCTCGCCTATCCTTTCCCGGCGATCTGTCGCCGGCTGCTGGCGGAAAAGGGCGCGGCGGAAGTCTACGTCTGGGGCTCCGGCCGTCAGTGCCGCGATTTCATCCACATTTCCGACTGCATCGAATTCATCTGGCAGACGCGGGAATTGCTCCCCGATGGTGCGAGCCTCAATCTATCAACCGGCATCGCCACCTCCTTCATCCAATTGGCCGAGACCATCAGCCAGCAGATCGGTTGGCAACCTGCCGTCATCGGACGATCGAGCCACCCGGAAGGCGTCTTCTACCGCTGCGGCGATACGGCCCTGCAACGCTCCTACGGATTAACTCCGTCGATCAGCCTGGAGGAAGGGATCGCACGGATGCTCGAGCATCTGCGGCTAGAGCAGGCGTCCTATGCGCTGGCCATGTGAGTGATGAGCAATCAGTTCAATGTGGCAGATGTCGGCGTGGAAAATCGCCTCGGCGGTATCACCGCCGGGTCGATGATTTGATGTCGCATCTGAACGCGGCGCGAAGCGGGATAACGTATCGATCTCCTCGATGGTTTGCCGGTGCCGCAAAACCATTGCAGAAATCCGGTTCCCACCCCACAATCAGGGTAAGGAGACCACAATGCGCAACCGCCAAGCCTTGACCGATCACGACGAGCAGTTCATCCAGCGCCAGCTTGAATCTGGCCGTTACCATGACTGTAACGAAGTCATCCACGCCGGCAGAGCTTGACCAGATTTTTGACGACGTGGCTGCCAATTTCGGCCAGTGATTGCCGGCAATTAGTGTCGGCGGTATTTATGAGCTTATTGAGGGCTTGCAACGTTTGCGGAGCGCGGGACCGTTCACGAAGGGCCGGTGCCGGGGCTTCGTGTTATCGGCTACCGCCGCACAACGTCGATTGCTTTCGTCGTTGAACGCGATCAGGTAGCGATTTTGGGTGTTTTCCGGCGTGGCCGGAACGTCACCGCGGATATGCTTAGAGATCGGCTATAACAAGCGCGCTCAATCTCAGAAGCGCGCCATTTCCCGCTTTACCTTGTCAAGGAAAAGCCCTCTCGTCTCGTCGGTCGAGCGGTTCATGTCGTAATGGGCAAGGAAAACGACCGGGGCGAAGGGCTTGATCTGGGCGCGCAGGACACGCTTGACGATCTTCTTCGGAGGGTTGCCGGCGATGAAGGCGCGGAACGGGTCGGCGCCATAGGTCAGCACCGCCCCAAGCTTGCGAATGTGCTGCAGCTTTGAGCGCACCTTGCCGTCAACGAGTTCGAAGGAGACGCCGGGCAGCCAGACCCGGTCGAAATAACCCTTGAGGATCGCAGGAAAGCCGAAATTCCAGACGGGCGTGACGATGACTAAGGCTTCCGCGCGCTGCAACCGCTCGACATAGGATTTTACCGCCTCGATATTGCCAGGATAGTCATGATAGATCACGCGGTCTTGGCGTGACAGTACGGGATCGAACCCTTCCGCATAAAGATTGCAATCGTCGACCTCGTGGCCGGCGCCCTTCAGGCTCTCGATGGTTTGCCGGTGCAGCGCGGCGCCATAGCTTTCCTCGACCGGATGGGAATGAAGGACGAGAACCTTCATGAGGCCTCCATCAGCGCTGCAAGGCCGGGGAAGAGGTAATTCTTGCCGGATTTGAAATCGAAATTCGGATCGTCCCAGGCAATCATCTTGCCAGGGTTGAGCAGGCCCTTCGGGTCTGTTTCCTTCTTGAAGGCAAGCTGCACGGCATCCGTCTGCTTCATGCCGCCTTCCTCCAGCGTATAGCGATGCGGGTTGAAGATCGGGCAGCCGTGGTCCTGATGAATCCTAATGATCTCCTCAAGCCGCGCCTCTGAGGTATAGCGCACCAGCGGCAAGCCCGAGCACTGGATCTGGCCGTCGAACTTGATGAATTCGAGATGACCGGGCACCTCGTCGCCGAAAATCTCCACCATCTTCTGGACTTTGGCGACGTGGTCCGGCCCCGGATACTGCACCTGCAGATAGGTGATCGACGGATCGACCTTGATAGCGCGCAGCGTCGTGTGGTTCCAGGCGAGTTCATAGGCATGCGGAATGCCCTTCATGCTCTCCACCTTGTCGGAGCGGAAGGTGATTTCACCCTTCTGCTGCATGGTGAAGGCAACGAAAGGATCCATCGAGTGCGGCGCGATCATCAGCGCCACGATCGATTGCCCCTGACGGATATAGGGCTTGTGGCGGGTAAAATATTCGTGCGGAATGGGAGCGGCGATCGGGGCGATCTCCTTGACCAGAATGCCGTTGCATTTGGCGAGCGCATCGGAGAAGCGCACGGCATCCATGAAGTCGTCATAACCGACCAGCACATCGACCCAATCATAGGCCGGCGCCAGCGGCATCTCGATTTCGGTGATGATGCCGTTGGTGCCGTAGGCATGGCTGACCTTGGTCAGATCCCAACCGGTGAGATCGAGAGTGCGGGGTTCTGCTTCCATCGTCACGACGCGCAGCCGCAGGATGTTGCCCAGATCGCGCAGGCCGCCCCAGGTGATCGAGCCGACACCGCCCGAGCCACCGGCAATGAAGCCGCCGATCGTCGCCGTCTGCGCGGTCGAAGGATGGAAGCGCAGTTCCTGGCCCGAATGGGCCTTGGTCTGGCGGTCGAGTTCGGCAATGACGATCCCTGGCTCGCAGACGACGCGGCCGGGATGGATCTCCTTGATCCTGTTCATCGCGGCGAGATTGAGCACTATACCGCCGGAAAGCGGCATCGCCTGGCCGTAATTGCCGGTGCCCGCGCCACGCGGCGTGACGGGTACGTCATGCGCGTAGGCGACCTTCAAAGTGCGGATCACCTCTTCCTCGGTCTTCGGCGTCACGACGAGATCGGCTGTGACATTGTCGAGCTGGGCCTTCAGGATCGGTGAATACCAATAGAAGTCGCGGCTCTTCTGGCGCACGAGCGCCGGATTGTCTTCGACGGCGATGCCTTCGAGTTCTTTCTTGATGCGCTGGTAATCCGGCATGTCAGGCTCCAATGACGCTGTCGAGTTCACGATAATCCGGCAGGCTGCGGTCGATCACCTTGCCCTTGCGAAGGACGACGCGGTCGGACTGCGGACGGGAAAGGAATTCGCTCCATCGCCTGGCGCTGAAAAGCACGAGATCGGCGGGGCTGCCGACGGCGATCCGCCCGATATCCGGGCGGCCAAGTATCTCAGCGGGCGAGGTGGTGATGACCCTTGCGGCCGTATCCAGCGGATGGTCGAGATGCAGGATGCGCACGGCTTCCCGGAACACTTCGACTGGATCGAGATCGCCATAAGCATAGAAGGGATCGCGGGTATTGTCGGAGGCAACGGCTGTGGGAACACCGGCGGCGGCAAGCTCATGCAGAAGGGTGACACCGCGCCAGCGCGGTGTGCGGCCGGCATGACGGTCCTGCAGATACATGTTGCACATCGGCAGCGAGACGATGGAGATCCCGGCCTTGGCGACGAGTTCGATGGTGGCGCTTGCCACATCCTCGTCCTGCCGGGCAAGCGAGCAGCAATGGCCGGCTGTGACCTTGCCCGTGAAGCCGTTGCGAAGCACGGCTTCGGCAATCGCCTTCAGCGTCAGCACCTCCCTGTCTTCTGTCTCATCGACATGCAGATCAATGTCGAGACCGTTGTCGGCGGCTGCGCGGATCAGTTTGTCCAGCTGGCCCTCAAGGTCCGGATTCATCTGAGTGACACCGCCCATCAAGCCGCCGGTGTCGCGAACGACGCGAAGCAGATCGGCGAAGAAGGCATCGTCCACCATGCTGTCGAGCGGAAAGAGAGCGACGGCCTGCAGCGCGATCTTGTCCTTCCAGGCTTCGCGAACCGAGGCGAAAACCTCGAAGGAAATGCGGTGTTGCGGCGCTAGTGAATCCAGATGGGTACGGATCAAGCCTGTGCCATGGGCGTAAGCCGAGCGCAGCGAGAATTCCATGCGCTTGCGCACATCATCGGCCGACCAGTTGGCTTCGCGGTCGGTGCGCACGGCATCGAGCGCGCCCATGAAACTACCGTCCGGGTTGGAGCGGCGCTCCCATATGTGGCCCTTGTCGAGATGGGTGTGCATGTCGGCGAAAGCCGGCCAGACCATGCCCTCCCTCATATCGACCTTGGCATATTCCACCGGCGCTGTACCCGGCGCGCGGATATCGCTGATAAGGCCGTCGGCAACGACGATATCGGCCTTGACGAGGCCCTCACTGGAGGGTGCCGGAAAACCGGACAGCGTCACGGCGGGAACGGTAGCATTGCTCAGCACGAAGCGAGCGGCATTCGGCGGTGACATGAAGGCGTGGGACATCAGTTCTCCCGCTTGAGGCTGCTCTCATGCCAGCGATGCAGGCTCAGCCATGAGATGAAGGAGGTGAAGGCGAAGATGGCGACGCCGAGCGCCGACAGAAGCAGCAGTGCCGCGAAGAGCCGCGGCATGTTCTGGCGGTATTGCGCCTCGAGCAAGCGGAACGCCAGGCCCGAATTCGGACCGCCGGAGCCGGCGGCGAATTCCGCGACGACCGATGCGATCAGCGACAGGCCACCGCCGATCCTCAAGCCCGTCATGAAATAGGGCTGGGCTGCCGGCAGCTTCAGATGCAGCAAGGCCTGCCAGCGCGAGGCACCGTAGAGATCAAAGAGATTAAGCAGATTATGGTCGACGCTTTTCAATCCCTGCACCATGTTGGACAGGATTGGAAAAAAGGCGACGAGGAAGCCGCAGATTAAAAGCGCTGCTTCGCGTGTCGGCGCATAGATCAGGATCAACGGTGCGATCGCGACAATCGGCGTCACCTGAAGAATGACGGCGAGCGGATAGAAGGCGAGTTCGATCCAGCGGGACTGCACAAGGAAGATGGCGAAGCCGACGCCGCCGATCAGCGCCAGGACGAGGGATATGAAGGTGATTTCGGTCGTCACCCACAGCGCCGGCCAGAGAATGCCCCAATCGGAGACAAGCGCCTTGGCGACGGCGATCGGGCTCGGCAGAATATATTGCGGAATGCCGGTGCCGACGACGAGAAGCTGCCAGAGGATGAGAAGCACGAGAACGGTCGCGATCGGTACGACGACGCCGAGCGCGCGTTCTAGATTGCGCTGCCTGGCGGCGGTAGCCGGCGCATTGATTGTTTCAGCGGAAAGAATGGCGGGCAGGCTGGTGCTGTCGCTCATCAATGGGCCTCCGGCCAGCCGATGGCCTCGATCAGGGAACGGGATACTTTTTCGCACACCTCCCGGTATTCTTCCGATGAGCGATAGAGCGGATCGCGTTCGCCGCTGGTTTGCAGGGGGAAGTCGGTGTGGACGCGGCCCGGCCGCGCCTTCATGACGACGATGCGGTTGGAGAGATAGGTGGATTCATAGACGGAATGCGTGACGAAGATGACGGTGATGCCTGTTGTCTGCCAGAGGCGCAGCACGTCGTCATTGAGCTTCTGGCGCGTGATTTCATCGAGCGCGGCAAAGGGCTCGTCCATCAGCAGCAGCTTCGGTTTCGTTACCAGCGCACGCGCGATCGAAACCCGCATCTTCATGCCGCCGGACAGCTCCCGCGGATAGGCATCGGCGAAGTCCTGAAGGCCGACCGTCGCCAATGTTTCCATGATCTGTTCATGGGCGGCAACTTTCGAAATTCCCCTTAGCTTCAGGGGCAGGTGGACGTTGCCGAACACCGTCTTCCAAGGGAGCAGCGTCGGTTCCTGGAAGACGAAGCCGATATCGCCCTCCGGCAGGCCCTTCGCGTTGATGCGTGAACTCGGCCAATCGATCCTGCCGCTGGAAGCACCGCCGAGGCCGGCGATGATACGCAAAGCCGTCGACTTGCCGCAGCCGGAAGGTCCGAGCAGGCTTATGAATTCGCCGCTCTCCACATGGAGCGACATGTCCGACAGCGCCAACGTGCCGTTCGAGAAGATCTTAGAGACCTGCTCCATGACGACGAGCGGCCGCTTGCGTGCCTCCGTTCGATTTGTCGCAATGGTTTCCGATAGTGTCATTGTTCGGCTCTTTGTTGATCCACCCTCCCCTCGAGGGGAGGATCGGAGCGAAGCTCCGGGGTGGGGCGATCTTTTGCAAATCCGAGAACATCACCCCCACCCGCCGCTTTACGGCGACCTCCCCCCTCAAGGGGAGGTGTCAAGGCTTACTTCTTCAGCGACATGCCGACGCCCTTGCAGACGAACTGCGTATCGAAAGCTTTCTTGTAGTCGATATCGGCATCGAAGATCTTGATCTGCACCATCTCGTCGAAGAACTTCTTGTAATGCGCCTCGGTGAGGCAGCCGATGCCCTTGTCGAGAGCGTCACCGGATTCAACGATGCCATAGTCCTTCATCTTGGCGATGGAATAGGCGATCTGGCCATCCGTCATATCGGGATTGTCCTTTTTGATCAGCTCGTTGGCCGCCTTGTTGTCGCCGTAGAGATAGTTGTACCAGCCTTCGATCGAGGCATTGACGAAACGTTGCACGAGATCGGGATTCTTGTCGACCAGCGCCTTCTGCGCGGTGATCATCGTCGAATAGGGCGAATAGCCGGCATCGGCGATCAGGAAGACTTTCGGCTTCCAGCCAGCCTGCTTCTCGATCTCATAGGGTTCCGAGGTGACATATCCCTGCTGCGCCGACTGCTTGTCGGCGAGGAAGGGCGCCGGGCTAAAATTGTAGGGCTTGAACTGCTCGTCCTTGAAGCCCGGGAAATTCGCCTTCATCCACTCGAAATAGGTGATATAGCCGTCCTTGCTCAGGAATAGCGTCGGCAGCTTGGCGAGATCCTCGAATTTCTCCACGCCGGCATCCGGATGGGCGATCAGCACTTGCGGGTCCTTCTGGAAGATCGCCGCGACATCGACGATCGGAATGCCCTGCTTGACCGCGTCGATCTCTTGCTGCGGGCCGCCCATGTAGAAATTAAGCTTGCCGGAAATCAGCAAAGCCGAATTGGCGGCATTGGGGCCGCCTTGAACGATGGTGACGTCGAGGCCATATTTTTTGTATGTGCCATCGGCAATGGCCTGATAGAAGCCGCCATGCTCGGCCTGGGCAAGCCAGTTGGTGCCGTAGGTGACTTTATCGAGTGCGTTTGCGGGTCCAGCCGAGACGATTGCTGCGGCCAGACCCACGGCGGCGAAAAATGCTTTTATCTTCAATATATTATGCATGGCTGACTGTTCCCCTTATCTGCCATGGGACGTCATTGTTGAGGCCCATTTCTTGCATTTGAGCGATTGCCTTGCGCTTTGAAAAGCATCAAAATTCGTCCGCATTGATGCCTTTTCGGCATCTCTTCCCAGGTCTGTGCCTAAATTGTGCGGCCTGGGCAAAAATTAAGCAATGGGAACGCATATGCTGCATTCGAGACGGCTTCTCTACATCAATGAAATTGCCCGCTGCGGCTCGATCCGCAAGGCGGCGGCGCGGCTAAACGTGGCGTCATCGGCGATCAACCGGCAGATTCTCGCGTTGGAGGAGGAAATGGGGGCGCCACTCTTCGAGCGTCTGCCGCGTGGCTTGCGGCTGACGGCGGCAGGCGAGCTCTGCATCGAGCATATCCGCGAGGTGCTGAAGAATTACGAGCGGCTGGAAGGGCGCATTCGCAGCCTCAAGATGCAGCAGGCCGGCAAGGTCAGGATCGTCGCGACGGTCGGCCTTGCCGCCGGACCTCTGCCCGAGATCATCGCCCGCTTCCTCCTGGAACATCCGAGGGTCTTCATCCAGCTGCGCAACGATGCCGGCTCCACCACCATGGCGCCGGTAGTCGCCGGAGAGGTTGATATCGGACTGGGCTTCAACATACCGGCAACGCCCGGCATCCGCTCGCTCGGCAATTTCGACATACCGATCGGTGTCGTGCTGCCTCCCGGTCACCCGTTGATCGGACCGGGGCCGATCAATCTCGCCGATGTCGTCGAGGAGCGGCTGCTGCTGGCGCAGCCTGGAAGCAGCCTGCGCGATATCATCAATCTGACGTTGGCACGTCTCTCCGTGCAGGTCGAGCCCGTGCTGGAGAGCAATGCGTCGGAAATGCTCAAGCAACTGGTGAAATGCGGGGCAGGGCTGACGCTGCTCAACCCGCTCGACGTTATCACCGAGTGTCGCCGCGGGGAGCTGGTCTTTCGGCCGATCGCCGAGCCCCACTCACGGCCCCAACCGATGAAGCTTTTCGCCCGGACGCGTGCGCCGCTCGATGCCGCCACCAGCCTTTTCGCCGAGTACCTGCTGGCGGAACTTGCCGGAATGGTGGAGGAGCTGCACGCGAAGGGGCATATCATCGCGCCCTCCGAGCGCCGCCGTTCGGACACCTATTTCGAATAGAGGTTGGAGAGCGGATAGTCGCGCAGGTCGCGCAGCATCTCGATGAAGCCGGCGATCTGGTGCCGGCAGATGAGCGCGCCCTTTTCGGCCGTGCCGGCCGCGGCATTGCCGACCACGCCGTTTGGATTGAGATCATGCGCGATCCAGGCGAGCGAATGCGGCGGCAGCGGTTGCAGATATTTGGAATGTTCCTTCATCCATTCCGCTCTGGAGGCGAAATTCTCAGCCTTGTCCATCCGCACGAGCTCGGGCCGGAAATGCAGCATGAGCGAGGTTTCGACATCGCCGCCATGAATGCCGAAGCGCTGCTCATGGTCGTCGATCATGCCGTCAGGCGTGCCGAAGCGGCTCCACTGCGTGGCGACGACGGCCATCCGATGACGCACGCGCAGCTCGCGCGCGACGATGCCCATAATATCGAGATTGCCGCCATGGGAGTTGACGATAACCATCTTGCGGATGCCGGCCTCTGCGACCTTCGCGCCAATGGCGGTCCACACCGGTATCAACAGCTCAGCGCTGAGCGAAAGCGTGCCGGGACCGTAGATATGTTCGTTGGCCTTGCCGATTTCCTGCGTCGGCAGCACAAGGAAATCGAGATCGGCGGGGCGCTGGACTTTCAGTTCCGCCAGCATGCCCGTAGCGATCGCAACATCGGTTGCGATCGGCAGATGCGGGCCGTGCTGCTCCGTCGAGGCAATCGGCAGGATCGCGATCGTGGTGTCGGCCGAGAGATCGGCGAAATCATATGTGTTGAGTTCATTCCAATAGAAGGGCTTCGCCATGGCCGTATCCTCTCGCCAGCGTGTCGTCGCTCAACGGATACGGCAAGGTTGGTGGCGGTGGAAAGCATCAATTTGCGGCCATGCCGCTGCCTTTTTGAGCACGCCCGTGCGCCCGGGAAAGGTGCCGGCTTCGGAAGAGCCAGCCGGAATATCATGATCTCCAGAATGCAAAAAAGAAAGAAGGTCCGGAGGGAAACCGAACCTTCCTCCCTTTCTGATCGGAGGTCTATTTCAGATCAGATTAGATCTGGATAGGCTTAGAAGCTACGCTCGAAGCGGAGAACGCCAGCCCACTGGTCTTCGTTGATCGAATCCCAGTTGGTGTAGGTGACTTCCGGCTCGATGAGCAGGTTCTTGACCGGCTTCCACTTGACGTTCGTGGTTGCCGAGAAGGTCTTGTTGTCGGTGTAGGCGAGCTGGAGGTTCCACTTCAGCTTTTCGTTGACCGGTACGCCAACGCCACCCCAAACTGCCCAGTCGCCCCAGCTCTGGCCGATCGAATCGCCATTGGCATACTTGTTCAGCTTGTCGCCGTCGGTGTTCCAGCCGCCCATGACGAAGGCATCGAATACGCCGAAGTCGGCATCAACGCGAGCCTTGATAGCGCCTTCTTCAACGATCGAGTCGTAGCCGCCGACGACCTTGAAGCCCCATGCGCCGGCCTTGTAGCCAACACCTGCGACAACGTCCGGAGCATAGTGGTCGGAGCTGTCTTCGCCATTGGCGCCGGTAGCACCCGGGCCCGAATTGCTGTCTTCAACCGAGATCACAGCCGTGAAACCGTTGCCGGCGTCGTAGTTGTAGGTGATCTGGTTCAGTTCGTACGGGCCATCGCCGATCACGTCGTCGTTGATGACGTCGCCGGCATAACCGGTGAAGACGTTGAACTGCGAGTCTTCCTTACCGATGGTGAAGCCGCCGAGGCTGATGCTTGCGTGCAGCAGGTTGGTGGAGGTGGCGTTGCCGTCATTCCAGTCCCAACGCAGTTCGGTGTTGGTCTTCAGAGGACCATATTCGGTGTCGGTTGCCGTCTGCAGCTGCAGCTCGGCACGAGTGTGCCAGAGAGTGCCATAGCGTGCATCCGGGTCATAAGCGTCATACCACTTGCCTTCGGTACGAACCTTACCACCGATCTTGAGGCAGGTTTCCGTGCCCGGGATGAAGAAGTAGCCAGCGCCATATGCATCGCAGATGCGGACGTATTCCAGGGGCTCCGGCTCAGCAGCAACGATAGCGTCAGCCGCGTGAGCACCGGAAACTGCTACGAGTGCAGCAGCGGAGCCGAGAAGAAGGCTCTTGATATTCATTTTTTCTCCAATCGCTTTGCCGGATCAGAACGATGTCGGTGACTACCCGCCACATTCCATCTATCCGGCTGTTCCCTCTTGCGGAACGTCACAGGATGTCCGCGCACGCAAACTAGCGAGGCCGCGCCGGCATCGAAATACAATAGTTTCGGATTTTTCTGTAAGTAACGACATAAAAGCGTCATAGATGCAAAAATACATCAGAATCCATAAATATAAATAAGTCTGCCTTAAGAACATTTGTAGGATATACTATATAAACATACGAGATGTATATTATTTTCCTCAAAAATCCGCCAAATAGTAAGTCTTTATTACAAACTATACTGATTTTTCCCTCGATTCGGGCGTTCAGATGCGAGAGATCGGAATCGTCGATATCGGGCAGGCGATCCGTCAGCGGTGATCGTGGAACGGCGCATCTAGCAGGTGCATCCGAGTTGACGGTGCGACGCCGCACCGATGGATCGGAGAAAGGCTTCGGTGGCCAGGAGAAATTGCCATGGGTGTCCGCGTGACGTCGTCCGGGGCCATGCGGGGGAAGGGCGAGCATAGAATCAATGCGCGGCGGCTCAATGCCGCGCTTACGCGTCATCGCCTTCGCGATGCGGCCGGCTATGCCGAACCGAAGAGGTCATCGGCAATCATGAGAGATTATGTGTCCTGGGCGCCGGTCCGGGAAATGGGGCAGGCGCGTTCCCTAGCCCGCGGCCGGGTAGAACCACGCATAGCCGAAATGGAACCGATCCGGATCTTTCCCATAGTAATACGGAATGGCGACATCGTTCTGCGCGGGCAAGGTGATCGAGTTGCCGAATTTCGCCGTCAGCCACCGCTTGAGCTCGTCGGGCATGGACGAAGCGTGTCCGTCACGCTCATTCCAGACCAGCAAGATCGGTCCGTTCCCCAAAGCCTGGCGGTCAAGATCGGATGCGGGATATGCCGTGGATATTACGGCCGTATCCGGCATATTGGCGCGGATGTTGCCCGCCTTGAGCCATGCTGTCGTCACCACCGCCACCGGCTGCTTGCCTTCCGCGGCGATCGTCTCCTTCAGAAACGGGCCATAGGGCGTGTTCAAATGCTGATATGAATCGAACAGCTTCGGAAAGACCGTGCCTGCCGTCAGGATGAGGGGGAGGGCGATCATCAGGCCGAAAGGCACATAAAAGGATTTCTTTATGTCGGACGGGTTTTGTGCGCCGGCGGCCTCAAGCTTCAGGCAGAAGTAAAGCGGAACCAGAAACAGAAAGGGCAGAAGCCAGCGGTCGCGAAATTCCGTGAGCGTCGTAACCAGGATCAGCGCGAACAGTATGGCCACCGTGCTCAGGAATATTCTTTCAAAGAAATTCACCCATTCGCTTTTAAACCGAAGCGACTGCAGAAACGGCCGGCGAAAGACGATCAGGAAGATCGCGGCGGTAGGCGCGATGATGACGATGCTGGTCTTGATCAGTTCGACAACGCCATGGCCGATATCGGAAAGCTTCCCCCCTTGTCCCTGTTCCGACATGGTTGCGACGGTGGAGGTGAGGACCAGGTCCATGTTCGACAGCATCCACACCGCATGCGGCAGGAACACGAGGATGGCCAAAGCCAGCGTCATCACAAAGCGTTTGTCCAGCAGCCTTGAGCGCCCTTGCGGATGAAAAACGACCGCAACAAAGACGCTCGCGATGATCAGTACGAAATTGTACTTCGTGAGCATTCCAAGCCCTGCCCATAGGCCCATCATGGCGTAGGAGGTGAATGTCGGCTTGCGAATGGTCTTCACGACGAAATAGATGAAAGCGGTCACTGCGAGGAGCGTGCCGACAGTGTGCGTCAGGTCCCGCTGCGCCTGCCAGAACATTTGGGGGATCGTCAGAAGCGACAGCGTGGCGACCGCGGCCAGGCGCTTGTCCTCCAAAAGAAGTCGCGCCAGTTGGTGATAGGCGAAATAGACGAGGAAAAGCAGGATGTTCTTCAGCACGGCGAGCGATGCGACGCTGGTGCCGAAGACGTCAAACACTCCGTATTGAATCCAATTGTAAAGCGGCGGCTGCGCGTCATATCCCCACGCCAGCCACTGGTTGACCACGAATTGCTGCGCTTCGTCTATTCGCACCGAGCTCGAAAGAGAAATCCGCACGACGGCCTGCACCGCGAAATATATCGCAAGGATCCAGGTCACCCACCGAAATTCATCGGACGATCGACTGGTCGCGGCGGATGCTCTTCGGGCGGCGAAGCGCGAAGAAAAGACGTTCGGTAAAATGCTCATTCAATTCTCCATGCTATCGGCTATCGCGACCCAGGCGCATCTGTCAACCATGCTCAGGGCGCCGGGCCTTCATAAGTCTATCGTGATCTCGGAAATATTTATCAATTATTTTCAATAACTTAAATTAATTGCCGTAGAGATTCGCGGACTGCACAGGAATCCTATGCCAAGTGTGCGACGGGATTTTTGCTGAATGATTTCAACTATGTCGCCCGAAGGGCGTCGTCGCCGCTGCCGATATGGGGATCAACTACCGCGACCTTCGGAAATGTCGAGCGGATGCAAAAACGCGCGTCGATCCTTGTCTTCGATTGAGACGGGATCACTCCGCGCGCGTGAGCGCGAAAAGCTCCATCGTTTCGCCGAAACCCTTCAAGCGCTGCTGACCGATCGAAATTGCGTCGGTGATCCCCGCCTTTTGCCGGAAGGGGGCCGAGGTCAGGAGCGCTTCGCCCCTTTCGCTGCAGATACTCTGTATGCGGCTGACGATATTGACGTCGGGGCCGATCAAGGTGAAATCCAGCCGGTTGCCGGAGCCGACATTGCCGTAGCTGACCTCGCCATAATGCAGCGCGATGCCGACCTTGGCGCGGATGCCATCATATTCGAAGCTGCCTATTTCATCGAGGATTGTCTTCGCTGAAGCCAGGGCGGCCCCACAGGCACCGGCCGCATCGGCGCCAGGGAAGAAGGCGAGAACGGCATCGCCCATGAATTTCAGCACTTCGCCGCCCTCGCGGGTAATTGCGGGTACCACCTTATCGAAATAGGCGTTCAGGAGACCGAGGACGGTGCTGCCGGGCAGCCGGTTGGAAAGTTCGGTGAAGCCGCGCAGATCGCAGAGCAGAAGCGCCGCCTCCATGGATTCGATCTCGCCGCGGCGGATATGTCCGGCAAGGATCCGGCTTGCTGTCATCGGGCCGATATAGGTATCGAGAAGGCTGAGTTCGCATTGCCTGAGAACGCGTAGCTCGCAGGTATTGCGCAGCGCCGGCAGAATGCGCTCGATCACGTCCCGTTCGGCCGATGTGAAACCACCGGGGCGGCGCGTGCCGAAGGCGGCGGTGCTGATCGGCCCGTCGGCATTGCAGAGCGGCGCCACGATCAACTGCACCAGTCCGCGGCCATAAAAGATGTCGATATGCTGCCAGCGCCCATGCGGACTCTCGCCCGGACCGACGACCAGCAGTTCGCGCATGTCCTGCGCCTTCACGAGCGGCGTGTTGGCCAAAGCGAGGCGCGCGCCATGCTCCCGATCATGTATCTCGACCGGCTCGCCCGGCGCCCAGGCAAAGGTGCGGCCGATGAACTCAGGATGCAGCGTCGTCAGGTGCAGCGTCAGCCGGTCAACGGGAAGGCCAAGCGCCTGCAGGCGGCGGCCAAGACCTGCGACAAGGCCTGCCTCGTCGAGGGCGTGGCATTCGTCGCCGGTCAGCCATTCGATGAGACTCAGGATTGCCCCGATATTGATGCCGCCGTGCGTCGCTCTGGGGTTTGCTGTTGTGGCTTTTGGCATGTCGTGCAGCAAGGTCATGGTTATTTCTTCCTCTTCGAGGTGCACCGCTCAGTGCGCTCCGCCGCCGGAAAGCTGACCGGGTTTCTTGAGAAGCAGGCTGGCGACGAGGGCAATGACAAGCGCAACGCCGAGCAGGAAGAACGTGTCGCTGAAAGCCATGATGTTGGCCTGCTTGCGAAGGCTGGCGGCGATGGCAACGATCGCCTTGTGCGTGGCAAGCGCCTGGTCGCTGACACCATGGTTCATGAAGTAATTCGTCAGATTGGCAACGCGGGCGCGGGTAGCCTCTTCGAATACCGAGACCGAATTCGTGAGGATGTTGGAATGGAACTGCTCGCGCTTGGTCAGGAAGGTCTGCAGCGCGGCAATGCCGACCGCACCGCCGAGATTGCGCATCATGTTGAAGAGCGCCGAGGCGGAACCGGCATTTTCCTGCTCGATGCCGGCGGTGGCGATTGCCGTCAGCGGCGTGAAGGCGAGTGCCTGGCCGATGGCACGCACGATGTTCGGCCAGAAGAGCTGATCGCTGGCATAGTTGCTTGTCATGTAGATATTCATGAAGTTCGAAGCGGCAAAGAGCGCGAAGCCGACGATGATCAGCAGCCGGGCGTCGACACGCTTCATCAGCCGCGGCACCAGCGGGATCAGGATGAGCTGCGGAATGCCGGTCCAGGCAAGCACCATGCCGATCTGCTCGGAATTATAGCCCTGGATGCGCGTCAGATAGATGGGCAGGATGAAGACCGAGCCATAGAGGGCGACGCCCATCAGGAAATTGGCGACGATGCCGAAGCCGAAATTGCGGCGTGCCAGCAGACGCAGGTTGAGGAGTGGATGGGCGGCGCGCAGTTCGATGATGAGAAAGAGCGTCAAGGAGGCCGCGGCGATGACGGAGAGGCGGACGATGAACGGCGAGCCGAACCAGTCGTCCTTGTTGCCTTCTTCAAGCACGGTCTGCAGCGCCGCAAGGCCAACCGCCATGGTGATGATGCCGGGCCAGTCGCCCTTGGCGAGCAGCGCAAGGTTCATCGGGGCGCGGTCGAGCGAGACCCAGAGCATGCCGACCATCAGCATGCCGGGCACGAGATTGACGTAGAAGATGTATTCCCAGCCCCAGTTCTCGGTGAGATAGCCGCCTATGGTCGGGCCGATGGCCGGCGCGAAGGTTGCGGAAAGGGCGAAGAGGGCAAGACCCATCGGCTGCTTGGGCTTCGGCAGCAACGTGATGATGATGGTAAAGGCCATGGGGATCAGCACGCCGCCGGAAAAGCCCTGTATGGCGCGCAGGACGATCATCTGCTGCAGATTTGCAGCAAAAGCGCAGCCGACCGAGAAGGCGAGAAAGAGGATGGCGTTGGTCAGCAGATAATTGCGGACCGAAAAGACGCGCGCCAGCCAGGCGCTAAGGGGAATGACGACGATCTCGGCGATCAGGTAGGAGGTCGAGATCCAGCCGCCATCGTCGGTTCCGGCGCCGATCGCGCCTTGGATGTCGGCGAGCGAGGCATTGACGATCTGGATGTTGAGAACGGCCATGAAAGCGCCAAGCGTGGAGCCGATCACCGCGGTCCACATGCGCAAAGGGCTCATGGCGGGCCGGGCAGCCGGCGCGAGGGCAGCGTTCACGGGTATGGCGGAATTGTTGTTTGCGGCGATCTGAAGAGTGGCCACGATGTTTCTCCATCCGGCTGATGCCGGAACAATCTCATGACGGTGTCGCGCAGATGATCGACAAAGGAGGGGAAGGGTTATCCGGCGTCGCTGGATAATTTCTCGGCATTGGCCGTCGAGGTCTGCACTGCCTTGGTATCGATTTCAGGCTCGACCGACATGCCGGAGCGCAGCAACCCTGCCAGGTGTTCGTCATCGATGACGATCTTCACCGGGATGCGCTGGACGATCTTGGTGAAATTGCCCGTCGCATTGTCCGGCGGCAGCAGCGAGAATTCCAGTCCGCTTGCCGGCGAGAGGCTGTCGACGTGACCCTTGATGGCCACATCCGGGAAGCTGTCGACCTTGATCTCGACCGATTGGCCGGGGCGCACGTAGGTCAACTGGGTTTCCTTGAAATTCGCGACGACATAGACGGAGTGCAGCGGCACCACCGCCATCAGCTGCGTGCCCGAGGTGACGTATTGTCCGACGCGGATCGAGCGGGCGCCGACCGTGCCATCGACGGCCGCGACGATGTTCGTATAGGACAGGTTGAGTTCCGCCTGTTGAACTGCGGCCGCGGCACGCTCGCGCTGGGCGACCGCCTGATCGCGCTGGGTCTGCAGCACCGGCACCTTGTTCTCGGCCGCAATGACTGCAGCCTGATCGCGTTCGACGGCGGCGGCGGCCTGCTTGCTGGCAGATTGCGTCTCTTCGGCACGCGATTGGGTGCCGACGCCGTTGGTGATCAGTCGTGCCGATCGCGCTGCGTCCGAGATTGCATAGTCCAGGGAAGCCTTGGAAGAATCGACCGTTGCCTTGGCCTGCGCGATCAGCGATTGCTGCAGCAGGATCTGGGCGTCGATATTGGCGATTGCCGCATCGGCGGCTTTGAGATCAGCCTTTGCCTGGGAAAGAGCCGCCTGGAAATCGCGGTCGTCGATGCGGGCAAGCACCTGGCCGGTCTTGACCGTGTCGTTGTCGTTGACGAGCACGTCCTTGATGTAGCCGGCGACCTTCGGTGCGATGGTCGTGTAGTCGGCCTTCACATAGGCGTCGTCGGTCGATTCGATGAAGCGTCCGACCGTCCAGTAGCGATAGCCGAAATCGGCGCCAAAGGCGACGCCGGCCAGCAGCGCGGCGGCAAGCATGCCGCGCTTGACCAGCTTGCGGCCTGTCCTGGCAGCAGCGACGGTGGCAGGTGTGCCGACGGTCGGGCCTTGCGGCGCCTCGGCAGCTGGAGACTTTGCCACTTCGCCGGCTGGTGCGGCCTCGGCCTGGCTCGCGTTTCTGAACGCCTCGTTGCGGGGTAGTTCGACCATGGTCCGTTTCCTTCAGCATCGAGCCCGTTTGCATGGGCTCCTTTTTGATGCGATGAAGATGCGTCCGAACGATCCTTCTGATAATCTCCTCAAATCTGGAAGGATCATCAACTCACAGCGGATAATCCGAGGACGATATGGATCGGTTGACCAGCCTGATAGTCTTTGGCCGGGTGGTGGATTGCGGCGGCTTTTCCGCAGCCGCCCGCCGGCTCAACATGTCCGTCACCATGGTGGGCAATCATGTGCAATCCCTCGAAGATCGTCTCGGCGTGCGGCTCCTCAATCGCACGACGCGCAGGGTCAGCCTGACGGAGACAGGCAAATATTATTATGAGCGTTCCTCGCAGATCCTTGCCGATCTCGAGGAGGCCGATCGGACGGCGGGCGCTCTCAGCACCATGCCGCGCGGTACGCTGAAAATCTATACCAGCGGCGCCATCGTCCGTTTCCTGCTTCCCGTCATCAACGAATTCATGACTCAGTACCCGGCGATCTCGATCGACTTCAACGTCGGCGAGCGCTCGATCGACATGATCGAAGAGGGCTACGATCTGATGATCCGCACCCTGCCTGCCCAGGATTCGACTCTGGTCGCACGCAAGCTTACGCCCTGGCGCCACATGCTCGTCTGCTCGCCCGAATATCGCGACACGCATTCCTTGCCGAAGGTGCCGGCCGATCTCGCCGCGCATAATTGCCTGCAATATACGCACTATCCCTATGGCGACGAATGGCGTTTCGAGGATGCCGATGGCAAGCAGCAAGGCGTCAAGATCGCGGGCAATGTCGTCTCCAACAGCGCCGAGACTTTGCGTTATCTCCTGGCCAGTGGGCACGGCATCTTCCTTGCCCCGAGCTTCATCGTCTTCGAAGATGTCGCCGCCGGGCGCCTCGTGCGCGTCATGCCCGAGTATCGCGCCGTGGAGTTCACGATCAGCGCGATCTATCCGAACCGCAGCCATCTGCCGACCAAGGTGCGATTGTTCATCGACCTTCTGGCGGAACGCTTCATCGAGCACCGCAAATGGATGACCTGAGCGGCCATGTCTGAGACTGGGCCCAACACGCCGATAGCTGTGTCACGTCCGCGTCGTAAAGCAGAGACAAGCTAAGCTCCCGGTCGTGCAATCCTGCGGCGAGAAGATTCGGATTGTTGCTCGTTGGCGGCAAGCGACGCAGATGTGTCCGGGTTGCACAAGCGATGCGCGGCATTCGGTTTACACTTCGGCGAAATAAGGATATCTTTTGTCCTTGATAGGGCCAGCGAAGATCGGCCCGTGGAATAAATTCATGATCTTGAAAAGCCAAGTCGAATGGGCGCTTCATTGCTGCGCCATTCTAGCCGGTCTGCCCGACGGTCGCTATCTTTCCACCAAAGCACTGGCCGAATTCCATGGGCTTCCCAAGGAATATCTTTCCAAGGCTCTGCAAGGCCTGTCGCAGGCTGGGCTTGTCGATACGTCCCTCGGCCCGTCGGGCGGCTACCGGCTGGCGAAACCACCGGCCGAGCTGACCTTTCTCGAGATCGTCGAGGCCGTCGAGGGCCGGCAGCGTACCTTTGTCTGCACCAATATCCGGGCCAACAATCCCTGCCGGCCGAAGGACCATTGCGAAAGCAGCCCATGCGCAGTCGCGCGTATCATGTGGGAGGCCGACGAAGCCTGGCGGGCAAAATTGCGCGGGGTCAAACTGTCGGATCTCGTTGGCATCCTCTCGCAGGAAGTCGCGCCGGAGCTTTGGAAGAGCTCTTTCGAATGGGTGCTAGAGCGTGCCGGCTGAAAGCTGCCTGACAATCGCCCCAGTGGGCTCGGCACCCTCGCTGGGTGGCAGGCAGAAAAGGCTTTGTCCGGGCATTGCCAATGAGAGGCCATTCGTCTGGCAGTGCCGATAGACGAGATCGATGACCTCATTTTTAGCGGACATCCTGCTCGCCGGGCTTGCCACGCAAAACTGCAGCTCAACCTCGATAGCGACTGCATCGATCGCTTTGAGTGCGACGGACGGCGGCGGAATTTTAACGATTCGCTCGCAGCTCCGTAGAACGCCGAGCATGAGCTCCTCGATGATGGACGGCGGCTGGGTAGCGGCAACATGCACGGCAAGTGCAATCCAGTGCGTTTCGTCAGGACGGCTGAGATTGGTCATTCCCTGTTTTGCAAGGACACTGTTGGGCAGAACGACGACATTGTGCCCGCCGGTCAAAAGATTGGTCGAGCGCCAGTTGGTTTCGGCCACGCGCCCTTCCGTGCCGTCGCCAAGCTGGATCCAGTCGCCGATGACGTAAGCACGGCCGAGCGTGAGCGCGATCCCGGAAAAGACATCGGCAAGTGTGTTCTGCAGCGCCAGGCCTATGATGATGGCAACCACGCCGGAGGTGGCAACCAGAGGGCCGATCGGCGCGCCGAAGACGAAGCCGATGACCGCCAGAGCCACGCCGAGATAGACGACACCGACAATCAGATCCTGCAGCAGGTGGGCTTCCCGCGGCTTGTGGTTGAGCGTGATATAGATCTGCACGAAGCCGATCATCGTCCATGCGAGATGGAGCCACCAGAGAACCCTTGCGGATTTGGCGAGCAGCATGCCCGCCTCCTGAAGCTCGGCGTCGTCGAGACGATAGGGCGAAATTCCGGCCAGCCAGAGCACGAGGCTCATGCCGGTGAAGAACAGGATTTGCACGATCAGGCGCCCGGTCGGACGGCTGCGTCCCTGGATATGCCAAATGACGATGCCGGCCAGCCCGAGCAGATTGATCAGGACGAGCGGAAGGGAATGATGTTCGCCAAACATGACGGGCTCACCGACGATGATTTTCTTCAGGCGGCGTGGGCGGATGCCGACGGCATCCGCCTCAACGCAGCTACTTCTTGATCGGGAAGGTCAGTTCCGTCTGGCTGCTGTCGACGACGAAGACAGCCAGGAGCTTGGCCCGCTTGGTCTTGCTGGCATTCTCGCTGACGCCGTGGCGGTCGCCCGGCATCTCGGAGAAGTTCTCGCCTGCCTTGTAGACCTTGACAGGACCGTCATTGACCTGGCTGCGGATCGCCCCTTCCAGGACGGTCGCATAGATGAAGGCCGAGTTCGGATGGGTGTGGCCCGAAGAGAAGCCGCCGGGACCATATTCGACCAGAACGCCCTTGATGCTCTTGCCCGGAACGTTCGGCAGTTCATGCTCGTAGACGAGCGTGACCTTGGCATCCTTCTCACCTGCAGCGGATGCAACGGCGGTGGTGGACAGCAGGGCGGCCAGGGCGAGGCCGAGAATTGACTTGATCATCTCGAATTCCTTTCTTGGGAGCTGCGCAGTGCCGCACCCGCGGCGCTGCACCTTGTTCATTCATTTGCGTGCAGAGGTCGCGAACCACTGTTCGAAAGCGATATGGCCGATGCGGGGATTGTTGTCGGAGACAAGCGAACCGTCCTCCAGCTTGGTGCCGAAATAGCGCGCATCGGGATCCCCTTCGACATTACGCGCATCACCCATGGCCTTCAGATAGCGGGCGACGAACTCGTTCATCCGGACCCGTTCCGGGCCTGAGATTTCGATCACGCCATTCATGGGGGTCGCCGTCGCGACGGCGGCCATGGCGTCGGCGACGTCGTCCGAAGCGATCGGCTGCACATAGGCCGTCGGCAGCCGCACAACGTTCCCGATGGTGGCGGATTGGGCGATACCGCCTAAGAATTCCATGAACTGCGTCGAGTGAACGATCGTATAAGAGATGCCCGATTCTCTGATGACCTTTTCCTGGGCAACCTTGGCACGCATGTAGCCGCTGCCAGGCAGTCGATCGACGCCAATGATGGAAAGGGCGATGTGGTGCCTTATGCCGGCCGCCTTCTCCGCCGCCATCAGGTTACGGCCCGAGGTCTCGAAGAATTCGAGCACGGCCTTGTCCTCGAAGGAGGGCGAGTTTGCAAGGTCGATGACGACGGAGGCGCCGGCAAGTGCCTCGGCCAATCCCTCGCCGGTGATCGTATTGACGCCCGTATTGGGGGAGGCGGCGATAACCTCATGGCCCTGCTTGCGAAGGCGGTCGGCTGTCTTCGAACCGATCAGGCCGGTTCCGCCGATGATGACGATTTTCATGTGCTTCTCCATGTGCGGCCGCTTCGCGCACCGCATTGTTCATTCGTTTCTGAATGATTGGTCGAGGATCGGGCCGGCCCTACCGGTTCCGCAGATCCACTCGGCTGAGCCGGGGCGTGGCCTCAGAGGCCGTGCGCCGGCTCGGCTCTGGTGCAGCAGGCGGTCAGTAATCCCAGAAGACCGGCACCCAACGGAAGTGATCGCCGTCGGCTGCCACATGGCCGACGGAGGGGAACGGCATATGAGTGGCCACCAGAAGCTCACCGGTCTCCACCAACTCGCGCAAAAGACGGAGGCGGACGCGGGCAGCTTCTTCCGGATCATGTTCGAAGCCGTTGAACCAGTCGGGGTGATCGAAGCCGACCGCGAACACCGCATCGCCGGCAAACATCAGCCGATCCTTGCCCGATGCCACGCGGACCACGCTATGGCCAGGCGTGTGACCGCCGGTTCGGGAGACGACCACGCCGGGCGCCACCTCATACTCATCATCGAACAATCTGAGGTGACTGTCGTACTCTTTTCTGAATTGCTTGGCGGCCGCCCGAAGCGCGTCCGGGAAGCCGGGTGGCATGGACACATGCGAGAAATCGGGCGCTTCCCAGAATTTGACCTCTGCCGTTGCCACGTGGATCCTGAGATCCGGACGCAACCGCTCCTTCACTCCGTCGACGAGCAGCCCGCCAACGTGGTCCATATGCATATGGGTCAGCACCACGTCGGTAACGGATCCAAGGTCGATGCCGGCGGCTTCCAGTCGCTTGATCAATTGCCCGGCCCGCGGCAGGTTCAATTCCGGGTCCAGCCCCAGGCCGGCGTCGACGAGGATCGTCTGCTTGCCGCTGCGCACCACGACCACGTTCAGCGCCCAGTCGAAAGCGTCCGGCGGCAGGAACATATCGTTCAGCCAGGCCGCGCGGTCGGCCGGGTCGGCATTGTATCCCAGCATCTTGGTCGGCAGCGGCAGCACGCCGTCGCTGATCACGAGCACCTCGATATCACCGATCTGCACAGCATAGCGCGACGGGACCAGTTCGTCGGCGCCTGATTTAACGGGCTTTGCGGGGTTATTCATGTTCATGTACGTCTCCTGTCAATTGTGGTCTTCGCGCCGCCGATGCGGACGCGTATCGTTTGGTGGGCACTCAGGGAGAAAGGTTCAGTTGAGGCCGGCCCTGTCGAGGCCATAGAGCTTGTCAGCCGAGCCCGGCACGGCTTTGAAAGCGATGCTCGCGCGGTTCCAGGCATTGATGACCATGATCGCGAAAGTCAGATCGGAAATCTCCCTCTCCGAAAGCTGGCCGCGCACACGCTCATAGAGCTCGTCGGGAATGCCGCCTTCCGGCAGCTTCGTCACCGCTTCGGTCCAGGCGAGGGCGGCGCGTTCCCGCGGCACGAAAAGATTGGATTCGCGCCATATGGCGATGTGATAAAGCCGGAGCTCGCTCTCGCCGTGGATCTTGGCTTCCTTCACATGCATGTCCAGGCAGAAGGCACAGCCGTTGATTTGCGAGGCGCGGATCTGCACGAGATCATGAATCTTCTGGTCGATGGCGCTGTCTTTCAGAGCCATGCTGAGATCCGACAATTTCTTGAAAAGTGCCGGCGATTGCTGGGCATAGTTCACGCGTTGCGTCATAGGTCATCTCCGTTATTAAGGACATTTAATATCCTTATGGATAAAAAATATCCGTAATTGCTGGACAGTAAAGCCCTTCGCGATTAAGCTGGGTACATAAGGCTTATGCGCAAAAGTATGGGGGTGAGGATGGACATCGTAGGTGCGCTGCAAACGTTCATGAGAGTGGTGGAAACCGGCTCCTTCTCGGCGGCCGCGGTTCACCTCAGCGTGACGCAGCCGGCGGTCTCCAGGCAGATTTCGGCACTGGAAGCGCATCTCAAGACGCGTCTCCTGCACCGCACGACGAATGCATTGGCCCTGACGGCGGAGGGAGAGCAGATCATCCCGATGGCGCTCAAGGTCATCGAGGCGGTCGAAGCGCTCAGTGAAACGACCTGTCGTGGCGGTATGGCCGCGACGGGTAAAGTGCGGCTTGCCCTACCGACGCCGTTGGGGCTCTGCATAAGCGATCGCCTCGGGATGCTGTTTGAACAGCATCAGGGGCTCTCCGTCGAACTGCTCTTTCGCGAGGAGCCATCCGACCTTGTAGAGGAGGGGATCGATCTCGAGGTGCGCCTCGGGGTGGTTGCGGACTGCAGCCTGATGTGCCGCCGGATCGGCTGGACGACGGCATTTCTCGTCGCTGCGCCCTCCTATCTGGAAGGGCGAAAAGCTCCGAAAACACTTAACGATATCAGCGTCCATGATTGCATCTGCTACAAGCGCGCCGGCGACGGCAGGTCATGGTCCTTTTCCAATGGTGCCGAGGACGTGGCCGTGCGCGTCGCGCCGCGCCTGATCGCCAGCAATTCCATCGCTGCCCACCGCGCGGCACTCGCCGGCAACGGCCTTGCCGTGCTTTCCCATATATTGGCCGTGCCCGATATCGAGGTGGGTCGGCTGATAAGACTCATGCCGGATTTTCCGCCGAGCCGATTGCCGATCAATGTCGTTTACCCGTCCCGGCGAAACCTGCCGTTGCGCATCAGGGCCGTGCTCGACTTTCTGATCGACGTCGTCAGGGAAGATCCTTTGATGGCGCCGTCGCTTTCCCATTAAAGCTTGCCATCGGCACCCACGATGCTGTGCAGAGGGGCACCTCATGCCGGTTCTGCGGGATGATGGGAAAGCGCTGCCGAATTTCGCTCTCTTCCGGCGAGGGGGCAAGGATTACTTGTCGATGATCCGGCAACGCCTGAAGAGCAGGCTCATCGGGCATCATTCAACCTCCCGCCGTGCGGAATAGCGTGGCGGGAGGTTAGCACGCCGGATGCCTTGCTCAGATCTTCGCAGCCTTGGCGAAGGTCGGGTCGAAGGTCTTTTCGAACGGCACGTCGGCATTGGCAAGTTCAGGATCGAGCGTCTTCAGGACACCCATCATGGAATGATAGCCTTCCATCGTGACCATGCCGTCCGGGGAATACATTTCCTTGGAATTCTTGAACGCCTGCATATAAAGGTCGCGATTGCCGAGCAGAAATTCTTCTGGAACGACGCCCGCGACGTCCTCCGGGTTGGCGGTCGATATCCATTTCAAAGCCTTCATGAAGGCATTGACCGTCCGCTGTGTCGTGATTGGGTTGGCTTCAGCAAATTCACGCTTGATATAGACGGTCGCGGCCGGGTTCGGGCCACCGAAAAGCGCACGCGTACCGGCCTCGGTGCGTGTATCCAGAAGCACGGTGATGTCGCCGTCATATTGCAATTGTGCGATAACCGGGTCGAGATGGGAAAGGCCGTCGATCTGACCGCTCTTGACCGCGGCCACTGCGCCGGCCCCGCCGCCGACGCCGATCAGCGATGCATCGTCGGTCTTCAGCCCGTTCTTCAGCATGGCATATTGAAACATCAGCGCCGTAGAAGAACCCGGCGCCGTCACGCCGATCTTGCGGCCCTTCATGTCGGCCATGGACTTGATCTCGCCGGCGAGATCCTTGCGCACGGCAATGACGATCCCCGGGAAGCGGCCGAGATTGCAGATCGCGACGATATCCTGGCCCTTGTTCTGCATGCGGATCGTATGCTCGTAAGCGCCGGCGACGACATCAAGGGAGCCGCCGATCAGGCCCTCCAACGATTTCGAACCGCCGGCGAAATCATTGATGGTGACGTTGAGACCCTCTTCCTTGAAGAAGCCTTTCCGCTCGGCGATCGTCAGCGGCAGATAATAGAGCAGGGGCTTGCCGCCCACGCCGATCAACAGGTCCGGCTTTTCCGGTTTCGCATCCTGTGCCACGGCGGGCATTATGCCTGCAAGCGATGCGCCGATGCCGAAGCTCGCCGTCCCGATCAGAAATGTCCTGCGCTCCATGCTTTTTCCTCCACTTCGCTATTTTCCTTGGCGCTACTGGCCGCGCCAGGCCAGCAGGCGCCGTTCGACCAGAGTCATCACCCAATCCACGATCAGGACGAAAGCCGTCAGCACGGCCATGCCGGCAAAGACGCCGGTCACGTCAAAAACACCCTCGGCCTGCTGGATGAGATAGCCGAGCCCGGCGGCAGAGCCCAGATATTCGCCGACAACGGCGCCGACCACGGCAAAACCCACCGATGTATGCAGGCTGGAAAATACCCAGGAAAGCGCTGAGGGGAGGTAGACATGGCGCAGCAACTGCCGCTCGTTCATGCCAAGCATGCGGGCATTGGACAGGACCGGCTGGCTGACTTCCTTTACGCCCTGATAGACATTGAAGAAGACGATGAAGAAGACAAGCGTGATGCCGAGCGCGACCTTGGACCAGATGCCGAGGCCGAACCAGAGCGCGAAGATCGGGGCGAGCACGACGCGGGGCAGCGCATTCGCCGCCTTCACATAGGGGTCAAAGATGGCCGCGATCAAAGGTTTGCGGGCGAACCAAAAGCCGAAGACGACGCCGCCGAAAGCGCCGAGCAGAAAGGCCAGGATCGATTCCGATAGCGTGATCCAGAGATGATACCAGATCGATCCGCTGGCAAACCACTGAATGACGCGCTGCGCCACCTTGAGCGGATCGGCGAAGAAGAAAGATATGGTCTTCGGGTTGCCGAAAAGGCCGGTATTCGTCGCGAGATGCCAGATAGCCAGGATGGCCACGGCCACAAGGATCTGCAGCGAAAGAAGGAGAGTGCGGTTCATGCGATCTCTCCGCTGCTCTGGCGGTAGGCCGTCATCACCTCATCGCGCAATGCCCGCCATATATCGCGATGCAGCTGGATGAAGACAGGATCGTGCCTGATCTCGCCGATCTCGCGCGGCCGTTCCAGCGGCACCTTGAAATCGCCGATGATGCGGGATTTCGGTCCCGCCGACATGATGATGACGCGGTCGGCAAGGGCAATCGCCTCATCGAGGTCGTGCGTGACGAACATGACGGCCTTGCGGTCTTCGGACCAGAGCTTCAGTAAGAGGTCGCCCATGATCAGGCGGGTCTGCGCGTCGAGTGGGCCGAAAGGCTCGTCCATCAGGAGCAATTTCGGATTGCGGATCAGGACCTGGGCCAGACCGACGCGTTTACGCTGGCCGCCCGACAGCATACGCGGAAAGCGGTCCGCAAACGCGGCAAGCCCGACGCGCTCCAGCCATTCTCGCGCGCTCTTCCTTGCTTCCGCGTGGCCGATACCGGTAATCTCAAGGCCGATCGCGACATTCTCCAGCACCGTCTTCCACGGCATCAGCGAATCCTGCTGGAAAAGATAGCCTGCCTGGCGGTTGATCGATTTCAGCGGCTGGCCGAAGACCTCGACCGTGCCGGATACAGGCGCCAAAAGTCCTGCAGTCGCGTTGAGAAGCGTGGACTTTCCGCAGCCTGTCGGGCCGACGATTGCCATGAATTCATGCGCTTCCACATTCAGGTCAGTAGCCGCAACGGCATCGAACCGCGTCTTGTCGGCCATTTCAAACGAAATCGCCACCTGTTTCAGGCTGACCGCCCGCACAGCCGTCATCATCATGCCCTGCTGTTCCTCCCGGACATCCGCCAGCCTCCAAGGACCGGATGTCAGGCATTGCCATTTCGGCCAAAAGATCAAAGCAGGCCGCGTCAGTCAATATGCGAATGATGGCGAAACCGTTATGTCACAAGTCGTTCCGGGACAGTGGAGGAGAGACCCGACCGCGATTGCCGGGTCTCGAAGGCTTTTGTTCTAGGCCACACGCCGCTCGTGGCGCCCCTCCTGCACCTCCTCGACGATTTTGTCGACGAAAGCGTCCAGATCCTCAGGCGATCGCGATGTGATGATGCCTTGATCGGTCACCACTTTTTCATCCTGCCAATCGGCTCCGGCATTTTTGACATCGGTCTTGATGGACCAGTAGGAGGTTGCCCGACGGCCGCGCAATGCATCGGCTTCGACCAGCAGCCAGGGCGCATGACAGATGGCGGCAACGACCTTGCCGGACCGTAGGAATTCACGGACGACACGCATGGCGTCACCATCGACGCGCAATTTATCGGGATTGATCTGGCCGCCTGGCAGCACCAGCGCATCGAACTGGTTCACGTCGACATCTCTTGCCAGCAGATCGACGTCGACGCTGTCGCCCCAATCGGTCTTGTCCCAGCTCTTTATGCTGCTCTCCTTGATGGAGGCGACTTTTACATTAGCGCCGCGCTTCTGAAGTTCGTCCAAGGGGACGCGAAGCTCCGACCGCTCATAGCCATCGGTGGCAAGGATGAGAATATGTGCGGAGTTGATGGAAGGCATGATCTATCCTTTCGAAATTCATCGAATACCCTGTCCGAACCGGAGCGGCGGACGATCGTTCCCAATTTTCTCGTGGAACCGGAATTGTCCTGTGCGGTTATGAAGCGGCTGAGAGGAGAAAGACATGGAGCAGGCAATCAGGCTCGAGCCAAGGGAATGGGTGCCGAACAACCAGCGCTTTCCGGTCATCGTTTACCGCGGGGCGCTTGCTGGTCGGAACCGGGCGGAAGGATTCGAGCAGCTCTTCCGGGCGAACGGATGGGGTGGACTATGGCGAAATGGCGTTTACGACTTTCATCACTATCACTCCACCGCCCACGAAATACTGGGTATCGCCGAAGGACAGGCTCGACTGATGATTGGCGGGCCGGGCGGCAAGGATATCGAGGTCAAGGCCGGCGATGCGCTGTTATTGCCAGCGGGAACAGGACATTGCCGCCTTGAGGCCAGCGGCGATTTCCTCGTGATCGGCGGGTATCCGCCGGATCAGGAGGCTGACCTGTGTCGCGAAATACCGTCGGCGGAGCAGAAGGCCCGGATCGAAAAGCTTGGGGTACCCGCGACCGACCCCTTGAAGGGAAAGGCCGGTGGGCTTCGGTCCTTATGGTCTGACAGTACCGATATTCGCTGAAAATGAACCTCACCAAAGACCGGGCGCGAGCCGAAACCGGACGCGTCGGGCATAGTCGGCATAGCCTTCGAGTTCGGCATGCAGCAGGGCATCTTCCCAGCTCGTGCGCAGGATCAGTAGGGCGGTTGCCCAGGCGGCCGGGATCAAGGCCCACCACGAGGCGAGCGCCAATGCCAGACCGGCGAACACCATGATCGCGCTGACATAACCCGGATGGCGCACAAACGCATAGGGACCGGTGCTGATGACGCGCTGGCCGCGCTCGCGTTGTAGACGGACGCCGGGCTCGAAGAAGCGATTGACCGCTTGCGCCCAAGTGCCAAGCGCGATGCCGGCGCCAAGCAGGATATAGCCGAGGATCACGACGGAGATCGGCATCGCCGACCACGACATCCTGCCGGAATCCAAGGTCGCTACCGGAATTTCGGCGACCAAGCCGAGGCAGATGAGCGAGACGAGAATCACATCCCAGCGTTTGGTGCCGGCCTGAAAGCGATTGCGAGCCCGGAAGATTGCCGGGTTTACCCGTTTCAGAACCAGGACCGCTACACCGTAGACCGTGAAGAAAAAGAGGATAAAGATCCATCCGGGCGTCCAGTCGAGGCGGCCGACCGGCAGAAAAATGAGCGCGAGCAAGGCGATTGACAAGCCGATCGCATAGGATATGGCCGCTGTTCGGGACATAGGCGGTGGTTCGGTGACCGTCATCCGTTACTCTCCGTACATGGCGAGCGTGGGCTTTCAACCGCTGTTCCTCTTGAGTCATGCGGCTGCATCGTCCGTCGTTGAAGATGTAGTTCTCCCTTTACGTGCGCCAAGAGCCATCGATGAATAAGGTTTCAATCAATCATCCGCAATCGCGCTCCGGAAAGCGGAGCAATCGGACGTATCCGATCACGCAATGAGAGCGGACGGACTAGCCATCGGGCGTCAGGCAATGGCCATCTGCGCCTTCGGCGTCAAATCACGGGCAAGGGCGCAATAAATCGGCCGATCCGCAGGCCCGGCAAGTCGGATGACCGACACCGCAATCGGCGGCAGTCGCGATCCGGCTTCAAGGTTGACGCTTGCGCCGTCGATGCGAATGAGATCGAGATGCTTTGCCAGGTCCGGTTCGTCCAGCCCATCGAAAATGCCGCGGCCGCCGATCTTCAAGGCCGCCTCTTTGATCACCCAAAGGCGGTAGCAGATCTCGCGTGCCGTGCCGCTATCGAGCCCGGCAATGATGGCTGCCTCACCTTTGGAGTAATGGTCGGCGGCAAAGGCGATCGGGTCGAAACCATTGTTATCCTCGATCTCGATATCAGCGCCGACAGCGGCGTCGGGCGAGAAGCCTGCCAGCAGCAGGTCGGCCCGATGCGAAAGCGAAACGCCGAGTTCGTGAAGGGGAGGATTCAGCGCCGGGCGATCGCTCGGCCGCCGATAGATGACAAGATCGTCCCGTTGCGCTGCGCTTCTCAAAGCGGCTTGCGCCGCCCTGTCGCGCTCCATCCGCCCGTCTGGAGCCGGGCGGACAAGGACGGCGACCGCATCCGCAACTCGCAGGACGACCTCGAACCGAGGAGCCGTCATGGCGCCGCTCACGCGGCCGCGGAGGGCAGGATCTCTTTTTGAACCGCAGGCGCTGGCTCCTGCTCGGCTTGCACGGCCTGGGCGGGCGTGCCGACCCATGAGGTGCCTGCCGGGATGGCCTCGCCCTTCATGACGAGGGTCAACAGGCCGATCTCGGCGAAATCTCCGACATTGGCCTCGTAGAGGACCGTGCTGCCCGAGCCGACGGAGACGCCGTTGCCGATCATGATACGGCCAACTTTCATGATGCGGTCTTCATAAAGATGCGTCTGCGGGCAGGATCCCATGTTGAGCACGGCATGGTCACCGATATGAGTGCAATCGAATTCGCAAATGTCGGTGCTGTTGAGCCATGCGCCGCGGCCGATCTTCGCGCCGAAGGGGCGCAGCAGCCAGGGCAGGAAGGGCGTGCCGCGCAGGTAGTCGAGCAGCATCTTGCTGGCGAGCCCGCCGTAAAAGACCGCGACGGCCTCTGTGCGCATCGCCCACCAGGACCACATCGGCCGGTTCATGGGCTTGTAGGTGCCGATGAGCGTCCATTTGAAGGCGACCGCAACCAGATACAGGATACCCGAAGTTGCCAGGCCGGAAGCCATCAGCGTCCAGAACAGCCTGCCCCAGGCGCCATCGTCGATCGCGCTTGCCATCAGATCGGACATCGCGAGTGCCATGACGATCAGGATGGCGGTCGGCAGAGACGTGTGCATGGCCTCGAACGCGATGCGCACGAGCCGCATGCGCAAAGGCGGCGCATAGGTGCTCGTGGCGGCAGCCTGCAGCCGCTCGCGCGTCGGGAACTGGAAGGCGGGGCTGCCGCACCAGGTTTCGCCCGTCTTGACATGCAGCGAGTCGGGCAGGCGGGTCTTGATACCGACGAGTGAATCGCTCTCGATCACGGCACCCTGCGAGATGACGGAGGAATTGCCGAAGAAGCAGCGGTCGCCGGTCTTCAGGCGCTTGAGCACCATCCAGCCGTTCTGGATTTCCTCGTCGCCGAAGATGGTTTCGTCGCCGATGAAGTTGTCGCGGCCCATTTCGATGAGGTCGTAGCGACCGGCGAAGTTGGCGGAGATCTCCGTGCCCTTGCCGATCTTGGCGCCCATCAGGCGGTACCAGTTGCGCATGAAGACCGTGGCATAGAGCGAATTCAAGGTTTCCAGCATGGCCTCGGTGGTCAAGCCGACGATCCATTTGCGGAAATAGAGGTTGCCGAAGATGGAGTAGCGGCCCGGCACGACGCGGGGCAGCAGCACCCATCGGAACGCGACGACGACAGCCATCGACACGATGATCAGCAGCAGGGCGGCCGGCCAGGAGAGCGCGGCGATCATTCCCCAGGACAGAGGCTCGTCAGTGCCGGGAGAGAACATCTGCTGCACGGCGGAGAACAGATAGAAGGCCGGGAAGATCGGCAGGAGGCCGACGACGAGGCTGACATTATAGGCGACGAAGTAAGCGGCGAACTGAAATACGCGCCCGGCGATTCCCAACTCCGGATGCGCCGGCATCTCCTCATGTTCCGCATGGCCGGTCTGGCGAGCAGGCGAACCGTCCCAGCGCGTATGGGCTTCGACATGCGTGCCCGCGGCAATCGCCGTCAGATCGCCGATGACGGCGCCATCGCCGATCTTGACATTGTGGCCGATGACGCAGCCATTGCCGATCTGCACGCCGTCGCCGATATCGATCGTGCCGACATGGATTTCATTGCCGATGACTTCGACATTGGCGAGCTTGATCTTGACGCCGAGGCTGGATCTTGCGCCGACGCGCACGAGATCGATTGCGCCTTCTTCGAACTCATCGATCATCGCATCCTGGCCGACCTTGGCACCCAATGCCCGCATGTAGAGGCGGATGAGCGGCGAGCCCTTGAGGAATTTCGGAGCCGTGAGCTGAACGATGCGCTGCATCAGCCAGATGCGGAAATAATAGCTGCCCCACAGCGGATAGACGCCGGGGCGCGTGCGGCCGATGACGAGCCATTTAAGCGCAACGACGACAAGCTTTTCGCCGAGATTGAGGGCGAGGTAGACGCCGCCGAGGATGAGAATCTCATTCCAGAGGGACGCGCCGTCGTCGATCAGCAGGATCGAAGCGAGCAGTAGGCCGATCCATTGCAGCGTCGCGAGCGCGACGATGAAGGGCAGCACCGCGGCCTGCGCCAGGCCGCAGAAGAAGCGCCGACGCCAGGGAACCGGCTCGAAATTCTTGGGTTCCTGCCCGGGGGCGCGCTCGGTCCGTTGCTCGAGGATCGCCGCGATGCCCCGCAGGGTGCGGCCGGCATAGACGTCGCGCAATGCGATCCCCGCCAGCAGCGGGATCTTGCGGACCTCGGAAACGAAGCGGGCCGCCAGCATGGAATGGCCGCCGAGCTCGGTGAAGAAATCCGCCTCGAAATTGATGGAGCGCAGGCGAAGCGCCTCGGTCGCCGCCTTCAGCAGCTGCGCCTCGGTCCATGTGCGCGGCGGCTCCTGCGCTTGTGTCGCCTGATCGCTCACCAGCGGGATGGCGGCAAGCGTCTTGCGGTCTATCTTGCCGGAGGGCAGCCGTGGCAGCGACACGTGGCTGTGCCAGGCCGCGGGCACCATGTAGGGCGGCAGCTTGGCCGCCAGTACGGCGCGCGCCTTCTCCCGATCGAAGCTGTTGCCAGCCGTTACGACATGGGCGACCAGCATTTCCTCGCCATCCGGCGGCCGGTGCACGACGACGGAGGCCGCCTTCACGTCCGGAAGCTCGCCGACGACGGTCTCGATCTCGCCGAGCTCGATACGATAACCGCGAATCTTGACCTGGTCGTCGATGCGTCCGAGGAAATGGAGCTGACCATCTTCATCCATCAAAACGGCGTCGCCGCTGCGGTAAAGCACCGGATCGTCGTGGGCCACGAAGGGATTGGCTATGAATTTGGCGGCGGTCAGCTGCGGCAGGTTTCTGTATCCGGCGGCGACACCCGGCCCGCCGATCAGCAGCTCGCCGGCATCGCCACGCGGAACAAGCTGCAGGTTTTCGTCGACGACATAGGCGGTCGTATTGGCGATCGGACAGCCGATCGTGATCGGCCGCGACGGGTCGAGTTCGGCAAAGGTCGCCACGACGGTCGTCTCGGTGGGGCCGTAGGTGTTGATCAGGCGTCGGCCTGGTTTGGAGAATCGGCTGACGATCGCAGGCGGGCAGGCTTCGCCGCCGACGATGATGACGCGCAGGCTTTCGACGTCGCGCTCCAGCATGGTGAGCAGGGTCGGCACGGTATCGATGACCGTGATCTTTTCCGCTTCCAGGATGTCGGCCAGCCTGTCGAGCTCGGCCATGACTTCCGATGTCGCGACCTTCAGGGTCGCGCCGACCATATAGGGGATGAATATTTCTTCCAGAGAAAGATCGAAGGCGACCGAAGCCTGCTGAAGGACGACGTCAGATTCGACAAGCCCAAGCACATCGTTACCTGCCCGCAGATAATGGCAGATGTTCCGGTGCGTGATGACGATCCCCTTCGGCTTGCCGGTGGAGCCGGAGGTATAGATCGCATAGGCGGGATCGTCGTGAGTGGAAACGCGCGGAACGATGTCCGCATTGTCTTCGGAAAGCAGGCTCTTGAGGAGAAGCGTCTGGCCATCGAAGGAGGGCGCAAGCGCGGCCTTCTCTTCGTGCGTCAGCAGCCATTTTGCGCCGCAGTCGGTAAGGCTGACAGCGAGACGATCCGCAGGGGCGGCGGCATCGAAGGGGATGTAGGCAGCACCCGCCTTGAGGATTGCCAGAAGCGCGACGTGGAGCTCGAGGGAGCGCTGGAACCACAGGCCGACAAAATCGCCGGGACCGATGCCGCGGCGGCTCAGCGCGCGCGCGGCTTCATCGGAGAGCCGGTCGAGTTCGGCATAGGTCATCGCCTCGTCGGTTCCAATGAGGGTCAGTGCCGTCTTGTCCGGGCTGGCCGCGACCGTTGCCTTGAAGATGTCTACGAGCGTCTCGTTGCGGACGAACTCGGGTCGGATGCCGCCTGAGGAAACCGAGAGGCTGGCATTTGAAGTAATCGACGAAATCTGGATAGTCATGGTAACTTCTGCGGAACGAAACTCAGCACGATCAGCGTGCCATTTGTCAGCGCTTATACACCCTCCAATTTGCAGCTCTCTTACGGGGGTTGTCAGGGAACTGTAATGTTGAGAAAGTTATGGTTTACCGGTGCAGGATGCGACCTGCGAGCATGTGAAGAAGGATTGATATCGTTGCGCATATTCGAGCGAAGAGCCGGCAGGCCCCGCCGACTGTCCGTTCTCCTGGTGGCAGCTTCGTTGAGTTCCATAGGCATGGAGGCATCGGCCCGTCCGCATAGCAGCGTGCTGGTGGAGGATGCCGGTACGCTGCGGCCACTGCGCGACATCTATGCCGTCGTTGCACGCGAAATGCCGGGACGGGTGCTGCGAATCAAGCGGGTTCGCCGCGCCGGCCATCAGGCCTATGCCGTGCGCGTGCTGAAACCCGACGGCAAGCGCGGCGATATCGTGCTCGACGGTGCAACGCTCGCCGTGATCGAGAGACGCTGACGATGCGCATTCTCATAGCCGAGGACGAGCCCAGCATCGTGGCGGATATGCGCCGCTGCCTGGAAGACCAGCACTATGTCGTCTCGACCGTGAGCAACGGCGAAGAGGCATGGTATCGCGGTGATATCGAGCATTTCGATCTTGTGATTCTCGATCTTGGGCTGCCGAAGCTCGACGGCCTGACGGTATTGCGACGCTGGCGTGCCGAGCGCCGCGGCATGCCTGTCATCATATTGACGGCCCGTGACGGCTGGCGCGACAAGGTCGACGGCATGGATGCAGGGGCCGACGACTATTTGACCAAGCCCTTCCGAATGGAGGAGCTTCTCGCCCGCGTGCGCGCACTGATGCGCCGCGCCGCCGGACAATCCTCTCCCATTCTTTCCAATGGCGTGCTGGAACTCGACACGCGCCAGCGCACGGTTTCGTTTCGCGGGCAGCCGGTGCAGGTCACGGCTCTTGAATATCGGCTTCTGGCCTATTTGATGCACAATGCGGGTACCGTCCTGTCGCGGTCGCAGATCGCCGACAGTATCTATGACGAGGAAACGGAACTGCTGTCGAACGCGCTCGAAGTCGTCGTCGCGCGCCTGCGGCGCAAATTCGATGGGACGGTCATCGAGACCCGTCGGGGTCAGGGTTATATCATCCCGCGCGAGGCGCCGCCGTCATGACACCGTTCTCGCTGCGGGGGCGGTTGCTGCTGGGTTCCGTGGTGGCGATCATCGTTGCAACCTTTCTGGCCGGGGTCGGCATCAACGCCATTTCCGGACTGGCGGTGAGGGCGCTGGCACTTTCCGAGATAGACGAGGAACTGCGCGTTCTGCTGGCGGCGGTCGATATCAATGCCTCCAATCAGCTCTTCCTCGACGATACGCCGACGGATCCCCGTTTCGGCATTCCGAATGGCGGTTTCTACTGGCAGGTCGGGCGCAACGGCACCGTCGAACTGCGCTCGCAATCGCTCTGGGAGCAGAACCTTCCCTGGCTGCGTGCCCGTCCCCGCGATGCCGGCCGGGCAACGGATATGAAAGGGCCGAACGGCAGCCATCTTCTCGCCGTCGAACGATCGATCTCGATCCCCTCGGCCACCGGTGACCAGATCGTCGACATCGTCATGGCGCTCGACAACAGCGAGCTTGCGCCGGCGCGCTGGCGCTTCTTCTATGCCATGGCACCCTCCCTTGGCGTGCTGTCGGTCGCCCTGATCGGGGCGGTCGTGGTATTTCTGCGCTATGGATTGCGGCCGCTGAACGATCTCCGCATGGCGTTGATGGCGGTCCAGGAGCGATCCGCACGAAAGATCACCGGCCAGTTTCCGCGCGAGGTCCAGCCCCTGGTGGACGATCTCAACGGTCTGCTGGCGTCCCGCGAGACGCAGCTGACCCAGGCGCGCGCTCGCGCCGGCGATCTCGCGCATGGCCTCAAGACTCCGCTGGCGGCTCTCGAGGCTACGGCGCGGATGCTTTCGGAAGAGGGCATGTCGGAGCGCGCCGCGGCAATCCAGGCGGAGGTCAGCCGTATGGAAGCGCAGATCAAGCGGACGCTGGCGCAGACCCGCGCGAGCCTGGCGGCAGCCCATACGGTGGGCGTCATGGATGCCAGCGCAGACCTGCAGAAGATCATCTCCGTCATGCGGCGCCTGTCGGCGGACCGGGAGATCGAGTTCGAGCTCACGGCACCCGTCGAGATGTGGCTGGCGGTGGACGAAGCGGATTTCGCCGATATTACCGGCAACCTGATCGACAATGCCAGGAAATGGGCGGCGGGAAGGGTCGAGGTTCGTCTGTCGCTGCAGCCCGAACTCGAAGGCGTGAGGTTGCTCATCGAGGATGACGGTCCCGGCCTGCCCGAGGATGCGGAGATCGCCTTCATCCGCCGCGGCCGGCGACTGGATGAAAGCATCGCCGGAACCGGCTTCGGTCTTGCGATCGCCAAGGATCTGGTCGAGGCCTATGACGGCAAGCTGACGCTCGCCCGCTCCGATCTCGGTGGATTGTCTGTGACCGTCACTTTGCCGGCGCGACTGGTCAAGGACAGGCAAATGGCACCGGAAGTCTGAAGTCGTTCCAGGAACGCTTTTGCTGCCCGATATCGTCAGGCGGACAATAACAGCTTCGCGCTCTCCTCGTCCGTGACGAGCGACGTCGCCAGTCCGGCCCGGATCGCCGCGCGCAGGATCGCCTGCTTGTGCAGGCCGCCGGAAGCGATGATGCGACAGGGTATGCCGCGATAATCGGCGAGAGCAGGGGCGATCACCTTTCCGTTCAGCGGATGGTCGACAGGATTGCCGTTCGAGTCGAGATAGTGGCCGAGCAAATCTCCGACTGCGCCGGCCATGGCAAGGCTTTCGACATCCGTGCCGGCCGGCAGCCCATAGCGCACCTGGAGCGATTGCCGGGTCATGTCGCCGACGCTCAGGAAGGAAATATCCACTTCGCAGGTCTTGCGGAAAATTCCTTCGAAGACAGATTGGGAGATGATCGCTTCTCGCGATTGCGGACTTTCCGCATAGATCGGAGCGAGAAAATAGTGGCATTCCGCCTTCAGCACCTGGGCGAAGCCTCGGACGATTTCAAACGTGTTGATTTCAGAGCCGCGCGCCAGCCCGCCCATCATCGAGCGCACCTCGATCTGCGGTTCGCTCGCGGGTGTCATATGGCTCACCGTTTCGCGCAGCGTCGCGCCCCAGCCAACGCCGATCGAGCGCGGCCGGCGTGCCTGGATCAGCCGACCCAGATAGGCCGCGGCGCCGCGGCCGATTGCCTGATGGAGCAGGCGCGAATCGGCCGGCGTCGGAACCACGACAGCGCCTTCGAGGCCGAAGCGCTCGCATAAGCGCGATTCGAGCTCGATGCTGGCGGTGAGCGGGGAGGCGAAGCTCACCCTGACGATCCCTTCCTCCACGGCGGCTGCGAGCAACTCGTTCACCCGCCGGCGCGTAAGGGTCATCCGCTCCGCGATCTGTGCCTGGGTCAGGCCTTCCACGTGGTAGAGCCATGCCGCCCGGATCTTCATCTCGTGCAATTCCATATTTCGCCTGCCCACATGCCCAAAAGTTACAAACATCACATAGGTGTAACATATGTAACGTAATGCCATCGGCATGACGATAGAGTTTCTGATTTCCGATTGCGACACGGCATCAATCGACAGCGGGCCGATATCCGGCAGAACGCTGGCTCGGGCGCTTCGAGAGGCCGGCGTCTCCATGAACGAAGAGGTCCGCCGTCGCTTCCTACGCGTTTTCAGCGGAGCGCCCGGCGCCTTTGCATCCAGGAATGCGGCCGCCAGATGATCTCGGCGCGCGGATATTTCGCGCGACGAAACCGCTCCTCACCGCATCTGCGGTGGGCGCGTTAACCGAAACTTCATGAAGCCGTCAACCTGGCGACATGCAAGCGATCTTAATAGGCAAGGCCGCGCGGCTCCGGGGGGCTCGTGGGTCATCACAAGAGGAGTTTCCGATGCTTTCGATCAATCGACGCGGCGCGCTCGGCCTGCTCGGCGCAACCGCCGGCACGCTCATGCTGCCACGCTTCGCTTTCAGCCAGGCCAAGCGTCCGTCCATCACCATCGCGGTCCAGAAGATCACCAATAACAACACGCTCGACATATGGAACGAGCAGTCCAATGTCGGCGAGCGCGTCTTCTTCCCGAACCTTTGGGAAGGCCTGATCCTGCGCGATTGGATGGGCAACCAGGGGCCGGTTCCGGGCCTTGCCACCGAGTGGAAGCGCCTCGACGACAGGACGCTCGAACTCAAGCTGCGCCAGGGCGTCAAGTTCCACAATGGGGATGAACTCACCGCCGAAGATGTCGCCTTCTCCTTCTCGCGCGAGCGCTTGTTCGGCAATACCGAGCCCGCAGGCGGCAAAACGATCTTCGAAGACGATCACAAGCCCGCAACCGTCAAGGAATTGCCGGCCACCATTCCCGGCATCGGCCGCCGTCTGTGGCCGGCGCTCGCCGGCGTCGAGATCGTCGATAAATACACGGTTCGTTTCCACAATGCGACGCCCGACGTGACGATGGAAGGCCGTCTGTATTCCTTCGGCAGTCAGATTGCCAACCGCCGCAGCTGGGATGAGGCCGCCGCCTATGCCGATTGGGCTCGCAAGCCCATTACCACCGGTCCCTACATGGTCGGCGAATTCAAGCCCGACGTTTCGCTGACGCTGATCGCCTTCGACCAATACTGGGGCGGCCGCCCGCCGCTCGAGCAGATCCGTTTCGTCGAGGTTCCCGAAGTCGCCTCGCGCGTCAATGGCCTGCTTTCGGGCGAATACGACTTCGCCTGCGACCTGCCGCCGGACCAGATTGCCACGGTCCAGGCTGCTCCGGGCTATGAAGTTCAAAACTCCATGATCTGGAACCATCGCATTTCGGTCTTCAACGTGCAGAATCCGGTCCTTGCCAACCCGCTGGTGCGTCGCGCCATGACGCATGCCATCGATCGTCAGGCGATCGTCGACGCGCTTTGGGGCGGAAAGACCGTCGTCCCGGCCGGTCTGCAGTTCGATTCTTTCCGTTCCAGCGACATGTTCGTCGAAGGCTGGAAGGTTCCGGAATATGATCCGAAGCTTGCCCAGGATCTTCTGAAGCAGGCGAACTACAAGGGCGATGCGATCCCGTTCCGCCTGCTGAACAACTACTACACCAACCAGACGGCCAACGGCCAGATCATGGTGGAGATGTGGAAGCAGGTCGGCATCAACGTCGAGATCCAAATGAAGGAAAACTGGGCCCAAATCCACGATCCGGCCGGTGTCAAGGGCGTTCGCGACTGGTCGGCCGGCAACAGCATCAACGACCCGATCACGCCCCTGGTCGTGCAGTTCGGCCCGAACGGCGAAGTCCAGCAGAAGAAGGACTGGAGCAACGAGGAGGTGAACAAGCTCTCCGTCGTCATGGAAACCTCCACCGACCGTGCGCTGCGCAAGAAGGCCGTCGCCCGCATGCTCGAGATCTGCGAACGCGAAGACCCGGCCTACCAGGTCCTGCATCAGAATGCCGTCTTCACCGGCATGAAGTCATCGCTGAAGTGGAAGGCGGCTCCGGCTTTCGCCATGGACTTCCGCTCCACCAACTGGTCGATCTGACCAGCTCATCGCTTCGGCCCGCGGCGGTGCAAGCCCGCCGCGGGCCGTCTTTTGCTTCGAACGAAATGCGGGGATGAAACATGGGCACGACCGGCTCCAGCCTTGTGGAACTGCGCGATCTGACGGTCGCCTTCGACGGGGTGCAGGTTCTCCACGGCATCGATCTCGATGTCGGCAGGGGTGAGGCGCTCGGCCTTGTCGGCGAATCCGGCTGCGGCAAGTCGGTGACCTGGCTGGCGGCACTTGGCCTGTTGCCCGCCAAGGCGGGTGTTGCCGGCTCCGTCAAGCTCGAAGGCCGCGAGCTGATCGGCGGGCAGCGTGCCGTGCTCGAAAGCGTGCGTGGCAAGCGCATTGCCATGATCTTCCAAGATCCGTCGAGCTCCCTCAATCCGGTGCTGCGCATCGGCCGGCAGATTGCCGAGGCGCTCGCTGCCCACCGCGGCCTGTGCGGCGAGGCCGCAAGAGCGGAGGCGATACGGCTGATGGATATGGTCGGCATTCCCGACGCGCGTCGCCGCTTCGATTCCTATCCGCATGAGTTTTCCGGCGGCCAGTGCCAGCGCCTGATGATCGCCATGGCGCTTGCCGGCCAACCCGATCTTCTGATTGCCGACGAGCCGACGACGGCGCTCGACGCTACAATCCAGGCGCAGATCCTCGATCTGCTGATCGAGCTTCGCGCCGAGACCGGCATGGCGACCGTCTTCATCAGCCATGATCTGGGTGCCGTCAGCCAGGTGTGCGAGCGCATCTGCGTCATGTATGCGGGGCGCATTGTAGAGGAGGGCAGTGTCGAGCAGCTTTTCTCCGAACCACGGCATCCCTATACGCGCGGCCTGTTCGACGCCATTCCCCGCATCGATGGTGGCCGCGAGCGGCTGATCCCCATTCGCGGCACCGTGCCGAATCCGAAACATCTGCCGAAGGGCTGTTCCTTCTCGCCGCGCTGTATGCGTGCCGTCGAGGACTGCCGCAACGAGCGGCCGCAGCTTGTCACGCTCGAAGACGAACGCAAGCTTGCCTGTCTGCGGCCCGTGCCGGCAGCAGGGGCTTCCGAGATCCGGTCCGATATTCCGGAGGGCCTGTTGCAATGACCCCGCTCATCGAAGCTCACAACCTTGTACGCATCTATGGCATGCGCAGCGGCCTCTTCGGCCGTCCAAGCTCGGTGCGCGCCGTCGACGGCGTGTCGCTGGCGGTCGCGCCCGGCGAGACGCTCGGCATCGTCGGCGAATCCGGCTCCGGCAAGTCGACGCTCGGGCGCATGCTCCTCGGGATCGATGACGCTCAGGAAGGCGCAATTCATTTCGAAGGCCGGCCGATGCCCGAACGCGGCAGCGCGGAGTGGCGCAGACTGCGTGCGAAAATGCAGCTTGTCTTCCAGGATCCGCTTGCAGCCCTCGACCGCCGCCTGACGATCGCCGCCCAGATCGCCGAGCCGCTCGAGATCCATAAGCTCATTCCGAAGGAACATCATGCCATGCGCGTGGCGGAGCTGATGGCCGCCGTGGGGCTGCGTGGCGACCAGGCGGAGCGCTATCCCCATGAGCTTTCCGGCGGTCAGCGGCAGCGCGCGGTGATTGCCCGGGCGCTCGCCTCGCGACCGAGGCTTCTGGTGTGCGACGAGCCGGTTTCGGCGCTCGACGTATCGATCCAGGCACAGGTCATCAACATGATGCGGGACCTGCAGGAGCAGAGCGGCATCGCCATGGTCTTCATCAGTCACGATCTGAAGGTGGTGCGCAACGTCGCAGACCGCGTCGCCGTCATGTATCTCGGCCGCATCATGGAGGAGGCCTCTTCCGACGTCATCTTCCGTTCGCCGCAGCACCCTTACACCAGGGCGCTGGTTTCGAGCATTCCCGTGCCCGGCAAGCTGATGCGCGATCGCGTCATCCTGCAAGGCGAGCCGCCAAACCCCGCAAGCCGCCCATCCGGCTGCGCCTTCCATCCCCGCTGCCCGCTGGCGCGCGACATATGCCGCTCCACCGCACCGGAACTGCGCGAGATTGGCGATGGTCGCACTGCCGCCTGTCACGTCGTGACGGGTGAAACCACGCCGGTCGCGGCATAGGGGCCATCATGATTCGCTTTGTTCTCGTCCGCCTCTTCCGTGCCGCACTGACGATCCTGGCCGTCATCACCTTCGCTTTCGTCGTGCTGCGCATGTCGGGCGATCCGGCCCTGGTGATGCTCGGGCCTGATGTGCCGCAGGAAGCGGTCGATGCCTTCCGCAAGTCCTGGGGTCTCGACCAGCCAGTATGGGTTCAATATATCGCCTATATCAAATCGATCTTCACCGGCGATTTCGGCGTCTCGATGCGCGACAAGGCTTCGGCGCTGCATCTGGTGCTGGAACGCGTGCCCGCAACCCTGCAGCTGACGATCCCAGCCCTTGTTCTCAAGCTCGTCCTCGGCATCCCGGCGGGTGTCTATGCCGCCTTGCATCGCCAGAGCTTCACGGACCGCGGCGTCATCCTTGCCGCCGTGCTCGGCTTTACCATTCCCTCTTTCGTCATGGGGCTGGTGCTCGTGCTGATCTTCTCCGTCATTCTCGGCTGGCTGCCCTCGGGCGGACAGGACACCTGGATGCACGGTATCCTGCCGACGCTGACCATGAGCATCGGCGGGATCGGCATCCTCGCGCGTTTCTCGCGCAGCGCCATGATCGAGGTCATGGGGCAGCCCTATATCCGCACGGCTTCCGCCAAGGGGCTGACATGGCGCGATGTGGTCTGGAAGCATGCCCTGCCGAATGCGGCGGTGCCGATCGTCACCATCGTCGGCTTCATGGTCGGCTCGCTGCTTGCCGGCGCGGTCGTGGTGGAATCGATCTTTTCCTGGCCGGGCATCGGACGCCTGCTGGTGGTTTCGGTCAGCAACCGCGACCTTGCCGTCGTTCAATGCATCCTGCTCATCATCGCCGCCGCCATGGTCGTGTCGAATCTCGTCGTCGACCTGCTCTATGGCTGGCTCGACCCGCGCCTTCGCTCGCATGCGGCGCGACACTGAGGAGAATATGATGGCTACTGCCGATCTTATCGAAACGCCGGTCTCCCGAAAGCAGGGCGGCCTCGTTTCCTTCCTGCGTCGCAACGTGCCGTTTTCGGTCGCTCTTTGCCTGCTATGGCTTGCGGCCATGGTCGCGACCGCAATTTTTGCCGATCATATCCGCCCCTTCAACATCACCGCCATGGATCTGACCAGCCGGCTGTCTGCGCCGGGCGGGGCCAGGCATCTGCTCGGCACCGACGAACTCGGCCGCGATGTGCTTTCGCGCCTCATTCAGTCGATCCGGGTCTCGCTTGTGATCGCCTTCGGCGCGACGCTGCTGTCTGCGATCTTCGGCACGCTGCTCGGCTTCCTGGCGGCGCAGTTCCGTGGTTTCGTGGAGCATCTGGTCCTGATGCTCGCGGATTTCCAGGCGGCGCTGCCTTTCCTCATCATGTCGCTGGCGGTGCTCGCCTTCTTCGGTTCCTCGATGCTGCTGCTCGTATGTCTCATGGGTTTTTACGGTTGGGAGCGCTATGCGCGCATCGCGCGAGGGCTTGCCATCGCCGCTGGCGCTCAGGGTTATGCCGCCGCGGTGGTGCAGCTCGGCGCGACGCCGGCACGGGTTTACCTGCGCCATATCCTTCCCAATGTCGCCTCGACGCTGATCGTTTCCATGACGCTGACTTTCCCTGAAATCATCCTGATGGAAAGCGGTCTGTCCTTTCTCGGCCTCGGCGTACAGCCGCCGGAAACCAGCCTTGGCAACATGGTCGGCTTCGGCCGGGAGTATCTGACGCGCGCGCCCTGGATCATGCTGGCGCCCGCCATCGTCATCATGCTGACAACGCTCTCCATTTCGCTCGTCGGCGATTGGCTGCGCGACAAGCTCGATCCCACGATCCGATAGGAAACATGCTCCATGACCCTGATTACCGGCCATCGCGGCGCCCGCAACCTCTGGCCCGAAAATTCGCTCACCGGCTTTCGCAATGCTGCCCAGCTAGGTGTGGACGCCGTTGAATTCGATGTCCATCTGACGCTGGCCGGCGAGCTCGTCGTCATTCACGATCCGACCCTTGAACGCACTACCGAGAGCGCCGGTCCCGTACCGGATCTGTCGATCGAGGGCCGCAAGGCGACCCGGCTGAAAGGCACGGATGAGGCCATTCCAACCCTTGACGAAGTGCTGCAGGTGCTTGCACCGAACGACGCCATCGACCTGCATGTCGAAATCAAGGTCGGCGGGAATGGAACCCCTTACCCGGATATTGCGGCGCGGGTCGCAAGCGAGCTAGCCCGCTTCGGCATCGAGGAGCGCTCCTACCTGATCTCCTTCGACCTTTCGGTCCTGGAGGATTGCCGCCATCATGCTCCGAAAATCTCGCGTCTCGTTTCCGTCAACGCTGCCTGGGCTGAAAGGCAGGGCGGGCTGGCCGCCTTCATCGACCGGGTGGATGAGCTGGTGAAGATCATCGCCATTCACCACGAGCTTATGGAAGCCGAATGGGATCTGATCCGCAATCGGCTGCCTTTGGAACGGCTCTGCGTCTGGACGGTCAACGACGAGGCAAACCTCCGCCATTGGCTGGGGCGGGGGATCGGCAGCCTGACTTCGGATAGCCCCGATCTCGCATTGAAGCTGCGCTCGACGATCATGGCATGATCTTCCACGCCGGCTGGCGTGGACGGTCCGGCAGCTTTCGCTGACGGCGATAACCCGGATGACGTGCATATCCGTACCGGATCGATCCCGCACGCTGATCGGGAGTAGGGGCACTCTAGCCTGCGATCGCCTTGACATATCTCTCAGCCGAGCGTTCCACCACGCGGTTGCCGTCGCTCTCGACGGTGCGGCCGGGGAATGCGCCATAGATCGCCTCGAACCGGTATGGCTGCACGGCCTGCGAAATTGCCGTGACCGCCTTGGCGGCGAGGGGGATGAGGTTCGGATAGCTGCGCATGAAGCTGACGAATTTGCGATCCATGGTGACCTGCATGGTGTCGCCGACGAAAAGGGCGCCTCGGCCACCCTCGAGCCAGGGACAATGGAGCACGGAACTGCCATCGAAATGACCGCCGCAGCGGATCATGGTCGCCTGGCCGATCCGCAGCGTTTCACCGGTCCAGAGGCGCAGGGCGGGGCCGGATCTTTGCACCCATTTGGCATCATCGGCGTGGATATGGACCGGTGCGTTATCGAAGGCCGCACTCCACTCGATCATCGACGAATAGAAATGGGGATGGGAGATCGCAATCGCGCTCAAGCCGCCCATGGCGACAATCCGGGTTTTGCTGGGCTCATCGACGAGACTGAGGCAATCCCAGAGGATATTGCCGGCCGGACCTTCGATCAGAAATGCGCGCTGGCCTATGCCGAAAGAAGGCGAGATCTGCAGGCTGTGTACGCCTTCCGCTTCTTTATTCCAGGTCACGCTATGGGTTCGGTCAAGTGCTCCCATGTCTGTCCATTCCTGCCCTGATTGGGGCACGAATTGACGATCGTCCTCGCATATCGGGCAGGTTGGAGGTGGTGCGCCGCTTTCGCGGAACTGCGTGCCGCATGTGATGCAGATAAAACACGTCATCTTGAAGCCCTCGGCTGCTTGTCTTCCCATCGTCCAGGCTTGCGGGCAGGGGACCCTGCGCGCCAAAAGGTCTATGCTGATTTTTATGCTATATTGGCCAGACGTCGGACGGATCAAATCGAAAAAGCGGCAATGTCATCGGATAATAGCGTTGCGGACCGAAAATCGTCGTTTTCAGACGGACCTTTCCAGACGAAATGAATATTTATTCTAGATGATGACGGGATTTACGTCATTTCATCATCATGATTTTAAACAGTAAAATTGTTCTTCCGTTCATTTTTATGACAATCTGGTCTTGCAAAAGGCATAAAGGCAAAGAAACATAGTCGGCTAACAAAAGTTTGGTTAATCGAGATACTGATGTTCGGCATTCGTCCGGGCATTGCTGACATACGGAGAACCGCTATGGCGCTTATTTTCGGCCTTGTTGCATTGGCCGGCCACATCGCCCTGTTGCTCTGGGGCACGCGCATGGTCCAGACAGGCATTCAACGCGCCTTCGGCCCGGATCTTCGCTCTTTTCTCGGCCGCGCCTTGAGCAATCGCATGAAGGCGTTTTTCGCCGGGATCGGCGTCACCGCAATCCTGCAGAGCAGCACGGCAACCGGCCTCATGGCGTCGGGCTTTGCAGCCGGCGGGCTGGTGGATCTCGTGCCGGCGCTTGCCGTCATGCTGGGCGCCAATGTGGGAACCACGCTGATCGTGCAGGTGCTGTCCTTCGATGTCGCGGCTGCTTCGCCAGCGCTCATCCTTATCGGCGTCCTGATGTTTCGGCGGGTCGCGAATTCGCGCATTCACGATCTCGGGCGCGTCATGATCGGGCTCGGCTTCATGCTTCTGGCGCTGCATCAGTTGCTCGATCTGATGACGCAATATGAAGGGTCTAAGGCGCTTGCCTATGTGCTGGATGCGATTGCCGCAACACCGGTGCTCAGCATGCTTCTGGCGGCGATCCTCACATGGGCCGCCCATTCCAGCGTTGCCGTGGTGCTGCTCATCATGTCCCTGGCAAGCAAGGGTCTTGTCGATGTCGATCAGGCCTTTGCTCTCGTTCTCGGCGCCAATCTGGGAACCGCGATCAACCCGCTGATCGAAGGGCAGTCGGGCGCCGATCTATCCGTCAAGCGGCTGCCGATCGGCAACATGCTGACACGCATTGTCGGGGTGATCGCGGTGATCGGCCTCTTGGAGCCCGCCACGCGCCTGTCGGCGATGGTAGACAGCGACAGCGGCCGTGCGGTCGCCAATTTTCACAGTGCCTTCAATGTCGTTCTGGCGGTGGTCTTCATGCCGCTGCTGCGGCCCTATGCCGATCTTTTGACGAAACTGCTGCCGCAGAAGATCGACGAAGCCGATCCGACACGCCCCAGATATCTCGATCCGGCCGCCAAGGAGACGCCTGTCGTTGCCCTCGGAGCTGCGGCGCGAGAGGCGCTGAGGCTGGTCGACGTCTTGTCTGAAATGCTCGCCGGCGCGAAATTGGCGCTGTCGGACACCGACCGGCGGGCATTGGCACGGCTGCGGTCGCTGGACAACATCCTCGACAGCCTCAACACGGCGGTTAAGACCTATCTGACTTCGATCGATCCCGACGAGCTCGGCGAAGCCGACAGGCGGCGTTTGAACGAAATCCTGCTGTTTTCGATGAACATGGAGCATGCCGGCGATGTTCTCGACCAGAACCTGCTGCCGCATCTGGCCAAACGTCTGCGCCGGGGCTTGAGCTTCTCGAAGGAGGGCCAGATCGAGCTGGCAAGGCTGTTCGACCGATTGCAATCGAACCTGCGGACAACGGCAGCCCTGTTCATGACACAGAACGAGAGCGCCGCCCGCATGCTGGCGGAGGAAAAGGTCATCTTCCGCAAGGCGGAGCGCGAGGGAACGGAAGCCCATTTCCAGCGCCTGCGGCAAGGGGGCATCGAGACCGCCGAGACCAGTTCGCTTCACCTCGATCTGCTGCGCGACCTCAAGCAGATCAACTCCCATCTTGTCGCCGCTGCCGCCTATCCCGTTCTGGAAGAGCGCGGTGAACTCTTGCAGAGCCGGACGCCGAGCCCGATGCCGCAGGCGGCCGTGACCGCCAATGAGTAAAAAGACCTATCTCGGCCGTCTGGCCGGCGAAGCGGATAAACTCTTCGCCGGCCGGTCCATCGAACAATATGGCGCGATCTGCTACCGGCGGTCGCAGGGACGGGAGAATGTCGAAATCCTGCTGATCACATCGCGCGAAAGCGGCCGGTGGGTCATTCCCAGGGGTTGGCCGATGGACAAGAAGCTTCCGCATCAGGTCGCCGAACGCGAGGCGTGGGAAGAGGCGGGTGTCAGAGGAAAGGCGAGGAAGAAGCGCTTCGGCTACTATACCTATCTCAAAGTCCTCGGCACCGGCGAGACCGTGCCCTCTATCGTTCAAGTCCACCTTCTCGAAGTCGCCGAATTGGCCGATCGCTTTCCAGAGCGTGGCCAACGCCAACTGCAATGGTTTTCGCCCAATGAAGCGGCCGCTCAGGTCCGCGAGCCGGAGCTGAAGAGCCTGCTGCGCAGGGTGGAGGCGGCCCTCGCGCCGGACAAGTGAGCGAAGCGACGATCGTCCAATCCAATCTGCGAGTAGGTGCGCCTCATTGCGTGTTCCTTGCGAGTGATAACCCATTGGCGTCATTCGCATGTCGCACTTGGAAATAGAATGTACCTTTCCGCATGCAAAAATCAGATAATCTATCTTATGGAACTTACATGGCTACCCCTGACAACACTCTCTGTAGAGCCGGAGCAAACCTGCCGATAATTATGGCTGTCGGCGACAGCTGATCTCCAATGTGTTTCACGGCAGGCTTTAGATTACGGCAAGTTGACCTTGGGTGAAGGAATTCCGCGTCAGATGTTGTCATGGGGAATCCCTCCTTCGGTTCATCGCAACCTCCCCGGCTGGCGATTAAAGCAAAGCATGCGAGAGACGAGGCTCAATTTCAACGAATGTTACGCCACTTCTTAACTCGATTGATCGAGCCATCCGGGTTGCGCTTGATCGAGTATCCGTTTTGTCCGGAGAAATGATTTTGCCGCAAGTCCCGAATGACCATTGCTGCGTCGCCGTGAGGTGCTACAACATCGATGAACCAAAGGTTGTTTCCTGACGCCCATTTTGATTCATGAGGCGTAAGGCCATCGCTCATCAGCTTTAGGTGCGTTTCTTGGTCGACGAGCGCCCATGTCACAAAGGCTTTGGGATTATCCGGTCCGTGAAAGTAAATCTTGCACTGGCCCGCCTTGAGTGCGGGGACGAAGTTTCTTTCCATGTCAGCGATCGACCAGCGTCGATGAAGCGGAGATTGAAGTGCCAAAAACGTCATACACCCGAGCGCATCCATCGCACCCAATTTTCTGACCGCTGAAGTCGTATCCATTGGTGTCATCGCTCCTTCAACCCATTTTGTAGCGCCTTCGTAATAGGTTCGAAAAAGTAGGAAATAAGCCTGCGTGTTGACGTGACGACATCGACGGTCACCGTCATCCCTGGTGAAAAGCCAATGTCCTTGCCGTCCACCAACAATCCAGACTTATCGAGCCGGAGGCGCACGGCATATACCCACTTGGATGCGCCGTTTTCCCGTGCATCCGCCCCGATGCTGGTCACGTGGCCAGGAACGACGCCGAAGCGCTCAGATGGAAAGGCGTCGAACTTTGCGTATGCCTTCTGTCCGCTCTGCAAAAAACCCACGTCTCTGTTATCGAAGAAGGCCTCCACTTCCATGCCACCGTCAGTCGGCACAACACCCATCAAGGTCGCTCCTGCCTCCACGTAGCCGCCCACCGTGTGAACCGTCATATTTTCGACCCGTCCGGCGACCGGTGAACGAAGTGTAAGATTGTTCAGCCTTTCCTGCGCAGCGCGTAATGCAGCATTGGAACTGTCTCGGGCGATCTCCGATTCCCTGAGACGGCGACGCTGCGTGGCGAGATTGTCGGAGATCGCAGATGCCCGCTGACGTCTCGTCGTTTCCGTCGATGCCACCAGGGCAGAAAGTTCGCTTTCGGCCACCCGCGCATCGCTATCGATTGATCTCAACTCTCGAAGCCTATCGAGGTGTTCGTTGCGGCTCATGACCCCCTGCTGCAGTAGAGTATCCGCCGAGGTAAGCTTCTGAGAAACGATGTCACGATCAGTCTTGGCCTTTTCTATGCGGGCATTCTGCGCCTCCTGCTGCAACTCCAATTGTTTCAGTTGAGCATCGGTCTGCAAAATTTGATCGCGCAAGGCAACGAGTGTTGCACGGACAAGCGCCTCGCCTTCTGGCTCCTTCTCGGAGCTAGCAGGCCAGTCCTGACGGAATTTCTGGACGCCAGCCTCGACGAAGCCGGGATTTGCAGGATCTTGTGAGGCAAGTGGCGTAACAATGGCATCAGCCACATCCGCATCGAGCGATTGTTGCTCGATATTGGCCTGGATCCGTTGAATATCACTTTGGGCTGCGGTGGGATCGAGTTTGACCAGGACCTCGCCTTCAGCCACCGTCTGCCCCTCGTTGACATTCAACTCGATGATTTTGCCGTCGGCGAGCGGTTGCACCACCTGAACACGCGAGATCGGAACTAATTTTCCAGAGCCCCGTGCCACAACTTCGGTCTTGGCAACGATGCTGCCGCCAAGGATGACAGCGAACAGCACCAGAAGAAGCCAGGCCGTTATTCGGACTGTCGGCGACGCTCGTGCCATGGATGGCGACACCCCAGTCATGGTCGCACCTGGAGTTTTTCGAGATCGACGACATGCGCCTCAGTACCAAACAGTTCTGGCCGGTGACTGACGATGGCAACGGTGCGAGACTTGGCGAGGTCATTCAGCGTTTGCGTGATAATGGACGCGGACCGCTCATCCAGGGCACTGGTAGGTTCGTCGACAATCAAGACGTTGGGGTTACGCAACAGAAGGCGAGCTAGCGCCAATCGCTGTCGCTGACCACCTGATAGTGAAGATCCGTGCTCGCCAACCTCTGTCTCCATTCCATCCGGAAATTGCTCGATCATTTCTGCGCAAGCGCTATCCCGCAATGCCGTTTGCATCTCATCATCGGTGGCGTCTTCCTTGGCGAGGAGGAGATTTTCCCTAATCGTTCCGGCGAACAGTGCAGCTTCCTGCGGCAGGTAGGCTATGCTGGTCCTGATACTCTCCGGGGTGAAGCTATCCATCACCTGATCGTCGATGAAGACGGTACCCGAGTCCGGTGGATACAATCCGCTCAGAACCTTCGCTAGGGTAGATTTTCCGAAGCCTGAGCGTCCCACAATGATGGTCGGCTTTCCAGGGGAAATCGTCAGGTCCAGATTGTCGAGAACAAGACACTCCGAAGTGTATCCGAACGAGACCGCCTCCAGGCGCAGAGTTGCCGGTCCTTTCAAAACAAGGTTTTGCTTACCCGCTTTGACCTCCGAGGGGGCGTTTAGGACATCCCCGAGACGAAGGCGAGCGATCTTGATGCCCTGCCAGTGCTCCCACAGCGACGCCAGTCCAAGGATGGGTGCCGACACATGTCCGGCCAGCAAATGAAACGCTACAAGTTGTCCAAGGGTGATGGAGTTATCCAGAACGAGCATCGCGCCAAAAAAGACGATCAAGATATCAAAAGCATTGCTGAACGCATCGCTGATGATTCCGTTCACAATGTGCAACCTGGTGATCTTGAACCCCAGATCGAGGGAAGCGGACATCGTTCCATCGAGACGCCTGGCATAGCGCTCTTCGGCGGCCTGGGCCTTCACAGTCTCAGCATTCCTGAAGGTCTCGATCATACGGGATTGATGAGCTGAGTTTGCGAGGAACGACTGCTTCAAGCGACGACGCAGGAAGGGACCGACTATCGCGATTGCGGCCATCTGCATGGGCAGGATGACGACGATGATCAGGGTAAGAGATGGGCTGATCGAAAAAAGAGCGCCGAGATACACAAATGAGAACACGATATCGATGATCACACCGGAGATGGTTCCAGTCAGAAACCGTCGAATAGTTTCGATTTCACCCATGCGTGCGAACAACTCGCCCACTTGCCATTTTTGCAGGGTGCGGAGCGGCAAATGGAGAACGTGCTCGTAAATACGCCTGCTGAACTCGCGTGTCAGTTGATTGACCAGATCACCGCCGAGATACGTCGACACCGACTTGAATGCACTCTGAAACAAAGCGACGACAACGAGCAGTGCAACAACAATATAAAGACTATCTTCCCGCTGAAATGGGAGAATTCTGTCGATAAGCGCCTGAAAAACAAAAGGTTGAACAAGCCCGAGAAGGCGCAGGACAATAGAAATGATTGAAAGTTCAACTATGTGGCCAGTGTATTTCCCGGTTGTTTTCGTGAACCAGGAAAATGATGCTGGAGTTTCATCCAATGGTTGTTTTCCTATTGGGCGCGACTTTTAGGGTTGATTATAGCCACATCTGGCACAGATAATACTATCTGTGATGCATCACATAATGAAATTTCAACCCAAAGCGCAAGATAGGAGAAGTTTTATGGGTGGTTCATCTGATAGTAGTTCAAACAGCGGATGGGGCGGCCGGATAGGTGCTGCTGTCGGCGGCGTGGTCGGGGGAACGGCTGGATCTGCGGCTGGCCCCATGGGCGGGCGGATCGGCGCTGCAGGCGGCGGGCTCGCTGGCTATGCGATCGGCAACTCCGTAGAGAATAATATTAACAGCGGAGCCTCACCCGACTATGGTGGCTATACCGCGATGGGTGACTACGGTGGAGGCCCCGCATCCGACGGTGGTAGAGGCATTAGCAGCTCCGGAAAGCCATAGATAGTTCTCGGAACCGGCGGCAAAGGACATAGATTCTGGTTCTCGTCGGGGTCTATGTCCGATACTGGGGAGGTAACGGTTGAAATATCTTAACATTCTCATACCCCTTGCCATCATAAATCCCCTGTTGATTTTTCTGTTCCCCTTCGGCCTACGGGGAATCGGAGATCATTTCATTTACTTCGCCTTTCTCTCTCCAATTATCTCATTCTTGATATGGGACTTCCTCATTAGTCCATTGTTTAGGCAGCGATGACCCCAACCATTCATTGAAATTCAGGTGGCTAGGCGGCTTTTAGTTCATGGCACAGTTCTGGAAGCGGTTTCTCGTAGGGGTGACAACTATCTGTCGTATGATTTTTCTCGTCTGCGCGGGTGACATCGGAATTATCATAAGCGCAGTATTCGTGGCTTTTCTGATTACCAATATTGCCGGCGTCGTCCTGTCCGCATCGGACGTTACCGGGATGGCACGAACAGAAATAGCCATTGTCGTACCGATCTTGACAATTGACATAGTGCTTTTGGGGTCGATCCTACTGCGTATTCGAGAGGTTGCTCAACCGGATCGCGAACATCGCTCGCGGCTCTATGCGTTTGTGACGGGCCTTGTTTTGCTGCTCTTAAAGTCCGCTTGGCAGGGTCTGGACCAGGCAAGCTACAGCTTTTCGGCTACAAGCGTTCTTTTCATACTTACGACCTGCATCATCGCACCGATCTGCGAGGAGCTATTTTTTCGTGGTTATCTATGGCTGAAGCTCCGGAATCATCACTACAACGATAAATTGATCGTTTTCTGCACGACAGTTTTATACATAATACCGCACGTTCCTAATAGTTTGTCGGCATTCTTAGACTATGCACTAATTGGATTTTTTCTTGGGATTATACGATATTTTAGCGGTGGAATACTTCTTTCGTGCGCTTTTCATATGGCTATGAACTTTATCGTGATCTCCGGAATATGAGCGACCATCTCCATGGCGCAACTGCGGTCATGACACCGAACAGATTGAATTTATACTCATCCTCCTCATATCGGAGGCCGTCGGATAGTGCGGCGTAACGATCCGTTATGGCCGCTCCAACGCCTCTCTTGGTCATTTCGTCGGCGATCTCATCAATCAGCGCGGCGATCTCGAGCTGCTCACCAGTGGACGACGGCGGTTGATCGCTCATTCGATCGAGGTGATCGACACTTCGGGCAAGCCAATCAGATGAAATCCGACGCTAAGCCATCCCTTCGGAGTCGTTGCCGATGGGGCGGTGCGCGAAAGCGAGACGGCAACTGACGACTTCCGATTGCGCAAAGCGGCCGATTTGGTCTCGATATTTCACAATTTTATCCGATCGATGCAGGCGGCGGGCTGCCCTGCCCTTCCCTCTTGGTCAGTGCAGCCGCTGGCTCGAGCGCCGATTTCCGATTGCACAAACGCTACACCACACGACGGGCAGCAATTCGCGGGCACTTTGGCGCCGGACTGCCTTCGGTAGCGCCTATTGACAACTTGTTCCTCATAGGACTTGATGTAGGAGTCCATTAAAGCAGATACATGTCCACTATACAGGACATCGGGAACGACGCTCTACAAAAAAGGGGAACTACAATGACGATTTCACTTCGAACCGGCCTGATCTCATTGGCCGTGACCGCAATTCTATGCAGCCCGGCACTGGCTGCTGGCAGCAAGCTTGACGAGGTGCTCGCCCGTGGCCACCTCGTCATGGGAACCGGCAGCACCAACGCGCCCTGGCATTTCAAGAGTGCGGACGATAAACTCCAGGGCTTTGACGTCGACATGGGTCACATCATCGCCAAGGCCCTCTTCGGGGATCCGGACAAGATCGAATACGTCAACCAGTCGTCGGACGCGCGCATTCCGAACATCACGACAGACAAGGTCGATATCACCTGCCAGTTCATGACCGTGACAGGCGAGCGTGCTCAGCAGATCGCGTTCACGATTCCCTATTATCGCGAGGGCGTCGGCCTCATGCTCAAGGCAGACGGCAAATATGCCGACTATGCCGCACTCAAGGCGGCGGGCTCTTCGGTGACGATTTCGGTGCTTCAGAATGTTTATGCGGAAGCCATGGTCCATGCAGCTCTTCCGGAAGCAACCGTCGACCAGTACGATTCCGTCGACCTGATCTACCAGGCGCTTGAGTCCGGCCGGGCCGATGCCGCTGCTACCGATCAGTCTTCCCTTGCCTGGTACATGACCCAGAACCCCGGCAAGTATAAGGATGCCGGTTATGGATGGAACCCGCAGACCTATGCCTGCGGCGTCAAGCGCGGCGATCAGGATTGGCTGAACTTCGTCAATACCGCCCTCCACGAGGCGATGACCGGCGTCGAGTTCGACACTTATGCGAAGTCCTACAAAACCTGGTTCGGCAAAGACCTGACACCTCCGCAGATCGGCTTTCCGGTCGAATTCAAGTAATTGGTAAAAAGGAACGGGAGCATCTCCCGTTCCTTCTTCTGGAGGCGGCCTGTCGTGGGTTACACGCTGAATTTCGGCGCCGTTTGGCGCAACTTCGATTTTCTTTTGAGCGGATTGATGCTGAGCCTTGGGCTTGCCGCGATCTCGCTGTTGATTGGTGCCGTGCTTGGTCTTCTGGTGGCCTTTGCGCTCATCTCGAAGCAGCGAATTGCCGCAGTGCCGGCCCGCTGCTACGTCACGCTTATCCGCAATCTGCCGATCCTGGTGCTTGTGCTGTTTGCCTTTTTCGCATTGCCGCAAATCGGTTTCAGGCTCGATAAGATAAAAAGCTTCGTCCTCGTCCTGTCCCTGTACTCGGGCGCCTATCTCGCGGAAGTATTCCGGGCCGGTCTGCTGTCCATTCCCAAGGGGTTGACGGAAGCTGGGCTTGCGATCGGGCTCACCGGAATGCAGATCCGTACATCGATCGTCGCGCCGCTGATGCTGCGCAACGTTCTGCCTTCCTTGTCGTCGACGGTCATATCGCTGTTCAAGGATACCTCGCTCGCCGCAACCATTGCTGTCCCGGAACTGACTTTTGCCGCGCGCAAGATCAATGTCGAAAGTTTCCGCGTGATCGAGACATGGATGGTTACCTCGGCGCTTTATGTCGCAACATGTTTCGTAATCGCTTCAGTCATGCGCTTCGTTGAACGCCGGCTGGCATTGCCGAGGTAAGCCGATGTCACAGACCTTTTTGGACCAACTCTGGATCGCCCGCTATGTCATCATGAATGGCCTAGTAATGACCGTATCCATATCGTTGCTGGCAATTCTGAGTGGCTCATGCCTTGGCGTCCTTGTCGGACTTGGCCTGGTTTATGGCAATGCCGTCCTCCGTTTCATCATACGTGCCTATACCGATATAATCCGTGGAACGCCTGTCCTCGTCCTGGTGCTTGCAAGCTATTATGTGTCGAGCGCCGTCGGGCTTGACCTCGGACCCTTTGCCGCCGGTGTCCTCGCATTGGCCGTCTTCTGCTCATCCCATGTCGGAGAAATCGTGCGCGGCGCGCTGCAGGCGATCCCGAAAGGGCAAACCGAGGCAGCCAAGGCGATCGGGCTGACCTTTTCGCAAACATTCACCTCGGTGCTCTGGCCGCAGGCACTGCGCCAATGTCTCCCCGCCTGGGTCAACACCGCCGCAGAGATGGTCAAAGCGTCGACCCTGCTGTCCGTCATCGGGGTGGCCGAGCTGCTTCTCCGCTCACAGGAGATCATCTCCCGTAACTTCATGAGCCTGCAATTCTATTTTCTCGCAGGCGCTCTGTATTTCGTCGTCAACTTCGGGATCGAACGCTTCGGTCAGTTCATCGAGCGCAAGACCGCTCTTCCATCGTGAGGAAGCCAAGCCATGGCCAAGACAATTCTTGAAATCAAGGGCCTGCGGAAGACCTACGGTCATCATGAGGTTCTCAAAGGCGTCGACTGCTCGGTTGCCGAGGGTGAGGTTATTTCGATCATCGGGTCGTCCGGATCGGGCAAGACGACCATGCTGCGCTGCGTCAACATGCTGGAAGAGTTTCAGGACGGCACGATCAGTCTCGACGGCGAGGAGATCGGCTATCACATCGAGGGCAGTTCCCGCCGGCGCAAGAGTGACAAGGAGATTGCCCGTCAGCGCGCACTGACGGGGATGGCCTTCCAGCAGTTCAATCTCTTTCCGCACATGAGCGCGGCCGAAAACGTGATGCTTGGCCTGATCAAGGTGAAGAAGATGCAGAAGGCCGCGGCGCGTGCCATCGCCGAGCGCTGGCTCGACCGCGTCGGTCTTTCGGCGCGCGCCAATCACTATCCCGGCCAGCTTTCCGGCGGTCAGCAACAGCGTGTGGCGATCGCTCGTGCGATCGCGATGTCGCCGCGCCTGATGCTCTTCGACGAAGTGACCTCCGCACTCGATCCGGAGCTGGTGGGTGAAGTGCTGCAGGTCATCAAGGGTCTGGCCGCGGATGGAATGACCATGCTGCTTGTCACGCACGAAATGCGTTTTGCCTATGAAGTCTCGTCCCGGGTCATCTTCATGAACCAGGGCGTGATTTGCGAACAGGGCGAGCCGAAGGAAATGTTCGTCAGGCCCAAAACCGAGCGGCTTGCCGAATTCCTGAAAACCTCAAGCTTCAACTAAAAGGGAAAAGAAGAATATGACGATCAAGCGTTATGGTGCGGGTGAAACCGGCGCAGGCGGCCAGCCGCTGCCATTTGCACGTGCCACCGAAGCTGCGGGATGGCTTTATGTGTCCGGCCAGGTGCCGATGGAAAAGGGCGAGATCGTGCCTGGCGGCATCATTGGTCAGAGCCGCAAGGCGATCGAAAACATGATTGCGATCCTCAATGAAGCCGGCTACAGCTTGGAAGATGTCGTGCGCATCGGCGTGTGGCTTGACGATCCACGCGATTTCTGGAGCTTCAATGGTGTCTATGCCGAGTATTTCGGCAAGAACCCGCCGGCTCGCGCTTGTGTTCAATCGCGCATGATGGTCGACTGCAAGGTCGAGGTTGATTGCGTGGCTTACCGCGCCGATCGCGCCTGACAAGGATTGGAGAGAGCATGACCGAGGCCGTAAGCGATGCGGTATCGCGACGCACCCGGGGACTGGACCGCGCCTTCGAGATTCTTGAATTTCTCCGGGTGAAACGACAGCCCATGCGGCCAAACGAAATCGCCTCCGAAATCGGGGCGCCTCGGTCGTCGGTCTATGAACTGGTCAATCTTCTACTCCGCCATGGCATGCTCGATTACCAGGGGAATGACGGCCGTGTTTATCTCGGCCGCCGCCTGTATTTTCTGGGGACAGCCTATGCCGAACAATTCGATTGGATGCGCGAATGTGACCGCATGCTGGTGCGCCTGGCCGAGGAAACACGCGAAACGGCACAGATGTGCCTGCTTGAAGGCAGGAAATATACCGTCGCCATGATGCGCGAGGGTGTCCGGCCTTTTCGCATTTCCTCAAATGTCGGCGAACCGGTTGCGATCCCCTGGACGGCGTCGGGACGCCTGCTGGTGTCGCATCTGACCGATCGGGAAATCATCGATCTGATCCCGCCGGAGGATTTTCTCCTTCCCAACGGGAGGCAGATGGAGCCGTCCGAGTTCATCGGCCAGGTTCGCCAGGCTGGTCGTGACGGCTTCTTCACTTTCAACAGTGAAGTCGAAAATTTCACCCATTGTTTCGCGGTTCCGATCTATCAGGCCGGCGGAGCTTGCATCGCTACCCTCTGCCTTGTCGCACCGCGCGAGGATGGCCTGCGCAACCGCAGCACTTATCTGCAAAGCCTGACAGCCGCCGCCAACGAAATTTCGGAGAAGCTGGGTTTTCACATCGAACGCGATAGGTCCGTTGCGCTCCGTTGAGCTACCCAGGCTTGGCGATTGGAAAGAAAGCTAGGGCTTCAGTTACCACGCTTTTGGTGGGGATCGCCGGAGCAAGCCCTGTTCAACGGAAAGCCGCTGCGCACTTTTCCTGGAATTGCTCTAGGATCGCGGCCGGTATCCTCTGGCCCGTTTCTGCCGGGCCAATGTGAGAAACATCCTGACGGCATCGCTTTCATCGGCGAAGTGATGTGCCATGGTCTGCCCGCCGAACCCGATGCGGCCCCATCTTCTTGTCAGGCATGTGTCGCCGAACAAAGTCGTTGATATCTCCAGGGCATAATAACGCGCCATGTTCCGCGTGACATCCGTGCGTTCGATGTAGAGATGATAAGGTTGACTAAGCATGCCGGCAGGATGCTTGATCCAGCCGGCGGGGTCCAACGAGTGTTTTGAATCGGTCGACCCGGTTCGATTCATTTCTTTTATGTATTCGAACCCCGACCGGCCCCTCCCCTGCTCGTAGCAGATAACCGGGCCAGCGATCAGGGATAGGCGGCCTCGTGGAAAGCGATTTCCAGGCGCTGCACTTCACCGAAAATGGCGCTCAGCCGCTTGCGCTGGTCAGCACGCATGGTTTCGCCCGCCTGGTCGAGCATGGCCTTAAGCCATCGCGCCTGCGCCTCGAATTCGGGCTCGGCATGAAGCTTGACCCATTCCTTCAGCAGGGGATCGTGGATCGCCGACCGGTTGGCTTCGACCGACCAGGTCCAGTACATCCATTCGGCGGCAAACATGGCGGCGATCGTATCGAGAAACGTGCCGTCGCGGGCGATCGCCAGCATTCCCTCGCGGAAGGCGGCGACGTCTTCTCGGGCGGTGTCGTATCGGGCTGGATCGATGCCACGCGCCGCAAAGGTCTTTTCGAAATAGGCGATCTGCTGGTTCGCGAGGGCGTCGAGTACGCCGATCAGCCAGCGTTTCTGCGCGATGGTCCCGGCCTTTGCGGTGGCATAGGAGAAGATCGCAATCGCCGTGTCGACGAAGGCGCCTTCGAAGACGAGGTAACGTTCGAACACTTCGCTCGGGAGGCGGCCGGCCTTGATATCCTCGACGAAGCGGTGGCGAACCATCGCCTCAAAGACATCGCGGTTTTCGTCAAGCATCTGCTCCGACAGGGTTTGCGCCATCGTCCTCACGCCTCCAGGCCGGGTTTTGCCGCTTCGACGAAGGCTGCGACACGGGCGGGCTCCACGGGGTTCCACCAAACGCCACCTTCTTTCAGTGACGAAGCGACGATGACGCCGTTCGTGCGTTTGAGGATCTCGACGATGTTGTCCTTGGTGACGCCGGAGCCGACCAGCAGCGGCAGATGCGTGGCGGCACCGATCTCCTCGATCTCCTCGATCGTCGCGCTGTTGCCGGTCCTCTGACCGGTAGCGATGACGACATCGGCATCGAAGAAGGCGAGATCCCGGGTCAACTCGTTGATCGTCCGGTCGGCGGTGATGGCATGTGCGCCGTGCTTCACATGGCTGTCGGCAAAGACCCTGATATGTTCGGCGCGCAGCAGCGAGCGATAGCGCATGGCCTCGGCAGCGCGTCCCTCCATGAAGCCCTCATTGGCAATATAGGCGTTTGCCCATTGATTGACGCGGATGAAGCGTGCGCCTCCGGCCATCGCAATCGCAAAGGCGGGGATCGGTGCGTTGGCAAGCACATTGATGCCGAGTGGCACGCCGACGGCGCGGGCAATACGGTCCGTCACGACAGACATGAAGGCTGCGGTTTCATGGCCGATATCCTCGGGTTTCGAAAAGGGAATGTCCCCATGGTTTTCGATGATCAGGCCATGGATTCCGCCCTTGACGAGCGCTTCGGCGTCGCGCATGCAGGTGTCATAAATGGAATCCATCGCTGCGCTGCGATAGCGCGGGGCACCAGGGAAAGGCGGGCAATGGATCATGCCGATCAGCGCCTTGTCAGTACCGAAGATTTCCCGTATGGCGCTCGAGGCCTTATCCGATATCTGCTGCATTTCTCTTTCCTTTCTGAAAGTCTGCCATGCGTGCCTATGTCATCGGTAACGTCGCCATCGACGAAACCATATCCGTATTGTCCATGCCCGAAGCCGGCGCCTCGATCCTCGGCCGCGAGGAGACCCGCGACCTTGGCGGCAAGGGCGCCAATCAGGCGGTCGTAATGGGCCGGACGGGCCTCTCCACGACGCTTGTCGCCGCCGTCGGCGAGGATTTTCGCGCCCAGACGATCCGCGACCAGCTTGCCGGAGAAGTGGTCGACGCTCACCTTGTGGGACATCCCGACCGCTCCAGCGACTTCTCCATCATCTTCACCACGCCAGACGGCGAAAATGCCATCGTGACGACGACGGCCTCGGCCGAGGCATTGACCCTTGCCGAGGCGTTTGCTCCACTCGCGGATGCCACAGCCGGCGATCTCGTCGTGCTGCAGGGCAATCTCAGCGAAAGCGTCACCCGCGGCATTCTTGCCGACGCCAGACATCGTGGCCTGACGACCGCCTTCAACCCCTCCCCGCTGCGGCCCTACTTTGCCGAGCTTTGGCCGCTGATCGACGTCGCCTTTCTCAACAAGGGCGAAGCCGAAAGCCTGACCGGTTCCTCCGGCGAGAGCGCTATTCAACACCTGGCCGAAGCCGGTGTTGCGCAGACTGTTCTGACCCTCGGCGGCGCCGGCGCGATCCTTGCCAGCGGCAGCCAGGTGATTGCGACTGTCCCAGCGCTCGCGACCGAAGTCGTCGACACGACGGGCGCCGGCGACACCTTCATGGCGGTTGCTCTCGCCTCGGCGGCACTGCGGCGTACAAGGCTCGATGCCCGAGCCATTCATCACGCAACAGCGGCCGCTGCCATCACCGTCAGCCGCCGGGGAACGCGTGCAGCCTTTCCGAGCAAAGCGGATCTCGCCGGCATTCTTGCCGGCGAATGACGCTTATTTTTCCTCCGTCAGCCAACCGAGGATATTCTTCCAAAGGCGGCCGTAGCCCTCCCATTCGCAGAAGGCGGGCGAGAGCCAATGCGGGCCGATATCCGAGGTCCACGCAACTGTCCGGCCCTTGCCGAAGCGGCCGGTCACCAGGAGCGGATGCCCGCCCTGATCGTCGGGCAAGCTAGCGATTACCTCCACATCGTCCCGCTCGCGCACCTCGACTTCGTTGACGCCAAGCAGCAAGGGCCATTTGCTCGGGATGCCGGCGACGGTCGCGTGATCGGATTTGACGATAACAGGCGTCGTTCCCTCGGGAATTTCGACACGGTCGTCATAGGGCAGGCAGGTCACCGGCAGCACGTCCTCGACGGCGGTGCGGCGCCAGCGGGCCTTGCCGTCGATCCCCTGGAAGGAAAAATAGCCGCCGACCATCAACAGGCCACCGCCCTTTTCGACCCAGGCCTTGAGCAGTTTCAGCCGGTTCGGGACGGTCTTCGAATGCAGCCAGACCGCCGGCGGAAGAAGCAGCGAGTTGGCGCCGATATCGGAAAGAATGATGGCGTCATAGACATCCAGCCCGGCCATGTCGAAGGGCAGTTGTTCGACCGCTTCATGGGCCGGCATATAGGTGAGCTCATATTCGCTGCCGGCGAGCGCTTTTACGAGCGGCTCGGCGCCAAGGTGGAACGTGACGCTTCCGAACTGGTCGAAGCCCTTATAGTGCGTGGCGGAACTGACCCAGCTTTCGCCGACGAGAAGAACCTTCTTTGTCATGATGTTTCCATTTCTTTTTATGGCGTTGCGTCGGCCTCGAAGACCGATCTCGGATTGGCGCGCATGAAGACGTCGAGCGTTGCATCGTCCAATCCATGGCGCTTCAGGCGCGGCAGGAAGTGGCGCAGGACATAGGCGTAACCGTTGCCGCCGTAATGCTTGAGCATCATCTTCAGGAAGACGTCGTGCGAGAGCAGGAGCCGATCCTTGTGTCCCTTCTCGACGAGCTTGACGAGCGCGCGAGCCGCCTCCTCGTCGCTTGGGCATTGCACCTGCTGATCGGCATAGAAGAAATCCATGCCGATCATGTCGTATTCGAGGAAAGCGCCGCGGGCAGCCAGCTCCGACTGGTAGGTGAGATCGTCATGCGACGGGTTCATGTGGCACAGCACCGTATGCCTGAGATCGCCACCCTCCGCTGCTACGATGTCGAGAACCTTGTGGCCGAGGCGATACCAGCCGGGAAGATGGACCATCAGCGGCAGGCCGGTGCGCACGTGCGCTTGCGCTGCGCCCCGCAGCGATTTTTCCTCCGCGGCCGTGAAATCGGACGAGACGCCGATCTCGCCGATGAGACCGATCTTCACATCGGTGCCATCGGCGCCCACGGTTGCCTCGGACACGATTTCATCGGCGATCTGAGCCGCGGACATATCGGCAACCCTCGCCGGATGCGACGAACCGAGATAAAAGCCGGCGCCCATGACGATGTTCAGTCCCGTTGCAGTGGAAATCCGCCGCAGAGCCAGAGGATCGCGGCCGATGCCCTGGCATGTCGGCTCGACAACCGTCCGGCCGCCGAGCCCGGCAAAATCTTCGAGCTCCGTCACGGCAAGCTTTTCGTCATCCAGCGTGATGTTGTGCTTGTTGACGAAAGGGTCCTGCCGCAGCTCGCCAAGGATTTCCATGCAGACGAAGCTCTCGGCAAGATATTGCCGATCCGGCGTCTTCGGCGCGTGCCACCAGCAGCGGCAATCGTTGAGAATATGCTCGTGCATCAAGGTAATGCCGATGTCGGAGACCGGAACCAGTCCCGAGACGGTCATCACATGTCCGGACCGGAGGTGACCGGGCGAAAGTTCATCCGTTGCCATCAGTTCTTCCTCCTCCCCGTCAGTCGGAAGTTGGTGGTGAAGATGCGCGTGTTCAGCCAGATGGCGACAAGGATGATCGCCCCGGTGACGATCTGGGTAAAGAAGGGCGAGATATGCATCAGGATCAGGCCGTTGCCGATGACGGCGATGGTCATGGTGCCGAGAACCGTGCCGATCATCGTGCCCCGCCCGCCCATCAGCGATGTGCCGCCAAGCACGACGGCGGCAATCACCTGAAGTTCGAAGCCGACCGCCGCATTCGATGAGCCGGAGCCAAGACGCGCGGCAATCAAGAGCCCGGCCAGTGCAGATGCGACCCCCGAGACCAGATAGACCGAAGCGACGATCCATTTGGCGGGCATGCCGACACGGCGCGCCGCCTCCGTGTTCGATCCCACCGCCACGATCTGGCGCCCGTATTTCGTTGAGGCCATGACGACATAGCCGGCAATCGCGATCAGGATCGCGATCAACGCCGGAACGGGAAAGCCGGCCAGTTCGCCGCGTCCCATGTAGAAGAAACCCGGATCGCCGTTGATCGGGATGGAATAACCCTGGGTCAGATAGAGAGCGACGCCGCGCAGGATAGAGAGACCGGCGAGCGTGACGATGAAGGCAGGAATATTCTGATAGGCGATGAACCAGCCCTGCAGCAGGCCGACGATGCCGCCGAAGGCGAGCATGCCGATCGAGACCAACTGCCAGGGTATACCCGTCGCCAGCGTAATGGCGGCGACCGCATTGATGAGCGCCAGCATGGAGCCGACGGAAAGATCGATCCCGCCTGTGACGATGACCAGCGTCATGGCGATCGCCACGACAAGGATGGGAGCCGCCTGGCGCACGACGTTGAGAATGTTGCCCATCGTCATGAAGGTCGTCGTCGTCAGCGAGAAGAAGACGAGGCATGCCAGGAAGAAGAAGGCGATCGACAGGACCTGAGCGTTCTCACTCAGGAAATCTGATATCGGCGAGCCTTTGCTGCGTTCGGTGTAGACGGTCAATGTCTCTCTCCCCCGACGATGAGCTTAACGAGATCCTCAAGATTGGTCTTGCCGATATCGCGCTCCGCGACCTTGGTACCTTCGTACATGACGGCGATCCGGTCGCAGACCCTGAAGAGATCTTGAAGGCGGTGGGTGATCAGGACGACGGATACGCCGGTCGCCTTGACCCGATTGATGAGCGAGAGAACGGCTTCGACCTCGGCGACAGCAAGCGCCGAGGTCGGCTCGTCCATGATCAGCACCTTGGGGCTGAACGAGGCCGCTCGCGCGATCGCGATCGCCTGGCGTTGGCCGCCTGATAGCTTCTCCACCTTGGCCGATAGGCGCGGAATGCGGATCTCGAGCGCATCCAGCATCTTGCGGGCCTCGGTCAGCATTTTCTGGCGATCGAGGAATGGGCCTCTGGTGATTTCGCGCCCAAGGAAAAGATTGCCGACGACATCGACGTGATCGCACAGACTGAGGTCCTGGAAGACCATTTCGATGTGCCGGCCGCGCGCATCCGCGGGTCCGGAGAATTTGACCTCCTCGCCGTTCAGCGAGATGGTTCCGTCATCCGGCAGATAGGTGCCGGAGATGATTTTGGTGAGCGTCGATTTCCCGGCGGCATTGTCGCCGACGAGGCCGAGGCATTCACCGGGAAAGAGATCGAGATCGACGCCGCGCAACGCCTGATGCGAACCGAAGGTCTTGCGGATGCCGCGCAGCGATACCGCCGGGGTCACAGCCGGCGAGCCGGAGGAATGCCGGGAGGCTTGCGCCTCCCCGGCTCCGGCATGAACAGGCCGGTTTTCCGTCATCATTTGAAGACGGCCCGGTATGGATCGACGTTCTGCTTCGTCACGATCGTAATCGGCACGGAGATGCTCTTTTCGACGCTCTGGCCGGCGGTCAGCTTCGCCAGGGCCTCGACGGCGGCCTTGCCCTCGCCTGCCGGGTCCTGCTGGACGACAGCGACGACATAGCCCTGATCGAGGCCGGCGATCGCCTGTGCCGTCAGGTCCCAGCCGAAGACCTTGATGCTGTCCTGCTTGCCCTGGCTCTGAACGGCGGCGATGGCGCCGAGCAGGGCCGGTTCGCCGGTGGCGTAGATCGCCGTCATGTCGGGATTGCCGGTGATGAGATTTTCGGCGGCGGCAAGGGCGTTATCCTGGATATTCTGTCCATCGACAACGCCAGCCGTCTCGATGCTGCCGCCCTTGATCGCGTCTTCGAAACCTTTCTGGCGCAGGTTCTGGATATAGGAGTTCAGGGCGCCGACGATGCCGACCTTGGCCTTCCCGCCCGCATTCTTCTTCACGTAGTCGAGAAAGTAGGCGCCGATATCGGAACCGGCCTTGCCGTTATCGACGCCGATCTGCGACTTCTGCGGGCCTTCCGGCAGGATCGCATCGATGGCGACGACCGGGATGCCGGCATCCGAAGCCTGCTTGACGGCCGGCATGATGCCGTTGACGTCAATGGCAACGACGATCAGGCCATCGACCTTCTGTTGGACATAGGTTTCGATGGCACTGTTCTGCGCGGCAGCGTCGTTATTGGCGTTGAAGATGACGAGCTTGTCGCCCGAGGCATCGGCCGCCTTCTGGGCGCCTTCGTTGATCTGATTGAAGAAAAGGGCCTGCTGGTTGATCTGCACCAGCGCGTAGGTCTTGCCGGCGGCATGCGCCAACGGAGCTGCAAAGGTCACGCCCGCTAACGCGGTAAAGGCAAGGGCGACGTTGAACGCCCGACGTCTGATCTGTTCCATGTTCTCATCCTCTGGTTTCGTTATCGTTGCTTGTTATGGGTCGAAGGCGGTGCAACGGAATTCCGCACGACGATTTCGACTGGCACGAGTTCCTCGGTGGCGAGCGATTTGCTTTCCTGCCAGCTTGTCTCGAGAAGAAGGGACAGGGCACGCTGTCCGATGGCGCGCACCGGCTGCCGGATCGCCGTCAGGGGCGGCGCAAAAAGATGCAGCGGGCTGACATCGTCGAAGCCGATGAGGGACAGGTCATCCGGTATCGAAATCCCCTTCTCGCGCAGGACTTCGATCATGCCGATGGCAATCTCGTCCGAGCTGGCGAAGATCGCGGTCGCCGGCATGCCCTCCTCCAGGAAGCGCAGCGCCATTTCCCGCCCACAGGCGATCGTATATTCGCCGCTGTAGCGTCGGATCGAGACGTCGTCGCCGAAGCGCTCCCGCAGGCCCTCGTGCAATCCGTTGAAGCGCCGCTGCGTGCTGATCATGGTATCGGGCCCGCCGACATAGAGCACGTCGCGATGGCCGAATTCAGCCAGATGGCGGCCCGCGAGATAACCGCCCTGCCGATTGTCGCAGAAGAGTTTCGGGACGGTCGCGAGCGGAACGTCCTCGTCGACGACGACGACCTTGCCCGTTCGATTGATGAGAGCGGCGAGTTCACCGCTATCGGGATGGTTGGTGACGAAGACCAATCCGTCCACATGATTGTGCTCGATCAGCCTGAGATAGGCGACCTCGCGGCCGGTCCGGTTGAGGGTCGCATAGAGCGATACGGCCAAGCCCTTGTCGTTGGCCGCCTCTTCGACGGCCGCCACCATGGTCGCGAAGAACGGATTGGCGATATCGGGCACGACGAGACCGATCGTATCGGAGCGGCCTCGGCTCAGCCGCCGGGCATGCGGGTTCGGCTGATATTTGAGGGAGGCGATCGCGTCTTCGATCCGCCGCTTGGTGAGCATGGGCAGGTCCAAGGAACCGTTCAGCATGCGGGAGACGGTTGTCACCGACACGCCGGCAGCCCTCGCGACATCCTTCAATCCCGGAGTGTGTCCCTTTGCCATCTCGCTTGTAAACCGCTTTAGTAAAACGCTTTACTAACACTCAATGACAATCACGTACCTGTCAAGAGAATTTGACACGGTCACGCCAAGCGGATGTTGAGGCTGCTGACATGGCGATGGCTACAGATGAGGCGAGTACCAGGGTTAGCTACCAGGTCTCGTTGGCTCGAGAGGTACGGAGGGTTGTCGACGTTCCCGTCGTCGCGGGCGGTTTGATTACCGGCTACGATCAAGCCGAAATGATCATCGGCACCGGTGATGCCGACATGGTGGTACTGGCGAGAACCATTTTGTTCGATCCGAACTGGCCATGGCGTGCTGCTGCGGCGCTAGGGGTAAAGTTCGTATGCCAAAGCAGTATCTTCGCTTCGCAGCCCAATCTGGATATCAGGATGTCGCGCGTTGCAATTCCCGCTACGATCGAGGATAGCATTGCGTGAATTCTTGAGCTGCCCTGATGCCACTTGCCCATGCTCCGTGAGCTGTCGAGAAGTCTGATTGACTTGTCGCCTCGCCCGCGAAAAACAGTCGCTCGCCGACAGGTTTTGCCAATCTCTGGCGGTCTCGAGCACAACCGGGCAATGCGTGGCTGTATGAGCCGTGGATCCAGTCGACATTGCACCATGAAGAGGCGGCTATTGGCTTGAGGTGTGTCCGGATCTTACTGCCGAGCAGCGCTGTCAACTCCTCGATGGCAAAGGCGAAAGCGTCAAGAACTCCGGCGTCTTCGATCGCGATCGCGCCGAGCCCGCCGAAAAATCCCTCGATGACCGGGCGACCGAGCGGTCGGATGTAGTAGCTGCCCGTTTTATCATTGGCCGGGTTTCCCAGGAGATGGGTCTCGGCCTCCAGACCGTCATTGTCATCCAAGTGGAAGAAAAGCTTGTCCGCGAGGCCAAGCGGCAGGTTTGCAGCTGCCTGCAGGTGATCATCGATTTCCGGATCGAATTCGATAAGGCCCCTCGCAAGTACGCCTGTCGAGACAGTCACGATCACCGCCCGGGTAGCGATTGCCCCGCGATCGGTCTCGACCCGAACGCCTGACCGGGTGAACCGCACTTTCCTCGCAGGACAGGATACATATAGAGGAACAGCCGGCATGTTCCTTCCCAGCAACGTTCCATATCCTTCACGCACCCGCCAGTTTGACTGGGTTGCAGCCTTGTCGTAAGCAAGGAAATCCGCGACTGAGAGACGATCGAGCGGTGCACCATTAAGGTATCCGCTTAGAGACTGACAGTAAGCGTTCCACTTCCCACCTGGGTCAAGGGCGTCCGAAGCCCGGTCCGAGGCTGGTGGGGCTCTTTCCATTCGTTCGGACATGACCGACCAAGCCTCAAGAGCAGCTTTTCGATCATCGGGAGTAAATCCGAGATCCCGCCATTGATCTTGCCAGGCAGTGCGACCTTCGACGACATCGAAGCCTTCAGCCCTTGCCAGATCGACCAGTGGATTGCGCTCGGCAGAATGTAACCAGCCACAACCCATGTCGATCGAAAGACCATAGATCTCGTTCGTCCAGGCTCGGCCGCCGATGCGGCTGCTTGCTTCGATGACGACTATCTTGCGGCCTAGCGAGGCGAGCATACGGGCAGCAGAAATCCCAGCCGCCCCAGCGCCGATTATCGCCACCTCGAAGTCCATAACGCGCTCCGTTAATTCTGGTGAAATTGACAGCCGGATGCTCTTGAATCAGGCTACAGACACTATAACGCCTAAAGATCTTTGTTATTGTACATCATGAGCTTTTTCGAAACCCTCGTTGCGCTTCTGGCGGTCGCCGTGGTTCTGTTGCAGATCACCCGGCGACTCCACCTGCCTTATCCAGGTATTCTTGCCGCGGCTGGCGTAGCGGTCGCGATGGTTCCCGGAGCGCCTAACATTCCGATTGATCCTCACACGGCATTGGCGCTTTTCATCGCGCCTGTGCTCGTTGACTCCGCGTACGATTTTCCTCTCGCGGCGGCAAGACGCATGCTCCTGCCGATCTTTGTTTACGCAGTAGTCGCCGTTCTCGCTACAACCGGCGTAGTCGTCCTCATCAGCGCTTTGACCGTTGGTCTGCCTATAATCGTCGCTCTTACTCTCGGCGCGATCGTCGCTCCTCCGGACGCTGCGGCTGCTAGCGCGGTTCTGTCGGGGCTACCGGTCGACCGCAGAGTGGATACTCTGCTCAAGGGCGAGAGCCTGTTCAACGACGCGACCGCTCTTCTGCTGTTCAGTGCGGCCCTGAGTATCCAAGCCAGTGGTGGCCTGGGGTCGGCGACCATCATCAAGATTGCGATCGCGGCACCGGGTGGAATTCTTTTCGGCATCGCATTTGGTTATCTTCTGTCCAGAGTGAGACCACTGACGGAAAACACGGTAGGCGGAACACTTCTCCAGTTCGTTTATGCGTTCGCAACGTGGATAATCGCCGAGAGGCTCCATCTGTCGGCGGTCTTGGCCACTGTTGCCAGCGCCATGACGATCGCCACACTGGCAACGGTCAACGACTCGCCGCGGATGCGCGTCCATTCGTTTGCTGTATGGACGACCGTGGTCTTCCTCCTGAATGTGGTAGCATTCTTGCTGATGGGCCTGCAGGCGAAAAGCATCGTTCAGACAATGTCCCCTGATGAGCTGGCTCGCTCCATCGGCTTTGCCACGATTGTCGTCATCGGAGTGATCGCTTGCAGAATTGCCATTGCTTTTCTCTTTCACGCGGTAGTCACTTTTCGACACGACAGAGGAGGCTACCTCGCGCCATTCCGACATGGAGAGACTATGCTTGTGGGATGGGCCGGGATGCGTGGCCTCGTCACTCTCGCGACTGCCTTCGCTCTCCCATCGGATTTCCCCGAGCGCAACCTGGTCGTACTCGCGGCGTTTGCCGTTGTGCTTGCGACACTTGTCATCCAAGGCGCAACTCTGGCTCCGATGATCCATCTTCTCCAGCTAGGGCGCCAGGAGGCAGTTCGAAAGGAGACCGATGCGGCAAGAGTTGACCTTGCTGAAGCTGCGATCGCAAGGTTGGCCTCAGAAGAAGGACCCGAAGCCGCAGCTCTTATTGCTGTGTATGCCAAGACCGCAGCGGACCCGGGCGGCCTGTCCGACGATCGACGCCGCGGGCTATTGCGCGCTGTGACCCTAGCTCAGCGCCGGCGCCTCGATGAACTTAGAGACGCGGATCTCATTGGCGCGACGCAGTATCTGGAGTTGCAAGAGGACCTGGACTGGCAGCAGCTGTCGGCCGAGTCCGAGAAAGACAAGCGGATAACGGAAAGCTAAGAAAGAGGTGCCCCGCAAATAACGTGTCGCCATTCTGATAAAGAGCCCGAATGATTGGCTACTGAAGCGTGTTTCCAGACTGGTTACCAATAAACTCCGAAAACTATTGCCTTCACTCATCGACAAAACATCAAGGACGGCCGGGATCGCGTGACGACGATTGCTCTCAGCATTTTATATTGCTTGATCAACTGGCCTGATATAAATCAACGGACCACATGGATCGCAAACGATTACAGTTTATAGATCTGGAAATATTAGAAATATTGCCCAATCCCGTCGGCGCTGATCATTCTTCGGCAGCGGCACACCGCACACCCTAACCCTCGAAAATCATGCCCAAGCAGACAAAACCCTTCATCTTCGAAATCAAGAACTCCCGCCGCAAAAAGGCTGGATTGGTCGAACAGACGAAATCCATTTGGGGGGCATTCGCGTCCGATCTCAAACAGAGCTTGGTACCGGAGAACGAAGAGCGGATCCGCTCGGCCGCTCCTGCACCCGGTCCGGTTCCATCGGAACTGAAACCCGCAATCGTTGCCGATAGCGTAGCAACCTTGCCGCCGACATCGCGCTTCCTTGAAAAATGGGCCGCGAGGAAAGCCGAAAAGCAAAAGGCAGGCCCAGGGGATGCCGTTGCGGCATTCCTCGCTCGGATTGAAAAGCAGAAGGCGTTGCTTGCGGAGTTTCAGGCGGATCCCGCAGGTTTCAAGAAATGGCGGTCGGCATGGTTTCGAAAGGTCACTGGCGGCTTTGGTGTCAGCATCAGCTATGATGCCGTCGATGCAGGCGGCGGCCTGCGATATATTGTCGTCGAGACAGTTCGAGACGTCGCCGAATTCCTCGACGATCTCGCTCAGCACGCGCAAACCGATATGAATTTCCAACGTGTGTTGAAAGAGAACCGCCTGCGACGCGCGGCCCGGCGAGTTGGCGGTTGAGCGGCCCGCAATATTAATTGGCGGTATACGTCGTCCCGCGGCCTAACGCTCGAGTTCGTCAGTGATGTCGGCACAGAAATCGACAAATGCGCGCACCTTTGCTGGCGGGTGCTTGCGCGATGGATGGAAAGCAAAGAGCGGGAAGCGCTCACCATGCCAGTCGGGGAAGAGGTCGATCAGCGATCCTCTCGCCAATGCCTGCCCGATGCCCCAACCGATCACCTGCGCGATGCCGGTTCCGGCGAGGCATTCGTCGAGCATTGTCTTCGGGTCGGTGAACGTCAACGGTCCGCTCGTCGGAACATCGATGGTCTCGTCTCCCCGGATGAATTCCCATTCGAATGGCTTCCCGGTGTAGGGATCGACAAACTGCAGACAGCGATGAGCGGAGAGGTCGCGAGGATGCGCAGGACGGCTATGGCGCTCCAGATAGCGAGGTGACGCCACGGTCAGAATTGGAGCTTCTATCAGTTTTCGTGCAACCAGGCTGGCAAAGCGCGGCTGGCCGAACCGAATTGCAAGATCGATCCCCTCTGCAACAAGATCGCCGACATGCTCCCTGGTCACGAACTCGATGGACAGATCGGGATAGCGTTCGCAGAATCCACCAAGCCGGCCTGCGAGCACGAGGGGCAGAAAGAATGGATCGATATCCACTTTCAAGCGGCCGCGCACAGCCGATGCCGAGCCCGACACGACCACGGCAGCGTCCTCGATCGCACTCAAGTGCGGCTTCACCTCCTCATAGAACCGCCGGCCCTCGTCGGTTAGAGTCACCGAACGCGTCGTTCGATCGAGCAAGCGCACACCAAGCCGCGCCTCGAGACGGCCAATGGCACGGCTTACACCGGAATCGGTGATGCCGATCAGTTCAGCGCCTTTGACGAAGCTCCCGCCTTCAACGACGGCCGCAAGCACGCTCACGCCCGAAAGAATCCGTCCATCGAACGACATGCATCAACTCCTGACTTTTGATCAGGAAGCATCTGACATAAGCGCACTTAATTCAAGAGCGTTCCAGAGAGATAACGGTCCTGCGCTTTTAAACCTGAAAGGACCCAGTCATGAGCAATCGCAGCCATCCCCGCACGCTCTTCAAAGGCGGCACCATCCTGACGATGGACAGAACGGTCGGCAATCTTGCCATCGGCGACCTGCTCGTGGAAGGCGACAGGATAGCGGCCATCGGACCGAACCTCGCCGTTACCGATGCAACGATCATCGACGCCTCTGACACCATCGTCATGCCGGGTCTGATCGACGCCCATCATCATATGTGGCTGGGCGCCATGCGCCGCATAATGCCGGATGTGCACGACCTCTTTGCCTATATCGATGTGGTCGCCGAAACGCTGGGCTGCCATTATCGCCCGCTCGACATGTATCTCAGCACCCGGCTTACGGCACTCGCCTGCCTTGACGCCGGCATTACGACCGTCATCGATGCCTGCCATTCCTCCCGCAGCCCCGAACACACGGACGCAGCGCTCGACGCCCTCGACGGCAGCGGCATCCGCGCCTTGCATATGGTCGGCGCCGCCATGGACAAAAAGGCGTCTGCCGCCCACCTGCCGGGCGATCTAAAGCGGCTTGCAGAGAACTGGAACCAGGGCGATGGCCTTGTGCGTGTCGGCCTGTTCGGCCAGCTTAATCTCGATTGGTGGAAGGTCGCCCGCGGCCTTGACATGCGCATTCTGACCGAGTTCATCGGCGATCTCGCCAAGCTCGGCCCAGAATTTGCCGAAGAGGGCGTGCTCGGCCCGCACAACATCTTCAATCATTGCACCCGCATTCCGCAGGAGACGTGGCGCCTCTTTGCCAATGCCGGGGTGAACATCACCGTCAATCCGCGTTCCGATGCGCTTTTCGGCTTCGATGACGAGAGTTTCGCCTATCAGCAAGCCGTCGACCATGGCTTAACGCCGGCTGTCGGCATCGATCTCGACACTGCCTTCGGCAGCGACATGTTCGGCGAGATGCACGCCCTGTTTTTGCAGCAGCGCTTGGCCATGCGTTACCGCAAATTCCGGGGCGAAGATAATGTGCCCCTGCCGATCACCGTCGAGCGCGTCCTTGAGGCGGCAACGGTGAACGGTGCACGGGCCGCGGGACTTGAGAGCGAGGTCGGTTCGCTGGCGCCCGGCAAGCAGGCCGATATCATCATGGTCCGCACCAACGGTGTCGCCGTCATGCCGATCAACAACGCTGTCGGCGCGATCGTCCAGGCTGTCGAGCGCTCGGATGTCGATACGGTCATGGTCGCCGGCAAGATCCGCAAGCATGGCGGAAAGCTGGTCGGCACCGATCTGATCAAGCTGTCAGCTGATATCACCGCGTCGCGCGACCACCTGCTGGAAAAGAGCGGCTATCACCTGGACCGCTTCGGCGCACCCGCCTCCGAGGAAGTGGCCTGAATCGGTGCCGCCACTTTTCGGCGGCGCTGCGACCCCACAGACTTTCAGAATGGAGGCTGTCATGTCAGCACCTGTCATCAATGATGCGGCCGAACCGAAGGCCGCTCCCGCATATCTTTCCCGTCCTGCCCCGGGGATCATTGCCGCGCTCTTTTGTGGCTATCTCGCGGTCGGACTTCCGCTTCCGGTTATCCCGCTATTCATCCACGACAAGCTCGGCTTCAACAATCTGGTCGTCGGCCTGGCGATTGGCATCCAATTCCTCGCCACCGTGCTCAGTCGCGGATATGCGGGGCGCTTGACCGATCTCAAGGGTGGTAAGCGTTCCGCCCTGCAAGGTGCCGCGATCAGTATGACCGCGGGCCTGCTCTATCTGGCGGCGGCCATGCCCATTCTCCCGCCGGACGTCAGCCTTGCAATTCTTGTTGTCGGCCGGCTGATTGCCGGTCTTGGGGAGAGCCTCTTCGTCACCGGTTGCGTCTCCTGGTCGATTGCCTCGGTCGGACCGCAGCGCGCAGGCATGTCGATGTCGTGGACCGGCATTGCCATGTTCGCGGCACTGGCCATCGGCGCGCCGGTCGGCATGGTTCTGTATCAGTCTTATGGCCTGGAGACCGCAATGATCGCCTGCATCCTTGCTCCGCTTCTCGCAGCCGCTATCGCATTTCGGTCGACCTCTTATACGAGCCCGGCAGGCCCGCGTCTGCCCTTTTACAAGGTCATCGGCCAAATCTGGCGCGAAGGGGCCGGGCTGATGCTGCAAGGAGTGGGTTTGTCGGGTCTTACCGCCTTTGCATCCCTCTACTTCGCAGCCCGCCATTGGGACAATGCCGGTTTGGTCATGACTGCCTTCGGCATCGGCTTCATCTTCGTGCGCATCGTCTTCGGTTCGTTGCCCGACAGCATGAGCGGCTATCGCATCGCATTCTGGTCGTCGGTGATGGAGGCAGCCGGCCAGGCGCTGATCTGGGTGGCGCCTAATGAATGGATGGCGCTTGCCGGCGCCCTGGTCACCGGGCTCGGTTGTGCGCTGATCTTTCCCGCTCTCGGCGTCGAGACGCTGAAGCGAGTGCCTGCCGCCAATCGCGGCAGCGCCATGGGCGCCTTCGTCGCTTTTCTCGATATCGCCTACGGCATTTCCGGTCCGGTCGCGGGCACCATCGCCGGACAGTTCGGATATGCAGCCGTCTACCTGTTCGGCGCGATCTGCGCCCTCGCCGGTGCCGCGCTTGTCCAGACCGCCCGCTCTTCACAATCCTGACCGTTGTTCCACATTGCCTGTGAGACTTGCTCACCGGCTACCAAAGGAGATTTCCATGTCCCGCATCTTCGTTTCCGGCTCGTCCACAGGTCTCGGCCTTATGGCGGCTGAACATCTAGCCGAACAAGGTCACCAGGTCGTGCTTCATGCGCGCAATCCGGCTCGCGCCAATGATGCCCGCCGCGCTCTCCCAAAGGCGGTGTCGGTCGTGATCGGCGATCTCGAGACCATCGCCGGTGCAAAGAATGTCGCTGCCGAAGTCAACAGACTCGGCCGGTTCGATGCGGTGATCCACAATGCCGCTGTCGGCTATCGCGAAGCTCATCGCCTCACCTCCGATGGGCTGCCGCATGTCTTCGCCATAAACACACTATCGGCCTACATCCTGACCGCACTCCTCGAACCACCGAAGCGACTGGTCTACCTGTCGTCCGGCATGCACCATCATGCAGCTGCCAATCTCGATGATATTCTCTGGAAAAAGCGCCGGTGGAACGGATCAGAGGCCTATGCCGAAAGCAAGCTGCACGATGCAATGCTCGCATTCGCGATCGCGCGACGTTGGAAGGACGTGTTCTCGAATTCGCTGGAGCCCGGATGGGTTCCGACCAAGATGGGCGGCCCTGGCGCACCTGACGACATGGCACAGGCCCATCTGACTCAAGCCTGGCTGGCAGCCGGCGACGACCCGAAGGCGGATGTAACCGGAGAATACTTCTATCATCTGAAGCGCCGGACCGCGAACCCGCAGGCTCATGATCCAGCGCTTCAAGACCGCCTCATCGCAATCTGCGAGGAGATCTCACGCGTGCCTTTGCCAAAATGAATGATCGGCGGTCGGTCCTTTCAGATCGGAGCTTGAGATCCATTGGAACTCGCACGGAACGCCCACTTCGTAAGAGACCACCGCATTCTCCTCGCAAGAAATGCGGTAGGGCCCATTGACGAAGAGCTGCGGCCTCGTGCTTTGAAATGGCGGCCTACCCGACCTCCGAAATCTGATGCCAGATGGCGGCGTCTACGGCCTTGCATGTTGGACGCATTAGACCTCCGCCGGAGGACATCGTGGACGCGCTCGAAAACGCTCCCGAAGCTTTCCTCGGACTGCTGGAAGGGCGGAATTTCGGTAAGCTGATCGTGCGTGTCGCACAGGGCTGATCGCGGCAGGCAGCCGTCAAGTCGGCGGGTATCGATCCTTCACCGCAATCTATCCGCAATAGCCTCGGCGACCTTTTTCGCCTGGACGCGAATATCCGGCACGGCGGTAATTTCCCAGAACTGGCCAGCGGTCAGCGCGCCGACGGCATAAATAACCGCATCATTGCCGGCCCAACCAGGAACGCGCGACTGGGCGTCGACCGTCAACCCAAGACGAAGCGGGTCCGCTTCGATCAGGCCTTTGCGTTGCATTTCCTGCAGCAATGGGGAATGCGCGATGCCTGCCCGTTCCATGCCAGTGCAGTTGACGATCCAATCCGCCTCAATCGACGCGGTAATGCTCTCGCCTCGAGGCCGGTAATGCACGGTCAAAGTCTCGGTTTTCTCGACATTCTGCAGGTAGCCCGCTCGGACAGAAACCTTACCGCTTCGCATCATCGTCTCAAACCTCCGGAAGACATCGGGGGCAACACGATGACGATGAACGTTCCACCACGGCAAAGCATGGCGTAAAAAGCGGCGGCGCTCAGCCTCCGGCAATCTCGACCAGAGAGCTTGCGTCTTCGGGCGCAAGCCATCCATGACCCTGCGCCAGTCCCCCGCATCTTTGCTTTCGCAACGGAGAATTTGCAGGAGTTCACTCATCCGCGTGGGCAAGGCTTCAACGTCGATGTCGACCGCCGGCTTCGGATGGCTGACATGATCGTGCGGAACGAGGCCGCGCCGTGACAGCACGACTATCTTTCCTTTAAAGCCGTGGGCGGACAGTGCCAAAACCTGGTCGATCATCGTCAATCCCGAACCGAGGATGCAGATCGTATCGGCCTTACCCACTCGTCTCAACCATGACAGCCGCCACGGGTTTTCGATCATATGGGAGCGCGCGTCCGCGGATAGTCGGGAAACATCAAACGGCAATTGTGCATTGCCGACGCCGAGACAGAGCACGATGCTTCGGCCGGCAATCTCATTGCCATTGTCCAATAAAAAGCCGAGTGCGGAACTATAGCGTTCGATACACCCCGTCGCTTTCGCCTTGATGAAGTCGACCCGGCAGCGGCCCTTCCTGTTGCGCAACAGAGCGGCCAGGCTATCTCGAATGTACAGGCCATAATCCTGCCTGGAGGCGAAATCTCCCGCATCCAGTGGCCGCCTGCGTTCCCGCAGCCATTCGACAAAGGCATTCGGGCGGTCCGGAAAAAGGCTCATGCGGCCCGCCGGCACATTCAGGCGATGCAGATAGAGCTCCGTTCGATAGGCGGTCCCGCGACCAAATCCGGGATCGTCGCCGACAATGGCGATCGATGCCGTTTCGGGTAGCAACTCCACGAGATTGCAGACGGTAGAGATAGCGGAAAAACCAGAACCCACGACAATGGCATCATAGATCATCGCAAGCCTTCTCCGCTTTCGAACGAGGCGAGGGAATTACCGATACCTCCCTTTCACCTGATCTAGGGCAGATGAATTGCCGAGCCAACATGCCATGGCGGCGTTGTCGGGAAATATTGGGGTCGCCCTACGCGCTCCGGCTCATGACCTCAGTTCGGCTTGCCACGCTTTCCAACGCGTGATCGCTTTAAGCTCGCCTGCGACGAGCTTTTGAAGCCTCCACAGATTGAGATCCCGAATTCCCCAAGCCTCGAGATGCTTCACCGTCAAATAGAGATATTCCGCACACGACCCTCTGGCGCCGCAAGCCCGCGCCAAGATGCCCGCGACAGCCTCCAATGGCAGCTTGGAAGTGACGTAGCTTCCCTTTGGATCCGCCCAGAAGACCAATGCCCGCACCGGGCCCTGATCGGTCTGTACCCGCACCCATCGAATGGTGGCCGCGTCTTCTAGGATTCCGATTTCCCGGCGAAGCATGCGCCTGATCTGGCCAAGGCGATCGCCGTCATCCAATCTGAAAGCGACGGCCTTGCAGTACCCGCCTCGCTTTAGTGCCAGCATGAGCCCGGGTTGCGCCTGCGATCCCCGCCATCGCGTCATCCGAAGACAGAAGGAGCGGTGCCACCCCTTGATCGCTCCCACACGCGCTTCCACGGCATCGAAATCAGGCTTCCAGATCAAGGAACCATAGGCGAAGATCCAGAGTGCATCGCCGTGCGACTGCTGATAGAGCCGCTCCGCCAGCGCATCCAGTTCGGCCTCGGTGATCGGTATGCGCAGCGGGTCCGGTCCCGGGTGGTGATCGAATTACCGGTGATGGAAGGATCGATGATCGAAGCATCGGTCCCCAATCCCACATTGAGAACACCGCCATCGACCGGCTTTGTCGTGTTCGATGCCGCATTCGCCGCGGTACCGATCATCGCCAAAAGAGAAAATGCAAGGGCGATGCCCCGCTTGCCTCGCTTCCCACCATTCACGCTCGAATATCTTTCGCTCATATCCCGTCCTTAATATTGGTCGCTGCCGCTCTGAGCATCTGCTCCGAAGGAGATCGGTGATCGAGCGGCGTGAACGGGATCATAATTGTCTATAAAAATGATAGACTAAAGCTATCCTGATGCGTTTATGAATGAGGAGACAGAAATCCGGTTCACTATATGCAGGCATGCCGGCAGCGAGCCGATGATGCCTTCTGCGTCGATTTGCGCTTGGCGATGGGCATTGTTCTTGAGCGACGATCCAAGGCTGAACCTGAGGTGGTTTGCTTTGAGCTCGCTCGGCAGGCGCTTGAGCGTGCCTTCGAATATGGCCGTTTGAATGTCTTACCGGCTCATTCTGAATCTTGCGTGGCAAGTCGTGCAGGTCTGCAGCATCAGGTGGAAGATATGCCCGGCAGGAATGGATGCCAGTTGCGCCTTGTTCTGGACGTGAACCCCGAACGGGCCTCCGCCCATCGCCTCGCCAGGCTTCATCCGCATGCTCTCTGTCATGGCTCCGCGGTTTTCGACAGCGGCCGCTTCCAGCGCCCGCGCATAATCGTGGAGATTATTCGCCAGACCGTTGAAACGCTCGCGTTCCGCTCCGATCTCGGAGCTGGCCTTCGAGCTCGGATCGTCCAGTCCTTGGGCGAAATGAGCAGCCAGCACCGTACCCGATCTGGCGCTGATCGCAGCGGCAGTCCTCTCGAATTCCATCGACGAATAGCGACCGGGATCGCGGAACATCTCCGCCATCGTCTTCGCGGCGGCTGCCATGGCTTTCATGTCGGCCTGCCTAAGTGCGACGACGTCTTGTTCCGCAAAACCGATGGAGGCGAGCACGGCGGCGAGAGCCACCAGGCTGAAGAGCGGCATCATTTTGGAAACTATCAGGGAAACCCGCACGTTTGATGGATCCAATAAAAGTTTGACGAAGCATGAAATCATCGCCGTCTGAAGTCCACCCTCTCGGTTGCGAAGCGGGCAAAAGGAGGCCGCCAAGCTACGCCGGCGAGGAATTCCTGGTTGTTCTTCCCGGTATCGCGCAAGAGGAAGCAATTGAGGTATGAATGTCCGCTGGCAGAGCCCCAAGAGTTGGCTTTGATGGTGCGCAATAGCAATGTAGACTGGCGAACTGTTCCGGATGTTGTCATACAAGCATAGGCCGATACGGAGTTCACATCATGGCGATTAGCGATGCTCGGTGGGAGCAAACATATCCAACGCTTTCAGCTCTTCAAATCGGCGCGGCGCGGCGCTTCGCGAGCGGTGAACCGCGCCGTTTCGGCCCCGGCGATATCCTCTATGAGATCGGCGCTCGCAACGTTCCTGCCTGGCTAGTTCTAGAAGGCTCGGCCGATGCAATTCACCGTGGCGCGACTGGGAGGTCATCCGTGATCGGTACCTACGGTCCCGGCCAGTTCACCGGCGAAACCAATCAATTGTCTGGCCATGCAACCCTGGCATCGGTCGTCGCGGGCGATAAGGGCGTATTGGCTATACCTTTCGATGCGCCGCATCTGCGTGCACTGGTGATCGGGTCGGCGGATGTGGGTGAGGCAATCATGCGCGCCTTTATACTCCGTCGCGTTGCGCTGATCGAAGAAGGGCGGATCGGGGGCGCCGGATCGATTCTGGTCGGGCGCCGGGATGCCCCCGATATCGTGAGATTGTCTGGATTTCTCACCCGGAATGGCTATCCCCACGCCCTCATCGCCGCATGCGAAGTCGAGGGACGCGAGTTGGTCGAACGGCTCGGCATCGCACCGGAAGATCTGCCATTGATGATCTGTCCAAACGGGACACTGCTCAGAAATCCGAGCGACGCAGACGCGGCGTCTTGTCTCGGCATCATGCCGGATCTCGACCCGAAGAATGTCTATGACGTGGCAGTTGTCGGTGCAGGCCCGGCTGGGCTGGCCACTGCCGTCTATGGGGCATCTGAGGGACTGTCCGTTCTCGTTGTCGATTCGCGGGCCTTCGGCGGCCAGGCGGGCGCATCCGCCCGGATCGAAAACTATCTTGGCTTTCCCACGGGCATCTCCGGACAGGCTCTTGCAGGTCGGGCCTTCAATCAGGCGACGAAATTCGGCGCCGAGGTTGCGATCCCGCTGACCGTCGGAAAGCTGAGCTGTCACGGAACCGATGCGGCAACTCCGTTCTCCCTTGAGCTTAGCAATGGATGTACTGCACGGGCACGTTCCATCGTGATCGCGTCGGGAGCGCGCTACCGTCGGCCCAATATTGCCAATGTCGAAGAGCTGGAGGGAGCTGGCGTCTCCTACTGGGCATCTCCGATCGAGGCCCGCCTCTGCGCCGGAGAGGAAATCACTCTGGTCGGCGGCGGAAACTCGGCGGGCCAAGCCGTTGCTTACCTCGCACCCCAGGTAAGTCGCCTGCACCTCGTGGTCCGGCGACCGCTCGAGCAAACCATGTCCCAGTATCTGATCGACCGGATAGCGGCATTGCCCAATGTCGAACTCCATGTGGGTATCGAGATTATGGGCCTGCATGGTAATCGAGAGACAGGCTTGACCGGCGCCACCTTCCGTGACATCCGGACCGGAGAGACCGAGGAATGTGTCTCGCGCCACCTCTTTCTGTTCATCGGCGCCGATCCCTACACCGGCTGGCTCGACGGCTGTGTCGCGACCGATGGAAACGGCTTCGTGCTCACAGGAGAACGCAACGGTGATGGCGAGCGACTGCCGCTGGAAACAAGCTGCCCTGGCATTTTTGCCGTTGGAGATGTACGCGCCGGCTCCACCAAGCGGGTCGCCGCCGCCGTCGGTGAAGGGGCGGCCGTCATTTCGCAGATCCATTCTTTCCTGGCGCGAAATGTCGCAAGGCAAGATCGGCACTAGCCGGCCACCGGCTGCAGGTCTTCCATCTCGGGAGGGCTGGCAACCTCATCGGCGTAACCTCCTGAGGTAAAGCAACTCCGGCGAAAGCGGGAACGAGTTTGGGTCCGGAATTGCGTGAAAATAAGGTGATAGAGCATTGAAGGAGCTGCTGTTTTCGCCTGAAATGCTCAAAGGATCGGTCCGCCGCCCGAGTTTTGCGGGCGGCGGATCGCTTCAGCCGGTCAAGCCTTCACAAAGGCCAGCAGGTCCGGATTGATGACGTCCGCATGGGTCGTCAGCATGCCGTGGGGGTAGCCCTTATAGACCTTCAGTGTTCCGTTCTTCAGGAGCTTGACCGACAATTCCGCTGAATCTGCGATCGGTACGACCTGATCGTCATCGCCGTGGAGAACGAGCGTCGGCACGGTAATCGCCTTCAGATCCTCCGTCTGATCGGTTTCGGAAAAGGCCTTGACGCCGTCGTAATGGGCCTTGGCGCTACCCATCATGCCCTGACGCCACCAGTTCTGGATGACACCGGGATAGATTTTGGCATCGGGGCGATTGAAGCCGTAGAACGGGCCGGTCGGCACGTCGAGGAAGAACTGGGCGCGGTTTTCGGCAACGCCTTTGCGGAAGCTGTCAAAGACTTCGATCGGCAGGCCGCCCGGATTGGTTTCGGTCTTCAACATCAGCGGCGGGACGGCGGAGACGAGCACAGCCTTGGCAACACGGCCCTGAGGCTCGCCGAATTTGGCGACGTAGCGCGCGACCTCACCACCGCCCGTCGAGTGACCGATATGAACCGCGTTCCTGAGATCGAGATACTCGGCTACGGCAGATGCGTCGGCTGCATAATGATCCATGTCGTGGCCGTCGCTGACCTGCTGGGAACGGCCGTGACCGCGGCGATCATGTGCCACGACGCGATAACCGTTCTGGACGAAGAACAGCATCTGCGCATCCCAGTCGTCGGAGGACAACGGCCAGCCATGATGGAAGACGATCGGCTGGGCATCCCTCGGACCCCAGTCCTTGAAATAGATATCGACGCCGTCCTTGGTTTTTACGAATGATTCGGTCATTGGAATGCTCCTTCAATGCAGGATGGAATGGATCTTGAAAAATGCGAGCGACGGCATGGCCATCGCACGGCGAGCGAGAGCTTACGGAGCGAGCCGCAGCTCGAGCGAGGTGACGCCGACGGCAAGGTTAAGTCCGGTATCGCCGTCGACGGCCAGCGGCTGCAGCGACAGGCTCTTCAAGCTTCCACCGACCAGGATTTCGGCATCAGCGCCCACCCCGAGGCTCGCGCCAGCGGTCACGCCGTCATAGGTGCCCTGCAAACCGCCCACCGGTTCGCGGGTGGCGTTGTAGACCAGCCAGACCATGCGGCCCTTGTCCACAGTTCCGACATCAAGGCCGAATTCCGTAATATTGCCAATGTAGTGCTGGACCGGCGCGTTTCCGCTCGGGGTGAAGGTGCAGGCCAGGTCCTGCCGGGTGCCGACTATGGCGCCGATCCCGGCGGAAACGTCGCAGTCTAGCTGGCCGACCTCGGCGCGCTCCGCATGGGAAACGCCGGGGACCAGGAGCATGCAGGCTGCAAGCATGGTAAAGATGGTGGTTTTCATCGGATGATCCTCTTCGCAACAGGGCTCAGCGGGCACGGCGGGTCGTTTCGAACAGGAACCATGCTCGGCGTTCCGTTTCGTCGATCCAGTTTTCAAGGATGCTGGTGGTGGCGTGGTCGTTGTGGGAGGAGGTCAGCGTGTGCAGCTGGCGCATCATTTCCACGAGCTGCAGATTGTCTTCGCGAAGCTCGGCCAGCATGTCGTCGGGAGTGACGAAATCCGCGTCGTTGTCCAGGAGACGCTGCACCCGGGCAATATGGCCGATGGAGCGAATGGTTGTTCCGCCGATCTTGCGGGCGCGCTCGGCGATATCGTCAGTCATGGCGAAGATCTGTTCACCCTGCTCGTCGAGCATCAGGTGGTAATCGCGGAAATGCGGGCCGGAGACATGCCAGTGGAAATTCTTCGTCTTGATATAGAGCGCGAAAACATCCGCCAGAAGCGCGGTCAGCGCGGCGGCGATGTCGCGGGTCGCTTCGGCGCCAAGGTCGGTCGGCGTTGCAAGGGCAAGCTTACGGTTTCTGGCAGTGGTGGTCGTATCCATGATCGTTCTCCTTGTTGCAGCCGGCCGCTCAGTGCTGAGCGACCTGCGGCTGCTGTCTGATCGGCGCTGAGGATAGGGAGAAGTATGGAGCCGGAGAAATCGGCTGCTTGTACAGTCGACCCGATACCTAAGTGTAGTTTCGGCAGATTCCGCCTTGAGCTAGCTTTTGTCCATCGCCTCTGCCCAAAGGCGACTGGCGCTCAGCCAGAAGCTCCGGTATCCCCTCCCCCGGAGCTGCGGATTTCCCTCCCAATCCGCTAAGGCCGTCTCCTGCCGCAGGAGACGGCCTTTTTTCTTTCGGCCTCTGGCATCCAGGCAATCTATTCGCTCCTGTGAGGGCGTTCCGAGCACGAGGAACCCTTACCCAAAGGATCGCGTACGGCGTGCAGACCCAGGCAATGAATGCAGATTTTTTGCGCCATCGAACAGCGTGCAGCCGGCCGGCCCGGTGGGCGCCAAATCGGATGTGAGGATTTTCATTAGCGCCGCCTTTATTTACCGCTATCCTGATGCCGCGACGACGGTGGCAACTAAGACCTATGTATAGGTCAGATGGTGTCGAAAAAACCGTATTATCGGCAAAAATCGCATCGGGGGAACAATGTCGATTGCGTCTATGATATTTCGAGCGCGCGAGCCGATAGGCGGCGCGCATATGGCGTTCGGTCTCGGGGCGTTTTCGCTGGCGGCCGTCGTATTTTATGTCGATACCTATACGGACATAAAGGGCGCGATCGCGGTGCTCTATGTCGTCACCGTCCTCTTGGCCGCGCAGGCGGTAAGCCGGTCGGGACTCATCGCGATCTCCTGCGCCTGTGCCATTCTTTCCCTGTTATCCTATGCCTTGACCCATGCACAGGATGTCGATCTTCAATCCGGGCTCAGGCTCGTCGTTGCACTCGCGGCGTTGACCGTCACGACCATGCTGCTTGTCAAAACAGAGACCAACAGACTGGCGCTGCTATCCGTCAACGCGGCGCTCAAGGAAAGCGAGGAGCGCTATCGCTCCATCTTCGACCGCACGCGGGTGGCACTCTGGGAACGCGACTATTCGAAGCTTCATACCCTGCTGATGAGCCTTAAGCAGCAGGGCATCACCGACATGCAGGCCCATGCCCGCGCCAATCCAGGCTTTACGCAGCAATGCATCGATCTCATCACGGTCGTCGCTTCGAATGAAGCCGGAAAGGAAATGCTGGGTTACGACTCCTCGATCCGCGGCACCCTTCAGCGATCGGTCGTTTCCTCGTCCGGCAAGTTCGTCGATGTGCTGCAGGCGATCATCGACAATCAGCGTGTCTTTGAAGACAAAGTGGTGGTGCGCACCGACAGCGGCGAAGACAAGCTTGTACTTCTTTCCATCAGTTTTCCCGCCGAGGCGACTTCCTTCAACCGCGTGGTGGTCAGCATGGTGGATATCACCCAGCGCGAAATGGCGTTGAAGGCGCTGGCTGAAGCCCAGGCGGAACTGACAAAGGCCTCGAAGGCAGCCACCGTGGGAGCCATGTCCGCGTCCCTCTCCCACGAGTTGAACCAGCCGCTCGGTGCCATCATTGTCAATGCGCAGACATTGCTGCGCTGGCTGGACCGCGATCCGCCGGATCTTGCCGCCGCCCGCCGCTCGGCCGAGCGCATGATCCGCGACAGCCAGCGCGCCAGTGAAATCATCCAGAACACGCGCGACTTGCTGGCCCATACGAGGGGTAAGATGGAAACCTTCGACCTCGATGAGTTCATCGATGAAACGCTGAGCCTTCTCGAACATGAGCTGGAGCGCAGCGGCGTTACAGTTCATGTGGAAAAAGAGGCTACGCCGCCGATAACGGCCGTCAGGATCGAATTGCAGCAGGTCCTCATCAACCTCCTTACCAATGCCATTCAGGCCATGGACGAGGCAGGCACTGGAAATCGCACCATCACGGTGCGGAAGGAACGCGAAGACAGGGAAAATATCTATATCACCGTTCAGGACAGTGGACCTGGTTTCCCCGTGCAGATGAAGGAAAAGCTGTTTTCGCCGTTCTTCACGACCAAGGCGACGGGAATGGGCATGGGGCTTTCCATCTGCCGCACGACATTGGAAACACGCGGCGGCAGGCTAACCGGTGACAATCATCCTCTCGGCGGGGCGGTCTTCACCATTTCAATGCCGATCAGCCAGGAGATGGAACATGCCTGAGCCACGTAAGACAACAAAGGAGACGCTGTCGCCCATCGTGTTCATCGTCGACGACGATGTGTCGATGCGGGAAGCACTGACCGATCTTTTCCGCTCCATGAAATTCGACGCCGAAGCTTTCGACAGTGCCGCAGCCTTTCTCGAAAAAGCCAATCTGAACCGGCACGGCTGCCTTCTGCTCGATGTGCGGCTTCCAGGCGTAAGCGGCCTTGATTTTCAGATGCAGCTGGAACGCGTCGGCAACAGGATGCCGATCATTTTCATGACCGGCTTCGGTGATATTCCAATGAGCGTGCGGGCGATGAAAGCGGGCGCGGTGGATTTTCTGACCAAACCCTTCAAGGAACAGGACATTCTCGATGCCGTCGCGGCTGCGATGGAGCGGGATGCATCACGACGACGCGAAAACGCGCAGAACGAGGCCGTCGCCTCCCTTGCAGGGCAGCTGACGCCACGCGAGCGCGAGGTCATGGGCGCCGTTGTCCGCGGCCTGATGAATAAGCAGATCGCCTATGAGCTCGGCATCAGCGAAGTCACCGTGAAATTGCACCGGGGCAATGTCATGCGCAAAATGGAGGCGAGATCGGTCGCCGACCTCGTGCGAAAAGCGGAACTGATCGACGATAAGCTCCGGCCACCTGTATCTTAGTATGGTATCTTTCAAGCGGGCATGAGCGCATAGAGACATAAGAACAACAGAAAAGGTCACTTGATTGTCCTCCGTTCCCATCATTGCCGTCGTTGACGACGACCAGGCCATCCGTGAAGCCATGGATGACTTCATCATGTCCTTCGGTTACGAAAGCCGCCTGTTTGCTTCTGCAGAAGAGTTTCTCGACTCCCATACGCAGGCGCAGATCGACTGCATCGTCGTGGATGTGAAGATGCCCGGACTATCCGGTATCGAACTCCAGAGCGAGCTCAATCGGCGCGGTCGACATCCTCCGATGATCTTCGTGACGTCCTATGCGGACGATCGTACCCGCAATGCCGCCCTGAGCGGCGGCGCCTTCGCCTTTCTCCGCAAGCCGGTCAATGTCGGCAATCTCATGGAATGCCTGGAATCCGCTCTCGCCGGGCAGACCTAACGCCGACAGCATTACCGTCGGAAGTGCTGTCAGCATCTTGCGACCGTCTGCCGTTCGCATCGCGTCTCGGCGCCCTTCCTATAACGTTTGCCCCATTCCCGATGGCTCAATACGCCCACCTTCCGGCGGGTGCCGATATCGGGCCGCCTGCTGCCGGCCTTAGCGGCTGCTAACACCTTCTGCAGAGACAAACTAGACCTCTGTATAGATGCCGAAACCTCCATCTCGCCGTAGCCTTTTCCCCAGATCAGCCTCTCCCTGTGAGGGCGGTGCGCTGAAGACACCATCACCAGTTCACGAGGCACGGCATGACCTCCATCAGCAAAAATGTGCATCCGCGCAAACCGCGCAAGCTTAGAATCGCCGTCGTTTTGTCGTTGGGCGCGCTCGCCCTTGTCGGTGGCAGTGCCATTCTGATCCGGGCCACCGAGCCGGCGCTTGCCGCTCCTGAGCAAGTGGCCGCAGCCGATGCGTTTCGAATTCTGACGCCGAAGGCGGTCGACCAATCGGGCAATATCGCCCCTTCCTTGCCTGCCGCCAGCGACGATGCGGCAGCCACGGCACTTCCTCCCGCTTTTGATAAGGCCTCCTGCATCGCCACCCGCGCCAGCAGGAAAACGGATCGGCACGATCCATTCCAGCCCCAAGCCTTCTGCCAGCTTCAGCGCCGGCTTCTCTATGCTGAACTGATGTACCGCATGGAGGTGCTGCGGCTCGGTTCCCAAACCCGCTTTATCCACCCCTCATCCCAACTCGCCATGAACAAGGAGTTCTGAAATGGAAACGTTCACCAGACGCGCAGTCCTCGCAATCGGCGCGGTCGGCGGCACCGCCCTTGCCGCCAGCGCGGCCGGAGCAGCATCTTTCGGCAATCCCGACCAGCCTGCCGAGGGAGCAATCAATGCCAATGGCGCAGGACTGAGCGATCCCGGCCCGAAGAACCCGGCGATCAACGAGCAGTTTCCCTCTTTCCAGAACCCGCCAGCGACCGACGTGGGCGACATGCAGCTCTTCTGGGGCTCGTTCAACAACGCCCCCAAACGTATCCAGAACGGCGGATGGGCACGTCAGGTGACCAAGTCGGACTTCGCGATTTCGGATGCCATGTCCGGCGTCAACATGCGGCTGGGACCGGGCGGCATTCGTGAGATGCACTGGCACCGTGCCGCGGAATGGGCGATCATGACCAATGGCCGTTGCCGCATCACCGTGCTCGATACGCAGGGTCGCGCCTATGTGCAGGACGTCGAGGCCGGTGATCTCTGGTATTTTCCGGCCGGTTACCCCCATTCGCTGCAGGGGCTTGGTCCCGACGGATGCGAGTTCGTCATCGTTTTCGACGAAGGCGACCAGTCCGAATATGGCACGTTGCTCTTGACGGACTGGCTGGCCCACACCTCACCCGAACTGCTCGCCAAGAATTTCGGCGTGCCACAGGATGTGTTTCGCAATATCCCCCTGCAGGATCTCTGGATTTTCCAGGGCAAGGAACCGGGTCCATTGTCGAAGGATCAGGAAGCCGTTGCCGGCGCCGGTCTTCCCCCTTTCCCCTTCACCTATAAACTTGCGGCATCAAAACCGCTGAAGGAAAATGCTGCTGGCGTTATTCGTCTTGCAGACAGCAGCGCCTTTACAGTGTCCAAAACCATTGCCGCTGCTATCGAAACCATCAAACCGGGCGGCGTGCGCGAGATGCACTGGCACCCGAATGCGGACGAATGGCAATATTGGATCAAGGGTCAAGGCCGGATGACCGTGTTCGACGCAGGCCCACGCAGCCAGACCGGCGATTTCCGTGCAGGCGATATTGGTTACGTGAAAAGAAGCCAGGGGCACATCATCGAAAATACCGGTAAGACTGATCTGCAATTCGTCGCGGTCTTCAAGACTGCCGAATACCAGGAGGTCAGCCTGTCTTCCTGGTTGACACACACGCCGCCGGCGCTGGTGGCCCAGCATCTCAACATCAGCATCGAGGACGCGGCGAAATTCCCCGCAAACCAGCCAGGCATCATGCCGGGGTGAGCCTTCGCATGCCTTCATCATCGGCGTTGCCACAGTGCCCGACGCCAGCCTTTTCCGTGTTGCCGGCGGCTCGTTCGCCGGCCTTTTCATTGCTATCCTCTTGCAGGAAGACGGCCACGACGTGAGAATCTGCGAACGCTTGTCATCCGGACTGACCGGAAGGGGCGCTGGCCTCGTGCCACAGACCGAAGGGTTCCATGTTCCGCGCGAGATCAGCTGCTCGACGGTCCTGGCCGGTGAGGAAGTTCTAAGGGCGAGCTCAATATACCGAGGCAAGAGCTGGACTGGATAGCGGACATACCGGTCTTCGCAACCGTCCTTGCCCAGCCGAGCACGCGCCATTGTGGCGTTCATGCCGTTTTCTTTCCCTACTCAGAGCACTCCGGCAAGTAGCCGCCTTTGGCGCCGGCTCTGAGGATTGCCGATTATCGCGTCGGGGTGCGTGCCTTCACCACGCGCCCTTCGTCCATGACGATGATCTGATCTAGGTGCCGGTGGCGCGAGACCCACTTCGTGCATACCACAACCATCGTCATGCCGCATCTCCGAGATCGACCATAAGATTGAGCACGCACTTGACCAGCGCGGGATCTGCGCATTCGTCACCTCGTTGAAGAGGACAACCGCCGGCTCCCCAGCGAGAGTACGAGCGATGTCAACGCGGCCGTCCTTCGGACAGACGTTGTCGAACTTGGCTCGATCAGGTGGATGTCTGAATGAATATTCGTTCCAAATGCTTTGGGCGATGAGAGGGATGTTGCCAGCCAAATGGCGAAAGTGGTTGGCGCCTTTGGCTCAAGGAGTCTTCCCAGCGCCGCTAATTCCCATTGCCATTGTCCAAGGTCAGGCACCAGCAACGGAAAGACGCTCCGAGCGGAGCGTCCATCCTGTGATCGTGATCAGGTGCTCAAGCGCTCCTTCAAGGATCATGTCAACGCTTGAGAAAATTGGTAAGTGTGAGGTCGATCAGCTCATCGCCGCGGCCATTCATCACCGTCTTCAACGCCCAGAGGCTGAAGCCCTTGACCTGCTCCGCCTTGATCTGCGGCGGCATGGAAAGCTCGTGGGTGTTCGTCACGACATCAAGCAAGGCCGGCCCGTTATGGGCCAGCACATCCTTGATCGCGCCTTCCAGTTCCGACGGATCCTCAACCCGAAGCGCATGAACACCGACCGCCCGCGCCAGCTCGGCGAAGTTCGGGTTCTTCAGCGTCGTCCCTGTTTCAATGAAGCCTGACGCCTTCATTTCCATGGCGACGAAACCAAGCGTGGAGTTGTTGAAGATGACGACCTTCACGGGCAGGTCCTGCTGCACGAGTGTCAGGAAATCGCCCATCAGCATCGCGAAGCCGCCATCGCCCGAAAGGCTGATGACTTGCCGGCCGGGATAAGCCGACTGCGCACCGATCGCCTGCGGCATGGCATTGGCCATCGACCCGTGGGCGAGAGACCCGATCATCCGGCGCTTGCCATTCATCTTTAGATAACGCGCGGCCCAGATCGTCGGCGTCCCGACGTCGAAGGTGAAGACGGCGTCTTCAGAGGCGTGATCGCTGACAAGCTTTGCCAGATATTGCGGGTGGATCGTTCGGCCAGCCTTGCCGGTCGCCAGATCATCCAGCCCGGCCCGCGCCTTGACGTACCGCTCCTTGCAATAGTCGAGATAGGCTTTGTTCGAGTTTGGCTCGACCAGCGGGAGGACCGCCTCGATCGTCGATTTGACGTCGCCAACAAGGGCAAGGTCGAGCGGCACGCGCCGCCCGAGATTTTCCGGACGTATATCGACCTGCACGACCTTGGCCTGCGAGGGGAAGAACTGGCGATAGGGGAAGTCGGTGCCCAGCATGACGAGCGTATCGCAATCTTCCATGGCGGCGTAGCCGGAAGAAAAGCCGATCAGGCCGGTCATGCCGACATCATAGGGGTTGTCCCACTCGACATGTTCCTTGCCGCCAAGCGCGTGGACGATCGGTGCATTGAGACGTTCGGCAAGCTTCAGCAGCTCGGCATGGGCTCCTTGGCAGCCACGGCCACAGAACAAGGTCGTCTTCGAACTGCCATTGAGGATATCTGCGAAACGGCTAATTTCGCTCGGCGGCGGTGTAACGGACGGCTGTGGCAGCGCGAATGCCGCCGGCTGGGAGATCTTGCCCGTGAATTCCGAAAGCGCGACGTCGCCCGGGATGACGATAACGGCTACGCCACGCTTGCCGATCGCCGCACGTATCGCCGATTCCAGCACACCGGGGAGCTGGTCCGGGTGGCTTACCATTTCACAGAAATGGCTGCATTCACGGAAAAGCTGGTCCGGATGGGTTTCCTGAAAATAGCCGCGTCCGATTTCCGCCGAGGGTATCTGGGCGGCAATCGCAAGAACCGGAACGCGCGAGCGATGGCAATCGAAGAGGCCGTTGATCAGATGAAGATTGCCCGGCCCGCAACTGCCGGCGCAGACCGCAAGCTGACCGGTCAGATGAGCCTCGGCACCGGCGGCGAAGGCCGCTGTCTCTTCGTGCCGGGTATGAACCCATTCGATGTCCTTGCGAACCCGCAAAGATTCCGTCAGCCCGTTCAAGCTGTCGCCGACAACGCCATAGATGCGGCGCACGCCAGCGCTATGGAGGACTTCGGTGATGACGTCTGCTGCCTTCTTGGCCATGATACACTCCTTGATGGTTAGTTTAAGATGTCGACCGCCGAGAGTTCCGCGGGATGCTCGCGCCGGCGATCGGCGTGAAAGATCGTAGGGTCGAGGGACGTCGTGGCGGGATTATTCAGTCAGTCCCGCCAGGGACATGATGATGCGAAGGCCCATGGCGAAGATGCCGAGGGCGACAACCGACAGGGACCAAATGGCAACCATCCATCCGAGCCGCTTGACCGGTCCGTGAACGAGGCTCTGGAGCACCATCAATGATACCCCTCGCCAACGGTCTGCTTGCCGCGAAACACGTAATAGGACCAGGTCGTATAAACGAGGATGATCGGGATGATCAGGAGCGTACCGACGAGCGCAAAGCCCATGCTTTCCGGCGGGGCCGCTGCGGCCCAGATCGTGATCGATGGCGGGATTACGTATGGCCACATGCTGATTGCGAGTCCTGTATAGCCGAGGAAGATCATCAATAGCGCGAGTACGAATGGTGCTGCGTGAACTTTGCGGCTTCGCAGCACCCGCAGGTGAAGCCAGGTCACCCCCAGAACCAATACGGGGACCGGGGCAAAGTAGAAGAGGTTCGGGAAACTCAGCCAGCGCGCTGCGACCTGCGGATGCATGAGGGGGGTCCAGACGCTGACGATAGCGATTACGATGAGGAGCGCGATGGCGATCCACTGTGCAAGATCGCGCATTCGCCGCTGCAGGCCGTCGGTCGTCTTCATAATGAGCCAGGTCGAACCAAGAAGCGCATAGGCGACCATAAGGGCGAAGCCGGTGAAGATGCTGAAGGGCGTGAAGCACTCGAGGGCTGTGCCGGTAAAGCGCGTGCCGTCAAGTTCGAAGCCGTTGATGAACGCTCCGAGCGCCACGCCCTGCGAGAACGTCGCAATATAGGAGCCGCCTGCGAACGCCCTATCCCAGAAGGGCTTGCGGCTATCGGGCGCCTTGAAACGAAACTCGAAGGAAACGCCCCGCCAGATGAGACCCGCGAGCATGAACATCAGCGGCAGGTAGAGGGCGCTGAGCAGGAAGCCGTAGGCGAGCGGAAAGGCGGCGAACATAGCGGCACCACCCAGCACGAGCCAGGTCTCGTTGCCGTCCCAGACCGGCGCCACGGTGTTGACCATGGCGTCGCGCTCCTGGCGGTCGGAGACGAAGGGAAACAGGATCCCGATTCCTAAATCAAAACCATCCATGATGACATACATCATGACGCCGAAGGCGATGATGACTGCCCAGATGAGCGGAAGATCGATACCCATCTCAAACCTCCGTGGTTTCGCGCTGCGGCGTGGGTGTGATGTTGTCGGGAACGGCCGAGAGCGGTCTGGCAGGGCGCTGGATCTTGCCACCATCCGGCGGGCTCGTGCTGCCGCGACCCTCATAGGGACCCTGCGCAACCATCTTCAGCATGAAGCCGATGCCCGTACCGAAGATCAGGAAATACATGACGATGAACATGACGAGCGTGACACTCAGCGTCAGGACCGAATGGTTTGAGACCGCATCCTGGGTGCGCAGGATTCCGTAGACCACCCACGGCTGACGACCGACCTCCGTGGTGATCCAGCCCGCAAGAACCGCGAGCAGTCCGGTCGGCCCCATACAGAGGGCAAATAGGAGGAAAAGCCTGATCTGGTAGAGCGTGCCGCACCAGCGCTGATATGCACCCCAGACCCCAAGCAGAAGCATGGCAAGGCCGAGGCCGACCATGATGCGGAAGGTGAAGAAAATGATCGTCGAGTTCGGTCGGTCCTGCGGCGCAAATTCCTTGAGCCCCGGGATCTTGCCGTGCAAGGTGTGGGTGAGGATCAGGCTGCCGAGATATGGGATCTCGATCGCATATTTCGTTTCCTCGGCCTTCATGTCGGGAATGCCGAAGGCGATAAGCGGCAGGCTTGTGGCGTTCGGATCGTTTTCCCAATGGCCCTCGATGGCCGCGATCTTCGCAGGCTGATGTTCGAGCGTGTTGAGACCGTGGGCGTCGCCCACGAACATCTGGATCGGTGCCACGAAAAGCAGCATCCACAGCGCCATCGAGAACATTTTGCGGATCGCTGGCGTCGAACGGCCATGCAGCAAATGCCAAGCCGCCGCCGCCGCGACGAACAGCGCTGTCGAAAGATAGGCGGCAAGCGTCATATGGGCCAATCGGAAGGGGAATGAGGGATTGAAGATGACCGCGAGCCAATCGGTCGGCACGACCCTGCCATTGATGATCTCGAAGCCCTGCGGGGTCTGCATCCAGCTGTTGGATGCCAGAATCCAGGTGGTGGAGATCAGCGTGCCAAGCGCGACCATGGCCGTTGCGAGCATGTGCAGCCCGGGACCAACCTTGTTCCAACCGAACAGCATGACGCCGAGAAAGCCTGCTTCCAGAAAGAAGGCGGTCAGGACCTCATAGGTTAAAAGTGGGCCGGTAACACCGCCGGCAAACTGCGAAAAGCCGCTCCAGTTCGTGCCAAACTCATAGGCCATGACCAGTCCTGAGACGACACCCATCCCGAAATTGACTGCGAAGATCTTCGACCAGAAGTGATAGAGCTCCACATAGACCGGATTGCGCCGGATCAGCCACAATGCTTCGAGTACCGCCAGATAGCTGGCAAGGCCGATGGTAATGGCCGGAAAAATGATATGAAAAGAAACAGTGAAGGCGAATTGTAGTCGCGCAAGTTCCAATGCGCTGAAACCCAGCATCGAGGTTCTCCTTCGCGTGAATGAGTGAAGGCGGATCAAAATGTCGATCGCTCATCGACGAGCGTCTGCATTACATTCACTGGAGGGCGTCCGAGCCGCAACTAAACGTAAGTATAGCTTAGCTATATCTTCTTATTAGCGCCTCAGCGCGGTTATACGGCCTAGCTCAATGTCTCCTCGGGACAAAATCGATCAGCCAGACGCAGCTGTCTGCTTGCATAGCTTCGTCGTACGCTGTGCACGACGCCTTCTCTGCCGCGAGGGCACAACTGAGAGGCGACGGCCCTGACATCGCGAGCGAACTGAACCTTGAGAGCGCGATATTGGCCGGTCGCGTCCCGGTACGAAGGTTTTTCGGGCGCACCTGCGCCGGACGAACCGGGATTGAATGGACGCGCCGTAACGTATCGCCCGCGGAGGGCCGGTCGTCTGCGATTGCTGAGGCAGTGTATTTTATCCCCGCCGAGATAGGAGCGGCAACTCTTGATGGGCCAACTGGATAACTGCCCTTAGAAGAAAATGAGTGCGTCGACCGGTACTGTATCTGGCGATTGCCGATTGCGGCAGATAAATATTCCGAAAGATGTCAGTTCGCGGGGTGGCGCGGATAGGTCTATGAATATTATCGTTGCTTATATGGGGTGGTCGGTGCTTGTGACGCTCCCATTAGCAATTTCACAATGTTGCGCCGTCTAATATAGTCCTGTGATTTAAGCCAAAAATCATTCAGCTTAGGTATCATTTTGTCTATCACCGCTTGCGTTTCGAGAACTTTTTCCAGCTTTACATACCGCTTCGCTGTATGCGCATTAATACAAATCACGGTGAAGAGATCAGCCAGTTCGTCCGCTCCCCTTCCTTCTATATTATAAATCAATTGTTGTATCTCGTTTTGGCTCTGGATTAGCCAACAGCATACGACTTCTCCATCCCGCTCGAATGTCGCTCGTAACGCTGAAATCCTATCGTGTCCGTCGTAACCGAATTGCACCTGTACCCGCTGACGTACGGCAGGAACATTCTTGGCCCGGACCATCTGCTCAACTTCGTAGTCTACGCCGAGAGACAGCGCCTCGATTAGGGCTTGATGGATAAGGTGATAACTTTGCGAATCGATGACCGCAGAACTCTCCACCTCATCTGACGGAGGTGGGTGAAATTTGTTGCAGGCGGTATCGCGCATGGGATTCTCCGTCGCGGATGGATGCAACAGGAATAGCCCATCTATCTCGGACGAAGGTGTAAAAAACTGCAAAATTTTCGATGTCGAGTGTAAAGGGACGTCGCGCCAGCGGCCGAGTTTCTTCTCCATCCTCCTGGTGCAATGAACAGAAAGTCTTCGAGATCCGGCTGACGTCATCGCCGAGAAACATCACATCCTCGATAAGGTCGGCCTTCAAAAATAAGAGCGAGCATAATAGTTGAACTGGGCGATGGTGCCCGCGCTCGTTTTCTTGCCGCCCGACTTGAAACTGCCGAATGACATTCCCGAAACTCCAGGCGCTCCTGTGAAAGCAAGCACGAAACAGTCGAGCGATTTCAGCGGCATCAATGAGATGCAACGCTCGACGCCGCCTCTTGACCTCAACGGAGGGGTAGAGCAAAACTGCTGCAACGCAGAATAAGAAAGTCTCGGTTTCCGACGCGGAATATCCCTTTAGACTGGAGGGGTAGCCGCGTGATTCTGTGCAGATATTGAGAGCATTTTATAATGTGGCGACTTTAAGGGTCCACCCTTGTCAAATCATAACGTCGATCGCTCCGTGATTTCATTCGGTCCTTTCTGCCTGTCGCCTGGAGCCAAGCAGCTCACGAAAGACGGCAAGGAAGTTGTGATGGGCGGACGCGCACTCGACATCCTGATCGCCCTCGTCGAACAGGCCGGCCAAGTCGTGTCCAAACAGGATCTGATGGCAAGTGCCTGGCCGAAACTGTTTGTCGAAGAGGCCAACCTTCGCGTGCAGATTACGGCTCTCCGGCGCATATTGAGCGACGGTCAAGAGGGACAGAGCTATATCGAAAACGTCGCGAGACAAGGATATGTCTTCTCGGGTCGGGTGACGGTCTCGACACCCGAAATTTTTCCGGTGGTGCAACCGCAGAGTTTATTGGCGTTTCACAATCTTCCCAGCCCGCTGCAAATCGTGATCGGTCGCGATGTGGTTGTCGCTGCATTAGCCGCTCACCTGGCCGAAAGGCGTCTGGTCACGATCGCAGGAAGCGGTGGCGTCGGAAAGACGACAACGGCAATCGAAGTGGGGCGCGGCTCCCTCCCTCTGCACGGCGCCGTGATTCTCGTTGATCTTGCCCGGATTTCGGACACTTTGCACGTTGAGAGCACGATAAAGGCGGCGATCGCTACGACGCTCAAAATCGCGCAGCAACCGTTGTCAGAGCCCCTGCCTGTCAAAGACCCATTGATCATCCTGGACAATTGCGAGCATCTTCTGGAGGCGACCGCGCAGGCGGCAGAAGAGCTATTGCGAAGTTCACCGCAAGCCAAGGTTCTGGCAACGAGCCGGGAGCCTTTACGGGCGGCCGGTGAATATGTCTTCCGCCTTTCCGGCCTCGAGGTACCCCCTGCTGACCACGATGCTTCTTCCATCGACTTTCTCAGCTTTGCGGCTGTCCGTCTTTTCGTGGAAAGGGCTGCGGCTGTGCTGGGCAGCTATGTCCCGCGCCCGGCGGACGTTCCTGTCATTGTCGAGCTCTGTCGACGCTTTGATGGAATGCCATTGGCGATCGAGCTGGCGGCGGGACGCGTCGATGCTTACGGCGTCCACGGTCTCGGGCAGCACCTCGACGATGCCTTCCAGTTGCTGACCTTCGGCCAACGCACCGCGCTACCGCGCCATCAGACATTACAGGCCGCCCTCAACTGGAGCTATGACCAGCTATCCGACAGTGAAAAGACTACTTTCTCCCGACTGGCGGTATTCCCGGGCCTTTTCTCTCTCGACGCCGGCGCGGAGGTCGCTTCCATCGCCGAGCCGATCTGGAGTACGACCGAAGACATTGCCAGTCTCGTCATGAAATCGCTTATCAGCGCCGATTTCACACAGGCGGTACCACGCTATAGGCTGCTTGAGACGACGCGGGTGTATGCCCGGGCCAAACTTCGCGAACGTGGAGAATTCGACCGTCTGAGTAAACGCCATGCGACCTACGTCAGGACGAAGTTGGAAAGTTTCGACCGGCATGATGCGCATGCGGAGAGCCCAGAACGGACAAGCAGTTTTGCGGGCCTGGTTGATGATCTTCGTGCCTGCTTGGCCTGGTGCTTCGGTCCGAATGGTGACGCCGAACTCGGGGTGGAACTCGCGACAGCATCATCCACTGTCTGGTTTGAGCTTTCGCTTGTCAGCGAAGCCCGTGTTTATTTCGAACGTGCAGCAGCAGCACTTGAGGAACGCGGTCAAGCCGACCCTGCCCGGCTGATATCGCTGCTGAGTTCATTGGGAACGGCCCTGGTCTATACGATTGGGCCTGGGCCCGAAATCGAGACGCTGTGGACCAGGGCGGCGCGGCTCGCCGAGGCTTCGGGTGATGCATCTCTGAAGCTCGACGCCTTGTATGGCAATTGGCTTTCCGAACTTGCGGCAGGCAAATATCGCCGCTCGCTGGCGACCGCCGAATCATTCCGGAAAGTGGCATATGTCGGGGCGGAGAAAGCCCCGGGAGCAAAGATCGGAGAGCGGCTGATCGGCATTTCGCAACTTTATCTGGGGCATATCACCCAGGCGTATGACAGCCTTGAGCGCTTTATCAGTAGCCAGCCGCCAGCGTTGAGCACGATCGTACGGATGCAGTATGACCAAAGCGCGAGCGCGAGCGCCTATAAAGCTATGACGTTGTGGCTGCTGGGTAAGCCGGAGGAAGCTCTCGCATCTGCCGCGAGCTGCGTCGATGATGCCCTGGCGCGTGGGCACACGTCCACCCTTTCGCTCGTGTTGGCCGAGGCAGGGTGCCCGGTGCCATTCTTTGCCGGCGCACTGGCCGTGATGGAAGAGCGAGTGGATCTGCTGCAATATACGTCTGGGCGGCAAGCGTTTGGACCGTGGCGAGCTTGGGGGCGTTGCTTTCGCGGCGCCCTTTCCCTTAGTCGGGGTACACATGGTGACGCAGTCGAGCAACTTTCGGGCGGACTTGACGAACTGGAGCGTACCCGATGGCCGGTTCGACGCTCGCTCTTTCTGTGCCTTCTCTCCCAGGCTCTGCTGGGCTGCGGTCGCGGAGACGAAGGATTGCTCCGAATCGACGACGCGCTGGCGATGTGCGCCGAAAGCGGTGAGGCGTGGCATCTGCCCGAACTGCTGCGGGTTAAGGCGGAGCTGATGCACCCTGAACGGCCGCAGGATGCGTTTGCCTGTCTACGGCAAGCCCAGGCGATTGCAGAACGCAACAAGATGGTCGCTTGGCAAATTCGCTGCAGAGAAACGGCGTTGAGGCTCTCCCAAACAAGCGATACGACGGAGCCTGTCGCTCTCGAGCCGGACCGTAGGATCGAGCGTCGCCAAATCACAAAAGTCGTCCCGACGCAGGTGCAGTGAATAGGAGATGACCCCTTGACCGATAATGGCGCCACAACGATTGCCTTGACGACTGGAAAAGACGCGATACGTCGCAGCACGCTCCCGGTCGATATCATTCTTGCGTTGGTGGCGATGGCGGGGCCTCTCTATGTCGACATCATGCCTGCCCTGATCGCCACTCTTCGTACAGAGTACGGACTGCGCCCGGATCAGGCAGGGCTGGTGGCCGGAGCCAACGGCTATGGCTCAATGGTTGGCGCACTCTTGGCGCTGTTTCTAGTCTCGCGAATCCCTTGGCGAGCCCTTCTGCTTGGCCTGCTCGCACTGCTGGTCATCGCTGATCTCACAACAATGGCAGTGCGGGATTACACGTGGCTACTCGGCATTCGCTTCATTCACGGGGTTGCGGGAGGCCTCGTGGTCGGCGTGACCTATGCCCTGATGTCGCAGACGCCTGACGCTCGGCGCAGCTTCGGTGTGTTGTTTGTCTTTCACTTCGGCCTCGGTGGACTAGGCATCGTCATGTCGTCGCTGCTCGCCGACATGCTGCACCGTGGTATCGTATTCGGCATACTGGCGGCGTTTGGCTTTATCGCCGCTGCCCTCGTGCCCTTTCTTCCCGACTTTCGGCAACCCGGTGGTGCTTCCTACTCTCCGTCCGGCCGAACATCGCGGTGGATGTCAAAGCCACTATTGCTGAAAGTTATCGGAATTTTCCTTTTTCAGGCCGCTAATCTGGGGCTTGGCGCCTTTCTCATCGGCATTGCCGTGAATCTCGGACAATCGCAGACATTTGCAGGCCTTGTCGTAGGGCTCGGGTTGGCTGCGGGTGTTCCAGGATCGCTGATCATGATCTGGTTGAGCCGCAGACTGGGCTGGCGGCCGGTGGTGCCGGCCTTGTTGATCGCGGGTCTGGTCAAGCTAGGGGTGTTGGTCGGGACGACGCCTGCCGGCTTCGCATTGGGTGTAACCGCGATCTACCTGACCATGGCCGTTGCTCTGCCCTATGTGCTGGCAGCATGCGCGACGAGCGGCGAAGACGGGTACGGCACCGTGCTTGGCGGCTTCGCCTCGAAATTGGGGCTCGCCTGCGGCCCCGTCGCTTCGGGATTTCTGTTTGCGCAAAGCCCAGGCATCCTCGTGATCGCCTCCACCGTTACTGTTGTGATCGCCGCTGCGGCCTTCGCAATGTCGTTCCGGCTGGAAAGCTTGCGCGGAGCAGAGGCGGGAACAGGGCCGTCTCCTTTAAAGAAATGGGCTGGCAGTCGATAGGCGCAAGACATAAGACGGCAGAGGGTGGCAAACCCATGAACGCTGCTGATTTGTGAGCTGCGGCAGGGCACAGCTTCCGTTTCCCACGGGTGCGCAACAAGCACGCTCCGATTGGCCCGTGGCGGAATGACGGCGATAGAAAACTCCGGATGCGGGAGAAGTCGGGCGAAAGAAGCCTTGCATTGGCCAATGAGTCCATCGGCTGCGACTCCGATTTTATCTCGTTCCCGGCGCAAATCCGCCGGCACGGACCTGCCGAGAGCAGGCTGAAGGCGCGCGTCCAGCCGGCACTGTGAAATCTTCGACCGAGTTCCAACCAATCCGGAAGATGTTCGACCTATTCATGCGTATAGTGTCGGGCCTCAAGCCGCCTTGCTACCCTTCGTGCAGAATCTTTTTGCATCGATCACGACGGGTTCCGATAACCATGACCGACCAGACTTCCACCGGGAACAACGCTTCGGCTGTGCCTACGCCACCACCCTCCCCCGTCATGGCGACGATCCGGCGTGTGACCATCCCCTTCCTTGCGATTGTCATTGTCGGATCAGCGGTTGCTTCCGTCATCATCGACTGGGATAGCTGGATCGCTGGCGCGGCACATCAGTCGACCGACGATGCGATCGTCAACGCCGATATTTCAACGCTCAGCGCGCAGATCAGCGGGACCATTAAGAGCGTCCCGGTCGCTGATTATCAGAAGGTCACCAAGGGCACGCTGCTCGCCGAAATCGACCCTCGCACCTATCAGGCGGCGGTCGCGGTTGCATCGGCTAATCTTGCATCGGCAAACGCCACCCTCGCCAACCTTGCCAATCAGATCGATCTGCAGAAGGCCGTGATCGATGCCGCCGAGGCACAGCATGTCTCTGCTCTTGCGCAACAGACACAAGCGGATGAGGAATATCGCCGCCAGACGGATCTGGGCGGCGCAACGACCCAGCAAGCAGTCCAACAGGCCGAAGCTGCCGCCGTCCAAGCGGCAGCCTCCGTACGGTCCACCGCGGCTGCAACCTCACAGCAACAGGCACAGCTGAAAGTGCTTCAAGGCCAGCAACCGCTCTTGCGCGCCCAGGTGGAAGCGGCACAGGGCAACCTTGATACGGCGAAGATCAACGAGGGCTATACCCGGATCTACGCCCCCTTCGACGGAATGCTCGGCAAACGCCTCGTCCACGAGGGAGATTTCGTCACCGCCGGCACAGGCATTTTCTCCGAAGTCCCGCTCCCGAACGTCTATGTGACGGCGAATTTCAAGGAAACACAGCTGTCCCGGATGGCAGCTGGCGACAAGGCGGAAATCAGGGTCGACACCTTCCCCGGCCAGATCTTGCGCGGCACGGTGGTCGACCTGTCACCGGCAAGCGGCTCGATCTTCGCTCTCCTGCCTCCGGACAACGCGACCGGGAACTATACCAAGGTCGTTCAGCGCATACCCGTGAAAATCGCCATAGACGCGGACCAGCCATTGCTGACCGAACTTCGCCCGGGCATGTCGGCGATCGTCACCATCGACACATCGGGTGAAGCAGGCCGATGACGACCGCCATTCGCTCGTTCGGTCCGGTCACGCACGGCACGACGGCCAGCCGGCCACTGCTGATCGTCGCTGCTCTGCTCCTTGCCTCATTCGTGGTCGGCTTCGACACCCGCGTCTTTGCGGTCGGCCTGCCGGACCTTCGGGCCGCCTATTCGCTGAGCGTTGACGAAGCATCGTGGCTGAGCACGATCGCTAACGCGCCTCAGATCCTGATCGCGTCGGGTGTTGCCTGGCTCGCCACGGTTTTTGGCGTCCGGCTGATCATGATCCCGGCGGCTCTCGTCTATGCCATCGTTTCACTTGAGATCCCGATGGTCAACGACGGCCCCCTCCTCTTCGTTCTGCATGCGATCAGAGGCCTCCTGTTGGGGGTTTTCATTCCCACGACGATTATGGTGATCTTCCGCAACCTCGACAAACGCTACTGGCTGGTCGGGATCGCCATCTACGCGTTGCGGGCTCCGTTGTCGCAGAATCTCGGTTTCGTCCTTGTCGGCGTTTACGGCGACTATCTAGGCTGGCAATGGATGTATTGGCAGGATGTGATCGTTGCACCATTGATCGCGCTCCTGCTCTTCATCGCCGCCCCAAAGGAAGAGATCAATTTCGGCCTTCTGAAGCAGGCGGATTGGGGTGGGATGATGTTGCTCGGCTCGTCGATGACAATGCTGTATATCGGGCTGGATCAGGGAAACCGACTCGATTGGTTTGCGTCCGGGACGATCATCGCGCTTTTGGCGGGTGGATCCATCCTCGCGGTGGGCTTCTTGATCAACGAAAGCATGGTCGACCATCCCTGGGCGCATTTCAGCGTGATCATGAGCCGGAACATTGGACTCGGCTATGCCATTATCGTCTGCTACGCGCTTTCAAGCGCAGGCGCCTCCATCGCTATTCCCGGCTTCCTGCAGAATGTAATCGGACTGCGGCCGATCTCGATCTCGACCCTATACCTCGTCGGGGCCGTGATCCCGGTATTTCTGTTTATCACCGTGGCGCTGCTGCTGTTGCGCCGTTTCGATGCGCGTTTGTGTATCGTCATCGGCCTGGCGCTGATGGCGCTCGGTTCACAGCTCGGATCGAAGCTGACGATCGCCTGGGCGCCATGGAATTTCTTTCCGACCATCATCTTCCAGACGGCGGGGCAATCCTTTGCTTTCTTTGCCGCGGTTGTCTATCTGATCGGAAATTCGGACCCGTCTCGTTCCACCGCGGTGTCCGCTTATATTCAGGTCGTACGGCTTGGAAGCGTCGAACTTGCAACAAGCGCTCTGGCGACGCTGCAACGGCACCGCGAACAGTATCACTCAGACATTTTAAACGGGCCAGTAGCCGCGACATCACAACAGCTCCACGTTTTGCTGAGCAAGCTGCAGCACGTTTTCGGTACGGGCACGCGCGCTCACGTTGAAAGCCTCTCGACGGTCGCCGGCAAGATCCAGAGCCAGGCGATGGTCCTTGCCTATAGCGATCTGTTCGTTCTGTCCTGTTTGGCGGCAATATTCGGCCTGCTGATTGCGGTCTTCATGGTTTCCATGCCCTATGGGCCGCTTCACCCCGAATTCCAACATCAGGCGCGAGGGGACACGAAACCCGACGATCGGGTTTGAAGCGATCTCGGGGCACCTTTCCCATGACACGCCCTGCGTCGCCGCGTGCGACAGGCTTGAGCGCATGTCATCCGCGATTCCACAGGGAGGTTCAAAGTACGAAGAGGCGGGTCATCCAGTCCAGCGAGATGAAACCGGCGTATGCCGTACCTATGCTTGAGTATAGCTTCGGATACCTGCGCGCGCTGCTAGTCTTACAAGAGACCAATGGCGGAGACTCCCGATGACGAAGAAGCGCCCGGACGGCATCAAGGCATATAATGAACCGGCAGGTGGCTGGGGGGCCCTGAAGGCCGTCGCAGAAACGCTCGCCAGACAGCAGGTTATCGCTCAGGGCACGGCGACCCTGTTGAAGGCGAACCAGCCGGAAGGTTTCGATTGTCCCGGCTGCGCCTGGCCAGACCCAAAGCATACGTCATCCTTCGAGTTCTGTGAGAACGGCGCCAAGGCGATCACCTGGGAATCCACCGCCAAGCGCGTCAGCCCCGATTTCTTTGCGAACCATACGGTGGCAGAGCTCTGGAAATGGACCGATCACGAGCTGGAGAACGAGGGGCGCCTGACGCACCCGATGATCTATGATGCCAAGAGCGACCGCTACCAGCCGATCGAATGGGACGAAGCCTTTGCCCTTATCGGCAAGGAGCTGAACGCCCTCGAAAGCCCGCATCAGGCCGAATTCTACACGTCTGGCCGTGCCTCAAACGAGGCGGCTTTCGTCTATCAGGTCTTCGTGCGTGCCTTCGGCACCAACAATTTCCCGGACTGCTCCAACATGTGCCACGAGGCGACCAGTGTCGGGCTGCCGGAATCGATTGGTGTCGGCAAGGGAACGGTCACACTCGAGGACTTCGACCATTGCGACGCGATCTTCAGCTTCGGGCACAATCCGGGCACCAACCATCCGCGCATGATGACGACGCTGCACGAGGCCTCCCGCCGAGGCACGCCGATCGTCGTCTTCAATCCGTTCAAGGAACGGGCGCTCGAGAAGTTCGCCGCCCCCCAGGATCCGATCGAAATGGCGACCTTCTCCTCGACCGAGATCGCATCCGCCTATCATCAGGTCCGCACCGGCGGCGACCTCGCCGCGCTCAAGGGCATGATGAAGCTGATATTCGAACGGGATGCCGCGGATCTCGCCAAGGGCGGACCCGGCGTCCTCGACCGCGCCTTCATCGCCGAACATACGCTCGGCATCGACGAGTTGCGCCGTGATGTCGAAGAGACAAGCTGGGACGATATTCTCCACTATTCCGGCCTGTCGCGTGCTTCGATTGAAAGCGCTGTCGACGTCTATTTGAAGGCCAAGAATGTCATCCTCTGCTACGGCATGGGGCTGACCCAGCATGCGAATGGCACGCATAACGTTCAGCAAGCCGCCAATCTCCTGATGCTGCGCGGCAATCTTGGACGCGAGGGCGCCGGTATCTCCCCGATCCGAGGCCATTCGAACGTCCAGGGTGACCGTACAGTCGGGATCACGGAAATCCCCAATGCCGCGCTTCTCGATGGCATGGAACGCGCTTTTGGCTTCCGTCCGACGGGCGAAAAGGGCCACAATGCAATCGAGGCGATCGAAGCGATCGCTGAAGGCCGCTCAAAGGCCCTGATCTGCCTCGGCGGCAATCTGGCGGTCGCGATGTCGGACCCGACGGTGACGTTCCCGGGCATGCGCAAGCTTGATCTCGCGGTTCACATTTCAACAAAGCTCAACCGGTCTCACTTGTTGACCGGAAAGACTTGCATCGTTCTACCGTGCCTCGGTCGAACCGATCTCGACACGCAGGCATCCGGTCCGCAATCGGTGACGGTCGAGGACTCCATGTCGATGGTCCATGCCTCGCGTGGCTTCCTCAATCCGCCGAGCCCTTTCCTCAAGTCCGAACCCGCCATCCTGGCCGGCATCGCCCAGACAACACTCGGGGATCGGTATGGAATCGACTGGGCGGGCATGATCGAAAATTACGATCGGATCCGCGACAAGATCGAGATCGTCTTCCCCGACTTCAAGGACTTCAACAAGCGGGTGCGCGTACGCGGCGGCTTCCGGCTCAATGTTCCAGCCTCCCATCGCGAATGGCACACGGCCACGGGCAAAGCGAACTTTCTCATCTCCTGCGGCCTGGACGAGGATCCGAGGCTGAAGGACCCCGAGACGCTGGTCATGGCAACGATGCGCAGCCACGACCAGTACAATACGACGGTCTACGGCCTGGACGACCGGTATCGCGGCGTCTTCGGTCGGCGCGACGTCATCTTCATCAGTGCTGCAGATCTCAAGGCGCGCGGCCTGGAGGATGGCGATCTCATCGATGTCCATGCAGTTACGACAGGCCCTGAACGCTCGGTCCGCGGATATACCGCAGTCGCCTACGATCTTCCCCAGGGTTCGGTCGGCGGATACTATCCGGAAATGAATGCCATCGTTGCGCTCAGTCACTACGATCACAGATCAGGGACGCCCGCCTACAAGGGCGTTCCAGTCAAGATCGTGCGTTCGCAGGTAGCGTGAGAAGGCGAAGCGGCCTTGACATGACATGAGGCGATGGAACGATTATCTGCATGTGCCGTCATCGGGGAGGAAAGGCCGCGTTCATGCGTAATATTGCAAGGACGCGCTCTTCGCGAGCAACACCGTTTCATACCATTGCCATACCTCAGAGGTATAATATTCACACTCGACCGCGCCAGGAGCGTCGCTCTGGAATGTAGGTTCTTGCAACCCTAGCAGGGTAAGATAATATAGTACTACGCGAAGTTCTCGCGCACGCCTGTATCCTTCGGGTCCGCTTCCACGATCACCGTGTTGCGGCCTGGATCATTGCATAACCGATCACGCCAAGCAGATCTGTTTGCATCGACAGCCTGCCGCTGAATCCGGTGAGACACCCTATCTGAAATTTTCGAGGCCGATCTTCCCGATGGGAAGTTGGCTTCCATCAGACGAACAACGCATCGGCTCGCATCATTGGGGGGAACAATGGGCAAACTGACGAGAGCGCATGCATGGTGTAATGGCGAGGTTGCCTATGTGGCATGGGCGGCCGACGGTCCGATCGCCGGCTGCATCGGCTTCATGGTGACCAGGGTCCATGAGACCGGACAGGATGCCGGCACAAAACGGATTCTGCCAACCTGGATCGCTTTCACCGACCAATCCAATCCCGATTGGCTGGAGCAGGACAGTTCGGTCTGGCCAATTCAGCAATATCAGTGGCGAGACCTGACGCTGAGACGATCACGCAACACCGCCGAGGTCCGGCCGATCGACTTCAAGGTCCATTACAAGGTGGTCCCGGTCGGTTTGGCTGGCAAGGCAGAAGACAAGTTGCCGCCTTCGGCGACCGCACCTTACCTCGATGAACAGGGCAAGCCGCGTTACGTCGGACCACAAAAAGCGCTGTTCGCGCTGGGACCAGCGATTTCGACGCCGACAATCGATGTCACCCATGATTTTCCATCCGGAGGCTCGATCAAGGCGACCTTCACGAACGGAATTCTTTCAACCCAGAATCTTTTGCGCCAGCTCGAAGACATCCAGGGCAAGAAACCGCAGGCGGTAGCCGCCGGCCCGATCGACAATGGCAAGGCCAAGGGTATCTTGGCGACGCTCAAGAAACATATCCCGATCAAGAACGACAAGATCCGTCTCTTCCTGACCGCCGACGTTTTGAGTTTCCTTTTGCATCTGATCGACCGGACAGAGCAGTCCGCGACCGGCGAACTGTATCTGGCGCTCTACGAGCTTCATGACCCCGAGTTGATCGACCGCCTGGAAGCTCTCGTCAAGAAAGGCAAAGCTCGCGTCATCCTCTCCACGGCGAGCTCAGCTGATGTGAATCCGAAGGGCGCGCCGCCTCCGAAGCAGCCGATTGTGTGGGACGTGGAAAACTACCCTGCACGTCTGCGCCTACATGCGGCCAACAGCTCGAACGTCCACGACCGTCTTTTCAATAATGACGATCATATCGGTCACAACAAGTTCGCAGTCTTCGTCGAAAATGGCAAACCTCAAACCGTTCTGACAGGCAGCACCAACTGGACCGAAACCGGCCTCTGCACGCAGTCGAACAACGTGATCCTGCTTGATGACGAGGCGATTGCCCAGCAATATCTGGGGTTCTGGAACGACCTTCTGGCCGACAAACAGCCCGCAGGAGTGCCGCTGACCGCAAAGGCAGGCAGAAAAACCGCAACGGGATTTGCCGCAAACAAAGCGGTGCAGTCAGATATTCTTCGATCCGCCAACGCGAAACTCAAGCCGGAGATCGCCGTTGCAGGCGGGTCGAAAGTCGAGATCTTCTTCTCTCCGAACACCAAGGAACCAACCAAGGATAAAAATTCACCGACGCCAATTGATCTCGCCCGGGTGTATTCGCTCATGGAGCACGCGAGCGACGCAATCTTCTTCCTGACGTTTTATCCCGGTGTTCGAGGCGAGCAGAATATCGTCGGCACTGCGGCCGATCTGGCGGCCAAACGGCCCGAGCTCCTCGTGCAGGGGGCAATCAGCAATCCGAAAGCTCTGCCACCGGCCAAAGCCGGCACACCAACCACCTACAAGACACCCTCCGGGAAAGAGAAGAAACTTCCGCAACCATCCATCTGGTGGCCAGGTGGCGATGATAGCCGGGTTGCGATGATCCGTGCCTCCGCGGTGACAATCCGAACGGGAGACCTTCGTCCTGAGCTTCTCAGCGCAGGCCATGCAATCATCCACGACAAGATCATTGTCATCGATCCATTGCATCCGACCAATTGCACGGTGATCACCGGCAGCCACAATCTCGGATACAAAGCATCCTACCAGAATGACGAGAACTTACTCATCATCCGCGGCAACCAGGCGCTCGCGATCGCTTACGCCGTCCACGTCCTCGATACCTATGATCACTATGTCATGCGCGCGAGGCTGGAGGACGAAAGACGGAAGGCGCTGATTGCGACTGGAAAAGAACCGGTTTCCAACTCCGGGGGCTTCCTTCGCCTGAATGATCAGTGGCAGTCACGCTGGTTCGCCCCCGGCGGCCCGCCGTCCAGCCGCGACTATTTCCTGGGCATTTGATGAGGGGAGATCGGACGAGCTTGAAACCACTCCGCCCGCCGATGCCGTCGACGAGCCAGGTCCGATATTGCAACCCCTTGCATCAGCAACATCGAGCGCCGGGGAATTGCCGGGAAGGAACCCGGGAGATTGTGTTCCGGCACGACAACGCGACGCGGCGTTACATCGACTTCCCCGCATTCAGGTTTAGATCCCGCTACACCTAAGTATAGTGGTTCTCAAAACGCTCCAGCGCTACTTTGAAGCATTGCCTCCCCGCCCGGAGGCGAACGGCCCTCCCGGTCGTTCAGCTTCGATGTCCTCCCCTCCATCGAAGTCGGCGGACCCGGTCCGTCCAAGACCGTCCCCTTGTCCAAGGGGACGGTCTTTTCCGCATTAAGGCACAGCGCAGGACATCGCTGGCCGGATGTCAGCTCGGTCGCTCAGATCGTTGGGGGATACATTTCGCTTGAAATTACCGGACGTCAGCGGCCAGATTTCAACTGAACGGGAGGGAACGCCGTCTCATTATTTTGACGATCAAGTGAGAATGTCACAGGAAGTGAGTGACAATTGGTCAATCTGAACTTCCTGTGCACGACTAAAGGCGGTACGAGGCATCGTCCGATCGAGATTTCAAAAGGCGTGATCTCTCACGCCTTTGGCGTCGCTATTACCGGTCGTCTTCGCCGGGTCCCAAAACGCATGTGGGCACGTAGCAGTTCTCGAGATTCGGAACCAGGCGGGACTGGAGCTCTTCGCCTGGATCGCATTTGCTGTCTGAACTTACATAGCGGATATAAAGGTCCAACTCCGGCTGCCGCCTATCGCTATAGTGATACAAATAGGCTCCGTCCGAGTTGATCGCCTGCTTTAGCCCGGCACACGTTTGGCCAGCGAACGCCGCCGGCGCCAACCCTACTGTTGCGATGATCACGATTGCAACACGCGATGCAGCCGAAATGGCCGTCATGGAAAGGCTTCGGTCATGACTGTGGTGATTGTAGGTCATCTCTCAATATCCTTCGTTGATTGACGAGATAACAGTAGGACAGATTGAGTAATCGCCACTATCGAACATTCGTTTATGCCACGCTAGACCATGGTATTATAGTATAGTTTCACTATATGACCGAGATGGTGTCGCCCCGGCGCAAGCCCGGCGACCTGCCGAGCTGCAAGCTCGCAGCGCAGCCAATACCCGGCGATTCCGCGCATAGTTGAATGAGAGCGGTTCGGAGATTCGGTGAAAAACTGAAGTGCTCTACCAGCCATCGCTCAATCTACAATTTGGGCGTCAGCATGTCGAAACGATCCCGGATCGTGGAACAGGTGTCGCCGCCCAATCGTGCTATAGCGTCGATCGTTCCGGGATCAACGTGCAGTCGGTTGTCGACCGCCCCCTCACGATAATGGGCGTAGACGATCTCGCCCATGATGATCTGGCGCGACTTGCCGAGCTCCAGCGTCACATGTCGTTTGCATTCAAACGATGCCGGCGCTTCGGCGATCCAAGGTGATGCGACTTTCGTGCCGGGCATGGCCGTCAGTCCGGCCTGCTGCAACTCATCGACGCCGCGCGGATATTTGGCCCCGCAAACATGCATGGCCTCGGCAATCGCGAAGGAGACGATGTTGACTGTGAAGACCTCGGTCATTCGGATATTGTGGCCCGTGTCCTTGAACGACATGTCCGGATTGTTCTCGACGCCGAGCGCAAGGATCGGCGGATCGGCGGACAGGCAATTGAAGAAACTGAACGGCGCGGCATTGATGCGACCATTTTCGTCCACCGTGGTCACAAGCGCGATCGGTCGCGGGATGATCGTGCCGATCATTAGCTTGTAACGATCATGGGCGCTCAACGTTGTGAAGTCGAACGAGACCACCCCGCCGTTTGCAGGTTTCTCAGCAGAAATTGCCGACATGTTCAGTGTCCTCTTATTCGGGCAGCATAGGGCGCGAGCAGATCGCAGATGTCCCGTTGCGGTTTCGCTAATCCTGACGGAAGCTGTGAAGGCGGATGTTGCTCAGAAGCAATGGCCGCGGCGATCGCGGCTTGTACCACCAAGACTGAACACATCACAGCTGGAGCGACGATCGCGACGTATCGCACCACGGTCGTCCCGGCGCCAGTTGTTTCATTAGTATATCTTTGAACGGTCTACAGTCGTTATTGCCTCTTCCAGCGCCAGAGCGGCCCCCAGCAATCGTTCATCGTGGTTCTTGGGAGCCGACAGCAGGAAGCCGACCGGCATGCCTGCTTCACCCGTGCCGCAAGGCAGGGAGACGCCGCACCAATCGAGGAAATTGCCGATTGCCGTGTTGCGCAGCGTTCTGCCATTGATCTTTACGAACAGCTCGTCATCGGCTTCCAGGGGGCCAAGCGCTGGCGCAACATGGGCAACCGTCGGATAGGCGACGAACTCGTTCGGCCCAAGCGTTGCGGCAACCTCCTTCACCAATTGCTCGCGCACCTTGAGCGTTTCCAGATAGCCGACCAGCGTCGTCTTCTCTCCAAGGCGTGTCCGCGCGACGACACGCCGATCCATGGAAGCGGCTTCCGGTCCTGCCAGACGGCGGTGATGCAGCACGAAGGCCTCGGCAGTAACCAGCGGCCCATACTCGGCCATCAGCTCAAAGAGCCTTTCGAAAGCTGGAAAGGCAGCTCGCTGGATCTTAACGCCAGCGGCACTCAATCTTGCCAGTGTCGCCTCGAAAGCTGCAAGAACACCATCCTGCGCATCATCCATGACGATATTTGTCGGCACCACGATGGAAAGCCCGGCGGCTTCGGCGCGCTCCACCTCGGGGACAAAGCGCCCACGCATTGCGGCATCGATCCAGATCGCATCCTGGACGCTGCGGCACAGCGGACCGAGGGAGTCGAGGCTCGTCGACAGCGGAAAGACCCCGCCCATGCTGTAGCGGCCATGGCTTGCCTTATAGCCGACAAGGCCGTTGAAAGCAGCCGGTATGCGCACCGAGCCGCCCGTATCCGTGCCGATCGCGACCGGCACGAGACCTGCCGCAACCGCGACGGCAGACCCCGAGGACGAACCGCCCGGAATCCGCGCGGCATCCGTTGCCAGCGGGTTTTGCGGCGTGCCGTAATGCGGATTGAGGCCGAGGCCGGAAAAGGCGAACTCGCTCATATTGACCCGGCCGACTGCGATCATGCCGGCAGCCTTCAACGCCTTGACGACCTCGGCATCGCCCTGAGCGGGCTCTGCATCCGCAAGCACGATCGACCCGGCCGTGGTCGGCAGGCCGGCGATTGCAAACAAATCCTTCAAGGCGACCGGAATACCATCCAGCAGCCCGCGCGAACGCCCCTCACGCAGCCGTCGGGACGAAGCCGCCGCCTCTTCCTTCGCGCGCGTTTCCAACAGTCGTGTGAAGATCGCCTGATCCTTGTAGGTCCGGATCGCGTCGAGGGTCTCCTCGGCCAGCGCGACCGGATCGAGACTGCCGGACTGGATCAGGACCGAGAGCTGCGCGATCGATTTGCCGAGATGTGTCTGCGTCATAGTCCCTGCTCTCCTTCTCAGCCGACTAGCTGCATCCAGCGGCGAACGAGATAATTGTGCTCATCCATTGTCGTATTCCAGACGGCAATGCAATTGGCACGCTGCCAATAGGATCCACCGCTGCGTACGGAATCTTTTTTGATCCGGGTCTGACCGTCGGGACCGGGCAGGTCTTCCGTCGCTGCGGCACCTTCATACCAGTAGTCCCATTCAGCCTGCGTCATGAACTGGCGCGAGCGCTGCGGCGTCGAAATGTAATAGCCCTGCCGCGCCACGACGGCACCCGGCCAGCCCGATATCCACCAGTTCAGATAATCGTAGGCGACATCGAGTAGACGACCGCTCAAGTGTTTCGAAAGGCACAAGCCGCCATGCCAGGCGCGATAGCCTTCAGCGGGCACCGCCTGCTCGACCGGCACACCCTTCGAGTTCAGGATACCGATGCCGGGCGACCACATGCTCTGGACGCTGGTCTCGCCAGCGATCATCAGCCGTGCCGCATCCTCGGCGGTCTTCCAGAAATCCCGGAAGAAGCCGGCCTTCTTGCGCTCCTCCAGGAGATCGATCAGCTGGTCGATCTCCTGAATGGACATATTGCCGATATCGTCGAAGGACATGAGGCCGGCCGCCTGCGCCGCCAGTGCCGCATCGAAGATGCCAATGGCAGGCTCGTCCACCAGCGCCACCCTGCCCGCCCAGCGCTCGTCGAAAAGCGCGCCCCAGGAATGCATCCCGATGCTATTGGGTGCCAGATCGGTCCGATAGGCGAAACTATCGAAATTATGCGTCGTCGGCAGCATCGAGATGAAGCGCGACGGCGTGTCGCCGAGAGCGAGGTTCGGCTGCACGAAGAGCTTTTTCGCCGGCACATCGCCAAGCCCCATTCGCGGGTTTGGGCCGATATGACCGGTTTTCGTGAGATCATTGACCTCATCCCAAAGCACGATGCGCTGGGTGTCCACAGGCTGGATTGCGCGCCAATGCCAGACGATATCGAGATTGTGGAAGCACTGGTCGTAGATATCGTAGGTTTCCGGCTCGCGGGCCGCCTTGTACTGCGTTGTCAGGAAGTCGTTGTTGTCGAAGGTGACATCGATGCCGAGATCGTCCTGTGCGCGCAGGCGCAGTTCCTCGAGCAGCGAAATCGCGGTGCCAAGCACGCGCAGGCGCGGGCGGCCCTTCAGATGCAGGGCGGGAGCGGACATGCTTTTAGCGACGGATTCATGCTTGTTCATAAAGACACCGATTGTCTCATCGCGCCGCAGCGATCGGGTAAGGCGCGGCAGGTACGTGCGCCAGTGTGAAGGCTTCGAAAGAGCGTTTCAAGAGAGTGCCGTCGAGCCCATCCAGGATGAAGACCAGCCGCGAAATGCGGTCTTCCGAGGGCCATCCATCCATATGCACCGGCGTGTGAACCAGATGCTGGACACCATGAACCGCAACCGGGCGCTCCTCGCCGCTGAGATTGAGGATGCCCTTTACCCGCAACACACGCTCCCCATGGCGATTGAGCAGCATGGTCAGCCAGAGCCCGAAAGCGGTCCAATCGACAGGCCTGTCTATGACGAGCGAAATCGAGGAAATGGCGGCCTGATGCGGAGTGCCGTCCGATGAGACGAGCTGCACCGGGTCCTCGCAGTAAAAACCGCTTTGCGATAGACTACTTGTTGAGACGTTGCTCCGGGCCGCGACGAGCGAGGAGAGATCGAGATCCGGATCGGCCGCGATCAGGATCGGGGCATCGGGATTGAGCGTTCGAAGGCGAGCTTGGAGGTCGTTTTCGCTACGATCCACCTCAAGATCCGTCTTGGTGACGATCAACCGGTCCGCAATCGCCGCCTGCCTGTTGGATTCGATATAGGTGTCAAGCTGGTGCAGCCCATTCACCGCGTCGACGGTCGTAATGACGTTGCCGGCGCAGAAGTGATGACGAAGGACCGGATCGGCCTTTATCGTCGAGAGCACGGGGAAAGGATCGGCAAGGCCGGTGCTTTCGATGATGACGCGCCGGAATGGTGGCAGCAGCCCGCGCTCGCGGCGGGAGTGGAGTTCCTTAAGTGCTGTGGCAAGGTCGTCTCGCACCGTGCAGCAGACGCAGCCGGAGCGCAGCAGCACCATCTCGCCCTCGACACTTTCGACGAGATCATGGTCAAGCCCGATCTCGCCGAATTCGTTGATGAGCACGGCGGTATCGGCGAAGGCCGCATCCGCCAGGATGCGCTTGAGCAGTGTCGTCTTGCCAGAACCGAGAAAGCCAGTCAAAAGATTGACCGGCAGAAAGCCACCCACCTCAATCGACACGCCGCGCCTCCATCCGGGCTATGAAGGTGACGTCGAGCGGATCGCAAGGCCGGCCGACGAGCCTTTCGGCCGCCGGCCAGAGATGACCGAGATCCTCGATGATTTCGCTCCTACCCGTTCTGGTCGACAAGATGAAGGATGCGCCCTGCCAATCGGAGAGGACAAGGCCGAAGCCCGAGAGCATCTCGTTGGCGGCGCGCACGCGCTCGGCACGCTCACGCCGCCGGTCAAAGCTGGCATGATTGCGCGTGAACACACCTGGCCGTGCCGCGGCATCCGTCCAATGCTCATTGCCGCCGAGCACGCCACACAGTGAACACATGGCAATCGCCTCCAACCTGATGCTTCGATACTTCAGCCTAGCCGGCTATTTCTTGCGCGGAAAGCGGGCTGCGAAATCGTCGGCAATCTCATTCATCGTAACGAACTTGACGCCGGGATGCTTGATCATATGCGCATAGAGCCGCTCCAGCATCATCAGCACCTGCGGCCGGCCGGCGACGTCGGGATGGATGGTGATCGGGAAGACGGCATAATCCATCTCGCGATAGACCCAGTCGAACTGGTCACGCCACATCTGCTCGATGTGATGGGGATTGACGAAACCATGACTGTTCGGCGATTTCTTGATGAACATCATCGGCGGCAGGTCGTCGAGATACCAGGATGCCGGGATTTCGATCAGATCGGTTTCCTGGCCGCGCTTCAGCGGCACCATCCAATCCGATGGCTTGCGGGAATAGTCGATCTTCGTCCAGCTATCACCGACACGCACATAATAGGGCGTGAAGTCATTGTGCATCAGCGAGTGATCGTACTTGATGCCGCGCTCCAGAAGCAGCTCGTTCGTCACGTTGGAGAATTCCCACCACGGTGCGACGTAACCGGTCGGGCGCTTGCCGGACAGCTTGGTGACCAGCTCGATGCACTTGTCGAGGATTTCCGTCTCCTGCTCGCGCGTCATGGCGATCGGATTTTCATGGCTGTAGCCATGGATGCCGATTTCATGGCCGGCATCGGCCACAGCCTGCATCTGCTCGGGAAAGGTCTCGATCGAGTGGCCGGGAATGAACCAAGTCGTCTTGATGCCGAAGCGTTCGAAGAGCTTCACCAGCCGCGGGCTGCCGACTTCGCCGGCAAAAAGGCCGCGCGAGATGTCGTCGGGTGAATCCTCCCCGCCATAAGAGCCGAGCCAGCCGGCGACGGCATCGACGTCGACGCCAAAACTGCACAAGATTTCCTTTGCCATGGGATGACCTCCTTTAATCGGGTTTTCTATGATCAATGAGCTGGAATGACGGTTGCGTCGGCCGGATCCCAGGTAAGCATGACCTCGGCGCCTAAGGGAAAGGCTCCGGGCCGGTATTTGTCGACATGCGCTTCCAGCGCCAGAGCTCGGCCGTCGGGCAGGCTGATGCCGATCTGCGAGATATGGCCGACCACGTCGAAGCGCTCGACGCGTGCGCCGACCACATTGCCGCCGAAAGCCCGGGCGAGATGTTCGCGTGCCGAACCGTCCGCGGCATGAACCTCGATCGCCTCCGAGGGGATGACGATGTTGACCTTGCTGGAGAGGCCGCCATTGGCACAGCCCGACAGCGTGCCGAAGGATGTCGAGACAAAAGTGTTGTCGGCCTGCGTGCCGGCAACTTTACCTTCGAAGATGGTGTTGCGGCCGATGAACTGCGCCACGAAAGGCGTATTCGGACGCGTATAAAGCTGAGCCGGCGGACTGATCTGCTCCACCCTGCCCTGGTTCATGACGACGATGCGGTCGGACAGCGCCAGCGCCTCCGACTGGGCATGCGTGACGAAGACGAAGGTCACGCCGAGCTTCTTCTGCAGCAGCTTCAACTCATTCTGGATCGCCTTGCGCAGATTTGCATCCAAAGCACCCAGCGGCTCGTCGAGAAGCAGCACATCCGGCTCGACCACGAGGCCGCGGGCAAGCGCGATGCGCTGGCGCTGGCCGCCGGAAAGCTTGTCCGGCTTGCGCTCGGCTATATCCTCCAGCCCGAGGGTCGCGAGAATGCGGTCGACCCGCGCCTCACGCTCGGCCTTCGCCATGCCCTTGACCTCGAGACCGTATCCGACATTGCGCCGCACGGTCATATGCGGAAACAAAGCATAGTTCTGGAAGATCATCGATGTCGGCCGCTTCTGCGGCCGGACATCGTTCATGCGCTCGCCCTTGATCATCATGTCGCCGGAGGAAATGCTTTCAAAGCCTGCGATCATACGGAGCGTCGTCGTCTTGCCGCAGCCCGACGGGCCGAGGAAGGCGATGAACTCGCCCTTTTTGATCAATAGGTTGAAGTCGATGACGGCGGGCGTGCCATTGTCATAGACCTTGCCGACATCGATGAGTTCCAAATCATATATCACGAGAGATCTCCGGGCGTGGAGGAGGAGGCGGACATCGCCTCCCCGCGCGGCATAGGATGGCTGGCAGCAGCCATCGGATCAGGCATTGAGGAATTCATCCCATTTCTGGACGAGATGGTCGTATTCGTCCGGCCACTGGTGCCAGTAGGCGACGTTCTTGGCACGCTCCACCAGCGAGCCGCCGTCGCGCAGGTCGCCTTCCTTGATGCCGCGCTCGGCGGCGCCGACCCACGGCTTGCCCTCGTACCAGAAGGCATATTTGTCCGGCGCCATGACCTTCTGAATATTGGTCGACGGCGAATAATAGCCCTGTTCGGAAACGGTGATGCCGGGCTCGCCCGAAAGCCAGTAATCGGCATAGGCGATCACGGCTTCCTTGTTCGGCGTGCCAGCGATCATCGACGGGCCGATCGCCCAGCCGCGATAGCCTTCCTTCGGGACGGCATATTTGCACGCCTTGCCCTGAGCCTTGACCGCCATGACGGCCGGCTGCCAGGCGTCGCAGACGACCATCTCGCCCGATGCCATCAGATTGACCAGCTCGCCGAAATCGCCCCACAGCGCGCGGAACTGCCCGTCCTTCTTCTTCGAAACGAGGAACTTCGCCGCTTCGTCGATTTCGGCCGTGCTCGGATTGCCGGGATTCTTGACGTTCAGAAGGCCAAGCGTATTCATCGCCATGATCGCCTGGCCGAAGGCGATCAGAGGATCGGTGTTGAGGCCGGACTTGCCCTTGAACTTCGGATCGAAGATCGCCGCCCAGGTATTGGCTTCCTCGGCGGAGAGAACGTCCGGATTGTAGCCGATGGAATCATAATTATAGACCGCCGGCACCATGTTCAGCGTGGTCTTGGCATCATCGGCCCAGATCTGGCCGACGATCTGCTGCTTCGGCTCCCACTTGTCGGAAGGCGTGGTGAAGGTATCGCGGATATTGGCCCAGTTCTTCAAGGAAGCGGCCGGAACCGGCTCGACATTGTTGGTCATGACGATCGACGGCAGGCGCTCGCCGATGATCTCCCAGCAATCGTAATCCTTGGAGCCGGAAAGGATTTTGGTTTGTGCATCCGGGAAGGTCGCTGCCGTGCCGGAGGTCTGCCCGACGCCGCTTGCCTTGCGAAAATTGTCGAGAATACGCTCCTGAACGGTGACCGAAAGGCCGATGGTGCGCAATTGCTCCTTGGCGAGGTTGGCGGCTTGCGCGTAGGCCGCCCGCGACGACAGGAACGGCGTGCCGCCCCCGATCGCGAGCGCCATCACGCCGGCGGAATGCTTCAACAGAGAGCGTCTGTTCATTTCCATTTTGGACATTTCTGTTCTCCAGTGCTGATTGCTGTTCCCTTGGCCCTTGCTGGACCTCTTCATTGCCGTATCGCCCTTCACCCGGTCGTTGCCGGAACGATGGCGATCAGTACCGCCCCACAAGGAGGCCGCCATCCACGACCAGAACCTGGCCGGTCATGTATCTCGCGCCCTTCGAGGCGAGGAATGCGATCACGTCGGCGATGTCTTCCGGCTCGCCGAGCCGGCCCATCGGGATGAACTCGGCCGCCTTCTCCGCGCCGGCGGGGCCGAGCGAATTTTCTTCCGAAAGAAGCTGGGCGGTGCGGATATAGCCCGGTGCAATGCCGTTGACCCTGATGCCGTCCTTCGCCAGCTCGACGGCGAGCCCGCGCACCAGTCCGACGACCCCGGATTTCGCCGCCGAATAATGGACATGCTCGTCCCAGCCATAGGCGACGCCCATGATCGAGGAGAGTGCGACGATGCTGCCCGATCCGCGGGCTCGCATGCCCGGTACGGCGGCACGCACCAGCTTGAAGATGCCCTTCAGGTCGACATCCATGGTCAGGTCCCACTTGTCATCGGTGAGCTTGTCGAGGGGCGTGCGATGGGCGATGCCGGCATTGGCGACGATAACGTCGATCTTGCCGAAGCGTGCCTCGACATTGGCGACAAGCCGGTTCGCGGTATCCGTCGAGCGGACGTCGTAGAGATGGAATTCGGCAGAGCCGCCAGCGGCGAGAATATCGCGAACGGTCTGCTCGCCTTCCTTCTCGAGGATGTCTGTGACGACGACACGGTCGCCGAGCGCTGCAAATGCCTTTGCTGTCGCCTGGCCGATACCGATGCCCGCCCCCGTGACGATGACGATCCGCTTTTCCAAACTATCCATCTGCTTGTCTCCCTCAGAGCATCACATCGCCGGAATTCGGCCCGAGCGTCTGGCCGACGAAAAGGCTCGCTGCCGGCGAGGCCAGAAACGCCACGGTCGCCGCCACCTCTTCCGGTTCACCAAAGCGGCCGAGCGGCAGTTCGCGCTTCTTGCGTTCGCGCCATTCTTCGGAAAGGCCGCGCACCAGCGGCGTGTTGATTGGTCCTGGCGCTACGGCGTTGACCCGCACCCCCCGGTTGGAAACCTCGCGGGCGAGTGCCTTGGTCATGCCGATGATCGCGGCCTTGGCGCCGGAATAATGAACCAACTCGATGCCGCCGATCTGCCCCAGTTGGGAGGCGACGTTGACGATCACGCCCTCGCCGCGTGCCAGCATCGACGGCATGACGGCCTTGGTCATCAGGAAGGTGCCGCGCACATGCACCGCAAACATCCGGTCGAAATCCTCCAGATCGAGGTTCTCGAATGCTGCCTGATGCGCAATGCCGGCATTGTTGACGAGAAGGGCGACGTCGCCGTGCGAGCTCTTGGCAGCCGCATGGATGGCCGCCACATCCTCCGGCCGCGAGATGTCGCCGGCGATCGCGGTCGCCGCACCGCCCGTCTTGGTGATTTCCGAGGCGACAGAAATGGCGCGCTCCTCGGAGAGGTCATTGACCAGAACCGCACAGCCGTCTGCGGCAAGGCGCAGCGCAATGGCGCGCCCGATCCCAGAGCCGGCACCGGTGACGATGGCAGAGAGGGGGGCGGAGATCAGGGCGGAAGCCTTCTCAGCCATCATGCATCCTCCTGAATGCGGACACGCTTGGCGCGCCTGACCGACAGACCCATCAGGATTGCGTAGATGCCGAGGAGCGCGAAGGAAAACAGCGTCGTCAGCACCCCGAAGGCGAAGACGTTCGGATGTACCTCGACGGAGAAGGTGCCGTAGATCGCAAGCGGCAGCGTCAGCTCGCGGCCGGAGGCAAACAGGGTGCGCGAGAACTCGTCATAGGAGAGGGTGAAGGCGAAGAGCATGGCCGAAAGCACGCCCGGGAAGATCAGCGGAAACGTGATCTTGCGGAAGGTGCGTGCCGGCGTGACGCCGAGCGACCATGAGGCCTCCTCCATGCTCGGATCGAACCTATTGAAAATGGCGAGCATGACGAGGAAGGCGAAGGGGAAGGTGTAGACGACATGTAGGACGAAGGCGGTGCTCCACCAGTGCCGGTCGATTCCGAAGGCATTGGCGACAAGCGCCATGCCGAGGCCGACAAGCACGCCCGGGACCATCATGCCAAGAACGATCAGGTAGAAGGCGACGCCAGAACCGCGGAACTTACGGCGAAAGGCCTGGGCAGACATGACGCCGAGCACCGTCGAGACGACCATGGTCATCAGCGCCAGCGAGAGCGAGCGGATTAGCGCCTGGTCGATCGGCAGGGGCGCGATACGCGACGGCGGCGTCAGACCGAAGAGATGCCGGTACCAGTAGGTGGACCATTCGATGATCGGAAATTGCGGACCGCCCTCCGGTCCGGTCTGGAACGACAGGATCGCCAGGACGACGAGCGGTCCGTAGAGGAAGATCAAGAATAGGGTCGTATAGACGCCCAGGCCAAGCTTGATGCCGCCGGCATTCATGATCAGAGCTCCTTTCTGAGGTCGACGACCTTGAGCAGGGCTGCGACAACAGCGCCCATGATGATCGTCAGGACAACGCCTGCGACCGCGGCAAAGGCCCATTTCAGCGAGCCGACCTGGGTGACGATGATGTTGCCGAGCAGATTGACCTTGCGGCCGGACAGAGCGGCGGACGTTGCGAATTCGCCGAGAACCATGACGGAGACGAAGATCGCGCCGACCACCACGCCCGGCATGGAAAGCGGCAAGATGATCGTGCGGAAGATGCGCCAGAAGCCGGCACCGAGATCCTGGGCAGCCTCGATGACCGAGGCGTCGATGCGACCCATCATGAAGGCGATCGGCCCGACCATGAAGACGCAGTAGATCTGCGTCATGCCAATGATGACGGACAGTTCCGAAAACAGCAGCACCTCTATCGGCTGCTGCACGATGCCGAACTTCATCAGGATCATGTTGATGGCGCCTTCGGTACCGAGCATCGGCCGCCAGGCAAGCACGCGGATCAGGAAAGACGTCCAGAACGGAATGACGCAGAGCACGAGCAACACAGTCTGCAGCGTCTTGTTCTTGATGAGAAGCCCGACGAAGAGCGCCGCCGGATAGCCGACGATCAATGTCGACACCAGCACAAGCAGCCAGATGCGGATCGTCGTCCAGAGCGCACCGAGATAGGTGGGGCTCGTCAGGAAGGTGACCCAGCTCTGCAAGGTCAGCGTCGGCTCGATCTTGAAGGTCGTTTGCGTCCAGAAGGAAACATAGACCATCATCAGCATCGGCAGGACGAGGAAGGCCATCATCCAGATCATGCCCGGCGCCAGAAGCCAGAATGTCTTGCTCGATCTCTGGCGCACGGTTACGCCTTGCTGCACGGCTTCCTCGCTTGTCGCAGCCATGGTCATGTCTCGCTCTCCTTGGAAGGGCCGGCGGAAGGGTTGGAAAAAGTCACATCAGCCGAAGACAAGGGCATCCTCCTTCTTCCAGACGAGCGCATAGCGATCCTTTTCGACAAAGGCCGGCGGGCGGGCATGGCTCAGATGGGATTCGACCTCGAAGACATGGCCGCCATCGAGCGCGAAGAAGGAATTGACCGCCGCACCGGAATATTCGCTGGCGATGAAATCCCCCTCGATGCGCACCTCGTCATTCGATAGCGCGGCATCGCGGGCGCGGATCGAAATACGGTCGTAGCGGATCGCATAGGCCGGTTGCAGCGCTTTCCTGCGCGATGCATTCAGGGGAAACCGGCCCGCCGGTGCGACGAAAGCATCCTCGGCGATATCGCCGGTAAAGAGGTTGTAGCAATTGAGAAAGCGGGCGACCGAGGCCGTTGCCGGGCTGTTGTAGACCACATCCGAGGCGGCCGCCTGCGCGATGCGGCCGCGATCGAGCACGAGGACCAGATCCCCCATTGCCAAAGCTTCGCTCTCGCTGCCGGTGACATGCAGGAAGGTCACGCCGCAGCGTTCGCGGATGATCTTGAGTTCGCTGCGCATACGGCCGCGCAGATTGGCGTCGAGCGCGCCGAGCGGCTCGTCCAGCAGCACCATCTTCGGCTCCGTCACCAATGTGCGTGCCAGAGCGACGCGTTGGCGCTGTCCGCCCGAGATCTGCGTGATGGCGCGGTCGTCAAATCCCTTGAGGCCGACCAGCGACAGCATGTCCTGAACCCGCTTTGCCAGCACGCGCGCATCCGTCATCGGATCGACCTTGCGATTGCGCAGGCCGAAGGCAACGTTTTCGGCAACGGAAAGATGCGGAAACAGAGCGAAGTTCTGAAAAACGAAGCCGATGCCGCGATCATGCGGCTCGACGCCATCGAGCCGCTTGCCGTGGAAGAGGATCGAGCCGGCATCCGGCTCCTCGAAACCGGCGATGACGCGCAGCAGCGTCGTCTTGCCCGAGCCGCTCGGGCCTAGCAGCGAGATATAGGCATTGTCGGGCAGAGAGAAATCTATCCTGTCCAGCGCGGGCGCCGCGCCATAGGACTTGGTGACTTGGCTGAGCTGAAGAACGGTCGACACCGAATTCCCACCAGTTTCAAGGCAAGGACCATCCTTCGGGCAAAGCTCCGCCTTCGCCTGGATCGCATCGATCCGGACGTTCAGACGTCGGCCTGCGTTCGCGCATGATCACATGCGCGTCAAAGAGATGTTCCTTGGCGTTTCAAAGAGTTCCACCTGCGGCGCTTCTAACGAGCGCCTTGATGTTGGGAGCATTACATAAATGATTTTTGTATTCAATAGACTTTTTCTGAAAAATCCGAACCCGATGTCACAAATGATTGAGGGGCGACTGGCGGAGGCAGCGATATCGGCGAGCATCCTTGTCTTACGCGTAGAATTGGCGACAAAATAGTTATAGGGGCCGCCAGAGCGTAACGCGCCGCACCCGGATATCATTCAGCAAATAGCGCCAATCGCGGCGCTATAGGTCACCAACCAGCAGCAAGAGATTCACTGCACTTGCGCGCAAAAACATATTTTGTATTCAATAGTCATTTATTTTTGCGCTATGTTAGAATTACAAAACGCGTAAGAGTGGGGCATCAGAACGACGTGAGTCCATTGCATCAGATGACCGAAAACCGTGCGCGCCCCAATGCGCAAAAGCGCTACGAGATCGCCGAGGATGTTCTGCGTGGCAATATCGAGGACCACACGCTGCCGCAGGGCGTGGTGCTGCTCGAAGGGCCGATCGCCGATATCCTGCAGATTTCGCGCGCGCCCGTGCAAAGGGCGCTGCAGGCGCTGGAAAGCGAAGGGCTGGTGCATCGCTTCAACGGGCGCGGCTACCTCGTCGGGCCTGCCGGCCAGGGCATCGAGCCGAACCGCACCGATATCAAGACCCTCGGCCTGACCATTCCGCGCCATGCGGACGAGGCTTTGCAGAGCCGCGCCTCCTGGGAGCGCATCTACAATACCGTGGAAGCTGATGTCGCCGGCTGTGTCGTCTTCGGCCAGTACCGTATCATCGAGATCGAGCTTGCCGATCACTTCAACGTCAGCCGCACCGTCGTGCGCGATGTGCTGACCCGGCTTCGCGAACGCGGGCTTGTGCGCAAGAACCAGTCTTCCCACTGGATCGCCGGACCGCTGACGGCGCAGATGATCAAGGACCACTATGGCCTGCGCGGCATGCTGGAGCCGCAGGCGCTGGTGGCCGGAGCCAGCCGCGTCGACCGGGAGCGCCTGGACGACCTGTTTCAGCGCCTTTCCGATCTCGAGCGGCGCGAACCGGCGGATCATCTTGCGACGCTCGAGGCCATCCAGGCGGACTTCATCGAGATCTGCATCCTTGCGACGCCGAACGAGCGGCTGAAGGAATCCATCCGCAACAATCTGCTGCCGGTGACGGCGACAGAAAGGCTGCTGCGACGCCTCGGCCTGCCGGGCGATCCCGCCATCATCACCGAGCTTCGCCTGATCACGGAACTGCTGCTGCGGGGTGCCGTCAAGGCGGCGGCGGCGATGATGGAAAACCATCTCGAAGCCTCCGTCGACCGCACGATCGCGCAAATGAAGATCGTCGCGATCATTCCCGGCCCCGGCGTGACGGCCGCTTATCTCACCCGCGTTCTCGAGTGAGATGCAGGCGACCCCTGACCTATTCCATCTGTGCAGGAAATGGGGGATCGAAGGGGCAGCCATCTGATTGATCCTTTACGCCAGTGCAGCGCGAAGGCGTGCAAGCAAGGCCTGCCGATCCGCCCGCGCCGCCAGTGCCTGATCCATGGTGACCTCCACGAACTGCGTCGGCGTATGCGGCTGCAGTTGGGCAATCAGATCCATGTCGGCCGAGATCACCGTTCCCAGCATGAAATAACCGCCGCCGGAGACGGCATCGCGATGCAGGATGATCGGCTCGGTTCCGCCCGGCACCTGGATCGAGCCATAGGGATAGCAGCTGTCGACGATATTCGACGGATTCGAGCCTGCACCGAAGGGCTGCTTGCGCTCAACGAATTCGAGCTTGCGGCCGCCGCGGAAGCGATACCCCATGCGATCGGCCTCCGGCGCCACCTTCCATTGGTCGGCAAAGAAATTGCTCTTTGTCTGTTCGGTCAACCGGTCCCAATAGAGCCCGGGCAAAACCCGGAGCTCGGCCGGGGTACCCGGCTTGCGGCGCAGCTCCTCGGCAACGGATAACCCCTCATTCGTCATGGAGCCAGAACCGACGGGAAGCTCGTCGCCGGCGGCGATGGCCTTACCATTCAGGCCACCAAGGGCGCCGATCACATAGGTCGATCGACTACCCAGCGCTTCGGGAACATCGATGCCGCCCGATACCGCGATGCAGATCCGCGCACCGGACTTCAGAAAGTCGAAACTTACGGTCTGCCCTGCCCTGACCTTGAGCGCCGTCCATCCCGGCTGGAGCTCGCCGTCGATCCTGACGGGCATGTCGGCGCCGGTCACGGCAATCAGCGCATCGTCGAGAAATTCGAGCTTGGGACCCATGAAGACGGCCTCGAGCCCGGCCGCACCCTCATCATTGCCGACGAGAAGATTTGCCGCCCGCATGGCGTAACGATCCATAGCGCCGCCGATGGGAATGCCGAGATGGAAATAGCCGGGCCGTCCGAGATCCTGAACGGTTGTGGAAAGGCCGTGATGAAGAACCTTAATGGCCATGCAGCGCGCCCTCCAGCCTGGTGTTGTAACCGTCGATATCGGCCTGGTATTGCCTGAGATCGAAGCTGACCTCGCGGATCGGCGGAGCAAAGCGCCCCGTGTCGACATCCTCGACCGCCTGGTCGTAGCCGTCGCGATCGATCGGCCGGAACTTCACGATGTCGCCGGGGCGGAAGAACACCATGAAATCGCGGAGATAGCTGGTGGATTGCGTGGGATCGAAGATCGGCATCGGCGTGATGCCGAACATCTGATAGCCGCCCGCACCGCGCACGGAATAGATGCAGCCGAAGCAGCCGCCATGCCCCACAGTCAGCCGCGGCGTGTCGGTGCGCGGGCGCAGATATTTCGGCACCTCGATCTGCCGCTGCCGCTCCACCATCTGATACATGAAGGGCAGCCCGGCGACGAAGCCGACCATCGAGACGAACCAGGGCGAGCCGGCATGGGCAGAGATGAAATCCTCGACCGCGTCGTAGCCATTGATCCTGGCGGCATAGTCGAGATCGGTACCTTTCGGCTCCTGATGCCGCTCGCGGAAGCGCATCAGCGTCTCATGCGTCCACGGATCGTTATAGAAGACTGGGATTTCGACGATGCGGGTGGTGATGACGGGCTCCGCTTTTTCCGCGGCGCCCTCGATTGCCTTGACCTCGCGTAAGAGATCGTCCGGCTTGATCAGATCCGGATCGAACTTGATCTGGAAGGAGGCGTTGGCGGGGCAGATTTCGGTCACGCCCTTGATGGCGCTCTCGCGCACCCCCTTGGCCATCGACAGGCTTTTGAAGAAGGCTTCGAGGGACATCTCGTCGCTGCATTCGACGAAGAGATGTTCGTCACCTCCGAATGTGAAGCGAGCAGGCATCAGGCAACCTCCGCCGATATGCCGTCAACCGCGGCAAAATCGGTCTCCAGCCAGGATTCGAGAAAACGCGTATGGAATGCACCCTTTCGCACCGATGGATCGCGAGCAAGCGCAAGGTGCAGAGGGATCGTCGTCGGCAAGCCTTCGATCGTCAGACTTGAAAGGGCGGCAACCAGCCTGTCGAGGCAAGCATCGCGATCGTCCGCCCAAACGATCAGCTTGCCGAGCAGAGAGTCGTAGAAAGGCGGCACGGTATAGCCGGCATAGAGCATCGTATCGAAACGGATGCCCTCGCCTTCCGGAATGGAAAGCCGCGTCACGGTGCCCGGCGCCGGCAGAAAGCCCTTGGTCGGGTCCTCGGCATTGATCCGGCATTCGATGGCGTGACCGCGGGCCTGAATATCGGACTGCGCCAGCGACAAGGGAGCGCCACTCGCCACCTTGAACATTTCCTGCACCAGATCAATGCCGGTAATCATTTCGGTTACTGGATGCTCGACCTGGATGCGGGTATTCACCTCGATGAAATAGAACTGCCTATTGTCCTCGTCGTAGAGATATTCGACCGTGCCCGCGCCGCGATAACCGACTTCGGCGGCAAGGGCCACGGCGCCGGCGCAAAGGCGTTGCCTGATCTCATCAGGAAGAAGAAAAGCCTGCGCTTCCTCCCACACCTTCTGACGCCGCCGCTGCAGCGAGCACTCACGTTCGAAACAATGGACGAAATTCCGTCCGTCGCCGAAAATCTGCACCTCGATATGGCGGGCGCGGGTGATGACCTTCTCCATGTAGAGGCCGCCATCGCCGAAAGCGGCCGCCGCCTCTGCAGAGGCAAGCGGAAACTGCTCCCTGAGCTCGGCGAGCGACTGCACGATACGTATGCCACGTCCACCGCCGCCGGCTGCAGCCTTGATCATGACGGGAAAGCCGATGCGTTCGGCAATCGCCTCGGCAGCCGCAATGTCGGCCACGCGGCCGTCGCTTCCCGGCACCGTCGGGACGCCGGCCCGTTTCGCAATCTCGCGGGCTGCCACCTTGTCGCCGAGCAGCCGGATGGCCTCGCCGCTCGGCCCGATGAAGATCATGCCCGCCGCCTCGACGGCATCGGCGAAATCTCCGTTTTCGGACAGAAACCCATAGCCCGGATGAACGGCATCCACGCCCGCCGACCGCGCCGCCGAGACGATGGCTTCGATGTTCAAATAGGATTTCTTAGGGGCCGGCGAGCCGATATCGATCGCCTCGTCCGCCAGTTTAACCGCCAACATGTCGGCATCAGCGGCACTATGAACCTGCACGGTGCGGATGCCGAGCGCTTTAGCGGCCTTTATGATCCTGACGGCGATCTCGCCGCGATTGGCGACCAGCACAGAGCGGATCGTCATGGGTCCACCTCCGCGATGACTTGGCCGGCCATGACGGGCTCTTCATTGTCGACGAGGAAGGTGATGTTCTTACCGTCGAGCCCGGCCGAGATCTGCTGGAAGGCTTTCATGACCTCGATAAGACCGATCGTATCATTGGCGGCAACGGCATCGCCATCAGCCTTGAAGGGCGGTGTATCCGGAGAAGAGGCTCTGTAGAAGGTTCCCGGAAGGGGTGATCTGATCTCAAGCTTGTTCATGGGACCTCCGCGCTGCGTCGCTGTTCAAAATCTGCGAAACGGGTGCAATTTTTATGCCTTCGGCAATGAGGGCCTCGCGCATGTGGCGCACGATATCGAGCGCACCCAAAGTATCGGAATGGAAACAGATGGAATCAAAGGCGATCGGAATATCAACACCGTTGACGGTGCGCACGACGCCTTCGGTGCAAGCTCTCACGACCTTGCGGGTAATTGCCTTGGGATCGGGGCGACCCGCATCCCTGGTAAAGATGATCCAGCCGGCATCGCCGTAGTCGCGATCGGCGTAGAACTCGCGGACAACAGGCTGGCCGGCCTCTTCAGCGGCGAGGCAGGTCGCCGAACCGTCCATGCAGAAGACGAACATGTTTGGCGCTGCCGTACGCATATATTGTATGAATATCTGCGAGAGATCCGTGTTCGCCGCCAGTTCCATATAAAGGGCGCCATGCGGCTTCACGTGCTGGACGGGCACGCCATGGCGTCTGGCGAACTCCCGCAGCGCCCCAACCTGATAGATCAGATCGTTGACGATCTCGCGGCTGGTGCCGTTGATCTTGCGTCGTCCGAAGCCCTGGAGATCGTTGTAGCCTGGATGAGCCCCGACGCCGACGCCGTGGGCGGCGGCGATCCGCACGGTCTCATCCATTAGATTGGGATCGCCGGCATGAAAGCCGGTCGCGATATTGGCCGAACTGATGAGCGAGATAAGCTCCTCGTCATGCGCGTCGCCGATCCGCCAGCGGCCGAAGGCCTCCCCCATGTCGCAATTAATATCGACAGCTTCCTTCATGCATTTCCTCAGATATATGCGGTCCGATCAGGAGCGGTATGAGGACGCTAGAGAGAAAGGTGCCTCTTGAAAAATACAATTTTCAAAGCATCATTATCTGATAAATTGATATCAGAGCTTAAAATGGCGCCAGAAATTATATAAATTTATCAATATGATATAGATGGTGCGCAAAATTAAATCGAAAAGGCGCATGTTTTAAGCCTCGTAAATCTGATTCAGTACAGCAATTTTCAGATAAATCGATGGGGAGACATCATGGGCCTGAGCCTACGGCAGCTTCGCTACTTCGTCGCAACGGCCGAATATGGGCAGATCTCGCATGCGGCGGTCAGCCTGTCGATCTCACAATCTGCCGTCACCGCTGCGATCAAGGATCTCGAATTGACGGTGGGCGTGTCGCTGTTCAACCGCACGCCGCAAGGCATGGAACTGACGACGGCCGGACGACAATTCCTGTCCCACGCCTATGAAATTCTGGCCAAGGTCGACGAGGCGACCCATCTCAATCTCGTCAGCAGCGATATCGAAGGAGAGCTTGTCGTTGCCGCCACCTATACCGTCATCGGCTATTTCCTGCCGCTTCACATCGAGCGCATCCGCCGTCTCTATCCGAAACTGAAAATCCAGCTCTACGAGGTCAATCGCGAATCGATCGAGGAGGGTCTGCTCAGCAATCGTTACGACATTTCGGTGCTGCTGACGTCGAACATCCTCAATCCGATGCTGGCGACCGAAACGCTTCTAAGCTCGGTGAGACGCCTCTGGCTTCCGGCGGGTCACGACCTGCAGCGCCGCGCCGGCATCGGCCTGCGCGAGATCGCCGAAGAGCCCTACATCATGCTGACGGTCGATGAAGCGGCCCATTCCTCCCTACGATACTGGAGCCAAAGCTCCTATCAGCCCAAGGTGCTTCTGCGCACCAGTTCGATCGAGGCTGTCAGGTCGATGGTGGCAAATGGGCTCGGCGTCGCCATCCTCTCGGATATGGTGCATCGTCCCTGGTCGCTCGAGGGGCGCCGCATCGAGACCGTGAACATCCAGGATCCGGTTCCGCCGATGGATGTCGGTCTGGCCTGGCGGGCCAACGTCGAATTCAGCCCGCCAATGCTTGCCTTCCGCCGTTATTTCCAACAGGCCTACAGCCTGCCCGGAACGAACGCATAAATACATGAGGTCGATGGACTTCATAAGTTCGATCCCGGCGTTATATGCCTGAGGTCGGCGAGCATCGTCCACCGGCAGGGCTATTGATAACTAAGGGGATCCTTTGCGGTTAGCCGAAAGACTGCGACGCAAGGGCAAATACGATCGGAGAACCTGTGTTCGGGCTCCCATAAGCGGCCCTCTCAGAAGAAACCATTGTTGTCACCGTATCGAAGACGGACATGCCGCTTTGCTGAACGAAACCGGCGAATGGGCCGGTACCGAAATGGGTATCGAGCCGGAGAAAACTGCCGACATGCGCGACGACATGCGGATGAACGACGGAAATCGCATCTTCCTCGCAATAAGCAACGACGGGACCAACCACATGACCGCGGCCGAAGCGGCGGCGCATGGAATAAGCCATCAATTTTTCGCCGTCATAAAGGCCATAGCAGATGGAGCTTTCAAACAATCGTTGAAGGTGCTGGTGGCGCGGAGCGCCGAAAGCGGGCTCGTCCAGGGCCGCAACCACATCCAGATCGCCGCGCTCGAGCCGCCGCAGCTGAAGCCCCGGCTTGATACTGTCGATCTTGGGCACGGATAGAACCTCACCCTGACACTGGAAGACCGTCTGTTGCGGCATGAACCCGAGTGTTGCGCACATCCGGCGTGCCGCTCTTGTCGCGTTGAGCCTTAATCGTTCCTGATGACATTCGGCCAGCATCCGGGTGACAAGCCACTCGGCCGTGCCATTCGTCTGCAGACGCGGCGCGGTGATCAGCATGCCGAACGTGGCGAAATTCTCTCCGTGTGGAAACCACATGGTCGAGCCCGAAACCCTGCCGATTTCGTCAAGCGCCACGAAGCCGCGGCCGACATCCCGTAGATGCTGCCAGTCCTGCGATCGATGCGGCCATCCGACCGACATCGAGAGAGCTTGAAGTTGAGACAGAGAGACTTCTGAGATGTCGGCAAAGCGCAGTTCGAATGCATCGACATGCAGTTTTTCGGGTACTTTTGTATCCATTCGTAATCCAGCCGCCATTCGATCTTCCTGCTGCTTATTCGCGCAAGCCGGCATCATGTTTGGCGAGCTTAGCCGAGACCGCGCGAAACATTTCACTGCGTATGCAAACACCGGCGCAAGAATTGACCGTATGCGCCGCGCTTTCGGCAGGTATTCCTCTGGCGGAGGCTTACCCTTCCTTTGATCGAAACCTCCCTTGCACGGGCGAGGACGGCAATCGGAGATTGGCAACAGCAATGCAGGCAGCGGACATTCTGGCAAGACTGGTAGGCTTCGATTCCATCGTCGGGACGCCGAATGCTGAAATCGTGCAGTGGATCAGCACCTACCTGAAGTCCTTCGGCGCCACGGTTGATATTCTCGCTGGCCCCGAGGGTGACCGGTCGAACCTTTTTGCCACCATCGGTCCCCGCGGCGAACCGGGTTATGTCCTCTCCGGTCACATGGATGTGGTGCCGGCCAACGAGGCGGGATGGGAGAGCAACCCCTTCGTGCTGCGGCCCGATGGAGAGAGACTGTATGGCCGCGGCACCAGCGACATGAAAGGCTTTCTGGCCGCATCTCTGGCGGCTGTGCCGATGCTCGCGGCAAGCACGCTCCTCCGGCCGATACATCTAGCCTTTTCCTATGACGAGGAAGCAGGTTGCCGCGGCGTACCGCATCTCATTGCGCGCCTGCCGGAGCTTTGCGAGACGCCGCTCGGCGTCATCGTCGGAGAACCCAGCAACATGCGGACCATCCTCGCACACAAGGGGAAATCAGCCGCCCGCATCATCCTGAAAGGACGCTCCGGTCATTCCTCGCGGCCCGACCTCGGTCTCAACGCAATCCATGCCGCCGCAGACATTTTGCAGGCCGCCGTTTCGGCAGCGCATTCTCTTGCCCAGGGGCCATTCGAAGCGGAGTTCGAGCCGCCTTATTCATCGATCTCAGTCGGCACCATTCACGGCGGGCAGGCCCTCAATATCATTCCGGATCTCTGCACACTCGAAGTCGAAGCGCGGGCAATTTCCGGTGCAGACCCGGCAGCACTGCTCCTGCCGGTGCACGAGGCCGCTGCCGCACTTGAGCGTCGAGGCTTTCAGGTCCAATGGGAGGAGCTGAGTTCCTATCCTGCCCTTTCCCTTCCGCGGACAGCTCCTCTTGCCGGTCTGCTGACGGAGTTGACAGGCACAGAGCCGCTGGCGGCCGTCAGCTACGGCACCGAAGCCGGACTTTACCAGCGCGCCGGCCTTGAGACGATCATTTGCGGTCCTGGCGACATCGCTCGCGCGCACAAACCGAACGAATTCATCCTCACGCACGAACTCGCCGCCTGCCAGGCCATGATCGAGGCTCTCGGCCGTCGTTGCATGGTGTGATGGGACAAAGCCGAAGGATAGAAGCCCATGACGTTCCTCTTCAATTCGGATGCCCGTCGAGGTCATATCTTCCAGGAAGCTTTCGCCCGCGAGCTGCCGGATCTCGCCTTCTCCATGGATCCGACGTCCGTCGACCCTGACGCCGTGCGCTATTTGATCACCTGGACGGTTCCGGACGACTTGCCGCGCTACCGCAATCTCCAAGTTCTGTTTTCAATCGGCGCCGGTATCGACCAGTTCGATACGGCCCATGTCCCCGATCACGTAAAAGTCGTGCGGATGGTCGAAGACGGCATTACCCGCATGATGCAGGAATATGTGACGCTTGGCGTCCTCGCGCTCCACCGCAATCTGCCCTCCTATCTCAGCCAGCAGCGCCGTCAGGTCTGGAATGCCTTGCCACAGGTTCAGGCGGCCGAACGCCGCATCGGTGTGCTGGGGCTCGGGAGCCTTGGCCAGGCCGTGCTCGAAAGATTGAAGCCGTTCGGCTTTGTGCTTTCCGGCTGGAGCCGCAGCCAACACGAACTGGAAGGCGTTGCCTGCTTTGCCGGCGAAGCAGGACTCCAGGCCATGCTCTCCACCACCGATATCCTGATCTGCCTTCTGCCGCTGACCGACGAAACCCGTGGCTTTCTCAATGCCGATCTCTTCGAGAAACTGCCGCGGGGCGCAGGTCTCATGCATGTCGGCCGTGGACCGCAGCTCATTTCGGAAGACCTTCTGGATGCGCTCAACAGCGGTCGGCTTGCCGGCGCCGTGATCGATGTCACCGATCCCGAACCGCTGCCGGCCGGACATCCATTCTGGAGCCACGACCGCATCCTTCTGACGCCGCATGTTGCAAGCGTCACTCAGCCCCATAGCGCAGCACGCGCCGTCATCGACAATATCAAGCGAATCCGCGCGGGCTTGGACCCGTTTGGCCTCGTCGACCGACGCCGCGGCTACTGATCGCCAACCCGAAAGGAACCCAATGTCCCTCCTCAAGACAATTGATCCCAACCCCTCCTTTGCGCCGCGTGAAAACACTGTCGCTGCCGAGCGGCTGATTTCGGGCGATCCGAAACTCAAGACCTGGGCGCAGGACGTTGCCCGCAACGAGACGGTGCACACCGGCGTATGGGAGGCCACACCCGGTGTCAGCCGTTCGATCAAGGGTGAAACCTTCGAATTCTGCCATATTCTCTCCGGCGTCGTCGAATTGACGCCGGAAGGCGGCGCGCCCGTCGTCTATAGAGCCGGCGACAGCTTCGTCATGAAACCGGGCTTCGTCGGAATCTGGAAGACGATCGAAACGGTCCGGAAGATCTACGTGACCGTCACCCCTTGATATCCCCAGCACGGCGCGGTTTCCGAGCGCGCTGTGCAGCCTTGCCAAAGAATACGCTGCCCGATCATCTCAAAACGGCGTTTTCCGCCGTGGCAGCCGACGCGATCGGATCAAGGTACTTCGCCGATCCTATAGCATCTCGGTAAATTGACCGGAGGTATCATTATGGACCTGAGCTTCGATCCCGACAGTCTTTCGCTTCCTGTCGGCCATTTCATCGGCGGGAACTTCAGGGCTGCGAGTGGTGTCATTCCGATGCATCGCCCCTCCGATGGGAAGGCCTTTGCCGAGTGCCCAATCGCGGACGCTTCCGTTGTCGACCAGGCAGTTCAGGCGGCCAAGACCGCGCTGAAGCAAAGCAATTGGGGCGGCGTCCGCCCGCGCGAGCGCCTGAACGTCCTGCACCGGTGGGCCGATCTCATCGAAGAGGAAGCCGAAACGCTGGCGAGGCTGGAGGCTGTCGCGTCGACGCGACCCGTCGGCCAGCTTGTCGAGGGCGATATCGCGATTTCGGCGGAGCAGATCCGCTTCTTCGCCGAATTCGCCGACAAGGAAGGCGGCGACCTCGTGCCGACCGACGACGGCAATATCGGCATGATCATGACGGAGCCCTATGGGGTGGTGGGTGCCATCACGCCCTGGAATTTTCCGATCAACATGGCTGCATGGAAACTTGGCCCGGCGCTGGCTGCCGGAAATGCCGTCGTCCTGAAGCCGTCGGAAATGACGCCGTTTTCATCGATCTATCTGGCAGAGCTCGCCGTGCGCGCCGGCCTTCCCGCCGGGCTGATCAATGTGGTGCTGGGTGACGGCGTGACGACCGGCAACGCGATCACCGGCCATCCCGAAATCGCCAAGATCAGCTTTACCGGTTCGACCCGGGCCGGATCGGCCATCATGGAGAACATTGCCCGGACGGGCATAAAGCCGATGACGCTGGAGCTCGGCGGCAAGAGCCCGCAGATCGTCTTTGCCGATGCGGACCTCGACAAGGCGGCCGCGGCCATCACGGCCAGTATTGTCGGCAATGCCGGCCAGGCCTGCGTCGCCGGATCGCGTCTCATCGTCGAGAAAAATATAGCGGCCGCACTGATCGACGCCATCCGGAAGCGGATGAAGGGCGTTGCTCCCGGTCCCACCTGGGATGCAGCGAGCCGCTACTCCCCCATCATCTCGGAGAAGCAGAGACAGCGTATCGATGCGATCGTCTCCGCCACCATCGAAGCCGGCGCAGAATGCCTTGCCGGTGGCACGCGCATGGACGCACCGGGCTATTTCTACAGCCCGACGCTGATGGCCGGAGTCGATCAGAATTCTCCAGCCATCATCGAGGAGATCTTCGGTCCGGTGCTGACGCTCCAGACATTCGAGCACGAAGAGGAAGCCCTGCAGCTTGCCGACCATCCGAGCTACGGGCTCGCCGCAGGCCTCTTTACCCGCGACCTCTCACGCGCCATCCGGTTGACCCGCCGCCTGCAAGCCGGAACCATTTGGGTCAACCGCTATAGTCGCTCACGTGACCACATCCTGCCGACCGGCGGTTACAAGCAGTCGGGTATCGGCAAGGATCTCGGCCGCGAGGCATTCCAGGCCAATCGCAAGAGCAAGAGCGTTTTGATCAGTCTTTGAGGGACGAGGAACATGAAAACCTACAAGATCGCATTGATCCCGGGTGATGGCATCGGTCGCGACATGACCGCCGCTGCCTGGTCGGTTCTGCAAAAGGCAGCCGGCAACAGCGACTTTCTGCTCGACGACACTGAATTTCCTTGGTCCTGTGCCTTCTACAAGGAAACCGGCGCGATGATGCCCGCAGATGGCATCGCAACGCTGCGCGGTTTCGATGCCATCCTGCTTGGAGCCGTCGGCTGGCCGGCCGAAGTGCCGGATGCGGTATCCCTGCACGGGCTGCTGCTGCCGATCCGCAAGAACTTCGTGCAATATGCCAATATCCGCCCGCACAGGCTGCTGCCGGGTGTCCAGGGACCGCTCAAGGCATCGGCTTTCGACATTCTCTGCATCCGCGAAAACACCGAGGGCGAATATTCCGGCGCGGGCGGCCGCATCCATCAAGGTACATCAGACGAAGTCGCGGTCGAGACTTCGATCTTCACCCGCAAGGGCGTCGAGCGCATTCTGCGCTTCGCCTTCGAACAGGCGAGAGCCAGGCGCGGTAAGCTCGCTTCGGTGACGAAATCCAATGCCCAGAAGCATTCGATGGTCTTCTGGGACGAAGTCACGCGGCAGCTCGCGCAAGATTATCCGGACGTCGAGGTCACGAGCTATCACATCGACGCCATGGCCGCCCGCATGGTGATGGCGCCGGAAACCCTCGACGTCGTCGTCGCATCCAATCTCTTCGGCGATATCCTCACGGATCTCGGCGCAGCAATCCAGGGCGGCCTCGGTTTCGCGGCGTCGGCCAATATCAACCCGGAGCGGAACGCTCCGTCGATGTTCGAACCCGTGCATGGGTCCGCGCCTGACATCGCCCATCTCGGCATCGCCAACCCGATCGCAACGGTATGGTCCGGTGCCATGATGCTCGAACATCTGGGCGAGCAGGATGCGGCAAATGCCGTCATGGCGGCGATCGAAGCGACAACTGCAAGCGGCATCGGCACGGTTCCGGGCAAAGATCGGACCGATGCCATCACGACCGCGCTGCTCGCCGCAATCTGAAGTCCCACCGAGGATATGAACATGCAAAATTTGAAAATGCCATCCCTGTTCCGCCAGCAGGCGCTGATCGGTGGCGATTGGCTTTCCGCCCCTTCGGGCAAGACCGTTGCCGTGATCGATCCGGCGACACAGGCCACCATCGGAACGGTGCCGGATATCGGCAGCGATGAAACCCGGGCGGCAATCGAGGCGGCCGAGGCGGCCTATGGTCCCTGGAAGAAGCGCACGCACGCCGAGCGCGCGGCGCGGCTGGAGGCCTGGCATGATCTGATGCTCGAGCATATCGATGATCTCGCGCTGATCCTGACGACCGAACAGGGCAAGCCGCTCGACGAAGCCCGTGGCGAAATCCGTTACGGCGCGTCCTTCGTCAAATGGTTTGCCGAGGAAGCCCGCCGCATCGGCGGCCAAACCATCCCCTCGCCGACCCCTGACCGCCGCATTCTCGTGTTGAAAGAGCCCGTCGGCGTTTGCGGCATCATTACCCCCTGGAATTTCCCGAATGCGATGATTACGCGTAAGCTCGCGCCGGCGCTTGCGGCCGGCTGCACGGTCGTGGTGAAGCCTTCCGAATTCACCCCCTACTCGGCGCTGGCGCTCGGCGTGCTTGCAGAAATGGCTGGGATTCCGGCTGGAGTCATCAATATCGTTACCGGCATGCCCTCCGAGATCGGGGCCGAGATTCTTGCCAATGCGACGGTACGCAAGATTTCCTTCACCGGCTCCACCCCCGTCGGTTCGCTGCTGATGCGCGGCGCCGCGCCCAGTATCAAGCGGCTTTCCCTCGAGCTCGGCGGCAACGCTCCCTTCATCGTCTTCGACGACGCCGATCTCGACCTTGCCGTCGAGGGTGCGATCGTCTCCAAGTTCCGCAATGGCGGCCAGACCTGCGTCTGCGCCAACCGCATCCTGGTCCAGGCCGGCGTCTACGATGCTTTCGCCAAGAAGCTCGCCGCCCGCGTCGACGCCATGAAGGTCGGGCCGGGCACCGAAGCCGGCGTTGCGATCGGTCCGATGATCAACGAGGCGGCTATCGCCAAGATCAACCGCCATGTCGACGACGCGCTTTCGAAGGGCGCGACGATCGTGACGACCAAGCGGGATCTGCCGGCCGGCCCGCAATATACCGCGCCGATCGTCCTGACCGGGGCTACCACCGCCATGCAGCTCGCCGCCGAGGAGACCTTCGGACCGGTTGCGCCGCTCTTCCGCTTCGAGACGGAGGAAGAGGCGATCACTGTTGCCAACGGCACGCCCTACGGGCTTGCGGCCTATTTCTACACCGAAAGCCTGAAGCGCGCATGGCGGGTGGGCGAAGCGCTCGAATTCGGCATGGTCGGCCTCAATACCGGTCTAATCTCCACGGAGGTCGCACCGTTCGGCGGCGTCAAGCAATCGGGCCTCGGGCGCGAAGGCTCGCAGCTCGGCATTGAGGAATATCTGGAAACAAAGGCCTTCCACATCGGTGGCCTTAACTGAGGTGTGGCGTCTCAGATCGGAAAAGGGGTCGCAAGCGCGGCCCCTCTTTTTATGCTGCCGATTTCGTTGAGGCCCGCCGCCTGCTTATATCACTGAAATCTGTCGAGCGTTTTGTAATACAGACCGACCAAGGGCAGAAACCAGGGCTTGCCGAAATGGCCGGGAACGGCCGGCCAATCGAGCCCCTTGAGCGGATTGCGGTCGGGTCTTCCGAGAATCGCATCCGCAATGGTCATCCCAAGATGCGTGGAAAGCTGCGCGCCGTGGCCTGAATAGCCCATGGCGTACCAGATACCGTCATGATAGCCGGCACGCGGATAGCGATCCTTGGTGATATCGACGAGACCGCCCCAGCAATAGTCGATCTCGACCTCGGCGAGTTGGGGAAATATGCGGGCGAGGCTTTCACGAAGGATCGCGCCGCTCCTGGCGTCGGAACGCTGGTCCGATGTTGCGGAGAAGCGAGCCCGCCCTCCGAAGATCAGCCGGTTATCCGGTGACAGGCGCCAGTAGTTGCCGATATTCATCGTGTTCACGCAAGTGCGATTGCCGGGCATTGCCGAGGTAACTTCCGCGTCCGTCAAGGGCCGGGTCGCGACGATGAAACTGCCGACCGCCATGATGCGACGGCGGAAGTAACCGAAATTGGCTGTCGTATAGGCGCCGGTCGCAATCATGACCTGGTCTGCCGTCACGGTGCCTTTGCCGGTCTTCAGCACGTGCCTGCCACCAGAATGGCTACGCTCCGTCACGGCAGCGCCTTCCACGATGACCGCTCCGCGTCGCTTGGCAGCCTCTGCCAATCCGACAACATAGCGACCCATATGCATCATGGCGCTCTTCTTCGACAGCATCGCGCCATGAAACGGCGAACCGATCTCATTCTTGAGATCGGCGGCGGACAGCAGCGCGGTATCGGGATCGACCTCGGCATGCACCGCTTCGAAATTCCTGGCGAGCCCTTCGAAATGCTGTGGCTTGGAGGCAAGCTTCAGCTTGCCCGCGCGGCGGAAATTGCAGTCGATCCCCTCTTCCGCGATAATCGCCTCGAGCGTGTCGATCGAGGCGTCCAGCGCATGGTAGAGGGCGATCGCCCGCTCCTTGCCCAACTCCGCCTTTGCCGCGATGTAACTATGCGCCAGGCCATTGTTCAGATGACCGCCATTGCGACCGGAAGCGCCGAAGCCGACGATCTCAGCCTCCAGAACAAGGACCTTCGCACCCGCCATGGCAAGCTGCCGGGCGGCGCCAAGCCCGGTGAAGCCGCCGCCCACCACGACGACGTCGTAGTGCCCTTCGACAGGGCCGACCGCCGCACCCGCAAAGCGGGGCGCCGTGTCGTGCCAATAAGAGGAATATTTCATCTGGCTGCCCTTTCTCAGAGCCCCACGACGCCCGGCAGACCGGAAATGTCGGCGATTTCGACATAGCCGTAATAGGGATTGGCCGGCTCGTGACCGCGGTTGACCCAGACCTTGTTCTTGATGCCGAGATCATGAGCCGACATGAGGTCGTAGCGGAAGGAGGACGAGCAGTGCAGGATGTCTTCCGGGCCGCAGCCCAGCATGTCGAACATGTATTCAAAGGCCTGGAAGCGCGGCTTATAGGCATTGGCCTGCTCGGCCGTATAGACGGCGTGGAAGGGCGCGCCGAGCTTTGCGACATTCGACATGATCTGGCTGTTCATCGCGTTCGACAGGATGACGAGCGGAATTTCCTTTGCCACTTTGGCAAGCCCTGACGGAACGTCCGCATGCGGTCCCCAGGTGGGAACGCGCTCATAAACCATCCTGGCGTCTTCCTCCCTGAAGCCAACGCCGTTGCGCTTGCACGTCCGCTCGAGCGAATTGTGCACGACATCCGCATAAGGCTTCCAGTCACCCATGATCTCGTCGAGCCGGTAGGCAGCGAAATTCTTGATGAACTGCAACATGGCCGGCTCATCGAGACGATCACCATAGAGGTCCCGGGCAGCTTCCGCCATCTGGAAATTGGTCAGCGTGCCATAGCAATCGAATGTGATATATTTCGGCCGGAAGGTGGTCATGCGCTTCGTCCTTACGTGCTGCCCCTCGAGGCGATTGGTGGAGAACACGATAATAGGATTGCTTTCGGCACTGGCGCCTACTGATTTTGCGAGGTTCGGAGCAGAAAGTTTCGTAGAGCGGCGCCCGTTTGGCATTTGCTTGCAAGAACGGCCGATGAGAACGCCTCCCGCCTACACTTTCGCAACCGCCGTTAGCGAGGTGACGGCATAAGATGCGGCAAGGGCGAGCCGCAACGGCGAAAGATACCGTCAACGACATCGCCTTCAGATAATCTTCCGGCCCCTACGCTCCGACACTTGGACAAAAGAAATTCGAGGAGCGCCATGCGGGAGCGACAAATAGAAATCAGGCCTTTCCGTTCCCAACATTTGGATGCAGCTGTCCGCCTGTCGCAGGAGGCCGGCTGGCCTCATCGCCTGGAGGACTGGAAAGTTGCCCTCGACCTGAGCAAAGGTGTCGTTGCGATCGCCGCTGATGACGAGGTCGTCGGCACCACGCTCCTGACACCTTACGAAACGGACTGCGCGACGATCAACATGGTGATCGTCTCTGCAAGCATGCGCGGACGCGGGCTGGGACGCCGTCTCATGGAGGCCGCTTTGGCTCTGGCGGATGGCCGCCCCTTACGCCTCACCGCGACCTCCGATGGCCTACCCCTCTATGAAAAGCTGGGGTTTCGCCAGACCGGCGCCGTCGTTCAGCACCAAGGCCTCGTCGCGGCGGTCGCGAAACCGGCAAACACCGAAGTGGCGACCAAGGCCGATATCCCGGCAATCACAGCGCTCGACCGCGAGGCTTTCGACGCCGACCGTTCCGCGCTGATTGCGCGATTAGCGGATCTGGGCGAATTCGCGATTATCCGCCGTGACGGCAAAGTCGCAGCCTATGCCTGTCTTCGTTCCTTCGGCCGGGGCGAGGTCGTGGGACCTGTCGTCGCACCGGATATCGAAGACGCGAAATCGCTCCTGTCCCACTTCATGAGCCGGAAAACCGGCGCATTCCTGCGTGTCGACACCGGTGCGGAAACCGGTCTCGGACCGTGGCTCGCCAGCCATTCGCTTGTCCATGTCGGTGGCGGCATCACCATGGTGAACCCCGTTATCAAGCGCAGCAATTCCTCGACAGTCACTACTTTCGCCCTCGCCAACCAGGCGCTCGGCTGATCCGGAGAAGACCATGTACAGCAATTCCCTCATCGAGCTCGATCGTGCCCATCTGGTGCATCCGGTCGCCTCCTATCGCGGCCATGAGCAGCAAGGCGTGCGGGTGCTTTCATCCGCCAAGGGAGCGACGATCACCGATGCTCAAGGCCGTCAGCTGATAGATGGCTTCGCGGGTCTTTGGTGCGTCAACGCCGGCTACGGTCATGAAACAATCGTGGAGGCGGCGGCTCGCCAGATGCGCGAGCTTCCCTATGCGACAGCCTATTTCGGCCTTGGCAGCGAATCGGCCATCCGCCTTGCCGCCGATCTAGCCGAACGAGCTCCCGGCGACCTCAACCACATCTATTTCACGCTGGGCGGCTCTGACGCCATCGACAGTACCGTCCGCTTCATCCGGTACTACTGGTTTGCGCGCGGCCAACCGCAACGCGATCAGTTCATCTCGATCGAGCAGGGCTATCACGGCTCTTCGACGGTCGGCGCCGGGCTGACCGCCCTGCCCAACTTCCATGCCGGCTTCGGCGTTCCCCTCGACTGGCAGCACAAAATTCCGTCCCCCTATCCTTATCGCAATCCTGTCGGGCAGGATGCGAACGCCATCATCCAAGCGTCTCTCGCGGCCCTCAGGGCGAAGGTCGACGCGATTGGAGCAAACCGTGTCGCCGCCTTCTATGCCGAACCGATCCAGGGTTCGGGCGGGGTGATCGTCCCGCCGAAAGGATGGATGAAGGCCATGCGAGACCTCTGCAAGGAGCTCGACATTCTTTTCGTCGCAGACGAAGTGATCACCGGCTTCGGCCGGACGGGACCGCTTTTTGCCTGTTCCGAAGACGAGATCGTTCCAGATTTCATGACAACGGCGAAGGGGCTCACCTCCGGTTATGTTCCGATGGGCGCGGTCTTCATGGCAGATCACGTCTATCAGGTCATTGCTGATGGGGCGGGAGCTTCCGCCGTGGGGCACGGTTACACCTATTCCGCCCATCCCGTCAGCGCGGCGGTCGGACTGGAAGTCTTGAAACTCTACGAAGGCGGACTGCTCGAAAACGGCATAAAGGCCGGCTTGAGGCTGATGGCCGGCCTCGAGAGCCTTAGAGATCATCCCCTGGTGGGCGACGTCCGCGGTCGCGGCATGCTGGCTGCGATCGAACTGGTCGTGGACAAGGCGGCAAAGACGCCGCTGCCGGCGGAAGCCCAGCCTTCACGCCGGATTTTCGACCGGGCTTGGGAAAACGGCCTGGTGGTCCGCGCCTTCGCCAATGGAGTGCTGGGGTATGCTCCGCCGCTTTGCTGCACGGACGCCGACATCGACGCGATCATCGAACGAACAGAAAGGACGCTGGATCAGACGCTCGAAGATCCCGTCGTCCGCCGGGCGCTCAAGGACTGAACTCGCCAAGACCAAGGACCGATATATCGCGAGCAGGCGTTTTTCAGAATTTTGTGCCGCATCGCTAGTCCGATTCGGCGCAAACGGCGCGATCGAAGTGCCAAACTTGTCCTTAATGAAGGTCCATCCCGGCAATTCGGGAGCGTCAGAAAACAAGTGGGCCTGGGAACAGCATAATCTTCCGCAAGGCGGCCGCCCGGCGCCGCCAGCAAGCAGACTGGGGTAAGGCATGACTAAGTCACTGGCAGAATTCAAATATATGAGCTTCGATGTTGTCGGAACGCTCATCGACTTCGAAGGCGGCCTGAAAACCTGCCTCAACGAAATTGCAGCTGAAGCGAAGGTGACGATCGATGGCGAGGAGGCGCTGGCGCTCTATCGCGCCGCGCGCTACGCCGACGATGCCGATCTGTTTCCCGACGATCTCGTGCGTGTCTATCTCGCCATCGCCCCAAAACTCGGTTTGCCGGCCGAAGAGGCCTATGGTCGGCGCCTGCGCGATTCCGCCAGGCAGTGGAAAGCCTTTCCCGACAGCGCGGAAGCCTTGGCGCAGCTGGCCAGCAAATATCGGCTGATCGCCATGACGAACGCCCGCCGCTGGGCCTTCGAACATTTTTCGGCGGAACTGGGGCATCCGTTCCACGCTGCCTTCACCGCCGACGACACAGGCACCGAAAAGCCCGACCCGGCCTTCTTTCACAAGGTGTTCGACTTCGTGGGCGGCGAGAATGCCAGCAAAGACGATATTCTTCACGTGGCGCAGAGCCAGTACCACGATATCGGCGTATCCCGCCAATTGGGGATGACGAATTGCTGGATCCAGCGCCGTCACGCGCAGGCCGGATATGGCGGCACGATCGAACCGGCCGAATTCACCACGCCGGATTTCCACTTCAAATCCATGGCCGAGCTTGCCCAAGCGGTGAAAGCGCTGGAGGCGGCATGACCAGCCGTCATCCTCGTCGCATCCAATAAGAAAAACAGACTGCCAACCAGAAAAAGGGGAATGACATGAACGACAAGATCATGAACTGGACTGCCTCGGACGACGCAATGGTCGAGAATGCCATTCGTCGAGGCGCCACCCGCCGCGAACTTCTCACCATGCTTCTGGCAGGCGGCGTCGCCATGTCGGCGGGCGGCCTGGTGCTCGGTCGCGCATCGAATGCCGTCGCGGCAACACCCAAATCCGGAGGCAATCTGAAAGCAGCCGGCTGGTCGTCCTCGACCGCCGATACGCTCGACCCCGCCAAGGCATCGCTGTCGACGGACTATGTGCGCTGTTGCTCGCTCTACAATCGCCTGACCTTCATCGATAAAGCCGGCGTGACGCAGATGGAGCTCGCCGAAAGCATCGAAAGCAAGGACGCCAAGACCTGGACAGTCAAGCTGCGCAAGGGTGTGACATTCCATGACGGCAAGGAGCTGACGGCCGACGATGTCATCTTCTCGCTCAAGCGCCATCTCGATCCCGGTGTCGGCTCGAAAGTCGCCAAGATCGCCGCGCAGATGACCGGCTTCAAGGCTGTCGACAAGTCGACGGTCGAAATCACCCTCGCCGACCCGAATGCCGACCTGCCGACCATTCTCGCCCTGCATCACTTCATGATCGTCGCCAACGGCACGACGGACTTTTCCAAGGGCAATGGTACCGGAGCCTTCGTTCTCCAAACCTTCGACCCGGGCAATCGCTCGGTCGTGGTGAAGAACAAGAACTACTGGAAGTCCGGACAGCCTTATCTCGACTCGTTCGAATTCTTTGCGATCAGCGATGATAATGCCCGCGTCAATGCGCTGCTTTCGGGCGACATCCACTACGCCGCTTCGATCAATCCACGCGCCATGAAGCTGATCGACGGCCAGTCGGGCTTTACGCTGTCGAAGACCACGAGCGGCAATTATACCAATCTCAACATGCGCCTCGACATGACGCCGGGCAACAAGAAGGACTTCGTCGATGGCATGAAGTCGCTCGTCAATCGCGAGCAGATCGTCAAGTCGGCCCTGCGCGGCCTCGGCGAGGTTGCCAATGACCAGCCCGTTTCTCCCGCCAATATCTATCACAACAACGATCTGAAGCCGAAGGCCTTCGATCCGGACAAGGCCAAGTTCCATTTCCAGAAGGCCGGCGTGCTCGGACAATCCATTCCGGTGATAGCCTCCGACGCTGCAACCTCGTCGATCGACACGGCGATGATCATCCAGGCGGCCGGCGCCAATATCGGCATGAAGCTCGACGTTCAGCGCGTTCCCTCCGACGGCTATTGGGATAATTACTGGCTGAAGGCGCCGATCCATTTCGGCAACATCAATCCGCGCCCGACGCCCGACATCCTGTTCTCGCTCCTCTATGCCTCGAATGCGCCCTGGAATGAGAGCCAGTACAAGTCGGAAAAATTCGACAAGATGCTCATCGAAGCGCGCGGCTTGCTCGATCAGGCCAAGCGCAAACAGATCTACGCCGAAATGCAGGTGATGATCGCGGAAGAAGCCGGTACCATCATCCCGGCCTATATCTCGAATGTGGATGCGCTTTCGAGCAAGGTGCACGGATTGGAAGCCAACCCGCTCGGTGGCATGATGGGTTACGCAATGGCGGAGTATCTGTGGCTCGATGCCTAGCGGCCGCTGAACCTCCCTGGACGGCGCAAAGTCGTCCAGGGACCTCCGTCTCGCAAACGCCGTTCGTTTCGTAGATCGCCGCAGGAGCATTGCCTTTGAGATCCGAGGTCTCCATTCTTATCCTAAACCGGCTCTTCATCGCGCTCATCACCTTGCTGATCGTGTCATTCGCCGTCTTCTTCGCAACGAGCATGCTGCCGGGAGACACGGCCTCCATCCTGCTCGGCCAGGCGGCGACGCCTGAAGCGGTCGCCGGCCTGCGCAAGGCAATGCATCTCGACGAGCCGGCGATCCTGCGGTTCCTGGAATGGCTGCTGGGCCTGGTAAAGGGCGATCTCGGCACGTCCTACGCAAACAATATGCCCGTTGCGGAGCTGATTGGCCGCCGCCTGCTGGCAACACTGGAGCTTGCCGCCATCACGACGCTCGTCTCGGTCCCGCTTGCACTTCTGCTTGGCATTACTTCGGCCATGCTTCGCGGCTCCTATTACGATCGGATCGTCACGATCATTTCCATCGGCGTCATATCGGTGCCCGAATTCATGGTCGCAACGCTTGCGGTGCTTTTATTCGCCGTCTATCTGCGCTGGCTGCCGGCGCTCTCCTCCATCAGCGAGGCGCATACGGTCTTCGATCTTGTGAAGATCTACGCCATGCCCGTCATCACGCTCACCTTCGTCATCTCAGCCCAAATGATCCGCATGACCAGGGCGGCTCTGATCGAGACGCTGAAGACGCCCTATGTGGAAATGGCCCTGCTGAAGGGCGCCTCGCGCGGCCGCATGGTGTTCAGGCACGCATTGCCGAATGCGCTGGGGCCGATCGTCAACGCAGTCGCGCTGTCGCTCTCCTATCTCGTCGGCGGCGTGATCATCGTCGAGACGATCTTCAACTATCCGGGCATCGCCAAATTGATGGTGGACGCCGTCGCGACCCGCGATCTCCCGCTCATCCAGAGCTGCGCGATGATCTTCTGCCTTGGTTATCTCCTGCTGATCACCATGGCCGATATCGTCGCAATCCTCTCAAATCCGAGGCTGCGATGACCACGAACAGCTTGGCTTCCCATACCCCATCCCTTCTCGGCTACAATGTCAGCCTTGTTGGCATCGTGGCTTTTGCCATCATCCTTGGCTGGACGATTGTCGCCCTGTTCGCGCCCTATATCATCCCCTATTCCGTCGGCGATATCGTCGATACCGACTATTTCGGCCCTATAAGCGGACAACTGTGGCTCGGCTCGGACTATCTCGGCCGTGACATGTTCTCGCGCGTTTTGATGGGTGCGCGCTATACGGTCGGCATTTCATTGGCCGCGGTGGCGCTCTGCTGTTTTTGCGGCGTGACGCTGGGCATGATCGCCGCGGTTGTCGGTGGATGGTTCGACACGATCCTGAGCCGGTTTCTCGATGCTTTGAACTCGATTCCAAGCAAGCTTTTTGGCCTGGTCGTCGTCGCCGCCGTCGGCTCGTCCATTCCGGTGCTGATCATTACGCTCGCCGTCATCTATACGCCCGGCGCCTATCGCTTTGCCCGCGCGCTCGCGGTCAATATCAACACGATGGATTTCATCACGGTTGCCCGCACCCGCGGCGAGCGGGTCGGCTACATCATCGGTTCGGAAATTCTGCCGAACATTATCCGTCCCGTTCTGGCGGATTTCGGTTTGCGCTTCGTCTTCGTCGTTCTCCTCTTGTCCGGTCTTTCCTTTCTCGGCCTCGGCCTGCAGCCGCCCTATGCCGACTGGGGAGCCCTGGTTCGTGAAAACATCGGCGGCCTGCCCTTCGCAGCACCTGCCGTGATCGTGCCCTCCTTTGCCATTGCCAGCCTCACCATCAGCGTCAACCTGCTGATCGACAACCTGCCGCGCAAGATCAGGGACAGGAGCGCATGACGATGGACAATCTCGTTGAAATCAAGAATCTGAAGGTCGAGGCGAAGACCGACTCCGGTCGCATCGTCGAGATCATCAAGGGCGTCAGTTTCAATATCGCCAAGGGCGAGATTATCGCGCTCATCGGTGAAAGCGGCTCGGGCAAGACGACGATCGCACTGACGCTCATGGGGCATGCGCGCGAGGGCTGTCGCATCTCCGGCGGTACGATCCAGGTCGATGGGCAGGACATGGCCGCGCTTTCCGAAAACGAACGCTCGAAGGTCCGCGGCACAACGGTCGCCTATATTCCGCAAAGTGCCGCAGCCGCTTTCAACCCGGCGACGAAGATCATGGAGCAGGTGATCGAGGTCACTCGCATTCACGGGTTGATGCCGCCCGAACAGGCGCGCCGGCGCGCGATCGAGCTCTTCCGTGCGTTATCGCTGCCGAACCCGGAAACCATCGGCGAGCGATATCCGCATCAGGTCTCAGGAGGCCAGTTGCAGCGGTTGGCCGCAGCCATGGCTCTGATCGGCGAACCGAAGCTTGTCATTTTCGATGAGCCGACGACCGCGCTCGACGTGACGACGCAGATCGACGTCCTGAAGGCATTCAAGTCGGTCATCCGCACTGGCGACATTGCCGGCGTCTATGTGTCACACGATCTGGCGGTCGTCGCCCAGATCGCCGATCGCATTGCTGTGCTCAAGGGCGGCGAAATCCAGGAGCTGGCGAAAACCGAAGCGGTCCTGACGCGGCCGAGCCATCCCTATACGCGTGAGTTGCTGGCCGCCTTCGAGCCGAAGCAGACTGCTCGCGACAGCAAAACAAGCGGGGCGGCTGCATCCGTGCTCAGGATCGACAATCTGGTAGCAGGCTATGGCGATATGCAGCCCAACGGCCTGCCGGCGGTTTGTGCGGTTCAATCCGTAAGCCTCGAAGTGGAGAAAGGCAGAAATCTGGGCATCATCGGCGAATCCGGATGCGGAAAGTCGACACTGGCGCGTGCAATCGCCGGCATATTGCCGGCGGTATCAGGCACTATCGGCTTTAATGGCAGCGAGATGAACCGTGCCGCAAAGTTGCGCTCGCGCGATCAATTGCGGGAAATGCAGATCGTCTTTCAATATGCCGACACCGCACTCAATCCGGCAAAGTCGATCGCCGATATTCTCGAGCGGCCCCTGGCTTTCTACCATGGTATGGACCGCAGGGCTCGAGCGGCCAGGGTCGATGAGTTACTCGATATGGTGCGATTGCCGCGCGCGCTTCGCTATCGCTATCCGTCGGAATTGTCGGGCGGACAGAAGCAGCGCGTGAATTTCGCTCGCGCGCTCGCAGCCGAGCCGCGCCTGATCATTTGCGATGAAATCACATCGGCGCTCGATACGGTGGTCGCGGCGGCAATCATCGACCTGCTCAAGGAACTGCAGCGTGAACTGCATTTGTCCTACATCTTCATCAGCCACGATCTATCGGTCGTCGAGGCGATCTGCGACGAGATCGTCGTGATGTATGGCGGCAAGAAAGTTGAACAGATTACGCGCGAGGCGGCAGATGCGCCCCGCCATCCCTATTCCCAGCTGCTGTTCGGTTCCGTACCGAAGCTTGATCCGACCTGGCTCGACAATCTCGTCCAGGACCCGGAACTCAAGCGCGAATATGGCCATGGCTAGCCGATACAGCCTGAAATGCCGTTGGAAGGCTGCTACATGGGAAACAGGCTGGTCAGCGGCATATGCGCCTTGACGATTGGCGACTTGAGCACCACGAAGCTGAAATACTTGTCGATGCCGATATCCAGGTCAGTCAGGCGCTCCATGATCGTCTGATATTCCCCGATACCTGCCGTCACGAACTTCAGCATATAATCATAGCCACCTGAGACGAGGTGGCATTCGATGACCTGATCGACCTTCTCCACTGCCGAAAGAAAACGCGCGAAGTCGATCTGCCGGTGGTTCTTGAGCGTGACTTCCGTAAACACGGTCAGCGTCTGGCCGAGTTTCCCGATATTGATCTGGGCAGAATATCCCTCGATATAGCCTTCCTGCTGCAGTTTCTTGACCCGCATCAGACAGGGGCTTGGCGACAGGTTGACCAGTTCCGCCAATTCGACATTGGTGATGCGTCCGTTCTTCTGAAGTTCGTACAGGATCTTGATGTCGATACGGTCGAGCTTCATCGGCAAATCTTTCCCATATGAGGCAGCATTTTATGCCGCGAATTCTCCAAGATCGAGCATAACACCATGGTTCGTCTTGTCTATTTCATTCTGCACGACTCTAGCCGGCACAATCAGCCGCTTGGTTCCCCATGAGCAGAATCTTATGCCGCATGGCTCGGTTGTGCGGCAGCTTCATGTCCGATCATTTCGCTATGCTGTGGGCTCGATAGGAGATCCGCATCCATGCCCGCACCGCTTACCCTTGTCGAAAACGCTCCCGAATTGCCAACGTCCGCCGATGTCGTCGTCATCGGGGCTGGGATTGTCGGCGTTTTTACCGCCTATTATCTGGCAAAGCGGGGCCTCAAAGTCGTTCTCCTCGAAAAAGGCTGCGTCGGCGCCGAGCAGTCCAGCCGCAACTGGGGTTGGTGCAGGCAGCAGAACCGCGACGCTCGCGAGCTGCCGATGGCGACGAAAAGCCTCGAGCTCTGGGACCAATTCGCCGCAGAAACGGAAGAGGACACAGGCTTTCGTCGCTGCGGCCTCTTCTATCTGAGCAATAGCGAGGAAGAGCTCGCCGGATGGGCACGCTGGCGTGACTTTGCGCGCAGCGTCGGTGTGACCACGCATATGCTCAATAGCGCTGAAGCCAGCGAGCGCGGCAAGGCGACCGGCCGCATCTGGAAAGGCGGCGTCTTTTCTCCCACGGATGGTATTGCCGATCCCGCCAACGCTGCACCGGCGGTCGCTCGCGCCCTGATGAAGCGGGGGGGCTGCCTGCGCCAGAATTGCGCGGCTCGTGGCATAGAGACCGAAGGCGGAAAGCTCTCCGCCGTCGTGACCGAAGAAGGCACGATCAGGACGAGGATTGCCATCCTGTCCGGCGGCGCCTGGGCATCGTCCTTCTGCCGACAGCTTGGCGTCCGCTTCCCGCAGGCGTCGATCCGCTCATCGATCCTTTCGGTCAGCGCCGGCGCCGGCGACCTCCCGGACGCTCTGCATACCGCACATGTTTCCGTCACCCGCAGAGGCGACGGCGGCCATACGCTTGCGATCAGCGGGCGTGGCCGCGTCGATCCCACGCCGCAGACCATGCGGTTCGGGGCGCAGTTTCTACCGATGTTCATTCGCCGCTGGCGCGCGCTTTCCCTGGGCGGGCTCGAGGGCTTTCGCAGCGGCCATGAAAACCTGTCGCGCTGGCGCCTGGATCGGCCAACGCCGATGGAGCAGATGCGCATCCTCGATCCGGCGGTCGACAGAAACACGATCCGGCTCACCTATGACCGCGCGGTCGAATTGCTGCCTGCCATCGCAAACCGCCGCATTACCGCAAGCTGGGCCGGCTACATCGATTCGACCCCGGACGGCGTGCCCGGCATAGGGGAGATCGCTACCATTCCTGGCTTCGTGCTGGCCGCCGGTTTCAGCGGCCATGGCTTCGGCATCGGTCCTGGAGCCGGCCACCTGATCGCCGATATCGTCACCGGCGCCACGCCGATAGTCGACCCGAAACCCTATCACCCCGACCGCTTCCTGCAGTCCGCATGGGGCAAGGTGGCCGACTTCTGAAAAGGACCGTCCGTGCTAGACTTCGCCGGCAACCGAACCAGACAATACGGATTTTCCTGATGCAGGCCCGTCAGCTCGAAGTCTTCTGCATGCTCATGCGATCTGGGACGGTGACCGGCGCCGCCGCCATGCTCAACATCACGCAGCCGGCGCTGAGCCAGATCCTGCTGCATGCGGAAGACCAGCTGGGGTTCAAACTCTTCAATCGCGTGCGCGGCAAGCTGGTCCCCACCCGCGAGGCCGAAGAACTGTATCCGGAAGCAGAGCGCATCTTTTCCGAGCTCGGGGCGCTTCGGCGCCGAACGACCGACATGCGCTTCGGACGGACAGGGCTGATCCGGATCGCCGCAACAACGCCGCCAGCCATGTCGATCGTACCCAAGGCGCTTCTCGCCTTCAGAACGACCTATCCGGATATCGTCGTCCGATCGCTGATCGCACCGCTGATCAATGTCGTGGATATGATCCGCAATGGCGATGCTCCGCTCGGTATCGTCATGAACAACATTGCGCGGCCCGGCATCGATGTCGAAACGCTCGGATATGCCGAACTCATCTGCATCGTACCGGAGGGACACCATCTTGCCCCGCGCGACAGCATCACATTCGCCGATCTTCAGAACGAGACGCTGATCTCCTACCGCGCTGATACCTTCCCCGGCCAACTGCTTGCCAATGCCGCAGCCTCGGAAAACCAGGCGTTCAATCCCGCGATCGAGATCGATATCTCCATCACCGCCTTGCCTTTTGTCCGCAACGGCTTTGGTGTCGCGATCGTGGATGGTCTGCTGCCGTGGGAACAGTTTCCGGGCCTTGTGCGCCGGCCGCTTCTCCCGCGAAAGACCGTCCCGATCGCGCTGCTGACCAGCCGGGACCGTCCCCTGACGGGCAGCCACCTGACGATGCGCGACTATCTGCGCCAGGCCTGCGCCGGGGTGCTGAAGGATGGCGAAGCCGTGCCGGAGTAAAATCGCGTCTGCATAGCCGAACCGAGCTTGGTCACGTGTCGTTTATCCAGGATCCGATCGGCAGCGGACGAACAGGCGCCTGCTCGCGCAGACGACCGACCCCGCAAACCGGGATTCCCGCACGCTCCGAAATCAATTCGGCGCCGGTGAGCTGACAAAACCGTCCCTGGCATCGTCCCATACCCACGCGCACCATTGACTTCACCCGGTTTGCCTCACCTCCGGCATAGTCGACGCTCTCACGCAGATTGCCGGCGCTGATGCCTTCGCAGCGGCAGACTATCGTTTCATCGGGAATGGATCGGACCATGCCGGCGGGCCAGGGAAAGGCGCGGGCGATGGCGCGAGCAAAGCGGTCGTAGCGGGCAAGCCGCCGGAGATCCCGTGCCGGATTTGGATAGGGCAATCCCATATCGGCAAGACAGGCGCTCGCGGCAAGCCGCCCTGCAACTTCCGCGCCATCGGCGCCAAGGATACGCAAGCCGTCACCGGCAAGATAGACGCCATCTGCAGATCGGCCCATCCGATCCGCCTGCGGCAGCCATTGGGCCCAGCCCGGATCGTAATCGAAACTGCATTGGGCTAGGCCTGCAAGCTGCGTTTCGGCTCTCAGGTGCCAGCCAATGCCGACCGCATCGCATTCGATATGATGGTCGCACCCGCCGGCATCCCGCCAACGAACGGCCACCGGGCCGCCTTCGTCGCTGACGATATCCGTCAGCGACACCCCTGCGCGATATAGGCGGCCGAGTTTCATCCGCATCGTAAGGCCCCGCAGGACCAAGACTGGCCTTTCCATCATGCCCGGAAGCGCAAGGATCTGGTTTCGAACAGAAGAGGTATCGAGAACGGCCGCAACATTTGCCCCGGCCTTCAAAAGCTGGAACGCAACGAGGGTCAGCAGCGGCCCGGAGCCCGCTAGAACAATCCTTCGCCCCATGGCGACGCCTTGTGCCTTCAGCGCGATCTGCATTGCACCGAGACTATAGACGCCGGGAGCTTGCCAGCCCGGCAGCGGCACCAGCCGGTCGGTCGCGCCGGTCGCGAGTATCAGCCTGTTATAGGCGAATTCCCGGCGACCGGCTGGAGTCAGCACCTGCAATAGATTGGCGGCGAGCGCCATCGCTGAACTTTGAGCATAATATTCGACCTCGCCGCGCGCCACCATGCGATCGAAGAGAGAGTGAAGGGCAAGGGCTTTGCCGGCTTCCGATCCATAGAGCTGCTGGGCTGACCGCGTAAAGCTCTCCGGGGGGCGGCGATATATCTGGCCGCCAGCCCTCATCCCCTCATCGATGACGATGGGCCGGATACCAGCGGCCACCAGAAGCTCGGCTGCACGGATGCCGGCCGGACCAGCGCCGACAATCACGGTTGCCTTTCGGTCATTCGCTGTCGTCATGGCCAATCTCCCGACGCTTGGGTCAGCAGGGACATACCGTTGCCGACGAGGGTCGAGCAGGCGCGCAAGCGGGTTCCATCCTGCTGCCAGACCCAGCAGTCCTGGCAGGCGCCCATCAGGCAGAAGCCTGCCCGCCCTTCCGGCCCGAATTCGGATTGCCGAAGAGTGGGAGAAAATATCAGCATGGCCGTCAGCACCGTGTCACCCACGCAGGCTTCCCGCTCAATGCCGTCGAGCAGGAAGCGGACGGGTGTACGGCCCTGTTCGGCGAGGCGGACAATGCGCCCCGTTTCTCCAGGCGGACGCGCACCCTTGCTCATTCGGCCGCCTCTTTGATTTGAACACGAACCTCCGGCATTTCCGGGAACCGAGCGCGAACATCGGCAAAAGCCGCGGCAACGCCGTCATGTCCCGCACGTTCCTTCATTCGGCGGAAAATCTCCGTCTTGGTGAAGAAGCGCCAATGGATGGGAAGACAGGCAAGAATATCGGTGAGCAGGTTGTAGGCTGCGGGTGTCCACTGCGCCTCGTAGCCGTCTCGCTCCGCGCCATAATGGAAATGGGCGGTTGGACTTGTGCGCGATACCCTGAGACGGGACGTTTCGGCTTCGTCCACCTTGCCGTCGCGAATGACCACGCCATAATCCCGCTCGGCCGCTTCCAAGGAAACATAGCCGCGCTCCACATCCCGCAGCACGCGCCAGTCTTCGCGCTCAAGTGGATTTCCGCGGCCGCCGCCCCCGGCCGAACGGATCTCGAGCACATCTCCCGGCTGCAGGACAGCAGTATCGATGTTGCCGAGGCGACGAAAGTCCTCGCGCCCGGGGTTCAATACCATATCGGAGAGCCCTGCCGCCCTGCCGCCGAGCAGCCCCCAGGGGCGGAAGAAGCTGCGGTCACGGTTGCGGGCTGTGATCCGGCTCCCGGGCGCGAACACGCGGAACGCCATCTCGGTCGCGAGACCTCCACGCCAGCGGCCGGCACCGCCGCTGTCTTTGGCAAGCCCATATTTGACGAACTCGATTGGTACTTCGGTTTCCGTGATTTCGATCGGCGTATTCTTCAGATAGGCAGCATCGGCGCCCGAACCGTTGGTGCCGTCGCGATGCGGCATCCCGCCGCCGCCGCCAACCACCGGATTGACGGCGGCGATCACGCTGCGGCCCGTCCGTTCGTCCGTGGTCATGACATTGACGATGCAATTGTTGCCGGCCGGTGCGGCAGGCAGCAATTCGGGAACCGCCTGGCAGAAGGCGCCGAAGATCACGGACCGCAAGCGCGCGCAGGTGAGCGAACGCATGCCGACAGCCGCTGGCGATACCGGATTGAGAACGCTCCCCTGCGGCGCGATGCAGGTAAAGGGACGGGTCAGGCCCGTGTTGAGCAGGATCTTGGGGTTCAGCGTGTAGAGAATATAATAGACGCCGACCAGCAGCATGGTGTGGCGCGGATCGCCGCCAGAGGGAACGTTGAGCGACGAGCCGAGCTGCGGATCGGATCCGGTGAAATCGAGGATCGCCTCGTCGCCCCTGATCGTCAGCGTCAGCTTCAGGCGGCAAGGATTGGCCTCGACGGAATCCTCGTCGGCATAATCGACGAACTCCCAAGTGCCATCTGGCATTGCCCGCAGGAGATCGCGCGCCTGCGCTTCGGCGTGATCGAGAAGCACGTCTGCGCCTTCGAGAAATGCCTGCTTGCCGAATTTCTCGACCATGGCCAGGATCTTGCGCTCACCGGTGTTGAGCGCCCCGACGAGCGCCTTGATATCGCCGATATTGAGGTCTGGTTTGCGGACATTCGTGGTCATGATTTTCAAGATGTCTTCGTCGAAGACACCTTCATTGACGAGCTTCATCGGTGGAAAGCGAATGCCTTCCTGATGAATCTCCGTCAACGCGCGCGACAAGGAGGCCGGCACGGCACCGCCCATATCGGTGTTGTGGATATGCCCGCCGGTCCAGGCGATGATTTCGCCGTCATAGAAAACCGGCTTCCAGAGATGCGTGTCCGGCGCATGCGTGGCCACGAAGCAGGAATAGGGATCGTTGGTAAAGGCAACGTCGCCCGGCTTGTAGTCCCCGATCATTTCGATGGCTCGGGTATAGGTAAGCCCGGGATACCATGTCGCGCCGAGGCCCATCGGAACGCCGAAGGTTTCGCCCTTGCGATTGATGAGCATAACGGTGAAATCCTCCGTCTCCTTGACGAAGGCTGAATGGGCCGTCCGCTGCAGCGTATAGGCCATGTTTTCGGCGGCAGCCCTGGTATGGTTGGCAAACACTTGAAGGTTCGAACGGTCGAACATGGGCCACTACTCCGAAAAGGTGAGATGAAGGTTCTGGTGGCGATCGATCGTCACCTGCGTGCCGGCGGGAATGGCGAAGGTCGTATCGTCCTGGGCCACGACGGCAGGGCCGCTGAACCGGCCGCCTGGACGCAGCTGGTCCCGCCGGTATAGTCCGATCCATTCGAACGCCTTGCCGGTATAGACCGGTATTTCGCGCTCCGGTTCGGCCATCCCGGCAATCTCTTCGAGACCGACGGTCGTTTGCAGCGCCGGTCCGGCGCCGATCGCAGACAGACGGAGATTGACGATCTCGATCCTGCCGTCGGGATCGGCAAAATCATAGAGACGGGCGTGCATGGCATGGAACGCCTCTTCCATTGCGGCGAGATCGCCGTCCTCTACCCAGGCCGGCCGCAGCGGAACCTCGATTTCAAAGCTTTGGCCGACATAGCGCATGTCGGCGGAAATCCGCAGTTCGGCAGGCCCCTTATGGCCTTGCTTGATGAGCCAGCTTCGCCCTTCATCCGACAGCACCTCCGAAGAACTGCGCAGCAACGGCAGGGCTTCCGGCGACAGATGCGTGAAGACGGTCTTGATAAAGTCGCCGCGCAGATCTGCGACCAGACCGCCGAGCGCCGAAACCACGCCCGGACGCGGCGGCCCGATGACCTTCGCCATGCGGAATTCACGAGCCAGGAACGCGCCCAGCATGGGGCCACCGCCACCGAACGGCATGAGGGTAAACTCCCGCAAGTCGACCCCGGCCCGCGACGCCAGCTTTTCCACTTCGACGAACATTTCAGAGATGGCGATGTCGAGAATGGCCTGGGACGCCTCTTCAACCGAGCGCCCGATACGCTCGGCAAGCGTTGAGACGGCCGCGCGCGCCAGCCCGACATCGATGCGCAACTGACCATAGGCCATCTCGCTGTGCCCCAGCCAGCCGCAGGCCGCCATGGCATCGGTCACGGTCGCTTGCGTGCCGCCCCGGCCATAACAGGCGGGACCGGGTGTGGAGCCGGCTGATTCAGGCCCTACCCGCAAGATGCCATGGGCGTCCACGCTGGCAACGGAACCACCGCCGATGCCGATGGAACTGACGGAGACCGAGGGAATGTGAAGCGGAAACTCGCCGATCAGCTCGCCCGTCCCGAATTGCGGCTCGCCGTCGATGATCAACGCGAAGTCTGCCGAGGTGCCGCCGATATCGAGGGTAAGAACATGTTTCTCGCCGGCAAGGCGCGCCAGCCAGGCGGCGCCGATCACGCCCGAGGCCGTGCCGGAAAGCAGCATCTGGACGCAGGAACGCTTTCCTTCGGCCGCGTTCATCACGCCGCCATTCGATTTCGTCAACAGGGCCGGCGCCTTCACTCCGCGCGATGCGAGCTTGTCTTCGAGAGCCGTCAGGTAGCCCGAAACCCTCGGATGGACGTAGCCATTGAGGATCGCGGTCGTCGTCCGCTCGTATTCGCGAATGACGGGCCACACCTCCGAGGATGTGAAGACGAAGAGATCGGGTGCGAGCTTTTCGATTTCGTTCTTGACCGCGGTTTCCTGGGCATCGTCGCGCCAGGCATGCAGAAAGGATATGATGATGCCCGCTGCGCCCTTGGCCTTTGCCGCTGCGACCGCGGTGGCAACCACCTTCATATCCGGCGCTTGTGCTTCGCTGCCATCGGCCCGCAAGCGAGCGGGGATGCCGAAGATCATGTCCCGTGCGATCAGCTGTTCCGGCCGCGAGCAGAAGAGAGAATAGACGTCAGGCATTCTCAGCCGAGCGAGCTCGATGACATCTTCAAAACCGGCATTCGTCAAGAGCGCAAGCGATACGCCGCGTCTCTGAATGACGGTGTTGATACCGACCGTGGTGCCGTGAACGAAGCGACTGATCGCCTCCGGCGCCAATCCCTCGCGCTCGGCAAGCAACGAAAGCCCGGTCATCAATTCCGCACCCGGATCATCGGGTGTGGTCAGCACTTTCAGCGAAGCAATGCGGCCGGAGCGGCTTTCCAGGGCGCAGAAATCGATGAAGGTGCCACCGATATCGACACCGATCTTCCAGTCCTGCTGCGAAGCCTCTGCTGCTTGCCTTGCCGCATCCGTCATGTCCGTTCCTTTCCTTTGCCTGTGACGAAACTGGCATGGACGGATCGGCAAGGTCCAAGAGCGAAAATGCTAGAGGTCATAAGCCGGACTTATGCTCTGACGATCGGCAAAACCCATAGGTCGGACTTATAGGCGTAGCGTGATCCCGACTTTGACAGCGGCAAGCTGGCTCGGACAAGGTGGAGGTTGTTTTCAGCCTCTGGAGATCCTCGATGGACGCTATCGTGCTGGGCGGCGGGCTCATGGGGGCCGCCTCTGCCTTTTTTCTCGCCCGGCGCGGCGTCCGCGTGACGCTGATCGAACGCAACCGGGTCGGGAGCGGCGCCACGGTGGCGTCATTCGGCAATATCAGGCGAAGCGGCCGGTATATTCCGCAATTGCCGCTTGCCCACCGCTCGCTCGCTCTGTGGCGACAGGCCGAGGCGATGCTCGGCCGCGACGTCGAATTCCGCGCGACGGGCCACCTGCGGCTGGTATTCAGCCAGGAAGGACTAGTGGCGATGCGATCCTTCATCAAGGATGCCCGGCCATGGGGACTGGAACTGGAGGAGTTGACCGCAAAGGAAGTACGGTCGCGCTTTCCTGGTCTTGGTCCTGAGGCGATCGCCGCATCCTTTTCGCCCAACGATGGAAGCGGCAATCCGCGTCTGATCGCACCCGCCTTTGCGAGTGCTGCCCGAAAGCTAGGCGCCAATATCATCGAAAATGTCGGCATCGGGGCCATCAGAAAACGTGCCTATGGATTTCAGGTCGAGACGTCGAAGGGCTCGCATGAAGCCTCGATGTTGCTGAACACGACGGGTGCCTGGGGTGCGCGCGTCGCGAGCCTGTTCGGAGAGAGGGTTCCGATCGTTGCCAAAGGCCCGCAAATGGGAGTGACCGAACCTCTCCCCCATCGCATTCTCCCGGTCGTCGGCGTCTGGGCGCATGATCACGGCGGTGGCTACCTGCGGCAGGTGGAACGAGGCAACATCGTCTTTGGTGGCGGCGCCGAGCGCACCGACGTTTCACTCGATACCGGCTACGCCAGGGCGGACCCGGCGCGCTTGCCGGGCCAGCTTCGCTCGCTGCTGCCGATCTTGCCGGCGCTGAAACAGGTTGCCGTGATACGCACCTGGTCGGGTTGCGAGGGCTATGTCGAGGACGGTCTTCCGGTGATGGGGCCGTCGTCTTCGACGACTGGACTCTTCCACGCATTCGGTTTTTCCGGCCACGGCTTCCAACTCGGACCCGGTGTTGGCGACGTCATGGCGGAAGTCATGACGACAGAGAAAACGGATATTCCGCTGCAGGACTTTCTCATCCAACGCTTCGCCAAGTGGAATTGACTACCAAGCCGACGCAGTTGACCGTTATTCCCACCGCAGGGGCGAGCCATCTTCGACTATCGACGCTCGGATTTCGAGGCTCGTCAGGTTCTTCCAAGGTGAAAGCTCCCTGCACCGACCTTCCGGCTGCCGCAGGGAGCTTATCGTTCATTACTTCGCGATCTTCTGGTCGAGGAAGTTGCGGATCAACGGCGCCATCTCATCCAGCTTGTCTTCAAGTGCGAAATGTCCGGTGTCGAGCATGTGAATTTCGGCCTCGGGAAGATCGCGAAGATAAGGATGCGCACCTTCTTCCGGGAAGATCTGGTCGTTCTTGCCCCAGACGATAAGGGTCGGCGGCTTGCGTTCGCGGAAGAATGCCTGGAATTGCGGATAGAGGGGCAGATTGGTGCGATAGTCGTAAAACAGGTCGAGCTGGATATCCTTGTTGCCCGGCCGGTCGAGCAGCGCCTGGTCGTGAACCCAATTGTCGGGGCTGATCCGCGTCAGATCTTTGACACCATCGGTATACTGGAATTTGGTCGTTTCCGGTGCAACGAGAACAGAAAGCGCTTCCCGGTCCTTCTTGGCCCCCGACTTCCAGTAGGTGCGGATCGGGTTCCAGAAATCGCGAATGCCTTCGTCATATGCGTTGCCGTTCTGGACAATCAGTCCGGTGACGCGATCCGGATGCTTGAGCGCCAGCCGGTAGCCGACCGGTGCGCCGTAATCCATGACATACATCGAATACTTGGCGGCACCGAGCTTGGTCAGCAACGTATCAACGATATCGGCATAGTGTCCGAACGAATATTCGAACTTCGTGTGATCGGGTGCGTCGCTCTGACCGAAGCCCGGATAATCAGGGGCGATGACCCGGTAGCGGTCGGCGAGCAGCGGGATCAGGTTGCGGAACATGTGAGACGATGTCGGAAAGCCGTGAAGCAGGACGACGACGGGGCCGTCTGCGGGGCCCGCTTCCCGATAGAACACGTTCACGCCATCGATCTTCACAGAGCGATAGTGGACCGTCGCAGGTACTTGCTGAACGATTGCGGGTGTTTCGGCAAAGGCGATCGTGGCGGAGGCGGGGACGAAGATGCTGGCGGAAGCGAGAAGCAGGGTGACAAGAGCGCGGGCCATGATGTTTCTCCTCAGTGGCGGGTGACAGGCTTATTGCCTGCAGCCAACATCGCTCTTTCACCTAAAGACGTGAATGTATGTAATTGGAAAGAGATTATTACAGTGAGCGATATGAATTCCAGCCAAGGTAGAAGCATTTCCACCGCCGACAATTACGCAGGCTGACTGTCGAAAATTCCTCGACCAGCAGGTCGATGAGCATCCCAACTTGACGCGCGGGATTTTCGCCCGGGCACCTTCGATTGGCGGATCGCTTTCCAACCCCGTTGCCATATAGGGGTCAATTAAGAAGCCTGTTCTCGCGGAGGCTAGCCGAAGCCATATCAACAAATGTCCGGACCTTCGCAGGAGCATGCCGCCCCTCGGGATGCAGTATGTGAATGGGCATGGGCGGTTCTTCATACTCGCTGAGTATGATCTGTAACTCTCCCGCCATTAGTGCGGGTCCAATCTGGTAGTGAAGAACTCTTGTGAGGCCCCATCCCTCTCGTGCTGAATGTATAGCAGCTTCGTTGGTATTGCATCGCAGAACCGGATCAACCGTCACACGCTGATCATCGGCAAACCGCCACTCAGGCGATGCCCAAGCGGCTGTCGATGCAGCAATGCGATGGTCTTTGAGATCGGCCGGCGATTGCGGGACACCGTAGCGTTCGAAATACTTGGGCGAGCCACACATCACGCGGCGAACAGTTCCCACCTTGATAGCGGTAAGGCCTGAATCCGGGAGATGACCAATGCGAATGGCCACGTCGATCCCTTCATCCACGATATTGACAGGCCGATCGACGAAAAGCGTTTTTGCCTTCATCGTGGAGTATGTGTCGAGATAGTGCGTCACGATCGGGAGGACGTACATCTGACCAAATAAAACCGATGCTGTGAGGTAGAGAGTCCCTGTCGGCGTGGCGTACGAACCGCCGGCCGCCGCCTCTGCCTCTGCTATATCGGCCAGTATCCGCCGACAATCGTCAAAATAACGCGCTCCCGCTTCAGTCATCTTCACTGAACGGGTTGTTCGGACGAAAAGACGAGCCCCGATCAGATCTTCCAGAGAAGCGACGGCACGAGTGACAGCTGGAGCGCTCATAAACATCTGGCGAGCGGTATCTGCGAAACTCTCGGTTTCAGCAACCTTCACAAAAATCCGCATCGCCTGCCAACGGTCCATCCGTTCCCCCAAAGCACTTGTGTTTCCAGGACTTTAAGGGCTCGAAACCGAAGCCTCAAGTGGCATCGCGCCAAACATTAGGGTTCATTGGGTTGGCGCGGATGGCTTGAGCAATGCGTTCTATTTCCGCACAGGCTTCCACGGAAAGGCCAGCGTATAATGCGCGCTGGCGGCTTTCCTGGCAGGCATCCAGCGCAAGCGAGACCGCGACCGAGGTCTTGAAATCGAAGCTGGAGCCTTGCCTAGCAACATCCATCTCGGCGCCAGTCATACCCAAGGCGCGACCGGCTTCCTCCTGTTTGGCGAGTAAGGACGGGCTGGCGCCGCTGGTCGCGGTAAGAGCAAGCTCTATTGAAAGCCTTACCCGTGGATCGATTGACGAGACGGCCATTTTTCCATCCTCTCGGTCGGCCGCCTAAAAACCAAAATCGCTCAGCCCTGGATGGTCGTCCGATCGGCGGCCCAGCGGCCAACGAAACTTGCGATCCGCTTCGGCGATTGGGTGCTCGTTGATGCTCGCATGGCGTTCGCGCATCAGGCCATCCTCGGCAAATTCCCAATTTTCATTGCCATAGGCGCGGAACCACTGGCCGCTGTCGTCGCGATATTCATAGGCATATCGGACTGCAATGCGGTTGCCGGTGAAGGCCCACAGTTCCTTGATGAGGCGATAATCGAGTTCCTTGTTCCACTTGCGGGTCAGGAAGGCTTCGGCCTCAGTGCGGCTTTTTGCAAATTCGACGCGGTTACGCCAACGCGTATCGAGCGTATAGGCAAGCGCCACCTTGGCGGGATCACGACTGTTCCAGCCGTCTTCGGCGAGACGGACCTTTTCGATGGCACTTTGTTCGGTAAATGGTGGGAGTGGCGGACGGGACATTGAATGACTCCTCTGGAGCTGGTGTGAGAAAGGCGCGGAATAAGGGCTGGCGCATCTGATGCCGCCCTTACTGTCGTGTCATGCAGCGGGCGGTACGCTGGCCGCAGCAATCCATGTTTTAAACGGCGAGCTGCAGTCCGCCTTCCTGTTCGGCGGGAACGGCGCAGCAGAGCAGGATTTCATCGGTGTCAATCTTCGCCGTGGGCTTCTTGACGTAGGCGACGGCACCCTTGACGAGCTTGGTTCGGCACGTCCCGCAATTGCCTTCCCGGCAACTGAACTCGGGCTCGAGGCCACGCGCCTCGGCAAATTCCAGGAGAGTACCGGAACCAGGCGTCCACCGAGCTTCTTTCAAGGAATTCGTGAAAACGACCGACACCGGTTTTTTCGATGGCTGCGCGCCGGGAGATACTGCAGCGACCTTGGAATCCCCGGTGCGGATCAGCGACGACGGACCGAAGGCTTCAGCCTGGATGCGATCGTCAGCGATGCTGTAGCTTCGCAGCCCGTCGTAAAGGGCCTGCGTGAACTGGGCAGGACCACAGAGATAGAAATCATAGTCGTTGAAGGGCAGGAATCGCGTCAGCATCGCCATATCGATCCGCCCTGCGGCGTCGAAGTCCCTGCCCTCTTCAGCATCCGTCGTGTCACTGAGGATCCTGATTAGTCGCACGACACCCTTCGCCGCACCGATCAAGTCGGCGATCTCGTTGTCGAACGGTCGATCAGCCTTCGAGCGAGCCGCGTAGAACAGCGTGACCGGGCGGATACGCTGCTTGCGAAGCCCTTCGTAAACGACGTGCCGGAGCATCGCGAGCAGCGGCGTAATGCCGACGCCTCCTGCAAGAAGAACCGCTGGGCGGGTCGAGCGGGCGTCGATGGTGAACTCGCCGGCCGGCGCACGCGCCTCGATGACATCGCCGACGGCAACAGTGTCGTGCAAGAACTGCGACACAATACCGTCTCGTTTGACGCTGATGCGATAGATACCGTCGGACGGCGCGACCGAGAGCGTGTAAGTCCGAATGGTCGACTTTTCTTGGTCCGGCAGCTTCAGCCGGATCGGGAGGTGTTGACCGGCTTTGTGCGGCAGCAATCCCACCCCGTCATCTGGCTGCAAATGGAAAGATTTGATCGTCGCGCTTTCATCGACGATCGCGGTGATCCTCATTGGCCGCCAGGTTGCGGCAATCTCTGTGGCGCGGAGACGATCGGCCGCTTGCTGCCAGTTCCCTGTCATCAGAGAACTCGGCGACCAGCCGTCCTTCTGAAAAGCCCATCTCAATGCCAGTGCATTACGGCGACGAACGATACGTGTCGGCTTGAATGTCCAAAGCCGTTCCGCGCCCTGGAAGGCGGCGATCTCGGGTGAATCGAAAATGACTTCGGCATTCCCCGTCATCTGCAGCATGTCACCCGTTGCGAAATCGACGAAGAGAAGTCCTGCCCTTCCATTGAGAAGGATATTGCCGAGCGTTGCGAAGAAGAGATTGCCGTCGAAATCCGGGATCGTCAGGACGCCGTCGTCACCGACACGAACAAAGCCGGTATTCCCGCCGCGATGGGACACGTCCACCTGTCGTCTCTCCTTGCGGTCGGCATAGGAGGCAACGAAGAACGCGTCAGCTCCGCGGATCGTCGCACGGGCCGCCTCGTCCAGCTCGATCAGATCCTCCGACGTGCCTGCAAACGGCTCTCCCGGCTGGCGCTCGAACGAGAAATCCCGCAACTGAATGTAGCGCGGACAATTTCCGAAACTTTGGTCGACATCGACGCGGAAGCCGCCGTCGATCGTTGAAACAAATCCATTCATGCGGTTTCGGCGACGCGTGTGCATCTCTATGCCGAGGAGGCCGATCGGCAGACCATCCGCCATCCCTTCGCTCGCAGGATCACTTGGATCTCTTGTCGCTGCGATCTCGAGCACCACAGGCGACGGTGACGACATGAACCCTGGTTGACCTTCAATGAACGTCGCCCAGGCGTCGCCGCGACTATCGACACTTCCAAGGACGATGAAGGGAAGCTGGGCATAGAAATCGCGGTGCTGGTCCGGCATGAAATCGCGCACGACGCGCTGCCCCACAGAGGCCATCCGCTCCTTCATCCCAAGTTTCTCCTGGATAAAGATCTCGCCTTCATGCCATGTCGGCAACTTCGTGAGGTTCATGGACATCTGCGTTCTCCGGAAACGGGAAAATTCGGGCGCGCCGGCCGGCACACCCGATATTGTTGGGATCATGCGGCAAGGCCGACCGGCGTCCGGGCGAAATCGACGAAGCCGGGAAGGGTTTCGACCCGGTGCAGGAGAGCCTTCACCGCCGGATACCCGGCTAGATCGACATTTCCTTCGGGAGCGCGTGCCACGTAGCTGTAGATCGCGACGTCCGCGATGGTGGGACCCGAGCCGACCAGCCACTCACGGCCTTGGAGGTGATTGTCGATCCGGCCGAGGATGATATGCGCGCGGCCAATCACTTCTTCCGGATTGAATTTGGCGCCGAACACCGTGACCAGTCTCGCCGCGGCCGGACCGTAAGCGATTTCCCCCGCAGCGACTGAAAGCCACCGCTGAACGTCGGCCGCACCCTTCGCGTCTTCGGGAAGCCATGCAGTCTGACCGCTCTTCTTGGCGAGATAGACCAGGATCGCGTTGGAGTCCGAGATGAAGACATCGCCGTCCGCCAGGACGGGAACCTGACCGAACGGGTTCTTTTCCAGGAAGTCGGGCTTCTTATGAGCGCCCGATTTGAGATCGACTTCGACGAGTTCGTGGGGGAGCCCAATCAGGGAAAGGAACAGCCGGGCGCGGTGGGAATGTCCCGATAGCGGATGGTGATAGAGTTTCATGTGATCGCTCCTGGATCTTGGGCCGGGTCCATTCCCGATCCGTAATCGCAAGATGCAACGAACGATCAGCAAGCTGAATAATCATGTTTGGCAGTTCACTATTCCACCGCGTGCAATAGTGGTTCCCTCGCTCCGACGTGCATTTCCATGGGAACTCCGCTGCTTCGTAAACCGTAGCGTCCAGCAGATTTATATCCAGATCGCTAAATCAAATGGGATTTCCATCTCGAATGCCTGGAGGGTGGCTGCGCGGCTCGCAATGGGCCTAACGACCGAGGCACCATGTTTTGGCGATAGCGCTTCCCTTATTTCGTCTTATGCCGGCGTTTCGTCGCTGGCTTGATCGGCTCTGCCTCAGGCTGCGCCAATCGAAGCGCGCGGAGTTTCTCGGTCTTTTTCTCTCGATCGGCATTTTCGGTGGCCGTGATCTGCTTGGCCGCTGTGTCAGTCGCCGATGCCTTATCCTGAAGAGTTTGCCTACCCTGTTTGAAAAATTTCTCTTTTGTGACGGTCATAATGTTTCCTGGTGATCGATGGCAGGGATATCAGCGCGACTGTGCGACCCTCTTCTTTGGGGCGGGAAGAAGCCCTTCTCGCTGCGCGCGTTTGCGGGCAAGCTTGAGACTGCGCCTGATGGCATCGGCCTTTTTTCGAGCGCGCTTTTCCGAAGGCTTCTCGTAAGCTCGACGAGCCTTCATTTCGCGGAAAAGCCCGTCCCGCTGCATCTTCTTCTTCAGGACGCGCAGCGCCTGATCGACGTTGTTATCTCTGACGTCTACTTGCAAGATTGCTCTTTCTGTTATCGTTTTCTGGCGCTGATTGCTATCGAATGAACCCAGCCGGAAGGCTTCGCGCCCGATGGGAAACCGATGTTCGGTGGTAGCGCCGGCGATGCTTCGACATCGATGTCAGTGTGGAGAACGCGTCGTTCGAACTTCTCGCCTTCAAACCGCACGCGATATTGCGCGGCACCGTCTGCTTCCGGTGAGTACGATATGATTTGACACCTCCCGAGAGGGCCGGAGTTCCCAAGAATACCACGTTTCAAGATGATCGTGTCACCAATCCGGTATCGCGGGTTCTGCATGCCGTTCTCCTTTTTAGGCAAAATAAAAGGCCGGGCGTTACCCCGACCTCTCAGCATCATCCGTTCGCACTGCCAGTACATCCGTGGTCAGCGCGTGCGAATGACAAATTCAAGCCGCCTGGAGATTATCGGCGGAGCTCTTGCCGGACCTGCCGTCCTGCACAATGTCGTAGCGGATCTTCTGCCCATCGCTGAGCGAACGCATTCCGGCTCGCTCGACGGCTGAAGCATGCACGAAGACATCCGTGCTGCCGTTGTCGGGTTGAATGAAGCCGAAGCCCTTGGCGGTATTGAACCACTTGACGGTACCAGTGTTCATAACGATTTCCTTTCAAAGCAATCGTTGTTGTTCCCGCGTTACCTTGCGAGATTAGATCGATTTTTTGAGAGGGAATCCGAGGAGGAGCGATAAGCTCCCAGCCGACATCACAAGCAATGGTCGATAGGCAACATATAAGCTCAATTTTTGATTTTGCAATGAGAAACTTTTTAAGTGAGAATTGCGTAGGAGTTCTCTCCTTGTCGCAACCAATCGCTGGGACCAGGCAATGACGCCGGTAACAAGGAACATGCAGAAAGCTCTGCGATCAACTGCGGGCATCATTCTAACAGCATGGCATGCCGTCACGGCACCTCGACCTAAGGCTTTTACCGCTGTTCCACAAAAGCAATGCAGACATCGCTGACGAGACCCATATTGCTGCGACCCGAAGTTTTCGAAATACATAAATTAATAATTTATAAAAATTATGAAACTTTTCCAAAGAACCATGATATCGTGCCCACTCCATAGAAAATAATTATAACAAGGAGCGAACATGAAAAATAGTATTTTATCCAACACACTCCACCGGTTGACACGCATGCTGATTGAAACTTCCGTTTTGGTCGCTGGAACCGCTGCCATTTTGAGCATCAGTCTCCCATCAGTTCACCTTTGGATATGATCATGCTCAAACATCCAAAGCATTTCACCTGCCCAATTCGCGAGAAGACTGAAACAGTCTTCCGGCCGATTACCACCGGGGACGTCGCCAGACGGCTCGAAAAGGCCGAACTTCTTAAAGCCCTGAGGATAGAGCGCGATCGCCCTATACGCCCTCAAACTATCCGCTGAGGAACGCATGAACGGGATAACGGTCCGTATTGCATGCTGCCGCGGCAACGGACGCGGTATGCGCAGTCGGTGGTATGATGGTTGCCATTTAAACTAAACCAAAGTGGTGTGACGTTTGTGCCGCTGGCGGATCACGCAGGCACACGGTTGGAGAAACTGCCGCTCGCGGTCGCATAGGTGCGGCCAGTCAGGGCTCCAACCCATGACCCTCTGCTTAAGCTTCTTGAAGACAACATCAGAAGACATTCGGAAGTTCGCTTAGTCTCTACGACCAGCCGAAACGGCCTCTATTGCGCACCGCATAAGAGAAATTGCGAGGCCCTATTTCAGGAAATAAGAGTGCCAGCGGAGCAAGATGGCAGTCCCAATCAGGATGACAAGGAATGCCGGCGGCAGAAGGACGACACACTGCAGCCAGACGCCGAAGAGCGAGTCCGCTTGCGCATGATTTGGCTGAGCGGGATCGTAGAGGATCGCCAGCCGGGATCCGGGCGCATATTGCTGAGAGCTTGAACCGACGCCGGATGTGAACGACACCTCCCGGCCATCCGTCGTGCGAAAGGTGAACCTCGGATAGTACATGACCCCGTAGCTGGTATTGCGCTCGATAGCACCCTCGAAGGTGGCCTCAGTCCGTTGCGCCTGCATCACGAAACCCAGGCTGTGCACGAAGGACAGGATGCCAGGCACCAGCAGGAGCAAGCCGATTGCCAGCACGATATGGCCGCCCTTCTGGACACGTACGCGATGCTGATCGTCGATGGTCATCCGGCTCCCTTCCTAGCGAAATTTTACCGCGAAGCGGGTGATGGGCGCCCCAACTCCGATGAATGAAACCATCCATTCACTCCTTTTGCTTAACCAAATCGCCGACTTTTAGCCAGCCGCATCCAGCCGTAGCGTACGCAATGCCTGCGAACTTACATCTGCGATAGAGGGGCACCAGCGCTCCATGCTCGCCTATACCATCATCTCTATTAGTGTGCGTAAATCCAGCGAAAGCGGTAAACCCTGGTTCTGGTCAGCACCTGGATAACGAGTTCGGTTGCAGGCCAAGGAAAACGCATCGAAATCGCCGCTCTCGCGCGATGGATTCCTAACGGAAAGGTGAGTTCAATGGCGAAATGGGAAGCAAATGACTTCGGCCCTGAAAGCATTGTCCTGGACTCCGACAAGCGGTTGCGAGCGGTCACCGCCGACGAGTTGGGACGTCAGATAGTTCGGATCAATCGGCTTTGCACGATTTTGTCCCGCGTTCTCTCTGCGGCGGAAATAGCCGTGACGGACCGCGAACGCATCTGGACGGAGATTGAAGCGTTTCAGGATCAGAACTTTGAAGCGTACAAGGACCTGCTGGGGCGCGAGGCCACGAGGGGACCTTAAGCAGCTCATCTTCAGATCCCAACTGCTGGAAGTCGGGTGAAGCCGACGAAGGCGGTTTCCGGACTTTCGGCATGAGGATCGGCCGCGACCGCGCGGAAGACAGGCTGCGCCGCAAAGGCGATCATCAATACGGGTGGTGAACGCTGACTGATGTGTGGCTGAGCGGTTTTCAGGGTTCATCGATACGCTGAAGCTCGAAGAAATAGATCCGCTCGTCATCCCTGATCGTCATCGCACCCATGAGCCTCAGCTCATCGAGCCGGCGAAAATAATCGACGATCGGTTGAGCGTCATAGACCATGGCAGCACTTTCGATACCGTCAAACGGCAGGGTTTTCAGGGCTGCGACCGGCCCGTTCGCCCGAAGCCGGCGCTGCAGATAGGAAAACAGGTTCCTCGCCATGCGAGTCCGGCCGAGCTGATCGAGACGCAGAGCCCAATGAAGCGGTATATATTTCGGATCAATTGCCGTGAGACGGTGTTCGCCTGAGCGAAATAGCAAGGCGTCGGCGCGCATATTGGGCGTGAAGCGCTTGCCGTACCAGCCGAGATTTTCGAGCACGCCGTCAAATGGATGGTTCGCCGGTATGCCGTGCCCCTTCCACAGGCCGACGAGTTCGCGCGGCGCGATCGGCGGCAAGTGCCGGAATTTCTCAAGCACTGTCTGCTGGTCGTTCACTGGATGGCTTGTCCTTTTCCTTACGCTCTTTGGCCCGCCGCCTGGATCTGGCGTCGCGCCGGGCGATGCGCAACTCGTCAAGAGTTGGCATCCACCAGCCGCGATTGCTCTCGCCTTGATCGGGTGGCGTCCGCGCCGGCCACGTCGTCACCAATTCTTCCAGCGTGCCGCGCCGCCATGATGCCCAGACATAATCCTCGCCATCCGCCGCGGCAAAGTAGAAAGCGGTGACTGACGCCGGATCTGCGAGTTCACCCTCAGTCCTGGTAAAGAAGACGATCCCGATATGCGTGCCGATCGCGCGGTCGAAGGGTGGCGGATCATCAGCAGGGACGGGATATCGCTTCTGCCGGCGCTCCCTCATCCTCCCCTTGGACGCCTCCTCTTCCTCCGTTCCTTTGATCGCCTCGCGCCTTGCGCGCCGCGCTTCCGGCTCGCTGCGCTTGGCTGCCGCCTCTATGACCGCCCAGCGCTGCCGCAGTTCCGCAGACGAACGGTAAGGCACGGTCCAGAGGCGGCGGTCGGCGTCCCAGCGGGCATGCGGAATCTCGCGGATTTCGTCAAGAACGGCCCGTGAGTAAGGTGTCCGGATCTGGAGGGCCGCGGGTGCCGCCTCCAGGTACCGGCTTTCGATCGGCTCGAAGGCAAAGGCATCCCTGCCCTTCTCGTCCGCGAACCTGTCTGCCTCGGCCTCCATCTCGGCGAACCAGCGGCCGATGCGTTTTTGGGCAGTGCGGCCGGGCACGAACCAGGCATTGAGTCTGTCGTTCCACCGGGCACGCGGGAACGCCTGCCGAAACCGCTCCACCGTTACCCGATCATGCGGCAGGTCCGTGGTTGCGCCCTCGCGCGAGGGTGGTTCGGCCGTATTCTTCGTTGCTTCGTCCATATGGCATCGCCTGAAAATATCCTTGCGGGATCACGCTGCGCGCCGTGTTTTTCCGAGGCGTTTGATCGCCTGTTCAAGCGGTCGCTCGCCGTCGTAATTGTCCTGCCAGGCGGAGCTCTTGACAAGCAGCACCGACCGTTCGGATCGAGATCGGATTTCACTTGAGCCGCGTCAAGGGATCGAGACGATGGCGCCGGGGCGAGCCCGCAGTGAGAACGGTGCGATGGCGGCCAATCCGCATTTCTTTTTCAAATGGTTGAATTTTTCGGGCCTGCCCTATTCGATCCCAAAAAAGTTGATCCTTCCCGAGCATATTCGGCGAAACATTTTCCACAAATATTGTAGAAAAGGAACGACCTGTCTTTCTCTCATGCACTCGATGATCTAGCCTCTCGAGCGTTAAAGGCAGTTTCGGAACGACTTCGGAACAACTGGCGACGCCAGTTAAACGCGCTGCGAGAAGGTGCAAAAATTGAAACAATTCGCTGGAGGCGCGCGCAGATATCCTTCCTCTGCTTGACTTCTCAAGCGCCGAATAGCCTGTCCACCCTTCAAAAGCCGAGCCTTGCCAGCGCCCGTCCTTGAAAAAGGCTTGCTGACCCTCCCGCGAGATCTCCAACCTAAAGCAGTTCAATGAAAGAGCCCATATCCGACCATATTATCAAATCCGCTGGAACGCTTTTTTACCGTGAAGGCATCCGTGCCGTCGGTATCGATCGGATCATCGAAGAGGCGAACGTTGCCAAGGCAACCCTCTATAGACATTTTCCCTCGAAGGACCATCTTGTTGCAGCTTACCTGCGCGAGAGACACGAACGAGTCGTCCGCTCGCTGCACGAGGTTCTGGATACGATGGAGCGTCCACGGAACCAGATCAAGCTGATCTTCGAGCGGTTGCACGAGAAAGCCGATAGCCCGGAATTTCGAGGCTGCGCATTTGCCCTTGCGGTTGCAGAACACGGCGATTCCGATCGTGTCGTCGCAGTGGCACAAACCCATAAGAAAGCGGTCGGCGACATTTTTCGCACCATCGTGTCGAAGGCGGGCGTCAAGACTGATCAGATCGCTGCGCATCTTTCCCTTCTCTATGAAGGCGCGCTTGCGACCGTCGCCGTGGCGCGCGATCCGCAGGCTGTTCTCACCGCCCGTGACTGCGCCCTCCTCGCATTCGATGCGGCAGTTTCCTCGACCCCAGCCTTGAAAGCTTAGGCCATGGCAAAGACAATTGACTACTTCTTCGGCATCGGCTCTCCCTGGGCTTATATCGGCCTCGAGCCCTTTGCGGCCCTCGCTGCCCGACACGATGCAACGATCCGCCCTTATGTGATCTCGCTGATCGAGGACAATGGAGCGATCTATTCTCGCAACCGGCCGGAGGCACGGCGCGCCTACTGGACCAAGGATCTGAAACGTTGGGCGGCCCTGCGCGGCAAGGTGCTAAACCTTGAAAATCGCTCAGGCCTTTCCGATCCGACGCCGGCCGGCATGATGGTCATCGCCGCCATCGAAAAAGGCGCCGACTGGCTGAAACTCACCGGCGCCCTTCAGGAGGCTTTCTGGACGCGCGGCGAGGACATCGGCAAGGCCGATGTTCGCCGGGCGATTGCCGATGCAGCAGGATTGGACGCCACAGCGCTCGAAGCTTTTGCTGAGAGCCCTGCGGCCCAATCGATCTGGACATCGAACATCAGGATTGCCAAGGCCGCGGGCGTCTTCGGCTTTCCGACCTTCCGTTTCGAGGATGAACTCTATTGGGGACAGGACAGCCTGCCGTTCCTTGAGCGCCATCTGAACGGCGAAAAGCTGGTTGCCTGATCGCCGTCTTGTCGGACCGGCGCAGCCACGTCTGCGCCGGAACGTGCACTTGATCTCTCCAGGCTGTATTCCGGAGTTCTCCATGTCTCCTTCCCTGCCGGGCTTGCCCATCTCTACCGAGTGGCTGGCTGCACATCTTCACGCCATCGATTTCAAAGGCATCATGAACCCCGGCAAGATGCTGCCGGCGTAAGTGCTGCCGATTTTCCACCCTTACCACGGGAGACGGTGCGATGGACGGCTTCAAACCTCACAGCTCTCATTGGGGCGCATTCTATGGACGGCACGAGGGAAACGAGCTCGAAATCCGTCCCCATCCCGACGACCCGCATCCATCTCCGCTGCTCGGCAATCTTCCAGCAATTGCCCGCAGCCCTGCCCGCATCCGGCGCCCTGCCGTCAGACGAGGCTGGCTTGAAGGCAGGCCCGATCATGCGGAAAAGCGCGGAAGCGACGTCTATGTCGAGGTAACGTGGCCAGAGGCGCTCGATCTGGCCGCCAACGAGCTTCGCCGTGTTTACGGCGAAGCCGGACCGCAGGCCGTCTTCGGCGGGTCGTACGGCTGGTCCAGTGCCGGACGATTTCATCACGCCCAAAGCCAGGTCCACCGCTTCCTCAACGTGCTCGGCGGATATGTAAGATCGGTCAATACCTACAGTTCGGGCGCGGCGATGGTCATCATTCCGCATGTGCTCGGCCCCTATGATCATTTCGACCGAAAGAGCGTCACCTGGGAGGCGATCGAGCGTAGCACCGAGCTGATCGTCGCCTTCGGCGGCATGGCGGTCAAGAACACCGATGTCCATGGCGGCGGCATCAGCCGGCATGTGGTGCGCCCTGCGCTGAACGGTGCCCGCGCGCGTGGTGCGCGCTTCGTTCTCATAAGCCCGCTCAAGGATGATATTGCCACCGATCTCGATGCGGAATGGCTGCCGGTCATCCCCGGAACCGATGTCGCGCTCATGCTCGCAATCGCCTTCGTTCTCGTCGCCGAGGGGCGGCATGACCGGGAATTTCTCGACCGCTATACGACAGGCTATCCACGCTTCGAGGCTTATCTGCTGGGACGCGAGGATGGCGTCGAGAAGAGCCCGCAATGGGCAGCCGGCATCTGCGGTATCGCCGCCGAGACGATCGTGGGTCTGGCGCGCAGCATGGCGAATGCCCGAACGCTGATCACCGTCAGCCATTCCCTGCAGCGCGCCGATTACGGCGAGCAGCCGGTCTGGATGGGGATCGTGCTGGCGGCCATGCGCGGCCAGATCGGCCTGGATGGCGGCGGCTTTTCCTATTCGCTCGGCGCCCTCGGCAATATCGGCAAGCGCCAGCTTGCAGTGCCCCTGCCGACGCTCAAGCAGTTCCACAATCCAGTGCCGGATTTCATTCCCGTCGCACGGATTGCCGACATGCTGCTGAACCCGGGCGAACCGTTCCACTACAATGGTCAGGCCCTGCATTATCCTGACATCCGCCTGGTCTATTGGGCCGGCGGCAATCCGTTCCATCACCATCAGGATCTCAACAGGCTTCGCCAGGCGTTCAAGAAGCCGGAGACGATTATCGTGCACGAGACGGCCTGGACGTCGTCCGCACGCCACGCCGATATCGTCCTGCCCGCAACCACGACGCTCGAGCGCGACGATATCGGTGCGGCCGACCGCGATCCGATGATGATCGCGATGAAGAAGCTGATCGAGCCGGTCGGCGAAGCACGCTCCGACTACGAGATATTCGCTGATATTGCAGAGCGCCTCGGCAAGCGCGCTGAATTCACCGAAAACCGGTCAAGCCGTGAGTGGCTCGCTTTCCTCTTCGAGACCACGCGAACAGCACTCGCCGCCGCCGGTCATCCGGCGCCGGATTTCGAAACGTTCTGGGAAAAGGGAGAGCTGCTGCTGCCGGTAAGGCCTGACGATGGCGGGCCTGCGCGCGCATTCCGAGCCGACCCGGACGTCAATCGGCTGCCGACGCCATCGGGCAAGATCGAAATCTTCTCCGACACGATAGAGAGCTTTGGTTATGACGATTGCCGCGGCCATCCACGTTGGTATGGACCGGACCCGAAGACGGAGGCGGCGGAGGGCCTCTATCCTCTTTATCTCGTCTGCAACCAGCCCCACTCGCGCCTTCACAGCCAGCTGGACTATGGTGACTTCAGTCGTTCCACCAAGATCGGCGGCCGGGAGCCGGTGCGCATGCACCCGACCGATGCGGCAGAGCGTGGCATTTCGGACCGGGATATCGTCAGGCTGTTCAACGCCCGCGGCAGTTGCCTCGCCGCCGCTGTCATCAGTAGGGATGTAAGACCGGGTGTCATGCAGCTTGCCACCGGCGCATGGTTCGAGCCCGATAACGCTGAAGCTGCGATGGCCATGTGCGTTCATGGAAATCCGAACATCCTCACCCGTGACACCGGCACATCGCAGCTTTCCCAAGGCTCGACGGGCCAGCTGACGAAGGTCGAAGTCGAGCGCTTTACCGGTGAACTGCCGCCTGTACGCATTCTCGATGGAATGACGTTTATCGTCGGATAGACCGTCGTCACGCAATCTCGCTCGATGGGCACTCGGCCGGCGGAAATCCTGATCCTCGTGCTTCAGATTGCGCTGACAAAATAATCTACAAATTTGATAGAAAAAGAACAACCAGTCTTTCTCGAAACCGATCCGCTCACATAGGCTCCTGTTCGTCATTAGCCCGGCAACCAAACAGGACTGCTTCATGAACGACCGTTCTCCTCGCCTTCTTCTTTCCCGGCGTCGTCTGCTGACCGCCACCTCTGCGCTGGCATTTGCCGCTCTGGTCGCAACAGCGAATGTAACCCCGGCATTGGCTGAGGACGGCGCGCATGATGGCGGAGATGTCGTCTTCCTGATCGATTCGCTGGGCGACACCTGGATTCCCAACAACAGCGCGATCTCCAGCTTTCAGGGCCATATCTGGGGCCATGTCACCGACAAGCTTCTTTATGTCGATGCCGACGGCAAGGTCAGCCCGTGGATTGCCGAGCGCTGGGAGCAGAACGACAATGCGACGGAATTCACCCTGCATCTCAAGAGCGGCGTGACCTTCTCCGACGGAAGCCCGCTCGATGCAGCAGCCGTCGTTGCCAATCTCGACATCTGGTATGCCGGACGCAAGAGCGAGGGCATCAACCCGATCGGCCTGTTCCCCAAGACCTATGATCATGCCGAAGCCGTCGACGCGACAACCGTGAAGGTCTTCTTCAAGAAGCCGACGCTGGGCTTCATTCCGACGCTCGGCTATCACGGCTCGATCCTTATCTCCCCGAAGACCATCGCATCGCCGGCGAGCAGCCAGGCCGATCTCAGCAAGACCTCCGGCAGCGGCCCCTATGTCGTCGAGTCCTGGAAGGAAGGCGACTACGTCAAGCTTGCCAAGCGCAAGGATTACAACTGGGGTCCTGCCGCGGTCGGCCAGACCGGTCCCGCCCATCTCGATACGATCACCTACAAGCTCGTCTCGGAACCGTCGCTGCGCGTCGCAGCCGTGCAGTCCGGCCAGGCCGACGTTGCCTACAACGCATCGCCGCAGGAGCTCGAGTCTCTCAAGTCGGAAGGCCTCACGGTAGCGACGCCTCGCTATCTCGGCTTCGTCAACGGCTGGGCGATCAACACCAAGCTTGCGCCCTATGACGATGTAAAGGTTCGCCAAGCGCTTCAGGCCGGCATCAATCGCCAGGAGATCATCGACACGGTCTATACACCCGACTGGAAGCTTGCGACATCGTTCATCCAGAGCAACGTTCCGGGTGCGACCGACCAGAGCGCGCTGCTTGCCTATAATCCTGAAAAGGCAGAGAAGCTTCTCGACGAGGCAGGCTGGAAGAAGGGAACGGGCGGCATTCGCGTCAAGGATGGCAAGCCGCTGTCGCTGACGCTGAATTCCAACCCCTACCTCGCGACATCGAAATCGATCGACGAACTGATTGCCCAGCAGCTCGGCAAGATCGGCTGGAAGGTCGATATCCGTGCCTATGACGTCGTCACCTTCGGGCAGAAGGTAAAGTATGGCGGCGCGGGCGTACCGGCATATGAGGTGACGCGCTCCTTCATCGACGCCGGCACCGTCGCCAGCATCCTGACGAATGCGAACAATGGCGAAAACTGGTTTGCGCTCGACGAAAGCGACAAGACCCTCAACGACCTGCGCGACAAGATCGCCGGCGCCGCCTCCATCGAAGCGCGCAAACCACTGCTCGACGAACTGCAGAAATACGTCCTCGACCAGGGCTATTTCATTCCGCGGACACAGATCGTCCAGCGCATCTACGTGCAGTCGCCCAAGCTCAAGGGAGCGGTCTACAACGGCGTCGCCTATGCCAGCTACTACACCGCCACAAAAAGGGAATAGTCCGGCCGTTCAACAGACACAGAGGTGATGGGCATGAGAAAAGCCTATTTCGAGTATGCCGGAAAGCGGCTCCTGCAGGCGATCGTCGTGATCCTGTTGTCCTATGTCTTCACCTTTGTCGTCGTCAGTATCCTGCCCGGCGATCCGATTACCAACGTCCTGAACAACCCGCAGAACGGCTTCACCCCGGATGAGATCAAGGAGATCATCGCCGCGCAGGGATTGGACAAGCCGGTTCCCGTGCAGCTCTGGAACGCCTTTTCCGGCTTCGTGACCGGCAATCTCGGTCTGTCGATGCGAACCAACCGGCCGGTGGCGACGCTGATTGCGGAGGTTCTGCCGTCGACACTCGTGCTTGCCTCGGCGGGCCTTGCGGTTGCGCTGTTCCTGGCGGCAATCATCGCCTACGGCACGCAATTTCTGCCCCGGCGGTTTGGCCAGGGACTGCTCCGCGGCTTCCCGTCGCTGTTTCTGTCGGTTCCGAACTTCGTGATCGGCCTGGTGCTGATCCATCTCTTCGGTTTTCAGCTCGGCGTCTTTCGCGTCATCCAGCCCGACAGTTTCTGGGCAACGCTTTTCGCCGCGATCGCCCTCGGCATTCCGATCTCGGCACAGATCGCCGAAGTCCTGATTGCCAATCTCGACCATGAATCCAGCCAGGATTATGCCGCCGTCGCACGTGGACGCGGGCTCGGCCAGATGCGTCTCTTCGTCATGCACCTGCTCAAGCCCTCATCGCTTCCGGTCATCACGGTCGTCGCTTTGACGATCGGCGAATTGCTCGGGGGCTCGCTGATCACCGAGACGGTGTTTGGCCGAAACGGGCTCGGCAGCCTGGTGCAGCGGTCGGTCAGCACGCAGGACCTGCCGGTCCTGCAAGCCGTCGTCTCGCTTGCCGCAGTGGTCTTTGTAGTCGTCAACCTGATCGCCGACCTTACCTATCCGCTGCTCGATCCGCGCGTCAAACTTCTCGGCGGGCAGGACCGCCGTCCGACGACCGCCGACGACAGCTCTCTCCCCATCTCCAAGGGGGTTACTCCATGACGCTTGCCTCTGTTTCCTCCACCCCGCGCACGACCGCGCTCAGCCGTCTGACGGGCCTGCGCGTGCCGCCCGTCGTCATCCTTTCGTTCCTGGTCGTTGCTCTGGCGATCGGCTGGTCTTTCGCGCCCAGCCTGTTTACCCATTACGATCCGGTGAACGGCACTCCCGCCCAAAAGCTGCTCGGCCCAAGTGCGGCACACTGGTTCGGTACTGACCATCTCGGCCGCGACCTCTATACACGCGTCGTCTATGGCACGGCTTCTTCGGTGGCGAGCGCACTGATTGCAGTCGTCATCGGCGTCGTCGCCGGCGGAATTATCGGACTGCTGGCCGGTTTCTTCGGCGGCTGGGTGGATACGGTCTTTGCCCGTCTCGTCGATGTGTTGCTGGCCATCCCCAAATTCCTGCTGGCGGTCATCGTCGTCACCGCAATCGGTTTCGACACGACCAATGCGGCAATCGCGACGGGCGTCTCAGCCGTTGCGCTGTTTGCCCGGGTGATGCGCTCCGAAGTCATCAAGACCCGACAGGCCACATTCGTCGAATCGTCCTTCCTCCTCGGTGGCTCGCGCTGGCACATTCTATGGCGCCACGTGCTTCCGAACGCATCGCGATCGGTGCTGCCGCTTGCCGTCCTGCAGTTTGGCGATTCCATTCTGGTGATCGCCAGCCTTGCCTTCCTTGGCTACGGCGATCCGCCGCCGGCTTCCGACTGGGGTCTGCTGATCTCGATCGGCAAGGATTACCTCAAATGGCCCTGGCTGGTTTATGCCCCGGCCCTCGTCACGATCGCAACCGTCCTCTCTGTAAACAGGATCAGCCGATGGCTCCGCAAGACAGACTGACCATGCTTTCAAACCGCCCATCGACCCCGCTGCTGCGGGCCGAAGGATTGTCGGTCGCCTACGGCACCCATAGGGTCGTCAGCAATGTCGGCTTCGAGCTTGGACGCGGCAAAGGTCTCGCGCTGATCGGCGAATCCGGATCGGGAAAGTCGACCATCGCCCGCGCCGTCCTGCGACTGCTTCCCGCAGCGGGACACGCCACGGGCCGCGTCGAATTCGAGGGCCAGGAGCTCCTGGGGCTTCCGGAGCGCCGCTTCCGTCCATTCAGAGGACGCAGGATCGGCTTCGTGCCGCAGGACCCCGGCAACTCCCTGAACCCGGTCCGCACGATCGGCGCGCAGGCAATGGAAGCGGCCGCACTGCTGGACGAAGCGGACAAGGCGCTTCGCAGGGCACTCGTTCTTGAGACATTCGCACAGGTCGGGCTCGACAATCCGCAGCGCGTCTACGACTCCTATCCGCATCAGCTTTCCGGCGGCATGCTCCAGCGCGTGCTGATCGGGCTCGCCGTTCTGCCGCGGCCGTCGCTGCTGATCGCAGACGAGCCGACCTCCGCGCTCGATGTGACGATCCAGAAGCGTATTCTCGACCTGTTGTCGAAGTTGCAGGAGGAACTGCAGATCAGCCTTCTGCTGATCACCCATGACCTGGCGATCGCAGCCGAGCGCGCGGATTCCATCGTGGTCCTCAAGGACGGCATCGTCCAGGAGGCTGGCAGTACCGCTACGATATTCTCCGCGCCGTCCTCCTCCTACGCCAGAAAACTTCACGGCGACGTGCCGGCACTCAACCCGGACCGGTACCGGCCGTTGCGGGAGCCCGGTTTCCGGCATCTTGGCGCCCCGCGTGAAAAGACACCGAAGATCGAGGTCAGCGGCGTAACGAAGACCTTCACCGTCGACGGCAAGGTGCTGACCGCCGTCAACGACGTCTCGTTCGACGTTCAGGCGGGAACGACGCATGCGCTGGTCGGTGAATCCGGATCCGGAAAGACAACGGCGATCCGGCTTCTGCTCGGGCTTGAGCAGCCCGACGCCGGGAAGATCGCGGTCGGCGGCGAACAGGTCAACGGTCGGTCACCCGAACAGCTGCGCTCTGTCTGGCGGCACCTGCAGCTCGTCTACCAGAACCCCTTCACATCGCTCGATCCGACCTGGAACGTCGAGAGGCTCGTGCGCGAGCCGCTGGACCGCTTCAAGATCGGGACCCATCAGGAGCGGGCGCTTGCGGTGCGCAAGGCATTTGCAGACGTCGGGCTGGGAGAGCATCTCCTGTCCCGCAAGCCCGCCGCCTTGTCTGGCGGCCAGCGCCAGCGCGTCGCCATTGCCCGCTCGCTTGTCCTGAAACCTGACGTGATCGTGCTTGACGAGCCTACCTCTGCGCTCGACGTCAGCGTTCAGGCCGATATTGTCGAGGTGCTGCTGTCGCTGCAGGTCAAGCTTGGCCTTACCTATATTTTCGTGTCGCATGATCTGGCGCTCGTGCGCCAGCTTGCCCATACGGTCTCGGTCATGCAGCGCGGACGCATCGTCGAGCATGGCACCGTGGGTGAGATCTTCGACACCCCCCGCCAGGCCTATACGCGCTCGCTGCTGGAATCGATCCCTTCGGGTGCTGCACGTTTCACACGCACCCAACCCCCGCAGCACCGGCAGATATTCAACAAGGAAAAGATTGCATGACCGTCATCGCCCCCGCCGCGGCGCCGTCCGCGTCATTCCGTCCGAAGAAGCGGCTTGGCTTCAACACGCGCGTCTCGTTCAACGACGAGACCGGGCCTGCTCACGGCTTGCGGGAGGGCATCGAACTTTTCAAGGCGGCCGAACGCCTGGGCTACCAGTCGGGCTGGGCCTATCAGCGCCATTTCGACCATTATCTGTCCTCGCCGCTCCCCTTCTTTGCCGCAGCCGGCCAGCACACAAGCCATATCGTTCTCGGTTCGGCCGTCATTCCGATGCGCTATCAGGATCCCATCCTGCTGGCGGAAGCCGCAGGCACGACAGATCTCCTGATCGGCGGCCGGCTGGAACTGGCGATCTCGACCGGCTCCAACGCCGCCTTCGATGCGGTCTTCGGCACGGTCGATACCGATGCCCGGACGGAAGCCAAGCGCCGTCAGGCCCGTTTTCTTTCCGCGATCGCAGGCGAAGTTCTGCACACCATCGCAGGACCCGGCCAGGGTGCCGCGGAGGGCAGCCAACTCAGAGTGACGCCGCATAGTCCGACCCTTCGTTCACGCATCAGACAGGGCTCCGCCAGCTTCGGATCGGCGATACAAGCCGCCGAACTCGGCATCGGGCTGATCGCCGGAACCGTACAGCATGACCACGCCGAAGGTGAGAGCTTCGGAGATTATCAGGCGCGCTGCATCGAGGCTTTCCGAGCCACCTGGCGGAGGGAACGGACAAGCGAGCCGCCGCCTGTTGCTGTGGCAGCGTCGATCCTGGTCGGCACCACGCCGGACCTTCGCGAAAAATACGCCGCCTATGATCTCGAGCGTCGCACCCAAGGCATTGCGGCATCGCGGCCGAAGGGCGCGCTTGAGCCGAGCTCGCGGACCAACCAGCCGCCAGGAAGCCAGATCTCACCGGTCTTTCACGGCACGCCGGACCAGGTCATCGAAGCGGTGCTCAGTGATCCCGGCCTTGCCGCGGCCGACGAAGTCGTCCTCTTTCTGCCGCCTGCCTTTGACCTTGCCGAGAACATCCGGCTGCTCACCGATCTTGCTGAAACCGTCGCTCCAAGCCTCGGTTGGTCGCCCGACTGGTAAGGCCGCCGCCGGCCAGATCTTCCGCGGGAGCGATTAGGGAATATTTTCTATAGTTTCAATGGAAATAGAAAGGCCTGTCTTCCTTACTCCTTAGCTGCCGCCTAACTTTTGTCCAACATTCGACAATCAGAGGAGCTCCCATGTCCGCGGAATTCATCAGCGTTAGCTTTCCCAACGCCTCGAACGATCTCAATCCCATCCCGGACGCTCCGGTCGATCCCAGCTATCTCGAGCGCTATGCACGCGCGCTCGATGACTACGGCTTCAATTATACGCTGATCCCCTACTCGTCCTCCTCCTTCGACCCATTCACCATTGGCGCCACCGTCCTTGCGCATACGAAGAACATCAAGATCATCGTCGCGCTCAGGCCCAATACCGTCTATCCGACAGTTGCGGCCAAATCGCTTGCCACACTTGACCAGTTGAGCGGCGGGCGCGTGGTCGTCCACTTCATAGCCGGCGGCAGCGATGACGAGCAGGCGCGCGAGGGCGACTTCCTCAACAAGGAGCAGCGCTACGAGCGGCAGGAGGAATATATTCGTATCCTGCGGCTTGCATGGAGCTCAACGGAGCCCTTTGATTTCGACGGCAAATACTACCAGTTCAAGCAGTTTCGCAGTGCCGTTCGCCCGACGCACGGACTGATCCCGATCTCGCTCGGCGGATCATCGGACGCCGCCTACCGCATTGGCGGCTCTCTCTGCGACATCTTCGGACTGTGGGGCGAGCCTCTGGCGGAAACCAAGCAGCAGATCGAGCGGATCTATGCCGAGGCAGCAAAGGCCGGTAGGACCGATCGGCCTCGAATCTGGGTGACCTTCCGCCCGATCGTTGCAGAGACCGACGAACTGGCCTGGGAAAAAGCTCACCGGGTCCTCGATCGCCTTAAGGAAAACCGGGAAAGGGGCCTTCATCGCGCGCCGCCCACCGCCCCTCGCCCCGCCAATGTCGGATCGCAGCGGCTTCTCGACATTGCCGCACGCGGCGACGTCCATGATCGCGCCCTGTGGTATCCGACGGTTACGGCGACCAATGCCTCCGGGGCAACCACCGCGCTTGTCGGATCGCCGCGCACGATTGCCGATTCGATCCTCGACTATATCGATCTCGGCGCCGACCTGATCTCTATCCGCGGCTACGACAACTTCAACGACGCCGTCGACTACGGCCGCTACATCCTGCCGCTGGTGCGCGAGGGCATACGCGAACGGGAAGAGGCAAAGAAGAAGGCCGCGGCCTGATGATCGTCGATGACACGCTTTTCGATCCAAGCCAGCTGAAGGCGACGACGCGTGCTCTTGCGCACGCTGCCCCCGAGGCGGACCGGACCGGGGACTTCCCATGGGTCGGCATCCGCGCGGTTCATCAAAGCGGCCTGCTCGAAAGCACCGTCGCAGCGAGATATGGTGGCGCCGGTGCAACCCTATACGAGGTCGCGACGATTCTCGCGGCGCTCGGCCGGGGTGATCCGTCGGTCGCGCTCATCAGCGCGATGACGATCTTCAACCATCTCGGCCAGGCAACGAAAAGCCATTGGCCGGAGGATCTCTACAAGCGCCTGCTTGCGCAGGCCAAAGAGCATCCGCTGCTGATCAACGCCGCACGCGTCGAGCCCGAGCTCGGCTCGCCCGCCCGCGGCGGCCTGCCGGCGACACTCGCCCGCCGCACC
>NZ_QMKK01000003.1 GCF_003287875.1 Martinezella tropici
TACGGCCCGCTGAAGACCAACACGGTCGTCCGTTGGGACTGGAACGACGGCAACTCCACCTCCACCAAGCTGCTGTTCGCCAACATCAGCCTGGGCGGCTTCCTCGTCGGTAAGGCCGACTCGCAGTATAACTACTACATCGGTTATGCCGGCGACGTCATCAACGACGACGTGATCTATGACGGCCCGTACGAACTCAACCAGTTGACCTACAGCTACGATGCCGGCAACGGCTTCACGGCTGTGATCTCGGTTGAAGACTCGAACTCCAGCGGCTCCGACGCCTCCTACGGCTCAAGCTGGTGGTCCGACGACAAGGGCAATCACTATGCTCCTGACGTCGTCGCCGGTGCCGGCTTCAAGTCTGGCGCATGGGGCTTCAAGGTCGTTGGCGGTTACGACTCGATCGTCGAAGAAGGCGCTATCAAGGCTCGTGTCGATGCCGACTTCGGCGCGTTCTCGGCCTTCTTGATGGGTGGCTGGAACACCGATGGCGACAAGCTCAACAAGTATGCAGGTACCAACCTCGACCGTTCGGCTTGCCCCATCGACGATGCATCCAAGTGCGGCTGGGGTGACTGGGCCGTTTGGGGTGGCGTTGCCGTTCCGATCAACGAAAAGCTGAAGTGGAACCTGCAGCTCGCCTACACCGACTCGAAGATCTTTGCCGCAACCACGAACGTCAAGTGGAACCCGGTCAAGAACCTGCTCATCGAGCCGGAAGTCTCCTACACCAACTTCGATTCTGTGAACGAAGATCAGTGGGCTGGTATCCTGCGCTTCGAGCGTAGCTTCTAATTTTGAATTACCCGGCCTCGTGCCGGGTATAGGGAAGCCTGATGTTCCAATCCGTCAGGCTTCTTTCACCGATCGGTTGACCTCCGATCAAAGTAAAGGATCCGGCTTTCCCTCCGGATCCTTTTTTGTTCAAGGCTTTGATATCGCGTGACCCGCCTTATGCAGCCGAGGTCTCTACCTCATGTGTCTGCTCCTGCGGGAACCATGTCTTCAAGATCATCTTGATGAACATCTGTCCGCAAGGCACGAGCTGGAAATTACCCCTGTCGAGCGTCCATTCGGTGATCAGCCCGCCGATGACCGCCGTCAGCGCGGAGGCGGCCGTATCCGGCGTCCATGGCGCGGGCAGCTTCGTCTTTTCATTCATCAGGGTGAATATGCGTTCGAAATGCTCGTGCATATCGTGGCGGAAGGAGCTGGCGCGGTTCGTGGTGCCGTCACAAAAGGCCATGTCGAGGTGCATCATCACCTTCAGCATGCTTCTCTTGCGCGGATCGCCCTGGACATCGTCGAATATCCCGGCAATCGCCTCGGCCACGAGATCAAGCGGATTTGTCGGGAGCTCCTTCGACATCCGCTCAGCCAGCTCCTGAAACGGCTGCTGGGCCTCATCGCGGATCGCAAACATCAATCCCTGCTTGTTCTTGAAATGCCAGTGCACCGCCCCCCGCGTTACACCAGCCGCTGCGGCTATCTCCTCAAGGCTGACATTCTCGTAACCCTTGTCGAGAAACAGAGCCTTTGCAGAGTGCAAGATCTCGCTCCTCGTTTCCGCCGCCTCCTCCTTAGTGCGCCTCATTCATGTCTCCACAGAAATCAGTCAAGCTGTACCCCTCTTTTTTGGCATTCTTACCCCACCATCGCCGCTTATCGCTGGAAACTCCTCACATCAGCAATGCGCAAGAAAGCGGCCCAATTATATAATCCCCTAAAATTAAGGAAGGAAATCGTAACGGGAGCGCTTCGTCAAGCGCCTAAAAGCCGGGTGCAAGTTTCCGTGTGCAGTTTGCTCGCGTTGGGGAGTGAAAGGTTGAAAATGTTCGGATGCTAATATGTAGCCATAACGGCAATATATTGGCGGTACGAAGCCGAGTTCGCCTGTCCCGGAAACGATGCGCCAGTCAAATCGGGGCACAGGGCATGTTTGATCTCCGGCGTTAGCAACTCCATCCGCTCATATCGATGAGGCTTCCACGTCCGGCTGAGCCGGCTCTTTTGGTATTCGTTCGATAGATAGTTGCCGGCGAAGGGAGGAAAATCCAAAAATCCTCGATGTGAGAGCGACGGAATTCGGCGGATAGGCCGTTCAATCCCTGCGACCCCATACTTCTTGCGAATCCATGCTTGATGTCGAAGGATGATACGCTGACCGAGATGCTGCGATCTGACGGAAGCCGCTTGCCGGATTTGACGGCCAGGCCGAGCTTCCTTGCTAAAAGCCCGAACCGGGTGGCGCGTCACGCCGGTATCGCGCGAAACAGGAGCGGTGGCGATTGTCGATGAAGTGGGATCGCACGCCCGGGAGCGGCGATGCGGATGAGGATCTGCTCGGCCGTATCGCCGCTGGTGACGTTCCGGCAATGCGTATGATGGTGGCAAGGCAGCTGCCGCGCATCATGGCCGTCGCAACCCGCATGCTCGGCGATGCGAGCGAAGCCGAAGATGTGGCGCAGGAGACGTTTCTGCGCCTCTGGCGCAACGCCGGCGGCTGGCGTCAGCGCAATGCCCGCTTCAGTACCTGGGTGCATCGCGTGGCGATCAACCTTTGCTACGATCGCTTGCGCCGACGCAAGGATGTTCTTGCCGAGCATCCGCCCGACATCGAATATGAAGGGCCGGCGCCGGATGCGGGCCTGATGAGCGAGGACGATCCGTCCAAGCGTGTGGAACGGGCGATGCAGATGATCGCACCCCGGCAGCGCGAGGCGATCATCCTGGTCTATTATCAGGCGCTGTCGAATGCCGAGGCGGCCGAGATCATGGACGTCAGCGTCGACGCATTGGAGAGCTTGCTTGCGCGTGGAAGGCGCTCGTTGCAGCTGCTTTTGTTGAAGGAACAGGGCGATGGTTGAGAATATCGCAGGTCCAATGAATGCCGGGCGGTTCGAGGAACTGACCGCCGCCTATGGCGGCGATATCGCTCGGTGGCCGCAGACCGAGCGCGCCGCCGCGCGTGAATTCGCAAAAGACCTGGCCGCCGCCGGAGTTCTCGCGCGCGCCGCCGATCTGGATGCGCTGCTCGATACATATGTCGTCAGACCGGGCCATGTGGATCTGCAACGCCAAATCCTTAAAGGCTTCGTCCGCCGCCTGGCGGTTAGAAGCTGGTTCCGCTTCGGCTCCGCCGGCATCGGCCTTGTCGGCGTCGGCGTCGCTGGCGCGCTCGCCGGCAGCATCGCTATCGCGGTGCTCACGCCCAGCCTGACCTCCGATGCTTCGGTCGTCTCCGACGGAACCGCAACCATGTTCGGCGACATCGGGCCGGACGCGGGCATAGTGCAGGACAGCCAATGACGGATCGCAGTTTTAGAATAGTGGTCATTTCCCTACTGGTACTGAACACGTTCCTCATCGGAGCATTGGCGGGCGGCGGCCTGACGTGGATCCGCAAGACGCAGGCGCGTGCGGGGATGATGCCGCTTGCCGGCGAGCAACTGCCTTCCGTTCAGAAGAAAGCTTTGCGTGCCGCACTCAACGAGGCGCGTAAGGACAACCGGCAGGCCATTCTCGAGGCGCAGCAGGCCAAGGTAGACGCCGCTTCCATTCTGGGTCAGCCGATGCTGGACAAGGAAGCGCTTCTGGCTGCCTTGGCGCGGGCGCGAAATGCCGATATCGGCCTCAGAGCGAAGCTGGAGGAACGGGCTGTCGACTTCGCCGCAACGCTCTCCTACGACGAACGCCGCGCGCTTGCCGAAAGCCTCGTTCGCCGCAGCGCGTCGAGGGCCGCTGCCACAAAATGATCATACTTGCCAAGCGACGGATCGGAACGAACCCCGCGTTTAAGGAGCATGTTTGATGCAGGAGTTGGCAGGAACATGGCTCAGCAATCGAATGACGTTTATGCCGCGCTCGCCCTTTCCCGATTTGGGCTAGGGGCGGATCATAACGGCACTGCGTCGATCGCATCGGATCCGCGCGGAGCGCTGATGGAGGAAATCACCGAGCGCTTTGTACCGGTCCCCGTCGGGCCGCAGCTTCAATCCACCGCCGATCTTCTCGTTTCCCTCTATGCCTTCCAGGAGCAGCGCAAGGAGGCAAGGCAGCAGGCCGCGACACAGCCGGATAAGCCGGCGCAGGGGCCACAGCAGCCGCAGTCGCAACAACCTCAGGCGCAGCCATCGAGCGCCATGGGAATGCAGCCAAACAATCAGGCCATGGCGGCTGTCATCGGCAAAGCGGTCGAAAAGCTGGAAAAACCCGCAATGCCCTACCTTCCGCAGCAGGTTCTGCTGGCGGAAGTGGATGCCCGCTTTAACGGCACCATCCGGCAGCCATTGATCGGCTTTGGCGAGCGGCTTGCCATGTTCTGGGCAAACCATTTCGCGGTCGCCGTCTCGAAGGGCGAGGAGGTTCATATCGTTGCCGGCGCCTTCGAGCGCGAAGCGATCCGGCCACATGTCTTCGGTCGTTTCGCGGATATGCTGCTCGCCGTCGAGACCCATCCGGCCATGCTCGCCTATCTCGACAATCAGCAGTCGATCGGGCCGAACTCCAAGGCCAATGCCAACAGGAAGCGTGGTCTCAATGAAAATCTCGCCCGCGAGACGCTGGAATTGCACACACTCGGCGTCAATGGTGGCTATACCCAGGCCGACGTGACGACGCTTGCCAAGATCATTACCGGCTGGACTGTGGCGCGCGCCGAGGGCAAGCTCGGGACACCCGGCACCTTCGTCTTCAACGCGGGCGCGCATGAGCCCGGTGATCAGACGCTGCTTGGCCTCACCTATGCCGACAATGGCGTCGGACAGGGGCGCGAAGCGCTGCGCGATCTCGCCCGCCATCCGGCAACAGCACAGCATATCGCCACCAAGCTCGTCCGTCATTTCGTGGCCGATACGCCTCCGCCAGGGCTTGTCCAGACCGTCGCTGCGACGTTCAGCAAGACGGATGGCGATCTTTCCGCCGTCTATCGGGCGCTCGTCGGCTCCGAGGATGCATGGAACCCGACATTGTCGAAGGTTCGCTCGCCGCTCGAATTCATGGCGGCACTTTTGCGGGCAAGCGGCGAGACCCCGAAACCGAATGTCATTCTCGGCACGTTGACGGCGATGGGCCAACCCTTCTGGGCGCCGGCCGGACCGAACGGCTTTGCCGACACTGCCGATGTCTGGGCCTCCAGCGAGAGCCTCAGCATGCGCATGGATGTCGCCAATATGATCGCCAATGCGGTGCCACCGCAGGTCGACCCGCGCAGTTTCGTGTCCGACAGCCTGGGGCCGCTGCTTTCCAATGAAACGCTGCAGGCCGTATCGCGTGCGGAGACCCGCAAGCAGGGCCTGACGATCGCATATCTTTCCCCCGAATTTCAAAGGCGCTGACCATGACCTGCGAACTCATGACCCCCACTCGTCGTGCCGTGCTCGGCGCTTCCGGCGCCTTGTTCGCCTGGGCCTTCATCCCGCGTTTCGCCCATGCCGCCGGCGGACGCGATCCTCGCTTCATCACCATCATCCTGCGCGGCGCGCTCGACGGTCTAACGGCCGTGCCGCCTGTCGGCGATCCCGATTATCAGACGCTGCGGCAATCGATCGCCATGACGACCAGCGGCCCCGATGCCGCTCTCCCACTAGATAGTTTTTTCGCGCTGCATCCGTCGATGCCGAATTTCAACCGGCTCTATCGCGCAGGGCAGGCGGCCGTCGTCCATGCCAGTGCGACGCCCTATCGCGACCGGTCGCATTTCGACGGACAGGACGTGCTGGAGTCCGGCTACGAGGTGCCCGGCCGCGTCGATTCCGGCTGGCTCAACCGGATGCTGGAGGGATTGCCGAAGGGCGACAAGGTTTCGCCGGGAGCTTCGGAGATCCGCGGCCTGTCCATCGGCGCCAATGCACCACTCGTCATTCGCGGCAACGCACCGGTGCTCGGCTGGTCGCCATCCAATCTGCAGCCGGTCAGCGACGACCTGCCGCCGAGGCTGATGGATCTTTACAACCACACCGATCCGCTCTTTGCGAAAATCCTCGCCGAGGGCATTTCGACCGGCAAGATTGCCGCCGGTCTCGACGTCAAGGCCAGAGGCGGCCCCGGCGATCCCACAGGCATGGAACAGATGGCGAGAGGTGCCGCGCGTCTATTGGCGCAGGACGACGGCCCCCGCGTCGCGGCACTGGCCTTCGAGGGGTGGGATACCCATGCCGGCGAAGTGGATCGGCTCAACAAGCTTCTGGTCGGGCTCGACAATTCCTTTGCCGCGTTCCAGCAGGAACTCGGCTCAGCATGGAAGGATACCGCCATCCTCGTCGCGACCGAATTCGGCCGCACGGCGCAGGTCAATGGCACCCAGGGCACGGATCACGGCACCGGAACGGCGGCATTCCTCGCCGGCGGCGCCATTCGGGGCGGCCGGGTGATTGCCGATTGGCCCGGGCTCAAACAGGCGCAATTGCGCGATGGCCGCGATCTTGCCGCCACAACGGATCTGCGCGCCATCGTCAAGGGGATCGCCGTCGATCTGCTTGGCACATCGCCTTCCATATTGGCGCGCGATGTCTTTCCGGGCTCCGATCATGTCCTGCCGATGAAAGGGCTGATCGCCTGAGCCGCGATCCGATCACTTGACCAATCGCGACCGGCCTAAATAATCACCCATTAGCTGTAGGTGTTGTGCCGCACGATGCACAGCTGCTGCGAATAGCAACCGCCAATGTTGCGGAATCGACACGCTTCCCCAGAAACGTGCACGAATCATTGCGCAGTGCCCGCTACTTTCTGATGCATGGATTAGAATTCTGCTATGTAACGCCTTAACCGATGATCGGCCGCGCCGCGTATGAGGTGCATTCTCATGAATTTTGACGATTTGCCGATTGAGCAAGGTGCGCCTTGCGCAAGCGAATGGCTTTGACTTTGGAAAGTTAGAATGTCCCTCACGAGTAAGACGTTTTCCATCAAAATCCTGACATCCGTCATGCTTTTGTCGAGTGCGCTCCTTGCATCCTCCGCAACGGCCCAGGAGCAGCCAGCACCAGCCGCAAATCCCCCTTCCAATACAAGCACTGCTCAAACTCCCGCTCCAGCGGCAAATGAACAGCAGCCGGCCCCGCAGGCGCGGGTGCAGAAGTTCGACGACTGGTACTATCGCTGCGTCGACGGCAAGGGGGCGGACGGATCGGCGATCACGAACTGCGAAGTGGCGCAGATCGCCACGATCAAGCAGGGCGACCAGGACGTGAACGTCTTGACGATGGCGTTCGCCAAGGCGGCGGATGCGCCGGCCGCATCAAACAAGAAGGCAGCAAAGCAGCCTGCCAGCGATCTCGTGCTGACGACGCTGGTGCCGCTGAACATGTACATTCCCGCCGGTCTTGGCATCGACGTGGCTGACAAGCCCGTGGTGCAGTTGGCCTACCGCAACTGCAACCAGGCCGGTTGCTGGGCACAACAGAAACTGGACGGCAAGATGGTGGCGGCATTGACCAAGGCTGCCGATGGCACCGGCCATGTCCAGATGATGAATGGCCAGAAGGTCAACATCAAGTTCTCGCTGAAGGGATTGCCGGCGGCGCTGGATGCGCTGCAGAAGCCTGTCTCCAAGTAACCGGACGACAGGAATAGCCCCATGATATCGGCGTTGGGGCCGATCACCGCTCCGCGGTGCGGCCAAGGCTTTCAGAAGTGGTCTTCTACCCCTTCGTTAACGGTTGCATTGCTGTCAGGAATTCTGATGGTGTCTGAGGCTGCGGCTCAGACACCCAATGACGATTTCGCGCGCCGGCAGGCGCAGGAGACCGAGCAGCAGCGCCTGAAAGCCCTGGGTGACATGACGCCGAAGTCTTCTCCGGCGGAAGGCCAGCAGCCTGCGGCTGCCAATGGCAAAAAGGTCGGCCCCTGTTTTGCGATCGCCCATGTCGAGGTCGAAGGCGTCAGGCAGTTTTCGGCCGACACCGTAGGCAAAATCACGGCACCTTATGCGAACCGCTGTGTCGGCGTCGGTGAGATCAACGGGCTGTTGCGTGACCTGACGCATCTTTATCTCGACAAGGGGTTCGTAAGCTCCCGTGTCTACGTGCCGGCGCAGGATATTGCCGGGACCAAGGTGCTGCGCCTGGTCGCGGTCGAAGGCACGCTTGCCGACATCTACATCAACGGCAAGCCGGCGCCGGATTCCGCTGTGATCGCCACGGCCTTTCCCGGCATGAAAGGCGAGATCACCAATCTGCGCGACATCGAACAGGGCCTCGACCAGATCAACCGCCTGACCTCCAACAATGCCAAGACCGCGATGCTGCCGGAAAAGAGGGATGGCACCTCGATCCTCAATATCGAGAACAAGCCGGATCACCCCTGGCATCTTTCCTTCGGCAACAGCAATCTCGGTCAAGAGCAGACGGGATACTCCAAGTCCTCGGCCTCGATCGGCTATGACAATCTGTTCGGCGTGAACGACCAATGGAACTTTTCATACGAGCATAGCGGCCCGGATTATCCGTGGCGGGACGACGGGCTGGGCAAGAGCAACAGCTATTCCGGCAATGTCAGCGTGCCCTACGGATACTGGACGTTCTCGGCGAACGGCTCCTGGTACGAATATAACAGCTCGGTTCCGGGGAACTTTGGGCCGCTCAACACCTCGGGCGATTCCAAACAGGTTGGGATCGGCGCCGATCGCGTGATCTTCCGCGACAAGGATTCGATCACCACCTTCAACAGCGGCCTGACCTATAAGGAAACCAACAATTTCCTGCTCGGCAACAGAATAGAGGTCGGCAGCCGCAAATATACGGTCGGTGATCTCGGTATCTCGCATTCGCGCCGTATGCTGGGCGGCCTTTGGGTCTTTGATCTCTCCTACAGTCAGGGGCTCAACCTCTTTGACGCCGTCGCTCCCGGTGATGCCGGAGCAGGGGATGCGGATCCTCGCTTTTCGAAGTTCACTGGCACGATCACCATGACACGGCCTTTCGAGTTTGCCGATCAGCGCTTCGAACTCAATTCGCTCGTCACTGGCCAATATTCGCCCGACAACCTGTTCGGGGCCGAGCAGATATCGGCCGGCGGTTATTCCTCCGTGCGCGGCACGCGCGAAACCATGCTGTTCGGCAATAACGGCTTCTTCATCCGCAACGATCTCGTCTGGCGTACGCAGCCTTTCGGCGAGAATGCCGAGCTTGCCAAGATCCTTGGCGAGTTCCGGCCGTACGTCGGCCTGGACTATGGCCGGATCGCTTCGCAGGCGCGCTACCGCATCCAGGGCGGCGACATGCTCGGCTGGACGGTCGGTGCCAAGCTCGCCGGCGGGCATGTGAATTTTGACATGGGTTATTCGGATGTGCTGGGCGGCACGGTCGATCGGCATGAGGCCGGACTTCTGTTCGTCAGCACGTCGGTGAAATGGTGATCATATTTTGAGGGAAATCATGATTTTTGGAAAGAAAGATGATCGGGCCGCGTTGATGCCGCTCGCGATCACGGCGCTGGTTTGCTGCACAATCATACTCTCCGGTTGCGGCGGTCGTGAAGCACATCCGATCGCATCGACCAGTGCCGGTGACGGCGGGTTGGATTGCAGCGGCGTCAACCGTGAATTTGCGGCGAACGAACGCCAGATCCTTTCGACGGTCAAGGAGCGCTCGCAGGCACAGGGCAAGAACGTGATTCTTGGTGCAACCGGCGTTCTTCTCTTCTGGCCAGCTCTGTTCTTCATGGACCCCAAGTCACCCGAAAAAGTCGAGATCGACGCATTGCGCAATCGCAATCAGGTGCTGACGGACCTTGCCCGTTCACGAAAGTGCCCGGCGCCGAAATCTCAATTGGGCGAACTTTACAAGAAACTCGACGGCGGCGTGAAGACGGCGCCGGCCGCAAGAGGCGGTTGAGGAGATGAAGATGGATTTGCGCTTGATATTGGTAACAGGTGCCTTGGGCGCTCAGGTGATGCGATACATCTCCGGCGGTATCGCCCTTGTTCTCGCGATGTTGCTCGCGTCCTGCGTCACGACGGACCCACGTCTTGTGGCTGCTCTTCAAAAGACCTCCGTACGCGAAATCCGCATCGAGACAGCACCCGATGTCAAAATGACAGGCCTTTTCACGGAAGGTAAACCCGATCCGCAATTGGCCACGGTTGTCCGCATGTTGAAAGGGACCATGGAGAAGGAGCTGATCGGGTTACCCGGTGGTCCAACGCGAGCGCGGTTGGTCGTCAGCCTCCATGTGGTCGATCTGGCCACGAAGGCTGGACGTGTTCTTATTCACAGCGACAGCCGGATTGCGGGAATAGCTAGGCTGGAAGACGCCAAGACAGGGCATCTCATTGCCGAGCAGCCCATTGCGGCGGGTAACAGTGGCATGCGCGGAGAGGGGCTCGGCATATTTGTGGCCATGGCCGTCAACGCAGCTTCGGCCGCAGGGCCTGACGATATTCTGGCGCAACGGCTGTCGAACGCCTTCACCAAGCAGGTCAAGCAGTGGTTGCTGACGAAGAAATAGCGGGAGGCCGGCTGCGATGTCGGCTTTCCGAGAGGGTTCAGAGTGAACGGCCTATGCCGGCCAGAAAGATTGCGTCAGCCAGGGGCCGAAATCGCGGTGCTCGCGAGGCCGCGGATGTCGCGATCGATCAGCAAGCTTAGTTTCAATTGCGGCAAGTTCAGCTTGCCGCACAGTCACCAGTGAGGGCGTGTGATGAGCAAGAAGATCGCATTGGTTGGATCGCGGCTTGCGGCCAACGAGAGGGAGGTCGCGTTTGATCTGCGAAGCCCGCTCCTGCGTCTTGGGCGGCAGTCGCTCGCCGTCACTCTGAGCTTGCTTCTCTTCCTGCAGCCAGCGATTGCCAATGCGCAATCCGTCTCCGCTGCCGGCTCGGCACCCGCCGCAAACCAGCCGAGTGTCGGGGCTGCCCCGAACGGTGTGCCGTTGATCGATATCGTCACCCCGAATGGCACGGGCCTGTCGCATAACAAATACGACAATTTCAACGTCGGCACGCCCGGCCTCATCCTTAATAACTTCAACGGTGAAGTCGGCACTTCGAACCTGGGCGGCGCCACCCCCGGCAATCCCAATTTGAGGAATTCCGGCCCGGCTTCGGTCATCCTAAACGAAGTCACGTCGGGCAATCGTTCCGCGCTGAACGGCCCGACCGAAGTGTTCGGCGGCAGGGCTGACGTCATCATCGCGAATCCAAACGGGATCACCTGCAACGGCTGCGGCTTCATCAACACGCCGCGAGCGACGCTGACATCAGGCGTGCCCAATATCGGCGCCGACGGTAGCCTGTCAGGCTTCACCGTCAATGGCGGCGACGTCACCTTCGAAGGGGCAGGCGGAAACTTCGCGGCTGCCCCCGGCGCCGTCGACCTGTTCGACGTTGTTGCCCGCAATATCCATGTCAATGCGCCGGTCTACGGCAAGACCATCCGCCTGACGGGCGGCGCCAGCCAATACAATTATGCCACCGGCGA
>NZ_QMKK01000004.1 GCF_003287875.1 Martinezella tropici
CCCGACAGGTCCTCGCCGTGGATCGAACGCACCAGCAGCATGGCGCCGGCCGGCGTGCACGAGATCAGCCCGGTTTCGAGATCGCCGGTCGCCAGCTTGCCGGCATTGACCACATGCAGGCCATCGACATCCTTCTCCGGCTTGATCGACTGGATGATCGCATCGGAATTCAGATGCTTCGGCAGCGGCAGCTGCACGAGAATGCCGTGGATAGACGGATCGTCGTTCAGCGAGGCCACCAGACTAGCAAGCTCTTCCTGCGTCGTCTCGGCCGGCAGCGTGTGCTGGACCGACTTGAAGTCGCATTCCCTAGCCATCTTGCTCTTGGAGTTCACATAGGCGTGGCTGGCCGGATCATCACCGACGATGACGACCGCAAGCCCGGTCTTCACACCGGCCTCCGCCTCAAGCCCCGCCGCCGCAGCCTTCACGGCCTCGATCACCGAAGCGGCCGCTTGTTTCCCGTCGATCACCGTTGCGAGTGCCATCACTCACCCCATGCGCTCGGAGGCATAGGAGCCCGGGCTTGCCGGGAAGACGACGGTGCGGTTGCCGTTGAGGAAGGTGCGATAGTGGATGTGCGCATGGATGGCGCGGGCGAGAACCTGGCTCTCCACATCGCGGCCGATCGAGACATAGTCCTCGGCAGACTGCGCATGCGTGATGCGCGCCGTGTCCTGCTCGATGATCGGACCCTCGTCGAGATCGGCCGTCACATAATGCGCCGTCGCCCCGATCAG
>NZ_QMKK01000005.1 GCF_003287875.1 Martinezella tropici
CCCGACAGGTCCTCGCCGTGGATCGAACGCACCAGCAGCATGGCGCCGGCCGGCGTGCACGAGATCAGCCCGGTTTCGAGATCGCCGGTCGCAAGCTTGCCGGCATTGACCACATGCAGGCCATCGACATCCTTTTCCGGCTTGATCGACTGGATGATCGCATCGGAGTTCAGATGCTTCGGCAGCGGCAGCTGCACGAGAATGCCGTGGATGGACGGATCGTCGTTCAGCGAGGCCACGAGCCTTGCCAGTTCTTCCTGCGTCGTCTCCGCCGGCAGCGTGTGCTGGACCGACTTGAAGCCGCATTCCCTCGCCATCTTGCTCTTGGAGTTCACATAGGTGTGGCTGGCCGGATCGTCGCCGACGATGACGACGGCAAGCCCGGTCTTCACACCGGCCTCACTCTCAAGCCCAGCCGCCGCAGCCTTCACGGCCTCGATCACCGAAGCGGCCGCTTGTTTCCCGTCGATCACCGTTGCGAGCGCCATCACTCACCCCATGCGTTCGGAGGCATAGGAGCCCGGGCTTGCCGGGAAGACGACGGTGCGGTTGCCGTTGAGGAAGGTGCGATAGTGGATATGGGCATGGATGGCACGGGCGAGAACCTGGCTTTCGACATCGCGGCCGATCGAGACATAATCCTCGGCCGACTGCGCATGCGTGATGCGCGCCGTGTCCTGCTCGATGATCGGACCCTCGTCGAGATCGGCCGTCACATAATGCGCCGTCGCCCCGATCAG
>NZ_QMKK01000006.1 GCF_003287875.1 Martinezella tropici
AGCGGGTGACAAAGCCCCATACGCTCGAGGATCGGACGCGGTGCCGCCGCTGCCTTTGGGGCCCGTCCCCCCCGGAGAGGGGACGACGACCCAACACACAAGCCGTGCTTGATGGGCAGCAATGACGCTCGGACAGGCATGCCCCCCGGAATACCAGGGGGCGCAATGTGCGTTCAAAGACTCGATGATTCACGGAATTCTGCAATTCACACTAGTTATCGCATTTCGCTGCGTTCTTCATCGATGC
>NZ_QMKK01000007.1 GCF_003287875.1 Martinezella tropici
TCCAGCATGACGAGCGGCCAGATCTCCAGCGCCCTGAACATGGTTCAGACCGCTCTGAACTCCATGACCAGCCTCGGCTCGAAGCTGGGCTCTGTCTCCAGCCGTATCGATCTGCAGACGAGCTTCGCTTCCTCGCTCTCCGACTCGATCCAGTCGGGCGTCGGCAAGCTGGTTGACGCCGACATGGAACAGGAATCGAGCAAGCTGTCCGCTCTGCAGACGCAGCAGCAGCTGGCTATCCAATCCCTGTCGATCGCCAACTCTTCGAACCAGTCGATCCTGTCGCTCTTCCGTTAATAGGAAGCGCCAACGCAACGCGTTGGTCGAAAATCCTAAACAACAAGTTAACCGCACCTGTCTAAGGTGCGGTTTTTTTTATATTTTCCGGCTCGAGTGAGTTCAGCTTTTCTTAACTATATTGCTGTTTCTTAGGACCATCGAAGCGGCGAGTTAACCTTAACGGTTTTGGTTAACAGGCATGATGCTGAATGCCGTTACCGGTTTTAGGTCCGGAATGTCCCTTATTCAACCACTGCCAAAGGGGCAAATATCATGACGAGCATTCTTACCAACAACGCCGCAATGGCTGCTCTCCAGACGCTGCGCACCATCGGCTCAAACCTTCAGGACACGCAGAACGCCGTGTCTTCCGGCCTGCGCATCTCCAAGGCTTCCGACAACGCCGCTTATTGGTCGATCGCCACCAGCATGAAGTC
>NZ_QMKK01000008.1 GCF_003287875.1 Martinezella tropici
AAGGTGACGAAGGACAACAAGCCGCAGGCCGAAGCCCAGCTTTTGGAACTGGTCGAGCAGACCGGCACCGAACTCGTGGTGCTGGCCCGCTATATGCAGGTTCTGTCGGATGCTCTCTGCCGGAAGATGTCGGGCCGCATCATCAACATCCACCATTCCTTCCTGCCGTCCTTCAAGGGAGCGAACCCTTACAAGCAGGCCTATGAGCG
>NZ_QMKK01000009.1 GCF_003287875.1 Martinezella tropici
AAGGTGACGAAGGACAACAAGCCGCAGGCCGAAGCCCAGCTTTTGGAACTGGTCGAGCAGACCGGCACCGAACTCGTGGTGCTGGCCCGCTACATGCAGGTTCTGTCGGATGCGCTGTGCCGGAAGATGTCGGGCCGCATCATCAACATCCACCATTCCTTCCTGCCGTCCTTCAAGGGGGCGAACCCCTACAAGCAGGCCTATGAGCGCGGCGTGAAGCTGATCGGGGCGACGGCGCATTATGTGACGGCCGATCTCGACGAGGGTCCGATCATCGAGCA